>NZ_JACAOY010000009.1 GCF_013385985.1 Pseudomonas sp. B6002 | reverse complement strand
ACGGGGCGCCTAAGATCAAAGTCAAAAGCAAAAGCACGGCGGCCTAGTAGCCGACCTGAGTGGTGTGGATCTGTAGGAGCCGGCTTGCCGGCGATGCAGACGCCTCGGTACATCAGGCACTCCGAGCAGATGCCATCGCCGTCAAGCCGGCTCCTACAGGGATTGGGGTTGGCCGGTTTCCAACTGTCGGCGCGGTCCAAATGTAGGAGCCGGCTTGCCGGCGATGCAGGCGCCTCGGTGAATCAGGCATGTGCCAAACCGGGCGCCGGGTTCAGCGTTGCAGCACCCCACGGAAGGTTGCACTCAGCGCGCGCAAGGTTTCCCGCGAACGCGCATCGCTGATCCGGCTGTAGAGCACCACTTCACTGACGGGCAATGCGGGCAGTCCAAATTGCGCACTCACGTCCACTGCACCGGGCGGGGCCACGCGGTGGGCGAGGGCGGCGACGCCGAGGCCGGCGCTCACGGCGGCGCCCACGGCCATTACGCCGCCGCCGACGAAGACTTCGGTCCAGTCGATGTGGGCTTCGTCCAGGGCGCGGGTGGCCAGGTGGCGAACGCCGCACGGTGCGGCCATGGTTGCCATGCGCAGCGGCGTGCCGGGAGGGTGTTGCCAGGTGGGGGCGGCGAACCAGCCAAAGCGTTCCACGGCCAGGACTTCGCCGTCTTGGCGGTCGCCTTCGTTGCGCACGATCACGGCGTCGAGTTCGTTGCGATCGAACGCGGCCACCAGGTCGCGGGACGAGGCGATGCGCACTTCCAGAATCACCAACGGGTCGTAGGCCGCCAGGCGGCTGAGCCACAGCGGCAGGTCGGGGCCGGCCACGTGGTCGCTGATGCCGATCACCAGGCGTCGCTGCACTTGGGCAGCCATGTCGCCCAAGGCGCGTTCGTGGGCGTTGAGCAGGGCGCGGGCGGCGACGATGAATTGCTCGCCCTGGGGCGACAGCCGCACATGCCGGGGCGTGCGTTCCAGCAGACGATAACCGAGGCGTTCTTCCAGGCGCTTGAGCTTGAGGCTGATGGCGGCCTGGGAGGTGTCCAGCGCCTCGGCGGCGCGGGTGAAGCTGGTGAAATCGGCGACCAGCACGAACGCGTGCACGGTGTCGATATCCAGGGGTTTGGGTGCGTCAGCCATATCGGTTCCTTATCGCACATATATCGGGTCATATCTTGTTGAAATCAACGCTGCTGCGCAAGCTGGAACCTCATCTTGCACGGGAGTTTTTATATGTTCGCCAAACAGTATTCGCACCGCTTGCCTGCCGACTACGACATGGGCGTGATTCGCCGGCGTGCCGCGCAATTGGGGCCATTGTGGGATAACGCCGAGGGGCTGCTGTTCAAGGCCTTTATCGCCCAGGAGCAGGGCGGCAACGTGTATGCGTCGGTGTACCTGTGGTCAGACCCATTGCAGGCCGCCGACTTTCTGCTGGGGTCACGCTTCCAGAAAGTGCTCGACAGTTTCGGCCGCCCGCATATCGAAAGCTGGCTGCCGCTGGATGTGCAACGTGGGCCGGCGCAGGCGGCGTTGAGTTTGTATCGGGAAGAGTGGCCACTGGCGCCGGGGGCGGACCGGGCCGCGATACTGGCTGAGGAGAAGGCGCGCAACCTGCAGGTGGCGGACAGCCGTGACACCTTTGCGGTGTTCCTGGCGCTGGATGTGCAAGCCTGGCGTTTGGTGCGGATCACCTTGTCGGCCAAGGCACTGGATGGGGCGCATCCCGGGACGGGCTATCAGGTGTTCTACCTGGCCCATCCCGGAATCTAGTTCAGGAGTTCAAGCGTGCGCGTGGCTGGCTCAAGAGGCGCTCGGCCACCGCACCGAACACCAGGCCCAGGGTGGTCCACAGCACCAGCTGGATGCCCAGCGAGGCGACGCGGAATTTCCACAGCAGCACGGCCGAGAATTGCTCCGGCACTTCATTGATCACCGGGAACAGGCTGCTGGCCACCGAGACGATCACGATGTACAGCGCCACGCCCAGGATCGCCCCGGCCCACACGCCACGGCGGGCGATCAGCTTGCGTGCGGCGTTGATCGCGATCACGGCGGCCGCCACCGACACCAATAGCATCAGGAAGAACAGCTGGGTACGTTGGGCGATGGTCTCCGGGTCGCCCACCGATGGCGGGTTGGCCGGGTATTTCAGGCCGGGCACCAGGATCAGCGTTACAAATGCCGCCAATGCCAGCAGCGCCGCCAGGCCACGGGGACCAACCTTGCCGATGCGGCCCAGGGCGTAGGCGAACACCAGGGAGAAAATCCCGCCCAGGGAAACGCTGTACACCACCACGCCGGTGAACAGGCCGAAGGTGCTTTGCACGTCGCGGCTCACCAGTTCTTCTTCCGGCACATCGCCGTGCATCTGTGCCATCTGGTCTTCGAAGGCGATGGCCTTGTCGATTTGCGGTTCGCCAAAAGCCTTGGCGAAGCCGAATGCCAATACGCCGGCGAGCAGGCCCACCAGCATCCCGCGAACGAGTAATTGCCCTGTCATGTCATGTCTCTCTTATTGATTAATGGCAGGGAAAGCCCAGCAGGTGGCGACCGTCGTGGACGAATTCGTGCACGTACATGCCTTTGAAAACCGCCGTGGCACCTTGCTCGGCACCGACGAAGTAGATCGCCAGCATCAACAGCAGGCCGCCGAAGATCGCCCAGGGGAGGATTTCGCCCAGGGGAATCGTTGGCACATAGACATCAGGGTGGGTTGCAGCGGTGTTAGCCATGAAAACCTCCAGGGATGACGCGTCCCGAAATGGAAAGCCTAGGGAGCTGAAACAGGGTCTGGCTTACGGCTGTGGGGCCGAATACAGTGGCGCGACCGCGCCGGCATTGAACCGGCTTCCTGTTTCATGTTCGTTGTAACATGTTGAAACAACTTCGCCAGTCTACGCTGACTGCGCGCCGAAGCAGAGTGAATTTGTGATGCAGACCACCCGTTTAAGCCTGATCTGCCATGCCGCCACGCTGGCGCAAAAGCAGGGGCGTTTTCCCGATGACGAACCCGTTGTGCTGGACTGGCAGCGTGAGGCGTTATCCCTGGCCGGTCGCTACCCGAAAAAACACCGCCTGATCTGCGGGCCGGAAGCCAGGGCCCGGCAGACCGCTGGTTTGTTTGGTGACAACGCACAGGTGGAAGTCGCCGTGCGCGATGGTGATTTTGGCCACTGGAAAGGCCAGGCCATCGACCAATTGGAAGGCGAGGCCTTGAATGCCTGGCTCACTGACAGCGCCAGCGCGCCCCACGGTGGCGAGTCGGTGGACCAGATCTGCCTGCGGGTCGGGCAGTGGATGAAAGCCCTGGAAAGCCAACCGGGGCATGTCGTGGCCGTTACCCATCCCTTTGTGATCCGTGCCGCGCTGTTGCACGTGCTGCAGTTGCCGCTGTCGATGTTCTACCGGGTCGACGTCGAGCCGCTGTCCTGCACCGAGCTGCGTTTCAACCGTGTGTGGCGCCTGCGCCTGGAAACTCACGCCTGACCCCGCGAACATGGCAAAATCCACGCCCCGCAATGAGAGCAACCCATGAAACGCATCCTGATCATCGGCATTGGCGCCGGCAACCCTGACTACATCACGATGCAGGCCGTGAAGGCGCTCAACCGCACCGACGTGTTCTTCCTGATGGACAAGGGCCAGAGCAAGGACAAGTTGATCGACCTGCGTCGCGAGATCTGCGAGACCTACATCACCGAGCCCGGCTACCGCTTTGTCGAGGCCGACTGCCCCGAGCGTGTGCGTGGTGATATCGACTACACCACCGCCGTGCAGGACCTGAACCGCGACAAACAGCAGACCTTCGAGCGCATGATCAACGAGGAAATGTCTGACGGCGAAGTGGGTGCATTCCTGGCCTGGGGTGACCCGGCGCTGTACGACAGCACCATTCGGATCCTGCAGGCGATCCTGGCCAGTGGCCGTTGCACCTTTGAATTCGAAGTGATCCCCGGCATCACCAGCGTGCAGGCCCTGGCAGCGCAGCACAAAGTGCCGCTGAACCGTATTGGCAAGTCTGTCGAGATCACCACCGGGCGCCGGTTGGCAGCAGGGCAGGCCAGCGATGCCGACACCCTGGTGGTGATGCTCGACGCCGAAGACTCCTACCGTACCGTGGCCGATCAGGACCTGGATATTTACTGGGGTGCCTACCTGGGCACACCGGACGAGATCCTGATCAGCGGTAAAGTGGCCGACGTTGCGGACGACATTCAACGGGTGCGCAAGGCCGCGCGCCTGGCCAATGGCTGGATCATGGACACCTATTTGTTGCGCAAACCCTGAGGTAACGTCCCATGCTCAAATTGTTTGCCCTGGCGCTGACCCTGGTGGCTGGCGCTGTTCATGCCGACGATTCGCTGCACACCGACCTGCCATTGGCGTACCTGGAACAGACCCAGACCGATGCGCGCAACCAGCCGTTGGTGATTTTCCTGCACGGTTTTGGCAGCAATGAGGAAGACCTGTTTGGCATAAAGGATTCGCTGCCGTCCACCTGGACCTACCTGTCGGCGCGGGCGCCCATGCCGGTGGACCCTCACGGCTATCGCTGGTTTGCCAAGACCCAGGGTGACGCTGAGTACAACGGCGAAACGGCCGACCTGCAGCGCAGCGCCAAGCTCATCGAAGACTTTGTGGCCAAAGCTACCGCCAAGTACCACACCCGGCCCGACCGGGTATTTCTGGTGGGCTTCAGCCAGGGCGCGATCATGTCCTACGAGGTTGGGTTGCGTCAGCCGGAGCTGGTGCGTGGGATCGCGGCGCTCAGTGGCAGTGTGCTGCCAGTGCTCAAGGCCGAGCTGAAACCGAATGACGCGTTGGGAGCGCTGGCGATCTTCATCGGCCACGGCACGCTGGACCAGGCGCTGCCTTATGCGTCGGCGACGCGGGCGAACGAAGTGCTGACGGGGTTGGGGTTGAAACCGGAATTTCACGGCTACCCGGGCATGCCGCATACCGTGAGCGAGGCCGAAGTGCAGGACCTGAAGGCCTGGCTGGAAAAAAGCCTGAAATAACCCGCACCTCAAAAAAATGTGGGAGCTGGCTTGCCTGCGATAGCGATTGATCAGTCGATATCGCCGTTGACTGATACACCGCTATCGCAGGCAAGCCAGCTCCCACAGGGGTGCTAAGTTGCAAGAGAGATCAGGTTACTTACCGCCGGTGATCTGCTTCACCAATTCAGCATGTCCCTTCACATCATCCCCACGGGAAATGGCCTGGATCACCAGCAGGTGATTACCCGAACCGCCTAGGAACGTGGAATTCAGCGTCTTGCCGCCGCCCTGGGTGGCGGTGCTGTCGACTTGGCGCAGGCCCAGGCCTTTGAAGGTCAGCTTCTTTTCGCCTTGCTTCTTGAAGTCTGGCAGGGCAGCGCTTTGGTCCTTGATAAAACCGGCCACGGCGCCATCGAGGAATTGGGTGTCGTTGTCCTGGATGGTGACCCCGTCTTTACGCGCGGTTTCGGCGACGATCACCACGCTTTTGGTGGTCTGGTTGGCGTACAGCGTGCCCTGGGTGTCGGCGGTGCCGTCTTCGGCCTTGCCAGTGGGCAGCGTGTCGGCCACATACGCCTTGGGCAGCTTGAAGGTGAACTTGCCGCCCAGTGTCGAGATGGTTTGGGTGTCGGCCTTCTGTGGCGTGGGTTTGCTGGCCGCGAAGGCAACGCTTGCACAGAGCGCGAGGGCCAGCAGGGCGGCGGTCTTGGTGAGGGTGGCCATGTAGCGCTCCAGAGATGAACGAAATTGCGGCGTATTCTGTCAGAAAATTCGCAATTTCGTTCATCTGCTGCCTCACACCTTGTCGGACTCCTCCTCAAGCCGGTCCATCTCAAACAGCCTTGCCAGTTCTGTCCGGGCTTCCTGGGCGGTTTGCATCACCTTGGCCGCATCGTCGTACACCGCGTGCTGGGCAGCCAGCACTTGCAGGTCGTGGTTCTTGAAACGGGTGATGCGCGCATCGGCCTGGGCCTGGGTCAAGCCGAGGCCGACCAGGGTTCGGCGGCTCATTTCCAGGCTGGAGTAGAAGGTTTCGCGCACCGGTGACGCGTCCAGGTCTACCAGGCGGTGAACGTGCTGGCGGTTGCGGGCGCGGGCGATGATCTTCATGTGCGGGTAGAGGTTGCGCACCAGCTCCGCCGTCTTGATGTTGATCTCCGGGTCGTCCATGGCGATCACAAAGAACTCCGCCTGATCGACCTTGGCCGCGTGCAGGATCTCGGGGCGTTGCGGGTCGCCGTAGAACACCGGCATGCCGCCGAAACTGCGGGTCAGCTCGATGGTTTCCACCGAGGTGTCCAGGGCGATGAACGAGATGTTCTGCGCACGCAGAATTCGCGCGACGATCTGGCCCATCCGGCCCATGCCGGCGATCACCACGCGGGGCGAATCGCTTTCGATGGTGCGGTATTCCTCGGGCACTTCCACCGGCTTGGCCTTGGGCTTGAACAGCTTGGGGCACACCAGTAACAGCAGTGGCGTCACCGCCATGGACAGGGTGATGGTGAGTACCAGCACGTCGTACAGGTGGGGGTCGAACAGGCCCTGGTCGCGGCCGATCTTGAACACCACAAAGGCAAACTCACCGCCCGCCGCCAGCACCACGCCCAGGCGCAGCGCGCTTTCGCGGTTGAGGTCGCCCACCAGGCGGCCCACGGCGTACAGCAGGGGCAGCTTCAGGCCGATCAGCAACAGGGTCAAGCCGATCACCACCAGCGGCGTGCTGAGCAGCAGGCTGAGGTTGGCGCCCATGCCCACGCTGATGAAGAACAGCCCCAGCAGCAGGCCCTTGAACGGTTCGATCTGGGATTCCAGTTCGTGGCGGTACTCGGAGTCTGCCAGCAGCAGGCCGGCGAGAAACGCGCCCAGGGCCATGGACACGCCCACCAGCTCCATCAGCCAGGCGGTGCCAATCACCACCAGCAGCGCGGTGGCGGTGGACACTTCGCGCAGGCCGGTCTTGGCCACGATGCGAAACACCGGCCGCAGCAGGTAGCGCCCGCCGATGATCACCACCGCGATGCTGCCGAGAATTTGCAGCACATGCTGCAGGCCTTGGGCCTCAGTGGTCGGGTGATCGCTGCCCGCCAGCAGCGGCACCATGGCGATCAAGGGGATGGCGGCGATGTCCTGAAACAGCAAAATCGCAAAGGCCAGGCGGCCGTGGGGCTGGTTGAGTTCCTTGCGCTCGGCCAGGCTTTGCAGGCCAAACGCGGTGGATGACAGCGCGAGGCCCAAGCCAAGCACGATGGCGCTGTTCCACGATTGGCCAAACAGCCACAGCGCCACCACGCCCATGACCAGGCCGGTGAGCAGCACCTGGGCCAGGCCGACGCCAAACACCGCCTTGCGCATCACCCATAACCGCTTGGGCGACAGCTCCAGGCCGATGATAAACAGCAGCAACACCACGCCCAGTTCAGAGAACTGCGCGACGCTTTGCGGGTTGCCCACCAGGCCCAGCACCGAAGGGCCGATGATCACACCGGCGAACAGATAGCCCAGCACCGCGCCCAGTTGCAGGCGTTTGGCCATGGGCACGGTCAGCACGGCGGCGAGCAGGAACACCACGGCTGCTTGTAACAGGTTGCCTTCATGGGGCATTGCGAACTCCAGGATCGTTGAAGCGGATCAAAACAGGGGCTATTAGAGCGCTTTTTACAGTTTGAAAAATTGTATTTTTGCCGCGAGCGGGGATGGGGGTGAGGTGGGATCCCGTTCTTGCTGGGCGTTTACGAAAGTATTAATAC
Source organism: Pseudomonas sp. B6002 (assembly GCF_013385985.1). Lineage (GTDB taxonomy): Bacteria > Pseudomonadota > Gammaproteobacteria > Pseudomonadales > Pseudomonadaceae > Aquipseudomonas. The sequence goes on along the minus strand of NZ_JACAOY010000009.1, from coordinate 83,804 downwards.
CATTTAATTCAATGACGTTTTCGTGGGTCGACTACCGTTTTGGCACACAGGATCTGTTGTTGTCACTGTCAATTTCTACCTCGGTTTCTGATCAAAGCCGAGTTCCTTAAGCCGCCCGGAAGGGCGGTTTTTTTTGGAATTTTTTGAATCCTGTTCAAAGAACCCTGCAAGCGCCGAGAGTGTGGAAGCACGTGCGTGCTGAAGAATGTACAAACAATTTGCCTAGGAACCCGGGTGGCGACAGAGGCCGCTGTGATCCTAAAGTTATGCCCTTGAGTTTATATTCCTTGGGTGGCATATTTGCATGGTCTGGGACATTGAATACACGGATGAATTCGGAGACTGGTGGGGCGGTCTTGATGCACGGGAGCAATCGTCGGTATCTGCCAGCGTTGACCTGCTTGGGCTTTTTGGGCCGGGCCTGCGTTTTCCCCATAGCAGCGATATCAAGGGCACTCGACATGGCAACTTGCGCGAGTTGCGCGTACAGCACGCAGGTCGGCCTTTTCGGGTGTTGTATGCATTCGATCCCAGGCGGTGTGCCGTTCTGTTGATTGGCGGCGATAAAACTGCACAGCACCGTTGGTACGACGTGCACGTTCCCATGGCAGAAAAGCTGTATGACGTGCATTTGGAAACATTGCGTAAAGAGGGCCGTAACCATGGCTAAAAAATTCGCTGACCTTCAAGCGTGCATGACGCCTGAGGCGCGCGCCGATGCCGAGCTAATACTGCGTCAGCACCTGAAGGAAATGCCGTTGCATGAACTGCGCAAGGCGCAGCAGTTGAGCCAGGAGAGCCTGGCCAAAGCGCTGAACATCAACCAGGCGGCAGTCTCCAAGATGGAGCGTCGCACTGACATGTACATCAGCACCTTGCGTGATTACATCCGCGCGATGGGAGGGGAGCTGGAAATTATCGCAACGTTCCCGGATGGCCAGGTCAGGATCGACAACTTCGCCTGCTAGAGGCGCAACCGTGATGGGCAGGAGCCCGGCCCGAGTGCCGGGCTTTTTGTTGCCCGGCGTTGTGTCGGTATTGTGCAACTTGGTGGACAATAGCCGTCACTCCCACCCGCGGAATAACCCCTGTGAACCAACTCCTCGCCATGCGTGCCTTCGTCCGTGTCGTCGACACCGGCTCCTTCAGCCGGGCGTCCGACCAGTTGGCGCTGCCACGTTCCACGGTCAGCAAGCTGATCACCGACCTGGAACAACACCTGGGCATCAAGTTGATGCACCGCACCACCCGCACCCTGGCACCCACCGCTGAAGGGCTGGAGTATTACGGGCATGCACGGCGCCTGGTGACGGAGCTGGATGAAGTGGACAGCCTGGCCCGTGGGCAGATCCTCAAGCCGCGTGGGCATTTGCGGGTGGATGCGCCGGCGTCGTTTGCCAATTGCCTGTTGATCCCCGCGCTGGTGGATTTTCATCGCGAGTACCCGGATATCACGGTTGCCCTGGGGATCAGCGACCGTGCGGTAAACATCGTTGGGGAGGGGGCCGACTGTGTGATCCGGGCCGGCAAGCTCGAGGACATGGGGATGATCGGGCGCAAGGTGGCCGACCTGGAGTACCTGACCTGCGCCGCGCCCAGCTATCTGCAGCGCCGTGGCCTGCCGGTTTCGCCGCAGGACCTGGAGCAGAACCACCTGCGGGCGGGCTATTTTTTTGCAGGCTCCGGCAAGCCTGAACCCCTGATCTTCGAGAACGGTGAGCAGCGCATTGAAGTGGGCGATTGCGCGTTCTCGACCAACGAAGGCAACGGGCTCAAGGAAATGCTGCTCGCCGGGCTGGGCGTCGGGCAGCACTTCACATCAATCGTGCAGTACTACATCGATGCGGGCCAGTTGATTCGCGTGTTGCCGGACTGGTCACGCCCGCCCACGCCGCTGCACATCCTTTACCCGCCCAATCGCCACCAGAGTGCGCGGCTCAAGGTGTTTACCGAGTGGGTGATCCGCACCTTCGGCGTCAAGGAATGATGGCCGTCACCCGGATCTCCACGCGCATGGTGGGCAACCCCAAGGCTTCGACGCCGACCTGGGTCCAGATGGGCGCATGGTTGGGCATGTAGCGGCGGTACTGCTTGACCATTGCCTCGTTGACGTCGGGCGGGAAGCCGCCGACGTGGTAGGAGTTGACGTGAATCACATGCTCCCAGCCGGCGCCTGCGCTGGCGAGGGTACGCTCCAGGTTGTGAAAGGCCTGGGCGATTTCTTCGGCCAGGTCGGTAGGGATCTGGAACTCATCGTCCCAGCCGCCCTGGCCTGAGGTTTCAATGCGATTGCCGACTTTCACCGCCTGGGAATAGTGCAGGTGCTCGCGCATGTAATCGCCATAACCTGGGGTGACAAAGAATTCAGGTGTGCTCATGGGGGTGACCTCGGGTCAATGGAAGACCCTGTGAATCCTAGTGAACACGCTGCAGCGGAAAAATCCCGGTTTTCTGCCATGACTGTCTATCGGTGTGCACAATCGGGCGGCACGCGCGGAGCTGGCTTGCGGTAAAGGCCCACGGCCAGGCCGGTGATGATGATTGCGATGGCGATCAGCTCGGTGGTGCTGACCTGCTCGCCGAGGATCAATACGGAACTGGCGATGCCGAACACGGGAATCAGCAACGACAGCGGCGCCACGGTGGACACCGGGTAGGTCTTGAGCAGCGAATTCCAGCCCCAGTAGGCCACGTGCGTGGCCAGGTACACCTGGAACAGGATCGACAGCACGGCGGTCAGGTCAAGGCTGACCTGCACCTGGGCGAACGACGCGCTGCCGTGCAGCCACCAGGCCATGAGCCCCAGTGGGATGGGCGGAAACAGGCTGGCCCATACCATGAACGAGAAGATCTCCTTGACCCCCGATTGCTTGATGATCACGTTGCCGACGCTCCAGGCCAGAGCACTAAACACGATCATCATCACCCCCAGCACCGCATGCTCACCCTGTTGCGTGGCGATGATGCCACCCAGGCCGATCAGCGCGAGCAGGGCGCCCACCCACTGGCTGCCGCGTATCTTTTCGTTGAACAACACGCAGCCCCAACCCAGGGTGAAAAACACGCTGAGCTGAATGATCAGCGAAGCAATGCCCGGGCTGACGCCGACCTGGATGCCGTAATTGATCACGCCCCACATGCCCAGGCCGAAGATCACGCCGTAGGCGGCGACATAGCCGAAGTTGACGCGGGGGCGCTTGATGAAGAACACCAGGGGCAAGGCGGCGAGGGCAAAGCGGATGCCCGTGAGCACAAAGGGGTCGATCGAGCGCAGGCCCAGTTTTGTGATGGGAAAGTTCAAGCCCCAGATCAGGGTGACGAGTACGGCCAGGGCGAGGTGTTTCTTGTGCATGGGAAATCCTTGGGGCAGGCAGGGCTGTTCAATGGCGATCAGGTTAGGGCGCCGCCGAATGGCCCGCTTGCTATGTCGGGCCATGCTTTGACATTATCGGGCCATGATTCCGACCTTTGATGCCCATGTCCCCGAAGCGCTGGTCACCGTGCGTGAATACCCGTGCGGTACCGTCTTCCCACGGCACACCCACCCGCGTGGCCAGTTTGCGTATGCCTCCACCGGCGCACTGAAGATGTTCACCGACCTCGGCAACTGGGTGGTCCCACCGCAGCGGGCGATCTGGGTGCCCGCCGGCGTGCCCCATGAGATGCACATGCGCGGCGAGGTGGTGATGCTCAACACTTACCTGGACGACCAGGCCGCCGAGCGCGCCGGTTTGCAGGCGCGTTGCCAGGTCTTCGAGGTATCGCCACTGCTGCGTCATCTACTGGAAGCGGCGCTGGCATTCGAGCCGTCGGCGCCTGCCAGTGAGCGACAGCGCTGTGTGCTGACGCTGTTGATCGATGAAATGGGCGCCATGCCCGAGCTACCCCTGAGTGCGCCGCTGCCCGGCGAACCACGCCTGGCCCAGGCCTGCCAGCGCTTTCTGGCGGCGCCCACGCAAACCATTTCCCTGGATGAAATGGCCGCCTGGTCGAACATGAGCCGGCGCACCTTCACCCGCCATTTTCTCGAAAGCACCGGCATGACGTTCGTCGCCTGGCGCCAGCAAGTCTGCCTGCTGGAAGCCACGGCGCGCCTGAGTCATGGCGTTTCCATTACGGCGGTGGCGTTGGAGTTGGGGTTCAGCAGTTCCAGCGCCTTTACCTCGGTGTTCCGGCGCAACCTGGGCGAGTCGCCGGCGCGCTACCTGGCCAAGTCGAAGGCGGCCGCGTTGTTCTGAATCTTCAACACGTCGGTCAGGATTCACCTCTTTTGCGGCCGCGCTTTGGTAGTATCGCCCTCCATCGTCACCAGGAGTCACCGGCCCATGCAGCACCAGTGGGATGAAATGCACCGCACCCGCAAGCCCACCTTTGTATTGTGTGGCGAGCCCCAGGGGGATGTGCTCAATCTCTACGTTCACGGTTACTCGGCGTTCTTTAACCGCCAGCAATTGGGCAGCTTCAAAGACCAATTGGCCAGCATCGAAGGCTCGACCAACCTGATGCTGTTCTGGCCGGCGGGGCATTTTCTGGAGAACCTGTTTGCCCCGTTCAAGGAGGTGATAGGTTCGATGCTCGGCGGTGGTGGCCTGGGCGCGGCCACTGTGGGCGTGGGCAAGGCCATCGCGTATTTTCTCGACCACTACAAAAGTGTCGAGGCCCGTGTGGATGAAGTGGCCAAGACCCTGTTGCCGGAGCTGGCCGGTTACCTGCACGCCGAAGCGTTGCCGGTGCGGCGCATCAACCTGATCGGGCACTCCCTGGGGGCGCGCATCCTGGTCAAGAGTGTGCTGGCTCGCCCGGATGTCGCCCGTGAGCTGCCGCTGAACAACCTGCTGTTGATGGGCGGTGCGATTTGTACGTCGAGCCCTTGGGACGAGGTGTCGGCGCCGCTCAAGGGGCGGGTGATCAACTGCCATTCCAGCAAGGACTGGGCGCTGGCGATGAAGCCGGACACCGAGCGCTGCATCGGCCGTTATGCGATCCCGCTGACCCCGGCGCTCAAGGCCAAGGTGACCAATGTGCACCTGGCCACCTTCGACCATGCCGCGTACTGGCCGCAGTTGAAGACGGTGGTGCAATACACCGACCTGCTGCAGGAGCGTCGCGGCCTGATTCGCTCTGATCAGCGCAGTGCTGAGGTGCGGTTTGCCGAGGAGGACGTCGAGTTGTTCCCGGCGCTGGTGCAGGCCCGCCCCGAAGAACTGAAGTTTCTCGCCGAGCTGATGGCGCAAAAGCGCAGTGCGTCGATTGATGCCAGCGTGCGCGAACCGTTGAAGCTGGCGATTGAACTGCAGCGCATGGGCGGCGACACGTTCATGAACCTGGCCCGTGGCCATGGCGTGAGTTATCGGCAGATCGCCGAAGATGTAGCGCAGCGCCTGGGCATCACGTTCGATGAACCGCTCGACAGTGTGGCGCTGGCAGACATCGAGGCACGGGTCGCGGAAACACTCATCGAGCAATACAAAGACAAACTCAGCCGCGCCGACCGCCAGGCCTTCGACGCGGAACTGAAGGCGGCGGCGCAGAAAGAGCAGGGCCTGTTCAGTCGTTTCGACGTGGGCCGTTCGGCGACGACCGCCTTGAGCGGCACGGCCCTGGCGGGACTCACCGGGTTCATGCTGCGGCGCGGGGCGGCCACGGCCATTCCGGTGGTGGGCCAGGCCCTGGCGGCGGCGATGTTGCTGGTGAGCGGTGTGCGGGCGTTTTCCGGCCCGGCTTACTCGATCACCACCCTGGCGGTGCTGGTGGTGGGCGTGATTCGCCAACGCATGGAACGCGAGGCGTTGAACCAGGAGATGGACCTGGTGGTGCAAGTGGTGGAGGCGTTCGACCTGCCCCGGGACACGGTGATGCGCACGGTCGCGTCTGACTGATAAGCTGTTTCCCTGTCTTGTGTGTTTGCCTGGGATACCGCGTGAAATTCAGCCTGCCGAAAATCGCTACCGCCCCGTTCTGCCCGCCGGAAGTGGCCGGCTCCGTCGCCGTCGACCCCAAGGCTTCGTTTTTCAAGCGGATGCTGATGTTCGCCGGCCCCGGCCTGTTGATCTCCATCGGCTACATGGACCCCGGCAACTGGGCCACCGCCATCGAGGCGGGCTCACGCTACGGCTACAGCCTGTTGTTCGTGGTGTTGCTGGCCAGCCTGGCGGGCATGGCGGTGCAGTGCCTGTGTTCACGGCTGGGCATCGCCACCGGCAAGGACCTGGCGCAGCTGTCGCGCGAACGCTACAGCCAGCGCTCGGCCCGCACCCAATGGGTGTTGGCGGAAATTTCGATCATCGCCACCGACCTGGCCGAGGTACTGGGTTGTGCCCTGGCGTTTCACCTGTTGTTGGGCGTCTCGCTGACCACCGGCATTGTCATTACCGCCTTCGACACGTTGCTGATCCTGGCCCTGCAGAACCGTGGGTTCCGTCGCCTGGAAGCGATCATGCTGGCGCTGGTAGCGACCATCGGCGTGTGCTTCTTCATTGAACTGGTGCTGATCAAGCCGTACTGGCCGGACGTGCTTAGCGGCTTCGCGCCGTCCTTGTCGGCCATCAGCGATGCCGCGCCGCTGTACCTGGCCATCGGTATTCTCGGCGCCACGGTGATGCCGCATAACCTCTACCTGCACACGTCGATCGTGCAAACCCGCCTGATCGGCAAGGACCTCGCCAGCAAGAGGGACGCGGTCAAGCTGGCGCGAATCGACACCATCGGCTCTCTGGCCCTGGCCTTGCTGGTCAACGCCGCGATCCTGGTGCTCGCCGCAGCCGCCTTCCATAACACCGGCCATGCCGATGTGGTCGAGATCCAGGACGCCTACCACTTGCTCGATCCCCTGGTGGGGGGCGCGTTCGCCAGCATCCTGTTCGGCGTCGCCTTGCTGGCCTCCGGGCAAAGCTCCACCTTCACCGGCACCATTGCCGGCCAGGTGATCATGGAGGGCTACCTCAACCTGCGGATTCCCTGCTGGCAACGCCGCCTCATTACCCGCGGGCTCGCACTGATCCCCGCGTTCCTCGGCGTGTGGCTGATGGGCGACGATGCCATTGGCAAACTGCTGATCCTCAGCCAGGTCGTGCTTAGCCTGCAGCTGCCGTTTGCGTTGTACCCGTTGATCCGCATGACCGGCGACGAACAATTGATGGGGCCGTTCGTGAATCGCTGGCCCACGAAGCTGTTGGCGTGGTTTTTGTTCGCGGTGATCAGTGGGGCGAATGCCTGGTTGATTGGGCAGTGGGTGTTTTGATCGTTTGACTGGTTCACCCGTAGAATTCATCCAGTAGCTCGCTTGGTAAGCGTTCGTCGAATTTGTCAGGAAGAACCAGCTTTCCTTTCATCGCCCCGATCCGTTGCGTTGCTGATTGTTCAGCGGCTATAAGGCGAGCAATGGCTCTGCCTTGTCTGGTGATTATGATTGTTTCACCGGCAGCGGCCTGCGCAACCAGCTCTGAGAGGCCGGCTTTTGCTTGACGTAGAGTGATGGAAATTGCCGAACGTGTTGCAGTCATGATGGCTATCCAAGAGTGGAAGTCATCGAATTGTGCCGGTAGCGTCATACGCCCAAAAATAGTGGCCCACAAAAACAGAACTTGCCTACGTTTTGCCCTCGGACGTTTCCTCAAACAGCGTGAGCCATGTGACCCTGATCGCTCACCGATCCCAATACGGCACCGTCCCAAAACACTCCACGAAATAATCAATCACCGTGCGCACCTTCAGCGACAGCCGGCGGCTGCCTGGCCATAGTGCGGCGATCTGCTGCGGTTCCAGGGTGGTTGCCACCTCGTATTCGGTCAGCACTGCCTGCAACGTACCCGCGCGCAGGCCTTCGCCGATCAGCCAGGACGGAAACACCACCAGCCCCAGGCCTTGTTCGGCGGCGTGGGTGAGGGTGTCGGCGTGGTTGCCGGTGATGGGCCCCTTGACGCTGTACGGCGTCCAGTCGCCCTGGTCGCGGCGGAAGAACCAGCGTTGCTGGCCGGTGATGCCTTTGTAGGCCAGGCATTGGTGGTGGGCCAGTTCGTCGGGGTGCCGGGGGGTGCCATGCCGGGCCAGGTAGGCCGGGCTTGCGGCGATGCGAAAGCGTTGGGGGGCGAAGATGCGCGCCTGCATGCTGGAGTCGTTGAGTACGCCAATGCGAAAGAGCAGGTCGGTGCCGTCTTGCAGCGGGTCGACGTAGGTGTCGGTCTGCTGGATATCCAGCTGCAACTTCGGGTAACGCCGGCACAGTTCGCCGAGCCACGGCGACAGGTGGCGCTGGCCGAACACCATCGGCGCGTTGATGCGCACCAGGCCGCTGGGCTCGCGCTCCTGCTCCTGCAGGGCCTGGCTGGCGCTTTCCAGTTGTTCGAGCATCAAGCGCGCATGGCGCCCGAGCACGCGGCCGGCTTCGGTGGGGCTCACCGCGCGAGTGTGCCGGTACAACAACTGTTGGCCGAGCGCCTGTTCCATCAACTGGATCTGCCGGGAGATGGAGGAGGGCGCCAGGCTCTCGCGGCGCGCCACTTCAGAGAAGCTGCCGTGGTCGAGTACCGCGACAAACAGTCGAAGCGCCTTGAAACTCAATTCATTCAAGCCCTGCATCGTGGTCTCCAGGCTGTGCGTTTTGCGCAAAGGTGTTGTCGGCATGCTCCCATTTATCGCACAGCACGGCCACTGGATAATGCGCGCCATGTTTCCTTTCTTTGATGCGCAGGTGATGTATGCAAGCGAGTTCCATGGCGGGTGCGGCTTCGGCCACGCCGAAAAAAAACCTGTTGCGGCTGCTGTTGTTGCCGCTGGTGATCTTGGCGGGCATGGGCCTGTCGGTAGAGGCCGGGTTGCTCGGGCCGTTGGGTGTGCAGGTAGGGCACTTATGGGCAACCCTGAGCATTTTCGGCGTCGGTTCGGCGATTTTGTTTCTGTTGCTGCTGTTCAGTGGCCCGCAAAAAGGCCCGGCGTTGACCGACTTGCCACGCTGGCAGTTGATCGGCGGGTTCCTGGGGCCGATGTATGTGGTGGTGTTGACCCTCGCCACGCCGCACATCGGTATCGCGATGACCATGATCGCGATCCTGTCGGGGCAGGTGGGCAAGAGTGTGTTGATCGACCACTTCGGCTGGTTCGGCACCCAGCGCAAGCGGGTCAATGGCGAGCGCTGGATTGCCCTGGCGTTGATTGTGGCGGCACTTGTTCTGATTGCACGAGGGTAAGGCGATGAATCTGATTCTGTTGTTGGTGCTGGTGATTGCAGCGGGTGCTGTCTTGAGCGTGCAAGCCGCGATCAACGGGCGTTTGGGCCAGGCGGTGGGCGTATTGCGCAGCAGTTTGCTGACCTTTGCGGTGGGTGCAATCAGCACGGCACTGCTGATTTTCTTCTTTGAACCGGCCCATGCCGTCAGCCTGCTGGACGTGCCGAAATGGCAACTCACCGGTGCCCTGTTTGGCGTGGTGTACATGATGGTGATGGTCGGCGCGGTGCCGGTGGTGGGCACGGCCGTGGCGACGGTGGCGGTGATCGTCGGGCAGTTGGGCATGGGCATGCTGATCGATAATTTCGGTTGGCTGGGCAACCCGGCCATCGAACTGTCGGGCAGCCGACTCCTGGCGATGCTGCTGTTGGCGCTGGCGCTGGTGTTCATGTACCGCAGCAATAGCCGTCTGGCCGATTAACGACGCTGAACCCGGATGGCTTGCCTATAGTCACTGCTTAAGGTGTGGCGCCCGCTGCACCTGGACGACCATGAAAAAGGAGTCTGACCATGGCTGATAAAACCTGTGCCTGCCCCCATTGCAAGTGCGTTCTGGGTAAAGATGCGGTGATGAAGGACGGTAAAGGCTATTGCTGCAAAGGCTGCGCCGAGCACCATGCCCATGGCGAGCCCTGCGCCTCGGCGTCGGGTTGCGAATGCGCTAAGTCGGCCCACGGCTGAAACCTGTAAAAATCCGCTCGGATTATCCGGTGGCGGTCATTACCATGGCCGCTCACCCTTGATCGATGCGTTCTTCATGGCCCTGGCCGCACCCCCTGACCTCTCTGATCACGCCGTCCCCGTGCAACCGCTGGCGCGCACCTACCCGCGTGGGTTGTATGTGGAACCCCACAGCCACGATTGGGGCCAGTTGCTGTACGCCATGAGCGGGGTGATGTGGGTCGAAACGCCCCGCGAAGCCCTGGTGGTGCCGCCGCAGCGTGCGGTGTGGCTACCGCCGGGGGTGGAGCATGGGATCCGCGTGGTCTCGGACCTGCAGATGCGCAATATCTACCTGCGCCCGGCGCTGGCGGCGACGCTGGACCGCCAGGTGCAGGTGATCGAGGTGGGTGGGTTGTTGCGCGAGCTGATCATCACCCTGGTCGATCAGGGCGATAACGGCGAGCCGGCGTATTACGATGCGGTGGTCAGCCTGGCCCTGTTGGAACTGCAACGGGCACGCCGTTCGCAGATCCGCATCGCCATGCCAGTGGAGGCCGACCGGCGACTGGTGAATGCCTGCCAGGCGGTGATGGCGGCGCCGTCCCTGGAAATCCCGTTCGAACAGCACGCCGAAGCCGCCGGTGCCAGCGTGCGCACCTTGTCGCGCCTGTTCCAGACCCACCTGGGCATGGGCTTTGCCGAATGGCGCCGCCAGGTGCAACTGGCCACGGCGGTGGCGGAGCTGATCCAGGGCCAGTCCGTCAGCGGCATCGCCCGCTCCCTGGGGTACTCGCCCAGCAGTTTCAGCGACATGTTCCGTCGCGCGCTCGGCGTGGCGCCTTCGCAGTACGTCGGTTGAGGGTTTGGCCGAAATCCTGAAGCACTTGGCCGATGCTTCAGCAATGGGCTCTCTACACTGAGCCCATCCACCCAACTGGCATGACCCCCATGAACTACCTGATTTCCCTCGCCATCGGCCTATTGGTCGGCGTGATCTACGGTGCCCTGGATTTCCGTTCGCCCGCGCCACCCGCCATCGCCCTGGTGGGCCTGATGGGCATGCTGCTGGGCGAAAAGCTCTGGCCCGTGGGGCGGCAGCTGGTCAGCGGTTGGTTGTCCTGAATTCCTTCCCTCCCTTCGATGGATATTGGCCATGAAAGCACTGCAATTTTCCGCCACCGGCGATCTTTCGTCCCTGCGCTTTGTCGACGTCGCCACCCCGGTGCCCGCTGCCGGTGAGGTGCTGGTGCAGGTCAAGGCGGCCGGCCTGAACCCCAGCGACGTGAAAAACGTGCTCGGCCGCTTCCCGTACACCACATTGCCGCGCATTCCCGGGCGTGACTTCGCCGGCGTTGTGGTGGACGGCCCGCAAGCGCTGATCGGCCAGGAAGTGTGGGGCACTGGTCGTGACCTCGGCTTTTTTGCCGACGGCTCCCACGCCCAGTACCTCACGGTGGCCGCCGAAGGCGTGGCGCATAAACCGACCCACCTGAGCTTTGCCCAGGCCGCCAGCCTTGGCGTGCCATACACCACCGCCTGGGATGCACTGGCGCGCAGCGGCGTTACTCAGGGCACGCGCTTGTTGGTGATCGGCGCGAACGGGGCGGTGGGCAGCGCAGCGTTGGTGCTGGCCAAGATCCTCGGTGCCGAAGTGTTGGGCGCGGTGCGCAAGGCGGATCAGGTCGAGGTGCTGAAAGCGCAAGGCTTTGAAGCAATCACCCTGGGAGAGCCGGAGGCGTTGGGCGCGCAGGTGAATGCGGTGTTCAAGGGCGGCGCCGAGGTGATCTTCGACACCACGGGTTTCTGGCTGCCGGCGGCGGTTGCTGGCTTGGCGCCGTTCGGGCGTATCGCGATCATCGCCGCACCGGTTGACGGCCACGTGCAATTGCCGGCGCTGGCGTTGTACCGCAAGGGCGGTTCGGTGGTGGGGATCAACTCATTGCTATACAACTGCCAGCAGTGCGCAGTGATGCTGGAGCAGTTCGGCGGCTTCTTTGACGAGGGCTTGCTGCCCCTGCCAAGCGGCCTGCGCGAAGTGGCGCTGGCTGATGGCTTGCAGTGCTATGAGGAAGTGAACAGCGGCAGTGCGGACAAGATTATCTTCCTGCCCTGACACATCCTTGTAGGAGCCGGCTTGTCGAGTCGTCGCACCGCGGCGATGGCGATTTCGAGGACGCCATCGCCGGCAAGCCGGCTCCTACAGGGGATCATCAGGCCTCGGGAACGCCTTTTTCCCACGCCGACCAATTCTTCAGAATCGCCTGCACCAGCGGGTTGCCCGTGCGGTACAGGTTCTCCAGCGCCGGTACAAAGCCGCCCTGGTCTGCGTATTTCAGCAGGTTGTCCACTTCGCTGTAGCCAGGGTACGGCCGGTCGAAGTCGGAGCCGGCGCGCACCACCGCCAGGCGCTGGATATCCACCAAACCTTCACGGCTGGCACGCAGCAGGGCTTCATAGGTGGAGTTGTCTTCCTGCTGGGTGGTGCAGTACTCGCCCTTGTTGTCCGTCAGCAGCTTGGTCCAGACCTCGGCGCGCTCGCTCAGGCGTGTGCCGGAGAACCAGGTATTGCCCGCCAGCGTGTCGCAGCGGGTGACTTGCGGCGGTTGGTTGGCCGGTGCCGCCGGGTAGTGCTTGCGCCAGGCGCTGGACTCCTTGCTTTCGGTCAGTTCGACTTTCTGCGACAGGGCAAATGCCTTGGCCTGCAACTTGGGGTTGAGCTCAAACACTTCGGTCTTGTAGTCCAACGGTGGTTTTTCGTTGGGCCCCTTGGTGTTGATGCCGATGTAACCGGTCGGCCAGTCCTTTGGCGCGTCCCGCGAATCCAGTTCCCACTGGGTACCGAATTCCACCAGGTAATGGGCCCAGGCCGCCGTGCCGATGGTGCCGTGTTTAGGGCTGATACCCGCGATCCCGGCGATCAGGAAATAACTCTGGCGCAGGTCGAACTTGGGCGACAAGGCCAGCGCCAACGTGGACGCGGCAGCATTGGTCTGGCCCATGCCGGTGACCAGCAGGCACACGTCCTGGGTGTTGCAGCGAATCACCGGGTATTCGGCGGACAAGCCCGGCACGCGGACTTCCCGCTTGAGTTCCAGGCGATCGATCCAGGTTTGCGCCTCGGGGGCGAACATGGTGATCAGCATCACCTTGGGCTTGATCGGCGCCGGCGTATCGGCCAATACCGCAGGGGCCAGCAGGGCCAGGCCCACGGCAATCGAGAGACGGGTAAACACGTTCATGTAAAGCTCCTTAGTCAGAATTGATAACCCACGCCGGCGTAGTAACCCCAGCCGTCGGAACGGGCGCGGAAGTTGCCCTCGCCGAAATTCAACTCGCTGCCATCTTCCCAGTTGCCGCCGTTATGGAAGTAACGGCCGACCAGGGTAAAACGCAGGTGGGTGAACGAATACAGCAGCACGTTGGTGGCCACGACCGAGTTGGCGGTACGCGCCGGATTGTCCTTGTGCAGGTCCGAGCCAAAATCGTAGTTAGTGAAGCCGATGTAGGTCAGCGAGGCGCCGTTGTCGAAGCTGCTGATGGGCACGATGTACTTCATCTGCGCGCGGTAGCCATCCCACGAATACTCGTTGCTGGCGCCATAGTTTTCCCACTGGTAACGGCCATAGAAGTTCGCCGACAGGTTGACCCGCGAGTGGGTGTCGATGTCGGTGCCCAAGCCGCTGTACAAGGTGTTGGCGCGGTTGGCCTTGTTGCTGCCGTGGTCGTAGATCCAGTCGAACGCCACGTACCATTCCTTGAACGGCCCGATCGCCAGGCTGCGGCCCGCCAGGTAGTCGATGGAGATACGCGGCTCGTGCTCCATGAACACCGGCGAGCCATGGTCCCACACGCCTTTGTCATTACTGTTACCGATGCCGAGGATCTTCGGCACATCTACGTAGCCGTACAACTCGAACGGGCCCTTGCGGCCGAAGTACTCGTATTCCAGGTAGACATCATCCTGTGGCTTGGGGCCGAAGCTGATGTCTTTACTGCCGATCAGTGTGAGGTCCTGGTTGAACCATTCCGACAGATAGACGCCTTTTTTCGCCGGGCTGGCTTCAGGATTTTTCGTGTCGGGGCTCAGTGTTTCGCCCTGTGCTGAGTCATCGATGGGTGTTTCCTGCGCCAAAAGGGGGGCGCTGAGTACTCCCGTAACGGCGGCCAGTAGCAAAGAAACACCAAGGGAAGCAGGACGCCTTGAGGTGGGGTGCATTGAAAATCCCTATTCGTACGCGGTTTGAACCCGATTCTTCGGGTAAAGGTGAACCTGGTTGCCAAGTTCGTTCCGCAAACGTTTGCACAGGCTGTACCAACTTCTCTCAATCGGTTGATCAGCTTGAAAAAAATGGGGATTAGTCGACCTTTTGATCAGAAATGACTGGGTGTCATTTTTTCGATGCGATTGAACAGGTGCATCGCGGTTTCGCGACGGTATTCGCTCGGCGTCTGGTTCATCTCGATGCGAAAGTGCCGATTGAAATTGGACAGGTTGGCATAGCCCACTTCAAAGCAGATATCCGCCACCGACATATCGCTTTGCAGCAACAGCCGGCAGGCGCGTTGCACGCGGAACTTGCGCATCAGGTCGATAAAACCGTGGCCGGTGTTGCGCTTGAAGAAACGTGAAAACCCTGGTTCGCTCATCTCCAACTGTTGGGCGATGACCGATAGGCGCAAGTCACCAGTCAGTTCACGCATCAGGTAGTCGAAGGCCTTGTTGATTCGCTCGGCGCTGCGCGCGTCCAGGGTCGGTGCGTAGCAGGGGCTGGCGAGTGCCTGGACGTGCTGCACGGGGGCGTTCTTCAGGGTGTTCAGCAATTGCAGGAACAGGATCAGCCGTTGCAGGCCGTGGGCCTTGCCGATGGCCTCCATCAACTGCGCCGCCTGCACGGCGGTGTCGCCGCTGAATTCCAGGCCGCGCCGGGCGGTTTCGAACAACTGCTGCAAGTCGCCGAGTTCCGGCAGAGTTTTTCGCAGGGCGAGGAGGGCAGCGCCGTCGAATTGCAGCACCACGTCGCGGCCGGTCAGGTACTCACCGGGGGCCAGGTCACCGATCCAGTCATGGGGTAGGTCCGGGCCGATCAACGCCACATGCCCGGCACTGAACGCGCCGATGTAGTCGCCGGCCACCAGCTTGCCGCTGCCCTGGCGGATCAGGTGGATTTCGAATTCGGGGTGGTGGTTCCAGCGCGCCAGATCAAAGGGGTAATCGTGTTCGAACCAGCGGAAACAGTGGTCCGGCTCGGGCAGGATCACTTCGAGTTCGGCAGGGCGGTGCTCGAACAGCTGGGCGCGGCTGACAGGCATGATGCGGCCTCAGGGTGGGCGTGGACTCGCTTCAAAATACGCGCCCCGCACGGGTGAGCGCTACCCCCGGTTTCGCCCGGCACTGATACTTTTTTGATCCGGGTGGCTAAGTTAAAAAAGTATCAGTCGGGCATTCGCCATTCGTTTGTGAGGGGGTGGGCAAGCTGCTGTAATCAGGCTTCAACAACAAAAACAACAGGTGGAAACCGCCATGTTCCAGATCTGCAAAGGCAAGCTCCCGCAAGCGTTGTTCCTGCTTTCCGGCCTGGCGCTGGCCATGCCCAGCCACGCCGCCGACACCGTGACCATCGCCACGGTCAACAACAGCGACATGATCCGCATGCAGCGCCTGTCCAAGGTGTTTGAAGAACAGCACCCGGACATCAAGCTCAATTGGGTGGTGCTGGAAGAAAACGTGCTGCGCCAACGCCTCACCACCGACATCGCCACCCAGGGCGGGCAGTTCGACGTGCTGACCATCGGCACCTACGAAACCCCATTGTGGGGTGCCAAGCACTGGCTGGAACCGCTGACGCAGCTGCCAGCCGCGTACGACGCTGACGATATTTTCCCCTCGGTACGCCAGGGCCTGTCGGTCAATAACACCCTGTACGCCTTGCCGTTCTACGGCGAAAGCACCGTTACCTATTACCGCACCGACCTGTTCAAGCAGGCCGGCCTGAGCATGCCCGCGGACCCGACCTGGACCCAGCTCGGCGAATTCGCCTCCAAGCTCACGGCAAAAGACAAAGACCAATACGGCATGTGCCTGCGGGGCAAGGCCGGCTGGGGTGAGAACATCGCCTTGCTCAGCACCATGGCCAATGCCTTTGGTGCGCGCTGGTTCGACGAGCAGTGGAAGCCCGAACTGACCAGCCCCGAGTGGACGGCCGCCGCCAACTATTACGTCAACACCCTGAAAAATTACGGCCCGCCTGGCGTCTCCAGCAACGGCTTCAACGAAACCCTGGCGCTGTTCAACAGCGGCAAATGCGCGATCTGGGTCGATGCCAGCGTCGCCGGCTCCTTCACCACCGACAAGAGCCAGAGCAAGGTCGCCGACAGCGTCGGTTTCGCCGCCGCGCCCACCGAGGTCACCGACAAGGGCTCCTCCTGGCTGTACGCCTGGTCCCTGGCCATCCCGGCCACCTCCAAGCACAAGGACGCGGCTAAGGCGTTCATTACCTGGGCCACGTCCAAGGACTACATCCAACTGGTCGCAGACAAAGAAGGCATCACCAACGTACCGCCAGGCACCCGCCAGTCCACCTACAGCGAGGCGTACTTGAAGGCCGCTCCGTTTGCCCAGGTGACCCTGGAAATGATGAAGCACGCCGACCCTGCACACCCGTCGGCCAAGCCGGTGCCGTACGTGGGCATTCAATACGTGACCATCCCTGAGTTCCAGGCGATCGGCACGTCGGTGGGCAAGCTGTTCTCCGCCGCGCTCACCGGTGGCATGTCGGTTGACCAGGCGTTGCTCGAAGCCCAGTCCACCACCGAGCGCGAGATGAAACGCGCCGGCTACCCCAAATAATGCCCAAGGACACGAACGTCATGAAACGACTGGAAGGTAAAAGCGCGTTGATCACCGGGTCGGCGCGCGGCATCGGCCGCGCCTTTGCCCAGGCCTATATCGCTGAAGGCGCTACCGTTGCCATCGCCGATATCAACCTGCAACGGGCCCAGGCCACCGCCACTGAACTCGGCTCCAAGGCGTATGCCGTCGCGATGGATGTGACCGACCAGGCCTCCATCGACGGCGCAATTACCGCCGTGGTGGCCCACGCCGGCAAGCTGGATATCCTGATCAACAATGCTGCGCTGTTCGACCTGGCGCCCATCGTCGACATCACCCGCGACAGCTATGAGCGGCTGTTCTCGATCAACGTTGCCGGCACGCTGTTCACCCTGCAGGCCGCGGCCAAGCAGATGATCAGCCAGGGCCACGGCGGCAAGATCATCAACATGGCCAGCCAGGCCGGGCGCCGGGGCGAGCCGTTGGTGGCGATCTACTGCGCGACCAAGGCGGCGGTAATCAGCCTCACGCAGTCGGCGGGGCTTAACCTGATCAAGCAAGGCATAAACGTCAACGCAATCGCCCCGGGCGTGGTGGATGGCGAACATTGGGACGGGGTGGATGCACTGTTCGCCAAGCATGAAGGCCTGGCGCCTGGCGAGAAGAAGCAGCGGGTAGGGGCCGAAGTGCCGTTCGGGCGCATGGGCACGGCAGAAGACCTGACCGGCATGGCGATCTTCCTCGCCTCGAAGGACGCCGACTACGTGGTCGCCCAGACCTACAACGTCGATGGCGGCAATTGGATGAACTGACCCCACACACCTATAACTGAATGAACTGACCCCACACACCTTGTAGGAGCCGGCTTGCCGGCGATGGCGACCTTTGATGTTGCAGAAATCTCAGGGGCCCCATCGCCAGCAAGCCGGGCTCCTACAAGGGGTGTTTCATTCCGCAAAGCTGCGGTCGAAGAAGTAGATTTCACCCGGTCTCAGCGTCGCCACCGTCGCCTGCGGCCGGCCACCTTCGCCGTGCTTTTTACGCCCCGTCTCCCGCAAATACCCCGCCTCAGTCAGCTTCAACAACCGCTGGCGAATACTGGTCTTCAACACCGGCCGCGCCAGCACCAGGGAAAAAATCGCGGTCGCTTCCGGTGCACTGAACTCCTCACCCAAAAACATCAGCGGCAAGCTGCTGTACAGCGATTTGGACAGCAGCCGCTCCTGCACGGCCGCCACGATCAGGTTGTGATCGAACGGCAGCTTGAGGCTGCCATCCGCCACGTCATCCAGTGAAAACCAGGCCTGATGCTCGCCCAGCGCCACCTCGTCGGCGACGATTGCCAGGTAATAGGTCGACGATGACCAGCAGCGTGGGTCGCGAAACGCATCCCCCACCGTGCCCACTTGCTCGCTCCAGGCCAGTGCCAGGCCGACCTTGTCACTGGCGCGCAACCGTTCCACCGCATCCTTGAGGCTCAGATCTTGCACGTCGCCATTGACCACAACGCCTGGCAGCGCCCAATGCCCGGCGAAGGGTTCGGCGTCGCGCTTGTTGAGCAGCAGTTTCAGCTCGCCGGTGGCGCGGCAGTAGAACAGCACGCACAGGTCGACGGTATGGAGGTAGGCGTGAAGGGGCATCGGGCATTCCTTGTAAACAGTGGCGGGGCACAGTCTAACGGATCGAGCAGATATGTCATGTACTCGCTCCAGCATAGATAACTAAATGTTTCTTGCAATGAAAGTACATGACGTGTACTTTTGTTTCCAGGCCACAGGAGAACCACCATGACCCTTGCGAAAACTGCCATTGCCTCATTCGACGTCGACGCCCAGAAGAGCTTCACGCCCCTGTGCCCCAACGAGTTGCCGGTGGCCGGTGGCGACAGGATCGGCGCCGAGCTCAACTACATGGCCAGCCTTGCCGGCCATCGCGTTGGCAGCAAGGACGCCCACACCCCGCATGCCCCCTGGGTGGTGACGCAGCACAGCGACATGCTGCAACCCACTGGCCTGGCCCACGCCGACGTGACCTGGGTGAGTCACTGTGTGCCGGGCACCGAGGGTTTCACCTTGCTCGACGAGTTGCCCACGCCCTATGAGTACGACTACTTCATCTGGAAAGGCGTCGAACCCGACCTGCACCCCTATGGCGCCTGCTTCCACGACCTGCACGACAAACTTTCCACTGGCGTCATCGAGTACCTCAACGCCAGGGGCGTGAGCCGGGTAATCGTCGGCGGCCTGGCCCTGGACTACTGCGTCAAGACCACCGCGATGCAACTGCTCAAGGCGGGCTTCGAGGTGATCCTGCACCTGCCGGCCTGCCGAGGTATCAGCGAGGAGGGCGGCGTGCAAGCCGTCAATGCGTTGCTCAAGGCCGGTGCCGTCATCAGCAGCACCCGCGAAGAACTGGCCGCGATGGCCGCGCGTTAAGGAGACACACCATGGAAAGTGCCTACGACTACGAAGCCCCAGTGATCCAGGGCTTGCTCGACACCGACTACTACACCTTCACCATGATGCAGGCTGTGTTGCACCAGCACCCGAACGTCGATGTCGAGTACAACTTCATCGTTCGGTCCAGGGAAAAACTCGGCCACCTGATCCCCGAACTGCGCGCCGAGCTGGAGAAGATGGCCGGCCTGCACATGCGCGAAGGTGAGCTGCGTTTTCTGTTCAACCCACGTTTTCGCGAATACCTCACCCCGGACTACGAGCGTTTCCTCGGCCTGTTCCGCTTCAACCTGCGTTACATCCACGTCAGTGAATTCGACGGCCAACTCAACATCCGTGTGGTTGGCCCGATGCTGCACTGCATCATGTTCGAGCAGCCGTTGCTGGCCCTGGTGAGCGAGCTGCGCAACCGCGACAAGTACCCCGACGTGACCCTGGAAGACGTCACCCGCAAGCTCTACCAGAAGTTCGACTGGCTGGAGAAAAACCTCAGCCGCGACGAGTTGGCCGACCTGCGCGTTTCCGATTTCTCCACACGTCGGCGCTTGTCGTTCAAGGCCCAGCGCGAAGTGGTCGACATCATGCGCCGTGATTTTCCCGGCCAATTCGTCGGCACCAGCAACGCGCACCTGGCCTACGAATTTGACCTGCCGCTGATCGGCACCATGGCCCACCAATGGCTGATGGTGCACCAGCAACTGGGGCGCTTGCGCGAAAGCCAGAACGCCGCGCTGGAAAACTGGGTGCGTGAATACCGTGGCCGCCTGGGCATTGCCCTGACCGACTGCATCAGCACCGACTTTTTCCTCAAGGACTTCGACCTGTACTTTGCCAAGCTGTATGACGGCCTGCGCCAGGACTCCGGCGACCCCATCGCCTGGGCCGACAAGGTACTGGCCCGCTACAAGCAATTGGGCATCGACCCGATGACCAAGGACCTGATGTTTTCCGACGGCCTGAACTTCGAAAAATGCCTGCCGATCCTGCGTCACGTGCGCGGCAAGGCCAGGTTCGGTTTCGGCATGGGCACCAGCCTGGCCTGCGATGTGGAAGGTGTGGAGCCGTTGAGCATCGTGATGAAACTGGTGCGGGTGCACGGCGAGCCGGTGGTGAAGTTCTCGGATGACCCGATCAAGAACGTCTGCGAAGACGCCTCGTTTTTGCAGTACGCAGCACAGGTGTTCAATGTGGGCAATGTGGAGGTGTGACATGCAAGACCGTATCGCACAGGAACTGAACATCAATCGGCAACTGGTCAAGGGCGGTGAGGCCAAGGAAATCCAGCGGCGCATCGACTTCATCAAGGCCACCTTGCGCAGTTCTGGCGGCAAGGCCCTGGTACTGGGCATCAGCGGCGGCGTCGATTCCCTCACCGCTGGCCGTCTGTGCCAGCTGGCCGCCGAGCAATTGCGCAGCGAAGGGTATGCCGCGCACTTCATCGCCATGCGCCTGCCCTACAAGACCCAGGCCGACGAGCGTGACGCCCAGGCTTCCCTGGGTTTCATCACCCCGGACCAGATCGATACCCTGAACATCGCCGCCAGTGTCGACGGCCTGATGGCCAGCCTCACCGCCAGCGAAGCCAGCGCGGCCCATGTCGACTTCATCAAAGGCAACGTCAAGGCCCGTGCACGGATGATTGCTCAGTACGCCGTGGCCAACCTGCACAACGGCCTGGTGGTCGGCACCGACCACGGTGCCGAAGCCTTGATGGGGTTCTTCACCAAGTTCGGCGACGGTGCTTGTGACCTGGCGCCACTGTCGGGGCTGACCAAGACCCAGGTACGCCTGCTGGCCACGGCCCTGGGTGCGCCGGACAACCTGGTGCACAAACACCCCACCGCTGACCTGGAAGAACTGGCACCCGGCAAGCTGGATGAGCACGCTTATGGCTGCTCGTATGCCGAGATCGATGCCTACCTGATGGGCGAACCGGTGAGCGAGCGGGTACGCCACATCGTGGAGCAAGCCTACCTGAAGACCGCCCACAAACGCGCGTTACCCATCACCCCCCTGTAGGCGCCGGCTTGCCGGCGATGATCGCAACGGCACCGCGTTTCTCCAGAATGCCCGCGTTATCGTTAACGAGCATCGCAGGCAAGCCAGCTCCCACAGGAGATGCTGATTAGCGCTCGATCGAGCGACTCCACCGCGCATTCCACTCCGGCCGCGCCAGGTTCACTTTGTCCCAATCAATCGAGATCGCCGTCTGCAAGTAACCCTGCATCGCTTCCACCCGCGCGCGGGTCTTGTCGGTGGTCGGTGTGGTCGGGTTCGACGGGATCTGGTCACCTTCCTCCAGCGCCGGCGCCTGGGCTTCGGCGGTCAGCAGGAAGGCCGCGAGTTTCTGCGCCAGTTCCGGCTGGTCATTGCGCGCAATCACGCATTCGGCAACGTTCAGCACCACCGCGCCTTCCTTGGGTTGCGCATATTCCATCGGCACACCCAGCAGCTTCTGAGTGGTGACCTGGGTCGGCGTCAGCGGGAAGATCGCCGCTTCGTCGGTTTGCACCATCTCGGAGATCTTCGCCGAGCTGGCGATGTACTCCAGCACATTCGGCCCGATGGTTTTTGGCCAGGCCTTGAAGCCCGGCTCCACGTTCGTCTCGTCGCCGCCCTGGATACGGTTGAACATCAGGAAACCGTGCAGGCCGAACGTCGACGATGCCAGGGACTGGAACACCACTTTGTCCTTGAAGCGCGGGTCGGCCAGGTCCATCCACGAGGTCGGCGCTGCCCAGCCTTTTTCCTTGAACATCTTGGCGTTGTAGCCAAGGCCCGTCACGCCGAGGGTCACGGCCACGGCCTCTTCCTTGATCTTCGCTTTGGCGGGGATCTGGTCGAGGGTCGGGTTCGGCGTGAGCTTGTCGCACAGGCCCATGGAGATGGCGCGGTACATGATGCCGTCGTCAAGGAACATCACGTGCATCTGCGGGTTGTCTTTGTTGGCCTGGACCTTGGCGAGGATGTCCGACGAGGTGCCGGGCACGATCACCACCTTGACGTTGTTGGCCTTTTCGAACGCGGGCAACACCTTGTCGGCGTACACCCGTTCCATGGTGCCGCCGTTCATGCCCAGGTACAGCGTGGGCGCGGCATGGGCGGTAGAGGCGAGCAGGGCGAGGGACAAGCAGGACAGCGCAATACGTGGGTTCATGGATGTTTTTCCTCTCAGGCTTGGAAACGACGGATGGAAAACGCTTCGATGGGTTGCCGGCTGGCCCCGCTGCAGACGATCTCTGCCAGGGCTTCACCGACGGCGGGGCCGAGCTGGAACCCGGCGCCGGCAAAGCCGAAACCGTGGAGCAGGCCGGGTTGGGTGCTGCTGGGGCCGATCACCGGTTCATGATCGGGGAGGTAACCTTCGGTGCCGCTCCAGGTGCGGATCGCCTGGGCCCCCTTGAGAAACGGGTACAGCTCGCCGGCATTGCGCAAAATCTCCAGCACCGCCGCTTGCCCAGGGCGGGCCTGCTGCGGGCCGAGGGCAAAGCCACGACCGCCGCCGAGGATGCAATTGCCCCGGGCGACCTGCCGCGCATAAATGCCGCCGCCTTCCACGCCGGTGCTCACGTCCATCACCACCGGCAACGGCTCGGTCACCAGCATGGCCGGGTGCGCCGAGGTGATCGGCACCGGCTCGCCAAACTGCGCGGCGACGGTCCCGGCCCAGGCGCCGGCGCAATTCAACAGCCACGGCGCTTGCAACTGCAGGCCATTGGCGCACCTCACCTGGAATTGGCGGCCGTCGTGTTCGATGCGGACCACTTCGGCCTGCTCGTACACCGTGGCGCCGCAGCGTTGCGCCTCACGGGCGAAGGCCGGCGACACCAGGCGCGGGTTGGCGTGGCCGTCTTCCGGGCACAACGACGCGCCCACGGCGATATCGCCCACCCACGGGAAACGTGCGCGCAGCTCGGTGTAATCGAGCAGCTGCAAGCCCAGGCCAAAGCCACGGGTCTGTTCGGCATAGGCTTGCAAGGCGGCGAAATCGGCATGGCTGCGCGCCAGTTTCAGATGCCCGGAGCGCACGTATTCGCCGTCGATGCCGATCAGCCCCGGCAAGTCTGCCCACAGTTCATGGGCGCGTTGCGACAACGGCAACTGATGTAACGGCCGCCCCTGGCGTCGCACGCCGCCATAGTTGACGCCGCTGGAATGGGAGCCGCAGAAGTCTCGCTCCACCAGTGCGACACGCTTACCTTTCTGCGCCAGGCTCAAGGCCGCCGAGGCGCCGACGATCCCGCCGCCCAGTACGATCACGTCGATCATGGCTGCACCTCCACGCCAAACGGCAGGGGCTTGATGGGGGCCTGGCCACGCAACCGGCCGACCTCGTCAATGCCCCGGCCACTGCGCTCGGCCACAATCTCGGCAGCCGCCATGCCGCACATGCGCCCCTGGCAGCGGCCCATGCCGACGCGGCAGTGAGCCTTGACCCGGTTGATTTCCCAGTGGCCTTCATCCACCACGGCGCGCACATCGCCCACGCTGACCTCTTCGCAGCGGCACAAGATCAAATTATCCGGTGCCTGCGCGGCCCACTGTTCGGGGAAGGGGAACGCGGTTTCCAGGCCATGGCGAAAGCGCTGGATACCGGCCAGTTGTTGTTCGAGCACGGCGGTGCGGCGCTGGTCAATTGCGATGCCCGAATCTTCCAGCACCGCCAATGCTGCCCGCTCGCCGGCCATCTGTGCGGCGTCGGCGCCCATGATCCCGGCCCCATCGCCCGCCAGGTACACGCCGTTCACGCTGCTGCGTCCGGCGCTGTCCCGTTGTGGCAGCCAAGCGCGATTTAACGCGTTCCAGGCGAACTCACAGCCGAGCAAGTCCGCCAGTTGCGTCTCGCTGCGCAGGGCATGGGCGAAGGCCACCGCATCGCATTCCAGGGTGCGCGAACCCCAGCGAATCCCGGTGACCCGTTGCTCACCGTCAATCTGCGCAAGCGTGGCGCCCTGGTGCACCGGAATGCCGTGGGCAGTAAGCCATGCGCGGTAATACAAACCTTTGGCCAAGGTTGCCGGTTGACCGAGCAACGCAGGCAATGCACGGCACTGCGCGCTGAACGGCGCGCTGTCGAGTACCGCCACCACCTGGGCGCCGGCCTTGGCGTATTGGTAAGCCACCAGATACAGCAACGGCCCGCTGCCACAAAACGCCACGCGCTCGCCGATGGCGCAACCTTGATACTTCAGGGCGATCTGCGCCGCGCCCAGGCTGTACACGCCGGGCAGGGTCCAGCCCGGCACCGGCAGGATACGGTCGGTGGCGCCGGTGGCGACGACGAGCTGCGAATACTCGATGCTTTCGGCGCGGCCGTTTTTGAGCAGGTCGAGACGGCCATCCTCGGCATTCCACACCAGGGTTTCCGCGCGGTAGTCGATCAAGGGCGCCAATTCGTCCATGGTGCGGTGCACGGCCTCGGCCTTGCCCGCTTCAAAACCGTAGAGTTGCTTGGCCGAGCGCTGGAAATTCGGCGGTTGACGACGATAGATCTGACCGCCGCCGCGCGCGCTTTCATCCACCAGGCACGGTGTGATGCCATGGTCGAGCAAGGTGCGCGCCGCGCTGATGCCGGCCGGGCCTGCGCCCACAATCACCACCGGCTTCATGGCTGACGCCCCGGGGCGCGGCTGATCGCCTGGCCGGCTTCCAGCAGGGTCGAGCACGCACGCACGCGCCGGCCATCGGCAAGCCGTACCCAGCAATCCTGGCAGGCGCCCATCAGGCAGAAACCGGCGCGCCGTTCGGCACTGAAATCGCTGCCCCGCAGGTGCTCGGCGCAGGTCAGTACGGCGGTGAGTACGGTGTCGCCGAGCAAGCCGGTCGCCGGTTGCCCATCGAGGGTGAAGGCCAGGGCAGGGCGCCCGGTCTCGGCCAAGCGTTTGAACAAAGCCATCAGTGTTTCCCCACCAACACACGGTCCAGGCCGTAGACCCGGTCCAGCAGGATCATGGTCGCGGCGGTCAGCGCAATCACCAGCGCGGAAACGGCGGCCATCATCGGGTCGATGGACTCGGTGGCGTACACGTACATGCGCACCGGCAGAGTTTGCGTGGCCGGCGAGCTGACAAAGATCGACAGCGTCACCTCATCGAAACTGTTGATGAACGCCAGCAACCAGCCGCCTGCCACACCGGGCAGGATCATCGGCAAGGTGATCTGGCGAAACAGCGTAAAGCGGCTGGCACCGAGGGATTCGGCGGCCTGCTCGGCACTGCGATCAATGCCGATGGCGGCCGCCAATACCAGGCGCAGCACGTAGGGGGTGATGATCACCACGTGAGCCAGCATCAACCAGGTGAAGCTGCCATTGACGCCCATCAGGGCGAACAGGCGCAGCATCGCCACGCCCAGCACCAGGTGCGGGATGATGATCGGCGACAGGAACAGGGCGCTGAAAAAGTTGCGCCCCGGGAACTGGTAGCGGCTGATCGCCAGGGCCGCCGGCACGGCAATCAACGTCGCCAGGCTGGCGGCGGTAAAGGCCAGGATCAGACTGTTATAGAACGCCTGGATAAAGTCAGCGCGCTCGAACACCGCACGGAACCAGCGCAGGGAGAAGCCCGACGTTGGAATGCTCAAGGTGTTTTCCGGGGTGAAGGCCACCAGGCACACCACCACCAGTGGCGCCATCATGAACAGCACCACCAGGCCGTGGAAGCCGAGGGCCAAAGGACCGTTTCTGGACATGCGCTTAAACCCCCAGGGACTTTTTGTAGCGGCGTTCGACCATGCGGTTCCAGCTCAGCATGATCAGCAGGTTGACCAACAGCAGCACCACCGCGATGGTCGCGCCCATGGGCCAGTTGAGTTCCGAGAGGTACTGGTCGTACACCACCGTGGCGACCATCTTCAGGCGACGCCCGCCGAGCAGGCCGGGGATCGCGAACGAACTGGCGGCCAGGCCGAACACGATCAAGGTGCCGGACAGCACACCGGGCATCACCTGCGGCAGCACGATCTTGCGCATCACCGTGGCCTGGCTCGCGCCGAGGGACAACGCCGCCTGTTCGGCCGACGGGTCGAGCTTCTGCAAGGACGTCCACACCGGGATGATCATGAACGGCAGCATCACGTGCACCAGCGCGATCACCACCGCAAAGGGCGTGTACAGCAGTTTCATCGGGCGCCCGCCCAAGGCCTGGATCACCTGGTTGACCAACCCGTCGGCGCCGAGCAACAGGCTCCAGCCGAAGGCGCGCACCACCACTGAGATCAGTAGCGGCGTGAGGATCAGGATCAGGAAAATCGAGCGCCACGGGGTGCCCATGCGGCTGAGGATGTAGGCCTCGGGCACGCCGATCACCACGCACAGCAGGGTCACCAGCGCGCTGATCCAGAACGTGCGCCAGAAGATTTCGTAGAAGTACGCATCGCTGAACAGCGACAGGTAGTGGGCCAGGGTCCATTCATCCGCCTTCACCCCCACCTGGTAGTCGAACACGTTGAACGACAGCACCAGGGTCATGAGCAGCGGCAATACCAGCAGCCCGGTGAACAGCGCCAGGGCCGGCAGCGACAACAGGTAGCCCCGGCTCATGCGCGCACCTCATCGGTGGCCAGCACGCGCAGCAGGTCAGCCTGCCAGTCCAGGCCCACGAGGGCGCCGCAGCCCAGCGGCGCGCTGCCGTCGTTGCTGCGCACCACGGTGATTTCGCCCAGCAGGGTGTGAATGCGGTACAGCCACTGGCTGCCGAAGAAGTAGCGGTCGAGGACCTTGCCTTGCAGGCGACCGTGACCTGTATCCACCAGCTGGATTTTTTCCGGGCGCAGGCTGAGGGTCAGCTCGCCGTGGCCGCTTTCGTGACGCACTTGCGGCACGCCCAGCTGGTCGTAGTCGCCGGACAGCAGGTTGGCCTTGCCGACGAAGTCCGAGATGAACCGCGTGCGTGGGTGTTCATACAGCTTGTAGGGCGCATCCACCTGGGTCACGCGGCCGGCCTGCATGACCACCACGCGGTCGCTGATGGACAGCGCTTCGGCCTGGTCATGGGTGACCATCAGGGTGGTGATGCCCACCGCGCACTGGATGCGACGGATTTCAAACTGCATCTCTTCGCGCAGGTTGGCGTCGAGGTTGGACAGCGGTTCATCGAGCAGCAGCACCGGCGGCTCGATTACCAGGGCACGGGCGAGGGCCACGCGCTGGCGCTGACCACCGGACAACTCGCGCGGGTAGCGTTCGGCGTGGGGCGCCAGGCGCACCAGTTCCAGCACGGTCTTGACCTTGGCGGCGATCTCGGCGGCGGGCACTTTGCGCATCTTCAGGCCGAAGGCGACGTTGTCACGCACGCTCATGTGGGGGAACAGCGCGTAGCTCTGGAACACCACCCCCAGGCCACGGCTGGCGGGCTTGGCGTGGGTGATGTCACGGCCGTCGAGCAGGATCTGCCCGCCGCTCACGTCAACGAAGCCGGCAATCATTTGCAGGGTGGTGGTCTTGCCGCAGCCCGACGGGCCGAGCAGGGACACGAACTCGCCTTTTTCCACCGCAAGGTCGGTGGCGACCACCGCATCGACGGCGCCGTAGCGTTTGCTCAAGGCGTTGAGTTGGAGAAATGCCATGGTTGCGTTCCACCTTTTTTAAGTCGCGTCGACACGCGCTTTGTTGTTTTGGGCAGATGCGAAAAGAGTGTTGCGGGTGCGGTGGCGCTCGATCTTTTAGTCGGCTGCCGGTTGTTGTTCATTTCGCCCCTGGTGGACGCAGATTAGGACGAAGACTAGGATGGGCGAAAGATAGAATTTCACTGAACGGACTACTATTTTCAGTTTTATTCACTCACCGGAATTTACCAGGAGATCTGTTGTTATGGATTCCAATGAACGAAACGAAAACGCCAGGGAAGTCGGTGTCGGTGGGGTGTCCCGGCTGTTTGCACTGCTGCGCACCCTGGGTGAGGTGCCGGAGGGCGGCGAGCGTGTGACCCAATTGGCGCAGCAGGTCGGTTTGTCGCAACCGACCACTCACCGCTTGCTGCGCAGCCTGATGGACGAAGGCATGGTCGAGCAGGACGCACGCAGCAAGCGCTATCGCCTGAGCCTGGAGTTCTTCGCCCTGGCGGCCAATGCGGGCAAGACCGGCAACCTGCGCGACCTGGTGCGGCCGAGCATGTTGCGCCTCAGTGCATCGCTGGGGGACTCGCTGTTCCTGCTGGCGCGCTCGGGGTTTGACGCGATCTGCCTGGACCGCAGCGAAGGCCCGTACCCGATCCGCACCTTCACCGGCGATATTGGCGGGCGCGTGGCATTGGGCGTGGGGCAGGGCAGCCTGGCGATCCTGGCGTTTTTGCCGGAGGAAGAGCGTGAAACGGTGATTCGCTACAACCTGCCACGGCTCAAGGATTTCCACCTGTATGACGAAGTGTTGTTGCGTTCGGAGGTAGAGAACGTACGCACCCTGGGTTACGCGGCGCGCAATACCGGTGTGCTGGAAGGCATGGCGGGGTTGGCAGTGCCGATCCTCAACCGCGATGGTCACGCGGTGGCGGCCTTGAGTGTGGCGACCATCAGCGACCGGCTGGGGCCGAGCCGGTTGCCAATGGTGGTGGAGTTGCTCAAGCGCGAAGCGGCGGCGATCGGGCCGCGGATCAACCCCTTCGATCCCACACTGCGCCGCCCCTCACAAACCTTTGGCGGATAATCAATCCCCCAAACAATAAACATCCAATGTGGGAGCTGGCTTGCCTGCGATGGCGGAGTATCAGCCAACAAAGATGCAAGCTGAACAACCGCTATCGCAGGCAAGCCAGCTCCCACATTTCTAAATCGCAGCCGACGCAACATTGCCGGCGATGGCGCCCGTGAGATCGCCACCGCCGGCAAGCCGGCTCCTACAGGGGTCAGATCGCAGCCAACGCTACGGAGGTGGCAGCGGTGCGGGTCTCCACGCCGAGCTTCACATACACATGCTCCAGGTGCTTGTTTACCGTCCTCGGGCTCAACCCCAAAATATCGCCGATGTCCCGATTGGTCTTGCCGCACGCCACCCAGCGCAGCACCTCCACCTCCCGTTCCGTCAACGCAAACCGCGCCGATAACAAGCGGTGCGCCGGCTCATCCTCCAGCGTCAGCACACTCGGCTGCCTGGCCTCCCGCGCCGACAGCAAAATGCGCGAGGTGCGCAAATGCGCTGCCACCCGTGCCAGCACCTCGTCGGTCTGGATCGGCTTGGTCACGTAGTCGCTGCCACCCACTTCAAACCCCTGCACCACATGCTTGCTGTCAGTCAGCCCGGTCATGAACACCACCGGGATGTCCGCGCTGGCCGGTTGGGCCTTGAGCCGGCGACAGGTCTCGAAACCGTCCAGGCCCGGCATCATCGCGTCGAGCAGGATCAGGTCCGGGCGGCGGCGCTGTACGCGGTTCAATGCGCTGAGGCCATCGAGGGCCACCAGCACCATGTAGCCGGCGTCGTCGAGGGCATCGGACAACATCGCCAGGTTGTCCGGCGTGTCATCGACGATCAGCACCACGCCAGGTTCAGTGCTGCGGGTGAGTGCATTCATCTACGGCCTCCTTGAGGGTTCGGTTGAGTTCATCCAGGCGAAAGCCCTTGAGCAAACCGCGCACTTTGCTGATGAAAGGCGCGGCGTCGGGAGTTTGTACAAGGATCGTGTCGAGTCGTTCGTGCAGGCCGCGCACATAGCCGATGGCGCTGAGTTCGGCGAGGGCGGCGAGGTCTTCGGGGCTGGGCAGCACGCTGGGTGGCGCAGGCGGCACACGGCTTTGAGTGCGCCGCAGCCACTCCAGGCCCAGATGTGTTTGCAGGCGCCCGAGCAGTTCCGGCGTGCGCACCGGCTTGGCCAGGTAGTCGTTGCAGGCAGCCGCGATACCGCGTTCGCGGTCGTCGGTAAAGGCATTGGCCGAGATCACGATGATCGGTGCGGTCGACAGCGCGTTGCGCCGGATCAGGCGGCTGGTTTCATAGCCGTCCAGCGTCGGCATCGACAGGTCCATCAGGATCAGGTCAGGGGCCAGCAGCGCCACCTGGCGGATCGCGTCCTGGCCGTTGCTGGCCTGGATCACTTCAAACCCCAGGGGCGTGAGCATGCCGCTGAGTACCTTGCGATGGTCCACGTGGTCATCCACCACCAGAATGCGCCGGCGTGAACCGAGATAGCCGATGATGTCGTGCTCCACATGCACCACCGCCTGCGGCGCACGTACCTGGGACAGGAACAGCCGCACCTGGAAGCACGTGCCCTTGTCCAGTTCGCTGGTGACGCGCAATTCGCCGCCCATCAGCGCGGTGAGCATGCGCGTAATGGTCAGCCCCAGGCCCACGCCCTTGTCCTGGCGCATCAGGTCGCCACGCTCGAACGGCTGGAAAATCCGCTCCAGTTGCCCAGGGTCTATGCCGATGCCGGTGTCGATGATTTCAAAATTGGCCGTCTCGCGCCTGTAGCTCACTCGCAGGCACACCTCGCCGCTGTCGGTGAAGTTCACCGCATTGCCTAGCAGGTTGATCAGGATCTGCCGCACGCGCTTCTCATCACCGCGCACCACCGCCGGGATATTGCCCGCGCAGTCCAGGCGAAAGCGCAGGCCCTTGTCCTGGGCCTGGGGCGTGAACATCTGCTCCAGGTCGTGAAGCAGTTCCGGGAAGGGAATTTCGGTGAGTTCCAGGCGCAACTTGCCCGCCTCGATCTTGGCCACATCCAGCAGCCCGTCGATCAGCGACACCAGGTGCGAGCCGCTGCGCAGGATGGTCGCCAGGGCGTCCTGATGCTGCTCGGGCATGGCGCTGTCGCGCTGCAGGATCTGGGTGAAACCGAGGATGCTGTTCAGCGGTGTGCGCAGCTCGTGGGACAGCCCGGTGACGTAGCGGCTCTTGGCGGCATTCGCCGCTTCCGAGGCTTCCTTGGCCTGTTGCAGGGCCTGGTCGGTGAGGCTGTGGGCGTCGATTTCCTGCATCAGCAGCAGGGTCTGGCGGTCGGATTCCTGCTGGGCCACGCCACGGCTTTCACGGGTGAGTACCACCCACCAGGCGAGCACGGCGGCCAACACCGACAGGGTCAGGAAGGCTTTGAAGAACGCCTGGTACAAGGTTTCCGAATGAGGCAGCCCCTGGGCAGCCTGCACGTAGATCAACGCCAGGGCGCCAGCGAGCATCAACACCAGCGCCAGCAGCAACCCCAGGTAATGCGCCAGGCGCGTGTGCAGGCGCGGCATCATCGTATTCGGCAGCAGCCAGCGCAACACGCCTTCGAACTGGGTGACCAGGCGCGCGTGGGGTTTGCAGCGGTCGCCACAACGCGCATCCAGCGAGCAGCACAACGAGCAGATTGGCGTGCTGTAGGCCGGGCAGAACGCCATGTCGGCGGTTTCGAACGGGTTGCTGCACAGCCCGCACACCGCGTGGGTGGCCGGCGCCACCGGGTGAATCAACTGCACATCGCTGGTGCGGGCGATGTAGTACTTGCCCCCGGTCAGCCAGGCCAACAACGGCGCCATCACCAGCGCTGTGCCCAGCGCGACAAAGGGGGGCGCAGCCTGGGCCAGGGCACCGAACAGGCCGAAGTGGGCGAGGATCGACAGCAACGACGCGATCAGCATCGAACCGACCCCCACCGGGTTGATGTCGTAGAGGTGCGCGCGCTTGAACTCGATGTGCTTGGGCGACAGGCCCAACGGCTTGTTGATCACCAGGTCCGCCACCAGCGTGCCGATCCAGGCAATCGCCACATTGGCGTAGAGCCCCAGCACCTGGTCGATCACATCGAACACGCCCAGCTCCATCAGCATCAGCGCGATGGCCACGTTGAACACCAGCCACACCACGCGGCCGGGGTGGCTGTGGGTGATGCGGGCAAAGAAGTTGGACCAGGCCAGGGAGCCGGCGTAGGCGTTGGTCAGGTTGATCTTCATCTGCGAGATGAACACGAACAGCACCATGGCGCCGAGGGCCCATTCCGGCGAGCTGAACACATAGCGGAAGGCGACCAGGTACATCTGGGTCGGCTCGGCGGCGCGCTCCATGGGAATTTCGTGTTGCAGGGCGAGAAACGCCAGGAACGCCCCGGCAAACATCTTCAACGCGCCGGGGATGATCCAGCCGGGGCCGGCGCAGAGCAGGGCGGCCCACCAGCGCTTACGGTTGGCGGCGGTTTTTTCCGGCAGGAAGCGCAGGTAGTCGACCTGTTCGCCGATCTGCGTCACCAGGGACAGCGCCACGGTGCATGCGGCGCAGAACGCCAGCAGGTTGAACCCGCCCCCTTCGCCGCTGCGCCCGACAAAGCTGGTCCAGTCGCTGAAGGCGTCGGGGTTTTTCCACGCCACAAAGCCGTAGGGCAGCACCAGCAACAGCAGCCAGATCGGCTGCGTCCACAGCTGCAGGCGGCTGATCAGGGTCACGCCGTAGGCCACCAAGGGGATCACCAGCAATGAACAGATCACATAGGCAATCGCCAGCGGAATGTGGAAATACAGCTCCAAAGCCAGGGCCATGATTGCCGCTTCGAGGGCGAAGAACAGGAAGGTGAAGCTGGCGTAGATCAGCGAGGTGATGGTGGAACCGATATAGCCGAAACCGGCGCCACGGGTGAGCAGGTCCATGTCCACGCCGTAGCGCGCGGCGTAATAACTGATGGGCAGGCCGGTGAGGAAAATCACCAGGCTGATCGCCAGGATCGCCCAGAAGGTGTTGGTGAACCCGTAGCTCAAGGCCAAGACGCCGCCGATGGCCTCCAGCGCCAGGAACGACACCGCGCCCAGGGCCGTGTTGGCGATGCGCAGCTCCGACCATTTGCGAAAGGACTTGGGGGTGTAGCGCAGGGCGTAGTCTTCCATGGTCTCGTCGGCGACCCAGGTGTTGTAGTCGCGGCGGATCTTGACGATGCGCTGGGTGCCGGGAGGGGGATGCACGGTGGGAGACTCCGCAAAGAAGGCTAAATCGGATGAGCAAGTTCCATGCCCCGATTCAAAATGTGGGAGCTGGCTTGCCTGCGATAGCGGTGGATCGGGCACTGGAGAGGTCGGCTGACACACCGCTATCGCAGGCAAGCCAGCTCCCACAGGGTTTTGGGGCGGTGGGCGGGCGCGATCCTGCGCGAAAATGGTGCGCAGCGGCATACGTCAAATGACGTACCCGCTTACGTCAGGCTGCGTATACCCGCGCTGGCCCCCTGCCGCCATGCTGGACTCCTCATTGCAGAGGAGTCGCCCCATGGCACCCAGATTGATCCGCTCCACACCGCTGTTGGCCTTGTCATTACTGGCGGCCGCTCTGTTCAGCCAGGGCGTGCTGGCCGACAACGAAGGCTTGGCCGTGACCCCCACCGAAGTCACCGTCGGCCAGTTGCACTCGGCCACCGGCACCATGGCTATTTCCGAGACCGGCTCGATCCAGGCCGAGCGCCTGGCCATCGAGCAGATCAACGCGTCGGGCGGTATTCTCGGTCGGCAGATCAAGGTGATCCAGGAAGACGGCGCATCCGACTGGCCGACCTTCGCCGAGAAAGCCAAGAAGCTGCTGGTCAACGACAAGGTCGCCGCCGTGTTCGGCTGCTGGACCTCGGCGTCGCGCAAAGCGGTGTTGCCGATCTTCGAAAAAGAAAACGGTTTGCTCTACTACCCGACCTTCTACGAAGGCCTGGAGCAGTCGAAAAACGTGATCTACACCGGGCAGGAAGCCACCCAGCAGATCCTCGCCAGCCTCGACTGGATCGCCAAGACCAAAGGCGCCAAGACCTTCTACCTGGTGGGCTCGGACTACATCTGGCCGCGCACCTCGATGAAGATCGCACGCAAGCACATTGAAAACGTGCTGCACGGCACCGTGGTCGGCGAAGATTACTACCCGCTGGGCAACACCCAGTTCGGTTCGCTGATCAACAAGGTCAAGCTGAAGAAGCCGGATGTGGTGTTTGCAGCGGTGGTCGGCGGCTCCAACGTGGCCTTCTACAAACAGCTCAACGCGGCCGGCGTGAACGCGTCCAAGCAGACCTTGCTGACGCTGTCGGTCACCGAAGACGAACTGCTCGGCATCGGCGGTGAAAACATGGCCGGTTTCTATGCCTCGATGAAGTACTTCCAGAGCCTGGACAACCCGAACAACAAAGCCTTCGTCGAAGCCTTCAAGGCCAAGTACGGCAAGGACGCGGTGATCGGCGACGTGACCCAGGCCGCCTACCTCGGCCCATGGCTGTGGAAAGCCGCGGTGGAGAAGGCCGGCAGTTTCGACGTGGATAAAGTGGTGGCCGCATCGCCAGGCATCGAGCTGAAAACCGCGCCGGAAGGCTACGTGAAGATCCACGAGAACCATCACCTGTGGAGCAAGTCGCGCATCGGTGAAGTGCAGCCCAACGGCCAGTTCAAGGTGATCTACGAGTCGGATCTGATCGAGCCGAACCCGTTCCCCAAAGGCTACCAATAACCCCTAAGGCTGGCACAACCCCTGTAGGAGCCGGCTTGCCGGCGATGGCATCCCCTCGGTGCAACTGAAACACCGGGGTGCCTGGATCGCCGGCAAGCCGGCTCCTACAGGTCTGTTCTCAACCTGGTTCTCAGGAGACCATCATCATGGAATGGCTATCGGAATTTGGAGCCATCGCGGCAATGCAGGGGTTCAACGGCTTGTCCGTGTTCTGCGTGCTGTTGCTGATGGCATTGGGGCTGGCGATCATCTTTGGTCAGATGGGCGTGATCAACATGGCCCACGGCGAGTTCCTGACCATCGGCGCCTACACCACCTACGTGTGTTCCAGCCTGACCGCGCACTTTGCGCCGAGCTTCCAACCCTATTACTTCTTCTTTGCCATCGCCCTGTCGTTCCTCGTTGCCGGCGCCATCGGCTGGCTGGTGGAGTGGGCGATGATCAGCCGTTTGTACAAGCGCCCGCTGGACACCTTGCTGGCGACCTGGGGCTTGTCCCTGGTGATGCAGCAAACCTTCCGCTCGGTGTTCGGCGCCCGTGAGGTCAGCGCCGAACCGCCGGCCTGGCTAATGGGCTCGGTAAACTTCACCGACGCCATCGAGATCCCGCGCAACGGCCTGTTCATGATGGGCCTGACCCTGCTGCTGACCGGTGCGATCTTCATCATGCTCTACCGCTCGCGCTGGGGCTTGCAGGTGCGCGCCACGGTGCAGAACCGCCTGATGAGCCGGGCGGTAGGCATCAATACGCGCAAGGTCGACCGCATGACCTTCGCCCTGGGTTGCGGCGTGGCCGGGGTGGCGGGTGCGGCGTTCACCACCATTGGCTCCACCGGGCCCACGGCGGGTTCGCAGTACATCGTCGATACCTTCCTGGTGGTGGTGTTTGGCGGTGCGCAGAGCCTGTTCGGCACCATCGCCTCGGCGTTCGTGATTGCCCAGACCCAATCGCTGTCGGAGTTTTTCCTCAGTGGCTCGATGGCCAAGGTACTCACCTTGTCCTCGGTGATCCTGATCCTGATGCTGCGCCCGCAAGGGTTGTTCTCCATCAAAGTGCGCAAGTAGAGGCGAGCAGATGAAGGCTTTAGACAAGCTGCTGGGCGGCCAGCAAAACCTGATCGGCATCGTGCTGCTGGGGCTGTTGATCCTGGTGGTATTCCCCCTGACCCTGGACGCGTTCCGCCTGAACATGGTCGGCAAGTACCTGACCTACGCGTTCGTCGCGGTGGGCCTGGTGCTGTGCTGGGGCTATGGCGGCATTCTCAGCCTGGGGCAGGGCGTGTTCTTCGGCGTTGGCGGCTATTGCATGGCGATGTTCCTCAAGCTGGAGGCATCGGACCCGGAGAGCACCAAAATCCAATCCACCCCTGGCATCCCGGACTTCATGGACTGGAACCAGATCACCGAACTGCCGCTGTTGTGGCAGCCGTTCCACAGTTTCAGCTTTACCGTTTTTGCGGTGATCGCGGTGCCGGTACTCCTGGCATTTATCATCGGCATGGCGTTGTTCAAACGCCGTGTGGGGGATGTGTATTTCTCCATCGTCACCCAGGCGATTGCACTGATCCTCACCGTGCTGATCGTCGGCCAGCAAGGCCTGACCGGTGGCGTCAATGGCATCACCGACCTCAAGACCCTGCTCGGCTGGGACCTGCGCACCGACAGCGCCAAGCTGATCCTGTACTTCATCAACGCGGGCTTGCTGTTTGGCTGCATCTTCATTGGCCGCTTCATCCTCGCGTCCAAGCTCGGTCGGTTGCTGATGGCGATGCGCGACAAGGAAGAGCGCGTGCGTTTTTCCGGCTATGACGTGGCCAGCTTCAAGATCTTCGTGTTCTGTGTGGCCGCTGCGTTCTCGGCGATGGGCGGGGCGATGTTTGCCTTGCAGGTGGGCTTCATGTCGCCGTCGTTCGTGGGCGTCGTGCCGTCGATCGAGATGGTGATCTTTGCCGCCGTGGGCGGGCGCATGTCGCTGCTGGGCGCGGTGTATGGCGCGTTGCTGGTGAACTACGGCAAGACCTACTTTTCCGAGTCGTTTCCCGAACTGTGGCTGTACCTGATGGGCGGGTTGTTCATTGCCGTGGTGATGTACTTCCCCAACGGCCTGGCCGGATTGTGGGAGAGCCATGGCCGCCAGGCGTTGGCCAAACTGCTGCGGCGCACACCGGTGGTGAAAGCCCCGGTCAAAGCCAAGGCTAAAACCAAAATCCTGGAGACCCAGCCATGAGCGCCGTCGGCTTTGAGATGAAGAAACCGGTGCTGGCCATCGAAGGCCTCACCGTGTCGTTTGATGGCTTCAAGGCGGTCGACAACCTCAACCTGTATATCGACCGCAATGAAGTGCGCGTGGTGATCGGCCCCAACGGCGCCGGCAAGACCACCGTGCTCGACCTGATCTGCGGCAAGACCCGCGCCACCAGCGGCAGCATCCAGTTCGACGGGCAGGAACTGACAAAAATGCGCGAATACAACATCGTGCGCGCAGGTGTGGGGCGCAAGTTCCAGAACCCATCGATCTACGAAAACCTCACGGTGTTCGAGAACCTGGAGATGTCCTACCCGGCCGGGCGCAAGGTGTGGGGCGCGCTGTTCTTCAAGCGCAACGCCCAGGTGATCGCACGGGTGGAGGAGGTGGCGCGGGAGATCTTCCTCGGCGATTTGCTGCAACAGCAGGCCGACCTCTTGTCCCACGGGCAAAAGCAGTGGCTGGAAATTGGCATGCTGCTGATGCAAGACCCCGAGCTGCTGATGCTCGACGAGCCCGTGGCGGGCATGAGCGTCAACGAACGCGCACAGACCGCCGAGCTGCTCAACCGCATCAGCCAGGGCCGTTCGGTGCTGGTGATCGAGCACGACATGGAGTTCGTCAAAAGCATCGCCCACAAGGTCACGGTGCTGCACCAGGGCAAGGTGCTGGCCGAGGGCAGCATGGAGTCGGTGCAGAGCAACCCTAAAGTCATCGAAGTGTATTTGGGCCACTGAGGAAGCAGGCATGTTCAAGATCGACCAATTGTCCTGCGGCTACGGGCAGAGCCAGATCCTCCACGACCTGGACCTGAACGTGGCCAAGCGCGAGATTGTCGCGGTGATGGGCCGCAACGGCATGGGCAAGACCACCTTGTTCAAGAGCCTGATGGGCATCCTGCCGCAATGGAAAGGCCAGGTGAGTGTGGACGGGCACGATGTGTCGGCACTGGAAACCCACGAGCGGGTAGAGCGGGGCATCGCCTATGTGCCCCAGGGCCGCATGATTTTCCCGAGCATGACCGTGCTGGAAAACATCCAGACCGGCCTGCCGGCCTCGGCGCGGGGCAAGGTGCCGGAGGATCTGTACGCGTTGTTTCCGGTGCTGCACGACATGCAATCGCGCAAGGGCGGCAACCTGTCCGGTGGGCAGCAACAGCAGCTGGCAATTGCCCGCGCGCTGGCGACCAACCCCAAGGTGTTGTTGCTCGATGAACCGACGGAGGGGATCCAGCCGTCGATCATCAAGGACATCGCCCGCACCTTGAAGGAGATCCGCAACCTGCGGGACCTGACCATCGTCGTGTCCGAGCAGGTGCTGTCCTTCACCCTGGAAATCGCCGACCGCTTCCTCGTCATCGAGAAGGGCCGCTTCGTGATCGAAGAGACCCGTGACCGCGTGGACGAGGCCACGATCAGCCGCTACCTGTCCGTCTGACCTGCCGGTGTGTTGGACCTGTAGGAGCCGGCTTGCCGGCGATGGCGATCTGTCAGTGGACGCGAAGTTGCCTGACCTGCCGCCATCGCTGGCAAGCCAGCTCCTACAGGGGGGATAGGAATTAGCCGTCAGGGTCAGGTGAATTGTGCTGCAACGTTCGACCACAGGCTTACCCGGCGTCCCCTGGCTTCAAAAAACGCGATCTCGCGCTTGATCCCCCCACTCAATTCCCACCCCGGCAGGTCCAGCACGATCAGCTCGTCGAGCAACGCCATGAACACCTCATCCACCGGCGCCCATAGCTTGCCGATGGCTGCGTTGTCCTTGCCCACGAACGTCTGGTTGATCGGGTGAGACATCGACACTTGGCTGAACACGGCATGACCCGCCTCGATAATCCCGGCAGCAACCTTGTTGCAAGCGATAAACCGTTCCTCGACCACGGCCGCATCGGCATGGCTGTAAGGGCAGGCGAGAAAAATCTTGCGCATAAATACCTCTGTTTTTTTGATGAATGAATAAAATTCTGTGGCTTATCTGTTGAATTGGTGACCGAATCCACTTAGTTTTGCCTTCACCTCAACACCGACACGGAGACCGCCATGCGTCCCAACGAGCGCCGCCAGCACATCCTCGAACTGCTTCGCCAGCGCGAGCGCATCTCCGTCGACGAACTGGCCCGTACCCTCAGCGCCTCCCAGGAAACCATTCGCCGCGACCTGGCGGACCTCGCCGATAGCGGCCAGGTCACCAAGTTCCATGGCGGGGCCTCGTTGCCACCCCGTGGTGAACACGAGAACGCGTTCCAGACCCGCATGAACGAGTTCTCCCAGGAAAAACGCGCAGTGGCGCGCTATGCCGCCGGCTTGTATTCGCCGGGCGACAGCCTGCTGATCGATACCGGCACCACCACCTTGTTTTTCGCCCGCGAACTGGCGCGGCTCAACCGCATCACGGTGATCACCAACTCCCTGCAGATCGCCGACAGCATCGGCGCCAGTGGCAACCGGGTGTTCATGATCGGTGGCGAGTACCGCCCCGAATCCAACCAGAACAGCGGGCCGCTGGCGCTGGAGCAGATCGCCCGTTTCAACGCCGAGCACGCCGTGGTCACCATCGGCGCCCTGAGCGTGGACGGTGCGTTCGACTTCTCCATCGAAGAGGCCGAGATCGCCCGTGCGATGATTGCCCGGGCGCGCTACCTCACGGTGATCGCCGACTCGTCCAAGCTCGGCCGCAGTGCGTTGTTCCAGGTGTTTCCCCTGGAGCGCATCGACCGCTTGATCATCGATCGCAAGCCGGTGGGCGAGCTGGGCAGTGCGTTGGCGCGGGCCAATGTGGACGTGCATGAGGCGCAGGTCACTCCGAAAACCGATTGGTAAACCCCCGGCTGCCCAGGGGCAGCCGAGGAATCGCGCGCAGCCGGATGCCGCAAGGCTGGGGTGCAGCCTCTGCCGTATCAGGTGGGCGAAGGGGGTGTGGCTTACAGGTAATGCTGGATCGGCGGCATCTGTTCCAGTTGCTTGCGACGGGTGACCCACACGCAGGCAAACACCACGGCGCCGACCGCGATCAGGCCCAGCACGTACATCTGCGCCACGCGAAAGTCCGCCGGGATCATGAACACGCACAGCTCCACGAACAGCCACAGACACGCGCCAGCCACCACCGGCCATTCCCATTTGCCCAGGGTAAAGTCGTCGGCGTGGTGCAGCTGTTTGTGGCGAGTGCCGATGTACAGCAGCACGGTGGCACTGTAGAGCAGGGCCGGCAGCAGGGTGGCCGCACCGAGAATTTGCGTGAGGGCGTCGGGGTCGCTGTAGAAGCTCAGCACGATGATCATCGGGATCAGCGCCGCCAGGATCGTCGCCCACAGCGGGCCGCCGGTGGGGCGTGGCACGTAGCTCAAGGCTTCGGCGAACGGCAGGCGCCCGTCGCGGGCCATGGCGTGCACCAGGCGGCTGTTGCTGGTCATGATCACCAGGCCACAGGCAAAGATCGCCACGCACACCACCAACAGGATGAGCTTGCTCAGGGTTTCGCCCAGGGTGATGCGGATCACGTCGGCCACCGGTGCCGAACTCTTGCTCAACTCAGCCACTTGATCGCCCAGGCCCATGCCGATCACCATCAGGAACAACGTGCCCATCACGCCACTGGCCAGCACCGCGTGGACCATCGCCCGAGGCACCACCTGCTTGGGGTTGAGGGTCTCTTCGGCCAGGTTGGCCGCCGCTTCCCAACCCACCAGGGTGAAGGCGCCGAGCAGGCCCGAGAGCATGAACGGGCCGAGCCAGCCGTAGTAGTGCTCGGTGGGGGCAATGCCGGTGGACAGCAGGTTGGACGCCTGGCCCTTGCCGAAGAAGGTCACGGCGATGCCGATGCCGACGATCAGGCCGATCATCGCGATCACTTCCGCCCCCACGGCCATGTTGTTGATCTTGGTCAGGATCGGCGTCGACCAGATGATCAGCAGCATCTGGATAAACAGCACCACCACAGTGGTGATGGCGCCCGCCGCCGGGGAGTACTCAAGCCCGAGCAAGGGGAACAGCGCCACCTGGGCCAGCCCGTAATCCACCGCCAGCAGCACCACCGCGATGAACGCGAAACTCATCCAGCCAAACCACCAGCCCAACACCGGGTTGACCAGGCGACTGGCCCACTGGTAGCTGAAACCGGACAGCGGGATCTTGCTCGCCAGCAGCCCGAACACCAGTGCCACCAGCAGCGTGCCGAGGGTTGCGATGGGCCAGGTCCACATGCCGATGGGGCCGCTGGAGACCAGCACCGAACCGTAGGTGGAAAACAGCCCGGTGGTGATCGAGATAAACGAAAACGCCACGGCAAAGGATTCGAACTTGCCCAGAGAGCGTTCGAACTGTTCTTTGTAGCCGGTGCCGCTGTCGGCACCTT
Source organism: Pseudomonas sp. B6002 (assembly GCF_013385985.1). Taxonomy (GTDB): domain Bacteria; phylum Pseudomonadota; class Gammaproteobacteria; order Pseudomonadales; family Pseudomonadaceae; genus Aquipseudomonas. Next base: position 42,662 of record NZ_JACAOY010000009.1, on the reverse strand, counting down.
TATCGGGTAAAACGGTTTGCGGACTCGAAAGAGTGTCAGACATGGGGATGTCTCCTTCAAAAAATGCACAGGACAAGGCTCGGCGCACGGGTTGACAGGGCAACCTGCGACGCCCGGGGCCCGACGGGGTGACGCACTTCATATGCCAGCGTGTTTTTTGTTGTGGTTTTGCCTTTTTCGGCGTTGTGAGCCGGTCAATTCCCTGGCGGTGAAGCGGGTGGCAACTGCCTGTTGTCACCGGTTGCCTGTGGCTAGCGCCAGGTGCGACAGCGGCTGACCGCGTCGCTGAAGGTGTCCCTCCACGCGCGGGCGGTGGCCGCGCTGACCCTGGGGTGGAACTCGGTGCAGGTGTTGCGCGGTGCCACCAGGGTTTTGCCCAGTCCACGGGCGGCCAGTGCTGCACAACCAAAGGCGGTAAGTTCGTCGAAACGCTGGGTCACGATGCACCGTTGCAAGGCGTCGGCGAGGAACTGCGCGAAATAGGGGCTGCGCGCCAGGCCGCCGTCGATGGACAGGCGGTCGGTGACGCTGAGGAACTGGTCCATGGCGCTGATCACCTCGACACTGCGCAGGGCCACGCCTTCCAGCACGGCCTGGCACATGTCCTGACGCGTGGTGCCGCCGTGCATGCCCACCCACAAGGCGGCCGCGCTGCGATCCCAGTGTGGGCAGGCCAGGCCCGACAATGCCGGCACGAACGCCAGCTGGCGGGCAATCGCCGGGGGCTGGTCGAAGCCGGCCAGTTCGGAAAAATCACTGAACAAGCCCAACCGGCCAGCCCATTCCACGGCGGCGCTGGCGTCGTACACACCGCCGTCCATGGCGTACACCGGCTTGCCGTCGATCTGCCAGGCGATGGTGGCGAGCAGGCCTTTGTCCGGGGCGCGGATGATCTCGTCGCCGGTCAGGGTCAGGGCAAACGCGCCGGTGCCAAAGGTGATCTTGGCATCGCCGGCCTTGCGGCAGCCGTGGCCATACAACGAGGCTTGCTGGTCGACCACTGCGGCGGTGACCGGCGTGGCGCCGATCTCACCGAAATGGCCGACGGTGTCGAGAATCGGCGGCAGGGTCTCGATGGGTACCCCGAACAGTTCACAGAGTTCGGCGTCCCATTGCCCGGTGGCCAGGTTCATCAGCGAGGTGCGCGATGCGGTGGTGACATCGGTGGCGAACACCCCGGTAAGGCGGTCGAGAAACCACGCGTCACTGGTGCCCAGGCGCAGGCGCCCGGCCTTGAGCGCCTGCTGGGCGGCGGGCAGGTGGTTGATGATCCAGCTCAGCTTGCTTGCGGAAAAGTACGGGTCCAGGGGCAGCCCGGCACGGGCCAGGGTCAGGCCTTCGCCGCCTTCGGCGCGCAGCCGCTCGATGGCCGGGCCGGTGCGGTTGTCTTGCCAGACGATCACCGGCGACAGCGGCTTGCCGGTGATCGCGTCCCACGCCAGGCAGCTTTCACCCTGGTTGGCCAGGCCGATGGCATCCACGCGCCCGGTGGATTCGAGGCAGCGTTGCAGGTTGGCCAGCAGCTCCAGCGGGTCATGCTCGACCCAGCCCGGCTGCGGGTGGTGTTGCTGGTGGCGCAAGGCGAGCTGGATATCGGCCGAGCCGTCATCGCTGACCACCAGCACGCGGGTGCTGGTGGTGCCTTGGTCCAGGGCGGCAATTCTCATGGCGTCTCTCCTTTGTTCGGCGCGGGGTGTTCATGGCCGACAAAGTCGACATCCAGTTGCGTGATACGGGCGTTGAGTTTGAGTGCGGCAATGGGGATCAAAATGCGTCGCTCCGGCAGGCAGGCCAGGGCCTTGCTCCAGATCGGCACGCCGTCGGCATACACCGTCAATTTGCCTTCGCAGGCTGTGCTGACGCGCAATTGCAGGTGCTCAAGGCCGGCCACGCCGGTTGGGGCAAAACGTTGCGGCACGCAGAGCTTCAACGGCGGGCGGCAGCGGATGGCCAGGGTGCGCTGGGCCGCGGGGATTTCACCGCGCAAGTCCTTGGCCAGCAGGTGTGCCACGCGGGCCCCTTCGCGCCACGACCAGCCGGCGGTTTCCACCGGGCGCAGCAGGTTGCCGGCGGCGAAGTAGGCCGGGTCGGAGCAACGGCCGTATTGGTCGATCACCGGGCCACGGCTGCCCGGGTCCAGCATCAAGTGGCTTTGGCGCACCAGGCTGGCTTCCGGCAGGAACTGCCCGGTGAGCAGCACGCCATCGCAGTCCAGGCGCTGCACCTGCCCGTTGGCCAGGCGCACGCTGGCGGCCTCCACGCGACCGGTGCCGTGGATCTCCAATAGCTGCGCGCCGTAATGCACCGGTACGCCGCACAGCCATGGGAACAGCGACAACGGCCAACGCGCGGTGGCACGGAAGTTCGACTCGATCATCGCCACCGGCTTGATCCCGGCACGGCGGCAACTGAACACCGAGGACAAACTCACCAGTTCGCTGCCGATAATCAGCGGCCGTTCGAACGGCTTGAGGTGTTGCAGGTACAGGTAGGCTTGCAGGGCACCGGTGTTGATCACCCCCAGGGGCCGGTCACCGCCGATCAGGCGCGCCGAGCGCGGGTTCTCGCGCACGCCGGTGGCCAGCAGTACGCGCTTGGCTTGCAGGGTGACGGCGCCGGCGTTGCTCACCAGCTGCAGGCAACCGCCATGGCCCAGTTGGGTCACGGTGTGGCCCAGGCGCAGTTGCACGCCGGCGGCCAGGGCTTCGGCGACGTTGCGGCGCGCATAGTCGGGCCCGGTATAGAGACGGCCGTATTCGCGAAAGCCGAACGGCGGGTGGCCGCAATGGCGCGGCACGCCACCGGCCACGCTGTCGCGTTCGATCACCACCACGTTGTCCACGCCCTGGCGGCGCAGCTCAACGGCGGCCGACAACCCGGCCGGGCCGCTGCCGATGATTGCCACGTCCACGTACTCAGTCTTCATGGGCGGCTCCCGTGGCCAGTGGCAGTGCGAGGTGCCCGGCGCTCAGTTCGGCCACGCGGGCGCCGCAGTAAAAACCCTGGCAGCGGCCCATGCACGCACGGGTGCGACGCTTGAGGCCACCGAGGTCGCCGGGGGGCAGGGGGCTGGCAAAGGTGGCCTGGATTTCCCGCGAGGTGACCCACTCGCAGTGGCAGACGATTTCGCCAAAGCCCGGCTGTTGATAGTCCCGTGGCAAGTGCTCGGCGAGGTTGGGCAAGTGCGGCCAGCTCAGGTGTGTGACGGGCGCGTGCTGGACGCGCTGCCTGTACAGCTCGAACACATGCCGGGCAATGCCCAGCGCGGCTGTCAGCCCGGTGGAGCGGATACCACCGACGGTGATCCAGTGCTGCCCGGTCACTTCGTGGATGCGGTATTCCTTCTTCTCGCTGGCGGGGCGCAGGGCGGCGTAGGTGGCGGTGACGGGCATGCCCTCCAGCGCCGGAATGCGGGCCACGGCGGCGTCGATCAATTGGTTGAGGATGGCCGGGGTCAGGCCGGCGTGAACGCGGTCGTCCTGTTCTTCGGCGGTGGGCCCCACCAGCAAGTTGCCAAAGACGGTGCGGGTGATGACGATGCCTTTGGTGCGCTCATTGGGCACCGGCAGGATGATGTTGCCGAGCAGGGCGGACGCGGCCTTGTCGAACACCACGAACTGGCCTTTGCGCGGGTGGATGCTAAAGGTGCTGTCGCCCAGCAGGCGGTGTTCCAGGTGGTCGCCGAACAGCCCGGCGCAGTTGATCACGGTGTTGGCGATATAACTGCCGCGCGAGGTACGCAGCTGCCACGCCTGGCCGTCAAAATGCCCGGCCTCGACGTCGGTCCCGGTGTGCACGCGGGCGCCGTGGGCCATGGCGTGTTGCAGGTAACCCAGGGGCGCCGACCATGGGTCGATCAGATATTCCCCGGGCACCGCCACGGCCCCCAGGGCGCCGTGGGCCAGGTGGGGTTCGGCGTGCTGGAGCTGCTGCGGGCCGATCAGGTGCGCATCGGTCACGCCGTTGGCATGGGCCTGTTGCAGGATGCCGTCGAGCTTGGCCAGGTCGTCGTCACTCCAGGCCACCACCATGGCGCCGGTCTTGAGCAGCGGCAGGTTCATGTGCCCGTGGATCTCCAGGTATTCCTGATAACCCGCTCTCATGCACGCCAGCTCGAGGCTACCCGGTGGCGCATCGAAACCGGTGTGCAAAATGGCACTGTTGCCCTTGCTCGCACCCGAGAGGATGTCGGTACCTTTTTCCAGCAACAGCACCCGTGCCCCTTCAAGGGTGAAGCGCCGCGCCATGGCGCAACCCACGACGCCGGCGCCGATGATCGCGACATCATACGTGTCGGTGGGGGGGGCAAATGATGGGCTCATTGTGCGGCGTAGTCCTTGTGTCGATAACGTGACTTGAATGCCGGTAACGGAGCAGTGACTGTGCCAGTCGAGGTATTGACTGTGGAGTTGTTGTTTTTAAGGCATTCAATTCGGTCATAAAAGGATAAAGCGTGCCTTAAACCTATAGAGCATTGGTTTTATTGGTTTTCTGTGTGGGGTATGGGAAGTTTTCACATTGCTACTTTGCGACACAGTGGGGCGAAGTAACGTTACAAGTGCACTCAAGTGAGGCGTCCGCTTAGTTGTGCACCCACTATGACTAAGTTGCGGCGTCACTAACGCCCGTAACGTTGTTTTAGAGCAAAAGTGATTCGGTCATATAACCGTTGATAAATGACCGAAAGGGCGGTTTAAAAAATCAATATCCACGTTTAAAACCAACACTGGCGCACTCCCTGCGAAGGTCCCGGTGTAGCGGCACATCGATAAAAACCAGCCGCCATGCCGTTGAACACACCAGAGAGGATGTTCCATGCGTAACTTCGCAATCATTGAAGCCCCGTCCGTGCTCGGGCATATCCCCACTCACTTGGGCGTGGCCCGCATGCCGGATGTGCTGCTCAAGGCCGGCCTGGCCGAGCGGCTGGGGGCGCGCCACGCCGGCCGCGTGGAGTCGCCGCCGTGGCGCGAGGAGCGCGATCCGGAAACCCAGATCATGAACCCCCACGCCATCAACGAATACTCCATCACCCTGGCGAATAAAGTAGGGGAGGTGCTGGACAAGGGCGAGTTCCCGGTGGTGATCGGCGGCGATTGCTCGATCCTGCTGGGCACCTTGTTGTCGCTGCGCCGCCGTGGGCGCTTCGGGCTGTTTTACCTGGACGGCCATGCAGACTTCTATGAGGCCGAAAAGAACCCGATCTCCGGCGCCGCGTCGGCCAGCGACCTGGGCTATGCCACCGGCCGTGGCCCGGCGGTGGTGGCCGACATCGAAGGCCGCCGTCCGCTGTTGCGTGACGACGATGTGGTGCTGTTCGGCTACCGCGACGGTGCGATCCAGGCGCGCAACCGTTGCCAGCCGATCCCCGAAGACCTGCTGGCGTTCAACCGCAACGAAGTGCGCATACTCGGCACGCAAACTGCTGCTGAAGAAGCGGTGGCCCACCTGACCCGTGTCGACGGCCCGGAAGGTTTCTGGATTCACGTGGACGTCGACGTGCTGGACCAGGGCATCATGTGGGCCTGTGACCACCCGCAGCCGGACGGTTTCTCCTGGGACGACCTGGCTACGACGCTGCGCACGGCCATGCAGTCGCCACAGGCCATTGGCATTCAATTCACCATCTACAACCCCGACATGGACCCGGGCCACCTCAGTGGTCGCGGCCTGGCCGGCACCATCGCCAGGGCGCTCGCACCGTTCGGCAAAGCCTGATCGGTGGCGGCGGTGCTCGGTATTCGCTCAGAGGAGGGCTGCCCGATGACCACCGCCGATTCCGTGAGGTACTGGCGTTCGCCGATCCTGCCGGACGCCGACCTGCTGAGTGCCACCTACCATCGACAGCGTTTCGCGGCGCACTGGCACGACACCTACACCGTGTCGGTGATCGAAGCCGGTGCCCAGCGTTACGACTACCGTGGCAGCCGTCACGTGGCCGATGCGGGCTGCGTGCCGGTGCTCAATCCGGGTGAGGTGCACACCGGTTCGCCGGCCATGGACGGTGGCTGGCAATACCGGGTGTTCTACCTGCCGATCAACTTCGTGCAACAGGTGATGAATGACCTGTGCGACCGCCCGTGCGACCTGCCGTGGTTTCGTGACGACATCCTGCGCGACCCCGACCTGACCCGCAAAATGCTGCGGGCCCACCACGCCCTGCAGCAGCCGGACGACGCCCTTGGTGCCGAGCACGCGTTGCTCGATGCGGTGTCCACCCTGTTGATCCGCCATGCCGGGCAGCGCCCGCCGGTGGCGCATTTGCTGCGCGATGCGGTGCGTGTCGAGACCCTCAAGGCGCGCTTGATGAGCGACCTGGCCGAGCCCCTGACCTTGAGCGAACTGGCCGGGGAGGTGGGCTTATCGACGTTTCACGCGGCGCGCCTGTTCAGCCGCGAAACCGGTCTGGCACCCCATGCCTGGCGCAATCAATACCGCCTGAACCTGGCCCTGCACCTATTGCGCGACGGCGTGCCCGCCACCGATGTGGCCAGTGCCAGCGGCTTTGCCGACCTCAGCCATTTCACCCGGCATTTCAAGAAAAGCTTTGGCGTGACGCCGGGTCGCTGGCGCTGAGTTTATTTTCGTAAAGCGCAAGAACGTTCAATCGCCGCAGTGGTGCCACTCCCTATGATTTTTTCCATCATCTGGAAGTGGAACCTCTGTCATGCCTCGCCATATCCAAACCACCTTGCTCGACCCCACGCCCCGCGCACCCGGCGGTTTTCGATCGTTGGCCACGGCCACCCATCGCGGCTCCACCACCCTGTTTGGCAGTGCCCGCGAAGTGCGCGACGACTGGTGCCCCGAGCGCGTGCCCTATGCCTACGGCCTGCACGGTACGCCCACCAGCCTGGAGCTGGCCGCGCGCGTTGCCCAACTGGAGGGCGCCGAGCATTGCTTTATCACCCCGGGCGGCCAGGCGGCGATTGCCCTGGTGTACTTCGCTTTCTGCGGTGCGGGTGACCATGTGCTGGTGCCGCAGAGCGCCTACGGCCCCAACAACGACCTGGCCCGTGACCTGCTGGCCAGGCTGGGCATCGCGGTGCAGACCTACGACCCGATGATCGGCGCCGAGATCGCTACGTTGATCCGCCCCAACACCACCCTGATCTGGTGTGAGAGCCCGGGCTCGGCCACCATGGAAATCCAGGACGTGCCCGCTATTGCTGAAGTGGCGCGGGCGGCGGGCGTGGTGCTGGCGCTGGACAACACCTACGCCAGCGGGGTGTTTTTCGACGCCTATGCCCACGGTGTGGACGTGTCGATCCAAGCCCTCACCAAGTACATCGGTGGCCACAGCGACCTGCTGTTGGGCTCGGTGTCGACCCGCAGCGAAGTGCATTACCAGGCCCTTGGCCAGGCGCGTTCGCTGCTGGGCATGGCGGTCTCGCCCGACGATTGCAGCCTGGCCTTGCGCGGCCTGCAGACCCTTTGGGTGCGCTTGGCTCATTTGCAGACCAGCACCTTGCAAGTGGCGCAATGGCTCAAGACCCGCCCCGAAGTGGAAAGGGTATTGCACCCGGCATTTCCCGATTGCCCGGGTCACGCGTTGTGGCTGCGCGACTTCACCGGTTCCACCAGCGTGTTTTCGGTGGTGTTCCGCCCGACGCTGGCGGGCGAGGCGCTGCTGGACTTCATCGACCGCCTCAACCTGTTTCACCTCGGCTACAGCTGGGGCGGCGTGACCAGCCTGGTGGCGCCGCATTTCAACCTCAACCGCGATGTGCGCCAGTACAGCGATCGGCTGGTGCGTTTCAACATCGGCCTGGAGCACGTCGACGACCTGATCGCCGACCTTGAACACGCGTTTTCCCAAGCAGATAACCACGGAGATGGGCAATGAAAACCTTCACGCGTTTGATGATCGCGGGCGCCGTCCTGGGCGCCAGTGGCCTGGTACACGCCGGCGCCACCCTGGATGCGATTCACAAGAAAGGCTTTATCCAATGCGGGGTGTCCGACGGCATCCCGGGGTTCTCGGTGCCGGACAAGAATGGCAAGCAACAGGGCATCGACGTGGACGTCTGCCACGCGGTGGCCGCTGCGGTGTTCGGCGATGCGGGAAAAGTGCGGTTCACCCCCACCAACGGCAAGGAGCGCCTGGCCGCGTTGCAGTCCGGCGAGATCGATATCCTGTCGCGCAGCACCACCTGGACCAGCTCCCGCGACGCCGGCATGGGCCTGGTTTTCACCGGAGTCACCTACTACGACGGTGCCGGTTTCATGGTCAACAAGAAGCTGGGGGTGAGCAGTGCCACTGAACTGGATGGCGCGTCGATCTGCATCCAGGCCGGTACCACCACCGAACTGAACACTTCGGACTTCTTCCGCAGTCGTGGGCTCAAGTTCACGCCAATCACCTTCGACACCTCCGAAGAAACCGCCAAGGCCTTGCAGGCCGGGCGCTGTGATGTGATCACCGCCGACAAGTCGCAGCTCAATGCCCAGCGCAGCCAGATGACCACGCCGTCCGACTTTGTGATCCTGCCGGAGACGATTTCCAAGGAACCCATGGGGCCGTCGGTGCGTCGCGGTGATGATGAGTGGTTCAGTATTGTGCGCTGGACGCTGTTTGCGATGCTCAACGCGGAAGAGGCCGGGGTGACATCGGCCAATGTCGAGGCCCAAGCCAAGACCACCCGGAACCCGGACGTGGCGCGCTTGCTCGGCGCCGATGGCGAGTACGGCAAGGACCTGAAACTGCCCCGGGATTGGGTGGTGCAGGTGGTCAAGCAGGTGGGCAGCTATGGCGAGGTGTTCAACCGCGCGTTCGGGCCGGAGACGCCGCTGGCCATCGACCGGGGTTTGAACAACCTGTGGAACAACGGCGGTATCCAGTACGCGCCACCGGTGCGGTGAGAGGGCCGCGAACGCTTGCCTGAACGGGCAGGCGCATACCGTATCGGCGTCTATGGAATATCCGGGCGGGCTCAGGTGTTTACCGGTAGACCTGAACAACCGCCGAGCCCGCCGCCCATGAGCACCGACACCCCTTACCGCAGCGCCACCGAGCTGCTCGCCGACATCGCGGCCGGCCGCCAAAGCAGTCGCGCCTTGCTCGACAGCTACCTGGCGCGCCTGGAGATGCTCAACCCGGCGCTCAACAGTGTGGTCACCCTGGACCTCGCGCAGGCGCGCCTCAAGGCCGACCTGGCCGACACGGCGGTGCGCAATGGCCTGCCGCTGGGGCCTCTGCACGGTTTGCCGATTACTATCAAGGACACCTTTGAAGTGCTCGGTATGCCGTGCACCGCAGGTGCCGCCGCGTTGCGCGAGCATCGGCCGGCGCAGTCGGCGGTGGCGGTCAAGCGCCTGGAAGATGCCGGTGCCATTGTGTTCGGCAAGACCAACGTGCCGACCATGGCCGGGGATATCCAGACTTACAACAGCCTGTTCGGCACCACCCACAACCCCTGGAACCTGGCGCTGACACCCGGCGGTTCTTCAGGGGGCGCTGCGGTTGCGTTGGCGGCGGGCTTCACCGCGTTGGAGCTGGGCAGCGACATTGGCGGCTCGATACGCATCCCGTCGCACTTTACCGGCGTGTATGGGCACAAACCCACCCACGGCATCGTGTCCCAGCGCGGGCATATCCCCGGAGCACCGGGTGACCTGGCAGAGGGGGCGTTGAACGTGGTCGGGCCCTTGGCGCGCAGTGCCGCCGACCTGCAGTTGATGCTGGACGTGATCGCCGCCGCACCACCGGCCGGGCAACCCGGTTGGCAATTACAGCTGCCAGCGCCGCGCCCTACGTCTCTGAAGACCTTTCGTGTGTTGCTGTGGACCGACGATGTCGATTGCCCCCTCGACCAGGGCATGACCGAGGCCTATCGCCAATTGCGCCTGAGCCTGGAAGCGGCGGGTGTGGAGGTGGTGCAGGGCGCGCCCAAAGGGGCGTCGCTGGAGCGCTTGTTTGCCGCCTACCTGTTGCAACTGGGCGCTGAGCTGGGTGTGTCGTTGCCAGCGTCCAAGCGGTGTTTCATGGGGCTGATGGCTCCGCTGTTGCGGGCGCTGGGCCGGGTGATGGACACGCCGCAGCATGCCGACAAGTTCTACCAGGGCAGCGCCATGGGCCATGCCGATTGGTTGAAGGCCCATGAGGCGGGCTTGCGCCTGCGTGAAGCTTTCCTCAAGACCTTCGATGACGTCGACGTGATCCTGGCGCCGCCCACCTTCACCACGGCGTTTGCCCATGACCACTCCAGGGTCATCAGCCTGCGCACCCTGCAGGTTGACGGCCAGAAGCGTCACTACGCCGACCTGTACAAGTGGATTGCGCCGGCCACCCTGATGGGCCTGCCGGCCACCAGCGCGCCCATTGGCCTGACACGCCAGGGGTTGCCGGTAGGCGTGCAGATCATCGGTGCGCCGTTTGCCGATCGCACCACGATCAAGTTTGCCGAATACCTTGCGGAGGTGGTCGGTGGGTTCCAGGTGCCGGGGGCTATGGGGTAGGGCGGATCATGGCCGCCGGCTGCACGCGTTGCGCGTATTCCTCGGCGGTCATGAAGCCCAGTTGCACCGCCGCTTCCTTGGGCGACAAGCCTTCGTCTGCGGCCTTGCGGGTGATCTGCGCCACCCGGTCATAACCCAGCACCGGGTTGAGCACGGTGGCCATTAACAGCGAGTGCTCCACGTTGCGCGCCAGTTGCGGGCGGTTGACCTCCAGGCCGTTGAGCAGCTTGTGGGTGAACAGGCTGACGCAGTCGGTGAGCACCTCGATCGAGTGCAGCAGGTTGTGGATCAGCACTGGCTTGGCCACGTTCAATTCGAAGGTGCTGGACGCCCCCGCCAGGGTGATGGTGGTGTGATTGCCCATCACCTGCATGGCTGCCTGCACCAGTACTTCGGCGATGGTCGGGTTGCGCTTGCCGGGCATGATCGAGGAGGTGAGGCCGTCATCCGGCACGATCAACTCGCCCAGGCCGCAACGCGGGCCTGAGCCCAGCAGGCGGATGTCATTGGCGATCTTGGTCAGCGACACCGCCAGCACATTCAACGCGCCGGAGACCTCCACCAACGCATCGTGGGTGCCCATGCCTTCGAATTTGCACGGGTTGGTCTGGAATGCCTCGCCGGTCAGCTGGCTGATTTCCTCGCAAAACGCCACATCAAAGCCTTCGGGGGTGTTGAGCCCCGTGCCCACCGCCGTGCCGCCCTGGGGCAGCAGGCGCAGGCGTGGCATGCAGGCCTCGATGCGCGCGATGCCGTGGTGGATCTGCTGGGCAAAACTGCCGAACGCCTGGCCCTGGCTCATCGGCACCGCGTCCATCAGGTGGGTGCGGCCGATTTTCAGCACGTCCTGCCAGGCGTCGGCCTTGGCGTTCAGCTCGTTGCGCAGGTGACCGAGCGCAGGCAGCAGCCGACCGCGCAACTCCAGCACGGTGGTCAGGTGCATCACCGTGGGGAAGCTGTCGTTGGACGACTGCGAACGGTTCACGTGGTCGTTGGGGTGCACCGGCGACTTGCTCCCCAACTCGCCGCCGAGCCGCAGGTTGGCGCCGTTGGCGATCACCTCGTTGGCATTCATGTTGGTCTGGGTGCCGGAGCCGGTCTGCCAGATCGACAGCGGAAAGTGCGCGTCAAAGTGTCCGTTGGCCAAGTCCTGGGCGGCCAGCTCAATGGCCTCGGCCAAGGCGGGCGCGAGTGCGCCAAGCCGTGCATTGGCGCGGGCGCAGGCGCGTTTTTGCTGGCCGAAGGCGCGGATCAGGCTGGCCGGGAACGGCTGCTTGGCGCCGAACACCTCCAGTGCGCGCTGGGTCTGTGCACCCCAGTAGCGTTCGGCCGGGATGGACACCGGGCCAAACGCATCGTGTTCGATTCGCAGAGTGGGCATCGTGCTGCTCCGTCAAAGTGCCGCGCCGGCCGCTCGGCCGAGCACGCGTTGATATTCATCCTGGGCGGTCTGCTGGGAGAACTCGCCGGACCACTTGGACACCACTACGGTGGCCACACTGTTGCCGATGGTGTTGCAGGTGGCAATCGCCATCGACATGAAGCGGTACACGCCAAACAGCAGGGCCAGGCCTTCGGCCGGCAGCACGCCGATGGCCGTGACGGTGGCGGCAAACACCACAAAACTGCCGCCTGACACCGCCGCTGCGCCTTTGGACGTCACCAGCATGATCGCGATGATGCCCAGCTGTTGCTCCCAGCTCAGGGGTACGCCATAAGCGTTGGCGATGAACAGCACGCACAGCGACATGTAGATCGAGGTGCCGTCGAGGTTGAAGGCGTAGCCGGTGGGCAGCACCAGGCCGACGCTCTGCTTGGAACAGCCGAACTTCTCGAGTTTTTGCAGCAGGCGGGGCAGGGCGCTTTCCGACGAGGCGGTGCCGAGCACGATGAAGATTTCATCCTTGATGTAGGTGAGGAAGCGCCACAGGCTGAAACCGCTCAAGCGACACACCGCACCCAGCACCACAAAGATGAAGAAGGCAATGCCCACGTAGAACATCAGCACCAGGTTGGCCAGGGACATCAGTACGGCAGTGCCGTTGCTGCCCACCGCGTAAGCCACCGAGCCGAAGGCGCCCAGGGGCGCGAACTTCATGATCAGGTTGATGAATTCGAAAAAACATTCGGAGATGCGGTTCAAGCCGTCTTCGATGACTTCACGGCGCTCGGGTTTCAGGGCCAGCAGGGCAAAGCCGAACAGCACCGAGATCACCAGCACCTGCAGGAGTTGGCCACCGGCAAACGCGCCGACGAAGTTGTCGGGGAAGATGCCGTAGATGAAGTCCATGGTCGACGCCGGCGCGTGGCCCTTGGCAACGGCGGCACTCGCTGCGGCAGCGGCAGCGCTGCTCGGGTGGGCGTCGTGCATGCCGGAACCGATCTGCAGCAGGTTGCCCCACAGCAGGCCGATGGCCAGGGCGATGGTCGACACCACTTCAAAATAGATCAGTGCGCGCAGGCCGACTTTGCCGACGCGCTTGATATCACCGGCCGAGGCGATGCCGTGGACCACGGTGAAAAACACCAGCGGCGCGACGGCGGTCTTGATCAGCTTGAGGAAGATATCGCCGAGGATCTTGAAACTGGCGGCCAGCTCGGGGGCAAGAAAGCCGAAAGCAATACCGAGGAACATGGCGGCGACGACCTGGAAGGTCAGGTCCTTGTAGAGCGGTTTTTTGGCGGGGGTGGATGACATGTCTGTGATCTCATTGTTGTTATGGTTCGGTGTAGCGCCGTAGATCTAATGTGGGAGCGGGCTTGCCCGCGATAGCGGTCTGTCAGCTAATGCATCCGGTGACTGACACACCGCAATCGCGGGCAAGCCCGCTCCCACATTTGGATTTGCATTGAGTGTTGGATCAGCGCGGGACTGCGCCTTCGCGCGCCAACGCGATATCCACCATCTGCGGCGCCAGCCCCAGGTAGTTGGCCGGGTCGGTCAGGCGTTGCAGTTCGGCCACGTCCAGTTGCGCGGTGGCTTCGCCCTGGGCGAGCAGGGCGTCGAGCAGGCTGGTGCCCTGGTCGTTGGCCATGCGGCAGGCGGCGTACACCACGTCGTGGGCCACCTGACGGCCGAGGGCCGGGGCGAGGCCCATCATCACGGCTTCGGCGACGATCAGGCCCTGGGTCATGTCGAGGTTCTTGCGCATGCGCTCGGGGCGCACTTCCAGGCCTGCGAGCATGAAGGTCGCCTGGCCCAGGGACGCGGCGCTGAGGGCGAAGGCTTCGGGGATGGCGATCCACTCCGCCTGCCACGGGCCGGTGGAGCGTTCGAAGTCCTGGATCATCGCGTCGAGCATCAGCCCGGCGTGTTGGCGCACGCCCTTGGCGGCGGCGTACATCAGCTCGCAGGAAATCGGGTTGCGCTTCTGCGGCATGGTGCTGCTGGCGCCACGGCCCTTGACGAAGGGCTCGTACACCTCGCCCAGCTCGCTGGTCATCATCATCATGATGTCCAGGGCGATCTTGCCCAGAGAACCGGTGACCAGGCCGAGGAAGTTCAGGGTTTCGGCCAGGCCGTCGCGGGCCACGTGCCAGGTGGCTTGCGGGACGCCCAGGCCGAGTTCGGCCATCAAGGCTTCCTGTACTTCCAGGCCCTTGTCGCCCAGGGAGGCGAGGGTGCCAGCGGCGCCGGCGAACTGGCCGATTTCCACCCGTGGGCGCAGTTCCACCAGGCGTTCGGCGTGGCGGTCGAACATGCTCAGCCACACCGCGCACTTGTAGCCGAAGGTGATCGGCAGCGCGTGCTGCAAGTGGGTACGGCCCGCCATGGGCGTGTCGCGATAACGCTCGGCCAGGCCAGCGAGCAGGCCGCGTACCGCCTGGATATCACGCTCGACAATCGCCAGGGCCGCACGTACCTGCAGGACCACGGCGGTGTCCATGATGTCCTGGGTGGTGGCGCCCCAATGCACATAGCGGCCGGCTTCGCCGCAGATCTTCGACAGTTGCTCTACCAGCGGCAGGATCGGGTAACCGACGATCTCGGTCTCGTGCTGCATCAGCGCCAGGTCCAGGGCTTCGTAGCGTGACAGCGCGGCGATCTGCTCGGCGGCCTCGCTCGGGATCACGCCACAACGGGCTTCGGCGCGGGCCAGGGCCACTTCCACTTCGATGTAGCGCTCGATCAGCGCTTTGTCGGAGAACACACCGCGCATTTCGGCGGTGCCGAACATGTCGCGGAACAGGGCGGAATCAAAAACGGTACTCGACATGGCGAAGTCCTATTTGTTATTTTGAAACCATACATATTTAATATGTCCGTACATTATGATTACGCCTGTGCTGATACACTGTCAACACGACAACGAGGGTAAAAATGGAAAGCGTGAGCCAGAGGCGTTATGCGGCGGTGGCCAAGGACTTGATCGACAGGATTGGCAGCGGCCATTACCCGGTGGGGTCGTTGTTGCCGACGGAGTTCGAACTGTGTTCGCTGTACGCGGTGAGCCGGCACACGGTGCGCGCGGCCATCGACCAGTTGCAGGGGCAGGGCATGGTCTCGCGGCGCAAGCGCGTGGGTACGCGGGTCGAGGCGTCGTCACCCAAGGGCGGTTATTCCCAGGCGATGGCGTCGGTGGCCGACCTGGTGCAAGTGGCCGAAACACACATTCGTGATATCCAGGGCGTGCGTGAATTCGTCGCCGATATCGCCCTGGCCCGGCGCCTGGGGCTTGAGCCGGGTGGGCACTACTTCTGCGTGTCGAGCATCAAGGTGGATGCCGGCGACGGCAATGCGCCGCTGTGCTGGACCGACGTGTACGCCGAACAGACCTTCGCCGAGGTGATCCCCGAAGCGCGCAAACACCCCGATGAGTTGATCGCGGCGTTGATCGGCAAGGCGTTTGCGCGGCATATCGATGTGGTCGACCAGCAGGTGCGGCCGGTGCAATTGAGTACCGAACTGGCCGCCAGCCTGAAGGCCCAGGGCGGTGCACTGGGGCTGAACATCATCCGCCAGTACCGGGATGAGGCCGGTGAGGTGATTGCCGTGTCGGAAACGGTCTACCCGGCAGACCGTTTCACCCTGACCATGCAGATGCGGCGCGACAAGCTCTAGGCCACGTTGAAGAACGCCACCTTGGTGCTCAAGCGGTCCGCCAGCTCGGCAAGTTCCTGATTGGAGCTTTCCACCACTTCGGAACCGGCCGCCGATTGCACGGTGGAGCTGTGGATACGCGTGACGTTCTGCGCCACCTCTTCGGCGGCGGCGCTTTGCTGCACCGAAGCGCTGGCGATTTGCGCGTTCATCGCGTTGATCGCGCCGACTTCCTGGCTGATCTTGCCCAATGCCACCTGAGAGTCGCGGGTTTGCGCCACGGTGACCTGGGCCAGGTTGCGGCTGCGCTGCATGATGTCGGCGGCGTCCTGGGTGCCGCTTTGCAGCTTGCCGATCATGTCGCGGATTTCCTGGGTGGACTCCTGGGTGCGCGTGGCCAGGGAGCGCACTTCATCGGCAACCACCGCAAAGCCACGCCCATGCTCACCGGCCCGCGCCGCTTCGATGGCCGCGTTGAGGGCCAGCAGGTTGGTCTGGGCGGCGATGGCGTTGATCACCTCGATCACGGTTTCGATGTTTTCGCTGTCGCTGGACACCTGGTTGACCCGCGTGGTTGCTTGCTCAAGGATCGTCGCCAACTCTTCGATGGCCACGGTCACTTCGCCCACCAGGCGGTGGCCGCTGTCCACTTCTGCGTCGGCCAGGATGGTGGCCTTCGACGCCGCCGAGGCGTAGCCCGAGACCTCGCTGACCGAGGCAGCCATCTGCGTGATGGCGGCGGCCACATGCTGGGCTTCGCTGGTCTGCAGGGTGATCTGCTGGCGGTTGTCGCTGGCCACCGACAACAGGGTCACCGAGGAATGGCGCAGGGCCTGGGCGGCGGCGCGCACTTCGGTGATGGTGTCGCCCAGGCGCGCCAGGGCGTTTTTCAGGATGCCCATCACGCTGTCGGGGTAACGGGTTTCGATGGGCTGGTTCAGCTCGCCCTGGGCCAGGCGGCGGATCGCTTCGGCCACTTCCTCCGGCTCGGCACCGAGGGTGGCCTTGATGTTGCGGATGATCAGCAGCGACACCAGCACGCTCAGGATGATTGCGACCGCGCTGGCCAGCACCATCAGCACCGCAAAGTTGCTGGCGGCCGATTGCACCGTGTCCAGGCGTTGCTTGATCTGGGCTTCTTCGAAGTCGATCAGCGCATTCACGCGCTTGAGCCACTCGGTGTAGTGGGCCGATGCCTGGGCCAGCAGCAGGTCCTGGGCGCCGGCGATGTCATTGCCGCGACGCAGGGCAATCACCCGTTCGCTGGAGGCCAGGGCCTGGGTTTCGATGGCCTTGATATCGGCCAGCAGGCGCGCCTCTTCGGCGCTGGGGGCGGCGCTGGCGAACAGGCGGTCGAGCATCACGGCGGAATCCTGATAGTCGCGCTTGAGCTGGTCGATCTCAGCCAGGTGCCGGTTGAGTGCCGGCTCATCCTTGACCAGCACCGCGTCGCGAATGGCGATGGCGCGGTTGTGCACGCTGCCCCGGAAGTTGATCGCGTAGCGCTGCACCACGGCGGCTTTTTCACCGACCTCCTTGAGGGTGCCGTCGATAAACCCCACTCGCTGGATACCGACCGCAGTGATCAGCACCAGCAACGACAGGGTGGACGCAAAGCCCAGTCCGATACGCATTGCCAACGAGACAGGTTTTTTCATGAAAGGCTCGATATTCAAGGAGTTAGAGGTGATGGCTAAAAGCTATCTGTCTCGCGAAATCTAATCACCCCTCGGCGTCGCGTCCAATCACTAATTGCTGACCCTGACATTGAGCGAATTGATGGAATAAAACCGCACGCTTGGGTTTTATACGTCATCCAACGTATTCCCCGTTTT
The DNA here is from genome assembly GCF_013385985.1 of Pseudomonas sp. B6002. GTDB lineage: Bacteria > Pseudomonadota > Gammaproteobacteria > Pseudomonadales > Pseudomonadaceae > Aquipseudomonas. Next base: position 25,328 of record NZ_JACAOY010000009.1, on the reverse strand, counting down.
CCCTGGCCCCTTGAGACTGGATTGCACGCACCCGCCATCCGTCCAGGAGCCTGTCCATGACCGAAACGCTGATCAAAGTCGACCTCAACCAGCCTGTCACCGAAAACGAGCAGATCCACAACCGCTGGCACCCGGATATTCCGATGGCCTGCTGGGTCAAGCCGGGCGATGACTTCATCCTTGAAACCTACGACTGGACCGCCGGCGCCATCAAGAACAACGACGACGCCAGCGACGTGCGCGACGTGGATTTGTCCACCGTGCACTACCTGTCGGGCCCCGTAGGCGTGCACGGCGCCGAGCCGGGTGATTTGCTCGTGGTGGACCTGCTCGACATCGGCGCCAAGGCCGATTCCCAGTGGGGGTTCAACGGTTTCTTCTCACGCCAGAACGGTGGCGGCTTTCTGACCGATCACTTCCCCAGCGCCCAAAAAGCCATCTGGGATTTCAAGGGCATGTTCACCAGCTCCCGGCACATTCCGGGCGTGAACTTTGCTGGCCTCATCCACCCCGGCTTGATCGGCTGCCTGCCCGACCCGGTCATGCTCGCCGACTGGAACCGTCGCGAACAGGAGCTGATCGACACCAACCCCACCCGCGTTCCGCCGCTGGCCAACGCGCCCCTGGCGGCCACGGCGCACATGGGCAAGATGCAGGGCCAGGCACGCGACGATGCGGCTGCCACCGGCGCGCGTACCGTGCCGCCCCGTGAGCACGGTGGTAACTGCGACATCAAGGATTTGTCCCGGGGTTCGAAGATCTTTTTCCCGGTCTACGTCAAGGGTGCCGGGCTGTCGGTGGGTGACTTGCACTTCAGCCAGGGCGACGGCGAAATCACCTTTTGCGGCGCCATCGAGATGGCCGGCTGGGTGCATATGAAAGTCGAGCTGATCAAGGGTGGCATGGCCAAGTACGGGATCAAGAACCCGGTGTTCAAGCCGAGCCCGATCACCCCGAACTACAAGAACTACCTGATCTTCGAAGGCATCTCGGTGGACGAGCAGGGCCAGCAGCATTACCTGGACGTCAACGTTGCCTACCGCCAGGCGTGCCTGAACGCGATCAACTACCTGACCAAGTTCGGCTACTCGCCGGCCCAGGGCTATGCGCTGCTCGGCTCGGCGCCGGTACAAGGGCATATCAGCGGCGTGGTGGACATCCCGAATGCCTGCGCGACCTTGTGGTTGCCCACGGAAATCTTCGAGTTCGACATCAACCCCAACGCCAACGGGCCGACCAAGTTTCTCGATGGCAGCATCGACCTGCCCATCGCCCCGGACCTGTAGCCATGCCGACCTACGAATACGCCTGTGCGGCGTGCGGCACCTTCACGATGTTGCGGCCCATCGCCCAGCGCAACGAACCGAGCCAGTGCCCCTATTGCGACGGGCCGGGCGGGCAACTGCTGATTTGCGCGCCCGCGTTGCAAACGCTGTCGGGCAACCAGCGCAAGGCCATCGAGGGCAACGAACGCAGCCGCCATGCGCCGCAAACCGTCGGCGAGTACCAGGAAAGCCGCAAGCACCCGGCCGGTTGCAGTTGCTGCGGCACCAGCAAAAAGGTGCTGCCGAGCAAGGCCAACCCCTTGGGGCTCAAGACCAAAACCGGCCCACGGCCGTGGATGATCAGCCACTAGAACAGGAGCGTTGTTATGCGTCATGGCGACATTTCCAGCAGCCCGGACACCGTGGGTGTCGCGGTGGTGAACTACAAGATGCCGCGCCTGCACAGCAAGGCCGATGTCATCGACAACGCGAAGAAGATTGCCGAGATCATTGTCGGCATGAAGCAGGGCCTGCCCGGCATGGACCTGGTGGTGTTCCCCGAGTACAGCACCATGGGGATCATGTACGACCACGATGAAATGATGGCCACCGCCGCAAGCATTCCCGGCGAAGAGACCGCGATTTTCTCGGCGGCCTGTCGCCAGGCCAACACCTGGGGCGTGTTTTCCCTGACCGGTGAGCGCCACGAAGAGCACCCGCACAAGGCGCCGTACAACACGCTGGTGCTGATCAACCATCTCGGCGAAATCGTGCAGCGCTATCGCAAATGCATTCCCTGGTGCCCCATCGAAGGCTGGTATCCGGGCGATCGCACCTATGTGTGCGACGGGCCCAAAGGCATGAAGATCAGCCTGATCATTTGCGACGACGGCAACTACCCGGAGATCTGGCGCGATTGCGCGATGAAGGGCGCTGAGTTGATCGTGCGTTGCCAGGGCTATATGTACCCGGCCAAGGAGCAGCAGGTGCAGATGTCCAAGAGCATGGCCTGGGCCAATAACTGCTATGTGGCGGTGGCGAACGCGGCGGGGTTCGATGGGGTGTATTCGTACTTCGGACACTCGGCGATCATCGGTTTTGACGGGCGCACCCTGGGCGAATGCGGCGAGGAGGAGATGGGCATCCAGTACGCGCAACTGTCGGTGTCTCAGATCCGCGATGCGCGGGCCAATGACCAGTCGCAGAACCACCTGTTCAAGTTGCTGCACCGGGGTTATACCGGCATGCACGCCTCGGGCGATGGCGACAAGGGCGTGGCGGACTGCCCGTTCGAGTTCTACCGCACTTGGGTGTTGGACGCGCAAAAGGCCCAGGAGAATGTCGAGAAAATCACCCGCAGCACCGTCGGTGTCGCCGAATGCCCGGTGGGCCAACTGCCCCATGGCGGTAAAGAGCGGACGGCGGAGTAGGGCATGCGCTTTACGTTTGAGCCGGCCCGGGTGATGACGCTGTTGCGCAGCCGCATTGTCGGCCAGGACGCGGCCTTGGCGCAGGTGGAGGGCCTGCTCAACGTGGTCAAGGCCGATATCGGTGAGCGTGACCGGCCCTTGAGCGTCAACCTGTTCATGGGGCCGACCGGCGTGGGCAAGACCGAGATCGTGCGCCTGTTGGCCCAGGCGCTGCACGGTCGCGCCGATGGTTTTTGCCGCATCGACATGCACACCCTTGCCCAGGAGCATTACGCCGCCGCACTCACCGGCGCACCGCCGGGGTATGTGGGGAGCAAGGAAGGCATCAGCCTGTTCAACAGCGAGCTGATCCAGGGCACCTACAGTTGCCCGGGCATCGTGTTGTTCGACGAGCTGGAAAAGGCCAGCCACGAAGTGGTGCGCAGCCTGCTGGGCATCCTGGAAAACGGCCAGCTGACCCTGGCCGGTGGCACGCGCACCCTGGACTTTCGCAATTGCCTGATCTTCATGACCAGCAACATCGGCGCACAACAGGCGCGCCGCCATCGCCAACGGTTCGCCCACGGCTGGCGCCGCTTGCTGCGGGTATTTGCCCGGGACGAGGCGGCGGTGCTGGAAGACGCGTTGCACGGTCACTTCGAGCCGGAGTTTCTCAACCGCATCGACCGCATCCTGATGTTCGAACCCATCGACGGCCAGTGGCTGGAGGCGTTGCTGGATGTCGAGTTGGGCAAGCTCAACGGGCGCCTGGCGGCACACCAGCGTTGGCTGGAAGTGGATGAGCCCGCGCGGGCATGGTTGTGCCGCCAGCACGATGCACGTTTTGGCGCCAGGGCCTTGGGCCGGCGACTGCGGGTGGAGTTGCAGCCCGCCATCGCCGAATGCGTGCTGCACGATCCTGGTGTGCAAGGCATGCGGGCGACCGTGCGGGATGAGCAGTTGCACGTTTCGCGTCAATAGGCTTGCGCGTTGTAAAATTTTGGCTAATATAGCCCGGGTAAAACAAATAACACCCGGGTAATAATCCATGCCTACGCAAAACCTTTCGCTCTGCACCGCCTTTGTCCATCACCAGCGCGTGGCGGCGGGCACCTATGCCGATGTTGCCCACAGCCTTGCCCAATCCGCCTTGGCGCCTGGCAGCTTCCTGGTGTTTGATGACGCCACCGGCAGCCAGGTGGATTACCCCTGGCCAGCGGGGTATGCACCTGCGCAACCGGCATCGGCCGAGGCGGATGACGAGCCTCCGGCAGCGCCATCGGTGGGTCGCCCGAAACTCGGGGTGGTGGCGCGGGAAGTCACCCTGCTGCCGCGCCATTGGGAATGGCTGGGCCAGCAACGTGGTGGCGCGTCGGCGGCGTTGCGTCGCTTGGTAGATGACGCTCGCACCGCCAGTGCTTCCCGTGATCAGATACGCCAGGCCAAGGAAGCCAGCTATCGTTTCATGAGCGCCATCGGCGGTGACCTGCCAGGCTTCGAGGAGGCTTCCCGCGCATTGTTTGCCCACGACGCCGCAGACTTTTCCCACAAGATCGCGCAGTGGCCGGTGGACGTGCAGACGTACCTGGCGTGGCTGTCGCGCAATGCTTTTCCCGTCTAACAATAATTCACGGACCTGAATCTTCATGGAAGTCATCCAGAAACGGCCGTTGTGGCAGATCTACCTGATCTTTCTGGCACCGATGGTGCTGTCCAACTTCCTGCAAAGTTTTTCCGGCACACTCAACGGCATTTACGTCGGGCAAATGCTCGGTACCCAGGCACTGGCGGCGGTGTCGGGAATGTTTCCCATCGTGTTTTTCTTTATCGCCCTGGTGATCGGCCTGGGGGCGGGCGCGTCGGTGCTGATTGGCCAGGCGTGGGGCGCCCAGGAAACCGCGATGGTCAAGGTCATCACCGGCGCCACCCTGACCCTCGGTGCGCTGGTGGGGTTGATTGCGGCGGTGCTCGGTAGCCTGTTTGCGCGTCCGGCGTTACAGGTTTTGGGTACGCCGATTGATGTGTTGGACGATGCGGTCGGCTATGCGCAGATGATGATGTTGATCATGCCGCTGTTGCTGGTCTTCATCCTCTACACCCAGTTGTTGCGTGGCGTCAGCGACACGATTTCGCCGTTGCTGGCGTTGATGGTGTCCACGCTGGCCGGCCTGTTGCTGACCCCGGCGCTGATTCGCGGCTGGATCGGCCTGCCACCCATGGGCATCCAGAGTGCGGTGTACGCGGGGCTGGTGGGGAACGCCTTGGCGATGCTGTTTTTGATCCTGCGCCTGCGCCATAAAAACCACGTGATGGCGCCGGACCGCGAGCTGCTCGCTGCCTTGCGCCTGGACCGGGTGATCCTTGGCAAGGTCCTGCGCATCGGTTTGCCCACCGGCTTGCAGATGGTGGTGCTGTCACTGTCGGAATTGGTCATCCTCGCCCTGGTCAACGGGCACGGTTCCCAGGCCACGGCGGCCTATGGCGCGGTGACGCAGATCGTCAACTACGTGCAGTTCCCGGCGCTGTCGATTGCCATCACCGCATCGATCCTCGGCGCCCAGGCCATCGGTGCCGGGCGCCTGGAGCGTATCGGGCCGATCCTGCGCACGGGGCTGATGATCAACACCTGCCTGACCGGCGGCCTGATCGTGCTCGGTTACCTGCTGTCGCACTGGTTGCTGGGCCTGTTCATCACCGACGACACGGCGCGCAGCAACGCTGAGCACCTGTTGCACATCATGCTGTGGAGCATCCTGGTATTCGGCTTCCAGGCGGTGGTCGGAGGGATCATGCGCGCCAGTGGCGTAGTGCTGATGCCGGTGGCCATCTCGATCTTTTGCGTGCTGTGCGTCGAGTTGCCGATGGCGTACCTGTTCAACGCGCACTTTGGCCTGGAAGGGGTGTGGATGGCGTTTCCGGTGACCTACCTGGCGATGCTGGTGTTGCAGACCGCGTATTACCGGCTGGTGTGGCGGCACAAGCAGATCAAGCGGTTGGTGTGATTATTTGAAATGGGTATCGGCGACCGGCAGGATGCTTGCGACATGCCAGCCGTCCTTGCCTTTCAATAACGTCTGGCTGATCAGGAAAGTGTCCACCTGCGCGGGCTCGCCTGGATGGCCTCGGGTAAAGGCGACCGGCACCATCAGTTGGGCAACTTCGTCGTTCACCATCACTACACTGAAGTGGCTCATGTCCGGCTGTAGTTGCCAGGTGCCCTTGTAGTATTCCTTGAGTTTGCTGACGACGGCATCCGGCCCCCAGCTGGCTTCACCACGGGCAAACCAGAGCATTTTCGGTGAATCCCACAGCATGGCCTTGATCTGCTTGAGGTCATGGGCATTCTGAGCCTCGACAAATCGAGTAAAGAACGCTCGGGTTTCGTCCTCTTGCGGGGTCGCGAATGCGCAGGTGAGGGTGAAGAGTGAAAACAGGGCGCCGAAGGCCAGTGCACAGCGTTTCATAAGGATTCCTCAGGGATGGTCTGAGGTAAAGCTTAGGCCAACTCACAGGGCGACAAAGGCCATTTAACCCTCGTTTCGGGACGTTGCGCTTGCCTCGGCGGGGTTCCTAGCCGTGCGCCGAATCACCCGTGGCGGCTCGCCGAATTGGCGAACGAACGCCCGGCGCATGCGTTCGCTGTCACCAAACCCGGTTTGGCGGGCGATGTTGTCTAGGGGGTGGCGCCCATCCTGGATCAACACCACGGCCGCTTCGATCCGCAGCTTTTCCACAGCCTTGGCCGGTGTAAGCCCGGTTTGTGCATGAAACGCCCGGCTGAACTGGCGCAGGCTCAAGTGCGCGGCATCTGCCAGCTCGCTCAACGGCAGCGCGCGATGCAGGTTATTGCGCATATACGTCATGGCGGCCTGAATGCGATCGGTCTTCTGCTCCATGTCCAGCAGCACCGAGCGTTGCGGCTGGCCTGCGACGCGGCGGCTCTGAAGAATGAAGGTTTTCGACACAGCGCGGGCGACTTCCGGCCCCAGGTCGGTTTCAACCATGGTCAATGCCTGATCAATGCCTGCGGTCATGCCCGCACTGGTCCAGATGGATCCGTCGATCACAAACAATCGCTCTTCTTCCAGCTGGACCTCTGGATAGCGTGCGCGAAATTCGTCGGCAAAAAACCAGTGGGTGGTCGCCCGCCTACCGTCGAGCAACCCCGCCTGCGCCAGAAAGAAAGTACCGGAGCAGGTGGCCGCAAGGCGGCGACTGTGCACGGCGGCGTGTCGCAGATAAGCCAGCAGCGGCGCGGTAAATTCGCGATCACTGCCGCCGCCGATGATCACCGTGTCGAACGCGGTGTCATCGAAGCCTTCGGTGTGCACCACCACACCCAGGGAGCTGCGTACCGGCCCGCCATTTTCGGAGAGCAGCCTGACATCGTAATGAGCCTTGCCCACGGCGCTGTTGGCACTCTCAAAGACAGACAGCGCGGCGAAGCTCATGACACCGAAACCGGGAAAGGTAATGAAACCGATGCGCTGCATGATGGGCTCCGGGAAAAGGGCAGGCGGGCAGTCTAAGTGTGCACGCTTTGCATGGATGCGCTTGCGGTTATTGCTTCAGCCCTCGCAAGAGCAGCTCCAGCCCTTGCAGGCCTTCTTCCAGTCGCAGGTTGGGGTGTTCGTCTGCGGCAATCCACAGGGCGGTGCTCACCAGGCTGCCATTGATCAGGCGCGCTAACGCCTGGCTGGCGGCCGGTACGATGATGTGCGCGCTCATCAGGCTCTCCAGTAAGGCGGCCAGGGACTCCACGCAGTGTTGCGAGTGGCTTGATTCGGTGACGCCCAGAACCGCAGGCGCATCCTGGAAAACAATCCGTTGTATTTCGGGATCTTGTGCCATACGCAGGTAAGTACGGCAACGTTCGCGGAACCCGTCCCATGGGTCGCTTGCCTGATCGGTGATGCCTTGCAAGTGCGCATCCATCTCACCGTCGAGTTGGGCCACCACGGCCGCCAGCAAGCCCTTCTTGTCACCAAAGTGATGGTACAACGCACCCCGTGTCAGCCCGGCGCGCGCGGTAAAGTCGTCCATCGATGTATTGGCATAGCCCTGGCTGGCAAAGGCTTGGCGGGCGCTGGCGATCAGCCGGGCGCGGGTGTCCTCGATCATTTCGGCTCGGGCTCGGCTCATGGTTAAGGCTCGCTGTGGGTCAGTAAAAGATTGACATACGTTACGTATGTTAATCATGATTTGTCACATACGCACCGTATGTATTTTGCCTCGGGCGCTTCAGATAGCAAGGTTCAAGGCATAGAGAATGAGGTTCAGCAACATGGCAAACCCCTACACCGAATTGTTCCAGGTGCCTGGCGCGCGTGCATTTGTGTTGGCCGGCATGCTGGCGCGCATGCCGGTGTCCATGACCGGTATCGGCCTGATCACCATGCTGTCGCAGGTGCATGGTGGCTATGGCCTGGCGGGCTCGGTGGCGGCCGTATTTGCCCTGGCCACGGCGTTTTGTGCGCCGCAGGTGTCGCGGCTGGTGGATCGCTACAGCCAGGGCCGGGTGCTACCGATTGCAGCATTGATCGGCGGCGGGGCGTTGCTGATGCTGTTGCTGTGCACGCGATTGCAGGCGCCCAGTTGGACCCTCTTCGTGTTTGCCGCGCTGGCCGGTTGCATGCCGAATATGTCGGCCATGGTGCGGGCGCGCTGGACCGAGTTGTACCGGGGCCAACCCAAGTTGCAGACTGCCTTTGCCCTGGAATCGGTGCTCGATGAGGTGTGTTTCATCATCGGCCCGCCGATCTCGGTGGGCCTGAGTGTGGTGCTGTTCCCCGAAGCCGGGCCGCTGGTGGCGGCGCTGCTGCTGGCGGCCGGGGTGACTACCTTTGTGCTGCAACGTGACACCGAGCCTGCGGTGCACGAACACCACGCGCACCACGGCGGCTCGCTGATTGCTTCGCCCTCGGTGCTCATCCTGATGATCCTGCTGCTGGCCATGGGCGTGATCGTCGGCGTGGTGGATGTGGTCAGCGTGGCGTTCGCCCAGCACCAGGGCCAGCCTGCGGCTGCCAGCATCGTGTTGTCGGTGTACGCCATCGGTTCCTGCCTGGCTGGCCTGGCGTTCGGCACCCTCAAGCTCAAGGCACCGCTGCCGCGCCAGTTCCTGCTGTGCGGCGTGGCCACGGCGTTGACTACCTTGCCCTTGCTGCTGGTAACCAACATCCCGGGGCTGGCGGTGGCGGTGTTTATCTCCGGGTTGTTCTTTGCCCCGACCCTGATCGTGTCCATGGCGTTGGTGGAGCGGGTGGTGCCCCCGAGCCGCCTCACCGAAGGCATGACCTGGCTGATCACCGGCCTGAGCATCGGCGTGGCCATCGGCGCTGCCAGCTCCGGGTGGATGATCGACCATTTTGGCGCCCCCAGTGGGTTCTGGGTGGCACTTGGGGCTGGTGCAGTGGTTTTTGGTTCAGCGTTGCTGGGCTATCGGCGCCTGGGCTGAAAGCAGGACGTGCAGGGCCTGTTCATCATGGCCATAACGCGCTGCGACATAGGCCTCAAGCAAGCGGATAAAGTCTTCGGCGATGGTGGCGCCCTTGAGTGTCATCACCCGTTCGCCATCCATGTAGACCGGTGCCGAAGGGTGTTCACCGGCGCCGGGCAGTGAGATACCGATGTCCGCCAACCGGCTTTCCCCCGGGCCGTTCACCACGCAGCCCATGACCGCCACATGCAACCGCTCGACGCCTGGGTAGCGGCTGCGCCATACCGGCGTTTGCGCGCTCAGGAACGCCTCGATCCGCTGCGCCAGTTCCTGGAAGAACACACTGGTGGTACGCCCGCAGCCGGGGCAGGCCACCACTTGTGGGCTGAAGGCGCGCAGGCCCATGGTTTGCAGCAGTTGTTGGGCCACCTGGACTTCACGAGCGCGCGTGCCGCCCGGCTCCGGGGTCAGGGACATGCGCAGGGTGTCGCCGATGCCTTCCTGCAACAGCACGGCCAGGGCTGCGGTGGAGGCGACGATGCCCTTGGTGCCCATGCCTGCTTCGGTCAAGCCCAGGTGCAAAGGGAAGTCGCACCGAGCGGCCAGGTGGCGGTAGATGGTGATCAAGTCCTGCACATGGCTGACCTTGGCCGACAGCACGATACGGTCTGCCGGTAGCCCGACCTCCATGGCGCGCCCGGCATTTTCCAGGGCCGAGACCACCAGCGCTTCGCGCATCACCGCGTCGGCCGGCAGCGGTGCGGGCAGGGCAGCATTCGTATCCATCAGGCGGGCCAGCAGGTCCGGGTCCAGGCTGCCCCAGTTGACGCCGATGCGCACCGGTTTGTCGTAGCGACAGGCAACCTCGATCATCTGGCAGAACTGTTCATCGCGCCGTTCGCCTTTGCCGACATTGCCGGGGTTGATCCGGTACTTGGCCAGGGCCTGAGCGCAGTCGGGGTAAGCGGCCAACAGGCGATGGCCATTGAAGTGAAAATCCCCCACGAGGGGCACGTTCACGTTGTGCCGGTCCAATAGCTCGCGGATGCGTGCGACCTGGGCCGCGGCTTCATGGCTGTTGACCGTGATGCGCACCAGCTCGGCCCCCGCACGCGCCAGGCTTTCCACCTGGCTTGCGGTGGCCTGGGCATCGGCGGTGTCGGTATTGGTCATGGCCTGCACCACGATCGGCGCGTCGCTGCCCAGGTGAACCGGCCCGACGTTGACCTGGCGGGTGGTGCGACGGACAGGGAAAGTGTTCATGCTCATGACGCCTCTGCGCTATTGCCGGGCAATCAACCCGGCGGGGAGGTGAAACCGCACCTGTTCCTCGCGCCCGGGCAAGGCCCTGACCTGCAGCGGGGCTATGCGTGCCAGCGCGGCGATGACGTCCTCGACCGAGCTTTCCGGGGTTGAAGCACCTGCGGTAATGCCCACGGTCATGTCGGGCGTGAACCACTGGCTGTCGATTTCACTGCCGTCGGCTACCAGGTAGCTCTGTACGCCGAGGTCATTGGCCAGTGCGCACAGGGTCACCGAGTTGGCGCTGTTGGCATTGCCGACCACCAACAGCCGTTCCACCTGTGTACACAGGTCGCGCACTGCTTGCTGGCGATTCTGCACCGCGTAGCAAATATCGCGGCTGGCGGGCCCGACAATCCCGGGGTAGCGCTGGGTCAACGCCTGTACCACGGCCCGTGTGTCGTCAACGCTCAGGGTGGTCTGAGTCAGGTAAGCCAACGGCGCACCCACGGCGAACGGCAGCTCGCTGACCTGCTTGACGGTCTGGATCAAGGTGATCGGTGCATCAACCTGACCGAGAATACCAATGACTTCAGGGTGGCCGGGCTCGCCGATCAAGATCAATGAATAACCCTTGGCCGCGTACTGGCGTCCATGGTTGTGTACTTTGGACACCAGCGGGCAGGTGGCGTCGAATACCTGAAGCTGGCGTTGCTGAGCCTCGCGTTCCACGTCACGGGTTACGCCGTGGGCGCTGAAAAGGGTCACGGCACCGGCGGGCACCTGGTCCAGCTCTTCCACGAACGTGGCACCCTTGTCCGTCAACGTCTGCACGACATGGCGGTTATGCACGATTTCATGGCGCACATACACCGGCGCGCCGAATTGGTCCAGGGCTTGTTCCACGGCATCGATGGCACGCACGACACCGGCGCAGAACCCCCGTGGCTGGGCAATGATTACGTTCATGGTCAGGCGCTCACCTGACGCGGTGTGATGACGGGCATGGCCGCGCCCGGCGCGTGTTCATGGATAAATCGGCTGATGGCCGCGCTGATGCCGTTGGTGTCGAGACCGTAATGGCGCAACAACTGATCAGGCGCACCGTGCTCGATGAACTGGTCAGGTAAGCCCAGTTGCAGCACCGGCAGGTGCAGGTTGCTGCGGGCCAGGTATTCCAGGCAGGCCGAGCCTGCGCCACCGAGGATGCAACCTTCTTCAACGGTCACCAGCAAGTCATGGCTGCGCGCCAGGTTTTGAAGCAGCTCGGTGTCCAGCGGTTTGATGAAACGCATATTGGCGACGGTGGCATCGAAGCGGTCCGCGGCCTCCAGCGCGTGTTGCGTCATCGAGCCAAACGCCAGGATGGCCACACGTTGCCCTGGCACACGGGGGCTGAGGCGGCGGATTTCGCCTTTGCCTATGGCTAGCTCACTGAACACCTGCGAAGGTGCCGCCCCCAGTGCGCAGCCGCGCGGGAAGCGCACGGCGCACGGCCCGGGTTGTTGCAGGGCCGTGTGCAACATCTGCCGGCATTCCTGGGCATCGGCGGGTGCCATGATCGTCAGGTTGGGGATACAGCGCAGAAAGGCCACATCGAAGGCTCCCATATGCGTGGCGCCATCGGCACCCACGATCCCGGCACGGTCGATGGCCAATACGACGGGCAGGTTCTGGATCGCGATGTCATGGATCAACTGGTCGTAGCCCCGTTGCAGGAACGTGGAGTAGATCGCGACCACAGGTCGCATGCCCTCCGTTGCAAGCCCGGCGGCAAACGTCAGGGCGTGTTGTTCGGCAATGCCGACATCAAAATAGCGCTGCGCGAAGCGTTGTTCGAACGCCCCCAGGCCCGAGCCTTCGCGCATGGCCGGGGTGATGGCGATCACCCGTGGGTCGTGTTCTGCTTCGTCGGCCAGCCATCGGGCAAACACCTGGGTGTATGAGGGTTTGCCTGGCGGCTCAGGGGGCAGGCCCTCGGTGGGGTCGAACTTTGTCGGCCCGTGATAGCGCACCGGGTCGGCTGCCGCCGGAGAATAACCGTGACCTTTTTCCGTGATGATGTGCAGCAACTGCGGCCCTCGACGTAATTTCAGGCGGCGCAGTACCCGTTGCAGTTCATCCACGTCATGCCCGTCGATCGGCCCGCTATAGGCAAACCCCATGGTCTTGAAGAGGTTGGCTTCGTGGCGGGCTTCGCTGCTGGCCGTCAATGCTCCCAGGTGTTCACGCAACCTGCCCACGGAAGGGGAGATCGACATGTCATTGTCATTGAGCACCACAAGGAATGGCAGGTCGCGGTACACGCCGGCATTGTTCAGCGCCTCGAACGACATCCCGCCGCTTAGCGCACCATCGCCGATGACGGCGATGCAGTGCCGGTGTTCACCCTTGTTGCGTGCGGCGAGTGCCATGCCCAACGCGGCGGATATCGAAGTGCTGGAGTGCGCGGTGCCGAAGCAGTCATAAACGGATTCACTGCGCCGCGGAAAACCCGAAATACCACCGAGTTGGCGAATGTCGGCCATGTCTTCACGGCGGCCGGTGAGAATCTTGTGGGCGTAGGCCTGATGCCCGACATCCCACACGATGCGGTCATCCGGTGTATTGAAGGTGTAGTGAAGCGCAATCGCCAGTTCGACCGTGCCCAGGTTCGCCGACAGGTGGCCGCCCGTGGTACTGACACTGTGCAGAATAAAGGCCCTCAGTTCGTCGGCCAGCGGCCGAAGTGCGGCGGGGTGCAAAGTGCGCAGGCGGGCAGGGTTATCAATCGTATTGAGGAGTTCGAACATGGTTGCCTCCTGCGAGCCGTGTTGACGCTCACCGCTAGAAAAAACGAAGTTCTAAGGAACGACCGTGTAAACATTAAAGTTGCCGTTTTTCATGTTGTGAAGAGCAAGTTTATTGGGTGGGCGCATGACTGCTACTTCGCCAGCAGTTAGTTTTGCTGAACGTTTTTCAGGATTTATGTTTGGTTTTCGAGGCGCAGAAGAGTGACGCCCGCTGCCGTGGAAGCACGTGCTTTCGTCTGCTGGCGGCGATTCGGTAAACCTTGCGTGTGATGTTTTATAGGCGTTCACAGTACAGTCTCATTGGGACTAGCCATTGGACGATACTGCAGACCAAACAGATGGGCTGAAAAGGCAAGAGGTGAAGGTTATTTTTAGAAAGGAACAGGCGTCAGCGCAAGTCCGTGCATAGTTTTATTTGGAATGAGCGAGTTTTGAACGCGTTATAGGTCGCCTGTTATATAAATAAAAGTGTGCTTGCCTATCGCAAGTTAGTCGAGTGGCTAACTTGTCAGACAGTGGGCGGATGCTACGTTTACTTCAATTACCTGCCGCCTCCAAAGGACGTTTGATCATGTTGCAACGCCTGCTCGTTCTCGGTTCTACCGGGTCGGTCGGCGACAGTGTTCTGGATGTAGTCGCGCGTCACCCCGAGACATTGATGGTGCAAGGGCTTACTGCTCATCGGAACATCGACAAGTTGTACCGACAGTGCCTGCAATTTCGTCCCCCCGTCGCTGTGGTTAGTGAGCCGCAGCATGCCATCGAGCTACAGGCCCACTTGCTGGCAGCCGGCCTGCCGACCGAAGTGTTGTGTGGTGTGGATGCCTTGTGTGCGGTGGCCGCTTCGTCGGATGTCGACACGGTGGTGGCCGGTATCGTCGGGGCGGCGGGGTTGTTACCGACCTTGAGTGCTGCGCAGTCGGGCAAGAAAATCCTTTTGGCGAACAAGGAAGCCTTGGTCATGGCCGGCGCCTTGTTCGTCGAAACCGTGGCCAGCGGCGGAGCGACGGTGATACCACTCGACAGTGAGCACAACGCGATTTTTCAGTGCCTGCAAGGCTGTCACGGTTCGCTGGAGGACGTTGATCGTCTGATCTTGACGGCCTCGGGTGGACCTTTCAGGAAGCGTCCCCTCGACAGCCTGGACGATGTGAGCCCCGACCAGGCCTGTGCCCATCCCAATTGGTCAATGGGTCGCAAAATTTCCGTGGATTGCGCCACCCTGATGAACAAGGGCCTGGAAATCATCGAAGCCCACTGGCTGTTCGACTTGCCCGCCGAACGCATCCAAGCGTTGATTCACCCGCAAAGCGTGGTGCACTCCATGGTGGTGTTTCGCGATCAATCCGTGTTGGCCCAACTGGGCAACCCGGATATGCGGATGCCAGTGGCTCACGCACTGGCGTATCCGCAACGTATCGAGTCCGGAGTGTCGCCGCTGGACCTCACACGTTCTGGCGGCTTGACCTTCGAGCATCCCGACCTCCATCGCTTCCCCTGTTTCGGCCTGGCCCTGCAAGTGCTCGCCGAAGGTAATCGCGCCAGTGCGGCGTTGAATGCCGCGAATGAAGTGGCCGTCGAGGCGTTCCTGGGGCGACGGGTTCGGTTCACCCAGATCCCGCGTGTGGTGGATCACGCCTTACAGTGCATCAACCTGCAGACGCTCTCCAGCCTGAGCGATATTTTCGAGCAGGATCACCAGGCAAGGAGGTTGGCACGCGAGGCGGTCAGGGTGTGCAGTTTAAACGGTTGATACCGCGCTCAGCCGACGGCAGGCGTTGACTCACTGCGATGGTGCAGCAGGAATTCGCTCAGCGCCTGGCGCGTCAAATCGTTCAGCGTCACTTTCTTGCGGCTTGCCTCCAGGGCTGCTGCCAGATGCAGGTCGTGGCCGACGCGCACGTTGAATGAGCCTTTGCAGGGTTTCTCCGGTGCTTGCCTGAGGGTCTGGCAGGTGGCGAGATAGTCGTCCACCGCTTCGCGAAAGGCCGCGTCCAGCTCGGCGACGGTCTTGCCCTCGTAGCTGACCAGCGCCTTGATGAACAGCACTTTGCCGAACAGGCAGTTGTCTTCGAGGCTGGCTTCGATGGAGCCGATGTAGCCTTGGTGTTTCAGTTGGTTGTTCACTGAATCAGTTCTCCTGATTTCAATTGTTCGATGATCTGGCGCCGAATGTAGTGTTTCACTTCGTTGCCGGGGTGAGGCCTGTGCAGCGTAATCATTGCACTGGGGTCGCCGTTGTAGAATTTGACCCGGCTTCCAGCCCCTTGAATCTGTGTGTAGCCCAGCCGGCACAGCAGCGTGGCGAGCTCCTGCCAGGTAAATCCCATCTGCGGATTGAGCAGTTTGGCGAGCAATTTTTCATTTTTGGACACAGCGTTCCCTGCGTGTAACTAAATGTAGTTGCAAAAAGTGGTTTACGTCAATGCTAGCCCGGGTTCATTCGTCGTGCCGAATTTGGTGTAACCCTTGATGACACGCCGCTGCGCGCTTCCCATCCCCCGCTAATTTTTCGCTGTCCGGTTCGTTTTATAGGGACGACGTGCCTTTGTGCTTCCCGCCTATTGCTCCGGACTCCAAGAAATGAATGCTGAAGACTCCTTGAAACTTGCTCGCCGGTTTATCGGGTTGCCCCTGGAAAAACGCCAACTGTTCCTGCAGGCCTTGCAGAAAGAGGGCGTGGATTTTTCCCGGTTCCCGATCCCGGCAGGGGTGGAGGCACAGGATCGCCAGGCGCTGTCCTACGCGCAGCAGCGCATGTGGTTTCTGTGGCAATTGGACCCGGCCAGCGGTGCCTACAACCTGCCCGGCGCCGTGCGGCTCAAGGGCGCGCTGAACCTGGGCGCGATGGAGCAGGCATTCGCCAGCCTGGTGGTGCGCCATGAAACCCTGCGCACGGTGTTCCAGCGCCAGGACGATGAGCGCCTGTTGCAGGTGGCGATGACGTCGCAGGTGACCATCGAGCAGTTGGATGTGAGCGCGCTGGCGCCCGCCGAGCGCGAGCAGGCTGTCGTTGAGGCCGCGACCCGTCAATCGCTGTTGCCCTTCGACCTGGAGCACGGCCCGTTGCTGCGCGTGCAGTTGCTCAAACTCGACGAACACGAGCACGTGCTGCTGCTGACCCTGCACCACATCGTCTCCGACGGTTGGTCGATGAATGTGCTGATCGACGAATTCATCCGCTGCTACGACGCCCACGAGCGCGACGAACAGCCACAATTGCCAGCGCTGCCGATCCAGTACAGCGACTACGCCCTGTGGCAGCGGCGCTGGCTGGAAGCGGGGGAGCAGGCGCGTCAACTGGACTACTGGCAAGCGCGCCTGGGGGATGAACACCCGGTATTGGAGCTGCCCACAGACCGGTCGCGCCCGGCCATGCCGAGCTACCAGGGCACCCGCCATAACTTCGCCATCGACCCGGGCCTGGCGGCGCAGTTGCGCAGCTGCGCGCAAAAACACAATGTCACCTTGTTCATGCTGCTGCTCGGCGCGTTCAACGTACTGCTGCATCGCTACACCGGGCAGGGTGATATCCGTGTCGGCGTGCCGATTGCCAA
Source organism: Pseudomonas sp. B6002 (assembly GCF_013385985.1). Taxonomy (GTDB): domain Bacteria; phylum Pseudomonadota; class Gammaproteobacteria; order Pseudomonadales; family Pseudomonadaceae; genus Aquipseudomonas. Next base: position 8,624 of record NZ_JACAOY010000009.1, on the reverse strand, counting down.
CCGCAACCGCAGTGAGGTCGAAGGGCTGATCGGCTTTTTCGTCAACACCCAGGTGCTGCGTACCGAGTTGACCGGGCAGACCCGCATCAGCGAATTGCTGCAGGCCATCAAGGAGCACGCACTGGGCGCCCAGGACCACCAGGAGTTGCCATTCGAGCGTTTGGTGGAGGCGCTGAAGATCGAGCGCAGCCTCAGCCATACGCCGCTGTTCCAGGTGATGTACAACCATCAGCCGGTGGTGGCCGACATCAGCTCGGTGAGCACCGCGTCCGGCCTGGAACTGGCCCTGGTGGAATGGCAAAGCCGCACCACCCAGTTCGACCTGACCCTCGACACCTTCGAGAAATCCGGCACGCTGCACGCCGCGCTGACCTATGCCAATGACCTGTTCGACGCGCCCACCATCGCACGCATGGCCGAGCACTGGACCCGCCTGTTGCACGCCATGGTCGCCGACGGTGAGCAACGCATCGGCGAATTGCCGATGGTGGCTGCCGACGAACAGCAGGTGCTGATCCACGGCTGGAACCGGACTGCCGAGGCCTACCCGACCGAGCAGGGCATCCATCAGCTGATCGAGGCCCAGGCGCAACGCACCCCGCATGCCCCGGCGCTGGTATTTGGCGCCACCACCTTGAGCTATGCCCAGCTTGACGCTCGCGCCAACCGATTGGCCCACGCCTTGCGCGAGCGCGGCGCAGGCCCGGATGGGCTGGTGGGTATCTGCATCGAGCGTTCAGTAGAAATGGTGGTCGGCCTGCTGGCGATTCTCAAGGCCGGTGGCGCCTATGTGCCGCTGGACCCGGAATACCCCCAGGAGCGCCTGGCCTACATGATCGAGGATAGCGGCATCCGGTTGCTGCTCAGCCAGCAAAGCCTGCTGGCGCTGTTGCCGACCGCAGGTATTGACGTGGTTGTGCTGGATCAGGCCGAGTCGTGGCTCGACGGTTACAGCAGTGCATCGCCCGCCGTCGCCCTCGATGCGCTGAACCTTGCCTATGTGATCTACACCTCCGGTTCTACCGGCAAGCCCAAGGGCGCCGGCAACAGCCACCGTGCGCTGGTCAACCGCTTGTGCTGGATGCAACAGGCTTATGGTCTCGACGCCAGTGACGCGGTGCTGCAAAAAACGCCGTTCAGTTTTGACGTGTCCGTGTGGGAGTTCTTCTGGCCGCTGATGACCGGCGCACGCCTGGTGGTCGCCGCCCCGGGTGAGCACCGTGAGCCGGCGCGGCTGATCGAAACCATCGGTCGCCACGGCATCACCACGTTGCACTTCGTGCCGTCGATGCTCCAGGCGTTTATCCATGAGCCGGGTGTGCAGGCCTGCTCGAGCCTCAAACGCATTGTGTGCAGCGGCGAGGCCCTGGCGCTGGATGCGCAACTGCAGGTGTTCGCCAAGCTGCCGGGCGCCGGCCTGTACAACCTTTACGGTCCCACCGAAGCCGCCATCGACGTGACCCATTGGACCTGCTTGGACGAAGGTGCCGACAGCGTGCCCATCGGCCGCCCGATCGCCAACCTCGCCACCTATGTGCTCGACGCCCAGCTCAACCCGGTGCCGGCCGGTGTTTCCGGTGAGTTGTACCTGGGCGGCGTCGGCCTTGCCCGTAGCTACCATCGTCGCCCGGGGCTGACCGCCGAGCGGTTTGTGCCCAGCCCCTTTGTCGATGGTGCGCGCCTGTACCGCACCGGTGACCGCGTGCGCCAGCGCGCCGACGGTGTGATCGAATACCTCGGCCGCCTCGACCATCAGGTCAAGCTGCGCGGCTTGCGGATCGAGCTCGGTGAAATCGAGACACGCCTGATGCAGCACCCCCACGTGCGCGAAGCCGTGGTGCTGGTGCAGGGCGGCAAGCAGTTGGTCGCTTACCTGGTACTCGAACACGAAGAACCTGCCGACCTCAAAGCGTGGCTGCTCAGCAGCCTGCCGGAATACATGGTGCCGACCCATCTGGTGCCGCTGGCCAAGCTGCCGGTCACCGCCAATGGCAAGCTCGATCGCAAGGCCCTGCCGGTGCCGGATGCTGCGCCGCAACAGGCTTATGAGGCGCCGCAAGAACCCTTGCAAATCGCCTTGGCGGCGATTTGGCAGGATGTGCTTGGCCTTGAACAAGTCGGCCTGGACGACAACTTTTTCGAGCTGGGCGGCGACTCGATCATCTCCATCCAGGTGGTCAGCCGCGCCCGTCAGGCGGGCATTCGCCTCAGCCCGCGTGACCTGTTCCAGTACCAGAGCGTGCGCAGCCTGGCGCGGGTGGCAAGCTTCGAGCAGGCCATCGTGATTGACCAGGGCCCGGTCTGCGGTGAGGTGATCCTCACGCCGGTGCAACAGGCGTTTTTCAGCGAGGCGATCCCGGCGCGGCATCACTGGAACCAGTCGTTGCTGCTGACCCCGCGCGAGGCACTCGACCCTGCACGCCTGGACGCGGCCCTGAACCGATTGATCAACCACCACGACGCCCTGCGCCTGCGTTTTGTGGCGCAGGTTGACGGTTGGCAGCAAACTCACGGGGCCCCGGTCAGCGCGTCCGGGTTGTGGCAGTCCCATGCGCAAAACGATGCAGCGCTGGCCACCTTGTGCGATGAAGCCCAGCGCAGCCTGGACCTGGCGCAAGGCCCGTTGTTGCGCGCCGCCTTGATCAGCCTGGCCGATGGCACTCAGCGCCTGTTGCTGGTGGTCCATCACCTGGCGGTCGACGGTGTGTCGTGGCGCATCCTGCTGGAAGACTTGCAACAGGCTTATCGCAACGCGGCACTGCCCGCCAAGACCAGCGCCTACCAGCACTGGGCGCAGCGGCTGCAGGCCCATGCGCAGACCCTGGAGGCTCAACTGCCTTACTGGCAGGCGCAGTCACTCGACGCCGACCTGCCGTGCGATAACCCTCAAGGCGGCTTGCAGAATCGCCTGGGCACCCAGCTCGAAACCCGCTTCAACGCCGAAGACACCCGCCAACTGCTGCAAGACGCGCCGGCCGCCTATCGCACCCAGGTCAACGACCTGTTGCTGACGGCGCTGGCACGGGTCATCGGCCGTTGGAGCGGCCAGGCTGCGGCGCTTATCCAACTGGAAGGCCACGGCCGTGAAGACCTGTTCGACGACGTCGACCTGACCCGTACCGTTGGCTGGTTCACCAGCCTGTTCCCGGTGCGTTTGCAAGCCGATGGCGAATTGTCGAGCGCGATCAAGGCGGTCAAGGAGCAACTGCGCGCAATCCCCGACAAGGGGGTGGGCTATGGCCTGTTGCGCTATATGGGCACCTCCGAGTCTCGCCAAGCCCTTGCAGGGTTGGCTGTACCTCGTATCACCTTCAACTACCTGGGGCAGTTTGACCGCCAGTTCGATGACTCGGCACTGTTTGTGCCGGCCACTCAAGGCAGCGGCCAGGCCCAGGACGCCGAGGCGCCTTTGGCCAACTGGCTGACGGTGGAAGGGCAGGTGTACGGCGGTGAGCTGAGCCTGAGCTGGGGGTTCAGCCGCGAGATGTTCCAGGCGGCGACCATCGAACGCCTGGCCGACGATTACCGTCGCGAATTGCTGGCGCTGATCGCCCATTGCGTGGACCCGCAACAGGGCGGCCTGACGCCGGCCGACGTGCCCCTGGCACAACTGGCCCAGCCACAACTGGATGAGTTGGCACTGCCGGCCCGTCGGGTACAGGACCTGTACCCGTTGTCGGCGATGCAGCAGGGCATGCTGTTTCACAGCCTGTATCAACAAGGGCAGGACGACATCTATGTCAGCCAGCTGCGCGCCGATATCCAGGGCCTGGACGTCGCACGCTTCCAGCGTGCCTGGGAGCAGGTTGTGGCCCGGCACGACATGTTGCGCACCGGCTTTGTCTGGCAGGACGCCCAAGCGCAACCGTTGCAGGCGGTCTACCGCGAGGTCGCCTTGCCGTTCGCCGCGTATGACTGGCAGTCCCGACCTGATCAGCAAGCGGCGCTCGATGAGCTGAGCGAGTCGGCCCGGGCCCAGGGTTTTGTGCTGGAACAGGCGCCGCTGTTGAGCTTGAAGCTGATCCGCACGGGCGTTGATCGCTTCCATTTGATCTACACCAACCACCACATCCTGCTCGATGGCTGGAGCCGTGCGCAGTTGTTCGGCGAGGTTTTGCAGCACTATGCCGGCCAGTCGTTGGCGCCGATTCGGGGGCATTACCGCGACTACATCGCCTGGTTGCAGGCGCAGGACGCGTCCGCCAGCGAGGCCTTCTGGAAAGGTCAGTTGGCAGCGCTGCAAACGCCTACACACCTGGCTCGTACGGCATCGCCTGATCCTTCATTGGCCAAGGGTGCGGTGCATCTGGCGTTGACGGCGGCGCAAACCACGCAGCTCAAAGCCTTTGCCCAGGCGCACAAAGTCACCCTCAACACGTTGGTGCAAGCCGCCTGGTTGTTGTTGCTGCAACGCCAGACCGGCCAGGACACCGTCGCCTTTGGCGCCACTGTTTCCGGACGCCCGGCGGGTTTGCAAGGGGTCGAGCAGCAGGTGGGGCTGTTCATCAATACGCTGCCGGTCATCGCCACGCCAAGTCCGACGTTGCGGGTCGGCGAATGGTTGCAGCAGGTCCAGGACCTGAACCTTGCCCTGCGTGAGCACGAACACACGCCGTTGTTCGATATCCAGCGTTGGGCGGGCACCAGCGGCGGCGCGTTGTTCGACACGCTGCTGGTGGTTGAAAACTACCCGGTATCCGAGGCGTTGGCCCACGGGGCGCCGGCCGGGCTTGCGTTCAGTAACGTACAAAACGTGGAACAGACCCATTACCCGCTGACGGTACTGCTGGGCGCTGGGGCGTCCCTGGCGTTTGAGTTCAGCTTTGACGTGCAATTGTTTGCTGAAGGTGAAATCCACCAGCTGGCCGAGCATTTCCACTGCCTGTTGCACGGCCTGGCCAGGGATTCGTCACAACGCTTGGGAGATCTGCCATCGCTGACCGAGGCAGAGCGCGAGCAAGTAATCCATCAGTGGAACGCCACCGCCCGCGACTACCCGTTGCAGCAGTGTGTGCACACACTGATTGAAGCGCAGGCCGCCAACACGCCGGACGCCCCGGCCTTGGTGTTTGGCCAGCAGCGCTTGAGCTACAGCGAGTTGAACCGTCGTGCCAACCGCCTGGCCCATCGCCTGATAGAGGCTGGCGTAGGGCCGGATGTGCTGGTCGGCCTGGCGGTGGAGCGTTCCGTCGAAATGGTGGTGGGCTTGCTCGCCGTGCTCAAGGCCGGGGGCGCCTATGTACCGCTGGACCCTGAATACCCGCGTGAACGCCTGGCCTACATGCTCGACGACAGCGGCGTGAAGCTGCTGTTGACCCAGGCCCATCTGCTCGAGCATTTGCCGATCCCGGCCGGGCTGGAATACCTGGTGCTGGGTGAGTCGACCTTCGAGGGTTTCAGCGAAGCCAATCCGAACGTGACGTTGGACGGCGAAAACCTCGCCTACGTGATCTACACCTCCGGCTCCACCGGGCAGCCCAAAGGTGCCGGCAACCGTCATTCGGCGCTGCTCAACCGCCTGCAGTGGATGCAGGAAGCCTATGCGCTGGATGCCAGCGACAGCGTGCTGCAAAAGACCCCGTTCAGCTTCGACGTGTCGGTGTGGGAGTTCTTCTGGCCGTTGATGACCGGTTCACGCCTGGTCGTCGCTGCGCCCGGCGATCACCGCGATCCGGCCAAGCTGGTCAGCCTGATCAACACCGAGCAGGTCACCACGCTGCACTTTGTACCGTCGATGTTGCAGGCATTCCTGCAAGACCCGATGGTCTCCACCTGCCATACCCTGCACCGCATCGTTTGCAGCGGCGAGGCCTTGCCGGTGGATGCGCAGATCCAAGTCTTCGCCAAGCTGCCGCAGGCTGCGCTCTACAACCTGTACGGCCCGACCGAAGCGGCCATCGACGTGACCCACTGGACCTGCGTCGATGAAGGTCGCGACGCGGTGCCGATTGGCCGACCGATCGCTAACCTGGGGTGCTACATCCTAGACAGCAACTTCGAGCCAGCCCCCGTTGGTGTGCTTGGCGAGCTGTACCTGGGCGGCGTAGGGCTGGCTCGGGGTTACCACCGTCGCCCGGCCCTGACGGCCGAGCGTTTTATTGCCCACCCGTTTGTAAACGGCGAGCGCCTGTACCGCACCGGCGACCTGGCGCGCTACCGCGACAACGGCGTGATCGAATACGCCGGGCGCATCGACCACCAGGTCAAGCTGCGTGGCCTGCGTATCGAGCTGGGTGAAATCGAGGCACGCCTGCTGGAGCACGAGTGGGTGCGTGAAACGGCCGTGTTGGCAGTCGACGGACAAACCCTGGCGGGTTACCTGGTGCTGCAACAGGCGGGTGACGACTGGCGCGATGTATTGAGCGCCCACCTGGCCCAGCACCTGCCGGACTATATGGTGCCAGCCCAGTGGATGGTGTTGGAGCAAATGCCGTTGAGCCCCAACGGCAAACTCGACCGCAAGGCCTTGCCGAAAGTGGAGGCCCAATCGCGGGATTATCTAGCGCCCCACACCGCACTGGAGCAGCAGGTTGCTGCAATCTGGGCGCAAGTGCTGGGCGTGGAGCGGGTTGGCCTGAACGATCATTTCTTCGAGCTGGGCGGGCATTCGTTGCTGGCCACCCAGGCCATCTCGCGCGTGCGCCACGGCCTGGGCCTCGAGGTAGGGCTGAAGGCGCTGTTCGATCAGCCGGTGCTCGGGGCGTTTGTCCAGGCTTTGGGCGCCGAGCGGGTGGAAACCCATCCGATTGAACCGGTTGAGCGCGACCAGCCGCTGGCCTTGTCGTATGCCCAGGAGCGGCAGTGGTTCCTCTGGCAACTGGACCCGCACAGCGCGGCGTATCACGTGCCGAGCGCCTTGCGCCTCAAGGGCGCGCTCGATCAGGACGCCTTGCAGCGCGCGTTCGATACCTTGGTGAGCCGTCACGAAAGCCTGCGCACGCACGTGCAGCAGGACGCTGATCGCACCGTGCAGGTGATCAGCCCGGTTGCCCGCATTCAGCTCGACACGGCCGAGGCCGACGAGGCAAACCTGAAGGCGTTGGTGGAAGCGCGCATCACCCAGCCGTTCGACCTGCGTTCGGGCCCGCTGATGCGCGCCGGTTTGCTGCGCCTGGCCGACGATGACCATGTGTTGGTGCTGGTGCAGCACCACATCATTTCCGATGGCTGGTCGATGCAGGTGATGGTCGATGAACTGGTGCAGCTCTATGCCGCCTACAGCCAGGCGCAACCCCTGCAACTGCCGGACCTGCCGATCCAGTACGCCGACTACGCCGTGTGGCAACGCCAGTGGATGGAGGCGGGGGAGAAGGCCCGTCAACTCGACTATTGGCGCGACCTGCTGGGCGGCGAGCAGCCGGTGCTGGAGCTGCCGTTCGATCACCAGCGTCCCGCCGTGCCCACTCACCGTGGCGCGCGCTTGAGCATTGCGTTGCCGGCACCGTTGCTCGACGGCCTCAAGGGCCTGGCCCAGCGTGAAGGCGTGACGTTGTTCATGCTGTTGCTGGCGTCTTACCAGGTGTTGCTGCACCGCTACAGCGGCCAGCAAGACATCCGCGTCGGCGTGCCGATTGCCAACCGCAACCGTGTGGAGACCGAGCGCCTGCTGGGCTTCTTCGTCAACACCCAGGTGCTCAAGGCCGATATCGACGGGCACACCACCGTCGGCCAACTGCTGCAACAGGTCAAGCAGCGCGCCCTGGAGGCCCAGGCCCATCAGGATTTGCCGTTCGAACAACTGGTGGAAGCGCTGCAACCGGAGCGCAGCCTGAGTTTGAGCCCGTTGTTCCAGGTCGCGTTCAACCACCATGTGAGCCTGGCGGGCAGCCATTTGCGGCGCCTGGCGCAGTTGGACATCAGCCCGGTTCTCTGGGGTGAGGCCGTGGCACAGTTCGACCTGACCCTGGATATCGAGGAGTCCCAGGAGCAACTGCGCGCTTCGCTGAGCTACGCCACCGACCTGTTCGACGCCAGCACCATCGAGCGCATGGCGCGTCACTGGCAGAACCTGTTGCAGGCGATGGTGGCTGACCAGCAGCAAACCGTCGGCCAGTTGAACCTGCTCGACACCGCTGAACAGCAGCACATCCTGCAACTGTGGGACCTTACCGACTCAGGCTTCCCGGCCACACGCTGGGTGCACGAACTGGTCGGCGACCGCGCCCGCGAAACCCCCGATGCCGTGGCCGTCAAGTTCGACGCCCAAACCCTGACCTACGCCGAACTCGACTCTCAGGCCAACCGCCTGGCCCATGCGCTGATCGCCCGTGGCGTTGGCCCGGAAGTGCGCGTGGCCATCGCCATGCCACGCAGCGCCGAGAGCCTGGTGGCGTTCCTGGCGGTGCTCAAGTCCGGTGGTGTTTATGTGCCGCTGGACATCGAATACCCCCGCGACCGCCTGCTGTACATGATGGAAGACAGCCGCGCGCAACTGCTGCTGACCCACACCAGCGCCTTGCAGCAACTGCCGATCCCTCAGGGGTTGGAAGCCCTGGCGATTGATCGCACCGAAGACTGGGCCAACTACAGCGACACCGCGCCAAGCGTCGTGTTGGACGGCGACAACCTGGCCTACGTGATCTACACCTCGGGCTCCACCGGTATGCCCAAGGGCGTGGCGGTGT
>NZ_JACAOY010000008.1:150361-151719 GCF_013385985.1 Pseudomonas sp. B6002 | reverse complement strand
ATTCTTATAAGTAATGTTTTTTGGGTGGGGTACATATCCGTTTCTGCGGTAACGGCGGCTATGGGTTCCGCTCTTACAGCGGGTCACTTTGGAAAAGCCTGTACGGACCGGACACATGGTTGACGGGTGTACGGGGACATGGTGGACACTTTTCGGCGAGCCAACATCGCCGGAAAGCCATCATGCCCTGGGACACGAGAGATACCATGAGCCTGAAAGAAGAGTTTGTTGCCTTAGCGCGGCAACCCGGCAGCAATAAACGAGAACTGTGTCGGCGGTTCGGCATCAGTCCTCAAACGGCCTATAAGTGGCTTAACCGCTACGAGAAGCAAGGTCAGTCGGGATTACAAGAGAAGTCCCGCAAGCCTGCTACGAGCCCCAAGCTGACGCACGCCACTTTGGAGGCGGAGGTTTTAGCGCTCAGAAAAGAACATCCAGCATGGGGCGGACGCACAATCAGCAATCTTTTGAAAAAGCAGATTGCTCCCAGCACCGTCACGAATGTCCTGCGCAGACACGGGCTGATTCAGCCTGTTGCGAAGGAACAAGAGGCAAAGCACAGGTTTGAGCATGATGCGCCTAACGATCTTTGGCAGATGGATTTCAAAGGACATTTTGCGACGCAAGAAGGCCGATGCCATCCCCTGACCTTGTTAGACGATCATTCACGATTCAATTTGGCTATTCAGGCTTGCAACAACGAACGTGGAGCGACGGTCAAGGAGAAGATCGTTGAGGTATTTCAGTGTTTTGGATTACCGGTCCGTATCAATGTAGATAACGGCCCACCATGGGGCTCGCCACGCAATCCAGGGGAAATCACAGAGCTGAGTATCTGGCTGATCCGCTTAGGCATTCGGATCAGTTTTAGCCGTCCTTATCACCCCCAAACCAATGGAAAGATCGAGCGTTTCCACCGCTCACTCAAGGCCGAAGTGCTTGATGGGCGTCAATTCTCCACAATCAAGGAAGCTCAAACAGCGTTTGATCGATGGCGTGATATTTATAACCTGCAACGTCCTCATCAAGCGTTGGACTATAAGGTGCCTATGGACCGGTATCGAGCCAGTCCCTGGGCTTACCCGCAACAGTTATCAGAGTTTGAATACGGTCCGGACGATGTATTGGCAAAGGTGTATCACAGCCGATTTCGTTTTCAGAAACGCTACTTCAGCATTGCCAAAGGCTTGGTTGGGCATCACATCGCAATACGACCTAACCCTGAAAGGGACGGGCTATTTGACGTCTATTTCTGCCATCACTTCCTAAGAACGTTCGATGTGAGCAAACCTGACTATGGCTCATAATGTGTCAACCATGTCCGCGCACATGTGTCCACCATGTCTCCGGTCCGTACA
>NZ_JACAOY010000008.1:141083-150225 GCF_013385985.1 Pseudomonas sp. B6002 | reverse complement strand
CAGCGTGGTTGACGGGGCGTCTGAGATCACAAGCCAGATCAAAAGCAGAGCAACCGTTGTTTGTGCGGGTGTCTATATTCCTTCGTAACGCTCGCGGTATATTCGCGGCACTTTAAACGCAGGAAGCCCGAATCATGGCAGGAAGCAGCTTGTTGGTACTGATCGACGACATCGCCGCTGTGCTCGACGATGTGGCGTTGATGACCAAAATGGCGGCCAAGAAAACCGCCGGGGTGTTGGGCGATGACTTGGCGCTGAATGCCCAGCAGGTCTCGGGCGTACGCGCCGAGCGGGAGATTCCCGTGGTGTGGGCGGTGGCCAAGGGCTCGTTTGTCAACAAGCTGATCCTGGTACCGGCCGCCTTGTTGATCAGCGCGTTTGCACCCTGGGCGGTCACGCCGTTGTTGATGCTGGGCGGGGCGTACCTGTGTTTTGAAGGCTTTGAAAAGCTCGCGCATAAATTTCTGCACAGTCAGAGCGACGACAAGGCTGAGCATGCGCAGTTGGTTGAAGCTGTTGCGGACCCGGCGACCGACCTGGTGGCTTTTGAAAAGGACAAGATCAAAGGCGCGATTCGCACGGACTTCATTCTCTCTGCCGAAATCATTGCCATCACCCTGGGCACGGTGGCGGACGCGCCTTTGATGCAGCAGGTGGTTGTGCTGTCGGGTATCGCCATTGTCATGACCATCGGCGTCTATGGGCTGGTGGCCGGCATCGTCAAGCTGGACGACCTGGGCCTGTGGCTTACGCAGAAACCGGGTCAGGCAGCGCGCCGTATCGGCGGCGCAATCCTGCGCGCGGCCCCGTACATGATGAAGAGCCTGTCGGTGATTGGTACGGCGGCGATGTTCCTGGTGGGCGGTGGCATCCTCACCCATGGCGTGCCGGTGGTGCATCACTGGATCGAAACGGTCAGCCAGGGCGCGGGTGGGGTGGCCTGGTTGGTGCCGACGCTGCTCAATGGCGTGGCGGGAGTGATTGCCGGAGCGGTGGTATTGGTCGTCGTTCAAGTAATTGGCAAGGTATGGCGAGCGGCGAAGGGCTGATGTTGATTGCCCCACGCAGACCGCGGGAACCCTCAACGTTGCAATAAAAAAGGCCATTCAATCGAATGGCCTTTTTTTGTGGGCGCTGTTTACTCGGCAATCTGCAACTTGCGCGACTCGGTATAGATGTACCGCACTTTTTCATACTCAAACGGCGAGTTCATCTGCCCATAACGGAAGCTGGTCTGGTAGCGCTTGTCCACGGCGCGCAGGGCCCAGATTTCCGGGTGGTTTTCGCTGACCTTGGACACGTTGAGGAAGTTGATCTCGGTTTCTGCGCCGTAGTCGACGATCAGGCCGGTGGTGTCGCGCAGGTTCGATGGGCCGAAGATCGGCAGCACCAGGTAGGCGCCACCGGGGACCCCGTAGAAGCCCAGGGTCTGGCCGAAGTCTTCGCTCTGGCGCGGCAGGCCCATGGCGGTGGCCGGGTCCCACAGGCCGGCGATGCCGATGGTGGTGTTGAGCAGCAGGCGCCCGGTGGTTTCCAGGGAGCGGTGGCCCTTGAGTTGCAGCAGGCTGTTCAACAGGTTGGGCACGTCGCCCAGGTTGTTGAAGAAGTTGCTCACGCCCGTGCGCAGGAAGCTCGGCGTGACGTAGCGGTAACCGTCCACCACCGGCAGGAACACCCATTGGTCGAAGCGGTAGTTGAAGTGGTACACGCGACGGTTCCACGACTCCAGCGGGTCGTAGACGTTAAGCGCTGTCAGCGAGGAACGCTCGAACTCACGCTGGTCCAGGCCGGGGTTGAACTTGAGCTTGGACAGCGGCTCCTTGAAACCATCGGCGTCGACCTTGACCGGTTCATGAGCCTTGCTGTTGTCGGCATTGGCCACGCCTGCGCACATCAGGGCGGCGAGCAGCAGAAGATATTTAGCCACGGAAGAACTCCAGCATGGCGTCGGCGTTGACGCGGTAATTGAGGTTGCCGCAGTGGCCGCCCAGCGGGTAGACGGTCAAGCGATCGCCGAAGGTTTTACGCAGGAAGCCGAGGTCGCCAGGGCCCAGGATCACGTCGTCGGCGTTGTGCATGACGGCGATTTTCGGGCTGTTGTGCAGGTAGTCCTTGAGGGCGTACAGGCTGACCTGATCGACCAGTTGCAACAGGCTGCCGCCATCGGAGCGGGCGCGCCACATCGGGATCACTTGCTCGGTGAGGTAGCAGTCGAAGTCGCATTGCAGCGCACGCTTGAGGAACGGCGTGAGGCTGGTGCCTTCGGTGATCGGGTATTTGGGCGGAATGATCAGGCCGCGGCGGTTGATCAGGTCCGAGGTGAAGGCGATGTCGGCCGCCGAAAAGCGGAACGAGGTGCCGATCAGCATGGCCATCTGTTCGTTGGTCAGGTGCTGCTTGGAGTTCTGGAAGTCGTAGAGCAGGGCGTCATTGAGGTCGATGTAGCCCTTTTGCTGGAAGTAGCGGGTCAGTTTGTTCAGCACCAACTCATAGAAAGTAGTGGTGTTGTTGATGCCTTTGACCTCGGTCTGCACCAGCTTGTCGAGGTTGGTGATCGAGGTGTAGAGGTTGACCGGCGGGTTGAGCAGCAGCACTTTCTTGAAGTTGAAACTGCGGCGGGTCTCGTCCAGTTTGCTGACAAATGCCGCATCCAGGCCACCCAGGCTGTAGCCGGTGAGGTAGAAGTCGGTGATCGGCAGCGAGGCGTTCTGTGCGCGCACGGCTTGCATCACGCGGTACATGTCTTCGGCGTCTTCCTGGGTGATACCCGGGGTGGCGAAGCGCGAGGCGGCGCTGATGAAGTCGAAACTGGTGGGCGATGACAGCTGCACCACGTGATAGCCGGCCTGGTAATACAGCTTTTTCAGGTATTCGTTGATGCTGCTATCAAAGCGCGCACCAGTGCCGGCGATCAGGAAGATCAGCGGCGCAGCGTGGTCCTGCTTGGCGATGCGGTAGGTGAGTTTCTTCACCGCCCAGAAGTTGTCCGGCAGGCTGAATTCGCGCTCGGGGCGCATCGTCAGGCTGTAGTCGGACTGGTTGATCTCGTCGTCACTCGGCAGCTTGGGCCGCAGGTCCGGCGGGGTGGTGGCGATGGTCGCTTCGAACGGGTTGGTCAGAGGGAAGCCATAGGTGGCTTGGTCGATGTCGACCGCCAGTGCTGACGCACTCAGAAAAAGGCTGCCCAGCAGGGCAGCACAGCGCAAGGAACGGAGCATGACTTAATCCCTAAGAGGAAACGTGCTGAAAGATGTTCGCAGGCTATGACCACCGCGCTGTCGCCGAAGTGCCATCACTCGGCACGAAAAGTCGGAAAAAGCGTGGGAATCCGGGTAATAGTAGCCAGACGATACACTTTGCCACGCGTTGGTGAACACTAATTGTGTGTATGCGCCTTGCCAATGGCCACCGGGGCATTAAGCTGAGCGCCGTTTTTGCCTATCGGAGTGCCCCAATGTCCCGTCGTTTACCCTGGATCCTGCTGCTGATTGCCCTGCCGTTATGGCTGGCCGCCAGTTATGGCGCACGTTACGGCTTCATGGAGGATGGACGGTGGGTCGGCATCTGTGCCGATGAGGCCAGCCGCTGGGAATGCCAACTGCGCTCGAACCTGGGCCTGATGATCCACTTCAAGGTGATGGGCTGGGCGGCGCTGGTCACGGCGGTGCTGGCGTTTTTTGTGCCGGGCCGTGCGGGATGGGTGCTGGCGGTGCTGGGGATGCTGTTTGGCCTGCCGGCGCTGGCGTTGTACAACACCACGTTTGCGGTGTTTGCGGTGGTGATTGCCGGGTTGCGGTTGGTCAGGAAGCCACGGGTTGCCTGATAGGGCCTTATCGCAGGCAAGCCAGCTCCCACACTTGACCGCATTCCAAAGGATGTACTCGGTCAAATGTGGGAGTTGGCTTGTCGGGTCGCCGCATCGCTGCGATAGCGGTCTCAGGTTTTGCGCACTCGCAAGCAACGCCACAACGCTGCAACCATCAACACGCTGACCACTGCCCACCCCCACGCCTGCTGGTTCAACAGGCCTTCACGGTACAACTGCGGCGCAATGCCGGCACCGATGATAAAGGCCAGCAGCGCAATTTCCCGACGCGGCCCGGTCACCGGACGCACCAGGTACACCAGCGCCGGCAATACCAAGGCCGCACTCGGGAAGCTGCGGTAGCGCGGGTCGAACACCAGTGCCAGCATCATCACCGCGCCGGCAAACCCGGCGATCGCCACCAGCCAACCGGCGCGCTGCTCCAGCCAGTTGAATGCGCGTTCACGCCAACCTTCCCGGGCGCTCAAGGCCAGTGCGGCGTGAGCCAGCACCAGCAGGTTCAACACCACCAGCAAGCCTGCCCACACCCATTCGTCATTAAAACGTGCGGTCACGCGGGTCAGCTCGGCCCAGGTGCCGATGGAGCAGGCGGCAACGGCGCCGAGCAGAGGCAGCAGGACTGCCGAGCGTGTGTTACGTACGCAACCGCCAAGCGCCAGTGTACCGAGCAGGATCACCCCGCCCACCCCGAGCCACAGCGGCCAGTACGGCACATTGCTCACCGGGCCGGCGAGGATGCCCTTGTCTTGGCGATCGGCATCGAATAAGCCCCAGTAACCGCCCACTGCGCCTTCACTGGCACGTTTCCACGGCTGGTCGAAGGCTTCGATCAGGTTGTAGTGCCACCCGTTGGCTTCGGCCATCGCCACGAACCCGCGCATGAACTTGGCCTCGTTGACCCGGCTCGGCACGGCAGTTTCACGTTGGCGGCCTTCACTGGGCCAGCCGGTTTCGCCGATCAGCACATCCTTGGGGGCGAACTTGTTGCCGAAGGTCTGGCGCACATCGCCCACATGCTTGAGCGCCTGGTCGATGCCCGACGGGTCATCTTCCCAGTACGGCAGCAGGTGGATGGTGAGGAAGTCCACGGCCGGGGCGATTTCCGGGTGCTGTAGCCAGAACTCCCACACGTCGGCGTAGGTCACCGGTTGCTGGATATGGCTTTTGACTTTGTGGATCAAGGTCACCAGCTGCTTGGCGGTGACTTCCTTGCGCAGCAAGGCTTCGTTGCCGACGATCACGGCGGTCACGACATCCGGGTTGGCGTTGGCCGAGGCGATCAGTTCGTCGATTTCTTTCTCGGTCGCCACCGGGTCGCTGCTGACCCAGGCGCCGGCCATCAGCTTCAATCCATGCTTGCGTGCCATTTCGGGCAGGGCTTCCAGGCCGGTCATGGAGTAGGTGCGAATGCATTCGAAGCGGGTGGCCAGCAAGGCCAGGTCGGCGTCCATGCGCTCGGGGCGCAGTTTGAACGGCTGGTCGAACGGGGATTGGTTTTTGTCGAAGGGCGTGTAGGACGCGCATTGCATCTTGTGGCTGGCGCTGGCGACGTCCGGCAACACCACGGGCCGGCCGAGGCCGTACCAGTAACCGACGAGGGCCAGCAGGCCGAGGACAAAGGCGAGGAAATAGGGCAGGGCAGGGAAGCGGGCAGTCGCGGGCATGGTCGGCTTATCTGGAAGAGCAAAGGCGCGCATCTTACCCGGATTTGCCCCGTCCCAGTGGGGCAGCATAATTTTGACATGCAAAGTTCGGGCGGGATTTTGACGCCATATCCTGCAAAAGGTCTTGCTGGCGTTGTGATGTCGTTTCTTGCTCACCTGAGGTCGCAGGCAGAGCAGGTTCCAAGCCCCGTCAGGTTGATGATCAAAGGGTCAGCACTCCACTGATGTGGCAGCAGCCGGATCGATGCGCGTGAAGGGGGCGCGGTGCACCACATAACAACTAGGTTGACGTCGCTCGGCATCCGTCGGGCGCAGCACTTTCGGGGAAGTACTATGAAGATGCGACGACTCTTGGGCGCAGCTGCCACTCTGGTAGTTGCGATGAGCTCCACACTGGCCAGCGCCGACAGCAAAACCCTGAGCATCGGCTATGTGGATGGCTGGTCCGACAGCGTGGCTACCACCCACGTGGCGGCAGAAGTGATCAAGGAAAAGCTCGGTTATGACGTGAAACTGCAGGCGGTCGCCACCGGGATCATGTGGCAAGGCGTGGCCACCGGCAAACTCGACGCCATGCTCTCCGCCTGGCTGCCCGTGACCCACGGTGAGTACTGGGCCAAGAACAAGGACAAGGTGGTCGACTACGGCCCCAACTTCAAGGACGCGAAGATCGGCCTGATTGTGCCGGAGTACGTCAAGGCCAAGTCCATCGAAGACCTCAAGACCGACACCACCTTCAAGAACAAGATCGTCGGCATCGACGCCGGTTCAGGCGTGATGCTCAAGACCGACGAAGCCATCAAGCAGTACGGCCTCGACTATAAACTGCAAGCCAGTTCGGGCGCCGCGATGATCGCCGAACTGACCCGTGCCGAAGACAAGCAGGAATCCATTGCGGTGACCGGTTGGGTGCCACACTGGATGTTCGCCAAGTGGAAGCTGCGTTTCCTCGACGACCCGAAAGGCGTTTACGGTGCCGCTGAAACCGTTAACAGCATCGGCAGCAAGGGCCTGGAGAAGAAAGCGCCGGAAGTCGCAGCCTTCCTGAAGAAATTCCAGTGGGCCTCCAAGGACGAAATCGGCGAAGTCATGCTGGCGATCCAGGAAGGTGCCAAGCCTGATGCCGCAGCCAAGGATTGGGTAGCCAAGCACCCTGAGCGTGTTGCTGAGTGGACCGGTAAGTAACCGTTAATCTGTAGAAATTACGCCGCAGACCTAATGTGGGAGCGGGCTTGCCCGCGAAAGCAGTGTGTCAGTCGATGCATAAGCCGACTGAACCACCGCATTCGCGGGCAAGCCCGCTCCCACATATTTGTCTGTATTCAGGCTGTTGTTTATTTGTTGGCCGCAAAACTTGCGAAGTGGCGATCTCCATCTACTACTAAGGTCGTCTGGAACCTCTACGGCAGCCGCATACAGTGGATACGTTCCAAAATAATAAAAAGCTGTGCTGCGAGGATAAAAACAATGAACGACAGCATTTACCTCTCGATTCAAAACAGCCCGCGTTTCAAGGAGCTGGTGAGAAAAAGGGAACGATTCGCCTGGATTCTCTCGGCAATCATGCTAGGGCTCTACTCCGCTTTCATCCTGTTGATCGCCTACGGGCCACAAATACTGGGGGCCAAGCTCAGCCCCGGTTCCTCGATTACCTGGGGCATTCCCCTGGGCGTCGGACTGATTGTGTCCGCCTTCATCCTGACCGGCATCTATGTACGCCGGGCCAACGGCGAATTTGACGACCTGAACAATGCGATTCTCAAGGAGGCTGCGCAATGATCCGGCGTCTATTGGCTGTATTCGGCGCTTCGCTGTTTGCTCCGGCCGTTTGGGCGGCGGATGCATTGACCGGTGAAGTGCACAAGCAACCGCTGAACGTCTCCGCCATCGTGATGTTCATCGCGTTTGTCGGTGCCACCCTGTGCATCACCTACTGGGCGTCCAAGCGCAACAAGTCGGCGGCCGACTACTACGCGGCCGGCGGCAAGATCACCGGTTTCCAGAATGGCCTGGCGATTGCCGGTGACTACATGTCGGCGGCGTCCTTCCTGGGGATTTCCGCGCTGGTGTATACCTCCGGTTATGACGGCCTGATCTACTCGATCGGCTTCCTGGTGGGCTGGCCGATCATCCTGTTCCTGATCGCCGAGCGCCTGCGTAACCTGGGCAAGTACACCTTTGCCGACGTGGCGTCCTACCGCCTCGGGCAAACCCAGATCCGCAGCCTGTCGGCCTGTGGTTCGCTGGTGGTGGTGGCGTTCTACCTGATCGCGCAGATGGTGGGGGCGGGTAAGCTGATCCAGCTGCTATTCGGCCTGGACTACCACGTGGCGGTGATCCTGGTGGGCATCCTGATGGTGCTCTATGTGTTGTTCGGCGGCATGCTGGCAACCACCTGGGTGCAGATCATCAAGGCGGTGCTGCTGTTGTCCGGCGCGTCGTTCATGGCGTTGATGGTGATGAAACACGTCAACTTCGACTTCAACGTCCTTTTCTCCGAGGCGATCAAGGTTCACCCTAAAGGTGAAGCGATCATGAGCCCTGGCGGCCTGGTGAAAGACCCGATCTCGGCGTTCTCCCTCGGGCTTGCGCTGATGTTCGGTACCGCTGGCCTGCCGCACATCCTGATGCGCTTCTTCACCGTCAGTGACGCGAAAGAAGCCCGCAAGAGTGTGTTCTACGCTACCGGTTTCATCGGTTACTTCTACATCCTGACCTTTATCATCGGCTTTGGCGCGATCCTGCTGGTCAGCACCAACCCGGCGTTCAAGGACGCGGCAGGCGCCTTGCTGGGCGGTAACAACATGGCGGCGGTGCACCTGGCCAACGCGGTGGGTGGCAGCATTTTCCTGGGCTTCATTTCGGCTGTTGCCTTCGCCACCATTCTGGCGGTGGTAGCCGGCTTGACCCTGGCCGGTGCTTCGGCGGTGTCCCATGACCTGTATGCCAGCGTAATCAAGAAAGGCAAGGCCAACGACAAGGATGAGATTCGCGTCTCGAAGATCACCACCATCGCCTTGGGCGTGTTGGCTATCGGCTTGGGCATCCTGTTCGAAAGCCAGAACATTGCGTTTATGGTCGGCCTGGCATTCTCCATTGCAGCCAGCTGTAACTTCCCGGTGTTGCTGCTTTCCATGTACTGGAAAAACCTCACCACCCGTGGCGCGATGATCGGCGGCTGGTTGGGCCTGATCAGTGCGGTTGGCCTGATGATCCTGGGCCCAACCATCTGGGTCTCGATCCTGCACCATGAAAAAGCCATCTTCCCTTACGAGTACCCGGCACTGTTCTCGATGATCATTGCGTTCATCGGCATCTGGTTCTTCTCCATCACCGACAAGTCGGCGGCGGCAGACAAGGAACGTGCGCTGTACTTCCCGCAGTTTGTGCGTTCGCAGACTGGTTTGGGGGCGAGCGGGGCGGTTAACCACTAATCGCTCTGGCTGTTACAAAAAAATGCCCCGGTCGCGAGATCGGGGCATTTTTTTGCTTTTATTGGTAACAGATACGACAAAACTGTTTCTCAGATCCTGCACCAATAAAAGTTGTAGGCGGGCGGTGCGCGATCCGTTGTAGGAGCCCGGCTTGCCGGCGATGGCGTCCTTGAGTTTGGCGCTGATCTCTCGGGCCCCATCGCTGGCAAGCCAGCTCC
>NZ_JACAOY010000008.1:53018-141024 GCF_013385985.1 Pseudomonas sp. B6002 | reverse complement strand
GCTCCTACAGAGGGGGTGGTGTTGTAGGGGGGGGGCGCAGAAACGAATAAGGCCTCCGTTAGGGAGGCCTTATTCAGAGCAATCAAGCCGTTAGCGGCTTACTTGCGGTCTTCCAGCTGGGTGATGTCACGCGACTCGTAGCCGGTGTACAGCTGGCGCGGGCGGCCAATCTTGTACGGGCTGGAGAGCATTTCTTTCCAGTGGGAGATCCAGCCCACGGTCCGCGCCAGGGCGAAGATCACGGTGAACATGCTGGTTGGAATGCCGATCGCCTTGAGGATGATCCCCGAGTAGAAGTCGACGTTCGGGTACAGCGAGCGTTCGATGAAGTACGGGTCGGTCAGGGCGATCTCTTCCAGGCGCATGGCCAGTTCGAGTTGCGGATCGTTCTTGATGCCCAGTTCCTTCAACACTTCGTCGCAGGTCTGCTTCATCACGGTGGCGCGTGGGTCGCGGTTCTTGTAGACCCGGTGACCGAAGCCCATCAGCTTGAACGGATCGTTCTTGTCCTTGGCCTTGGCGATGAACTTGTCGATGTTGGACACATCGCCGATTTCATCGAGCATGGTCAGTACGGCTTCGTTCGCACCGCCGTGGGCAGGGCCCCACAGTGCGGCGATACCGGCGGCGATACAGGCGAACGGGTTGGCACCCGAAGAGCCGGCCAGACGCACGGTGGAAGTCGATGCGTTCTGCTCGTGGTCGGCGTGGAGGATGAAGATCCGGTCCATGGCCTTGGCGAGTGTCGGGCTGATCGGTTTGATCTCGCACGGCGTGTTGAACATCATGTGCAGGAAGTTTTCCGCATACGACAGGTCGTTGCGCGGGTACATCATGGGTTGGCCCATGGAGTACTTGTACACCATCGCGGCCAGGGTCGGCATCTTGGCAACCAGGCGGATCGCGGAGATTTCGCGATGCTGCGGGTTATTGATGTCGAGGGAGTCGTGATAGAAGGCCGACAGGGCGCCGACCACGCCGCACATGACCGCCATCGGGTGGGCGTCGCGACGGAAGCCGTTGAAGAAGGTCTTCAACTGCTCGTGAACCATGGTGTGGTTCTTCACATTACTGACAAACTTGGCTTTCTGCTCAGCGGTTGGCAATTCGCCATTTAGCAGCAGGTAGCAGGTTTCCAGGTAGTCCGACTTCTCGGCCAACTGCTCGATCGGGTAGCCCCGGTGCAGCAGAATGCCATTGTCGCCATCGATATAGGTGATCTTCGACTCGCAAGAGGCGGTCGACATGAAGCCTGGGTCGAAAGTGAAACGGCCCGTGGCCGTCAGGCCCCGTACGTCGATAACATCGGGACCAACGGTGCCGGTTAAAATGGGCAGCTCGACGGGGGCTGCGCCCTCGATGATCAACTGCGCTTTTTTGTCAGCCATGTGGCCTCCTATTTATGCTTCAAATCATCAGACAGACCCCCCACGCAGGGCCCGCACCACTATATTGATATAAATCCAGATGTCAATTTGCCTAAAGTCTTGCGCCAGAAGGCTTTAACCGTACTTTTTCCTCGAAATTGACTGCCATTTACGCCTTTTATACCGCCAGCGCAATCAGCTATTAGGGTGAGGACGGCGCGTTGTCATTAGTAACCTAACTGTCTATACTCGGCCACCGACCGCCAAGGGCTTTTGGGCTTGCTTTCATTGGGGGTCGCACTCCCTGGGTGGTGCTTACCTGACCAGTGCACTCCCCAACAACTTTGCCCTGATTGTTAGGGGCTCTTCAGTGTGAAAAAAAGCCGTGAATAGCCAACGACCTGTAAACCTAGACCTAAGGACCATCAAACTCCCCATCACCGGCGTTACGTCGTTCCTGCACCGTGTTTCCGGCATCATCCTGTTCCTGGGCTTGGGCATCATGCTTTATGCATTGAGCAAATCCCTGGGTTCCGAGGAAGGTTACGCCGAGGTGAAGGCATGCTTGACCAGCCCGCTGGCCAAGTTCGTAGCATGGGGCCTCCTGTCCGCTCTGCTGTATCACCTGGTTGCCGGTGTGCGCCACTTGATCATGGATGCGGGTATCGGTGAGACGCTGGAAGGCGGCCGCCTGGGCTCGAAAATCATCATCGCCATTTCCGTGGTGCTGATCGTTCTGGCAGGAGTTTGGATATGGTAACCAGCGTTACGAACCTTTCGCGTTCGGGCCTCTATGACTGGATGGCACAGCGTGTGTCTGCGGTCGTTCTCGCGGCTTATTTCATTTTCCTGATCGGATACCTCGTCGCAAATCCAGGCATCAGCTATGAGCAATGGCATGGCCTGTTTTCCCACAATGCGATGCGAATCTTCAGTCTGCTGGCCCTTGTAGCCCTGGGCGCTCACGCCTGGGTTGGCATGTGGACCATCGCGACCGACTACCTGACGCCGATGGCGCTGGGCAAGTCCGCGACCGCAGTACGTTTCCTCTTCCAGGCAGTCTGCGGCGTTGCAATGTTCGCTTACTTCGTCTGGGGTGTGCAGATTCTTTGGGGTATCTGATTCATGGCTAACATTCCAACTATTTCCTTCGACGCCATCATCATTGGTGGCGGCGGTGCTGGCATGCGCGCAGCGCTGCAGCTGGCTCAGGGTGGTCACAAGACTGCCGTGATCACCAAGGTGTTCCCAACGCGTTCCCACACCGTATCGGCCCAGGGTGGCATCACCTGCGCCATCGCGTCCGCCGACCCGAACGATGACTGGCGCTGGCACATGTACGATACCGTCAAGGGTTCCGACTACATCGGTGACCAGGACGCTATCGAATACATGTGTCAAGAAGGCCCGGCCGCGGTGTTCGAGCTGGACCACATGGGTCTGCCGTTTTCCCGTACCGAGCAAGGTCGTATTTACCAGCGTCCATTCGGCGGTCAGTCGAAGGATTACGGTAAAGGCGGCCAGGCTGCCCGTACCTGCGCGGCGTCCGACCGTACCGGTCACGCGCTGCTGCACACCCTTTATCAGGGCAACTTGAAAGCCGGCACCACGTTCCTGAACGAGTACTACGCGGTAGACCTGGTGAAGAACGCCGACGGTGCATTTGTTGGCGTGATCGCCATCTGCATCGAAACCGGTGAAACCACCTACATCCGCGCCAATGCTACCGTTCTGGCGACTGGCGGTGCAGGCCGTATCTACGCGTCGACCACCAATGCCCTGATCAATACCGGCGACGGCGTTGGCATGGCACTGCGTGCTGGCGTACCGGTACAAGACATCGAAATGTGGCAGTTCCACCCGACCGGCATCGCCGGCGCCGGTGTGCTGGTGACAGAAGGTTGCCGTGGTGAAGGTGGTTACCTGATCAACAAGCACGGCGAGCGTTTCATGGAGCGTTACGCTCCGAACGCGAAAGACCTGGCGGGTCGTGACGTTGTTGCTCGCTCGATGGTTAAGGAAATCATCGCCGGCAACGGCTGTGGCCCTAACGGCGACCACGTACTGCTCAAGCTCGATCACCTGGGTGAGGAAGTGCTGCACAGCCGCCTGCCAGGTATCTGCGAACTGTCCAAGACGTTCGCGCACGTTGACCCGGTCGTTGCTCCGGTTCCGGTTGTTCCGACTTGCCACTATATGATGGGCGGCGTTGCCACCAACATTCATGGCCAGGCGATCACCCAGGACAGCGAAGGTAAAGACGCCATCATCCCTGGCCTGTTCGCAGTGGGTGAAGTGGCTTGCGTATCGGTTCACGGTGCCAACCGTCTGGGCGGCAACTCGTTGCTCGACCTGGTGGTATTCGGCCGTGCTGCCGGCCTGCACCTGGAAAAGGCGCTGACCGACGGTATCCATTACGACGACGCTACCGAAGCCAACATCAACGCGGCCATGGCGCGCCTGAACGCCCTGAACGAACGTACCGATGGCGAAGACGTAGCCACCCTGCGTCGCGAGCTGCAAAGCTGCATGCAGAACTACTTCGGTGTATTCCGTACCGGCGAATACATGCAGAAGGGTATTGCCCAGCTGGCGGATCTGCGCAAGCGCATCGCCAACGTCAAGATCAACGATAAGAGCCAGGCGTTCAACACCGCTCGTATCGAAGCCCTTGAGCTGCAAAACCTGCTGGAAGTGGCCGAAGCGACTGCCATCGCGGCCGAGGTTCGTAAAGAATCCCGTGGCGCCCACGCCCGTGAAGACTTTGAAGATCGCGACGACGAAAACTGGTTGTGCCACACCCTGTACTTCCCGGGTGACAAGCGCGTAACCAAGCGTGCCGTGAACTTCTCGCCGAAGACGGTTCCGACGTTTGAACCGAAGATTCGGACTTACTAAGGGTGGCTGCCATGTTGAAAGTCAGTGTTTATCGCTACAACCCTGATCAGGACGCCGCGCCGTTCATGCAGGAATTCCAGGTCGATACCGGTGGTAAAGACCTGATGGTGCTGGATGTACTGGCACTGATCAAAGAGCAGGACGAAGGTTTCTCCTATCGTCGCTCTTGCCGTGAAGGTGTCTGCGGTTCCGACGGCATGAACATCAACGGCAAAAACGGCCTGGCGTGCATCACGCCGCTGTCGGCCGTGGTCAAAGGCAACAAGCTGATCGTTCGTCCTCTGCCAGGTTTGCCGGTTATCCGTGACCTGGTCGTCGATATGAGCATCTTCTACAAGCAATACGAGAAAGTTAAGCCGTTCCTGCAGAACGACACGCCGGCTCCGGCCATCGAGCGTCTGCAGTCCCCTGAAGAGCGTGAAAAGCTCGACGGTCTGTACGAGTGCATCCTGTGCGCTTGCTGCTCGACCTCGTGCCCGTCCTTCTGGTGGAACCCGGACAAGTTCCTGGGTCCAGCTGCGCTGCTGCAAGCCTATCGCTTCCTGGCAGACAGCCGTGACACCAAGACGTCCGAGCGTCTGGCTTCACTGGATGACCCGTTCAGCGTATTCCGCTGCCGCGGGATCATGAACTGCGTCAACGTATGTCCCAAAGGCCTGAACCCGACTAAGGCCATTGGTCACATCCGTAACATGCTGCTGCAAAGCGGCGTGTAACTGACGTTGTAGCAAAGCAGGACCGTTGTGCCCGTAAATGCTACGGCGCAGGCTTCAACCGGCGCCGTAGTTTTAACTTGAGCAGCGACTTACAAAGCCGCGGCTCTTATTTTGAAGAAATGAGACAAGCAGGGGCATTCGGGTTGGTACCCGAACTATCAGCGTGATCCTAAGTGGCTTGTTTTGGTCGCTGCACTTGGCCTTTTGCAAGCAAACTCGGTGTTTTCGCCGGTGGTGTCCCCAAATCGAGGGTGACCAAGCATGCAAGAAAGCGTGATGCAGCGCATGTGGAACAGCGGCTATCTTTCAGGTGGTAACGCTGCCTATGTGGAAGAGCTTTATGAGCTCTACCTGCACGACCCTAACGCTGTGCCAGAAGAATGGCGCACCAAATTTCAGACGTTGTCTTCAGACGGCAACGCTGCCACCGATGTATCGCATGCAACAATTCGCGATCAGTTTGTGCTGCTGGCAAAGAACCAGCGCCGCGCCCAGCCGGTTTCCGCCGGTAGCGTGAGCAGCGAGCACGAGAAGAAGCAAGTTGAAGTACTGCGACTGATCCAGGCCTACCGGATGCGTGGCCACCAGGCGGCCCAGCTTGACCCGCTGGGGCTCTGGAAGCGTCCTGCACCTGCAGACCTGTCGATCAATCATTACGGCTTGACCAATGCCGATCTTGATACGACCTTCCGTGCCGGCGACCTGTTCATCGGCAAAGAGGAAGCGAGCCTACGCGAAATTCACGAAGCGTTGCAGCAGACATATTGCCGCACCATCGGCGCTGAATTTACGCACATCACCGATTCCGAGCAGCGCCACTGGTTCCAGCATCGCCTGGAAGGCGTGCGTGGCCGTCCGGTTCTGTCCGCCGATGTTCGCAGCCACCTGCTTGAGCGCGTGACCGCCGCTGAAGGCCTGGAAAAATACCTGGGTACCAAATACCCGGGCACCAAGCGTTTCGGCCTGGAAGGCGGCGAAAGCCTGATCCCGATGCTCGACGAGCTGATCCAGCGTTCCGGTTCCTACGGCACCAAGGAAATCGTGATCGGCATGGCCCACCGTGGTCGCCTGAACGTGTTGGTCAACACCTTCGGCAAGAACCCGCGTGAGCTGTTCGACGAGTTCGAAGGCAAGAAGAAGGTCGAGCTGGGTTCCGGTGACGTTAAATACCATCAGGGCTTCTCGTCCAACGTGATGACCACCGGCGGTGAAGTTCACCTGGCCATGGCCTTCAACCCATCCCACCTGGAAATCGTTTCCCCGGTGGTCGAGGGTTCGGTCCGTGCACGTCAGGATCGTCGCAACGACGCTACCGGTGAGAAGGTCCTGCCGATTTCCATCCACGGTGACGCGGCATTCGCCGGTCAAGGCGTGGTCCTGGAAACGTTCCAGATGTCGCAGACTCGCGGCTTCAAGACCGGCGGCACCGTTCACATCGTCATCAACAACCAGGTGGGCTTCACCATCAGCAACCCGCTGGACGCACGCTCTACCGAGTACGCGACCGACGTTGCCAAGATGATCCAGGCGCCGATCCTCCATGTGAATGGTGATGATCCGGAAGCCGTGTTGTTCGTGACCCAACTGGCTGTCGACTACCGCATGCAGTTCAAGCGTGACGTGGTCATCGACCTGGTTTGCTACCGCCGTCGCGGTCACAACGAAGCGGACGAGCCAAGCGGCACCCAGCCGTTGATGTACCAGCAGATCACCAAGCAGCGCACTACCCGTGAGCTGTACGCCGAAAGCCTGACCAAGGCCGGTGTGGTTGACGATGCGCGTGTTCAGGCGAAAGTCGACGAATACCGCAACGCGCTGGACAACGGTCTGCATGTTGTGAAGAGCCTGGTTAAAGAGCCGAACAAAGAGCTGTTTGTGGACTGGCGCCCGTATCTGGGCCACGGCTGGACTGCCCGTCACGACACGTCGTTCGACCTCAAGACCCTGCAGGAACTGTCTGCCAAGCTGCTGGAAATCCCGGAAGGCTTCGTCGTACAGCGCCAGGTTGCGAAGATCTACGAAGACCGTCAGAAGATGCAAGCCGGCGGCCTGCCGATCAACTGGGGTTACGCTGAAACCATGGCGTACGCGACCCTGGCGTTCGAAGGTCACCCGATCCGCATGACTGGCCAGGACATCGGCCGTGGTACGTTCTCGCACCGTCACGCGGTTCTGCACAACCAGAAAGACGCAACCACCTACGTACCGCTGCAACACCTGTACGAAGGCCAGCCGCGTTTCGACCTGTACGATTCGTTCCTGTCCGAAGAAGCCGTACTGGCGTTCGAATACGGTTACTCGACCACCACGCCAAACGCGCTGGTGATCTGGGAAGCCCAGTTCGGCGACTTCGCCAACGGTGCTCAAGTAGTGATCGACCAGTTCATCACCAGCGGCGAGCACAAGTGGGGCCGTCTGTGCGGTCTGACCATGTTGCTGCCACACGGTTATGAAGGTCAGGGGCCTGAGCACTCCTCGGCCCGTCTGGAGCGTTACCTGCAGCTGTGCGCCGAGCACAACATTCAGGTGTGCGTGCCGACGACCCCGGCCCAGATCTACCACTTGCTGCGTCGCCAGGTGATCCGCCCGCTGCGCAAGCCGCTGGTAGTGCTGACCCCGAAATCGCTGCTGCGTCACAAATTGGCCATCTCGACCCTGGAAGATCTGGCGGATGGTTCGTTCCAGACCGTGATCCCGGAAATCGACGCGCTGGACGCGGCCAAGGTGACTCGCCTGATCCTGTGCAGTGGCAAGGTCTACTACGACTTGCTGGAAAAACGCCGTGCCGAAGGCCGCGAAGACATCGCCATCGTGCGTATCGAGCAGCTTTACCCGTTCCCGGAAGACGACCTGATGGAGGCCATCGCGCCTTACACCAACCTCACTAACGTGGTGTGGTGCCAGGAAGAACCGATGAACCAGGGCGCGTGGTACAGCAGCCAGCATCACCTGCGTCGCAGCATGGGTAACCACAACAAGGCGCTGAACCTGGAGTACGCCGGTCGCGATGCTTCTGCTGCACCTGCATGTGGTTATGCGTCGATGCACGCCGAGCAGCAGGAAAAACTGCTGCAAGATGCTTTCACTGTTTAACGCCTTCGCGCTGACTGAAACCGAATTTTAAGGACCCACAGATAATGGCTATCGAAATCAAAGCCCCGTCATTCCCGGAATCGGTTGCCGATGGCACCGTTGCCACTTGGCACAAGAAACCAGGCGACGCCGTAAAGCGTGACGACCTGATCGTCGACATCGAGACCGACAAAGTCGTTCTGGAAGTGTTGGCTGAAGCTGACGGCGTACTGGGCGCAATCGTTGCCGAAGAAGGCGCTACCGTTCTGTCGAACCAGGTTCTGGGTTCGATCGAAGAGGGCAGCGCTGCTGCCGCTGCTCCTGCCGCTGCTGCACCGGCCGCCGCCGCTGCTCCAGCTGCCGCTCCGGCTGCTGGCGCTGAAGACCCGATCGCTGCACCGGCTGCCCGTCAGCTGGCTGAAGAGAACGGCATCAACCTGGCTTCCGTAAAAGGCACCGGCAAAGATGGTCGCATCACCAAGGAAGACGTGGTTGCGGCTGTTGAAGCCAAGAAGAACGCTCCAGCTGCCGCACCTGCCAAGGCTGCTGCCCCGGCTGCTGCTGCGCCTGTGTTCGCTGCTGGCGACCGCACCGAGAAGCGCGTTCCGATGACCCGTGTACGTGCCACCGTGGCCAAGCGCCTGGTTGAAGCACAATCGAACATGGCGATGCTGACTACCTTCAACGAAGTCGACATGACCGAAGTCATGGCGTTGCGTTCGAAGTACAAGGATCTCTTTGAGAAGAGCCATAACGGCGTGCGTCTGGGCTTCATGTCCTTCTTCGTGAAAGCGGCCACCGAAGCGCTGAAACGCTTCCCGGCAGTCAACGCTTCGATCGACGGCAACGACATCGTTTACCACGGCTATGCAGACGTCGGCGTTGCCGTGTCCAGCGACCGCGGCCTGGTGGTTCCGGTTCTGCGTAACGCCGAACTGATGAGCCTGGCTGAAATCGAAGGCGGCATCGCCACCTTCGGCAAGAAAGCCCGTGACGGCAAGCTGACCATCGACGAGATGACCGGCGGTACCTTCACCATCACCAACGGTGGTACCTTCGGTTCGATGATGTCGACTCCGATCGTCAACCCACCACAAGCTGCGATCCTGGGCATGCACAACATCATCCAGCGTCCGATGGCCATCAACGGCCAGGTCGTGATCCGTCCGATGATGTACCTGGCGCTGTCCTACGATCACCGCCTGATCGATGGTAAAGAAGCCGTGACTTTCCTGGTGACCATCAAGAACCTGCTGGAAGACCCGGCTCGTCTGCTGCTGGATATCTGATAGAAGCAGCTGCAGGCCCTGGGGCAAACTGCCAGTCAAGGCAGCTTGACCCTGGGCTTGCGGCTTGAAAGCTTGCTGCTAAATAGAGGAACTATTTTCATGTCGCAGAAATTTGACGTTGTAGTGATTGGTGCAGGTCCTGGCGGCTATGTTGCCGCCATCAAGGCCGCACAACTGGGCCTCTCGACTGCTTGCATCGAAAAATACACCGACAAGGAAGGCAAACTGGCACTGGGCGGTACCTGCCTGAACGTCGGTTGCATTCCTTCCAAGGCGCTGCTGGACAGCTCCTGGAAATTCCACGAAGCCCAAGACGGCTTCGCGATCCACGGCATCAACCATGCTGGCGTGACCATGGACGTGCCAGCAATGGTCGGCCGTAAAGCCAACATCGTTAAGGGCCTGACTTCCGGCGTTGCGACCTTGTTCAAGGCCAACGGTGTGACCTCGATCCAGGGCCACGGCAAGCTGCTGGCTGGCAAGAAGATCGAAATCACCAAGCCAGACGGCTCGGTTGAAGTCATCGAAGCTGAAAACGTGATCCTGGCGCCAGGTTCGCGCCCAATCGACATTCCACCAGCTCCAGTCGACAACAACGTGATCGTTGATTCGACCGGCGCCCTGGAATTCCAGGCTGTACCTAAGCGCCTGGGCGTGATCGGTGCTGGCGTGATCGGCCTGGAACTGGGTTCCGTATGGTCCCGTCTGGGTGCTGAAGTGACTGTGCTGGAAGCCCTGGACACGTTCCTGCTGGCCGCCGACACCGCTGTGTCCAAAGAAGCACTGAAAACCCTGACCAAACAAGGTCTGGACATCAAGCTGGGCGCTCGCGTGACCGGCTCCAAAGTGAATGGCGAAGAAGTCGTTGTTAACTACACCGACAAGGATGGCGAAAAAACCATCACTTTCGACAAGCTGATCGTAGCCGTTGGTCGCCGTCCAGTGACCACCGACCTGTTGGCTGCCGACAGCGGCGTGACCCTCGACGAGCGCGGCTACGTGCACGTTGACGATCACTGCGCGACCACCGTGCCTGGCGTGTACGCCATCGGCGACGTGGTGCGCGGCATGATGCTGGCGCACAAGGCTTCCGAAGAAGGCATCATGGTTGTCGAGCGCATCAAGGGCCACAAAACCCAGATGAACTACGACCTGATTCCATCGGTTATCTACACCCACCCGGAAATTGCATGGGTCGGCAAGAACGAACAGCAGTTGAAAGCTGAAGGCGTTGAAGTTAACGTCGGCACCTTCCCGTTTGCCGCTTCTGGCCGTGCCATGGCAGCCAACGACACCGGTGGTTTTGTCAAAGTCATCGCTGATGCCAAGACTGACCGCGTATTGGGCGTCCACGTGATTGGCCCAAGCGCTGCAGAACTGGTTCAGCAAGGCGCTATCGGTATGGAATTCGGCACCAGCGCCGAAGACCTGGGCATGATGGTCTTCTCCCATCCGACCCTGTCCGAAGCGTTGCACGAAGCTGCGTTGGCAGTGAATGGCGGCGCCATCCACATCGCCAACCGCAAGAAGCGCTAAGCGAGATAATAAGAAACCACGGCGGAGTTGCCCGTCGTGAGCCTTGCGCGCAAGACTCACCGCGGAATATCCGCTGGACGCAGTCTTGCGCAGCTTTACGGGCGTTAAGCCCCGCAAGTTGCGCAAGCAGCAGTCACAGGTGGCGCGGCACTCATAATGAGCGCAGCGCCGAATGCGCAGTACCTAACGAAGACGGTAAAAAGCATGAATCTTCACGAGTATCAGGGTAAGCAGCTGTTCGCTGAATACGGCCTGCCAGTATCCAAGGGCTACGCAGTAGACACCCCGGAAGCAGCAGCAGAAGCTTGCGACAAAATCGGCGGCACTGAGTGGGTTGTCAAAGCCCAGGTTCACGCCGGTGGTCGCGGTAAAGCGGGCGGCGTTAAGCTGGTTCGCAGCAAAGAAGACGCCAAGGCCTTCGCACAGCAGTGGCTGGGCAAGCGTCTGGTGACTTACCAGACTGATGCCAATGGCCAACCAGTCACCAAGATCCTGGTTGAATCGTGCACTGATATCGCTAAAGAGCTGTACCTGGGCGCTGTCGTTGACCGTTCGAGCCGTCGCATCGTGTTCATGGCTTCCACCGAAGGTGGCGTGGACATCGAGAAAATCGCTCACGAAACCCCAGAAAAAATTCTGAAAGCCACCATCGATCCACTGGTTGGCGCTCAGCCATTCCAGGGTCGCGAGCTGGCTTTCCAGCTGGGCCTGGAAGGCAAGCAAGTTGCCCAGTTCGCCAAGATCTTCGTAGGTCTGGCCAAACTGTTCCAGGATCACGATCTGGCCCTGCTGGAAGTGAACCCGCTGGTGATCAAGGCTGACGGCGATCTGCACTGCCTGGACGCCAAGATCAACATCGACGCCAACGCCATGTACCGTCAGCCTAAGCTGAAGACTTTCCACGATCCGTCGCAAGACGATCCGCGCGAAGCGCACGCTGCCAAGTTCGAACTGAACTACGTAGCCCTGGAAGGTAACATCGGTTGCATGGTCAACGGTGCTGGCCTGGCCATGGGTACCATGGACATCGTCAACCTGCATGGCGGCAAACCAGCCAACTTCCTCGACGTAGGTGGTGGTGCTACCAAAGAACGCGTGACTGAAGCCTTCAAGATCATCCTGTCCGACTCCAACGTCGCTGCAGTATTGGTCAACATCTTCGGCGGCATCGTTCGTTGCGACATGATTGCCGAAGGCATCATCGGTGCAGTGAAAGAAGTCGGCGTTAAAATCCCGGTTGTTGTTCGCCTTGAAGGTAACAATGCTGAACTGGGCGCTAAAGTACTGGCAGAAAGCGGTTTGAACATCATCGCGGCTACCAGCCTGACCGACGCTGCTCAACAAGTTGTTAAAGCTGCGGAGGGCAAATAATGAGCGTCCTGATCAATAAAGACACCAAAGTTATCTGCCAGGGTATTACCGGTTCGCAAGGTAGTTTCCACACCCAGCAAGCCATCGAATACGGCACCAAGATGGTTGGCGGCGTAACGCCGGGCAAAGGCGGCACCGAGCACCTGGGCCTGCCAGTGTTCAACACCGTGAAAGACGCTGTAGCTGCCACTGGCGCCACCGCCAGCGTGATCTACGTTCCAGCTCCTTTCTGCAAGGACTCGATCCTGGAAGCGGCCTTCGGCGGCATCAAGCTGATCGTCTGCATCACCGAAGGCATTCCTACCCTGGACATGCTGGACGCTAAAGTTAAGTGCGACGAGCTGGGCGTAGTCCTGATCGGCCCTAACTGCCCAGGCGTGATCACTCCAGGCGAATGCAAGATCGGCATCATGCCAGGTCACATTCACTTGCCAGGCAAAGTCGGTATCGTTTCCCGTTCCGGCACCCTGACCTACGAAGCTGTTAAGCAGACCACTGACGCCGGTTTCGGTCAGTCGACTTGCGTCGGCATTGGCGGTGACCCGATCCCAGGCTCGAACTTCATCGACATCCTGAAGCTGTTCCAGGAAGACCCGAAGACCGAAGCGATCGTGATGATCGGTGAGATCGGCGGTTCGGCTGAAGAAGAAGCGGCTGCCTACATCAAGGCACACGTGACCAAGCCGGTAGTTTCCTACATCGCTGGTGTGACTGCCCCTGCTGGCAAGCGCATGGGCCATGCTGGCGCAATCATCTCTGGCGGCAAAGGCACTGCAGACGAGAAATTCGCTGCTCTGCAAGACGCAGGCGTTAAAACCGTGCGTTCGCTGGCAGACATCGGCAAGGCCCTGGCCGAGCTGACCGGTTGGGCTGTCAAGTAAGCCTCGCGCTTAGCTGATGCTTTACCAACACAAAGGCCACCTTCGGGTGGCCTTTGTGCTTTCCGCGTTTGCCCATTTTTTGGGTGTCTACTCGGTCAACTGTGGGAGCTGGCTTGCCTGCGATAGCGGTGCGTCAGCCAACGAAAATGCTGGATGACACACCGCTATCGCAGGCAAGCCAGCTCCCACATGGGGTCGGGTTGTCCAATAAGGTATGAAAACGCGACATGAAGATGTCGCTTATCGGACAGTTCGCCCCGCAACAGTGCGTTCGTCAGCCAATTTCTGTAACCTACCCGCCTCTTTATGCGTGCGCATCCCAAAAGGAAGCCCCGCGCTAGACCGGTCGGCCGCCATAAGGGCCGGCAGTATTTCCCTCATCCATAGGGAATCCCTCTCTAAATTCCGATTCAGTAGTGTGGTATTTCCTCAAATGAAAGTGTTGAAAAGCCAGGATATCCTGGCGTTGGGCTTTATGACGTTTGCCCTGTTCGTGGGCGCCGGCAACATCATCTTCCCGCCTATCGTTGGTTTGCAGTCCGGGCCTCACGTCTGGATGGCAGCGCTGGGCTTCCTGATCACGGCAGTGGGTCTGCCGGTGGTCACCGTGATCGCTCTGGCCAAGGTCGGTGGCGGCATGGACGCGTTGAGTAGCCCGATCGGCAAGATCGCCGGTGGCCTGCTCGCGGCGGCGGCGTATCTGGCGGTAGGGCCGCTGTTCGCCACCCCGCGTACCGCGACCGTGTCCTTTGAAGTGGGCCTGGCGCCGCTGACCGGCGAAAGCCCGCTCGCGCTGTTCCTCTACAGCTCGGTGTACTTCCTGGTGGTGTTCTTTGTGTCCCTGTACCCAGGCCGACTGCTGGACACCGTGGGGCGCTTCCTCGCACCGCTGAAGATCATCGCCCTGGCCATCCTGGGTATCGCCGCATTTGCCTTGCCGGCCGGTGAAGTGGGTGTGGCAACGCCGGAATACGTAGCTGCACCGTTCTCCCAAGGCTTCATCAATGGTTACCTGACCATGGATACCCTCGGCGCGCTGGTGTTCGGCATCGTGATCGTCAACGCGATCCGCTCCCGGGGCGTCGAGTCGCCAAAACTGATCACCCGCTACGCCATCATCGCTGGCTTGATCGCCGGTGTCGGCCTGGCCCTGGTGTATATCAGCCTGTTCCGCCTCGGTTCGGGCAGCCACGCGGTTGCCGCCGGTGCCAGCAATGGTGCAGCGGTGCTGCACGCCTATGTGCAACACACCTTTGGCTCCCTGGGCAGCGGCTTCCTGGCCGTGCTGATCTCCCTGGCGTGCCTGGTGACCGCCGTCGGCCTGACCTGCGCTTGCGCCGAGTACTTCAGCCGTATCCTGCCACTGTCCTACAAGACACTGGTGGTGATCCTGGCGCTGTTCTCGCTGTTCGTGTCCAACCTGGGCCTGACCAAGCTGATTGCGTTCTCGATCCCGGTACTCACTGCGATCTACCCACCGTGCATCGTGCTGGTGGCCCTGAGCTTCTGCAAAGACTTCTGGCAGGAGCAAGGCCGTATCGTGGGGCCGGTGATGCTGGTGTCGTTCATCTTTGGTTGCATCGACGCACTGAAGGGCGCAGGCCTGGCGGATTGGATGCCATCGCAACTGGCGCACCTGCCGCTGAGCGAACAGGGCTTGGCGTGGCTGGTGCCTTCGGTAATGACGCTGGTCGTCGCAGTGGTGGTTGACCGTATGCTGGGCAAGCGCAGCGAAGCCATCGCTTAACCCACGGCTACGCGCTGTACCGAAATGCCCCGTATCAATCGATACGGGGCATTTTTTATGGGCATCAGGCAGTGTCTTTTCACCTGAACTGGCGTCGAAACAGCATTCCAAAATTGAAATGCGGTCAGTGTGGGAGCTGGCTTGCCTGCGATAGCGGTGTGTCAGCCACTGAACAGGCTGGCTGATACCCCGCTATCGCAGGCAAGCCAGCTCCCACAAGGGCCGTGCTCGTCACTCCTGTAACGCACAAGGACCCGCATGTCGTTCATCGAAAACAACCAGATCCACCTGCTCGCCGCCTTCTGGTTTGCCCTGTGCTGGGGCGGCTACACCCGTTATGCCACCTGGAAGGCCCGGGACACGGCTTGCCTGGCCAGTGTGTTGCACCTGTACCGCGAAGACTGGATGCGCCGCATGCTGCTGCGCGACAACCGTATCGCCGACGCCAGTGTGATCGGCAACCTGGAGCGCAACGCGTCGTTCTTTGCGTCCAGCACCTTGATCATCCTGGCCGGCATTCTCACCGTCCTCGGCGCTTCGGAGCGGGCGGTGTCGTTGCTGGCGGACATCCCCATGGTGCAGCAGGCGTCCCAGGGTATGTCGGAAATCAAGCTGCTGTGCCTGGCGCTGGTGTTTGTCTACGCGTTCTTCACGTTCAGCTGGTGCATGCGTCAATACAACTTTGCGGCGGTGCTGGTGGGATCGGCGCCGATGATCGGTGAACGACATGTGTCAGAGCAGGAGCGCAATGCGTTTGCCCTTCGCGCGGCGCGGGTGATTTCCATGGCGGCCAACCAGTTCAACTTTGGCCTGCGCTCTTATTACTTCGGCATGACCATGCTCGCGTGGTTTGTCAGCCCCTGGTTGTTCATGTTGATGAGCAGCGGGGTGGTGTTGGTGTTGTACCGGCGTGAGTTTCACTCCGATGTACTGCAGGTGATGGTCTATACCCCCACGGATACACCGTTGCCCGAGCCCGCCAAAGAACCTGCTTAATCCATTCAGTATTAACACGCGAACTAAAAACAGCAGACAAAGAAAAGCCCGCTATCTAAGCGGGCTTTCTTTATTGCAACAAAGCTATTTCAAGCCGCGGTCTCAAGAACCGGTGGCAGGGGTAGCAGGTGCTGCTTCTTTGGCGGCGGCTGCGTTCGATTCAGCCTGAGCTTTGGCAGCATCGGCGTTTTCTTTCGCAGCGTCGTTCACTTTATCCTGAGCCTTCGCCATGTCTTTCTGAGCTTGCTCGGAATGTGCAGCGGCGTCTTGGGCTTTGTCTTCGGATTTCTTGTCGCAGGCAGCGAGACCGAGGGCAGCGGCGAGCATCATGGAAATAGCTAAAGTCTTGCGCATGGGGTGTTTCTCCTTATTGAAGATATCTACTGGCCTTTCGAGCATGGCGGTTCGGCATTAGTTCCTTTTGTTTCATAGATATATAAATCGCGCGCGGGCAGGAACTTTATCTGCCTCGACCATTTTGCGGATCAACACTAATAAGAGTCTGAAAATAATGACCGAAAATCCCCTGTTAGAGCGTGCGACGCGCTTTGTATCGGCCTTGCGCCATTGCCAGGTATTGGGCATTACCGCTCATCAGGCCAGCGAGGAGGGCATGACACTGATGTTGCCCTACAGCGCCCATATCGTCGGCGATCCCCAGACTGGAGTGATCCACGGCGGCGCGCTGACCTCCTTGATGGATACTGCTTGCGGCATGGCCACCCTGTGCGTGTTGCCGGAATTCGAGGTCTGCCCGACCCTCGACCTGCGCGTTGACTACATGCACCCCGCCGAACCCCACAAGCCGGTCTACGGCTTCGCGCAATGTTACCGAGTGACCACCGACGTGATCTTCACCCGCGGCTTCGCCTATCAGGACGATCCGCAGCAACCTATCGCCCATGTCGTGGGCACGTTCATGCGCATGGGCAAGCGCCTCAAAGGCGCGCAAGGGCTGGGCAACACCATCAAGGGGGCGCAGGCATGACACACCGGTTCAAGACCCGCCTCGAGCAGGCTCACGAGCGTGGTGATTACGAGGCGCTGCTCAACCTGATTCCCTACGCCAAGCTGATCGGCATTGAATGCACCCGTTTGGGCGACGAGCTGCTGTTTCGCCTGCCAGCCAACAAGGACAATATTGGTAACCCCATATTGCCGGCGCTGCACGGTGGCGTGATTGCCGGCTTCATGGAGCTAGCAGCGGCCCTGCACCTGCTGGTCTTCACCGGCTCGCCGGGGCTGCCGAAAATCATCGACTTCTCCCTGGACTACCTGCGCGCCGGGCAGGCCCGCGACACCTACGCCAAATGCCAGGTATGGCGACAGGGGCGGCGTGTGGCGAACGTGGCGATCACCGCCTGGCAGAGCACTCCAGCCGAACCGATTGCCACCGCCCGTGCACATTTCAAGATTGAGGAATCGGTGCGCCCTTGAAATCCCTGTCTTAGCCCCCAACTTTGATGACAACCCGCCGCCCACCTCGAAGGGCGGCCATTGCCATCCAATTGGAGTTTGATGACCATGAGTGTGGAAACTCAAAAGGAAACCCTGGGCTTCCAGACCGAGGTGAAGCAACTGCTGCACCTCATGATCCATTCGCTGTATTCCAACAAGGAAATCTTCCTTCGCGAATTGATCTCGAACGCCTCTGACGCTGTCGACAAATTACGTTTCGAAGCCCTGTCCAAGCCTGAGTTGCTGGAAGGTGGCGCCGAACTGAAAATCCGCGTGAGCTTCGACAAGGACGCCAAGACCGTCACCCTTGAAGACAACGGTATTGGCATGAGCCGCGAAGACGCGATCACCCACCTGGGTACCATCGCCAAATCCGGCACCGCCGATTTCATGAAAAACCTGTCGGGCGATCAGAAGAAAGATTCGCACCTGATCGGCCAGTTCGGCGTGGGCTTCTACTCGGCCTTCATTGTTGCCGACAAGGTTGAAGTGTTCAGCCGCCGCGCCGGTTTGGCTGCCAGCGAAGGTGTGCACTGGGCTTCCAAAGGTGAGGGCGAGTTCGAAATCGCCACCATCGACAAGGCTGACCGTGGCACCCGCATCGTGCTGCACCTCAAATCCGCTGAAGATGAGTTCGCCGACGGTTACCGCCTGCGCAACATCATCAAGAAATACTCCGACCACATCGCCTTGCCGATCGAGCTGCCGAAAGAACAGGCCGCTGCCGAAGGTGAGGAAAAACCTGCCCAGGAATGGGAAGTGGTCAACCGTGCCAGCGCCTTGTGGACCCGTCCTCGTACTGAAGTCAAAGACGAGGAATACCAGGAGTTCTACAAGCACATCGCCCACGATTACGAAAACCCGCTGAGCTGGAGCCACAACAAGGTCGAAGGCAAGCTGGAATACAGCTCGTTGCTGTACGTGCCAGCCCGTGCGCCGTTCGACCTGTATCAGCGTGAAGCGCCGAAAGGCCTGAAGCTGTATGTGCAGCGCGTGTTCGTGATGGACCAGGCGGAATCCTTCCTGCCGTTGTACCTGCGCTTCATCAAGGGTGTGGTCGATTCCAACGACCTGTCGCTGAACGTGTCGCGGGAAATCCTGCAGAAAGACCCGATCATCGATTCCATGAAGTCGGCGCTGACCAAGCGTGTACTCGACATGCTGGAAAAATTGGCGAAGAACGAGCCTGAGCAATACAAAGGCTTCTGGAAAAACTTCGGCCAGGTGATGAAAGAAGGCCCGGCTGAAGATTTCGCCAACAAGGAAAAAATCGCTGGCCTGCTGCGCTTCGCTTCGACCCAGGAAGAGGGTGGTGAGCAAGTGGTGTCCCTGGCCGAGTACCTGGCACGCGCCAAGGAAGGTCAGGACAAGATCTACTACCTCACCGGCGAAACCTACGCTCAGGTCAAGAACAGCCCGCACCTGGAAGTCTTCCGCAAGAAAGGCATCGAAGTGCTGCTGCTGACCGACCGTATCGACGAGTGGCTGATGAGCTACCTCAGCGAGTTCGACGGCAAGTCCTTCGTCGACGTGGCCCGTGGTGACCTGGACTTGGGTAACCTGGACTCCGAAGAAGAGAAGAAGGAAGCCGAAGAAGCCGCGAAGGCCAAAGAAGGCCTGGTCGAGCGCATCAAGACCGCCCTGGGCGATGCCGTCAGCGAAGTGCGTGTATCGCACCGCCTGACCGATTCCCCGGCGATCCTGGCCATCGGCGAGCAGGACCTGGGCATGCAGATGCGCCAGATCCTTGAAGCCAGCGGTCAGAAGGTGCCGGATTCCAAGCCGATCTTCGAATTCAACCCGGCTCACCCGCTGATCGAGAAACTCGACGGCGAGCAGAGCGAAGAGCGTTTTGGCGACCTGTCGCACATCCTCTTCGACCAGGCGGCCCTGGCCGCTGGCGACAGCCTGAAAGACCCGGCCGCCTACGTGCGCCGACTGAACAAGCTGTTGGTTGAACTGTCGGTTTAACACCGTTGTAGAAAAACCCGCTTCGGCGGGTTTTTTCGTTCTAGTGCACCTCAACTGGAGTAAATGATGAGCCAAGTCACTGTACGTTCCGTGGTCTATCAGATTGATGGCCAGTCTTATGAAAGCCGTCTGGCGTTCGATGCCAGCCACAAAGGGGCGCTGCCAGGCCTGTTGATGGCGCCGAACTGGATGGGTGTGAGTGCAGGTGCTGAAGAGATCGCCAAGAGCGTGGCCAGCAAGGGCTACGTGGTGCTGATCGCCGACCTGTACGGGCAGACCGTGCGTCCGTCGAATGGCGATGAAGCCGGCGCGGCGATGATGCCGTTGAAGAACGACAACCCGAAGTTGCTCAAACTGATGCAGGCAGCGTTTGAACAACTGCAGGGCCAGGCTGAGGTGGACACCTCGAAACTGGCGACTTTCGGCTTCTGCTTTGGCGGTTTCTGCTCGCTGGAACTGGCGCGTACCGGTGCACCCTTGAAGGCGGCCGTATCGTTCCACGGCACCATCGACACCCAGAACCCGGACGGCGCGAAACACGTCAAGGGCTCGGTGCTGGTGCTGCACGGCGCTTCCGACCCACTGGTGCCGAAAGAGCAACTGCCGAAGTTCGAGGAAGAAATGAACGCGGCCGG
Source organism: Pseudomonas sp. B6002 (assembly GCF_013385985.1). Lineage (GTDB taxonomy): Bacteria > Pseudomonadota > Gammaproteobacteria > Pseudomonadales > Pseudomonadaceae > Aquipseudomonas. The sequence goes on along the minus strand of NZ_JACAOY010000008.1, from coordinate 121,087 downwards.
TGTGGACTGGCAACTGCTGAGTTACGGCGGTGCGGTGCATTCCTTCACCGACCCGCACGCCAACGTGCCGGGCAAGATGATGTACGACGCCAAGACCGCCAAGCGGGCGTTCACCTCGATGCACAATTTGCTGGATGAAGTGTTCAAGGCCTGATGGCCCCATCGCAGGCAAGCCAGCTCCCACATTTATTAACCTGTAGGAGCCGGCTTGCCGGCGATGACTATCTCACCGGCAACTCAATTCTCTCGGATTCACCCGGCACCGTCGGCCAATCCCCAGCCGCCCAGCGCTGCCTGGCCTGCTCGATCACCGCCGGATCACTCGCCACAAAATTCCAGTTGATTCGCCGTGGCCCATCCAGCGGCGCACCGCCAAACACCACCAGGTGGCAATCGCTTTCGGCAAACAGGGTCATTTCCCGGCCGGCCGGCAATACCACCAGGCTGTGCACCTCCAGCGCTTCACCGTCCAATTGCGCGTCGCCCTCCAGCACATACACCGCCCGCTCATCGTGCTCGTCCGGGATCAGCAAGGTGGTGGCCGTCTGCATCTGCACATCGGCGTACAACGTGGGCGAAAGCACCGGGACCGGTGATTTGAGGCAGAACCCACTGCCGGCGATCAGGCGGATCTGCACCCCCAGATTGTCGCTGACCGGCAAGCTCGCTGCCGGGTGATGGCTGTAATGCCCTGGGCCGGTTTCGTGGTCTTTGGGGGAGGCCAGCCACACTTGCAGGCCGTGCAGGCTGAAACCGCTGGCCTTGACCGCCTCGGGCGTACGCTCGACGTGGGCGATGGCACTGCCGGCGGTCATCCAGCTGACATCGCCGGCCTGCACCACTTGGTCCGAGCCCAGGCTGTCCTTGTGTTGCAACGTGCCTTCAAACAGGTAGGTGAGGGTCGATAGCCCGATATGCGGATGCTGGCGGATATTCATGCCGCTGCCCGGCGCGTAGCGGGTGAGCAGCATATGGTCAAAAAACACAAAGGGGCCAACGCTGCGGCATTCCCGCGAGGGCAGCGGGCGCAGGATCGGCTGGCCCTCGACATCTTCGGGGCGAGGGCGGATCACGGTGAGGGTGGTCATGGGGCGTCCCTGTCTGAGCGGGTTAGAGGCCTCTTGAGCATAACCCGCTCGATGCCAGGTTGCTGCTACTGGCTGAAGGCGCCTTCCGACAGCTTCGTCTCGATGCTGACTTCTGCAGTCGTCATCAGCTTGTGCACGGGGCAGCGGTCGGCCACGCGGTGCAGTTCGTCGCGCTGCTCATCAGTCAGCACGCCCTTGAGGGTGAGTTTAACGTTGAGTTTGTATTTGCCCTTTTGCTCTTCGCTGCTGTCATGGGTCACCTCGACGGTCACACCGGTCAGCGGGATGTCTTTTTTCTGCGCGTAGAGCTTCACCGTCAATGCCTTGCAGGAGGCCAGGGCGGCGTCGAAGTAATCATGGGGGGAGGGCGCCGAATCGTCGCCGCCCAGGCTCTTGGGCAGGTCGGTGAACAGCTCGTGGTTATTGATGTTCACGCTGTGGCGGAAGTTGTCGTGGTTCAGGGTATTGACGGTAACAGGCATGGTGAACCTCACAGGGCGGCAGGAGAAAGGGTCATGAAGGTATAGAGCATGCTGGCACTGTGGTGTTCCGTATTTATCCATCCAATGCCGTCGCGATTGTGCTGCGTATTGATATCGCGTTTTGGTCTTACGCAAAAAAGGACAAGGGCCGATACCTTTCATGAGACCTGCTGCAGGTGGATGCAGCGCATTTGGAAGGAATCCAGGCATGAGTATCCGTAGTCTGAATATCGCCCCCCGCGCCGGTCTGGGCTTCGGCGTGCTGGCGTTGATGGTGTTCGCCTTGGGCGGTTTTGCCCTGTTGCAGATGGCCAATATGCGCCAGCAGTCGGACCAGGTGGAAAACAACTGGCTGCCCAGCGTGATGGCGGTGGGGGAGATGAGCCAGGACCTGCTGCGGGTGCGCGCGCTGACCCTGCGCTTGCTGGTCAATCGCGACCCGCAGGCACTGGCACAGAATGAACAGAAGCTGGTCGACCTCAAAAGTGGCTTGCACCACGCCCAAACCCTCTATGAAGCGCTGATCGTGCTGCCTGAAGAGCACGCGCTGTTTGATCGCTTCAAGGCCCAGGAGCAGCAATACCTGCAGCGCCAGGAGCAGGTCATGGGGTTTTCCAAGGCCAATCAGTTGGAAGACGCGATCAAAGTGGTCAACGGTGAGATGAACCAGTTGGCCGATGAAATGGCCGGCACCTTGCACGACCTGGTCGAGTTGAACAAAACCAATGCCAACCATGCGGCAAACCTCGCGCAAAGCGTGTTCAGCCAGTCCCGTAGCTGGGTGGTCGGCATGATTGTGCTGACGGCGCTGATCACCATCGGCCTGGCGGTGTGGCTGACGCGCAGCATTGTGCTGCCGCTGGCCCAGTCGCTGAAAGTCGCCCAAGGCGTGGCCAGCGGCGACCTGACGGGCGAGATCAGCGTCACCGGCAAGGACGAGCCTGCGCGATTGCAGCAGGCGCTCAAGGGCATGCAGGAGAACCTGCGCGACACTATCCGGCGGATTGCCGAGTCCTCGAACCAATTGGCCTCGGCCTCTGAGGAGCTTAGTTGTGTGACCGAAGACGCTACCCGCGGGCTGCATCAGCAGAACCAGGAGATCGAGCAGGCCGCCACGGCGGTGAACCAGATGACAGCGGCGGTGGAGGAGGTGGCAAGCAATGCGGTGGCCACGTCCCAGGCGTCCCGCGAGTCAGACCGCATCGCCCAGCACGGGCGCGAGCAGGTGCACCAGACGGTGGTGTCGATCGAAGCCCTGGCTTCGGACGTAACGGCCAATGCCACGCAGGTGGAGGACCTGGCGCAGAAGGTCTATGGCATCAGCAAGGTGTTGGACGTGATTCGCTCGATTGCCGAGCAAACTAATTTGCTCGCACTGAATGCCGCCATCGAAGCTGCACGGGCCGGGGATGCCGGGCGCGGCTTTGCGGTAGTGGCCGACGAGGTACGCGCGTTGGCCCATCGCACCCAGCAATCGACCCAGGAAATCGAGGTGATGATCAGCGGGATCCAGCAGGGCACCGACCAGGCGGTCAATTCCATGCAACTGAGCAACAGCCGTGCACGCTCCACCCTGGATATCGCCAAATCGGCGGGCACGGCGCTGGAGGAAATTGCCTCGGCCTTTACCCTGATCAATGAGCGCAACCTGGTGATTGCCAGTGCCTCTGAGCAGCAGGCGGCAGTGGCGCGAGAGGTGGATCGCAATTTGATGAATATTCGCGATTTGGCGCACCAGACGTCCACCGGGGCGAACCAGACCAGTGCGGCGAGCCAGGAGCTGTCGCGGTTGGCGATGGATTTGAACACCATGGTGGCGCGCTTTTCGGTGTAGGGCGCAAGCTCTCGTTGGCCCAATCGCAGGCAAGCCAGCTCCCACAGTGACCGAGTACATCCTGAAGGATTGCGGTCACTGTGGGAGCTGGCTTGCCTGCGATGCAGACGACTCGGTCCTGAATTGATTGCCCATAAAAAAGCCCCGAACCAGTCGGGGCTTTTTCATTCAATCAAGCTGCAGGCCTTACTTGCCCTGCCAGCGTTTCAGCACCAGGGTGGCGTTAGTGCCACCGAAGCCGAAGCTGTTGCTCATCACGGTGTCGATTTTTGCGTTCTCGACGGTCTTGGTCAGGATCGGCATATCAGCCACAACCGGATCAATTTCGTCGATGTTGGCCGAACCGGCAATGAAATTGCCTTCCATCATCAGCAGGCAGTAGATCGCTTCGTGAACGCCAGCGGCGCCCAGGGAGTGACCCGACAGGCTCTTGGTGGAGCTGATGGCCGGCGCCTTGTCGCCGAATACCGCACGCACGCCTTCCATTTCCTTGGCGTCGCCGACCGGAGTCGAAGTGCCGTGGGTGTTCAGGTAGTCGATTGGGGTATCCACGGTGGACATTGCCATCTGCATGCAACGGATGGCGCCTTCACCGCTTGGGGCAACCATGTCATAGCCGTCGGAAGTCGCGCCGTAGCCGACGATTTCCGCGTAGATCTTGGCACCACGGGCCAGAGCGTGTTCCAGCTCCTCGACCACTACCATGCCGCCACCGCCGGCGATGACAAAACCGTCACGCTTGGCGTCGTAGGCGCGGGAGGCCTTTTCCGGGGTTTCGTTGTACTGGGTGGACAGGGCGCCCATGGCGTCGAACAGGAACGACTGGCTCCAATGTTCTTCTTCACCGCCGCCGGCGAACACGATGTCCTGCTTGCCCAGTTGGATCTGCTCAACCGCAGTACCGATGCAGTGAGCACTGGTGGCGCACGCGGAGGAGATCGAGTAGTTCACGCCCTTGATTGCAAACGGCGTGGCCAGGCAGGCCGAAACGGTGCTGCCCATGGTCCGCGTAACACGATACGGGCCAACGCGCTTCACGCCTTTTTCGCGCAGGATGTCCAGCGCTTCCATCTGGTTCAGGGTCGATGCGCCGCCGGAGCCGGCGATCAGGCCGGTGCGTACGTTCGATACCTGGTCTTCGCTCAGGCCGGAGTCGGCGATCGCGTCTTTCATGGCCAGGTAGGCATAGGCGGCAGCGTGGCCGACGAAGCGGTAGATCTTGCGATCAATCAGTTCTTCGAGGGGCAGGTCGATGGAGCCGGAAACCTGGCTACGCAGACCCATTTCGGCATATTCCGGGTTGAAGCGGATGCCAGGGCGACTTGCACGCAGGTTAGCGGTGACGGTCTCTTTGTCATTGCCCAGGCAAGAAACGATGCCCAGACCAGTGATAACGACGCGGCGCATGCGGATAACCCTTAAAAGTTGTCAGTGGAAGTGAATACGCCGACCCGAAGGCCTTCGGCAGTATAGATCTCGCGACCGTCGACAGTCACCGAACCGTCGGCGATGGCCAGGTTCAGCTTGCCCTTGAGGACGCGCTTGATTTGAATGTTGTAAGTGACTTTCTTGGCGCTTGGCAGTACCTGGCCAAAGAACTTCACTTCGCCCGAACCCAGGGCGCGACCGCGGCCCGGCAGGCCTTGCCAGCCCAGGTAGAAACCGACCAGTTGCCACATGGCGTCGAGGCCCAGGCAGCCTGGCATCACAGGGTCACCTTCGAAGTGGCAGGCGAAGAACCAGAGGTCCGGGGTGATATCCAGCTCGGCGACCAATTCACCTTTGCCGTACTTGCCACCCTCTTCGCTGATATGGGTGATGCGATCCACCATCAGCATGTTCGGGGCGGGCAGTTGCGCGTTACCTGGGCCGAACAGCTCACCGCGACTGCAGCGCAGCAGGTCTTCCCGAGTAAAGGCGTTTTGTTTGGTCATGCGAGCTCCTCAATAATCCCATGCGGCAGGGTAGGGCAAATCTTCCCGAACCGACTGAAGCGTTACGCCTCATACCGGCAGCCTACACATAGACTATTGCGTTGTAGTGAAAGTCACAGCGTCAAGGCACTGAATGTACACTTGTTCACTGAAATTTTAAACCGGGCCTGTTTATCGGCCCGTTCGGGTGCCTAAGACTGCCGCACTTTCGTCTTTGATGCCAGTCGGAGTTGGCTGATGGCGCGGCGCTATTGCACCCAGCGCTGCAGGATTTGCTGCAAATCCGTGCGTTTGAACGGCTTGGCCAGGTAATCGTTCATTCCGGCTGCCAGGCAGGCTTCGCGGTCGCCCTGCAAGGCGTTGGCCGTCAGGGCAATAATCGGCAGGTCGGCGCAGCCCGGCAGTTGACGGATCTGCCGGGTGGCTTCGTAACCGTCGATCAGCGGCAAGCGGCAGTCCATCAGGATGGCCGTGAAAATCAGGCTCTCGGCGCTGCGGATCGCCTCGGCACCGTCGGTGGCCAGGCTCACTTCAAAGCCCAGGCTGCGCAGCATGGCCTCGACCACGGTGCGATTGACCGGGTTGTCCTCCACCAGCAACACATGCCGACCCTCCCCGGCACTGCCTTTACCGCTGGCGTCCAGGGTGATGGCGGGCAAGCTGTGCTGGTCGATGGCCAGTGGGATTTCCAGTGTAAACACCGAGCCCCGGCCTTCTTCGCTCTGGGCGCGCAGCGTGCCGCCCATGCGTTCGGCCAGTGTGCGGGCGATTGGTAATCCCAGGCCGGTGCCGCCGTAACGTCTTGAAATGGAACTGTCAGCCTGCTGGAATGCGTCGAACATCAGCTCCAGGCGTTCCGCGGAAATCCCGATGCCGCTGTCGCGCACGGTGCAGGTGAACCACACCAACTCGTGGTCCAGGGTCTGCCACTGGGGTTCGACCGTGACGGTGCCGTGCTCGGTGAACTTCAGCGCGTTGCCGATCAGGTTCACCAGGATCTGGCGGATGCGCGTCGGGTCGCCCTGCACGCGCAACGAGGCCATACCTGCCGGAATCGGCAGTTCCAGGGCTAGCCCGCGCTGTTGGGCACTGTGCTGGAACGCCTGAGCGCAGCTGCTGATCAGCTCGGCGAGGTTGAACGGGATATGTTCCAGCTCCAGCGCGGCGCGCTCGATACGGGAGAAGTCGAGGATGTCGTTGATGACTTTGAGCAGGTGTTCGGTGGACTCGGAGGCCAGCGCCGCGTATTCGGTCTGCTCCTCGGTCATCTCGGTGGTTTCCAGCAGCTGCAACATGCCCAGCACGCCGTTCATCGGCGTGCGCAGTTCGTGGCTCATCATCGCCAGGAAGTCCGACTTGGCATTGTTCGCCCGTTCTGCTTCTTCGCGGGTCTGGATCAGTTGCGCCATGGCCTGCTGCTGTTCGCGGCTGGCCTGGTTGAGGCCCTCGGCCAGGTTGTTGATATGCCGCGACAGGTCGCCCAGTTCGGAGTCATCCACAATCGGCAGGGGCGTCTGATAATCCCCTTGCTGGATCGCCTTCACCGCGTGGCCCATGGCGCTGATCGGCTGCGACAGGCTGGCCGCCAGGCGCCGCGCGAGCAGGAAGGTAAACAGCAGGGCGAACAGCGCGAGGATGCCGGCCTTGAACAGGATCTCCTGCTGGCGCTGGCTGAAGGCATCGTTGGACATGCCGACGATCACGCGGCCCAGGTAGTCCGCGCGGGGCGCCTTGGGTTCGTTCAGGTTGTCTTGGAAGAAGTCATTGCCCAGTTGGATGTGTTGCAGGCGAATCGGCGCCTGGAAGACTTTGACCGACAACGAGCGGTCGTGTTTTTCCGACGGTTGTTCGACGTACACCAGGATGTTCTCGGTGCTGTCCTGGATTTCCAGGAAGCGCACATGGGGCGTGGCCAACGTGGCGCGCAACAGGCTGTCGAGCACATCATTGTTGCCGGAAATCACCCCGTACTCGGTGGCCGGTGCCAGTTGGTTGGCGATCAGTTGGCCGGTGTGATCCAGTTCCTGACGCAGGTCCTGGATACGCACGAAGGTAAAGAAGCTGATCAACAGCAACGTCAGCAACAGCGCCGGGCCCAGGGTAATGAGCTGGGTGCGGGTGTTGATGTCCCAACGACGACGCAAGGTCATGGGCGTTTTTCTCCTTCGGCCAAGCGGGCGGCGACGGCGACTTCATCCACCTGTTCGATACCCAGTGAGCGCGCGACTTGCGGGTTGCCCACGACTTTGAAGTGTTCCGGGTACAAGGTGCGCGGCCAGTTGGCGGGCGGGTGGTCCAGCAGGCGGTCGAGCACAGCCAGCCAATCGGTCTGGTCGCTGTAGGTGCTGGCCAGGCTGCCGGCCCGCACAAACCCTGCGTTGGGCCCTATCAGCGGCAATTGCTGGGCGTAGCTGCTGAGCAACAAATTCTTCGCGGTTTTCGGGTTGTACAGCTGTGGGTCATCGAGGCCTAGCAGCACGTCGCTGTTTTTGAACAGGGTTTGCAACGGCCGACTGTCGCTGATGTTGTCCCAGCGCTGCGGCACGATTTCCAACCCTTTGGGCGTCGCGTACTGGCGCAGTTCCGGCAGCAGGAACTCACTGTCGGCGCCGTAGAGCACGCCGATGCGCCGTGCCTGAGGCAGGATGCTGGCGATCAGGTTCAACTGGCGCTCCAGCGGAGGGTCGCTCCACAGCAGGCTGATTTTGGCCGGGTGGGCGGTGCCCAAGCGTTGTCGGGCTTGCAGGCGGCTGATGCGCAGCACCAGGGTCGGCGGGCCCTGGGTGTCTTGCAGGCGCCAGTCGAGGCCGGGCAAGTCCAGCAGGATCAGGCGTGTGTTGGAGGGCAGCTGGTTCGGCGCAGGCAGGTCCTTGAGCGCCGTGAACGTGACGTGGTCTTCGGGGCGCTGCTGGGCGAGCGCCTGGGCAAATGCCTGGACCCCAGCACTGTCTTCGGCGGCGGTCAGCAGGATGTCGGCGCTCCAGGCCGGCGCGGTCAACAGCAGGCACGCCAGCAGCAGGCCGCGTCGCCACAGGCGTGAAACAAAGAGGAGGGTCATCCGTGACTGATCGCCCATGTCAGAACTCTAACTCCGCGCTGAAATAGAGCACATGGCGATGGTCGTAATTGTTGTCGGCCCAGGTGGTGGGCTGGTTATCGAGGCGTTCTTGCAACATGCCGGCCAGCTCCACGTTGGCTTTGCCCAGGGCTATGCGCTTGGCCACCCGCAGGTCGACCCGTTCGAAGCGATATTGATTGAGTGCGTCGTCGCCATAGTAGAACAGCGCGCTGGACCAGCCGTGGCCCCATTCACGCAGCCAACCGGCCGAGCCACTGTTACGCGCTGTCTGCAGCTTGTCCAGTGGGTTGCTGGCGGTGGTGTCGACGTAAGCATAGGTCAGGCGCAGGCGGTCGGCGTTGCTCATGCGCCAGTCGAACTGGGTTTCGGCGCCGGTAAAGCGTGAGCTGTTGGCGTTGCTGGCAATGTACTGGTTGTTGCGCAGGGGCGAGCTGATCATGTCGGTGATTTCGTCATAGAACAGCTTCACGTCCACATTCAGCCCGAGGTCGGCAAAGAATCCGTTGTAGCCCAGTTCCCGCGAGCGCATCAGTTCTTTGTCGAGGTTGCCCGGGCCGCGGGTCACCACGAAGTACTGGCCGGAGTTCTGCCCGTAGGCCGGCGAACTGAGGTTGGTGACGCGGTAGCTCCAGTTGACGTTGTTCTCGAACATGTCCGGCGAGCGGATCGCTTCGGAATACACCGCGCGCAGGCCGTGGCGCGGGTTGATCAAATAGTTGACCGCCACCCGCGGCGTCAGCGAGTTGCCGCTCAAGTGGGTGTCTTCGTACATCGCGCCGCCTTGCAGCAGCCAGTGTTCGCTGGCCCGCCATTCCAGGTGGCCGAACAGGCGCCATGTGGTGTCGTCGAGGGTGCCATTGAAGTAGGTGTCGGAGTCGGCGCGGTCGTAGCGGTAATTCATGCCGCTGACCAGGCGCAGGCTGTCGGACAGGCTGAGGGTGTCCTGCACCTCGATGTCGTAGCGGCTTTCGCGGGTGCTCTGGTCGATGTCACCGCACACGCTCTGGCTGGCGCCATTGCGCCACTGGTCCAGCACCTGATTGGCCAGGGCCTGCTCGGCGGCACTGCCCGGTGGTGCGGAGCCCTGGCTGTAGGTGTCCATGTGCCGGGCCAATTGTTCGGCGTAGTTGGGATTGAGCTGCCACAGGCGGGTCAGCTCCGGGCTGAAGGACACCTTGGCGTCGCAGGCTTTCCACACCTGTTGGCGATCCCACTGCTGCGCCGAGCCCTGGATATACAGGCTGTGCTCCGGGTTGAAGTCGAAATTCCAGCGCAGGGAACCGGCGTAGTCCTTGGCGGTAACGTCAGAATTGGTACCGCCTTCGGTAATCCCGGCGAAGACCGGTGTGTAGGTGTAGGGGCGCTGGTTGGTGCCTTCCTTAGCGTCCAGTTGCCAGTCGATGCTCTGCTGCGCGTTCAGCGTCTGGCTCACTGCCAGGCTGAAGCGGCTGAGGCGACGGCTGTCACGGCGGTCGGCGCCGGTGGCATCGCTGTCAAAACCATCGTCCTGCTGGCCCGACAGGGACAGGCGCAAATCACCGGTTTCCCAGCCCACCCCCTGGCTGGCGTAGAAGTCGTTGATCCCGCGTTCGCCACGGATGACCTTGACCCGCGTGCCCTGGCTGTTGGCCGGCGAACGCGTGAGGATGTTGACCACCGCCATCAACGCATTGGCGCCATAGCTGACGGTGTTGGGGCCACGGAACACTTCGATGCGCTCGATATCCTCCATGGCCACCGGGATATCGCTCCAGTCCACGGTTGCCAAACCGGCGCGGTACACCGAGCGCCCGTCGATCAGCACCTGCATGCGTCGGGCATCGCTGGCGCTGGTGCCGTGGTAGTTCACCGCCGCTTGGTTGCCGGTGGTGTAGCCGACCATCATCCCCGGCACCAGGCGCAGCAGTTCGCTGATATCCCGTGCGCCGCTGGCCTTGATCAGCTCGCTGTCGATCACGGTCATGCTGCCCGGCACGGCGGCGGCCGATTGTTTCAGGCGGGTGGCGGTCAGCACTTGCGGCAGTGGCTGGCTGTCCAGGAACAGGTCATCAGCCAGCGCAGGTGCACTGCACAACAGCATCAACAACACAGATGAGCGGGGAGGAGGGCCCAAATACACGGCACGGCCTTGATAATTACGGATAGCCGCCCATGTTAACTGAGGCGGGGCCTTTTGCCAGTCGCCGCCCTTGCATTTACTTCACACAGGCATGGCATTTTCCGACAAGCGCGTGAATTGACACGGGGGCTGGCCGCAAGCGGGTCGCCCCGTATAATGCCGCCATCGCCACTGGTATGGATTAACGGATTGCATATGACTGAACAGCGCCCTATTGCGGTCCTGGGAGGCGGAAGTTTTGGTACCGCCGTGGCTAACCTGCTGGCTGAGAACGGCCACGCGGTGCGCCAGTGGATGCGCGATCCCGAGCAGGCCGAGGCCATTCGCGTGCACCGGGAAAACCCCCGTTACCTTAAAGGCATCAAGGTGCACCCGGCCGTCGAGCCGGTTACCGACTTGCTCGAAACCCTCACCGCCTGCGACCTGTGCTTTGTCGCGCTGCCGTCCAGCGCCCTGCGCTCGGTGCTCGCGCCCCATGCCGAACGCCTGGCGGGCAAGCTGCTGGTCAGCCTGACCAAGGGCATCGAGGCGCAGACCTTCAAGTTGATGAGCGAGATCCTCGAAGAGATCGCCCCCAAGGCGCGTATCGGCGTGCTGTCCGGGCCGAACCTGGCGCGGGAAGTGGCCGAACACGCGCTCACCGCCACGGTCATCGCCAGTGAAGACGAGGCCCTGTGCGAGCGCGTCCAGGCCGTGTTGCATGGCCGCACCTTTCGCGTCTACGCCAGCGGCGACCGCTTTGGCGTCGAGCTGGGTGGTGCGCTGAAAAACGTCTACGCAATCATTGCTGGCATGGCCGTCGCCCTCGGCATGGGCGAAAACACCAAGAGCATGCTGATCACCCGCGCCCTGGCCGAGATGACGCGCTTTGCGGTGAACCAGGGCGCCAACCCGATGACCTTCCTGGGTTTGGCCGGCGTGGGCGACTTGATCGTGACCTGCTCGTCGCCCAAGAGCCGTAACTACCAAGTCGGTTTTGCGCTCGGCCAGGGATTGAGCCTGGAAGACGCGGTGACGCGCCTGGGCGAAGTGGCTGAAGGGGTCAACACGCTCAAGGTCTTGAAGGCCAAAGCCCAGGAAGTTGGGGTGTACATGCCGCTGGTCGCCGGGTTGCACGCGATCCTGTTTGAAGGGCGCACCTTGAACCAGGTCATCGAGCTGCTGATGCGCGCTGAGCCGAAAACCGATGTCGACTTTATTTCCACCAGTGGTTTCAACTGAGGAACGCGCCATGAACGACCCGAAAGACGCCCCTAAATACGAGTCCATCCTGCTGCGCATTCTGTGGATGCTGGTGTTTGCCCTGGTGTGGCAAGTCGCGCAGTTTCTGCTGGGTGCGCTGGTGGTGGTGCAACTGATTTATCGCCTGGTCTACAGCGCGCCGAACCTTGGCTTGATGAATTTTGGCGACAGCCTCAGCCAGTTTCTCGCGCAGATCGGCCGTTTCGGCAGCTTCCATACCGAGCAAAAACCATGGCCGTTCGCCGATTGGCCGACCCCACGCGCACCCGAAGGCGAAGCCGCGCACAGCGTGCCGCCTGCGCCGCACCCGGCCCGCGATGAAGAGCCAAAACTGTGAAACTGTGGATTTTGCGTCACGGTGAGGCCGAAGGGCACGCCCGCACCGACGCCGAACGCAACCTCACCGAGCATGGCCGTGGCGAAGTCTTGCGCAGTGCTGCGCACCTGATCGGCCAGCCCATCGCCGCCATCATCGCCAGCCCGTATGTGCGGGCGCAGCAGACCGCGCACCTGGTGCGCGATGCGTTGGGGTTCGAGCCGCAGATCCGCACGGTGCCGTGGCTGACCCCCGAAGGCAACCCGTTGCAGGTGCTGGAAAAACTCGACACCGATGACAATGTGCTGCTGGTCAGCCACCAGCCTTTGGTGGGTAGCCTGATCAGCTTTTTGCAGCATGGCCACCAGCGCCAACCGCAACCGATGCACACCGCCAGCCTGGCGGAATTGGAGGGTGACTTCCCGCTGGCGGGGCTGATGAGCCTGGTCAGTGTGAAGAATCCGTAGGAACGATCGCGGCTTTTTGTGTGCTATATAGTCAACCAAGCAAGTGCTTGGTTGGCTATCATCGGAACACAAAGGAGCGCGTCCCATGCCTGTCGCTTTTCGTTTGCCGTTGCAGGTCTTCTTCGAACGTGAAGCGCGGCACCCGCGCAAAACCTTTCTTGTGCAGCCCGTTGGCGGCGGTGAGGTGCAAACCCTCACCTGGGAAGAGGTCGGCCAGCAAGCCCGTCGCGCCGCCCACTGGCTGCGCGCCCGAGAGCTGCCCCAGGGCTCGCACATCGCCCTGATTTCCAAAAACTGTGCGCACTGGATCATCGCCGACCTGGCGATCTGGATGGCCGGGCACGTCTCGGTGCCGCTGTACCCCAACCTCACCGCTGACTCGGTGGCCCATGTACTCACCCATTCCGAGGCGGCGCTGGCGCTGATCGGCAAACTCGACGATTGGCCCGCCATGGCGCCCGGCATTCCACACAGTGTGCCGACCATCAGCTTGCCGCTGTGCCCGGCTGGCACTTTCGATTTCACCTGGGCCGACTTGCAAAACTGTTCGCCCATCCAGGACAGCCCTGCACCTGACGCCTCCAGCCTCGCCACCCTCATCTATACCTCCGGCACCACGGGCTTGCCCAAAGGCGTGATGCAGACCTTCGGTGCACTGGGTTTTGCCGCCACGCGCGGCACCGAATTGTTCGGCCTGGGGGAGGACGACCGGCTGTTGTCCTACCTGCCGTTGTGCCATGTGGCAGAGCGGATGTTTGTGGAAATGGCGGCGATTTATACCGGGCAAACCGTGTTTTTCGCCGAAAGCCTCGACACCTTCCTGGCCGACCTGCGCCGGGCGCGCCCGACCGCGTTGTTCGGCGTGCCGCGCATCTGGACCAAGTTCCAGATGGGTGTTTATGCCAAGGTCCCGGAAAAACGCCTGGAAACCCTGCTGCGCCTGCCTTTTATCGGCAAGCGCATCGGCCATAAGGTGCTGGCGGGCCTGGGGCTGGATGCGTTGCGCATTGCCTTGTCCGGTGCCGCGCCCGTGCCCGAGGCGTTGCTGCGCTGGTATCAGCGTCTAGGGTTGGACGTGCTGGAGGTGTACGGCATGACCGAAGCCTGCGGTTATTCCCATGTGTCCCGACCGGGCCAGCAGAAGCTCGGCTGGATCGGCCAGCCATGCCCCGGCGTTGAAGTGCGTATCGACCCGTCGGGCGAAGTGCAGGTGCGCAGCGGCGCGACGATGCTGGGGTACTTCAAGGACCCACAGAAAACCGCCGAGACCCTCACCGATGACGGCTACCTGCGCACCGGCGACAAAGGCGAGCAGGACGCTGAAGGCCGCCTGCGCCTCACCGGGCGCCTCAAGGAAATCTTCAAGACCAGCAAGGGCAAGTACGTGGCCCCGGCGCCGATTGAAAACCGCCTGGCCGAGCACGCACGTATCGAACAAGTGTGCGTGGTGGGGGATGGCCTGATTGCCCCGATGGGGTTGTGCGTGCTGTCGGCCGTTGGCCAGGCGGAGAATCGCGAGGCGCTGCAGGGAAGCCTTGAGCGCTGGCTGGAACAGGTCAATCAGACGTTGGACAAGCATGAACGCCTGCAGCACCTGGTGGTGGTCAACGACAACTGGGCAGTGGAAAACGGCTTTATGACCCCGACGCTGAAGATCAAGCGCAGCGTGATCGAGGCGACTTACGGTGAACAATTACCGACTTGGAGCGAGCGTTCCGAAACCGTTCTGTGGCAGGATTAGGGCCATCATAAAACCAAAAAGGATTGACCCATGAGTTTGTGGCGCACCCAACCCAACATCGAACAACTCAATGCCATCCAGAAAAACACCATCGGTGAATTGTTGGATATCCGTTTTGAAAGTTTTGATGAAGAGTCCCTGACCGCCAGCATGGTGGTCGATCACCGTACCCACCAGCCCTATGGTCTGCTGCACGGCGGCGCCTCGGTGGTGCTGGCTGAAAGCGTCGGCTCCATGGCGGCCTACCTGTGCATCGACCCGAAAAAATTCTATTGCGTGGGCCTGGAGGTCAATGCCAACCACCTGCGTGGTGTGCGCAGCGGGCGGGTGACGGCGGTGGCGCGGGCGATCCATATCGGTCGGACGACCCAGGTCTGGGACATCCGCCTGACCAGCGATGAGGGCAAGGCCAGCTGCGTTTCGCGCCTGACCATGGCCGTAGTGCCGCTGGGCGAGCAACCGCCGGCACGATAGGCATGGCGTGAGTGTCATCATTCCTGGCAGTTACAGTCATTGCTGTGCTGCCCGGGGCTGGTGACAATTCAGTTCTGTTTTTGTAGATGGATCCCGTATGTCGCAGCACGTGTTTTTTGCCCACGCCAATGGTTTCCCTTCGGCCACCTACGGCAAGTTGTTTGCCGCCCTGGCCCCGGAATACGCGGTGGCTCACTTGCCGCAGCACGGTCACGATCCCAGGTTCCCGGTGGACGATAACTGGCAGAACCTGGTGGACGAACTGATCCACCACCTGGAGTTGCAACCTGAACCCGTGTGGGGCGTGGGCCATTCCCTGGGCGGCGTGTTGCATTTGCACGCGGCCATGCGTTGCCCGCAGTTGTATCGCGGCGTGGTGATGCTGGATTCGCCGGTGCTGACCCGGGCCGATCGCTGGGTGATCCGCGCCGCCAAGCGCTTTGGGTTCATCGACCGACTTACGCCGGCTGGACGTACCTTGGGCCGTCGTGAAGAGTTCACTGACCTGGCCTCCGCGCGCAGCTATTTCGCCGGTAAAACCCTGTTTCGCGGGTTCGACCCCGAATGCTTCGACGCGTACCTGCAACATGGCTTGCAACAGGTCGGTGATCGCCTGCGCCTGCGTTTCGACCCGGCCACTGAAATCAGCATCTACCGCGGCGTGCCTCACACCAGCCCCGGCCAGGTGCGCCAATTGAAGGTGCCGCTGGCGGTGGTGCGCGGTCGCCAGAGCCGAGTGGTGATGCGCCACCATGCCAGCGGCGTCGACCGCCTGCCCATGGGCGAGATGCTCACCATGCCCGGTGGCCACATGTTCCCGCTTGAGCGTCCACAGGACACCGCCACCTTGATCAAAAACCTGTTCTCCCGCTGGGACGCCCGTGAGCGTAGTTGCGCATGAGCACGCCGGTCGAGGAAGTCCGCTTGAGCCTGCCGCATATCGAGCTGGCGGCACACTTGTTTGGTCCCGAAGACGGTTTGCCGGTTATCGCCCTGCATGGCTGGCTGGACAACGCCAACAGCTTTGCGCGCCTGGCGCCCAAGTTGGCCGGCTTGCGCATTGTCGCCCTGGACATGGCCGGCCACGGGCATTCGGCGCATCGTCCCATCGGGGCAGGTTATGCGTTGTGGGATTACGTCCACGATGTGCTGCAAGTGGCCGAACAACTGGGCTGGAAACGTTTTGCATTACTTGGCCACTCCCTCGGTGCCATCGTTTCCCTGGTGCTGGCCGGTGCCTTGCCGGAACGGGTGACGCACCTGGGATTGATCGACGGCGTGATCCCGCCGACCGCCAGTGGCGAGAACGCCGCCGAGCGCTTGGGCATGGCCTTGCAGGCGCAGTTGAGCCTGCAGGACAAACGAAAGCCGGTGTACGGCAGCCTCGATCGCGCCGTGGAAGCGCGCATGAAAGGGGTGGTGGCGGTCAGTCGCGAAGCCGCCGAACTGCTGGCCCAGCGCGGTTTGATGCCGGTGCCGGGGGGATACACCTGGCGTTCCGATAGCCGATTGACCTTGGCCTCGCCGATGCGTCTGACGGATGAACAGGCGATGGCTTTCGTGCGGCGCGTCGGTTGCCCCACGCAGTTGGTGGTCGCCGCCGACGGCATGTTGGCGAAACATCCCGAATTGCTTTCTCAGCTACCCTTCACCGTGACCACGCTGCCGGGCGGCCATCATTTGCACCTGAATGACGAGCCCGGCGCGATCCTTGTTGCAGACTGTTTCAATCGGTTCTTCTCCACGCCTTGACTTGGCGGGGTCAACTGCCGAGGCTGGGCGGATTGAAAGGGAGTCAACCATGAACAATCTCAACACTGCTTCGACCTCCAGTGGCCCAGGCGCGTTGATCCGATGAGCGTGCGTAAAGGATGTTTCCGTATCCTGGGGCTGAGCCTGCTGAGCCCCTTGGTGTTCGCCGCCGACGTACCGGGTAGCCAAGACCTGCCCACCGTGGCCCGTCAGGTCGACGCGCAAATCGTCGACTACCGCCCCGCCGAAGAAAAAGAACGCATCTACCCCATGGGCGCGATCCGCAAGATCAGCGGCCAGCTGCGCTATGAAGGCCAGGCCACGGCGCGCGGGCAAACCACCGCCATTACCTACGAACTGCCGCCGGAGCACACCTCCAGCGCGGCGTTTACCGCAACCCGTGAAGCGTTGCAGGCCAAGGGCGCGCAACTGTTGTTCTGGTGCCAGGCCCGTGATTGTGGCGAAAGCAGCCTGTGGGCCAACGAGGTGTTCGGCAATGCCAAACTGGTGGGCGCCGACGGCCAACAGGAATACCTGCTGCTGCGCCTGGCCGCTCCCCAGGACAATTCCCTGGTGGCGCTGTATGGCATCACCCGGGGCAACCGCCGCGCCTACCTGCATGTGGAACAACTGGACGCCAGCGCGCCACTGGGCGACCTGCTGCCCACCTCGGCCACTTTGCTGCGTGAGTTGAAAAGCACCGGCGAGCTGGACTTCCCGACATTGGGCGTCGAGCCTGATGCCACCTGGCTTAACCTCATTTCCCGTGGCTTGAACCTCGACGCTACCTTGCGCGTAAGCCTGACCGGCCCTACGGCCGAGGCGTGGCGCCAGGGCTTGATCGACAGCGGCGTGCGCGCAGCCCGGCTGGAAACCGGCACCGATGTTGCCAAAGGCCTGCACCTGCATCTGATACGCTAGGCGTCACCAGGCGAACGGACCCGCGCCGTTCGCCTAAGCTCTCTTCTTACAGACCTCTTCCAGAGATACCCAATGCTCAATAACGATCGCCTGCTGGTGCAAATCCTGCTGTTGGTGCTGTTTGGTGCCAGCTTCTGGGTGATGGCGCCGTTCTGGTCGGCGCTGTTCTGGGGCGCGGTGCTGGCCTTCGCCAGTTGGCCGCTGATGCGCTTGCTCACCCGTTGGCTGGGGGGCCGTGAGTCCCTGGCGGCGGGCATCCTGACCTTGGGCTGGATGTTGCTGGTGGCGGTGCCACTGGTGTGGCTGGGCTTCAACTTGGCGGACCATGTGCGTGACGCCGTGGGCCTGATCAAGGACATCCAGGTCGATGGCCTGCCCGAAGCGCCCACCTGGCTCGGTTCGATCCCGTTTATCGGCGAGCGGCTGGTGGCGACCTGGGACAGCATCGACCAGCAGGGCGCGGCGCTGATGGTCAGCATCAAGCCTTATTTGGGGCAGGTGGGCAACTGGCTGCTGGCGCGCAGTGCGCAGATCGGCGGCGGCATCCTTGAGCTGACCCTGAGCCTGGTGTTCGTGTTTTTCTTCTACCGTGACGGGCCGCGCCTGGCGACCTTTGTGCATCGCCTGCTGGAACGCCTGATCGGCGAGCGTGCCGGTTACTACATCGAACTGGTGGCCGGCACTGTGCAACGGGTGGTCAACGGCGTCATCGGCACCGCCGCCGCACAGGCCTTGCTGGCGTTGATCGGTTTCTGGATCGCAGGCGTACCGGGCGCGTTGGTGCTGGGCATCGTGACCTTCCTGCTCAGCCTGATCCCCATGGGCCCGCCGCTGGTGTGGATCCCGGCAACGGCCTGGCTGGCGTGGAAGGGCGACTACACCTACGCAGTGTTCCTGGGTGTGTGGGGCACGTTTATCATCAGCGGCGTTGACAACGTGCTCAAGCCCTACCTGATCAGCCGGGGCGGCAACCTGCCGCTGGTGATCGTGCTGCTCGGGGTGTTTGGCGGGTTGATCGCCTTTGGTTTTAT
This sequence comes from Pseudomonas sp. B6002, assembly GCF_013385985.1. Lineage (GTDB taxonomy): Bacteria > Pseudomonadota > Gammaproteobacteria > Pseudomonadales > Pseudomonadaceae > Aquipseudomonas. The sequence continues at coordinate 102,607 of NZ_JACAOY010000008.1, read as the reverse complement.
CGGCCTGTTTATCGGCCCGACCTTGCTCGCGGTAGCCTATAGCTTGTTGATGGACTGGAGTGCGACCCAGGCCCAGGGCCGCCGTGAGGATAAATCGATCTGACTGATCGATGGCGGCCTGTCAGGTGCATATTGGCAAATTGACAGACCGCCATCGCCGGCAAGCCAGCTCCTACAGGGGGCCGTGCCAGCGATTAGGTTCTTGGTAGCCACATGACGGCGGTCAAGCCGCCGCCTGGGGTGTCTTCCAGGCTCAGGTGGCCGCCGAGGCGTTCCACGGCTTCCTTGGAAATCGTCATGCCCAGGCCGACGCCACCGGAATTGCGGTTGCGCGAGCCTTCCAGCCGGAAAAACGGCTCGAACACCGCCTCGCGTTTGTCGGCGGCAATCCCCGGGCCGTGGTCGATCACGCGGATCACCAGCGCGCCCTTGCTGTCCGCCAGTTCCACGCGGGCGGTGCCGGCGTAGCGCAGGGCGTTGTCGATCAGGTTGTTGAGGCATGAACGCAGCGCCATGGGCTGCACCTGCAAGGGCGCGCAGGTGCCCGAAAATTGCACGTCACAGCCCTGGTCCTGGGCGTTTTCACTGAGGGACTCCACCAGCGCCTGCACGTCGAGCCAGTGCCGGGTTTCGCTGGTGCGTTGTTCGTGCAGGTAGCTCAGGGTGGCGTCGAGCATGCCGATCATGTCGTCCAGGTCCTGGCGCATCTGGCCTTGCAGCTTGGTGTCCTCGATCTGTTCAAGGCGCAGCTTGAGGCGTGACAGCGGGGTGCGCAGATCATGGGAGACCGCCCCGAGCATGCGCGCCCGCTGGCTGACTTGTTCACGAATGCGCTTTTGCATCAGGTTGAAGGTGGATGCGGCTTGCCGTGCTTCCCGAGGTCCGGACTCGTTGAGGGGCGGGCTGTCGAGGTCGACGCTCAAGCGCTCGGCTGCCGCGCTGAGGCGCTGGATCGGCCGGCTCAACAACTTGGCGCCATACCAGGCCGCAATGATTAACGAGATGAACTGGAAGGTCAGCGGCACCACAGGGCCGCCAAACCATGGGCGAGGATGTTTCTTATGGATGGGCGTGAATGTGCCGTCCGCCTGCTGTACGAAGGTCTCACCCAGCGGTGGTGGTGGCGGGCCGTAGTGGTGAAACCAGAAGATCGCCAGCACGTGTGCCAACACGATGGCCACCAGCAATACGCCGAACAGCCTGCCGAACAGCGTATTGAAGGCGTTGCGCATCAGCCGATATCCCGCGCGTCGAACAGGTAGCCTTCGCCACGTACGGTTTTGATCAACTGCGGTGCCTTGGGATCGTCGCCCAGCTTTTGGCGCAGGCGCGAGACCAGCAAGTCGATGCTGCGATCAAACGCTTCGATGGAGCGGCCACGGGCGGCGTCCAGCAATTGTTCGCGGCTCAGTACGCGGCGCGGGCGCTCGATGAACACCCACAGCAAGCGAAACTCGGCGTTGGACAGCGGCACGACCAGGCCGTCGTCGGCCACCAGCTGGCGTAGCACGCTGTTGAGGCGCCAGTTGTCGAAGCGGATATTGGCGCGCTGCTCGGTGCGGTCATCGCGTACCCGGCGCAGGATGGTCTGGATACGTGCCACCAGTTCGCGCGGCTCAAAAGGCTTGGACATATAGTCGTCGGCACCCAGCTCCAGGCCGATGATGCGGTCGGTGGGTTCGCAGCGTGCGGTGAGCATCAGGATCGGGATGTCCGATTCGGCGCGCAGCCAGCGGCACAAGGACAGGCCATCTTCGCCCGGCAGCATCAGGTCGAGCACCACCACGTCGAAGGTTTCGGCCTGCATGGCTTGGCGCATGGCGGCGCCATCGGTCACGCCGACGGCAAGAATGTTGAAGCGTGCCAGGTAATCGATCAGCAGTTCGCGGATCGGCACATCGTCATCGACGATCAGGGCGCGGGTGTTCCAGCGCTTTTCGTCGGCGATCACAGCGCCTTTTTGCTCGTCGTTCACAGAGACTGAAGAAGTATGCATAGTGCGATCATCTGCCTGGTTGTTGCTGTCAGCATAGGCGCCCAGCCCCATGGCTGGAAGTGCTGGACGGTCGGTCGTGGGGGCGAGGCTAGCCGGGGGGCGTGTTGAGGGCATGTCGTGAATGTATCTGGCTCGATACAATTGGCGAAAATGGCCGCCTCAACGCGGTCTGTCAGTATTTACCGATCATCGGATCCCGCAACGGCGCCGCTTGCGCTACAATCCGCGCCGATTTCGACTTGCCTGAGAGCCCATTCCAATGTCCGTCTGCCAGACTCCTATCATCGTCGCCCTGGATTACCCCACTCGTGACGCCGCACTGAAGCTGGCTGACCAGTTGGACCCCACGCTTTGCCGGGTCAAGGTCGGCAAGGAACTGTTCACCAGTTGCGCCGCCGAAATCGTCGGCACCCTGCGTGACAAAGGCTTCGAGGTATTCCTCGACCTGAAATTCCACGATATTCCCAACACCACCGCCATGGCGGTCAAGGCCGCCGCCGAAATGGGCGTGTGGATGGTCAACGTGCACTGCTCCGGTGGCCTGCGCATGATGAGCGCGTGCCGCGAAGTGCTGGAACAGCGCAGTGGCCCTAAACCGCTGCTGATCGGTGTGACCGTGCTGACCAGTATGGAGCGCGAAGACCTGGCCGGTATCGGCCTGGACATCGAGCCGCAGGAACAGGTACTGCGCCTGGCGGCCCTGGCACAGAAAGCCGGCCTTGATGGCCTGGTGTGCTCGGCGCTGGAAGCCCAGGCCCTGAAGACGGCTCACCCATCGTTGCAACTGGTGACCCCGGGGATTCGTCCTGCAGGCAGCGCCCAGGATGACCAACGCCGCATCCTGACCCCGCGCCAGGCGCTGGACGCCGGTTCCGATTACCTGGTGATCGGCCGCCCGATCAGCCAGGCCGCCGACCCTGCCAAGGCACTGGCTGCAGTCGTCGCCGAAATCGCCTGAGCGAAACATCCCCTGTAGGAGCCGGCTTGCCGGCGATAGCGCCCTCAGCCTTGCATCAGGTTCAAGGCCGCCATCGCCGGCAAGCCGGCTCCTACAAAGGGGTGTTTCAGTTGACCTTGAGCACCAGCTTCCCGAAGTTCTCGCCGTTGAACAGCTTCATCAGCGTCTCCGGAAACGTTTCCAGCCCCTCCACGATATCTTCCTTGCTCTTGAGCTTGCCCTGGGCCATCCAGCCGGCCATCTCCTTACCGGCAGCGGCAAAGTTCGCCGCGTGGTCCATCACCACAAACCCTTCCATGCGCGCGCGATTGACCAGCAATGACAAATAGTTGGCCGGGCCTTTCACCGCCTCTTTATTGTTGTACTGGCTGATCGCGCCGCAGATCACCACGCGAGCCTTCAATGCCAGGCGGCTGAGGACTGCGTCGAGAATATCGCCGCCAACGTTATCGAAATACACGTCCACGCCCTTGGGGCATTCGCGCTTGAGGGCGGCGGGCACGTCTTCGCTTTTGTAATCTATCGCGGCGTCGAAGCCCAATTCATCCACCAGGAACTTGCACTTGTCGGCGCCCCCGGCAATGCCCACCACGCGGCAACCCTTGAGCTTGGCGATCTGCCCGGCAATGCTGCCCACCGCGCCAGCTGCGCCGGAGATCACCACGGTTTCGCCCGCCTTCGGAGCGCCAGTGTCCAGCAGGGCGAAGTAGGCGGTCATGCCAGTCATGCCCAGGGCGGACAAGTAGCGCGGCAGTGGGGCGAGTTTCGGGTCGACCTTATAGAAGCCGCGTGGCTCGCCGAGGAAATAATCCTGCACGCCCAAGGCGCCGTTGACGTAGTCCCCCACTGCAAACTTCGGGGTGTTCGAGGCAATTACTTTTCCCACGCCCAGTGCACGCATCACCTCGCCGATACCCACCGGAGGGATGTAGGACTTGCCCTCATTCATCCAGCCGCGCATGGCCGGGTCCAGGGACAGGTATTCGTTGCGCACCAGCACCTGCCCATCGCCGGGTGTGCCCACCGGCACTTCCTGGTAGGTGAAGGTGTCCCGCGTGGCCGCGCCGACCGGGCGTTTGGCGAGCAGGAACTGGCGATTGGTCTGGGCAGTCATGGCAAGGACTCTGTTGGAAGTGAACCCAGAGTGATAGACCCTCAACCGCCTGAGGGCAAGCTCGCCCAGGGGAGCGAATGCTCGGCGATAGGCATTGATGATAGTGCGCCGGGCAGCTTTATCACTGCGGCTCATACAGCGCCAACCGGCCTTCTGATAGTGCTGACGCGCCCAGCCTGCGGTTGGCTAGACTCCAGCGACGGTTATTTCTTGCATAGGACATCCCCCCATGAGCATGACGTTTTCCGGCCACGTGGCCCTGGTGACTGGCGCGGCAGCCGGTATTGGACGTGCCACGGCGCTGGCTTTTGCTGCTGAAGGCTTGAAGGTCGTGGTGGCCGACCTGGACGTGGCGGGCGGCGAGGGCACTGTCGCGCTGATCCAGCAGGCCGGGGGCGAGGCGCTGTTCGTACGCTGCAACGTCACCCTGGAGGCGGACGTGCAGCAATTGATGGCACAGACGATCTCAGCCTATGGTCGCCTGGACTATGCGTTCAACAACGCGGGAATCGAGATCGAGAAGGGCAAGCTCGCCGAAGGCAGCATGGACGAGTTCGACGCCATCATGGGGGTGAACGTCAAGGGCGTCTGGCTGTGCATGAAGCACCAGTTGCCATTGCTGCTGGCCCAAGGCGGCGGTGCGATCGTCAACACCGCGTCGGTGGCCGGTTTGGGCGCGGCACCGAAGATGAGCATTTACGCGGCGTCCAAGCACGCAGTGATCGGCCTGACCAAGTCGGCCGCCATCGAGTACGCGAAAAAGAAAATCCGCGTGAATGCGGTGTGCCCGGCCGTCATTGATACCGACATGTTCCGCCGTGCCTATGAGGCCGACCCGCGCAAGGCTGAGTTCGCGGCGGCCATGCACCCGGTGGGGCGCATTGGCAAAGTCGAGGAGATCGCCAGTGCGGTGCTTTACCTGTGCAGTGATGGCGCCGCGTTCACCACTGGCCAGGCGCTGGCGGTAGACGGTGGCGCGACGGCGATCTAGGACTGCACGCCCTACGTCATTCGAAATAGTTTTGGGTGGTGTGGGGCGTTTCCCAAGCTGGCTATAAGCCGTGAGCGAATATGTGTCATTAAGTAAATAAGTCAATAGAATCAATAATTTAGTAAAGGTTGGTAACGAGCCAGGCCAGGCTTCTGTGCTTAACTCATGCGGGTTGAATAACAGACAGTTGAAGTGGGTGGCTCATGGATTTAGGAATCGATCGGCAGGCTCCTGTACCGGTGGTGCAGCAGATTGTCAGCGCGGTGGCGCAATGGATTCGCACGAGTGGGGCAGCCCCGGGTACACGTCTGCCGTCTGTGCGGCAATTGGCGCTCGATAACCTGGTCAGCCAGTCCAATGTGATCGAGGCGTTCGAGCGCATGGTGGCCCAAGGGCTGCTCTCGCCCCGGCACGGGTCTGGTTTTATGGTGGCCCCGCCAGCGGTTGTTCACGAAGGCCATTGGTATGAAGGCGCCGAGCAGGCCTGGGGGGGCTTTACCGACAGCCCGCTGGGCGAACTGAAGCTAGGCAATGGCTGGCTGCCGGATGCCTGGCGTGAAAGCGACGACATCAGTTACGCAATACGCGAGGTCAGCCGTACCGACACCGCAGGCCTGTTCAACTACAGCTCGCCGCTGGGCTTGCCGGCACTGCGTGAACAACTGCTCAAACGGCTGAACCACCTGCAGGTTGCCACCCGCCTGGAGTGCATTGTCACCACCCACGGTGCCAGCCATGCCCAGGACCTGTTGATACGCACCTTGCTCAAGGCCGGCGACACGGTGGTGGTCGAGACCCCGGGGTACGGCAACCTCTTTCGTCAGTTGGCGTTTCAAGGCGTCACACTGCTGGAAGTGCCGCGCACCCGTGGGGGGCCGGATATCCCGACGCTTGAAGCGCTGCTTCGAGACCATCGGCCCAAGTGCCTGTTCATCCATAGCCTGTATCACAACCCGACCGGCACCAGCCTGTGCCGCGAGGTCGCCGAACGTTTGCTGCAACTGGCCCGCAGTGAAGACTTTCTGATCATCGAAGAAGACATCTATGGCGACTTGCAGCACGCCAGTTGCGTGCGCTTGTCGGCGCTGCCCCATGATGGCCGGGTGATCTACGTCTCGAGCTTTTCCAAAACCCTGAGCAGCGCATTGCGCGTGGGTTACCTCAGTGCCAGCGCAGCGATTGTTGCCCGCTTGGTCACCCTCAAGACGCTGACCGGTATTGGCACGTCGCGGTTTGCCGAGGCGGTGGTGGCCGTCTTGCTGGCCAATGGCACGTATCGCAAATGGGTACAGCGCTTGCGCAAACGGCTGGCTGTGCACATGGCTGCTACGTTGCAAGTGTTGGAAGACGAGGAGTGGAAGGTGTTCGCCGTGCCTGCAGGCGGCATGTTCCTGTGGGCAAAGCCAGGCGCCGTGGCGCCGGCACGGGTGCAGGCGCAGGCGCGGCGGCTCGGCGTGCTGTTGACTCCCGGGGCGTTGTTCAGCCCGAACGGAGAGCCGAGTGACTGGCTGCGCATCAACGTGGCCTATGCTGATGATCAGCGAGCGCTGGCGTTGTTCCGCGTCATGGGGCCTGCCAGATCGACCTCGACCATTCTGAAAACGACGGGCGTGTAGCTTTTTGCCATTATTCCGGCGCCAGCGTCTTGAGTCGGTGCTCCGTGGTTGCGAATCTCGCCATTGGTAAATCGGGCTTGATGGCATCTGCCATTGCAAGAGGACTCAAGTGCAATGATTTCGGCCGTGCAACGACGTTTCGCCAACCTCGGGATGGCAAAAAAACTGGGCTTGGGCTTCACCCTGGTGCTGCTGCTGACCGCGTTGGTGGCGGCGATTGGCGTGTGGTCGCTGCAGACCGTCGGCCAGCGTTTCGAAGGGCTCAAGGCGATGTCTTCGCTCAACAGCGGCTTGCTCAAAGTGCGCCTGATCGAGCAGGACTACGCGCTGCATGCCGATCCGAAAGCCGTTGATGCCCTGCACGAGAGCGTCGACGCCCTGGCCGCACTGGCGGCCAGTCTCAAGGCCCAGTCCGTCGCCAATGTGCCGGTGATGGCCGACGTCGAGCAGGCGCTGGCCGCCTATCGCAAGGCGTTTGATGAGTTCGTCGAGTTGACCCAGACCAAGGACCTGGCTCTGGAAATGGCCAGTTGGTCGGTGTCCAGCGTGGCCAATAACCTTGATGTGTTGCAAGCCGGTCTGGCCGACGACGGTGCCTATGGGCTCAAGGAAAGCCAGGGCAAGGAGGGCGCCGAGTTTATCGAGCAGGCCGGGCAGGTCAGTCAGGTATCGCGGCTTATGCTGCAGGCTATGAACGAAGCACGGGTGCGCCTGGACCAAAGCCGCAAGGCCGATGCGGACGAAGCCGAACAAGGCAAGATCGAGCAGGCCGACCAGGCCCTGGCTCAAGTCGAACAACTGAAAACCTCGGTCAAGGATGCCGGCTACCAGACGGTGCTCAATGAAGTGTCCGGGCATATCGCCTCGTTCAGCGAAAAGCTTGGTGAGTACACCGGGTTGTTGGCCCAGGAAAAAGTCGTCTACAAGCAATTGCATGATCGCGCCGACCAAGTGGTCAGCCGGGTGAACCAGGCCTATGACGCTGAAGATCAGTCGATGCAGGCGCAATTGAAGAAAAGCGCGATGCTGATCATCGGCTCGTCGGCGCTGGCGCTGTTGGTGGGGTTGATTGCGGCGTGGGTGATTACCCGCTTGATCGTTGCACCACTGCGCAGTGTGATCGCGGTGGCCCAGCAAATTGCCTCCGGCGATTTGAGTGGGCGGATGGAGGTCAGCCGTCGAGATGAAATCGGCCAATTGATGCAGGCGATGCAGCAGATGGGCAATGGGCTGAGCCACATGGTCAGCGGCTTGCAGGCCGGGATCGAGCAACTGGCGGCGTCGGCCCACTCACTGTCCAGTGTCACTGAACAGACCAATGTCGAGGTCAGCAGCCAGAAGGAAGAAACCGAGCAGGTGGCCACGGCAATGAACCAGATGACCGCCACCGTGCACGACGTGGCGCGCAATGCCGAAGAGGCGGCCCAGGCCGCGCAGACCGCCGACGATAAGGTTGATAGCGGCCAGCAAGTGGTGCGCCAGAGCTTGCAGCGTATCGAATTGCTTGCCACCTCCAGCACCAGCGCAAGCGCGAGCATCGAAAGCCTGAGTGCGGAAATCCAGAATATCGGCACCGTGTTGAGTGTGATCAAAAGCGTCGCCGAGCAGACCAACCTGCTGGCGCTCAACGCCGCCATCGAGGCAGCACGGGCAGGGGAGCAGGGCCGTGGTTTTGCGGTGGTCGCCGATGAAGTGCGGGCGCTGGCCAAACGTACCCAGCAGTCGACCGAGGAAATCGAGCGGCTGGTCAGCACCTTGCGCAGTGCGGCGCAGTCGTCGGTGCAACAGATCCAGCAAAGTGGCGAGCTGGTGAAATTGGCGGTCAGTGATGCATTGGAAACCGAGAGCGCCTTGGGCAGCATCGCCGCTGCCGTGTCATTGATTCAGCAGATGAACCAGCAGATTGCTGCGGCGGCCGAAGAGCAAAGTTCGGTGGCTGAAGAGATCAATCGCAGTGTCACCAGCATCCGCGCCAGTGCCGACCAATCGGCGTTGAGCATGCAGGGCAATGCCGCGTCGAGCATCCAGTTGGCGCAACTGGGTACTGAACTTCAGGGGATGGTGGGGCACTTCCGCCTTTGATCGCACCGTGCAGGTGGCGATCAAAGGGCAGCAGGGCGATCAGGCGTTGTTGGCGAGGAAGGTCAGCAGCGCTTCGTTGACGAAATCCGGATTCTCCCGGGCCGAGATGTGCCCGGCTTCAGGAATCAGGATCAGGCTGCAGCCGATCAGCTCGGCCATTTCCGTGGACTCCGCAGTGGGGCGAGGCTTGTCTTGCTCGCCGCACATCACCAGGGTGGTGTCGGCGTCCAGGCGTGGCAGTTGGTCCAGGATGTCTGCACGGCTGAAGATCAGCCGGCCCAGCGGCACGATGCTGTCCAGCAGGCGTTCCCGCGTGAAGGCTTGCAGTTCGGCGCGAAAGCCCTGGTACAGCGCTGACTCACGGTCAATGCCTGGGCGGAAGAAGATCGGTGCCACCACATCCAGCAACGGCTCGGGAATGGCGCCGGCGTCTTCGATCATCTTGAACAGCGAGAAATAATACTGGCGCGTGGCCTCGGGCTCGGCACCGAGATAGGTGTCCATCAGCACCAGGCTGTTGATGCGCTCGGGGGCGAGCAATGCCAGGCGTGCACCCCACATGCCGCCGACCGACAGGCCCACCAGGTTGATCTGTGCAATGTCCAATTGATCCAGCAAGGCCAGGGCCTGGCGGGCGAGGCCGTCCAGGGATTGGGTCGCCGCCGGCAGCGGCCCTGACTCGCCGTGGCCCCACAGCTCGGGGACAATCACACGGTACTGTTGCGACAGGGCTTCGATTTGCGGGGCCCACATGTCGCGGTCCCACAGGTAACTCGAGCCCAGCAGGACGACCGGGCCGGTGCCCTGGTCGACATAATGCAGCGGTTGTCCATCAATCACGGCGACGGGCATAGCGAGCCTCTAACTTCACGGAGTGAGGGGCACTTTTTTACGCTACTCGGGGGCGGGGGGATAGATGCAAAGTGATGGCATTTCGTGGCGATGTGCTGCCCATGCCAACTGTAGTGAGCGGGCTTGCCCCGCGCGGCGCCAAACCTGACACACTGCAGTGCCTGACACTCCGCGGCGCGGGGCGAGCCCGCTCACTACAATCAGTCGTAGATGACTTTCTTTTTCCAGTCGGCGTCGGCGTCGACCACTTTCAGGCCTTCGGTCAATTCGTTGACCTCATCTTCAGCCGGCTTGCTGTTGGTCAGCACGGTGGAGTTGGCGCGGGCCAGTTGTTTCTCCAGCAATTGCAGCTGGGCGCTGTAGACCACCGGTTCGGGCTGCTTGCGCAAATACTGTACGCCACGCTCGAACGCCAGGCGCGCCTGGCCCGGCTGGCCTTGTTGCAGGGCATGCTGGCCGAGGTTGTTGAAGAACTCGATGTGCAGCAGCACCAGGATATGGCGGATTTCCTTGATCCAGTGCTTGGCCTCGTTGGCCGGCAGGAAACCGTCCTGGGCGGCGCGGGTGACCTGGCCGTGCAGGGCTTCAAGCAGGAAACGCACGTCCTTGGCCTTGGCTTCGGTCTGGATCGGCGCAGGCGGGTTGGCCACCGGGATTGACTCGCCCTGGGCGATCAACGCGCTCAGCTCGGTGATGCGCGCCTTGAGGGGGGCACTGGTCTTGTTGAGGTTCAACAGGCGCTGGTTGACGTTCAGCTCCAGGCGGGTCAGCAACAGCTTGAGCGCCGGGCTCATCAACTGGCCAGGAAAGGTCTCGGTGATTTCTCCGCAACGACGCAGCCGATCATTGAGTTCGATCTCGGTGCGTTTCTTTTCCAGTTTGTTGTTTTCCACCACGTGGTTCATGTAGCCAATGGCGATCAGTATTACGATCCCGGCTATTACCAGCAGGGTGATCATGAGTGGTGTCACCGGTGTGACCTCTTAATAGGGTTTGCAGTGGAGTGTAGTGACTGAGCCATCTGGCGGATAGGACTGATCGACCAGTTGCCCAGGTAGTTTCTTCTATATAGGTAAGCGTTCCCTGCATAGATGCACATTGCCATCATTTGCTGGGGTGGACTATAGCGTCTTGTCGGGCGCCAGAATATAGGCGTCAAAGCCTGGACGGGCAGAATGTGCGCAAAGGCCCGGAAAGCGGGGCGAAGTCATTGATTTTAATAAATTTATCCTTGGGGGTTGACGACCTTTCAATCCATCCATAGAATGCGCGCCACTTAACGCGGAAAGCACACAGCGAAACGCGGTTAAGCAGTGAAGTTGTACGTGTGTCCCCTTCGTCTAGTGGCCTAGGACACCGCCCTTTCACGGCGGTAACAGGGGTTCGAGTCCCCTAGGGGACGCCAATATGCGGGAATAGCTCAGTTGGTAGAGCACGACCTTGCCAAGGTCGGGGTCGCGAGTTCGAGTCTCGTTTCCCGCTCCAAATTTAAGCAGTGTTGCCCTCGGGTGGCACTGAGTGAAACCAGGGCGTAACCTTCGGGTTTAATCTCTGGACACTGAAATACACACCATGTGTTTCAGTTGTGTGTCCCCTTCGTCTAGTGGCCTAGGACACCGCCCTTTCACGGCGGTAACAGGGGTTCGAGTCCCCTAGGGGACGCCATTTTGCGGGAATAGCTCAGTTGGTAGAGCACGACCTTGCCAAGGTCGGGGTCGCGAGTTCGAGTCTCGTTTCCCGCTCCAATTTAAGCAGTGTGGCCTTCGGGCGGCACTGAGTGAAACCAGGGCATAACCTTCGGGTTTAATCTCTGGGCACTGGAACACACACCCTGTGTTTCAGTAGCGTGTCCCCTTCGTCTAGTGGCCTAGGACACCGCCCTTTCACGGCGGTAACAGGGGTTCGAGTCCCCTAGGGGACGCCATTTGCGGGAATAGCTCAGTTGGTAGAGCACGACCTTGCCAAGGTCGGGGTCGCGAGTTCGAGTCTCGTTTCCCGCTCCATATTCAACAAAAACGCCGATCAGTGATGATCGGCGTTTTTGTTTGCGCGCGTTTTATTGTTTCGGCGGCCCTGGGCCGCCGAACTCAATTCAATACATGGGTTTCCTGCTTGGGCATGAAGAATCGGGCAAACAACTCGGACTGCGACTTGATGTTCAGCTTGTTGTAGATATTGCGCCGATGAACCTTGATGGTTTCCGCCGACAGCGACAACTTGCCAGCAATCTCTTTGTTGGAGAAACCACTCAACAGCAACTTGAGCACATCCTTCTCGCGGGCGGTGACCTGCGTGCCCAACTGCACAATCGTTTCCGACCACGCCGGTGGTTCGCTGAGATTTTTTTCCACTTCGCTTTCAAAGCTCATGCGCTGATGCATCAAGGCCGTGACCCACGGCTTGATGATGTCCAGGATCGTGATCTGTTCCTGAGTGAAGCGCACGTTGCTGCCCAGCGAAATGCACAGCGTCCGGTCGGCGTCGAGCTGCACGTTGTACTGCGCTTCATCGACAGTGATGTATTGCGCGAAATACTGGTGGTAGTACTCGGTGGTCAGGAAGTGTTCCGGCGCGATGTCCAGCAGGTGAAAAAAGCCGGTCTGCGGGTTTTCCCGGTTGGCGATATAAAACGGGTCCAGCAGGTACAGCCCTTTTATATAGCGATGAATAAAGGCGTCGATTTCTTCGGAATCCACCACTTCCGGCAGGCAGATGACTTGCACTTGCTGGTCGCTGAACACCACGACCACCCAGTTGTCGATCTGCACATATTCATTCAGTACACGAATCAGCGAGCTCCAGAAGGCTGGGCGATTCAACTGCATGATCAGCTTCCCCGCTGATCGATGCCAGGCCAGGTTATGAAGGTCGAGCGACATTTTCTACCCCTTTAGGGTTAGGGATTTTCAGGTCAAAGGTAAGTATTTGTAGGTATTTACTATTCAACGATGCCCGGTATATTCACCAGCGAGCGAATGAAGGCCATGAGGGCCTACCGTTTTGACAAGGATAGTCATATGAGTAAATCACATTTGCGAGCCATTTTTTTGGCCTCGCTCCTTGCTGTTGGCACCAGTACAGCGACACAGGCAGCAGCGCCTGGTGTGTACCTGTACAACTGGTTCGGCCTGCTCGCTCCGGAAACCCCAAAGCAGTTCGAGCAGAAGACCGGTTCGCGGCTGCACATGGACCCGTTCGACAGTGCCGAGATCATGCAAAGCAAAGTCATGGCCGGGCGCACCGGGTATGACGTCGTCGTCGCCACCTCCAACACCTTGCCAGGCCTGATCAAGGCCGGCGTCCTCCAGCCGCTGGACCGCAAGCAGCTGAGCAATTACTCCCACATCGACCCCGACATGCTCAAGCTGCTCGAGGCCAACGACCCTGGCAACCTTTACGCCGTGCCGTACCTGTGGGGCACCACCGGCATCGGTTATGACGTCGACAAGGTCAAGGCTGCGCTGGGCGAAAACGCGCCGGTGAACAGCTGGGACTTGATTTTCAAGGAAGAAAACATCAGCAAGCTCAAGTCGTGTGGCGTGGCCATGCTCGACTCGCCGAGCGAGATCATTTCGATCGCCCTGCATTACTTGGGGTTACCCAGCAATAGCCAGAACCCCGAGGACTACCAAAAGGCCCAGGCGCTGCTGCTGAAAATCCGCCCTTACATCGTCTACTTCGACTCATCGCGAATCGATGCCGACCTGGCGGACGGCAACATTTGCGCCGTCGTCGGCTGGGCCAACAGTGCACTGGCGGCGCAAGCCCTCAACGAGAAGAACAACACCGGCCGCACCATTGCCTACAGCCTGCCTCACGAGGGCGCGCTGGTCTGGTCGGAGAACTTCGTACTGCTCAAGGATGCCCCGCACGCCAAGCAAGGCATGGCTTTCATCAACTACATGCTTGAGCCGCAGGTAATTGCCAAGAGCTCGAACCACACGCTGTACCCCAACGCCAACAAGGACGCCACCGAGTTCGTCGAGCAGAAGCTGCGTGACAACCCGTGGATCTACCCAGACAAAACGACCATCGCCGAGCTCGTTCCATTGGAGCCTTTACCCTTGAAGTTGGAACGCATCCGCACCCGTGTCTGGACCAAGGTAAAAAGCGGCACCTGATCTGCGTTTCACATGCTGTGCCGGCTTCAAGACATTCCAGGGAGGGAAGAATCATGCGCCGAGGCGATTGCCCACGCGGCTTGGAGCCGGACGACTACAAAGCGTACAAGGAAATAGAAGAACAGATTGGCCACTGCACACCTGAGCAGGCCTGGGCCATGTATTTCGTCTCAACCGGGATGGTGCGCGAGTACATCACGCTGGCGGTGATGGAGCATATTGGCAGGGGCAACAAGGCCTTGTTGTTCGAGTTCCCCGAGCTGGCGCTGGTGGAGCGGGGCGGTCTTGCACCGAACTGATCCTTCCAACAAAAAGCCCGCCATCATGGCGGGCTTTTTGTTTTCATCGCGTAATCAGAGCTTCGGCAACTGCCCGACACGCCCCATCATCTCGGTGACAATCTGCAGGTCCAGCAGGAACTGGTCGACGGTCTTGAACTCGCTGTCGGTGTGCCCGGTGTACTTTACTTCCGGCCGTGCCAGGCCGAATTGCACGCCGTTGGGCAGCTCATGCACGGAGGTCGCGCCGGCCGAGGTGCCAAACTCGTGCTTCATGCCCAGGTTCTCGCTGGCCACTGCCAGCAAAGCCTTCACCCACTCGCCTTCCGGGTTGCGGTACATCGGTTCGGCAACGGAGTAAGTGAAGCCCACTGCCACCTTTGTTTTCTTGTCCCAGGCACTGAGTTTGTCGGCAATCTCGGCCTTGAGTTTTTCCGGCGATTTGCCTTTAGGCACACGCAGGTTGACCGCCAACTTGAAGGCTTTGTCATCCTGGCCGACAAACGTCAGCGAAGTGGTCAGCGGCCCCATGAAGGCATCGGAGAAACCCACCCCCAGTTTATTACCCAGGTAGTCCAGGCCCCAGTTGTCGGCGGCATAGCGCGCCGCATCGGTGATGTGGTTGTGCTTGAGCGCCACCTTGCCCTCGAGGCTGTGGATCAGGCCCAGCATCCGGGCGACGGGGTTGATACCGGCTTCCGGTTCCGAGGAGTGCGCCGAGACACCCGTGACTGTCAGCTTGACCTCTTTGCCGACCACTTTGGCGTCGACCTGGAAGTTAGCGCCATTGCGCTTGGCATACTCGGTGCCGGCTTTTTGCAGGCTGGCAGCCAACTCGGCCGGCTTGTCGCTGAGCAGGGTCGCCACCGACGCCGAGGGAATCTGGTTGGTGGCCATGCCGCCGGTCATCGAAATGATTTCTGCGCCTTTGCCTTCTCCTTTGCGCACCGGGAAGGTGGCCATGACCGTGCCGTAGCCTTTTTCGGCGATGACCACCGGGTAGCCGCCGTCCAGCGCCAGGTTGTACTGCGGCGTCGGGTTGTGTTCGAAGTAGTAGGGGATCGCGTCGCCGTTGGTTTCTTCGGTGGTGTCCACCAGCAGTTTGAACGTGCGCGCCAGCGGCAGCTTTTCTTCCTTGATCACCTTCATGGCGTACATCGCCACCACGATGCCGTTCTTGTCATCCTCGGTGCCACGGCCATACATGCGGTCGCCGATCAGCGTGACCTTGAACGGGTCGAGCTTGGTGCCGTCTTTGAGCACCCAGTTTTCCGGCGTCACCGGTACCACGTCGGCGTGGGCGTGGATGCCCACCACTTCATCGCCGCTGCCTTCCAGGGAAATTTCATACACGCGGTTGTCGATGTTGCGGAAGTTCAGGTTGAAGGCCTTTGCCAGTTCCTGGATCTTGGCGGCGATCTTGAGGAATTCCGGGTTTTTGTACTGCGGCACGCCTTCAATGTTGAACGTCGGGATTTCCACCAGCTCGCGCAGGGTTTCGGTGGCGGCCTTGCCGTACTTCACCCGCGTGTAGATGCCCAGCAGGCGGTTGATTTCGTTCTGCTGGTCGGTGTTCAGCGTCTGGTTGCCAAGGAACCCATTGATTGCCGGGCCCACGTCGCTGGTTTTTCCCAAGTCGCCCTTGGCCAGGGCGCCGAGGAAACCACGGAAATCGCTGACCGATGTTTCGTTGAACTGCTGCAGAATCTGCGCGCTTTGCTCTGGGGTAATGTTGGCAAAGGCCGCGTTGGACAGGGTCGACAGGCTGGCCGCGAGCAGGGTAGCCGCCACCAGTTTCTTGAGTGGAAAGTGCATGGAGAGATGCATTCCTTTGCAGGTAGTGAGTGGGAAATTTCTGATCAATCTGTCAGAAACATTTCCACACACTACCACCTCTTTTTTCCACGAGCGAGCGCCTGCCCACGGACCTGTAGGAGCCGGCTTACCGGCGATGGCCTTTAACGATGATGCGCACTGCCTGGCTAATTGTGGTGCCTGGGCTATTTTCGCTGGCAAGCCAGCTCCTACAGGGGGAGGGCTGGGTCAAGGCTGGCCGGGGTGGGGCTCGGGGTAGTCTTCGGTCAGGTTCAAGGCGCTGGCGTAGGGCCCATCCCACAATTGCTCATGCAATTCGCCGATACGCTTGGCCATCGCCTCGCTACGCATCACCACTTCGAGGTTGCGTGAATTATCCAGATATCCGCCCAACCAGTTGCTGGTACCCACCCACGCCACTTGCCCGTCGATCTCCATCGTCTTGCTGTGGATCACCCGTGCATACGGAATAAAGCCTTGCTTGGCTTCGGGCAAGGTGACGATTTTGACCTGCACGTTGGGCAGCACGGCCAGGCTTTTGAGGTAGGGCAGTTCCAGCTTGTCGGTGTTCCAGTTGGACACCATCAGCTTGATCGACACCCCCCGCGCCGCCGCTGCACGCACGGCATTATCGATCACCGCGTAGTAGGGACGTGTCCGGTCGGGTCCGTAGGATAGCGGTGCATAGTCGAGCAATTGCACGCGCACCTCTTTTTTCGCCTCGCCCAGCAAGCGTGGCAGTTCCAGCTGTGAGTCACCCACTCCCGGAGGGTTGTAGCGTTGCGGGCTGGCGACCAGGTAGTTGCCGGTGCGTGCTGGTTCTGCGCCTTTCGCTGGCAGTGGCACGGGCTTGTGCTCTGTCAGGGCAGCCTGGGCGTTCCAGTCCTGATTGAAGATCGCCTGTACCTGGCCGACCACGCTGACGTCGCTGATGCGCAGGCCGGTTTCGTGGATGTGTTCCAGTGAGCGCCAGTCGAAATTCTGGCTGCCGATAAACGCCTGCTTGCCATCCACCACCATGTACTTGGCGTGGATGATGCCGCCGCTCAGTTGCCCATAAGGCAGTACGCGAAAGGTCAGGTTGGGGATCGCGCGCAAGCGTTCCAGGGTGGAGGCTTCCGACAGCTTGATGCCTTTTTCTTCCAGCAAAAAGCGAATCTTCACACCGCGTTTGCCTGCGGCTTCCAGGTGTTCGATCACCTTGTCCATCACCGAACCCGAGTGATCGGCCGCGTAGAACTGGCCAATGTCGATGGAGGTTTTTGCGCCGTCGAACAGCTCGATCCACACCGGTCCCGGTTGACGTAAATCAGCGGTACCCAGCGCGGTGTCCACGGGCACGGTGTGCACCAGTTCAAAACCCGCAATTGAAAAGTCCGCCTGGGCAAGCGGACTGAGGAGCAAACCGGCAAGGCCTGCGATACGCAATTTCAAGGGAATGGGCATAGGGATCTCTTCGTAAAAAATGGCGGGCGCATTGCGCGCCCGCCCGAATCATTACGCGGTGCGGCTGTGCAGCGGGGTCGGTACCAGGTGCGGGACTTCACCCTGCACACGGGCGCCGGTGGCTGCGCGGATCAGCAGGATTTTCAGCTGGTCGTTGATGCGCTCCAGGCTGTCCTGGAAGAAGTTGTGGAACACCACGCAGAACAGCGCGATGGCGATCCCCAGGCCGGTGGCGAACAAGGCCGTACCGATACCACCGGAGATCTGGCCCGGGTCGGACACGCCGGCACTGGCCAGTGCCTTGAAGGTGTCGATGATGCCCAGGATGGTCCCCAGCAAGCCCAGCAGCGGGGCGGCGGTGGTGATGGTCTCGATGATCCACAGGCTGCGGGCCAGCGGCGCGCGGGTGGTCAGGTACTGGGTTTCGATCACGTCATCCAGGTCTTTGCGCGAGCCGTGGGTGGCTTTTTGCGCCAGCACCGGGAGCACCATGGTCAACGGCAGGCTGTCGCGACGGGTGAGGCTTTCCGGCAAGTCGCGTTCGCTGTGCACGTTGGCGCCCAGCACCTCGGTCAAGGCGCGTGCCTGGCGGCGCACATAGGCGAAGAAGATCCCGCGCTCGATGGTGATAAAGATCGCGATGGCCATCGCGGCATACATCACATAAAACGTGATGTCGTGGAGCACATTCATGTCCATGTTCACTTACCTCGCAGTTAGAAATTGGCTTCCAGGGAAACCGTCACGGTGCGTTCCAGGCCCACGATGTACGCCGGGTCGCCGTCGCGGAAACCGCCGTAGGTGGCCGAGTTGGTCTTGGTGGTGTACACGCCGTCCAGGTACTTCTTGTCGAACAGGTTGTCGACGTTCAGGCGCAGGGTCGCGTCCTTGACCACCTTCTTGTCCACCGGCAGGTAGATACCGGCGCCGGCGTTGAAAACGGTGCGCCCGGAGATCGCCTCGTCGTTGGTCAGGTCGCCGTAGAGCTTGCTGGTGTACTTGCCGCCGAAGGTGCCGTAGAAGCGCCCGTCGTCGTAGCCGATGTTGGCGGCCAGCATGTTTTTCGGCACGTTGGCGAACTGCTTGCCGCTGGTGGGCAAAAGGATGGCCTTGCCGGCGTTGTAGACGGTCAGGTCATCTTGTTGCTCGGCCTTGGTGTAGGTGTAGGAGGTGTAGTAGTTGAAGTGGTTGGGCAGCAGGCCGCTCCATTCCAGCTCCAGGCCGCTGTTGTTGACCGAGCCGGCGTTGATGTCGGCGAAGTCGCCGTTGATGTCTTTGGACGACACCTGGCGATCCTTGAACTGCATGTAGAACAAGGTCGCGGCCACGGTCATGTCTTCATCGGTGTAGCGCCAGCCCAGCTCGTGGTTCCAGCTGGTTTCCGGCTTGGCGTCGATGGAGCCGGCACCTTTGTCGTACAGCACGTAGTTCTGCGGGATACGCATGTTGCGCGACAGGCTGTAGAACAACTGGTCACGCTCATCCAGCTGGTACTTGAGGCCGACGTTGGGCAGCAGCTTGTTGTAGGTCTGGTTACGCTTCTCGGCCTGCTCGGTGAGGCTGCCGTGGTTGGTGCCGTCACGCTCGACGTTCATGTAGGCGAGGCCCGCCACCAGGGTCCAGTCCGGGTTGATGTACCAGGTGTCCTGGGCCCAGACTTTTTGCGCCGGGGTGACGGTGAAGCGGTCGCGACCCTGCACGGTGTTGCCGTTGGCATCGACCACGGCGTTGCCGTCTGGCCAGGTGTCGGTTGGCTTGCCGTTGCTCTTGAGGGCAATGAACGGTTGGGTCTGGCTTTGGCGCGCACGCTCATACCAGTAGCCGAATTGCAGGCTGTGTTCTTCCAGGTCCCAGTTCAGCTTGGTGGTGATGCCCGGGCGCCAGGTCTGGGTGCGGGAAGGGCGGTAGTACACGCCGGTGGTTGAGGAACCGTCGGCGTTGTACTGCGCCGCGGTCGGCAGGTTGCTCAAGTCGAACACGCCGCCCGCGTTGGAGCCGCGGTTCAGCGCGTAGCTGTTCGAGCCCACGCCGCTGCCGTTGCCCCAGTAGTAATATGGGATCACCGACAACGCCAGGTTGTCAGCCAGTTTGAATTGGGTATTGAGCACCCCCGTGAAGGTCTGGAACGGGTTCTGCGCCAGGGCGTAGTAGCTGTTGACCTTGCCGTTGCTGCCCACGGTCGGCGTGGCAGGGTACGGATCGTACTTGCGGCCGTTCTGCTGGAACTGGCCCTTGGTGAGCTGGCTGTAGCTGTTGTTGTCCTGCTCGTGGTACTTGAGGATCAGGTTGGCGGTGTTGCCGTTGCCGGCGTCGAAGAAGCTGTTCCACTCCACCTTGTCCGCCCGCACGGCGCCCGAGCCGCGCCACATGTCACCTTCTGTATGAGACACCGACAGCCAGTTGCTCAGGCCGTTGATCTCGCCGCTGTTGAGGCGGGCGAAGGTCTTGCGGGTGGCGTTGCTGCCCATGACCTGTTTGACGAACGCGCCGGTTTCCTTGGTCGGGCGAATGGTCACGATGCCGATGTTGCCGCCGCTGGAGCCGATGTGCGGGCCGTCAGCTTCTGCCGAGCCTTGGGTGACGAAGATCTGCTCGATGTTTTCCGGGTCGCCCAGCAGGTTGGAGTACAGCGCGTAGTTGCCGGAGTCGTTGATCGGCATGCCGTCCACCGACATCCCCACCTGGTCGGAGTTGAGCCCGCGCATGGTGAAGCGGAAGCCCGACAGGCCGGTGTTGTCTTCGCTGGAGATGTTCAGGCCCGGGGTGTACTTGAGCTTGTCGATCGCGTTACCGGTGGCGGTCTGCTTATCCAGCGCTTCCTTGGTCACGGTGGAGCGGCCCTTGATGCTTTCTTCCTGCACCATGTAGCCGCCACCTGCCGTGGCCTTGCCCTGAACCCCAATAGTCCCGACGTCGCTGTCGCTGGTGTCGGCCATGACCATTCCATGGCCCATGCTTGCGGCAACGAGTGCCAGATGAATCCGTGTGAACCTCATCACTGTCGTCCTGGTGTCGGGTGCTTATTGCACGCTGTAGTTGAAGGTGGCGGTGAAGCGCTGCTCATTGCGCCCCCCGAAGGCTTGCTCGGGGAACGGCTTGACTTGCTTGATACGACGCAAGCTGTTGGTGGCGGCCCGGTTGAGCAACATGCTCGAGGCCTGGGTTTGCAAGCCGGAGTCCAGAACGCGACCCTGGCGGTCCACCAGCAGCCAGATCACCACTTCGCCGCTGGGGCGTTCGAGGGAGGCCTGGCGGCCGGTGGGGTACTGCTTGTAGGTGTCTAACTCGTTGCGCAGCCCCTTGAGGTAACCGCCTTCCAGCGCCTGGCCGTCGACCTTCGGCGGCGCCGGCGGTGCGGGTGTCGGCGCGGCCTGGGCCACGGCGGCGGGGGCCGGTTTGGCGGCCACTGGAGGCGGCGTCGGTGTTGGGGTTGGCTTGGCGACCACGGGCTTGGGCACAGGTTTTGGCTTGGGCTCAGGCTTGGGTTTTGGCTGCGGCTTGGGCGGTGGTGGCGGCGGGGCCGGCTCGGCCTCTTCGTCCTCGATCACTGGCGGGGGCGGCTCTTGTTCCACCACCGGTTCCGGGATCACTTCCGGCTCGGGCTCGACCAACGCCAGCTCGACCGCCGACTCGTCGTACTTGGGTTCGACCTTCAAGGTCTGGGACTGGATACCCAGTGCAATCAGCACCAGGGCGATCAGGGCCGGGACACTGCCCAGCAGCTGACGCGCACGAAACAGGACGTACATGATCAGGACTTACGCGTGGCAATGGACACGGAGGTGAAGCCACCCAGGCGCAGGGTGTCCATCACTTCCACCAGGCGCGACACTTCCACGCCCTTGTCACTATTGACGATGATCGTCGACTTGGTATCGGGCTTCTCGGCGGCCTTCAACGCCGGTACCAGGGCATCGACTGTGAGGTCCTTGCCGTCGAGTTGCAGTTGGCCTTCCAGGCCCAACGTCAGGATGAATTTGTTCTGTGGTTTGAGCTGCTGCGAACTGCTCGCGCTGGGCAGTTGCGTCTTCATGCCGAGGGCCGGAATCACGTTCAAGCTCACGAGTACGAAAAACACCAGGAGGAACATCATCACGTCGATCATCGGGATCAATTCGATGTGTGCCTTGCGCTTCTTGGGTTCATCCCAGGTTCTCATTCCGCTACCCCGTCGTTGAATTAGGGGCGACACGCTAACAACCAAAAATGACCGATTGGTTAACTTTAATTGACGTTTTGAGGGCTCTAGGACGCGTCTTACAGGCAATTTACCTTGCAGTTTTATGACGTAATGCAATTGACACACAGGGGCTACATTCTTGAAGAATTTATCTCGAGAGCCCCCCTGTATGCCGACCGCACTGCCTCATTTGGCGACACCGCGACTACTATTGCGGGCGCTGGAAATGACCCAGGCCGAGACCCTTTCCACCCTCGCCAACGGGCCGAAAATCGCCGACAACACGGCGAACATTCCGTCGCCCTACACGCTGGAAACGGCGCAGGAGTTTATTGGTGCGATGGACGATAAATTTCGTGCAGGCGACCTGCTCAGCCTCGGCATGCACCTGCGGGAAAGTGGCGAATTGATCGGCATCGTCAGCTTGCGTCTGAATGCGCGGCATCACTATGGCCACCTTGGGGGTTGGGTCGCGGCGAGCTGTCGAAACCGGGGCTATGCCGCTGAAGCGGCGAGTGCGGTCACCGGTTACGGGTTCACGCAGCTCGGGCTGCATCGGGTGGGCAGCCAGTGCTTTGGTCGCAACAAGGAATCGGCACGGGTGATGGAAAAAATCGGCCTGCGCTATGAGGGCTGCATGCGCGGGGCGTTTCTCAAGAACGGCGTGTATGAAGACTTGCTCGGTTTCGCCGCGTTGCGTGAGGACTGGGAGGCCCGCACATGAACGGCGAGGTGGACCATGGCCGTCGGCGGATTCTCACGGGGCTGGCGGTTGCCTCGGCTTTTTCGATCCTTAGCCCGTTTGCACGCAGTGCCGGGGTCGACTATCCGTTCACCCTGGGCGTGGCTTCCGGCGATCCACTGCCTGATGGCTTCGTGATCTGGACGCGCCTGGCACCGTTGTTCAATGCCGATGATGGGCGAGGCGGGTTGCGCCGCCCGGTGCCGGTGCGTTGGCGAGTGGCCAGCGATGCGGCCATGACGCGCATTGTGAAGCAGGGCGAAGCCACGGCGACGGAACGCTTTGCCCATTCGGTGCATGTGGAAGTGGCGGGGCTGGAGGCGGGGAGGCCGTACTGGTACCAATTCGAAGGCCTGGGCGCGCAGAGCCCGGTAGGCCGTGCGTGTACTACGCCGCCTATGCAGGCGATGGTGTCGGCGCGGTTAGGGTTTGTGTCGTGCTCGCACTGGGAACGCGGTTACTTCAGTGCCTACCGTCACCTGGCTGCCGAGCAGCCGGACTTGGTGTTTTTCCTCGGTGACTATATCTACGACAGCTCCTATGCCGCCGACTCGGGCAAAGTTTTCCGCGCCCATGGCAGCGGCAATGCGGTGAGCCTGAGTGACTATCGCAACCGCTATGCCCTGTACAAAACCGATCCGGACCTGCAGGCCCTGCACGCCGCTGCGCCGAGTGTGGCGACGTGGGACGATCACGAAGTACAGAACGACTACGCCAACCGCTGGTCCCAGGACCCGAAGACTCCGGTGGCGCAATTCCTCAAGCAGCGGGCCGCCGCCTACCAGGCCTTCTACGAACATATGCCACTGCGCGCCAGCAGCCTGCCGAAGGGCCCGGATATGCGTATTTACCGACGCCTGGACTACGGCCGATTGGCGCGATTCCACGTGTTGGATGGTCGCCAGTACCGCTCCGAACAACCGTGCATTTTGGCCAATGGCAGCCACCAGGGGCACATCGCCGACAACAGCTGCACCGACCTGCGCGACCCTCGCCGCACGATGCTCGGCTGGGAGCAGGAGGCTTGGCTGGACCGAGGTTTTGCCGAGTCCCCTGCGCAGTGGAACGTGATCGCACAGGACCTGCTCGTTGCACCGTTGACCCAGCGCGACCTGACCAACCACAAGCCGGGGCGCTGGACGGACGGGTGGGACGGCTACATGGCCAATCGTGAGCGAATGCTGGCCTCCATCCAGCGGCACGACCTGAAGAATCCGGTGTTCTGGGGCGGCGATATTCATTCGTTCTGGGTCACGGACCTGCACGCAGACGCCAATGATTTGGACTCGCCGGTGGTGGCTACCGAGTTCGTCGGTTCATCGGTGACCTCCGACGGCCCGCCCTATGAGCCGTACAAAGCCATTCTGCCGCTCAACCCCCATGTGAAGTTTTTCGACAGTCGCCAGCGGGGGTATGTCTCGGTGGAGTTGCAGGAACAGTGCATGCTCACCCACCTGCGCGCGATCAGCGACCCGCGCGATCCCTTGGCCACGCTCTCCACCCTCCAATCCTTCGTGGTCGAACCCGGCCGCCCCGGCGCCACGATACTGTAGGAGCCGGCTCGCCGGCGATGAGGCCCTGAGACCACCACTGGATTCAAGGCCACCATCGCCCTGTAGGAGCCGGCTTGCCGGCGATGAGGCCCGAGAGTCCAACGCAGGATTCAAGGCCACCATCGCCCTGTAGGAGCCGGCTTGCCGGCGATGAGGCCCGTGAGTCCAACGCAGGATTCAAGGCCGCCATCGCCGGCAAGCCGGCTCCTACAGGATTGGGGCGATCAAACGGCAGTGTTGTCGTTGATGCTGTAACGCACCGACAGCGCGCCCTTTTTCTCGGACAGGGCCAGGATGGTCACTTGGCCCAGTTCGCTCAGCGCCTGCACATGGGTGCCGCCACAGGCATAGGCGGGCAATTCGCCGAAACCGACTTCGCGGGTGCCGTCTTCCAGGGCCATGTGGCGTGGGTAATCCGCGGCGATCCATTGATCCACCTGGCGCTGAAGGGCCTCGGCGTCCATGGCCTGTGCCGCCTCCCCACGGATGAAGGTGATCTTGCCTTCGCCAGGCCAGTGGTGCGCCTTGATCGGCATCCAGCCCAGGCGTTCACCGGCATTGCCAATCAAATGCCCGGCTGAATGCAGGCGCGTGTGCAGGGCGCGACGTTGTGCATCGACCCGCGCCGTGATCGGGCCGGGCTGTACAGGTTGATCCACGTAATGCACCACGCGATCGGCTTCCTGAGTGACGCGCAGCACCTGGCTGTCGCCGAGCCAGCCGGTGTCGAACGGTTGCCCGCCACCCTGGGGGTGAAAGATCGTCGACTGCAGGGTGACCGCAAACTGATCCTCATGGGGCGCGCAACTTAGCACCTCCAGTTCGGCGGTCAGGTGGTCGTGGGTAAAAAACAGGCGCTCGGTCATCGTTTACATCCGCATCAGGGTTCTGCGGGCAGTATAAATAGTGCGTAGATGGGTGATAATCCGTTCAATTATCAATGGACCTGTGCGTCATGAGCATCAATCTTCCTTTGCCACTGTTGGGCGAGATGGCGATTTTCGTCAAGGTGGTGGAAACCGGCAGCTTCTCCGAAGCGGCGCGACAGTTGAGCGTTTCTCCATCGGCGGTGAGCCGCAGCATCTCGCGCCTGGAGAAGGCACTGGCCACCCGCCTGCTGCAGCGCACCACGCGCAAATTGCGCTTGAGCGAAGGCGGTGAAGAGGTGTTCAAGCGTTGCCAGGAAATGGTCAACGCGGCCCGCTCGGTGATGGAGATCAGCGGCCAATTTACCCATGAAGCCGAAGGACTGGTGCGGGTCAGCGTGCCCAAGGCGGTGGGGCGGTTTGTGGTGCACCCGCATATGCCGGAGTTCCTGCGGCGCTACCCCAAGGTGGATGTGCAGTTGATCCTTGAAGACCGCCAGGTGGACCTGATTGATGACAACGTCGACTTGAGCATCCGCATCACCGATAGCCCGCCACCGGGGTTGGTGGGGCGGCAGTTGCTGCCCATCGAGCATTTGCTGTGCGCCACGCCGCATTACTTGGCCAAGCACGGCACACCGAGTCACCCCCATGATCTGCTTGAGCACAGTTGCATCTACCTGGGAGAGACACCGGGGGATTCACGCTGGAAGTTTCGCCAGGGTGGCAAGGCGGTAACGGTGGGTGTCCGCGGGCGATACGCGGCGAACCACACGGGCGTGCGGCTGGATGCGGTGTTGCAGCATGTGGGGATTGGCAGTTTGCCGTACTTCACTGCGCGCCATGCGCTGGAGGAGGGGAGCCTGGTGCAGGTGCTGCCGGCGTGGGACTTCATCGCCTCGTACCATGGCGAGGCCTGGCTGCTGCATTCGCCCACGCGGTACCTGCCGCCAAAGCTGCGGGTGTTTATCGATTATCTGGTGGAGTGCATGGCGCGCGAACCCACACTGCGCCGAAGGTAGGCATGCGATTGAACCTGTAGGAGCCGGCTTGCCGGCGATGGCGGCCTTGAGCCCAATGTTGGTTTCAAGGGCCTCATCGCCGGCAAGCCGGCTCCTACAGTGAGTGTCGTGTGGTTCTAGAAAATCAGTGCTTGCTCTGGTCGTCCGACATGGCCAGCAGTTGCTTCTCCTGGTTCCAGTCGAAGGGCTCGTCGTTCTGCTCGGCTTCGAAGCGACGCTCTTCCAGGGCCTGGTACATGTCCAGTTCTTCGTCGGGCATGAAGTGCAGGCAGTCGCCGCCGAAGAACCACAGCAGGTCGCGCGGTACCAGGTGGGCGATTTGTGGGTAGCGCAGGATGACCTGGCTCATCAGGTCCTGGCCCAGGTACTGGCTTTCGATCGGGTCGATGGGCAGCAGGGCGCGCAATTCGTCGAAACGCTCCAGGAACAGCGAGTGGCTTTCCTCGGGAACCTGTTCGGCTTCGCCGACGGCAACCAGGATGCTGCGCAGGTGGTCGAGCAAGACGAGATGATCGGCAACGACGTTGGACACGAGATAAGTCCTCTAAAGCAAAAACGGGCGCGAGAGTATATAGCTCACGCGCCCGTTTTTATATGACCGCTCGACTCAGCGGACTTTACCTTCTACCTGGGTCAGCTCCTCCTTGCTGAAATCATCCACGTCGATCACCTTGCGCCGTGCCGCTTCGGCATCACGCAGGGTCTGCGCTTCAGCCGGTTGCAACACGCCAGCGTGCAGTGCGGCGTCGATGGCATGCTCGCCGGCCGCCGGTTTGACCTGGCCGCTCTTGAGGCCCTGGTGGAGTTTTTTCTGCAAGGGTTGGCTGGCGCCGAGCAGGTCATAGGCGTGTTGCAGGGCGCCCACCGGGTCGTCCGCCGATTGCGGGCGGTAGCAGCCGGCCAACAGCTCTTCGAGGGTCGGGTCGCCCTTGGCCCGGCCGATCACCGCAGCCACTTCGGCATCCAGCGCATCGGACGGCCCGGTGTGGCGACGGCCAAACGGGAACACGATCACCCGCAGCAGGCAACCGAGCACCTTGTTCGGGAAGTTGCTCAGCAGTTCATCCAGCGCACGTTCCGACTGGCCAAGGCTTTCTTCCATGGCCCAGGCGAACAGCGGCTCCAGATGGTCCGGCGAGTCCAGGTCGTGGTAGCGCTTGAGCGCGGCCGACGCCAGGTACATATGGCTCAGCACATCGCCCAGGCGGGCCGACAGGCGTTCGCGACGCTTCAGTTCGCCACCCAGCAACATCATGCTCAAGTCGGCGAGCAGGGCGAAGGCGGCAGCCTGGCGGTTCAGCGCACGGAAGTAACCCTGGCTCAAACGGTTGCCCGGCGCTTTCTCGAAGTGGCCGATGCCGAGGTTCAGTACCAGGGTGCTGGCGGCGTTGCTCACGGCAAAGCCAATGTGCTGCATCAACAAGCCATCGAACTCTTTCAATGCCTGGTCATGGTCTTCTCGACCGGCCAGGGCCATCTCCTTGAGTACGAACGGATGGCAGCGGATGGCGCCCTGACCGAAAATCATCAGGTTGCGCGAGAGGATGTTCGCGCCTTCCACGGTGATGAAGATCGGCGCACCTTGCCAGTTGCGACCCAGGTAGTTGTTGGGGCCCATGATGATGCCCTTGCCGCCGTGCACGTCCATGGCGTGGCTGATGCACTCGCGGCCGCGTTCGGTGAGGTGGTACTTGAGGATCGCCGACAGCACCGAGGGTTTTTCCCCCAGGTCCACGGCATTGGCGGTGAGCATGCGCGCGCTGTCCATCAGCCAGGCGTTGCCGCCGATGCGCGCCAGGGCTTCCTGGATACCTTCGAAGGCCGACAGCGGCACGTTGAACTGCTCGCGCACCTGAGCGTATTGGCCGGTCACCAGGCTGGTGAACTTGGCGGCGCCAGTGCCGACAGCCGGCAGCGAGATCGAACGCCCGACCGACAGGCAGTTCATCAACATCATCCAGCCCTTGCCGAGCATCTCCTGGCCGCCGATGAGGAATTCCAGCGGGATGAACACGTCCTTGCCGGAGTTGGGGCCGTTCATGAACGCGGCGCCCAGGGGCAGGTGGCGGCGGCCGATTTCTACACCCGGGGTGTCGGTAGGAATCAGCGCCAGGCTGATGCCCAGGTCTTCTTCTTCGCCCAGCAGGTGGTCCGGGTCATGGGCCTTGAAGGCCAGGCCCAGCAAGGTCGCGACCGGGCCAAGGGTGATGTAGCGTTTTTCCCAGTTCAGGCGCAGGCCCAGGGTTTCCTTGCCTTCCCACTCACCTTTGCAGATCACACCCGTGTCTGGCATGGCGCCAGCATCGGAGCCAGCCAATGGGCCGGTAAGGGCGAAGCAGGGGATATCGTCGCCACGGGCCAGGCGTGGCAGGTAATGGTTGCGCTGTTCGTCGGTGCCGTAATGCAGCAGCAATTCGGCCGGGCCGAGGGAATTGGGCACCATCACGGTGGAGGCCAGGTCACCGCTGCGGGTGGCGAGCTTCATGGCGACCTGGGAGTGGGCGTAGGCGGAGAAGCCCTTGCCGCCATATTCCTTGGGAATGATCAGGGCGAAGAAGCCGTGGGTCTTGATGTGTTCCCAGGCGGCGGGCGGCAGGTCCATGGCCTGGCCGATTTCCCAGTCGCTGACCATCGCGCAGAGTTCTTCGGTGGGGCCGTCGATGAAGGCCTGTTCTTCTTCGGTCAGTTGCGCCTTGGGGTAGGCCAGCAACTTGTCCCAGTCGGGGCGACCGCTGAACAGCTCGCCATCCCACCACACGGTGCCGGCGTCGATCGCATCGCGCTCGGTCTCGGACATCGGCGGCAGGACTTTCTGGAACCAACTGAACAGCGGCTTGGTGAAGTATTGGCGGCGCAGGTCCGGCAGCAGCAGCGGTGCAGCGACAGCCGCCAGCAACACCCAGAAGATCAGCAGCAGCCAACCCGGTGCGTGGCTCCAGGCGCCCATCGCCAGCAGGTAGACGGCGACCACACCCAGGGCGGGCAGCGGCGCGGTGCGGCGGTGTGCCAGGTAGGCAATGCCGACCACCAGAACCAGTATCCACAACAACAGCATATTCAATCCTCCGTGAAACCAGGGGCGAAACCACCAAGGAGCTTAGTCGGCATCCGAAAAAGCGCGGTGATCAGGGTGTTACGAGTTGTACGGGAAGCACCGGTCACCAGGCGCCGACAATTGGCCGAATCGTCGTTATCTACAGGGCAAACCTGTCGTTACACTCAAGGCTTGCTTCGGAGATAACGCCCATGGATACGTACCTGAGTCCCAGCCGCTTCATCGATAGTGACCACCCTGCGGTGGTGGAGTTCGCCGAAAAACATCGTGGCCCCAGCGCAGATTTGCGTGACCAGGCAGTCAGTCTCTACTACGCCGTGCGTGAGGCGATTCGCTATAACCCGTACACCTTCAGCCGTGACCCCGGCACCCTCAACGCCAGCTTCGCCCTCGCCACCGGTGAGAGCTACTGCGTGCCCAAGGCCACCTTGCTCGCCGCCTGTGCCCGCCACTGCGGCATACCGGCGCGCATCGGCCTGGCCGACGTGCGCAACCACCTGTCGACGCCGCGCCTGATCGCCTTGCTCAAGAGCGATGTGTTCGCCATGCATGGCTACACCGAGTTGTACTTGCGCGGGCGCTGGGTCAAGGCGACCCCGGCGTTCAACAGCCAGTTGTGTGAATTGTTCGATGTGCCGCCGCTGGCGTTCGATGGCCTGCATGACAGCGTGTTCCACGCGTTCAATCGCCAGGGTCAGCGCTCGATGGAATATGTGCTGGACCACGGGCAGTTTCCCGACGTGCCCGAGGCGTTTTTCTTCGCCCATATCCGCCAGTGTTACCCGCACCTGTTTGCCGAGGACATGCCAGACCTGCTGGGCGACAT
Source organism: Pseudomonas sp. B6002 (assembly GCF_013385985.1). Taxonomy (GTDB): domain Bacteria; phylum Pseudomonadota; class Gammaproteobacteria; order Pseudomonadales; family Pseudomonadaceae; genus Aquipseudomonas. The sequence goes on along the minus strand of NZ_JACAOY010000008.1, from coordinate 73,094 downwards.
GCAGAGCGATTTAAGCCGCGCGTGAACCGGCGTATGCTGCTGCGTTCATCAAGCCATGTTCATCAACGATAAGGCGCGGTCATGCTGAAAATCTGGGGTCGTAAAAATTCATCAAACGTCAGGAAAGCACTGTGGTGCGCCGAGGAACTCGGTCTGGACTATGAGGCAATTGATGCGGGCGGGGCTTTTGGTGTGGTCGACACCCCGCAATACCGGGCACTGAATCCCAATGGCCGGGTGCCGATGATCGAAGACGGCGACTTTGTGCTGTGGGAGTCCAACACCATCGTGCGCTACCTCTGCGCGAAGGAAGCCTCCAGCTGGTACCCCACCGACTTGAAGGCGCGAGCCAACGCTGAAAAGTGGATGGACTGGACCACGTCCACCCTCGCCGAACCGTTCAAGATTGTGTTCTGGGGCATCCTGCGCACCCCCGCCGAAAAGCAGAACTGGGACAGCATCAACGCCGGGCGCCAAGCCTGCATCGATGTGCTCAAGACCGTCGACCAGGCCCTCGCCACACAGCCGTATCTGTCGGGCAACGAGATCGGCATGGGCGACATCCCCCTGGGCTGCTTTGCCTACGCCTGGTTTGAAATGCCCATCGAGCGGCCTGCAATGCCCCATCTAGAGGCCTGGTACCAGCGCCTGCAGCAGCGCCCGGCCTACCGCAAAGCGGTCATGACTGCGTTGACTTAATACTGACTATTAATACAGGTGACTGTACTTGTGCGGCGCGGGCAGCCAACATGGTTGTCATGCGCCGCCGTTGAATACGCGCGCTGCGCCCTCATCTATTCTTCCAATTCCCTTCTTTGGTGCGTAATCCGATATGAGTTCCGCTCTGTCCATCCGGCAGCTAACCAAAACCTACGGCAACGGTTTCCAGGCCCTGAGTGGTATCGATCTGGACGTTGCCGAAGGTGACTTCTTTGCCTTGCTCGGCCCCAACGGTGCCGGCAAATCCACCACCATCGGTATCCTCTCGACACTGGTCAACAAGACCAGTGGCACGGTGAATATCTTTGGTCATGACCTGGACAAATCCCCGGCGGCGCTCAAGCGTTCCATCGGCGTGGTGCCCCAGGAGTTCAACTTCAACCAGTTTGAAAAGACCTTCGACATCGTCGTGACCCAGGCCGGTTACTACGGCATCCCGGCGAAAGTCGCCAAGGAGCGCGCCGAGCAGTACCTGACCCAGTTAGGCCTGTGGGACAAGCGTGATGTGCCTTCGCGCTCACTGTCCGGCGGCATGAAGCGCCGCCTGATGATTGCCCGCGCCCTGGTGCACGAGCCGCGCCTGTTGATCCTCGATGAACCAACGGCCGGTGTGGATATCGAGCTGCGCCGTTCGATGTGGACCTTCCTCACTGAGCTGAACGAGAAGGGCATCACCATCATCCTCACTACCCACTACCTGGAAGAGGCTGAGCAACTGTGCCGCAACATCGGCATCATCGACCACGGCACCATCGTCGAAAACACCAGCATGCGTAACCTGCTGGGCCAGTTGCATGTGGAAACCTTCCTGCTCGACTTGAAGAACAACCTGTCGGCGCCGCCGCAACTGCTCGGCTACCCGAGCCGCCTGGTGGACAGCCATACCCTGGAAGTCCAGGTGGACAAGGCCATGGGTATCACGGCGCTGTTCACTCAACTGGCAGCCCAGAGCATCGAAGTGCTGAGCCTGCGTAACAAAACCAATCGCCTTGAGGAGTTGTTCGTGTCCCTGGTGGAGAAAAATCTGGCGAAGGTGGCGGTATGAGTTCCGAACTGCAACCCAACCTCGTCGCGCTGCAAACCATCGTCTACCGCGAAGTGAAGCGCTTTACCCGGATCTGGCCGCAGACCCTGCTGCCGCCGGCGATCACCATGGTCTTGTACTTCGTGATCTTCGGTAACCTGATCGGTCGCCAGATCGGCGACATGGGTGGCTTCACCTACATGGAGTACATCGTGCCGGGCCTGATCATGATGTCGGTGATCACCAACTCCTACGGCAACGTGGTTTCCAGCTTCTTCGGCAGCAAGTTCCAGCGCTCCATCGAGGAGCTGATGGTGTCGCCGGTATCGCCGCACACCATCCTGATCGGCTACACCCTGGGCGGTGTGCTGCGCGGCCTGATGGTCGGGGTGATCGTGACCTTGCTGTCGCTGTTCTTCACCCACCTGCAGGTGCATCACCTGGGGGTCACCTTGCTGGTGGTGGTGCTGACGGCGACGATCTTCTCGCTGCTGGGGTTCATCAACGCCGTATTTGCACGCAACTTCGATGATATTTCGATCATCCCGACCTTTGTGCTGACGCCGCTGACCTACCTGGGCGGGGTGTTCTACTCCATCACCCTGTTGCCGCCTTTCTGGCAGACCGTGTCGCTGGCCAACCCGGTGCTGCACATGGTCAACGCCTTCCGCTACGGCATCCTGGGGGTGTCGGACATCAAGATCAGCGTGGCGATCACGTTCATGCTGGTGGCGACCGTGGTGCTGTATATCGGCTGCGCCAAGTTGCTGGTGAGCGGGCGTGGGATGCGCACGTAAGCGACGATCCTCTAAAAAAAACGGCCTCAGATGAGGCCTTTTTTTTGGAGTGTGATCAGGTCAATGTGGGAGCTGGCTTGCCTGCGATAGCGGTCTGCCTGTGAATGATATGCCAGCTGACCCACCGTTATCGCAGGCAAGCCAGCTCCCACATTTTGATGAGTGCAGGCCTTCAGGGTTTGAGGGCTAGCTCGATCAGCGCGTGCAGCTCTTGCACCGAGAGCGGTGCGGTCGAGAACAGGATGCGAAACACCGTCGGCGCGGCGATCAGGTTGATCAGGTGGTCCACGCTCGGCGGTGCCGCATCGGGGTAACGGTCGACAATCGCCTGCAACTGCCCGCTCAGGATGCTCACGCAGTAGCCTGGCGTGATCGTGCACTGCAGGTCACGCATCATGTTGCGCCCCGGCTCCGAACTCATTTCATCCAGGTATTGCTCGGCCCAGGCCTGCAAGTCGCCACGCAGGCTGCCGGTATTGGCCGGCTCGCTGTCCGGGCGCATGCGTGCCAGGGCGACATCCGCCAGCAACACCGAAAGGTCGCCCCAGCGTCGATAGATGGTGGAGGGCGTGACGCCCGCGCGCGCAGCAATCATCGGCACTGTCACGCTGGAGCGCTCGTGAGCTTCCAGCAGTTCGCGCGTGGCGTTGTGCACTGATTCCTGGACCCGGGCACTGCGGCCCCCCGGGCGAAGACCTTCTTTAATAGCCATGCCTAAAACCTTAACACAAAGAATTTGCTTTAAGCGCTTTCCGGTAGCACACTCTGCAAAAGCAAAATGTTAGCTTTAGCGGAGCGTGCCGATGTCCAGTCCTACTTCCAACCGTTCGAACCTGGCGTTTCTGGTCATCACGGTGCTGACCTTTCTCGCCGCCTCCAGTGCACCGACACCGCTGTATCAGGTGTATCAGGACAATCTGCATTTTTCGGCGGCGATGCTGACGGTGATCTTTGGCGTGTACGCCGTGAGCCTGCTGGCGGCGCTGCTGACCGTGGGCTCGCTGTCGGATTACCTGGGGCGCAAGCCGGTGATTTTCGTCGCCTTGCTGCTCAATATCGTGGCCATGCTGCTGTTTATCAACGCTGACAGCACCGCCTACCTGATTGCCGCACGCGCCCTGCAAGGTTTCGCCACCGGCACGGCAACGGCGGTGTTGAGCGCCACCTTGCTCGACACCGACCGCCTGCGCGGCCCAATGCTCAACAGCCTCGCACCGTTGCTAGGCATGGCCAGTGGCGGACTGGGCAGTGGCTTGCTGGTGGAGTTCGCGCCACGGCCGACTCAACTGATCTACCTGGTGATGCTCGGCTTGATGGTGTTGCAGGCGTTATACGTGTGGCGTTTGCCCGAAACGGTCAGCCGCATTCCGGGGGCTTTGAAATCCCTGGCGCCGACCCTGCATGTACCCGCACAGGCCCGCCGTGCCTTGTGGCTGGCGATGCCCCTGAACGTGGCGGTGTGGGCGTTGGGTGGGTTCTTTTCCTCCCTGGCCCCTTCGTTGGTGAAGACGGCAACCGGTTCGACCTCCCACCTGATCGGCGGCGGCCTGGTGGCCGTGGTGACCTTGAGCGGCGCGGTGATGATCTACCGCCTGCGCGAATACCCGGCTGACAAAGTCATGCGCTTGTCCGCGCTGTTGCTGGCTGTCGGCGTGGCGTTGCTGTTGGTCGCCGTGCAGAGCGCCAGCCTGTGGCTGTTCTTTGTCGCCAGTGTGATCGCAGGCTTTGGCTTTGGCGGCGGCTTCATGGGCAGCATTCGCAGCATCGTCGGCTTGGCGTTGCCCCATGAACGGGCGGGCTTGATGTCGGCGTTCTATGTGCTGAGCTACCTGGCTTTCTGCCTGCCGGCGCTGTTGGCCGGCAACCTGAGCCGGGTGTTTGGCCTGATCGTGACCACCGACGGCTACGGCGCCGTGTTGATCGTGCTGGCCCTCGGTGCCTTGGGCGGCTTGCTGATGCAGGATTCGGCGCGGGCCAGGGCGACGACAGGCGCTTGATGGGTAATAATCGCCTCCCGTACCGCCTGATCGAGGTTCACGCATGAAGATCATCCGCAGCAAGGACTTCACCGGCAGCCGCGCCTGGGAGGCGCTGGACATCGCCAACATGAACGGCATCACCACCCGTTTGCACTGGACCGACCAGCCGTATCGCTGGCACATCAACGACGGTGAAGAAGTCTTCGTGGTGCTCGATGGCCGGGTGCACATGCACTACCGCGATAACGGGTTCGAGCACGTGGCAGAGCTGGCGGTGGGGGATATCTTCTACGCCAGTGTCGGCACCGAGCATGTGGCCCATCCACAAGGCCCGGCGCGAATCCTGGTGATTGAGTGCGAAGGCAGCGTTTGATCGTATATCTGCAAAGTAGATAACAGATAGAGATATTACCCGTTATATAGATATTCGATAGGGTTCTATGATGGTCTCAACCTCATGCGAGGAAGAGGAATACCACCATGACCTGCTCGACTACCATCAGCTACAAACCCTTCAGTCACCTGACCCGACCACGGGAAGTGATCCGCCAGTTCACCCCCAACTGGTTCGCCGCCACCATGGGCACCGGTGTACTGGCGTTGGCCTTGGCCCAGTTGCCCGTCAACGTGCCAGGCCTGCATGCCATTGCCGAAGCGCTGTGGATGTTCACCATCGGCTTGTTTGTGCTGTTCAGCGCCCTGTACACCGCTCGCTGGGTGATGTTTTTCCACGAGGCGCGGCGGATTTTCGGGCACTCCACTGTCTCGATGTTCTTCGGCACCATCCCGATGGGTTTGGCGACTATCCTTAATGGCTTGCTGCTGTTCGGCCTGCCGCGTTGGGGCAACAGTGTGATCCCCTTGGCCGAAGTGATCTGGTGGCTGGACGTGGCGATGGCCCTGGCCTGCGGCGTGCTGATCCCGTTCATGATGTTCACTCGCCAGGAGCACAGCATCGACCAGATGACCGCCGTCTGGCTGTTGCCGGTGGTTGCCGCCGAAGTGGCCGCCGCCAGCGGCGGCTTGCTCGCGCCGCACCTGGCAGACGCCCATTCGCAACTGGTGATGGTGGTGACCAGCTACGTGCTCTGGGCGTTTTCGCTGCCGGTGGCGTTCAGCATCCTGACCATCCTGATGTTGCGCATGGCCTTGCATAAGTTGCCCCACGCCAATATGGCGGCGTCGAGCTGGCTGGCCCTGGGCCCGATTGGCACCGGCGCCCTTGGCATGCTCTTGCTCGGTGGCGACGCACCAGCGATCTTTGCGGCCAATGGCTTGCCTGGTGTGGGTGAGATGGCCAACGGTCTGGGCCTGGTGGCGGGCATCACGCTGTGGGGTTTTGGGTTGTGGTGGATGCTGATCGCGGTGCTGATCACCCTGCGTTACCTGCGTGCCGGTATCCCGTTCAACCTCGGCTGGTGGGGCTTTACCTTCCCGCTGGGGGTGTATGCCCTGGCGACGCTGAAGCTGGCGAACGTGCTGCACCTGGGTTTTTTCAGTGTGATGGGCAGTGTGCTGGTGGTGGCCTTGGCGCTGATGTGGCTGATCGTTGCCAAGCGCACGGTGCAGGGCGCCTATAAAGGTGAGCTTTTTGTTTCCCCCTGCATTGCAGGACTAGGGAATAAGTAAGCGGGATTAGGTAAAGTCGTGGCCTGTTTTTAATAAAAGCCCAACAGGCCACGCAGGAACACGGACGATGAGCCACCCCTCGCAATTCACTTTGCTGCGCACACGGCGCTTTTTGCCGTTTTTCGTCACCCAGTTGCTGGGCGCCTTCAATGACAACATCTTCAAGCAATCGCTGATCCTCGCCATCCTCTACAAGCTGACCATCGACGGTGACCGCTCGATCTGGGTCAACCTGTGTGCGTTGCTGTTTATCCTGCCGTTCTTCCTGTTTTCGGCGCTGGCCGGGCAGTTTGGCGAGAAATTCAACAAGGACGCGTTGATCCGCGCGATCAAGATCGGCGAGATCGTGATCATGGCCGTGGGCGCCACCGGGTTCATGTTCAACCACCTGGAGTTGATGCTGCTGGCGCTGTTTGCCATGGGCACCCACTCGGCGCTGTTTGGCCCGGTGAAGTACTCGATCATGCCCCAGGCCCTGCATGAAGATGAGCTGGTCGGCGGCAACGGCCTGGTGGAAATGGGCACGTTCCTGGCGATCCTGGCCGGCACCATCGGCGCCGGGATCATCATGTCGTCGACCCATTACGCGCCGCTGGTGTCGGTGGCGATTGTCGGCGTGGCGGTGCTCGGTTATCTGGCCAGTCGTGGTATTCCACGGGCGGCGGCGTCAACGCCGGGGCTGCGCCTGAACTGGAACATTTTCAGCGAATCCTGGGCCACCTTGCGCCTGGGCCTGGGGCAGACGCCGGCGGTTTCGCGTTCCATCGTTGGTAACTCGTGGTTCTGGTTTGTCGGCGCGATCTACCTGACGCAGATCCCGGCGTACGCCAAAGAGTGGCTGTACGGCGACGAAACCGTGGTGACGCTGATCCTCACGGTGTTTTCCGTGGGCATCGCGCTGGGTTCCATGCTGTGCGAGAAGCTTTCGGGGCGCAAAGTCGAAATCGGCCTGGTGCCGTTCGGTTCGTTCGGCCTGACGGTGTTCGGCTTGTTGCTGTGGTGGCACTCGGGTGGCTTCCCGCAGAACGTGCAGGCCAACGACTGGCTCGCCGTGCTCAGCTATGGCCAGGCCTGGTGGGTGTTGTTCGATATCCTCGGCCTGGGGGTGTTCGGCGGCTTCTATATCGTGCCGCTGTACGCGTTGATCCAGTCGCGCACCGCCGAGAACGAGCGGGCCCGGGTGATCGCGGCCAACAACATTCTCAACGCGCTGTTCATGGTGGTGTCGGCCATCGTGTCGATCCTGCTGCTCAGCGTGGCCAAGCTGTCGATCCCCGAGCTGTTCCTGGTGGTGTCGCTGCTCAACGTCGCGGTCAACACCTACATCTTCAAGATTGTCCCCGAGTTCACCATGCGTTTCATGATCTGGCTGCTCAGCCATTCCATGTACCGCGTGGAGCATCGCAACCTGGAAGCCATCCCGGATGAGGGCGCGGCCCTGCTGGTGTGCAACCACGTGTCGTTTGTCGATGCGCTGTTGATTGGCGGCGCAGTGCGTCGGCCGATTCGCTTTGTCATGTACTACAAGATTTACCGTTTGCCGGTGCTGAACTTTATCTTCCGCACCGCCGGGGCGATTCCGATTGCGGGGCGCAACGAAGACATCCAGATCTACGAAAAGGCTTTCACGCGGATTGCGCAGTACCTGAAGGAAGGGGAGTTGGTGTGCATCTTCCCGGAGGGCAAGCTGACGACCGATGGCGAGATGAACGAGTTTCGTGGCGGCGTGACGCGCATTCTGGAGGAGACGGCGGTGCCTGTAATTCCGATGGCGTTGCAGGGGTTGTGGGGGAGTTTCTTCAGTCGTGATCCGAAGAAGGGGTTTTTCCATCGGGTCTGGTCGCGGGTGGTGCTGGTGGCGGGTGAGCCGGTATCTACGGAGGCGGCAACGCCTGCACATCTGCAGCAACAGGTAACCGAGCTGCGCGGCACGGTCCTGTAGGAGCCCGGCTTGCCGGCGATGGCGTCCGTATGACTGCCATCGCCCGCAAGCGGGCTCCTACAGTGCGGTGCGCCAGTGGGTCAGGTGCTGATCTTGAGGCCGATAAGGCCGCAAATGATCAGCGCCACACTCGCCAGCCGGAACAGCGCCATGGATTCCCCAAACAGGATAATCCCGGCGATCACCGTGCCCACCGCACCCACGCCAGTCCAGATCGCATAGGCGGTGCCCAGCGGCAGTTCCTTCATCGCCAGCCCCAGCAAACCCAGGCTGATCGCCATGGCCGCAATGGTCAGGGCTGTGGGCAAAGGCTTGCTGAAACCGTCGGTGTACTTCAGGCCAACGGCCCAGCCGACTTCGAACAAACCCGCAAAAAACAGAATGATCCAGGACATGATGACCCTCTCTACAGACGTGGGGTCGTCCCCGGATTAGGCGCTTGAGAGCGTCGCGAGGTCGTCCCCGCGAAGCTCGGTAGAGTGCCGAATATTGATCGGGCGATCAAGTTTACGGCGTGGTTTCCAGTGCGCGGCGGTCTTCCTTTTCGCTCATGCGGCGGAAGTAGGTCGAGAGCAACGCTCCGGAAATGTTGTGCCAGACGCTGAACAGTGCACTCGGCACCGCCGCCAATGGCGAAAAGTGCGCGCTGGCCAAGGCGGCACCCAGCCCGGAGTTTTGCATGCCCACTTCCAGCGCCAACGACTTGCGCTGTGCCAATGGCAAACCGAACAGGCGGCCGGTGAAATAACCCAGCAGGTAGCCAAAGCTGTTGTGCAGCATCACCACCGCCATGATCAACAGGCCCGACTCGGCAATCTTCGCCTGGCTGGCGGCAACCACGGCCGCGACGATGATCACGATGCTCACCACCGACACCAGCGGCAAGACCTCCACCGCATGGCGTACACGTTCGCCGAGCAAGCGTTGCGCCAGTACGCCGAGCACGATGGGCAGCAACACGACTTGCAGGATCGACCAGAACAGCTCCATGAACGAAACAGGCAGCCAGGCCGAGGCCAGCAGCCAGATCAGTGCGGGTGTCAGCAGCGGGGCGAGGAGGGTGGTGACGGCGGCGATGGCCACCGACAGCGCCAGGTCACCCCGGGCCAGCCAGGTCATTACGTTGGAGGAGGTGCCGCTTGGGCAGCAACCGACCAGGATCACACCGACGGCAATTTCCGGCGGCAGGTGGAAGGCCTGGCACAGCAACCAGGCCACACCGGGCATGATCACGAAGTGGGCAACCACGCCCAGGGCCACGCGCCACGGGTGGCGGGCGACCTCGGCGAAGTCTTCGAGTTTGAGGGTCAGCCCCATGCCGAACATCACCAGGCCCAGCAGCGGCACGATGGCGCCTTTGAGGCCGATGAACCAGCCCGGTTCGAGGAACGCCAGCACGGCAAAGATCAACACCCAGTAGGCGAAGGTGTTGCCGACGAAGCGGCTCAAGGCGGCGAGTGCGCGCATGGGGATGTCCTTGTTATTCGAATATATGTAGGAGCCGGCTTGCCGGCGATGGCGCCCTCAGGTCCGCCATCGCCGGCAAGCCGGCTCCTACAAAGAGAGGGCGTCAGATGCCCTGTGGTGTTTCTTCACCGCCGAGTGCTTCAACCAGCGCAGGGATGAAATCGCCGAACGTCAGCATCATCAGGGTAAAGCTCGCGTCCAGTTGGCCCAGGGCTTCGTCGCCGCCGTCCTGTTCGGCCTGGTCTTGCAGCAGGTCTTCGAACTTCAGGCGCTTGACGGTCATCTTGTCGTCGAGCATGAAGGACAGCTTGTCCTGCCACGCCAAAGACAGCTGGGTCACGACCTTGCCGGTGGTCAGGTGCAGTTGGATCTCTTCGCCGGTCAGGTCCTGGCGCTTGCAGCGCACGATGCCGCCGTCTTCGTGAGTGTCGCGCAGTTCGCATTCGTCGAGGACGAAGAAATCATCGGCCGGCTTCTGGGTGGTGACCCAGTCGGTCATGATCGCGGTTGGCGCGGTTTTGACGGTGAGTGGGCGAACCGGCAGGGTGCCGATCACTTCACGCAGGGTCGACAGCAAGTCTTCGGCGCGCTTGGGGCTGGCCGAGTTCACCAGGATCAGGCCCTGTTTCGGCGCGATGGCGGCGAAGGTCGACGAACGACGGATAAAGGCGCGCGGCAGGAAGGCCTGGATGATCTCATCCTTGATCTGGTCGCGTTCCTTCTTATAGACCTTGCGCATCTGCTCGGCCTCGATCTCTTCAACTTTCTCTTTGAGTGCGTCACGCACCACACTACCCGGCAGGATACGTTCTTCCTTGCGGGCGGCGATCAGCAGGAAGTCACCGCTGACGTGAACCAGGGGAGCGTCTTCACCTTTACCAAACGGCGCGACGAAACCGTAAGTGGTCAACTCCTGGCTGGCACAGGGGCGCGCCAGCTTGGTGGCCATGGCCGCTTCCAACGCCTCGGCATCAACAGGCAGATCTTGGGTCAGGCGATAGATAAGCAGGTTCTTGAACCACATGGGGTGAGTCTCTCCTTTATACAAAGGAGGGCATTATTCTCTTGATAGCGCCTCAGGCCAACCCTGCCTAAGCCATTGGAAGGGCTCAAAAAAAAGATTTAAGAAAGTGCTTGCCAGACCCAAGGTCGCTCCGTAGAATGCGCGCCACACCGAAGCGAAGGGTGATTAGCTCAGCTGGGAGAGCGTCTGCCTTACAAGCAGAATGTCGGCGGTTCGATCCCGTCATCACCCACCATTCGTTTCAAGTGTTACGCGCAGCGGTAGTTCAGTCGGTTAGAATACCGGCCTGTCACGCCGGGGGTCGCGGGTTCGAGTCCCGTCCGCTGCGCCATATTCGGTAACCTGGAACACTGAACGCCAGGTCACCACAGAAAGCCCGCTTAATCGCGGGCTTTTCTTTGTCCGAAATATGGCAAAAAATCGCGATTTAAACTTTTTTTAAATAAATTGCATTTAAATCAAGACATTACGATTTTTTGGTGTATGATGCGCCCACACCGAAACGAAGGGTGATTAGCTCAGCTGGGAGAGCGTCTGCCTTACAAGCAGAATGTCGGCGGTTCGATCCCGTCATCACCCACCATTCGTTTTAAGTGTTACGCGCAGCGGTAGTTCAGTCGGTTAGAATACCGGCCTGTCACGCCGGGGGTCGCGGGTTCGAGTCCCGTCCGCTGCGCCATATTCGGCAACCTGGAACACTGAACGCCAGGTTGCCACAAGAAGCCCGCTCATTGAGCGGGCTTTTTTTTGCCCGGATTTTTTGTCTACAGCCCCATCAAGCGGTAACCCACCTGCAGTTCCGTGATGAAATGCTGCGGCTGTGTGGGGTCTGCTTCCAGCTTTTGCCGCAGATGCGCCATGTGTACCCGCAAGTAATGGGCGCGGTCCACGTAGTCCAGGCCCCACACCTCCAGCAATAACTGGCGATGTGTGAGTACCCGGCTCTGGCCGCGAATCATCGCACAGAGCAGGCGGTACTCGATGGGCGTGAGGTGCACCGGCTGCGCTTGGCGCCACACCTCATGGGTGGCCAGGTCGACTTCAATGTCGCCAAACGCCACCTTACTGGTGGCCGTCACCGTCCCGGTTTGCCCATGCCGGCGCAGTTGTGCGCGGATGCGTGCGAGCAACTCGGGCACCCCGAAAGGCTTGGTCAAGTAGTCATCGGCGCCGGCGTCCAGGGCGGCGACTTTTTCCTCTTCGCGATCGCGGGCCGAGAGCACCAGGATCGGCACTGCCAACCAGCCACGCAACTCACTGATCAGTTGTTTGCCATCGCCGTCCGGCAGGCCCAGGTCGATAATCACCAGGTCCGGCTGGCGGCTGGCGGCGTGTATCAGTGCGCGCTTGACGCTGTCGGCCTCGAACACCTGAAAGCCCTCATCTTGCAGGGCAATCCCGACGAAGCGGCGGATATTGGCCTCGTCCTCAACAATCAAAATGCGTGCTGTGCTCATAGGGCGTCCATGGACGGCGGGGTGCCCGCCGGAAGGGTGATGATGAAGTGCATGCCACACACTTCGCCGGGGTTGGCGTCGATGCGGCCGCCGTGGGCTTCGACGATGCGCTTGGCCAGCGCCAGGCCCAGGCCGATGCCTGTGACGGAAGATTCCTGCTGGCCGCGCGCGAAGGGCTCGAACAGGTTGGCCGGTGCCGCGCCCGGGCCGGTGTCGCTGACCTCCAGCGTGAGGCTGCCCGAGATGCAGTGCGCGGCGACGGTAATGCGCGTGCCCGCCGGGGTGTACTTGGCGGCGTTGTCGAGCAGGTTGACCAGCACCCGCTCAAGCATCAGCGCATCGACTTCCACCAGCGGCAATGGCGCCTCAAGGGCGGTGTTCACCGAGTGTCGCGCCAAGGGTTCGCGCAACTGGCGCAGGGCGCTGCCGACGATTTCTTCCAACGAATGCCACTGGCGATTCAGGCGCACGCCGTGCTCCTGCAGGCGCGCCATGTCCAACAGGTTTTCGATCAGCCGTTGCATCGACGTGGCCTGTTCGTGAATGCCGTGGAGCAACGCGGTCAGCGGCCCGGGCGGCGCGTGGGGCAGGGCGGTGTCGGCGGCGCCGATCAAGGTGGTCAGCGGCGTGCGCAGGTCATGGGAGATCGCAGCGAGCAAGGTGTTGCGCATCTTCTCGCCTTCCATCTGCACCAGGGTGCTTTGCGCCACTTCGACAAAATGCACACGCTCCAGCGCGATCGCCAGTTGGCTCATGCAGGCTTCCAGCAGGTGGCGTTCCTGGGGATCACTCAGGCGCTCGCTTTGGGCCAATTCCAGCACCAACACACCGCGCACACGCATCGGTGCCTTGAGCGGCCAGTAGCAACCTTTGGCCGCCGACAAGGTGTCGGTGCCCTGGCCGGCGGCCTTGCCATGGTCGTAGCTCCATTGGGCGATGCTCTCGTCCATCGGCAGGCCGCCGACACTGTGCACGCCATCGGCGGCGTCCGGCAACGCCAGGCCGACCCGCGCCTCGAACACGCCGCTGAAGGTGCGCAGGGCCACTTCGCTGATCTGCTCCACGGTCAGCGCCGCCGACAGGTCGCGGGCCAGGCGGGCCAAAGAGGTGGCGCGCCGTTCGCGGGCGGCGGCGGTGCGTGCTTCATGGCGCAGGCGGGCGGTGAGCTGCCCGGTGATCAGGGCGATGCCCAGCATCAGCGCAAACGTGAAGAAATACTGGGTGTCATTGACGGTGAACGAGTAGCGCGGCTGCACGAAAAAGAAGTCGAAACACAGCACCGCCAGCATCGCCGCCCACACGCCGGGGCCGCGCCCGAAACGCAGGGCCACCAGCACCACCGTTAGTAAAAACAGCATGACCACGTTGGCCAGGTCGAACACCTGCAGCAACAAGGCGGCGACGGCGCTGGCGGCAAAACACGCCAGGCTGGCCCACAGGTACGCCAACCGAGTGCCCGCTGCGGGGCCTACCTTCTCGACCACTGCAGGCTTGGCCGGCAGCAGCCCGTGGGCGATCACGATCTGATCGATTTGCCGGTGGTGCCGGCTGATCCGATCACTCACTGATTGGTGCCAGAAGCGCCACACCTGACGCGGATGATGGCCCAGCACCAGGCGATTGGCATTGTGCTCACGGGCACAGGCGGCCAGGGCTTCGGCCACGTCCATGCCGGGCAGTGTGGCGGTGTCGGCTCCCAGCTCAGCTGCCAGCGCCAGGGTTTTCATGGCGGCCAGGTAACGTTTGGCGCCGCGCCCCTGGTGCGTGGCGACATGCACCGCGATCCAGTCCGCTTCCAGCTTCTGTGCCAGGCGTGCCGCCTCACGCACCAGGCGCTCATCACCGGCATCACCCGCCACGCCCACCAGCAGCCGCTCGCGGGCCGGCCACAGGTGGGTGATCGCCCGTTCGCGGCGGTACACGCGCATCTGCGTGTCGACGCGATCGGCCGTGCGCCGCAGTGCCAACTCGCGCAGGGCGAGCAAATTGCCCTTACGGAAAAAATGCTGCGAGGCACGCTCAGCCTGGGCCCCCAGGTACACCTTGCCATCCTTGAGGCGTTGCAACAGGTCGTCGGGTGGCAGGTCGATCACCACCACGTCGTGGGCGTTATCGAACACATGGTCAGGCACGGTCTCGCGCACGCGGATGCCAATGATCCCGCTCACCAGGTCATTCAAACTTTCCAGGTGCTGGACGTTGAGGGTGGTCCCCACATCGATGCCGGCACTGAGCAGTTCTTCGACGTCTTGCCAGCGTTTGGGGTGGCGTGAGCCCGGCGCATTGCTGTGGGCCAACTCGTCCACCAGCACCACGGCAGGGTGCCTGTGCAGTGCCGCATCCAGATCAAATTCAGTCAGCGCATAGTCGCGGTGAGACACGGCGGCGCGGGGCAGTTGCTCCAGGCCCTCGAGCAGCGCGGCGGTGTCTGTGCGCCCATGGGTTTCAACCACGCCTGCCAGCAGGTCACGACCCAGGCCGACCTCACGTTGCGCCGCCGCGAGCATGGCGCAGGTCTTGCCCACACCAGCATTGGAGCCGAAATAGATACGCAATTTGCCGCGCAGGGCGGCGTGTTCTTCCCTCTGGATCCGAGCGAGCAGGGCGTCGGGGTCGGGGCGTTCGTCGGGTGGCGCGTGAAGCCTGTTAATCATTTTTTGAATCCATCCAAAATCCCTTGTAGGAGCCCGGCTTGCCGGCGATGGCGTTTTCAAAGACGCCATCGCCGGCAAGCCGAGGGGTTACACCAGGCCCAACCCGGTCAGCAGCAAGTCAATCAGCTTGATCCCGGCAAACGGCACCAGCACTCCGCCCAGGCCGTAGATCAGCAGGTTGCGATTGAGCAACGCCGCCGCGCCAATCGCCCGGTATGTCACGCCGCGCAAGGCCAGGGGAATCAACGCGACGATGATCAGCGCGTTGAAAATCACCGCGCTGAGAATCGCCGAGTTGGGGCTGGCGAGGTGCATCACGTTCAAGGCGCCAAGCTGCGGGTAGGTCGCGACAAACGCGGCCGGGATGATCGCGAAATACTTTGCCACGTCGTTCGCCACGCTGAAGGTGGTGAGGGCGCCACGGGTCATCAGCATCTGTTTGCCCACCTCGACCACTTCAATCAGCTTGGTCGGGTTGCTGTCGAGGTCGACCATGTTGCCGGCCTCTTTGGCGGCCTGGGTGCCGCTGTTCATCGCCACCGCCACGTCAGCCTGGGCCAGTGCCGGTGCGTCGTTGGTGCCGTCGCCGGTCATCGCCACCAGCTTGCCCTGGGCCTGGTAGTCGCGGATCAGTTGCAGCTTGTCTTCGGGCCGGGCTTCGGCAAGGAAGTCATCCACACCGGCCTCCACCGCAATGGCGGCGGCGGTGAGGCGGTTGTCACCGGTGATCATCACGGTCTTGATACCCATGCGACGCAGCTCGGCGAAACGTTCCTTGATACCGCCCTTGACCACGTCCTTGAGTTCCACCACGCCCAGTGCCTGGGCACCGTCGCTGACCACCAGCGGTGTGCTGCCACGCCGCGAGACTTCATCGACTTTTGCCTGGAGTGCGGCGGGAAAGCTTCCACCCAACGCCTCGATATGGCTGCGGATGGCATCGGCCGCGCCTTTGCGAATGGCCCGGCCTTCGGGCAGGTCCACGCCGCTCATGCGGGTTTGCGCGGTGAAGTGCACAAAGCTGGCGCCGAGGGCGTTGATGTCACGGGCGCGGATGTCGAATTTCTGTTTGGCCAGGACCACGATGCTGCGGCCTTCCGGGGTTTCGTCGGCCAGAGACGCCAACTGTGCGGCGTCGGCCAGGTCGGCTTCCTTCACGCCGGGCGCCGGCAGAAAACGGCTGGCCTGGCGATTGCCCAGGGTGATGGTGCCGGTCTTGTCCAGCAGTAGCACGTCCACATCACCCGCAGCCTCCACGGCGCGGCCCGAGGTGGCGATGACATTGGCCGACATCATCCGGCTCATCCCGGCCACACCGATGGCCGAGAGCAGGCCGCCGATGGTGGTGGGGATCAGGCACACCAGCAGCGCCACCAGCACCGTGGCGCTGATCACACTGCCGCTGCCGCTCATGGCCACCGCAAAGATCGAGTAGGGGCTCAACGTGGCGATCACCAGCAGGAACAACAGGGTCAAGCCCACCAGCAAAATCGTCAGGGCGACTTCATTCGGGGTCTTCTGGCGCTTGGCCGATTCCACCATGCTGATCATGCGATCAAGGAACGATTCGCCCGGGTTGACGCTGATGCGCACCACCAGCCAATCCGACAGCACCCGCGTGCCGCCGGTAACCGAGGAAAAGTCGCCACCGGCCTCGCGAATCACCGGCGCCGATTCACCGGTGATCGCGCTTTCATCCACCGACGCCACGCCCTCGATCACCACGCCGTCCAGCGGCACCAGGTCGCCGGCTTCGACCAGCACCACGTTGTCCTTGCGCAGTTGGCTGGCTTCCAGGGGCAACCACGCGCCGCCGTGCTGGGGTTTTTGCAGCAATTTGGCAAGGGTCTGGCGCTTCATGCCGCGCAGGCTGGCGGCCTGGGCGCGGCTGCGACCTTCGGCCAGGGCTTCGGCGAAGTTGGCGAACAGCACGGTGAACCACAGCCACAACGTGATGCTGAGGATAAAACCGCTGGGCGCTTCACCCTGGCCCCCCAGGGACTGGAACCACAGCAACGTGGTGAGCAGGCTGCCCAGATACACCACGAACATCACCGGGTTTTTCCATTGGGCCTGGGGTAGCAGTTTCTTCAGGGCATCGACGCCGGCCGTGAGCACGATGCGCCGGTCAAACAGAGGTAAACGAGCATTTTTCATGAAGGTGATCCCTTACTCACTGACCGCAATGGCGGGCTGACGGGCGTCCAGCGCCAGGTTGAGTTGCAGCACATTCACCCGCGGTTCGCCGAGCAAACCGAAAGTGCGCGCATGGGTGTGGTCGTCGAGCAGTTGCAGCAGTTCGGCTTCCGGGATGTGCCGCAGGCGGGCTACCCGGGCCAGTTGCAGGCGTGCGTTGGCCACCGAGATGTGCGGGTCCAGGCCCGAGGCGGAAGCGGTCACGGCGTCGACCGGCACTGGCGCATCGGCGGCGAGGGCGTTGGCCTGGCGATAGGCCTGGGCGCGTGCGGTCACCTGGTCAACCAGTTTCTGGCTGGTCGGGCCGAGGTTGCTGGCGCCGCTCGAGCCTGCGTTATAAGGCTGCGAGATGCTCTTGCTCGGGTCTTGCGGGTCGGCACCGAGGGTCATGCTCGGGCGCCCCTGGAAGTACTCAGGTTTTGTGAACGGTTGGCCGATCAGCGCGGAGCCGATCACCTGGCCGTCGCGCTCGATCAGCGAGCCATTGGCCTGCAGCGGGAACAACAGTTGTGCAGCCAGCGTGGTGAAGGCGGGGTACGCCAGGCCGGTCAGTAGCATGAAAAACACTGCCGACACCAGCACCGGGCGCAGCAGGCCTTTGAAAATCGATTGAGTGGTCATCTGCGTGTCCTCAGTTGTACGTCTGGCCGGAGAGCAGCTGCAATTGCTCCACCAGCGGGCCGAGCGCGAGCGCGGGCAAAAAGGTCAGGCCGCCGACCACCAGCACCACGAACACCACCAGCAACATGAACAACGGGGTGGCGGTGGGGATGGTGCCGGCGCCGGCAGGTACGGTTTTTTTCATCGCCAGGGAGCCGGCCACGGCCAGCATCGGCAGCATGGTGAAGAAGCGCCCGATCAACATCGCCAGGCCGATGGTGGTGTTGAAAAACAGCGTGTTGGCGTTCAGCCCGGCAAACGCCGAACCGTTGTTGGCGGTGCCGGAGGTGTAGGCGTAGAGCACCTCGCTGAACCCATGCGGGCCGAGGTTGTTGAGGCTGGCCATCGTGTCTGGCCACAGGGCGGCGAGGGCGGTGAAACCCAGGATGCTGATGGGGTGGGCGAGCACCGACAGCATCACCAGCTTGATCTCACGGGCCTCGATTTTCTTGCCGAGGAATTCCGGGCTGCGGCCGATCATCATGCCGACCAAAAACACCGTGAGCAGCGCGTACTGGATCAGGTTGATAAAGCCCACACCGTCACCGCCGAACACACAGTTGAGCATCATCTGCGCCAGGGGCACGAAGCCGCCCATGGGCGTCAGCGAGTCATGCATGGCGTTGACCGAACCGGTGGTTGCGGCAGTGGTGGTGGCAATGAACAGACTGCTGTCGGCAATGCCGAAGCGCAGCTCCTTGCCCTCCATGTTGCCGCCGCTCTGTTCGATGGACAGCGTCTGGTCTGCGCCGGCCTGGGTCAGCAACGGGTTGCCGGCTTGTTCAGCGCCGTACACCAGCGCGAGAAAGCCGATGAACATCACCAGGAAGGTGCCGAAGAACACCCAGCCCTGGCGGCGTTGCAGCAGCATGCTGCCGAAGGTGTAGGTCAGTGCCGATGGAATCAGCAGCATGCTGAGGATGTGCAGGACGTTGGTCAAAGGCGTGGGGTTTTCGAACGGGTGGGCGGCGTTCATGCTGAAGAACCCGCCGCCGTTAGTGCCGATGTGCTTGATCGACTCAAAGCTGGCCACCGCCCCCACGATCAACTGTTGCTGCGCGCCTTCCAGGGTGGTGGCGAGGGCTTGCGAGGCAAAGGTCTGCGGCATGCCTTGCCACACGTATACCAACGCCATCGCCACGCACAGTGGCAGCATCACGCGGTAGAGCGTGCGGGTGAAGTCGACCCAGAAGTTGCCGATATCCGCCGAACTTGAGCGGCTAAGGCCGCGAATGAAACCGGCAGCGGCGACCACGCCGGAGGTGGCGCCGACGAACATCAGGAAGGTGATCACCGCCATCTGGCTGAAGTTCGACAGGCTGGTTTCGCCCGAGTACGCCTGCCAGTTGGTGTTGGTGATAAAGGACGCGGCGGTGTTGAACGCCAGGTCCGGCGTTTGGGCGGCCAGGCCCAGTGGGTTGATCGGCATGACGGCCTGCAAGCGCAGCACCAGGTAGCCCAGCAGCATCATGGCGGCATTCGACAACAGCAGCGCCGCGCCATAGCGGGCCCAGCCCATGCCGGCCTGTGGATCGATGCCCAGCAGGCGATAGGTACAGCGTTCCGGCAGGGCGTGGCGGGTGCCGGTGAACACCCGGGTCAGCCACTGGCCCATCAACACGGCGAGCCCGGTCATCAACCCCAGGACCAGCGTAAATTCCAGCAAAGTGCTTAGCATGTCGTGGCTCCGTTCAAATCTTGCCCATGGCGACAATGGCCAGGGCAGTCGCAACAAAAAACACCAGGGAGAGGCCCATAAACATCACGTCGTACATGGCAGGCTCCCTAGAACTTTTCGGCGCGAATAAGGGCATAGCCCAAATAAACGAACAGCCCGACGGCACTCAGGCCACTGGCGATATAGATGAAGGTAAGTGTGAGCACGGTGTAACTCCCCTGAATGAATAAGCCGCAACTGCGGACGCGGGGAGGTTAAGGGCTGGCGTATCAAGCTCGGGCACTGATTACCCGGTGCGGCATTAAGACGGTATATAGGCGTGTGTTTGGCGGACACACGCAAACAAGGGATAGCCCGTTGCCGGGGTATCCCTTTGAAGTCTGGGGTTACGCGGATGTGACTGGCCCGCTTACTTGCTCTTCTTTTTCTTGTCGGCGCGCGTGGCGAGGTGCTCGAAGCAGAACGCGGCGGTGCCAAAGAGCGCAATCATTGTCAGGACGACCATGCCTAAAGTTGAACTTTCCACGATGACTTCCTACGGGTGTTGGGGGTAGGAAGTGACGGTAGAGTGCGCAGGCTTAGTGGCTCAATAGCGACGACGTAATCGTTATGCGAGTGGGGCGATCTATACGCATTCTTTACGCGATGAGCGCGGATGGCCAGCGATGACCATAGTTATCTACACGAATAATGTTGTGTAGCTGTAACAAGCTCTGCTTGTGATCTGCTCTGTTTTTGATCTTGATCTCAGGCGCCCCGTCAACCACGCTGGCCGAACGCAGGCTTGAATCCGTGGGTAACCCGGCAGGACGCCGGGTTAGCCGTCCTGGGCCAGGGATGGCCCATGAC
>NZ_JACAOY010000008.1:0-52991 GCF_013385985.1 Pseudomonas sp. B6002 | reverse complement strand
GCCGAGTGGTGGGGCAAGAGCCCTTTTGGTTACTTTTGGGGCTCTTTTCCAAAAGTGACCCGCCGTAAGGGCGGAACCCTAAGTCGCCGTTACCTAAATAACGGATATGCACTTGATCCATGTCGCCCGTTATACCGTCATCGCCGGCAAGCCGGCTCCTACAGGTTGCGGCTGTGGCGGTAGTCGCTGATCGCTTCGTAGACCGCTTTGCGCAAGCGGTTGATCCCGCCGATAGGGCGATGGGCTTGCACCCCGAACCAGGGGTTGAACGACTGGTTGTCGCACGCGAGGTTCAGTGCTGGCGTATCAAAATCCTGCGGCGGGATTTTCACCTTGGCCACGGTTTCATACGCCGCGTCGCTTTCCTTCCACTCGATGCTGGTGTCTTCGATCGGCATGAATTTCTGCGGGTTCTGGCGCTGGATCTGCAACACGAAACAGGCCGGCACGCGGTCGGTGGAGAGCTGTTGATTCAAGGCGCTACGCAGGAAGTTCGGCAGGTCCTGGTTCTGTTTGGGCAGCACGTATTCCGGGCAGCTTTGCGGGTCGGGTGCGACACGGAACTTGGCATTGGCCGTGCCGAACTTGTAGGGCGAAACCGAAAAGTACGTGGTCTGCGTCGGGCTGGCCGGCGCGGGTGCCAGTGTGGCCAGGGCGATGAACAGGTGCCGCACCTGCCAGCTGCGTGGATCAAGTTTGGGGAAGAACGCCAGGACCTTCTTGCCGTTGGCCTGGGCGCCGATGTTTTGCGCGTACTCCGCCACGTCACTGACAAAGAAGTTCGGGTGGCTGAACATCACGAAGTCCTGCTCCGTGCGCGCTTGCTGGTCGGCCATCAGCTGTTTGCCCGGTACATCGAGCAGCTTGATCGCCATGCCCCGCGCATCGCGGATGCTGTCGAACTGCGGGTAGGCGTTGCCGTTGGACAGCCGCATCATCGCTTGCCAGGTCTTGCCGGGCTCGGCGAACACACCCTGGCGCAATGCGGGGTCGAGGTTTGCCAGTACGCTGACTTCAGCCTTCACGCAACCGTGGGCCTTGGCGTGGGCGTCGCGCAGGTAGCGCGTGCCTTCGCGGTGCTGGTCGACGATGCGTACGGCGGTCTGGATGATGCCCTGGGTCATCGCCGCTTCACCCGCCGGGATCTGCTCGTTGGGCGACACCGGGCCGCTGTGTTGCCAGGCAAACCAGGTCGTGGCAGCCAGCCAGCCGAGCAGCCCGAGGCCGACCAGCCACAGAATGGTCTTGCCGAGAAACCGGCCCAGGCGCAGCCAGAGGCGGGCGAGCAGGGAGCGTTCGTTGTATTGCGATCGGATAATCATGGCAGTTGTTGCTCCAGCGGGCCGCCCAGCACTTTGAGGTATTCCAGCAGCGCCCAGCGCTCCTGCGGTTGCAGGCCACGGCCGATGACGCCGTTGCCCCGTTGGCCGGCGCGGAATTCATGGCCGCTGTTGTGGTTGCCGGTGATTTTGGTGTCGAACAGGAAGGCGTTCTTGAACGCGTCGGTCTGGAAGCCCAGGTGGCGAGGGTCGTAGTCGAAGGTGCCTTTATAGAAGGTGGTGCTGCGCTCGTCCTGGGGCGAGAGCAATTGGTAGATCGTCGGCACCGAGCCGTTATGCAGGAACGGCGGGGTCGCCCAGACACCGGCCAGCGGGCGAGCCTTATAGGCGCGCAGTTCACGCACGCCGATGGGCAGGCCGTAGCCGTCCAGGCGTGGGCGTTCGGCTGGCGTTACGCCGGCGGCGCGGTAGGCGTGGTCTTCGACGAAGGCGGTGACGTAGGCCAGGCCCTTGGCCACCGACATTTTTTTCAGGTCCAGCGGCTCGGTCGGGGTGGGGTGCAGCTCGACATTCAGCTTGGCCAATTCGGCCGGGTCCCACTGCAACGCACTGAGGTCATAGCGTTGGTCGGCGATGTTGCTGGCAGTGCCGGGGTCGGTGCCGATGTAGTCCACGGGCAGCATTTTCAGTTGCTGCACCGGACGGCCATTTTCCTGGGTGACGCTGGGCACGTGGCAGCCGGCGCAGTTCTCGGCGAACAGGGCGCGGCCCTGGGCGGCCAGCGGCTTGTCGATGGCACCGAACAAGTCTTCGGGCCAGGTCGGTGGCTTGAGGCGTTGCAGGGTTTCTTCGATCAGGTTGAGGTCACGTACCCTAACGCTGGAGGGGTAACGCGCATCGCCTTGCAGCGGTTGACCGGCGCCGTCGAAGAACTGCAGCGTGGCCCCCACGCCAAGGGCTTCGCCGATATTGCGCGCCATGGGCTGCTGGGCCGAGCCGTTCCATTGCACCCAGTCGAAGGTCCAGATGTCCCACAAATGCGGGTAGTCCACTGGCGCGTTGGCGACACGGTAGTTGTCCGGGGAAATGGCGTCGCCGAAGCTGGCGTTGGCGATGCGGCCAAACGCGTCGGTACGGCCCGGGCCTTCTTCGGTGGGGTAGAGGCCGCGATGGGTGTCGTTCCAGGCGACCTTGAGGAACTGGTTCAGCGACTGCTTGAAGTCCTGGCGCAGCTGTTTTTTGCTGTCATCGTCGTAATGTGTGCCGAGCACGGTGCGCGCAAAACGCTCGAACTTCCACGGGTTGTAGTAGGTGGCAGCGAGGCTGGCGACAAGGGCCTGGCCGAAGCTGCCGCCGCGCAGGGTCGGTACGCTGGAGGGCAGCACGTGCTGGGCCGAGCCGCCGTCGATGCGCAGGGCCTGGCCTTTGAAATGCAATTCACCGGTATGGCAGGCGGCGCAGGTGATGTCCAGGTACTCGACGTTGCTGCCGGCATTCTGATGACGGGCGAACCCGACGGGCAGGTTGCCGGGGTTTTGCGTGGTGGGAACCTGTTTGGGGTCCACCAGGAAACCGAAGCGTGCAAGGTACTCCGGCGTGGCAAAACGCGCGTCCGAAAATGGCAGTTCGAGGGCCGTGAACCAATCGTAATGCAGGCCTTTTACCTGGGTGCCCTGGGGCGTGAAGTAGTAGGTCTGACGGTCGGCGGCACTCCATTGATCCTGGTAGTGCACCTGCTCCACGGGTGTGTAATCCGGGAGTTTGGGGTTCACGGTGTAATAGAGCACCACGGCCAGGGCGATGCCGAGCAGGGCAAATATCAGGAGTAAAACACGGGAAAAAATGCGCAAGATAACTATCCTTGTCGAGTTGTAGCGTTGTTATGCCATCACGTCACAGGTGCGGCAAGTGGCCATGAGCCTGGTGGCGTGTGGTCCCGCGATCCGTCGCGGGCCTCCATAATGAATGAAAATGCTTTTAAACACGTGAACTTATCAGAAGTTTCCCGCTCACATGCCGGTAGCCATTGGTCGTGGCCGCCTGATAAGCTCGCGACTTTATTCGAATGCCCTATTGGCGCATGAACAAGGAAATAGCATGAAACAGCATCGGTTGGCGGCGGCGGTGGCCCTGGTTAGCCTGGTACTTGCGGGTTGTGATTCGCAGACCAGCGTAGAGCTGAAAACCCCGGCGCAGAAAGCTTCCTACGGCATCGGCCTGAACATGGGCAAAAGCCTTGCTCAAGAAGGCATGGATGACCTGGACTCCAAAGCGGTAGCCCAAGGCATCGAAGATGCCGTTGGCAAGAAAGAACAGAAGCTGAAAGACGAAGAACTGGTTGAAGCGTTTGCCGCACTGCAAAAGCGTGCTGAAGAACGCATGACCAAGATGAGTGAAGAGTCGGCAGCCGCCGGCAAGAAATTCCTCGAAGACAACGCCAAGAAAGACGGCGTCGTCACCACCGCTTCCGGTCTGCAGTACAAGATCGTGAAGAAATCCGATGGCGCCCAGCCTAAGCCAACCGACGTCGTGACTGTTCACTACACCGGCAAGCTTACCAACGGCACCACCTTTGACAGCTCCGAAGACCGTGGCAGCCCGATTGACCTGCCGGTCAGCGGTGTGATCCCGGGTTGGGTCGAAGGCCTGCAACTGATGCACGTCGGTGAAGAAGCCGAACTGTACATCCCGTCTGACCTGGCCTACGGTGCCCAGAGCCCGAGCCCGGCGATCCCTGCCAACTCGGTACTGGTGTTCAACCTGAAGCTGTTGGCCATCAAGGACCCAGCCAAGGCTGACGCTCCTGAAGCCCCTGCTGCCCCGGCTGCCAAGAAGTAACCAGCGCCTGAGCACACACAACGCCCCGTTTCGACGGGGCGTTGTTGTTTCTGCGGTGTAGTGAGCGGGCTTGCCCCGCGCTGGGGGGCGAAGCCGCCCCAATCCGGGCGCTGCGGTATTTCAGAAAGACTCAGGAGCCTGGATTTGGATCGGTGTCGCCCCCCAGCGCGGGGCAAGCCCGCTCACTACAGATCCAAACGAACGTCCGGGGCCGGTGGGAGTCTGATATAAGACTCGAGCACGGGTAGTCGCAGATCAGCGCCAAGTCAATGAAATCTTGGGTTTTTTTATGTGCGCAAAAAATGCCCGATCTGACTGCAAGCCTTGCAGGTCGTGGCTTTCAGCCGAAAAAACCGGCTCTGTTCACAAGGTTATCCACAATTTGTGTGGATAACATTTTATGTCGCCTGGAACGGGAGTGACGATGAAAGCACCCTTCAATTTCACCCGCTTCCTGCCCATGGCCGCGCGCCTGCTGGGGCGGGGGCGTCTGCCAACCCTGCTGTTTGCGGTCGCCGCCAAAGGTTCGAGCCAGGGCAACCGGCTGGGCAAGCTCAAGGACGATCTCAAGCTGCTCCAGGCCCTGTGCCTGGCCTACTGGCGCGGCGAGTACCGGGCGATCAGTCCCAAGGCGCTGATCTCGGTGGTGGCCGGGCTGATGTACTTCTTGAGCCCGATTGATGCGATCCCTGACTTCATCCCGGTGTTCGGCATGCTCGACGACATCGCGGTGCTGGCCTGGGTCATGAAGACCCTGGACGGCGAGCTGAGCGCCTTTCGCGCCTGGCGCGATGCCCAGCGCCCGGAAAAACTGGCGGTGGTTGAGCGCTTACCCGCGACGCCGGCACTGCTGGCAAAGGAAAAACCGCAAAAAAACTGACAACGCGGCTATCCCCCTGCGACCTTTGTGGCTGTTAGGATTACACTTCTAAGGAAAGAACTTACTTAGTAAGTGTTGTTATCCTACGGGGCAGTCATGGATATTCAGATAATTTCACGCAATGGCGAACCCGAATACGCGGTGTTGCCATGGGATCAGTACCAGGCGCTACTAAAAGCCGCCGGTCAACCGACACCCACCCAGGCTTCTTCCCCTGCTGTCACCCCCGCTCCCGACAGGGACCTGCGCCCGCTCGCAGACCTGCGCGGCCTGCGTGAAGCCAAAGGGCTGGCCATCGAGGCCTTGGCCCGTACCGTGGGCATCAGCCCCTCTTATCTAGGATTGATTGAAAGTGGTGAGCGCCAGCCGGATGCCGCTATTCGCCGCAGCCTGGCCTGGGAATTGGGCGTTGCAGGTTGGAGGGATGAATCTTGAGCCTACGTATCAGCCGTCAACACTGGGATGGGTTACTCAACGAACTGGACCAGGCGCGCCGCCAGCGCCATCTGCTGACCTACCGCGCGCTGCTGGAGCGCCTGCAATTTCCCACGCCGGCCATGCAAACCCTGGCGGCGGCCCTGGAACATCTGGCGGCGCTGGATGCCAAGGCCGAGCAGCCGCTGCGCAGCTCGCTGGTGATCAGCCAGGGCGCTAGCCGCCTGCCGCGTACCGGCTTCTTTGAGTGTGTGGAGCGCCTGGGGCGCTTCAGCGGGCCATCCGATGGCGTGGCCGCTGCGTCCTGGCACGCCTCGGAGGTGGTGCGGGTGTTCGAGTACGAGTATCCGGAATCGGCCGAGGCCTAAAGCGGTTGGGGCAGCATGTCCATGCTGTCGATCACATGGATGCTGTAGCCGGCCACGTCCTTGGCATGGTGCTTGGCCTGGGAGGCCAATTCTGCCAGTTGGCTGGCATCGAGTTGTCCACAGGCCTGTGGATAGAGATGCACCACGCCAATCGATAGCGACAACAGGGCAAACTCCTGCCGCACGCC
The DNA here is from genome assembly GCF_013385985.1 of Pseudomonas sp. B6002. GTDB lineage: Bacteria > Pseudomonadota > Gammaproteobacteria > Pseudomonadales > Pseudomonadaceae > Aquipseudomonas. The sequence continues at coordinate 47,002 of NZ_JACAOY010000008.1, read as the reverse complement.
CTGGCGGTTCAATGCCACGAAGCAACCGGCATCCAGGTGTTCGGCACGGTAGAACCGCCGACACTGGGTGTGGAAATCATCCAGCAGCTGGTTGAGCCGCTTGCGCCAGTCCTGCGGACCCAGCACCAGCAGAAAATCATCGCCGCCGATATGCCCGACAAAGTCGCGGCTGGGGTCTACCCGATCATTCAGGCATTGCGCCAGGCACAACAACACTTCATCCCCACGCCCATAACCGTAGATGTCGTTGAACGGCTTGAAGCTGTCTATATCCACGTAGCAGATCACCGACTCGCGCTGTTGCTGCAGCAAGCGTGTGAGGCATTGCTGGATCGGCACGTTGCCGGGCAACAAGGTCAGCGGGTTGGCGTAGCGCGCTTGCTGGATCTTCAGTTCGGTGATCAGCTTGAGCACGTCAATCACCCGGCCCAGGCCCAGATAATCCCCGTTCAAGGTGATGATGAAATCTTCTTCGATGCGCTGTCGCGCACGGCTGGTGAGCAGGCGACTGACTTGCTGCAGCGACTGGCTCAGCTCCACGGCAAGAAAGTCATTGCTCATCAGACGGCTGATCGGCTTGCGTGCGAACAGGTCGGTGGCAAAGGGCTTGAGCAGGGCGTCAGACAACGAATGCCGGTGCACGATACCCACCGGGTGGCCGCGCCCGTCCAGCACCGCCAGCGAGTTGAGGTTGGCCTGGCGGCGGAACGATTCCAGCACCTGCGCGGTGGCAGTGTCCTGGTCGACCGCAGGTTGCTCGTTGAGCAGGGCGCTGAGGTCGCTGCCTTCTTCGTTGAGGGCGATGTTGGCGTTATCCTGTTTGGGCAGCATGGTCCGCACCTCCTGCGGCGGGTGCTCCTGGGGGCGGCAAAGCAAGTAGCCTTGAACGAGGTCGACGCCCATCTCCGTGAGCACCGCCAACTCTTCCGGTAGCTCGATGCCCTCGGCAATCACCTGGGCGCGAGACGCCTTGGCGATCTGCAGGATAGAACCGACAAACTCACGCTTGAGCGCATCCTGATGGATGCCGTCGATAAAGTGCCGGTCGATCTTCACATAATCCGGGCGCAGCTCCGACCATAACCGCAAGCTGGAATAGCCGGCGCCCAAGTCATCCAGAGCAATCGCAAAGCCCATGTCACGGTAGTGGTGCAAGGCGGTCTGCAGCAGGTCGAAATCGTCGGTCGGCGTCTGCTCGGTAAGCTCAATCACGACTTGGCTGGGTGGAATGCCGAAGTCACGCAGCAATTGCAATGTGCGGCCCGGTTGATGGGCCGTTTCCATCAGGGATTCCGGCGAGATGTTCAGGAACAGCTTGCCCGGCAATTTCTGCTCGCTGAAGCGTCGGCAGGCACTCTCGCGGCAGGCGATCTCCAGCTCACTGAGGCGCCCGGCGTGGCTGGCCACCGAGAACAGCGCGACGGGGGAGTGCAGCGGGCTGTTGGACGGGCCACGGCTCAAGGCCTCGTAGCCGAGGATGCGCCTCTCGGACAGGCAGATGATCGGTTGGAACAGGCTGTGCAAACTGCCTTGAGCCAGGATTGAGCTCAGGGCATTCAGCTGTTCGGTCATGGTCATGGCGATCTCGATCGAAAAAAAAGGACCGCAGGCTTAACGCCTGCGGTCCTTCATTTCACGACAGAATGATGTCTATATGATGACACTCCGGGGAGTGTTCACATTAAATTGCCATCATTTACTGCTTGGCAACCTGCTTGGAGATCTTGAGGTAGTCCAGCAGGATGCGACCGGTTTCCGCCAGGTAGGCGTCATCTTCCGGCTTGGTTTTTTCCGGCTCGGCCGGCAGTGCATCTTCATCTTCTTTCTTCAGCTCTTTGAGCGGGTCTTCACCCTTGGCCTTGCGGCGGGTGTTTTCCAGCACAAGCTGCTGATTCTCGATGGAGGTGTGCTGCGCACGACGGTCCGCTTCGTTGAGGCTGACGGTTTTTTCTTCCATCAGCTTCTTGGCCAGGGCCAGTTTGTCGCGGATAAACACGAACTCGGCATCCTTGGCGGAACGCGCATCGTGGTCAGCCTTCAACTGCGTCAGGAACGGTTTGAACGGGTCCGACGCCGGCTTGATCGCAGGACGGATAGTGTCCCACGGCATGGCTTCGGGCAGGGCGCTCTCGCCGATTTCCTTGGTGTCGATGATCGACGGGAAGTCGATATCCGGCAGTACGCCCTGATGCTGGGTGCTCTGCCCGGAAACCCGATAGAACTTGGCCAACGTCAACTTAAGCTCGCCATGGTTCAGCGGCTGGATGGTCTGCACGGTGCCTTTGCCGAAGGTCTGGCCACCGATGATCAGCGCACGGTGATAGTCCTGCATGGCGCCGGCGAAAATCTCCGAAGCCGATGCCGAGAGGCGGTTGACCAGCAACGCCATCGGCCCTTTGTAGAAGGCGCCCGGGTTTTCGTCTTCGAGCACGTCGACACGGCCGTCAGCGTTGCGTACCAACACGGTCGGGCCCTTGTCGATAAACAGGCTGGTCAGCTCGGTGGCTTCCTGCAGGGAACCGCCGCCGTTGTTGCGCAGGTCGATGACCACGCCGTCGACTTTTTCCTTCTGCAGCTCAGTCAGGATTTTTTTCACGTCGCGGGTGGTGGACTTGTAGTCCGGGTCGCCAGCGCGGAAGGCCTTGAAGTCCAGGTAGAAGGCCGGGATTTCAATCACGCCCAGCTTGTAGTCCTTGCCATCCTGCTTGAGGTTGAGGACTTTCTTCTGCACGGCCTGGTCTTCGAGCTTCACCGCTTCACGGGTGATGGACACGATCTTGCTGGTCTGGTCGTTCGGCGCATTGGTGTGCGGAATCACTTCCAGGCGCACCACGCTGCCTTTCGGCCCACGGATCAGCTTGACCACTTCGTCCAGGCGCCAGCCGACCACGTCGACCATCTCTTTGTCGGCCTGGGCCACGCCGATGATCTTGTCAGCCGGCGCGACTTGCTTGGTCTTGTCTGCCGGACCTGCCGGCACCAGGCGCACAATCTTCACCTGGTCGTTGTCGCTTTGCAGTACGGCACCGATGCCTTCCAGCGACAGACTCATATTGATATCGAAATTTTCCGCGTTATCTGGCGACAGATAATTGGTGTGCGGGTCGTAGGACATCGCGAAGGTGTTGATGTAGGCCTGGAAGATGTCTTCGGCTCGGGTCTGGTCCAGGCGCGCCAGTTGGTTCTTGTAGCGCTTGGTCAGCAGTTCCTGGATGGCCTTTGGCTCTTTGCCGGCGATCTTCAGGCGCAGCACTTCGTCCTTGACGCGTTTGCGCCACAGGTCGTCTAGGGCGGCGGTGCTGGTCAGCCAAGGGGCGTCCTTGCGGTCCACCAGAAGGGTTTCCTTCTGGGTGAAGTCGAGCTTGTCGACGCCTTTGTCCAATTCGGCCAGCGCGAAGTCCAGACGCGCTTTTACGCGGTCCAGGTAACGCTTGTAGATGGTGAAACCGGGCTGCAGGTCGCCGCTCTTGAGGAAGTCGTCGAACTGCGTCTTCCACTTGTCGAACTCAGCGATATCGCTGGCCAGGAAGTAGCTGCGCGACGGGTCCAGCAGCTTGAGGTAGCTGTCGTAGATGATCACCGAGCGAGCGTCGTCCAAAGGCGGCTTGCTGTAGTGATGGCGCTTGAGCAACTCGACGACGTTAAGGCTGGCAATCACCTCATCGCGATCCGGCTGAAGGTTGTCCCAGCTGTTGGCTGCGAACGTATTGGTCGACATCGACGCAAAGCCGAGACCAATGAAAAGAGCGAGGGCGGTGCTTGGGAACAAATGCTTCATGCTGATTCGACGCGGGGGCAATTGATAACGCATATTAGGCCGTCTTTGAGGGAGCCGGTTCCATATGGTCCGGTCGCATAATGCAAAAAGCCCGGCGCTACAGCTACGGGCTCAGTCCAGACTCACTATGGAGGCACTGTGAAAGCATTGCAAGGCGTTGACGGTCACGTGGAGTGGTTGGATGAACCCCGTCCTACCTGCGATGTAGGCCAAGTTCGCATTCGTGTGGCGGCTGCGGGCCTCAATCGCGCCGATTTATTACAGCGTGCGGGGCTCTATCCTCCGCCCCCGGGCGCCAGTCACGTGCTGGGCCTGGAGTGTTCCGGGGTGATCAGCGAAGTCGGCCCGGGTTCATCCTGGCAGGTCGGCGACCGCGTGTGTGCGCTGCTGGCCGGTGGCGGCATGGCCGAGGAGGTGGTGGTGGACGCACGCCACGTACTGCCGGTGCCAGAGGGCTTGTCGCTGCTCGAAGCGGCGGCCCTGCCTGAGGTGTACAGCACCGCGTGGCTCAACCTGTTCCAGCTGGCGGGGCTCAAGCCCGGTGAGAAGGTGTTGTTGCATGCCGGCGCCAGCGGCGTGGGCTCTGCGGCGATCCAGCTGTGCAAGGCGTTTGGCAGCCCGTGCTGGGTCAGTGTCGGCTCGGCAGAGCGCCTGGCCTATTGCGAAGCGCTGGGCGCCCAGGGCGGTGTGGTGCGTACCGATGGCATCGAAGGTTTGCGGGATTTCGGGCCGTTCGACGTGATCCTCGACCCCGTCGGCGGTGACTATGCGGCGCTGGACCTCAAGCTGCTGGCCCTGGACGGTCGCTGGGTGTTGATCGGCCTGATGGGCGGCCGCGAGGCCAAGCTGGACCTGGCCCAGGTGCTGGGCAAGCGCGTGCAACTGCTGGGCTCGACCCTGCGCAGTCGCAGCGATCAGTTCAAGGCAGACCTGTTCAGTGACCTCAGCCAGCACGTGTGGCCGCTGTTTGTCGAAGGGCGTTTGCGCCCGCAATTGGCCAAGACCTTCCCGATCAAGGACGCCGAGGCGGCGTTTGCGGAGCTGGCGACCAACCAGATTTCCGGGAAGCTGGTGTTGGTCATCGACGAAAGCCTGACCTGAAACACACCCCTGTAGGAGCCGGCTTGCCGGCGATTGCGGTGTATCAATGAAGAATGTTTCATCTGACACACTGCTATCGCCGGCAAGCCGGCTCCTACAGGGTTAGGGTTTAAATTCAGACCCAGTGGTGGATCGGCCAGCCGGCCTTTTCCGCGTGCTCGCGCAGTACCGGATCCGGGTTCACCACCTGCGGGTACTCCACCTTGCTCAGCAATGGTAAGTCATTGCGCGAATCCGAATAGAAATACGCGCCGTCCAACGTCTCGCCTTCCTGTTCCAGCCATTCCAGCAAGCGGGTGATCTTGCCTTCGCGGTAAGTCAGTACGCCCACGGTCTGGCCGCTGTACACGCCATGGCTGACGTCCAGATCGATCCCCAGCACTTCGTCGATGCCGATGCGCGCGGCAATCGGCTTGACCAAATGCGTGCCCGACGCCGAAATCACCAGGATCCGGTCGCCATTGGCCCGGTGGCGCGCGATGGTCTTGGTGGCATCGCTGTAGATCAGCGGCTCGATCACGTCCTCGACCCACGGCTCCACCAGGTGTTCGATTTCTTCCGGTGTGCGGCCAATCATCGGCTCCAGGCTGAAGGTCATGAAGTCTTCCATCAGCAGCTTGCCCTGGCTGTAGGCGTCCATCAGTTCGTTGTTCTTGCGCATGAACGACTCGGGGTCGACCCAGCCCAGGCGGCCCATCTGCTCGCTCCACAGGGTGGCGCAGTCACCGTGGATGAGGGTGTCGTCCAGATCAAAAATTACCAATGCCATCGGTCACGCTCTCTCAATCAATCGTTGCATCAGGCTACTTCACACAAGGCACTTGGGTCGATGGACAGTGCCAGGCGTTGCCCGTCCGGGTGCAGGTCGTCGGCCGAACGGTTGAGCACGTCCACCACCAACTCCACGCCGCGCGCCTCGATGCGATAGCGGATTACGTTGCCCAGCAGGCTATGGCTGCGCACCAGCGCGTCGAGTTCGCCGCTGCGGCTCAGCTCGATGGCTTCCGGGCGAATGGCGATGCGGCTGTTGATCGGGCGTTGCAGCAGTTGAGTGGCCTTGTCGGCGTCCAGCAGGTTGTAGTTGCCGATAAAGCCCGCCGCGAACACATCCACCGGGGCGGTGTAGAGGGTTTCGGCGTCGCCGCTCTGCACGATCTTGCCCTGGTTCATCAGAAAGATCCGGTCAGACATGGTCAGGGCTTCTTCCTGGTCGTGGGTCACGAAGATGGTGGTCAGCCCCAGTTCACGCTGGATGTGGCGGATCTGTTCGCGCAGGTGCTTGCGAATCCTTGCATCCAGCGCCGACAGCGGTTCATCGAGCAGCAGCAGGCGTGGGCGGGTGACCAGCGAGCGGGCGAGGGCCACGCGTTGGCATTGGCCACCGGACATCTGGTGCGGGTAGCGGCCGGCCAGGTCCTTGAGTTCGACCAGTTGCAGCACTTCCTGCACGCGCTTGTGGCTGTCGTCGGCGTTGACCTTTTGCATGCGCAGGCCAAAGGCGACGTTCTGTTCCACGGTCATGTTGGGGAACAGCGCGTAGCTCTGGAACACCATGCCGATGTGTCGTTTCTGCGGGCTGAGCGGAACAATGTCTTGGCCATCCAGCAGGATTTTTCCGCTGTCCACCGGCGTGAGGCCGGCGATGCAACGCAGCAGGGTGGACTTGCCGCAACCGGACGGGCCGAGCAGGGTGACGAATTCGCCCTTGGCGATTTCGCAGTTGATGTCGCTGAACACCGGGGTGCCGGCGTAGCCTTTTTGCAAATGTTGGACGCTGACGAAGCTCATTGGCTTTTGTCCTTGTTCAAGATATTGGCGGCCCAGGTCAGCACCAGCACAAAGAAGAAATAGGAAATGACGACGGCACTGGTGAAGTGGCCGCTGCTGTTGCGCATATTGTTGAGGTACACCTGCAGGGTCTCGTAGCGGGTGCCTACCAGGATGTTGGCGAACACGAACTCGCCGAACAGGAACGAGAACGACAGCAGCAGGGCAACCATCAGGCCTTTGCGCAGGTTGGGCAGCACCACCAGGATCGCGGCCTGCCAGGTGCTGGCGCCGAGCAGTTGGGAGGCGTCCATCAGGTCACGCAGGTTGATGGCTTGCAGGTTGTTGGTGATCGCGCGGTACATGAACGGCAGCGCCACGGTGAAGTAGCAACCGATCAATATCCACGGCGTGCCCACCATCGCTAACGGCCCGGAGCCGTACAGTTGCAGCAGGCCTACCGACGACACTACCGGCGGCACCGCGAAGGGCAGCAGGATCAGGATGTTCATCAAGGCGTCGAGCCTGGGGAAGTGGTAATGCACTACGAACAGCAGCGGCAAAATCAACACCACTGACAGAATCAGCGCACCCACGCACACCAGCAGCGACTGGCCGAAGGCGGCCAGGAAGCGCGGGTCGCTCCACAGTTGCACATACCATTTCACGGTAAAGCCGGCCGGCAGCACGGTGGCCGACCAACTGCTCGCAATGGAGTAGACAAAGGTGCCCACCAGCGGCAATACCAGGATCAGGAACAACAGGTACACCACTACCCGATGGTAGAGGGTGGCCGGGCCGGCTTCAGCGCGAGACATGGTAGCTCCTCTTGAGCAGCAGTTGATGGACCACGGTGACCACGGTCATCAGCGCCACCAGCACCACGGCCAGGGCGCTGGCCATGTTCGGGTCCAGTGACACGTCGCCGGAGACCAGGCCCGCGATGCGGATCGGCAGTACGTTGAAATTGCCGGTGGTCAGTGCATACACCGTGGCGTAGGCGCCCAGCGCGTTCGCCAGCAGGATCACGAAGGTGCCCAGCAGCGCAGGCGTGAGCACCGGCAAGCCGATATGCCGCCAGAACTGCCAGCCATTGGCGCCCAGCAGGGCAGCCGACTCGCGCCAGTCTTCACGCAGTGCATCGAAGGCCGGGTACAGCAGCAACACACCGAGGGGAATCTGGAAGTAGGTGTACAGGATGATCAAGCCGGTTTTGGAATACAGGTTGAAGTCCTGGATGATCCCGGCCTGCTTGAGCATCAGGGTGATGCTGCCGTTGAACCCCAGCAGGATGATGAACGCGAACGCCAGGGGCACGCCGGCAAAGTTGCTGGTCATGTTGGCGAAGGCGGTGACGAAATTGCGCAGCGGCGAATCCACCCGGCGCAGGGAGTAGCTGCCCAGCGTGGCGATGATGATGCCGAAGACACTGGAATAGAAGCTGATCTCCAGGCTGAACTGGATGGCTTGCAGGTAGAACTTCGAGCTGAAGATGCGCGTGAAGTTTTCCAGGCCCCAACCGGCTTCCTCGGTTTGCAGGCTGTTGATCAGCACCCACACCAGCGGGGCAATTTCGAACACGATAAAGAACAGCGCGAACGGCACCAGGCACAGCAGCGCCAGCCATTTACCACGGGTCATTTCAACAGCTCCCGGCATACAGGTTTGTCGTGGGGCACGCCCAGCAATTCGCAGACGGTGCCGCACAGTTCGGTCTGCCGGGGCGCGGCATTGGCCTCCAGGCTGAAGGCATCGCCAAGGACGAACAACGGCACTTCGCGCTCTTCCGGCAGCAGGCCGTTGTGGGAGCGGTCGCTGTTCATGCCATGGTCGGCCGTCACCAGCACCTGGTAGCCGGCGTCGAGCCAGCCTTGCAGGTAGTCGGCGAGGATGATGTCGGCCGAGCGTGCGCTGTTGCGGTACTGCGGCGTGTCGAGGCCGTGCTTGTGCCCGGCGTCGTCGATGTTCATCGGGTGCACCACCAGGAAGTTCGGCGCGTGTTTGCGGCGCAGGCTTTCGGCATCGGCGAACAGGTGGGAATCGGGGTAGTGGTCATTCCAGTAGAAATGCCCGTGCTGGATCGCCAGCGCCTTGTCGTCGGTATGACGATCACGGGCGGCGATAAAGGGCGTGCGGTTATACAACTCGCTGACCCAGTGGTAGGCCGCCGCCGCTGTGGTGAGGCCGGCGTCGGTGGCGTAATGGAAAATGCTGCGTTGGTTGGACAGGCGCGAAACATGGTTGTGCACGATACCGCTCTGGATCGGTGGCACGCCGGTCAGGATGCATTCATACAACGGGCGGGACAGGGCGGGCAGTTCACATTCCAGCTTGTAGAGCGCTGCGCGTCCTGCGCCGACATAGGCCTGCAAGTGCCCCATGGCGTGCCGCGCAACCTCGAAGTTCAGGCCGTCGAGCACGACAAGGATGACATTGTGCTTCATGGGGGCTGGAGCTCCGCAACAGGTGGTTTGACTCAAATTCTCTGGCGTAACCGGGTCAAAATGTGGGAGCTGGCTTGCCTGCGATAGCGGCGTATCAGTCGACATAGAGGCTGAATGTCAGACCGCTATCGCAGGCAAGCCAGCTCCCACACCGGCCGCATTTCAGGCAGTGAGCCTGATTACTTCATTTCTACGATGACTTGCTCGTTCCACAGCTGAGGCAGCTTCTTGGAAGTCGCTTCCCAGGCATCGGCATCCTTGATCGGCTGCGGATTGGCCTTGGTGTACTGCTCGCCCGGGATCAGGTTCTTGGCGATATCGGCCGGCAGTTTCAGGTCGGTTTCAGCACGGATAGGACGCGCATTGCCCTTGGCCAGGTTGAGTTGGCCGGCATCACTGAAGATGTATTCGCGGGTCAGCTTGGCGGCGTTCGGGTGCTTGGCGTATTTGTTGATGATGGTGGTGTAGCCGGACTTCACCGAACCGTCCGATGGGATCAGCACCACGTAGTCATCCGGGTTGGCCATCTTGGCCTTGTAGCTCAGGCCGTTGAAGTCCCAGACCACGCCCACTTCGACTTCGCCTTTTTCCATGGTGGCGATGGTCGGGTTGGACAGCGAGAGACGGCCTTGCTGGGCGATCTTGGTGAAGAACTGCAGGCCTGGGGCGATGTTCTTTTCGTCGCCTTTATTGGCGATGGCGGCGGCCAGTACGCCGTTGGCCGCCTGGGCCGCGGTGCTCACGTCACCGATTGAGACCTTGTATTTGCCTTTTTGCAGGTCAGCCCAGCTGGTGGGCACTTCCGAACCGTGCAGCAGCTTCTTGTTGACGATAAAGGCGATGGTGCCGGTGTAGGCCAGCGCCCAGTGACCGTCCTTGTCTTTTGCCCAATCCGGCACCTGGGCCCAGGTGGACGGTTTGTACGGCTGGGTCACATCTTGCTTCACCGCAATCGGACCGAACGCTGCGCCCACGTCGCCGATGTCGGCGCTGGCGTTGTCTTTTTCAGCCTTGAACTTGGCGATTTCCTGGGCCGAACTCATGTCGGTGTCGATGTGCTTGAGGCCGTAGGTCTTGGCCAGGTCTTCCCAGGTGCCTTTCCAGTTGGCCCAGTCATCGGGCATGCCGACGCTGTTGACGGCGCCTTCCGCTTTCGCGGCAGCTTCCAGGGTTTTCAAATCGGTATCAGCAGCCATGGCGGCGGTGCACATGGCAATGGTCGAGCCTAACAGTGATGCCAGGAAAAGCTGTTTCATCCGAAGCTCCTTTGGGCGTTTTCAACGCTGCGTTTTTGTCGACGTTTGCGGTGGTGTTGGTCTAGGTCAGCAATACCTGAGCCAATCTAGGCGTGCCTGATGACAGTTTCATGTCGATGTCGTTTTTAAATCGCGGATGTCGCTCGTCGCAGAGTTAGCGTAGACCATGCCCAAATGCCCGCAGGCACTCGACTTGGCCGATGTATTGCAGAGTGTGGGGCAGGGGCGTGAGAGGGGCTGTCATCTGTCGGTCATCTGTAATGCCTAGGCTGGCAGGCAACAGCTCAAGCCCTGATAGAGCGCGGTTTGTGCACCGAAGCGGTGCTGGTCTAGTCCAGATAGGTAACATTGATGCGTGATGAGGCAATCAAGGCGGTGACATCCATCGGCCTGGCGCTGCAAGAGCAGATCGACCATGGCCTGTTGCCGCCTGCGAGTAAATTGCCCGCCGAGCGAAAGCTCAGCGAGTTGTTTGGTACCACTCGCATTACGGTGCGGGAAGCCTTGTTACAGCTGGAGGCCCAGGGGCAGATCTATCGCGAGGAGCGCCGCGGCTGGTTTGTCTCGCCACCCCGGCTGGCCTATAACCTGATGCAGCGCAGCCACTTTCACGCGATGGTCAGCGACCAGGGGCGGGTGCCGTCCACCGAGGTGATTTCCGCGCGGCTGCAGCCGGCGTCGGCAGCGGTGTGTGCGTGGTTGCAGTTGCCGGCATTGTCCAGCGTGATCCAGGTGTGCCGGGGCCGGCGCATTGATGGGCGTTTAGTGCTGTATGTGGAGCACTACCTCAACCCGCAGTATTTTCCGGGGATTCTGGAGTGCGACCTGAATCAGTCGATGACCGAACTCTATGCCCGTCAATATGACTTGCACTACGGGCGGGTGCGTTTTGAAATTGTGCCGACGTCTCTGCCCGTGGAAGCCGCCGCCGCGTTGCGCGTGTCGGTGGGCAGCCCGGGCTTGCGCATTGCCCGGGTCAATTACGATCAGCATCAGCGCTTGATCGACTGCGATCTGGAGTTCTGGCGGCATGACGCCATCCACGTCGGTGTCGACGTCGCTTAATCACGCCACATTCCCTGTAGGAGCCGGCTTGCCGGCGATGAGGCCTTCAGATTTGGCGGCGATGTTAGGGACGCCATCGCCGGCAAGCCGGCTCCTACAAGGTTAAGGTGTCAGGGCTTTGATCAGTGAGTCGGTGTTGGTGGTGAGTTCCTCCACCGGGTCTGCGCCGTCTACGTTCAAGACCAGTAATTGCGAGCCGCCTGCCTCGATGGCCGCCTTCACCGCCTCACTCGGCTGTCGATGGTGCAACACCACCGCCACGTCGTTCTCCTTCAATTCGGCACTGAGCTTTTGCAAGGCCTCGGGCGTCCAGTCGGCGTCCGGCCGTGCATCTGTGCTCACTAATTCCAGGTTCAGGCTGCTGACCAGGTAGGCGAAATGATCGCTCAAACTGACCACCGTGAGGTTGTCCGCCTTGGCCAGCCGCGCTTCGCTGTCTGCGGTGAGCTTGAGCAGGCGTTGCTTGAGGGCGGCGAGGTTGGCGTCGATCGTGGGCTTGGCGTCGGGCGCCAGGCGGCTGAGGTCGGCGGCGAGCACGTCGGCCATACGCCCCAGGTTGTTGCTCGATTGCCACGGCTGGCTGTTCAGGCCATCGGTGCTGCCGGGTTGCACGGCAATGCCCGGCAAACCGCCGTCCACCGGGCGTGCGGCATCCACTTCGACGATGCGGATATTGCTGCGCCGCGCCACCGGGTACAGCGGGTCATCCGCCCACAGCGAACGCAAGCCAATGGCGGCGTCGGCGTCCTGCGCCAGCTTGCTCAGCGCCGGTGCGCCACGGCCGGTGAAATAGGACACTTGCCGCGAACCGGGCAGGTTGGCCGGGGCGGCGCGTTCGAGCTGTACGGCGGTGCCTTTGAGCAGCACTTCAGCCAGGCCATAGGTGATAGGCAACGAGGCCAGTACCTTGACGGGTTTTGCCGCTTGGGCAACCGGTTTGGCCGCCTCAGCCGCCATCAGTGGCGTGGTGAACAAACAAGCGATGGCCAGGGCCATAGGATGAAGAATGGAGCGCATTATCCAAGATTCCCTTTGAGGCTGGGCACGGTGCCGCGCGCAATGGCGGCAAAGGCGAAGGCGATACCGGCCACGAGGATGATCGCGGCACCGGACGGGATGGGCAGGTCGAAGATGATCGGCAGCAGGATCCCGCACAGCGTGCTGACCGTGGCAATGATCACCGAGATCCAGAAGAAACCCTTGAGCGACTGGCTCAGCAGGCGCGCGGCGGCGGCGGGGATGACCAGCAGGGCGCCCACCAGGATCGCGCCGATGACCTTGACCGCCGCCACGGTGATCAACGTCACCAGGATCACAAACAGATAATCCAGGGTTTTCACTGCCACCCCGCGCACCGCCGCCAGTTGCGGATTGAAGCTGGCAAGCATGATGCGGTTGTACAGCGGCAACGCCAACGCCATGACCAGCGAGCCAACAACCGCCAGCACCAGCAGATCGTTGCCATTCACCGTCAACACCGAACCGAACAGTACGTTCTCCAGAATATGCACGTTGATCTTGCCCGCCAGGATCAGCAGCAGGCTGGCGCCCAGGGCCAGGGACACCGAGAGGAACACGCCGATCAAGGTGTCGGGCGCCAACCCGGTGCGGTTGCGCAGGTAGTTGAGCAGGATGCCGAACAGCAGGCAGTACCCGAACAGGGCGCCATAGGGCCCGGTGTAGGGTTCACCCAGCAGGATGCCGACGGCCACGCCGGTGAGTGCCGCGTGGCCGACCGCTTCGGAGAAAAACGCAAAGCGCTTGACCACCACCAACGTACCCAGGCCGCCCAGTACCGGGCCGATCAGCAGGCCGGCGAGCAGGGCGTTGACCACAAAACCATAGGCCAGCGCTTCCGGCAGGTATCCGGAAGAAGCCCAGCCCTGGACCATCAGGCGAAACGCTTCATAACTCATTGCACCGGGCTCCGAGGGTGGGTGGAGAACAGGGTCAGCAGGCGGTCCGGGGTCAACGCTTCCTTCGGCGTAGCGTCGAACAGCACGCGACGGTTCAGGCCGGTGACGCGATCGGCCAGGCGGCCCACGGCTTCCAGGTCATGCTCGATCCACAACACGGTGATGCCGGCCAGGCGCCAGTCATTGAGCAGGCGTTCGAACACCTGGATCCCTGCCTCGTCGAGTGCCGACATCGGCTCATCCAGTACCAGCAGTTGCGGCGCCGGGATCAAGCCCTGGGCCAGCAGCACGCGCTGGCGTTCACCGCCAGACAGCGCGCCCATGCGGCGTTTGCGCTTGTCCTGCATGCCGACACGCTCCAGCGCATCGCCAATCGCCCCGGCGTAGTGCCGCGATAGCCCGAGAAATGCCGGGCGGCGCTGGCACATGGCGGCCATGAAGTCGTCGACGGTCATGGGTAGGCCCCGGTCAAACTCCAGCGCCTGGGGCACGTAGCCGATGGTGCCGGGCGTAGTCGGCCAGTGCAGGCGCAGTTGGCCCTGATGCGGCGTCTGCCCCAGCAGGGTCTTGATCAGCGAGCTTTTGCCGCCGCCGTTCGGGCCCACCAACGCATGGATGCTGCCGGGCTGTACCTGGAATTTCACGCCGTCCAGGATGGTGGTGCGGCCCAGGGTCAGCGACACCGCGTCGAAGTCGAGGGTCGGGCCAACGCTGGCCACGCTCAGGTGTTCGGCCGCGGTCATGAGCCTGACTCCTGGATGGCCCGCACCACCGTGTTGAGGTTGCCGGTCATCTCCACTTCGTACTTTTCAGGGGTGTATTCGCCGTAGGAGATATGCGAAAGCGGGTACAGCTTGACCCCCGACTCACGCTGGATGGTGTCGACATAGGTGGACGGGAAATCCATCTCCGAGAAGATCACCTTCACATCCAGGGCGCGCAGTTCGTCGATGGTCTTTTTCAGCTGGCTGGGGCTGGGCTCGATGCCGTGGGCCGGTTCGACCACGGCCGTCACTTCCAGGCCAAACTCGCGCAGCAGGTAATCGTAGGCCGCGTGCACGGTGGCCACACGCAGGTCCGGGTTCGGCGCGCTGGTCAACTTGGCCAGTGCATCGGCGCGCATCTGGCGCAGGCGTTTGCCGTAGGCGCGGGCGTTCTGGGTGTAGGTCTTGGCGTTGTCCGGGTCGAGCTTGCCCAGTTCGCGGGCGATGTTGTTCACCTGGGCAATCGAGGCACTGATCGACAAAAAGGTGTGCGGGTTGACCACCTTGCCTGCGCCACGCGCCGCGTTACCGGTGGCCGCCAGCAACGGCACGTTGGCGTTGGCTTCGATCACCGGGATGTCCGGACGCTCGCTGGTGGCGATCATGCGGTCGGCGAAGTCGTCATGGCCGACGCCGTTTAGCACGATCACGTCCAGGGTGCCGATGCGCTTGATGTCTTCGGCGCGCGGTTCGTAGGCATGGGGGTTGAAGCCGGCCGGGATCAACGGCACCACGTCGGCCTTGTCGCCGACGATATTGGCCACGTAGCTGTAATAAGGGTGCAGGGTGATGCCGATTCGCAGGCGCTTGGCCGCCTCGGCGTTCGCCAGGGGGGTGAGCATCAGGCTGATAAGGCCGACCAGCAACAGACGCAACAACGGGGATGAAATGGACATGGGCACTCGGTCTTCTCGTTCAGTGACGGTGCTGGCGGGTCACGCCGGCATCGAATTGCGTGACCACCTGCTTCCAGCCGGCCGCGATCAGCGCCGGGTCGGTCAGGTCGGAAGGGGGCGCGAGGTTGGCCTGGCGGTTGAGCCACACATCCGGCTCGCCATCGTGCACGCGCATCAGTAGCGAGCCGCTGGTGGCGGGCGCCTGGCTCAAGCCCAGGTAAGCCGACGGCGCAAGCAGTTGCCAGCGATGATCGCCACGGCTGACCGAACTGGCGTCCTGTGCAAAGGGCGCAAACCCTTCTTCGGCCAATTGCTGCGGCGTCGGCAGGGCGCTTTGCTCCTGTTGCAGCAGTTGAATCTCGTCCAGGGTCACCCGCAGGTCGGCGTAGATCCCTTGTTCGGCTGCGCTCAGGTCGCGGCGCGCGTCCAACTGGTGGCTGGGCACGGCGGCGACTTCCTGGCTTTCGCCATGCAGGGCAATCACCGAACCGGCCACGGCGAGGATGATCAGGCACAACAGCAGCACATAGAGGGTTTCGTGGCCGGCCCCGGCGGGGCGTACAACCTGTGTGGTACTCATTGCGGCTGGATATCCGCTTGGTCGATCTCAACGACGTGGCCGGGGCCGGCGTCGAACAGCACGTAGAACTCGGCCGAGGGCTTCTTGAAGGTCAGGGTCGAGTCCTGGCCGAGCTTGCCCGGCAACAGGACGGTTTCGTCGTAGCCGATCACGTCCAGGGTCACGCCGGGCGCGCCGCTGCCGTCGGAGAAGCCGCCGGTGCACTGGATCTGCTCACCGGCAATTTCCTTGCACTCGCACATCGGGTTGTGGGCCAGGGCCACGGTACTGAACCCGGCGCACAGCATTAGCAATACACGGGATAGGCGCTTCAACGTCATGGTTTGACTCCTTGCTTGTTCAGCCAGGCAACAGTGGCAGGCGAGGCCTGGCTCAGCGGGATGGAACCCTGGTGCATCGTGCCGTCCCAGCCTTCCATGGTGACCCACAGTTCGGCGTCGGCCGGGGTGCGCTCCGGCACTGGCAACATCGCGCCCATGCGGTACGGCGTGCCAAAGAAGATCACCCCGGCTGCCCGCAGGCTGCGCGGCTTGCCGATGCGCAGGTAAGTGGCCTTGACCTGTTCGGCGCAGGAGGCGCACAGGGCGGCGTTGAAAAACTTCATCGGGCCGGCCGGGTCGGGGCGCGGGCCTTCATTGCGAAATTCGGCGAGGGTCAGGCTCCAGGGCCCGACCTGCACTTCACCGGCCACCCGTTCGCCGATGCCGGTGTCGCCTCGGAACAACGCAGCGTCGGCAAAGTATTTGGGCATGAAGCCCAGCGGTACCAACAACAGCAGCACATTGATATGGAAGCGCCATTTCAGCCAAAAGGCCCGCAGTGGCGAAGGGGGTACAGCAGCGGCGACCTTGCTCATCGGTTGCCCTCCGTGGTTTCAATGCTCATGGCCGGTATAGGAGCTGCCTGGCGCGGGGCTTTGGCACTGCGCTTGAGCGCGTTGAGGGTGGCCAGGGCCGTGCGCTTGGTCCAGATCAGCAAGCCGCTCAGTACCATCATGCTTAACAGCAGGCCGAAGAAAGCCCAGATCAGCTTGACCCACAAACCGCCGAAGTCGCCGGTGTGCAGCGGGCGCATGGACTCGGTGACAAATTCCAGCGTCGAGCGGTTGGACAGCAGGTGCGACACCGCCACTTCGCCGTTATAGGGGTTTATCTGTGCGGTCTGGTACATCAACGGGTACCAGCCCCGGCCGCCGATCTGCAGATGGCTGTAGGCATTGAGTGGCAAGACCACAAAGCTGGTTTCCAGCCCCGGAATACGCTGGCTGGCAATTTCGATGGCTTCGTCCAGGGGAATCATCGGTGAAGGCACGCCGGGGGCGGACATCGGTACTTTCTCCCGGGCGATCACTGGCACGATGGGCTCGCTGGAGATGGAGATCTGGTTGTCGCCCAGGATTGCCTGGATCAGGAACCAGGTGCCGGTGATGGAAATGACTGCGATAAACCAGATCGACCAGATCCCGCTCAAGCGGTGGAAGTCACCCCAGAAGATCCGCGCGCCATGGCGGATGCGCAGGGTAGGGCGCAGGAAGCCTTTCCAGAAGCGCTTGTACACCACCAGCCCGGTGACCAGCGACGCCAGCAACGGCAGGCCAAGGAACGACACCAAATACCAGCCCCAGCTGTAGCCATTGGTGAACGGCACCAGCCACCAACCGTGCAGGGCGCGGGTGAATTGCTTGAAGTTGAATGACGGGCTCACGCCCTGGATTGCGCCGGTGTACGGGTTGACGTAGACCTCCACGGAGCGCCCGTCGGGGTAGCTGAGGTCGACGCTGAGGGCGAAATGGGTTTCATCCGGGCGAATGATCGACTGCACGATCACCTGCGGTTCGGCGCGCTTGATCGCGCTGATCACCTGGTCGTAACTCAGCGGCTCGGCGTCATCCGACGGCTTGCTGGCGCGGATGTCCGGGTTGGCCAGCCAGACAATCTCCTGGCTGACCACGGCCAGGGTGCCGGTGATGCAGACGATCAGTACAAAGAACCAGATGGGCAATGCCAGCCAACTGTGTACGAGAAACCAGAGTTTTGAGCGTGACTTCTTCGACATGTGAATGAGGGTCTTGATCGGAGGGGGGCAAAGAAGGCCCGGAAAAGGCCGGTCGTAGCTTTTGCTGACGCGACGGGCTGTATCTAAGTTAAGACGGATGAGAAGGGCAAATCCCTAAGCCGGATATGAAAGAAATTGTTTCAGGCTCACATTCAGCGTGGTTTGCCGCCGGGATCGAACACGAAACATGTTCCAAGCCATCACCCAGGCGCCATTGATGGGGCGGGGCGGCTGGGTAGGATGGGCGCATACCGTTGTGTGAGCGCCTACAAAAATGAGCCTAGAAAAAATGCCTGCCAGAACCCTCTACGACAAACACATCGATTCCCACACGGTGTGCCCCCTGGATGATCAGGGCCATGTCCTGCTGTACATCGATCGCCAGGTGATCAACGAATACACCAGCCCCCAGGCGTTCAGCGGCCTGCGCGAGGCTGGCCGTGACGTATGGCGCCCCGGCACGGCGCTGGCGGTGGTTGACCATGTGAATCCCACCACACCCCAGCGCATTGCGGCTATGCCAGACGCGGGCGGCGCGCGGCAGGTGTCGTATCTGGCGGAGAACTGCCGGGATTTCGGCATCGAACTGCTGGACATCCTCGACAAGCGCCAAGGCATCGAGCACGTGATTGCCCCGGAACAGGGTTTTATCCTGCCGGGCATGGTGATTGCCGCCGGTGACAGCCACACCACCACCTACGGCGCCCTGGGTGCTTTTGGCTTCGGCATCGGCACCTCGGAAATCGAGCACCTGCTGGCCTCGCAGACGCTGGTCTACAAGCGCCTTAAAACCATGCGCGTGACGGTCGATGGGGCGTTGGCCAAGGGCTTGACCTCCAAGGACGTGATCATGGCGCTGATCGGCAAGATCGGTGCCTCCGGTGCCACGGGCTATGCCATCGAGTTTCGCGGCGCCACCATCGACGCGTTGAGCGTCGAGGCGCGCATGACCATCTGTAACATGGCGGTGGAAGCCGGGGCGCGCGGTGCGTTCATGGCGCCGGACGAAAAAGTCTTCGCCTACCTCAAGGGCAAGCCGCGCGCGCCAAAGGGCGAGCTGTGGGAACAGGCGCTGGTGGGCTGGCGCCAACTGCATTCGGACGCCGACGCGGTGTTCGACCAGGAAGTCCATCTGGACGCCGGCACTTTGGAACCCATGGTCACCTGGGGCACCAGCCCCGACCAGGCTGCGCCGATTGGCGCCCGCGTCCCGGACCCGCAGGACGTCAGCGACCTGATCCTGCGCCAGGACATGCGCCGCGCCCTCAACTATATGGGCCTGGAAGCCGGCATGCCGCTGAGCGACATCGTCATCAGCCATGCGTTTATCGGCTCGTGCACCAACGCCCGTATCGAAGACCTGCGCGACGCTGCGAGCGTGGTGCGCGGCAAGCACGTGGCCGACCATGTGCGGGCGATGATCGTGCCGGGCTCCACCGAAGTGCGCGACCAGGCCGAGGCCGAAGGCTTGGCAGCGATCTTTATCGACGCCGGTTTCGAATGGCGCCAATCTGGCTGCTCGATGTGCCTGGCGATGAACGACGATGTATTGGCCCCAGGCGACCGCTGCGCCTCCAGCACCAACCGCAATTTCGAAGGCCGCCAGGGCGCGGGGGCGCGTACCCACCTGATGAGCCCGGCGATGGTCGCTGCCGCAGCGATCACCGGCCGCCTCACCGATATTCGCCACTTTGGAGACCGCGCATGAGCCTGCAACCGTTTACCCGAATCACCGGCAAAGCCGCGCCGATGCTGGCGGCGAATATCGACACCGACGTGATCATGCCCAAGCAGTTTCTCAAGGGCATCGACCGCAGTGGGCTGGATCGTGGTTTGTTTTTTGACCTGCGCTTCTTGCCTTCCGGCGAGCCCAACCCCGCATTCGTGCTGAACCAACCGGCCTGGCAAGGCGCGAGCTTCATGGTGGTGGGGCCGAATTTTGGCTGCGGCTCCAGCCGTGAACACGCAGTGTGGGGGTTGAAGCAGACCGGGATTCGCGCGCTGATCGGCAGCAGTTTTGCCGGGATTTTCTATGACAACTGCCAGCGTAATGGGGTGTTGTTGATCACGCTGGAGGAGGCGGTGTTGCAGAAGCTGGGGCAGGTCGTGAGCCAACCCGAGCAGGCGCAGATCAGCGTGGACCTGGAGGCCCAGGCCATTCATTTGGCTGACGGCCAGGTGATTCCGTTCCAGATCGACACCTTGCGCAAGACGGCGCTGTTGCTTGGCCTGGACGCTATCGGTAGTACCTTGCAGCGCAGCGAGCAGATCAAAGCTTTTGAACGCCAACACCTGCAAGCCAACCCCTGGCTCAACTGACACACCTCGGTCCAAATGTGGGAGCTGGCTTGCCTGCGAAAACGGCGGGTCAGCTTACTCATCTTTCACTGATACACCGCCATCGCAGGCAAGCCAGCTCCCACAGTTGATCGGGTTTAAATCTCTATATTGATAGACCCTTGAAGTGCTCCTGCAAAAACTCCACACACGCCCGCAGCTTCCCTGAATACGCCAACCGTGTCGGGTACACCGCCCACACGTTGGCACTTTGGGTGTAGTCGTGCAGCACCTGCACCAGCTTGCCTTGCTCCAACAGCGGCTTCACATCCCACATCGAGCGCAGCAATACACCGCGCCCGTCCAATGCCCACTGCAACACGATCTCGCCATTGTTCGATGACAGCGGCCCGCGCACGCGCACACTTTCAGGCGTGCCGTTGTTCTCAAGGTTCCAGATGCCAAACGCGTTATCGCGCTCCTTGAGCACCAGGCAGTCGTGCTGCTCCAGGTCGCTCAATTGTTGCGGCGTGCCCTTGCGCTGCAGATAGGCCGGCGCGGCGCACAGCACGCGGCGGTTGCTCACCAGGCGCCGGCCGATGTGTTGCCCGGGGATGTCGTCGCCCACGCGGATCTCCAGGTCGAACCCTTCGCTGACGATGTCCACCACGCGGTCGAACAGGTCCAGGCGAATTTCCAGGTCCGGGTACTGCTCGGCCAGCAATGACAGGGCCGGGGCCACGTGGTTGCGGCCAAAGCCGAAGCTGCTGCACAGGTGCAAGTGCCCACGCGGGCTGTCATGGGCGTCGGAGAGTTCATCGGACAGTTGCTGGAAGTCTTCCAGGATACGCACCGCCCAGCGCTGCACCCGTTCGCCGTCTTCGGTCAGGGCTATGCGTCGGCTGGTACGGTGCAGCAGGCGGGTGGCCAGGGTGGTTTCGAGGATCTGGATGCGCTTGCTGACATACGCCGGCGACAGCCCCAGCTCATCGGCGGCGGCAGCGAAGCCGGCCTTGCGGATCACGGTCAGGAACACCCGCAGGTCTTCGGGTAGGGGCACGGTATCTTTCTTATGAGTCATCAGAAACGAGGCTGGCGGCATGAGCCGCCAGAATAGCACCGGATCGGTGTGCCTTCCGGCACACCGGGCGGTCTTCGGTTATTCGGCCGCGATTTTGGCCTGGGCAGCCGCCCGGGCATGGCGGCCGCGCTTGAGGGCGATCGGTGCCATTTTCTCGCGGTCCAGTTCACCTTCCCACGCGGCGACCACCAGCGCGGCCACGGCATTGCCGATGATGTTGGTCAGCGAGCGGCATTCGGCCATGAAGCGGTCCACACCGAGGATCAGCACCATCGCCGCCACCGGCACCGTCGGCACCACGGCTAGGCTTGCTGCCAAGGCCACAAACCCTGCACCGACCACCGCCCCGGCGCCCTTGGACGTCAACATGGCCACCGCCAGCAGGGTCAATTGCTGCTCAAGCGGCAAGTGGATATTGGTCGCCTGGGCCAGGAACAGCACCGCCAGGGTCATATAGATGTTGGTGCCGTCCAGGTTAAAGGTATAACCGGTCGGCACCACGATACCCACCACGCCCTTGGACGCGCCCAGGCTTTCGAGTTTCTGGATCAGCTGCGGCAACGCCGATTCGGAAGAACTGGTGCCCAATACGATCAACAGCTCCGACTTTATATAGCCCATCAACTTGAAAATGCTGAAGCCGGCGTAGCGGGCGATGCTGCCCAGCACCACCGCAATAAAAAAGAACGCTGTGATGTAGAACGTGCCCACCAGCTTCAACAGCGGCAGCAACGAACCCACGCCGTACTTGCCGATGGTGAAGGCAATCGCGCCAAAGGCACCGATGGGCGCAACGCGGCTGATGATGCCGACGATGCGGAAGAACACCTCGCTGGCCTGATTGATCACACCCACCAGCGGCCGGCCCTTTTCGCCGACCATCACCAGGCCCACGCCAAACAGCACGGAGACGAACAGCACCGGCAGGATTTCACCCTTGGAGAATGCATCGAAAAACGTCGTGGGGATCACATGCAGCAGGAACCCGGTGACGCCTTCGCCGTGTTCGGCCTGGCCGACAAAGCCGGCGATGGCCGAGCTGTCGAGGGTCTTCACATCGATATTGAAGCCCACGCCCGGGTGCAGCAGGTGCGCGGCGAGGATGCCGATCAACAGGGCGATGGTCGACACCACCTCGAAGTACAGCAGCGCCTTGCCGCCGACCCGGCCCACCTGCTTCACGTCATGCATGCTGGTGATGCCGGACACCACCGTGCAGAAGATGATCGGGCCGATGATCATCTTGATCAGCTTGATGAAACCGTCGCCCAAGGGTTTGAGGTCGACGCCGATTTGCGGCCACACATGGCCGATCAACACACCCAGCGCGATAGCGATGAGCACCTGCACGTACAGGGTTCCCAGCAGTTTTTTGAGTGTCATTGTTATTATCTCAATCGTTTTTTGGGCAAAGCGAACCCGTCGCAGGCCAACAGCAGCCTGCGAGGCGGGTTCATCAGGTCACGGGGTTACAGCATCATCGGAGGAAGGCCAGGACTTCGCCCAGCAACAGCTCGGGGGCTTCTTCGGCAATGTAGTGGCCGGCCGGCAAGGCCTTGCCACGCACGTCGGTGGCGACTTTCTGCCACTCCTTGAGTGGCTCGAAACAGCGCCCGACCGTGCCCTCGGCGCCCCACATCACCAGCACGGGCAGGTTCAGGTGATGGCCGGCGTCGATGTCCGCCTGGTCGTGTTCAAGGTCAATACCGGCGGCAGCCCGGTAGTCCTCGCAGATGCCGGTGGCGCTGCCCGGCAGTTTCAGGCAGCGCAGGTATTCGGCGAAGGCTTCGTCGGTGAACGGCTTGAGCCCGGCGCTGCGGCTGCCCATCACGCTGCGCAGGTACAGCTCGGGGTTGCTCTCGATCAAGGCTTCCGGCAACGGCGCCGGGCGGATCAGGAAGAACCAGTGCCAGTAGGCGCGGGCGAAGGCTTCGTCGGTCTGGGCGTACATCGACAGGGTGGGGGCGATGTCCAGCAACACCATGCGTTGCACGCTGGCCGGATGGTCCAGGGCCAGGCGATGGGCGACGCGGGCGCCGCGGTCATGGGCCAGCACCGAGAACGTGTCAAACCCCAGGGCGCTCATCAGCTCGACACCGTCGCGGGCCATTTCGCGTTTTGAATAGTTAGTGTGACGCTCGTTGGCCGGCGGCTTGCTGCTGTCGCCGTACCCGCGCAGGTCGGCGGCCACCACGGTGAAGTGCTCGGCCAGTTGTTCGGCGACTTTGTGCCAGATGACGTGGGTTTGCGGGTGCCCGTGCAGCAGGAGCAGACCGGGACCTGTACCGCCTTTGCGGTAGCTGATGTCCACGCCGTTGACGTGGCAGCTGTCTTTTTGGAATCCGGCAAACATGGAATGACTCCTTGTGATGATTGCCTGCATCCTGAAATCACGCAGCCTTTGGGGCAAGGGGGAAAGCGTGGAGGGGTTGTTCATGAAGTGTGTAGCTGCGGTAATCCATCTGACAAACACCCACCCCTGTGGGAGCTGGCTTGCCTGCGATGGCATCAGCGGGGTGTGTCTGATGCACCGAGTTGACTGCATCGCTGGCAAGCCAGCTCCTACAGGGGGTATGGCTTGTCAGCTTTGCTGGAACATCTCCATGGCTCGCTGGCGGATCTGCGCTTCGGTCAGGTCCTCCTTGTGGGTGGCCAGGAACCACACGTGGCCGAAGGGATCCTTCAGCGTGCCGGAGCGGTCGCCGTAGAACTGGTCCTTGGGCTCGGAGATCGGCGTGCCACCGGCGGCGATGGCTTGTCTGTACTGGGCGTCGACATCCGCCACATACAAATGCAGGCCCACACTGGTATGGCCGTCCCGCGGGCTGCCGAAGGGGCTTTCGTCGCAGGGCGAGCCGAGCATGATCGGCGAGTCGCCAATACGCAGTTCAGCGTGGCCGACCTTGCCGTCGGGCATGTCCAGGCGCATGACTTGGGTGGCATTGAAGGCTTTCTTGTAGAACTCTATGGCTTCGGCAGCCTTGTCGACGCCCAGGTAAGGCGTGAGGCTGTGAAAACCTTCGGGGATGGGTTTGACGCTCATGGCGTTCTCCTTGTTTGAGGTGGGGGAGTCACGGCCGTTTAACTATAGGCCACGTGTCGCGCGGGCTGCGGCCAGCCGACGAGGTGTTCGCCAGGCAACAGCGAACGGGCAGATTGCTGCGCCATCAGCGGGTGTTGCCCGCGTTTTCAGGGCCAAAGTGCCTGTTTCCGGGCTCGGCACAGAAGCTGCAATAGCTCAGGCAAACCATTCGCCCGAGAGCGTTGTATGCCTGTACTGCCTGTATCTGCCGATTACCCGATCCACACCCCCGATGCCGAAATCATTCGCGACGAAGCCCACGCCCTTGCCGTTGCCCACCGCGTTGCCGCGGTATTGCTGGAGCAGGACGCCGAGCGCGACCGCACGCGCCACGTGCCCGCCGAAGTGGTCGACCTGTATTCCAACAGCGGCCTGTGGGGCATCAGTGTGCCGCGTGATTTTGGTGGGGCGCAGGTGTCTTACGCAGTACTGGCCCAGGTGATTGCGATTATCTCGGCGGCTGACCCCTCGCTGGGGCAGATCCCGCAGAACCATTACTGCCTGCTGGAAGACATCCGCCTGCAAGGCACGCCTGAACAGCAGGCGCATTTCTTCGGTCTGGCGCTGCAAGGCCATCGGTTTGCCAATGCGCTGTCGGAAACCGGTGGCAAACATGTGCAGGACATCCAGGCGACGATTCGCCGCGAAGGCGATGGCTACGTGATCAACGGGCGCAAGGGCTATTGCACCGGCTCTTTGTACGCCCATTGGCTGGCGGTGCTGGCGCTGGATGAACAGCAAAACGCGCAACTGGCCTTTGTAAAGCGCGGCACCGAGGGCCTGGTGGTGGTGGATGACTGGGACAGCATGGGCCAGCGCACCACCTCCAGCGGCACGGTGCTGGCCGAGCAGTTGCGGGTGCCGGCGTTCAACCTGTTCCCGACGCACAAATCCTACGATTCGCCGACATTGGCCGGCCCTTTCGCCCAGCTGACCACCGCCGCCATCGATGCCGGTATTGCCCGCGCCGCGCTGCGTGACACGGTGCAGTTCGTGCAGCGGTTCGCCCGACCGTGGATCGATGCCGGTGTGGAAAAAGCCAGCGAAGACCCGTTGACCATCATCCAGGTCGGCGCCCTCGACATTCGCCTGGAAGCCGCTGAAGCCTTGCTGGAACGCGCGGGTTACGCGTTGGATGCGGCACGCCCCGCACCGGACGAAGACAACGTCGCCCATGCCTCCCTGGCGGTGGCCCGGGCCAAGGTGCTCACCACCGAAATCGCCATCGAGGCCAGCAACAAGCTGTTCGAACTCGGCGGCACTCGCTCGACCTTGAAGAAGCACAACTTCGATCGCCATTGGCGCAATGCCCGGGTGCACACCCTGCATGACCCGGTGCGCTGGAAGTACCACGTGGTGGGCAACTGGCTGCTCAACGGCGCCAAGCCGCCGCGTCACGATTGGTCATAAGCCATGGCCGAATTGTTTAAACACATCTACTGGGCCGACATCGGCCAGGCGTGCCTGGAAACCCTGAGCATGCTCGCTGCCGCCCTGGGTTTTACCGTGCTGCTGGGGCTGCCGTTGGGCGTGGTGTTGTTCCTCACCGGTAAACGCCAGTTGCATGAAGCGCTGGGGGTGTACCGCGTGCTGTCGGTGGTGGTCAACGTGTTGCGTTCGCTGCCGTTCATTATCTTGCTGATTGTGTTGATCCCGCTCACCACCTTGCTGGTGGGCACTTCCCTGGGCGTGCCGGGCACCATCCCGCCGCTGGTGGTGGGGTGCACACCGTTCTTTGCACGGTTGGTGGAAACCGCGCTGCGTGAGGTCGATCGCGGTGTGGTGGAGGCTACCCAGTCCATGGGCGCCAGTACGTGGCAGGTGATCCGCCACACGCTGCTGCCGGAGGCCCGGGGCGGGCTGCTGGCGGCGGTGACCGTGACTTCGATTGTGCTGGTGGACTACACCGCCATGGCCGGGGTGATCGGCGGCGGAGGCCTGGGTGACCTGGCGATTCGCTACGGCTACCAACGGTTCCAGACCGACGTGATGGTGGTCACCGTGGTGCTTTTGCTGGTGCTGGTGCAGGCCCTGCAGATGACCGGTGATCGCTTGGTGGCGCGTTACAGCCGCCGTTGAAACTTATAAAACTACTGCCTTCGGAGCCTTCATGAAAAAGTCCCTGGCCATTTTGGCCGCTGTCCTGTCGTTCAATGCGTTTGCCAACGAGAAACTGGTGGTGGGCGCCACCCCGGTGCCCCATGCGGAAATCCTCGAGTTTGTGAAGCCGGTGCTGGCCAAGGAAGGTGTGGACCTGCAGATCAAGGTCTTCACTGACTTCATCCAGCCCAACCAGCAGTTGGCCCTGAAGAACCTCGATGCCAACTACTACCAGTACCGCCCGTTCCTCGATGACTACAACAAGACCCGCCACACCGACCTGGTGCCGGTGGTGGGCGTGCACATCGAGCCCTTTGGCGCGTATTCGACGCGCATCAAAAACATCTCTGAGCTCAAGGACGGCGCCACCGTGTCGATCCCCAACGACCCGGTCAACACCGGCCGTGCCTTGGTGCTGCTGGATGAAGCCGGCCTGATCAAGCTCAAGGACCCGAGCAATACCCTGAGCACGCAGCGCGATATCGCAGAGAACCCCAAACATCTGAAGATCCGTGAACTGGAAGGCGCCTTGCTGGCCCGTTCGGTGAGCCAGGTGGACCTGGCGTTTGTGTTTGCCAATTACGCGCTGGAAGCGGGGATCGACACCAACAGCGCGTTGATCGTGGAGAAGGGCAAGTCGTTGTACGTGGAGTACCTGGTGGCACGGCCGGATAACATCAACGACCCGCGCATCCAAAAATTGGCCAAAGCCTTGAACTCCGACGAAGTGCGCCAGTTCATCCTGACCCGCTACAAGGGCCAGATTGCGCCGGGTTTCTGACCCGAGCGCAGATCAAATGTGGGAGCTGGCTTGCCTGCGATGGCGTCCGCAAAATCGCCATCGCCGGCAAGCCGGGCTCCTACAGGGATTGGGTTTTCAGGTCAGATTTCGGGTGTGGGTTCCAATAGCTGAGCACCCGGGCCACGCTCACCCAACTGGTCATCCTGGTTACGCAACGGGCACGCCTCCATCGACAAGCACCCGCAACCAATACAGCCATTGAGCTTGTCCCGTAGCAACATCAGCTTGTTGATGCGCTCATCCAGGTCTTCCCGCCACTGCGCCGACAACCGTTCCCAATCCTGGGCGGTGGGCGTGCGGCCATCCGGCAGCGTCTGCAACGCCTCGCCAATCGTCGCCAACGGAATCCCCAGGCGCTGGGCGATCTTGATCACCACCACCCGTCGCAACACGTCCCGTGGATAACGCCGCTGGTTGCCCGCATTGCGGTTGCTCTTGATCAACCCCTTGGTTTCGTAGAAGTGCAGCGCCGTCACCGCCACGCCACTGCGGGC
This sequence comes from Pseudomonas sp. B6002, assembly GCF_013385985.1. GTDB lineage: Bacteria > Pseudomonadota > Gammaproteobacteria > Pseudomonadales > Pseudomonadaceae > Aquipseudomonas. The sequence goes on along the minus strand of NZ_JACAOY010000008.1, from coordinate 19,544 downwards.
GGCCAGCTGGCCGACGGTGAGTTCTTTGTTCAGCATGACAATCTCCGAAACAGCGCTTGACCTTGACTTAACTAGAGGTTTTACCCTGCGCTGCATCGAATCGCAAGATTCTGCCTACAGAGAGAGGGGAGTGTTCATGCAGGTATCAGAGAAGAATCGCAGTTTCACTCAACTGATCGAGTTCCAGATCGAGCCTCAGCAACAAGGCGCCCTGGTGGCGGCCCTGTCCATCCAGAGCGAGCGCCTGGCAGAGGGCCATGGCGGTTTTTTGAGTGCGAGCGTGCAGGTCAGTGATGACGGACGGCGGGTGCTCAATTACCTGCAGTGGCAGTCCCGCGAGGACGGCGAAGCGGCATTCCAGCGCTTTGAACAGGGCGAGGAAGATTTCTGGACCCTGATCCGCGCCCACCAGGCCACGGCCGTGACCTTCGGTTCGTTTCAGGTGCTGCGCAGTTTTGAGCGCAGCCATGACAACGCGTTGCACTGCCGCCTAAATGGATAAGTGCAACATGCGCTCGCCTTGCACGTTTTCGCCGGGGCGACGTTTGTTCACCGCCAGCTCGCCGATCTTGATCAGGCGGGTGCGCGTCACGTTACGGCTCAGGCCCAGCAAGTTGGCGGTGTGCACCTGGTTGTAATGGCTGAAGCGGTAGGCCGCCCGTAGCAGCGCGTCCTCGACTTTTTCGTGCAGGGCGCCGGCCTGTTCCTCGAAGAGTTTTTGAAAGGCGCGCTCCAGCAGGGCTTCGGCGCTGTTGTCGGCGCTGTGCTGGCTGTCGTCCTGACGCTCGATGCGCATGTTCGACAGGCGCAGGTCATCCCGTTCGATCACGCCGTTACGGCAGATCAACAGGGTGTGGTGAATCACGTTTTCCAGCTCGCGGATGTTGCCCGGCCAGCTGTAGCTCTTGAGCTTGTGCTCGGCCTCGCGGCTGATGGTGATCGGGCCGTAACCCAGGCGCTGGCTGTAGGCCTCGATGAAATGCCGGGTCAGCGGCAGGATATCGCCGGGGCGCTCGCGCAGCGGGCTGAGTTCCAGGCTGACCACATCGAGGCGGTAGTAGAGGTCTTCGCGAAAGTGCCCGGCGTTGATGGCCTTTTCCAGTTGCACGTTGGTCGCGGCCAATACGCGCACATCAATGGGAATGCTCTTGCGTGATCCCAGGCGTACGACTTCACGTTCCTGTAGGACACGCAGCAACTTGACCTGGATCGCCATGGGCAAGTCGCCGATCTCATCGAGGAACAAGGTGCCGCCGTCAGCCTCTTCGAACCAGCCGGCCTTGGCGCTGAGGGCGCCGGTAAAGGCACCTTTTTCGTGGCCGAACAGTTCGGCTTCCACCAGGGATTCGGAGAACGCGCCGCAGTTCACCGCCACGAACGGCCGGTTACGGCGTGCGCTGAGGTTGTGGATATGCCGCGCCACCAGCTCTTTACCGGTGCCGGTTTCGCCGATGATCAGCACGCTGGCTTCGCTGGGCGCCACCTGCTGGATATGGTCGAGCAGCGCCTGGGATTTGGGGTCTTCGAAGACCTGGGCCGTGGCGCGGATCGAGGTCGCGAGGGCGGGCGAGGGCGGTAGGGTCAGAAGCTGCATGGGCACCTCTCTCAGGAGTAGAACGTGGGAATTGGCAGGGATTGGTTCAAGGCCCAGTCCCCCAGCTCGTGGAGTTTGTAGTCCACCGGGTCGTGCAAGGTCTGGGTGCGCAGGTTGCGCCAGTGGCGGTCCAGGCGCAGTGAGGCGTGGGTGGAGCGTGCGCCGGTGACTTCAAACAGCCGGCTGCACAGGTCCAGGCCCTGGCGAGTGGCGGCGACCTTGGCGGTGGCGATGGCGATGGCCAGTTGACCGCGCTCGGTTTCGCTGAGGTTCGGGCCTTTGGCCCAGGCTTGATCGAGCAACTCGGCGGCGCGTTCGACCAGCAGGCGTATCCCTTCGAGGGCGACCCAGAACTCACCGTAGTGATGCAACACATAGGGGTCGTGGCGCACGTCATCGGCCGAGGATTTGTGCCACGAGCGGGTTTCGGTGAGGGTGTAGTTCCGTGCTTCCTCAAAGGCGCCTTCGGCAATGCCGAGGAACATATGGGTGAACGTCAGCTGTGCAATCAACGGGCGCAGGCAGGCAAAGGGCGTGCTCAGCGGGCCCGGATCGAGCAGCAGTTCCGACTCTTCGACACGCACCCGCTCGAAGCTGGCGCTGCCGCTGTCGGTCTGGCGCTGGCCGATGTTGTTCCAGTCATTATGCAAGGTGATGCCGCTGCGCCCGCTGGGGATGGCGGCGATCAACAGTTTGCCGCCGGCACTTTCATCGACGGCGGAGGCGATCAGCATTTCCGAGTCGCTGGCGCCGGAGCAGAAGCTCTTCTTGCCGGAAAACTCGCGCCAGCCGCCGAAGTCCTTGACCACCGTGCGCGTGTCCAGCGGGTTGAGAGCGTTGCCCCAGAACCAGTTCTTGCGAGCGGTCTGTTCGAACCAGGGTTGCCATTGGTCCGGGCGTGCAAACAGGCGCACGGTGGCGAGCATCAAGTGATGAAAACCGAAGACATGGGCGATGGAACTGTCGACCTTGGCGAACTCACGCACGATGCCCAGGGTTTCACTCCAGCGCGCGCCGAGGCCGCCGTATTGGGTGGGGATGCTCAGGGCCAGCAGACCGCTTTGACGCAGGGCATCGCGCTCGGCTTTGGGCGTGCCGCCGCGCTCATCGCGCTCGACGGCGGTGAGGGCGAATTCGGCGGCGAGCAATTTGGCGGTCTGCGCAGGCGATGGCAGGACGCTGTGGGGTTTGGCTGTCACGCGGTGTTCCTCAATAAGACGATCGAAATTCGGGCACTATCTGATGGGTGATGACGATTAATGTGGGAGCTGGCTTGCCTGCGATGGCATCACCTCGGTATCACTGAAACACCGAGTCGCCTGCATCGCGGGCAAGCCCGGCTCCCACAGAAAAGCAGTGTCCCCATCAAGCAGATCTCAGCGCTCTCAGGCCTTGTCTTTTGTGGGCAGCACATCGTTGGCAATCATTTCGCCAAACGGGCCCGTTAGGTTTGTCACGCCGCGCCCGGCCAGGCTGGCGTACGGCTCGGGCAGCAATGGGAACACCAGTTCGGCAAAGCGATAGGCTTCTTCCAGGTGCGGGTAGCCGGAGAAAATAAAGCTCTCGATCCCCAGGTCCGCGTATTCCTTGATGCGCTCGGCCACTTGCTGCGGGTTGCCCACCAGCGCCGTGCCGGCACCGCCACGCACCAGGCCGACGCCGGCCCACAGGTTGGGCGCGATTTGCAGGTTGTCGCGGCGCCCGTCGTGCAGCGCGGCCATGCGGCGCTGGCCTTCGGAGTCAAAGCGCGAGAACGATTTTTGCGCGGCGGCGATGGTGTCGTCGCTGATGTGTTCGATCAGTTTGTCGGCGGCTTTCCACGCCTCTTCTTCGGTCTCGCGCACGATCACGTGCAGGCGAATGCCGAACTTCACGGTGCGCCCGTGGCGTGCGGCGCGCTCACGCACATCCGCGAGTTTTTGTGCGACGGCAGCAGGCGGCTCGCCCCAGGTGAGGTACACGTCCACCTGCTCGGCGGCGAGGTCGTGGGCGGCGTCGGAAGAACCGCCGAAGTACAGCGGCGGATACGGCTTCTGCACCGGAGGGTAAAGCGCCTTGGCATTCTGTACGCGCAGGTGTTTGCCTTCGAAATCGACTGATTCACCCTGCAATACGCGGCGCCAGATGCGCAGGAATTCGTCGGTGACCTCATAGCGTTCGCTGTGGTCGAGGAAGCTGCCGTCACCGCGATTTTCGTCAGGGTCGCCACCGGTCACCACGTTAATCAGCAGGCGGCCATTGGACAGACGGTCCAGGGTGGCTGCCATGCGTGCGGACACCGTGGGCGAGATGATGCCCGGGCGGATCGCCACCAGGTAACGCAGGCGTTCGGTCAGCGGCACCAGCGCCGAGGCGATGACCCAGGAGTCTTCGCACGAGCGCCCGGTAGGAATCAACACGCCGTGGTAACCCAGGCTGTCAGCCGCCTGGGCGACTTGCTTGAGGTAATTGAGGGTGACCGGCCGTGCGCCTTGGGTGGTGCCCAGGTAATGCCCGTCGCCGTGAGTCGGCAGAAACCAGAAAACATCCATGACAAATCCTTAGGCGATTTTCAGCAAAGAAGGGGCGTGCGCTGCAAACAACGGCGCCGCGCGTTCGGCCGCCAGTTGGATACGGGCCTTTAACAACTCGCTGGTGATTTGGTAGTCGGTGAAGTCGGCCTCGGTGGCGTACACGCCAATCGGCAAGGTCAAGGCCTGGAAGAAGCTGAACAGCGGGCGCAACTGGTGATCGAGCACCAGCGCGTGACGCTCGCTGCCACCGGTGGCGGCGAGCAGCACGGGGGTGTTGATCAGCGCGTTCAGGCCAATCAGGTCGAACAAGTGCTTGAGCAGGCCCGGGTAGGAGCCGCGATAGACCGGTGCGGCAACGATCAACAAGTCGGCCTGTTCGATGGCCAACAGTTGCGCTTCGACTTCGGCGGGCAGTTCATCGCGTGACAACGCGCCGCCCAGCGGCCGGGCGATATCGCCCAGTTCGATCACGGTGGCCTGGATCGGCAGCAGGGTGGCCAGTTCAGCCAGCACGGCGTGGGTCAGGACGAGGGTACGGGACGGACGCCAGGTTCCGCCGGAGAGGGCAACGACATTCAGGGGACGGGTCATGAACAGTTCCTTTTTCAACAGTGGTTCATAGCAGGTGAGGTCAAACGTGTTGAGCAAGAGCTGTACCAAAGGTGCAAAGCCTTGATTGGCGTGGGCTGCAGGCTCACTGCTGAGAAATGAAGCTGTTGTCTGCCTGGTGTTTTGTTGAATGACTGTTGCCAGGGCAACAGTTGCGTGGCGAACAGTGTTGATCGGGTGTGAGGCAGTTATAGAGGGTTACGGTTATGCCGTAAATGAACGTATTTCCATATTTATAGATCGTAAAGAAATATAAAGAGCGCGCTATCGAAGGTGCCTGAACGGTTGATAGCGACTATCACGTCGGTTGATTTTTCGTTGCCAAGGGCCGGGAGTAGCCTGTGTTCATTGACTTAAAACCTCTTTCGCAGGGCCTTCGCCATGAACCGTTTTCTCGCCATTTGCTTGTTAGTTGTCAGCGCTGTCCTCGCCGGGTGTGCGACTCATCCTTCCCCTGAGTTGCGCCCCTACACCGCCGAAGAAAGCAAGCAATTGGCGTTGGAAGCGTTGAGCCGGCGCGGCCTGTCGTTTGATGAGTACCAACAGCAGCGCGCTGCGCTGACCGGCCAGCCGCAGAAAGCGTTTGGTTTTGATCAGCAGGCCGAGATGAATGCACAGCAATCGGCTCACCACGGCGGTCGTGCGAGCTGATGCCTATCCGACGGCAGGTAACGGCCAGGGTTTGACGGCGAGTTGCCCCCCAACTAGAACTTAGCTGTAGCAAGTCATCGCACCTGAACGGTTGGGTGGATGATTGGGTTGAGTGTCTGTTGGTTCCTGTCTCTATGGCTTTACGCCATGTCGTGGTCACGCAATGGAATAGCCTTGCAAGACATTCAGAATTGGAACTCTGGAGCCCGTGAGTTTTGGATGGGGTTCCTGCCGGGTGTTTCGCAGCAGGACGGTGAATGTGTAGTCCTTCCTGGATGGAAGAACCACTTGGCTTGCCAATGGATCGCAAGTCATGAAGCTATTTCCGCGTTTTCCCCGCGTCTTGTCGATCGGGCTCATCGGCTTTGCGGTATTGGCCATTCTGCTTTATTTCTTTTACACGCCCACTCGGACGCCATCGCCTGACTTGCCTTCTCAGGCGTGTACGGCGCCGCCTTATGAGGCGGGCAAGGCTTATGCGCAGGGTGACCAGGTGCAGAATGTCGGCCGGCAGTTCGAGTGCTGGAAGGATGAGGAGGCACCGCTTGGTGTCGGCAGTTGGCAATGGTGCAAGCAACCTGGCTACAACCCGGGCCTGCCCGCTGGCAATGGGGCGGTCATCTGGCCGGACGCCTGGAAAGACCTGGGCGAATGCGGAGGTTTCCAGGGCAACCGGCTCACCTTGAGTTTCGCCACATTGAGCGGCCGTGGGCCGATCGGCAACCCTGTACCTGGCGTGGCGCGTGCTGATCAAATCGTCACCGGCGTCTTGCGCTGCAAGGCCGAAGAGATCCCCATCAGCGCCAAATCCGGCGAGACGATCCATCTCGACAACTTGAAGGCCTGCGATTACCAATTGGTGATGAACGTGGCGGATGGGTTCGTGCCGTTGAACACGCCACGCATTGTTTCGTTTCTGCGCGAAGAGGGCGAGGAACAAGCCGTCACCCTCAAGTATCGACCACCGGTACGCGCGGACAAACTCAGTGGTCTGCCAGGTATCAAAATCGAATTGTTTGCCCAGGGCCTGATTCAGCCGCGGCAAATGGCGATGGGCAAGAACGTGCTGTACGTCGGCTCCAGTGCGATTCCTTCTTACGTCTATGACGGAAAAATCGCCGATATGATCTACGCCTTGCCGCTCGACAGCGCGGGCAAACCGACGGGTATCCATGTGGTTGCCAGTGGCCTGGAAGAGCCCCATGGCGTGGTGTATCGCGACGCAGACTTGTACTACTCGACTACCGGCGGCCTTTATCGCTTACGCGACGCCGATGCGCACTACAAGGACCCTTCACCCGAGTTGGTGTTCAAGTTCCCAGCCGATGACTCGGTGTTCCCGTTGCCTCCTGTCAGTTCGGGTTCGAGCACACGCTTCTGGCATATGAAGCACCCTCTGCATTTCAATCCGCTGGACCCTACCGACAAAGGCCTGTACACCGCGGTCGGCATACCCTGCAACCTGTGCATGATTCCCGCCGACCCGCGCTATGGCACCTTGTTGCGGTATGACACGGTGACCGGCAAGGCCGAGATACTGGCTAAGGGCGTGCGCAATTCCGTGGGGTTTGACTGGAACCCCAAGACCGGTGAGATCTGGTTTACCGATAACAATCGCCAGGGGTACCCCAACCCCGATGAGCTCAATCGCATCAGCGGCGCCAACCAGCACTTTGGCGTGCCTTATCTGTTTGGCAAAGGGACGCAGGGGTTTACCGAGGAAGAGTTTCGCAACCCGGGCGTCATTCAGCCGCCCCTGGTGCAGGGTGCGATTGTTTCCGACAAATCCTTGCAGCAGATCGACCCGAAAGACTATGTGCCAGCCGCCTTTGAGCTGGGCACCAACACGGCGCCCCTGGGGCTTAAGTTCTGGGATGGCTTCCCGGCGCGCGCGGGCACCCAGAATATGCTGGTGGCGGTGCACGGTGCGGGTACGGCAGAGCGGCCGGGCATGGACGTGCGGGTTGTGTCGATCCAGAACGGCACGCGGGTGGTCAATCAGATCCCGCTGATCAACGGGTTTATTCAGGACCCTCAACGTTTTGATGTGTATTGCCTGGACGATTCCTGCGTCGGCCGGCCGGCGGATTTCCTCGAGTTGGCGGACAAAAGCCTGCTGGTGTCTGACGATGTCGCCGGGGTGATCTACCGCGTCAGCTACGACCCTGCGGGCCTGCCGGACACGCAGCTGACCTTGCGTCCGATGCTGGCGCCTGCGGCTGAACTGGAAGATGAAATGCTCAGTGGCACGCTGGTCTCGCCGGGCGGCAATACCCGGCAGTTCCATGCATCGTTCAATCCTGCGGACAGCGAGGCTGCCTTGATTCTAAAAGGCTTGCCCTACGGCACCTATCAGGTGCGACTCAACGATGTGAAAAACTGGATTCCCCAAGTGCGCACCACGCAGGTCATCTTGTCAGCCGAGAACAGCACGCCGACGGTGAACCTGCAATACCTTGAACGGCCGATCAAGCTGGACATCAAGATTACGCTGTTGGCACCTCCCAAGCCGGTCTCGGTGACGGCTGCCAAGTGGCACTTCACCGTACAGAAAAAAGACCCCGCAGGTGCAGCACCGGAGGTGGTGGAGGTGCCTTGGGGGGAGAGCGTCACCCGGCTTTTCGACTATGGGGAGTACGACATCCTCTATCCCTATTATCCGCAAGAGAAGCCACAGCCTGAGCGCGTGCCCCTGCGTATCAACGAAGAAAGCCAGGACGAACAACTGACGCCGATTGCCTATCGCCACGAGCCGAAGCTGGGCGAAACAGTGCTGGCCGAGGCATGCACCAAATGCCATGCGGTGGAGTTCTTCAAGAACCTGCGCATGGCCGTTGCGTGGAGCGCTGCGGGCCAGGATGCGCTGGTAAGGCAGATTCAGAGCATGCCGGTCGCCGGGCATTGTGATACCACCTGTGCCACCGAGATCAGCAAGCACTTGTTTGACGTGGTGTGGGCGCCCTACCTGAGCCCGAACGATGCGTATGGCTTGCGGCAGGTGCGGCTGTTGACCCGTGATGAATACGCCAACAGCGTGTGGGATGTTTTGGCGGTGGCGGTTAACACCGAAAAGTTGCCTGCAGATAAATCTGAAAAAGACTTCAAGTACCCGGGTGAAGCCAGCATGGGATTCCTGCAGGCTGAAGACATCAGGCAACTGTATGACATGGCCGTCTCCATCGCCGAGCGGGTGTCGCCCGAGCAGGTCAAACGGCTTGAATCCGCCACCAATAGCCAGTCGGTGGGGGCGCTGGGCTACAGGCTGTTTCGTCGCCATCTGACCGAGGCAGAGCTGGCGCGTTATCAGGCTGTACTCGATGAGCACGGGGAGCCGGCGCTGGTCACGGCATTGTTGCTGTCCCCCCACTTTCTGTACCGCTCTGAGCTGGGGCAGGCAGTGGCAGGGCAAGGCGGCGTCTACAAACTGACCCCTTACGAGGTGGCGACGGCGTTGTCCTACACCTACCAGGGCACTACTCCGGATGCGCAACTGTTGGCCAAGGCTGAGCGCAATGAATTGCAGACCCAGGAGCAAATAGCGGCCGAGATCGACCGGATGATGCACACCGAACGTGGCCTGGAACATTTCAATCGGTTCATCAGTTACTACATCAAGACGCAGCGCGGTGTGCAGGAAAAACCGGGGTTGGATGCGCCGATGATCCAACTGATGACTCAGGAGCAAGCATTGTTGACCCGCCATGTCATGCTTGACGGCAGGGGCACGCTGGATGAGTTGTTCAACCCTGGTGTGACTTTCCTTAACCGGGCGCTGGCCGAGCACTACGGTATCAGTGGGGTCACGGGCGATGCGATGCAGAAGGTGGCCGTGGATGAGAAGCGCGGTGGCTTGCTGCACTTGGGACTGTTCCAGGCGGCGACTTCCGACTACAAGGTCACCTCGCTGGTCAAACGTGGCATTGCGATTCGCGAAAACCTGTTCTGCCGAGAGTTTGGGGCGCCCGTCGAAGCCGAGCCGACGGAACCCACTTATCCGCCGCGCGCCATCACGACCCGTGAGCGCTGGGATTTGGTGAACGGTGAGCAGGCTTCGGGGGGGCGTTGCTGGCAGTGCCATCAGTATATGAACGACACCGGTTCGTCGATGGAGCATTACGACGCCACTGGGCGCTATCGCCTGCAGGAGCAAGCCTACAACTACGCGCAGTTTCCTGTGCAGTTGCCGATCAAGTCGTCTGGCCCGTTCATTGGCGTCGACGGGACGGTGCCTATCGAGGATGTGCGGGACATCTCCAAGTTGATCGCACACAACTCGGCATCGATGTTTTGCATGGCAGACAGCTACTTCCGTTTTGCCTCGGGTAACAAATCCGACGAGTCCACGTCCGCAACGGTCAAGGCGATTACCGACGGGTTGAAGGGCACCGGCTCGTTGCCCGCGATGCTGCGAACGCTGGGCACTTCCAACGCGTTCCAATTCAAGACGCAGAGGGATTGATCATGGATATCTTGAAGAGCCGTCGTCGTTTCCTGGCCGGGCTGGCCGCCATGGGCGTGTTTGCACCGCTCACGCAGTGTGGCTTGGCACGCATGGTCTTGGCGGGGCAAACCCAGCAAGCCAAACTTAAGGTCGTGTTTTTTGTGGTGCCGGATGGGCTGGCAGTGGACTCCGGCTCTGCTTACTCCAGTGATGGGCGGGGCCTCTGGCATCCCAGCGCCAGTGCCTTGGATACTTCTGACTTCCAGCTCAATGAAGTCAGCCAGGAACTGGCGGCTTATAAAAACCAGTCCCTTTATCTGCGTGGCACAATTCTGGGGCCGGGCAATGAAGGCCACAACGGCTGGACGTGGGCCTTGCGCGACCGTGAGAAGAAAATGGCCTCCATTGATGTGTTGCTGGGACGGCACATGCCGGGTACGGACCCGTCCCAGCGCAGTCTTTTTTCCGGGCCGCACTCGGGGATTGATGGCACCGCCTGGCAGGTCTCGTGGGAAGGGCCGGAAAGTGGTGGCGCGATGCGCAGGCCTGAGCAGGATCCGGTATTGATGTACGAAAAGATCTTTGGCTCCGTCAGTCGTGACCTGCGCGAGCAACTGACGCGCAACAAGCATGTGTTCGACCCGGTGCTGGCTGACATCAACGAGCTTCGAAGCAAACTCGCCGGTGCGCAGAAACAGAAGCTCGACACGCAGCTTGATTCTGTGGAGCAAACCATGAAAGACATGGAGGAAACGCTGCCGCCGATTGGTGAGTGTTCACCGCTGGCGTTGGATGAGGTGCCTTTCAAGTCTGCGCAGTTTCGTAACCAGGTACAAAGCAGTCATCATCAAGTGGTTGCGACTGCATTGGCGTGTGGCATCACCCGTGTGGCCACGATTCAAGTGGGGCGCTCGGCGGAGTCGCTCAATATCCTGGACGTCAGCGACGTGACCAACCCCCATGATTGCGCGCACCGTTATGCAGGGCTGGAGGTATGGAAAAAATCCCGGCAGTGGTACACCCAGCGGGCCAAGCTGTTTATGGATGAGTTGGCGCGTCATGCGGACCCCGATGTACCCGGTGACAGTTTGCTCAAGCACACGCTGGTGGTGTTCACCAGTGAGATGGCTGATGGTGCGCCTGAACATACCAAGGACATGCCGCTGGTCTTGATGGGCGGCGCCAGTGGTTTGCTCAAGAGTGGGGACGGCGCAGGGCGTTATTTCAATATTACGGCACAGGGTGATCGGCATCAGGAAGGCAACCCGGTGATCGGCAATACCATGGTCGATATGCAGCGCATTTGGGCCACTATCGCCAGGGCTGCTGGGACGACCGTGCCGTACGGAGGGAATGTGGATCCGGTGACGGGGATTTTTACGAACGTTTAAGCCAAGGGAACGCGACGAGAAACCGAAAAGTTCGTGGGAGCGACTTTTCGGTTTTTTTATTTAGGCCCAATCGTTCTAACGGCCCCGCCGTTCAGGCTGTTAAGCTGAATTTCAGGAGCGTTCCTACGCACATTTGCAATAAAGTGGTCTTTCTTTAATGGTATTCGGTCAGGTAAACCTGATGGCCCCTGTCTTGGTCGATGCCCCTGGGACGCTGTTCTCGGGAACACGCTCTGCGAGTCTTTAGGTTATGAATAAACGTCCGTTGTATTTCGACTACGCCGCCACCACCCCGGTGGATGAGCGGGTCATCCAGGTGATGGTCGAGTGCCTGGGTTTCAATGCCAATTTCGGCAACCCGGCGTCCAGCTCCCATGCGTTTGGCCAGGCGGCCCGGCAAACGGTCGAGCAGGCGCGTCGCCAGGTGGCCGAGTTGGTGGGGGCCCAGGCTGAGCAGATCGTCTGGACCTCCGGTGCCACCGAATCGAATAACCTTGCCATCAAGGGCGTCGCCCAGGCGCGCGGTATAGCGGGTGGGCATATCATCACCAGCCAGATCGAGCACAAGGCAACCCTGGACACTGCGCGGCAATTGCAGGAGGCCGGCGTGGCCGTGACCTACCTGGTGCCGGATACCCAGGGCCTGATCAGTGCCGACGCCGTGAGCGAAGCGCTGCGTGAAGACACCTTCCTGGTGTCGCTGATGCTGGTCAACAACGAGCTGGGCACCCTGAACGATATCCCTGCGATTGGCGCGCGCGTGCGTGACCATGGCGCGCTGTTGCATGTGGACGCGGCGCAAGGGGCGGGCAAGGTGGCGATCGACCTGGCCCAGTGGCCCGTGGACCTGATGTCGTTTTCTGCACACAAGGTGTACGGCCCCAAGGGTATTGGCGCGCTGTACGTCGGGCCACGGGCGCAGCAGAAGGTGCTGGCGCAGATTCACGGCGGTGGCCACGAGGGTGGCTTGCGCTCCGGCACTCTGGCGACTCATCAGATTGCCGGCATGGGCACCGCGTTTGCCTTGGCGGCGCAGTCGTTCGTTGAAGAGAAGGCGGCAATTGTCGCTCTGCGTCAGCGTTTGCTGGATCAGTTGGCGTCTGTCGCCGGTGTGCGCCTGAATGGCAGCCCCACCCAACGCATTCCCCACACCCTGAGCCTTACGTTCGACGAGGGTGAGTTCAACTCCGCTGCGTTGAGCGCAGGGATTGCCTTTTCGGCCACGTCGGCCTGCAACTCGGCGAGCAACGCCCCGTCCCACGTGCTTCTGGCCCTGGGCCATGATGCCCGCAGCGCCGGGCGCACCATTCGCCTAAGCCTGGGCCGGTTTACCACCGAGCAGGACATCGACCAGGCGGTACAACTGATCAAGGTGGCCCTCGCCAGTGCACCGGCGTTCTGGGCGGTCTGAGTTTTCAATCGCAACACATAACAATTATTCGTGGTTAGCAGGAGACAGAATGAGCACGCAGCCTTTGACCCATGGAACGGTTCCCCAGCGCCTGGCGCATACCCGCGAACTGATGAGCCGCGAGGGCGTCCACGCCCTCCTGGTGCCGTCGGCGGACCCGCACTTGTCGGAATACTTGCCGGGTTACTGGCAGGGGCGCCAATGGTTGTCGGGGTTCCACGGGTCGGTGGGGACATTGATTGTCACCGCCGATTTCGCCGGTGTCTGGGCCGATAGCCGGTATTGGGAGCAGGCGACCAAGGAACTCAAGGGCAGTGGCATCGAGCTGGTGAAGTTGCAGCCGGGCCAACCCGGCCCGCTGGAATGGCTGGCCGAGCAGACCCCGGAAGGCGGTGTAGTGGCAGTGGATGGCGCGGTGATGGCGGTGGCGTCGGCGCGCACCTTGGGCACAAAGCTGGCGGAGCGTGGCGCACGCTTGCGTACCGATATCGACCTGCTCGATGAGGTGTGGAAGGACCGCCCGGCGTTGCCGAACCAACCGATCTATCAGCACTTGCCGCCGCAGGCCACCGTCAGCCGCGGAGAAAAACTCGCTGCCTTGCGGGCGAGTCTGAAAGAAAAGGGTGCCGATTGGCACCTCATCGCCACCCTGGATGACATCGCCTGGCTGTTCAACCTGCGCGGCGGTGATGTGTCGTTCAATCCGGTGTTCGTGTCCTTTGCGTTGATCAACCAACAGCAGGCCACTTTGTTTGTGGCGCTGAGCAAGGTCGATGCCGAGTTGCGCGCCGTGCTGGAGCAAGATGGCGTCACCCTGCGCGATTACAGCGAAGTGGCTGAAGCGTTGCGCGCTGTGCCGTCGGGTGTAAGCCTGCAAGTTGACCCGGCTCGCGTCACTGCGGGCTTGCTGGAGAATCTCGACACCGGCGTCAAGCTGATCGAAGGGTTGAACCCGACTACATTGGCTAAATCCCGCAAGAGCCTGGCGGACGCGGAACACATTCGCCAGGCCATGGAGCAAGACGGCGCAGCCCTGTGCGAGTTCTTCGCCTGGCTGGACGGCGCGCTGGGCCGTGGACGCATCACTGAACTGACCATTGATGAGCACCTGACCGCCGCACGTACCCGTCGCCCGGGTTACGTGTCGCTGAGTTTCAACACTATCGCGGCGTATAACGCCAATGGCGCGATGCCGCACTACCACGCGACCGAAGAAGAGCACGCGGTGATCGAAGGTGACGGCTTGTTGCTGATCGATTCGGGTGGCCAGTACTTGGGGGGTACCACTGACATCACGCGGATGGTGCCTATCGGTACGCCGAGTGAGGAGCAGAAGCGTGACTGCACACGCGTGCTGAAAGGTGTGATTGCCTTGTCCCGTGCGCATTTCCCCAAAGGCATTCTGTCGCCTTTGCTCGATTCGATTGCGCGCGCGCCGATCTGGGCCGAAGGCGTGGACTACGGCCACGGCACCGGGCACGGGGTAGGTTATTTCCTCAATGTGCATGAAGGCCCGCAAGTGATTGCCTATCAGGCGGCGACCGCGCCACAAACCGCGATGCAAGCGGGGATGATCACTTCGATTGAGCCGGGGACTTATCGCCCGGGTCGTTGGGGGGTGCGAATCGAAAACCTGGTGCTGAACCGTGAAGCGGGCAAGACTGAGTTTGGCGAGTTCCTCAAGTTTGAAACTCTGACCTTGTGCCCGATTGATACCCGTTGCCTGGAGCCTTCGTTGCTGACGGCAGAGGAGCGTGAGTGGTTCAACGCCTATCACGCAGAGGTGCGTGAGCGCCTGAGCCCATTGCTCAGTGGCGCGGGGCTTGAGTGGTTGCAGTTGCGTACGGCGGCTATCTGATCGGTTGCAGCTCGGCGGCCTGGGCCAGGGCGTCGGCGAGGTAATCGACGAACGCCTTGACCCGGGCCGACTGGCGGCGATTGGGTGCCGACACCGCATGGATCGGCAGTGACTGCGGGGTGTAATCCTGCAACAGTGCCACCACGCGGCCGGCTATCAAGTCGTCGTAGAACAGCCACAGGGGCGACAGCGCAATGCCGAGCCCCGTCAACACCATTTCCCGCACCGCTTCAGAGTTGTTGCTCTGGGCGTTGCCGGTGATGCGCACAGAGTGTCGCGTACCGTCTTTTTCGTAGGTCCACTGGTTCTGGCTGCTCAGCAGGTTGAAGAGCAGGCAGTTGTGCTGGGCGAGGTCCTTTGGAGTTTGCGGGGCGGGGTGTCGGGCCAGGTAGGCCGGGCTGGCCAGGGTGACGCGATGGGTGGTGCCGATTTGCCGGGCGATCAGGCCGCTGTCGCGCAACTCGCCAATGCGCAAGGTGACGTCCAGGCCTTCGCTGACCAGGTCTTGCAGTTGATCGCTGAGTTGCAGGTCCACCTGCACGTCGGGGTATTGCTGCAGGAATCCACTCAGCCGTGAGGCGATATGCAGGTGGCCAAAACTTACTGATGAGCCGATGCGCAGGGGGCCGGCGATGCTTTCCTTGCCGGTCTGGAAGCTGTGTTCCGCAGCATCCACGGCGGCGAGGATTTCTCGACAATGGGTGTAGTACCGCTGACCTTCGTCGGTCAGGGACAGGTGGCGCGTGCTGCGGGAGATCAGTTTGCCGCCCAGTTCTTGTTCCAGGGCGCGCAACACTTTGCTGATGGTGGGCTGGGTGGTCTGCAGTTCCCGGGCGACGGCGGAAAAGCTGCCCCGCTCGATCACTCGCACAAAAATCGCCATTGCGTGGAGCTTGTCCATGGAAGTGCCTCATTCATGCCCTATACGCATGGGCACTATAGCGTTTTGGCGTCTTATCGGCATGAGTCTGCAGGTGGATCATTGGCCTCACTTTCAATGAACCGAGATTACCGAAATGACCGATACGACTGAAATGCAGGCGCTGGTGGTGGATTCCGTCGACGCACCTTTTCGCCTGATGGCCATCGCCAAGCCGGTGGCGGGCGCTGGGCAGGTGCTGGTGCGTATACACGCCGTCGGCCTCAACCCTTTGGATGCGAAAGTTCGCGCAGGCCAGGCGGCACATGCTCAACAACCGTTGCCTGCGATCCTCGGCATGGACCTGGCGGGGACTGTCGAAGCGGTGGGTGTGTTGGCAGGTGAATGGCAGGTGGGCGATGAGGTTTACGCGTTAGGGGCAGGGATTGGCGGTGCGCAAGGCGCGTTGGCTGAATATGCGGTGGTCGATGCGCGTTTGTTGGCGCGAAAACCGGCGTCCTTGAGCATGCGTGAAACCGCCGTATTGCCGCTGGTGCTGATCACGGCCTGGGAAGGCTTGGTTGACCGTGCTCATGTAGGCCCGGGGCACAAAGTCTTGATTCAAGGTGGCGCTGGGGGTGTGGGGCATATCGCGGTGCAATTGGCCCTGGCTTATGGCGCAGACGTTTATGCGACGGGGTCTGCGAAACACCGAGCAACCATTGAAGGCCTGGGCGCCACCTTTATCGACTATCAGCAACACACGGTCGAGGCGTATGTGGCGATGCACACTGAGGGTGAGGGGTTCGACATTGTGTATGACACCGTTGGGGGCGTGACGCTGGATGCCTCGTTTCGAGCGGCCAAGACCTATCACGGCCATGTGGTGAGCTGCCTTGGTTGGGGGCAGCACAGCCTGGCACCGTTGTCGTTCCGTGGGGCGACCTATTCGGGCGTCTTTACGTTGTTGCCGTTGTTGACGGGCAAGGGCCGCGAGCACCATGGGCAGATACTCGCCGAGGCGGCCCGCTTGATCGACGCCGGCAAGCTGAAGCCGATCATGGATTCTCATCATTTCGATCTGCTGACTGCCAATGCCGCTTACGATTTGCTCGCAAGCGGTGCTCAAGGACGCTTGGCGATCGAGATCTAGCGCAGGGCTTCGCGCACAAAATCCAGACGGTCCTGACCGAAGAACAGCCGGTTGCCTACAAACAGGCTGGGTGCGCCGAACACGCCGCGCTGCACCGCCTGTTCGGTCTTGTCCTTGAGTGCGGTCTTTACGGCGTCATCGTTGGCCAGGGCCAGGACTTCCTCCGGGTCAAAGCCGTGTTCGGTCAGGACCTGCGCTACCACAGCGGGGTCGCCTAAATGGCGGCCTTCTACCCACAGGGCTTTAAACAGGCAATCAATAAAACTGAGGAAGCGTTGTGGTTGGTGCATCTGAATGCCGGTGACGGCCCGCATCAGCCCCAAGGTGTTGATGGGGAAGTGCGGGTTGAACTTGAGAGGCACGTTGTAGCGTTGGGCGTAGCGCGCCAGGTCATCGAACATGTAGCGGCCCTTGGCGGGAACGGTGATGGGGGAGGCATTGCCGGTGGCTTTGAACACGCCGCCCAATAACATGGGTTGGTAGACCAGTTGCGCGCCGGTTTCAGCACACAGCGCAGGCAATTGGGTGTAGGCCAGGTAGGTGGCGGGGCTGCCGAGGTCGAAGAAGAATTCCAGGGTTTTACTCATGGTCGGTGCTCGCTGCTTATTGTTATGGGGTGTTTACCAGGGCTCGTTCCAGGGGCGCAGGTCCAATTCAAAGGTCCAGGCGTCGCGTGGCTGACTGTGCAGGTACCAATAGTTGTCGGCGATGTGGTCGGGGTTGAGGATGCCGTCCTGATCTTTAAGGGCGTATTTCTGCGGGAAATTGTCGCGAATGAAGTCGGTGTCTATGGCGCCGTCGACCACCACGTGGGCCACGTGGATGTTCATGGGCCCAAGCTCCCGCGCCATGCTTTGCGCCAAGGCGCGGATACCATGTTTGGCGCCGGCAAACGCGGCAAAGCCCGCGCCGCCACGCAAACCTGCGGTGGCGCCGGTGAACAGGATGGTGCCGCGGTTACGGGTGACCATGCGCTTGGCCACTTCCCGCGCATTCAGGAAGCCTGAGAAGCAGGCCATTTCCCAAATCTTGAAATACTTGCGGGCGGTTTCTTCGAGGATGCTGCACGGTACGTTGGCGCCGATGTTGAAGACGAAGGCTTCGATGGGGCCCAGCTGAGTCTCGATCTGTTCGATGAGCGCGATGACATCGTCTTCCTTGCGCGCATCACAGGCAAAGCCGTGGGCTTCGCCACCCGCTGACTGGATGCTGTCGACCAGAGGCTGCAATTTGTCAGCGCTGCGACGGGTGACGCAGGCCACATAACCTTCGCGCGCGAAGCGTTTGGCAATGGCGCCGCCGGTGGCGTCACCGGCACCCACTACCAATACGATTTTCTTGTTGTGTGTCATGGGGACTCCATAGGCTCGATTATCGAGCAGGAGTCTAGACGTAGCGTTGCGAATGCCGGGGGTGTCTGAAGAAATTAATGTGAGCAGTCAGAAGAGGACTGCTCAGGCGGTTATTTGCAGATGACGATCATGCTGCGGCTTGTGTAGCCGGCCGGGTTGAGGCCGAAAGGGTAGTCCCCTGGCTCTTCCGAGTTGTCACCGGACTTAGCGATAACACGATAACCCTTGGCGCCGCATGAATTGGTTGCACTGGTGTAGCACTGATCCCAGGATGAGGACAGGCCGGAACAGTTGATATGCAGCCCTTTTTTGCCCCGTTTCACTTCTGTCTTGGTGGTCGCGGCACAGCCAGCCATGGCCACGACCATTAACAGTATCAAAATTCGCTTCATTCCTATCCTTAATAGCCGCTTCGCCAAAAAGGCTCGAAGCAGGCTCTACTCGCTCTCGAGTGTAGCGTTCGTGCAGTCCTTGTCGAAATTCTCCATGAATGACATTCGTTTACGACATAAACATGGCCTAAATGAACGGCAAATACTAGAGCTACTTTTAAAGATGATTAATCTGCTGGCACCAGTGGTTTGGATTCGTTGCGCATGGTCAGGGTGGCACCTACGGACGCCAGAATGATGCAGGTGATGGCCATCCATTGTGCGAAAGACAGGTGCTCTTGCAGGAAAAACAGACCAGAGAGCGCTCCGAATGCGGGTTCGATGCTCATCAGGGTGCCGAAGGTACGGGCGGGAAGACGGGTGAGGGCAACCATTTCCAATGTGTAGGGGAGGGCGGTGGACAGAATGGCCACGCCGATGGCGATGGGGATCAAGGCGGGTGTCAGCAGCGCCGTGCCTGCGTGCACGATCCCAATCGGCGCGACAAACAGTGCGGCGATCATGACGCCGAGGGCGGCTGTCTGGACGCCATTATCATTGCCAGCCTTTTGGCCAAACAGGATGTAGAGCGCCCAGCAGACACCGGCGCCGAGGGCGTAGGCAGCACCTGTCAGGTCGATACCGCTGCTGGCTTCGCCTGTGGGGATCAATAGAAGCAAGCCTGCGACTGCGAGGGCAATCCACAGGAAGTCGACTGCTCGGCGGGAAGCATAGATGGCCACTGCGAGCGGGCCGGTGAACTCCAGGGCTACGGCGATGCCCAGCGGGACCGTGCGCAAGGACATATAGAAGAGGAAGTTCATTCCGCCGAGCGCCATCCCATAGACGATGACGGTGCGCAGGGACTTGGCCGTCAGCTTGGCGCGCCATGGGCGTAATAGAAGCAGCATGATTACGCTGGCGAATATCAGGCGCAGGGTGGTGGTGCCTTGTGCGCCGACGATAGGGAACATGCTCTTGGCCAGCGAGGCGCCTGACTGGATGGAAGCCATGGCGATCAGGAGCAGGCCGACTGGAAACAGCGCAGAAGCCAGGCTGCGGGGGGAGGTGGTCATTGGGGATGTTCGTCCGAAGTCTTGGTAGAGGAGCAGAAGCCGCTATGATGCTTAACTGCTTGGCGTTGAGCAATATATTGCTCAGCAATACTGAGTGTCCTCTTTATATAGGCGCTTTTCGGACATTTGGTGTGGGTTGATAGAAAAGTTGAATTAAGGGTTGACGGGCGATTTCAGAAGTCTATAATTCGCCCCACTTCCGGCGCAGTCGAAACGGAAAACTCCTTGATAAACAATGAGTTGTGTAGGTTTTGACGGTAAGTTG
>NZ_JACAOY010000007.1 GCF_013385985.1 Pseudomonas sp. B6002 | reverse complement strand
TCGAATCTCTCCTTCACCGCCACATTAAGTAAACACAAACCCCCGATTTTCCTAGAGAAGATCGGGGGTTTGTGGTTTCTGGCATCCGGAAAAACTCCCCCACATCAACGCCATACCCGCTATCCAGCAGTCACCGACTCCTGGAAATCACCCTCACCATATATTCATTCAAATCCCGAAAATCCCTGACCGTCCACGCGAACGGCGCCACCTTCACCCCATTCTCCCGCAACGTCCTCGGAATCAAGTCCCCATTGGGACGAAGTATCACCGACGAAACAATAACCCCCGGATAGTCATTCAGCCGCTGTTTGAACGCAGGCGTCGTCAGGTTTGGCGTCGGCGGGTTGCTCTTGTTGGCCAGCGGCCCTGTGCCCTTGATATCGGCGCCGTGGCACATGGCGCAGCGTTGCAGGTAGATCGTCTTGCCATTCATGGTGTCTGCAAAGGACAGTGACAGTTGGGCCAGTGACATAAGCCCCAGCGAAGCGGCGAACAGTATTTTCATTGTTATAGGTCTTGTGAATAAGCCGAAGTTGAATCGAGAAAAAGCGCCTCAATGCCGGTGCCGATGATGCACATCCGGAAAATGCGCATGACTGTGCCGCAACGGGCTGTGCACGTGCACATGGCTGTGGGGCTGCGCCGGGTCCCACTCGAACGCGTGTTCGTGCTGATGATGTTCGTCGTGCACATGCCGATGGCCATGTTCCGTGGCGTCGTGTTGGTGTTCATGGGCATGTCGCTCGGTCAGGTGCAGCCACACCCCCACGGCCATCAGTGCCGACGCAATCCAGAACGCCACGGAAACCGACTCACCCAACACTAGCAAGGCCACCGCAGCGCCGAGAAAAGGGGCGGTGGAGAAGTAGGCGCCGGTGCGCGCGCTGCCCAGCCCGCGCAGTGCCAATACGAACATGACCAGGCTGATGCCGTACCCCAGAAAGCCCACCAGCAGGAGCGGCAGCAGTTGCGCCGTCACCGGTATTTGCGCGCCGAGGTAGAGCGCCAGGCTGGTGTTCACCAGCCCTGCGATCAGGCCTTTGGCGCCGGCAATAAACAGGGCGTCTGACGCCGAGACCTTGCGCGTCAGGTTGTTATCGATGCCCCAGCACAGGCAGGCCAGGGCTACGGCAAACGGGCCGGTCCAGCCATGGCTGTTGCCGCCGCCGTCGGACCAGGACAGCACCACGCCGCCCAATACGATGGCGAGCATGCCGAGCACGATGCGGCGGTCGGCGTTTTCCTTGAAGACCAGCCAGGCGATGACGGCGGTGAGTACCGATTCGAGGTTGAGCATCAGGGAGGCGGTGGCGCCTGCGGTGCGGGTGAGACCGAACATCAGCGCGACGGGCCCGAGGATGCCGCCGAAGGCGATGGCGCCGAGTAGCCAGGGCCATTCGGAGGGCGTCAGTCCGGTGGGTTTCCAGCCGCGATCCCGCAGGAGGCGTACGCCGGTGAGCCCGATGCCGCTGCCCAGGTAGAGCAGGCCAGCCAACAGTATGGGGGAGAGACCCAGGCCAAGGCTTTTGGCCAGTGGGGTGCTGGCGCCGAACAGAGCGGCGGCTGCGAGGGCGTAAACGATGCTGAGGTTCATGGGCCATCCTCGAAAGTCTTGGCCCATGATACGTCGCTTGCCGGGGTTAAAACCCTGGCGGCGGCCTATTTATTGCGCGGTTTTCAGTTTGATCACATCACCGGAAATCTTGGTGGTGTAACCGCTGAGTACCCAGGCCCAGAACCAGTTTTCCTGCACTTGGGTGTTGATCAGCGCATCGCCGCCCTTGGCCTTGATGGCGGCGTCTTGAGCGCGCACGAAACGGCTGTTCTGGCCGATCGGGATGATGCCGAACAGCATGATGCCGGTGGCGCTTGCTTCACTGTGGCCCAGAACGGTGTATTGGTTGCTGTCGTACTGCGGGGACTTGATGGCGGTGCCGGTGCAGCCAGCGAGGGCAAAACCAAGAACGGCGGCTGCAGCGACTTTACTGATGTACTTCACGGGTAACTCCATGGGCAAAAAATCGAGATCCAATTCTCGAAAGCGCGCCACTTTAATCGCCACAATGGCAGATTGAAATCATTGCCCCGAAAGTTTCATCTTCACGCCTTCACGTACACCCAGGCCGTGAGCCCCGATGCCAACGGCACGGCCACGCGCTTGTAGTCCGATACTTCATAGGCATCCGCCGCCGCCAACTCCTCGGCGGTGATCTGAAACACCGTACCTTCGACGCTGGCGCCTTGCTCGCGGGTGGGGGCCACGATGGGGTGATGGGTCTTGCCACTGGTGGCCAACACGGCGGGGTCGGTGATTTCTACCCAGCTTTGTGCGTAGCCCAGCATCGCGTCCTGCTGCCCGACCAGTTCGCGCCCGAAGTTGGCGAGTTGTACGGCCTTGTCCTGCAAGGTGCCGTAGGAAAACAGCAGTTCGGGGTAGGCGGTGGAGCGTTCCATTTCTATTCCTTAAGCGAGGAGGTCTTCGTAAAAAGCGCCGTAAGGCTTGCTCGGGTGGGCGATCTGGATTTCCAGGATCCACAGGCCGGCATTGGGGTAGTGCTCGAAATCACCGAGGTCGCCGCCACGGTGGATCGCATGAGGGAAGTCGCTGACGCGGTGGCCCTTGATGTCCAGGTTCAGTTGCCAACCCATGGCCTGCGCTTGCTCTTCGGCGTAGCGGTAGAGTTCCAGGCCAACCACTTGCTGGTTTTTCCAGCGCGATTGCACGCGGTCGAACAGGGTCTTGGCGGCGCTGGCGCAGGCGATCATTTCCGGGTCGGTGCCGGTGGTGAAGGTGGCGCCAGCATCGCCTTCGTGGCCTTGCCACACGGCGCCCATGTCGATGAAGAAGATATCGTTGTCGCCCAGCACCGGGTCACCTTCGGAGCGCTGGTTGAAGGCCTTGAGGGTGTTGGCGCCGAAACGCACCAGCAACGGGTGCCAGATGCGTTGCATGTCGAGCTCGGCGAGCACCTGCTTGCCCAGCTCGCGGGCTTCGGATTCGAGCATACCCGGGCGGATGCGTTGGGCGAGGTGGTCGATGGCTTTCCAGGTCATGGCCTGGGCGAAGCGCATGGAGTCGATACTGTAGGCGGCGCCCACGGCTTCTTTGGGTTGTGCAGTCACCGATGGTTCCTCGCGTTGGGCTGGGTTTTTCGTTATTCCTTTTACTATATAGCGATGTAAGAAAGAGCCCAACTCCTGAACGCGAAAACGCACCTGTAGGAGCCGGCTTGCCGGCGATTGCGGTGGGTCAGGCAAACTCCCTGTTTGCGGTACCGTCGCTATCGCCGGCAAGCCGGCTCCTACATAGCGATGTAAGAAAGAGCCCAACTCCTGAGCGCGAAAACGCACCTGTAGGAGCCGGCTTGCCGGCGATTACGGTGGGTCAGGCAACATCCCTGTTTGCTGTACCGTCGCTATCGCCGGCAAGCCGGCTCCTACAGTTACGTGGGCAAACGTGCAGCAGAACGTGGGTTGGGTTAGATGTGCAACCAGGCCAGGCTGCCCAGGACGACGGCCACGCCCGCGGCGGTGTAGGACATTCGTTTTAGCCACTCTCGTCTGGTGAGTAGGGTAATCGCGGCCAGGGAAATCGCGATCTGGATCGCGGTCATCGCCTGGGCCCAGCGGTGATGCTGGTGCAGGGCCTCTTCGGACTTCTGGTCCCATTCCTTCGACGTGGCTTCCAGCTTCTCAGCCTGTTTGCGCACGTCTTCCTTCTGGCCCTTGTAGCGCTCGATCTCATCCTTGTAATGCGCGGCATCCACGCCCGGGATGTGGGTGGCGAGTTCCGCCAGGTTCTGCCGGCTGGATTTGGCCTGGTAGTAATTCCACTGGTTGGCGGCTTCGGTCTTGATGATGGCGGCGTTGTTCTTGTCCATCGCCGCTTCGCTTTCGGTGGAGCCGGCCTGATAGCTGAGCATGGCGCCGAGGGTGGCCATCAGCGCAGTCATCACCGCAATGCGGCTGGCGAAATTGTCCCCTCGGCCGTGGGCATGTTCGGTGGTGTGTTCGATGTGTTTTTCGTGGGGGCTGGGGACTTCGAAGGCTTCGGACATGGGGGCGTCTACGAACGGATTGAGGGAGACTGATTCTTTACCAGTGAAGCTGTCTCAATCCTGTACGTAACGCTGCAAACCCTCCACCAGCGCATCGAACATCACCCGGCAGCGCGGGCTGTTGCGCAGGTCTTCGTGCATGGTCACCCAGGTGTCCAGCTGGATCGAGAACCCCGGCGCCAGCACCCGGCGCAGGCGCGGGTCGCGCTTGGCCAACAGCACCTGGCAGCCGCCGATACCGGCACCGGCGCGGATCAGCGCCAGTTGCGCCAGGTCGCTGTCACTGCTCAGGGCAAAGGCACTGCGTTCGAAGCCTTTGATCGCCAGGCTGCGGATAAAGGCGTTCTCCTGGTCGAAGCCGATCACCGAGTGATGGGCCAGGTCCTGCATCTGCTGGGGCGTGCCGTGTTGTTCCAGGTAATCATCGCGGGCATGCAGGCCCACTTCGATCAGGCCTACGCGCCTTGCCAGCAATTGTTCCTGGCTCGGTCGGACCATGCGCACGGCGATATCGGCTTCCAGTTGCAACAGGTCGCTCAGGCGATTGGTCAGGGTCAACTCGACCTTGAGGTGAGGGTGTTGTTGGCGCAATTGGCTGAGGATCGGCGGCAATACCTCAACGCCGACCACTTCGCTGGCGGACACCCGCACCACGCCGCGTACGTCGTCGCCTTGGGCCGAGGCCACCCGTTCCAGGGCGGCGGCGGTGCGGGCCATGGTTTCTGCGTGGCCGCGCAGGGTATGTGCCATCGCCGTCGGCAACAGGCCGGTGGGCGAGCGGGTGAACAGCACCACGCCCAATGCCGATTCCAGCGCGGCAATATGCCGGCCGACCGTGGGCTGTGTGATGCCGAGCAGCCGTGCGGCCCCCGACAACGATCCTTCCTGAAGCACGCCGAGGAACGACCGGTAAAGCTCCCATCCGATATTCAATGCCATGCATAAATGTATAGCGACTGGGCGATCTTCGGCAATTTATATGCAGCAGGGGCACGCACACACTGGCGCCAACAACAGACAAAGGTGGGAGGCGGTGATGAGCAAAGTGCTGGTATTGGGCGCAACAGGAGGGATTGGCGGTGAAGTGGCGCGACAGCTGAAAGCGGCCGGTTGGGAAGTGTGTGCGTTGACCCGCGATGTGGACAAGGCACGTGCCCAGAATACGGCGTTCACCTGGTTCAAAGGCGATGCGCTGAACCGGGACGAGGTACTGGCCGCCGCCCGTGGTTGCGAGGTTATCGTTCACGCCGTGAACCCACCGGGTTATCGAAACTGGGCAGAACTCGTGCTGCCGATGATCGACAACACCATCGCCGCCGCCATCGCAGAAGGCGCAACCATCGTGTTGCCCGGCACGGTCTACAACTACGGACCGGATGCCTTTCCCGTGTTGCACGAAGACTCGCCCCAGCACCCGCAAACGCGCAAGGGCGCGATCCGTGTGCAATTGGAGCAACGCCTGCAAGAGGCTTCTGGTCATGGCGCTCGCGTCTTGATCCTGCGCGCCGGGGACTTTTTTGGTGAACGCGCCGCGAACAGCTGGTTTTCCCAGGGCCTGGTCAAGCCTGGCAAGCCGGTGCACACCATCAGCTATCCGGGCGCCCCGGGCCTGCTCCATCAATGGGCGTACCTGCCGGACGTGGCACGCACGATAGTCGAGTTGCTGGCCCGCCGTGCCAGCCTCGCTGCCTTTGCGCGTTTTCATATGGCCGGGCATACCGACACCGACGGCACGCAGATGACGCGGACCATCCAGCGCGTGGTGTTGCGCAGGACAGGCCAGCAGCCCCGCGTAGGCAGTTTCCCTTGGTGGCTGTTGAAGCTGGCGGCGCCCTTTGTGGTGACCTTCCGCGAACTGCAGGAGATGCGTTACCTGTGGCGCACCCCGCTGCGCATGGACAACACATGCCTCGTCGAGGTGCTTGGCAAAGAACCGCACACCCCGTTGGAGCAGGCAGTCGAGGCCACCTTGAGCGGCCTGGGCTGCTTGCCTAAGGCCGTCTGATCAGGCGCACATACACCGCGACGTTGATCAGCAACACCACGGCCCCGAGCACCAACTGAATGTTCGGGGTCAGCCCGGCCGGGTAGATCATCGCCAGGATGTAGTGCTCGACAAAGCCGCCGCCATAACCGTCCTGGCCGGCCAGGTGGCGAAACAGGTTTTCCCATCGAGTGAGCGGGCAGGGCAGGTGGAACACTTCCACGGCCACGCCCCAAGCGGCGGCCGGCAGGTGCAGCCACATCACGGGCCGCCATTTGAGGGCCAGCAGTCCGCCAAATAGCACGAACAGGATGAAGCAGAGATGGAACAGCACCAGGCCGTCGGCGGCTAATCGATAGAGCATGTCGGGGCTCGCTGTTGAGGTCGGCCGGGCATCAGGCGTTGAGTTCTTGTTGCAGGTAGTCGATGAACACGCGCAGTTTTTTCGGCGTGTTGCTGCGATTGAAGTAATACAGGTACAGCGCGCTGTGGGTGATCCAGTCGCCCAGGACTTCCACCAGCTCACCGGATTGCAGGTAGGGCTCGACACTGGAACGCGCTACATAGGCAAAACCGAAGCCATCCAGTGCGCCACGGATCATCAGCTCAATGTCGTTGGTGGCCAGCCGGCCCTTCACCGTCACGCGCAGCGGCTTGCCGTCCTTTTCAAAATCCCAGCGGTGCAGCAGGCCGGTTTGGGCGCTGCGATAGTTCACGCATTCATGTTCAAGCAAATCATGCGGGTGGGTGGGGACTGTGCGGCCTTGCAAATAGCCCGGGGTGGCGACGATCACAAAGCGCAGTTGCCGGGCCACGGGGATCACCACCATGTCCTCGGCCAGCACGTGGTCGTAGCGGATACCCGCATCAAACCCTTGGGCGACGATGTCCACCAAAGCGTTATCCACGGCCACTTCCAGGTTGATCCCCGGGTGTTTGCGCAAGAACCCTTGCAGCAACGGCTGCAACACCATGCGGCTGGCGGTGGAGGGCACGTTCAGGCGCAAGGTGCCGCTGGCCTCGACGGTGGCGGCGGCGACGCTGTGCAAGCTGGTGTGCAGTTCTTCGAGCAGCGGGGTAATGCGTTCAACCAGTTGCGCACCGGCTTCGGTGAGGCTGACGCTGCGGGTGGTGCGATTGAGCAGGCGCACGCCCAGCTGTTTTTCCAGGGCGCCGACCCGCTGGCTGACGGTGGAAACCGACAGACTCACGGCATCGGCCGCCTGGGTGAAACTCTTGGCGCGGGCGACCTGCAGGAACAGGCGCAATTGCTGGAAATCCGGCGTGTCCATTGTGTGGTTTTTCCGAAAGGGGCTTTTGGATTATGCATCTTTTTCACAAGAATACCCACGCGCATACTTTTTTCACACCCCACGAGGAAAGCCCCTTCATGACCCATTCCACCGCAAAACCTGTCTGGTTTATCACCGGTTGTTCAACCGGTTTCGGGCGCCAGTTGGCCCTGCACACCCTCAGCCTCGGTTACCCGACGGTGGTCACCGCACGTAACCCGCAACAGGTGCAGGACATCGTGGCCGGCCATGAACACAACGCCTTGGTATTGGCGCTGGACGTGACCGACCAGGCCCAGGTCGACGCTGCGGTGCAAGCGGCGCAAGCGCACTTCGGGCACATCGATGTGCTGGTCAACAACGCCGGTATTGGTTACTTCGGCGCGCTGGAGGAAAGTGACCTGGCTGAAGTGCGCCGCATGTTCGACATCAACTTCTGGGGCCTCAGCGCCATGACCCGTGCCGTGTTGCCCGGCATGCGGGCTCGGCGCTCGGGCAGCGTGGTGAATATCTCCTCGGTGGGCGGGATTGCGGCGTTCCCGTCCCTGAGTTTCTACAATGCCACCAAGTTCGCGGTGGAAGGGTTGTCTGAAGCCCTGGCAGGGGAAGTCGCGCCGCTGGGGATCAAGGTGTTGCTGGTAGAGCCGGGCCCATTCCGCACCGACTGGGCCGGGCGCTCGGCTAATGAGGCCGCTCACACCATCGACGACTACCGCGACACGGCGGCGGCGCGGGCCAGTCGCGTACGCAGTTACAGCGGAAAACAGCCCGGCGACCCGGTGCGCGCCGCAATCGCCATCGTCAAGGCGGTGGAAGCCGAACAACCGCCGTTGCGCTTGCTGCTGGGCAAGGCCGCGCTGGGGTTTGCACGCACCAAGGTCGAGGCATTGAGTGCTGACTTCGACGCGTGGGCTGAGGTGACTGAGGGCGCGGATTTCCCCGAGTAAGGTCTTGGGAAACAGCACATCGATGGTCACAACGGTTGCTTGCAAGAGAGCCGGGCCGTTATTGTGCTGAATCCTTTTAGTCCTTCCCCAAGGATCTGTTTGATGAACGCACCGCGTACCGCCGGCCCGATCAAGGCCGTGATTTTCGATATGGACGGTTTGTTGCTGGACACAGAAGGCATCTACACCGAAGTCACGCAGATCATCGCCGAACGCTACGGCCGTACCTATGACTGGGGGATCAAGCAGCACATCATCGGGCGTGGCGCCCAGGACCTGGCCGACTATGTGGTCAAGGCCCTGGACCTGCCGATCACTCCGGCTGAGTTCCTGACCATCCGCGAACCGCTGATGAGCGAACGTTTCCCCAAGGCCTTGGGCATGCCTGGCGCCGAAGCGTTGGTGCGGCACTTGAAGGCGCACAACATTCCGATTGCCGTGGGCACCAGTTCGTCGCG
This sequence comes from Pseudomonas sp. B6002, assembly GCF_013385985.1. GTDB lineage: Bacteria > Pseudomonadota > Gammaproteobacteria > Pseudomonadales > Pseudomonadaceae > Aquipseudomonas. Next base: position 239,779 of record NZ_JACAOY010000007.1, on the reverse strand, counting down.
CAACTCGTTCGGCCACAAGACCACGTTGCATCGCGAGTGGTTTGGCCTGTTCGACACCATCGTCACCGCTGACGACCCGGAAGTCGGCGCGGCCAAACCCGCCCCGGACATCTTCCTCACCGCCGCCCGCCGTCTGGGCGTTGCGCCCGAGGATTGCCTGGTGTTCGAGGACTCGCCGTTCGGCGTCACCGCCGCCAAGGCGGCCCACATGACCGCCATCGCCGTGCCCGATGAAGCCATGGCCGACAGCAAGTACCACCACGCCGACCAGATCATCCGCAAACTCGCCGACTTCGACCTGGCGGCCTACGGCTTGCCACCGCTTCATTGATACCCTAAAACCGTAGGAGCCCGGCTTGCCGGCGATAGCGTCCTTAATACCGGCATCGCCGGCAAGCCGGGCTCCTACAAGGGTCATGCGCTGGTCGTAAAAAATGTGGGAGCTGGCTTGCCTGCGATAGCGATCTTGAGGGCGCCATCGCCGGCAAGCCAGCTCCCACATTGGGTTTTGCAGTGTTCCTGAAGTATTAGGCGCTGAAGCCACCATCAATGGTCAGGCTGGCACCGGTGATGTAGCCGGCCTCCGGCCCTGCCAGGTAGGCCACAAAGCTGGCAATTTCTTCAACATGCCCATACCGCCCGATCGCCATCAACCCAATCAAACTCTCGGCAAAATCACTGTCCGCCGGGTTCATGTCCGTGTCCACCGGCCCAGGCTGCACGTTGTTGATGGTAATGCCCCGTGGCCCCAGGTCCCGCGCCAGGCCCTTGGTCAACCCCACCAGCGCCGCCTTGCTCATCGCATACGGGCCACCACCGCCAAAGGGCATGCGCTCGGCGTTGGTGCTGCCGATGTTGATTACGCGGCCTCCGTCACCCATGTGCTTGGCCGCTTCCTGAGTGGCGATGAAGACGCTACGCACGTTGATCGCCAGGGTCTGGTCGAAGTCTTCCAGCTTGAAGTCTTCCAGCGGCGCGATGGCCAGCACACCGGCGTTGTTCACCAGGATGTCCAGGCGACCAAAGGCTTCGACGGTTTTGTTGACGGCGTTGCGAATCGCCTCGGCATCGGCGCTGTCGGCACGAATGGCCAGGGCTTTGCCGCCTTCGCTGATCACGCTGTTCTGCAATTCCTCAGCCTTGGCGGCCGAGCTGACGTAGGTAAAAGCAACCGCTGCACCTTGCGCGGCGAGGCGCTTGACGATGGCGGCGCCGATGCCGCGGGAACCGCCTTGAATCAAGGCGACTTTGCCGCTGAGGTTATGTGTGGTCATGTCGATCTCCTAGCTGTTCAAGGCGGAATGCCTTGTTGATGGCGCCGAGTATCAACCTCACCCCGGTACACCGGTAGACCGCGATTGCTATAGTCTGTGTAAACCAAAAGTTTAGAGTGGGGCGTTATGGAGAGCTTTGGCAGTATCGAATGCTTTGTGCGCAGCGCCGAAGGCGGCAGCTTCGCTGAAGCTGCCCGGCACCTGAGCCTCACCCCGGCAGCGGTGGGCAAGAGTGTCGCCAAGCTTGAGGCGCGCCTGGGTGTGCGGCTGTTCCAGCGTAGTACACGGCGCCTGACCCTGACCGAAGCTGGCAAACTGTTTCTGGAAGAAGTCAGCGGCAGCCTCACCACCATCCAGAATGCCGTGGCCAACCTGGCCAGCGCCGAAGGTCGGCCGGTGGGGACGCTCAAGGTCAGCATGGGCACGGTGTTCGGCAACCGTTACGTGGTGCCGCTGCTGGGTGAGTTCATGGGACGGTTTCCGGACATCAGCCCGGACTGGCATTTTGATAACCGTCAGGTGGACCTGATTGGCCAGGGTTTCGACGCCGCCATTGGCGGAGGCTTTGAGTTACCCCAGGGGGTGGTGGCGCGCAAACTCACTCCGGCGCACCGGGTGTTGGTGGCCGCGCCGAGCTATTTGGCAAAACGCCCGTCAGTCAACACACCGGAAGATCTCGCGCACTGCGCGGGCATCCTGATCCGTTCACCGCAGACCGGGCGCATCCGCACGTGGCAACTGACCGGCCGTGACCGCGAACAGCGCCCGCTGGTGCTCAAGCCCGGCATGACCATGAGTGACTCCGAAGCCGCCTGCTGCGCCAGCGCCCAGGGCCTGGGCATTGCGCTGGTGAGCATGCCGATGGCGGTGCCGTTTCTCGACAGCGGCGCGGTGGTGCGGGTGTTGCCCGACTGGTATGTCGACGATGGCAACATTTCCATTTACTACGCTGAACATAAACTGCTACCCGGCAAGACCCGGGCGTTTGTGGACTTCATCATCGAGCAATTTGCCGAGCAGCGGTTGAGCCAGCGATTCAGCGCGGTTTGATCATGGCCGTAGACAGCGGCGCGGCCATCGCAGGCAAGCCAGCTCCCACAGGGAAATGCGATCCCCTGTGGGAGCCGGGCTTGCCCGCGATGCAGGCGACTCGGTCTACCGCCCGAATTGCCCCGGCCAGCCAATGACTTTCTTCGGCCTCGGCGTCGCATAGGTGCGGATCTTCGACGTCGACAACCCCAACCGTACCAACGACTCGGCAATGGTCACCGCCGCCGTCACCCCATCCACCACCGGCACGCCGGTGCGCTGGCGGATCTGTTCATCCAGCCCGGCCATGCCGCCGCACCCCAGGCAGATCACCTCGGCCTTGTCCTCGCTGATGGCCAGCTCCGCCTGGCGCACGATGGCTTCCATGGCGGCCAACGGGTCTTCTTCCAGCTCCAGCACCGCCATGCCACTGGCCCGTACCGAGGCGCAGCGCTGGTAGAGCCCGGCCAGTTTCAGGCGGTCTTCGATCAGCGGCACGGTGCGGTCCAGCGTTGTGACCACCGAGTAGGCATGCCCCAGGAACATCGCCGTGCTGGCGGCCGCTTCCGTGATGTCCACCACCGGCACGTTCAGCAGCTCCTGCAGACCTTCGCGGCCGTGCTCGCCGTAGCCGGCCTGGATCACCGCGTCAAACGGCTGGTCGTAGGCCATCACCCGGTCCATCACGGCGATGGCCGCCAGGTAACTTTCAAAATTGCCCTCCACCGATTCCGCGCCGAAGTACGGGGTAAGCCCGACGATCTCGGTCCCCGGCGCAGCCACGGCCCGCGCCTGCTGGGCGATGGTGTCGGTGATGGATTCGGTGGTGTTGACGTTGACCACGAGGATACGCATGGAAAATCCTTGATTAGTGACTGACGTTATCGACTGCAATGCTCTCGCCGCTGACATCGGCGTAGTACGGCTGGCGCTTGGCGATCAGCAGGTACAACAGCCCTGCAATACCGGCGCCAAACATCCAGGAAAACGGTGCGACGCTGGCAAAACCCGGCAACAGCGCCAGCAGAATGGCGATCACCGCCGCTGGAATGAAGGCTGCCACCGCACGCAGGTTGATCCCACGACTGTAGAAATAGTCGCCATGGGGGTCTTCGCTATACAGCTGCAGCACGTTCACCCGGCTTTTACGGATCAGCCAGTAGTCGACCATGATCACCCCGTACAACGGCCCCAGCAGTGCGCCCAGGCCGGAGAGGAAATACACGATCACCAGCGGGCTGTTGTAGAGGTTCCACGGCAGGATCAGCACTGCCAGGGTCGCGCTGATCAGACCGGCGCGGCGGAAGTTCAGGTACTTGGGCGCCAGGTTGCTCAGCACAAAGGCCGGGGCGACGAAGTTGGCCATGATGTTCACCGCCACGGTGACGATCAAAAAGGCCAGGCAGCCGAGCACGAGGAAGAAGGTATTGGGGATGGCCGCGATGATTTCAGTCGGGCTTTCGATCACCCGGCCATTGAGCTGAAACTGCCCGCCACACAGCAGCACGGTGATGGCGGCAAACACCAGGATATTCACCGGCAGGCCCCAGAAGTTGCCAACCTGGATGGTCTTGCGGCACGGCGAGGAGCGGGCGAAGTCGCAGAAATTGAGGATCAGCGTGCCGTAGATGCTCAGCCACAGTGCACCACCGGCGAAGATGTTGCGCCACATCTCGCCGCCGCTCAGCGGTTCGCGAACCGACCAGGCAATGTTGCCGCCCACCTGGAAGTACATCCAGCCGGCCAGCGAGGCCACCGTCACCAGAATTACCGGGCCGGCGAAGGCTTCATAGCGGCGTACCATTTCCATCCCGTAGGCCAGAATCGCCAGCTGCACGAACCAGATCGTCACGAAACACGCCCAACCCAAGGTCGACAGGCCCAGGATCGAGTTGTGGTCATAGTCGGCAAACCCGGGGTGAATCGCCGACAGCAATACGCGGAAAACCACCGAAGCCAGGTAGGTCTGGATACCGAACCAGGCAATCGCGATCACCGCACGAATCAACGCCGGAATCTGCGCGCCATGAATACCGAAACTGATCCGGCTGATCACCGGAAACGGCACGCCGGTCTTTTGCCCCATATACCCGGACAAGTTCATGAAGAAATACACCAGCGCCGCGCCGATGCCTAAAGACAACAGAATCTGCCAACCGCCCAGGCCCAATGCATATAAGCCGATGGCAAAGGAATAGTTGGCAATGTTGTGCACGTCATTGGTCCACAACGCGAAGATGCTGTAGCGCCCCCAACGGCGGCCTTCCACTTTGGTGGGCGCCAGGTCCTTGTTGTGCAGGCGTGGGCTGAGCACCAGCGGGCCGGGGCTGATGGCCTCGGGGTTCAGGGCGGAGGAGGGCAGATCCAGTGCGAGGTTCGATAGGCTTGTACGCATTCCGGCAAGCTCCAGCGCATCTGCAGGCGAGCCGCGGATGGCAAAGTGTATGTATGTTTTGTATTTATTGTATACAAAGCGCATTTCACCTTAAGCCACATGCGTGCCAGTTTTCGATCTATGAAAATATCGGTTAATTTCGTTTTTGTAGGTGTGGTTAATAACTGGCTGAATTAGAAGAGATATAAATTGACCGATTGAACAGGTATTTATTTTTCAGCAGGACGGGGGTGGTTTACAACCAAGAGATATAGGCGGGAGAAGGTGTTACGTAATGGTGCGAACGAATATGGATTGCACACATAAATGGCACCGATGGTTACATCTATGTGTACATTCTTAATGCCCAACACAAAACAAATGTGGGAGCAGGCTTGTGTGGGAGCTGGCTTGCCTGCGATAGCGTCACCCCGGTATCACTGATACACCGAGGTGCCTGCATCGCGGGCAAGCCCAGCTCCCACACAAGCCTGCTCCCACATTTTTACCGCATCAGCTTCAAGCCTTGCTGATGATATTTCCCGCATGCAACCCACACTCTTTCTGCGTGGCTTCCTCCCACCACCAGCGGCCTTCGCGCTCGTGCTGGTTGGGCAGTACCGGGCGGGTGCACGGCTCGCAGCCGATGCTGATGAAGCCGCGCTCATGCAGGCTGTTGTACGGCAGCTCCAGCATGCGGATGTAACCCCAGATCTCCTCGCTGGTCATCTGCGCCAGCGGGTTGAACTTGTACAGGGTGCGTTCCGGAGTCGAGAAGGCCGTGTCGATTTCCAGCGCCGCTACCTGGCTGCGGGTGCCGGGGCTCTGGTCGCGGCGCTGGCCGGTGGCCCAGGCGCGAACGCCCGAGAGCTTGCGGCGCAGCGGCTCGATCTTGCGCACGCCGCAGCATTCGCCATGGCCGTCCTTGTAGAAGCTGAACAGGCCTTTCTCTTTGACGAAGGGTTCCAGCTTGCTCTGGTCCGGCGAGATCAGCTCGATGTCGATCTTGTAGAAGTCGCGCACCTGCTCGATGAACCGGTAGGTTTCCGGGTGCAGGCGGCCGGTGTCGAGGCTGAACACCTTGACGTTCTTGTTCAGCTTCCAGGCCATGTCCACCAGCACCACGTCCTCGGCACCGCTGAAGGAAATCCACAGGTCATCGCCGAACTGGCTGAACGCCAGCTTGAGGATGTCCTGGGCAGATTTGTTGGCATAGGTCGCGGCGAGTTCAGCGACGTCGAAGGCTTGGTTCATCAGGACGGTTCCTACAGGTCAGTGGCGCTGAGCGCTCTATAGGGGAGCGATGGTATCAAAATCCGCCCTGCGTTGCGGCGGCGAGCTTGAATCGCTAGAGTTCGGCAGTCCTTTTGCTCGCTCAACTAACAACATCCAATGGGAGTGTCTTGTGGAAATTGCCTGTCTCGACCTGGAAGGGGTGCTGGTTCCGGAAATCTGGATCGCCTTCGCCGAAAAAACCGGTATTGAATCCCTGCGGGCCACCACCCGTGACATTCCCGACTACGACGTGTTGATGAAGCAACGCCTGCGCATCCTCGACGAACATGGGCTGAAACTCGCCGATATCCAGGAAGTGATCGCCACCCTCAAGCCGCTGGACGGCGCCATCGAGTTCGTCAACTGGCTGCGCGAACGCTTCCAGGTGGTGATCCTGTCTGACACCTTCTACGAGTTCTCCCAGCCGCTGATGCGCCAGCTGGGCTTCCCGACCTTGCTGTGCCATCGCTTGATCACGGATGAAAACGACAGGGTGGTGAGCTACCAACTGCGCCAGAAAGACCCCAAGCGTCAGTCGGTGCTGGCCTTCAAGACCCTCTACTACCGTGTGATCGCGGCCGGTGACTCCTACAACGACACCACCATGCTTGGCGAGGCCGACCGTGGGATCCTGTTCCACGCGCCCGAGAACGTGATCCGCGAATTCCCGCAGTTCCCGGCGGTGCACACGTTTGAGGACTTGAAGAAAGAATTCATCAAGGCCTCGAATCGGCAGTTGAGCCTGTAATTTTTTGGTGGGGCTGGTGGCCTCATCGCAGGCAAGCCAGCTCCCACACTTGAATGGGTTCACACATCAAAATGTGGGAGCGGGCTTGCCCGCGAAGAGGCCAGCCCAGTCACTACAAACCTACCTGCTAACTCCCCGCCAGCAAACTTTCATAAGGAATACGCAAGCCTTCATGCAACCGCTTGATCATCGCCAGGCTCAACTTGCGCTTGTGGTTCAGCACTTCTGACACGCGCCCACTGGTACCAATAAACGGTTCCAGATCGCGCGCGGTCATGCCCATCTGTTCCATCCGAAACTTGATGGCCTCCACCGGATCCGAAGGGGGCATTGGATAATGTTCGGCCTCGTATTTCTCGATGAGTATGGCGAGGATTTCCAGCTCGTCACCCTCGGGCGAGCCAATGGCTGCTCCCCATAGCTGCTCCACGCGCGCGAGCGCAGCGGTCAGATCGTCCTGTGAATGTATGGGTTTGATGTTCATCACACGGTCTCCGCGTTGATCTGATCGTACTGCGCATGAGTGCCTACGAAACGTATGAACCCCAGTTGTCGCTGATAATCGATTGCCATGATCACTCGATATTTGTTGCTGCCCACGTTGAAGACAACCCTGCCACTTTTAAGGATGCTTGCCGTTCTAAGCTCTGCCTTGAGCACTTGCGGCGTCGGGTAAGTCGCTTTTTCCATGTGACGATACAGTTCAACCAGTGGCGTTTTGGCGTCGGAATAAGTTGAGCGGCTTTCCCAGAAAATTCGTAAGGTGGATAGAGCGATTATGCGCATCGCTTAAGCCTCCCAATTTGGGAGATGATAGGTGCGGTCTGGGTGGTATGCAATCTCGGAAACAATTTCTGACGAGTAAGCAGACGCTTCATGTGATCCCTCACAAACGGCGGGTGGACAGTCGGAGCTGGACGCTATCTTCCAGATTGCCCATCGTCCACACGCGTTCTGAATCAGGATCTTTCTTGCTGCTTGACCAAATGCAGCAGAGCCCGGAGGGGCCTGCGGGCTACAGGTTTTCCAGTGTTTGTAACAACACCCGCACCTTCGTCAGCGACTCCTGATACTCCGCCTCCCACTCCGAATCCGCCACGATCCCGCCGCCGCCCCAGCAGCACACCTGGCCATCCTTGACCAGCAAGCTGCGGATGGCGATGGAGCTGTCCATCTCGCCGCGCACGTCCAGATACACCAGTGAGCCGCAGTACAGGCCGCGTCGGGTGGGTTCCAGTTCGTCGATGATCTGCATCGCGCGGATCTTCGGCGCGCCGGTGATGGAGCCGCCCGGGAAGCTGCCGGCGATCAGGTCGAGGGCGTCCTTGTCGTCGGCCAACGTGCCGACAACGCTGCTCACCAGGTGGTGCACGTTGGGGTAGCTTTCCAGGCTGAACAGCTCCGGCACGCTGACCGAGCCGGTGCGGCAGGTGCGGCCGAGGTCGTTGCGCAGCAGGTCGACGATCATCAGGTTTTCGGCGCGGTCCTTGGGGCTGGCCAGCAGTTCGGCGGCGTTGGCGGCGTCCTCTTCGGGCGTCAGGCCGCGGGGGCGGGTGCCTTTGATGGGGCGGGTTTCGACGCGGCGTTCGCTGATGTGCACGAAGCGCTCGGGGGACAGGCTCAGTACCGCGCCGTCATCGGGCAGGCTCTGGAACCCGGAAAACGGGGTGGGGCAGGCCTCACGCAGGGCGCAGTAGGCCACCCACGGGTCACCGGCGCACGGCGCGCGAAAACGCTGGGCAAAGTTGACCTGGTAGCAATCGCCGGCCTGGATGTAGTCCTGGATGCGCACGATGGCCTGGCGGTAAGCCTCGGCGCTGAGGTCTGGCGCCATGGTGCCCTGCAACTGGAAGCTGGCGCTCGACTCAGTGGCAGGCGTGCTGAACAGTGCGATCAGGCGTTGCCGTTCGCCGTCGGCCAGGGTCGGGTGAAACACCAGCTGGCTGGTCTGGGCCTGGTGATCACTGATCAGTGCCCAGGCATACAGCCCGAAGCGTGCGTCCGGCAGGTGCAGGTCGTCGGCGGCCAGATTGGGCATGTGTTCCAGGTGCCGGCCAAAGTCGTAGCTCAGGTAGCCGATCAAGCCGCCGGCAAACGGCAGTTCATAGCCGGCAGGCAAGGCCGCGTCACCCAGCAGCGTGAGGTTTGCCCGCAAGCGTTGCAGAAAACCACTGCCGCTTTCGTCAGGCGCCACCGTCAAGGTTGCATTCGGCCAGGCGCTGAGCACGTCATAACGCCCGCGTTCGGCGGCCGGCCGGCCGCTGTCGAGCAGCACCGCGCCAGGAGCGTGACGAATCGCCGTGAAGTACGCGGCGGGGTTGGCCCGGTAGGGCAGCGGGTGTACGGAACAGGTCGACATGCGGGGTGGATCAGCTAATGGCGCGGGGGAGGGGATTGTAGTCCCCTGTCGGTTCTGGTCCTAGAGGGGATGTCGGGGATAAGCAGATTGAGGCCTTATCCTGATTCAGCGGTTGCTGGTTCGAAAGCCATCGCAGGCAAGCCAGCTCCCACATGGGAAAGCGGTCAACCTGTGGGAGCTGGCTTGCCTGCGATGAGGCCGTCAGCCTTCTACCGCCGGAATATGCCCAAACATCTCCTGCACAAACCTCACCCGCTCTTCCGGCGTTTCCGTCACGCCCGCAGCCTTCAATTCTTCCAATCGCGCTTCCACCGCGTGGGTGCGCAAGGTCAGGCCACAATCGTTGGCAATCTGGATATTCAGCCCCGGCCGAGCATTGAGTTCGAGTATCAGCGGGCCTTTTTCCTGGTCCAGCACCATGTCCACACCGATGTAACCCAGCCCGCACAACTCGTAGCAGCCGGCCGCCAGTTTCATGAAACCGTCCCAGTTGGGCAGTTGCACGCCATCCACCGCATTGGTGGTGTCGGGGTGTTTGGTGATGATGTTGTTCAGCCAGGTGCCACGCAGGGTCAGGCCGGTGGCCAGGTCTACGCCCACGCCAATCGCGCCCTGGTGTAGGTTGGCCTTGCCGCCCGACTGGCGCGTCGGCAAACGCAGCATGGCCATCACCGGGTAGCCCATCAGCACGATGATGCGGATGTCCGGCACGCCTTCGTAGCTGATGCTCTTGAAGATCTGGTCGGGCACCACGCGGTATTCGATCAGCGCACGGTCGCGGTGGCCGCCCAGGGAATACAAGCCGGTGAGGATGCTGGAGATCTGATGTTCGATCTCTTCATGGCTGATGATCTTGCCAGACACCGTGCGATAGCGCCCTTCAAAACGGTCGGCCACCACCAGGATGCCGTCACCCCCGGCGCCCTGGGCCGGCTTGATCACGAAATCGCTGCGCCCGCCGATGATGTCGTCGAGCTTGTCGATTTCCTTCTCGGTGCTGATCACCCCGTACATTTCCGGTACGTGGATGCCCGCCGCCATGGCCCGTTCCTTGGTGATGATCTTGTCATCCACGATCGGGTACAGGCTGCGCTTGTTGTACTTGAGCACGTAGTCGGCGTTACGCCGGTTGATGCCCATGATCCCCCGCGCTTCCAGGGCCTTCCAGGTCTTCCAGAAGCCGAACATTACTGGTCAGCCCTTTTGAGGAAGGCCTTGAAACGCACCAGCTCGGTCAGGCGGTAGCCGCGATAACGCCCCATGGCCAGCATGAAGCCCACCAGGATCAGCAGGATCGCCGGGAAGGTGAACACGAAGTAGATCAGCTCCGGCACGCTCATGATGATGTGCGCCAGCGATGCCGCGAACAGCGTACCAATCGCCACTTTCAGCGCATGGTTGGCGCCGCGTTCTTCCCAGGTGATCGACAGGCGTTCGATGGTCATGGTCAGGATCACCATCGGGAACAGCGCCACCGACAACCCGCGCTCCAGGCCCAGCTTGTGGCTGAACAGGCTGATAGCCGCGATCAGCACCACCACGAAGGTCAGCACCACCGACAACCTCGGCAGCATCTGCAACTTCAAGTGTTCCAGGTACGAACGCAGCGATAAGCCCAGCGCCGTGATGATGGTGAACAGCACAATCCCGAAGCCCAGTTGCGTCTCGCGGAACGCCAGGGCGATCAGCACCGGGGTAAACGTGCCCAGGGTCTGCAGGCCGATCAGGTTGCGCAGGATCAGGATCACCAGCACGCCAATCGGGATCATCACCATGATCATGAAGGTCTGCTGGGTCTGCAGCGGCAGGCCGTACAGCGAGTATTCGAGGAAGTTGGCGTCGGTGTTCTCGTCGGTCAGCTTGGCCAGGCGGATGGCGTTCATCTCGCTGTTGTTCAGGCTGAAGGTCACCATGGCCTTTTTGCCACCGTCCACCGTGATCAGGTTTTCATCGCCGGTCCACCACAGCAGGCGGTCGGCCGGCAGGCCTTGCTCGCCGGTTTCCGGGTTGAAGTACAGCCAATCGTTGCCGTTGAAGCTGCGCAGCCACAGTTCCGGGGTTTGCGGCTGGTCGGCGACCAGGCGGATGGTGTGGACTTTTTCCACCGGTACGTGGGCGATGGACAGCAGCAACTCGACGATCTTGGCCTTGTGCGGCGTGGACGGGTCGCCCGCCAGCAGCAGCTTCACGTTGTCGTCGTTGAGGTTGTTGGTGCGCTTGATGGCTTCGCTGATAAAGGTCTCGACGTCGGCCGAGTGCTGGCGGATCGGCGCCAGCAGGGCTTCGGCGGCGATCTTCTCGGGGCCTTCCACGGCGATGCTGTCGCGGAAGGTCGGGCCCTTGACCTTGATCTTTTCACCGCTGTAACGCTTGGTCAGCACCAGGCGGTAATACAGGGTCTGGTTGCCCTTGGCACGGCGTGCCGACCAGGTGACTTTGCGGTTGCCGTCGGTGCGGTTGACGCTCACGCCGTAGTTGTTGGAGATGAAGCTCTCGTTGAGGCTGACGAAGTCGCGGCTCAGGGGCGGCACGAACATCTGGATCTTCACCGGGTCTTTCGGGTTGGCGACGAACTCGACCTTGGCGTCGATGTTCCACAAGTCGTCAGTGGCGTCCTCGGTAACGGGGATCCCCAGCACGAAGATCTGATAGGCGGTGACCGAAATACCCAGCACCACCAGGATGGTGATGAGGATTTTCAGGTGCAGGGTCAGAGAGCGCATTCGGTTTACTCGGCGGTATGAGCGTCGGCGGCGCAGGCAGGTTTGCCTGCTGCGTATTTAAGACTGGGGTCGACCAGCGCATCAAAGCGTTTGAGCGCTTCGGAGCCGATCAGCAGCGGGTATTGGAATGCGCTACGGTCAGTCAAGTTCACTTCGATGCTGCGTAAAGCGGTGCCCATGCAGATATCCAGCGCAATCACGGGGCGGGCGGTGTAGTTCTTGTCCTCATCGGGGTCGTAGTCACCGGCGCGGCGCTTGATCTTGCTGACGCGGGCCAGGGGGCGTTCGATGGGGTGGGAATGGGCGGTGTCGATGGCCAGGTAGAAGCGCACCCAGGACTCGCCGTTGCGCTTGAAGCGCTTGATGTCGCGGGCGCTCAGCGAGGCGGTCTTGGCGCCGGTATCGAGTTTGGCGGCCACTTCCAGGTCGATGCCCGCCAGCTGGGCGTATTCGTTCAGGCCATACACGGTCTTCTCGGCAGCAAGGCCAAGGCTCGGGAGGGCCAGCAGGCAAAATAATAGAAGGAGGGGCTTGAGTGTCATAAATCCTGAGGCAGTGCAGTGCAATGTTCAATTCATGGCGACTGGCATTGCTGCGCAATCTCTTGTGCGCCGTTTCATCCAGTGATGTCAGGCAAAAGCGGCCGCATTCTAACATGATGCTTTTTTGGCGCCAGCGCTGGCAGGCGGCCATGCCCCGATAAAGTGCAGCAGGGGTTATTAGACGATTGTCGACAATGTGGATTTATTCTTTGACTCGCAACCGCTTATTGGCTAGTTTTTGCGGAATTGCTTTTGAAGGTGTCGACAATATGCTGGATCAATCGGAAGCCTTGGTGGCGACGACGGACGAATCCCAGACCATGTCCGAGAACGTCTTCCGCCGTATCCAGGCCGCCATCGTCAAGGGAGAGATCGCCCCCGGCAGCAAGATCTCCGAGCCGGAGTTAGCGCGTACTTACGGCATCAGCCGTGGCCCGCTGCGCGAGGCGATCCACCGCCTGGAAGGCCAGCGCCTGCTGGTACGCGTCCCCCATGTTGGCGCGCGGGTGGTGTCGCTCAGCCATGCCGAGCTGATCGAACTCTACGAAATCCGCGAATCCCTCGAAGGCATGGCCTGCCGCCTGGCCGCCGAGCGCATGACCGACGCCGAAATCGAAGAATTGCGCCAGGTGTTGCACACCCATGAGCGCGACGAGGCGTTCCAGGCCGGCCTCGGTTACTACCAGCAGGAAGGCGACTTCGACTTTCATTACCGGATCATCCAGGGCGCAGGTAACCGTACCCTCACCCAAATGCTCTGCGGCGAGCTGTACCAGTTGGTGCGCATGTACCGCATCCAGTTCTCCGCCACCCCCAATCGTCCACGCCAGGCCTTTGCCGAGCACCACCGCATACTGGACGCGATCGCCGATCGCGACGGTGAACTGGCCGAACTGCTGATGCGCCGTCATATCGGCGCGTCCAAACGCAACATTGCCCGTCATTTCCCCGGCGGCGCCCCTGAAAGAGGTGAGTCATGAGTTCCTACAATAAAAGCACACCCGGCCAGCGTTTCCGTGATGCGGTCGCCAGCGAGCACCCTTTGCAGGTGGTCGGCGCGATCAACGCCAACCATGCGCTGCTGGCCAAGCGTGCCGGGTTCAAGGCGATCTACCTGTCGGGTGGCGGGGTGGCGGCGGGTTCCCTCGGGGTGCCGGACCTGGGCATCACCGGCCTGGATGATGTGCTGACCGACGTGCGCCGCATCACCGATGTGTGCGACCTGCCGCTGCTGGTGGACGTGGACACCGGTTTCGGCTCCTCGGCCTTCAACGTGGCGCGCACCGTCAAGTCGATGATCAAGTTCGGCGCAGCCGCCATCCATATCGAAGACCAGGTGGGCGCCAAGCGTTGCGGCCATCGCCCGAATAAAGAAATCGTGTCCCAGCAGGAAATGGTCGACCGCATCAAGGCCGCCGTGGATGCGCGCACCGACGACAGCTTCGTGATCATGGCGCGCACCGACGCCCTGGCCGTGGAAGGTTTGGAATCGGCCCTGGAACGTGCCGCCGCCTGCATTGAGGCCGGCGCCGACATGGTGTTCCCGGAAGCCATCACTGAACTGGAGATGTACAAGCTGTTCGCCTCCCGTGTGAAAGCACCGATCCTGGCCAACATCACCGAGTTCGGCGCGACGCCGCTGTACACCACCGAACAGTTGAAATCTGCCGATGTTTCCATCGTGCTGTACCCGCTCTCGGCCTTCCGCGCCATGAACAAGGCGGCCGAGAATGTCTACACCGCGATCCGTCGCGATGGCACCCAACAGAACGTGATCGACACCATGCAGACCCGCATGGAGCTTTACGATCGCATCGACTACCACACCTTCGAGCAAAAGCTCGACGCGTTGTTTGCCGCCAAGAAATAAACGCCTTACCCATAACTGTAGGAGCCGGCTTGCCGGCGATGGCGCCCTCGAAATGGGCGCAGCCTTCAAGGGCCAATCGCCGGCAAGCCGGCTCCTACAGGGCCGCGATTACCGAAGGCCTCCTTATAAATACAAGATTGGAGAACAGACATGGCTGAAGCAAAAGTACTGAGTGGCGCCGGCCTGCGTGGCCAGGTCGCCGGGCAGACCGCACTGTCCACCGTGGGCCAGGCCGGTGCCGGCTTGACCTATCGCGGCTACGACGTGCGCGAACTGGCCGCCGATGCGCAATTTGAAGAAGTCGCCTACCTGCTCTTGTACGGCGAACTGCCGACCCAGGCCGAACTGGCCGCCTACAGCGCCAAGCTGAGCAAACTGCGCGACCTGCCCCAAGCGCTGAAGGAAGTGCTGGAACGCATTCCTGCCGACGCCCACCCGATGGACGTGATGCGCACCGGTTGCTCGTTCCTGGGCAATATCGAGCCCGAGAAAGACTTCAGCGTGCAGCGCGATGTGACCGACCGTCTGCTCGCTGCTTTCCCGGCAATCATGTGCTACTGGTACCGCTTCAGCCACGACGGCAAGCGCATCGACTGCGTGACCGACGAGCCCAGCATTGGCGGCCATTTCCTGCACCTGCTGCACGGCAAGAAACCAAGCGAACTGCACGTGAAAGTGATGAACGTCTCGCTGATCCTCTACGCCGAGCACGAATTCAACGCTTCCACCTTCACCGCCCGGGTGTGTGCGTCGACCCTGTCCGACCTGTATTCCTGCGTGACCGCCGCCATCGGCTCCCTGCGTGGCCCGCTGCACGGCGGTGCCAACGAAGCGGCAATGGAGATGATCGAGCGTTTCGGTTCGGCTGAAGAAGCCGTCGAAGGCACCCTCGGCATGCTGGCGCGCAAAGACAAGATTATGGGTTTTGGCCACGCGATCTACAAAGACAGCGACCCGCGCAATGAAGTGATCAAGGGCTGGTCGAAAAAGCTCGCCGACGAAGTGGGTGACAAGGTGCTGTTCCCGGTCTCCGAAGCCATCGACAAGACCATGTGGGAGCAGAAGAAGCTGTTCCCCAACGCCGACTTCTACCACGCCTCGGCGTACCACTTCATGGGCATCCCGACCAAGCTGTTCACGCCGATCTTCGTGTGCTCGCGCCTGACTGGCTGGGCCGCGCACGTGTTCGAGCAGCGCGCCAACAACCGCATCATCCGTCCAAGCGCCGAATACACCGGCGTAGAACAGCGCAAGTTCGTGCCAATCGAACGTCGCTGAGTGGGATGAGCTGAGCACACGGGCAAATGTGCTTTTCTGTGGGAGCTGGCTTGCCTGCGATGGGATCAACTCGGTGTACCTGTCACACCGCAGTGATGCCATCGCAGGCAAGCCAGCTCCCACAGAAAGCAAAGCCAGTGTCGACAGTTCTCCTTTTGTAACTACCGTGACCGAGTCCTGACGATGAACACTGAATTTCGCAAACCGCTCCCCGGCAGCCGCCTGGATTTCTTCGACGCCCGTGCGGCGGTCGAGGCCATCACCCCCGGCGCCTACGCCACCTTGCCCTACACCTCCCGCGTACTCGCCGAAAACCTGGTGCGTCGCTGCGACCCGGCCACCCTCAACGCGTCCCTGAGCCAACTGATCGAGCGCAAGCGCGACCTCGACTTCCCCTGGTTCCCGGCGCGCGTGGTGTGCCACGACATCCTCGGCCAGACCGCCCTGGTCGACCTTGCCGGCCTGCGTGATGCGATCGCCCAGCAAGGCGGTGACCCGGCGCAGGTCAACCCGGTGGTGCCGACTCAGCTGATCGTCGACCACTCCCTGGCCGTCGAAGCCGGTGGTTTCGACCCGGACGCGTTCGAGAAAAACCGCGCCATCGAAGACCGCCGCAACGAAGACCGTTTTCACTTTATCGAGTGGACCAAAAAGGCCTTCAAAAACGTCGACGTGATCCCGCCGGGCAACGGCATCATGCACCAGATCAACCTGGAGAAAATGTCGCCGGTGATCCAGGTGCGTGACGGTGTGGCCTTCCCTGACACCTGTGTCGGCACCGACAGCCATACCCCGCACGTCGATGCGCTGGGCGTGATCGCCATTGGTGTCGGAGGCCTGGAAGCCGAGAGCGTGATGCTCGGCCGCGCCTCATGGATGCGCCTGCCAGAAAGCGTTGGCGTGGAACTCACCGGCAAGCTGTTGCCGGGCATCACCGCCACCGACATGGTGCTGGCGCTGACCGAGTTCCTGCGCAAACAGAAAGTGGTTGGCGCCTGGCTGGAATTCTTCGGTGAAGGCGCCTCGGCGCTCACCTTGGGCGACCGTGCAACCATCTCCAACATGGCCCCGGAATACGGCGCCACGGCGGCGATGTTCTACATCGATCAGCAAACCATCGCCTACCTGAAACTCACCGGCCGCGAAGACGAACAAGTCACCCTGGTCGAGCAATACGCCCGCCACACCGGCCTGTGGGCCGATGACCTCAAAGGTGCGCGATACGAACGCGGCCTCACCTTCGACCTGTCCAGCGTCGTGCGCAACATGGCCGGCCCGAGCAACCCGCACGCCCGCGTCGCCACCAGTGACCTGGCGTCCAAAGGCATCAGCGGCCAGTGGGACGAAGTGCCCGGCCAGATGCCTGACGGCGCGGTGATCATCGCGGCCATCACCAGTTGCACCAACACCAGCAACCCGCGCAACGTGATCGCCGCAGGCCTGTTGGCGCGCAATGCCAACAAGCTCGGTTTGACCCGCAAGCCGTGGGTCAAATCGTCCCTGGCCCCGGGTTCGAAAACCGTGGCCATGTACCTCGAAGAAGCCGGCCTGGGCCACGAGCTGGAAAAACTCGGCTTCGGCGTGGTGGCGTTTGCCTGCACCACCTGTAATGGGATGTCTGGCGCGCTGGACCCGGTGATCCAGCAGGAGATCATCGACCGCGACCTGTACGCCACCGCCGTGCTGTCCGGCAACCGCAACTTCGACGGGCGTATCCACCCGTATGCCAAGCAGGCCTTCCTGGCGTCACCGCCGCTGGTAGTGGCCTACGCGATTGCCGGCACCATCCGTTTCGACATCGAAAAAGACGTGCTGGGCCTGGACGCCAACGGCAAGGAAATCCGCCTGCAGGACATCTGGCCGAGCGACGAAGAAATCGACGCGGTGGTCAAGGCGTCGGTCAAGCCGGAGCAATTCCGCAAGGTCTACATCCCGATGTTTGCCATCCACGAAGACACCGGCCCCAAAGTCGCGCCGCTGTATGACTGGCGCCCGCAAAGCACCTATATCCGTCGCCCGCCGTACTGGGAAGGCGCACTGGCCGGTGCGCGACCGCTCAAGGGCATGCGCCCGCTGGCGGTGCTGCCGGACAACATCACCACGGATCACCTGTCGCCGTCCAACGCGATCATGCTCGACAGCGCTGCCGGCGAATACCTGGCGAAAATGGGCCTGCCGGAAGTCGACTTCAACTCCTACGCCACCCACCGTGGCGATCACCTGACCGCGCAGCGCGCCACCTTTGCCAACCCGAAACTGTTCAACGAAATGGTGCAGGAAAACGGCAAGGTCAAGCAGGGCTCCCTGGCGCGTATCGAGCCTGAGGGCCAGGTGACGCGGATGTGGGAAGCCATCGAAACCTACATGGAGCGCAAGCAGCCGCTGATCATCATTGCCGGCGCCGACTACGGCCAGGGTTCGTCCCGCGACTGGGCGGCCAAGGGCGTGCGCCTGGCCGGTGTGGAAGCGATTGCCGCCGAAGGTTTCGAGCGCATCCACCGCACCAACCTGGTGGGCATGGGCGTGTTGCCGCTGGAGTTCCTGCCGGGCACCGACCGCCACACCTTGAAGATCGACGGCAGCGAAACCTATGACGTGGTCGGCGCGCGTACCCCGCGTGCGCAGCTGACCCTGGTGATCAACCGCAAGAATGGCGAACGTGTCGAAGTGCCGGTGACCTGCCGCCTGGACACCGCTGAAGAAGTGTCGATCTACGAGGCGGGCGGCGTGTTGCAACGTTTTGCCCAGGACTTCCTGGAATCGGCGGCAACAGCCTGAGAGGACACCATGGCACACGTAGCGCAAATCAAGATCCCCGCCACCTACATGCGTGGCGGCACCAGCAAGGGCGTGTTCTTCAGCCTCACGGACCTGCCGCCGTCGGCGCAGGTGCCGGGGGCTGCCCGTGACGCCTTGCTGTTGCGGGTGATCGGCAGCCCCGACCCCTACGACAAGCAGATCGACGGCATGGGCGGCGCCACCTCGAGCACCAGCAAGACGGTGATCCTGGCCAAGAGCACCCGCGCCGACCACGACGTGGATTACCTGTTCGGGCAGGTCTCCATCGACAAGCCCTTCGTGGACTGGAGCGGCAACTGCGGCAACCTGTCGGCGGCGGTCGGTTCGTTCGCCATCAGCGCCGGTCTGGTCGACCCTGCTCGCGTGCCCCACAACGGCGTGGCCGTGGTGCGCGTGTGGCAGGCCAATATCGGCAAGACCATCATCGCCCACGTGCCGATCACTGAGGGCGCGGTGCAGGAAACCGGCGACTTCGAACTGGACGGCGTGACCTTTCCGGCCGCCGAAGTGCAGCTGGAGTTCATGGACCCGGCAGCGGAAGAAGAGGGCGGCGGTGGCTCGATGTTCCCCACCGGCAACCTGGTGGACGACCTCGAAGTACCCGGTGTGGGCACCTTCAAGGCCACGCTCATCAACGCCGGCATCCCGACCATCTTCATCAACGCCGAAGACCTTGGCTACACCGGCACCGAGCTGCAGGGCGCGATCAACAGCGATCCCAAGGCCCTGGCGATGTTCGAAACCGTGCGGGCCTACGGCGCGTTGCGCATGGGCTTGATCCAGCACCTGGACGAAGCGGCCCAGCGCCAGCACACGCCGAAGGTGGCGTTTGTGGCTAAGCCTTTGGATTACGTGGCGTCCAGCGGTAAAGCGATCAAGGCGGGGGATGTCGACCTGCTGGTACGCGCGTTGTCCATGGGCAAGTTGCACCACGCCATGATGGGCACGGCGGCCGTGGCGATTGGCACGGCGGCGGCGATTTCCGGCACCTTGGTCAACCTGGCGGCCGGTGGCGTGGAGCGCAACGCGGTGCGCTTCGGGCACCCGTCCGGCACGTTGCGCGTCGGCGCCGAAGCCAGCCAGGTCGACGGTGAATGGGTGGTGAAGAAAGCCATCATGAGCCGCAGTGCCCGCGTGCTGATGGAAGGCTTCGTGCGCGTGCCCGGCGACGCCTTCTAATGCGTTACACCGATCCAAACCTGTAGGAGCCGGCTTGCCGGCGATGGCGGCCTTGAAGGGGGCGCATGCCTAAAGGGCCTCATCGCCGGCAAGCCGGCTCCTACACATAAGGTGGGCAATCAGACCCACCCTGGAACATCAACCCTGACCCTGAGGATGGAACAACCCCTAACTTTCTTGGAGTACTGCCATGAGCGCCAACGTCGACCAGAACAACCGCCCGGACTACGACCAGGTCCTGCAGGACATTGCCGATTACGTCCTCAACTACCGGATCGATTCCCGTGAGGCACTGGACACCGCCCGCAACTGCCTGATGGACACCCTCGGTTGCGGCCTGCTGGCCCTGCGCTTCCCCGAGTGCACCAAGCACCTGGGGCCGATCGTCGAGGGCACGGTGGTGCCGTTCGGCGCTCGCGTGCCGGGCACCTCGTTCCGCCTGGACCCGGTAAAGGCCGCGTGGGACATCGGCTGTATCGTGCGCTGGCTCGATTACAACGACACCTGGCTCGCTGCCGAATGGGGCCACCCTTCGGACAACCTCGGCGGCATCCTCGCCGTGGCGGATCATCTGTCGCAAAAACGCGTGGCCAATGGCGACGCCCCGCTGACGGTGCGCGCGGTGCTGGAAGCGATGATCATGGCCCACGAAATCCAGGGTGTGATTGCCCTGGAAAATTCCTTTAACCGTGTTGGCCTCGACCATGTGCTGCTGGTGAAAGTCGCCTCTACCGCCGTCACCGCCAAGCTGATGGGCGCTAACCGCGCGCAGTTGCTGGCGGCCTTGTCCCACGCGTTTGTCGATGGGCAGGCGTTGCGCACGTACCGTCATGCACCGAATGCCGGCTCACGCAAATCCTGGGCAGCGGGGGACGCGTCGAGCCGTGGCGTGCGCCTGGCGGATATCGCCCTGCGCGGCGAGATGGGCATTCCCGGTGTGTTGAGCGCGCCGCAATGGGGCTTCTACGACGTGCTGTTCAGCCACACCAACAAGGACCTTGCGCTGAAGCCCGAGGGCAAGCGGGCGTTCAGCCTGCCCCAGCCTTACGGCACCTACGTGATGGAAAACGTGCTGTTCAAGATCAGCTTCCCGGCCGAGTTCCACGCGCAAACGGCCTGCGAAGCGGCGGTGACATTGCATCCGTTGGTGAAAAACCGTTTGCATGAAATCGAATGCATCGTGATCACCACCCACGAGTCGGCGATCCGCATCATTTCCAAGGTAGGCCCGTTGGCCAACGCGGCTGACCGCGACCATTGCCTGCAATACATGACGGCGGTGCCGCTGGCGTTCGGCAACCTGGTGGCCGAGCAGTACGAAGATGATTTCCACGCGGCGCACCCGATCATCGATGAGCTGCGCGACAAGATGGTGATCGTCGAAGACCCGCGCTACAGCCGTGAGTACCTGGAGGCAGACAAACGCTCCATTGCCAACGCGGTGCAGGTGTTTTTCAAGGACGGGTCCAGCACCGAGCAAGTGGCGGTGGAATACCCGATCGGGCATCGCCGTCGCCGGGTGGACGGTATTCCGTTGCTGGAAGACAAGTTCAAGGCCAACCTGGCCACGCGGTTCACCGCGCAGCGCAGTGGGGAGATTTTTGCGTTGTGCAAGGATCAGGCGCGGCTTGAGGCCACGCCGGTGAACCGGTTCATGGACCTGTTCGTGATCTGACAAACACCGCCGATCCACTGTGAAATTGGGCTTGTGTGGGAGCTGGCTTGCCTGCGATGGCGGTAGTGGATTCACTATTGCTATCGCAGGCAAGCCAGCTCCCACATTGGGATGGTGTTGGTCGAGGGTTTTTACATACTGCCTTCAACATCTTCCAGGCTGAACGTCTCGGTATGGTCGTCATAGGAGAAGATCTCCGCATACCGCCCCCAGGCCACCACGCTTTCCAGGGTTTTCTCCACGAAGGCTTCGGTCATCGAGTCTTCCAGTTCCTGCTCGAAACGCACCCGTGGCGCACGGTGCCCGCTGCGCTCTAGCAACACCTGATGAATACGCGCGGCTAATGGCACGTGCTGGATCAAATGTTCGGCGAACAGGGTCTTGCGTTCCTGGGTGCCGTAGTCGGCGAACAGCTTGCCGGCGTCGGTGAGGGTGATGTCGGCGCCCTTGAGTTCGGCGAAGCCCAGGTGCTCCAGCATCTCCGCCACCGGGAACAGGTCGTCGACTTCCAACAGACGGCGTTCCGCCACGGTGGGCAAACCGGCATGGCCGTTGTAGGGCTCGGCGGCCAGGGTTTCGATCAGGCCGGCCATCAGGTTGGTGGACACTTCCGGCAGCAGGCTGCCCATTTTCAGTTCCGGTTTGCCGGCGCTGGCATCGGCGCTGCGGCGGTCGGTCATCAGTGCGTAGATGTCGTCGACCATCTGCCGGAAGGTCGGGTCGAGGCGGTTGCGCGGGTGGGCAAACGGCACCTTGATCTCGGCCACCACACGGCCGGGGTTGGAGGACAGCACCAGGATGCGGTCGCACATCAACACCGCTTCTTCGATGTTGTGGGTCACGATCAGGATCGACTTGATCGGCAGCTGCTTGCCGCTCCACAGGTCCAGCAGGTCGGTGCGCAGGGTTTCGGCGGTGAGCACGTCGAGGGCCGAGAAGGGTTCGTCCATCAGCAGCAAGGTCGGGTTGACCACCAAGCCCCGGGCAAAGCCCACACGCTGGCGCATACCACCTGACAACTCGCGCGGGTAGGCGTTTTCAAAGCCGTCCAGGCCGATCAGGTCGATGGCCGCCAGGGCGCGGCGGCGGGTTTCCTTGCGCTCGACCTGCAGGGCTTGCAGGCCGGCTTCCACGTTTTCCAGCACGGTCAGCCAGGGGAACAGGGCGAAGGTCTGGAACACCATGGCCACGCCTTCGGCCGGGCCGTTGAGCGGGGCGCCCTGGTAGCGGACTTCGCCCGACGACGGCTGGATCAGGCCGGCGATGATGCGCAGCAAGGTCGATTTGCCGGAGCCGGAACGGCCAAGCATGCCGACGATCTCGCCCTCGTGCAGGCTCAGGTCCACGCCGCTGAGGACTTGCAGCTCGTCCTTGCCTTTGCCGAACACCCGGTTCACGTTTTTCAGCGAGTAGATTTCCGGGGTGTCGACGGTGTGTTCAGTAGAGGTAGTCATCACGACGCATCCCGTCAGTTCAAACGAAGTTTGTTTTCAGCAATGGCGTACATCGGTCGCCAGACCGCGCGGTTGAACGCCACCACAAAGATCGACATCACCACTACGCCCAGGGCGATCTTCGGGAAGTCGCCGGCCGCCGTGGTTTGTGCGATGTAGGCGCCCAGCCCGTGGGCGACCACATTGTCCTGGCCCCAGGACACGTACTCGGACACGATGCTGGCGTTCCACGCCCCGCCCGAGGCGGTGATGGCGCCGGTGACGTAGTAGGGGAAAATCCCCGGCAGCATCACCTTGCGCCACCACAACCAGCCGCGAATGCGGAAGTTGGCAGCGGCTTCCTTGAAGTCGTTGGGGAACGCGGTGGCGCCGGCAATCACGTTGAACAGGATGTACCACTGGGTGCCCAGCACGATCAGCGGGCTCAGCCAGATATCCGGGTTGAGGTGGTAGTGCAGGATCACGATGACGAACACCGGGAACAGCAGGTTTGCCGGGAACGCCGCGAGGAACTGCGCAAGTGGCTGGATCTTCTCTGCCAGCTTGGGGCGCAAACCGATCATCACGCCCAGGGGCACCCAGATCAGCGAGGCGATCAGGATCAGCCCGGCCACCCGCAGCAGGGTAATCAGGCCCAGCACCAGCACGTGGCCCACTTCGGCCAGGCCCACTTCGGTGCCGACGTACATCACGATGTGATACAGCGCATAGGCGGCCATCAGGGCAATCAGCGTGCCCCACACCCAGTCGATCACTTTTGACGCGGCGGGTGTTTCTACCGGCAATGCCTTGAATGCACCGCCGGCGAGGCTGAAGCGCTTGTTGCCGATACGGCTGATCGCACGGGTGATGGGGCGCAGGATGCGCTGCACGATGCGTGTGCGTTGAATCAGGTTCAGCACCCAGGATTGCGGCGCGTCGCCTTGGGACGCGGTGGTTTCCATGCGGAACTTGTCGGCCCAGGCCACCAGCGGGCGGAACAGGAACTGGTCGTAGATCAGGATCACCGCGATCATTGCCAGGATCACGTAGCCCACCGCGTGTAGGTCTTTCTGGGCAATCGCCAAGGCCAGGTACGAGCCGACGCCGGGCAGGGTGATGGTCTTGTCGCCCACGGTGATGGCTTCGGAGGCAACCACGAAAAACCAGCCCCCGGACATGCTCATCATCATGTTCCACACCAGCCCCGGCATGGCGAACGGCACGTCGAGCTTCCAGAACTTCTGCCAGCCGGAGAGCCGCAGGTTGGTGGACACTTCCACCAGGTCATGGGGCAGCATGCGCAGCGACTGGTAGAAGCTGAACGTCATGTTCCAGGCCTGGCTGGTGAAGATCGCAAAAATCGCCGCGAACTCGGCCCCCAGCACGCGCCCGGGAAACAGCAGCAGGAAAAACGTCACCGTGAACGAGATGTACCCCAGCACCGGTACCGATTGCAGGATGTCGAGCACCGGCACCAGCAGTTTCTCGGCGCGCCGGCTTTTGGCGGCCAGGGTGCCGTACAAAAAGGTGAACACCAACGCTGCGACCATCGCCGCGAGCATGCGCAGGGTAGTGCGCATCGCGTATTCCGGCAGGTTGGCCGGGTCGAGGGAAATGACCTCGCTTTGCAGGGTGGTGATGGGCGCCCAGGTTTCACGGGCAGTGATGGAGAAAAACAGGAGGAAGCCGATTACCAGCGGCAGGGCGACCAAATCCCAACGGTTGGGCAGCAAGCGCAATGTGGACGCCGGGATGTAGTGGCGGAACACTTTGTTCATAGGCAGTCATTCCTGCAGCGTTCAGGTTCTAAAGAGGTGCGATGGGGGTGAGCTTAGCTTCTGTTCGAAAGACCCACCGGGAATGGGCGGGCGCTCTTTTCCATGGTCGGTTTGCAGCGCATCAGGGGAGGATGGCCACAGGCGGGATTGTACGTTTCTGAATGTTACAAGCGCATAAATTTCCTGTCAGTTTCCTGTACGAAACGTGGCTTGGGTATCGACGGTTTTTTTACCCTGAAACAAATACCCACGTAGATTTCTCTGCCTCAGGGAACTGGTTTCCTATACGTGCCAATCAGGTAGTTGGATGACTTGTTAGCCAAATCGTCTGACAAACCCTGCACGCGGGCCAACCGCGAAACTGAGAGGTGCTTTATGAACAGTGTCAATAATCAGCAGTATGCGCCCCAATATCGCTACGAAATGCAACCAAAACCGCAACCCACGTCTTCCAGTGACCCTGCCGCTGCAAACACCGGTCCGGCCAATACCACGACTGAATCCATGCCGCCCCGCCCTCCGGTGGGGGCAGAGCAACGTGGCCAGTTTTCCAGGCACAACAGCATCGTCAATCAGCAGCCTCAAGGCACGGAGCCCCAAGGCGAGTTGGCAGAACTGACGCAGAAAAATCAAAATCTTGTCGCCAAGTACAAGGCCTTGATCTCAAAGTTCTCGGCGAAGATCACTGAGCTCAATACCAAAATAGAAGGCCTGACTCAGCAGCTCAGTACGTCGGCCCCCAAGCCTGAGCAGGCGCCCGTGGCTGCGCAGACCCAGCCAGAGAACCGGCAAGCCGAGGGGCAAGTCGCGCCGTCTGACGCCGCTGCTACACCGGCTACCCAGGCCCCGGTTGCTGATGCTCAGAGCGCTCAAGGGGTTGGCCAACTGTCAGCAGATATCACCAGGCTACAAAGTGAGTTCAAGCGGTTACTCGACGTTTTCAATACGGCGATGAAAACCCTCACGGAACGTTTGGATAACTTGGCTCAACTGCTCAACAACCGTACGCCTCAAGACCAAACGGTTCCTGCTCAATCGGACGCCGGCCAGACGGCTTCACCGGAGCACGAAACGGCCCAAACGCCTGCCGCGTCTACCCATGCTCCAACAGCGCCAGCAACGGCCAGCATTGATTACCTCAAGCAGGAAAACCAGAATCTTGAGGCTCAGATCGATCGGATGGAACAGTACTTCGAGCAGACAATGTCGACGCTTGAAAAACGCTTCGACGACCTGACCCAGCAAGTCAGCAAGCAATAAAAAGTAAACCTCGGGTATTGGCTAGCGTGGGGCAACACCCACGCTAGCCTCGGTCGCTCACTCAAAGCGCAGGATCACCCGACGATTGTGCTTGCTCTTCTTCTCGATCTTATCGCAGAACACCCGGCCGATTTCCTCGGTGTTGGCCACGTGGGTGCCGCCGCACGGTTGGATATCGATCCCGGCAATTTCGATCACCCGTACCGAACCCTGGATCACTGGCGGTGCCACCGCCTGGGTGCGTGTGATCTGCAGCAGGGTGGCGTATTCCGTGGCGGGCATCGACAGGGTGTTGACCGCGTGAGCCTGCTGGATCAGCGCATTCAGGTCGTGGGTGAGGTTGTCTTTGTCGAGTGTCATTTCCGGCAGGTCGAAATCCAGGCGGCCTTTGTCGGCACTGATGCTGCAACCGGTCACCGGCGCATCGATCAGTGAGCACAACAGGTGCAGGCAAGTGTGCATCTTCATGTGCTGGTAGCGGCGCTCCCAGTCCAGGCCCGCGTCCACCTGTGCTCCAACGGTCAATTGCCCAGGGCAATGTTCCACCTGGTGCCAGATGATCGAACGCATCACGGGGTCGCGGACCGTTCCCACCACCTCGACCCGCGTGCCATCCGCCAGGGTGAAGTAGCCAGTGTCTCCTGGCTGGCCACCACCCGTGGGGTAGAACAGCGTGTGCTCAAGGGCAATGCCGTGCTCGCCGACCGCAATCACTCGGGCGCTGAAGGTGTTCTGGTAGGGCGCGCTGTCGAACAGCGCCAGGGTCTCCATGGTGTGCACAGACATGTTCAACCTCCGACAATCAGTGGGCTGGCTTGCAACAGGTGACGCACCATTGCGCTCAAGCCAGGGGGAGAGAGCAGGGTGATTTCGAATTCCGGCCCGCTGACTTTGAGGTTCAGCGGCAGGCGTGGCAGGTGGTTGCCGAATTCAAGGCGGCGCAGGCGAAATTGCAGGTGATGGCGCTCTTTTACCGTGGGTTCGAGCATCAACCCCGGCAAGGGGTGGAAGTCGGCGTCCAGCACCGTGACTTTATGGCTGGCATTGACCTCGCCTACCACGTGCAAGCGCTCATCCAGGGCAAAGGCGCCCAAATAATTGCTGTGGTCCGATTCATCATTTTTTTGCAGCTGGATCTGGTTGACCACCTTGACCTTGGTGCCCGCCGGCACGTCCTGGGTGATCACGCAGGACGGGCTGATGAACACGTTATCGCCAATCAGCACATAGCCCAGCACACGGGCGCCGGAGCCGACCTCGACGTTATTGCCCAGGCGCGGGTGGCGCTTGCCATCCGGGTTGTTGGCGATGCCGCGTGCGCCGAGGGTGACGCCGCAGAGGATGTAGCAGTCGTTGCCGATCTCGCAGGTCTCGCCGATCACCGTGCCGTAGCCGTGGTCCAGCACGAAGCGCCGACCGATGCGGGCTGCCGGGTGGATTTCGGCACCGGAGAGCACCTTGCCCTGGTTACTGAGCTTGAGGGCGATGCGCGAAAACACGCCGTTGGTCTGGTCGGGGAAGTTCCACACCAGGTGCGCCAGGCGATAGAACAGCACGGCTTTAAATGAAGCGTAGGACTCCAGGATCAACTCGCCGCGCCCGCGTGACGCCGGGTCGCGGTAGGCGTAGGCGATCAGGTCCTCGGCCACGGCCTGGGCGGCATTCTGGATCAGCGGGGCCAGGTGTGGTTCCAGCTGCTTCATCTGCGTCGGCGTCAGGGTTTTGATGAGGTGGGTGAGCAGCTCATCGTGCAGCTGTTGCATGTCGATAAAGCCCCCCATGGAGGCACCCCCGCATTCTGAATGGTTGGAAAACCGGTTATTCGAAACTGGGCAGGTAACTGTCGGCATTGTCGTAGACCATGGTCAGCACCACCGTTTCAGGCGGCAGTTCGGGTGCCAACTGGGCGATGGCAACCATGTTGGCGGCGGAGGACAGGCCAAGGCTGATGGCGTCGGTGCGCATGATGCGTTTCATCATGTCGATGCATGCCTGGCGCGACACCTTGAGCATGCCGTCGAGCACATCCACGTTGAGAATGCTCGGGATCAGGCCGATCGACAGGCCCTGGATATGGTGCGGCGCGTGCTGGTTTTTCAGCAGGTCGCATTCCTCCGGCTCCACGCCCATCACGCGCAGCGCCGGCCAGGCCGCCTTGAGGGTTTCGCCGATGCCGGTGATATGACCCCCGGTGCCGATGCCGCTGACGAAGTAGTCCACGCGCTGTTCGCCGAACGCACGGAGGATCTCCGGCGCGGTGGTGTCGCGGTGGGTCTGGGGGTTGGCGCCGTTGCGCTGCTGGTTGAGCATCACGTAGCTGGGGTTTTCCAGCTGCAGCTCCATGCACTTTTCGCCGTGGGAATTGTTGCCCAGGCGGCTGTCCGACAGCACCACCTTGGCCCCGTACAGGCGCAGCAGTTTCTGTTTTTCGGGGCTGTAGTTGTCGGGAATCACCAGCACCACTTTGTAGCCCAGCACGTTGCCGGCCATCACCAGGCCGATGCCGGTGTTGCCGCCGCTGGGTTCGATGATGGTCTGCCCCGAATCACGGATCAGCACGCCGCGACGCTCGGCGTCGAGGATCATGCCCAGGGCGACGCGCGCCTTGTGGCTGCCGCCCGGGTTAAGGGATTCGAGCTTGGCGTAGACCTCGATGCCGAGGTCTTCGGAAAACTGTGCCAGGCGCACGATCGGCGTATGGCCGATCACGTCGAGAATCGAGTTATGCAACATTGCTCAGCCCTCGGGTCAGTACAACGGCATGTCGGGTTCGACGTCGCGCACCCAGTGCTTCATGCCACCCTGCAAGACCTTGGTGTTGGCGAAGCCGGCCGCCAGCAAGGTGCTGGCGGCTTGCTCGGCGCGGGTCCCGGCGTAGCAGATCAGGTAATGGGTGTTGTCGCGGCTGAGGCTGTCGAGTTGCCCATCCAGCTCGGCCAAGGGGATGTGCACCACCCCTGGCAATTTGCACACCTCCAGTTCGCTGGCGTCGCGCACATCCACCAGCACGTCTGCACTGCGCGGGTGCTCGAGCAATTGCTTGAGCACGCGGGGCTTGATGTAGCGCTCTTCGGCCAGGGACGGTTGGACGGGTACGGCGTCGGCGCAAACCGCCGACGTGAACGGTTCGCTGTGGCGCAGCGCGGAACAGCAAGGGCAGTCGGCGCGGCGCTTGAAGCGGATTTCGCTGAACTTCATCGCCAGTGCGTCGAAGCGCATCAGGCGACCGGACAGCGGCTCGCCAATGCCAATCAGCAACTTGATGGCCTCGGTGGCCTGGATCATCCCGACCACGCCGGGCAGCACGCCGATCACGCCACCGGCGCTGCAATTGGGCGCCAGTTCGGCGGGAGGGGCCGAGGGAAACAGGCAGCGATAGCAGGGCCCGCCTTTGTAGTTGAGTACGCTGATCTGCCCGTCGAAGCGGTAGATGGCGCCGTACACCAAGGGTTTGCCGAGCTGTACGCAGGCGTCGTTGACGAGGTAGCGGGTGTCGAAGTTATCGGTGCCGTCGATCACCAGGTCGTAGGCGCCCACCAGTTCCAGGGCATTGTCAGCGTTCAAGGCGGTGTCGTGGGCGTTGATCTGGATATGGCGGTTGAGGTCCTGCAGGCGCGCCTTGGCGGACTCGACTTTGGGCAGGCCCAGGGTGCTGTTGCCGTGGACGATCTGGCGTTGCAGGTTGCTGCTTTCCACCACGTCGAAGTCCACCAGGCCCAGGGTGCCGACGCCGGCCGCCGCCAGGTACAGGCTGATGGGCGAGCCCAGGCCACCGGTGCCGATGATCAGCACCTTGGCTTTCTTCAGGTTCAACTGGCCTTCGCGGCCAACGCCGGGCAGGGTGATGTGGCGCACGTAGCGCTGTACCTCTTCATTACTCAACGCGTCAACGTCCATGCCGCCCGAGGTGGCGAGCAGCACTTCGATCCGGGCTTTTTCCGGCAGTGCATCGTCGGCGCCGATCAGTTCTTCCTCGGCGGTGAACAGGAAGTGTTCCTTGAGCTGGTTGTTCTTCTCGTGGAACAGGTGCGGGCGTAACTGAGGGTGACTGCTGCAGAGGTTTTCAATGACTTCGCGCAATGTCGATCCGGTGCCCTCAAGGGTCGATTCCGGCAGCTTGGCCACGCGAACCAGAATGTCGGGGAAAGAGACAGCGTTCATGGACAACTCCGTGTGCAGGTCGTTGAAAGGGTTGAGGGCGAAATGCCTGCCGTCCCAGGCAAACAGCTTTGAGCCCAGGGTCTGGCCCTGGCGAACGTCCACCACCAGGTAGCTGACGGGGTAGATCGGTTCGCCCATGAATAAGGCCTTGTCCTGGTCTTCATCGCTGAAATAGGCGCCGACATCCGGGTGCGAGTGGTAGATCACCACCACCGGGTTGTCGCTGCGAAACGCCTTGTTCATCAGCAGGGTGTCGGCCACCGAAAACGTGTAGCCGTTGGCCGCGCTGCGCGGGTACATCTCGGGGTTCTTGCGGTGCAGCTCATTCTGGATATTGCTGCCCAGGTACACGCTGCCGTCGGCGAAGATGAAGCCGCAGCATTCCTCGGGGTAACTGCGGTTGGCGTGGGCGTAGATCTGTTCAAGGGCTTTTGGGCGGAGGACGTCCATGTTTCTCTCGCGTGGTGGTGAGGGGGTCAAGGTTTCTTGGCCAGGAGCTTTTCAATCGGCAACTTGGTGATCGCAAAACCGGCCAGCAGGATGGCCGAGTACAGCATCAGGTCACGGGAAATCGCCACGCCTTCGTACCAGGCGCCGATGATCACCGCGAACACCGGGAAGATGATGAACACGAACGACAGGATGATCGGGCTCAGGCGCTTGAGCAGCATGAAGTACACGATAAACCCGCCGACCGACGCCACCAGCCCCAGGTAGAACAGCGCACTCCAGGAGCGCAGGGTGATGGTGTCGAAGGCCGGGGTTTCGAACCACAGGCCAGCCACGAACAGCATCAGCCCGGCGATGCCGATGGGCAGGGTGTTGTAGGTGATCACGCTGATGGCGCTGCCTTTCTGCTTGGTAATGACGTAGCACAGGGCATGCATGATCGCGGCGGTCAGGATTGCCAGCACCCCGAAGAACTCGGCGTGGTCCAGGTGCAGGCCCTGGCTCTTGATGATCATGTAGAGGCTGCCGAAACCGATGCCGATGCCGACGACCTGGGAGAAGTAGATGCGCTCGCGCAGGAACAGCGCCGAGAAGATCAGGATGAACACCGGCATGCAGCTGAACAGCAGGGCGGTGAGGCCGGACGAGACATGCATCTCGCCGTAGTTGAGCAGGTAATAGGGAACGCTGAAGTAGGACAGGGTCACGAATACGAAGAACCAGCGGCTCTCACGGGGAAACAGGATCGGCTCGCGACGCACCAGGGCAAAACACAGAAACAGCGGGAAGGCGATGAGGAAGCGCAAGCCTGCGGACGTCAGCGGTGGCACGCTTTCGACGGCGATCTTGATGCCCAGCCAGGTGGTGCCCCAACTCAGGCACACGATAAGAAACATCACACTGGTCACGAGGCCAGCCAGCCACTGTTTCCGGGAATTTGTTTTTGTTGTGTTTTCGAGAACGGCGGACATTGGCATCGTTTATTGCTTCCCTGAGCCGGAATTGAACTCTATATTGAGCTTGTAATGAGTTGTAAAATTCGGCGATTGAACCCGTAAAAGCACACTATTAGGGCGAAAGATGGCTGTCAAAACAAATATTGACATGGTGTCAATTATGCGTGAGGGGTTGTCCAGCGGGCAGGGCGTGAAGTACAAGCGCCTGTCCGATGTCATGGAACGGGGCATCCTCGAAGGCTTGATTGAACCGGGAAGAAAACTGCCGCCCCATCGGGTGCTTTCCGACAATCTGGGTGTGACGATCGGCACCATCAGCCGGGCCTACGGCGAGCTGGAACGCCTGGGGTTGGTGGTGGCGCGGGTGGGTGACGGCACATTCGTGCGCAAGCGTGGGATGGAGCGCCAGCGCGACGAAGGCTTTCGCAATTTCAGCGAGGAGCCGCGCCAATACTTCGACATGAGCCGCAACATGCATATCCCGGGTCAGGAAACGGTGTTCCTGGCCCAGAGCTTCCAAACCCTGTCGACCAACGCCAAATTCCTCCAGGACATCAGCGCCTACACCCCGGACGCCGGTTTGCCGCGCTACCGTGAGGCGGGCGCGCAGTGGCTGGTGCAGAGCGACTTTCACCCGATTCCCGAGCAGGTCATCTGCGTCAATGGCGGCCAGCACGGTTTGTTGTGCGCCATGATGGCGTTGTTGCGGGCGGGCGATACGGTGGTCACCGAACAACTGACTTACCCCGGGTTGATCACCGCTGCGCGTATGCTCGGCGTGCGCCTGATCGGCCTGGAGATGGACGAAGAGGGCGTGCTGCCGGGCGCGCTGGATGAGGTTTGCCGCAATCACCGGGTGTCGGCGCTGTACTGCACACCGACCATCCAGAACCCGACCACGGCAGTGCTGTCGATCCCGCGTCGGGAGGCCCTGGCCAAGGTCTGCCGTGAGCACAACCTGCTGATATTGGAAGACGAAGCCCACGGGGTGCTGGTGGAGGATCGCCCGCCACCCCTGAGCTTTTTCGCGCCCGAGCGTACGATTCTGATCAGCAGCTTGAGCAAGGCGGTGTCAGCCGGGTTGCGCGTGGGGTACGTGCATGCGCCGCCGGCACTGGTCAGCCGTATCTCGGCAGCGCTGCGCTCGACGTGCTGGATGGCCACCCCGGTGACCCTCGAACTGGCTACCCAGTGGATCGAAAACGGCACGGCGGAATACCTGCTGCGCCAGCAGATCAATGAGATCAGCCGGCGCAAGGCATTGGTGAAAGACCTGTTGAACGGCCTGCAATACCGCACCCACCTCAACAGCCCGCACTTCTGGATTGAAGTGCCGGAGCCCTGGCGCGCGTCGGAAATCGAGGCGGAGCTCAAGCAGAATAATTACCTGATCGCCACTGCCGAGGCATTTGCCGTGGGGCAGACGGCGGTGCCGCAGTTTATTCGGGCGAGCATCTGCAATACGTCCGGGGATGATCAGTTGCTGCGGGCGGGGTTTGATGCGTTGGCCACCGCGCTGGGGCAGGGGGGCGGGCGGTTTCACCTGTAATCGACAGGCTCACCGCGTTATCGTTCTTCGCGAGCAAGCCCGCTCCCACATTTGACCGAGATCCAACTCTGGAATGCAGTCAAATGTGGGAGCTGGCTTGCCTGCGAAGAGGCCAGCCCGGGCAACATAATTATTTGAACCTGCGCTCCACACCCTTCTCCACCAAAATCTTCGCCGAAATCTCTTCCACCGAAAAATGCGTGGAATTGATGTGCGCAATGTTCTCGCGACGGAACAGATTTTCCACTTCGCGCACTTCGAATTCGCACTGGGCGTAGCTGGAGTAGCGGCTGTTGGGCTTGCGTTCGTTGCGAATGGAGGTGAGGCGATCCGGGTCGATGGTCAGGCCAAACAGCTTGTGCCGGTGCGAGCGCAGGGCCGATGGCAGCGTCAGGTGCTCCATGTCGTCTTCGGTCAGCGGGTAGTTGGCCGCACGAATACCGAACTGCATGGCCATGTACAGGCAGGTGGGCGTTTTGCCGCAGCGCGACACGCCCACCAGGATCAAATCAGCCTTGTCGTAATAATGGGTGCGGGCTCCGTCGTCGTTGTCGAGGGCGAAGTTCACCGCCTCGATCCGCTCCATATAGTTGGAGTTGTGGCCAATGGAATGGGACTTTCCTACGGAGTAGGAGGAGTGTTCGCTCAGCTCCTGTTCCAGTGGCGCCAGGAACGTGGAGAAGATGTCGATCATGAAACCATTCGACGTTGCGAGAATCTCACGAATGTCCTGGTTGACGATGGTGTCGAAAATGATCGGACGAAAACCGTCTTTTTCGGCCGCCAGATTGATTTGTTGTACCATGGCCCGCGCTTTATCCACGCTGTCGATATAGGGCCGTGTGAATTTGGCGAAGGTAATGTTTTCGAACTGCGCGAGCAGGCTTTGACCCAATGTTTCGGCTGTAATGCCGGTGCCGTCGGAGATAAAGAAAGCAGATCGTTTCATTTGAGCCCTGGGCCTTAAGCTGATGACGAATCTTGGATATGATAGGCGCGATTTTGCCGTCCCGCAGTGGGCCGCATTCTCACTTATTTTCCAGGTCCAGGCCACAAACGCTGGCGAACGCTCCTACTGAGCAGCCGGCGTCCTGAGCTTTTCCAACACAGAAAGTGGAGAGATCACCTTGGTAGAGTACGTAGTTTCCCTCGATAAGCTCGGCGTCCATGATGTAGAGCATGTGGGGGGCAAGAACGCATCCCTCGGCGAGATGATCAGTAATCTTGCAGGCGCTGGGGTCTCGGTCCCCGGTGGTTTCGCCACCACGGCCCAGGCCTACCGCGACTTCCTCGAGCTGAGCGGCCTCAACGCCCAGATCCACGCCGCGCTGGACGCCCTGGACGTCGACGACGTCAACGCCCTGGCCAAGACCGGCAGCCAGATCCGCCAATGGATCATGGAAGCCGAGTTCCCCGAGAAGCTCAACGAAGAAATCCGTACCGCCTTCGCCACTTTATCGGCTGGCAACCCGGACATGGCCGTTGCCGTGCGCTCTTCGGCCACCGCCGAAGACTTGCCGGACGCCTCCTTCGCCGGCCAGCAGGAAACCTTCCTCAACATCCGCGGTGTGGAAAACGTCATCCGTGCGGCTAAGGAAGTGTTCGCCTCGCTGTTCAACGACCGCGCCATTTCCTACCGCGTACACCAGGGTTTCGACCACAAGCTGGTGGCCTTGTCTGCTGGTGTGCAGCGCATGGTGCGTTCGGAAACCGGTACGGCCGGCGTGATGTTCACCCTGGATACTGAATCGGGCTTCCGTGACGTGGTGTTCATCACCGGCGCCTACGGCCTGGGCGAAACCGTCGTACAAGGCGCGGTCAACCCCGACGAATTCTATGTGCATAAGCACACCCTTGAGGCCGGTCGCCCGGCCATCCTGCGCCGTAACCTGGGCAGCAAGGCAATCAAGATGATCTACGGCGACGAGGCCAAGGCCGGTCGCTCGGTAAAAACCGTTGAAGTCGACAAGGCCGAACGCGCGCGTTTCTGCCTGACTGACGCTGAAGTCAGCGAATTGGCCAAGCAAGCGATGATCATCGAAAAGCACTACAAGTGCCCGATGGACATCGAATGGGCCAAGGACGGTGACGACGGCAAGCTGTACATCGTGCAGGCCCGTCCTGAAACCGTGAAGAGCCGCACCTCGGCCAACGTCATGGAACGCTACCTGCTGAAAGAAACCGGCACCGTGCTGGTGGAAGGTCGCGCCATTGGCCAGCGCATCGGCGCCGGCAAGGTGCGGATCATCAAGGACGTGTCCGAAATGGACAAAGTCCAGCCAGGTGACGTACTGGTCTCCGACATGACCGACCCGGACTGGGAACCGGTGATGAAGCGCGCCAGCGCCATCGTCACCAACCGTGGCGGGCGTACTTGCCACGCGGCGATCATCGCCCGTGAACTGGGCATCCCGGCGGTCGTGGGCTGCGGCAACGCCACCCAACTGCTCAAAGATGGCCAGGGCGTTACCGTCTCCTGCGCAGAAGGCGACACCGGTTTCATCTTCGAAGGCGAGTTGGGCTTTGATATCAAGCAAAACTCCATCGATGCCATGCCGGACCTGCCGTTCAAGATCATGATGAACGTCGGCAACCCGGACCGCGCCTTTGATTTCGCACAGTTGCCGAACGCCGGTGTGGGCCTGGCCCGCCTGGAGTTCATCATCAACCGCATGATCGGCGTGCACCCCAAGGCCTTGCTGAACTACGACGGCCTGCCGCTGGACCTCAAGGAAAGCGTCGACAAGCGCATTGCTGGCTACAACGACCCTGTCGGCTTCTATGTCGAGAAACTGGTCGAAGGCATCAGCACCCTGGCGGCGGCGTTCTACCCGAAAAAGGTCATCGTGCGTCTGTCGGACTTCAAGTCCAACGAATACGCCAACCTGATCGGCGGCAAGCTCTACGAGCCGGAAGAAGAAAACCCGATGCTGGGCTTCCGTGGTGCTTCGCGTTACATCAGCGAATCGTTCCGCGATTGCTTCGAACTCGAGTGCCGTGCCCTCAAGCGCGTGCGCAACGAGATGGGCCTGACCAACGTCGAGATCATGGTGCCGTTCGTGCGCACCCTGGGCGAGGCGAGCCAGGTGGTGGACTTGCTGGCCGAAAATGGCCTGACCCGTGGTGAAAACGGCCTGCGCGTGATCATGATGTGCGAGCTGCCGTCCAACGCGATCCTGGCCGAAGAGTTCCTGGAATTCTTCGACGGTTTCTCCATCGGCTCCAACGACCTGACCCAGCTGACCCTGGGCCTGGACCGCGACTCGGGGATCATTGCCCACTTGTTCGACGAGCGTAACCCTGCGGTCAAGAAGCTGCTGGCCAATGCCATCCAGGCCTGCAACAAGGCCGGCAAGTACATCGGCATCTGCGGCCAAGGCCCTTCCGACCACCCTGACCTGGCCAAATGGCTGATGGAGCAGGGCATCGAAAGCGTCTCGCTGAACCCCGACTCCGTGCTGGAGACCTGGTTCTTCCTGGCAGAAGGCCAAGCGTCCGTCTAAGGTCGTTACGTCAAAAGTGCCGGTCACTCTCACAGGGTGACCGGCATTCTTATCTGTACAGGGCGGGAATCCTTGCGGACGCCGCCCTTTTTTGTGCAAGAGCATTATGCAAAGCAGCAGCAACCTGTTTCCCGTCGCCTTGATCAGCGCTGAACGTCGTGGCGACCTGAGTGAAGATGTGTACCGCCTCAAGCCCGGTAACAGCCCCGACGGTACCGTCGAGTTGGCCGTGACCCGCTTGGGCCTGGCCGATGTCCCGGAAAACCGGGGCATCCCGGTTATTTTATTGCACGGCAGTTTTTCCAACCGGCGCTTCTGGTACTCGCCTAAAGGCATCGGCCTGGGCGCTTACCTGGCGCGGTTGGGGTTTGATGTCTGGATCCCGGAAATGCGCGGCCATGGCCTGTCCAAGCGCAATCATGACTACGCCCGCAACCGCGTGGCCGACTACGCGCGTTACGATTTGCCGGCGATCGGCGCGTTTGTGCGCGAGCAAAGTGCGCAGGTGCCCCATTGGATCGGCCATTCCCTGGGCGGCATCAGCCTGGCAGCAGCCCTTGGTGGGCAGCACTTGGGTGCGCCGGCAGTGGCGTCGGTGGCGTTGTTTGGCAGCCAGGTCAGCCGCACCCATTGGCCGTTGAAACTGCCGCCGGTGGAGTGGACGGGCCGCTTGTTGTTGAAGCGCTTTGGCGAGGTGTCCGGCTCACGCCTCAAGCGCGGCCCGGAGGATGAACCGGCCGGCGTGATGATCGAGGCCATGCGCTGGAACGGCCTGTTTGGCCGCTTTGGCGAAGGCAAGAACGATTGGTGGAAAGGCTTGGCAGAGGTCGATGTGCCGCTGCTGGCGGTGAGCGCTGCGGGTGACCAGCAAGACCCGGACTGGGCGTGTCGCAAGTTGTTCGAGCAAGTCGGTTCAGAGCACCGTCAATACCTGTGCCTGGGTCGCCAGCAAGGGTTTACCGGGGATTTCGGCCATGTGGAGATGCTCGTCAGCAAGGCTGCCCAAGCCGAAGTCTGGCCATTGGTGGCGCAGTGGTTGAAAGATCCACTGACACCTTTATTCGGGGCACAATCGGAGGTGGCGGCAACGGTTTGACGAAGCGCTCTGCCAAGGGCGTTTCACTCGTGTGTGGTTGCGGCTAAGATATGACGCGTTAAACGCTTCTGGTCATATTCAGTCGCGCAGTGGCTATTGCGTTGCGTCGTTGGGGATGGGAAGGTCTGCCCCCGCTGTGCCTGGCGCTTCTTTCGAAAGACACCTCTTTGCCAGAAAGGAATTTTTCAATGAACCATTACGTGACCCCCGACCTGTGCGACGCCTACCCTGAACTGGTGCAGGTGCTTGAGCCGATGTTCAGCAATTTCGGCGGCCGAGATTCCTTTGGTGGCGAGATCGTCACCATCAAGTGCTTCGAAGACAACTCCCTGGTCAAGTCGCAAGCCGACCTGCCGGGCGCCGGCAAAGTGCTGGTGGTGGACGGTGGCGGCTCCCTGCGCCGCGCGTTGCTGGGTGACATGATCGCCGAGAAAGCCGCGAAAAACGGCTGGGAAGGGATGGTGATCTACGGTTGCATCCGCGATGTTGATGTCATTGCCCAGACCGACCTGGGGGTGCAGGCACTGGCGACGCATCCGATGAAGACCGACAAGCGCGGCATTGGCGACCTGAACGTGGTCGTGACCTTTGCCGGCGTGACATTCCGTCCGGGTGAGTACGTGTATGCCGACAATAACGGCGTGATCGTGTCGCCAAGCCCGCTGAAAATGCCTGAATAAACCGCTGCAGACCAAAGGGGTGAGGATGTTCGAGGAAGAAAACGCGCAATGGGGGCTGGTGCATGCCCTGGTGCTGGACGGTAAAGGCGGCGCGCGTTCGATTGCCCGGACTGAGCTAGACGACCTGCAACTGCAACCGCAGGAAAGCCTGTGGCTGCATTGGGATCGCAGCCATCCGCAGACCCAGACCTGGCTGCGCCGGTCCAGTGGCTTGAGCGAGTTCGCCTGTGACCTGCTGCTGGAAGAAAACACCCGCCCGCGCTTGTTGCCGCTGCCGGATGACGAATTGCTGCTGTTTCTGCGCGGGATCAACCTCAACCCGGGCGCCGAGCCGGAAGACATGGTCTCGGTGCGGATCTTTGCGGCGGCCAATCGTGTGATTTCCCTGCGTCTGCGCCCCTTGCGCGCCACTGACGAGCTGCTGGTGCAGCTGGCGGACGGCAAAGGGCCGAAAACCGCTTCGGAACTCATCCTTTATATGGCGCAGTACCTGACCCATAAAGTGCAGGACCTGGTCACTGAGCTGTCTGAAATCGTCGATTCCGAAGAAGAAAAACTCGATGCCGACGAACGGTATACCCCGGAGCATGGCAACGTTTTGCAGATCCGTCGGCGAGCCGCTGGGCTGAAGCGATTCCTCGCGCCGCAGCGGGATATTTTTGCCCAGCTGACGCGAATCAAATTGCCGTGGTTTTGTGACGACGATGCCGACTATTGGAACGAATTGAACAACAGCCTGACCCGCTACCTGGAAGAGCTTGAATTGACCCGGGAGCGCGTGGGGCTTGTGCTGGAGGCTGAAGACCGGCGCTTGAGCGTGCGCATGAACCGCACCATGTACCGCTTCGGCATCATTACCGGGATCTTCCTGCCGATGAGTTTTCTCACCGGCTTGCTGGGCATCAATGTGGGCGGTATTCCGTTCTCCGCCAGCCCCTACGGATTCGTGATTGCCTGCCTGATGATGGTGGCAGTTGCGCTCGGACAATGGTGGCTTTTTCGACGATTACGCTGGGTTTGACCTGAATATGACCTGAACGTAGGAAAGGTCCCATGTGACCCCAAGAATTTTACCCTCGTCTTTTAAATCACTTGCGAGAGGTCTTTATGCACGATCCGTTCGAACAGTCTTTGCGTGACATGCTCAATGCCTCGCCATCCAACCGGGATGACGATGCCTGCCTGGGCCGCGTGTTGAAAACCGCCAACCGTCAGGTAGGGGCGGGTGACCTGTTCGGCCTGCTCGGTCGTTGGCTGCCGGCGTTGATGATGGCCCTGAACAATGGTTCGGCCCACGTATCGCCGGTGTCCCGTCGTAAACCTCTTGCTCGCACTGCTGATAAGGCTGATTGAATATGGAACTTGATCTCTGGACCCAGAGCCTGGTCACCGCGATGACCGCATTGTGGACCAAGGTGGCGAACTTCATTCCCAACCTGTTTGGTGCCTTGGTCCTGGTACTGCTGGGCTTTGTCGTGGCCAAGCTGCTCGACACCCTGCTGTCCAAATTGCTTGCAAAACTCGGCCTGGATCGCTTGATGGCAGGCACCGGCCTGACCAAGCTGCTGGGACGTGCCGGCCTGCAAGTGCCGATTTCCACCTTGATCGGCAAGATCGTCTATTGGTTCGTTCTACTTATTTTTCTGGTTTCTGCGGCTCAATCCCTTGGACTTGAGCGAGTTTCAGCTACGCTCGACATGCTGGCACTGTATTTGCCGAAGGTTTTCGGCGGCGCGCTGGTACTGCTGGTAGGTGTTTTGCTGGCGCAACTGGCCAATGGGCTGGTGCGCGGCGCCGCTGAAGGCGTGGGGTTGGACTATGCTGCCGGCCTTGGGCGAATTGCCCAGGGGTTGGTCATCATCATCAGTATTTCGGTCGCGATCAGCCAGTTGGAGGTCAAGACTGACCTGCTCAACCACGTGATCGTGATCGTTTTGATTACCGTTGGTCTGGCCGTTGCGCTGGCCATGGGGTTGGGAAGCCGGGAAATTGCCGGGCAGATTCTTGCGGGAATCTATGTGCGTGAGCTGTATCAGGTTGGGCAACAGGTGCGTATAGGCGAGGTCGAAGGACAGATCGAGGAGATCGGCACAGTCAAGACGACGGTGCTGACCGATGACGGCGACCTGGTGTCGCTGTCCAACCGGATCCTCCTGGAGCAGCAGGTCAGTAGCCGCTAACCCGGCAAACCCTGCTAATGTACGCCGCCGCAAACCCGGGTAGCCGGGCTGTAGCGGACATTGACCTGACTGTCGGCACGACTTGTTTTGAATAAAGCCCAAACGCTGTCCACGCGCTATGACCCCCGTGAGCTCTCTGATGAGGAGTTGGTCGCGCGCTCGCACACGGAGCTGTTTCACGTAACACGCGCGTACGAAGAATTGATGCGCAGATATCAACGCACTCTGTTCAACGTTTGTTCAAGGTATTTAGGGAACGATAGAGATGCGGATGATGTCTGTCAGGAAGTGATGCTCAAGGTGCTGTATGGCCTGAAGAACTTCGAGGGCAAATCGAAGTTCAAGACATGGCTATATAGCATCACGTACAACGAGTGCATCACGCAGTATCGCAAGGAACGGCGAAAGCGTCGCTTGATGGACGCGTTGAGTCTTGACCCCCTCGAGGAAGCGTCTGAAGAGAAGGCGCCAGCACCCGAGGAAAAGGGCGGACTTGATCGCTGGTTGGTGCATGTGAACCCGATTGACCGCGAAATTCTGGTGCTACGATTTGTCGCAGAACTGGAGTTTCAGGAAATCGCTGACATCATGCATATGGGTTTGAGTGCTACAAAAATGCGTTACAAACGTGCTCTTGATAAATTACGTGAGAAATTTGCGGGCGAGACTGAAACTTAGTGCGTGGCAAATATCTCTTACGTGTAGGCAAGTTCTGTTAGACTTGTCGCCGAGTTGTCCCCCGGTTTGTGGGACTGCTTTACAATCACCAGATGGGGATTTAACGG
The DNA here is from genome assembly GCF_013385985.1 of Pseudomonas sp. B6002. GTDB lineage: Bacteria > Pseudomonadota > Gammaproteobacteria > Pseudomonadales > Pseudomonadaceae > Aquipseudomonas. The sequence goes on along the minus strand of NZ_JACAOY010000007.1, from coordinate 198,820 downwards.
ATGAAACTGAAAAACACCTTGGGCTTTGCCATTGGTTCTCTTATTGCTGCCACTTCTTTCGGCGCTCTGGCACAAGGCCAAGGCGCAGTTGAAGGCCAGCTGTTCTACAAGAAGCAGTACAACGATAGCGTCAAGCACATCGAAGACGGCTTCAACCCTGGCGCAAGCATCGGTTACTTCTTGACCGACGACGTGTCGATCAACCTGAACTACGACACCACCAACCACACCCGTTCGAACGACGGTACTGGCAACCAGAAGATCAAAGGTGACACTGGCAGCGTGACTGCTCAGTACCACTTCGGTCAGGCCGGTGTTGATTCCCTGCGTCCATACGTAGAAGGTGGTTTCGGTCACCAATCCCGTACCAACGTACAGGCTGACGGCCACAGCGGTCGCGACCAGTCGACCCTGGCTATCGCTGGCGCTGGTGTGAAGTACTACTTCACCAACAACCTGTTCGCCCGTGCTGGTGTTGAGTCTGACTACAACCTGGACAACGGCAAGTGGGACTACTCCGCACTGGTTGGCCTGGGTGTGAACTTCGGCGGCAACGCTGGCGCAGTTGCTCCAGCTCCTACCCCAGCACCAGCTCCAGAGCCAACTCCAGAGCCAGAAGCTCCAGTTGCTCAGGTTGTTCGTGTTGAGCTGGACGTTAAGTTCGACTTCGACAAGTCCGTTGTTAAGCCTAACAGCTACGGCGACGTGAAAAACCTGGCCGACTTCATGAAGCAGTACCCACAAACCACCACCGTGGTTGAAGGTCACACTGACTCCGTAGGTCCAGACGCTTACAACCAGAAGCTGTCCCAGCGTCGTGCTGACGCTGTTAAGCAAGTTCTGGTCAAAGACGGTATCGCTCCTAACCGCGTTAGCTCGGTTGGCTACGGTAAATCCCGTCCAGTTGCTGACAACGCAACTGAAGCAGGCCGTGCTATCAACCGTCGCGTAGAAGCCTCGGTAGAAGCTCAAGCTGCTCAGTAATTACTGAGTGGTAGAAAAAAGCCCGGCTTAGGCCGGGCTTTTTTTCGCCTTGAATTTGCCTCAGGCGCTGGCGACCGCAACGGTGCAAGCGGCTTGAGCAGAAGCGGCAACGCGGCCGATCACCAGGATCGCCGGGCTCTTCAGGGCAAATGCCTGCGCATCTTCATGCAGATGCAACAGGTTGCTACGGCATTCCCGTTGCTGGGGCAGTGATGCATTCTCGATCATCGCCACCGGCATATCGGCGGCCATTCCGCCGTCGAGCAATTGCTGGCGAATCTCCTCAAGCTTGGCCACCCCCATGTACACCACCAATGTCGTGCCGCCTTCTGCGAGTGCACGCCAGTTCAGGCGGCTGTCATCCTGGGTGTGCGCCGTCACCAGCGTCACGCCACGGCTCACACCGCGCAAGGTCAGTGGAACAGCGCAATTGGTTGCCCCCGCCAGGCCGGCGGTAATGCCGTTGACCAGCTCCACCTCCACCCCGTGTTCACGCAGCCAGGTCGCTTCTTCGCCACCCCGGCCAAAAATGCACGGATCACCCCCTTTAAGCCGCACCACGCACTTGCCTTGGCGGGCATAGCGCAGCATCAGGCGATGGATAAAATCCTGCGGGGTCGAGCGGCAACCACCGCGCTTGCCAACGGTGATCACCCGCGCACCGGCACAGTGCTCCAGCACGGCCGGGTTGACCAGGTCATCGATCAGCACCACATCGGCCTCACGCAGGGCGCGCACCGCCTTGAGGGTCAACAGCTCGGGGTCACCGGGGCCTGCGCCCACCAACCAGACTTTTGCACTCATGTTGTTCCCCTTACACACTGATCGCGATTGGCTGCGGGCTGCTGGCCAAAAGACGTTTGATTTCCGGTACACAGGAGCCGCATTGCGTACCACACCCCAGTTCCCGCTTGAGCCCGTCCAGGCTCAGGCCACGGGCGACACCGGCACACACGGCGTTTTCGCTGACGTTCTTGCAGTTGCACAACACCTTGCTGCTTGCCGCCGCCCCACCCGGAGGCGCGCTCAACGGTGCCAACAGCCAGCGCCGCAGTTGATCGTCGGCGCGGCCTTCCAGCCACAGGCTTTGCAACCAATGCCGGGCCAAGGTTTCTCCGGCCAGACGCAAGGCGGTGATGCGGCCTTTTTCGATCTTCACGCGCTTGCCGATCGAGCGGCGCGGGTCGTCGTACGCCATCACCGGCCCGTCGTTGAGGCCCAGCAGTTCATCGATTCGGGTCAACAGTTGCAGGTCGGGCGCCTCGCTATGGGCTGCGCGTATCAACAATGCGGGCCGCTCCCGCCCGGCCAGGCTGAGGCTGACGTAGGCAAAACCCTCGCACAGCGGGCGCAGGGCTTCGAAGTGTTGCTGCACATCGCCTTCGATCAACGCAAACAGCTGCCACGGTAGTTGCACCGCCTCCAGGCGCACGCCGCTGTGCTTGAGTTCCGGTTGTTTGGACAGGGGATCAAACGCCGGCTGGGTCAGCGCATTCACGCCGCCCTTGAGAAAACGATCACCCCAATGCATGGGCAGAAATGCCTGCCCCGGGCGCACGCTGTCATCACTGCTGACCGCCACGATCACCTGGCCGCGACGGCTTTTCAGGTTGACCAAGTCGCCTTCTTTGAAGCGGTGCCGCCGCAACTCATCCGGGTGCAGGCTCAACAGCGCTTCGCTGACATGCCCGAATAACTGCGCCGCCGTGCCGGTGCGGCTCATGCCATGCCACTGGTCACGCAAGCGACCGGTAATCAGCGTCAGCGGGAAGCGTGAATCGCGCTGCTCTTTGGCGGCGCGGTAAGGATCGGCGATAAAGTGTGCCCGCCCGCTCTCGGTCGGGAACACACCGTCGGTATACAGGCGTGGGGTGCCGCCCTCGGCGCCCTGGGGGAACGGCCATTGCTGCGGGCCGATACAATCAAGCAAGGCGTGGCTGATGCCCGACAAGTCCAGGTCACGGCCACGGGTCAGCATTTTGTATTCGTCAAAAATCTGAGCGGGCTGTTCAAAGGCAAACAAGCTGCTCATTTCCGGACGCAGGCGGCGCTCCAGGCGCTGGGCGAAATCCACGGTAATCGCCCAGTCCGGCCGCGCTTCTCCCGGTGGGACGATAGCGCGGCGCACGTGGGAAATACGCCGCTCGGAGTTGGTCACCGTGCCTTCCTTCTCCCCCCAACTGGCGGCGGGCAACAGCAGGTCGGCGTAGGCGGCGGTCTCGGTGGTGCGAAACGCCTCCTGCAACACCACGAAGGGGCAGGCGGCCAAGGCTTCGCGCACACGGTTCTGGTCTGGCAGTGATTGCGCCGGGTTGGTGCAGGCGATCCACAGTGCCTTGACCTTGCCGGCTTGGACCTGCTCGAACAGCTCGACAGCCGTGAACCCGGTAGACGCCGGCAACGAATCAATTCCCCAATACCTCGCGACTTGTTCGCGATGTTCAGGGTTGGCGGCCTCACGATGCCCGGGCAACAGGTTCGACAAACTGCCCGTCTCGCGCCCACCCATGGCATTCGGCTGGCCGGTCAGGGAAAACGGCCCGCAGCCGGGCCGGCCAATCGTACCGGTGGCCAGGTGCAAGTTGATCAGTGCACTGTTTTTAGCGCTGCCCGCCGTGGACTGGTTAAGCCCCATGCACCACAACGACAGAAAACTGCTGGAGGTGCCGACCCATTCCGCACACAAGCGCAGTTGCTCGACGCTGATGCCACACAGCTGCGTGACCATCTGCGGCGTGTAGTCATGCACCAGGCGTTTCAGCTCGGCCAGCCCCTCGGTATGCGCCTGGATAAACGCACGGTCGATCCAGTCTTCCCACAGCAGCAGGTGCAGGATCCCATGGAACAGCGCGACGTCCGTCCCCGGCAGGATCGCCAGGTGCAGGTCAGCCAAGTCGCAGGTGTCTGTGCGACGTGGATCAATCACCACCACTTTCATCTGTGGGCGCTGCGCCTTGGCTTCTTCCAGGCGTCGGAACAACACCGGGTGCGCGTAGGCCATGTTGCTGCCGACGATCATCACGCAGTCGCTGCTCTCCAGGTCTTCATAGCTGCACGGCGGTGCGTCGGCGCCCAGGCTGCGCTTGTAGCCGACCACCGCCGAAGACATGCACAGCCGCGAGTTGCTATCGATGTTGTTGGTGCCCACCAGCGCCCGCGCCAGCTTGTTGAAGCTGTAGTAGTCCTCGGTGAGCAATTGCCCGGAGATATAGAACGCCACACTGTCCGGCCCGTGTTCGGCGATGGTCTGGGCGAACACGTTGGCCGCGTGCTCCAGCGCGGTGTCCCAATCGGTGCGGGTGCGCGCCAGGCCTTTGCCCAGGCGCAACTCGGGGTACAAGGCGCGGGCGGATAAATCACCGGTCAGGTGCAGGCTGGAGCCCTTGCTGCACAGCTTGCCGAAGTTCGCCGGGTGGTCGGGGTCGCCTTGCACGCCAATGATTTGCTCGCCGTCATGTTCGATCAACACGCCGCAACCTACGCCGCAGTAGCAGCAGGTAGAGGCGGTGGTCTGGCGGTTCATCACACCGCGTCCCGCAGGGCCAGCATCACGCGGCCGTTTTCCACGCGGGCCGGGTGATGGTGAGCGCAACCGATATCCGGCGCCTGGGCTTCGCCGGAGGCGAGGTCGATCTGCCAGTTGTGCAACGGGCAGGCCACGCGCTTGCCGTAGATCAGGCCTTGGGACAGCGGGCCACCTTTGTGCGGGCAACGGTCATCGAGTGCGAAGACTTCATCGTCACTGGTACGAAAAATCGCGATATCACCCTTGGGCCCGTGGATGATGCGTGATCCCAGGGTGTTGATGTCGTCGAGGGCGCAGATATCCAGCCAGTTCATACCAGCACCTCCAGTTGTTTGACGGGGATAACCTCGAACTCCTTCTTCAGCAGCGGTTGTTCCAGGCGCTCCTTCCACGGGTCCTGCTCGAACGACAGCGAGAATTGCAGGCGCTCGTTAAGGGCCTGACGGCGGGCCGGGTCTTCCAGCACGGCCTTCTTGATGTGTTCCATGCCCACCCGTTGCAGGTAGTGCACGGTGCGCTCAAGGTAGAAGGCTTCTTCGCGGTACAGCTGTAGGAAGGCGCCGTTGTACTCGCGCACTTCTTCGGCGGTTTTCAGCTTGACGAAGAACTCCGCGACTTCGGTCTTGATGCCGCCGTTGCCACCGATGTACATCTCCCAACCGGAGTCGACACCGATAATGCCTACGTCCTTGATGCCTGCTTCCGAGCAATTGCGTGGGCAACCGGACACCGCCAACTTGACCTTGTGCGGCGACCACATGTTGAACAGGTCATGCTCCAACTCGATGCCCAGTTGCGTGGAGTTCTGCGTGCCGAAGCGGCAGAACTCGCTGCCGACGCAGGTCTTCACGGTGCGGATGGATTTGCCATAGGCATGGCCGGACGGCATGTCCAGGTCTTTCCACACGCCAGGCAAGTCCTGCTTTTTGATCCCCAGCAGATCGATGCGCTGGCCGCCGGTGACCTTGACCATCGGCACGTTGTACTTGTCGGCCACATCGGCGATGCGCCGCAACTCCGACGGGTTGGTCACGCCGCCCCACATCCGTGGGACCACGGAATAGGTGCCGTCTTTCTGGATATTGGCGTGAGCCCGTTCATTGATCAGGCGCGATTGCGGGTCGTCCTTGGCTTCGCCGGGCCAGGTGGAAATCAGGTAGTAGTTCAAGGCCGGGCGGCAGGTGGCGCAGCCGTTGGGCGTGCGCCAGTTCAGGTAGCTCATGGTGCCGGCGATGGTCAGCAAGTGCTGGTCGCGGATGGCCTGGCGGATCTGCCCGTGGTTGAGGTCGCTGCAGCCGCAGATGGCTTTTTCGCTTTTCGGCTTGACGTCGGCCGCGCCGCCCACGGTGTTGATCAAAATCTGCTCGACCAGGCCGACACAGGAGCCGCAGGAGCTGGCAGCCTTGGTGTGTTTTTTCACTTCGTCGACGCTGAACAGCCCCTGTTCCTGGATCGCCTTGACGATGGTGCCCTTGCACACGCCGTTACAACCGCAGACCTCGGCGTTGTCGGCCATGCTCATGGCTTTGTCCTGGCCTTGATGGCCGACATCGCCCAAGGCGTTTTCGCCGAACATCAAGTGATCGCGGATCTCGCCGATGGCGTGGTTCTCACGGATCTGACGGAAATACCAACCGCCGTCGGCGGTGTCGCCGTACAGGCAGGCGCCGACCAGGATGTCGTCCTTGATCACCAGTTTCTTGTACACGCCGCCAATCGGGTCGGAGAGGGTGATGGTCTCGGTGCCTTCGCCGCCCATGAAGTCGCCGGCCGAGAACAGGTCGATGCCGGTGACCTTCAACTTGGTCGAGGTGACCGAGCCTTTGTAGGTGGCAAAGCCCAACTGTGCGAGGTGGTTGGCGCAGACCTTGGCCTGCTCGAACAGCGGCGCCACCAGGCCATAGGCGATGCCGCGATGGCTGGCGCACTCGCCGATGGCGTAGATGCGCGGGTCGTAGGTTTGCAGGGTGTCGTTGACCAGAATCCCACGGTTGCAGGGAATGCCGGATTTTTCCGCCAGCTCGGTGTTGGGCCGGATACCTGCCGCCATCACCACCAGGTCGGCGGGGATGATGTCGCCGTTCTTGAACTGTACCGAGCCGACGCGACCGTTGCCCGCGTCATGCAGCGCCTGGGTCTGCTCGCACAGCCGAAACACCAGGCCACGGCTTTCCAGCTCGGTCTGCAACAATTGGCCGCTGGTCTTGTCCAGCTGACGCTCCAGCAGCCACTCGCCGATATGCACCACGGTGACGTGCATGCCGCGCAGCATCAGTCCGTTGGCGGCCTCCAGGCCCAGCAGGCCACCGCCGATGACCACGGCGTGGGTGTGGGTCTTGGCGGTGTCGATCATGGCTTGGGTGTCGGCGATGTCGCGGTAGCCGATCACACCCTGCAACGTATTGCCGGGAATTGGCAGGATAAAAGGCGTAGAACCGGTGGCGATCAGCAGGCGGTCGTATTCCGCCTCGGTGCCGTCTTCGGCGATGACCACGCGTTTGACGCGGTCGATCTGCACCACTTTGCGGTTGAGCAGCAGCTTGATGTTGTTGTCCAGGTACCAGCTCAAGTCGTTGAGCACGATCTCTTCGAAGGTTTGCTCGCCGGCCAGCACCGGCGACAACAGGATGCGGTTGTAGTTGGTGTGCGGCTCGGCGCCAAACACGGTGATGTCGTACAGGTCGCTGCTCAGCTTGAGCAATTCTTCAAGGGTGCGAACCCCGGCCATGCCGTTGCCGATCATCACCAATTTGAGTTTTTTCATGTCGTTCTCCGCAATGGCTCGACCAATCACGCGCAAACAAAAAAAGGCGTCCCCGCTAGTTACCTAGAGAGGACGCCTTTGTCCTGGTCCCGTTCTCTCGGGAAGCTCGCCCCTTCGACGTTGAAGGGGCGGCTATATGTGGGGTGTTGTGTCCGCTAATGCAGCGGTTGTGCCAAGTTGCCTTGTACCCGGGTTTACGGGGCTTGCGCAAAAACTGGAGTTGAGATTTGCTCCCTAGTGGTGCAGTAACCAATACAGCAGCACCAGATTGATCAGCAGCGACGCCACCGCCAGGGTCTGCCAGACCTTCAGCGGTTCACGCTCCAGCAACGGCCGTGGCCGCACGCTCAGCTCGCGACGGTCCGCCTGCTCCAGCACCAGCAGCCATTCTTCGGCGGTTTCATAACGCTGCGCGGGTTGAGCGGCCACCGCGCGTTCCAAGCTGAGTGGCAGCCAATCCGGCAGGTCCGGGCGGTAGCGGCTGGCGCTGACAGCTTGGGTGAAACGCGGCCGTTGGAAAGCCTCGATTTCACCGCAGGGGTACTGCCCGGTGAGCAGGTAATACAAGGTGACGCCGACGCTGTACAAATCCTGCTGTGCTGTAGGACGGTCACCGGCAAAGGCCTCCGGCGCGATAAAACTCGGGGTGCCGGGCAGCAAGTGGGCACGGTCTTCAGAAAGGCCCGGGCAATAAGCCAGGCCGAAATCCAGCACGCGCAGTTCGCCGTCGTCCCCCAGCAGCAGGTTTTCCGGTTTGATGTCGCGGTGCAGGATCTGCCGTCGATGCAGCAGGCCCACGGCACGCAGCAATCGCTCGGCGATGGACTGCCATTGCGCCAAGGGCAGCGGGCCTTGCTGCTCGAACAGCGCAGCCAGGGTTTGCCCGGGATATTCGCGCATCACGTAGTACAAGTGCTGACGCCCGCTGGCGGCATGCACTTCCGGAAACGCGCGCCCGGCCACCCGTCGCAAAAACCACTCTTCCGAGAGCAAGGCCTGGCCGGCATCGTTGTCGTCGTCACGGTTGAGCGGCAAGGTTTTCAACAGCCAGGCTTGTTGCTGGGCATCGCGTACCCGGTACAGCAACGACTGTCGGCTCTGCGCCAGCACGCACTCCACCTGCCAGCCCTCAAAGCGTTGCCCGGGTTTCAGCGGCGGCGGCAAGGGCCATTGCTGCAACTGCACCAAGGCATCGCCGAGGGTGGCGGCGCCCAGTGCGTCGATGCGCACCAGCAGGGCACTGGCGTTGTCCTGGCTGCCGGCCAAATGAGCGGCGTTGACCAGCGTGTTCACTGCCAGGTCGAGGTCGGTTTGTTCACGCAGGATCGTGCTGATGCTGTGATCGCCCAGGGTGGCCCACACACCATCGCTGAGCAGCAGAAAGCATTCGCCCGAACGCAGTTCGCCGTCGAGAAAATCCAGTACCAGGTGCTGATCCAGGCCGAGTGCGCGCTTGAGCACATGCTGCATGCCCGGTTGCTCCCACACATGGTCTTCGCTGATGCGCTGCAGCTCGCCGTCCAGCCAGCGATAAACCCGGCAATCGCCGACGTGCGCCAGGGTGAAGCGCTGGCCGCGAAACACCAGGGCGCTGAGGGTGGTCAGCAACGGCTGGCCACCGCCATTGGCCTGCAGCCAGCGGTTTTGTGCGAGCAGCAGGCGTTCCAGGGCCTGGGCCACGCCCCAGGTTTGCGGCGTGGCGTAATAGTCCAAGGCCAGGGCCTGCAAGGTCGAGCGTGCAGCCAACCCGCCATCGGCGCATTGGCTCACACCGTCGGCCAATGCACACAGGTAGCCTTTGCTGGCGGCCAGTTCCGCGACCGGCGTGACCACGCGCAGGGCGTCCTGGTTTTCTGCCCGTGGGCCGATGGCGCTGGCGTGGGCGACGCTCAGTTGCAGGCTCATCAGACGCGGGCAGCGGTCACGGCGGCCGAACCCCAAGTGGTTCTCCAGCGGCGTTTCACCCCGTGCAGGCCGAACCAGGCCAGCACGCCAAGGCTGGCGAACAACCACAGCGCCATCTGGTAACTGCCGGTGCTTTGCTTGATCGCGCCCATGCCGGCCGCCAGGGCAAAACCGCCGATCCCACCGGCCATGCCGATCAGGCCGGTCATCACGCCGATCTCACGGCGAAAGCGCTGCGGTACCAGTTGGAACACCGCGCCATTGCCCGCGCCGAGGCCGAACATGGTGCAGACGAACAGCGCCAATGCCGCGTAGGAACTGGGCAGGTTGAAACCCACCGCCGCGATGCAGATCGCCGCCACGCTGTACATGCCGAGCAGGGTGCGGATGCCGCCGAAACGGTCGGCCAGGGCGCCGCCCAGCGGGCGCATCAGGCTGCCGCCAAACACGCAGGCTGCGGTGTAGTAGCCGGCCGTGACCGGGCTCAGGCCGTACTGGTCGTTGAAGTAGCCGGGCAGGGCGCTGGCCAGGCCGATGAAACCGCCAAACGTCACGCTGTAGAAGAACATGAACCACCAGCTGTCGCGGTCGCCCAGGGCCTTGAAGTAGTCGGCCATGGATTTGGCCTTCGGGCGTTCCGGTGCATTGCGCGCCAGCCAGGCAAAGACGATCAGGGTGAGCACCAGCGGGATCAGCGCGAAGCCAAACACATTGCTCCAGCCAAACGCTGCGGCCAGCACGGGTGCGAGCAAGGCGGCAAATACGGTACCGGAGTTGCCGGCGCCGGCGATGCCCATGGCCTTGCCCTGGTGTTCGGCCGGGTACCATTGGGACGCCAGCGGCAGGGCGACGGCAAATGACGCACCGGCCATGCCCAGGAACACGCCCAGCAACAGGGCTTGTTCATAGCTGTGGATGCCCAGCTTCCAGGCGCCGAACAGCGCGGCGATCACGATCACCTGGCCGATCAGCCCGGCGGTTTTGGGCGACAGCTTGTCAGCCAGCATGCCCATCAGGAAGCGCAAGACGGCGCCCGCCAGGATCGGCGTCGCCACCACCAGGCCGCGCTGCTGGGTGGTCAGGTGCAGGTCGGCGGCGATCTGCACCGCCAGCGGGCCCAGCAGGTACCAGACCATGAAACTCAGGTCGAAATACAGGAACGCGGCAAACAGGGTCGGGGTGTGCCCGGATTTCCAGAAGCTTGATTTCATCACGCACCTCAACGGTTGGGAGTCTTGTAAGAAGGCCGGGTGATGGAACAGCCGGCGAAGGCTGCCCCACCGGCCCCATGCACTGGGGCCAAAACGAAAAAACGCCGCCACCGGGTTTGCGGGGGCAAACCGGATGTGCGACGTCTTTGTCGTGGAGGGGCAACCGCCGTTGGTTACCTGTGATGAATGCTTAGCAAGAGCTGAGCCAAATCAGCCGAGCAGCTCACTCATGGCGATAATCTGCTCGGCCACCTGGATCAGTTTCTGCTGGCGGCTCATGGCCTGGCGGCGCATCAGGGTGTAGGCCTCTTCCTCATTGCAGCTCTTCATTTTCATCAGCATGCCCTTGGCCAGCTCGATGCGTTTGCGCTCGGCCAGTTGCTGGTCCCGCGCCTGGAGCTGGGCGCGCAGGGCCTGGTCGCTCTCGAAGCGCGCCATGGCCACGTCGAGAATCGGCTGCAGGCGCTGGGCCTGAATGCCTTCGACAATGTAGGCGCTGACGCCCGACTTGATCGCCTGGCGCATCACATTCGGGTCGTGCTCGTCGGTAAACATCACGATCGGCCGTGGCTGGTCGCGGCTGACCAGCACCACTTGCTCCATCACATCGCGCCCGGGTGACTCGGTATCGATCAGGATCACGTCCGGTCGCACCGTTTCGACGCGTGCCGGCAGGTCGATGGTCAGGCCCGACTCATCAATGACCTCGAACCCTGCCTCAATCAGCGCGGCCCGGAGCCGGCCGACTTTACGCGGTGTGTCGTTGATCAACAGGATTCGCAACATATCCGTGCTCCTGTCAGCGCAAGGCTTGGCGGCTGGCGTGGTCGGCCATGGCGTGCAGGCGGAAGCTGCGCGCATAGGCGGCGGGGTTACTGCCGTCCCAGACCTTGCCGTCGATCAGTTGGCTGCTGCGCATGTCCTGGGGGTTGCTTGAAACGCCCACCGCGCTGGCGGCCTGACGGTACAGGTCCAGTTGCTGGACATGGCGGGCGACGCCCAGGTAGTCCGGGTCTTCGCGCAACAGACCCCAGCGGCGGAACTGGGTCATGAACCACATGCCGTCCGACAGGTAGGGCAGGTTTACCTCGCCATCGGCAAAAAAGCGCAGTGCGTGAGGGTCTTGCCATTGGTTGCCCAGGCCATCGTCATAGGTGCCCAGCAGTCGGGGTTCGATGCAGTCGAGCGGGGCATCCAGGTAGTCGCGGGCGCTGAGCAGTTGTGCGGTAGAGCGACGGTTTTCCTGGCTTTCTTCAATAAAACGGCTGGCTTCAAGAATGGCCATCACCAGCACCCGCGCCGTGTTGGGGTATTGCTCGACGAACGCCTGGGTACAGCCGAGTACCTTTTCCGGATGGTCGGGCCAGATCGCCTGGGTGGTCGCCAGGGTGAAGCCCTGTTGTTGCTTGACTGCGCTGGCACACCAGGGCTCACCGACACAAAAACCGTCGATGCGCCCGGCCTGCAGGTGCGCGACCATCTGCGGCGGCGGGACCACCACACTGTCCACGTCCTGCAAGGGGTGGATGCCCTGGCTCGCCAGCCAGTAATACAGCCACATGGCGTGGGTGCCCGTGGGAAATGTCTGGGCGAAGGTCAGTTTTGTTCGGCTTTGGTGCACGTGGCGATCCAGTGCCTCGGGAGTGGTCACGCCCTGCTGTTGCAAACCGTGGGACAGGTTGATGCTCTGGCCGTTTTGATTGAGCCCCATCAGCACCGCCATCTCGGTGGGCGCTACACCGCCAATACCCAGGTGTACGGCGTAGATCAGCCCGTACAGGCTATGGGCGGCGTCCAGCTCACCGCTGACCAGTTTGTCGCGCAGGTTGGCCCAGGAGGACTGGCGCTTGAGGTTCAGTGTCAGCCCGTAGGGTTGGGCGAAACCCTGGGTGGCGGCGACCACCAGCGATGCGCAATCGGTCAGCGCCATGAAACCCAGGTCCAGGCTGCTCTTTTCCGGAGCATCACTGCCGTTGACCCACGCCAGTGGATTATTCACCGGGCTGTTGCCGACCGAATCGTTCATCAACACCTACCTTTTCTCTCAAAAAAAAGCGTCGTTCCCTCGGCGGGCGCTATGGGCCATTGGAGGGTAACGACGCCTTTGTCCGTAGGCCCGCTCCGACGTTGGTGTGGGCCCTGATGCCAAGTGTGTAGCAAGGCACATGCCACGCAATGTCATCAGCTTTTCATCAAGATTGAGCGCCGCTTGCCTTTCAGTATGGCCGCTTCTCTACGCCAGACCGCCGAGGTAAACCCACTTTGCACGCTGACTCCGCCGCAACGTTGACCTGTCACTGGCTATGCCGGTGGGTGTTGTGTGCTGTGTTGCTGCTCTGTTGCGCGGCGGCCTGGGGCGAGGTCTATCAGACGCAGGATGCAAGCCTGGGCAGCGTACTCAACGCGTTGTCCGGGCCTCTGGGGGTTGCGGTTGTGGTCAGCCGGCAGGTGGATCGCAAGCGCGTCAGTGGATCGTTCGATTTTGCTGCGCCCGAGCAGGTGTTGGAGGCTCTGGCCAGGCAGGAGGGGCTGATCTGGCACCGTGACCGACAAGCGCTGTACCTCTACGAGGCTGCCGAGATTAGACGTTCGGCCGTCGTGCTCCGGCATATTTCCGTCAGCAGGCTGCGCAGCCTCATGCAAGGGACAGGGCTGGATGAGTCCCGCTTCCCTCTGCGTGAGAGCGGGCAGCGCATGTTCTATGTGTCCGGGCCGCCGAGCTATGTCGACCGCGTGCTGCGGTTGGCGCAATTGATGGATCGCCAGCCTGCAAAGGTGCCCGAGCAGGCGTTTGGGGTGGTGGCAGTGCTCCATCACTTTGTGGCGGACCGTAAGTCCGGGGCCGGTGCAGATGAACCTACGGTGCCGGGGATGAACTCCATGATCGAGACCTTGCTGGTGCGTAACCGCAAGCACCTTTTGGCCGACAAGGGGTTCGCCGTCATTGCCTATCCCGACATCAACAGTTTGCTGGTCAGGGGCACACCGGCGCAGGTCAAGTTGATCAAGCAATGGGTGGCGGAGTTGGACGTACCCCAGCAGGCGAACGAGCCAGCGCCCCCCTGAATTCGTTCGATGTATTGGCGGGCAAATGAATGAGCAGTGGTGAGCCTTGGCGTGGGTGGAGAATTTTCTTACCGGGTACTTCTGAAAATCGACGGGTAAATCGGCTTTGTCCTGGCGTGGGTTGCGGAACAGGTTTTTATAGTCATGGCGTTGATTGGGCAGCCAGTAGTGGCAATGAGGGTTTCAATGTCGAAAGTCGAATACAGAGGTGTGCATGGCCGTCGCAAGTGATGGAGTGTCGACGTCCCTCGTGTTTGATCGCTGGACCTTGCACGGCGATGGGCGGTTGACGGGAGTGGGCGCGGATATTCAGTTGCCTCCCAAGGAGGGCCAGGTTCTGCGTCTATTATTGGGCTCCGGTGGCGCGCTGATGACCAAGGACCGTTTGCTGGAGCAGGCGTGGCCTCGGGGCGAAGTGGCCGAGGAGTCGCTGACGCGGTGCATTTACGCGTTGCGCAAGCACTTGAAGACCGACAAGGGGTTTATCAAGACGATCTACGGCCGGGGTTATCGCTTTACCTGCCCGGTGCAGGCTGAAAAGCGGGGTGTGTGTTCCGCCTGTGGGCAAGCCAGCAATGGCTAGTACCTGGAGCAAAAGCCTGTTGCTGGTGGCGTGCCTGGGCGGCAATCAAGCGCTGGCCAACTGCTGGAACGAGGCTGCCAGCCGCTATGACCTTGAGCCCGAGCTGCTACAGGCCATCGCTGCCGTGGAGTCGGGTTATCGCACGCAAGCGGTAAACCACGCCAACCGCAACGGCACGCGTGACATCGGCTTGATGCAGATCAACAGCATTCACTTGCCGCGCCTGCTCAAGCAGGGTATCACCGAGGAACGCTTGTTGAGCGAGCCTTGCCTGTCGGTGGAGGTGGGCGCTTCGATTCTCGCCGAGTTCGTCCAGCGTTTCGGCTACAACTGGACGGCGGTGGGTTCCTACAACATCGGCGCAGGCCCGGGGCCGCAGCGTGAGACCTTGCGCATGCGCTACGCGCAGAAAATCTGGGCGCACTATGAGGCGCTGGTCGCGCAGCGCTATTGACGATTGGACGGCATGCCTCGCGTGTACACGGCCACCCCGGCTATAATCGCCGCCACCTTTACCGCCATCCGAGTCTAGCCCGCCCATGTATACCCTGGCCCGCCAGCTGTTGTTCAAACTCTCCCCGGAAACCTCCCACGATCTGTCCCTGGACCTGATCGGTGCCGGTGGCCGACTGGGGCTCAATGGCCTGGTATGCAAGGCCCCGGCGAAAATGCCGGTGTCGGTAATGGGGCTGGACTTCCCCAACCCGGTCGGCCTGGCTGCCGGCCTGGACAAGAACGGCGCGGCCATCGATGGTTTTGCACAGTTGGGGTTCGGTTTTGTCGAAATCGGCACCGTGACCCCACGGCCACAACCGGGCAACCCCAAGCCACGCATCTTCCGCTTGCCGGAAGCCGAGGCGATCATCAACCGCATGGGCTTCAACAACCTGGGGGTTGATCACCTGCTGTCACGGGTGCAGGCGGCGAAGTACACCGGCATTCTCGGGATCAATATCGGCAAGAACTTCGACACCCCGGTTGAACGTGCGGTGGATGACTACCTGATCTGCCTGGACAAGGTCTACGCCCATGCCAGCTACGTCACCGTCAACGTCAGCTCGCCGAATACCCCGGGCCTGCGCAGCCTGCAGTTTGGTGATTCCCTCAAGCAACTGCTTGAAGCCCTGCGCCAGCGCCAGGAAGACCTGGCCGTGCGCCACGGTAAGCGCGTGCCGCTGGCCATCAAGATTGCTCCGGACATGAGCGATGAGGAAACCGTGTTGGTGGCCCAGGCCCTGGTGGACTCGGGCATGGACGCAGTGATCGCCACCAACACCACCCTCAGCCGTATTGGCGTCGAAGGGCTCGCCCATGGTGACGAGGCGGGCGGTCTGTCGGGCGCGCCGGTGCGTGACAAGAGTACCCATATCGTCAAGGTGCTGGCGACCGAACTGGCAGGGCGCCTGCCGATCATCGCCGTGGGTGGCATCACCGAAGGCAAGCATGCGGCCGAGAAAATCGCGGCCGGTGCCAGCCTGGTGCAGTTGTACTCGGGCTTTATCTACAAGGGCCCGGAACTGATTCGCCAGTCGGTGGATGCGATCGCTGCACTGCGCTGACACTTTTATTGCAGGAGCAGGCTTGTGTGGGAGCTGGCTTGCCTGCGATGGCATCACTGCGGTGTGACTGACACACCGAGGTGGCTGCATCGCGGGCAAGCCCGGCTCCCACACACGCCCGCTCCCACCCTGAGTCCGAGTACGTCGGGTAGTTTTTTCCAGCCAATAAAAAGGGCTCCATAAAGGAGCCCCTGGGCCGAAGCCCGCCGCCCGGATGGGGCGTGCGTGGTAAGTCGTTACAAATCCAAAGGTGGTGTGTCGGAATTAAGTGCCCTGATTAGCCGACGGCGTGAAGTTCGTTGAGTCTGTGGATGCCCGCAGTGCCAGTCATACCGTCCCAGTTGTCGCCGCGTCCTTCTCGCCAGCCGTTGATCCAGGCTTGGCGTACCGACGGTAGAGTAAATGGGCAAAGCTCACGGGATTTTCCATGAACGCCATATTGATATCCGCGTAAAAATGCTCTTTCCAACGGATCACGCTTAAGTCTTCTCATAGGGTGTTTCCCTCACTTGTTGACTGTCTAGATATCCTTCGGCCTCGTCCGAGGCCGGGCAGAGTTTTTCTGCCGTTGGTGGGCTCGCTGCCGGCGTGGCGAGCCAATGTGTCGGCGTCGTTACGGCGCCAACCTGTGTTGAGTTCTAACCAATAGGTCACATGGATTCAATGACCGTTTTGTCATAAGCACGTAACGATAACGATGCTATAGCCATAAGCTGGGCTGGCTTTTCGCCCCATTTGTCTGGCAAAGCCAGCTATGATGCACCCTGCATAGAGGATGGGTTTAATCCTTTAGTGAGAATGCCCGCTCGTTGCAGTCGGTTATTATTCGACGAAGGGTCGGAATATTTCTTTTTGTTGCAACTATTTATTTATCTGCCCCGGCAATCACGGCCCAAAGGCCCGGCAGCCGGGGTGGGACGGTACATTCGTGCCACGCGAGCGCTCTTCAAGAAAAGTGCTTGATTGAAAACCGAACCGGCGATGCGTCGCCCGTTCATTTATTGCTGAAAAGCCTGGAATGCCCCATGTCGGACCGTTTTGAACTCTTCCTCACCTGCCCCAAGGGCCTCGAAGGCCTGCTGATCGAGGAAGCCGTCGGGCTTGGCCTTGAGGAAGCCCGCGAGCACACCTCGGCCGTGCGCGGCATGGCCGACATGGAAACCGCCTACCGCCTGTGCCTCTGGTCACGCCTGGCCAACCGCGTGTTGCTGGTCCTCAAGCGCTTCCCGATGAAGGATGCCGAAGACCTCTACCACGGCGTGCTGGATATCGAATGGGCCGACCACATGGTCCCTGACGGCACCCTCGCGGTGGAATTCAGCGGCCACGGTTCGGGCATCGACAACACCCACTTCGGCGCCTTGAAGGTCAAGGACGCCATCGTCGACAAGCTGCGCACGCCGACCGGTGAGCGCCCGTCCATCGACAAAATCAACCCGGACCTGCGCATCCACCTGCGCCTGGACCGTGGCGAAGCCATCCTCTCCCTCGACCTGTCCGGGCACAGCCTGCACCAGCGCGGCTATCGCCTGCAGCAGGGCGCGGCACCGTTGAAGGAAAACCTGGCCGCCGCGATCCTGATCCGCGCCGGCTGGCCGCGTATTGCTGCTGAGGGCGGTGCGCTGAGCGACCCGATGTGCGGCGTGGGCACCTTCCTGGTCGAAGGCGCGATGATCGCCGCCGACATGGCGCCCAACCTGAACCGCGAACTGTGGGGCTTCACCACTTGGCTCGGCCACGTCCCGGCGTTGTGGAAGAAGCTGCACGCCGAGGCCACCGAACGTGCCTCCATCGGCATGAACAAGCCGCCGCTGTGGATCCGTGGCTACGAAGCCGACCCGCGCCTGATCCAGCCCGCGCGCAACAACATCGAACGTGCCGGCCTGAGCCACTGGATCAAGGTGTACCAGGGCGAAGTCGGTACTTTTGAGCCGCGCCCGGACCAGAACCAGAAAGGCCTGGTCATCTGCAACCCGCCGTACGGCGAGCGCCTGGGTGACGAAGCCAGCCTGTTGTACCTCTACCAGAACCTCGGCGAGCGTCTGCGCCAGGCGTGCATGGGCTGGGAAGCCGCGGTGTTCACCGGCGCGCCGGACCTGGGCAAGCGCATGGGCATCCGCAGCCACAAGCAGTATTCATTCTGGAACGGTGCGTTGCCGTGCAAGTTGCTGCTGATCAAGGTCAACCCGGATCAGTTCGTCACCGGCGAGCGCCGTACCCCGGAACAGCGTCAGGCCGAGCGTGAGCAAGCCGCTTATGATCAAGCCCCGGCCGCACCACAAGAGCGCCAGTACAACAAGAACGGCAACCCGATCAAACCCGCACCGGCACCTGTGGTCGAGCAAGCGCGGCTGAGCGAGGGCGGGCAGATGTTCGCCAACCGCCTGCAGAAGAACCTCAAGTTGCTGGGCAAGTGGGCCAAGCGTGAAGGCGTGGATTGCTACCGTGTGTACGACGCCGATATGCCGGAATACTCCATGGCCATCGACCTGTACCACGATTGGGTGCACGTGCAGGAATATGCGGCGCCGAAGTCCATCGACCCGGAAAAAGCCTCCGCACGCATGTTCGATGCCCTGGCCGCGATTCCCCAGGCGCTGAACATCGACAAGAGCCGCGTGGTGGTCAAGCGCCGCGAGCGTCAGAGTGGCACCAAGCAGTACGAGCGTCAGAGCGCCCAGGGCAAGTTCACCGAAGTCAGCGAAGGCGGCGTGAAGCTGCTGGTCAACCTCACCGACTACCTGGACACCGGCCTGTTCCTCGACCACCGCCCGATGCGCCTGCGCATCCAGAAAGAAGCGGCCGGCAAGCGCTTCCTCAACCTGTACTGCTACACCGCGACCGCCAGTGTGCACGCAGCCAAGGGCGGCGCACGCAGCACCACCAGCGTCGACCTGTCCAAGACCTACCTGGACTGGGCCCGTCGCAACTTCTCCCTCAACGGTTTCTCCGACAAGAACCGCCTGGAGCAGGGTGATGTGATGGCCTGGCTGGAGGCCAGCCGCGATGAGTTCGACCTGATCTTCATCGACCCGCCAACCTTCTCCAACTCCAAGCGCATGGAAGGCATATTCGACGTGCAGCGCGATCACGTGCAGTTGCTCGACCTGGCCATGGCGCGCCTGGCGCCGGGCGGCGTGCTGTACTTCTCGAACAACTTCCGCAAGTTCGCGCTGGAGGACAACCTCAGCGAACGCTACGCGGTCGAGGAAATCAGCGACAAGACCATCGACCCGGATTTTGCGCGCAACGCCAAGATCCATCGCGCGTGGAAAATCACCGCGCGCTGATCGCCGTGACACAAAAGCCGCACGCCTGATTATTCCGGGTTTGCGGCTTTTTTACGCTGGTCAAACCTTGGGCCGCTCGCTATAACTAAGGCCTAGCCAAAGTGACACCCCCCCGCACGCTGGCGTTGTGAGTGTTGCCTATGCCGATGCAAGCCGTCCGCCCGAAAATCCTTGGCTTTATCAGTGAGCAGGCGTCGGCTTGGCTGGTGGCATTGGTGGTGTTATTGGCCGGTTGCGCGCTGACGGCCATCATCGCCTGGGCGGCTGCCGACCTCTATCAACAGCAAGTTCGCCAGCGTTTCCAGCTGCTCGTCAACGAACGCTACACCCGCCTTCAAGAGCGCTTCGAGGACCAGGAACAACGCCTGGGCAGCCTGCGGCGTTTCTTCGTCAACTCCGATGATGTCTCCCGCGAAGAGTTTGACGGCTTCGCCCAGCCCCTATTGTTGCGCGCCCGGGCCTACGCCTGGGCCCCTCGGATTTTTCGCGACCAGCGCAGCCAGTTTGAACAGGAAATCTCCCGTCAGCGCGGCACGCCCTTCAGCATTCGGGAGCTGAATTCGTCGGGCGACCTGGCTCCCGCTGCCGAACGGGATGAATACGTGCCGGTGCTGTACAGCCAGACCCAGAGCTTGCTCGGCTCGCCCCTGGGCTTTGACCTGCTGGCCCAGCCCCTGCGGCGTTCGGCCCTTGAACGTGCACAGAAGACCGGCAAGCCTGCGGTGTCCCAACCCATGCAACTGGTGGGCGTTGAGCCCGCTTATGCTGCCGGCGTGTTGCTGGTGGCGCCGGTCAGCAAGCTGTCGGAAACCGAACCTTTCGGTTTTGTGATGGCGGTGATCAGCATGCGCCAACTGGTCGCCGACGGCTTGCCCAAGCCGAACCGTGACAACCTGGTGATGCAGATAATCGACACCTCCGACACCCAGCAACGGGTGCTGTACGCCTCCAGCAATGCCGTGGGTGACAGCGACCTTGCTGCTGCGCGTCGTCTCAGCCTGGGCGACCATGTCTACGCGCTGAACCTGCGGGCAAGCAAGGTTTTTGACCTGGCCAACCATTCTTCCCTGAGCACCATCTTGACCATGGGCGGGCTGCTCAGCCTGTTGCTCAGCGCCTTGCTCTATGTGTTGGTCAGCCAGCGCCAGCGGGCCCTGAAAATGGTCGAGCAGCGTACCGAGCAGTTGCGTTTGCGTGAGCAGGAATTGCGCGGCGCCCATGGGCAATTGCGCAGTGTGCTGAATGCCGCCACCCAGGTCGCGATCATCGCCACGGACTTGCGCGGGGTCATCAACACCTTTAACGCCGGTGCCGAGCAAATGCTGGGGTTCAAGGCTGACGCGGTGCTGGGGCGCATGACCCTGGAAAGCCTGCACCTGGCATCGGAGCTGGACGCACGCGCCGCCAGCTTGAGCGTGACCTTGGGCAAGCGCATTCCCCCCAGCCAGGCGATGCTGGTGGAAAGCCCGGACAACCTGCACGAGGCCCGGGAATGGACCCTGCTGCGCCAGGACGGCAGCCCGTTGACCGTGAACATGCTTGGCACCGTGTTGCTGGATGACCATGGTCTGTGGATCGGGCACCTGGCGATCTACCTGGATGTCACCGAGCAAAAGCGCGCCTACGAAGCCTTGGCCGCGCGCGACCGCCTGCTGAAAAAGCTCAGCGCCCATGTGCCCGGCGGGATCTTCCAGTTCACCCTGGAACCCCAGGACCAGTGGCGTTTCATCTACGCCAGCGATGGCATGCGCGATATCTATGAAATCGAGCCGGGCGTGCTGCAGCAGGACGCGAGCAAGGTGTTCGAGCGCATTCACCCGCTGGACGCAGAGCGGGTGCGGGTGTCGATTCGCCTGTCAGCGTTGCAGTTGAGTCATTGGCGCGAAGAGTATCGCGTGCTGTTGCCGCAACGCGGCCTGCGCTGGATTCGGGGTGAAGCGACGCCAGAAGAACTGCCGGGCGGCGGTACGTTGTGGCATGGCTATGTGTCGGACATTTCCGACCTCAAGCGGGTGGAGGAGGAGCTGCGTGCGCTCTCGATTACCGACGCCCTGACCGGCATCCATAACCGGCGCTATTTCCAGGATCGCCTCAAGGCCGAGATGATCCGGCTCAATCGCACGTCGGGGGCGCTGTCGCTGATCATGCTCGATATCGATCACTTCAAGCGCATCAACGATCAGCACGGCCACGGTGTGGGCGACGGCGTGTTGCAGGAAGTGTGCAAACGCATCAGCCAGCGCCTGCGCCGCACCGACGTGTTCTGCCGCCTGGGGGGCGAAGAGTTTGTGGTGCTGTGCCCCAACACCGATGCAGGCCAGGCCTACAGCCTGGCGATGGAGCTGTGGCAAGCGTTGCGCGGTGCGCCGATGGAGTCGGTGGGGGTGGTGACCGCCAGCTTTGGCGTGGCCAGTTGGCGTATCGATGAAGGCATCGATGGGCTGCTGCTGCGTGCGGACTCGGCGGTGTATGTGGCTAAACAGGCGGGCCGGGACCGTGTGGAGGCTGAACGCCTGAGCGCCTGATTCTCCGTGTAGGAGCCGGCTTGCCGGCGATGAGGCCCGAAAGTTCAAGGGTGATCTTTCGGGTGCCATCGCCGGCAAGCCGGCTCCTACAAAGGCTTATAAGACCGGGGCGGCAGCCACGGCTTTGGGCTGGCGATACAGGTCCAGCAACACCTGGTCCAACACAGACGAAGCGCCCCACGGTTTCGAGTCGTTGAGGATCGCCACCACTACCCAGCTGTTGCCGTTGTTGTCGCGGCTGAACCCGGCGATGGCGCGCACGGTATTCAAGGTGCCGGTCTTCACGTGGGCTTCGCCGCGCATGGCCGTGGTTTTCAGGCGTTTACGCATGGTGCCGTCGGTGCCGGCAATCGGCAGCGAGCTGATGTATTCGGCCGCGTAAGGTCCTTTCCAGGCCGCTTGCAGCATGGCCGCCATCTCACGGGCGCTGACCCGTTCGGCGCGGGACAGGCCGGAGCCGTTCTCCATCACCAGGTGCGGTGCCGTGATGCCTTTTTTCGCCAGCCATTGACGCACCACGCGTTGCGCGGCCTTGGCATCGTCGCCGTCGGCATCGTTGCGGAACTGCGCGCCCAGGCTCAGGAACAGCTGCTGGGCCATGGTGTTGTTACTGTATTTGTTGATGTCGCGGATGATCTCCGCCAGGTCCGGCGAGAATGCGCGGGCCAGCACCTTGGCGTCTTTGGGTACCGGCGCCTGGATATCACGGCCCTGGATGGTGCCGCCCAGTTCCTGCCAGATCGCACGCACGGCGCCGGCGGTGTAGGTGGCGTGGTCCAGCAGCGACAGGTAGGTCTGCGAGCTGCAGCCATCGCCCAACTGGCCGCTGACGGTGACGGTCACGCTGCCATCGGCCGCCGTGACCGGGTTGTAGCGCACGTCGCCGGTGCACTGCTTGGCGTTGGAGACTTTCACTTGGTTGTCGATGCGAATGCTGGCGATCGGTGGCTCTACCGATACGATCACCCGGCCCGAATCGTTGCGGGTCACGAAGCGCAGGGCCTTGAGGTTGACCAACAGAGCGTCCGGCTTGACCAGGAACGGCTTGTTCTCGTCATTGCCGTCGTCGTTGAACTCGGGCAATTGCGGTTGGTTGAAGAAGCTGCGGTCCAGCACCAGGTCGCCGGTGACTTGCTGCACGCCATTGGCACGCAGGTCACGCATCAGCAGCCAGAGCTTTTCCATGTTCAGCTTGGGGTCGCCGCCGCCCTTGAGGTACAGGTTGCCGTGCAACACGCCGCCGCTGAGGGTGCCGTCAGTGTAGAACTCGGTTTTCCACTGGTGGTTGGGGCCGAGCATTTCCAGGGCGGCGTAGGTGGTCACCAGCTTCATGGTGGAGGCGGGGTTGACCGACACGTCGGCGTTGAACACGGTCGGTGTACCGGGGCCGTTGAGCGGCAGCATCACCAGGGACAGCGAGGTATTGGGAATCTTGGCTTTCTGCAGAGCCTGTTGGACATTCGGCGGCAGGGTGTTGTTGATCGGGGCGGCGGTGACGGAAAAGGCCAGTGGCAGGAGAACGCTGGCAAGCAGAAATGGACGCAAAGATTTGATCATAAGAAGTAAAACCCTACTGCTGAGGAGGGTGAAAAAGGCGAGGGGTAAATAGGAAAAATCCCTCAATGGTCATGAAAGTGTCGGCATTATGCCCCAAGGTGGATCCACTTGTAGCTGAACGATAGCTGGTATTGGGCGTTTTTTTTGCGGGCCAATGGCCGCCTGTCCCAGAGAGTCGGGCAATCGCCGCCTTAAACTGCTAAAGTGCCGCCCGTTATTACTTAAGAGGATTGTTCCAATGGCGACTAACCGTTCCCAGCGTCTGCGCAAAAAACTGTGCGTTGATGAATTTCAAGAGCTGGGTTTCGAACTGAACCTGGACTTCAACGAAGGCCTGAGTGAAGAAGCTATCGACGCTTTCCTCGAAGCATTCATCAAAGAAGCCATGGAAGCCAACGGCCTGGGCTACGTGGGCGGCGACGACTTCGGTCTGGTTTGCCTGCAGAAGCGCGGCTCGGTGTCCGAAGAGCAACGTGCTGCTGTTGAAGCCTGGCTGAAAACCCGTTCCGAGCTGACCAAGGCTGAAGTCAGCCCGCTGCTGGACGTGTGGTATCCGGAAAAGCCGATCAACGCGGCTAAGTGATACTGAAAAAAACGGCGACCTGAGGGTCGCCGTTTTTTTATGCCTTGCGCCAGTTCAGAATCAGCAGCGTCAACACCCCCGCCACAATCCCCCAGAACGCCGAGCCGATGGAAAACAGCGTCAAGCCAGACGCGGTGACCATAAAGGTGATCAGCGCCGCTTCCCGTTCCTTCGGCTCATTCATGGCAATGCTCAAGCCATTGATGATCGAGCCAAACAGCGCCAGGGCTGCAATCGACAGCACCAGTTCCTTGGGCAAGGCGGCGAACAATGCCGCCAAGGTAGCGCCAAACACCCCGGCAATCCCGTAGAACACGCCACACCACACCGCCGCCGTGTAGCGTTTGTTGCGGTCTTCATGGGCATGGGGGCCGGTGCAGATGGCCGCGCTGATCGCTGCCAGGTTGATGCCGTGGGAGCCGAAGGGCGACAGCACCAGGGAAGCCAGGCCGGTGGCCGTGATCAGCGGCGAGGCTGGCACGTTGTAGCCATCGGCGCGTAGCACGGCAACACCGGGCATGTTCTGCGAGGTCATCGCCACCACAAACAGCGGGATGCCGATGCTGATGGTGGCGGCCAGGGAGAAGTGCGGGGTGGTCCACACCGGCGTGGCCACTTCCAGGTGAAAGCCGCTGAAATCCAGCAACCCCATCAACCCTGACAGCGCGGTGCCAATCACCAATGCGGCCAGCACCGCGTAGCGCGGCGACAGGCGCTTGATCACCAGGTAAGTGAAAAACATCCCCAGCACCAGGCCGGTGCGATGCTGCGTGGCGACGAAGATCTCGCTGCCGATCTTGAACAGGATGCCGGCGAGCAAGGCCGCCGCCAGCGATGCCGGAATACGCTTGACCAGTTTTTCAAAGCTGCCGGTCAGCCCGCAAATCGTCACCAGCACCGCGCAAGTGATGTAGGCGCCGATGGCTTCGCCATAACTCACGCCGCCGAGGCTGGTGATCAACAGCGCCGCGCCGGGGGTGGACCAGGCAATGGTGATCGGCGTGCGATAGCGCAGGGACAGGCCGATGCTGCACACCGCCATGCCGATGGAGATCGCCCAGATCCACGAGGAAATCTGCGCCGTGGTCAAGCCGGCTGCCTGGCCGGCCTGGAACATCAGCACCAGGGAGCTGGTGTAGCCGGTCATCATGGCGATGAAACCGGCGACGACCGCGGACGGCGAAGTGTCGGCCAACGGGCGCAACGGCGCTTGGGTGGCGTGTGTCATGGCGAGGTGTTCCTTTTACCTGAGGCTTTTTACCGATGAAGGCGCGAATTCAAGCCTAAACTCAAACGTAACCAGTCATTGCAATACAGACGAGGCCGCAAACAGCCGTACAGTGTGTTGGCGCATTCGGTTGTGTACAATGTGCCCTGTTTTTAGGCGATACTTGCCAGCGACACGCTGTTGCCGTATTACCGTTAATTCGCCGCCGTTCTCCAAACCCGAGTGCCCATGAACGAACAGTTGCAACCTCTCAAGAAACAACCGCGAGCTGGCAAGGCCGGTCGCAGCGGAACCCAGGACGATATCGTCTACGCGCATATCTTCGAGGCGATCCTCGAACAACGCCTGGCACCCGGTACCAAATTGAGTGAAGAGGCACTGGGCGAAATCTTTGGCGTCAGCCGCACCATCATTCGCCGTGCGCTGTCGCGCCTGGCCCATGAAGGCGTGGTGTTGCTGCGGCCCAATCGCGGTGCCGTGGTGGCCAGCCCGAGTGTCGAAGAGGCCCGCCAGGTGTTCATGGCGCGGCGTCTGGTGGAGCGGGCGATCACCGAGCTGGCAGTGCAGCACGCCACGGCCGAGCAACTGGCCGAACTGCGCCAGATGGTCAACGACGAGCGCGACAGTTTCTCCCGGGGCGATCGCGGTGCGGGTATCCGCCTTTCCGGCGAGTTCCACCTCAAGCTGGCCGAAGCGGCGAAGAACGCGCCGTTGATCAGCTTCCAGCGCAGCCTGGTGTCCCAGACCTCGTTGATCATCGCGCAGTACGAAAGCGGCAACCGCTCGCACTGCTCCTACGATGAACACACCCAGTTGATCGATGCGATCGAAGCGCGGGACGCGGTGCTGGCGGTGGATTTGATGATGCATCACATGGATCACATCGACAGCAAGCTCAACCTCGATGAAGAGAGCGCGTCGGATGATTTGCATGCGGTGTTTTCGCACCTGTTGCAGACCAAGAAGCCAGGGCGCTCCTCGATCAAACTCTGATCCCAATAAAAATGTGGGGGCCGGCTTGTGTGGGAGCAGGCAAGCTAGCTCCCACATAAACCCGCTCCCACATTTGGTTTTGTGGTGTACCTGAAATTAGCGTTGGTGCACGAGCTGCCCCGCCGCATACGTCTGCAACACAGTCCGATCATCCCCCAGCGTCATCAGTACAAACAACGTCTCGGCAATGGTGTTCGCCTGCTTCAGGCGATAGCTCAGCAACGGCGTGGCGTTGTAGTCCAGCACCAGGAAGTCCGCATCGGTGCCTGGCTGCAGCGTGCCGATCTTGTCTTCCAGGCGCAGCGCACGCGCACCGCCCAGGGTTGCCAGGTACAGCGACTTGAACGGGCTCAACCGCGCGCCCTGCAACTGCATGACTTTGTAGGCTTCGTTCAGGGTTTGCAGCAGCGAGAAGCTGGTGCCGCCGCCCACGTCGGTGCCCAGGCCTACGTTCAATTTGTGTTTTTCCGCCATTGGCAGGTTAAACAAGCCACTGCCGAGGAAGAAGTTTGACGTAGGGCAGAACGCAACCGCCGAGCCGGTTTCTGCCAGGCGCGCGCACTCGTCATCACACAGGTGCACGCCATGGGCAAACACCGAGCGTTCGCCGAGCAATTTGTAGTGGTCGTACACATCCAGGTAGCCGTTGCGCTCCGGGAACAGCTCTTTCACCCACTCCACTTCCTGCTTGTTCTCACTGATGTGAGTCTGCATGTACAGGTCCGGGTATTCGCCCAGCAATTGCCCGGCGAGTGCCAGTTGTTCCGGCGTACTGGTCGGTGCAAAGCGTGGGGTGACCGCGTAGTGCAGGCGGCCTTTGCCGTGCCAGCGCTCGATCAGCGCCTTGCTTTCCTGGTAGCCGCTTTCGGCGGTGTCGGTGAGGTAGTCCGGCGCGTTGCGGTCCATCATCACCTTGCCGGCGATCATACGCAGGTCGAGCTTCTCGGCCGCTTCGAAAAAGGCATTCACCGACTGCGGGTGCACGCTGCCGAACACCAGTGCGGTGGTGGTGCCGTTGCGCAGCAGTTCCTTGATGAAAATATCCGCGACTTCTTCGGCATGGGCCTTGTCGGCGAACTGGCTTTCACACGGGAAGGTGTAGGTGTTGAGCCAATCCAGCAACTGCTCGCCGTAGGCGCCGACCATGCCGGTTTGCGGCAGGTGGATGTGGGTGTCGATCAGGCCGGGGGTAATCAGCGCATCTTGGTAATGGGTGACTTCGATGTCGGCGGGCAGCGTCGGCAACAAGTCACCTGCATGGCCGATGGCGCTGATCTGGCCGTTTTCGATCACCAGCAGGCCGTCTTCAAAGTACTCATAGGAGGCTTCGATCCCCACTTGCGCAGGGTCGGCGATGCTGTGCAGGAGGGCGGCACGGTAGGCTTTGCGAGTCAAAGGCATGGTGATCTCAATTCAAATGGCTTGGCTGCGGCGTGACGCCGGCAGCAGTTTGGCGATGGGTTCGGCGCTGGCGGTGTGCTGGCCGAAATTGGCGTTATAGGTGGCGATGATTTCGCCGGCGATGGAGATCGCGATCTCCACCGGCAATTTGCCCTTCACCTCGGTGAGGCCCATGGGGCAGCGCATGCGTTGCAGTTGCGCGGCGTCGAAGCCGCGATCACGCAGGCGGTGTTCGAACTTGACGCGTTTGGTCTTCGAACCGATCAGGCCGAAGTAGGCGAAGTCGTTGCGCTTGAGCAGGGCGGCGGTGAGTTCCAGGTCCAGCGCGTGATTGTGGGTCATCACGATGCAGTAACTGCCCACCGGCAGGTCGGCAATTTCGTCGACCGGCTCTTCGCTGACGATTTTACGCACGCCTTGCGGGATATGTTCCGGAAACTCCTGGTCACGGGAATCGATCCAGCGCACCCGGCACGGCAGGCTGGCCAGCAACGGCACCAGTGCACGCCCCACGTGGCCGGCACCAAACACGGCGATCTGCGCTTGCACTTGGCCCATCGGTTCGAACAGCAACACGGTCACACCGCCGCAGCACTGGCCCAGGCTGGCACCGAGGCTAAAGCGCTCCAGGTGGGTTTTCTGCTGGCCACGCACGAGCATGTCCCGGGCGATCTGCATCGCCTTGTATTCCAGGTGGCCGCCGCCGATGGTGTCGAAGGTTTGCGCGGCGCTGATCACCATCTTGGAACCGGCGTTGCGTGGCGTGGAGCCGAGCTCTTCGATGATGGTGACGAGTACGCAGGGTTCACCGCGGTTTTGCAGGTCGGCGAGGGCGCTGATCCAATAATTCATAGTCACCTCTTGTGGTGTCTGTGAGACCGCTATCGCTGGCAAGCCAGCTCCTACAGTTGATCGCGTTCCCTGTAGGAGCCGGCTTGCCGGCGATAGCAGCACCTCGGTCCTAAAGCGAAGCCAGCTCGGTTTCAGTCTCAACAGCCTTCGCCGCACTCAACTGCCGCATCTGCTCACATCCCCACAACACCCGCTCCGGCGTCGCCGGCGCATCGATCTTCGGCTGATGGCGATAGTCACCCAGGCTCGCCACCGCATCCTTGATCGCACACCACGAGGCAATTCCGAGCATGAATGGCGGCTCGCCCACGGCCTTGGAATGGAACACCGTGTCTTCCGGGTTCTTGCGGTTCTCCACCAGCTTCACTCGCAGGTCCAGGGGCATGTCGGCCACGGCCGGGATCTTGTAGCTGGCCGGGCCGTTGGTCATCAGCTTGCCCTTGTTGTTCCACACCAGCTCTTCCATGGTCAGCCAGCCCATGCCCTGGATGAAGCCGCCTTCCACCTGGCCAATGTCGATAGCCGGGTTCAGCGAGGCTCCCACGTCATGCAGGATGTCGGTGCGCAGCATCTTGTATTCGCCGGTCAGGGTGTCGACGATCACTTCGCAGCAGGCCGCGCCAAAGGCGAAGTAGTAAAACGGCCGACCCCGTGACTGGCTGCGGTCGTAGTAGATTTTCGGGGTCTTGTAGAAGCCGGTGCTCGACAGCGAGACCTGGGCGAAATACGCCTGCTGGATCAACGCCTCGAACGTCAGGATCTGATCGCGCACCCGCACGTGGCCGTTGTGGAACTCCACGTCCGCTTCGCTCACGTCGTACTTGCGTGCAGCGAATTCCACCAGGCGCTGCTTGATGGTTTCGGCGGCATTCTGCGCGGCCTTGCCGTTCAGGTCGGCACCGCTGGAAGCGGCGGTTGGTGAGGTGTTGGGCACCTTGTCGGTGTTGGTCGCGGTGATCTGCACGCGGTCGATTTCCACCTGGAACACTTCGGCAACCACTTGCGCGACCTTGGTGTTCAAGCCCTGGCCCATCTCGGTGCCGCCGTGGTTCAGGTGGATGCTGCCGTCGGTGTAGATGTGAATCAGCGCACCGGCCTGGTTGAGGAAGCTGGCGGTAAACGAAATGCCGAACTTCACCGGGGTCAGCGCCAGGCCTTTTTTCAGGATCGGGCTGTGGGCGTTGTACAGGCGGATGGCTTCGCGGCGCTCGGCGTATTGGCTGCTGGCTTCCAGCTCGGCGGTCATCTCTTCGAGCATGTTGTGCTCGACAGTCTGGTAGTAGTGGGTGACGTTGCGCTCGGTCTTGCCGTAGTAGTTGGCCTTGCGCACCGCCAGCGGGTCCAGCGCCAGGTGGCGGGCGATGGCGTCCATCACTTCTTCGATGGCAACCATGCCCTGCGGGCCGCCGAAGCCGCGATAGGCGGTATTGGACGCGGTGTTGGTCTTGCAGCGATGGCCGTTGACCGTGGCGTCGCCCAGGTAATACGAGTTGTCGGAGTGGAACATGGCGCGGTCGACAATCGAGTTGGACAGGTCTGGCGAGCAGCCGCAGTTGCCCGCCAATTCCAGGTTGATCCCGTGCAAGCGGCCGCTGTCGTCAAAGCCCACGTCGTATTCGATATAGAAGGGGTGGCGCTTGCCGGTCATCAGCATGTCTTCGACGCGCGGCAGGCGCATCTTGGTCGGCTGGCCGGTGATGCGCGCGACCACCGCGCACAGGCACGCGGGGCTGGCGGCCTGGGTTTCCTTGCCGCCAAAGCCGCCGCCCATGCGGCGCATGTCCACGACGATCTTGTTCATCGACACGTCCAGCACTTCGGCCACCAGCTTTTGCACTTCGGTGGGGTTCTGGGTGGAGCAGTAGACGATCATGCCGCCGTCTTCAGTGGGCATCACCGAAGAGATCTGGGTTTCCAGGTAGAAGTGTTCCTGGCCGCCGATGTGCAAGGTGCCCTGGATACGGTGTTTTGCCGTGGCCAATGCGCCAACCGAGTCGCCGCGCTGGTGGGTGTGGCTGTCGAGCACAAAGTGCTTCTTGCGAAACGCCTCGACCACGTCCAGCACCGGCTCCAGGTCTTCGTATTCGATCACGGCAGCCATCGCTGCTTTGCGTGCGGTTTCCAGGTCGCGGGCCGCCACCGCCAGCACCACTTGGCCAACGAACTGCACGGTGTCGATGGCCAGCAACGGGTCGCCGGGCATCAGCGGGCCGATGTCTTTCAGGCCCGGCACGTCTTCGTGGGTGATGGCAATGCGCACGCCTTCAAAGGCGTAGCAAGGCGCGGTGTCGATGCTGATGATGCGCGCATGGGCGCGGTCGGACATGCGTGCATACAGGTGCAACTGGTTGGGGAATTCCAGGCGGTCATCGATGTACTGCGCTTCACCGGACACATGCTTGGCGGCGCTGTCATGCTTGACGCTGCGGCCCACACCTGAGGTGAGGTCCTGGGCGAACAGCTCGGCCAGTTCAGCCTGGGTTTTAACGACGGCGTGATGGTTAGACATAAGCGGTCACCCGAGTCTCGATGTGTGGCGTTTGCAGCTCGATGAAGTATTTGCGCAGCAGGTTCTGGGCGCTGAGCAGGCGGTATTCCTTGCTGGCGCGGAAGTCAGAAAGCGGGGTGAAGTCTTCGGCCAGGGCGGCGCAGGCTTTTTCCACGGTGGCAGCGTTCCAGGTCGCGCCGATCAGCACGGTTTCGCAGTGCTTCGCACGTTTGGGGATGGCGGCCATGCCGCCGAAGGCCACGCGGGCATCGCTGATTACGCCGTTGTCGAGCTTGAGGTTGAACGCGGCGCAGACCGCGGAAATGTCATCGTCCAGGCGCTTGGAAACCTTGTACGCCCGGAACAGCGCGTGGCCCTTGGGCACAATGATCTTCTCGATGAACTCGCTGTCCTGGCGGGCGGTGATGCGGTAGTCGATGAAGTAGTCTTCCAGCGCCAGGGTGCGGCGGGTGTTGCCTTTGCACAGCACGATCTGCGCACCCAGGGCGATCAGCAGCGGCGGCGAATCGCCGATGGGCGAAGCGTTGCCAATGTTGCCGCCCAGGGTGCCCTGGTTGCGGATCTGCAGGGAGGCGAAGCGGTGCAGCAGGTCGCCAAAGTCCGGATAGGCGTGGTGCAGCGCGGCGTAGCAGTCGGAGAGGGCGGTGGCGGCGCCGATTTCCAGACGATCGTCGAAGTCTTCGATGCGCTTCATCTCGTCGATATTGCCGACGTAGATCATCACCGGCAGAGTGCGGTGGAACTGGGTGACTTCCAGCGCCAGGTCGGTGCCGCCGGCCAGCAGGCGGGCTTGGGGGTAGGCGTCATAGAGGTCAGCCAGGTCGGCGACGGTCAGCGGCACCAGGCAGCGTTTGTCGCCGCTGTTGAGTTCACCGGTTTGCGTCGGCGCGATGGCTTTGAGCTGGGCGATAGTCTCGGCCTGGCGGCTGTCGAACTGGTCTTGGGGTTTGTTGCAGCACGCCTGTTCGGCGGCGGCCAGGATTGGGCGGTAGCCGGTGCAGCGGCACAGGTTGCCGGCCAGGGCTTCGTGGGCCTTTTGGCTGTCGGGGGCATCGCTGTTCTTTTGCAGCGCGAATAGCGACATCACAAAACCTGGGGTGCAAAAGCCGCATTGCGAACCGTGGCACTCGACCATGGCCTGTTGCACGCTGTGCAATTGGCCCTGGTGCTTGAGGTCTTCGACGCTGATCAGTTGCTTGCCGTGCAGGGAAGACACAAAGGTCAGGCACGAGTTGAGGCTGCGATAACGGATCTGCTCGACGCCTTGTGCATCGGTCTGCAGCTCGCCGACCACCACGGTGCACGCACCGCAATCGCCGCTGGCGCAGCCTTCCTTGGTACCGGGTTTGCCCAGGTGCTCGCGCAGGTAGTTGAGCACCGTCAGGTTGGGGTCCAGGGCGTGCTCGCTACGGAGTTCCCTGTTAAGTAAAAACTGGATCACGGAAGGCCTCGCAGACTCATTATTGTTGTTAACCGCTTTGCGCCGAATCTAGTCATCTCTGACTTTTCGGTCAATGATTTTCTGACCAGAAGGTCAAGAAAATGCAGTCGCAACACTTTCAATTATGGTCCAGTCTTCTGGAACCGGCGTTTTCAGGGGCTTTTGGCTTTTCAGCGCTGCTTATTTCATGCCAAATTCGCCACGGTGGGCGTAGCGCCATCAGCGGGCCAATGCGCTACACTGCCGCGCTTGTACCGATAGAAGATTTTGAAGGGAAAACATGACGTTCAAGGCGCCGGACAGTCTCGCCGAGCAAATTGCTCACCACCTCGCCGAACGTATCATTCGCGGCGATCTCAAGCCTGGGGAGCGGATCCAGGAACAGAAGGTCACGCTGGCACTCAATGTCAGCCGTGGTTCCGTGCGTGAAGCCTTGCTGATCCTCGAACGCCGCCACCTGATCGCGATCCTGCCGCGCCGTGGTGCCCACGTCACCGAGCTCACCGCGCACAAGGTGCAGAGCCTGTGCACCTTGATGGGCGAGCTGTACATCCTGCTGGGCAACGCCGTGGCCCAAGGCTGGCAGACCCAGGCTGACATGGGCCCGTTCCTGCAGATCCAACAGCGCCTGGTGGCGAGTTTCGAGCGCCAGGACATCCGCGCCTTCGTCGAAGAAAGCTTCAACGTGATGCGCGCCGCGTACCCCTTCGCCAATAACCCGTACCTGCAGGAAACCGTCGAGAACCTGCAACCGGCGATGAACCGCGCTTATTACCTGGCGCTGGATCAGCGCAAGGCGTCGATGAGCGAGTACCTGACGCTGTTCGAGCAACTACTCGCCGCCGTACTCGCCCGTGACCTGGTGCAAATCCGCCAAGTGCTTTCGGCCTATGGCCAGCGCAGTTGCTCGCTGGTCATCGCTGCGTTGGCGGACGCCTAAACGTGCGGCTCAAGTGCATCAAACTGGCGGGGTTCAAATCCTTCGTCGACCCGACCACGGTAAACTTCCCCAGTAACATGGCGGCAGTGGTCGGGCCCAATGGTTGCGGCAAGTCGAACATCATCGACGCCGTACGCTGGGTGATGGGCGAGAGCTCGGCGAAAAACCTGCGTGGCGAGTCGATGACCGACGTCATCTTCAACGGCTCCACCAGCCGCAAGCCCGTGAGCCAGGCCAGCATCGAGCTGGTGTTCGACAACTCCGATGGCACCCTGATCGGCGAGTACGCGGCCTACGCGGAAATCTCGATCCGCCGCAAAGTGACCCGCGACAGCCAGAACAGCTACTTCCTCAACGGCACCAAGTGTCGCCGTCGGGACATCACCGATATTTTCCTCGGCACCGGCCTGGGCCCGCGCAGCTACTCGATCATCGAGCAGGGCATGATCTCCAAGCTGATCGAAGCCAAGCCCGAAGACCTGCGCAACTTTATCGAGGAAGCAGCCGGCATTTCCAAGTACAAGGAGCGCCGCCGCGAGACCGAAAACCGCATTCGCCGTACCCATGAAAACCTCGCCCGCCTCACCGACCTGCGCGAAGAGCTGGAGCGCCAGTTGGAGCGCCTGCACCGCCAGGCCCAGGCCGCCGAGAAGTATCAGGAATACAAGGGCGAAGAGCGCCAGCTCAAGGCACAACTGTCGGCCCTGCGCTGGCAGGCGCTGAATGATCAGGTTGGCCAGCGCGAAGCGATCATCGGCACCCAGGAAATCAGCTTTGAGGCCCTGGTGGCCGAGCAGCGCAATGCCGACGCCAGCATCGAGCGCCTGCGTGACGGTCACCATGACCTGTCCGAGCGCTTCAATCTGGTGCAGGGCCGCTTTTATTCGGTGGGCGGTGACATCGCCCGCGTCGAGCAAAGCATCCAGCACGGCCAGCAGCGCCTGCGCCAGTTGCAGGATGATTTGAAAGAAGCCGAACGCGCGCGCCTGGAAACCGAATCCCACCTGGGCCATGACCGCACCTTGCTGCTGACCCTCGGCGAAGAGCTGGACATGCTCACCCCCGAGCAGGAGGTCACCAGCGCCGCCGCCGAAGAGGCCGCCGCCGCCCTGGAAGAATCCGAAACCACCATGCACGGCTGGCAGGAGCAGTGGGACACCTTCAACCTGCAATCCGCCGAGCCGCGCCGTCAGGCCGAGGTGCAACAGTCGCGCATCCAGCAACTGGAAACCAGCATGGAGCGCCTGGCCGAGCGCCAGCGCCGCATGCAGGAAGAGCGCGCGTTGCTGTCTGCCGACCCGGAAGACGCGGCGATCATGGAGTTGAGCGAGCAACTGGCCGAAAGCGAAATGACGCTGGAAGAGCTGGAAGCCAGCGAAGAACAACAAGTGGAGCGCCTGGAGCAATTGCGTCAGCAACTGCAGCAGGCGACCCAGGCGCAGCAGCAGGCCCAGGGTGATTTGCAGCGCTTGAACGGGCGCCTGGCGTCCCTTGAAGCCTTGCAGCAAGCCGCGTT
This sequence comes from Pseudomonas sp. B6002, assembly GCF_013385985.1. GTDB lineage: Bacteria > Pseudomonadota > Gammaproteobacteria > Pseudomonadales > Pseudomonadaceae > Aquipseudomonas. Next base: position 164,387 of record NZ_JACAOY010000007.1, on the reverse strand, counting down.
GGACCCGGGCACCGGCACCGCCGAATGGCTGCGCGACCAGCACCTGGCCGAGCGCCCGCGCCTGGCCGAAGGCTTGAAAGTGGAAGCCGGTTGGGAGCTGGCGGTGGAAACCGTGCTGGGCGCCGACCTGCAAGCGGTGCTGGTGGATGATTTTGGCGGGTTCGACCTGTCGGGTTTTGCCCAGGGTGACTTGCGTTTGCTCAGCCCGGCAGCGGACGGCACGCGAGTACCGGGCAGCTTGCTGGATAAAGTCGAGGCGGCGATTGACCTGTCGCCGTGGCTGGGCCAGGTCAAACCGGTGGATTCGCTGGAGCAGGCGCTGGCCCAGCGCGGTCAACTGGGTGCCGGTGAAAGCCTGATCAGCCGCGACGGCTATTGGGTCGGCCGGCACTTCTTGCGGGTGCGTCGCGCCAGTGAAGCGGAAAGCGGCGTGTTGGCTCGCGGCCAGGAAATCGTCAACCTGATCGCCGAGCGTGAAGAGCGCGAAGCCACCCTTGAAGGCCTGGAAACCCAGCTGCAAACCCTGCGCGCCACCCAGCGCCAGCAAGAGACCGGCCGCGAACACCTGCGCCGCCTGTTGCAGGACGAAGCGCGCCAGCAAGGCGAGCTGAAAGCCCAGCTGTCCGCGAGCAAAGCCAAGGTCGAGCAACTGACCCTGCGCCGTACCCGTCTCGACGAAGAAGTCGCCGAGATGGGCGAGCAGCGCGCCCTGGAACACGAACAGATTGGCGAGGCGCGCCTGCATTTGCAGGAAGCCCTCGACAGCATGGCGCTGGACACCGAGCAGCGCGAACTGCTGCTGGCCCAGCGCGACAGCCTGCGCGAGCGCCTTGACCGCGTGCGCCAGGAAGCCCGTCAGCATAAAGATCACGCCCACCAGTTGGCGGTGCGTTTGGGTTCGCTCAAGGCTCAGCACGCGTCCACGGCCCAGGCCCTCGAGCGTTTGGAGATGCAGTCCGAACGCCTCACCGAAAAGCGCGAGCAACTGAGCCTCAACTTGGAAGAGGGCGAAGCGCCACTGGAAGAGTTGCGCCTCAAGCTCGAAGAGCTGCTCGACAAGCGCATGACCGTCGATGAAGAACTCAAGACCGCGCAAATCGCCCTGGAAGACGCCGACCGCGAACTGCGTGATGCCGAAAAGCGCCGCACCCAGGCCGAGCAACAATCCCAACTGATCCGCGGCCAGCTCGAGCAACAGCGCATGGAATGGCAAGCCCTGACCGTGCGCCGCAAGACCTTGCAGGACCAGTTGCTCGTAGACGGCTACGACCTGCACGGCGTGCTCAATACGCTGACCGCCCAGGCCAACGAGAAAGACGCCGAAGAAGAACTTGAGCGCATTGCTGCACGTATCCAACGCCTCGGCGCGATCAACCTCGCGGCTATCGACGAATACCAGCAACAGTCCGAGCGTAAGCGTTACCTGGACGCCCAGGACGCCGACCTGGTCGAGGCCCTGGACACCTTGGAAAACGTGATCCGCAAGATCGACAAGGAAACCCGTAATCGTTTCAAAGATACCTTTGATCAGATTAATGGCGGTTTACAGGCCTTATTCCCGAAAGTTTTCGGTGGAGGCAGCGCTTACTTGGAACTGACGGGCGAAGATCTACTCGATACTGGGGTAACGATCATGGCGCGGCCTCCGGGCAAGAAGAACAGCACCATCCATTTGTTGTCCGGCGGCGAGAAGGCCCTGACCGCATTGGCCCTGGTATTTGCCATCTTCAAGTTGAACCCGGCGCCGTTCTGCATGCTCGATGAAGTTGACGCCCCGCTGGATGACGCTAACGTTGGACGGTACGCACGCTTGGTTAAAGAGATGTCCCAGACGGTGCAGTTCATCTATATCACCCACAACAAGATCGCCATGGAAATGGCTGATCAACTGATGGGTGTGACGATGCACGAACCGGGCTGTTCGCGGCTGGTGGCGGTGGACGTGGAAGAAGCGATGGCGATGGTGGAATCCTGAACCACGCTTTGAAAGAGAATTTTCAGCAGGATGTAAGGTGATGGAACCGGCTGTGAAATATGGCAAATGGACATATTTGTTCAAGGCATTTTGACAGACGGTGTAAAGTTATCTTTGGTCGTGCTAGTTTAATGTCAATTTTTCGTGTGCGTGGGCAAAACGTCAGTCAGAACATAGAGTTGGCGCCACGTTTTAAAGCGGTTTGCACGGTGCTAAACCCCTTATTTTTCAGCATTTTTTATTAGAGGCACGGGATTACATGGAAATCGGTCTGCGCGAGTGGCTGATCGTCATCGGCATTATTGTCATTGCCGGTATTCTTTTTGATGGCTGGCGCCGGATGCGCGGCGGCAAGGGCAAGCTCAAGTTCCGCCTGGACCGAAACCTGTCCAACCTGCCGGACGACGACGGCAGTGCCGAGCTGCTGGGGCCGCCCCGTGTGCTGGATACCCATAAAGAACCGCAACTGGACGAGCACGACCTGCCGTCGATGAGCGCGCCACTGCGTGAAGCCCGTGAGCCGTCTTCCAAGCGAGGCAAGCGCAACAGCGCGGCGGTCGCCGAGCCGCATCAGGGCGACCTGAACCTCGACGTCGATGAAGGCCCGAGCTTCAGCAGCCGCGACGATGATTTCCCGGACGAGAACATTGGCAAGAGCACCGCGCCGCGTCAGTCGGTAAACGACCAGCCGGCCGCTGAAGAAGTGCTGGTGATCAGCGTGATTTGCCGCGACGCGGCCGGCTTCAAGGGCCCGGCGCTGTTGCAGAACATCCTGGAAAGCGGCCTGCGTTTTGGTGAGATGGACATCTTCCACCGTCACGAAAGCATGGCGGGTAACGGCGAAGTGCTGTTCTCCATGGCCAACGCGGTCAAGCCGGGCACGTTCGATCTGGACGACATCGACCTGTTCAGCACCCCGGCCGTGAGCTTCTTCCTCGGTTTGCCAGGCCCGCGTCACCCGAAACAAGCGTTCGACGTGATGGTGGCGGCAGCCCGCAAGCTGTCCCAGGAGCTCAATGGCGAACTCAAGGACGATCAACGCAGCGTCCTGACCGCCCAGACCATCGAACACTACCGTCAGCGCATCGTCGAGTTCGAGCGTCGCGCCCTGACACAGAAACGCTGAGGTTCGATCTTAAGCGTTGTCTGTAGAATCCGTGCACTAACATATTGAGCAGCTTCGGCTGCTCTTTTGCTTTATGAGAGAACACCCATGACCGCCGCCCACACCCGCATCCTCGAACTGCGCGCTGAACTGGATCAGCACAACTACCGCTACCACGTCCTCGACGAGCCGAGCATCCCGGACGCCGAGTACGACCGGCTGTTCCACGAGCTCAAGGCCCTGGAGGCCGAGCATCCGGAGCTGGTCACGCGGGATTCACCGACGCAGCGGGTGGGCAGTGCGGCGCTGTCGGCGTTCACCCAGGTCAAGCATGAGATCCCCATGCTCAGCCTTGGCAACGCATTCGATGAAACCACTATGCTGGAATTCGATCGTCGGGTTACCGAAGGTCTCGACCTGCCGGTGGGCGACCTGTTCGGCGGTGGCGCGGCGGTGGAATACAGCTGCGAGCCGAAACTGGACGGCCTGGCGGTCAGCCTGTTGTACCAGGATGGCGAGTTGGTACGCGGCGCCACCCGTGGCGACGGCACCACTGGCGAGGACATCAGCGTTAACGTGCGCACCGTGCGCAATATTCCGTTAAAACTGCACGGCAGCGGCTGGCCGGCGACCCTGGAAGTACGCGGTGAAGTGTTCATGTCCAAGGCCGGTTTCGAGCGGCTCAATGCTTCGCAACTGGAAGTCGGCGGCAAGACCTTCGCCAACCCGCGCAACGCCGCTGCGGGCAGCCTGCGTCAGCTGGATTCGAAGATCACCGCCAGCCGCCCGCTTGAGTTCTGCTGCTACGGTGTGACCACGGACATCAGCGACACCCACATCGGCAACCTGCAACAGTTGCAGAAGTGGGGCATGCCCATCAGTCACGAGCTGAAGCTGGCCAAGGGCATCCAGGACTGCCTCGAGTACTACCGCGATATCGGCGAACGGCGTAACAGCCTGCCGTACGAGATCGACGGCGTGGTGTTCAAGGTCAACAGCATTGCTTCCCAGCGTGAACTGGGCTTCCGTGCCCGCGAGCCGCGTTGGGCCATCGCCCATAAATTCCCGGCCCTGGAAGAGCTGACCGAACTGCTCGACGTGGAGTTCCAGGTCGGCCGCACGGGCGCCGTCACCCCGGTGGCGCGCCTCAAGCCGGTCAAGGTCGCGGGTGTCACCGTGTCCAATGCCACCTTGCACAACATGGACGAAGTGGCGCGCCTGGGTGTGATGATCGGCGATACCGTGATCATCCGCCGTGCCGGTGATGTGATCCCGCAAGTCGTCTCCGTGGTGCTTGAGCGCCGTCCGGAAAACGCCCGCGCGGTGCCTATTCCCGAGAGCTGCCCGGTGTGCGGTTCCCATGTGGAGCGCACCCAACTGGTCAAGCGCAGCAAGGGCAAGGAAACCGTCAGCGAAGGCGCGGTGTACCGCTGCGTCGGGCGCCTGGCGTGTGGGGCGCAGCTCAAGCAGGCGATCATTCACTTCGTCTCGCGCCGCGCCATGGACATCGACGGCCTGGGCGACAAGACCATCGAGCAATTGGTGGACGAGAAACTCATCGGCTCGCCGGCGGATCTCTACAAACTCAAGTACGAACAGATCATCGACCTGGAGGGCTTTGCCGATATCTCCAGCAAGAAGCTGATCACGGCTATCGAAAACAGCAAGACGCCGACCCTGGCGCGGTTTATCTACGCCCTGGGTATTCCCGATGTGGGCGAGGAGACCGCCAAAGTGCTGGCAAGGTCCCTGGCGTCGCTGGAGCGCGTGCAGAAGGCCTTGCCGGAAGTGCTGACGTACTTGCCTGACGTGGGCCTGGAAGTGGCGCATGAGATTCACAGCTTCTTTGAAGACAGCCATAACCAGGAAGTGATCGGTGCATTGCTTTCGCCTGAAGAGTGCGGGCTTCAATTGCAGGATCAGGGCGACTTGAGCGCCGAGTTCGCGGCCAGCGCCACGTTGGGCGGCTTGCTCGACAAGTTGCATGTGCCGAGCGTTGGCCCGGGCGCGGCGCAGAAACTGGCGGACAAATTTGGCAGCCTCGAAGGCGTGATCAAGGCCGACTGGCTCGACATGCGTCAGGCGCTGCCCGAGAAGCAGGCCAGGGCCGTGCGCGAGTTCTTCGATAATGCCGACAACGCTAACCGTGCCCTGGCCATCGAGCAGCAGCTCCGCGACTTCGGCATGCATTGGCAGAGCGAGAAAAAAGTCGTCGAAGGCTTGCCCGAAGCAGGGCATACCTGGGTGCTTACTGGCTCCCTGGAGCTGATGAGCCGTGACGTGGCCAAGGACAAACTGGAAAGTCTCGGCGCCAAGGTGGCCGGTTCCGTTTCGGCGAAAACCCACTGCGTGGTCGCCGGGCCGGGCGCGGGCTCCAAGTTGGCCAAGGCCAGCGAGCTGGGTCTGAAGGTGCTGGACGAAGAAACCTTCGTCGCCTTCCTGGCCAAGCACAATATCACCGTCGACTAACACACCTCACTGTAGGAGCCCGGCTTGCCGGCGATGGCGATTTTGAATGCGCCATCGCCGGCAAGCCGGGCTCCTACAGGAGGCGACGTTTATTTTCGGAACGATCTTCGAAGGGAATTGATCTAGTCTCTGTCTTCCAGGGAGAGATCGCCATGTTCCGTTACTTCGAGCAACTCAGTTCGCGTATCGCTGCACCGTTCGTGGCCGGATCCTCGCGTAACAGCAAGGTGTGGCAATGCCGGTGCGGCCAGTCGCTGTTCTTTCGCAACAGCCAATGCCTGGCCTGCCAGGCGTTGCTGGGCTATCAGCCGCAACAAAGCCGACTGGCGTCCTTGCAGCCCGGCCCCGTTGCTGGCACTTGGCTGCAAGACGATAACCTCGACGCCGGTGCCTTCCGCCGCTGCGCCAACCTCGACACACCCGCCGCGTGCAACTGGCTGATTCCTGCTCACAGCACCGCGCCGTTGTGTGTGGCCTGCAGCCTCAATCGCACCATTCCCGACCTGTCGGTCCCGGAAAACCCCGAACGCTGGCGCAAGGTCGAAACCGCCAAGCGCCGGCTGGTGGCGCAACTGATCAGCTTGGGCTTGCAGGTGGTGCCCAAGAGCATCGATGAAGACAACGGTTTGGCGTTCGACTTCGTCGGCATCGACCTGGAAGGCAATGCGCCCATGACCGGCCATGCCAACGGCCTGATCACCCTCGATATCAAGGAAGCCGACGACGCCCATCGGGAAAAAGTCCGCGTGCAAATGCGCGAGCCTTACCGCACCTTGCTCGGGCATTTTCGCCATGAAGTTGGCCATTACTATTGGGACCGCCTGATCGCCAATACCCACTGGATCGAACCGTTTCGCCACCTGTTCGGCGACGAACGCGCCAGCTACGCCGATGCGCTGGACCATCACTATCAGAATGGCCCGCGCCCCGACTGGCAACAGACCTGCGTCAGCGCCTACGCCACCATGCACCCCTGGGAAGACTGGGCCGAAACCTGGGCCCACTACCTGCACATGATGGACGCCGTCGACACCGCCCTGGGGTTTGGCATGAGCGCCCGCGAGATGGACCTGGACTACCAGCCGTTCCCTCTCACCACCCTCTACGACCCCGAACACCCGGGTGGCGTGGCGTTCCTGTCGTTCGTCAACGCCTGGATCGAACTGGCCGGTATGCTCAACGAACTGTCCCGCAGCATGGGCCAGCCGGATTTCTACCCCTTCGTGCTGCCGCCGCCGGTGATCGCCAAGTTGCACTTCATCCACCTGGTCATCCAGGAAGAAGGCGGCCGGGCAGACGAAGCTGTTCAGGCGTATTAAATCGTTCTGTGTGGGAGCCGGGCTTGCCCGCGATGCAGGCGACTCGGTGTTTCATGGGTTCCGCGTTGATGTCATCGCGGGCAAGCCCGGCTCCCACAGGGGGCGGGCAAGTGCTTGAACCATCGAATATTTTTAATCCGCCGCGAACGGTTGTAACTTCCGATGAGATCGGTACAATGGCCCCGCTTGCCGAGAGGCAGGCGTCGTTATGGTGACCCCATCGGTCCCCCCGCAACGATTACCCGTGAACCTGGTCAGAGCCGGAAGGCAGCAGCCACAGCGGGAACATTGTGTGCCGGGGTGTGGCTGGTGGGGTTGCCTCCATAACGCTCTTCCTGCAACACCCTCCCAAATCCTATTGTTTATCGATGCTTTGCTGGCAATCACTGCCTGCGAATGGTTTTTTGCTGCCCGCGAAACGGCATTACTGCCGATACAACGGAAAAGCCTTGAACGTCGGCACCAGTTCTGCGCCCATCTCTTGCGTGCTCTCCACCGGGTTAGCCGGCGTGGGAATATTCCTGGCGAAGTGAAAGATGATGATCTGGCCCGTGACGCTGTCGCGGTAGTACTTGAAGAAGCTGATCTCGGAAAAGTCCCCGTCCTTACGGAGGGACTTGGGATAAAACAGCATCAGGTACAGGATCCCGGTGCGGTTGTCTGTGGTCAGGATCGCCGGCATGTTCGGGTTTTCCAGCTGGTGAAGCTGGACGGTACGTTTGCCCAGGTCGAGGGGTTCCTGCCAGCTCAGCCCGCGCGAGACGACGGTGAAGTCGAGCATTTCAGTCCAGGCATCGACGCTTTCGTTCTCCGGGAAGTATTCCCACAAGCCATCCTTCTGGAATTTCAGCACGAACGTCTTGCCGGCAAACACCAGCGATTTGGTTTGGGTGATAGCGGGGCGGGAGAAGTCTGGGGTGGGAGAAGAAGCGCAGCCGGACAGCAGGGCCAGGACCGCCAGGATCAATAGGGGAGCTTTCATTTCAATCCTTGAATGTTTTCAGATGCGTGCGTCTTGCGAGCGTGACAGTAGCGCAACGAGTGGGCGAAAGCCTCGCTTAATTAAAATCGATACTTTTTAACGCGTTGCCTGTGAGGGGTCTTTCACAGGTTTTAATACTCACTCTGGACAACCCCAAACCACCTTGTTAGTTTCCGCCAGCCACTTGTTTCAGAGTATGACAAGGGCTGAAAGTTGATATTGAAGTGCTATCACTTCTTTAACTAACAAGGATGTCTGTGATGAAAAGCCTGGAAGGGTTGCCCCGTCTTCTCAGTGCGTCGGTTGGCGCGCCTGGAAAAGCCCGTAACTTGCCCGCCGATGTGCAGTGCATCCAGTATCTGTTCAATTTGATCATTCCCAAGCTGGGTTTTCCGCTGGCCGAAAACGGCAAGTGCGACGGCCAGTTGGTGCAGTGCATCAGCCAATACCAGTTCCGTCATCTCAAGTACGCCCACCCCGACGGCGTGATCGACCCCACCGGGCGTACCTTCAACAGCCTGATCGAAGAAGCGGTGAAAGTACCGGTTAAAGCCTTTCCGAGCGTGCGTATTCCCAGCTTCTTGAATGTGTTCGCGACGAACCAGGGTGATGCCGTGCAGGCCACGGTCAATGTGTACCTGGACCGCATGCGCGCAATGATCGAGGCCGAGCGGCGCAACCGGCAGCTGATGCTTCAGCCCACGTGCGACGGCGGCATGACCCTGAGCGAAGCCGACTTTCAGAACGCCGCCACGCAGTTGGGCAATGGCATCTCGGTGAATATCGTCAAGGCGTTTGCCACCGTGGAGTCCGGTGGGCGTTCGGGGTTTGGTCCGGCCAAGTTGCCGGTGATCGCGTTTGAAGGGCACTTGTTCCGCAAGTACACCAAGCACATCTACGACCAGGCGCACCCGTTGCTGTCCTACCCCTACAAGAAAAAGGCCGGGCCGCAGTGGCAGGTCAACAACAAGGATCAGGTCAAGGCGTGGGAAACCATGGCCACTGCTTTTGCCCTGGACCAGGAAGCGGCGTTGATGTCGGCGTCCTGGGGCATGTTCCAGATCATGGGCTTCAACTATGGTTCTTGCGGTTACAAGACCGTGTTTGAGTTTGCCGCCGCACTAAAAGTGAATGCCGGCAATCAACTAAAAGCCTTCCTCGGTTTTTGCAGCAAGAGCCCGGCGTTGATGAAGGCGATGAAGTCCAAGGACTTCACCGGTATGGCCTACAACTATAACGGCGAGGACTACGGCAACTACGACGTCCTGATGAAACAAGCCTACGAAAAACTTGAAGGGAAGAAATAAGATGATCCGTTTTCTGGCGATGGGTGTGTTGTCGTTGTGTGCCGCAATGCCTGCGTTGGCGGGCAGCGCCCCGTTGCATTCGGGCAAGTATGAAGGGCTGATGCTGGCGGTGACGCCAGACCATCAGGTTGAAGGTTACTACGCCGAAACCCTGGGCGAGGGCGTTACCCGCGGTTGCGCGTTCTACCTGCAAGGCAAGCCTGCGGCACTGACCACTTGGCTCGATCAAGCCTATCCCGGCAAGGTCGCCGCCTCATCCGACGGCGTGACCCTGACCGTGGAGCAGGGCCGCCAGCACCCCGGTTGCATCAATGTGCTGATGCCCGAGATCGCCACTGGCCTGGAGCTGACCCAGACCGCCAACAAAAAATGGATCGGCCTGGTGACGGTGTCTGCCGACAAGGCTTACCTGCTGAAGAACCCCGGCGTCAAAGCCGCCAAGCGCCCGTATATCGTCAAGAATGATGTCGTCGGTGTGCTGGCGTTCAAGGATGGCTGGGCCCAGGTCGAGTTCATCAACGCGGACGACCGTTCGTTCACCGGCTGGATCAGCTCGGATCAATACCGTCGCCTGGCGGCGCCCGTCGCGAAGAACTGAGCCCATAAAAAACGCCGCAATGCGCCATGCACATTGCGGCGTTTTTTTGTGCCCGTAATCAGGCCTTGTTGCGATTGAACAGCTTGCGAACGAAGGCAAGCAATGCCACGACGCCGATCACCAGGAACTTCTTCGCCGCCAGCAGGAAGATGCCGATCTTGGCGAACAGCCCGGCCTTGGCCGCGATACCGCCCGCGACCAGGGCCGCCAAGCCATAAGCGGCCAGCTTGTCGGTTTTCGGGTTGAAGTCGGTGTACAGGTTGCCGTCGGTGAAGTTGGTGAAGGCCAGCACTTGAGGCAGTTCCTGCTTGATGGTCGGCAGGTCGGCCATGGCAGCGACGGCGTTGAGTTCCAGGACGCCTTCACGGCCCAGGACGCGGATGCTGTAGTTGAGGGTGTTCTGTTGCGCGTCGTCGGCTTTCAGCTCGCGAGCCCAATACATCTTGTGGGTGGTGTCGTCGTAGCGCGGCGGCTCGGCCCAGCCCAGCAGGTGCAGGCCGGCGTAGCCTTGTTTACGGCGTTCCTTGTTGTCGGCTTCGTCTTCTTCCTGCATCGACTTGAGCAGGTCGGCGTAGTCGATTTTTGCCGCATCTTCGTCAGAAATGTGCCCGTCATTCTTGTAGCTGACGATCACGCCCCAGCCGCGTTCCGACAGCGGGCTGACGGCCTTGGGCACGATCATGCCGAGTGTCTTGAAGCCCGGCGGGTTGCCCCAGCCATCGGTCAGCAAGCGTTCGGTGTCGGACGGGTCGAGGTAGTAGAAGTTGTCGTTGAGCTTGAGGGTGGCAATGCCGCTCGGCAGGGTGATGGTGCCGGTCTTCTGCTTGAGCGACGCAAGAAAGTGCTCGGCCGTTTCGGCAGGGGCACTGGCTTCGACAGGGGCGGGCGGGGTGGCAGCAAAAGCGGGTGCGACAGGCAGGCTCAAGGCGGCCGCCACCATTAGCAGGCGGAAGTAATTCATGGTAGTCCCTTACAATTTGAATTAATTGCGCGGGAGGATACCTGAAACATCATGTTACGGGTTAGCCGAAAGTCTCCCGCAACAGCCCGGCAAATGCGTCCCGTGCCAAGTGCCGTTGGGTGTCCTTGTGCCAGAACAGCAGATTGTCCACGGCTTGCAGTTCGTCGAACCGATAAGACGCCAATTGGTTGGCCTGCTCGTAGCGCGCCAGGATGCCTTCCGGCGCCAGCGCCACGCCGATCCCGGCACTCACGCAGCCGATAATCGTGCCCCAACTGGCATAGCTGGCGATGCTCGGCTTGAAGTCGTGGGGCTTGACCCAGTTTTCCAACGCGGCGCGATAGGGGCAGCCGGCTGGCCAGACGAGCAGGGTGCGCTCGGCCAGGTCGGCGGCGCTGTGAATCGGTGCGCTGGACGCGCTGGCGATCAGCACCAGGCGCTCGCTGTAGACCACGCTGTGTTCGAGCTTTGCGCGTTTGCCCCCGGAGGCTACCAGCGCCACGTCGATGCGGTGGTGTTGCAGGTCGTCCAGCAGTTGCGCCCATGCGCCGGTCACCAGTTCGAGGGTCACGTCGGGGTAGCGCCGGTGGTACTCCGCCAACAGCGGTGGCAAACGGCCGCTGGCGCTGGACTCGACGGCGCCGATGCGCAGGGTGCCCCGAGGAATGGCATTGGCATCGACGGCACGCTTGGACTCGTCCACCAGCGCCAGGATGCGCTCGCAATAGTCCAGGAAGATCTCGCCGGCCGCACTGATCGCCAAGCCGCGTCCGGCGCGGATAAACAGTGGCGTGCCCAACTCGCTTTCCAGCTGCTTGATACGCGTGGTGATGTTGGACGGCACGCAGTGCAGTTGCAGGGCGGCCTGGGCCACGCTGCCGGTTTGCGCCACGGCTCGCACCATTTTCAGTTGGGCCAGTTCCATTGCTCAGTTCCAGTGATTTCAGAAGTCAGAAACGGTTAATTGTCCTGCGCCTTGCCCGGGCCAAGACTGACGGCATTCCTTCCTGTTGCCGGACGCCGTCGATGAATACCCCGTCACCCGTAAAGCTTACGCTAGTCATCGCCAGCGTCATCCTCTGTTGGGCGTATTCGCCCATTGGTGTGCACATGGGCTTGCACAGCTACAGCCCGGGCCAACTAGCGTTGCTGCGGTTTCTGATCGCGTCGGTGTTCATGGGCGGCGTGGCGCTGCTGATGGGCATCGGTCGGCCGCGCCTGCGGGACGTGCCGTGGCTGCTGGTACTGAGTTTTTTCGGGGTGTTCCTGCATCACACCAGCCTTAACTACGGGCAGCAATTCGTGACGGCGGCGGCGTCCAGCGTGCTGGCGCAATCGGCGCCGCTGTTCAGCGTGTTGATTGCGTTTTTCTGCTTGAAGGAACGGGTGAGTCTCTGGCGCTGGGGCTGCGTGTTGCTCGGCTTGCTGGGTGTGCTGGTGGTGATCTGGGGCGATCAGGGCGTGGGCGACATCGACCCGCGTGGCCTGCTGATACTGCTGGCGGCGCTTTCGTGGAGTGTGTACTTCGCCATCCAGAAGCATTACGCCCACCGCTACAGCCCGCTGACCATGGCGTGCTACATGGTGTGGGCGGGCACGCTGATGCTCTGCGTGAACCTGCCGGGGCTGTCGGCCGCCGTGGTGCAGGCACCGTTGCCGGAGAACCTGGCGGTGCTGGTGCTCGGGATTTTCCCCAGCGCCCTGGCATACCTGGCCTGGGGGTATGTGCTCAAGCATGTTGAGGTCAGCCGCGCTTCGGTGGCGATGTACCTGATCCCGCCCGTGGCCATGACAATGGCCGCGACGCTGCTGGGTGAGCACATTGCCATGCAGGTGGTGCTTGGCGGTGTGATCGTGCTGGCGAGCGTGGCGGCCATCAGCCTGGAAGGGCGCTGGCGATCAATCGCTCAGGCAGAACGCACGCAACCGGTGGCCGTCGAGGTCCTGGGCGACAAAGGTGTAGCCGAAGTCCAGGGTGGTCGGTGATTGAATGATGGTTGCGCCGCGCTCAACCCACTGGTCGTGCAGGGCATCGATGGCGGCCTTGTCGGGCAGGGAGAAGCCGACTTCACCGCCGCCGCCCGTGTGCTGGGCCGCCGGTTCAACCGTGTGCCGCGACCACAGCCCGAGTTTTACGCCATTGTCGAGAATGAACAGGGCGAACGTCGGGTTCAACTCCACCGGTGGCTTGTCCAGCAAGCGGCTGTAGAAGTTGGCGCTGGTGGCCGGGCTGTCGACGTACAGCAGGAAGTAATGGGCGATGGTGTTCATTCAAGTTCCTTGAGAGTGGGCGGTTAGCGGGGCCCAGTCTAAAAGCCCGAACTGTCAGTTTTTGTCAGGAGTCGGCAGGGGCGGCGGATTTTCTCCGGTATAGAGTTGGATGATGTCGTCAATCTCGCCCGACATCTTCATGCGCAACAGTGTGCGCAGGATTCGCTGCACCGGCACGCCGGGGTCGTTGCGTACGATGCAGCCCAGGCTTTGCTCCTCAATGATCGCGACCTTGTGCAAGCGATGGCCTGGCGCCAGGCTCAGGTTGAAACGGTCCAGGATCCACTCATTGATCACCGCGTAGGTAAAACGCCCGGCCACCAGCTTGTGCAGGACCAGGTCTTCGCTGCGCGAATCGTCGCGGGTCAGTTGGCCGCTGGCGAACAGCGGGGCGAGGGCGGCGTAGCGGTAGTTGAGCACCGTGCCGATTGACTGTGGCGCGAGCTTGTCGACCTGTACCAATGGCGGCGTGGCGTGGCGGCTCACCAGCACGTTGCGCTGCACCATCAGCGGCACGCTCCAGGTGAAGTCGCCCGATAGGTTGTCGACCCAGGCCTGGGCGACATAACAGCGCACATCGATGTCGCCGTGTTCCATGGCGCCTGCGATGCGCGCCCGGGCCAGCACGTGGAACTCGGCCGGGCGCCCGACCTGGGTGGCCAGGCTGAGCATCAGGTCATACAGGATGCCCTGGGTGGGCTGGTCGTCCTCCACTTGTGCCATGGGCATCGCCCAGCTGTCGGAAACCGAGAAGCGCAACGGCGCGGGGGCCGCGAGGCTGGCGAGGGACATCATCCATAAAGCGCCCAGGACTACGCGCATAGGTTCTCCGGGTTCAGGCCTTTGTGGGGCCAGTCAGGAGAGCTTAGTCAGATTAGGCGAGCGTGCCGGATGCAATTTCCCCCCTGCTCCGCTAGCATTACCGGCTTCTGCTTCCCAGTTGCGACGGTTTTCGATGAGTTATCAGGTTCTTGCACGTAAATGGCGTCCGCGCTCGTTCCGCGAAATGGTCGGCCAGACCCATGTGCTCAAGGCTCTGATCAATGCCTTGGACAGCCAGCGGCTGCACCACGCCTACCTGTTCACTGGCACGCGCGGCGTGGGCAAGACCACCATTGCGCGCATCATTGCTAAATGCCTGAACTGTGAAACCGGTATCACTTCCACGCCGTGCGGCACCTGCTCGGTGTGCCGGGAAATCGACGAAGGGCGCTTTGTCGACCTGATCGAGATCGACGCCGCGAGCCGCACCAAGGTTGAAGACACCCGCGAGCTGCTCGACAACGTGCAGTACGCGCCGAGCCGTGGCCGCTTCAAGGTCTACCTGATCGACGAAGTGCACATGCTGTCCAGCCATTCCTTCAACGCCCTGTTGAAAACCCTGGAAGAGCCGCCGCCCTACGTCAAATTCATCCTGGCCACCACCGACCCGCAGAAACTTCCTGCAACGATCTTGTCGCGGTGCCTGCAGTTCTCCCTGAAGAACATGACCCCCGAGCGGGTGGTCGAGCACCTGACCCACGTGCTGGGCGTCGAGAACGTACCGTTCGAAGACGACGCACTGTGGCTGCTCGGCCGCGCCGCCGATGGCTCGATGCGGGATGCCATGAGCCTCACCGACCAGGCCATCGCCTTTGGTGAAGGCAAGGTCATGGCCGCCGATGTGCGCGCCATGCTCGGCACCCTGGACCACGGCCAGGTATTCGACGTGCTGCATGCGCTGATCGAGGGTGACGCCAAGGCGTTGCTCGAAGCGGTGCGTCACCTGTCGGAGCAAGGCCCGGACTGGAACGGCGTGCTGTCTGAAATTCTCAATGTGCTGCACCGTGTCGCCATCGCCCAGGCCCTGCCTGAGGGCGTCGACAACGGCCACGGCGACCGCGATCGCGTGTTGGCCCTGGCCCAGGCGTTGCCGGCCGAAGATGTGCAGTTCTACTACCAGATGGGCCTGATCGGTCGCCGGGACTTGCCGCTGGCGCCGGACCCGCGTGGTGGCTTTGAAATGGTCCTGCTGCGGATGCTGGCCTTCCGGCCCGCCGACTCGGCAGACGCACCGAGACAGCCGCTAAAGCCAGTGGGGATCAGCCAGGCCACAGTTGATTCCGCCAAACCAGTGGCTGGCGCGGCAGTCGTCGCGCCAGTGGTTGCTGCGCCTGCGCCAGTTGCGCCAGCGCCTGAACCGGTGGCCGTTGCGCCGGTGGTTGAACCGCAGCCCGAACCTGAGCCGGTCATCGAGCCCGAGCCCGTTGTCGACCTGCCGTGGAACGATCCGGTGGAAGTCGAGCTACAGCCTGCCGTGGAGCCCGTGCTGGAAACCATCGGTGAGCAGCCCGAACTGACACCAATGCCCACGCCGACACCGGACAGCGTGGTGCCGGACGCGCCGGAGTGGGTGTCTGCGCCGGTTCCCGAGCCGACGGTCGCCCAGGTTGATGCGGCCACGCCCGGCATCGACCTCGACGATGAACCGCCGCTGGACGAAGATTACATCGAGCCGGACATGGATTCGGCCTACAGCTACCTGGACGACCTGGCCAGCGAACACACCGCCGAGCCTGCGCCGGAACCCGAAGTGGAGCCTGCGGCGGCCCCGGCCACCGGCCTGGCCCTGCAATGGCTGGAGCTGTTCCCGAAATTGCCGATCTCGGGCATGACCGGCAGCATCGCCGCCAACTGCACCCTGATTTCCATCGATGGCGACCACTGGCTGCTGCACCTGGACCCGGCCCACAGCGCCCTGTTCAACGCCACCCAGCAACGTCGCCTGAATGACGCACTGAACCAGTACCATGAGCGCACGCTGACCATCGCCATCGAACTGATCAAGCCCGAGCAGGAAACCCCGGCCCAGGCCGCGACCCGTCGGCGTATCAACCGCCAGCGTGACGCCGAAAGCTCGATCCACGCCGACCCGCTCATCCAGCAGATGATGCAACAGTTCGGTGCAGTCGTTCGTCACGATACAATTGAACCTGTCGATGCCCCGGTGCCCCAGGCATCCTGACACCGGGCTACTAACTTGATCCACGTACTTTGAGGTGATTCCCATGATGAAAGGTGGCATGGCCGGCCTGATGAAGCAGGCGCAGCAGATGCAGGAAAAAATGGCCAAGATGCAGGAAGAACTGGCCAACGCCGAAGTCACCGGTAAAGCCGGTGGCGATATGGTCAGCGTGGTGATGACCGGTCGTCACGACATCAAGCGCGTGAGCATCGACCCAAGCGTATTGCCGGGTGTGGGCGAAGATGACCTGGAAATGCTCGAAGCGCTGTTCGCTGCTGCCGTGAACGACGCGGTGCGCAAGATCGAAGCCAACAGCCAGGAAAAAATGGGTGGTGTGACCGCTGGCATGCAACTGCCACCGGGCATGAAGCTGCCGTTCTGATCGGCGAGCTTTAGCTAGACTCCAATGCCAGGCCTCGTGCCTGGCATTTTTGTTTGTGCCGATCCAATCGAACCCCAGCCCCTCGACCATGGTCTGCACCCTGTACCGATGGATTCGATCAAGGAGCCTCCTGATGCCTCAAGAACTGACTCTGAACCAGCGCATCGTGCTGGTCTCTCGCCCTCAGGGCGCCCCCACCCCGGAAAACTTCCGCCTGGAACGGGTGGCGTTGCCCGAACTGGCAGACGGCCAGGTCTTGCTGAAGACGCTGTACCTGTCCCTCGATCCCTACATGCGCGGGCGCATGAGTGACGCGCCGTCCTACGCCGCGCCGGTGGAAATCGACGAGGTGATGACCGGCGGAGCTGTCAGCCGTATCGAACAATCACGTAATCCCAAATTCGAAGTGGGCGATCTGGTGGTCGGCTCCACCGGCTGGCAAAGCCACAGTATTTCCGACGGCCGCAACCTGATTCCGGTGCCCAAGGGTTTGGCCAGTCCCTCCATGGCGCTGGGTGTGCTGGGTATGCCGGGCATGACCGCCTACATGGGCCTGATGGACATCGGCCAGCCCAAGGCCGGGGAAACCCTGGTGGTGGCGGCGGCGTCCGGTGCCGTGGGCTCGGTGGTCGGCCAAGTGGCCAAGCTCAAGGGCTTGCGCGTGGTGGGGATCGCAGGGGGCGCTGACAAGTGCCGCTATGTGGTGGAGGAGTTGGGTTTCGATGCCTGCATCGACCACAAGAGTGCAGACTTTGCCAATGAACTGGCCCTGGCGTGCTTCAAAGGCGTGGACATCTACTTTGAGAACGTCGGCGGCAAGGTCTTCGATGCGGTGGTGCCCTTGCTCAACCCCAAGGCACGTATCCCGTTGTGCGGCCTGATCGCGGGTTACAACGCCCACCAGCCACCGAGCGGTCCTGACCGGTTGCCGGCACTGCAACGCACCTTGCTGACCAAGCGCGTGCGCATCCAGGGCTTTATCGTGTTCGACGACTACGGCGATCGCCAGCCCGAGTTCCTCAGTGCGATGGCGCCCTGGGTACGTGACGGCAAAATCAAGTTCCGCGAGGACGTGGTCGACGGCCTGGAGCAGGCGCCCGAAGCCTTTATCGGTTTGCTCGAGGGGCGCAACTTCGGCAAGTTGGTGGTGCGGGTCGCACAGGATTGACCATTTGACGCTAATCCGGGGCGCGGGTATAAACCGCGTCTCGTTGTTTTGTCGGACCTTTCGCCCATGAGCTTCAGCCCCCTGATTCGCCAACTGATCGACGCCCTGCGCATTCTGCCGGGCGTGGGCCAGAAAACTGCACAGCGCATGGCGCTGCAACTGCTGGAGCGCGACCGCAGCGGCGGCGCCCGGTTGGCCCAGGCTTTGAGCCAGGCCATGGAGGGGGTTGGCCACTGTCGCCAGTGCCGCACCCTCACCGAAGAAGAACTCTGCCCGCAGTGCGCCGACCCACGCCGCGACGACACGTTGCTGTGCGTGGTGGAAGGGCCGATGGACGTGTACGCCGTGGAGCAGACCGGTTATCGCGGGCGCTACTTCGTGCTCAAGGGCCACCTGTCGCCGCTGGACGGTCTGGGGCCGGAAGCCATCGGCATCCCGCAACTGGTAGCACGTATCGAAGAGCAGGGCACGTTTACGGAAGTGATCCTGGCCACCAACCCCACCGTGGAAGGTGAAGCGACCGCGCATTACATTGCCCAGCTGCTGACCAACAAAGGCCTGATCACCTCGCGCATCGCTCATGGCGTACCGCTGGGTGGCGAGCTGGAACTGGTAGACGGCGGCACCCTGGCGCATTCCTTCGCCGGCCGCAAACCCATCGCCCTCTAAAGAGCGACACAGATCAAAATGTGGGAGCTGGCTTGCCTGCGATAACATCGCCGAGGTGTACCTGACACACCTCGGTGCCTGTATCGCAGGCAAGCCAGCTCCCACATTTATTTTGTGTTGCCGGTGAAATTTGCATCTGGCTTGATAACCAAGCAAGCGCTTGGTAAGTTCGCTCCACCCTCTGTGTGGAGCTTGCCGATGTCTGCCTATCAGGATTACTTCGACCCCAGCCACCAATTGGTCCGCGACAGCGTGCGCCGTTTTGTCGAGCGCGAGTTGTTGCCAGGCATTGAACACTGGGAAGAGGCCGAAACCTTCCCCCGCGAGCTGTACCTCAAGGCTGGCGCGGCGGGCATCCTCGGCATTGGCTACCCCGAAGCCCTGGGCGGCAGCCATGAGGGCGACCTGTTTGCCAAGGTCGCGGCCAGCGAAGAGTTGATGCGCTGCGGCTCAGGCGGCGTGGTGGCCGGGCTTGGTTCGTTGGATATCGGCCTGCCGCCCGTCGTCAAATGGGCCCGGCCGGAGGTGCGCGAACGTGTGGCGCCCTTGGTACTGGCCGGCGAAAAAATCATCGCCCTGGCCGTCACCGAGCCCGGTGGCGGCTCCGATGTGGCCAACCTGCAAACCCGCGCCGTGCGCGATGGCGAACATTACCGTGTCAGCGGCAGCAAAACCTTTATCACCAGTGGCATTCGTGCCGATTTCTATACAGTCGCCGTGCGCACAGGCGGCCCGGGGTTCGGCGGCATCAGCCTGTTGCTCATCGAAAAGAGCACGCCGGGTTTTACCGTCGGTAAACCCCTGAAGAAAATGGGCTGGTGGGCGTCGGACACGGCTGAGTTGTTCTTTGATGATTGCCGCGTGCCTGTGGGCAACCTGATCGGCACCGAGAACCTGGGGTTTGCCTGCATCATGGGCAACTTCCAGAGCGAGCGCCTGGCCCTGGCCTTGATGGCCAACATGACCGCGCAACTGGCGCTGGAAGAAAGCCTGGCCTGGGCCGCCCAGCGCGAGGCGTTTGGCAAACCCATCGGCAAATTCCAGGTGCTCAAGCATCGCCTGGCGGAAATGGCCACGGCGGTGGAAGTCTCCCGCGAGTTCACCTACCGCCAGGCGGCGAAGATGGCGGCCGGCAAAAGTGTGATCAAGGAAATTTCCATGGCCAAGAACCTGGCCACTGACACTGCCGATCGGGTCACTTATGACGCGGTGCAGATCCTTGGCGGCCAAGGTTACATGCGTGGCAGCCTGGTGGAGCGGCTGTACCGCGACAATCGCATTCTGTCGATTGGTGGGGGGACGCGGGAGGTGATGAATGAAATCATCAGTAAGCAGATGGGACTTTAATCTTTAGTGTTCTGTCGGGCCTCATCGCAGGCAAGCCAGCTCCCACATTTGGAATGCATTCCCCTGTGGGAGCTGGCTTGCCTGCGATGAGGCCGGTTCAGGCAGCGGTTATTTTTCAGTCAGCCCAAACTGCGTCAGGCAGAAGGTCGGGATGCCCATATCCTCCAACCGCTGCGACCCACCCAGCTCCGGCAGGTCAATGATCGCCGCGGCTTCAAAGATCTTCGCCCCCATGCGCCGTACCAGGTTCGCGGCCGCAATCAAGGTGCCACCGGTGGCGATCAGGTCATCGAACATCAGCACCGAATCGCCCTCGCACAGGCTGTCGGCGTGCACTTCCAGGAAGGCTTCGCCGTACTCGGTCTGGTAACCCTCGGCCAGCACGTCGGCTGGCAGCTTGCCCTGTTTGCGGAACAGGATCAGCGGTTTGTTCAATTGGTAGGCGATGATCGAACCGATCAGGAAGCCCCGGGCGTCCATCGCGCCGATATGGGTGAAGTCGGCTTCGACATAGCGATGGGCAAAGCTGTCGGCCACCAGGCGTAGGGCGCGGGGCGATTGGAACAGCGGCGTGATATCACGGAAGATCACCCCAGGCTTGGGGAAGTCGATGACGGGGCGGATCAGGGATTTGATGTCGAACGAATCAAAGGTCATCGTCGAAGAGTCCTGGGGCTGTAAACGGACTCGAAGTATACCTGCGGCCTCGCCGGTTGGCGCGGCCGCAAGCGTTTGCGTCAGCCTTCCAGCGAACCACCGGCCAGCGCGCACAGCTGGATCGGGTCGAGGATATGCACTTCCTTGCCCTCGGCGGCGATCAGTTCGTTCTGCTGGAAACGGGTGAATACGCGGGACACGGTTTCCACCGCAAGGCCCAGGTAATTGCCGATTTCATTGCGCGACATGCTCAGGCGGAACTGGTTGGCCGAGAAACCCCGGGCGCGGAACCGCGCCGACAGGTTGACCAGGAACGTCGCGATACGCTCGTCCGCGGTTTTCTTCGACAGCAGCAGCATCATCTGCTGGTCGTCACGGATCTCACGGCTCATCACCCGCATCAACTGGCGGCGCAACTGAGGCAGTTGCAGGGCCAACTCATCCAGGCGTTCGAAGGGGATTTCGCACACCGACGTCGTCTCCAGGGCCTGGGCCGACACCGGGTGGATCTCGGTGTCCATCCCCGACAACCCGACCAGCTCGCTGGGCAGGTGGAAACCGGTGATCTGCTCTTCGCCGCTGTCGCTCAGGCTGAACGTCTTCAGCGCGCCTGAACGTACCGCATAGACGGAATCGAACTTGTCACCCTGGCGAAACAGAAATTCACCCTTTTTCAGTGGGCGGCCGCGTTTAACGATGTCGTCCAGCGCATCCATGTCTTCCAGATTCAACGAAAGTGGCAGGCAGAGGGGGGCCAGGCTGCAATCCTTGCAATGAGCCTGGCTGTGAGCGCGCAGTTTAACTGGCTCGGACATTTCTTAAATCCTTGTGGGAAAACACACATAAGACGTAAGGGTAACGCACCGGGGGTAGGTGAGGCCAGCCTGTACAAAAAACAGGCGACGGTATAAAGCTTTATGTAACGGCGCCGATACACAGTGTGAATCCTTATGAGCTGGAGCTCAGACCATGTCGGTACTCCCTTTCAATAACGCTGTCGTGACCACCAAGAAGCCTCAGATTCTGACAGCGGCTGACGCGCTTGCCGGCAAAAAGGTCGATGACAAGCCAGCGCCGCCACCTACTCCCGGCGAAGGCGTGAAGGTGGTCATCTCCGGGGCGGGGCTCAAAGCGTCCCAGGCGGGTAACCCCAACAAAGACATCGACGACAGCGGCCTGAAAGACAACATCAAAGAGTTGCTGAAGATGATCCGCGAGCTGAGAAAACAGCTGGCCCAGAAGATGGCCCAGATCTCAGCGGCCATGAATGACACCGCGCTGTCCCCGGAAGCCCGCCAGGCGAAAGTGGCCGGTTTGCAGGGTGATGTAGCCTCTATCCAGGCCGGTTTGATGAACGCCCAGGCCCAACTGGCCAAGGCCCTGAAAAACGAATCGCCTGAGGCCAACATGCAAGCGATGGCCCTTTTGGCGAAGTAACACAGGCCTCAGATCACCCGCGAGAATCGCTGCCTGTTCTGGTGCTCCAGGTAGGCATCGAACACCATGCACACCGAACGCACCAACAAACGCCCGGCCGGCAGTACACGAATGCCCTGGGCGTCCAGCTCAATCAGGCCGTCAGCGGCCATGGTTTCCAACTGCGGCCAAATGTCGTCGAAGTAACCGCGAAAATCGATGTTGAAGGCCTGTTCGATCGCCTCGAATGCCAGGCTGAAATTGCAGATCAACTGCTGAATCACTTCCCGCCGCAAACGATCGTCCGTGGTGCAGACCAGGCCACGGCTGGTGGCCAGTTGCGCGCCGGCCAGTGCGTTCTGGTAGCCGTTCAGGTCACTGCTGTTCTGGCAGTACAGGTCGCCGATCTGGCTGATCGCCGACACGCCCAGCCCGATCAAGTCGCAATGCCCATGGGTGGTGTAGCCCTGGAAATTGCGCTGCAAGGTGCC
Organism: Pseudomonas sp. B6002; assembly: GCF_013385985.1. GTDB lineage: Bacteria > Pseudomonadota > Gammaproteobacteria > Pseudomonadales > Pseudomonadaceae > Aquipseudomonas. Next base: position 142,266 of record NZ_JACAOY010000007.1, on the reverse strand, counting down.
TTCTTCCTGGGCGATGGCCAATTCGTCATCCGGCAGGGCGAAGTGGTCCATGCCAATGTAGCGATAACCGGCCTGGGTCAACTGCTCGATGGTGGTTTGCAGCATCAGCAGTTTGGCCGCCGGGGAGGGCAAGTCGTCGGTGTTGATGCGCCGCTGGGGCATGAAACGTTCCGGCAGGTGCGCGTAGTTGAACACCGACAGGCGATCTGGCTGCAGGCTGATCACTTCCTCCACGGTGCGCGCAAAGTTGATTGGCGTCTGCTTGGGCAAGCCGTAGATCAGGTCGATATTGATCGAGCGAAATTGCAGGGTGCGTGCTGCGTCGATCACGGCGCGGGTTTCTTCCAGGCTCTGCAGGCGGTTGACCGCGCGTTGCACCTCGGGGTCGAGGTCTTGCAGGCCGATGCTCACGCGGTTGAAGCCCAATTCACGCAGCAGGCCCATGGTGGCCCAGTCCGCTTCGCGGGGGTCGATCTCGATGCCGTAGTCGCCGGAATCATCATCCAGCAAATTGAAGTGCTGGCGCAGGCGGGTCATCACCTGGCGCAGCTCGTCATGGCTGAGAAACGTGGGCGTACCGCCGCCGAAGTGCAGTTGCTCCACCGGCTGTTTCGGGTCGAGGTGGCAGGCTATCAATTGGATTTCCTGCTCCAGGCGTTGCAGGTAAGCCGCGGCGCGGCCACGGTCCTTGGTGATGACCTTGTTGCAGGCGCAGTAGTAGCAAATATTCGCGCAGAACGGCACATGCACATACAGCGACAACGGCCGTGCGGCCTTGCGGCTGTCGCGCAGGGCGTGCAGCAGATCGAAGGTGCCCACCTGGCTGTCGAATTGCACGGCGGTGGGGTAGGACGTGTAGCGCGGCCCCGCCAGGTCGTAGCGGTGAATCAGGTCTGTGTCCCAACGAATGGCGTCGAGCATGCGGGCGCTCCCCGGAATAGGCTAATGGGCCGAGTCTAGGGGCGCGGTGGAGATGGCATCTTGATTTGCATCAACGGGGAGCGGCGCTATGCCACATGGCGATTTAATGGCCCATTAGCCAGTGCTGGTGTGGACCCGGCAACGTCCAGATGCCAAACAGGATCACGAGCAAACCGCCCGCCATCCGCACACTGCGTTTGCGCAGCAGCGCCGTGACGCGTTCGGCGGCCAACCCCGTGGCCAATAGCACCGGCCACGTGCCCACTCCAAACGCCAACATCAACAAGCCGCTGTCCAGCGCATTGCCCTGGCTCGCCGCCCACAGCAAGGTGCTGTAGACCAACCCGCAGGGCAACCAACCCCACAGCGCGCCCAGCAGCAAGGCGCGGGGCAGGCTGGACACTGGCAGCAAGCGGCTGGCCACCGGCTGGATATGCCGCCACAGGCCCCGCCCCAGGGCTTCGATGCGGGTCAGGCCGCTCCACCATCCGGCCAGGTACAGGCCCATGCTGATCAGCAGCAACCCGGCCAGCACACGCATGAACATCGCGGCCGGGCTGTTCGCCACGGCCCAGCCGGCCAGGCCGATCAGCACGCCGGCAGCCGCATAGCTGAGGATGCGCCCCAGGTTGTACGCCAGCAGCAGCCTGAAACGGCGGCTGCGTTGCTCCTTGGGGATCGCCAGGGTGAGGGCGCCCATCAGTCCGCCGCACATGCCCAGGCAATGGCCACCACCGAGCAAGCCGAGGATCAGCGCAGAGACCAGCAGTGGCGCCAATTCAAGCATGGGGTGGATCTTTGGGCGGTTGTTCGGGGCTATTGGCCTCTTCGACGCCAGCCAGGTGGTTCGGGTCCTGGTCGTCGAACAGCACGCTGTGGGCCGGGCCGTCGAGGTCGTCGTACTGGCCGCTGTCCACGGCCCAGAAGAAGATGTAAATGGCGACACCCACTAACAGCAGCGCCGCCGGGATCATCACGTATAGAGCTGGCATCTGCACTCCATGCCCGCACGGCTCAGGCCGGCAGCGGGCGGGTTTTCAGGGGGGCGCTGGCAGCCGGCGCGCTCGGTAGGCGAGTCAGGCGCAAGGCGTTCAACACCACGGTCAACGAACTGAGGGACATGCCGACCGCCGCCCAGATCGGCGTGACCCAACCGAGGGCCGCAAACGGCAGCATAAGGCCATTGTACAGCCCGGCCCACAGCAGGTTTTCAATGATCACCCGACGGGTGCGCCGCGCCAGGGTAAATGCCTGCACCAAGGCATCGAGTCGGTTGGACAGCAGCACCGCGTCAGCGCTGGTTTTGGCCAGGTCCGTGGCCGAGCCCATCGCCACGCTGATGTCGGCAGCGGCCAGCACCGGCACATCGTTGACGCCATCGCCGAGCATCAGCACCTTGCGGCCTTCGCGGTGCAGCTGTTGCAGCACCTGCAACTTGTCGTCCGGGCGCAGGCCGCCACGGGCTTCATCGATGCCCAGCTCAAGGGCCACGCTGGCGACCATCGGCGAGCTGTCCCCCGACAGCAGCAACGTGCGCCAGCCACGGGCCTTGCACGCGGCCAGCAGCGCGGGCGCATCACTGCGCAGGCGGTCATCGAGCACGAACCAGGCGAGGGCGCCGCTGCGATCACCCAGCAGCAGCCATTGGCCGGCTTCATCGGGTGAATCAGGCAGGGGGCAACCGCTGAGCTCACACACATAGCCCGGCTGGCCGATGCGCAGCAGGCGCTCACCCACACGTCCTTCCAGCCCCAGGCCTGGCGCGCTGAGCACTTCGTCGGCGGCCAGTGGCGCACGGCCAAACGCACGGGCGATGGGGTGTTCGGAGCGGTTTTCCAGGGCGGCGGCGAGGCTCAGGCAGTCATCGCTGCCCAACGCACCCAAGGGACGAATCGCGCGTAATGCCAGGCGGCCTTCGGTGAGGGTGCCAGTCTTGTCGAAGATCACCGTGTCGATCTGGTTCAGGCCTTCCAGCACATGGCCACGGGTCAGCAACAGCCCGAGTTTGTGCAGGGTGCCAGTGGCAGCGGTGAGCGCGGTGGGCGTGGCCAGGGACAACGCGCAAGGGCAGGTTGCCACCAGCATGGCCAGCACGATCCAGAAGGCGCGTGATGAGTCCAGCTCCCACCACACCAGGCCGATCACGGCCGCCGCAATCAGCGAACACAACAGGAACCATTGCGCAGCGCGGTCGGCGATTTGAGCCAGGCGCGGTTTTTCGGCCTGAGCCCGATCCAGCAGGCGCACGATGGCGGACAGGCGCGTGTCATGGCCCAGGGCGCGTACTTCAACGGTCAACGCGCCTTCGACATTGAGGGTGCCCGCCGTGACGCTGTCGCCAACGTCTCGGGGTTGCGGCAGGTATTCGCCGGTGAGCAGGGATTCGTCGATGCTCGATTGACCATCGAGGATCACGCCATCGGCCGGCAGCACAGCGCCGGGGTGCACCAGCACGCGATCACCCAGGGCCAGTTCGCTCAGCAGGATGCGTTCGCTCTGGCCATCGCCCTTCAAACGCAGGCATGAGGCGGGCAGCAGATTAACCAACTGTGCGGTCGCGGCGGCGGTGCGTTCCCTGGCTCGTCGTTCCAGGTAGCGGCCCGCCAGCAGGAACAGCGCAAACATGCCGACCGCGTCGAAATACAGCTCGCCCACGCCGGTGATGGCGGTCCAGATACCCGCCAGGTAAGCGCCGCCGATGGCCAGGGACACCGAGACATCCATGGTCAGGTGGCGGGTGCGCAGGTCGCGCAGGGCGCCTTTGAAAAACGGCGCGCAGCTGTAGAACACGATGGGCGTTGTCAGGAACATCGCCACCCAGCGCAGGATGACGTGCAGTTCCGGGCTCAGGTCGATATTGAATTCGGGCCAAGTGGCCATGGTCGCCATCATGGCCTGGAACCACAGCAACCCGGCGACGCCCAGTTGGCGCAAGGCGCGGCGGTTGTCGCTGGCCAGTTGTTCGGCGGCGCGGTCGGCCTGATAGGGATGGGCGGCGTAACCGATATGGCGCAACTCGCTGAGCAATTGGCTCAACGGCAATTGGCCGTCGGCCCACTGCACATGCAAACGGTGGTTGGATAGGTTCAGCCGTACCTCGGCCACGGCGGGCAGGCGGCGCAGGTGTTTTTCGATCAGCCAGCCACAGGCGGCGCAGCTGATGCCTTCCATCAGCAGGGTGGTTTCGGCGAGATCGCCCGCGTGGCGCACGAAGGGTTTTTGCACGTCGGCACGGTCATACAGCGCCAGTTCGTCCACCAACTGCACCGGCAGTGCGTCGGGGTTCGCCGAGGCTTCGCTGCGGTGCTGGTAATAGCTTTCCAGGCCACCGGCGACAATCGCCTCGGCCACGGCCTGGCAGCCTGGGCAGCAGAGTTCGCGGCGCTCACCGAGGATGATGGCGGTGAACCGGCTGCCCGCGGGGACGGGGAGGGCGCAGTGGTAGCAGGGGGTGGTCATGGGTAGAGATCTTAGTCGGCTGGGGGGCCCCATCGCGGGCAAGCCCGCTCCCACAGGGGGACCGCGATCCAATGTGGGAGCGGGCTTGCCCGCGATGCGCGAAGCGCAAGCTTTTTACTTTTTCAGGTCTTCAGCACCCTGTAATGGCTCATCGCCCAGCAACAAGTCCTTGTCGTGGCTGACCTGTTCTTCCTCGAACATGCGCCAGGTCTTGTCGCCCTCGACGCCCAGCAGTTCCACGAAGCGGCGGCCTTCGACCTTGTCGGTGACTTGACCGATGTAGCGGCCGTGTTCGGTGTCGCTGCGGGCCAGGTTGATCTTGCGGTCCTTTTCCGGCTGGGTCGGGGAAATCAGGTTGAGTTCCAGGGTGGCCGGGTTGCTGTTGCCGGTCAGGTGCACGTCGACTTCACCGGTCAGTTCGTCCAGGTGCACCTTGGCGCGCAGTTGCAGGGTCTGGGCCAGCAGCTCGCGGTCCAGGGAGCGGTTGATGCCTTTGCCGGCCTCGTAGTAGTTGTCGTTGACCAGGTTGTCCGGGTTGTTCACCGCGATGGTTACCATGGACAGGGTCAAGGTCACCGAGCAGGCCAGGATCCCGATGATGATCCAGGGCCAGAGGTGCTTGTACCAGGGGCTTGTGGCAGTCGCTACGGACATTGTTCTGCTCTCTATAAGTCAACGAACTTGGGGGCCGATGAATCGGCTCTTGGCTTCAATATGAACGCTGGCGTCATCGGCGTCGGTGAGGATGAACTTGACCTCGTTGGTGCTCGATGGCAATTGCTCCGGCGCACTCGACAGCTCCACCGGCATGCTGACGATATCGCCGGCCGCCACCTTGATCTCACGCCGGCCTTGCAGCTTGAGGTCTGGCAGGCCCGTGGCGTCGAGCACGTAGGTGTGGTCGCGCTGGTCCTTGTTCATGATCTTCAGGCTGTAGACGTTCTCGATGCGGCCTTCGGCGTTTTCGCGGTACAGCACGCGGTCCTTGCTCACATCGAAGCCCACCAGCGAGCGCATGAAGAACGCCGCCACCAGCAGGCTGATCATCGCCAGCAGCACCAGCGCGTAACCGATCAGGCGCGGGCGCAGCTTGTGGGTTTTCTGCCCCGACAGGTTGTGCTCGGTGGTGTAGCTGATCAGGCCGCGCGGGTATTCCATCTTGTCCATGATGTTGTCGCAGGCGTCGATGCACGCGGCGCAGCCGATGCACTCGATTTGCAGGCCGTCACGGATGTCGATACCGGTGGGGCACACCTGCACGCACATCGTGCAGTCGATGCAATCCCCCAGGCCCTGGGCCTTGTAGTCCACGCCTTTTTTACGCGGGCCACGCAGTTCGCCACGGCGCGGGTCGTAGGAGACGATCAGGGTGTCCTTGTCGAACATCACGCTCTGGAAACGTGCGTACGGGCACATGTAGATGCACACCTGCTCACGTAGCCAGCCGGCGTTGCCGTAGGTGGCGAGGGTGAAGAAACCGACCCAGAAATACGACCAGCCATCGGCCTGGCCGGTGAAGAAGTCGAACACCAATTCGCGGATGGGGGAGAAGTAACCGACGAAGGTCATGCCGGTGACAAAACCGATCAACAACCACAGGGTGTGCTTGCTGAACTTGCGCAGGAATTTATTGGCGCCCATGGGCGCCTTGTCGAGTTTGATGCGTTGGTTGCGGTCGCCTTCGGTGACCTTTTCGCACCACATGAAGATCCACGTCCACACGCTTTGCGGGCAGGTATAGCCGCACCACACGCGCCCGGCGTACACGGTGATAAAGAACAGGCCAAAGGCTGCCACGATCAGAATGCCCGAGAGCAGGATGAAGTCCTGGGGCCAGAAGGTTGCGCCAAAAATGAAGAATTTACGCTCCGGCAGGTTCCACCAAACCGCCTGGTGGCCGCCCCAGTTCAGCCACACCGTGCCGAAGTAGAGCAGGAACAACGCAGCGCCGCCGAGCATGCGCAGGTTGCGGAACAGGCCGGTGAAGGCACGGGTGTAGATTTTCTCGCGCGAGGCGTAGAGGTCGACGGTCTTGGCTGGGGGGGTAACGTCGTGTACCGGTATCTGGTCGCTCATCATTGCATCCCACGGCGGTGGAGATTTGCCTCGGCCAGTACGTGCCAACCGGGGTCAAATTTGGGGGTGTTGCAGTGGCGTAATAATACGCCTCCGGTGGTGCTGAAAGGGGGCGACCTACGTGACCTGGATCAATTGATCTGGCAAGTAGGGTTGATTTTGGCTGGCTCGGTCCTCTGAAACACTGCGGATCCAATGTGGGAGGGGGCTTGCCCCCGATGGCGGTGGATCAGTGACAGATGCACTGACTGACACACTGCAATCGGGGGCAAGCCCCCTCCCACATGGGGATTGCTGTGGTTCCAAAATCCAGGCTGGCCTTACTGCTCCTCAGCCTTCTTATCCCCATGGGACAAACTGTAAACATACGCCGCCAGCAAGTGCACCTTGTCGTTACCCTGCAATTGTTCCTGCGCAGGCATCTGGCCCTGGCGGCCGTAGCGGATGGTCTGCTGCAGTTGGGCGAAGCTGGAACCGTAGATGAACGCACCCGGGTGGGTCAGGTCAGGTGCGCCCATGGCGGGGGTGCCTTTGCCTTGCGGGCCGTGGCAGGCCACGCAGTTGGCGGCGAAGAGTTTCTCGCCGTTGGCCACGTCTGCTTTGGCGCCTTCGGGCAACTTGCGCCCATCAAGGTTGGTCACCACGAACGCGGCCACATCACTGACGCCTTGTTCCTTGAGGATATCCAGCCAGGCCGGCATCACTGCATGGCGACCCTTCATGATGGTTTCCTTGATGGTGGCCGGCTCGCCCCCCCAGCGCCAGTCGGCGTCAGTCAGGTTGGGAAAGCCATAGGCCCCCTTGGCGTCGGAACCATGGCACACCGAGCAGTTGGAGGCGAACAGGCGGCCACCCATCTTCAAGGCTTGCGGGTCCTTGGCAACGTCTTCAATCGGCATCGAGGCGAACTTGGCGAAGATCGGGCCGAACTTGGCGTCCGACTTGGCCATTTCCTTTTCCCATTCGTGCACGCCGGTCCAGCCGGTCTGGCCATTGGCAAACGGGGTTTGCTTGTCGTTGTCGAGGTAGTTGTAGCCCGGCAGCAGGCCTTTCCAGTTGCCCAGGCCCGGGTACAACGCCAGGTAGCCGAGGGCAAAGATAATGGTGGCAACGAACAGCATGAACCACCACTTGGGCAGCGGGTTGTCGTACTCCTCGATGCCATCGAACGAGTGGCCGACGGTTTCGTCCGTTTGTTCGGCACGCTGCCCCCGGCGGGTCGACAGCAGCAGCCAGGTCAGGGCGAAAATGGTACCCAGACTGAGGACTGTGACGTACAGACTCCAGAACGTAGTCATTCTTTGTTACTCCTAGAAGCTTGCTCGACGTGCTTGATGGCTTCGGGATCATCCGCAAAGGGCAGCAAGGTCGCGTCTTCAAACTCCGACTTGCGCTTGGGGCTGAACACCCACAACGCCAGGCCGACAAAGGCCACCATCACCACAACGGTGCCCAGGCCACGAATCATCCCGATATCCATGAAGATCACCGTTTGCTTTTGATGATGGTGCCCAGGCCTTGCAGGTAGGCCACCAGTGCGTCCATTTCGGTCTTGCCCTTCACGGCGGCGGCTGCACCGGCGATGTCTTCATCGGTGTAAGGCACGCCCAGGGTGCGCAAGACTTCGAGTTTCTTCGCGGTGTCCTTGCCGTCGAGCTTGTTTTCCACGAGGAACGGGTAGGCCGGCATTTTCGACTCAGGCACCACGTTGCGCGGGTTGTACAAGTGCGCACGCTGCCAGTCATCGGAGTAGCGTCCGCCGACACGGGCCAGGTCCGGGCCGGTGCGCTTGGAGCCCCACAGGAACGGGTGGTCCCACACGCTTTCACCGGCGACCGAGTAGTGGCCATAGCGTTCGGTTTCGGCGCGGAACGGACGGATCATTTGCGAGTGGCAACCCACGCAGCCGTTGGCGATGTAGACGTCACGGCCTTCAACCTCAAGGGCGGTGCGCGGCTTCATGCCTTCGACCGGCTTGTTGGTCACGTCCTGGAAAAACAACGGGACGATCTGGGTCAGGCCGCCGATGCTCACGGCGATGACCATGAAGAAGGCCAGCAGGCCGATATTCTTCTCGACTACTTCATGCTTCATCAGTGAGCTCCCACAACGGCGATCTTGGCGGCGGCTTCGGCTTCTACCGGGTCGGCGGCACGCACGGTGCGCCACACGTTGTAGGCCATCAGGAACATGCCGGAGGCAAAGAATGCACCGCCCAGGGCGCGCACGATGTAGCCCGGATGGCTGGCTTGCAGCGCTTCGACGAAGGAGTAGGTGAGGGTGCCGTCATCGTTGATCGCACGCCACATCAGGCCCTGGGTGATGCCGTTGACCCACATCGAGGCGATGTAGAGCACGGTGCCGATGGTGGCCAGCCAGAAGTGCGCGTTGATCAGGCCGACGCTGTGCATCTGTGGGCGACCGAACAGTTTGGGGATCATGTGGTACAGCGCGCCGATGGAGATCATCGCCACCCAACCGAGGGCGCCGGCGTGTACATGGCCGATGGTCCAGTCGGTGTAGTGGGACAGCGAGTTGACGGTCTTGATCGCCATCATCGGCCCTTCGAAGGTCGACATGCCGTAGAACGCCAGGGACACCACGAGGAAGCGCAGGATCGGGTCGGTGCGCAATTTATGCCAGGCGCCCGACAGGGTCATCATGCCGTTGATCATGCCGCCCCAGCTCGGGGCCAGCAGGATGATCGACATCGCCATGCCCAGGGACTGCGCCCAGTCCGGCAGCGCGGTGTAGTGCAGGTGGTGCGGACCGGCCCAGATGTACAGGGTGATCAGTGCCCAGAAGTGCACGATGGACAGGCGATAGGAGTAGATAGGACGCTCGGCCTGCTTGGGCACGAAGTAGTACATCATCCCCAGGAAACCGGTGGTGAGGAAGAACCCCACGGCGTTGTGGCCGTACCACCACTGGATCATCGCATCCGTCGCCCCGGCGTAGGCCGAGTAGGACTTGAACAGGCTGACCGGCAGGGAGGCGTGGTTGACGATGTGCAGCATCGCCGTCACGAGGATGAAGGCCCCGTAGAACCAGTTGCCGACATAGATGTGTTTGGTCTTGCGCTTGACGATGGTGCCGAAGAACACCACGGCATAGGTCACCCACACGATGGCGAGCAAAATGGCGATGGGCCATTCCAGCTCGGCGTATTCCTTGGTGGTGGTGTAGCCCAGCGGCAGGGTGACTACCGCGCCGACGATGACCGCTTGCCAGCCCCAGAAGGTGAAGGCGGCGAGGCCGTCGGAGATCAGTCGCGTCTGGCAGGTTCGCTGCACGACATAGTAGGAGGTGGCAAACAATGCACATCCACCGAAGGCGAAAATCACCAGGTTGGTGTGCAGTGGGCGCAGGCGGCCAAAGGTCGTCCATGGCAAACCGAAATTCAATTCCGGCCAAACCAGTTGCGAGGCGATGAACACCCCGAGCCCCATGCCAAGGATCCCCCAGACCACCGTCATGATGGCGAACTGGCGGACTACCTTATAGTTATAAGCAGTCGGACTGATTGCTGTGCTCATTCTAAGGTTCCACGGTTTAGGTTTTTTTATAGGTAAAATCGGCCGCAAGTATGTAGAAAGCGAGGGGCCTTTGCAACGCAATGGCTGACCTGTATCAATGCGTTCCACGCCTGATTCTGCGCCCTTTCCATGTTTTGAGTAGGGACAAAATCAAAAATAGAAAGCTGATCGAGTGGACAAGAAAATTTGCGGGTAGGCGGGACTTGTAACTTGGTGTGTGTAAACACGCTGTTCGGGTGACAAGGGGTCAGTGGCACGACAGCCTGTCACTGCCAGCCTTTGCGCCTGTCATCGAGCAGAAATGTTCAACCCATTGAGTGCAAGTCGGCCGTCGACCGGCCAATACCGATCCACTGTGGGAACAAGCGTAGACCCGAATGGCAGGAGGGGAAAGTTGGGGGCGTGAAGGGTGTGACAACAGGTCGCGTGGTGAAAGCTTCAAGCACCCGGATCAGTTCACGCGTGAAGCAGGGGGGATTTTTGCAGGATGGCCGTTCACGCGTCCCACGGATTGATCACGGCAACGCCACTGGACTTGAAGTCGCTGACGTTGCGCGTGACGACCGTCAGCCCGTGGACCAATGCCGTCGCGGCGATCAGTGCGTCACTTTCGTTAGCCTTGTCGGGAACATGCAGGTGAGCGCAGCGCAGCGCGACGGCAGCGTCCACCGGCAGAATCCTGGCGTCGAACGCTGGCATCACGTGGCGCTTGAGCCAGGTGCGCAATATCTTTCCCTGAGCCGGATCGCGCCGCTCGATGCGTAACACCCCGGTCTCCAACTCTTTCAGGGTAATCGCCGAGATGAACATGCGCGGCGCGATGACGCTTCTGGCCCAGGCGACTACGTTTACGTCTGCCTGGGGTTTACGAAGCTCCGAGATTACGTTGGTATCGAGTAGGTACATCAAGAGAGGTCCACAGGGCGATGAGTGATCACGGCGCGTTCGGTTTCGAAGTCGATATCGGCCGCTTCCGGCATGACCAGAAGATCAACGATGTCGGCGTTCAGGCCGGTCAATTTCTGGTAGTCCTCAATGCTTAGCAGCACATGAGCAGGCTTGCCGCGATCAGTGATGAAAACCGGCCCTTGGCGGGTGGCTTTTTTGGCACCGCTTGTGTCCTGGTTGAATTCGCGACTGGAAATGGTGGTGATGGTCATGGGAGCGCTCCCTTCATCTAGCTGAATGTAGCCACGTTACTACCTTGGTGTGGCGAGCGGCAACTGCAGGGGCGCGAACGGTCGTCTGCAAGGCGATGGCTCACAAAAAAGCCCCGCCAGTTTTCACCGGGCGGGGCTTGTTGGTTGACGAGGTTTACTCTTCTGCAACCTGCTTGTCCCCATGGGACAGGCTGTAAACATAAGCCGCCAACAAGTGCACCTTGTCATTGCCCTGCAACGCTTCCTGCGCCGGCATCTGGCCTTGGCGGCCGTGGCGGATGGTTTGCTGCAACTGCGCCAGGCTGGTGCCGTAGATGTAGCCGGCCGGCTTGGTCAGGTCCGGGGCGCCCATGGCTTCCATGCCGTGGCCTTCAGGGCCATGGCAAGCCACGCAAGTGGTGTTGAATGCAGTTTTACCCGCGCCCAGATCGGCCGTGTTGTCGGCCGGCAGAGGCAGCTTGGCCAGGTCGTGACGCACATAGGCGGCGACGTTCTTCACACCCTCGTCGCCAAGCATGTCACCCCAGGCCGGCATCGCCGCGTGGCGGCCGTTGAGGATGGTGGTCTTGATTGCCTCGGCGGAACCGCCCCAGCGCCAGATGTCGTCCGCCAGGTTCGGGAAGCCAAACGCGCCCTTGGCATCCGAGCCATGGCACACCGCGCAGTTGGAGGCGAACAGGCGCCCGCCCATCTTCAGCGCTTGCGGGTCCTTGGCGACTTCTTCCAGGGGCATGGCCGAGAATTTGGCGAAGATCGGCCCGAACTTGGCGTCGGCCTTGGCCATTTCCTTGTCCCATTCCTTGGTCTGGGTCCAGCCGTCTTCATAGCCCGGCAGCACGCCTTTCCAGTTGCCCAGACCCGGGTAGAGGATCAGGTAGCCGACCGCAAACACCAGGGTGCCGGCGAACAGCATGAACCACCACTGGGGCAGTGGGTTGTCGTATTCCTCGATACCGTCGAAGGCGTGGCCCATGGTCTGGTCCACGCTGCCCTTGGTCTCGCCCTTGCGGGTGCCGATCAACAGCCAAGTCAGGCCGATCAGGCTGCCGAGGGTCAGTACGCAGATCCATGTACTCCAGAATAGGGTCATGGCCGAGTGCTCCTTGTTGCAGGCTCTTCTTGAGCGTCGGATGGAGAAGGTTCATCGGCGAAGGGCAGCAGGCGGGCCTGCTCGAATTCCGCATTGCGCCGGTTGTTGAACACCCACAGCGACAGGCCGATAAAGGCGATGGCGACCACCAGCGTGCCGAGGCCGCGGATGGTGCCTGCATCGAATTCAAATCCCATGGCTCACCTCTTGCTCTTGATGGCAGTGCCGAGCACTTGCAGGTAAGAAACCAGCGCGTCCATCTCGGTCTTGCCTTTGAGGCTGGCCACGGCGCCACTGATGTCGTCGTCGGTGTACGGCACGCCGAGGGTGCGCATCACTTTCAACTTGGTCTCGGTGTGGCTGCTGTCGACTGGGGCGGTGACCAGCCACGGGTAGGCCGGCATTTTCGACTCGGGCACCACGTTGCGCGGGTTGTACAAGTGGGCGCGGTGCCAGTCGTCCGAGTAGCGTGCGCCGACGCGGGCCAGGTCCGGGCCGGTGCGCTTGGAACCCCACAGGAACGGGTGGTCCCACACGCTTTCGCCCGCCACCGAGTAGTGGCCGTAGCGCTCGGTCTCGGCGCGGAACGGGCGGATCATTTGCGAATGGCACTGCACGCAGCCTTCGCGGATGTAGATGTCGCGGCCTTCCAGTTGCAACGCGGTGTAGGGCTTCATGCCTTCCACCGGCTTGTTGGTCACGTCCTGGAAGAACAGCGGGACGATCTGGGTCAGGCCGCCGATGCTCACGGCGAGCACCATCAGCAGCATCAACAGGCCGACGTTCTTTTCAATCGTTTCGTGTTTCATCACAGACTCCTCAGGCCAGCTGCGCTGCAGCGGTGACTTCGGCCGGTTGCGCCGAACGCACGGTGCGCCACGTGTTGTAAGCCATCAGGAACATGCCGCTGAGGAAGATGGCGCCGCCCACCAGCCGCACGATAAAGCCAGGGTGGCTGGCCACCAGGGTTTCGACGAAGGAGTAGGTCAAGGTGCCGTCTTCGTTGACCGCACGCCACATCAGGCCTTGGGCGATGCCGTTGACCCACATCGAGGCGATGTAGAGCACGGTGCCGATGGTGGCCAGCCAGAAGTGCGCGTTGATCAGGCCGAGGCTGTACATCTGCTCGCGCCCGAAGACTTTGGGGATCATGTGGTACAGCGCGCCGATGGAGATCATCGCCACCCAGCCGAGCGCGCCGGCGTGTACGTGGCCGATGGTCCAGTCGGTGTAGTGGGAGAGGGCGTTGACGGTCTTGATCGCCATCATCGGGCCTTCGAAGGTCGACATGCCGTAGAAGGCCAGGGAGACGACGAGGAAGCGCAGGATCGGGTCGCTGCGCAACTTATGCCAGGCGCCCGACAGGGTCATCATGCCGTTGATCATGCCGCCCCAGCTCGGTGCCAGCAGCACCAGCGACATCACCATGCCCAGGGACTGCGCCCAGTCCGGCAGCGCGGTGTAGTGCAGGTGGTGCGGGCCGGCCCAGATGTACAGGGTGATCAGCGCCCAGAAGTGCACGATGGACAAGCGATAGGAGTACACCGGGCGCTCGGCCTGCTTGGGCACGAAGTAGTACATCATCCCCAGGAAACCGGCGGTGAGGAAAAAGCCTACCGCGTTGTGCCCGTACCACCACTGCACCATGGCATCCGTCGCACCGCCGTAGAGGGAGTAGGACTTGGTCAGGCTGACCGGGATTTCCAGGTTATTGACGATATGCAGGATGGCCACGGTGATGATGAATGCACCGAAGAACCAGTTGCCGACGTAGATGTGCTTGGTGGTGCGCTTCATCACCGTGCCGAAGAACACAATGGCGTAGGCCACCCAGACGATGGTGATCAGGATGTCGATCGGCCATTCCAGCTCGGCGTATTCCTTGGAGCTGGTGTAGCCCAGTGGCAAGGTGATCGCGGCCAACAGGATGACCAGTTGCCAGCCCCAGAAGCAGAACGCGGCGACTTTCGGCGCGAACAACTGGGTCTGGCAGGTGCGTTGCACCGAGTAGAAGGAGCTGGCGAACAGCGCGCAGCCACCGAAAGCGAAGATCACCGCGTTGGTGTGCAACGGACGCAGGCGGCCGAAGCTGGTCCACGGCAGATCGAAGTTGAGTGCAGGCCAGACCAATTGGGCAGCGAGAAAAACCCCGAGCCCCATGCCGACGATGCCCCACACCACCGTCATAATGGCGAATTGGCGGACCACCTTGTAGTTATAGGCGGTACTTAAAGTAGTGTTCATGGTTCCCCATCCACGGTTCAACCCAAGCAGATGCGGCACTTGGGCTGGAGTTATAGGCAGACTAAAAAGCGAGGCAAGCATGGGAGAAGAGCACAAGGCCAGTATTGACGGGGATCAATGGGCGCAGTGTGTGCGGGAACACGGGTGGTTATGGGATGTCGCCCCGCCCGTTGCGGGACGTGAGCCTGTGACGCTGATTTTGGCCCACGGCGCCGGCGCGCCGATGGACTCATCCTTTATGAACGACATGGTTGCACGCCTTGCGGGGCACGGCGTCAACGTGGTGCGCTTCGAGTTTCCCTACATGGCCCAGCGGCGTTTGGACGGTGGCAAGCGCCCACCGAATCCGGCGCCGAAACTGCTGGAAACCTGGCGTGAGGTGTATGCGCAGGTGCGACGTCATGTCGCTGGGAAACTGGCGATTGGCGGCAAGTCCATGGGCGGGCGCATGGCCAGTTTGTTGGCGGATGAGCTGGGTGCCGATGGGCTGGTGTGCCTGGGGTATCCGTTTTATGCCGTGGGTAAACCGGAGAAACCACGGGTCGAGCATCTGGCGGCGCTGAAGACGCGTACTTTGATTGTGCAGGGTGAGCGGGATGCCCTGGGCAATCGGGCGGCGGTGGAAGGGTATGAGCTGTCGCCGAGTATCGAGGTGATGTGGCGGGTGGCGGGGGATCATGACTTGAAGCCGTTGAAGGCGTCGGGGTTTAGTCATGAGCAGCATCTGGAGGCCGCGGCGGTGAAAGTGGCTGGGTTTCTCGCTGCCCTTTAGGCCGTCATCGCCGGCAAGCCGGCTCCTACAGAGGATCGCGTAACCTGTAGGAGCCGGCTTGCCGGCGATAGCAATTTACCGGTTGAACCGCTCTACCAGCGAATATTGGGTATTCGCGGTATGCGTCAGCTCTTCACTCAACTGCGCCGAGTTCAGCGCCTGCTCCGATGTCTGGTCCGCCAACAGCGCAATGGTGCTGATGTTGCGGCTGATCTCTTCGGCCACCGAGCTTTGCTCTTCGGTCGCTGCCGCGATCTGGGTGGTCATGTCGGTGATATGCGCCACTGCTTCACTGATGCCCACCAATGCCTGGTCCGCCTCCATCACCCGCGCCACACCTTCTTCGGCCTGCCGATGCCCGGCGTCCATGGTTTGCACGGCGGCGGCGGCGGTCTGCTGCAGCTTGGCGATCAGGGCGTGGATCTGACCGGTGGATTCGGCGGTGCGCTGCGCCAGTTGGCGCACTTCGTCCGCCACCACCGCAAAGCCACGGCCCATCTCACCGGCACGGGCCGCTTCGATGGCGGCGTTGAGGGCCAGCAGGTTGGTCTGGTCGGCAATGCCTTTGATCACGTCGACCACGCCGCCGATCTCATCACTGTCCTTGGCCAGCTGTGTGACGGTCACGCCGGTTTCACCCACGGCAACCGACAGGCGCTGAATCGCCTCGCGGGTTTCTCCGGCGATATCACGACCGCGGCCAGTCAGGCGGTTGGCCTCCTGGGTCGCATCGGCTGTGCGCTGTACGTGGCTGGCGACTTCCTGGGTGGTCGCGGCCATCTGGTTGACGGCGGTGGCCACTTGCTCGGTCTCAACGCGCTGGCGCTCCAGGCCGCTGGAGCTGTTGTGCGCCAGGGTGTTGGACTGCGCGGCTTGATCGTTCAGGTGCTCGGCCGTGTCCTGCAAGCGTGTGAGGCAGGTCTTCAGGCGTGCCTCCTGGCTGAGGATCGACATCTCCAGGCGCGCTTGTGCGCCACGGCTGTCGGTGTACATCTGTGCGATCAACGGGTCGGAGGTGGTCTGCTCGGCCAAGCGCAACAAGCGCTTGAGGCCGCGCTGCTGCCAGCTCAGGCCCAGCAGGCCCAAGGGCACCGACAACCCTGCCGCCAGGGCAAAGCCCCAATGGGAGTTCAACGACGCGCCGATCATGAAGCTCAGTTGGCTGACCAGGATAAACGGCAGCCAGTCCTGCAGCACCGGCAGCCACTTGTCCCGCTGGGGAACGGCAGACTTGCCCTGGTTGATGCGTTGGTAGAGCGCTTCGGCCCGGCGGATCTGCTCGGCGGTGGGCTTGATGCGCACCGATTCGTAGCCGATCACCTGGTTGCCGTCGAAAACGGGGGTCACATAGGCGTTAACCCAATAGTGATCACCGCTCTTGCAGCGATTCTTGACAATGCCCATCCATGGCAAGCCTTGTTTGAGCGTCGACCACATGTGCGCGAACACAGCCGCCGGAACGTCCGGGTGACGCACCAGATTGTGCGGCGCACGAATCAGCTCGTCACGGGTGAACCCACTGATTTCGACAAACGCGTCGTTGCAGTAAGTGATGACACCCTTGGCATCTGTGGTGGAGATCAACCGTTGCTGAGCGGGGAAGGTACGTTCGCGCTGGGTAACGGGTTGGTTATTACGCATGATTGTTCAATCCGCAAGGCTTTCAAGGGGTATCGGCAGGGTCAGGCGTTTATTTAACTTATTTTTGCAACAATCGACTGGCCAGCATTGGGTACATAACCCCTGTAGGAGCGGGCTTGCCCGCGAAGGTCGCCAACGATAACGCAGGGTTTATGGTTAAACGCGGCGTTCACGGGCTTTTCGCGAGCAAGCTCGCTCCTACAGAGGGCAATCAGCCGGCCAGCATTGGGTAGGTAAACAACCCGAAGTGAAGCAGATTCAAGCCAAAATGCGTGGCAATCGCTGCACCCAGCCCGCCAAACCGGTACGCCAGGCCATAACCGACCCCGGCGATGCTCGCCAGCAGCACCCAATGCCAGCCCGCGCCGAGGTGCACCAGGCCGAACAGCAGTGAGGCGAGCAAGAGTGCGAGGTTCTCCCCATACGGCAGGTGTTTGAAACGTTGGCTCAAGCCGCCCTGGATGTAACCGCGAAACAGTGCCTCTTCCACCAAAGTCACTAGCAACAGGTTGTTCAACACCCATAACCACGCCTGTTCCGGCCACTTTGGTGCCCAACTGATAATTCCCAGCAATGTCGCCCCGCCTAACGCTGCAACAGCCGTCAGGGCCAACGCCAGTGCCGCCACGCAAATCGACAGCCGCAACGTCCGTCGCGCAACGATCCACGGGCAGGCCAGCAGCAGCCAGAAACCGATCAGGGGTTTGTCCTGGTTCAGGTACATCGAGAACGGCACGGCGTCCGGGGTCAACCGTTGCGGGTCGATGCCGCGCCCGTTGTAGAAACCCGGCAACCAGTGCATCGCCAGGCCCAGCGCCAGGACGATGAACAAGCCGTGGCCGAGGTAGCGCGCCCAAGGCGTGCGTTGCTGGCGCACCGCGTAACCGGCGATCAGCAACAGGCCGACCGAGACGGCCGCGAGCAGGCCCAGTTGCCCGTAGATCAAGGCCACTGAGTAGCCAATGGAGAGAAGCACCAGGTACAGCCAGGGCAGAGCGATCATGTGAAATCCTTGGAAAAACCCGGCGGCATTATAGCGACCGGTCTTTTGCCGCCGCATGAAAACTCCTCCACGCAAAAAGACCCGGAGGAGTTATTGCAAAATATGTTTGCGGCTGGTTATAGTCGGCCGGTATTCCTTCCTTCAAAAAGATCAGCACATGCCAGCTTCCCAGCGCATAGCGGTAGTCGATTCAGCGGTCAACGCTGTGGTCGTGCCGTGCGGGGAAAAGCAGCCTGCGCAGATCAGTCACTACCCCCCTCCTGTCAGCAGCACGCCGGTGTACGCAGTCGTATCACCGCCGGGTGTTGGCATTTCGGGCTGATCAGCTTCGCTGCTCCCGTCTGCCCGCCTGAAAAAAACCTAATGCATTTCAGCGTCTGCTGAATCGGCTTTTTTTGCCTGATGACAGGTGGTAACCATGTCTGTTCTTTCGAAACAATCCGTGGCCGCGGCGGCCTCGACGAGCCTGTTTGTCCTGCTGTGGAGCAGCGGGGCGATCTTCTCCAAATGGGGCCTGGCCCATGCGTCACTCTTTGCCTTCCTGCTGATCCGCTTTGCCATCGCCCTCGCGGGCCTGGTGATCCTGGTGCCGGTCCTCAAGTTGAAGTTGCCGCGCCCCGGCAAACCCCTGCTGTATGCGGCGGCGACCGGGCTGGTGTTGCTGGGGGCTTATCAGATTTTTTATCTGCTGGCCCTCGACCTCAAAGTCACGCCCGGCGTGATGGCAACCATCATGGGCGTGCAGCCGATCCTCACCGTGGTGCTGATGGAGCGCCAGCGTTCGTGGCGCCGGATGTTCGGTTTGGGGCTGGGCCTGGCGGGGTTGATCATGGTGGTCTACCAAGGCATCGGCCTGTCGGGCATGTCCCTGGCGGGGATGCTGTTCGGGCTGCTGGCATTGGCCAGCATGACCTTTGGTTCGATCATGCAAAAGCGCATCACCGATAACCCCCTGGGCACACTGCCGGTGCAATACCTGGCCGGGTTGCTGTTGTGCGCGGTATTCGTGCCGTTCCAACCGTTCCACTTTGAACACAGCACGGGTTTTTTCGTGCCGGTGCTGTGGATGGGGTTGGTGGTGTCTTTGCTGGCAACGCTGTTGCTGTACCGCCTGATCGCCCGGGGCAACCTGGTGAATGTCACCAGCCTGTTCTACCTGGTGCCGGCCGTGACGGCGGTGATGGACTACCTGATCTTCGGCAACAGGCTGGCAATGCTGAGCCTGCTGGGGATGGGGTTGATCATCATCGGCCTGGTGTTCGTCTTCCGTAAAACCTGATGCAACACACCTCGGTAGGAGCCCGGCTTGCCGGCGATGGCGATCTCAATGACGCCATCGCCGGCAAGCCGGGCTCCTACAGGGGGCGTGTCAGTTTTCGAGGCCGCAGCACCAACCACAACGCTCCTGCAATCAACACCCCGCCATACAGATGCGCCATCGACAACGGCTCATCCAGCAGCAACGCCCCCCACAACACGCCAAACGGCGGAATCATGAAGGTCACGGTCATCGACTTGACCGGCCCGATGGACGACAGCAACCGGAAGTAAAGAATGTAGGCAAACGCCGTGCACACCAGCCCAAGCCCCAGCAACGACAACCACACTTGCCACCCACCCCAACTGGCGGGCGGATGGCTGATGGCGCTGTAGGCAAAGAACGGCAGCAGGAACAACGTTGCGCCGAGCATACTGCCCAACGCTGACAGGCGACTGTCCAGGCCCCCGCGTTGATCCAGCCAACGCCGCGCCAGGAACCCGGCGAAGCCGTAGCAGGTGGTCGCCAACAGGCAGGCCAGCGCCCCCATCAACAATTGCAGGTCAAACGCCACCGGTCCGGCGCGGGTCAGTACGCCCACGCCAAACAGTCCCAGGGTCACGCCGGCGATTTTCGACGGGGTGAGGCGCTCGCTGAAGAACAGCCCGCCGATCAACACACCCATCAACGGCGTGGTGGCGTTGAAGATCGCCGAGTAACCCGCTGGCAGCACCTGGGCCGCCACCGAGTACATGGTCGCGGGGATCCCGGAGTTGATCACCCCCAGCAGCAACACCGTCTTGAATTTGCCCTGGAAATCCCAGTTCACCCGCATCACCGCCAAAATCACCAGCAAACCGGCGGCGGCAATCGACACGCGAAAAAACGCCGTCGGCACCGTGCCGATCTCCGGCGCAATGATGCGCATGAACAGGAAGCTGGCGCCCCAGATAGCAGCCAGCCCCAGCAGGTACAAGGTGTCGACAGGTCTCACGAAATACTCCTACATCCATCAGGCGGCGAGTGTTGCACGACGCCTTGAGGGATTACAGGACAAACCGTGTGACCAGCCCATTCAGGTCCACCGCCAGGCGCGACAATTCCTGGCTGGCGGCTGAGGTCTGAGTGGCCCCCGCCGCTGTTTGGGTGGACAGGTCACGGATGTTCACCAGGCTGCGGTCCACTTCGCGGGCGACCAGCGCCTGCTGCTCGGCGGCGCTGGCGATCACCAGGTTGCGCTGGCTGATCTGCGAGATGGCGGCGGTGATTTTTTCCAGCGCGCTGCCGGCGCTGTTGGCCCGTTGCAGGGTCTGGCCGGCGTGTTCGGCGCTGCTGTTGAGCGCCTCGACGGTGCCTTGGGTGCCTTGCTGGATACCGGTGATCATCTGCTCGATTTCTTCGGTGGAGTCCTGGGTACGTTGTGCCAGGGAACGCACCTCATCGGCGACCACCGCAAAACCGCGCCCGGCTTCACCGGCGCGGGCGGCTTCGATGGCAGCGTTCAGTGCCAGCAGGTTGGTTTGCCCGGCGATGCCGCGGATCACTTCCAGCACCTTGCTGATGTCCTGGGCTTGCACGGCCAGGCCTTCGGCCTTGGTCGAGGCACCGAGCACTTCGTCCACCAGGTTCTGGATCGAGCTGATGGTTTCGCTGATCTGGTAGTGGCCGTGCTTGCTGTCCTCATCAGAGGCCTTGGACGCCTCGGCACTGGACACCGCATTGCCTGCCACCTCGTCCACCGCTGCGCTCATCTCGTTCACGGCCGTGGCGGCTTGTTCGATTTCATCGTTCTGCGCCTGCAGGCCACGGGTGCTCTGTTCCATCACCGAACTCATCTCTTCGGCGGCAGAGGCCAGTTGCTGCGCCGACTCGCTGATGCCACGGATGGTGGTTTGCAGTTGCACCTGCATGGTGGAGAGGGCAGCCAGCAATTGCGCCGGTTCGTCCCGCCCGTGCACCACGATCGGCTGGCTCAAGTCGCCACCGGCGATGGTGCGGGCCACGGCCAAGGCCTGGCCGATGGGCGCCGTGATGCTGCGGGTCAACAGCCAGGCCAACAGCAGCGTGGCGATCAGGGCACACAGGATGATCAGGCCGACCACCCACTGGGCGTTGGTGTACATCTGTGCGGCCAGGCCGGCGGCGTCTTCCACGCCTTTCTGGTTGAAGGTGATCATGTCCTCCAGGCTTTTATTGAGGACGGTGCCCTGGGGCGCCAGGCGGCTGGTGAGCAAGTCGATGGCGTCTTGCTGCTGGTCCTTGTCGACCAGCGCGACCATCTGCCCGACGATGGTCACGTAGGTGTTCACGTTGGCCTTGAGTTGCATGAGCATCTCGCGTTCTTCATCGCCGCTGAGCAGGTCTTGGTGGTGATCGAGCAACGTTTGCAGTTCGCTGCGCTGGCGAGTGATCAGGCTTTTGCTGTTATCCCGCACCCGCGACTCGTCGGTGGTCGCCAGGCGCAAGGCCTCCAGGCGGATGCTGGCGATACAGGCGGCGGCGTCGTGGATACTCTCGATGCTCGGCATCCACGAATCTTCGATGACCAGTGCACTTTCGCGCAGCTTGGCCATCTGCCCCAAGCCAAACAGGCCGACAATCACCAACATGCTGGCCAAAACCCCAAAACTCAGACTGGCACGCAATCCGATCCTCATGTTCCTCAATGACATCTCAATGCTCCTTGGGCGATTAGAACCTGTTCCCGGATCGGTCTTCAGACCTTGTTAGGGTGGGAGAGGGCGCGCTATATATCAAAGTGCCACTAAGGTGGTAATCAGGGTTTCCCTTACGCTGTATCAAGATGGTTACAAACGGTGAACTTCAGTGACATAGCGGGTTTTACCGTGCAAAAGCGCCAAGCCCCGCCGATTCAGGCGTGCAGGTGAGGGCGGGTAGCGATTCGTGCGACTTTTTGGTGCGTTTACTGACCGATTGGTCGAATTGTGAAAATTGAAAATAAATGTACGAAGTGCGCAAAGCTGTACAACCTGCCGCGAAAAATCCTCCTTCTCCTGCTTCTATTCACTGGCTAAGCTCAGGGCATCCAGATGCCCGCCAGAGGTTTCCCGCATGTCGCAATCCGCCCCCGCCATCGCCCGGATGATCCTCGATGGCTTCGACGACTACCGTGAGCATTTCCGCCAGATCACCGACGGTGCCCGCGAGCGGTTCGAGAAGGCGCAGTGGCAACTTGGGCAGGCGGCGTCGGCGGCGCGGATCAACCTGTATGAAGAAAAGGTCGGCGAAGTCACGGCGCGCTTGCGAGCCAGCTTCGATGACGCGGTGCTGTTGGAGGTGGATGCCTGGCCCCTGGTCAAAAGCGCCTACATCGGCTTGATCGACCTGCGCTTTGACGATGAGCTGTCCGAGACCTGGTACAACTCGATCTTCTGCGGCCTGTTCAGCCACGACCTGATCAGCGACGGCTGCATGTTCATCCACACCACCCGGCCCAGCCTGCGCCGGGCGCGGGCAGCGCAAACCCGCACCTACACGCCAAATGGCAAGATTGCCCAGATGCTGGCGCAGGTGTTTGCCGACTACCGCTTCAGCGAACCCTACGCCGACCTGCCAGCTGATCTGCGTCGCCTTGAAGCCCAGCTACGGGAAAACCTGCCGGACTGGGTGTGCAAAGACCCGGACCTCAATGTCGAGTTGTTTTCCTCGGTGCTCTATCGCAACAAAGGCGCCTACCTCGTGGGCCGCCTCTACACCCGCGACGAACAGTGGCCGCTGGCGATCCCGTTGCTGCACCGCGAGGGGCGCGGCATCCAGATCGATGCGCTGATCACCGACGAAGCCGACGTGTCGATCATCTTCTCGTTCACCCGTTCCTACTTCATGGTCGACGTGCCGGTGCCGGCGGAATTCATCGGCTTTCTCAGGCGCATCCTGCCGGGCAAGCACATCGCCGAGCTGTACACCTCCATCGGCTTCTACAAGCACGGCAAGTCGGAGTTCTATCGCGCGCTGATTAACCACCTGGCCACCACCGATGATCGCTTCATCATGGCCCCGGGCGTGCGTGGCATGGTCATGAGCGTGTTTACCCTGCCGGGCTTCAACACCGTGTTCAAGATCATCAAGGACCGCTTTTCGCCGTCAAAAAACGTCAACCGCGCCACGGTGATCGAGAAGTACCGGCTGGTCAAAAGCGTCGACAGGGTCGGGCGCATGGCCGATACCCAGGAGTTCGCCGATTTTCGTTTCCCCCTGAGCAAGTTCGAACCCGACTGCCTGGCAGAACTGTTGGAAGTCGCGGCCGGCACCGTCGAAGTGGAAGGCGATACGGTGCTTATCCGCCACTGCTGGACCGAGCGGCGCATGACCCCGCTCAACCTCTACCTCGATAACGCCAACCCCGCCCAGGTGCGCGAAGCCCTGGAAGACTATGGCCAGGCCATCAAGCAGCTGGCGGCGGCGAATATCTTTCCCGGTGACATGCTGCTGAAAAACTTCGGCGTCACCCGCCACGGTCGCGTGGTGTTCTACGACTACGACGAAATCTGCTTTCTGACCGAGGCCAACTTCCGCCATATCCCCGCGCCGCGCACCCCCGAGGACGAAATGGCCTCCGAGCCCTGGTACTCCATTGGCCCGCTGGACGTGTTCCCCGAGGAATTCCCGCCGTTCCTGTTCGCCGACGCCAGCCAGCGCCAGCTGTTCGATGAGCTGCACGGCGAGTTGTACAACGCGGACTACTGGAAGGGCCTGCAGGAGGCGATTCGCGCCGGCAAGGTCATCGATGTGTTCCCATACCGGCGCAAAGACCCGCTCTAACGCCTGCTCCTTGTGGGAGGGCTTGTGTGGGAGCGGGCTTGCCCGCGATAGCGGTGTATCAGGCGGTAGAGGTGTTGCTGACAGATCGTAATCGCGGGCAAGCCCGCTCCCACATTTGATTGGGTTTATCCTTGATGCCACTCAGCCGCCTGCCAGACGAGACGCTTTTCTGCCACACTTGCCGGCCGTGCCTATACAGATGACCGTCAAGTAGCTGATGACTGACCAAGCGCCCACTATCGACCAACTGCTCAAAACCCTCGATCACGCCATGCTCGCCGACCGCCACCGCTTGCGGCGGCAATTGCTTGAGCTGCGCAAAAAGCCCGACGAGGACAAGTTGGCGCAATGGGTGGCGCGCATGCAGGCCTCCTGCGCCCAGGTTACGGCGCGGCGTGCCAGCCTGCCGGTGATCCGTTATGACGACAGCCTGCCGATTGCCGCCAAGCGCGATGAAATCAAAGAAGCCTTGAACAAGCACCAGGTGCTGATCATTGCCGGCGAAACCGGCTCGGGCAAAACCACCCAGTTGCCGAAGATCTGCCTGGAAATCGGTCGCGGCCAGTTCGGCCTGATCGGCCACACCCAGCCACGCCGGATCGCGGCGCGCAGCGTGGCCAGCCGGGTCGCCGAAGAACTGGGCACGCCGCTGGGCGCGCTGGTCGGCTACCAGGTGCGCTTCGAAGACCAGAGCGATTCCAACACGCTGATCAAGCTGATGACCGACGGCATCCTGCTGGCGGAAACCCAGAACGACCGCTACCTGGAACGCTACGACACGATCATCGTTGACGAAGCCCACGAACGCAGCCTGAACATCGACTTCCTGCTGGGCTACCTGAAGACCCTGCTGCCGCGTCGCCCGGACCTCAAAGTCATCATCACCTCGGCGACCATCGACCTGGAGCGCTTCTCCAAGCATTTTGACGATGCGCCGATTGTCGAAGTGTCGGGCCGTACCTTCCCGGTCGACACCTGGTACCGCCCGCTGACCCTGGAACAGGATGAGGAGGGCAACCGTGTCGAGGACGACCTCACCGTCGACCAGGCGATCCTCGCCACCCTTGATGAAATCGCCGCCTATGAGCGCAGCGAACGGCGCAGCCCCGGTGACGTGTTGGTGTTCCTGCCCGGCGAGCGCGAGATCCGCGACGCCGCCGACATGCTGCGCAAGGCCCAGCTCAAGCACACCGAAATTTTGCCGCTGTACGCACGCCTGTCGCCGGCCGAACAGCAGCGCATTTTCCAATCCCACCCGGGCCGCCGTGTGGTGCTGGCCACCAACGTTGCGGAAACCTCGCTGACGGTGCCGGGCATTCGTTATGTGATCGACAGCGGTACCGCGCGCATCAGCCGCTACAGCTACCGCGCCAAGGTGCAGCGCCTGCCGATCGAGGCGATTTCCCAGGCCAGTGCCAACCAGCGTAAAGGCCGTTGTGGCCGGGTTGAGCCGGGCATCTGCGTGCGCCTGTACAGCGAAGAGGATTTTATCGGGCGCCCTGAATTCACCGACCCCGAGATCCTGCGCACCAACCTCGCCGCCGTAATCCTGCAGATGCTCCATTTGCGCCTCGGCGAGATCACCGACTTCCCGTTTATCGAACCACCGGATGGCAAGGCCATCAGCGACGGTTTCAACCTGCTGCAAGAGCTGTCAGCCGTTGACCGCAACAGCCAGCTCACGCCGTTGGGCCGCCAACTGGCGCGCCTGCCGGTGGACCCGCGCATGGGCCGCATGCTGCTCGAAGCGGCCAAGCTCGGCAGCTTGCAGGAAGTGCTGATCGTGGCCAGTGCCATGTCGATTCAGGATCCGCGCGAGCGCCCACCGGAGCGTCAACAGGCCGCCGACCAGGCCCACGCGCAGTGGAAAGACGCAGACTCGGACTTCGCCGGGCTGGTCAATTTGTGGCGCGGTTTTGAAGAACAACGCCAGGCGTTGACCGCCAGCCCGCTGCGCAATTGGTGCCGCAAGAACTTCCTCAACTATTTGCGCCTGCGCGAATGGCGTGACTCCCATCGTCAGTTGAGCCTGATCTGCCGTGACATGCAGCTTGCGATCAACAAAGACCCGGCCGACTACCCGAAACTGCACAAGGCGGTGCTCTCCGGCCTGCTCAGCCAGATCGGCCAGAAAGCCGAAGACGGTGACTACCTGGGCGCGCGTCAGCGGCGCTTCTGGATTCACCCGTCGTCGGGCATCGGCAAGAAGCGTCCGCAATGGCTGATGACCGCCGAACTGGTGGAAACCACCAAGCTCTATGCGCGCATGGTGGCCAAGATCGATGCCGACTGGATCGAACCGCTGGCCGGGCACCTGATCAAGAAAAACCACTTCGAGCCCCACTGGGAGAAGAAGCGCGGCCAGGTCGTGGCGTTTGAACAGATCACCTTGTTCGGGTTGATTGTGGTCGGGCGCCGGCCGGTGCATTACGGGCCGGTCGACCCGGTGGTGTCCCGCGAGTTGTTTATCCGTGAAGGCCTGGTGCGGGGTGAGATTCAGTCCCGCGCCAAGTGCCTGACGGCCAACCAGCAACTGCTGGAACAGCTGGATGAGCTGGAAGCCAAGGCGCGCCGCCGCGACATCCTGGCCGACGAAGAAACCCTCTACGCCTTCTACGACGCGCGGCTGCCGGCCGAGATCCACCAGACCGCCACGTTCGACAGCTGGTACAAGGTCAACAGCCAGAAGAACCCGCAGCTGTTGATCATGCGCGAAGAAGACGTGTTGGCCCGCGAGGCCAGTGAAGTCACTGCCCTGCATTACCCGGACACCCTGCACTTGGGTGACCTGGAACTGGCGTTGAGTTACCACTTCGAACCCAACCACCCCCGCGATGGTGTGACCTTGCGCGTGCCGGCGCCCCTCCTGCCAGCCTTGCCGCCAGAGCGCCTCGAATGGTTGGTGCCCGGGGTGATCGAAGCCAAGTGCATCGCCCTGGTGCGCAACTTGCCCAAGGCCCTACGCAAGAACTTCGTGCCGGTGCCGGACTTCGTCAAGGCTGCGCTGCAACGCATCGAATTCGGCCAGGGCTCGCTGCCCCAGGCACTGGGTCGCGAGTTATTGCGCATGACTGGCGCTCGGGTCAGCGATGAAGCCTGGGCCGAGGCGGCGCAACAGGTGGAAAACCACCTGAAGATGAACCTGGAAGTGGTCGACGGCCAGGGCAAGTTCCTCGGCGAAGGCCGCGACCTGGCCGAGCTGACCGCGCGGTTCGCCGAGGCCAGCCAGGCTGCGTTGGCCGTGCCGCAAACCGCAAAGAGCCAGCAACCGGTGGAGGCCAAGGTGTTCGCGGCAGTGGCCGAGAAGACCCAGCAAAAGATCGCCGGCCTGTCGATGACGGTGTACCCGGCATTGGTTGAAGAAAACGGCACGGTCAAGGAAGGGCGTTTCTCTACGGCCGCCGAGGCCGAGTTCCAGCACCGTCGTGCGTTGCAACGTTTGTTGATGCAGCAACTGGCGGAACCGGCCAAATTCCTGCGCGGCAAGTTGCCGGGCTTGACCGAACTTGGCCTGATGTACCGCGAACTGGGGCGCATTGATGCGCTGGTGGAGGACATCCTGCTGGCCAGCCTCGACACCTGCGTGCTCGAGGGCGAAGCCAGCCTGCCACGTGATGGCGCCGGTTTGGCGGCGTTGGCCGAGCGCAAGCGCGGCAGCTGGACCGAACACGCCGAGCGCCTGGCGCGCCTGACCCTGGAGGTGCTGAAACTCTGGCATGGCCTGCAAAAACGCTTCAAGGGCAAGATCGACCTGGCCCAGGCCGTGGCCTTGAACGATATCAAGCAGCAGCTCAGCCACCTGGTCTATCCCGGTTTTGTGCGGGAAACCCCGGCACAATGGTTCAAGGAATTGCCGCGCTTTCTCAAGGCCATCGAACTGCGCCTGGAGAAGCTGCCGAGCCAGGTGCAAAAGGACCGGGTGTGGAGCGCAGAGCTGGCGGGCCTGTGGACCCAGTACGAAAACCGCCTGAAAAAGCATGCCCAGGAAGGTAAGCGCGACCCCCAGCTGGAGCTGTACCGCTGGTGGCTGGAGGAATACCGGGTGTCGTTGTTTGCCCAGCAGTTGGGCACCAAAGTGCCGATTTCCGACAAGCGCCTGAGCAAGCAATGGTCTTTGGTCGAAGCCTGATACATCCCCTGTAGGCGCCGGCTTGTGTGGGAGCCGGGCTTGCCCGCGATGCAGACACCTCGGTGTGTTGGTCACACCGCGGTGATGCTATCGCAGGCAAGCCAGCTCCCACACAAGCCAGCTCCCACATTTTGAATGCATTCCAAGGCAAACCGGTGTTTGTCCGCAGATAGCGCCAAATATCGAGGTTTGTGGCAAACTTCGCGCCTATAAATGCCGGGATCGTCGTGACAGGCTGGTGCGCAGCCACGGCGCGATGGAATAAAGCGTTGCCAGTTTGATGCCCGCTGGACGGCATCGAACGACTTAAAGTTTGGTACGACGGTACCAATATCTTCTGCCTGACAGATTTAGAGGAACGACCGTGCATAACGTCGTCATCAGCGGCACCGGCCTGTACACCCCGGCCAACAGCATCTCCAACGAAGAGCTGGTGCAGTCTTTCAATGCTTACGTGCAACAGTTCAACAGCGACAACGCCGCCGCCATCGAGCGCGGTGATGTGCAGGCGCTGACCGAATCCAGCGCGGCGTTCATTGAAAAAGCATCGGGTATCAAGAGCCGCTTCGTGATGGACAAGGACGGCATTCTCGACCCGCAGCGCATGGCCCCGCGCCTGCCCGAGCGCAGCAACGACGAGTGGTCGGTGCTCTGCCAGATGGCCGTCGGCGCTGCCGAACAGGCCCTGCAACGTGCCGGCAAGACCGCGGCCGACATCGACGGCGTGATCGTCGCCTGCTCCAACCTGCAGCGTGCCTACCCGGCCATCGCCATTGAAGTCCAGGAAGCCCTGGGCATCGAAGGCTTCGGCTTCGACATGAACGTGGCGTGCTCGTCGGCCACCTTCGGCATCCAGAACGCCGCCAACAGCATCCAGCTGGGCCAGGCCCGGGCGATCCTGATGGTCAACCCGGAAGTCTGCACCGGCCACTTGAACTTCCGCGACCGCGACAGCCATTTCATCTTTGGCGACGCGGCCACCGCCGTGGTCCTGGAGCGTGCCGACCTGGCGACCTCCGAGCACCAGTTCGACGTGGTAAGCACCAAGCTGCTGACCAAGTTCTCCAATAACATCCGCAACAACTTCGGCTTCCTCAACCGCACCGCGGAAGAGGGCATCGGCGCGCCCGACAAGCTGTTCGTGCAGGAAGGCCGCAAAGTTTTCCGCGACGTGTGCCCGATGGTGGCCGAACTGATCGGCGTGCACCTGGCGGAAAACCAGCTGAACGTGGCCGACGTGAAGCGCTTCTGGCTGCACCAGGCCAACCTGAGCATGAACCACCTGATTGTGAAGAAACTGCTGGGTCGCGAAGCCACAGTGGAAGAAGCGCCGGTGATTCTCGATACTTACGCCAATACCAGCTCGGCCGGTTCGGTGATTGCCTTCCACACCTACCAGGACGACCTGCCCAAGGGCTCCGTCGCGGTACTGAGCTCCTTCGGTGCGGGTTATTCGATCGGTAGCGTGATCCTGCGCAAACGCTGATCTGCTGGCCAATGTGGGAGCTGGCTTGCCTGCGATGACGAGGGTGAATTCACCGCCGCTATCGCAGGCAAGCCAGCTCCCACAGACAGGTATCGGATTTCCACTGTGGGATTGAGGTAGACAATGGCAGCAGCGGACGACACGCACCTGCTTGAACGGCTGCTCAAGGGTGAGCAACGCGCCTACAAGGAGCTGGTCACCACCTACCAAAGCGCCATGCGTGCAGTGGCCTACGCCATCGTCGGCCAGCGCCATGCCGATGAAGTGGTGCAGGACGCCTGGCTGTCGGTGGTGCGCAACCTGGCCAAGTTCGAAGGGCGTTCCAGCCTCAAGACCTGGCTGCTGACCATCACCGCCAACTCCGCCAAGGGCCGCTACAAGCAGAACCGGCGCGAAGTGCTGCTTGATGACTTGCCGTCGCCCCACGGCACCATCGGCGATGACCGCTTCGTGCCGGACGATGGCCATTGGGCGGTCGCCCCGTATGCCTGGCACCAGGACACGCCCGAAGCCCTGTTGACCGAAGATGAACTGCGCAAATGCCTGGAACATACGATTCTGAGTTTGTCCGAATTGCAAAGTAGCGTGCTGGTGTTGCGTGAACGCCAGGGGCTGGAATTGGAAGAAATCTGTAATCTTCTGACGCTCTCGCTCTCCAATGTCCGTGTGCTGTTGCATCGAGCACGGCTTAAAGTCTTCGCCACGGTGGAGCATTTTGAGGAAACGGGCGAATGTTGACCTGTAAAGAACAAGTGGCGCGGTCCAGTGATTATCTCGACGGGCAATTGACCTTTCGCGAGCGTTTGCTGGTGCGTCATCATTTGATGTTCTGCCCCAACTGCCGGCGTTTTATCCGCCAGATGCGCCTGATGCAGGCGACGCTGAAGATCATGCCGGAGGAACCGCTCAAGGATGTGGATGCGCTGGCTGAACGCCTGGCGGCGGAACGACTGAAGGATCAGTAAAGGCGGGGTAAAGGCAGACTCGCGTGATTGAGTCGAACGGATGATGGGGACCGACTCACCCACGCGAGGCTGTGAAAGGCGCCTCGGGCCGTCCTGGCCCAAGGCGTATTACGTGCTGAATCAGAACTTGGCTTCAGCATCCAACTGCAGGGTGTTGGTGTTGGCGTCGCGTTGAGTACGGCTGGAGAAGTCAGCCTTGGTCAGGAAGTACGTGGCGCCCAGGGCGAAGTTCTTGTCGATGTCGTAACCCACTTTGAACTTGTGGCCACGGGAACCGGTGGTGCCGTTGGCGAAGTCCGAGTCGGTGAAGGCACCCACGACCGCGTTACGTTGAATATCGCGGTAGTTGTAGTCCAGGTTGAAACCGAACACTTTGGACTTGGCGCCCACCAACCAGGCGGTGTCCTGGTCGGTCACGGCGTCGTTGTTCTTCACGTACTGGCCGTAGAACGCCAGCGGTACGGCCAGGCCACCGATGTCAGCCTGGGCAAAGCCTTCATACAGGCGGAACTGGTTGTCAGCCGAGTTGCCGTTGACCGCCAGTGCACACGGCGTAGTCACGGTACCGCTGGTTGGGCAACGGCTGTCCTTGTCGTTCTGGTAGGCGTAGACGCTACCGCCCAGGGTCAGTTTCAGGTTGTCGGTGACGGAGAAGCGAGTACCCAACTGGCCAGAAGTCAGGCGCAGGTCGTGACGAAATTGCACGCCGTCGCCGTCGACGTTGTCCTTGAGGTTGTAGTTACCGAGGCTACCAAACAGCTCGGCGCTGCCACCCAATGGGTATTTGTAAGTTACTGCCAGACCTTCCGGGTTGATGTCGCTATCCCAGATCACGTCGCCCATGCTCACCCAGGGTTGCAGCATCTTGCCGCCGATCACGTGCAGGTTCTTGATTTGGTCGGGGTGGTAGTCGATGTAACCGAGGTCCAGCCAGATTTGCTTCTTGTCGAAGTAGTTATCCTGGTCCTGGTTGGTGGAACGCGCGTCGTCGCTGCCGCCGGTGGCGATGCGGATGCCGGTGTCCACTTGTGAGTTGATCTCGGTGTAAGCCCCCAGACGCGCACGGATACGGTCACGGTCCTTGTCACGCCCGCCATTGACGCCTTGTTCGCCGTCGATCTTCACGGTTTCGTGACGTACGCGAACGTCGCCCTTGAACTGAGTCTTGGCAGCCCAGGCAAGCTTCTGGTCGAAGCTGCTCAGCTCGGTGGTTTTCTTCGCGGTGGCCGCGATCTGCTCGTTGGTCTCTTGTTGAGCTTGCTGTGCGATCTGCTTTTCTTTCTGGTCTTTGGCCAATTCCGCTTGCAGCTCGGTGTACTGCGAAGCGGTGATCTGGCCGTTGGCCTTGAGCATGTCGAGCAATTTAGCGTCGACTGCGGCGTTGGCCGGAATGCTCAGGGCCAGTAGCAGGCCGCCACACAGGAGCGCCGCAGTTTTAGTGGAAGCAAGACGCATATCAATCTCCGAAAGTGAGGAGGGATGGCAAACCATCCAGGACACAACCGACCGATTTCGGACGGACAAGTAGCCGCTCGGTATAACCGGGCGCTCTAAAAACAGGCGTCAGTATCACGATCGTTTATGACGGAGCAGTGGCTAAGTGATGTCATGTAGATGACAAATAATTTAAGAAGGAACTAACTGGCATGGGTTTTGTCGCGGCATTTGAAGGTGTGCGAAGTTCGGCGATAAGCGATACTCGCCAGGCTTTCACGCCCCGACGTAGTGAGGATGCCGATGCCGTTGCAACGCCTGGACAGCCTGTCCGAAATCGCCCCGCAGGCCTGGGATGCCCTGGTGCCGCAGGCCCAGCCGTTTGTGCGGCATGCGTTCCTGAGCGCGCTGGAAGACAGCGCCAGCCTGGGCCCGCAATCGGGCTGGCAGCCGGAGCATTTGCTGCATTGGGAGGGCGAACGCCTGGTGGCGGCGTTGCCCAGTTACCGCAAGTGGCATTCCTATGGCGAGTACGTGTTCGACCATGGCTGGGCGGACGCCTGTGAGCGCGCCGGTATCGACTACTACCCCAAGCTGCTCACGGCGGTGCCGTTCAGCCCGGTCAGCGGGCCGCGTCTGCTGGCGGCGAATGCTCAGGACGGTTTCGAGTTGCTCAAGGCGTTGCCGGGCTACCTGGAAATCGAAGGGCTTTCCAGCGCTCATATCAACTTCACCGATCCATTGGCCGACGAAGCGCTGGCACAACAGCCGGGCTGGTTGCAGCGCCTGGGTTGTCAGTTTCACTGGCAGAACCGTGGGTATCGCGACTTTCAGGATTTTCTCGACGCCTTGAGTTCACGCAAGCGCAAACAGATGCGCAAAGAGCGCGAGCAAGTGGCGGGGCAGGGCATCGCGTTCGAATGGCTGCAAGGCCATGAACTGAGCGAGGCGCAATGGGACTTTGTCTACGCCTGCTACGCCAATACCTACGCGGTACGTCGCCAGTCTCCCTACCTGACCCGCGCGTTTTTCAGCCTGCTGGCCGAGCGCATGCCCGAAGCGATCCGCGTGGTGCTGGCCAAACAAGGCTCACGCCCGGTGGCGATGGCGTTCAGCCTGATCGGTGGCGACAGCTTCTACGGCCGCTATTGGGGTTGCCTGGCGGAGTTTGACCGCCTGCATTTCGAAACCTGTTTCTACCAGGGCATGGACTACGCCATCGCCGAAGGCTTGCAGCGCTTCGACGCCGGGGCCCAGGGCGAGCACAAGTTGATTCGCGGGTTCGAACCGGTGATCACTCGTTCGTGGCATTACCTGCGCCATCCCGGGTTGAAGAATGCCGTGGAGGATTTTCTCGAGCGTGAACGCGTGGGCATTCAGGCCTATGCCGAAGAGGCGCGGGCAGCGCTGCCCTACCGACAGGGCTGAACCGCCGGTCTGGCAACCCGGGCAAGACACACTTGAATCGCTATCCTGTATGTACAAAAGTACATACAGGATGTGCCATGCTATTTGAGTGGGATGAATCCAAAAATAAGGCCAATATTGTTAAGCACGGCATCGATTTTAATGACGTTCCAGATATCTTTCGGCACCCAATGCTGGCCATGCGCGATGATCGAGCGGATTATGACGAAGAACGATGGGTCAGTATTGGCTGGATCAAATTGTTAATGGGTGTGGTCGTATACACCGAACGGAGTGGTGATGTGATCCGTATCATCTCCGCCCGCAAAGCAACCAAGAAGGAGGCCAAATACTATGACGCAAACATCGAAAACTGATTGGGAGCGCTTGGCCAAGATGAATGATGAAGAGATTGATACCAGCGATATTCCTGAGTTGGATGCCGAGTTCTTCCGGCGTGCCGAACTGCGTGTTCCAGTGAAGCAGGCGGTGACTATTCGGCTTGATGCGGATGTTCTGGAGTGGTTCAAAGGTCAAGGGACTGGCTACCAGACGCGAATCAATCAGCTATTGCGTCAGTACATGCAGGCTCATCAAGGCTGAACCAGGCCCCATTGAAGGCAGCCCTGCCGTAGCGGCAGGGCTGAACCCGTCTCGCTCAGGCCGGCTCCTCCTTGCCGAGCCATCGATAGGTCACGCCGCCAATCACCGCGCCCAGGATCGGCGCGAGCCAGAACATCCACAACTGCTGGATCGCCCACCCGCCGACGATCAGCGCCGGGCCCGTACTGCGGGCCGGGTTGACTGAGGTGTTGGTCACGGGAATGGAGATCAGGTGGATCAACGTGAGGGCCAGGCCGATGGCGATGGGCGCTAGGCCCGGTGGGGCACGACGGTCGGTGGCGCCGAGGATGATCAGCACGAACATCGCCGTCATCACCAGCTCACAGACAAACCCCGCTGCCAGGGAATAACCTCCCGGCGAATGCTCGCCGTAGCCGTTGGACGCCAGGCCGCTCGCCAGTTCGAAGCCTGGTTTGCCGCTGGCGATGAAGTACAGCAGCGCAGCAGCGACGGTGCCGCCGATGACCTGCGCGATGATGTACGCCGGTAACTCCCTGGCCGGAAACCTTCCGCCCACGACCAGCCCCACCGAGACCGCCGGGTTGAGGTGACAACCGCTGATATGGCCGATGGCAAACGCCATGGTCAGCACCGTGAGCCCGAACGCCAGGGCCACACCCAGCAACCCGATCCCGACTGCGGGGAATGCTGCGGCCAACACCGCGCTCCCGCAACCGCCCAACACCAGCCAAAACGTACCTAACCCCTCCGTCACTGAACGTTTGAACAAAGACATGAAGCCCGTCCTTGATAGATCGCTCTACCGAATCAGTAAATCAGTGATGCTCCCTGCAGATTTACTACAGCGCCCGTCTGGGCACTGCTGTGAGTACAGCACGGTTGCGCCACAATTCCAGGCCATAAAAAAGCGCCAGGCCCCTTTAAAATCGGGACCTGGCGCTATTCAAACTGTAGGAGCCGGCTTGCCGGCGATGGCGGCCTGGAACAATGCGGTGATCTTCCGGGCCTCATCGCCGGCAAGCCGGCTCCCACAGTGGGGGCGGTGTTGGGTCAGTCGATACCGACGAACCCCCCGGTCTGGTGATGCCACAACCGCGCATACAGCCCGCCATGGGCCAGCAGCTCGGCATGGCTGCCACTCTCGGCGATCTGGCCTTTCTCCAGCACCACCAGGCGGTCCATGCGCGCAATGGTCGACAACCGGTGCGCAATCGCAATCACCGTCTTGCCTTGCATCAGGGTTTCCAGGCTCTCCTGGATCGCCGCTTCCACTTCCGAGTCCAGGGCCGAGGTGGCTTCGTCCATGATCAGGATCGGCGCGTCCTTGAGCAGCACGCGGGCGATGGCGATGCGTTGGCGTTGCCCGCCGGAGAGTTTCACCCCGCGCTCTCCCACATGCGCGTCCAGCCCGGTGCGGCCTTCGGCGTCCGACAGCAAGGGGATGAACTCATCGGCCCGCGCCTTGTGCACGGCAGCCCAAAGCTCTTCGTCGGTGGCGTCCGGCTTGCCGTACAACAGGTTGTCGCGGATTGAACGGTGCAGCAGCGAGGTGTCCTGGGTGATCATGCCGATCTGTTCGCGCAACGACTCCTGGGCGACTTCGACAATGTTCTGGCCGTCGATCAGGATACGCCCGCCTTGCAGGTCGTAAAGGCGCAGCAGCAGGTTGACCAGGGTTGATTTACCGGCGCCCGACGGGCCGATCAAGCCGATCTTTTCGCCGGCCTTGATCTCAAGGTTCAGGCCGCCAATGATCCCGCTCTTCTTGCCGTAGTGGAAATCCACCTGCTCAAAACGCACTTCGCCGTGGGGCACACTCAGGCGCGGGGCGTTCTCGCGGTCGATCACGGCCAACGGCTGGGCGATGGTTTTCAGGCCGTCCTGCACCTGGCCGATGTTTTCGAAAATGCCGTTGACCACCCACATGATCCAGCCGGACATGTTGACGATACGAATCACCAAGCCGGTGGCCAGGGCGATGGCGCCCACGGAGATCAGCGACTGCGTCCACAACCACAGGGCCAGGCCGGTAGTAGTCACGATCAGCAGGCCGTTCATGCTGGTGATCACAATGTCCATGCTGGTCACCACGCGGCTGGCCAACTGGGTTTTCTCGGTCTGTTCGACGATCGCTTCCTTGGCGTACTCCTGCTCGTAGCTCGTATGAGCAAACAGCTTCAGGGTGGTGATGTTGGTGTAGCCGTCGACGATGCGGCCCATCAGCTTGGAACGCGCCTCGGAGGAAATCACCGAGCGTTCCTTCACCCGTGGCACGAAGTAACGCAGCGCCAGGCTGTAGCAGATGATCCAGGTCACCAGCGGGATCATCAGGCGCCAATCGGCTTCGGCAAACAGCACAAGGGCGCTGATGGCGTAGATCGCCACGTGCCAGATCGCGTCCACGGCCGCCACGGCAGAATCGCGCAGGGAGTTGCCGGTTTGCATGATTCGCTGGGCGATACGCCCGGCGAAGTCATTCTGGAAGAAATTCAGGCTCTGCTTGAGCACGTAACTGTGGTTTTGCCAACGAATCAGGCTGGTCATGCCCGGGCTGATGGTCTGGTGCACCAGCAGGTCGTGCAGGGCGCCGAAGATCGGGCGCAACAACAGGGCGACCACGGCCATCCAGATCAGCTCGCCGCTGTGGATCTGGAAAAAGTCTGCGGGCGGCGTGCCCTGGGCCAGGTCGATGATGCGGCTCAGGTAGCTGAACAGCGCCACTTCGATCAGCGCGCCGATCAGGCCCACCACCAGCAAGGCGGCAAAATGTGGCCACACCTGGCGCAGGTAGTAGAGGTAGAAGGGCAGGACTTTATCGGGAGGGGCCGCGCTGGGAGCGTCGCGGAAGATATCGATCAGTTGTTCAAAACGACGATAGAGCATTAGGGTTGACGCCCGCCTGGCGGGCTCTCCTGTTCAAATGCGCGCGGTGCCTTGTGGGCACCACGCGAAGCTACCTGCAGACCTCAGTCGATGCGCTTGGCCGACTTGATCACGACAGGATCGATTGGCACGTTCTGCATGCCCTGCTTGGTGGTGGTCTGGGAGTTGACGATGATGTCGACCACGTCCATGCCTTTGACAACCTTGGCGAACACGGCATAGCCGGCGTCGCGGCCCGGGTCGAGGAAGGCATTGTCAGCCACGTTGATGAAGAACTGGCTGGTGGCCGAGTT
The DNA here is from genome assembly GCF_013385985.1 of Pseudomonas sp. B6002. GTDB lineage: Bacteria > Pseudomonadota > Gammaproteobacteria > Pseudomonadales > Pseudomonadaceae > Aquipseudomonas. The sequence continues at coordinate 105,142 of NZ_JACAOY010000007.1, read as the reverse complement.
CGGGTCATTGGTGCGCGCCATGGACAGGGTGCCACGCACGTTATGCAGGCCGTTGCTGGCCTCGTTCTTGATCGGCGCATCGGTCGGCTTTTGCGACATCTGCGCGGTGAAACCGCCGCCCTGGACCATGAAGCCCGGGATCACACGGTGGAAAATCGTGTTGGTGTAAAAGCCCTTGTCGACGTAGGCCAGGAAGTTCTTGGTGCTGATCGGCGCCTTGACCGGGTCCAGTTCGATTTCGATGTCACCGTTGGTGGTGCTGATCAGCACGTGCTGAGCCTTGGCTGGCTCGGCCGCCATCAGGTTGGCAGCGAACAGAACGGAACCGGCAAAGAAGGCGATTTTTTTCAACATGGGTCAGTGATCCTGGGTAGTGGTTTCGACTGTCTTTAGAAAATCGAGCAGGGTAGCGTTAAAGACTTCGGGTTGATCCAAGGGTGTGGCATGGCGGGAATCCTCGATGACCACCAGCCGCGCATCGGGCAGCAGTTTTACATAGTTTTCTTTCTGCGCCACGGGGGTGTAGTCGTGGTCGGCGCTGATGACCAGCGTAGGACAGGCAATTCGGGAAAGTTGTTCCTGCACGCCCCAGCCCACAATCGCATCGAAGCTGGCGAGATAAGCACGTTTGTCGTTTTTTGCCCAGCGTTCGGCCATCTTGCGGCGCAGGTCGGCCTGCTCGGGTTTGGGAAATAGCCGATCGCCCAGAGCCTTGCCAATGGTGGCCAGGCTGAGCAGCCGTGCCAGGCTCCAACGCTTGGCCCATTGCCAATAATCATCGGCGCTGCGCACCTTGACCTCGGGGGCGCTGTTGACGATGCACAGGCTCTTGACCTGGCTCGGTTCGTCCACCGCCAACTGGAAGGCGATCATGCCGCCCATGGACAAGCCCACCACATGGGCGGGCGGCAGGTTCAGGTGTTCGATCAGCGCGAGCAGGTCAAAGGTAAAACCCTGGATGCTGTAGCGTTCGCGGGGTTTGTCGGAGCGCCCATGGCCACGCACGTCCACCACGATCAGGCGGTAGTGCCTGGCCAGTACGGGGATCTGCAGTTCCCAGTCCTGGCTGCTGGAGCCCAGGCCGTGGATCAGGATCAGCGGTGTGCCGTGGCCGTATTCCTCGTAGTGCAGGCTGCAGCCTTCATGGTCGAACCAGGCCATGGGTGAACTCCGTTTCAGGCTTGTTGTGGCGCGGCGAAAGGTGCATCCAGGGGCGCGGTGTCAAAGGTGCGCAGCAGATCGATCAGGATCTGCGTGGCCGGGCCCAGGGGTTTGTCCTTGTTCGAATACAGGTAGAAGGTCGGGTTGCGGCTGCCGCCCTTTTCCAAGGGTAGCTGCTTGAGCAGGCCCTCGCGGAGTTCGCGCTCGATCATGTGCCGGGGCAACCAGGCAAAGCCCAGGCCGCTGCTGACGAACGTGGCGGCGGTGGGCAGGCTGCCGACGGTCCAGCGTTGCTCGGCGCCGAGCCAGCCTACATCGCGCGGCTGCTGGCGGCCGGAGTCACGGATCACCACCTGCATCTGGCTTTCCAGGTCCTGGAAGCTCAGCTCGCGGTTCAGGCGGTGCAACGAATGGTCGGGATGGGCCACGGCGATAAATTCCACATCGCTCATTTCCGTGCCCAGGTAACCCGGGATGATGAACCCGCTAATGGCCAGGTCGGCCATGCCATCGAGCAACAACTCCTCGACACCCGACAGCACCTCTTCACGCAAGCGCACACGGCAGCCCCGGCTTTGCGGCATGAAGGCGGTGAGCGCGCGCACCAGGCGTGCGTTGGGATAGGCGGCGTCCACCACCAGGCGTACTTCGGCCTCCCAGCCTTGTTCCATATGGTGGGCAAGGTCTTCCAGCTGGCTGGCGTTCTTCACCAGTTGCCGGGAGCGGCGCAACAGCACCTCACCGGCATCGGTCAGCACGGCCTTGCGCCCGTCGATGCGCAGTAGCGGCACGCCGAGCTGGTCTTGCATGCGGGCCACGGTGTAGCTCACCGAGGACTGCGAACGGTGCAGCGCTTCGGCCGCCTGGGCGAAGCCACCGTGGTCGACCACGGCTTGCAGCGTGCGCCATTGATCAAGGGTAACGCGGGGCGCTTTCAAGATGAGCTCCTCTTGTCCTAAGCTGGCGGTCCTTATTGGAGACTGCCGAATGAGAAAATTCTGTTGTGTGTTGCTGGCGATGCTGCCGCTGAGCGCCTTTGCCTACCCCATCGACGTGACGAAAAAGATCGACGGCGTGAAAGTGGACTACACCGCTTCCGACGTGGACGGCGACATCAGCTCGATCCAGCTCAATAACTACGGCACCAACGATGCGGTGTGCTCGGTAACCTTCACCAATGGCCCGGAGTCGCCACGTAACCGCAAGGTCACGGTGCCCGCCGGTAAAAGCACCAACACCACGGTCAAGTTCAGCCGCGCCATTATCAAGATGCGGATCGCCCTGGCCTGCGCACCGAAATAAAGCAATGGCGGAGCATGCCTACAGCAATACTCCGCTTATAAACAAATTTATAGATGGGTTATAGCAGTTCTTTGCGCTTTTTTATCGAATAGGCCCTGGTTAATCTTTTCTCCATCGACTTACAGCAATTACAGATGGAGCCTACGTAGCCATGTCCAACGTTCTGATCATCGAAAGCAGCGCCCGCCAGCAGGATTCGATCTCCCGCCAACTGACCCAGCAGTTCATCAGCCAATGGCAGGTCGCCCACCCGGCGGATCAGATCACCGTGCGTGACGTGGCCCTCAACCCGGTTCCACACCTGGACGCCAACCTGCTCGGCGGCTGGATGAAACCGACTGAACAGCGCAGCGCTGTGGAACAGGCTTCCCTGGACCGCTCCAACGAATTGACCGACGAGCTGCTGGCTGCCGACGTGCTGGTGATGGCGGCGCCGATGTACAACTTCGCCATTCCCAGCACCCTCAAGGCCTGGCTGGACCACGTTTTGCGCGCCGGCGTCACCTTCAAATACACCGCCACCGGGCCCCAGGGCTTGCTCACCGGCAAGCGTGCCATCGTGCTGACAGCTCGCGGCGGCATCCACACCGGCGCCAGCTCCGATCACCAGGAACCGTACCTGCGCCAGGTCATGGCCTTTATCGGTATTCACGACGTCACCTTCATTCACGCCGAAGGGGTGAACCTGAGCGGCGACTTCCAGGAGAAGGGCATCAACCACGCCAAGGCACTGTTGGCGCAGGTCGCGTGATCCTTTAATCGTCAGATAATCGCGCGGTGTTTATCTAAGCCCACGCAAACCCTTCAAGTACGCGTAAGAACCTCCCTTTGCACTTGTTGCTCCTGAGTGCTCCTGCCCGACTGACGCTATAGCGAGGTCGGGTTTTTTTTGCCCCGAGTTTCGTGCAACGCCGAAAACCTTTAATGTCCCGCCCATTCGAAACGAGGCGCGCATGGGCTATCTACTGGTTGTCACCCTGATTCAGGCATTTTCCTTCAGCTTGATCGGCGAATACCTCGCCGGTCACGTCGACAGTTACTTCGCCGTGCTGGTGCGCGTGGTGCTGGCCGGCCTGGTATTTATCCCCCTGACCCGTTGGCGTTCGGTGGAACCGGCCTTCATGCGCGGCATGCTGATGATCGGCGCGCTGCAATTTGGCGTGACCTATGTGTGCCTGTACCTGAGCTTTCGCGTGTTGACGGTGCCGGAGGTGTTGCTGTTCACCATCCTCACGCCGTTGCACGTGACGCTGATCGAAGACGCCCTCAACCGGCGCTTCAACCCCTGGGCGCTGGTGGCAGCACTGGTGGCCGTCACGGGGGCGGCAGTGATTCGCTTCGACCAGATCACCCCGAACTTCCTCGGCGGCTTCCTGCTGCTGCAACTGGCCAACTTCACCTATGCCGCAGGCCAGGTGATGTACAAGCACCTGGTGGCGCGTTACCCGAGCGACCTGCCGCATTATCGGCGCTTCGGCTATTTCTACCTGGGCGCCTTGATCGTGGTGCTGCCGGCATTCCTGATGTTCGGCAAAGCCAACTTCCTGCCCGAAGCCCCGTTGCAATGGGGCGTGCTGGTGTTCCTCGGCTTGGTCAGCACTGCGCTGGGCATGTACTGGTGGAACAAAGGCGCGTGCCTGGTGCAAGGCGGCACCCTGGCGGTGATGAACAACCTGCATGTGCCGGTGGGGTTGCTGCTGAACCTGCTGATCTGGAACCAGCATGAGCCGTTGGGGAGATTGGCATTGGGCGGGTTGGTGATTGTGGGGGCGGTGTGGATCAGTCGGTTGGGTGCACGCAAGCAGCCAGCGCCACACTGACCCCCTGTGGGAGCGGGCTTGCTCGCGAATGCGGTATGTCAGAGAAGGATGTGCTGACTGATACACCGCCTTCGCGGGCAAGTCGAACCGTCGCACCGCCGCTCCCACACAAGCCCGCGCCGACAGTGGGCTTGGTGGCGTCAGGCTGATTTGTTTTCCAGGGACGGCAAATGGCTGGCGCCCAATACCGCGGGCAACACCCCCGCACGCCAATCATTGCCACTCGGCTGCTGATACAAGCTCAAGCCAAACTCCGGCAACACCGCCAGCAGATAGTCAAAAATATCCCCCTGAATGCGCTCGTAATCGGCCCAGGCGGTGGTGCGCGTGAAGCAGTAGATCTCCAGCGGCACGCCCTGGGCGGTGGTTTGCATCTGGCGCACCATGCAGGTCATGTTCGGCTGGATGTCCGGATGGCTCTTCAGGTAGGCCAGGGCGTAGGCGCGGAAGGTGCCGAGGTTGGTCATGCGGCGGCGGTTGGCCGACAGTTGCGCACTGTGGCCCTGGGCTTCGTTCCAGGCCTTGAGTTCGGCCTGCTTGCGCCCGATGTAGTCGGTGAGCAGGTGCACCTGGGTCATGCGCAGTTCTTCATCGTCGCGCAGAAAGCGCACGCCACTGGCGTCGATGAACAGGCTGCGCTTGATCCGTCGCCCGCCCGAGGCCTGCATGCCGCGCCAGTTCTTGAACGACTCAGACATCAGGCGCCAGGTGGGGATGGAGACGATGGTCTTGTCGAAGTTCTGCACCTTGACCGTGTGCAGGGTGATGTCCACCACATCGCCATCGGCGCCGACCTGGTGCATTTCGATCCAGTCGCCCACCCGCAGCATGTCGTTGCTGGTCAGCTGCACGCTGGCGACGAACGACAACAGGGTGTCCTTGTACACCAACAAAATCACCGCCGACATCGCACCCAGGCCCGACAGCAGCAACAGCGGTGAGCGGTCGATCAGGGTGGCAACGATGATGATCGCGGCAAACACGAACAGCACCATTTTGGCCAGTTGCACGTAGCCCTTGATCGAGCGCGTGCGTGCGTGTTCGGTACGCGCGTAGATGTCCAGCAGGGCATTGAGCAGGGCGCTCACGGCCAGGGTCATGAACAGGATGGTGAACGCCAGGGCCACGTTGCCGATGAACAGGGTGGCGGTCTTGCTCAGGTCCGGCACAAGGTACAGGCCGAATTGAATCACCAGGGATGGCGTCATCTGCGCCAGGCGGTGAAACACCTTGTTGTGCCGCAGGTCGTTGAGCCAGTGCAGGGGCGGTTGCCGGCCGAGCAGTTTGACGGCGTGGAGAATGAGGTAGCGCGCTACCCGTCCGAGCAGCAGCGCCACCACCAGCAACACCAGCAAGCCCAGGCTGGAATGCAGCAGGGGGTGTTCATCGAGGGCGCCCCAGAGGTCTTGGACGTTGAGCCAGAGCTGTTTGATATCCATGGGTGAAACCGATTCTTCTGTAGGACAAGACGGGGCGATTAGAGCATTTAAGTGCAACAAAGTTGATGCTGAGGACAAATGCACTGACAAAAAAGCAGCTGATTAGCACCGTTCGCGTAAAGAAACTCGGTTTGAACGCCCGAAACCGGTAACCTATGCCGCTGATATTTTGTATTTCTTCGAGGTAGCACCCGTGTTTTCCCAATTCGCCCTGCACGAACGCCTGCTCAAAGCCGTGGCCGAGCTTAAATTTGTCGAGCCTACGCCTGTGCAAGCAGCGGCCATCCCGCTCGCGCTCCAAGGGCGTGACCTGCGGGTGACAGCTCAAACCGGTAGCGGCAAGACGGCGGCTTTCGTCCTGCCTGTGCTGAACCGCCTGATCGGCCCGGCCAAGGTTCGTGTCAGCATCAAGACCCTGATCCTGCTGCCGACCCGCGAGCTGGCCCAGCAGACCCTGAAGGAAGTCGAGCGTTTCTCTCAGTTCACCTTCATCAAGTCCGGCATCATCACCGGCGGTGAAGACTTCAAGGTGCAGGCGGCCATGCTGCGCAAAGTGCCGGACATCCTGATCGGCACCCCGGGCCGCATGATCGAGCAGCTCAACGCCGGCAACCTGGACCTCAAGGAAGTCGAAGTGCTGGTGCTCGACGAAGCCGACCGGATGCTCGACATGGGCTTTGCCGACGACGTGCAGCGCCTGGTGGGCGAATGCGTCAACCGCCAGCAGACCATGCTGTTCTCCGCCACCACCGGTGGCTCGACCCTGCGCGACATGGTCGCCAAGGTCCTGAACAACCCTGAGCACTTGCAGGTCAACAACGTCAGCGACCTGAACGAGACCACGCGTCAGCAGATCGTGACCGCCGACCACAACGTGCACAAAGAGCAGATCCTCAACTGGCTGTTGGCCAACGAGACCTATCAGAAGGCCATCGTGTTCACCAACACCCGCGCTGCCGCCGACCGCATCTACGGCCGCCTCGTGGCCCAGGAATACAAGGCGTTCGTGCTGCACGGCGAGAAAGACCAAAAGGATCGCAAGCTGGCCATCGACCGCCTGAAGGCCGGTGGCGTGAAGATCCTGGTGGCCACCGACGTGGCTGCGCGTGGCCTGGACGTTGATGGCCTGGACCTGGTGATCAACTTCGACATGCCCCGCAGCGGTGACGAATACGTGCACCGTATCGGCCGTACCGGGCGTGCCGGCAACGATGGCCTGGCCATCTCGCTGATCTGCCACGGCGACTGGAACCTGATGTCGAGCATCGAGCGCTACCTCAAGCAGTCGTTCGAGCGCCGCACCATCAAGGAAGTCAAAGGCACCTACACCGGGCCGAAGAAGGTCAAGGCATCGGGCAAGGCCGTTGGCGTGAAGAAGAAAAAGACCGACGCCAAGGGTGACAAGAAGAAAACCGGCGCCAAGTCGCCGACCAAGCGCAAGATCGCCAACCGTCCGAAGACCGACAACCTGTCGCTCGTCAGCAAGGACGGCATGGCCCCGCTCAAGCGCCGCAAGCCAGAGGCACCCGCTGCCGAGTAAGGCAGGGGTGAAATAAAAAAACCGGACGATTGTCCGGTTTTTTTATGGCCTCAGCTTTTGGCCTTGGCCGCTGCTTCCTTGAGTTCTTTCAGGCGTGCGTCGATCAGCTGGCACTTGTCGGGGAACTCCGCGCTTTCGGTGTCCAGGTCCATCTTCTGCAGTTCGTCGTTCATCTCCTTGGCCTTGGTCGGGTTCTGTTCGGTCAGCTTCGCCACTTCCTGGGCCAGCTCCTCGCGCTTGGCCGTCGCCTCATCGGGCGTGCAGGCCCAAGCGGGCAGGGCGGCGGTTAGCGTGGCGATGATGGCCAGGTTCATCAGGGTTTTCATTGGCAGACCTCCTTGGCGGTTATGTGCTGTTGAGGCCGCGAACGTCTGGAAAGTTCAGAGAAATGACGTCCGTCTATTCGGCTGAACGGCCAGCGACGTAGCCTGTCCACCCTTTGACGGGCCACTTTTCCATCGGCCTGCAGGAGGAATCAGGATGACGACTTACAACTGGGATCTGATCGAACGACTGTTGCATGAAGTGCAGAACGGCGAAGGCAGCTTTGCGCCGCGCAAATACGCCGAGCAGGAAGCGGCCGAGAAGGCCACGGCGGGAGAGTCCACCGGTAACCTGGACGCGCTCAAGAAGACCGCTGCGGATTATGAAGCGCTGCTGTTCAAGCGCGGCTTCATCGAGTCGCGGCCCGAGGAAGAGGGCGGCAATGGCGAGAATTTCATCCTGACGGCACTCGGTGCGCAATTGTTGGCGCTGATCGACAGCTCGATTCCCGGCAATGATCACCCGCGTCAGGTGCTGGATGAACAGGCGGATGCGCTGGACCCGGAAACATTCAAGGCGTTGGCCAAGAAGGCGCAAATTGCCTGAGGTATCTGCCCGCATTGGCGATGGCCGCTCGCCGGAAACAGCGCCAATGCGGGTTGTTCATCAGCGGGCTATTGGCAGCATGAGGCCGTTCGAATCGAACCATTGTTGAATCATGGCTGCAACCTGGTCCGCGTTTTTTTCCATCATCGCCATATGGGAATTGCCCCGGATACCCTGCTGTGGCAGATCAATCAGGTCCACTTGTCCGCCTGCGTCCCGTACTGCGTTGAGGAAGGTGTTGGATTGGGCTCGATACCGTTGCCATAAGGGGGACTGATCGATGAAGTCGCCCCAGATTACCAAGTGAGGAACCTTTGTTGCGGGGGTGATATCAACCCGCAACGGGTCCGGCCCGGCGGCGGGCTCCAAGGCAACGATGGCCTTGATCTTATCGGGATACTTCAACGCCGCGTTGAAAGCAAAGACGTTACCCTGGCTATGGGCAAGGATTACGCACGGGCAGACTTTCTCCACCAATTGGTCGTAGGCGGCCTGGGCACGTTGAGTGGCTTGGGGCGATGCCCAGCGAGCGACAAATTGCTTGGCAAACTGGTCAGCATGATCGACAGGGAATTGGGCGCCGGGGAAGGTTCGCCGCTGTGGATAGGCGTTGTCAGGGCCAAAGCGAAACATCGACCAGGCCTGGTTCAGTGTGCGATGTTCAGGTTCAGTGTCGATCAGCTCTGGGGTGCGCGGCCAGGAGGCGCGACCTCGTTCATAGGCATCGGACACATAGGTCGAATGGCCGCGGCGCATAAAGAAATTCTGCCACCCGGGTTGGCCATCCGGGCGGGTTTCCCAAGTAACGCCTGTCAGCCCCCCACCGTGCCACATCAGTAAGGGATAGCGCGCCCGCGGCTCTTCAAGTTGATAAGACTGAACATACATCTGGCCTACCTGGTAGTCACCGTTGGGGTTCGAAGTACGTTGTGTGCCTGCAATGGCTGATATTTGTGACACCGGGAGCCCTTCGAGCGAGACGGTTTGACCTCCGATGTGAAAGGAACTGATGTCCTTGAGGAGGACGGGCGTGGCCGCTGCCTGAAGGCTTAGGAGCGCGGTGGTGATGATCAGCAGGGGGCGGGGGGGCATGAAGCATTCCTCTTGTTGTTTTTCGAGGAAATGTACTTCGCACCTTTCGCATAAACATGATTAAACGTGATTCAGTTTGCTTTATTTTTATACAGAATGTTTATTTGGGCCCGGCGTTGATAATTGCGCCATCAGTCGTGGGCCTCATACACTTGAGTGCCTTGAAGTCGCTGCGCACACCGTCGATTTTCTGCGTCAGTTTCACGCGCTGTTGTGCGGTGCTTTCGGCCATCAGGTCCACGATCAAGCTGCGCGCCGCCGCCTCGGTTTGTGCATAGGCGATTTTGTATTCCGGCGTCCAGAGGCTTTCACGATCCACCAGCAATTGCTGCATTTTCTGCGGGAAGTCCGCGCTCTTACGCTGTTTCACTGCGTCGATGAATTGCGCCTGCCAGCGGGCGCGGTTGCCGATCCATTGCTGGTTTTGTTCTCCCAGGCTGATGGACCAGGCTGTGACACGGTTTTTCTGGCTGTCGCTCAACGGCCCCATCCACGCGTCCAGGCGTTTATTCATGCGCTCGGCGCGTTCCTGGACCTGTTTGGCCAGCGGAGGCTTGAGGTATTCGTCCTGGCGCTTGCGTAGGTCCTTGGCCAGCGCTTCGTTCATTTCCTTGACCTGCTGATCGTCCAGCCCCTGCAACAACTCAATGGCCGACGGGGTAATTTCACGGGCGACGTCGGCAATGGCTTGCTTGGCTTCGGCGGTGCGGGTCTGCAAGGCTGCATCAGTGACCTGGTTGTCATCGACCATCTGTTGCAGGCGGTCGAGCCAGTCCAGGTAGCCCGGCAATTGCGTGGTGCAATGCCAGGCGAGGTGTTCCTTGAGTTTGTCGTTGAACCAGCTCTTCTGCCCGGCATGCATGTCCAGGTAGTCGCTGAGGGTCCAGGGGATGATCACATCGAGGTTGCGGTAAGCCAGGCCCACGCGGCTGCAGGCGGTGAGCGCCAGGCTCAGGGTCAGCAAGATCACCAGTAGTTTGAGCCGACGCAGCATGAGCGGGTCCTTGCGCAGAGGAAGTTAATGCATGTGAACCCGCGTCGGGCGCGACAGTTCAGATCCTCAATAAAACGACCGTGCGGCCTTCAGGGTCAACAGCCCATCGCATTGCGAATTGTGTCCGGAGTAGGCCGAGCAGTCGCCGCCGCTGAGGCTGGAGTCGCTGTAGATCAGGTTCAGGTCTACGCCCATCCACTCCCGGGAGAACTGCACCGACCAGTCGCTGAAGCTGCGAATGGAGCCGCCGTCTACCGAAACCGGGGTGCCCAACTGATGGGTGGTGTACTTCATGCTGACGCCGATGCCGAATGGCTGAGTGCCGCCTAAGTCGGCAAACAGGGTGCTGTCCTGGCGATCCGGGTCGTTGCTGAATGAGGCGCCGAAACGATTGCCCAGCAGGTTGAGGCCGCCGTAGAACTCCTGGCTGTCGAGGGGGCTGAGCTTGGGGTAGCTGTAGTGAATCAACCCGACTTCATAGCCCAGGGTCTGGTCGAAGGGATGTTTGAAGCCCATGTACGAGTCGACTTCCAGGTTGCTGGTGGAAGACAACCCCATGTTCGGCGAAAACTGGCCGATGTACAGGCCGCTGTCGTGGCTCAGGTCCAGCCCGCCATGGAATGAATCGCTGCCCGGCGAAGTGGGTTTGACCAGGCCTTGGGCCATGCTACGGCTTGGGGTGGTACCCAATTTCAGGTCGAAGTCACCCAGTTCACGCTGGAAAATCTGCGCTTCGGCGAGGGGGCTGGCTGCCAGGGCAGTGACCAGGAAAATGCAGGGTTTGAACATGCTTCACTCCATGAAAAAGCGAGGAGCAGTAACGGAGGAAATCGAGCAGATGCCCGTGCTAGACGTGTGCAAGCATACCGGCGAATGCGTAGCGTTGAGGCCCGTTCGTCGATTAGTGCATCCAGGGGATTAAGCAGGAGGGTGTTTCGGGCTCTAGTCCTAGCGCCTTGAAGGCAAGGCGCTTAGGGACCAGGTGCAATGCGCAGGTATTACTTTTTGCCCAGGCTGATCTGCTTGGACGGGCCGAAAGTCTGGCCGCTCACGCCCTTGGCAATTTGCTGGATTTCGCCGCCGGACTTGAGGAAAGCAGCGATCTGGCTGTTGATCGATTCGCTGGTTTCAACGGCGGGAGCTGGCTTTGCTTTGCTGTTGGATGCTTTTACGCGCATGGCGGCCACTAACCTGTAGAAAATTAACTTGGCCAGGCATCGTACAGGAATGACTTGACAATTGCTTGGTAAATATCCCCGGGGAATAACGCGCGGCGTTGGAAATAACCCAAGTTCATCTTTGAAATAAGCCCCTAACTTACTGTTTTAACTCGAAACCATGGGGGCATTCGGCGGTTTTGTCGTCGTGCAATTGGGCCAGATGATCGGACGAGCGGGGCGGTGCTAGTAAAACGCCACGCCGGCCCGCGATTTTTCAGGCGCACGCGCGTACCGGGCGCAACTCGGGTAGAATGCCGCCCACGTAACGAGGGTATCTGGAAATGGCTTTAGTCGGTCGCTACAACAGCTTGCAAGTGGTTAAACATACTAACTTTGGTTTGTACCTGGACGGTGCGCAAGACGGTGAAATCCTCTTGCCTAATCGGTATATCCCCAAAGATATTCCCAGTGAAGATGAAGACTGGCTTAACGTTTTCATTTATTTGGACAGCGATGACAAACTTATCGCGACGACTGAAAAGCCCAAAGTTCAAGTGGGCGAATTTGCCAGTTTGAAAGTAGTGGAAGTCAACAGTATTGGTGTATTCCTCGACTGGGGCCTGCCCAAGGACCTGTTGCTGCCGTACTCGGAAGAGAAGCGCCAGTTGAGCGCCGGTGAATACTGCGTGGTGCACGTCTACCTCGACAAGCACACCAAGCGCATCACCGCCACCGCGCGCCTGGACCGCTACCTGGACAAGACCCCGGCCAACTACCAGGTGGGCCAGGAAGTCGACCTGTTGGTGGCCGAGGCCACGGACATGGGCTTCAAGGCGATCATCAACAACAAGCACTGGGGCCTGATCCACAAGAACGAAGTGTTCAAGTTCCTGCGCCCAGGCAAGGAAGAGAAGGGCTTTATCAAAGAGATCCGCGCCGATGGCAACATCAGCCTGAGCCTGCAACCGGTCGGCCAGGAAGCGGCCTCCAGCCTCAACTCGAAGATCCTTGCCAAGTTGCGCGAAAACAACGGCACTCTGCCGGTCAGCGACAAGAGCGACCCCGCCGTGATCAGCAACTTGTTCGGCGTGAGCAAGGGCAACTTCAAGAAGGCCATTGGTGCGCTCTACAAGCAGGGCCAGATTGTGATTCATGCCGATCGCATTGAACTAAGCTGACCACGCTTTGCTCTTCTGTAGGAGCCGACTTGCCGGTGATGGTGTTCTCGAGAGCACCGCCAAAGCCGTAGGCCTCATCGCCGGCAAGCCGGCTCCTACAGAGGGTGTGCCATGTCCAGGAAAGTTATTTACACCTACCTAGGCACACTGCTCGCCTTCCTGGTGCTCGACGGGCTCTGGCTGGGCGTCCTCATGGGGCCTACCTACAAAGCCCTGCTCGGGCCGCTGATGCTTGATCAGCCACGGCTTTTGCCCGCCATTCTGTTTTATCTCCTATATGCCCTCGGTTGCGTGGTGTTCGTGGTGTTGCCCAGCGCCAGCTGGCAACGCGCGGCTCGCCTGGGTGCCTTGCTGGGCTTGGTCGCCTATGGCACTTACGACCTGAGCAACTGGGCCACCCTGCACGGTTGGTCCAGCGGGCTGGCCGTCATGGACATGGCATGGGGCACGTTCCTCACCGCGGTCTGTTGCACGGTTGGCTATCTGTGTGCACAACGAGTGCAAGGTTGATTGTGTACAGGATTTGTATGCACCGTTGCTGAGCATATCTCCCATATTTAAAGCGCTATAGCCTGCTTTGAAACGCCGTGCCATTGGGGATTGTGTGCTATTGGCACGCAATCTGCTGAATGCCTCGTATACAAACTCTGCCGCCTCCCGTATGCACACTGCTACGGCGGGGCAGGCCGGTATTTCGAGGAGCCCAGCGATGACCGAACAATTGCCCAAAGGCTACAGCCCGCGCCTGTACAACAAGGACCTGGGGCCACTGCCGCAGAAATGGACCTGGTACAACATCTTCGCCTTCTGGATGAGCGACGTGCACAGCGTCGGGGGCTATGTATTCGCCGCCAGCCTGTTTGCCCTTGGGCTGGCCAGTTGGCAGGTACTGATCGCGTTGCTCGCCGGCATCTGCATCGTGCAATTGATCGCCAACCTCGTGGCCAAGCCGAGCCAGCAGGCCGCGGTGCCCTACCCGGTGATTTGCCGACTGGCCTTTGGGGTGTTCGGGGCGAATATTCCTGCGGTGATTCGCGGCTTGATCGCCGTGGCCTGGTATGGGATTCAGACGTATCTGGCGTCGAGTGCCTTGATCATTGTGGTGCTGCGGTTTTTCCCACAGATGGCGGTGTATGCCGAGCCGCATTTCGCTGGCCTTTCCTACCTGGGCTGGTTTGGTTTCCTCAGCCTGTGGGTATTGCAGGCTGCGGTGTTCTGGGCGGGCATGGAGTCCATCCGCCGTTTTATCGATTGGGCGGGTCCGGTGGTCTACGCGGTCATGTTTGCCTTGGCGGGCTGGATCGTGTGGAAGGCGGGTTGGGCCAACATCAGCTTCACCCTGGCGGAAAAATCCTTGTCGGGTTGGCAAGCGTTCGGCCAAGTGATCGTGGCGACTGCGTTGGTGGTGTCGTACTTCTCTGGCCCGACGCTGAATTTCGGTGATTTCAGCCGGTACTGCCGCAGTATGCAGGACGTGCGACGCGGCAACTTCTGGGGGCTGCCGGTGAATTTCCTGGCGTTCTCGCTGGTCACCGTGGTGATCGTCTCGGGCACCTTGCCGGTGTTCGGCGAAATGCTCCACGACCCGATCGCCACGGTGTCGCGCATCGACAACAGCATGGCCGTATTGCTTGGCGCCTTTGCCTTCGTCACCGCCACCATCGGCATCAATATCGTGGCCAACTTCGTCTCGCCCGCCTTTGACTTCGCCAATGTCGCGCCGAGCAAGATCAGCTGGCGCGCCGGCGGGATGATCGCTGCCGTGGCCTCCATCTTCATCACCCCATGGAACCTGTTCAACAACCCGCTGATGATCCACTACACCCTGGATATCCTCGCCGCCTTCATCGGGCCGCTGTTCGGGATCCTGCTGGTGGACTTCTACCTGATCAAAAAGCAGAAGATCGACGTGGACGCCTTGTTCGATGACAGCCCAAGTGGGCGTTACTACTTCGACGGCGGCGTGAACTGGACGGCGGTCAAGGCGCTGGTGCCGGCGACGCTGGTGGGCGTCGCCATTACCTTCACACCGGCGTTGCAGGGCATGGCCAACTTTGCCTGGTTTACCGGGTGTTTCCTGGGAGGGCTGTTTTTCCTGGTGCTTGCTCGGCGAGAGCAAGTGCGTCTGCCCGCGCCGCTGGTTGCCGGTTGACCAGCACCGCACCCGCCAACACCAACCCGCAGCCGGCCACTATCAACGCTGGCTGCAGCCCACCGCTCAAGTGGCTGCTCACCGAGGCCAGCAGCGGCCCGCTCAATTGGCCGATGGCAAAGCTGGCGGTGAGCAGGCCGGTGCTGCGCTGGTAGCCGTGAGGCGCCACATCACGCAAGCGCGCCATCACCAGTTGCATGCACGCCAGGAACGGCGCGCCGCACAGCAATACGCCCAGCGCCAAGCCCCAGCCGTTGCCCAACAGGCAGGCGAATACTCCGGCCGCTTGCAGCCACAGTGTGGTCATCAGCCAACGGCGCGTGGTCTGCGGGTCCTTGCGGCGCAGGCTCGCCACCACCACGCCCAGCGCTGCCCCCAGGCCAAAGCACGGCCAGAACAGGTCGGCTTGCCAGGCGCCCTTAAATTGCGCACTGGCCATCTGCGACAGGAAGGTGGCCGGGATGATGTAACCCAGGCCGTACAGGAAGTAGATCCAGCACAGGTGCGCGATGCTTTCATTGTTGCCCACGTGGGTCGCGTGAGTGGCCGCCGCGCTTGGCTGCGGCAGGAACGGCAGGACCGCCAGCAGCATCACCAGTGCTACCACGCTATACACCAACCACAGTGTCGCTGAGCTTTGCCCCATCAGGTTGGAGCCCAAGGCCAACAGCCCGGTCAACAAAATCCCCAGCCCCGGCCCTGCAAATATCAGGGCGCCGAGGCGCGGGCGGCCGATGCTCATCGCCAGCGGCTGACTCAAACTGGTGATCATCACCAACGCCCAGGCACTGGCGACGCCGGTACCAAAGCGCAGCAATAAATGTGGCCAGAATCCGTGGGCCCAGTACGAAGCCAGGGTCAGCAGCACGCACAGCCACAGCCCACCGTACATACGGCCGCGCACGTGGTGATGGCTGCGGGCGAAGATCGAATCCACCGCGCCGACGAAGTAGCCCAAGTAATTGGCGGCAGCAATCAGACCCGCGCCGGTCAGGTCAATCTGCCCCTCGCTGAGCAGATGGGGCATTTGCGGGGTGAGGGCGAAGCGGCCAATGCCCATGGCCATCATCAGGGCGATAAAGCTGGCGAGTAAGCGAATCCGGGGTGACATGGTCAAGTTCCTGCTGGTAAGCGAATGACCTTCAGGCTAAAGCCGATTGACTTTCTGTAAAAATGAATAATAGTGAGTAACTTGTTCAGTTTTGGAGAAAGGTATGGAGTTCAGTCAATTGCGCATTTTCCAGGCCGTGGCGGAAGAGGGCTCCATTACCCGCGCGGCCGATCGCCTGCATCGCGTGCCTTCGAACCTGTCGACACGCCTCAAGCAAATGGAAGAGCAGCTCGGCGTTGAACTGTTCGTACGTGAACGCCAGCGGCTACAGCTTTCTCCTGCCGGTAAAGTGCTGCTGGACTACAGCACGCGCCTGTTGGCCCTGCACGACGAAGCCCATGGCGCGGTTCAAGGCGGGCAGCCGGCCGGTGAATTTGTGCTGGGCAGCATGTACAGCACGGCGGCCGTCCATTTGCCGAAGTTGCTGGCGCGTTATCACAAGGCTTACCCGATGGTGAACTTGCAGGTGCAATCGGCCCCCAGCGGCGAATTGCTCGAAGGCCTGATCACCGGTCGTCTCGACGCGGCCTTTGTGGATGGCCCGATCACCATTGCTTCCCTGGACGGCGTGCCGTTATGCGAAGAGCGGCTGGTGCTGATTTGCGAGGCTGATCACCCACCGGTGCGCGGCCCGCAGGATGTCGCCGGGCGTTCGGTGTTCACGTTCCGCCGCAGTTGCGCTTACCGCACGCGGCTGGAGACCTGGTTTTCCCATGAGCACGTGGCGATGGGGCGGGCGATCGAGATCGAGTCCTACCAGGGCATGCTCGCCTGTGTAATTGCCGGTTCCGGGGTGGCGTTGATGTCCGAGTCGATGCTCGACAGCCTGCCGGGCAAGGACAGCGTGTCCGTTCATCCCCTGACAGGGCCATATGCCATGGCGACCACTTGGTTGATGTGGCGAAAGGGTATGCTCGGCGCTAACCTCAACGCATGGATCGACCTGCAGCAAGAAGGCAAGGCCGAATTCCTGCAAGACACCCGTGCGATTGCTTGAGCGATCCGTCAGGATTCACATCAATCTGGTAACAGTTCGTTGTGGTTTCGTTCAAGCATTGCGTAGGACTTAGGGCTACTATCAGTGTAGGAAAAGTCGACAGGTATCTCGCCGGCTCGCATCACCCTCAAAGGGGGCAACCATGAAAGAGAAAATTCAAAACTGGCTCCATGACCTTGGCGTTGCGCTGGGCTTGATCGAGCCTCCGCTGCAACCGGTGCCAATCCGTACGGATGACGAGCAGCGCCGACCACGCCGCAGGTAAGCGTAAAGCGCTCAAACGATCAGACATTGAACGTGCGGGCGCTGATGCTACAGGTAGTGTTTCAGGGCAGTTCCGGTTCCCTGTGATCTGAGCGCACCTCCTTTTTTCGCAACACCTCCCCCCGTTTATCGTCTG
The DNA here is from genome assembly GCF_013385985.1 of Pseudomonas sp. B6002. Taxonomy (GTDB): domain Bacteria; phylum Pseudomonadota; class Gammaproteobacteria; order Pseudomonadales; family Pseudomonadaceae; genus Aquipseudomonas. The sequence goes on along the minus strand of NZ_JACAOY010000007.1, from coordinate 87,926 downwards.
ACGATGCACGTGCCATCGTCAGACCCTTCTGCTTATCCCGTCATCCACGCCTTTTCCCCATTTCAGCCTCTATATTTTCGTCTTCACAAGGATGAAAAGGCATCGGAATGTCGAGCATTGATAACGAAGGCATGTTGATTTCCAGCAAGGTCGAACTCCGCCGTTTTCCAGCGATCGAGCAGGGGGATCTGCGTAGTGTGCACGCTCTGGTGGTCCACCAGACTGACGCCCCGACGGCGCAGCACACGTTCAATACTTACCGAAATAAGGGCAACGGCGCGCATTTTCTGATCGAAAAGGACGGTGTGATCTACCAGACGGCCAGCCTGAAAAAACGCTGTTATCACGTCGGGAGACTACTGCGCTCCAAGTGCGAGGCGGTGGATGAGTCAACGTGTGACGCTGTTCAGATGAAGGCTATTAAATCACTCACCTGGGAGTTGCAGTTCCGCGCGTTGGATCGGTATGAACGCACCAAGAACTACCCTGAGCGTTACCCCATGAATGCCGATTCATTAGGCATCGAGCTGGTCGGAAAACACTTGGACAAAACACATTACGAGAAGGTGACGGCGTTGCAAAATCAATCGCTGCAATGGTTGGTCGCTGAGCTATACGGTCATTTCAACCTGACGTCGAAGGACGTCTACACCCACCCGCAAATTTCGTATAAACATCTGGGTGAAGCCGGCAGTGCGGTGTGGCAATGAGGTTTTGGCCAGGGACGTTTGCGGTGTTACTCGTGGGCTGTTCGCCTGTCAGCGACGTGTCGATTACGCGTTTTGAATCCACGGAGCCTGAGTCGTGCCGAGCATCGGACGTTGCACTCGATGAGCGGCAAATCGCCTCTTTCTTCAAGCGTGCCGAGCGCATTGATGGGCGCACGCTGCATGACGAATACAATTGGGCGCCTTGTCACCTTGAGGGCACCCTGACGTATCAGGGAAAGGCCTGTACCTGGCACGTACGCGCAGGACACACGGGCGAAATCGTCTGCCCGGGGGTACAGCAGTATTTTGGCTGCACGACGTGCGACGACCTGTTTGGAGGGGGCATGCCTTAGCGCGGGCCCGCCCGGACTTGACGTTTTAGCGTCAGAAACGGACTACCTCATTGTCAGAAGCAGGGCACTTATTTAATCCCATCGATGCGCCTAGGTTGAACTCTGCCAGGAAAGGTCCGCCCTGACGCCCTTTAAAGACCGAGTAGAACCTAAGCGCATTTCTTTAGTGGCCCAACTTTATCGAGTGTGTTTTTGGGGCGTTGGTCAGCCAGAATTGTTGGAGACAAAGCCATGCGCCCCTCTCGCGTTCCGCCGGTCGCCGCGTCACTGATTGCCACTTATGAAACTGTTCTACATATCGCGCCAGTGTCCAAATCCTGGAAGACCGACGCACCCCAAAACGTAGTCTTTTTTCCGCCGACATTAACCAAGCAATCCTTGCTCATACAGATCGCACTCTTGCATCCATCAGCGATCATCGTCGGGGATCAAGTGATCGATGCAGACGTCATTGCCCAATGGCGTATTTCACACCCGTTTGGCGATCTCTATTTGGTTCGCAGAGGCACGAGCTTGGACAAGGTGGCATTGGCGCTATGCGAGTCCAACAGCATTCGAGTCATCAACTTACCCGGCGTTAATGCACCACACGTTGCGGCCTATATTGCGCATTGGCTGACAGTAGGAGACGGCTCCATCCCCCGTGATATCAGCGTGCTGGGATACGGCAATGTGGGGAAAGCGCTTGTAAAGTTGTTACTGGATCGAACCCCGAATATTCGGATCAAGGTGTTGGTTCGGCACGATCAGGCGCCGAGTTCTGACAGCCGAGTGATATTTGTCACGGACTGGCAGGAAGCACTGGAGGGTGCTTATGCCGTCGCCATCTGTTTGTCGTTGAACGATGAGTCCATTCATCGCATTGATCGAGCCCTCATTCAATGCCTGCACAAAAGCGCTCGCCTGGTTTGTGTGGCTAAACCGGACGTCTTCAGCGATGACGCTTTACTGACTCTGGCGGCAGCTCAAGGTGTTCAACTGGTGCTGGACTATGGGCCGACGACACTGGAGGCATTTCGGATACGTACACAAACACTGGGCTGCAGTCTCTGCACGTGGTGCAAGCCCGCGACACTTACGATTCAGGCGGCAACGACCGAAGGCTGCCATTGCGACCTCGACTATGCGGTTTCGGTGCAACTGAGTCTGATGGCCTTGCGCGGCTTGGTCAGGCGCAAGCTCGCACAATCACTGACGATCCCCCCACGGCCTGCCGATGCCGGTGCGCCGCACGTGGCAATCATCGGTAGGGGCATCAACGGCTTGCTCCAAGCGGTCATGCTGCGCCTCGCGAATTATCAGGTCACGGTGTATGGCGGACATCAGCAGGGCGATGGAGCCAGTCACAAGCGTATAAACATGCGCCATATGTCAGCAACGGAGACCACCGCAAAGCCCCTGGAAAACGACTATTTATTGCCTGGCAATCAGCGTTTGGCCATTGAGTGCAATCGTGCAGGCATCGAGTTGTTTGAAAAGCTTCTGGCGGACAATCCGTCGCTGGCGCGATTCGCAAAGGCACGGGTTGTACGAGCCTATAGGGACGAGGACACAGGCGCAGAGAGAGCGATTCGTGAGCAATGCGATATTGAAAACAGGACTTGGCCGAGTGGTAAGCCAGGAGGTGAACTAACAGATATTGCGCCACTGCAATTCCAAGGACGCTATGGAGTCTGCGGAGTTGGCCGAGCGATCGAGGTGTCGGGCTACGACTTGGAGTTTGTCCATTTAATGGGAGAGGTCGAGGCGCTTTTGCAGGGCTCCGGAGTTCAGTTTGTACCCCAGCATTTGAACACTTCTCAAATCGCCGAATTAAGCCAGGACGTCTTCGTCGTCACTGCCATGGGAGTGGAGGAGCCAGAGGTCGTCGCGATTATTGGCTGGTTTTTCAAGCTGCGCGCGGTTGGTAATGAAGGTGCCGAAATGCGTGGGTTCAAGTTGCAGTACGATCTGCCAATAGGCGTCATGAATTGCCGTTTGGACGGGGACTATATTCTTGTCTCTGGCGGGCAAGTAGTGCCCGGCTCAACGTCAGAGCACAAGGAAGAAATATTGACTGCATGTCTGATGGCGGTTGCTCGGCACTTTCCGAACTCCTATCGCAGGGCTATCGAAATTGGCGACTTGGATATTATCGAATGTGCCAGGCCCGGCACTCAGGATGGGCTATCGATAGTCTATTGCTCTGCCCACCATCGCATCGTAGCCGGTGGAACCTACGCCGCAGGCACAACCCAGGGCTTGGTGTGGGCCTCGCTGGTCCAGGAAATCATCCAGGCGAATTGAGGCGTTTCAACAGAACAAAAAAAACGGGCACGACATCCGACGTCGTGCCCGCTGAAGAAACCGCTCTAAATCCTGTTACATATCAAACCGCCCGCGCCGCCATTGCCTCCGGCTTGCGCGACAACAGGCTCACCAGCACGAAGCTCACCAGCCCGACTGCCAGGCTGTAATAGATCGGCGTGTTCGCATCCAGGCCATCCTTGAACATGAACACCAGTGCGGTCACAAAGCCCAGGGTCATGGAGGTGATTGCGCCGGAGGTGGTTGCCCGCTTCCAGAAGATCGCGCCGATCAGCGGGATCAGCATGCCGCCCACCAACAGGTTGTAGGCCAGGGTCAGGGCGCTGATCACGTCGTTCACCACCAGCGCGATACCCAGTACGGCGATACCGGTCAACATCGTGAACAGGCGGTTGATCGCCAGGCTCGACTGCTTGCCGCCGCGCAGGCGTGGCAGCAGGTCTTCGGTCAGGACAGTGGAGGCGGCCAACAGGCCAGCGCTGGCGGTGGACATCATCGCGGCCAGGGCCGCCGCAATCACCAGGCCACGGATGCCGTCCGGCAGCGACAGTTTGACGATGGCGGCGAAGGCGTTGTTGACGTTGTCCAGGTTGGGGATCAACACATGCGCTGCCATGCCGATCAATGCGCAGGCCAGGCCGTAGAGAATGCAGTAGAAGCCGGCGAAGGTGCCCGCGTACTTGGCGACCTTTTCATCACGGGCAGTGAACACGCGCTGCCAGATGTCCTGGCCGATCAGGATGCCGAAGAAGTAGATCATGAAGTAGGTGATGATCGTGTCCCAGCCGATTTCGGTGAAGCTGAAATTCGACGCCGGCAGCTTGGCCACCAGCTCATCCCAGCCGCCGACGCGGTACAGGCAGATCGGCAGCAGGATAAACATCAGGCCAACGGTCTTGATCACGAACTGCACGATGTCGGTGAGGGTCAGCGACCACATGCCGCCGATGGTCGAATACACCACCACCACGCCACCGCCCAGCAGCACCGAGATCCAGAACGGCAGGCCGAACAACACTTGCAGCACGGTGCCGATTGCCAGGATCGAGGTCACGCCGATCATCAAGGCGTAGGCCAGCATGATCACCGCACTCGCTTGGCGGGCCATGGGGTTGTAACGCTTTTCCAGCACCTGGGTCACGGTGAAGATTTTCAGCTTCAGCAGCGGCTTGGCCAGGAACAGGTTCAGCGCAATGATCCCCATGCCCAGCGCGGCGCACAGCCAGAAGCCGGAGATGCCGTGCACATAACCCAGGCGCACGGTGCCGACGGTGGACGCACCGCCCAGTACCGTGGCGGCCATGGTGCCCATGTACAGCGAAGGGCCCAGGTTGCGACCGGCTACCAGGTAGTCTTCGTGGGTCTTGGCGCGGCGCATGCCGTAATAGCCGAGCACGAGCATGCCGGCGGCGTAGATGAGTACGACGAATAAATCCAAAGCCATGACGGCGGGTCTCCGATTATCTTTTTTATGAGCGATCAGGCGGCGTGTTGCAGCGCCGGTTTAACGCGCGCATCCGTGCGCTTGCTGCGAGGGTCCGCCGGGCCGTAGACAGCGGCCGGTTCCGGAAACACGCGAAGCAAGGTCAGGTACACCACCGACGCCAGTCCCAGCGTCACCGGCAGGCTGATGTCGATGCCGTCGGCGAGGTTGCCCAGCGGCCCGACAAACTGCCCCGGCAGGTTGACGAAGCACAGGCCCACCAGCGCACTCGGGATCCAGGCCCCCAGCCCGCGCCAGTTCCAGCCATGGCTGAACCAGTAGCGACCACCGGTTTCGCCACGGGTGAACACCTGCAGGTCATCCGGGCAGTAGTAACCACGGCGCACGATCAGGCCGATGATCATCATCACCATCCACGGTGTAGTGCAGGTGATGATCAGTACGGCGAAGGTCGACACGCTCTGCACCAGGTTGGCGGCGAAACGTCCGATGAAGATGAAGGCAATCGACATCACCCCGATCAGCAACGTGGCCTTGACCCGCGACAGCAGGCGCGGGAACACGCTGGACATGTCCAAGCCCGTGCCATACAGCGAGGTGGTGCCGGTGGACATGCCGCCGATCACCGCGATCAGGCACACCGGCAGGAAGAACCAGCTCGGTGCCACGGCGAGCAAACCGCCGACGTAGTTGTTGGCCGCGATGTAGTCCGGCGCCTTGATCGCCACGATGGTCGCGGTGGCCAGGCCGAACAGGAACGGGATCAAGGTGGCGATCTGCGCCAGCACCACCGCCAGCATGATGCGCATTTTCGGCGTTTCACGTGGGATGTAGCGCGACCAGTCACCGAGGAACGCCCCGAAGGAAATCGGGTTGCTCATGGCCACCAGCGCGGCACCGATAAACGCCGCCCAGAAGCCGGTCTGGCCCAGTGCGACGGTGCCGGCGAAGTGGCTGTCGAACGCCGGTGCGAAGGCAAAGATGCCCAGCAGGAACAACAGGCTCGCGGCCCACACCGCAATGCGGTTGACCCATAGCATGAAGCGAAAGCCGTAGATGCACACCGTGAGCACGAGCAGGGCGAACAGGCCATAGGCCAGGCCCAGGGTCAGGTCGGTTTCCGGCAGGCCTACCAGACGTTTCGCACCGCCTACCAGCGCGTCACCTGAACTCCACACCGACAGTGAGAAGAAGGCAATCGCCGTCAGCAATGACAGGAAAGAGCCGACAATCCGCCCGTGCACGCCAAAGTGCGCACCGGAAGACACGGCGTTGTTGGTGCCGTTGATCGGCCCGAACAGGCCCATGGGTGCCAGGATCAGCGCACCCACCAGCACGCCCAGCACAATCGCCCAGACACCGGCCTGGAACGACAAGCCGAACAACACCGGGAAGGAACCCAGCACGGCGGTGGCAAAGGTATTGGCACCGCCGAAGATCAGTCGGAACAGATCCTTGGGCCCGGCAGTGCGTTCGTGGTCCGGGATCTGTTCGACCCCGTTGGTTTCTATTTTGCGAATACTGTTTTCGTTGTTTTTATTATTCATGATCAGCTCCGATCACATTGGCTAAGGGGGCGGCAGCCCTTCCGGCATTGCGGACAAATGTTCGTGACAGGCCAGCCACAGGCCTTGTTCTTGTTGTTCGCTCGTCCCTTGTCGCTTGAAGACAATGGTCTCGCGTTCCTGGCTAAAAAATTGCTCCCCGTTCATGCGCAGCTCGGTGGCCACGTCATGAATAAAAATCGCCACGTCGCCCTGCAGGCTGACCACGGCATTGCTCGAGGTGCAGGACAGCACCTCGAACCCCTCGTCCTGGCGCCAGCTGTCCCACAACGCCTGGTAGGCGTCGCGGCTGAGCAGCGGCTGGGGGAGGGTGTAGAACACAAAGCTGGCATCGGCCGTGAACGCGCCGAAGTAGGCGGCGCGGTCATTGCGGGCGAAGGCCGACACCAGGTCGGCCGCGGCTTTCAGTACGTCGTGGGCGCTCATCAGCGGTGGGCCACGCCGGGCAGTACGCAGAGCATCTCGTACAGCAGGTTGGCGCCGAGCAGCGAGGTGTTGCCGGTGGTGTCGTACGGCGGCGAAACTTCTACCAGATCACAACCAATCAGGTCGAGGCCCTGGCAGCCACGAATGATCTCGATGGCCTGGATGGTGGTCAGCCCACCGATTTCCGGGGTGCCGGTGCCGGGGGCCCACGCGGGGTCGATACCGTCGATATCAAAGCTCAGGTACACCGGGCCGCCGCCGACTTTTTCACGCACTTCTGCCATCAGCGGCGCGAGCGAGTGGTGCCAGCATTCTTCGGCCTGGACCACTCGGAAGCCCTGTTTGCGGCTCCAGTTGAAGTCTTCGGCGGTGTAGCCCTGGGCACGCAGGCCGATCTGCACGACGCGGTCGCAGTCCAGCAAGCCTTCTTCCACCGCGCGGCGGAAGGTGGTGCCGTGGGCGATTTTCTCGCCGAACATGTGGTCGTTGACGTCGGCGTGGGCATCGATGTGCACCAGCCCGACCTTGCCGTGTTTCTTGTGGATCGCCCGCAGGATCGGCAGGGTGATGGTGTGGTCGCCACCCAGGGTCAGGGGGATCACATCGTGCTCGAGGATCTCGTCGTAGGCTTCTTCGATGATGCGCACGGCGTCGAGCAGGTTGAAGGTGTTGATCGCCACGTCACCGATGTCGGCCACCGACAGCGAGTCGAACGGTGCAGCGCCGGTGGCCATGTTGTACGGGCGGATCATCACGGATTCGGCGCGGATTTCACGGGGCCCGAAGCGGGTGCCGGCGCGCAGGGAGGTGCCGATGTCCAGGGGCACGCCGATAAAGGCGGCGTCCAGGCCCTTGGCCGTTTGCAGGTGGGGCAGGCGCATCATGGTGGCGATGCCGGCGAAGCGCGGCATTTCGTTGCCGCCCAGTGGTTGGTGGAAAATCTTGTCCACGGGAGTGCCTCATCGTTGTTTTGTTTATTAGGGGCCGATAATGCGAAATACGCCGATACGAAAGAATCGGCAGGGGCAAATACTTAGTTCAGATTTTTCTAAACTAATGCCTGAGGTAAACTCCGTTCAAATGTGGGAGCTGGCTTGCCTGCGATAGCGATAGGCCGGCTTGCACCTGTATTGCTGATACACCGCCATCGCGGGCAAGCCCGCTCCCACAGGATTATGTGTGTGCCTTCGGAGACCCCATGGCCAACGCCTTGCCCGACCTGAAACTCCTGCGCATCTTCGTCAGCGTCGTGCGGCACCAGGGGTTCGCCAACGCCCAGCACGAACTCAACCTGTCCACGTCGGCCATCAGTACCTACATGAGCCAACTGGAATCGGCGTTGGGCCTGGTGCTGTGCCATCGCGGCCGGGGTGGGTTCAGCCTCACCAGCAAGGGCGAGTTGTTTCATCAGGAAACCCTGCGATTGCTGGGTGAGCTTGAGGGTTTCGAGCAGTACGCCGCCGCGCTCAAGGGCGAACTGCGCGGCACCCTCAAGCTGGGCGTGCTCGACTCCACCGTCAGCGACAAGGCTTTGCCCTTTGCTGAAGTGATCGGTGCCTACAGCCTGGAGCACCCGGCCGTTCACCTGCACCTGTCGGTAATGAGCCCTTACGAGCTGCAGCTGGGCGTGCAGGACAATCGCCTGGACCTGGCCATCGGCGCCTTTTCCAACCGCATGAGCGGCCTGATCTATATGCCGCTGTACCGCGAACAGCACTGGTTGTATTGCAGCACGCGCCATCCGTTATTCAACGAGCGGCGTATCCCCGAGCAAGTGATCACCCAGCAACGCATGGTCGGGCGCGGTTACTGGAGCCAGGCAGAACTCGCGCGCCACGGCTTCAAGCACAGCGCCGCCACGGTGGAAAGTATGGAGGCGCAGCTGATCCTGGTGCTGTCCGGCGCCTATATCGGCTACCTGCCGGAGCACTACGCCCAGGCGTGGGCCGACAAGGGCGACCTGCGCGTGTTGCTGCCGGCGACCTTTGGCTACCAGGCGCCGTTCTCGATGATCATGCGCCGTGGCCGCAGCCGCGAGCCGCTGATCCAGACCTTCCGCGACTTGCTCAAAGCTCAGCTCAACCAGGCCTGATAAACCATGTCCAGACCCCAATGCTCCCGCTGCCTGCGGCCCGTTACCCACTGCCTGTGCCCGCTGATCCCCAGCCTCGACAGCCGCACCCGCGTGTTGCTGTTGCAGCACCCGAGCGAGGTCAACCATGCGCTCAACACTGCGCGGTTGGCGGCGCTGGGGTTGAACAATGCGCTGTTGGTGGTGGGCGAGGTGTTTGAGGACTTGCCCAGCTTGCTCAACCCACCGGGCTATCAGGCGCGACTGTTGTTTCCGGCCGATGATGCCCAGCCATTGCAGGCCTACGCATCTTCCGATCAGCCGCTGCTGCTGGTGGTCCCCGACGGCACCTGGCGCAAGGCGCGCAAAATGTTGCACCTCAACCCGCTGCTGGCCGCATTGCCTCGGGTCACCCTGGCCGAGGGCGGTGTTTCCCGCTATCGGCTGCGCAAGGCGCCGGCACCGGGGGCCTTGTCCACCATTGAAGCGATTGCGCAGGCATTACAGGTATTGGAAGTGCCACGATCGTTTGAAGCGTTGCTCAAACCGTTCGAGGCGTTGATCGAGGGCCAGATTGTGGCGATGGGGGATGAGGTGTTTCAAAGAAACCATGGCGATGGCCCTGCCGGCCCATGACCGGCTTATTCCTTTAAGCCATAAGCACCGCACTTTGCGTGATATGGCCCGCCGGCCTTTCCCGGTATGATGTGCGCCCCGCAGTCTGGATTGCGAATACGCCATGACCTTGCAGTACCCTACAATCGCCGATTGCGTCGGCAACACGCCCCTGGTCCGCTTGCAACGCATGGCGGGTGAAACCAGCAACACCCTGTTGCTCAAGCTCGAAGGGAACAACCCGGCCGGTTCCGTGAAGGACCGCCCGGCGCTGTCGATGATCACCCGCGCCGAATTGCGCGGGCAGATCAAGCCCGGCGACACCTTGATCGAAGCCACCTCGGGCAATACCGGGATCGCCCTGGCCATGGCCGCCGCGATCAAGGGTTACAAGATGATTTTGATCATGCCCGACAACGGCAGCGCCGAACGCAAGGCGGCGATGACCGCCTATGGCGCCCAGTTGATTCTGGTCACCCAGGAAGAAGGCATGGAAGGCGCGCGTGATCTGGCCGAGCGCCTGGCCGCCGAAGGCCGTGGCCTGGTGCTGGACCAGTTCGCCAACGGTGATAACCCCGAGGCGCACTACACCACCACTGGCCCGGAAATCTGGCGCCAGACCGGGGGCACCATCACCCATTTTGTCAGCTCCATGGGCACCACCGGCACCATCATGGGTAACTCGCGCTACCTCAAGGAGCAGAACCCGGCGGTCCAGATCGTTGGTCTGCAACCGATGGAAGGCGCGGCCATCCCCGGTATCCGCCGCTGGCCCGAGGAGTATCTGCCGAAGATCTACAACGCGACCCGCGTGGACCGCATCATCGACATGGCCCAGCGTGAAGCCGAAGACACCACCCGCCGCCTGGCGCGTGAAGAAGGCATCTTCTGCGGCGTGTCCTCGGGCGGCGCCGTGGCCGGCATGTTGCGTTTGTCCAAAGAAGTGGAAAACGCGGTGATCGTCGCGATCATCTGTGACCGAGGCGACCGCTACCTGTCGACCGGCATCTTCGACGAACCCAACTGATGGCCAAGCACGAGAGAGGCCTGCGCTTCCAACCGACGGGCGGCAGCCGGGCCCCGCAGATCCCTGTAGGCAAGAAGCAAAAACTGACCATCGAGCGCCTGGCCAATGATGGCCGGGGCATCGTGTTCTTCGAAGGCCGTACCTGGTTTGTGAACGGTGCGCTCGCCGGCGAAGAAGTCGAGGCGCGGGTGTTGGGCGCTCACGGCAAAATCGTCGAGGCGCGTACCGAGCGGGTGTTCAAGGCCAGTGAATTGCGCCGGCCGGCGCCGTGTGCCCATGTCGGCCGTTGTGGCGGCTGCAGCGTGCAGCATTTGCCCCATGCCGAACAACTTGCCCTGAAACAGCGCATGCTCGCCGAACAATTGTCCCGTGTGGCGGGTGTCGAGCCGCAAGAATGGGCGGCCCCACTCAGTGGGCCGGAATTTGGCTACCGTCGCCGCGCCCGTGTGGCGGTGCGTTGGGACGCCAAGGCCAAACATCTGGAGGTGGGTTTCCGCGCCGTGGCCAGCCAGGACATTGTGGCCATCGACGATTGCCCGGTGCTGGTACAGGCCTTGCAACCGATCATGCAGCGCTTGCCAAACATGTTGTGGCGCCTGAGCAAACCACAGGCCCTGGGGCACGTGGAGTTGTTCAGTGGCACGTCCATCGCCGTGTTGCTGCGGCATATGGCGCCGTTGTCCGACGCAGACCTGGCGGTGTTGAAAGAATTCTGTGCCTTCCATGAAGCCCAGCTGTGGCTGCATGGCGAGGGGCAACCAGAGCCGGTCGAAGCCGACGCGGTGCTGGGCTTCCGGTTGGAGCAGTGGAATCTGGAGTTGGCTTACCGCCCGGGCGACTTCGTGCAAGTCAACGCTGGCGTCAACGAGGCGATGGTCGCCCAGGCCCTGGAATGGCTGGCGCCACTACCCGATGAGCGCGTGCTGGACCTGTTCTGCGGCCTGGGCAACTTTGCCCTGCCACTGGCCCAAAAGGTGCGTGAAGTGGTGGCGGTGGAGGGCGTACAGACCATGGTCGACCGGGCGGCGCTCAATGCCGTCAGCAACAATTTGCATAATGCGCAGTTTTTTCAGGCCGATTTGTCCCAGCCTTTGACCGACGCAGAATGGGCCAAACAGGGCTTTTCTGCGGTACTCTTGGACCCACCTCGCGATGGTGCCCTGGAGGTCGTGCGCAAGCTGGCGACCCTCAAGGCCAAGCGCCTGGTGTATGTGTCCTGCAACCCGGCCACGCTGGCGCGGGACACGGTTGAGTTGGTCAAGCAAGGCTACCGGCTAAAGCGTGCCGGGATCCTCGACATGTTTCCGCAGACAGCGCATGTCGAGGCCATGGCGTTATTTGAAGCGGGCTAGGATGCCCGTTTAATCCGACTGGCCTGCATTCTCCAGGGCCGTGACCTGCCAGGGAGCGTGTGTAAGCTTTAATAGTTAAAGCAGGTCAGCGATGATTTTTGGCGCATCGAAGGTGCGTCGTAGGGAAGGTAAGCAAGATGGTACAGGTGAGAGCACACCAGCCGATCAACACCGACGGCAGTATCAATCTCGAGGCATGGCTGGATCATGCCGTCAGTGTCGACCCGGCACTGGACCGTGAAGCCTTGAAGGCCGCTTGCGAGTTCGCTCGTGAGTCGGAGCAGCAAAACAATGCGGCCAAGAACCTGTGGGCCGAAGGCACTTCAAGCTTTCGCACCGGGTTGGAAATCGCCGAGATCCTCGCCGATCTCAAGTTGGACCAGGATTCGCTGATCGCCGCCGTGCTCTATCGCGGTGTGCGTGAAGGGCATATCGCGTTGCCGCTGGTCAGCCAGCGTTTCGGCGCCGTGGTGGCCAAGCTGATCGACGGCGTGCTGCGCATGGCCGCCATCAGTGCCAGCCTCAGCCCGCGTCAATCCATGGTGCTGGGCACCCAGGGCCAGGTCGAGAACCTGCGCAAGATGCTCGTGGCCATGGTCGATGACGTGCGCGTTGCACTGATCAAGCTGGCCGAGCGCACCTGCGCGATCCGTGCGGTGAAGACCGCCGACGACGAAAAACGCAATCGCGTTGCCCGCGAAGTCTTCGATATCTACGCGCCGCTGGCGCACCGCCTGGGTATCGGCCACATCAAGTGGGAGCTGGAGGACCTGTCCTTCCGCTACCTTGAGCCCGACCAATACAAACAGATCGCTACGCTGCTGCATGAACGGCGCCTGGATCGCGAGCGCTTTATCACCGACGTGATGAACCAGCTGCGCTCCGAATTGCAGGCCACCGGCGTTGAAGCCGACATCAGCGGCCGTGCCAAACACATCTATTCCATCTGGCGCAAAATGCAGCGCAAGGGCCTGGCCTTCAGCCAGATCTACGACGTGCGTGCGGTGCGCGTGCTGGTGCCGGAAATGCGCGACTGCTACACCGCGCTGGGCATCGTCCACACCCTGTGGCGGCACATTCCCAAGGAGTTTGACGACTACATCGCCAACCCCAAGGAGAACGGCTACCGCTCGTTGCATACCGCCGTGATCGGCCCCGAAGGCAAGGTACTGGAAGTGCAGATCCGCACCCACGCCATGCACGAAGAGGCCGAGCTGGGTGTGTGCGCGCATTGGCGCTACAAGGGCACCGACGTCAAGGCCGGGTCCAACCAGTACGAAGAGAAAATCTCCTGGCTGCGCCAAGTGCTGGAATGGCACGAAGAGCTGGGCGACATCGGTGGCCTGGCCGAACAGTTGCGCGTGGATATCGAGCCGGACCGGGTCTACATCTTTACCCCCGACGGTCATGCCATCGACTTGCCGAAGGGCGCCACGCCGCTGGATTTTGCCTACCGCGTGCACACCGAGATCGGCCACAACTGCCGGGGCGCCAAGATCAACGGGCGCATCGTGCCGCTCAACTACAGCCTGCAAACCGGTGAGCAGGTCGAGATCATCACCAGCAAGCACGGCACGCCGAGCCGCGACTGGCTGAACCCGAACCTGGGTTACATCACCACGTCGCGGGCACGGGCGAAGATCGTCCACTGGTTCAAGTTGCAGGCCCGCGACCAGAACGTCGCAGCCGGCAAAACCTTGCTCGAGCGCGAATTGGCGCGCCTGGGCCTGCCGCAGGTGGACTTCGACAAGCTGGCCGAAAAGGCCAACATGAAGATCGCCGAAGACATGTTCGCGGCGCTGGGTGCCGGCGACCTGCGCCTGGCGCAACTGGTCAACCTGGCCCAGCAACTGGTCGAGCCGGAGCGCGGCAGCGAACAGTTGGAACTGATCCCACGCAAGGCCACGGGCTACAAGCCGGGCAAGCGCGGCGACATCCAGATCCAGGGCGTGGGCAACCTGATGACGCAAATGGCCGGTTGCTGCCAGCCGTTGCCGGGCGACGCCATCGTCGGCTACATCACCCAGGGCCGGGGCGTGAGCATTCACCGCCAGGACTGCGCCTCGGTGCTGCAGCTGGGCGGGCGTGAGCCGGAGCGGATCATCCAGGTCAGTTGGGGGCCGGTACCGGTGCTCACCTACCCGGTGGACATCGTCATTCGCGCCTACGACCGTTCCGGTTTGCTGCGTGACGTCTCGCAAGTGCTGCTCAATGAGCGGATCAACGTGCTGGCGGTCAACACCCGCTCGAACAAAGAGGACAACACCGCGTTGATGTCCCTGACCATCGAGATTCCGGGGCTGGACGCATTGGGGCGGTTGCTGGGGCGCATTTCCCAGTTGCCGAACATCATCGAGACGCGGCGTAACCGCACCCCTTGATGCGGTACAACCCGTGGGAACCGGGCTTGTGTGGGAGCTGGCTTGCCTGCGATAGCATCGCCTCGATCTGCTTGATGGACCGAGTTGTCAGCATCGCAGGCAAGCCAGCTCCCACAGTTGATTTTCAGTGTTCTGGAAATATGCGCAGAGATTGAATGATGTATTCGCTTGAAGACCTGCTACACCTGATGAACCGCCTGCGCGACCCGCAATACGGGTGCCCGTGGGACATCAAGCAAACCTACGCCACCATCGTGCCCCATACCCTGGAAGAAGCCTACGAGGTTGCCGATGCCATTGAGCGCGGTGATTTCGATCACCTGCAAGGTGAGTTGGGCGACCTGTTGTTCCAGGTGGTGTATTACAGCCAGCTGGCGCGGGAGGAGGGACGTTTCGAGTTCGCCGGCGTGATCGACAGCATCACCCGCAAGCTGATCCGACGTCACCCTCACGTGTTCCCGACGGGCGATCTGTATGCGCCGTTGGACGTCCCGCAATTGAGCGAGGAACAGGTCAAGGAGCGCTGGGAGCAGATCAAGGCCGAGGAGCGTGCGGAAAAATCCGACGCGCCGGAGCAATTGTCCCTGCTTGATGATGTGCCCACTGCCTTGCCGTCGTTGTCCCGTGCCGCCAAATTGCAGAAGCGCGCCAGCCAGGTCGGTTTCGACTGGCCATCCGCGCTGCCGGTGGTGGACAACGTGCGCGAAGAGCTGGATGAAGTGCTCGAAGCCATGGCTGATAACGATTCTGCGGCCATCGCTGATGAGGTCGGCGACCTGCTGTTTGCCGCCGTCAACCTGGCCCGCCACCTCAAGGTCGACCCGGAAACCGCGCTGCGTGGCGCCAATGCCAAGTTCGAACGACGTTTCCGATTTATCGAACAGGCGTTGCGCGATACGCACAAACCCATAGAAGATTGCACCCTCGAAGAGTTGGACGCCCTGTGGGGTGAAGCCAAACGTCAGGAAAAGAATGTGTCCAGCTGCGGTTGAGCAGTTGCCTAAGTGAGTAAGCACCATGAGCCTTTCCCTTCGCGACCAGTTGCTCAAAGCAGGTCTGGTCAACCAAAAGCAGGCCAAGCAGGTCGGCAAAGAGAAACAGAAGCAGCAACGTCTGGTCCACAAAGGTCAGATCGAAGCCGATGACACCCAGGCGCGCCTGGCCCAGGAAGCGCAGGCCGAGAAGGTCAAGCGCGACCAGGAGCTGAACCGCCAACAGCAGGAAAAGGCCGAGGCCAAGGCTCGTACTGCGCAGGTCAAGCAACTGATCGAGACCTCGCGCCTGCCCAAGCTGACCACCGAGGACTACTACAACTTCGTGGACGACAAGAAGGTCAAGCGCCTGTCGGTCAACACCTTGATGCGCAACAAGCTGAGCAACGGCTCCCTGGCGATCGTGCATCACGGTGGCGGCTATGAAGTGATCCCGCGTGAAGCGGCGCTGAAGATCCAGGAGCGTGCACCGGAGCGTATCGTGCAGCTCAATGTCCTCACCGAAAGCCAGGTGCCGGATGAGGATGATCCATACGCCGCCTACCAGATCCCGGACGATCTGATGTGGTAAGCCCGTAAAAACAACAAACCCCGTCAATGGCGGGGTTTGTTGTAGTGAGCGGGCTTGCCCCGCGCCGGGCTGCATAGCGGCCCCCCTAAATACAAAACCCGCTCAAAAGGCGGGTTTTGTGTTTTCAGGCATCAAGGCTGCGTGGGCCAGGGACCCGAACCGTGCGAATACTCAGGAGCTTTGCGCCAGGCGTTTCAGTTCGAGAGTTTCGAGCTCGTTTTTATAATTGTGGGCTTCGTTCTCGTTGTGAAACATGCCGACCAGCTGATCTTGCTGATGTACATCCCAGATATGAATCCCGTGGGCTACTGCTTCGTGGGACATATGTTCGTCGTCGCGTTCAGTTACTTTTACAGTCATCTGCTTGCTCCAATCTCTGGTTGATCTGCGGCAAGTCGTCGCAGGCCTCTTTTATATGTTTTGTTAGCTTGCTAAGTAAACCGATTTTCCGCGCAACAATTCTTTGCATAAAACGCAACTATCCTGCAGGCCACGTAAACCGTGACATTGCGTCGCAGGTCATTGAGTTTTATGACAGAAGTTTCATGTTCGGGTCAGGCTTATGGGGCTGTATTGGCCATGCTGACGCCATCGCCGGCAAGCCGGCTCCTACATTTGGAACACATTCCCTGTAGGAGCTGGCTTGCCAGCGATAGCGTTAGCGGCCCTAGCGCAAAACCTCCAGGCGAAAAAAAGCCCCGCATTCCGCGAGGCTCTTCTTTGATTCAGCAGCCCATCAGCTGCCTTTGACAGCTTTGCCGTCAACGGTACCGTCGAGCAGCATGATGTTGTATTCCTTGCCGTCGGTTTCAACCTGGCGCAGGGCGACCAGGATGCCGCCCCAGTCCTTGGCAAACCACATCTGGGTGATGCGCTTGCTCTGCGACGGGTCGCGTACACGCTCGACCTTGATCGCATCGATGGAGCCGGCTTTGGTCTGGACCTTTTCCGGGCCGATCACGCGGAAGTCGTAGGTGTCGACGTCGGTGCCTTCGACCACGCGGTAGCTCATGCTCTTCTTGCCGGCCGCCACGTCACGTTGCAGGGCGAGCTGGTAGGTCGACTTGTCGAGCATGCCACTTTCGAGGGTGACGTTGACCGGGTCCTTGTTTTCGAAACCGGTGACCTTGTTGGTCGAGTGGTCGAAGTCCAGGTTGATCTTCTTCGCCTTGCCCAGGCCGCCGCGTTCGAAGGTGTAGCTCTTCGGTTGCAGGGCGTCCTTATCGAACTGGATCACGCTGGTTTCGGTGAGGCTGGCGATCATCATGGAAGCCTTGAAGTTCAAGGTCCAGGAGCCATTGTCATTCTTGGTCAGGCTGCGTTCAGCCGAACCACTCATGGGCAACTGTTTCCAGTCGGCGGTGTAGCTGGCGGAGAAAGGGTGAAGGTCTGCTGCTTGCACGGCAGGCAAGGCGAACAGCGCAAAAGCGAAGAGCAAGGCGCGACGCATAAAATCTCCTAGGTTCGAATCAAGTGGCCGCTGGCCGCGAGTAACTGACCGTCCAATAATGCACCCTGTTCACCAAGAATCAACCGCCCCTCGGCAAACCAGCGAACAGCCAGCGGATAAATCCTGTGTTCCTGGGTGTGAACCCGTTGCGCAAGCGTCTGCGCCGAGTCTGCAGACTCTACCGGAACCACTGCCTGTACGACCAGAGGCCCGCCATCGAGTTCCTCGGTGACAAAGTGCACGCTGCAGCCGTGCTCGCTGTCGCCGGCATCGAGCGCACGCTGGTGCGTGTGCATGCCTTTGTACTTGGGGAGCAGGGAAGGGTGGATGTTGAGCAGGCGCCCTTCATAGTGGCGCACGAAGTCAGCGCTGAGGATGCGCATGAAACCGGCGAGTACCACGAGTTTGGGGTTGAAGGCGTCGATCAGTTCGACCAAGGCGC
The DNA here is from genome assembly GCF_013385985.1 of Pseudomonas sp. B6002. Classification (GTDB taxonomy): domain Bacteria; phylum Pseudomonadota; class Gammaproteobacteria; order Pseudomonadales; family Pseudomonadaceae; genus Aquipseudomonas. Next base: position 70,220 of record NZ_JACAOY010000007.1, on the reverse strand, counting down.
TGTCGAAGGCCTCGCGGCCCTCGAAAGCCTTGTGATCCAGCGAACGGGTTTCGATACCCGCGTCCCTGGCGCGTTGCAGGCCGTAGGCGTCGCTGCGGTTGGAGATCACCGCAGCAATGCGCACCGGGCTGTCGCCGGTGCGCGTGCTGTCGATCAGGGCCTGCAAGTTACTGCCGGTGCCGGAAAGCAGCACCACGACATCACAGGTCTGAGACATTAATGAGCCTTGAGGTTCTTCAGTTCAACCTGGGCTGCGCCTTCCGGGGCGGTGGCGATCTGACCGATGACCCAAGGCTGCTCGCCCGCTTCACGCAGCACGTTCAGCGCGGTTTCAACGTGTTCTTGTGCCACGCAGATCACCATGCCCACGCCGCAGTTCAGCACGCGGTGCATCTCGGTTTCGTTGACGTTGCCTTTCTCTTGCAGCCAGTCGAAGACTGCAGGACGCTGCCAGCTGGCCACGTCGACGATGGCCTGGGCGCCTTTTGGCAGGACGCGCGGGATGTTGTCCAGCAGGCCGCCACCGGTGATGTGGGCCATGGCTTTGACAGCGCCGGTGTCCTTGATCAGCTTGAGCAGTGGCTTGACGTAGATGCGCGTCGGGGCCATCAGCAGGTCGGTCAGCGGCTTGCCGTCGAGCTGGGTGTTCTCGATGTCGGCGCCGGACACTTCGATGATCTTGCGGATCAGCGAGTAACCGTTGGAGTGCGGGCCGGAGGACGGCAGGGCCAGCAGGGCGTCGCCCGCAGCTACTTTGGAACCGTCGATGATTTCGGCTTTTTCTACAACGCCAACGCAGAAGCCGGCCAGGTCGTAGTCTTCGCCTTCGTACATGCCCGGCATTTCAGCGGTTTCGCCGCCCACCAGGGAGCAACCCGACAGTTCGCAGCCAGCGCCGATACCGGTGACCACTTGTGCCGCGGTGTCCACGTTCAGCTTGCCGGTGGCGTAGTAGTCCAGGAAGAACAGCGGCTCGGCGCCGCATACCACCAGGTCGTTGACGCACATGGCAACCAGGTCGATGCCGATGCTCTCGTGTTTGTTCAGGTTCAGTGCCAGGCGCAGCTTGGTGCCCACGCCGTCGGTGCCGGAGACCAGTACAGGCTGCTTGTAGCCGGCCGGGATTTCGCAGAGGGCGCCAAAACCGCCCAGGCCGCCCATGACTTCGGGGCGCGCAGTGCGCTTGGCGACGCTCTTGATGCGTTCGACCAATGCTTCACCGGCGTCGATGTCTACACCGGCGTCCTTGTAGCTCAGGGAGGGTTGCTTGCTCATGATCCAGGCCTTTAGGGGGGATTTCTGGGTAACGACCGAGCGGGCAGGCGCTTTTTGTAAAAGGCCCAGCCGTTGACGGTCTGCGAAGGCGCGCGATTTTATCAGGCTTGAGGGGCAGCGGCCATCCTCGGGCCGACGGGCAGGGCCATATCCGTGAAAAAAGCCGGTTAAAAATGCTGACCGGGTCTGCGAAGGCGAGTATTAAGGTATAGCCTTGAACCCGCTATCGTTATGACAGTACGAAAACTTACCAAGACCCTGTGAATGTTTTACCAGTCGCTGTGGTCACAGCCTTGGCAAACCGCATTCATACGGTCTGTTCCAGCCGCTAATTTTGTCGTTCGGGAATCTTTCATGCGTCTGTGCAAATTCTTCTTTGTAGGCTGCTTGTCGTTGGTCAGCCTGGCGAGTCATGCCGAAACCCTCAATGGTCTTTACCAAGTACTTGAACCGGTTAGCAGCCAGTCGCCCCAAGAGCGCGACCAGGCCACTCAGCGCGCCGTGCAAACCCTGGTGATCCGCCTGACCGGCGACGCCAAGGCTGCCGAAGGCTCGGGCCTGGCGGCCGTCCGTAAAGATCCGCAACAAATCATCAGTCAGTACGGCTACGACGCCGGCCCTCCCGAAAGCCTGCAAGTGGATTTCGATCCGGTGAGCACCGACCGCGCCTTGCGTGAGGCGGGCCTGTCGATCTGGGGCAGCAATCGGCCGTCGATCCTTGGTTGGTGGCTGAATGACTCTACCGAAGGCAGCAGCCTGGTCGGTGACGGCCAGGCGGTTGCCCAGGCTTTGCGCCGAGCCGCACAACATCGTGGCTTGCCGCTGCGCCTGCCGTTGGGTGACCTGGATGAGCAAGTGGTCGCCACTGGGCCTAACCTGGAAAGCGCCGATGCCACGCCCTTGCGCGCCGCGTCCGAGCGTTACGGCGCCGATGCGTTGCTGGCGGTGCATGCGCGCCAGGAAGGCAGCCAATGGCAAGCCAAGTGGCGCTTGTGGCTGGGTGACAAGAGCGAGCAGGGCACCGCCCAAGGCGCTGATACCGGCGCGGTCGCTGATGCGGTGATGCTGGCGGTCAGTCAGAAGCTCGCGCCACGCTTCGCGGTCAAGCCGGGCGTGAGTACTGAACAACTGCTGGAAGTGCAGGGCATGACCCTTGAGCGGTATGCCGCGTTGGGTCATCTGCTTGAGCCGTTTGGTGGGCAGCCGCAGTTGGTCGATGGCAATCGCATTGTGTATCGCGTCAATGGCAGTGCCGATCAGTTGCGCACCCAGTTGAGCCTGGCCAAGTTGCAGGAAGTGCCTGCGGGTGAGGCACCTGCACAGCAGCCGGCAGTGGAGGGCACTCAACCGGCCCCTGCTCCCGAGCCTCAGGCGCAACTGCGTTTTCGTTGGTAAATGTTCTTCCTTATATAGAAGCAGCTAGAGATGGAGTGGTTTATGGCGGATACGCGTCGTTGGGTGTGGCTTGGCGGGATTGTCCTGCTGTGCGGTTTTGTGTTTTTGCTGCATTCGATCCTGACGCCGTTCCTGGTTGCGTTGCTGCTGGCTTATCTGTTCGATCCGGTGGTGGATCGCCTGGAGAAAGTCGGCCTGTCGCGCACCTGGGGCGTGGTGGCGGTGTTCGCCTTGTTCACCTTGATCATCACGGCATTGGTGCTGGTCCTGGTGCCGATGCTGGCCAAGCAGTTGTTTCGCCTCTATGAACTGGCGCCGCAGATGCTCGACTGGCTGCAGCACACAGCGATGCCGTGGGCCCAGGCCAAGCTGGGGCTGTCGGATGGGTTCTGGAAGTTCGACAAGGTCAAGGCGGCCATCAGCGAACACATGGGCCAGACCACCGATATTGTCGGTGTGGTGCTCAGCCAGGCCACGGCGTCCAGCCTGGCGCTGATCGGCTGGCTGACCAACCTGGTGCTGATCCCGGTGGTGGCGTTCTACCTGCTGCGTGACTGGGACATCATGATGGCCAAGATCCGCAGCCTGCTGCCGCGCAATCGTGAAGAGCGCATTGTCTCTCTCGCCGAGGAGTGTCATGAAGTGCTGGGGGCGTTTGTACGTGGCCAGTTACTGGTGATGCTGGCGCTGGGGATTATCTACGCAGCGGGCCTGATGGCGATCGGCCTGGAGCTGGGCCTGTTGATCGGTCTGATCGCCGGCCTGGCCGCTATCGTGCCGTACATGGGCTTTGTGATCGGTATCGGCGCGGCGCTGGTGGCGGGGTTGTTCCAGTTTGGTGGCGACCTGTATCCGATGCTGGGCATCGTTGCGGTGTTCATGGTGGGGCAGGCGTTGGAGGGCATGGTGCTGACGCCGTTGCTGGTGGGCGACCGGATCGGTCTGCATCCGGTGGCCGTGATTTTCGCGATCCTGGCGGGCGGTGAGCTGTTCGGCTTTACCGGCATCCTGCTGGCGCTGCCGGTGGCGGCGGTGATCATGGTGCTGGTGCGCCATGTGCATGATCTGTACAAGGATTCGGATGTATACACGGGGGTCGAAGACCCCGACCTGTAACCCCTTCGTCACAAACCCGGCCCAGGCCGGGTTTGTTGTTTATGGGGGAACTGCGTCAAACAATTTGCGCAAATCGCCCAAGTTAACGCAAACCTTTGATTTTGCTTGTGGTCTGCTGCATTGTGCGCCCGGCGTCACGGGTATAAACTTTGCAAACTTTACACAGAGGCCACTAACGGTTCGTTTGGAGCCGTTCAGTCAGCATGAAACCGATTCAGCTGCCCTTGGGTGTGCGTCTGCGTGACGACGCCACCTTTATCAACTACTACCCAGGCGCCAATGCCGCTGCACTCGGCTATGTCGAGCGGCTTTGCGAAGCCGACGCCGGGTGGACTGAAAGCCTGATCTACCTGTGGGGCAAGCACGGCGTGGGGCGTACCCACCTGTTGCAGGCCGCGTGCCTGCGCTTCGAGCAGATGGGCGAGCCGGCGGTATACCTGCCCCTGGCGGAGTTGATGGACCGCGGTATCGGTATCTTCGACCATCTCGAACAATACGAGCTGGTGTGCCTGGATGATCTGCAAGCGATCGCCGGCAAGGCCGAATGGGAAGAGGCGTTGTTTCACCTGTTCAACCGCCTGCGTGACAGTGGGCGGCGTCTGTTGATCGCGGCATCCACCTCGCCACGCGAGTTGCCGATCAAGTTGGCCGACCTCAAGTCGCGCATGACCCTGGCGCTGATCTTCCAGATGCGCCCGTTGTCCGACGAGGACAAATTGCGTGCCTTGCAGCTGCGCGCTTCCCGTCGCGGCCTGCACCTCACTGATGAAGTGGGGCACTTTATCCTCACGCGTGGCACCCGAAGCATGAGTGCGTTGTTCGACTTGCTCGAGCAACTCGACCAGGCCTCTTTGCAGGCCCAGCGCAAGCTCACCATTCCCTTCCTTAAGGAAACCCTCGGCTGGTAGCCAACCCTTGTGTTTCGCGGCTCCTGGCAAATTACAGGCGCCAGAAAACCTGCGTTTGGGCCGGTTTGGCCACGCAAAAGGCACGTATAGGGTGTTAAGGGCTTAGATGTCATAGTCCAAACAAGAAGTCACATAGATCACGATTGAATTTGCAAATCGATCTGATAGCGGGCATAGTCTCGACTTCTTTACATATCAGCCACGGTCGTGCCCATGCTAAATCGCTTCGCACCCCTCGTGCCCCTCGCACTCGTTACCCTGTTGTTTGGTTGCGCCTCCCACCCTCAACAAGTGGCAGAGCAGCAGAAAACCCAACAGCAGTCCCAGGCAAAATTCGTTGCATCGCAGTCTTCCACTGTTTATGAGGAAGAAGTTGCAACCGAGAAGGAACTGGCCGACTTCGCCGGCAACAAGCCTTATCAGCTTCCAGTTCTGGCCGACAGCATTCTTGAACGCGGCATGTCCCTGATCGGTACCCGTTACCGTTTCGGCGGTACCTCTGAAGCCGGTTTCGACTGCAGCGGCTTCATCGGCTACCTGTTTCGCGAAGAAGCGGGCATGAACCTGCCACGCTCCACCCGCGAAATGATCAACGTGGATGCACCGTTGGTCGCGCGCAACAACCTCAAGCCGGGTGATCTGCTTTTCTTTAGTACTGCTGGCCGTGGCCGTGTGAGCCATGCCGGTATCTACCTGGGCGACAACCAGTTTATCCACTCCAGCAGCCGTCGCAGTGGCGGTGTTCGAGTCGACAACCTGGGTGACAGCTACTGGAGCAGAACCTTCATCGAAGCCAAGCGCGCACTCGCCATGGCCCCGACGACGGTTACCGCTAGCAAGTAAACTTAAAGTGATACTTGAAGTTTGACGTGTAACCGCTAGAATCCTTGGATATTGTTGGAATCCGTTCGCGCGAGCTTTGCTTGCGCGTTCTGGTTTTCAGCGTTCGGCAGCGAAAAGCCGCATCCAGACCAGGATTGTTCTGCCCATGTCGACCTCAGCCCGCCTCATTCTTCTCGTTTGCGCCGCGCTCCTCAGCGCCTGCGCAAGCCGTCCACCGCCCCCTGCGTTCGTGGCGGCCAAGCCCAAGCCAGTGTTCAACTATTCCAGCCAGAGCTTCTCGCCTGCTGCCGAAGACGTGCTCTTCCGTGCGCTGGGTCTGGTTGGCACGCCCTACCGCTGGGGCGGCAACACACCGGACTCCGGTTTCGATTGCAGTGGCTTGATCGGCTTCGTCTACCGCGATGCGGCAGGTATCTCGTTGCCGCGCACCACCCGCGAGCTGATCGTGATGCGTGCCCAGGACGTCAGCGAAGAGAACCTGCAGACCGGCGACTTGCTGTTCTTCGCCACCGGTGGCGGTTCACAGGTCAGCCATGCCGGAATCTACGTGGGGGAAGGGCGTTTTGTGCATGCGCCGCAAACCGGCGGTACGGTCAAGCTGGACACCTTGTCCAAGGCGTATTGGCAGAATGCCTACCTGAGCGCCAAGCGCGTGTTGCCAGCAAACCTGGCTCGCAACCCCTGACAAAAAACTGTAGGAGCCGGCTTGCCGGCGATGAGGCCCTTGAGGGCGCCATCGCTGGCAAGCCGGCTCCTACAGTTCACTTCGCGGCCGACACCCGCCACACCTTGTTCCCCACATCATCGGCCACCAGCAAGTCCCCCTGCTGATCAATTACCACACCCACCGGTCGACCCATGGCCTTCTCGTCTTTATCGAGAAACCCGGTCAGTACGTCCAGCGGTTGCCCTTTGGGATGTCCACCCTCGAACGGCACGAAGATCACCTTGTAGCCACTGTGCGGCTTGCGGTTCCACGACCCGTGCTGGCCGATAAACGCCCCGTTGCTGAACTGCGACGGTAGTTTATTACCTTCGGCGAAGGTCAGCCCCAACGATGCCGTATGTGGGCCCACGGCATAGTCCGGTGCAATGGCCTTGGCCACCAGGTCCAGGTTCTGCGGCGAAACGCGCACATCCACGTGCTGCCCGTAATAACTGAAAGGCCAGCCGTAGAAAGCGCCATCCTTGACCGACGTGATGTAATCCGGCACCAGATCGCTGCCAATCTCGTCGCGCTCATTCACTGCCGTCCACAACGTGCCCGTCTGCGGCTCCCACGCCATGCCATTCGGATTGCGCAGGCCGGAGGCGAAGATGCGGTGCTGGCCCGAGGCGCGATCCACTTCCCAGATCGCCGCTCGGCCTTCTTCCGCTTCCAGGCCGTTTTCGCCGACGTTGCTATTGGAGCCAACGCTCACATACAGCTTGCTGCCGTCTTTGCTCGCCACCACGTTCTTGGTCCAGTGATGGTTGATGCTGCCGCCTGGCAAGTCGACCACCTTGGTGCCGGCTGCCTTGATCGCGGTTTCGCCCGGTTGATAGGGGAAGCGCAGCAGTTGGTCCGAGTCCGCCACGTACAAATCGTCGCCGACCAGGGTCATGCCGAACGGCGAGTTCAGGTTCTCCAGGAACACCGTGCGCGTCTCGGCAACGCCGTCGTGGTCGGCATCGCGCAGCAGTGTGATGCGGTTCGGGCTCGGCACACCGGCACCGGCGCGGCCCATGACCTTCTCCATGACCCAGCCGCGAATCCCCTTGGCGTCATCCGGTTTGGGCGGTGCATTGGTTTCGGCCACCAGCACATCGCCGTTGGGCAGCACATACAGCCAGCGCGGGTGGTCCAGCCCTTCGGCGAACGCGGCCACCTGGGTGCCAGCGGCCGCCGTTGGTTTTGCGCCATCAGGCCAGCCGATCGCCGGGGCGATGTTGACGGTCGGGATCAGTGTCTTGTTCGGTTCGGGCAACTTGGGCGAAGGGCCGGTGCCGTCGGACACCTGCAACGTTGAGCTTTCACCGCAGGCGGCGAGGGTGCCTGCGAGCATGATCAGCAAGGCGAGTCTGGTTTTATGCATGGTGTTCTCCTGAATACCTGTAAGGGTAGAGGAGTACGGCGGTCCGATGGTTCAAGTGCGAGGGCAGCTTTAATTGACGCTCCACCCCCAACCCACTAACCTTCGCGGCTTGTTCCAGGTGCTCTGTGGCGCATGCGTCGACAGGGTGAAACAGGGAAGCCGGTGAGTGAGCGCACTTGTACACAGTGCTGCCGCGATTCCGGCGCTGCCCCCGCAACGGTAAATGAGTCAAGACGCTGCCTTTTGCCACTGTATCGCGCGCGATATGGGAAGGCGCAACGTCGGCCTGCTCGCTCTTTTCATCAGGGCAGGGCGCCACTCATGAGCCCGGAGACCGGCCCGGAGCATCCAACAGCATCACGGTGGGCGATGCTTGGCTGTCTGTATTTTCTTTTTCCTGCCCGCCGTTTTTGTCCAGCCCCAACGGAGAGCTGCCATGACCGATTCCCCCGACCGCGACGAACGCCACCTGGCGCGCATGCTGCGCAAAAAAGCCGTGATCGACGAGCGCATCGCCAACTCCCCCAATGAATGTGGTTTGCTGCTGGTATTGACCGGCAACGGCAAAGGCAAGAGCAGCTCGGCATTCGGCATGCTGGCCCGGGCCATGGGCCACGGCATGCAGTGCGGCGTGGTGCAGTTCATCAAAGGGCGTAACAGCACCGGTGAAGAGTTGTTCTTCCGCCGCTTCCCCGAGCAAGTGCGTTTCCACGTCATGGGCGAAGGCTTCACCTGGGAAACCCAGGACCGCCAGCGCGACATCGCCGCCGCCGAAGCCGCTTGGGCGGTGTCCCGCGAACTGCTGCAAGACCCGGCCATCGGCCTGGTGGTGCTGGATGAGCTGAATATCGCTCTCAAGCACGGCTATCTCGACCTGGACCAGGTGCTCAGCGACCTGCAAGGCCGCCCGCCGATGCAACACGTGGTGGTCACCGGCCGTGGCGCCAAGCCTGAATTGATCGAAATGGGCGACACCGTCACCGAAATGGGCATGCTCAAGCACGCGTTCCAGGCCGGTATCAAGGCACAGAAGGGCGTCGAACTTTGAATCAGCCCCGTCATTGCCCGGCCGTCTTGATCGCCGCACCGGCGTCCGGCCAGGGCAAAACCACCGTCACCGCCGCGCTGGCCCGTTTGCACCGCAACCTGGGGCGCAAGGTGCGTGTGTTCAAATGCGGTCCGGACTTCCTCGATCCGATGATCCACGAACGTGCCAGTGGTGCGCCGGTTTATCAGCTGGACATGTGGATGGTGGGCGAGCAGGAAAGTCGCCGCCTATTGTGGGAAGCGGCCGGTGAGGCCGACCTGATCCTCATCGAAGGCGTGATGGGCCTGTTCGACGGCACCCCCTCCAGCGCCGACCTTGCGCGGCACTTCGGTGTGCCGGTGCTGGGCGTGATCGACGGCACCGCCATGGCCCAGACCTTCGGCGCCCTGGCCCTGGGCCTGGCGCGTTATCAGCCGGACCTGCCGTTTGCCGGTGTGCTGGCCAACCGTGTCGGCACCTTGCGTCACGCGCAGCTGCTGGAAGGTAGCCTGACTGAAGGCCTGCGCTGGTATGGCGCCTTGTCCCGCGAAACTGGCATCGAACTGCCCAGCCGACACCTGGGGCTGGTACAAGCCAGCGAATTGAATGACCTCGATGTGCGCCTGGATGCCGCCGCTCAAGCACTGGGCAGCAGCTGCGAAGTCGCCTTACCGCCTCCGGTCACCTTTGCCGCGCCCGAAGTGATCGTGGCCGAGCCGTTGCTCGAAGGTGTGCGTATTGCTGTGGCCCGCGACGAAGCCTTCGCCTTTACCTACGGCGCCAGTCTCGACCTGCTACGCGCGATGGGTGCCGAGTTGCACTTCTTCTCGCCGATCCATGACCGCCAATTGCCTGATGCCGACAGCCTCTACCTGCCGGGTGGCTATCCGGAGTTGCACCATCAGGCGCTGTCGCAAAACACCCCGATGCTCGACGCCATCCGCGCTCATCATGCAGCCGGCAAACCCTTGCTCGCCGAGTGCGGCGGCATGCTGTACCTGCTCGATTCGCTGACCGATGTCGAGGGCACCCGCGCCGAACTGGTGGGCCTGCTGCAAGGCGATGCCGTGATGCAGAAGAAACTCGCGGCCTTGGCGCTGCAAAATGTCGAGCTGCCCGAAGGCACGCTGCGTGGGCATACCTATCACCACTCCCTCACGACCACCGAGTGGCAGCCGATTGCCCGTGGCCTGAGCCCCAATGGTGGGCGTGGTGCCGAGGCGGTCTACCGGCAAGGCCGCATGACGGCGTCTTACGTACATTTCTATTTTCCATCCAATCCCGTGGCAGTTGCGGCATTGTTTGCGCCAGACCGGGAGGCTGCTATCGCAGGCAAGCCAGCTCCCACAATGTACCGAGTTGAAACCCCATCCAATGTGGGAGCGGGCTTGCCCGCGAAGAGGCCATGACTGACAACGCCTTCCCCGAAGCCGACCGCGATGCCATCTACCGCGCCATCGCCGAACGCCGCGACATGCGCCATTTCAGCGGCGGCACCGTCGCCCCTGAATTGCTGCACCGTTTGCTCCAGGCCGCCCACCAGGCCCCTAGCGTCGGCCTGATGCAACCCTGGCGCTTTATCCGTATCAGCGACCGCCAACTGCGTGGGCAGATTCAACAACTGGTGGAAGAAGAGCGCGTACGCACCGCCGAGGCATTGGGCGAACGCTCCGATGAGTTCATGAAGCTCAAGGTCGAAGGCATTCACGACTGCGCCGAAGTGCTGGTCGCGGCGTTGATGGATGACCGCGAGCGCCACATCTTCGGCCGTCGCACTTTGCCGGAAATGGACATGGCCTCGCTGTCCTGTGCCATCCAGAACCTGTGGCTCGCCGCCCGCGCCGAAGGCTTGGGCATGGGCTGGGTCTCGCTGTTTGAACCCCAGGCCCTGGCCGATCTGCTGGGCTTGCCGCCTGGCGCAAAACCTTTGGCGGTGCTGTGCCTGGGGCCGGTGGCCGAATTCTATCCGGCACCGATGTTGCAGCTCGAAGGCTGGACCGAGCCTCGGCCGCTGAGTGACATGTTGTATGAGAATGCGTGGGGAGTGAGTCAATGAGTGTGGCCTTGCTGTGTGTCGCTGCGGTGGCGCTGGATGCGCTGCTGGGCGAGCCCAGGCGCTGGCATCCGCTGGTGGCGTTCGGCAATTTCGCCGGGCGCATCGAGCAGCGTTTCAACACTGGTGGGCGCGGTTGGCGCAGCCATGGCGTGACCGCGTGGTTTATCGCAGTGGTGCCGCTGACCCTGCTGGCCACTGCACTGTCGTGGGCGCCGTATATCGGTTGGGTACTGGAAATCCTCGCGCTGTACTGCGCCCTCGGCATGCGCAGCCTCGGCGAGCATGTGATTCCGGTAGCGCAAGCCTTGCGCAGCGATGACCTGGACGAAGCACGCAAACGCGTGAGCTACCTGGTGAGCCGCCAGACCAGCGAGCTGGACAGCACCGAAGTCGCCCGCGCCGCCACCGAATCGGTGCTGGAGAACGGCAGCGACGCGGTGTTTGCCGCGCTGTTCTGGTTTGTGGTGGCCGGGGTGCCGGGCGTGGTGCTCTACCGCTTGAGCAACACCCTCGATGCCATGTGGGGTTATCGCAACGAACGCTTCGAACGTTTCGGCTGGGCTGCGGCCAAGATCGACGACGTGCTCAACTACATTCCCGCACGCCTGGTGGCGTTGACCTACGCCGTGCTCGGCAAGACCCGCCTGGCCCTCAAATGTTGGCGCACCCAGGGCCCGACCTGGGACAGCCCCAACGCCGGCCCGGTCATGGCGGCGGGTGCTGGCGCCTTGGGGGTGGAGTTGGGCGGCGCTGCGATCTACCACGGTGAAGTGCACCATCGCCCGCAATTGGGCGAAGGCCCGGCGGCGGATGCCGATTCCATCGACCGGGGCTGGCAACTGGTGCAGCGCGGCGTATGGTTGTGGCTGCTGATCCTGTGCGCGGGGGCGCAATTCTATGCTTGAACACGGTGGCCGGCTGCGCAAGGCAGCGATTCAGTACGGGATTGCCGAGGCCGATTGGCTCGACCTGTCCAGCGGCCTCGCGCCCTGGCCGTGGCCGATCCCGGAGATCCCGTTGCGCGCCTGGGCCCGCTTGCCCGAAACCGATGACGGCCTGGAGCAGGCCGCCAGCGAATACTACGGCGCCGCGCACCTGTTGCCGGTGCCCGGTTCCCAGGCGGCCATCCAGTTGCTGCCACGCCTGCGCCGTGCCGGCAAAGTCGGCGTGTTGTCGCCGTGCTATGCCGAACACGCCGAAGCCTGGCGTCGCGCCGGCTATGTGGTGCGCGAGGTGCAGGAGCAGGAAGTCGACTTCTTTCTCGATGGCCTCGACGTGTTGGTGGTGGTCAATCCTAACAACCCCACCGGCCTGAGCCTGACCCCGCAACGCCTGCTGGACTGGCATTCGCGATTGGCCCAGCGCGGCGGCTGGCTGGTGGTGGACGAAGCGTTCATGGACGTCACCCCTCAATTGAGCCTGGCGGGCCAGGCCCACCAGGTTGGCCTGATCGTGTTGCGCTCGTTTGGCAAATTCTTCGGCCTGGCCGGGGTGCGGCTGGGCTTTGTGCTGGCCGAGCGCAAGCTGCTCAAGTTGCTGGCCGAACAGGTCGGCCCCTGGGCAGTCAGCGGGCCGACGCGCGTGTTGGGTCAGGTGTGCCTGCGCGACACTGCCGGTCAGGCGCGGCAACGCACGCGTTGCATCGAGGCGGGCCGGCGTCTGTTTGCCTTGCTGGAATGCCACGGCTTCCAGCCCCAGGGCGGCTGTGCGTTGTTTCAATGGCTGATCACGCCTCACGCTGAACGCATGCACGAATTCATGGCCCAGCGCGGCATTCTGCTGCGGCTGTTTGTCCATGACAGCAGCCTGCGCTTCGGCTTGCCCGACACCGAGGCCGACTGGTTGCGCCTCGACGAGGCCCTGGCCGCCTACAAGGAAGCTTCATGAGTACATTGATGGTGCAGGGCACCACGTCCGACGCCGGTAAAAGCACCCTGGTGACCGCCCTGTGCCGCTGGCTGGTCCGCCAAGGGGTGGCGGTCGCGCCGTTCAAACCGCAGAACATGGCGCTCAACAGTGCGGTGACCGCCGAGGGCGGTGAAATCGGCCGCGCCCAGGCCGTTCAGGCCCAGGCCGCCCACCTGGCGCCCCACACCGACATGAATCCGGTGTTGCTCAAGCCCAACAGCGATACGGGCTCCCAGGTGATCATCCACGGCCGCGCGGTCACCAGCATGAACGCGGTCGCCTATCACGACTACAAAGCCATCGCGATGCAGGCGGTGCTGGCCTCGCACGCGCGGTTGAGCCAAGCCTACCCGGTGGTGATGGTGGAAGGCGCCGGTTCCCCGGCAGAGATCAACCTGCGCGCCAATGACATCGCCAACATGGGCTTCGCCGAAGCCGTGGACTGCCCGGTGCTGCTCATCGCCGACATCAATCGCGGCGGCGTGTTTGCCCACTTGGTTGGCACGCTGGAGTTGCTGTCGCCCACCGAGCAAGCGCGGGTCAAGGGCTTCATCATCAACCGTTTTCGTGGCGATATCGCCTTGTTGCAGCCGGGCCTGGATTGGCTCGAGGCCCGCACCGGCAAACCGGTGGTGGGCGTGTTGCCCTATGTGATGGACCTGCACCTGGAAGCCGAAGACGGTATCGACCGGCGCCAGATCGACAAGGCGGCGCAGGTGCTCAAGGTGGTGGTGCCGGTGTTGCCGCGTATCAGCAACCACACGGATTTCGACCCGCTGCGCCTGCATCCCCAAGTGGACTTGCAGTTCGTCGGCCCGGGCCAGCCGATTCCGGCTGCCGACCTGATTATTTTGCCGGGCTCCAAAAGCGTGCGCGCCGACTTGGCGTATCTGCGTGCCAATGGCTGGGACAACGCCGTGGCGCGGCATCTGCGCTACGGCGGCAAGGTGCTCGGCATCTGCGGCGGCTTGCAGATGCTCGGTGAGCAAGTGCACGACCCGCTGGGCCTGGAAGGGCCTGCCGGTTCCAGCGAAGGGCTGGGGCTGCTGGCGTTCAGCACGACCCTCGAAGAAGAAAAACAGCTGCGCAACGTTCGTGGCCGTTTGCTGCTTGAAGACGCCGAGGTCAGCGGCTATGAGATTCACGCCGGCGTTACGACGGGCGATGCCCTGTTGCACGCCGCCGTGCAACTGGACGATGGCCGCAGTGACGGCGCCAGGAGCGCGGACGGGCAAATCCTCGGCACCTACCTTCACGGGCTGTTTGAAACGCCCGCTGCGTGCAGCGCCTTGCTGCGCTGGGCCGGGTTGGTGGATGTGCAGGAGGTGGATTACCACGCGCTGCGCGAACGTGATATCGAGCGCCTGGCGGACCTGGTGGAAAACCATCTGGATACCGAGTTGCTGCGCACGCTATGTGGAATCTGACCATGCGTCTGCGAACCTCCTCGTGCATTAACGTTGACGATCATCGCCGGCAAGCCGGCTCCTACAGGTTTGCAGCATGCATCAACTGATTTTGGGTGGTGCCCGCTCCGGCAAAAGCCGCCTGGCCGAAAAACTCGCCAGCGACAGTGGCCTGCCGGTCACCTACATCGCCACCAGCGAGCCGCTGGATGGTGAGATGAATGCGCGTGTCGCCCTGCACCGCCAACGTCGCCCCGACCACTGGGGCCTGATCGAAGAACCGCTTGAACTGGCGCGCGTCCTGCGGGAAAACGCAGCCGCTGGGCAATGCCTGCTGGTGGACTGCCTGACCCTGTGGCTGACCAACCTGCTGATGCTCGAAGACGGCGAGCGCCTGGCGATCGAGCGCGACCAACTGCTGGACACCCTGGCGTCGTTGCCGGGTGAAATCATTTTTGTCAGCAACGAGACCGGTCTGGGTGTCGTGCCGCTGGGCGAATTGACTCGCCGCTATGTGGATGAAGCCGGTTGGCTGCATCAAGCCTTGGCCGAGCGGTGTCAGCGCGTTGTCCTGACGGTCGCCGGCCTGCCCCTGACTTTGAAAGGTACTGCGTTATGACTGACACCTGGTGGCTCAACCCCTGCAAAACCATCGACGCCTCGGCGCACGCTCAAGCGCTGGCGCGCCAGCAGCAATTGACCAAACCGGCCGGCTCCCTCGGCCAACTGGAAGCCTTGGCGGTGCAATTGGCCGGCTTGCAGGGCACGGTCAAGCCGTCGGTGGATTCACTGTGGATCGCGATCTTTGCCGGTGACCACGGGGTGGTGGCGGAGGGCGTGTCGGCTTTCCCGCAGGAAGTCACCGGGCAGATGCTGCACAACTTTGTCACCGGCGGTGCGGCCATCAGCGTATTGGCGCGGCAACTGGATGCGCAATTGGAAGTGGTCGACCTGGGCACGGTAACGCCTGCGCTGAACCTGCCGGGCGTGCGCCACCTGAACATCGGTGCGGGCACTGCCAATTTCGTCAACGGCCCGGCAATGACCGAGGCTCAAGGACGGCTCGCCCTGCAAGCCGGCCGCGACAGCGCACGCCGTGCGCTGGAAAGCGGCGCCCAGCTGTTTATTGGCGGTGAGATGGGGATCGGCAACACCACGGCGGCAAGCGCGCTGGCCTGTGCATTGCTGGCCTGCCAGGTCAGCGACCTGACAGGCCCGGGCACCGGCTTGAACGCCCAGGGCGTGAGCCACAAGGTGGCGGTGATCGAGCGTGCGCTGGCCCTGCATGCGGGGCAGCGCGGCGATGCGTTGCAGACCCTCTTCAACCTGGGCGGTTTTGAAATCGCCGCGTTGGTTGGCGCTTACCTGGCCTGTGCCCAGGAGGGCATCGTCGTGCTGGTGGACGGGTTTATCTGCAGCGTGGCGGCGTTGGTCGCTACTCGCCTGAACCCGGCGTGTCGCGAGTGGCTGGTGTTTGGCCATCGTGGGGCCGAACCGGGCCATCGTCATGTGCTGCAAAGCCTTGAGGCGGCGCCACTGCTGGACCTGGGCCTGCGCCTGGGTGAAGGCAGCGGTGCGGCGCTGGCGGTACCGTTGTTGCGCCTGGCGTGTGCGTTGCACGGGCAGATGGCGACCTTCGCCGAAGCCGCCGTGGCAGACCGCCCGGCATGACCTTGCACCTGGACCTGCTGCGTCACGGCGAAACCGAATTGGGTGGCGGCCTGCGTGGCAGCCTGGACGATGCGTTGACGGCCACCGGTTGGGCGCAGATGCGTGCTGCCGTGTTGCAGCAAGGGCCGTGGGACCGTTTGGTCAGCTCGCCGCTGCAACGCTGTGCGCGTTTCGCCGAGGAATTGGGCGAACGCCTGAACCTGCCGGTGAGTCTGGATAAGGACCTGCAAGAGCTGCACTTCGGCGCCTGGGAAGGGCAGAGTGCTGCGGCGTTGATGGAAATTGATGCTGAAGGGCTCGGGCTGTTCTGGGCCGATCCTTATGGCTTCACGCCGCCTGATGGGGAGCCGGTGCGTGACTTTTCCCATCGGGTTCTGGGCGCCGTCGCACGCTTGCATCAGGCCTACGCCGGGCAGCGTGTGTTGTTGATCAGCCATGGTGGAGTCATGCGTTTGCTGTTGGCGCAGGCGCGGGGTTTGCCTCGTGAGCAGTTGCTGAATGTTGAAGTCGGCCACGGTGGGTTGTTCCGCCTGCAGGTCACGGCAGGCGGTCAACTCAAGGAAGTGGAGTAGACATGCTGCCGTTCTGGATCGCCTTGCAATTTCTCAGCAGCCTGCCGATTCGTCTGCCGGGCATGCCGCAGCCTCAGGAAATGGGGCGTTCACTGCTGTTTTATCCGGTGGTCGGCTTGCTGTTCGGTGTGTTGCTGTGGGGGCTGAATACGGCGCTGATGGGCGCGCCGCTGTTATTGCACGCGGCGCTGCTGCTGACTGCCTGGGTGTTGCTCAGCGGTGGTTTGCACCTGGACGGTTTGGCCGACAGCGCCGACGCCTGGCTCGGCGGCTTCGGTGACCGCGAGCGTACGCTCACGATCATGAAGGACCCGCGCAGCGGCCCGATCGCTGTGGTCACCCTGGGGTTGGTGTTGCTGCTCAAATTCACCGCGTTGGTGGCGTTGATCGAGCAACACAACGGCGCGGCTTTGATCCTGGCTCCGCTGATCGGGCGGGCATCGTTGCTGGCGCTGTTCCTCACCACACGCTATGTGCGCGCCGGCGGATTGGGTCAGGCGCTGTCGGATCATTTACCCAGGCTTGTCGGTCAACAGGTGCTGATCCTCAGCGGCCTGGCGTGCATTCTGATCGGTGGTTTCAGTGGCGGAATCGCCGTGCTGCTCGCTGCCATATGCTTCATGGGGCTGCGTCAGTTGATGGTCAATCGCCTCGGCGGCACCACCGGCGACACAGCCGGCGCGCTGCTGGAGCTGCTGGAAGTGGCGGTGCTGGTCGGCTTGGCCTTGTAACACTTTCTTGCATTTCCTTAATCCCGGGTATATACACGCTCCATGCTTGCCTCCCAATGTTTATGCACAAACCTGCGTCGCGCCGCCCGTGGCGTCAGCAGGCATTACGACGGCGCTCTCGACGGCTTCGGGATCAACGTTGCCCAGTATTCTTTGCTGTGCAACTTGCAACGCCTCGACCAGCCGAGTATTTCCAGCCTGGCCGAAGCCATGGGCCTGGACCGCAGCACCCTGGGGCGAAACCTGCGGGTGCTGGAAGGTGAGGGCTTGGTGCAGATGGTTGAAGGTGATGACTTGCGCAACCGTCTGGTGTTGTTGACGGACGCTGGCATCGAACGGCTGGCGGCGGCATTGCCGGCGTGGGAAACGGCGCAGCAGAAATTGATCGATCAACTGGGCGCGGAAAAGCGCGAAACCCTGTTGGCCTTGCTGGACGAACTCGCTTGAAGGCGGGTTTGTTCGAACACAAGCGGGTATATACCCGCGGCGGAGAATAAGAAATGACCTCGATGTGGCGCACCAGTGGCTGGGTTCTTTTGGGGAGTGCGCTGATCCTGGCGCTGTCCTTGGGTGTGCGGCACGGCTTCGGCCTGTTCCTGGCACCGATGAGCAGCGAATTTGGCTGGGGCCGCGAAACCTTTGCTTTCGCTATCGCCTTGCAGAACCTGATCTGGGGCCTGGCGCAGCCGTTCACCGGAGCCCTGGCCGACCGCTTTGGCGCGACCAAGGCGGTGTTTGTCGGGGGCGTGCTGTACGCCGCAGGCCTGGTGTTGATGGGCATGTCCGACTCGGCGTGGTCGTTGTCCCTGAGTGCCGGCTTGTTGATCGGTATCGGCCTTTCCGGCACATCGTTCTCGGTCATTCTGGGCGTGGTGGGGCGCGCCGTGCCTCCTGAAAAACGCAGCATGGCCATGGGTATTGCCAGCGCAGCCGGTTCTTTCGGCCAGTTCGCCATGGTGCCGGGCACCCTCGGTTTGATCGGCTGGCTGGGCTGGTCGGCGGCGCTGTTGGCGCTGGGCATGATGGTCGCGCTGATCCTGCCGTTGGTGGCCATGCTCAAGGACCGGCCGCTGCCGGCGGTGGTCGGTCAGCAGACGATGCGCGAAGCCTTGAAGGAAGCCTGCTCCCATTCCGGGTTCTGGCTGCTGGCCTTCGGCTTTTTCGTGTGTGGTTTCCAGGTGGTGTTTATCGGCGTGCACCTGCCAGCGTACCTGGTTGACCAACACCTGCCCGCGACTGTCGGCACCACGGTGTTGGCATTGATCGGCCTGTTCAACGTGTTCGGCACCTACACCGCCGGCTGGCTGGGCGGGCGCATGTCCAAGCCGCGCTTGCTGACCGGGTTGTACCTGCTGCGCGCGGTGGTGATTGTGTTGTTCCTGTGGGCCCCGGTGACCGAAGTCACGGCCTACCTGTTTGGCATGGCCATGGGCTTCCTGTGGCTGTCCACCGTGCCGCTGACCAACGGTACGGTTGCGACGTTGTTTGGTGTACGAAACCTCTCGATGCTCGGGGGGATCGTGTTCCTGTTCCACCAGTTGGGTTCGTTCCTCGGCGGCTGGTTGGGTGGGGTGGTCTATGATCGAACCGGCAACTACGATCTGATCTGGCAGGTGGCGATCCTGCTGAGCCTGCTCGCTGCTGCGTTGAACTGGCCGGTGCGTGAGCGGCCGGTGGCGCGTTTGCAAACCCAACTGGAGGCGGCATGAGTGTAGCGTTGCGGTTCCTGCTGCCGGTGGCGGCCGTGCTCTTGCTGCTCCTCGCTTGGTGGGGCTGGCAGCACGGTGGGTTGGCGTTGATGCAACTGGGTATGTCGATCTGTTAAGTTCGTTGCCTGAACTCTTGCAAGGACATCCCACATGCTGAAGCGTTGGCTCGCTGTACCCGTCCTGATGGCTGCGTTTGGCGGAGTCGCGATGGCGGCCGACTGCCCGCCTTTGCTGGAAGGCCAACTGCCCAAGTTACGCGCCAAGGAATCCATCGACCTGTGCCAGCGCTTCGCCGGCAAGCCGCTGGTGATCGTCAATACCGCCAGCTTCTGTGGTTTCGCGCCGCAGTTCAAAGGCCTCGAAGCCCTCTACCAACGCTACAAGAGCCAGGGGCTGGAAGTGATTGGCGTGCCGTCCGATGACTTCAAGCAGGAAGCCAAGACCGGCGAAGAGACGGCCAAGGTCTGTTACGTGAACTACGGCGTGACCTTCACCATGACGGAGCCGCAGAGGGTCAAGGGGCCGGATGCGGTGCACCTGTTCAAGGTGCTGGCGCAGCAGACCAGTGCGCCGAAGTGGAATTTCTACAAGTACGTGGTGGATCGCCAGGGCAAGGTGATTGCCAATTTCTCCAGCCTGACCAAGCCGGACAGCCCGGAGCTGATCAAGGCGGTTGAGCAGGCGTTGGCTTCAAAACCCTGATCAGCGGCCACTAAAAAGCCCCGCTTCCTTTGCAGGAAAGCGGGGCTTTTTTATGCGGCAGGGATCAGAACTTGTACGTCACGCCCAGGCCGAAACCGTTGGCGCTGTTTTCGTACTTGGAGGCGTAAGTCTGCCCCAGTGCGTTGGACTTGTTGACCTTGACCGGCTCTTCCTTGAGGTAGGAGTAAGCCAGGTCGACGGTCATGTTATCCATCACTGCGTAGCCCAGGCCGACACTGAAGATGGTCCGGTCGCCGGTAGGGATACGTGGCGAGCGGTCAGTGTTGTTGGTCGGCGACTGGTCGAAGGTCAGACCGGTACGCAGCACCACTTGCTTGGTGAGCTGGTACGAGGTACCTACAGCGTAGGCCCAGGTGTCGTGCCAGTTTTGTGGCTCCTGAATCTTGCTCACGATGCTAGGTGCGAGTGCACCACCACCGGCTGCGGTAACGCCTTCGTTGTTGACGGTAATGTCTTTCAAGCGGCTCCAGCGAGTCCAGGTTGCACCCGCGTAGAGTTTCCAGGCGTCGTTCATGTCTTGAGTGACCGAGGCGTCCCAGGATTCAGGGGTGTCAACTTTCAGCGACGCGTCATAGCGGCCAGGCTTGAGGTAACCTGCAGGCACGTTGGCTGCCGGGGTTACTTCGGTGTGGCCTTCAAGCTTGTACTTCACTTTCGAGTGATAAGTCAGGCCGACGCGGGTGGTGTCGGTGGCTTGCACCAGGATACCGGCGTTGAAGCCGAGTGCGGTGTCGTCGCCTTTGACTTTGACTTTGTTGTCACCGGTGCCAGCGAGGCCAGGAAGCGGCAGCAAACCCAGGTTTGGCTGCGATTCCAGGGTGCCGGCGATGCGGTTGATGGTCGGGCCAAAACCGATGGAAACCTTGTCATTGAATGCGTAGCTGACCGTTGGCTGGAAGGTCATGACCGCAACTTCGCTCTTGCTGCCAAAAGCTCGGCCCTGGAAGCCACGTTCGTAGTCGGTCTTCAAGCCGAACGGGGCGTAGAAGCCGAAACCGACAGCCCACTGGTCGTTGAGCTTGTTGGTGTAGAAGGCAAAAGGAACGGCAGTGAAGGGCACCATGTCGCCTTTGTTGGTACCGGCCGAACGGCCACTGGCGTCTTTGATGTCGGTGCTGGCGTCGATCGCTGCAACACCACCAGTGATTTGCTGGCCTTCCAGGCGAGCCATACCGGCAGGGTTACCGTAGACAGTGCTTGCGTTATCGGCAGAAGAAGAGCGGCCTGCGAAACCCGTACCCATACCGGCGACATCTTGTTCGTTGAGGGCAAAGCCGCTCGCGAACAGTTGGGAGGATGCCATGGTAACGGCGAGGCTAAGTGTGGTCTTGAGCATTACTTTTTTCATTATTAGAACTCCGTGGTGATCACCGCTGCGGAAAGTAACAATAAATTTAAGTTCGCGCTATAGGCTGTAATGCAGGAGATAGAGCGGTTTTGTAGGACAATCCGACCAAAATCAACGTTTTTAGCCGAATCTTGCAAAACGCCTGATCAACAAGTGACCTGATTCATGGGTGAAACACAGGTTTGCCAGGCTTGAGTGAAATCGCGCAGCCTTCCTTGTGGATGAAAAATTTCTTTCCAGATACGCGCCATCGCCAGAACATCTCCAGGCGCAGGCAATGCACGTGTGTGCTGTTCGACCAGCAGCCAGGCGATGGCGGTGGCGTAACGCAGGTTGACGGTGAGCTCAAGTTGCGGCGCGCTGAGAAAGGCATGCTGGCTGGCCAGCCCCCGCACCAGGCTGGCGCGTTCGGGGTCCAGGGCCAGGTAGTCGTCCCAGAGTGCGCGGTGACGAGGTTCGGTGATGCTGTACAGGCCATGGCCGCGCCGATCGTGCAGGGCCGAGCCCAGTTCCGATTGGCTGGCAGCAATGCCCAGCAGCAAGGATTCGGCCGCTTGATCATCCCGACCCAGGTACTTCAGCGTGGGCCTGATCACATAACGACACAATTCGCTGGCAGCGATACCCATACAAGCCTCAATCCGTGAAAGTGGTCGACGAGGCCTGAGAGAGGGGGCTTGGCAGCAGTGGATCGGATCTCAGGCCCGTCGCAAGCGGATCATGCCGCTTGAGTTGAAGTGTAGTGTCATATTTGCGATGTAAAGGACTGTTTTTAAAACATCTTCTTCATTTAGTTATAACGTTTATATCTATTTGGCCTTAGTAAAGAAACTCAAACCTTGAATTCTGGGCAATAAAAAACCCTGCTTTTCAGGCAGGGTTTTTGGGTTTCAGCGACTCGGGTCAGTCAGGCAGTCAGGGCCTGACGGGTACGCTCGATCACGGCCTGCAGCGGTTCTGCGCTGGAGTATTGATCGGGGTACAGGCGTTCGCTGTGACGAGCGATGCCGTGTTCGTTGACCAGGGTGAAGCTGAAGCAGCCTTTGCGAGCGGCCATGATCAGGCAGTTCATTGGTGCAAAAGCGTTGGTGAGGGTGCGAATGGCATCCTGAGTGTGGATTTGAGCGTTCATGTTATGGGTGTTCCTACAAATGACACGGATTAAGAACCGTGCAACGTTAAAACGTTCCAGTAACGTTGATCACCATTGATCAAACGAAGAACCCGACTGGAACAAAGCAGCCAGTTTGAAGCGCTGATAAGTTAGGCGCGCTTGGGCTGGCAGGTAGGTACTTAGGAGGGCAGGCAACACAACAGGGGCAAAGGTTCTGGGCCCGGGGTGAAGATCCTGATCAATTTGCAGGTTGGTTCGGTCAGAGTATTGAGACTTCGCGACACCCTTTGCTTGTTCAAAGGCTGTGTCGTCGCAAGGCATACCTGGAAACCATCGAGGTGGTCGATCCCGTGTTGTTCAGGGGACTTGTTCGACCAGAATTGACTTTCAGCTTGGTACTAACGCGGCGGATGGTAACGGATTGAAACAAGGAAAGGAAGTGTGGTAGTCAAAATAATTCAATCAGGCGCCCAGCAACCCGCGATAGACCAGTACCGTGATCGCCGCGGCCAACGAGCAACCCAGCCCGTAGGCGGCCAGGGTCAGGCGCAGGGATTGGCCGGTTTCGACCACCTTCATCACATCGCGCATGTCGTTGATCCTGCCTTCACCCAGCTCGATGCACAGGCTCACGGCAGTAAAGGCCGCCGACAGCAGGATGGCGATGGCGAACAATGCGCCGTCCGGGGAAGGCAGCACGGCATTGATGCCCAGCGAGATCACACAGACCGCCAGCAGCAGCAGGGCGAATAGCAGAATTCCTTTCATTGAGTCGCACAGGGTTGTGTGGTGGGTGAAGCAGTGTGGCGAGCCGGCGCGAATTTGAAAAGCACCTCGGTTTGGTCCGCCGGTAACATTTTTCCACCGTGTCGGATCAAAAAACGCCGACGATATAACCATCAGGTGGGTACTTGTGCACATTAGTTGCGGCGTGTGTAACCAAGCTGTCAAGTGCGATGAAGTGCCGCCAATTGCCTGCAATGGAAATTTAAGTCAATGAAAAATCTCGCTTTTTTTTATTGGTGAAAAAATCGTCAGTTTGACTGCGGCCCCCATTCCATGGGCCTTTGCGAGAGTTAAAGGGGGGTTGTCCACTGAGTTATCCACAGCTTCTGTGGATTGTCCCGAGCGCTTGCTCTAGAACGGGCGTGCAGGGTTTTTTCAGCTTTACCTGTACGAAAAAAAGAGTAGAGTGGCGCGCCTTCCGTTCTGTCCCACAGTGCTTTATGAAGTTTCGCTCAGTATCACCTTCTGTTACCGACACTCCTCAAACTGTTACCGCCCCCAAGCGATTCTCCTTGAAAGTTGCCTTGTGGTTGCTCGACAGCCCGCGCCTGGGCCATAACCCCAACGTCAAACACTTCGCCGGGCGCTTGCTCAAGCAGCCGGCCCGTGAAGGCGTGGTGGCAGCCCAAAGCCGCCTGGGCCAATTGATGTGCCGTGAATGCGGCAACGCCCGCGACCGCCGCATCGGCCACGACCTGCTGCGCCTGGCCGCCCGCGCCGGTGATCGCCGCGCCCAACGCGAGCTGGGCCAAGTCGAAGACTGAGCTGTCCTCCCGCCCCGCGCTTGGTTAACCTTGCACTTTTTCGGTAATGGCAGAAATGGCTATGGCTTTTGACTGGACCAGTATTGCCTTGGGTCTTGCTGGCGCAGCGGTGCCGTTGTTGGCCCTGTGCTGGCAGCTCCAGCAACGCCTGAGCGCACGCATGAGCGGTTGGGAGTTGCTCGAAGAGCGTCTGGCCATGGCGCAAATGGCCCAGGAAGGGCTGGCGGCCCAGTTGGATGCCAGCCGTGACGAGATCAGCGACCTGAGCCAGGCCAATGCCGCCAAGCAGGCTGACCTGGCCGCTGTGCGCCGCGAGGTCGAGCTGTTGCAGATCGACCGCGATAACGCCCGCGACGCCGCCCATGCCTGGAACCTCGACCGCAGCGCCAAGGACATCGAACTGCGCCGCCTCGACGCGCTGGCCGCGGCCCTGAGCGCCGAACTGCGCGAGCAGCAGGAAAGCCATCAACAACGCCTCGCCGACCTGCAAGGTTCACGGGACGAGCTGCGCGCGCAGTTCGCTGA
Source organism: Pseudomonas sp. B6002 (assembly GCF_013385985.1). Classification (GTDB taxonomy): domain Bacteria; phylum Pseudomonadota; class Gammaproteobacteria; order Pseudomonadales; family Pseudomonadaceae; genus Aquipseudomonas. The sequence continues at coordinate 46,268 of NZ_JACAOY010000007.1, read as the reverse complement.
ACTGGCCGGCAAGATCTTCGATGAGCGCGAGCAGCGTTTCGCCGAAACCAGCCAGGAACGCCTCGGGCAGTTGTTGGACCCTCTGAAGGAGCGCATTCAATCCTTTGAAAAGCGCGTCGAAGAGAGCTATCAGAACGAAGCCCGCGAGCGCTTTTCCCTGGCCAAGGAACTTGAACGCCTGCAACAACTGAACCTGCGCCTGTCGGACGAAGCCACCAACCTGACCCGTGCCCTCAAGGGCCAGAAAACCCAGGGCAACTGGGGCGAGCTGATCCTTGAGCGCGTGCTGGAGCACGCCGGCCTGGAGAAGGGCCGCGAGTACCAGACCCAGGTCAGCCTCAAGGGCCCGGATGGCGAGCGTTTCCAGCCGGATGTGCTGATCATGCTGCCGGGCGACAAGCAGGTGGTGGTCGACTCCAAGGTCAGCCTCACGGCCTATCAACAGTATGTAGGGGCAGACGATGAGGTGATTGGCCAGGCAGCGCTCAAGCAGCACGTCCTGTCCCTGCGCAATCACGTCAAAGGCCTGGCCGGCAAGGATTACAAACGCCTGGAAGGCCTGCACAGCCTGGATTTCGTGTTGCTGTTCGTGCCTATCGAGGCTGCGTTCTCCGCTGCGTTGCAAGCCGAGCCCAATCTGTTCCAGGAAGCGTTCGACCGCCACATCGTGATCGTCAGCCCCACCACCTTGCTCGCCACGCTACGGGTAATCGACAGCCTGTGGAAGCAGGAGCGCCAAAGCCAGAATGCCCGCGAAATTGCCGAGCGTGCCGGCTGGCTGTATGACAAGTTCGTGCTGTTTATCCAGGATCTGGATGAAGTGGGCAACCGCCTGCAGCAGTTGGACAAGGCCTACAGCGCTGCGCGAAACAAGCTGACAGATGGGCGCGGAAACCTGGTCAGTCGCACCGAGCAATTGCGCTTGCTGGGCGCCCGTGCCAGCAAAAGCCTTCCCGCCGATCTGCTGGAACGTGCCATGACCGACGCCGACGGCGTCGCCCATCTCCCCGAATAAACAATGCGGTCGATGTGGGAGCTGGCTTGCCTGCGATAGCGGTGGATCTGTCACGACCGCTATCGCAGGCAAGCCAGCTCCCACATTTGACCGATTCGGACCGGCCTATAGGGGTAAATGCCGACTCAACAACGCACGCAACGCCGCGGGTTTGACGGGCTTGGCGAGGTAATCCAAACCTGCGGCGTGCACTTCAGCGACCATTTCCGGGCGGCCGTCGGCACTGATCACCACGCCCGGAATCGGCTCCGCCAGTTGCGCACGCAGCCAACCCATCAATTCAGTACCGGTCTCACCGTGGTCCAGGTGGTAATCCACCAGCGCCAATTGTGGGCGCATACCCTCGGCCAGCAGCGCCGCGCATTGCGCCTGGTCGGTGGCAGTCCAGACCTCGCAGCCCCAGCGGGTGAGCAGGCTGCGCATGCCGATGAGGATACTTTCTTCGTTATCCACGCACAGCACCTGTGCGCCGCTCAAGGGCAGGCCGTTTTCCTGTGCTGCCTTGACCTGCAGATTCGCCTGGTTGCGCGCCAGCGGCACGCGCACGCTGAACACGCTGCCTTTGCCCGGCCAGGAACGTACGCTCAAGCGATGGCCGAGCACCCGACACAGGCCGTCGGCAATCGCCAAACCCAGCCCCAGGCCTTTCTCGGCACGGGTCTGGTGGCTGTCCAGGCGCTTGAATTCTTCGAAGATCACCTTCTGTTTATCCAGCGGGATGCCTGGGCCGCGGTCCCACACCTCCAGGCACAGCTCGCCCTTGCGCCGACGTACGCCGAGTAACACTGGGCCGTCGGCATAGCGGAAGGCGTTGGTGAGAAAATTCTGCAGAATCCGACGCAACAACTTGATGTCACTGTCCACCCGCAAGCGGCTGCCACGCAGGCGGAAGCGCAGGCCTTGCTCCTGGGCCAGCGCCTTGAACTCTGCGCCCAGGGTGTCGAACAGCTCGTTGAGCACAAAGGGCTGGCGTTGCGGATTGATCTTGCCGTTCTCCAGGCGTGAGATGTCCAGCAGGTCGCTGATCAGGTCCTCGGCCGAGCGCAGCGAGCTGTCCAGGTGCTGCACCAGTTGCCGGGCCTCGCTGGACATCCCGTCGTTCTGGTGGGAGAGGGCGGCGGAGAACAACCGGGCCGCGTTCAGCGGTTGCATCAAGTCATGGCTGACGGCCGCCAGAAAACGGGTCTTGGATTGGCTGGCGGACTCGGCCACGCCCTTGGCGTCAGTGAGTGCCACATTGAGCTGCGATAGCTCGTGCGTGCGCTCGGTCACCCGTTGCTCAAGGCCTTCGTTGGCCTCGGTGAGTGCCTGCTCAGCTTCGCGGAACGCGGTGATGTCGGTGAAGCTCATGACAAAACCGCCGCCCGGCATCGGGTTGCCAATCAGCTCGATCACCCGGCCATTGGGAAACAGACGCTCGGAAGTATGCGCACGGCCCTGGCGCATCCAGTGCAGGCGCCGCGCCACATGCACTTCGGCTTCGCCCGGCCCGCACAGGCCACGTTCGGCGTTGTAGCGAATGATGTCGGCAATCGGCCGGCCGACGCTGATCAGGCCTTCGGGGTAGTTGAACAGCTCCAGGTAACGGCGGTTCCACGCCACCAGCTTGAGAGACTGGTCGACCACGCTGATGCCTTGGGTGATGTTCTCGATGGCGCCTTGCAGCAATGCGCGGTTGAACTGGAGTACTTCCGACGCTTCGTCGGCAATGCGGACTACGTCCTCCAGCTGCATTTCCCGCCCTTCAATGGCGGCTTTCACCACGGCCCGGGTCGAGGACGCACCGAGCACACCCGCCAGCAAGCGTTCGGTGTGGGCGATCCAATCGTTATCGGCATTCTGGTTGGGGTTAAAACCTTTGCCCTGGCGATAGGCGAAACGGATAAAGCTCTGTTGGGCGCGCTCCTCGCCAACGAAGCGGGCAGCCAGACTGAGCAGGTCGCTGATTTGCACCGACAACATCGAACGGGCACTGGCGCGCTGGCTGATTTCCTGGCCAATGAAGCGCCCGGCCTGCCAGTGTTCGGACACCCGTGTGCGCGACAGCATCGACACCCATACGAACAGCGTGAAGTTGCCCGCCAGGGAGAACACCGTGCCCAGCGTCAGCGAGGTGACGGACAAGCCCAGCGGGTGCGAATGCATCCACGTCAGCCCTGGGAAAAGGCTCAGAGACCATCCCAGGCTTTTCGCCGTCACCGGTAGGACCAATGTGTAGAACCACAGGAATGTTCCCGCAGCCAGCCCGGCAAACACGCCGCGTCGGTTGGCCTGCTTCCAGTACAGCGCGCCGAGCATCGCCGGCGCCAGTTGGGTCACGGCGGCAAAGGCGATCTGGCCGATGGTTGCCAGGCTTGCCGTGGAACCGAGCAGGCGGTAACTCACATAGGCCAGCAGCAGGATGATCACGATGCTGACCCGGCGTACCGACAGCATCCAGTGGCGGAACACCTCGAACGGCCGCTCGGCGCTGGAGCGGCGCAGCAGCCACGGCAGCAGCATGTCGTTGGACACCATGGTGGACAAGGCGATGCTTGCCACGATCACCATGCCGGTGGCCGCCGAGGCGCCGCCGATAAACGCCAGCACCGCGAGTGCCGGGTGCGCTTCGGCCATGGGCAGGCTGATCACGTAGGAGTCCGGCAGTACCGAGCCCGGCAGCATCATCTTGCCGCCGAGGGCGATGGGGATCACAAAGAGTGCGGCGAGGATCAGGTACGCCGGGAACACCCACTTGGCCAGGCGCAGGTCCTGTGGGTCGATGTTCTCGACCACCGTCACATGGAACTGCCGGGGCAGGCAGATGATCGCCATCATCGCCACGCCGGTCTGTACCACCATCGAGGGCCAGTTGATGGTCTCTTTCCAGTATTCCTCCAGCCGAGGTGCGAGCATGGCCTGGCTGAACAGGTCGCCGAAACCGTCATAGAGGCCGTAGGTCACAAACGCGCCGACGGCGAGAAACGCGAACAGCTTGACCAGGGATTCAAACGCGATGGCCAGCACCATGCCGCGGTGGTGTTCCGTGGCGTCAAGGTTGCGCGTACCGAACACAATGGTGAACAGCGCCAGCACCAGCGACACGATCAGCGCGGTGTCCTGGGCGCGGGTGCCGGTGGTGTCGGGGCCGGAGCCGATCAACAGGTTCACGCCCAGCACGATGCCTTTGAGCTGCAGGGCAATATACGGAAGCACGCCGACCAGGCAGATCAGCGCCACCACCACGGCCAGGGACTGGGACTTGCCGTAGCGCGCGGCGATAAAGTCGGCGATGGAGGTGATGTTTTCCTGCTTGCTGATCAGAATCATCTTCTGCAGCACCCAGGGTGCCAACACCAGTAACAGCACGGGTCCGAGGTAGATCGGTAAAAATGCCCACAGCTGTTCGGCGGCCTGGCCTACGGCGCCGAAGAAAGTCCAGCTGGTGCAGTAGACCGCCAGCGACAGGCTGTACACCCAGGCACGCATACGCGGTGGCAGCGGCGCACGGCGGCGGTCACCGTAGAAGGCGATGGCAAACATAATGGCCATATAGGCCAGGGCAACGGCGGCGATCAGCCCGCTGGACAGCGTCATGGTAACTCCGAGCATAAAAACACCCAGGCATTCCAGGCCCGGTTGCACAGTCTCGCATGATGCTTGGGGTTAGTCAGTGTCGACCAAGGTCGTGTGCAGGGCTTGTGTGGGAGCCGGGCTTGCCCGCGATAGCATCGGCACGGTGTCGCAGTTACACCGCGGTGATGCTATCGCAGGCAAGCCAGCTCCCACACAAGCCAGTTCCTGCGAAAGCCGGTGTCTACCGTTGGCGGGGTGGCAGGGTTTTCTGGCGCAGGATGTAGATGGTCACCAGCACCGCACTGGTCAGCATGAAGCCGCGGGCCCAGGGGAGTGGCACCAGATAGCAGGATAGGCCGATGCTCAGCCACATCAAGCCGATAGCGTAGACCTTGCCTTTGAGGGGGATGCCGTTGCCGTCCAGGTAATCACGAATCCACGGCCCCAGGCGCGGGTGTTCCACCAGCCAGTGGTAGAAGCGCGGAGAGCTTCGGGCGAAGCAGGCGGCAGCAAGCAGCAGGAAGGGCGTGGTCGGCAATACCGGCAGGAAAATGCCGATCACCCCCAGCGCCACGCTCAGCCAGCCAATGGCCAGCAGGGCGTAACGCAGGAGCAGAGGACGGTTGCCCATGGGTGTCACGGGCAATTGACTCAGTGGTGACGAGGCTTGAGGATCGCCGGCTTTTCGTCAGGAGCGTTGCACAGCAGGTACAGGGCGGTCAGCGCTTCCGGGATCTGAACGATCATGTCGTCCATCAGGTTGGCGTCGGCGGCGATGTCGGAGAACTCCGGCTGGTCGTCGAACAAGCCCGAGCCGACCATGATCGGCAGCAGCATTTCGCTGACTTCTTCCTCGGCGGTTTCGAACCAGGCGGCCTCGCGCAGGAACACACCTTCCATGAAGCCGATGCACCAGCCGCGCAGGTCGGAATCATCCGGCTCATCACCCAGGTCCAGCTCGCATGGCAGCTCGAATTCCTCGTCGGAAGCCAGCTGGCGACCGATGTGGGCCTTGAGGGCGAGCAGGGTGGATTCGATTTCTTCACGCTGGGCGGCGTCGGTGTAGTGTGGTTCTTCGGCGAACAGCGCGTCGATCCATTCACGGTCGGGCACGATTTCGGAGCAGATCGACAGGGCGGTCAGGTAGCCGTGGGCGGCCACGTAGTCCAGCGCCTCGTCATGCAGCTCATCGGCGTCGAGGAAGGCTTGCAGGCGGGTTAGTTGCTCAGCGAAGGACATTGAAGGACTACCTTGGGAATAAACGATGCTGAATTCTAGGCTTTCTTGAGCGTCCAGGCCAGCCGCACTGCATATTTGCCAGGTTTTAGAGAGGGGTCGCTATTCGTCAGCGGCGCCCTTTGCCGGGTGTCGCTCGGGTATACTGCCGCGTTTTGTGATGCCCCGGCAGGCCACGCGCCAAACCGGGAAAACTTCGCTTACGGATTATTTCCCGTGAAAGCGCGTTTTCTCGGCCAGCCTGTACAGTGGGATTTCGGCACCATTTTGGAGTTTTACATGCTCGAGCAGGCTCAACGCGTCCTCAAGGACATCTTCGGCTACGACAGTTTTCGTGGCCGCCAGGGTGCGATCATTGAGCGCGTGGCCAGTGGCGGCGATGCCCTGGTACTGATGCCTACCGGTGGCGGCAAGTCCTTGTGCTTCCAGGTGCCGGCCCTGTTGCGCAACGGCCTGGCCGTGGTGGTGTCGCCACTGATCGCGTTGATGGACGACCAGGTGGCCACCCTTGAAGAGCTTGGTGTTGCGGCAGCCTCCTTGAACTCCACCCTCAGCCCGGAGCAACAGCGCGACCTGGCCGCACGGATCAAGCGTGGCGAAGTGAAGATGCTGTACCTGGCCCCCGAGCGTCTGGTGCAGCCACGCATGCTGGCGTTCCTGCAGAGCCTGGAAATCGCGCTGTTCGCCATTGATGAAGCCCACTGTGTTTCGCAATGGGGCCATGACTTCCGTCGCGAGTACCTGCAACTCGGGCAATTAGCGGAGCTGTTTCCCGATGTGCCGCGTATTGCCCTGACCGCCACCGCCGACAAGCGCACCCGCGAGGAAATCGTCGAGCGCCTGCATTTGCAGAATGCCGAGCGCTTTCTGTCGAGCTTCGACCGGCCGAACATTTTCTACCGCATCGTGCCCAAGGAGCAGCCACGCAAGCAGTTGCTGGCGTTCCTGTCCGAACGGCGCAGCGATGCGGGCATCGTCTATTGCCTGTCGCGTAAAAAGGTCGATGAAGTAGCAGCCTTCCTCTGCGAACAGGGCTACCCGGCGTTGCCGTATCACGCAGGTTTGCCGAATGACCTGCGGGCCTACCATCAGAAGCGTTTCCTCAACGAGGAAGGCCTGATCATGGTTGCCACCATTGCGTTCGGCATGGGGATCGACAAGTCCAACGTGCGTTTTGTGGCCCACATGGACCTGCCCAAGTCCCTTGAGGCCTACTACCAGGAAACCGGTCGTGCCGGCCGTGACGGCCTGCCGGCGGATGCCTGGATGGTCTACGGCCTGCAGGACGTGGTGATGCTCAAGCAGATGCTGCAGAACTCCGAAGGCGACGAGCGCCACAAGCGCCTGGAGCAGCACAAGCTCGATGCCATGCTGTCGTTGTGTGAAGAGACTCGTTGCCGCCGCCAGACCTTGCTGGCGTATTTCGACGAAGACATGCCCGAGCCTTGCGGGCATTGCGACAACTGTACCGATGGCGTGCAGACCTGGGACGCCACCGAACCGGCGCGCCAGGCGTTGTCGACCATTCACCGCACCGGCCAGCGCTATGGGGTGGGCCATCTGGTGGATGTGTTGCTGGGCAAGGACAACGAAAAAATTCGCAGTTTTGGCCACGAAAAACTCTCGGTCTATGGCATTGGCAAAGCCCGTGCGGAAGGCGAGTGGCGTTCGTTGTTCCGGCAGATGGTTGCACGCAATCTGGTCGACATTGACATCGAAGGTTATGGCGGGCTGCGCTTGAACGACAGTTGCCGGCCGTTGCTCAAGGGCGAAGTGAGTCTTGAACTGCGCCGCGACCTCAAGCCGCAAACCACCGTCAAGAGCAGCACCAGCCAGGCCAGCCAGTTGGTACGAGGCGAAGAGCGCGAACAGTGGGAAGCCTTGCGCACCCTGCGGCGCAAACTGGCGCAGGAACACAGCGTGCCGCCTTACGTTATTTTCCCGGACTCCACCTTGCTCGAAATGCTGCGTGAGCAGCCCACCACCATGGCCGAGATGGCCCGGGTCAGCGGCGTGGGTGCACGCAAACTGGAGCGCTACGGCCAGGCGTTTCTCGAGGTGCTCGGCGGCCAGGCCGAAGCGCCGAAGGAAGTCGCCGATATCCGCCACGAACTGATCAGCCTGGCGCGCGCTGGCATGACCCCGATCCAGATCGCCGGCCAGCTGCAATGCTCGGAAAAAAACGTCTACACCCTGTTGGCCGAATCCATCGGCAAGCAGCAGCTCTCCCTGGAACAGGCCCTTGATTTGCCGGAGGATTTGCTCGGTGAAATCCAGGACGCCTTCCTTGACGGAGAAGGCGAATTGCCACCGGTTGCCGAGATTGCACCACTGTTCACCGGTCGTGTTCCTGAGGGCGTTTTGTACTGTGTAAGGGCGGCTTTGCAGTCTGAATTCGAAATTTAGTGCGCCAATTACGACAATGTAACGAATCAGTACATAGCAACTCTTGCCTACTGGCATGGCTCATGCTTAGCTGACTAATAATTAGCCACACTTTATTTTCAGTCTAAACCATGAGTTTTTTATGCCGTTAACCGATCAACACCGCTTTGGCATGCAGTTGGCGCAAATGTCCCGAGGTTGGCGCGCCGAACTGGACCGCCGTTTGGCGGGGCTGGGCTTGTCCCAGGCGCGTTGGCTGGTGCTGTTGCACCTGGCCCGTTTCGAAGAGGCGCCCACCCAGCGCGAACTGGCACAGAGTGTCGGTGTAGAAGGGCCGACGCTGGCGCGGCTGCTCGACAGCCTGGAAGGCCAAGGCCTGGTGCAACGCCAGGCCGTGGTGGAAGACCGCCGTGCCAAGCGCATCTTGCTGTGTGACACAGCCCGTCCGTTGATCGAACAGATCGAAACCATCGCCACGGCCCTGCGCCATGAGCTGTTTGTGGGCGTAGACGAAGCCGATTTGAGCGTGTGCATGCGTGTACATGGGCACATCCTGGCGAACCTGGAAAAGTCCTGACCCCAAGCACGCCAAAGATCAACCTGTAGGAGCTGGCTTGCCAGCGATGGCGGTGGGTCAGCTGCAACGCTGTTCACTGATGGATCGCTATCGCCGGCAAGCCGGCTCCTACAGTGAGGACAGATCAGCAGGTGTACTCGGTCAACTGTGGGAGTTTTTATGGCTGTCTTGATGATGTTTTTTGAAAACCATCAAGACAGTTGCTCCCACATTGGGTCTTGTACTCGGCGTTCTAGAACGTCTGGCCCAGGTTGAGGTACACCGCCTGCTGGTTGTCATCATTGAAGCCATAGCTGAAGTTCAGCGGCCCCAGCGGCGTATCGAACCCCAGGAAAATACTCGCGGCATTGATATACCCGCTGTCGAACTCATTGTCGTTGTTCCACGCCCGACCCCGCTCCAGCGAGGCCCCCAGGTACAGCGGGAAGTCCAGCGGCAGATAGGAGCGCGGCGTGAGGCGACGGTAGTACACCGCCCGCATCAGGCTGATGTTCTGGCCCGAGATCGCGTCCTCGCGAAAGCCCGACAACTGCCGCGCCCCGCCGAGCAGGAAGCTGGAAATCACCACGTCAGACTTATCCACTGTGCGCCCGTAGCGCCCGCCCAGTACCAGGGTGTCCGGGCCGTTGCTCATGGCCTTGTCCAGCTTGAACTCCCACTGGCGGTAGCGTTGGTCCGAACCCAGCCCCGGTTCGAATTCCCGGTAGGCCAGGCCGATATCCTCACCGGCATGGGGGAAATACACGTTGTCCAGGGAGTCGAAGGAGTACTTCAGTTCGTAGAAGCCTTCGCTGAAGCTCACGCTCGGCGAGTCGCGGTCGCCGATGCGCACGTCGGCCTTGCCCCAGGCCTCGCCGACGCCGAAGCGGATCTCGCCGCTGTTGCCGATCTGGCGCCCCACATTTAGCCCGAAACCGTAGCGTTCCAGGCGGTATTCGGAGATCGGGTCGTTGTCCAGAATCAGTTCAACGTTCTGCGCCTGGGCACTGATATAGGGCGCGACGAAGTAGCGTGAGCCGGTGTCCATCGGCTGGTAGAACTCGCTGTACAGCTCTTGGCGATCGCCGATCTGCACCCGCGTCAGCCATTCCGCACCAAGGCGGTTGATGCCGTTGATGCGGTAGCTGGCGCCGAGGTTGAAGGCGCTGTCGCCGCGCATGTCATCCGACAGGTTCAGGCCCAGGCGCAGGTAGTCGGTGCCGGCGCGTTTGCCGCGCGCGCTGATCACCAGGGTGTTGTCCTGGCCCTTCTTCACCACGCGGTATTGCACCTGCTCGAAGTAATCCAGGCCGTACAGCGTGCCCATGTCGGTCTGCAGGCGACTTAGGTTCAGCGGCTCACCCAGGGGTTGGCGAATGTAGTAGCGGATCACGTCTTCGCTGACTTTCGAATCGTTCTCCACCTTGATTGCGGTGATCACCGGGGTCCGTTCCCCTGGCGTGCGGGCAGCCACCAATTGTGGGTCCACAGGCTCAGTAGGGCGCAAATGGGCCAGGCGCACGTCCAGTGCACGGGTGGCACGGTAGCCGGCGTCGATCATGTCTTTGGCGCGGCCGAAATCGGTCACGCCATAGGCGGCCAGGGGCGGCTGGATCAGCACGTCCTTGGGGTGCAGGGCCTTGAGTTGTTCTTCGGAATTGCGCCGGGTCATCAGGGTGATGGACTGGTTGAGCACATCGACCACCGTGGCCAGTTGCTTGCGCGAGCGCAGCGGGGTGCCGATGTCGACCACAATGGCAATGTCCACGCCCATCTCCCGCGCCACATCCAGCGGGATGTTGTCGGTCATGCCACCGTCCACCAGCAGCCGGCCGTCGATTTCTACCGGCGCGAAGACCGCAGGAATCGACATGCTGGCGCGGATCACCTGGGGCAGGTGCCCCTTGCTGAATACCACTTTCTCGCCGGTGGTGATGTCGGTGGCCACGGCGCGGAACGGGATCGGCAACTTGTCGAAATTACGCGTGTTGCTGTTGTGGGCGAACATGCTTTCCAGCAGCAGCGCGAGGTTCTGGCCCTGGATCACGCCCAGTGGCAGGCCCAGGCTGCCGTCATCGCGGAAGCTGAGTTTCTGTTTCACCAGGAAGTCCCGGTCATCCTGCTTGCGTCGAAACGGCACGTCCTCCCGGGGCGGTGCATCGGACAGGGCCTGTTGCCAGTCGATACTCAGTGCCAGCTTTTCCAGTTCATCGATCTTGTAGCCCGAGGCATACAGCCCGCCGATCACCGCGCCCATGCTGGTGCCGGCGATGGCGTCGATGTGAATGCCTTGTTCTTCCAGGGCCTTGAGCACGCCGATATGGGCCAGGCCACGGGCGGCGCCGCCGGAAAGCACCAGGCCGACTTTGGGCCGTGGAGGCTCGACGGCGTCGGCAAGCAGGGGGACAAGGCACAGGAGCAGGCAGGACAGCAGGCGGCGCATCATCAATCTCGAGGCTGGGCGGTAAAGGCCGGTATTATAGCCACTCGATCCTCCGAGCCCGTTACGCCAGGAACCTCTCAAATTATGTCCACGAACAAACCCGAGATCGTCATTACCTATTGCACCCAGTGCCAGTGGTTGCTGCGTGCCGCGTGGTTGGCCCAGGAGCTGTTGAGTACGTTCTGCGACGACCTGGGGCGCGTGGCACTGGAGCCGGCCACCGGCGGGGCGTTTCGCATCACCTGCGATGGCGTGCAGATCTGGGAGCGCAAGGCCGATGGCGGCTTTCCGGAAGCCAAGGTGCTCAAGCAGCGCGTGCGCGACCAGATCGACCCAGCGCGCGACCTGGGCCACAACGATCGGACGCAATGACGGTCACCGCCATAGAGCAGCGGTGACCGGTAAGGCTATTTGGCCGCCATCTTTTGTTTGATAAACCCGACGACCCAGGTGAGTACCAGGCCACCTACGCCGCCGCCCACGATATTGCTGCCGACTGCCGCCACATCCAGTGCTTCACCGCCAGATGTTCCGGTGAACTGCGCGACAACCTGGCCCAGGACCAGGCCGCCAATACCGCCGAGCAGCGTATTGAGCCCGGTCCCCAGGCTCTGCTTGGTCATGCCGGCGACGTTTCCGCCGACGGCACCGCTGATGATTTGAACCAGCAAGCTAATGAGCATTTCCATGATGAAACCCCTGCATAGCGTTATGGGAGTGACCACTCGCTTGCAGCCACTTCAAAAGGCAGGGCTGTCGTCGAGGGGCCTTATCCGTTGAACGACGACAGACTGTTGCGGATGCGCGAAGTATAGATCAGGCCGCTGCTGCGGGCTGTTTGGCCTGGCTGGCGCTGCCCATCAGGCCGGACAGCACGATGGCGACGATGATCAAGGCGCCGCCCAGCAACATGCGCAGGGTCGGGGTTTCGGCAAACAGCAGCCAGGCCACGGTGATGCCGTAGACCGGTTCCATGGCAAACACCACCGACGCGGTGCGCGCCTTGATCACCGCCAGGCTGGCCACGAACAGGCTGTGGGCCAGGCCCGTGCAGAACACGCCGAGCAGGCCAATCCACAGCCAGTCAATGGCACGCACATCGGCCAAACCAGGCGCCGCCACCGGCAGCAGGCATGCCGCAACCACGACGTTCTGGCACAGCGCCGCCTGCACGGCCGGGATGCGCCCGGAGCTGGCACGGTTGTTCAGGGACAACAGCGAAAACAGCAGCCCCGACGCGATGCCCCACAGCAAGCCGCCGGTGGCTTCGCTCGCCAGGTTGAAATCGGGCGTCACCAGCACCAGGCCGACACTGACAAGTGTCACCAGCACCACTTCATTGGCGCGGATACGCTCGCGGAAGATCAGCCCTTCAAGGATCACCGTAAACGCCGGAAAGGCCGTAAACCCCAGGGTCGCCACGGCCACGCCGGCCACTTTGACCGCAATGAAGAAGGTCACCCAGTGCGCAGCGAGCAGCACGCCGCTGATGAGCAGCCGGCGCCAGTCGCGCAGTTCGAGGGTTTTCCAGGTGGTGTTGCTGGCAAAGCGCGCGAACACCGCGAGGGCCAGCACGGCGAAAGCGGCGCGGCCAAACACGATGATGGCGGGCGAGGCGGCTGCCAGCTTACCGAACACGCCAGTGAGGCCAAACATCAATGCGCCGATATGCAGGGCGCCGAGGGCTGAGCGGGGAGTCATTGCGATCCTTGAACCAACGGGTTTATCGAAGCGCAGTGTAGAGGGTTGCAAACGGGCGTGTCTGTCGTTCGGCTCGCGCCGATTGTCGCGAGACTCTTCCTACAGTGAGCGGCGCAACGCCCCCGGTGATGCACCGAACTCCCGCAGCATCGCCGCTGCGAACGCACTCTGTGAGCTGTACCCGACGCGGTCGGCGACTTCGCCGATGGGCAACGCCGTCTCGCGCAGCAGCTTCAAGGCCATCTGCAGGCGACGGCTGCGGATATAGTCCATCGGCGTCTGCCCGCATTCGACGATAAACCGCGCGTGCAGGCGTGCGACCGACAGGTCGGCGATGCGCGCCAGGTCAGCCACTTGCAGCGGGTGCGCGACATGCCGTTCGATGTGGGCGTTGAACGCGGCATAGGGCAAGCGCCGACCCTGCACCGGTTGGGCCAGCGGGTGATTAAGGCTGGCGAGCAACAGCACCGCGCCTTGCTGGACAATCAGCGGGTCATCCACCGGGCTGTGGGCCAGCCATTGCACCAGTTGGCTTTGTCGAGTGTCGAGGGTCAGGCGTGCGGGTTCGTCGAGCAGGCGGCGGCTGGCATCGGCGTGGTCACCCAGCGATTGCAACACCCAGTGTTCGGTGGGCACATCCAGCACTAGGCAACGGCTGCCATCGCGGCTGCCGCAGGCATGGTGAGCGGAGAAGGGCAGCACCATCACGCTGCTTTCGTGCACCTGGCTGCCCCGGCCGTCCACTTCCAGGTCCAGGTGGCCGGACAAGCCGAACACCAACTGCGCATGGTCATGGCTGTGGGCGAGGGGAGCTTCGATGTAGTGGCGTAGTGTGAGCGTCGGTCCCATCACGGTCTCCTGGGCAGCATCTGCGCAGTCTACAACGCTTCGCGGGCGCCGGGCGCTGTCATCAGACTGACGCACAGTTGTCATGGGCTATTAATCGCCGTGGCGCAAGCTCGCGAAAACACCGTCGAGGGATGCCCATGACCAGTGCCGAGTTCGCCAAGCCCAGCCGCAAACAACGGGTTCGTACCCTGTGGATTTCCGACGTGCACCTGGGCACCCGGGATTGCCAGGCCGAACATTTGTCGCATTTCCTCAAGGGCTACCATGCCGATAAGGTGTACTTGGTGGGCGACATCATCGATGGCTGGAAAATGCGCGGCGGCATGTATTGGCCCCAGGCCCACACCAACGTGATCCGCCGCCTGCTGACCATGGCCAAGCGCGGTACCGAAGTGATCTACGTCACCGGCAACCATGACGAATTCCTGCGCCGCTATTCCAAGCTGATCCTGGGCAATATCCAGTTGGTGGACGAAGCGGTGCACGTGACTGCCGATGGTCGGCATCTGTTGGTGATCCACGGTGATCAGTTCGATGTCATCACGCGCTACCACCGTTGGCTCGCGTTCCTCGGCGACTCGGCCTACGAGTTCACCCTCACGCTCAATCGCTGGCTCAATCACTGGCGCGCACGCTATGGCTACGGTTACTGGTCGCTGTCGGCTTACCTCAAGCACAAGGTCAAGACGGCGGTGAGTTTCATCAGCGACTTCGAAGAAGCCATCGCCCACGAAGTGACCAAGCGTGAACTGCATGGCGTGGTGTGCGGGCATATCCACCATGCAGAGATTCGCAAGGTGGGCGAGGTGGATTACCTCAATTGCGGGGACTGGGTGGAGTCGTGCACGGCGTTGATCGAACACTGGGATGGCAGTATCGAGTTGTATCGATTGGCGGATGCCCAGGCGAAAGAGGCGCAGCTCAAAGCCGAGATGGTCACAGGCTGAAGGATTCACACGGACAAAAATGTGGGAGCTGGCTTGCCTGCGATAACGGTGTCACATCCAACAGAGATGTCGACTGAAACACCGCTATCGCAGGCAAGCCAGCTCCCACATTTAGATTGAGTTTCGTCAGTTGCAGACGTCAGCAATGGCCTCGGCCAGCAACGCCAGCCGCGTGGCATCAGCCCCTGCCACGTTGGCCCGGCCCGAACTCACCATGTACACGCTGTGCTTTTCACGCAGTTGCTTGACCTGTTCGGCACTCAGGCCGGTATAGGAAAACATTCCGCGTTGCGCACCAATGTGTGCGAACTGCTCGGCCAGCCCGTGTGGCGCCAACGCCTCCACCAGCCCGGAGCGCAACTGCGCGATCCGCGAACGCATGGCTTCGACTTCACCACTCCACAACGCCTTGAGCTCGGCATCGCCGAGGATGGTCGCGACCACAGCCGCGCCATGGTCCGGCGGCGTCGACCACAGGTTGCGCGCGATGTTTGCCAGTTGGCTGCGCACATCCGTCAGCTTCTCGGCATTCGCCGCACACACGATCAACGCGCCAACGCGGTCGCTGTACAGCCCGAAATTCTTCGAGCACGAACTGGTGACCAGCACTTCCGGCAATTCTGCCGCGAACAAACGCACCGCCCACGCATCCCGCTCCAGGCCGTCGCCAAAGCCCTGGTAGGCAAAGTCGATCAGCGGCAGCAGTCGGCGCTCGCGCACGATCTGCAGCACCTGGCGCCAGTCGTCCTGGGACAGGTCGAAACCGGTCGGGTTATGGCAGCAGGCGTGCAGCAGCACTACATCGCCCTCTGGCACCTTGGACAGCGTGGCCAGCATCGCCTGCACATCCAGGCGGTTGTCAGTGCCCACGTAGGGGTAATGGCTGACCTTGAGCCCGGCCTTGGCAAAGATGGTTTCGTGGATCGGCCACGTTGGGTTGCTCAACCACACGCCACGGCCCGGCAGGTGCTGGGCGATGAAGTCGGCACTCAGGCGCAGGGCCCCGGTGCCGCCCGGGGTCTGGCTGGCACCGGCACGGCGGTCGCGGATCAGCGGCGAATCGGCGCCCAGTACCAGTTGGCTGATCAGCGAGCCGAAGGCCGCGTTGCCGTGGCCGCCGATGTAGGTCTTGGTGGTTTGCGTGTCCACCAGGCGCTGCTCGGCGAGCTTCACCGAGCGGGGGATAGGCGTCAGGCCCTGGTCGTCCTTGTAGACGCCCACGCCCAGGTCGAACTTGTTCGGGTTTTTGTCCTGGGCATACAGGTCCATCAAGCCCAGGATCGGGTCGCCGGGCACACGGCCAATGGCATCAAAATGCATTACTTGCGGCCCTCGGCGTCCTTGGCCACGTCGTCGGTGCGCGCGGCCATGATGAAGTCGTTGCGGTGCAGGCCCTTGATGGAGTGGCTCCACCAGGTCACGGTGACCTTGCCCCATTCGGTGAGCAGGCCTGGGTGATGGCCTTCGGCTTCGGAGATCTCACCCATGGCATTGGTGAAGGCCAGGGCGAACTTGAAGTTCTTGAACAGGAAAACCTTTTCCAGCTGCATCACGCCATCGCGTACTTCGATGTTCCAGTCGGGGATCTGCTTGATCAGTACCGGCAACTCTTCATCGCTGACTTGTGGGGCGTCGGCGCGGCAGGCTTCGCAGTGGGCTTGGTTCAAGGTGGTCATGTAGGTGTCCTGAATTCGAATGTATGAAGATCAGTAGCGTCACCCTAAAGCAACGCGCGGCCAGGGAACAGACTCACCTGGCCGCAAAACGTAAGGTTCACGCAGCTTTGGGTTTGGGCGGGAATTTTGGTGCGTGCAAACCCAGATGCATGCCGCGTTCCACCATGCCCATGATGTCTTCCTGCGCCACGTCGAACAGGCGCTTGAGTTCAGGCAGGACAAAGTACAGGGGCTGCAGGATGTCGATGCGATACGGCGTGCGCATCGCCTCCAGCGGGTCGAAGGATTGGTGCTCGGGCTCGGACGACAGGCTGTACACCGTCTCCTTGGGCGACGACAGGATGCCGCCCCCATAGATGCGCCGGCCCTGGGGCGTGTCCACCAGGCCAAATTCGATGGTCATCCAGTACAGGCGCGCCAGGTACACCCGTTGCTCCTTGGTCGCCGCCAAGCCGAGCTTGCCGTAGGTGTGGGTGAATTCGGCGAACCAGGGGTTGGTCAGCAGCGGGCAGTGGCCAAAGATCTCGTGGAAAATGTCCGGCTCTTGCAGGTAGTCCAATTCCTCGCGAGTGCGAATAAAGGTCGCCACCGGAAACTGCTTGCTGGCGAGCAATTCGAAGAAGGTCTGGAAGGGGATCAGCGCCGGCACGCGGGCCACTTGCCAGCCGGTGGTCTCGGCCAGCACTTGGTTGATTTCACCCAGTTGCGGGATGCGATCCAGGGGCAGGCCCAGCTTGTCGATGCCGTCCAGGTATTCCTGGCAGGCGCGTCCCTCGATCACTTTCAACTGGCGAGTGATCAGGGTGTTCCACACCGCATGTTCTTCCGGCGGGTAGTGGATAAAACCTTGCGCATCGGGCTCGCGGGCCACGTACTGCGTCTGCTTCATACGGCTCTCCTGCTAGGCATTCGTTCTTGTTATGTCCTGCTATGAGCGTATTGATACCCCTTGGTGGGAGAGATTCCATCTACCTGCCGCGTGTGTCCGTAGGAAAAGTTACCGATATTCGTAAAGTTTTCGTTACGTTTGTGGCGCTCGTCGTTGGATTGGGCTGGGAAAAGCACACAAGCTGTCACATAATCTTGACGACTATCTGCGCCCAGCGGCAAAAAGACGCGGCGCCTTCCCACTTTTCGGGCCTTTTCATGCGTATCAAAGTGCACTGCCAGAACCGCATCGGCATCCTGCGGGACATCCTCAACCTGCTGGTGGAGTACGGCGTCAACGTCGCCAAGGGCGAGGTGGGGGGCGAGCATGGCAATGCCATCTATCTGTTCTGCCCGAACCTGGTGAACATGCAGTTCCAGGCGTTGCGCCCGCAATTCGAGGCGATTGCCGGGGTGTTTGGCGTCAAGCGGGTAGGGCTGATGCCCAGCGAGCGGCGGCACATGGAGCTCAATGCGTTGCTCGGTGCCCTGGAGTTTCCGGTGTTGTCGATCGACATGGGTGGCTCCATCGTCGCTGCCAACCGTGCGGCGGCACAGTTGCTCGGCGTGCGGGTCGACGAGGTGCCGGGCATTCCGTTGTCGCGCTACGCCGAGGATTTCGACTTGCCCGAGCTGGTACGTGCCAGTAAATCGCGGATCAACGGCCTGCGGGTCAAGGTCAAGGGTGACGTATTCCTGGCGGACATCGCGCCGCTGCAATCCTCCGAACACGATGACAGTGAAGCCATGGCCGGCGCCGTACTGACCCTGCACCGTGCCGACCGCGTCGGTGAGCGTATCTACAACGTGCGCAAGCAGGAGCTGCGCGGCTTCGACAGTATCTTCCAGAGTTCCAAGGTCATGGCGGCCGTGGTCCGTGAAGCGCGGCGCATGGCACCGCTGGATGCGCCGCTATTAATAGAAGGCGAAACCGGCACCGGCAAGGAACTGTTGGCGCGGGCGTGTCACCTGGCCAGCCCGCGTGGGCAGTCGCCGCTGATGGCGCTCAACTGCGCGGGCCTGCCGGAGTCGATGGCCGAGACCGAATTGTTCGGCTATGGCCCGGGTGCATTTGAAGGTGCCCGGGCCGAAGGCAAGCTCGGGCTGCTGGAGCTGACGGCAGGCGGTACGCTGTTTCTCGATGGCGTCGGCGAAATGAGTGCGCGTTTGCAGGTGAAGTTGCTGCGCTTTCTGCAGGACGGTTGCTTCCGCCGCGTCGGCAGTGATGAAGAGGTGTACCTGGATGTGCGGGTGATTTGTGCGACTCAGATGGATTTGTCTGAGCTATGCGCTCGCGGTGAGTTTCGCCAGGACCTGTATCACCGTCTGAACGTGCTGTCGCTGCACATCCCGCCACTGCGCGAATGCCTGGATGGCCTGGCGCCGCTGGTCGAGCACTTCCTCGATCAGGCCAGCCGCCAGATCGGCTGCCCGCTGCCCAAGCTGGCCCCTGCGGCGATGGAGCGTCTCAGTCACTACCATTGGCCGGGTAATGTGCGGCAGCTGGAAAACGTGCTGTTCCAGGCGGTGTCGCTGTGTGACGGCGGTACCGTCAAGGCTGAGCATATTCGCCTGCCGGATTATGGCGTGCGTCAGCCGCTTGGCGATTTCTCGCTTGAGGGTGGATTGGAAGAGATTGTCGGGCGGTTCGAAAAGGCTGTTCTGGAAAGTTTGTATGCCGAGCATCCCAGCAGCCGACAGCTGGGCAAGCGCCTGGGGGTCTCCCACACCACCATCGCCAACAAGCTGCGTGATTACGAAATCCTCAAGTCTGAGCGCGGTTAAAAACTGTGGGAGCTGGCTTGCCTGCGATGGCGGTGTGTCAGTCCCCGCATGCTTCACTGACTGACCGCCATCGCAGGCAAGCCAGCTCCCACAGTTGATCTTTGTCGTTTTCAAGGACGGGGCTTGCCGCAGGCGGCAGGAGTCCGCCGTTTTTTCGACTCTCGTTCGACCATCAGATCTTCACACCCGCCCGCAAACCCCCGCCCCGCCTGGACTTCTCCGCCTTTTAAAAAGTTGGTTCGCAAATTGCTTAAGCCTCCTCAGTACAGCGGTGGGCGGCAAGCGTCCGTCAGAAAGAGGAAAGAGCGTGGACAAGTACCTTTATGTGGCAATGACCGGCGCCAGCCAGAATGCTCTGGCGCAGAAGGCCCATGCCAACAACCTGGCGAACATTTCCACCAACGGTTTTCAACGCGACCTGGAACAGGCGCGTTCGATGCCGGTGTTCGGTGACAGCTTTCCGGCGCGGGCGTTTGCCATGACCGAACGGCCGGCCACCGACTTTGCTCCTGGCGCGATGATTGAAACCGGCCGCGACCTCGACGTGGCGGTCAACGGCGATGGCTGGATGGCGGTGCAAACCCCCGACGGCGGCGAAGCCTACGTACGCAGCGCCAGCATGAACGTGGATGCACTGGGCGTGCTGCGGGCCGGCAACGGCATGCCGATCATGGGCAACGGTGGCCCGATTGCCGTGCCGCCCCAGCAGAAAATCGAAGTGGGCGCCGACGGCACCGTCAGCATCCGCGCCATGGGCGAAGGCCCACGGGTGATGGCTGAAGTGGACCGCATCAAGCTGGTCCAGCCCGACCCCAAGAATCTGAATAAAGGCCTGGACGGCACCATCCACACCAAGGATGGCCAGCCTGCCCAAGCCGACGCGAACGTGCGGTTGACCTCGGGTTTCCTGCAGGCGAGCAACGTGAACGCGGTTGAAGAGATGACAGCGGTACTGGCGCTTTCCAAGCAATTTGAGCTGCACATCAAGATGATGAACAGCGCTAAAGAAGACGACCAGGCCATGACCCGCGTTCTGTCGATGAGCTGATTGCGGCCTCGTTGAACCACTAATTTTGCAGCGCAGCGCCAACAAACAGGCGCACGAAGGAGAACAGCATGCTTCCGGCTCTATGGGTTGCCAAAACCGGTTTGTCCGCCCAGGACACCAACCTGACCACCATTTCCAACAACTTGGCCAACGTGTCCACCACGGGTTTCAAACGTGACCGTGCCGAGTTCCAGGACTTGCTCTATCAGATCAAGAAGCAGCCGGGCGCCCAATCGACCCAGGACAGCGAACTGCCGTCGGGCCTGCAATTGGGTACCGGCGTGCAGATCGTCGGCACCCAGAAGAACTTCAGCGCCGGTAACCTGCAACAGACCGGCCAGCCGCTGGACATGGCCATCAACGGCAAGGGCTTCTTCCAGATCCTGCAGCCGGACGGCACCACCACTTACACCCGTGACGGTACCTTCCACCTGGACGCCAACGGCCAAGTCGTGACCGCCAACGGGTTCGCCCTGGAACCGGCCATTGTCGTGCCGAACAACGCCCAGACCTTTACCGTCGGCAACGACGGCACCGTGTCCATCACCGTTGCCGGCAACCCGGCTTCGCAAGTGATCGGCAACCTGCAGACCGCCGACTTCATCAACCCGGCCGGCCTGCAAGCCATCGGTAACAACCTGTTCCTCGAAACCGCTTCCAGCGGCGCGCCGCAAATCGGCACCCCGGGCCTGAACGGTTTCGGCACCACGCTGCAAAGCACCCTGGAAACCTCCAACGTGAGCACGGTTGAGGAGATGGTCAACATGATCACCACCCAGCGCGCCTACGAGATGAACTCCAAGGTGATCTCCACCGCCGACCAGATGCTTTCGTTCGTAACGCAGAATCTGTAATCAAGTCTATGGGGCGCCTTTTCTGGCGCCTGCAACACCGTGAGGTAAGGGTCATGAATCGCTATGTTTCTGTTCTGGCATTGAGTGGGATCGCCGTGCTCGCGGGCTGTGTCGCCCCGACGCCGAAACCCAATGACCCGTACTACGCGCCGGTGTTGCCACGCACACCGTTGCCGGCGGCGGCCAACAATGGCTCGATCTACCAGGCCGGTTTCGAACAGAACCTGTACAGCGACCGCAAGGCGTTCAGGGTCGGTGACATCATCACCATCACCCTGAACGAGAAGACCCAGGCCAGCAAGAACGCCAACTCGCAGATCGACAAGACCAGCAAGACCGGCATCGGCCTGACCTCGCTGTTTGGCGCCGTGCCCAACACCAACAACCCGTTGGGCAGCGGTGATCTGAGCCTGAGCGCCGGCTACAGCGGCGACCGTGCCACCAACGGCAAGAGCGCGGCGGCGCAGGGCAACACCTTGACCGGTTCGATCACCGTGACCGTGGCCGACGTGCTGCCCAACGGCATCATCGCGGTGCGTGGTGAAAAGTGGATGACCCTCAACACCGGCGACGAGTTGGTGCGCATCGCCGGCATGGTCCGCGCCGATGACATCGCCACCGACAACACCGTGCCGTCCACGCGGATTGCCGATGCGCGCATTACCTACTCGGGTACGGGTTCGTTTGCTGATGCGAGTCAGCCGGGCTGGTTCGACCGTTTCTTCCTTAGCCCGCTGTTCCCTTTCTAGGTGATCATCTTGAACCTCAAACAGCTGATGGCAGCGGCATTGCTGTTGTCCCTGAGCGCAGTCGCCCAGGCCGAGCGCCTGAAAGACATCGCCAGCATCTCGGGCGTGCGCTCCAACCAGTTGATCGGCTACGGCCTGGTGGTGGGGCTCAACGGTACGGGTGACCAGACCACCCAGACCCCGTTCACCTTGCAGACCTTCAACAACATGCTGTCGCAGTTCGGCATCAAGGTGCCGCCGGGATCGGGCAACGTGCAGTTGAAAAACGTCGCTGCCGTGTCGATCAGTGCTGATTTGCCGGCATTCTCCAAGCCGGGTCAGGTGGTGGACATTACCGTGTCGTCCATCGGTAACTCCAAGAGCCTGCGTGGCGGCACCTTGCTGATGACGCCGCTCAAGGGTATCGACGGCAACGTCTACGCCATCGCCCAGGGCAACCTGGTGGTGGGCGGCTTTGACGCCGAGGGCCGTGACGGCTCGAAGATCACCGTCAACGTGCCGTCGGCCGGTCGTATTCCGGGCGGCGCCACCGTTGAACGCACCGTGCCGAGCGGTTTCAACCAGGGCAACAGCCTGACCCTGAACCTCAACCGTTCGGACTTCACCACCGCCAAGCGTGTGGTCGACAAGATCAACGACATGCTCGGCCCTGGCGTGGCGCAAGCCATCGACGGCGGTTCGATCCGCGTAACAGCACCGCTGGACCCAAGCCAGCGTGTCGACTACCTGTCGATCCTGGAAAACCTTGAGGTCGACCCGGGCCAAGCGGTGGCCAAGGTCATCATCAATTCGCGCACCGGCACCATCGTGATCGGCCAGAACGTCAAGGTGTCGCCGGCCGCGGTGACCCACGGCAGCCTGACGGTGACCATCACCGAAGACCCGATCGTCAGCCAGCCTGGCCCGTTGTCCAATGGCCAGACTGCCGTGGTACCGCGCTCACGGGTCAATGCCCAGCAAGAAGCCAAGCCGATGTTCAAGTTCGGCCCCGGCACCACCCTGGATGAGATTGTCCGTGCGGTGAACCAGGTGGGCGCAGCGCCCGGCGACTTGATGGCGATCCTTGAAGCCTTGAAACAGGCCGGCGCCCTGCAAGCCGACCTGATCGTGATCTAAGGCCATGGCTATGGATATGCGCAAAAGCGGGCTGACCAGCACGGCGGACTCGGGGTCTTACTCCGACCTGAACCGGCTGAACCAGCTCAAGGTCGGTGCCGACAAGAACAGCGACGCGAACATGCGCAAGGTGGCGCAGGAGTTCGAATCGTTGTTCTTGAGCGAGATGCTCAAGTCAGCGCGCTCGGCCACCGAAGCGCTGGGCAAGGACAACCCGCTGAACACCCCGGCGGCCAAGCAGTACCAGGAAATGTACGACCAGCAACTGGCGGTCTCCATGTCACGCGAGGGCGGCGGTATCGGCCTGGCTGACGTGTTGATGCGCCAGATGCAGAAGAACAAACCGGTGGACCCTCAGGCCGCCACTTTGCAAGGCCCCGCAACGGCGGAGCCGGCGAAGAAAGTCGACGTGCCGACCGCGATTGCCGCAGGCACCAAAGCTGATGGCCCGTTGGGTCGCTCCAATGGCCAGCGCCCGCTGTGGGCGTACCGCGTGGCGGTGCCCGAGGGGGGCGTGTCCCATATCAACGATGTGGCGCTGATGAACCAGCGGCGTATCTCCTTGCCGAGCAAGCTGACCGATCGGCTGTTGGCCGGCATCGTGCCGAACACCGACGCCACCACGGTCAACAACGCCGTGCCGCTGCGTAACAGCGCGGCGGCCGACAACGTGATCAACAGTGCCGCGCGCGGGTTTGCCGTCGCGCCAAAAGGCCAGATGCAGGTCTACGGCCGCGCCATTGCCCAGCCACCGCTGGCGCCAGCGAAGAAGGCGTTCAGCTCGCAGGATGAATTCGTCGCCACCATGTTGCCGATGGCCAAGGCCGCGGCGGCGCGCATCGGCGTCGATCCGAAGTACCTGGTGGCCCAGGCGGCCCTGGAAACCGGTTGGGGCAAATCGGTGATGCGTGCCGAAGATGGCAGCAGCAGCCACAACCTGTTCGGCATCAAGGCCGGGCAGAGCTGGCAGGGCGGCCAGGCCCGCGCGATCACCAGCGAGTTTCGCGATGGGGCGATGGTCAAGGAGACGGCGCAGTTCCGTTCCTACAACTCCTATCAGGACAGCTTCCACGACTTGGTGACGTTGCTGCAAAGCAATGATCGCTATAAAGAAGTTGTGAAATCGGCCGACAACCCGGAACAGTTTGTACGCGAGTTGCAAAAAGCCGGTTATGCAACCGACCCGGACTACGCCAGCAAGATTTCGCAGATCGCAAAAACGATGAACAGCTACCAGAACTACGCTGCCGCGGGCGCATCCACTCATTTATAAGGTCTGAATCATGAGTTTGCTCAATATCGGGATGTCGGGGCTCAACGCCGCTCAAGGATCGCTGTCGGTCCTGAGTAACAACATTGCCAACGTCAACACCCCGGGATACTCGCGCCAGCAGACCACCCAGAACACCAGTGCGTCGAACCAGTACGGCGGTGTCTACATCGGCAGCGGTACGACCCTGGCGGATGTGCGCCGCATTTATAACGATTTCCTCGGTGCTGCCTACCAGAGCAGTACCGCGCTCAACAGCGACGCCACCGCCTATGCGGGCCAGGCTGCTGCGGTCGACAAGACCCTGTCGGACAAGTCCACCGGCATGTCCCCGGCCCTCAGTGCGTTTTTCTCAGCGCTGCAAACGTCCGCCGCCAACCCTTCGGACATTTCCGCCCGGCAATTGCTGCTGACCAGCGCGCAGACCTTGAGCAACCGTTTCAACTCGATTTCCACGCAGCTGACCCAGCAGAAAGAAACGATCAACAGCCAGCTCAAGACCATGAGCGATCAGGTCAATTCGCTGACGTCGTCGATTGCCTCGCTGAACAACCAGATCGCCCAGGCGAGCGGTACCTCCAACAGTGCGCCGAACAACCTGCTGGATGCGCGCAACGAAGCGGTGCGCTCGCTCAATGAATTGATCGGCGTGACGGCCACCGAGAAAAACGGCCAACTGAGCATCACCACCGGTACCGGCCAGTCGCTGGTTGAGGGTGGTATTTCCAACCCGATTTCGGCGGTGCCGAGCAAGACCGACAACAGCCAGTACACCATTCAGCTGAACATGGGCGACACCGCGATGGACATCGGTTCGGTGGTCACCGGTGGCAGCATTGGCGGCCTGTTGCGTTATCGCAGCGACGTGCTGATGCCGGCGATCAACGACTTGGGCCGCATCGCCATTGCCACCGCTGACACCGTCAACCGCCAGCTGGGCCAGGGCCTGGACCTGAACAGTGACTTCGGCAGTTCGTTGTTCGGTGATATCAACAGTGCGGCAGCGATCTCCCAGCGCAGCCAGGCGGCCGCGGGTAACAGCGCAGGCTCCGGCAACCTGAACGTGACGATTGCCGACAGCAGCAAGCTGTCGACCTTCGACTACAAGGTCACTTTCACCAGTGGCAACCAATACAACGTCGTGCGTTCCGACGGCAAGGCCATGGGGTCGTTCGACACCACGACCACGCCGCCACCCGTGATCGACGGTTTCACATTGGCGCTCGATGGCAAAGGCCCAATGGCGGCTGGTGACAGCTTCAAGGTCAGCCCGACGGCCACCGGGGCCAGCAATATCAGTGTTGAGCTCAAGGACCCGAACAAAATCGCGTACGCCGGGGCACTGGCCGGCAACGCCAGCAAGACCAACACCGGCACGGGCACGTTCACGCCGCCGACCTTGACGCTGCCGATCGATATCAACGGCGGCGCCGATACCGCGCAGTTGCGCACCGGGATCGAAAACTCGATGCCGGTAAAAATGGTCTATGGCGCCGTGGCCGCCGATGGTACGCAGTCGTACAAAATCAGCGACGCTCAGGGCAACCCGATCGGCACCGGCAGCATCATCCCGGGGCAGGCCAACAAGATCACCATCAACGTGCCGATGCGTGATGCGTCCGGCGCGCTGATCCCGGGCAAGAGCTTCAGTTTCGATACCTCGGTGGGCGGTTCGCCAGCCAAGGACGACAGCACCACCTTCTCGTTCAACAGCGGCGCCACCTCCGATGGCCGTAACGCCCAGGAACTGCTGGGGCTGCAGACCAAGGCGACCGTGGGTGCGGTGGATGGCAATGCGGGCATGAGCCTAGTCAGCGCCAACAGCCGACTGGTGTCGCAGGTGGGCTCCAAGGCGGCCCAGGCCAACACTGACAGCACGGCCACCGGCGCGTTGCTGGCGGCGAACAAGGCGGCCAGCAACTCCGTGTCCCAGGTCAACCTGGATGAGGAGGCGGGCGACATGATCAAGTTCCAGCAGTACTACACCGCGTCGTCGCAGATCATCAAGGCCGCGCAAGAAACCTTCAGCACACTGATCAACGCCCTTTAAAGGAGTCTGGAACGATGCGTATCTCTACAGAGCAATATTTCAGCACCAGCTCCAGCGATTATCAGAAGAACTATTCTGGCGTGGTCGCGGCCCAGAACCAGGCGACGACCGGCGTGCGTGTACAGACCGCCGCGGACGATCCTGTGGCGGCCGCTCAGTTGCTGTTGCTGCAACAGCAAAAAGACATGCTGGGCCAGTACACCGGCAACATCACCAGCCTGCAAAACTCGCTGACCAACGAAGAGAGCGTGCTGCAAAGCATCAATACCGCCATGCAAACGGCCCAGGGCCTGGCGTTGCAAGCTGGTAACATGCAGCTCAGCAATGATGACCGCAAGGCAATTGCAGCCCAGGTCGGCGCGATTGAGGATCAGGTGTTGGGCTTGCTCAACTCCAAGGATTCCAACGGCAACTACATGTTCTCGGGCACCAAGACCGATACGCCGCCGTACACCCGCAACAATGACGGCACCTACAGCTATCAGGGCGACGAGACGCCGCTGAGCCTGCAAGTGGGCAGCAACCTGTCGATCACCGCAGGCGACACCGGCAAGACGTTGCTGGAGAGTTCCACCAACGCTGGGCGCACCCAGGCGACGGTGATTCCGCCCACGGTCAATGACGGCAAGGTCTCGATCTCGGCGGGCCTGGTCACCTCCGGCACGGCGTACACCAAGAATTTTGCCGATGGCCAGCCTTACAAGCTGACGTTCGCCAGCAGCACCCAATACAGCGTCACCGACAAAGACGGCAACGACGTGACCTCCGAGATCACCGGCAACGGTACGTTCGATGCCACCAAGGAGGGCGCTTCCAGCGTCAACCTGCGCGGGGTCAAGTTCGATATCACCCTGAACCTGGGGTCGAATGTCTCGACGGGCGCGCCTTCCGATGCCTTGGTGGCGGGCAGGGAATTCACGCTGGAAAGCAAGCCGGACAGCTTCAGCGTCTCGCGCACGGCCAGCAATGCGTCGACGGCGCAGTTGACCGGTGGCAGCGTGACGGACCAGGCGGCGTACTCCAGCACCTTCCCGAACTCGGGTGCGGTCATCAAGTTCACCAGCGGCACCGATTACCAGGTGTTCGCCCAGCCTTACAGCGCCAACAGCAAGGCGATTGCCAGCGGCACCATCGCGGCGGGCGCGACGTCGATCACCACGGCCGGCGTCACCTTCGGCATCAGCGGCACGCCGGGGGCGGGCGACCAATTCTCGGTCGGCGCCACCAGCAACAAGAACATGAATGCCCTGGATACCCTGGGCAATTTGCGCAAGGCCCTGCTGACACCGGCCGATGGCGACCAGGTTGCCAAGAACAACCTCAAGGACGTGTTGAACACCTCCGTCGCCAACCTGGGTAATGCCACGGCGCAGATCGATCAGGTGCGCGGCTCGATCGGGGCGCGGCAGAACGCCCTGGATGTGCAGAGCCAGGAGAACACCAGCCTGGGCCTGGCCAACACCTCCACCATGTCGTCACTGGCGAACGTGGACATGGGGCAGGCGGCTATCGACCTGACCTTGCAGCAAACCATGCTGCAAGCCTCGCAGCTGGCCTTCGTGAAAATCTCCCAGTTGAGCCTGTTCAGCCGCATGTAAAGGGCGCACAACCAAGCGGCCCACCCTGGCAACAGGGTGGGCCGTTGTCGTTTCTGGCGCCAGGAATGTTGCAGGGTTTTGCATAAAGCGCACAAAATTGAGTGACCTGTGAGTCATAAAGCGCATCTTCACTGTATCGTGTGAAAAGGATAAGTCGTCACAGGGTCCTTGCGGGGCGGCTTTCAGCGAGATTTTTACGGGGTTATCCCCTTTTATTGTCAGCATCCCCGGCGTAGCCCGAGGGGTGTTCTCCAGCTATTTAGTATTGGGAAGCCACAATGATTGGCATAAAAAGCATCGCCAGTTACGTGCCGGCAGACGGGGTCGACAACTACGCCCAGGGTGCCAAATTCGCCAAGGATGAAGAATTCATCATCGGCAAGATCGGTTCGGCGTTCCTGCCGCGCAAGGATGCTGCGCAGGAAACCTCCGATCTGTGCGTCGAGGCGGTCAACGCCTTGTTTGCCAACAACCCCGAGTTGAAGCGCGAGTCCATCGACGCCGTGATCGTCGTGACCCAGAACGGTGATGAAGAAGGCTTGCCGCATACCGCCGCCATCGTTCAGGACAAACTGGGCCTGCCGACCCACGTGGCCGCGTTCGACATCTCCCTGGGCTGCTCCGGCTACGTCTACGGGATCTACGCGATGAAGGGCTTCATGGAAGCCACCGGCCTGAAAAACGGCCTGCTGATCACCGCAGACCCGTACTCCAAGATCGTCGACCCGGAAGACCGCAACACCACCATGCTCTTTGGCGATGCCGCCACCGCCACCTGGATGGGCGAAGACGCGCCGTGGTTGCTTGGCAAGTCGAAGTTCGGCACCGACGGTTCCGGCGCGCCGCACTTGAAGGTCAGCGATGGTGTGTTTTTCATGAACGGCCGCCAGGTGTTCAACTTTGCCTTGCTCAAGGTGCCGGCACATTTGCACGAGCTGCTCAATGAGTCGGACCTCAAGGCTGACCAGATCGACGCGTTCTGCATCCACCAGGGCAGTGCGGCGATTGTCGACGCCGTGGCCCGGCGTTTCGAAGAGGCGCCGGTGGAGAAGTTCATCAAGGACATGGTCGAGACCGGCAACACCGTGTCGTCGAGCATTCCGCTGCTGTTGGAAAAGCACATGATGGACGCCGACTGGAAGCGTGTGGCTATCAGCGGATTTGGCGTGGGCCTGTCGTGGGGTTCGGCGATTCTCTATCGCCCGTGATGCCCAAAGAGTGACGCACACAAAAACGCCCATGATTGAAAAATCATGGGCGTTTTTTATTTGGCGCCAAAAAACCCAGCAATTGCGGGGTTTTGGGCTATCGTAAATGCTTGAATTACAAGGGGTGGCACGGTGCTAGTAAAAATATTCAAAAAAGTCCTCAAGCAACGTGCATTCACGACGATAACTATTACGAAGGTTCTCTAGGCCACACCCGGCGGTTGCCAGGGCCGGAAGCCGCAGTACACCACCCACGAGGATTTCGTCATGGCATTAACAGTAAACACTAACCTTGCTTCGTTGACCGTTCAGAACAACCTGAACAAGGCCTCCGGCGCACTGCAAACTTCCATGCAGCGTCTGTCTTCCGGCCTGCGTATCAACAGCGCCAAAGACGATGCGGCCGGCCTGCAAATCTCCAACCGTCTGACCAGCCAGATCAACGGCCTGGGCGTTGCGATCAAAAACGCCAACGACGGTAGCTCGATTGCTCAGACCGCTGAAGGCGCAATGCAGCAGTCCACCAACATCCTGCAAAGCATGCGTACCCTGGCTCTGCAATCGGCTAACGGCTCGCCAAGCGCTGAAGACCGTAAGTCGAACCAAGCTCAATACGCAGCACTGACTGCTGAATTGACTCGTATCGCTACCACCACCACCTTCGGTGGCAAGAACCTGCTGGACGGTTCTTTCGGTACTACTTCCTTCCAGGTCGGCGCCAACGCCAACCAGACTATCGACATGAGCATCGGTAACGTTGCAGCCAACAACATTGGTTCGCAGCAACTGAAGAGCCAAGGCCTTACTCCAAGCGCAACGGGCGTTGCTGGCGGCGCGATCGCTGTTACCGGCGGTGGCCAATCGAAGAGCGTGACCATCGCTGCTGGCGCTTCGGCCAAGCAGATCGCTGCTCAGATGAACGGCGCTGTAGGCGGCCTGGCTGCTACTGCCAGCACCACTGCTCAGTTCACCGTTGACTCGGCTGCCATCGCTGCTGCAACCCCAGCAAGCGCTAACTTCACCCTGCAAGTAGGCAGCGGTACCGCAGTGCAGTTCACCGGCGTGACCAGCACTTCCGACCTGGCTGACCAACTGAAGTCCAACGCTGCCAAACTGGGCATCAGCGTTAACTACGATTCGACCACTCAAGCGCTGTCGGTCAAGTCCGACACCGGTGAGAACCTGACCTTCAACGCTGGCGACGCCGGTGCTATCGCAGGCGTCAAGGTTGCTACTCTGGACGGTACTGGTACCGCGGGTACTGCTGTTGCTCTGGCTGCTACTGCCATCATCGCTACCGGTGCAGTTTCCCTGAACTCCTCCAGCAGCTACTCCCTGAGCGGCGCCGGTGTGACTGGCCTGTTCGCAGCGACTGGTACTGCTGCCAACTCCACCAAAACCACCGTTAACAACACTGATATCACCACTGCTGCCAACGCACAGAACTCGATCGACGTGATCACTCAAGCGATCTCCGACATCGACTCCCAACGTGCTGGTCTGGGTGCTGTTCAAAACCGTTTCGACAACACCGTTGCCAACCTGCAGAGCATTGCAGACAACTCCAGCGCCGCTCGCGGTCAGATCCAGGACGTTGACTACGCTGCTGAAACTGCTCAGCTGACCAAGCAACAAACCCTGCAACAGGCTTCCACTGCGATCCTGTCCCAGGCCAACCAACTGCCGTCCGCTGTACTGAAGCTGCTTCAGTAATAGCCATCGGTAGATGAATGACGGAAGGGCGCGTTTACGTGCCCTTTTGTCTTTTGCGTGATGAGGAGATTGGACATGGACATGAGTGTGAAGTTGAACCTGTCTTATCCTGCAGTGGCGCCGCAGAGCGCACCTGCTCCCGTGAGCAATGACCCGCAGAAGGCCAAGGTCGATCCTGTGCCTGTGGCGGCTCAACCCCAGCAAGACTCGAAACCATCCGACCTGGAACAGGCGGTCACGGATATTCGCAAATTCGTCCAGGCTGCCCAGCGCAACCTGGATTTTTCGATTGATGACTCCACCCATCAGGTGGTGGTCAAGGTGATTGCGACCGAAAGCGGCGAGGTGATCCGTC
Organism: Pseudomonas sp. B6002; assembly: GCF_013385985.1. Classification (GTDB taxonomy): domain Bacteria; phylum Pseudomonadota; class Gammaproteobacteria; order Pseudomonadales; family Pseudomonadaceae; genus Aquipseudomonas. The sequence continues at coordinate 15,232 of NZ_JACAOY010000007.1, read as the reverse complement.
AGATCCCTTCGGAAACCGCCTTGAAACTCGCACAAAGCCTTCATGATGCCAGCAGCTTGTTATTTGACGCCAAAGTCTGAGCTGGCATGAATTTTGTTGCTGTAGCTGTCTGAGACGTAGTCCGTCAAGAAAGCGCCAGCCCCGATCAGGAGAAGAATCATGGGTGATATATCCGTCAGCGGCCCGGTAACGGGCATCGATACCCAGTCTATCGTTACCGCCTTGGTGAACGCTGAGCAGGCGCCCAAGCAGTCGCAGATCAACAAGCAGACGCAGACGCAGACCGCCCAGCTATCCTCGATCGGCAAGATTCAAGCGGCACTCGATGCGTTCCGCGGCGCCATGGACAACATGGCCAAGGACGCCAGCATCGGCGGCCTGACTGCGACGACTTCGGATAACAACGTGTCCACGGTCACCCTGGGCGCCGGCGCTTCGGCCGGTAGCTATCAGTTGATCGTGACTCAGTTGGCGACAGCGTCGAAGATCTCCACGCAGAACTATGCCGCTGGGGCCAAAAGTGTGGTCAACAGCGGTACCACCGCGACGACCCTGGAAATTTCCCAGTCGGGTCAGAGCTATGGTGTCAGTGTTCCGCCGGGCGCCACGCTGCAACAAGTGCGTGATTCCATCAACGCGCAATACAGCAGCGTCGGCCTGAGTGCCAACATCCTGACTGACTCCAATGGTTCGCGCCTGGTCGTGACGTCATCCAATACCGGTGCTGGTACGGACATTACCCTGGGCGGCAACAGCGGCCTTCAAGCCAATACGTCCGTGGTTGGCGGAGCGCCGGTCAATGCCAAATACACCATTGACGGTGCGGCGCAGGAATCCAAGAGCAATACCTTGAGCGATGCGATCTCTGGTGTGAGCATCAAGTTGACGGCGATTTCGCCTCTGCCGTCGGGTGTCACTGACCAAGATGCTCCTCGTGTGGCCTCGACCATCACCGTCACCCGCAGCAACGACACCCTCAAGAGCTCGGTAAAAGGTTTCGTCGACACGTACAACGCCTTGATGACGGCGATTGGTACCGAGACCAAAGTCACCACAAATGCGGACGGCAGCACGACGCCCTCTGCACTGACCGGCGATGCCACCATGCGCTCGTTGCAGCAGGCGCTGCGCAGTGAGCTGAACGCATTGGGTGGGTCGGGCACGTTGAAGTCGCTGGCTCAATTTGGTGTGAACACCGACTCGACCACCGGCAAGCTGAGCATCGACGACAAAATATTTGGTGCCGCCATTCTCACCAACCCCACCGACATCGGCGGGATCTTCAACGGTGACACGGGCCTGTTGGCGCGCATGAAGTCGGCGACCGACAGCTACGCGTTGAGCAACACCGGCGTGCTGGCTTCGCGCTCGACGACGTTGACCAACAACCTCAAGGATCTGCAAACCCAGCAGAACGACTTGACCGCGCGTATGGCTGCCCTGAAAACCAGCCTGACCGCCAAGTACACCACGATGAACAACCTGGTGGCCCAGCTCACCAGCCAGCGCTCCAGTGTCATGAGCACCCTGAACGCGCTGAACAAGAGCAATTCGGACAGTTGATCCGCCATGAAGCCGCCCGGTGATTCTGCGCCGGGCGCGGCCTTCAGCAGATCGTCGGGTTAAAGTTTTTTGTGAGCCCGTCGACATATTAGTCAGAGCCCATCCAATTTTGCTGTTGCCTGTCACGAGGTAGAAACATGAATCCCATGCGAGCCCTTCGCCAATACCAGAAGGTCAATTCCCACGCTCAGGTCTCCGAGGCGAGCCCGCACCGTCTGGTCCAGATGTTGATGGAAGGTGCGCTGGATCGCATGGCACAGGCCAAGGGTGCCATGGCTCGTGGTGATATCGCGCAAAAGGGCCTGCTGCTGGGCAAGGCGATCGACATCCTGATCGGCCTGCGCGACGGCCTGAACCCGGAAAAGACCGATGATCCGGCAGCGTTGCAGCAGTTGGATAACCTGTATGCCTACATGACCACGCGTCTGCTGGAAGCCAACAGCAAAAGCGATGTTGCCATGATTGACGAAGTTGCCGGCCTGATGATTACGCTCAAGGAAGGTTGGGACGGTATTGCACCACTGTAGGCCTGTCGGCCTGAGGATCATGTTATGAGCCACGCCCTGCAACGGATTGACGAGACCCGCGAAGCGTTGGTCGACGCCTTGGCCCAACGTAACTGGGACGCGATCGGCGAGCTGGATATGGGCTGTCGTGCGGTGATCGACGAAGCACTGGCCAATGCGCCGGTGGACGAGGATGCGCTACGGGAAAAACTGGAAAGCCTGCTGGCGGTTTATCAGCAGTTGCTTGAAGTGACGACCGGCGAGCGCCAGGCGATTTTCGAAGAGATGTCGCAGATCAATCGAGCGGAAAGTGCGTCAAAGGTTTACCATCTGTTCGGCTGAACTGGCTCAGTTAATCCGAATGCGCGTCATAAATTTGACTGCGCGCGATTTTTTGACTTAACTAGTGCTGTTTTCAGATTTCAGACGGTTGTAACGCAGAAAATGCCTACGACCTTCTAGATTGCCCCTACTCGAGGGCATTTGAGTTAACTAGGGAAGTTGCTATTGCATGTGGCGTGAAACCAAAATTCTGCTGATTGATGACGATAGCGTCCGCCGCCGCGATTTAGCGGTGATTTTAAATTTTCTCGGTGAAGAAAATTTGCCCTGCGGTAGCCATGATTGGCAGCAGGCGGTCAGCTCATTGTCGTCGAGCCGTGAAATCATTTGTGTGCTGATCGGGACGGTAAACGCTCCTGGCGCAGTTCTGGGCCTGTTAAAGACACTGTCGACCTGGGATGAGTTCCTTCCGGTGTTGCTAATGGGCGATATTTCTTCCATCGACCTGCCGGAAGACCAGCGCCGCCGCGTGCTTTCCACCCTGGAAATGCCGCCCAGCTACAGCAAATTGCTCGACTCCCTGCACCGTGCCCAGGTCTATCGCGAGATGTACGACCAGGCTCGCGAGCGTGGACGTCACCGCGAACCCAACCTGTTCCGCAGCCTCGTCGGCACCAGCCGTGCGATTCAGCACGTGCGCCAGATGATGCAGCAAGTGGCCGACACCGATGCCAGCGTGCTGATCCTCGGCGAGTCCGGTACCGGCAAGGAAGTGGTCGCGCGCAACCTGCACTACCACTCCAAGCGTCGCGACGGGCCTTTTGTGCCGGTCAACTGCGGGGCGATCCCGGCAGAGCTGCTCGAAAGCGAACTGTTCGGCCACGAGAAGGGCGCCTTCACCGGGGCGATCACCAGCCGTGCCGGGCGTTTCGAGCTGGCCAACGGCGGCACGCTGTTCCTTGATGAAATCGGCGACATGCCGCTGCCGATGCAAGTCAAGCTGCTGCGCGTGCTGCAAGAGCGTACCTTCGAACGCGTGGGCAGCAACAAGACCCAGAGCGTCGACGTGCGCATCATCGCGGCCACCCACAAGAACCTCGAAAGCATGATTGAGGTGGGCAGCTTCCGCGAAGACCTGTACTACCGCCTCAACGTGTTCCCAATCGAGATGGCCCCGCTGCGTGAGCGCGTCGAAGACATCCCGCTGCTGATGAACGAACTGATCTCGCGCATGGAACACGAAAAGCGCGGCTCGATCCGTTTCAACTCCGCCGCCATCATGTCCCTGTGCCGTCATGGCTGGCCGGGCAACGTCCGCGAGCTGGCCAACCTGGTGGAGCGCATGGCAATCATGCACCCCTACGGTGTGATCGGCGTGGTCGAGCTGCCGAAGAAATTCCGCTACGTCGACGACGAAGACGAGCAACTGGTCGACAGCCTGCGCAGCGACATGGAAGAACGCGTGGCCATCAACGGCCATACGCCGGACTTCGGCTCCACCGCCATGCTGCCGCCCGAAGGCCTGGACCTGAAGGACTACCTCGGCAACCTGGAACAAGGTCTGATTCAACAGGCCCTGGACGACGCCAACGGCATCGTCGCCCGTGCAGCCGAGCGCCTGCGCATCCGTCGCACCACTCTGGTGGAGAAGATGCGCAAGTACGGCATGAGCCGCAAAGAAGGTGATGAACAGGCGGATGATTGACGCCTGTTTTCCAAGCCGCTGATTCGTCAGCGGTTTTTTTTCGGCACAAGTATTGCTACAGCCCTCGCAACGTTCCGTTTAACTGACGGTCAGCCAAGCGAGAGAGCATGATGCCCCACGCCGCCCAGCAATCTTCCAGCCCTGCTATTTCGGGGCTCGTTCCGTCCGTAGAGCAGCAAAGCCGCCAAGGCCTGGAACAGGCCTTTTCGCTGTTCAACCAGATGTCGAGCCAATTGACTGACTCCTACAGCCTGCTGGAAGCCCGGGTTTCCGAGCTCAAAGGCGAGCTGGCGGTGGTCAGTGCCCAGCGCATGGAAGAGCTGGCCGAGAAAGAGCGCCTGGCTAACCGTCTGCAGAACCTGTTGTCGTTGTTGCCCGGTGGCGTGATTGTCATCGACGACCAGGGCCGCGTGCGCGAAGCCAACCCGGCCGCCTGCGACATGCTCGGCCTGCCGCTGGAAGGCGAGCTGTGGCGCCACGTGATCGCACGTTGCTTCGCCCCGCGTGAAGACGACGGCCATGAAATCTCCCTCAAGGACGGGCGCCGCCTGTCCATCGCCACCCGTTCCCTGGACGCCGAGCCCGGCCAACTGGTGTTGCTCAACGACCTGACTGAAACCCGTCACCTCCAGGACCAGCTGGCGCGCCATGAGCGTTTGTCGTCGCTGGGCCGGATGGTCGCTTCTTTGGCGCATCAGATCCGCACGCCGCTGTCGGCCGCGTTGATCTACGCCAGTCATTTGACTGATGAGCAACTGCCAGCCGCCACCCACCAGCGTTTTGCCGGTCGCCTCAAGGAGCGCCTGCATGAACTGGAGCATCAGGTGCGCGACATGCTGGTGTTCGCCCGGGGCGAATTGCCGCTGACCGATCGCGTCACCCCGGCCGAATTGATGCAGTCGTTGCAGGCCGCCGCCGCCACCCACATCCAGGACGTCAGCGTGCGCTGGCAGTGCGACAGCCACCTCGGCGAACTGCTGTGCAATCGCGATACGTTGGTCGGCGCCTTGCTCAACCTTATCGAAAACGCCACCCAGGCCAGCGGCCCGGGCGCGCGCCTCAAGGTGCATCTGTACAGCCGCGAGCAAACCCTGCGCCTGTGCATCAGCGACAGCGGCAGCGGCATCGAGCCGGTGGTACTGCAGCGCCTGGGCGAACCCTTTTTCACCACCAAGACCAACGGTACCGGCCTCGGCCTGACCGTGGTCAAGGCAGTGGCGCGTGCCCATCAGGGAGAATTGCAGCTGCATTCCCGGTTGGGGCGTGGCACCTGTGCATTGATGACCTTGCCGCTGTTTTCCGGCGCGGCAAGCGCGGAGTAAAGGAATATGGCTATCAAGGTTTTGTTGGTGGAAGACGATCGCGCCCTGCGTGAAGCATTGGCTGACACGCTGCTGTTGGCGGGCCATGACTACCGGGCGGTCGGTTCTGCCGAAGAAGCCTTGGAGGCTGTCGAGCACGAGGCGTTCAGCCTGGTGGTCAGCGACGTGAACATGCCGGGTATGGACGGTCACCAGTTGCTCGGCCTGCTGCGGGCGCGCCAGCCTCAACTGCCGGTGTTGCTGATGACCGCCCACGGTGCGGTCGAGCGGGCGGTAGATGCCATGCGCCAAGGCGCTGCCGATTACCTGGTCAAGCCGTTCGAACCCAAGGCCTTGATCGAACTGGTGGCCCGCCATGCCCTTGGCGTGGTGCCGGCCGTCGAGGGCGAAGGCCCGATCGCCTTCGAGCCGGCCAGTGCGCAACTGTTGGAACTGGCCGCTCGCGTTGCGCGCAGTGATTCCACGGTGCTGATCTCCGGCGAGTCCGGCACCGGCAAGGAAGTGCTGGCCCGTTATATCCACCAGCAATCCAGCCGCGCCAAGCAGCCGTTCATCGCGATCAACTGCGCGGCCATCCCCGACAACATGCTCGAAGCCACGCTGTTCGGTCACGAGAAGGGTTCGTTCACCGGCGCCATCGCGGCCCAGGCCGGCAAGTTCGAACAGGCCGACGGCGGCACCATCCTGCTCGACGAAATTTCTGAAATGCCTCTGGGCCTGCAAGCCAAGCTGTTGCGTGTGCTCCAGGAGCGTGAAGTGGAGCGCGTGGGGGCGCGCAAGCCGATCCAGTTGGATATCCGCGTGGTCGCCACCACCAACCGCGATCTGGCGGGCGAAGTGGCGGCGGGGCGCTTCCGCGAAGATTTGTTCTACCGCCTCTCGGTATTCCCCCTGGCCTGGCGCCCGTTGCGCGAGCGGCCGGCCGACATCATTCCGCTGGCCGAGCGTCTGCTGAACAACCACGTCAAAAAAATGAAGCACGCTCAGGCGCGGCTGTCGGCCGAGGCCCAGGCGTGCCTGATCAGCTACCCGTGGCCGGGCAACGTGCGGGAACTGGACAATGCGATCCAGCGCGCACTGATTCTGCAGCAGGGCGGGCTGATCCAGCCCCAGGACTTCTGCCTGGCCATGGGCAGCGGCGCTGCACCGTTGCCGAGCCTCGCGCCTGCGCCGGTCGTCGCCGAAGCCGAGTCTGCCGGTGCCTTGGGCGATGACCTGCGTCGCCGCGAATTCCAGATGATCATCGACACCCTGCGCGCCGAACGCGGGCGCCGCAAAGAAGCCGCCGAACGCCTGGGCATCAGCCCGCGCACCTTGCGCTACAAGCTGGCGCAGATGCGCGATGCGGGGATGGATGTGGAAGCCTACCTTTTCGCCACCTGACAAATACTTAAGCCGACAGGGTTTGTCGGCTTTTCTTACGAGTCGCCACGGATCTGGCACCCTTGTTGCTACCACCCCTAGTAACCGCTGCGTAGTGTCAAAAAATTGCGGGTCGTCGGAGAGAGAAGGTCATGAGCCAGGGTATTGAGTTCAATCGGTTGATGTTGGATATGCGCTCCATGCAAATGGATGCCATGGCTCAACCGAAATCCGTCGCGCCAGCGCCGGAATTGGGCCAAAGCAGTTTTGCCGACATGCTCGGTCAGGCAATCAATAAAGTCAGTGACACTCAGCAAGCGTCCAATCAGTTGGCCACCGCCTTCGAGATCGGTAAAAGCGGCGTGGACCTCACCGACGTGATGGTCGCTTCGCAAAAGGCCAGCGTCTCCTTCCAGGCGTTGACGCAAGTGCGTAACAAGCTGGTTCAGGCTTATCAAGACATCATGCAGATGCCGGTTTAAGGACGAGATTTAAGTCATGGCAGAAGCAGTCGTGGACAACGCACCCGCCAAGGCAGACGGCAAGCCGCCGCTGTTTGGCCTGTCGTTCCTGGAAAACCTCTCCGAAATGACCATGTTGCGTCAGGTGGGCCTGATGGTCGGCCTGGCTGCGAGCGTGGCGATTGGTTTTGCCGTGGTGTTGTGGTCGCAGCAACCCGATTACCGGCCGCTGTACGGCAGCCTAGCGGGCATGGATTCCAAGCAGATCATGGAAACCCTCGCCGCCGCCGACATCGCCTATACCGTAGAACCCAATTCTGGCGCGTTGCTGGTCAAGGCCGACGACGTGGCCCGTGCGCGCATGAAGCTGGCCGCTGCCGGCGTGACGCCGTCCGATGCCAACATCGGCTTTGAAATCCTCGACAAGGACCAGGGCCTGGGCACCAGCCAGTTCATGGAAGCCACCCGCTACCGTCGTGGCCTGGAAGGCGAACTGGCGCGCACCATCTCCAGCCTCAACAACGTCAAGGGTGCCCGCGTGCACCTGGCCATTCCGAAAAGCTCGGTGTTCGTGCGTGACGAACGCAAGCCAAGCGCCTCGGTGTTGGTCGAGCTGTTTGCCGGCCGCTCCCTGGAGCCTGGCCAGGTATTGGCGATCATCAATCTGGTCGCCACCAGCGTGCCCGAGTTGAGCAAGTCGCAAATTACCGTGGTGGACCAGAAGGGCAACCTGCTCTCCGACCAGGCCGAGAACTCCGCACTGACCCAGGCCGGCAAACAGTTCGACTACAGCCGCCGCATGGAAAGCATGCTGACCCAGCGCGTGCATAACATCCTGCAACCGGTGTTGGGCAACGACCGCTACAAAGCCGAAGTCTCCGCCGACGTGGACTTCAGCGCCGTAGAGTCGACCTCCGAACAGTTCAACCCCGACCAGCCAGCCCTGCGCAGCGAGCAGTCGACCAACGAACAACGCACCGCCAGCAATGGCCCGCAAGGTGTGCCGGGTGCCCTGAGCAACCAGCCGCCGTCGCCGGCTTCAGCGCCACAGACCACCGGTGGCGCTACCGCTTCGGCCGGTGCAGTACAGCCTGGCCAGCCACTGTTGGACGCCAACGGCCAGCAGATCATGGACCCGGCCACCGGCCAGCCAATGCTCGCGCCGTACCCGTCGGACAAGCGTAACCAGTCGACCAAGAACTTCGAGCTCGACCGTTCCATCAGCCACACCAAGCAACAACAGGGCAAGATCAATCGCCTGTCGGTGTCGGTGGTGGTGGATGACCAGGTCAAGGTCAACCCGGCTGACGGCGCGGTTACCCGTGCGCCGTGGAGCGCCGATGAATTGGCGCGCTTCACCCGCCTGGTGCAGGACGCCGTCGGTTTCGACGCCAGCCGTGGCGACAGCGTCAGCGTGATCAACATGCCATTCTCCGCCGAGCGTGGCGAAGTGATCGCCGACCCGGCGTTCTACACCCAGCCGTGGTTCTGGGACATCGTCAAGCAAGTGCTGGGTGTGTTGTTCATCCTGGTGCTGGTGTTCGGTGTGCTGCGCCCGGTGCTCAACAACATCACCGGCAACGGCAAGAAACAGCTTGCCCTGGCAGGTGGCGATGTCGAGTTGGGTGGCATGGGCGGCCTGGACGGCGAACTGGCCAACGACCGCGTCAGCCTCGGCGGCCCGCAAAGCATCCTGTTGCCAAGCCCGAGCGAAGGCTATGACGCTCAGCTGAACGCAATCAAGAGTCTGGTGGCAGAAGACCCGGGCCGTGTGGCCCAGGTCGTGAAAGAGTGGATCAACGCAGATGAGTGATAATCGAGCCGCTGTTGCCAAGCTCACCAAGGTCGACAAAGCCGCTGTATTGCTGCTGTCCCTGGGTGAAACCGACGCCGCCCAAGTGCTGCGCCACATGGGCCCCAAAGAGGTTCAACGGGTGGGCGTGGCCATGGCGCAAATGCGCAATGTGCACCGCGAGCAAGTCGAGCAGGTGATGAGTGAGTTCGTCGAGATCGTCGGCGACCAGACCAGCCTGGGCGTCGGCTCCGACAGCTACATCCGCAAGATGCTCACTTCGGCCCTGGGCGAAGACAAGGCCAACGGCCTGATCGACCGCATCCTGCTGGGTGGCAACACCAGCGGCCTGGACAGCCTCAAGTGGATGGAACCGCGTGCCGTGGCCGACGTGATCCGCTACGAGCACCCGCAGATCCAGGCGATCGTGGTGGCGTACCTCGACCCGGACCAGGCCGGCGAAGTGCTCGGCCATTTCGACCACAAGGTGCGCCTGGACATCATCCTGCGCGTCTCGTCGTTGAACACCGTGCAACCGGCGGCGCTGAAAGAATTGAACACCATTCTGGAGAAGCAGTTCTCCGGCAACTCGAACGCGTCGCGCACCACCCTGGGCGGTATCAAGCGTGCGGCCGACATCATGAACTTCCTCGACAGCTCGGTCGAAGGCCAGTTGATGGACTCGATCCGCGAGATCGACGACACCCTGTCCACCCAGATCGAAGACCTCATGTTCGTGTTCAACAACCTTTCCGACGTCGACGACCGTGGCATCCAGGCGCTGCTGCGCGAAGTGTCCTCGGACGTGCTGGTGCTGGCCCTCAAGGGGTCGGACGAAAACGTCAAAGAGAAGATCTTCAAGAACATGTCCAAGCGTGCCTCGGAACTGTTGCGCGACGACCTGGAAGCCAAAGGCCCGGTACGCGTCAGCGACGTGGAAACCGCGCAGAAAGAAATCCTCACCATTGCCCGCCGTATGGCCGAAGCCGGAGAAATCGTTCTCGGCGGGAAGGGCGGCGAAGAAATGATCTAAGGCGCCCCTGATGTCGAACAAAGATGAGGCGCCCAGCGATCTGATTCGCGCGCGGGATGTCGGCGGGTTCGACATCTGGTCGTTGCCCAGCTTCGATCCCCATGTGCCGGAACCCGAGCCGGAACCCGAGCCCGAGCTGCCGGCGGAGTCCGAGGAAGTGCCGCTGGACGAAGTCCAGCCACTGACCCTCGAAGAGGTGGAGGCCATCCGTCAGGAGGCCTACAACGAAGGCTTCGCTGCCGGTGAAAAGGACGGTTTTCGCAGCACCACCCTCAAGGTCCGCCAGGAGGCCGAAGCCGCGCTGAGCGTCAAGCTGGCCAGCCTGGAGCGCTTGATGGGCACGCTGTTCGACCCGATTGCCGAGCAGGATTCGCAGATCGAAAAAGCCATGGTCGGCCTGGTGGAGCATATCGCCCGCCAAGTCATCCAGCGCGAACTGGTGCTGGATTCCAGCCATATCGAAAGCGTGATGCGCGAAGCCCTCAAGCTGCTGCCCCTGGGCGTCGGCAATGTGCGCTTGTACATCAACCCCCAGGATTTCGAACAGGTCAAAGCCCTGCGCGAGCGCCATGAAGAAACCTGGCGCATCGTCGAAGACGCCTCGCTGCAGCCCGGTGGTTGCCGCGTCGAGACCGAACACAGCCGCATCGATGCCACGGTGGAAACCCGCATCAGCCAGATCATGGCCAAGCTGTTCGATCAACTTCACGAACAGGCCCTGCACCCGGCCGAGCCTGACCTGAGCGTTGAGCTGGACGCCCCCGATGCGCCTTGATCGCACCAGTTTCGCCAAGCGCCTGAGCGGTTACGCCGAGGCCACCGAGCTGCCCGGCCAACCGATCCTCGAAGGGCGCCTGTTGCGCATGGTCGGCCTGACCCTCGAAGCCGAAGGCCTGCGAGCCGCCATGGGCAGCCGCTGCATGGTGATCAACGACGACAGCTATCACCCGGTGCAGGTCGAGGCCGAGGTGATGGGCTTTTCCGGCAGCAAGATTTTCCTGATGCCCGTGGGCAGCCTGGCGGGCATTGCCCCCGGTGCGCGCGTGGTGCCGTTGGCCGACACCGGCCGTTTGCCGATGGGTATGAGCATGCTCGGCCGCGTGCTCGACGGCGCTGGCCGTGCGCTGGACGGCAAGGGCGGCATGAAGGCCGAAGACTGGGTGCCGATGGACGGCCCCACCATCAACCCGCTCAACCGCAACCCCATCAGCGTGCCGCTGGACGTGGGCATTCGCAGCATCAACGGATTGTTGACGGTCGGCCGTGGCCAGCGTTTGGGCCTGTTCGCCGGTACCGGCGTGGGTAAATCGGTGTTGCTGGGCATGATGACCCGCTTTACCGAGGCCGACATCATCGTGGTGGGGCTGATCGGCGAGCGGGGCCGTGAGGTGAAGGAATTCATCGAGCACAGCCTGGGTGAGGAAGGCCTCAAGCGCTCGGTGGTGGTGGCCTCGCCAGCGGATGATGCGCCGCTGATGCGTCTGCGCGCTGCCATGTATTGCACGCGCATCGCCGAATATTTTCGCGACAAGGGCAAGAACGTCCTGTTGCTGATGGATTCGCTCACCCGTTTCGCCCAGGCCCAGCGGGAAATCGCCCTGGCCATCGGCGAGCCGCCCGCCACCAAGGGCTATCCACCGTCGGTGTTCGCCAAGCTGCCCAAGCTGGTGGAACGTGCCGGTAATGCCGAGGCTGGCGGCGGCTCGATCACCGCGTTCTACACCGTATTGTCTGAGGGCGACGACCAGCAAGACCCGATTGCCGACTCGGCGCGGGGCGTGCTCGACGGCCACATCGTGCTGTCGCGGCGCCTGGCTGAAGAAGGGCACTACCCGGCCATCGATATCGAAGCCTCCATCAGCCGGGTGATGCCGGCTGTGGTCACGCCGGAGCATATGACCCGTGCCCAGCACTTCAAGCAATTGTGGTCGCGTTACCAGCAGAGCCGCGATTTGATCAGCGTCGGCGCCTACGTGGCCGGTGGTGACCGCGAGACTGACCTGGCGATTGCCCTGCAACCGCAGTTGGTGACCTATCTGCGCCAGGGCCTCAACGACAAGATCAGCATGGGCGAGAGCGAAGCGCACCTGGGTACGATCTTCGCCCCGGCGCCAGGCGGCTAAGCCATGGCCAGTACCCGTTCGTCGCGTCTGGCCCCAGTGGTGGACATGGCCGAAAAGGCCGAGAAAACCGCTGTGCAACGCCTGGGGTATTTCCAGGGTCAGGTCCGCCTGGCCGAAAGCAAGCTGGGCGATCTGGAACGTTTTCGCGGCGAGTACCAGCAGCAGTGGATCGAGCGCGGCAGCAAAGGCGTGTCCGGCCAGTGGTTGATGGGCTACCAGGGCTTTCTCAATCAGCTGGAAACCGCAGTCGGCCAGCAGCGCCAGAGCCTGGCCTGGCACCAGAACAACCTCGATAAAGCCCGTGAAAGCTGGCAAGCCGCGTTTGCCCGCGTCGAAGGGCTGCGCAAATTAGTGCAGCGCTACATCGACGAAGCCCGCGCCATCGAAGACAAGCGCGAGCAAAAGCTGCTCGACGAACTCTCCCAGCGCCTCCCGCGCCAATCCCAGTTCTGACCATCACCTGTGGGAGCTGGCTTGCCGGCGATAACGGTTTATCAGGCGCTGATGAGCCGGCCGATAGACCGCCATCGCCGGCAAGCCGGCTCCTACAGTTGATTTGTTGTGTTGCTCAGATGCGGTTCGCCTGCTAAACCTTGTGTCATTGCCAATGACAAGGAGCAGTCGCATGTCAGTCGAATCAGAAGTATCCCTGGACGGGAAGAAGTTGACGATCGCGATCAAGGGGCGGTTCGATTTCGGCAGCCACCAGACGTTTCGCGATTCCTACGAGCGCTTCTACAAAGTGCCGGAGTTGTACGTCGTCGATTTGAAAGAAACCACCTACATGGACAGCTCGGCGCTGGGCATGCTCCTGCTGCTGCGTGACCACGCGGGTGGGGATGATTCGGAAGTGCGGGTGGTCAACAGCAATTCCGATGTGCGCAAGATCCTCGCCATTTCCAACTTCGACAAACTGTTCGACATCAGTTGAGCGCCCTGGCCCCCGTCCCGGAACCGCTCACGATCCTGATCGCCGAAGACAGCGCGGCGGACCTGCTGTTGCTGTCGACGATTGTGCGGCGCCAGGGCCACCAGGTGCTCACGGCCACCAATGGCCTTGAGGCGATAGAGGTGTTTACCCGCGAGCGTCCGCAACTGGTGTTGATGGATGCGTTGATGCCGGTGATGGACGGCTTCGAGGCGGCCCGCCGGATCAAGCAGTTGGCAGGCGAAGAGCTGGTGCCGCTGATTTTTCTGACCTCCTTGCGCGAAAGCGAAGCCCTGGCCCGCTGCCTCGATGCGGGCGGCGATGACTTCTTGCCCAAGCCCTACAACCAACTGATCCTGGCGGCGAAGATCAACGCCATGGACCGCCTGCGGCGCTTGCAGGCCACGGTGTTGCAGCAGCGTGACCTGATCGCCAAGCACCATGACTATCTCCTGCACGAGCAGCGCGTGGCCAAGGCAGTGTTCGACAAGGTCGCGCACTCGGGCTGCATCAACGCGGCGCCGAATATCCGTTACCTGCAATCGCCCTATGCGCTGTTCAACGGCGACCTGTTGCTGGCGGCCTATACGCCGTCCGGTGACATGCACGTATTGCTCGGCGACTTCACCGGCCACGGCTTGCCGGCAGCCGTCGGCGCCATGCCCTTGGCCGAAGTGTTCTACGGCATGACCGCCAAGGGCTACGGCCTGGCGCAGACCCTGCGTGAGATGAACGCCAAGCTCAAGCGCATCCTGCCGGTGGACATGTTCTGCTGCGCCACGCTGTTATGCCTGAGTGTGCAGCGCCGTGTGGTGGAGGTATGGAACGGCGGCATGCCCGAAGGCTATGTGCATGAGGTCGCCACCGGCAAGCGCACGCCGCTGGAGTCGCGGCATTTGCCGTTGGGGGTGTTGTCGGCGCAAGCGTTTGATGACAGCACCGAGGTGTGGCCCATGGCGTTGGGCGACCGGGTGTTTTTGCTGTCTGACGGCGTGCTGGATACTGCCGACGCCAATGATCAGTTGTTTGGTGTCGAGCGCTTGCAGCAAGTGTTTGCCGCCAATCGTGAGCCCGACCGGCTGTTCGAAGACATCGAGCAGGCATTGGCCGCGTTTCGCGGTGAAGTGCGCGATGACGTCAGTCTGGTCGAGATCACCTTGCAGCCCGGCCAGTCGTTGCGCACGGCGCAACCGTTGTATGCCGACAGCGGTCAGTCGTGCCCGCTGGACTGGTCGGTGAGTTTCGAATTCCGCGGGCAGACCCTCAAAAGCTACAACCCGCTGCCGTACCTGCTGCAACTGTTGCTGGAGATCCATGGCCTGCGCGAGCAGAGCGGGGCGCTCTACAGCGTCATGGCCGAGTTGTATTCCAATGCGCTGGAGCACGGCGTGCTGGGCCTGGACTCCCGGCTCAAGCGCGATGCCCAGGGGTTTGCCCACTATTATCGCCAGCGCAATGAACGGCTGGCGCAACTGGACAGCGGTTATGTGCGGGTGCATGTGCAGGTCGTGCCGACCGCCACGGGCGGCAGGATGTCGCTGCGCATCGAAGACAGCGGCCCCGGGTTCGATGTGGAACAGGTACTGGCCCGGCCGCTGGATGTTGACCGTTTGTCAGGCCGGGGCTTGAGCCTGGTGCGTCAACTGAGCAGCGATGTACGCTGGTCCGATGGTGGGCGCAGTGTCTGCGTGGAGTTTTGCTGGGGGGCTCTGGCATAATCCGCCGATTCTTGATCAAGGAGCGAGCAAGTGGCTGAGATTCATCTGGACCCGGACGTGCTTTCGGGTTTGCAGGAAGTCATGGAAGGCGAGTACCCCAAGTTGCTCGATACCTTTCTTGATGATTCGCAAAAACGTATCGAGGCGCTGCGCAAGGCGCGGGATGATGCCAAGGCGTTGGGGCGGATTGCCCATAGCTTCAAGGGCAGCAGTGGCAACCTGGGGGCGGTGCGGTTGGCGCAGTTGTGTCAGCGGTTGGAGGCTGAGTCGGCGGGGGCTGCGGCGGACCTGGGGGATTTGGTGGATCAGATTGATCATGAGTTTGCTTTGGTGCGGCCGCTTTATGAGTCGGAGCGGGGGCGGTTTGGGGTTTGACTCTGTGTACATATCCGTTGCTGCGGTAACGGCTGCTTAGGGTTCCGCTCTTACAGCGGGTC
>NZ_JACAOY010000006.1:526197-876789 GCF_013385985.1 Pseudomonas sp. B6002 | reverse complement strand
ACCAGTTCAGCTTGCCGGCGATTGCGGTGGCCCGGCCGACTCATTTGGTGGCTGACCTGACGCCATCGCCGGCAAGCCGGCTCCTACAGGTGGCGATGGTGGTTTTAATTGAGCCGTTCACATATCGAACGGTAGGAGCTGGCTTGCCAGCGATGGCGGAATGTCTGTCAGCGAAGATGCCAACTGAACCCCCGCAATCGCCGGCAAACCGGTGGTGGTTTTAGCGGGCCAGCTCACGCAATACCGTCAGCAGCGGTGTGCTGCCTTTGATCACATGTTCATGCTCGAAACAGATCCAGCCTTCGTTGAAACCGTCCACCATGCGCATGCGTGGCAACGGGTTTTGCGCGCCTTGCGAGCGCAGCAGGGTTTCCCAGGTATCACGCTCAACCACCTTGGCCCATACCTCACGGCCGAGTATCTGCGCCAGCGTTTGGGCAATATCGTTGGGGCTGACCCATTGCCCCTCCAATTCCACCACTCGCTTCCCGGACCAGTCCTGCTGCAGCAGTTGCGCCGCGAGTACACCGATATCTGCCGTGGCAATCATCGGCACGGCCTTGTCCAAGGGTTGCAGGAAACTGTGGATCACCCCGGTTTCACGGGCCGTGACCAGGTCGTAGGCGGCGTTTTCCATGAACCAGCCCGGACGCAGGAAGGTCACCGGCAGATCGAGGGCGCCGAGGGCCTGTTCCATCAGGGTGCGCTGGGTCAGCAGGTTGACCTGCTCGGCCTGGGCGCCAATGGTCGACAAGCACAACACCTTCTTCGGCGCAGCCGCCTGCAAGGCCTGGCTCACGGCGGTGATCACTGCACGGGCCTCCGGGAAGCCGGGCAGTGGGTCAAACCCTGGTGGCGGCAGGATGAACACACCGGTCGCGCCTTTGAAGGCAGCGGTCAGTGCCTGGGCATCTTCCATCCGGGCAAACGCCACTTCACAGCCCAGGTCCGCCCAATAGGCCGCCTTGGCCTCATCGCGAATCACGGCGCGAACGGGCTGGCCCGCCTTGAGGAGATTGCGTGCCAGGGCGCCGCCGACTTTGCCTGTAATACCGGTAATCACGTACATGAGCTTTACACCTGTGGTTCCAATGAGTGGAGCCCAGCATAAAGACCGTCGACTGTTGACAGAATAGCGATCAAGTCACTGCGCAAGTGACTCAAAATCATCAATGCGCCAGCGGGGGCAAACGTCGTTTCACCGGGGTCTTCTTGACGATGGCGGTATTGGTTTCGGCGTAGTGATTGAGGCGGTCGAGCAGGGTGTCCAGTTGCTCCATGGTGCGCACGTGCAGGCGCGCGATGAAGCAGTCGTCGCCGGTGACCTTGTCGCACTCGGTGAACTCCGGGATCGCCTGGATCTGGCGTTCCACCTCCTGCAATTGGCCGGGCAGTGGGCGGATGCGCACGATGGCCTGTAGCAAATAGCCGAAGTGCTTGGGGTCGATGTCGACCGTGTAGTGGGTCAGTACGCCGCGTTCTTCAAGGCGGCGCAGGCGTTCCCCGACGCTGGGCGAAGACAGCCCGGTAATGCCGGCCAAGGCCTTGAGGGATAATCGCGAATCGTCCATCAGGGCGGCGATCAGTTGCTGGTCGATGGTGTCAAGCATGGTGCCCGCCTAATAAGAAAAGGTGAATCGAAGGGTTTGCCTTTTTTAGTCGCTGGAGGCGCTGCCGAGCAGATTGCCATAATTGAGCCTCACTTGAGGAGCTTCCATCGTGGACACATCTATCCGTCGCGGTTCGTGGGAAATGATCGCCGCCATGCTGATCTCCGGCACCATTGGTTGGTTTGTGCTGGTATCGGGCGTGTCGGTGATCGAAGTGGTGTTCTGGCGCTGTGTGATCGGCGGACTGACGCTGCTGCTGGTGTGCGCCGTGCTCGGTTACCTGCGCCTGGACCTGCTCAGTTGGGCCAAGGTCGGGCTGGCGGTGCTCAGTGGCGTGGCTATCGTGGGCAATTGGTTGCTGTTGTTCGAGTCCTATTCCCATGCGTCCATCGCCATCAGCACAGCGGTGTACAACGTGCAGCCGTTCATGTTGGTGCTGCTGGCGGCGGTGTTTCTCGGTGAGAAGATCACCGTGTTGAAGCTGGCGTGGTTGAGCGTGGCGTTCCTCGGCATGCTGGCGATCGTGACCGCCCATGGCGAGCAGCAGAGTGGAGGGGATTATCTGGCGGGGATCGCGCTGGCGTTGGGGGCGGCGTTCTTGTATGCGATTGCCGCGTTGATCATCAAGCGTTTGAAGGAGGTGCCGCCGCATTTGATGGCGTTGATTCAGGTCGCAACCGGTGCCGTGTTGCTGGCGCCGCTGGTGCCTTGGCATAGCTTGCCTGCTGCGCCGAATGCCTGGGCGGCGCTCGTGACCCTTGGGATGGTGCATACCGGTTTGATGTACGTGTTGCTGTACGGCGCGATCCAGAAACTGCCGACGGCACTGACCGGCGCCCTGTCGTTTATCTACCCGATAGCGGCGATCTTCGTCGATTGGTTTGCCTTCGGGCACCGCCTGGGCTGGCTGCAATGGCTGGGCGTGGTGGCGATTCTCTTCGCCGCCGCTGGCCTGCAACGTGGTTGGACCTGGAACCTTGCGGTAAAAAGTCTAACCCCCCACAAACCCCAATAACCTCTGTAGTGAGCGGGCTTGCCCCGCGCAGCGGTGTGCCAGGCGCCTCTTTTACGTCTGACACACCGCCGCGCGGGGCAAGCCCGCTCACTACAGTTAGTGGGTGCCTTGGAAGATGATGTTTTCGGGGTTGAAATGCTCTACCGAACTGCCGGGTTGTGGCAGGCCGAGGATGTGCCCCTTGATCTTGCCGACCACATGCATTTCGCACGGCTTGCAGTCGAACTTGAGGGTCAGCACTTCGTCGCCATGAATCAACTGCATCGGCGCGACCTTGGTTTTCACCCCCGTCACACCCTTGGCCTGTTTAGGGCACAGGTTGAACGAAAACCGCAGGCAATGCTTGGTGATCATCACCGGCACTTCGCCCGTTTCTTCGTGGGCTTCGAAGGCCGCGTCGATCAGCTTCACCCCATGACGGTGGTAGAAGTCGCGGGCTTTCTGGTTGTAGACGTTGGCCAGGAACGACAGGTGCGCCTCCGGGTACACCGGTGGTGGTGTGGTCTCGGCTTTACGTCCGCCACGAGGGTGAGCGGCCACACGGGCAGCTGTCAACGCCTCGATCACTTCGCGACGCAAGGCCTTGAGCTGCGAATTGGGGATGAAGAACGCTTGCGGTGCATCCAGCTGGATGTTCGTGGCGTGGTATTCGGTGGTGCCCAACTGGCCAAGCAGGTCACGCAGGGTGTCCAGCGCCTGTTCCGGCTTGTTGGCCACGCCAAACGGGCCGGGCAGGGTCACGCTGGCACTGATGCCTTCTTCGCTGGTGGCGGTCACTTCCAGCTGTTCTTCGCGCAGACGAGCAGCCCAGGTCAGGCCGATGCGGCGCTCGGATGAGGTCTTGAGCAGCGCCTGTTGCCAGTTGTGGTCCAGGTTGCGGTTCAGCGGGTGGTTCGGGCGCAACTGGTGCAGGCCGGCTGGCATTTCATTCGGCTCGACGCGGTAGCGATAGCGCTTCTCGCCGTCTTCCTCGAACTCGCCTTTCGGCTCGGCGATGTTGGCGCGGAAACCCACCACTTCGCGCTTGATCAGCACGTTGAGGCCGTCGCCGTTGGACAGTGGCTCATGGGTCACCACTTGCAGATCACGCTTGCCGGCTTTTTCCACCACACCCACCGGCAAGCCGGTGAAGGTCGGGGTGTCGAAGGCGCCGATGTCGACCTTGCGGTCGGTGACGAAATAGTCGGTGCTGCCACGGTGGAAGGTTTTTTCCGGGTCGGGCAGGAAGAAATGCGCGGTACGGCCGCTGGATGCGCGGGCCAGGTCCGGGCGATCTTCGAGCACGTCATCGAGGCGCTGGCGGTAGTAGGCGGTGATGTTCTTCACATAGCCCATGTCCTTGTAGCGGCCTTCGATCTTGAACGAACGCACACCGGCTTCGACCAGGGCGCGAATGTTGGCGCTCTGGTTGTTGTCTTTCATCGACAGCAGGTGTTTTTCAAAGGCCACGACGCGGCCCTGGTCATCTTTCAAGGTGTACGGCAGGCGGCAAGCCTGGGAGCAGTCGCCACGGTTGGCGCTGCGGCCATTCTGCGCGTGGGAGATGTTGCACTGCCCGGAGAACGCCACACACAGCGCGCCGTGGATGAAGAATTCGATGGCGGCATCGGTTTCGTCGGCGATGGCGCGGATTTCCTGCAGGTTCAGCTCACGGGCCAGGACCAACTGGGAGAAACCGGCCTGGTCGAGGAACTTGGCGCGCCCCAGGGTGCGGATGTCGGTCTGGGTGCTGGCATGCAGCTCGATAGGCGGAATATCCAGCTCCATCACGCCCATGTCCTGCACGATCAAGGCGTCAACGCCGGCGTCGTAGAGCTGATGGATCAGCTTGCGCGCCGGTTCCAGTTCGTTGTCATGCAAGATGGTGTTGATGGTGGTGAACACGCGCGCGTGGTAACGGCGGGCGAACTCGACCAGCCCGGCGATATCGCTGACGTCGTTACAGGCGTTATGGCGGGCGCCGAAGCTTGGGCCGCCGATGTAGATGGCGTCGGCGCCATGCAAGATAGCCTCCCGCGCGATGGCGACATCGCGGGCAGGGCTGAGCAATTCAAGGTGATGCTTGGGCAAGGACATAGTTTTTTTAGTCAGGCTTGTCACGGTTGAGGCGCGCATTGTAGCCGCGAAATGCCTGGGCAGCATCTACCGCAGGGCTGTCGGGCTTTGGCGAGGTGGGTCAGGGGATATCTGTATTGGCCGTGCGGCCGCCATCGCAGGCAAGCCAGCTCCCACAGTCGAGCGCATTTCAAAGGGTGAACGCGGTCCCCTGTGGGAGCTGTCGAGCTTTAGCGAGGCTGCGAAGGCGGTGGATCAGGCGCTATCTGTATTGGCTGAACCACCGCCTTCGCAGGCAAGCCAGCTCCCACATTGTGAGCGCATTTCAAAGGGGGGACGCGGTCACCTGTGGGAGCTGTCGAGCTTTAGCGAGGCTGCGAAGGCGGTGGTTCAGACGATATCTCTATTGGCTGTTTCACCGCTTTCGCAGGCAAGCCAGCTCCCACAGTGGATTGGCGTCAGGCCTTGGCCGCCATCGCGGTGACTTCCACGCGCATGCCTTGTACCGCCAAGGCGGCTATGCCCACGGCGGCGCGAACCGGCCATGGTTTGGCGAAGAAGCGCTTGTAGACTTCGTTGAACGCGGCGCGATCGGCCATGTCGGTGAGGTAGATGGTCAGGTGCATCACCCGGTCCATGGAACTGCCGGCCTTTTCCAGGGCGACTTTCAGGGCTTGCAGGGTGCATTCGCTTTGCAGGGTGATATCGCCCAGCTCCAGGCTGCCGTCGGCGCGGGTCGGGATCTGAGTGGAGACCAGGATGCCGTTGAAGCCAATCACATCGGAAGAAATCGAATCGGCGTCGGGGTCCGGGGTGTAGTGCAGGTCGTGGTTGGCCATGGGCGCCTCTCGTTGGCAGGTTCAGAAAGGCGCCATGGTCCCCGAAAATGACCGCAGGGGCAAACTACGCCCAGCGGCGGAACAGCACACTGGCATTCACGCCGCCAAAGCCGAAGCCGTTGGATAGCGCGTATTCAATTGGCATCGTCCGCGCTGCACCGCGCACCATGTCGAGGCCGTCCGCAAGCGCGTCGGGGTTCTCCAGGTTGAGAGTGACCGGGGCGATCTGATCACGCAGGGCGAGCACGGTGAAAATCGCTTCAATACCGCCCGCAGCACCCAACAGGTGGCCGGTGGCGGATTTGGTCGAACTGATCGCCGGGCTGCCGTTTGCACCGAATACGGTTTTGATTGCTGCCAGTTCGCCTTTGTCGCCGACCGGTGTGGACGTGGCGTGAGCATTCAAATATTGCACTTGCGCAGGTTCGATACCGGCCTGGCGCAGCGCCTGGGTCATCGCCCGGCGTGCACCGTCCCCATCTTCCGGGCCGGCGGTCATGTGATACGCATCGGCACTGGTGCCGTAACCCACCAGCTCGGCAATCGGCTGGGCGCCACGGGCCAGGGCGTGTTCCAGTTCTTCGATCACCAGGATGCCGGCGCCTTCGCCCATGACGAAGCCGTCGCGCGCCTGGTCAAACGGGCGGGAGGCGCGCTCGGGGCTGTCGTTAAAGTCGCTGGACAGCGCCCGCGCCGCCGCGAAACCCGCCAGGCTGACCCGGTGGATCGCCGCTTCGGCACCGCCACACACGGCCACATCCACCTCGCCGGCACGGATCATTCGCGCGGCGTCACCGATGGCTTGCACGCCCGCCGCACAGGCGGTCACAGGCGCGCCCAATGGGCCTTTCAAACCATAATTGATCGACACGTGCCCGGCCGCCATGTTGCTCAAAAACGACGGAATGGTGAACGGCGACAGGCGACGCGGGCCCTTGCTGTCGGTGGTGCGCACGGCATCGGCAATCGCCGGGAAGCCGCCCACGCCCGAGGCAATGATGGTGGCGGTGCGCTCCTGTTCCTCGACCGTCTTCGGTGCCCAGCCGGCTTGCTTCAACGCCTCATCCGCCGCCGCCAGGGCGAACAGGATGAAGCGGTCCATCTTGCGTTGCTCCTTGGCGGCCAGCAGTCGGTCCGGGTCAAAACCGGCTTGGGGATCCTGCTCCACGCTCTGCACCTGGCCGCCGATGCTGACGGCCAGGTCGCCGATCAGTTCTTCCGGCAGGCGACGAATGCCCGATTGCCCGTTCAGCAAGCGTTGCCAGGTGGATTCAACACTGGCACCCAACGGCGTCAGTGCGCCCATGCCTGTCACCACGATACGTTTACTCATGATCAATCGACTCCGGTTGCGTTGAGGGTACAGACCCTATGGACGTCACTATCATCATGAAAGTAACATGGCGTCACACAAGTTTGTACTCGCACACAGGAACGCCGATGCAACGCAAATCCCTTGTCAGTGAAGAATGCCCGATTGCCCGCAGCCTTGAACGGGTAGGGGAGTGGTGGAGCATGTTGATCATGCGCGATGCGTTGCATGGCTTGCGGCGTTTTGATGAGTTCTCGCGCAGCCTGGGCATCGCGCCGAACATGTTGACCCGTCGTCTCAATGGCTTGGTGGAGGCGGGCATGCTGGAGCGTCGGGCCTACAGCGAGCGGCCACCGCGTTACGAATACGTGCCCACCGCCAGGGGTGAGGACTTCGGCATGGTGCTGATGTCGCTGGTGGCGTGGGGTAATCGGCATTTTGCCGAGGAGGGCAGGAGTGTCGAGGTGGTGCAGCGTGACACAGGCCTGCCGGTGCAGCCGATGATGGCCACCGCCGAAGGTGCGCTGGTGCCGTTTGAGCAGTGCGTGGTGCAGGCCGGTCCAGCCGCCAGCGCAGGCATGCGCCAACGGCTGAGCCCGGCGTGATTACAGCAGGGTGAACGGGTAGTCGACGATCAGGCGCAGCTCATTGAGCTTGCCGTCACGCTGATCGGCGTTGGATGAAACCATCGCATCGCGCACGCGCAGCGACAGGTTTTTCGCGGGGCCGCTTTGCAGCACGTACTTGGCTTCCACATCGGTCTCGTGATGGTCGCCGTCGGCACCGTAGTCGCCCACATAGGCGCTGTTGGCCGGGGTGTGGGTGCCGTTGATGTCGGTACCGTTGACGTAGCGGGTCATGAAGCTCAGGCCCGGCACGCCGTAGCTCGCCATGTTCAGGTCATAGCGAATGCCCCAGGACTGTTCGCCCGGGCCGTTGAAGTCACCCCATTGGATCGAGTTGGCCAAGAACACCGAGTCGCCGCCTTCGCCAGCGCCATTGTTGCCGGTGCCGATGTAGTCGAAAGGCGTGTCGCCGTGCACTTTCTGGAACGACAGCGTCAGGGTATGGGCCTGCAGGAACGAATAGGCCGCCGCCAACGAATACGTGGTGTTGTTGATCGCACCGGCCTTGGCGCTGCCGGTGTCGAGGGTGCGGTACAGGTTGCCGTCCAGTGCCAGCGACTGGTCATGACCCAACGGCAACACATAGTTGAGGTTGGTGTAGTACTGGCGCCAGATGTCTTCCAGCTCACCGGCGTACACCGTCGCACTCAAGGACGGCGTGAAGGTGTATTTGCCGCCGACGAAACTCGCACTCTTGGCCGCAACGTTGGCGTAGGTGGCGTAGATGTCGTGCTCATGGTCACTGGTCATGCCGCTGTTGGTGCGGGTGAAGTGACCCGCTTCCAGGTCCAGGCCGGCGATTTCACTGCTGGTCAGGTCAAAGCCGGTGGCGGTCTGCGGCAGAATCCGCGTGCCCCCCGTGGCGAAGACCGGTGCGGTGGGCTGCATGTCACCGTACTTGAGCTGGGTCTTGGAAATCTTGATCTTCACCGCTGCGCCCACTGAGCCGTAGCCGTCCTTGGGGTCGCCATTGCGGTCGGTCGGCAATTCGCCGGTGCCGGCGTCGGCGTGAGTGGCATCGAGTTTCATGGCGCCATAGGCATAGGCATCCACGCCAAACCCGATGGTGCCCTGGGTGAAGCCCGAGGCGTAGTTGAGCATTGCGCCCTGGGTCCAGTCGCGGTTGTCGGCCTTGCCGCTTTGTCGGTCGCGGTCGAAGTAGTAGTTGCGCAACAGGCCGGTGATGCTGCTGCCGTCGATAAACCCCTTGGAATCGGCCTGGTCACTGACGGACTCGGCGAAGGCCGCTTGGCTGATACTGGCGCACACGGCCAGTGTTAACAGGCTCCACTGTTTGATCATGTTGTTTACTTCCCCGGAATAATTAACGCGCGCACAGAAACACCGCACTTTATTTGGTTAATGCATAGGTTTTATGGGCAGGGTTTGAAGTGAGGCGTTGCCGTTTTTATTGTGTTCGGCGTGAGTGCCGAAGCTGATTCTAAGCACAGACTGCGCGGCCTGCAGCCCTGTGGATGATTAAACTCGATTAATTAAACTTCACTATGTTTAATCGGCCACAGGTGTAGCGTTGAACAGGTCTTAGCCGCTCTGCTTCGACAAAAACCTTTGGTTTGCCGCCGCAGGCTCTGCGGCGGATTTTTTATGCTTAGTTAAACTAATCTATATAAATATTCATCTATAACCGTTACCCGGTGATGGCAGTATGATTGCGCCGATAATGCTGTCTGTGTAACAAGACTGTTGCACTTAACCCTCAATAATCCCGTCTCCCACGCCGTACCAGGAGATAGGTGATGCAGGTCAATCCGGTCGATAGCAAACCCGCCGCAGGCGATAACGCGAACTGGAACAAAGCAGTGTCCAGGGCGGTAGACAATCAGCCGGGCGACAACGGTCTCGGTCCCGATACAAAGCGCCCCCAGGGTGACTTCCGCAGCGCCCAGCAGATCATCGATGACAACCCGCTGCTCAAGAACCTCGGCAATCAGAGCGGCGTGAAAGACAAGCTGCGCGAGCGCGTGGGGGACTTCGAACATGACCCGGACGCCGCCTACCGAGCCAGCCGCGTGCTGGAACACATCGAGAAACTCGACGAAAACGGCAAGCCCACCATCAAGCGGGCCGAACTCAATGACGCCGGCAACGGTAGGATCGACGGCTTCACCAAAGGCGGCGATGCGCGCCACGGCACCGAGGCCGGGCGACTGCAGGACTTTGGTAAATACGGCTGGGACACCCTCAAGGGTGAGCTGCCTGTCAGCAAACCCAAGACCCCACCCAAGGGCGACGCGCCTTCCAACCACTTGCCCTTGCCGGGTGAAGGACGGCCGGTGGGCGACACCCGCAGCGCCCAGCAGATCATTGACGACAACCCGCTGCTCAAGAACTTAGGCAATCAGAGCGGCGTAAAAGACAAATTGCGCGAACGTGTCGGTGACTTCGAACACGACCCGGACGCCGCGTGGCGCGCCGCGCAAGTGCTCAACTACGTCGAAAACTACGACGAGACCGGCAAGCACATCGACGGCGGCGATGTGGGCAACGGCAAGATCGACGGCTTCACCAAGGACGGCGAAGCCCGCCACGGTACCGAGGCCGGGCGCCTGCAGGACTTTGGCAAGTACGGCTACGACAACCTCAAGGGCCTGGACGGCAACAGCGCCGACGACCAGATCAAGGACCTCAACGCCAAGGCCACCGAAGACGCCGTGAAGGCTGCCGGGGGTGATGCGTCCAAAGTCGGCGCCGATTACTTCACCACGGGCAACACCAGCGCCAGCGGTGCGGATAAAACGGCAGCGATCATCGAGCTGTCCACCGGCCTGGCCAACTACAAGGCTGGCGCCGACGCCTTTGCGCATCAGGGTCCGGATGGCGCCAATGAATGGTCCGGCGAAGGCAAGTCGCCGGGCCAGCAGCGCGAAGACTTCATCAACGATGTACAAAGCCGTATCGACAAGCTCAGCAAGGACCCGGACGTCCAGCAGTTCCTCAACACCCAGGGCACCGAGCAGTTGCAGAAAATGGTCGCCGCCGACCCGGCATTGAAAGCCGAAATGGAGCGCCGCCTGGAAGCGTCATCCAGCACCGACGCCCTGGAAAATGCGTTTGCCCCCAAAGGCGTGAGCACCACCGACGCGCTGTCGAGCTTTATCAAATACCCCGACTTCTACGCCCAGGCGTTGGGCAAGCAGCCGGACTACAAGAAAGCCTTCGAGAATGCCCCGCAGGCGATCAAGGACAGGGTCAAGGCTGACTACGCCAACATCACCTCCGGCAAAGAGATGAACGACCTGATCGCCAGCGGCGTGCCGGCGGACAAGGCGGTGATCCAGTCCGGCGTGAACAAGGCGATCTTCGACGCCGTGCTCGATGACAAGACCGTGCAGGCGGGCACGTCGAGCTTCAACGACGCGGCCGCCAAAATGGGTCGTGAGGACTTGCTCAAGGGCCAGTCCATCGATGATTTCTACCGTGGCCTGGGCGTGACCGGCGCCAATGACCCGCGCCTCGAACAAGTCATCAACGACAACATCGCCGCCTTCACCCCGCCCGGCGAGGCGCCGCCCAAGACCGCCGATATCATAAGCGGCATTCGCGCGGTGGAAGACGCCATGCGCGGCGGCGCCAAGTTCGACGACGCTATCAAGAAGGTCCAGAGCACCTGGGGCGGAAAACTGCCGGCCGGGGTCAGCGCGACCTACAAGGCCGGCGTGATGCACGGGGTTTCCGGGGTGTTGCTGGCCGGCGCCATCGGCACCCGGATCGCCAGCGGCAAAGGCGGCAGTACCGCGCAGACTGTGGGCCAGTCGTTCCAGGCGGCGGGCTTGTTCATGGAGGGCGGCGCCAAGTTCGTCCAGGACCAGTTTGATCGCACCAAACAGGGCACCTACAAGTTTGATGCGCCCAAATTCGTGAAAGACGTGGAGAACGTCGGCAAGAGCCTGGGCGGTGTCGCGGGCAACGTGCTGGGGTTGGTCACTGGGGCGATTTCGGCGAAGAACTCGGCGCAAAGCGGTGACAAGGTGGCGGCGGGTTTTCAGGGTACGTTCGCTGGCCTCAATGGCTTGTCGGCAGTCGCTGGCGCGGTGGAGGTCGCCACCTATGTGGTGCCGCGCATCACCACCGTGGCCGCCGGCGTGGCAGAAGCGGCAGGCGCCATCGGCGGCGCAGCCGGTGCACTGGCGGGCGCAGTCGGCGGGATTGCGGCGGTGGGTGGGCTGATCTACGCGATCATTGCCGACATCAAGGCTGACAATGCACGCAAGAAACAACAGGAGGATTGGTACAAGGGGCTGTCGGACCAGTTCAAGGGGTTCGGCGTGACGCCGCCGCCACTGGATGTGATCATCGCACCGAAAAATGGCTATGTGGACGTGGGTAATCCCAACGCCAATTATTGACCGTGGATGACCTGTGCCGGTCACCCGGCACAGGTGCATGGGCTTCGTTACGCGCCAGCGACCCCCGTGCCCACCATGTCCCCAGGCACGATGATCCGGTCATAGTCCTGCTCGCTGACCTTGCCGGATTTCAACGCCGCCGCCTTCAGGGTCGAACCTGTGGCCTGGGCGTCTTCGGCAATGTGCGCGGCATTCTGATAGCCGATCACCGGTGACAACGCCGTCACCAGCATCAGGTTGTTGTCCAGGTAACCCTGAATTTTCTCGCGGTCCAGCTCGGTGCCCTCCACCGAATAGGTGCGGAACTTTGCGCAGCCGTCGGCCAGGATCGTCGCCGAATGCAGGAAGTTGTTGATGATGATCGGGCGCATCGCGTTCAGCTCGAAATTGCCCTGGCTGCCGGCAAAGGCGATGGCAGTGTCATCGCCGATCACCTGGATCGAGATCATCAACATGGCTTCGCACTGGGTCGGGTTGACCTTGCCAGGCATGATCGAGGAACCCGGTTCATTGGCCGGCAGTTGCAATTCACCCAGGCCGCAACGTGGGCCAGAGGCAAGCCAGCGCATGTCATTGGCGATTTTCATCAATGCCACCGCCGCGCCCCGCAAGGCGGCACTGGCGCGGACCATGGCGTCGAGCGAGCCCTGCGCCATGAACTTGTTGGGCGCCGTCACAAAGGGTTTGCCGGTGAGTTCGGCGATCTTGGCCGCGATGGTTGCCGAGAAACCGCTGGGTGCGTTCAGCCCGGTGCCCACGGCAGTGCCGCCCAGTGCCAGTTCGTAGAGCCCCTCACGGCTGCGCTCGATCTCGGCGCTGCAGCAGCGGATCTGCGCGGCCCAGCCACTCCATTCCTGGCCGACCGACAGGGGCGTGGCGTCCTGCAAGTGCGTACGGCCCACCTTGATCACGTCCATCCAGCCCTGGGCTTTTCGTTCAATCGTCTCGGCGAGACGGTTGAGTTCCGGCACCAGGCGCTCATCGATCACGGTCACGGCGGCAATGTGCATGGCGGTGGGAAAGCTGTCGTTGGACGACTGGCCCATGTTCACGTCGTCGTTGGGGCCAACTGGGTGCTGGGTGCCAAGGGTGCCGCCGAGCAATTGGATCGCGCGGTTGGACAGCACTTCATTGACGTTCATGTTCGACTGGGTGCCCGAGCCGGTCTGCCACACATACAGCGGGAAATGCTCATCGAGCGCGCCGGCAATGGCTTCATCGGCGGCCTGCACAATGGCGTTGCTCTTCCATTGCGGCAGGCGCCCGGCGTCCGCATTGACCAGGGCGCAGGCTTTTTTCACCACGCCGTAGGCGTGATACACCGCCTTGGGCATGCGGTCATCGCCGATGGAAAAATGCTGCAGGGAACGCTGGGTCTGCGCCCCCCAGTATTTGTCGGCGGGCACCGGCACCGTGCCCATGCTGTCGAATTCGCTGCGGTGTCCGATGGCGTCAAGGCCGATGGCGATGTCGCGCAATGTGGTGTCTGTCATGGCTTACCCCTTGGATAAAGGTTCGGAAATTGAGCGTTCAGGTCGAACCGCCAGGGCCAGCAGCAGGCCCACGGCAATGGCAGCGCTGACGATCACGGTGGTGATCGCCAGTGAAGTGGTGTCGGCGATCAACACCAGCGGTGAATCGGCCCCCAGGGACATCCATTGCAAACCGCCGACCCCGGCGCGGAACCCATAGGAACCCGGCACCAGCGCGACGATGCCAGGGAAGGCGAACACCACGGGTGGCACCCGCAAACGTGCCCCGGCGAGCAGTGCCACCAGGCCTGCGGCAAACGCCCCGACCAGCGAGGCGCAGGCCAGGTCCAGCCCATGCTGTTGCAACAGCGTGCGCAGGCCATGGCTGGCGATGCCGCACAGCACGCACACCCACAGCACACGCCAGGGCACATTGAAGAACAGCGCGTAGCCAGCCGCAGCGGTGGCCGCAAACAGCATGTCCTGGCCCAGCGGCAGCGATCCCGGGCCGCTGCCCACCGGCAGGCTGTCACCCAGCAGGGCGGCGGCGATAAACAAGGCGAAGCCGATCACCAGTACCGTCATCGCTCCCATGGCGATGCGCGCCAGGCCATTGCCGGGATGACCGCTGACCAGGTCACGCACGCCATTGATCAACGGCACGCCGGGCACCAGGATCATGCCGGCCGCCGTCAGGCACAGCACCGGCGATGCACCCGAGAAGGCACGCAACACCAGGATGCTGCACAGGCCGCTGAGCAGTGCGGTGATGAACACCACCGCCACGCCATTCACCGCATGACGCCCCAAGGCGCGACGCAGCAGCGCGCTCAGCACGCCGGCCACAAACGCGGCGGCCACCACCGACCATTCCCCACCAAACAGGCGGGCGAGCGAGGCGGCGGTGACGCCAATGCCCAAGGCCATGGTCATGGCGCCGTGCTCTTGAGGGGCATGCTCCACGGCGTCCAGTTGCGCATCAATCGCCTGGGCTTTCAGCGTGCCCAGGCAAATGCTGTCGACCAGCTGTTGCAACGCCATGAGCGTGCCCATGTCCACACTCATGCCGACCAACGCATGCCCGACCTTGGTCTGGAACTGCGCCTCGGTCCCCACCGTGATCAGCAGCGCATCCGCCGTGACCAGCACCTGCACCGTATGGCCCAAGGCACGGCCCACGTCCGTGAGCATGCGCTGGGTATGCGCGGTGTCGGCGCCGTGGGTCAGCAGGATCCGCCCGAGACGCGCCGTGAGGTGCGCCGCACGCGCCAGTGACACCTCAGACATTCTGCAGGCCCAGCACCTGCGCGGTGTCGGCGCGGGAGGCACGGAGGGCGTCGCCGTCGGTCTTGAGGTCGACGCCGTAGGTAGGAATGATTTCTTTCAGGCGCGGCAGCCAGGCTTGCGCCGTGAGTTTGTCGGCAAAGCATTTTTGCAGCACTTGCAGGGCAATGTGCGCGGCGGTAGAGGCCCCGGGGGAGGCGCCGAGCAAGGCCACGATGGATTTGTCCTCAGCGGCGATCAGCTCGGTGCCGAACACCAGTTGGCCACCGCCGTGCCCAGTCGGCTTGATGATCTGCACGCGCTGGCCGGCCACGGCTTCTTTCCAGTCGGCCTGGCGGGCGTGGGGGAAAAACTCCTGGAGCGAGGCGAAGCGTTCATCGGCGGTCTGGGTCACCTGGCTGATCAGGTACTTTTCCAGGTCCCAACTGTGCACGGCCACGTCCAGCATCGGCCCGAGGTTGGCCGGGCGGATCGACTTGAACAGGTCCAGGAAGGAGCCGGACTTGAGGAATTTGCTGGAGAACCCGGCATAGGGTCCGAACAGCATTGAGCGCTTGCCGCCAATAATGCGCGTGTCCAGGTGCGGCACCGACATCGGTGGCGACCCGTGGGGCGCCTTGCCATAGACTTTGGCTTGGTGGCAGGCAGCAACTTCCGGCACATCGCAGCGCAGCCAGATACCGCTTACGGGGAAGCCGGCATAGCCATGGCCCTCGGGAATGCCGGCGTTCTGCAACAGCTCGATCGAAGCGCCACCGGCGCCGATAAACACGAACTTGGCCTGGGTGATCTCGGTGTTGCCGGTGCTCAGGTCCTTGACCTTGACCCGCCAGTGGCCGTCATCGCCTCGGCTCAGGTCAACGACCTGGTGCTGGTAGTGCACGCTGAAGCCAGGTTGCTCCGCCAGTTGCCCAACCAGCAGGTGGGTGAGGGCGCCATAGTCGACGTCCGAGCCTGTGGCCATGCGGGTGGCGGCCACGACAGTCTTGGGGTCACGCCCCTCCATCACCAGCGGCGCCCAGCCCGCAATCACGCTCGGGTCTTCGCTGTACTCCATGCCGTGGTAGCAGTGATGGGCCGACATCGTTGCGTAGCGTTTGCGCAAGAAGTCGCGGTTCTCTTCGCCGGTGACAAAACTCATGTGCGGGCAGGCATGGATAAACGCGGCGGGGTCGGCAATCGCGCCCTTGCGCACCAGGTACGTCCAGAGTTGGCGGGAAACATCGAACTCGACGTTCACCTCCAGGGCATTGCTGATGTCCACGCTGCCATCGGGTTTGAGCGGGGTGTAGTTCAGCTCGCAATTGGCCGCGTGGCCGGTGCCGGCGTTGTTCCAGCCATCGGAGCTTTCCTGGGCGCAATCGTGCAGCGCTTCGTACATCGCCACCTCAAGGCCAGGTTCCAGCTCCTTGAGCATTGAACCGACCGTGGCACTCATGATGCCGGCGCCGATCAGGACCACGTCGACGGTTCTAGACACTGTTGCGTTGGGCATGGGCATTCACCTTCAGTAGGGATTGAACAGCGTTGAAAGCGTTGTTAGTTCAAAAGCACAGGCACGAAAGAGTTCCGCTACTGCGAGCGGTTAGTGTGTAAGGCAGGGCAGGCGTCTTTGAGTGGTAAAGACTTTTTGGTGATGTCGATGCGAATAAATAGGCAGCCTAAGTTGAGGCTGAATAAATAGTCGTGATCCGTGATGATCGGGCTGGAGCGCCCGTTTTCCGTGAATTCAAGTGAAACTATGTAACGCTTTCGACGACAATAAAGGGCGGTTGAAAGTCTCGTCAAGTGACTATTGATTGATGGTCAAACTATTTTTCCCAGTGTTCAGTCGATGTTCAGTTGTCCGCGTCTTGAAAGTGCAGGGTATCTAGACATCTTATAGCTTCAGGTAACTATGGAAGTTAAACGAAGTTTCATAAAGATGAACCTGTCTGCCAGGTAAGACGGTCGACTTCTTGGCTTATTCCAGGCGCCCACGAATTTATTCAGCGGTGGGTTTTCCGTCCGCAGGCGGTAGCCGCTCCAGGGCTTCCATGTCTTTGGCCGGTGGCAGGCCGAACATGCGCCCGTATTCGCGGGTGAATTGCGAGACGCTTTCATAGCCCACGGCAAAGGCCGCGCTGCTTGCGGACACGCCCACCGACAACATCAACCGGCGCGCTTCGATCAGGCGCAATTGCTTCTGAAATTGCAGGGGCGACAGCGATGTTGCCGCGCGAAAGTGGATGAAGAATGACGACGGGCTCATGCCTGCCGCTTGCGCAAGACGGCTGATTGGCAGCGGGCGGGTGAATTCCCGGCGCAGCAGCGCCACGGCGCGCGCTACACGCTGGGCGCGGCCTTCACGCCAGCCCAGGCGTCGGATCGCTGCGCCGTGGCAACCGGTCAGCAACCAGTAGTGCAACTCACGCACCAGTGGTGCCTGTAGCAAGCGCACCGAGGCAGGGCGTTCAATCAGGCGCATCAGGCGCAGGGCCACGTCGGCGACTTCGGCGTCGGTGTGATCGGTCAGCACCGGTGTTGCAGGCGTCATGCCCGTCGCGCGCAGCTCGGCAGTACTGATTTCGGCCGTCAGGTCAGCGATGACCCGCGAATCCAGGTCTAGAATCAGCGAGAGGTAAGGCTGCTGCTCGCAGGCTGAAGTGATCTGGCTGATGGTCGGCGCGTCGGCGGTGATCAGCAGCGAATCGCCCGCGTTCAGGGTGAACGACTGCTTGCCCACGGCCACGCGCTTGCTGCCTTGCATCACCAGGCAGACCAGGGGCTGGGCAACCTCGTGTATCAGGCCACCGGGCAGGTGGGCGCTGACGATAGACATCCCGGGAATGGGCGTATGAGCGATTCCAGCGGCGTCGGCATGGGTCTGGGCGTAGCGGGACACGGCATTGAGCAAGGCGTCATTCATAGGGCGTACTGCATAAAAGCGGATTTCAGGCGTGTGAACGCGATTCGCACGAGGAGTATCAGGCAAAAAACATCGATTTTTCGGCAAGCGATCCCGCAGGTGTTTGCCGTAGTGTCCTGTCCAGGCACTGGCCGACGAAGCGGCGGGCCCACGGCTTTCTTCACTGTGTTTAAGGCTTTAACCTGTGCTTGGACGAATGCTAGGCCTGCGCCGCGGTCCTGGCGTTGCCGAAACCTCGACCTTGTTTGCCCATTCCTTCCAGTCGTCTCATGCGAACGGATGAACCCCCCATGACCTACACACTGCTCGACGCTGTGCGCCATTACGTCGAGGCCAACGCCAACGCGACCGGCGTGGCCCAGACCCCGGTTCCCGGCCTGACGACCATCCGTTCGACCACGCCCAGCGGCCTGATCCATTCCATGCCCAACCCCTTGATATGCCTGATCCTGCAGGGCACCAAGGAGGTGACCATGGGCACACAGACCTATACGTTCCAGGCCGGCGATTCCTTGCTGATCACCGCCGACGTACCCACCGTCAGCCAGATCACCAAGGCCAGTGTGGAGGAGCCTTACCTGTCCATCGTGCTTGACCTGGACCCGGCCGTGATCGCCGAACTGTCGTTGCAGATGAAACCGCAACAGGTCGCTGAGGGCATGCCGGTCAAAGCCGCCGAGCGCACTGATGCTGAAGTGGTGGATGCGGCGTTGCGCTTGATGCGCACCCTGGACTTCCCCGATTGCGCCCCCGTGCTGTATGCGCAGCGCGTGCGCGAACTGCATTACTGGCTGTTGGCCGGACGTCACGGTGCGGCGATTCGCCGGCTCGGCTGGACAGAGGGCCAGGCCCACCGCGTGGCGCGTGCGGTCGCTGTGCTTCGCGCCGACTTCAAGCAACCATTGCCGGTTGATCAACTGGCGGCCACGGCGGGGATGAGCCCGTCTTCGTTCCACCGGCATTTTCGGGCGGTCACCTCGTTGTCGCCCCTGCAGTTCCAGAAGAACCTGCGGCTGATCGAAGCGCGCCGGATGATGATGGCCGAAGGTTCTTCGGCCAGCAGCGCCGCGTTCAATGTCGGCTACGAAAGCGTGTCGCAGTTCAACCGTGAATACGCGCGAATGTTCGGCTTGCCACCGATCAAGGACGTCGAAGCCGTCAAGGGCTGGGCCATGGCGTCCGCCTGATCCACGTGCGGCTGCGGGCGATTGAAAACACCTCCTGATGGAGGTGTTTTGCGTTCTGGGCTCACGCCGCAGATGTGTAGCAATAGGCAAACAACGTCGAGTTTTGAACTGCTCGTGCAAAACAGCGGACGGGATACTGGGGGTGTCGACACTCAAGCAGTGCGGCACTTCCACTCACCCAGAAAGGTTACCCCTGATGAGCACCGTGCTGATTGTTCTTTCCGCAGCAGACCACTGGACCCGCGCCGATGGCAGCCATTATCCCACTGGCTACTGGGCCGAAGAATTCGTGGTGATTCACGAGATGTTTGCCCAGGCCGGCCATACCGTGGTGCTCGCCACGCCCGGCGGCGTAACACCCACCGCCGACCCGAAAAGCCTTGATCCGGCATTTGCCGGGTCGCAGGTCCAGCACTTTGTCGACTACCTCGCCAGCATTGCCCAGGACTTGCAGCACCCGCTGAAACTCGCGGAGGTGAACACCGCCGATTACGCCGCCGTGGTGGTGCCAGGTGGGCACGGCCCGGTCGAGGACCTGTACAAGGACGCCGACATGGCCCGCGTGCTGTTAGATGCCGACAAGGCCGGCACCTTGATTGGTTCGGTGTGTCACGGCCAGGCGGCGTTGCTCAGTGCAGTCAAGCCGGACGGCAGTTGGCTGTTTGCCGGGCGCAAGCTGACCGCGTTCAGTGATGAAGAAGAAGTCGACTTCGGCACCGCTGACAACGCTCCTTGGCTGCTGGCGACCACCTTGCGCGAACGGGGCGCGAACTACGTGCGCGGCGCGGAAAACTGGGCGCCGTTCGTGGTGAGCGACGGCCATTTGATCAGCGGCCAGAACCCGGCGTCCAGTGCGCCCATGGCCGCTGCGGTCCTGCAGGCGCTGGCCGGGCGGGTGTAATCATGGCCAATACTTTTCAGCTGTTGATCGACGGCGTCGAACGCGACGGTTCAGACGGTGTGAGCGAGGCGGTGGTCAACCCGGCCACCGGTGAGGTGATCGGTCGCGTCGCCCACGCCTCGCCGGCAGACCTCGACGAAATCCTCGACGTGGCCGCCAGAGGCTTGCTGGAATGGCAGGCGGTGATGCCGTGGGAGCGCGGCCGCATCATGAAGCGGGCCGCCGCACTGCTGCGGGCCGACGTCGAGCGCGCGGCCCAGGCAATTACCCTGGAGCAAGGTAAGCCGTTGGCCGAGGCGAAAGATGAAGTCGAGCGTTCGGCGGACTTCCTCGAATGGGGCGGTGAAGAGGCACGGCGGATCAGTGACCGTGTGCTGAGTGGGCGTGACAGCGCGCAGCGCTTCGAAGTGCAAACCCACCCGATCGGGGTGATCGCAGCCTTTACCCCGTGGAACTTTCCCATGGCACAAGCCGCGAAAAAGTTTGCCGGCGCCTTGGGGGCAGGGTGCTCGATCATCTGCAAACCGTCGCAGGAAACGCCCGCGTCGGTGTTGATCATGGCCAGGGCGCTGCTGGCAGCGGGCGTACCGAAGGCGGCGATTGCCGTGGTGTTTGGCAACCCCAATCAGGTGTCCGATCACCTGATCACTTCACCGATTGTGGCGAAAGTGACGTTCACCGGTTCCATCCCCATCGGCAAGTTGCTCGCCACCGCAGCGGGTAGGGCGATGAAACCGGTGACCATGGAGCTGGGCGGCCATGCCCCGGTGATTGTCTGCGGGGATGTCGACCCGGAGGCCACCGCTGATTTCCTGGCCAAGGCCAAGTTCAAGAACGCCGGGCAGATCTGCCTGTCGCCCACCCGTTTTTTTGTCGAGGCCAACCTGCACGACCGATTTGCCACACGCATGGCGGAACACGCCACCCAGTGGCGCGTGGGCGATGGCCTGGATGCGCAAACGCAGATGGGCCCGCTGGTGAGTGAACGTCGCTTGCAGGCGGTCGCCGAGCTGGTGGATGACGCCCGCGCACGCGGCGCCACGGTGCTTGCCGGTGGCGAACGGTTGGGCACTCAAGGCTTTTTCTACGCGCCCACCGTGCTGACGCAGGTGCCGCAGGACGCGAAGATCCTGCATGAGGAACCCTTCGGACCGCTGGCACCGATCCAGTCCTTTACCGACGAAGAGGACATGCTCACCCGCGCCAATGGCCTGGAGTTCGGCCTGTCTGCCTACATTTTCTGCAAGGACCTGGCGCGCCAACGGCGCCTGGCCGATGGGTTGCAGTTTGGCGTCATCGGGTTGAACGACGTCGTCACCCATCACCCGGAAGTGCCCCTGGGCGGCTGGAAAGAGAGCGGCATCGGCGCCGAAGGCGGCAGCGAGATCCTGGCACCGTACCAGACCACCAAGTTGCTGAGCATCCGTTGATGCACGCCGTGAAACTGGGAGGATTGGGCAAACAACCCCCAGTTTCCGGCAACGCCATCCGGCAGGCCACTTCCTATGATGGCCTCACACCTACTGAGGAGTTTTGCTATGACCACTATCTCTATTGTCACCGGCGCCAGCCGCGGTCTTGGCCGTAACACTGCCCTGAGCATTGCGCGCCAGGGCGGCGATGTCATCGTCACCTATCAGCGTCGTGCAGACGATGCGCTGGCGGTGGTCGCCGAGATCCAGGCCCTCGGCTGCAAAGCCGTGGCGCTGCCTTTGGACACTGGCAACGTCAGCGGTTTTGCCGGGTTCGCCAGCGAGTTGGCTGACGTGCTGCGCCATCACTGGCAGCGCGACAGTTTCGATCACCTGGTGAACAACGCCGGCCACGGCGACTACGCGCTGATCGAACACACCCGCGAGGCGCAGTTCGACGGCTTGGTCAACGTGCACTTCAAGGGTGTTTACTTCCTCACCCAGGCGCTGCTGCCGCTGATCGCCGACGGCGGGCGTATCGTCAACCTGTCCAGCGGGCTCACCCGCGTGTCGTTCCCCGGCTACGCTGCCTATGCGGCAGTGAAGGCGGCGGTGGAAGTGCTGTCGGTGTACATGGCCAAGGAATTCGGCGGGCGCGGGATTGCGGTGAATACCGTGGCACCGGGTGCCATCGAGACGGATTTTGGCGGCGGTGCCGTGCGCGACAACCCCGAAGTGAACAAGGTCTTCGCCGACATGACCGCCCTCGGCCGTGCCGGTGTACCCGACGACATCGGCCCGATGATCGCCAGCCTGTTGTCCGAGAACAACCGCTGGGTCAATGCCCAGCGTATCGAAGTATCGGGCGGCCAAGGCATCTGACGCACGCACGTTCCTATTCCTGATGAGGCTTTACCCATGTCAGATATTGCATTTCTAGGCATCGGCGCGATGGGTTCGCGCATGGCGCTGAACCTGCTCAACGCCGGCCACCAGGTGACCGTGTGGAACCGTGAGCCCGAGGCCGCCGCCGAGCTGGTGGCCAAGGGCGCCAAGCTTGGCAGCAGCCCGAAGGACGCGGTGAAAGGTGCCGAGTTCGTGTTCTCGATGGTGCGTGATGACGGCGCTTCACGTCAGGTCTGGCTCGATCCGGTAAAAGGCGCCCTGGCCGGGATGGCCAAGGGTTCGGTGGCGATTGAAAGCTCGACGCTGTCGCCCAACTGGGTGCGTGAGCTGGGTCACGAGGCGGCTCACTATGGCGTGTCGTTGCTGGAGGCGCCGGTCTCGGGCTCGCGGCCACAGGCCGAGTCAGCGCAGTTGGTCTACTTGTTGGGTGGCGACGCCGAAACCTTTGAACGTACCCGGCCGCTGTTGAATGTGCTGGGTTCGTCCCTGCACCTGGTCGGCCCGCTCGGCGCCGGTGCACTGACCAAGCTGGGCACCAATGCCTTGCTCGGTGTGCAGGTGGCCGTGTTGGCGGAGCTGATGGGCATTCTCCAGCGTGCCGGCGCCGACGCGCAGCGCGTGTTTGAAGTGATCGGCGGCACCCCGGTGTCGAGCGCGGCGGCGCGGCAGATGGTCGGGTTGATGCTGGCGGGTGACAACGCACCCAGGTTCCCGGTGGAACTGATGGAGAAGGACTTCGGCTACGCCATCGACGCGGCGGGTTCTGTCGACGACGCGCCGACCATTGCGGCGGCGCGCAGTGTGTTCCAGCACGGCATCATCGAAGGGCTGGGCCAGTCGAACATTACGAGCGTGGCCCAGTTGTTTACCCGGTAAAGCAAGACGCCCCCGGCAGATGAGCGCGTTGCCGGGGGCGGGTTGTTACTCTTTCACATCCATGAATTCTTCGGCCCATGCCACGTAGCTTTCAGGCAGCGTGTAGGTGTGGGTCAGTTCGGTAGCGCTGAGGTTCGACGTGCTGGACGTGATGTTGCGCTGGGCACGCAGGCTGTCGTAGGTGGCTTTGATCGAGGCAAAGTAGGCGCCGTGGCCGGCCACCACAATGCGCACGCCCAGCTTGGCCAGGCGCTCGCTGTCGTTGAGCTTGGGGTTGGCGTAGGTCACCAGCATCAACGGCACCGTGAGGTTCTGTGCAATCTGCTCCAGGTGATCGAAGTCTTTGACGCCGACCATGCAGATCCCGTCGGCGCCGGCTTTTTCGTAGGCCTTGGTACGTTCGATGACATCTTCGGTCGGCAGCACGCCGGCATTGGTACGCGCGATGATGGACAGCGCCGGGTCGACGCGGGCTTCCAGCGCGGCCTTGACCTTGCCGATGCCTTCATCGATGGAGATCAGGTCGGTGGATTTGCGCCCGAATTGCGCGGGCAGCAGGGTGTCTTCGATGGTCAGCGCGGCGACGCCGGCACGTTCGAGCTCTTCGACGGTGCGCATCACGTTCAGCGCGTTACCGTAGCCGTGATCGGCGTCGGCAATGAACGGCAGTTGGGCCACACGGCCGATCCGCGTGGCTTGCTCGACGAACTCACTCAGGGTGATCAGCGCAAAATCGGGTGCCGCCAGTACCTGCAACGATGCTACCGAACCGCCGAGGATACCGACTTCAAAGCCCAGGTCGGCCGCGATACGGGCGGACATGGGGTCGAAAACGGAGGCGGTTTCTACGCAGATCGGCTTTGCAAGCAGTTCACGGAAATTACGGCGCAGTGCTGAGTGAGAGATTTTCGGCATGTTGTTTCCTGGCTCTGGTCATCGTCTTGTGACGATCAATGTCTATTCGTGGTGGCGCGAGATTACCATGCAGGTGAACAAGGGATTATGACGTTTGAGCATGAGGCATGTGCCAAACACATGGATCCAGGGTTCACAGTTAGTCGATGGACAAGACGAAACGCCGTCAAATCGCGGCGCGCAGTGCCCTTGGCGAGAGCCCGTAGTGGGTTTTGAACCGCACGGCAAAGCGTGAAGGCGAGGCGTAGCCACAGGCGCTGGCGATCTCGCCAATCGGGTCGCTGGAGGTCTGCAGGCGCTGCAACGCCGCTGCCAGCCGCACATTTTCGAGGATCGAGCGAAAACTCGCATCTTCGTTGGCCAACTGGCGGCGCAGCGTGGACTCCCCCATATTCAACTGATGGGCCGCGGCAGCAATCGTCCAGTCCTTGGACAAATTGCTCATCATCAGCCGCTGCACGCGCTCGGACAGCGGATCATTACGCCCCATTAACAACGGG
The DNA here is from genome assembly GCF_013385985.1 of Pseudomonas sp. B6002. Taxonomy (GTDB): domain Bacteria; phylum Pseudomonadota; class Gammaproteobacteria; order Pseudomonadales; family Pseudomonadaceae; genus Aquipseudomonas. The sequence continues at coordinate 852,604 of NZ_JACAOY010000006.1, read as the reverse complement.
CCCGCCTGGCCGGACAAGCACAGGCACAGCAGGACCGCTTCGCCATAGTGCGTGCACAACGCGGCGGGCGCGCCCGAATTCAGTGCAATCAACAGTTGATCCCAGGCTTGCCGGGTCTGTTTATCCAGGCGCACACACAACTCGGTATTCATATGCCCCGGCACGGAGCGGGCGAATTGTTCGCCGTAGCGGGCCATGAACTGACGCAACACCGACACCGGAAACGACACTACATCCGCGATGTAGTGACCCTGTGCCCCCGGGAAGTTCGACACGCCCAGCTCACGTCCAGCCGGCATCAGTACCAGATGCTGTGGGCCTGCGAGCATTTCCCGATCATCCCACTGCAAGCGCTTTTGCCCTTGTCGCACACGACACAACGCCGTCATAAAGATCGGAACCCGCCGTAAGGTGTGAAGTTGCCGGGCCTGAATCACACAGCTTTCGATGATGTTTTCGCGGTGCTGCAGGGCGTCGTGTGCATCCATCGTGGCTAGCGTCCGTAGGGCGACGTGAGGGTGGCCTTGGCCAGGCTGTTGGCGTTGAGCATGTAGCCCACCAGGGCACCGCTGGCCTGATTGTCGATCGGCAGCTTATCGACTTTCAACGCCCATACCGTGAATTGATAACGATGGGGTTTGTCACCCACGGGCGGGCACGCACCACCAAAACCAGGCTTGCCGTAATCCGTACGGCCTTCGACGGCGCCGGCTGGAAGGTGCGTGCCGGCATTGCGCGGCAGGCTGTTTACCGAAACCGGGAGGTTGACCAGCGTCCAGTGCCACCAGCCGCTGCCGGTGGGGGCGTCAGGGTCATAGACGGTGATTGCGTAGCTTTTAGTGCCCTGGGGTGCGTTGCTCCAGGCGAGCGCCGGGGAAATGTTGTCACCGTTGCAACCGAAGCCACTGAATTCTTGCTGCTTCGTCAGCGGGCGCTGATCGGCGATGTCCGGGCTGCTGAGGCTGAAGCTGGCGGCGTGGCTGCTGGCTGACAGGGCGATGGTGAGTGCGGGCAATAAGGCGTTGAGTTTCATCCGGGAGGTGTCCAGGTGGGAGGTGAGCGTCGATTCTAGGCAGCCCCCGAATGGAGGGCTGTGCTGAAGCGCTCGATGATTGTGCTGAAGTGCTCAATCAACCTCACACCTGGTATTCCGGCTCCGGTTGCTCTGCTTCCTGATGGTGCGTCGCACCAATGAACATATACATCGCCGGCACCATGAACAGCGTCAGCAGGGTACCGATCGACAACCCGCTGAAGATCACCAGGCCCATGTCGTGCCGCCCCGCAGCGCCGGCGCCGGAGGCCCACACCAGCGGCACCACGCCCAGCACCATTGCCGCCGTGGTCATCAAAATAGGCCGCAGCCGAACCGCTGCAGCCTCTTCGATGGCCTCGCGCTTGCTGCGTCCGGCGCGTTGCAATTCGTTGGCAAATTGCACGATCAAAATGCCGTGCTTGGTGATCAAGCCCAACAACGTCACCAGGCCCACCTGGGTGTACACGTTGATTGAGGCGTAGCCCATGGTGATAAAGGCCAGCGCGCCAAACAGGGCAGGGGGCACCGAAAACAGGATAACCACCGGGTCGCGGAAGCTTTCGAACTGGAAGGCCAGGGCCAGGTAGACGATCAGGATCGAGAACAGCAGCAGCCCGACAAACCCGCCCGATTCCTGGATGAACTGGCGCGACTCGCCGGAAAAGTCAGAGGTGTAGCCCGAGGGTGCGACGTTTTTCAGGATGGTGTTGAGCTTCGCCAACAGTTCGCCCTGGGCCACGCCACTCACGCCCGAAAGCGTTGCCGAATTGAGCTGCTGGAAGTGGTTGATCGACTCCGGCTGCGTGGAGGTTTCGATATGCGCCACGGTGCGCGCCGGGATCATGCTGCCCGACGGCGTGCGGATGTAGTAATCGAGGATCTGCTCCGGGTTCAGGCGGTTGAATTGCAGCACCTGGGGAATCACTTTGTACGAGCGCCCGGCAGTGGAGAAGTAGTTCACGTAGTTGCCACCCAAGGCGGCGGATAACGCGGCACCGACGTCGGCCTGGGTCATGCCCAGGGCGGCGATTTTTTCACGGTCGACCACCAGGCGCGCCTGGGGTTTGTCCAGTTTCAGGTCCATGTCGGAGAAGTAGAACAGCTGTTGTTTCTGCGCCTCGGCCACCACCGCCTGGGCCACTTCGTTGAGGTTCTCGATCGAGTCGGTGGTGGTGATCACGAATTGCACAGGCAAACCTTGAGCACCCGGCAGTGACGGCAGCGGGAACGCCGCAATGGTTGCGCCCGGCACCTGGTTCCATTTTTGCTGCAGTTCGAGGATCAGTTGAGCCTGGGAGCGCGTGCGGTCGTCCCAAGTCTTGAGCAGCACGCCGCCAAGGCCTTGGTTGAGAATCGGCAACCCGGTCAGTTGGAACATTTGCGCGTATTCAGGCTCTTTGTTGGCAATCAGGAACGCCTGGTCGGCAATGCGCTCCATCTGCTGCGGCGAGGCGGTTGGCGGGCCTTTGATCTGCATGAACACCAGGCCCTGGTCTTCGGTAGGCGACAGTTCGCTCTTGGCGGTCATGCCACTGGCGGCCACCAGCAGGAACAGTACAAAACCAAAGGTCACCAGCACCGGCCAGATATCCAGGCCGCCCGACAGGATGCGGTGATAACGCTTGCGCAGCCAGTCGAAATACCCGTCGAGGCGGCGGGCGAAGCGGCCTTCTTCCTGCCCGGGCTTGAACAGCCTGGACGTCATCATCGGCGACAACGTCAACGCAACCACGGCCGAGACCGTCACCGCGCCGGCCAGCGAAAAGCAGAACTCCTTGAACAGCGCACCCGTCAGGCCACTGCGCAAGCCGATGGGTACATAGGCGGCGACCAGCACCACCGTCATCGCCAGGATCGGCCCACCCAGTTCTCGCGCCGCCGTCAGCGCCGCTTCCAGCACGCTCTTGCCTTCTTCCTTGATATGCCGGTCGACGTTCTCCACCACGATGATGGCGTCATCCACCACCAGCCCGATGGCCAGCACCAGGGCGAGCAGGGTCAACAGGTTGATGGAATACCCCAGCAGGTACATGACAAAAAAGGTGCCGACCAGCGACAGCGGAATCGCCACCAACGGCACGATGACCGCGCGGAACGAGCCGAGAAACAGGTAGATGACCACCGAGACGATGATCATGGCTTCGACCAGGGTTTTCACCACTTCATAGATAGAGGTGTTGATGAAGGCCGTGGAGTCATACACGATCTCGCCGCGCACGCCGCTGGGCAGTTGGGATTGCAGCTCCGGGAAGGCCTCGCGCACGCTTTGCGCCACGGTGAGAATGTTGGCGCTCGGCGCGGCCTTGATGCCGATAAACACCGAGCGCTTGCCGGAAAACGCCACGCTGCTGTCGTAGCTTTCGGCGCCGAGGGTGACGGTGGCGACGTCTTCCAGGTACACCAGGGCGTCGCCTTTCTGCTTGATGACCAGGCGCTTGAACTCATCCACGGTGTGCAAATCGGTGCCGGCGGTGAGGTCAACCGTGACGGTTTGCCCACGGGTGGAGCCGACGGCCGACAGGTAGTTGTTGTTGGCCAGGGCGGTGGAGACGTCTTGTGCCGACACGTTGTGCGCGGCCAGCTTGTTCGGGTCAAGCCAGGCGCGCAGGGCGAACTGGCGCCCACCGAGGATTTCGGCGGTTTGCACGCCTTGCAAGGAATCCAACTTGGGCTTGACCACCCGCACCAGGTAGTCGGTGATGTTATTGGTGGGCAGGGTGTCGCTGTAGAAGCCGAGGTACATGGCGTCAGTGGTTTGCCCGACGGCGACGGTGAGCACCGGTTCCTGGGACTGGGCCGGCAACTGGTTCTTGACCGAGTTGACCTGGGTGTTGATCTCGGTGAGCGCCTTGCTGGCCTCGTAGTTCAGTCGCAGGGTGGCGGTGATGGTCGAGACCCCGGTGATACTGGTGGACGACAGATAATCAATGCCCTGGGCCTGGGCGATGGCCGATTCCAGCGGTTGGGTGATAAAGCCGGCGACCGTGGACGCGTCCGCACCGTAATACGCGGTGGTGATGGTGACCACGGTGTTTTCAGTGCGCGGCCACTGGTTCACCGGTAGCTCGAAGATCGAGCGCAGCCCCAGGATCAGGATGAACAGCGAGACGACAATCGCCCAGACCGGTCGATGTATAAAGGTATCGGTAAGCTTCATGGGACACCCTTAGTGTTCTTGCGGAGTCGGCGCGGGGTCGTTCAACGGTGCGGCGTTGTTATCGATCTTCACCGGCGAGCCATTTTTAAGCTTCATCTGGCCGCTGGTGATCAACAGGTCGCCTTCCATCACGCCCGACAGAATCGCCACCTGATCGCCCCGGGTCGGCCCGGTCTTGATAAAGGTCTGTTGCGCCGTGAGCACCTCTTCACCTTTGTCGTTCTTGCTCGACGTGGCGATGAACACGGTGGTGCCGTAAGGGTTATAGGTGACCGAGGTTTGCGGCACGGTGAGGTAGCGCTGCGGGCTACCCGCGTTCACCACGGCGCGGGCGAACATCCCAGGCACCAGGCGTTGCTTGGGGTTGTCGACGGTGGCTTCTACGGTGACGTTGCGTGTGGTGGCGTCGAACTGGGTGTCGATGGTGCTGACGCGGCCGCTGAACGTCTGGTTGGACAGCCCGTCGGCCGTCACCGACACGGCTTGGCCGATGGCGATGGCTTCCAGTTGGGTCTGGGGCACGCTGAAGTCGATGTAGATGGGATCGAACGTCTGCAACGTGGCGATCTTGTCGCCGGGGTTGAGGTACTGGCCGGGGTTGACTGCCGTAATGCCGATGCGGCCGGCAAAGGGTGCGCGGATGGATTTTTTCTCCACCAGCGCCCGTTGTTGTTCGGCGGCGGCGAGCTTGGCTTTCAAGTCGGCGGTGTCGGTGTCGACCTGGGCCTGGGAGATGGCGTTGACCGCCAGTTGGGCCTTGTCACGCTTGAGCACGATCACGGCCAGGTCGGCGGTGGCTTCAAGGGAATGCAGCTGGGCAATGTCCGAGTCCGCATTTAGCTGCACCAGCAATGCCTGGGCGGCCACTTCCTGCCCGGGCTTGAAGCCGAGGGTACGCACGATGCCGCCGACTTCGGTGGTCACGTCCACACCGCGTACCGCTTTCATCGAGCCCACGGCAGAGACGTTGGGCTGCCACTCTTCTAACGGCACGTGCAGAGCGGTCACAACGGCGGCGGGTAACGGCACTTTTGACTGGGCGATCAGCGCCGAAATCTGCACGTACTTTACCCCGGCAATGATCGCGACAATCACCAGCACCACCAGGATCATCAGCAGCATCGGCCGCCACAAGCGGCGCTTGCGCGGCGCGCCCGGTTCGTGGGGCAGGGCAGGGGCGGTGTTGACGTCAGCCATGGAAGGTTCTCACTGTTTCAATGATTCAGTTCAGTCGCGCCGCGTTCTTGGCCGGCATGATTTCTTGCCACGAGGGCAGGCCGAAACGGTCCGGTTTGCCGGCCGTGGCGGGGTCCACGTCGGTGCGGTTCCACCAGCCGCCGCCCAGGGCCTGGAACAGCGCCGTGGTATCGCTGTAGCGCGCAGCCTGGGCCTTGACCCGAGCCAGCACGGTGTTCTGGTAGGTCTGCTGGGCGTTGAGCAGGTTGATGTAAGCCACGGCGCCGAGCTTGAACTGGGCTTGCACCAGATCGAGGTTGGCTTGCGCTGACCGTTCGGCCACCACTTGCTGGTTGAGCGCGTCGGCGTCGGCGTCGAGTGCGCGCAGTGAGTTGGCCACGTCCTGGAATGCCGTGATCACCGTGCCGCGATAGCGTGCTGCCGACTCGTCATAGGCGGCCACGGCCGCGCGCTTCTGGTGCTCCAGCTTGCCCGCGTCGAAGATCGGCTGGGCGATGGCGCCGGCCAGGCTCCATACACCGGAGCCGGCAGAAAACAGTTTGGTCCCGCTGGCCACGGTCGACCCTATGGACCCGGTAATGCTGAACTGGGGCAACTGGTTGGCCACCGCTACGCCGATGTTGGCGCTGGCTTGATGCAGTTGCGCTTCGGCAGAGCGCACATCCGGCCGCTGGCCGACGATGGCCGAGGGCAGGCTAACCGGCAGTTCTTCCGGCAAGCGCAGGGACGCCAGGTTGAACGCCTCGCCACGGTCCTGGTTCGGAAACCGCCCCAGATAAGCCATCAACTGGTTGCGGGTTTGTGCCAGTTGCTTCTGCAAGGGCGGCAGCGTCGCACGGGTTTGGGCCAGGGCGGTCTGCTGGGTCAGCACGTCGCTGTCACCGATGGCGCCGAGTCGCCGCTGCGCCTGCAATAGATCGAGCTGGCCGCCTTGCAGCCGGATGATTTCTTCGGTGGCGGCGACTTGATCGCGTAGAGAGGCCAGGCTGATCGCGGTGTTGACCACGTTTGCGGTCAACGTCAGGTAGGTCGCCTCCAACTGGAAACGCTCGTACTCGGCTTGCGCCGTCGTACCTTCTATTTGCCGGCGAGTGCCACCGAATACGTCCGGGGCGTAGGACACGTTTAGTGACGCAGAACTGACCGTCAGGATGGGCGATTCTGGCAAGCCCGCCGTGACGCCGGAGACTTTCTCGCGGGTTTTCGAGGCATTTGCGGTGACGGAGGGGAACAGCGATGCCTGGTCGGCGTAGACCTGTTCGTTAGCCTGGCGCAACGCCGCTTGGGCCGCGCTCACATCCGGGTTGGCGCGCAGGGCTTCTTCTATCAAGGTGTTGAGCGTGGGCGAACGGAACAGCGTCCACCATTGGCCGGGAATATCCATGCCGGCCACCAGCCGCTGGGCAGCGCCGCCGGTGTTGATGTCGGCCTTGGCGGTGCTGGTGAGCTTTTCGCGTTGGAAGTCGGCACCGGCAGGGACATCCGGTCGGGTGAAATCCGGCCCGACGGTACACGCCGCCAGGGCGATGCACAGCAGACTCAAGGGCGCCAGAAGGTGTGTCTGTCGGGAAATACCGACCGGTTTGGAGCTGGATGCACGCTGCCGGGGCTGCTCTTTCATGGTTGCTCTGATTGATCAGTTGGTTAACTGTTTCTTTGCAGCTGCATCAGGTCGACCCGGTGAAAAGAGCCCGGAATCGCTGGGTTTGAATCAGTGTAGGTGGTGCTTGGCGCTGCGCAATGTAAGGGCCTGCGTCAGGATGGCGATTTAAAGCCATAAAATGCGTTATGTGCATTTATAAAGAATTAGGTTATGCACTATGGGTATTTTACAGGCGCTGGTTTGGCCGTCATTGTGACCCCCCTACAACAATGCCGAGACCGCGCACGCGGATCGACCTGAAGTGCCCGAAGGGGCATCTGGAGCGAACGTGCGTTACCTGACAAAACTGGCGGCCGGGCTGACCGCCGCACTGCTGTGCCTGGCCGCGAACGCGCAAACGCTGGTGGTGGGTGACCAAAGTTATAACGCCCAGGCCGTGATGGAAGCGGCGGGGGTGCTGGATGACTTGCCGTACACCCTTGAGTGGAAGCAGTTCACCGCCGGCTCGCCAGTGGCCGAAGCGCTCAATGCCAACAGCCTGGATATCGGCTTGCTGGGGGATGCGCCGGTGCTGTTCCTCGGCGCGCTGGGCGCACCGATCAAGGTGATTGGCATTACCCGGCAGAACCTTGATGGCGTGGCCATTCTGGTGAAGAAAGATTCATCAATTCACAGCCTGGCGGACCTCGCCGGCAAGCGCGCTGCCGTCTGGAAAGGTTCCTGGAGCCAGCAATTGCTGCTGACGGCACTGGCCAAGGCGGGCGTACCGACGGATTCACTGGAGTTGCGTTACCTCAGCGCACTGGATGCTTCCCATGCTCTGGAGGGCGGTTCGGTTGACGTGATTGCCACGTGGGAACCCTACGTCACACAGCAGGAACGGCAGGGCGCACGCGTGCTGGCAACCGCTGAAGGGTTGATCCCGGCGCAAAGCTACATTGCCGCAAGCGCAAAGGCGGTTGACACCAAGCGCGCGCCGATCAACGACTTTCTGCTGCGCCTGAAAAAAGCCCGCGAGTGGACTCGCCAGAATCCGGCCAACACTGACGCTTACGCCGACGCGTGGGCCAAACGCACCCGGGCGGACGCCGATATTGCCCGCGCCTGGTTTGCCCGAGCGCGCACAACGGTCGACCCCGTGACGGCCGAATCGCCTGTTGAAGCGCAAAAGACCGTGGACTTTTTCGCAGGCCAAGGCCTGGTCAAGTCGTACTCGGCAGCCAGCTTGTTCGATGACTCTTTCGCAGCGTCCCTGCAACCCGCCGTCGCCCAAAAGCAGCCCTGAACGCCTCAAGGAATCCTTCAGACATGAGCAAACGACAACTGAAACTCGGCGCCTTGACCATGGGCTGCGGCGGGCCAGGTCGCCACAACCTGTGGCTTGACCCGCAATTGCCGGCCGACGCCAGCGTCAACGTCGACTGGTACATCGACATTGCCCGCCAGGCCGAGGCGGCGCTGTTCGACCTGGTGTTCATCGTCGACAGCCAGTTCATCACACCCGGTTCGCCGTCCCATTACCTCAACCGCCTGGAACCGCTGACGCTGTTGTCGGCGCTGGCCGTAAGCACGCGGCATATCGGGTTGGTCGGCACCCTGACCACGTCCTATAACTCGCCGTATAACGTGGCCCGACGCCTGGCCTCCCTGGACCTGATCAGCAAAGGCCGCGCCGGCTGGAACGTGGTCACCAGCGGCGATGCCGGTACCGCCGGCAACTACAGCCGTGACGAACATTATGACTACGACACTCGCTATGGCCGCGCGGCGGAACACGTCCAAGTCGTGCAAGGGCTGTGGCACTCCTATGAGGACGATGCGTTCGTGCGTGACCGCGCCACCGGCCAGTTCCTCGACCCGAGCAAACTGCACAGCCTGAACCATAAGGGCGAGCACTTTTCTGTGGTCGGCCCGTTGAACATCCAACGCTCACCCCAAGGCCAGCCGGTGATCTTTCAGGCGGGCGATTCCGAGCAAGGCCGCGACCTGGGCGCCGCCACCGCCGACGTGATTTTCACCCACGCCGCCAGCATCGAGCAGGGCCAGGCGTTCTATAAAGAGGTAAAGGGCAGGGCGGAGCAGCACGGTCGTGACCCCGAGCAACTGTTGGTCATGCCCGGCGCTGAAGTCTACGTGGGCGACACCGACGCCCACGCACGGGAAATCGAGCAGCACTACCATCAAGCCGACCATAGCTTTGAACTGGCGTTGAAGGAGTTCGGGCGTAATTTTGGCTGGCACGATTTCACGCAGTACGACCTGGAGGCGCCGTTTCCCCAGGAGAGCCTGGAAGCCGCACGCAGCAGCTTCTTCACAGCGGCCAAACGCATTGCTGATCAAGCGCGGGAGAAGGGCTTCACCTTGCGCCAGGCCGTGGAATTTGGTCGGCAACTGCGTCCGGGGGCGTTTGTGGGCAGCGCGGACACCGTGGCGCAGAAAATGGCGGACTGGTTTGAAGCGCGGGCTGTGGATGGGTTCAACATCTATATCGGGCACCCGGAGCAGTTCACGCGGTTTACCCGGGAGGTTGTGCCGTTGTTGCAGGCGCGGGGGGTGTATCGCACCGCGTATGAAGGGACGACGTTGCGCGAGAGTCTGGGGGTAGGGATTCCGCGGTTTGGACGTTGAGCGCGCGCTCACTCCAACGGGCTGTCCAGCCATATTGTTTTGGACAAGGCTCTCAACGCGTCAGCCTCGTGTTGCAGCAAGCCAATGATGTCAACGAGGCGACTGGCCTCGTTGTCGGGCAGTTTGCACAAGACGTCCAGAAGGTCGCTGGCGCAGTCACCGGTGATGGCTGCGGATTTCACCAGCCGCAGTTGAAGGTGTTGAATGCAATGCAAGGCGTCCATGGTTAAGGCTTCACTAGGGGGGAAGGGGCGCAGTCAAGGCTGCGATGCCTTTTTAGACTGCGCCCCGGACAAGGCCAATAAGACTGTTCTTAATTTTCAGCGGCGTTGGTCAAACTGGAAGGAATGTAGGGATGGGATATCACGGGTAGTTGCTGTGCGAGTAACCACCAGGATGCCTGCGGTCCTGGTGGTGTTCTGTCGTTTAGCGCTATTTACCTTGGTAAACCGGTGGGCGGCCTTCAGCTTCTGCCTTGCGACCTTCCTGAAAGTCCTCGGATTTATACAGCGCTGCCCGCTGCGTATCCAACCCGGACAGCGCCTCAGCTTGCACCGGGTCGATGACGCGATGCGCAGTGACCAGCGATGCTTTGATCCCTAATGGCCCATTGGCGGCGATCTTGTTCGCAATCTCGATCGCCTTGTCGAGCGCCGACTGTGGATCGGGAATCTCCTGGACCGTGCCCATGCGATAAGCCTCACGAGCGCTCCAATGATCGCCCGTCAAAATGTAGCGCATCGCATTGCCCCAGCCGGCTTCGCGCACGAAGCGCACCGTTGAACCACCGCCCGGGAAACGACCGTGGGTGTTTTCGTCCTGGCCGAAGTCGGTGTTGTTCGCGGCGACCCGTATATCGGCAACCAGAAACAACTCATGCGCCAGGTTCCAGGTGTCGCCGTGCACCGCCACGATCAAGGGTTTGGTGAGCAAAGGCATCTTCTTGCCGAGCGGGTCGATAAGCCCGTCACCGAGTGTGACGCCACCCGAGCTGGCGACGGCTTTGAAGCCTTCAACGTCTACGCCCTGGGAAAAGTTATCGCCGTATCCGAACAACACCGCGGCACGCAGCGAAGGGTCATGGTCGTAATCGTAATAGGCCTTGGCGAGGGCCAGATACGCTTCCGGATCAAGCCTGTTCTGGATATGGGGGCGGTTGATGCCAATCAGGACGATCTTGCCGCGACGCTCGACGGTGATTTTGTGGGACGGGCTGACGGGAATATCAACCAGGGTGACTTCGCTGGCATGCGGCTTGGTGGTGTCGACCGACTGCGCAAAAGCAGACCCTATAGACAGGGAAAGCGCTGAGAAAACGAGGATCGTCCGGAATAGTCTGTGCATCGAGGGTTCCTTACTGGCGGGGCGTTGGTGGGCGTCGAAGCAGGCAAGCTAAAGGGCGCCATGAACCGCCTGTAGTACGTAAACCGGACTAACGTTTATTCCGGGATGGAATGGGCGTGCCGTACCTTTTCCAGAAATTCAGTTAGAGTCCGTCAATGCCTTTATCAATCGTTGGTTAATGATGTTTATTTCTCTGGATGGGCCCAAGGGCACGGGTAAAACCACGCTGTTGGAAGCCGTTACCAAAGCCCTGAGGGCTGACAACAACAAGGTGATCCGGCTGTGCGAGCGAAATAACGATCCCGATAGAAGTGAAACAATGGCTCTCGTGAACACGCTCGCCAGGCACCCTGGGCGGGATTTGGAGTGGGCGGTGTGTGAGCGTTTCGCGGATAGCCGTGCGTGGATCTCCCAACACGTGCTGCCCAAGCAGCCAGCAGGCAGTATCGTGTTGATTGACCGCTGGTATCCGTCGGATGCCGCCTTTCGCCGCAGCGTTCCGATGGAAGAGATCCTGCGGTTGAACATTGAGCGAAACGTGCGAGTGCCGGATCTGCATGTCGGGGTGGTCACTGCACCCGAGATCTCATGGGCGAGGGCTGCCGCACGCGGGCGTGGACTGGGCAGTACCGTGATCCATTCGCTGCAAGAACATACCGCGTGTACCGAGGCATTCGAGCGGGCGGCTGCGGCGCATGGATGGGTTTTATGCCGTAATGAAGGGACGATTGAGGAAGCGACGAGGCAGGTGGTTGCTGCGATCCATGGCGTGTTGCGTTGATTGTCAGCTGAGAGGTGAGCCGGGATGGGTACCGGCCACGCTCGTCAAAGGCCTGTCAGGCAATCGGGATCAATGGATCCGCCGCCGCCCACGCCGCTTCACGGTTGGCAGCCGGTGGGTAGATCCACACCGTATTGATTTGGGTCTTGAGCGATTTGCCTTCCTGGCGAGTCAACTTGACCTGGCGATCCCAACCCTCGGTGTACACCGCGCCCCAGCCGCCCAGGTCCAGGCAGGTCACGTACTTGGGCTGGCTGTAAGGTGTCGGATCCACCCCCAGAACCTGCGCGGCGACATTGTTGCCGGCGTAACGGCCCAGCATGATCGCATGCTGACAGGTCATCAACGCGTGGTTGCCCAGCGCATCGGTGGCGGCGTAAGCCACATCGCCGGTGGCGAAGACATCGGGTTGGCCGATGACTTTGAGGTTCGCATCCACGTGCAGGCGCCCAAGCGCATCACGCTCACCGGGGATCTGTTCGGTCAGCGAGCTGGCGCGCACGCCGGTGGTCCAGATCACGGTACGGGCTTCCAGATGCTGGCCATTGTCCAGGGTGACGCCATTTTCATCGACGGCGACCACCGAGGATTTCAACTGCCATTTCACACTCAGTTCCTCGCTGGCTTCGGCAATCGACCGGCCGATTTCTGCGCCCATCGACGCGCCGATTGCTTCGCTGCGATCCACGATGATCACCTCGATATCGGCGTTTTCACCCAGGATGGCACGCAAACGTGCGGGCATTTCGGTTGCTGTTTCTATGCCGGTGAAGCCGCCGCCAGCCACGACTACGGTGTTACGGCCTTTGCTGTAGGGACGGTCTGCCAGGGCTTTGAGGTGGTTCTCCAGGCGTACGGCTTGCTCGATCTGGTCTACGGCAAAGGCGTGCTCCGCTACACCCGGCGTGCCCGGCATGGCGAGCCGGCTGCCGGTGGCCAGTACCAGCTTGTCGTAGTTGAGCACCTGCCGATTGCCGGAGGCATCGAGGTAGGCGACGTGTTTTTGTTCGACGTCGATGGTCTCGGCCGCGCCTTTGATGAAGGTCACACCTACTGCCTCGAACAGTTCGCCAATCGGCGCGAACAGCTGGTGAGCATCCGGTTCGTAAAAACGCGGGCGGATGCGCAGCTCGGCTTGCGGGGCCAATACGGTTACGTCGACGTCATTGCGGTCATGGATGTCGAACAGGCGCGTCGCGCTCAATGCCGTCCACAGGCCGCCAAAACCGGCGCCAATAATCAGAATGTGCTGCTTCATTTTTTTACCTTGGGGGTGAGGTGATGGGTGGATCGATAACGGCGACTATATTTGTCGTAGTTAATTGGCGCAAGGCTATTTTTTGCGAGGCTGCGTTTTAACCGGCGTGGGAAAAGTCTCGAAAGCCTTACGAAATGGGGCTCTCGCTATAGGAATTTGGTGCCTGGATGGCAGTGGTCTAGCGCGTGGAGAGCTGGCTTGCCCCACGGTATTCTGTTAGGTTATGCGACTAATTAAGTCGGAGATTGGCATGTCTCTTTACAGCGCAGGCGTTGAATACGGCATTCATTGCCTGATTTTCCTGGTGGGCGATGGCGGCGAAAGCCGAGAGGCCAGCGTGCGCGACCTTGCTGAGTTGCAAGGTGTGCCCCTGGATTACCTCGGGAAGATTTTCACCAAGCTGGCCAAGGCCAAACTGGTCGTGGCCACCGAAGGCGTGCGCGGCGGCTTCAAGCTGTCCAGGCCGTCTGACGAAATCAGCCTGCTCGATATCGTCAACGCGATCGACGGCCAGAAACTCATCTTCAATTGCCGCGAGATCCGCGGGCGTTGCGCGTTGTTTGATGGCGCGCCACCGGCCTGGGCGCTGGACGGCCACTGCTCAGTCCATGCGGCCATGATGACGGCGCAGAAGCGTATGGAAGATGCGCTGGCTCAACAGACCATTCTTGATCTTGCGAGGAAGGTTGGGCGTAAGTCGCCAGCGGAGTTTGCTGCTCAGGTTGGGGGGTGGATTAATGATCGTAGGGAGAGGAAGGGGAGTGGGCAGGGGGGGGATGATCGGGTGATTCGGGTGACTGATATTTCGGAGTGATCGGTTGTAGTCTGCTTTAGAGAGTTCGGGGCGATTCACTGCCCCGTGACCTCTGTATTCGCCGTACGCTTTCTCTACCGATGAGCTACTGGACCTGCGTAGCATGTTGTAAAACGTTGATTGCCGACTGTGTTCAGGCCCGGTTCTAATGAATATAGTATGGAATTCAGGCGTTCGCATCTGGTTGTTTTAGAAAGCTGTCCATTGTTGCACATTCGTCGCCATTTCCAGAAAAATCATTGGCGATGCGTTCAAATAGCGCAGCGGCGCCAATAAAAATATGTTTCTCGGGAAATGTATCCCCAATAAAATCAGAAATTGACTCCATCTCATCTACCCATCGATAGGCTTTGGAATACATTTCTGGTAATGTTTTCGAAAGTCTAGTCATAATCTGTGGCTGACTTGCTATTAGCTCCTCTCGCAGGGATCTACCACTTCCTGCCCGATCTGCGGCAAGAATCATACAAGCACCTAACGCCGTAATTCCTTTGGTGATGCCTGCATAAGAAAGCTTCAAAGCAGATGAAGCACCAACAGGGCCATCAAGAAAACGAATATCAACTCCAGACTGTTTGATAAGTTTTAGCCAGTCGGACGCTTCACTTGATATATTGCCTGAGATATAAATCCGCGGGCCCTCCTCATCTTTTTTTGGAGGCTGACCAATAATGCCGCCATCCGCAAAACATACGCCCCCGTTAGAAAACAGCTGTTCGATCTCTATAGCTTTAGAGACGCTGATTGCGTTGCAATCAACATACAGTTTCGTGGTTGAACTATTGGAAAAACTCGTACAAAACCTCTGGGCAACTATAATCGCTTGCGCTGGAGGAACTATCGAAAAAATAACACTAGCCTCTTCCCTAATCTGGTCATCGCTCGCTTCTACCATTCCCGCCGATTTTGCGCGAGACCGACTGGCGCTACTGCGTCCCTCCAGAGATGTTAGAACCCTCAATCCCTTGCTATTCAAACGAGCGCCCAATGCGCTACCCATAGCGCCAGCAGAGATAATGCCAACTGTTAACGTCATATTTCCTCCCGCTTAGTTAAAAGCAGTTGCTTGCGATTTAAAAACACGTCTGTTGGAATCGTTTGATTGCTGCTGCAACCACGTCACAAGGTGCATCCTCTTGCCACTGCTGAGAATGCACCGTACCTCTCTGAAACAGAACGCCTGGCTTAGGTGGATCAAGTAACTACCGTTCGAAGTTCGGCAGTCTGCGTAGTTAGCCTAGCATGCGAATCTACTCAATGCTTCGACATCAAAAATGATCAAGGGATTTTCTTGCCTTCCGGTAATTCCCTACGCAAAGCTGGGATCGGCTAGCGAAAGTGGAACATAAGCAAGCGGGTGACTTGCAGCACGCTCAGTATCAACCGAAACTCCAAGGCCCGCAGCCTCACCAATCTCGAAACTGCCATTCGCAGTAATCGGCCCAACACCGTTTATTATGGATTGAAAAAGAGGCGACTCCGAAAATTGATGCTCGATCGGCTCGTCGAGCCCTAGGGCTAAGCATGCATGTAACGAATGCATGTGCGCGACGGGTCCACTAGGATTATGTAATGACACGGAAACGCCATTTTCCCGCGCTAGGCGGACGATATGCCCCAGCTCGCCATAACCACCGCAATACTTGATATCAGGCATCACTACATCATAGAGCCCTTTTTGGATAAAGCGAGTGTACCCACTAGCGCAGACTCCGTTCTCGGCACCCGCTAACAGTATCCCACAGGCATTTGCATGCTGACGTAGTCGTGCGATAGCGGCATCCCATAATTCACTTTCGGGCACAGGGCATTCGACCCAATGCAGGTGTGATTGCGCAGCACGCTCGATAAATGTTAATGCGCTAGCTTCATCAAGTCGCCAGTGGCAATCGACCATCAACTGAACTCCACTGCCTACCGTCTCACGCACCGCCTCTACTCGCTCAAGCGCTCGCTCGATTTCGTGCTTGCCCTGAAGAGTTGCAGCTGTCGCGGGAAGCAATGCGTCAAATGGCATAATCTTGACACCTCGAAAACCTGCCTCGACCGCACGCAGGCTTGCTTGAGCAAATCCTTCCGGCGTGCGTTCACGAACGCTTCGATTGACTGTCGCGTAACCGCGCAACGGCCGCTTACGTCGACAGCCCAGTAATTCAAAAATAGGCTGCCCCTTCACTTGCGCAACTAAGTCAGTTGCAGCCTGGTCAAGCGCGGATAGCAGTGTATTGCCTACTCGCCCACTTGGTAAGGATGGGCGCGCTGCGAAATCGCTAAAAACTTGTGTAAGCGATTTGCCGATTAAAGATGGTCGCAATTCTTCGAGTGCCAAGTCGAGCAAGCGCTCATGCGAGCGCAATGTAAGTTCGCCCCAGCCAGTTCGCCCATCATCTGTGTCGATGGATAAAAATGACCAATTCGATCGAGGTGCAGCGGCGACTGATATAATTCGTACTTCTTTGATCCGAGCGTTGCTCGACGAAAGTAGACAATTTCTTACTTGATTATTCATTTTTATTTCCTACGTGAAACCCGATATCGCGTCGGGGACCAAGTCGTAATAGGGTGAATTGAGGTCGTGTTATGCTGGAGGATTTAATATAAACCGCATCCGATGCCCAAGTATGGTTACAGTGATTGAGGCGAGTGCTACCACGCCGGCGAGAAACAGCAAGGAACCATTGAAGGAACCGGTTAAGTCTCGTATTTCACCAATTACATAGGGGCCAAAAATACCACCGAAGCTTCCAACCGAATTGATCAGAGCAAGCCCGGCAGCACCTGCAGAGCCCGAAAGCAGTGCTGTTGGGATATACCAAACGTTCGGAATACTCGCTGAAATTCCGGCGCTCCCGATCACTAGCCCGATCAGTCGTACCAAATCGGAATCCGAGCATGCAGTTAATGCAAACCCTGCGCTGGCGATCAAAAAAGGGATTGCAACATGCGCGACACGCCTGCCAGTTCGGTCAGCATTCCATCCGCTGAATAAAATTGCGGCGCACGCAGCCAAAGGTGGCAACGCTGCGATAAATCCTACTTGCATTAACGACATCTGAACATGAGATGTATTGACAAACTGCGGCATCCAAATTGCTGTGCTATTTGATCCGATGATCAGGCACATCTCGATTAGGCACATAGCCCATATTCGTTTGTCTCCGAACATTCGTATCAATGAAGAGTGACCATTTTCATGCTTATTAGCAAGCTGGTGCGCCCCTCGATCAGCGTGCATCAGGTCGACAAGAGTAGTCCGTTCATCCGAACTCAGGAATGTTGCCTCCTCAGGGCGGCTTGGCAGAAAGTAATAGAACACTCCCCCCATAATAATCGCAGGCATCCCTTCAATAATGAACATCCATTGCCAGCTCTTTAGCCCCGCAAAACCGTGAAAGTTATTCAGTATCCAGCTAGATAGAGGTACGCCAACGACCGACGAGAGTGGAACCGCCACCGAGAGTAAGGAATAAACACCTGCCCGATAGTTGCGTGGAAACCAAAGTGTCAAATAAAAGAGCATGCCGGGAAAAAAACCAGCCTCTGCAATTCCAAGCAACGTTCTTAAAGCATAGAAGCTACTTTGATCCCAAGCCAGAGCCATGCATGCCGACACGATCCCCCAGCTGATGAGAATTCGTGGCATCCATCGGCGCGCACCAAGACGCACCAGCAGAAGATTACTCGGCACTTCGAATATGACGTAGCCCACAAAAAAAAGCCCCGCACCTAGTCCGAATTGAGCATTGGTTAGACCAAGGTCAGTATTCATCTGAAGCGCAGCAACACCGACATTAACCCGATCAAGAAAAGCAGCGAAGTAACACAGCATCAATATAGGCAACATGCGACGGCGGACTTTCTCAAGTACCGATTTCTGCTGACCGGAAAAGCTGATTGGGGTACTCGTGACCTGACATGAAGCGTCAGGCGAGTGCAATGCAATAGATTTCATTTCATTGGCTCCTTGATACAAACAACACTCAGACCGGGCATCCGCAAGCGCGAAGAATCGCGTTGAAGCGCTCAGGATCGGAGCTGCGACTGGCATTAGCCTCGCGAATGACCGCTTCATGCCGCTCATGCTCAAGAACCCGTGGCAGCAACTCATCCAACTGGTCGACTGGAATAGAGATCACACCGTCAGCATCCCCAATCACCAGATCTCCTGGCGCTATCGTCATACCAGAGCATGCGATCGGAATATTGATCTCTCCAGGGCCACTCTTCGTCGGTCCGCGATGAGTGTGTCCCTTCGCGAAAATGGGCATGCAACCATCACTCCATTCAGCGACATCGCGCAATGCCCCGTCCAGAACGATCCCGCTTAATCTTGCAGCCAGCGCAGTGGTTCGTATCAGGCCTCCAATTACCGCCTGTGACAGATCCCCGCCACCATCGATGACCAGCACGTCACCGGCTCTCGCGAGTTCCAACGCCTTATGGATCATCAAATTGTCGCCGGGGCGCACGCGCACGGTGAGCGCAGGACCGCACATCGTCAGGCGCAAAGACTCGTGGTAAGCCTTCAAACCTATCGCTCCCAAACTACGTCCGAGACAATCTCCGATTGTCGCGACTGGCCTACCGGTATAGGCAGTGATTTGAGTATCCGTCGGGACTCGCTCACGCGAACCGATAAAGAAACCAGGCGGCCATCCAACGCGGTCGTCATTAGAACTCTGATTAGTCATACGGGAGTCTCCTTATTGTTGTTGAAGTGGCAGCGATCTTTATTCAGTCAACAATGCGGGCGGTTGTGTTTTCCGCAACGCTGCTCTGAACATTACGGGCGCTAAAGCAAGGGAGCGCGGCGCGCATTAAGCGTTTTTTCAATGGCCAAGGCGACATTGAGTAGTTTCATGTCATCATGCGGCCGAGCAAGCAAATCCATACCCACCGGCAATCCTACTGGTGCGCTTTCAGTCGGTGCAGTGAAGCCCGCCGGTAGATCAATAGCTGGCAGCCCCATAGCAGAAGCAAATACCCCGTTACGTTCTGGACGTGGCTTGTCTGTTTGCAAAATCGGAGGGCGCTTCTGTGATGGGTACACAAGTGCATCAAGTTGATGCGTACTTATCAGGTCAAGAAGTTTCGTCTTAAATGTTGCGGTGTATCGAAGTGCGGCGAGATACTCAGGCATATCTAAAGGATCATCCCAACTAACCGCATTCTTTAGGAACTTTTCCATCGTCGACGCTGGGAACCGGTGTGCATCATAGTAATCCTTGGTGTTTTCAACACCGGAAACACCTTTGATCGACGACAAATACTTATCGAACAAAGGGCGGAACTCATAGTTACTTACGTTCATGCGCTCATTCGACGTCGCAGAGTCGAACTCCGTATCGTCAATTAAAACGATCTGGGCGCCGGCCGAGCGTAATTTGTCGAGCGCGGCGTCGAGGACTTTATTAGTTGGTGCACCATCTGCTTCGGTTGAAAAGAGATTTCTGAGCACGCCGAGCCGCATGCCTTTTAGATCTGCAGGGTGCAAGTTTTCCAGGGCAATTTGTTTGTGCGCCGCTTCATCCGCCGCTATTGCTGAGTTGCTCTGTACGACCCCTGTCATTTGTTCAAGCATTCGCGCCGAATCTTCAACGTTACGGCAGATCGGCCCCACGACATCCATTGACGAGGACAGAGGGATAACGCCGTTTCGACTAACGAGACCAGGTGTTGTACGAACCCCTACAACACTGGCTGAACTTGCCGCGTTACGCAGCGAGTTCACGGTCTCGGTACCGATAGAACATACTGAAATCCCGATCGATGCCGATACCGCGGAACCACCGCTGGAGCCAGCCGCAAACCGTGTCTTGTCGTACGGATTCAGCGTTTGCCCGCCGACCGAACTAATCGTGCTGCCTGCGACAGCCAGCTCGTCGAGATTGGTCTTGCCGACAAATAATGCGCCGGCGGCGCGGAGGCGGCTTATTACGTCGGCATCATGTTCAGGTTGATTGTTCTGGAGCAGCACGGATCCGCCGGTTGTCGGCATGCCAGCGACATCTATGTTGTCTTTTACCGCAACCGTGACGCAGTGCAGCGGTAAGACCGTTCCCGCCTCACGAAGGGCATCTAGACTTGCAGCATCAGATAGCAAGTTCGGATTCACAGTGATAAATGCGTTCAGGGCAGGGTTGAGACGACGGATTGCGTCCAACGACTGCTGGGCAATAGCGACACAAGTCATCGAGCCATTTGACTGCACCTCCAATGTTTGCGAGATCGTTACCAAAGGATCGCTTTCTCTTGCGAGAGCGGGCAGAACGGGAGATGACATAGAAGGCCCCGAGAGCAGTGTGGCGACAGCGCCAAGAACTGAAAGAGTGGAGAAACGCATAGTGACCAGCCTCGAAATAGCGTTGAGCGACGATCGACATATATGTTGATCTGATAATATTCCTACAGAATAATATGTAAATATTGATTAATATAATCAACATTTGTTGAGCTCACCGACTCTCCGATTCGGGCCAGAAAGACGACCAGCTTCTGGGCGCGATCTCTAACGGGACGGCGTTCTGTAAGATCGTGAAGGTCAGACAGCTAACGAGGGGGAGGGTATTTCGGTTGCCCGCCTTACGGTTACTCGTACGATGAAACTACGACGTCTGCTTGACGGGGCTCCTGACAGTTTGCGAGCAGTACGAGCGCCTCAACTGCCAGTGCTAGGTGATTGCAGTAATCAAAGGGCTCAGTCACGCCAATCGCAGAACGCAGCGTGTTTTGTGCAGGCGGTATTCGTAGATGCTTAGTGAAAGCGGCGATTTACCAAGCGCGCAAGAGCGATTGGCCACGCTATAAGAAGGCGTCAAGTCTATATTTTTTTTTGGGGGGGGAAGAGCGCTCTGATCTCATGCGGATGTCAGTTATAACTGTCAACGTTTGCACTGCTTTATATCGCTAAAAGATGGCACGTAGGGCTTTCGACACAAAGCAGTGCAATAGGTCTTGACGTCTTCGATTGCTCGTCTGCTTCCTTTGGATAAAGGAAGCGGGTCCGCCTATGAAGGTATGGGAGTAGGGCCGACATATGCGGCTCGAGGCCGTATAAGATCCTTCATCGTGCGCTGCTCAATAGCATGGGCGATCCAGCCAGCCGAACGACCTAGCGCGAACAGACCGAATGCGGCACCAACGGGTAAATTTAGATGTCGCCTTAGCGCAACCAGCGCGAGATCTACCGAAGGACGAGCACCTACCAATTTGGCGCCTTCATCTATAAAAGCTTGCCACTTCTGATGGTGAGGCAAAACACGGCTGAGCAATGCAACTGCGCGAGGATCTCCGGACGGATAAACATGGTGTCCGAAACCAGGGAGGTCTTCGCCTCGAGCAAGACGCGCGTGCAATTTAGCTATGGGCTGACTTTCGCCCAGCTCCTCCCAAAGCGCTTCGCCACGTGCTGTAGTGCCACCGTGGCGAGTGCCGGTTAGCGCAGCAAGGCCGGCAATCACAGCTGCACGTAGGCTTGCTCCCGTGGATGCCACGCAGCGAGCGACGAAAGACGAGGTGTTTAATTCATGGTCTGCGCAGAGCACGAGTGCCATTCGGATTAAATCTGCTCCCTCAGCATCGAGATTCCACTTCTTCGCACATTGCATGTGAATCGGTTCCGCGCTCGGCTGAGAGTTCAGCAAGCAAGCGGCCAATAATCGAACGAGTGTTCCGCAGCCCCCAGCAATTTGTTCAGGGGAACGTTGCCATGCAGCGGTCCCAATATCCTCACTAATGAGGGTGAAGTCGCGCAGAATACTTTGTTCGAATCTCTCGGGGGGCAGTTTCGAAAGCGCTACCTGACCAGTAGATTCAACCGGATGATTATTCTTAAAGGCAGTTGCCTTTGACATTTGCCATAAATGGGCAGAAACGTCTTCAAGGGTCATTGTTTGCGCGAGTGCAATCGCATCCAGCCCGCGATAATACAAGTGCTGATCTTGAATCAGTGAAATCGATGACTCAAGCACCGGAAAGCCCCAATCGAGCGTCGCCTTCGCCACATCCTTTGATTTTCTTCCGCGACGCCGTTTAAGCGCGAGGTGTTCGACCTCGCTTTCCAAATAACGGCTTTCACGAGGGATATCGCTTGGCAGGGATTGAAGCATGCCGCGGCTGACATAGGCGTAGAGCGTCTGGCGAGAAATCCCAAGTCGAGCTGCGGTTTCTTTAGTAGAGAGATATTCCGGCATAGCACCATATGACTCGAAAATATTGATAAACATAAATATTACAAAGAAAAATCAATATATCTACCTTTTTCACATTCCTATCCGCCGTCCAATCCACCCTAGACCAATTGATTCCGGTTACTGGTTAGGGGGGCGCAATTGATGAATCTTGCATGATGTTAGAGTTCAGATGAAGCGCAGCCCAATCGATACCTGAGCCAGCCCCTTGAACATGTAGGCTGGCAAAGAGGAGGCGGGTGACGCGTGTTCTTGATCAACTGATATCGTCACGGCGAAAGCAATTGAGTTATGACGGACTCGCAGAATGTAACGGGGACACACCAGGACGGGTATTACTCAAGCAACCGTAGGTACTCGTCACGGGTATGTGCATCGATCTGAGGAAAAAGCGCAATTGGAACTACTCCAATTCGGGCGATCAGATTACCGGCTTGGCGGCCACTTCAGAAAAGCCAGAATCGGCTCAAGTAGCAAGCCTCAATCGCGCGTAGATGCGTCGCAGCATGAACACTATGGACATGGCCCGTTGAGAGAGTAGACATCAAACATGAATTCGTCGAATCAGTGACTTACGTAGCTCATGGACATATCTGACATAACACATTATTTAACATAATATACATTATGCGTAATATCGCATTGCGTCATCAGAGGCAGTGCCCGTCAGATTTCAACAGGCAAAACCCCCATCTACCTCAAACCTGAGCAAACCCACCATCAACAAACATTTCACTGCCCGTCATGAAGCTGCTCTCATCCGATGCCAGGAACAACGCGGCGGCTGCGACTTCTTCCGGCTTGCCAATGCGGTTCAACGGAACCTGCGCGGTCATGTCGTCAATGATCGCTTCCTTCTGACCTGTGCCTGAAAGCGCGAGGTCCAGGCCTGGCGTCGAGATCGGACCTGGCGACAGCACGTTGACGCGAATGCCCGTGCCTTTGAGGTCCAATGCCCAGCTTCTGGCGAAATTCCGCAGCGCCGCTTTTGTCGCGCTGTACACGCTGAATGCCGGTGTGCCCATGGTTCCGGTGGTCGATCCCGTCAGGATCACAGAGCTGCCGGCACTCATCAGTGGCAAGGCTTTTTGTACGGTGAACAGCGTGCCCTTGACGTTGATGCCGAAGGTACGGTCAAACGATTCCTCCGTGATCACGCCGATCGGTTGGAAATCCCCCAGGCCGGCGTTGGCGAACAACACGTCAACCCGGCCCTTGGCGGCTTTGACTTGAGTGAACACGCGATCAAGGTCGTCCAGTTTTGAAATGTCGCCTTGTATGGCAATGGCTTCAGGACCGATCAGTTGCAGCGCTTTGTCCAGTTCTTCCTGCCGGCGCCCTACAATGATGACTTGGGCGCCTTCAGCCGCAAAACGAATGGCGGTTGCCAGGCCGATGCCGCTGTTGCCACCGGTGATGACTGCGATTTTTCCGTTGAGCCTGCCCATGGTGAACTCCGAAGAATAAGGTTGAGGCCCAACTGTAGATCTGCGCTATTTTTTTGAATAGTATGCACCTTTTAGTAAGTACCCCCCCTGTGGAGCCTTCTCGATCATGGCCAACAACTCATTTAACTGCGGGCTCGAGGCCGCCCTGGCGGTGATTGGCGGCAAATGGAAGCCCTTGGTGCTGTTCAACCTGGCGCAAAATGTTCATCGATATGGTGAATTACGACGCGCGATTGGCGGCGTGACCGATAAAGTGCTGATCCAGCAACTCAAGGAATTGGAGCGCGACGAGATCATCTCCCGCGTGGATTTCCAGGAAATACCGCCCAAGGTCGAGTATTCTCTGACACCTTTCGGGCATTCCCTGGCTACGGCGCTGGGGGCTTTGTGCCAATGGGGTACTGAGCATATGCAAACCGTTGAGCGTATCGCTGAGCGACGTACTGCCACCCTCTCCCAGTCTTGAATCCCCTGCCCTGATAGCCAACTCAACTAAATGACTATTTAGTTGAGTTATATGCACTCGGTTCGATTGAAGATCAGAAATCTACCGTCGCCGACAATTGCAATGTCCTCGGATAACCCGGCGAAAACGCGCCATATGACGCCACGCCCGACCAATACTCACGATCAAACACGTTCTGGACTGTCGCGCGGAACGTAGTCGGTCGCCCTTCTATCTTCGTTGCATAACGTGCACCTGCATCGATGCGTGTCCATGAATCCAGCTCCTGAGTATTGGCCTGGTTCACATACTGGCTGTCGGTATAGATCGCCCCTCCCGTGAGGGTAAAACCTTCCAGCCACGGCGTGTCCCACTCTGCCCACAGGTTGGCTTGAATGTCGGGTACGCCGACTGGTTTGTTGCCCTTGTTCGCGGCGGTGGCCGATTTCGTCAACTCGCCATCCAGCACCGTCACGCCCCCCATCAATCGCGTGCCGGGTGCAACTTCGCCGAACATGCTCAATTCCACACCTCGGTTACGTTGCTCGGCCTGCACCGAGTACACATTGTTGCTGCCAATCTCGCCGCTGGGCTTTTCAATCTGGAACAACGCCACGGTGGTCATGAAGGTGCCGTGCTCATACTTGACGCCCACTTCATGCTGCTTGGACGTATAGGGTGCAAAGGTCTCCCCGGCATTGATGGCCGTGCCCGGTGCGATGTCACCTTTGCTCAACCCTTCTACATAGTTGTAGTACAGCGACACGTCATCCCACGGCTTGACCACCACGCCTACCAACGGCGTGGTGGCATTGTCTTTGTAGCGCGAACTGACGGCACCCGCCGCGTTGTAGTTACGCGATTCAATGTCTTGCCGGCGCACGCCAAGGGTCAGTTGGATGCGGTCGTCCAAGATGCCGAGGGTGTCAGTCAGTGCTACGCCGGACAAATCCGATTCAGAAATGCGCAGCACTTTGGGCGTATTGAGGTATTGCTTGGGCGTGTCCACCGGGTGGTAGATGTTGGAACGGATTTCCGTGCCGTTGGTGATGCCCCGGGACAGTTCGTCCTGGTAACGCGTCGCCATCAGCGTGGTGATATGGGTCACCGGGCCGGTGTCGAAACGGCCGCGAAGGCCAACATCCGCGGTTGATCGGTCGACGTTGAACTTGTAGTAACCCGGAATGTTGCTGGTATCGCCGGCCGCATTGAGAATACGTGGCACCTGGTCAGACATGCGTTTCACATCCGACTTACCGCCACCGGCGTGGGCGAATACGGTCAGGTTATCGTTCAGGTCGTATTCACCGCCGAGCAAAGCAGATTGCTCCTTGGTGTCGGACCAACCCCACTTTTGCGGCAAACTGGTGCGCCCATTGGCGGCAGAAGGCACCTCTACGCCTGGCGCGATCGTGAACGGCCGCGAGGCGCCCTCCCAGCTTTCCTTCTGGCTGATGTAGTCCAGGTTCAGGCGCAGCCGTTCCCCGCGATAATCCAGGGCGATGGCACCAATGCCCACGTCGCGATGCTGGTTGTCGATCGCCGTATCACCGCCCTGCAGGCTGCCATTGAAGCGCACACCGAATTGGTTTTCCTCACCAAAACGACGGCTGATATCCAGATGGCCACCGGTTTGGCTGTCCGAAGCATAACTGCCGGTAAAGCGGGTCAGGTCTTCCTCCAGCGGACGTTTGGGCACGATGTTGATCACGCCACCCACGCCACTGTTGGGCGAGATGCCGTACATCAGCGCACCCGGTCCCTTGAGCACTTCGATGCGCTCGGCGTACTCGGTAAACGCGCGGTAGTTTGGCGCTACGCCGTACACGCCGTCATAGGCCAACTCGCCCAGGTTACCTTCGCCAATCGCAAAGCCACGGATGAAAAACGAGTCGACGATGCCACCGGTTTGCCCGGTGGAACGCACCGACGGATCACGCTCCAACGCGTCGGCCACGGTCACGGTTTGCAGGTCGGCAAGGGTCTTGGCGGTGTAGCTGGTGACGCTGAATGGCGTGTCCATCACGTCCTTGTTGCCCAGCATGCCCAAGCGTGCGCCGCGTGCCACTTGGTCGCCGGCAAACGCTTCAGGCAGGTCACTGGGCCCGCTGTAAACGGCGTTGACGTTCGTCGCTTCAAGCGTCAGGCTCTGCGCGCTGTCGTCGCTCGACTCTGTGGTGGCGGCCCAGGTGTTGGTGGCGGCCAACAGCAAGGCAGTACGAATGGCGAATGTTAACCGGCTGGCAACGGGCATGACGTCAGGGACCTTTCAGTGAGATGAAATGGGAATTACCCCTGATGCCAGCCGACGCGCGAAAAAGTATCAGCCCTGACAGCCTTTTTTAGAAAACGAGACTGACGCATGCCGCCCACCCGCGTTCTGATTGCCCTGTTGTTCGCCATCCAGCTCGTGTCCATGGGCGCGATGGAAATGAGTGGCCCGTTCTGGCCTGTGTACCTGCGCGGGCTGACCACGTCCGATACGTTGTTCAGTGTCGCCAGCATCGCGGTGTATGTCGGGCCGATGCTGGGCATCCTGCTGACCAGCGCATTCTGGGGCCGCATCGGCGACCGTTACGGTCACAAGCTGATGATGATTCGCGCCCTGGCCGGGTTGACCCTGACCCAGCTGGGCCTGGCGTTTTTCAGCGATATCTGGGCGGTGCTGATCCTGCGTTTTTTGCAAGGCGCCTGCGCCGGATACATCGCGCCGGCCCAGGCGTATGGGGTCAGTATCGAGGTGCCTTCGCGGCGCGCACGGCTGTTTGCGCTGCTGCAGATTTCCACCAATGTCGGCTCTCTTTTAGGGGCGGTGCTGGGTGGCTTGATCCTCGATCACGCAACGTTTTTCTGGATCAACCTCAGTGCCTCGGCACTCTGTGCGATGTGCACGGTGATTGCAGCCTTGACCTTGCCAGATGTGCCGCCAGCGAAGAAAACCGTTGCTGCTTCCACAGGCGTCGCATGGCGTGGTTCTGCCCTGCTCCCACTGTTGGCGGTGATGGGCCTGCTGCTAATGGCGC
The DNA here is from genome assembly GCF_013385985.1 of Pseudomonas sp. B6002. Taxonomy (GTDB): domain Bacteria; phylum Pseudomonadota; class Gammaproteobacteria; order Pseudomonadales; family Pseudomonadaceae; genus Aquipseudomonas. Next base: position 825,681 of record NZ_JACAOY010000006.1, on the reverse strand, counting down.
GGATGCTGCCGCAAACGTCGTTTTCGCTGTATGTGAGTGCGGTATTCAACGTCAGTAACGCCGTGGTCGGCCTCTGCTATGGCTTGATGGCGCTGGGTTTCATTGTGTCCGCGACGGCCTGGGCGCGTTACTTCGAAGGCCGCACGCAAATGGATTCACTGCGGCGTATCACTTACGTGACGCTCGGCTGCATCGCCCTCACCGCATTGGCCGGTATCACCCGTAACCCGATGGTGTTCGTGCTGTGCTACTTCGTGTGGGGCATGTTGCTGGGCGCGACCACACCAGTGCTGATGGCGCTGATTTCAAACACTGCCAACAGTTCGAACCAGGGCCATGTGCTCGGCATCGCCCAAGGCACGGCGCAGTTTGCTTCAATTGCCGGCATCGCCCTCGGTGGTTTACTCAACCATGTCTATGGCCTTGCACTTACCTACTTCTTCGTGTGCGTTGCCTACGGGCTGGCGGTGATTGCGATTCTCGCGTTGCGCTACCGGCGTGTTGTCACTTAGCATTGGGAATACTTCTCAATTGCACAGATGCGCGCCATGAGCCAAACCCTTCCCGCCGATAACAACAACCACTTGCGGGCAATCGAGGCCCTGTACAGCGGGCATCACGGTTGGCTGTACGCCACGCTGAAACGAAAACTCGGCAACGCCATGGATGCGGCGGACCTTGCCCAGGACACCTTCACCCGTATCCTGGCGTCCCAGGTCACGGTGATCGACCAGCCGCGTGCCTACCTGACCTGCGTGGCCAAGGGCATTCTGGTCAACTGGTACCAGCGCAAAGCCCTTGAGCGCGCTTATCTGGAAGCCTTGGCGACCCTGCCGGCACAAGAAGCGCCCTCCCCCGAAGCCCACTTCCTGGTGTTGGAAACCCTGCACGAAATCGACGCGATGCTCGATTCGCTGCCGCCGCTGGTCAAGCGTGCGTTCCTGTTGTCACAGCTTAACGGCCTCAAGTACCAGGCCATCGCCGAGCAACTGGATGTCTCGCTGATTACCGTCAAACGCTACATGAAGCAGGCGTTCGTGCAGTGCCTGATGCTGGTTGAATAAATGCTCAGCCTGCGCAAGGAACCACCCCTGACCCCCGAAGTGCTCGAAGAAGCCGCTGAATGGTTGATGCGCTTGAGCGAAAACGACCTCAGCGACAGCGAGCGCGCCGAGTGGGAACGCTGGAAAGTCAGCAGCCCGGAACGGGATCGCGCCTGGGCCCGTGCACAATTGCTGCAGAGCAAGCTGGGCGGCCTGCCGCCGTCCCTGGCGATGTCGGCACTGGACCGGCCCAGCAATCCGCAACGTCGTGCCGCTCTGGGCAAACTGGCCCTGTTGCTGGCGGCGATGCCGGTTGGTTGGGGCAGCTGGAAGCTGGCGCACACCCAACAGTGGACGGCGGATTACCGCACCCGCGTCGGCGAACGCCGCGAACTGACCCTGGCCGATGGCTCACGCATCACCCTCAACACCGAAACCGCCATCGACGTGCTGTTCGACAGCCAGCAGCGCCGGGTTCATCTGCGCGAAGGCGAAATACTGGTGCAGACTGCGCCGGATACCGCTGCCCTGCCCCGCCCGTTCCTGGTCAGCACTCGACAGGGGCGCATGCAAGCCCTGGGCACTCGTTTTACCGTGCGTGAAGTGAGCTCGCGCACTCACCTGGCGGTGCTGGACGGCGCGGTCAAAGTGATGCTGGCCGAGAACAGCCAGACCGCACCGCTGATCATCAACGCCGGGCAACGCACGGATTTTTCCGCACTGCACTTTGGCTCTCTCAACCCCATCGACCGCAATGCCAGCGCCTGGATTCAAGGCATGCTGATGGCCGACAACATGCGCCTGGCCGATTTCGTTGCCGAGTTGGCGCGCTACCGCCGTGGTTTCGTGCGCTGCGATCCAGCCATTGCCAACCTGCGTATTTCCGGCGCGTTTCCCATCGCCGACACCCAGCGCACCTTGAACATGCTGGTGCAGACCTACCCGGTCATCGCCACCGGCCACTTGAGCGGTTATTGGGTCACCCTGGCCCCGGCCTGAGCCGCCTGAAAAATAAAGCGCCGAAGCGCTGATACCTTTTTCGATCTCGGCTGGCAAACACTGGAACCTCCTTTCCCTTTCGTCCACGGGGCCTGTTTGATGCTTGTGATTCGCAGTGCGCTGCTCAGCCTGGCGATAACCGGGGCCGGTGCCGTCATGGCGGCCGCACCGGCGCAGCTGGACGCCGTCTCGGTCCGCAGTTACCACATCGCCCCGGGCCCGCTCGGCGCAACGCTGTCGAGCTTTGCCGTGGACGCAGGTATCGCGCTGTCATTCCTTCCCGCCCTTACGGAGGGCATGACCAGCCCGGGCTTGTCCGGTACGTATTCCACCGTTGAAGCCGTCACTCGCCTGCTCGAAGGCAGTGGCCTGGAAATGGTGTTGCGCAGCGACGGCAGCTACACCCTGGTGTCGCGCCGGGTCACTCTCAAAGACACCACCGTCAGCGGGGTTGTTCAACCTGCCGACAGCCTGCTGCCGGTGTATCCCGGCGGCCAGGTAGCGGTGGGTGGCCGCCTGGGCATGCTCGGCAATGCCGACGCGATGGATGCGCCGTTCAGTGTCAGCACCTACACCGCCACGTTGATCAAGGACCAGCAGGCCACCACCGTGGGCGATGTGTTGGAGCGCGATTCCTCGGTGCGTTCTACCGGGCAGACCGGTGGCATCGTCGACTCGTTTTTCATCCGGGGCTTTCCGGTCGGCGAAGGCAACCTCGGCGAACTGGCCTTTGACGGCCTGTACGGAGTGGCGTCCAACTACCGGGTGTTCACCGAGTACGCCGAGCGTATCGAAGTGGTCAAGGGGCCAGGCGCCCTGCTCTACGGGATGTCACCCAACAGCGCGGTGGGCGGCGTGATCAATGTGGTGCCCAAGCGCTCCCTCGATGAAGACCTCAGGCGCTACACCGCCAGCTACGCCCAGAATGCACATCTGGGCAACCGTATCGATATCAGCCGCCGGTTTGGCGAAGAGCGTCGGTTTGGCGTGCGCTTCAACGGCGGCGTGCAGCAAGGCCAGACGGTAATCGACGCCCAATCGCGCGAAGTGGGCATCGGCGCATTGTCCCTCGACTATCAGGGCGACCGCCTGCGCACCAGCCTGGACCTGATCTCCCAGGAAGAGGAATTTGATGCAGCTTCACGACCGTTCCTGATCGCTCCCGGGGTCAAGATTCCAGACGCTGCGAATGGCCGTACGAATGTCAGCCAGGACTGGGGCTGGTCCAGAACCCGCGACAAATCTGCCTTGCTCAGTGGCGAATACGACCTCAACGACAGCCTCACGCTGTTTGCCCACGCCGGCGGTGGCCGGTCGGCGGTAGCGCGAATGTCCGACCAGACGCCGAGGATCATCAATGCGGCCGGAGACACCGATTCAACCCCGGGTTATTACCGCTTCGAAGTGCAGCGCTACACGGTCGACGCCGGCGCACGCCTGCGTTTCGACACCGGGCCGATCAGCCACAGCACCACCGTGCAGGCCAGCCGTTATCGCGATGAGCTGTCGCGCGGGATCATTTCCGGCGCGTCGGTGCTGTCCAATATCTACCACCCCATCGACAGTCCCAAGCCGTCCATTGCCAAGCCAGACGCGCCAAAAGTGTCTGCCACCGAACTGTCCGGTGTGGCTGTTGCCGACACGCTGTCCATGCTGGACCAGCGTGTACAGGTCACCCTCGGCCTGCGCAAACAGAACATCCAGTCCCATAACTACAACGCCGCAGGCGCAGTCACCACCCCCTACGACGATGGCAAGACCCTGCCGCTGTTCGGCGCCGTGCTCAAGCCCTGGGAGCATGTGACGTTCTATTACAACTACCTTGAAGGCCTGAGCAAGGGCGACGTGGCGCCCTCCAATGCTGCGAACGCCGGCGAGGTGTTCGCCCCTTACGTGTCACGTCAGCACGAAGTCGGGATCAAGCTCGACTACGGCACCTTCATGTCGACCCTGGCGTTGTTCCAGATCCAGAAACCCAGCGGTGAACTGGCGGCCGGGCGGTTTTCCGTGCAGGGCGAACAGCGCAACCGTGGCCTGGAATTGAGCCTGTTCGGTGAGGTCGCCCAGGGCACGCGGCTGCTGGGCGGCGTGACCCTGCTGGATGCGCAGTTGACCAAAACAGCCATTGCCGCCAACCGCGGCAATACACCGGTGGGCGTACCAAAGGCGCAAGCCAACGTCTGGGCCGAATGGGACACCCCATGGGTCGAAGGGCTGACGCTGACCAGCGGGGCGATCTACACCGCCAGCCAGTATGTGGACCAGGCCAACACCCAGCAGCTCAAACCCTGGACCCGCTTCGATATCGGTGCGCGCTACACCACACGCATTGCCGAGCGGCCGACCACGTTCCGCGCCACGGTGCAGAACCTGTTCGACCGCGAATACTGGTCCGGCGTGGCCTCTTACGGCGCGTTTTCCCAAGGTTCACCGCGCACCCTCCTCCTGTCGGCCACGGTCGACTTCTGACACCTGCAAGGGCACACCATCATGCATTCCATTGTTCGACGCGGCCACCGCCTGGCAGCGCTGCTGTTCAGCGGGTTATTGACGTATTCGGCGTCGGCCCTTGCAACCCCCACCACGGTTACCGACCTGCTCGGGCGCCACGTTCAGGTCGAGTTGCCGGTCAAACGGGTAATTCTCGGCGAGGGGCGCCAGTTGTACCTGGTGGCGGCGTTGGACACGCAAAACCCGATTGAACGCATCGTCGGTTGGCGCAAGGACCTGATCCAGTCTGACCCGGACACCTACGGCGCCTACTTGCGCAAGTTTCCGGCGATCGCGAACATCCCGACCTTTGGCGGGTTTGAAGACGGCACCTTCGACATCGAGCAAGCCATTGCCCAACGCCCCGACGTGATCATCCTCAACATCGAGGCGCAGCACGCCACTGAAGATGCGCGCTACATCGAGAAACTCGACGCCCTGGGCATCCCGGTGGTGTACGTGGACTTTCGCAACCAGCCCATAACCAACACCGAACCGACCATGCGTCTGTTTGGTCAGTTGTTCGGCAAAGAGCAGCAGGCCGAGGCCTTCATTGCGTTTCGCAACCAGCAGATCCGTCGCGTCACCGATGTCATCGCCGCGCAACAGCCGGCGCGCCCCGACGTATTTATCGAGCGCATTGGCGGTTACACCGACGATTGCTGCCTGAGTTTCGGCAATGAAAACTTCGGCCTGTTCGTCGAGATGGCCGGTGGCAACAACATCGCCAAGGGCATCATCCCCACCACCTTCGGCCAGTTGAACCCCGAGCAGGTGATCGTCGCCAACCCGGCCCAGGTGGTGGTGACCAGCGCCAACTGGGAAGCGTTTGCCCCCGGCGGCCATTGGGTCGGCGTGGGCCCGGGCGCCGACATGGCCCAGGCCCGGCGCAAGTTGGCGTGGTACACCCAGCGCCCGGCTTATGCCGGTATCAAGGCCCAGGACACCAGAGCCTTTCACGCCATCTGGCACCAGTTCTACAACAGCCCGTATCAGTTCGTGGCGATCCAGCAATTGGCCAAGTGGTTTCACCCGGACCTGTTCGCCGACCTCGACCCGGCAGTCGCGTTCCGAGAACTGCACGAGCGCTTCCTGCCGGTGCCCTATGAGCCCGGCTACTTCGTGAGCCTCAAACCATGAGCACAACCACTTATCGCCGCCTGGTACTGCGCAAACGCCTGGTTCTCTGCGCCCTGGCCATGCTGTTGCTGTGCAGTGTGCTGCTCGACCTCGCCCTGGGGCCGGCCCGTTACAGCCTTGACGAGGTGCTCGGCGCGCTGTTTTCACCCGACAGCGCGGCACCGCAGGTGCGTGTGGTGATGTGGGACATCCGCCTGCCCGTTGCCTTGATGGCGGTCGCCGTGGGCGCGGCGCTGTCACTGGCCGGCGCGCAGATGCAGACCATCCTCAACAACCCCCTCGCCAGCCCGTTTACCCTGGGGCTTTCGGCGGCTGCCAGTTTTGGCGCAGCCATGGGCCTGGCGTTTGGCGTGGCGCTGTTTCCCTTGGCGGCGCAATACATGGTGCCGGTCAATGCGTTCATCATGGCCATGTTGTGCGCGCTGCTGATCCACTTCCTCAGTCTGCGCCGTGGCGTCACCGCCGAAACCATTGTGTTGCTGGGCATTGCGCTGGTGTTTACGTTCAACGCGCTGTTGGCCCTGGTGCAGTTTTTTGCCACCGAGCAGGCCGTGGCCGCCGTGGTGTTCTGGACCATGGGCAGCCTGACCAAAGCCACCTGGCCCAAGCTCGGCGTGATTTGCCTGGTGATCCTGGTCACGTTACCAATCTTCGCCCGACGCGCCTGGGCCCTGACAGCCCTGCGCCTGGGTGACGACAAGGCCGCCAGCTTTGGCATCAACGTGCGCAGCCTGCGCTTTCAAACGTTGATCATGGTCAGCCTGCTTGCTTCATTCCCGGTCGCGTTCGTCGGCACCATCGGCTTTATCGGGCTGGTGGGGCCGCACATTGCACGGATGCTGATTGGTGAAGACCAGCGCTTCTTCCTGCCTGCCTCACTGCTCACCGGCGCACTGATCCTGTCGGCCAGTTCGGTGGTCAGCAAGACCCTGATCCCCGGTGCGATTTTCCCCATCGGCGTGGTCACCTCGCTGATCGGCGTACCATTCTTTATTTCCCTGATCCTGAGCGGGAAGAAAAACCCATGGTAAGTATTCAACTGCAGAACCTGGGCGCCAGCTACGGCCAGCGCCCCATCATCAGCGGCGTGAGCACCGCCCGCTGGGTGGGTGGCCAGGTGGTGGCGGTGGTCGGCCCCAATGCAGCGGGCAAGTCCACGCTGTTCAAGCGCATCGCCGGGCTGATCGACGGGCCCGGCCACGTGCTGCTGGAGGGTTCGACAAAGGGCACCCGGGGCATCTGCTACATGCCCCAGGGCCTCAACGCCAGCGCGCGCCTTACCGTGTATGAGTCGGTGCTGCTGGCACGCAAGCAACGGGCGCCCGGCTGGGGGGTGCACGATAACGAGCTGGCGTTGGTGGATGAAACCCTGCAGGCCCTGGGTATCAGCGATCTGTCTTTTCGCAACCTGGGTGAACTCAGCGGCGGGCAACAGCAACTGGTGTCCATCGCCCAGACCTTGATACGCGAACCCGAGGTGCTGCTGATGGACGAACCCACCAGCGCCCTCGACATGCACCGCCAGGTCCAGGTGCTGAACTTCATGCGCGCCCTGGCCCGCAAGCGTCAGGTCATTGTGTTCATCGCCCTGCACGACCTCAACCAGGCGCTGCGTTTTGCCGACCAGGTGCTGGTGATCGCTGACGGCACCGCCCAGGGCAGCGGGCCCAGCCATGAGGTGATCAATGAAGCCATGCTGCGCGCGGTGTACAAGGTCGAGGCGCGGATCGAACGGTGCAGCCGTGGGCAGCACCATATCGTGATCGACGATATTGTTTGAACCGCGAGGGTTTGTTCAGGATGAGGCGCAACACACCTCTGGCGCGCTTGTTTGCCGGGTAGCGATTCCTTAAGCTGACCCACCCTCGCTCCGCCCGGATATCCCATGTCTCGAAGCATCGCCCACCTCGCCCTGCTCCTGGGGTTGATCACCGCCATCGGCCCCTTTGCCATCGACAGTTACCTCCCCGCCCTGCCCACCCTGGGCGCCAGCCTGCAGGCTTCGCCGGCCGCCGTGCAGATGAGCCTTACCGTGTTCTTCATGGTCATTGGCGTGTGCCAATTGTTCTACGGGCCGATCAGTGATGTGTTCGGGCGCAAGCTGCCGATTTATGCGGGGCTGGTGATTTTTGCCGTGGCCAGTGTCGGCTGCGCATTGGCTCCCAACATTGAAGTGCTGATCGGTTTCCGCGCCCTGCAGGCCTTCGGCGCGTGTGCCGGGATGGTGATTCCCCGCGCGATCGTGCGTGACCTGTACACCGGCCATGAGGCCGCGCGCCTGATGGCGTTGTTGATGCTGGTGATGAGCGTGTCACCGATCCTCGCGCCGTTGGCCGGCAGTGTGGTGATTTCGCTGTGGAGTTGGCGTGAAGTGTTTGTGGCACTGGCTGTGGTGGCGGTGCTGTGTTTGGTCATGACCGCCGTGCAGTTGCCCGAAACCCATCCGGCCGAGCGGCGCCTGGGCAAGACCCTCGGCACGGCCATCGGCAGTTACGGTGCGCTGCTGCGCGACCCGGTGTTTATCGGGCTGGCAGTGGTCAGCGGGTTTGGCCTGGCCACCTTCTTCGTGTTCATCGGCAGTGCGCCGTTCGTGTACATCGAATACTACGGCCTCACGCCCACCCAGTTCAGCCTGTGCTTCGCCCTCAACGCCGCGTCGTTCTTTGCCATGAGCCAACTCACCGCGCGCCTGAGTGCGCGCTTTGGCCTGGCGCGGGTGATCCGCAGTTCGGTGATGGCCGTGGCGGCGGTGATGGCGGTGTTGGCTGTCACCCTGGTGTGGGGCAACAGCCTGGCCGTGATGATGACACTGCTGTTTATCGGCTTCGGTTTTCTCGGCCTGCTGTTGCCGGCGGCCGGTGTGTTGTCCCTGGAAGATCACGGTGCCGTGGCCGGTTCGGCATCGGCCCTGCTGGGCGCGATCCAGATGATCACCGCGGCCGCGTCCATGACGCTGGTCGGCGTGTTTGCCGACCACACCCCGGCGCCGATGGTGGTGGGGATTGCGCTGTGTGCCCTCGCGGCGATGCTGGTTACGCTGTGGACCTTGCGCCGTCTGCCAGCGCATCTGGCGTCCAATGCCCCGCACGTACCGCCAGCCAAGTGAGAAACACCTGGGCCGGCATGGGCCGGGCGATTACGTAACCCTGGACTTCATGGCAACCGAAGCTGGCCAACAGCGTGCACACCTGCCGGTCTTCGACCCCTTCGGCCACCAGCCGCAGGTTCATGATCAAGCCCAGTTGAATAATGGCCCGCACGATTTCCTGTTGCTCGGGCTGGTGCAACTGGGTGATGAACGAGCGGTCGATCTTCAACTCGTCCACCGGTAGCCGCGACAGGTAGGCCAGCGATGAATAGCCGGTGCCAAAGTCGTCAATCGCCAGCGAGAACCCCAACTGGCGCAACTGGGTCAGCGTCACCAGCGCTTGCTCAGGGTTGCGCATGGCACTGGACTCGGTGATCTCCAGGCACAACTGCGCCGCATCGGCGCCGGTCTGTGCCAGTAAGGCCTCGACTTGGGTCGGGAAGGTGGGAGACTCCAAATCCTGCACGCTCAAATTGACGCTGATGCGCAGGTCACACGCCCGGCTCAACTGCATGCACTCGCGCAGCAGCCACAGGCTCAGGGCGCAGATCCGACCGTTGTCCTCGATGATCGGCAGGAATACCCCCGGTGTAATCAGGCCCAGGCGCGGGTGTTCCCAGCGCACCAATGCTTCTGCTGCGCCGATATGGCCATCGCTCAACCGCGCCTTGGGCTGCAGGAACACGCGCAATTCACCGGCCTCGATGGCCTGGTCGAAATCATCTAGCAACGCCATCGACTGCAAGCGCCGTTGTTCCAGTTCCGGGTCATAGAACACATGGCTCACCGCCTGGTTACGGGCGGCATCCAGCGCCACTTCGGCGTAACACAACAAGTCCTGCACACTGCGACCGTGGATCGGGTAGCGCGCCAACCCCAGGCGCGCCTTGACCATCACCGCGTGCTGGCCGCCAAGCCTGAACGGTTTGTCCAAGGTGCGTGCCAGCCGCGCCAGGCAGATGTCCTGGTCGCAGCGCAGCAGCAAGGCAAAGCCGTCCGACGGCAGCCGTGCCAGCAACTCCCCCTCCCCCAGCACCGCCGCCAGCCTTCTTGCCACGCCTTGCAGCAGCAGGTTGCCATCGCCGTAGCCGTACAGCGCGTTGATGCGCTTGACGTCGCAGATGTCGAAGATCGCCACGGTCAGCCCCGACAACGGCCGATGGCCAGCGGCGATGGCCCGATTGACGTCCATGATGAACCGCGTGCGGTTGGGCAGCCCGGTCAGCGGATCTTCAAACGCCAGCTCGGAGATGCGCAACTCGCGGCTGGCAATCACCAGCAAACCCAGCACAAAGGTGGTCAGGCCAATGCCGAGGAACAGCAGCAGGCACGCCCGGCGTTCGGCCTTGATTGCCTCAAGGCTGACGTCCGCGCCCAGCACCAACTGGCTGCCGTGTGGGCCTCTGATGGGCAGGAACAGCGAGCGAAAATCGCCGAACTGGTCGCTGTATTCCACAAACTGGCTGCGGCGCTGTGCAAACACCTGGTCAAGTTCCGGCGGCGCGCTGTCATAGCGGCTCAGGTGTTGGCCGTAGCGCCCGCTGGCGATCTCGGCGGCATTCGCCGAATCCATCACGAACAGCGTGTGGCCCTCGCGCTGGGTGAGCACATAGATCGAATCCACCCCGGCTTTTTTGGCGTAGCCGTCCAGGCGCTGCAACATCGCCTGGTAGCGGGGTTCATCGAAAGGTCCGTTACCCAGCAGTTCGCCCAGGTAGTCATCGCCGATCACCACTGGCAGCGCCTGCACAATGGCGCTCAAACGCGTGCCCAGCAGCGCGTCATCGGCCGCCGCCTTGAAGCGATAGCCGCTGACGGTAAACAACAGGGTCACCAGCAAGTGAATCAGCACAAAACTGAGGGACACCTTGCCCAACCGGGACAAGGCACGCAGCCGATGCCTGCGCACGGGTGCATCGTCGGGCAACAGCCAGCTGCGGTGTTCGAGCGCCTCTGTCATGGGTTACACCTTGAACCGCTTGACCAGGTTCTGCAGTTCGCCGCCCAGCTGCGCCAAGTCCACGCTGGAGTCGGCCATCTCCGCGCTGGCCTGTGCCGATTGGTCGGCCACTTCGCGCACGGTCATGACGCTGCGGTGGATGGTGTCGGCCACACTGGTCTGCTCTTCCGCTGCGGTGGCGATCAACAGGCTCATGTGCTGGATACCCGCCACCTGCCGGGTGATGGTCGCCAGCGCCTCACCGGTGTCGCGCACGCCGATCACCGTGGACTGGGTCTGCACCACACTGGCCTGCATGCGTCGCGAGCTTTCTTCGGCAATGCGTTGCAGCCCGGCAATCAGGCTCTCGATTTCTTCGGAGGATTGCTGGGTGCGCTTGGCCAGGCTGCGTACCTCGTCGGCGACCACGGCAAAACCACGGCCCGCCTCCCCTGCCCTTGCCGCTTCGATGGCCGCGTTCAGCGCCAGCAGGTTGGTTTGCCCGGCCACGGCCTTGATCACATCGAGCACGCCGCCGATACGTTCGCTCTCTTTATACAAGCGGGTCATCGACTCGGCCGACATGCCCACGTCCCGGGCCAGGGTTTCAATCTGCTCCACCGCTTGCTGCGACACCTGCAAGGCGCTGCTGGCCTGGGTGTCGGCTTGCTTGGCAGCCTGGGCGGCCTGCTCGGAATTGCGCGCCACTTCCAGCACGGTGGCGGTCATTTCGGTCATGGCGGTGGCGACCTGGTCGGTCTCGGTTTTCTGGCTGTGGATGCCGGCGCGGGTTTGCACGGTGATCGCGGCAAACTGGCTGGCGGATGCGGCCAGGCGATGGGAGCTGCTGCCGATCTGGGCCATCACGTCGCGCAGACGGTGGCTCATGTGGTTGATCGAACGCAGCAACTGGCCGAGTTCGTCAGCACGCTCGCTGTGCAGTTCCACGGTCAAGTCGCCATTGGCGATGCGCTCGGCCGCCTCGAGGGTCTGTTGCAGCGGCGCCACAATCTGCCGGCCGATGCGCCAGGCAAGCAACCCGCCGAACAGCAGGGCCAACAGCGTCAGCGAACCGAGGACGATCACCACCGCTTCGACACGCCGCTTGGCGCGCACGGCTTCAACGTCGTAGAGCACATTGATTTCATCTTGCAGCGTGGCCAGGGCGGCGTTCAATTTGAGCACCGTGGGGCCCACGTCGACGCCGGCTTCCACCGCGTCATGGGCTTTCATGTAGGCGCGCAGCTTGTCATCCAGGCGCCGGATCTTGGCCAGGTCTTCCTGGGGCCACTGCCCGGCGTGCACGTCGGCGACGATCCCGGCGAGCAACTTTTCCATCTGCCCGAGGCTGGCATCGTGTCGGGTCAATTGACTGGCGTCTGCAGTCAGGGCGTACACAAAGTTGGCGTCACGGGAGAACACGGTCTGGTCGAACAGGTTGCCCAACCGGTTGATGCGCTTGAGCGATTGGCCGTCGCTGCGCAAGGCGTACAACCCGGTCAGTGCCAGCAGCACCGCGAATGCCAAAAGCAAACCAAACCCCAAGCCAAGCTTGCGGCGCACAGTCAGATGTTCCAGGGCGAATCCACGCGACATATATAACAACCTCATTGCACCCGTTTGCTCGGCGCGCAGAAACGCCGACGCCTCGCAGGTGTGCGATAGCGTCTGGGGGCAGATTAAATTTAATGGAGCACTTTGCTCGATAAACAACCAGGCTGTTACTTGGCGATGAGTCAAAATGCCATCGCACAATATCATTGGCTGAACAAAGAATAAACGAAACATGAAAAATCCAAATATGGAGGACTGAAATCCATATTTAGGTATTTATTATTAGTCACTCAAACCGTACTATCGCGCCGCTCGAAACAGCACTAATCACAACTAATTCCGCTATAGCGTACTGCTTGGCGTCATACGTATTTCGCTCATGAGGGCGCCTAGGGTCGTTATGCTGGATGATGTGGCTATCTTTGTTCAAATCGTGCGCAGCGGCAGCCTGGCGCTGGCCAGCAAAAAGCTGGACATGCCCGCCAATACCCTGGGCCGGCGCCTGGCCAGCCTGGAGCAAATGATGGGCACGCCGCTGTTGTTTCGTTCCACCCGGGCCCTGCGCTGCACGGCAGCCGGCGAGCGCTTATACCAGCACAGTTGCACTAATATCGACGCACTTCATGCCGCGATAGACTCCATCAAACACATGGACGGCGAACCCCGTGGCAAAGTTCGGGTGCATGTATCCACCAGTTTCTTTGAATACTCTGACACTAACTTCTTGCAGGTCTTTCTCGACAAGTACCCGGTGATCGAACTGGAGCTCATCGTCTCCGACATAGAACCCAACTTGACCGAAGAAGGTATCGACCTGCTGCTGCGCGTGGGTAAACCTGAAAAAACCAGTTATGTAATACACAAGTTGCGCGACGTGACCCTGGGCTTATATGCCAGCACGCACTACTTGGCCAGGCAAGGCACGCCGCACACCCTGGATGACTTGATGGGCCACGAACATTTGCAGTACCTGGGCAAGACCCACGAGAACCTGCTGACGCTGATGCGTGGCGATGAAACCCACAGCGTGCCGATTCGTGGCCGGTTTTCTTCGGACTCGATGCTGGGCCTGATCAATGCGGCCCACCAGGGCCTGGGAATTGCCCTGTTGAACAACGTGGCCACCCAATTCGATCAAAAGGACCTGATACGCGTGCTGCCGGAATACTACCTGCCCACCGAGGGGTTCTATGCGGTGTACCCGAACCGCAAGTCCCTGTCGATGGCCGCCCTGGCCGTGCTCGACCACTTGATCGACAAGGCCGGTATCTGCCGGCTGCGCTAGGCGTCGCTGCCCATGCCGGCCAGGTACGCCCACGGATAGATGCCGCGCTCGTGCCCGTCGCTGAACACCAGCTGCACGCCGTAACCCTGCGGGTGAATCTGCAGCACACGCACTGCATCCGACACCCTTGGCTGGCTGCCACGCAAGCGGAACGCCCGGCATTGCGAGCACGGGCATTCACGGCGCAACCGGGCGTGATCGATCCACTGGGTGCGGTCGGCCCATTCCAGGCGCAATCGCCCGTCCGCGCCTTTGCCAATCCCGCTGGGGGCGGCGGTCATTGCAGTTGCGCCAGGGCGATCCGCACGGCCTTGCGCACTTCCGGGTCGGCGTCGTCGGCGGCATCCCGCAGGGCACTCAACGCCTGGCGGTCGCCCAACTCACCCAATGACAACGCCGCTTCCTTGCGCAGGTTGCTGATGCTGTGGCCCAACGCCTGGACGAGTGCGTCGAGCGCCGGCGCATAGCGCAACCGCCCCAGGCTGCGGGTGGCCCGCAAGCGCACTTGCCAGTATTCATCGCTCAATGCGGCAACCAGTGCCTCGCCGGCGTTGTGACTGCCGACTTTGCCCAGGGTGGTCGCTGCCTCTTCACGTACTTGCCAGGCCGGGTCCAGCAGGGCCTGGTACAGCGCTGGCAACACCTGCTCATCGCTGGCCAGGCCGAGGGCGCCGGTGGCCGCGCGGCGTACTTCGGTGTCCGGGTCGCTGCTGGCCAATCTGGCCAACGCTTCCAGCGCGGGCAGGTGCTTTAGCCAACCGAGCACGCCCACGGCTTCGCGGCGGATACCCGCATCGGCGTCCGCTAAAGCGTGTAACGCCGAGGGCGCAGCGGCCTCCAGGCGCAACTCGCGCAAGGCACGGAAGATCGCCGTGCGCACACTCACGTCAGCGTGTTCGGTCCAGGGCAACAACAGCGTGCCTGCCTCGGGCGTCTTCAAGACGCTCAAGCTTTGCGCGGCCGCCTCGCGCACCGCAGGTTCCGCATCGGTCAGCGCCTCGCACAGTGCCTGCACCACCTCATCCTCTTCCCAGGCCTCCAGCAAAGCGGCCGCTTGGGCGCGCACTTCCACGGCCGGGTCCTGGCGCAGGCTGTCCACCAGCCACGCCAAGCCGTCGGGTTCTTCCAGGTCGGCCAGGTCGATCAGGGCAATGCGCCGCATGGCAGCGTCGGGCGCCTGCAAGCGTGGGCGCAGGGCTTCTATTTCGGGGTTATAGGTCATATGGCAAATCGCGGTATGGAATGATCAATGGGCAACCCAAGCGGGTTCAACCGGGGCAACTGGCGTCCCTCTTCGTGGTGCAGCAGTTCCAGGCAGTGGCGCTTGAGGTGGGTAAATTCAGGGGTGGTCATCAGCCCGGTGTGGCGCGGGCGCGGGAAGTCCAGGGCGAAGTCTTCGATAATGCGGCCCGGGCGCGGGCTCATTACCAGGATACGGTCGGCCAGGAACAGCGCTTCATCAATGTCATGGGTGACAAACACCACGGTGGTGCGGATCTGCGTCCAGATATCCAGCAGCAAGGCCTGCATCTTCATGCGTGTCAGCGCGTCCAGCGCGCCAAACGGTTCGTCCATCAGCAACAGGCGCGGGCGATTGATCAGCACCCGAGCGATTTCCACCCGTTGCTGCATGCCGCCCGACAATTGATTCGGCCAGCGCTCGGCAAAGCCCTGCAGCCCCACCAGCGCGAGGATTTCATCCGCCGCCGCCAATCGCTCGGCCTTGCCGACCCCACGCATCTTCAGGCCGAACGCGACGTTCTCACGCACACTGCGCCACGGGAACAGCGTGTGTTGCTGAAACACCATGCCGCGCTGCTGGGACGGCCCGGACACCGCCTGCCCGTCCATGTGCAAGGTGCCCTGGCTCGGCACCAGGTGGCCCGCCAGCGCGCCAAGCAACGTGGACTTGCCGCAGCCCGACGGCCCCAGGATGCACACGAACTGGCCCGGCTCGATGCTGCAATCAAGTGCCTTGACCGCCTCAAAAGCCTGGGCTTTTTCGCCCAGCACAATCGACAACCCGCTGATTGCTATACGACCTTCCATCAGGCTTTACCTCGCAGGCGATGCCAAGGGGTGAATGCCGCGCCCAGGCGCTTGACCAGCCAACTGCTGCCCATGCCCAGTACGCCGATCAACAACATGCCGACCACGATGTCGGCATAGTTCTGCAGGGTGTACGACTCCCAGGTGTAGTAACCGATGCCGAACTGCCCCGAGATCATCTCGGCCGTCACCAGGCAGAACCACGACGTGCCCATGCCAATGGCCAGGCCAGTGATGATGCTCGGCGCAGCGCCCGGCACGATCACTTCGCGCAAAATGGCGCCGCGCCCTGCCCCCAGGCTGCGCGCTGATGCGATCAACCGTGGGTCTACCCCTTCAACGCCATGCACGGTGTTGAGCAGGATCGGAAACAGCGCGCCGGTGAAGGTGATGAACACCATCGACAGTTGCGACGACGGGAACATCAGGATCGCCAGGGGAATCCACGCCACTGCAGGAATCGGACGGATCACTTCCAGCGGTGGCAGCAAGACATCCTCGGCCCATTTCCAGCGGCCAATGGCGATCCCCAGCCCGACGCCCACCAGCACCGCCACCAGGTAACCTTCAAACACCCGGCCCAGGCTGGCCCCCAGGTGCCGGGCCAGCTTGCCCGAGTCCACCAGGGCCAGCGTCGCCTCCAGCACAGCGCCAGGCGTGGGCACATTGGCGAAGGTCACCAGCCACAGGTTCCAGTGATGGCTGGCAGCGAGTTGCCAGAACAGCAGGCACACCAGCAACGAGCTGGCACGGGGCAACCAGCGATAAGCAGCAGTCGGCATGGGCATGTTCCTGTCAGCGACCGGCGACGGCTTGGGCGCCGGCACGGGTGAAGTCAAACACCTGGCCGCCCTGGGCGTCAGCAAATTGCTGCGCCTGGCCCTTGAGCAGGAAGGCACTCAACTTGCCCTGGCGATCACTGGCAAACCAGGCTTGGCTGGCCAGCAGCTTGATGCCGCTGTCCTGGGCCTGGGCGTACACCGCACGCACGGCCTTGCCGTCTTTTTTCAAGCTGGCGAGTGCGCTGAACGCCGCTTCGGCCGAGGCGTAATCACGTACCTTGGGCTCGCCCTTGACCCAGATCTGCGCGACGTGGCTCCAGTCGGTGATGGGCTTGCCCGTGAGCGCGTCGTTGGCCTTGAGCGGCGCCTGGGCGTAGTTGGCCAGTTGCGCTTGATAATCCAGGCCCGACGCCTTGAAGGCTGCGCGGATGTACTGGTCGTCAATGAAGGTGTTGAGGTCCAGGCCACGGTCAGCCTTTTTCAGCAGCTTGAGGGTGTCGATGGCCGTGCCCACGGCCTGGCGGTATTCCGGTTTCCAGCTGAGGTCACGGGTTTGCACGCCCAGCGGCCCGTGGAACAGGTAGTTGACCTCGGCTTCGACGCCGGTGACTTTTTCGATCAGCTCGCTGTACTTTTCAGGCTCAGCAGCGAGTAATTGATTGGCTTCGATACTCGCACGCAGGTAGGCGACCACCACTTCGGGGTACTGGCGCGCATAGCTTTCATCCACCAGGGCACCGTGGAAGGTCGGGGTGTTGGATTGCGAGCCGTCGTAGATCTTGCGGGCAAAACCACGGTTGGGGAACAACTCGGCAAACGGCACAAAGTCGGCGTGGGCGTCGATCTTGTCAGCCTGTAACGCCGACCCGGCGACTTCGGGCGCCTGGGCGATGATGTTCACGTCCTTGAGCGGGTCCCAGCCCTGGGCAGCCACGGCACGCAGCAGCATGCCGTGGGCCGTGGAGGCGAAGGGTACGGAGATGGTTTTGCCCTTAAGGTCCGCCAGGGACTGCGCCGAAGACGCGGTCGGCACCACGATGCCATTGCCGCTACCCTTGATGTTGCCCGACAGCACGCTGATAAACAGGCTGTGCTTGCCCGCCGTTTCATACGCCACGCCGTTGAACGCCCCGGGGAAGTCGGCCATGGCGCCGAAATCGAGTTTGCCGGCGACCATTTCATTGGTCAGTGGCGCACCGCTGGTGAAGTTCTTCCACTGGATATCGTAGGTGGCGTCCTTGTATTGGCCGTCGTGGGGCAAGTACTTGTCCAGCAGCCCCAGTTCGCGGATCAGCAGGCCGCCGGCGGCGCAGTTGATGGTGGTGTCCTGGGTGCCGATGGCCACCCGGATGGTCTGGGCCTGCACGGACAGGCTCAGGGAGGCCAGCACCAGGCTGGCAATGGTTGCGCGCAAGAACATTGGGTATTTCCCCTCGAATCATGGTTATAGGATCGTCTCCGCCGTGATCGGGCACGGTGGGAAACGAGGGGGTGCAGCGTGGGCGTCCGGTGTAGGCGGATGGCTTTGAATCAACACACTCAGCGCAGCAGGTACGGGATCTCGACCTTGACGGCGCCGGTGGGGCAGTCCTTCTCGCAGGGCATGCAGTACCAGCATTCGTCGAACGCCATGTAGGCCTTCTGCGTGGCCGGGTTGATCGCCAGCAGGTCCATGGGGCACACGTCGACGCACACGGTGCAGCCCTTTTCGGCGATGCACTTGTCTTCGTCGATCGTCACCGGCGCGTTGGAGCGAAAGAATATTTCCTGGGGCTGATAGGCCATTTCACGGTGTCCTGGGTGCCTTTGGCACTCTCTATGCGTTATTTCAATGCTGTGCCTCTAAACCTGCCGCGCGCCCCGTCCTGTAGTGAGCGGGCTTGCCCCGCGCGGCGGCGTACCAGGCGCCCCACCTTTACCTGACACACCGCAGCGCGGGGCGAGCCCGCTCACTACAAGGTGACGCGCAGGCGGTCGTAGGCTTGCAGTTCGTCGGCGTCCAGGGGGATGACGTAGGGCTCTACCGGCTTCTTGAAGCTGACCATCTGCCCGTTTTCGCCCTTTTTCAGGTGGCAATGGCAAAACCAGTCGGCGTCATTGCGCAGCGGGTGATCGACCCGGTGGTGGTACAGCCCCCAGCGGCTTTCGGCGCGGTACAGCGAGGCGCGGGCGGCCATTTCGGCGCAGTCGCGGATCACACTGGTTTCCATGGCGCGCATCAGTTCGTGAGGGTTGTGGGCCTTCATCTGGTCCAGGTCGCGCTGGATATCGCCAAAGCGCTGCAGGCCGATCTCCATCTTGCGGGTGACCTTGGGCGGTTGCAGGTAGTCATTCACGAAGCGACGCAGCTTGTATTCCACCTGGGCCGGTGGCAGCCCGGTGTCGCGGTCCAGCGGCGCATACACCCGGGCCTGTTCGGCGGCGACCTGTTCGGCGCTGACCGCACTGAACTCACGCTCGGCCACGTACTGCGCCGCATTGGTGCCGGCGAACCAGCCATAGGTAAACGCGCCGAGCATGTAGTTGTGCGGCACCGCCGCCATGTCGCCCGCCGAATACAGACCTTTTACCGAGGTTTCCGCCCGTTCGTTGACCCACACGCCGGAGGCCGAATGCCCGCTGCAAAAGCCGATCTCGGAAATGTGCATTTCCACCATGTCGCTGCGGTAATCCGTGCCCCGGTTAGCGTGGAACTGGCCTCGGCTGGGCCGCTCGTTGCTGTGCAGGATCTGTTCGATGTTCTGGATGGTTTCCTCGGCCAGGTGGTCGAGCTTCAAGAACACCGGGCCGTTGCCGCTTTCCAGCTCCTGGTGGAACTCCCACATCATCTGACCGCTCCAGTAGTCGCACTCAATGAAGCGCTCACCTTTGTTGTTGGCGGTGTAGCCGCCCAATGGGCCGGTGACGTAGGCGCAGGCAGGGCCGTTGTAGTCCTTGATCAGCGGGTTGATCTGGAAACATTCCAGGTTCGCCAGCTCCGCCCCGGCGTGGTAGGCCATGGCGTAGCCGTCGCCGGCGTTGGTGGGGTTTTCATAGGTGCCCATCAGGTAGCCCGAAGACGGCAGGCCCAGGCGGCCGGCCGCGCCGCAGCATAGGATCACCGCCTTGGCCTTGATCACCTGGAAGTCCGCCGTGCGGCAGTCAAAGCCCATCACCCCGTTGACTGCGCCCTCGCTGTCGGTCAGCAGGCGCGTGCACACCAGGCGGTTGGTGATGTTCACCCGCGCACGCTTGAGCTGGCGGTAAAGGACCTTCTTGATGTCATGGCCTTCGGGCATGGGCAGCACATAGGCGCCCATGTGGTGGACCTTCTTCACTGCGTAGTCGCCCGTCTCGTCCTTCTCGAACTTCACGCCCCAGCGGTCCAGTTGCTCGATGGTTTCAAAACTGTGGGTGGCGTAGGCATACACCGCGGCCTGGTTGACGATGCCGTCGTTAGCGATGGTGATTTCCTTGGTGTACTGCTCGGGCGTCGAGTGGCCCGGGATGATCGCGTTGTTCAGCCCGTCCATGCCCATGCTGATCGCGCCGCTGCGCTTCACGTTGGCCTTGTCGATCAGCAGCACGCGCAGGTCGCGGTTGGCTTCCTTGGCCTTGATCGCCGCCATGGGGCCGGCCGTGCCGCCACCGATCACCACGATGTCGTATTCCAGTTCCAGGGTCTGGCGGCTCATGGGCGGGCTCCTCGCTCGCGATCGATGCGCAGGCGGTACTGGAACGCATCGCCACGGTAGTACAGGTGCTCGAAGTCCACGGGCTGGCCGTCGGCGGTGTGGGTCAGGCGTTCGATGTGCATGATCGGCGAACCGGGCTCCACGTTCAGCGCCTGGGTCAGGTCGCTGTCGGCCAGGACTGCATCAATAGCGACATCGGCATGGCCCAGTTGCAGGCCGCAGTCGTTTTCCAGGATCAGGAAGATGTCACGGGTGACCAGGTCGGCTTTTTCCAGGCGCTCGCCCAATGCCTGGTTGAGGTAGGTGATTTCCAGGGACACCGGCTCGCGGTTGATCAGGCGCACCCGCTTGATCTGCGCAACCGTGGTGCCCTCCTCCACGCCCAGGCGCTCGGCTACTTGCTTGTCGGCTGGCACAAAGCGAAAGCTGCGCAGGCGGTTGATCACTTCATAGCCGCGTTCGGTCATGGATTCCGCCAAGCCTTGCAGGGTGCTGACGTTCTGGTAGGCCTTGGGTTTGGACACGAAGGTGCCTTTGCCGTGGATCTTGAAGATCAGCCCTTCTTTCTGCAGGTCGCCCAAGGCCTGGCGCACGGTGATCCGACTGACCTTGAAGCGCGCGCCCAATTCGGCTTCGGACGGCATTTGCGTATTGGGGGCGTATTGGCCATCCAGGATGCCGCTGCGCAACAAATCACGCAGTTGCGCATGCAGGGGAATACTGGACAGCGGGGATAAGGCAACGGCGGATTCGTTCATCAAGGCCACTTGTCATAACGAGTTATGACGTGATCTTAAGAAGCCTAAGCATCGGCATGGAAATACCGTTTATGCATAAGCTTAAACTTCTATTGTTTTGGCTGATGTCCGGTATCGGCCGCAATGCCTTCTGACGCGCAGGCAGGCTTTATAGAATGGCGACCACAGTCAAACCGTTACCGATCGGTGCTGGAGGTCATCATGCGTTATGTGCTTATTGCTGCTGTGCTGAGCCTGTTCAGCACCTTCGCTGCCGCCCAAGACACACCCCACCCCGGCGCCAATGCGCCGGCCAACCAAGCCGACGATTATTCCGAAGACCTGGACATCGCCAAGGCCGTGCGCAACACCAGCGCAGCGTCGACCGCTTGCGGGCCGGTCAAGGGCCACGTGGTGTACGTGGACAGCCAGGGCGTGCGCCATGAGCTGGACTACGTGCGCGTCGGCGACGCCTGCCAGCACGGTTGATCCGCGCTACAGGTCAAAGCGGTCGACTGCGCGGCGCCGCTCGTTATCCTCACGCACGTCATAGCTGGCGGTGGTCTGGATGTTGGTGTGATGCGCCAGTTTCTGCGCAATTGACAGGTCATGCTCTTCGATCACCCGCGTGATGAACGAGCGGCGAAAATCGTGAGGCATGATCTTCACCCCCACCTGTTCACCCCGTTGGCGGGCGATGTAGTAGATCGCATGTTTGGTAATGCGCTCGCGGGTGATGTGGCTGCCCCGGCGAATGCGATTGAACAGAAAAGCATCGTCTTGCTCGCCTTCCTTGAGCTGCTCGCGACGAAACGCCAGCCACGCCTGCAGCTTTTCAAAAGCCCAGGCGGGCGCGTACTTGATCAACTCTTTGTTGCCCTTGCCGGTCACCCGCAGGCTGCGTTCGTCAAAGTTGACCTGGGCCAGGTCCAGGTTGACCGATTCCGACTTGCGCATGCCCGAGCCATAGAGGATGCCGATCACCGCCGCATCCCGCAGGCCCTGGGGGCGGGGGTCAGCAGCGCACACTGCCATCATTTCGCGGATCAGCGTACGGCGCAGGTTGCGCCCCTGGCCCAGGCGGGTGCCGGGAGCTGCCTTGACCGAGCGCATCTTCAATAAGTGATCCTGGCTGATCAGGCTCATCCGCCACGCTTCGTTCATCACGCCGCGCACCGCGTTCACGTACAGCGACGAGGTGTTCGGCGCATAGCCGTCCTCACGCAGCGCGGCCACCAGGGCAATCACATGCTCCGGCTGCAGCAAATGCCAGTCGATGTCTTCGAGGTTGATGTCTTCAAAGCCCAGGCGGTCGGCCGCATCTTGCAGCACGTAGCGCATGGTCAGCTGGCTGGAGGGCGCTAGGCGGGTGAGGTAAAGGGTCAGCGGGTTGCGGATAGACTCAGTCAAGGTAGATCAGCCTTTGGATTAAATACCTCTAACAAGCCATTGTTTAATAGAGGTATTTAGTGAATTGGCAAGGGCCGAGTCTACCCCACGATCGGCCCTGGCACAAAATCACGGCTTACTCATCGTCGTCGGTCGGGTCCTGCGGCTGGGCTTGGGATTGGCTCCAGTCGGCGTCCTGTTTCTGCATCAGTGCAAACCAGTGCTGGCGCATGAACGTGAGGTAGCCCTCCGGCGCCTTGGCGAAATCCTTCTCTTCGCTGTAGCAACCCGGCAGCGGCAATTCAGTGCCCTGCTCCTTGTACTGGCTGACCAACGCCTGTTGCGCCGCCACGCTGCAATCCTTGGGCAGCGGCATGCCGCGCAGGGCGCCCGCCTCCTCATCCCACCAACTGGCGCCCACGCGGTCGACACCGCGCAGTCGGTACTTCTGGGACTTGCCCACGTGCATGATCAACTTGAATTCGTTGGGGCTGACATCGCTGGTGCAGGTGCGTGAGTAGCCCACCGTGGCCTGGGTGATGCCGTCGCCGGACAGATCGGTGACCTTGGTGGCAGCCATGTCAAAGCGCAACGACGCATCGAACTGGCAGTGCTGCACATCGTCGTAGAGCATCCAGACACGCTTGGGATGGTCGCCGCTCAGCAGGTATTGCGCCGCGTAGACGAACGCCGACTGGGTGCCGTCATCATCGCGCTCGCTGACCTGCTCGGCGAGCACCAGCAGGTTCTTGCCCTGATGGTCGTCCCAGGTGTAGGCCGCGACCTGCTTGCCACGGACTTCCACGCCGTCCGGCACCTGGTCGATGCTGGTCAGTGCCACGCCGTCATCGGCCCGCACGGTGGTGACGCACGCAACGGCCATCAACAATCCCATCAACGCCGGCCGCAACTGGCCGCGCAAAAGCTGCACGCTATTCATCCGAGTACCCTGGCAAGAGATGGCTTACTTTACCGGCACTTGAAGGCCAATGCAGAGAAGATTGTTGAATAAACCGGGGAGCGCTCCACACGCTAGGGAAAACCCTGGGTTTTTGCCCGCAAACAGTATCCGTTGGCGCGTCAGTCACTTAGCTGAACCCTAGCTGTCTACCTGTCAAATAAACGAGTTTTTCATCAGCCTTTCATATTCGTTCAACATTTTTCCGCTTAATCTCTGCCCCAGGACTTGAGAACAAGCCGCGTGTTCTACGACTAACCTGTTGATTACGCTTTACCTTTCATATATTTCGTCTTTACTCAGCTAGCCATGGAAGAAACCAATGCCCGTCCTCAGGAAAGTCGAATGAATGCCGCAACCCCACGCCATGTTTAATCAGTTCACTGAGCTTTCAGCCGCTGGTTACTGCCGTTTTCACGCTCCAACCTGCTCTAGCCCCGAGGTCATGAATCTTTGAAACCCTACCCTATTCATTGCGTGTCGATCGTTATCCCGGTCTACAACGAACAAGAGAGCCTGCCTGAATTGCTGCGTCGCACGACGGCAGCCTGCAAGCAACTGGCCTACGAATACGAAATCATCCTGGTCGATGATGGTAGTCGCGACAATTCAGCCCAACTGCTGGAAGACGCTGCTGCAGAAGATGGCAGCAACGTGGTGGCGGTGATCCTCAACCGCAACTACGGCCAGCACGCGGCGATCATGGCCGGCTTCGAGCAGTGCCGTGGCGAGGTGGTGATTACCCTCGACGCCGACCTGCAGAACCCGCCCGAAGAAATCCCGCGCCTGGTCGAGCAAGCCGCCCTGGGCTACGACGTGGTCGCCACCGTGCGCAACAACCGCCAGGACTCGGCCTTCCGCCGCTGGCCTTCGCGCCTGATCAACCTGGCCGTGCAGCGCTCCACCGGCGTGGCCATGACCGACTACGGCTGTATGCTGCGCGCCTACCGCCGCACCATCGTCGACGCCATGCTCGCCTGCCGCGAGCGCAG
Organism: Pseudomonas sp. B6002; assembly: GCF_013385985.1. Taxonomy (GTDB): domain Bacteria; phylum Pseudomonadota; class Gammaproteobacteria; order Pseudomonadales; family Pseudomonadaceae; genus Aquipseudomonas. The sequence continues at coordinate 801,562 of NZ_JACAOY010000006.1, read as the reverse complement.
CACCTTTATCCCGATCCTGGCCAACGGCTTTGCCCGCCACACCACGGAAATCCTCGTGCACCACGCCGAGCGCGAGCACGGCGAGTCCAAGTACAGCCCGATGCGGCTGATCAGCCTGATGTTCGACCTGCTGACCTGCATGACCACCACGCCTTTGCGTTTGCTCTCCGTGGTCGGCTTCAGCCTGGCGGCCCTGGGCGTGCTGTTCGCCATTGCCCTGATCGTGTTGCGCCTGGCCTTCGGCGCGCAGTGGGCTGGCGACGGCATGTTCGTACTGTTTGCGGTGCTGTTCGTGTTCACCGGTGGCCAGTTCATCGGTATGGGCCTCTTGGGTGAATACCTGGGCCGCATGTACAGCGACGTGCGGGCGCGCCCGCGCTTCTTTATTGAAAAAGTGCTGCGTAACACACCGGCAGCACCGGCACCCGTGGTCGTCGTTGACGGCCTGGTGTCTTCCCATACCTCCACCTCTACTTCTCCTTCCGATCAGGTTTCGTCATGAATTCAAAAGCCGTTGTCTTCGCTTACCACGATATTGGCTGTGCAGGCATTGAAGCCCTGCTGACTGCCGGCTACGACATTGCTGCCGTGTTCACCCATGCCGACGACCCCAAGGAAAACAATTTCTACGGCTCCGTCGCCCAACTGTGCGCCCGCAACGGCATCCCGGTGCATGCACCGGAAGACGCCAACCACCCGCTGTGGATCGAGCGCATCGCCAAGCTGAACCCGGACTTCATCTTCTCCTTCTACTACCGCAACCTGCTGAGCGAAGCGCTGCTGGCCACCGCCAAGAAAGGCGCGTTCAACCTGCACGGTTCCCTGCTGCCGAAATACCGTGGCCGCGCCCCGGCCAACTGGGTGCTGGTCAACGGCGAAACCGAAACCGGCGTGACCCTGCACCGCATGGTCAAGCGCGCCGATGCCGGCGCGATCCTGGCCCAGCAAAAAGTCATCATCGACCGCACCGACACCGGCCTGACCCTGCATGCCAAGCTGCGTGACGCCGCCGCCAACCTGCTGCGCGATGCCCTGCCACAACTGGTTGCCGGCAAGCTGAGCGAAACCGCCCAGGACGAAAGCCAGGCCAGCTACTTCGGCCGCCGCACCGCTGCCGATGGAAAACTGGACTGGAAAAAACCGGCTGAAGAACTGTTCAACCTGGTTCGCGCCGTGACCCAGCCGTACCCGGGCGCCTTCTGCGCCGTGGGCGAGCACAAACTGATCGTTTGGCAAGCCGAAGTGGTCAAGGGCAACGAAGGCCTGGCGCCAGGTCGTGTGATCAGCGTTAACCCGCTGCGCATCGCCTGCGGCGAAGATTCCCTGGTGGTCAAGTTCGGCCAGCGCAACGCCGATGGCCTGTTCCTGGCCGGCCCTGCCCTGGCGGATGTCCTGGGCCTGGTAGACGGTTCCGTGCTGCGCGGCGCCGAGTCCGGTCGCAAGCCACGTCGTACCCGTGTACTGATCCTGGGTGTGAACGGCTTTATCGGTAACCACCTGTCCGAGCGCCTGCTGCGTGACGACCGCTACGAAATCTACGGCCTGGACATCGGTTCCGACGCTATCGAGCGCCTGCGCAGCCACCCGAACTTCCACTACGTGGAAGGCGACATCAGCATCCACACCGAGTGGATCGAGTACCACATCAAGAAGTGCGACGTGGTGCTGCCGCTGGTGGCCATCGCCACCCCAATCGAATACACCCGTAACCCGCTGCGCGTATTCGAACTCGACTTCGAAGAGAACCTGAAACTGGTTCGCTACTGCGTGAAGTACAACAAGCGCGTGATCTTCCCGTCGACCTCCGAAGTGTATGGCATGTGCCAGGACCAGTACTTCGACGAAGACACCTCCAACCTGGTGGTCGGCCCGGTCAACAAGCAGCGCTGGATCTACTCGGTCTCCAAGCAACTGCTGGACCGCGTGATCTGGGCCTACGGCGACAAAGGCCTGAAATTCACCCTGTTCCGTCCGTTCAACTGGATGGGCCCGCGCCTGGACCGCCTGGATTCGGCGCGTATCGGCAGCTCCCGTGCAATCACCCAACTGATCCTGAACCTGGTGGAAGGTACTCCGATCCGTCTGTTCGACGGCGGCGAGCAAAAACGTTGCTTCACTGACATCGCCGACGGTATCGAAGCGCTGGCACGCATCATTGATAACGAAAACGGCGTGTGCGACGGCCAGATCGTCAACATCGGCAACCCGGAAAACGAAGCCAGCATTCGTCAGCTGGGCGAAGAACTGCTGCGTCAGTTCGAAGCGCACCCGCTGCGTAGCAACTTCCCTCCGTTCGCCGGTTTCCGCGACGTGGAAAGCAAGGCGTTCTACGGTACCGGTTACCAGGACGTGGCGCACCGCAAGCCAAGCATCGAAAACGCCAAGCGCCTGCTGAACTGGGAGCCGACCGTCGAGATGAGCGAGACCATCGGTAACACCCTGGACTTCTTCCTGAAAGAAGCCATGCTCGAAATCGCGGACAAGAAGTAATGCAGGCAGGCCTTCGCATCGACGTCGACACCTACCGTGGCACCCGTGAAGGTGTGCCGCGGTTGCTTGAATCCCTGGATGAAGCCGGGGTCAAGGCAACCTTCTTCTTCAGCGTTGGGCCGGACAACATGGGGCGCCACTTGTGGCGCCTCATCCGCCCGCAGTTCCTGTGGAAGATGCTGCGCTCCAACGCCGTCGGTCTGTATGGCCTGGACATCTTGCTGGCCGGCACCGCCTGGCCGGGCAAGCCGATTGGCCGCGACCTGGGGCATTTGATGCGCCAGGCCAAGGCTGCCGGGCATGAAGTGGGCCTGCACGCGTGGGACCACCACGGCTGGCAGGCCAACACCGGGCGCTGGAGCGAGGCACAGCTGATCGAGCAGATCCGCCGTGGCGTCGACACCCTCAGCGACATCCTCGGCGAGCGTATCGATTGTTCAGCGGCAGCCGGTTGGCGTGCCGATGAACGCGTGGTGCAAGCCAAGCAAGGTTTCAACTTTCGCTACAACAGTGATTGCCGGGGCACCAGCCTGTTTCGTCCAACCTTGGCCGATGGCAGCGCGGGCACCCCACAAATTCCGGTAGACCTGCCGACCTTCGACGAAGTCGTCGGGCCGGTAGTGGCTGCCAAAGACTTCAACGGCTTCATTCTGGACCGCTTTGCCGAGTCCAAGCTGAACGTCTACACGATTCATGCCGAAGTAGAAGGGATTCTGATGGCTAATGATTTTCGCCAGTTGCTTGCCCAGGCTGGGCAGCGCGGCATCGATTTCAAACCGCTGGGCGACCTGTTGCCCGCCGATGTGACCACCTTGCCCCAGCAACAGCTGGTGCGTGGCGCCCTGCCTGGGCGCGAGGGTTGGCTCGGAGTGCAACAAGCATGATCCGGCGCCTGGCATTGCCCCTGCTCCTGTTGGCGTTTGGCGTGTTCTACCTGTTGCCGCTGGCCACCCATGGCCTGTGGATCCCGGATGAAACCCGCTACGCGCAGATCAGCCAGGAAATGCTGTTGACCGGCAAGTGGGCCTCGCCGCATTTCATGGGCATCCGCTACTTTGAAAAACCCGCCGCCGGCTACTGGATGATCGCGCTGGGCCAGGCGATCTTCGGACAGAACCTGTTCGGCGTGCGCTTTGCCTCCGCCTTGAGCACCGGCCTGAGCATCCTGCTGGTGTACCTGGTGTCGCGCCGGTTGTGGAATGACCCGCGCAAGAGCCTGGTCAGCACCGTGCTCTACATGAGTTTCGCCAGTGTGGCCCTGCTGGGCGGCTATGCGAACCTCGACCCGCAGTTCACCTTCTGGGTCAACCTGACCGGCGTCGCCTTGTGGTTCTGCTTCGACAACACCACGCGCCGTGGCCGCCTGGGCGCCTGGGCCTTGCTGGGTTTTGCCTGTGGCATGGGCTTCATGACCAAAGGGTTCCTGGCCTGGTTGTTGCCGGTGCTCATCGCCCTGCCCTACGCCATTTGGCAAAAACGCTTTCGTGAATTGCTCGGCTACGGCCTGGTGGCGGTGGTCGTGGCGATTGTCGTGAGCCTGCCGTGGGCGCTGGCCGTGCACCTGCAGGAGCCGGACTACTGGAACTTCTTCTTCTGGCACGAGCATATCCAACGCTTTGCCGGTGACGACGCCCAGCACGCCGAGCCGTTCTGGTACTACCTGCCGTTGTTGATTGCGTTCTCGTTGCCTTGGGTGGCGCTGCTGCCGTCCACGGTCAAACAGGCCTGGCACGACAAGCGCCTGCCGAAAACCGCCTTCCTGCTGCTGTGGCTGTTGATGCCTTTGGCGTTTTTCAGCCTGGCCAAAGGCAAGCTGCCGTCCTACATCATGCCGTGCCTGTTGCCCCTGGCCCTGCTGATGGGTTCGACCCTGGCCGACAAGCTGGCCCAAAACCGTGGGCGTGCGCTGCGCATCAACGGCTGGCTGAACCTGGTGATGGGTTTGGTGGCGATGTTGGCCCTCAGCTGGTTCCAAATGAAGAAGCCGGTGTACGAGCATGGCCAGGAAACCCTCAGCCTGGTGCTGGTGTTTACCTTCTTGTTCGGCTGGATCCTGGTCAATCTGTTGCAAGCGGCGCGCCCCTTGAAACTCTGGGCAGCACCGGCGATCGGCAGCTGGCTGCTGGTGGCCCTGGTGCCGGCCGCACTGCCCCATTCGGTGGTGTACAACAAGACCCCGGACCAATTCATCATTGATCACCTGCAGGAACTGCAACCGACCACCGCACTGCTGAGCAATGACCTGGGCGCCGCGTCGGCCCTGGCGTGGCGCCTGCACCGCCCGGACGTGACCCTCTACAACACCGTCGGTGAAGTGAAATACGGTCTTGCCTTCGCAGACACGGCCCATCGCAAGGTGGACATCAGCCAGGTCCAGCAATGGATGAGCGATGCGCGCAAACAAGGCCCGGTCGGTGTGGTGATGCGCGTCAAGGGTGACGATGAGGTCGCTGAAGTGAACTTGCTGCCCCAGGATGGCAAGCGTTACGAGCAAGGCAACATCGTGATCCTGATCTTCCCCAAGGCTGCTCCATGATCACCCTGCTTCTATTACTCGGTGCTTGTCTGCTCACCTGCATGGGCCAGGTTTCGCAAAAGTTTGCCGTAGAAAGCTGGCGTGACCAGCCCGACGGCTGGGCGTTGAAACTGCGCTCGCCGTGGCTGTGGTCGGCACTGATCTGCCTGGGCCTGGGCCTGCTGGTGTGGCTGCTGGTATTGCAGCGCCTGGAAGTCGGCATCGCCTACCCCATGCTCAGCCTGAACTTTGTGCTGGTCACGCTGATGGCGCGCTTTGTGTTCCACGAACACATCGACGGCCGCCACTGGCTGGGCGTGGTGCTGGTGATCGCCGGTGTCGTGCTGCTGGGGCGCCAGGTATGAGCCGGGCGCGTGGTTTTGCCCTGGCCCTGGGCAGCGTCGGACTGGTCAGCGCCGCCCAGTTGGGCATGCGCTGGAGCATGACGCGCCTGCCGCTGCCGACTGAATGGCTCACAGCCTTCAACAGCAATGCCATCGACCTTGGCGCCCTGGGCGTGGTGATCCTGGCGATCATCGCCTATGCGCTGTCGATGCTCTGCTGGCTCGGCGCGCTCAAGGATCTGCCCCTCGGCCGTGCGTATTCATTGCTCAGCATCAGCTACGCGCTGGTGTACCTGTTGGCCGCCAGCCTGCCGGTGTTCAACGAACATTTCTCGCTTTCGAAAACCCTGGGGGTGGCGCTGGTCATCCTCGGTGTACTGGTTATTAACTCTCGTCGTGCTAGCACCACAAGTCCCAGGAATGCCCCATGAAAATCAGTGTATTTGGTAGTGGTTACGTCGGTCTGGTGCAGGCCACCGTATTGGCCGAAGTCGGTCACGATGTCATCTGCATGGACGTAGACAAGAACAAGGTCGAATCGCTGCAAAAAGGCCATGTGACCATCTTCGAGCCGGGGCTGGCCGCGATGGTGAAAGAGAACCTGGAAAGCGGGCGCCTGCATTTCACCCACGACGAAAAACTCGCCGTGGAACACGGTGAAGTGCTGTTCATCGCCGTGGGCACACCGTCCGACGAAGACGGCTCGGCCGACCTGAAGTACGTGCTGTCGGTCGGCGACGCGGTGTCCCGTCACCGTGTAGAGCCGGTGATCCTGGTGGAAAAATCCACCGTACCCGTCGGCACCGGCGACACCCTGCGCGCGCACATCGAGAAGAACCTGCGCGTGGCCGGCCGTCACCTGGACTTCGATATCGTCTCCAACCCGGAATTCCTCAAGGAAGGCTCGGCCGTTGCCGACTGCCGCCGCCCGGACCGCATCATCATCGGTTGCGAGCGTGAAGAAGTGCGTGAAGTGATGCGCGACCTGTACGCGCCGTTCAACCGCAACCACGACCGCATCATCTTTATGGACCTGCGCAGCGCCGAACTGACCAAGTACGCCGCCAACTGCATGCTGGCCACCAAGATCAGCTTTATCAACCAGATCGCCGAACTGGCCGAGCACCTGGGCGCCGACATCGAAGCCGTGCGCCTGGGCATCGGTGCCGACTCGCGCATCGGCTACCACTTTATCTACCCGGGCTGCGGCTACGGCGGCTCGTGCTTCCCCAAAGACATGCGCGCCCTGATCCACAGCGCTAAAGAGGCCAACTGCTCCAGCGACCTGCTGGAAGCCGTCGAAGCCATCAACCAGCGCCAGAAGAGCAAGCTGTTCGAACGCATCAACGCCTATTTCAAAGGCGAGTTGAAGGGCAAGACCTTCGCCCTGTGGGGCCTGGCGTTCAAGCCCAACACCGATGACATGCGCGATGCGCCCAGCCGCGTACTGATGGAAGCCCTGTGGGCCGCCGGCGCCAATGTACGTGCCTTCGATCCGGAAGCCATGCAGGAAACCCAGCGCATCTACGGCGATGAATCGCGCCTGACGCTGCTGGGCACTCCGGAATCGGCCCTGAGCGGCGCCGATGCATTGATCGTCTGCACCGAATGGCAGCAGTTCAAGGCGCCGGACTTCGACCTGATCCACCAGCGCCTGAAAACCCCGGTGATCTTCGACGGCCGCAACCTGTACGACGGCGAGCGTCTGTCGCGCAAAGGCTTCAAGTACTTCCCGATTGGGCGTGGTGACTCCTGTGAATTGCCAATCCCTCAGCAACAGTGGGTGCCGCAAGGTCAGGAAGCCTGATACGTGAACAAAGCTCATCCGCCGCTGCTCAATGCAACGATTCGACACCAGTCGCTGGGGCTTGGGCTCTTGGCGCTGGTGCTGTTCATTGCCGGTAACTGGCACCAGGCAATCATCGGCTTCGACTCGCGTTTCGTGGTGTTCGCCCAGGAAATGCTGCGCCATGGGCCCAGCTTTTTCCCCACCACGTACGGGCAGCCCTATGCCGATTACCTCGCCACCTCTACCCTGCTGACCTGGCTGTTTTCCCTGCCGTTTGGGCAGGTCACCAGCTTCACGGCCTGGCTGCCGACGGCCATTGCTTCGGCGGTGATCGTCACCCTGGTGTACCGCCTCACGGCGCCCTACTCCCCGCGTTGGGGCCTGCTGAGTGTGGCGATGTTGCTGCTCAGCAGCACCTTCATCAGCGAAACCCGTGCGGTGTCTCTTGACCAGATGCTCGCGGCCGTGGCGTTGGCGGTGTTCTACCTGGGTTATGCCCACGACCACTTCGGTGCGGGCAAGCGCCTGCACTGGCTGTTCCTGCTGCTGATCATCGGCTTTGCGATCCGTGGGCCCATCGGCCTGGTGATCCCCACGGGTGTGCTGTGCAGCTATTACCTCATCAACCGCCAATGGCGCCAGTTGTTCAGCTTCGGCTTGCTGGCCCTTGCGTTGCTGGCGGCGTGTGTTGGCCTGTTGTTGCTGTTGGCCAAGCTCAGCGGCGGTGAAGACTTCATGCGGGATGTGATTCGCATGCAGTTCCTGGGGCGCATGGACGGCACCGAAGGTTCCAGCGGCGTGCTGTACTACTTCACCAGTTCCATCGGCAATTACGCGCTGGCTTACCCGGTGGCGTTGCTGGTGCTACTGGCGGTGGCGCTGAACGGGCGACGTGTGCCGGATCCTGCGCTGCAGTTGGTGTTGTACTGCGCAGCGGCAGGTTTGCTGGTGATGCTCGGCCTGTCGGTTCCCCAGGCGAAGAAAGCGCGCTACATACTGCCCATGCTGCCCATGGCGGCAATCATTGCGGCGTACCCGTTCCAGGTGACCCAGGGACGGCTGTTCGCCGCCTTGCGTAGCCTGATGCTGGGCATTTGGACGTTGTTCCCTGCCCTGTTGGCCATTGGCTTGTTGGTTGCGCGCCGCCGCTATGCGGAGCAGTTGGGTAGCCTGACGCTGATGTTTGTCGTGCTGGGTGTGCTTCAAGTGCTCGCGTTGCTGGCGCTGTTCAACGTGCGGTTTCGCCCGGCCGGCCCTGCGCTGGCGGCCGTGTTGGCGATTTGGACGACGTACATCGTGGTGGTTGAGCCGCTTGAGCGCAGCCTGTATGACACCCGCACCTTCAGCCTGGCGGTCAAGGCACAGATCAACCAGCAACCGGCGCCCGTGGTGCTGCATGCACTGGGCAAAGACGCGAAAGCCATCAAGTTGATGGTCAACCTCGACTGCGACCGGGTGCCCCTGTTCACCCAGTTGCCAGCCGAGCTGGCCCCGGTGCAAGGTCCCGCCTGGCTGGTGATGAGCCAGGAAGATTACGAGGGGCTGCAAGACCCTCGGTTGCGCTCCATTACTCCCACGCTCACCGGGGAGTTCGACAAGAACCCTTACGTGCTGCTGCACCTGGCCAAATCCACGCCGCATTGATAGCGCTGTTGCGTGGTTCTGTACGAAAGAACGCCCACTCCTCAAAGAGTGGGCGTTTTGCATTCTTATCGCCAAGAAACATCCTACGGCCCAATGCGTAATGCCTGGGGCACTCGCCTCTTCCGGCGCTCATACCCCAAATGTAGACTCGCTCACCAAGTGCCTTAACTATCTACCACCAGGCCCTAAGGTTTTTAACACGCATAACAACAAGGACGCTGTAGGCCATCCCCCACCGTGGTGGCCTCTTTCACTGAGAGGAGAATTTTGTGCGAGATGATCGAGTGACCCTGCCCCTGCCGGCACTGGAACGACTGATGGGCTTGCGGGACGCCCTGGTGGCGTTGAAGGGGCCGCTGGCTGACGACCCTGAACTGAAGAAAAACCTGCAAAAACACCTGTTCAACGAAGAGACCGATTGCCGCGTACTCGGCAAGGTCAACATCCCCGATCTGCATAGCGTGCGCCAGATTCCCTTTGGTGCCGTCCTTTAACTTCATTATTATTGCACTCAACCCTCATTAATATGCACTGGTGGCCGCTCACCTAGATCGGCACACTGCACAGGTTCCTCCCCCAAATGTTGGAACTTTCAAAGGGCTTTTCCGGGAAACCAGGCAAGCCTTTTTTTTCGCCCGCTGTTTATGGACCCTTTTTAATGCTCGCTCGTTTTTTACCCGCTGCAATCAACACGCGCCCCGCCGAATGGAGCCGCGCCGCCATCGGCATGGCCTTGGGCACGATGCTCAGTGTCTGGGCCTGCGCCCACGTGTTTGGCATGGACGTGGCGCTGCACTTGCTCGGCCCTCTCGGCGCCTCGGCGGTGCTGCTGTTTGCCGTGTCGTCGGGCGCCCTGGCGCAACCTTGGTCGATCATCGGCAGCTACTTGTGTGCCGGCGTCGTCGCGCTGCTGGTGGCGCGGGTGTTGGGGCGAACCTTGGGCAGCGCCTGCCTGGCGGCCGGCATCACGGTGGTGCTGATTTGCTGGCTGCGTTGCCTGCATCCACCCGCCGGCGGCCTGGCCATGAGCCTGGTGCTGGCCGATCCGGCTTCCATCAGCCTCGGCTGGTACGAAATGGCGCCGGTCATGTTCGGCGCCAGTGCGTTGTTGCTGTGTGCACTGGCCTACAACAATGCCACCCGCACGCGTTATCCCAAGGGCGCGGCCGAATCGCCTGCCGTGGTGATGGGCACGCCGACGCCCGCCACCGACCCCACGATCACGGCCGCCGACCTGAAGCTGGCGTTGGCCGAAATGGAGCAGTTCTACGACATCGAACCCACTGAGCTTGAGCAACTGATCCACGCGGCTGAAGGCCATGCGCGTCGGCGCAGCATCGGTGAGGTGCTGGCCCATCGGGCAGCTTGAGTTCCTCTGCAAAAATGCAAAAACGACCTGCATGATTCACGGTTGTACGGGGCAAATTTGCACTGGTACGATCGCGAGAGCGTTCGCCTACGAACATCTTGATAAAGAACAATAAAAGCAGGGAGTTAGAGATGACTGCTCAGGTTTCATCCGAAGCAAGCCGCGCCGACATTCTTCAAGACGAGGTGCTGGCCGAGGTTCGCAACCATATCGGCCACCTCACCCTCAATCGCCCGGCGGGCTTGAACGCCATCACCCTGGACATGGTACGTGGCTTGACCCAGCAGCTCCAGGCCTGGGCCGATGACCCGCAGGTGTACGCCGTGGTCCTGCGTGGTGCCGGCGAAAAAGCCTTCTGTGCCGGGGGCGATATTCGCTCGCTGTACGACAGTTTCAAAGGCGGCGACACCCTGCACCAAGACTTCTTCGTCGAGGAATACGCCCTCGACCTGGCTATCCACCACTACCGCAAACCGGTGCTGGCCCTGATGGACGGGTTCGTCCTCGGCGGCGGCATGGGCCTGGTGCAAGGCGCCGATCTGCGCGTCGTCACCGAGCGCAGCCGCCTGGCGATGCCGGAAGTGGCCATCGGGTATTTCCCTGATGTGGGCGGTAGCTATTTCCTGCCGCGTATTCCGGGTGAGCTGGGCATTTACCTGGGCGTGACCGGCGTGCAGGTTCGTGCCGCAGACGCCCTGTATTGCGGGTTGGCCGACTGGTACTTGGAAAGCACCAGGCTCGCCGAGTTGGACCAGAAGCTCGACCGCCTGCAGTGGCACGACTCGCCCCTCAAGGACCTGCAAGGCGTACTCGCCAAGCTCGCCGTGCAACAACTGCCGGACGCGCCGCTGGCCGCGCTGCGCCCCGTCATCGACCATTTTTTCGCGTTGCCGGACGTGCCGAGCATCGTTGAGCAATTGCGCGCCGTCACCATCGCCGACAGCCATGAGTGGGCGCTGGCCACCGCCGACCTGATGCAAACGCGTTCCCCCTTGGCCATGGCCGTCACCCTGGAGATGCTGCGTCGCGGCCGTCGCCTGCCGCTGGAACAGTGCTTCGCGCTGGAATTGCACCTGGATCGCCAGTGGTTCGAGCGTGGCGACCTGATCGAAGGCGTTCGCGCCTTGATCATCGACAAGGACAAAACCCCGCACTGGAATCCGCCCACGCTGCACGGATTGGACGCCACCCACGTCGAGAGCTTCTTTCACGACTTCGCGCAGAAGGTTCACTAAGCCATGCAAGACATTGAATACACAGAAGAACAAGTGATGATCCGCGACATGGCGCGCGACTTTGCCCGTGGCGAAATCGCCCCTCACGCCCAGGCTTGGGAAAAAGCCGGCTGGATCGACGATGGGCTGGTCGCCAAGATGGGGGAGCTGGGCCTGTTGGGCATGGTGGTCCCTGAAGAATGGGGCGGCACCTATGTCGACTACGTGGCGTATGCCCTGGCGGTGGAAGAGATTTCAGCCGGCGACGGTGCTACCGGCGCCCTCATGAGTATCCATAATTCAGTGGGTTGCGGGCCGATCCTCAACTACGGCACCACCGAACAGAAACAGACTTGGCTGGCCGACCTCGCCAGTGGCCAGGCCATTGGCTGCTTTTGCCTCACTGAGCCCCAAGCCGGTTCCGAGGCGCATAACTTGCGCACCCGCGCCGAATTGTGCGACGGCCAATGGGTGATCAACGGCGCCAAGCAGTTTGTCAGCAACGGCAAGCGCGCCAAGCTGGCCATCGTGTTTGCGGTCACCGACCCGGACCTGGGCAAGAAAGGTATCTCGGCGTTCCTGGTGCCGACCAACACCCCAGGCTTTGTGGTCGACCGCACGGAACACAAGATGGGTATTCGGGCGTCAGACACCTGCGCCGTCACCCTCAACCAATGCACCGTGCCGGAAGCCAACCTGCTGGGCGAGCGTGGCAAAGGCCTGGCCATCGCCCTGTCCAACCTGGAAGGCGGTCGTATCGGCATTGCCGCCCAGGCCCTGGGCATTGCTCGCGCTGCCTTCGAGGCGGCGTTGGCCTACGCCCGTGACCGTGTGCAGTTCAACCAGGCGATCATCGAACACCAGAGCGTCGCCAACCTGTTGGCCGACATGCAGACCCGGCTCAATGCCGCACGCCTGCTGATCCTGCATGCTGCGCGCCTGCGCAGTGCTGGCAAGCCGTGCCTGTCGGAAGCGTCCCAGGCCAAATTGTTTGCTTCAGAGATGGCCGAAAAGGTCTGCTCCTCGGCGATGCAGATTCATGGCGGCTATGGGTATCTGGAGGATTACCCGGTGGAGCGCTACTACCGGGATGCGCGGATCACGCAGATATACGAAGGCACCAGCGAGATTCAGCGGATGGTGATTGCCCGGGAGCTCAAACACTACCAACTGTAGGAGACGGCTTGTCGGCGATGGAATCACCTCGGTGTTACTGATAAACCGAGGTGTCTGTATCGCCGGCAAGCCAGCGCCTACAGGAGAATTGCGGGGCCTGGAAAACCACTCTCCGCTGTGGGAGCTGGCTTGCCTGCGATGGAATCGCCTCGGTGTACCTGATAGACCTAGGTGTCTGCATCGCCGGCAAGCCGGCTCCTACAATGATGGTGGGGCGGGTTATTGGTCTTTGAAGTCGGGCGCGCGCTTGGCCACGAACGCGGCCATGCCTTCCTTCTGGTCCTGGGTCGCGAACGCGGCATGGAACACGCGGCGTTCAAAGCGAACGCCTTCAGACAGGCTCACCTCAAAGGCACGGTTCACGCTTTCCTTGACCATCATGCTGATCGGCACCGATTTGCCCGCGATCAGGGTGGCAACTTTCAACGCTTCGTCCAACAGCTCATCGGCTGGCACGATACGGGCCACGATGCCGCAACGCTCTGCTTCCACTGCATCGATAAAGCGCCCGGTCAGGCACATTTCCATGGCCTTGGCCTTGCCCACGGCGCGGGTCAGGCGCTGGGTGCCGCCCATGCCCGGCAGCACGCCGAGGTTGATTTCCGGCTGGCCGAACTTGGCGCCGTCGCCTGCGAGGATAAAGTCGCACATCAGCGCCAGCTCGCAGCCGCCGCCCAGGGCAAAGCCGTTGACGGCGGCAATGATCGGCTTGCGGCGGTTGGCCACGCGGTCGCTGTCGCTGAACAGGTCGTCGAGGTAGATCTGCGGGTACGTCAGCTCGGCCATTTCCTTGATATCGGCACCGGCTGCAAAGGCCTTCTTCGAGCCGGTCAACACGATGCAGCCGATTTGCGGGTCGGCTTCCAGGCCGTCCAGTGCCTGGTTCAGTTCGCTGACCAGTTGCGCGTTGAGAGCGTTCAAGGCCTGCGGACGGTTAAGGGTGATCAGGCCGACACGGCCCTGGACGTCAAGCAGGATGGTTTCGTAACTCATGTATGGGCTCCTTAGAGATTGCGTGAGATGACCATGCGTTGAATATCGCTGGTGCCTTCGTAGATCTGGCAAACCCGCACATCGCGGTAGATGCGCTCCAACGGGAAGTCGCTCAGGTAACCGTAACCGCCCAGGGTTTGCAAGGCGGCCGAACAGACTTTCTCGGCCATTTCCGAGGCAAACAGCTTGGCCATGGAGGCTTCCACCAGCGCCGGCTGGCCGCTGTCACGCAGGGCGGCGGCGTAGTGCACCATCTGCCGGGCCACGGCGATTTGCGTGGCCATGTCCGCCAGGCGAAAGGCCACGGCCTGGTGTTCGATCAGCGCCTTGCCGAAACTTTCGCGCTCACGGGCGTAGTCGCGGGCTGCTTCAAAGGCGGCGCGGGCCATGCCCACCGATTGCGAGGCGATACCGACGCGGCCGCCTTCGAGGTTGGCCAGGGCGATCTTGTAGCCTTCACCCTCCTCGCCCAGGCGGTTGGCCACCGGCACCTTCACGTCCTCGAACAGGATCTGGCAAGTGTCGGACGCATGCTGGCCGAGCTTGTCTTCGACCCGCGCCACGGTATAACCCGGCGAATCGGTAGGCACGATAAACGCGCTGATCCCGCGCTTACCCGCCGCAGGGTCGGTCACGGCAAACACAATCACGATGCCGGCGTTCTGCCCCGAGGTGATGAACTGCTTGCAGCCGTTGAGTACGTAGTGCTCGCCTTCCAGCCGCGCACGGGTTTTCAGACTGCTGGCATCGGAACCGGCTTGCGGCTCGGTCAACGCGAACGCGCCGAGCATGGCGCCACTGGCCAGAGGCTTGAGGAAGTGCTCTTTCTGGTAGTCGTTGCCGAACGTGAGGATCGGCACACACCCCACCGAGTTGTGCACGCTCATGATGGTCGAGCACGCCCCGTCACCGGCCGCGATTTCTTCCAGGGCCATGGCATAGGCCAGGTAGCCGGTGTCGCAACCGCCCCACTGTTCCGGCACCAGCATGCCGAAAAAGCCCAGTTCGGCCATCTCGCCAATGGCCTCCTTGGGAAAGCGGTGCTCACGGTCCCACTCCGCGGCGAAGGGTTTGAGGCGTTCCTGGGCAAATTGCCGGGCCGCGTCGCTGATTTGCAGTTGTTCGTCATTGGGCAGCATGGGGGTGAGTCCTTAATACAGGCATTCGACGGCCATGGCCGTGGCTTCACCACCGCCGATGCAGATGGCGGCAACGCCGCGTTTGAGGCCTTTTTGGCGCAAGGCCGAGAGCAGCGTCACCAGAATGCGTGCGCCTGAGGCGCCGATCGGATGGCCCAGGGCGCAGGCGCCACCGTGGATATTGACCTTGGCGTGAGGGATTTCCAGCTTGCTCATGGTCACCAGGCTGACGACGGCGAAGGCTTCGTTGATCTCGAACAGGTCCACTTCACCCAGGTTCCAGCCGGTCTTGCTCATCAGTTTGCGGATCGCGCCGACTGGCGCCACCGGAAACAGCCCTGGCTCATCGGCAAATGCAGCGTGCCCATGAATCACCGCCAGCGGCTTTAGGCCACGCTTTTGCGCCTCGGACTGACGCATCATCAGCAACGCCGCCGCACCGTCGGAAATCGAACTGGAGTTGGCCGCCGTGACCGTACCGCCTTCGCGAAAGGCCGGCTTCAAGCTGGCGATCTTGTCGATCTTGGCTTTGGGCGGCTGCTCGTCATGCAGGATGGTTTTTTGCTCTTTGCCCACGGTGACCTGGACCGGCACGATTTCGGCGGCGAAGTTGCCATGGTTGATCGCTTCCTGCGCGCGAGTCAGGGAGGCAATGGCAAACGCGTCCTGGGCTTCGCGGCTGAAACCGTTGTGCACCGCGCAGTCCTCGGCAAAGGTGCCCATCAGGCGGCCCTTGTCGTAGGCGTCTTCCAGGCCGTCGAGGAACATATGGTCCAGCACCTTGCCGTGGCCCATGCGGTAGCCGCTGCGCGCGCGGTCCAACAGGTACGGCGCGTTGGACATGCTCTCCATGCCACCGGCAATTACCAC
Organism: Pseudomonas sp. B6002; assembly: GCF_013385985.1. Classification (GTDB taxonomy): domain Bacteria; phylum Pseudomonadota; class Gammaproteobacteria; order Pseudomonadales; family Pseudomonadaceae; genus Aquipseudomonas. The sequence goes on along the minus strand of NZ_JACAOY010000006.1, from coordinate 786,019 downwards.
CTCGACACTGCCGGCCAGCAGCGAGTCGTGGGCCAGGATCGCCGACTCCATGCCCGAGCCGCACATTTTGTTGAGGGTGGTGCAACGCGTGGATTTATCCAGGCCGGCGCCCAATGCGGCCTGCCGCGCCGGTGCCTGGCCGAGGCCCGCTGGCAGTACGCAGCCGAACAGCACTTCATCGACCGCGTCGCTGGCAATTCCGGCGCGCTCGACCGCCGCACGGATGGCCGCAGCACCCAGCTGCGGTGCGGTCAGGCCCTTGAGGTCGCCCTGGAAACCGCCCATTGGCGTGCGGACGGCGCTGACAATAACAATCGGATCGCTCATGGGGTGTGCTCCTTACTTGGCTGCCATGCGCAAGGCGCCGTCGAGACGGATCACCTCGCCATTGAGCATGCTGTTTTCAATGATGTGTCGCACCAGGGCGGCGTACTCGGCAGGTTTGCCCAGGCGTGGCGGGAATGGCACGCCGGCCGCCAACGACTCACGCACCTCAGGGGTCATGCCGGCCATCATCGGGGTTTCGAAAATGCCTGGGGCGATGGTCATGACGCGGATGCCGAAGCGCGCCAGCTCGCGGGCAGCAGGCAGGGTCAGGCTGGCAATCGCGCCTTTGGAGGCCGAATACGCCGCCTGGCCGATCTGCCCGTCGAACGCGGCCACCGAGGCGGTGTTGATGATCACGCCGCGCTCGCCATCGGCATTCGCTTCGGTTTCCGCGATGGCAGCAGCAGCCAGGCGCAGCAGGTTGAAACTGCCGATCAGGTTCACGTTGATCACCTGGGCAAAGCTGGCCAGCCCGTGGGGGCCGTTCTTGCCGAGGATTTTTTCGCCGCGCACCACACCGGCGCAGTTCACCAGGCCGTGCAGCCCGCCAAAGGCGGCGACGGCGGCCTGCACGGCGGCTTCGGCAGCGGCTTCCTGGCTGATATCGGCGACTGCACTGCGTGCGTTATCCCCCAGCTGTTTGGCCTTGGCCGCTACTGCGTCGGCGTTCATGTCCACCAGCATCACCTTGGCGCCGGCCGCGACCAGCATCTCGGCAGTTGCCGCGCCGAGGCCCGAAGCACCGCCGCTGACCAGAAAAACCTTGTTTTGGATATGCATCATTGTGTCCTTGAAGAAAGGTCAGGCCACCGCCGCCTTGGCGATTTCCTGATTGCGTAAAATAAAGCGTTGCAGCTTGCCGCTCGGGGTCTTGGGCAAGTCGCTGACGAATTCGATTTCGCGGGGATACGCATGCGCCGCCAGGCGCTTGCGCACGTGCTGGCGCAGCTCTTCGGCGAGTTCCTCGGTGGCGCGGTAGTGCGCATTGATCACCACAAAGGCCTTCACCAGCTCGGTACGTTGCGGGCAGGGTTTGCCCACCACGGCCGCTTCGATCACCGCTGGGTGCTCCACCAGGGCGCTTTCCACGTCGAACGGGCCGACCCGGTAGCCGGAGGTGGTGATCACGTCATCGCTGCGCCCTACGAAGCTGATGCTGCCGTTGGGGTTGAGTTCCACGGTGTCGCCACTGAGGTAGTACTTGCCGACGAAGGCCTTGGTCTTCACGCCGTCGTAGCCGGCGAACCAGCACATCGGTGATTGTTCGCGGTCGATGGCCAGGATGCCGGGCACCCCGGCCGGCAGTTCCTGGTGGTCGTCGTCCAGTACCACGATGCGATGCCCCGGCGAGGCAAAACCCGCCGAACCAACGTGCACCGGGTGCTCCAGCCCATGGTGATTGCACAGCACCATGCCCAGTTCGGTCTGGCCGTAGTGGTCGTGGATGGTCACGCCGAGGTTGTCGGCAAACCAGCGGATCACTTCCGGGTTCAGGGGTTCGCCGGCGCTGCTGACAATGCGCAGCTTGCCCTTGATCGACTGGGCGAACTGCTCGCCACCGGCAATCAGCAGGCGGTACGCGGTCGGCGAACCGGTAAGGTTGGTGATCCCGTATTTGTTGATCACCCGACAGGTGCTTTCCAGGGTGAACGGGCCATCGTAGAAGGTAATCGGGTGGCCCATGGACAGCGGCCCGGTGACGCCGAAATAAATGCCATAGGCCCAGCCCGGGTCGGCGACGTTCCAGAACGCGTCTTCGGGGCGCAAATCCACGGCATCGCGGGTGTAGCTCTGGAACGCAACGATGGCCTTGAGCGGCACCGACAGCGCCTTCGACGGGCCGGTGGTGCCCGAGGTGAACATCAGCAGAAACGGGTCATCGGCGCCCAGCAGCACCGGCGCGCAATCATTGGAATGGTTGGGCAGCTCGGCCCAGAAACTGTAGTCGCCGCGCACGATGCCTTCGCCTTTGGGCCCGGCGACGGTGACGATGGTCGGGCAGCTCTCGATTTCGGCGAGCTTGGGCCGGTTCACCGCGTCGGTGACCACCAACTTGGCCCCCGAGCTGCCCAGGCGGTGTTCGATGGCCTTGGGGCCAAAGGCGGTAAACAGCGGTTGATACACGGCGCCGATGCGCCAGGTGGCCAACACCACCACCAACAATTCGGCCGTGCGCGGCAGCAGGCCGGCCACCTTGTCGCCGCGCGTGACGCCCTGGGCCAGCAAGAAATTGGCAAAACGTGAGGCCTGGTCTTGCAACTCGGTGAAGGTGGACGTGGCGCTGCGGCCGTCCTTGCCCTCCCAGAACAAGGCGATGCGCCCCGGCAGCGCGTGGCGATCGCAACACTCCACGCAGGCATTGAGGCCCTGCAGGGTGCCGGCCAGTGCGGCGTCGACGGTGTGCTGGTAATCGAACTCGGTAGTGGCAGCCAAATACTCACGCATTGCTTCAAATCCTTCTGTATTTTTATTTTCAGGACATTTTGCATCACACGAATCGCGGAAATAGTCGCTCTAGAGCGGCGCAGCGGCAATGGTCAAAGCTTTCAACATAGCTGACTGGTTTGGCCAATCATTGATCGCGCTTATCAATGGGTCGACCCAAGCGATTGGACGTCGCGGGTGCCAGCTTCTAACCTGAGGGCCTGCGCCACCTAAGAAGCCCCGCCCGATGATCGTCCGCCCCAAACCCAACCTCCTGGGTATCCTGTTTTCCCTCAAGGGCTCGATTGCCAAGCGCATTGCCCTGCGCAGCCTGCTGGTGACCCTGCTGGCTTCGGTGATCGTGCTGGTAGAAACCTGGCACCCGGCCTACTTTTCCAAGGTCAACGCCACGCCCTTCACGTTGCTGGGCCTGTCGCTGTCGATCTTCATGAGCTTTCGCAACAACGCCTGCTATGACCGCTGGTGGGAGGGGCGTAAGCAATTGGGGCAAATGATCATTGATGTGCGCTCGTTGATCCGCGAGACTCAGATGCTTGGTGATACGCCTGAGCGTGCCGGCGTTTTGCGCGGGCTCTGCGGGTTTGCCCATGGGCTGATCGCGCGCTTGCGCCTGGAAGACGAAGTTCGCGCAATTGCCGCTTGGACCCCGGTCGATCAAGGGCATCCGAACCTGCCCGATCGAGTCTTGCAAAGGCTCGGCGCACGCTTTTCGGAGATGACCGAGCAAGGCGTGATCAGTGAGTGGCGCTACACCCAACTGGAAGCCCGGCTGGTCAGCCTCAGCCAGGTGCAGGCTTCGTGCGAGCGGATCAAGCACACGCCGCTGCCCTTCCCCTACACCCTGCTGCTGCACCGCACCATCTACCTGTTCTGCATCCTGCTGCCGTTTGCCATGGCCGAGCCGCTGGGCTGGTTGACGCCGGTGTTCACCGCCATCGTCAGCTACACGTTCTTTGGCCTGGATGAAATTGGCGATGACCTGGAAGACCCCTTCGGTTTCGACGAAAACGACCTGCCCTGCAATGCCATCCTGCGCACACTGGAACGGGAGGTCCGTGCCGCCTTGGGCGAAACCGACCTGCCCCCTGCCCTGGAGCCCGTGGAGTACGTGCTCACCTGATGCGGGTTTGACACTCGCCCTGGTCTGACCGAAGCTGGTGGCTTTGCGATAGCTGCCCCAGCTTTTGGACGCCTGCATGTCAAAGTCACGCCGTTACGCCCTCATCGGCCTGTGCGCCCTGTTGTCTATTGTGCTGATCACCTGGTTTTTCTCCCGCTCCCCCCAAGTGACCGTGCCCCCGGCGATCGCCCATGGTTACGCCAAGGCCCTGCGCCAGGCCCATAACGGTGAGCCGGGAGCGGCGCGTGTGTTGTATCAACAGTTGGGCCGCCCGGACCTTTCACCTGAGCGGCGCGCCGCGCTGCACGCCGAATTGCCCAACTACCCAAGCCCCCAGGCGTTGAAACTGGCGGATAAAGACTTGGCCAACGATGCCCCGCTGGTACGCGAAGCCGCGATCCACAGCATTGTCGGCCTGGTGCCCACCGGCCAACGCACCTTGTTGCTCGGCCCTGTGCTGGATGACCCGGAACAAGACGTGCGCTTCGCCGCCGCCAACGCCTTGCTCGGCCTCTCGCCGGACACCCTGGGCTTGTACTTCGGGCCCTTGCAGCAAGTACTCGATGAATTCGTGAAAAAGCTCAAGGGCCAACCCGAAACCGCCGAGGGCTGGATTCAACTGGCGCGCCTCTATATTCACAGCGCCCTGTTGCCAGACGCACAAAACGCCTTGGAGCAAGCCATGCGCCTGCAGCCGGACAACCTGCAAGCGGTGGTCGCGCAAATTGAGCTGCTGGATAAACAAGGCAAGACCGAAGAGTCCCGCCAACTGCTGGCGCGCCAATTGGCGGCTCACCCGGAGTCAGCCTACCTGCAACACGCCCTGGGCATGTGGCTGCTGCACCATGGTGAACGCCCGTACGCACTGCTCGGATTGTCCAAGGCTGTGGAACTGGAGCCGGACAATCAGGATTACCGCTACGACCTGGCCACCACCCTGCATGCCCAGGAAGAACTGGAAGCCGCCCAACGCCAGTTGGAAGAGATCGTCCAACGCCACCCCGCCAATCGCAAAGCCCGGGTGTTGCTGATCAACTACTGGAAGGAAACCGGTCAGTTGCAGAATGTGCAGGTGTTGCTGGCGCAGCTTGAACAGCAGAATCCGGACGACCCCGCGTTGCAGCAAGGCCTGTAGTCGACTCCAAAAACTTGTAAAACCAAGCTCTCGTTGTACAAATCTCAACAAGCGTTGAACCGCCACGTGCCACTACGGTCAAGTGAATATGGCGCGCCCCGGGCGGCGCGCACCTCTACTTGTACGTGACTTGAGGGTACTTCTTGTCTACATCCAATGCGCTGTTAAACGACAAAGCCGCCACCGGGATCGAAGGTCTTGATGACATTCTTTCCGGGGGGCTCTCGCGTAGCCACCTGTTCCTGCTGGAAGGTGAGCCGGGGACCGGCAAGACCACCGTGGCCCTTCACTTCCTGCAGGCCGGAGCCAAAAACGGTGAGCGTTCGCTGTACATCACCTTGTCCGAGACCGAGCGGGAATTGCGCCAGGGCGCCAAGTCCCACGGCTGGGACCTGGATGACAACATCCATATCTTCGAACTGACCCCACCCGAGAGTTTGCTCAACGCCGAGCACCAGCAGAGCCTGCTGTATTCCTCGGACCTGGAGCTGGGCGAAGCGACCCGGCAGATCTTCGAAGTGGTGGAACGGGTCAAGCCCACCCGCGTGGTGGTCGATAGCCTGTCCGAGATCCGCCTGCTGGCCCAAAGCTCCCTGCGCTATCGCCGGCAGATCCTGGCCATCAAGCATTACTTCGTGCGCTACGACGCCACCGTCCTGCTATTGGACGACCTGACCACCGAATCCCTCGACAAAACCGTGCACAGCGTGGCCCACGGGGTGATTCGCCTGGAAGAACTGACCCCCAACTACGGTGCCGAACGGCGTCGGGTGCGGGTGGTGAAGTACCGCGGTCAGAAATACCGTGGCGGCTTCCATGACTTCACCATCATGCAGGGCGGCGTGCAGGTGTTCCCGCGCCTGGTCGCTGCCGAACATCGGGGTGGCTACAACCGTGAAACCTTGACCAGCGGCATAAAAGAGTTGGATTCGTTGCTGGGCGGCGGTATCGAGACCGGCTCCAGTAGCCTGATTCTCGGCCCGGCCGGTACGGGCAAATCGCTGATCTCGATGATTTTTGCTGCCGCCGCTGTGGCGCGGGGCGAGAAAGCCGCCCTCTTCATCTTCGATGAAGAACTGGGCCTGCTGTTCGAGCGCATGAAAAACATGGGCATCGACCTGGAGGCCCTGCAAGCCACCGGCAATCTGCTGATCGAACAGGTGGACGCCGCTGAGCTGTCACCTGGCGAGTTCTCCCATCGCGTGCGTCGCTGTGTGGATGAGCGCGGGATCAAGACGGTGGTGATCGACAGCGTCAATGGCTACCAGGCCGCGATGCCGGAAGAAAATGCGCTGATCCTGCACATGCACGAGCTGCTGCTGTACCTCAACCGTCGCGGTGCAGCGACCTTCATGACCGTGGCCCAGCATGGCCTGGTCGGCGACATGCAGGCGCCGGTGGACATCACTTATTTGGCCGACACGGTGATTCTGCTGCGTTACTTCGAAGCGCTGGGCAAAGTGCGCCGAGCGATCTCGATCATCAAGAAGCGCACCGGCTCCCATGAATCGACCATCCGTGAATACCGCATCGGTAGCCGTGGCATGACCGTAGGCGAACCGCTGGACAACTTCCAGGGCGTACTGCGCGGCATTCCCACCTACCTGGGTGCCGGTTCGCCTCTGCTCAAGGATGAGGGCTAGTGGCCGACCCGAACCCGGTCTCCGAGCGCGCGATCATCCTTGCGCCATTGGGACGCGACAGCACCTTGGCGCTGATGATGCTCAACGAAGCCGGCTACAGCGGCATCGTTGCCAACAACCTGGCCCACCTGTGCGACGCGCTGGAGCAAGGTGCCGGCTTGCTGGTGATCGCGGCCGAAGCCTTGCGCGGCGTTGAGCTGGAGCCTTTGCTGGAGTTCCTGCATCAGCAGCCGGCGTGGTCTGACCTGCCGATCGTGCTGATGACCCATCACGGTGGCAGCGAGCAGAACGGCTCGTCACACCTGAGCGGCCTGCTGGGCAACGTAACCTTCCTGGAGCGGCCATTTCACCCGGTCACCCTGATCAGTATGGTCAGCGCCGCCCTGCGCGGGCGACGCCGGCAATATGACGCGCGGGACCGCCTGATCGACTTGAGTGAAAGCGAACGGCGCCTGCAAAGCACCCTGGAAACCCTGGAGCAGCAGGTCGAAGAACGCACCGCGCAGCTGCGTTACAACGAGGATGCATTGCGCCAGTCGCAGAAAATGGAAGCGGTGGGCCAATTGACCGGCGGCATCGCCCACGACTTCAACAATATGCTCACCGGCATCATCGGCAGCCTGGAGCTGCTGCGCCGGCGTGTGTCCCGTGGCAAGCTGGACGACCTCGACAGCCTGATCGACTTGGGTGTGACCTCGGCCAACCGCGCTGCCGGCCTGACCCATCGCCTACTGGCCTTTTCCCGTCGCCAGTCGTTGGACTCCAAACCCGTGGAGATCAACCAACTGGTCAGTTCCATGGGTGAATTGTTGCAGCGCAGCATCAACGAAAGCATCGCCCTGGACATGCGCCTGCCCCATGAACTGTGGACCGCTGAAGCGGACCCCAACCAATTGGAAAGCGCCCTGCTCAACCTGGTGATCAATGCCCGGGATGCCATGCCCAACGGCGGTCAGTTGATGGTCGAAACCACCAACCGTCACCTCGACAGCGTGTTTACTGCCGCTTATGGCACGTTGAAACCCGGTGATTACGTGGAGCTGAGCGTCAGCGACACCGGCTGCGGCATTCCGGAAACCCTCTTGAGCCGGGTGTTCGACCCGTTTTTTACCACCAAGCCGATCGGCCAGGGCACCGGGCTGGGCTTGTCGATGATTTACGGTTTTGCCCGCCAGTCCCATGGGCATGTGACGATTCACAGTGAAGTCGGCAAAGGCACCACCGTGAGCCTGTTCCTGCCGCGCTTCCTCGGCGAAATCGCCCAGGTCGAGGCGGCCAACCCTGCGCTGCTGCCATTTGCCAATGCCGGTGAAACTGTGCTGATTGTCGAGGATGACCCGGCGGTACGGGTGCTGGTCAGTGCGGTGCTCAAGGAGCTGGGGTATGGGTTTGTCGAAGCCGGCGACGCCGATACGGCAGTGCCGATCATCGAGTCGGACCAGCGTATCGACCTGTTGATCAGTGATGTCGGGTTACCGGGCATGAACGGCCGACAACTGGCAGAAATCGGCCGCCAGATTCGTCCCGAATTGAAGGTGCTGTTCATCACCGGGTATGCCGAACACGCGGCGGTTCGTGGTGGGTTCCTGGACCCCGGGATGCAGTTGATCACCAAGCCGTTCACCTTTGACCTGCTGACGGCGAAGGTACGGGAAATGATTCATAGATCATCAGATCAATGAGTTCATGCGCCCGGTACCTTGCTTTTATAAGGTGACCTACAACGGCGTGGAATACAGGTCTTCCAACGCCTTGGAGTTTATGCCCACTTGATTCAGGGCGTTGGGTTTGTAGTCACTGACGGTAAACAGCACCTCGCTGCTGCCCGGGTCCACCGTCGTGTACTTTCGCGAGAACGCTTTGCTGGTAAATATATTGTCCAGCCCCTGTTTGAAGCTTTCAGCACTCTCGAACGTTGCCAGCCCGTAGTTGGGTTCGTAGAAGAAATACTTCTTCGCACCGCTCTCCACACGCACGCCTGCTGTCATTGCGTGCCCGCTGTCCCCAATCAGAAGCGTCTTGGATCCGTTGGCATCGATCAACTGATCGGCGACGGTGGAATAGGGAACACGGGCTGCGCTCCCCCCGTGGAAGGCCGTTGGCGTCGTTAGCTTGGCTTGCATGTCATTCAGGGTATTGATGAATTGTCTCGAGGCCGCTGATTTGGGATTGGCGGCCACTGCGTAGAAATTATCAATCAGTGCCTGCCCTTTGCCGCGTTGCATGGCTTCAAGCATGAGGTGGGACAGTGCCGCACATTGTCCTTGGGACAGTGGCTGTGTCTGGCTCAGGTAGAACAGCTGCGGCATAGGCGTAATACGCCCGCCAGCGGCGCGGACCTCTTTGTTGAAAATGATCACGCCGTTGAGGCTGCTGTTCACCGCCAGCCTTTCCTGTTGCCTGACCAGGGTGCCGATGTCCTTGGGTGACAGGTTGCCCGAGACCGTCAGCTTCTTGATTTGTGCCGAGGTCATCCCTGGCGCATAACCTGGAACCCCCTCCGGTTTACCCTCAAGGTAACCCGTGCGATACGCAGCGCCCTGCGGGCCGTTCTCAGCTTTCCTGATGGTGTTCATCCACTGGGTATCAAGATGCGTGGTGACGATGGGGTCGAAAGTATGCAGGACAGAAGCCGTGCCGCCCGTGGTCGGGTCAAATTCACGCCACCTGCTGGTAGCCGCGTCATATTTGGCAATCGTACGCTTGGCAACACCGTTTCCCGATGTCGCGATACCTTCAAAAAGATCCTTACGCGCAGCGACCGCTCGTGCTTGTTCTGGCGTGAGTCTCAGCGCTGGCGAAGCATTCGCTGTGGCGGGCTTGGCCCCCAACTGGGTTTTCAGACGATGAAAAAACCTTGGTACTGTGCTGCCAGCACCTCTGCCCACGACATGCCCGAAGCCTTTAAGTGTTCGCCCAATTTGTTTCAAGCCAGGGGAGCGCAGACCTTTGCCGGCTGCCTTGCCCGGACTCAAGCCTTTGAGGGTCACGCCCATCACAAGGTCGAAGAGGGTATCGCCAGCAGCACTCACGTAATCGCCATTAATGATGTGCCGGATAGCCGAGGCGCCCGGCACGATACCCAGGAATATCTCGTGAAATGTTTTCTTCAGGCTGGCCTCGCGGTCAAACGTAGTGACTTCTCTGGACGCGTCTTTCTGCATGCCTAACCTGTACAGCGGCACGATGTTGTCAGAGAGCAGCTTGCCCACGTATTCGCTGCGGGGGCTGGTGAAAGACACGGGGACGCTGTCACCCTCCGTCGCGGCGTGTTCGCTGCTCGTCGCTATTGGCCGAACAGTGGCCACGGCGAAATTCTTAGCAAGATAGCTGTTGCTGGGGCGCTCTACCCACTCACCTTGAGCGCCTTCCTTGAAGGTGGCGTTCAAGTCTTCACGTTTGCGGATCACGTAATGTTGCGGGTCAATCTGATAATAGGTCACCTGACCGTCACGTTCTGTTTTGATGATCAGTGAACGGTCGCTGCCGGTTTGCGCAAACCCGTTATTGACCGACATCGACCCTGAACCGGTGGAGATGTCCGAACGCGTGGTTTCGCCAGTCTGGTAGACCGTGAGCTTGCCGTATTCAATATTCTTGCGATCGCCCATCGGGAGATTGGCGATCAGGTTCTTGGTGAGCGTGGCCCAGCCCTGGGTCAACTCACTTTCATACGTGTCAAATGCCTTTTCGTGTTTCGCGATGGGGTCCGGCAGCGTGCCCACCCGTTTGATCATTGACTGGGTAATCTTGGGGTTGCTGGAAAACCAGCCCACATCGTCGCCCGCCCGCTTCGCCAGGTACAAATCCAGGAGCGAGTAGTGGCCGACGGGATCTTTGGTCAGTGAAGGGGTCAGCCTGTGCCCGTCCGTCTTCACGATGTGGGCACGAATAGTTTTCGCCTCGAAATCGATCCCTTCACCCAAGGTGGCCTTGAGTTCGGCCAAGGCGACGCTTCGCTGGCTGGGCGCCTGTTCCTTCAGCGCCGCGTAAGCGCGAGCCAGGGCGTTCTGCTGCGCTTCAATCGTGCGGCGGGTGTACTCGATATTCTGTGGGCTATGCGGCCCAGTCAGGCCCAACGTACCGTGGCTCTCGCCCCAGTCGATGATCGCCGGCAATTGGGACTCTCGCTGCAGCTCGGCTTCCTCGTCAGTCGCGGGAGAAACCTCGTCGAAGGCGAGCACTTCGCCATAGCTCATGCGCGTGCTGGCGCCAGGGCTCAGCGCTTCGATACGCGCAACGGCTGCCTTGAGTGCCAACCACTCGAACGAACCCTTGGTGATGTACTCGGGGATGTCTTTGACCAGCAGTTCGGGGGCCGCACGAGACAGCAACAATACCGCTGCCATGGGCGCAGCCTGAGGGGTTGTCACGAACGTGCGACTAAGGTGATCGATCAACGCCTGCTTGATCTGAGCGGGGGTTTGACCCTCGTGCCCGCCAAGGTTGAACCCGGCAACGTGGTTGGCTTGCGGCTCCTTCAGGCTCTTCACATCGAGCATGATCCCCATCACTGTCAGCAACCAGGTCCTGGGGCTTGCACCACCAGCCTTATCCCCCGCGCGCTTGAGCAGTTCAGCACCCAACTGTTGACCTTCCTCGGCGTTGAGGATCCATTCGATCACGGCCAGCGGGTCATCTTGCCTGAGGATGAACGAAGGCACGCGGCTGACCAATGCGCCCAGCACATCGACACTGCCCAGCGAGGTATCCGGGTCCACTACCGGTAACCTTGGATGGTTATCGGCGAGCGTGCGGAAAACCTCTGCGCGCTCCTCTACGGTCAACGGTGTTGGCCACGCCAGCGCCCCGGCAAAGTTACCGTCCTGTGGACGGCTGAGCGCCGGTTCAGCCAAGTTGTTGATCAGGCTGTTCAGTTCCTGCTGGTTTTTCGGGATATGCCAGTCGTAGGTAGCCAGCACATCTTCGAGGCTGACTTCACTGTGTCCCGTGTCTTTTGTATAGCTGGAGTTGGGGGCAAGTGGCATTTTTGTATCGCGCAAAAAGTCCGCCAAGGACACGTGTTCGTTGCTGTTGAATTGCATCAGACGGTTCAGCAGGTTGAACTTGACGTTGTTATTGCCCAGCGCTGTCACCTGCTCTTCCAACTGCTCGGGGGCACGCGCCTTGAGGTTTACAAAAGGTTTGTCGAGCCCTTTTTGGTCAAAGGTTTGGTTGTGCTCCAACTGAGTGGCGCGTGCCAACGTCTGCTCTTTTCTGTCTGCCAGGAGCACTTCGCCATAAAATCGCGCAACCTCCTGCACCGGCGCCGTTGTTGGATGGGTAGGAATTTTGATGCGGCTGTAACCCAGCGCGCGCGCGGCGGACAGGATTGGCGCCGTGGCCTCGGCCCATGCACGCCCCAACTGGGAAGTACTAAAGGTCATCGGCTCGCCGTTGACCATGGCCGTCAGCGTTTCGTTTATGTGATCAACAGTCATCGGGCTCGACGTATCGATATCGAGCTTTTTGGCAAGTGCTTCAAAACGTGGGCTTTTGACTGCGTTGTAAAGCTGTTGCCACCACTGACCGAACGTCGAGTCAGCGGGAATATTGTCGAGGTTTACCCCGTCGGTTGAACCTCCGGCCACATTGCGCAAGGCCTTCACGTACAGCTCTAAAACACCCTTGTCTCCCGACGTAGTGCTCGCAAGGCCGATAACAGGCGAGGCGCCCTCATTGGGCACTTCCCGTTTGTTTCGGATTTGAGTGGCGGAAGTTGACGGCAGTCGGTAATCGAGCGAAGCGTGGGACCGGATCATGTGAAGCCCTGAAAAAGAAAAAGGGATGTGCCGACGAAGAACTGCACTCTTCGGGCTATCGCTTAAGTCGTTCAGGGTTGTAAGACCGTTCCACGGTGCTGGAGGCGGTGCTGTAAACAGATGTGAGTGGCTATGAGCCGCTTACGGGCTGCCTTGCAGCAGCCCAAATGGCGTCAGGCGAGCAATCTCTGGATATGCTCCTGGAGGGTATCCAGGTCAAACGGCTTGGCCAGAATCGGCGCATTGCGCGTAATCGGGCTGTTGCATTCCAGAATTTCCTGCGGATAACCGCTGATAAAGATGACTTTCAGCTCCGGGCGCAGCTTGATCGCGGGCTCGGCGATCTGTACCCCGGAAATGCCGCCCGGCAAGCGGTAATCAGTGACCATCAGGTCCAGGTGCGGTTTGGTCGCCAGGATTTCGAAGGCCTGTTCGCCGTCGATCGCCTTCAATACCCGATAACCCAGGCCCGCCAGGTATTCACCCAGCACAAACATAATGGATTCGTCGTCCTCAACAATCAGGACGACATCTTGTGCATCTTCACTCATGGGAAGCCTTTGTCCGGTCAATAGCTGCAATTACGACCATGGGGTCACGCAGAAGGTTGCGTCAAGCTGACGATTGATTTCATGCCGGCGCTTCAAGGGGCAGGCACACCCGGAACAGTGCGCCCTCGCCTATCTGGCTTTCGACTTCGATAGTGCCGCCATGGGCCGCGACGATCTGCTCGGAAATAAACAGACCCAGGCCCAACCCGGCCGCGACGTGGCTGGCCGAGACCCGCTCGAACTGCTGGAAAATGCGCTTCTGGTTTTCTTCGCTGATACCAATGCCCCGGTCACGTACTTCCACCCGTGCTTCACCGTGTTCGGTGTACACACGCACATCCACCGGGCTCTTGGCCCCGTAGCGCAGGGCGTTGGTCAGCAGGTTGGTGATGACCTGTTCGATGCGGAACTCATCCCAGTTGCCTTCCACAGGCCCTTCGACGGTCAGTTGCATCGACGACCCGGCGGCGGCCACTTGCGGCGCGAAGTTTTCCACCAGGTTGTGCACCAGCTGCGCCAGGTCAAACCGCGCAGGTCGGATCGACAGCTTGCCGGTTCGGATGCGCGACACGTCGAGCATGTCCTCGATCAGGCGGATCAGGCTCTGGATCTGCCGTTCATCGCGGTCGACCATGGCGTGCATCTTGTCGAGGGTGAACGCGGCGGCGTTGTCCCGGGCCAGGTGCATCTTGCGCAGCTGGGTTTCGAGGATCAGGCCATTGAGGGGCGTGCGCACTTCATGGGCGACGATCGACATGAAGTCATCGCGCATGCGCACTGCCTGCTCCAGCTCGGCCTGGGTGGCCTGCAGACGCGTCAGCAGCAGTTCCTGTTCGCGCCGGCTGCGTTCCAGGGCTTCGACCTGTTGCTTCATGGCCTTGCTCTGGCGGTACAGGTCGACGAATACGTTGACCTTGCTTTTCACCGCATGGATATCCAGCGGCTTGTGCAGGAAGTCCACGGCGCCGCTTTCGTAGCCTTTGAACGCGTAGTTGAGTTCGCGGCCTGCGGCGCTGACGAACACGATCGGGATGTTCTTGGTCTTTTCGGTGCCGCGCATCAGTTCGGCCAGCTCGAAACCGTTCATGCCGGGCATCTGCACGTCGAGAATCGCCATGGCGAACTCGTGCTCCAGCAACAGTGACAAGGCCTCGTCGGCGCTCAATGCCTTGAACACCTGGCGGTCCTCGCGCTTGATCAGCGCTTCGAGGGCCAGCAGGTTTTCCGGCAGATCGTCAACGATCAGCAGTTTGGCCTGGACAGTACTTAACATGGGGAATATTCCAGGGAAGCCAGCAATGAGCCAATGCGGCTCAGAGAAAGAATGTGGTCAGGTGTATGCAGTGCCAGGGCCGCCCGGGGCATCACGGCCACCCGTGCTTCGGCAGGGTCTTGCACCACGGTGGTTCCGCCCTGCTGCTTGACGTGGGCCAGGCCACGGGCGCCGTCATGGTTGGCGCCGGTCAGCAGGATAGCCATCAGGCCTGGGCCATACGTATCGGCGGCGGACTCGAACAGGTAATCGATGGCCGGCCGCGAATGGTGCACCCGGTCTTCCTGGCTCAATGACAGGCTGCGGTCATGCTCCACCGACAGGTGATAACCCGGGCCGGCAAAATACAGGGTGCCAAGGCGGATCGTTTCCTTGTCACGCGCCTCGACCACCGGCATCGCCACACGGCGGTCGAACACCTCGGCCAGTTGGCTGCGGCGCTCGTCCGGCAAGTGCAGCACGGTGATGATCGGCAAGCCGAAATCGCTCGGCAGCTCGCCAAACACCGTCAACAAGGCCTCAACGCCGCCTGCGGATGCGCCGATCACAATCGCCTCTATCCCCGGGATACGTGCCGGGCCGGCCGCCACTGTGTTCATAGTTTTCGGTAGATCCGTTCTTGCTTGACCAAGGGTTCGAATTGTTTGCCGAACGCGGAAAAATCCAGGGTTTCCTTGCTGCCCAGCACCAGGAAGCCGCGGTGACACAGCGACTCATGAAACAACCCGAACGCACGATCCTGCAATTTCTTATTGAAGTAAATCAATACGTTGCGACACGAAATTAATTGAGTTTCTGAGAATACGCTGTCGGTTGCCAGGCTGTGGTCGGCGAAGGTCACGTTCTCGCGCAACGTCTTGTCGAAGATCGCGTAATCGTATGCCGCGGTGTAGTAGTCGGCAAATGAACGTTGGCCACCGGCTTGCTGATAGTTGGCGGTGTAGGCCCGCACGTTCTCCAGGGAGAAGATCCCCTGCTTGGCCTTGTCCAGCGACGCCGGGTTGATATCCGTGGCGTAGATGATCGTGCGCTCCAGCAACCCTTCCTCACGCAGCAGGATGGCCATGGAGTACACCTCCTCGCCCGTGCTGCAGCCGGCGATCCAGATCTTGATCGACGGGTACGTCTTGAGCAGCGGCACCACCTCCTGGCGGATCGCCAAGAAGTGCGAGGGGTCGCGAAACATCTCGCTCACCGGAATCGTCAAAAACTGCAGCAATTGCATGAACGCCGCCGGGTCATGCAGCACCCGCTCCTGCAGCGCCGAAATCGTCGCGCAGTCGAACTGGCGCAGGGCATGCGCCACCCGGCGCTTGACCGACGCGCCGGAGTAGTCGCGAAAATCGTAGCTGTACTTGAGGTAAATCGCCTCGATCAACAGGCGCAGCTCAATATCGCTGCTTTTGTCCAAAAAACTTCGCTCCACTTAAATGCGTTCCATCTTGGGTAGCCACACGCGAATCAGTGAGAACAGACGGTCCAGATCAATCGGCTTGGCCAGGTAATCATTGGAGCCGGCTGCCAGGCAGCGCTCCTGATCGTCCTTCATGGCCTTGGCCGTCACCGCGATGATCGGCAGCTTTTTCCAGCGTGGGTCTTGGCGAATCAAGGCGGTGGCCTCGTAACCGTCCATTTCCGGCATCATCACGTCCATCAACACCAGGTCGATATCGTCGACTTCATTGAGTTTGTCGATGGCTTCACGGCCGTTACGCCCGATCACCACCACGGCGCCTTTGTGCTCCAGGGCGCTGGTCAGGGCAAAGATGTTGCGCACATCGTCGTCCACCAGCAGGATTTTGCGCCCCTCGAAGACCTTGTCGCGGCTGCGCGCGGTCTTGAGCATCTTCTGGCGGTCATGGGACAGCTGGGATTCGACTTTGTGCAGAAAGAGTGTCACTTCGTCCAGCAAGCGTTCCGGCGAGCGCGCGCCCTTGATGATGATCGAGCGCGAATACTTGCGCAGCTCGGCCTCTTCATCCCGGGTCAGGTTGCGCCCGGTGTAGACGATCACCGGCGGGAACGAGCAGATGTCCTCGGTGGCCATGCGCTTGAGCAGCTCGTTGCCGAGCATGTCCGGCAGCTTGAGGTCGATGATCATGCAGTCGTAGACGTTGGTGCGCAGCAGGTCGAGTGCGGCCTGGGCGTAGCCGACGTCGGTGATTTCGATGTCATCGTCGCCGATCAGGCGGGCAATGCTGTCGCGCTGCAAGTCATCGTCCTCCACCAGCAGCACACGCTTGACCTTCTGGGTCAGCTTGGCTTCCAGGCGTGCGAACACGTCCTTGAGTTCTTCGCGGGTGGTGGGTTTGACCGCATAACCCACGGCGCCCATGTGCATGGCGGCTTCGACGCGGTCTTCCACGGAAATCACGTGCACCGGAATGTGCCGGGTATCGGCGTGTTCCTTGAGGCGTTGCAGCACGGTCAGGCCGGAGTGGTCGGGCAGGCGCATGTCCAGCAGGATCGCGTCCGGGATGAACTCTTCGGCCAGGCTGTAGCCTTCATCGGCACCGTGGGCCACCAGGCAGTGGTAACCCAGCTCATGGGCCAGGTCGAACAGGATGCGCGCAAAGTTGGGCTCATCTTCCACCACCAGGATGCAGCGATTGGTGAACGGTGCCTTGTCACGGTCGTCGGCAAAGCGCGGGATGGCGGCCGTGTCAGCCACTGGCAACGGTGACACCTTGATTGGCGTCGGCGCGGGCGCCGTCACCACCTGGCGCGGTTGCTCAATGGCCGGCGCATCCTCTACGCGCTCCACGTACTGCTCAGGCATGACCAGCGTGAACACGCTGCCCTTGCCCGGTTCGCTGGTCACGCTGATATAGCCGCCGAGCAAGGTGGCCAGGTCGCGGGAGATCGACAGGCCCAGCCCGGTGCCGCCATAACGGCGGTTGGTGGTGCCGTCGGCCTGGCGGAAGGCTTCGAAAATGCTTTCCTGCTGATCCGCGGCAATACCGATGCCGGAATCGCGCACGGTAAAGGCAATGCCCTCCCCCGGCGCACGGGACACCGACAAGCTCACATCGCCCTGCTCGGTGAACTTGACCGCGTTGGACAGCAGGTTCTTGAGGATCTGTTCCAGGCGCTGGCGGTCGGTGAACAACATCGCCGGCGCGTCTGCCTGGACCTGTACCTGGAAGCCCAGCTTGCGATCGGCCGCCAGCGGCTCGAACATGCCGCGCAGCCCATCCACCAGGCGTGCGACGCTGGAGTTCTCCGGACGCATTTCCAGTTTGCCGGCTTCTACCTTGGAAATATCCAGGATGTCGTTGATCAGGTTCAGCAGGTCGTTGCCGGCCGAATAGATCGACTCGGCAAACTTGACCTGCTCGGCGCTGAGGTTTTCCTGGGGGTTCTCGGCCAGCAACTTGGCCAGGATCAGCGAGCTGTTCAGCGGTGTGCGCAGCTCGTGGGACATGTTGGCAAGGAATTCGGACTTGTACTTGCTCGATCGCTGCAGTTCGTCGGCGCGGTCTTCGAGCTCCATCTGGGCTTGGTTGAGTTCGACGTTCTTGCGGTCCATGGCGTCGCGCTGCTCGGCCAGGGTCTGGGTCTGCTCGGCCAGTTGCTCGTTGGTCTGCTCCAGCTCGGCCTGCTGGGTTTCCAGGTGGGCCTGGGACTCCTTGAGGATGCGCGACTGTTCTTCCAGCTCTTCGTTGGCGGTCTTGAGCTCTTCCTGCTGCACTTGCAGCTCTTCGTTGAGCTGCTGGGTCTCGGTCAAGACTTCTTGCAGGCGCTGGCGATAGCGGGCGGCCTCAATGGAGGTGCCGATATTGCCGGCGATCAGCTCCAGCAGTTCCACGTCACGCTCCTGCAACGGGCGCAGGAAGCCCAGTTCGATCACGCCGTTGACGCGGTCATCATCACTGGTGGGCATCACCAGCACGCTACGGGTCGAACCTTCGCCCAGGCCGGAGCTGACCTTGAAGTAATCCACTGGCACATCGTCCAAGCGGATCAGGCGATCCAGCTGGGCAGCCTGGCCGACAATACCTTCGTCACTGTAGATCGACTGCTCCAACTGCTCCTGTTCACGGGAGAAGCCATAAGTGGCCACGCGCCGCAGGCCGCCATGCTCTTCGCGCACATACAGCGCGGCCACGGCCGAGCCCATGTACTGGGCAAAAAACTGCAGGATATTGCGGCCGAGCATGTTAAGGGTCAGTTGCCCCAGCACCTGTTCAGCCAGTTCAGTCTGGCCATTACGCAGCCAGGCCTGCTGTTCCAGGCGCCCTGCAATCCTCTGCTGTGACGCGAGGTTTGCGTTGTAACTCTCTGATAATGCTAAAAGATTTTTCCGACCAATATAGGCCAGAAAACCGCTCAGGCCGAGCACAAAGGCCAAGTACAACGTGACACTGACCACCGTTGTACGGGTGACCTCTTCGTTACGGGTGATACGGAACTGCTGCTCCATCGCCACCGCATCGTCGTATTCCTTGCGGATCTCATCGGTGAGGCGCTTGCCTCGCCCCGCCTTGACTGCGCTGCGGTAGTCACCGCTTTCGCGCTGCATATCAATCATCGACTGGGCGTACTTGTTCCACTCGATCTGCAAGGCTTCGAGGCGCTTGAGGCGGTCGACCTGCTGGGGGTTGTCCGCCACCAGGTCCTGCAAATTGCGCAGGTCGGCAATGATCCGCGGCTTGGCCACTTCGTAAGGGTCGAGGAAATGCTCGTCGCCCGTGATCAGGAAGCCGCGCATGCCGGTTTCCAGGTCGACCGTCAGCTTGGAGGACTCATTGAGGTTATTGATGACGCGGTCGGTGTGCTCCACCCACTGGATCACCGTCAACAGGTAGGTGATCAGGCAGACGAAAAACACCGCGCTGAGCACGCCCACACCCAGGGGCAAGGCCACATTTCGGCTCAGTAGGTTACGAAAGCTCTTTTCATCGACGGACGACGCAGGAGTCATGGGCATGCCTTGGCCAAGTGTGGAAAAACCGGGAGTTTGCCCCAAAGTCCATGGCCAGGGCTATGTTTACGCGACAACTTGGGGCAAATGCCTGCCGATTCGTACGGAGCAAGAGCGGTTCGAGCGAGACATTCCCTACGAATGCCTTCACAATGCCACCCCCAGGCCGGGAACTTGCCGAGATTGTCATGACTCATTAGAGGATGGTCTTTATCCGATCAAGACCTGCACCTCCACTTCTCGGGAACCCTACTTATGTCCGCCGCTGATTCCACCATCCTTGTAGTCGAAGACGACGCCATCGTGCGCATGCTGATCGTCGATGTCCTCGAAGAACTGGAGTTTCGGGTGCTTGAAGCCGCGGATGCCGAGGAGGCCCTGGCGATCGTGCAGGACTCGGCCCAGGCCATCGACCTGATGATGACCGACGTCGGCCTGCCTGACATGGACGGCAAGCAACTGGCAACCAACGTGCGCGAACTGCGCCCCGCCCTGCCCATCCTGTTCGCCAGCGGTTATGCCGAAAATATCGATGTACCGCCCGGCATGCAGGTGATCGGCAAACCTTTCTCGATCGATCAATTGCGCGACAAAGTCAAATCGATGCTGCCCAGCGCCTGACGCCCGCCTTGCCCCTCGCCGCCCAGTCTGGGCGGCGCCTGGCACCTTATGACACACCTGTGACAGCCCCCTCACCCCTGCACTAATTCTCCGTTTTGCCTAGCGCGTCCGGATTTAGCTGCTAGCTTCAATCGACATGCTCTACAGGTATTAATCACAAGGAATAGTCGCCCAGGTATGGGGGGAGCGCGCATGTTCAAGTCGCCGCACAGGTCGGCATGGATGCTGGCCATTTTGACACTGCCCGGCGCCAGCGCCCTGGCCGACAACGCCGAGACGGCGAACAAGAGCAACAACCCCCTCAACCTAGCGCCGGGTGCCAACCTGCAGGACTACTACACCCCCAGGCTCTTCGACACCAACGCCCACACCAACGACCTGTTACTGCGCGGCACGTTGCCGGTCGCGCCCTCGGACTTCATCGGCGTGCCGCAACTGCTGCGCGCCACATTGCCCATCAGCACGCGACCCGACCCACACAGCGGCTACAGCACCGGCATCGGCGACCTGAACCTGTTCGATATCTTCTTGCTCAAGACCGAAGGCGTGCAACTGGGCATCGGCCCGCAAATCACCGCGCCCACGGCTGAGCACGATGAGCTGGGCACCGGCAAATGGCAGGCCGGGCTGGCGGCCATTGCCATCGATGCGTCACCCCGAGGGTTGCTGGGTGCGCTGGTGCAATACCAAAGTTCATTTGCCGGCGACCGTGACCGAGCGCACGTGGAGAGTGCAACTTTTCAGCCGTTTATCATTCATAACCTGCCGAAGGGCTGGTACCTGCGCTCCACCGGCACCTGGACCTTCGATTTGAAGAACGACACCCACTACATTCCTGTCGGTGTCGGCGCGGGCAAAGCCTGGAAAGCCGGCACCAACATCGTGAACGCTTATGTCGAGCCGCAATGGACCGTGGCGCGCAAAGGCGATGGCCTGCCCCAGTTCACCTTGTTTGCAGGGATTAACGTGACGTTCGGCAAATAAAACTGGAAACTCGGCGCTTTCATCCCACGCCCTTTAAAAAGATCTCTGGAAGGACGCAACAACATGATTGGAAAACCGACGCGCCTGCTGTTGGCGAGCCTCTCGATTCTGATGAGTACCGGCGCCCTGGCCGACTTCACGGCCACCCCCGCCGAAGCCCGGGCCATTGCCAAGGAGGCGTACCTGTATGGCTACCCGGTCGTGGCGATGTACAAGACGCTCTACACCCAGGCCGTTGATAAAGGCGGTGCCAACTTCAAGGCCCCGTTCAACCATATCGGCAACACCGCCCAGGTGTTCAGCCCCAAGGACACCGCGTTCGTCACCCCGAACTCGGACACGCCCTACTCCTTCGTGTGGATGGACCTGCGCAAGGAACCCCTCGTCCTGACCCTGCCGAAGATCGAAGACAACCGTTACTACTCGGTGCAACTGATCGACCTGTATACCCAGAACATCGCCTACCTGGGCACCCGCAGCACCGGCAACAATGGCGGCCACTACATGATCGCCGGCCCGGACTGGAAAGGTCAGCAGCCGGTAGACGTCGACCGGGTGATCTACAGCGAAAGCAACATCGCCTACGCCCTGTACCGCACGCAGTTGTTTGATGAGAAGGACCTGAACAAGGTCAAGCAGATCCAGAACGGCTACAAAGTGCAGTCGCTGAGCAGCTATGTGAAACAGCCGGCACCGGCCGCCGTGCCGAAGATCGAATGGCCCAAGCCAATGGCCACCATGACCGAAGGTCCGCAGCTGTTCCGCTACCTCAACTTCATGCTGAGCTTCGCCGCGCCCCAGGACAGCGAAAAGGACCTGCTCGCACGGTTTGCCAAGATTGGCATCGCCCCGGGCGCGCCATTCAAGGTCAAAGAGCTGACGGTTGAGCAACGCAAGGCCCTGGAAGACGGTATCGCCGACGCCCGAGCTGAATTTGCGGCCTTCAAGAAAGACAAAATCGACACTCGTCAGGTGTCCAGCGGCGACCTGTTCGGCAGCCGTGACCGCCTGAAAAACAACTACCTGTACCGCTACGCCGGTGCCGACCTGGGCATTTTCGGCAATTCCACCGACGAAGCGATCTACATGACCTACTTCGTCGACAGCGAAGGTAAACCGGCCAACGGCGCACGCCACAGCTACACCGTGCATTTCGCCAAGGACCAACTGCCGCCCGCCGACGCCTTCTGGTCGCTGACCATGTACGACGCCAAGACCAAGCTACTGGCGCCGAACCTGAAGAAACGCTACCTGATCAACTCGCGGATGCTGCCCAACCTCAAACTGGACGCCGACGGCGGCCTGACCCTGGCGTTGCAGCACCACGAGCCGCCGAAAGCCGAACAGAGCAATTGGCTGCCGGCACCTCCCGGCCCGTTTTACGCCGTACTGCGGATTTACCTGCCCAAGCCTGAGGTGGGTAATGGTCAATGGAAACTGCCGCCGTTGACGCCGCTCAAGTAACGCCGCATGCCCGGCCGCTACAGGGTTAGGCCGGGCATGTAACCCCCTGATATCAGGCCGATACAAGGATGGATGACGCCATGATTTCACCTGCTCGTGCGCAAGGGTTCCGCGCTACGCCTCTGGTTTTCAGCCTGCTCACCAGCTGCGGTGTGTCGGCGGCCAACCTGCCGCAACTGGGCAGCCCCACACCGCCCCCCAAGGCCGATGCCGAAACCTGCCATCGCCTCCAGCAAGACTTCGATATCGACCTCAAGCAAGTGGTCAAGGCCGGTTGCGAGCCGTCAACCGAGCAGATCGCCAAGTTGATGGACAACCCGGTGGGCAACTTGGTGTTGCTGTTCAACCAGTTCGACTACAGCGCCCTCAAAGGCCCCCATAGCAACGGCACGCGCTACCTGGGCAAATACAGCTTCATGCCGACCTTTCCCATCTCACTGGGGGACGACTGGAACCTGATCAACCGCCTTCCGGTGAGCTATGTCAGCGCGCCGGTCAATTCCAAGGCCGGTGACCTGATCGGCATGAGCCCCTATGGCGTGCTGACTGACCGCGACTTCCCCTCGGTGGTCAACGACCCGTTCGACCGCACTTCGGGCTTCGGCGACCTGGCGTACGTGGGGGTGTTCTCGCCCAAGCAGCCGGTGCGTTTTGCCAATGGCGGCAAGATGGTCTGGGGCTTCGGCCCCACGGCCATGTTCCCGACGGCCGAGAAAGACGTGCTGGGCACCGGCAAATACTCACTTGGCCCTGCCTTTGTCGCGGCCTACCTGGGCGAAGACTGGACCCTGGGCGTATTCCCCCAGCATTGGTGGTCTGTGGGTGGCGATGCGCGACGCAAGGACGTCAGCCTGACCAACATCCAGTACTTCATCCAACGCGCCATTCCTGGCCCGGGGCAATGGCGGGTGGGCATGACGCCCAATGTCACCGTCAACTGGAAAGCCGAAGGTGGCAACAAGGTCAACTTCCCCATCGGCATCGGCGCCGGACGCATCGTCAATTTCGGTAAGTTGCCGGTGCGTATTTCCGGTGAAGTGCAGTACTCGGTGATCCACGCTGACGACCTGATCAGCAGCCGCTGGAATTTCCGCGTGTCGTTTATCCCGGTGATCCCCACTTTCATGCTGTGAACGAGGTGCGCCATGTCGCGTTTTCATCGCACACGCAGGGTCGTAATCCTTGGCCTTTCGCATCGGCGCCAGCACTGCGGGCCCACTTTGTACCCGCCGCGTTATATCGGCGATGCCGTGCAATACATCGTGGTCGCCGCGCCCTGGTGACCCACTGCTTCAAGGACGATTGGCATGACAGCACTCAACGATGTGAATGCCCTGCAGGCCAGCATGGCTGAAAGCGTACTCGGCCAGGACCAGGTGATCCGCCAGATCCTGCTGGGCCTCCTGGCCAATGGTCACCTGTTGCTGGAAAGCTTGCCGGGGCTGGCCAAGACCCGCACGGTCAAGGCCCTGGCGCGGCACCTGGAGGCGAAGATGAGCCGCATCCAGTTCACCCCCGACCTGTTGCCCTCGGACATCACCGGCGCCGAAGTGCTGCACCAGGTCGACGGCCAGAACCAGATCCGCTTCCAGCCCGGCCCGCTGTTCGGCAATTTGATCCTGGCCGATGAGATCAACCGCGCGCCTGCCAAGGTTCAGGCCGCGTTGCTGGAGGCCATGGAAGAACGGCAAATCACCGTCGCCGGGGCCAGCCACCCACTGCCCGCGTTGTTTATCGTGGTGGCCACGCAAAACCCCATCGAGCAGGAAGGCACCTACCCACTTCCGGAAGCGCAGATGGACCGCTTCGTGATGAAGGTGCTGCTGGATTACCCCAGTGCCGACAACGAAAGCCAGGTACTGCGGCTGTTACGCGAGGAAGAACAGGCCGACGCCGCCCAGGCGACTCAGGGCTTTACCCTTCAACAGGAGGTGATCTTTGCCGCCCGCAAGGAGGTCAGCGCGATCCAGGTGTCGCCGGCCATCGACCGCTACCTGATCGACCTGATCAACGCCACGCGCCACCCCGCCGACTACGATCCCGACCTGGCCCGCTGGATCAGCCTGGGTGCCAGCCCACGGGGCGGCATCGGGCTGGATCGCTGTGCGCGGGCGGATGCCTGGTTGCGAGGCCAAACCTTCGTGACCCCGGACAACGTGCAGGCGGTGGTGCACCCGGTGCTGCGCCACCGCCTGCAATTAAGCTATGACGCGGTGGCAGACGGCGTGACGGCCGACCAGGTGCTCGACCGCCTGCTCAGCACAGTGGCGATCCCGGCATGAACGCCGACGGCTTCGTCTACATCAGCCTGGCGCAGCTGATGGCCTTGCAGTTCCAGGCGCGGGACTTGAGTTTTGTTGCGCGCCAGCCCCAGGGCAGCGTCCTGGCCGGCAACCACGCCTCAAGGCTGCGCGGGCGTGGGCTGAATTTCGACGAACTGCGGCGCTACCAGCCCGGTGATGACCTGCGCCACCTGGATTGGCGCGCCTCGTTGCGCACCGGCAAACCGGTGGTGCGCACCTTCACCGAAGAACGCGACCGCCCGGCCTTGATCGTGGTGGACCAACGCATGTCGATGTTTTTTGGCTCGGTGCGCAGCTTCAAATCGGCGGTTGCCGCCGAACTGGGCGCCCTCGCCGCGTGGATGGTGTTCAACGCCGGGGATCGGGTCGGCGGCCTGGTGTTCAATGACACGCGCATCGACAGCGTGGCACCGCTGCGCAGTCGCAAACGCGTTGAAGCCTTGTGCAGTCGTATCGCCCAGCAAAACGGCGAACTGAACGCTACCTGCCCCGACCACGAAGGCGACAGCCAGCTTGACCGCGTGCTGCAGCAGTGTCGCGCAGTGGCCGGGCATGATCACTTGATCTGCCTGGTCAGTGACTTCGCCGGTGCCGGCCCGCGCACCCTGCAACTGCTGCGCGAACTGTCAACGCATAACGACGTGGTGGCGTTGCAGGTGTACGACCCCCTGGCCCTCAACGTGCCCGACAGCGGGCAACTGATGGTCACCCAGGGCCAGTTGCAAGTGGAGCTGGCCGTGAACAAACGCCAGGTTCGCCAGCCCTTGGGGGACTATCTGGGCGGGCGGATCAAGGACGTCGCGACCCTGCTGCGCCGCAGCCAAGTGCCGTTGCTGATGATCAGCACCGCCCTGCCAGCTGCCGACCAACTGCGCAGCGAACTGGGTAGACGCCAGTGAGTACCCCTGTGCCGAGCATCGAACAACTGCAGGAGTTGGGTTTGCCCGCGCCCGTCAGTTACTGGCCGCAAACCTGGGGGTGGGCGGTAGTCCTTGGCCTGGTGGTGCTGGCTCTGCTGGTGCTGGCGGTACGCAACTGGCTGCACTGGCGCCGCGATGCCTATCGACGTGAGGCCGTGGCACGCCTGGACGCGCTGACCGACCTGCGTGAATTGCCCGAACTGCTCAAGCGTGTGGCGCTGTCGATGCCACTCCCGGCGCAGGAACACGCCTCCATCCCGACGTTGACGGGGGCTGATTGGCAAGCGTTTTTGCAGCGCCACGCAGGCGCACCGATCCCCGAGGACTTGAGCCAGCAACTGGCTGAGCTGGCCTACGCCGCGCCTTTGCCCAACGCCCAACACACGCAACTACTGGCCCAGTGCAAAGCCTGGGTGGAGCAGCACCATGTGGCAGCTTGATAACCCGTGGCTGTTGCTACTGCTGCCGCTGCCCTGGCTGGCGTACCGGTACCTACCTGCCTACCTCGAAGCCCGCAGCGCCGTGCGGGTGCCGTTTTTCACCGGCATGAGCCAGGCCGTCGGTGGCGCGCCCTCTGCAAGCGGCGTGCGTAATAATCGCAGCCAGCTCGTGCTCAACCTGCTGGTCTGGGTACTGCTGGTGCTGGCGGTTGCCCGCCCGGTGTGGGTGGAAAAACCCATCGAACGCCAGCAGCCGGTGCGCGACCTGATGCTCGCCATCGATATCTCCCAGTCCATGCAAACCCAGGACTTTACCGACGCAACCGGGCACAAGATCGACCGTCTCGCCGCCGTCAAACAGGTGGTCCATGACTTTATCGCGCGCCGCAAAGACGATCGTATCGGCCTGATTCTGTTTGGCAGCGGCGCCTACCCCCAGGCGCCGTTGACCCTTGATCACAGCAGCCTGTCTCTGCTGCTGGATGACAGCGGTATCGGCATGGCCGGCCCAAACACCGCCATTGGCGATGCCATCGGCCTGGGGCTCAAGCTGCTTGACCAGGCCCATGAACCTGAGAAAGTGCTGATTCTGCTCACCGATGGCAACGACACCAGCAGCGCCATCACCCCCGACCATGCCGCCGACATGGCGGCCGCCAAGGGCGTGGTCATCCATACCATTGGTATTGGCGACCCGCAGGCCAGCGGCGAAGCCAAGGTCAACCTCGGCGCATTGCAAGATATCGCCAGCGCCACCGGCGGCTGCTATTTCCGTGCCGAAGACCGCGACAGCCTGAACCAGGTGTATACAACGCTCGACCAGATCACCCCGCATCAAGTGAAGACCTTGAGCCACCAACCCAAGCGCGACCTGTTCTGGTGGCCGCTGTGCGCGGCGCTTGGGCTGTTTGCGCTGTACCACCTGTTGGCGGCGTTATGGCCCCACCGGATCAAACGGGAGGTCGCCGATGGACTTCAGTGACTTCCACTTCCTGCGCCCCGCGTGGCTATTGCTGGCCTTACTGGGGGCTTTATTGCCACTGGCCTGGCAACGCAGCCGCGACCTGCAACGTCGTCTGCGTGGCAATATCGCTCCACACCTGCTGCCGCATTTGTTGCTCACCCCGACGGATTCGCACCGTCTACGCCCGGTGCACCTGGCGAGCGTGCTGTTGATGCTCGGCGCAGTCGCCGCTGCAGGGCCGACGTGGGAGCAGGACCGTCCGGATTTCCTGGAAAACCGCGCGCCGTTGATCATCGCCGTGGACCTGTCGCCGTCCATGGACACCGCCGATGTGCCACCGACCCGCCTGACCGCCGCCAAGCACAAGCTCCAGGACCTGGTACAGCGGCGCAAAGGGGCGCGCACTGCGCTGCTGGTGTATGCCGGCAGTGCCCATCTGGTGTTGCCGCCGACCGATGATCCGGCGCTGCTCGACACCTTCATCCAGGCGCTTGGCACCGACTTGATCAGCACAGCCGGCAAGGATGTCGCCGGCGTCATCGACCAGGCCAAACGGTTGTTGGCACAATCGCCCGGCACGTTGTTGCTGGTCACCGATGGCGCCGACAGCACGCAATTGCCAAGCCTCAAGCAACACCTGGCCGACAGCCCGCTGCAAGTGCTGGTACTGGCGCTGGGCAGCAATCCCGCCCTCAAGCAACTGGCCTCGGCCACCGACGCGCCACTGGGCAGCCTGACCCTCAATGACGACGATCTGGACTGGATCGAGCTGCACGCCCAGCAGCACTTCCAAAATGCCGATGAGCAACAGCGCCTGTTGCAGTGGAAGGACGCCGGTTACTGGCTGTGCTGGCCGCTGTTGCTGGTGGTGCTGCTGAGCCTGCGACGCGGCTGGAGCCTGAACTGGATGGCGACGGTACTGCTCGGCCTGTTGCTGCAACCGCTGCACGCCGAAGCCAACCCGTTCCTCACCGCCGACCAGCAAGGCCGCTGGGCGTTCGAGCATCATCATTACCCCGAGGCGGCCTCCCTGTTCCAGGACCCTTACTGGAAAGGCATTGCCGCCTATAACGCGGCCGACTACGCCTTGGCCGAAACCACCTTCACCACCCTCGACACCGCACAGGCGGCGTTCTATATGGGCAACATCCATGTGCGCCGCTTCAAGTTCGACGACGCCATCGTGGCCTATCAGCGTGCTTTACAGCTGCAACCGACGTTTCCCGAGGCCAGCGCCAACCTGGCCCTGGCCATTGCGCTGAAAAAGGACACCGAAAGCGCAGCGAACAACACCCCCGAGGTCAAGCCCGATGAGATCAAGTTCGACAAGGCACCGGGCAAGGGCCAAAGCAAGGCGATCCAGACCGAACAAGCCAACAACGATGCCCTGTGGTTGCAGAACCTGACGACCTCACCGGCCAACTTCCTGCGGCGCAAATTCAGCCTGCAGGATCAGGAGGCGACGCGATGAACCGCTATTGCGGCGTGCTGTTGTTGCTTTCCGGGCCCTTGTGGGCGGCCGAGCCGCAGCTCAAAGTGCAGGCACACCTGCTGCCCGGCGCTGCGGTGGTGGTAGGTGAACAATTGCAAGTGCAGGTGGATGTGCTCACCGACACCTGGTTTACCTCCGGCGCCAGCCTGCCGGTGCTGAAACTGGCCGGTGCACGGGTACAGCCCCCGGGTGGCGAAGCTGAACACACCACCCAAGAGATTGGCGGGCAGATGTTCTACGGCATGCGCTACCGCTACCGCATCACGCCGAATATCGCCCAGGCATTCACGGTGCCGGCACTGACCGTCAGCGCCCAACCGGGCCAGGCCACTGCGCCCTTGAGTGCCCAGAGCACGCCGCTGTCGTTCACCGCCACCCAACCACCGGGGTTCGCCCCCGGGGAGCCGGTGCTGGTCGCCAGTGGCCTGCGCCTGAGTCAGACGCTGTCAGCCACCGACCTCAAGGTAGGCGACAGCCTGACCCGCACCCTCACGCTGCAAGCCGACGACACGCCGGGACTTTCCCTGCCACCGCCCGCCTCCGCGCCCATCCAGGGCCTGCGGTTGTACCCGCAAGCGCCGAGCATCAGCAACCTGGACGACGGCCGAGGCGCAATCACCGGTGGCCAGCGCATCGACCGGCTGGTGTATCGCGTCGAGCAAGGGGGTCATTACACCTTGCCATCGGTCAGTGTGAAATGGTGGGACAGCCGCAACCGGCGCGTGCAAACCGCCCAGTTGCCCGCCCTTACGTTCGAGGCCCAGGCGGGCAGCGTCTACACGCCCACCTTCTCCATTGCCGACGACCTCAAGGCCCTCGGGCAGCACAGCCGCTGGTCAGTCTCGCGGCACCTGTTTGCCTGGATTGCCGCGGTGACCATGCTGATTCTTGCCGGTTACCTGCTCCATGCGCTGTGGCCACGCCTGCCGCCACTGTGGCGAAACGTGTGCACAACATTGCGCTGGGTGTGTCGTCAACTACGCTTGGTTCCACTGAACCCTCGTCACGAAAAGGACTTCCCATGACGTCGCTGCGTTCTGCCTTACCCCTGCTTTTTCTCCTCAGCCTGCCGGCCCTGGCCGCTGATCCACTGCCGTCATGGAACGATGGCCCCAGCAAAAAACAGATTGTCGACTTCGTGCAGGCGGTCACCGTCGAAGGCTCCAGGGACTATGTCAAACCCGCCGAACGCATCGCCGTCTTCGACAACGACGGCACGCTCTGGACCGAACAACCGGCCTATTTCGAGGTGTTGTTCGCCTTCGATGAAATCAAGCGCATGGCGCCCCAGCACCCCGAGTGGAAAACCACCCAGCCATTCCAGGCGGTACTCGAAGGCGACCACCAGGCCCTCGCGGCCACGGGCATGCAGGGCTTGCTGAAGATCATCGGCGCCACCCACACCGGCATCAGCACCGAAGCCTTCATCGACAACGCGAAAGCCTGGCTGAAGCAGGCGCGCCACCCCAAGACGGGCAAGCCCTTCGACCAGATGATCTACCAGCCGATGCTGGAAATGCTCGACTACCTGCGCAGCCAGCAATTCAAGACCTACATCGTCTCGGGCGGCGACACGGCCTTCATGCGCGCCTTTGCCGAGGTGGTGTATGGCGTACCACCGGAACAGGTGATCGGCACCAACTTTGTCACCCAGTACCAGCTCAAGGACGGCAAACCCCAGATCCTGCGCACCGCCAAGCTGGCGCACAACGACGATGGCCCGGGCAAGCCGGAAAGCATCGACGCGATTATCGGCCGGCGGCCCCTGCTGGCCTTCGGCAACTCCGACGGCGACCTGCAAATGCTGCAGTGGACCGCCGCTGGCAGTGGCAAGCGCTTGATGGGCCTGGTGCACCACACCGACGCCCAGCGCGAGTGGGCCTATGACCGAAACTCTCAGGTGGGGCGCCTCGACAAGGCGTTGGACCTGGCCAGGGCAAACGGCTGGATCGTGGTGGACATGGCGAGCGACTGGCGCCGTATCTACCCCTTCGAGCCGGCTGTGCAAGCAAAGGTGCAATAACAAAACGTCACGACGGACTGTACAAAAACGTTGGTCGCAGGCAATGCGACTCAAGCCCTAAAAGGAGCAAGTCTTATGACTCGCATACGTAAGTGGCTGCCGAAACTCGCCCTGGTGGCGGTGTCGGTAATAGGCGCCTCGGCATCCGCCCTGGCCGCCGAGAAGCCGAATATCCTGGTGATATTCGGCGATGACATCGGGCAAACCAACATCAGCGCCTATTCCATGGGCGTGGTGGGCTACAAGACGCCCAATATCGACCGGATCGCCAAAGAAGGCATGATGTTCACCGACTACTACGCGGAGAACAGCTGCACGGCTGGGCGTTCGTCCTTCATCACCGGCCAGACGCCGTTGCGCACGGGCCTGTCGAAGGTCGGTGCGCCAGGGGCCTCGGTCGGTCTGCAAAAGCGCGACATCACCATTGCCCAGGCGCTGAAGTCTCTGGGTTATGCCACCGGGCAGTTCGGCAAGAATCACCTGGGTGATAAAGACGAATACCTGCCGACCAATCACGGTTTCGACGAGTTCTTCGGCAACCTCTATCACCTCAATGCCGAAGAGGAACCCGAACGCCCCTACTGGCCCAAGGACGACCCCGAGTTCGTCAAGGCCAACTCACCCCGTGGCGTCATTCATAGCTTCGCGGACGGCAAGATCGAGGACACCGGCGCCTTGACCACCAAGCGCATGGAGACCATCGACGACGAAACCACCGCGGCAGCCCAGGCGTTCATCAAGAAACAAGCCGAGGCCAACAAACCGTTCTTCGTGTGGATGAATACCACGCGCATGCACCTGTTCACCCATGTACGTGACTCGATGAAGGGCCAGAGCGGCATGCCCGGCAACGAGTACGCCGACGGCATGCTGGAACACGACGGCGATGTGGGCAAACTGCTGCAGACCCTCGACGACCTGAAAATCGCCGACAACACCATCGTGGTCTACACCACCGATAACGGGCCGAACCAGTTCTCCTGGCCGGACGCGGCGACGACACCGTTCCGTAACGAGAAGAACTCCAACTGGGAAGGCGCCTATCGCGTGCCGGCGATGATCCGCTGGCCGGGCAAGATCAAGCCGGCCGAGGTCTCCAACGAAATGTTCTCGGGCATGGACTGGTTCCCGACCCTGTTGGCGGCAGCGGGTGACGCCGACGTCAAGGACAAGCTGCTCAAGGGCTGGGCCCCGACATCCGGCGGGCAGAGCTTCAAGGTGCACCTGGATGGCTTCAACCAGTTGCCCTACCTGACAGGCCAGCAACCTAAGGGCGCTCGTGACGAGTTTTACTACTTCAACGATGACGGTGTGCTGGTGTCGGCGCGCTTCGGCAATTGGAAAGCCGTGTACTGCGAGCAGCGTGCTCCGGGTGGTTTTGCCGTGTGGAGCGAGCCCTTCGTGTGCCTGCGGGTGCCGAAGATCTTCAACCTGCGCATGGACCCTTATGAACGGGCGGACGTGGTCTCTGACCAGTATTACGACTGGAGTACCAAAAACGTCTACCTCGTGGCGGTCGCCGTGACCAAATCCGCGAAGTTCCTCCAGACCTTTATCGAGTACCCACCCAGCCAGAAACCGGCGAGCTTCAGCATCGACCAGATCCGTGGGGCGGTGGACAAGAAGATTGAAGAGAAGATGAAGGCCGTCCCGGCGTCCTGATTCAAACACCCTGTGTAGGAGCCGGCTTGCCGGCGATAGCGATTTACCCTGACACACCGCTATCGCCGGCAAGCCGGCTCCTACAGGGGTTCTTTGTACGTTCTGGAATTTTGTAATGACTTCTCGCACCGCCAGCAAGCCTGTTGAAATCGGCAATGCCACCTCGACCCTGATCCCTGCCCTGCTCCTGTTTGTCTCAGGTGGCGCGGCGCTGGTCTATCAGGTGCTGTGGATCAAGCAACTGTCGCTGGTGGTGGGCGTGGAGGTGTATGCGATCACCACGGGCATCAGCGCGTTTTTTGCCGGGCTGGCCCTGGGTGGTGTGTTGTTTGGACGGCTGGCAGACCGCTTTTCGCGGCCGCTGCTGTTGTATGCCGCCCTGGAATTATTGGTCGCCGCGTTCGGCGTGGGCGCCACCGTGGCGCTGGGTATGGCGGCCGAGCCGTTTGCCTGGTTGGAACAACGCATCGGCCTTGCGGCCTGGGCGCTGCCTTTTGCGTTGGTGGGCCTGCCTGCGCTGTTGATGGGAGGCACGCTGCCGGTACTGGTGCGTGCACTGGATATCAATGCCAAGGGCCTGAGCCAGGCCGGTGGCCGTTTGTACGCGGCCAACACCGCAGGGGCAATTGCCGGCACCCTGCTCACGGCGTTTGTGTTGATCGCGCAGTTTGGCGTGCGTGGCAGTGCGCTGGTGGCGGCGATGCTGAACCTGGTCGCAGCGGCCAGCGCGTTGTTGTCTGTGCGTCATCACGCTCCCGTCGTTGTCGCCCCTGCGCGCAGCGTTCAACCGGCCCGCCTGGCGCTGGTGCTGTATGCCATCGCGGGGGGTGTCGCCCTCGGTTATGAAGTGGTGTGGTCACAGTCCATCGTGCAGTTCATGAGCACGCGCACCTACGCGTTCGCCGTGGTGCTGGCCACCTATCTGACCGGCTTGTTTATCGGCAGCCAATTGATGTCACAGCGGGTTGAGCGCATTCGCGATCCCTGGGGTGTGTTTGGCCTGCTGATTGCGGGCGCGGGGTTGGTGGCGCTGTTGGAAATTGCGGTGCTGGGGCGCTGGCTGATTCTGCTGCAAACCCAGGCTGAAGCCTTGGTGCTGAGCCTGGGCGGCAGCGAATTGCCGGGCATGAGTGCACGGTTCGCCGTGGCGGCACTGTGCATTGTGTTTGTTCCGACCTTGCTGCTGGGGGCGGCATTTCCGTTGGCGTTGCGCTTGAGCGTGGGTAATCGCCATGTCGGTCGTGATGTCGGCGCGGTAGTGGCGTTCAACACCTTGGGCGGGATCGTCGGGGTAATGCTTTGCGGGTTTGTGCTGATTCCCTGGTTGGGCCTGGTGCGCACCCTCGGCCTGCTGGCAGTGATTGCCGGCGCCGTGGGTTATCTGGCGGTACGTCGCAGCCATGGGGTGAAAAAATCGCGGCGCCAGGCGGTGATCGTGGTGGGCCTGGTGTCGCTGGCGGTTGCCGGGCTAACCCCGGTGGACCGCCTGGCCAAGCTGTTGCCCGGCGCACGCAACGCCAGCTTGGCGTTTTACCAGGAAGGTCGCGGCGCGACGGTGGCCGTGGTCACCCAGGGTCAAGGGGCGCGGGCTTTTCAGCGTCTGTATATCCAGGGTGTTTCCAATACCGGTGATGCGATGCCGTCGTTGCGCTACATGCGCGTCCAGGCGTTGCTGCCATTGCTGATCCACAATGCCGAGCCCAAGTCGGCGCTGGTGATTGGCTTTGGCACCGGGATCACAGCGGGTGCGCTGTTGCGTTACCCGGGGCTGGAGCATCGGGTGGTGGCTGAGTTGCTGCCGTCGGTGGTGCAGGCTGCGTCGCTGTTCAAGGGCAACTTCAATGCTGCCCAGGACCCGGCCATCGACCTGCGCCTGCGCGATGGCCGCCAGGAACTGCTGCGCAATGCCCAGCGCTATGACCTGATCACCCTGGAACCACCGCCGCCGTCTGCTGCAGGGGTGGTCAACCTGTATTCCCAGGACTTCTATGCGTTGGCTGCAACACGGCTGGAAAAACATGGGCTGCTGGCTCAGTGGCTGCCGCTGCCCACGCAAAACATCGATGACTCCCGCGCGTTGGTACGCAGTTTCCTCAATGTATTCCCCCACGCCTCGCTATGGACCAGCGAGTTCCACGAGATGTTGCTAGTGGGCTCCCTGGAGCCTATGGCGCTGGACGCCGAGCGTATTCGCCAGCGCTTTGAACAGCCCCAGGTGCGTTCGGCGTTGGCTGAGGTCGGCATCGATTCGGCGGCCACGCTGCTCGCCACCTGGGTCACTGACCGCCAGGGCCTGGAGCGGTTTGCCGCAGATGCGCTGCCGGTCACCGACGACAGGCCGCGCATCGAATACGCCCCATGGGTGCGCAGCAAGGAAATCACCCGGGTATTGCCGGCCCTGCTGGACCTGCGTGTACCGGCGCCGCTGATCAACGCAGAGGCGTCTTTTGCCCGCACCCTGGCCGCTGAACAACAACGCTTGATGCAGTTCTACCGCGCCAGCCTGCATGCCTACGACGGTGACCGCGACGCCTGGGGCCGGGATATTCGTGACGTGCTGCAACAAGACAGTGCCAACCCCTACTACCGCTGGTTTATCAGCCCCTAAAACAGGTAATGTGCGCGCGATTGTTTAGGGAGTTGCGCCGCACATGACCTGCTGGAATATCCTGGGCCTCACGCCTGACGCCGACAGCCGCGCGATCAAGCGCCAATACGCTGCGCTGCTGAAGAAAACCCGGCCGGACGATGATCCCGAGGGGTTCCAGCGCCTGCGCGAAGCCTACGAGCAGGCTCTGCGGTGGAGTCAGGAGCAGCGGGAAACTGTTGAGGTGGTCATCGAGCATGTGGGGGAAACCGCTGAGGTGGTCATCGAGCACGTGGGTGAAGCCGTTGAGGTCGTCACCGAACACGTGGAGGAAACCCTGGAACAACGCTATCAAGCGGCAATGGCCAACGGCACGGCGTTGTTTTTCGAAATCCACCTGTTGCATCGCTGCGTTGACGGCGAACTCAGCGCCGAAGACGCCCGCTGGGCGTTCCAGGCTTTCAACTGGCTCACGGCCTGGCAACGGCTGGAGCTGCCGGTCGAGCTGATCGACACGCTAGAACGCCAACACCGCGCCGCTTTACAGCAACCGTTGCGCCTGGCGCTTGAGCAGAAAGATGAGGCGGCGTTTCTTGCCGCTTATGCAGCGCGTGACGAGCACCCGTGGGTGCACAATCATCCCCACGGCGAGTGGTTCAACGAATGGCTGGCCAAGCTGCTTGCCCAGAGCCATTTCTGGTCCAGTGCCGTG
This sequence comes from Pseudomonas sp. B6002, assembly GCF_013385985.1. Lineage (GTDB taxonomy): Bacteria > Pseudomonadota > Gammaproteobacteria > Pseudomonadales > Pseudomonadaceae > Aquipseudomonas. Next base: position 750,667 of record NZ_JACAOY010000006.1, on the reverse strand, counting down.
TTCGATGCCGTGTGTGCCGGCCAAGGCTGGCACGGCGGCGCCGACCACAACTGCCCTGCCAGCGATTGGACGCTGCTGTTGAAGCGCCAGCAAGGGCCAGCCTTCCTCGCACGCCAGCGGGCATTGGCCGCTGAACCGCCCTACAGCCCTCAGCAACGCGCGGCACGTTTACTGCTGGCGCCGATGAGCCTGGGCCAGCGCCGTGCCTTCGCCCAGCGCTTGAACGAAGACGACTGGAAGGCCTGCCAAAGCCTCAGCGCGGACATCTATGCCGACCACGTGGTCGTCGCTGAAGCCATGCCCGGCGGCACCGTGTATTTCTGGCAAGACTGGGACAAGGCCATGGACACCTGGCCCTGGGTCGTCGCGCTGGTCGTGAGCTGCCTGGTGGGCGTGCTGGAGAAAGCCGAGTTCCTGGCCGGCAATGTGGTGCCGACGCTGGGCCACGGGCTCTTGTGGTCGCTGGCCTTCGTGGTCGGCGCCGGGCTGGCCTGGCAAGGCTGGCGCCCCCTCGCCCATCACTACCGTGTGCAGGACGAAGCTTTTAGTCAGCGCCTGCCCGGCTGGCTCAGCCCTACCCACCTGCCGCTGCTGCCGGTACGTGATCTGGTGCCCGGGTTGGTCCTGGTGGCAACCCTCGGCTACATCTTCGGCCCGCTGGCCAGCGTGACGCTGATCGCGGCCTTGGCACTGATCGGCGGGATCAAGCGCCCCAGCATGAGCCGTCACACGCCCTGGACCGCAAGCCACCCGCGCTGGACCCTGTTGGGTGCGGCCCTCGGCGTCGTCGGTGTGATTGCGCTCTACGCGGGCTTGGTGTTGCTCGACAACGGCCACCGGGTCGTGCGCAACCAGGGCCTGCAACAGTGGACCGAGCGTCTGTGCAGCCGCATGCCGCGCAGCGATGCCGAGTGTCAGGCGCCCGCCACCCAGAAACAGTGGTACGGCCAGGAGGCCGCACAATGAACCCCAAATGGTTGTTACCCATCGGCCTGATCCTGGGCCTGGCCTTGCTCGGCCTGGCCGGCGCCACCAAACCCCTGCAGCGGATTCAGTTCTGGCTGGATCAACGGGACAGCCCCCACACCGCAGCAGCGAGCGCCCTGGCGCCGATCATCGATTGCGCGAACCGCATCGACCGCGACACGCGCCTGGCCTATTACCGCATGCGTTCAACCGAGCCCGAAGCGCCGGACCACGATCAGTTTGGCGACAGCAGCGAGCCTGAACCGCGCGTTATCCAGGCGGCTGTCTGCTCCCAGCTGTACACCCTGAAGTTGGAGCGCCAACAGCCCGGGAGCCAATTGGTCGGCCTGGCCTCGGTGTATGCCTACAGGCTGCACAGGTTCACGTCCGTGGCCGACCGGGTCACGCCGACCCAGGCCGAACGGCTCTCGCTGAGCGGCCGGCAAGCCGTGGTGCTGCCCGTCACAGAATCGTTGAAGCAGGAGCTGGTGCAAGAAGGCGACGACTACCTGAGGGTCTCCACCCAACTGCGTCAACAGCTGGAAGAGCAAGACCTGAGCGTACGCCCGGCGCAATTGGCGCTGCTGGAGTCACGCTTCGGCCGCGACCTGCACTGGCATGTGCTGAATTACATGATCGTCGCGCGCCAAGCTGTGAACACGCTTGAGCAAGGGATGCACGACACACGCCTGACACCCCAGGCCGTCGCCAGCCAGGCAGCGGCCTTGCAACAGGCTGCCGACGCTGGCAAAGCCTACCTGCGCATCCACCCCAACGAGCACCTGGATGAGGAGGCGCGCCACCTCTGGTACACGATCACCCCGGCCGCCGATGCCTACCTGGCCGCGCTGGGCACGTTGCACCAGGACTGGCTGCACCATGCCGCGCCGCAGCAACTGAGTGACGACTATTACCTCGTCACCCGCCGCTACGACGCCCTGCTCAGCTATTACAACCGGCCGGCACGCAACGCGTTTTGAGGCTTAGTGTTTTTTCAGTTTCACATAGGACTGATGCAGGTCTGACGCCCAGCCATCGATAACGCCCTTCACATCGTCGGCCTTCATCACCTGCGCGTCGTTGGACAGCGGTTTGCCGGTGCCTTTGCGCACCACTTGGGCGATCACCTTGCCGCTGGCGCCGTCGAGGAACTGCGCCTCGGTGCCCAGGGTGGTTTCCTGGTCGCGGTGGCCGGTGGCGGTACTCGCGGCCGCGACGACCAGCGCCACGGGGATGTACTCATAGGGCGCAAGGGCTTCGGTCTTGCTGCTCACGGCGGTGATTGCCGCCCGCACGACGATCACACCCGGGCCCGGCGCATTGGCCAGCGGCAGGGATTTTTCCAGCTCACGCTTGAGCGCCTGGTTGTAGTAGGTGTTGATACCGTTAAGGGTGCTCTCAGGGATCTTCGCGGTGGCCTGGGGCTTGGGGTAGAACTGGGTCGGCTCGACATACACCGCGGTGTAGCGGCTCAGGTCCAGCTTGGGGTCCACCCAGCGCATCACATCCGCGCCCGAAGGCGACTTGGCTTGCTTGAGTTGGCTGTAGTCCGAGAGAAAGCCGGAGTACTCGTCCGGTTGTGTGACTTTGCTGGCGCAGCCTGTCATTCCAATTGAAGCGAGGCACAGCGTGCTGATCATTAGCCTTAGTTTCATCATTGAACTCCCTGGCAGTCATCACTGAAACACTGAGCTGTAGGTATAGCCAACTCTGGGGAAATAGCCGTTATTTCCTGCCCGGCGTTTGACAGACCCGCCCCCAGCGTCAAAGCTGCACGGAGCTTAAAGCACGCCGTAGAGCGTCCCTGCATCAAGACAACGGAAGTCGGAATGCCAGCGCCCAAAACAAGAAAAGCCGCGCCCCACCGTGAATCACCCCGTCGTTACCTGTACCCCATTCTGATTGTGTTGTTGCTGTTGGCCATGGCCGGGATCTGGTTTTACCTGCAGGCGAGCGCGCCTCGGCTGCCCGCGCCCGTGGTGGCGGTGAAACCGGTGGCCATCGCACCGGCGACGATGGTGGATGAACAGCAATGCCAGGGCTGTCACCAGGCTCAGGTCAAGGATTGGCAAGGCTCCCACCATCAGTTGGCGATGCAGCAGGCCACGCCACAGACGGTGCCGGCCGACTTCAATGACGCCTCGTTTACCGGCGAGGGTGAAACCACGCGGTTCTTTCGCCGGGGCGATGCGTTCTGGGTCAATACGCCTGGCGGCGACGGCAAGCCTGCTGATTTCAAGGTGGTCTACACCTTTGGCATTGCGCCCTTGCAGCAATACCTGATCGACGTGGGCGATGGTCGCTTGCAGGCGCTGGGCGTGGCCTGGGATACGCAAAAAAATCGCTGGTTTCATCTCTATCCCGGCCAGGGCGTGACCTTCAAGAACCCGCTGCATTGGAGCAAGCCCAACCAGAACGCCAATTTCATGTGCGTCGAATGCCACACCACCGGCTACAAGCGCAACTTTGATCCGCTGAAAAACAGCTTCGACAGCCAATGGAACAGCCTCGGTGTGGGCTGCCAGGCCTGCCATGGCCCGGCCTCCAACCACCTGCAATGGGCGGCTAAAAAAGGCGACCTGCTGCACGCCGGGTTTGCCGTGGACCTCAAGGACAAGGACGCCACCGTCGAGCTGGAAACCTGCGCGCGCTGCCACGCCCGGCGCGCGCCGCTGGGCGATGGGTTTACCGTCGGCAAGCGCTTGATGGATGACTACCTGCCCAGCGTGCTGACCCGCGAACTGTACGCTCTGGACGGCAAGATCAAGGACGAAGTGTTCGAACACGGCTCCTTCGCCCAAAGCAAAATGGCTGAAAAGGGCGTGCGCTGCAGCAACTGCCATAACCCCCACAGCAACGCACTCAAGGCACCGGGCAATGCGGTGTGCTTGCAGTGTCACAACAGCGCCGGCAAAACCCCGTTTACTACGGTGGACGGGCGTGGGCTGCAGGCCAAAAATTACGATGCTCCCGAACACACCGGCAAACCGGTGGGCCAGCCGGGTTCGTTCTGTGTCGACTGCCATATGCCGGGCAAGGTGTACATGGGCAATGACTTGCGCCATGACCATAGTTTCAGCATCCCCGCCGGCGCACGGGACGTGTTGAAGGCGCCTACGTATGCCGAGAACATGCTGTTGATTCGCGGCGGCCAACCGGGGGCCGCACAAGCGCTGTATGACCAATTGGCACGCAGCAACCTGCCGGCCATCCAACGGGCGACGTTGCTGGTGGAGTTGCCCAACTATCCCAGCGAGCAGGCGCTCAAGCTGGCCACCCGGGACCTGGGCCACCCTGCCCCGCAAGTGCGCGAAAGTGCCGTGCGTGCGGTGAGTGCGTTGCTGCCGCCGCCAGAGCGGGTTGCGCTGTATACGCCATTGCTCAAGGACCCGGTGCGCGCCGTGCGCATCATTGCTGCGCGGGATTTATTGAGTGCCTCCAGCCAGGGCTTGGGGTCGGCGTGGGATAGCGCCATCGCCGAATACGAACAGGTGCAATTGAGCCTGCTGGAGCGTGCCGAAGCGAACCTCAATCTGGCGATGCTCTACCAGGCCAGCGGCCGTGGCGACAAGGTCGAGGCGCAACTGCGCACGGCCCTGCTGCGTGATCCGGACTTTTTCCCGGCATTGGTAACGCTGATTCAGTGGCTGGAGGCCAATGGCCGTGCGGACGAGGCGCACACGTTGATCGGCGATCAGTTGGTCCTGCACCCTGAGGCACCGCTGCTGCAACACACTCAGGGGTTGATGTTGATCCGCGCAGGAGACACTGCCCAAGCGATGCCGCACCTGCGCAACGCTGCTCGCCTCGACCCGGCGAACGCCCAGTACGCCTACGTACTGGCGGTGGCGTTGCATGACAGTGGAAAGGTTGATGAGGCCTGCCAACAATTGGAGTCGCTGTTGCAGCGCCAGCCGTACAGCCGTAACGCACGACTGTCACTGATCCAGTACTACCTGGAAAACGGCCAGGAGCCCAAGGCCCAGGTCGTGATGCAAGCCTGGAAAAACCTCAACCCAGGCGACCCGGCACTGAAATAAGCGCTTGTCTGAACACTCTTTAACGCCAATACCTCCGTCTTCGCAGCCTCGCTAAAGCTCGACAGCTTGCTCCCACAGGGGGCTGCGTAATGACGAAGATCCACTGTAGGAGCTGGCTTGCCAGCGATGGCGGTGGCTCAGCTGCAACTCTGCTGGCTGATGGATCGCTATCGCCGGCAAGCCGGCTCCTACAGTGAGGACAGGTCAGCGGGTGTACTCGGTCACCTGTGGGAGCTGGCTTGCCGGCGATGGCAACCGTTGCCTTAAATACGTTCCCGCGGGATCAGGCTCTGGAGCTGGGCGGCGAGGAAGTTGGCGTCGAAGGCGAAGGTGTCCGGGTCTTTGAGGCCGTTGGTTTTCTTCCAGAGCCAATCATTTTTATCGGCTGGCAGTACCAGCGAGACGCTGCCGTGGCGCGCGGCGGTGAGACCGATCACCGCCACCGTAATCAACCCTCCCGCGCCCATCACATCCGGCACGAACTCCACGGTTTTTCCGGTGATCTGTACGTTCAGCTTCTCGGTCTTGAAGGTCGAAACCTCCACCGGCATGCTCGGGCCGCTGGCCACGTAGGCCTCACGCTGCACCTCGAGCAAGCCCACCGTCTTGACCGGCGCCAGCCAGTACTCGATCTGCCCGAACAACTCACTGAGCTTTTGCGCCCAACGGGCCGACTGCACCTCCAATTGCTGCTTCTTGTGCGCTTCGCTCTCGGCGTAATGACGAAGCATCTCGCCCAGTTGCTGTACGTCGTCCATTGCGAATGTCCTCCGGTGAGCCAGGTTGCGAGTGTCGATCATGGCAGATACGCGGGTGCTGCGTGCGGTTAACACTGTGCAAGTGCACAACACCGAACAGAGGGCGCCTGGACGAAGGAACTGCTCCGGTCATTTGCTCGGCAACTGCGTATGACTAATCCGCAGCCAATGGGTAAGGTGAAGCGACATTCCTTGTCAGGAGCATCGCATGCGCACCATCGGCCTTATCGGCGGCATGAGCTGGGAGTCCAGCGCCGAGTATTACCGCATCATCAATCAGCGCGTACGCGACCAACTGGGGCCGCTGCGTTCGGCGCAGCTGTTGATGTACAGCGTGGACTTCGGCCCGGTGGAACAGGCGCAGCACGCTGGCCGCTGGGACGACACCGCGCTGATCCTCGAAGACGCCGCCCGGCGCCTGCAAGCGGGGGGCGCCGACTGTGTGGTGCTGTGCACCAACACCATGCATTTGGTGGCGCCGCGTATCGAGGCAGCGGTGTCGATTCCGTTTCTGCACATTGCCGATGCGGCGGGTGCGGCGGCCGTCGAAGCGGGCACGCTGACGGTTGGTTTGCTGGGCACGGCGTTCACCATGGAGCAGGACTTTCTTAAATCCCGCCTGGCCGCCCAGGGCCTGACCGTGCTGGTGCCCGAGGCGGACGAACGCCAGGCGGTACACCGGATCATCTACGAGGAATTGTGTGTGGGCGTGATCAGTGACGCGTCGCGCCAGGTCTATCAACGCGTGATCGAGTCCCTCGCCGCACGTGGCGCCCAGGCGATCATCCTGGGGTGCACCGAAATCGGCTTGCTGATCAAGCCGGAACACAGCGACCTGCCGCTGCTGGACACCACCGAGCTGCATGCACAGGCTGCGGTGGCGTTTGCTCTGGGGGATTAAACCGGCCGGCGCAGGCGCGCCATGCTCACGGTGTCGACATACTTGCCATCGCGCACCGCGTAGTCGCGCAGCCGGCCTTCGACTTCAAAGCCGAACTTGCGGTACAGGCTTTGCGCGGCCTCGTTGTCGGCAAACACCGTCAATTCCACACGGTGCAGATTCATCCAGTTGTCGGCCACGTCCAGCGCGGCCGCCAGCAAGCGCGAACCCACGCCCTTGCCCTGCCAGGCCGTCGCCACGCCCATGCCGAACGAACCGACATGGCTCTGGCGCACCCGCAGGTACTGCTCCAGGCCCAACTGGCCGATCACTTCGCCGCCATGCACGGCCACCAGCTGTAGCCGCCGCTCGTTGTCCATGACCAACCGTTTGCGCCACATCTCCACGGCCTGGAAAGGCATCTGCAGCACCTGACGGCACACGGCCGGGTCGTTATAGAGCACGGCGACGCCTTCAAGATGGGCCTCGGTGAAACGCTGGATGACGATGTGGGGCTCAGGTGTGTGCATTGTGTTTCATCCTTTGAAAGACAAGTGGCGGGCCAGTGTAGGAGCGCCGCTATCAGGAGCGCAACGCTGCCACTCGCCACACCCGCGCAATATCTGCCGCGCGCTCACGCAGCAGGCGCGGTGCTTCGCTGCACGCCTGCTCCAGGCTCATCGGCCCAGACGGCAAGGCAAAAGCTGCATCCACGCCGTGGGCGTACATCTGCTCATACCCATCACCCAAAGTGCCGGCGATCACGATCACGGGCACGCCGTGCTGCCTGGCAATACGCGCTACGCCAAACGGGGTTTTACCGCGCAGGGTCTGGGCGTCGAAGCGACCTTCGCCGGTGATGACCAGGTCGGCGCCGCATACGGCGGCGTCCAGGCCGACCAGTTCGGCAACCACCTCGACACCGGCACGGAACTGCGCCGCGAGGAATGCTTTGGCCGCAAAACCAAGGCCTCCGGCAGCACCACTGCCGGGTTCTTCGCGCACATCCTTGGGCAGGACCTTGGCGCAATGGTCGGCGAAGTGGCCGAGGGCGGCGTCGAGTTGCTTGACCTGTTCAGGGCTAGCGCCTTTCTGCGGGCCGAAAATAGCGGAAGCGCCATGGGGGCCGCACAGGGGGTTGTTCACGTCGGCAGCGATTTCAAAACGGACCTGGGCCAGGCGTGGGTCGAGATCTTCAAGGCTGATCCGCGCCAGGTGAGCCAAGGCCAGCCCACCCGGGGGCAACGGCTGATCCTGTGCATCGAACAGTTGCACGCCAAGCGCTTGCAGGGCCCCCGCTCCACCATCGTTGGTCGCACTGCCGCCAATCGCCAGGATGATGCGCTCGGCGCCAAGGTCGAGGGCCGCGCGGATCAGTTCGCCGGTGCCGTAGGTGCTGCTGGAACAGGCATCGCGCTGCCCCGGCGGGACCAATTGCAAGCCGCTGGCTTCGGCCATCTCGATGATTGCGGTGTGGCTGTCGGCCAACCAGCCCCAGCGGGCTTCAACTGAACCGCCCAAGGGGCCGGTGACGCGTTGGCTACGCAGTTCGCCGTTACATGCGGCGAGTACCGATTCAACCGTGCCTTCACCACCGTCCGCCATTGGGCATTGGACCAGTTCAGCGTCCGGCCAGACCTCGGTCAACCCTTGGGCAATGGCCTGGGCGACGCCTTCGGCACTCAGGCTGTCCTTGAACGAGTCGGGGGCGATGATGATTTTCATGGGCTTTCTCCGGTTTTTATAGCGCCCATGCTGCCAGTTGCCTGGGGGAATGACGCCGGTCCGATGCACAAGTGCCGGTCAGCTTTGTTGTTCATTTCTACAAAGCCTGGGGCAGCAGTTGCACGCCGAGGTACAGGGCGAGCATGCCGTCCAGGGTCAGCGGGTCTACGCCACTGAGTTCGGCAATGCGCTCCATGCGGTAACGCAGGCTGTTGCGATGGATGCCCAGGGCGTCAGCGCAAGCCTGGCTCTGGCCGTCGTGCTCGCACCAACTGCGTAACGTGGCGAGCAGTTGGCCGTTGCTGTCCTTGGCCAGCACCTTGCGCAGTGGGTTGAGCAACTCGTCCAGGGCATCGTCGTTGCGATGGCGCCATAGCATCACCGGCAAGCGAAAACGGTTGAGCGTCAGCAGGCGTGAATGCGGCAACACATCACGACCATAGGCCAGCAAGTCACCGACGCGGCGATAGCAACGACGCAAACCTGCCAGCCCGTCGGCCTGGCCACCCACCGCCACGCGGAGGATATTCCAGCCCAGCCCTTGGAGCTTTTCCAGTAGCCGTGGGTTGTCCACCTGCACCGCCGCCGGCCGGCACCACAGCAGGGAAAATTGCGCAGAGCTGACGCACCAGCTGTCCGGATACCGTGAGGTCAGCCAGGTGCTCAGGGCTTCCGCCGACTGGCCCGCGCCCAGCTCAAACAAGTACGGTGTGCGCGCCAATTGTGGCTTGAGGCCCAGTTGCTGCGCTTCATCCACCAGGCGCGGCGAGTCGCCGGTTTCGGCCAGCAGCAACGCCAGCAGGTCATCGCAACGCTGGCGCCGCCACTGTTGCTCGGCCTGTTGATGACGATGGCTCACCAGCATTTCGGCGGTCATGCGCACCAGCTCGGCGTAGGTGCGCAGCAGTTCGGGCTCACCGGTGATGCCAAGCACGCCGATCAGGCGTCCGTCATGCAGCAGCGGCAGGTTGATGCCCGGTTGCACGCCCTTGAGGTGCTTGGCGGTCTGACCGTCTATTTCCACCACGCGGCCGTTGGCCAGCACCAGTTGCGCGCCTTCGTGGCGGGTGTTGATGCGTTCGGGCTCACCGCTGCCGAGAATCAGCCCCTGACTGTCCATGACGTTGACGTTGTAGGGCAGGATGGCCATGGTGCGATCGACAATATCCTGCGCCAGGTCATGATCCAGCTCGAACATGGGGCTAAATTCCTTGAAAGCGGGTTGTTCATAGGCACAGCGCAAAAGATGCTTCACTGTGCGCGAGCACAAAGACAGCACCGTGCAAGGTGGCCGAGACTCATCGGGCGATCAACGTTACCCTCGCATCGCGAAAAATCATAATAAAGAGAGACTGCCATGTCACAGAGCGCCGCTGCCACACTGGCCACCGATGACGATAAAAACGCCATCTACAAGCGCATTACCCTGCGCCTGATCCCCTTCATCTTTATCTGCTACCTGTTCAACTACCTCGACCGGGTGAACGTTGGATTTGCCAAGCTGCAGATGCTCGATGCGTTGAAGTTCAGCGAAACCGTGTACGGCCTGGGTGCCGGGATCTTCTTCATCGGCTACGTGCTGTGCGGCGTGCCGAGCAACCTGGCGCTGACCAAGTTCGGCCCACGGCGCTGGATCGCGCTGATGATGATCGTGTGGGGCACGCTGTCCACCTGCCTCTTGTTCGTCACCACGCCGACGCACTTCTACACCTTGCGCCTGTTTACCGGTGCCGCCGAAGCCGGCTTCTTCCCGGGCGTGGTGCTGTACCTCTCGCAGTGGTTCCCGACCTTCCGCCGTGGGCGGATCATGGCGCTGTTCATGTCGGCGATCCCGGTGTCGGGCCTGCTCGGCAGCCCGTTCTCTGGCTGGATCCTCAACCATTTCGCTGCAGGCCAAGGTGGCTTGGCGGGCTGGCAATGGATGTTCCTGCTGCAAGGCATCCCGACCGTGGCCCTGGGCGCCCTCGCCTACTTCCTGCTCAGCGACAGCTTCGCCAACGCCAAGTGGCTCACGCCCCATGAACGCGCGGTGCTGGAAGCCGACCAGGCGACTGACCTGGCCAACAAGCCGAAAACCACCACCGATTCCCTCGCCGAAGTGTTCAAGAACCCGGCGATCTGGGCATTTGGCTTGATCTACTTCTGCATCCAGAGCGGCGTGTACGCGATCAACTTCTGGCTGCCGTCGATCATCAAGAACCTGGGGTTCAGCGATAACCTGGTGATTGGCTGGCTCAGCGCGATTCCTTATCTGTTGGCCGCAGTGTTCATGCTGCTGGTGGGCCGTTCGGCAGACTTGCGCAAGGAGCGTCGTTGGCACCTGGTGGTGCCGATGCTGATGGGCGCGATTGGCCTGGTGATCGCGGTGAATTTCGCTACCACCCCGGCGATTGCGATCCTGGGCTTGACCATCGCCACCATGGGCGCCCTCACCGGGCTGCCGATGTTCTGGCCGGTGCCGACCGCGATGCTCAGTGCCGGCGCAGCGGCCGGTGGCTTGGCGTTGATCAACTCCATGGGCCAGATGGCTGGTTTCCTCAGCCCCTATATCGTGGGGTTCGTGAAGGACGCGACCGGGTCCACGGATGTGGCGTTGTACCTGCTGGCGGCGGTGATCGTGGCCGGCAGCGTATTGGCGCTGCGCATGACACGCACCCTGAAGGCCTGACGCCCCCCCATGTAGGAGCCCGGCTTGCCGGCGATGGCGGCAGTGAGATCGCCATCGCCGGCAAGCCGGGCTCCTACAAGGTGTGGTGTTTACAGCCATCCACCCTTGGGTGGTGTTTACAGCAGGCCGCCGCCGTCGACATCGATCACGGCACCGGTCATGAAGCCATTCTCCATGGCCAGCACGTACCCTGCTGCCACTTCCTCCGCCTGCCCCACCCGCCCGACCGGCAACGCCCCGCCCGCCTTGGCGTACATCGCCTGACGCTGATCTTCCGCCAACCCCGCATACGCCGGTGTATCAATCACGCCTGGGCTGATCACGTTGACGCGACGTGGCGCCAGCTCCTTGGCCAGTTGTTTGCCTAGCGCTTCGGTGGCCGCGTTGATGCCGGTCTTGATGAACTGGCCGGGCGCAAACTTACGCCCCAATTGGCCGGAGGTCAGGCTGATGCTGCCATGGGCATCGAGAAATGGCAGGGCCAACTGAATCGCTCGCAGCGAACCCCAGAGTTTCACATTGAAATTCTCCTGGGCTTCGTCCAGGTCGGTTTCGCTCAAGGGTTTGGCACGCACCGAAGGGCCGGAGGTGTAGACCAGGTGATCAAAGCGCCCCACCGCCTCGAACAGGCGTTGCAATGAGGCGCTGTCAGTGACGTCGACCGGCTCACTGCGCACCCCGTTGTCGACACCGGAGGTCAACCGCCGCCCGGCCAATACCACCTGCGCACCCCGCGCTGATGCGGCCTTGGCCACGGCTGCACCAATGCCGCTGCTGCCACCGATGACGATGACGGTTTTGCCGTTGAGGGAAGCTGTCATGGAGAAATGTCCTGATCGAGAAAATGAGCGTTCATCTTCCCCGCTTGGCAATCGGCGAAAAATCCCGGTAAAACGACAAGATCTTTAAAGGATTTTTACAAATGAGCTCAACCCTGGACCTTGAAGTCTTTGTGCGCACGGCGGACACGGGCAGCCTGTCGGCCGCGGCGCGCAGCCTCAACCTGACGCCTGCGGCCGCAAGTATTGCCCTCAAGCGCCTGGAAACCCGACTGGGTATTCGCTTGCTCGCCCGCTCCACACGCAGCATGCGCCTGACCGAAGAAGGCCGGCGCTACCTCGACAGCGCCCGGGTAGCGCTTGAAGCGCTGGCCGAGGGAGAACAGGCGATCAAGCAACAGGGCCAGAGCCTCAGCGGTTTGTTGCAACTGGCGGCGCCCTCGGATTTCGGGCGTAACGTTTTGCTGGGCTGGCTAGATGAATTCAAGCGGGAGCACCCGAACATTCGCCTGCAATTGCTGCTCAACGACAGCAATGCCGACCTGTTCCGCGACACCGTGGACATCGCCCTGCGGTTTGGCGTGCCGCGTGACTCCAGCCTGGTGGCGCTGCCGGTGGTGCCCGGCCACCATCGCATCCCTTGCGCCAGCCCTGACTACCTTGCGCGGCATGGCACGCCGCTTACGCCAGCCGACCTGGCGCACCACAGCACCCTGCGTTACATGCGCCGGGGCCAGGCCAACAACACCTGGTATTTTCGCCAGGGCACACAGTTGCACGAGGTCGAGGTGAGTGGCGACTACCTCAGCGACGACGGTGAAATCGTGCGGCGCTGGGCGCTGGCCGGCCACGGGATTGCCTACAAGGCCAACCTGGATGTGGCCCGCGATATCAAGGCCGGGCGCCTGGTGCCGTTGCTGCCGCAGTGGCAAGGCGAACCCACGCCGTTCAACCTGATGTGCCCTCATCGCCTGCAAGTGTCGGAACGGGTCAAGGTGTTGCATCAGTTCTTGCAGGTGCGCTGCCATGCCTTGCTGAGTGAATGAAGAAAGCGCCTCGGGGCTTGTTCCAGAGCCCTCGAGTCTGGTATTGCATGGGGCACGTTTCCCTGCCACGAGGAGCTTTCCATGATTTACCGCACATTGGGCCAGTCCGGGCTGAAGGTCAGCGCGCTGACCCTGGGCACCATGATGTTTGGCGAACAGACCAACACTGAAGACTCGCTGCGCATCATCGACAAGGCCTGGGACCAGGGCATCAATTTTATCGACACGGCGGACGTCTACACCGGTGGACGTTCCGAAGAAATCGTCGGCGAGGCCATCGCCCGTCACCGTGAGGATTGGGTGCTGGCGTCCAAAGTCGCCATCGGCCCCACCGACGGTCTGCCTAACCGCAGCGGCCTGAGCCGCAAGCGCATTTTCAATGCGCTGGAAGCCAGCCTCACGCGCCTGGACACCGATTACCTGGACATCTATTACCTGCACCGCGAAGACCACAACACGCCGCTGGAAGTCACGGTGTCGGCGATTGGCGACCTGATTCGCCAGGGCAAGATCCGCTATTGGGGCCTGTCCAACTACCGTGGCTGGCGTATTGCCGAGGTGGTGCGGGTGGCCGAGCGCCTGGGGGTGGATCGGCCGATCATCAGCCAACCGCTGTACAACATTGTCAACCGCCAGGCCGAGGTCGAACAGATCACCGCTGCTGCCGCGTACGGCCTGGGCGTGGTGCCTTACAGCCCATTGGCCCGTGGCGTGCTCAGCGGCAAATACGCGCCGGATGTCACACCTGAAGCCGGCAGCCGCGCGGCGCGCCAGGACAAACGCATCCTGGAAACCGAATGGCGCGTGGAGTCATTGCGCATCGCCCAGCAGATCCAGCAATACACCCAGGGCCGTGGCGTGGGGATTGTGGAGTTTGCCATTGCGTGGGTGCTGAACAATCAGTCGGTGAGCTCGGCGATTGTAGGGCCGCGTACCGAGGCGCAGTGGGACGCCTACACCGGCGCGTTGGACGTGAAGATCACGGCGGAGGATGAGGCGTTTATCGATTCGCTGGTCACGCCGGGGCATTCGTCTACGCCTGGGTTCAACGACGTCAGCCATTTCGTCAGCGGCCGTCTGCCACGCTGAAACCTCGTTGTAGTGAGCGGGCTCGTCCCGCGCGGCGGTGTGTCAGGCGAGTATAGGGCGTCCGGTATACCGCGGGTGGTGTGTCAGGTAAGCATGGGGCGACTGACGCACCGCCGCGCGGGGCAAGCCCGCTCACTACAGATCAGTACGGGCGGGGAAGATTTTGGAAACTGCCCCAAAACAGCGCACCGCTGTCCCGCCAAAAGCACCATAATCCACGTTCTTCTGAATCAATTGTTTTTCGCGAGGACAGTGTGTCTAAAGGTGTTGTGTTATCGGTCTTGGCCTCGGTGTTGTTTGCCGTGATGTATTACTTCACATCATTGCTCACGCCCTTGAGTGGCCTGGAAATCTTCGGCTGGCGCATGCTGCTGACCGTGCCGTGCATGACGGTGTTCATGATCGTCAGTGGCGAATGGCGGCGGGTGTGGGAGTTGCTGCGGATGCTGGCCCAGCGACCTGTGTTGATAGGTGGCGTGCTGGTGTCTTCGGCGTTGTTGGGCGTGCAGTTGTGGCTGTTCATGTGGGCGCCCCTGAACGGGCGTAGCCTCGATGTGTCGGTGGGATACTTCCTGCTGCCGTTAACCATGGTGCTCACGGGCCGCCTGGTGTGGGGTGAAAGGCTTTCGTACCTGCAGCAGATCGCCGTGGTCCTTGCGGCCCTCGGCGTGCTCAATGAGCTGTACCAGGCCGGTGGTTTTTCCTGGGCGACGCTGGTGGTGATCATCGGTTACCCGGTTTACTTCATCGTGCGCAAACACCTCAAGACCGACCACTTGGGTGGCCTCTGGCTGGACATGGCACTGATGCTGCCGGTGGCCTGGTGGTTCGTGCAGAGTGGCGAACAGGGCTTTGCGGTGATGGATGCCCACCCGAAACTCTACGCGTTGATCCCCATGCTAGGGCTGATCAGTGCTTCGGCCCTGGTGAGCTATATCATTGCCAGCCGGCTGCTGGCATTCAGCCTTTTCGGCCTGTTGAGCTACGTTGAGCCGGTCCTGTTGCTGGGTGTCGCGCTGATCCTGGGTGAAGGGATCAAAGGCGGCGAATGGTTCACCTATATTCCGATCTGGCTGGCGGTGATGGTGCTGGTGTACGAAGGGTTCAAACACCTGGTGCGACAGCGCAAGGCTTGATCGCCAAGGTTGGGTATCTAAAAACAAAAAGCCCGGTAAAGGTCATTCTCTACCGGGCTTTTTCATAGGGCGGAACAATCAGTCCGTGGTCAACACACCACGACGCACCTGATCACGCTCGATGGACTCGAACAACGCCTTGAAGTTGCCCTCACCGAAGCCATCGTCGCCTTTACGCTGGATGAATTCGAAGAACACCGGGCCCATCAGGGTTTCCGAGAAGATCTGCAGCAGCAAGCGCTTGTCGCCTTCGATAGACGAGCCGTCCAACAGGATGCCACGGGCTTGCAGCTGCTCGACCGGCTCGCCGTGGTTTGGCAGGCGGCCTTCGAGCATTTCGTAGTAGGTGTCCGGCGGCGCGGTCATGAAGCGCATGCCGATCTTCTTCAGCGCGTCCCAGGTCTTGACCAGGTCTTCGGTGAGGAATGCCACGTGCTGGATGCCCTCGCCATTGAACTGCATCAAGAACTCTTCGATCTGGCCGGCGCCCTTGGACGACTCTTCGTTCAGCGGGATGCGGATCATGCCGTCCGGAGCGCTCATGGCCTTGGAGGTCAGGCCGGTATATTCGCCCTTGATGTCGAAGTAGCGCGCTTCACGGAAGTTGAACAGTTTTTCGTAGAAGTTGGCCCAGTAGACCATGCGACCGCGATAGACGTTGTGGGTCAGGTGGTCGATGACTTTAAGACCTGCGCCGACCGGGTTGCGCTCTACGCCTTCGAGGTAGACGAAGTCGATGTCGTAGATTGAGCTGCCTTCACCAAACCGGTCGATCAGGTACAGCGGTGCACCGCCGATGCCTTTGATCGCCGGCAGGTTGAGTTCCATCGGGCCGGTTTCGATATGAATGGGCTGGGCACCCAGTTCAAGCGCGCGGTTGTAGGCCTTTTGCGAATCCTTGACGCGGAACGCCATACCACACACTGACGGGCCATGTTCAGCCGCGAAGTAGGAGGCGAGGCTGTCGGGTTCGTTGTTGAGGATCAGGTTGATTTCGCCCTGGCGGTACAGGTGCACGTTCTTGGAGCGGTGGGTCGCAACTTTGGTGAAGCCCATGATCTCGAAGATCGGCTCCAGGGTACCTGGCGTTGGCGAGGCGAACTCGATGAATTCAAAGCCCATCAGGCCCATTGGGTTTTCGTATTGGTCTGCCATGGTGGCACCTCATCATTCTTGTAATAAACAGTGTTATTTGCGAGCAAGGATGAGGTTGCAGGGTGGCGCACAGGAAAGGCCTCGCACGCTGCGGGCGAGGAAGTCACCGAAGATGAGGGGGGAGCCGAGTAGCTTCATGGTGTCATCAGTCTCTGACGGCCTAGGCTTGCGTGAGCGCAAGTCCATATTCTTGTATGCGTAAATCGATTCTACACAGCGTAACAGTGTTTGTCCGTACTCTTATCAAATCCCCATTGCCCTGGCCCGTGCAAGGGGTTTATTGCACAGGTAGATGCCCAGCAGGATCACCGCACCACCCACCAGCATCGCCTGGGTGAGGTGTTCGTCCAACAACAACGCACCACAGATCACGGCCGTCAGCGGGTTGAGCGCAATAAACACGCCGGAGCGCGTTGCGCCGATACGCCGGATGCCGTCGTAGTAGCCGATATAGGCCACGGCGGATCCCAGTACGCCCAAATAAAGCAGGCTCAGCAGTTGGGGCGCATGGATCGCATTGAACGCCGCAAACGTGAACCGGCCCATGATCAGGCTGGCGAGCGTCAGCATCAGGGTTCCCAGCAACACTGACCAGGTGACGGCTTGCAACGGGCCCAAAGCCTTGTTGAGCTCCCGGGAACACAACGAGTAGACGCCCCACCCCACCACACAGCCGAAAATCAGCAGATCCCCGCGCCAGGCCTGGGCTGCGCCCTGCAGCAGCTGCGGGTTTCGACTGACGATGACCGTTGCGGCGCCGCCCAGGCACAGTGCGATACCCGCCACTTTATTTGCGCCCAGCCGCTCCTTGAACAGGAGCCAGGTCGCCAGGCCAATCACGGCGGGGTTCAGCGCCACGATCAACGATGCCCGGGACGCGTTGATGTACTGCAGGCCATAGAAAAAACACAGGTTGTAGAAAAAGATGCCGAAGAAGCCGAGCAGTGCCAAGCGCAGAAGTTGCCCGGCGCTGGGGCGTATCAGAGGAATGCGCGTGCAAGCCATGAACAGCAGCAGTGCCACGCTGGCCAGGAGGAAACGCAGGCTGGAGGCCAGCAGCGGGTCAATCGCACCCGCCAGGAAACGCCCCGCCACAAAGGTGCCGCCCCAGACCATGGTGACGGCGGCTAGCTTTAGATAGGTAACGTGGTCGGAAGAATCAATCATGAACGTAATGCTCGTTTACGAAGGGATTGGCGTATTCTTCTTGTAATCACAGATCATCGTAAAATGAGTCTTTGCTCATGACCCTGACCCAGCTTGAAATCTTCTCCTTAGTAGCCGAGCTGCAAGGTTTCACCAGCGCAGCCCATCGCCTGGGTATCAGCCAGTCGGCGGTGTCCCATGCCATCAAGGGGTTGGAGCAGGAGCTGGGTGTGGACCTGTTCCGGCGTCACCAATCCCAGGTCGAACTCACGGATATCGGCGCGCAATTGCTGCTGCGCGCGCGGGCCATGCTGGGTCTGGCGGGCACCTTGCAGCAGGAAGCCGCCGATGCGCGGGGCCTCAAGCGCGGCACGCTGCGCATCGGCTCATTCGGCCCGACATCGTCCATTCGTTTATTGCCGCGCATCCTGGCGCGGTTTCATCAGGATTATCCGGGTATCGAAGTGCACATCGATGAAGGCCCTGACCGGCAAGTTGTGCAGTGGCTGGATGAGCGGCGAATCGACATCGGCTTTGTGGTGCTGGAGCAAGAGCGCTACGACACCTTCCCCTTGTTTACCGACGAAATGGTCGCCCTGCTACCGGCCAACCACACCTTGGCCAAGCGCCCTGCCCTGGCCTTGAAGGATTTGTGCGCCGATCCGTTCATTTTGACCGAGGCCGGCTCCTCGGAATTGGTGTCGCGCCTGTTCAACACGGCCCGCCTCACGCCGAATGTGCGCTACCGCTGCGCGCAGTTGCTGAGCACGCTGGACGTGGTCAGCCGTGGCGAAGCGGTGACAGTGGTGGCGCAAGCGTCGCTGCCACTCACTCCAGACCCGCGTTACGTGCAGCGCCCGCTGGTGCCGGCCGTTGCGCGCAGTATCGGGCTGGCGGTGCTGGACCGACGGCAATCCTCGCCCGCTGCGCTGGCATTTATCCGGGCGGCACAAAGCCTGGACTATTCGTCGGTGATTTAGCTAAGGCGAGCTTAATCAGCCCGGGCCATCTATCATCGTCCTATCCCAGCCACAGGCCGCATCGTCCATGCCCCTCACCGTCACAGGCCCGCGAAAACGCGCCACGCGCTACTTGATCACCCTGCTCAGCGGCCTGTTACCCATTGCCTTGGGCGTGGTGATCCTGCACTGGCAAGCCGAGCGCACCTTGCAATTGAGCACCGCCCAGACCGCGCGGGAGGCTGTACGCCAATTCGACCTGATGCTGGACAATACCTATCTCGCCGCCCAGGCCTTGTTGCCATTGGCCGGCCAGCCGTGTGACAGCGGTGCGCAATTGGCGCTGCGCGAACAGGTGACCCGCCGCCCCTTCGTGCGAGCCACGACCCTGTCGTGGAAGAAAAACATCTATTGCACCTCGCTGTTTGGCGGCAACTACGAGTCGGCGGTCAATCCGGACGATTACGTTGAAGGCACGCTGTGGTTGATGAATGGCAACCCCGTCACGCCCGATACCGCGCTGCTGGTGTATCGGCTGGTGGACGGCGATAAAGCCGCATTTGCGTCGATCGACGGTTACCACCTGACCAACGCCCTGCGCCTGATCAGCCGCTACGCACACCTGATCCTGCAAGTGGGCCCCAATTGGCTGGACGCCGAGGGCAAGGTGCATGATAGCCAGGTACCGCAGTTTCCCGTGGCCCATCATCATCGTGTGTCATCGCGTTATCACTACAGCGTCGACGCCGGTATGCCGGCCGGCGAGGTGTGGCGTTATATGGAAGCCCGCTACCCCGCGCTGTTCAGCCTGCTGGCGTTTTTTGGTGTATTGGCTGGCGTGCTTGCGCACTGGTTGCAAAAACGCTCATCGGCACCGACCCACGAGTTGCAGCGGGCTTTGGGTGCCAACGAGTTCATCCCTTACTTCCAGCCGGTGGTACGTGGCGACACCCGCCAATGGGCCGGTTGCGAAGTGTTGATGCGCTGGCAGCACCCGAAGGAAGGCCTGGTGCGACCCGACCTGTTCATTCCGTTGGCCGAGCATTCCGGCCTGATCGTGCCTATGACGCGCTCGCTCCTGCGTCAGACCGCTGCTCAGTTGGCTCCCCATGCCGAGCGTTTCTCGCCCGGTTTTCACGTGGGTGTGAACATCACCGCGCGGCACTGCCAGGACCTCGCGCTGGTCGATGACTGCCGCGAGTTTCTTGCGGCGTTTACGCCAGGCCAGGTCACGTTGGTGCTGGAGTTGACCGAGCGCGAGTTGATCGAGCCTACCGACATCGCAAGCCAGCTATTCGATGCCCTGCATGAACTGGGCGTGATGATCGCTATCGATGACTTCGGTACCGGTCACTCGAGCCTGGGTTACTTGCGCAACTTCAATGTGGACTACTTGAAGATCGATCAAAGCTTTGTCGCGATGATCGGCGCGGATGCGCTCTCGCGGCATATTCTGGACAGCATCATTGAATTGTCCGGCAAACTCGACCTGGGGATCGTTGCCGAAGGCGTGGAAACAACCGAGCAATGCGAATATTTGGCGGCACACGGTGTGGATTTCCTGCAGGGTTATCTGTTTGGACGGCCTCTTCCGTGTGATGAGTTCATTAAATCACTGAGCAGCCATTGAATAGCCATCTACCACCTTTGATGAAAGCGTGTTATTTCGACAAAAGTCATGATTTACTCGTGGTGAATTAACTACTACAATTTTTCGTGCCTGTGCAGAACTCGCAGAAAGGTTTCTTTCTTTGAGTCACTTTAACGCTCTTGGCTTATAGCGTTGTCTGCAGTTGATATCAGCCAAATACACTATTGGAGTACAGATTTTGTCCAGACTCGCCGAATTTCGCGCAGCAGAAAAAGCCCTTCAAGAGCAGCTTGCCCAGCTGGAATCCCTGAAGAACGACGCCGGCCTGAAGAAAGAAATCGAATTCGAAGAAAAGCTTCAAGCGCTGATGAAGACCTACGGCAAAGGCTTGCGTGACATCATTTCCATTCTTGACCCTAACCCGGGCAAGGCTTCTGCCGTTGCCGCAGCGCCTAAACAGCGTCGCGCCCGCGTGGTCAAGGTTTACCACAACCCGCACACTGGCGAGCTGATCGAGACCAAAGGCGGCAACCACCGCGGCCTGAAAGCCTGGAAAGAACAGTATGGCGCCGCCACTGTAGATTCCTGGCTTCGCGGCTGATCGAAACGCACTAATAAAGAGCCCCGCCGATGCGGGGCTTTTTATTTTTTCGTTACGGAGTCTGCTCATGTTCGGAATCGAACTTAACTAACGGTTCATCTCTTTCACAACCGACGCGCGCCGGCTTAAAGTTTCAGGCTTTCGCGCACCGCACTGACTTCATCTTTGCTCGCCTCATAGGCTTGTGCCTGGCCGGCGTACGAAAACACATACGCTTTATCGGCATCCACGGCGCCCACTAGTGTTTGCGACAGCACATGCCGACCGTTCTCGGTAATCACACAAGTGGTTTCGAGCGCATCAAGATGGCTCAATGTTGAAGGGTGCATCTTGCTGCACACGCTTTGATAACCGCCTTGGGCAAAGTCCTTCTGGATGGATTTGCGCATTTCCAGCAGCACACCTTGAAGATTAACTTTATGGCCAGCCTCAATGGGTGTTCCCGTCAACTCCATGACCATCAACGTGGTGCCGTTTTCATCGTTCTTGATTGCACGTTGACGCGACACGGTTGCGAGCGTGGTGGGTGCTTGATCATCCGGCACCACTTCCTCCACTTGCCAGCCACTGGGCCAATGGATTTCCGGGTCGGCCGCCAGTACAAACGGACTGCCCAACAGCAGGCACAAGGAACTTAACAGAGATTTACGGAACTCAATCATTGCCAAAAACACCAGAGGTTCAAGCCTCAAAGTTTGAGCCCCGAGCGCAACAGGCCGCAAGCGCCGCGTGACCTTTTTCATTTGGCGCCATAGGCGAGCGTTGCGTATCATGACCACGCTGCACGGATGCCAGCCGCAAGCCAAGGGAACGCTCCTGTCACTGGAGCCGCGTTTGCCCCATTTTTTTCTGGAGGGCCCATGAGCCTGCACGAACTGAACACTTTCCCGGGCGTCACTGCCCAACCTGACACCGCCACAGCGAACTTCGTGTTCAACCACACCATGTTGCGGGTCAAGGACATCACCAAATCCCTGGACTTCTATACCCGCGTCCTGGGCTTCTCCCTGGTGGAAAAGCGCGACTTCCCGGAAGCCGAATTCAGCCTGTACTTCCTGGCCCTGGTGGACAAATCCCAGATCCCGGCCGACGCCGCCGAGCGCACCCAGTGGATGAAGTCGATCCCAGGCATCCTGGAACTGACCCACAACCACGGCACCGAAAACGACGCCGATTTCGCCTACCACAACGGCAATACCGATCCACGCGGCTTTGGCCATATCTGCATTTCTGTGCCGGATATCGTCGCAGCGTGCGAGCGTTTCGAAGCCCTGGGTTGCGACTTCCAGAAGCGTCTGAGCGATGGCCGCATGAAAAGCCTGGCGTTCATCAAGGACCCGGATGCGTACTGGGTTGAGATCATTCAGCCTGCGCCGCTGTAATCTGTAGGAACCGGCTTGCCGGCTCCTACGGACAGCAAAAAGCCCCGTGATTGCTCACGGGGCTTTTTTGTTTGTGGCCGAATCAGGCCGGGGCAGACGTGCGGATCAGGTGATCAAAAGCACTGAGGGAAGCCTTTGCGCCCTCGCCTACTGCAATCACGATCTGCTTGTACGGTACCGTCGTCACGTCACCGGCAGCAAACACGCCGGGCAGTGACGTCTCGCCACGTGCATCCACGATGATCTCGCCACGTGGCGTCAGTTCCACGGTGCCTTTGAGCCAGTCGGTGTTGGGCAACAGGCCGATCTGCACAAAGATCCCTTCCAGGTCGATGGTCTTGAACTCACCGCTGTCGCGATCCTTGTACGCCAGGCCCGTGACTTTTTGACCGTCACCTTTGACTTCACTGGTCAGGGCGCTGGTGATCACGTCCACGTTCGGCAGGCTGTACAGCTTGCGCTGCAATACAGCGTCGGCGCGCAGCTTGCTGTCGAATTCCAGCAAGGTCACGTGGCTGACGATACCGGCCAGGTCGATGGCGGCTTCAACGCCGGAGTTACCGCCGCCGATCACCGCTACGCGCTTACCTTTGAACAATGGGCCATCGCAGTGCGGGCAGAAGCACACGCCTTTGGCTTTGTATTCTTGCTCGCCCGGCACACCCATTTCACGCCAGCGGGCACCGGTGGCCAGGATTACGGTCTTGGACTTGAGGGTCGCACCGCTTTCAAAACGGATTTCGTGCAAGTCACCTGCATTTTTCGCCGGCACCAAGGCGCTGGCACGCTGCAGATTCATGATGTCCACGTCGTACTGACGCACGTGGGCTTCCAGGGCGCTGGCCAATTTAGGGCCTTCGGTTTCCTGTACCGAGATGAAGTTCTCGATGGACATGGTGTCCAGCACCTGACCGCCAAAGCGCTCAGCGGCGACACCGGTACGGATGCCCTTACGGGCAGCGTAGATGGCTGCGGAAGAACCGGCTGGGCCACCGCCGACGACGAGTACATCAAAGGCGTCTTTGGCGCTGATTTTCTCGGCAGCTTTTTCGATACCGCTGGTGTCCAGTTTGGCGAGGATTTCTTCCAGGCCCATGCGGCCCTGGCCGAAGTTCACGCCATTGAGGTACACGCTCGGTACCGCCATGATCTGGCGTTCGTCGACTTCAGCCTGGAACAGCGCACCGTCGATGGCGACGTGGCGGATGTTCGGGTTGAGCACGGCCATCAGGTTCAGCGCCTGGACCACGTCCGGGCAGTTCTGGCAGGACAGCGAGAAGTAAGTCTCGAAGTTGAACTCACCCTTGAGGGCACGGATCTGTTCAATCACTTCGACACTGGCCTTCGACGGGTGGCCACCGACTTGCAGCAGGGCCAGCACCAACGAAGTGAATTCATGGCCCATCGGGATGCCGGCGAAACGCAGGCTGATCTCGGCACCCGGGCGGTTGATGGAGAACGACGGCTTGCGCGCATCATTGCCATCGGTTTTCAGGGTGATCAGCGTGGTGAGGCTGACAACATCCTGCAAAAGGGCAAGCATTTCCTGGGATTTCGCGCCGTCATCAAGGGAGGCGACGATCTCGATCGGCTGGGTGACCCGTTCCAGGTATGACTTCAACTGAGCTTTAAGATTGGCGTCCAACATACGGGCGATTTCCTATTAATTCGGTTTATTGCAGACAAAAAAACGCCCGAGCGAATCTCGCCCGGGCGTTTTGGGGGCGGATGCAGCTTACTTAAGTGCGGCGTACCGCCCTTGCGACTTCACAGACTTAGATCTTGCCGACCAGGTCCAGGGACGGCGCCAGAGTGGCCTCGCCTTCTTTCCACTTGGCTGGGCACACTTCGCCTGGGTGGGCAGCGACGTACTGGGCCGCTTTGATTTTGCGCAGCAGTTCGGAAGCGTCACGGCCAACACCACCGTCGTTCAGCTCAACGATCTTGATCTGACCTTCTGGGTTGATCACGAACGTACCGCGGTCTGCCAGGCCAGCTTCTTCGATCAGCACGTCGAAGTTACGGGAGATGGTCAGGGTTGGGTCGCCGATCATGGTGTACTGGATTTTGCCGATGGCTGGCGAAGTGTTGTGCCAGGCAGCGTGAGCGAAGTGGGTGTCGGTGGAAACGCTGTAGATTTCGACGCCCAGTTTCTGGAATTCGGCGTAGTTGTCAGCCAGGTCTTCCAGTTCGGTTGGGCAAACGAAGGTGAAGTCGGCTGGGTAGAAGAACACAACGGACCACTTGCCTTTCAGGTCAGCGTCGGACACATCTACGAAGTTGCCGTTTTTGTATGCAGTCGCTTTGAACGGTTTTACTTGGCTGTTGATGATAGGCATCGTTGACTCTCCGTCAGGGGTTAAGAAGTTGATGAAGTGAATCCTACCCACTCTCTGGCCCGATGGCTCATTGGCAAACCTGATGCTGACGATTGGTTTTCCCTATCAGGTAACTGTATTAATAGAAGAAATCTCAAATCAGCGGCTGGGTGGCCAATGTCATGCCGAGAAAGGGCGTCGCTTCAACATAGCGCATGGCGGATTTCATGTCGTTCCAGCCGACGTAACTCATCAGCGACTTCAGGTCCCAACCGCTACGGTGGGCCCAGGTGGCGAAGCCTCGACGCAGTGAGTGACTGGTGTATTGATCTGCGGGGATACCCGCTCGCTCCAGCGCCTGGCGTAACAGCGGGATGACACTGTTGGGATGCAACCCCTCCTCCCCCAGGTTGCCCCAGCGGTCAATCCCACGGAATACCGGGCCGCGCACCAGTGCCGAGGCGCTGAGCCACTCGCTGTAGGCCTGCACCGGGCAAAGCCTCAGCAGCGCGGGTGTTTGGTAGGTCTTGCCGAGATTGTCGCGGTCACTCTTGCTGCGCGGCAGGTACAGGCTGATGCCAGCCCCGGGCACTGCTTGAACGTGCTGGATTTCCAGGCGACAGAGCTCGTCGCTGCGAAAGCCGCGCCAGAACCCCAGCAAAATCAGCGCCATGTCGCGCTTGGCGCGAAGCAAGCCAGGCATGTCCTGGGCATCACTCGCCACCTTCGCTTCAACCTCTAAAGATGCAACCACCTGCTCCAGATGCCTGAGCTGCAAAGGCTCGGCCTGTTTTTCCCGCGCCGGGTGCACCGCGCGAATCCCCTTGAGCACCTTGCGCACCATCGGGGCCTTGGTCGGGTCTGGAAACCCCTGGCTGGTGTGCCACTGCGCCAATGCTGACAGCCGCAACTTCAAAGTATTGACCGCCAACACCCCAGCATGCGCCACCAGGTAACGCGCCACGCTGTCGCTGGTGGCAGGCAGGAACCCGCCCCAGCTCACTTCGAAATGCTCGATGGCGGCGCGATAGCTGCGGCGAGTGTTGTCGCGGGTGGCCGCGCTTAGGTAACGATCCAGATCGCTCATGAAGGGCCTATTCGTACTGCCATTGGGCACTGCGTGCGAAAAAGCACGCCTGACACGGGATAATACGCCAATATCCCATCTGTTAAATCATGATTTTTAATAGGTTTTTATTAATGATATAGTACGTATTTACATAGTACGTACCACACCATCAAATCGACGGAGACTCCATGGCACGCGGCGGCATAAACAAAGCGGTAGTTCAAACGGCACGCCTGGCCATCCTGGCCCGCGGCGAGAACCCAAGCATCGACGCGGTACGCATCGAGATGGGTAACACGGGCTCGAAAACTACAATTCATCGGTACCTGAAGGAACTGGACGAGAGCGAAACCCGCCTGACCATCACCGAGGCGCCCATCGACGACGAGCTTGGCGAACTGGTGGCGCGGCTGGCCCAACGCCTGAAAGAAAAGGCCCAGGAGCCTATCGACCTGGCCCTCGCACAATTCGAGCAACACAAAGCCGCCCTGCTCGCCCAGCTGGAAACGCTGGAAGCAGCCCACGGCCAGCTCAAGCAGCAATTTGATATTCAAGCTGCCGCCCTGGCTGAAGAAAGCGCCGCCCTGCAAACCGCCAGCACCAGCCTGCAAACCGAACAGACCCGCAATGCCGGCTTGAGCCAGGCCTGCAGCGACTATGAATTGCGGATCAACGACAAGGACGAGCAGATTCGCTCATTGGAAGAAAAGCACCTGCACGCCCGGGACGCGCTCGAGCACTACCGCAACGCCATCAAGGATCAACGTGAGCAGGAGCAGCGCCGCCATGAGGGGCAGTTGCAGCAGGTCCAGGCAGAACTGCGCCAGGCCCAGCAGAGCGCGCTGGTGCGCCAGGACGAAATCACACAGTTGCACCGCGACAACGAGCGCCTGCTGATCGAGCACCGGGTGACCGCGAAAGAATTGGCTGCGCTGCAAGAGCAAACCCGAAAAGACCAGGCCCAGCAGCGCAAGTTGAGCGAACAGGTCAGCCAGATCGACAGCGAACGCACCCTGCTCCAGGAGCGCTTACGCGTTGCCGTGCTGGAAAGTCAGTCGCGCCAAGAGGCGCTGGCAACTCACCAGCAGGCCAATAAAACGCTGGAGCTGGACCTGATCAAGGCCCAGGCCAGTATCGAGGCGCTGCGTCTGGCGGCCGTCGTTGCAACGACGCCAGAGCAGACACCGCCAGCCTGATCAGCCGGCCACAGGCGTGCGCATAGTGACGAACTCTTCCGCCGCCGTCGGGTGCACGCCGATGGTTTCATCGAAATGCCGCTTGGTCGCGCCCGCCTTGAGCGCGATCGCCAGGCCCTGCACGATCTCGCCGGCGTCGGGGCCGACCATGTGGCAACCCAGCACCTTGTCGGTGTCAGCGTCTACCACCAGCTTCATCAAGGTTTTTTCCTGGCAGTCGGTCAGGGTCAGCTTCATCGGCCGGAAGCGGCTTTCGAAGACCTGCACGTTATGGCCGTTCTTCTTCGCCTCTTCTTCGGTCAAGCCCACCGTGCCGATGTTCGGCAAACTGAACACCGCCGTCGGAATCATCGCGTAATCCACCGGGCGGTACTGCTCAGGCTTGAACAGGCGACGCGCTACGGCCATGCCTTCAGCCAGGGCAACCGGCGTCAACTGTACCCGACCGATCACATCCCCGATGGCCAGGATCGACGACTCGGTGGTCTGGTACAAGTCATCCACTTCCACGAAGCCGCGCTTGTCCAATTTGACGCCGGTGTTTTCCAGCCCAAGGTTATCCAGCATCGGGCGGCGGCCGGTGGCGTAGAACACGCAATCGGCTTCCAGTACACGACCGTCCTTGAGGGTGGCCTTGAGGCTGCCGTCCGCTTGCTTGTCGATGCGCTCGATGTCTGCGTTGAACTGCAGATCCAGGCCGCGCTTGGTCAACTCTTCCTTCAGGTGCGTACGCACCGAGCCGTCAAAGCCACGCAGGAACAGATCGCCGCGATACAACAGCGAAGTCTGCGCACCCAGCCCGTGGAAAATGCCGGCGAACTCGACGGCGATATAGCCGCCCCCCACCACCAGCACACGTTTTGGCAGCTCTTTCAGGAAGAACGCTTCGTTGGAGCCAATGGCGTGCTCGCGCCCCGGAATCTCCGGGATCTGTGGCCAGCCGCCAGTGGCAATCAGAATGTGCCTGGCGGTGAAACGCTCGCCATTGATTTCCACCTGGTGCGGGTCGACCAGGCGCGCATGGCCTTCATGCAGGGTCACGCCGCTGTTGACCAGCAGGTTGCGGTAGATACCATTGAGGCGGTTGATTTCGCGATCCTTGTTGGCGATCAGGGTCGCCCAATCAAAGTTCGCTTCACCCAGCGACCAGCCAAACCCGCTGGCCTGTTCGAAGTCTTCGGCGAAATGTGCGCCGTACACCAACAGTTTTTTCGGCACGCAACCGACGTTTACGCACGTGCCGCCCAGATAGCGGCTTTCGGCTACCGCCACCTTGGCACCAAAGCCCGCAGCAAAGCGTGCAGCACGAACACCGCCAGAACCGGCGCCAATTACATACAGGTCAAAATCGTAGGCCATTTCACTCTCCTCGGCAGAACATCAGCATACCGACTTACGTGGGGCTGAAAAACGAAAAAGCCACCCGTAGGTGGCTTTTTACTTGGCGGGGCTGACTGAACTCAGTAGGCCTTGCCGGTCTTGTAGAAATGCTCGAAGCAGAAGTTGGTTGCTTCGATGTAGCCTTCAGCGCCACCGCAGTCGAAACGCTTGCCTTTGAACTTGTAGGCAATCACGCAACCGTCTTTGGCTTGCTTCAACAGGGCGTCGGTGATCTGGATTTCACCACCCTTGCCTGGCTCGGTTTCTTCGATCAGCTTGAAGATGTCCGGCGTCAGGATGTAGCGACCAATGATCGCCAGGTTCGACGGGGCATCTTCCGGTGCTGGCTTCTCAACCATGTCACGCACGCGGATCAGGCCATCGCCGATTTCGTCGCCCGCGATCACGCCGTATTTGTTGGTTTCCGAAGGGTCCACTTCCTGGACCGCAACGATGGTGCAACGGTATTTCTTATACAGATCAACCATCTGCTCCAGCACGCCTTTACCGTCCAGGTTGACGCACAGGTCATCCGCCAGGACCACGGCGAAGGGTTCGTCACCGATCAGCGGGCGGCCGGTCAGGATCGCGTGGCCCAGGCCTTTCATCTGGGTCTGGCGGGTGTACGAGAACGAACATTCGTCCAACAGGCGACGGATGCCGACCAGGTATTTTTCCTTGTCGGTGCCCTTGATCTGGTTTTCCAGCTCGTAGCTGATGTCGAAGTGGTCTTCCAGCGCGCGCTTACCACGGCCGGTCACGATGGAGATTTCATTCAGGCCGGCATCCAGTGCCTCTTCGACGCCATACTGAATCAGTGGCTTGTTCACCACCGGCAGCATCTCTTTGGGCATGGCTTTGGTCGCTGGCAAGAAGCGAGTGCCGTAACCGGCTGCTGGGAACAAGCATTTCTTGATCATATAAGTCCTTACTAAAGGGCTGTGCGTACGGAATTCGGCGCAGTCTAATCAGGCCGCAGTCACCTTACAATGGGTCCTGCTGGCGTTGCGATGTCATCATAGAGAAAAAATGTCGGCGTAAGTTCCGCTAATCCTACGAAGAGCTTCACTTGCACCACGGCAAAATCATCCTTTACCCCTGTATCTAAAGGGCTGCAACCGTTTTAGCATGCTTTTGGGTGCGCAGCACTGACCTGCAACAACTTACGCTTTCCCATGGCATTTGGCGCTATCATGGCCCGCTTGAACCAGACCACGAGATTGATAGATGTCCGAACCAAAAGGCGTAAACGGCTACTTGATCACGAAGCGAGCAGACGGCTGGCACCTGATCAACTTCCACGGCGACAGCGTTGCCGGGGCTTTCGCGACCGAAAGCCAGGCGATTGCAGTGGCCGAAGTGTTCGTGGATGAAGCAGGCCACGCGTCGAGCAAACGACCTAAAGGCAAGTAAGCCTAAAGGCCACCTAGAAAGCCCCGTTGATCGGGGCTTTTTTGTGCGCGCACGCTTCTCACCGCCAAACCTTATTTGCCTAACATCGAACTTTAGTTGAGATGAATGCAGGAGCCACCATTGCATTCACATAACTGTAATCCCATTCTTACGACTAACACACCGTATAAACCCAAATCAACAATTGCCGCGTAGTTAATATCCTACAGCCAAAACTTTAGTTTTGGCAAATAGCCATATTCCACCTACACATTCCGATACATCCAGGCTACGCAACTAAGAGAATCCGGCGACTTACTTTTTAAAGTTCAGACCGGACAATTGCCTGGCTTCGGAAAAACCCTGAACAGGCAATACAACTAGTTGGAAAACTTAAAACTTTCCACGTTCCAGTCGAGGGCGGGGCCGAAGCATTAATACCAGCATCGCAATGGTATCGACCCTTGCAGTATGCCTGGAAAGTCCTGCACGCAACTGTGACGGGATTGACTGATGACTTTCACTTATAGATGGGTTTTTGCAAATGAAAACTGAAATGAAAACTGCGCTGTTGTCTCTCGGGCTGTTGATGGGATCGATGCCTGCCGTTCAAGCGGCGGATGGAACCGTTACGTTTTACGGCTCGGTTCACTCTGGCGCCTGTTCTATCAAGCCTGAATCCGTAGATCAATCAGTTAACTTGGGGGCCATCGCAAAGCATCAACTGCAAGCCGGAGGCAAATCCAGCGCCCGGCCTGTACGCATCGAACTTGAAGGCTGCGACCTGACAGGCCTTACCGACAACACGGTAACGACCACCTTCACGGCGGCGCCATCGACCGTGGTTCCTGGTGCGATCGGCACCGTCGGGGGCGCGGGCAACATCGGCATCATGATGACCCATGGTGGCGCGCCTATCGCGCTGGGTACGCCGACGCGCCCGCAGGCCATTGTCGCCGGTGAAAACACCCTGGAATTCGGTGCCTATGTACAGGGTGCGGCCACGGGCGACGTCGTCCCCGGTGATTTCACCGCAGTCACCAATTTCACCCTGGCTTATCAGTGAGTATTCCCCCCCGCCATCACAGCGGCGGGGGGAACTGGCGGGAGATAACGGTGAAAACATTCAAAAACCTCGCTATTACCAGTTCACTGATGATGTCCATCGGTCACGTACTTGCCCAAGGTCAA
Organism: Pseudomonas sp. B6002; assembly: GCF_013385985.1. Lineage (GTDB taxonomy): Bacteria > Pseudomonadota > Gammaproteobacteria > Pseudomonadales > Pseudomonadaceae > Aquipseudomonas. The sequence continues at coordinate 720,200 of NZ_JACAOY010000006.1, read as the reverse complement.
GGCGACGGGATTGTGACGTTGGGCGGAGAGATCATTGATTCCGCCTGCGGGCTGGAGCTGTCCAGCGTCGATCAGACAATCGAAATGCCTCCCGAGCCCATCGGCCGGCTGTTGCGAAATACGCTGGGCGCGCCACACCCCTTTCAACTGCGCCTGGTCAATTGTTCATTGACCCGCCCTGATCCGAATCGCCCAGGCGCCACCCTGCCTGATTGGGAACATCTGCGGGTGACGTTTGATGGCCCCCCTGACAGAGACGGTCGCTCCTTCGCTGCCACAGGTTTGTCCCAAGGCGTGGCGTTTCATATTTGGGATTCCACAGGCCAGGAAAGTGTCCCGGGCGAGCGCATGGCCCCACACCCCTTGAATGAAGGTGACATGACACTGAACTACACGCTTCGCCTGGTCGGCAATGGGTTGCAGATATTACCCGGTGCGCACAGTGCCGCGGTGCGATTCAGGTTGGAATACTTTTGAATATTAATGGGTTGCTTTTATGCTGAATGCATCGAAGATAAAAAATACATTACGCCCAAGTTTAGTATTTGGCGGCTTGATATCCATGACAGGGACTGCACTGGGTGCTGGGGATATCGAATTCAATACTGATGTTCTTGATCTCAGTGATCGCTCCAACATTGACTTGTCCCAATTTTCACGCAGCGGGTTCATTCTGCCGGGCACGTATTCAATGACCGTACAGATTAACAACCAACCTATAGCAGAACAGTCCGTCGCGTTTTACCCACCCGACGATGATCCTAAAGGGAGCCAGGCTTGCTTATCGCAAAGCATAGTTGAGCAATTGGGGTTGAAATCTTCAAGCATTGAACAACTCAACTGGTGGAAACAGGGTGAGTGCCTGGATATTCAAGAGCTGACCGGAGCGGAAGTCAGTGGTGACCTGGCAACTTCCACACTCAATATTAATTTGCCCCACGCTTATCTTGAATACAGCGCCATTAATTGGGACCCCCCTTCTCGCTGGGACGAAGGAGTGCCTGGCCTGCTGATTGACTACAACATGACGGCGCAAACCGGCTACCAGAAGGATGACGGAGCCCGCACCAACTTCAGTGGTAACGGAACGGTGGGGGCCAATGCCGGTGCGTGGCGTTTGCGGGCTGATTGGCAAGGCCGTGTCGACCCTGACCGGGCGGACTCGGCCGAGCGCCGTCAGCGGCTGGAGTGGAGCCGTTACTACGCTTATCGCGCCATCCCGCAATTGCAGGCCCGATTGATTGTGGGTGAAAACTACCTGTATTCGGATCTGTTCGACAGCTTCCGCTTCACCGGTGCCGCACTCAATTCGGATGAAAGCCAGTTGCCGCCCAACTTGCGTGGTTACGCCCCTGAGGTGGTGGGCGTGGCCAAAACCAACGCCAAGGTCATTATCAGCCAGCAAGGCCGCGTGCTGTATGAAACGTTGGTCGCAGCGGGGCCTTTTCGCATTCAAGACCTCAATGATGCCGTGACCGGTCGCCTGGATGTGCGGGTGGAAGAGCAGGATGGCTCGGTACAGACGTTCCAGTTCGATACGGCTGGGGTGCCTTACCTCACACGACCAGGGCATATTCGCTACAAAGTGGCGACGGGGCGTCCGTCCAATCTGCACTACGGCGCCGAGGGTGACTTTTTTGGCACGGGTGAATTTTCGTGGGGTGTCAGTAACGGCTGGTCGCTGTATGGCGGCGGTATCACGGATAACAACTACGGCGCGCTGTCTGCCGGGGTTGGCCGCGACTTGTTGGCCTTCGGTGCGCTCTCGCTGGATGTCACTCAATCTCGTGCACAAGTATGGGGTGAGTCGCTCTCGGGCAAATCGTACCGCCTTCAATATTCCAAGCATTTCGAGGAGTACGACAGCCAAGTCACCTTTGCTGGGTATCGGTTTTCCGAGAAGAACTACCTGAGCATGAGCGAATACCTGGACTCTCGTCATTACGGCATGAATGGCGAACTCGCCGGGCGCGACGCCAACGGCGACCTTCTGAAAAGTTGGAGACCGATCGGTGATAGCAAGGCGTTGTATACCGCGACGCTGAACAAGCAGTTTCGTGACCTAGGGGCCACGGTGTACGCCAGCTACAACAAACAAACCTACTGGGGGCGCTCGGCCACCCAGCGTTGGAACCTGTCGGCATCTCGCTACTTCAATGTAGGCACCGTCAAAAACCTGAACGTATCCCTGAACCTTCATCGCACCCAAGACTACAACTACAAGAACAACGGTGTCTCGTTGACAATCAGCCTGCCGTTTGGGCCCACCGGCACACTGTCGATGGACGCCAACCGAGTGTCAGGCAAGAACAGCCTCGGCACGCGCTACAACGATCGCCTGGATGAACGCAACAGTTACCAGATCAGCGCCAGCGACAAGTCCGCCAGTGGCTACTTGAATCATATCGGCAATTTGGCTGACGTTGACCTGGCCGCAAGCAAGCAAGAAGGCGGTTACTCAACAGTCAGCGTATCGGCTCGCGGCGGTGGCACGCTCACGCCGCATGGCGCAGCACTGCATCGCACCAACAGTACTGGCGGAACCCGCCTGATGGTTGATACCGGCGGTGTACCCGATGTGCCCGTGCGCGGTTACGGCACGCCGACCCGCAGTAACGCCTTCGGCAAAGCCGTGATCGTCGACGTAGCCAGCTATTTGCGCACGGCCGCCAGCGTCGACCTGGAGAACTTGCCGAGCAATGTCGAAGCCACTCAATCCGTCACACAGCTGACGCTCACCGAAGGTGCTATCGGTTACCGGTCCCTCCAGGTGATCGCTGGTGAAAAAGCCATGGCCGTTCTTCGCCTGCCCGATGGCAGTTCACCGCCCTTTGGCGCCACCGTGAAAAACGTAAAACAACAGGACACCGGCATCGTGAACGATGGCGGCAGCGTGTACCTGAGTGGCATCCAGGCCGGCGGACAAATGGTCGTCAGCTGGGGGGGCACCGAACGCTGCATCCTCAACCTCCCCGACGTGTTGCCCGCCGACGGTTTGAGCGATGCCCTGCAACTGGGCTGCCGGATGGTGGCCGCTGATCAATCCTTACCTGAGCCCGCGACGTTGACCGGCAAGCGTGCCAAAACGGAGAACACATCCTCATGAACCTCAACACACGTTTCACCTGTCAGGCCCTGACCTTATTGGCGCTGGGTTTGAGCCACAACGCCAACGCTGCGGTGGGCCTGGACCGAACCCGCGTGATCTTTGATGGTGGCAAAGACGCTACCAGCGTGAATATCACCAACAACAACACCCAATTGCCGTATTTGGCCCAGGGGTGGATTGAGGATGAGGCGGGTAAAAAAATTACGTCCCCCTTGATCGTGTTGCCACCGGTCCAACGGTTGGAGCCGGGAAAACAAAGCCAGCTGAAAGTGCAGGCCTTACCGGCCGCCAAGACATTGCCGCAGGATCGAGAGACGGTCTACTACTTCAATTTGCGGGAAATCCCTCCACGCAGTGACAAACCCAACACCCTGCAAATCGCGCTGCAGACCCGAATCAAATTGTTCTATCGGCCGCAAGCCATTGCGCCAACCCAGCAGGACTTGTCCAACCCATGGCAGGAAAAGCTGACCCTCACTCGCGAAGGCGAGCGCTACCAGGTGAACAACCCGACGCCCTACTACGTCACCCTGGTCGATGCGCGCAGCGCCAAGGACGGCAAAACCTTGCCCGGTTTTGAACCGCTGATGATCCCCCCGAAAGGCTCGCTGGCCCTGGGGCCCAGTGCCAAGGCGCTCGGTGCAACCCCGCATTTGGCCTATGTGAACGATTACGGCGGACGCCCACTGATGGCTTTCACCTGCAGTGGCAACACCTGCAAGGTCAACGCGCAAGCACCATCACTTAATGAGTAGTGCCTGGCACCGGAGAACGTCATGAAGTTGCATAGCATGAAGGTCCTGGGCGCTCTGCTGCTGACCTCTATGGGGGGAGCACAGGCTCAGGAGGATGATGTCGAGGGTATGAGCGGGATGCTGAACATCAGTGGGTCCATGCACGAAACCCCTTGCAGCCTGGAAATGACATCACTGCATCAAGCCATCGATCTGGGGGCCTTTTCGACCAGCCAATTGCAGCGCCCTGGCGACCAGGCGAACCCGATCGCGTTCCAGTTACGTTTTGCCGATTGTCAACGCAAAGCCGGCGGCATCCGCAGTGAACGCATGGGAAACCTGGTGTGGAGCGCATTCCAGCCGGTGGTGTCGGTAGCGTTTTATGCGCCGGCTGATGCCGATGACCCCCGGTTGGTCAAAGTACAAGGCATCAGCGGAATGGGCCTGCAATTGACCGATGCCTTGGGGCGCGATGTACAGCTGGGCTCAAGGGGCGAACCTCTGTTCCTTCCTCTGGGCAGTAATACCCAGACGTGGAAGGTCCAGCCCACACGCACCTCCGCCCAGCTAACCAGTGGGGCATTTCGGGCCGTGGTGGATTTCAGGCTCAACTATGAGTAAGGGCACAACGATGGCGAACTCAACTGGCCCCCGGGCCGTTCTTATAGGAGGCAGCCTGCTATGGGCTGTTTGCCAGGGTGTGCAGGCCGAGACCAGCCTGACCATTCGCGCGGTCATCATTGCGCCTCCGCCCTGTGTCATCAACAGCGGCACCACGCTCAATGTGCCGTTTGGCAATGACCTGCTGACGTCGCGAGTGGACGGCGTCAATTACCGTCGGGATGTGCCTTACACCGTCACCTGCAACTCCCCCTTCAGCAATGCGCTGACGCTGGAGCTCAAGGGAACGGGAGCGGCGTTTGACAGTGCCGTGCTCATGACGCGCAAGGCCGATCTTGGCGTGAAGCTGTTCGTCAATGGTGCGGTCTGGCCGCTGAACCGTGCCGTGAATTTTACCTACCCAAATATCCCTGTCGTGCAGGCGGTGCCGGTGAAACGTGCAGGCAGCAAACTGACCGGAGGGGCATTTGATTCAACCGCCACCCTGGTGGTCGATTATCAATGAAAAGGAATGATCAATGAGAAGCTGGCAACAGCGAGCGCTGCTCGCCTTGTGCTCCGTCGGCCTGTGCGGTGGTGCATCGGCCAACCTGACGTTCAGCGGAATCTTGAACGAACCGCCGCCTTGCACCATTGATGCAGGCAACACGATTGAAGTGGACTTTGGCGATGTGGCCGTAAAGCGCGTCGACGGTGTGAAGTACCGCAGGTCGGTCCCTTACACCATCAACTGCGGCCCGGCCACCCTTCCTTGGGCCCTTAGGTTAAGCGTCAACGGCACACCCACGGCATTTGATGGAGCCGCGGCACAGACCAATGTGCCGGCGCTGGGTATCCGGGTCTTTCAGAACAACCTGCCGTTTTCACTCAATACGCCAATGGACATTGTCCTCTCGACACCGCCGACACTGGAAGTCGTGCCCGTCAAACAACCCGGTGCAACGCTGCCCCCTGCGCGGTTTGCAGCGGTGGCCACGCTGTTGGCTGAATACCAGTAGGAACCACGTCTATGCGACACGAAATGGATCAAAAAAGGTGGGCCTGTGCCTGGCTGGCGTTGCTGCTGACCTCCGGGTTGACGGCCGAGGGGAATGCTGCAGACAACCTGAGTTTCAAGGGCAACCTGGTTGAAGAGGCGTGCACGATCCGCCCGGGTGACGATGCGATCACATTGGAACTCTGGGACGTGACCAGCAAGCACCTTTACCTCAACACGCGCACGCAGGGCAAGGGGTTCAAGGTGCATCTGGAGAACTGTGATACCGCGATTGGAGACTCAGTCACTATCCTGCTCGGCGGCGCGGAAAACACGCGGCTGCCCGGACTGTTCGCGCTGGACGGCGGCAGCGCCGCCACCGGCATCGGGCTTGGTATCGAGACGGCAAACAACAAGCTGTTACCCGTCAATACCGTCAGCGACAAACAGGTACTGAGCACTGGCAGCAACGTGATTGAGCTCAAAGCCTATGTGCAGGGCGAACCGGATGCGATCAGGGATCAAACCATTGGGCACGGCGGGTACACGGTGACTTCGACGTTTACGCTGGACTATCCGTAACAGCCTCAGACAAACCCAACATTTCTCCCAAGCGGCTTAACACGACCGAGAGTTGGTTCAAGCGCGCCCTGGCAGAGAAAAGAAGAGATCAACATGAAACAACTTTATGGCGCCATGGCGCTGCTTGTCCTCATCGGTGTGAGTACGACTGCAAGAGCAGTAGATTGCCGCGTGAATGGCGGAGGGTGGATCAGTGTCGGAGGGGGTGGAGCGATCAACCTGCAGGTGCCCGTAAACGTGCGGCTGGACACTGCGCAAAACCGAATAATGCTCGAAGGTGCCCGGCTCGAATGCCGCTACACCATTGGCCCTCAGACCCCGTCCGCAGGCATCGACTACTGGTCAACGGGCAACGGTTCACCCTGGACGCCCGGTCCAAAATTCGCTTCTGAAGGTACGGGCTTGCGAATCAACGGCGTATTTCGCAATACCCCGGTTCCAATCGGCATTCTGGCCTCTACCATGCCTGACAATGCAATCACTTATCCCATCGATATAGCGCCTTATATTTTGATGCGCAGCACGCCGGGAAACCCTATTGATATTCGCATAGGCGACACCCTCGGGATCCTGCGCATGGTCCAGACCAACAATACGGGAAGTGGCTCGGCGCAACTCACCCTGACCTACAGCGCCAGTAACAACTTCACCGTTTCACCGTCGACCTGCACGATCAATAACAACAGCCCAATCGTGGTGGATTTCGGCAACGTCCATCAACGCGCGATAGGCACCGACCCGCTGACCAGTTCCATTCGCACTAATCGCAGGCTGACTTACTCCTGCCCGAACGGCGGGGTCACCCTGCCCATCACTATTACCTACAAAGGCACGCCCTCCTCTTTTGATTCGCGCCTACTAAGAATGACCAACAGCGACGTGGGTACGGCGATGGTGCGCGCGGGGTCGGCCGTCCAGGTCAACGGTTCATTCAGGACCCAGATAACCAACAGTACGGGCGGGGACGATGTGACGTTCTCCCTGGTGCGGCGCAATGGGTCGCTGCCCGCTGCCGGCGCCGTCAGCGGCAGTGGTGTACTGGTGATGGGCGTGCCGTAACGCCCATCAACGGCCGAAGCTGCGCAGTCGAAGGCGTTTATTCTGGAGACTGCGTATCTGGCAGATGGCTATAATCTCGCACAACCGCCCCACGACAGTGTCAGCGCCCCTCCACCTCGACGACGACCCCACCATGAACAAGATACTGACGCTGGCTGCAGTAATGGTCCTGATGACCGGATGCACCACCACTTCCGACACGTACCTGAAAAACGGCGAGCAAGGCCTGACCATCGACTGCTCCGGCGAAGCCAACTCCTGGGCCAGTTGCTATGAAAAGGCAGATGCTTCCTGCGCCGGCACCGGTTACCGCATCGTCGGCACCGAAGGCACGCCTTCACTCAAAGAGGACGAAAAGACCCTGGGCAAGGACGTGGGCAACTACAAAACCCGCAGCGTGGTGGTGGTCTGCAAGTAAGCCCTAGGGCTATAGGTGGATTTCAGCGAACTTGATGCCCAGCCCGCGCAGGGTTTCGATCAGCTCATCCAGTCGCGCAAATGATTCCACCTCGTCCTGGTCGTCCACCAGGAAGTAACTGCGGCCGCCGCTCTTCTTGAAAAACACGATCCACTCACCCAAGTCAGCCGGGTTCTGGATGACATGGGTGGCTGAGATCTGGCCGTCGGCATGGCGCGCCCTGACGTGTTCACGTTTCATGAGATTTTCCCGATCTAAAGACAAATGCCGCGCAACCCTTAAGGTTGCGCGGCATTTTTGTATGCATTACCCGACAGTTTAACGGATGCCCTGCCCGATCAGCACGCCTTCAACGGTTTGCCCGTACAGATTGACGCCGTCATTGGCATGAAACTTCACACGGGTTTTCTCAATCGAGCCCTCGATCAACCGTGGGTCTTGCGGCCGTTCGTGGCTGTTGAGGTAGGCCGCCACATCCCAGGCCTGCTCATCACTCAGGCTGCCCCCCTTGCCCAGCGGCATGTTGTGCTTGATGAAGGACGCCGCCGTATTGATACGGTGCATGCCTGCGCCCCAGTTGTAGGAGTCTTTGCCCCACAACGGTGGCATGACGTAGCTGTCGCCAACCTTCTGCCCCTGCCCTTCGGCGCCATGGCACACCGCACACTGGTCTTTGTACACCTCTGCTCCCCTAGCCAGGCTGTAGCCTTTGGCGGGCTGCGCCACATCCGGATACCCACGTCCTGGCAGCTCGACACCCAAAGGCGCCTTGCTGGCCAGCCAATAGGCGTACACCGACAGCGCGGTAACTTCGGGGCTGTCCGCCGCAGGTGGTGTGCCACCGTTCATGCTGAACTGGAAACAGCCTTGCAAGCGTTCGGCAAAGGTATTGACCTTGTCGTTCTTCTTTCGATAGGCCGGGTACATCGGGTAAGCGCCCCACAGCGGTGCCGAATTGGCCAGCCGTCCCTGGTCCAGGTGGCAGTTGCTGCAGTTGAGGCCATTGCCGACAAATTGCGGTGCCAGCCGTTTGGTGTCCACAAACAAGGCGTAACCCTGCCTGACCAGCTTGCCGTAGGCGTTGTCGGGCAACTCGCTTTCCTGAGGTGGCTGGAACGTGGCGGAGACTGGCGATGCGGCGGGGTGCAACTGCGACTGGTCTTCCATGGCGATCGTCGCCGCATGCGTCGGCAGTGCAATCAGCCAGCCGAATACAGGCGCAAACATAAAGGGCTTCATGGCTTGACCTCCTGCTGCAGCGACGCGAAATACTGCGCGACACCCTGCACTTCTTCCGGGGTCAGCGCCTTGGCGATATGGCCCATCAGGTCATTGGGGTCATTGCGCCGCGCGCCGGTCTGCCAGGCGACCAATTGCGCGGTGAGATAGGCGGCCGGCTGACCGGCCAACGGCGGGAACGCTCTCCCCACACCTACACCTGCCGGGCCGTGGCAACTGACACACGCAGGAACCTCGCGCTCCCATGCACCTTGCAACGCAAGTTTTTGCGCAGCTGTACTCGGCATTTCGCTGCGGTGCACGGTTGCGGGCGCGGGTGCAGGCATCGCCGCCAGAGCTTGGCTCAGTGCAGAAATTTCCGCCTCGGTCAGGGCTTTCGCCAGCGGCTGCATCACCGGATTGCTGCGTGCCCCGCTGCTGAAATCTGCCAGCTGCTTGCGCACGTACTCGGCCGGCAACCCTGCCAATCGCGGGAAGCCCGCAGCGGCCATGCCCAACCCGTCAGCGCCATGGCAGGCGACACAGGGCATCGCGCCTGGCTGTGACCCGCCTTCGTTGAATATCTTTTTACCATCCAGCGCATGCGCGTTGCCCAATAGCAACAGCAGCGCACCTCCCAGTAGAACTCGCTCAAACGACATCATCACGACTCCATTCTTATAGTTATATGCTTAGGCCTTAAGCGCATAAGCCTACAAATGGTAGGGTAATGATCTGCTGACGACAACCGTCAAAACTCACGCATTAAAAAGCCCGGCCCCCGCTGTTGTGGGGCCGGGCTTTTTATCGGATGTTGGCGCATGGGTGAAACGCGGGCAATCAGCCGGAAATGCAATCCTCTCCGGCTTTTTTCACATCACCTGGGCGAATCGGCACATTGGCCATGCTCTCGTAGAGCTTGATGCTGCTACCGCTGGAGCGCTCTTCAATCTCGAAGATCGCCGAAGGGTCAGCCGAATACTTCTGCGGCACAATCACCTGCACACCATCCTTGTGGGGCTCGATCTGTGGAGGCCGGCGAGTCGTCGACAACTTACGCACGACACAGGCCGCATATTCCTGTGGTTTCTTCCCGGAAATGACCGACAACGTCGGCGGGGTCTGCTTGATATCTGCAACCGAAGCACACCCACCTATTGCCAAGGCCAGAACCAACACACTCCACTTCATACAAAAACCTCCGATAAAGACCCTACGACAGCGGGGATGGTAATTTTCTCCCGCCAAAGTAGGATTTATCCCTGATAACTCGGTAAATAACTGTTTTAAATTGTCGAAGTCGTCGACGACGGCCCGATAATAAACGCGCTGGGGCTGATAAACTCTATCTTAACCTACGTATCATTCTGATTTTTCAGAAAAAGCCCTTCTGGAGACACCCTCATGAAATTCATCCACCAGCGTGAGCACCTCAACGAGGGAGACATTGTCGTCATCGAATGCTCGCAGACCTGTAATATCCGTCTGATGAGCGATGCGAATTTTCGCAGCTTCAAAAACGGTGGGCGTCACACCTACCACGGCGGCGCCTTCGACAAGTTCCCAGCCAAGATCACCGCACCCAGCACCGGTTTTTGGAACATTACCCTGGACGTGGTCACACGCCGCGCCATCAGTGTCACCCGCAAACCTGCGTTGTCCCACAAGATCCGCATCGTCCGTCGCACCAGCTCCAAGCTGAGCTGATCCGCATATTCGACAGGAAACCGCTGTGAACACCACGACCAAATACGTCATCAAATACAAACTCAACGGCGAACGTCGCTTCGAATTCGCGCAACTGCAGAGCAACAGCGTAGAAGAAGCCAAGCAAGCCCTGGCTAAAATTCACGACACCACCGATGAAATTACCGACATCAACGTGAGCAAGGCGCTGTAAGCCATGCCCGGCCCTACTGCCGATCTGTTTGCTGATGGCGCCCTGCAACAACCCGCAGGGCGCGAACAGATTGGCGCAGAGTCCTACGTGCTCAGAGGCCACGCCCTGCCCTGGATCGATCGCCTTCTGCCTGAACTTCGTCGCATCCTGGCCCAGTCACCCTTTCGTAAAATGACCACACCCGGTGGCTTTACCATGTCGGCGGCGCTGAGCAGTTGCGGCGAACTGGGCTGGACGACGGACACCAGTGGCTACCGTTATAGCCCGCTTGACCCACGCAGCCAGCAACCCTGGCCCGCCTTGCCCGAGGCGTTGCGCCAACTGGCCGTACAGGCGGCCGCCGAGGCCGGGTTCCCCGATTTTGCCCCCGATGCCTGCCTGATGAATCGGTATGTGCCGGGCGCCAAGATGTCGCTGCATCAGGACAAAAACGAGCGCCGCTACGACGCCCCGGTGGTGTCCGTGTCCCTGGGTTTGCCAGCAATCTTCCTGTTCGGTGGCCATGAGCGCAGCGACAAGACCCAGAAAATCTCGCTGTTCCATGGTGATGTGGTGGTCTGGGGTGGCGTCGACCGCCTGCGTTTTCACGGTGTGATGCCGATCAAGGAAGGCACGCATCCCATCATGGGGCCGCAACGCATCAACCTGACGTTTCGTACCGCAGGCTGATTTGACCGCAAGGTTCAGAGTGCCAGGAACGGTAAGCCCCGCTAACCTGCCCATGAACCGTCAAGAGTGCTGGCCATGAGCAACGAACAAGATCCCCGCTGGGCCGCCATCGTGGCCCGCGACCCCAAGGCCGACGCGCTGTTTGTCTACGGCGTGAAAACCACCGGCGTGTATTGCCGCCCCAGCAGTTCTTCGCGGCTACCGCGCCCGGAAAACATCGAGTTTTTCGACACCAGCGCGCAAGCCGAAGCGGCGGGTTATCGCCCCAGCAAAAGGGCCGCAGGGGACCAGACTCAAGTTGCCCAGCACCATGCCCGGCTGGTCGCCGACGCCTGCCGGCGGATCGAGCAAGCCGAGACACCACCCGACCTGGAAACACTGGCCCAACAAGCCGCGCTGAGCCCTTTCCATTTTCACCGTGTATTCAAGGCAGTGACCGGGCTCACACCCAAGGGTTACGCCAGCGCACACCGTTCGCGCAAAGTACGCAACAGCCTCAAAGGCCAGCACTCGGTGACGGACGCACTGTATGACGCAGGCTTCAATTCCAACAGCCGCTTTTATGAGTCTGCCGACCAACTGCTCGGCATGAAACCCAGCGATTACCGGGCTGGCGGCACCAACAGCGAAATCCTGTTTGCCGTGGGCCAGTGCTCACTGGGCGCGATTCTGGTGGCACAGAGTATTCGCGGCGTGTGCGCGATTCTGCTGGGAGACGACCCGGACAAACTGGTGCGCGACCTGCAGGACCAATTCCCCAAGGCCGAGCTGGTGGGGGCTGATCCACACTTTGAACAAGTGATCGCCCAGGTCGTCGGCTTTATCGAAGCACCCGCCCTGGGGCTGGACTTGCCCCTGGACCTGCGTGGTACGGCCTTTCAGGAGCGGGTATGGCAGGCGCTGCGCACCATTCCGGTGGGCAGCACTGCCAGTTACGCGCAAATTGCCCAGCAGATCGGCGCGCCCAAATCCTTTCGGGCCGTGGCCCAGGCCTGTGGCGCGAACAGCCTGGCGGTCGCCATTCCCTGCCATCGTGTGGTGCGCAGTAATGGCGACCTGTCGGGCTACCGCTGGGGCGTGGAACGCAAACGGCAGCTGCTGGAGCGGGAAAGCCCGTCCGAAGCCTAGCGAATGCCGATATGGATGAACGCCAGGTCAGGGCCCTGATAAGCCTCGAAGTCCGTGACAAACGCACGGGCTGGCACGTCAGGTTGCTCGAAATACGCCCAGATCTGCTGCCAGGCGGTGATAATCGCCTGGGGCATCGGCCCGCGTGCTTCAAATACCAGGTAATCCCCCGGCTGGATGACCAGGCTTTCAAATCCCGATGCGGGGGCGCCTGTCGCGACACCTGCGGTCACATCAAACAGACCGCTGGCATCGGACTCATAGCCGCTGTAAACCCCGTAGACCGGTGAGCCCGGTTGTTTGCCGGGGATCGCCTCGTACAACCCTTCACTGTAAAACCGCTGCCACATCGGGCCGATTCTTGCGCTCGCTGGCTGCGATTCATCGGCATTACGTGTGCGAACCTTCAGACCCGACACGGTGAATGCTGCCTTCAGTTGTTCCTTGGTGACGTGCAAAGCCTTCTCCTTTTAAAGCTTGAGTTTTCGTTTGCGGAATTCGGCGACCTTATGCCGGTTGCCGCACAACGCCATGCTGCACCAGCGGCGTTTGTGGGCCTTGGTCCGGTCATAAAACCACAGGATGCATTCCGGGTGTTCACAGCGGCGAATCAGGGTGAAATCGCCCGCCACCAATAAATTAGCCGCTGCCTCGGCAATCGGCGACAGAAATTGTTCGGCCGTCTGCTGTTTGCGCTGGCGTTCCAACTGCGGTGCCCCCGACGCCGGCCACACCAGTTGCGGATGGCTGACCGCCTTGCGCAGGAAACTGTTGAGGGCGGCCGGGTTACCGGGCTGGTCGTCCTTGCGCAGCTTTACCAACTCACGAATCACTTCACGCAGCTGCCGCGCCGCGTTCAGCAAGGTGCCGGCTTCAAACTCGGGAACACTGCCCTCCTCGACCCATTGCAAGCGCACCAGCCAACGCTCCACATCGGCATCGGTTTGCCAGAAATCCCACGGCACGCCGTCGATGTTGGCCAGGGTGTTGAGCATGTCCAGCACCGGGTCATCGGCCAGGACATAGGGCTCGTCAGGGACGGCTGGGGGGGCGGTGATGGCCATGGGGGGATCCTCTTGAATATAACGCGATAGTAACCGCTAACCAGCAGGATGGGTAGTTACAAACGACGAAAAGCTAACCCGAATAATCATGTTGACAGGTTACATAATTGAGCGCAGCTTTAAAAAACGGTAACCCGTAAACGCATCTTATCAAGTTACTAAAGGCGCCCTCATCATGTCTATCCAAGCCCCTGTGATTCGCTACCAGCACGTCGATGTCGATGGCGTGCGCATGTTCTACCGTGAGGCCGGCGACCCGGCGGCTCCGGTCATGTTGCTGCTGCACGGATTTCCCAGCTCGTCCCACATGTACCGCGACCTGATCCCCCTGCTCGCCAACCGCTACCGGGTGATCGCACCGGATTTGCCAGGTTTTGGCTTCACCGAGGTGCCTGCCGAGCGTGACTACCACTACAGCTTCGACAACCTGGCCGTGACCGTCGGGCATTTTGTCGATGCGCTTAAATTGAGCCGCTACGCCCTGTACGTCTTTGACTACGGTGCTCCGGTCGGGCTGCGATTGGCCGTGGCGCACCCGCAGCGGGTCAGTGCGCTGGTCTCGCAAAACGGCAACGCCTACCTCGAAGGCCTGGGGGATGCCTGGGCACCGATCCGCCAATACTGGGCCGAGCCGACCCAGGCCAATCGCGAAGTGATCCGCCATGCAGTGATCAGCCTGGAAGGCACGCGCTATCAGTACCTGCACGGTGTCAGCCAGCCCGAGCTGGTCGCGCCGGAATCGTACATGCTGGACGTGCTGTTGATGCAGCGCCCAGGCAACGATGAGATCCAGCTCGACCTGTTCCTCGACTATCGCAACAACCTCACGCTGTACCCGGCGTTCCAGGCGTTCTTCAAGGCCACCCAGGTGCCAACGCTGGTGATCTGGGGCCAGAACGACCCCTTCTTCATTCCACCGGGCGCCCACGCCTACGCGGGTGACAACGCCAACGCCGTGGTCGAGTTACTGGACACTGGCCACTTTGCCCTGGAAACCCATGCGGCCCACATTGCTCAGCGCATTCACGCCGTACTGGGGCAGGCCATCGACTGATGGCACGGCACGAAACACCGCCTTCGTCCAGTGAATAAAACAGACTGGCCGGGTGCCAGGGGCCCTGTTAAAACAGCGAAAAGTCTTACTCACGCTGGAGACGCACCCCATGAGCACCTGGCCAGACACGCGCATTCTTGACCTGCTGGGCATCGACCTGCCCATCATCCAGGCCCCCATGGCCGTGGGCACGACCACCGCCATGGTGATCGCTGCGAACAACGCCGGCGCACTGGGTTCACTGCCCGCCGCAGCCTTGAGCATCGAGCAGCTGCGCGAGGGGTTAACTACCATCCGCCAGGCCAGCACGCGGCCCATCAACGTGAATTTCTTCTGTCACCAGCCACCGGCGCCCGACGAGGCCCGTGACCGTCGCTGGAAGGCATTGCTGGAACCCTACTACCGCGAATTGGGCGCCGATTTTGATGCGCCAACCCCGGTGTCCAACCGCGCGCCATTCAACGAGGCTGCTTGCCAGGTAGTGGAAGAATTCCGCCCCGAGGTCGTCAGCTTTCACTTCGGCCTGCCGGAAAAAGCCTTGCTGGACCGGGTAAAAGCCACCGGCGCCAAGGTGCTATCGTCAGCGACCACGGTGGAAGAAGCGATCTGGCTGGAGCAACACGGCTGCGATGCAATCATCGCCATGGGCATTGAAGCAGGCGGCCATCGCGGCCTGTTCCTGAGTGACGACCTCAATACCCAGATCGGTTTGTTCGCCCTGTTACCGCAAATTGTCGACGCCGTCGCCGTACCGGTGATTGCCGCAGGCGGTATCGGTGACGCCCGCGGTATCGTCGCGGCCTTCGCCCTGGGCGCCTCGGCGGTGCAGATCGGCACCGCGTACCTGTTTACCCCGGAGGCCAATGTCACCGCGTCCCATCACTACGCGCTGCGCCATGCCCAGGCCAGCGAAACCGCGCTGACCAACCTGTTCACCGGCCGCCCGGCACGGGGCATCGTCAACCGGGTGATGCGTGAACTGGGCGCGATCAACCCGGCAGCGCCGGCCTTCCCCACATCCGGTGGCGCCCTGATGCCCCTCAAGGCCAAGGATGAAGCGGGTTTCAGCAACCTGTGGTCGGGCCAGGCGCTGCGCCTGGGCAAGGATATCTCCACGTATGACCTGACACGTCAACTGGCCGAGCAGGCGTTGGCCAAGCTCAAATAGTTCTGACACTTGGGGCAACTTTGCACTGTACCGGCAATGGCCAACCGCTATATATTCCCATACATAGCGGTTAAGCCTTCTACCTATAACAAGCCGTACAACCCCCAAGGAGCTGCTTCATGATGATTCGCGCCTCACGCCTGGCCCCCACGGCCCTGGCTACCCTGATTGCCGCCTTCGCGTTCGGTTCGGCCCAGGCCGATGAAGTACAGGTGGCCGTGGCCGCCAACTTCACCGCACCGATCCAGGCCATCGCCGCCGACTTCGAGAAAGACACCGGCCACAAGCTGGTCGCCGCCTACGGTGCCACCGGGCAGTTCTACACCCAGATCAAGAACGGCGCACCGTTCGAAGTGTTCCTGAGCGCCGACGACACCACCCCGCAGAAACTCGAGGCCGAAGGCGACAGCGTCAAGGGCTCGCGCTTCACCTACGCCGTCGGCACCTTGGCGCTGTGGTCGGCCAAGGAAGGCTACGTGGACGCCAAAGGCGACGTGCTGAAGAAGAACGAATTCAAACACCTCTCCATCGCCAACCCGAAAGCTGCGCCTTACGGCCTGGCCGCCACCCAAGTGCTGGCCAAAGAAGGCCTGACCGACAAGGTCAAGGACAAGATCGTCGAGGGCCAGAACATCACCCAGGCCTATCAGTTTGTCTCTACCGGCAATGCCGAGTTGGGCTTCGTGGCCTTGTCGCAGATCTACAAAGACGGCAAAGTCACCAGCGGCTCGGCCTGGATCGTGCCAGCTTCGATGCACGACCCGATCAAACAAGACGCGGTGATCCTCAACAAGGGCAAAGACAGCGCCGCTGCCAAGGCACTGGTTGAATACCTCAAAGGGCCAAAAGCTGCCGCGGTTATCAAATCCTACGGTTACGAGCTGTAAATGCCCCTGTCGAGTGCCGATTTTTCCGCTATCTGGCTGACCATCAAACTGGCGTCACTGACCACCGTGATCCTGCTGGTCATCGGCACTCCGATTGCCCTGTGGCTGTCGCGCACCCGCTCCTGGTGGCGCGGCCCCATCGGGGCGGTCGTCGCCTTGCCGTTGGTGCTGCCGCCCACGGTGATCGGCTTCTACCTGCTGTTGACCATGGGCCCCAACGGCTACTTCGGCCAGTTCACCCAATGGCTGGGCCTGGGCACCCTGACCTTCAGCTTCGCCGGGCTGGTGATTGGCTCGGTGATCTATTCCATGCCGTTTGTGGTGCAGCCGTTGCAAAACGCCTTTTCCGCCATCGGCACGCGCCCCCTGGAAGTGGCCGCGACCTTGCGCGCCAACCCGTGGGACACGTTTTTCACGGTGATCCTACCCCTGGCCCGGCCCGGCTTCATCACCGCATCGATTCTCGGCTTTGCCCACACCGTCGGTGAGTTTGGCGTGGTGTTGATGATCGGCGGCAACATTCCCGACAAAACCCGCGTGGTCTCGGTGCAGATCTACGACCATGTCGAGGCCATGGAATATGCCCAGGCCCACTGGCTCGCCGGCTCCATGGTGGTGTTCGCGTTCCTCGTGTTGCTGGCGTTGTACTCCAGCCGTAAAACCAAGATGGGCTGGAGCTGACCGCGATGATCGATGTACGCCTCAATTTGAACTACGCGGGCTTCGCGCTGGACGTGGACCTGCACCTGCCCGGCCGTGGCGTGACCGCGTTGTACGGTCACTCGGGCTCCGGCAAGACCACCTGCCTGCGCTGTATCGCCGGGCTGGAGCGTGCCGAAGACGGGTTTATCCAGATCAACGATGAGGTCTGGCAAGACAGCCGCAGCGGCCTGTTCGTGCCACCGCACAAGCGTGCCCTGGGTTATGTGTTTCAGGAAGCGAGCCTGTTTCCTCACTTGTCGGTGCGCGCCAACCTGGAGTTCGGCCTCAAGCGCATCAAACCCGAGCAACGCCGGGTGGACATGGCCCAGGCCACCGAATTGCTGGGGATCGGCCACCTGCTGGACCGTCACCCGCAGCACTTGTCCGGTGGTGAGCGCCAGCGCATCGGCATTGCCCGCGCCTTGCTCACCAGCCCGAAACTGCTGTTGATGGATGAACCACTGGCGGCGCTGGACAGCAAGCGCAAGGGCGAGATCCTGCCGTACCTTGAACGCCTGCACGATGAGCTGGACATCCCGGTGCTGTACGTCAGCCATGCCCAGGACGAAGTGGCGCGGCTGGCCGACCACATCGTGTTGCTGAGCGACGGCAAGGCCCTGGCCAGCGGGCCGATCGGCGAAACCCTGGCTCGGCTCGACCTGCCCATGGCCCTGGGCGACGACGCCGGTGTGGTGGTCAACGGCACCGTCAGCGCCTACGACGCGGACTATCAACTGCTCACCCTGCAACTGCCCGACAGTGCTTTGCAGATACGCGTGGCCCATGCGCCGTTGGCGTTGGGCAAGCAACTGCGGGTCAAGGTCCAGGCGCGGGATGTGAGCCTCAGCCTGCAGGCCGAAGAGCACAGCAGCATCCTCAACCGCTTGCCAGTGACGGTCACCCAGGACATCACCGCCGACAACAACGCCCATGTGCTGGTGCGCCTGGAGGCTGGTGGCACGCCGTTGCTGGCGCGCATCACCCGCTTCTCCCGCGACCAGTTGCAGCTGCACCCCGGCCAGGTGCTTTGGGCACAGATCAAGGCGGTGGCGGTACTGGCCTAGCAAAGCTTTTGGCACGACCGCACGCGCGTGCGGTCCATCAGACATACCGGTCTGATTCGTTGCCAAGGAAGTTGCACCATGCCCGACTCTGCATTGCTTGCCGACCTGCCCCGCGACCTGCATTACGTCGACGATAACCAGCCGGGTATCCGTCGCAAAACGTTGCGCGGCAAGTTCCAGTACTTCGATGCCAAAGGCACGCGTATTACTGACGCGAACGAAGTCCAGCGCCTCAATGCACTGGCGGTGCCGCCGGCCTATACCGATGTGTGGATCTGCGCCGACCCGCGCGGCCACTTGCAAGCCACCGGCCGTGATGCCCGTGGCCGCAAACAGTACCGCTACCATGCGCGCTGGCGCGAGGTACGCGACACAGACAAGTACTCGCGCTTGCAGGCGTTCGGAGAAGCCCTACCCAAGCTGCGCAAGCAATTGGAAGCACAGATTGCCGAGCCTGGTTTCACCCGTGAGAAAGTCCTGGCTACGGTGGTGATGCTGCTCGACGCCACGTTGATACGCGTCGGCAATACCCAATACGCCCGCGACAACAAATCCTACGGGCTGACCACCCTGCGCAACCGCCATGTGGACATCCAGGGCAGCGAGATCCTGTTCCAGTTTCGCGGCAAGAGCGGCGTTGAACATCAGGTCAGCGTCAAAGACCGCCGCTTGGCCACCGTGGTCAAACGCTGCCTGGAGCTGCCGGGGCAGAACCTCTTTCAATACCTGGATGAACAGGGCGAGCGCCATACCGTCAGTTCCCACGACGTCAACGCCTACCTTCATACGCTCACCGGCGCAGACTTTACCGCCAAGGACTACCGCACCTGGGCCGGTACGGCGCTCGCCCTGGCCGTGTTGCGTGAGCTGGAGTGGCAACCAGAATCGGATGCCAAGCGGCACGTGGTGGCCATGGTCAAGGCGGTTGCCAAGCAACTGGGGAATACGCCGGCGGTGTGCCGCAAGTGCTATATCCACCCGGCCGTGCTGGAGCATTTCAGTCTGGGCGAGCTGTCCAAACTGCCCAAGCCTCGGGTGCGCAAGGGCCTGAAAGCCGAGGAAGTCGCCTTGGCGATGTTTCTTGAGCAACTGGCCGCTGACTTGCCGAAGACGGCCCGGGTGCGCTAGCCTTTGCCTCCCTTCTGACTTACGGGACGACCGCAAACGTGAACAACTAAGCCTTCCAAAATGTATCTGCGACAAGCCGCACGGCGCGCTTGTTGGCCTGTTAGACATTTTTTTGGAGGTGCTGATGACTCACGTCAAACGGCTGCCCGCTCTCGTTTCCCTGCACCACGTGTGCTTCCAGTTCGCCAATGGCGAGACCTTGCTGGAAGACCTTGACCTGTCCATTGATCGCACACCCACCGGCATTGTTGGCCGTAATGGCCTGGGTAAAAGTATCCTGGCCCAGTTGCTCGCCCGCCAGCTGGCCCCTTCTTCTGGCACGGTAGAGGGGGCGGCGACGGTGGCTTACGTGGCCCAGACGCTGGCCGTTCAACCCGGCGAAAGCATCGCGGACATCACTGGGACCGCCACGACACTGGCGGCCCTTGAGCGCATGGCACAGGGTCAAGCGCAGGCTGTCGACCTGGAACTGATCGACGAGCGCTGGGATCTCGCCGAGCGCCTGCGCGCGACGCTGGATGCGGCAGGTTTGTCTCAGTTATGCGCGGATACGCCGGCTGAGCAGCTCAGCGGCGGCCAACTCGCCAGGGTCGCGGTGATCGGTGCGCTAATGGCCGCACCCGAACTGTTGATTCTCGATGAACCCACCAACCACCTCGACAGCACCGGCCGCGCCTGGTTGCTCCAGGTGCTGGAGGATTGGCGTGGTGGGCTGGTGGTGGTGAGCCATGACCGACAATTGCTGAACACGATGCAGCGCATCATCGAACTGTCGCCCCTCGGCGCCCGGGTGTTTGGCGGCAACTACGATGCCTATCGCCTGCAGCGCGATACCGAACAACACGCGGCTGTCGCGGCCCTCGAGCATGCCCGCCTGGAGCGCAGTCGCGAACGGCGGCGCCTGCAAAAAGACCACGACAGCCTGCAACGCAATGCCGCGCGTTCGCGCAAACACGCAGAAACCGCCAACGTCGACCGGTTTACCAAGGCTCGCTGGAAAGGTGCCGCCACGGAAATTGTCAGCACCGTGCGCAGTGCCCATCACGCCCAAAAAAACCAGCTCGATGCCCAGGTGCGCCAGGCCTATGAACGGGTGATCGATGAAACGCCTACGCTGTTGGCCCTGCCCGGCTCGGCACTGCCCAACGGCCGTAGCGTGCTGACCGTGGAAAATGCCCAATTACCCTGGCTCGATCCGCGGGCACCCGCGAGCTACGTCACGCTCAACCTGTCAGGGCCTGTGCGCGTGGCTATCCAGGGGCCGAACGGCTGCGGCAAATCCACCTTGCTCAAGCTGCTCGCAGGCCATTGGCAAGCCATCAGCGGCGAGTGTGCGGTGCACGTATCGAATGCGTATATCGATCAGCACCTGGCGCTACTGGACGATCAACGCAGTGTCCTTGAGCAGCTCAACCTGCTCGACACGCCGTTGGCTGAAGCTCAATTGCGCACGCGCCTGGCCTTGCTGCAACTGGATGCCACACGTGTGACCCAACCGTGTGGCCAATTGAGCGGCGGCGAGCGCCTGAAGGCCGCGATGGCCATTGCCTTATGGCGTGAGGTGCCTGCGCAGTTGTTGTTGCTCGATGAACCGACCAACCACCTGGACCTGGAATCGGTGCGGGCTTTTGAACAGGCGTTGCAGGGATTTTGCGGGGCAATGCTGGTGGTTTCCCACGATGAAGCGTTCATGCAGGCGATCAAGCCGACCCACGTGTTGGGGTGGCACGCCGAGGGCTGGCGCCTTGAACAAAGAGAATGAGGAAGAGGCCCGCCCGACGTTTCGGCCTCGACGTCCGTGTACTGGTAAAGAGCCATCACGTCGAGCGAGCGGGAGAATGATAGGCCAATGTCCGGCGGCTGTCCCGCCGGGTTTTTCCGAATATATCTAAGGCAAAGGATTACAGGCAGGTCGCGAGGGCCGCCAAGCGCCGTTGGGCGACCATGCTGGTCTCGGCTGCAAAGTAATTGACCGTGGAGCCGGCACCGGCGCTGCGCACGTCGACGAAGTAATCGCCACCGGTGGTGTAGACGGTAAAACCGCCCGCCTCGATCGGCTCCTTGAACCCGCCGGCGTCGACGCCGAATACGGTTTCATCCTGCCAACCGAACTGCACACATTGGGCAACCACCAGAGGAGCCTTGTCCGACGCCAGGGTCTTGTAGGGCGTGCCAGCGCGCGCGTCTTTCATCTTCGAGCCCGCGCAACCGGACAGTGCTGCCACCACCAACGCGCCAATCACCAGCTTGTGCATGCCATCGCTTCCTTGGAAAAAAAACGCGACTCTACCATTAAGCACCTGTGTGGGTTGCTTCGCTGACAGCTGGATGAATTTAGTTTCACTGTGAATGGACAAGGGCCCGCCTATAGTCGGCAGGCTCATTTTTAAGAAGTCTCCCTTCTGCCCGCTCTCCCGCGGGCTTTTTTTCGCCTGCGGTTCAGAGCCACCAGCGAAACAGGTAGAACAACGCCATGCTCAGCAGCACCGTGATCAGTACGCTACGCGTCCAGAACATCAACGCGACGGCACTGATGCCCGCCAGCAGGTAAGGATTGGCCGGGCTCAGATTTAGCTTATGGTCGGCCAGGAAAATGATCGGCCCGCAAATCGCCGTCAGCATGCCCGGCACGGCGAACCCGAGAAACTCTCGCGCGCCACGGTTGAGGCGCACCGGCAGGCGCGGTTCGATAAACAGGTAACGGTTGAAAAATACCACCAGGCCCATGGCCACGATCATGATGTAGATCATTGCTGCCCGACTCCCAGCCGCTTGCAGGCATACCCTGCGCTCATCCCCAATACCCCGGACACCACCACCGCCGATTCCCAATGCAGGTAACTCAGCCACACCGAGAACAGCAAGGACACCGCCACGCACACCACCGTCGGCACGTCACGCACCACCGGCGTGATCAAGGCAATGAACGTTGCAGCAATCGAGAACTCCAGCCCCAGTTGATCAAGCCCTGGGATGCTTTTGCCGAGCACAATGCCGGCCAGGGTGAAGAGGTTCCAGGCGATATAGAACGTCAGGCCCACGCCCAGCGCATACCAGCGGTTGAAGGTTTCGCGGTCATAGTGGTTGACCAGTGCAAAGAATTCATCGGTCAGCAAGAAGCCCAGGCTCATGCGCCAGCGCGTATTGAGTGCCGATAACGTGGGGCGCATGTGCATGCCGTAGAGCAAATGCTGGGAGGTGAGCAACAGTGTGGTCAGCACGATGGAAATCAGGCTGGCGCCACCCTTGACCATCCCGATCGCCACCAATTGTGCGGCGCCGGCAAACACGATGGCAGAGAGCCCTTGGGCTTCGAGCGGGCTGAATTGCGCATCGATCGCCATGGAGCCGGCCAGCAGCCCCCACGGTGCGCAGGCCAGGGATAACGGAATGACGGCGATGGCGCCGCGAGCGAAGGCGTTGAAAGGGACGGCAGTAGGCATGGAAACGGCTCATCGACAAACAGTCGACAAGCATGCCAGTGGAAAAAAGGCTTGTCTTGAACGATCGTGCTCAGGCGAGCTTGACCGACACCTGTTCCACCGAATCGCGGGCTTCGCGAAGTTCGTAGGCGTCCTGGTTAAGACGGTGAATGGTATTGAGCAGGCGCTGGCGCAGCACTTCATCGCCGAGTTTCTCAACGGCGCGCATCAGGTCAAACGCCGCAGTTTCGTTATTTTCCGCGACGGAATCGAGGGTCTTGCGCAGGTTGCGAGTGGCACGGGTCACGCGGTTACTTCCTTTATCACCAATGGTCGGGCACTTTAGGACAGTAGTGTTTCATTTTAATTTCAGGCACTTGTCGCTGAATTAAAAAGCCATGCCATAGGTCAATCCTTACGCGATTTCATCCTTCCCGGGGACATTCAATGCTCGTAGCCGTTGGCATCTTTCTACTCACCATCGTGTTGGTCATTTGGCAGCCCAAGGGGTTGGGCGTCGGCTGGAGCGCGACGATGGGCGCCATCCTGGCCTTGGCCTGTGGGGTGATCAGCCTGGCAGACATCCCGGTGGTGTGGCACATCATCTGGAATGCCACCGGTACGTTTGTCGCGCTGATCGTCATCAGCCTGTTGCTGGACGAAGCCGGCTTTTTTGCCTGGGCCGCCCTGCATGTGGCGCGCTGGGGGCGTGGGCGCGGTCGGCGGCTGTTTGCCTACATGGTGCTGCTGGGGGCGTTGGTGTCGGCGCTGTTTGCCAATGACGGAGCGGCGCTGATCCTCACGCCTATCGTGATGTCGATGCTGTTGGCGCTGCGTTTTTCGCCAGCGGCCACCCTGGCGTTCGTCATGGGCGCAGGGTTTATCGCCGACACGGCCAGCCTGCCGTTGGTGGTGTCGAACCTGGTGAATATTGTCTCGGCCGACTACTTCAAGATTGGCTTCAACGAATACGCCGCCGTGATGGTGCCGGTGAACGTCGTCAGCGTCGCCGCCACCCTGGCGGTGCTGCTGTGGTTCTTCCGCCGTGATATCCCCGCCACCTACGACCCGGCGGACCTGGACGATCCCGCCAATGCGATCCATGACCGCGCCACGTTTCGCGCCGGCTGGTGGGTGCTGGGCATCCTGCTGGTCGGCTGTTTTGCGTTGGAACCCTTAGGCATTCCCATCAGCGCCATTTCGGCCGCCTGTGCGGTGCTGCTGTTGGTGATCGCCGCCAAGGGCCACACGATTTCCACGCGCAAGGTCCTCAAGGAAGCGCCTTGGCAGATCGTGATCTTTTCCCTGGGCATGTACCTGGTGGTATATGGCCTGCGTAACGCCGGCCTGACCACTTACCTGGCCACCTGGCTCGACAGCTTCGTCGGTTACGGCGTGTGGGGTGCCGCGTTGGGCACCGGGGTGCTGACGGCGTTGCTGTCCTCGGTGATGAACAACCTGCCGACGGTATTGATCGGCGCGCTGTCCATCGAAGCCAGTCATGCGGTGGGCGTAGTCAAGGACGCCATGATCTACGCCAACGTCATCGGCAGCGACCTGGGCCCCAAGATCACGCCAATCGGCAGCCTGGCGACCCTGCTCTGGCTGCATATCCTGGCGCGCAAGGGCATCAACATTACCTGGGGCTACTACTTTAAAGTCGGGATAGTGCTGACGTTGCCCGTGTTGTTGATCACCCTTGCGGCGCTCGCGTTGCGCTTGAGTATTTAGTTATGCTCGGCGCTCATTCTGCTTCGGGCCGACACGATGAGCGCCATGCAACACGCCTGGCTGGGCAACTACGAAGTCACCAGCACCACCTGCACTGGCCTGTCCTTTGCGCGGCACAGCCACGATGAGTGCGTGATCGGCGTGAACCTGGTGGGCGAGGAAAAAGTCTGGCTGGACCGTCGCGAATTCCAGGCGGGCCCGGGCACTATCACCTTGTATAACCCAGGGCAGATTCAAGGCGGTGGCGCGGCCGAGGGTGCGCCCTGGCAATTTGTCAGCCTGTACGCGATGGCGGATCAGCTGGCGACAGACCTCGGCCTGGTGCACCTGGAGTTCGATCGCTCGCTGTGCTTTCAACCGCAACTGGCACAACGCCTCGCGGCAGCGGTGCAAGGCGCATTGAGTCCCGACCTTCTAGTCCGAGAACTGAACGAAGAAGCCTTGGTGCTGCTGTTGGGGGAAGTGGTTGCGGTCAGCGGTGTGCGTGTACCAGGCAGCACGGCGACCGGTAGGAACCTGATCAGCCGCGCCCAGGAGTTGCTCGCCGAGCAGTTGCATCAATCGCTGCCCCTGGACCACTTGGGCGATGAACTCGGGCTATCCAAATTCCATCTGCTGCGCGCCTTCCAGAAAGAAACCGGCTTGAGCCCACGGCAATGGGCCATGCAACTGCGCACCCGGCGCGCCAAAGGCCTGCTGCGCAACGGCGCCGCCGCGAGCGACGTGGCCCATGATTTGGGCTTTGCCGACCAGAGCCACCTCAACCGGCATTTTCGCGCGGCTTACGGCATTACGCCTGGGCGATATCAAACCGTGCTCAAGCGCTGATCCGTGCAATCTGGTCCAATACAGCCGCCCGCGCCCTCTTCACACTGCCCGCCATCTCTTGAAGGAAAGCAGGCATGTTGACGATCTTTTTCTACGCGTTGGTCTTTGGTTTTGTGTTTTGCCTCTCACCCGGCGCGGTGCTGGCAGAGACGCTGCGCCGTGGCTTGCTTCACGGTTTTACCCCGGCGCTGCTGGTACAGATTGGCTCGTTGGTGGGCGACGCGGTGTGGGCGGTGATCGGCCTGACCGGCATCGCCCTGCTGATCCAGCATGATGCGGTGCGCGTGCCACTGACCGTGGTGTGCGCGCTGTACCTGGCCTGGCTGGGGCTGCGCAGCCTGATCGACGCCTGGCACCTGCCCGCCGCCGACAGCGCGCCCGCCCGCTCAGGGCAGAATGCGTTGGCGGTGGGTGCCGCCATCTCCCTCGCCAACCCGAAGAACATTGTGTACTGGGGCGCCCTTGGCAGTGCGTTGACCGGCATTGTCGGCGCCACGCCCAGCCATGGGCAGACGCTGATGTTTTTTGCCGGCTTCATGCTGGCGTCGGTGCTGTCATGTTTTTTGATTGCCGGATTGGTGAATGTATTGCGCAACACGGCGTCGCCGCTGTGGCAACGCATTAGTTATGGCGCCTGCGGGTTGGTATTACTGTACTTGGCGATATTGGCCGCGCTGGGTATATAACGCTATCGGGCCTGCAACTTATCCGTGCCCTTTGTCTGAATGAACTCTGAACACGGGTTAATTTAGTTAATCATGCGTTGACATTTAGTAACCGTCTGAGTAGATTGCCCGTGCCCGCAACTGGGGCCTTTTTTAAACCTCACAAAAGAAGCCAATGGACACAGTATCTAGTCGCTGTCCGAGCACCGCCTCTGCGGGCTTCGGGCGCCAAACCCAGAATATGACAGGACTCGCCTTCCAGGTCCGGTAAGCTGCGCTAGAGCTCGATGCTCCACCGTAACTACCTCGCCGGTCGCTCGTCCGGTCCCGAGGTGTGTTATGACCTTTCAATTACTTGTTTTGCCTGATATTCGCACGCTAGCCGCTGCCCTGCGCGCCAAGCTGTGCCGCGAGCCCGTAGGCTTTTCCCCTACCCGCTCGACCTTTGCTGCACCCTCCCCCCAAGTGCGCCCGGCTCCCCCGCTGGCGCACTGGCGTGTCTGCCCTGCGAGCGGCCAACTGCTGCAGCACTGGGATCACGCCGACCCTCAAGACCCGCAGAGACCGATCGTTTCCAGACTGGTTCAAGCTAGCCTGATGCTCGATCTGTACATGAGCACTCGCGCGGCTTAAACCGGCTGGAAACAGCAACTTTCTTATCTATAACCTGGAGTTCTTTATGAACACATCCAGTAGTAGCCCGCTGCGCGAACAATAACTAACGCGCACTAAGCGGGCCCTGTAGAAGTTATCGAACATCTTATTTAAACCGATCGCGAAGTCCGCGGCTCGGCATGCTTTCGCTCGCCTGTATTCAGGTAAGTACCGGGTATGTTTTGTCGAGAATTGGCGACAGGAGTACAAACAATGAGCGCCGTAAAAAACACGCCTCTGCACAAGAAAAATGGCACCGACGACAGCGCCAAACTGTCGATGCGTGCTGCCCGCGAAGCCCAGAACGGCCTGTCGGCCACCCTCGCCAACGTGCGGGCCACCCAGGATGGCCTGACCGAGCTGGACGCCGCTGCGCGCCTGCAACGCGAAGGCTACAACGAGGTGGCCCATGACAAGCCGCCACACGCCATCGTCCAGTTCCTGCAGGCGCTGAACAACCCGTTCATCTATGTGTTGCTGACCCTGGGTGGCATCAGCTTTGTCACCGACTGCTGGCTGCCGATGCAGGAAGGCGAAGAGGCTGACCCTACCAAGGTCGTGATCATCATGACCATGGTCTTGCTCAGCAGCCTGCTGCGCTTCTGGCAGGAACACCGTTCGGCCAAATCCGCCGAAGCCCTCAAAGCCATGGTGCGCACCACGGCCACCGTGCTGCGCCGTGAACAAGTAGGCTCCGCACCGACCCTGCGGGAAGTGCCGATGCGCGACCTGGTGGCCGGTGACATCGTGCAGCTGTCGGCCGGCGACATGATCCCCGCCGACATCCGCCTGATCGAATCCCGCGACCTGTTTATCAGCCAGGCGGTGCTGACCGGTGAAGCCTTGCCGGTGGAGAAATACGACACCCTCGGTGATGTGACGCAGAAGTCCGCGTCGAACATGGCCGCCGACCAAGGCAACCTGCTCGACCTGCCAAACATCTGCTTCATGGGCACCAACGTGGTCAGCGGTCGCGCCAAAGCCGTGGTCGTGGCCACCGGGCCGCGCACTTACTTTGGCTCCCTGGCCAAGGCGATTGTGGGCTCGCGGGTGCAAACCGCCTTTGATCGCGGGGTGAACAGCGTCAGCTGGCTGCTGATCCGCTTCATGCTGGTGATGGTACCGATCGTGTTCCTGCTCAACGGTTTCTCCAAAGGCGACTGGGGCGATGCGTTCCTGTTTGCCCTGGCGGTTGCCGTCGGCCTCACGCCGGAAATGCTGCCAATGATCGTCAGCGCCAACCTGGCCAAGGGCGCTACGGCCATGGCCAAGCGCAAAGTGGTGGTCAAGCGCCTCAACGCGATCCAGAACTTCGGTTCCATGGATGTACTGTGCACCGACAAGACCGGCACCCTGACCCAGGACAAAATCATCCTGGAACACCACGTCAATGCCCATGGCCAGCGGGATGACAGCGTGCTGTCCCTGGCGTGGCTCAACAGCTATCACCAGAGCGGCATGAAAAACCTGATGGACCAGGCGGTGGTGCAGTTCTCGGAACAGAACCCCAAGTTTCAGGTGCCGTTCGCCTACAGCAAGGTCGATGAATTGCCATTCGACTTCGTGCGCCGTCGCCTGTCGATTGTGGTGAAGGATGCCGCCGGCGACCAATTGCTGGTGTGCAAGGGTGCCGTGGAGGAGATGCTGAGCATTTCCACGCATGTGATGGAAGCCGGTGAGGCTGTGCCGCTGGATGATCGCCGTCGTGACGAGCTGCTGGCCCTGGCCAACGACTACAACGAAGACGGTTTCCGCGTGCTGGTGGTGGCCACCCGTAATATCCCCAAATCCCTGGCCCGTCAGCAGTACACCACGGCCGACGAGCGCAACCTGGTAATCCAGGGGTTCCTGACCTTCCTGGACCCGCCAAAGGAAACCGCAGGCCCGGCGATTGCCGCACTGCAACAAATCGGCGTGGCCGTAAAAGTGTTGACCGGCGACAACGCCGTGGTCACCAGCAAGATCTGCCGGCAGGTCGGCCTCGAGCCAGGCCAGCCGCTGCTGGGCGTGGAAATCGAAGCGATGGACGACGCCACCCTGTTGCGTCGCGTGGAAGAACGCACGGTGTTCGCCAAGCTGACACCGCTGCAAAAATCCCGCGTGCTCAAGGCCCTGCAAGCCAACGGTCACACCGTCGGCTTCCTCGGTGATGGGATCAACGATGCGCCGGCGCTACGGGATGCCGACGTGGGGATTTCGGTGGACAGCGGCACGGACATCGCCAAGGAGTCGGCCGACATCATCCTGCTGGAAAAGAGCCTGATGGTGCTGGAAGAGGGTGTACTCAAGGGCCGCGAAACCTTCGGCAACATCATGAAGTACCTGAACATGACCGCCAGCTCCAACTTCGGCAACGTGTTTTCGGTGTTGGTGGCCAGTGCGTTCATTCCGTTTTTGCCGATGCTGTCGATCCACCTGCTGCTGCAAAACCTGATGTATGACATCTCCCAGCTGGCCCTGCCGTGGGACAAGATGGACAAGGAATACCTGGCCAAGCCACGCAAGTGGGACGCCAAGAACATCGGGCGTTTCATGATCTGGATCGGGCCGACCTCGTCGATCTTCGACATCACCACCTTTGCGCTGATGTGGTACGTGTTCTCCGCCAACAGCGTGGAAATGCAGACCCTGTTCCAGTCCGGCTGGTTCATCGAAGGGCTGCTCTCGCAAACCCTGGTAGTGCACATGCTGCGTACCCGCAAGATCCCGTTCTTCCAGAGCACGGCCGCCTGGCCAGTGTTGATGATGACGTGCATCGTGATCGCACTGGGGATCTACGTGCCGTTCTCGCCGCTGGGCACCCTGGTAGGCCTGCAGCCGCTGCCGCTGGCGTACTTCCCATGGTTGGTGGGCACCCTGCTCAGCTACTGCTGCGTGGCCCAACTGATGAAGACGATCTACATCCGCCGCTTCAAGCAGTGGTACTGAGTTCGCGCTGCGATCCCTTGTAGGAGCCGGCTTGCCGGCGATGGCGTCCTGTTGAACAACGGCGACATCAAGGGCCCCATCGCCGGCAAGCCGGCTCCTACACAAAGGCAGCGTATGCCATGTAAGGAAATTTTTTATGCGCGTCTTGATCTGTGCAGGTCGTCATTACGCCGACACCAAAAAGTCCCGCCAAGTGCTGGACGCCTACCACCGCCTGCGCCCCGTGCAGGTATTGATCCACGGCGGCAACCAATTCCTGGGCAGCGACATCGAGGAATGGGCGCGGGAAATCGGCATCGACGTGGTGCGCTACCCGCCCAATTGGCAACGCCACGGCAAACAGGCAGAACGCCAACGCAACCATTTCATGCTGACCGACAGCCGCCCCGACGTGATCATCGCCCTCCCCGGTGGTGACGACACGTCGGAACTGGTCTGCCAGGCCAAAGCCAGCGGCATTTCGGTGCTGACCGTAGAAAGCTGAATTCAAGCGAGGTGCATCATGCACAAAAAACACACACCGAACCGTCAGGACGGGTTCGCCAAATACCGTGCGCGTCACTATCGCGGCGCTCGCCACACCCTGTTGCTGTTGCCACCGGCCAAACGGCGCGCGCTGCAACGCAACTTGATCTTTATCGGCGTGACCCTGGGCTTCATCCTGCTCATTGCGGTGTTTTCAAAAGCCTATGCGGCAGGCGGTTCCTACGTGGTCGACGACGGCGCCATCAACGACCCGGGGCAATGTAATGTCGACGCGTGGTTCACCGCCAACCGGCATGACGGCAGCACCCACAGCCAGACCCTGTCGCCGGCCTGCACCTTTACGGGCATGCCCACGGTGCAATGGACCGCGGCGCTCTCCCGGGCGGACACGGCGAGCAGCGGCGAGACCCAGGTGAACCCGCAAGTCAAAGCTCAGGTATACGCACAGAAAGACCTGGGGCTTGAGTTGGCCCTGTCAGCCGGGGCGCACTTTGCGCTGGACCGCCAGCACAGCTTCGACGGCGCCGACTTCAACATTCCACTGACGTGGCAACCCGTGGAAGCCTTGCGCCTGAACCTCAACGCCGGCTGGACCCACGCCTACAACGACGGCGACCAGAAGCACCGCCTGACCTGGGGCACCGGTTTTGAATACCAGGTAGCGCCCGCGCTGAGCCTGATTGCCGAGCGTTACGGCCAGCAAGGCGGTGACCAGGCCTGGCAGGCCGGGCCACGCTTTCACTTGGGTGAGTTCGTCGACGTGGACGTGGTGGTCGGGCGCAGCCTGATCGCTGACAGGGCCCAATGGCTGACAACGGGCGCCACGGTGCGCTTCTAAGCCTTGGCTTGCTGCTCCAGGTGCAGTTGCAGCTGAGGGTCGATCTGCAACTGCGCGGCCAGGTCGTCAAGATAATTGCGCTCGGCGTCCTGCTGGTCGTCCACCAGCATCACGCTGGCCAGGTAAACCTCTGAGGCGAGCGCCGGGTCATGGGCGTACTCGGCAAAATCGGCAGCATCCAGTGGCTTGGCGACTTCGGCGTCGAGCCATTGTTGCAATTGCGGGTCATCGGTATGCCGCCCGATCTCTGTGCCGATCATCTGCTGTTCTTGCTCATCGATGCGGCCATCCGCCTTGGCCGCCGCGATCAATGCGCGCAACACTGCATGGCTATGGGCTTCGGCCTGCGGCCCGTCCAACTGGTCGACGGTCTGGAAGGCTTGCTGTGGTGCCGTGGCCTGCTGGCGCTGCCACGCTTGATAGGCCTGGAAAGCCGCCATGCCGAGGGAGGCCAGTGCGGCATAATTCATCCCGCCGGAACGACTGGGCGCTGCGTTGCCCGAAGGTGCGCCGCCCAACAAGCCGCCGAGACCGCCGAGTAATCCACCCAGGCCACCACCACCGGATGACGCAGTGCCGGTGCCAGCGCCCTTCAACAAGCCGCCGAGCAAGCCGCCCAGGCCGCCGCCCGAGGCACCGCCGCCTTGCTGCCCGGCGCGCAGCAGTTGTTCGAGAAGATCGCTGGTGTTCATGGTTTCACCCTCCCAGGGCGCAGTGTTGGCGTCCAACAACCATAGCCCGCCGTTGCGCGAATACCATGACCGCCGGGCGGGCACGCCTTATGATGGCGCCATTGCGCCGCTGAGGGAGAACGCAGGTGAACCGTATCGAACACATCGCATTGATGGCCCGCTACAACCAGTGGATGAACCGCAAGGTCTATGACGCGGCCGCCTTGTTGACGGACGCTGAGCTGGCGATGGACCAGCAGGCATTTTTCGGCTCGATCCTCGGCACGCTGAATCACCTCACCCTGGGCGACACCGTATGGCTCAAGCGCTTTGCCCAACACCCGGCAGGCTTCACCGCGCTGGCCCCCTTGAACGACCTGGCCATGCCGACAAACCTGAAGCAACTCGCCTTCGCCAATCTCCGCGAACTTCGCGCCCGTCGAACCTGGCTGGATGAACTCATCATCGACTGGTCTCACACGCTGCGTGAAGCCGACCTGGATCACCGCCTGCACTACCACAACATGCGTGGCGTGGCGGCGGACAAACCGTTCTTCAGCCTGCTGGTGCATTTTTTCAATCACCAGACCCACCACCGGGGCCAGGCAACCACGTTACTGACCCAGGCGGGCGTGGACGTCGGCGATACCGACTTGCTGGCGCTGATTGACTGAAATCAGCCCCCGTTGAATTCAGCGTAGGCCTGCATCAAGCGCGGGAAGTCGTGTGGCTGGGGCAATTGCGCAAAACTTTCGACAGCGGGTGTGGAGGCCCAGGGCAGTTTTTCGCTGGTCCAGGTTTCCATGAAGGGTACGTAGGCACCGGCGTTGTCCAGCAAGGTCGCACGCACGTTGACGAATTCATCGATGCCATGGGGGCGGGTAAACAGCCAGCTCATGCAGTGCGGGCAGCAATAATGGCGGTCCACGCCGTGCAGCCCGCCCATCACCGGGCAGCCTTGGGTCACGGTAAAACCACTGGCGGGAATCAGCGCACTGAGGGAGAACGCGCTGGAGGTCATCTTCTGGCAGCCGGTGCAGTGGCAGGCCATGGTGATCACTGGTGGCAAACTCACGCTGAAACGCACCCGGTTGCAGCGGCAACTGCCTTCCAGCGGTTGGTGTTCGACGCTCATCATCCACTCCTTTTTATGATTGTTGACGCCTCAGGGTAGCGTGAACCCCGGCGATAACAAAACCGAACGCTGCACGCCACGCAGGGTCGTAACTGTAAGGCGCCGGGAGAGATTGCCCTGCCCTGCTCACGTGCACCCGCCTCGTCGGGCTGTGCGTACCCCCATAAGAAGGAGACGCTTACATGGTCACTCACTTCAAGGTCGCCGGGCATTTGGCCTGCGGCCATCACGGTACCAACCTCACGTCCAGCACCGAGCTGAACCGTGTCAAATGCCGTACCTGCCGCAACACCGATGCCTACAAAGAAGCGCGCCGCACCCAGCGCAATGCCGCTCGCCGCGCCGCGCGCAAAGCCAAGACCCACACCGCCAGTGACTGGCGCAGTGCCTGGACGCAACGCCTGACCGACCTGCCCGGGTTGCAGCGTTTGCCACGGGGTTTCAGCGGCCAGCCGTTCGTATAACGGGCTCAGACAAGGCGCCTGCAGTTTGCAGGCGCCAGTCTGTGAGGCGGGTTACTTCACCTTGCTGCTCAAGGTATCCAGGCTGCGCTTGAGGTCGTCCAGGCTGCGTTTCTGATCGTCGATGCTGCGTTTTTGGTCACTGACATCGCTCTTGATCCGGGACAGTTCGCTGTTGCTGGAATTGGAGCTGGAACTTGAATTGCGCTTGAGGTCATCCACTTCGCTTTTGAGCTTGTCGATGGTGCTTTTCTGGTCGGCTACCGTGCGCTTCAAGTCGGACAACTGACTGTCACTGGCACTGGAACTTGAGCCGTCCTTGCGCTTGAACTCCTCAAAATATTTAGCCTGTTCTTCCAGCTTGCTCTTCAAGCGCTGAAGCTCTTCACTGTCACGCTTTTGCCCTTCCTGCAGCTGCTCGATATCACCGACCGAGAACCCAGTCGTACTCAGCACGTACTTGTTTCCAGCCTCCAGGGTACTGGCCGTGAGCTTGTCGCCACGGGATGAACTGTAATCCCCCCACTGCACGGCGCTCCCTGCCTGCGCCACGGCCATTCCACTGGTGAGCAACAACCCCATTACGCTTGCAGCAATCATCCGAGAAGGCTTGCGAACACTGAGCATCAACTGATTCCTTTCCAAACTGCCGGGATGGCATATCGCTATGACTGGGATTTTGGAATCTTGTTCCCGTGCTGTAAGAATCCTCGGCATTGCGCCAGGAGTTATCCGTAGATCACTGATCTATCGAGGTTTTTCATCCAGGCATTTGTGCAAGAAAGGCGCCCTTCGACCTTGCGTCGAAGCGTCTGGGTCTATATATTCCCAACCCTGCTTCACCGCGCTACCGCCCGAATGGCGAAACTGGTAGACGCATGGGACTTAAAATCCCCCGCTCGTAAGGGCGTGCCGGTTCGATTCCGGCTTCGGGCACCATAGATATCAAGGGCTTGCATGATGAACTTCATGCAGGCCCTTATCTTTTGTGCTCCGCAATTTTGGGCGCCGCTGCGCAACTCACCCATCCCGGCGTCCTGCCGATCGAACACAAACCCTACCGCAGCTATCAAAATCCGCCTGATCGCCCCTAGATAATGCCTTCACTCGAAGAAGTATCTTCTCAACCACTCATGTGTGCCGCGTAGCATTCGCGGTCGGGAGCTGACGAAGGGCTGCAAGGGCAGCCTGTTGACCTTGTCTTGCCTGG
Source organism: Pseudomonas sp. B6002 (assembly GCF_013385985.1). Lineage (GTDB taxonomy): Bacteria > Pseudomonadota > Gammaproteobacteria > Pseudomonadales > Pseudomonadaceae > Aquipseudomonas. Next base: position 685,690 of record NZ_JACAOY010000006.1, on the reverse strand, counting down.
GCGCGCACGACGACGGCTGTACGCGCCACCCTACAAAATGACACGATAGCCCCTCGCCTTCGTCAGTAGGAACACAGGATGTTCAGTCACGTAACCGTTGGGACAAACGATCTTGATAAAGCCGCTACCTTCTATGACGCGGTGCTGATCCCTCTGGGGCTATGCCGCCGGGTTGTAACACCTGATGGAGGGCCTCTTGCCGCATGCTGGGTTAACCCCAACAGCCCCCTCCCTCGCTTTTATGTTTACTGCCCTTACGATCTCAAAGAGGCCGTCGCGGGAAATGGCAGCATGGTGGCTTTCTGCGCGCCACATCCAGACTCTGTCGACGCAGCCTACGCCGCAGGCCTTCGTGCTGGCGGTGTTGATGCGGGTCAACCAGGGCTACGCCCGCATTATGGCGACGGCTATTATGGCGCGTACCTGCGTGATCCGGATGGCAATAAAGTGCACATAGTCCATCGTGGCGATTTGCACTTGCCTGCGTAAGCGCGACTCCCAGTGCTCGATTCAAGCCGCCAAGCGCGGGCTTTTTTGTGTCGGCCAAAACACTGGGTCAAAAGAAAATCGACGTTGTTTGCTACTGGTCAGGTATGCCGCCGCTCATCAAACGTGCCTGGCCAAGCTGAAACGACGACGGTATTCCGTTGGCGTGAGGCCAACGACTTTTCGGAACCGCGACCGGAAGGTCACCGCAGACCCAAATCCGGAAAGCAATGCCGTTTGATCAATCGATGTCTCGCTCTCCTCAAGCAACTCACGCGCTCGATCAATACGAGCCGTGAGAAGCCACTGTAAAGGCGTCGTACCGGTCTGTTCTTGAAATCGCCGAGCAAAGGTGCGCGAGCTCATATTGGCGCGAGCGGCAAGACTATCGACCGTATGCGAACGGTTCAAATTGTCCCGTATCCATTCGATCAAGGACATTAAGCTGGCTGGAGAGCCTGGAAGCTCCTGACGAATAAATTGGGCCTGCCCGCCATCACGATACAGTGGCGCGACCACCAGACGGGCAGTGTTTGCCGCAACAGACTGACCGAAATCGCGACGCACGATATGCAAACACATATCTAATCCCGCTGACGCGCCGGCCGACGTCACGATGCTACCTTCATCAATAAAGAGGACATTAGGTTCTACTGTTATCTCTGGATACAGCCTGGCCAAGTCCTCGGCGAAACGCCAGTGCGTCGTGACGCGTTTCCCACCAAGAAGACCGCTCGCGGCAAGGATAAAAGCCCCCGTGCAGATGGACGCTAATCGTGCACCCCGCGCATGTGCCTCGCGAAGAGCAATGCTTACCGCTTCTGGAACGACTCCAAACGGCTCTTCACACCCGGGAATGATAATTGTGTGGGCTAGTTCAAGACGGTCGAGGCCATGCCGCACCTGCATATCAAAACCCGCTGCCCGAATTGTCCGCTCGGGTGCGCACACGTCCACCTCGTAAGCTTTGCTCCCATCGACCTGAGAAGCCAAAGCAAAAACCTGATAGGCGATACCAAAGTCCAACGGCACCACATCATTCAATACCAGAACCGCAATCTTATGCACGCCGTAGCCCCTACTCCCAGAATCAAAATGGCTGGCAGAAAACGATCGTTTGATGTCATTTAAGCCACTCACGTTCAGCGTCTAACAGGAATACGCTTTAGTCAATTACGACGAGAGGAGACGGTAATGTCTGATGAGCTGAGCGATAAGCGTGAAGACCGCCAACTGCAGATTGGCATGGTGATTTTTCCTGGTTTCACTCTGCAGGATTTGGCAGGTCCACAGACGGCGTTCGGCCTTCATGCCAAAACTCACATAATCTGGAAGACCCTGGAGCCCGTTCCTACGGATATGGGTGTCACCCTGAACCCTACGATCACGTTTGATGACGTTCCAGATAACCTGGACGTGCTGTTTGTCGCAGGGGGTGGAGGAACGCCTGAAATCATGAAGGACCAAGAGCTGCTCGATTTTATTGCTCGCGCAGGCAGGACGGCCACCTATGTAACCGCTGTATGCACAGGCTCTGTACTGCTTGCCATGGCAGGATTATTGGAGGGCTACCGCGCAGCGACTTATTGGCCCTTCTACGAACCCCTTATCGCACTGGGTATCGAACCGAGCTACGAACGAGTATGCGTCGACAGGAACCGAATCACCGGTGGCGGTGTAACGGCAGGTATCGACTTTGCGCTGCTGGTCATCGCGCAACTCAAAGGTCGGGACGCGGCTGAATTTACGCAACTCGTGCTCGAATACGACCCGCAGCCGACAATGACCTCGGGGAATCCTCGTACCGCACGACCAGAAATCGTTGCGCAGATAAAGGGGCTGTGGGGGCGAACCAACGAAGCGGTAAGCGTCGCGAATGAACATATGGCGCGCCGAGCACGGTTATCAACACTGGCTCCCACCTAATCGTAGTTCCGTAGCGTTGCTCTCTCGGCGGTCGGTTCCTGAGTAGCGTCATCGCCAGGCAAAAAAGCCCCGTATTCCTAAATGCGAGGGCTTTGCTGTCCATCACTGGCCATCGAACGATCTCCCCTCTGCGCTCAACCGGTTCTCACGGCGGACATGTTGCGGTGAATACCCATGCAGCCGAACGAACGCCCTGCGCATCCGTTCGGGGTCAGTAAAGCCCACCGCCTGGGCGACTTGCTCGATCGGCTCACTGCCTTCCTGCAAACGTAAACACGCCGCTTCGACGCGTAAGCGCTCTACTGCTTTAGCTGGCGTTTCTCCCGTCTCTCGACGGAATGCTCGTCCGAATTGTCGCAGGCTCAATCTCGCCGCATCGGCGAGTCGCTCAATAGGTAACGCCTCAGACAAGTGCTCTCTCGCGAATTTCAGCGCAATACGGATGCGATCTGACTCTGGTTCCATCTGCGACATCGCGGAAATTTGCGACTGGCGACCAGGTCGGCGGTAGGGAACGACCAGCAACCTGGAGACATCGCGCGCTACATTAGCCCCCCTATCTTTCTCAATCATAGCGAGCGCCAGATCGATCCCGGAAGCAATGCCCGCCGACGTCCAGACGTGTCCGTCCTCTATAAAAATAATGTCCCCTTCAACGTTGATGCGGGGATAACGCGATTGCAGTTGTGCAGTGTGGTGCCAGTGCGTCGTAGCCCGCCGATCGTTCAACAGGCCGGTCTCTGCCAGTAAGAACGCCCCCGTGCACACGCTTGCGACTCGCGAGGCGTTAACAATCAGTTGCCTTGCTGCAGCGACATTTTCTGATGTCAGCATGGGTTCGACTTCACCCCCCACAAAAATCACGGTGTCAAAGACGTCCTTACCGACCGGAGTGGTATCGACCGGAAGGCCTGAATTGCCATTAACCAGCCCTCCGAAACGCGATACGACGCGAAGCTCATACGGCTTATAACCTTCAGCGGTCACCACTTGATTGAATGCAGACAATGGCCCAGCAAGATCGAGGGCATCGTGACCCGGGCAGACAAAAAATCCAATTCGGTACATCGCAGTTCAGCTCCAGCGTTCAGTCCCCGGTTGCCGGGAGCCCTAGTGTAACGCCGCAAAGCCGGGCGTTCTTAATGGCGCTGGGAGTTAGATTTCTTGGCCTAAAGTGAGGGAAAAACGTCGTTTTCGTTTCCCAGACTCATACGTAAAGTTGCTGGCACGAACACCATCGGCGACGGTTGTAATGCTCGTCCCGACACGTTCCCATTCGGCGAAGTAGAGCACTACGAATCACCAATGGCTTGGTCCAATCCCTGCAGGGTAAGCGCTTGATTAGACTTACTTGCGAGCGGCCTGGCTACGTAAGAACGATTGCCGCTGTGCCAGGGAGCGAGCATTCGCTCTAGCAAACATTGTAGTGATCACGGTCGGTGGCTCTGCGAGGCCCATTAATTTGCACATTCCGCTAAGTAGCTTCCGAGGGTTAAATATGACTTCGCCTATAAAACCAGTCGCTACCACTGAGTACGACAATGTGATTCAGGCAGCACAAGCTTATATAGACGGCTATCGCTCCGGTGATATCGCTGGAATTGAGAACGCCTTCCACACCGATGCGATCATGTGGGGCTACAGCGGTGATGAGTTGCTTCAAGGTCCCGCTGTTCCGGTATTTGCGAGCTTCTTCAATTCACTGGGCGCCTCACCCAACGCTCGCAGTCGTCTGGATATTTTGGCTATCGCCCCCACAGCCGCAGTCGTGCGCGTAGACATGGAGAATGACGTTTTGGGCGCGAGCTTCCACGACTTTCTTTCACTGCTCAAAATTGAGGGTCAGTGGAAAATCATCTCGAAGATTTTCCAACGGTATGCCTAAGTAAGTGGCAGATTGCACCAGATAAATCTTTCCGCCAGATGAGGACGTCACTTGCTTCAAGCGTGAGCTGCGCTAGTGACTGTCAGCAGGGCGCCGGGCTACAGCTTGAAACGCTGAGCAGTGGTGTCGTGATACGTCGATAAAAGCGCCCAATGATTGAGAGCAGAACCAGATCCTAACGTGGCTCTTGGGCTTAAGAACTGGCTCCAACGTCGCTGTATGTGATTCGCCCCGGGTTCACCAAACGCTCACGCACCCGACACGAATGGGGACGTAGGCGATTTTTAGCGATCCAAAATTATTGCGCTAAATTCCTGTCAAACATTTTTTTGAACCCTTCAATAAAAACTCACAAAAATCACTTCTACAAAAAGGGCTAGGTTCTGGGACGCCGAAAACGTGGTGGATAAGGATATTTTTAGGGGTAGAAAGCGAAAACATTACATAAATATTTCATATACTTCAGAATCTTAGCCTCTTGTTCGATTCCGGCTTCGGCACCATAGATATCAAGGGCTTGCATGATGAACTTCATGCAGGCCCTTATCTTTTGTGCTCCACACTGTCTGGATCTGTTCCGCAATTCCCCTCTCTGGCGTTCTGCCAACTCAATTCAAATCCCCCGTTTCGCCGACTGCTACGCTGTTCACTCAACCAGAGGAACGCCAATGCAAAATCCGCATGTGGTTTTCTGAGAGCTCATTAGCGATTGGCATATACCAGCGACCTGAGGGTGAGATACCGCCACAGCAGACAGCACGCGGTGCATCTCATGCTCGTCCGGAAACGGGTACACCTCAAGGTTGAGAGCAATCTGAATCTTGCGCAGACTTGTGCCTTCGACGAGCCAGCGCTCAACGGTGCGAGTCATCGCTGACCCGTTGTCTTCCGTCTGCCAGGCAAGAAAGTCGAATAGCCTGGCGACCTGCCGAAAGGAAATCGTGTCAGGGATATCGGCAAAAAGCCTATCAGCCAAGTTTTCCTCACCAAACTCAACCACTACTGCATGGGCAGCGCTGAACGCTTCAGTGTATTCGGGCTCGCTACTTTCCGCCGCGATCACGTTTAACGCCCTTTCAACACTCTGGTGCATAGCAATAAATCTCATCGACTCACATCAAGACGGGGTGTGCGCTACCGTAAATCAACCGGAATATCCCTGAGCTCTTTCAGTGGGCGCACAGTCTTTTCATCCCCCCCACCAGTGGGTTTGTGATCTTCTTTGATGTTTGCAAAACACCCCGTCATCAGTCGACTACTCCTGTAATCGTTCGGCAGCTCAACATAATGTCCAAATGTGCAGTTTTCTTCGTTGACGATATAAGCTGGATCCTCCCACCAAACCGAAAAAAACATCATAAGCAGAAACATTGATTACAGTCCTTTGCGCATTTTGGACCGGCTTTGGCCGGGTGATCGCAGTTTTAGGTCGAAAGGAAGCGATCGACAGGTGACCCGCAGTGACGAAAAACCAACACTGAATCAGACATGTGCAGTGTCGGGTTGGCTAGCGTTACCGATGAATGAAATGCTGCTGCATATAGTCGTGATCTTCTTCGACCCGTCGGGGGTATCTGTTTTCGTCAAGCTTTTCGCGCAGTCGCGTGGAGTGGCTTACCTGCTCAAATGCGACTTGGCACCTGGCGCTGTCAAAAAATGACCGGAGATGGGTAAGCGCCTGATCAAAAGCCGGGCTTTCAATGCGCAGATATAGACCTGTCAAATCTTGCTGATCTGTGAGCTCTCGATACAAGTTGATTGCGAAGATACTGCCTCCGTTATTTCGAGCGTGATAAACATGCACATCGCCGTAGCCACTGTAGAGATGGGCGAAGTACAACTCGTAAAGTTCGATAATGTTGACGGGAATTTCAAGGATGTTAAATAACGCCTGCAGATCGGCTCTGGGAGTCGCCTGGTCACCTTCCCAGGTTACTAAATCTGACATCGATACACAGATGTCGAATTCTTTGGCATAGATGGTTTTTCTGGGCATTCTCATTCCATAGCGCAGTGTTTGATTTTTTAAGGGTGGCGCTTCATGAGGTGAAGCTGAGAGTGGGTACAAAAAGCCCCCTCAAAAAAGCCCAGCGGGTAGCCGGGCTTAGCGTTCGAGGTCACTCAGTATTTCCAGTACCAACGGTCGCGTGTATTTCTCGCCTGGGTCATCTTCTGGCGAATCACTATTGCGGTGCCATTCGCCTTCGTCGAAAGCTTGATAAAGCGAAAATGCGGGTTGCGGTAGCTCACCTACCCTTCCTAAATCAACAATGGCATTTGCGATGCCATTCATGACGTCGTCGCAAAATTCATAGCTCAACGCCCCAGTTGCATAGCCTTGCGCGACGGTGAGGGCTACCTCATTCAAAATCGCCTCGGGGCTGACGCCGAACTTTGAACGGATAGAATCCAAATCACTCAGCGCGATGCCGTTTCTCTCAGCCTCTACGCATAGCGCTTGAAGCTCACTCACCGGCAAGACTTTGATCATGGGCAGAGATTTACCGAGTTCACTCAACCTTTGCATGGCTCACCGCAGCAGCATCCGCCTCGCAAGAAATTGCTTTGCCGCACTCAACACGCTCCAAGGCGCCTTTCAAAGCGGCAATAAATACTCTTTTCAGCTGCGAAATACTACTGTGCCATCACTCGGTGTAGCAGCCGCTGCCTATGCCTTGCCAAAAAACCACATCACAAATGCAACCGCGCTGACCCATCCCAGTGTCAGCAAAAACGAAAGACCCGCAAGCCGCTTATCCATAGTGCCCCGTCGCCGGTTTCATTGATCGAGATACGATCGCCTGGGTGCAGCGTAGTTCAGGTGCTTCAGTCTTTCTCTACAAAACGCTTGGATTCATCGCCGATCAGGGCCAGGTGAATCACGCCTGGCTGGCTGGGAAAGTTGGGGGAATCCCCCGAAGCGTTTTCCATCACGGGGATGTCGATGAGCGCTCGCTTGTGTGCCGGGTCCTTCACCCATTTGGCGTCCAGCGTTTCGACGGCGCGCCAGCCGTCGCCGCCGATGTGCATCACGTCCACCAGTGTGTAGTGCTCCTGGTCGTCTTCCGTTACGGCGGGTGTAAAGGCCGCAATGTATTGGCGGTAGGTGTTGCCCTTGTCGAACCCTTCGACGGTGAAGACGGCCAGGGTGAGCTGGTCCGCCGTGCCCACGTTCAAGTCCTGCACCTGGGTGGCCTCGGGATAACCGCTGGCAAAACCGTCCTTGAGCAATTCGACCAAGCGCCCAACCTGCTCTGCCACCGGTTGTGGAACCGGGTTTTCGGCGGCGTGGGTGAGCGTGCAGGCGAACAGCAGGCTGGCTGGCAACAGGCGCAATGTCATGGGGCTGAATCCGCAAGAGAAAGAGAGGTTTAACCACTACCGCGTCCACGGCGGGTGTGCATTTGCTCAAATGGCTTTACGGCCGTCAAGCCGACCTGTTCTCACCTATCAGTTTTGCTTCATCGACGTATTAATAGTTTTCAACAACACTTTTCTCAATAGATGTTTCTAATCATGTATGTTGAATCTCACCTCGGGTGGTCCTCCATCACCCGACACAGGGGTTGAGGTCATACGATGAAATTCACCAATGTCTTGAGCAGCAACGGTAAGGCCTTGCCAGCGTTGATCGATGCCGACGGCCAGCGTTATTGGCCACTGAGTGAGCTGGCCGTGCCATTTTCCGGCAGTCTGGAGCAATTGATCCGTCAGTGGGATCACCTGAAGGCAGGGCTCACCCCACACGGCGACGGCCTGCCGCTGGAAGGCGTGACCCTCCTCGCACCGCTCTCCCCCACGCGAAATATCTTTTGCGTCGGCAAGAACTATCACGAGCACGCGGCGGAATTTAGCCAATCGGGTTTCGACCACAGCGCCAAGGACGGGGAAATTGCCCCGCAGTTTCCGGTGATCTTCACCAAGACCCCGGAGTCGGTGATCGGCCATCACGCCACGATCCCGTTGCACGCCTCGGTCACGCGTCAACTGGACTATGAAGCGGAGTTGGCGGTGATCATCGGCAAAGGCGGCAAAGGCATTTCCCGGGAAGACGCCCACGCTCACGTATGGGGTTACACCATCATCAACGACATGACCGCGCGCGACCTGCAGAAGAACCACCGCCAGTGGTTCCTCGGCAAATCCCTCGACGGCTTGTGCCCCATGGGCCCTTGGGTCGTCACCGCCGACGCATTCAACCCCCAGGACGCCACGATTGAATGCTGGGTCAACGGCACGCTTCGCCAGCAGGCCAATGTCCGGGACCTGATCTTCGATATTCCCGCGCTGATCGAATGCCTCTCTGCCGGCATCGAGCTCAAGCCGGGCGATGTGATCAGCACCGGCACGCCTGCTGGCGTCGGCATTGGTTTCACCCCGCCGCGCTTCCTGCAGGCCGGCGACACCGTGCGCATTGCCATCGAGGGAATCGGCACACTCGAAAACCGCATTGCGCAGCACTAGTCACCCACTTCACCACATGAGAAACGGCAATGAGCTTGAAAGACAAGATTATCGGCACCCTGGGTTTTGGCACCGCGCCCCTGGGCAACATGTTTCGCTCAATCGACGAAGAGGAAGCCGCGGCAACCGTCGCGGCCGCATGGGAACAGGGCATTCGCTTCTTTGATACGGCACCGCTCTACGGCGCCGGGTTGTCCGAGACCCGTTTGGGCCGGGCGTTGGCGCAACATCCACGCGATTCCTACACCCTGGCCACCAAAGTCGGTCGCCTGGTTTCTGACGAAGTGAACCCCAACCCGGGCTCCGGCCCATTCAGCCAGGGCAACCCCAACAAGATGCTCAGCGACTACAGCGCCGACGCCACCCTGCGCTCCATCGAAAGCAGCCTGCAGCGCCTGGGCACCGACCGCCTCGACATCGTGTTCGTGCACGACGTGGCCCAGGACACCCATGGCGATGAGTGGATCGAGCACTTCAACATCGCCCGCAAAGGCGCTTTCAAAGCCCTGACCCGGCTCAAACAGGAAGGCGTCATCCAGGCCTGGGGCCTGGGTGTGAACCGGGTTGAGCCCTGCGAATTGTTGCTGGACCTGGAGGATGTGTGCCCGGACGGTTTCCTGCTCGCGGGCCGTTACACGCTGCTCGACCATGAGCAACCCCTGCAACGGTTGTTCACCAAGGCCCAGGCCAAGGGCGCCGAATTTGTCGCGGGTGGGCCTTACAGCTCAGGCGTGCTGGTTGGCGGCAAACACTTCGAATACCAGCCTGCGTCCGCCGCGATGCTCGACAAAGTGGCAAAGATCCACGCCCTCGCCCAGCAGTACCACGTGGACATCAAGGCCGCCGCCTTGCAATTCCCGCTGGCCAACCCGCTCGTGGCCGCCGTCATCCCGGGGGCCAGCCGCCCTTCGCGGATTATCGAAGACACCCAAGCGGTCAATGCCGTGATCCCGCCTGCGTTCTGGCAGGCCATGAAAGAGCAGGGTTTTATCCACCCCAACGCCCCCATCCCGGGCAACCACTGACAGGAGCCTTCCCATGCACCCGCATAACACCGCGATTGTCTTGATCGAGTACCAGAACGACTTCACCAGTCCGGGCGGGGTCTTCCATGACGCTGTCAAAGACGTGATGCAGTCCTCCAACATGCTCGCCAATACCGCGACCACCGTCGAGCAGGCGCGCAAACTCGGCGTGACGATCATCCACATGCCGATCCACTTTGCCAAAGGCTACCCGGAGCTCACCACGCGCTCTTACGGGATCCTCAAAGGCGTGTCGGACGGCCATGCGTTTCTCGCTGGCACCTGGGGCGCTGAAATCACCGACGCCCTGCCCCGTGATCCCGTGGATATCGTGATCGAGGGCAAGCGCGGGCTGGACGCCTTTGCCACCACCGGCCTGGACCTGGTACTGCGCAACAACGGCATCCAGAGCCTGGTGGTCGCAGGCTTCCTGACCAACTGCTGCGTCGAAGGCACCGTACGTTCCGGTTATGAAAAGGGCTACGACGTGGTCACCCTCACCGACTGCACCGCCACCTTCAGCGACGAACAACAGCACGCCGCCGAGCAGTTCACCTTGCCGATGTTTTCCCAGACCCTGCAGCACAGCGCGTTTTTGCAAGCGCTGAGCGCCGGATAAAAAAAGGGGCGACTCCCACAGGAGTCGCCCCTTTTTTCCGTATTCAGATCACTCGGTGGGCGCGTATTGCATCTCGCCGTTGCCGAAGGACCAGTCTTCGCGCTTCACGTCCACCAGGCTGATCCACACGTCTTCCTTGCGCAGCCCGGTCTTGGCGTGGATGCCTTCGGCGATGAATTTGTAGAAAGCCTTTTTCACTTCGATGGTGCGCCCGGCGTTCCAGGTAACCTGGATGAACACGATTTTGGGCGTGTACGAGATACCCAAGTACCCGGCCGCCGGATACACCAACTCATCCTTGGCATGGCGGTTGATGATCTGGAATTTATCGTGCTCCGGCACGTTGGCAACGCTCGTCATTGCGGCATACACCACATCACCGATGGCGGCTGCGGTTTCGGCGCTGGTGTCGGCAGCCAGGTCGATTCGAACTAAAGGCATGGGGGAATCCTTAACGGGTCAATGGCCAATCCAGGTCGGTGGCCGGTGATATAACGCTAGTCTCGACGCCATGATTCATCAAGCGCATAATTTTCGAAAAGATGATGAGTAATACGCATGCTATTCCAGGACCTGAAAGCCTTCGTCACGGTGATTGAAAGCGCTTCACTGACCAAAGCGGCGCAGAGCCTGTGCTTGACCCAGTCCGCCGTGTCCCGCCGCATCCAGCACCTGGAAGAGACCCTGGGCGAAGCGCTGCTCGATCGCACCACCCGCCCGCCCTTGCCAACGGCCATGGGGCACCGCGTCTACGAATTGGCCGTGGGCCTGTTGCGCGACGCCGAGCATTTGCTCAGCCTGCCTCAGGAAAGCGCAATGCCCAGCGGGCGGTTTCGCGTAGGGCTGACGCAGATCGTCGCGGACGCCGTGATGTTTGACGTAGTCACCCACATGCGCGAGCAACTGCCGAGCCTTGAATTGCAGATCGTCACCGACTGGAGTTCCGAACTGGAGCAGCAGATGCTGACCGGGGAGTTGGATGCCGCCACGCTGATGTTGCCGGCGTCCAGCCGCCCACCCGCTGCGCTGGAAGGTCAACGGGTGACCACCCTCGATATCCTGGTGGTGCAGAGCCAATCAAAACCCCTGGTGAATGCTGCCACCCAGATCAAACACCTGGCCGCTCAAGAGTGGGTGCTCAACCCCAAGGGCTGCGGCTATCGAGCGGCCCTGGAGGCGGCCATGGGCGGGCGCGGGCACACACTCAAGCTCGCAGTGGACACCCACGGCGCCGCCATGCAAATGCGCATGGTCGCGGCAGGCCTGGGCCTGGGGCTGATCCCGGCGACGCTGCTGCCCGGCAACCCGTACGCGCACGCGTTGTCGGTGGTCAGCATCGAGGACTTCCAGCTCAAGATGGGCATCTGGGTCACGCACTCGCCACGCCCGGGCAACTTGCGACTGGCCAATCAGTTGCTGATCCAGGCCATCACCGACGGCCTCGGTTAGGCGCCCTCACGACGCAACTGGCGTTCCAGGGCATACCCCTCGCTCAGCTCACCCGCCAGTTCGCCCCGGCGCAGTGGCTCACCGCAATGCTCACACAACGGGCCCAAGCCTGCTGGCTGGCCGCAGGGCACGTGGATGTAATTTACCGCCCTGTCCTCGCCCGGGGACTTGCACCAGGTTTCGCCCCAGGCGCGCAACGCCAGTACCACCGAGTAGAACCCCTCGCCTTTTGGCGTGAGGAAATATTCGTAGCGCAAAGGCCGCTCGCTGTATGGCCGGCGCTCCACCATCCCATCGGCTTCCAGGCCTTTGAGGCGCGCAGCAATCATTTGCGGCGTGCCGCCGCTTTGTACCTGGATTTCGTCGAACCGATGGTTGCCCATGAACAATTCGCGCAGCACCAGCACCGTCCAACTGCTGCCCACGATCTCCTCCGCGCGGGAGACCGGGCACAGGGTTTCAGGCGCAAGTTTCTTCTTCAACGACATACGGACGTTGCCTCTGAAAAGTAACTATGATTATCATAGCATAACGCAGACGGGCACCCCGAACGGGTTATGCGCCTCTGAATGCTTTGGAAAACGCATTATGACGCCCCCCGTTTACCCCTCGCCACAGGTTCACTGTTCACCAAGGCTTCAGTTTTTCAACAGTCTCACGTTCACACTATCCGTTAGTGCGGTGAAAGCGCCGTTGCTAGGCTCGGCGCTCGCATTCGCCCAAAGGCTGGAGAAAAACATGATGCTTGGCAAAACCCTGATTCGCGCCCTGACGTGCCTGGTGCCGCTGGCACTGACGCTGCCCGCCTACGCCGCCGTTCCCCTGCAAGGCACCTGGACCCTCACCGCCTCGGACAACATCAACCCCGACGGCACCCGCATTCATCTGTACGGCGATGACCCGCAAGGCACGCTGAATTTCGACGCCACCGGTCATTACTCGCTGCAGATCATGAGCAAAGTGCGCCCCAGGTTCGCCGCCAATGACAAGAGCAAAGGCACCCCCGAGGAGTACCGCGCAACAGTCGTGGGCACCCAATGCCACTTCGGCACCTACACCGTCAACGAGAAGGACCACACCCTCACCCTGCACGTGGAGCACGCCACCTATGCCAACTGGGAAGGCGCCAACCTGACCTGGCCCTACACCGTCGATGCCGAGCACGCCACGTTCACCGTCCCGCACCCCACGATTGGTGGCCCGGGCGTGTACGGCGAGATCGCCTACGTGCGCACCCACTGAGCCAACGCCAGTCACCGCCAAGGATTCGGCGGTTCCACCCACTCACTCACAGGCAGGAACCCCATGCCCATCGATCTGGACCTGGACGTGCTACGCACCTTGATCGCCGCCCAGCAACTGGGGGCCATGAACCGTGCGGCCGATAAGGTCGGGCGCTCCCAGTCGGCCGTCAGCCAGCAGATCCAGAAGCTGGAGCACCGCATCGGCCAACCGCTGTTTCGCAAGCAAGGTCGCGGACGTGTGCTCACCGAGGCCGGAGAAATATTGCTGGCCTACGCCCGGCGCATGATTGACCTGAACGACGAGGCCGTCACCGTGATCAGCGGCATCAAAGTCAAAGGCGTGGTGCGTTTCGGCTTTTCCGGAGACCTGGTCCACACCTGGCTGCCACTGGCGTTGCAGCAGTTCAAATGCTGCTACCCGAACATCCGCATCGAAGCCACGGTAGACCGCAACGTCGCGCTGATCGAGCGCCTGGAAAAGGGCCAGCTTGACCTGAGTGTGTTGCTCAGTGGCAAGGTCAGCGTGGAAGCCCAGGTGTTGTCCACCGTGCCGATGGCGTGGATCGGCCGCCCCGGCGACCAGTTGAAGGCCGGCGAACCGGTGCAACTGGCGGTGCTGGAAGCGCCGTGTTTCTTCCGCACGGCGGCGATCAATGCGCTGGATGAAGCGGGGATCCCCTGGGAAATCGCGTTTACCACCGCCAACGTCTCCGGCTTGTGGGCGGCGGTCAATGCCGGCCTGGGCATCACCCTGCGCACGCAGATGAGTGCGCCCCAGGGCCTGGAAGCCATCAGTGCCACCCAAGCCTTGCCGGCGCTGCCCTCCGTGCATGTGTTCCTCAGCTCAGCCGGGCGCGCCTTGACCCCGGCGGCGACGTGCCTGAAAGACGTGCTGATGCAGACGCTTCACTCGCTCTCCAGCACAAACTCGTAATACGCCCGCTTGAACGGCAACGGCATCCCGACCTGAGCAGACAACTCATCTTGCTCAGCACGGTCCTCATAGACCACTTGCAATGACTGCTTGACCCCAAACACCGCGTCCGAGCCCAGGTACGGGTCGCCCTCGGTAAACAGGTGCGTGACCAGCCGGGTGTAACCCGGACGTTCCAGCACGAAATGCACATGCCCCGGCCGCCAGGCCAGGCGCTGGGCGGCGTCGAGCATGCGCCCCACCGGCCCGTCGGTCGGCACCGGGTAGCACACCGGCAAAATGGTACGAATCGCGAAATTGCCGTTGGCGTCGGTGCGGTAGCGGCCGCGCAGGTTGCCGGTGGGTTGATCGACATCCTGACCGGAATACATGCCATTGCTGGCGGTCTGCCAAACATCCAGCACCACATCGGCCACGGGTTGACCGTGAGTATCCAGCACACGCCCGTGGATCAGCGTGGCGTCGCCCGGGGTGAATGCCATGTTTTCACCAAAGGCGCGGTCCGGCATGCCGTCGATATAGAACGGCCCGAACACCGTGGTTTCGGTGCCGTTGGCGACTTGGCGATGGTTGATCTCATCCACCAGCATCGACAGCCCCAGGGTGTCCGACAGCAGGATGAATTCCTGGCGGATAAACCCATCGCACATATGGCCGGTATCGGTCAGGAAGCGAATGCCCTCCCACCATTCCTCCTCGGTCAGTTCCACCTCGTCGGCAAACGCGTGCAGGTGGCGCACCAGGCTTTGCATGACCTGTTTGAAACGCGGGTTGGGCGCGTTTTCGAAGCTCTTGAGGGCTTGTCGGGTGATCGATGACATGGTGTGCGTGCTCCGAGGCGATGACGGTTACTGATGGAACGCCTCGGTGCGCGCCTTTATTCCATGAAACCTGCTACAGCATCGGCGTACTGCTGACCACCCGCAGCGCCAGGCCCTCATAGGCATCCAGGGTGATGGTGAAATCCCCTTCGGCCGTCAGGTCGCCCTCGACCCGTTCATTGATGATGTCCACCACCGGCCCGGGCGCAATGTCGGGCAAATGCAAGGTTTCGGTGATGGGTGTCGCGCCAAAGTTCAGCGCGGTGATTTGCGTGCCCTTCCCGGCCGGCAGTTCGTGAACCATCACCAGCAAGCCGGGATGCTCCACATCGGGCACCAGGATCTGGCGGCTGGCGGCGATGTCGTAGGCCCGACGTACCGCCAGAATTTTCTGCAGCTGCGACGCGAAGGATTCAGGGTCCTGCAGCTGGCTGTTCAAGCTGCCATACAAGGTTTTCGAACGCGGCATTTGCCCTGCGGAGAGCACCGCCTCGGGGTTCAGGTCCACCAAGTCATAGGCACCGCGATGGATCCAGCGCGTATCGCCATCGGTCATCAGGTGCGCCACCTCATCGGCTGCGAGCGGCAGAGCGCCCACTAGGTCCCAGCCGGACAAGGCAAACACCCCGGGCTGCATCGCGTTGTACATCACCAACAGCAGGTGGATCTGGCGGATCTGCACGATATCGGCCGGCGTGATGGCTTCCAGGTCGCGAATACCCAGCGCGGCGGTGATGATACTGGCGGTGGTGCAAGACACGCCGTTGGTCACGAACTTGAGGTTGTACGGTGCCTGTTCTCCGGCCAGGCGCTCGTACATCTGCTCGCGGATATGCTCGCGCAGGCTGTTGCCAGGGAACGTCTGACCTTGGTAGGGGTAACTGTCGTGGGCGTGCAAGGTCCAGAAGTGCACCAGCTCCAGGGTCAGTTCGTCGTGGTTTTGCAACGCATGGATCAGTGAGCCGGGGTCGATGCCCTGGCTGTGCATCTCGCGCAGCATCAGGCGCAGGAACTCGGTGTCGCCCATCAACAGCGCATGCTGGTAGGCCGGGCGAGTGATGAAGTCATAGGACAAATCGGCGCCGCCGTGGGACATGGCGGCGATATCGTCGACCGTGAGGTTCAGTTCCTGAAAACTGAACCCCCCGGCCTTGCGGATCGCACCGCCAAGCAACTGGTTGCCGGTGATCGACAACGGGTGGCTTTCCGACCATGCGGTGCCGTCCAGCTTGCGCTCCACGCCGAGAAAGCCATTGGCATCCAGGCGCAGGATCTTCGCGCCCATCACATCAATGGCGTGCAGGGCATCACCAATGATCATCTGCTGCGCGGCAAACGAAGGGTCCAGCCAGTTCAGCGACGGCTGGCCCTCCTTGAAATAGTGCAGGTACACCCAGCGGCGTGGCTTGCCGTCCACGCCCACTACCACGGGCGTGGCGCTCCAATCGGTTTCCTTCACCCCGGGCTCGAAGAAAATCACCCGCTGCAACTGGCCGACGATGTAATGCTTGTCGCGCAGCGCATCGACCTGCTGCGGGCTTAAGTTCTGCGCATCGCGCCCCGGATTGATCTCGGGCAACAGCGCCCAGTCTTCTTCGCGGATCTCCACCATGTGGTACAGGCCGGGATAGTCTTCATAGGCCATTTCGGCGAGGCGGAAGTCGGCGCCCTTGCCAGTGTGGGACGGGATCACGTCGTCGATGATCACCGCGTTGTGCGCGGCGGCCATGCGTGTCAGGGCCTGCAACTGCGCCTCGGTGCCCAGTTGCGGGTCGATCTCGAAGCTGATGCGGTCGAAATTACCGTCGATGGTCGGCGTGTGTTCGGTGCCCGACAGGCCACCGGACTTTTTCAGCGGGCCGTTATGAATGCCCTGGATGCCGATTTTCGACAAGGCCTGCCACAGCGTCTCATCGCCCAGCGCTTCTAGCACCGTGCCGTTTTCACGGGTGACGATGGACGCCGGGTACGCGGTGAACCACACCGATGACAACGCCGACGCATCGCGCGGCCGCGTCTGCGCATAGGGTTGCTGCCACAACCGGCCCTGCCCCGAATACAGCCTGGCCCGCTGCCGCGCCGCGTGCAGCATCGATTGTTCCACCAGCCAGTTCACATGGTCCTTGTCCGCCGCCGTCATAAGCCTGATACCTGCCGTCGTGAAAGGTTATTCGTAAGCATAGGAGCGGCAACGGGCGGCATTCGTTGCATTGGATATGCCGGGCAGTCAGGCCAGTTGCCGATACTGCCTTGGCGTAAACCCGGTCAACGCCTTGAACTGGCGGGTAAACGCGCTGTGATCGGTGTAGCCGCATTGCAGCGCCACCTCGGTGATCGGCAGGTCGGTATGCAATAGCCGGTGCGCGTGTTCCAGGCGGACTTTCTGGATCATCTGGCGCGGTGTCAGGTGGAACACGCGCTTGCAGTAGCGCTCCAGCTGCGCCACGGAAATCCCGGCGATGCGGGTCAGTTCACCCAGGGTGACGCGGCGGTTGAAGTGCTGGCGGATGTGCTCGTCCACCGCCGCCAGGCGCTGGTACGCCGGGTGGGTTTCGCTGGCCGATTGCAAGTCCACCGAAATACCGGCTAAGCCGATGATCTCGCCGGCGTGGTTGTACAACGGCCACTTGTGGGTCAGGCACCAGCCGGGTTCGCGGCTGCCGTACAGGTGCAACTCCAACTGATCTTCGAGCACCAGGCCTTCTTCAAGCACGCGCCGGTCCTGCTCGGTGTACCCCGGCCCCAGTTGTGCGGGGAACACGTCGGCGCTGGTTTTGCCCAGCAACGGTTGCAGCTGCCGCAGGCCGCAGCGCTGCACCAGGGTGCGATTGGCGAGCACATAGCGCGCGTCGACATCCTTGATAAAGATCGCCGCGTTGGGGATCACATCCAGCATCGGCAATAGCTGCGCCACCCCGGCCAACAGCTGCTCGATGCTCTGGGGACGATTGGCTTCATCCCCCTGGCAAAGGCTTGCAAACGCGCTTTGCAGCATGACTTTCACCCTCTGATTTTGGCACCGACGCCGAGCAGATTGCCCCATGCCCAGGGCGCTGTCGAGCGCCGGCCATTGTGCCGAATTCGTCATTCCCACTTGCGTAAAACATCAATCGCGGCCGGGCTGATCGGTTCACGATAGCGCCACTGCATGCCTATCCAATAACTCACAAGAAGGCGCCAACATGTCAGGTCAAGGCAAGTTCAAGAAACAACTTTCACTGATGGACCTCACCTTTATCGGGCTGGGTGCCATCTTCGGTTCGGGCTGGTTATTCGCGGCCAGCCACGTGTCGGCCATCGCAGGCCCGGCAGGGATTTTTTCCTGGTTGCTCGGCGGTTTTGCCGTGTTGTTGCTCGGCATTGTGTACTGCGAACTGGGTGCCGCATTGCCGCGAGCCGGTGGTGTGGTGCGCTACCCGGTCTACTCCCACGGCCCGTTGCTGGGCTACCTGATGGGCTTTATCACACTGATCGCGTTTTCAAGCCTGGTGGCAATTGAAGTGGTCGCCTCGCGCCAATACGCAGCGGCGTGGTTCCCGGAGCTGACCAAGGCCGGTTCCAGTGACCCGACCACCCTCGGCTGGCTGGTGCAGTTCGCCTTGCTCTGCCTGTTTTTCATCCTCAACTACCGCAGCGTCAAGACCTTCGCCATCGCCAACAACCTGGTGAGCGTGTTCAAGTTCATCGTGCCGTTGCTGGTGATTGGCGTGCTGTTCACCTTCTTCAAGCCGGCGAATTTCCAGGTCCATGGTTTTGCGCCGTTCGGCCTATCGGGGATTGAAATGGCGGTCTCGGCCGGTGGCGTCATCTTCGCCTACCTGGGGCTGACGCCAATCATCTCGGTGGCCAGCGAAGTGAAGAACCCGCAACGCACCATTCCCATCGCCCTGATCCTGTCGGTACTGCTGTCCACCGCCATCTACGTGCTGCTGCAAACCGCCTTCCTCGGCGGCGTGCCCACCGAAATGCTCGCCAACGGCTGGGCGGGGATCAGCAAGGAACTGGCCCTGCCTTACCGCGACATTGCCCTGGCCCTGGGCGTGGGTTGGCTGGCCTACCTGGTGGTGGCCGATGCGGTGATCTCTCCCAGCGGCTGCGGCAACATCTACATGAACGCCACGCCGCGTGTGGTGTATGGCTGGGCACAGACCGGCACGTTCTTCAAGATCTTCACGCGTATCGATGAGAAGTCCGGCATCCCGCGTCCGGCGCTGTGGCTGACCTTTGGCCTGTCGGTGTTCTGGACCCTGCCGTTCCCGTCCTGGGAAGCGCTGATCAACGTGGTGTCGGCTGCGCTGATCCTGAGCTACGCCGTGGCCCCGGTCACCGTCGCCGCCCTGCGCCGCAACGCCCCGGGCATGGCGCGCCCGTTCCGGGTCAAGGGCCTGGGCGTGCTCGGCCCGCTGTCGTTCATCATCGCCGCGCTGATCGTGTACTGGTCGGGCTGGAGCACCGTGTCCTGGCTGCTCGGCCTGCAGATCCTGATGTTCGTGGTGTACCTGTTGTGCGCGCGCTGGGTGCCCACCGCCCACCTGAATCTCAAGCAACAAGTGCGCTCGTCGGCCTGGCTGATCGGCTTTTACGCGGTGACCATCCTGCTGTCCAAGCTCGGCAGTTTTGGTGGCATCGGCGTGATCAGCCACCCGTTTGACACGGTGGTCGTCGCGGTCTGCGCCTTGGGCATCTATTACTGGGGCGCGGCGACGGGTGTGCCGGCGCACCTGGTACGCCTGGAAACCGAAGACGACGAAAGCGAAGCCGTCAGCGAAACCCCTTACAGCGCCCCACTGTCCCCGGCCACCCATTGATGGAGCGTTCTATGAAACGGCTGCACGTTATCGACTCCCACACCGGCGGAGAACCCACGCGCCTGGTGATGAACGGGTTCCCCGAACTCACCGGCGCGACCATCGCCGACCAACTGCACAACCTGCGCACCCAGCACGATCAATGGCGCCGTGCCTGCCTGCTGGAACCGCGTGGCAATGACGTACTGGTGGGGGCGCTGTACTGCGAACCCGTCACGCCCGGGGCGACCTGCGGGGTGATCTTCTTCAACAACGCCGGTTACCTGGGCATGTGCGGCCACGGCACGATCGGCTTGGTTGCCTCGTTGCACCACTTGGGGCGCATCACGCCGGGGAATCACACGATTGATACGCCAGTGGGCCCGGTGACTGCCACCCTGCACGCCGACGGCGCCGTGACCCTGCGCAACGTGCCGGCCTACCGCTTGCGCCAGCAGGTGGCGGTCCAGGTTCCGGGCTACGGCGAGGTACTCGGGGATATTGCCTGGGGCGGCAACTGGTTTTTCCTGGTGTCGGACCACGGCCAGGCCCTGGACATGGGCAACGTCGACGCCCTCACCGACTACACCTGGGCGATGCTCAAGGCCCTGGAAGACCAGGGCATCCTCGGGGCGGACGGCGCACTGATCGACCACATCGAACTGTTCGCCGACGACGCCCACGCCAACAGCCGCAACTTCGTGATGTGCCCCGGCAAAGCCTATGACCGCTCACCGTGCGGCACCGGTACCAGCGCCAAGCTCGCGTGCCTGGCCGCCGACGGAAAATTGCAGCCCGGTGAAACCTGGGTGCAAGCCAGCATCACCGGCAGCCAATTCGAAGGCCGTTATGAATGGGACGGCGAACACGTGCGCCCCTTCATCACCGGCCGCGCCTACATGACCGCCGACAGCACCCTGCTGATCGACGAGCAAGACCCTTTCGCCTGGGGCATCTGAGCCCCCGCCGTGTTTATCTGAACGTTGTAAGGAGTAAGAACAATGAGCGACAACATCTTCACCGGTTGCATCCCCGCGCTGATGACCCCGTGCACCGCCGACCGCCAGCCAGACTTCGACGCGCTGGTCGCAAAGGGCCGTGAACTGATCGACATCGGCATGAGCGCCGTGGTGTATTGCGGCTCCATGGGTGACTGGCCATTGCTCACCGAAGCCCAGCGCCAGGAAGGCGTAGCACGCCTGGTCGCGGCCGGCGTACCGACCATTGTCGGCACCGGTGCAGTCAACTGCCGTGAAGCCGTGGCCCACGCCGCCCATGCCGCCAAGGTCGGCGCCCACGGCTTGATGGTGATTCCACGGGTGCTGTCCCGGGGTGCTTCGGCCACCGCGCAAAAGGCCCACTTCGCCGCGATCCTCAATGCCGCGCCAAACCTGCCGGCGGTGATCTACAACAGCCCGTACTACGGCTTCGCCACCCGCGCCGACCTGTTCTTCGAACTGCGCCGCGAACACCCTAACCTCATCGGCTTCAAGGAATTCGGCGGCGGTGCCGACCTGCGTTACGCCGCAGAGAACATCACTTCCCAGGACGATGACGTGACCCTGATGGTCGGCGTCGATACCCAAGTGGTCCACGGTTTCGTCAACTGCAACGCCACCGGCGCCATCACCGGCATCGGCAACGCCCTGCCACGGGAAGTGCTGCACCTGGTGGCGCTGAGCAAAAAAGCCGCCAAGGGCGACGCCAAGGCCCGTCGCCTGGCCCGCGAACTGGAAGCAGCGCTGGCGGTGCTGTCCTCCTTCGACGAAGGCTGCGACCTGGTGCTGTATTACAAGCACTTGATGGTGCTCAACGGCGACCAGGGCTACGCCCTGCATTTCAACGAGACCGACGTGCTCAGCGACGCCCAGCGCCGCTATGCCGAACAGCAATACGCGCTGTTCCGCCAGTGGTACGCCAACTGGTCGGCCGAACAAAACGTAGCCTGACCCTGCGCGCCGCTGTGGTTCTCACAGCGGCCCACCCTCTTTTTTTCAGGACGACCCTATGACTCTGACGGGCAAGATGCTGATCGGTCAGCACTCACTCTCTGGCAATCGCGAAGCGATCCGGGCCATCAACCCCGCCACCGACACAGCGCTGGAACCGGCCTACGCAGGTGGCAACGGCGAGCATGTCGCTCAAGCCTGCGCCTTGGCCTGGGCCGCTTTTGACACTTACCGCGAGACCTCGCTGGCGGACCGCGCGACGTTTCTTGAAACCATTGCTGACAAGATCGAAGCCTTGGGCGATGAGCTGATCGAGCGCGCCGTGGCCGAAACCGGCCTGCCGCGCCCGCGCATTCTCGGTGAGCGTGGCCGCACCTGCGGGCAACTGCGCACCTTTGCCCGTACCGTGCGCGCCGGTGAATGGCTGGACGTACGCGTCGACACCGCACAACCCGAGCGCCAGCCCCTGCCCCGTGCAGACCTGCGCCAACGCCATGTGCCGTTGGGCCCGGTGGCGGTGTTTGGCGCCAGCAACTTCCCGCTGGCCTTTTCCGTGGCCGGCGGCGATACGGCTTCGGCATTGGCGGCGGGCTGCCCGGTGATCGTCAAGGCCCATGGTGCACACCCAGGCACCAGTGAACTGGTGGGGCGCGCGGTGGCTCAGGCGGTCAATCAGTGCGGGCTGCCAGACGGTGTGTTTTCACTGCTGTACGGCTCAGGCCGTGAGGTGGGCATTGCGCTGGTGACTGATCCGCGTATCAAGGCGGTCGGGTTTACCGGTTCGCGCAGCGGTGGCGTTGCCTTGACCCAGGCGGCGCAAGCACGGCCAGAGCCGATTCCGGTGTATGCGGAAATGAGTTCGATCAACCCGGTGTATCTGTTTCCCGCTGCGCTTGAAGCGCGGGCTGAAAGTTTGGCCCAGGGGTTTGTCGCATCGTTGACCCAAGGCGCCGGGCAGTTTTGCACCAACCCCGGTCTGGTGATTGCCATCGCTGGAAGCGGACTGGATCGCTTCATCGGCGCGGCCGGCGAACAACTCGCACAGTGCACCGCCCAGACCATGCTCACGCCCGGCATTTTCAGCGCTTACCAAACGGGTGTCGGCAGCTTGGCAGCCCATGCCAACGTTGTCGCCAAAGGCCTGGAAGCCCAGGGACCGAACCAGGGCCAAGCCCATCTGTTCGTCACCCAGGCCAAGGCGTTTTTGACCAGCACGCACCTGCAAGCTGAAGTATTCGGCGCGGCCTCGCTGGTGGTGATCTGCACAAACGACGCTGAAGTACGCGAGGTTTCCGAGCACCTCGAAGGCCAACTCACGGCCACCTTGCAGTTGGATGAGGCGGACCTGCCCTGCGCCAAGGCATTGCTCCCGGTGCTGGAGCGCAAGGCCGGACGCTTGCTGGTCAACGGTTGGCCGACGGGGGTGGAAGTGTCTGACGCCATGGTCCACGGCGGGCCGTTCCCGGCCACCTCCGACTCGCGCAGCACCTCGGTCGGCACGGCGGCAATCCTGCGGTTCCTGCGCCCGGTGTGCTACCAGGACTTCCCCGACACCCTGCTGCCCGACGCCCTGCAACACAGCAACCCGCTGCTGTTGCGACGCTTGCTTAACGGCCAGAGAGAGGCCTAAACCATGCCCGACTCTCACCGCGCAGACATCGCCGTTGTTGGCGCCGGCATCATCGGCGTCGCCTCTGCCCTGCAGTTGGCGCGTCAGGGCCTGCAGGTCGTTGTGATAGACCCGCAAGAACCGGGCATGGGCGCGTCCTACGGCAACGCCGGGCACCTGGCAACCGAGCAGGTGTTTCCCATCGCCGACGCATCGATCCTCAAGCGCCTGCCCGCCATGCTGCTGGACCCCATGGGCCCGCTGCGTCTGGACTGGAAGTACCTGCCCCGCGCCCTGCCCTGGTTTGTGCGCCTGCTGCTCAACCTGCGCCCGACCAGCTACCGGCGTACCGTGGCGGGTATCCGCGCGCTGAACGAAGGCAGCCTGGGTGCCTGGCAACGTGTGTTGGGGTCTATCGGGCGCCCGCAGTTGTTGCGTGAAGACGGCTCGCTGCTGGTGTATGAACGCGCCGACTCCCGTGCCGCGCTTGATGCGGTGCAGGTGCGCATGCAGCAGCAAAACGTGCCGGTGGCCTACTGGTCTGGCGACGCTATCCGTGAAGCCGCACCGCAATTGAGCGAGGGTATTCAAGGCGGGCTGTTCTTCCCCGCCACCGGGCATTTTCTCGACCCGTACCAGGTGGTGTGCGAGCTGGTCAGCGCCGCCAAGGCCGAGGGCGTGCAGTTTCTCAAGCAACGCGTCGTGGATGGCCGAGTACACGCCGATGGCGTTTCGTTAGTCTGTGATCAAGGTACCTTCGCGGCCCGCCAGGTGCTGATCGCCTGCGGCGCCCATTCAGCCAGGCTCACCGCGGCGCTGACGGGCAAGCACGTGCCGCTGGACACCGAGCGCGGTTACCACCTGATGCTGCCCCATGAACATCAACGCTTGCCGTTTGCGGTCACCTCCCTGGAGCGCAAGTTCATCATGACGCCCATGGCCGGCGGCTTGCGCCTGGCCGGCACGGTGGAATTCGCCGGGCTGGAACGCCCGGCCAACATGCAACGCGCCTGGCAACTGCACCGCTTGAGCCAGGGCTTGTTCCGCGAAGACCTGAACACCCGCGACGCCACCCCCTGGATGGGCTTTCGGCCCTCCCTGCCGGACTCGCTGCCGATCATCGACCGGGTGTGCGACGGCAAGGTGCTGCTTGCGTTCGGGCATCAGCACCTGGGGTTGACGCAAGCCGCAGTGACGGCGGAGATGGTGGGGCAATTAGCTTCAACGGCCCCGACCTTCTCAGGCTTGCCTGCGCTTGCGCCCTATCAACTGGACAGGTTTTGAGAAGCCCTCAATAGCGCGTCGGCCATCGCCTGGATCTCATCGCGCATATGCAAGGTATCCAGCCAGTGCGCCGGGATACCTTGTACACCGTAAAAAGCGCCAGCCAGTTGCCCTACGATGGCGGCCGTGGTGTCGGCATCGTTGCCCAGGTTGGCCGCCGCCAACACGGCGTCAGCAAAGCTGTGGGTGTGATGAAAACACCAGAACGCTGCTTCGAGTGCCGCCACCGAATACCCCGAGCCGAGGATGTCCTCACGGGGTTTGTCGCGGTACTCACCGCGTGCGATGGCCTCGACTTTGGGCGCGCTCACTGTGAGATGAGATAGCTGTAGAACCTGGTCCTTGGGGCGTCCGTCCAAGGCATTTGACAGCGCTTCGGCCAGCAGCCAGCAACACTCGATGGCCTCTTGAGCGGCGTGGGTCGTTCGCGAACTTTCACCACTGTAGAGGCGCACCTTTTCCCGGTCCGGGAAATAAAACAACACCACCGGTGCCAAGCGCATCAGCGAACCATTGCCCGCAGAAAACGGGTCGGTAGAGCCCGCAAACGGGTCACCGTCCTCCTGATACTTCGCCAACGCGGTACGCACCGTCAGGCCGATATCAAAACACTCGCCCGTCGAGCTCAAATAGCCCCATGTCCACCAGTTCAGGTAACGCCCCATCTGGTCCGCGGCATCGAAGCCGCCCTTGCGTATCAGGCTCTCGGCGAGGCACAGCGCCATCGACGTATCGTCGGTCCATTGGCCACATTTCAGGTTGAATGGGCCACCGCCCACCATATTCACCAGGGGTTCAAACGAGCCCCGAGGCTTGAATTCAACGGTGGTGCCCACCGCATCACCGCACGCCAACCCCAGCAAACTCCCGCGATAGCGGTCTACACACGTAACAGACATCAGCATTCCTTGATAAAAAGCCCATCCAGACAAACAGGGGCCATGCTACTTGACCAACCGTTTCTCCTTGGAGGGGCGATATCCGAAATACGCGCTGTAACACTTGCTGAAATGACTGGGCGACACAAACCCGCACGCCACCAGCACGTCCACCTGTGACAGCTCGGTGTGCTGCAACAGCCGCCGCGCCTCGGTGACCCGCAGTTCCATGTAATAGCGTTGCGGGGTGGTGCCCAGTTGCTCCTTGAAGAGCCGCTCCAACTGACGGCGCGAGCGACCGGCGTAGACCGCCAACTGGTCCAGCTCCAACGGTTCTTCAAGGTTGGAATCCATCAGCTTGACCACTTCACGCAGGGGCGCGCTGACGCACACGTTTTCGGTCGGCTTGATGCGCCGGTAGCGCGACTCTTCGAAGGACAGAATGTCTTCGATGCCTTCGACCAGCGCCTTGCCGTGCAGGCTCTTGATCCAGTCGAGCGCCATGTGGAAAGCGCCCGAAGGGCTGGAGGCCGTGAGGCGGTCGCGGTCGATCACGTAGGGTTCGCTGGTGACCTGCGCCGCCTTGGCCACTTCCGCCAGCGCCGGGCGGTGTTCGGGGTGGATGGCGCAGCGGTAGCCTTGCAGTAACCCGGCGCGGCCGAGGAACCAGGAGCCATTCCACAACCCGGCGAGGTTCACGCCGTGTTCGGCGGCGCTGCACAGCAACTGGTTGAACTCATCACTGGCCTTGAGCTCGGTGCGAAAACCGCCGCAGATCACCAGCAGGTCAAGGTCTTGCAGCACCGCCGGCTCAAGGCGCACATCCGGGCGGATCACCAGGCCCAGGTCGCTGATGACTTCGCCATCGCCCCAGCCGAAGGTGCGTGTGGCGAACAGTTGCGGGCGCAACAGGTTGGCGGTCACCAGGGTGTCGAGGGTCTGGGTGAAGGCTGGCAGGGAGAAATGTTCGAGCAACAAGAAGCCGACGCGGGTGGCCGGCGTCGGCTGTTGCGGGTTTTCATTCAGGTAGCGCAGGTTCTTGCCTTTCATGCCACCGCTGAATTGGCGTCTTTCCATCGAGGGTTGGCCCACTCTTATTGTTGATGCAGTGGGCGCTATCTTAGAGGATTGGCGAGCCAAAACGGCTAAATCGTGGCATCCAGTTATCGAGGATCTTCGCGGAGGCCAGGATATGGTGCGCATGCCCGATCAGCAGGCGGCGCGGCACAAAGCCGATGTAGCGTGAATCGGCGCTGTTGTCGCGGTTGTCGCCGAGCATGAAATAGCTGTCGGCCGGCACCACCACCGGGCCGAAGTCCCGTGCAGCGCGCACCGCCGGCATGAACTGCACCGTACGCCGGCTGCTGCTGGCCAGTTCAGTGAGTTTGATGCCCGGGATGGTCTGCCCCGGCCCCATGGGTTCGCTGATCGCCTGTTCATCCTGATAGGTGGCCGGCACACCGTTGACCCACAGCACCTCGTCCTTCATTTGCAGGGTGTCGCCGGGGATGCCGACGATGCGCTTGATCAGGCGCTCGCCGTCCTTGGGCGAGGAAAACGTCACCACATCGCCACGTTGCGGGTTGCCCAGCTCGGCCACGGAGATGTCCGTGAGCGGCAGCTTGAGGTCATAGGCGACACGGTTGACCAACACCACATCGCCTTCCACCAGGGTCGGGCGCATGGAGCCGGAGGGGATCGGGTTCCAGTCGGCCAACGAGGTACGGAAGATGCCGAAGCACAGCCAAAAAATGATCGCGTAACGGTACTTGCTCAGCCAACGTCGCATACATCCTCGCTCTGCATCAATCGGCGTAGAGCCGTCTCTACGCCAGCCACGGTCACTTTTGGCAACAATCACTGCCCGGCATGAAGATTACATTAAGGCACAGGGCGAGGCGTGCAATGCACGGCATAAAAGCCTGATCTTCATAAAGCCGATGCTCTGCAAAGCCCTGTACTGAGCACTCACAACCCCATCTGATACGGTTTTTTCTTTTGCATCTGCGTCTGTATCGAAATCTGCCCCGGGCGGACAATGGCGTCACTCCCGACACCCTTGTCGAGCACGGCAGGAATCTCCCTGCCGTCCCCTTCCCTTCGGAGGCCTTATGACCAAGATGGCACTTTTCCTGTTCGGCTTTCTGGTGCTGACCATCGGCATCGGCCTGCTGGCAACCATCTCGCCGGTTTAAGCAGTACTCAGCGGAACGTCACCATTTCGAAGTCCGCCGAGGTGCCCGCGGCCTGCGCCGCCAGGTCGCTGATCGCAATCGTGCGCACCTGCACACCCTCGTTCCAGGGGTTGGTGTAACTGAGCTGGCCGCTCGCCGGGTCGATATGAATGATCGCAAAGGCATGCCCGTCGCCTTTGGACCAATCCCCATTACGCGCCGGTTTGCCGCCGAACACGATGGCCGCCCGGCTGCCCACCACACTCGCATGGCTCAGCAGAAACTGGGTGATGTCCTGGGGTGAACTGTGGGCATCGGCCAGGCGCTGGTGATCACCGTATTGGCCGGCCAGCAGCTCCATGACCTTGTTGGTTGGCAGCGAGCCCTTGGCCGGGTCGAGGTGGAAGTACTGGAACATCGCCCCTACCACCGCCGCAGCGGGCGCGTCACCCTTGCCATATTGGTCGAGGTCGGCGGCTTGCAGGTGGAACACCGTTGAAGGCGCGCCCGGCAGGCTCACATTGAAACTGCCGTCCGTATTGAGCGTGACACCGCGTTGCAGGATCTGCGCGCCCATCTGGGTGTTGGAAAACGCCTTGACCACCGAAATGCCAACGCAGTCGCCTTCGCTGGTCTGGTTCAGGTGGGTGCCGATCGGCTGGGCAATGGGGTTGCCAGCCAGGGCGGGCTTCCAGGGGCCGGCGTCGATCACGCTGCCCTTGGCGTCGCGCTGCAACGCGCGAATGCTGCCGTCGGCGCTGTAGCTGCCGTCGCTCAGGGAGGCGACGATGTTCTTCACGTCGGTGTTGAGGTTGTCACGCGCACCGCCATCGCGCTGCATCGTCGCCTGGAACGCCTGGGCGGCCGTGGTGATGCGTTGACGGGTGTCGGCATCCGGCCGGCCACCGCGGCTGCGGTCAAGCTCGGAGAGTAATTGGTGGTAGGTGGTTTCGATGGCGCGGATGCCGACGAGGTTGTCGGCATGGGCGGCGACGGATGCCGCCATGAGCACAGCAAGGACGAGGGGACGCTTCACGCTCGGGTTTCTCATAGAAGGATTCTGAAGCGATACTTCGAACCCGACGCCCGTTCAATCGCTTCGTGCCGCAACATCCCGTAGCAGGCCTGACATGCAGCGCCGAGCATGCAGTAGCCCATCAAACCCCGTCAATGGCGGCACGCGGCTATATCAGCGGGCAACCAGCATCGGGTACAACGACACCACCAACAGCCCCGCCATCGACCAGTTGAACAGCCGCAGCCAGCGCGGTTCGCGCAGCACATTGCGCAGCCCACTGCCACACACCACCCACACACAGACACTGGGCAAGTTGACCACGGCAAACACCAGCGCGATCACCAGCACATTGGTCACGTAGCCCTCGGCCGGCGTGTAGGTGGTGATCGCCCCCAGCGCCATGATCCACGCCTTGGGGTTGACCCACTGAAAGGCTGCGGCGCCCAGGAACGTCATCGGCGTGCCCTGCGCATCACTGCCCTCGGACATGCCCCCGGCATTGG
Organism: Pseudomonas sp. B6002; assembly: GCF_013385985.1. Classification (GTDB taxonomy): domain Bacteria; phylum Pseudomonadota; class Gammaproteobacteria; order Pseudomonadales; family Pseudomonadaceae; genus Aquipseudomonas. The sequence continues at coordinate 656,635 of NZ_JACAOY010000006.1, read as the reverse complement.
CGATTTTCCACGCCAGGTACAGCAAGTACGCGGCGCCGGCATAGCGCAATACGCTGTAGGCCCATGGGAAGACCTTGAACACCTCACCCAGCCCCAGCCCGACTGAAATCACCAGCAGCATGAACCCCACGCTGATCCCCAGCGCATGGGGCATGGAGCGACGAAAGCCGAAGTTCACCCCCGACGCCAGCAACATGGTGTTGTTGGGCCCCGGCGTGATCGACGACACAAAGGCGAACAGCACAAAGGCCGACAACAGGCTGGTAGACATGAACATGGCGCGGCATCCAAGCGAAGTGGTATGCCTGCGACAGTAGTGGTTTGTGGATCCAACCGCCCCGTACAGCTAGGGGCGGATCGAGGAATACACTTTGGCGCGGTCGAGAAACTGGCGACAGTGCGCCGCGGTTTGCTCGGTGCACTCGATCATCGGCAGGTGGCCGATGCCGTCGAGGATCTCAAGGTGCGCATGGGGAATGCCCGCCAGCCAGGTTTGCGCGCTGGCCACCGGCACCATGCGGTCTTCGCGGCCCCACAGGATCAGGCTGGGCACCCGCACTTGCGGCAACCAGGGTTCCAGGCGCGGGCTGTCGGAGAAGTTGGCGAAGATCTCGGCCAATGCCTCGCGACGGCGGATATAGGTATGTGCTTCGGCGGCCAGCAGCACTTCAGGAATGTAGGGTGGTGCGGCCATGGTCATGGCGAAAAAACGGTCGAACTGTGCCCGTGAATGAATAAGGAACGGGTTGTCGCCGCGGTTGACCAGTTCTTCCACTTCGTTGGGTTGCGGCAAGTGCACACCGGCTGCACCAATCAACCCCAGGGAAATCACCCGCTGCGGGTAATGGGTCGCCAGCCAGGTGGCGACATACGCCCCCATGGAACTGCCGATCACATGCACCTTGTCGACCTTGCACGCATCCAGCAACGCCACCATGCGCCGCGCCTGGGCCGCGATGCTGTAGTCGCCGCCCGCCACGAAGGCATTCTTACCATGGCCGGCAAGGTCTGGGATCAGCAGCCGGTAGTCGTCGACAAAGTGCCGGGCAAACCCCAGCCACACGCCTTTGTCGGCACTGAACCCATGCAGCAGCAACAGGGCTGGCGCGTGGCGCTCCCCGCCCTGGTAAGTGGCCAGGGTCATGCCCTTGATCGGCACGGTGACCGCCTTGAGCCGCGAGCGCCGCGATTCGACACGGGCGATGACCTCGAACAGCACATCCCCCACCCGTGGGTACGTCCACCACACGCACGCGGCAACGATGGCAAGCACAGCAACCACGACAAGCATCAAGGCATCTCCGACAGCGAGGTGGATAAACGGATGGCTGGCAATCGCGGGTGCCCTGCAATTGATTGCCTTCACTGACCGGTATACTTGCGCACTTCGCTTGAATCGGCGCTGAACACATCACGAATGGAAGAAAGATGGGTAAACGGTTCCCGACCAACATCCCGGGAACCGTTTATCAGGCCTGACGGCGCCCGTCACTCAGTTCTGCGGCCGTTGCTTGGTCGAATCCAGCTCGGCTTTCTTGGCGGTGCTGATTTCGGTGATCTGCGCCGATTTGGCAATCGCCAGGTCAAACGTGTCCTGCATCTTGGCGATGGCATCGGTCGAGGTGCCGTTCAGGCCACCGTTGGCCGCCCAATCGAAGTTCCACACGCCGGACAGGTTGTCGGCGCCCGCCACGTCGTGGGTTTCGATGGCGGTGAATACGTCCGGATGACGCTCCATGTACTTGGCCGCATCGGACACATTGGCGGGCACCTTGCCCGAAGCATTGTTAGCGAGCTGTGTCAGCTCTTGCTTGGTAATGGCCGACTTGCCCGACTGGCGCATGTAGTCGGCAATCACCTTGCTGGACTTGGCGATGTTCAACTTGTCATCGAACGAGGACGGTGAAGACTTTGGCGTGCTCGGCCCGCCGGTCGCGGGCGTTACGGTAGTAGACATCGGCGCTGCTCCCTCAATGAAACGAATGAAATCGTCGTGCTGACGATACCCCGTCGCGGACGGTAGCATGGGCAAAGGGCCATTCCATGGCACTTCACAACATTTCACAACGGCTGGCCGATGTTCACGGCGTTTTCGGGTACTCATCATGACAGTTTTGCGACGTATCACACTGGCCGCACTGCTTGGCCTGGCCTGCCCGGTCATGGCCGCGAGCGACATCCAGGTCGGCTTTTCACCGGAAGGCACCGCCCGCCAATTGGTGCTCGACACCATTGGCAGTGCCCAGCACAGCCTCCAGATGCTCGCCTATTCCTTCCAGGCCACAGACATCACCCAGGCACTGGTGGAGGCCAAACAGCGCGGCGTGAACGTACGTGTGGTCATCGACAAAAAACGCAACCTGGGCAAGGCCAGCAAGAAAGCCATGGATTTTGTCAGCCGCAACGGCGTGGAACTGCGCACCAGCGACCATTTCCACCTGCAGCACGACAAGACCCTCATCGTCGACGGCGCCACGGTGCAGACCGGCTCGTTCAACTACGCCGCTTCGGCCGAAACGCTGAACTCGGAAAACGTGGTGGTCATCCGTAATCAGCCGGAGGTGGCGCGCCAGTACGTTGAGCACTGGCAGTCGCGGTGGGAGCTGGGTGTGCCGTATTCGGCACGCTAATGCGCTGGCCTTTATGGTTTGCGCAGGTACGCAAACATATGCGGCACGTAATCCGCTTTGCCCAGCGGCACGCCGTTGTGCCGCAGCAGGTTGTACGCGGTCATCAGGTGAAAATAGAACTGCGGCGTGGCCCAGTTGACCGCGTATTCGTTGCCGGTCATCTCGAAAGCAATGCCACCGGGCAGTTCAATGGTGATCACCTCGCCTGCGCGGCTTTCGATCAGGCTGCGATCGGCGCTGGCCAGGTGTTGCAGGGTCTGGTCGATCAGGGCGACGGCTCCACTCATGGACGCTGGGGTGTCCAACGGGGCTACCGCATGGCCGCTCAACCGGCCCACCGCTTCGTGGGCCTGGGTGCAGGCGTAGCGGACCTGGGTGGCCAGGGGATGCATGTCCGGTGCGAGACGTGCGTCCAGAAGGTTTTTCGCGTCGTAGCCCAGGGTCTCGGCGTGCGCTTGGCCTTTGGCGAGCAGCCCCTTGAGCGAGTTCAGCATGTTCGTAAAACAGGGAATGGTGTGGGTGTATGCCGACATGATGATTCCTTCGTAAGGGATACAAAAAGAGTGTGTATCAAGCGCCGTTGAGGCCTCGCTGCCTCACCAACCCTTCCAGCGTAAAGCGTGCCTGCATCAGCACCACGTCACGGACCTGCTCCATTTCTTTCTGACTGATTTCGGTCCACTTCAAGGCCGCGAGCAACTTGGGTTTCTGTAACCGGAACGCCAGGCCCTGGGTAAACAGCGCCATGGAATGAATCACCGTGCGATCGTCCTCGACCGCAAAACCGGCCAGGCGCGCGATGAGTTGGCGGATCACCCGCCCGATGCGCGCCTTGAAGCGTTCTTCAAAGGCCATCGTCGCGCTTTCCGGGCACAGGCCGGCTTGATGACGGTCCAGGAATGCGCGCCAGGCACTGGTCTGCGGGCTGTCCTGGATCGTCGACACCACCGTGCCCAGGATGCCCAGTGACGCATTGATCAGGACGGCATCGTCGGTTCCCGCATCGGCCAGCGCGTGCTCGGCGGCTTCCACGGAGGGTGCCATCTTGCGCCACAACAGTGCGATCAGGTGCTCGACGCACTCCAGATACACGCCCTCCTTACCATCGAAATAGTACTGGATCGCAGGCGCGTTGACCCCGGCCGCGCTGGCGATGTCACGGGTGGACGCGCCGTCGTAGCCACGCTCGCCAAATACCGCGACCGCCGCCTCGACAATCCGCGCACGGGTTTCTTCACCGCGCTGGTAGCCACCCTCGGCGGCCGGTTTATGTCGTGCCATGTGCAGCTCCCTTTAAAGACCGGACCAAAATATACCAGTTGACAAAATTTCGCGAAAAATAGAATTTATTCCACCTGTTATAAAACTGGAGTGACCTCGATGTCCGCTGCACCGCCCTCCCCTCAGGTCATTCCTGAAGACACCGTCAACGGCCAACGCGGCAAAGCCCGACGCATCCTGCTGACATTGGCCACCGTGGCCCTGCTGGTCGGCGTGGGCTGGGGCGCCTGGTGGTGGCTCAGCGGGCGCTTCATCGAAACCACCGACGACGCCTATTTGCAGGCAGACAGCATCAGCGTCGCGCCGAAGATCAATGGCTATGTCGCCGAAGTGTTGGTGGCCGATAACCAGAACGTGAAGCGCGGCGACGTGCTGGTGCGCCTGGATGCACGCAAATACCAGGCGGTGAGCGACGAAGCCACGGCCACCATCGCCGCACGCAACGCCGACTACGCCAAGGCCCAGGCCGACCTGGTGCAGCAGGACTCAACCATCGCCGAAGCCCGCGCCCAGCTGCAGGGCGCCGAGGCCGACGCACGGCACGCCCAGACCGAAGTCGCCCGCTACGCTCCGCTTGCCCGCTCCGGCGCCGAGCCGGAAGAGCGCCTGGCGCAGCTCAACAACCAATTGGCCCAGGCCCGCAGCACCGTCGCCGCCAAACAAGCGGCGTTGCGCTCCAGCCAAACCCGCTATGGCACGCTGGAGGCCCAACTCAAACAGGCCCAGGCGCAACTTGGCGTGGCCAAGGCCAGCGAAGCCCAGAGCCAACTGGACGTGGATGACGCCGTCATTCGCAGCCCGCTGGACGGCCGCGTGGCCGATCGCGGCGTGCGTGTCGGCCAGTACGTGCAGCCCGGCACGCGCTTGTTGACCGTGGTACCGATCAGCGCGATCTACCTGACCGCCAACTACAAGGAAACCCAGATCGGCGACATGCGCCCCGGGCAAAGCGTCACCGTGCACGTGGATGCGCTGCCGGGCCGCGACTTGCAGGGCCATATCGACAGCCTTTCACCGGGCACCGGCGCACAGTTCGCCTTGCTGCCACCGTCCAACGCCACCGGCAACTTCACCAAGATCGTCCAGCGCGTGCCGGTACGTATCGCCCTGGATGTGCCGGACGACGTGCGCGTCGCCCTGATGCCAGGCCTGTCGGCCACGGTGGAAGTCGACACCCGCACCCAAGGCGCGGACGCCCATCATGGCTGAAGCCGTGATGGCCACGGTGGCCGCCGAGAAACCGCGCAACGCCTCGTTGACCGACTGGATCGCCGTCGCCGCCGGTGCGCTCGGCGCGTTGCTGGCGACACTGGACGTGTCGATCACCAACTCGGCACTGCCGCAGATCCAGGGGCAAATTGGCGCCACGGGCACCGAAGGCACCTGGATAGCCACCGGCTACCTGATGTCGGAAATCGTCATGATCCCCCTCGCCGCCTGGCTCACCCGCGTGTTCGGCCTACGCCGCTTCCTGATCGGCACGGCGCTGATGTTCACCGCGTTCTCGATGTTCTGCGGCTTGTCTTCGAGCCTCGGCGCGATGATTGCCGGGCGGATCGGCCAGGGCTTTGCCGGGGGCGCGATGATCCCCACCGCACAAACCATCGTGCGCACGCGCCTGCCGCCACATCAACTGGCGATCGGCACCACGATGTTCGGCATGACCGTCATCCTCGGCCCGTTGCTGGGCCCGGTGATCGGTGGCTGGCTGACCGAAAACATCAACTGGCGCTGGTGTTTCTTTCTCAATCTGCCCATCAGCATTGCCCTGATCACCCTGCTGATCACCGGCCTGCCGACCGAGCGCATGAACCTGCAACGCTTTATCAGTGCCGACTGGCTGGGCATTCTCGGCCTGGCCATGGGCTTGAGTTCGCTGACTGTGGTGCTGGAAGAGGGTCAACGTGAACATTGGTTCGACTCAACACTGATCACCTGGCTGACCATCACCACCGTCACCGGCCTTTTCCTGATCGCCGTCGGGCAATTCCGCTCAAGTACGCCCATCCTGCGCCTGCAATTGCTGCTCAACAGAAGCTTTGGCAGCGTGCTGCTGATTGGCACCACCGTCGGCGCCGGGCTGTATGGCACGGCGTATCTGGTGCCGCAGTTCCTCGGAATCTTGTCGGGCTACAACGCGCAACAGTCCGGTTCGATCATGTTGCTGTCGGGCATTCCGGCGTTCCTGCTGATGCCGATTTTGCCGCGAATGCTCGGCCGTTATGACCTGCGCTGGATGGTCGGCACCGGCCTGCTGTTGTACTGGGCCAGTTGCTTCGTCGACACCCAGCTCACTGCCGACAGCGTCGGCCATGATTTTGTCTGGTCGCAATTGCTGCGCGGCTTCGGGCAGATCCTGGTGATGATGCCCCTCAGCCAACTGTCGATGCGCTCGGTCGACACCAAGGACGCCGGCGACGCGGCCGGGCTCTACAACATGTCACGCAACCTTGGCGGCACGATCGGGCTGGCGTTGCTCGGTGTGCTGATGGACCGCCGCAGCCACTTCCATGACGACCGCTTGCGCGAAGGCATCCTGGCCAACAGCCAACTGGCCCAGGACCACATGGCGAGCAACACCGCCAGCTACCTGGCCCAGAGTGGCGATGCCGCCACCTCGCAGTTGCAGGCATTCGCCCAGTTGGCCAATGACATTGCGCGACAGGCCTCGGTGATGGCCTACAACGACTCGTTCTACCTACTGGGACTCGCAATGCTGGCGTGCCTGCCCCTGATCTTCATTCTGAAAAAGCGCACGGTATAACCATGATTGCTCGTTCCTTTCCCCTGCTGCTGACCGTTGGTTTGTTGTCAGCCTGCACCGTCGGCCCGGACTACCAAGGGGCGCCCGCCGTCGCGCCAAAAACCCTGGCAGCCGGGCGCCTGCCCCATGCTGACAGGGCCGCGTCAAACGCACCGGCTGCTGCCCAGTGGTGGCGAACGCTGGGGGATGCCCAACTCGATGAACTGGTGGAACAGGCGCTGCACAACAGCCCCGATATCGCCACCGCACAAGCACGCTTGCGCCAATCCCGCGCCAGCCTCAGCGGCGCCCGCGCCAACGCGATGCCCAAAGTCACCGGCGACGCGGCGCTGCTCAAGCTGCGCTCCCCCGACACCTCCGCCCTGGGCGGCAGCAGCGGTGGCGGACGCGGCCCATTGAGCCTGTACCTCGCCGGTTTCGATGCCAGTTGGGAAGCCGACCTGTTCGGTGGCACCCGCCGTGCCGTCGAAGCCGCCGATGCCGAAGCCGACGCCTCGCAGGCACAACTGGCGGACGCCCAGGTGCAACTCGCCGCCGAAGTCGTGCAGGCTTATACCGACCTGCGCGACCAGCAAGCGCGACTGGCCCTGGTAGACGCCAGCGTCGACATCGAAAACCAGGCCCTGGACCTCACCCAGCAACGACGCGAGCGCGGCGTGGCCTCGCAGTTGCAACTGGAACAAGTGCTGACCCAAGCCGAAAACACCCGCGCCCAACGCCTGCCATTGCAAGCCTCCATCGTCGAGTCCCTCGACCAGTTGGGCCTGCTCTGCGGCCTGGAACCCGGCGAACTGGACAGCCGCCTCGCCACCGCCCGCGCCCTGCCCGCCATCCCCAACCAAGTGCCCGTGGCCGACCCCGCCGCCCTGCTCAAAGCCCGCCCCGACATCCGCGTAGCCGAGCGCAAGCTGGCCTCCAGCAACGCACAGATCGGCGAAAAAACTGCCGACTGGTTCCCCAAGCTCAGCCTGATGGGCGATCTGTCCTTCTCCGCGGGCGACCCGGGCCACCTCGCCCGCAAAGACAACGGCACCTGGCTGATCCTGCCACGCCTCACTTGGAACGCCCTCGACTTCGGCCGCGTCGCCGCCAGCGTCAAAGGCGCCGAAGCCGGACGTGACGAGGCACTCGCGAACTATAAGAGCGTGGTGCTCGGTGCACTGCGCGATGCGGACGTGGCGTTGGCTCGGTACGGGAATCAGCGGCAGAACGTGGTGCTGTTGCGCAATGTGGAGTCGTCGGCCGTGCGTGCGGCGGACCTGACGCGGCAACGCTACCGCGCGGGCACGGCGAGCACGTTGGATTGGCTGGATGCGGAGCGCACGCGGTATCAGGCGCAGGAGAGCCGGATTTCGGGGGATGCGGAATTGTTGAAGGATTTTGCGTCGTTGCATAAGGCGCTGGGGTTGGGGTGGGTGTTGTGACTATCGGCGCCGGTCCGCAATTGAACTAACATGAGCCTTCACTCATGCAGCTCGCCGAGTTACCGCCAATGAGAGACCTACCCCCTACTGCCGCGTTGCGTGCTTTCGAAGTGGCCACACGGCATGCAACGTTTACGTCGGCCTCTGAAGAATTGCACGTCACCCAAAGTGCCGTCAGCCATCAGTTGAAACATCTGGAAGACATCTGGGGCCTGCAGCTGTTCCAGCGAGGAAAGTCTTTGCGGCTGACGCCCCAAGGCGCTGCACTTGCGCCGATCGTGCGCGAGTTTTTCATGAAACTTGAGGCCACGCTGTCTGACCTTCGGGAACAAAAAGGCCGGGTGCGTCTCAAGGTGAGTACCACCTACTCGTTTGCACTCAAGTGGCTGCTACCGCGATTGCCGAGCCTGTCGCAGCAGCATCCGGACATCCTGATCACGCTGGAAACCAGTGATAAAGCCATCCACTTTTCAAGCGATGAATCGGACGTCGCGATCCGCCTGGGCAACGGCAATTACCCGGGCCTGCATTCGGAATTTTTGCTCCGGGAACAGATCTTCCCCGTGGCCAGCCCTGAGCTGCTCAACCGGTTTGGCACCCCGCACGACCCCGCCGAATTATTGCGCTACCCACTGCTGACGCGCGACGGCGCCGACCTTGTGCCGAAATGGGAAGCATGGTTTCAGCACGTGGGCGTGGGTATTTCTGCACTCAATGAGAGCGTTCGGTTTGCAGACACCAATATGACGATCGAAGCGGCGCTGTTGGGCCAGGGTGTTGCATTGGCCCGCAGCGGCCACGTCGAAGCGCAGGTCAGTGATGGCCGCCTGGTGCGGCTGTTCAACGAACCGTTCGCCTCTCCGGTCGCCTACTACTTTGTCTGCCCGAAAGGCATTGAAACCCAGCCACACGTCATCAGCTTCCGTGAATGGCTCCTGGCTGAATCCAGCCAAGCCCAGCAGCGTTACCTCTAAAGCATGAGGATTTACTCATAGCGCAATGAAAGGACTTCGCTTTAGTCGGGTGCGCCTGTTGCCTAGGATGGCGCATGCCTTATCACATCATATTACTCATCCTCTTTGCCGCACTGCTGCACGCTAGCTGGAACGCGCTGTTGCGAGGCGGTGCCGACCGGCTGTGGTCGATGACCATCATGTGCGTGGCGGTTGCCATCACCAGCGCTGTTATCGCCGCATTCTTGAAAGCGCCCGCCCCCGCGAGTTGGTTTTACGCCGTGCTGTCCGCGGTCTTGCATGTGGGCTACAACCTGTTCCTGGTGCGCAGCTATAAAGTGGGTGACCTCGGGCAAACCTACCCCATCTCCCGTGGTTCCTCGCCCATCCTGATTACCCTCGCCGCGTCGGTGTTCGCCGGGGAGACCGTGACGGCGAGCGCGATGCTCGGCATTGCGCTGGTATCGGGTGGGATCATTTCCCTGGCGCTTCATAAGCGCCGCTTTGCGGTTCCCAGCCTGCCGTACGCGTTGGGGACCGGCGTTTTCATTGCAGCCTACAGCGTCACTGACGGCATCGGCGCACGACTTTCCGGTGCCCCGCTGGCCTACACGGTCTGGATGTGCGCCCTGTGGGGCGTGCTGATGCCATTGGTTTATATAGGCCTGCGCGGCGCACGGGACTTGTTCAGCCTGCGCCCGGGTTTCTCGACAGCACTCTCGGGCGGGCTGGTCTCGCTGTTGGCATACGCAATCATTATCTACGCCATGTACTATGCGCCCATGGGCGCGGTGTCTGCATTGCGCGAAACCAGCGTCTTGTTTGCAGCGTTGATTGGCTATTTTTTTCTCGGTGAGGCCCTCACCCCGCGCAAGTTTCTGGCGTGTGCGGTGATTGTGACGGGCACCCTCCTGATCGGCTGAAGCCGCCTGTTTCTGTCATGCCTAGAGGTTCGCGAAATGAATACACACACTCATACCCCTGTCATCCTCATTACCGGTGGTAGTCGCGGTGTAGGTGCAGCCACTGCACGACTTGCGGCCTCACGCGGATACGATGTGGCGATCAGTTTTGTTCGCGACGAATCCGCCGCACGCTCGGTGGTCACTGATGTGCAAGCGCTCGGACGCCGCGCATTGGCGATACGCGCCGACAATGCAGACCCGCAACAGATTGCTGATTTATTCGCCGCCATCGACCGTGAATTCGGGCGCCTCGATGTACTGGTCAATAACGCTGCCATGCTGGCGCCGCAATCGCGCCTGGAAGACCTCGACTTCACGCGGATGCAGCGCCTGTTTACCGTCAACGCTATCGGGCCAATCCTGTGTGCGCAGCAGGCAATCAAGCGCATGGCCTATCGACACAACGGGCCTGGCGGCGTGGTAATCAACATTTCTTCAGCATCGGCCCGGCTGGGCAGCCCGAACGAATATGTTGACTACGCAGCCTCTAAAGGCGCTGTTGAAACCTTTACCATCGGCTTCGCCAAAGAAGTCGCGCGCGACGGCATCCGCGTCAACTGCATCCGTCCCGGTCACATCTACACCGACATGCACGCCAGCGGTGGCGAGCCTGGGCGTGTAGACCGGGTTAAAGACTCGATCCCCATGGGGCGCGGCGGCCAGCCTGAGGAAGTGGCTCGAGCGGTCTTGTGGCTGGCCAGTGCCGAGGCTTCATTTATTACCGGGACGTTTCTTGATGTGACTGGGGGGAAGTAGATTGAGAGCGTGCGCGCTCAGCGATATCTCAAGATCATCTGCTACTGTTTTGACATCTGTTGAACACCCGTAAACTCACCTCTAACAAATGGACTTGTCTGAATGAGCGAATTTAGGTTTAAAAACGATCTCAGCAATCTCATGCGTGATTGTGACCTGCAGCAGCTTCTGGATTTCATTGGGCATGACTACGACTTTGAAGCTGATCCCCACAGCGTGCTCGACATAGCTGCCCATTACCGCAGAGAAGAAATACTCCTGCATGCGCTCGACCATGGAGCAAACCCCAACGGTAGTGGCGAGTACTCAACGCCGCTGGCGTCGGTCTGCGCAAGCGGCGACTTAAAGCTTGCGAAGTTGCTGCTCAAACGCGGAGCAGAGGTCGACCTGAAAGATAAGTTCGGCCGTACAGCAATGATATCGGCGGTTTACAACGGGACAATTGCTACAGTCGAGTTGCTATTGGGTGCAGGTGCGAGTCTGGACGGGGCGATGGAGGCGGCTGTTGACAGGCTGCGTATTGCCTTCGTGAAATTTCTGATCGAAGTCGGCGCCCCCATTGACCAGGTCGATAGAAACGGGCTGACGCCTTTGCTCCGCGCGTGCAGCGCAGGAAAGAAAAAGGGCAGTGAGATCGCACTGTTGCTTCTGCAGGCGGGCGCGGATGCCACCTATGTTCGCGAGGAAGATGGCATGTCTGCGATCAAGCTCGGCTATTCGGGTTACGGGGAGTGCTCCGCGCAAGTCTTCGCAGAATTGAGGGCTCGAGGGGCTCCGGAGCCTGAGTGGGGCTCTCAGATTGTGCAGTTGAGGTGAGCTTCTAGCGTCATGGGAGGCGTCGGACTTAAGCGAGTCATAAAAATTCTCGGTACCGGCGGTTTAATGAAGGCGCTGTCGGCCTGAAGAGGTCGGTATTTTGGTCGCTCAGTGGCGCTATGGGCTCCGAGGCCCTCGTGATGATCCAAAGGACTTGTTCTGAGCAATTACTTGGCTAACAACCTTCAGCGCTGCCCGCCGACAGTGCTTTACGCCTGCGCAGCAATACTGGCTTTGCTTTGGAACATGGCGGTGTCGGCCTTGAAAATCAGATCGTCCAGACCTTCACCATCTTCCGGATACCACGCCACCCCTAGGCTGGCGCTGACCTTGAGCTGGCTGTTTTTCCATGGGATGGGCAGGTTGATGGCCTTGCAGATTTCATGGGTGATGCGCTGGATATCGCCTCTGTGATGCGCGCCGTCGAGCAGCACTACGAATTCGTCACCGCCCATGCGCGCGGCTATTTCGAACTCGCGAATATTGGATTTGATGGCCGTGGCTACATGGATCAGGATGGCATCGCCTGCCTGGTGGCCAAAACGATCATTGATCTGCTTGAAGTGATTTAAGTCGATATAGCACAGGGCCAGATGTTCTCCACGGCTCGTTGCAGCCAATAGCTTCTGACTCGCAGAGGGAATAAAACTATTGCGATTGGGTAAGCCAGTCAGGCTGTCATAGAAGGCCAGCTTGTGTACTTCCTCTTCGGCCAGTTTGCGCAACTTGATCTCGTTGCGCAGATGGCGCTGGGCATTCAACAGAACCAGAGCGAACATCAGGACAAGCACACTGCCGATACTGATCAGCACAATGGTCTTGCGCAGCCGCTCGACGAGTTGTGGCGGGTTTGGATCGTAAATGAAGTTTTCCAGACCGGCGATATTGTCGACCATACCCAGTTCGAGAAAGGTTTCAGCCATTCGCTGCCAACGCCCTGGGTTCATATGACCGATCTCTATCAGGTCAGATACCACCAGCGGGCGCATGGCCTCAGCTTCGAATTGCAAGTGCGCACGACTTTTCTTCACCGAATACTGATTGAGCAGCAGGTCTATGATTTGCTCGGGGTTATCCATCGCGTAACGCCAGCCGCGCAAGGTAGCGCGGCGGAAGGCCTCGACCCGCTGTGGATTTTCGTCAATCTCGGCCTGGCTGGTGAACAGGATGTCGCTGTAGAAGTCGATCCCATAGGTGACGGGCGAGATGATGTTGTAATCCACGCCCCGTTCTTGCAGGTAGAAGGGCTCGTTGGTCAGGTACGAGTTGAACGCCGCGACCTTACCGCTGGCTAGATCCCCAATTTGAAAGCTGCTGGGTAGAAGTTGCAGTTTTTCGAGGGGTATACCCTCGCTACGGAACATCGCCAGAAAATCAGCATCGGTCTGTGCATCCATCAACATCAGCGGCTTGCTGATCAGGTCGTGCACAGTGCGAATACCTTGGTCTTTGCGAGCCACGAGCACGGAAGGCGAATGCTGAAAAATCACCGCCAGCGCGACCAAGGGCTTTCCATGCAGGCGTGCGTAGAGCAATTCACTATTGGCTTCGCCGTATTGGGCACGCCCAGAGAGCACTTCTTCTACTGGTGTGACATGGGGGCCACCCTCGTGCAAGCGCACGTCCAGTCCTTCTTCGCGGTAATAGCCCTTGTCGATTGCGGCATAGTACCCCGCGAACTGGAACTGATGTTTCCAACGCAGCTGTACATCAATCACCTGTTTGGCGCCATTCTGGCGAGGGCCAGGATCAGCCCACGCAGATTGATCCCAAAGCAGCACTAAACACAGCAGCCGGCGCAGCTGAACCAGGAGAAGTCTCTTCGGTGGGCCTAGCGTGTTAGAACAGCAACAGAGGCTGGGCATGATGATAGTCCGGGAATCGCGCTAATCGTTGAGTGTACAAGGCGTGGCGCATTATTCTGACATCACTCATGCAGGGCAGCAAACGCGCGCCACTTTACCCAAAGCGGCCGTAATCAGCGCTTGAGGCGTGGTTGGTGTTTGCTTCAGAGGTCAGTGATTCACGTGGTGCCCATTTGCGTGAAACGGGGACAGATTCGTTAACCCCGTTTGTAACGCCCGCTTCTCGCCGCTAATTGCGGAAGCGATGACCAAACCGCAGACAATAAAAAACCCCGTAGACGTTAATCTACGGGGTTTTTAAGAGTGGAGGCCGAGGTCGGAATCGAACCGGCGTAGGCGGATTTGCAATCCGCTGCATAACCATTTTGCTACTCGGCCTCAAACGATCAATGCCCCTATTACTGGCACTCACCGCATAAAAACTTGAGTGGGCTATAAAACCCTGCCTCTACTCTAACTCATTGAATACATTGAAGTTTTTAATGCTTCGTTGCGTTCGATGGGCGCCATTATGTACGTATTTGCCAATGCGTGCAACCCCTTGATTTCAAAAATATTTCGTAGGGACATCAAGGAGTTGCGTGGCCGCCCTACTCCTTGATGACCTGCTCCTGATACTGCGGGTCGGCCTTGATCTGGGCCTCGGTAAATGGCAGTGGGCGCAGTTTTTTCTCGGAGAACGCCTGGGTTTGATCCTTCGCGTATTTCGACGCGGGGTCGCTGGACAGTGAGAACGCCAGTACGCCCAGGGCATTCGGGCCTTTGTCGTCGAAGGTGACGATTTGCAGGTAGCTGCTGCCGCTGACCACTTCACGCTTGCCGTCGGCGCGAGGCACGGTTTGCATGGCGTTGTAGATGCCCAGTTCTTGCGGGCCGCCGTGGATGGGCGTTTGGCCGCTGACCTGCACGTCGCCCCAGCGGCTGTTGGCGGTGAGGCCGTTTTCGGCCACTTCGGCGGTCGAGGCCCGCATGGCTTCACGCAAGGCGTTGGCCACAACTGGGCGGTCGATGGCCAGGCCGCGTGGCGTGGTCAGCGGTTGGGCCGGGTCGAAGGCTACGCGCCAGGCATCGGGGATTTGCTGCAGGTGCTGTACCAGGTTGATGAAGTGCACCAGGCCCAGGCCGCTGTCGAGGTTGGCGCGCTGGTCCCAGTCCTTGAGGCTGGTGCACAGCGGTTGCAGGGCCACCGCATCCGCGCCCAGGTGTTTGGCGCAGAACGCGAGCAGGTCAGGCATGACCTGGCTGGCGAGGTACACCTCGTTGTCCATCACCATGTGTTGCAGCGCGGCCACGGTGATGGGCTGCGATTCCAGGGATTGCAGGCGTTGCACGGCGAAACGGGCACGCAGGCCGAGGCCGATGTGGTCCTGGCTGATCACCGGCGAAAACCCGGTGAGCGGCGCCTTGGGGTTGGCCAGCCACGCCGAGTCATTGGAGTGCTGCACGTAGTCGGTGCGCTCCAGTTGCGGCAGCTGGTCAGCCGGGAAGATACCGGGCTGGGCCGCACGCGGGTCCACATCCCAGGCGCAGGCGCTGTGGGCGCCGTCGAGCAGGATCAATTGCAGGCCGGCACGCGGATCACTGCACTGCGCCAACTTGGCGGCGCTGACGTTGGGCACCACCGACAGGTTCATGTACAGGCTCTGGCCCTGGTCATCAGCCGCCAGGGTGTTGACCCACGGGATGCCTTGCAGGGTGTGCACCGAGGTTTGCAGTTCCTTGAGGCTGGTCGCGCGGTTCATGGCGTACCACTGTTGCAGCACGCGGTCATTGCCGAGGTTGGCGTCGCGCAGGCTGAACGCGTAGTGGTTGTCCCAATCGAGCTTGCCCGGCCATTGCACCACCGGGCCGAACTGCGAGCTGTAGACCGTATGGGCTTGCGCCTTGAGGCTGCCGTCGGGCTGCTTGACCTGCACGGTGACCGGGGTTTTATCCAGCGGGATGGATTTGCCGTCCAGCAGGTAGCGGGTGGAATCCTTGGGGTCGAGGGTCAAGCGGTACAGGGTGAAGTGCTTGGAAGTGTCGACGGTATGCGTCCACGCCACGTGCTGGTTGAAGCCGATATTGATCACCGGCAAACCTGGCAACGCGGCGCCCATGACATCCAGTTGGCCCGGGATGGTCAGGTGCATTTCATAAAAGCGCATGCCGCCCACCCAAGGGAAATGCGGGTTGGCCAGCAGCATGCCCCGGCCATTGAAGGAACGGTCTCGGCCAACCGCAACCGCGTTACTGCCACGGTCGAGGGTAAAACGCTGCTGATTGGCAGCGGCCAGTGCGATGGCTTTGCCGTCGACTGTCACGCCGGCAGTCGCCTGGGGTGGCGTCGCGCCCACCAGGGCCTCGGCGAACTGCCCGACACCGCCTTCCACCAGCAGCCGACGGGTCAGTTTCACCAGGTCTTCAACAGCCAGTGGCCGCACCCATTCCGCCTGGCACTGCACCAGCGCGCCCTGCTCTTTCAAGTAACGGTTGTAACCGGCGACGTAGCCTTGCATGCGCTGTTGCATCTGCGGGGTTTGCGCGTTCCAGAACGTGGCCACCGCCTGCGGTGTATTGAGCCAAGTGAAAAATACATCGCTGGCGAGGTTGTTGCGCTCCTCCAGGGTCGCCTGATCCGGGCCGAAGTAACGGGCGCGCTCACCGTTCACCGTGACCACTTCATTGGCCAGCAGGCACAGGTTGTCCTGGGCATACGCATACCCGATGCCGTAGCCCAGGCCACGTTCATCGTTGGCGCGAATGTGCGGCACGCCGAATGTGGTGCGACGGATATCCGCCGATGCCTGTACCACCGGCTCGCGTGCCGACGCAGCGAAGCTCAACCCCAGCAACACCCCTGCCATGCACGCCCTGGACAACCCATTGGAAATAATCACGCCGACTCCACCGTCAAATTGAACACCCTCACGAGGGGTAACTACCCCACCGTAAGGACGCAATGAGTCGGGAATAATTTAGCGGGCGGGCATGTTTATTTAGGGCAACCACAAGGTGACAAACCGGATACCGACAAAATTTCTACATCCGGGACTTCATGATTTCTGTCGCTCATACGTCTTACTTAATAAGAGCGCCATCATTTTCCTGATCAGGCTCTGATAAGGAGTTTTTTGCATGTACAACTCGCAACTGCCCACGGACGGACATTCACCGACTGCCGATGCCAACTTTGGCAACGGCACACATGCGTTCGGCAAAGCGCCCGAACAGCAAGGCAACCAGCGGATTCGCCATTTGCTCAAGTGTTTCGGTTTGCGCACCAGCCTGATTCGGCTGAAGGTTATCGACGCCCTGCTCACCGCCGCCGACAACCAGCGCACCCTGGGGGTGCGCGGCGTGCACAGCCATTTGCTGGAACTGGGCATTCCGTTGTCGTTTCTCAGCGTGCGCGAAGTGCTCAAGCGCCTGTGCAGCGAAGGCGTGATCACCCTCAATGCCGATAAAAGCTACAGCCTCCATGAAGAGGCTGCCAAAGTACTGGAAGGTCGCGCCTGAATCAGAAATGCGGCTTGACCTTGCGGCGCATGATGCCGTTGATCACCACCACGATCACCGCCACGGCAATGGCGATGTACTGGAAGGTTTTCTCGCTGATCACGCCGGTGTTCTGCAGGTAGGACAGGCCAAACATGATCGCCAGTACCGACAGGGCAATCAGAATCGAATATTTCAAACGCTGCTTTTGAGTCATGACGGGTTCCTGAACCTGATAGATGTATCCACTTTGTATCGCCGAACATGCCAAGCACATACCCGGTTACGGGGATGGACGGGGGTCGGCAGGGTCCTATGTTACAGGCGATGTAAAACTTTGGCTTGTTCCAAGCCTGATTGAGCTTGCCTGACTGACCTTGTGTGTACCCTTGAGGATTTTCAAATGTTGCGTCGAATCACACTGCTGATTCCATTGCTGATCATGCTGAGCATGAGCGGCTGCTTCTTCTTCCCGCATGGCGGCGGTGGCGGCTGGCATGACCACCGTTACGATGACGGCGGTCACGGTTACGAACGTCGCTGATCCACTGACAGCGATTTAGCGTCGCAACCCAGTGCCGGGCTGAGCGCATAGCTCCACCAACCAATCCACGAACACCCTGACCCGCTGTGACAATTGCCGATGCGGCGGGTACAGGGCGGTGAGTGCCATCTTCGGCACCGGCAACTGGGGTAGCACCGCCACCAATGTGCCAGCCGCCAATTGCCGCATCGCGTGATAATGCGGCGCCTGGATCAGGCCGAACCCGGCCTCGCAGGCACAGAAGTAGCCGTCAGAGCTGTTCACCGCCACCTGCTTGGCCAAATTGACCTCGCGTAATTCAGCACCCACCTGAAACTCCAGGCCAAAACGTTTGCCACTGGCGCTGGAGACGTACTCGACCATCTGGTGCCCGGCCAATGCTTCCAGTGTCTCGGGCACGCCAAAACGCTCAAGGTAGCCAGGACTGGCCAGGGTCAACTGGTCCATCATCGCCAAGGGCCGCGCCACCAGCGACTCATCCAGGGCCAAGCCTCCGCGCAGCACGCAATCGACGCCTTCACGGATCAAGTCCACGGGGCGGTCGTTGAGGCCGATTTCCAGCTCGATCTGCGGGTAGCGCGCCGTAAACATCGGCAATGCCGGAATCACGATCAGCCGCCCAATCCCCGATGGCATATCAATACTCAGGGTACCCCGTGGGTTCTGGCGATGGGTGGAAAATACCGCCTCGGTTTCTTCCAGGTCCGTCAGCAATTGCACGCAGCGCTGGTAGTAAGCGGCGCCATCCGGCGTAGGACTGACCTGGCGCGTGGTGCGTTGCAGCAATTGCACGCCCAAGTGCGCTTCCAACTGCTTGATCAGGATGGTCACCGAGGCACGCGGCAACTGCAGGCTGTCGGCCGCCTTGGCAAACCCGCCCAACTCGACAATTCGGGTAAACACACGCATGGCGTTGAATCGGTCCAAAGGCAGGCTCCCGGGGCGATTATTTAGAAATTACAAACAGTGATAGTGCTTTTAGCCGGTTTATCGCAGTTTTGTCGAGGATGACAATGGGCGCCTACTCACCCAGGAGCTGTACCCATGCACACTCGTCAACTCGGAACAAACGGTCCCCACGTCAGCGCCATCGGCCTCGGCTGCATGGGCATGACCGACTTCTACACCACCGGCGCCGACACCCAAGAGGCCACCGCCACCCTGCACCGCGCGCTGGAACTGGGGGTCAATTTTCTCGATACCGCCGACATCTACGGCCCCCACACCAACGAGCAACTGATCGGCCAGGCCATCGCCGGAAAGCGTGACCAGGTGTTCCTGGCCAGCAAGTTCGGCATCGTGCGCGACCCGGCCAACCCGGCACTGCGCGGCGTGAATGGCCGACCCGAGTACATCCGCACTGCAATCGACGGCACCCTGCGCCGCCTTGGCATCGAGACGCTCGACCTTTATTACCAGCACCGTATCGACCCGGAAGTAGCCATCGAAGAAACCGTCGGCGCCATGGCCGACCTGGTGAAACAAGGCAAAGTGCGCTACCTGGGCCTGAGCGAAGCGTCCGCCGCCACTCTGGAGCGAGCGCATAAAGTGCACCCCATCAGCGCCCTGCAAAGCGAGTTCTCGCTGTGGAGCCGCGACCAGCAGGAAAACGGCTGCCTCGCCGCCTGCCAACGCCTGGGCATCGCCTTTGTGCCCTACAGCCCACTTGGCCGGGGCTTCCTGACCGGCGCCCTGAAAAGCCCGGACGACTTTGCCGCCGATGACTACCGCCGCCTCAGCCCGCGCTTCCAGGGCGAGAACTTTGCAAAGAACCTGCTGCTGGTGAAACAGGTGCAGGCACTGGCCGCCGATAAAGGCGTGACAGCCGGGCAACTCGCGTTGGCGTGGGTGCTGGCCCAGGGCGAATTCATCCTTCCGATCCCCGGGACCAAGCAACGCAAATACCTGGAAGAAAACGTGGCCGCCGTGTCCATCCGCCTCAACCCGGCTGAGTTGGCGGCGCTCGAAACGATCTTCCCCGCCAACGCTACCGCCGGCCTGCGCTACCCCGAAGCGGTCATGGCGATGCTGGATATCTGACCCGTGGGGCGCCGGCCAACGGCGCCCGCATTTTCTTGCACGATCGTACCTAAAGCTCCGTCCTGCCAAGCCGATAGCCCTACGAAGCTCTAACAAAGCCAAGTCGGTCATAAACGCTTCGTAAGGACGACCCCATGCCCCCACTGCGCTCCATCCAAGCCCGCTATACCCTGTTTCTGGTGCTGTTCGTCCTGGTGTTATTCGTGTTGACCGTAGTGGGTATCGGCCAGTTGGTCGCGCCCACGCTGCGCCACACCGAAGAACAGGTGGTGCTCAACCGCATCGCCGAGGTGGCCGAACAGATCAAGGGCGAATTGAACAAGGTTCAAGCCCAGCAACGCAGCATCACCCAGACCATTCCCCTGCTCGACAGCGATGCCATCGACAAGGTCCTGCCGGGCCTGGTGGACCAGTATGGCGAGCTGAAAGTCTTCGGTGGCGGGATCTGGCCGTTGCCGAACCAGCGCACCCCGGGGCGCAACAAGCACAGCACGTTCTGGCACCGCGATGCCTCGGGCAAGCTGACGGTGAACACCTTCTGGAACAGCGACGCCGCCCCCAACTACTACGACCAGAGCTGGTACAAAGGCGGCCTCGCCTCGCCACGCGGCCAGTGTGCCTGGGCTGCGGCCTACAAGGATGACGCCAGCCAGGAGCCGCGCACCAACTGCGCCATGGCGATCCAGCGCGACGGTGCGGCCTACGGTGTGGCCACCATCGACGTGACCCTGGGTTTCTTCAATGAACTGGTGGCCAGCAAGGAAAAAGACATCGGCGGCCAGATGCTCATCGTCGAAGGCGACGGCAAGATCATCAGCAACAGCTCGCGCATCAATGGCCCGGTGGTGTTGAAAAACATCAGCGAACTGGCCGGCAGTTCGGCGTTTGCCGCGCAGGTCAGCAAAGCCCTGGCCCACCGTGACCAGGGGCTGCAACGCAGTGAGTTCGACAACGGCGGCGTGGCCAGCACCTTCTACCTGCGCCCGATCGAAGGCACCCCGTGGTTCCTTGCCACTGCCCTGCCCACCTCGTTGATCACCGCCCAGCGCGACGATGTCCTCGGCACCCTAGCCCTGCTGCAAATTCCGATGGTGTTGCTGCTGGTGCTCCTCGCGGTGTACGCGATTCGTCAACTGGTGCAGCGCATGAAGTCGCTGAAGACCAACATTGACGCGCTGTCGGCCGGTGATGCGGACCTGACACGGCGTATCACCATCCGTGCGGAAGACGAGTTGGGCGCCATCGGCCATTCAGTCAACCGCTTTATCGTCTACCTGCAAAACATGATCGGCGAAGTGACCCAGGCCACTGGCGCCATGTCGTCGGGCCTCGAGCAGCTGCAACAGGTCTCGGCGCAGACCAACCGGATCCTGGTGCGCCACGCCTCGGAAACCGACCAGACCGTCACCGCCATCACCGAAATGAGCTCCACCGCCGAGACCGTGGCGCAAAATGCCGCCGAAACCGCCGCCTTCACCCAGCGCGCCAACGAGCACGCCGACCGCTCCCGCGTGGTGGTGGGTGAAGCCTCCACCAGCGTCAGCGCGTTGATCGGCGAAGTCTCCAGCGCCACCCACACCGTGGAAAACATGCGCCAGGACGCTGCACGTATCACCGAAACCCTCGGCGTGATCGGCGCGATTGCCGGCCAGACCAA
The DNA here is from genome assembly GCF_013385985.1 of Pseudomonas sp. B6002. GTDB lineage: Bacteria > Pseudomonadota > Gammaproteobacteria > Pseudomonadales > Pseudomonadaceae > Aquipseudomonas. The sequence goes on along the minus strand of NZ_JACAOY010000006.1, from coordinate 635,463 downwards.
CCTGTTGGCGCTCAACGCCGCCATCGAGGCAGCACGCGCCGGCGAACAAGGCCGTGGGTTTGCGGTGGTGGCCGACGAAGTACGCGCCCTGGCGGCACGCACCCAGGCCAGCACGTCGCAGATCAACGAAATGCTGGCGCGCTTGACCACCGGCGTAAGTTCGTCGGTGGCCGCCATGGAAAACACCCAGGCCAGTTGCCAGTCGGCGGCGGATGCGACGGCGCGGGTGAACACCGGCCTGGATGAGATGGCCGGCTCGGTCAGCCACATCAACAACCTCAGCACCCAGATCGCCACGGCCGCCGAGCAACAGAGCGCGGTGACCGAGGAGATCAACCGCAGCATGGTGCAGATCCGACAAATGGTCGAAGAGCTGGTGCACAGCGGCCATGCCACCGAAACCAACACCCAGAGCCTGCTGGACGCCAATGGCCGGGTGATTGCCCTGATGAGCCGCTTCAAAGTCCGTTGATCAATTGCCTGGAGGCTCCCGTGCAAAGCGCGGGAGTAGGACTATTCTGACATTTCCTAGTCGTCACACAGGAGGTGTGCCATGCGCGCTGCCGAGCAATCGGTCCGCTTGGAGCGGATCAGTCAGGAACGCTTTATCCAGGCCCCCATCGATGCCGTTTATGACTACGTGACCCAGCCCGACCGCTGGCACGAGTGGCACCCCACGTCCCTGAGTGCCGACACCGGCACCACCGGCTCGCTCCCTGCGGGCGCGCGGTTTACCGAAATCATCGACCTGCTGGGCGTACGCGTCCCCATGAGCTACCGCGTGCAGATCGCTCGGCGCCCCGGCGAGTTCAAGACCGTGTTCACCTCCCTGGCCGTGGACGGTTCCATCCATTATTTCCTGCAGCCCCATCGCGGTGGCACCCTGTTCAAGCGTGTGCTGACCTACGAGACCGAGCTGCAACTGGCCACCCTGCATGAGCGCATGATCGAGTTGTCGGGCATTGCCCTCGACCAGCTCAAGCACCGCCTGGAAAACGGCGCCTTCGTATAATTTAGAAACATTACTCCGCCTCCCGCTGACCTGTGGGAGCTGGCTTGCCTGCGATGACGTCGTCATGATCCCCGCCATCCCAACGGCCACCTCCTGCACGCGAGATCCTATGAAAACCCCATTGCGCCTGGTTCTGCTCTCAGCCCTGTTCACCACCACCCTGGCCCAAGCCGCCGACCTCATTCCCATCGACGTCCACCGCGACGCCAACTGCGGCTGCTGCAAAAAATGGATCAGCCACCTGGAAAGCAACGGCTTCAAGGTCAATGACCATGTCGAAGCCGACATGAGCGCCGTCAAACAACGCCTGGGCGTGGCCCCGCGCCTGGGCTCGTGCCATACCGCCGTGATCGACGGCAAGTTCGTCGAAGGCCACGTGCCTGCCGAACAGGTCCTGGCCCTGCGCACACGCAATGACCTGCTGGGCATCGCCGCCCCAGGCATGCCCATGGGTTCGCCCGGCATGGAAGTCCCAGGCCGCAGCGAGGCCTTCCAAGTCATCGGCCTGACCCGTGAAGGCAACGACGTGGTGGTGGCTGACTACCCGGCGCAATGATCGCGGGTTACCTGGGGTTGTTTTTCGCGGCGTTTGGCGCCGCGACATTATTGCCCCTGCAATCGGAAGCCGTGCTCGTGGGCCTGCTGCTCAGCGGCCATTACAGCCTGTGGCTATTGCTGGGGGTTGCGACCCTGGGCAACGTGCTGGGCTCGCTGGTGAACTGGTGGCTCGGGCGTTGGGTGGAGCACTTCAAGGGCCGACGCTGGTTTCCGGTGAGCGACAAGCAATTGGGCAAGGCCCGCCACCATTACGAGCGCTGGGGGCATTGGACCTTGCTGCTCAGCTGGGTACCGATCATCGGGGACCCACTGACCCTGGTGGCCGGGGTAATGCGTGAGCCACTGTGGCGTTTCTTGCTGCTGGTTACCCTCGCCAAAGGCGTACGTTACGGCGTGCTCGCTGCCTTGACCCTGCAGTGGGTGTTAATCCCCACTTAATCGCCTCCCAACAGCATCCGAGCACCTTCTCTAGGAGCCCAGCCGATGCCTCTGATCCGCGCTTTCTGCATTGCCGGCCTGCTGACCGCCAGTGCCGCCCCCGCCTTCGCCGCCACCTACGGCCCCGAGCTGCAAGGCTTCCAATACCCGTATCCGGTTGAGCACTTCCAGTTCCAATCCCAGGGCAAATCCCTGCAGATGGGGTATATGGACGTCCCCGCCAAGGGCAAAGCCAACGGCCGCAGTGTGGTGCTGATGCACGGCAAGAACTTCTGCGGCGCCACCTGGCAAGACTCAATCAAAGCCTTGAGCGATGCCGGTTACCGCGTGATCGCGCCGGACCAGATCGGCTTCTGCACCTCCAGCAAGCCCGAGCACTATCAATACAGCTTCCAGCAACTGGCCACCAACACCCACCAACTGCTGGAAAAACTCGGCATTCACAAAGCCACCCTTGTCGGCCACTCCACCGGCGGCATGCTCGCCACCCGCTACGCCCTGCTCTACCCGGCGCAGACCGAACAATTGGCGCTGGTCAACCCCATCGGCCTGGAAGACTGGAAGGCTCTCGGCGTGCCCTATCGCAGCGTCGACCAGTGGTACGAGCGCGAGCTCAAGTTAAGCGCCGAGGGCATCCGCCAATACGAACTCAACACCTACTACGTGGGCCGCTGGAAGCCCGAGTACGACCGCTGGGTCGACATGCTCGCCGGCCTGAATAAAGGCCCGGGGCATACGCTGGTCGCATGGAACTCGGCCTTGATTTACGACATGATCTTCACCCAGCCGGTGTACTACGAGTTCAAGGACTTGCAGATGCCCACCCTGCTGCTGATCGGCACGTCCGACACCACCGCCATCGGCAGTGATATCGCACCGCCAGCGGTCAAGGCCAAGCTCGGTCACTACGACGTGCTGGGCAAGCAGGCTGCACAGCTGATCCCCCACGCTACCCTGGTGGAGTTCCCGGGCCTGGGGCATGCGCCGCAGATGGAGGAACCGGCCCAGTTTCATAAAGCGCTGTTGCAGGGTTTGAACGCCCTTTAATCCAACCTTTTTCGAGGCACTCGTGAATGTCGGTACAGATCGCAGTCATTGATGATTGGCAGAATGTGGCCAGTGGCGTGGTGGATTGGTCGGTGCTTGATACCGTCGGCCAGGTGCATTTCCTGCACGACTACCCCGCCGATACCGCCACGATGATCGACCGTTTGCAGGGGTTCGAGGTGATTTGCGTGATGCGCGAGCGCTCCACCTTCGACAAGGCGCTGTTGCAGGGCCTGCCGAAGTTGAAGCTGCTGGTGACCGGTGGCATGCGCAACGCGGCCATCGACATCGCCGCCGCCAAGGCCCTGGGGATCCAGGTGTGTGGCACCGACAGCTATAAACAGGCCGCACCAGAATTGACCTGGGCACTGATCATGGCGTCCACCCGCAACCTGCTGGCCGAAGCCAACTCCCTGCGTGCCGGCCACTGGCAGGTTGGCCTGGGCGGCGACCTGTATGGCAAGACCCTGGGCATCCTGGGGTTGGGCAGCATCGGCCAGAAAGTCGCGCAGTTTGCCCAGGTGTTCGGCATGCGCGTGATTGCCTGGAGCGAAAACCTCACGCCCGAGCGCGCCGCCGAATCGGGCGTGACCTGGGTCAGCAAGAGAGAACTGTTCGAACAGGCCGACATCCTCACCGTGCACCTGGTGCTCAGCGAGCGCAGCCGCGGGCTGGTAGATGCCCAAGCGTTGAGCTGGATGAAACCCACCGCGCGCCTGGTGAACACCGCTCGCGGCCCCATTGTGGATGAGCAGGCGCTGGTGCAGGCACTGGAAAGTGGCGGGCTCGCCGGCGCTGCACTGGATGTGTACGCCGAGGAGCCACTGCCGGTGGATCACCCGTTCCGCCGCCTGCCGAACGTGCTGGCCACTCCCCACGTCGGCTACGTAAGCGAGCAAAACTACCGCCAGTTCTACCAACAGATGATCGAAGACATCCAGGCCTGGGCCAACGGCGCGCCCATCCGCCCCCTCGGCTGAAAAAGTACCTGTAGTGAGCGGGCTTGCCCCGCGCGGCGGCATACCAGCCACCTCAAGCTTGGTTGACACACCGCCGCGCGGGGCAAGCCCGCTCACTACAAGGATCATGTTTCAAAAGCTGCATATGGTTACAAGTTTTTTGTCCTACAAAATCTTCTCACAAACCCTACACGCTCTAGGATCTGTCCTAGACTGATGACCGATGGGTCCGTTCGAAAACAAAAACCCCGCAAAAAATCGAAACTTTCCAAACCTGCCGTAGGTCCAGTTTTAAGGTAAGGCGAGCACACGCGCTCTGTCGCAAATGCCCGTCCATCCAATCTTTTTCAGCTGAGTGTGCAACTGGCATACGCCTTGCCAGTTTGTACAGTGCTTGTGCGCCTGACCGCAGGATGCGGTCATCGGAGCTAATGGCAGCGGGCCATTAGCCGACAGACATGTAGGAGAGAACTATGATCAGTGCCGCTGTAGATATTCAGGGAGAGCGTGTCAGTCAGCCGGTAGGGGGGCCTTCGCTGGCCGACCTGCCCACCACTGTGCGGCCGATCGTGAGTCAGAACCCTAATCGCAAGAAAGTCCTGTTTGTAACCTCCGAGTTTGCCGACCTGGTGAAGACCGGTGGCCTGGGTGACGTGTCCGCCGCCCTGCCCCGCGCCATGGCCCACCTGCACGATGTGCGGGTGCTGATCCCGGGTTACCCGCAGGTGATGGAAAGCGACAACCCGATCCACATCGTCGGCGAACTGGGCGGCCATGCCGCGCTGCCGCCGTGCAAGATCGGGCGCATGGACCTCAAGGACGGCCTGGTCATCTACGTGCTGATCTGCCCCGAACTCTATGAGCGCGAAGGCACCCCCTACGGCGCCAACAACGGCCGCGACTGGCCGGACAACCACATCCGCTTCGCCCGCCTGGGCCTGGCCGCCGCTGACATGGCCGCCAACCTGGCACAGATTCATTGGTGCCCCGACCTGGTGCACGCCCATGACTGGCCAGCGGGCCTCGCCCCGGCCTACATGCACTGGCGTGGGTCACGCACCCCGACCTTGTTCACCATTCATAACCTGGCCTACCAAGGCGTGGTCAGCCTGGCCTCGACGCCGGAGCTGGGCATTCCACCCCATGCCCTGCAACAAGAAGGCATGGAGTTCTACGGCAAGATGTCGTTCCTCAAGGCCGGCATGGCGTACTCCAGCCACATCACCACGGTGAGCGCCACCTACGCCCAGGAAATCACCACCCCGGAATTCGGTTGCGGCCTCGATGGTTTCCTCGCCAGCAAGACTCAACAAGGTTTGCTCAGTGGTATCCCCAACGGCATCGATGAAAGCTGGGAAACCTCGACCGACACGCACCTGACCCACAACTTCAATATCGGTGATTGGGAAGGCAAGGCCGTCAACGCCGCCCACGTGCGCGAGTTGTTCGAGCTGGACGACTCCACCGGCCCACTGTTCGCCGTGGTCTCGCGCCTGGTGTACCAGAAAGGCCTGGACCTCACCGAAGCCGTTGCCAGCTTTATCGTCGAACATGGCGGCCAGATCGCGATTATCGGCCGTGGCGAACCGGAAGAAGAACAAGCCATGCGTGAACTGGCCCTGCGTTTTCCTGGCCAGGTGGGCGTGCGCATCGGCTTCAACGAAACCGACGCCCGCCGCATGTTCGCCGGCAGCGACTTCCTGCTGATGCCTTCGCGCTATGAGCCCTGCGGCCTGAGCCAGATGTATGCACAGCGCTTCGGCTCACTGCCGGTAGCCCGCAATACCGGGGGGCTGGCCGACACCATCGAGAATGGCGTCACCGGGTTCCTGTTCAATGAATCCACGGTAGAGAGCTACGAAGAAGCGCTGAGCCGTGCCTTCAATGTATTTGCCAATACCGGGCTGCTCAACGCCATGCGTTGCCGCGCCATGACCCAACCCTTCAACTGGTGCCAGGCGGTCGAACCCTACGCCGAACTGTACGAACAACTGGTGGCCAAGGCCTTGGGGAAATCGGCTAAATAATCAAGGGAGGGCTTCATAGATGCCGTCACGGACTCTGGAAACCTGGCCCCACGGCGCAATCATGCTGGACGCGCAACACACGCGTTTTGCCTTGTGGGCGCCAGACGCATTTTACGTCAGCGTTGAATTGGAAGACGGCAAGTCCGTCGCCATGCTGCCCCAGGCAGAGGGCTGGTTCGAAACGGAAATACGTTGCGCGGCGGGCACGCGCTACCGCTACAACATCGACGGCGAAACCGATGTACCCGATCCGGCGTCCAGGGCCCAGGCCACGGACGTCCATGGTTGGAGCCAAGTCGTCGACCCGCTCGCCTATCCATGGCGACATAGCCAATGGCAAGGCCGCCCGTGGCACGAGGCGGTCATTTACGAACTACACGTTGGCGCGCTGGGCGGCTATGCCGGCGTGGAAAAACACCTGCCGCGCCTGGCCGAGCTGGGCGTCACCGCCATCGAGTTGATGCCGCTGGCGCAGTTTCCCGGCGAACGCAACTGGGGCTACGACGGGGTACTGCCCTACGCGCCCCACGCCGCCTACGGCACCCCCGAACAACTCAAGCACCTGATCGACAGCGCCCACGAACACGGCCTGGCGGTGATCCTCGACGTGGTCTACAACCACTTCGGCCCGGACGGCAATTACCTCGGCCAGTACGCCAAGGGTTTCTTCCAGGAAGACGTGCACACCCCCTGGGGCGCGGGCATTGATTTTGACCGCCGCGAAGTGCGCGACTTCTTCCTCGATAACGCGTTGATGTGGCTGCTCGAGTACCGCTTCGACGGCCTGCGCCTGGATGCGGTGCATGCCATCGACAACCCGGGGTTTCTCAAGGAGCTGGCGCAACGGGTGCGCCAGCAAGCCGATATCGGCCGCCATGTGTGGCTGGTGCTGGAAAACGAATTCAACCAAGCGAGCCTGCTGGAACACGAGTTCGATGCCCAGTGGAATGACGACGGCCACAATGCCTTGCACGTGCTGCTGACCGGCGAAACCGACGCCTATTACAGCGACTTTGCCGCGGACACCACCGCCAAGCTCGCACGCTGCCTGGGCGAAGGTTTTATCTACCAGGGTCAAGCGACCCGCCACGGCCATCCACGTGGCGAACCCAGCGGGCACCTGCCGCCCAGCGCCTTCGTGCTGTTTTTGCAGAACCATGACCAGATCGGCAATCGCGCCCTCGGCGAACGGCTGCACCAACTCTGTTCGCCCGAGGCACTGAAGGCCGCCACTGCGTTACTGCTGCTGTCGCCGATGATCCCGATGATGTTCATGGGCGATGAAACCAACGCCACCGAGCCGTTCCTGTTTTTCACCGATCACCATGGCGAACTGGCCGAGGCCGTGCGCGAAGGCCGGCGTAATGAATTCGCCGACTTCGCCGCCTTCCACGACCCCGAACGGCGCGAACGCATTCCCGATCCAAACGCCGCGTCGACCTTTGAGCACTCCGCCCCCAGCTTCACCGACAACGACCACACGGCGCTCTATCGCCACCTGCTGCACCTGCGCCACCAGCACCTCGTGCCGCATTTGCCCGGCAGCGTTGCATTGGGCGCACAGGTGCTGGCCGATGGCGCCGTCACTGCGCGCTGGCGCCTGGGCAACGGCAGCCTGTTGCAGATCGACCTCAATCTGAGCGCAGCGCCCGTGACTCACCCTGCGCCGTCCCACCTGCTATTCGAAACGCGCCCCCATGACCCGGCCCTGCTGGCGCCGTTCAGTGCGCGCGTAGCCCTATTCCCTGTTGGAGAGCACCCTTGAGCGAAGCGAACCTGGAAATTCTCGCCAGCCGCGCGGGCCTGGCCGTCGATTGGATCGACGCAAACGGCCGCCCGCAACACGTGAAGCCCGACGCCCTGCGTGCGGTCCTCAAAGGCCTCGGCCACCCGGCCGATACCGATGCCGAGATCGACGCCAGCCTGCTCGAACTGGAACAGGTGCAACAGAACAAACACCTGCCGCCCTTGATGACCATCGACAGTGGCGAAGGGCTGGACCTGGCGCGCTACTTCGAACCCGACACCCTGTGCCGGGTCAATCTCGAAGATGGCGAAACCCTTGAACTGCGCCTGGATGGCAACGCCGTTCTACCAGGCGTCATTGCGCTCGGGTACCACCAAGTGCACATCAGCGATCAGGTCTTCACCCTGGCCGTGGCCCCCGTCCATTGCTACAGCGTGGCCGAAGCGGTAGACAGCCGCCCCGCCCGGGCCTGGGGCCTGAGCGCCCAATTGTATGCATTGCGCCGCCTCGGCGATGGCGGCTTCGGCGATACCCTGGCCCTGGAGCACCTGGCGCGCTCGGCCGCCGAGCGCGGTGCCGATGCGCTGGCGATCAGCCCGATGCACGCGATGTTCAGCGCCGACCCGAACCGCTACAGCCCGTACTCACCGTCCAGCCGCCTGTTTCTCAACAGTCTTTACGCGTCACCGGGCTGCATCCTGGGCGAGCGCGAGGTGCGCAACGCCATCGAGGCCGCCGGCCTCGCCGATGAGCTGCACACCCTGGAACAGCACACCCTGATCGACTGGCCTGCCGCCGCGAAGGCCAAGCAACGCTTGCTGCGCACGTTGTATGAAGACTTCCGCCACGGCGAGCATCCGCAGCATGCCGACTTCCTGAGCTTTCGCCAAGCCGGTGGCGAGGCCCTGGAAAATCACTGCCGCTTCGAAGCTGTGCAAGCCCAGCGTGCGGCCGCCGGTGAAGACCTGGACTGGCGCCACTGGCCAGACGCTTGGCGTAACCCGCAGAGCGCGGCGCTGGCTCAATTCGCCGAAGACCACCATGATGAAATCGGCTATTTCGCCTTCAGCCAATGGTTGATCGCCCGCAGCCTGGAACGTGCGCAACAAGCCGCCCGCGGCAGCGGCATGGGCGTGGGCCTGATCGCCGACCTGGCCGTGGGCGCCGACGGCGGTGGCAGCCAAGCCTGGAGCCGCCAGGATGAGCTGCTGGCCGACCTGACCGTCGGCGCGCCGCCGGACATTCTCAACCGATCCGGCCAAGGCTGGGGCATCTCCGCGTTTTCCCCGGAGGGCCTCAAACGCAACGGTTTCCGTGCCTTTATCGAAATGCTGCGGGCCAACTTCGCCCACGCGGGCGGCCTGCGCATCGACCATGTGATGGGCCTGCAACGCCTCTGGGTGATTCCCATGGGCGCCTCGCCCCGGGAAGGCGCGTACCTGTATTACCCGGTGGATGACCTGCTGCGCCTGCTGGCCCTGGAGTCCCACCGCCACCAGGCCATCGTCCTCGGCGAAGACCTGGGCACCGTGCCCGATGGCCTGCGCGAAAAACTCAGCGGCCGCTCGATTCTCGGCATGCGCGTGCTGCTGTTCGAACAGAACCATGACGGCCAGTTCAAGCCGATCCTCGACTGGCCGGACGACGCTCTGGCCACCACCAGCACCCACGACTTGCCCACCCTCAATGGTTGGTGGCACAGCCGCGACATCGAATGGAACATCCAGCTCGGTTTGATCGACGCGCCCACGGTGGAGCAATGGAGCGAACACCGCCTGCGCGAACGCCAGGCGCTGCGCCAGGCCTTGAGCCAGGACCCGCAGAACTTCGTCGATGAAATCCGCAATGACACCGACCACATGATCGATGCCAGCGTGCGCTACCTGGGCCACACCCGTGCGCCGTTGGTATTGCTGCCGTTGGAAGACGCGCTCGGCATCGAGGAGCAGGCCAACCTGCCCGGCACCCTCGACACCCACCCCAACTGGCGCCGCCGCCTGCCGGGTGAAGCCGCCAGCTTGCTCGACAATGACAGCGCCGCCCGCCGCCTGGAACTGCTGGCGGTGGCGCGTAACCAGGCCCACGAGCGTGACCGATGAAGGCCCTGCCGCTGCGCGCCACCCAACGCCTGCAATTTCATAAAGGCTTTACCCTGGACGACGCGGTGCCGCTGGTGCCGTACTTCGCCAGACTCGGCATCAGCCACCTGTACGCCTCGCCGTTGCTCAGTGCCCGTGCCGGCTCCATGCACGGCTACGACGTGGTCGACCCCACCACCGTCAACCCGGAGCTGGGCGGCGAACCGGCCTTGCGCCGCCTGGTCGCGGCGCTGCGTGAGCACGAGATGGGGTTGATCCTCGACATCGTGTCCAACCACATGGCCGTGGGCGGCGCCGACAACCCGTGGTGGCTCGACCTGCTGGAATGGGGGCGCCTGAGCCCCTATTGCGAGTTCTTCGATATCCAGTGGCACTCGCCCGACCCGCTGCTCAAGGGTCAGCTACTGATGCCGTTTCTGGGCAGCGACTACGGCGAAGCCCTGCAAACCGGCACCTTGACCCTGGCGTTCGACGCCGCCCACGGCAGTTTCTACGCAGCACACTACGAACATCGCTTTCCCATCTGCCCTCGGGATTACGCGATGATTCTGGGCAGCGACCCGTTGCTCAACCCCCTGGCCGAACGCTTCGCCGCCCTCGCCTATCAGGACGATGCCTACCACGAGGCGGCGTGGCTCAAGCAGGCACTGGCCGAGCGCGCGACTGAGGACGACGTGCTGCACGCCATCGAGCAGCAACTGGGCACCTTCGACTTCGACCGCCTGCACGCCTTGCTCGAACAACAGACCTATCGCCTCGCCAGCTGGCGCACCGCCGCGGACGACATCAACTGGCGGCGCTTCTTCGACGTCAATGAGCTGGGCGGCCTGCGGGTCGAGCGCAGCGCGGTGTTCGAAGCCACCCACGGCAAGATCTTCGAACTGATCAGCGAAGGCCTGGTGGACGGCCTGCGCATCGACCATATCGACGGCCTCGCCGACCCACGGGGTTACTGCCGCAAATTGCGCCGTCGCGTCGACACGCTTTCACCCGAACGGCACCTGCCGATCTTCGTGGAAAAAATCCTCGGTGAAGGCGAAACCCTGCGCACCGATTGGCAGGTGGACGGCACCACCGGCTACGAATTCATGAACCAGCTGTCATTGCTGCAACACGACCCGCAAGGCTTTGAGCCGCTGGCCGAGTTATGGACACGCCACAGCGAACGCCCCTCGGCCTTTATCGAAGAAGCGCGGTTGGCCCGTCAGCAAATCCTCAACGGCTCCCTCGGCGGCGACTTTGAAAGCGTGGCCCAGGCCCTGCTGCAAGTGGCCCGTGACGATGTCATGACGCGCGACCTGACCCTGGGCGCGATCCGCCGTGCGTTGCAGGAGCTGATCGTGCACTTCCCCGTCTACCGCACGTACATCAGTGCCCGGGGGCGCAGCGCCGATGACGACAAGGTATTCCAGCACGCCCTGGAAGGCGCGCGCAGCACGCTGAGCGAAGGCGACTGGCCGGTGCTTGACCACCTGGAGCAATCGCTCGGCGGCCAGCCCTGGCGCAACCGTCCGGTAGGCCGTGAACGCAAGATCCTCAAACACGCCTGCGTGCGCTTCCAGCAACTGACCTCGCCCGCTGCCGCCAAGGCGGTGGAAGACACCGCGTTCTATCGCTCAGCCGTACTGCTGTCGCGCAATGACGTAGGCTTCAGCACCGAACAGTTCAGCGCACCGCTGGCCGACTTCCACGCCGTTAACGCACAACGCCTGCAGACCTTTCCCGACAACCTGCTGGCCACTGCCACCCATGACCACAAACGGGGCGAAGACAGCCGAGCGCGCCTGGCCGTGATCAGCGAATGCGCGCCGTGGTACGTCAAGCAGGTGGAACAGTGGCGCACCCTGGCAGCGCCGTTGCGCGAATCTGCCGACAGCCCTTCGGCGGGTGACGAGCTGATCCTCTATCAAGTGCTGCTGGGCAGTTGGCCTCTGGCATCGAACCCAGACCTCAAGGCTTACCATCAGCGCCTGTGGCAGTGGCAACAGAAAGCCCTGCGCGAAGCCAAGTTGCAGAGCAGTTGGAGCGCCCCCAACGAGGCCTACGAAAGAGGCGTCGAGACGTTTCTGTCGCGCCTGCTGCTGGATGACGAAGGCCAGGCCCTGCGCGCCGCCATCGCCGCTGCTGCCCACGCCATCGCCCCGGCCGGTGCGCTCAACGGGCTGGCGCAAACCTTGCTTCGTCTCACGGTGCCAGGGGTGCCGGACCTGTACCAGGGCGCCGAGTTCTGGGACTTCAGCCTGGTCGACCCCGACAACCGTCGCCCGGTGGATTTCGACGCACGGCAACGTGCGCTGGACAGCCCACCGGACATCGGCGAACAGTTGTCGAACTGGCAGGACGGGCGTATCAAACAGGCGTTGATCGCCGGGGGACTGGCCGTGCGCAAGGCCCACCCTGAACTGTTTCGCAGCGGGCGTTATTTGCCACTGGAGGTGGTGGGCAAACACGCCGATCACGTCGTCGCGTTTTGCCGTGAGCATCAAGGCAAACACCTGTTGGTGGTGGTGCCGCGCTGGCCCCATCGCTTGCTTGAAAACGGTGTGCGGCCCCACATCAATGCGCAGGTTTGGGGCGATACACGGGTGAAATTACCGTTCGCCACTGCCACACAAAACTGGAAGGGACTTTTTCATACTGGCGCAGTCACACCAGACAAGGAGCTGCTGATCAGCACTGCCCTGGGGGATTTCCCGGTCAATGTCTTTATCAATCCTGATGATCAAGAAAGCTGAACATTTTCTGTGAGGAGCATTGTGATGAGTACTGAAGACAAACGCATACGCGAGTTGGCGCATCAGATCTGGGAGTCCGAGGGCAAACCTCATGGGGAGGACGCACGTCACTGGGAGATGGCGCGCAAACTGGCAGAAGCCGAAGCGCTGACGCCGAGCAAACCCAAACCTGCGGCTAAACCCAAGACAGCCCCCAAGCCGCCGCCTAAAGCCAAGCCTGCGGCTGCCAAACCGGCCGCGCCGAAAAAGCCCAAGGCGCCGCCAAAGCCCGCTGGCTAATCACGCCCCCTTGTAGGAGCCGGCTTGCCGGCGATGGCGATCTCCGAAACGCCATCGCCGGCAAGCCGGCTCCTACAGGACCTCATCGTATTGAACAGGGTTGTCTGGCGCACGGTCGTCACGGCAGCGTTCGGCCTGAAAAAACACACCTTGCAGGAGCAATTCAACCATGAGCAAACCCGATAACAGCCAACCGACGCCTGACCACGAGCCGTCGCGGATTCGTGAAGGTTTGCCCTTCCCCCTCGGCGCCACCTGGGACGGCCTGGGCGTCAACTTCGCCCTGTTCTCGGCCAACGCCACCAAGGTCGAGCTGTGCCTGTTCGATGATTCCGGCGAAGTTGAACTGGAGCGCATCGAACTGCCCGAATACACCGACGAGACCTTCCACGGCTACCTGCCCGACGCCCACCCCGGGCTGATTTACGGCTACCGCGTGTACGGCCCCTATGACCCGGCCAACGGTCATCGTTTCAACCACCATAAATTGCTGATCGACCCCTATGCCAAGCAATTGGTGGGCGCGCTCAAGTGGTCCGAAACCCTGTTTGGCTACACCATCGGCCATCCGGACGACGACCTGAGTTTTGACGAACGCGACAGCGCGCCCTTCGTGCCCAAGTGCAAGGTCATCGACCCGGCGCACACCTGGGGCAACGACCAGCCGGTGCGCGTGCCATGGGACCGCACGATCATCTACGAAACCCATTTGCGCGGCATCAGCATGCGCCACCCTTCGGTGGGCGAATCGGTGCGGGGCACTTGCGCCGGCTTGATGGAAGACGACGTGCTCAAGCACATCCGCCAGTTGGGCGTGTCGTCCGTTGAATTGCTGCCGGTGCATGCGTTCGTCAACGACCAGCATCTGCTGCAAAAAGGCATGACCAACTACTGGGGTTACAACAGCATCGCGTTCTTCGCCCCCGACCCGCGCTACCTGGCCAGTGGCAAAATCGCCGAGTTCAAGGAGATGGTCGCGCACCTGCATGAGCAGAAGCTGGAGGTGATTCTCGACGTGGTCTACAACCACACCGCCGAGGGCAACGAGCGCGGCCCTACCCTGTCCATGCGCGGTATCGACAACGCCTCGTACTACCGGCTGATGCCTGACGACAAGCGCTTCTATATCAACGATTCCGGCACCGGCAACACCCTGGACCTGAGCCACCCGTGTGTGCTGCAGATGGTCACCGACTCGCTGCGCTATTGGGCCAACGAGATGCACGTCGACGGCTTCCGCTTCGACCTGGCGACCATCCTTGGACGCTACCGCGAGGGTTTCGATGAGCGCCACAGCTTCCTGGTCGCCTGCCGTCAGGACCCAGTGTTGCGCCAGCTCAAGCTCATTGCCGAACCCTGGGACTGCGGCCCCGGTGGCTACCAGGTGGGCAACTTTCCGCCGGGCTGGGTGGAATGGAACGACCGCTTCCGCGACACCGTGCGCGCCTTCTGGAAGGGCGACGACGGCCAGCTGGCTGATTTTGCCGGGCGTATGACCGCCTCCGGCGAGATGTTCAACCACCGGGGGCGCAGGCCTTACAGTTCGGTGAACTTCATCACGGCCCACGACGGTTTCACTTTACACGACCTGGTGTCGTACAACGACAAGCACAACGAAGCCAACGACGAGAACAACCAGGACGGCAGCAATAACAACCTGTCCTGGAACCACGGCGTCGAAGGCCCGACCGACGACCCCGAGATCAACGCGCTGCGCCTGCGCCAGATGCGCAACTTCTTCGCCACGTTGCTGCTGGCCCAGGGCACGCCGATGATTGTGGCCGGGGATGAGTTCGCGCGCACTCAGCACGGCAACAACAACGCCTATTGCCAGGACAGCGAAATCGGTTGGGTCAACTGGGACCTGGATGACGACGGCAAGGCGCTGCTCAAGTTCGTCAAGCGCCTGATCAAGTTGCGCCTGGCCTACCCGATCCTGCGCCGCGGCCGCTTCCTGGTCGGCGACTACAACGAAGACATCGGCGTCAAGGACGTAACCTGGCTGGCGCCCAGCGGCGATGAAATGACCACTGAGCAATGGCAGGACAGCCACGGCCGCTGCCTGGGCATGTTGATGGATGGCCGCGCCCAGGAAACCGGGATCCGCCGTCCGGGCGCCGATGCCACGTTACTGCTGGTGGTGAACGCACACCACGACATGGTCAATTTCCGCCTGCCACCGGTGCCCGAAGGTGGGTTCTGGACGTGCATGGTCGATACCAACCAGACGTCGGTGCGTGGCCAGGAACGTTTCGAGTTTGACCACGAGTACGCCGTCACCGGCCGTTCATTGCTACTGTTTGAGCTGCAATACGAGGATGAGGTGTGACATGGCATTGCATGGATTCCTTCAGGGCTACCGGGGCTATGCGGACACGCAAGCCTTGGGCAACACCCTGAGGGCGCTTCAGGAAGAAGGCCTGGACCAACTGCCGCTACCCGGCAGTGGCCAGACATTGGAACGGTTCAGCCGCCTGGCCCAGGTGGCCGGGCACGACCTGCGTCTGTGCAAGTTGTTCGAAGGGCACACCGACGCCTTGGCGATCATTGCCGAACTACATGGCTCGCTGCCCCCCGAAGGCAGCCTCTGGGGCATGTGGGCCGCCGAGCCACCGACGGCCAAGGTGCGCGTGCGGCAGGACGGGCATCGTTTGATCGTCGACGGACGTAAGGCTTGGTGTTCCGGCGCGGCGGTGGTCAGCCATGGGCTGTTGACCGCCTGGGACGACGAGGACCGCCAGCAGTTGGTCGCGGTGGAAATGCGCCAGCCCGGCATTACCGTTACCGACGAGGGCTGGGACGCCGTGGGCATGGCAGCCACCGGCAGTGTCGAAATCCTCTTTGCTGGCGCCCGAGGCATTGCCATCGGCGGCCCGGGCGATTACCTGGCACGTCCGGGGTTCTGGCAGGGTGGCATCGGTATCGCCGCGTGCTGGTACGGCGCGGCCCAACGCCTGGGCGAAGCCTTGCGCATGCAGTGCAGCAAACGTCCCGAACCCCACGCCCTCGCCCACCTGGGCGCCGTCGACAGCGCGTTGAACGGTGCTGCGTGTGTGCTGCGTGCCAGCGCCGAACAGGTTGACCGCGAGCCCAAGGCCGACGCGCGGCAACTGGCGCAACAAACCCGTGCGTGCATCGAGGACACGGTGGAACAAGTGATACACCACGTCGGGCGTGCGGTGGGTGCTGGCCCTTATTGCAAGGACCCGCACTTCGCCCAGTTGATGGCGGACCTGCCGGTGTATGTACGCCAAAGTCATGCCGAACGCGACCTCGCCGCCCTCGGCGAACTGGTCGCCGGTGATTCCACAGGGAGGTGGCAACTGTGAAACCCAATCCGATCGTGGGGCAAGGCACGCCGTTGCATCACTGGCAGGCCTCGACCCAGTTGGCCGAACTGCCGCTGGTCAGCGTCGCGCAGTTGGTGCCCGAGGGCCGACGCGCGGTGATCATCGCCCCGCACCCGGACGATGAAGTGCTCGGCTGCGGTGGATTGTTACAGGGGCTGGCCGCACTGGGTCGGCCCATCCAACTGATTTCCGTGACGGATGGCAGCGCCAGCCACCCCGGCTCCACACGGTGGCCGGTGGAGCGGTTGAGCGTGGTGCGCCCGCAGGAGTCCGCTCAGGCCCTGCACCGCCTGGGCTTGCCGCTGCACAGCTTGAAATGGCTGCGTGCGGGCTTTACCGACAGCAAGGTCGCCGTGCGCGAGGAAGAGCTGGCCGCGTTTATCCAGCGCTACCTCAAGCCCGGCGACGTGGTGTTCAGCACTTGGCGCGAGGACGGACACAGCGACCATGAAGCGGTCGGCCGGGCCAGTGCCAAAGCCACGTCGGCGGTCGGTGCGACCTTGTACGAGTTGCCCGTCTGGACCTGGCATTGGGCTACCCCTGAAGACAGCCAAGTGCCCTGGCACCGTGCGCGCAAAATCCCGCTGACCTGCGAAGCCGTTGCACGCAAGCGCCATGCGATTCACGCGTTCGCCAGCCAACTGGAAGGCGACCCGCAGATCGGCCTGGCACCGGTACTCGCGCCCTATGTGGTGGAGCGCTTGTTGCAACCTTTTGAAGTGGTGTTTGTATGAGTGTGGCAACGCCCTATTTCGATCAACTGTTCGCCGGCAACGATGATCCCTGGGCATTTCGCCAGCGTTGGTACGAACGACGCAAGCGCGCCCTGACCCTGGCGGTGCTGACACGCCCGCGTTACGCCTCGGTGTTCGAGCCCGGCTGCGCCAACGGCGAGTTGAGCGCTGAGTTGGCCGCGCGTTGCGATCGTCTGTTGTGCTGCGATACCGCCAGCGCCGCCGTCGCCCTGGCCAAGACCCGTTTGCTGGGCTTTCCCCACGCCCATGTACAGCAAAGCCGGCTACCCGAACAATGGCCGGCTGGCCCGTTCGACCTGATCGTGTTGAGCGAGCTGGGTTATTACTTGGACGTCGAAGACTTGAATCGCCTGATCGACCAGGCTCTTGCCTCCTTGACCGACGATGGACAACTGCTCGCCTGTCATTGGCGCCCGGTGATCGAGGGCTGCCCACAAACCGCCGAACAGGTGCATGCCCTGCTCCAGCAACGACTCGGCATGCACCGTGTCGTACAGCATCACGAAAGTGACTTCTTGCTTGACCTGTGGAGCCGTGACGGCACCTCGGTAGCGCGCCATGAGGGCCTGCGATGATCGGCATTCTGATTCCCGTGCATAACGAAGAGGCGCTGTTGGCCGAATGCTTGAAGGCTGCACGGGTTGCCGCGAGCCATCCCGGATTGTTGGGTGAACCCGTGGAGATTTTGGTGGTGCTCGACAGTTGCAGCGATGCCAGCGCGGCCATTGCCCTGGACTTCCAGGTGCGTCGCCTCGAAGTGCAGGCGCGCAACGTGGGACATGTACGCGGTGTGGGTGCGCGGCATTTGTTGAACCTGGGCGCACGCTGGATCTCCTGCACGGATGCCGACAGTCGCGTGGCCCCCGATTGGCTGGTGGCGCAGCTGGCGCTCGGTACCGACGCAGTGTGCGGGACCGTGACCGTGGATGCGTGGAGCGAAGGGTTCGACGAGGCCGCGCAGATCCGTTATCAGCAGGCCTACACCGCGAGTGACGGTCACCGGCATATTCACGGCGCCAACCTGGGTGTGAGCGCCGGCGCCTATGTACAAGCGGGAGGGTTCGAACCCTTGGCGTGTCATGAGGATGTGCAACTGGTGCGCGACCTGGAACGCAGCGGTGCATCAATCGCCTGGAGCCACACGCCGCAGGTGATCACCAGTGCGCGCCTGGATTGCCGAGCCAGGGGCGGGTTTGGCGACTACTTGGTCAGCCTGATGCAGGCTACGTAAAAAATCCAAGTTTCCAGATGTAAAAGCGCCCGATCCTTGTCTATGCTCAAACCGCCTTGCTGGCACTCCAGGGTTGGAATGCCAAGCGATCATTGCAGCGGAGTCTGCGGTGAATAAAGAGAGTCGTCCCGTCAACGGGGCACGACCCAGCATCAATCGACAAGGATGTAACACCGATGAAGCCTGCCTCCTCAAGCGAGGGCCGTCGCGGCGCCGCGCAAGTCTGGAACAGCGCCCCGCAGCTGGCGCAAATCCCAGCCATTTCTCCCTCCTCGCTGGTGCCCCCGGGTGCACGGGTGGTGGTCATCGCGCCCCATCCAGGCGACGAAGTGCTGGCGTGTGGAGGGCTGTTGCAATTGCTCAGCACGCTTGAACACCCACTGCTATTAATCTCCATCACTGACGGCAGCGCCAGCCACCCGGGTTCCCAGATATGGCCCGCCAGTCGCCTGAGCGTGGTCCGTCCCCAGGAAAGTGTCGAGGCATTGCGCCGCCTGGGCATGCCACTGCACAGCCTGAAGTGGATACGGGGTGGATTCCGCGACGACGCCCTGGCGGCCCGCGAGCAACCGATGAGCCAATTCATTGCGCGCTACCTGCAGCCGGGTGACGTGGTGTTCAGCACCTGGCGCAACGATGGCAACGACGACCATGACGCCGTCGGTCGTGCGAGCGCCAAAGCCTGCAGCCTGATGGGCGCCCGCCTGTATGAACTGCCGATCTGGGCCTGGCACTGGCCCGCACGGGAAGGCTCGGTGATTCCCTGGCAACGCGCGCGCAAGGTGCGACTCGATACCTGGAGCGTCGCCCGCAAGCTGCACGCGGCCCATGCCTATGCCAGCCAGTTGGCGGGCGACCCGCAAATCGGCCTGCCGCCGATGCTGGCGCAGGTGCTGCTGGAGCGCATGCGCGAGCCTTATGAGATCGTGTTCGGCTAGGCGCATGCTCGTCTATACCTGTTACTTTTCACAGTAGCGCCGCAAGCAAAGTGCAGCTAGCGTCCAAAAAACGGCTGCACCTCTTGAGGTGCAGTCGAGAAAGCCATGCCAACCCTTTGCATTGGCCGGTGTTTTCGAACAGGTAACTCGCACTCCCTGATCTGTATCGCGCGTTTTTGTTGTCATGGTCTGGCCAGCACCTGCTGACGCGGTTGCTGGAACCACCCTGCGCCATGAGGACACGATCATGAGCTCACACTCCAGACAGGACCTGATCCCGGTCGTTTTGACAATTTTGGCCATATTCCCCGTGTTTTCCCAAGCCGCCTGCGTCGTCACCCCGGGCCCCACCGGCCAAGTGTTCACTTGTACCAGCGGCACCGACCCTGGCATCAACGCGCCTACCGGTGACAATGAAGTGCTGTTCCCCAGTGGCAATGCGGCAATCAATGGCAATGTGACGCTGGGCGCGGGTAACGACCTGTTCCAGTTGGATGCAGCCGGGGCCACGATCAATGGCTCGGTGGACATGGGCGATGGCGCCAATATTTTCCGGTTGAACCTGGGTACCGTGACGGGCACGGTGACGCAGGGTGCAGGCGCTGACGTGGCGCAGATCAGTGGAGGCAAAGCTGGTGCGATCATTCAAGGGGATGGCGTCGACAGTTTCTCCATCAGCGGGGGCACTGTTGCATCGGTGGCCCAGGGCGATGGGCACGACAAGTTTTTCATGAGCGGCGGCACCATTACCGGGGCGTTCGAGGACGGTGATGACGCAAAGATGACCGGCGGCAGCATCGGCCGGGTGGACATGAAACTGGATAACAACCTGTTCGACATGAGTGGCGGGACCATCATCGGCAACCTGGTAACCGGCTTTGGCAACGACACGATTCTGATTTCGGGCACCAGCTACATCGGTGGCAACGTCAGCACCAGCGGCGGTACAGACTTGATCACCCTCACGGGCGGCACGATCAACGGGCAAATACTCGCCAGCACGGGCACCGACCACTTCAGTTGGATCGGCGGCGGCAGCGTCAATGGGTTCATTCTGATGGGCCCGGACAACGACACCGCCCTGCTGCAAAACCTCAACCAATCCATGTTGTCTTCCACGCCCCTGATCGACGGCGGCACAGGCGCCGATACCCTGACGTTTGACAACACCCAGGCTGACACGCCCGGGCGCTATACCAATTGGGAACTTGTCACGCTGGACAACAACGCCACCTTCAAACTTGGCGGCGCATTTGTTCTCGGCGATGTCGATACCGGAACCGGCACCATGACCCTCAATGGCAGCAGCAAACTGCTCGTCGATACCGGTGCGATCAGCGCATTTACCAGCGGGCAACTGGCGCAGTTGAACAATGGCGGCATGATCGACATGACCACTGGCAGCTCAACGGCTGCCGACACACTGACCGTCAATGGCAACTACAACGGCACGGGCGGCACGCTTGCGCTGCAAACCGTGTTGGGCACCGACGGCTCAGCCAGCGACAAACTGGTGATCGGCCTGGGCACGATCCAGGGCAACACCGGCATCCGCATCACCAATTTGGGCGGTACAGGTGCGACGACCTTGCAGGATGGCATCCAGGTCGTGCAGGCCATCAATGGCGCCACGGGCAGCGCCGGGGCGTTCTCACTCGCCGCGCCGGTGTCGGCCGGCGCGTTTGACTATTACCTGTTCAAGGGCGGGGTTACGCCCGGCACGGCAGAAAACTACTACCTGCGCTCGACCATCCCCGTCACACCAGCCGACCCCGTGATTGTCGTGCCGTTACCCGCGCCGGGCACTCCGCTCCTGCCGACCAACCCGGGCATAACCCCTATCCCACTCTACCGTCCCGAGGTTTCCGTCTACGCGGCGTTATTTCCTGCTACCCAGCAAATCGTGCAGGGCATGCTCGGTACTTATCACGAGCGCATGGGTGAACAGAGCCAGCAACAACACACTGATGCTTCCCCGGCGAGCTGGGGCCGGATGTACGGTCGCAGCACTCGCCAGAGCTTTACCGGCACAGTCAGCCCGACGCTGGACAGTTCGATCACCGGCTTCCAAGTGGGCAGTGACCTGTACGTCGCCACCTCCAGCACCGGCCAAACCCAACGTGCGGGTGTGTTTATCGGGCACAGCCGCCTGAGTGGCGACGTTAAAGGATTCAACGGAGGCTTTCAGGATAAGGACGCGGGCAACGCCACCTTGCGCGGCGACAGTCTGGGGGCGTACTGGACGTTGGTCGGCGCCAACCGCGCCTATTTGGACCTGGTGTTGATGGGCACCCGCTTCAACGGTAACAACACGTCCGACCG
Source organism: Pseudomonas sp. B6002 (assembly GCF_013385985.1). GTDB lineage: Bacteria > Pseudomonadota > Gammaproteobacteria > Pseudomonadales > Pseudomonadaceae > Aquipseudomonas. The sequence goes on along the minus strand of NZ_JACAOY010000006.1, from coordinate 613,966 downwards.
GGGCGTGAAGATGAAAACCGGGGGGAGCAACCTGTTGGCTTCAGCCGAAGCGGGATGGCCATTCCCGGTCAGCAGCCACTGGGAGCTGGAGCCCCAGGCCCAAGTCATCGTTGACCGTACGCGCCTGGATAACCAGAACGACGGTTTCTCCGAGGTCACCTTCCACTCGGACACAAACCTGGTCACCCGCTTGGGCGCCAGGCTGCGAGGCAACTACCAAGTCAGCGGCTTGCCTGTGCAGCCCTACGCACGTGTCAATGTCTGGCACGCCAGCGCCGGGACCCATACGGTGCGGTTCAACGACGTCACCGACATCGACACCGAACAGCAGTCCACCACCCTGGACCTCAAGCTCGGCGCCACCCTGAACGTGGCCGAAGGCGTCAGCCTCTATGGTGAAGTTGGCTACAACCGCAACCTGGACAGCAACGCCCTCAACGGGCGCGAAGGTACCGTGGGACTGAGAATGGCGTTCTAGGTTTGTATCGCAGTGTGTACAGAGCCCGCTGTGATACACCGCCTTTAATTCAGCGGCTTTTCTGAAACAGGCCAGATACAGCGCAGCGTTCAACTGAGCACCAGGCACACATCAAGCCGCAGGAGGCTCGCCATGCACACTCAGTTGACCCCTCGCTCCAAACGCCCACTCTTTCTGGCCTTTGCGCTGTTGCAGTTCGGGGCCCTGGGCGTAGCCCATGCCGAGATGCCCGAAATCAACATTCCGGCGCCCGTCAGCCAATCGGCCTTCAGCACGCTTAAACACGTCAAGGCCGGCCAGTTGGATGTGGCCTATGCCGAAGTCGGCCCGGCCACAGGCCCGGTGGTCATCCTGTTGCACGGCTGGCCCTACGACATCGACAGCTACGCCAACGTAGCCCCACTGCTCGCCGCCAAGGGTTACCGCGTGCTGGTGCCTTATGCCCGGGGTTATGGCGACACGCGCTTCCTGTCTGATAAAACCCTGCGCAACGGCGAGCCCGCCGCGCTGGCGCAGGACGTGATCGATTTCATGGATGCGTTGAAGATCAAGCAAGCCGTGCTGGGTGGTTATGACTGGGGCGCGCGCTCAGCGGATATCGTTTCGGCACTGTGGCCGGAGCGGGTCAAAGCACTGGTATCGGTCAGCGGCTACCTGATCGGCAACCAGGCCGCCGGCAAGAACCCCTTGCCGCCAAAAGCCGAATTGCAATGGTGGTACCAGTTCTACTTCGCCACCGAGCGCGGCGCAGCGGGCTACCAGAAAAACACCCATGACTTCGCCAAGCTGATCTGGCAGATCGCCTCACCCCAGTGGAAATTCGACGACGCCACTTTCGACCGCAGCGCCAAAGGCCTGCAAAATCCGGATCACGTGGCCATCACCGTCTTCAACTACCGCTGGCGCCTGGGCCTGGTCCAGGGCGAAAGCCAATACGAGGCGCTGGAGCAGAAACTCGCGCAGTCGCCGTCCATTGGTGTACCCACCATCACATTGGAAGGCGATGCCAACGGCGCGCCCCATCCGGCACCAGAGGACTACGCCAAGCGTTTCACCGGCAAATATCAGTTCCGCCTGATCAGCGGTGGCATCGGTCATAACCTGCCGCAGGAGGCGCCCGAGGCGTTTGCCAAGGCGGTGATCGAAGCGGATCACCTGTGATGAAGCGCCTGTGCATGGCCTTCATCGCGCTGGTCGGCTCGGCCAGCCATTGGGTGTTCGCCGACGACAACGCCTCGCCGATCTACGGCGTGACCATTCCCGACGGCTACCGCCAATGGGAACTGGTGGCGCCCGCCCAGGAAGCCGACCCGTTGAACGAGCTGCGCGTGGTGCTGGGCAACAGTGCTGCGCTCAAGGCCTACCGGGAAGGCAAGTTGCCTTTCCCCGATGGCACGGTACTGGCCAAGTTGGCGTGGAAACACGAACAGTCACCGGACTTCAAGACAGCCTCCATTCCGGGCGCGGCCACCACGGTGCAGTTCATGGTCAAGGATTCGAAGAAGTACGCCGCCACCGGCGGCTGGGGCTTCGGGCGGTTCATCAATGGCAAGCCGGTGGACCAGGCCCAGCACGAGACGTGCTTTGCCTGCCACCAGGCCTTGGTGAAAGATCGGGACTACGTGTTCACCAAACTGGCGCCCTAAGTGCGGAGGTCCGGGTGTCACCGGACCGCCGCGTTTTTCATCAGGCCGGTACGCCCAGGATGATGTGCGACGCTTTAATCACGGCCGTCGCACTCACGCCCGGTGCCAAGCCCAGCTCGGCCACCGCGTCGCGGGTGACGATGGAATACACCTTGGATCCACCGGCCAGCTCGATCACCACTTCAGCGTTGACCGCGCCATCGTTGACGCTCAGCACTTTGCCTTCCAGGCAATTACGTGCCGACAGCCGAATGTCGCTGGACTCGGTCATCAGCATCACCCACGGCGCCTTGATCAGCGCCACGGCTTCTTTGCCGACGGCGATGCCCAGGTTGCGCACGCTTTCCATGGTTACGACTGCCACCAGTTGCTCACCACCGGGCAGGGTCAGGACAACTTCGGCGTTGACCGCGCCGTCTTGAACCTGGCTGACCTGGCCTTTGAATACGTTGCGTGCACTGACTTTCATGGGGAACGTCCTTTTCTTGACTTATAGGTTAGGAAATGCCGCGCATGATTAAACGTAGCGCTGTGTAAAAACAACTATAGCGCCCTGCTCTCTGCCACTCGCCGGTTAAAACGCTGGCGAAAGTGCGACAGTTGGTAGGCGATCCCCAGCCAGATAAACCACGCGGGCATCACGCACAGTGCCAATCGAGTGTCCGGGCGTAACGCCAGCAGGCACAGAACGAACGCCAGGAACCCCAGGGAGAACCACGCCATCGGCACACCACCGGGCATTTTGTAGAGGGATTTGGCGTGCAGGTCCGGGCGTTTTTTACGGTAGGCAATGTAGGAGGCGAGAATAGTCGACCAGGTAAAAATCACCAGGATCGCCGAGACCGTCGACACGATCGTAAACGCGGTCATCACCTCCGGCACCACGAACAGCAACACCAGCCCCAGCAACATCAACAGCGTGGTAAACGCCAGGCTGATAAACGGCACGCTGCGGGTGGACAGGCGTCGGAAGATCCCCGGCGCATCCCCAAGGTCCGCCAGGCCGAACAGCATGCGGCTGGCAGAGAACACACCACTGTTGGCCGACGACGCCGCCGAGGTCAGCACCACAAAGTTCACGATGCCCGCCGCCGCCGGAAACCCCGCCACCAAAAACAATTCCACGAATGGGCTCTTGCTTGGCGACACCTGCTGCCACGAGGTGACCGCAATGATGCACGCCAGGGCCAGCACATAGAACAGGATGATGCGCAGCGGAATCGAGTTGATCGCCTTGGGCAAGGTCTTTTCCGGTGCGCGGGTTTCGGCCGCTGCGGTGCCGATCAATTCGGTGCCAGCGAAAGAAAAGATCGCCATCTGGAACCCGGCAAAAAAGCCGAACAGCCCATTGGGGAACGCCGCCTGTTGATCGAGCAAATGCCCCAGCGAGGCAGTCACACCGGTGGGCGACACAAAGGAGCTGGCAATCAGCACCGCACTCACACTTATCAACGTGACCACGGCGATGATCTTGATGATCGCGAACCAGAACTCTACTTCGCCAAACAGCTTGACCGTGAGCACGTTCAGCGCGAACAGCGTCAGCAGCATGCCCACGGCCGGCATCCACGCAGGCACGTGCGGGAACCAGTACTGGAAGAACCCGCCGACCACCACCGCATCCCCCACCACCGCCACGCTCCAGCTCAACCAGTACGACCAGCCCAGGAAAAACGCCGCGCGCGGCCCCAGGTACGCTCCGGCGAAGTCGGCAAAACTCTTGAAATTGAGGTTGGAGAGCAGCAACTCGCCCATGGCGCGCATCACGAAATACACGAACAGCCCGATGATCATGTAGATCAGCAGGATCGAGGTGCCGGACAGCGCAATGATCTTGCCCGAGCCCATGAACAGGCCGGTGCCGATCGCACCGCCCATGGCCATCAGCTGGATGTGGCGGTTACTCAGGGTGCGTTGCAACGCAGGCTGTTCGGCAAGCCCGGGCGTGGTTGTTTTCATCACAAAACCTCTTGTTATGTTTTTGAGTTTTGGCAGAAAAAAGGATTGAACGGTGGCGCTCAGGCGCTCTTGTTTTCGAAGCCATGCAGCACGTTGACGGCATTGATGCCGATCTCATCGACCATGTAGCCGCCCTCCATCACGAACAGCGTTGGCACGCCGACACCGGCGATGAGTTCACCCATGGCAATGAAGTCCGGGCTGTCGAGCAGGAAGTGGCTGATGGGGTCGTCCTTGAAGGTGTCGACACCCAGGGAAACCACCAGCACCTCGGGGGCGAAGTGTTTCAGTTGCCGACAGGCGTCAAGCAAGGCGATTTGGTAGCTGGCCCAATCGGTGTTTTTCGGCAACGGGTAATTGAGGTTGAAGCCCTCTCCCGCCCCGGCACCGCGCTCGTGGGCATGGCCGGAAAAGTACGGATAGGACACGCTCGGCTCACCGTGCAACGAGATGAACATCACGTCGGGGCGGTCATAGAAAATGTTCTGCGTGCCATTGCCATGGTGGAAGTCCACGTCCAGCACCGCCACGCGCTGGGCGCCCTGGGTGATGGCTTGTTGCGCGGCAATCGCGGCGTTGTTGAGGTAGCAATAACCGCCCATGTATTCGCGCGCCGCATGGTGCCCCGGCGGCCGGCAGAGGGCGAAGGCGCTGTGCTGGCCTTCGTCGATCAGTGCCAGGCCAGTCAGTGCGATATCCGCGCTGGTTCTGACCGCATTCCAAGTGGTGCGGGTGATCGGCGAGCCGGCGTCCATGGCGAAGAAGCCCAGCTTGCCATCGATGAACTCCGGCACCTGCTGGTTGGCCAGGTCACGCACCGGCCACACCAGCGGCAGCGCGTCGTGGCTGCGGCCGATGGCAGTCCATTCGGCCCAGGCGGTTTCGAGGAAGGTCACGTAGCGTTCGCTGTGGGCATTGACGTAACAGGCACGGTCGAAGGTGCGCGGCACGATGATCTCGCCCAGCCCTACCCGTTGTACCCGGTCACGCACCGTGTCTGCCCGGCTTGGTTGTTCGAACGAAGGTTTGAGCACGCCATCTTTCAATTCGGTGCCATGGTGCAAACGGTGGTCATCACTAAAAACAGTCAACATTGCTGAGGTTCCGCCAGTAAAAGACAGGGTCTATTTTGTTCTGGCGGCGCGGGGCTTTCTTTGCTTTTAATTCCACCACTGTTAGCTTATTCGGAACTTTTTACCCTGATAGCGCCAATAAATGAAAATTAAAACCAAGCAGGTCGCTCTTGATGACACCGATCTCGCCATCCTCGCCCTGCTGCAGGAAGACGCCAGTATTTCCAATGCCCAACTCAGCGAGCGCCTGTCACTGAGCCTCACGCCATGCTGGCGTCGCCGCAAGCGCCTGGAAGAAGAAGGCGTGATCAAGGACTACCAGGCCAACCTCGATCGCAAGCTGCTCGGCCTGAACATCCTGGCCTTCGTGCACGTGCGCTTCGCCATCCACGCCGACCAAGCGCCGGACGCGTTCGAGGCCGTAATGCGCGAGCTGCCCCAGGTGCTGGCGTGCCACAAGATCACCGGCGATGCGGATTACCTGCTGCAGGTACTCGCCGAGGACCTCGACAGCTACAGCGAATTTGTCGAGAACGTGCTGCGCAGGCAGCTGGGGATTGCGTCGATCCAGTCGAGCCTGGCGTTGAAGGAAGTGAAGGCGACGAGTCGGGTGGCGATTGCGGGGCGCTAAGGCTTCGAACAGCGCCTGGTCCGTTTAAAGTCCTACTCGACCAGGCCGATAACTGACTTGCAGTATTGAATCCGAACACTCGCTCCGCGCACGCCAGATCCTCTTACGATTACATGGAGTAAGCCTGCATGCCTGTCCGTACGCGTTTTCTCGAGCATTACCGCAAGGCCGACCGCATCATGCTGGCGTTGATCTGGCTGATGTTTTTGTTCTCCGTGGGCCTGGCGTTCTGGCACGACACCTTGCTGCAAGCGGTGATCATCGGCGGCGGTACCGCTGTTGTACTGACCGCGCTTTACCGTGCCCTTTCAGGCACCCGCGTGATGCGCTGCGCACTCGGCGCAGGCCTGATGGTCATGGCCGCCCTGCACATCAACCAGGCCCAGGGCGTGATCGAATCCCACTTCGGCATCTTCGCCTTGCTGGCGGTGCTCACGTTTTACCGCGACTGGCTGCCGATCCTGGTGGCTGCGCTCACCATCGCCGTGCACCACGTGGTGTTCCATGCCTTGCAGCATCAGGGTTTCCCGGTGTTTGTGATGGACCATCACGGCGGCTGGGGGATGGTGTTCGTGCATGCGTTCTACGTGGTGATGGAGACCGTCGCCCTGCTCTACCTCGCCGTGCACAGCTAGGCCGAAGCGGTCGAGAGTCAGGAAATGCTCGAAAAAATGCTGGCCGTCACCTCTCAATTCACCTCCCAGACCAGCCAGGGCGAAGGCAAGGTGCATGTGTCACTGGCCAAGCGTTTCGACCACTTCCTGCAGCAGATCACCCACCTGATCGATGGCGTCACCCGCGACTCCCACGGCCTCGGCCAACTGGGCCAGGAACTGGCCAGCGCCAGCGGCACCCTGGAAAAAGGTGCGCGGCACCAACTGGCAGAAATCACCCAGATGACCGGTTCGATGCAGCGCATGGAGGACGCCATGGGCCACATCGCCGTGCACGTCGAACAAGCCGTCGAACACGCGGGCAAGGCCAGCCAGCAAATCGTGCGCGGCCAGCAAAGTGTCGGTCGCGCGCAACACGAAATCACTCAATTGGCCTCCCGCCTCAACGGCACCCACGAAACCGTGCAAGGCCTGGCGGTACAGGCCGAACAGATCGGCACGGTGCTCGAAGTGATCAACAGCATCGCCAACCAGACCAACCTCCTCGCCCTCAACGCCGCCATCGAAGCCGCCCGCGCCGGTGAACAAGGCCGCGGTTTTGCCGTGGTCGCCGACGAAGTGCGCAGCCTGGCCCAACGCACCGCCGTCTCCACCCAGGAAATCAAGACCATCATCGAAGGCTTGCAACACGGCAGCCGCCAAGCCGTGGAAGCCATGCACGACAGCCGCCAGGGGGTGGAACGGTGCGTGGAAGACAGCCAGGTCGCGGTGGACATGCTGCAAGCCGTGGGCAATGACATTGCGCATATCGATGCGTTGAATGGGCGGATCGTGAGTACGACGCGGGAGCAGACGTCAGCGAACCTGGAGATTGTGGGGCGCTTGCAGGCAGTGCAAGGCATTGCGCAGAGCACGGCGGACGATGTGGAGATGTTGGCCAGGAGCAGTGAGCAGTTGCCGGTGATTGCGGTGCGGCTGGATGCGTTGGGGCGGCGCTTTCACCAATAAGCGCGCTCCCCTGTAGGCGCTGGCTTGCCGGCGATGCATGCAACGCGGTGCATCAGTAGCACCCCGTCGATGCCATCGCCGGCAAGCCGGCTCCTACAGAGGACGGGGATAAACGTCAGGCGGGCATCACCCGATACGCACATCGCCTCGCCCCCAGTTGGATGTGTTCCACCCGCTCCACTTTGGCTTGCAGCACCTGCTCGAACACCTGCAATTCCGCCCGACAAAAGCCCTGGCACGCCGTGGCGGCCGCACAGATCGGGCAGTGGTTTTCCACCAGGATCAAGGCGCCGTCGGGTTGTTCGCTCCATTCGGCCATATAGCCTTCACGGGTTCGCAGCGTGGCCAGCCGTTCGACCCGTGCCTTCAGGTCCGCCAACCCTTCCATTTCTTGCTCATACAAGGCTTGAGTCTGGCGCTCGCGCACGTCGATCAGGCGATCGATGGCGGCCTCGCCGAAGGTTTCGCGCACGGTCTGCAGCAGTTGCAGGGTCAGGTCCGAGTGGGTGTCCGGAAAGCGTGCATGCCCCTGGGCCGTAAGTTGCCACACCTGCGTCGGGCGCCCTACCCCGCGCACCTCAGAAGTGGCCTGTACCAGGCCGCTGGCCGCCAGTTTCACCAGTTGCTGGCGCGCAGCCTCACCGCTGGTGCCGAGGAATACGCCCGCATCGGCGGCCAGCTGCGGGCCACGGGTCTTGAGCAGGTGCAAGATGCGATCAGCCGGAGACGCCGAAGAGTTTTCCAAGTCATTTCTTGACAAAATATTTAGCCCCACCGCAATATTCAAAGCAATTGCTTGGCAAATTAACCCAAGCCTGACGCTCATGCAAACCATCGGGGCCTACCGGCGCCCGTATGACAAGGAATTGTGGATGGACACCCAGAACAGCAGTTGGGGCGAATTGCTCCGTGGCAGGAACGCCGCCCGCTCCCTTGCCCTCTCGGGGGGCATTGCGCTGTACGCTACCAACACCTATATCGCCACCACCATTTTGCCGTCGGTGGTGGCCGAAATCGGCGGGCTGGAGCTGTATGCCTGGAGCACCACGCTGTATGTGGTGGCCTCGATCCTGGGCTCGGCCCTCACCTCCAAGCTGCTGCTACGCAGCGGGCCGCGCCTGGCCTATGCGGTTGCGACCCTGGTGTTCATGGCGGGTGTGATGATCTGCGCCTTGGCACCCAGCATGCCGGTGATGCTGGCGGGACGATCGATCCAGGGCCTGGGCGGTGGTGTCTTGCTTGCCCTGTGCTACTCGATGATTCAACTGGTGTTCGAAGAGCGGCTGTGGCCTCGGGCAATGGCGCTGGTGTCAGGCATGTGGGGCGTGGCAACCCTGGTGGGCCCGGCCGTGGGCGGCGTGTTTGCCGAAATGGACGCCTGGCGCTACGCGTTTGGCGCGATGGTGCCGGTAAGCCTGGCCTACATCGTGCTCACCAGCCGGGCGCTGCCACCCCGGGACGCTGCCGCGACCGCCGCCACACGCCTGCCGGTGGCTCAACTGGTACTGCTGGCCGCAGCGGTGTTGGCGGTGTGCGCGGGCAGCGTCTCGCCACTGCCCAGTTGGAACCTGCTGGGTATCGCGACCTGTGCGGTGCTGGTGCTGCTGTTGATTCGCCAGGAGTCCCGCGCCTCGGTGCGATTGCTGCCACGGGATGCGCTGAAGTTCAGCACCCCGCTCTGCGCGCTCTACGCCACCACCTGCCTGCTGGTGATCGGCATGAGCAGCGAGATTTTCATGCCGTATTTCCTGCAGCACCTGCATGGCCAATCACCACTTATAGCCGGCTATATGGCGGCGTTGATGGCGGCGGGCTGGACGGTGTCGGAGATCTTGAGCTCGGGCTGGACCGGGCGCGGCGCCCATCGCGCCATCCTTGCAGGGCCGCTGCTGATCGTGGCCGGGTTGGTGATATTGGCGCTCACCACACCCACGGCGAGCGGAGGTGATTGGGCGCTCCTGGCACCGATCTGCCTCGGGTTGTTTTTGGTGGGATTCGGTATCGGCCTGGGCTGGCCGCACTTGCTGACACGCATCCTGCAAGTCGCGTCGGCTCAGGACCAGGACACCGCCGCGTCATCGATCACCACGCTGCAACTGTTTGCCATGGCGCTGGGCGCGGCATTGGCCGGTGTGATCTCCAACATGGCGGGTATCAACGATGCCACCGGTGACGACGGTGTCGCCAATGCGGCGCGCTGGTTGTTCGCAGTGTTTACCCTGGCGCCGATGTTGGCGCTGGTGATGGCGGTGCGGGCGACGCGGGCAAAGGAGGATAAGGGTGAGTTGGCGGTTTCCCAAAACTGACCCGTGGATTCTCGGCAGATTTCGGCGATATCGAAATTGAAGTCGCGAACGTGATGGTGAAGGCTATTCAAGCGGCACTTCACCGTGGGTGATCCAACCGGTTAGTCGCCCGACCCTGGGTAGCCGCCTGCATCAACGAACAACGTGCGAAGCTTCTTTTGCGCCGCCGCTGAAAGACGCGGTGAGTAGCGCTGAAACTCTTGTTCAGCAGCATCGGGCTTGCCGTTCCTGGCCAGCACAAAAGCGTAGGCAAGCGGGTGTTGCGTGTAGTTGTAGAAACCCAATCCCCCTGTCGACAGATGCTGCCTGACCCGCTCAAAAGCACTGGGCAGGTCGGCTATCGAACGCGCCGAGTTCCAGAAGGATTCTGCGGTTGGAATAACTGCCCTGAGGATATCGGGTGCGCACTTCGCAATGGTTTCGGGCCCGTAGCTATAGGAAATATCAAGCGCCCGATCACGCACATCAAACGTCAGGTCAGGTCGCGCCGACTTCACAGTTCTGTGCCACTTGAAGTCATTGCCGGACAGGTGCGGGACAAAATCCAGGGACAACCCCCATGAAGGCGCGAGCGCACCGCCCTTCCACTGCGCCAGGCGAAAGATCTGCCGGATGGGGGCATCAGCACTGCGCACCCAGGACAATGGGCCTTGAACTTCGAAACCCAACGGCAGCAGAAGTGCGTCTACGGTAGGCGAAACTATTTCGTGGATCTGGTCGATTCGCACGATTTGAAACGCTGTTCCTTGCATTGCGGGCTCCTCACATTGTGCGGTGGAGTTTTCTCGATTGACGCAAGGGATTCAAGGCCCTGAGTTTTTTGCTCAAGCCCCTCACCGATCAAAGCGCAGGCGCTCGGCGAAATTCGTGCTTGATTTAGATATATGGATATCCGTATATTCGGTTATCCATATTTACCGAGCCTCCCATGATCACACCCCCCGAAGTCTTCAAGAGCCTGTCCGACGAGACCCGCGTGCGGGCCACCCTGCTGATTGCCGATCAAGGTGAGCTGTGCGTTTGCGAGCTGATGTGTGCGCTCGACGACAGCCAACCGAAAATCAGCCGCCACCTCGCCCAACTGCGCAGCAGCGGGTTATTGCTGGATCGCCGCCAGGGCCAGTGGGTCTATTACCGCCTCAATCCGGACCTGCCCGAGTGGGTTCACGAGGTTCTGCACGTGACGTCCAAGGCCAACGCTGGCTGGCTCAAGGGCAACGCCTCGCGCCTGCAAAACATGGATGGCCGGCCCGTGCGCGAAGCGGCCTGCTGCTGACCCCCTGATCGAGTGAGTATTTAATGTTTGTCGCCGTGGCTGTTTTTGTCTTCACCCTCGTGCTCGTCATCTGGCAACCCAAGGGCCTCGGCGTTGGCTGGAGCGCCACGCTCGGTGCGCTGATCGCGCTGGCAGTGGGCGCGGTGTCGCTGCAGGACATTCCGACGGTATGGGCCATCGTGTGGAATGCGACCGCCACCTTTATCGCGGTGATCATCATCAGCCTGTTGCTGGATGAAGCCGGTTTCTTCGAATGGGCCGCGCTGCATGTGGCGCGCAGGGCAAAGGGCAGCGGTTATCGGTTGTTCGCCTTCTGCGTCCTGTTGGGCGCTGCCGTGTCCGCCGTGTTTGCCAATGATGGCGCGGCGCTGATCCTCACGCCCATCGTGATGTCGATGCTGCTGGCGCTGCGCTTTTCCCCCGCCGCGACCCTGGCGTTTGTCATGGCCGCCGGGTTTATCGCCGACACCGCCAGCCTGCCGCTGGTGGTGTCCAACCTGGTGAACATCGTCTCTGCCGACTACTTCGGGCTCGGTTTCAACGCGTACGCCTCGGTGATGGTGCCGGTGAGCCTGGTCAGCGTCGCTGCCACCCTGCTGGTGCTGCTTGTGTATTTCCGCCGCGACGTGCCGCCTCGCTATGCGCTGGATGCGTTGCAAGAACCAAAAACTGCCATTCGTGACCGCGCCACCTTCATCGTCGGTGGCTGGACGCTGTTGATGCTGCTGGTCGGCCTGTTCGCACTCGAACCGCTGGGCATTCCCATCAGCGCCGTCGCGGCAGCTTGCGCGGCCTTGCTGTTCGCGGTCGCCGCCAAGGGCCACAAGATCTCGACGCGGCGGGTGCTGCGCGAAGCCCCGTGGCAGATCGTGGTGTTCTCGCTGGGCATGTACCTGGTGGTGTACGGCCTGAAGAACGCTGGCCTGACCGATTGGCTCGCCCAAGTCCTCGACCACCTGGCCGGCCGAGGCCTGTGGGCCGCAACCCTTGGCACCGGCCTGCTGTCGGCGTTGCTGTCGTCGGTGATGAACAACATGCCAAGCGTGTTGATCGGCGCGCTGTCGATTCAGGCCAGCAGCGCGGAGGGCATTGTTCGCGAGGCGATGATCTACGCCAACATCATCGGCTGCGACCTCGGCCCGAAAATCACCCCCATTGGCAGCCTGGCCACACTGCTTTGGCTGCACGTGCTGGCGCACAAAGGCATGCGCATCACCTGGGGTTATTACTTCAAAGTCGGCGCCCTGCTGACCCTTCCGGTTCTGTTGATCACCCTCTCGGCCCTGGCCCTGCGCCTGAGCCTTTGATAGCCGCCTCAGCGAAAGGAGCACCCCATGCGAGTCCTGTTCATGTGCACGGCCAACAGCTGCCGCAGCATCCTGTCCGAAGCTGTGTTCAACCACCTGGCCCCCGCTGGCTTTGAAGCGGTTAGCGCCGGCAGGTTCCCCAAGGGCCAGGTGTTGCCCCGCAGCCTGACGACCTTGCAGCAGGCCGGCATCTCCATCGACGGCTTGCACAGCAAAGGCAATGACGCCTTTGAGGACAACCCGCCAGACATCGTCGTTACCGTCTGCGACAAGGCCGCGGGCGAAGCTTGCCCGGTGTACTTCGGCCCAGCGTTGAAATCCCATTGGGGGCTGGAAGACCCGTCCGACGTGCACGGCGACGACGCGCAGATCGAGGCCGCGTTCCGCTCGACACTGGCGACCATCGAACAACGCTGCAAAGCCTTCCTCGAACTGCCTTTTGCCCAGCTCAACCGCGACCAGCTCAAGTCTGAGCTCGATCGAATCGGCACGCTCTAATCTCAGGAGGATTCATGTCAGAACACCCGCCTAACCTCGACCCTGGCCTGGTCCCAGATTTGCCAGCATCAGGCCACAAACCACGCATCCTGTTGTTATACGGATCGACTCGCGAGCGTTCCTTCAGCCGCCTCCTGGTTGAAGAAGCCGCGCGCCTGCTGGAGTGCTTTGGCGCCGAGGTGCGTATTTTCAACCCCAGTGGCTTGCCCCTGCCAGACGATGCCCCGGTGGAACATCCTAAGGTGCAAGCGTTGCGCGAATTGGTGTTGTGGTCCGAAGGACAAGTCTGGTGCTCGCCGGAACGCCACGGCGCGATGTCGGCCGTGTTCAAGGCGCAGATCGACTGGATCCCTCTGGAGCTGGGCGCCGTCCGCCCGACCCAGGGCAAGACCCTGGCGGTGATGCAAGTGTGCGGCGGCTCCCAGTCCTTCAACGTGGTCAACCAACTGCGCGTGCTGGGACGCTGGATGCGCATGTTCACCATCCCTAACCAATCCTCGGTGCCCAAGGCCTACATGGAGTTCGATGAGGCCGGACGGATGAAACCGTCGCCGTACTACGACCGCGTCGTCGACGTGATGGAGGAACTGGTGAAGTTCACCTTGCTGCTGCGAGACCAACAGGATTTTTTGGTGGATCGTTACTCGGAGCGAAAGGAGACGGCGGAGCAACTGATGGCGCGGGTCAATCAGCGTTCGATTTGAGGCGGTCATGTCTACCGCGAAGCCCCTCAGCGTCTTCTCGCGCTATGGCCGAACATTAATGACCGGCCGTATTTGACAAGACGCCGGGGTTGGATACAGTGATAGCACATGGATATTACCAGCGAGGCTACGAGCCCAGATGGTCAGCCGGTCTCAATCAAGGAGTGATTAGATGCGTTTAAAACTTGCCGCCATTGTTTTTGCCTTCGTGTTATCCGGCTGCGAAACCTCTTCCCAGTTGCAGCCAGTCTCCAGCATCAAGCCAAACGTTGCCAGAGAAGGGACACTGACCAATGAAAAGTTGGCGTCTGACACCACCGCTGGCCTGCAGAACATACTCGGCGCACCCGCGTTTACTGCAGAAACAAAAATACTGAAGTTCGTGATCCAGCAACCTGTTGGCAGCCCTGGTGCCAGAGCTTGGCGGGAAATGTGGGTTGTCGAGTCGCAAGGTGCCCGTTCTTCGTTCTTGATAACCTTCAAAGAAAAGGGTACGGGCAGCGCTGATTTTGAAATAAAGAAAATGAATCAGCAAAGTTCTGCGCCGCCTGCAGATTGCCCTCAAAAAATCGGCGATTACAAGGCAGGCGAAGCCACTTCACAGCAGATCCGAAGCTGCTTGGGTTCGCCATTTCATGAGAACAAAAACCCGGATGGTCGATACGTCTATCTTTATAAAGTCCAAAGCACTATCACGGTGGCATTTTTATTTGATACCTCAGGCAAACTGATCAACACCCAGGCGTATAAGCAAGACTGAGCACCTGGTACACAGCGGCCGCTTCAAACGCTGCTCTTCTTCACTGCCCACTGGCAATGACTGACACGCAGATTGAGTGCAAAAGATGTAGTCAAAGTTGCGTCCTGGCAATGCGTGTCCACGCCGCACAGATCTTGTTGTGGGTATGCAACGAATGTGAAGCGACGTGGTTTAGTGAAGAGGAGGTGAATGTCGGTCAATTTGAAGACTACGGAACGTTCATGAACGGCATTGGGCGCAGTGATTTATGGTCAGAACTGGAGCCGCAATAAAAGCGCTCCACTGCCCCCATTGTCCAAGCGCCCCACCCCCCTTATCCTCAACGCTCCCCGTCCCCCGCGAACACGGAGCCGCCATGGACCTCGCCACCCTCTCCCTCTTCCTCCCCGCCTGCTTCGCCCTGAACATGGCGCCCGGCCCGAACAACCTGCTGTCCGTCAGCAACTCCACCCGCTACGGCTACCGCACTTCTTGCCTGGCGGGTATCGGGCGCCTGCTGGCCTTCGCCGGGATGATCGCGCTGGCTTCTGCGGGTTTGGCGGTAGTGCTGCAAACCTCGGAGCTGTTGTTCTACGGGATCAAGATTCTGGGCGCGGCGTATCTGTTTTATTTGGCCTTTCAGCTGTGGCGCGCCAATCCCCAGACAGAGGCGGAATCGGCTACGGCCAAGGTGGGATTGTGGGCGTTGGCGCGTCAGGAGTTTCTGGTGGCAGCGGGCAACCCCAAGGCCATCCTGATCTTCACCGCGTTTCTTCCTCAGTTCGTGGTGCCGGGCCAGCCGATCACCCCGCAATTCGCCCTGTTGGGCGCGATGTTCCTGGCGCTGGAATGGATCGCCATCAGCGCCTACGCCTACATGGGTCTGCACATGCGTCGCTGGTTCGCCGAACCCCGTGGCAAGCGGATTTTCAACCGTTGCTGCGCGGGGTTGTTGTCGGCGGCGGCAACAGTGTTGTTGATGGCGCGCAGGGCTTGAACCCGCAGACACTCAAGCGCTTGACGCCACACGTGTGGTGATTGCTGCGAGCCATTGCGACTGCTGTTGAATGAGTGGCATCAGCCCGTTATGGCCAGCGTCGGGAATGACCAGCAATTCCTTGTCCTGGGCGTGGGTCGCTGCACCCAACAGCCGCTCGGGGATTTCCAGCGGGATGACGTCGTCCTGCTCCCCGGCGATCACCAGCAGCCGGCCCTTGAACCGGCTGAGAATGTCCCACGCATCGCTATCGGCCCAACTGCGGTGCTGGCGGATGATTGCCGAAAACAAAGGGCCAAACGGCACCGTGTAAGCCTCGGGGGTGTAGATGCCCGGCACCACCAGAATCAACGTCTGGGCGCCCAGGGTTTCGCTCAACCGCACCGCGTTATAGGCGCCCATGCTGATGCCGATCAAGGCGCTGGGCTGCACCCCACTGTGTCGAACTACGGACAGCGCCTGCTGGTCACGCCGGTGAAGGGATGAGTCGGCGAACACACCACCGGTTTGTCCATGGCCGATGCAGTCCAGGGCCGTAGAGCCAATGCCCTGCCCGTGCAGCGTGTGTCGCACCTCGGCGAATACCGAGCGGCAACGCGCGCCGCCGCCGTGGATGCAAAACAGGTGAGGGTTGCGTTCGCCTGTCAGGGTATCGGCGTGCAGCGTGTGGTTTTCGAAGGCAACGGTGAATTCGAGCGGTTGCATGGGGTGCAGGATTCCCGGAGGGCAGGCAGACCGCGATTATGCCCGTTCAAGTGGCCGTGCCGAAGAACTCCGTCACTGCAGGCTTTTATTAAAATCCACGGCACGTCCAATCGCTCTGGATCGTCTAGGCTTGCGGCTAAACCCGTCCGCCCCTAAGCAACCGCAATTGACCGACTCATGGAGTGAGTATGTTCATCGCAAATGCCAGCGCCATACACCAAGCACTCACGCGCTTGAGCGAGGCACAGAGCCCCGAGCGCCCTATCAAACTGGCAGTTGCCTTTTGGGGCGACGGCGCCGAAGGCCTGATTCGAAACGACAGGCAGTACAGGATCCTATGCAACCTCTCGACTGGCGGCACCAATCCAACGGTTATCCAGGCGCTTCTTGAGCGGCCGAACACAGAGATTCGCCACCTCCCCAACCTTCATGCAAAGGTTTCCCTGTTTGAGCATGCAGCGCTGGTCTCGTCGGCAAACTTTTCTCGAAATGGGCTCTGGTTTGAAGCAGAGCCCAGTGGCGGCTGGGAAGAAGCTGCATACGAGTTGGTCGACCACGAGAGGGGCTTTGCCGAGGCGGAGCGCTGGTTTGAAGCGCTCTTTGAGAAAAGCCTGACCATTTCGCAAGACGCGCTACGTGAAGCCCAAAGCATGTGGTCGGCTCATGTTGGCGTAACGACGCGAGCCGATCCGCCAGAACTTGCAGAAAGCGACCTGTTCGAGCCATCTATCAAGCCCCGCAACCGGCTACGCATGGCCGCGCCGTGGCTGGTGCAGGTCTTCTCAAAGATCCAGACAGTGAACAACAACAGCTGCTACGTTCCCGCCTATGTCGCAAACTTGCTCTGGACACAGTCCGGAAAAACCATCGAATGCAATAGTCCGGAGCGGCCCACGCTGAGATATCCAGACCAGGTGTGGGAGCTGGCCATTAAGAAAAGCAAACAGCACCGGCTCAGGATGATTGAGCTGTTGCACACCGTGATTGACGACGAAGGTGTGCCACCTGCCGTGAAATACTGGGCCTTACAATGCCTGCAAACACTACCCAACCCTTCACCACAGCAGACCGCCACACCACGATAAACACCGCCCCCTAAACACGTAACGGTTCAAAGCGCCAGTTCTGCCGCCGTCAATCGTCGAAAAAGGTCCAACCATGGCAGACGCCGGCATAGTCTTTCGCCGCAAAAAACAGCGTTAATTCTTCCGGGTCGAAGGGCTTGTGCAGCCAATGCCCAGGAACAGGACCTCGCGTTACCACGTATTCCAGACGGTAACGCTGAACAGGATCCGACCTGAAGGTGTTCGAATTCAACGCAAGCGTGTCTGCGTGGTTAAGCGTCCACAATTTTTTGACCAGATGGCCATCACCCACCACCTCCGTGGCGACCTCAATCAGATGCCGGGCATGAAGTTTCTTTTGAAGCCTTGCACTTCTTGCCATAAGACGACCTTTGCATAGTCCGTGTTTCGGCCAATGGTACTGCAACGGGATGACTGATAAAGCTGTGGTCCGCGCTCAGACAGCGTTATGCGCGGCGATGTTGCGATACTGTCCTTTGAAATACAGCAACGGCTGCGCCCCAGGCGCTTGCAGGTTCAACGCTTTAACTTCACCAATCACGATCAGGTGATCACCCGCCGCGTGCTCGGCGTGAATTTCACAATCGAGCCAGTGCAGGCTGCCGGCGATGATCGGATTGCCCAGCGGCGACGTATGCCATTCCACGTCGTGCCATTTGTCCGTGCCTCGCCGAGCGAATTGATTGGAAATACCCACCTGTTCGCCCGAGAGGATGTTGACTGCGAAACGACCGGCCTGACGAATCCTGGGATAGCTCGCCGAACTGGACATGACGCTGAATGACACCAGTGGCGGGCTCATCGACACGCTGTAGAACGACTGGCAGGTGAAGCCAATGGGCTCGTCATCAAGGCGGGAGGTGATCACCGTGATACCGGAGGCGTAGTGCCCAAGCGCTTCGCGAAAGTGCAGTGGCTCGATAGCCGTAGGGAGACGTGACATAGAAAGCCTTGAATAGTCGGTGGCGTCGAACGGGCAAAGTGAGGCCGGAAGAAGGCTGGTGAGGGTTAACTCCACCGCCCTCCTCCGGCGTTCGCTCAGCCCTGGTTCAACAGCTCTCTGCGAACGATTTCTGCACCGGCGCTCAGGGCATTCAGCTTGCCTCTTGCCACATGTCGAGGCAGAGGGGCCATGCCGCAGTTCGTGCACGGGTAAAGCTTGTCGGCGTCCACAAACTGCAGCGCTTTGCGCAGGGTATTGGCGACTTCCTCAGGTGTTTCAATGGCATGGTTGGCCACATCAATGGCACCGACCATCACTTTCTTACCGCGAATCAGCTCGATCAACTCCATGGGCACGTGGGAGTTGTGGCATTCGAGCGAAATGATATCGATGCTGGATTTTTGCAGCTTGGGGAACGCCTCTTCATATTGGCGCCATTCCGACCCCAGCGTTTTCTTCCAATCGGTATTGGCCTTGATGCCGTAGCCGTAGCAGATATGCACGGCGGTTTCGCATTTAAGGCCTTCAATCGCACGCTCCAACGTGGCAACGCCCCAATCGTTTACCTCATCAAAGAACACGTTAAACGCGGGCTCATCAAACTGGATGATGTCGACACCGGCCGCTTCCAGTTCCAGGGCTTCCTGGTTGAGGATCTTGGCAAATTCCCACGCCAGTTTTTCACGGCTCTTGTAGTGGTTGTCGTACAGCGTGTCGATCATGGTCATCGGGCCAGGCAGTGCCCATTTGATCGGCTGGTCTGTTTGCTGGCGCAAGAACTTGGCATCTTCAACAAACACCGGCTTTTGACGTGCAACGGCGCCGACCACGGTCGGAACGCTGGCGTCGTAGCGATCACGAATCCTGACGACCTCGCGCTTCTCGAAATCCACGCCACTGAGGTGTTCAATAAACGTCGTTACAAAGTGCTGGCGAGTTTGCTCGCCGTCACTGACGATATCAATGCCCGCCTGTTGTTGCTCTTGCAGCGCCAAACGCAGGGCATCTTGTTTGCCTTCAACCAACTCATCATCTTGCAACTTCCAGGGCGACCAGAGTTTTTCAGGCTCCGCCAGCCAGGACGGTTTAGGCAAGCTGCCAGCGGTTGAAGTAGGTAACAACTTTTTCATCATGAACAACCTTGTACGTTTAATTAATCAAAGCGCGCAGTTAGCGGACCACTGCTCAAGCACAGCCTGGTAGGGTTTGATGAAGTTTTCCTCAACAAACTTACCCTGCTCAATCGCCAGGCGGCTGCGTTCTTCTCGGTCGTAAACAATCAGTGTCAGCGAGTAATCCTGATGGCTCAAGCTTGGCTGATAGGATTTACCGGCGGCCGAATTCGCGTTGTAAATCTCGGGGCGATAAATCTTCTGGAAGGTGTCCATAGTGCTGATGGTGCTGATCAGCTCGAGGTTCGTGTAATCCCCCAGCAAGTCACCCGAAAAGTAGAACGCCAACGGCGCAACACTGTTGGGCGGCATGAAATAGCGAACCTTCAAGCCCATTTTCTGGAAGTACTCATCTGTCAGCGAGTACTCATCCTGCTGGTATTCCACACCCAGCACGGGGTGCTGGTTTTCCGTGCGCAGGTAGGTCTTGCTGCTCGAAACGCTCAGGCAAATGACGGGCAGCTTGTTAAAGTTGGCCTTGTAGGCGCTTGAGTTCACGAAATGCTTGAACAGTTTGGCGTGCAGGTCGCCGAAATTATCGGGGGTGCTGAAACCTGCGCGATCCTTGTTATGCCCCAGCAATAGCACGCTGAAGTCATAATCGCGTACGTAAGAAGAAAAGTTGTTCCCTACAATCCCTTCTATACGTTCGTCCGTTTTGCGATCAACAATATTGGTTTTCAATATTTCAATCAGTGGAATGGCGTTGCCGGTGCTGCCAGCATCAACGTCCATTTCAACAGAGATAATTTCAAGTTCGACCGCGTAACGATCACCCTTTGGATTATCCCAATGCGCCAGGGCATTGAAGCGGTTATCAATCATCCGCAAGGTGTTACGCAGGTTTTCCTGGCGACTCTTCCCACGCGCCAGATTGGCAAAGTTGGTGGTAATGCGCGTGTTTTCGGAGGGGTGATAATGTTCGTCAAATTGAATGCGCTTGATAGCAAATGTAAAGTCTGTATTCATTTTAATTTCACACCCATACACCCGAAACAACACCTGAACCTATCGACTGATAGCTTCTGGTCTTGCTCAGCAATATTAATAGTCTCAATCATTGAGGCTATTTTAGGTCGAGCCCTTGCTCCATAGATAATGAATTGATTTCACTGAATCTTTAGCGCTCCTCATGGTGTGTACGATTGCGCTCAAGCCTTCAACTGTCATGATTTGCGCCCATGCTTGAAGGGCAACAGCACGGACTCACCGCAGCCAGGCAAGGAGCATTTCAATGATTCGCAAGGCACTACCTTCTGATGCAAACGCCATTGCCCAGGTGCATATCCGCAGTTGGCAAGAGGCCTACCGTGACCTGATGCCGGCCGACTACCTGAGCGCGCTGGATACCACCCTGGCTCGGCGTGAATCGTTCTGGGCCCGCTCGATTGAATCGGACGAATCCGGCGTATGGGTGGCGGAGCGGGACCAGCAGGTGGTTGGCTGGGTATCCGTCGGAGTCAGTCGCGATGACGACGCCGAGGTCAATACGGGTGAAGTCATGGCCATCTATGTCCTGGCCGGGTACTGGGAAACGGGTGTCGGGCGGGCGCTATGGAACATCGGCGTGCAGCAGTTACGCCAGCAAGGTTTTACGCGAGTGACATTGTGGGTGTTGGCGCTGAATGAACGGGCAATTCGGTTCTATCGCAGCGTTGGATGCGTTGAGGAACCGGGTAGCGAGCGTAACCTGATAAGGGGCGGTGTAACCCTTGCGGAAGTGAGGTATGGGTTGTTCTTGCGCACATAACTTGACCTTGTTCGCGTCAGGATTGCGAGGTTTGGGATTGGGGCGCGCCCGGCGCGAGCAAGCTCGTTCACTACAGAACCCGACGCTCCACAGCATGCACCACCTGCGCCGCCATCCCTTCAACAGTGCCCTCCCCGTCAATTCGCAGGACAGGCACGGTCTGTTCTGTAATCCACGCTTCGTGCCGCGCTCTATTGCGCCCGGAAAAGTGGGGATCGTCATACTGCGAAGCCCATTCGCGAAAGGCCACGTGTATCCCGTGCATGTCGCCACCGGGTGCGATGCGCGCCCCAAAACGTGCCTGCTCACGCGCAGCCAGCCGCTCGAGGCGCACCGACGTTGGCGTGTCCACAAACACGATCAGGTCGGCCTCGGCGATCAACGCATCACCCCACATATTGCACGAGCCCGTCAGCGCCCAGTCATCGTCCCCGCGTGTTTGCTGAATCAAGCTCACGCGATCTTCAGGCGCACGTTTCGTGGTATAGGGCGGGTCCGTGGGCATCCAGTAAAAGTCATCGACATCAACCTGTCGCAAGCCGAGCAACGTTGCGAGGGCGCGTCCCAACGTCGTCACGCCCGAGCAGGAAGCGCCTGTGATGTAAATCCGCATGTGCACTCCAGGAATGTAAAACGACGTTGGATGCTACAAGAAAATTCGACCATCCTGGACGAACGCTTTTAAATCACAGAGGAGCGCCCCATGACCCGCAATCAACTCGCCGCCCTTTACCAAGGCTACATCGATTGCCTCAACCGCCAGGACTGGGCGCACCTGGGCGACTTCGTGCACTCGCAGGTGACCTACAACGGCACCGCCGTCTGCCTTGGCGGCTACCGCGCCATGCTTGAGCGTGACTTTCGCGAGATCCCCGACCTGGTGTTTCGCATTCAATTGCTGGTGGCCGACCCGCCCACGGTGGCCAGCCGGTTGAATTTCAAGGTCAGCCCCAGGGGTGAATTTTTCGACCTGCCGATCAACGGCAAGACAGTGACCTTCGATGAAAACGTATTCTACGAAGTCATCGATGGGAAATTTGCGCACGTCTGGTCCGTGATCGATAAGGCGGCGATAGCACAACAGCTTTGATGGAGGGCGCCAGCCATGGAGAACCCGCTGTTCACCTTTACCACCCAACCCTACCCGCCACGCCAACGCTTCGAGGTGTGGCGGGAGGAAGTGAACGCGATCTTCGACATCACCATCAGCGAGCCGGACTCCACGGCCTTCAATTACCGCCTGGCCACCGGCTACCTGGGCGCATTGCTGATGGGCTGTGGTGCCTGGGATGGCACCGGCGCCCCGGTGCCCTACCGGGTCAAGCGCTCGGCCCAGATGATCCGCCGTGACCATCTCGACCATTACTACCTGTGCCTGGGCTTGTCTCATTCGATCAACGGCACGGCGGGCCGCACGTCCCTGGCCGCCGGCAATTCGCAGATTTACATCCTCGACCTGGCCCGCGAACTGGACTGCCTGATCACCGCCGGCGACACGGTGATTCTTACCATCCCCCGCGACCTGCTGGCGCAGAGCCTGGGCCATAAAGACCTGCACGGGCAGGTGCTGCAAGGCGGCTTGAGCGAACTGCTGGCCGACCACATGCGCGCCTTGCAACATCGCCTGCCACGCCTGGTGCCAGGGGAAATCCCCCACGCGAAAGAGGCCACCCTGGGCTTGGTCTCGGCTGCCATCGCACCGTCGCTGGCGAACCTGCACATGGCCGCGCAGGAGATCGACCACACCCTGCTCAACCGTGCTCGCCGCCTGATTGAACAGCACCTGCGCAGTCCCGAGTTGTCTCCCACTTTCCTGTGCAAACAGTTGGGCATTTCGCGGGCGCACCTGTACCGCTTGTTCAGCCAGGAAACCGGCGTGGCAGCGTATATCCAGAAGCGCCGGTTGAACCGGGCACGGGTGATGATCCAAAGCGACAGCGGCACGCGGCATCGGGTCTCTGGCCTGGCGTTCCAGTTCGGGTTCAAGAGCGATGCGCACTTCAGCCGGGCGTTCAAACAGGCTTTCGGCTATTCCCCCCGAGAGGCCCGGGACGTGGCGGGCGTGCACCTAAAACAGGGCCAGGTGAGCCGACATGATGGCTTTTCGCTGCGATCCATCCTGGGCCAGATGACACCCGCGTGAGACAGCCAGGCAAGTAATTGAGACGCTGGGACAGGAAGATTTTTTCCGCGTTTTTTTCGCCGTTTTATGATTGGCCTCAGTTTCAGAGCCCTGAATCAACGGAGGAAATCATGGCCCGTCGTGCACTCATTCGTAACGCCATCACCCCACTGGTCGCCGCGGTTTTGCTCTCGGGCTGTGCCGGCGGCAACAACGGTCTCAGCAGCCTCAACGGCCTGTCCATACCCGGTATCCAGGGCAAGTCAGGGCCGGACATTTCGTTGTTCGACACCACCTACGTGCGCACCCATATCGTGTCGGGCAAGACCACCGCCCAACAGCTCAAGGCGATGTACGGCGAACCGCAGAACCAGTCGATTGCATCCGACGGCACCGAAACCTGGGACTACTCGCCTTCCACCACCGCCAACGCTTCCATGCGGCACTTGCTCGGGCTGGTATCCAACCATATCCCCGGCAACACCTACGACAACGCGATAGACACGCGGCGCACCGCCATTGACAACATCGCCCCTGAGCAACAGAACCGTCGTCTCAATATCCACCTCAACAATGGCGTGGTCAGGGACTACACCATCATGTAGCGCCCGCAAGCACCGCCATTGTCTAGACTCCATGGACCCATCCGCCCATGGAGCCAGACAATGAACCACAAAAACACCCTGTGCCTCTGGTACAACGGCACCGCCCTCGAAGCCGCCACCTTCTACGCCAAGACCTTCCCGGACAGCGCGGTGCACGCCGTGCACCATGCCCCCGGTGACTTTCCATCCGGCAAACAGGGCGATGTGCTGACCGTCGAATTCAGCGTGATGGGCCTGCCTTGCCTGGGCCTCAATGGCGGCCCAGCGTTCTCTCACACGGAGGCGTTTTCGTTTCAGGTAGCCACCGATGATCAAGCTGAGACCGACCGCCTGTGGAATGCCATCGTCGACAACGGCGGCCAGGCGAGCGCGTGCGGCTGGTGCAAGGACAAATGGGGCCTGTCGTGGCAAATCACCCCCCGGGTGTTGACCGCCGCTGTCACCCACCCCAACCCGGCCACTGCCAAGCGCGCCTTCGACGCGATGATGACCATGACCAAGATCGACATTGCCGCGATTGAAGCGGCGGTGGCCGGTCGTTAAGGCTTCGACCCAGGCATAACTGGCTGCGGCTTCGAACCGGCTATACAGAAAAACCCGTGGCCGTTAGGCTTG
Organism: Pseudomonas sp. B6002; assembly: GCF_013385985.1. Classification (GTDB taxonomy): domain Bacteria; phylum Pseudomonadota; class Gammaproteobacteria; order Pseudomonadales; family Pseudomonadaceae; genus Aquipseudomonas. The sequence goes on along the minus strand of NZ_JACAOY010000006.1, from coordinate 589,733 downwards.
GCGCCTCAAGATTACGGGCTGCCTGCCGTCATCCTTACATCCCTGAATGGACTCAATGAGGCTTCTGTGCGCGTTATTTCTTCCCTGTTGTTGCTCGGTGGCATCGCCACACTGGCCGGTTGTGCCACCCAAAAATCCACGGTTGACCGCATGTTCGCCAGCACGCTGACCCAGCCGCTGGTGGAAAACAGCATCGTGCGCGAAGGCGACAACCTCAGCTTCGAATTGCTCATGCCGGAGTCCACCGCCGGTGTACGCCGCACCATGCAGTTCGAGGCAGCGTGTTCCTCACCACAGTTGTATTTGCTGTACCTCGACGGTGCCCAGCGCGTGTACCCGACCGCCGCCGGCCGCTACAGCGGTGCACGCAAGTTGTCTGCCGACCTGCGCGCCACCCTGGCAAGCAACCCGACGTTCGTGCGCGCCTGTGCCGACACGCCGAAACCCGACTGGCGCCTGGTGCAGACCAACGAACGCGAGAACTGGGTACTGATCGACGCCAACAGCATCAAGAACGTCAATGGTGAAACCCGTTTCTGGGCCGCCTTCGACAACCCGTCCGTGCTGAATGACTTGCCCTACAACGCGCCTTACGCGCAAAAACGCGAGCACTTCGCCGTGTCGTGCGCCGCCGGCACCTACAAGGAGCTGGCCGGCTACGACATGGATGCGGACAATCGCGTCAGCGATGGCCGTGTCGACAGTTTCCCGACGCCCCAGAAGATCGCCGGCAGCAACGCCGACTATGAACTGCTGTTCAATAAAGTCTGCACCAGCCCGGAAAAAATCGCGGCATTGCCGGCCTTCAAGCCGCGCCTGAAAGCCCCGGTGACCATCGCCCTCACGTCGGTACAGCCGCAAGTGCTGGCAGCGATCACCCAGTTGAACCTGGACAAGCCCACCCGCAGTTTCAAATACGTGCACATGGTCGGCACCTCGACCTACAAAGGCACCACCAGTGAGTTGTCGAGCCAATACTTCATCAGCCAGGACGGGCCCAGCGGCCAACTGAGCGTGGCCAACCGCGGCAAGGGCTATGAGTCGCAATCGGTGAGCTGGCGCAACCTGGTTGAACTGGTGACCAAATCCAACTATGGCGGCGGCAGCATGGCCGAAAGCTCGACCGTGACCCAACTGAGCTTCACCGGTAACTGGAAAACCCTGCCGGTGGGCGAAACCGTGATTTACCAGTTCACCCGCTCCACCCTCAACAACATCGTCGGCAGCTACGGCAAACCCAACCTCACCCGCTGCGTGGTAGAGCGCGAGCTGCAAGCCAGCGAACTCAACCCAAAGCTGCTGGGCACGGCCAAAGCCTTGTCGTGCACCTACGACAATGACGAGTACAAGCGCGTCAGCCATTGGTACTTCCTGACCGACTACGCCTACTTCTTTGAGTCGAGTACCGACAAGAACCCGTTCTACTACTCCGATTCGCGTATCGACACCTTCGAGTAAGTGACCATGAATGACGGCGTCAAGATCGACCCACGGACCTTACCCGTCCCCCACTCGATCAGCCCCGAGGCCCAGGCGCTGCTCAAGCGCCTGGTGGGTGAGGACGGTGTGCCGCTGAATGCACTGCACGCCATGCCCTCATCCGACGACCACGATGGCTGGCGCCGCCTGCAAGGCGCCGTGGCCCAGCATTATGCCGCCGCCAACGCGGGCCAGGAAGCATCGCTGCGGACCAGCCTGGCGACGATCACCGTGGGCAGCGCCACCGTCCACGTGGCGACACCGGCCACCGGCGTGGCTGACTTGGCCTACATCGACCTGCATGGCGGCGCGCTGGTGTTCGGCGGCGGTGAGAACTGCCGCCTGGCCGCCGCCCGGCAGGCCGACCAGCACGACCTGGTCTGCTACGGCGTGGACTACCGCATGCCACCCGATCATCCCTACCCGGCCGCGCTGGATGACTGCCTGGCCACCTATCGCCATGTGCTCACCCGGCACGCGCCGCAGCACATCGTGATTGGCGGTCGCTCGGCGGGCGGCAACCTCGCGGCAGCCATGGTGCTGCGAGCCCGCGATGAAGGCTTGCCACTGCCAGCCGCGCTGGTGCTGTTGTCGCCGGAAGTGGACCTGACCGAGTCGGGCGACAGCTTCCAAGTCAACCGCACGGTCGATGTGGTGCTGCCCAACCCGTTGATGAGTGCCAACCTGCTGTACGCCAATGGCGCGGATTTGACCCACCCGTACCTGTCCCCTTTGTTTGGTGACTTTACGAAAGGCTTCCCGCCCACCTTCCTGCAAAGCGGCACCCGGGACCTGTTCCTGTCCAACACTGTGCGCATGCACCGCGCCCTGCTCAAGGCCCAGGTGCCTGCGCAATTGCACGTGTTCGAAGCGATGCCCCATGGCGGTTTCATGGGCGCGCCGGAGGACTTGGAGCTGGCCGCCCAGGTCGCGCAATTTGTGCGAGAACACCTGCGGCGGGCTTGACACATTCGCCAGACTCCCCTGAAGATGGGGGCCTTATCCAGGGTGTGACAATTTATGTCTGCTACGTCGTTCGTTAACTTTTCCGTCATTGGCTTGATTGCCAAGGCGCAAGGTTGCGTCGCGCACGCCCTCAAATCGAAGAAACAGTCGCTCATGTGACCGGGGCGCGCTGTCCCGTCAGATGAGCTGACAGGACATTGAGCGCGACGGACTCCCTCCCCCTTTGCACAATTCCCTCTGCCCTTCTGACGATGACTCAAGCGGTCAATCATCAGGAGAAAGTGCATGTCAGCGTTTCAAGGTATCTGGGTTCCCGTGGTCACGCCGTTCCATGACGGTGCCATCGACTTTGTCGGCTTGCGCCGGCTGGTCAGCCACCTGCTGGAAAAACACGTGGCCGGGATCATGGTCTGCACCACCACCGGCGAAGCAGCTGCGCTGAGCCGCCAGGAACAACTGGCCGTGCTCGATGCCGTGCTGCAATTGGTGCCGGCACACCGCGTGGTCATGGGCCTGGCGGGCTACAACCAGATTGAGCTGCTGCAATTCCAGGCACAGATCCTCAAACGCCCGGTGGCCGGTTTGCTGGTACCGGCACCCAGCTACATCCGCCCGTCCCAGGCGGGCCTGGAAGCGTTCTTTCGCAGCGTGGCCGACGCGTCCAGCGTGCCGATCATCCTGTATGACATCCCCTACCGTACCGGCGCGACCTTTGAGCAGGCGACACTGCTGAACATCGTCGCCCATGAACGCATCGTCGCGATCAAGGATTGTGGCGGCAACCTGGGCAACACCCTGGCGCTGTTGGCCAGTGGCCAGGTGGATGTGCTGTGCGGGGAAGACATCCAGATCTTCAACGCCTTGTGCCTGGGCGCCAGCGGCGCGATTGCCGCCTCGGCCCATGTAAACACCGAGCAGTTTGTGGCGCTGTGGCAGCAGGTACGGGACAACCAACTGGCCGAGGCCCGGGCGACGTTTTTTCAGTTGTTGCCGTTGATCAACACAATGTTCATGGAGCCCAACCCCGCGCCAGTGAAAGCCGCGTTGGCCATGGAAGGCTTGATCAACAGCGAGTTACGCGCCCCGATGCAGCCCGCCAGCGATGCCGTGAAAGCCCGGTTGCACACGGTCCTCAACCCAAACACATAACCTGTAGGAGCTGGCTTGCCTGCGATGAAGGCTGCACAGCCAACAATGATGTCGCCTGAACCGCCGCCTTCGCAGCCTCGCTAAAGCTCGACAGCTCCCACAGGGGTCGGTGCAACGACGAAGATCCACTGTAGGAGCTGGCTTGTCAGCGATGGCGGCTGCACAACCAACAATGATGTCGCCTGAAACGCCGCCTTCGCAGCCTCGCTAAAGCTCGACAGCTCCCACAGGGGTCGGTGCAACGACGAAGATCCACTGTAGGAGCTGGCTTGCCGGCGATGGCGGCTGCACAACCAACAATGATGTCGCCTGAACCGCCGCCTTCGCAGCCTCGCTGAAGCTCGACAGCTCCCACAGGGGTCGGTGCAACGACGAAGATCCACTGTGGGAGCTGGCTTGCCGGCGATGGCCTCCACGCGGTGTACCTGAAGAAATACCGAGGCGCCTGCATCGGCGGCAAGCCGGCTCCTACACGGGCCTGGGGCCCGCTTGCCGTGCCATCTGCAATCGGTGCAACGTGATCTCGCGCACGGCCTGTTTGCTCAACTCGATATGTCGCGTGAGCAGTGCCTGGGCCACGTCACTGCGCCGTTGCAAGATGGCCTCCAGGATCTGTGTATGCTCCTGGTAGGTCGCGGCAATGCGCTCGACCTGGGTAAAGTCGAGCCGGCGAATGATGCGGATCTGCTCGGTAATCGCGTAGTGCATGCGCGCCATTTCACGGTTGCCGGTGGCTTCCACCAAAGCGCAATGAAAACGCTCATCCAGCGCAGACACCTCCTGAGGGTCTTGCAACCGTTCATCTTCCGCCACCAGCCAGATACCCTTCAGCGCGTTCAACACCGGATTATCGGATGCCTCCATCCCGCATAACCGGCTGACAGCCGCCAGTTCCAGCACGATACGCACGTCATACAGCTCTTCAAAATAGGCAAAGTCGAACGGCTTGACCTGCCAGCCGCTGCGGAAATATACCTCCACATAGCCTTCCTTCTCCAGGCGATACAGCGCCTGGCGCACCGGCGTTCGGCTGACGTCCATGCGACCTGCCACATCGCCTTCGCTGAAGCGATCCCCCGGCAGCAGGCGGAAGTCGAAAATATCCGCCTTGAGTTGCGTGTACACCTGCTCGGCGAGATTGTCAGGACGCGGCATGCTCACCCCCGGCTCGCAATAAACGCACGCCAGCCGCCGAACTCGGTGATATCCAGCGCTTCGGCCAACGCCCAGGGTTCACAGATAAAGCCTTTGACGCTACGCCCGTCCGCCAGCACCACGTTGCCGATCCCCAGGGGCGCGGGGATTTCTGCGACGAACTCACCGAAGCGTGCGAGAGGCATGTCCCACAGTTCCACGATGATCGAACGCCCACTCTCGGCCTTGGCCAACCCCGGCTTGGGCGGCACGGTGCCCGGCAATGCATACAGGCGATAGCTGTCAGCCGTGTGGGTTTGCTCCACCAGCACCGCATTGCGCTTGGTCAGCTGGAAGTTCAGCGGCATGCCCGTCAGGTGCGCGCCCACCACGGCCACTCGCACAGCCCCCGGCGCCTGCACGGGTACGCCGGGTGCGGGCAGAGAACGCCCGGTCGCGCCCAGGCTGAGGTCGAGATTGGCCTGCCAGCGCTTGCCCAGATCAGCCAGAGCCGTGTCATGCCAGGCGGGTGCCAATAGGGTAATGCCACTGGGCAAACCATCGACACGCAACCCGGCGGGAAGCGCGAGGGCCGAGAGGTCTGCCAGGTTGGTGAAGTTGGTGTAGTAGCCAAATTGCGAGTTGTAGCACACCGGCTCCTCGGCCATTTCCGCCAGGGTGCGAAGGGTCGGTGACGTGGGAACCAGCAAGGCATCAAAACCCGCCAGGCTGTCGTTGATACGCCGGCTCAATTCGGCGCGCAGGTATTCGGCTTTGTAAGCATCACACGCCGTGTATTGACGGCCGTTTTCAACGATACCGCGCACCAGGGTGTTGATCGCCTCGGGCTGACGCTCAAGCATGCCTTCCAACGCCACCGTGCGTTCGGCCACCCACGGCCCGTAATACAGCTGATCGGCCAGGGCCTTGAACGGTGTGAAGTCCACCGGGGTAATCACTGCACCCAACGCCTTGAATCGCTCGACAGCCTGCTCAAACACCGCTTGATTCTGGCTATCGCCGAAGAACTCCAGCTCAGCCGGGATCGCCAACTTGATCTGCGCCCCCACCGCCACCGGCGCCGTGTTGGGGTTGACCCGCGAGTAGGCGTCGCTGGCGTCGTAGCCAGCTGCCACCTGCGCCACGCGCTCGGCATCGGCCACGGTCAAGGCGAACACCGAAATGCAATCCACCGTGCGGCAGGCGGGCACCAGGCCGGTGTTGGACAGCCGCCCCTTGGTCGGCTTCAAACCCACAATATTGTTGAACCCCGCCGGTACACGGCCCGAGCCTGCGGTATCGGTGCCCAAGGCAAACGGCACCAGCCCACGGGCCACCACCGAGGCCGAGCCGGAGCTGGAACCGCCGCTGACGTAAGCCGGGTCGAAGCTGTTGCCCACCGCACCATAAGGCGAACGCGTGCCCACCAGGCCGGTAGCGAACTGGTCGAGATTGGTCTTGCCCACCAGGATCGCGCCCGCCGCTCGTAGCTTGGAGACGACAAACGCGTCTGACCCAGGTGCGTAGGCAAACTCAGGACAGGCCGCCGTGGTATCCCATCCCGCCGCATCGATGTTGTCCTTGATGGCAAACGGCACGCCATACAGTGGCAACTGGGCCATGTCGCCGCCCACGGCCGCCAAGCGTTCGCCGAGTTCGTCCAATTGCGCCTGCAGTTGCGATGAACCGGCGCGGGCGATCCAGGCATTGTCTTCGGCCGGGTAGGCGTCGACCAGGTCCAGCAAAATCTCTGGCTTGATTGCGCCACTGCGGTAAGCCGACTGCCATTCGCCAAGGGTCCAGCCAAAAACGTTGTGCATAGGAAATTCCATCTTGTATCCAAGTTTGGATTTCCTTTAGCAAAGCCCGGGCCATACAGCCACACCCACTGTTTACGGGGCTTCGCCAGTCCTACGCTGGTTAACCCCTGCCCACTGATGGCGCACAGCTGCATCGCCCATGCGCCAAAAAAAGACATTCATCGGACCGCCCGGTTGCGACCCGACCGATAGCGGCCTATGTTCCAAGCCATGCGTTTTAATTTGCTGTCCCCCTCCCTACGCCCTTCCCGTACCCAGGTGACGACATGCCCACGCTTTCCCGCCCCGCCGTCCTCGAACTGATCGGCAACACGCCGCTGGTTCGGGTCAGCCGGTTCGATACCGGCCCCTGCACGCTGTTCCTCAAGCTCGAATCCCAGAACCCCGGGGGCTCCATCAAGGACCGCATCGGCCTGGCCATGATCGACGCCGCAGAGCGCGATGGCCGCCTGCGCCCCGGAGGCACCATCATCGAGGCCACCGCTGGCAACACCGGCCTGGGCCTGGCATTGGTCGGCCGGGCCAAGGGCTACCGGGTGGTGCTGGTGGTGCCCGACAAGATGTCCACCGAAAAGGTGCTGCACCTCAAGGCCATGGGCGCTGAGGTGCATATCACCCGCTCCGACGTGGGCAAGGGCCATCCCGAGTATTATCAGGACGTGGCCGCCCGCCTGGCCAAGGACATTCCGGGTTCATTCTTCGCCGACCAGTTCAACAACCCCGCCAACCCGCTGGCCCATGAAACCAGCACTGCCCCAGAGATCTGGGCCCAGACCCAGCATGACGTGGACGCCATTGTGGTGGGCGTCGGTTCGGCCGGCACCCTCACCGGCCTGACCCGTTTTTTCAAGCGTGTGCAGCCTGAGCTGGAAATGGTGCTGGCCGACCCCGTGGGCTCGGTGATGGCCGAATACAGCCGCAGCGGCAAGATGGAAACCCCCGGTTCCTGGGCCGTGGAAGGCATCGGCGAGGACTTCATTCCGTCGATCGCCGACCTCTCCAGCGTGCGCCACGCCTACTCCATCAGCGATGAAGAAAGTTTCGATCATGCCCGCCAACTGCTGCGTGCCGAAGGCATCCTCGGCGGTTCGTCCACCGGCACCCTGCTCGCCGCCGCCTTGCGTTATTGCCGCGAACAGACCGAGCCCAAGCGTGTAGTCACGTTCGTGTGCGACACCGGTACGCGCTACCTGTCGAAGGTCTACAACGACCAGTGGATGAAAGACGCGGGCCTGCTGCAATACAAGCACTACGGCGATTTACGCGACCTGATCGCCCGCCGTTTCGAAGACGGCCGCGTGATCAGCGTGAGCCCCGACGACACCCTGCTCACCGCCTTCCAGCGCATGCGCCTGGCCGACGTTTCGCAATTGCCAGTGTTGGTGAATGGTCAGGAGCTGGTGGGTGTGATCGACGAATCCGACATCCTGCTGGGCCTGCACCATGACGCGGCAGACTTCTCGATGATCGTCGCCAGTGCCATGACCGACACCTTGCAAACCCTGGCCCCCAGCGCCAGCCTGGCTGAATTGCAGGCAGAACTGGATCGCGGCCTAGTCGCCATCATTGCCGACGCGTCGGGCTTCCATGGCCTGATCACCCGCGTCGATCTGCTCAACCACCTACGGAGATCCCTTGCATGAGTCAGTCCGATAAAAGCGCGTTTGCCACCCGTGTGATCCATGCCGGGCAATCCCCCGACCCGACCACGGGCGCGTTGATGCCGCCGATCTACGCCAACTCCACCTACCTGCAAGACAGCCCCGGCGTGCACAAGGGCTTTGACTACGGCCGCTCCCACAACCCGACGCGCTTTGCCCTGGAACGCTGCGTGGCCGACCTGGAAGGCGGCAGCCAGGCGTTTGCCTTTGCGTCCGGCCTGGCGGCGATTTCCACCGTGCTGGAATTGCTCGACGCCGGCGCGCATATCGTCTCCGGCAACGACTTGTATGGCGGCACCTTCCGCCTGTTCGACAAAGTGCGCCAGCGCAGTGCCGGGCACCGCTTCAGCTTTGTCGACTTGAGCGACCTGTCGGCATTCGAAGCGAGCTTGCAAGACGACACGCGCATGGTCTGGGTCGAGACCCCGAGCAACCCGCTGCTGAGCCTCACCGACCTGAGCGCCATCGCACGCATCTGCAAGGCGCGCGGCATCATCTGTGTGGCCGACAACACCTTCGCCAGCCCCTGGATCCAGCGCCCGCTGGAGCTGGGCTTCGACATCGTGGTGCATTCCACCACCAAGTACCTGAATGGCCACTCGGACGTCATCGGCGGGATTGCCATCGTTGGCCACAACCCGGAGCTGGCCGAACGCCTGGGCTTCCTGCAGAACTCGGTGGGCGCCATCGCCGGGCCGTTTGATGCGTTTCTTACCTTGCGCGGCGTGAAGACATTGGCACTGCGTATGGAACGTCATTGCAGCAACGCCCTCGACCTGGCGACCTGGCTGGAGAAACAGCCGCAAGTGTCGCGCGTCTACTACCCCGGCCTGGCCTCGCACCCGCAGCATGAGCTGGCCCGTCGACAAATGCGTGGGTTCGGCGGGATGATTTCGGTGGACCTCAACAGCGACCTGGCGGGCGCCACGCGCTTCCTGGAAAACGTCAAGATCTTCGCCCTGGCCGAAAGCCTTGGCGGCGTGGAAAGCCTGATCGAACACCCGGCCATCATGACCCACGCCAGCATCCCGGCCGCCACGCGGGCGCAGTTGGGCATTGGTGACGGGTTGGTGCGGTTGTCGGTGGGGGTTGAGGACGTGGAAGACCTGCGGGCAGACCTGGCCCAGGCGTTGGCCCTGATCTGACCTAAACAGCTGCTGGCGGGTTGTGCGCCCGCCAGCAGCCGTTTCACGGTTTATGGAATTACGCGTTGGTGCTTCAAGCTGTCCAGCGCATCAAACAGCGACTGTTTCGAGTCGACCCGCTCGGTAAAGCCAAACCGATAGAGCTTGTTGGTATCGGAAATGATGTCGGTCTCGGTGCGGAAGATGAAGTCACCAAAGGCCCAACCCACCAGTTTGTCCAAGTCCGGCTGAATCAAGGTGTGCCGCTCGGCGAGTTCACGCCACAGCGCGGCCTTGTCGGGCATATGGCGAGTCAGCGTCAGAGGGATCGGATGGGCGGTTTCCAGGCCCAGGTGATTGGCGACGTCCTGCCATAGGCGCTCCCAGCGGTAGAGGTCGCCATTGGCAATGTTGAACGCTTCGCCGGCGGCCTTTTCCTCCAATGCCGCCCAGACGCTGGCGCGCGCCAGCAGGCCCGCATCGGTGAACTGCAGGAGTTGCCCGTAGGCTTTGTCGGTACCCGGGAAGCGCAAGGGAATGCCCAGCTCGCGAGACAACGCCGCAAACACGCCGATCACCAGCGCAATATTCATCGGGTTGCCGTGGATGTCGCCCACCACCAGATCGGGGCGCAACGCCACGTAATCCCACGGGCTGCGCTCGGCGCGCACGCGTAACTGGGCTTCCTGGGCCAGGTACAGGTTGGGTGGCATGTGCCCCGCGTCGTCTTCCAACGCTGGCGTGCGGACGTTGGCGCCCAGGTGCGAACCGTAGATCTTGAAGCCTTGGTAGATCACCACCCGTTGCAGCGCCGATTGCACGTGTTCCAGCCCGTCCAAGACGTTGGCCAGCATCTGCGCGTTGCGCTGGGCCTCCACCGCCAGGTCCGCGTCGGGGCTGAACGCGGCATAAAACACGTGAGTGGTGTCGCGGGCAGCGGCGAGCACAGTGGCCACAGCCTCGGCGTCTGTCAGGTCGGCTTGCAACGTTTCGACGCCGGCCACCGGTCGCCGATCCAGCGCGCGAACCTGCCAGCCTTCACGCTTGAGCTCGGCAGCGACTGCTTGCCCGATGATGCCGTTGGCGCCGACCACCAGCGCGGTATTTGAATGTACAGCCATGTGTTCCTCCTTCCATGCCGTGTGCACGGGTTGAGGCAAATGATGCCCAGGGCTTTATCTGTGATATAGACTGCTGTCACGAATGGCTTATATGACGTGAATTCACAATGGCACGCTGGGATATCAATCGACTGGCCGAAATGGAAGTGTTTGTGCGGGTCATCGAACTCGGCAATTTCTCGGCAGCAGCACGAGACTTTCGCATCACCCCTTCGGCCGTCAGCAAACTGTTGACCCGCCTGGAAACACGCCTGCAAGCGCGCTTGCTGAACCGCTCTACCCGAAGACTGACGCCGACGCCCGAAGGGCATGGGTTCTATGAGCAATGCGTAAGAATCCTGGCGGACGTGGAGGACGCCGAGCGCAACACGGCTGGCAAAGGTGAACCAAGGGGCGCGCTGCGCGTGAGTGCCAGCGTGCCGTTTGCCCAAGGGGTGTTGTTGCCGCTGCTTGCTGGTTTTTTGCTGCGCTACCCGGGGATCACCCTGGATGTGGTGCTGACCGATCAGGTTGTGAACCTGGTTGAAGAGCGCACCGACGTCGCGATTCGCCACGGCCCGCTGGAGAATTCGCGGCTGGTCGCCCGCAAGCTTGGGACTACCCGCATGGTGGTCGTCGCCGCCCCGGCTTACGTGCAGCGCCACGGTTTGCCAGGTACGCCGCAAGACTTGAGCGCCCATAACCGCCTGGATTTCGGCTACACCCGCACCTTGAAAGGCTGGCCGTTTCTGGTGGATGGCGCACAGTGGTTGGTCTCGCCGGAAGGCAACCTCACCGCCAGCGACGGCGAAGCCTTGCGCCAGATGGCACTGGCCGGCATCGGCCTGGCGCGCCTGGATGAATTCCAGGTAGTGGACGACATTGCCGCCGGCGCCCTGGTACCGGTACTGCAAGCCTTCAACCCAGGCGACATCGACCCCGTGCACGCCGTATTCCTCGGCCAAGGCGCCCAGATGCCGTTGCGGGTACGGGTGTTCCTCGACTACCTGGTGGCCAACGTCCACCTCAAGCGTCTGGGCGAATAGCCAACCGTGGTGAACTGCAGGCGCTGGCTTGCCAGCGATGGCGGTGGGTCAGCTTGCAACTCTGCTGGCTGATGGATTGCTATCGCCGGCAAGCCGGCTCCTACAGGGGACCGAGTCCATCCTTTGAAATGCGGCCGAATGTGGGAGCTGGCTTGCCTGCGAAAGCGGCGGCACAGTCAACAGTGATGTCACCTGAACCACCGCCTTCGCAGCCTCGCTAAAGCTCGACAACTCCCACAGGGGTCTGTGCAACGACGAAGATCCACTGTAGGCGCTGGCTTGCCAGCGATGGCGATGTGTCAGCTTGCAACTCTGCCGGCTGATGGATTGCTATCGCCGGCAAGCCGGCTCCTACAGGGCAGCGGGTGTACTCGGTCGAAGGTGGGAGCTGGCTTGCCTGCGATAGCGGCGGCACAGTCAACAGTGATGTCACCTGAACCACCGCCTTCGCAGCCTCGCGCAAGCGAGGCAGCTCCCACAGGGGTCTGTGCAACGACGAAGATCCACTGTAGGCGCTGGCTTGCCAGCGATGGCGGTGGGTCAGCTTGCAACTCTGCCGGCTGATGGATTGCTATCGCCGGCAAGCCGGCTCCTACGGGGGGCCGAGTCCATCCTTTGAAATGCGGTCGAATGTGGGAGCTGGCTTGCCTGCGAAAGCGGCGGCACAGTCAACAGTGATGTCACCTGAACCACCGCCTTCGCAGCCTCGCTAAAGCTCGACAACTCCCACAGGGGTCTGTGCAACGACGAAGATCCACTGTAGGCGCTGGCTTGCCAGCGATGGCGATGTGTCAGCTTGCAACTCTGCCGGCTGATGGATTGCTATCGCCGGCAAGCCGGCTCCTACAGGGCAGCGGGTGTACTCGGTCGAAGGTGGGAGCTGGCTTGCCTGCGATAGCGGCGGCACAGTCAACAGTGATGTCGCCTGAACCACCGCCTTCGCAACCTCGCGCAAGCGAGGCAGCTCCCACAGTTGACCTTGCGTCAGGCCGAGGTGATGTTGGCCCGTGCGGCGTGCAGCTTCTTGTAGCTCTCGATCAGACGCTGATGGCGGTCCAGGCCTTCGAGCTTCAGGCTGGTCGGCGTCAGGCCGTAGAAGCGCACGTCGCCGGTGACCGAGCCAATCACCGCGTCCATCCGCTCGTTACCAAACATGCGGCGGAAGTTGGCTTCGTAGTCAGCCAGTTCCAGGTCGTCGTCCAGTTCCATCTCCAGCACGGCGTTCATCGCCTGGTAAAACAGGCCACGTTCTGCGGTGTTGTCGTTGTACTGCAGGAACATCTCCACACACTCCTTGGCCTCTTCGTATTGCTTCAGGGCCAGGAAGATCAGCAGCTTCAACTCCAGGATGGTCAACTGCCCCCACGCGGTGTTGTCGTCAAATTCGATGCCGATCAGGGTGGTGATGTCGGTGTAGTCGTCCAGCTCGCTTTCGATCAGGCGCTCGACCAACGCGTGCAGTTCTTCCTCGTCGAGGCTGTGCAGGTTGAGGATGTCGGCCCGGAAAAACAGCGCCTTGTTGGTGTTGTCCCAGATCAGGTCGTCCACCGGGTAGATTTCCGAGTAATCCGGCACCAGGATGCGGCAGGCGGTGGCGCCGAGGTGTTCGTACACGGCCATGTACGACTCCTTGCCCATGCCTTCGAGGATGCCGAACAAGGTCGCGGCTTCCTGCACGTTGGAGTCTTCGCCTTGGCCGGTGAAGTCCCACTCGACAAATTCGTAGTCCGACTGAGCACTGAAGAAGCGCCACGACACCACACCGCTGGAGTCGATGAAATGCTCGACGAAGTTGTTCGGCTCAGTCACCGCCTGGGCTTCGAAGGTCGGCGCCGGCAAGTCGTTCAGGCCTTCAAAGCTGCGGCCTTGCAGCAGTTCAGTGAGGCTGCGCTCCAGCGCCACTTCCAGGCTCGGGTGCGCGCCAAACGAGGCAAACACGCCGCCGGTACGCGGGTTCATCAAGGTGACGCACATCACCGGGAATTCACCGCCCAGGGACGCGTCCTTGACCAGCACCGGGAACCCTTGCGCTTCCAGGCCCTGGATGCCGGCCAGGATGCTAGGGTACTTGGCCAACACCTCGGCGGGCACGTCGGGCAAGGCAAATTCACCTTCGATGATTTCGCGCTTCACCGCCCGCTCGAAGATCTCCGACAGGCACTGCACCTGGGCTTCAGCCAGGGTGTTGCCCGCGCTCATGCCGTTGCTGAGGTAGAGGTTTTCGATCAGGTTGGACGGGAAGTACACCACCTCACCATCGGATTGGCGCACGAACGGCAGCGAGACAATGCCGCGCTCCTCATTGCCCGAATTGGTATCGAACAGGTGCGAGCCACGCAATTCGCCCTCGCGGTCGTAGACCTTGCGGCAGTAGGCATCGAGAATTTCGCTTGGCAGCTCGTCGTTGGGGCCCGGCTGGAACCAGCGCTCATCCGGGTAATGCACGAACGGCGCGTTGGCCAGTTCCTCGCCCCAGAACTGGTCGTTGTAGAAGAAGTTGCAGTTGAGCCGCTCAATAAACTCGCCCAGGGCCGACGCCAGTGCGCCTTCCTTGGTGGCGCCCTTGCCGTTGGTGAAACACATCGGCGAATGCGCGTCGCGAATGTGCAGCGACCACACGTTAGGCACGATATTGCGCCACGAGGCGATTTCGATCTTCATGCCCAGGCCCGCCAGAATGCCGGACATGTTGGCGATGGTCTGCTCCAGCGGCAGGTCCTTGCCGGCGATGTAGGTGCCGCCGTCGGAAGTCGAGTTGGGCATCAGCAAGGCCTGGGCATCGGCGTCGAGGTTTTCCACTTCCTCGATCACGAACTCGGGGCCGGCCTGCACGACTTTCTTCACGGTGCAACGGTCGATGGAACGCAGGATGCCCTGGCGGTCCTTGTCGGAGATGTCGGCCGGCAGCTCGACCTGGATCTTGAAGATCTGGTTGTAGCGGTTTTCCGGATCGACAATGTTGTTCTGCGACAGGCGGATATTCTCGGTGGGGATGTTGCGCGTCTGGCAGTACAACTTCACAAAGTACGCCGCACACAACGCCGACGACGCGAGGAAATAATCGAACGGGCCCGGGGCCGAACCGTCGCCTTTGTAGCGGATCGGCTGGTCGGCAATCACCGTGAAATCGTCGAACTTGGCTTCAAGTCGTAGGTTGTCGAGAAAGTTGACCTTAATTTCCATGCGGGCACACCAGAATAACGGGCTAAACAAAATGGCCGCTATTATGAAGTTTTTTGCCGGGAAGTCCCGGGGTTTTCCGCGTTGACTGCCGATCGGTTAACGTGTGCCCTATCCCCCTTGAGGCCAGCGTTCCATGTCCATTGCCGATAACCTCCTCGCCTTCACCTTCGCCGCCACTCTGCTGACCCTCACCCCGGGGCTCGACACCGCCCTGGTGTTGCGCACCGCCACGGTGGAAGGCAAGCGCCAGGCGCTGCAGGCCACCCTGGGGATCAATGCCGGCTGCCTGCTCTGGGGCGCGGCGGTTGCCTTTGGCCTGGGCGCGTTGATCGCCGTGTCGGAGCTGGCCTTCAACGTATTGAAATACTGCGGCGCGGCCTACCTGGCCTGGCTGGGCTTGAACATGTTGTTGCGCCCACGCCGTTCGCTATCGTCGGTTGAGACTAACGGCCAGCCGAGCAGCAACTGGTTCCTCAAGGGCATGTTGGGCAACGTGCTGAACCCCAAGGTCGGGATCTTCTACGTGTCGTTCCTGCCGCAGTTCATCCCCCAGGGCCATTCGCTGATCGTCTGGACCTTCGGCCTGGTCAGCATCCACGTGGTGCTGGGCCTTGTGTGGTCGCTGGTATTGATTGGCGCCACGCGGCCACTGTCCGGCTTCCTGCGCCGTGAAAGTGTCATTCGCTGGATGGACCGCACCACGGGAATGATCTTTGTGCTGTTCGCGGCGCGCCTGGCGTTCAGCAAGCGCTGAGCGCGGGTTTCCTGGCCAGCAGCGCCCCTGCGACCGCCACCGCCAGTATTACCGCCACGGCACCGGCGAGGTAAACCGACGCCACACCCGCCGACCCCGCCAGGGCACCGGCCAATGGGCTGCTGATGCCCAGTGCGATGTCCAGGAACGCCACGTAGGCGCCCATGGCCAGACCACGGGTTTGCGGTGGCGCTCGCTTGATCGCTTCCACACCAAACCCGGGGAAGGCCAACGAATAACCGAAGCCGGTCAAGGCCGCCCCCGCGTACGCCATCACCGGCGAGCCAGCGCCCCAGATCAGCAATTGCCCAACCGCTTCGATCAGCACGCAGACCAGCGCCACCTTGGCGCCGCCCACTTTGTCCGGCAAGTGCCCGAAAAACAGCCGCGCACCGATGAACGCCAAGCCAAAGGCGGTGAAGGCGAATGAGGCATTGCCCCAGTCCTTGGCGGCAAACAACAGCGCGATAAAGGCGGTGATCACACCAAACCCGATACTCGAAAACGCCAGCCCCAACCCGGGTAGCCAGACCGCACCCAGCACAGTGTAGAACGACGTGCGCCGCTGGCTGGTGGGCGCAACGCCCTTGGCCCCGGCGACGATGGTCAGCGCAAACAGCGGCAGGATCAGCGTAGCCACACACACGCCACTGAAGCCCCATTGGGCGTTGAGCGCCACGCCCAAAGGCGCCCCCAGCGCAAACGCCGCGTAGATGGCGATGCCGATCCAGGCCATGACCTTGCCGGCGTTCTGCGGCCCCACCAGGCCCATGCCCCACCCCATGGAACCGGTGATGATCAGGCTTTCACCCAGGGCCAGCACCACACGCCCGGCCAGCAAGACCCACACCGACAGCGCCGGGGTTTCCACGAACCCCAGCGACGCCAGGTACAACAGCCCTGAGCTGGCCGCCACCAGCATGCCGATCAGCATTGCGCGCTTGGCCCCGCGCATATCGGCAAAGTTGCCGGCCCAGGCCCGCGACAGCAGCGCAGCGGCAAACTGCGCACCGACCACCACGCCCACCACCAAGGTGCTCATGCCCAGGGTGTGGTTCAGGTGCAACGGCAGCACGGGCAACTGCATACCGATAATCAGGAACGCGACGAACACCGCCAGGGTGATCGGCAGCAGTTTCAACAGCACCGAAGACGTACCGTGTTGTGTCATGGGAACGCTCCTGTCAGAGACTGAAATAGCCCGCTTGATCCAAGTCGCTCAGCAGGTCCGGACCTGTCGGCGCCCACCCCAGGCGATCCCGGGTCTGCGTGCTGGACACCGCCATCTCGGCGCCGGCCATGTTGGCAAACCAGCCAAAATGTTCACGCGGCCGCGACGCCACCGGCACGCCCAGGCGACGCCCGATGACCTCGGCAATGGCTTTGAACGGCACCGCCTCGTCCGCCACCGCGTGATACGCGGCCTGGATCACGCCCTCCTCCAGCGCCAGGCGATAGACCCGCGCCGCATCGGTGCGATACACGCCAGACCAGCAGTTGAGCCCCTCATCGAGATAGGCCGACACGCCCGTCTCCCGCGCCAGGCGAATCAGGATCGGCAAAAAACCATGGTCGCCCAGCCCATGCACCGACGGCGCCAAGCGCACGGTGGCGGCGCGCACACCGCGCTCGGCCAAGGCCCTGGCGGCGAATTCGGATTTGCGCGGCGACGCACCGTTGGGCAGGTCCGACTCGGTGGCGCCACGGGTCAGCCCGGACAACCCCGAGGTGACCAGCAGCGGCGTGTCCGAACCTCTCAAGACACTGTCCAGGGCCTCGATCACCCGGCGGTCCTGCTCGCAGTTTTCGACAAACCGCGAAAAGTCATGATTGAACGCGGTATGGATCACCGCGTCCGCGGTCCAGGCCGCGCGGCGAATTGCATCCAGGTCATCCAGGGACGCGCGCAGTACCTTCGCGCCGGTTGCCGCAAGGGTTTTGGCCTTGTCATCGCTGCGGGCCAGTCCGGAAACCAGATGGCCGGCCCCGATCAGGTCCTTGACCACTTCGGAACCGACCCAGCCGGTGG
Organism: Pseudomonas sp. B6002; assembly: GCF_013385985.1. GTDB lineage: Bacteria > Pseudomonadota > Gammaproteobacteria > Pseudomonadales > Pseudomonadaceae > Aquipseudomonas. The sequence goes on along the minus strand of NZ_JACAOY010000006.1, from coordinate 572,288 downwards.
CACCTGTGACAAATACGTGCATAGGGTGACTCCTCAATTAACCCAAACGAATGGACAGCTCGATGTCATCGGCAAACGGCACCGACAGGTAACCGTTGTGCGGCGAGCGCACGTGCGCCAGGTATTCCGGGCAATAGTTGGTGTTGTCGGCCACCACCAGGGCGCCCGGGCGCAGGTGTTTTTCCACCAGGCCAAGCACGTCGCCGTACAGCGCCTTGGCGCCGTCGAGCAGCAGCAAGTCCACCGACGGCGGCAGGCCGGAGGCCAGGGTCACCAGCGCATCGCCTTCGCGGATTTCGATCAGGTCGCTCACACCGCCTTCGGTGAAATGCTCACGCGCCAAGGCGATCTTCGACGGCTCGAATTCGCTGCCGATCAATACGCCGCCACCGTTGTCACGCAGGGCGGCGGCCAGGAACAGCGTAGACAAGCCGAACGAGGTACCGAACTCCACAATGGCCCGCACCTGGGTACTGCGCGCAAGCATGTAGAGCAGCGTGCCGGTGTCCCGCGAGACCGGCAGCCACAAGTCCTTGAGCAAGGTGTAAAGCGCCAGGTATTCGGTTTTGCTGTGCATCAGGCGGTTGCGTTCCGCATCGGGCACGTTGGCCAGGTCCGGGCTGGTGGCGGCCTCTGCCTGGGCGTAGAGACGTTCAATCAGGGGCGCCAGTGGCGCAGTCGTCAGGGTATTCATCATTGATTTCCGTGAGGTCTGGACTAAGATGCGACTAATTCGTCGCATTAAAAGTATGCGAGTGATTCGTCGCATTCGCTATTCGCGTTCCCCCACGCCTTGGAGCCGCCCATGACCACCCGCCAAACCGCGCGTATTTCCTCGCGCAAACAGCCGCAGCAGGCCCGTTCCACCGAGTTGGTGGCGGCGATCCTGGAGGCGGCTATTCAGGTTTTGGCCAAGGAAGGTGCCACCCGTTTCACCACGGCGCGGGTCGCCGAGAAGGCCGGTGTGAGTGTGGGGTCGGTGTATCAGTATTTCCCCAACAAGGCCGCGATTCTGTTCCGCTTGCAGAGCGATGAGTGGCAGCAGACCACCCGCATGCTGCGCCAGATTCTGGAAGACCGGCAGGTCGCGCCGTTGCAGCGCTTGCGCACCCTGGTACAGGCCTTCATTCATTCGGAGTGCGAGGAAGCGCTGATGCGCGGCGCACTGGACGACGCGGCGCCGCTGTATCGCAACGCCCCCGAAGCGTTGGAAGTTCGCGAGGCGGGACGTCAGATATTCCGCGATTTCATGCTGGAGCTGCTCCCCGACGCATCAGACGCGACCCGCCATCTGGCCCACGATTTGATCCAGTCGACCCTCAGTTGCGCGGGCAAGGACTTCTCCTCGACCCCGCGCACACCCGAAGCCATTGCGGTTTACGCCGGCGGCATGGCCGACATGTTCAGCGCCTACCTGACTGCGCTCAACACACAATAAAGCGCGCCTGGAGGCCAACTACATGCCAGATGCGGTCACGGATTTCAGTTGGGTCACGGGGATTGTTTAACAAACCCATACCTGAAGGTTCACAAACCCTGATTGAACGTGCCTGCGCGCTTTGGGAGCATCGGCGACCATGATTTCGCTCTTGCGCCTCCTCCGTTGCCACCTGCCCGCTTCGCTGCCGAAGGCGCAGGCGCGTCCCTGCGAAAACCCGTTGTTCCATATCATCCTGGCCTTCTGGGCGCTGTGGCATTGCCGCCATGCACGTCCGCCCGACGCCCCTCTCTGATCAAGTCGAACCGGCCCCAGCGGCATTCATTTATCAGAAGGATCACCCCATGACCGCAGCCCTACGTAGTGCCGAGCGCAGCGCTTCCTATTACACCGCCAGCCTCAATGACCCCATCCAGTATCCGACCTTGCAAGGCCAGGTCAGTGTCGACGTGGTGATCATCGGCGGTGGTTTCACTGGCGTGGCCAGCGCCGTCGAATTGGCCGAGCGCGGGCTCAAGGTCGCGATTGTCGAAACCCATCGCATCGGCTGGGGCGCCAGCGGGCGCAACGGCGGGCAAGTCACCGGCAGCCTGTCGGGCGACGAGGCCATGCGTCAACAGATGCGCAGACGCCTCGGCGATGAAGTGGACGATTTCATCTGGCACCTGCGCTGGCGCGGCCATCAAATCATCGAGCAACGCGTGAACAAATATGCGATTGCCTGCGACCTCAAGCACGGCCACCTGCACGCCGCCATGAAGCCCTCGCACCTGCACGAACTGCGCGCGTTTCATGACGAAGCCCAGCGGCGAGGCATGGGCGACCACGTCAGCCTGCTCGACCGGGCCGGCGTGCGCGAACACCTGGACAGCGAGCTGTACCTGGGCGCGCTGAAAAACACCCGCAACCTGCACCTGCACCCGCTCAACCTGTGCCTGGGCGAAGCCCGTGCGGCCCACAGCCTGGGGGCGTTGATTTTCGAGAATTCCGAGGTACTGCAGATCGTGCACGGCGATCGCCCTGCCGTGATTACCGCCCAAGGTCGTATCGATGCGCGCCAGGTGCTGCTGGCCGGCGACGTCTATCACAAGCTCGAACCCGGCCAACTCAAGGGCAAGATCTTTCCGGCCATGGGCGGCATCGTCACCACCGCGCCGTTGGGCGCGCTGGCACGCACCCTCAACCCCTATGACCTCGCGGTCTACGATTGTCGCTTCGTACTCGACTACTACCGGCTCACCGGCGACGGGCGATTGCTCTTCGGCGGTGGCGCCAACTATTCGGGGCGCGACTCACGGGACATCGCCGCCGAACTGCGGCCGTGCATCGAGCGCACCTTCCCGGCCCTCAAAGGCGTGGACATCGAGTTCCAGTGGAGCTGCGCCATGGGCATCGTGATGAACCGCATCCCGCAATTGGGCAAGCTGTCGGACAACGTCTGGTACTGCCAGGGCTACTCGGGGCATGGCATCGCCACCAGCCATATCATGGGTGAAATCATGGCCGAGGCCTTGACCGGCACCCTGGCCAAGTTCGACACCTTTGCCGGGTGCAAGCACATCAAGGTGCCGCTGGGGGATGTGTTCGGCAACCCTATGTTGGCGGCGGGGATGTGGTACTACCAGATGCTTGAAAAGCTGCGCTGACAGGCATCAGGGCAGCCGCCATACCATGGCGCAGCGGCTGCCCTGCTCAAAACCGTGGGCATATTCGGCCGTCAGCATCTCTGCCAGGTGCGGATCGGCTGTCGGCTCAAACCCCAGACGGCGGTAAAACGGCGCGTTCCACGGCACGTGCTTGAATGTCGTCAGCGTCACCGCGTCCAGCGCGTTTGATCGCGCATGCTCCATCGCGACTTCAACCAGCTTGCGCCCCCATCCTTGACCTTGCACCGCCTGGGCGACCGACACTTCAACGATATGCAACGCTTCACCCTGGCGTTCTGCACTCAGGAAACCTTGCGGCGCGCCCTGTGCATCGACGACCACCCAGCATGTCGATAATGCGATCAGCTGTTGGTGACGCTCCAGGCTCAAGGTGACGGTGTCTGCCAGCCATGCCAGGCCTTCGATCTCGCGGAATACTTGGGCAGCAGAGTGTTCCACGTCCGGCAGGAAAGGCGCGTCATCGAGTTGGGCCGGTCGAATGTGTGCAAGCATGAAGTCCTCCTCTACTGCGCAGGCTGTTTGCGGTACATCCCGGTGAAATAAGCCGGGTTGTCCGGCGCCGAGTTGTGCTCGATCACCGCGAAATTTTTCACCAGTTGAATGTGATAAGGGCCGTTACGCTGGGGCGCCAAAGGTTCGGGCACGATGATCAGGTTTTCGGTTTCCATCGCCTGGGTGTACTGCGTGGTGACGATGACGTTTTGCGTGCCGGCGTCTTTCAGCGTCAGCGTAATCTGAGCCACTTCCCGGCCTTCGGCGTTGCGCTCGGGCAGGACAGTGATGTCGAGGTCGCCGTCACGGTCGAGGAAGTCCTGGCGCATCTGGTAATGGCCGTTGCGTTGGTCACGCGCGACCTCGTCGAACTTGTCGTACTCCGGCTCCTGATACTCGTCGTGCAACTGAATCGCCAACTCCCGCGCGTCTCCCTTGGGGCCGCTGACCCAGGTACCGCCGTAATCCTTGGAGATCCGCCAGATGCCGGTCTGACGCCCTTCATCGGTGTATTCGTGCAGGTTCAGGAAGGGTTCATCGGCATAGTCTTCACGCGAACCAATCAACAGGATCGACTGGCCGTTGCCACTCTTCGTGTAGCGCAATTGCCCGATCACCACCGCGCCCTGGTCCTGATACCAGAGTTCGACGGGGATCTTGCCATCCAGCGTGCCGACCAGCCTGCGCGCATCTTCGTTGACCGGGCCTTCGAGCCGTGGGGTTTCTTGCCATTGGCCGTCTTTCCACTCCCCGGTGGTTCGCAGCATGTAGCCGCGCGGCATGCTGGAATTTTCACCGAACTCGGTGGGCGGGACCTCTTCCTGGGTGTAGAAACCGAGCCGGAGCAACTGGCCGTCGCGCATCTGCCATTGGCTGGAGCGCGTCCAGCAACAGCCACGGTCGGTTTGCGAATGGATAATGCCGTCCTTGGGATTGACTGTGAACATCCCGCCGCTGGTTTCATTGGCGAGGTCGGTCAACGGGCGATTGAGTACCCAGTGCGGTGCCGAAGGATCTTGCAGGTAAACATCGTAATTGGGCTGCAACTCGCCATCCGGGCCCCTGCCGTTGTTGATGGCGACGTCCTGGCGACCGTCGAAGTTGAAGTCGCCGAAGTACAACAGGCCGTACTCGCCGACTAAGTGCCAATCCTCGGTTTTGCCGTTGCGATCCAGCGGCACCCTGCCGGCCGGGGTCTGCAATTGCTGCAAGAAGTCCAGGCTGGCTTTGTCGCGCACGGTGATGAGTGCCGGTGCCAGTTGTTCGCGCTCTGGCGGTAGCTCCGCAAACAACACTTCAACCAAGTAGTGACCGCTGGGGTCAATGACCGAAAACGAACGGGGTTCGGCCAACACCTGGGCGGTACCGGCCATCAACACCCACATACCGAGCAGTAACGCGCGCATCCAAAGCATCCTTGCTGAAATTCGGGGCCGCAGTGTAAAGGCAAACGGGCGAGGGTTTCGAACAAATCACTGTGTAGGCTCCCGCAATGGCTGATATGTTTTGCAGCTCGCACGCACAAGGACAGGCCATGGCACCGTTAGACGCAAACACCGCATTGCTGATCATCGACATGCAACAAGGCATGAACCGTCCTGGCCTCGGTCGCCGCAATAACCCCGACGCCGAACAACACATGCAGGCCTTGCTGGCTGCTTGGCGGCAGGCCCAGCGCCCGATCGTGCACATTCGCCATATCTCGCGCACCCCAGGCTCGGTGTTCTGGCCCGGCCAGCCCGGCTGCGAATTCCAGCCGGCGCTGCAGCCCCTCGCCCACGAGCACGTCGTTGAAAAAAACGTCCCGGACGCCTTCGCCGCCACCGGCCTGGAGCGCTGGTTGCGCACGCGCTCGATCCAGAAGTTGGTGATCGTGGGCGTCATCACCAACAACTCGGTGGAGTCGACGGCACGTTCAGGCGGCAACCTGGGCTTTGAGGTGACGGTGGCGGCGGATGCTTGCTATACGTTTGATCAAACTGACTTGTCTGGGCGGGTGTGGCCTGCGGAAGATGTGCATGCGCTGTCGCTGAGCAACCTGGCGATGGATTACGCCAGGGTCATCGGGACCCCTGAAATCCTCGGCGCTCATTGAACAAGGACGCTCTGATGACTCACCCCGAAGGCAAACACATTGTCGTGATCGGTGCCGGCATCGTCGGCGCTTCCCTGGCGTATCACCTCGCGGTGAAAGGCGCGAAAGTCACCGTCGTCGAAGCGCAAGACATCGCGTCCGGTGTGACGGGCACCTCGTTCGGCTGGATCAACACCACACGTCGCGCGCCGGACCCGATCGCGGCGTTGCGCAGCACAGCCATCAGTGAGTTTCACCGGCTCGAAGCACAACTGCCTGACCTCAAGATACAGTGGGCCGGTTCCCTGTGTTATGGCGCGGACACGGACGAGGCGCTGCCCGCTTCAAGCCACCAGTCTCTCGCCTTTCGCGTGGCACGCTCACGTGTTCTTGAGCTTGAGCCGCACCTGAAAAATCCCCCTGAACAGGCGTTGTACAAAGCCGAAGAAGGCGCGCTCGACCCCGCGCAAGCGACCCATACACTGATCGCAGGCGCCAAGGCCCAGGGGGCTGAGGTGCGCACGCACGCGCAAGTGCTCGGTTTCACAACCCGGCACGGTCAGGTAGTGGCCGTGGACACCACGACGGGCAGGCTGGAGGCCGATGTCGTCGTCATCGCCGCTGGCACCGGCCTCAAAACGCTGACAGGCCTGCTCGGCATGCCACTTCCGGTCGAGGCTTCCCCTTCTATCTTCATTCGCTACACGGCACATCCTGGCGTGGTGCGTACGCTGGTTTCCAACACGGAGATGGAGGTGCGACAAACGCCGGACGGTGCGGTGTGGGCGGCGCAGGACTACTTGGGCGATGCGCTGCAGGACGCGCCGTCTGTGCTCGCTCAGCAGCTCGGCGAGGTGATCCACAAGGCGTTCGACGGTATCGGCCCGCTGGACCTGCAAACGGCCTGCGTGGGGCTTCGGCCGGTCGCGGTGGATGGCCTGCCGGTCATCGGCTACTTGCCAACCGTCGGCGGCGTATACGTGTGTGCCATGCACCCCGGTGTGACGTTGGCCGCCGCCGTCGGGCGCCTGGCCTGCGAAGAGATCGTCGACGGCACACCGTCCAGCCTTCTTGAGCCCTGCCGCCCCGGTCGATTCAAGCCAGCGCCTGGCGCCAGTGAAGCAAGGTGAAAAGCAAGAATCGCGTGGCGTGCTAGGTGGATGCCGGCCGTTCACCCAGCCGCTCCACCAACCGCACCAGGTACCCATCCGGGTCCTGCACCAAAAACTCGCGCTGCCCGACCTCTACCTCACCCGCGCGGTACCAGACATCTGCGCACGCTTTGAACAGCGGATACGCTGCCTGCGCCAAGCGTTGAAGCACCGGTTCTACCGTCGTCACATCAATCTGCAGGTTGAAACCGCGCCCGAATGGGCGTTGCAACTCACCGGTCTGCCATTGATTGGCGAGGGGGTCGACCTGTTCGAGCATCACCTGAGCACCGTCCAGGTCGAGGTAGGCAAAGCAATCTTCCAGTCGCTGGTAAGCCACCGTAAAACCCAGGCAAGACACCCAGAAGTCCAGGCTTTTACCCAAGTTCGTCACCATCAATTCGGGTACCAATTTATTCCTTTGCATCACGCGTCGGCTCCCTCTGACCCCGTTATATTCAACAACTGCGCGATCTTCTCGCGCAACTCACCGTGCTGTTCTTCTGCGTAGGGCGTGGCGGTTTTCCAGTCGTAGAACCACACGGGCATCTTGCGTTTGTCATCCGGCTCATCGGCGTAACGAGGGAAGAGGTGGCAGTGCAACTCCGGTTCGGAATTGCCCAAAATCTCGTAGTTCATGCGCAGCGCGCCGGTGGCTTGCAGCACCGCGTCGCCCAGGCGGGCCATGTCGAGCAGGTAGACGGCACGGGCTTCAGGATCCAGGTCATTCAGGCTGGCCACCACCGGGTCTGGCAGCAGCAGGCAGTAACCCGGCAGGAACTGCACATCCCCCATCACCGCCCAGCCGGAGTCCATGCGGCAGATGACTTTATCGTTGGCGCCGTTGCGGGCCAGTGCTACACGTTCCGTGATCAGGGGCATGGTCGTCCTTAAGGGTAAAAGTATCGACGCCATACTATCCCTATTTGAGCCCGAGAGGCCCCGTGTAGCCGATTCGATCATCAGGTAAAGTATCGACACACTCCACCGACAAAGGATTGAGCGTGAGTACTCCTCAGGACTGGCTGACAAGGCTCAAGAACCGCGAAGCGCCTTCATCTTTCTGGGCAAGTCAGCGGCTTAACGAAGCATCGGAGGTGCTCGCGAACGCCGAGAAAATGGGGAATTGGGTAGAACTCAGCCGCCATCACAACGGCTTTATTCGAGAGGTCGCAGTACGGGAGCTGTGCACTCAATCTTCTCCCCAAGCGTTGGCGGCATTGACTGAGCGACTGAATGATTGGGTTCCACAGATCAGGGACCTTGCCGCAGCCGGGCTGGAACGCTACCTGTGTTCGGCACAGGTCACCGCTCTGCTGTACGTGCTGGAACCGATCATGGCCTTGGCCGCTCGCCAACGGGTTGATCACGGCCCGTCCCTCAGCGCAATTCGTCGGGTCCTGCAATCACCTGATGTCTACGCTCAGGTCTACGCACATTTTCTTTCGCGGCAGGGCAAGGCAGCGCGTTATCTGTTTGCGCTGCTTCTTGAGAAAACCGCTGAACCCGAGACGCTCTTGAGGGCCGCTCTCGCCCATAGGGAATTGACGGTTCGATTGCAGGCCGTATCTGCCTGCAAGACGTTACCCGCTGAAATAGCGTCGCCGCTGTTGTTGGAGGCGCTGTCCCGACCGGGTGCCAAAGTTCGTGTCTGTGTGCTGAACGCGTTGCTGCCTGTGCTTGCCGACCCGCAACCGTTACTGCGTCGTGCGCTGCTGGACGCCTCCCCTGCGATTCGCAGCCTCGCGCGTTGGGCAGCTCCTCGCCACGGTATCGACGCCCTTGAGGTGTTGAATCTACGTTTGTCTGAACAAATGCCGGACACAAAGCGCGACTGGCTGGGCCTGATGGGGCTGGCCTTTGAGCTGGATGCCGAGATGCCCGAGAGTTGGCGCACGAACGCGCTAGGCTCTCCCTACGCCACGGTACGACAAGCCGCTATCCGCCTGCTGCGCGGTAGCTCGCTGTCCGCCCTGTTTGCGGCGCTTGAAGATCCTTCGTCCAAGGTATTCAACCTGTCGATTGCTCAACTCAACACGTGCCCTTGGGCCAGCATCAGCGTCGAGTTGAGCGCACTACTTGATAGTGACTGGCACCCCTTGCCGACGCCTCGGCGCGAAGCAATCCTTCAGCTGTTCCCGACCTGGCAGCAAGCGGCCTACCTGCTCAAGCGAATGGAATCAGAACCGGTGGTTCAGGCCTATTGGCTACGCCAAGTGAATGAGTGGATTAACCGCCAGTACGCAGTAGTCGACCCGGTCACCTCCAAGGCCGAGCGCGGCGCGCTGGTGAACACGCTACATACCTTGGCCAAGGACGGCCTGATCAACCGTGACCACCTCGCCCGTATTACCTGAAGGGTCCCGTTCCTATGCGCATAGCGTGTCTGCATACCGCCACCAGTAACATCGCCGTCTTTGCCGCAGCCGCCGAAGCGCTGGGCGTTGCGCCCGATAGCCTGCGCCACGAAGTACGTGCCGACTTGTTAACCGCCGCCGAATTGGCCGGCGGCTTGACCGAGGGCATCAGCCGGTCAACCGTTGCTGCGCTGGTGGTGCTCTCTGAAAACGCTGACGTCGTGCTGCTGACCTGCTCGACGCTGGGCCCTGCCGTTGATGACGTACCCACAAGCGTACGAGTGCCGATTTTGCGCACGGACGAGGCCTTGGCAACCGCTGCGGTTCAAACAGCGGGAAAAGTCGTGGTGCTATGCGCCGTTAGCACGACCCTTGAACCCACCTCAAATGTGTTCCACACAGCAGCACTGCAAACGAATGCGGCTATCGACGTAAGGCTCGTCCCCGGGGCATGGGCATTGTTCAAAGCGGGTGATAACGAAGGTTACCTGTCGGCTATCGCAAAAGCGGCCGACCGCGCCTACGTTGATGGGGCGTCAGTCGTTGCGCTGGGGCAGGCGTCAATGGGTGAAGCCGCAAGCCGTGTCGTCGCAGGCCCGCCGCCACTGACGAGCGCAATGACCGGTCTGAAGGCGGCTTTAAAAGCGATCGAAGGTTGAGCCTTCAGCTCAACCGCTTACGCCGATACTCATCCGGCGTTTCCCCGGTGAGCTTGCGGAACATACTGATGAACGCCGATGAGCTGCTGTAGCCCAGATCGAAAGCCACCGTCTCTACCGAGTCGCCCGCCTTGAGCCTGACCAGCGACGCCGTGACCTTCAACCGCTGCTTCCACTGCGCCAACGACATGCCCAAATCCCGCTGGCAACGCCGCAACAGCGTGCGCTCGGTGGCATTGACCAGCTGCGCCCATTGCGCCAGCGAACGACCGTCCGCAGGGTTCTGCTCCAGGGCCTCGAGAATCGGCGCCAGCACCGGGTCGGTGGACCCTGGCAGGTAGCTGCCCACCCGCGAGGTACGGTTCAAACGGTCGAGCAACACCGTCAACAACCGGCCCTCCTCGTCCGTCTGCACCGGCCCGGGCGGTGCCGCGTGCAGCTCTTCGAGCAATTCGCGGATCAGTGGGGTGATGGTCAGCGCGCAGGCCTCCTGGGGCAGGCGCCCGCACAAGGCCGGCGCGATGTAGAGTGAGCAGTGGCAGGCCTCCTGATGATTCATCGCGTTGTGCTCCACGTTCGGTGGCAGCCACACGCCATATTGCGGCGGCGCGATGAAATGCACGCCGTCGAGCTTGAGCTCCATGACGCCACTGAACGAATACACGAACTCACCCCACGGATGGCGATGCCACGGGTACGCCGCCAACGCGGGCATGCGTGCCGCACGGAAGTAGATCGGTGCGGGCAACTCATCGGTAAACGGCGCGAGGATCAGGTGTTCGGCTGGCGAGTTCATGGGCGAGGCTTCCGGGCAGCGTTGACGCGCTCAGTATGGGCCATCCCTGTTTGCGCAGCTTGGTCACGCAAGCGCTCGAGCAGCAAACGAAAGGCCGGCTTCAGCTGTCGGCGGCTGGGATAATACAAGTGATAGCCGGTGACCGTCGTGCACCAGTCCTCCAACACCCGCACCAGCTTGCCCTCGGCGACGGATTCGGCGACGACGTCCTCAGGCAGATGCGCCAGGCCGATACCGCCCAGGGCGAAATCCAGGATCAGCGCCACGCTGTTGCCCACCACCTGCCCTTCGGGGCGTACCTTGAGTTCACGTTTGCCTTTCCTGAACGGCCAACTCCACAACCCACCCGAGGTCGGCAAGCGCAAGTTGATCCCGGTATGCGCCACCAGGTCATGGGGCGTCAGGGGCTTGGGACGGCGCTCGAAGTAGGCCGGCGAGCCCACCACGGCCATAGGAAAGTCCGGGCCGATACGCACGCTGATCATGTCCTTGGCCACTGATTCCCCCCAACGAACACCGGCGTCGAAGCGCTCGGCAACGATGTCCACCATGGCGTAGTCGTCGCTGATTTCCACGCTGATCTGCGGGTAGTCCTGCATCAACCCACACACCGCGGGCGTCAGCAGTGTGGCAGAAGCATGCTCCAGCGAGGTAATACGCAGGCTGCCGGCCGGTTTGCCACTCAGTTCCGACAGCTCGGCCAGGCCCGCTTCGATACCATCGAAATGCGGACCGAGGCTTTCGAGCAAGCGTTCGCCCGCATCGGTGGGCGCCACACTGCGGGTGCTGCGCGTGAGCAATTGCACGCCCAGGCGCGCCTCCAGCTTGCGCAAGGTACGGCTGAGCGCCGGCTGCGACACGCCCATTTGCGCAGCCGCTTTGGTAAAGCTGCGCTCGCGGGCGACGGTCAGGAAGGCTATCAGGTCATTCACGCCGTCGAGCACCATTGATACCTCTGGGTTATAGGTCCATTCCCATCATACCGTCTAATCATGAGTAAACACTGCTGATAGATTGGCCCGCCTCGAAGAACGCTCACGGAGCAAAGGCCAGCACATGACCCACGTATTGATACTCGGCGCCACAGGCAACCTGGGCACCGCGACGGCACGCGCACTCACCGACCACTTCCCTGACGTGCGCCTGCGCCTGGCCAGCAGCCGCCCCGCAGGCGTGGCCAAACTGCAAGCAGCCTTCCCCGCGGCGCAGGCCGTGCAGGCCGACTGGTATGACCCGGCCAGCCTGCTAAAAGCCGTCGAAGGCACCGACAAGGTGTTTATCGTGACCCCGGATTTTGTCACCGATGAACTGCAAGTCACCCCCAACATCATTAACGCCATCAAGCGCGCGGGCGGCACGTCCCAGGTGATTCGCTTTATCGCGATTCCGCCCGGGCTCACCGCGCAAGACCTGGCGCCGGAGTTTCTCGCGACCCGCTGCGGCGCCAACCTGCATACCCTGGCCAAGCCATTGCTCGACGCCAGCCGCTTGCCGGTGACCTACATCAACGCGGCGTGCTGGATCATGTTCAACCTGCCGTGGTTCGTGGCCAACGACGTAAAAACCAAACGCCAGTTCATCATGCCGTCCGTGAGCGATGCACCACGCCTGCACCTGTCGGAACTGGACATCGCCGCTGTCGCTGCGCGCATCATCGCCGACCCTGCCGCAGAGCACGTGGGCCAGGACTACCTGATCACCGGCACCGAGCGCCTCGACTACCGCCAAATCAGCGCATTGCTCAGCGAAGTGATCGGCGAGACCGTGACCTACGTCGACAGTGACAGCACCTTGCGCGAAATCCTCGGCGACTATTTCGAACCGGTCATGACCTATTACCGTCACGAAGTCGAGGCCTACAAGGACGTGCCGGTGACCGACACCGTGCAGCAACTGACCGGCCGTGCCACCACGACTTTGCATGACTACCTGCTCGCCAACAGACACCTGTTCGCTTGACCGCCCGGGCTCCCGGGTGCGGGAGCCGGCTTTTCCAACAATAAGAAAATGGACCCCGCCATGCGCTTTCTTGCCTCAACCACCTTTACCCTGGCCCTCACACTCAACCACGCCCTGGCCGCGCCACTGGAAGGAGGCGCCGTCGCGGCGCCCGACGAATATGGCGCACAGGTCGCCGCCCAGGTGCTCAAGGCCGGAGGCAATGCGGTGGACGCAGCGATTGCCACCGCCTTTACCCTGGCCGTCACCTACCCCGAGGCCGGCAACATCGGCGGGGGCGGTTTCATGACCCTCTACATGCACGGCAAGCCCTACTTCCTCGACTACCGGGAAACGGCCCCCAAGGCCGCGACCAAGACCCTGTACCTGGACGCCAACGGCGAAGTCATCGAAAACCTCAGCCTGATCGGCACCCGCGCCGCCGGTGTGCCCGGCACGGTGATGGGGTTGTGGGAAGCCCATCGACGCTTCGGCAAGCTGCCCTGGCGCGAACTGGTGAAACCGGCCATCGGCTACGCCAACCAGGGCTTCAAGGTGGCCGGCCAACAGTTCCAGTACCGTCAGAACGCGATTGCCCTGTTCAACGGCAAAACCAACTTTGGCGACTATTTCGGCGCGATGAAACCGGGGGCCACCTTTCGTCAGCCGGAGCTGGCCAAAACCCTGCAACGCATCGCCGCCAACGGCCCAGATGAGTTTTACAGAGGCCAGACCGCCGACCTGTTGGTGGCACAGATGCAGCGTGACGGTGGGCTGATCACCCATCAAGACCTGGCGGACTACCGCGCCGTGTGGCGCGAGCCCATGCACATCGACTGGCAAGGCAATCGCCTGTACACCGCCCCCTTGCCCAGTTCCGGCGGCATCGCTTTGGCCCAATTGTTGGGCATGAAGGAACAGCGCAAAGCGGATTTTGCAGGCGTGCCACTCAACTCTGCGCGTTACCTGCACCTGCTGGCAGAGATCGAAAAGCGCGTGTTTGCCGACCGCGCCGACTACCTCGGCGACCCGGACTTTTCCGAGGTGCCCGCACAGCGCCTGACTGACCCTGCCTACATCGCGCAGCGCGCGGCCCAGATCAACCCGGACGCCCTCTCGCCCACCGAGCAGGTGCGCCCCGGCCTTGAGTCCCACCAGACCACGCACTTCTCGATCATCGATGCCGAGGGCAACGCCGTCAGCAACACCTACACCCTGAACTGGGACTTCGGCAGTGGCGTGGTGGTCAAGGGTGCGGGCTTCCTGCTCAATGACGAGATGGACGACTTCAGCGCCAAACCAGGCGTCGCCAATGCCTTCGGCGTGGTCGGCAACGATGCCAACGCCATCGCCCCGGGCAAGCGCATGCTCTCCTCCATGAGCCCGAGCATCGTTACCCGTGACGGCAAGGTCAGCCTGGTGCTGGGCACGCCAGGCGGTTCGCGCATCTTCACCTCGATCTTCCAGGTGCTGAATAACGTCTACGATTTCCACCTGCCGCTGGACAAAGCCGTGGCCGCGCAGCGCGTGCATCACCAATTGCTGCCCAAGGACACGCTCTTCTATGACGCGTATGCGCCGCTGACCGGCGAGGTTGCCCAGCAACTGCAGCGCATGGGCTACGCGCTCAAGGACCAGGGCTGGTTGATGGGCGATATCCAGGCGATCCAGGTCAACGGCCGCACCGTGCAGACTGCTTCGGACCCAAGGGGCCGTGGTGTGGGGTTGGTGGTACGGCCTTAACTGTCGATCACCCGCTGCAAATGGATCGCCAGCTCCGTGGCAAACCGGCGCTCCGGCGTCTCCACATCAATACCGAACAACTCCTGGATACGCGCCAGGCGGTAACGCAGCGTGGTCACGTGCACGCCCATCGCGTCGGCGCAGGCCTGGCTGCGGCAGCTTTCGCGCAAGTAGGCGGTGAGGGTTTCCAGGTACGGCGTCTGGTGCTTGCGGTCGTGCTCCAGCATGGCGCCGACGCTCTCGTTGACGAAGGTGCGGATGTCTTCGCCGCCCACCGCAGCCACGAAGATCGGGATGGGCCCGAAGTCCTGGTCAGAGATCGGCCCGCTGCGGCCAAACGAGCGGGCGATGTCGATCAGGCGACGGCACCGTTCCCAGGCGCCGGGGTAATCGGTGAGGGCGTGGCAGACGCCGCTGGCCAGCAGGAGCGGCTCGCCGCCCAGGTAGTGGGCCAGGTCTTCGGCGATCTGGCGCTTGACCTTGGTTCGGCGCTCGCGGCCCTTTTCGCCTTCGGCGGGCACCAGGCACACCAGGCCGTTATCGACACTGATGACCGTGGCCGGGATCGACGCGCGAGCCAGGATGCGCGCGACGTTGTGGTGCAGGTTCTTGGCTTCACGGGCCTTGGCGCCGTAGTCGATGATGATCATCTGCTGCGCCTGGTTGAACTGGATACCCAGGCGCTGGGCACGTTGCTGGATGTCGTCGGCATCGCGCCAGCGGCCTTCGAGCACTTCGAACAGCAGTTCGGTCTGGGTGCGGGTCTCGAAACGGAAGCGGATAAAGCTGCGCATCATCTGCACGCTGAGGGCGAACTTGGCGCTTTCGAGCATCAGCAAATCCAGTTCATTGACCGGCGCCGCCACCGGGAACAACACCAGCGCACCCACCAGCTCATGGTCGACCATCAGCGGTTCGATCTGCGCCCGCAGGGTGAACTGGCGCTGGCCGTCGTCGAGAAACAGGTTGACGGTGTTCCGCAGGGCACTGCGCAGGCTGTCCTGGGCGGTCTTGGTGATCTGCACACTGAGCACGCCGGCCGCAGCCGCCTGCCAACTGCTGTCGTCGAACAGCGCGGTGTCCGGTGAGCGCCCCGCCACCACCTGGTTGGCGGTGAAGTCCACCGCGATCACCGGGTTGGGCAATTGGTTGCCGACCATCAGCGACAGCGACCCCACCGAACCACCACCCAGCACGTGCTCCAGCATCGAGGTGTGCACATGCAGCGCCTGCTGCATGCGTTCGGCGGCGCGGCGCTCGGCTTCCAGCTGACGCTGGCGTTCCACGGCGATGGCGCCCAGGTGGATGATCATGCCGAGGAACACCCGGTCCTCTTCGGACACGTCCATCAAGGTGCGGGAAATCACGCTGAGCACCATGGGCCGACCGTCAAAGTCGGTGCAGTTCATCGGCATCACCATCACCGTGCGGTAGTCGCGCTCCACCGATTCGCGGCGATAGCCCGGGTACTCGCAATCACGCACGTCGCGGATAAACACCGGTTCGTTGCGCTGCAACGCGGTCATCACCGGGCTGGAGGACAGCTCCCAACTGTCCACCAGCGGGCGCTGCACCAGGGTGGGGTCGTGACGGGCGATCACATGGCCGAACCCCGCCTCCATGTCGATGGCCATGATCGAACTCATGGTCCAGTGGGTATGGCGGCAGCTGGCGTACACCAACTGGTGCAGCATCGACTGCAAGTCGCCGCCGGAGTTGATCTGGCTGGCCACGTCGCGCAGCGACAGTATCTGCATTTCTCGATTCAAGGCGCTCACCTGAACGGGTGGAACATGGCAGCCAAGGTGCCTGCCCGGCCCGCCTGATACTTGCTCCACTTCGTAGCAATGTCCACTGCTTTTATGCGCCGAAACGACGGAAGACGGGTTTTGCCTTTGCCCATAGCCTTGGGTCAAACCAACAGCCACAAGGGCGACACCTCATCATGAATCTGGACAATCTGGGCGTCAGGAAATACTGCACCTTCATCGAAGAAACCTTTATCGAAGGGGGCAAGGACGCCGGCAAACCCATCACGCTGATCGTGGTGGCCGCCATCTTGAAAAACCCCTGGGCCGGCCAGGGCTTCGTCGAAAACCTGCGCCCCGAGATCCTGCGCCTGACCCCCGGCCTGGGCCACGAAATGACCCGCCGCCTGATTGCGCTGATGCCGGGAGGCAAAGTCGAAGCCTTTGGCAAGGCCGCCGCCGTGGGCGTCAACGGTGAGATCGAGCACGCCTCGGGCCTGATCCACACCCTGCGCTTTGGCAACCTGTTCCGCGAAGCCGTGGAAGGCACCGCCTACCTGAGCTTCACCAACACCCGCAACGCCCCGGGCGCCCTGCTCGCCTTGCCAATGGTGCACAAGAGCGAAACCGGCAAGCGCTCGCACTTCCTCACCGCCAACTTCCAGGTGGCCGATGCCCCGGGGCCGGATGAAGTGCTGATCGCCATTGGTGCCTCGGACGGTTCTCGCGCCCACCCACGCATTGCCGACCGTTATCAGGACATGGCGGAGATGGAAGCCGAGCAGCCCAAGGACTGAGCCCTGCGCTGAAACCGCGCAAAACTTTCCAGGGTATTACCCGTGATCGTCGCAAGCCTGGGGTTGAAACCGCCCGTAGGCTTGCTTGACACCCCAACAACAGGAGCACTCCGATGCCGAGTACCGACAACGTTGCAGCCGTCGACCCAGGCGCCTTGCGCCAGGCCTTCGGCACCTTTGTAACCGGCGTGACCGTGATCACCACCCATGACGCCGACGGTAACCCTCGGGGCATGACCGCCAATTCGTTCACCTCGGTTTCCCTCGACCCGCCGCTGTTGCTGGTGTGCGTCGGGAAATCCGCTGCCAGCCACGGCGCGTTTGCAGCCAGTGAGCACTTTGCCGTCAACCTGCTGCATGAAGGGCAAGTGGATGTCTCCGGCACCTTCGCCTCCAAGTCGCCGGACAAGTTCCACACCGTCAACCACGACACCGTGCACACCGGTGCGCCCATCCTCACCGACAGCCTGACCTGGTTCGACTGCAGCGTGCACCAGCGCATCGACGCCGGCGACCACCTGGTGCTGATCGGCCAGGTGCGCGCCTTCGGCACCAGCCCCAAGTTGCCCCTGTGCTTCTGCCGTGGGCGTTACGCGAATATCCAGGACCCGCTGCCAGCCAGCTGGCTGGACTCGCACAAGATGATCATCGGCTACCTGATCGAAACCGACGGCGCGATTCTGTTCCGCGCTGACGGCAAGGGCGGCTGGACCCTGCCCGTGGCGGGCAAGCGCAAGGGCTTTATCGACGCCGGCAGCAGCGCCCTGCCGGTGGAGCTGGAATCGACCTTTTTGTATTCGGTGTTCGACGTGGATGACACCGACCCGGGCTTCCTGATCTATCGCGCCCAACTTGGCGCGTTGGAGGCCGAACTGCCCGACACCCTGCGCTTCTTCCCGCTGGACGACCTGCCCATCGACCTGATGCCGGTCAACGAACTGCGCTCGGTGGTGCGTCGTTATGCCCGCGAACGCGAGAACCAGCAATTCGGTATCTACACCGGCTCCGCCGCCAGCGGGCGCATCGCGATGCTCGAAAACGCCCCGCTTTGATCCGCACACACAGGACACTTGCATGAAAACCACGGTCAGCGCCCTTGAGGGCAATCGTCTCAACCTGTTTATCGACGGCCGCTTCGTCGAACCGGCCAGCGGCACCTATGTCGACAGCTTCGACCCCACCACCGGCCAGGCCTGGTACCAGTTCGCCCAGGGCGACGCCAGCGATGTCGCCCGCGCGGTGGCATCGGCCAAGCGCGCCTTCCACGACCCGCAGTGGCGCGACATCACGCCCACCGCACGGGGCAAGCTGCTCTATCGCCTGGCGCAACTGGTGGCCGAACACGCCGAGGAACTGGCCCTGCTGGAAACCCGCGACAACGGCAAGCTGCTGCGCGAGATGAGCGCGCAAATGAGCGCCCTGCCCGACGCCTACACCTACTTCGCCGGCATGGCCGACAAGCTGCAAGGCGAAGTGATCCCGGTGAACAAGCTCAACCAGCTCAATTACAGCAGCCGCGAGCCCCTGGGCGTGGTCGGCATGATCACCCCGTGGAACTCGCCACTGATGCTGCTCACCGGCACCCTGGCGCCGTGCCTGGCGATCGGCAATACCGTGGTGATCAAACCGTCGGAACACGCCAGCGCCTCCACCCTGGCCCTGGCCGAATTGATCATCCTGGCGGGCTTCCCGGCCGGCGTGGTCAACGTGGTCACCGGCAACGGCGCGATCACCGGCGATGCCTTGACCCGCCACCCGGACATCGCCAAGTACGTGTTTACCGGCAGCACCGACACCGGCCGCCGCATTGCCGGCAACGCGGCGAACAACCTGGTGCCGTGCCAGATGGAGTTGGGCGGCAAATCACCCCACGTGGTGTTCGCCGACGTCGACATCGAGAAAGCCGTCAACGGCGTGGTCTCGGGGATTTTCGCCGCCGCCGGGCAAAGCTGCGTGGCCGGCTCGCGTTGTTTTGTCGAAGCCTCGATCTACGACCAGTTTGTGGAAGCGCTGGTGGCGCGCACGCAAAAAATCACCGTGGGCCACCCCATGGAAGCGAACACCGACATTGGCCCGCTTGCACTGCAGGCCCAACTGCAAAAAATCGAAGGCTATATCGCCAGCGGCCTGCAGCAAGGCGCCCAGGCCGCCATCGGTGGTAAACGCCCGAGCGCGGCGCATCTGAGCGAAGGCTGGTACTTCGAACCGACGGTGATGGCCAACGCCCGCAACGACATGCCGTTCATGCGCGACGAGCTGTTCGGGCCGGTGGTGGGCGTGATGCCGTTCAGTTCCGAAGAACAGATGATCAGCCTGGCCAACGACACCGCCTACGGCCTGGCCTCGGGCATCTGGACCCAGAACATCGACCGCGCCCTGCGCTTTGCCAACCGCATCGACGCCGGCACGGTGTGGATCAACACCTACCGCAGTTCGGCCTACATGTCGGCCAACGGCGGCTTCAAACAGAGCGGCTACGGGCGACGCGGCGGCTTTGATGTGATGCGCGAGTTCTCCCGCGCCAAGAACGTGATCATCGACTACTCCGGCGAGATGCAGGACCCGTTCGTGATTCGCCTGCGCTGATTATTCAAGGAGCCACACATGAAATTTGCCGTATCCCTGAGCATGGAACGTTTCTCCCCGGACGTGCCGATGCAGACCGTCATGGCCAACCTGCTGGAGCTGGCGAAGATCGCCGACGAAGGCGGCTTTGAAACCCTGTGGACGTCCGAGCACCACACCCTGGAATGCACCATCGCACCCAACCCGTTCCAGACCCTGACCTGGCTCGGCCAGCACACCGAGCGCATCCGCCTGGGCACCGCGACCATCGCGGCCGCTTATTGGCACCCGATCCGCCTGGCCGGTGAAGCGGCGCTGTGCGATCACTTGACCAAAGGCCGCCTGGAGTTCGGCATCGCCCGGGGTTCCTACCAGTACGAATTCGACCGCATGACCCCCGGCCTGCAACAGCAGGAAGGCGTCGGCTACATGAAGGAACTGGTGCCGGCGGTGCAGAAACTCTGGGCCGGTGACTACGCCCACGACGGTCATTACTGGAAATTCCCGCTGACCGCTGCGGTGCCCAAACCCTTGCAAAAGGACCACCCGCGCATCTGGGTGGCCGCACGTGACCCGGGCACCTTCGACTGGGCGGTGGGCATCGGCGCGAACATTCTGTCCACCCCGCTCTCCTTGCCCGCGGCGGAAATCGCCGTGCTCGGCGAGAAATTCAACAAGGCCGTGGCCGACAACCCCCACGTGCCGCGCCCGCGCTTCATGATGCAACGGCGCACCTGCGTCTACGCCAACCCGGAAGACTGGCAAGTGCCGGTGCAACACAGCATGGACTTTGGCCGTGCGTTCGAGAACCTGATGCAGAACGTCGGCACTGTGCACAACGGTTTCCCCGAGCCGGTGCCGTTTGAGGCGGTGCGCGGTAAAGAGAACTACAACCCGGACAACATCCGCCGCAACCTGATGTTCGGCACCCCGGACGAAATCATCGCCAAGCTGCTCGACTATGAAGCGGCCGGCGTCGATCAATATTGCCTGGGCCTGACCTTCAACCTGCCGTTCGAATTGCAGAAGCAAACCCTGCGCCTGTTCATCGACGAGGTGATGCCGGTGTTCGCCGAGCGCGAACGCGCCAAACGTCGCGAAACGGTGGCGGGGTAAGCCATGGGCGACGCACAACAACTCAGCGTGGCGAATGTCACGCTCAACTACCGACTCGATGGGCACGGGCCTCGGCCGCTGGTGTGCATCCACGGTGTGGGTTCCAGCCTGGACGCCTGGGCCGAGGTGGTGCAGGGCTTGAAGGACGACTTCACGGTACTGACCTTCGACCTGCGCGGCCATGGGCAGTCGTCGCGCACGCCAGGGCGTTATGAAATCGACCATCTGGTGGGTGAAACCCTGGCGCTGGCCGAACACGTGGGTTTTGGGCGATTCGACCTGGCGGGGTTTTCGCTGGGGGGCCTGATCGCCCAGCGGCTGGTGCTGACCCATCCTGAGCGGGTACGCCGGCTGGTGCTGTTGTCGACCGTGGCCGGGCGCAATGCCGAAGAACGTGAGCGGGTTAAAGCGCGCCTGGTCGCGCTGCAAGCCGGCGAGCCTGTGGCGCATTACGAAGCCTCGTTGGCGCGTTGGTTGACCGAGGCGTTCCAGGCACAGAACCCGGATGCCGTGCTGCGCTTGCGGCAATTGAATGCCGCCAATGACCCGGGGTGTTACGCCGCGGCGTACCGGGTGCTCGCCGAATCGGATTTCGGCGAGCAACTGGGGCTGATCCGCTGCCCGACACTCATTGCCACCGGCGCCGATGACCTCGGCTCCAACCCGCGCATGGCGACGTACATGCACGAGCAAATCCAGGGTTCGACCCTGCGGATTCTGCCGGGGCTGCGCCACTGCATCCTGATAGAGGCACCGCAGCAAGTGGCGGCGCTGATGCGCGACTTTTTAACCGATTCGGAGACCCACCATGGATAAGTCATTGCAGGCCGGTGGCGAACGCGTACGCCGCCAAGTGCTGGGGGACGCCTACGTCGACCAGGCCCTGGGCCGGGCCGACGAATTCTCGCGGCCGTTCCAGGACGTGTTGAATGAATATTGCTGGGGCATGGTCTGGACCGACGACGCCCTGGACCTCAAGCAACGCAGCCTGCTCAACCTGGGCATGCTCGCGGCGCTGGGGCGCATGGAGGAGTTTGGCGTGCACTTTTGCGGCGCCCTGCGCAACGGTTTGACCGATGAGCAATTGCGCGCAGCCCTGGTGCAAATCGCGGTGTATTGCGGCATTCCGGCGGGCGTCGAAGCCTTCCGCGTGGCGCGCAAGGCCCGGGAAGGCATGGCCCCGATGGAATCGCCTACCGGCTGACGCCCACCCCTTGCACCCGCCCCACGCTCATGCTGTAACTGCTTTGTCGAACAACAAGAAATTTTTGCGTTGCCCCTTGCGACTGCACCACCGACGGACCTTTGACTGCCAGTAGCCCAAAAATTTCTCTTGATGAAATTTCCGCAGATAGCAAAACAACAATTGGAGGCAATTGGTGAGCGAACGACTAAAGATCGAGAACCTGTATAAGGTGTTCTCTTCGGCGCCCGACCGAGCCATGCAGCTCTTGACCGCTGGCGCCAGCAAAGACCGGATCCTGGCGGAGACCGCCACGGTGGTCGGCCTCAACAACGTGTCGCTGTCGATCCCCAGCGGCGCGATCTACATGATCATGGGCTTGTCCGGCTCGGGCAAATCCACCCTGGCGCGGTGCATCAACCGCCTCAATGAGCCGACGGCGGGCAAGATCCTGCTGGACGGCCGGGACCTGGTCACCCTCAACGAAAACGAGCTGCGCGACGTGCGCCGCACGCGGATTTCCATGGTGTTCCAGCACTTCGCCCTGCTGCCGAACAAGACCGTGATCGAGAACACCGAGTTCGGCCTCAAGCTGCGCGGCGTGCCCCTTGCCGAACGGCGCAAGCGTGCCCTGGAAGTGCTTGGGGTGGTTGGCTTGGCCAAGTGGGCCGACCACCACCCTCACGAGCTGTCGGGCGGCATGCGCCAGCGCGTAGGGTTGGCCCGGGCGCTGACCACCGACGCCGACGTGTTGATCATGGACGAGGCCTTCAGCGCCCTCGACCCGCTGATCCGCACCGAGATGCAGGACGAGTTGCTGCGCCTGCAGCGCACGTTGAAGAAAACCATCCTGTTCATCACCCACGACTTCCAGGAAGCCCTGAAGCTGGGTACGCGCATCGCGATCATGGCCGATGGCCAAGTGGTGCGCGAAGGCACGCCCCAGGAAATCGTCGCCGACCCGGGCAGCGATTATGTGGCCGGGTTCACCCGGGAAGTGGACCGCTCGCGACTGTTCGATGCGCGCTCGATCATGCAGCCGGCCAGCACCCTGCTGGTACAGGGCGACACCCGCGTGGTCGGCAATGACAGCGCCCATGCCTTTGTACTCAATGCGGCCGGCAAAGCCGTAGGCGTTCTGGATGCCGGCGCGTTGCTGGCGGTAGGCGCAGGCGGTGATACCTTGCAGCGCCTGTCGCCGCAGTTCGTCAGCGTGCCGGCCAGCGCCAAGTTGGTGGAAGTGGCGCGCCTGCTCAAACCGGGCCACCCGGTGGCGGTCGCCGATGCCGACGGGCTGTTTGTCGGCACCTTGAACAGCGCCCATATCCTCGATTGCATCGCCAGCGTCCCGCCCCCTCGCCCTGCCGTTTCGGAGGTTGCACATCATGCTTAAGTCAGAAGACCTCGCTGTTTTTCCCGTGGACCAATGGATCAGCGGCGGCGTGGAGTGGATCGGCATCCACCTGCGCCCGATCTTCCAGGCCATCCGCTGGCCGGTGGAACACTTGCTGGGCTTCAGCGACACGCTGATCCACGCCATTCCGTTCCCGGTGATGGTGGTGCTGATGTTCCTCATCGCCTACCGCGCCGCCACCCTGGGCGTGGCCATTTTCAGTGCCGCCGCGCTGGTGGTGATCGCCGCCTTGGGCGTGTGGGACGAAGCCATGACCACCCTGTCGTTGATCACCACCGCGATTGTGATCTGCATGGTGGTGGGTATCCCGGTGGGAATCTGGTGCGCGCGCAGTGAGCGGGTGTGGGCGGTGATGCGGCCGATCCTCGACATCATGCAAACCACGCCGACCTTCGTGTACCTGGTGCCGGTGGTGATGCTGTTTGGCGTGGGCACCGTGTCGGGTGAAGTGGCGGTGGTGATTTCGGCGTGCCCGCCGCTGATCCGTTTTACCTACCTGGGCATCCGCATGGTCGAAACCGAACTGGTGGAAGCCGGCCTGGCGTTCGGTGCCGACCGCAAGCAGTTGCTCTGGGAGATCCAGTTGCCCCTGGCCGTGCCGACCATCCTCGGTGGCCTCAACCAGACGGTGCTCACCGCCATGGTGATGTCCGTCGTCGTCGCCATGATCGGTGCCGAAGGCCTCGGCCTGGTGGTGCTGCAAGGCCTGGGACGCATGGACGTGGGCCGCGCGGCGGTCGGCGGGATCGCCATTGTGCTGCTGGCGATGATGCTCGACCGCATCACCCAGAACCTCGCGCAGCCCACGCCGGGCAAGCGCAAATCGCTGTTCAAGCGGCTGTTCACCCTGCGGGCGGTCAGCGCATAACAAGAAATCATGAACGTCGTTTTTTGACTGCCATCCCTTAACCATAACGAGAAAAACAAAGAGGAAATCATGATGCGTCCATTCAACGCCTTGCTTGGATTTGCAGCCGTGTTGTACCTGGGGAGCACTTCGGTCATGGCCGAAGACCTGCCCGGCAACGGCAAGACCATCCGCTTCGTGCAGTCGGAAAGTACCGGTGGCAACTACGTCATCACCAAGATCGCCATCGAGGCCGCCAAGCGCCTCGGCTATGGGAGCAAGCTGAGTACCGTCAATACCACGCTGTTCTTCCCGGCCGCCGCCCAGGGCGACCTGGACCTGTCGATGGACGTGACCCTGCCGCAGCTGCAACCCAGCTTCGACAAAGTCAAGGACCGTACTGAAGTGGTCGGTGGCGGCTCCATCACCGGCGCCGGCTACAACGGCTACATGATCGACAAGAAAACCGCCGACGCGTACCACATCACCAGCCTTGAGCAGTTGAAAGACCCGAAGATCGCCGCGCTGTTCGGCAAGAACGGCAAGGCTGACCTGATCAGCTGCGACCCGGGTTGGGGCTGCGGCGATGTGGTGGATTACCAGCTCGACAAGTTCGGCCTCAAGGCCACAGTGAACCCGGTGCGCGGAAAGTACGAAGCGCTGATGTTCGAAAACGTCGCGCGCCTCAAGCGCGGCGAGCCGGTGTTTTTCTATGCCTGGGCGCCGTCGTGGATGACCAACACCATGGTCCCCGGCAAGGACGTGGTGTGGCTGCCGACGCCGTTTGATGCATTGCCCGGCAACGTGCCGAGCACCACCAGCGCCCTCACCCCCGGCGTGGAAGGGTGTGCAGGCGGCGCCGACCCGTGCCGCATGGCAATGGCCGCGTGGAACTGGTACGCCATCGGCAACAAGCAATTCATCGCGGCCAACCCGGCGGTGAAAGCGCTGGTGGAACAGATGACGTTCCCGCAGTCGACCTGGAGCTACTGGGAAAAAACCATCAGCCAGGACGGCTCCAGCGAACGCAACATTCGCAAGCTGGCGGATGACTGGATGAGTGAAAACAAAGCCACCTTCGACGGCTGGGTCGCCACGGCCAAAGCCGCCAAATAACCCGGCATGTAACCCGTTCTCCTGTGGGAGCCGGGCTTGCCCGCGATGGCATCACCTCGGTATAGCAGTTGCACCGAGGCGCCTGCATCGCGGGCAAGCCCGGCTCCCACAGAAATCACCGGAAATGGCACCTGCAATCAGAAAAAACCCACTGCCCCACCCCCGCCAAACCCGCCTTTTCTTGCGCCGCCCTGCCCTAGCATGACTGCACTCAGACGATTGGGAGCCACCACCATGACTTACAAACACCCACTGCTGTTCAAGGCGCTGTGCTATGTCGACGGCCATTGGGTCCACAGTGACAGCGCAAGCACCCTTGCCGTGTACAACCCGGCGACCCAGGACGTGATCGGCCATGTGCCGATGCTCGAACAAGCGCAGATAACGGCCGCCGTGGAGGCCGCGCATCGCGCCTTCCCGGCCTGGCGCGAACAGAGCCTGGACGCCCGCGCAGCTATCCTCAAGCGCTGGGCCAGTTTGATCCTGGAACACCAGGAAGACCTGGCCCGCATCCTGAGCCTGGAGCAAGGCAAATCCCTGGCCGAGTCCCGGGGCGAAATCGCTTACGCCGCCAGCTTCATCCCCTGGTTTGCCGACGAAGCCCGGCGCCTGTACGGGCAGAACATCCCCAGCCATATTCCCGGTGCGCACCTGGGCACGCTCAAGGAACCGGTGGGTGTGTGCGCCCTGCTGACGCCGTGGAACTTCCCCTCGGCAATGATCACGCGCAAAGCTGCTGCCGCCCTGGCAGCGGGTTGCACGGTGGTGGTCAAGCCGGCCCATGAAACGCCCTACTCGGCCTTTGCCCTGGCGCAACTGGCCGAGGAAGCCGGCTTCCCGGCCGGGGTGTTCAACGTGGTGCTGGGCGAGCCGCAGATGGCCATGCAAACCCTGGTGCAAGACAGCCGCGTGCGTTCGGTGAGCTTCACCGGCTCGACCCGCGTGGGCAAGCTGGTGCTGCAAGCGGCCGCCCAGGACGTGAAGAAGGTCGCCCTGGAACTGGGCGGCAATGCGCCGTTCATTGTGTGTGCCGACGCCGACCTGGGCCTGGCGGTGAAGGTCGCGGTCGAGGCCAAGTTCCAGACCTCCGGCCAGGACTGCTGCGCCGCCAACCGCATCCTCGTCGACCGCTCGATCTACCCCTCCTTCCTCAAGCGCTTTGCCGCCGCCGTGCGCGAGCTGCGCGTGGGCCCTGCACTGGTAGGCGGCGAAGAACACGCCGTGGACGTTGGCCCGTTGATGCATCAGGCCGCGTTCGATGTGACCGCCGCACGGGTGGAAGACGCCTTGCAGCTGGGCGCGCAACGCCTGGTGGGCGGTGAAGCCCATGCACTGGGCGGCTTGTTCTACCAGCCGACGGTGTTGGCGGATGTCACGCCCGAGATGCGCATCTATCGCGAAGAAAATTTTGCGCCGATTGCCGGGGTAATGCCCTTCGACAGCCTGGAGCAGGCGATTGCCCTGGCCAACGACACCGAGTACGGCCTGGCCGCCTACATTTGTTCCAACCGCCTGGACCTGATCTACCCGCTGATCCGTCGCCTCGACCACGCCATGGTGGCGGTCAATGGCGTGAAATTCACCGGCCACCCGATTCCGTTCGGCGGCATGAAAGCCTCGGGCCTGGGCCGCGAAGGCGGCAACGAGGGCTTCGAGGCCTTTGTCGAAACCAAATACTTTTGCCTGCACCACCAAGGACAATTCAAAGGAGACTCGCTATGAACCACGAACTCGACCACCTGTTCGCACAGGACCGCGCGCACTTCATGCACCCGTCCACCCACGCCCACGACCATGCCAGCGGCGCGCTGAAAGGCCGCATCATCCAGAGCGCGTCAGGCATCCGCATCCGTGACCACGAAGGGCGTGACTTCATCGACGCGTTTGCCGGGCTGTATTGCGTGAACATCGGCTATGGCCGTACCGAAGTGGCGGACGCGATCTACAAGCAGGCCAAGGAGCTGGCCTACTACCACACCTACGTCGGCCACTCGACGGAGGCGATTATCGAGCTGTCGAGTCGCATCATGGATTGGGCGCCAGAGGGCATGAAGAAGGTGTACTACGGCCTGTCGGGCTCCGACGCCAACGAAAGCCAGATCAAGCTGGTGCGCTATTACAACAACGTGCTGGGCCGTCCGCAGAAGAAGAAAATCATCTCCCGCGACCGTGGCTACCACGGCTCGGGCATCATGACCGGCAGCCTCACGGGCCTTGCGGCCTTCCATCAGCACTTTGACTTGCCAGAGCAAGGCATCCAGCACACGGTGTGCCCGCACTGGTACCGCAAGGCTCCGGCGGGCATGGATGAAACCGCGTTTGTGCGTTACTGCGCCGATGAGCTGGAAAAGATGATCCTTGCCGAAGGCCCGGACACCGTGGCGGCCTTCATCGGTGAACCGGTGATGGGCACCGGCGGCATCGTGGTGCCTCCGGCCGGTTACTGGGCGGCAATCCAGGCGGTGCTGAACAAATACGACGTGCTGTTGATTGCCGATGAAGTGGTCTGTGCGTTCGGCCGCCTGGGGTCGAAGATGGGCAGCCAGCGCTATGGCATGCGCC
Source organism: Pseudomonas sp. B6002 (assembly GCF_013385985.1). GTDB lineage: Bacteria > Pseudomonadota > Gammaproteobacteria > Pseudomonadales > Pseudomonadaceae > Aquipseudomonas. Next base: position 544,625 of record NZ_JACAOY010000006.1, on the reverse strand, counting down.
CGGACCTGATCACCACCGCCAAGGGACTGACCAGCGCGTATGCACCGTTGTCGGCGGTGATCATTGGCGAAAAAGTGTGGGACGTGATCGAAAAAGCCTCCACCACCGACGGCGCCATGGGCCACGGCTGGACGTATTCGGGGCACCCGATCTGCGCGGCGGCGGCACTGGCCAACCTCGACATCCTGGAGCGTGAAAACCTTACAGAGAATGCCGAGCACGTGGGTGCGTACCTCAACCGTCGCCTGCGCGAAACCCTCGAAGGTCACCCGCTGGTGGGCGAAGTACGCGGCGACGGCATGCTCGCCGCCGTGGAGTTCATGGCCGATCGCGAGCAGCGCACGCCGTTCGATGCCGGGTTGAAAGTCGGCCCGAAAGTCTCGGCGGCCTGCCTGGAACGCGGCATGATTGCGCGGGCCATGCCCCACGGCGACATCCTCGGCTTTGCTCCGCCGTTGATTTTGACGCGTGAAGAGGCGGACCTGATCGTCGATATCACCAAGGGTGCGATTGACCAGGTGGCGGGGGAAATCCTCGGCTGAACACGGCGTACACCTGGCAGGTATGCGCTATCGTTGACGGCCATCGCTGGCAAGCCAGCGCCTACAAGGGGCTGGCGAAACGCGGAACCCGTGTAGGAGCCGGCTTGCCGGCGATGCCCGTGAGGGCGCCGTCATTCTATGGCCTGTGGAGTTTTTCCTAGATGCACAAGCTTGACCGTTATGACCTGAACATCCTGCGCATCCTTTCCGAGGATGGGCGCATCACCAAGTCCCGCCTGGCCGAGGCGATCAACTTATCGGTCACGCCAGCCTGGGAGCGTGTGCGCAAGCTGGAGAACGCGGGCCTGGTCAAAGGCTATCGTGCGGTGATCGATTGGAACCAGGTGTTCAAGAGCCAGCAGTTGCTGGTGGAAATCACCCTGGCCCGTCACACCGCCCAGGACATGCGCCGCTTCGAACACCGCATGGGCGACGCGCCGGAGGTGGAGTTCTGCTACGCCACCGGCGGCGGCGTGGACTACATCGCGATGATTCGCGCCGCCGACATCGACGCGTATCAGCGTTTCATCGACCAATTGCTGCTGGAAGACTTGGCCATCGAGCGCTACTTCACCTACATCGTGACCAAGACCATCAAGACGCCGGGGGCGCTACCGGCTCAAGCCGTCAACGCGACGGTTCAGGACTGAGGACACGCCGGAAGGCCGACTTGCAACAAGTAGTCCTCCAACTGCGCGCCCTCATCGGACGAAAAGATCGCACCGATATAGCCATCCGGACGCACCAGCACCCGATCTCCCACAGCCAGCCCGTAAGCCTGTTGAAACTGCCCTTGGTCATCGATCACCTCCCCTTGCGGGCCGACGTGGTGGATACGCAGCCCTGGCCTTGGCGCCACGTCGGCGGGCGTGCCGGCCACACACAGCAGCGTCCAATGCGGGCCGGCGTAGAGATCAAACAGGCGTAGCGATTGGCCTGCGGCGCCTCGCAGCCGTGCATCCGGCGCACGCGCACCAGCGCGGTCAACCCGACCCGCTGCCAGCGAGGAATGGGGGTAACCAATGTCCAATTGATGCACTTCCCGGCCCCGGCGCACGTCGCCGCGTTGCAGGTTATCGAGCAGTTGGGTAGACAAGCCCAATACCGAGGCTGCTACCGGCCGGCGTTCTTCTTCATAGCTGTCGAGCAACGCCCCAGGTGCGCCGTTGACCACCGCCGCCAGTTTCCAGCCGAGGTTGTAGGCATCCTGCACGCTGGTGTTGAGCCCCTGGCCACCGGTGGGCGGATGGATGTGCGCGGCGTCCCCGACGAGAAACACCTGGCCCACACGGTACTGATCGGCCAGCCGCGCGTTCATGCTGTAGGCCGAGGCCCAGGACACCACGTGCACCTGGATATCATCGCGCCCGGTGCGCTGGGCCACCATCGCGGTCAAGCCTTCAGCACTGAGGTCCACCTCGGCGTCCAGGGCAATCGGCCCTTGAATCTGGAACAGTTGCGTGCCGGCCAGCGGGCAAATGGCAACCTGGCGTTGCAGATCACCTTCGCCGAAACGGTGCCAATACGCCGACGACAGACCGGACAGCTGCACGTCCGCCACCAGCGCACGCACGCCGAGGGTCTTGCCCGGGAAGCCGATATTCAACGCCTGGCGCACGAAGCTGCGACCACCGTCGGCGCCCACCAACCAACGTGCTCGCAGTGTTTGCGGGCCTGCGCGCCCCTTGAGCTGCAGCGTCACGCCGTCCGCGTCTTGCTCAAACCCCGTTAGCTCACAACCAAACTCTGGGCAGTGGCCCAGTTCGAGCAACCGCTCGCGCAGCACCTGTTCGGTCAGGAATTGCGGCACCATCAGCGGTTGCTGATAAGGCTCAGCCGCGGTCGCGGCGCTGTGTTCGATGGAATGGGCGTCGATGTGGCTGCCATCGTCGCGGTAGCGCCGCTCAGTCGGATAGACTCCACCCATGGCGAACAGGCGGTCGATTACGCCGAGGTCTTCGAAGAGTTCCTGCGACCTGGGCTGGATGCCTTTGCCACGGGAACCGTGGAAAGGCTGGTGGTTTTTCTCGATGAGGCGAAAGCGGAGGCCGCGCCTGGCCAGGTCTATCGCCAAGGTCAAGCCGGCCGCACCGGCACCACAAATCAGAACATCGACCGCGCATTGCTCGTTCATAATGACCACCTATATGTGCAATATGCACATATTAAGACGGAGAAAACCAGTGTCAAGAAAAAGCGTGCAAAACGCACATATAAGCGCTCAGCTGCGTGATTTGCATGGGTCGTTGGTTGAGATCGTGGGGGTGATGAACCGCCCCCAGCGCGATGAAGCGATGGTGCGCGAGGCCGGAATTTCCCTGGACCGCGCGCTGTTTCCCCTGCTGGTGCTGGTAGAACGGCTGGGCCCTATCGGCGTGGTCGAACTGGCCGACCGCGTCGGTCGCGACTACACCACGGTCAGCCGGCAAGTGACCAAGCTGGAAAGCCTCGACTTGATCCAGCGCCAGGCAAGCGCGCTCGACCGCCGCCTGCGCGAGTCGGTGATTACCGAAAAAGGCAAAGTCATGACCGATCGCGTTGACGCCGCGCGCGAACGCATTGGCGTGTCGATCTTTTCCACTTGGGACGAAGGCGACTTTGACAACCTGGTGCGCTTGATGCGCAAGTTCGCCGAGGACATCAAGGACGATTCTGTACGTGCCACCCAAGACCTGCGCTGATCCGATGTAAGTGACAACGCCGTGATTCGGGCCACGAAACGAATGACGATTCCTCGCTATCGCTTGTCGGATTTGCGCTATATCCCACTACTACGACACCCCCAGACTGACGCCATTGAGTCAGAGGAGTCGTACCGTGGACATTCGCCAGACGCTGGATAAAAAAGCCGCCGTGATGATGATCGGCGTATGTGCCATCTGGGGGCTTCAGCAAGTGGCGATCAAAGTGGCCGCCGAGGATGTCTCGCCGATGCTGCAAATCGCCCTGCGTTCCGGGGTTGCCGCCGTGATGGTGGGCCTCATGTTGACCTTGCGCCGCTACCGCGAGCAGTGCCACTGGCAGACCTGGCGAGGCGGCGTGATGGTCGGGGTTTTGTTCGCCGTCGAATACATCGCGGTGTCGGTGGGACTGGGCTACACCTCGGCTGCGCACATGGTGATTTTCCTCTACACCGCGCCTATATTCGCCGCCATCGGCCTGCACTTTCGATTTGCCAGTGAGCGCCTGAGCCGTCTGCAATGGATGGGCATTCTGATCGCCTTTGTCGGTATCGCCATTGCCTTTTATACGCCGGGCAAGCCGGGCGATGGCTGGGTCACGCCGCAGCGGATGGGGGATGCACTGGGCGTGCTCGGCGCCATCGCCTGGGGCGCGACAACCTTGAGTATTCGCTGCTCCAGGCTGACCGATGCGCCGGCCCCCCTGACGCTGTTCTACCAACTGGCCGGCGCTTGCATCATCCTCGGGCTGGTGGCGCTGGTCACCGGGCAAACTCGGTTTCACCTGTCCGGCATCGCGTTTGCCAGCCTGGCATTCCAGACCGTGGTGTTCTCGTTCCTGAGCCTGCTCGTGTGGTTCTGGCTGCTGGGCCGCTACTTGGGGTCGCGATTGGGCGTGCTGTCGTTCCTCACCCCGTTGTTTGGCGTGGCGTTCGGTGTATGGCTGTTGAGTGAGCCGCTGGAGTCGACGTTTGTGCTCGGCTCGCTCCTGGTATTGGTCGGCATTGTGGTGGTCAGCGGGCATGATGTGTTGCGTGCGGACAAACCTGTCGTGCGGTTATCGACCTGAAAAATATTCAGGACAAAACGTATTGTTGTTGTACACAAAATATCGCTAAAGATTTCCCTGCATCGAGCCGAAACAGACAGTGATAGCAAATCGCCGCCCCTCGCCCGGAGTCGACGATTTGGCCGCCCTCCCCGTTGATGGTCGTCTCGATGAAAATAAAAAATAAGCTGGTACTTGCTTTCGTATCTGTCGCTTTTATACCGGTCAGCCTGGTCGCAGTGATCTCCGTCATGAACACACGGACCCAGGCGGTCGAACAATTCATTGATGGCAGCACCCGTGAAATACGCCAGATCGATGGCAACATCCGGCAGTTCTTTGATGGCACGCTGCAGAACGTCGATCAAATGTCCGCCGATCCTGTATACACTTCCGTGAACACGTTAAAGGATTACCAGCCGGCCAACGCGGCCAGCCAGCCAATGCCAGCCCAGGCACAGCAGGTCATCGACCAGTTCGCACGGTTTGGTGCCACCCACCCGTCAGCCGCCATTTTGTCCATCGGCCTGGAGGACGGTACCTACGCCAAGTGGCCGGATGACCCACAACTGGCCAAGTACGACCCGCGCACCCGCCCCTGGTACAAGGCCGCCATGGCCAGCCCCGGCAAGACCGTGCGCACCCCTGCTTACTATTACGACAAGGACGACGTGGCCCTGGTGGGTACCGCCCGCGCCTTGCTAGATAACGCCGGCAAACCCAAGGGCGTGTTCGTGGTGAGCGTGTCGCTGAAAAACCTCACCGAGTTGCTCAAGAGCATCAAGCTGGGCGAAAGCGGTTACGTGATGCTGATCGAAGACGGCGTGGTGCTGGTGGACCCGCGCAATGCCGCGCACAACTTCAAGCCGCTCAAAGACCTCGGCGCGCCCTATGCGCACCTGGCCGAAACGCCCCAGGGCTCTACCGAAGTGGTGATCGACGGGGTGCGCTACATGGCCAACGTCTGGACGTCGCCGGGCCTGGGCTGGCGGTATGTGGGCCTGATCGAATACAACGAAGTGATGGCCGCCGCCACGCGCATGACCTATATCACCACGGTCATCGTCGCGGTGCTGGTGCTGATCTTCGGGCTGATTGCGGCGGCGTTTTCCAAGGTGATCGTCAAGCCCATCGGCCAGGTGAGCACCGGCTTGCAATCGATCGCCCAGGGCGAAGGCGATCTGCGCCACGAACTGCACGTGCAGGGCAAGGACGAAACCGCCGAGCTGGCGGGCTGGTTCAACAAGTTCCTCGCGGCGATCCGCCAGTTGATCCAGCACATCGGCGCGGCGTCGACCAACTTGCAGGACGCGTCCAAGGTCAACAGCGAAGTGGCGCACAACATGAACGAAGCGGCCGGGCGCCAGCGTGAGGCGGTGGAACTGGTGTCCACCGCGTTCAACGAAATGGTGGCCACGGCCAACGAGGTGGCGCGCTCATGCAGCGGCGCGGCGGAATCGGCCGAGAACGGCCATCGCCGAGTGGCCGAAGGCAAGCAGCAGATTGAAGTGACCACCGACAACGTCAACCGCCTGGGCCGGCGCCTGACCGAATCGTCCCAGGCCATGGTCGAGCTGGAAGCTGGCAGCCGCAGCATCAACCAGATCCTCGGCACCATCCGCGCCATCGCCGAACAGACCAACCTGTTGGCGCTCAACGCCGCCATCGAAGCGGCGCGCGCCGGCGACCAGGGCCGGGGGTTTGCGGTGGTGGCCGACGAGGTGCGTGCGTTGGCCAAGCGCACCTCCGACTCCACCGGCGAGATCGAGCAGTTGCTCGGCACCCTGGGCAGCAAAACCGAGGAAGTCACCCAGAAGATGAGCAGTTGCCTGGACCTGTCCCGCGCCAGTGTGTCGTCCATCGAAAACGCACGGGACAGCTTTGAAGGCATCCAGCTGTCGGTCAACGAGATCCGCGACCAGAACCTGCAGATCTCTGCCGCCGCCGAGGAACAGCACAGCGTGGCCGAAGAGATCAATCGGCATATCCAGCAGATCTACGACGAAGCCCGTTTGGTGGAAAGCCTGGCCAACTCGGCCCAGGACGATTCGGGGCGGCTGGCTGACCTGTCGGCGGAGCTGAATGGATTGGTGGGGCGCTTCAAGTCGTAGCGCCCGCCGTAATCAGCCACGGTGGCGGTGGAAATCCGCGATCTGCTGCCACATCGCAACCGGGTTGGAATACATCGGGAAATGCCCGCACTGCGCAATCGGCGCCAGGCGCACACCATGGGCCTGGATGTGCGGCAGGTAGGACAGCGAGGCGTTTTGCTCGCCGTACATGAACATCTTCGGGCAAGGCAGCCCGAGGAACTTGCCCATCAGGTCGCCATGGTCAGACAACTCGACCATCGACTGGAAGATCCCGCGCACCGCCCCCGCCCGCACCTTGTGGCGCAGGCTCGCCGAATAGAAGGCGCTGGCATAGGCCGGCGCCTGGCGGGTGCGTTCGATAAAGGCGTTGAAAAACACCTCGGGATCGTCTGCGGGAAAGTCGACGATCTGGCGGCTGAGAAAGCAGTCTTCGGGGGCGATGTTGCCTTCGATATCGGTAAAGCTCAGCACCCGGCCGGGGAAGCGGTGCGCCAACATCAACGCGGTCAAGCCGCCCATGGAGTGGCCCACCAGGTGGAAGCGCTCGATCGCAAAATGCTCCAGCACCTGCACTGCCGTTTCCAGCAAGAAAGGAATGCAGATCTTCGACAGATCAGCACATTCGCTTTCGCCACAGCCGGGCGCGTCGTAAGCGATGAAGGGATGCCCGTCGAAGGCCGGGTGCAGGACGATATCGGCGTAGTCTTCCTTGGTGGACCCGAATCCGTGCAAAAACAGGATGGGCGCACGTTCGCCGGTGCGATGCAGCGCGGCAATGTTCAGCGAGACGCCGTCTACCGTCAGCGGCAGGTGGGTGTGGACGAACGACATGACAGGGGCTCCCGGAACAGAAAAGCCGCCACTGTCAGGGGATTTGAGCGGCGTGTAAATAACGGATTCCGGAACGTATTCATACGCCAATCGTATGAACCTGAAACTGCGCAACCACTTCCGCCACCAACGGGTTGGGCCGCTCGCTGTTCCAGGCCACGGCGGTGGTCACCACATGGAGTTTTTGCGTCAACGCCCGCAGCACCACGTTGTCCGGTGCGAGCTTCTTCAACGACGCCGGCACCAACGCAATGCCCTGACCGCAACTGACAAACGCGATTTGCGACGCCACCGAACGCACTTCATGCAACACCCGTGGCGAAAACCCGCTGGCGCGGCAGGTGGCGATCAGGTTATCGAAGTACACCGGGCTGACCTTGCGCGAGAACATCACCAGTGGCTCGGAGGCCAGGCTCGACAGGCTGATGCGCGTGCGGGCGGCCAACGGATGATCGCTGGGCAGCGCCACCATCAGGCGGTCTTCCAGCAAGGGCAACGACTGCACGGCCGGGCCCAGGTCACCGTCCAGGCGGGCGAACGCCAGGTCAATGTCCCCCGCTTCCAGGGCCGGCACCGCCTCGACGCTGTCGATCTCGCGCACAGAGACGGTGAGGTGCGGATATTGCTGCTTGAGCCGATCGATCAGGCCCGGCAGCACATCAAACATCGCCGTGGAGATCGCGCCGATGGTCAACATGCCCGACTGCCCCGCCACCGCCTCCTCCACCGCCAGCTCCAGGCGCTCCAGCTGTTCGGCGAATTTGCGCACGGCGGGCAGGATCGCCGCGCCCACCGGTGTGAGCTTGGCGCCACGCCGCGAACGCTCGAACAGCGTGACCTTGAGCGCCTGCTCCAGCACCTGGATCTGCTCGCTCAACGGTGGTTGGGACATGCCCAGGCGCTTGGCGGCGCGGCCGAAGTTCTGTTCTTCGGCAACGGCGAGGAACAGCCAGAGGTGGCGAATCAGGCGGAAGTTGATCATCGAATGTCCATAGGCTTGGCGTATGCAACGCGGGGTTGAACGCCAATATACCTATCTATCCCTGTTGTGAAACCATCCAGGCTACAAAGGTATCCAGACGACTCAAGAACGCGTCGCGCTCGGCGCTGGGGTTTCTGGCTTCGAACAGAAAGTACGCCACCTGAACGCGCATCGTGGGGTACTGCTGGACGAACCCACCGACGTGCTCTTCCAGCGTGTGCGGCCAGTCTGGCGCGTCATGCTCGCGCAGTGTTTGCGTCGAGCGGATCAGCTTGCGCGACGCCTCACGCTGCAGGCGCAGACGCTCCGGTGCGTCACTGGCCAGATCAATGCGCTCGCGATACGCCGCCAAGATCTGTTGGAAGTCCCCGTTGAGCGCCTGCGCAATGTCCCGCGACGGTCGGAACAGTTCAAAGTGCGGCGCAAGGTCATCGCCCCAGACACAGCGGCAACCGTGCTTGAGCCAGTAGCCCCAGCGGTTGTTCTGCTCGGGTGCCAGCACCTCGGTGCGGTGGCCAATATCGAAGTCGATCTTGATGACTTCCGGGTGCCGTTGTTCCAGCGTCTGTCGAATGCGTTCCAGTAGCTCCAACGCGTGGGCGTCGGGTGGCTCGTTCAATACCAGCGTCAGGTCCAGGTCGGACACCCCAGGGCTGGCCTCGCCCCGTGCGACGCTGCCGTAAAGATAGAGGCTGTGCAGCCCTACTTCGGGCTGGGAAAGGCTCTGGCAGACGTCCGCCATCAACGGTTCGAATTCAGGCTGGACCGGGCCATCGCCCACAGTGAGGATAAAACCGTCCGCGTCGACACCTGCAGGGTGCATGGCACTCATGGGTGATGCACCTCGATCACCAACCCTTGCGCCTCAGTGGGCACGCAGAAGTGACGGGTAATCAGGTCAAACTCGGCGTCGGTGGCGGCAAAGTCGTGCTCACCGCCGGCATTGCGCGCATGCAGCCGGGCGCGGCAGGTGGCGTCGTCCAGTTCAAGGTAGTGCAGGCAGTGCGGCGCCTGGGCCGCTTGCGCCAGGCCCAGCAGCCATTCGCGATTGGCCAGGGTGTTGGCGGGAAAATCCAGCACCACATTGACGCCCGATTGCAACAGGTTGATCACCAGCGGCCCCAACACCCCGCGAATGCGTTGGGCGCGGTTGAGATAGTCGGCAATCGACAGGATTTCGCCTGGGTAGAGTTTGGTGAGCCAATGGTCTTCGCTGAGCACAACCGCCGCGTGCTCGGCGGCAAGGTGTTTGGCCAGGGTGGATTTGCCCGAGGCGATCTTGCCGCAGAGCAGGTGCAGGGTGGGCATGGAGAGGCTCCTTCTATCTGGCCAGCGAGCATGCCCGCCAACGCGCACGGGCGCAACGCCGTTCGATCCTTGGACTATGCTCAAGCAGCCGTGGGGAGCACAGCCCCAACCGCACGCACAACATGGCCTTTTGGATAGGAAGTCCTATGACCACAAAGACGAGCGTATTGGGCGTACTCGCCCTGCTACCCATCGCCCTGGCACACGCCGACGATGGCGGCCTGAGTTTCTGGGTACCAGGGCAGTTCGGCGCACTGGCTGCCGCCCCCGTCACCCCGGGCTGGAGCCTGCCGCTGATCTACTACCACGTGAACGCCAGTGACAACAAAAATGCCGTGGTGCCGCGTGGCGGGCGCACGGTGGTCGGGCTGGATGCCAAGGCCGATCTGCTGTTCGCCAGCCCCACCTACACCTTCGCCACGCCGGTGCTCGGCGGCGCCCAGGCCGCCATTTCTGCGATAGCGGCGGTGGCACGCTCCGAAGCCAGCGTGGATGCGACCATCACCGGCCCGCGTGGCCGATCCTTCTCCGGTGGCACGAATGACAGCCTCAAGGGCGGCAGCGACCTCTACCTGCTCGGCACCCTGAAGTGGAACCACGGCGTGCACAACTTCATGGCCTACTCCATGGGCAATATCCCCATTGGCGCCTACGACCCCAACCGCCTGGTGAACATCGGCCTGGGCCACGCGGCCCTGGATGCCGGGGGTGGCTACACCTATTTCGACAAGACCAACGAGTTTTCTGCGGTCGCCGGCATGACCTACAACTGGAAGAACAACGACACCGACTACCAGAACGGCGTTGACGCCCATATCGACCTGAGCGCCTCGCACTTCCTCACCTCGCAAACCCTGGTCGGGCTGGTGGGCTACTACTTCGAACAAGTCACCGGGGACAGCGGCAGCGGCGCGGTGCTGGGGGACTTCAAGTCGCGGGTCGCCGGGATCGGCCCCCAGGCCGGGCACTTCTTCAAGGTGGGCGAAGGGCTGTGGTACGCCAACATCAAGGGCTATTACGAGTTCGACGCCAAGAACCGCCCCGAGGGCTGGAACATGTGGGTGTCGCTGGTGATTCCCTTGAACGGCAAGCAGTAAATGGTTCTACGCGGTGCGGCGCTGCCAGTGTTCGTAGAAGGCCAGCGCCGCCACGTTCTTGTCCTTGGCCTCCAGCATGATGTCGAAGCGGTCGAGAAACTGCAGTGCGTAATCGTTGGTCCAGCGGTTCCACATCTGGTCGCTGTGGCCGTATAGATCGCGCTTGGACACCACCTTCAGCAGCGCCTCCATTTCCAGCTTGTGCTCGGCATCAAAGCCCAGTGCCTGCAGGCTCTCCTGGGGCTGGGAGTAATGCATCGTTGGGCGCACGCCGCGCCAGCTGTCGATCACTTGGGCCACCCGGGGCGAATGGGGGTCGATGTACTCGTTTTCATTGATCCAGCAATGGTGGATGTCCAGCACCACCGGCGCCAGGTCGGCGACTTGCAGGCAGTGGTCGAGGCCGTAGGTCTTCTCGTCGTTCTCGAAGGTGATGCAGTTGCGCGCCACCTCGGACAAACGCGGCCACACCGCCCGGGTGCCCTCCACACCCAGGCGGCCGGCAATGTGCACGTTGCACTTGAGGTCCTGGAACCGGCGGCCGTAGCCCATCATGCGGATCATGTCGGCGTGGTATTCGAATTCGGCCAGGCTGTTTTCCACCACGCCGGGGTTTTCCGAGCCCAGCACGCAATATTGGCCGGGGTGGAACGACAAGCGGATATCCGAAGCGCGCGCCAGGTCGCCAATGGCGGCGAACCCTTCGACCAGTTGCCGCTCGATCGCCGGGTCTTTATACACATCCGCCACTTTCGGGTGGCTGTAGAACGGCAGCAGGTCGCTGCTCAGGCGCAGCATGCGCAACATCGGCGGCAACCCGGCCACGTAAGCCAGCAGGTGCAATTGGGCTTGCAGGTTGTGCGTGACCACCTCGACCAGTTTTTCGCGGGCCACTTGCGGCGTGACGCTGTCTATCCAGCGCAAGGTCGTGCTGCGAGGGTTGAACGGCCCTTCAATCAGCTTCAAGGCACTGGCCGACAGCAGGCGTTCGGGGTGCTTGTATTGGCAGGGAAAGCCGATGCGAGGATGGGTCATGGAGGCGCCTGGCAGAAGAAAAGTTCGCAATGATACGGCCTTAGGCCCAGGCCACCGTAGAGGGTTCACACTATTTCGAAACGTTTCACGCTGAACTTTCTCACGCGTGGTGCGCTCACTTCCTATGCGCTGCCCCGTCCAGGGGCGTTGTACAACAAGGAGCCGCCATCACCATGACTACCCTCCCCACCTACCGATACGCACCCGGGCCGCTGCATGCGACCTTACTCGCCGGCACCGTGCCGTTGTTTCTGGGCGCCCTGCTCAGCGACATTGCCTACACCCAGACCTACCAGATTCAATGGGCCAACTTCGCGTCCTGGCTGATCGCCGGCGCGTTGGTGTTCGCAGGCTTCGCGTTTTTATTCGCGCTGGTCAACCTGCTTCGTGCCCGGCCCAAGGCCGGGCAACCCACGCGTTACGTCCTGCTGCTGTTGGCCACCTGGGTACTGGGGCTGGTCAATGCCTTCCAGCACGCCAAAGACGCGTACGGCTCGATGCCGGGCGGCTTGATACTGTCGGCCATCGTTTTGTTGCTGGCCTTGGCAGCGACCTGGACCGGCTTGCGCTCGGGAGGTGTCAAATGAAGACGTCCAGCACCCTGACGCTGTTGAGCGCCGCCCTGTTGTTGAGCGCCTGCGGCGGCGAAGGCGACAAGACCCAGGCTCGCGGCCCCGACCCGAAGTTGCCGGCACAGCAAAGCAGCCTGTTGCCCAGCATGAAGATTGCCCAACCGACGCCCTGGGGCGAGCAGAAACCCACCGTGCCCGAAGGCTACCGCGTCACCGCCATCGCCACCGACCTCGCCATCCCGCGTCAGACCCTGGTGTTGCCCAATGGCGACATTCTCGTCGCCGAAGGCCGTGGCGGCAGTGCGGCCAAGCTCAAGCCCAAGGATGTGATCGCCAGCGTGATCAAGGCCGAGGGCAACACCAAGGTCAAGGGCGGCAACCGCCTGACCCTGCTGCGCGATGCCGACGGTGATGGTACGTACGAACTCAGGACCGTCTTCGCCGACAACCTCAACGCGCCTTATGGCCTGGCGTATGCCAACGGCAAACTCTACGTGGCCAACCAGGATGCCCTGGTCAGTTTCGACTACGCCGACGGCCAGACCAAAGCCGCAGGCCCGCCCACGACAGTCACTGACCTGCCGGCGCAGATCAACCACCACTGGACCAAGTCCCTGGCGGTGAGCGCGGACGGCAGCCAGCTTTATGTGGGCATCGGCTCCAACAGCAACGTCACCGAGCGTGGCATGGAGGTGGAGATCGACCGCGCAATGGTCTGGCAGATCGACGCCGCCACCGGCGCGCACAAGCCTTACGCCACTGGCCTGCGCAACCCGACGGCGCTGACGATCCAACCGGACACCGGACAACTGTGGACGGTGGTCAACGAACGCGACGAGCTGGGCCCGGACCTGGTGCCGGACTACCTGACCTCGGTGCGTGAAGGCGCGTTCTACGGCTGGCCCTACAGTTACTGGGGCCAGAACGTCGACCCGCGCGCCCAGCCACAAAACCCGGCCAAGGTCGCCGCCGCGATCAAGCCGGATTACAGCCTGGGTTCCCACGTGGCAGCGCTGGGCGTGGACTTTTCCATCCCGCAAATGGGCGAGAAATTCGCCGACGGCGTGTTCGTCGGAGAGCACGGCAGCTGGAACCGCGACAACCCGGTGGGCTACAAAGTGATTTTCGTGCCCTTCAGCAACGGCAAGCCGTCCGGTGAGCCGGTTGACTTTGCCACCGGTTTTCGCGGTGAAGACGGCAAGACCCGTGGGCGGCCGGTTGGCGTGACGGTAGACCCGAAAGGTGCGCTGATCATCGCCGATGACCTGGCCAATACCCTTTGGCGGGTAACCCGCATCCAATAAGCAAAGTGTTTGACATGGTTGCCTAAAGCAACAATATAATTGCCTCAGGCAACCATTCGAGCATCCCGCTATGTCTACCCCCCTGCTTGTCGAACGCGCCGGCATCGTGCGCGGCTTCAACCGCTTCTATACCCACCAGATCGGCGTGCTGCAGGAACACCTGCTGCAAAGCGACTTTTCCCTGACTGAAATCCGCGTGATGTACGAGCTGTCGACCCGGGGCGACCTGACCAGTGCAGACCTGTGCCAGATGCTCAGCCTCGACGCGGGTTACCTGAGCCGGTTAACCAGCGGCCTCGAAAAGAAAGGCCTGATCGAAAAAGTCCGCTCCACCACCGACGCCCGCGCACTGCAACTGCACCTCAGCGATCACGGTCGTGCAGTGCTCGCGCCCCTGGAACAGCAGACCCAGAGCGAAGTCATCGCCCTGCTCGACAGCCTGCCCGAGACACAACAGCGGCAACTCACCGAGGCCATGAAACGCATCCAGGCCCTGCTGCAAGGCACGGCGCCAGGCTACCTGCTGCGCGATCCCCAACCCGGCGACATGGGTACAGTGGTGCAGCAACAAACCGCGCTGTATGCCCGTGAATATGGCTGGAACTGGGAGTTCGAAGCGCTGGTGGCGGAGACAGTCGCCAAGTACTTGAGGGCGTTTGATCCGACGTGCGAGCGCTGCTGGATCGCAGAGAAGGACGGTGAAGTGGTGGGGTCGGTGTTTGTGATTCGCCACGACGACAACACCGCCCAGCTGCGCATGCTCTACGTGGACGCCAGTGCGCGAGGCATGGGGATCGGCCAACGGCTGGTGGATGAGTGTGTGCGTTTTGCCCAGCAGGTGGGTTACCAGCGCATGCAGTTGTGGACCGTGGACATCCTCGCCACTGCCCGCAAGCTCTATCAGAACGCCGGGTTCGCGTTGGTCGAGGAAGAAACGCTGGACACCTTCGGCAAATCCCTGGTCAGCCAGACCTGGGCCCGCGACCTGTGAAGCCATCCCGCGCCGTTGCGGCGCGGGACGTCTCGCCTTACAGGTCGGTGATTTCCTTGTGGCGTGGCACCAGCGCTTTCATCACGCTCCAGGCCACCAGGTACGCCAGTGCGCAGATCGCGAACATGATCATGTAGCCGGTGTGGATGTCGTTGATGGACTTGTAGTAATCGAAAACCCAACCGCCGATCTTGGTCATCACCACACCGCCCAGCCCACCGGCCATGCCGCCGATCCCCACCACCGAGGCCACGGTTTTTTGCGGGAACATGTCGGACACGGTGGTGAAGATGTTGCACGACCACGCCTGGTGCGCTGAAGCGCCCACGCCGATCAGCAATACCGGCACCCAGAAGCTGAGGTAACCGAACGGCTGCGCCAGCAACACCACCAGCGGGAACAGCGCGATCACCAGCATGGCTTTCATGCGGCCGTCATACGGGGCATCGCCACGTGCCATGAAGTAGCTGGGGAACCAGCCGCCGCCGATACTGCCAACCATGGTCATGCTGTACAGCACGGCCAGGGGCATCACGATGTCGGCGCCTTTCATGCCGTACTGCGCCGACAGGTAGGTGGGCAGCCAGAACAGGAAGAACCACCACACGCCGTCGGTCATGAACTTGCCAAAGGCAAACGCCCAGGTCTGGCGGTAGGTCAGCAGCTTGAACCACGAGACTTTCTTCTCGACCGCGCCGGCCGGTGCCGGGGTGAACGGCTGTACGGTCTGATCGCTGCGGATGTAGGCCAATTCGGCGGCCGACAGGCGCTTTTGCTCTTCAGGCTTTTGGTAAAGGCCGATCCACACCGCCACCCACACAAAACCCAGGGCGCCGATCACGATAAATGCCGCTTCCCAGCCCCACAGGCCGGCGATCAATGGCACACAGATGGGCGCCAGAATCGCGCCCACGTTGGCACCGGAGTTGAAAATGCCGGTGGCCAGGGAGCGTTCTTTCTTGGGGAAGTATTCGGCGGTGGCCTTGATCGCAATCGGGAAGTTACCCGCCTCGCCAATCGCCAGCACCGCGCGGGAGAGCATGAAGCCGGCAATCGACACCGGAATCACCGCCAGCCCGATGGCCCCGCTGATCGCCGCGACGCCCTCGCCCATCGGCACCGCGAACGCATGCATGATGGCGCCCGTGGACCAGATACCAATGGCCACGATATAGGCCGCCTTGGTGCCGATCTTGTCGACAAAGCGCCCGGCAAACAGCATGGAGATGGCATAGACAAACTGGAACACCGCCGCGATGTTGGCGTAGTCGGTGTTGCTCCAGCCAAATTGCGTCGACAACTGCGGCGCCAGCAGGCTGAGCACCTGCCGGTCGAGGTAGTTGACGGTGGTCGCGAAGAACAACATCGCGCAGATGGTCCAGCGATAGTTGCCTACAGCTTGGCCAACGCGCTGGGCGTTGATGGGCTCGTTCAAGTTCATGGCATCACTTTTTTATTTTTGTTAGGTAAGACATACATAACGTCATATGTCGTCGTACAACTGTGACTTTTATATCGGGCCGCCTACAGGCTGTCAATCTGAAAGATCGCTGTTATTCAGGTATTACGCGGCGATGTGAAATGTCAGGCAAAATCAGTTGTAGGACGACAAATGTGGAAAACCCGGCTGGGCGCCTTGTCGGGTACGTCGTCGAGCAGGCCATAGGGCTGCATGCCGATCTTTTCCAGCACGCGGATCGACGCGGCGTGGTCTGGCCGCACCAGGCCGAAGACTTCGGGCAGGCCGAGTGTTTCGAATGCCAGCGCCAGCCCATCACGGCCCAACTCGGTGGCGTAGCCCTGCCCCCAGGCTTCCACTGCAAAGCGGTACCCGAGGTTGATACGTCGGTCGGTCAGGTAATCGAGTGGCGCCACACCCCCAAAGCCGATGAGGTGATCCGGCGCTTCGCCACGCGCAATCGCCCACCAGCCATAGCCCTCGGTGGCCCACTGCTGGAGCCAGTGATCGAGCAGGCGTTGTGCAACTTCCAGGCTCGCCATCGGGCCAGCGGGGTTGAACTGGTTGGTGCGCGGATCGCCGAAGATCGCGAACAATCGCTGTACGTCACTTGGTTGTGGCTGGCGGTAGATCAGTCGTGCAACAGCTGTAGCCATACGAATATTCCTGTAGTGAGCGGGCTTGCCCCGCGCCGGCGCCGCCGAGATCGCAATTTGACAATTTAACCTGGGTGGCCGGGTTGACGCTGGCGCGGGGCAAGCCCGCTCACTACAAACCTTCGTAGGCCATCCACCCCAGACACGGCAAACCTTGCGCCCGAAAGCAAAAAAACAAATTAGCGGTGAATTTTTTCGTGTCGGCTTGTATCTGAACTGACAGAGCGGTGCCATCGCCACGATGGCACCTCCCCTGTTCTGTTTTAGAGTGTCCCGCATGAAATTACGTAAGAAAAGCGTCAAACCCATCGGATTGAAAGACATCACGATTGTCGACGATACCAAAGTGCGCAAGGCGATCACCGCCGCCGCGCTGGGTAACGCCATGGAATGGTTCGACTTCGGCGTCTACGGTTTCGTCGCCTACGTACTGGGCAAGGTGTTCTTCCCGGACGCATCGCCCAGCGTACAGATGATCGCCGCACTGGCGACCTTCTCCGTGCCCTTCCTGATCCGCCCGCTGGGTGGCCTGTTCTTCGGCGCCCTGGGTGACAAATACGGGCGGCAAAAGGTACTCGCCGCCACCATCGTGATCATGTCCCTGAGCACCTTTGCCATCGGCCTGATCCCCGGCTATGACAGCATCGGCATCTGGGCGCCGATCCTGTTGCTGCTGTGCAAAATGGCCCAGGGGTTCTCGGTGGGCGGCGAATACACCGGCGCGTCGATCTTCGTCGCCGAATACGCCCCGGACCGCAAGCGCGGGTTCCTCGGCAGCTGGCTGGACTTCGGCTCCATCGCCGGTTTCGTGCTTGGCGCGGGCGTGGTGGTGTTGATCTCCAGCGTGCTGGGCGACGAGCAGTTCGAAGCCTGGGGCTGGCGCCTGCCGTTCTTCCTCGCCCTGCCCCTGGGCATCATCGGCCTGTACCTGCGTCACGCGCTGGAGGAAACCCCGGCGTTCCAGCAACACATGGACAAGCTCGAAACAGGCGACCGCCAAGGCCTGACTCACGGCCCCAAAGTGTCCTTCAAGGAAGTCGCCACCAAGCACTGGCGCAGCCTGCTGACCTGCATCGGGATCGTCGCGGCCACCAACGTGACGTACTACATGCTGCTCACCTACATGCCGAGCTACCTGTCGCACAACCTGCACTACAAAGAAAACAGCGGCGTGCTGATCATCATCGCGATCATGGTGGGCATGCTGTTCGTGCAGCCGTTCATTGGGTTTGTCAGCGACAAAATCGGTCGCAAACCTTTCATCATCGGCGGCAGCATTGGCCTGTTGGTGCTGTCCATTCCGGCGTTCATGTTGATTACCAGTGGCAAGATCGGCCTGATCTTCGCAGGTTTGCTGATCCTGGCCGTGGTGTTGAACTTCTTCATCGGCGTGATGGCCTCGACGCTGCCGGCGATGTTCCCTACCCACATCCGCTACAGCGCGCTGGCCAGTGCGTTCAACGTCTCGGTGCTGATCGCCGGCCTGACGCCCACGGCCGTGGCCTGGCTGGTGGAAAGCACCAATGACCTGTACATGCCGGCCTACTACCTGATGGTGTTTGCGGTGGTCGGCCTGATCACCGGCCTGACCATGAAAGAAACCGCCAACAAGCCCCTGCGCGGTGCAGCGCCGGCGGCATCGGACATGGAAGAAGCCAAGGAATTGCTGCAGGAACACCACGACAATATCGAGCAGAAGATCGAAGACATCGATGCCGAGATTGCCGCGCTGGAAGCCAAGCGCCAGAACCTGGTGCAACAGCACCCCCGCATCAACTGACCCATAACTTGTAGTGAGCGGGCTTGCTGTGGCGAGCGGGCTTGTCCCG
>NZ_JACAOY010000006.1:478652-526147 GCF_013385985.1 Pseudomonas sp. B6002 | reverse complement strand
GGGACAAGCCCGCTCGCCACAACAAGCAACTGCCTGCCACAAAAGGCTCCTTCACCCTGGAGTATTCCGCATGGTTCCAAGCGTCACCGCAGCATACGCGTTACTCAGCGCCGACGAACGCGCCGCCATCGCCGAAATCGAAGCCACCACCAATATTCTTCACCTGGTCACCCGCCTGACCGGGATGCGCTTTGCCGGGATTGCCAAGTTCACCGACCTGGAATGGGTGGTGTGCTCGGTCTACGACCCGATGCAAATGGGCATCAATGTGCATGACGTGCTCGACCTGGAAACCACCCTGTGCAGTGAGTTCTGCATCAACCCTCAGGCGCTGTTTATCCCCGAGATCAGCAAGAACGGGCGCTTTGCCACGCGCCCGGTGGTCAAGCAATTTGAAATCGAAAGCTACGCCGGGGCGCCGATCTTCCTGCCCGATGGCCGGCTATACGGTGCACTGTGCGCCCTGGACTCGCGGGCGATGCTGTTTGACGACCCCAACCTGCCGGAAACCCTGAGCCTGTTCGCACGGCTGGTGGGCTGCATTTTCTTCGCCAACCTGGCGGACGGCCGCTAGGCGCTAGCGGAAGAAATGGCTCGGCGTCTTGCCAAACTGTTTCTTGAACATGCTGGTAAACGCGCTGGGGCTTTCGTAGCCCAGCTCCAGGGCGATATCGATCACCTTTTCCCCCACCGCAATGCGTTCCAGTGCCAGCAGCAACCTGGCCTGTTGGCGCCATTGGCCAAAGGTCATGCCGGTTTCCTTACGGAACAGGCGCTGGATGGTTTTCTGGTCCAGGTTCAGGCGCTCGCTCCAGTGCGCCACGGTGGAGGCGTCGCCCGGCTCTTCCTGCAACGCCACGCAGATACGCTGCAGGCGCGGGTCCGCCGGTTGCGGCAAGGACAGCGGCAAGGCCGGCAACATGGCGAGTTCGTCGAGGATCAGGTGCATGATCCGCGCATCTCGCGAATCCTCGGCGTAGGGTGGCTTCAAGCTCACCGAGGCCTTGATCAGCTCGCTCAGCAGCGGCGAGATGCTTACCGTCTTCGGCTCGCCCGGCATGTTCGGGAAGCGATCCGGGCGCACAAACACGCTGCGCATCTTCAACGTGCCTACGCAACGCAGGGAATGCACTTGCCCGGCCGGCATCCAGATGCCACGGTTGGGCGGCACCGTCCACTGGTTCAACGCCGAGTACACCACCATCACGCCTTCGATGGCGTACAGCAGTTGGTGCTTCTCATGGCTGTGGTCGGGGATCACCCAGTTTTCCGGGTAGTCCGTGGCGGAACTGATGACAGCCCAGTCGCCTTCGTTGATTTCCTGGAGGAATTCGTTGAGTGGTTTGATCATTTCGCCCTTTTTGCGATGGTTGTCGCCCGAATTACGCGAGACAGGCATTCCTGACGAATCTAGCATGAACGCCGAATCATTTTGTAACGGATGGCGACCGTAAGCAGTCGCCGCCTTTGATTAGCTGCCTTGTATGGAATGCCCGCATGTCGACCCTCACTGCGTCACCCGCCGCCGCAACCACGACACCCCAAGCCAGCCCCTTGGTCATGCGCATCCTCGGCGCCTGCGCCCTGGCGCACTTGATCAATGACCTGATCCAGGCC
Source organism: Pseudomonas sp. B6002 (assembly GCF_013385985.1). GTDB lineage: Bacteria > Pseudomonadota > Gammaproteobacteria > Pseudomonadales > Pseudomonadaceae > Aquipseudomonas. The sequence goes on along the minus strand of NZ_JACAOY010000006.1, from coordinate 524,530 downwards.
GTGCTGCCGTCGATCTACCCGATGCTCAAGGCCAACTACGGCCTGACATTCACCCAGGTGGGCCTGATCACCCTGACCTTCCAGCTGACCGCGTCCCTGCTGCAACCGTGGATCGGCTACCACACCGACCGCCATCCCAAACCGTGGCTGTTGCCCGCGGGCATGGTCTGCACGCTGATTGGCATCCTGATGCTGGCGTTTGTCGGCACCTTCCCGGCGATTTTGCTGGCAGCGGGCCTGGTGGGCGTCGGCTCCTCGACCTTCCACCCGGAAACCTCGCGTGTCGCACGCCTCGCGTCTGGCGGTCGCTATGGCCTGGCGCAATCGACGTTCCAGGTCGGCGGCAACACCGGCAGTGCCTTTGGCCCGTTGCTGGCGGCGGCGATCATCATCCCTTACGGCCAAAGCCACATCGCCTGGTTCGGCTTGTTTGCGGTGTTCGCGATCCTGGTGCTGTACGGCCTGAGCCGCTGGTACCGCAACCACCTCAACCTGTTCAAGCTCAAGGCCGGCGGTAAAGCGACCCACGGTCTGTCCAAAGGCCGCGTGACCTTTGCCCTGATCGTGCTGGCTGTGCTGGTGTTCTCCAAGTACTGGTACATGACCAGCCTCACCAGCTACTTCACGTTCTACCTGATCGAGAAATTCCAGCTGTCGGTTGCCAGCTCGCAGATGTACCTGTTCCTGTTCCTCGGCGCCGTGGCCGTCGGCACGTTCGCGGGCGGCCCGATTGGCGACAAGATCGGGCGCAAGAAAGTCATCTGGTTCTCGATCCTTGGCGCCGCGCCGTTCACCCTGGCGTTGCCCTACGTCGACCTGTTCTGGACGGCGGTGTTGAGCGTGGTGATCGGCTTTATCATCGCCTCGGCCTTCTCGGCCATCGTGGTGTACGCCCAGGAACTGGTGCCGGGCAACGTGGGCATGATCGCCGGGATCTTCTTCGGCCTGATGTTCGGCTTCAGCGGGATTGGTGCCGCGCTGCTCGGTTTGCTCGCCGATACCCACGGTATCGAGTACGTCTATAAACTGTGCTCGTTCCTGCCGTTGGTGGGCATCCTGACGGTCTTGCTGCCCTCGACCAAGGGCGCCTGACCGGCCGATTATCGGATGGCTGTATGCCATCACGAAAGTTGCTCTGAAAAACCTGCGTGTGCGCTTACAATCCCGGTTTAAACGCACACCAGGCAGATCCGGCAAGACATGACGCTCGACCCCCCTACGATTTTGGCCCTCACCGTGGCCCTGGCCGCCGCTGCCGCGCTGTACCTGGCCATTGAATGGCGCAGTGTGCGCGAACCCTCGTTGCTTTACTGGAGCGCCGGGTTCGCCACCATCACTGTCGGTTCCACCCTCGCCCTGTTGCGCCTCAATGGCTACCTGATGATTGGCATCTGGTTCGCCAACGGCTTGCTGGTGACCGCACACTTCCTGTTCTTGCTCGGCGTGGCGCGCTTTACCCAGACGCGCCTGTCGCCCCTGTGGCTGCTGATGCTGGCGGTGTGGCTGGGCATGCTGATGCTGCCGGCGGACCCGTCGTGGTCCAAGGTCATGCTGGGGGTGCAGTCGTTGCTGGTGGCGCTGCCCACCCTGCGCGCCAGTTTCCTGCTGCGCCCCCATGGCAAGTCCCTGAGCATCGGCGCGGTGCAGTTGCGCTTCGTCTTGCTGATTCACGGCGCGTTTTATGTGGCCAAGGCGCTGTCGGTACTGATCCCGGGCACTTTGATTGATTTGGCCGCGTTCAAGGGCGAGATCATCCAGATTTCCCTGGTGGAAGGCGCGATGGCAATCATGCTGATCGCGCTGTCGATGACCGGCTCCGAACGCTACCGCCGCGAACAGCAGATCGCTCAACTCGCCGCCCGCGACCCACTCACGGCGCTGTACAACCGTCGCGCCCTGGACGTGCATGCGCCGCCCCTGCTGGCCCAGGTTGCGCCGGCACAACCAGGCGCGCTGCTGCTGATCGATATCGACAATTTCAAGTCGGTCAACGACCTCTACGGCCATGTGGCCGGCGACCGCCTGCTGATCGCCTTGAGCGAAATGATCCGCGCCGTCGTGCCCCAGGGTTCATTGGCTGCCCGGTTGGGTGGCGATGAATTCGTGATCTTGCTGCACCAGGCGTCGACACAACAGATCGTCGAACTGGGCAGTGGCCTGCGCGACCAGTTCCAGCAGCTGGCCGCGCAGTCCTTCACCACCCCGGCGCCGGTAACCCTGAGCATCGGCGCCAACCTGTTCGACCAGCCACCGGCCAGCCTTACGGCCCTGATCGAACAAGGCGACACCGCGCTGTACGAAACCAAGCGCGGTGGCCGCGACAGCATCCGCCTGGTGGACCGCACAGGCTCACGCTCGGCGACGTCCAATGCCTTCTGACGGCCCAATCAGGAAGTGAACCCGACGCCGATAAGGGATATGCGCAAGCGACCAGGTTTGAATTCACTGTAGGCGCCGGCTTGCCGACGATGGCGGTGAGTCACGCGACATCTCTGTTGGCAGTGCCGCCGCTATCGCTGGCAAGCCAGCTCCTACAGGGGAGCTTCGTCGTTGCACGAACCCCTGTGGGAGCTGTCGAGCNNGGCGGTGGGTCAGGCGACATCTTTGTTGGCAGTGCCGCCGCTATCGCTGGCAAGCCAGCTCCTACAGGGGAGCGGCGTACAGTCATAGGTCGTAGTTGACCGCCACACTGCGCCCGGTCTTCACCGATTCGAGCGCGCAATCGGCCAAGTGCAACGCATACAGGCCATCACGCACGCTTGTGGGCAACGGGTTGCCGCTGTTCAGCGCATCGATGAACTGCGTCAGCTCATTGCGGTAGGCATCGGCGTACCGCTCCAGGAAAAAGTGCTGCAACGGCTCCAGCGCCTCGGTGTGTTCGGCACTCCAATGGCGCAAGGTGCTGGGCCGGTGGTTGTCGGTGAGCAGTACGCCGCTGGCCCCCGACACTTCCACCCGCTGGTCATAGCCATACACCGCCTGGCGGCAGCAATTGATGTGGCATTGCTTGCCGGAGGCGGTGCGCAACAGCACCATCACGCTGTCGTAATCGTCGATCTCGGCCAGGCTCGGGTCCACCAGGCGGCTGGCGATGGCGCTGACCTCCACCGGTTCTTCGCCGAGCAGGTGGCGAGCGGTGTCGAAGTCGTGGATGGTCATGTCGCGCAGGATGCCACCAGAGTGTTCCAGGTAGTCACGCGGCGCCAGCCCGGGGTCGCGGCTGGTGATGATCACCTGGCGTACCGCGCCGATCTGCCCCGCATCCAGGGCCTGGCGCAGGCGCAGCATGTCGGGGTCGAAACGCCGGTTGAAGCCAAGCATCACCCGCCCACCCTGACGCTCGACAGCCTGGGCGGCGCTGCGGGCCTTGGCGATGTCCAGGTCGATGGGTTTTTCGCAAAGCACCGCCTTGCCTTCGGCCACCGCCGCCAGCAACAGGTCGATATGGGTGTCGGTGGGCGTGCCGATCACCACCGCGTCGATGTCCTTGCGGGTCAGCACCGCCGCGCAATCGTAAGCGGCTTCGCAGCCCAACTGCGTGCTCAGCGCATCGACGCCTTCGCGCCAGGGGTCGGCCACCAGCACCAGCGTGGCATTCGGGTGGGCGGCGACGTTGGCGGCGTGGATCTTGGCGATGCGCCCGGCACCCAGAACGGCGATTCTCAGCATGGTCGAACTCCTGATGTTGTTATTGAGGGAGTGCTTAGTCCGGCAAATTGAACGGCGTGACGATCTGCACCTGGGACGGCGCAATCGGCCCGGCCTTCCACAGCCGGTGGTATTGCAGGATGTGCAGGAACACGCTGCGGGCATCGATCTGCAGATTGTGGTCGATGATCGCGGCGACTTTTTCTTCGAGCAGCAACTGGCGGTTCTCTTCGTCAAGGTCGTGGCCGATAAACACCTCCAACGGCCGCTCCAGCGCGGCGAACGCATCGACAATCGCCCGGTTGCCACCGCCCACGCTGTACACCGCCTTCAAGTCAGGGTTGAGTTTCAAGGCCTGGGTGACGCGCTCGAACGTGCGGTCATACACGCCGTAGCCACCGCTGATATCCATGACCCGCAGGTGCGCAGCACGGCCGCGCAGCCAGGCACGAAAGCCCATCTCGCGCTCTTCTTCGCCGCGGAACAATTCACTGCCGATCACCACGGCCACGTCCTGGGGTTGCACCGGCAGCCAGCGCGACATCAGGTAAGCGGCGGTCTGCCCCGCCGTGCGGTTGTCCATGCCTACGTAGCCGATGCGCTCGCTTTGCGGCAGGTCAGTCACCAGCGTCACCACCGGAATACCCGCCGCGATCAGTTGCTTGACCGCCTGGTTCACCGCCGGCTCATCGGCGGCCTTGAGCACCACGCCCTGGCTGCCGGTGTCGAGGCAGCGCAGCAGCTGGTCATGCATGGCCTGGGGTTCGATCTCTTCGAACAGGTGGAAACGCGGTGCGATGCGAAACGGCGCCAGGCTGGCCAGCTGCGCGACGATGGCCGCCTGCACCGCCGCGCTGAAACGCTGGGGCGTGTGCATGATCACGTCGACATGGAACGTACGCCCCACCGCCAGGCCGTTTTTCTCCTGGGCCTCCAACTCATCCAGGGCCTGCTCGATACGCCGCCGCGTCTGCCCGTGCACGCTGCCGCGCTGGTGCAACACACGGTCGACCGTGGCTTTGCTCACACCCGCCTGGGTGGCGAGCTGCTTGATGGAGAAGTGTTTGGCGCGTTCGAGCATGGGGTTGGCCTGAGGTGTTTTTGAGGTCTTTTTTGGGCATTACTGAGGTTTCGCAATGCTAGTCTCAGTTTTGCCCGCCGTCGAGCCGGGCGATGCACAACAACAAAAATTCCAGGAGAACCCCATGCCCCACACCGATCTCGCCACCTCGTTCAGCGGCCAATACTTTGTCGTCACCGGCAGCACCCAGGGCCTCGGCGCTGCGGTGGCCCATACCCTGGCGCAGCGCGGCGCTGCCGGGCTGATCCTGTGCGGTCGCCGCCGCGCCCAGGGCGAAGAACAGGTGCGGCAACTGGCGCAGCTCGATTGCCAGGCGTTTTTTGTCGAGGCCGACCTGGAAAACGTCGAGGACTGCCGCGCGATCATCGAGGCTGCGCGCACTCACTTCGGCACCTTGCATGGCCTGGTGAACTGCGCCGGGATGTCCGACCGCGGCACCATCCTCGACACCTCGCCCGAACTGTTCGAGCGCCTGTTTGCAGTGAACGTGCGGGCGCCGTTTTTCCTGATGCAAGAAGCGTTGAAGCTGATGATCAGCACCGGCGTGGAAGGCGCCGTGGTGAATATCCAGAGCGTCACCGGCCACGGCGGGCAATCGTTCTTGAGCGCCTACGCGGCGTCCAAGGGCGCGCTGGCGATCCTGACCAAGAACGTCGCGTTCAGTGCCCTGCGCAACCGTATCCGGGTGAATGGCCTGAACATCGGCTGGATGGACACGCCCCACGAGGATGAGATCCAGCGCCAGTACCACGGCGCCGAGGACGGCTGGCTGGAAAAGGCCGAAGGCGCACAGCCCTTCGGCCGCCTGCTCAAACCCGAGGAAGTGGCGCAAAGCGTGGCGTTTTTGCTGTCCCGGGAGTCGGGCATGATGACCGGCGCGGTGATCGACCTGGAGCAAGGCGTGGTCGGGTGCACCGACAGCAGCACCCCGCAACCGCACCAGGCCCTGAGCCTGTCGGGAGGTGTGTGATGTCGGCGTTTGTCACAGGCAACGCCGTGCAACTGGCGGATTTCAGCCGCGTCTGCGCGCAACGCGCCACCCAGGATGATTACCCGCTGTGCGCTGAGGTGCTGAGCAATGTGCCGATCTATCAGGCGCGCAGCCTGCGTCACACCGACCGCCTGACGGTGATGAATGAACTGCATCGCCTGTTTCGCGATGGCCCGGGCGTGATGGTGGTACGCGGCGCCTACGAAGACCTTGAGGTGGTCGACCGCCATAGCCAGGTGTTCGAGGCGATCTTTGCCAATGAGACCGCGCAAGGTGTGGCCGCCGACCACTTCGCCAAGGCGGGCAGCAACGGGCGTATCTGGAACTCCCTGCAAAAGGCTGCGTTGCAGTCGCCTGAATCGTTTGTCGAGTATTACGCCAACCCACTGTTGGGGCTGATTGCCGAGGCGTGGCTGGGCCCGAGCTTTCAGGTCACCGCGCAGGTCAACGTGGTGCATCCCGGCGGCCAGGCGCAGCAGCCCCATCGCGACTATCACCTGGGTTTCCAGACCAACGACGTGGTGGAGCGCTTCCCCCTGCCCCTGCACCTGTTGTCCCAATACTTGACGCTGCAAGGCGCGGTGGCCCATTCGGACATGCCGCTGGAAACCGGCCCCACCCAGTTGCTGCCGTTTTCCCAGCAGTACGCCCTGGGCTACCTGGCGTGGCGGCGTGCGGAATTCATCGACTACTTCCAGCAACACGCCGTGCAACTGCCGCTGAACAAGGGCGACCTGCTGTTCTTCAACCCGGCGCTGTTCCACGCGGCCGGCACCAACCGCACGCCCGACCGCCAGCGCATGGCCAACCTGCTGCAAATCTCCTCGGCGTTCGGCAAACCCATGGAAGCCCTCGACCGCGACCGCATGATGCTGGCGGTGTACCCGGTGCTGCTGGCAAACACCGCGCTGGATGCCAGCGCCGTAGAGGCCGTGATCGCCTGCACCGCCGACGGTTACTCATTCCCCACCAACCTCGACACCGACCCGCCCCTGCACGGGCTGGCCCCACAAACCGGGCAGCAACTGATGGTGCAGGCCCTCAACGAACGCTGGCCACTGGCACACTTTGCCGCTGCCGCGGAGCAGCTGCGCGCCAAACGCCAGGCGTGAATCACTCTGTTTTAACAACAACAAAAAATAACGGAGCACCCCCATGAAGAAGCAAGTCCTTGCGGCACTCTTTACCCTGGCGATCACCCCGTGGGCGCTGGCGGATATACGGATCGGCGTGAGCATCGCTCAGGTCGACGATGTGTTCCTCGCGCAGATGCGTGACTACATGGCAGCCCACGCCAAGGAACTGCCCGGCGTGACCCTGCAATTCGAAGACGCCCAGGGCGATGTGGTGCGCCAGCTCAACCAGGTGCAAAACTTCACCGCCCAGGGTATGGACGCGATTATCGTCAACGCCGTGGACACCGCCGCCACGCAGAAGATGACCGTCAATGCCCAGCAGGCCAAGACGCCGCTGGTGTACGTCAACCGCCGCCCGGAGTTCAAGGACGTGCCGGCTGGCGTGGGGTATGTCGGCTCCGACGAGATCAAGGCCGGTGAGATCCAGATGCGCTACCTGGCGGAAAAAATGGGCGGCAAGGGCAACCTTGCGATCATGCTCGGGCTGCTGTCCAACAACGCCACCCACAACCGCACCCAGGGCGTGAAGAACGTGCTCAAGGAGTACCCGGGCATCAAGATCGTCGAGGAACAAAGCGCCGAGTGGCAGCGCAGCAAGGCGATCGACCTGATGAACAACTGGATCGTCTCGGGCACCAGGATTGATGCGGTTGCCGCGAACGCGGATGAAATGGCGATTGGCGCGGCCATGGCGATCAGCCAGGCGGGCATGCAACCGGGCAAGGACATCCTGGTCGCCGGCAGCGACGGCGGCGCCGCCGGGTTGGATGCCGTGAAAAAAGGCCTGTTGCTGGTAACGGCGTACCAGGACAACAAGGGCCAGGCCGTGGGCGCCATCGACCTGGCGGTGAAGATGGTGAAGAAACAACCCTACACCGCTGAACTGACCATCCCTTACCAGCAGATCACCAAGGACAACTACCAGGCCTTCCTCAACCCATAATCCCCCCAGCCCCCCTGTAGGAGCTGGCTTGTCGAATCGTCGCACCGCAGCGATGGCGATCCGTCAGTTAAATAACCATTGCCTGACAGACCGCTATCGCCGGCAAGCCGGCTCCTACAGTGAATCAACGATGCACACTCCAAGGCCGAACAGGCAGGCCACACCCAGCCCATACGCTAGCGTACGCCAGGGCTGCCACCCCATCAGATAGGTCACTGTGTGCGCCACGCGCGCCAGGGTGAAACCGCCGCACAGCCAGAAGAAGGCGACGCTGTCATCCCCCAACACCACACATAACCCACCCAACACAAAAAACAGCGGGATATTCTCCAGATCATTCGCCCAAGCCCTCGCCGCCCGGGCAACCTGGGGCAGTTCTTCTGGCTGGGCCGCACGCTTGAAGAACGCCGCGTCTTCCCGATGGGTAAACGCCAAGCCCCGTAACCGGAAGTACCCCTGGTAGCAGGAAATCGCAAACATCTTCAGGCACAGCACCAGCACACACAGCGCATACACCTTCAGCAGGTCATTCATCGCGGCCTCCATTCACCACCAGATACAACAGCGGCCCCACCGAAACGAACACCGCCGTCAGCGCAAAGTACGGCACCACCGACGCCACCGAGCGCCCACGCCGGCGGGCATCCTGGTACATCCACACACAGGCCATCACAGCCATCAGGTAAAGGTCGATGACCACCTGGGCGGTGTCGGGCCGTGACATCAGTTCCAGCCCGAACGCCAGCAGCGATTGCTGCGCCGTCAGCATCGTGGTCAGGGTGTACAGCGAAAAACCGAGCAATGCGGCGAGGGCGAGATAAGGTCTGCGCATGGCGTCTTCCTTGAAGTGATCGAGGCCCACCCTAGTGATAAGGTGACGGCCCTCGCAATGACCTCGGAGGTCATCAAACCCTTATGGACACGCCTACGCCTGCCGGTGAACTGCTGCGCCAGTTGCGCCGCAACGCCAAGCTCAGCCAGCTGGACCTGGCCCTGATCACCGGTGTTTCCCAACGCCACCTCAGTTGCATCGAAACCGGGCGTGCCAAGCCCAGCCCTGGCACCCTGCACCGGGTGTTGACGGCCCTGGATGCACCGCTGGAACACGCCAATCGGGTGTTCTTTGCCGCCGGCTACGCCCCGCGTTACGCGGCCACCCCGCTCGCCTCGCCCGCCATGGCGGCGGTACGTGAAGCAGTCCACCACGTGTTGCATGCCAACAACCCCGCTCCGGCGATTTTGCTGGGCAGCCACTGGGAAGTGCTGGCGGCGAATGCCAGTGCTGGGGTGCTGTTCGGGCTGGTCGGCCTGCAAGCGGACGCGGCCGATGGCTTGAACCTGCTCACCACCCTGCTGCAACCGAGTGGCCTGGGCGACCACCTGATCAATGCCGAGGAGATCCGCACCCTCGCCTGGCAACGAGCAACCCGCGAAGCACTGGGCAACCCCGAACTGGCGGCCTTGCTGGCCACCTTGCCGGTGCCCGACAGCACCGAGCTGCCCGCGCAAATGCCGCCGTTGGTGCTCACACGCATCCGCTCAAGCCAGGGCGAGCTGAACTTCCTGTCGACCTTCACCACCTTTGGCATGCCCCAGGACATCACCCTGACCTCGCTGCGAATCGAACACCTGATTCCCGCCGACGAGTACACCTGGCAGGTCATGCGCGCGGCCTATGCCGACCATGCGGCGCTGGTTTTGTGAAATATCTGTACGTAGACTGCCGCCATACCTCCCACTTGAAGGCGGCGAAAAAAACGTGATGCAAGTTACCGAAGTCTCCATTGCCCAATTGCGCGCTGCGCTGGAAACCGGCCAGACCACTGCCGTTGAACTGGTCCAGGCGTACCTGGCGCGGATCGATGCCTACGATGGCCCGCAGACCGCGACCGCACTGAACGCCGTGGTGGTGCGCAACCCCCAGGCCCTGGAAGAAGCCCGGGCCTCCGACGCGCGCCGGGCCAAGGGTGAAACCCTCGGGCCCTTGGATGGCATCCCGTATACCGCCAAAGACAGCTACCTGATCAAGGGCCTCACAGCCGCTTCGGGCAGCCCGGCATTTGCCAGGCTCACAGCCCATCGTGACGCCTTCACCATTGAACGCCTGCGCGCCGGTGGCGCCATCTGCCTGGGCAAGACCAACATGCCGCCGATGGCCAATGGCGGCATGCAGCGTGGCGTCTATGGCCGCGCCGAAAGCCCGTATAACGCCAATTACCTCACCGCACCATTTGCCTCCGGCTCCTCGAATGGCGCCGGCACCGCCACCGCCGCCAGCTTTGCCGCGTTCGGCCTGGCTGAAGAAACCTGGTCCAGCGGTCGCGGCCCGGCCTCCAACAATGGCCTGTGCGCCTACACCCCTTCCCGTGGGGTGATTTCGGTGCGCGGCAACTGGCCGCTGACGCCGACCATGGACGTGGTGGTGCCCTACGCCCGCACCATGGCCGACCTGCTGGAAGTGCTCGACGTGGTGGTGGCCGAAGACCCGGACACCCGTGGCGACCTCTGGCGCCTGCAGCCTTGGGTGCCGATCCCGAGCGTGGCCTCGGTGCGCCCGGCGTCCTATGCTGAATTGGCCGCTGGCAGCGCCGCCCTGGCCGGCAAGCGTTTCGGCGTGCCGCGCATGTACATCAATGCTGACCCTGAGGCTGGCACCAGCGAAAAGCCCGGGATTGGCGGGCCAACCGGGCAAAAGATCAACACCCGCGCCTCTGTGATTGCGTTGTGGCAAGCCGCACGCCAGGCGCTGGAAGCGGCCGGCGCCGAAGTGATCGAGGTGGATTTCCCGTTGGTGTCCAACTGCGAAGGCGACCGCCCTGGCGCGCCAACGGTGTTCACCCGTGGCCTGGTGTCCAAGGAGTTCCTGCACGATGAGCTGTGGGAGCTGTCGGCCTGGGCCTTCGATGATTTCCTGCGCGCCAACGGCGACCCGACCTTGAACCGCCTGGCGGATGTGGACGGGCCGAAGATCTTCCCTCACGACCCGGGCACCCTGCCCAACCGTGAAGACGACCTGGCCGCAGGCATGGACGAATACGTACGCATGGCCCAGCGCGGCATCACCCCGTGGAATGAAATCAGCACCGTGCCGGACGGTTTGCGCGGCTTGGAACAAACCCGCCGCCTGGACCTGGAAGACTGGATGGACACCCTGGGGCTGGACGCCGTGCTGTTCCCCACCGTGGCCGACGTGGGCCCGGCCGACGCCGACGTCAACGAAGCCTCCGCCGACATCGCCTGGAGCAACGGCATCTGGGTGGCCAACGGCAACCTCGCGATCCGCCACCTGGGCGTGCCGACCGTCACCGTTCCGATGGGCGTGATGGCGGACATTGGCATGCCGGTGGGCCTGACGTTTGCGGGGCGTGCCTATGACGATTCCACCTTGCTGCGCCTTGCGGCCGCCTATGAAGCCACCGGCAGCAAACGCCAGATCCCACCCCGCACCCCGGCGCTGATCACGGACTAAACACGGTCCCTGTAGGAGCCGGCTTGCCGGCGATTGCGGTCAGCCTGATTCACCGCCATCGCTGGCAAGCCAGCTCCTACAGTTGGATCGGGTTTCGCCTCAAGCCATGTACGGCACGGCGATCAGCAAGATTGCCGTGCCATGGGCCACGGTGGCGGGCAGCACGCCGTAGCGCAGGCGCACCAGCGCGCAGGCCAGGCCTTCAATCAGGGTAAAGGCCAAGATCGGCCAGCCCAGCTGGGTCACGCTCAACGCCAGGAATGCATGGCAGGCCGCAAAGGCTACGCCGCTGATCAACGCCGCCCGCAGGGGTGAGACCTGTTGTTCCAGATAACCCTGCAAGCACCCGCGAAACAGCACTTCTTCCAATGCATTGGCGCCATAGGCCAACACCACCATGCCCGGCAACCACACCCAGTAGCCGTGGAAGTCAGCGGCGTCGATCCCCTGATAAATCCGCAACGGCACGCCAATCAAGCCACCCACCGCCAACCCGACCGCCAGGCCGGTAAACGGGTTGCCAATGGACCAGCGAATCAGCCGCCACAGGTCCGGCGCCGCGCGCGGCAGCAGCAGGATCAACATCACCGACAAACCGCCCAGCGCCGCCAACACAAACGCATTGGCGGTGAACGCGATCTGCACCTCGCTGCTCAACCGCCACATACCCAGGGGCGTCATTGCGTCGCGCATCAGCACAAACGCCGCGAGCAAAATCAGCATACGCATTGCGGCCAGCGCCCTGGGCGTGAGCGCGAACCACAGGCCAAACAACGCCAGCCCCGGGGCCAGGTGAACGGCGTACCGCACCAGCACCACCATTCCTTCGGTGATCATCCCTTATCAATCCTTCGGGTCAGTCGTGGGCAATGGCGAGCATTTCGATCTCGACGGCGGCCGATTTTGGTAACTGGAACACGCCGACCGAAGTACGCGTATGCACCCCGGCCTCGCCGAGGATTTCATGCAGCAGGTCCGAGGCGCCATTGGCCACTTCACTTTGCTGGTCGAAGTCTTCGGCACTGCGCACATACACACCAATGCGTGGTATCGCCTTGACTCGGTCGAGGGAACCCAAGGCCTGCTGGAGCAAGCCCAGGCAGCGCAGCGCGCTGATACCGGCGGCCACCTGCGCCTGGGCCAGGGTCAGGCTTTCACCGACCTTGCCCGGCAGCACAATCGTGTCGCCGACACGGGGGATCTGGCCGCTGATGTACAGGTGGTTGCCGTCGCGCACCAACGGCGTGTAGTTGCCACCGACCTTGAACGCTTCCAGCAGATAGCCGATACGCTGCTGGGCGGCCTGGTATTTTTCGTCGCGTGTCATGGGCGTGCCTCCGGGTTTCGACGTTGCCATTCTTGCACCACATCGCCCAGAGTCTTGGGCTGGCCGTTGCGAATCCAGGCCATGAATGCCCGGTCGAATTTGAACGCAGGGCCGCAGTGTTCAAGCATGAAGCGGCGAACGTTCTGGGTGTTTTTATAGCGCGGGGTCACGGGGGTGGCGCGGGTGATGGAACCGCTGTGCCAGTCAAAATCCATTCTGTCCCTCGAAGTGGTTTGTTATTTGGGCCATAGCATAGCGATGTGCTACTGGTGCAGGAAGCCGCACGCACTGCACGTCTGAAGATCTCAACGTGTTGGGACGTCGTACAAGATCAAACTTCGCTTAGAACAGCTTATCGCTGAATATTTTCGAGATATTTCAAAATTTCACTTTCCTTCTCGCCGGTAAATATTGCATGGTTGTACGACGACTTAAGCCAGTCGTGTCACCCCCACAACAATAAGGAAACACCCATGCAAAACGTCAAAGTGCTGATCGGTTTTCTGTGCCTGTTCACCGGCTACGTCGCAGCAGCGCCTGCCCCAGCCGAAAAGGATGTGGCCCAAGCGGTCGACCAACTGACCCAAGCCATGCTGCACCTGGACCTCAAGCAACTGCACGCGCTGACTTCCGACAAACTCACCTATGGCCACTCCAGCGGCAAGGTGCAGAACAAGGCGCAATTCATCGCCGACCTGGAAACCCACACCAGCGCCTTCAAGACCCTTGAAATGCAGAACCAGACCATCACCCTGGATGGCGACACCGCCCTCGTACGCAACCACTTCCACGCCCTGGCAGTGAACAGCGGCGTCGAAGTGCCGACCGACATCGACAACTTCCAGGTCTGGCAGAAACAGAAAGGCAAATGGCTGCTGATCGGCCGTCAGGCTTACAAATACTGAGGCCTGAGGGTGAGCCGCGCTCGACGGCTCACCACACCACCACTTTACGCACCGCCAGCAACGCTTCACGCAGCGACGGCATCGTGACCGAGCCCAACGCCAGGCGCAACGCATGGGGCACCGTCGCCGACACCGCAAACGGCTCGGCAGTGGACACCGAGATGTTTTCCCGTTGTAGCGCCATGGTGATCTGATCGGCGCGCATCTCTTCCGCCAGCGGTAGCCATAAAAAGTACGACGATGGATGGCTGATGTAATCCACCCCCTTCAACGCCTGCGCCGCCAGCGCTTGCCGTGCCTGAGCGTCCTGGCGCTTTTGGGCTTCCAACTGCGCGACGGTACCGTCTTCGATCCAGCCCACGGCAATCGCACTCATCACCCCCGGCACGTTCCAGGTTGTGGCCATGATGGTGCGTTCCAACCCCTTCACCAGCGCTGAAGGCGCAGCGATAAAACCGACCCGCAACCCCGTGGCAACGCTTTTGGAAAACCCACCGATATACACCGTGCGCTCGGGGGCCAGCGTCGCCATCGGCGGCGGTGCATCCTCTGCCAGGAAGGCGTAAGCCGCGTCTTCGATGATCATCAACGCGTGCTCACGGGCAATCGCCGCCAACCGTTCGCGCTGCTCCAGGCTCATCACCCAGCCCAGCGGGTTGTGCAAAGTCGGGATGCTGTAGACCGCCCGCACCGGGCGCTTGCGACACAGGCTGTGCAGATGGTCCAGGTCCGGGCCGTTGGGCGTCACCGCGATGGCGACGATTTCCAGGTGCAGGGTTTCGGCCAGCACCTTGAACCCGGAATACGTCAAGGCGTCGACCGCGATCACATCCCCAGGCTTGAGCAACGTCATCATCGCCACTGCCAAGCCATGCTGGGCGCCACTGACCACCAGCACCTGCTCGGCCTCCACCGCCAGCCCACGGCTCAACAAATGGCGCGCCACGGCCGCGCGCTCATGCAGACGGCCGGCATGGGGTTGGTATCGCAACAGGGCTTCCAGGTCACCGGAGAGTGCCAATTGGCGCAACGCGGTGCGCAACAGATCCGCCTGGCCCGGCAACGAGGGGTAGTTGAAGTTGAGGTCGAGCATGCCGGTGGCCAGGGTCATCTGCCCACTGCCCTGCCCTGGCGGCAAGGCGATTTCACGCACGAAGGTGCCACGCCCGGTTTCACCGCTGACCAGGCCCATGGCTTCCAATTCCGTGTACACCCGGCTGGCGGTGACCAATGCCAGGCCGTGGTCGGCAGCCAATTGGCGATGGGTAGGCAGGCGCGTGCCAGGGGGCATTTCGCCGGAGCGAATGCGCTGGGCAAAGGCGTCGACCAAGGACTTGTAGCGAGCGCGAGGCATGGGCGATGTATCCATGACAATTTTTTGATTGTCTTTATCTTCAATCCTAGGATGAGCGCCACGCAACCTTTCTTTTTCGGGCCTCTTCCCATGGAACGTACTTCGCGACTCAGCACCCTGGACACCAGTACCCAGGGTTGGATCAACGGCTTTATCGGCGTGGTGATTTTCAGCGGCTCATTGCCGGCCACGCGCCTGGCGGTAATGGAGTTCGACCCGGTGTTCCTGACCATGATCCGCGCCACGCTCGCCGCCGTCCTGGGGTTGCTGTTGTTGAAGGCCTTCAAGGAAAAACGCCCCGCACGCCACCAGTGGGTACCCCTGGCAGTGGTGGCCCTGGGCGTGGTGATCGGCTTTCCGCTGCTCACGGCCTTGGCGCTGCAATACGTGACCTCGGCGCACTCCATCGTGTTTATCGGCCTGCTGCCGTTGGCCACTGCCATTTTCGGCGTGCTGCGCGGTGGCGAGCGCCCGCGTCCGGTGTTCTGGCTGTTTTCGATTCTGGGCAGTGCGCTGGTGATGGGCTACGCCTTGGCCCAAGGCCTGAGCGCGGCACCGGCCGGCGACCTGTTGATGCTGCTGGCGGTGCTGGTGTGCGGCCTGGGTTACGCCGAAGGCGCCAAGCTGTCGCGCAGCCTGGGTGGCTGGCAAGTGATCTGTTGGGCACTGGTGGTTTCGCTGCCGGTGGTGGTGCCGTTCAGCCTGGTGCTGGCACCGCACAGCCTCACCGGCATCAGCCTGCCGGCCTGGCTCAGCCTGGGTTACGTGTCGTTGTTCAGCATGCTGATCGGCTTTGTGTTCTGGTACCGCGGCCTGGCCCAGGGTGGCATTGCCGCGGTTGGCCAGTTGCAGTTGCTGCAACCCTTCTTTGGCCTGGCGCTGGCCGCCGGCCTGCTGCATGAGCAGGTCAGCCTGGGCATGGTGCTGGTGACGGTTGCGGTGATCGGCTGCGTGGCCGGGGCCAAGAAGTTTGCGCGCTAGCGCTGGGGCGCAACCATCTTGAACTTGATGTTGATGGCGTCGGACACCACGCTGTTGCCCGCCCATTCACCCTCGCCGATCTTGAAGTCGCCGCGCTTGAGCACAAACTCACCGTCGAATACGCCGATACCGCTCTGCTCCTTGAGCAGCACATCGATATCCACCGGCTGGGTGATGCCCTTGATCGTCAGGTTGCCGCTGATCTTGAAGCGGTTGTCGCCCAGCGCTTTGACCGCGGTGGACTCGTAGACACCCACCGGGTAGGTCGCGGTGTCGAACCACGAGGCGCGTTGCAACTCGTCATTGGCATCGGGGCTGCCGGCGTCGATGCTGGCCAGCTGGATCTTCAGCAACGCGTGCCCCGCCTCGGGCTTTTGCGTGTCGAACGTCAACGTGCCTTCGAACTGGCTGAAGGTGCCGTACACCCGCTGGCCGAACTGCTGGAAGGTGAAGCTGATCTGGCTGGCGGTGCGGTTGACGTCCTGGTACTCCACGGCCTGGGCACTGGACAACCAACCGAAGACAAGAGCCAGCAGGACGACTGGGGCCATTCGACGCATCAGGGAACACTCCGCAAGAGAAAAGGACACACGTGCTGAGCTAACACGCCATGGCACGGATTTATTCCCATCCGGCGTGTGTCCTGCTAAACAGAGTAGTCGCCCCAGAAAGATAAGGACTTCCCATGCACACCCCTTCCCTGCAGGACATTACCGCCCCCGAAGGCATTTGCTACGGCTGCGGCGGCAGTAACCCGCACGGCCTGCACATCAAGAGCCGTTGGGATGCCGACGGCGTCCACGTGATCGCCGAGCACCTGCCGCAGGATCAATTCACCGGTTGGCCCGACCTGGTCTACGGCGGCCTGATCGCCATGCTGGTGGACTGCCATTCCAACTGGACTGCCATGGCCTACCACTACCGCGCCGAGGGGCGTGAGCCCGGCAGTTTGCCGCGCATCGACTGCGTGACCGGCAACCTGGGCATCAAATTCATCAAGCCGACACCCATGGGCGTCACCCTGACCTTGCGCGCCCGCGTCGAAGGCGATGTAGGGCGCAAGAGCCGCGTGGTCTGCGAGGTGTACGCCGGCGACGTGCTGACGGCCATTGGCGATTCGGTGTTCGTGCGCGTCGACACCGGGCAATTGGCAGCCGCCGCCCATGGCCGCGAAGGTTGAACCTGGTCTACATTGACGGCCACCGCTAATCGAGGATTGCACCGATGACTCGTCTTACCGCGAAAGACTTTGCCCCCGAATTGCTGGAACTCTACGACGGCTACGCCCACGGCAAGATCAACCGCCGTGAATTTCTCGACCGCGCCGCGCTGTTCACCTTTGGCGGTCTCACCGCCTCGGCCCTGCTCGCCGCCCTGAGTCCCAACTACGCCCTGGCCGAACAGGTGAAGTTCACCGACCCGGACATCGTCGCCGACTACATCACCTACCCCTCGCCCAAGGGCAACGGCACGGTGCGCGGCTACCTGGTGCGCCCGGCCAAAGCCAGCGGCAAGCTGCCGGCCGTGGTGGTAGTGCATGAAAATCGCGGCCTGAACCCGTATATCGAAGACGTCGCCCGACGCCTGGCCAAGGCCGGATTCATCGCCCTGGCGCCGGACGGCCTGACCTCGGTGGGCGGCTACCCGGGCAACGATGAAAAAGGCGTGGAGCTGCAACAAAAAGTCGACCCCGAAAAGCTGATGAACGATTTTTTCGCCGCCATCGAATGGCTGATGCATCACGACAGCAGCACCGGCAAGGTCGGCATCACCGGCTTTTGCTATGGCGGCGGCGTGACCAATGCGGCGGCAGTGGCCTACCCGGAACTCGGCGCTGCGGTGTCGTTCTACGGGCGCCAGCCAGAGGCCAAGGACGTGCCGCGCATCAAGGCGCCAATCATGTTGCACTACGGCGAGTTGGATACGCGAATCAATGAAGGCTGGCCGGCGTATGAGAAGGCGTTGAAGGCGGCGGGCACGACGTACGAGGCGTTTATCTACAAGGGGGCCAACCATGGCTTCCATAACGACTCGACGCCGCGGTATGACGAAGCGGCGGCGAACCTGGCGTGGGAACGCACTTTGGGCTGGTTCCGCAAATACCTGGCTTGAACTCACAACCTGTAGGAGCCGGCTTGCCGGCGATGGCGGTGTGTCAGGCAGACCGCGATCGCCGGCAAACCGGCTCCTACAGGTGGAGTTAGGTCAGTGTTCCAAGGCATACCGCCGGCAATGGTTGAGATACCCCTGCTCATGGCTGCCCACCAACTGCACCACGCTGGTCCATAACCACGACGGCGCATCCAGCTGTTTGGAGCGGTTTTCCTGCAACACCGCCATCCAGTCCTTGCGCGTGTCACGGTCCATCTGCCGGGCATGGGCAATGCCGACCACACGCGCCAGGTAACCGGCCGCGTGCATGGCATCAATCTCGCTCAGCTCGTCCAGCTCCAGTTTCATGTCCTGGGGCAGCAGCTCGCGGATGAAAAAACCGTGGTCCAGAAACCGCGTCGCCACCATCCGTTCACCCAGCCCGGGGGACAGCTGGCGGGCGCCCTCCACCACGCGACGGCCGTTATCCCGGGGCATCTTTGCGCGCGGGGCACGGGGCGCAGCGGCGCCGACGGCTTCCTTGATATCGATCAGGCAATATTCCTGGTCGTCCTTGTCACCCACACCCAGCAACGCGGCATAACGCAACAGGCCGAGGGAGCTGCAGCCCTTGACCCAATAGGCTGAGTCCAGCAGTTCGACCTTGGCGTCCTTGGGGCGGCCTTTGAGTGAAGTGACCAACTGATGGATCTCGTCCGAAGCACACACGCTGGCCAGCGCGCTTTTTTCTGCCCGCGACAACGACCAGAAATGCTTGCCCAGCGGAATCGTCGGCCGGGCATTTTCGATGCGTTCACGCGCCAGGTTTTTCCAGGTGCGTTCTACCGCACTGCGCATGCCCGCCTTGACCTGGGACGGGCGCGGTGGCACTTCATCAGGCTTGTCTTTGAAAGCCTGCTCGTAGCCCACCATCATTTCTTCAAGCATGCGTGCGGTGGTCACACCGGGCAGGTCCGAGCCACGCGCCGCCGTGGCCAATGAGAGCGCCAGGCGCACCAGGTCATGGGCCGGGTTACCGATCACGGTCTGGTCAAGGTCGCGGATATGCATGTCGATGCGGCCCTTGGTATCGCCGGTCGGCCCCAGGTTGCCGGCGTGGCAATCGCCGCAGATCCAGATCGCCGGGCCGTGGGGCAAGCGCCGGCCGCGCTGGCTGTGCAGCCATTCATAGAACTGCACGGTGCTGCCACGCACGTAGGCGTGGGCGGAACGGGCCATTTTCAGGTTACGGAGTTGAGTGAGGTGAGGGATGCGGGCGGAGGGGCGCGGACTTTTCATGAATGCACTCAGGTCGGGGTACGGTAGAGGTTAGCCCGTCATGAATGTTTCATTTTGTTTCAAGAATAAAATTTCATGCCGGCCCGATGACTTCCGTCAGCCAGCCCTTGAACGCCGACATCGCCGGCGTCTCCGCCCGTGATTGCAAACGCGTCAGCCAGTAGCTGCCGGTAGTGATGCCGACGTCGAAAGGCTGGCGGATCGCATCGTTTGCCAACTGCCGCGAGAACATCATCGCTGGCGCGAGGGCCACGCCGATGCCTTGCAGAGCAGCTTCCATCATCGCCAGGGAGGAGTCGAACACGATACTGCGCGGCACCAGGGTATCGGCGGGCAAGCCGGCGGCCTGGAACCATTGGGTCCACTCATCGGCACGGTAGGAGCGCAACAGCGTATGTTTCAACAGGTCGGCGGGCGTGTGCAGTTGCTCGGCCAGTTGGGGCACACACAGCACGGTCAGCGGCGCTTCGAGCAACTGGCAGGCGTCCGTGCCGTGCCAGGCACCGGCACCGAAACGGATCGCGTAGTCCAAACCTTCGGCGGCGACGTCGACGCGGTTGTTGTGGGTCGACAAGCGCAGGTCGATAAAGGGGTAGCGCGCCTGGAAATCCCCCAGGCGTGGCAGCAGCCAGCCCACGGTAAAGGTGCCGACGGCGCCCACGGTGAGCACTTCGCGGTAGTGGCCGCCTTCGAACTGGCTGAGGGTCTGGGCGATACGGTCGAAGGACTCGCGCACCACCGGCAGCAAGGTCTCGCCTTCGCTGGTCAGCATCAAGCCCCGAGGCAGGCGCTTGAACAGGGTGACATTCAGCTGCGCCTCCAGGCTCTTGACCTGATGGCTGACCGCGGCCTGGGTGACGCACAACTCGATGGCCGCCCGGGTGAAGCTCAAATGCCGGGCGGAGGCCTCGAAGGCGCGCAAGGCGTTGAGGGGAAGATGGGAACGCAGCATGCCTGACCCAAAATTAACTAATGGCTGGGGCGAGATATGATCGTTTGTCCGAAGCCGCCGAACTGCCTACATTTGCCACGCCCGCGCAGGCTATCCATTCAATCGATCACTCTCATGGAAGCGATATCATGCCTCACTCTTTACTGTCTGGAGTGCGTAATTTCACCGCACTGGCACTCTTTATCGGCGCGGGCCAGTGCCTGGCCGCGAGCGACCTGCGCGCCGTGGTGGACGCCAGCGTCAAACCGCTGATGCAGCAGCAGTCTATTCCGGGCCTTGTCGTCGGCGTGGTACAGGACGGCAAGGCACAATACTTTAACTACGGTGTCGCCTCCAAGGACGCCAGGCAGCCGGTCAGCGAAAACACCCTGTTCGAGATTGGCTCGGTGAGCAAGACCTTCACCGCCACCCTCGCCGGCTATGCCGTGGCCACTGGCAAGCTCGACCTGGCGGCCCCGGCCAGCCAATACCTGCCCGCCTTGAAGGGCGACACGTTCGACCATATCAGCGTGCTCCAACTCGGCACCTACACCGCCGGCGGCCTGCCCCTGCAGTTTCCGGCAGAGGCCGACAACACCCAACGCATGATCAGCTACTACCAGCACTGGAAACCCGATTTCGCCCCGGGCACCCATCGCTTGTACTCCAACCCCAGCCTGGGCCTGTTCGGCCACCTGGCCGCGCAAAGCCTCAAGCAGCCGTTCGATCAGTTGATGGAAAAAACCCTGCTTCCCCAACTGGGCCTGAAACACACCTTCATCCAGGTGCCGGCCAGCCAGATGAAGCTGTACGCCCAAGGCTATGGCAACGATGGCAAGCCGGTACGTGTCGGCCCCGGCGCGATGGACAGCGAAGCCTACGGCGTGAAGACCAGCGCTGCTGACTTGCTCAAATACGTGGAAGTGAACATGAACCCCGAGGGCCTGGCCAAGCCGTTGCAGCAAGCCATCGCGGCCACGCACACCGGTTACTACACCGTAGACGGCATGACCCAGGGGCTGGGCTGGGAGATGTACCCCTACCCCATCAAGCTCGACGCGCTGCTCGCGGGTAACTCGACACCCATGGCCCGGGAACCGCACACGGTCAACTGGCTGACCCCGCCACAGGCGCCGCACGCGGATACGCTGGTGAATAAAACCGGCTCCACCAATGGCTTTGGCGCCTACGTGGCCTACGTGCCCAGCAAAGGCCTGGGCGTGGTGATCCTGGCGAACAAGAACTACCCGAATGGGGAGCGGGTTAAGGTGGCCCATGCGATCTTGAGCGCACTCGACCACTAACGTCGAACAACAACCAAATGTGGGAGCCGGGCTTGCCCGCGATGGCGGTGTGTCAGTCAATACATCAGGCGACTGATACACCGCCATCGCGGGCAAGCCCGGCTCCCACATTGTTTGGGGTATGGGTTACATGCCCAGCCAGTGCGGAAGCGCCAGCGAGATGAACGGCAGGTAGGTCACCATAATCAGGAACACCAGCAAGATCATCAGCCACGGCAGCGCCGCGCGGATGGTCTGCCCCAGGCTCAGCCCGGTCACGGCCGACGTCACGAACAGGTTCAACCCCACCGGTGGGTGCACCAGCCCAATCTCCATGTTCACCACCATCACAATGCCCAGGTGAATCGGGTCGATGCCCAGCTTCATCGCAATCGGGAAGAAGATTGGTGCCAGGATCAGCACGATGGCGGACGGTTCCATGAAGCTGCCCGCCACCAGCAGCACCACATTGACCATGATCAGGAAGCCAATCGGTGTCAGCCCTTCGGAGATCACCCACGCGGTGATTTCCTGGGGGATCTGCTCAGTGGTCAGCACATGGGCAAACAGCATGGCGTTGGCGATGATGAACATCAGCATGATCGCCAGGCGCCCGGACTCCAGCAGCACCTTGGGGCAATCACGGAACTTCATGTCCTTGTAGATGAACAAGGCCACGAACGCCGAGTACACCGCTGCCACGGCCGCCGCTTCGGTCGGGGTGAACATGCCGCTGTAGATACCGCCAAGGATGATCACCAACAGCAACAAGCCCCAGAATGCGCGGCGTGCGCAGGTCAGCCACTCGCGCAAGGTCGCCCGTGGCTGGGCCGGCAGTTTCTTGATGCGCGCGACAATGTAGATCGCCACCATCAGCATCAAGCCCAGCAACAGCCCCGGGATGACGCCCGCCATAAACAGCTTGCCCACCGAGGTCTCGGTGGCCGCCGAGTACACCACCATCACGATCGACGGCGGAATCAGGATGCCTAAAGTACCGGCGTTACAGATGATCCCCGCGCCGAACTCCTTCGGGTAACCGGAACGCACCATGCCCGCCACCGCAATCGAGCCCACGGCTGCCACCGTGGCCGGCGATGAACCGGACAGCGCCGCAAACAGCATGCACGCCAGCACCGCCGCAATCGCCAGGCCACCGCGAATGTGCCCGACACAGGCGTTGGCAAAGTCGATCAGCCGCTGCGCCACGCCGCCGGTGGTCATGAACGCACCGGACAGCAGGAAGAACGGAATCGCCAGGAAGGTATAGGCGTCAGAGGTTTCAAACAGCTTGATCGCCAGGGAACTCACCGAGTCCTGGCTGAACATCAGGATCGATACCGCGCCGGACAACCCGAGGGAAATCGCAATTGGCACGCCGAGGAACATGAACACAAACAACAGCAGAAACAGACAGAGCACGGCCATCAGTGACGCTCCTCATGGCTGCCGGCCAACTTGCTGGCCTCACCGGCTTCATCGGCCAGCCCCAACCCGACCTGACGGTGGGTGAAGATGCGGTAGAAAATTTCCAGGTAGCGGATGAACACCATGGCAAAACCGATGGGCACGATCACCACGATGTCGCCGACGTCGACGCCGTACTGGTCGAGGTCTTCGGCGCCGATGTGGGCGGTCATCACGGCGCTGACCCACTTGTAGCTGGCGAGCATGAACAGCCCGGCATAGGCCAGGCAGCACAGGCACGCGAGCATGCCGAGGATGCGTTGCACCGGGCGTTTGGTCAGCTTGACCAGGGCGTCCACCCCCAGGTGGCCGGCGGTGCGCACGCCGTAGGAAATGCCAAAGAAAATCAGCCAGCCGAACATGGCCTTGGTCAGTGCCACGCTCCAGGTCATGTCCTGGGCCCAGGTCATGGTGCCGTCGCCCAGGGCGTTGAAGAAGCCGCTGCTGAACGCCCACTTGTCAGCCAGGGCAAAGAACAGCGTGTAGATGTTGTTGAGCATGACGTAGACGAACGTCACCAGGGTCATGGCGGCCAGCAGAAAGGCGATAAAGCCTTCCTCCAGGTGCTCCCAGACGCGCCTTAGGGTTTGCATGGCAAAACCTCGCAAAAGGACGGGAATTCGGATGGCTTGTGTAGGAGCCGGCTTGCCGGCGATGAGGCCCTTGAGCCTTGCGGCCGCCATCGCCAGCAAGCCGGCTCCTACAGGGTTATTGGGGCTGGTTGGAGGCGTCCGCCGCCTTGATCAGGTCAGCGCCGATCTCACCCTCGAACTTCTGCCACACCGGGCGCATGGCTTCGCGCCAGAGCTGGCGTTGCTCGGGGGTCAGCTCGATGATTTCGCTGGTCTTGGCGTCGATGATCTTCTGCTTGGCCGACTGGTTCAGCGCTTCGGCCTGTTTGTTCACCTCGACGGTGACCTCGACCATGATCTGCTCCAGGGTGGTGCGGATATCCGGTGGCAGGCCGTTCCAGAACTTGGCGTTGGTGATCACCATGTAGTCGATCAGGCCATGGTTGGATTCGGTGAAGTACTTCTGCACCTCGTTGACCTTCTGGCTTTCATAGTTCGACCAAGTGTTCTCGGTGCCATTCACGGTGCCGGTCTGCAAGCCTTGGTACACCTCGGCAAAGCTCATCTTGCGCGGGTTGGCGCGGATCGCCTTGAACTGTTCTTCGAGCACGCTGGAGGCCTGAACGCGGAACTTCAGGCCACGGGCATCCTTGGGTTCATGCAGGGCCTTGTTCGACGACAGTTGCTTGAGGCCATTGTGCCAATAGGCCAGGCCGAGGATGTTCTTGTCCTGCATGGAGGTCAGCAGGGCCTTGCCCTGGGCCGCCTGGAAGCGGTCGACCGCCGCCAGGTCGTTGAACAGGAACGGCAAGTCGTAGATCTGCACTTGCTTGGTGTATTGCTCGAACTTGGCCAGGGACGGCGCCAGCATCTGCACATCCCCCAGCAGCAGCGCTTCCATTTCCTTGCCATCGCCGAACAACGACGAGTTGGGGTACACCTCGACCTTCACCCGGCCCGGCAGGCGCTCTTCCGCGAGCTTTTTGAACAGCAGCGCACCCTGGCCTTTAGGGGTGTTTTCGGCGACCACGTGGGCGAACTTGATGACAATCGGGTCCGCCGCCTGGGCCAGGCCCGCGGCAAACAAGGTGGCGGCGCACAGCAGCGCCCGGGAAAGCTTGAGCATGGGAAATCACCTTCTTATTGTTGTGTTGTAGGGCAAGGTGCCTGATGTGGCGCGTGTAGTGAATTTCGATTTTTTGATACCTGCGTTCGGCCTGGCCGAACGCAGATCCGAGGCGCAACATCAATCCAATGTGGGAGCTGGCTTGCCTGCGATAGCGGCGTGTCAGGCAGAGCAGTTTTTGGCTTATACACCGCTATCGCAGGCAAGCCAGCTCCCACAGTTTGATTCGGTGGTGTCAGCTAGGGTTGGGCGGCCAGCAGTCTCTGGGCACGCAGCAACACCGGTGCATCCACCATCTGCCCATCAATCTGATAAGCCCCTGCCCCGCTGGCGCCGCCTTCCACCACCCGTTTGGCCCAGGCCAAATCCTCGGCACTGGGCGCCAGCGCCTCGTGAATCACCGCCACCTGCTTGGGATGAATACACAACGCCCCGGCAAAGCCCATTTCATAGGCATGCCGGATCGAGCGGCGCAGACCCTCGGGGTCGTCGATGGCCGGGTGCACGCCGTCCAGCGGTGCGACTAACCCGGCTGCGCGGGAATGTACGATGAGCGCCAGGCGTGCCTGGTCCAGGGCGAACTGGGCGGCCGGGGAATGGCTGCTCAGGTTAAGGTCCAGCGCCAGGTCCAGGCCGCCGAACGACAGGCGTTCCACCTGAGGGGCGCGGGCAATCTCGGCCACGGCCAACAGGCCGCGTGCACTTTCGATGATCGGCCATATCACTTTGCCGGTGGCGGCCACCACGGCCACCTGGGCCGCGCTTTCGACCTTCGGCAACAGCACGCCCGCCACATTCGAGTGGGCTTTACAGAACGCCACGTCCTCGAAGTGCTCGGCATGTTCCGGCGCGTTGATGCGCACCCAGACCCGGGCCGCCGGGTTGGCGCTGAGAAAGGCGCCGAGGTTGTCCCGCGCCTGGCGCTTGAGGGGTTCTTCCACCGCGTCTTCGAAATCCACGATCACCGCATCGGCACCACTGGCCAAGGCTTTGGAAAATCGTTCCGGGCGACTGCCGGGTACAAACAGCGCAGAGCGCACTAATGGCTTGGGCATCACAGAATTTCCTTGTTATCACACACCTTGTAGGAGCCGGCTTGCCGGCGATGGCGGCCGAACGATCAACGTAAGACTCAAAGGCCTCATCGCCGGCAAGCCGGCTCCTACAGGGGGTTGCGGGTCAGATGACGCCGCGGGTTTTCAGGGTTTCGATGGCGTCGGCGCTGTAACCGAGCCTGTCGAGGATGGCCTGGCTGTGCTGCCCCAGTGCCGGTACGGCATCCATGCGCGGGGTAAAAGCCGCGTTACGCGCGGGTGGCAGCAGCGAAGGCAACGGCCCGGCCGGGCTATCAACCTCACGCCAGCTGTCGCGGGCCTTGAGCTGCGGGTGCTCCCATACGCCCTGCATGTCGTTGACCCGCGCACTGGCGATCTGCGCATCCTCCAGGCGCTGGATCACCGCCTCGGCATCCAGCTGCGCAAAGCGGTCGACGATGATCTGGCGCAGCACCTCGCGGTTGGCCGAGCGCTTGAAATTCGCCGAGAAACGCTCATCCGTCGCCAGCTCCGGCGTGAGCAGCACCTTGTCGCAGAACGCCGCCCACTCGCGTTCATTCTGCAAACCGAGCATCACCGTGCCGCCGTCGCCGGTGGGAAACGGTCCATAGGGGTAGATCGTCGAATGCGCGGCGCCGGCACGCGGTGGCTGGGGCGCGCCGTCGAACGCGTAGTACATCGGGTAGCCCATCCACTCCACCAGGCTTTCCAGCATGCTCACGTCAATGCGGCTGCCCTTGCCGGTTTTGCCGCGCAGCAGCAAGGCCGAGAGGATGCCGCTGTAGGCGTACATGCCCGCCGAGATGTCGGCGATGGAGCAGCCGGCCTTGGCCATCTGCTCTTCACCCGGCCCGCCCGTCACCGACAGAAAGCCGCCTTCGCTCTGGATCAGCAGGTCATAGGCCTTCTTCTTTTCATACGGCCCGCCTTCGCCATAACCGGAAATGTCGCAGACAATCAGCCGCGGAAAACGCTCATGCAGCGCCTCGAACGACAGGCCCATGCGTGCCGCCGCGCCGGGCGCCAGGTTCTGCACCAGCACGTCGGCGTCGCCCAGCAGGGTCTCGAGAATAGCGCCCGCCTCGTCCTGCTTGAGGTCCAGGGTCAGGCTTTCCTTGGAGCGGTTGGTCCACACGAAATGCGAGGCCAGGCCGCGCACGCGCTCGTCGTAGCCCCGGGCAAAGTCGCCGGCGCCCGGGCGCTCGACCTTGATCACCCGCGCCCCCAGGTCCGCCAATTGGCGGGTGCAGAACGGTGCGGCAATCGCATGTTCCAGGCTGACGACGGTGATGCCGTCCAGTGGTCGTTGGTTAGTCATGATGATCCCTCAAAGCCAATCGGCCATGGACGCGGCGTTGCGCAAGTCCCAGACCTTCTCGATCAGGGCGCTGGCCTGGGCCGGCGTGCGGGCCGCGCTGAAGTGGGTGAGGCGCTGGAATTTGTCTGCCAGCTCGGCACGGCTCAGGGTGTTGCCCGGGTCACCCTTGGGTTCGTCGATGGCACCACGCAGCGTGCGGCCATCCGTGGTGGTGACCGTGACGCGGCCGAGCCAGCGCTGGGGGTAGGCGCCGTCGACTTCGGGGTCGAGGGTCATGCCGACCTTGTCGCGAAAGGTAGCGACAGCCGGGTCGTTCAACGCCCGTTCGTGAAACTCGGTGAGGCCCGCCTTGCCATGCACGGCGATCAGGCCGAGCACGGTGCCCATGGAGAACTTGGCCTGATGCACAGAGGCCGGCACCTTCACCCGGCCCAGCACGTCGATGGCGCCTTGGTGCACGTGGGTTTGCACGCGAACAATCTGCTCGGCGTGCAGGCCTTCGCGCTGCATCAGGTCCAGCAAGGCATCGGCGGCCGGATGGGTGTGGCGGCACGAGGCGTGGAACTTGAACGAGGTTTCCAACAGCGCCCAACGGCTGCCGAGGTCGGCGGACAGCTTGGCGGGTTCGGCATCCGTGGACATGCCTGCGGCCAACCCTTGATCACCTTCAAGAATGTTGCGCGCACCGGTCAGCCCGTCGGCCGTCAGGTAAGCGGCCAGCAGACCATCCGCCGCTGCCTTGGCGGTGTGCAGTTGCTTGGAGTCGGCGGCATCACGCAGGAACTCCCACAGCCCAGCCGCCTGGGTGCCGGCGCTGCCGAGCAGGTTGATGAATTGTTCTTCGTTGAAATCCAGCAGCTTGCCCACCGCCACAGCGGCGGCGAGCGTGCCGACGGTGGCTGTGGTGTGGAAGATGCGGTAGTGGGAGCGGCCCATGAATTCGCCGATGCGAATACCCGCCTCATAACCGGCCACCGATGCCAGCAGCAGGTCGCGGCCGGATTTGCCGAGGTCTTGTGCTGCGGCCAACGCCGCCGGAAACACCACGGTGGCCGGGTGCAGCACCGAGCTGTTGTGCAGGTCGTCCTGCTCTACCAAGTGGGATGAAGCCGCGTTGACCAGCGCAGCGAAATAGGCACTGCTGCTGCCGCCATTGACGATCACTTGGGCTGGGCCACTGGCAGGGCCCATCTTCTGCGCATAACGTTCGAACAACGGGATCGGGTGCGCACCTTTACTGGCCAGGGCCGAAGCCAGCCAGTCCAGGTACAGGTCTTCGGTGCGCGCCAGCACGTTTTCAGGCAGTTGCGCGAAATTGAGTTCGGCGAGGAACCGGCACAGCGCTTGGGTATGGCTCATGGTCGGTCCCTCAGAAACTGCGTGGCAGTTCGAGCAAGTGCTCGGCCACGTAGGACAGGATCAGGTTGGTGGAGATCGGCGCCACCTGGTACAGGCGGGTCTCGCGGAATTTGCGTTCCACGTCGTACTCGCAGGCAAAGCCGAAACCGCCGTGGGTTTGCAGGCAGGCGTTGGCCGCTTCCCAGGACGCCTTGGCCGCCAGGTACTTGGCCATGTTGGCGCTGGCCCCGGCATTGCGGCCGCTGTCGTATTCCTCGCAGGCACGCCAGCGCATCAGGTCGGCCGCTTCGATTTCGATATGGGCTTCGGCAATCGGGAACTGCACGCCCTGGTTCTGCCCGATGGGCCGGCCGAACACCACGCGGTCGCGGGCATAGGCGCTGGCTTTTTCGATGAACCAGCGGCCGTCACCGATGCATTCGGCGGCGATCAGCGTGCGCTCGGCGTTGAGGCCGTCGAGGATGTACTTGAATCCCTTGCCTTCCTCGCCAATCAGGCTGTCGGCGGGCAGCTCCAGGTTGTCGAAGAACAGCTCGTTGGTTTCGTGGTTGACCATGTTGGCGATGGGCTGCACGGTGAGGCCGTTGCCGATGGCCTCGCGCAGGTCCACGAGGAAGATCGACATGCCTTCGGATTTTTTCTTCACCTCGGCCAACGGCGTGGTGCGCGCCAACAGAATCATCAGGTCGGAATGCTGGATGCGCGAGATCCACACCTTCTGGCCGTTGATCACGTACTTGTCGCCACGCTTGATCGCGGTGGTCTTGATCTTGGTGGTATCGGTGCCGGTGGTGGGTTCGGTGACGCCCATCGATTGCAGGCGCAATTCGCCGCTGGCCAGCTTGGGCAGGTAGAAACTTTTTTGCGCTTCGCTGCCATGCCGCAACAGGGTGAACATGTTGTACATCTGGCCATGCACGGTGCCGGAGTTGCCGCCGCAACGGTTGACTTCTTCAAGGATCACCGAGGCTTCGGCCAGGCCCAGGCCCGAACCGCCATACGCTTCGGGGATCATCGCCGACAGCCAGCCGGCGTCGGTCAGGGCCTTGACGAAGGCTTCCGGGAAGCCCTTTTCTTCATCGATCTTGCGCCAGTAGGCGGCATCGAATTCGGCGCACAAGGCGCGCACGCCTTCGCGGATGGCATTGAGTTCTTCATTGTCATGGGGGTTCATTAACGGCTCTCCGCCTGTTGTTCTCTGATTATTCGAAATGCACGTGTGCGGTCTGCGCCAAGCCATCGCCGTTACCCGCCCACAGCTCGGCAACGCCGTTTTCAGTGATGCGCCCGCCCACTTCAAAGGCCTGCGGCACGATCAACGGGCGCACACCGCGATAGGCGAAACGGCGCAGGGTCTTGTCGGGGTGGGCACGGCAGAAGGCGCGCAGGTTCAAGGTGGCGATCAGCGGCCCGTGCACCACCAGCCCGGCGTAGCCTTCGGTGCCGGTCACATAGGGGTAGTCGTAGTGAATGCGGTGACCGTTGAAGGTCACGGCGCTGTAGCGAAACAGCAAGGTGGGGGTGGGCTCGACGCCTTCGCGCCATTCGCCGGCCGCCAGGGCCTCACCATTGCCTTGTTTGGGTGGCGTGGGCTCGCGGTAGACGATGTCCTGTTCTTCGCGGATGGCCAGGCGGCCTTGCTGGGAGTAGTCGTGGCGCACGGTGACGAACAACAGCGAACCGCTGCGACCGGTTTTTTCTTCGACCTGGGTGATGGTGGATACGCGGGTGGCTGCCTCACCGGCACGCAGGGGGTGCAGGAATTCGAGGCGCCCACCGGCCCACATGCGGTTGCGATTGTCGGCCGGCGGCAGGAAGCCGCCTCGGGCCGGATGGCCGTCGCTGCCCAGCGCCGCTTCTGGCACCGGGTCCTGGAAAAAACACCACTGCCACAGCGGGGGCACGGGCGCGCCGTCTTCAGGCACGCGTTCACCGAACGTGGCGGCAATGCGTTTGAGCAGGTTATGGCTCAAATGGTCGTGGGCGGTTTCGCTTCGGCCGATCCAGTCTGTGACGCTCATCGGGTGAAGATCCTCTGGCAGTGGGTGTCTGCCCCGGATCATGCAAGCGCGTGCCCGTTCTGAGAATTTGCATTTCAATAAAGCAGCGTTCGGTTATGCTGAACGCCATCTACCCTGTAGGAGCCGGCTTGCCGGCGATGGCGGTGTGTCAGGGTGGCCGCAATCGCCGGCAAGCCGGCTCCTACAGTTCTGGAATGCCTGGGAGTTTTGCATGCACTTCGATCTTGCCGACCTGCGCCTGTTTATTCATATCGCCGAATCCCCCAGCCTCACCCAGGGCGCCAAGCGGGCGTTCCTCTCACCAGCCGCCGCGAGTGCGCGGATCAAGGCGCTGGAAGGCCAGTTGGACACGCGCCTGCTCTACCGTGACAGCCGGGGCGTGGAAATCACCCCGGCCGGCGAGCGGCTGCTGCACCATGCGCGGTTGATCATGCGCCAGGTGGATTACCTCAAAAGCGAGTTCACCCAATACGGCGTGGATTCGGCCGGGCACATCCGCATCTTCGCCAACACCACGGCCGTCACCGAGTTCCTGCCGGAAGTGCTGGCGGGTTTCTTGTCCAAGCGCCCCGGGGTGACGGTGGACCTGCAGGAACGCCTGTCCCGGGATATCGTGCGCGGCGTGCTGGACGGCACCAGCGACATGGGCATCATCGCCGGGCCCGTGGAAGCGGCGGGCCTGCAGGTGCTGCATTTCAGCACCGACGAACTGGTGCTGATGGTACCCGTGGACCACCCCTTGGCCGGCCACGCCAAGGTCACCCTGGAACAGACCCTCGCCTACCAGCACATTGGCTTGCACGAAGGCAGCACGCTGCTGAGCTTTTTGCGCGAACACGTGGAGCGTATCGGCAAGCATTTGTCGCTGCGTATCCAGGTGTCGAGTTTCGAGGCGATCTGCCGGATGGTCGAGGCGGGCGTGGGGATCGGGATTATTCCGGAGTCCGCTGCCGTGCGGCACAGCCGGACCATGCAACTGGTCGCGGTCAAGCTGGACGAGCCCTGGGCGATTCGCGAGCGCAGCATCCTGGTGCGCGAGCTGGAAGCCTTGCCGGGGACGATCCGCGCACTGATCGCCACCTTGATGCCCGAGAGCGCCTAAGCTCAACAGTCACCTTGCCAAAGGAGACAACCATGCATTTAGAAGGATCCTGCCACTGCGGCGCCGTGACGTTCAGCCTCACCAGCGCCCACCCCTACCCTTACCAGCGCTGCTATTGCTCGATCTGTCGCAAGACCGGGGGCGGTGGCGGTTACGCGATCAACCTGGGCGGCGATGCCTCAAGCCTGAAAGTACGCGGGCGCAAATACATTTCGATGTACCACGCCAGGCTCAAGCCGGGCGGCGCCAGCCGCGCCCATGCGAGCACGGCCGAACGACACTTCTGCTCGCAGTGCGCCAGCGCCTTGTGGGTGTTCAGCCCCGAGTGGCCGGAGCTGATCCACCCGTTTGCCTCGGCCATCGACACGCCGTTGCCGGTGCCGCCGGAGCACACGCACCTGATGCTGGGCTCCAAGGCACCCTGGGTTGAAGTGAGCGTGCGCAAGGGCGACCTGCAGTTCGACGAATACCCCGAAGAGTCCATCGCCCAATGGCATGAGCGATTGGGACTGGCCCGTTAACAGTCTTTGACAGTTTCCCGACAAAGCTCTCAAAGATTGTGGGCAAGCGCGGCCCTAGCATTCGAGCATCCAAACCACCATCCGGGTGCTCTTCATGTTTCGCACATTGCGCGGTATTCCACTGCTGGGTTGCCTGCTGGGCAGTATCGGGTGCCATGGGCAACCGCCTGCCCCGCCGCCGATTCCCAAGGGTGACTACGGCGCGATCATTCGCTACCTGCAGGCGCGCATTCCCCGGGACATGGCCCGGGAGAATGTGCCCGGGCTGTCCGTTGCCCTGGTCAATGGCCAGGAACTGATCTGGGCCCGAGGGTTTGGGCTGGCCGACAAAGCCCAAGGCGTGCCGGTTACGCCCAATACGGCGTTTCGTGCCGGGGGTATTTCCAAGCTGCTGACCGCCACGGCGGCCCTGCAACTGGTGGAGCAGCAACGCCTGGCGCTGGATGCGCCGATCCGGCAGACCCTGCGCGAGTTCTACGTGCGTTCGCGCTTTCATACCGACCAGGCCGCCGCTGACCGCGATATCACCTTGCGCCGTTTGCTCAGCCATCAATCCGGCTTGCCCAGCGAACACCTGCGCGACCTGCGCAGCAGCTTTGCCATGGGGCAGATGCCGGCGCGCGTGTCGGGTGTGTGGCTGAGCAGCCCGCCCGGCTCCCAGGTGGCCTATTCCAACCTCGGTTACTCGTTGGTCGGCGCGGCCATCGAGCGCAGCAGCGGCAAAAGCTTCGAGGCCCAATTGCAAAACAGCCTGCTCAAGCCGCTGCAGATGAAGCAGTCGAGTTTTGTCGGCACCCGCGCCGAACTCGGCTATCGCGCCCTGGGTTACGAAGATGGCGTCGCGAGTACCGACGCCCAGGTGCGCGACCTCGCGGCGGGCGGTTTGTGGACGAGCCCCAAAGACCTCGCGCATTACGTGCAGATGTTGTTCGCCCAAGGCGTCTACAAAGGCAGCGCCGTGCTGACCCGCGCTTCGATCGACGAGATGTTCACCCAGCAAAACACCGGCAACGCCCTGGACTTCGATTGCCAAGTGGGCCTGGCTTGGTTTCTTGCGCCCTGTGGCGACGAGCCGATTGGCCCAGGCGTGCGCACCTATCAGCACAGCGGCGGTGGCGATGATTTTGCCGCGCAACTGACCCTGCTGCCCGACCAGCAACTGGCCGTGATCATCATGGCCAACGACAGTAACGCCGAGGACATGGTGGTGTCGTTGTCCACCGACGCCCTGCGCATGATGCTCCAGGCGCAGACCGGCGACCCGGTGTGCGCCGACGACTGCCAGCCCCCCACCCACGGTCTCAAGCTGCGCCATGTGCCGGCGGCCGTCGACCGCAAGCGCCTGGCCGGTTTTTACGCGACGGCGTGGGGCGTGTTCCGGATCAAGGATGAGCCTGACCGGTTAAGCGGCGAGTTGGCCGGGTTCGATTTCGAATTGCTGCGTGACGATCACGGCTGGCTGCGGGCGCAGAAGAAAATCCTCGGCTTCTGGCTCAAAGACCTCGGCGAACTGGGCCGCGTGCAGCTGGATGTGGTGACGGTACAGGGCCGCCAGATGCTGACCGCCCGCAGCCACGGGCAGCGCATTGCCATTGGCGAACGCATCAATCCGCCGCCCCTGCCCCTGGCCTGGGCCGACACCATCGGCACCTATCAAGTGCTCAATACCCATGAGCCCGACGCGCCCTTGAGCGGGATCAGCGTGCGCCTGGAAGAAGGTTTCCTGGTGATTCGCGGCCAACTGCATGACGAGCCACTGACCGACTACATCCTGCTCCCCGTCGACAACGCCCACGCGGTACTGGCCGGCAACGGCTATGGCCTGGGCGACACCGTGAGCCGTCAGGTCAACGGTTTGAGCGCTTCGGGCTACTCCTTCAAACGCACGCATTCCCCCAACAACTCTCTGATTTTCTAATACGGAAGACCACCCTGATGCGCTCAAGAAACCTTTGCCTGTCGCTGACCTCGCTGTGCCTGCTCGCGGGGGCCAATACGGCATTTGCCGACGACTGGGAATACAGCCTCAAGGCTGGCGTGGCCAATGCGCCGCGCTACAGCGGCAGCGACGAACGCATGACCGCGCCGCTGCTGGGCGGCAAAGTCGTCAGCCCCTGGGGCATCTTCCTCGACACCGATAAGGGCCTGGGCTGGGGCTATGAAGGTAATGCCTTGAGCTTCAGCGCCTATGTCGGCGCCAGCGGCTCGCGCAAGGATAAAAATGACAGCCTGCACGCAGGCTCCAAGCGCCTCAAAGGCATGGGCGAGATCAAGTCACGCCCGCAGTTGGGTGTGAGCGCCAGCTACAACCTGGGCGGCGTGATCGTGGGGGCGACGCTGGAACATGCGCTCAAGGAAAACGATCGCAAGGACACCGGCAAGGCCTATACCCACCTGGAGTTGAGCCTGGGTACCAACCTGTATGAAGGCCGCTATGGTTCAGTCGATGCCGGCCTGAGCAGCCACTTCGGCGACCGCGAGTACTTGCAGACCTGGTACGGCGTGACCACCGGCCAGGCGGCGCAAAGCCGCTTCAAGGAATACAAGGCTGGCGCGGGCAACATCAGCAATGGCATGAACCTGACCTGGAGCGTGCCGATCAGCGAACACACCCAGTTCTCGACCTTGCTGGACGTGCAGTACCTGGCAGATGAAGCGGGCAAGAGCCCGATTGTGGAGCGACGGTTGCAGACGTCGGTGATGGGAATGGTCGAGTACACCTTCTGACCTGACAGCTGTGAGCTGGCTTGCCGGCGATGGCGGTGTATCAGTGACGAATGATGCTGTCTGAACCACCGCTATCGCAGGCAAGCCAGCTCCCACATTTGATCGCAGCCGCTTCCGAGCCCCCACCTTTCCCTGTAGGAGCCGGCTTGCCGGCGATGGCGGGGCATCAGTGACGAATGAGCTGGCTGAACCGGCGTTATCGCCGGCAAGCCGGCTTCTACAAGGGGGTGGCGTTCACGAGGTGGAGGTTATTCGGCGTACGCCCAGGTCATGCGGAACGATGCCCCGCCCCATTCCGAATCCAGCACTTCCACCTGCCCGCCGTGCCACTGGCTGACGCGCTGCACCAGCGCCAGGCCCAGGCCGAAGCCGCCGGTGCGGCGGTCGCGGCTGGCGTCCAGGCGCATGAAGGGTTCGAAGATCTTGGCCCGGCCGTCCAGCGGTACGCCCGGGCCATCGTCGTTGACCCGCACTTCGTAGCCGCTGCCGAACTTGACCAGCGACACCTCCACGCGTCGCTCGGCATAGCGGATGGCATTGCGCAGCAGGTTGATCACCGCACGCGCCATGAAGCGCGGTTCGATCTGGATGAAATCCACCTCGCAGGTGCGCAACGACAACTGCACACCGGCCGCCTCGGCCTCCAGCGCCACGCTGCCGATCACGCTGTCGAGCCAACTGTGGGCCTCGATGCTTTCCCGGGTGACCTGGGTGGCACCGCGCTCCAGACTGGCGTAGGTCAGCAGTTCCGAGACCATTTCCTCCAGCTCGCCGAGGTCGGCATACATGTCGGAAATCAGCTCGCGGCTCTGGCGCGGATCAGCCTGTTGCTTGAGTTGGTCCAGCTCGAACGACAACCGCGCAATCGGTGTGCGCAGCTCATGGGAGACGGCATTGGTCAGTTCGCGCTGGTTGGCGATCAGGCTTTCGATACGCTCGGCCATCTGGTTGAAGTGCCCGGCCAGTTCGCGCACGGTGGAGCGGCGCGGCAGCAGGATGCGTGAACCCAGGTCGTTGTCGCCGAACCGTTGCGCGGCCAGGCGGATATGCTCCAGGTCGCGCCAATGGGGGCGTACCCAGAAATACAACACGATCGCCAGGCTCACGCCCAGGAAACCGTAGGCCCACAGGTACAGCCACTTGGGCTCTTCCGGCAGCTTGATGTCCAGCAGTTGCGGGCCACCGTCGATATTCGTGATGAACTCCATGAAGTCCCCGCGCACCACCAACTGGCCGTCGGCGAGCAGCTTTTGCTCACGGTCATTGAGCGCCAGGGCATCCCGTTCGACCAGTTTCAGGTGCAGCCCATAATGCGGTTGCAACTCGGCCAGACGCGCCTCGCGGGCCGCGCCCTGCAGCGGTCGCAGTTGTTCCACCACGCCATAGGCCGGGCCGCGCAGCGCTTCGCGGTTATAGACTTCGTTGGCTTCGGGCAGCAGTTCGTCGAAGGTGTAGTTGACCAGCCAGATCGCCCCGGCCAACCCCAGCGCCAGGATCACATACAGGCGCAAAAACAGCCGTAGCATCTAGACCTCCCACGCAAAGGGATTGAACAGGTAGCCCTTGCCCCAGATGGTCTTGATGCACACCGGTTCCCGGGGGTTGTCGTTGAGCTTGCCGCGCAGCTTGCTGATGTACACGTCAACGCTGCGGTTAAGGCCGTCGAAGGCGATGCCACGCATGCGGTTGAGGATGTCATCGCGCGAGAGAATGGTGCCGGAGTGGCTGGCCAGCAACCACAGCAGCTCGAACTCCATAGTGGTGAGGTCGACCTTCTCGTCGCCCAGGCTGACCACCCGGCAGCTGCGGTCGATCGACAAGCGGCCGAACTCCAGGGAGCCGCGCACCGTGGGCTCGGGCACTTGGCGACGTTGCAAGGCACGCAAACGGGCAAGCAGCACGGGCGGCTTGATGGGTTTGATCACGTAGTCGTCGGCACCAGACTCCAGGCCCAGGATATGGTCCAGGTCATCTTCCTTGGCGGTGAGGATCACGATGGGCGTGTCGGACACGTTGCGGATTTCACGGCACACGTGCAGGCCGCTCTGGCCCGGCAACATCAAGTCGAGCACGACGATTTTTGGCTTGAAATCGAGAAACGCCGCCAAGGCTTCATCACCCCGGTGCACCACCCGCACCTCAAAACCGTGTTGCGACAGAAAGTGCGCGATCAGCCCCGCCAGCTTTTCATCGTCCTCGACGAGCAGGACCTTGCCCAGACCCAGGTTTTCCATAAATTCTCAGTGTGGATGCGCGAATTGAAGTGTGCGCATTATAGGTGGCAAGCCGGTGCACAGAAGCGGTTGGCCATTACGCGCCGACGAAGCTTCATGCTTTTAAGAGTTTTTAACAAATACCCCGCACTCTTTAACGCCATTCACAGGGAGTTGTATGCGCAAGGATTACCTGGCGTTCTTCGTTTCGCTGTTTTTGTCGCGGCTGGCAGACCAGATCCTGCTGTTTATCGTGCCGTTGATCGTGTTCCAGAGCACCGGCAGCGTTTCCTGGGCCGGCCTTGCGTTTTTTGTCGAGTCGCTGCCGCGCTACCTGGCTTTTCCGGTGTGCGGGGCATTGTGCGACAAGTACCCGCCCGCGCGCATCCTGCATATCAGCCAGGTGTACCGGGCACTGGCCTGTGTGGCGGCAGTGGCGCTGTACGGGGTATTCGACGGTATCCACTGGATCGTGCTGCTCTCGGCGCTGTGCGGGGTGTTGACCACCCAGGGCATCATGGCCCGTGAAGTGCTCATGCCCCATGTCTTCGCGCAGTACAGCTATGCCAAGACCCTGTCCTATTCACAAATCGCCGACCAGAGCGGGCTGGTGCTGGGCCCGCTGGTGGCGGCGCTGATGCTGGAGGTGTGGGCGTGGCACCTGGTGGTGCTGGGAGTGGCCGGGCTGTTTGTGATGGCCGATGTGGCGATGCGCGTGTGGCAACGCCACAGCACGGTGAACCTGCACGTTTTTGCCCAGCATCGGGATATCTGGCTGCAGCCATTGCGCACGGCGCTGGGGCATATCCGCAACCTGGCGGAGTTGAAGCGCGTAATCACCCTGGCCGTGGGCGTGAACTTGATCATCGGCGTGACCCTGGCGACTTCGGCGGCGATGGTCACCGGCCAGTTTGGTGCGGGCAAGGACGGCTATGCCGTGCTGCAGGCGGCCGGTGCCGGGGTGACCATCGTCATCCTGTTTTACCTGGCGCGCGCGACACTGACCCTGAAGGTGCTGGGCGGCCTGTCGTATTCGATGATTGCCGTGGGGGCGCTGATCATGGCGATCAGCCCCAACCTGTGGGCCTACGCCCTGGGGTTCCTGCTGGTGACCGGCTTCGACAAGATGTTCAACGTGTACATGCGCAGTACGCGGCAGCGGGTGATCCCGGTGCAGGACTTCGGCAAGACGGTGGGCGTGATCACCCTGTTCAACAACCTGGCCCAGCCATTGGCCGGTTTGCTGATTGCCGTGTTGGCGGCGCCCCTGGGCACGCAGACGGTGATCCTGCTGCTGACCGGGATCACCGCGCTGATCGGCGTGGCGGTTGCGTCAGGCTGGCACGCCACTGTGAAAACGGAACTCGACGTCGGGTGATTCGATCAGTTCCTGCTCGGCCACCCTCACCCGCTCAATCACTTGGGCGACATCCTTGGCGTCACCGTACTGGTAGGCCAACTTCAGGTAGCCCTGGAAGTGCCGGGCTTCGCTTTTCAGCAAGCCGAAGTAGAACTTGCCGAGTTCTTCGTCCAAATGCGGCACCAGTGCTTCGAAACGCTCGCAACTGCGCGCTTCGATAAACGCGCCCACCACCAGCGTGTCCACCAGCTTGACCGGTTCATGGGTGCGCACCACTTTGCGCAAACCCGAGGCATAACGCCCGGCATTCAGTTGGCGCAGCTCAATTTTGCGCTTCTTCATCAGACGCATGACCTGTTCGTGGTGCACCAGTTCTTCCCGGGCCAGGCGCGACATCATGTTGATCAGGTCGACATGGCTGTAGTACTTGGCGATCAGGCTCAGGGCGGTGCTGGCGGCTTTGAATTCGCAGTTCTTGTGGTCGATCAGCAGGGTTTCCTGATCGGCCAGTGCGGCCTGGACCCAGGCGTCGGGGGTGCGGCAGCCGAGGAATTCGTGGATTTCGGGCAGGTTCATCGGGCTCACGGGCAAAAGGATCACAAAAGGGCGGCGATTATACCGACCACGCCGCAGACCACCAGCCACCGCCCTTGATGTGCATCAACATGACGGCAGCGTGGCAGCAACTATAGTTGTTGCACGCCCACCCTCTTCTGGAGTCCCCGATCATGCAAGCCATCCGCAGCATCCTGGTGGTCATCGAGCCCGAGCATTCGGAAAGCCTGGCCCTCAAGCGTGCCAAGCTGATCGCCGGGGTGACCGGCGCGCACTTGCATTTGCTGGTGTGCGACAAGAAACACGAGCACTCGGCGCTGCTGAGCCTGCTCAAGGCCGGCTTGCTGGAAGACGGCTACAGCGTGACCACCGAACAGGCCTGGAACGACAGCCTGCATGAGACCATTATCGATGTGCAGCAAGCCGAGGGCTGCGGGCTGGTGATCAAGCAGCACTTTGCCGACAGCCCGCTGAAAAAGGCCCTGCTGACCCCTGCGGATTGGAAGTTGCTGCGTTATTGCCCGACTGCGGTGTTGCTGGTCAAGACCGCCACACCCTGGGCGGGCGGCGTGATCCTGGCGGCGATTGATGTGGGGAATACCGACGGTGAGCACCGTTCATTGCACAATTCGATCATCGACCATGGCTTTGATATTGCCCACTTGGCCAAGGCGCAGCTGCATGTGATCAGTGCCCATCCGTCGCCGATGCTGTCGGCGGCGGACCCGACGTTTCAGCTCAAGGAGACCATCGAGGCGCGCTATCGCGAGCAATGCAGGGCGTTTCAGGCGGAGTTCGATGTGGATGACAAACATCTGCATATCGAGGAAGGGCCGGCGGATGTGTTGATACCGCATCTCGCCCACAAGCTGCAGGCGGCGGTCACTATCATCGGCACCGTGGGTCGCACGGGTATTTCCGGGGCATTGATCGGCAACACCGCAGAGGTCGTGCTGGATGCGCTGGAAAGCGATGTGCTGGTGCTCAAGCCGCAGGCGTTGATGGATCATCTGGAAGAACTGGCGTCTCAGCAATAACGCGTCCTCTGTAGGAGCCGGCTTGCCGGCGATGGGGCCCTTTGTCTTTGCGCAAAACAAACAGGCCCCATCGCCGGCAAGCCGGACTCCTACAAAGAGCTGAGTGCATCCTTGAGAAACCCGGGGGCGATGTAGCGCTGGTAATGCGCCTCCGAGAGGATAAAAAACTCCCGATCAATGGCATCGCGCAAATCCGGCAAAGGCCAATCGCGAAACTCGGGCAACAGCACCATGCCATAGGCCTCCAGATTATTGATTACCCGAGCCCCGCGAGCGATCAACTGGTAGGCCCAGCAGTACTCGGACTGGTGCGGCACGAAGCGGATCTTGCGCTGCTCCAGTTGCCCGCGCAGGGCCTTGGGGTCGAACACCTCCAGCTTGCCAGCCATCACCTGCACCAGCAGTTGCTCCAGGCGCAGCCAGACCGCCCGTTTTTCTTCCTCGTTATAGCCATTCCACTGGATCACCTCATGGTGGAAGCGCTTGCAGCCACGGCACACCAGATCGCCGTAAACCGTGGAGCACAGGCCGACGCAGGGGGTCTTGATGGTTTGGTTGGACATGGGCAACAACACGCCGATCAGCGAAACAATGCGCCATGTTAGCCCTTTGTCTAACGGCTATCACCCCGCAAACTTGGTTAGGCAACTTACCTTTAGAAATTTTTTGCCGTAGAATCATCCGGCCTTGTAAGGCGCCAATAGTCCATTGGAAGCTGTTTTCAAAGCGTCACGAGCACAGTCGTTCCTTCAGAGCGGTGTTGGCGACGGTTATTTACGCGGTAAATAGCCAGCGCCAACCCTCATCAGCTCCGCTCTGCAGGCGTAAAACTTTGAAAGCAGCTTCTGTGAGGAATGCCGGCAGCGCTGGCTTTGCGGCCCAAAAAGCCCCCGAGCGCATGCGTGCCGTTCATTTCTGGATGAGCGTCCCGTGGGACCACTGATGAGGGTAATAACTGTGCTTGAAGCCTACCGCAAACATATCGAAGAGCGTGCAGCACTGGGTATCGTTCCCCAGCCGCTTAACGCCGAACAAACCGCAGGCCTGGTCGAGCTGCTGAAAAATCCTCCGGCTGGCGAAGAAGAATTCCTCGTTGACCTGATCACCAACCGCATTCCACCAGGTGTTGACGAAGCTGCCTACGTCAAGGCCGGTTTCCTGTCTGCCCTGGCCAAGGGCGAAGCCACTTCCCCCCTGATCAGCAAACAGCGCGCCGTTGAACTGCTTGGCACCATGCAAGGCGGCTACAACATCGTGACCCTGGTCGAGCTGCTGGACGACGCCACCCTGGCTCCTGTCGCCGCCGCCCAACTCAAGCACACCCTGCTGATGTTCGATGCGTTCCACGACGTGGCTGAAAAAGCCCGTAACGGCAACGAACACGCCAAAGCCGTGATCCAGTCCTGGGCTGACGGCGAGTGGTTCCGCAACCGCCCTACCCTGGCCGACAAGATCAGCCTGCGCGTCTTCAAGGTCACCGGCGAAACCAACACCGACGACCTGTCCCCTGCGCCTGACGCCTGGTCCCGCCCAGACATCCCGCTGCACGCCCTGGCCATGCTGAAAATGGCTCGCGAAGGCATTGTGCCGGACGAGCAAGGCAAGACCGGCCCGATGAAGCAGATCGAAGAAATGCGCGGCCAAGGCTTCCCGATCGCCTACGTGGGCGACGTGGTCGGCACCGGTTCGTCGCGTAAGTCGGCCACCAACTCCGTGCTGTGGTTCTTCGGCGACGACGTTCCGTACGTGCCGAACAAGCGCGCCGGCGGCTTCTGCTTCGGCAGCAAGATCGCTCCAATCTTCTACAACACCATGGAAGATGCGGGCGCACTGCCAATCGAATTCGACGTTACCAACATGAACATGGGCGACGTGATCGACCTGTACCCGCATGCTGGCAAAGTCTGCAAACACGGCACCGACGAAGTCATCACCACCTTCGAAATGAAGACCCCGGTGCTGTTGGACGAAGTCCGTGCTGGCGGCCGTATCCCGCTGATCATCGGTCGCGGCCTGACCGACAAGGCACGTGCAGAGCTGGGCCTGGGCCCGACCGACCTGTTCAAGCTGCCTGAAGCGCCTGTCGATACCGGCAAAGGCTTCACCCTGGCACAGAAAATGGTGGGCAAGGCGTGCGGCCTGCCGGAAGGCAAAGGCGTTCGTCCTGGCACCTACTGCGAGCCGAAGATGACCACCGTGGGCTCTCAGGACACCACTGGTCCCATGACCCGTGACGAGCTGAAAGACCTGGCGTGCCTGGGCTTCTCGACCGACCTGGTGATGCAGTCCTTCTGCCACACCGCGGCCTATCCAAAGCCGATCGACGTGACCACCCACCACACCCTGCCTGACTTCATCATGACCCGTGGCGGTGTATCGCTGCGTCCAGGCGACGGCATCATCCACAGCTGGCTGAACCGCATGCTGCTGCCGGACACCGTGGGTACCGGTGGTGACTCCCACACCCGTTTCCCGATGGGCATCTCGTTCCCGGCCGGTTCTGGCCTGGTCGCGTTCGCCGCAGCCACTGGCGTCATGCCACTGGACATGCCGGAATCGATCCTGGTGCGCTTCAAAGGCAAGATGAAACCTGGCATCACCCTGCGTGACCTGGTTCATGCCATTCCTTACTACGCGATCCAGTCGGGTCTGCTGACCGTAGAGAAGAAAGGCAAGAAAAACGCCTTCTCCGGCCGCATCCTGGAGATCGAAGGCCTGAACGACCTGACGCTGGAACAAGCGTTCGAGCTGTCCGACGCCTCGGCTGAACGTTCGGCTGCCGGTTGCACCATCAAGCTGTCCAAAGAGTCCATCACCGAGTACCTGAACTCCAACATCACCCTGCTGCGCTGGATGATCGGTGAAGGCTACGGCGATGCACGTACCCTGGAACGTCGCGCCCAAGCGATGGAAGCCTGGGTCAAGAACCCTGAGCTGATGGAAGCCGATGCCGACGCCGAATACGCCGAAATCATCGAGATCGACCTGAACGACATCAACGAGCCGATCCTCTGCGCACCGAACGACCCGGACGATGCCCGTCTGCTGTCGAGCGTTGCCGGCGAGAAGATCGACGAAGTGTTCATCGGTTCGTGCATGACCAACATCGGTCACTTCCGCGCTGCCGGTAAGCTGCTGGAACAGGTCAAGGGTCAGCTGCCAACCCGTCTGTGGCTGTCGCCGCCGACCAAGATGGACGCTCACCAACTGACCGAAGAAGGCTACTACGGCATCTACGGCAAGGCTGGCGCGCGCATGGAAATGCCGGGCTGCTCGCTGTGCATGGGTAACCAGGCACGTGTAGAGCCGAACTCGACCGTTGTGTCGACTTCCACCCGTAACTTCCCGAACCGCCTGGGTGACGGCGCGAACGTCTACCTGGCCTCGGCTGAGCTGGCGGCGGTTGCCTCCACCCTGGGTCGCCTGCCGACTGTCGAAGAGTACATGGGCTACGCAGCGAAACTGGACACCATGGCCAGTGACGTCTACCGCTACCTGAACTTCGACCAGATCGCCGAGTTCCGTAAAATCGCAGCAAGCGCCAACATCCCGGTGATTCAAGCCTAAGGTGTGTTGACGTAAAAGGACGCCGCGTATTCCACGATACGCGGCGTTTTTTTATGCCCGGGATTTGGCCAGTTGCACCGCGCCATCGACACTCAAGGCGCTGAGCTGAACCTGCGGTGCCTGTGCTTCGGGCAAGGCCTGCAACACGTCCATCGCCGGATGCCGCACACGCGCCAGCACCAGGCGCTTGCCCTCCCCGCGCACCTGGGCAAAGAACGCCGCCAGGGCTTCGATGCTGGTGCCATCCAGGTCCGGCGACTCTTCCAGGCTCAACACCACGGCGTCCACCGGCGACTGGCGCATCAAGCGCAAGGCGGCGCCGAGGATACGCTCGGCATTGGCGAAGAACAGCGCCTCGCTGGGCCGCACGATCAATACACCGGGCACTGCCACCACATCGGCGTGGTGCTGGCAATCGACAAAGTCATGGCTGTTACCCAGACGCCCGAGCACCTGGATGTCCGCCGACGACATC
The DNA here is from genome assembly GCF_013385985.1 of Pseudomonas sp. B6002. GTDB lineage: Bacteria > Pseudomonadota > Gammaproteobacteria > Pseudomonadales > Pseudomonadaceae > Aquipseudomonas. Next base: position 480,616 of record NZ_JACAOY010000006.1, on the reverse strand, counting down.
TGGCGCAGCATCAATACCACGCTGATCGCCACCGCCAGCAGCAAGCCATCCAGCACGCCCAACACCAGCACCGCCGCCACAGCACAGACCACCAGCAAACGGTCGCGCCGCCACAGGAAATAACGCCCCAGGGGTTGCAAACTCAAGCCCCGCGCCAAGGCATACACGACGATAGCTGCCAACACCGGCTCCGGGGTCAGCGCCACATACGGCAGCACGGTCAACACGATCGCCAGCACCACCAAGGCCGCGACAATACCCGACAGGCGCGAGTTGGCCCCCGCCGCTTCATTGGCCGAGGTGGCCGAATACCCGGCACCGGCCGGCATGCCATGGAACAACCCGGACACCAGGTTGGCCGCGCCCAAGGCCAGCAGGTCGCGGTTGGATGACACGCGATCGCCGTGTTTAAGCGCAAACGAGCTGATGGAGCCGTAGGACTCCGCATACAGGATCATCACCAAGGCAAACGCCAGTTCGCCCAACCGCAGCCAGTCGGCGAACGGCAAATCCGGGAAGTGCCCCAACGCCAGGCGCAGGTCGATCAGACCGATCAGTGCAACGCCGTGGGCCTGCAGGTCCAGGTATTGCCCGGCAACGATGCCCAGCACCACCACCAACAGCCCGCCCGGCAAGCGCGGAATCCGCGCGCACACCCACAGCACCAGCAAGGCCACCCCGGCCACCGTCGCGGCCGGCCAGTTCCAGCGGGGCAACTGCTCGAGCAATTGCGGCAGGAAGCGGATCAGGTTGTTGTCGGTCAGGTGCACGCCAACCACGCTGGCCAGCTGCTTTAGGATGATGGTCAGCGCCAACCCGAAGGCAAAGCCGCGCAACACCGGCTTGGCGATAAACGACGTCACGCCTCCGAGCTTGAACAGCCCCGCCAGCAGGAATAGCACCGCAGTAATCAGCACCAGGCCGAACGCCAGGGACAGCCTCAACGCCGGGTCACCACCGGCCAGGCTGGCCGTGGCCGCCGCCAAGACTGCCGCCGAAGACGAGGTGGCCGAGACAATTGCAAAGCGACTGGTACCGAACAGGCCGTAACACAGCAGCCCCGCAAACAGGGCAATCACCCCGGCCTGGGGCGGCAATGCGGCGATCCTGGAATACGCCACCGCTTCGGGCAGCAACAACCCGGCAATGGACAACCCGGCAAGCAGGTCCTGGATACGGTTGGGTGATGCAACAACAGGAGCATTGGTTTCAGTTTTCAATCGGCCCTACCCATCCCGGCAAATAACGTGCTTCCTGGCTGCGCGCCAGGACCATAGCCTTGGCCAACACCTTGGCACTCGGCTGGCTGACCACATCGCTACCGATACGGGTGCGGAAAAAGTCAGCCCAGAGAAACTCGCTGAACGGCGTAGCATCCTTGGCGTAACCACCCGCCGTACGCAACAGGCCGGCCAGACTGCGGTAGGGATCATCCTGCAAGTCGGTAATCTTTCGGGGAATAGCCTCGTAGGAGCGACGCAGCCCCCGGGCATCGTAAGGGTGCACCCATTGGTTGAACGCCATGACATTCCAGAACGTGCTGCGCTCGACGAACGACAAGTCCTTGAGCATCAGCAATGACACACTCTTGACCTCCTCCAGCAGCAGGGCCAGGCCAAAATGATGGTGGTCGGTAATGTAATAGCGCTCGTCGGGGCCCAGTACGCAGGGAAACCAGTGTTTATCCAGCGCAGCGGCGCGCTCCTTGCGCTTGAGCCTGGTCCAGGCTTCGCGCTTGGCGGCGACTTCAGCCAGGCCGACGGTGAGTTGCGTAGGATGCAGCTTTTCCAGCTTGCCGGTGACCAGTTGCGGGCGGGGCCGAGCCATGGACAACTCCAAAAAGGAACCTGTAAGCCGACAAGCTTAGCCCTCATTGCAACGCAGGTATCTACAGAAGTTCTGGCTTTGGCTTTGGCTTTGGCTTTGGCTTTGGCTTTTGATCTTGATCTGAGGCGCCCCGTCAA
>NZ_JACAOY010000006.1:333120-478580 GCF_013385985.1 Pseudomonas sp. B6002 | reverse complement strand
TTCAAGCCGGAGTGAGGGCATGTCGAGCCTAGGCGAGACACCGAGTGGTGGGGCAAGAGCGCTTTGGTTACTTTCGCGCTTTTCGAAAGTGACCCGCCGTAAGGGCGGAACCCTAAGCCGCCGTTACCGCAGCAACGGATATGTACTCCGACCAAAAATTTATAGCGCCCAGCCCAAAGTCATCGCAGGCAAGCCAGCTCCCACATTAGGACCGTGTACATCCAATAACGCTAAATCGCCTGACAGGCCGCCTTCGCGAGCAAGTCGAATCGCCGCACCGCCGCTCCCACAGTTTGAATCGATTACACCCATACTGCGCGCACAAAAAAGGCCGATTCGCGGTATGCGCGAATCGGCCTGTGTCGTTGCCGCCTGGAATCAGGACAGCAGCGAGTAAATCAGCGCAGTAATCGCCACCAGGCCCACCGCCGTGACAAACACATTGGACGCCTGCCCACGGTACTTGGCCATGGCCGGCACCTTGCGGATGGCATACATCGGCATCAGGAACAGAATCGATGCGATGACAGGACCGCCCAGGGTCTCGATCATGCCGAGAATGCTCGGGTTAAGCGTGGCGACGATCCAGCACACCACCAGCATGAAGGCTGCGGTCATGCGGTCCAGCGTCTTGGGCGCCGGACGACGCCCCGTCTTGACCACCAGGCCCTTGAGGCCTTCGCTGGCGCCGATGTAGTGGCCCAGGAACGACTTGGCAATCGCCACGAACGCGATCAGAGGCGCGGCGAAGGCGATGGTCGGGTTGTCGAAGTGGTTGGCCAGGTAGGACAGGATCGACAGGTTCTGCGCTTTCGCCTCGGCCAACTGCGCCGGCGACAGGGTCAGCACGCAGCTGAACACGAAGAACAGCACCATCACCACCATCAACAGGTGGGCGCGGGACAGGATCTGCGAGCTGCGCTCATCGGCGTGGGCACCGTACTGGCGCTTCTGGTCCACCGCGAACGCCGAGATGATCGGCGAATGGTTGAAAGAGAACACCATCACCGGGATGGCCAGCCACAGGGTGTTGAGCAGCGCCGAGGGGGCCGGCACTTCACTCGCAGTGCTGAGGATGCCGCCGGTCCAGTGAGGGATCAGGTAAACGGCCAGGAACAGCAAGGCCACGATAAACGGGTACACCATCAGGCTCATGGCCTTGACGATCACCTGCTCGCCGCAACGCACCACGGCCAACAGGCCGAGGATCAGCACAAACGCCAGGATCGCCCGGGGCGGCGGCATGATGTGCAGCTGGTGCTCCATGAAGCTGCTGACGGTATTGGTCAGTGCGACGCTGTAGATCAACAGGATCGGGAAGATCGCAAAGAAGTACAGCAAGGTGATCAGCGCGCCAGCCTTGATGCCGAAGTGTTCTTCGACCACGTCGGTAATGTCGGAGCCTTCACGGCCGGACAGGACGAAACGGGTCAGGCCACGGTGGGCAAAGAACGTCATCGGGAACGCCAGCAACGCAAGGATCAGCAGCGGCCAGAAGCCCCCCAGACCGGCGTTGATGGGCAAGAACAAGGTGCCGGCGCCAATGGCGGTGCCGAACAGGCCGAGCATCCAGGTGGTGTCCTGGCGGCTCCAGCTTGTGAGAGTTGCAGGTGTCGTCTCATAACGTTGGTCGACGCTATTGGCCTGATCATTCATCCGGTCGGATCTCCGCATTTCCATAGCCGGGACGAGTCAGAAAAACCTGACAGGCAGCGCCCCGACCATAATAGGGGCGCGATTGTCCGGGATTCTCCTGAATAAGCAAAGACTTAGCTGAGGAACGGTTGTGCGGTGCAGACGCTCGATAGTGGCTATAAGCGCCGTTTTACGCTGGCTCCAGCGCCGCTGCGGGAATACATTCCCCAACAAATCTATTTTAGATTGCCGGGCATTCCTGTACTTTTTAGCGCAGTGCCCGCCTTTCTCCCGAGAACCCCGCCATGCCTCGCGTCTCCCGCAAACAAGCCGAACTCAACCGCGAAATCATCGTCGAGGCCGCCACACGTCTGTTCCGTGAGCGCGGGCTGCATGGCATCAGCCTGTCGGACGTGATGGCCGCCGCCGGCCTGACCCACGGCGGTTTCTACGGGCACTTTGCCTCCAAGGAAGCCCTGGCCACCGAGGCGTGCCAAAAGGCATTTGAACAATCCAACCTCGGCTGGCAGGACAAGATCAGCGCCAGCGCTGACGCCCAGGCCGCCCGGGAAGCGATCCTGCGCCCGTACTTCTCGACCCACCACCGCGACAACCCCGGCGACGGCTGCCCGATCTCGGCCTTTACCCCGGACATGTGCCATGAACCGGCCGACACCGCCTTGCAGCACAGTTTCATCAACGGCGTCGAGCAGTCGCTGGAGGTCTTCGACCAACTGCGGGATGACCGCCGTGAGGCCATGCTGGCGGATTACGCAATGATGGTCGGCGCGTTGGTGCTCGCCCGTGCGACTCGAGGCAGTGGCTTGTCAGAAGAATTCCTCAACGCCGCCCGAAATACGCTTCTGCCCGAGAAGAAAACGGACACCTCCGTTGACAGCCACTGACCCGCCACAGCATGATCAGGCCATGAACCTTATCCAGCTGTTCCTCACCCGCACCACTACCACGACCGCTTCTGGCGGGTCGTGCGGTGACCGTGGGTGCATGAACTAGACACACCCCGGAATCACCCCAAGGCCCCGCCAGCAATGGACGGGGCCTTTTTATTGCTCCGTCACCTGGCACACATAAGGAGCACCCCCATGGCTAACGCCCTGCTGATCATCGACATGCAAGTCGGCCTGTACGACGGCCCGGAAAAACCCTTCGAACGGGAGCGCGTGCTCGACACCATCAACCTGCTGATTCAACGCGCCCGCGCCGCCCACGCACCGATCTTCGTCGCTCGCCACACCGGCCCGGCCGGCTCCCCCATCGAAGCGGGCAGCCCGCTCTGGCAACTGTGGCCGGGCCTTGAGGTAGACGAAGCCCGCGACTGTCTGTTCAGCAAAACCCGCCCCAGCTGCTTTTCAGGCACTGACCTGGCCGAGCGCCTGGCGGCAGCAAACGTCGATGAGTTGGTGATCGTCGGGATGAAAACGCAGTTCTGTGTCGACACCACTTGCCGGGTGGCGGTTGAGCTGGGGTTTTCGGTGGTGTTGCCGGAGGATGGCCATACCTGCATGGACACCCCGGCGCTGTCCGCCAGGGCGATCATCGAGCATCACAATGCGACGCTGGCAGGGACATTTGTGAAGCGGGTCAAAGCGGTGGATGTCTGGCGTTAGGCCGTGGCTACCGCCTACTAAAAAGCCGAGGTCTTGCGCAGTTCGCCATTGATGGCGTCCTGCGCAACGTTCAGTTGTTCTACAAGCTCTGTGGTTTCGTATGCCGTCAATGCCACGACCGGACGATCCCAGTCGAAATTCTTGATGACATTTATCCGGAAACCACCCGAAGCATCAAACTCAGGGTACCAACCCACATCCAGTAGTAGTCCACCGGCAAACTCCACCTGGAGCATATCTTCTTTCAGCAAGTCGGTTTGTTTTGCCACCGCAATGTCCTGCAACAGTGACAGATCGTCATGGGTGACTGTGCCACCGCTAAAGTTGAACGCGATCAATTTGTTAACCTCATGAATTCCTGTTCAGAAATCGGGTGGCCATGTATAGCGCCAGCACTGAGTTCTACTCGCACCCAGCGGCTGAGTTTCCCATGACTGGCTCCGATGCAATGCTGGCATTCCATCACTTTCCAGGGTTTTCCGTTGGTGGTGGGCACTCCATTTTTATAGGCCTCTCGTTCCAGCTTTTCAATAGCGATGCCGGGCCGGTATTTGGCCGGGCCCACCACTGTACTGGCGATGACCGTTCTCCAGGGGACAAGCGTTGAGGGGCAGTGTTTGTAACCGTATGGCGTCCATTCGATCTCTTCGGGTGTGGCAGGAACAAGCATCCATGTCGTCTCTGCAGGTGGGAAAGTCGACAAAGTCTGGCTCAGTACACCCACCCTGGACGGACGGTTTTGAAATTCAGACAGGCCTTACGAAAGAAGAAAATTTTCTATCCCAACAAAACGCTCCGTCTTACAAATCACGCATACTGCCCCTCTCAAACCCTTCAGGAAGAGCCTTCCGATGTCCACCACCGTTCTGGTCCTGGTTGAAACCATCAACGAATACCTGCAAATCATCGAGAGCAATGACTTTCATGTGATTCTGGCGCCGACGCCTGCCGAACGCGCCCAGGCGATCAAGGCCCATGGTGGGCAGATCAAGGCGGTGCTGACCCGTGGCCCGCTGGGCTTGTATGCCGAAGAAATCGCCGCCTTGCCGCTGCTGGAGATCATCTGCGTGATCGGCGCTGGCTATGAGCACGTGGACCTGCAAGCGGCGAGCAACCGTGGGATTGTCGTGACCAACGGCGCCGGGGTGAACGCGCCGTCGGTGGCCGACCACGCCATGGCGCTGCTGCTGTCGCTGGTTCGCGGCATCCCCCAGACAGACGCCGCCGTGCGCCGCAGCGAATGGCCCAAGGTGATGCGCCCGTCTCTGGGTGGCAAGCAATTGGGCATCCTCGGGCTGGGTGCGGTGGGCATGGAGATCGCCAAGCGTGCGTCCCTCGGGTTCGGCATGGAGGTGAGTTATCACAACCGCCAGCCTCGCGATGACGTGGACTACACCTATTGCGCAACCGCCGTGGAACTGGCGCGTACTTCGGACTTCCTGATCCTGGCCACGCCCGGCGGGGCCAGTACTCGCCACCTGATCGATCGCCACGCCCTTGACGCACTGGGGCCCAACGGCTACTTGGTGAACATCGGCCGTGGCAGCGTGGTGGTCACCGCCGACCTGGTGACGGCACTGGAGCAGCGCCGGATCGGCGGCGCCGCACTGGACGTGTTCGACGATGAGCCCAAGGTGCCCGACGCGCTCAAGAAGCTGAGCAATACCGTGCTCACCTCCCACGTCGCCGGCCTGTCACCGGAAGCCGCCCATGACACCGTGCAGCGCGTCGCCGACAACCTGGTGGAATACTTCGCCGGCCGCCCGGTGCTCACGCCGGTCGCCCTGCCCCCGCCCACTAAATGACCGATCAGGCACGCTGATCATCATCCAACACGCTAACCTATTAAGCCGCCCCGACCTTGTCGCTGGGCGGCTGCGCGCATTAGATTAGGAAATAGTCCGAGGCCTTTAGAATAAGCAGAAGGGATAAGCATGGCGCTTAACGACCAATCGACCCAGATTCGCCCAGGCGAAGAACTTGATGCCAGCCTGATCGATCCCTACCTCAAGGCCCATATCCCGGGCCTGAGCGGCACGCCCAAAATCAGCCAGTTCCCCGGCGGTGCGTCGAACCTGACCTACCTGCTGGAATACCCGGGCCAGGAATTCGTGCTGCGCCGCCCGCCTTTTGGCCACAAGGCCAAGTCAGCCCACGACATGGGCCGCGAATACCGCATTCTCAATCAGCTCAAGGACGGCTTCCCGTATTGCCCCAAAGCCTACGTGCATTGCACCGATGAGTCGGTGATCGGCGCCGAGTTCTACGTGATGGAACGGGTCAACGGCATCATCCTGCGCTCCGACCTGCCGGCCGAACTGGGCCTGGATGCGGCCAAGACCGAGGCCCTGTGCAAAAGCTTCATCGACAAGTTCGTGGAGTTGCATCAGGTCGACTACACCGCCTGCGGCCTGGCCGACCTGGGCAAGCCGGAAGGCTACGTGGAACGTCAGATCCGAGGCTGGAGCGACCGCTACGAGAAAGCCCTGACCCCCGATGCGCCGCGCTGGGAAGCCGTACGCGCGTGGCTCAACGACAAGATGCCGGCCGACCACCCGACCTCCAGCATCGTGCACAACGACTACCGCTTCGATAACGTGATCCTCGACCCGCACAACCCGATGCAGATCATCGGCGTGCTCGACTGGGAGCTGACCACCCTCGGCGATCCGCTGATGGACCTGGGCAACACCCTCGCCTACTGGATCGAAGCGGCGGACCCGGCGCCGGTGCAACTGATGCGCCGCCAACCGAGCAATGCGCCAGGCATGCTCACCCGTCGCCAGTTCGTCGACTATTACGCCGAACGCGCAGGCATTGAGATCGACAATTTCGACTTCTACTACACCTACGGCCTGTTCCGCCTGGCCGGCATCGTGCAGCAGATCTACTACCGCTTCTTCCATGGCCAGACCCAGGACAAACGCTTTGCACAGTTCATTCACATGAACAAGCTGCTGGAGCAGATGAGCCTGAACGTCATCAGCAAATCGTCCCTTTAAGGAACCGCTATGTCCAAGACCCACCTGTTCGACCTCGACGGCAAGATCGCATTCGTTTCCGGCGCCAGCCGTGGCATCGGCGAAGCCATCGCCAAGTTGCTGGCCCAGCAAGGCGCCCATGTGATCGTGTCCAGCCGAAAACTGGAAGGCTGCCAGCACGTGGCCGATGCGATCATTGCCGACGGCGGCAAAGCCACCGCCGTGGCCTGCCACATCGGTGAAATGGAACAGATCACCCAGGTCTTCGCCGGTATCCGCGAGCAGTTCGGGCGCCTGGATATCCTGGTCAACAATGCGGCCACCAACCCACAGTTCTGCAACGTGCTGGACACCGACCTCGGGGCCTTCCAGAAGACCGTTGACGTGAATATTCGCGGCTACTTCTTCATGTCGGTGGAAGCCGGCAAGCTGATGCGTGAGAACGGCGGCGGCAGCATCATCAACGTGGCGTCGATCAACGGGATCTCCCCGGGTGTGTTCCAGGGCATCTACTCGGTGACCAAGGCCGCCGTGATCAACATGACCAAGGTGTTCGCCAAGGAGTGCGCCGCGTTCGGCATTCGTTGCAACGCCCTGCTACCTGGCCTGACCGACACCAAGTTCGCCTCGGCGCTGGTCAAGAACGACTCGATCCTGAAAATGGCCCTGGCGCAGATTCCCCTCAAGCGTGTGGCCGACCCCAGCGAAATGGCCGGCGCGGTGTTGTTCCTGGCCAGTGATGCGTCCAGCTACACCACGGGTGTGTCACTGAATGTGGACGGTGGTTTCCTGTCCTGATTCCGCGGGCATCACCCACCTCAATGTAGGAGCCGGCTTGCTGGCGATAGCGATCCATCAGTGAACAGCGTTGCAGCTGACCCACCGCCATCGCTGGCAAGCCAGCTCCTACAGTGGATCTTCTTCGTTACGCAGCCTCCTGTGGGAGCTGGCTTGCCTGCGAAAGCGGTGGGCAAGCCCCACATTGTTGATCGGCGGTGTACTCAAGGATTTGGCGGTTGTTGCCGAAAGCTCACCGCGAGGCGGTTCCAGCCGCTGATGCTGGACACCGCCATGGTCAGGTCCACCAGTTCCTGCTCACTGAATTCTGCGCGCACTGCCGTGTAGAGCTCATCTGAAACCCTTGAAGTCGGCAGCATTGCCACCGACTCGCACCAGGCCAATGCGGCCTTCTCCCGCCCGTTGAAAAACGGCGAGTCACGCCACACGCACAGTGCAAACAGGCGTCGCTCCGTCTCCCCCCGCTGCCGTGCTGCCATCGAGTGCATGTCGGTACAAAACCCGCAGTGGTTGAGCTGCGAGACGCGGATCTTGATCAGTTCCAGCAACGGCTTTTCGATGGACAACCCAAAGGTGGCAGCTTCCAGCATCAACATGCCCTTGAGCGCTTGCGGTGAGGCGGTGTAGTAATCCAGGCGGGGTTCCATGGGCGGTTCTCGTGCGGCCGGTGCGATGACAGCCCAGCCTAACGCCCAGGCGCTGCAAGCCCTATAGCCAATCGGGCGGATTCTGGACAGACCATTTTGAGGGCGCCACGCGAGCGAGTAACCTTGGGGCAGATTCAGCGCCTCAGGATAAAACATGGAACTGCACGTGGTGATCAACGGCCGCAAGGACCTGGCCGAACAGTTGTACCAGCAACTGCGAGAAGCCATCGGCTCCGGGCGCCTGGCCGCAGGCGCGCAGTTACCGCCCAGCCGCCTGCTGGCCGAACAGCTAGGGGTATCGCGCAAAACCGTCTCCGACACCTATGCCACCCTCACCTACGAGGGCCTGCTGGTGGGCAAGACCGGCCGGGGCACGTTCGTCAATGCCCATGCGCCCCAGGCCGAGCGCGTGCAAACCGCCACCGACCTGGCCTGCGCCGCCAACCTGGGCAAATGGGCGGCGCTGCCCTCGCCCATGCGCCACCCCACCCGTGACAGCACGCTGCGCTACGAATTTATCGGCGGCGCCACCAGCCGCAACCAGTTCCCCCAGGATGAATGGCGCCGCTGCACCCAGGACGCCTTGCGCCGTATCGCTCAGAACAGCGGTTTCTACAGTCAACCCGAAGGTTTGCCGGCGCTGCGCGAGGCGATTGCCGGGCATATTGCGTTTTCTCGCGGGGTCAAATGCCGCGCCGATAACATCGTGGTGACCAATGGCGCCCAGCAAGCCCTGGACCTGATCGCCCGCGTGGTGTTGGAGCCGGGCACCATCGTCGCCATGGAAGATCCCGGCTACAGCCCGGCACGCCAGTTGTTCATGGCGATGGGCGCCCAGGTGGCCAGCATCCCGGTGGACGAACAGGGCATCGAGGTGGACAAGATTCCCGACGGCACACGGCTGATCTACGTGACACCGTCCCATCAGTTCCCCCTCGGCATGCCCATGAGCCTGGCGCGGCGCGAGGCGCTGCTGGCCCGCGCCTTCGTGCTGGGCGCAATCATCATCGAAGACGACTACGACAGCGAGTTCCGCTACGAAGGCCGCCCCACCGATTCCCTGCAAAGCATAGACACGCGAGGCGTGGTGACCTATGTAGGCACCTTCTCCAAAACCTTGCTGCCGGAGCTGCGCCTGGGTTACGCCGTGCTGCCTCCGGCGATTTATGGTGCGGTGCTCAAGGCCAAGCAACTGACCGACCAGCACAGTTCCACCCTACCCCAGTGGGCCCTGGCCAAGTTCATCAGCGAAGGCTACCTGCTCAAGCATATCCGCCGCTGTCACACGGTGTACGCCGGACGCCGCGAGCGCATTCTGCAACGTCTGGCGGGTGATCTGTCGCCGTGGTTCGAGGCCGTGCCGACGGTGGCGGGCTTCCACATGGCGGCGCTGTGCAAGGTGCCAGTGAACATCCCGTTGCTGATGGAACTGGCGCGGCAGGTGGAGGTGGGGCTGTACCCGGTGGATGTGTTCTTCCATGACGTGCCGGTGCGGTCGGGCCTGGTCATCGGCTTCGGCGCCATTGAGCTGTTGGACATCGACCCGGCGCTGGACCGGGTGCGCGATATCCTGCAGCAGATTGGCTAGGCGGTTTTCCGCAGGATTGGTCATTGGTCGAGCACGGGGCCGGGCGTAGGGTGAAGGGGTCTCGAACTACGCGGAAACCCCCATCATGAAACGACTGCTCGCTGCCACGCTGATGCTCGCCTCCCTCAGCGCCTTTGCCCACGAACCGGTGTACAACCAGGAATCGATCAAGGTCCTGCAAGAGCACGCCCTGACCAACGTGCCTGGCAAGAAAACCATCATGCTCACCGTCGACTACGCCCCCGGCCAGGCCACCGTGCCCCATAGCCATACCGGCACCGCCGTGGCGTACGTGCTGCAAGGCGCGATCACTTCACGGGTGAATGATGAGCCGGCAAAAACCTACCAGGTCGGCGAAACCTTCTACGAACCGGCCGGTTCCCGGCACTTTGAATCGAGCAACGCCAGCCAGACACAACCGGCGAAGTTGCTGGTGGTGATGGTGCTGGATGACAAGGCCGAGGTGCTCACTCCATTGAAGCAATGACTCCGACCTGTAGGAGCCGGCTTGCCAGCGATCGGGCCTCAAGTGATGCAGTGATACCCAGGCCGCCATCGCCGGCAAGCCGGGCTCCTACAGGTTTGAGCGTGGGCTGTCAGGGGCGTTTGAATTGATGGCGCAGTGCTTCGATCTGTGGCCGGCAAGCGCAGCCTTCGAGGTGGTCATTGACCATGCCCATCGCCTGCATCAGCGCATACATCGTGGTCGGGCCCACATAGGTCCAACCGCGTTTCTTCAAGGCCTTGGAGAGGCGCACCGAGGCCGGTGAGGTTGGGTTCGTCGTCCAATAAGCCATGTCCACCACGGCCGGGCGCTCTTCCTCGGCGGGCTCGAACGCCCACAACCAGCGCGCCAACGAACCCGTTTCGTCCACCAGCTCACACGCCCGCCGCGCATTGTTGATGGTGGACACGATCTTCGCCCGATTGCGCACGATGCCGGGGTCGCTCATCAAACGTTCGATATCCGCCTCGCCGTACTGCGCCACCCGGCGAAAATCAAACCCGTCGAACGCCGCCCGGAACTGCTCGCGCTTGCGCAGGATGGTGATCCACGCCATGCCCGCCTGAAAACCTTCCAGGCAGATCTTCTCGTACAACAAGGTGTCATCCCCGACCGGCACGCCCCACTCGTGGTCGTGATACTGCGGGTACTGCGGTGCCGCCGTGCGCCAGGTGCAATGGGTGCGCCCGTTTTCGTCCGTTGTCAGCCCTGGTTTGTCCATCCATCACCTCATCGACTTAGCCGTGGATGATAAGCGAAAAAAATTTGAGCCCGCCAACCGCTCAAGCATCGCCCTCACCGACCAACTGGTCAGACCGGGACCGGTCAACCCCTGAATATTTACTTGTGATTTCAAAAAAACCCGGCGTAGACTGGCCCCGCACTGGACTTACCGGTATGACCACAACAATTAAGCCCTGGAACCACCAGGGCACCGAATAGAGATCCCTCCCATGCTCAGATGGTGCTCGCGTTCGATTTTCCTGCAAGTCGTGATTGGCCTGATACTCGGCATAGTCTGCGGCCTGGCCCTTCCCGAATTCTCCTCGCAACTCAAACCCCTGGGTGACGGCTTTATCAAGCTGATCAAAATGCTGATCGGCCTGATTGTGTTCTGCGTGGTGGTCAGCGGTATTTCCGGCGCCGGCGACCTGAAAAAGGTCGGGCGTATCGGCCTCAAGTCGGTGATCTACTTTGAAGTGCTCACTACCGTTGCCCTGGTGATCGGCCTGGTGATGGCGTTCAGCACCGGCATCGGCCAAGGCGCCAATATCCACCTGGAGCAGCTGTCGTCCGCCGGCCTCAATGAACTGGCCGACAAGGGCCAGCACATCCGCGGCACCAGCCAGTTCCTGATGGACCTGATCCCCAATTCGGTGATCGGTGCCTTCGCCGACAACAATGTGCTGCAAGTGCTGTTGTTCTCGGTACTGTTCGGCAGCGCGCTGAACCTGGTGGGCGAAGCGGCGTCGGGCATTTCGCGCCTGATCAACGAACTGAGCCACATCATCTTCCGCATCATGGGCATGATCGTGCGCCTGGCGCCGATTGGCGTGTTCGGTGCGATCGCCTTCACCACCAGCACTTACGGCCTGGATTCCCTGCAGCACCTGGGCAGTCTGGTGGGCCTGTTCTACCTGACCTGCTTTGCCTTTGTCGGGCTGATCCTGGGCCTGGTGATGCGCTTGTCGGGCCTGCGTATGTTGCCGCTGCTCAAGTACCTGCGCGAAGAACTGCTGATCGTGATGGGCACCGCCTCCTCCGACGCTGTGCTGCCACAGATCATGCGTAAACTCGAACACCTGGGCATCGGCAGCTCCACCGTGGGCCTGGTGATTCCGACGGGCTACTCGTTCAACCTTGACGGGTTCTCCATCTACCTGACCCTGGCCATTGTGTTCATTGCCAACGCCACCGGCACGCCGCTGTCGATGACCGATTTGCTGACCATCCTGCTGGTGTCGCTGATCACCTCCAAAGGGGCCCACGGCATTCCCGGTTCGGCACTGGTGATTCTGGCGGCGACGCTCACGGCGATCCCGGCGATTCCGGTGGTGGGCCTGGTGCTGGTGCTGGCGGTGGATTGGTTCATGGGCATTGGTCGTGCGCTGACTAACCTGATCGGTAACTGCGTGGCGACCGTGGCTATCGCGCGCTGGGAAAAAGACATCGATATCCAGCGGGCCAACAAGGTGCTCGACGGCCAGCAAGGCTATGCCTTCCAGGCCAAGAAGCCGGTACTGCCGGCCCACCAAGAGTTCTGACCCGCTCTCAACCGCTGCATAAATCTAATGTGGGAGCTGGCTTGTCGGGTCGCCGCATCGCTGCGATAGCGGTGGGTCAGCAACAGAGATGCTGGCTGACAGTCAGTCATCGCAGGCAAGCCAGCTCCCACATTTTGACCGTCGCCAATTTGACAATCGTATTCGCAACATCAAGGAGAGGTAGACGTGATCAGCACCTCAACCGTCGTCAATTCAGTGGTAGAAAAACTGCGCGCCGCCTTGGCGCGTGGCCAGTGGCGCCGGGGTGAAATGCTGCCCGGCCAGCGCGAACTGGCCGAACAGATGGGCATCAGCCGTCCGAGCCTGCGCGAAGCCGTGATCGTGCTGGAAACCCTCGGCCTGGTGCGCTCCATGCCAGGCAAAGGCGTGGTGGTGCTGGAAACCAGCGTCAACGAGCCGCAATCGAGTGACGCCGTCGCCGACGCGAGCCTCGAAGACATCCTGCAACTGCGCTACACCCTCGAGCCCTTCATCGTCGGCCTGGTGGCCCAGTCCATCAGCAGCAAGGAAGTCGGCCAACTGCGCCTCACCCTCATGGACATGCGCGAAGCCCTTGACGCCGAAGACGCCGAAGCCGGCATGAATGCCTATATCGGCTTTCACGAAGAACTGTTCGCTCTCACCTCCAACCCGATCTTCCAGAACGTGGTGCAACAGACCAGCAACGCGCTCAAGCAAAGCGCCCAAGTGCTGCGTAACTCCCCTGAACATCTGGCGGAACGCTTGCAGGAAAACGAAGCCGTGGTGCGCGCCATTCGTAACAAGAACAGCGCCCTGGCCAGCGCCGAGATGCGTCGGCACATCCTCCAGGAAGGCCTGCGCATGGGCATTCGCTTGAACATCCCGGACGACCACCTGGGCAGCTGACTTTAGGAGACTGGCCATGACCGCTCACGCCTTGCACTACGAACCTACTCTCCCGACCCTGCGCCTGGTCGCGGGTAAAAAACCTTCGGTGGACGACATCTACCCACGCCTGTTCGACGCCATTCTCGAGCAACGTATTGCGCCAGCCAGCCGTTTTACAGAAGAAGGCCTGGGCGAAATCTTCGGAGTGAGTCGCAGCGTGATTCGCCGCGTGTTGGCCAAGCTTTCCCATCAGCAAGTGATCATCCTGCGCCCCAACCAGCGCGCCCAAGTGGCCGCTCCAGATGCCCAGCAAACGCGGCAGATCCTCGAAGCCCGACGCCTGACCGAAATTACCGTGGTGCAATTGGCTTGCGTGCACGCCACACCGACCCAGGTGCGCCAGCTGCGCGAGCTGATCACCCGTGAGCGCGAGTGTATAGAGCGCGACCAGCGTGGCCCGGCGATTCGTTTGTCCGGCGAATTTCACCTGCAATTGGCGGCGATGGCACGCAATGCCCCCCTTGCGCAGTTTCTCAACAGCCTGGTACCGCTAACCTCGCTGATCATCGCCCAGTACGAAGCGCACGCCTGCACCTACTGCGCATGGCAGGACCATATGGCCATTGTCGACGCCGTGGAACAGCGAGATGTGACGGCCGCCGTGGCCTTGATGACGGAGCACCTGGATCATTTGGAAACCCGGCTACTCAAGCTCAACTGACGGCGGCTGTCACCTGCAGCGCCACCTAAAACGGCCGCGTGACCAACCCGCACGTTGGGTGCGACCTGCACCGGGCGCAATAACAAACCGGCGCCTGGTGCCGCTCACCCTAGTTATGTACCGACTATGGCTCTAACCGCGACCGTAACCTGTTCTGGCACAACTCAAGTGCTCAATGACAGGTAAAAACATGAACATGGATACTCAAACACTGCCAGCGCTGTTCGCACTGCTCACAAAACTGGACAGTGAAGAGAACACACAGACCGCCGCCGCCACCCAAGCAGCACTCGACCACCTGAACACCACGGCCACCAAAACAGGGTTTGAGTTGTTTTCTCTTGAGAATTACGCGCAAGCCGAACTCCCACTGACGGTCGCAGCAGCACAGGGTAACGCAGAGGCGCAGTACGCACTGGCAACCTGTGTGAGCAGTCGCGATGGCGGTTTTCGCAGAGCGTCTGAAGCAACGCGAAAATGGCTCTGGTTGGCAGCCGCTCAAAACCATGTCCCGGCACTGATGAGGCTGGGCGACGCTGCCTCCCTGAAAAAAGCGAATGAACTGCTGACGCCCGCAGCACTTGCTGGCGACGCTGAAGCCATGGTGCTTCTTTTCAAACTCACTGATGAGGTGAAATGGTTGAGCATGGCCGTAGCCAAGAACCACCACCACGCCCAATTCCTGCTCGCCGTAGCCTACCGCAAGACGCCGGACCTGGTTCCCAATAGCGTAGAACGTAGCGCGCTCATTGAAGAGCTTTTGCAAAAAGCGGCAGATGGCAACGATATGCTTGCATTGGCTGACCGAGTGTTCCCCTCCGATTCCACTGCTGACGTCAAAGAGAAGCAACATAGGCTGATCCAGCTAGCGCAGTTGGGTCAGATCGACGCACTCCTGGAGTATGGGTATGCGTTGGCGCACCTGCCACGCAGTGGCAAAGGAACATCTAACTTTCCGCGAAGGCACGCGACAGCCGCACGTACATACGGGCTTGAAAAGGATCTCGCTCGTGCTTATGCCACTCTGAATTTCGTCATGCCTAAACTGGCTAGTGACGCACAGGCTGAAGTACTGGCACAGGACCTCGACGCAATCCGGCATCAAATGAACCCAACGCAGTTTGCAGGCGCCGAACGCATTGATCACGACCTGAAAAGAATCATCCCATCGCTATTCAAGTCAATGGAGCGTCTGATCATCGTAGGGGCGCCGTACTGATCACAGTGCGTCGCTTCGACGGATAGGCCGCCCATAAAAAATCCCCGCATTGTTGAATGCGGGGATTTTTTAACGCAGAGCCAGGCTTTAAAGCACTGACTGACCGCTCAACGCCAGGTCCAGCAACTCACGGTTAGCCACCGCGTACATGGCGTAGTCCGTGCCAACCGCAGCACGAATTTCAACCATCATCGCCACCCAACGATCGGCCATGTCTTTGTGCTGCTCAAGCCACAGGGCCACGCGGGCTTCCATGTCTTGTGGCGCGTCGGCCATTTGCAGAACAGAGATAGTGATCGCCCGTTGCTGCCAGTCCACGTCGTCGCGGAAGGCTTCGCGGGCCTGGGCCTGCCAGTTGTTGGCCACTGGCAGATCGCTGATCTGCTGCAGGTACCATGGCAAGTCCAGGGCGCTGCCGACGGCGAAGTAGGCCTTGGCCACTTCGGCGGCGTCATGCCCGGTCACGTCCGCGGCTTCGATGATCGGCAACAAGGTGTACAGGTGAGTCGTACCTGCAACCATGCGCGCCAACAGCTCAGGCACACCGGCTTCGGTGTACTTGCCGTAGCGGTTCTGCCAGCCTTCGCGGGTCGGGCCCTCCAGCAGTTCGTCAAGCTTGAGGCCCAACGCCGCCAGGTGCGGACCGAAGTGCGCGGTGTCACGACCAGCGTCCTGCTCGTTGCGACGGCTGCGCAGGAACCAGCGCGTAGCACGACGGCCCAGGCGCATCAGCTCGTCCATCAGCTCCAGTTGCACGTCAGCGGAAACCTGGTGGTCCAGGGCTTCGATCTGACGGAACCAGTGCGGGAGGTGGAAGATGTCACGCACGATCACATAGGCGCCCGCCACGTTCGCCGGGCTCATGCCGGTCGACTCTTTGAGCCGTTGAACGAAGGTGATGCCCATGTGGTTGACCAGGTCGTTGGCGATCTGGGTGCTGACGATCTCGCGCTTCAGACGGTGACGACGCATGGCCTCGCCGAACTTGGCGACCAGGCTCGGTGGGAACGCGGTCTCCATGTCACGGGTCAGGTAGTCGTCATCCGGCACCAGCGACTTGAGCAGGGCTTCCTTGAGGTCGATCTTGCTGTACGAGATCAGCACCGACAGTTCCGGACGGGTCAGGCCCTTGCCGGTCGCGGCGCGCTCGGTGAGCTGCTCCTCGGTCGGCAGGTACTCGATGGCGCGGTCCAGCTTGCCACGGCCTTCCAGATCGCTCATCAGGCGCTTGTATTCGGCGGCACGTTCGTAGGCACGGCGCGCGGCCAGGGACAGGGCCTGGGTCTGCTTGTAGTTGTTGCCCAACACCAGGCTGCCGACTTCGTCGGTCATGCTCGCCAGCAACTGGTTGCGTTGCTTGTCGGTCATGTCGCCGGCCTGCACCACTTCGTTGAGCAGGATCTTGATGTTCACTTCGTGGTCGGAGCAGTCCACACCACCGGCGTTGTCGATGAAGTCGGTGTTGGAACCGCCGCCATTGAGGCCGAATTCCACACGACCCAGTTGGGTCATGCCGAGGTTACCGCCCTCGCCCACCACCTTGCAGCGCAGCTCGTTGCCGTTGACGCGCAGGGCGTCGTTGGCCTTGTCGCCCACGTCGGCGTGGCTTTCGCTGCTGGCCTTGACGTAGGTGCCGATGCCGCCGTTCCACAACAGGTCTACCGGCGCCTTGAGCAAGGCGTTCAGCAGTTCGGTCGGGGTCAGCTTGTCGGCGGAGATGTCGAAGCGCTCTTTCATCTGTGGCGAGATGGCAATGCTCTTCGCGCTGCGCGAGAAGATACCGCCGCCTTCGGACATGATGCTGGTGTCGTAGTCGGTCCAGGCCGAACGCGGCAGCTCGAACATGCGCTGGCGCTCGACGAAGCTGGTGGCCGGGTTCGGGTTCGGGTCGATGAAGATGTGCAAGTGGTTGAAGGCCGCGACCAGTTGCAGCCTGTCGGACATCAACAGGCCGTTACCGAACACGTCACCGGCCATGTCGCCGACGCCCACCACGGTGATGCTGTCTTCCTGCACGTTGATGCCGCGCTCACGGAAGTGACGCTGCACGCCGACCCACGCGCCCTTGGCGGTGATGCCCATTTTCTTGTGGTCGTAACCGGCCGAACCACCGGACGCGAATGCATCACCCAGCCAGAAGCCGTAGTCGATGGCAATGCCGTTGGCGATGTCGGAGAAGGTCGCGGTGCCCTTGTCCGCCGCGACGACCAGGTACGGGTCATCGTCGTCATGACGCACGACGTTGGCCGGTGGCACCAGGGCGCCGTCTTTCAGGTTGTCGGTGATGTCCAACAGGCCAGAGATGAAGATGCGGTAGCAGGCGATGCCCTCGGCCGCGATCTCATCCCGGCTGCCGCCCAGTGGCAGGCGACGCGGCAGGAAGCCGCCCTTCGCACCCACTGGCACGATGACCGAGTTCTTCACTTGCTGAGCTTTTACCAGGCCGAGCACTTCGGTACGGAAGTCTTCTTCACGGTCGGACCAGCGCAGGCCGCCACGGGCCACGTTGCCGAAACGCAGGTGCACACCTTCAACGCGCGGCGAGTACACGAAGATTTCAAACTTCGGCACTGGTTTTGGCAGCTCGGGAATGGCACGCGGGTCGAACTTGAAGCTGAAGTACGACTTGTTCTGGCCGTTGGCGTCGGTCTGGTAGAAGTTGGTACGCAGGGTGGCCTTGATCAGGTCCAGGTAGCGACGCAGGATGCGGTCTTCGTTGAGCACCTGAACATCGTCCAGGGCGGTGAGGATCGCTTGCTCCAGGCGCTGCTGCTTGTCTTCCAGGTCTTCGCTGGTGAGCTTGCGCGCCAGGTAGAAACGGGTCTTGAACAACCGGGTCAACTCGCGGGCGATGTCGGTGTGGTTGTTCAAGGTGCTGGCGATGTAACCCAGGTCGAAGCCCAGGCGGATCTGCTTGAGGTAACGGGCGTAGGCACGCAGCAGGGCCACGTCGCGCCACGGCAGGCCAGCGGTGAGTACCAGGCGGTTGAACGCATCGTTCTCGGCGTCGCCATGCACGATGTGCACGAACGCGTCCTGCAGGGTGTCGTTGAGTTGCTGGATATCCAGGTTCACGCCTTCAGCGGCGATGAACGCGAAGTCATGGATCCAGAACTCACGGCCATTGGCGTGACGCAGGCGATACGGGAATTCACCCAGCACGCGCAGGCCGAGGTTTTCCAGGATCGGCAGCACGTCGGACAGGGCCAGCGGGGTGTCGGCGTGGTAGAGCTTGCAATGCAGCTCGCGCTGGCCGGAGACCTGGCCCAGTGGCTGGTAGAAGCTCATCACCAGCGGGTTGGCTTCGGTCAGGCTGTTGAGGTGCTGCATGTCGACCACGGCCGAATGCGCCGCGAAACGCTCGCGATAACCGGCCGGGAAGCCTTTCGGGAAGTCGGCCAGCACGTTGGTGCCCTGGGCTTCGCCGAAGCTTTCCACCACCAGGCTGGAGTAGTCGTCCTGCCAGCTGCGGCAGGCCTGCACCACTTCTTTTTCCAGTTGCAGCGGGTCGATGTCCAGGCGGTTCTTCGGGTCGACCCGCAGAATCAGTTGTACACGGGCCAGCACGGACTCGGAGAAGAAAGTCCAGAACTCGCAGTCCGAGGCTTTCAGGCGATCCATCAGCACTTGCTGGATCTTCTGGCGCACTTCGGTGGAGTAGATGTCACGCGGCACGTAGGCCAGGCAGTAGCAGAAACGGCCGTACGGGTCTTTGCGCAGGAACACGCGGATCTTGTTGCGCTCCTGGATCTGCACGATGGACATCACGGTGCTGAACAGCTCGTCGACCGGGGTCTGGAACAGGTCGTCACGTGGCAGTACTTCAACCACCTGCGCCAGTTCCTTGCCCAGGTGAGCCTTGGCCTGGAAGCCCGAGCGGCGCTCGATTTCCGCAACCTTGCGACGGATGTACGGGATCACTCGCACGCTTTCGCCGTACACCGACGAGGTGTACAGGCCCATGAAACGGTGTTCCTTGATGACCTTGCCGTCGGCGCTGATCTCACGGATCGACACGTAGTCCGGATACGCCGGGCGGTGTACGCGGCTTGGGTGTGCAGCCTTGGCGAACGACAGCACGGTCGGTTCACGCAGGTAGGCCACGGCGTAGTCTTCGATGCGGGTGTCTTCGGCGGTGAGGCCGGCACGCAGCAACTTGGTCAGGCCGAGGAACGAACCGGCGTCATATTCGATATGACCGCCATCCGCCTCGTCACGTACCACAAACTCTTCATAGCCGAGGAAGGTGAAGTGGTTGCCCACCAGCCATTCCAGGAAGCTCTTGATCTCGGCTTTTTCTTCGCCGTCGATGGCGAACTGGCTGGCATCAATGCCAGCCAGCAGGTCCTGGACCTTGGCTTTCATCGGTTCGAAATCGGCCACGGCCACGCGCACTTCGCCCAGTACCTGCTCAAGCTCTTTGCTCAGCACGTTCAGTTCGGCGGCGTTGGCGCAGCGGTCGATCTCCAGGTACATCAGCGATTCTTGCTGGATGCCTTCGCCCTGGGTGCCTTTTGGCAGGATTTCCAGCAACTCGCCCTTGGCGCCACGGCGCACGCTGAGCACGGTGGTTTGCAGGGTGTGGATGCTGTAGCCACGGCGGTTCAGCTCGGTGCGTACCGAGTCCACCAAAAATGGCAGGTCATGGTGCAGTACTTCGACCGCGGTGTGGGTCGACTGCCAGCCATGACGTTCGTAATCGGGGTTGTAGACCCGCACTTGCGGTTGGGTGTGATCAAAGCGCTCAAGCAGGCGCCACGCAGAGAGGGTGCAACCGGCCAGGTCGGAAAGGCGACGTTGGGTCAGTTCGTCGAGGGAAATGATGCCGAAGAATTGTTCAGCGAACAGCGCCACTTGTGGCAGTGCCTGTTCACTGATGTGCTGCGCCAGTGCCGCTTGCAGTTGATGCTGGAAGTCGGCCTTGCTGGCTGCGGTGAAGAACGCCATCTGTGGTACTCCGCTTGGGCTTGTTATTGATGGAAGCGTCGCGTGTTATCCCCTTGCGGGGAGACCGTCAGCTCTGTTCGCAGGTTAACCATAGCGAATCGGAGTGACAGGTGGGTGAAGCTGGACAAGACAATGAGGTCACATACAACTTCCATAAGATGCACACCTTGCCGGGTGACGGTACGACGGGCAGGTCAGGCGCCAGGCACGTGCACATCCATTGCGCAGCTTAACGAGTGTAGGAAGACAGCTGCTTGCGACGCTGCGACATATTCGGACATCGGTACGCAGGCTTGGAGTTGCGACTCTTGCAACCCTGACTTTGCGGTGAAAAAACGGGTGTCTTTCACGGCCACGAGTACCGAAAATGACTGATAGCTACCTTAAGGTCATGCCAGAGGTCTGACACAGGATGCAGCACAAAATTCGCGCCAGTGGCACAATTGCTCGCATTACGCCTTATCCCAGACAGGATTGCCCATGCTGCAACTGAAAACCGACGCTCTGATGGCCACCCCGTGCGACGACGAAGAAGACAACATGGCCATGCTCTGCTGTCACGGCAAGAACGGCGAGATGTTCATGCTGAGCCGTTACCCGGACGAAGAAGAAGTGGAGCTGACCTGGGACTACGAGCCGTCGACCCTGGACGGGCTGAAGATCACACTGAGCGCCACGACCCTGTTGGTAGAACTGGCAGCCGGCGATGCCGACGCACTGGGCGGCAAGGACCAGTTGGAGATCACCCACGCCACCGCTGCCTCGGACCTGGCCGAAGTGGAAGAAACCCTGCAAAACATCCTCAAGGGCACCGGCACCTACATTCGCACCTGACGCGGCCCCATTGCCTGTAGTGAGCGGGCTTGCCCCGCGCCGGGTGGCGAAGCCGCCCCAATCGGGGCGTTGCGGTGTTTCAGGGAGACCGGGGTGTGGGATTTTGGATCGCGGCACGCCCGGCGCGGGGCAAGCCCGCTCACTACAGCAATTGCGGGCGCCCACACAATATTCCTACAAGTTTTCCTAAAAATACTCCGCGCGCCGTTAGTCGCCACCCCCTTCGATGCATTAAAGTAAGCCTCCCAGGCCCGGTGTTTTTGATCGACACCCGGGCTCATCTCTCCAGGAACCGTCATCGATGGAACATCGTGAAGCGCTGCTTGCGCTGCGAACCTTTCTTTCTACGCAGATTCTCGGCCAGGAAAAACTCATCGATCGCCTGCTGATCGCCCTGCTCGCCGACGGCCACATGCTCGTCGAAGGCGCCCCGGGCCTGGCCAAGACCAAGGCCATCAAAGAGCTGGCCGAAGGCATTGAAGCGCAGTTCCATCGTATCCAGTTCACCCCCGACCTGTTGCCCGCCGACATCACCGGCACCGAGATCTATCGCCCGGAAACCGGCAGCTTCGTGTTCCAGCAAGGGCCGATCTTCCACAACCTGGTGCTGGCGGACGAAATCAACCGCGCACCCGCCAAGGTGCAATCGGCGCTGCTCGAAGCCATGGCCGAGCGCCAGGTCAGCGTGGGGCGCAGCACTTACGACCTGTCACCGCTGTTCCTGGTGATGGCCACGCAAAACCCGATCGAGCAGGAAGGCACCTACCCGCTGCCCGAAGCCCAGCTCGACCGTTTCCTGATGCACGTGAAAATCGGCTTCCCGGACGCCGCCGTCGAGCGGCGCATCCTGCAACAGGCCCGTGGCGAAGCGCTCAATGGTGAAACCAAGCCCGAGCGCCGCGTCAGCCAGCAAGCCATCTTCGCCGCCCGCAAGGAAATCCTTGGCCTGTACATGGCCGACGCGGTGGAGGAATACCTGGTGCAACTGGTGATGGCCACGCGCACGCCAGCCAAGTTCGACCCGGAAATGGCCGAGTGGATCGCCTACGGTGCCAGCCCCCGGGGCTCCATCGCCCTCGACCGCTGCGCCCGCGCCCATGCGTGGCTGGCCGGTCGCGATTTTGTCAGCCCGGAAGACATCCAGGCGGTGCTGTTCGACGTACTGCGCCACCGCATCATTCTGTCGTTCGAGGCCGAAGCGGCCGGTGTTGACCAGGACCGTGTGGTGCAGCGCATTCTCGACGTCGTTGCCGTCGCTTGAACCCCATGAACGCAAGCGATGGTATCCGCGTCACCCTCAGCGAATTGATCGAGATGCGCCATCGCGTGCGCGAAGTACAGCTGTTTTCCACCCCGAGCCAGCGCAGCCCGTTGATCGGTCTGCACCACTCCAAGCTGCGCGGGCGCGGTGTCGACTTTGACCAGGTGCGGGTCTACCAGGCCGGGGACGACGTGCGCACCATCGACTGGCGCGTCACCGCACGCACCCAGGAGCCGCACACCAAACTGTTCCACGAAGAACGCGAACGACCGATCTTCATCATGGTGGAACAAAGCTGCCGGCTGTTTTTCGGCTCCGGGCAGATGTTCAAATCAGTGCTGGCCGCGCAGGCCGCCAGCCTGATCGGCTGGGCAGCCCTGGGGCACAACGACCGCGTCGGCGGGCTGGTGTTCGGCGACAGCGAGCACTACGAAATCAAACCCCGGCGCAGCAAGCAAAGCCTGCTGCAACTGCTCAACCGCCTGGTGCGCGTCAACCAGAGCTTGAACACCGAGAGCCGCCCCGAAGCCGATGCGCTGGGCATGGCCCTGCGCCGTGGCCGCGAAGTGCTGCGCCCGGGCAGCCTGGTGATTGTGATCTGTGATGAACGCGCCCTCACCGAGGGTGCCGAGCAACAGCTGAGTCTTTTGTCACGGCATTGCGACCTGTTGCTGCTGCCGATCTCCGACCCGCTGGACCACGCCCTCCCCGCCGCCGGGCTGCTGCGTTTCGCAGAAAGAGGCGCACAGCTGGAACTGGACACGCTGAACTTCGATTTGCGCCAGGCCTACAAGGCCCAGGCCGAAGCACGCATTGCCCGCTGGGAACTGCTCGCGCAGAAACTGCGGATCCTGCTGATGCCCTTGAGCACCCAGAGCGAAATGGTCGAGCAGCTGCGCGAATACCTCAACCCGCAACGCCCGGTTAAAAAGCAATGAGCAGTCTCGACCAACTGCAACCGCTGATCGCGCCGCCCGCCATCGGCTTCTGGCCGCCTGCGCCGGGCTGGTGGCTGTTGCTGCTGTTGATCCCGCTGTTGGGCTGGGGTGCGTGGTCGCTGCGCCGCTTCCTGCCGTCCCGGCGCCCGGTGGCCCGCGCCGAACAGCCCCTGGACCCGTTGCGCATCGCCGCCCTCGCGGAACTGGCGCTGATGCCCAAGCCTTACGACGGAGCGCCTGCCGGCGCCTGGCTGCAGCAACTCAACGGCCTGCTCAAGCGCTTGTGTCGCAATGACTACCCTTACAGCCAGAGCCATACCCTCAACGGGCGCAAATGGCTGGCCTTCCTCGACAACCGCTGCCCGGCGGCGGGCCTGACGCGCTGGATGGTGCTGGTGGAAGGCGCCTACAAACCCGAATGCAAGCTGGACGACAAGGCCATCGCCGGCCTCACCCAGGCCGTCGACACCTGGATTCGCAAACATGTTTGAGTTCGCCTGGCCGTGGATCTTCGTCCTGTTGCCCTTGCCGTGGTTGATGCGCCTCGTGCTGCCGGTGGCCGACAGCGGCGAGCCGGCGCTGAAAGTCAGCTACCTCAGCGACCTTGAAGGCCTGGCCCGCCGCCGCGCCCGCGTGAACCTGCCGGGCTGGCGCCAACAGGCGCCGTTTGTGGTGCTGTGGCTGCTGCTGTTGACCGCCGCCGCGCGCCCGGAATGGCTCGGCGAACCGCTGCCGATTGCCGCCAGCGGTCGCGACTTGCTGGTGGCGGTGGACGTGTCCGGCTCCATGGACTTTCCCGACATGCACTGGCAGGACGACGATGTGAGCCGCCTGTCGCTGGTCAAACACTTGCTGGGCGACTTCCTCGAAGAGCGCGAAGGTGACCGCGTAGGCCTGATCCTGTTTGGCAGCCAGGCTTACCTGCAAGCCCCGCTGACCTTCGACCGCCGCACCGTGCGCGCCTGGCTGGACGAAGCGCGCATCGGCATCGCCGGCAAGAACACGGCTATCGGCGATGCTATCGGCCTGGCCCTGAAGCGTCTGCGCCAACGCCCGGCGCAGAGCCGCGTGCTGATCCTGGTCACCGACGGCGCCAACAATGCCGGGCAGATCGACCCGCTGACCGCCGCCCGCCTGGCCGCTGAAGAAGGCGTGAAAATCTACCCGATCGGCATCGGCGCCGACCCCGAGCAAACCGGCTCATTGGGCATCCTCGGTGTGAACCCGAGCCTGGACCTCGACGAACCCGCCTTGAAGGCCATTGCCGACGCCACGGGCGGGCATTACTTCCGTGCCCGTGACGGCGAAGAACTGCAGCAGATCAAGGAAACCCTCGACAAGCTCGAACCCGTGGCCCAGCAACCCACCCAGGCCCGCCCGGCCCAGGCGCTGTACAGCGCACCACTGGCGCTGGCGCTGGTGCTGAGCATGCTGCTGGTGATCCAGGAGCGCTGGCCGAACAACGCGCTGCAACGGCTGTTCAACAAACTCTCGAGCAAGGGCCACTTTCTGCAACAGCACCCTGAATGGCGCCAACGCCTCAAACGCCTGCGCTTGCGGAGGCGTCGATGATCGACCTGTGGCCGCACCTGTTCCGTCCCTGGTGGCTGTTGCTGCTGCCCTTGCTCGGCTGGTTGCTGTGGCAACTGTGGCACCGGCAGAAACGCGCCGGGCGCTGGCAGATGATCCTGCCACCAGCCTTTCACGCGGTATTGCTCAGTGGCGGCAACGGCCGCGAAAGCAAATCGCCGTGGGTGATACTGGGCATTGCCTGGCTGCTGGCCGTGCTGGCGCTGCTGGGGCCCAGTTGGCAACGGGTGGAGCAGTCCAGCCAGAAACCTTCCGACCCGTTGGTGGTGTTGCTGGAACTGACCCCGGAAATGCTCGCCACCGACAGCCCGCCCAACCGCCTGGAGCAAGCACGGCGCAAGCTGTATGACTTGTTGCAGGCGCGGGACAACGCCCCCACGGCGATTGTGGTGTACGCCGGCAGCGCCCACACGTTGGTGCCGCTGTCGGACGACCTGGCCACCAGCCGCAACCTGCTCGAAGCCCTGCGCCCCTCGATCATGCCGCAGCCTGGCCATCGCGCCGACCTGGCGGTTGAAAAGGCTTTGGGCCTGCTCAAACAAGGCGGCCTCGGCCAGGGGCGCTTGTTGCTGGTCGGCTCATCACTGTCCAAACAGGAACGCCAGGGCATTCGCCTGCTGCTGCAAAGTGGCCAGTCGCCGAGCCTGTCGATCCTCGGCATCGGCAGCCGCGAAGGCACGCCGGTGACCCAGGAAAGCGGCGAGTTCCTCAAGGACGAACAAGGCGCAATCCTGGTGCCACGCCTCGACAGCCCGACCCTCAAGGCTTTCGCCAGTGAGATGGGCGGCCGCTACCGAGCCGCGCGCCTGGACGACAAAGACCTGCGCCAACTGGGCCTGCTCGACGGCCCGCAAAGCCTGCGCAATGACGGCCAGTTGTTGCACCTGGACACCTGGGCCGACCAAGGCTATTGGCTGCTGCTGCCACTGTTGCTGCTGGCCGCCTGCGCCGGGCGCCGGGGCTGGTTGTTCTGCCTGCCGTTGCTGCTGCTCGGCGCGCCGCAGCCCAGCTATGCCTTTGAGCTGCAAGACCTGTGGCTGCGCCCCGACCAGCAAGGCCAGTACCTGCTCAAGCAAAAACGCCCCGCCGAAGCGGCCGAGCACTTCCAGGACCCGCAGTGGCAAGGCGTGGCGCTGTACGAAGCGGGCAACTACGCCGAGGCGATCAAACGCTTTGCCGAGGGCAACGACGCCTATTCCCACTACAATCGGGGTAATGCCCTGGCCAAGGCCGGTGAACTGGAGGCGGCCATCGATGCTTACGAGCAAGCCCTGGAAGCCCAGCCCGACCTGCAACCGGCCCTGAAAAACAAGGCGCTGGTGGAAACCCTGTTGCAGGAACAGGCGCAACCCGAGCCGCCCAAGCCTGCAAAAAACGAGGATGACGAAACCACCCAACCCGGCCAAACTGCGCAACCGGGCGCGACCGGGCAAAGTGCCACTGGCGCCGAACAGTCGTCACAGGGCCAGGACGACGCACAGGCTGGCGATACCCAGACCGGCGCCACACCGCAAGCAGGCGGTAACGAAGTACCCGGCAGCGAGTTGGGCGACGAGCAAACCACCACTCCGCCCCTGCGCCCTGCCGATGCCAGCATCGACGGCGAACACCGCCAGGCCCTGGAGCAATGGCTGCGGGAGATCCCGGACAACCCTGGCGAACTGCTGCGCCGCAAATTCTGGTACGAACAGCAACAACATCAGGACAAGACTCGATGATCCGCCGCCCCACCCTTCTGCTTCTGCTCGCGTTAACGGCAGGCCACGCCCAGGCGGCGAACCTGGTCGCCAGCGTCGACCGCAGCCGCCTCAATTCCGGGGAAACGGTGGAGCTGACGGTGGAATCCAGCGACGTGACCCAGTTCGGCAAGCCGGACCTGACGCCCCTGGACGCGCAGTTCGAAGTCAGTGGCACGCGCCAGATCAACCAGCTCACCACCCTGGGCGGCGACAACCACGCGACCACGCGCTGGATCATCACCCTGCTGCCCAAGGAAAACGGCAGCGTGGTCATCCCGCCGCTGCAAGTCGGCGAACTCAAGACCCAACCCATCACCCTGCAAGTGGTAGAAACCACCAGCCAGGACACCGCCGCCGAACTGGCCCCGGTGTTTATCGAAGCCAACCTCGACCAGAACACGGTGTACGTGCAAGCCCAGGCGCTGCTGACCGTGCGCGTGTACCACTCGGTGTCGCTGTATGACGACAGCAGCCTCACGCCGCTGCAGATCCCCGACGCACGTATCGAACAATTGGGTGAGTCACGCACCTACGAAAAAGTCATCAACAGCATCCGCCACGGCGTGATCGAAACCCGCTACGCGATCTACCCGCAACACAGCGGGGCCCTGGTGATTCCGGCGCAGACGTTCAGCGCAACGCTGGTGGAGTCGCGCCCACCCCAGGAGAACACGCTGCAAGGCACCAAGCCGGGCAAGCTGATCCACGTGAGTTCTGCCGAGCTCGCGCTGACGGTCAAGCCCAAGCCCGCCCTGTACCCGGCCGACGCGCCCTGGCTGCCGGCCCGCAGCTTGAACCTCACCGAAGGCTGGAACCCGGAGCCTGAGCATGTGCAGGTCGGCGATTCGCTGACCCGCAGCCTCACCGTCAAGGCCGAGGGGCTTTCCAGTGCGCAGTTGCCGGCCCTGCCCAGCAGCGACATCAATGGCCTGCGCCGCTACCCGGACCAGCCGGTGCTCGGTAACCAGAACAACGACCGTGGCCTGATCGGCAGCCGCGAAGACCGCGAAGCCCTGGTGCCGACCCGGGCGGGCGCAGTTGAACTGCCGGCCGTGGAGGTGGTGTGGTGGAACACCCACGAAGACCATCTCGAACGCACCACCCTGCCCGCCCGCACGTTGCAAGTGGCCACCAACCCGAGTCTGGTGGTGGACACCCCAGCCACGCCCACCGTGATCACCGCGCCGGACGATGAGCGCCTGTGGCTGTGGCAACTGAGCACGTTGATCCTGGCCTGCACCACGCTGCTGGGTTTTGGCCTGTGGTGGCGTGCACGTCGGCAACCGGCCGTGCAACGTGCTGCACAGACCGGCCCGAGCCCACGCACGCTGCTCGACGACCTCAAACGCGCCACCCAGGCCAACGACCCTCAGGCGACACGCCAAGCCCTGGATGCCTGGGCCCGCCAGCAACCGGAAACCCTGGCCGACATGGCGGCGCGGTTTGTGCCGCTGTCGGATGCGCTGGATGGGTTGAACGGCGCGCTGTACAGCGAAAGCGGCCAGTACTGGCTAGGCGAAGAGCTGTGGCGTGCGGTAAAAGCCATCCCTATGGCCGAACGCGAAGCAGACCCGGCCACCGACACCACCAGCTTGCCGCCGCTGTACCCCAAATAATTCGCCGCCCTCCTGTAGGAGCCGGCTTGCCGGCGATGACGGTGTATCAGTCAACACATTTGTTGGCTGACACACCGCCATCGCCGGCAAGCCAGCTCCTACAGGGGGTGAGCAGCTGCGGTGCTTTTACGGGTAAACTCCCCTCCTTTTCATCTATTCCACGGAGTTCGCCTTGCGTCTGTTTCACACCTCCGACTGGCACCTGGGCCAAAATCTTCACGGCCAGGAACGCGACTTCGAACACGCCTGTTTTCTCGAATGGCTGCTGGGCCAGCTCAAGGCCCAGCTGCCGGATGCGCTGCTGATCGCCGGCGATATCTTCGACACGGTCAACCCGCCGCTCAAGGCCCAGGAGCGCCTGTATGACTTCATCATCAGCGCCCACGAACAGAACCCCAAGCTGACCATCGTGATGATTGCCGGCAACCACGATTCCGGCTCCCGTATTGAACTGCCCGCGCCGCTGATGCGCCGCCTGCGCACCCACGCGCTGGGCCGTGTGTTGTGGCTGGACGACGGCCAACTGGATGCCGAGCGCCTGCTGATCCCCCTGCCGGATGCCAAGGGCAAGATCGCCGCCTGGTGCCTGGCGCTGCCCTTTTTGCGCCCGGCGGAAGTCACCGGCGCTCAGCTGGGTGACGACTACCTGCAGGGTATCGGCCAGGTGCATGAATGGCTGATCGCCGCCGCCAACGCCAAGCGCAAGAAAGGCCAGGCGCTGATTGCCATCAGCCATGCGCACATGGCCGGTGGGTCGGTATCGGAAGACTCCGAGCGCAGCCTGATTATCGGTAATGCCGAAGCGCTGCCCGCCAAGCTGTTCGACAGAAGCGTGGCGTACGTTGCCCTCGGCCATTTGCACAAGCCGCAAAAGGTCAACGGCGAAGAGCGCATTCGCTACAGCGGCTCGCCAATCCCGCTGTCTTTTTCCGAAATCGGCTACAAGCACCAGATTCTCGACGTGACGTTCCAGGGCCAAGCCCTGGTGGGTGTCGAACCGATCCTGATCCCGCGCTCGGTCGACCTGCAACGCCTGGAAGCCGCGCCCCTGGCGGAGATTCTCGCGCAGCTTGCCGAGTTGCCGGACATCGACCTGCTCGCCGAAACCCAACGTCACCCCTGGCTGGAAGTGCGTGTGCGCCTCGACGAGCCGCAACCCGACCTGCGCCAGCAGATCGAGACCGCCCTGCAAGGCAAGGCGGTGCGCCTGGTGCGCATCGCGGCCGAGTACGCGGGCAAAGGCAGCCGTGAGGAGGAAGGCGAAGATCGCCTGGTCGAACTTGACCAGCTCACGCCCCAGGAACTGTTCAGCCGTGCCTGGCAGGACAGCTATGGCAGCGAAGTGGACGAACAGACCTTGAAGGACTTCGCCGTGCTGCTCCAGGAAGTGCAACAGGAGGGCGAACAGCCATGAAGATCCTCGCCATCCGCCTGAAGAACCTGGCCTCCCTGGCCGGCCCGTTCGAGATCGATTTCACCGCCGAGCCCCTGGCCAGTGCTGGGTTGTTCGCGATTACCGGGCCGACCGGTGCCGGTAAAAGTACCTTGCTGGATGCCCTGTGCCTGGCGTTGTTCGGCGCCGTGCCGCGCCTGGGCGATACCGGCCAGGCGAAAATGCCGGATGCCGACAGCGATATTTCCATCGGTGACCCACGTACGTTGCTGCGTCGCGGCACCGGCGGCGGGTACGCCGAGGTGGATTTTGTCGGTGTCAGCGGCACGCGCTACCGCGCACGCTGGGAGGCCAACCGCGCCCGTGACAAGGCCAGTGGCAAGTTGCAGAACAGCCGCCAGAGCCTGATCGACCTGGACAGCGAGCAACTGCTGGCCAGTCAGAAAACCGAATACAAGACCCAACTGGAACTGGCCCTGGGGCTGAATTTCGAGCAATTCACCCGTGCGGTGTTGCTGGCGCAAAGCGAGTTCAGTGCCTTCCTCAAGGCCAACGACAACGAGCGCAGCGAACTGCTGGAGAAGCTCACCGACACCGCGCTTTACACCCAGCTCGGCCGGCGTGCCTTCGACAAGGCTAAAGAGGCCCGTGACGTACACAAGCAGTTGCAGGACCAGGCGGTTGGCGTGGTTCCCCTGGCGCCCGAAGCACGCGCTGAACTGGACCAGCAGTTTGACGCCGCGCAGCAGCAGCTCAAAACCCAGCAAGCCCAGTTCAAACAGCTGGAGCTTCAACACACCTGGCTCAAGGAATTGCGCGACTGGCAGGAACGCCAGCTGGCCGCCACCGAACAACTGCAACGCGCGCAAGCCGAATGGGAGAACCAGGGCCAGCAACGCGAAGACCTGAACCGCCTGGAGCAGTTGGCGCCGCAACGCCATCAGTTTGCGCGCCAAGCCGAACTCGGCGGCTTACTCGCCCCGTTGGCTGTGCAGATTCAATCGCACATCCAGCAACAAGCTGAACTGCATACCGCACAGGAACAGGCCCAGCAACAACAAGCCAACGCGCAAACTGCCTTGGCCGCAGCCCTGCAAAGCCAGACCGATGCAGGGCCTTTGCTGCGCCAGGCATTTGAAGAGCAAAGCACCCTCACCCGCTTAACCACCGAATTAGCCAAGCGCTCCGAAGAAAAACAGCAGCAGGAAAACGCCTGCACCGAAGGCCTGACACAGCTCAATGGCCTGCTGGACAAACAGAACCAGGTCGCAGAACGCCTGCAACGCCTGGCGACTGAGCTAGAGCGCAGTGCCGAATTCGCGCCCTTGAGCGATGCCTGGACGGCTTACCGCGACCGCCTGCAACAGCTGATGTTGATCGGCAATCGCCTGAACAAAGGCCACGCCGAACTGCCGCAACTGGAAGAACGCGCCACCCGCGCCGCCGAGCAGTTCACCGCGCAACGCGAAGCCCTGGACCTGCTGTATCAGGAAGCTGGCGCTGAACCCCATGCGGTGGCCGAGCAGATCCAATTGCTCGCCAGCCTGTTGCAGGACAATCGCAAGCAGCAACGCGCCTTCGAAGACCTGACGCGCCTGTGGGACAGCCAGCAACAGCTGGACCAGCAAGGCGCCACGCTGACGCAAAAACTCACCGATGCCCAACAGCAGCGCGAGCAACTGAACCAGACCGGCCTGCAAACCAAAGCCGAATTGACCGTTGCCGAACAAACACTGAGCGTGACCAAACAGCTGCTGGAACGCCAGCGCCTGGCGCGCAGCGCCAGCGTCGAAGAGTTGCGCGAGCAGCTGCAGGACGACCAGCCGTGCCCGGTGTGTGGCAGCCACGAGCACCCGTACCACCAGCCCGAAGCCCTGTTGCAAAGCCTCGGTCGGCATGACGAAAACGAAGAGGCCTCGGCACAGAAAGCCGTCGACACCCTCAAGGAAAAACTCACCGAGCTGCGCGGTGAAGTGGGCGGCCTGATCGCCCAGCAAAAGGAATACCTGCAACAACAGGAACAGCTGGCGACGCAACAGCAAGCCCTCAAGCCAAGCCTGGAGGCGCACCCGTTGTCTGCGGCCTTGTTCGACCAGGGCGCGGCCAAACGCAGCGCCTGGCTGGACCAGCAACTGGGCCAACTGACCCAGAGCATCACCCAGGACGAACAGCGCCAAGGCGCCCTGCTCAACCTGCAACAAAACGCCGGGCGCCTGCAGCAACAAGTGCAAGCCGCCCAGGAAGCCAGCCAACAGGCGCGCCAATTGCTGGTGGATCAGCAACGCGAGTTGGCCAACGACCGCGAACGTCTCGACGAGGAACTGAGCGCCTTCGCCAGCCTGCTGCCTGCGCACACCCTGGAAGGCTTGCGCACCGAGCCGGCCGCCACCTTCATGCAGCTGGATCAGCAGGTCAGCCAGCGCCTTGAACAGCTGGGCCACCAACGCGACGAGCTGGCCGAGCGGCAAGAACGCCAGCAGGTCATCGAGAAAGAACAGACCCACCAACAGCATCGCCAGCAACAACGCGATGTGCTGGTTCAACAGGTCAATGACCTGGCGGCCCAGCATCAGGCAGCCCAGGCCACGCTCGGCGCATTGCTCGGCGAACATACCAGCGCCGAACAGTGGCAACACCTGTTGGATGAGGCCGTCACCGGCTCACGCCAGAGCGAAACCGATGCCAGTAAACAGCTGCAAGAGATCCACAACGCACTGATCCAACTGGCGGCCGACCTCAAGGCCCAGCAGGAGCGTGAGCAGGCTTTGCAAGCCGAACAACAGACCCTCTCCAGTCGCCTCGGCGAGTGGCGTGCCCTACACCCGGAACTCGACGACGCCGGCCTGGACCGCTTGCTGGCCTACGACGACACCCAAGTCAGCCAGTTGCGCCAGCAACTGCAACACAGCGAAAAAGCCGTCGAGCAGGCCAAGGTCCTGCTGCAAGAGCGCGAGCATCTGCTGGCTCAGCATCAGGCCCAGCACAATGGCAACCTCGACGCCGAGGCATTGGACAGCGCCCTGGCCAGCCTCAACCAGCAGTTGGCCGACAGCGAAAAACACTGCGCCGAGTTGCGCGCGCGCCAATCCGAAGACCAGCGCCGCCAGGATGCCAACCAGGCCTTCGCCGAACAGATCACCCAGGCCTACGACGAGTGGCAGCGCTGGGCACGCCTGAACGCGTTGATCGGTTCTGCCACCGGCGATACGTTCCGCAAGATCGCCCAGGCCTACAACCTCGACCTGCTGGTGCACCACGCCAACGTACAACTGCGCCAGCTGGTGCGGCGCTACCGCCTCAAGCGCGGCGGCAGCATGCTCGGTTTGTTGGTGATGGACACAGAGATGGGCGATGAACTGCGCTCGGTGCACTCGTTGTCCGGCGGTGAAACCTTCCTGGTGTCCCTGGCGCTGGCCCTGGGCCTGGCGTCGATGGCGTCGAGCACGTTGAAGATCGAGTCGCTGTTTATCGATGAAGGTTTTGGCAGCCTGGATCCGGAATCGCTGCAACTGGCGATGGATGCGCTGGACGGCTTGCAGGCCCAGGGCCGCAAGGTCGCAGTGATTTCCCACGTGCAGGAAATGCACGAGCGCATCCCGGTGCAGATCCAGGTCAAGCGCCAAGGCAATGGCTTGAGCACCCTGGAGGTCAAGTGAGCGAAGCGCTGCTGTATTCGTTCCGGCGCTGCCCCTATGCGATGCGCGCGCGGCTGGCGTTGCGTTACTCGGGCGTGCCAGTGCGTATTGTCGAGGTGAGCCTCAAGGCCAAGCCCGCCGAGATGCTGGCGTTGTCGCCCAAGGGCACGGTGCCGGTGTTGAGCGTTGACGGGCGAGTGATCGAAGAAAGCTTGGAGATCATGCAGTGGGCCTTGGCCCAGAACGACCCGGATAACTGGTTGTTGCAAGGCGACCCGGCGATATTGGCGTTGATCGCCGAAAACGACCAGGACTTCAAGTATTACTTGAATCGATACAAGTACGCCGAGCGCTACCCCGAGCAGCCGATGGAACATTATCGGGCCGGGGGCGAGGTGTTCCTGCAGAAGCTGGAGAGTTTGCTGGCTGAGCGGGATTACCTGGTGGCCAACCACCTGACCCTGGCGGATGCTGCACTGGCGCCCTTCGTGCGTCAGTATGCCCATGTGGATCGAGTGTGGTTTGCCGGAACTTCGTATAAGCGGTTACAGGTTTGGCTTGAGCGCTTTCTGGCGTCGCCATTGTTCATGGCGGTAATGGCGAAACCTTGAATACCGCGTCGTCTTCATCGCCCGCAAGCGGGCTCCTACATTAGGCGATGCGCACAACACTGTAGGAGCCGGCTTGCCGGCGATAGGGCCTCAAAGACAACCATCGCCCTCAGCAGGCACATCAGCTCACTGCTGGGTCTTGTGATCCAGGGCCGCGTAGAAGTTGGCGCTCTGTTGCAGGTATTTCTGGGTGTAGGCGCTGGTGCTGGATTTTTTGCCGGTGACTTCCACGCTGGCGGCGGCAGGCAGGGCCACAGTGGCGGAAACGGCGGAAGCGGCGATGATCGAGAAGAGATTCAAATTCATGTCGGTAACCCTTGTGTTCGTCTGGTTGAGTGGCCGGTGAAGGCCTTGGAACCAAACTTACGCCCGAGGGTTAAACCTTAGAAATGCTTTGAAACAGTAGCCGCTATTAATGGAATTAATAGAAAGGGTCAGGCCCCGCAATACGGGGCCTGCGGCTTACTGACGCACCAGGAACTTGAGGTCGCTGGGCGCATCGATGGCCAGTTTTTGCACGGTTTTGCCGAGCAGACCGGTCTTGGGATCGCGTTCGACCACCACGATTTCGTTACTTTTCTGGTTGGCGATCAGCAAAAACTTGCCGCTCGGGTCCAGGCTGAATTCGCGCGGGTGGTCGCCTTCCACGGAGCGGCGCTGCAGCTCCTTGAGGTGCGCGGTGGCCGGATCGATGCTGAACACCAGCATCTGGTTGGCGGTGCCACGGTTGCTCACGTAGAGGAACTTGCCGTCACTGGACGCATGCAACGCGGCGCCGGCCTTGTCGGACACTGGTTGGTCAGCGGCGAAGTCCACCAGTTGGGTCTGGCTGAGCTTGCCGTCGTTGTAATCGAACACTGCGACTTGCGCGCTCATCTCGGTGGTCAGCCAGGCATGCTTGCCGTCGGCGCTGAACAACAGGTGCCGAGGGCCGCTGCCCGGGGGCAGTTGCACCGCGGCCGGGTTGGCCGGGGTCAGCGGCAGTTCATGGTTGGCCTTGGGGTCGTAACGGTAGGCAAACACCTTGTCTGCACCCAGGTCCTGCACAAACACGTACTTGCCGTCTGGCGAAGACACCACCGAGTGCACATGGTTGGACGCCTGGCGCTCAGGGTTCACGCGGCTGGCCGGGTGCCCGCTCAACTGCACCGGCGCCGACAGCTTGCCATTGGCGTCCAGCGGCAGGATCGCCAGGCTGCCGCCCGGGTCTTCCAGTACCGAATAGTTGGCGACGAACAGGTAGCGGCCATCGGCGGCTACGCTGGAGTGCGTGGGCTCATTGCCCAGGCTCTGCACCTGGTTGATCAGGGTGAGCTGATGGTTCTGCGGGTCGATGCTGTAGCTGCTGACACGTCCCACCGGGTCTTTCTGGCCCGGGCCGTTCTCGTTGACCACATACAGGTGCTTCTGGTCTTTGGAGATCGTCAGCCACGACGGGTTGGCCGCCTTGGCCGCCAGTACCGGCTTGCCGCTGAACTGCCCGGTACGGCTGTCGAATTGCAGGCGGTAGATCCCTTCGCTGGTACCGGCGGTGTAGCTGCCTACCAGCAATTCGTAGGTATCCGCCGGGGCGGCTTGCACCGACATGGCACCGACACTGCCCGCCATCAGCAGGGGCCAGAATTTACGCATCATCATCCGCTTCGTCCTCGTCGTTGTTATTGTCGCCCTTGATCGCGCTCAAACAGACTAGACGGTGTTCACCGTCTTCGTTGTTCAAAAGCCAGCTCTGCAAGCTGTCGTCAAAGGTGGCGGCATTGAGTTGTTCTGGACTGAACTTCCAACGCTTGAGTTCCCGGCCATCCATGCTTTCGATCAGCAGATGCTGGTCAAACGTGAAGTCGAAGGCGTGCAGCCCGTTGATGATCAGCATGTCGCTGTCGTTGAGGGCTTTGCTCAGGTCTGGTGTTGCGTCGGTCATGATGTGAAATCACTGCGGGGGAAAAGACACATGATAGGTCAATTCCCCCGCCGTGCCTTGCGGCAATGGTCTAAATCGATCAGTGCGCGAAGAGTGAATTGCCCTTCTGCCCCGCCAACTTCTCCGGCTTGATCAGGAACCGCGCCAGCGCCGGCAGCAGCCACAGCGCACCGAACATGTTCCACAGCAACATGAAGGTCAGCATCAGGCCCATGTCGGCCTGGAACTTGATGGCCGAGAAGATCCAGGTGCACACGCCGATCGCCAGGCACAGGCCGGTGAACAGCACGGCTTTACCGGTGGACTTGAGCGTCTGGTAGTACGCCTCTTGCAGTGGCAGACCGGCACGCAGGAAGCTTTCCAGGCGGCTGTAGATGTAGATGCCGTAGTCCACGCCAATCCCCACGCCCAGGGCCACCACCGGCAAGGTTGCGACCTTGACGCCGATGCCCATGAACGCCATCAGCGCGTTGCCCAGCACCGAGGTCAGCACCAGCGGCAACACGATGCACAGGGTGGCCGCCCAGGAACGGAAGGTGATCATGCACATGGTGGCCACGCACAGGTACACCAGGATCAGGATGGTCAGTTCCGACTCCTTGATCACCTCGTTGGTGGCGGCTTCGATCCCGGCATTGCCCGCCGCCAGGATGAATTCCAGGCCATCCTTGTTGTTTTCCTTGGCGAAGTCCTGCACCGCATGCACCGCGCGGTCGAGGGTTTCGGCCTTGTGGTCGTTGAGGAACACCAGCACCGGCGCCAGCGAACAATTGTTGTTGTACAGGCCGTCAGCCCGGGCGATGGAGTTGTTCAATACATCCGGGTTACGCGACAGGGTCTCCCATTTCAGGTTGCCCTCGTTCATGCCCTTGATCATCTGCTTGGACACGGTGACCAGCGAGATGGCCGACTGCACGCCCTCGGTGTTCTGCATCTTCCACATCAACTGGTCGATGGGCGCCATGGCCTCATAGCGTGAGCAGCCTTCAGCCTTGGTCTTGACCATCACCACCAGCACGTCGGAGCTGGTGGAGTAGTTGCTGATGATGAAGTTGTTGTCCTTGTTGTAGCGCGAGTCCGGGCGCAGTTCCGGCGCGCCTTGGTCGAGGTCGCCGATCTTGAGGTTCTGGCTGTACCAGAGGCCGCCGCCAAAGGCGACCACGGCCAGGGCAATGGAGATCGGCGCGACTTTGGGGCTGGCAAAGTTCGACAGCAGGCGCCAGAACGAGTGTTCGCGGTTGGCGTCCTTTTTGCTCTTGGCGATGGCGCGCTTGCTGATGCCCACGTAGGAAATCGCCACCGGCAGCAGGATCAGGTTGGTGAACACAATCACCGCCACACCGATGGAGGCGCCGATGGCCAGTTCACGGATCACGCCGATATCGATGATCAGCAGCGTGATGAAGCCCACCGCGTCGGCGAGAATCGCGATCATGCCGGGCAGGAACAGCTGGCGGAATGTGCGTCGCGCCGCTGTCAGCGCGTTGTCGGCTTCACTGGATTGCAAAGCAATGCCGTTGATCTTCTGCACGCCGTGGGAAATACCAATGGCGAAGATCAGGAACGGCACCAGCATCGAATACGGATCAAGGCCGAAACCGAAGAAGTGCATCAACCCCAGTTGCCAGATCACCGCCACCAGCGTGGTGCTCAACACCGCGACGGTGCTGCGCAGGCAGTTGGTGAACCACAGCAGCAGGATCAGGGTGATGACAAACGCGACGCCGAAGAACATCACCACCATCACCAGGCCATCGATCAGGTCGCCGACCTTCTTGGCGAAACCGACGATGTGGATCTTGACGTTGGGGTTCTGCGCTTCGAACTTGTCGCGGATCTTGTCTTCCAGTTCGTGGGAGAACTTGCGGTAGTCCAGGGCGAGCAACTTGCCCTGGTCCTGTGGGTCCGGGTAGGACTCCAGCAGCGGGATATCGACGATGCTCGACTTGAAGTCGTTGGACACCAGGCGTCCGACCTGGCCGGACTTGAGCACGTTGTTGCGCAGCTGGTCGAGGCTTTCCGGCGAGCCGTTGTAGCTTTGCGGGATCACTTCACCGCCCGCAAAGCCTTCTTCGGTCACTTCGGTCCAGCGCACGCTGGGGCTCCACAGCGACTTGAGGCCCGAGCGGTCGACGCCGTTGATGTAGAACACCTCGTCGTTGATCTGACGCAGGGTCTCCATGTATTCCTTGGTGAAGATGTCACCGTCCTTGGCCTCCACCGAGATGCGCACCGTGTTGCCCAGGTTCGCCAGGTCATTGCGGTGCTCCATCATCTTCTCGATGAAGGGGTGCTTGAGGGGGATCATCTTTTCAAAGCTGGTGGACGGGCGAATCAACGTCGCCTGCCAGAACAGAAAAATACTCACCAGCAGGCAGATCACGATCACTGCCGGGCGGTTGTTGAAGATCAGGCGCTCAAGAAAGGTCGCTTTATCGTTGTGATGACTGCTCATTCTTTCCCCGCCTTCTTATTGTTTTGTCGGTTCGGCGCCGGTCGGCGTGGCCACGCGAACGCCACCCTGCCCGGCCAGAATCAGGTTGCCATTGCCTGCCGCCGTGACGGACGACAGCGAAATGCGGTCCGGCCGGTTGAACACGCTGAACGTCACCCCGTCGTCATGGCTGACCACCACACTGCCACCGTTGCCGACGACAACAATGGCGCCGTCATCCAACAACGTGGCGCCCGACAAGCCAAACTCCAGCGCTCCCCGCGCCGCGTTCAGTTCAACCTGCTCCCAGGTGCTGCCGAAATCCGTGGAACGGTACAAGTTGCCGCGCAAGCCATAAGCCAACAGGGTTTGCGCTTGCGCCGTGCCGATCACGCCAAACAACGAGCCCTCGTAGGGGCCTTCGAGTTTTTCCCAGGTCTGGCCGTCGTCGCGGGAGCGGAACATGCTGCCCTGCTCGCCCACGATGAACAGGCCGGCGTCCTTGATGTGAGCGATGGCGTTGAGGTGGAACTGGTCTTCGTTGTCGAGGCGGTCGCTGACGTCTTCCCAGGTTTTGCCGCCGTCGGTGGTTTCGATCAACGCGCCGTAGGCACCGACCGCCAGGCCGTGGCTGGCGTCGTTGAACCAGATATCGAGTAAGGGGGCTTCGCGCTTGAGGTCTTGGTATTGCTGGGTCCAGGTGGCGCCGCCGTCGGTGCTGGCAAGGATTTGCGCATCATGGCCCACAGCCCAGCCTTGTTTGTCATCGACAAAGAACACGGCGGTGAGCAGTTGGCGGGTGGGCACCTTGGCTTGAGTCCAGGTAGCGCCCTGGTCATCGGAATAGAGGATATGCCCGCGATCACCGACCGCCACCAGGCGCTTGCCTGCGTGGACCACGTCGATCATCAGGCCCTTGGCGGCCTTGGGGGATTCAATCGCAAACACAGTTGCGGCGGGGGTATCGCTGGCGGCCTGGACGGCGGTCGGCAACGCGACGGCTCCAAACAGCGAGAGCGCTGTGGCCAGCAACGCAACCCTGCGTGCGGCGCGTGGGCGGCAAACAACCCAACCCATGACAGGCTCACTCATAGACCTTTCTCCCATTTATTATTGTTATTGCCTGCCTTCCTGGGCCGTGAAACCTGCAACCTAGAGCGCCTGGAGGAAGCTGCGGCCATCCTATCGGGCTTTGGAATCGTCTGACAATCGGCGCTACGTTATCTTTTGTTAACTGATGGCGTTTCCTCCGCAGCTGAATATAGCGGCATTCGTCAGGCTGATCAGTGCACACAAATGAATTTTTATTCCATCTATTGAATTACGGGAATTTTTATTCCATTAATAGCACTCTTGAAAACAATAATTCAAAGGACCTCGGCTATGCGTGAACTCGGAATCGGCCTGATCGGTACAGGCTTCATGGGCCGCGCCCATGCGTTGGCGTTCAACAACGCCCGGGCGGTGTTCGAACTGCCGGTAACCCTCAAGCTGGCCGCCCTGGCCGATGCCGACACCGAGCGTGCCCAGCGCTGCGCCACGGCCTGGGGGTTTGCCCAGGCCCATGGCGACTGGCAAGCCCTGGTCAACGACCCCAACGTCGACGTCGTCGCCATCACCACGCCCAACCACTTGCACTACCCCATGGCCATGGCCGCGATTGCGGCGGGCAAGGCGGTGTATTGCGAAAAACCCCTGGCCGTCAGCCTGGAACAGGCCGATGCCATGCGCCGCGCCGCCAGTGCGGCCGGGGTGGTGACGCGGGTGGGCTACAACTATCAGCACAACCCGATGATCCTGCTGGCCAAGCAGATGATTGCCCGAGGCGAACTGGGTGAGATCATCAGCTTCCAGGGCGAGTTCAGCGAAGACTTCATGGCCGACCCCGCGTCCCCTTGGTCGTGGCGCTGTGAAGTGGAGCATGCCGGTGGCGCCCTCGCGGACCTGGGCAGCCATTTGCTGTCGATGGCCCGTTATTTGGTCGGGGATGTGGTGAGCGTGTGTGCCGATACCCAGACCGTGCATGCCCGCCGCCCGGCTACCAAAGGCAGCAGCGAACACAAAGCCATCGCCGTGGACGATCACGTGCACGCGCTGCTGCGCTTCGCCAATGGCGCACGTGGCACGGTGAGCAGCAGTTGGCTCAAGCACGGCTACAAGAACCACCTGAGTTTCGAGATCAGCGGCACCCTGGGTACCTTGGCGTTCGACCAGGAACGCTTGAATGAACTGCGCCTGTGCCGCGTCGGCCAAGACGGTTTCCAGCGCCTGCTCGCCGGCCCGGCCCTACCCGGCTACGCGGCGTTCAGCCCGGCGGCGGGCCATCAGTTGGGCTACAACGAGTTGAAGACGCTGGAGGTGCAGGAGTTGATCATGGCGCTGGCGGGGCAAGGCGCGGATGGCACTGATTTTGAAGCGGCGTGGGCAGTGGAGCGGCTGGCGACGGCGATTCGTGTCGCCGCCAAAGAAGAGCGCTGGGTCAACGTGAACTCACTCTAAAACTCACCACAAAACCTCTGTGGGAGCTGGCTTGCCTGCGATGGCGGTATAACTGATACACCGCTATCGCAGGCAAGCCAGCTCCCACAGTTGGATCACCTACATTTTAAAATCAGCGCAACGCGCGGCGCAGGACTTTGCCCACGGTGGTCTTGGGCAGTTCGGTGGTGCGGAACTCAACGTATTTGGGCATCTTGTACCCCGTCAGGTATTCCCGGCAGTGGGCGAGGATTTGTTCCTGGGTCAGGTTCGGGTCCTTGCGCACCACGATGATCTTGACCTTCTCGCCGGTCACCGCATCTTCCACGCCAATCGCCGCCACTTCACCCACCCCCGGGTGCATCGCGACCACGTCTTCGATCTCGTTGGGGTACACGTTGAAACCCGAGACCAGGATCATGTCCTTCTTGCGGTCGACCAGGCGGATAAAACCGCGCTCGTCCATCACCCCGATATCACCCGTGGACAACCAGCCCTCGGCATCCAGCACCTCGGCAGTGGCTTCCGGGCGTTTCCAGTAGCCCTGCATGACCTGTGGGCCACGCACTTGCAGCTCGCCCTGCTCGCCAATCTCGGCCAGTTCGCCGTCTTCGCGCACAAAGCGCACCCAGGTCGACGGCAAGGGCACGCCAATGCTTCCGGTGAATTCCATCTCGCGCATGCGCGCAATGTTGATCGGGCTGATACTCACCACCGGCGAGCACTCGGTGAGGCCGTAGCCTTCGATGATCGGCAACCCGGTGACTTCCTTCCAACGCTTGGCCACCGCCGTATGGGTGGCCATGCCGCCCGCGATCACCATGCGCAGCGCCGAAAAGTCCCGCGCACAAAACTCTTTGTTTTCCAGCAAACCGTTAAACAGCGTGTTGACCCCGGCAATGCCGTTGAAACGTTCCTTGCGCAGGATCATCTGCACGCGCTTCACATCCCGCGGGTTGGCGATGAGGATGTTGCGCCCACCCAGGCACATGAACATCAGGCAGTTCACCGTCAGGGAAAAGATGTGGTACAGCGGCAGCAAGGTGACGTTGGTTTCCTGCTGGTCCTGGTCCAACTGGTCACCGACCCAGGCCTTGGCTTGCAGCAGGTTGGCGATGATGTTGCGGTGGCTGAGCATCACCCCCTTGGCATCGCCGGTGGTGCCGCCGGTGTATTGCAGGAAAGCCAGGTCATCCAGGGCCATGGCCACCGGAAAATGGTTGAGCGCCCGCCCTTCTTTCAGCACCTGATTGAAGCGCACCGAACCACGCAGGTTGAAGGCCGGCACCTGCTTTTGCACCCGGCGCAGGATGAAGTTCATCGCCGCCCCTTTGAAAGTGCCCAGCAGGTCGCCGATGGCCGCCACCACCACGCGTTTGACGCTGCTGCCGGCCACGACTTTTTCCAAGGTGTGCGCGAAGTTCTCGAAAATCACCACCGTTTCGGCGCCGCTGTCCTTGAGCAAATGCTTGAGCTCATGGGCGGTGTACAACGGGTTGACGTTGACCACCACCGCACCCGCCATGATCGTGCCCAACAAGCAGATCGGGTACTGCAAGCAGTTAGGCATCATCAGTGCCACGCGGTCGCCCTTCTTCACCCCCTGGCCCTGCAGCCAGGCAGCAAAGGCAACGCCCTGCACTTTCCAGTCGGCGTAGGTCATTTCGGTGCCGATGCTGACGTAGGCCACCCGCTCGCGAAACTTTTCCAGGTGCTCCAGGAACACCTCGCGCAACGACGGGTAGTCCTCGATACCGGCATCAATGTCGGCCGGAACGCCCGGCAAGTAAGCGTTCAACCAGATCCGTTCGGTTTGTTCCAGGCTTACAGCGTTCATGGCAGTCTCCTTGTTGTTGTTTTTGATAGAGCTACTTTTCGACGATGGCAGTAATGCCCAATCCGCCTGCCGCGCAAATCGAAATCAGGCCGCGTCCACCGCCGTTCTCGTGGATGGTCTTGGCCAAGGCGGCCAATTGCCGGCCACCGGTGGCAGCAAAGGGATGGCCGCAACCGAGCGAGCCACCGTTGACGTTCATCTTGCTGCGCTCGATAGCGCCCAGGGGTGCGTCCAAGCCTAGACGCTCCCGGCAATAATCGGCGTCTTCCCAGGCCTTGAGCGTGCACAGCACCTGCGCGGCAAACGCTTCGTGGATCTCGAAGAAATCAAAGTCCGCAAAGCTCAGGCCTTCGCGCTTGAGCATGCGCGGCACCGCGTAGGCCGGGGCCATCAACAGGCCTTCGGTGCCGTCGACGAAGTTCACTGCCGCCGTTTCGCCCGTGCGCAGGTAGGCCAGCACCGGCC
Organism: Pseudomonas sp. B6002; assembly: GCF_013385985.1. Classification (GTDB taxonomy): domain Bacteria; phylum Pseudomonadota; class Gammaproteobacteria; order Pseudomonadales; family Pseudomonadaceae; genus Aquipseudomonas. The sequence goes on along the minus strand of NZ_JACAOY010000006.1, from coordinate 436,025 downwards.
AGCCGTTCTCGGCCGCCCATTCTTCGCTGGCCAGCAGCACCACCGACGCGCCATCGGTCAGCGGCGTGGAGTTGCCCGCGGTGAGCGTGCCGTTCTGCCGGTCATAGGCCGGGGACAAGCCCGCGAGCTTTTCCAGGCTGGCGTCGGCACGCAAGTTGTTGTCACGGGCCAGGCCGCGATGGGGGCTGATCAGGTCATCAAAGAAGCCCCGGGCGTAGGCCGCTGCCAGGCGTTGGTGGCTGGTGAGGGTCAGTTCGTCCTGGGCCAGCCGCTTGATCTGCCAGCGCTTGGCCATTTCTTCGCAGTGCTCGCCCATGGACAGGCCGGTACGCGGCTCACCGTTGCGCGGCAGCAAGGGTTTGAAAAACATCCCCGGACGCACCTTCAACAGTGCCTTCAGCTTGTCGCCCATGCCCTTGGCACGGTTGGCCGACAGCAGCGTATGGCGCAGGGATTCATTGATGCCGATGGGTGCATCGGAGGTGGTGTCGGAACCGCCGGCGATACCCACGTCGATCTGGCCCAGGGCGATTTTATTGGCCACCAGCAACGCGGCTTCCAGGCCCGTGCCGCAAGCTTGCTGCACATCGTAGGCGGGCGTGTCGGGGGATAAGGTGGTCGACAGCAGCGATTCACGCGCCAGGTTGAAATCCCGCGAGTGCTTGATCACCGCACCGGCGGCAAACTCCCCCAGGCGTTGGCCGTGCAGGTTGTAGCGGTCGACCAGGCCTTGCAAGGCCGCCACCAGCAGGTCCTGGTTGCTGTCGTGGGCATACACCGTGTTGGAGCGGGCAAAGGGAATACGGTTGCCGCCGATAATCGCAACGCGACGCACCGGGGCCGGGTTGAAGCTGTAGTCACTCATCGACAGGTCTCATTCCAGATAAAGAGGCCGCGCATATGGGGTTTGTCGCCGGCAAAATTGCGCACTTCGAACTCACGGCGCGGGCTCGTCACAGGGCGGCTCCAGAGCGCGACCTGGCCGGGCAGGAAGATCGGCAGCTTGAAGTCACAATGGGCCTCGGCCTGCTCCAGCCCTCCGGGGGGTTGCTGGGCGGCGAGTGCGCGGCCCAGGGTCCACATGCCATGAGCAATGGCGCGGCGAAAACCGAAGATTTTCGCGCCGATCACCGAGGTATGGATCGGGTTGAAATCCCCCGACACCTTGGCAAAGCGCCGGCCCAGGTCGGCGGGCAGCACCCAACGCTGGGTGCGCAACAAGCCCTCCTCCTGCAACGGCAACACGTCGTCCCACGGCTCGCCGACCGGCGCCTTGACGTCTCGGCGCAGGTACAGGCTGTCGCTTTCCCACACCAGGGCGTCGGCGCCGTAGGCACGGGTGGCGATGCTTAATGCCTGGCCCTTCGGATGGGCAATCCAACGCTCGCAATACACCTCCAGGCGCAGCGCCTGGCCTTCGTGCAAACGCTGATGCTGCCGGATACGATTGGCCAGGTGCACCATGCCGCTGGCCGGGTACGGGAAGCTCGGGCGAGTGAGCAACATCAGGTGCAGCGGGAACGCCAGCACATGGGGATAGGACAACGGCACGCCCTGCTCGCGGCGAAACCCGCAGGCGCGGCCATAGGCCGCTATCCCGCTGGCCGACAGCTCCACCGCCGAACGCACCAGGCGTTCCCTGGGCAACACCGGTGCGCCGTCGAGCTTGGGCTTGCGCAGGGCGCGTACGCCATCGAGCAGCAGGCGTGTGCGCGACGGCGGTGGGTCGATGATCTGGGTCACGTAGTCCATGGCTCAGGCTCCCAGCAGGCTTTGGCCGCACACGCGTACGACTTGACCATTGACCCCGCCGGACGCCGGGTGCGCCAACCAGGCGATGGTCTCGGCCACGTCGATCGGCTGGCCGCCTTGGGACAGCGAGTTCATGCGCCGCCCCGCTTCGCGGATCATCAGCGGGATCTTCGCGGTCATCTGGGTCTCGATGAACCCGGGCGCCACCGCGTTGACCGTCACCTGCTGCGCGGCCGCCTTTGGCGCCAGGCCTTGCACCAGGCCAATCACGCCGGCCTTGGAGGTGGCGTAGTTGCTTTGCCCCAGGTTGCCGGCGATACCGGAAATCGACGACACGCACACGATGCGCCCACCCGGGTTCAGCCCCTGGCTGTCCAGCAAGGCGTTGCTCAACTGCAGCGGCGCTTCCAGGTTCACCGCCAGCACGCTGCGCCAGGCCGCTTCGGTCATTTTGGCGATGGTCTTGTCACGGGTGATGCCCGCGTTGTGCACCACCACGTCAAACGCGCCGTATTGGCTTACATGGGCTTGCAGCAGCGAAGCCGCGTCGGCGGCGGTGATGTCCAGCGGCAACGCCGAACCGCCGACACTGCTGGCCGCCTGCTGCAAGGCCTCTTGGGCTTGGGGCACGTCCACGCACACGACGTGGGCGCCATCACGCGCCAGCACCTGGGCGATGGCCAGACCGATGCCACGGGACGCGCCGGTGACCAAGGCACGGCGACCGACAAAGGGTTTATCCCAGTTGATCGCGCTGTTGCCGTCAACGGCTTTTTCCAGGCGCACCACTTGCCCGGACACGTAGGCCGAGCGGCGCGACAGGAAGAAGCGCAGGCTGCTGTCCAGCGCCGCTTCGGCGCCCGGCGCCGCGTAGATCAATTGCACGGTGATCGCCCGGCGCAGCTCCTTGGCCAGCGACCGCACCAAGCCTTCCAGGGCGCGCTGTGCGATGGCTTGGGGCAAATCCTTGCACTGCTCCGGCGCCGTGCCGAGCACCACCACACGGCCATGGTGACCAATGCGCTTGGCGTTGGCGTGGAAGAACACGTAGAGCTCGTCGAGTTGCTGCAAATCGGTGACGCCACTGGCATCGAACACGGCGCCCTGCACCTTGACCGTGGACGGCGCCTTCAAAGTCGCCGGGGTAGCGGCCACGGTATCGGTGGCCTTGAACACCTGTTGCACCTGATCCACCAGGCGCCCTGCCCCGGCGATGATCACCGGGTTGACCAACCCTTGCTGGCCGCCGCGATGGCGCTGCAGCGGCAGCGGTTGCGGCAGGCCGACGGCCTGGGCCAGGCGTCGGCCCCAGGGGGAATTGACGAAGGAAAGGTAGCTGTCACTCATAAAGACATTCACTCACAACGCATGCTGACCATGTAAACCCGGTCCCCTGTGGGAGCTGGCTTGCCTGCGAAAGCATCACCTGGGTGTGACTGACACACCGAGTTGTCTGCATCGCAGCGGTGCGGCGATCCGACAAGCCAGCTCCCACAGTGACCGTGTTCATTCAGTACCACTCAATTGACCGAGGCATTTTCGCTCTGGCTGTTGCGACGTTTCACCGCCGGTTCCAAGGCTTGCTTGCGTTGCTGCAACGCTTCCAGCAAACCGAAATCCTGCGGGAAGTCATCGACCTGGATGCCATGGTCGGCGTACTCCACGTAGCGCCCCAGCAAGGCGTCTTCGTCGTCGCTGATCAAGTCCAGCGCCCGCGCCTTGACGCGCCAGGTGGTAAACGCGGTGGCGGAAATCGGCATAGGCTCGATCAAGCCCTGCTTCACGGCAGGCTTGAGGCGCGCGTCGATCAGCTCCACCTGCGGCAACAGGCGGAAACCCAGTTCGCCGTAAGCCAGCTTGTCGATTTCCGGACGCGGGATGTAGGAATTGGCCAGCAGGCGGTCGCGGGTCTCGCCCGGGGTCTGCACCACGTCCGCCACCTGGGCCAGCAAGCGGTCCGACGGTTTGCGCAGTGGAATGCCCAGTGGGAAGCTCAAGCCGCGCACCACCGCTGCTGCGGCTTTCGAAGGGTAGTTGTCGAGCACTTCGGCCAAGGCTTCATGGGCACGCAACAGCGCATCCTGGGCCGACCAGTGCACCAGCGGCAGGTCGGCCTGGGGCCGGCCGTCATCTTCAAAGCGCTTGAGCACGCAGGACACTATGTACAGCTGCGACAGAATATCCCCCAGCCGCCCGGTGATACTTTCCTTGCGCTTGAGGGCACCACCCAGCACGCCCATGGACACGTCCGAGATCAACGCCAGTACCACCGACAGCCGATTGGCCTGACGGTAGTAGGACGCCAGCGCCGGGTCGGTCTTGGCCGGCGCCGAAATCAGCCGCCCACCGGTCAGCGAATGCACCGCAGCGCGGACGGTATTGGCCAGCACAAAGCTCACGTGGCCGAACATCGCGCTGTCGAAGGCTTCCAGCGCCTTGCGCCGATCCGGGTTACGCGCCGCTTCCATTTCGCGGAACACATAGGGATGGCAGCGAATCAGGCCCTGGCCAAAGATGATCAGGCAGCGGGTCATGATGTTTGCGCCCTCCACCGTGATCGCGATGGGGCTTTGCTGATAGGCACGGGCCAGGAAGTTGTTGGGCCCCATGCAAATGCCTTTGCCGGCAACGATGTCCATGCCGTCATTGACGATGATGCGCGCGCGTTCCGTGACGTGGTACTTGGCGATCGCCGAGATCACCGACGGTTTTTCACCGGCATCGAGGGACGCCACCGACACCTTGCGCACCGCATCGCAGGCATACAAGTGCCCGGCCATGCGCGCCAGCGGCGCCTGTACCCCTTCGAACTTGCCGATGGGCAGGCCGAACTGCTTGCGCATCGCTGCGTAGGCCGTGGTCCCGCGTACCGCCACCTTGCCCAGGCCGACGTTGGCCGATGGCAGGGAAATCGCACGGCCTGCCGCCAGGCATTCCATCAGCATGCGCCAGCCATTCCCCACCTGTTCGCGGCCGCCGATCACCCATTCCAACGGAATGAACACATCCTTGCCGGTGGTCGGGCCGTTCTGGAACACCGCGTTGAGTGGCCAATGGCGACGGCCGCTGTTGACGCCCGGATGGGACGTTGGAATCAGCGCGCAGGTGATGCCAAGCGAACCGGGTGCGCCAAGCAAACCGTCCGGGTCTTCGGCACGGAAGGCCAGACCGAGCACGGTGGCAATCGGGCCGAGGGTGATGTAGCGCTTGTCCCAGGTCACCTTGAAGCCCAGCACTTCTTCGCCCTCATGGGTGCCTTTGCAGACGATGCCCAGGTCCGGGATCGCGCCCGCATCGGAGCCGGCATACGGGCTGGTCAACGCAAAGCATGGGATGTCTTCACCCCGGGCCAGGCGCGGCAAGTAGTAGTTACGCTGGGCATCGGTGCCGTAATGCAACAGCAACTCGGCCGGGCCCAGGGAGTTGGGCACCATCACCGAAATCGCCGCCGCCGAGCAGCGCGTCGACAGCTTCATCACCACTTGCGAATGTGCGTAGTGGGAGAAGCCTTTGCCGCCGTATTGCTTGGGAATGATCATGCCGAGGAAGCCGGCGTCCTTGGTGTATTGCCAGCCTTCGGGCGACATGTCCTGCCAGACTTGGGTGGTTTCCCAGTCGTTGGCGATGTCGCACAGGGTTTCCACTTCATTGTCGAGGAAGGCTTGCTCTTCGGCGCTGAGGCTGGCCGGTGCGGCCTGGAGCAAACGCTGCCAGTCGGGCTTGCCGCTGAACAGCTCGGCGTCCCACCACACGGTGCCGGATTCGATGGCCGCGCGTTCAGTGTCGGACATCGCCGGCATGATGGTGCGAAACAGGCCGAGCGCCCTGCTCGTCAACAACGCACGGCGCAAGGGCTTGATGGCCATCAACAAGGCCGGTGCGATGACCAGCACCGCAGTAACAGTGATGCCGAGGGTGGCAATCACATTGAACAGATAGCCCACCGCCAGCCAGATCAGGCCAGCGCCCAGCCACAGGGTGGCGGCAGCTTGTCGATACGCCAGGGCAATCGCGGCTGCGAAACCCACCAATAACCAGATAACCATGGGGATACCTCTACTCGATTCAGGGTACGGCCAATGCGCAGGCAGATCGAAATGCGCTGCGACGTAAAGCCACACTACAAACTTGGAAAGCTAAATTCAAATTTTGTTTTGAAATTTTTATTTAATCAAAAAACAAAAAAATAATGCGCCGACCAGGGTCAGCGAACACCGTGAACTGAAGCAGGAAAGTGCCAGGAGAGCAGCAAGATGCGCTTGCCACTCTCCCATGCTGGCGGTTTAACGAACCGTTACGCAGCCATCAGAACGCATAAGAGGCTGACAGGCTGACGACCTCACCCTTGCTGTCGACTTTGCCGTCCAGCCGAGCCCCCCCGAGGCGATCGACGTTTTGTGTCTTCAGCTTGACCTCCTGCACGAACTGCCTTGAGTAGGCGCCATCCAGCGTCAACCCAGGCACCGCTCGCACGGCATAACTCAAGCCCAGGGAGGCGAACCAGCGGTCGCCGTCCGGGATGCGCGGGTCACGTGTCGAGTTACGGGTCGGCGTCTGGTCGTTGGCCACCCCTGCTCGCACCGTCCAGTCGTTGGTCAGCTTGTAATCACCGCCCAACGAGAGCATCCAGACGTTGCGATATTTGTACGGAATGGAAACGATGGTGCTGCCGTCGGACTTCAGCGTAAGGTCTTTGAAGGAAGACCACTGCGTCCACATCGCGCTGGCGCCCAACGTCAAGCGATCATCGAACACGTGTACCCAGTCAATCGCCGCATTGGCCGGAATGTCCAGTTGCGTGGATGCGTTGGCGCCGTCCGGGTACAGGTTGAGGCCAGGATAGGCTTGCGCGACCAGGGTTTTGCCGAAAATCGGGTTGATATCGGTCATCAGGCTTCTGGAGCCTTCATCCGCGTAGATATTGTATTTGCCATCCATCTTGTTCTTGATCTTGGCGTGATAGTTCAGGCCAACTGTGTCTTTCAGCGTCGGTTTCCAGACCACGCCCGCAAACCAGCCGACCGACGTGTTATCGACCTTGACCCGCATCAGTGCGTGCCCGACACCAGAGGGGAACGCCGCGCCTCCCAGGCCCGGTGATAGCGCGGCAGCCGCCAGCAAGTCGACGTTCTGGCTAACGAAGCCACTACTGTGCTGAACAATGGCGCCACCACCGATAGAGAACTCATCGTTGACCTTGAACGACAACGACCCCGTCACGCCGACCGTCTCAATCTTGGTGTCGACTGCAAAGTCGCGGCCCTTCCATTCAGGATCCCAGGTACTTTTCATGCCTTGGGGTACGACAGCACTCAAGCCAAGGACGAAACGTTCATTGAGGGGAATGACCGCAAAACCGGTTGGCAGCCACGCGGTGAACCCTGCCTGGCCACCATTGCCGGTGCGTGGGGTAGACGTGGGAATACCTGTATTGGGATCGATCACCGAGGAAGACGTCGGATCGCCCTTGTAGTCATAGGCATCGCCTTTGTACTTAATCTTGACGCGAGCGTAGTCGACGGTTTGTTCCACCACGGTGTGGTCGATAAACGCCATGGCCGCCGGGTTGTTGTACGCAGCCGAAGGGTCATCCTTGAACAGCGAGCCGCCGCCAAACGCTCGGCCCCAACCTTGCGCGCCGTAGGTTGGCGTAGCGAAGCCACCGGCGTATACCGGCGCTGCGATCATCAGCCCCCCCAGTATTGCCAGCCCCAATACAGCCTGTACTTGTTGTTTTTTATTATTCACACGGCACTCCTTATTGTTATCAAACTGAGCCCGCTCTGGCGGGCTCGTCTTGCTGCCTCGTGCGCCTATCAAAAGGCGCGTGTAATACAGGATTCAACGAATTAAAAGACGTTACTCAGGGCGTCACTCCAACCCCTGGCGCGGCAACGCGCATTGAGAGCACTGTGCAACTACCCGGCAATACTTGATTGTTCGCCACACTGGTTAAACCACCGGCGTCATTAAACACGGAGACAGAAATAGTCGCGGCGCTACAGTGCGTCGCCGGTATAATCGGAGGCGCCCCAACCACCGTAAAACTTACATTAGAAAGTGTCCCGGCGCTGCCAGTGATAGACGTCAATACCATGGGCATATCATTCATTTTGTACAAACTGCAGAGTGCATTGGTGCCAGTTATTGTCGCACTGCTGTAATAAGCCACGAGGCCATCATGGGCAATATGCCCCGTAAGCTGGATAGCGCACGTTAATGCGGCTCCGAACGTTGAGGGCGACTTCAGTGTAATCGTGCCACCGACGGTGGTGAATGGCATGTTATACGGAGAGAACGTACCAGCACTGGCGATTGAAGTTGCACTTGCGCACAACGTTAATGCCCCTGCCATCAAAAGAGTTTTCAAACTTTTCATCGTATTCCTCACCTGCCTGGTGAAGCGTTGTCGGCCAACTCCTTTGGCTCGTCATCCCTGAACAGGCGCCTCTCGCGAGGCGCCTGCCTTACAACGGGGTGATCAACCCTTGTTACGGAGTACGACTATTACGGAATAACAACAGCGCCTGGAGCAGCAACGCTCAGCGAAACCACGGTGCAGCTGCCGGCCAGCGTCTGGTTAGTGGCAGATATCGTGGTAGTGCCTGGCGCTGGAGTACCGGCTACGGAAGCCAGGCCCACAGTGATGGTGGTCGGGCCGCAGTTGGTGGCCGGGATGATCGGCGGTGCACCAGCAATGGTGTAGCCGACGTTAGTCACGGTACCGGTGGTGGTGGAAGTGGCGCTCAGTTTCCAAGGCAGGTTAGTCATCTTAGGCAGTGCGCACAGGCTGTTGGAGCCCGAAACGGTCGCGCTGTTGATGTTGGCGGTGCCATCGGAGTTAACAACACCTTGGAAGAGGATGTTGCAAGTCACGGGCTGCTGGAACGATGACGGCGACTTCACGGTGATGCTGCCGTTAGCGCTGATAGCTGCACCAATAGGGCTGAAAGACGCCGCACTGGCCATCGATGCTGCGCCAAAGCACAGAGCAAAAGAGGTTACACAAACGAGGGTCTTGAAGCTTTTCATTGTTTTTCCTCACATATTATGGCGAATTCATTTCGCCAGGGGTAATGGCCATGATCGAGAGGTCACGGTGAAACTGCAGAACTTCCCTTTCCAGCCAAATCTCAATTCAATTACCGCTTACAACAGTCGGACAGTCTTATTCGACAACTTTGAAGTTAGGCGGCATCTTGATCGACACCGTCTTGATCTTGCAGTCTTCGCCAATCGGTACATTGGCGGCTTCCAACTTTCCGGTGGCGTTATCCCACGTACCGTCAGCGGTAGAAGGACCGCACTTGCCGCCCAGGCCGAAGGCGTGAACATCTACGCTGATCTTCGACATGGAACCGCTCTTGGTATCTTTGGCAACTAATATCCACGGCAAGTTGGTGGCTTCGACCCGGCTGCACTTGAGGCCACCGTCGAATTCAACTTTGTCGACATTGACCGATGAGCCATCGGCCGCCACTTTGCCGGCCACCTTGATGGTGCAGTCGGCGCTGATCAGGGCGCCCTTGGAAAAGCTGATCGGCCCTTGGGCCGTGAAGGCACTGCCGGCCGGTTCGATACGGGCAGCCTGGGCCTGGTGGTAAACGATCAGGCCCAGGGCGGCCAATACAATGTGCGTGGTGAACTTGGCAGGGTTTTGCATGGTGTACGTCCTTCCCTTGAAATTATTGTTGTAGGGTCAAACAACTTGCTTGCCACGAAACCGGTAAACCTTGGGCGTAAGAGACCTGCGCGATACACAGACCCCGAGTACGCCCATAACTTTTCAATTCACATCAGAACGGCCTGGCGCTGTTGCCGTATTTCTCCAGGTACTTCAGACGTTGTGACGGCTGAAGATTGGTCAGGGTGATATCCCCGGCATAGTGATTCAGTACCCGATGGTCCATGCGACGCCGCCACAAGTACGGCACATAGGCCCAGACAATCATGCTCGCATAGCCATACGGCAGTTGCGGCGACTCATCAAAGTGGCGCAGCGACTGATAACTACGTGTCGGGTTGGCATGGTGATCAGAGTGCCGCTGCAGTTGGAACAGGAAGATATTGGTGACAATACGGTTGCTGTTCCAGGAGTGCCGTGGCGAGCAACGTTCATAACGACCGTTGGGCAACTTCTGGCGTTTGAGACCGTAGTGCTCGACATAGTTGACCACTTCCAGCAGCGAGAAACCGTAGATGCCCTGGATGATCAGGAACGGAATCACCGCCGCCCCTAGCCACATGATCATCGCGCCCCACAACACCACGCTGTACATCCAGGCGCTGAGTACGGCGTTTTTCCAGTGCAGGGCCGGCAGGCCGAGTTTGCGCAGGCGTTCGCGCTCCAGGTTCCAGGCCGAGCGTGCGCTGAACCATACCGAGCGTGGCAGGAAGGCCCAGAAGCTTTCACCCAGGCGCGAGCTGGCAGGGTCTTCCGGCGTGGCGACGCGTACATGGTGACCGCGGTTATGTTCGGTGTAGAAGTGCCCGTAGAACGTAGGCGCCAGGGTGACCTTGGCCAGGAATACCTCCAAGGGGTTGGGCTTGTGCCCCAGCTCATGGGCGGTGTTGATGGCAATCCCGGTGGCTGCTCCGGTGGACATCGCCATGCCCAGGTAGGTAAACCAGCTGATTTCGCCGTGCAATTCGGTGCGGGCGGTGATGAACGCGGCGGTTTTCGCCAGCCAGCTGGAAGGATCAAGCGCAGCCGTGGCGTGCAGCAGGCCGCCGTTGATGATCCAGTCGATGCCCCCTGCCGCCAACCAACCGGTAATCACCACCGAAGAGATAACGAACAGCACACCGGTGTAGACGATCCAGCGGTAGTAGCGTTGGGATTCGAGGTTGCTGACGGCGGACTCGGGCGGGTTGCTGACGTCTTCGCCCAGCAGGCCGTCGATCAAGGGGATCAAGCCGAAGATCACCAATACGCCGACCCACCACAATTGCTGTACACCCGTGGTAATCGCCAGGGAGCCGGAAAGTAATGGAGTTGCCAGGGGCATGATGCCAAGCCACCAGAGGTGACGTTTGCCGTCGGTCCAGACGTGCGGTGCAGCCAGGGTCTGGTTCATGGCAGCCACCGTACGCAGCGGGCTGGCAGGGAACGAATGTGAGCGGTAAACAGGTACACGGAGCGCTGACTGCCCCGAGAAATCAACCATGCGATAAAAGACGTTTTTTTCATTATTTTATTCGCTCTTAGGCATTTCAAAAATTGTTTCAAATAAGACATTGAAATAATTTTTTAAATAAATAGCGCGGAATCGTTAGGTCGTCAACTAGTTTTTCGGAGCCTTTTTTACGTGACCGAGCAGTCTCTTTTTCAGCCGTTTGGTCAGGTGTCTAAAGCAGGCATCGACGCCGTTGAACCGCGAACCGGACAACAAAATTATTTACTCGCCAAGGCAAATGGCGGGTGCAACACCGTGGCGCTTTCAGGCGGTCGAACACGCTTGGCCACCTGCTCCACCAGCGCGGCTACGCGCTCTGTGGCGGTGATCGGCAGCATGTGCCCGCGCCCTTCCACCACCTGCAGCTTCAACCCCGGCACCTTGCTGGCCAGGGCTTGGCCGTGCTTCTGGAAGTCCAGCACGCGGTCTTTGGCGCCATAGATCAGCCCGATCGGCAGGGTCAGTTGCGGGTAGCGCTTGACCATGTCGGGCAGGTGGTCGTTGACCTGGTTGATCTCGGTGGAGGCGGCATAAAAGTTGTCGGGACGCATACCGAGCAGCCCACCGCCACGGGTGGCAAAGTCGGGAGGTGCAGCATCGGGAGCGAACACGCCTTTAACCACTGATCCTTTGGTCAGCAGCCCGATGGGCATGGTCAAGGTGTGGGACATCCAGCGCCGCAACCAGGCCGGGCGTATCGCCAGCGACAGGAACACCAGCGGCAGCATGCGTTGGGGGTGAGTCAGCGGTGCCACCAAAATCAACCCGGACACGGCATGCGGATGATCAAGGGCCAGCGCCAGGGAAATCGCGCCGCCGAGGGAATGCCCGAGTACCAGCGGCTTATCCAGGTCCAGGGTCTTGATAAACGCCGCAATTTGCCGGGCCTGGGCGGGCAGGTCTGCCGCCGTGCTGGCGTGCCGGGTGGAATAGCCGGAGCCCGGACGATCCAGCGTGATCACCCGAAAGTGCTCACGCAATTGACCTGACAAGGCATACGTCAGGTTGCGACTGCTGCCCATCAGCCCGTGAATCATCACCAGCGGCGGGCCCTTGCCCTCTTCTACATAATGAAAGCGCTCGCCATCGACCTCGACGAAACGCCCGTTGATTGCAACAGCCGCTTCGATACGCCGTGTCATCCAGGCACTGAAGCCCCACAACACGGCGCTCGCGCCTATCAACACAGCCGCAGCAATAACCCATTCAACAGCCATAGCTCGGTCCTCTGCTTCCCTGCTGCTGGCGACCTGACCGGTATTGATCAAGGCCTCAGCCATCGTCCACACCCTGGACCTAAACTTCATGCATACCGTGCTCGTCCGTCGGACAAGTCGCACATGCGGAACAAGGTCCTAGCGTAGGCGATATTTTCAGGTAGATTATTTAAAATCTTTTTTAAAATAAATAATTCAATTTTCCTTTGCAATGGTGTTCTATCTAAAAGACAAAACAAAAAACAGGAGCACATCTGATGCCCACGAAGGACAGCCTATGAATGCCCACAGTGATTCAATCGACATCGCCATCATCGGCTCAGGCTTTGCCGGCCTGTGCATGGCGATCAAGCTCAAGGAAGCCGGCCTCACCGACTTCTTCATTGCCGAGCAGGCGGACAGCCTCGGCGGCACCTGGCGGGACAACCACTACCCGGGCTGTGCCTGCGACGTGCAATCCCACGTGTATTCATTTTCGTTTGCGCCCAACCCAAACTGGACGCGGCAATTCGCGCCGCAGGCGGAGATCCGCACCTACCTTGAGCAATGCGCGACGCGTTTTGAGCTGGCGCCCTTCCTGCGCTTCGGCATGGGCTTGCAGCGTGCGGTGTTCGATGAGGTGCAACAGCGCTGGCAACTGACCTTCAGCAATGGTCGCCAGGTGAGTGCGCGGGTGCTGGTGTCGGGCATGGGCGGGCTGTCGCGCCCGGCACTGCCGGACATCCCGGGGCTCGACAGCTTCAAAGGCAAGCGCTTCCACTCCCAACAGTGGGACCATGACTATTCATTGAAAGGCAAACGCGTGGCGGTGATCGGCACCGGCGCCAGCGCCATTCAATTCGTGCCGCAGATTGCACCGCAGGTGGCCCACCTGGACCTGTTCCAGCGCACGCCGCCGTGGATCATGCCCAAGCCCGACCGGCCGATTTCGCCCTTTGAACGCTGGGCCTTCAAGCACCTGCCCTTCACCCAGCGCCTGGTACGCGGCGCTTTCTATTGGGCGTTGGAAGGCCGTGTGGTGGGCTTTGCCCTGCACCCGCGCCTGATGAAAATGGTGCAGAAGATTGCCCAACGTCATCTGCATAAACAGGTGGCCCGCCCTTCCCTGCGCAAGACCCTGACGCCGGACTACACCATCGGTTGCAAGCGCGTGCTGATCTCCAACGACTATTACCCGGCCCTCTCGCGCAGCAATGTGGAGGTGGTGACCGACAAGGTGCTGCGCATCGAAGCCGATGGCGTGATTACCGCCGATGGCATCAAGCACCCGGCCGATTGCCTGATCTTCGGCACCGGCTTCCAGGCCACTGACCCACTGCCCCGGGACTGCATCATCGGGCGCGACGGCATCGACCTGATGGACACCTGGCACGACGGTGCCCATGCCTATAAAGGCACCACGGTGCCGGGGTACCCGAACCTGTTCCTGATCGTCGGCCCCAACACGGGCCTTGGGCACAACTCGATGATCCTGATGATCGAAGCCCAGGTCACCTACATCCTGGATGCACTGCAGCAGATGCAGCGGCACCGCATCGCCACCGTGGATGTAAAACCGGCCGTTGAGCTGGCTTACAACCAGCAACTGCAAGACAAACTCAAGCGCACCATCTGGAACACCGGTGGCTGCCAGAGCTGGTACCTCGACCCGCGCACCGGCAAGAACACCACCTTGTGGCCCGGCTCCACCTGGCGCTTCAAACAGGTCACCCGGCAGTTCGCGCTCAAGGACTATGTGGCAGACCTGCTGCCCACCAGCCCAGCCCCACGCCCTGCCCCGGCGCCCCACTCCACCACAGAAGGCAGCCTGTCATGAAGTCATTCAACGGCCGCGTGGCGGCGATTACCGGTGCGGCGTCCGGCATGGGCCGCGCCCTGGCATTGGCCCTGGCGCGCGAAGGTTGCCACCTGGCCCTGGCCGACAAGAACAGCCAGGGGCTGGAGCAGACGCTCGACTTGATCAAGACCTCGACGCTGTCGCCCGTCACCATCACCACCCAGGTGCTGGATGTATCCGACCGCCAGGCCATGGAAGCGTGGGCCGCCCGCTGCGTGGCCGACCACGGCCGCGTCAACCTGATCTTCAACAATGCCGGCGTGGCGCTGTCGAGTACCGTGGAGGGTGTGGATTACGCCGACCTCGAATGGATCGTCGGCATCAACTTCTGGGGCGTGGTGCATGGCACCAAGGCGTTCCTGCCCTACCTTAAAGCCAGCGGCGATGGCCATGTGGTCAACACCTCCAGCGTATTCGGGCTGTTTGCCCAACCAGGCATGAGCGGCTACAACGCCACCAAGTTTGCCGTGCGCGGGTTCACCGAATCCCTGCGCCAGGAACTCGACCTGCTACGCAGCGGCGTCTCGGCCACCTGTGTACACCCGGGCGGCATCCGTACCGACATCTGCCGCAGCAGCCGCATCGACGCAAACATGACCGGCTTTCTGATCCACAGCGAGCAACAGGCCCGCGCCGACTTCGAAAAGCTATTCATCACCGATGCTGACCAGGCTGCCAAGGTCATCCTGCAAGGCGTGCGCAAAAACAAGCGCCGCGTGTTGATCGGCCGCGATGCCTATTTCCTCGACTTGCTCGCCCGTTGCCTGCCCGCTGCGTATCAAGCCCTGGTGGTGTTCGCCAGCAAGCGCATGGCCCCCAAACAACGCACGCCGGTGTTTGAAACCAACGACGAAACCCGTCTCTGAACAGGAGCACGCACCATGCTGCCGATCCGTCGCGATATTCGTTTTGCCTTGCCCGCCGAGCGCATCAAGAACTGGCACGAACAGGGCCCGTTCATCACGCACTTCTTCAACGCCTTGTCACTGCTGTTTCCCCAGGGCGAGCTGTTTTTCATGGACAGCGTGCGCCACTACCGCCAGCGCATTGACGAGCCGCAATTGAAAAAAGAGATTCAGGGTTTCATCGGCCAGGAGGCCATGCACAGCCGCGAACACGTGGCCTACAACGACCTGCTGCAAGCGGCAGGCCTGCCGGCGCACACCCTGGACCGGCGCCTCAAGTTCATCCTCGACCTGCAGAAAAAACACTTGCCGCCGTCGTTCAACCTGGCGGTGACCATCGCCCTTGAGCACTACACAGCGATGCTCGCGGAAATCCTGCTCAGCGACCCGTCGCGCTTCGGCGATTCACTCAAGGGTTACCAGCAGATGTGGTACTGGCATGCCCTCGAAGAAACCGAACACAAAGCCGTGGCCTTCGATGTGTGGAACACGGTGATTGCGCCCGGGCCAAAGCGCTATCTGCTGCGCACCGGCACCATGCTGACCACCACGGTGTTCTTCTGGCTGGTGGTGTTCGACTTTCACGTGCGCCTGCTGATTGCCGACCGCAAATCGGTCGGGTTTCTGAAGGGCTTCTGGCGCATGCTCAAGTTCCTGTATGGCCCCAAAGGCGTGTTCCCGCGCATGCTGCGGCCGTGGCTGCACTACTTCAAACCGGGCTTTCACCCCTGGGACCACGACAACCGCGCACGCCTGGCACGCATCGACGGGTTGGTCGAAGAGATCGAACAAACCCAGCGTGACTACGCGGCGGCCCAGGCCTAGACCTGCGCCGCCGCACGCGCGCGCACGAAACCCTGCAACTGATCGCCGGGCAGTGCCTTGCTGAAATACCAGCCCTGGATAAACAGTTCGGTGCCGGTATTGAGGAACGCCAACTGCTCGGCTGTCTCCACCCCCTCGACCACCACCCCCAGGTTCAGCGCCTCACAGAAACGCAGCATGCCGGTGAGTACCTGGGCGCCCTTGGGGTCGTGCTGGGCCACCACAAAGCTGCGGTCGATCTTGATGAAGTCCACCGGAAACTGGTGCAAATAGCTCAAGGCGGAGAACCCCGTACCAAAGTCGTCGATATACACCTTGGCGCCAATCGCCTGCAGCTTCTGGATGGTCCGGCGCGTGACCTGGATGTCACTGACCAGCGCGTCTTCGGTGATTTCCACCGACACCTGACCATGGGCCTGGGTGAGGATTTCCACCAGGCGATCCCCATAGGCGGCGTCCGTCAGGGTGGCGCTGGAAATATTGATGGTCATCGGCAGGGCGAAGCCGATTTTCTGCCACTTCTGATATTGGCGCACGGCCTGGGACGCTACCCACACATCCACGTCGGGCATCAACCGTGCCTGAGCCAACCATTGCAGGAACTCCCAGGGCGAATGCACCGTGCCCTGGCTGTCACGGGCGCGCATCAAGGCTTCGCAGCCGGTGCACAAGCCCGTGCGCGTGGAGACCTGGGGTTGGAATTCGAGATAGAACTCGTAGTCGCTGATCTGCTGGATGCGGCTCAGTTCCATCGCTTGACGGGCCAGGGTCTTGTGGGACGCCAGCACCGGGTCCATTTCCAGCAGGCGACCTTTCTCTTCGAGACCGCGAAAGGTCATGTCCAGGGACTTGAGGTACACCGTGCCGCCTTCAGTGGATTGGCGGTGAATCGCCCTGACGTAAGGTGCGTAGACCAAGGTGCCCACCCCCAAAAGCGCCACTTGCAACACCACGGCAGCCAGGTCGCCATGGGTACTCAAATACGCGTTGAGCAGCACCGGCGCGGTGAACGGCACACTCGCCACCGCAGGCGATACCCAGCCCAGCTGAACCACCGTCAGCGCCAGCATGGCGTTGATCGCCGGCACCAGCAGAAACGGGATGAATAACCGCGGGTTGAGGATGATCGGCAAGCCAAACAGCAGCACCTCGCTGACGTTGAATAACGATAGCGGCAGACTGGCCATCGCCATCAGTCGCATGGACTGGCTCTTTGAAAACAGCAGGATCGCCAGCAACAGGCACAACGCACCGCCCGAGCCGCCGATAAACGCGAAACACCCGAGCAAGCCACTGTTGAGCAGGTATTTGATCGGCTCACCCGCCGCCAACGAGGCACCATTAAGCACCACGGCCTGGTCCAGCACATCGAACAACGGCTGCATGGCATACACGCCGTGGATGCCGAAAAACCACAGCAGCGAGTTCATCAGGGTCACGAACAAACCACTGCCATAGGGCGCTTGCAGCGCATCGAGTACCTGTGGCCCCTGCAGTTGTGCCACATACGGAATCTGCAGCAGCAACGACAACACCATCACCAGGCACAGCGCGGTGATCGCACCCGGCACCACCATGTTGATGGTGCCTCGCAAGTTGTGCCCCACCAGGTCCTCGTTGACCAGGCGGGTCCAGCGAAAGCGGTGCAACCAGGCAACCGCTGGCACGTTGATCAGCGGCGAGGCAATCGCAATAAACAATACAAAGGTGGCCGAGGCCCGGGGGTATTCACGCAATACAAAGGTGGCGACCACCACATGGGCCAGGCACAGAAAGGCGACCGGTAACTGCGGCAAGCGGTATTGAATCGCGAGCATGTAGCCAATCGAAGCCGCTACCAGCAGCGGAATCACCGAGCTGATCTGGTTGTGCAACCCAGCCAGGAACCCCACCACCTGCGGGTCAAACCCCAGCACCTTGGCGCACTCGGACAGGATCAGAAAACCCGCCGATACCAACAGGCAAGGCAAGATCCACAGCAGCCCTTCACGGATAGCGCGCAGCGACTCCGTGCTGGCCAAGGCCGCCAGGCGCTGAGTCAGGAACAGTTTGAACAGCGTTTTCGCCATGACCCATCCCTCTGCCCATCGCTCTGTGCCTCTTGAGGCATCCCCCCGTAAATCCTGGGTAACGCTACACGTCCTGGCACCGGGAGCGAAAGGCTTTTGCCGCACTGCAGGCATTTTTTCAGTATTCAGTGCTTCTTTTGCTTGCACACGAGGCAGCCGAAGCACTGCCACTCTTTGTATTTCGTGATTCGGGGCTATCCGTGGGCTAGCCTTAATCGGCATCATCCAGCCATTGAATGATGCCCTTCACACAACCTGGAGCATGCCCTTGTCCCAACCCGGCGATAATCACCAACTGGCCCTCGACAGATTCTTGATAGAGCACCCAGACGTTGCCAACGAACTGGATTCACTGAACCCCTTGGCCGCCCAGGCCAAAGGCGAAACCCTGGCGCAGTACCGTGCCGAACGCTTGCATGAAGCCTTTGAAGCTGAAGCCGAGAGCCAGGGGTTGTTCGCTTGGGAACTGACCCTCAAGCTCACCGCAGAATCGCCGCACGCCTTCGAATCCCAGCGCCTTGAAGTGCACAAGGAAGTCGCCCAGATGGCCGGTTTGAGTTGGGCCGAGTACTGCCAATTGCATGACCTGCCCGCTACCTGAACCAGCGTCGCCCCGACCCCGCCATGGCCTCCCCCAGTTCCGCCACACTGAGGGTTCGCCGCTCGGGGTCCAGGGCCAACGCCGAACGCAACGCGGTCCAACAATGCCTGGGTAATTGCCAGGGCCTCGGCAGTCGCTCGGTCGGGCGGCGCCCACCCAGACGTTTGCCATGGGCCAGCTCGAACAGTACACAGGCGACGCCATACAGGTCGGCGCTGGCCGTCAAGGCATTGCCGGCCAGCAACTCCGGGGCGGCGTAGGCCGGGGTACAGGCGTTGATGCGCTCGCGGCTCAAGCACGGCAACCCCGCCTCAATCTGAGCCTGGCAATGGCCGAGGCCAAAGTCGAACAAGCGCACGCCTTGTTCGCCCATCATGATATTCACCGGTTTCACATCGCCATGGAGCACACCTTGTCGATGTACATAGGCCAG
Organism: Pseudomonas sp. B6002; assembly: GCF_013385985.1. GTDB lineage: Bacteria > Pseudomonadota > Gammaproteobacteria > Pseudomonadales > Pseudomonadaceae > Aquipseudomonas. Next base: position 417,210 of record NZ_JACAOY010000006.1, on the reverse strand, counting down.
CGCCTCAAGCAATTGCACCGCGATCGGTTGCAAGGCTTGCCAGGGCAGGCCGCTTGAGCATTCCTTCAGCAGTTGCTCAAGGGTGATCCCGTGCATCAACTCCATAGTAAAAAACGCCGTGTGATTGTGGGTGTCGACGTCAAACGACAACACCCGTACGACATGGGGGTGCAGCAACCTGCGCGTCAGGGCAAACTCACTGTAGAGCAACGCAGATGCATCAGGCGCCTGGGAAAGGTGCTCGCCCAACACCTTGAGCGCCAACGTTGAATCCGGCTCGCCAAACTGTTCATGCAACAGATCGCGCGCACGGTACACCACCCCCATTCCGCCGGAACCCAATAAGCGTTCCAGACGATAACGCCCCGCCAGCAGCTCCGGCCGTTTCATGAGCGTACCACCACGGCAGTCAGGTCATCGCGACAGGTCCCGCGAGAAGCGGCTGAGAACAACTGGTCCACCACCTGCTGCGGCGTGCCTTGCCCTAACGCGCTGCCGAGTTCGGCATGGCTCAGGCCCTCGTAAATCCCATCGCTGCATAACAGAAACACATCACCCGGTCGGGCGCTGAGCTCCAACACTTCCAGATTAAGCAGGTGCCGCGCACCGACAGCGCGGGTCAACGCCCTGGCACCGGGATAGGCCTGGGCCTGCTCTAAGCTCAAGTGTTGCTCATCCATTAACTGCCGAAGCCGTGAGTGGTCCCGCGACAGCTGATACAGGCGCTTTCCCCGCCACAGGTAACAGCGACTGTCCCCCGCCCAAAGGCACGCAGCACGGTGGTCATCCAGCAGCAAGACAATCACCGTACTGCCAATGGTTTCATGCGCGCCTTGGGCGCCCAGGCGCCGGCTGAGTTGCTGCAAACACTGGCGAACGGCGTCGATCCGCTGATCAAAACTGTCCTGGCCCGGCAGTGCAGCAAGGCACTCGACCACCGACCGGCTGGCGACATGCCCGGCCCGATGGCCGCCCATTCCATCCGCCACAGCCCAACAACCGGTTTGCGGGCTCTCAAGGAACGCATCCTCATTGCGCAGCCGTCCCTGACCTTGTTCGCTGCGTGCAGCACTGCGCCAGGCACGTTTGAGCAGGCTCATAACTGCTCCGGCAAGCGGAAAGTGCGCCACGTGTCCATTTGGAACGGGCTGGGCGTACGCTGGCTGACCAACAGGTAGTTGGCACGCAAGCCGGCAAGGTCGGCCTTGAGTATCTGCGTGTCACGCCCGTGAGCAGGTTCGCGTTGCATCAAATCGAAGAAGCGAAACAACGACCAGGCTCCGCTGTTTTTCTCGATACCCAGCGGTTGCTCGGCCCCCCGTTCTAGAACCAGGCTGCTTCGGCCATTTTCAGCCTCGATCGGCCAAATAAACGCCAAGGGCACGATGGGACCATGACGGTACTCCAGTTGCTGGTCACCGATACGCAGGATCGAGCGACTGACCGCCTGGTCCAGGCTATAGGACGCCAGAGTGAAACGAACCGACCACTCTCCCAGATCCTCGCTGAAGAAGCTGCGGCGCACAGTGTGTGCCTTGCTCAATTGATCCAACAACGAGCGAGACATCGGCAGGCTGCGGCCTTCCAGCCTACGTAAGTGGTAACGGCTAGAGTCGGCAGTGACAAATGGCTTCAAGTAAGTGTCGTGGAACCGCGCCAGAACACCCCGGGGTTTGAAAAAATCCTGAAAATCACTCAATGCCACGTCGCTGGCCGCATGGGCGTTGAAGGGGTAGCGCTGCCGAATCGCCTTGGCATACAGGCCATACACCTCTCCCTGATAACGCTGGTTCACATGCACATAGGCGTCATCAAGCAAATGGCGCCAGTTGTCGTCGGCAAGACCTTCGAACCACCCCTTGAGTGGCACCGGCAAGCGCGCCGCAACATTGCGCACCTGGCTCAACGCATCCGGCTGCCCCTCCATGCGACGCTTGGCTAGTTGGAACGCGGCTTGCTCGGGTGCCCCCTCGCGGTCCAGGGCTGTCAGCTGCAAATGCAGTGCGTCGAGCTGGCGCAGCGCCTGGGTCAATTCGTTGCCGGGGCTCTGTTGCTCGTCGAGCAGTTGATGCAAAGGTTCGAATCGACGCTGTACGGCACGCCGCGCAGTGTCATCGCCCCCCTTCGCGAACAACTGGCTGACCCGTGCATTGCTTTTCGCCGACTGTATGACGGCGCCGAGGTCACCACTCGCCTCCTGGGCAAAAGCCTCCAACCGATCGTTGCCAGGCAGCAAGCGCGTATTTTCACGAATCTGCTGCAGTATCAGCAGCAACGGGGACTGCGCCGAGGTCAAGTTCGACAACTGCTCGCTGCCCTGCTTGAGATCATCGGTGCTGCGCAGCCGGATACGGCCCAGCGCACTGGCCCAGGCGTCGGCGTACTCGTTGAAATAGCGCTGTTCCAACTCCATCATTAAACGACGCAAGTCCATTGCACTGAGGTCGGTGGCCTCCCCCAACACCCAATTGTCCTGGGCAATGGCATTGACCAGCCGCGGTCCTTGTTTGTCGAAATACTGCAGGTACCGTTTGCCATAGAACCCCGGAATGGGCGGTTCGAGCGCCGCAAACACGGTGCCGTCCGTGAGGCGGTACGGTTCCAGATCGCGTGCCTGCTCGCGCAGGACACGATAGACCACACCTGCCAGTGACTCGCCGCGAAGGGCCTGTCGCGCACGGGCGACCAGATCTTCGTCCAGCGGTGCCACAAAGGGTTGCGCGAGCAAATGCCCGAGGTGTTCATTCAAGCGCCCCTGTACCGCCGTTTCACCGGCATAGCGCAAAGACCACTGGTTGGCGACACGCTGCGCAAGCCACTCCGTGTCACGGCGCGCAGGCAGGCTCAGCATCAGGTACGCACGCAAGTTGTCCAGCAACTGTTCACGCTCGCCCAGGCTCGCACGCACCTGCTCCTCAAGAAGGCTGGTCACTTGCGACAACAGAGGCTGCAGCAACACCGCTTCATAGGCCTTGACCAGCGGCTCGCGCACGACCTCGCCTTGATACAAGCCGGCCCGTTCTATCAGCCGTGCGTCTGCTGCTAGAGGGAAAACCCGCGTTGATGCCAGGCGATTGTCCAGCAAGGGGAGCAGCGCAAGCGTTTCATCCGAACCGGGTGCTGCCGAGACGGGCTCTGCCAGCAAGGTCAACTGTGCAAGTCGTTGATGATTGACTGAATAGCTCTGCCCCCAAAGTCCTGCGGCGATACCCACCACCAGGGCAACCGCCAACGCCAACATGCCCTGGCGCCTTTGCTGACGGCGACGTTCGGGAGCCTGCAGCCCCGCGAGATCCGCTTCGGCAAAAATCACACGGCTGAAGAGCCCACGCACAAAGTAGCTGCGGCGCTCAGCGGTGCTCGTTACGTAGAAGCCGCGCAAGCCGTTGATGCGCTGAAAACGATGAGCGCAGAACGCCAGTTCGATGAATTGGCACAAACGTTCACCGATTTGCGCCACCTGCTGTGGAAAATCGACCATCCGCGCACGTCGCTCCACGCTGCGCTCCTGGTGCAAACGCGTGACCAGTTCGCTGCTCAGGCGCCGCAGCAGTGCCTCGAATGCCTGACGGACCTTGGCGGCGTCGGCGCTGGCTTTGTCGAGCGAGATCGGCTCCCCCCAAACACAGTCCCCCCCCTCGCCCAAGGGCGTATCAAAGAATTCGGAGAACCCCGGCAGGTGGTCAGCGTGGGTCAGCACCAGATAGATCGGCATATCCACCTGCAAGGCCTGCTGGATTTCCTGCAGCCGGGAATGGACCTGCCGGGCATGCAGGTTCAGGTCATGTTCGTTGCTGCCCAGCAGTGTTTCAATCGACAAGGTCACGATCACACCATTGAGCGGCCGTGTCCGGCGCCGAACCTTGCACAGGCCCAGCAGTGTCTCCCAACCCGCAGCATCGACCGCGCTGTCCGGTTGGTCGAGGTAACGCCCTGCCGTCTCGACCAGCACGCCCTGCTCAGCGAAATACCAGTCACAGTAGGCCGTCCCCTGCTTGCGCGTGCCCTCGGCCTGATCGAGTAGCCGTTGCACCCCGCTGGCCGCCAGCACGCTGGACTTGCCACTGCCCTGCTGGCCGATCAGCAGGTACCAAGGCAAGTCGTTACGCCAGCGTATGCTGCGCCCCGCATAATGCCCGGTCGTTTTCAGGGTATGCAGCGCGTCCTTGAAACGCCCGCGCATGTGCCTGCGCTCGTTGTCGATAAGCCCCTGATGCTGACTGCGCGCCAGGTGTTCGGGTTTGCCAAGCCGTACGGTGTGACGTGCACTGACGATGACCATCGTCAAACCCCACAGCAGAAACAACACGCTGATGGTCAAGAGTCGTGCCGTCGGGCTTTCCCAGAACCTGTGGTCATCCACCGCCAGCAATGGCCCGAAGAACCAGACCACACAGGCCAGCGACAGCACCAGTAACAGGCTCCATACCCAAATTTTGCGCAGCACGGTGCCCGCGCTCTTGAAGAATGCGTTCATTGAATGCTCCCTGCGTTACATAGTCGCCCGAGTCAAAACCGGCGCTGAAGATTGATAGCGTTGCAGCACATCGGCCCGCTGTTGTCCCAGTACCCAGGTGAGTACCGAATACAGTGCCAACACCATGAACACACCCAACACGGCGAACCCGGTGGCCGAGACGAGAGGCCATCGCCTGCGCCGCGCCTTCCCCGCCGAAGGCGGTAACCTCAGAAGAGGCGGGTCACCGCGCACGTGCTTGATCTGGCGATACAAGGCATCTCGCACGGCCTCAAGCTGCTCTGTGCCTCGGGTCATCACTCTGTATTTGCCCTCGAACCCGAGCGCCAGGCACAGGTACATGAGCTCCAACATGGCGAGATGCTTGACCGGATCGCGTGAAAGGCGATCCAGAACCTGGAAAAACTTTTCGCCACCAAAGGTCTCGTTGTGAAACCGACTCAGCAAACTGACCTTCGACCAATCGCTGTGATTGCCCCAGGTCGTGGTGACCACGGCTTCATCCAGGACGCTGCATAACACATAGCGTGCGTACTTCACCTGGCTGCTCTCCACGCCTTCATGAGCGGCGCGCGTTTCAAAACGGGCGATGCAGGCACCCAGGCGATCATTGAGGGGCTGCGTATTTTCACGGCCGATACCGAGCTTGAGCTGAACCACTTCCGACAGAACTTCCCAGCTGGCAGATACCAGCGTGCTGGGCCCCACGTTGAAAGGGTGTGCGTCATGCAATGCCGCGGCATAGATCATCCGGTCTTCCAACTGCTCGAACCGGGGCGTCGAAACGAAGTCCGTCAGGGGGCCCTGTGCCGGGCCATGCCCTTCCCGGTCCAGCAGTACGGTTTTCTCGTCCTGCGGGTATTCACTGTCCTTGTTCATCGTAATCAGTTCCTGATGGCCCAGAAGTTGAGCTCCAACTCGGAAAATTCGCCGCTCACATGGAAGGCAAAGCCGCCCGACTGCTCCAACTGCGAGACATCCGTTGCAGTGAGTTCGAGCATGAAATAGGTCTTGCCTGCGTGAAACGGAATCTGCCGTGGCGCAACGGGCAGTGGCCTGACCTTGATGCCCGTCAATTGCAGGTTGACCAACTCACGTATGCGCTCCACGGGACCAATCTTCAGATGGGCCGGCAATCGATACCGAAGCCCGTCCCCATCGCACTGGGCCTCTGCAGCCAAGATGAACGTTGCCGTACCCAACAGCTTGATATCACTGATCGGGCATACCATTACCCCGTATTGGCGTCTCTGCAGGATCAGCTCGATAGCGTGCTGTTCCAGCACAACCGACAGTGCGGCCCGCATCCCGCCCATCAGCGCGCGAAAACTCGCGCCTTGGTCATCGTGCTGGTAGTACATGTCCAAAGGTGCACGTTTGTTTTCACCCGCATAGGTGGACAACTCACCCAGGATCGACAGCAGGTAACGGTAAAGCAGTTCCGGGCGCACTTGCGCCTGGGCAAGGAAGTGGCGCAATACGGGCTCTGTGCGGTTGATCAGCTGCAACATCAGGAAATCACCCACCTGCGTGCTGGCTGCGACGCCGCTGCCACAGATCCGCTCGGCAATCGCATCACCTCGGCTGGCCAGCAGGCTGATCACTTCCTTGAGGCAGGACAACACATACTGCGAACCCTGGAGGTAGAGGAACGTCGGGGAAAAATCGGCATCCAGGTTGACACTGCCACCTGTGCTGGAATCCAACACCTGGGCAATCTTGAGTTTCACGAAGGTGTGATCGCTGTGCTGCTCACCAAGCAACAGGCGCAGGTCCGGGTGCGCGCAATCTATCCGGCAGCGCGAATCGGGGCCGTCATTTGAATCACTGACCTCTGTTTCGCAGGCGATGTAACGAGCGACCACATCGGACTGATTCCGTGTACGGGTCTCAACCCTGTTGCCGGTTGCCAGCGTCAAGGCCAGATAAATGCTCTGGCTTGCGCAGTTGGCTGGAATGTCCAGTACCAACGGTTCCATCGTCGTACCCAGCTCAAACAGGCTGCCGTCCGGCAACACTCCGCTGGCCTGATGGACCACCACCTTGCCCAGATTGAGGTACTGCAGGTCGATACCCAGGGTCAGAAAGCCCCAGGCATCGCTATCGAGCAAGCGTGTGCGGTTGAGTTGCTGGTCGTAGTAACGATCGTTGTGTTGCAGGTGCTGGGGCCGCAACAGCATGCCCTCGCGCCAGATAACTTTATGAGCCTGCATGTTAATTCTCCCCCTGGCCAATGTTCGGGCTCACGGCGCGTATCCCTGCCTGGTCGAGCAGCAAGTGGCTATGAGTGTGTTGCCGTTGGGCCAAGGGCACCACAAACCGCCATTGCACATGAGGCAGGTCACGATAAGCCGCCAACACCCCGATGTAGCGGCTCTGCGGCTCGACGCTGAGTTTTAATACCTGGTGTTCCCCTGGGCGCAATTCCAGCTCCTCGCTGCTCACCCAATCCTTGGGCAGCGCCTTTTCCCCACGCCCGTAAAGGCCGAAAAAATCCGCATGCTCGAACGCCACCGGATGGGTCAGCTCAAGCAGTTGCACCACCACTGGGGAGGGACGCCCGTGAAGATCCGGGTTGACCTGCTCACTGGCAGTCAGTGTCAGGTCCAGTTTGGTCACCGTCGAAAAGGGCGAAAGGCTGCTGCACCCCACCATCAGGCCCAGCACGGCCGGTATAGAAACAACCGCGACTCGCTTCGTGAACGTCATCCTGAATGTCCCGCGTACAGAGTGGAGACCAGGCGTACCTGATCGTCGTAGGCCCTGGCGAAGTCCGCTTGCAACTGGCGCTCGCCAGAGCCGTCTTCTTCGATCCGTTGCTGGTAGTGGCGTCGATAGGCACGCCAATACGCCCCATCCACAGCAAACCTGGGCGGCTTGCCCTCACGCTCGAAACACAGCTGCAGGTGCCCCGGCGAGAATGCCGCCAGTGCGTTACGCATCGCGGTTCGGCAGGCCACCAGTACGGCGACCTGATGCACCTGGATATCCCGGCATACCTGAGCAATGGCCAATTCGGCGGACAACTGGCCCAACTCTCCGGTGCCCAGCAATGCGCGGAGCGCGTCATGGGCCCCCATGCTGTCTCTCAGCGGGTTCTGGCTTTTGACCCAGCGACCGGCCTGCCCCAGGTTGAATTCGCTTTTCAACTCTTCGTGAGTGCGCAGGCTTTGCTGCAACCCGTCCACAGACTGCCTCAGCAGGTTCGCTGCCTTGATCGCCAGCGCTTCGCGGGCTGGTGCATCAAGCGTATCCAGGCTCACCCCCAGCGCCTCGGCGAATTGCGTCCAGAACGCCTGATCCTGATTTATGGATGCGTTAGCTGTGCAAAGCTCCAATGGAGGCGCTTCTGCACGGGGCGCAGCCCGGGTAGGCACAACCAGGTGATCTCGCTCCACGGCGTTATGTCCCGTCCACGGCACATGGGCTTCGACAGCCTCGTTCATCCCATTCAGTTCCTCCGACATTGCGTCGTGCAGCGGTGCGAGTACCAAACGATCGACTGAATTCAAGTAGGCATCGTCAGGGATGATCCCTGCGAAAGCGGAGGATGCCTTGCTATGAGGTGCAGCCTTCGCGACCAGCCGGGCACGTATCGACAGCGCGCCCAGCTGGAACACTTCGCCCTCCCCGATCAGATGGGCCTGGCCCTTGGGCAGTGGTGTGTCGTTGCCTGTCGAACGGATTCCATTGCTACTGATATCGGTCAGGAAATACTGCCCGTCACGGTAGCTGACCAAGCCATGATGGCTGGACAGCAAGCGACTGGCGTCCGGGATAACCCAGTCGCAAGTAGCCCCGCGCCCGATCACACCACCCGTGCTGTCAAACACCTTGCGTTCGGGCGTCTGGCCGGCATCGGCAACGCACAGTTCAAAGACGAGTTGCATGGCAGGTCTCCCCTCTCATTGGCCGCGACGCGTCGCATGGGGGTCACCCAAAGGACGATAGTCGGCATCATCAAACACGTAATTGGCGTTACAGCCGCTCAGCAAGCACAGTGCAAGCATCAAGGCCTGCCATGGACGATCAGGCATCGGGTCTCTTCCAGAAAGGTAAGTCGGCAACGTGCAGTGAACGTAGGGGGTTCATTCAGCATTCCCCCGTGCGTCGCCGAAAGGGATGTTCAGGCGTGCAAGGCGATAGAGCAGCGTACGTCGGGCAACACCAAGCTCGCGTGCGGTGCGCGTGCGATTGCCACGGTTCTTGTGCAGGCAATCAATCAGGAATACCCGCTCGACCCGTTCCAGGCGTTGGCGCAACGTTGACTCAACCGCTGCAATAGCAGGTGCGGGCGACAGCGAGAGATGCTCCGGCAGGATCACTCCGTCATCGCACAGCAACACCGCACGCTCCACCAGGCATTTGAGCTCGCGCACATTGCCGGGGAACCCATGGCTGGAGAGTTGATCAAGCGCCGCGCTGGACCAGCTCACGGGGGGCTTTTCCAGGGAGGAGCAGGCCTGCTCAGCGAAGTGGCGCGCCAGCAGGAGGACATCCCCGTCCCTGTCGCGCAATGCCGGTAGCTCGATGGGAAATTGCGCGAGGCGATAATAGAGGTCCTCACGAAAACTGCCCTCGGCCACCATCGCTGCGAGGTCACGGTGGGTGGCTGCGATGATGCGCACGTCAACCTTGTGGGCGGTGCTGGCACCCAGCGGGCGAATTTCGCCCTCCTGCAAAACTCTCAGCAACTTGGCCTGAAGGGAGAGCGGCATATCGCCAATCTCATCCAGCAGTAGCGTGCCCCCGTGGGCGGCATCAAACAGGCCTGCATAGTTACGCTCGGCGCCGGTAAACGCGCCTTTGCGATAACCGAAAAGCTCACTCTCGAGCAAACCTTCGGGAAACGCCGCGCAGTTCTGCACCACAAACGGTTGAGCCCCACGCGGGCCGGCACGGTGGATGGCGCGTGCCACGACCTCCTTGCCGGTGCCCGTTTCACCGCGCAACAACACGGTATAAGGCGTCAGTAATACCTTGCCCATCAATCGACAGGTTTCGTCCATCGCCGTGCTGTTGCCGATCAAGCCATAAGCCCCCCTGAGGGACGTGTCGCGTTTGTGCACCATTGCGGCTTGCCCTGGCCGAGCAATACGCGAGCCCCATTGGTTGAGAACGAAACTGCCCAGTTGCCCCAGCGACGCTGCGAAGCCTTGCAACGGCATCGCGCGTTGGCTTGCGTACAGCAACACACCACAGATCGCCTTATTCCGATTGAACAGTGGCAGGCAGGCCAGTGAGCGCCACGGTGTGCTCGCGGCCGGCAGAAAACCGCTGTCATAGACACTGCCGCACAGCTCATCAAGGTTCAGGGCACAACGCTGATTCACCACGTAGTGCAGGAGTTGCTCATTCTGAAAATCCTCACCCGCCTGCGTGGGCGATGAGCCAGGGATATGCTGGGCGATCAGCCCGAGCCGCCCCGTCGTTTCATCTCGTTCATAGAGCTGGCAGAGTTCGCAATCGCTTAGCTGTGCGACGGCGGCCACACACAGTTCGAGCAACGACGACGCATCCTCGTCAGCCCCCAAACGGGTATACCAACCCAACAAACGCTCGGCATACACCAGCGGCTGAGGTAGCTGATCCAACAGATTGTTCGTCATTGGCTGAACTCGCAGACTGGCTGGCCGGCGTCGTTCAGCGTTGCGTGAACCCGTGAGAAGGGTTCGCCAACCGCCATTGCGTCGAGCAGCCTGTCGACCACCTGAGGCAGCAGGTTCAGCTCGATCCATTGGTCAATATGCCTGGCGCCACTGTCGCTGTGCAGGCAACGATCGGTCATGTGCGCGACCAACTCGCAGGTGAAGCTCAGTGTCAGCCTGCGTTGCTGCAAGCGGTGCCCAAGCCGTTCCAGCTTGAGTCGCACCACGTCCTCCAGCCTTTCACTGGCAAGGGGGTAATAGGGTACAACCCGCATCCGAGCGAGCAACGCTGGCTTGAAGTGAGCACGCAGCACAGGATGAATGGCGTCTTGAAGAACCTGCGGATCAGGGCGCTGGCCATTCGCGCAGAGTGCGGTGATGGCGTCACTCCCCAGGTTGGACGTCATCAGGATCAGTGTATTGCGAAAATCGATTTCCCGGCCTTCGCCATCGTTGGCCAAGCCTCTGTCAAAGACCTGGTAAAACAGGTTGAGCACTTCCGGGTCGGCCTTCTCCACTTCGTCCAGCAAGAGCACCGAGTAAGGCCGTCGGCGCACAGCTTCCGTCAGTACCCCGCCCTCACCAAAACCGACATAACCCGCCGGGGCGCCGATCAACCGGGACAGGGAGTGCTTCTCCTGGTATTCCGACATGTTCAACGTGGTCACAAACCGCTCACCGCCATACAGCAGGTCCGCCAGTGCCAGGGCTGTTTCGGTCTTGCCCACACCACTAGGGCCCACCAGCAAAAACACCCCCACAGGCGCACCCGGTGCGTTGAGCCCCGCAGCAACGGCACGCAAGTTTCGATCAAGCGCGATCACTGCCTGCTCTTGCCCGAGGATGCGTTTGCGCAGCGCATCGGCGAAACCGAGAATCCGTTCACTGCTGTCAAACGCCAGCTGCTCGATCGGAATACCGGTCCAGGCGCTAATAACCTGTGCCACCAGTCGAGGGCATACCTCGTGGCTGACCAACCGTGGTTCATTGCAAGCAGGCACTTGCCGGGCGCCCTCGACACACTCGCCCTCAAGACGCTGTCGGCGTTCGGAAATGGCCTGCTCTGCCAGATTCTTTTGTTCGACCCAACAACCTTCCAGTCGCTGGCACTCAAGTTCCAAGGCGTTCAGTCGCACGTTCAAGGCTTGCAACGCCGGCTCGTCAATGGCCAGGCCCGCGTCAAGATCCCGCGAGAGCGCAACGCGCTGACGCATGCCTTCCGCCAGCTCGGATCGCAGACGTTGCAACGCCTCGGGGGCCGCTGCCAGGCTGACACGCACCCGGGCACACGCGGTGTCCAGCACATCGACGGCTTTGTCCGGCAACTGCCGCCCAGCGAGGTAGCGAGCACTCAGCTGCGCCGCCGCCACGACCGCGTCATCACGCACATACACCCCATGGCTGGCCTCATAAACCGGAACCAGCCCACGCAAGATCGACACAGCGGCTTCCACACTCGGCTCCCCCACCACCACCGGTTGGAAACGCCGCGCCAGCGCCGGGTCTTTTTCTATGTACTTCTTGTACTCTGACCAAGTGGTCGCCGCGATGGTGCGCAGTTGCCCGCGGGCCAGCGCCGGCTTGAGCAGGTTGGCCGCATCGCTCCCCCCCACTTGGGCCCCTGCCCCCACCAGGGTATGTGCCTCATCGATAAACAGGATCACGGGTTGAGCGCTGGCACTCACCTCGTCGAGCACGCCTTTGAGTCGACGTTCGAACTCGCCCCTGATGCTGGCACCGGCCTGCAGCAGGCCCATGTCCAGCGTCAGGATGCGCACATCCTTGAGCGGCTCGGGGACTTGTGAGGCAACCACTTGCAGGGCCAGGCCTTCGACAACGGCCGTCTTGCCAACCCCGGCCTCACCTACGAGGATCGGGTTGTTCTTGCGACGACGCACGAGGATGTCGATCAACTGGCGGATTTCACTGTCCCGGCACAGCACAGGGTCAATGCGCCCTTCGCGGGCCTGGCGTGTGAGGTCATGGGTAAAGCGTTCCAGCAACGACGCCTCGGAGCGTCGAGGAATACGTTGTGCTGCCTGGCTTTGCACAAACTCGCGCACACGGTGAGCATCCAGTCGACTCAAAATCTGTTGATACCCACTGCCCGCATGCTGCAGCGGGTGATGCAGGAGAGCCAGTATCAGTGCCGCGTGATCCACCTCGACCTGCCCCAGTTCAAGGTGCGCGACCATCAACGCTTGCTGCAACCAATGGACGAGCGCCTGGGCGAACACGGGGTTGTGCGCCGCGCTGTGCTCTGCCTTGAGTTGCAACGTTGCCTGCAGCGTGCCGACTTCGATATCCGCATCCTTCAGCGCCTTTGCCAACAAACCGTCGGGATATTCCAGCAGCGTCATCAATACATCTTCTACCAATACTTCTTTGCCGCCCCGCGCCACGCAGCGCTCGGCAGCACGTTCAAGGTCGCGGCGAGTGTCGGTGGTCAGCGTTTGGATCAATTGCTGTAGATCTACATTCATCATAATCATCAGTCCCTAATGAGAGTTGCTGCCAAGCGTGAGCACGCCATCAGCGCGTTCATGTCCCAGCCAACTGGTCCAGCCCAGGCCACAGACATTGCGTTCACCGATGTGCAGTGGCTTTGCTTCCCCTGCTGCCAATTCCAGGCGCAGGTCATATTCCAGGGGGGCTCGAACGCTGAGGCGAACCAGTGCGCACAGCGGCTGATAACTGCTGCCCGTCGTCAAGAAGTCATGAAAACGCTGCCAGGACAGCGCCTGCAGATGCACCCTGAACTTGCCGCTGCGATCGATGACTCGATGCCCCAGTACGAGGTCCTCCCCCAGCCTGCTGTTGTCTGCACCCAGCCGATTACGTTGCTGATGGGTGATGACCACCGAGCGCTCTACCCATTGCTCGATAAACACAAGGCGGTACTTGAAGTAGTACCGAAGCACGGTCTCGACCAGTGAGGCTGAATGCGCCCGCAAACTCAGCAGCCCCAGATAAGGCAGCAGCCGAGTGCAATCCAGCCGCGCGGCTTCGCGAACCTGCCGCCCTCCCAGACCGACAAGTGAAAACATCTGCTCGGAAAAGGCATCGCTGGCCCCGGCGCGAAAGCACATGTGATAGCGGTACTTGCGCCAGATCAGCAACATCAACCGCTGCAGGCGATGGTGAAAAACATCCAGGAAGTCCCGGGCAGTGTTTCCTCCTACATGTTCAGTTGCAGCCTGCTCGGCATAAAACGCCGGTAATGGCGAACCGGCGCCGTGCAAGCCGAGTACATTGAGGCGAAGGCGCGCTCGCAATTGACCGCGCTCTACAAAAAACTCCGCTCGGTCGATGTCATGCCCCGGAAACCCAAAACCCGGGTTCGCCTGAAACTCAACAAGGTCATACAGTGCGTCGTCATCCAGCTGCGGATGAGCATGGCGCAGGTGCTCAATCACCTGCAGAACTGCTTGAAATAGCGAGTGCTCACGGATGACGCGGGATAACTCGTTTAAAGCAGGGGCTGCTGGCCCTTCCGGGGTGGCCATAGGTACACGTCTCCTTGTGTGCTGATGACCCGCATTTCGTGGTACGAATTCAGGCTAGAATAGAGGGCAAAAAACTCATTGAGCGCAGAGGCGAATACAAACAGATCGCCTTGACCAGTGAAGCCCTGGGGGTCAATGCTCAAGTCGATCCGCAAACCACGCACTGGCAACCCGCGGTACAACCGGTCGACCGTTTCATGACGAATGGATCGCAACGCCCCCAGCCTTCGTTGGCTGATGACCTGCGCTTGTCTGTCGTGGTATCGGGGTATGTCGTAGTTTTCCAGGGTGACTTTCAAGGCACTGATATCGGTCAACGACAGGTAGTTGAGCGACAGGTTGCTAATCAGTTTCCAGAGAAAGTCCTGGTCCAGAGGGGGGCTGAAACTGGGTGTTGGCACACAGATATTGCGAAACGACAGAAACTCCGGCGTCTCTTCGCACGGCTGGTTGATATCCCCTACCTGCAATTGCCGCGGCAGATTGTTGTTCGTGCACGTCAATTCAACCGAAAGCGTCTCCTGGTCCTGGGCCAGTCCAGCGCCGAAACTCAGCCAGGTGTCCAACCCGCCGTGCTGTACCGATGAGCGTTGACGAATGCTGTAGCTGGGCGCTTTTGAGTTGGCACCGCCATCCCCGTCATGTTCAAAGGTTTCAAACGGGACGTAGGTCCGATGACCCAGCCCGCCAGGGCACCAGCCGGTGACGCTGTCGATGGAAAATACCGCCGCATTGCCCCTTTCGAACTCTGCCGGCACCAGCAGGTATTCGTCCCTTTTGCCGTCCAGCCGAATCGGCACCGCATCATGTTTGAACAGGTTGACGATGGGTGTGCAATACAGCTTCACGTTGTCCAGGTTCGGGGGGGATGGCTCATGCTCCCGCGTGCGGAGTTCGAAACGCAGCTCCATGTGGCGCGCTTGTTTGAGCACAGTGCTGGGCAGTGTCTGCAATACATCAAGCCCACACACATCGACAAACAGGTACTTCTCCGGAAACGCAAAGTACTCCTGCAAATGGCGATACCCTTTGAAGGTATTCATCGGGTACGGAATCAACGCTTGATCGTCATCAAACCCTGCCGGCTGAACCTGGCTAGCGCCCAGCCGCAACGATGGCAACTGCCCGTCAGGCCCGTTAACCGGGCGTCCTTCCTGATCGAAAAGCAACACCTCGATACCCTCCAGATAGCGCAACAAACTCAGGTATAACCCTTGGCCGACATACCGATCGCCCGCCAGGTGCAAGCGCAACTGGCTGAAGGTCCATTCGCTGAAATTGCCCTCGGCGCTCATTTCCAGGCGCAGGTTCAGCAATGCCCGGCCTTCCATGGCGCGATATTCCAGGTCGCTCAGTTGCAGTGGCAGGACCTGGGTTGCATAGCACGTGCGAAAGCGGCAACGTTCACCATTGATTGCCACGCTTTCCACCGATGTGTCCCGCTCAACAAGCACAGGAGTGCTCGCGTGCTGCAACGGTGCAAACTGCAGGATGCTGAAAGACGGTAATGGCCGCATGTAGTTGGGCCACAACAGATGCATCATCGAGTGGGTCAACTCGGGAAGCTCGTCGGCAAGCTTCTGCCGCAAGCGCCCGGTCAGGAACGCAAAGCCTTCCAGCAGCCGCTCGACATCGGGGTCTTGGCCCGCCTCGGCGAGAAACGGCGCCAAGGCGGGATTGCGCTCCGAAAAACGCCGCCCGAGCTGCCGTAAGGCGCTCAGCTCACTTTGGTAAAAACGATTAAAGGACATCAGGCAATACCTCGACCTGTCCTGCACCCATCAAGCGCGCACTGAATGCAACCGGCTGCATGACACCCGCAACAAGCAACGCGGCATCAATACAAAATGCCAGGGACAAAGGATCACTTTCACCGGGCAATCCCCTGACACGCACATTCACCAGGCGCGGTTCATACGCCTGGATAAATCGCTCGATCGACAGGCGCGACTGGGTCAACGATTCATGCAGGCTCAAGCGCATGTCGTTGAGGTCGGGCAGCCCATAATCGGGCAACGTAAGAACGCTGCCCGCGCGGGTACTGAGCATCTTCCCCAAATGGGCGGCAACAGACGCCGCGCTGCTGGTCCGACTTGACGTTTGCCCTTCAAGCCGCTCGAAGAGGCTGCGATGCTCGGACAGTCCCTGACCCCTGCTCATTCTTTGTCGAGCTTGCCGACCAGGGACAGCGTGAAGTCAGCCCCCATGTACTTGAAGTGCGGGCGCACACTGAGGTTGACGCGGTACCAACCCGGCTCGCCCTCGACATCACTCACGACAATCCGCGCAGCCCTCAACGGGCGTCGCCCACGAACTTCGGCGCTGGGGTTCTCTTGATCCGCAACGTATTGACGGATCCACTTGTTGAGTTCCAGCTCCAGGTCGGTGCGCTCTTTCCATGAACCTAGCTGCTCGCGCTGCAAGACCTTTAGGTAATGCGCCAGGCGATTAACCACCATCATGTAGGGCAACTGCGTGCCCAGGCGGTAGTTCAGCTCAGCCGCCTTGCCCTCGGCACTGATGCCGAAATTCTTCGGTTTCTGTACGGAACTGGCAGAAAAAAAGGCGGCGTTGTCACTGCCCTTGCGCATGGTCAGGGCGATAAACCCCTCTTGAGCCAGCTCATATTCTCGGCGATCAGAGACCAGCACTTCCGTCGGTATCTTGGTTTCGATTTCACCCATGCTATGGAAGTGATGCAGCGGCAGGTCCTCCACCGTTCCACCGCTTTGCGGGCCGATGATATTTGGACACCAGCGGAATTTGGCGAAGCTGTCAGTGAGTCGGGTGGCAAACGCGTAGGCAGTATTTCCCCACAGGTAATGTTCGTGGCTGTTGACCACGTTTTCCTGATAGGTGAAGGTCTTGACCGGACACTCCAGCGGATCGTAAGGCGTCCTCAGCAAGAACCGGGGCACAGTCAGCCCTATGTAGCGGGAATCCTCGCTTTGGCGAAAACTTTGCCATTTGGCAAATTGCGGGCCTTCGAAGTGATCCTTGAGATCCTTCAGATCAGGCAGTCCGTTGAAGCTTTCCAAGCCGAAGAAGCCAGGCCCGGCCGAAGCGATGAAAGGCGCGTGAGCCATACAGGCAACACTGGCGGCGTACTGCATCAGCTTCACATCCGGCGCACTCGGCGAGAGGAAGTAGTTAGAAATAATGGCTCCGACGGGCTGGCCACCAAACTGACCGTATTCTGCGCTGTAGATATGTTTGTAGAGCCCGGATTGACTGACTTCTGGCGAGTCTTCGAAGTCGTCAAGAAGGTCTTGGCGCGAGACATTCAGGAGCTCGATCTTGATGTTTTCACGAAAGTCGGTGCGGTCGACCAGCAATTGCAGCCCCCGCCATGATGCTTCGAGGGCCTGGAAATCTGGGTGGTGAAGAATTTCATCCATTTGCAGGCTGAGCTTGGTGTCGATCTCGGCGATCATGCGGTCAACCAGGCGCTTCTTGACCGGTTCGTCCTTGTTCTGTGGCTTGACCAACTCCTCGATAAAGGCCGAGATACCTCGTTTGGCGATGCTATACGCCTCGTCGTCGGCACTCAGCAGGGTCTGGGCGATGATGTTATCGAGAATGCTGTGCTCGCCTGCGGTTTGAGTCGGTAATGGGGCTTGCTGGGTAGTCATGGCATCAGTGTCCTTTTACTGAAAATGTCAGGCGGTGGGGTTGTTCAAGCCCAGTTCTGCCAGTACCCGGGCGCGGGATTCGTCATTGGCCAGCGCCTGCTCAATGGCTCTACGGAAACTCGGTGTATTACCCAGGGGCCCTTTCAACGCCATCAACGCATCGCGTAGCGCCATCAGCTTTTGCAATTCGGGGATCTGCTCCACCAGGCTTGCGGGGTTGAAGTCCTTCATGGAATTGATCCGCACCTGAATGGCCAGCTCCTCAACCTCAGCCGACTCCTGGAGCCGATTGGGTACGCTCAGGGTCAGTGCCAACGCCTGCTTGGCCAGTACGTCGTCGAGGGTGTTCTTGTCGATGCCGATGGGCTTGCGGTCTTCGAGCTTGCGCAGGTCCTCACGCTGGGTGAAGTCACCCAGCACCAACAGTTTCAGTGGCAGTTCGACTTCTTCCTGCGCACCTCCCACTGCGGGTTTGAAAGTAATATTGATACGTTCCTTGGGTGCTACCGAACCTTCTTTGGCCACGGTCGTTCTCCTTTTTCGAGTGAGTCGAAAACCTATTCAAGTACCGCTTCGAGATCGAAGCGGCATAGTTTTCGATGAGTGTCTTCCTTGCGTTCACGCACAGCGTGGCTTTGTGGCAACTGTTCACAACAGCGATACAAGAGTTGCGCCACCTGGAGGGCCAGTTCGGGCTCCCAGCGGTCTATACCCGCTTGCTGCAATTCATCATCCAGCTGTTCCAGCTGGACCTTCGCCAGCTCCTGTTTGCCGGCCAACACACACAGGCGTGCCATGGCCAGCCGCCAATGAAATCGCGCACGCTCGCTACGAGCTGCATGCAAGCCTTGCTTGAGTTCACTCACGGCGACTTTAAGCCCGTCCTTGCGTAGCCTGGGCATGACTGCCTGCAGGGCCGACTCCCAGGGTTCGGCCCTCGCTTCAACCTGCACGCCCGGAAGCTCGGGAGCTTGAAGATGTCGATTGACCTGGAGCGAGATCCAGTCGCGAGTGGCGGCATCCGCAAACGGCGTGCCGTCGTGAAACCGAAACTCAGGCAGGGTTGGCAACCGCTGCAGCAACAAGGCGAAGCTGACCTCCAGTTCGGTCATCGCCAGATCGGCGTGCAAGGCTTGCAGGCACTCCCAGGCGATTCGCACGCCATCGAACCAGAACATGGACCCGGCCAGGCTCGTCTCCAGTTCAATCAACAGATCCGCGTAATGCCCTTGGACAAAGCGCTCCTGGTAATGCGTAAGCTTGTCGGGTGCCGGACCTCGGAGCGCGGTAATCCGCTCGCTGTCAGCGTCCGGGCAACGCGTAAGCGCCAGCCAGACCAATGTTCGATTGAGGCGCTGTGCACGCAGGTCACCCGCATTTTGACGCTGCCACCACGCGCTCAGCGGCCGCGCCTGCTCCTGCAATGCGCGCAGCCATTTGTGAGCATCTTTTTCGTTATCTATCACAGGTTCGATACTGAACGGCTGAGTCACAGCCTGCTTGGCCGGGGCAACAGGAACGGTCGACGGGGTGTCGCCCTGCCGCTCTGCATGCTCCAGTTTCTGCGCCAACTGTCGGCGCATGGGCAGCAATGATGGGGCTTCATCCCCCAACTGCCGGGTCCAGAGATCATCAAGGCACGCGAGATGCTCCAACACGCTTTGAAACAGCGGTTGCTGATCCTGAAGTGGCAGGCTTTGCGCAAACAATGGTTCCAGGCGCAATACCAACCAGCCGAGAACAGCGCCGCGGGTACGCGGCTTTTTCGGAAAAACCTGCGCCCAGTGATGCTCGCAGAGGTAGCGCATCAACCCCAGACCAGCCAGCAGGCCTGGAAAGGATTCACGCTGGTGCAATGCCCATGTCAGCCACGCCGCTACCCGAAGGTCTTTGGAGTGCTGACGCAACAGGCACTCGCAGACTTCCAGCACCTTGATCCAATCGGGCAGAGAGGCACCATGAATCGACTGGGTTTTATCCAACTCGAATTCCAGCACTTCGTATTCAGTTGAAAAACGCATATCACTGCCCACAAAACTTATTTGCGAGCACGGAAGACGTGCGAGCTCAACATAATAATCACAAAGCTTACTTGAATAGACCATTTAAGATCACACATAACCATTCGAGGCAGTCAAGGCCAACTAACCGCACCCATAGTGCAAATCAGCTCACCCTCTAAACCTCGCAAACCCATAACGAAGTTCGCAAACTTTAGCCACGCACTCGGCATTCATCAAGCGACGGAAGCGCACTTAAGTAATTTCCTACAAATCAACAAAATCAAGGCATGCGCAGCATTTTGCGCACCTTAAAAATCAAAACACACTTTATTCACCGACACACACTCAACACCAGGCCAAATAGACTACCGAGCAACTAAATGCACACTCATGCGCAAATAAAAACCTCTAAAACCCCAAAATCAACATAACACCCATACAAATAAAAAACATTTTAACGCCACACCCCTTATTTTATTGACCAACACACTTTCAGGCACGCTTCTTGTTATAGCCAACTACCCGACCGGCACAATCGTCGTTCGGGACTACCTCATCAATCAGGCAAGGAAACCACTCATGCCAACACCCGCGTACCTTTCAATCACCGGTGTAAAACAGGGTTTGATTACGGCAGGCACATTCACCCAGGACTCGGTAGGCAATATTTACCAGGAGGGTCATGAGGACCAGATCCTGGTCCAGGCGTATTCCCACCAGGTGATCATCCCCCGCGACCCGCAATCGGGACAGCCAACCGGTCAGCGGGTCCACAAGCCGCTGATGATCAGTAAGGTGTTTGATAAATCATCGCCACTGCTGTTCAGCGCGCTGACCAGTGGCGAAGAGGTCAAATGCCGACTGGAGTGGCTGCGCACTTCATCGGCGGGTACCCAGGAGCACTACTTCACGATCGAGCTGGAAGGCGCGACCATCGTGGATATCCAGTCTCGCATGCCCAACTGCCAGGACCCGGAGAACGCTCATTTCACCCATCTGGAGGATGTGTATTTCACCTACCGCAAGATCGTGTGGACCCACGAAGTCTCCGGTACTTCCGGCTCGGACGATTGGCGTAACCCTGTAGCCGGCTAAGCTGCAACAACGCAGGGACGGCGCCACGGACGGCACCGTTCCTGCCTATCGGCTACACCATTGCCAGTGGGTGTTTGCGCTTGGGCGCACCAAACACGCGATCAATGGCGTCGAGATCGTGTTCATCAAGCACTAACTTGGCGGCAGCTGCGTTAAGCCGCACATGCTCTGGGGTTACGGCCTTGGGGATGGCGATCACCCCGTCCTGACGCAATACCCAGGCCAGGGAAACCTGGGCGGGTGTCACTTCATGGCGACGGGCAATTTGCTTGAGTGTTGGACTGGACAGTAACTCACCGCCTTGGGCAATCGGGCAGTACGCCATCAATGGCAAGTGATGTTGTTGCCACCAAGGCAGCAAGTCATATTCGATCCCGCGCTCTTCGATGTTGTAGAGCACCTGGTTGGTCGCGCAGGCTGGGGAGGCGAGTTCCTGCAGGTCGGCCACATCAAAATTGGAAACACCCCAGCGGCCAATCTTGCCGGCCTCACGCAAGCGCTCGAACGCGTCGACCGTTTCTTCCAGCGGGTATTGACCCCGCCAATGCAACAGATAGAGATCAATATAATCGGTGCCCAAACGATGGAGACTCGCCTCGCAGGCACGGGGCACGCCCTTGTGGCTGGCATTGTGCGGGTAGATTTTACTGACCAGGAACACCTGGTCGCGGCGACCGCGAATGGCTTCACCGACCACCGTTTCAGCACCGCCTTCACCATACATTTCAGCGGTATCAATCAGGGTCATGCCCTCGTCGATGCCCAGTTGCAACGCAGCGACTTCAGCACGCTGCTGGCTGGGGTTTTCGCCCATGCGCCAGGTGCCCTGGCCGATGACAGGGACGGGCGAGCCCGCCAGATCAATGGTTCGCATGACAACCTCCTGATGCGTTCGCGGATTAACACTGTGGCATTGGCCGGACAAAAGGGTTCAATCGCAGTATGGTTGCCCCCTGCCAAGTCGCCAGGAAGAATCTGCCATGCTGTTTGTCGTGATGCTCGGGGGCAAGCACCCACGGGCCAGAATCGAAGTCCATGATGTGGTATTCGCCGTAGCGGATACGCTGGAGGGCACTTACTCGCAACTGCGCGATGGCTGGTTCGGCAGCCCCAAGGGCGTGCATATCGATTCGTGGATGGCCGTTGATGGCGTCGACGGCTGGAAAGTCGAACTCAGCCACCTTGCGCCGCAGGCCGGCGCGCATCACCTGTATTTCATCAACCTTGGAGGCTACGAGACGAACAGCTTTGGCGAGGCTCATCACTACCTGCTGGTGGTGGCTCGCAACAAACAGGAGGCAACGAGCAAGGGCAAGCAACAAATGCTGCGCCATTGGTCCCAGGCGCACACTGACGCCGTCATGGATATCGATGACTGCCTGCCCATCGACCTGGTGGACGGCCGTTACCTGCACCTGGTGCAAGGCCCGCACCGGCCGATCATCCAGCAGAACGACTACATCGTCCTGCCCTGAACCGCCTCCCCTACCCGAACGGGGTATGGCGCACACCCCCCACCTGCCTGACAGTGCAATCAGTCCCTCAGCCTGATAACAAGCACAACACAAGGTGGGTCCCCATGCATAAAGCCTTTATCGCCCTGTTCAGCGCCGCACTGTTGGCCACTTCAACCCTGAGCCACGCCGCGGATGACCCGGGCAACACCTTGCGCATCTACAACTGGGCGGACTACATCGGCGACACCACCCTGGCCGACTTCGAAAAGGCCACGGGCATCAAGGTGATCTACGACACCTACGATTCCTACGAAACCGTGCAGGGCAAATTGCTCTCCGGGCGCTCTGGCTATGACCTCGCGCTGCTCAACGCCTCCCTGGTGCCGCTGCTGATCAAGGGCAAGGTGTTCCAGCCTTTGGACAAAACCCAACTGCCCGACTGGAAAAACCTCGACCCCGTGGTGCTCAAGAGCCTGGAGGCACACGACCCGGGCGTCACCTACTCGGCGCCCTACACCTGGGGCAGCAACGGCGTGACGTATAACGTCGACATGATCAAGGCGCGCATGCCGGACGCCCCCATCGGGTCCCTGGCGATGATCTTCGACCCCAAGGTCATCGCCCGGTTTGCCGACTGCGGCATTACCTTCATGGATTCACCCACCGACATGATTCCATTGGCCCTCACTTACCTAGGCCTGGACCCCAACAGTGTCGCGCCCAAAGACCTGAAGGCCGCCCAGGACGTACTGATGGCGGTGCGCCCCTACATTCGCAAATTTGATTCCAGCGGTTTCATCAACGGCCTGGCTAACGGCGACCTGTGCCTGGCAACCACCTGGTCGGGCGATTACGCCACCTCCCAGGCTCGCGCTACCGAAGCCGGGGCCAAGGTCAAGCTGGACTACTTCATACCCAAGGAAGGTTCGCTGATCTGGTTCGATAACTTCTACATCCCGGCCGACGCGCCCCATGTGGCCAATGCCCATAAGTTCATCGAGTTTCTGTTGCAACCGAGCACCATGGCCGGCGTCAGCAACACCATCCATTACGCCAACAGCAACCTGGCGTCCAAGCCGCTGGTCAACGCCGATATCCGCGATAACCCGGCCATCTACCCCGATCCGGCGACGATGCAGCGTTTGTTCACGCAAAAAAGCCAACCCCAAGCCGCCGTGCGCCTGATCACCCGTACCTGGAATGCCGTGAAGACCGGCAAGTGAACCCCAGCCTTTAAAGGTAAATGCCATGACTCTGCCAAATCCTGCTTTTTTCGCCCAGTTTGACCATAACAAGCTGGACGCCGCCGACAAAGCCCACTACATGCACGGCTTCCACATGTTCGACGAACACCGTGAGCAAGGCTCGCTGAATATCGCAGTGGGTAACGGCGCCTACATCTACGACATCCATGGCAACCGCTACCTGGACGCAGTGGGCGGCATGTGGTGTACGAATATCGGCCTGGGCCGCGAGGAAATGGCCGAGGCCATCGCCAACCAGGTGCGCCAACTGGCCTACTCCAATCCGTTCTGCGACATGGCCAACACCACGGCCATCGAACTGTGCGCCAAGCTCGCCAGCCTGGCACCCGGTGACTTGGACCACGTGTTCCTCACTACCGGAGGTTCCACCGCCGTGGACACCGCCTACCGGTTGGTGCAGTTCTACCAGAACAGCCGTGGCAAAACGGCCAAGAAGCACATCATCTCGCGCTTCAGTGCGTATCACGGCTCCACGTTCCTGACCATGTCCATCGGCAACAAGGCCGCCGACCGCGCGCCCGAGTTCGACTTCATGAGCGACCTGTTCCACCACATCTCCTGCCCCAACTACTACCGGGCGCCGGAGGGGATGAGCGAGGCGGAGTTCCTTGACTTCCTGGTGAATGAATTCGAAGACAAGATCCTGACCCTTGGTGCGGACAATGTGGCGGCGTTTTTCGCCGAACCGATCATGGGTTCCGGTGGCGTGATCATCCCGCCCAAGGGCTACCACCGACGCATGTGGGAAATCTGCCAGCGCTACGACTTGCTGTACGTCGCCGATGAGGTGGTCACTTCGTTCGGGCGCCTCGGGGCGTTCTTTGCTTCCGAAGACGTGTTCGGCATGCAGCCCGATATCATCACCACCGCCAAAGGCCTCACCTCCGGCTACCTGCCGCTGGGTGCGTGTATTTTCTCCGAGCGCATCTGGCAGGTCATTGGCGAGCCGGGCAAAGGCCGCTGCTTTACCCACGGGTTCACCTACAGCGGGCACCCGGTCAGTTGTGTGGCTGCGTTGAAAAACATCGAGATCATCGAGCGCGAACAACTGCTGGCCCATGTGGAAGACGTTGGCGTGTACCTGGAGCAGCGCCTGCAGACCTTGGCCGACTTGCCGCTGGTGGGGGATATACGCTGCCAGCGCCTGATGGCGTGCATCGAGTTCGTCGCGGACAAGCGCACCAAGGCCTTGCTGCCGGATGCGGTCAACATCGGTGAAAAAATCCACCTGCGCGCCCAGGCCAAAGGCTTGCTGGTACGCCCCATCGGCCACCTGAACGTGATGTCGCCGCCGCTGATCATCACTCGCGCCCAAGTCGACGAAATCGTGGAGACCTTGCGCCAGTGCATCCTCGATACGGCCGCTGAACTGCGCGAAAGCGGCGAGTATCAAGGCCGATGAGTCATAACGCCGAGCCTGTCTCGGCGTTTTTGCCTGGGCGTTGGCAGCCGGGTAGACTGGCTGCCATGACCACAGCCAGCCCTGCCCCGACCCTGCAGCAACTGCAAACCTGGCACCACGCCCTGGCCCAGGCGTTGATCCATGTGGATGA
The DNA here is from genome assembly GCF_013385985.1 of Pseudomonas sp. B6002. Classification (GTDB taxonomy): domain Bacteria; phylum Pseudomonadota; class Gammaproteobacteria; order Pseudomonadales; family Pseudomonadaceae; genus Aquipseudomonas. Next base: position 392,574 of record NZ_JACAOY010000006.1, on the reverse strand, counting down.
AGCCTCATTCCTCGAACACCTGGCCGCCGCGCTGTGCACCCTCACCCCCATCGAATCGATGATGATCAGCCTGGAACGCCAGGGCCAGCCACCGCACCTGCTGTATCAGCAAGGCATCCCTCGGGCGTATCAGGATGAAATCATCCACCGCTATTTTTCCCGCGGCTACCTGCTGGACCCGTTTTGCCTGGCGGTAGACAAGGGTTTGGCGGAAGGTTTTTACCACCTGGCCCAAATTGCCCCGGATGACTTTTTCAACAGCGAGTACTACAAGACCTACTACCTGCGCAGCGGCGGCGCCCAGGAAAGTTACTACATCGTCGACCTGTGCCCCCAGAGCAAGATTTCGCTGTGCATGTTCCAGGGCCTGAGTGCCGGGCAGTTCACCGAGGAACAACTGGCGGTGCAGCAATCGACCCAGGCTATCGTCCGGGAGTTGCTGCGGCGGTTTGGCACCACCGGCGGGCTGGCCAAGGTGATCAGTGACGAGGCGTACACCCAGACCCAGGCGCACCAGCAGATCGAAGCGGCGTTCATGGGCTTTGGCAGCGGTGTGCTCACCGTACGCGAGCGTGAAATCGCCCACCTGATCCTGCGCGGGCACTCGGTAAAATCCACCGCCCAAGTGCTCGGCATTTCCCCAGAAACCGTGCGCATGCACCGTAAGAACCTGTACACCAAGCTGGCAATCAATTCCCAGGCCGAGCTGTTCGCGCTGTTCATCGAATGGCTGACCCGCAGCGGCGCCATGGCCCGGGCGTGAGCCGCTAAAGCGGCTCTGCTTTGCTTTTGATCTCAAGCGCCCCGTCAAACACGCTGGTCGGATTACGGGCACACCGAGNNCCGAGTGTTGGGGCAAGAGCCCTTTGCTTACTTTGGGCTGGGCCGGCATTCCGGCTTTTCCAAAGTGAGCCGCCGTAAGGGCGGAACCATAAGCTGTCATTACCGAAGAAACGGATATGTACTCCGACCAAAAAGCTCCAGCGCCCTACACATAGCCATCGCCGGCAAGCCGGCTCCTACCAGCCAGATCCTGATGAGGCAATGCTATCGCCTTCGGGAGCAAGCCCCCTCCCACAGGTTCGGTACACCCTCCAACGTTGTAGGCAAGCCAAAGGCCGCTCAAACAATCCATGGGAACTTTGCCAGGAAATAACCGCCTGAATCCGGTAGGCTCACCCTTTTTACTCAAGGAGTTACTCCCCATGGCCAAAGCCACCGCCCGTCACATCCTCGTTTCCACTGAAGACAAGTGCAACGAACTCAAGGCCCAAATCGAAGGCGGCGCCGATTTCGCAGAGATCGCCAAAGCCAACTCCAGCTGCCCTTCCAGCCGCGACGGCGGCAACCTGGGTTCGTTCGGTCCAGGCCAGATGGTCAAGGAATTCGACACCGTCGTGTTCAGCGCCCCGGTCAACACCGTGCAAGGCCCGGTGAAAACCCAGTTCGGTTACCACCTGCTGGAAGTCACCAGCCGCCAGGACTGATCCTGTCTGCATTGATGCTATAAACAACGGCCCGCCCTCTGGTGGGCCGTTGTGCATGTGATGACTGGCGACGCTCACGCCGTTAGCGTACAAATCCTTATTCCTGTTCACCCGGCGCTCAAGGCTGATAATGCGATTGGCTTTTTCCATCCCCCTGCTCAGCTCTGCCCTGGCCCTGCTGTTGGCCAGTTCGGCCGTGATCGCGGCCCCGCAGACTTACCTCACGGTATACGGCGAACCGGCCAAGTACCCCGCCGGTTTCACCCATTTCGACTATGCCAACCCCAACGCCCCCAAGGGCGGCAGCCTCAAGCGCTCCGCCATCGAGATCGGGCGTTTCGACCACGTGCTGCCGTATATCGACAAAGGCATCGGCGTGTCCCAGGTCGACGGCTGGCTGTATGCGCCCCTGGCCCAACGCTCCCTGGATGAGCCCTACACGGTGTACGGCCTGGTGGCCGAAAAAATGGAATGCGCCGACGACGGCCTGTCGTTGCGCTTCTACCTGAACCCCAAGGCGCGCTTTGCCGACGGCACGCCCATCACCGCCGAAGACGTGCGCTACAGTTTCGACCTATTGATGACCCAAGGCAGCCTGCGTTTTCGCACCCTGTTCGCCGACGTCAAGCACGTCGAGGTCGAAGGCGAGCGCCAGGTCCGCTTTGATTTTTCCAGCAACGAGAACCGCACCCTGCCCCTGGATATCGCCACCCTGCCGGTGTTCCCCGAGCACTGGTGGAAAACCCGCGACTTCGCCAACGGCGGCGGCTACGAAGCCCCGCTGGGCAGTGGCCCGTACACGATCAGCAAGATCGACTCCGGCAGCACCATCACTTTTACCCGTGACCCCAACTGGTGGGGCAAGGACCTGCCCGTCAGCCGTGGCCTGTACAACTTCGACCACCTGAGCCTGGAGTACTTCGGCGACACCGAAGTGGCGCGCCAGGTGATCCGTGGCGGCGCCTACGACTTCAACCGCGAGTTCTCCGCCACCGGCTATTCCATCGGCTACAACGGCCCGGCCCTCGACGATGGCCGCCTGCAACGCGACCACCTGGCCAAAGAGATGCCGCAGCCGGCCCAGGGTTATGTGTTCAACGTGCAAAAACCGATGTTCAAGGACCGCCGCGTGCGCCAGGCCCTGGCGATGCTGTGGGACTTCGAGTGGGCCAACCGGCAGATGATGCGCAATATGTACATCCGCCAGCAGAGTTTCTTCTCCAACAGCCCGCTGGCTGCCAGCCAACTGCCGACCAAAGAAGAGTTGGCCATCCTCGAACCGCTGCGCGGGAAGATTCCCGACGAGGTGTTCACCCAGGTGTTCAAGGCGCCTGTCACCGACGGCAGCGGCATGATTCGCGATAAACAATTGCAAGCCCTGGCGCTGCTGGAGCAGGCCGGCTGGAAACCCAAGGGCGACAGATTGGTGAACGCCGACGGCGAGCCGCTGGAGTTCACCTTCCTCAATGCCCAGGCCGGCATGGAGCGCCTGCTGCTGCCGTACAAACGCAACCTGGCACAGATCGGCATCACCCTGAATATCCGCCGCATCGACTCGTCGCAATACGTGAACCGGATCATGGCGCGTGACTACGACATGATCGTCATCGGTTTCCCGGTCACCACTTCGCCGGGCATGGAGCTGTACAACTACTTCGGCTCGGCGGCCGCTTATGACCCGGGCGCCAACAACTACATGGTGCTCAAGGATCCGGCCGTCGACAGCTTGATCCAGGGCCTGGTCAAGGCCAACACCCAGGCGCAGATGCTCACCTACGCCCATGCGCTGGACCGGGTGCTGCAATGGAATTACCTGTGGATTCCCAACTACTACCCACCCGGCACCTCCGCTGCCTGGTGGAACCGCTTCGGTCGCCCGGCCGTTGAAGCCAAGAACGACGAAGCCCTGGAAACCTGGTGGGAAATCAGCCCAGTGCCGCTGACCAATGAACAGATGCAAGCCGAGCTGAAAAAACGCGGAGGGCCCCGCTGATGTTTGCCTATATCGTGCGGCGTTTGCTGCTGATCATCCCGACGCTGGTGATCATCCTGCTGGTGAATTTCGTGATCGTGCAGGCCGCTCCCGGCGGCCCGGTGGAACAGGCCATCGCCCACCTGCAAGGGATCGGCGGCGGTGGCGTCGGCGGCTCCGGCGGGGACGGTGCCGGCACGGGGTCCCGCGCCAGCCGTGGCCTGGACCCGAAACTGATCGAGGACATCAAAAAACAATACGGCTTCGACAAGCCGGCACCAGAGCGCCTGTGGCTGATGCTCAAAAGCTACGCAAAGCTGGATTTTGGCAACAGCTTCTTTCGCGGCAAGACGGTGATCGACCTGATCCTGGAAAAAATGCCCGTCACCATCTCCCTCGGCCTGTGGGCCACCTTGATCACCTACCTGGTGTCGATCCCGTTGGGTATCCGCAAGGCGGTACGCCATGGCAGCAGCTTTGACGTGTGGAGCAGCACCGCCATCGTGATCGGCTACGCGATGCCGGCGTTTCTGTTTGCGATGTTCCTGATCGTGGTGTTTGCCGGTGGCACGTCGTTGAACTGGTTCCCCGTGCGCGGGCTGGTCTCGGAAAACTTCGAAGAACTGAGCACCGTGGGCAAGGTCGCCGACTACTTCTGGCACCTGGTATTGCCGGTGACGTCGCTGGTCATCGGCGGGTTTGCGACCTTGACCATCCTCACCAAGAACTCGTTCCTCAATGAAATCACGCGCCAGTACGTGGTGACCGCCCGCGCCAAAGGCTTGAGTGAACGCCGTGTGCTTTATGGCCATGTGTTCCGCAACGCCATGCTGCTGGTGATTTCCGGCATTCCCCAGGCGTTTATCGCGGTGTTCTTCGCCGGTTCCTTGCTGATCGAGGTGATCTTTTCCCTTGATGGTCTGGGGCGCATGAGCTACGAGGCCGCCCTCTCCCGGGATTATCCGGTGGTGTTCGGCTCGCTGTTTATCTTCACGTTGTTCGGCCTCTTGATCAAACTCATCGGTGACCTCTGCTACACCCTGGTGGACCCGCGTATCGACTTCGCCGCGAGGAACGCCTGATGCTCAATCTGTCTCCTGTAGCGCGTCGGCGTTTCGAACGGTTCAAGAAAAACCGCCGCGGCTGGTGGTCGCTGTGGATGTTCATCGGCCTGTTTATCCTGACCCTGGGCGGCGAGCTGATCGCCAACGACAAGCCCTTGGTGCTGAGTTTCAAGAACGAGCTGTATTTCCCGGTGTTCAAGCGCTACACCGAGCAACAGTTCGGTGGGCAGCTGCCATTCCAGGCCGACTATCGCAGTGACTACGTGAAAAAGCTGATCGAGCACGACGGCGGCTGGATGCTGTTCCCACCCATCCCCTTCAGTGAAGACACGCCCAACTACGAACTGACCCGCCCTGCCCCCAGCCCGCCGTCGGCGGTGAACTGGCTGGGCACCGATGACCAGTCGCGAGATGTGCTGGCGCGGGTGATCTTCGGTGCGCGGGTGTCGATCCTGTTTGCCCTGGCACTCACCGCCATCAGCGCCGCCATCGGTATCGCGGCCGGCGCGCTGCAAGGCTATTACGGCGGCTGGGTGGACTTGCTCGGCCAGCGCGTACTGGAAGTGTGGTCTGGGCTGCCGGTGCTGTACCTGTTGATCATCCTGTCGGGGTTCGTGGAACCCAACTTCTGGTGGCTGCTGGGGATCATGGCGCTGTTCTCCTGGCTGGCCCTGGTGGACGTGGTGCGCGCCGAGTTCCTGCGCGGGCGCAACCTGGAATACGTCAAGGCGGCACGGGCCCTGGGCCTGGGCGATGACAAGATCATCCGCCGGCACATCCTGCCCAATGCCATGACCGCCACCTTGAGTTACCTGCCGTTCATCTTGACCGGGGCGATCTCTACCCTGAGCGCCCTGGATTTCCTTGGCTTTGGCATGCCCGCCGGCAGCGCGTCCCTGGGTGAACTGATCGCCCAGGGCAAACAGAACCTGCAGGCGCCCTGGCTGGGCTTGACGGCGTTCTTCACACTGGCGCTGATCCTGTCGCTGCTGGTTTTTATCGGCGAGGCATTACGTGATGCCTTCGACCCACGCTCATGAGTGACCGCCTATGAACCTGATCGAAATACGCGACCTCAGCGTCGCCTTCAGCGGCCAGACCGTGGTGCGAGACCTGTGCCTGGACGTGCGCCCCGGCGAGTGCCTGGCGCTGGTGGGCGAGTCCGGCTCGGGCAAGTCGGTGACGGCCCACTCGATCCTGCAATTGCTACCGGAAGCCGGCACGACGACGACCGGATCCATCAAGTACCGCGGCCAGGAATTGATCGGCGCATCGGCCGCCACCTTGCAGAAGCTGCGGGGCAACCGCATTGCGATGATCTTCCAGGAGCCGATGACGTCCCTGAACCCTTTGCATAGCATCGAAAAGCAGATCGGCGAAACCCTGCTGCTGCACAAGGGCCTGGGGGGCAAGGCCGCCCAGGCGCGCATCCTCGAACTGCTGGAACTGGTGGGCATTCAAAAACCCCAGGAACGGCTCAAGGCTTACCCGCATCAACTCTCCGGTGGCCAGCGCCAGCGGGTGATGATCGCCATGGCCCTGGCGTGCGAGCCGGAGTTGCTGATCGCCGATGAGCCCACCACCGCGCTGGACGTGACGGTGCAGCGCAAGATCCTGCTGTTGCTCAAGTCGTTGCAGCAACGCCTGGGCATGTCGCTGCTGCTGATCAGCCACGACCTCAACCTGGTGCGCAGCATTGCCCAGCGGGTGTGCGTGATGCGCGCCGGCGAGATCGTCGAGCAAGCCGACTGCCAGGCTCTGTTCAACGCGCCGCAACACCCTTACAGCCGCCTGCTGCTGGACGCTGAACCGGCAGGCGAACCGTTGTGCAGCGACGTCCACGAGACGGTGTTGCAGGTGGACGACCTGACCGTGCAGTTCCCGTTGAGCAGCGGTTTGTTCCAGCGCAAGACCTACCTGCGCGCGGTGGATGGCATCAGCCTCAGCGTGCAGCGTGGCAAGACCCTGGGGATTGTCGGCGAGTCCGGCTCGGGCAAGTCCACCCTCGGCCAGGCGATCCTGCGCCTGCTGGATTCCACCGGCAGCATCCGCTTCCAGGGCGAGGCCCTTGACCCGCTGAACCACCAGCAGATGCGCCCGTGGCGCAAGCAGATGCAGGTGGTGTTCCAGGACCCTTACGGCAGCCTCAGCCCGCGCATGTCGGTGCAGCAGATCATCAGCGAAGGCCTGGAGGTGCATGCACCGTGCAGCCTCGCCGACCGAGACGCCCAGGTGATCCAGGTGCTCAAGGATGTGGGCCTCGACCCTGAGAGCCGGCATCGTTACCCCCATGAGTTTTCCGGTGGCCAACGCCAACGCATCGCCATCGCCCGCGCCCTGGTGCTCAAACCGGCGCTGATGCTGCTGGATGAGCCCACCTCGGCCCTCGACCGCACGGTGCAGAAACAAGTGGTGGCGTTGTTGCGGGAGCTGCAGGAAAAGTACGGCCTGACCTACCTGTTTATCAGCCATGACCTGGCGGTGGTGCGCGCGATGGCCCATGACATGATCGTGGTCAAGGACGGCAAGGTGGTGGAGCGTGGCGCGAGCCATACGGTGTTCGAAGCCCCGCAGCATCCGTACACCAAAGAGCTGCTGGCTGCCGCGCACATTCCCTTGTAAAGGCTTGCCCCTGTGGGAGCTGGCTTGCCTGCGATAGCGGTCTATCAGTACCGAATATACCGACTGACACACCGCCATCGCCGGCAAGCCGGGCGCCTACAGGACCGTATTCCAATTTTGATTTTGTGTTGACGGCATAACTATGAACATCACCGAAAGCCTCAAGGACTACCAGCAGGTTCGCGGCCTGGCCATCCAGTCGCTGTTCGAGATCATCGAGCAGTCCAGCGAAGGCACGGTGATTGTCGACCGCGACGCCAATATCGTCTGGATGAACGAGCGCTACGCCAAGCGCTTCGGCCTCAAGAGCGCCGACGAAGCGATTGGCCAACCCTGCGAGCAGGTGATCTCCAACAGCCTGTTGCGCCAGGTGGTGCGCAATGACCAGCCGATCCTGCTGGATATCCAGGACACGCCCAAAGGCCCGCTGGTGGTGATGCGCCTGCCGATTCACGACGATGCCGGTGCGGTGATCGGAGCGATCGGCTTTGCGTTGTTCGACGAGCTGCGCAACCTGTCGCCGTTGATCGAGCGCTACCTGAGCATGCAACAGGAACTGGCCTCGACCCGCTCGCTGCTGCGCTCACGGCAGAGCAAGTACAACTTTGCGCACTTTATTGGCACCAGCGCGGCCAGCCTTGAAGTCAAGCGTCGCGCACGGCGCAGTGCAAGTGCCGAATCGCCGGTGTTGCTGCTGGGGGAAACCGGCACCGGCAAGGAGTTGCTGGCCCAGGCGATACACGGCGCCTCACCGCGTGCGCACAAGGCTTTTGTCAGCATCAACAGCGCGGCTATCCCGGGCGATCTGCTCGAGGCCGAGTTCTTTGGCACCGCGCCCGGCGCGTTTACCGGCGCCGACCGCAAGGGCCGTCCCGGCAAGTTCCAGATCGCCCAGGGCGGTACGCTGTTTCTTGATGAGATCGGCGACATGCCCCTGCCGCTGCAAAGCAAACTCCTGCGGGTGTTGCAGGAAAAGGAGTTCGAGCCCGTGGGCTCCAACGAGATGCTGCACAGCGACGTGCGGGTGATTGCCGCCACGTCCATGGACCTGGAAGCGGCGATCAAGCGTGGCGAGTTCCGTGCCGACTTGTATTACCGGCTGAATGTACTGCCCATCCACGTACCGCCCTTGCGTGAACGGCTGGAAGATATTCCGGCGCTGAGCGAGGCGATCCTGGAGGAGCTGCGCAGCCAGCATGAACTGGACCGCGAGGCCTTGGCGCTGCTGGCACAACACGCGTGGCCGGGGAACATCCGCGAGCTGCGCAATGTGCTGGAGCGTGCGGCGTTGCTCAGTGATGACCTGGTGTTGAATGCCGAGGAAATTCGCGCCGCCATCGGCACCTTTACCCCCGTGGAACGTAATACGGTGGTACCGGTAGAGGGCGAAAGTTTCAACGCGGCGCGGGAGCGCTTTGATCGGCAGGTCATTGCAGCGGCGTTGCAGGCGTGCGAGGGAAATGTGGTCGATGCAGCCAAGCGTTTGGGGCTTGGACGGTCGACGCTGTACAAGAAGATGGTGGCGCTGGGAATCGCCCAATCTCATTAAAGAGACATAAATCTCATTTTAAAGACAATCCAATGTGGGAGCTGGCTTGCCTGCGATAGCGGCCTGTCTGTTGGTCAATGGTCAGCTGAACCACCGCTATCGCAGGCAAGCCAGCTCCCACCCCAAAACTTCACCTGTCTCCAATTTGAGATTCTATCCAGAATCGCCATTCAAAAAATACAAAATATCTTTAACTTTCAATAAGTTATTATTATTGGCACGCATCTCGCTATAGCCCTCCCCACAGCAACACCCCCACAAAAATAACAATCCGATTTGGAGACACACCATGAGTGTGATCATTGCCCTGGCAGCCCTCGCGCTGTTGATGCTGGCAGCCTACCGTGGCTATAGCGTTATCCTGTTTGCCCCCATTGCCGCCCTCGGCGCTGTCCTGCTCACCGACCCGTCTGCCGTGGCGCCCGCCTTTACCGGGGTGTTCATGGAGAAGATGGTCGGTTTTATCAAACTGTATTTCCCGGTGTTCCTGCTCGGCGCGGTGTTCGGCAAGCTGATCGAGCTGTCGGGCTTTTCCCGTTCCATCGTGGCCGCAGCGATCCGCCTGCTGGGCACGCGCCAGGCCATGCTGGTGATCGTGCTGGTGTGCGCCCTGCTCACCTACGGCGGCGTGTCGCTGTTTGTGGTGGTGTTTGCGGTGTACCCGTTTGCGGCCGAGATGTTCCGCCAGAGCAACATCCCCAAGCGCCTGATCCCGGCGACCATCGCCCTCGGTGCGTTCTCGTTCACCATGGACGCCCTGCCCGGCACGCCGCAGATCCAGAACATCATCCCCAGCACCTTCTTCAACACCACCGCCTGGGCCGCGCCATGGCTGGGCTTGATCGGCACGGTCTTCGTGTTCTGCGCCGGCATGCTCTACCTCGCGCGCCAACGCAACAAGGCGCAGCGCGCCGGTGAAGGGTATGGCACCGAGCTGCGCAACGAACCGGAAACCGCCGACAACCTGGCGCTGCCCAACCCGTGGGTGGCGCTGTCGCCGCTGATCCTTGTAGGTGTAATGAACCTGCTGTTCACCCACTGGATCCCGCAGTGGTACGGCAAGACCCACAGCCTCGCGCTGCCCGGCATGAGCGCGCCGGTGACCACTGAAATTGCCAAGCTCACCGCGATCTGGGCGGTGCAAGCGGCGTTGCTGGTGGGTATCTTGATGGTGCTCGTGTTCGGCTGGTCGGCCATCAAGAGCAAGCTCGCCGAAGGCAGCAAAAGCGCGGTCAGCGGGGCGCTGCTCGCGGCAATGAACACCGCATCAGAGTATGGCTTTGGCGCGGTGATCGCCTCGCTGCCGGGCTTCCTGGTGCTGGCGGACTGGCTCAAGGGCATCCCCAACCCGCTGGTCAACGAGGCGATTACCGTGACCTTGCTGGCCGGTATCACCGGTTCGGCGTCGGGTGGCATGAGCATCGCCCTGGCGGCCATGTCCGAAAGCTTTATTTCGGCGGCCCATGCGGCCAATATCCCCCTTGAAGTGCTGCACCGCGTCGCGGCCATGGCCAGCGGCGGCATGGACACCCTGCCCCACAACGGCGCGGTGATCACACTGCTGGCAGTCACCGGCCTGACGCACCGCGAAGCCTACAAGGACATTTTCGGCATCACGATCATCAAGACCCTCGCGGTGTTCGTGGTGATCGGTACTTTCTACGCCACCGGCATTGTGTGAGGTTTGTATGACGACGTTGAATGGCAAGACCGCCCTGGTCACCGGTTCCACCAGCGGCATCGGCCTGGGGATTGCCCTGAGCCTGGCCAAGGCCGGCGCCAACCTGATCCTTAACGGCTTCGGCGACGCCAGCGCGGTGATTGCCCAGGTGCAAGCCTTTGGCGGCAAGGTCGGGCACCACCCGGCCGACGTCAGCGACCCGGCGCAGATCGCCGACATGATCGCCTACGCCGAGCGTGAGTTCGGCGGCGTGGACATCCTGGTCAACAACGCCGGCATCCAGCATGTGGCGGCGGTGGAAGACTTCCCGGCTGAGCGTTGGGATTCGATCATCGCGATCAACCTGTCATCGGTGTTCCACAGCACGCGCTTGAGCCTGCCGGGCATGAAGGCCAAGGGCTGGGGGCGCATCGTCAATATCGCCTCGGTGCATGGCCAGGTCGGTTCGGTGGGCAAGGCGGCGTACGTGGCGGCCAAGCATGGCGTCATTGGGCTAACTAAAGTGGTGGGCCTGGAGACGGCCACCAGCAACGTCACCTGCAACGCCATCTGCCCTGGCTGGGTGCTGACGCCGCTGGTGCAGAAGCAGATTGATGACCGCGCGGCCAACGGCGTCGACCCGCAGCAGGCGCAGCATGATTTGCTGGCGGAGAAGCAGCCGTCGCTGGAGTTCGTGACGCCGCCACAGTTGGGTGAACTGGTGCTGTTCCTGTGCAGTGAGGCTGGCAGCCAGGTGCGGGGTGCGGCGTGGAACATTGATGGCGGTTGGTTGGCCCAATAAATCAAACACAGAAGATTGAATGTGGGAGCTGGCTTGCCTGCGATGGCGGTATATCAGAAACAAATTAGCCAACTGACACACCGCTATCGCAGGCAAGCCAGCTCCCACAATTTAGAACTGTGTTGTTAGGTAGACTTGTACAAGAACAAGAGGCAGCTTTATGTCCGACATCCTCTGGCAACCCTCCCCGGAACGCATCGCCACCACGCGCATGGATCAGTTCCGCCGCTACATCAACGAGCGCCACGACGTGCAGCTCAACGACTACCCGGCCCTGCACCAGTGGAGCATCGACCAGCGCCCGGACTTCTGGCAGGCCATCGTCGCGTTCTTCGACGTGCAATTTCGCAGCCCGCCCAGTGCCGTGCTGATCGAAGACGCCGAGATGCCCAGCGCCCAATGGTTCCCCGGTGCCACCCTGAATTTTGCCGAGCACCTGCTGCGCCGTCGCGATGATCATCCCGCCGTGGTGGCGATCAGCGAAGACGGCCAACGCGAACAACTGACCTACGCCGAACTCGCCGCCCACGTGGCCGGCCTGCAACAAAGCCTGCGGGCGGCGGGTGTGGTTCAGGGCGACCGCGTCGCGGCGTGCATGCCCAACACCTGGCAAACCCTGGTGGGCATGCTCGCCACCACCAGCCTCGGGGCGATCTGGTCCTGTTCGTCGCCCGACTTCGGCACCCAGGGCGTGATCGACCGGTTCGGCCAGATCGAACCCAAGGTGCTGATCACCTGCGCGGGTTACCGCTATGCCGGCAAAGAGATCGACCAGAGCACCAAGCTCAACGAGATCCTCGAACGCTTGCCGTCTCTGGAACAGTTGCTGATCGTGCCTTACGCCCGGCCTCAGGCGCGGGTTGAGGACTATCAAACCCAGGCAACTGTCACGCTGTGGAACGACTTCTACCACCCCGGCGGCGAGCCGGATTTCGTCGCCGTGCCTTTTGACCACCCGCTGTACATCCTCTATTCCAGCGGCACCACCGGCGTGCCCAAGTGCATCATCCATGGCACCGGTGGCGTGCTGCTCACCCACCTCAAGGAACACGGCTTGCACGCCGACCTGTCCCGGGACGACTGCCTGTTCTACTACACCACCTGCGGCTGGATGATGTGGAACTGGCTGGTGTCGGTGCTGGCCATCGGCGCCACGGCGGTGCTGTATGACGGCTCGCCCTTCCACCCGGGGCCCGAACGCTTGATCGACCTGATTGACGCAGAAAAGATCAGCGTGTTCGGCACCAGCCCCAAGTTTCTCGCCACCCTGGAAAAGGCCGGGCTGCAACCGCGTTTGAGCCATGACCTGGGCAGCCTCAAGGGCCTGATTTCCACGGGTTCGCCGCTGTCCCCCCAGAGCTACGACTATGTGTATCGCGAGATCAAAGGTGAGCTGTGTCTGTCATCCATGTCCGGCGGTACCGATATCGTCTCCTGCTTTGTGATCGGCAACCCTGTGCTGCCGGTGCGCCGTGGCGAGATGCAGTGCAAGAGCCTGGCGATGGCCATTGAGGTCTGGGACGATCAGGGCCAACCCTTGATCGGTGAAAAAGGCGAACTGGTGTGTACCCGGCACTTCCCCGCCATGCCCATCGGCCTGTGGAACGACCCCGGCCAGCAAAAGCTGCGCGCCTCCTACTTCAGCCAGTTCCCCGGGGTCTGGGCCCAGGGCGACTACGCCGAGCAACGCCCCAACGGCAGCCTGCTGATCCATGGGCGCTCCGACGCCGTGCTCAACCCCGGTGGCGTGCGCATTGGCACGGCCGAGATTTATCGCCAGGTGGAAAAGGTGCCCCAGGTGCTGGAAAGCCTGGCCATCGGCCAGCGCTGGCAGGACGATGTGCGGGTGGTGCTGTTCGTGCGCCTCACCGATGGCATCGCGCTGGATGAGGCCCTGGAGCAGCAGATCCGCCAGGTGATCCGCGCCAACACCACGCCACGCCACGTACCGGCAAAGATCGTTGCCGTCACGGATATCCCTCGCACCATCAGCGGCAAGATCGTCGAGTTGGCGGTGCGCAACGTGGTGCACGGCGAGCCGGTGAAAAACACCGATGCCCTGGCCAACCCGGAGGCGCTCGAGCAGTTTCGTGACCGCCCTGAATTGGCGTAAAGATGAAAGGTTTCAGCTCTGATGCACTGATTTGAAGACAAACCCCCAATGCATGCTATTTTTCGGGGGTAGTCACTCACGCCCGGCACACGGGATAATGGGTGTTGTCATCTTTCAAAGCGTTACGCTCAGGGCTTTTTCATGAAGGACATCTCCACCGGTAGCGAGGCCGCAGCATTGATTGCGCGGCTGGACTGGGCGCAAAGCCCACTCGGTGCGGCCAACGATTGGCCACAAAGCCTGCGCACAGCCGTGGATATCGTCGTGCATTCCCCCATGCCGATGTTGCTGCTGTGGGGCAGCCACCTCACTCAGCTGTACAACGACGGCTTCGCCCAACTGGCGGGCAACAAGCACCCCGAGGCGCTGGGCCAGCCGGCGCACCAGACCTGGCCGGAACTCGAGAGCTTTACCGCACCCATCTATGACGCGGTGCTCAGCGGCCAGGTGCGCAGCTTCAGCGAGCAGCGCTTCGTGCTGCAGCGCAACAACCGCGACACCGAAATCTGGCTGGACCTGACCTACAGCCCGATCCGCGACGAAAGCGGCACCGTCGCCGGCATCCTCGTCACCGCCATCGAAACCAACGAACGGCGCAAGGCCCAACACAACACCGAACAACGCCTGCAACTCGCATTGGCTGCCACTGACGCAGTGGGCACCTGGGATTGGGACATCGGCGAAGACCGCTTCATCGCCGACGCGCACTTCGCCTACCTGCATGGCGTCGACCCGCAAAGCGCCGGGTTGCTGCCCATCAGCGACTACCTGCAAGGCGTGCACCCCGAAGACCGTGGCATGGTGGCGCGCAGCATCAAGCATTGCATCACCTTCGGCACCGAATACGCCGAGGAGTACCGCCTGTTGCAGGCCGATGGCCAGGTGCGCTGGGTGTTTGCCCGGGGCCGCTGCTACAAGGACCATCAAGGCCGCCCGGCGCGTTTTCTCGGCGCTGCGCTGGACCTGACCGAGCGCAAGCACACTGAGCAGGCCCTGCGCCAAAGCCAGACCGAATTGCAGTTGATCATCAACGCCATGCCGGTGTTGATCGGCTACGTGGATCACGAGCAACGGTTTCGCCTGAACAACAGCGCGTACCTGGAGTGGTACGGCATGACGCCCCAGGAGCTGTACGGCAAGACCATTCGCGAAGTGCTCGGCGACGAGGTGTATGCCGGGCGCGCAGATAAGATCGCCGCCGCCCTCAAGGGCAAGGCGTGCAGCTTCATGACCATCACCCCGCACCGCGACGGCCGACCGCGCCATGCGTTGATGAAGTACCTGCCGCGCTTCAGCAATGACGGCTCGGTGAACGGTTTCTACATCTTTGTGATCGACGAAACTGAACGCAAGCTCACCGAAGAAGCCCTGCGCCACCTCAACGAAAACCTCGAAGAACGTGTGGCCCAGCGCACCCAGGCCCTGGCCGAAGCCAACCAGCGTCTGCAGAACGAGATGTTCGAACGCGAGCGGGCCGAAGACGCCCTGCGCCACGCGCAAAAAATGGAAGCGGTGGGCCAGCTCACCGGGGGCATTGCCCACGACTTCAACAACATGCTCACCGGCATCATCGGCAGCCTGGACCTGATGCAGCGTTACATCGCAGCCGGGCGCAGCGATGAGATCGGCCGTTTTACCGACGCCGCCGTCTCATCGGCCCACCGTGCGGCCGCCCTCACCCACCGGCTGCTGGCGTTCTCGCGGCGCCAGTCGCTGGACCGTCGGCCGCTGGACCCGAACCAACTGGTGGCTTCGCTTGAAGACTTGTTCCGCCGCACCAAAGGCGCGCATATCACGCTCAAGGTGCAACTGGGCCACGACATCTGGCCGGTCAACACCGATGCCAGCCAACTGGAAAACGCCCTGCTCAACCTGGTGATCAACGCGCGCGACGCCATGCCCGATGGCGGCGAGCTGCTGATCGAAACCGCCAACAGTTACCTGGACGGCACCGACATCACCACTCTGGAACCGGTGAAGGCCGGTGACTACGTGATGCTTGGCGTGTGCGACAACGGCACCGGCATGGCGCCGAAAATCCTCGCCAAGGCGTTCGACCCGTTCTTCACCACCAAGCCCATCGGTCAAGGCACCGGCCTGGGGTTGTCGATGATCTACGGCTTTGCCCAGCAATCCGGCGGCCACGTGACCATTCACAGCGAACCCGGCCAGGGCACCTGCGTACGCCTGTACCTGCCGCGCCTGCATGGCACGGCGCTGGAAAGCAACCTGCCGGAGCATTTGAGCGAAGCGCCGCTGGCACTGGCCGGCGAGGCCGTGGTGGTGGTCGAGGATGACCCCGCCGTGCGCATGCTGGTGGTCAATGTGCTCGACGAACTGGGCTACACCGCGCACCAGGCAGCGGATGCGCGCACGGCGTTGCCGTTGCTGGAATCGGATCTGCGCGTGGACCTGCTGGTGACCGACGTGGGCTTGCCCGGCATGAATGGCCGGCAACTGGCGGAAATCGCCCGCCAGCACAGGCCTGGCCTGCGCGTGTTGTTCATGACCGGCTACGCTGAAAAAGCCGCCGAACGCCAAGGCTTTTTGGAAGACGGCATGGACATGGTGGCCAAACCGTTTTCCATCGACCTGCTGGCCACGAAAATCCGCAGCATGATCAGCGTCGTCGAGTGAGTTCAGGCATAATCGCGCGCCCTTACGTTTGACCGTTGCAAGGTAACCTGCATGAAAGCCCTAGCCCGTCATATCCTGGTAAAAACCAGCGAAGAAGCCGAACAGCTCAAGCAGCGCATCGCCAAGGGCGAAGCCTTTGATGTGCTGGCCAAGAAGTACTCCACCTGCCCGTCGGGCAAGCGTGGCGGCGACTTGGGCGAAGTGCGGCCCGGGCAGATGGTGGGGGCAATTGATGCGGTGATCTTCAAGAAGCCGGTGAAGGTGGTGCACGGGCCGATCAAGAGCAAGTTCGGGTATCACCTGGTGCAGGTGTTCTACCGCGACTAAGGGGCTTGGCTGTAAACCGCTATCGCAGGCAAGCCAGCTCCCACATTGGACGGCGTACACCGATCAACTGTGTGAGCCGGGCTTGCCCGCGAACCGCCGCAGGCGGCCATTCAACGAGGAATCAAAGCCCCTGGAATCTGAATGACCCGACTGGCCAGCTGATGCCCGGCCAATGCAGCCTGTTCAGGTGAACCACCCTTGAGCCGACTCGCCAAGTACGCCGCACTGAACGAATCCCCCGCCGCCGTCGTGTCCACCACCTTCTCAACCTTCACCGCCGGCACCGCAAAGCGCTCCCCCGCGCAACGGATCAAACATTCATCCGCCCCACGCTTAAGCACCACCTCAGCAATCGCCGGGTACGCCGCAAACACCTGCTCGCTGTCTTCATAGCCAAACAGCGCCCGCTCGTCATCTTCGGTCAGCAAGGCAACATCCACCTCCGCCATCACCTGGTGATACGCCGTGCGCGCGGCTTCAACAGACGTCCACAGGCGCGGCCGGTAGTTGTTGTCGAACACCACCTTGCCGCCTTGCCGACGGGTTTCGATCAGGGTTTGCAGCAGGCGCGCACGCCCGACTTCACCCAGCACCGCCAGGGTGATGCCGCTGAAATACACCACGTCATAGCCCGGCAGCGCCGCCAGGATCGGCTCGGCCGCCGGCGTGGTGAAGCAGTCGCGCACGGCGGCTTCGTTGCGCCAATAGAGAAATTTGCGCTCGCCGTTGGCGTCGGTCTGGATGCAGTACAAGCCCGGCAGGCGCCCGGGCAGGCGCTGGACCATGCCCAGGCCCAGGCCTTCTTCAGCCCATTGCTGGCACATCGCGTCGCTGAAGCTGTCATCGCCCAGGGCGGTGACGTAGTCGACGCTGCCGGTGCTGCCCAGTTCACGGCGCAGGTACACCGCCGTGTTCAGGGTGTCGCCGCCGAAGCTTTGGTGCAGGCTGCCGTCGGCGCGGTGTTGCAGTTCGATCATGCATTCGCCGATGAGGGCGATGCGGGGTTGGGTGGTCATGGCAATGGTCTCGGGTGTTTTGGAGGGCCTCATCGCAGGCAAGCCAGCTCCCACAGTTGAAAGTATTCACAATTCAACATGTGGGAGCTGGATTGCCTGCGATGGCCGCGACACGGTTTAGAAGCAGGTATGCAGAGACTCAATCACCTGCAACTGCTCATCCACCAGGCACCCCACCTGCCACTTGTCAAAGGTCAGGCACGGGTGGGAAGTACCGAACGAAATGATGTCGCCAATACGCAGCTCAACCCCCGGCGCCACGGTCATGAAGGCGTGCTGGTCCATCACCGCCGTGACCTTGCACGCGCCAACGTCATCGCCTTCTGCCGGCAAAATACCCGCCTTGTAGCGCTTGAGCGGCACCGGCAGACCGGCGTCGTAGGCCACGTCGCGCTTGCCCAGGGCGATCACCGCAAACCCCGGCTCAGGCAACGACTGCACATGGGCCCAGACTTCCAGCGCCGGGCGCAGGCCTTCGTTCAGGTCGCTGCGACGGTCGAGCACGCAGCATTGCGCCTCTTTGTAGATGCCGTGGTCATGAGCCACATAACTGCCCGGGCGCAGCACGCTGAGGAAGCGGCCAGCGGCGTTCTGTGCTTCGAACGATTCGGCGATCAGGTCGTACCAGGCCGAACCCGAGGCGGTGACGATGGGCTTGGGCAGGTCAAAATGGCCGCTGTCCTGCAGGTCGACCGCCAGGCGCACCAGGCTTGCCGCGAACGCGCGGATACCGCTGATGGCGTGCTCGCCATGGATCACGCCTTCATAGCCTTCGATACCGGTGAGGGCCAGGGCCGGCTGGGCCTTGACCGCCTTCGCCAGCTCGCGCACTTCCTGCTCGCTGCGGCAGCCGCAACGGCCGCCGACCACGCCGTATTCGATCATCACGTTCAGGCGCAGGCCACGGGCGGCGAAGAACAGGCCCAGGTCGGCGACGTTGTCCGGGTGATCGACCATGCAGTGAAAATCAAAATCCTTGTCGGCCAGCAGGTCGGCGATCAACGCCATGTTCGGTGCGCCCACCAGTTGGTTGGCCATCAGCACGCGTCGCACGCCACCGGCATAGGCGGCGCGGGTCTGCACGGCGTTGGCCAGGGTAATGCCCCAGGCGCCCGCCTCGATCTGACGCTGGAACAGCGCCGGCATCATGCTGGTCTTGCCATGGGGCGCCAGTTCGGCGCCGCTGTTGCTGACAAACTGCTGCATCCAGCGAATGTTGTGTTCCAGGGCGTCGCGGTGCAGCACCAGGGCCGGCAGGCTGACGTCACGGACCAGGTGGGCACCGACGGCGGCGGCGCCTTTTTCAACGGCATTGATGGCAGACATGAAATGCTCCTATTCGTTGATGCGACGGGCCAGGTTGTTGGCGCTGTCGATCAACACCCGGCGATAGTCGTTGTAGTTTTTGATCGCATCGGCCCGGGGTGCAACGATGCACAGGGTCGCGATGCTGATGCCTTGCGCGTCCCGTACCGGGGCGGCAAAGCAATGGGTAAAGGTGTCGGCCACGCTGTCGAAGGAAAAGAAGCCATCGAGGGTGGCCTGACGGATTTGCGCCAGGAAAGTTTCCAGCGGCAACCGCTGGCCATCCGGCAGGATGAAGTCATCGTAGTCGATCAGGTCGATGATCTGCTGGTCGCTCAAGTGCCCGAGTAGCAGGCGCCCGGAGGCAGTCCAGGGGATCGGCGCGTTTTCGCCGATGTCCGAAGAAATGCGGAAATGCCGCTCGCCTTCACGCATCAGCGCCACCGTATATTTGCGCCCGTTGAGCAGGCACATCTGCGCGGTTTCGTGGGTCTGGCTGACGATCTCCTGCAAGGCATGGTCGGCCTCGCGGGTCAGGTCGAAATGGCGCAGGTGCGCCTGGCCCAGGAAGTACAGCTGGCGGCCCAGGTAGACGTGACCGTCCTTGCCTACGGTCTCGAGGATGCGGCGTTCAAGCAGCGACGCAACCAGCTCATAAACGGTGGACTTGGGGCTGCCAATGCCGCTGGCAATATCATTCGGGCGCAGGGGCTGGCCGATTTCCTTGAGAAAATCGAGGATATCGAACGCACGGTCCAGTCCCTTGGCGCGGCGTTTGATGGTGTCTTCGGTCATGGCAGTTTTCGGTCCGGTCATAGTGGTAATGCTGCACAGTGACCCCCTGTGGGGGCGGGCTTGCCCGCGATGGCGGTGGTTCAGTCACAAATGGATGCCTGACACTCCGTCATCGCAGGCAAGCCAGCTCCCACATTGGATCGTTGGCGGCCTTAGGGTCGGGGCAATTTAGCCTTTTTTCTTGTACGCCACGCAATCGATCTCCACCTTGCAATCGACCATCATGTTGGCCTGCACGCAAGCGCGCGCCGGGGCGTGTTCCGGGGTGAAGTATTCGCCGAAGACCTTGTTGAAACTCCAGAAGTCCCGTGGGTCTTCCAGCCACACACCGACGCGTACCACGTCCTTCAATTCGTAACCGGCTTCCTCGAGGATCGCCACCACATTGCGCATGGTCTGCCGGGTTTGCTCAATGATCCCGCCGTTGATGATCTCACCGTCCACCGCTGGCACCTGGCCCGAGACGTAGAGCCAGCCGTCGGCTTCCACCGCACGGGCGAAAGGACGGGGTTGGCCGCCGCCGGCGGTGCTGCCGGTGCCGTAACGAGTAATGCTCATAAAAAAGTGCTCCTGATTAAAAACGAATGTTCTTGAGAAATTCCGCCAGGCGCGGCGATTGCGGGCGTTCGAAGATGTCCTTCGAGGTGCCCTGCTCTTCAATGCGGCCCTGGTTCATGAAAACAATCTTGTCGGACACCTCATAGGCAAAGCGCATTTCGTGGGTGACCAGCAACATGGTCATGCCCTCTTCCGCCAGGCCCTTGATCACGCTGAGCACTTCACCCACCAGCTCCGGGTCGAGGGCCGAAGTGACTTCGTCGAACAGCATCAGGCTCGGGTTCATGGCAATGGCGCGGGCAATCGCCACGCGTTGTTGCTGGCCGCCGGAAAGCTGGCCGGGAAAATGGTTGCGGCGCTCCAGCAGGCCGACGCGGTCCAGCCATTTTTCGGCGAGGGCCACGGCTTCGTCCTTGCCCATCTTCTTGACCTTGAGCAGGCCGAGGGTGACGTTCTGCAAGGCGGTCAAATGCGGGAACAGGTTGAACTGCTGGAACGCCATGCCGGTCATCGCGCGGTGCTGGGCGATCACGCGCTCGGGGTGACGCACGCGCTTGCCGGCGATTTCGCTGTAGCCGATGGACTCGCCGTCCAGGGTGATCTGACCGCCCTGGAATTCTTCCAGCAGGTTCACGCAGCGCAGCAGCGTGGTCTTGCCCGAGCCGCTGGAGCCGATCAACGTCACCACGTTGCCGCGTTGCATGGACAGGTCGACGCCCTTGAGCACTTCGACCTGGCCGTATTGTTTACGCAGGCCGCGGATATTCAGCAGCGGTTGGTTGGTTTGAGGTTGGTTCATGGCAAGGCCACCCGCTTTTCAATGTAGCGCCCGAATAACTCGATGGCGTAGTTGATGACAAAGAACATAAAGCCTGCGAACAGGTAGAACTCCAGGGTCATGAAGGTGCGCGCGATGACTTGCTGGGTACTGAGCAGCAACTCGGCCACGCCGATCACCGAGAGCAAGGTGGAGGCCTTGACGATTTCCGTGGAGGAATTGACCCAGGTCGGCAGGATCTGGCGCAGCGCCTGGGGCAGCAGCACGTAGCCCAGGGACTGGTAGAACGTCAGACCGATGGCCTTGCCCGCCTCCAGTTGCCCACGGGGAATGGCTTGCAGCGCCCCGCGCACGATTTCCGAAACGTGGGAGCCGCAGAACAGCGTCAGCCCGACGGCACCGGCCTGGAACGCGGTGATTTGCCAGCCGAGCGCCGGCAGCATGTAGAAACACGCCAGCACCAGCACGAACACCGGGGTGCCACGGATCAGGTCGACGTACAGGCGAAACGGCGCACGCATCCAGAACTTGCCGTAGGTCAGGATCAACCCGGCGACAATGCCGATAAGGGTGCCGAAGATAATCGCCAGGGCCGACACATAAACACTGGCCTGAAAGCCCGCCCACAGGGTATCCCGGGCGATCCACAACTCATGCAGCCAGCTTGGGGACTCGTACATGACAGCCCTCCTTAACGACGGATCGCCAGACGCTGTTCCAGGTAACGGAGCAGCATGGCAATGAGGTAACAGGCAGCCACGTAGAGCGCGGTCGTGACCAGCCAGGTTTCAATCACCCGGTAGCTTTCGACGTTGATCTTGCGGGCGTAATAGGTCAGCTCCGGCACTGCGATGGCAGCGGCCAGGGAGGTGTCCTTGAACAGCGAAATGAAGTTGTTCGACAGCGCGGGCAACACGTTGCGCAGCATCACCGGCACGGTGATGTAGGCGCGGATACGCCACTCGCCCAGGCCGATGGCCAAGCCGGCTTCACGCAACCCCTTGGGGATGTTCAGCAAGCCTGCGCGGAACACTTCGGTGAGGTAGGCACCGGCGTACAACGACAGGGTAATGATGAAGGACGGGATTTTGTCGAGACGGATCCCGAGGGACGGCAACGCGAAGTAGATCAACAGGATCAGCACGAGGATCGGCGTATTGCGGATCACCGTCACGTACACCGAGGCCAGCACACGCAGCGCCCGGTGCTTGGACAGCATGGCAAACGCCATCATCAGGCCGATCACGCAGCCGATGGCGATGGACAGCAGCGCCAGCTCCAGGCCCAGGCCGAGCCCCGCCAGCAAGCTGGGGAAGTCGCGCCACACGGCGGCAAAGTTCAACTGATAGTTCATGGTGGGCAGTACCTGAATGGGGCGCCGTCAGCGACGCCCCAGCGTTTACGATTTACTTGAACTCAACCGGGAAGCCGATCGCAGGTTCCGGCAGGTCTACACCAAACCATTGCTTGAACGAGGCCTTGTAGGTCGGGAACTCCACACCGGTCATGGCTTCATGCAGCGCGGTGTTGACGAAGTTCAACCAGTCCTGGTCGCCACGCTTGACGGCACACGCGTAGGTCTGCGGGCTCCAGGCATAGACCGGGCTGCGGTAGCGGCCTGGGTTCTGCACCATCAGGTATTTGACCGAGGACTGGTCGGTGGCGGCGGCATCGGCGCGACCGGAGTTCACAGCCTGGTACATCAGATCGACGCTGTCGTACTGGTCGACCTTGGCTTTAGGCAAGGCCTGGTGCACCAGTTCTTCGGCATACACGTTCTGCAGCACGGCCACGGTGACGCCATCCCCCCCGGCTTGCAGGTCTTCGATCTCTTTGTACTTGCTGTTGTTCGGCAGCAGCAGGCCCACGCCTTCGCGGTAGTACGGCAAGGTGAAGGCCACTTGCTGCGCACGGCTGGCGGTGACGGTGATGAACTGGCAACTCATGTCGACCTTGTCGGTCAGCAGGTTGGGAATACGCGCGTCGGAAGACTGCACCACGAACTCGACTTTGCTCGGGTCGTTGAACAACCCTTTGGCCACGATGCGACCGATGTCGATATCAAACCCCTGCAACTTGCCATCCGCTCCCTGGAAGTGCCACGGCGCATTGGTACTGCCTGTACCCACGATCAGGTGCCCACGCTTGAGCACATCATCGAGCTTGCTGTCCGCCGCCTGCACGATGCTGGCGAGGGAAGCCGATGCGGCGAAGAGAAAAACACACGCTTTAAACACGGAAGGTCGGTGATGCATGACAAGCACTCCAGGAGTTGTGTATTCCGCTATACCGGAACTTAGTATGTAACAACGGAATAGACAGCAGAAAGTGTGCCACACGCCGTAACAGAAAAATATGTCAGGGATAAATTCGATATAAATCAGCGAGATAAATCTCTTCGCCAGACAAGGCGTTACGCCAGCACCGAGCAACCGGTTGCTACCAGAGGCCCCACGCCCCGGTGACAGCCCCAAACGAGTGCGCCACAACGGTGTTACCGCGCACAATCGCGGTGCACCGGCATGCGTGGAAAAATCGACGCATTGCGCTAGCCTCAAGGCAAATTGAACACACCAGCTCTGTAGGAGCCGGCTTGCCGGCGATGACGCAATTAACCTGACATCACACGGCGCCCAGACGTTTTTCGCCGGCAAGCCGGCTCCTACAGGGACGAAATCATGAGGAACCTGCATTGATGAAACTCGGCATTACCCTGCTGGTGCTTTCCCTTCTCGTGGCAGGCAATGCGTCGGCCAGCAACGACCGCCGCCAATGCAAAGAGGAGTTGCGCAAGCTCAAGGACGCGTTCAGTACCGACTACACCAGCCAGAACCACCACGGTTACCGCCGGGCCAAGGCGTCCCGGGACAATGAGGAATACAGGAAGTGTGCAAGCCAGGCCCGCAAGGCGCGTGAACGTATCGAGCGTGACAAAGACGCGTGAGTGCCAACACCTGTGAAGGTTGACAGTAGACCGCTTTGATCTCGCGGTTTAGCGTACACAAAGGTGCCAGTCCGGCCTTTAGCACAAGGAGATTGTCATGGGTATTGCGAGCGCCGAAGAGTACCAACGGGTGTTGGCGAAACATCACGTGGTGTTTCTGTTATTCGTGTCCGCTCATTGCCCGGCGTGTAGAGAATCCGGCCCACTGTTCGAACGCACCGCTGCTCAGCACGCCAATCAGGTGAAAAGCATGGTCCTCGACACGACCCAGACACCCCGACACCCAGACGTCATCCGCCTGCCCACGCTATTGGTATTCCGTGCTGGCCAAATGGTCGAAAAGCTGGAAGGACTAGGCGCCTGGAATGAACAGGAACACACCCTCAATGCCCTCTTCAGCCGCTATGCCACCCAGGAATCCGGCACCGCGCAACCCGGTTGATCTACGTCAAAAACCACAACAGGGGCATTGGACAACCCTCTGTTTCGCTGCTTGTATGAAGTTCTTGGATAAACGGCCTCGCAGTCAGAGATCAGCCCATGAACTTCAAGATCGCAATGGTATTCGGCACCCGCCCTGAAGCAATCAAGATGGCCCCACTGGCCCGGGTACTCAAACACACACCCGGCATCGAACTGAAGATCTGCTCCACCGGCCAGCACCGGGAAATGCTCCAGCAGGTCCTCGACGGGTTTGTACTGACGGTCGATGAAGACCTGCAAGTGATGACCCAGGGCCAGACCCTCAACGGCCTGTCGCAGCAATTGCTCGGCGCACTCGACCACGCCTACGAACGCCTGCAACCGCACATGGTGCTGGTGCACGGCGACACCACCACCAGCTTCATCGCCAGTTTCGCCGCCTTCAACCGCCAGTTGCCCATCGGCCATGTCGAGGCCGGTTTGCGTACCGGCAACCTCAAGGCGCCCTGGCCGGAAGAGGCCAACCGCCGCCTGACCGGGGTGCTCGCCGACCTGCACTTCGCCCCCACCACCAAGGCCCGCGACAACCTGTTGCGCGAAGGTGTGCCTGCCGAGCATGTGGAGGTCACCGGCAACACCGTGATCGATGCCTTGCTGTGGATGCGCGACCAGCAACACACCCACCACTGGCAGCCGGCGCCCGACTCACCGCTGGCGGTGCTGGAACCCCAGCGGCCCATGGTGCTGATCACCGGCCACCGCCGGGAAAACCTCGGCGACGGCTTCAACCAGATCTGCCAGGCCCTGGCCCGGCTTGCCGAGCGCTATCCCCAGGCCCAGTTCGTCTACCCGGTGCACCTGAACCCTAAGGTCAAGGACGCGGTGTACCGCATGCTATCCAACAAGCCCAACATCTACCTGGTGCCGCCACAGGACTACCAGCACTTTGTGTGGCTGATGGGCCGTGCGCGTTTCATCCTCACCGACTCCGGCGGCGTACAGGAAGAAGCCCCGGCCATCGGCAAGCCGTTGCTGGTGTTGCGTGATGTGACAGAACGCCCCTCGGTGCTCGAAGGCGGCACCGTGCTGCTGGTGGGCACCGACGCCGACCGCATCGTCAAGCATGCCAGCGAGCTGTTTGACGACCCGGCGATCTTCGAGCGCATGAGCCGCGTGCACACCCCTTACGGCGATGGTCACGCCAGCGAACGCATCACCGAACGCCTGATGCAGTGGTGGCAGGCACAGT
The DNA here is from genome assembly GCF_013385985.1 of Pseudomonas sp. B6002. Taxonomy (GTDB): domain Bacteria; phylum Pseudomonadota; class Gammaproteobacteria; order Pseudomonadales; family Pseudomonadaceae; genus Aquipseudomonas. The sequence continues at coordinate 367,273 of NZ_JACAOY010000006.1, read as the reverse complement.
CGGCGAGCGTTCGCCCATGAGCCTGACCGCTATCGACTTCATCACCTATGTGCTGTTCGGCCTCAAATACCTGGCAATCACCCTGGCCTTGCTGATGTTTATCCTGGGCCTGGATGACCTGTTCATCGACCTGGTCTACTGGACCCGCAAGCTCATCCGGCGCTGGCGCATCTACGAGAAATTCGACCGCGCCGACGAGCAGCGCCTGTTCGAGCGCACCGAGCAGCCACTGGCGATCATGGTGCCGGCCTGGAACGAGGTCGGCGTGATCGGTGAGATGGCGCGGCTGGCGGCCTCGACCATCGACTACGAGAACTATCAGATCTTCGTCGGCACCTACCCCAACGACCCGGACACCCAGGCCGACGTCGACGCTGTGTGCCTGCATTACCCCAATGTGCATAAAGTGGTGTGCGCGCGGCCCGGCCCCACCAGCAAGGCCGACTGCCTGAACAACATCATCGACGCGATCCTGCGCTTTGAAGCCGACGCCAAAATCGAGTTCGCCGGGTTCATCCTGCACGACGCCGAAGACGTCATCTCGCCCATGGAACTGCGGCTGTTCAACTACCTGCTGCCGGCCAAGGACCTGATCCAGATTCCGGTGTACCCCTACGCCCCTGAATGGCACGGGTTTACCGCGGGGCACTACGTCGACGAGTTCGCCGAGAACCATGGCAAGGACGTGATCGTGCGCGAGGCCCTGACCGGCCAGGTGCCCAGCGCCGGCGTGGGCACCTGCTTCAGCCGCAAGGCCATCAGTGCCCTGCTGGAAGACGGCGACGGCATTGCCTTCGATGTGCAGAGCCTCACCGAAGATTACGACATCGGTTTCCGCCTGAAGCAAAAAGGCATGAAATGCATCTTTGCGCGCTACTCAATCTCCGACCCCAAGCTCGCCTTGGAACAGCCGTGGGTCATCGGCATGAACCGCGCGTTTTCCCAAGTGATTTGCGTGCGCGAGCACTTCCCCCGCGACTGGCAGCACGCAATCCGCCAGAAGTCGCGCTGGATCGTCGGCATTGTGTTCCAGGGCACCACCAACCTGGGCTGGAGCCGCAAGGGCCTGCTCAATTACTTCCTGTGGCGTGACCGTCGCGGGCTGATTGCCTACCTGCTGAGTTTTCTGGTGAACCTGCTGTTCCTGGTGCTGGTGGCCATGTGGCTGACCACCCTGCTGTTGCCGGATGCCTGGCGCTTCCAGTCGATCCTGGCCGACAGCGCGTTGCTCTCGGCGCTGCTGTGGCTCAACGGCTTGATGCTGTTCAACCGTCTGTTTCAGCGGGCGTGGTTCGTCACGCGGTTCTACGGGATTTTCGAGGGGTTGCTCTCGGCGCCACGGATGATGTGGAGCAACTTCGTCAACTTCTTCGCCAACCTGCGGGCACTGCGCCAGGTCATGGAAATGGGCGACTCGCGCCGCGTGGCCTGGGACAAGACCACCCACGAGTTCCCGGCCCTGGCCAAGGCCCAGCGCACGCCCCTGGGCAGCCGCCTGGTGGAACAAGGCCTGCTCACCGAGGCGCAACTGACTCAGGCACTCACCAGCCCGGTGCGTCGGCGACTGGGGCGCGAGCTGCTGTTGCGCGGCTTCATCAACAGCACGCAGCTGGTGCAGGCCCTGGCCGAGCAACTGGAGCTGGAATGGGCGCCGCTCAACCCATTCAAGCTCAATGAAGAACTGATTCGCTCGGTGCCGCGCAAAGTGGCCGTGCACTACGGCGTGCTGCCGGTGGCGGAAGAAGGTGCCACCCTGGTGCTGGCCTGCGAGGGGTCGCTCAGCCATGTGTCCCAGGGCGCCATCAGCCGCCAACTCAAGCGCCAGGTGCGCTGCCGCCTTGCCCCTCAAGGCCGAGTGACCCTGGGCATTCGCTATTGGTATCCCAGCCCGAGGCAAAATGACGAAACACGCCAGATGCTCGCCGTGCTGGAGCGGCATGCCGATGACGAGGCGTTGATCGAGCGGGTCAGCCGCCATCAGGTGTTGCTGGGCAACCTGTTGCAGGTGCGCGGGCTGGTCCCGCCAACGCTGTTCAACCAGGCGCTGATTGGTTTCAACGCCGAGCAAGCCTCCCTTGGCGAGTACCTGATCGAGCGCGGCATCATCACGGCCCAGGTGCTGGAGCAAGCCCTGGCCGACCAGCAACAGGAACAGCGCGCCGCGTACCAGCTCACGGAGGAGCTTGCCTCATGACACCCACCCCGCGCCTGGCCATCGCCAGCCTGCTCCTGGGGCTGTACAGCGCGCCTCTGCTGGCCGCCCCGTTGACCGATTTTGAACAATTTCGCAGCTACCCCTTCATGGACCGCAGTTACCGCGAGGCCAAGAAAGGCAACTGGCGGGAAGTCGAGCGACTGACCCGCCACCTGCTCGAACGCGTGCCGAACAACGAGGAAGCTCGCGACCTGCTGGTGCAAGCCCTGGCCAAACAACGGCGCTACAAGGACGCCGCCCAGGTGCTGGCCGGCCAACCGGCCGGTAGCGACGCCCTGCTGGAGCTGCACCTGACCTGGATCGAACAGGACCCGCCAGGCAACGCCCAGGTGGAAAGCTGGATAGCCCAGGCCACCCTGCCCCAGCGCATCCGTTTATGGCAGGCCTATAGCCTGAGCCTGGCCAAGTTCGGTGGCGCAGCCCGCGCCCACGACTGGCTGGCCCAACTGCCACCCCAAGGCGACGACACCGTGTTGCGCCTGGCCCGCGCCAACTGGGCCGAGCAACTGCATGACTGGGACGACACCATCCGCCAACTGGCGCCGCTGGCCGAGCGCAAACAGCTGGACCGAGCGGGCTGGCAGCGCCTGGCCAATGCCTATGTGCAACGCCTGGATGAGCCGGGCCTGACGGGCCTGTTGAAACAGGCCCCGAACGCGGAAGATGCCCGACAGGCCCGCCTGGCCATGGTCGACCGCGCCGTCGCCGTCGGCCACGTTGCCCAGGCCCAGCGTTGGCTGCAATCGTTGCCGGCCGATGACCTCGCCAATCCACAACAACGCCAGCGGTTGTGGGAGCTGGCGCGGCAAACCGATGACGCGCCGACCGTGCAGCGCCTGAGCGAGCAACTGCAGCGGCCTTGCCTGGAAACCACTGAGTGGCTGTCACGCCATGACCCGGAAGCAGCCCTCGCCCAGCTCAAACGCTGTGACGCCCAGCAGGATCCACACACCTGGCTGGTGCTGGCGCAACGCCTGCAAGCCGTCGACCTGTTGCAAAGCCAACGCCTGCCCGAACCTTGGGAAAGCGCGCGACGCGACAGCTTGCTGGATGCCTGGCAAGCCACCGGCCAGCGCGGCCAGGCAATGGACTGGCTGACCCATCAACCGCAAACCCCGGCCGTGCTGAAGAAACGCGCCGAGCTGCTGCAAGCCAGTGGCCGCACTGCCGAAGCGGCGCAACTGTGGGAGCGCAGCTACCGGCAAAGCGGCAATCTGGTCGCCCTCGACCAAGCTACGTACCTGCTGGTCCAGCAAGGCCGGCAAGCCCAGGCTCAAGCCTTGCTTGAAGAGGCTTACGACCGCCAGCCACGTCTGCCCACGCCGTTGTTGCAACGCCTGGCTGCTTTCTATGGCAGCGGCCCCTTGAATGCCGCGCAATTGCAACGCATGAGCCGTCTGCTCAATCAGGTCGACCCCGCCACCCGTGGTCAGTTGCTTGCACAACTGGCAGAGAACGGCCAGTGCACCACGGTGCAAGCTGCCGTCGGCCCCTCGCCCAACGATGCCGGGTCACTGCGGGCACTGGGGCGTTGCGCGATGCCGACCCAACCCGGCGCCGCTGTCGCGTATTACCAGGCCGCGCAACAGCTGGACGGTCGCCAGGATCCATTGCCACTGGCTTACGCCCTGGAAGCGGCCGGGGATTCGGCCGGCGCCCTGCGGCTGTGGCGCAGCGTGCCGCCGGGCCAACTGAGCGACAACGCCCTGCTCACCGCCAGCCGCAGTGCCCTGAATGTGAATGACACAGAAACGGCCGAACATTACTGGCAACTCAGTAAAACCCGTGGTACCCAGGAATGGGCGCTGGGCGCCGCCATCGCTGAACGCCGCGACCTCTTTCAACAGGCCCTGGAACGCCAACGCCACGCACTGCAACAAGCGCCGGACGCGGACAACTTCTACGCCGCCTCGGTCACTGCGCAAAAAGCCGGTGACTTGCCGCAAAGCACCGCGTGGCTCGCCGAAGCCGTACGCCGCGACCAGCGCAACCCGCGTTACCGCGCCGACTACGGCATGCGCCTCGCCGGCGCGCAAACGCCTGAAGAGCGTCGTTTGTCGATCCCTTTCCTGCAACAAGCCACCCGGGATTACCCGGAGGATTACAGCCTGGGTGAGACCCTGGCCTGGCGCTACGACGAAATCGCCGACAGCGCGTCGGCCCGTGCAGAGCTGCGCCGGGTGATAGACCTGGAGCAGCACCCGGTCGCCGGCGATGACGAGGACGGCAGCCTCGAAGCCCGTCGCTATCGCCAGCGCCGTGCCCACGAAAGCTTGTCGCGGCGTGACAGCGTGACAATCGCCAGCACCTGGTCACCGGCCGGCGTGGCGACCAACGACAATTTCCGCCCGGACGAGCGCAGCGGCCAGCGCCGCGCCGCGTCGCAGAACGTGCAAATTGCCATGTGGGATCATGCGCTGGGCGAAGAACCCAGCCGCGCCGGCAGCACCCTGTCGGTGTACGGTCGCGTATTGCTGGGGGGTGAAGGGCGCTCCACTTACGCACAGTCCCTGGCCACCGGTGTGGGCCTGCGCTACAAACCGTGGGGCAACGCGAACATCAACTTCTATGGCGAAATCTACAAACAGAGCCAGTTCGATGCCGATAACAATCACGGGCTGAGCCTTGGCCAGATGCTGGATCCCGGCCACCTCTGGGACCAGCTCAACGACCATCGCAAGGACGGCCGCACCAGCACCGACTACCTGCTGCGCAGCACCGCCTCGTTCCTTGATCAGGGCAAATGGCGCAACGACTGGCGGGTGGATGAAAGCCAGTGGAACGAGCGCTTTTTGTACCTCGATGCGGCCTGGTGGACCAAGGCCGGTGACCACCAATGGCTGTCGCGCTACCAACAAGGCCATGTGTGGAAACTGCCCTACAGCAGCCCGCAAACCATCATGCCCTATGGCTTTGTCGAGTTCTCCGCGCAGGACCCGCGCAACGCCTGGCGCCAGGACCTGCGCACCGGCGTCGGCCTGCGCTGGCAATATTGGTTCGATGACGACAAGTACAACGCCTATCGTGCGCACCTGACCGTTCGCACCGAGTACCAGCAGTCCCTGGGTGGCAACCTGTATGAAGGTGGCAATGGCGTGTTGTTGGGTGTGGAGCTGAATTTCTGATGAAACGACTGATGCTGGTTTTTTGTTTGTTGATGATCAGCGCGCAAACGCTGTTCGCCGCCGAGCGCGTGTTCTATCAACCCCTCAACAGCGATGCGGCCCTCACACCCCGGCAATGGCAGCAAATCTGGCAGGCCAGTGCCAAAAGCGGGGTCGACACCGTGATCGTGCAATGGACCGCCTACGGCGACGATGCGCGTTTTGGTGGTGCACAAGGCTGGCTGGCCAACAGCCTGCGCCAGGCCCAGGCCCAGGGTTTGAAGCTGGTGCTGGGTTTGTACATGGACCCGGCCTATTACCAGCGCATCCAGGAACTGGACAGCGCCGGGCTTGCGGCTTACTGGCGTGCGCAACTGGGGCGTTCGCTGCAGCAGTACCAACGCCTGCGCGAGGACTGGAAGTTACCGGCGACGGGCTGGTACCTGCCGATGGAGCTGGACGACCTGCACTTCCAGGCCGCCGATCGCCGCACCGAGTTGCAGCGTCAATTGCTGGACTTGCGCAGGCAACTGGACGCGCCACTGCACATCAGCGCGTTCAGCGCCGGCAAGTTGGCACCCGCCGTCTTTGGCCAGTGGCTGGGGGAGCTGGCAACCGCTGGCATCCAGCCCTGGGCCCAGGACGGTGCTGGCACGGGGCGCCTGCCGCTGCTCGTGCGAAACACCTACCTGAGCGCACTGCCCTGCCCGGTGGGTGTGGTGCGTGAAGCCTTCCGCCAGACCAGCGCCGAAGGCCAGCCGTTCCGCGCCGAGCCCGCGACGCCTGCACCGGCTGCCGGTTGTCATCCAAACGCCGTCTTTGCCCTGCGCTACTTGCCACAAGGCAAGCCGCTCCTCGACAACCTGCGTGCCGCCAAGGTCGATAATGTTCAAAACCATTGAAGCCGACGTGCTGAAAAAAACCGTCCCGGAATCCCTCAAGCGCGAATTTGCCCAGCATGATTTCGAACGCCTCAAACCCTTCTGCCTGCTGATCTACATCGCCAGCATCAGCATCTGGCTGGTGTTCGACCTGATTGTCAGCTTTCCCGGAGGCCAGGGCTTTACCGGGCTGTCCATGTTGTTTCTCACACTGCTGACCATCAACACCATCACCCTGGCATTCACCCGCGACGGCCGGCACTTCCAGTGGATCAACCTGGTTTTCGTACTGGTGATCACCCTCGGCACGCGCCTGTTGATCGAAGGGCTGCCGATCGATTTGCACCCCAGTTGGTTGATCCTGGCGGCATCGAGCATTCTCTACAGCGCCTCGGTGCTGCCGCTCAAACACTGGTCGTTCATCACGGCGATGGTGATCACTTGGGTGCTGCTCAACCCGTTTTACCTGACCCATACGTCGCTGCTGGAATTCAAAGGCACCATGGTGTTTTTCTACGCGGCGTTCCTCACCTTCCTGACCCTCTACAGCTTTTTGAAACTGCGCCAGGCCAAGCTGTACAACTTCATCATGGCCAAGTTGCTGCTGGACCAGGCCTACCTCGACACTCTCACCGAAATCCCCAACCGTCGCGCCTTCATGACCAGCGCCGGCAAGAAACTCAGCCAACAGCCCAAGGCCCACGATCACTACCTGGCGATGATCGACATCGACAATTTCAAGAAAGTGAATGACGTATACGGCCACGACATCGGCGACGAAGTACTCAAACGTGTGGCCCAGGACATCAAAGCGGTGATGGTTGACTTCGACTACGCGCGCCTGGGCGGCGAAGAGTTCGGCATCTACCTGGCAGGCGTGCGCAAAAGCGACGTCGAGCAGTTGGCCACCTTGCTCTGCCGCCGCGTGCGCGAAGAACCGACCCAACACCCGGTGACCATCAGTATCGGCCTGGCCCGGGTGGAGGACGGTGAGACATTGAACCAGGCGCTGATCAAGGCGGATCAGGCGCTCTATATTTCAAAGCATGAGGGCAAGGACCGGTTTACGTTTCACGCGCCATGAGCACTTGGGTTACGCGCCGCTCTTCCACCGCCGCCACGGTCAGGCGCCAGCCCTCGTGCACCAGGCTGTCGCCCACCACCGGCAGGCGATCGAGCAGGCTCATCACCAGGCCGGCCAGGGTCTGGTAGTCCTCGGTTGCCACGGCCTGGAAGCCGGTACGTTGGCGCACCTGGTTGAGGGTCAATGCGCCATTGGCACGAAAACCTTCACCTTCCTCGACGATGTCCGGGCCTTCGATTTCGCTGGCGTCGGGCAACTCACCGGCGATGGATTCAAGGATGTCGGTCATGCTCAACACGCCCATGAAGTCACCGAATTCGTTGATCACGAAGGCGATGTGGGTGGATTCCTGGCGCATCTGCTCCAGGGCGTTGAGCACCGAGAAACTCTCCAACAGGTTGACCGCACGACGTGCCAGGTGCTCCAGGTTCGGTTCATTGCCGGCCAGGTATTCCTTGAGCAACTCTTTTTTGTGCACGAAGCCCAAGGGCTCGTCCACGGCACCGTTGCGGATCAGCGGCAATCGCGAGTAGGACGAGTGCATCAATTTGCGTCGGATCGTCTCCGGATCGTCTGCCAGATCAATACTGTCGACCTTGGCCCGCGGCGTCATCAGCGTGCGGATCGGGCGTTCCGCCAGTTGCAGCACACCACTGATCATCACGCGCTCGCGTCGGTCGAACAGCGGGCCTTGCGCAGCATCCGGCTCGCCGAGCAGGTCGGCCACCTCCTCACCCACCTCTTCCACCGCCAGGCTACGGCCGCCCAGCAAACGCATCACTGCGTGGGCGGTACGTTCACGCACCGGCAACACGCCTTGAGCAGATTTCTTGCGACGGGCGCGGGCAATCTGGTTGAAGCCTTCGATGAGGATCGAGAAACCGATGGCCGCGTACAGGTAGCCCTTCGGAATATGGAAACCCAGGCCTTCGGCGGTCAGGGCAAAACCGATCATCATCAAGAAGCCCAGGCACAGCATGATCACCGTCGGGTGGGCGTTGACGAAACGGGTCAGCGGCTTGCTCGCCACGATCATCAGGCCAATGGACACGATCACCGCGATCATCATCACCGCCAGTTCGTCCACCATGCCCACGGCGGTAATCACCGCGTCGAGGGAGAACACCGCGTCAAGCACCACGATCTGCGCCACAATCGGCCAGAACATCGCGTAAGCCACGTTACCCGTGCGCTGGGCCACATGGCCCTCAAGACGTTCGTGCAATTCCATGGTGGCCTTGAACAACAGGAACACACCACCAAACAGCATGATCAGATCACGGCCGGAGAAGCTCTTGTCGAACACCTCGAACAGTGGCTGGGTGAGGGTCACCAACCAGGAAATACTCGCCAACAGGCCCAGGCGCATCAGCAGTGCCAGGGACAAACCGATCAACCGCGCACGGTCACGCTGCTCCGGTGGCAGTTTGTCCGCCAGGATCGCGATAAACACCAGGTTGTCGATGCCCAGTACCAATTCCAGCACAATCAAGGTCAACAGGCCGAGCCAGGCCGTTGGATCCGCTAACCATTCCATTTATAGAGTCTCTGTGTTCAAGGTGTTCAGAATGCCGGGCACGGCAATGCGCGATCAGTGGACCGGGACAAGGTTAGCAGGCGGAATACGGGGTGTTTGAGCGGGAACAGCAACAGTGGATGTCTTGGGGAAAGACGACTGGGAGGCTCCGAGAGGGTGTTCATGCAAGTCCTGAAATGACAAAAGGACTTGAATCGTACAGTCGAAACACAAATTTCCTACAACGCAAAACTATTACAAGATCTGTAAACCGCCCTCTCAACTCCCCTGCTGCCCCTGTGGGAGCCGGGCTTGCCCGCGATGCAGGCGACTCGGTACATCCGGTAGACCGAGGTGATGCTATCGCAGGCAAGCCAGCTCCCACAGAGGAATGAAAACCGCCGTCTCTCGGGGGCGCGATTCCACCAAGGACCTGGTGGCAAAAATCGGCCGAGCCAGCCGCCTGGGCGAGCGCTCGCTGGGGGTACTGGATGCGGGGGCGGTGTCGTGCTGCCTGATCCTTACCCGGCTGGCAGACTCGGTGCAGCCGCGGTTGAGTGTTTGACCTGCTGGATGTACCGCGCCACCGCCGGCGCTTTCTCGAAGCGCCGGTGAATCAGCGACAGCCACGACGACGCGTCATTGCCCTGGATGTTGCGGTACACCACGCCCGGCAGGCTCACATGCCCCACCATCGACGCCGGCACCACCGCCACGCCCTGCCCCAGCGAGACCAACGCCACCACCGCGACCAGCCCGCCCGGTTGCGGCCCCAGGCGCGGTGCAAAACCGCCCTGGGCAGCCACGTGCAAGGTACCGCTGATCTGCTCGGGCAAGATGAAGGTTTCGTTTTGCAGGTGTTCGCAGGCGATGGCTTTCAACCCCAGTAGCCAGGAGCCCTGGGGCAAGGCGAGCACAAAGCCTTCGCTGTCCAGGCGTACGGCCTCGACACCTTCGGGCAGGGTCATGGGTGAACGGATATAGCCGATGTCACAGCGTCCCTCCGCCACGGCGCCAGGCAGCGTGGCCATCGCGCATTCGCGCACATTCACGCTCACGTCGGGAAACGCCTGGCTGAACGCCTGCATCTGCTTTTGCAGCAGCCCGGAATACACCGCCGACGCGACGTAACCCAATTCGATATGGCCGATTTCGCCGCGCCCAGCGCGCTGGGCATTGCGCTGGGCGAATTCGAACTGGCGCACGGTGGCTTGCGCCTCGATCAACAACGCCGCGCCGGCCTCGGTGAGGCTGACTTCGCGCTGCTGGCGGACAAACAGACGTGCGCCCAACTCGGTTTCCATGTCCTGGATCTGCCGGCTCAGGGTCGGCGGTGCGATGCCCAATTGCTCAGCCGCGCGGGTGAAGTTGCGTTGCCGGGCAACGGCCAGGAAGTAGCGGAAATGGCGGATTTCCATAGCAGGATTAGCTCAAAGGTAATGAAGTGCTTCACGGCAGCTAACAAAGGTCTTCGCAGCCGGGGATAAGCTCGTGATACCTGAACATTAGAGAGCCCTTGCGATGATCGTCAACTGTCATTTCCGTATTGCCTGTGGGGTAATTCAATCATGAGCCGGGTCAGTCCGCGCTTGACGATGCTCACGGCTTCGGGCGTTTGTTCGCTGATCGTGCTCGACACCAATATTGTCGCAGTGACCCTGCCGAGTATCGCCCGCGACCTGGGCGCCAATTTCGCCGATATCGAGTGGGTAGTCAGTGCCTACATGCTGGCCTTTGCTGCGCTCTTGCTTCCGGCCGGCAGCATTGCCGACCGCTTCGGCCGCAAGCGTTCGTTGGTGTGGGGCCTGGGTATTTTCATCCTGGCCTCACTGGGCTGTGGGGCGGCGCCGAACGCACTGTTCCTCGATATCGCCCGGGCGGTCAAAGGTGTGGGCGCAGCGTTGTTGCTAACGTCGGCACTGGCCTCCATCGGCCACACGTTTCACGATGAAGTGGAGCGGGCCAAGGCCTGGGCTTTCTGGGGCGCGTGCATGGGCGTGGCAATGACGGCCGCGCCGACCCTGGGCGGCGTGATCACCCAGTACCTGGGCTGGCGCTGGATCTTCTACCTCAACCTGCCCGTGGGCCTGGGCTTGATGCTGCTGGTGCTGCGCGCCATTCCCGAATCGCGCGATACCCAGGCCGCACGGCTGGACCCGTGGGGCAGCCTGGCATTCAGTGCCAGCTTGCTGTGCTTGATCTGGGGGCTGATCGAGGCCAATCGCATTGGCTGGGATAACCCGCTGACCTACGCACGCCTGATCGGTGGCGCGCTATTGCTGGTGGTGTTTGTCCTGGTCGAGCGCATGCAGCAGCGTCCCATGGTGGACTTGCAGTTGTTTCGTCACCCGCGCTTTATCGGCGCGCTGCTCGGCATGTTCGCCTACGCCGGGTGCGCTCAGGTGATGATGACGCTGCTGCCGTTTTACCTGCAGAACGGCCTGGGCTTTTCCGCCATTGCTTCGGGCCTGGGCATGCTGCCCTTTGCCCTGACCATGCTGATTTGCCCCCGCATCGGCGCACGCCTGGCCGGGCGTTTTGCGCCCGCAACGATGATGGCGACCGGCTTGACCCTGGTGGGTGGCGGCAATCTGCTGAGCGCCTGGGCGGTCAATGTGGGCGGCTATCTACCCTTTGCCCTGGCGATTGCCGTGACGGGGGCCGGTGCGGGCCTGCTCAATGGCGATACCCAGAAGAACATCATGGCCTGCGTGCCCCGCGACCGCGCCGGCATGGCGTCGGGCATGAGCACGACCATGCGCTTCAGCGCGATCATGCTGGCGATTGGTGTGTATGGGGCGTTGTTGAGCAGTCACAGCGAACAGCTGCTGGGGGCAAGCATTGACGCTCAGTGGCAGGCGCAGGTGGCGGGCATTGCGTCGCGGGTGGTGGCGGGCGATATGCCGGCGGCCATGGGGTTGTTGCCGGAATCGGCTCGGGCGGTGGTGCAACCGCTGGCGCGGCAAGCATTTGTGGGTGGCTTCAGCGGGGTGTTGTGGGTGGCGGGCGTGTTGGGGTTGCTGGGGGCGCTGGTGGTGGGGACGTTGATGCGAAACCCTATACCCAACGCACCCATACTGACGAAACCAGCCCTGTAGGAGCCCGGCTTGCCGGCGATGGCGATCTCAGGGACGCCATCGCCGGCAAGCCGGCTCCTACAGGTGGTGCGGAGCATCACGGAATGTATGCCCATGCAACACGTAGAAGCGCCGGCGATTACCAGAACCGCTGCTGGGTCAAGCGACTCCACCAGGTCAGCAACACACGGTCCACCGAGCCACTGGCGGCGAGGCCCACGCGCTCCTGCAGGCTTTTACGCTCGGCATAGTGCAGGTGGAACACGTCGGCGCTCTTGGCCTTCGTGGCCAGGTATTCGTCGCTGGTCTGCAGTTCATCGACCAGTTGTTTGTCGAGGGCTGCAACACCCAGCCACACTTCGCCGGTCGCCACGTCATCGATCGCCAGTTGCGGGCGATAGCGCGACACGAAGTTCTTGAACAATTGGTGGGTGATGTCCAGGTCTTCCTGGAATTTCTCCCGGCCCTTCTCGGTGTTTTCGCCAAACACCGTGAGGGTGCGCTTGTACTCGCCGGCCGTCAGCACTTCGAAGTCAATGTCGTGTTTTTTCAGCAGGCGGTTGACGTTGGGCAACTGCGCGACCACACCAATGGATCCGAGGACGGCGAACGGGGCGCTGATGATCTTCTCGCCGATGCACGCCATCATGTAGCCGCCGCTGGCCGCGACCTTGTCGATGCACACAGTCAACGGCACGCCCGCCTGGCGAATGCGCGCCAGTTGCGAAGAGGCCAGGCCGTAGCTGTGCACCATGCCGCCGCCGCTTTCCAGGCGCAGCACCACTTCGTCCTTTGGCGTGGCCAGGCTCAGCAAGGCGGTGATTTCATGGCGCAGGCTCTCGGTGGCCGAGGCCTTGATATCGCCGTCGAAATCCAGCACGAACACCCGTGGCTTGGCCTCGGGTTTCTTCTTGCTGTTGTTCTTTTCGGATTTGCTTTCGGATTTACGCAGCGCCTTGAGTTGGTCCTTGTCGAGCAGGGTCGACTCCAGACGCTCACGCAGGCCCTTGTAGAAATCATTGAGTTTGCTGACCTGCAATTGGCCGGCCGATTTGCGACGGCCTTTGCTGCGCAGGGCCGCGAAGCTGATCAATACCACCAGAATGGCGACCACCAGGGTGACGGTCTTCGCCAGGAAACTCGCGTATTCAGCCAGAAAATCCATATGACTCCTTAAAAAATGCACTGCGCCGGGCGCGGATGGCCCCAGCATACCGACGGCATTGCCTTCGGGCCAGTGCTCAAACCGCCAGCAATGGGCCTCTAACGAGCTTTTAAAACAAGCGTATGTTTTTTCATTGACAGCTCTTCGGCATCCTCATAACCTCGCCAGACTTTCAACGTACCGGGAAAACGGACGTGGGCAGCATCTACCTGATTCGACATGGCCAGGCCTCCTTCGGTGCAGACGACTATGACGTCCTGTCGCCCGTCGGCGTGGAACAAGCGCACGTGCTCGGTCGCCACCTGGCAGAACTGGGCCTCACGTTCGACCGCTGTGTCGCCGGTGACCTGCGTCGCCAGCAGCACACCGCCACCGCCGCTTTCGAGCACTATGCAGCCCTCGGCCTGCCGGTGCCGGCGCTTGAAGTCGACAGCGCCTTCAACGAATTCGATGCCGACGCGATCATCCGTGCCCTGCTGCCCGACCTGCTGACGACCGAGCCCGAGGCCCTGGACATCCTGCGCAATGCCGCGCAGAACCGCAGCGAATTCCAACGCATCTTCGCCCTGATCATCGAGCGCTGGCTGGCCGGCACCTACGACCCGCCCGGGCTGGAAAGCTGGCTGGGGTTCGTGGAGCGCGTACAAGGCGGCCTGCAACGCATCCTCGAAGCAGCCGACAACACGCAGAAGATCGCCGTGTTCACCTCCGGCGGCACCATCACCGCCCTGCTCCACCTGATCACCCGAATGCCGGCAGCCCAGGCGTTCGAGCTGAACTGGCAAATTGTTAACACCTCGCTCAACCAGCTGAAATTCCGCGGTCGCGAGGTGGCACTGGCTTCCTTCAACAGTCACACCCACTTGCAACTGTTGAAGGCGCCGCACCTCATCACCTTCCGATGAATGGCGGCCAACCGTGACCCCAAGGTCACTGGACTCACCCTAAAGGATCGAAACCATGACTGACGTAGCCAAAGCTGTAGAAGCAATGAAAGCCAAATTCAACCCAGCCGCTGCCGACGGCCTGGACCTGGTGTTCGGTTTCCGTATCGACGACACCCAGAACTTCTCGCTGGTGGTGAAAAACAACACCTGCGAACTGCTGGAAGGCGAAAACCCTGACGCCCAAGTGACCCTGGTCACCGACGGCGAAACCATGGAAGGCATCGTCAGCGGTGACACCGACGGCATGCAGGCCTTCATGAGCGGCAAACTGCGCACCGAAGGCGACATGATGCTGGCCATGAAGCTGAGCGAACTGTTCCCGGCTTGATTCACGGACGGTCCCGGATCCCGCCTCTCGAGGCGGGATTTTTTTTGCCCAAAACCCCGACCTGTAGTGAGCGGGCTTGCCCCGCGCGGCGGTGTGTCAGGTCGATATAGGGGGCCCTGTAGACCGCGGCGCGGGGCAAGCCCGCTCACTACAGCAACCACCGCGGCAAACCGCGCACCTGAGGCGATTTCATTTCTGGCTCATGAGGATCTGTCAGCGGCCCGCTGCGGCCTCCACAACTCTAAACTGCTCAAGCTCCCTGGAATGGCCCTCTGTACCACGGCGGTTGATGAGGTACCCCTCACCCGGCCGCTCGTGGAACTCCCCGGACTCCACGTCCCGGCCAATGACGATCAAATACTTGTTGGGCCCCACGCGCACGTAGACGTTATAGAAATCGGCTATTTGCCCTTCGTTAATGAAAAGACTGTACGCGTAACGCGATCGGCGCGTCAGCTCGGGCCACTGCGCCCTCAATATATCGACATCACCGGCCTCACCGACGATATCAATCGCGCGGACGACTTCATCGACCAAGGGATCATTTTCATCAGCCCCAAGCGCCCGCGGCTTGAGCCGGGTCATTTTGCGAAGCGAGTCAGGGTCCGCATTTCTGACCTCATCGTCAATCGACAGAGTCACGGGTTCGAGGCGATACGTGCCATTTTTAACCCATTTGGACGCATCGGCAGTCTCCGATGGGCATTGCACACAGGCGGCCCTCATTGAGGCTGCGCTGGCGCTGCTGGCATACAGGCTCAAGGTAAACACACCGGCGCCCATCAGCAGGGCTACCAGCAGGTTCGCTGGGCGTGAAGCAGTGGCGGTATTCGCCATGATCTACATCCTTGTAAGGGTCGGGCCGGCGAATCTACCCGATTCACGCCGTTGGCGGAACACTCAACAGCAACGCCACCAACGCGCTCCACCCCGTCTGGTGCGACGCCCCCAACCCACGCCCGGTTTCCCCGTGGAAATACTCGTGGAACAACACCAGGTCACGGCTCAGCGGGTCAGCCTCCAACTGCGCATACCCCGCCATCGACGGCCGCAGGCCATTTTCGTCGCGCAGAAACAAACGTGTCAGGCGTTGGCTGAGGCTGTCAGCCACTTCCTCAAGCGACGACAGATAACCACTGCCCGTCGGGTATTCCACCGAGAAGTTGTCGGCGTAGTAGCGGTGAAACTCACGCAGCGACTCGATCAGCATGTAATTCACCGGCATCCATAGCGGCCCGCGCCAGTTGGAGTTGCCGCCGTACAGGCGTGAGTCGGACTCCCCCGGCTGGTAGCGCGCGCAAAGCGTGTCGCCGTTCATCTTCAGCGCCAGGGGCTGTTCGGCGAAGGCCTTGGACAAGGAGCGCACGCCAAAGGCCGAGAGGAATTCGTTGTCGTCGAGCATGCGCCGTAGCAGATCCTTGGTGCGTTCACCCCGCAATAACGCCAGCAACAGGCGGTTGCCCTGCCCCGGTTCGTTCCAGCGTGAAACCAACTTCGCCAGGTCCGGCCGGTGCTTCATGAACCCCAGCAGACGCTCGCGCAGCCCTTCCAAGCCTTCATGTTCGCGCTGTTCCAGTACCAGCACCGCAAACAGCGGCATCAGGCCGACGATGGAGCGCAGGCGCACCGGTTCATTCTGACCGTCGGGCCGGTGCAGCACGTCGTAGAAAAACTGGTCCTGCTCGTCCCACAGGCCTTCGGCGCTGTCGTCGACACGGTTGATCGCGCCCGCGATGTACAGGAAGTGCTCGAAGAACTTCACCGCGATATCCACGTACACGGCATTGCGCTTGGCCAGCTCCAGGCCGATGCGCATCAGGTCCAGCGCATACGCGGCGACCCATGCGGTGCCGTCGGCCTGATCCAGCTGATAGCCGGGTGGCAACGTGGCCGAACGGTCGAACAAGGCGATGTTGTCCAGCCCCAGGAACCCGCCCTGGAACAGGTTGCGGCCTTCGGCGTCCTTGCGGTTGACCCACCAGGAAAAATTCAGCAGCAGCTTGTGGAAGATCCGTTCCAGGAAGTCCATGTCGCCTACGCCCGTCAGCGCCTTGTCCTGCTGGTACACACGCCAACTGGCCCACGCATGCACCGGAGGGTTGGCGTCGTCGAACCGCCACTCATACGCCGGCAACTGGCCATTGGGGTGCATGAAGCGGTCCTTCACCAACAGCAGCAACTGTTGCTTGGCGTAGCCCGGGTCGATCAGGGCAATGGCCACGGCCTGGAAGCCTTGGTCCCAGGAGGCGTACCACGGGTATTCCCAAGTGTCGGGCATCGACAGGATGTCGAAATTCGACAGGTGCCGCCAATGCGTATTGCGGATATGCAGGCGCTCAGGCGGTGGCGCAGGCTGGGCCGGGTCGCCGTCGAGCCATTGGTTGACGTCGAAATAATAGAGCTGCTTGGACCACAGCAAACCGGCCAGGGCCTGGCGTTGCACATTGCGTGCATCTGCGTCGGGAATGTTGTGTTGCAGGGCCGCGTAGAAGTCATCGGCCTCCTCGCGGCGTTGTTCAAACAGCTTGCGCGCATTGACCTCAGGCGCATCGGTGGGTGCAAAACGCAGGTAAAGGGTTTTGCTCTGCTGGCCTTCCAGCTCAAGGATGAACCGTGCCGCCACCTTGGTGCCGGCATCGCGACGAATCGCCGACTGAACGCCGTCGACCACGTAATCGTTGATACCGTCCTTGAACGGCCCCGGCGCCGGTTGGGCGTCGAGCTTCGGGTAGTTGGTTTCGTTTTCACAGAACAGCCATTCCACGCCGTCCTGGCCCCAGGCGCTGAGGTGGCGGTCGGGCAGTTCATGATGACGGGCCAGCACGTGAGAACCGGCCAGGGTCAGCTGTGGCTTGGGCGCATCAACCGTCCAGCTCCAGTCATTGCGCGCCCACAGCTGGGGCAGTACCTGCAGGCGGGTCGGCTGGTCCGCGCGATTGTGCACGGTGACGCGCATGAAGATATCGTCGGGCGTGTGCTTGGCGTATTCGACGCTGACATCGCAGTAGCGGTTGTCTTCGAACACCCCGGTGTCGAGCACCTCGTACTCGGCATCGCCCAAGCCACGCCGGGCGTTTTCGGAGATCAGGTCGGCATAGGGAAAGGCTGCATGGGGGTACTTGTAGAGCATGCGCTGGTAGGCATGGCTCGGTACGCCGTCGACGAAAAAGTACAGCTCCTTGACGTCTTCACCGTGGTTGCCCTCGGCGTTGTTCAAGCCGAACAGGCGCTCCTTGAGGATGCTGTCGCGCTCGTTCCACAGCGCCAGACCCAGGCACCAGCGTTGTGCCTTGTCACTGAAACCGGCCAGGCCGTCCTCGCCCCAGCGGTAGGCGCGGCTGCGGGCATGTTCGTGTGGGAAATACGCCCAGGCATCACCGTCGGCGCTGTAGTCCTCGCGCACGGTGCCCCATTGGCGTTCACTCAAGTAAGGGCCCCACTCGCGCCAGCGTTCGGCGTCCGGGTTGGCCAGGCGTTGGCCTTCAATCGTTGCAAGGATGTCTGTTACGGGCGTGGCCGTCATCGGGTCCTCCATCACTGGCGCGGTGACGGGCAGTGTAGAACCCATTCGCGCCCCGATGCACATGAAGACTCAACCCTGGCCCAGAAAAGACTGAGGCCGCTGATTAGGCGGCCTGCAGTTTTTTAGCGCTGCGTAATTGCGCAGTTTCCTCGCGCGTTCTTAGAAGATCGCGTAGGTGTAGTTGAAGATCAGGCGCGTTTGGTCCTGATCGGCCGTGCCGGTGTTGTGACCGTGGTAAGTACCGGTACGGAAGGTGGTGCCAAAGCCTTTCAGCGGGCCTTCCTGCACAACGTAGTCCAGACGGAAGTCGGTTTCGTTTTCTTTCTGGTCAGCACCGCCGGCTACCTTGGACTTGATATCAGTACCGTCCAGGTAAGCGATGGAGGCTTTCAGGCCAGGCACGTAGGCTTTGAAGTCATACGAGTACTGGCCGAAATTGACCTGCTCGCCCGCACGGGAGAACTGGCCGACCACGGCGTCGGTGAACAGGTAGAAGTCGCTGCCGCCTGCGCCTTGGGCATTCGGGTCCGCGATGCTGCCCTGGTTGACCCAGACGAAGCCGCCGTCATCACTCACGCCGATGTGGCCGAGCATCAGGCTGCTGCCACCCAGCTGATAGGTGAACGCGGCGCTGTAGGTTTTGTTGTCCACTTCGCCGGCGTGCTTGGCATAGCCGCCGTTGTTGTTGAACGCGTAGCCGGCCGAGCCGTTCTTGCCGTCGCTGGTGCTGTCGAAGTAGCGCAGGTCGGTCTTGAACGACTGGTCGTTGCCCAGGGGCAGCACGTGTACCAAGCCGAAGTAGTTCTGTTTGTAGAAGTCTTCCAGGTCGGCGTAGTAGTACTGCAACGTCAGGTTTTTAGCGATGGCATTGTCGGAAGAACCGAACGGTTTGTAGTCCAGGCCGCCAAACTTGAAGCTGTTGCTGTCACGGGTCGCGCCGGCAACGCTCAGGCCAGTAGAGTTGCTGGAAGCACGCCCTTGGGCATGGTTCAGCTCACCGCCGGTGAAGGTCACGTTGGGAATGTCGCTGGACGTCAGGATGCCGCCGTCAAAGGTCTGCGGCGCCACACGGCTGTCGTTGGACACCAGGATCGGCAACACCGGGGCCAAACCGCCACCCACGTGCAATTCGGTCTGGGAGATGCGGAACTTCACGTTACCCGCAGCGCGACCGAAACTGTCGGCCGGTTCAGTGCCGTTGTTCTTGGTTGGGAAAAAGCTGTTGCCGTTACCGGCCAGGCCTGGGCCTGCGGTGTGGCCATCGCCACCGTCCAGACGCAAGGCACCGAAGGCCATCACATCAAAACCGACCCCGAGGGTGCCCTGGGTGTAGCCGGATTTGTAGTCGAAGCGCAGCAAGGTGGCCGCTTCACGCAGATCATTCGCCGTCCCCGAGCGGTTGTCTGCGCTGTAGTACATGGTTCGCGAGCTGATAGCCGCGTGGCTGTCTTCCAGAAAGCCGCTGTGACCGTTCCCCGTGCCCAGCGAACCGAGCCCGAAATCATCGGCGCTGGCTTGGTGTGCAAGCAAGGCGGCGGTGATGGATAACGCCAGTGTAGAAATTTTCATTAACGACAGCCCCTAAACATATTTTTATGTGCGGTGTGTGCAGAACAGCTTTCATCCCTACAAACGTGACGATTGTTTCATGAGGACCGGGGCGCTCCTCGTGAAGAATTAGTTAGGAAAGTACTCGAAAAATGAAATTTTCAAGCTGTCGTTTTTTGTCATATTTGCGTCATTTCATTCATTTTCAGCATGAAGTCCTGAGGATTCTTCGTTTGCACGGCCAGGCCCAGCCCAACAAAATCCAGACATAGGCCATGCCCCACTCCACCGTGTTCAGGAATTTTTCTATGCCGACCACCGCACATGTCAGCCCCGACGACATCCGCAAAGGCTTCTCCAGGGCCATGTCCGACATGTACCGAGATGAAGTTCCACTTTACGGCGCCCTGATGGAGCTGGTGGCCGAGACCAATACCCACGTCCTCGACCGCGAACCGGGCCTGGCGCAACAGCTGCAGCGCACCGGCGAAATCCAGCGCCTGGACATGGAACGCCACGGTGCCATCCGCCTGGGCACCGCCTTTGAACTGGCCACCATCGGCCGCCTGTTTGCCGTGATGGGCATGCAGCCGGTGGGCTACTACGACCTGACGCCAGCCGGTGTGCCCGTGCATTCCACGGCCTTTCGCGCGGTGCATGAGCGTGCGCTGCAAACCAGCCCGTTCCGCGTGTTCACCTCGTTGCTGCGCCTGGAGCTGATCGAAAACCTCGAACTGCGCAGCTTCGCCGAAACCGCCCTGGCCAAGCGCTCGATCTTCACCCCTGGCGCCCTGGCCCTGATCGAGAAAGCCGAAACGCACGGCGGCCTCAACGCCGAAGACGCCGATGAGTTCATCCGCCAGGCCCTGGAAACCTTCCGCTGGCACCACACCGCGACCGTGACCGGCGCGCAGTACCAACAACTGAGCGACCAGCACCGCCTGATCGCCGATGTCGTGGCCTTCAAGGGCCCGCACATCAACCACCTCACCCCGCGCACCCTGGACATCGACCAGGTGCAGGCCGCCATGCCCGGCAAAGGCATCACCCCCAAGGCGGTGATCGAAGGCCCGCCGCGCCGCGAGTGCCCGATCCTGCTGCGCCAGACCAGCTTCAAGGCCCTGGATGAACCCATCGCCTTCACCGACGCCCAAGGCAGCCACAGCGCACGCTTCGGCGAGATCGAACAACGCGGCGTTGCGCTGACCCCCAAGGGCCGAGCGCTGTACGACCAGTTGCTGAATGCGGCGCGTGATGAGCTGGGTGCTTTCCCGAACGAGGGCAACGCGGCGCGCTATATGGCATTGATGGAGCAACACTTCCAGGCCTTCCCCGACAACCATGCGCAGATGCGTGAACAGGGCCTGGCGTACTTCCGCTACTTCGCCACCGAACAGGGCGTGGCCGCCCGTGGCAACGCCGACCAGCCGCGTACGTTGGAGGCGCTGATTGCGGCCGGCCACATTGATGTGGAACCGTTGGTGTACGAGGATTTCTTGCCGGTGAGCGCGGCGGGGATCTTCCAGTCCAACCTGGGGGATGCGGCGCAGAGTCACTACGCGGCCAATTCCAACCAGGTGGAATTCGAAAAGGCGCTGGGCCGTCAGACGATTGATGAATTGAAGCTGTATGGCGAAACGCAGCAGCGCTCGATCGATGAATGCGCGCGGGCGCTGCTGGCTTGAAGAGAGGTGCCCACCTGGCTCACCAGCGCAATCCTTGCGCCGCAACAGTCCCCAGAGCCAGGTGGGCGGGGCGCATCATAGAGAGTCAAAAGCGCCCTGTCCTTCAGACAATTCTGAACAAATATGTCCGCGCCGTGTAGGCGCGGACATCCCTTCAGCCCAACTGTTCCACGATCTTGTCTTTGATCAACAGCCGTTTTTTCTTCAGTTTTTCCACGTCCTCATCGCTGGCGCTGGCCGACTCTGCCTTGAGCACCTCCCCATCGGCTGCGTCGTATTGGGTGAGCAGTGAGTCCAGGCGTTTGTCGCTCGTCCTGCGTTCGTGAACGACTGCCTTGCTCAACCCCAAGTCCTGATACAGGTCGTGTTTCACTGGCATGGAAAACCTCCGCACGTTGATCAATGGCCTACGCTCTTGAAGCTAGCCCATTGCAGTGGGTCTTGTCATGTTCGAGGTCAATTCCCTCCGTTCGTCGCGGCACCGGCAACGCGATCAAACCTTTGCGTCGCCCTGCCCTCCACTGTAGATCGCCACCCGAGGGAGACCGGTTTCATGACTCACGCTGCCACCGCTGTCGACACCCAATGCATCAACACGATCCGCACCCTGGCGATGGACGCCGTGCAAAAGGCCAATTCCGGCCACCCGGGCACGCCCATGGGCCTGGCGCCAGTGGGCTATACGCTGTGGAGCCGGTTCCTGCGCTACCACCCCGACCATCCCGACTGGCCCAACCGTGACCGTTTTGTACTGTCGGTGGGGCACGCGTCGATGCTGCTGTATTCGCTGCTGCACCTGGCGGGTGTGGTGGAGATTGACGCGCACGGCAAGCGTTCCGGCCTGCCGGCGGTGAGCCTGGACGACATCAAGCAGTTCCGCCAGATGGGCTCCAAGACCCCGGGCCACCCTGAATACCGTATGACCACCGGCGTGGAAACCACCACCGGCCCACTGGGCCAAGGCTGCGCCAACAGCGTGGGCATGGCGATGGCCGAGCGCTGGCTGGGCGAACGCTTCAACCGTGACGGCCAGGTGCTGTTCGATTACAACGTCTACACCCTGTGCGGCGACGGCGACATGATGGAAGGCATCAGCAGCGAAGCCGCCTCCATGGCCGGGCACTTGAAGTTGGATAACCTGTGCTGGATCTACGACAACAACACCATCAGCATCGAAGGCCACACCGAGTTGGCGTTCAGTGAGGACGTGATCAAGCGCTTCCAGGCCTACGGCTGGCACACGCTGCACGTCACCGATGCCAATGACTTGCAGGCCCTGAGCACGGCGCTGCACACCTTCCAGTCGAACACCGGCGCGCCAACCCTGATCGTGGTCGACAGCGTGATCGGCTACGGCTCGCCCCACAAGCACAACACCGCCTCTGCCCACGGTGAGCCGCTGGGTGAGGAAGAAATCCGCCTGACCAAAGCCGCTTATGGCTGGCCGCAGGACTCCAGCTTCCTGGTGCCCGACGACGCGCGCACGGTATTGCGTGATGCGCTGCACGAACGCGCCGAGCCGCTGTACGCGCAATGGAACCAAGCCATGGCCAGGCTTGAGCCGACACTGGCCGATGAGCTGCAGCGCATGCGCGCCGGGGAAATGCCCGAGCAGTGGCAGGCGGGACAGCCCACGTTCGCCACAGACGCCAAAGGCGTCGCCAGCCGTGCTTCCGGTGGCGAGGTGTTGAATGCTTTCGCACAACACATCCCTTGGTTGCTGGGGGGCTCGGCCGACCTGTCACCGTCCACCAAGACCAACCTCACCTTTGACGCTGCCGGGCGTTTCAGTGCCGACGACTACAGTGGGCGTAACCTGCACTTTGGCATTCGCGAACATGCCATGGGCGCGATTGCCAACGGCATGGCGTTGTCGTACCTGCGGCCCTACACCTCGACGTTCCTGGTGTTCAGCGACTACATGAAGCCACCGATTCGCCTGGCGGCAATCATGGAGTTGCCGGTGGTCTTCGTATTTACCCATGACTCGATTGGCGTGGGTGAGGACGGGCCGACGCACCAACCCATCGAACACCTCACGCAGTTGCGCGCCACGCCAGGGTTGCTGACCCTGCGCCCGGGCGACGCGAATGAAACCCTGGAAGTGTGGAAAGTGGCCCTGGCGCAAACCCATCGCCCCAGTTGCGTGGTGCTGTCGCGCCAGGCGCTGCCGACACTGGACCGCACGCAGTACGCGGCGGCGTCCGGCGCGGCCAAGGGCGCCTATGTGTTGGCCAGTGACGACCACCCCACCGTCATCCTGATGGCGACAGGCAGCGAAGTGAGCCTTGCCGTGGCAGCGTATGAGCAGCTGAAAGCCGAAGGCATCGCCGCGCGGGTAGTGTCCATGCCCAGCTGGGAGTTGTTTGAAGACCAGGACCAGGCCTACCGCGACAGCGTGCTGCCCCCTGCGATCAAGGCGCGGGTGGTGGTGGAACAGGCCGGTCCCTTGGGTTGGGACCGTTATGTCGGGCAGACCGGGGCCAAGGTGGTGATGAACAGCTTTGGCGCATCGGCGCCCTTGGCCAAGTTGCAGGAGAAGTTTGGCTTCACCGTCGAAAATGTGGTGAAACAAGCCAAGCAACAGGTCCAGCAGCCCTGACCCACATTTGTAGGAGCCCGGCTTGCCGGCGATGGGGCCCTTGAGGACGCCATCGCCGGCAAGCCGGCTCCTACAGTTGATCGTCAGTGTCGGTTAGGTCAGCTCTCGCGCAAGGAAGGGAGCTGTGCGGCTGGTCTTGCTCTTGGCGACTTTCTGCGGTGTGCCGCACGCCACCACTTTGCCGCCCAAATCCCCGGCCCCCGGCCCGATGTCGATCACCCAATCACTTTGGGCCACCACGCGCATTTCATGCTCCACCACGACCACCGTGTGCCCCGCGTCCACCAGGTGATTCAACTGGCTGAGCAAGCGGTCCACGTCCCGTGGGTGCAAGCCGGTGGTCGGTTCGTCCAGCACATACAAGGTGGCGCCCCGCGCATTGCGTTGCAGCTCGGTCGCCAGCTTGATGCGCTGCGCCTCGCCGCCCGACAGCTCGGTGGCCGGCTGCCCCAGGCGCAGGTAACCCAGCCCGATGTCTCGCAGCACCTGCAATGAACGCAACACCCCCGGCTGTTCGGCAAACACCTCCACCGCCTGCTCCACCGTGAGGCCCAACACCTGGGCGATGCTCAGGCCCTGCCATTTGATCGCCAATGTTTCGGGGTTGTAGCGCGCCCCATGGCAGGTAGGGCACGGCGCATACACGCTGGGCATGAACAGTAATTCCACGCTGACAAACCCTTCGCCCTCGCAGTGGGGGCAACGCCCCTTGGCGACGTTGAACGAGAACTGCCCTGCGTCGTACTGCTGCTTTTTGGCCGCCGGTGTCGCGGCGAACAACTTGCGCACGTTGTCGAACAGCCCGGTGTAGGTCGCCAGGTTGGAGCGCGGCGTGCGGCCGATGGGCTTCTGGTCCACCTGCACCAGCCGGCGGATGTGCTCCAGGCCGCTGCTGATATGCCCACCGCTAGCCTGTGGGGCGTCGTCTTCCAGGCTCGGTTCTTCGTCGCTTTCCACCACGCGGCCGAGGCCAGCGCCCACCAGTTCCAGCAGCGCCTGGCTGACCAGGCTGGACTTGCCCGAACCGGAGATACCGGTGACCGCCGTGAAGCAGCCCAACGGGAAGTCGACGTTCAAGCCCTTGAGGTTATTACGGGTCACGCCTTCGAGCTTCAACCAGCCACGCGGCTCACGTCGCGACTGTGTCGACGGCTGGCGCTCGGCAAACAGGTAGTCGCGGGTTTGCGATGCTTCGATGTGCGCCAACCCCGCAGGCGGGCCGCTGTACAGCACCTGCCCGCCATGCTCGCCGGCGGCCGGGCCGACGTCGATCAGCCAGTCGGCGCGGCGCATGGTTTCCAGGTCATGCTCCACCACGAACAACGAATTGCCGGCCGCCTTCAAACGATCCAGCGCGGTGAACAACGCCTCGCCATCCGCTGGGTGCAGGCCCGCCGACGGCTCGTCCAACACATAAATCACGCCAAACAATTGCGAACCCAATTGCGTGGCCAGGCGCAAGCGCTGCAACTCGCCGGACGACAAGGTCGGCGTGCTGCGCTCCAGGGACAAATAGCCCAGCCCCAGCTCGGTCAAGGTGCTGACCCGCTCCAACAGATCCTGGGCGATACGCTGGGCTGCCAGGCGTTTCTCCACCGACAGCTTTATGCGGTCCTGCCCCGCCGCCACTGGCCGCAGCAACTCGGCCAACTGCGTCAACGACAATTGTGACAGCTCACCAATATCCACCCCGGCAAACTTCACCGACAGCGCCGCCTGGGTCAGGCGCTTGCCCTGGCATAACGGGCAGGCACTGCCCTGCATGAACTGCGACACGCGCTTTTTCATCAGCGCACTCTGGGTGTGGGTGAAGGTGTGCAGGATGTAGCGCCGCGCGCCGCTGAAGGTGCCCTGGTAGCTCGGCTCCAGCTTGCGTTTCAACGCGTCGCGGGTCTGCGCCGGGGTGAAGCCTGCGTACACCGGCACCGTAGGGGTTTCTTCGGTGAACAGGATCCAGTCGCGCTGCTTTTTCGGCAGGTCGCGCCACGGGATGTCGACGTCATAGCCCAGGGTTACCAGGATGTCGCGCAGGTTCTGGCCCTGCCATGCCAACGGCCAGGACGCCACGGCGCGCTGGCGAATGGTCAGCGAAGGGTCGGGCACCATCAGCGCTTCGGTCACTTCGTACACCCGGCCCAGGCCGTGGCATTGCGGGCAGGCGCCCTGGGGCAGGTTCGGCGAAAAGTCCTCGGCATACAGCATCGCCTGCCCCGGCGGGTAGCTGCCGGCACGGGAATACAGCATGCGGATCAGGCTCGACAAGGTGGTGACGCTGCCCACCGATGAGCGTGCACTCGGTGTACCGCGTTGTTGTTGCAGGGCCACCGCAGGTGGCAGGCCTTCGATGGAGTCGACATCCGGAACGCCGACCTGGTCGATCAGCCGCCGCGCATAGGGTGCTACCGACTCGAAGTAGCGCCGTTGTGCCTCGGCATACACGGTGGAAAACGCCAGGGACGACTTGCCCGACCCGGAGACCCCGGTGAACACCACCAGGGCATCCCGGGGAATGTCCACATCGACGTTGCGCAAGTTGTGTTCACGGGCGCCGCGTACGCGGACAAAACCGGTGGGGTGGGCGGTTATCGGCGGGATGCTGCGCTGTGACGTCATGGGCAACCTTGTCTTGCGGTGAGCACGCTGCGCACCCGTTGCGTCAGGGCTTCGGGGCTGTAGGGCTTGCTCAGCAGGTGAATGTCGGGGCTCAGCAGGTGATTGCTGGAGAGAATGTCACGGGTGTGGCCCGAGGTGAACAGCACCGCCACCGGTGGTTGCTGCGCCCGGGCCCAGTCGGCCAGGTCGGTGCTTTTGACGCGGCCGGGCATGACCACGTCGGTGAAAATCAGGTCCGGGCGCACACCGCCTAGCAATGCCTGCATGGCGCGGTCGCCGTCTTCGGCGGTGAGCACGGTGTAGCCCGACTGCTCCAGCAACTCGACCACCGTCAGGCGCACGCCTTCATTGTCCTCCACCACCAGGACGGTCTCCTGGCCGCCGCTGTGGAGCGCCAGTTCACTGTGCATGTCGAGGCTTTCCGGCTCCAGGCTGTGGGGGAAATACATCTGCACCACCGAGCCCTTGCCCTCCTCGCTCCACATCTCCACATGCCCGCCGCTCTGGCGCACAAAGCCGAACACCATGCTCAGGCCCAGGCCAGTGCCCTGGCCCTCGCGCTTGGTGGTGAAGAAGGGTTCGAAGGCGCGCTTGAGCACGGTCTGCGACATCCCCACACCGGTATCGGTGACCGCCAAGCGTACGTACTCGCCGGGCTTGATGCTTTTGCCCACGCAATCGGCGGGGTTGAGGATGATGTTTTCGCCAGTGATGCGAATCACGCCCTCGCCTTTCATGGCGTCCCGGGCGTTGATCGCCAGGTTGAGCAGCGCATTTTCCAACTGGTTGCGGTCGACATTGATGCACCAGGAATCCTGGGGCAATTGCACATCGATATGGATGGTTTCCCCCAGCGCCCGCTGCAACAGCTCGCCCAGGCCGGCGTAAATGCGTTGCGGGTTGTACACCGCCGGCGACAACGGTTGGCGACGAGCAAAGGCCAGCAACTGCGACGACAACTTGGCCCCGCGCTCCACCGCCGCAATGGCCGCGCTGACGCGGCGTTGCACCTGGGCGTTGTCCGGTTCGTGCCGGGCCAGCAGGTGCAGGTTGCCGGCGATCACCTGCAACAGGTTATTGAAGTCATGGGCCACGCCACCGGTGAGGCCGCCAATGGCTTCGAGCTTCTGCGACTGGCGCAACTGGTCTTCGGCCGCCGAACGGGCCTGCACTTCGGCGGCCACGCGTTGCTCCAGGTTATGGGTGAGTTCCTGGCGCAAGCGCTCGGAATGCACGTGCTCGGTGGTCTCCACCACAATCGCCAGCACCCCGGCTGGCTGCTGGTCGTTACCAGCGACCGGGCTGTAGTAGAGGTCCAGCCACACCTCTTCCGGCTTGCCGTTGCGCAGCAGCACCAAGTCCTTGTTGTTGAACGACAAGGTGCCACCGGCCAGGCAGGTGTCGACCACATGCCGGTTGAAGTCGGCCACTTCCGGCCAGCCCAGTTCCACCGGCGTGCCCAGCAAATAGGGGTGGCGGCCGCCGGCGAACGTCGAGTAGCTGTCGTTGTAGATCATGTACCCCGCCCGCCCCCACAACATCACCATCGGCACGGGTGACGCCAGCATCATCTGTACGGTACAGGCCAGGCTGGTGGACCAGCTGTCGATCGGGCCAAGGTCGGTGGCCGACCAATCGAACGCGCGGATCCGCTGGGCCATTTCACCGGCCCAGCCTTCACAGCCGTGGGGGTTGGATAAAAATTGCATCGGTTGGCTCTGTGCGAAAAGAAAACATCGGCAAGGTTTTGAGCACACCAGCGGTAGATCGTTTCAACGCATATACGTTAGGGGGTAATTACAGCAGAAACCACTGGCCTCAGTGAAAATCCCGACTGCGCACATGAATGCCTTCCAGCAGGGGCGACAAGTCGGTGAGGCGCCCGGCGATCAGGTGCCGCACTTCACCCACCGCCTCCCAGCGCCCGTCCACCTTCAGCAGCCGCGAGCCCACCAACGCCTGGCGCTGACGCTCGGCCAGGTCGCGCCAGACCACCACATTGAGGTTGCCGAACTCGTCTTCCAGGGTGACAAACGTCACACCGCTGGCGGTGCCCGGGCGCTGACGGCCGGTCACCAGCCCCGCCACGCTCACGTTGCGCCCATGCTCCACCGCGAGCAACTCGTGGGAGCTGCGGCAGCGCCGCTTGCGCAACTCGGCACGCAGCAAGGCCAGCGGGTGTGGGCCAAGGGTGGTGCCGACGGTGGCGTAGTCGGCCTGCAGGTCTTCGCCCACCGTGGGCGCCGGCAGCTCGACCACCGCTTCATCGGGGCTGGGCACCCCGGCGAACAGCCCCAGCTGTTTTTGCACCCCGGCCACTTCCCAGCGCGCCTTGTGGCGGTTGCCGGCCAAGGCACGCAAGGCGCCCGAATCGGCCAGCAGTGCCTGGGTGCGCGCATCCAGCCCGGCACGGGCGTCCAGGTCGGCAATATCGCTGAAAGCCCGGTGCTGGCGGGCCGCTTCGATACGGCGCCCATCCTCTTCACGAAACCCCGCGATCATGCGCAGCCCCATGCGAATCGCCGGCTGCTCACCCTCGATGGGCTCCAGGCTGCAATCCCAGTCGCTGGCCTGCACGTCCACCGGGCGGATCTGTAAACGATGGCGCCGCGCGTCCTGCAGGATCTGGTCCGGGCTGTAGAAGCCCATGGGCCAGCTGTTGATCAGCGCACAGGCGAACGCGGCGGGTTCATGACATTTGAGCCAGCAACTGGCGTAGGTCAGCAAGGCAAAACTGGCCGCGTGGGACTCGGGAAAACCATAGCTACCAAAACCCTTGATCTGCTCGAAGATCTGCGCAGCAAATGCCTCGCTGTAGCCGTTTTTCAGCATGCCGGTGCGCAGGCGTTCCTGATGCGGCTCCAGGCCGCCGTGGCGTTTCCAGGCGGCCATGGAGCGGCGCAACTGGTCGGCTTCACCGGGGCCATAATCGGCGGCGACCATGGCGATCTGCATCACCTGCTCCTGGAACAGCGGAATGCCCAGTGTGCGTTTAAGCACGGCCTCCAGTTGAGGCGATGGATAGGTCTCCGGCTCTTCCTTGTTCCGCCTGCGCAGGTACGGGTGCACCATGCCGCCCTGGATCGGCCCCGGCCGCACAATTGCCACTTCGATCACCAGGTCATAGAAGGTTTGCGGCTTGAGTCGGGGCAACATCGACATCTGCGCCCGCGACTCGATCTGGAACACGCCGATGGTGTCGGCCTTGCTGATCATGGCGTAGGTGGCAGGGTCTTCCTTGGGGATCGTCGCCAGGGCCAGGTCACGGTTGCGGTGGCGGCGCAGCAGGTCGAAGCAACGGCGGATCGCGCTGAGCATGCCCAGGGCGAGGATATCCACCTTGAGCAGGCCGACGGCGTCGAGGTCATCCTTGTCCCACTGGATGATGGTGCGCTCAGCCATGGCGGCGTTTTCCACTGGCACCAGGGTGTCCAGGGGGTATTCGGAAATCACGAAGCCGCCTGGGTGCTGGGACAGGTGCCGGGGAAAACCGATCAGTTGTTGGGTGAGCGTGAGCACGCGGCGCAGGATCGGGCTCTCGGGATCGAAGCCGCCTTCACGCAAGCGCGCCAGCGGCGGCGCATCGTCGCTCCAGCGCCCGCAGCAGTCGGCCAGCGCGTTGATCTGGTCGGGCGGCAAACCCAGGGCCTTGGCCACATCCCGCACCGCGCCGGCCGCGTGGTAGCAACTGACCACGGCGGTCAGCGCTGCGCGGGTGCGGCCGTAGCGCTGAAACACGTACTGCAGCACTTCTTCACGGCGGTCATGCTCGAAGTCGACATCGATATCCGGGGGTTCGTTGCGCTCCCGAGACAGGAAGCGCTCGAACAGCATGCTCGTCAGGCCGGGGTGGATCTCGGTGATGCCCAGGGCAAAACACACCGCCGAGTTGGCCGCCGAGCCCCGGCCCTGGCACAGGATCGAGCGGCTGCGGGCGAACTGCACGATGTCGTGAACGGTGAGGAAGTAACTCTCGTAACCCAGCTCGCTGATCAGCTCCAGTTCGTCGTTGATCTGCTTCAGGGTCTTGGCCTCGACACCGTTGGGCCAGCGTGCGGCGATGCCCTCTTCGGTCACGACGCGCAGCCAGGACTTGGCGTCATGGCCGGCAGGCACCAGTTCACGTGGGTAGTGGTAGCGCAACTGGCTCAAGTCGAAGCTGCAACGGCGGGCGATGGCCTGGGTTTCGTCGAGCAGGCCTTGCGGGTACAGCGCGGCCAGGGCGTCGAGGCTGCGCAAATGCCGCTCGCCGTTGGGGTGCAGGCGCGTGCCCGCTTCGGCCACCGGCACGTGATGACGGATGGCGGTCATGGTGTCTTGCAGGGCCCGGCGACCGCGCGCATGCATGTGCACATCGCCACAGGCCACCGCGGGAATGTGCAGGCTGGCCGCCAATTGCAGGCGTTGCTCCAGATGCCGTGCATCGTCCTGGCCACAGTGCAGGTGCACCGCCAGCCACAGGCGCTCGGTGAAGGTGCGGCGCAGCCACTGGATCGAGGCCTGGGTGTCGCTGTCTTCGGCCACCCACAGCGCCAGCAGGCCGGGCAACGGTTGTTCGAAGTCCTCAAACAGCAGGCGGTAACTGCCCTTCTCGGCGCGGCGCCGGGCCAGGGTGATCAAGCGGCACAGGTGCTGGTAGCCGGTCAGGTCTTGCACCAGCAGCACCAGTTTCGGGCCGTTCTCGATGCGCACTTCACTGCCGATGATCAACGGTAGCTCCACCGCTTTCGCCGCCTGCCAGGCCCGGACGATGCCCGACAGCGTGCACTCATCGGTGATCGCCAGCGCGCTGTAGCCCTGGCGCTTGGCGCGCTCGAACAGCTCCAGCGCACTGGAGGCGCCGCGTTGGAAGCTGAAGTTGGACAGGCAATGCAGTTCGGCGTAATTCATGGGCGGTGTGCCTGGATGAGCACGGCGGGCTCGGGGTTTTCGCCGGCAAGCCGGCTCTTGTAGGAGCTGGCTTGCCGGCGATGGTCGCCAACGATAACGCGGGGTGCCTGGATGAGCGCGGCGGGCTGGGGTTTTTCGCCGGCAAGCCGGCTCCTACAAGGTAGGGTTTCAACGGTGATTGCGAGGGTGTGTGGGGGTTTCATGCAAACCAGCCTTGCAGCCACAGCCCGTCGTTTTGGCCTACGGTGCGGAAGGCCCAGCCTTGCTGGCCGGCGCGGGTCTGGATCAGGTAGTAGTCGCGGCGGATGTCGGCGCCATCCCACCAGCCGGATTCAATGCGCTCCGGGCCCATGAGGATCTGCACCCCGTGCTCGGCCAGCAGCGTAGGTTCGTTCAACAACCAGCCAGGGCGTTGCACCTTGTTCAGGCCTTGGCAGGCGCGGGGGTCGGTCGCCGCTTGCCAGGCGCACTCGGGGCGGTGGTCGGCGTGAAAGCGCAGGCCCTGCACCGCCTCATCCCCCAGGCGTGCGCGCAGGCGTTCGCGCAATTGCTCCCAGGGCAAGGTCTGTTGCGGGCGGTCGTCGAACAGGTCCTGGCGTTGCGGGACGAAGACCGGCAGGTCCTGGGCCACCAGGCGAAAGCCGCGCACCGGCGAGGTGACGTGCACCTGCTCCAGGCGGCCCCGGGCCAGTTCGAACAGCATCGCCGGTTCGCGCTCGGCGCTGAGCAGGCCCACCTTGATCACGCTGTCGGGCGCCTGGGCATGTTCCAGGTGCAGGTCAAAACGCTGCACGCCACTGTCGCGGCCACACAGGAAGGCCGACAGGTCAGCGGTCAAACGACGCAACGGAAACAGCAGGGCCTGGTGGGATTGCACGTCGAAATTCAGCTCGATGCGCACATCAAAACGGTCCGGCGGCTGGTAGAACGCCAGCGCCAACGGCCGCTGCCCGGCCAGGGCGTCGAGGTGCTTGAGCAAGCCCGCGTCGAACCGCCGCGCCAGGGTGTGCCGGGGCAACGCCTGCACCTGGGCCAGGGTGCGCAGGCCCATGCGTGACAACGCGGTGGCGGCCTGTGAGTCAAGGCCGGCACGGTCGATGGGCAGCGGCGCCAGGGCTTGCATCAAGGCATCGTCCTGAACTGCCAGGCCATCATAGAGATTCGCCAACACCCGGGCCGCTGCCGGGTTGGGCGCGGCCACGATGCGATGGCGAAACCCCAGCTCGCTCAACTCCTTGCGCAACCGCGCTTCAAACGCCGGCCAGGGCCCGAACAGGCCCAGGCTCGATTCGATCTCGAACAGCAGCGCCCGTGGGTAGTACACGCTGACCTGGGAACTGAACCGATAGGCCCACGCCGCCAAAAACTGCTGCCAGCGCTCGATTTCGGCGGGGTCGTATTCGGCGCAGGCAAAGGTCTTGGCCAGTGCATGGGCGGCCGTCAGGGATTGGCCGGGGCGCAAACCCAGGGCGCGGGCAGCGTCATTGACGGTTTGCAGCACCCGCCGCTGCGGCGTACCGGCCAGCAGGGCCAGGGGCTGGTCCGGCTCGGGGTGCACACGCTGCACCCCGTCCAGCGCCAATTGCGGGAAGACAATACACACCCAGCGCATGGCAACCTCAGTGCCCCGCCAGCGCGATCGGCGCCGGGTGGGCCAGGCCGCCCCGGCACTTGAGCACCCGCACCTGCGCGGGCCTGGCCTCCACCGCCAGACGCAACGCAGCAGGCGACGCATTGACCGCCTCGCTCAAGGCGCGCCAGGCAAATGCCAGGGTCTGCCCGGTTTCCGCCGCCACCTGCAAGCGCCGCAACGCCCGGTCATCGGCCTTGCGCGGCCAGCACAACACCGCGCCGCAACTGCCGGAACGCAGGCACTGTTCAACGGCCCACAGGGCATCGCGCTCCTCGGCCTGGATCACCGAGAGTTGGCGCAGGTCCACCCCGGCGTTCTGCCAGGCGTGGGGATACGGCGTATAGGGCGGCGCCACCAGTACGATGCGCTCGCCTGCCGCAGATAAACGCGCCAGGGTCGGCAACACCAGTTGCAATTCGCCCACGCCCTCCTTCGCCATGAGGATTTCACTCAACGCCGACTCCGGCCAGCCGCCCGTGGGCAGCACCGCATCCAGCGCCGCCAGCCCTGTGGGGTGCACGCTGGCGGGAGGCGCGGCGGGCCGGCCCTTCCAGACTCGCCCGCCATTGAACAGCGAGTCCAGGGCAACCACGGCGCCCATCAGCCTTGCCTCACCAGGCCGCAGAACACCCCTTCGATGGCCAGGTCCTGATCAGGCCCGACCACGATGGGTTGGTACGCAGGGTTGCGGGGCAGCAAGCGCACATGCTCGCCGTGGCGTTCGAAACGCTTGATGGTGACTTCGCCATCCAGGCGTGCGACCACGATCTGCCCGTTCAAGGCTTCGGCGCTGCGGCGGACGCCTACGAGATCACCGTCGAGGATGCCGTCTTCGATCATCGAATCGCCCTGGACGCGCAGCAGGTAGTCGGGGGTTTTCGCGAAGGTGGCGGGGTCCAGTTGCAGGCGGTTGTGTACTTCGGCGTCGGCGCCGATGGGCAGGCCGGCGGCGACGCGGCCGAGGACGGGGATGTCCAGCCATTCGGGGCGTGTGGGTTGGTTGAGCAGGCGGATGCCACGGGCCTGGTTGGGGTTGACCTCGATGAAGCCGGCTTCGGTCAGGGCCACCACGTGTTTGCGTGCGACGCTGCGGGAGGCGAAGCCGAACGCCTCGGCGATCTCGGCGAGGCTGGGGGGTTGGCCTTGTTGCGCGATGCGGTCGCGGATGAAGGTCAGGATGGCGGTGCGGCGGGGGGTTAGGGTTGTCATGGAGTACATTTGTACTCCTGTGGGAAATTTCTGACAATAGCCATCAGTCGGGGTGGGTTTTTTGGGATCGTGGGGATTGAGTACATATCCGTTGCTGCGGTAACGGCTGAAATTGGTTCCGCCCTTACGGCGG
>NZ_JACAOY010000006.1:332738-332963 GCF_013385985.1 Pseudomonas sp. B6002 | reverse complement strand
GAGCAAAAGCAAAGGCAAACGCAGTCCACTGTAGGAGCCGGCTTGCCGGCGATGGTCGCCAACGATGACGCTAAAATCCCGGCAAACGCGACATCCTGTGGGAGCTGGCTTGCCTGCGATGGCATCAACGCGGTGTACCTGATTCACCGAGGTGTCTGCATCGCAGGCAAGCCAGCTCCCACAGTTGACCCGGGCCGACAGTCAGATACCGGTCGGCTACCAGGC
>NZ_JACAOY010000006.1:266670-332594 GCF_013385985.1 Pseudomonas sp. B6002 | reverse complement strand
AGCCGCTGTAAGAGCGGAACCCATACCAGCCGTTACCGCAGCAACGGATATGTACTCACCCCCCACAATTCCCCCCAATCCCCTCCCCCCCAAACGCCCGCCGAACAAACCCCGTCGAATCCCCCAACGACCCATTCACTGTCCCCGAATGATCCAGCTCCGGATAAAAATGCCACTCCACCCGATCCCCCACCCCGCAAGCCTCCCTCACCAACGCCTTCTGCCCCGGCACAAACACATCACGGTCCTTACCCCCCGTCCCCAAAAACACCGGAACATCGGTTTTCAACGTGGGATACGCCGACTCACGATAAACCCGCTCCAGCGCCACCTTGGGCGAACGCTTGAAACTGTTATTGAACGTCAACCCATCCGCCACCACCCGCTGCTCAATGGCATGCAAGCAATCCTCCTGGCTGGCCTTGAACGCCGGTAAAGCCTTATCAGCCAAGTAATCGGTGGGCACAAAGGAAGGATCAAGCAACGCCGCCGTACTCAGCCGCAACAGATTGTAGGCAAACGTCGGCACCACCGAACGACGCGCCTCTTCAAGCTCAGGGCTTTTGCCGTGGGTGTGGGTCGAGGCATAAGGCGTGCCCGTCGCCACCACGCCGACAAGCTCCACCTCCGGCGCATAGGCCTTGGCCGACACCGCCGTGGCAAACGCCGCACGGCCGCCCTGGGATTGGCCAAACACCACCACCCGCCGAGACAGTTTGAAATCCCCCCCACCCACCGCACGGATGCTGTCGAGCACGCCATAAGCCAACGGGCGAGTCAGCCCGTAAGGGTGCAAACCCGGCGTGCCCAACCCCTGGTAGTCAGTGGCGACAATCGCATAACCCTGGTCGAGCCAGTAGTTGAGGTAGCGCGTATCCCGCGGGCTGCGCGCGTTCAGTGACGGCGCGCACCGGTCAGCGCTGCCCACCGTGCCGTGGGCCCAGGCCATCAGCGGCCAACCACCGGCAGGCGGTGTGCCCTTGGGCACGAACAGCGCACCGGACACCGCGATGGGCGTGCGGTTGTCGAGCCCGTCGGTGGAGGAATAAAGAATGCGCAGGTTCTGCGCGGCCGACGCCAGGCTTTGTTGCGACGTCAAGGCCTCGCTGCGCAGCAGCTTGCCTGGCACCGTCGGCACCGGGCCGTCCCAGGTGTAGAAACCCTCGGCAGCGCTGCTACTGCCCGCGATCAACACCCACAGCAACGCCCATACACGCATCGACAATCACCAGCCTTCTTTCAACATGCGCAGCTCCAGGTACTGCAACAGCATGAGGGTCTTGCCGTCGACAATCTCACCGCTCTGCACCATGACCAGGGCCTGCTCGAAGCCCAGCTCCAGCACTTCGATGTCCTCGCCCTCCTCCTCGATGCCGCCGCCACTGCCGACCTGGTCGCCCGGCTGGTACTCACCGATGAAAAAGTGAATGCGCTCGGTGACCGAGCCCGGGCTCATGAAGGCGGAGTAGATTTTTTCCACATGATGGACGCGGTAGCCGGTCTCTTCTTCGGCCTCCAGGCGGATGCGTTCTTCGGGGCTGGCGTTGTCGAGCAAACCGGCTGCCGCTTCGATCAGGTAGCCGTGGTAGTCGTTGACGAAGGTGGGCATGCGGAACTGACGGATCAGCAGCACGGTGCGTTGCGCACGGTTGTACAACAGGATGGTCGCGCCATTGCCCCGGTCGTAGACCTCGCGGGTCTGGGCCTGCCAGGTGCCGTCCTGGCGGCGCAGGTCGAAGCTGTATTTCTTGAGGATGTACCAGTTGTCCGAGAGGGTTTCTTCGGCGTTGATGCGAACGGGGCTGTTGTCCATGGTCGGTCCTTAGCGCGTGGAAGGTGGAGCATGTGGTTGCGCCAAGGCCAGCGTCAAGCGGATCACTTGCGGCTACAATCGCGCTCCACGAAGGTCTCTCCAGGCTCAAGGAAATGATGCTGCACATCCCGACGCTACGGATAGTGGTGCGCGTCCAAAGCGCGGGGGCGCAATCGAGTTCAGGTGCCAGCAACCGTCTGAGCAGGTGCCTGCTTGATGCGCGACCAGGCGGCGGCGACTTCCTCGGCGCTGTGCGCTTTTACCCGCGCCAGGTCACGCGGGTAATCCACTCCGGGGTTTTCCGTGAACCGCGTCGCGGTGAATTGGCCATTGCTGGCGCGCAAGATATAGCCCGTGTCGTCGCACTGCGCACTGGCCAGGAATACCACGCCCGGTGTCACCCAGTCCGGCTTGAGTTCGTCCGGCTCTTCAGTCACGCCCCACATGCGGGTCTTGGCCACCGGCGAGATCGCGTTGACGCGAATACCGGCCGGCGCGCCCTCATGGCTCAGCGCATTCATGATGCCCAGTTGCGCCATCTTGCCGGCACTGTAGGCCGCCAGCCCCGTCTGCTCGTACTGCGCATACATGGCGCGGTCGGAGGTGGTGAGAATGATGCGCGGTGAGCCGGAGCGCAGCAGGTGCGGCCAGGCGTGCTTGCACAACCAGAGTGGCGCGTAGAGGTTGATATCCATGGCCCGTTGCAGGAACGCGGGGTCGAGGTCTTCGATGGTCTGGTAGCCCACCCAGCCAGCGTTGTGGATCAGGATATCGAGCTGCCCGAAGGCCTCGATCGTGTGCGCGATCAGTTGCCGGCAACCCTCTTGCTGGGATAAGTCGCCCGCTACGCCGATCACCGCCAGGCCTTCAGCCTGCAACGCCTGGGCGGCGACCTGTACCACCGATGGGTCGGCACCTGCCCCCACCTGATCGGCCCCGATGTCACTGATCACCACCCGGGCGCCGCCCATGGCCAGCGCTCGTGCATAACTGAGCCCCAACCCGCGTGCGCCACCGGTGACAATCGCGGTTTTTCCTGTGAAATCCATAGACGTGCTCTCCTGTTCAGCTGCCCACCCTAACAACCCGTGACGGGTTTGTTCAATGCTGTAACACTTTGCAAGCTATCGCCCCTGACGGTGGTCGAATTAATTCCTTACTCACCGAGCCATCTGGTAAAACCCGTGCTTCGCCTTTGTCCTGGAACCTTCATGTCATCTCGTTTTATGTCCCGCCTGAGCCTGCGCTGGTTTCCCCTATTGTGCATGGCGCTGTTGATCGTCGGCCTGCCGGTGGGTTGCGCGGTGTTGCAACACAAGGAGCGCGAGCTGGTGTTTCGCATCGAGCCGGGCACGGCGGGTTGGTATACCGGCTTGCCGAAAGCGGTGCAGGAGTTCGACCTCAAGCCCGCCAGTTTCAAGTCGGGGCAGAATATTCACGGCTGGTGGTGGCCGGCAGACAAGAAGGACGCCCCGGCGATCCTCTACCTGCACGGCGTGCGCTGGAACCTCACCGGGCAGCTGTTTCGCATTGAGCAGTTGCACGCGCTGGGCTATTCGGTGCTGGCCATCGACTATCGCGGTTTCGGCCAGAGCCAGGGCGACCTGCCTTCGGAAACCAGCGTGTACGAAGACGCACGCATTGCCTGGGAACGCTTCCAGGTGCTGCAACCCGACCCAAGCAAGCGCCTGCTCTACGGCCATTCACTGGGCGGCGCCGTGGCCATCGACCTCGCTGCAGAGTTGAGCAAACAAAACCCGGTGCCGGTGCGCGGGCTGGTGATCGAGTCCACGTTCACCTCCCTGGCCGATGTCGCCACTGCAGTCGCCAACACCTCGTTGCCGGTGCGCTGGTTGCTGTCGCAGAAGTTCGATTCGATCGACAAGATCGCCGAGGTACACATGCCGCTGCTGGTGGTGCACGGTCTCGACGACCGCTATGTACCGCCGCGTTTCAGCCAGCAATTGTTTGATGCCGCCCAGGACCCCAAGCGGTTGTTGCTGGTGCCCGGTGCCAGCCACAACAACAGCATGAGCCTGGCAGGCCGTAGCTATGGCCAGGCGCTGGACAATCTGATGCGCACGAAGGTGCCAGCACAGGTGGTGACACACTCCACAGGTCGCAACGGCGACTCCTGAAAGCACTTTTCGGCACCCGGTCTGCGCTTGGCTGTCAAGCGCAAACCCTGCCCATACTGGCCCGCGCCGGCAGTTGATCAAATATTAACCGCGGGTTAAATCGCCAACCCTGCCGGGCCTTCGTAAAGTTATCCACAGAGATACCCACGGTTTTCGTGGACAACTCTTTTTATTTTTTTACGATTTTTTTGCTCAATAAATGCTTTCGGGAAATGTACCCGGCAGCAAAATTTCGCGGTTCACATCGCGTATATCGTTATAGCCGCACAACGCCATCGACACGTCCAACTCACGGGCGATGATGTCCAGCGCCTTGGTCACACCCGCCTCGCCCATCGCACCCAAACCGTACAAATGCGGCCGCCCGATCAGGGTGCCTTTTGCGCCCAGTGCCATGGCCTTGAGCACGTCTTGCCCGGAGCGAATGCCACCGTCGAGCCACACTTCAATCCGTTTGCCCACGGCCTCGACGATTGCCGGCAACTGGCTGATGCTCGACGGCGCGCCGTCCAACTGGCGGCCGCCGTGGTTGCTCACCACCAATGCATCGGCGCCGGAATCGGCCGCCAGCCGCGCATCTTCCACATCGAGGATGCCCTTGATGATCAGTTTGCCGCCCCAGCATTGCTTGATCCACTCCACATCGTCCCAGCTCAGGCGCGGGTCGAATTGCTGGGCGGTCCAGGATGACAACGAACTCATGTCGGCCACGCCTTTCACATGCCCGACGATATTGCCGAAACCACGGCGCTTAGTGCCGAGCATGCCCATCACCCAGCGCGGTTTGGTGGCCATGTTGAGGATGTTCGGCAAGGTCAGTTTGGGCGGCGCCGACAAGCCATTGATCAAGTCCTTGTGACGCTGCCCGAGGATCTGCAGGTCCAGGGTCAGCACCAATGCGTCCACGCCTGCGGCCTTGGCGCGCTCGATCAATTGCTCGATAAACGCGCGGTCGCGCATCACGTACAACTGGAACCAGAATGGTTGGCCGACGTGTTCGGCAATGTCTTCCAGTGAACAGATACTCATCGTCGACAAGGTGTAGCGCAGGCCAAAAGCGGCAGCGGCGCGGGCGGTGAGGATCTCGCCGTCGGCATGCTGCATGCCGGCCAACCCGGTCGGCGCCAGAGCCACCGGCATGGCCATGTCCTGGCCGATCATGGTGGCGCGGATCGAGCGCGAATCGATGTTGCGCGCCACCCGCTGGCGGAATTTGATCTGGGCAAAATCGCTTTCATTAGCCCGGTATGTGCTTTCAGTCCAGGAGCCGGAATCGGCGTAGTCGTAAAACATCCTTGGGACACGTTTTTGCGCGAGCTTGCGTAAGTCTTCGATGGTTGTGATCAACGACATCGGGGTCACCTCTCCCTGAACTGAACACAGAGAGTAAGCGTAGATCTGCGATACAACCAGCCATTGCGTTTACATCACCCGAGGGCTAATCTCGCACAAACCCGCAAAAAGACGCACAAACATGCAAAACACCCATCAAGCAATCGACCTGCCTTCGTTGCGCAAACAGAAGATCCTGTTGCTGCTGGAGCGCGACGGCAAAGTCACCGCCGCCGAACTGGTGGAGCATTTTGCCGTGTCCCAGGACACCATCCGCCGTGACCTCGGCGAGCTTGCGGCAGCCGGTCTTTTGCAACGTGTCCACGGCGGCGCCCTGCCCCGGCCCAAAGACACCGGCAAGGATTTTTTCACCCGCGTCGGCGAGACCAACGACGCCAAGCGCCAGCTCGCGCAATTGGCCGCAGACCGTGTGGAAGACGGGCAGATCGTGCTGTTCGATTCCGGCTCGACCACCCTGAAAATCGCCCAGTCCTTGCCACGCAACATCCGCCTGACCGTGGTCACGCCGTCACCGATGATTGCCATCGCACTGGCGGATCATCCCAACGTAAAAGTGATTGTGGCGGGCGGCCAGCTCAACCCGGCGACCCTGTCCACCAGTGGGCATGAAACCGTTCGGCTGATTGAAAGCGTCAAGGCAGACCTGCTGTTTACCGGCGTGTGCGCGCTGCACCCGCAGATCGGCATCAGCTCGCTGCATTTCGATGAAGTGGCGGTCAAGCAAGCCCTGCTCGACAGTGCTTCCCACGTGGTAGCAGTGACCATGGCAGACAAACTCGGCGCCGTGGAACCCTTTGTGGTGGCGCCGTGCAACCGCATCCACACACTGATCACCGAATGGCATGTGCCAAGTGTGGAGGCCTACGAGCAGTTAGGCTTGGAAGTGTTGCGGGTAGAGGTCGAGTAGGCACAGCGCATCGGCCACCGCATGCCCGCTGGCGGTGTTATCAAAAATGCACCATGTGGGAATGCCATGTGCAACAGATGGGTCGAGCCGTCGCGCAAACGCCTGCACGCGCTCCGGGCCATAGGCGCTGTGATAGAGGTGCGGCGAACCATGCAGGCGCCAATAGCGCACGCCTTGCCATCCACTCGGGCTCACTCCGTGTTCGATCACAGGAGGGTCAGCAGCCACCCGCGCTACCTGGAAACGCTCCAACAATGCCTCGGCCTTGAGCCAACTGGCGTGACGCGGTTCAAGCACGACAGCGCCGGAAAAACGCTGGCGCAGTGTGGCGAAAAACATTGCGGCCACCACCGGTTCATAGCTCAGTGAGGGAGGCAACTGCACCAATAGGCAGCCCAGTTTTTCACCCAAGTGCAGGCATTGCCCAATGAACTCATCCAGCGCTGTTTCGCAGTGCTGCAAGCGCAGTTCATGGGTAATGTGCCTGGGCAGCTTGACTGAAAAACGAAACGTCGATGGCACCGACTGGGCCCAGCGCTCATAGGTCTTGGGCAGGTGTGGACGGTAAAATGAACTGTTGATTTCCACCGCATTCAAGCGCGCTGCATAACGTTGCAAATGCGTACCTTCGCCTTCAAAGGCTGACGCAGATTGCCGAGGCAAGCTCCAACCGGCGCAGCCCACTGACAGCGGCGCAATCAAAACAGCACCGCGGCTGCATCGCGCATGAAAATCTCAATGGTCTTGGGGCCCACACCATCGAATTCGGCAAGGCGTTTTTCAAATGACTGGCGGTCTTCACTGGCGTCACGCATCTGCGTGATGTTGCCCGCGTATTGCGCATTCAACCTGGCACTCAGGTCGAGCAGGCGTTGCGCCGTGGACTCGTCGTAACGCACGTAATGTGCACGCCCGAGCATAGCGACCAATTGAGCCGAGGTGCAATGCTGCAGCTTGCGCGCCGTATCGCAGCCCTCCTCCTCGACAATCACCCGATAAGCCTGGGCCGCGATGGGCGCTTGAATGCGCTTGCCCATGAGAAAACTGGCGATAAACCACTTGAACAGGCTGTTGTCGTCTTCCGACGTGAGGTCGATGCCCAGTTCTGATGCACTAATCGAACGGGCCATGGTTATTCCCCCAGCGTGGGATCATGGCTTTTTTCATCACAGGCGAACGGGATCATGGCGATGGCTCCTGGCAGTTGAACGGCCCTTGAAACAGCGGACTGTAAACAGCAGAGGCCCGCTCCCAGGTGATAGTTCAAGGAAGTTGCTCTGGCGGACCATCGGAGAAATAAACGCGAATTAATTTAAACCTTCGGCACACACGCCCGCTCAACAGACGGTAGTCACACCTTCCCATCCAACGTGCGCCACAGGAGACACCCCACCATGAGTTCCCGACTCACTGCCAAGAAGATCCTGATCATCACCTCCAACACCGGTATCGAGCGCGACGAACTGCTCAAGCCTCTGCAGCAACTGCGTGGCGATGGCGCGACCGTGACCCACGCCTCCAGCAAGGGCGGTACGACCCAGACCTTTGTGGGCGACACCGAGAAAGATAAGGCGGTGGAATCCGATGCCAAATTGTCCGAGGTCTCCAGCGCCGACTTTGATGCCCTGATCATCCCTGGCGGCACTGTAAATGCCGATACCCTGCGCCAGGACGCGGCAGCGCTCAAGCTGATCAATGAGTTCGTCAAAGCGGGCAAACCCGTGGCGGCCATTTGTCACGGCCCCTGGGCGTTGATCGACGCTGGTGTCATCAAGGGCAAGACCCTCACCTCGTACAAAAGCGTGCGCACGGACCTGATCAACGCCGGCGCGGCCGATTGGGTGGACGCACAGGTCAAAGAGTGCAAGGCCAATGGCTGGACGCTGATCACCTCACGCACGCCGGACGACCTGCCGGCATTCAACGACGCGATTGCCAAGGCCGTTGCCGGTTGATGGCCCACCGTTGAATGAAAACAGGCGCCCTGAGGCGCCTGTTTTTTTACCTGCTACTTCAGCTTCGACGCTGATCAGGCATCTCGCGTTTAGGCCCGAACATGGCCCAGGCGATAAGCCCGAACAGCGGTACGAAAATCAGAATGATCAGCCACAGCCCCTTGGTCTCCCAACCACCGGTGCTGCGTAATACGATGTTGATCGCCCACAGCTCCAACAGCAGCAAAATCACCGCCAAACCGATCCAGACATAGTCTATTTGCATGCGTCACCTCCTGAGGTCGTATGCATTAGGTCAAGGGATCGGCGTGAGGGTTCATTAAAACTGCCCGGCGATGGCCTTTCGTCGCGCACGGGGAAATTTTCCAAACTTTGGTTCCACACCATGACTCCCAATTAGTGAGCCGCCTTGAATTGACCCGGAGGCGACGAAACATGGAAAAGGGATCACGTCATGAAGACCGATATCTCGCGCAACATCGTGTTGATCATCTGCCTCGCCGGATGGCTGGGCAGCCCGGCCTACGCGGCCTTCGGCGATGACACCAGCCCACCGCCCAGCTTGAGCGGGGACAATGCCGCAGGCTCTGCCCTGCCGCCAGGCACCTACCCCAGCAGCCCCGCCGACAGCGACAAAAAAGCCGATTCGACGCCGAAAAAAGACAGCGCCAAACCGACCCCCAAACCCAAGCACCGCAGCGATAAAACCCCGCCGAGCCGCACACCTCGCACCGGGAGTTAGCGGCTTATTCGCTGCCGTCGTAGTCGCCGATAAAGTCCAGGCGCTGGTCCAGCCACTGCCGGACAATTTCCCGCGCTGCCCTGCGTGCGTCATCGGCCGATAGCCCGCGCTCGCGCTGCAACCAGGTCGCCGTCACTTGCCGTACAGGCTCGATGGCGGCCAGTGCCTGCTGACGGGATTTTTTTGGCCATAGCGCGTCATCGGTCCAGCTGCTTATAGCGGCGGCGGGATCTTGCGCGGGCGCGGCCGGTGTGAGGAAGTCCCGTGGCGAGACCGTGGCACGAAGCCCCAGCACATTCCACGCGGCATAGCTGGCAAAGCGGATGGTGCCGGTATTGCCGCTGGCCTTGTCGATGGCGGGGTCGAAACCAGCTTCCAACTGGGTCCAGGGCGCCTGTTTGAACAGGTCACCCTGAGGCGCGCACACCGGGGCGAACGTGTCGCGGGTGGAGCCATACAACGGCCCGAACGCCGCGTAGGCATCAGCGCCGTGGCGACTGAACACAAAGCAGTGCACATAGGCGCGCTGGTCGCCGAAAAACGCGTACTGCGCACGCTCGATCATCATGCGCAGCAGGGTCAGCATGACCTGGTCGCGGCTGACCTTGGGGTCGTTGTCCAGGTCCTGGTAAATCCCCCAGGGGAAGCTGTCGGTCTTGAGCACTGCCAACACCTGCTGGCGGTTGGCGTCGGCTTCTTCAGCGGTCACCCCGCTGGTGGGTTCGAAACGTTGCAGGTACACCAGCCACGCCGCCGCCAGCTCACTCGAGGGGTAATCGCGCAAGCCTTTGGCGGCGTCGGCCGGGCGGTCGGGAAGACTCGCGATGATCGCGTCCAGCTCGGCAGTGTCCGGCTGGGTGAGCTTGCCCACTTCGACCACTCGCTGGCTCAACAAGGGTTGCAGGCAGGTGACTTCAACGCCGCAAGCATTGCGGGTTTGCAGCCAGGCGCGTTGGCCGTTGCGCAACGCCTCACGCGGCGCACCTTCGAGCTTGCCCATGGCACGCCGGTAGTGCTCGCCCAGCGTGGTGTCG
This sequence comes from Pseudomonas sp. B6002, assembly GCF_013385985.1. Taxonomy (GTDB): domain Bacteria; phylum Pseudomonadota; class Gammaproteobacteria; order Pseudomonadales; family Pseudomonadaceae; genus Aquipseudomonas. Next base: position 322,652 of record NZ_JACAOY010000006.1, on the reverse strand, counting down.
AGGCGGCTCAATTCGGCATTGGCGCAGAGCGTCTGCTCGACGGGCGTCGTGGCTTTCCTGCAATCAAAGGAGGCGGCCCAGGCCGGTGTGCCGGCACCCAGCAATACTCCGGCAAGCCACAACAACGAAGCGTATTGTTTGACCCTGCAATCCATGGCAATCCTTGAAGGTGAGGCGTTGAAGGCGCGTAGTGTGCCGCGCCTGTTGCCGATTACAAAGCCTCATCTCGGGTGGCATCAAAGCGTTCCCGCGCCTGGCGAAACGCATCGGCGTTGTCCACCACCCAATTCCACAGCGGGAACATGTTCACCAGTAGCTGCGTGCCGAGGGATGACAGTTCGTATTCGACCTTGGGCGGCACTTCTTCGAAGTCATGGCGCAGCACCAGGCCATCGCGTTCCAACTGGCGCAGCGTGCGGGTGAGCATGCGCTGGGTCACGCCTTTCATGCGCCGGCCGATCTCGGCATGGCGCAACCGGCCGTTCACGCCCAGCACATGCACGATCCCCAGGGACCACCGGTTGCCGGCATGGGTCAGCAGCTCGCGCTTGAGGCCGTCATCGTCTGCGCTCAGGGCATCGCAGGCCGCTTGCGAGCGTCGGATGATCTCGTGGTTATCCATGCTGTTCTCCCGGTATCACTGGTGTGCCTTCTTATGCGTGGCGACTAATTCTGCAAGCATGCCACGACTTTCAACCTCGACGGAGAACCCTATGACCCCTTCTTCCATTCTGGTACTCGGCGCCGGGGAACTGGGCATGGCTGTGCTGCAAGCGCTGGCCGCTTCAGCCGCGTCACACACCACGCGAATAGCCGTCGTGCTGCGCCCTGCCAGCCTGCAATCGGCCACCGCCCGGCAGCTGCAAACATTGGGTATCGAGTTGCTCGCCGGCGACTTGCAGAACGATAGCCAAAGCACCCTCGCCGCGCTTTTCGCGCCCTTCGCCACGGTCATCTGTTGCACCGGGTTTGCCGCAGGCCCGGGCACCCAGCGCAAGCTCGCACGGGCGGCCATCGAAGGCGGCGTGCAACGCTATGTGCCGTGGCAGTTTGGTGTGGACTACGACGTGATCGGCCGTGGCAGCCCGCAGGACACCTTCGATGAACAACTGGATGTACGCGACCTGCTGCGCGGCCAACAAGGCACGCAGTGGCTGATCATCTCCACCGGGATGTTCACCAGTTTCCTGTTTGAACCGTCCTTTGGTGTGGTCGATTTACCCAACAATACCGTGCATGCCCTGGGTGATTGGGACACCGCTGTCACCGTCACCACCCCAGAGGATATCGGCCGGCTGACCGCGCAGATCGTGCTGGCTGAACCGCCACTCACCAACCAAGTGGTGTTCACCGCCGGCGACACCCTGACCTACGGGCAACTGGCCGATACCGTGGACGCAGTGCTGGGCATTAGCCTCGAACGCACGCCCTGGTCAGTGCCGTTCTTGCAGGCGGAACTGGCAGAGACGCCGGACGACAACTTGAAGAAATACCGCGCCGTGTTCGCCCAAGGCCACGGCGTGGCCTGGGACCCCGCCGTGACCTTCAATGCACAGCACCAGATTGCGGTGACAGACGTCAAAAGTTGGATCCGCCAGCACCTCACGGCACCAGCAACCACCCGCTGAACTCACCCCGCACCGTCAACGGGCACCAGGCGAAATCCCCCACCGGCGTCGGCAACGGCTGACGCTCGGCAGCGGGCAACGCGTCGCCCTTCCAATCGAATACCCGCGTACCTCGCCAGGCCAGGACCACACCCCGGGCCTGGCTGTCGTCCGTGTTGACCCAGCACGCAGCCGCAGCGGCCATGAACGCTTCGATCGGTTCGTCGTCGATCTGCGTGCGATAGGCCGAGCCGAGCAGCCAGCGGCAGATATTCAGGTGATAAGTCCAGTCCAGCGGCGGCTGGTTACGGTAGGCCCAGGTCATGAAGCTGCGGAACAGGTTCAGGCCTTCCGGTGGGTCGAGCTTGAGCAACGCCGGGCAGATGTCGAACAAGGTGTGCCAATGGGGCAGCAGGCGTGCATCCAGGTGCACGAAACAACGGGAATTGCTCGGATAGTCAGGCAGAGTCGGTTCTGCGCGCAGGCGACGGGACGCCTTGCTGACCAGGCGGCGAGCGCCGGCAGGCAATACAGGGTTCATGGAACGCACTCACAGTCGTGACGATAGAACGCCCCCTGGTCACAGGAGGCCCAAGGCACACGTCAGAAAGCGGGAGAAGCGCGAGGGTTGGCCGACGGCCAGGAATATCGGGGCGGCGCCTTGCTGCGCCGTTCATGGGCCGGGCGTGGGATTTGCCCAAGGCCGAGCAACCAGGCCAGGCCGATCAGGAACACGATGGCGACGGTCACCGCGTTGCACACCGGGCAGGCAAAGTAGTTCGAGATGTTGCTGGACGCCGGGTTACTCAACCCTTTGTCGGAAAGTGGCGCCTGCTTGCCCTCCACGGAACAGAACGCGCCACCGATCCCGTTGAGCTGTTGGCCCATCATCTGGCCATGCCCCAAACCGCAGACGAACACGTTCATCAGCACGCAGAAGTACAGGGTCCAGGCGATCAGGGCGCGGTCGGGGTGGCTCAATTTCATGGCGGCGACTCTACCACCGAAGCCGCGCCCGGATGAAGCACGACGCGCCCCTGTGGCAGAACGTCGCAGATTACGTGGGCTGGCCCGGGTTGGTAGACTGTGCACCCGCATCGTTACTCCTTTCCCAAGCCTGATGTGCAGCTCCAGGGCAATGCAGGCGTTTCACAGGATGCACAGTTGATGAGTACGTTATTCACCCGCCGCAAAGTGCTGACCGGTATGGGCCTGTTGGGCCTGGGCAGCCTGCTGAGCGGCTGTGACTACAGCCCCAAGCTGAACTTCAAGTACGGCAAGGACCTCAGTGACAAGATCATGGGCCGCACCTTCAAGCTCAAGAACACCGACGGCGAGACCGTCACCCTGAGTTCGTACCGTGGTCTGATGCCGGTGGTGTTCTTCGGTTTTACCCAATGCCCGGCGGTGTGCCCCACCACCCTGGCACGCGCCGCCCAGGCCAAGAAGCTGATGGGCCGCGACGGCGAGATCATGCAGGTGGTGTTCATCACCCTCGATCCCGAACGCGACACCCCGGAAATTCTCGACAAGTACGTCAAGGCCTTCGACCCCAGCTTCGAAGCGCTGTACGGCACCCCGGAAGAGATCGCCGTGGCCGCCAAGGAATTCGGGATCTTTTATGAAAAGATACCCGCCGGTGATACCTACACCCTGTCCCACACCGCCACCAGTTTTGTCTTCGACACCCGTGGCAACCTGCGCCTGGGCCTGCAGGCGTCCCTTACCGCTAAAGAGTGCGCAGAAGACCTGCTCACCGTCATGGAGGTCTGCTAATGACTGCCGTTCAACACCTCAAGCGCCTGACCCTCGGCCTCACCCTGCTGGGCCTCGCCGCCCACGCCAGCGCCCAAGTGCTGGTCACCGACGCCTGGGTGCGCGCCAGCGTGCCGGGCCAGCCGTCCAGCGGTGCGTTCATGACCGTCACCGCCGACAGCGACAGCAAGCTGCTGAGCGTAGCCTCGCCGGTGGCCAAGGACGTGCAGATCCATGAGATGAGCATGAAGGACGACGTGATGCGCATGGGCCCGGTGGACTCGGTTGCCCTGCCCGCCGGCAAGGCGGTCACCCTCGACCCGAATGGCTACCACGTGATGCTGATGGGCCTGACCGGCCAGATCAAGGAAGGCGACCAGGTGCCGCTGACCCTCACGGTGCAAGACGCCAAAGGCAACAAACAAACGATCGACATCAAGGCCCCCGCCCGTGCCCTCGACGGCATGGACCACAGCAAAATGCACTGAGCGGGTCTGATGTTATCGGCTGCAGGCCTGTTCTGGATTGCGGGCTTGTTGTGGCGAGCGGGCTTGCCCCGCGTTGGGTCGCGAAGCGGCCCCAAACCCAGGCACCTCGATTTAACTGATACACCGCAGTGGCCCACAACCTAGGGCTGCTTCGCAGCCCAACGCGGGGCAAGCCCGCTCGCCACAGTCATCACAACACCTATGTCCGATCGCCCATCGGAACAGCAGGCGGTTGGCGCAGGAAGTCGATCAGGGCCCGCAGTTTGCGGCTGACGCGGCGGCGGTCGGGGTAATACAGGGTGTACCCGGGCAGCGTCGGGCACCAGTCTTCGAACAGGCTCACCAGTTCACCTCGCGCAATCAGCGGGTCGATATGCCCGCTGATCATGTAGCCGATCCCCAAGCCGTCCAGCACGCTTTGCACCAGCGCCGATGAGTCATTGACGATCATCCGCCCGCTCACCGGCAACAACAGCGTTTCCTGGCCCCGGGCCAAGTCCCAACGTTCCACCACGCCACTCGACGCACGAAAGCCGATGCAGTTGTGCTGCAGCAATTCGCCCGGGTGTTTCGGCGTGCCGTATCGGGCGAGATAGCCAGGGGACGCGATCACATGCATACGCAACGCCGGCCCGACCTTGACCGCCACCATGTCTTGCTCGACGAAATCCCCAAAGCGAATGCCTGCATCGAAGCCCAGGCGCACGATGTCGACCAGGGCATTTTCCAGGGTCAGTTCCAGGTCAATCTGCGGGTGGGCTTCCAGAAACGCCGACAACAGCGGTTGCAGCACCGTCAGGTAGCCGGCGCGGGGCACGTTGAGGCGCAGCAGGCCGGACGGCAAGCCGCTGCTGTCGCCCACCTCCTGGGCCGCTGCCGTCAGTGCGTTCACGGCCGGCTGCACCTTGGCCAGGAAACCCGCGCCCGCTTCCGTCAGGCTCACGCTGCGGGTGGTGCGGTTGAACAGCGCGACACCCAGGCGCTGCTCCAGGTTGCGGATCACCTGGCTCACCGCCGAGGGCGACACGCCCAGGCGCACGGCGGCGGCCGAAAAGCTCGCGTGTTCGGCGACACACACAAAGGTCACCAGCCCGTCGAGTTGATCCTGGCGCATAGGTTGCTCCGCAGAAAAGGCACGGTATAGCACAGCCATTGTGAAGAATGGCTTCAAAGCCTTAACGACATACACAAAAGCTCTGCGATCAACACTTACTATATATTTTCAATCTGCAAACAGACCCGATAGCCTGATTCTGCCGCCCTCGCCTGCGCGACAGCGGCCCACAATTCCAAAAATAAATCGGGTATCCCTGTGAACACATCCCCTCGCGCCCTGAAAAGCCTGCTCCACCTGGCGGTGGCTTTCGCCCTCTTCAACAGCTTCGGCGCCCAGGCGGCCAATACCGGCGAGCTGCCGTGTGCCACCACCGAACAATGCGCTGCCCAAGCGGCGAAAGTCGGCGCCACGCCCGACAGTTCGCAAACCGAACACAAAGCCAAGGGCGACCCGACCCAGACCCAGTTCGCCTGGCTGAACCGCATCAACAAAGCCTCGATTGTGATGCTCACCGAAGAAGGCATCGTCAAGCCCGAGATGGGCCAGAAGATCGCCGGTGGCGTGCGCTACGCCATCGCCCAGGCCGACCAGCCCGGTGGCACGCGCCCGAGTGACGTGCTGCAACTGGAAAAAATCATGACCGACAAGATCGGTCCCGAGGCCTCGCTGATCCACTCCGGCCGCAGCCGCCAGGACATGCTCGCCACCTACCGCCTGGCCGCCTTGCGCAGCCAGGTGTTGGCCTACAGCGAAGCCCTCAACGCCACGCGCCTGCGCCTGCTGAACATTGCCGATAAAAACGTCGACACGCTGGTGCCCGCCTACACCAATGGCGTGCAGGCCATGCCGATCAGTTATGCGCATTACCTGCTGGCCTTCGAGGCCGCGTTCGACCGCGACGGCCAACGCATCCGTGAGCTGTACACGCGCCTGAACAAGAGCCCGATGGGCACGGCAGTGCTGGCGAACTCGGCGTACCCGCTGAACCGCGAGCGTCTGGCCGAGTTGCTGGGCTTTGATGGAGTGCGTGAGAACTCGCTGGATTCGAGCCAAGTGTCGACCTATGACATCCCGATTGAAGCGGCCAACCTGGCCTCGTCTTCGGCGATCCGCGTGGGCGCGATGATCGGCGACATCCACACCCAGTACCACCAGATCCGCCCCTGGTTGCTGCTGGATGAAGAAGCCACCTACACCAGCAGCGCGATGCCGCAAAAACGCAACCCGGGCTTGTTGATGCGTGCCCGTGAGAGCGCTTCGGACGTGGTCGGCCTGGCCCAGGCGGTGACCCTGCGTGCCCACAACGTCACCACCGGCATGACCGACTACAAGTTCGCCTTCGACTCCCTGGGCGTGTTCCGCTCCACCAAGGAGATGTTCGAAGCCACCGACGCGGTGCTCGACGCGTTGCAGATCAACCCGCAGCGCGCACTGGAAGAGCTGGAGTCAGAATGGACCACCTCGATGGAGCTGGCCGACACCCTGGAACGCCAATTCAAGGTGCCGTTCCGCATCGGCCACAGCTTTGCCTCGCTGATCGTGACAGAAGCCCGCAGCAACGGCACCACGCCGAAAACCTTCCCGTATGCCGATGCGCAGAAGCTGTATAGCCAGGCGGCTGACAAGTACAAGTGGACGCCCAACACCTTGCCACTTGATGAGGCCGGCTTCCGCGCAGCGCTGTCGCCGACCACCATGGTGCAGACCCGCAAAGGCACCGGCGGCCCGCAACCGCAAGAGGTCAAGCGCATGCTGGTGGAGGCCCGCAAGACCCTGGAAGGCGATCAGCAGTGGCTGAAAGAACGACGTGAAAAGCTGCAGAACGCCGAAGGCAACCTCGACAAAGCCTTCGACAAACTGGCCAGCACCAAAGGCTGACACCTCACCTTGTAGGAGCCCGGCTTGCCGGCGATGGCGTCCTCAGGATCACCCTTGAATCCGAGGGCCAAATCGCCGGCAAGCCGGCTCCTACAGTGAGGGGTGTGTCAGTTGGGTGTGCAGGGCCTGGCGGTCAATTGATCGTTGCCACGCGCAGATCGCCAGGCACGCCACACAGTTGCCGAGCACATTGGTCAACGAGCGGCACTTCATCAATCGCTCCACGCCCAGCAACAACCCGACGCCTTCCAGCGGCACCAGTTGCAGGATGTTCAAGGTCGCGATCAAGGTGAACAGCGCCGAGCCCGCCACGCTGGTAGAGCTCAACGAGGTGATCAGGCAGATCACCAGCACCGCGAGCAATTGCGGCATGGCCATTTCCACACCGGCCAGGTGGGCGAGGAACATGATCGCGGTGGTCAGGTAGAGGTTGGTGCCCGCCAGGTTGAAGGTGTAGCCGGTGGTCAACACCAGGCGTACCAATTGGCGGTCGCAACCCAGAGCTTCGAGTTTATTCACGCACCCCGGAAGCGCAGCCACGGAAGAGCCGGTGAATGTCACCAACAACAACTCTTCTTTTAAATAAACAATCAGGCTGGATAACTTAACGCCGACCCAACGTGTTATTGCGGCAAATACCACAACCACAAATAACGCACTGACCAGATAAATAACCACCACAAACTTCAATAAGGGCAATACCGAACTAACGCCATATTTACCCACCACAAATGCCATCGCCCCAAAGGCTGCCAAAGGGGCAAATTTCAAGATAATCCGCAGTACCAAAAACAGGCCTTGTACGCCGCTTTCCAGCCAACCCAGGCAGCGGTTGCCCACCCGGCTGCCCCGCCCCAGCAGCAGCCCGCAGACAATAGCGACACACATCACCTGCAGCACCAGGCTTTGGGCAAACACGTGATACAGCGTGGAAGACGCCGACAACAGCGACAGTTCGTGCAGGAAGCCTTCAGCCGGTAACGGTGGCGCCGGCAACGCGCTGTGCTCCAGGTTGAACACCCAGCCGGTTGCCATGCCCATCACCAGCGCGGCGCAGGACACCAATTGGAAATACACGATGATCCGCCGCACCACATAACGGTGATGGGGTTCGCGCTTGATCCCGGCCACACCGGTGGACACCAGCACAAACAGCAAGAACGGCATCAATAAACCGACCAACTTGATGAACGCGTCACTGAGCACTTTCATCTCGATTGCCAGGTCCGGATACGCCAGGCCCAACGTCATGCCCAGTGCAATGGCAATCAGAATAGGCAGGGTTCCATTCTGGGTATATCGGGCGAGCATCGGCACTCCGGCATGTTTTTACTTATTGTTATTGTCGGCATCCGCCGCTTTCGGCATATTGACCGCCTGGCCACTGCAGGCCGCAAATAATAAAGTCTTGTCACGGGATATACCACCATGGAACTTCGCCATTTACGTTATTTCATCATGGTGGCCGAAGAGCGACATTTCACCCGTGCCGCTGCGCGCCTTAACATGCAGCAACCGCCCCTCAGCCAACAGATCCGCGCCCTTGAAAAAGAGCTGGGCTTCGACCTGTTCAAGCGCCACCCCAAGGGCGTCGACCTCACGGCCGGCGGCCTGGTGTTTCTGGAGGAGGCCCGAGTGATCCTGGCCCGGGTCGAGCACGGCTCGCTCAAGGCTTCTCGCGCCGCACAAGGCATCGAAGGCACGCTGATGATCGGCTTCACCAGCTCCGCCGCCGCCCACCCGCTGATCCCGCGCATCATCCGTGCCTATCGCGAGCGTTACCCCGGCGTGGAGCTGTCGATCAACGAAGGCAGCGCCCAGGAAGTGACCGAGGACAGCATCGAAAAACGCCTCGACATCGGTATCCTCCGCGCACCGGTCAGCACCCACCAAAGCCTGACCTTTCACCGCCTGCTCAACGAAGAAATGCTGCTCGCACTGCCCACCGGCCACCCGCTGCTGAACGACACGGCCATCCCCCTGGTCGCCCTCAAGGACGAGCGCTTCATCCTGGTCCGCCGCCCCGGCGCGCCGGGCATGTACGCCAACCTGATCAAGGCCTGCCAGAACGCCGGCTTCGAACCCAGGATCGCCTTTGAAGTGGAGCGCATGCTGACCAACGTCAGCCTGGTGGCGGCGGGCGAAGGCATCTCGGTGGTGCCCGCCTCCATGCGTGATGTGCACCGCGAAAGCGTGGTGTATTGCCGGATCAAGGACGCCCGCCCGAAGTTGCTGGCGCCGATCACGCTGGTACGCCGCACCTTCAACCCGTCAGCACCGCTGCAAAACTTCATCGAGCTGGCGCGGGAATTGAGTGGGATCTATCGAAAGGCATGAAGCGCTTTTATCTGCGTTTCAATCCACGATAAACAGCTTCGCGCCAACAGGCGTCGACGAGCGATGCCCTTCCATGTCATTGCCCACCTGATAACTCATCCCGGGTGTGAGGACGAACTGTCGACCGTCCTCCAGCTCCGTGTGCAATTCGCCTTCGAGGCACAACAGGACATGCCCTCTCCAGCACCAGTGATCCGCCAGGTAGCCCGGAGTGTATTCCACCATGCGCACGCGGGTGGTGCCGAAGTGGCAGGTCCGCCATAACGCACTGCCCGTGATGCCGGGGTGAAGCTGTGCTTCGAGGGTTGACCAATCGGTGGTGCCAAACGCAACAGCAGTGAGATCCATGATGTACTCGGTCGTCAGTTAACGTGGCGTGAAACTGACGACCTGCCCGGTTGGGCGGTAGACACAGATTGGCTGCTTTTGTGGGATACAGGCGCACGCCTTTGTTATCCTGCCGCCCTTGCCTTCATCGATGCGAGCTGTAGCTGGCACCACAAAGCCCCTGTAGGAGCTGGCTTGCCAGCGATAGCGGTGGTTCAGGCAACATCTGTTTCCGCCATGCCACCGCCTTCGCAGGCAAGCCAGCTCCCACAGGGATCCCTGATTCAGGCGTTTTCATTTCCCGCCCGGGTGAATGAGTAACGGTCGATATCCGTGCGCAGTGTCCAGCCCTGCCCTTGCCAATAGCGGGCCGCGTCTGTGTTGGTCTTGAACACGTCAAGGTGGCATTTGTGGATGCCCAGTTGCTCAAGCTCCGTAAGACAGCGTTGCACCAAGGCCTGGGCGATGCCCTGGCGGCGATACGCCGGCAGCACCAGCAGGTGCTGCAAATAACCGCGACGGCCATCATGGCCGCACATCACGCAGGCGATCAACCGGCCGCTGTCTTGCGCCACAAAACTCATGCCGGGGTTGCGCGCCAGGTAACGCTCGGTGGCCTCGCGGGAGTCGGCGTCGCGCAGGGAAATGCCGGGGGTGTCTTGCATCAGTTCGAGCACCGCGTCGTAGTCGGCAGTGCTCATCACGCGAATGTTGACCATGGTCCTGAAAGCCCTCTGAGTGAGGGCCCAGTGTGCCTGCACCGGCACCGGTCGTGCACCCAGGAATGCACGACCGGATAAGCACTTGAATCAACGCAACTGGAACCAGGTGGTTTTCAGCTGCGTGTACTTGTCAAACGAGTGCAACGACAGGTCCCGCCCAAACCCGGACTGTTTGCCGCCACCAAAGGGCACCGTCACATCCAGCGCGTCGACGGTGTTGACCGACACCGTACCGACCTTAAGGGCACGGGCAACGCGGTGTGCGCGGTTGAGGTCGTCGCTCCACACCGACGCCGCCAGGCCATAGATGCTCGCATTGGCTTGCTGGATCGCCTGCTCTTCGGTGTCGAAGGCACTGACAGCGAGCACCGGGCCGAACACCTCGTCACGGGCAAGCGCCATGTCCGAGGTCACGTCGCCGAACACGGTAGGCTGGATAAAGTTTGACGAGCCGTTGATCGTCAACTGCTGCCCGCCACACAAGAGCCGGGCGCCCTCGCCCTGGGCCTGTTCGATGGACTGCAGGATATGCGCGGTTTGCCCACGGTCGACAATGGCGCCGGCAGCACTGCGCGGGTCGAGGGGGTCGCCGGGCATCCACGCGCGGGACTTGGCAATCACGCGTTCGACGAATTCGTCATGGATGGAACGTTGCACATACAGCCGCGAGTTGGCCGAACACACCTCGCCCTGGTTGAAGAAAATCCCGAAGGCGGCCTTCTCCGCTGCCAGGTCCAGGTCCTGGCAGTCCTCGAACACCAGGTTCGGGCTTTTGCCACCGCACTCCAGCCACACCTGCTTCAGGTTCGACTGCGCGGAATACTGCATGAAGTATTTGCCCACCTGCGTGGAGCCGGTAAACACCAGGCAATCCACATCAGGGTGCAGCCCCAGGGCCTTGCCGGCGCTTTCGCCGAGGCCGGGCACCACATTGAGCACGCCTTCGGGGATACCCGCTTCGAGGGCGAGCTGGGCCAAGCGCAACGCAGAAAACGGCGACTGCTCGGCGGGCTTGAGCACCACGCTGTTGCCGGCCGCCAAGGCCGGGGCCAGCTTCCACGCGGCCATGTCCAGCGGGAAATTCCACGGCACCACGGCCGCCACCACACCGAGAGCTTCACGGGTAATGGTTGCCAGCGCGTTGTGGGCCGTGGGCGCGACTTGATCGTAGAGCTTGTCGAGCGCCTCGCCATACCAAGCGAACACATGAGCCGCGCCGGGCACGTCGATGTGATAGGCGTCCATCACCGGCTTGCCCATGTTCAGCGAGTCGAGCAGCGCCAGTTCTTCGCGGTGGGTCATCAACAACTCGGAGAGCTTGATGAGGATTTTCTTGCGTTCCACCGGCGCCATGCGCCGCCACGGGCCGGTTTCAAAGGCCTGGCGTGCGCTGCGTACGGCCAGGTCGACTTCCATTTCGCCACACGCGGCCACCCGTGAGAGCAACTGGTGGGTGGCAGGGTTGATGGCATCGAAGGTCGCCCCGGAGGCCGCGCTCACGGCGCGGCCTCCGATCAAGGCGGTGTTGATATAGGTCTGGCGGGCAACACGCTGTTGCCAGTAGTCAAGATCGAACACGGTGTGCTCCCAATGGATTTCGGAGGGATAAGAAGGGTTATTCAGCGATCTGCAATTCGGGCATCTTCACGCTCAAGCCCCGGGTGATACCCAGCAGGCAAAGCAGCCCCAGGCCCATCCAGCACAGGCCGATGGTGAAGGACATGCTCGACAGGCTGGTCCACAGCCAGATCGTGCTGAGAAACCCCAGGGCCGGTAGCGCGGCGTACAACAGGTAGTTACGCAGGCCACGCAATTTCTGGTCGACCAGGTAATGCTTGATCACCGCCAGGTTCACCGCCGAGAACGCGAACAGCGCGCCGAAGCTGATCATGTTGGCCACGGTGTCCAGGGTGATGAACAAGGCAATCAACGAAAACAGGCTGACCAGCACAATCGCCGTGGCCGGCACGCGCTTTTTCGTCACCAGCTTGCCGAGTACCCGAGGTAATGCGCCGTCACGGCCCATGGCAAACAGCACCCGCGACACACTGGCCTGGGACACCATCGCCGAGGCAAAACAGCCGGCGACGTAGGTGGCGGTAAAGGCGGTCACCAGCATTTCCCCGCCCACACGGCGCATCACGTCGACCGAGGCGGAATCGGGGTCGGCGAAGCTGTTCCACTCGGGAAACACCATCTGCGCGAAATACGAGACCAACAGGAACAACAAGCCGCCAATCAACGACACCAGCAGGATGGCCAGGGGGATGGTGCGGCGCGGGTTGGGGGTTTCCTCGGCCATGGTCGACACCGCATCAAAGCCCAGGAACGACAGGCACAACACCGCTGCCCCCGCCATGATCAGTGGCGCACTGAAGCCTTCATGGTGGAACGGCGCAAACAGCGAAACCGGTGCCGCCTGCTCGTTCAGGTTGTGCACCGACAACGCCACGAACACCACGATAAACACCAGCTGGGCCACGATCAGCACCCAGTTGACCCGGGTGATCGACTCGATGCCCACCAGGTTGAGCCCCGTCACCAGGGCAATCGAGCCGAGCACCCACACGGCCGTCGGCACGCCGGGGAAGTATTCGGACAGGTAGATGCCGATCAGCAGGTAACTGAGCAGCGGCAAAAAGATGTAGTCGAGCAGCAGCGTCCAACCGGCGATAAAACCGAAACACGCGCCAAACGCCTTGCGGGTGTAGGAGTAGACCGACCCCGAATAGGGATGGGCCTGGACCATGCGCCCGTAGCTGTAGGCGGTCAGCAACATCGCGGCGAGGGTCAGCATGTAGGCGGTCGGCAAGTGCCCACGGGTCATCTGGGTGACCAGGCCATAGGTGGTGAACACCGCCAGCGGGACCATGTAGGCCAGGCCGAACAGGATCAGCCCGACCAGGCCCAGCGGCTGGCGGAAGCGTCGGCCGCCAGAAGGTGCAGCGGACGCAGGATGGGAGGGGGTATCGGCCACGTTTTTTATTGTCGTCATGGGTGACTCCTGGAAATCGGCATGCAGGGCGTCGCGGCATGCGATGAGATCGATGCCGTTCAAGCGCTGTCGGAAGGCGATCACTCACCCCTCTGCGTGGAGGGGTAAGCGGGTCACATCAGCGTTTTCCCGCGATCCGTGCGGTGCGGTCGACCGCGATGCGGGTCTTGTCGACCAGTTCATCCAGCTCCGCACGGGTGGCCACCAGGGCCGGCGCCATGATCATGCGGCCGAGGGTCGAGCGAATGATCACGCCCTCTTCGAAGCCGAAGGTGCGGCACTGCCAGGCCAGGTCGTTTTCGTTGGCGAAGCGTTTGCGTGTGCTTTTGTCTTCGGCAAACTGCAAGGCGGCAAGCAGGCCGGTGCCCTGGATCTCGCCGATCATCGGGTGGTTGCCGAACACTTCGCGCAGGATCTTTTGCAGGTACGGCCCGGTATCGTCCTTCACCTGGCGCACGATGCCTTCATCGCGCAGGGCCTTGAGGTTGGCCAGCGCCACCGCTGCCGCCACCGGGTGCCCGGAATAGGTCAGCCCGTGGGCGAACACCCCGCCCCGCTCCACCAGCGCATCGGCGATGCGTGTGCTCAGCACCAGGCCGCCCATGGGCAGGTAGCCGGAGGTCAGGCCCTTGGCGATCGACAAGGTGTCGGGCTCGAAACCGAAGTGCTGGTGGGCGAACCACTCGCCGGTGCGCCCAAAGCCCCCGATCACCTCGTCGGCACACAGCAACACGTCGTATTGACGGCAGATGCGCTGGATCTCGGGCCAGTAGCTTTCCGGCGGGAAGATCATGCCGCCTGCACCCTGGAACGGCTCGGCGATAAAGCCCGCGACGTTTTCAGCGCCCAGTTCAAGGATCTTTTCTTCCAGCTGCAGCGCACAGCGGCGACCGAACTCGGCCGGCGTCAGGTCACCGCCCTGGGCGTACCAATAAGGCTCGTCGATGTGCGCGACATCCGGAATCAGGCCACCCATATCGTGCATGAACTTCATGCCGCCCAACGCAGAAGCCGCCAGGGTAGAACCGTGATAGCCGTTCCAGCGGCCAATCATGATTTTCTTCTGTGGCTGGCCCTCCACCTGCCAGTAGCGGCGCACGGTGCGGATCAGCACCTCGTTGGCCTCGGAGCCGGAGTTGGTGTAGATCACGTGGCTGTAGTGAGCCGGCAGCAGGCTGAACAGCAGTTCCGACAACTCGACCACCGCCGGGTGGGTGGTGTGGAAGAACAGGTTGTAGTAGGCCAGTTGGTCCATCTGCGCGGCGGCGGCAGCGGTCAGGTCCTTGCGGCCATAGCCCAGTTGCGTGCACCACAGGCCCGACATGCCGTCCAGGTAACGTTTGCCTTCACTGTCCCACAGGTACAGGCCCTCGCCGCGCACCATCACACGCGGGCCTTCGGCGTTCAGCGCTTTTTGATCAACGAAAGCGTGGATGTGGTGGGCCGCATCGGACGCCTGGTAATCCTCGGTGCGACGGTTCAGGTGGGCGGGTAGATTCATGGAGGTTCTCTCTTATTAGTGATGACGCAAGGGGGAGCAACGCCGCTCAGCGGTGCTTGCTCATGTAGCTTTCAAGGGGGTCTTTGCTCAGCACGCCCTGGGCTTCGGCGAGTGAGTCGATAAACAGGGCAAACAGCTCCGACTGCGCGCCGATATCGAGCTTGGTGTAGATGTGTTTGCGGTGGGACTTGATCGTGTCTTCCGAGACGTCAAGGCGCTCGGCCAGCGAACGGGTGGAATGGCCGCGCAGGATCAACTGGGCGATCCGGCATTCACGTTCGGTCAGGATCGACGAGCCAAAGTTGTTCAGCGCCGAGTGAATGCGCTGCTCCAACTCATTGGCAAAACGCGCGCCCTGGGCGTCCAAGCCCACAAAGTGCTTGCCCAGCACGGCCAGCAGCCACGGCGTGATGCGCTTGAACTGCTCAGTGGTGGCGGCGTCGAGCTTCTGGGTGAACGCCAGCGACACCGCCAGGCTGGAGCCATTGCCCGACTGCAGGAGGTAGTTGAGTTCATCCTCCAGGTGGGAATGCCGGTAGAACGACTGGAAGTACTCGCTGAGTTCGAAATGGTCGGGGGCGACGTCGGCCAGGGCATAGCAGCCCGAGCTGACGCCCTCGACGCAGGCGCCGTAGAACGGGTCGAGCAGATAGAACCCGGACAAGTATTGGCGCACGTTGCCCTGGGGCAGCCACGGCCCGTCCAGCTCGAACAAGGCGCTGGGCATGCCGTCACGCGGGTACCAATATAGTGTCGTGGCCTGGATCGGTTGCAGGTAACCGAGAGCCTCGAACAGAGTGGCCGCGAAACCCGCTTGCCCGATGCTCTCGGTGACCCGGGCCATCTGTTCAAACCACTGCGCGGAAGAAAGCCGGTCGTTTTCCACTTCGAAGACTCACTCAAGGGACTGCGAGAATGGTCACACACCCGCCCCCTCATCGAAATCACCCGATAGGGTGAGCCTGCATTCGATATTTATGCTCACTTCCCAGCTTAATAATATTTTATTAAAAACCGCCCTCCCCCTAGCCTTGAAGTCATGCCCAAGCTGAATCCAACTGCATTACGCAAGGACAGACACATGACCCAAGCAATAACAAAAATAGACACCCTCGTCGTGGGAGCCGGTCAGGCTGGCGTGGCCATGAGCGAGCACTTGAGCAAGCAAGGTGTGCCACACCTGGTACTGGAGCGCAGCCGCATTGCCGAGCGCTGGCGCACCGGGCGCTGGGATTCGCTGGTGGCGAACGGCCCGGCCTGGCATGACCGTTTTCCGGGCCTGCACTTCGATGACGTCGCCGACGATGCGTTTGCGCCCAAAGAACGCGTCGCGGATTACTTCGAAGCCTATGCACGCAAATTCAACGCGCCGATTCGTACCGGTGTGGACGTCACCTCCGTCGTGCGCAATGTCGGCCGCCCAGGCTTTACCGTGCACACCAGCGAAGGCGTGATTGAAGCCAACCGTGTCGTCGCGGCGACCGGGCCGTTCCAGAAGCCGGTGATCCCGGCCATCGCCCCCAAAGACACGGCGCTGCACCAGATCCACTCCGCCGACTACCGCAACCCGGCGCAACTGCCAGCCGGTGCCGTGCTGGTGGTGGGGGCTGGTTCGTCCGGCGTGCAGATTGCCGATGAACTGCAGCGTTCCGGGCGCCAGGTGTACCTGTCGGTCGGCGCCCACGACCGCCCGCCTCGCGCCTACCGCAACCGCGACTTCTGCTGGTGGCTTGGTGTGCTGGGCGAATGGGACCAAGCGGCCATGAAGCCGGGGCGTGAACACGTGACCATCGCGGTCAGCGGTGCCCACGGCGGCAAGACCATCGACTTCCGTGAGCTGGCGCAGCAAGGCATGACCCTGGTCGGCCTCACCCAGGCCTTCAACGGCAGCGTCGCCACCTTCCAGCCGAACCTGGTGGACAACCTGGCCCGTGGCGATGAGAACTACCTGGCGCTGCTGGACGCGGCCGATGCCTACATCGAACGCAACGGCCTGGACCTGCCGCTGGAACCCGAAGCGCGCCGCGTGTTCCCCGACGCCGAGTGCATCAAGCAGCCGATCCTTGAGCTGGACCTGGCCGCGGCCGGCATTACTTCGATCATCTGGGCCACCGGCTTTGCCGTGGACTACAGCTGGCTGAAAGTCGATGCCTTCGACGCCGCCGGCAAGCCCGCGCACCAGCGCGGGGTCTCCACCGAAGCCGGGATCTACTTCCTTGGTTTGCCGTGGCAGTCGCGCCGTGGCTCTTCGTTTATCTGGGGGGTATGGCACGACGCCAAATACGTGGCCGACCACATCGCCATCCAGCGCCAATACCTTGAATACCGCGAAGCCACCCCGGTGGTTCGCCAGTCCCCTGTCAGCGCCTGATCACCTATTGCCGGAGTTTTTTTGATGCCTACTCACACTCGCATCCGCATGTTCAACACCAAGGAAACCTACCCCAACCAGAGCCTGGACAACGACCTGTGCCAGGCCGTGCGCGCCGGCAACACCGTGTATGTGCGCGGCCAGGTAGGCACTGATTTCGAGGGCAACCTGATCGGCCTCGGCGACCCGCGTGCCCAGGCCGAACAGGCGATGAAAAACGTCAAGCAACTGCTGGAAGAAGCCGGCTCCGACCTGTCGCACATCGTCAAAACCACCACCTACCTGATCGACCCGCGCTACCGCGAGCCGGTGTACCAGGAAGTCGGCAAGTGGCTCAAGGGCGTGTTCCCGATCTCCACCGGGCTGGTGGTGTCGGCCCTTGGCCAGCCGCAGTGGCTGATGGAAATTGATGTGATCGCGGTTATTCCCGAATAAGGAGCGCCACCATGACCTTTTCAATCGTCGCCCGTTGCGCCGAGACCGGCCAGTTGGGCATTGCAATCAGCTCATCGAGTATTGCCGTGGGCGCCCGCTGCCCGTGGCTGCGGCCCGGCGTGGGCGCGGTGTCGACCCAGAACATCACCCTGCCGGCCCTGGGCCCGGACGTACTCGATTTGCTGGAACAGGGCCTGGCCCCGGCTGAGGCCATCGATAAAGCATTGACGAGCAACGGCTACAGCCAATACCGGCAACTGACGGCGATTGATCACCTGGGTCGCACCGTGCATTTCAGCGGCAGCGAAACCCTGGGCACCCACCATGCGGTTTCCGGTGAGCAGTGTGTGGCGGCGGGCAATATGCTCGCCGACCGCGCGGTGATCGAGGCCATGGTCGCGGCGTTTGAAGGCGGCGAAGGCCAATTGGCGGATCGCCTGTTGGCCGCGATGCACGCCGCCATTGCTGCCGGTGGCGAAGCCGGCCCGGTGCACTCTGCGGCGCTGGTGGTGGTGGGTGAACTGACCTGGCCAATCATCAACCTGCGGGTGGATTGGGCCGATGAACAGCCCATCGCCGCGCTGCAAAAACTCTGGGACGCCTACTGCCCGCAAGTGCAGGACTACATCGACCGCGCCCTCGCCCCTGATCGCTCCCCGGGCTACGGCGTGGCCGGAGACGACCGATGAGCCGCAGCCGCCAACTGCTGCAAACGCTGGTGGGGTTCGACACTACCAGCCGCGAGTCGAACCTGCAGTTGATCGAGTTCGTACGCGATTACCTGGCCGGTTTCGGCGTGGCCAGCGAGCTGATCTACAACGAGGAGCGCAGCAAGGCCAACCTGTTCGCCAGCATCGGCCCGGTTGAACTGCCGGGGATTGTGTTGTCGGGGCATACCGACGTGGTGCCGGTGGATGGGCAGCCGTGGACGCTGCCGCCCTTCGAGCTGACCGAGCGCGACGGCAAGCTGTTTGGCCGTGGCACAGCGGACATGAAGGGCTACATCGCCTGCGTACTGGCGCTGGTGCCGGCGTTGGTCGAGGCGACTTTGCGCCTGCCGGTGCATATCGCGCTGTCGTATGACGAGGAAGTCGGTTGCCTGGGTGTACGTTCGTTGCTCAGCGTACTGGACCAACGGCCGGTGAAACCGATGCTGTGCATCATCGGCGAACCGACCGAGCTCAAGCCCGTGCTGGGTCACAAGGGCAAGCTGGCTATGCGTTGCGACGTGCATGGCGAGGCGTGCCATTCGGCGTATGCGCCTTATGGCGTGAATGCGATCGAACATGCCGCCGAGTTGATCGGTGAACTGGGGCGGATTGGGCAGCGACTGCGGGACACACAGGATGCGCGGTTTGACCCGCCGTTCAGCACCGTACAGACCGGCGTGATCAGCGGCGGCAAGGCCTTGAACATCGTGCCGGCGGATTGCCGGTTTGATTTCGAGGTACGGGCGTTGCCATCCCAGGACCCAGGCGAGGTAGCAATTGAGCTGAAGGCTTACGCCGAGCAGCATGTGTTGCCGCGTATGCAGGCGGTGAGCGCGCAGAGTGCGATTCGTTTTACCGAACTGTCGGCGTATCCCGGGTTGGTCACCGACGAGCGCAGCCAGGCGGCGGAATTGATCGCGGCGTTCTCGGACTCGCGGGAGTTTGGCACCGTAGCCTTTGGCACCGAAGGCGGGTTGTTTGACGCCAAGGGCATACCCACGGTGGTGTGCGGGCCCGGAAGCATGGACCAGGGGCACAAGCCGGATGAGTTTGTGAGGGTTGAGCAGCTGGCAGGTTGTGATGCCATGTTGCAAAGGATGCTGGATTCGATCCGCACGTAACGTGTTAGACGCCCCCTTGTAGGAGCCGGCTTGCCGGCGATGGCGGTGCATCAGCCAGCACAGTGATCGGCTGGTGTACCGTCATCGCTGGCAAGCCAGCTCCTACAGGGGATTTGTGTTAGCCGAGAGGTCTTGTCAGTTCTCCCGGCAAAAATCCACAAACAGCTGCACCCTCCTAAGCCGAACACCGGCCCCTCACCCAATGCAAAACTCTGTGGGAGCCGGGCTTGCCCGCGATGGCGGTAGGTCAGTTGGCAAATGTGCTAACAGATCCACCGCTATCGCTGCGGTGCGACGACTCGACAAGCCCGCTCCCACATTTTTGCGCTGTGTTTAGCCCAGGAGTCTTGCGAGCTCTTCGCGGCAGTAATCCACAAACAGTTGCACTGGCTTGGTCAGCGGCGCGCGACGTAGCCACACGGCCGACAAGCCG
The DNA here is from genome assembly GCF_013385985.1 of Pseudomonas sp. B6002. GTDB lineage: Bacteria > Pseudomonadota > Gammaproteobacteria > Pseudomonadales > Pseudomonadaceae > Aquipseudomonas. The sequence goes on along the minus strand of NZ_JACAOY010000006.1, from coordinate 302,915 downwards.
GAGCCGGTCACGGTTTCGGCCAGCGGTACACACACCACCTTCTGCCCATCGTAGGTGTACTCGGTGAACGGCTTGGTCACCAGGATCGAAAACCCGAACCCCCGTCCCACCATCCCCCGCACCATTTCGATGGACGGCGAGCTGAACACGATGTTCGGCGTCAGCCCGCGCTCTTCAAAGATGCTCACGAAGTAGGTGCGGCTGGGCAGCACGTCGAGCAAGATCATCGGTTCCAGCACCAGGTCCGCCAGCGAGACCTTGGCCTGCTGCGCAAAGCGGTGATCCGCCGGCAGCAGCGCGTAAGGTTGCTGCGGCGGCATCAGCGGGGTGGTTTCGATGGTGCCGCCCAGGTCGTGCTCGAACAGCATCGCCACGTCGATGCTGCCCGCCGTCAGCGCCTGTACCAGCTCTTGCTGCTCGCCGTCGCGGATGCGGATTTCCACCCCCGGCCAGAGCGCCTTGAACCCGGCAATCAGACGCGGCAGGTACAACGGCGCCACGGTTTCAAAGCAGCCGATATCGATCTGCCCCGCCACCACATCATTGTCAGCCAGGGCGTTCTGCTCGAATTCGTGGGCCACGCGCAACAGCTCCAGCGCCTTGCGATAAAACCGCGCGCCGCTGGGCGTCAGCGACACACCCTGGGCGTGATGGCGGATAAACAGCTGCACGCCAAAGCTGTCCTCCAGCTGCTTGATGGCGGTGGAGACAGACGGCTGCGCGATGTACAGCTTGCGCGAGGCCTCGGCGACGCTGCCGCACTCGGCCGTGGTGACGAAATATCTGAGTTGGCGCAGGTTGTAGGCAGCCATCGGGACCTCCAGAAACGCGGGACTTTGCCCATAGACACAGGTAGGCAACATACCGGAGCACGCTCACGCGCGAGCTATATTTTTTAAGGTCTATAGCAACAAACTTACTAATTTACCTCCCTGCGCCCATTGCAGATGATCACTCCAACAACAAAGCGCCCGCCCGTGCGGCGCACAGCGAAGTACGTCAACGTACTCACCTTGCCTTGGAGCTCGTCATGGTTACCACTGCAACATCCTCCGCCCCGCTCATCGAAAAACACACGATAGGATACGTGCCCCCGGAAGATCGCCATGGAAAGGTAAGAGACCTGTTCACCCTGTGGTTCGGCGGCAACATCGCGCCGCTGCCGATCGTCACCGGTGCACTGGGTGTGCAACTGTTCCACCTGAACCTGCTGTGGGGCATCGTCGCGATCCTCGTCGGCCACTTGGTCGGCGGCGTGCTGATGGCGTTGCACTCGGCCCAGGGCCCGCAAATGGGCATCCCGCAGATGATCCAGAGCCGCGCCCAGTTCGGCTCCCTCGGCGCCTTGCTGGTGGTGGTGATCGCCGGCGTCATGTACATCGGCTTCTTTGCCTCCAACATCGTGCTGGCGGGTAAGTCCCTGCACGGCGTGGTCGACAGCGTGCCGGTGCCCGTGGGCATTGTGATCGGCGCCATTGGTTCGGGCATCATCGGCATCATCGGCTACCGCTTCATCCACGTGCTCAACCGCATCGGCACCTGGGTGCTCGGCGCCGGCATCGTACTGGGCTTCGGCTACATCTTCACCCACGTACAGACCACCGACTTTCTGACGCGCGGTGAATTCAACATCTCCGGCTGGCTGGCAACCGTGTCGTTGGCGGCGCTCTGGCAGATCGCCTTCGCGCCCTACGTGTCGGACTACTCCCGCTACCTGCCGGCCGACGTACCGGTGGCGTCGACCTTCTGGACCACCTACCTGGGCTCCGCCCTGGGTTCCAGCCTGGCCTTCATCTTCGGCGCCGTCGCCGTGCTCGCCACGCCCGTGGGCATGGACACCATGGACGCCGTCAAACTCGCCACCGGCGCCATCGGCCCGCTGATGCTGGTGCTGTTCTTGCTCAGCGTGATCAGCCACAACGCCCTCAACCTGTACGGCGCCGTGCTGTCGATCATCACCCTGATCCAGACCTTCGCCTACCGCTGGATCCCCACGGCCAAGAGCCGCGCGGTGATCTCCACCCTGGTGCTGGCGGCCTGCGCCATTGCCGCGGTGTTCGCCTCCAAGGACTTCATCGGCCACTTCGTCGACATGGTGCTGGTGCTGCTGGTGGTATTGGTGCCGTGGACGGCGATCAACCTGATCGACTTCTATGCGATCCACAAAGGTAAATACGACATCGCCTCGATCTTCCGCGTGGATGGCGGGATCTATGGTAAGTACAACCCTCAGGCGCTGCTGGCGTATGCGGTGGGGATTGCGGTGCAGATTCCGTTCATGAACACGCCGCTGTATGTGGGGCCGATCTCCGAGCACATTAACGGGGCGGATTTGTCCTGGGTGGTGGGGTTGGTGGTGACGTCGCCGTTGTATTTCTGGTTGGCGAGTCGGGACAGTGCTTATAAGCGCCGGATGGAGGGGGGGAAGTTGGTGGGTGGGGTTTGAAGTGATATGAGCTATGAGGAAACCCGCTTTGGCGGGTTTTCTGGTTTTTGGTGAACGGGGAATTGGGATATGAGGAGAGATTTGTAGTGCCTGTGCCGCCGCCTTCGCAGCCTCGCTGGGGCTCGTCAGCTCCCACAGGAGGCCAGCGGGCGATCAAAAAATGTGGGAGCCGTCGAGCTTTAGCGAGGCCGCGAAGGCGGCGGCATGGCTGGCAGTGATCTGGCCTGATGCCTATGATGTGGGCTTTCGCTTAACGCCTCAGGAAATACCCATGCCCGCCCTCACCTTCCGCAATGCCCAACCCGCCGACGCCGCCCGTTGCTTTGAAATCGAAATCAGCGCCTACGAAGGCGACGAAGCCGCGACGCTGGAGAAGATCGCCACGCGCATCTCAAAGTACCCGCAGGGCTTTCTGATCCTGGAAGCCGATGGCGCGGTGGTGGGCTTCATCAACTGCGGTTGCGCGTTTGACGTGGTGATGTCGGATGAGGCCTTCAAGGAACTGGTGGGCCATTCGGCCGAGGCGCCGAATGTGGTGATCATGTCGGTGGTGGTCGACCCGGCGCAGCAGGGCAAGGGTTATTCCAAGGTGTTGATGACCGAGTTTGTGCAGCGCATGCGTGACATGGGCAAGCAGACGATTCATTTGATGTGCAAGGAGCAGCATGTGCCGCTGTATGAGCGCATGGGGTATGACTACGTGCAGCCGTCGCCGTCGGATCATGGAGGGATGGCGTGGCATGAGATGGTGAGAAGCCTTTGATGCCGGCGCCGCAGATTGAAATCAGTGACCAACCCAACGCCGAAGCCGAGCAACTCCTGGGCAGCGGGTTGGCGACGTTCAATGAGGCAGTCGCCGGTTACAACGACCGGCGCTTGCTGACGGTACTGATCAAAGACCCCGTCACCCATCAAACCCTCGGCGGCATCACCGGCAAGACCACCCTGGGCACGGCGTTTCTCGACCTGTTCCACCTGCCCGAATCCCTGCGCGGCTCAGGCCTGGGCAGCCAATTGCTGCAGGCGTTTGAAGACGAAGCCCGGCGCCGGGGTTGCCGCAATGCGGTGTTGTACACCTTAAGTTTCCAGGCGCCGGGGTTTTACGAGAAGCACGGCTGGGTGCGGTTTGGCGAGGTTCCTTGTGAGCCGCAGGGCAGTTTCCGGGTGTTTTTGTCTAAGCCGTTGTAGCGCCCAGGGTTTTGCCAAACAGCCGGTTCTCGTGGGTTTCCCCTTGAAAGGTATAAGTGGGCGAACCCAGCTCCACATACCCGCGCCGAGGGTAAAAACCCAGCGCCCGTTCATTCCCCACCCACACGGTCGCCCATAGCAGCGAAGCCCCGCCCGCAGCCGCTTGCTGTTCTGCCGCGTCGAGCAACTGCTGGCCAATGCGCTGCCCCGTGAAGCGCTCCTGGATGTACAACCGCTGCAACTCGGCAACGTCACCGGCCTCGATCATCGCGTGGCGGGCGTTGAGTGTGATCTGGGCGAACCCCACCAGATGGTTGTTCACTTCAGCCACCAGCAGCAACGTGCCGGGTTGCTCGATCAGTTGGGCGATAGACTCGGGTGCAAAGGCGTGCAGGGCCTCCTTGGCAATCGCGCAGCGAATGCCTTCGGTGGCGTAGGTGTCGAGGAACACCTGCATGCCCAGCACACCGATGCACAGGGCGTCCCGGGGGGCGGCCTGGCGGATCACGGCGCTCAACCCTGCTGCCCCGGTACGGGGAAGATGACTTCCTGGGTGTCCAGGTTGCGGATGCTCGAATAGGTGCGGTATTCGGTGCTGTAGTTCGGGCCCACGCCCTTGGTGCTGGCGGTCAGGCGGAAGGTCACCACATAACGCTGGCCGGGTTTGAAGTCGACGTCGTCGGCGCCGTTGTTGCAGAACGCGCCGCCGGTGCCCAGGGCATTCATCGATACGTTGCACCAGCGCAGCGAGTGTTTGCCGGGGCTGAGTTTCAGCGCCTGTTCGCCGGTGACGTTGAGGATCGACGTGCGCCCGGCACCGGGCAGTTTGACGCCATCCACTTCCAGGGCCAGCACCAGGCGGTGGAACGGAATGCCCAGTTCACGCTCGCGCCAGGTGTCGAAGTACACCAGTGCGGCGTCGGGGGCGTTGTTGGAGAGGTCGACGGGGTGCAGTTTTTCCGGGGCCCAATCGCCCTGGTAATTCTTGTAGTGGTAGTCCGAGGAACAGGCGCCGAGCAGTGGCAGGGTCAAGACGGCGGCGAGTTTCAGCAGTTTCATCGAGTGACGGTCCTTGTGAGCGATGAGATCATATCGACATGATCCCTGATTCCTTGAGGCAATTGCCACTGCTGGTTTGCCGCAGTAGGGTTGTCGCCTCGTCCACCGTCCAGGAGCCCGCCATGAGCTTTTTTTCCGACCCCGATGCCGTTGCCCGTTACGCCGAAGGCCCTGTGCGCCTGGTGCCGGGCTTTGAAGGCCTGCAACGCATGACCACGTTGCTGCTGCGCGAAAGCGTGCCGGCCACGGGTAATGTGCTGGTGCTGGGGGCTGGCGGCGGGTTGGAGTTGAAGCGGTTTGCCGAGGCCGAACCGGGTTGGCGCTTTGTGGGGGTGGACCCGTCGGCAGAGATGTTGAAGCTGGCGCAGGCGACGTTGGGGCCCTTGCTGGAACGCGCGCAGTTGCATGAAGGGTACATCGACACGGCGCCAGCGGGCCCGTTCGATGGAGCCACGTGCCTGCTGACCCTGCACTTCATCCCGGCCGAGGAGCGCCTGCAGACGCTCAAGGCGTTGTGGCAACGCTTGCGGCCGGGGGCGCCGTTGATTGTGGCGCACCACAGCTTCCCCCAGGCGTCAGATGAGAAAGCCCGGTGGTTGAAGCGCTACGCCGCGTTTGCGGTGGATTCAGGTGTGCCGGCGGCGGATGCCGAGCGAGCGATTGCGGCGATCAGTGAGAAGTTACCGGTGTTGTCGCCCGAGGCGGATGCGGCCTTGCTGGTTGAGGCCGGGTTCGAAGGCGTGGAGCTGTTCTACGCCGGCTTCAGCTTCAAGGGTTGGATCGCCCACAAACCCTTGTAGTGAGCGGGCTTGCCCCGCGCTGCGCCCTACCTGACAGAACGCGTTGCCCCAGCCCGGGCGCCGTGTTTTTTCAGGGGGGACTGCGGGGGCCTTGGCGCGAGGCAAGCTCGCTCACTACAAGGGGGAATCATTTACCAGCTGCCGGAGGCTCCGCCGCCGCCGCTGGAGCCACCGCCACCCGAAGAACTGCTACTGCTGGAGCTGGAACTGCCTGAACTCGAACCCGACGAGCCACCGCCCGACCCAGAACCGCCGTCGGAAATGCTCTGCACAAACACGATAAACGCCACGATCGAGGCCGCCGGTATCGCGACCAGCCAGTCCTGGTAGCCATGACCCAGCAACATCCCCACCGCCACGTACACCGCCGCCACCGCCAGCACCCGCACGATGAAAAAGCGCGGGCTTTTTCTCCAGGATTCGCGGATGACCAAGAACAACCCCGCGTATAACCCCAGCACCAAGGCGCCACCCAGTGGCATCGCCAGCCAGCGCACGAAGTCCACTGCCACGAAGTGATCCACCCCCAACAACCCGACGATATACGCCAGCACCGCGACCACGCTGTAAAACACCACGCGCGCCATCCACAATGCGCCGAAGGTGGCGCCGCCAATCAGCAGGGTCAACGGCAACACCAGCAAGTACATCGGCCAGTCAGGGCCACCGCCGTAAATGGTCAGCAACACCGTGGCCGCCACGCTGGCAATCAACGCACGGCGCCAATGCAGCTTCCCGGCCGCCATCAGCACACCGCCAATGGCCCCGGCGATAAACGCCAGCAGTAGCGCAATGAACTGAGGGTTAACCTCTCGTGCAGCCGGCGCCGGCAGATCACCGCCGTCCACCAGCAGGGTCAAATCATTGACTGCCTGCTGCACGCCGCCCGCAAAGTCGCCCTGGCGAAATGCCGGGGTGATGTGTTCTTCGATGATGCGGTGGGCCAACAGGTCAGTTACGGTGCCTTCAAGGCCGTAGCCCACTTCGATGCGCACCTTGTGATCTTCCTTCGCCACCACCAGCAGGATGCCGTCGTTGACGTCCTTGCGCCCCAGTTTCCAGGCGCGGAACAGCTGGTTGGCATAGTCCTCGATACTCGCGCCACCGGTGGTGGGCACCAGCAATACCGCGACTTGCGCGCCTTTACGCTGCTCAAGGGCGGCGAGCTGATCTTTTAGACGGGTGGTCGTGCCCGCATCGAGGGTGTTTGTAAGGTCGATCACCCGCTGGTCGAGGGCAACCCCAATGGGCGAATCCTGCGCCTGGGCGGTGCTCAACAGGCCGATGAACAGCATGGCCATCAGGCTCACGATCGATTGCCGCAGAGTCGCCATCATGTTTTGTTACCTGAAGTTTCTTCCTGAAGGTGCCGACTTTACCCTATCGATGTACAACACGTGCGCCCAGCCCCCATTACCAACTGCCGGAAGCCCCGCCACCGCCACTGGAACCGCCTCGGCCCGACCCGCCGCCACCGGAGGAACCACTGCTGGAAGAGCCGCCGCTGGAGGCACTGCCGCGAGACCTGAAGCGCACACGACGAGACCTCGAGGTGAAATCACTGGGACTCAGGCCGAAGATGAACAGCGCTGCAATCGCAGCAGTACGCACCGCCGAGAACCAACTGTCGGGGCCTGCGCCCGCCTCCAATACCGCCGCAACATATACCCCCACCGTCAAACACAATCGTACGAAAAAACCTGTTCGGCTCTTGTCCCAGGCGATCTTCATGAACTCCGATAGTAGCCAGCCCCCTCCCAGCAAAACGGCTGTGCTCGCCAGAATATCTAACCAGTCGAACGGGTTGTATTGGTTCACCACGAGCAGACTCACGACGTAAACCAGTAACGCCAACGCGCAGTAGAACAGCCTGGGAAACCGCCACAACATTGCGAATGCCACAGCGCTTACAAGCACGTTCGATGCAAACACCAAGGGGTACAACGGCCAGTCCTGATACAGGGTTAAAACCCCTACCAGCAACGTCAGCACCAGCGTGGCCATCACGGCGTAGCGCATGCGCAGCCTGCGGCTCACCACCAGCACACCACCCGCTGCTCCGATCACAAACGCCAGCAACACAGCAGTGATGCCCAGCGGCGACGCTTGCTCAACCAGTTTGAACGAGCCGGCATCTTCCACCAGCGATACCAGGGCATTCACGCCATCGGTAATCCCCCCCGCATAGTCGCCCTGACGAAAAGCCGGTGTGATGCGCTCCTCGATGATGCGCTTGGCCAGCACGTCGGTGACGGTGTTTTCCAGCCCGTAGCCCACTTCGATGCGCACGTTGCGGTCGTCCTTGGCGACCACCAGCAGAATGCCGTCGTTGAACTCCTTGCGCCCCAGTTTCCAGGCGCGGAACACCTGGTTGGCATAGTCTTCGATACTCGCACCCTCGGTGGTGGGCACCAGTAGAACCGCCACTTGCGCACCGTTGCTTTGTTCAAGCGCCGCGAGTTGGTCGGTGAGACGGGTGACGACGCGGGTGTCGAGGGTGTGGGTGAGGTCGATCACCCGCTGGTCGAGGGCCACGCCAATAGGCGAAGCGTCCGCCAGGGCGACGCGCAACAGGCCTGTGGCCATTAGTACCAGCAGACTCAAAATAGATGGGTACAACCACCGCCTCATGCTTTATTACCTGAAGTTTCTTCCTGAAGGCGCCGACTTTACCCTATCGGCGCTATAACGCGTGACCCCACGCCTTTGACTATCTAAACTCCCAACACGCTAGCAATACGCCATAACCGAGAAGCCCATGGACCTACGACACCGCAACAACGTCAGTGTGATGGGCCACGGCACCTCGACCCTGGTGTTTTCCCACGGTTTCGGCTGCAACCAGGCCATGTGGAACTACCTGGCGCCGCAATTTTTCGAGCGCTTCCGGGTGGTCATGTATGACCTGGTCGGCGCCGGTCTCTCGGACCTGGGTGCATTCGACAAGGCCAAGTACAGCACGCTGGACGGCTATGCCCGTGACTTGAACGAGCTGATCGACGCCTTTGCCGTCGGCCCGGTGATCCTGGTCAGCCATTCGGTCAGCGCGATGATCGGCACCCTCGCCGACCGCCAGGTGCCCGGGCGTATCGCCGCCCACGTGATGATCGGCCCCTCCCCGCGTTATATCGATGACGTCGGCTATGTCGGCGGCTTCACGCGCAGCGACATCGACGACCTGCTCGACACCCTCGACAGCAATTACCTGGGTTGGTCCAGCACCATGGCCCCGGTCATCATGGGCGCGCCTGGGCAACCGGCGCTGAGCGAGGAACTGACCGACAGTTTCTGCCGCACCGAGCCGGAGATTGCCAAGCAGTTTGCGCGGGTCACCTTCCTGTCGGATAACCGCCAGGACGTGAGCGGCCTCAACACCCCGGTGTTGATCCTGCAATCGAGCGATGACCTGATCGCCCCGGTCGCCGTGGGCGAATACCTGCACAGCGTGTTGCCCGACAGCACCTATTGCCTGGTCGATAACGTCGGCCATTGCCCGCACATGAGCGCGCCACAGGCGTGCGCGGCGGCCATGGAAGTGTTCCTGGCGCCGTGGGCGGTCGCCCATGCCAGTTGACCTGTTCGACAGCGCCGCCTGTGCCCTGGCGGTCACCGCCGAAGACGGCACGATCGTGCAAGCCAACGCCCGTTTCAGCGACTGGTTGGGGTTCAGCACCGCCGAGTTGTGCGGCCGGCGCTTCCAGGACCTGCTGACCATGGGCGGGCGGATCTTCCACCAGACTCACCTGGCGCCCATGTTGCGCATGCGCGGCAGCGTCACCGAAGTGAAGCTCGACATGCTGCACCGCGACGGGCACAAGGTGACCGTGCTGCTCAATGCTCTCAAGCGCGAACAGGCCGGCGGCGTGGTGCATGACCTGGCATTGTTCGGCACCACCGACCGCGACAAGTACGAGCGCGAGTTGCTCAACGCGCGCAACCTGGCCGAGGCGCTGCTGCAGGAAAAAACCGCCACCGAACTGGCCCTCAAAAACGCCCAGGCCGAACTCAGCGAGGCGTATGCCATCGCCCAGCGCCGCGCGCTGTTTGCCGAGCAGATGGTGGCGATCGTCAGCCATGACTTGAAAAACCCGCTGACGGCCATTCGCATGGCGTCGGACTTTCTCAACCGGGGCGAGCGCACCGCCAAGGAGCGCCAGTTGCTGGGGCATATCGCCCAATCCTCCGAGCGTGCGCAACGGATGATCGCCGACCTGCTGGACTTCACCCAGGCCCGGGTCGGCCAGGGCATCACCATCAAGGCCGCGCCGCTGGATTTGCACGCGGTGATTCATCGCGCCGTGGACGAGCTGCGCGTGGCCTTCCCCAAGGCCACGCTGGAACACACCGCCGACGGCAGCGGCGAGGCTTGCCTGGATGCCGACCGCGTGCAACAGATCATCGGCAACCTGGTGGCCAACAGCGTGGCGTATGGCGACCTGCTGCGGCCGATCACCATCACCTCACGCCTGGGCGACAGCGGCTGCGAAGTGTCGGTGCACAACCACGGCGCAGCCATCCCGCAAACGTTGCTGGCCGGGCTGTTCGAACCCATGACCCGGGGCACCGACCAGGGCAGTGATGTGCGCAGCGTGGGCCTTGGCCTGTACATCGTGCGCGAACTGGCCAGGGTACACGGTGGCGACGTGGCCGTGAGTTCCTGCGCCATCCAGGGCACCACCTTTACTGTAACGTTCTAGAAACCGCAGGCCGTACCCTGCATGATCGGCTCAACGCGGCCGGTCAACACCACGCCGCCCTGCCCGTCCCATTGCACGGTCACGCTGCCGCCGTCGCACTGCACCTCGACGCGGTCGTCCAGCAACCCACGGCGGATGCCGTTGACCACCGCCCCGCAGCAGCACGACCCCGAGCCCAGCGGCACGCCGCCGCCACGTTCCCAGATGCGCAGGCGGATGCGGCCACGGTCGAGCACCTGCACGAAATGCACGTTGGTCTTGGCCGGGAACAACGGGTGAGTTTCCAACGCCGGACCAAGTGCCGCGACGTCGACCGCGTGGATGTCTTCCACAAAAAACGTGAGGTGTGGGTTACCCATGCTGCACGCGGCCGGGTTGCCCTCGATGGGTAACACGCGAGTGTCCAGCGCTTCGGCCAAGGGGATGGCTGCCCAGTCCAGGGAGGGCTGGCCCATGTCCACCGAGACGCACTGCCCGCTGGCACGTTCGCAGGTCAGCAGGCCACGGTCGGTGCGCAATACGATGGTGTCGGTGCCGGCTTCGCGCATCAGGCGGTCGGCCACACCGCGGGTGGCGCTGCCGCAGGTGGCCAGGGGCGTACCGTTGGGGTTCCAGAACTTGATGCGCGCAGCGGCGTCGTCGCAGTCGAGCACCACGGCCAACTGGTTGAAACCGATGCCGGTGTGGCGGTCGCCGAGCGTGCGCGCGACCTGCGCGGTGATGGGGTCGGCCTGGCCACGGCGGTCGATAATGATGAAGTCGTCGCCATGGGCGTGCATCTTCACAAACGGCAAGGTCATGGGCGCTCCTGTGGGCGAGCTGAACGGGAGCCTAAGCATACGGCAGTTTCATCCAGGCGGATTCGGTCGCGTGCTAGCGTGTTTGCGTGCCAATCCTGCCGAGCTCTTCATGAACAAAATCGCCTTTGCCCTGGCGGCCGTGCTGGCCGCGATGTCCCACGCCGCCTTGGCCGCCGACCTGTGCCAGCCCACCGCCACCAACCCGACGAACAAAGCCCTGCTGGCCGCCGCCGAACGCCATCTGGGCGACCAGCCTCACCCGCTGGCCCACCTGCACACCGAAGGCACCCTGCCCCATCAAGGGATTCGCGAGCAGAGCATCGCAGCGGAAAAAGACTGGCCGATCCTGCGCCAAGCGGCCCTGGCCTGGCGCTTGAGCGGCGATGCGCGTTACCTCAAGCAGGTCGATGACTACCTCGCCGCCTGGGCCGAGGTGTACCAGCCGGACTTCAACCCGATCGACGAAACCAACCTCGATATGCTGATCAATGCCTACGCGCTGACGGCCGACCACCTGCGCCCACAAACCCGTGAGGCTACGCGGCAGTTGATCAGCCGCCTGGGCAACGGCTACATCGCGCATATCCAGCAGTTTCACGGGCAGAAAAAAGGCACCCAGACCAACAACTGGCAGAGCCATCGCGTCAAGTTGGTGACCGTGGCCGCTGCCGCGCTGGGTGACCGGGCGATGCTGGAGCAGGCCCATCAACTGTTCAAACAGCAGATTGCCGATAACGTGCTGCCTGACGGTTCGGTGACGGACTTTCAGGACCGCGACGCCTTGCATTACGTGGTCTACGACCTGGAGCCTTTGGTGCAGGCTGCGCTGGCGGCCAAGCCGTACGGCGGCGACTGGCTGAGGCTTGGCGCCAATGGCGCATCACTGGGCGCCGCGCTGGATTGGCTCGTGCCCTATGCCACCGGGCAACGCAGCCACGAAGAGTTCGTGCATACCCACGTGCAATTCGACAAAGACCGCGCCAAGGTCGGCGAGGCCGGGTACGCCGGCATCTGGCAGCCCAAGAGCAGCGCCACGCTCTTCTGGTTGGCGGCGCAGTTGGATACGCGTTACCTCCCCGTGGCCAAACAACTGGCCGAACACCCGGCCGATTGGATCAACGCCTGCTATTTGTAGTGAGCGGGCTTGCCCCGCGCCGCGGTGTGTCAGATACACATGACGTACCTGACACGCCGCCGCGCGGGGCAAGCCCGCTCACTACAGACGGCGTTAGGGTGACGTTAGAGCACCGTGCCCATGGCCTTGATCAGCACGGGGTCGCGTCCGTAGATGTCGGGTGCGTAGACCAGCCCGCCGTCGCGATTGACCTCCACCGTCCAGTACCCCAGCAACACTGGCACTGGCGTGGCCAGCCGGAATTCGTGGGTCAGGCCGGTGGCCAGCAGTTCATCGGTGCGCGTGCGTTCGGCCGGGCTTACCAGCAGGTCGCGCAGCATCAGTGGCTGTTCAACCCGCACGCAGCCTGAACTGAACGCCCGTGGCCCTTTGGTAAACAGCGGCTGGCTGGGGGTGTCGTGCAGGTACACCGAATACGGGTTGGGAAAGCGCATCACGATCTTGCCCAGCGGGTTGCGCGGGCCGGCCTCCTGGCGCAGGAGGATGTTGCCGGGCCGGGACCAGTCCACCTGGTCCGGCGCCAGCGCATGGCCCTGGGCGTCGAGCACCTGCAGGTTTTGCTGGCGCAGGTATTCGGGGTTGAGGCGGATGGCCGGGAGTTTGTCCTCGCGCATGATGGTGGGCGGGATGGTCCAGGTAGGGTTGAGGGTCAGCCGGGTGATGCGCGACTTGAGCAGCGGCGTCTGGCGTTCGGCGCGGCCGACTTGCAGGCGGGTCTGCCACACGGGAATGCCGCTCTGGTAGACGCTCAGTTGCGCCGCGGCGACGTTAACCACCACTCCTTCAGGCTCCAGGTCCTGGGCCAGCCAGCGGAAACGTTCGAGGTTGATACGCAACTGGTCGCGGCGAATCGCCGGGCTGATATTGAGTTCGGCCACGGTGCCGGTGCCGATCACACCATCAGCTTGCAACGAGTGGCTGAGCTGGAACGCCTTGACCGCCTTGACCAGATCGTCGCGGTATTGCTTGCCGCTCGGTGCCTTGGCCAGGTAGCCGCCACTGATCAGACGCCGTGCCAGTTCCGGCACGCGGGGGTCTTCCATGCCGGGACGCAGCAATGGGCCGGTGGCTACCGGGTCCCAATGCGGCAAGGGCTGCAGACGCACGGCGGAATAGGCATTGCGCAAACTGCGATACAAATCGGCGCTGGGGCGCGCCTGGTCGAAGGCTTGCGCCATGTCTTGCAGGCCCGTGGCGGCGAATGCGAGCACTTCAGTGTTGGCGTCGCGGGCCGGTGGTTGGGAATGCCACAACGGCTCGAAACGCGATTGCTGGAGACGCCCGTAGTGCAAATCCTGCAAGGCTTGCAGGTACTGCTGGCTGGTGCTGATATCGGTGCACAGCACGTTGGCCGTGGCATCCGCCGCAGGCAGGCTATAGTGGGTGGGGTCCAGGCCGTCATCCGCCAGCATCAGCAACTGAGCATTCAGCGCTTGGCGGCGCTCAGCCTCGGACCACAACGGCGTATCGCCCTGCTGCTGATAGAACGCTTGCAGCCGCAACTGGGCGGCCGGGTCGATGTGGGGGGCGAGGTCGGGGCAAACGCTGGCTAACTGAGCGAGGGCCTGTTGCACCGGGCTGAGAGAAAGCACGGGCACGGCGGCCAGGGGCACCTCATCGGCTGTCGCGACCAGTGGTGCAACGAGCAGGCAAATGCTCAAGTAACATGCGTGTTTTTTGAACACTTGGCTTCACTCCAATCCGCAGCGGGGGGATGTACTGCAGATGCTGACTTTTATGTACCGGTTAGGCCCGATCACCCTGGGTCTGATTTCCATGGGCCTGGCTGTATTGAGCAATTCTGCGCTCGCCGCCAATGGCAACCCTCCTACCTTGTATAGCAGCCTCGCGCGCTCGGCTCCAGAACTCAATCCCACTGTGCTTAAAAGCGCCCTGAGCGCGGTGCAGTGCGCGGTCAATAACGGCGAGGAACGTTCCGAGCGCCTCGCCGTCATTGACTACTCCCAGCCCTCGACCGCCCGTCGCCTGTGGATCTTCGATTTGCGCAAGAAGACCCTCGTACTGCGCGACCTGGTGGCCCACGGCGCCAAATCCGGGGAAAATTTCGCCACCCAGTTCTCCAACCGCGAAGGCAGCCACCAATCCAGCCTGGGCTTGTTCCGCACCCAGGAAAGTTACCTGGGCACCCATGGGTATTCGCTGCGCATGGATGGCCTTGAGCCGGGCTTCAATGACCAGGCCCGCGACCGCGCCCTGGTGATTCACGCCGCCGACTACGTCAACCCGGCCTGGAGCAAGCGCGAAGGCCGTATCGGCCGCAGCCAGGGTTGCCCGGCCGTGCGCCCGCAGGTGGCCCGCCAGGTGGTGGACAAGCTCAAGGATGGGCAGTTCATGTTTTCGTGGTACCCGGACCAGCGCTGGCTGAAGTCTTCGACCTATCTCAACTGCAAGCCCCAACAGGTGGCGAGTAGTCGTACAATCCGTGGTGGATAGCCTGTCCCCATAGCTAAAAGAGAGCGTCGAATGCTTCTACATAAATCCACCTGGATCGAGATCGGGCAGTTTCTGGAACGTAGCCGCACGGTGGTGGTGCCCATCGGGTCCAACGAACAACACGGCCCGACCGGCCTGCTGGGCACCGACTGGATGTGCCCGGAAATCATCGCCCATGAGGCGCAGAACAACGCCGACCTCCTGATCGCGCCGACCTTCAACATCGGCATGGCCCAGCACCACCTGGGCTTCCCCGGCACCATTTCCCTGCGCCCTTCCACCTTTATCGCCGCGATTGGCGACTGGGTGCGCTCGCTGGCCGGGCATGGTTTCGAGAAGATCCTGTTTCTGAATGGCCACGGCGGCAATATCGCCACGATCGAGGCGGCGTTTTCCGAACTGTACGCCGAAGCGAGTTTCGCCCGTCGCCCGGCCGGCTTCGCGCTCAAGCTGGTGAACTGGTGGGACCTGGAAGGCGTCAACGACCTGGCCCAGCGCCAGTTCCCGGTAGGCCACGGCAGCCATGCCACCCCGTCGGAAATCGCGGTGACGCAATGGGCTTACCCGGAGTCGATCAAGACCGCCGAGTATTCACCGCAGATCGCCAACACCGGGCCGATTCGCGAAGCGCTGGACTTTCGCGCACGCTTCCCCGACGGGCGCATGGGCTCGGACCCGGCGTTGGCGACGGTGGAAAAAGGCGGTGAGTTGGTGGCGCTGGCTGCGCAAGGGCTGATCAAGACCGTGAATACCTTCAGCCACGAAGCCAAGCCCTAGCCTTGTATCAAACCAAACTGTGGGAGGGGGCTTGCCCCCGATTGCGGTGTATCAGCCACCTTATTCATTGGCTGACACTCCGCTTTCGGGGGCAAGCCCCCTCCCACATTGGTATGTGTGTTGCCTGAGACTATTTGCAGTCTTGTGCGACCTGCTCCAGGCGCGACGGCGTGATGGTCGACGCCAGCGGCTTGCGCTCGTACAGGAACACCTTGGTGCCGTCCTGGGACTTGTACGCTTCCAGCACGTCATCCGCGGCAAATTTGCTGGTGAGCACCACTTTGGCGTGGCGCGAGTTCTGGGTCACGGTGGAGGTGATGCCGTGCTTTTCAAGCTTGGGCAGCACGCACTGCAGGTAACCTTCGGGGGTCTTGGTCGACTGCAGGGTCAGGGTTGGAGCATTCGGGGCAGACACACAACCGGCCAGCAACAATGAAGCAAAGGCCATGGCCGGGACGAAAAAAGAGCGCATAGAGCATCCTGAATAGATAAAAAGTGTCGGTCGCATCAGCCGGCGCGGACCAGGGCTTTGAGCGACGCATCAAACTGTTTCAAGGCATCGAGTTGTACGTCACGCTGCTGCTCGATCTGGGCGGCAATCTCGGGCGCCGCCTTGTCATGCACCCACACCGACGGTACCTGTTTGCGCACCGAACCTTCGGCCTTGGCGATGTATTGCAGGTTCGCGTCATAGAACCGTGCAACAAAACGCGCCTCGACCTGATCGTTACGCTGGGTCAACAGTTGGTTATGGGTATCGAGCATCACCACCACATCGGGATGAGCCTGCACCAGTTCATCGAGGCTGCTATAGACAGTCACCGAGAGAAAAGTGCCCTGCAGCGAGCTCATCAACCAATCAATGGCCAGTTCCGGGTCGGAGCTGTTGACGAACGCCTGGCGGATGCGCCCATCGAGGGCATCCTTGGCGCCGTTCAAGGCCATGGTGTGGTAACGCTCAAGGTAGCTGAGGTTGTCGCGGGTGTTTTCGGTGTACAACACACCCACCGACTGCGCGCGTTGCAGGGAGTCTACGCTACCGTCGATCGGTAGCAAATGGCCTGTACGCAGATCATCGGCAATCGCCGGGTTGGTCAGCACCACGGCACTCACCATCAGCATCATCAAACCCAGTTGGATAAAAGTCCTCATCGCGCGATCTCCTTGAGCGGCGTCTCGATGGGGCAATTGTCCACTAATGGCGTAAAAACAGAACTTGCGATCCTTGATGGTGACTATCATTTGAACCGATAGTGTCGCGTAGCCCGACCTCACTATAACGATAAGGATCCGCCATGAAGCCTCACCAGAAAACCTTCGACCGTATCCGCGAAGCCGTCTTGCCGGAGTTTCGTGAGCGGGTCGCCGATTACCTGGTCGACTATGAAGCCGTGCTGCAGGACGAAACCGCCGACGCCGACCAGGCCTTCGTCAGCGCTCAACAACTGCGCGGCTACCTGCGTGGCTTGAACACCACGCGGGTATTGGGCATGGCCGACTGGGAAGACCTGGACCGCCGCGTGGCCCAGGAATGGCTGTGACCGCTACAGTGCAGGCCGTTGCAGGTTGACCCAGGCCTGCACCGATGGCCGCTGCCACTGGCGGCGGGCGTAGTCCACCAACTCGGCCGGCACCGGGTCGCCGTTGAGGATCAGCCGGTTGAGCATCACCGCCAGGTCCACGTCGGCAATCGACCACTCGCCGAACAGGTGCTCGGGGTTACCCGCCAGCAGCGCCTGCGCCGCCGCGATCAACTTGCGGGCGGCGGCCTGGGCCACGGGTGACAGCGGTGGCATCGTCTGCCCGTAGAACACCACCAGCGTCGAACGCTCCTGGCGAATCGGCAGCAAGTCGCTGCGCAACCACGCCTGCACCTGGCGCGCCCTCGCCCGCAGGTGCAGGTCGGCCGGGTACACCGGCACGTCGGGATAGGCCTCTTCCAAGTATTCGCATATCGCCGACGACTCCGACAGCGCAAAGTTGCCGTCCTCAAGCGTCGGCACCCGCTGGGTCAGGGACAGCTGGGCAAAATCTGCCGCTTGGTTCTGGGCGGCGTCCAGGTCCAGGGTCACCGTTTCAAACGCCAGGCCCTTTTCCAGCAAGGTGACAAACACCGACATCGCGTAGGGGCTGGTGAATTGGGCATCAACGTACAGGCGCAGCGGGGCTTGGCTCATGGCGGAACTCCTTGGTTGGAAACCCACGCTACGAGATCGACGACCAGAATGACAATGCAGGGTTTTTATGGGGGCATTCCTGGCGGGAATAGCGGCGTTGATGGCAATATTATGGCCATCGGCCACAGTGCCGAATCGCCCCGCCCCTCGTGGTTCTCAAGGAATGAGTTTTCAAGGAATGATCAACACATGAAACAAGCGGTTGTGGTCATCCACGGCATCGGCGAACAGCGCCCGATGGACACTTTGCGCGGCTTCGTAGAAGCGATGATCCCCGCCGACACGCCCGACGGCACGCCCTTCTACTGGAGCAAGCCGGACCGGCTGTCACGCAATTTCGACCTGCGCGTGTTGAAGTCATCGGGACGCACCACCACCGACTTCTACGAATATTACTGGGCCCACAAGATGCAGGGCACCAAGGTCGGGCACTTGCTGGGTTGGCTGTGGGACATCTTCAAGCGCCCGCGCCGCGACATTCCAGACGCTATTGTGCCGATCTGGCGCACCACGCGCTGGACCGTGATGCTGTTCCTGTTGCTGGTGGCCACCGGTACCCTGGCCACCGCCTGGGGCAAGTTCGAGCACCACGACAACCCTTTCGCCCTGGTCCCGCTGCTGATGGGCGCCGTCGGCCTGGGGCTGCGCTACTCGGCCCTGTCGTACCTGGGCGACGCCGCCCGCTACCTCAGCCCCAACCCGCAGAACGTGGTGGTGCGCGAACAGATCCGCGCTGACGGCGTAGCGTTGTTGCGCGCCTTGCACAACAAGGGCGACTACGACCGCATCATCGTGGTCGGCCACAGCCTGGGCAGCGTGATTGCCTACGATATCGTCGGCTACCTGTGGCATGAACATCACGACCAACTGACCAAGGTGATCCCCAGCAATCGCGAGTTGGCTGAGCGATACGCCGACAACGAGCCGCTGCAACCGGTGATCAACGAAACCCTGCACGCTGCCGGCACCGCACTGGATGGCAGCCTGGGCAGCCTCTTCAGGTTTCGCGAACAGCAGGCCCAGGCGTTCATCGAACAGCGCAGCCTGGGCAACCCCTGGCGCATCACCGACCTGGTCACGGTCGGCAGCCCCATGGCCCACGCCAGCCTGTTGCTCGGCCGTAGCGTCAGTGATTTCAAGCAGCGCATGGAACGCCGCGAAGCCCCCGCCTGCCCGCCCACCGAAGACACCAAGGGCTACGGCTACAACGCGCGCCAGGCGGTGATGCTCGGGCAAAAGCCGTTCACCCCGCAGTACCTGCACCACGCGGCCGCCTTTGCGGTGACGCGCTGGACCAACCTCTACTTTCCGGCGCCCTTGGGTTTGTTTGGCGACATTGTCAGCGGCCCGGTGAGCCCGGTAATGGGCGCCGGTGTGCTGGACTTGCCGGTGACCGTGGGTAAATGGAAAGGCTGGCTCGCCCGCTCCTGGCTCAGCCACACCCACTACTGGAGCGAGCGCGGCGGCGCAAAAGGGTATCTCGCCAACCTCACCAAGGAGGCCCAGGCGATCAGCCATGGCCCGCGCCCGTCAGCCACCGAAGCCCTGCGCTGGGCCGTCGACCTCAAGGGCCTGCGGCGCTTTCGCCCCGCCGGCGCCAAAGAAATCCCGGTGCCTGTCGAGGCTTAGCCTGCAAAGCCACCGGCCTCGAGAAACACACGCTCCGCTTCGGTGGTGGGCCGGGCCAGCACGTCATTGCGATGGGGGAAGCGCCCGAACCGCTCAATGATGTCGGCGTGCTCCTTGGCCCAGTGGAAGGTGTTGGCGTCCAGGTGCTGGTTGAGGGCGATCGAACGTTGCTGGTCGGCCTTGTCTTCGGAGTGTTCGAACGGCAAATAACAGAACGCGCGCAATGCCGGTTCGATCTGCTGGTCCAGGCCGGCGTCCACCATCCGCCGTGCGTACAGGCGGGCCAACGGGTCGGTGGCAAACATGTGCGCCGTGCCGCGAAACGCATTGCGCGGGTACTGGTCCAGCAGGATCAGCAAGGCCAGCGCGCCCTGCGCCGTGTCCAGCCAGCCTTCCAGTTCACGGCGCGCCGCTTGCAGGTGGGTGGTGTAGAAGGTGTCGCGAAACGTCGCGTCAAACGCCGCATCCTTGGCGAACCAGCGCTTGGGCCCCGCCTGTGTCCAGAATTCCAGCACCGCTTGGGCAGACTGTTCGTTCGTGTTCATCCTCAATCCCCTGTTCAACCCGCAGATTTCATCATAGGCGCGTGCCGAATCCATTAACGTTCCCGGGTGCCTGAACCATTTGAGCACCCGGAGCCGTTCCTGCGTCGGAGCGGTCGCGCCATTGCCTAATAGGGTTTACCTGATGATCCACCGTCTTGCCCAGGTTTTCAGTGATTCGAACAGCCAGGTCCGTGGCAAATTATTCGGCATCTACGGTGTGTTGATCGCCCTCAACGTGGGTGCCTGGCTTTGGGCACTGGCGGCGTTTCACGCGCACCCGGTGTTGTTGGGCACCGCCCTGCTCGCCTACAGCTTCGGCCTGCGCCACGCGGTAGACGCCGACCACATCGCGGCCATCGACAACGCCACCCGCAAGCTGATGCAGGAGCAAAAACGCCCGGTGGCAGTGGGGTTCTTTTTCTCCCTGGGGCATTCCTCGGTGGTGGTGCTGGCGTCCATCGCCGTGGCCTTTACGGCGGCGACCCTCAAGGAGCATTTCGAAGCGTTCAAGGCCGTGGGCGGCGTGATCGGCACCTCGGTCTCGGCGCTGTTCCTGCTGGTGATCGCGCTGATGAACCTGGTGATCCTGCGCTCGATCTATCAGGCCTGGCGGCATGTGCGCCAAGGCGGCGCGTACGTAGAGGAAGACTTCAACCTGCTGCTGGCCGACCGGGGGTTCATGGCGCGGATCTTTCGCCCGTTGTTCCGCCTGATCAGCCGCAGTTGGCACCTGTACCCGCTGGGCTTCCTGTTTGGCCTGGGGTTTGACACCGCCACCGAAATTGCCCTGCTGGGCATCTCCGCCGCGCAGGCGGCGCAAGGGTTGTCGCCGTGGTCGATCATGGTGTTCCCGCTGCTGTTCAGCGCCGGCATGTCCCTGGTGGACACCCTCGACGGGCATCTGATGCTGGGGGCTTATGGTTGGGCGTACATGAAGCCGATCCGCAAGATCTACTACAACATGAGCATTACTCTGGTGTCGGTGGTGGTGGCCGTGGTCATCGGCAGCATCGAGGCCTTGGGGTTGATCTCGGACCAGTTGGAACTCAAGGGTGATTTCTGGGCGTTTATCGGCAGCCTGAATGACAGCTTCGGGCTGCTTGGGTACATCATCATCGGGATTTTTGTGGTGAGTTGGGGGGCGTCGGTGGTGGTGTATCGGGTGAAGCGGTATGACCAGCTTGAGACCAGTCACCCGTTGTGACGCAGCGTCGCCCCAAACACCAGGAAGGGTTAGAAGTCGACAGTCGCCGAAACCTTGAGCGTGCGCGGCTCCCCCTGGGTCAGGTAGTTATTGGCCGTCGAAGCCGAAGCCCAATACGCCTTGTTCGCCACGTTCTCAAGGTTGGCGCGCAGGGTGATGGTCTTGTCGTCGGCCTTGAAGCCATAACGGGCACCGAGGTCGACGCGGGTCCAGGCCGGGATGTCCAGGGTGTTGGCGGCATTCACGTACTCGCCCCCGGTGCGCAACAGGCGTGCGTTGACCGCCGCGCCCTGGATGCCCGGCACGTCCCAGTCAGCCCCCACGTTGAACTGGTAGCGCGGCACGCCGGCCACGCGGTTACCGTCGCTCAGGCCGTTGGAGGTGTTCTGTTGTTCGGTGTGCATCCAGGTCGCACCGGTCAGCAAGCGCAGGCCGTCGATGGGTTCACCGAATACATTCAGCTCCACGCCTTTGTTGATTTGCAGGCCATCGACGCTGAACGTATCCAGACTATTGCCCGGCAAGCGCGAGGTGGCGTTGTTCGGCTGCTCGATCCGGTAAACCCCGAGCGTCGCGCCGTAGCTGTCCCAATCCAGCTTGATCCCGGCTTCGGTCTGCTTGCTGCGCTTGGGCGCGAAGGTGACGTTGGGGTTGGTCACCCCCGTAGACGGCGATGTCGGCCCCTGGGCCAGCCCCTCGATGCGGTTGGCGTAGAACGACACGTGGTCCCACGGTTTGAGCACCAGGCCATACACCGGCGTAGTGATCGACTTGTCGTAGTTGGCATTGCGCGCACCGGTGGTGGTGTTCCACGCGTCCACTTCGATGGTCTGGCGGCGCAGGCCCACGGTCAGCAGGACGCGGTCATCGAGAAAGCCCAGGGTGTCGGAGGCGGCGGCGCTCTTGATGCGGTTCTTGCCGACCACGCGCGGGTCGTGGATGTCGCTGCCGAAGTAGGTCACGGTGGGACGCGGGATCTGGGTCGGGTTATACAGGTTGCCCGGCTTGCGGTTGGCCTGGGTGATCGCCTCGAACGCCGAACGCTGCTCACCCCAGATGCCCGACAAACCGAGGTTCATCTGATGGGTCACCGGCCCGGTGTCGAAGTGCCCGTTCAAACCGGCCATGGCGCTCTTGTTGTCTTCGTCGTGGGGCGAATAGAGGAAACCCACGCGCCCGCTGCCATCGTTGCCCACGTACAGCGACGAATACTCGCCGTTCTCCCGCGTGTGCTTGGCGCCGCCGCCCACGTAGGCGGTCCAGCTGTCCGTGAGGTCGTATTCGGCGTTGAACATGCCGTAGGTGTCTTCCAGCTCCGACCAGCTCCAGTCCTGGGCATAGTTGTGCTTGGCCGAGGGCGCCTTCGGTACTTGGGTGCCGTTGGGGTACACCACGGAGCGCCCGTTGTTGATGCGTTCTTTCTGGTAGCCGAAGTCGGTCGACACGCGTAGGCGATCGCCGCGGTAGTCCAGGGCAATGGCTACCAGCTGCGAGCTTTTGTTTTCGTCATCAATGGCCGTGTCGCCCCCGTGCCTGGCCAGGTTGACCCGCGCACCGAAGCGGTTGTCTTCACCAAAACGCTGGCCCAGGTCGAGGTGGCCGCCGGTCTGGCCGTCGCTGGCGTAGTCGAGGCTGACGCTGCGGGTCGGCGTGTCTTCGGCGCGCTTGGGCACCAGGTTGACGCTGCCGCCGATGCCCGTGCCAGCTGGCGACACGCCGTTGACGAACGCGTTAGGCCCCTTGAACAACTCTACGCGCTCCAGGGCTTCGGTGGTGATGATCTGCCGGGGCAGCACGCCGTAGAGGCCATTGAAGGCAATGTCATCGGTGTTCAGCGGCAAACCGCGAATGATGAACATCTGGGAGAAGTTGCCAAACCCCGAGGACTGGCGCACCGAAGCATCGTTGAGCAGCACATCACCCACGGTACGCGCCTGCTGGTCGGCAATGGTTTGGGCGGTGTAGCTGACCACGCTGAACGGCACATCGTTGATCGAACGGTTGCCCAACACACCCAGGCGCGCCGACCGCGCCACCTGGCCGCCGCCATAGGTGTCTGCCTGCGCCCCGCTCCCCTCGCCACTGATGGTGGTCGCGCCCAATTGCACCGCCGCACCATTGGCCTCCGGCACCACGGTGTAGCCCTGGGTGCCAGTGCTTTGCAGGGTGTAGCCGCTGCCTTGGAGCAAGTGCAGCAAACCTGACTGCGCAGTGAAGTCGCCGTGCAGGCCGGGGCTCTGCTGGTCATTGAGCAGCGTGGAGTCAAACGACAACGGCACCCCGGACAGCGCCGCGAACTGCGCCAGCACATTGCCCAACGGACCCGGCGCGACGGTGTAGCTGCGTGCCGCGTGGGTGGACGCTTCCTCGGCGGCCAGCACGCTGTGCAACGGTGCGATGGCCGCCAGGGCAACAGCCAGGCTCAAGGCTTTCAAGGGGCGAATGGGGTGCGGGGTGGCGGTCATGGGCATTCCTGTCGGCGCGGTGCAAAGATGAGGGTTATTCCCTTACACCGGGCGACAACGAAAAAGGTCTCAGCGAACAGTGAAAAAATTTCAGCGCGGTTCGACGGTCACCCAGTAGCCGGTCAGGCTGCTGATCTTCACCGGCAAGGTTTCCTGCAGCAAACGCAGGCTGGCGTCGGTGTCGCGCAACGGAAACGCGCCGGAAACGGTCAAGCCCGCCACACGTTCATGGCAGCGCAACACGCCGGAACGGTAGCGGCCCAGTTCGTCGAGCAAATCCGCCAGGCGCATGTGCTGGGCCAGCAGCATGCCGTTCTCCCAGGTGGTCGCGCTGACCGCCAACGGCTCCACCGCCGCCACGCTGTCGCGGCCAAACGCGCTCTGCTCGCCGGCCTTGAGGATCACCCCACGGCTGGATTGTTCCGGCAGCATTTCCACGGCCCCCTCAAGCACGGCGACGCGGCTGCCCTGCTCGCCCACGCGCACGCTGAAATGCGTCCCCAGGGCGCGGGCGGTGCCGTGGCGGGTCTGCACGATAAACGGGCGATGCGTCGGCGCGGGGTCTTTGGCGGTGGTGATCATCACCTCGCCCTGCAGCAACTCGATGCGCCGCACCTGGTCGGTGAAGGCGATATTCAACGAGCTGTTGGTGTTGATCAGCAGCCGTGTGCCGTCGGGCAAGGTGAGGGTGCGCTGTTCGCCGATAGCCGTGTGCTGGTCGGCCGTCCAGGCTTGCCAGGGCTTGTGTTGGTACGCCAGCCACGCTGCAGGGCCGGCCAGCAGCAACAGCCCGAGTGCCTGGCGCCGGCCCAGGGATGGTTTGCGGCCAATGCGCTTGAGGGTCTCGCCGGCGATGGCCCCGGGCACGCTGCTGAAGTCGCCCAATATCGCTTCGGCGCGCTGCCAGGCTTGGGCGTGCTGGGCACTGCGGCCCTGCCACTGGGCCACGGCGCGGCGGTCTTCGTCGGTGGCGCTGCCGGACTGCAGTTGCACCATCCAGTCGGCGGCTTCGCCGAGGATCTGCGGGTCGATGGACGGGTTCATGCCACGCTCAGGCACGCGAGGAAGGCATCGCGCATGTAGCGCTTGACCGAGGCCAGCGACACCTTCAGCTCATCGGCGATCTGCGGGTAGGTCAGGCCATCGATCTGCGACAACAGGAACGCCTGGCGGGTTTTCTCGGGCAAATCACGCAGCATGGCTTCGATGCGGTACAGCGCCTCAAGGATCAACCAGCGGGTTTCCGGTGACGGAACATGCTGCTCCGGCAGATGGGCGATGGTTTCGAGGTAGGCGCGCTCGACTTCCTGGCGGCGCCAGCTGTCGATCATCAGGCCCTTGGCGATGTGAGTGAGCAAGGCGCGCGGCTCGTTGCCATAGCCGGCGGGGTTCTGGCGCGTGAGCAGGCGCATGAAGGTGTCATGGGCCAGGTCGGCCGCGTCGCTGGCATTGCCCAGCTTGCGGTCAAGCCAGCGGTACAACCATCCGTGGTGTTCGCAGTACAGCGCCTGGAGCGGCAGATTGAGCGAAGACGACATGCAGATCACCCGGAACCCGGCAGTAATTAAGAATTGATCGCATTCTAATTGCAGCCACAGAGCCCGGCAACGCATTAATTAATGTTATAGGATAACGCCAATTTTTCGCCTGACCTGTGACCCTCGCCCATGACCGACGCTGTCCCCCTGCGCCAACGCCTGCTTTCCATCGACGCCCTGCGTGGCCTGGTGATCCTGTTCATGTTGCTGGACCACGTGCGCGAAACGTTCCTGCTGCACCGCCAGGTCAGCGACCCGATGACCCTCGACAGCACCGA
Organism: Pseudomonas sp. B6002; assembly: GCF_013385985.1. Classification (GTDB taxonomy): domain Bacteria; phylum Pseudomonadota; class Gammaproteobacteria; order Pseudomonadales; family Pseudomonadaceae; genus Aquipseudomonas. Next base: position 277,723 of record NZ_JACAOY010000006.1, on the reverse strand, counting down.
ACCGGCCCTGTTTGTCAGCCGCACCCTCGCCCACCTGTGCGCGCCGGTGTTCGTGCTGCTCACGGGTTTGTCGGCGTGGTTGTACGGCCAGAAATATCAGGGCCGGCGGGATGTATCGGCATTCCTGTTTAAGCGCGGGCTGTTTCTGGTGGTGCTGGAATTCACTCTGGTCAACTTCGCCTGGACCTTCCAACTGCCGCCGAGCGTGATCTACCTGCAAGTGATCTGGGCCATCGGTGTGAGCATGCTCGCTCTTGCCGCACTGGTGTGGTTGCCGCGTTCGTTATTGATAGGTTTGGCGCTGCTGATCATCGCTGGCCACAACCTGTTGGATGGCGTGTACTTCGCGCCTGGCTCGGCCCTGCAAAACCTGTGGGCGATCTTGCACGAACGCAGTTGGATCGACGTGAGTGACACCCTGCGATTGCGCACCACCTACCCGGTCCTGCCGTGGATCGGCGTGATTGCCCTGGGTTACGGCCTGGGCCCGTGGTTTTCCAATGGCGTGCAGCCGGCGAGGCGTCAGCGTTATCTGCTGCTGGCGGGTGTGGGGGCGCTGATCGGGTTTGGTGTGGTGCGAATATTCAATGGCTACGGTGAAAAACCCTGGCTGAGTTACGACAGTAGCGTGTACACGCTGATGAGCTTTTTCAACGTGACCAAGTACCCGCCCTCACTGTTGTTCCTGACGATGACCTTGGGCGTGGGTCTGCTGCTGTTGCTGGCCTTTGAACGCGCGGGGCACAAACGCTGGATCGCCCTGCTCGCCACTTTCGGCGCTGCGCCGATGTTCTTTTATCTGCTGCACCTGTATGTGCTGAAAATCCTGTATGTCGCCTGTGTGGCGCTGTTTGGTCTCAATCACGGCAACTATTTCGGCTTCGACAGCATCGGCGCCGTGTGGCTGGTGGCGCTGTTGCTGCCACTGGCGCTGTATCCACCCGTGCGCTGGTTCGCCGGGCTCAAGGCGCGCCGCCGCGACCTGGCCTGGCTCAAATACCTGTAGCCGCCCACCCTGTGGGAGCTGGCTTGCCTGCGATGGCGGTGGCTCAGCTGCAACTCTGCTGGCTGATGGATCGCTATCGCCGGCAAGCCGGCTCCTACAGTGAGGACAGATCCGCGGGTGTACTCGGTCAACTGTGGGGTGGCTTGTCGGATCGCAGCAGGGACCCAGCGCCTACGCGATGTGCACGTAAAACGCGTGAAACATGAAGTACGCGCACACCGCCAGCGCAATCCCCATGCACCGGTTAAACACGGTGAACGCCGAGGTCCCGTTGATGCGCCGCCCCAGCCCCGCCCCCAGCAGCGCATACACCCACGGCGCACCAAACGCACCAAAGGCCAGCACCGCCGACACCAACGCAATCGACACGCCGGTGATGTGCGCTGCCGGCAGCATCACACTGGTGATCGGCAGCACCGCCATGATGCCCTTGGGGTTGAGCAGCTGGATCACCAGCCCGTTCCAAAACGTGAGGGTCTTGGTTGGCGCCGATGAAGCGGCTTCATCCACCACCGTGCGCGCGGTGAACACCTGGTACGCGAGGTACAGCGTGTACACACCGCCCACCAACGAGATGTAGGGCAGCGCCGCCTGGGAGATGATCGCCTCGCCGGTGTAGCCAAACAGCACGAACAGCACCAGCATCGCGCAGCCCACGCCGATGAAAAACCCGGTGGAGCGCCGGAACTGGCCGGTGAGTCCGGCATTGAGGCCCATGAAATTCACCGGGCCGGGGCTGTACATGACGCTGAATGCGTAGAGGAAAATGTCCATGGAAAACCTGCAGTAGAGGGAGTGCGGCGAGTCTACTGAGGCCTGTCGGGGGGATTCTTGTACGTTCGTAGGTCGGCAAGGCAGCGGGTGAGCCTACGAATCACAACTGGCACCGGGGCTGAGATTACGCCTACCATGTAATGACACCTAGCCTGTGAACGTGCCCAATGCTCAAAGCCAGTCTGCGTACTCACCTGACCCTGTGGTTTGCCGGTTTATCGTTGCTCACTTTGCTGATCGTGGGCTTTTACGTGGGGCATATCGCCACTGAACAGGTGAAGCAGGCCAGCGGCAACGCCCTGCTCAGCACCGCCCGTTCCAGCGCGGCGCTGCTGGCGGTGCAATTGCGCGAGCGGCAGCTGGAAGTGTCGCTGCTGAGCAAGGCGCCGTTGTTCCGCCAGGGCGACCTGGACGCGCCAGACATCATGACCTTGATGGAGCTGCGTACCCAGTCACGCGCCGAGTACGCGTGGATGGGCGTAGCCGACGCTGAGGGCCGGGTGCGCCAGGCGGTGAAGGGGTTGCTGGTCAACCAGTCGGTGCAGCAGCGCCCGTGGTTCCAGGCGGGCATGCGCGGCGAATACACCGGTGATCCCCACGAAGCCGTGTTGCTCGCCAAGCTGCTGCCGAGTGCGGCCCAGGGTGAGCCGTTGCGTTTCATCGATTTCGCCGCGCCGATTCGCAATGCCAAGGGCGAAACCATCGGCGTGCTCGGTGCCCATGCGCACTGGCGCTGGGTGACCCAGATCGTCGATGCGGCGGTGATGCAAAAGGACGCCGCGCCCAGCCTGCAAGCGCTGATCATCGACTTCGACGGCAAGGTGCTGTACCCCGAGATCCTCGCGGGCGAACAAATGCCCCAAGCCGATCTGCACTCACCTTCCGGCTGGACCACCGGCAACGGCTACGTGACGGCCTCGGTGGCGGTGCCGAGCCCGTCCAATGCCAACCTGTCGTGGTACATCGTGGTGCGCCAGCCGCTGGACATCGCCCTGCAACCAGCGCGGGTGCTGTTGTACAAATTGCTGATCCTGGGCGTGCTCGCCGCCATCGTCTTTGGCCTGGTGGCGTACTACCTGGCACTGACCCTGAGCCGGCCGATCGAGCGCCTGGCCAAGTCCGCCAAGCTCGTGCAGGAGCAGCAACCCGGCGCGGTGTTTTCCCAGGAGCATCCGGTGCTGGAGATCGCCCAACTGGGGCAATCCATCAGCCGCATGACCCAATCGTTGCTCCACAAGGAACGTGAATTGCAGGAGGCCAATGCGTCCCTTGAAGCCACCGTTGCCCAACGCACGGCCGACCTGACCCAGGCCAATGCCGACCTGTTAAAACTGGCCACTCACGACGCGCTAACCGGCGTCTACAACCGCCGTCGCTTCGACGAAAAGCTCGCCGAAAACAGCCTGCTGTTCCAGCGTACCGGACGCACCTTCGCCCTGCTGTTGATCGACGCCGATTACTTCAAACGGGTCAACGATACCTACGGCCATGCAGTGGGTGACGACGTGCTCTGCCAACTCGCCGCCCTGATCGAAAGCACCACCCGCGCCACCGACTTTGTCGCGCGGTATGGCGGTGAAGAGTTCGCGGTGTTGCTGCCCGAAGTCGAAGAACCGGACAGCCCCGAGGTGGTCGCCGAAAAAATCCGCGCCGCCGTGGCCGCCGCGAAATTCCCCACGGTGGGCCATGTGACGGTCAGCATTGGCGTAGGCGTGGCCGAGCCGTCGGACCGCGACTCCTCGGCACTGCTCAAGCGCGCCGACATGCAGCTCTACCAGGCCAAGGGCGCGGGCAGGAACCGGGTGGCGTAAACCTTGGCTTTTGCTTATCACTGAAATATCCGCCAGCGTCTGTATCCGCTGGCAGGGGCTTTTCATAATCGTGCTTCCTCAATTCCTCAGGAAGCACACCATGCACCCGTTGACCGTCGTGTTGGCGCATGTGGTTGCGCTGGTCTTCACCTTGCTCAGTATCGGTGCCCTTGCCTTGGCGCTGGCCGTGATTGGCCGCCTGGTGTCTTGATGCCAGTTATCACCCTTTGTAGTGAGCGGGCTTGCCCCGCGCTGCGTTGTCCCAGGCACTCGATTTCTCCCGTGAATGGGCGGTGTCTGGGCTGGCGCGGCGCGGGGCGAGCCCGCTCACTACAAAGATCGGGTTTATAGCAGGGGGATCGAGTAGCTGACGAATACGCGGTTCTGGTCCTGGTCCCGTGCGACTTCGCTGCGCGATACGCCGTTGCGCCAGCCAAACCCGACGTTCTTGAACGTGCCGCTCTGCACCACGTAATCCAGGGAGATATCCCGCTCCCATTCGCTGGCGTTGTTGCCGGCGGTGGTGAGGATATGGTCGCCCTTGAGGTACATCACCGACGCCTTCAGCCCCGGCAGGCCCAGTGCGACGAAGTCGTAGGCGTATTGCGCAAACGCCGTGCGCTCGCCGGCCTGGATGAAGGTCTGCACGGTGCGGTCGGTGTAGAGGTAGAGGCTGGAACCGCCCTCCCCTTTGTTCACCAGACCACCCTGGTTGAGCTGGGCGAAGTTGCTGTCGTCCGACACTTGCTGGTAACCCGCCGTGATGGCGTGCGGGCCGAGCGAATAGATGAACGCCGCGCTCCAAGTGTTGTTGTCGATTTCACCCGTGCCGTTCTTGGTATAGCCGCTGAACTTGTAGCCCTCGGCGCGCCCGGCCGCGCTGCTGTTTTTGCCGTCGGAGGTGGTCTTGAAGTAGCGCAGGTCGGTTTTCAACGAGCCGTAATCACCCAGCGGCAACACGTGGATCAATCCGGCAAAGTGCTGTTGGTAATAATCCTCAAGGTTGGCGTAGTAGTACTGGACCATCAGGTCCTTGGTCACCTGGTAATCGGCGCCGGCGTAGTTGAATTTATTGCTTTCCTGGGTGCCACCGGCCGCCGCCAACCCACTGCGGTCACTGGAACCGCGTCCGGTGGTGTGTTGCAGCTGGCCGCCGATCAGGGTCAGGTTGTCGATGTCCTTGCTGGTGATCTGCCCGCCTTCGAACGACTGCGGCAACAGGCGGCCATCGTTACTCACCAGGATCGGCAGGTTCGGCCGCAGGTAGCCGTAACGCAGTTCGCTCTGGGCGAAACGCGCCTTGGCCGTTGCGCCGCCACGGGCCCAGCTGTCGGCAGCCTTGCCGTCATCGTTGGGGATCATCGAACTGCCCACATGGCGGCCGGCGCCGCTGTCGAGGGTCACGCCGAGCATGCCGATCGCATCCAGACCAAAGCCGACCGTGCCGTCGGTAAAGCCCGACTGATAGTTGAGGATAAATGCCTGACCCCACTCTTCGGTCTTCGACGGTGCCGCAGCACCGTCACGGTTATCGTTATTGAAGTAGAAGTTGCGCATGTTCAAGTTGGCTTTGCTGTCCCCCAGGAAATCAGCCGAGGCCAAGGGGCTCAGGGCCACGCCCAAGGTACCGGTCAATACGCTTAATACATTCAAAGTGGCTTTCATCAGGACGAGCTCCGGCGCGGAATTCAAGTTCCGGGCGCAAAAAATGGGCAGCAGGAAGCACTCGGCCAAACTCGGGTTGGCCGGTGCGTTAACTAACGTTCAACGACTTAGTTGTGCGAAGTGGACCTCCGTAAACGGCTAGTCAATCAATCCATGAGCGTCATAAAACGGGTACGGCCCCGGGTAGTCCCCGAACACCGCGTTGTGGCTGATCAACCCTTGGGATTGATCCCAGCGGTGCAGCAGGTAACCGGCCGGTTCCAGGTTGAAATGCGCAGGGGCCGCATCCTGCAAATCGAGCACGATCTGGTGCGAAGTGCCTGGGCACACACAGCTCAGGCTGCCACCGAAACGGCGCTGCATCGGGCGATGCAAATGCCCGCAGAGCAGGCGCTCCACCTGCGGGTGACGAGCGACCACACGCTCCAGGGCGGCGGCGTTGATAAAGGGTTCGCGATCCATATGGCCGATGCCGCTGATAAACGGCGGGTGGTGCAGGATCAGCAAAGTGGGCGCGTCGGGGCGCAGTGCCAACTGTTCGTCGAGCCACTGCAACTGGCTGTCGATCAACTGCCCGCCGTGGCCACCGGGGATGGTCGAGTCCAGGCCGATCAAGCGCAGCGGATGTTGGTCCACCACCCAGTCCAGCGGGCCGTCGGCCGACGCTGGCAAGTAAGCGTGATCGGCAAATGCGTCCAACAACGGCCCACGCGTGTCGTGGTTACCCGGCACCAAGTAGCACGGCATGTGCAGGCGTGCGAGTTCGGGGTGCAGCACGGCATATTCATCGGCACGGCCGAAGTCCACCAGGTCGCCACTGATGACCACGATGTCGGGCCGTGGGTGGCTGGCGTTCAAATGGTCGACGGCACGGCGCAGCGCGCCCAGGGTATCGACCACCCCATAGGTGAGGCGCTGGCCAGCTTTAAGGTGCAGGTCGCTGATCTGCGCGACGAGAAACGGACGATTCACTAATAGAGTCTCAAGCATTCAGGGTAAACAACATGTGCGGCGCAATCGCCAGGGCAATCGGTGCGCCGACGGCGTAGAGCTGGTTGTCGCTGCTGTCCACCAGCAGCGGTTGCGGGCCGCCCACCTCCACCAGCAAACGGCTTTGCGCGCCCTGGAAGAACTGCGCCAGCAGGTGGCCGTGCAAGTGTCCTTCGCTCTCCATCACCTTCAGGTGTTCGGGGCGGCAATACACCGTGCTGGGCCGCTCGGCCGCATGCCACGGCAACTCGCCGCCGCAGACTTTCAAACCATGGGCCGACGACGCGATCACCGGGAAGGCATTGAGGTTGCCGACAAAGCCCGCGACGAACGCATTGGCCGGTTTCTGGTAGATCTCCCGCGGGCTCGCCAACTGCGCGACACGCCCCTGCTCCATCACCAGGATCCGGTCGCCCAGGGCCATGGCTTCGCCCTGGTCGTGGGTGACGAACACCGAGGTAATGCCGAGGCCGCGCAGCAGCTCATTGAGTTCGCTGCGCAGGCGTTCGCGCAGTTGCGCATCGAGGGCGGCCAAGGGTTCGTCCAGCAACAACACTTTCGGGCGCGGGGCCAAGGCGCGGGCCAACGCCACGCGCTGGCGCTGGCCGCCGGAGAGTTCATGGATGCTGCGTTTGCCGTGGTGCTGCAAGCCCACCAGTTCCAGCAGTTCATCGCAGCGCTTGTTGCGCTCCAGCGCGGCCATGCCGCGAATCTTCAAGCCGTAGACGATGTTCCCGGCCACATCCAGGTTGGGAAACAGCGCGTAGTTCTGGAACACCATGCCCACGTCGCGGCGCTCGATGGGCAGGCGGGTCACGTCCTGATCACCAAACAGCACCTGGCCCACGTCCGGGCGCTCAAGGCCGGCGATCAGGCGCAAGGTGGTGGTCTTGCCGCAGCCCGATGGGCCCAGGATCGCCAGGGTCTCGCCGCCTTCGACGGTCAGGTTCAGGTCATGCACGGCCACGGTGCCGTCGGCGAACGCCTTGCGACAGCCTTGCAGGCGGATAGTGATAGCGGTCATCGACGCTCTCCACGGGACAAACGGGCACTGATGGCCTGCAGCGCAATCAGCAGCGGCACGATCATCAGCAAAAAGATAAGGGTGTAGGCGCTGGCGATTTCCAGGCGCGCCGAGGCGTAGCTGTCGGCCAGGCCCACCGGCAACGTCTTGGTCATGGGTGTGTGGAGCATCCAGGTCAGGTTGAACTCACCCAGGGACAAGGTCACCACCATCAGCACACCGGCCAGGATCCCGGCCCGGCAGTTGGGCACCACCACGCTGAAAAAGCGCTTGATCGGCCCCGCGCCAAGACTGGCCGCCGCCTCTTCCAGCACCGGCAGTTGTTGGCGCTGCATCACCGCCATCACCGGGCGCACCAGGAACGGCAGGGTGAACAGCACGTGGCCGACCAGGATGAACAGCCAACTGCTGCGAAAGCTGCCGAACTGGCCGTAGGTCAACAGCAAGGCCAGTGCACTGGCCAAGCCGGGCATGGCCACCGGCAGCACCATCAACTCTTCGAAGGCGCGGCTGAAGCGGTTGTTCATGCGCACCAGGGCGTAGGCCGCCGGTACGCCGATCACGCAGACGCACACCGCGCAAGCCAGGGCCAGTTGCAGCGACAGCCACACGGTGGGCGAATAGGCTTGCCACACCTGGATCAGCCAGTCGAAGGTCAAGCCGCTCGACAGGCCGACGAAGAAGTTGCGGGTTAAACCGGCCAGCAATGACATCAGCACCGGCACCAGCATGAAGGCGCACACCAGCAAAGTGAACAGCAGTTGAATCACAAACAGCGATGAGCGTTTCACAGCACAGTCCCCGCGTTTTTCACCAGGCGCCGGGTGAGCAGCAACACTGCCCAGGTCACCGCGCCCAGCACCACCGACAGCGCAGCGGCGACGGCAAAGTTGGCGTAGTTGGTGAACACGTTGTAGATCGCCACCGGTGTGACATTGAGCCGCGTGCCCAAGGTAAAGGCCGTACCGAAGGCGCCCATGGACGTGGCAAAACAGATCGCCCCGCACGACGCCAACGCAGGCGCCAACCCCGGTACGATCACGTCGCACACCACGCGCCAAAGCCCCGCACCCAGGGAATGCGCAGCCTCCTCCAGGCTGCGGTCGAGGCTCTCGCACGCCGCCATCACCGTGAGAATCACCCGCGGAATCGAGAAGTACAGGTAGCCCACGAACAAACCCGCCAGCGAGTAGGCGAAGATCCAGCGCTCACCGGCCAGTTGCAGGCCCAGTGAAGCCAGCAAGCCTTGACGGCCGGCCAGCAGGATCACCAGGAAACCCACCACCACGCCGGGAAAGGCCAAAGGAAAAGTGAGCAACGCCACCAATGCCGAGCGCCCGAAGAACTGGTGTCGAGCGAGGAACACGCCACTGATGCCGCCGATCACCAACGCGACCAGCGTCACCACCACGGCCAGGATCAAGGTTTGCCCCAGGCTGCCCAGGTACTGCGCGCTGCTGAGCACCTGCCAGTAGCCGCTGCCATTCGCGTCGCGGCTCTCGGCGCCAAGTAGCACCAGGTGCGCCAGCGGCAACAGCCAGAATGCGAGCAGCACAGCAAACGCGGGAGCCAAAGCCCAGCTTGCGTGTTTTGCGGACGCTGCCACTTACTTGACCTCGTTCAGGTAACGGGCGGCGAAGGCTTCCTGCACAGCGGCCATTTTTTCGTAGTCCACCACACCGGCGCGGGCGTAGTCGCTGTCAGGCAGGAACTGTGCCGCCACGTCAGCCGGCATTTTCATCGGGCGCACCGGGCGCAGGTAGGCCTTGGCCCAGAGTGCCTGGCCTTCGTCCGACAGCACGAAGTCGAGGACTTTCTCGGCATTGGCGCGGTGTGGTGCGTTGGCCACCAGGCTCATCACGTAGGGCACGCTGATGCTGCCTTCCTGGGGGATCACGAAGGCGACGTTGGCGTTGTCCTTGTAGCGGGCGCGGTAGGCGTTGAAGTCGTAGTCCACCAGGATGGGCAGCTCACCCGACAGCACCCGCGCATACGCGGTTTGCTTGGGCACGATGGGGGCGTTTTTCGCCAGTTTCTGGAAGTAGTCGATGGCCGGCGCGAAGTTGTCCAGGTCGCCGCCCATGGCGCGGTTGATCGCCACAGCCGAGACGTAGCCGACAAACGCGCTGGACGGGTCGAGGTAGCCAACCATGCCTTTGTACTCAGGCTTGAGCAGGTCGGCCCAGCTTTGCGGCACCGGCAAACCACCCAGCGCATCGACGTTGACCATGATGCCCAAGGTGCCGGAGTGGATTGCGAACCAGTGGCCGGCCGGGTCTTTCAAACCGGCAGGAATCTGGTCCCAGGCCTTGGGTTTGTAGGTGCCCACTACATCGGCCTTCTGCGCTTGCAGGCCGAAGGTCACGCCGTAGTAAACGACGTCGGCCACGGGCGCGGCTTTTTCGGCAACCAACTGCGCCAGGGACTGGCCGGAGTTCTTGTTGTCCAGCGGCACTTGCACACCGGTGCTGGCGGCGATGGCCTTGAGCTGGGTGCCCCAGTCGGCCCAGTCGGGCGGGCAGTTGTAGCAGATAGCGGTTTCGGCGGCCTGGGCCAGGCTGGCGGCACCACACAGCAGCACGGCTGCCAGGGTTTTACTGAACGCGCGCATCAGGCGTCTCCTCATGGGGTTGGGTGCTGTCGCCCGGCCGGATATGGCAAGGCAGGCAATGGGAAATCGGATCGTTGCCGGCGATCTGCGCCAGCAACTGGTCAATCACGGTGCTGGCAAGCAGCGCGATGGGCTGCACCACGCTGCACAGGGTCGGGTGCATCTGGGTGCCGAGGCTGATGCCATCAAAGCCCATCACCGAGAGTTGTTCGGGGACGTTCCAGCGGTTGCGGCGCAGTTCGGCGATCAGGCTGATGGCCAGGAAATCGTTGGAACACACCAGCGCAGTGGGTGCGTCCGGCCCCTGCAGGAACGGTTCGATCGCGGCGAATTCAGCTTGGGTGTGGGCCGGCATTTCGATCACCGGGCGGCTGTCGAGGCCGTATTCGTTCATGGCGTCGCAGTAACCGGCGTAGCGCAGGCGCGCCCGGTCGGACTGCAACGCGGGGCCGGCGACCATGCTGATGCGGCGGTGCCCGGCCTCCAGCAAATAACGGGTGGCCAGGGCCATGCCGGCACGGTTGTCCACCGACACGGCGCTGTAGTTGGGGTTGCTCGGTTGGTGATAAGCCAGCACAAACGGGGTTTGCTCGGTGTTCAGGCTGCTGAGCACGGCATTGCTCTCGGCATCGGTGACCGTCAGCACCAGGCCGTCGACCCGTTGGCGCAGCAGTTCTTCCACCACAATGCTCTCGCGCTCGCTGTTGTAGTCGGTGGTGGCCAGCAACAGGCTGTAGCCACGCAACCGCGCGGCGCGCTCCATGGCCTGGAACTGTTCGGCGAACACCGGGTTGAGCAGGTTGGGCACGACTACGCCGATCAACTGGGTGGTTTGCAGGCGCAACTGGCGACCCAGCAGATTGGGCCGGAACCCCAATTCACGGGCGGCAGCGAACACCTGTTCACGGGTGGTCGGGCGCACCTGGTCGGGGGAAGCAAAGGTGCGGGCGGCGGTGGCGCGAGATACGCCAGCCAGCCGTGCAACGTCTTTCAAGTCAGTCATTGTCACTCGCTTGAGATCGATCTCATTGGCGAGGACAGTAGCGAGGGAATGTGGCAGACAAGTGGTGAGTAGATGACAATTTGATGTCATTCGAAGCCAGACATCTTCTCCCGCCTATGGAGATCACTTGTAGGAGTTGTCGAGCTATAGCGAGGCTGCGAAGGCGGTG
>NZ_JACAOY010000006.1:266215-266581 GCF_013385985.1 Pseudomonas sp. B6002 | reverse complement strand
AGGCGGTGGGTCAGGCGACATCGCTGTTGCCTGTGCCGCCGCTTTCGCAGGCAAGCCAGCTCCCACAGTAGATCTTCGCCGCTGCACAAACCCCTGTGGGAGTTGTCGAGCTTTAGCGAGGCTGCGAAGGCGGTGGGTCAGGCAACATCGCTGTTGCCTGTGCCGCCGCTTTCGCAGGCAAGCCAGCTCCCACAGTGGATCTTCGTTGCGACACAGATCCCCTGTGGGAGTTGTCGAGCTTTAGCGAGGCTGCGAAGGCGGTGGGTCAGGCGACATCTCTATTGCCTGTGCCGCCGCTTTCGCAGGCAAGCCAGCTCCCACAGTAGATCTTCGCCGCGGCACAAACCCCTGTGGGAGTTGTCGAGC
>NZ_JACAOY010000006.1:0-266118 GCF_013385985.1 Pseudomonas sp. B6002 | reverse complement strand
CTTTAGCGAGGCTGCGAAGGCGATGGGTCACCCTTTATACTGCCGCCCTCACCTCCCCCCTCAAGGAAGAACCATGCGCGTCATTGTCATTGGAGGCCTGGGCAATTTCGGGCTGCGGATCTGTCGACGCCTGGCGTTTGAACCGGGTATCGAGGTGGTCGCCGCCAGTCGCAGTTCGCGTGGAGGCCTGCATGCCTTGGATGACGGGCAGAGCGTGGCCACGCTGCCCCTGGATGTCAGCGCCGCCGATTTTGAGCAGCGCCTGATTGAAGCCAAACCCGGCCTGGTCATTCATTGCGCGGGGCCCTTTCAAGGTCAGGATTACCGAGTAGCGAAGGCGGCATGTGCAGCCGGGGCGCATTACCTGGACCTGGCAGACGGCCGCGACTTTGTCGCGCAGTTCGCCGCGAACGTGGATGAGCAGGCAAAAGCGGCGGGTGTGCTGGCGATTTCCGGCGCCAGCAGCGTACCCGGCTTGTCCTCTGCCGTGGTCGATCACCTGGCCCACTCTTTCAGCCGCATCGACAGCCTCCAGACCGTCATCGCCCCCGGCCAGCAAGCCAGCCGTGGCGTCGCAACTATCCAGGCCGTGTTCGGTTATGCGGGCCTGGAATTCGAGCGCTGGAACGACGGTGCCTGGACCCGTCAGTTCGGCTGGCAAGACCTGCGCCACTTCAGCTTCGCGAAGATCGGCAAGCGCTGGGGCGCCGCCTGCGATGTGCCAGACCTCGCGCTCTTTCCGCTGCGCTACCCGGGCGTGCGTGACGTGGCCTTTCATGCCGCCCTTGAACTGCCCGTCCAACACCTCGCCCTGTGGTTGGCTGCCGCTTTGCGTCGGCTCGGCCTGCCGCTGCCGATCAGCCGCTACGCCGCCCAGCTCGACGCTTTCTCCAGCCGTGTGCTCGACCGCTTCGGCAGCGAGACCGGCGCGATGCAAGTCAAGGTGCAAGGCTTGCGCAGCGATGGCCAACCTGGCTCGCTCACTTGGCACCTCACCGCACCCGGTGGCGACGGCCCGGAAATACCCTGCATGGCTGCCTTGCTGCTCGCGCTGAAACTTGCAAAAAACCAGCTCCCACAAACCGGCGCGTTCCCTTGCCTGGGCTTTCTGCAGTTGGATGAATTCACCGCGGAGTTTCAACGCTGGGGCTTCACCACCACCATCGTCGAGAGCACCCCATGAGCCAACGCCGCATCACGCTGATCATGCCGGCCAGTGCCGCCGAGGCATTCGAGGCGTTCCATAACCACAGTGTGCGTATGCAGTGGGACACGCTGCTGTCGCGCGCGGGCGTGGAAGGCGGCGGCAGCCATCCGTACAAGGGCGCAATTACCTTTAACCAAGGGCGTGGCTGGAAACGCTGGTTCGCGATGCGCACACGCTTCGTCAACTATGTGCCTGCCAAAGTGGCCGCCGCCGTCTTGGTGGAACCTGCCGGCTGGTTCGACGGGTGGTCAGCCTCCATGCGTCACCGTGATCTAGACAACGCCACCTCAGAGCTGATCTATACCTTTAATGTACGCCTGCGCCCGCGTTGGATCGGCTGGCTGTTGGACCCGTTGGCCAACCGCCTCTTCGAACATGAAACACGCCAACGCTTTGCCGCCATGGCCGAGTATTTGCGCCGCCACGCGTCAAACAGTCACGAGAATTCGCCAGACTTGTAGGCGCTTTCAAATGTGATGCAGGCAAAATCCGCCCGCTAACCTTTCGATTCGATCCAAGTGCGGGCACAATGCGTGTCCTTTTTTGGCAGGCACCGCCGCAGGCTCTCAAAAATGATCAAAACGCCGTACTACCTCATCGATAAACAGAAGCTTCTGGTCAACATGCAGAAGATCGCTTACGTACGCGAGCAGTCCGGCGCCAAGGCGTTGCTGGCGCTCAAGTGCTTTGCCACCTGGTCGGTGTTCGACCTGATGCAGCAGTACATGGACGGCACCACGTCGTCGTCGCTGTACGAGCTCAAGCTCGGTCGCCAGAAGTTCGAAGGCGAGGCGCACGCCTACAGCGTGGCCTGGGCCGACGATGAAATCGAAGAGATGCTGGATAACTGCGACAAGATCATCTTCAACTCGATCAGCCAGCTGCAGCGCTTTGCCGAACGTTCCGAGGGCAAGACCCGTGGCCTGCGTGTGAACCCGCAGGTGAGCAGCTCCGACTACCTGCTGGCCGACCCGGCGCGCCCGTTCAGCCGTTTGGGCGAATGGGATCCGGAAAAAATCGAAGGCGTGATCGATCAGATTTCCGGCTTCATGTTCCACAACAACTGCGAGAACGGCGACTTCAGCCTGTTCGACAAGATGCTCGGCGTGATCGAAGAGCGCTTCGGTGCGCTGCTGCACAAGGTCGAGTGGGTCAGCCTCGGCGGCGGCATCCACTTCACCGGTGAAGACTATGCCGTGGACGCGTTCTGCGCCCGCCTCAAGGCGTTCTCCGAGAAGTACGGCGTGCAGGTTTACCTGGAACCCGGCGAAGCGGCGATCACCAACAGTGCTTCCCTGGAAGTCACCGTGCTCGACACCCTCTACAACGGCAAGAACCTGGCCGTGGTAGACAGCTCCATCGAAGCCCACCTGCTGGACCTGCTGATCTATCGCCTGAACGCCAAGCTGGCGCCAAGCGAAGGCGAACACACCTATATGGTGTGCGGCAAATCCTGCCTGGCCGGGGACATCTTCGGTGAGTATCAATTTGATCGTCCGCTGGCCATCGGCGATCGGCTGTCGTTCATCGACACCGCAGGCTACACCATGGTCAAGAAAAACTGGTTCAACGGCCTGAAAATGCCGTCCATCGTAGTGAAACAACTCGACGGTACCGTCGAAGTGGTTCGTGAATTTGGTTACGACGACTACCTGTCCAGCCTTTCGTAAGCTGGCGGATAAAGGAGAGATAAAGCAATTGAAAAAGAACGTTCTTATCATTGGTGCAGGAGGTGTCGCCAAGGTGGTGGCCCACAAGTGCGCGCAGCACAACGACGAACTCGGTCGTATTGCTATCGCGTCGCGCAACATCTCCAAATGCCAGGCCATCATCGACAGCGTCAAGGCCAAGGGTAGCCTCAAGGTGCCCGCCGACATCCAAGCCTTCGCGCTGAACGCCCTGGACGTGGAAGCGACCAAGGCCCTGATCCGTGAGACCGACTCGCAGATCGTCATCAACGTGGGTTCCGCGTTCCTCAACATGTCGGTACTGCGTGCCTGCATCGACACGGGCGTTGCGTACCTCGACACCGCCATCCACGAAGAGCCGGGCAAGGTCTGCGAGACCCCGCCGTGGTACGGCAACTACGAATGGAACCACCTGGAAGAGTGCAAACAGAAGAACATCACGGCCATCCTCGGCGTGGGCTTCGACCCGGGTGTCGTCAACGCGTATGCCGCGCTGGCGCAGCAACAGCATTTCGACCGCATTGATTCGATCGACATCCTCGACGTCAATGCCGGCTCCCATGGCAAATATTTCGCCACCAACTTCGACCCGGAAATCAACTTCCGCGAGTTCACCGGACAGGTGTGGAGCTGGCAGAACAGCCAGTGGACCAGCAACACCATGTTCGAAGTCAAACGCACTGATGACCTGCCGGTTGTCGGTTCGCAGAACCTCTACCTCACCGGCCACGATGAAGTGCACTCGCTGTCGAAAAACCTCGACGTGCCCAACGTGCGTTTCTGGATGAGCTTCGGCGAACACTACATCAACGTGTTCACCGTACTGAAAAACCTCGGCCTGCTCTCCGAGAAGCCGGTCACTACCGCCGAAGGCCTGGAAGTGGTGCCGTTGAAACTGGTCAAGGCCGTGCTGCCCGACCCGTCTTCGCTCGCCCCTGGCTACACCGGCAAGACCTGCATCGGCGACCTGGTCAAGGGCACCAAGGACGGCCAGCCGCATGAGATGTTCATCTACAACGTGGCATGTCACGAAGAAGCTTTCGCTGAAACTGACAGCCAGGGCATCTCCTACACCGCAGGCGTGCCACCGGTGGCCGCTGCGCTGCTGGTAGCCCGTGGCGAGTGGGACGTGAAGCACATGGCCAACGTCGAGGAACTGCCGGCTGAGCCGTTCCTGAAGGCGCTGGACGTGATGGGCCTGCCGACCCGCATCAAGGACGAGCACGGTGATCGTGCGTGGGATGCGACTGCCTGATAGGCAATTGCTGACCAAAAAATGCGCCCCACGGGGCGCATTTTTTGTTTGGGCTGCTATAGGAGCCGGCTTGCCGGCGATGGTGGTGTGTCAGTTGATACCCTCAAGCCCAATGAGATCAACTGTGGGAGCTGGCTTGCCTGCGATAGCGGTCTTCCAGTGCCCTATGTGCTGACTGACACACCGCTATCGCCGGCAAGCCGGCTCCTACAGTGGATTGGCGGCGGATGTGAGGGTGGAGTTATTCCAGGTTCCGGGCTGAGTTGCTCAGCGCTCGCGAACACTGCAACAACGCCGGCGCCAGCTGCTGCTCTGCATCCGCCCTGGTCCAGCGGCTGGTCGGCGCCACCACGTGCACGGCCGCCACCGGCCGACCATTCGCACCCAGCACGGGCGCGCCGATGGTCATGTCACCCAGGAACAGTTCCTGGCCATTCACTGCGTAGCCCTGCTCGCGTACCTGTTGCAACGATTGCAGAATCTGCTCGACGTCCGTCAGTGTCTGGCTGGTGTGGGCAATGCGCTGGCTATTTTCGATCAGCACCAGCGCCTCCTCCTGCGGCAGCGCGCTCAAATAGGCGCGCCCCGACGCCGTGCAGTACATCGGCACCCGCGAGCCGATCGGCATGTGCACCGGCACAAACCCCGAGCTGACGAACCGCGCGATGTAGGTCATGTCGTAGCCCGCAGGCTCGGTCAGGCACGAGGTTTCGCCGGTCAGCCGGGTCAGTTCCGACAGAAACGGGTTGGCCACTTCGATCAACGAATGCGCATCCAGGTAGCTGAAGCCCAGCTCCAGCACCCGAGGTGTGAGTTGGTAATGGCGTGTGCGCGAGTGTTTCCGAAGGTAACCCAGGCTTTCGAGGGTAAACACCATGCGCTGGGCCGAACTTTTGGTCATGCCGGCCGCCTCGGCCACCTCTGCAAGGCTCATGCTGCGGCGCTGGGCGCTGAATGCCTTGAGCACCGACAGGCCTTTTTCCAGGGATTGGTTGTGCAAACTGTTGCGTTCTTCAGACATGGCGGACTCGCGGCGTAGGTGGCTCAGGCGTGGCGATATTTCTACCGTAAAACACAAAAATAGACCACTAAATATCGCATATCGATACGAATGGTTCATTTTGTCGATTTTATATAGCGAAATACGATTTTTATCAATCGAAATGGCATAGAGCTTGCGTTTTCATCGGCAGCCGCTTGCGGTACTGACTTTCCGTTTTCCTTCTGGAGTAACCCGATGAACAGTCTTTCGCCCTTGTTTCGCCGCCTTGCCTTCGCCCTGTGCGCCACGCTCTGCGCCAGCGCCGTGCACGCAGAAAGTGCGTCCTCGTACAAAGTCGGTGCAACGGCCAGTGGTTCGCCGTTCACCTTCCTCGACATCAAGAGCAACAGCATTCAGGGGGTGATGGTCGACGTAGCCGAGGCCGTGGGCAAGGCTGGCGGCTTCACCAGCCAGATCGAACAGACCAACTTCGCCGCGCTGATCCCCTCCCTCACCTCCGGCAAGCTGGACTTCATTTCGGCCGGCATGCTCAAGACCGAGGAACGCACCAAGGTCGTCGACTTCAGCGCCCCGGTGTACGCCTACGGTGAAGGCCTGATCATCAATGCCGACGACAACGCCAGCTACCCCGACCTGACCCCCCTCAAAGACCAGGTGGTCGGCGTGCAGGCCGGCACCATCTTTTATGACCAACTAAACAAGCTCGGCATCTTCAAGGAAATCCGCACCTACGACTCCATCGGCGAGATGGTCCGCGACCTGTCCCTGGGCCGCATCAAGGCCGCCGTGGGCGACCAGCCGGTGGTGGCCTACCAGATCCGCCAGAAGCTGTTTAAAGGCGTGAAACTGGCCGCCGACTACAAACCCACCAACGTCGGCGAAGTGTGCCTGGTGGTGCGCAAGGGCGACACCCAGACCCTGGAACGCCTGAACAGCGCCATCGCCAGCATCAAGGCCGACGGCACCCTGGACAGCATCCTCAAGAAGTGGGGGCTTGATACCCAGGTGCGCCCATGAACCCGACCGAGTTCCTGCAAAACGCCCAGGACTTCTTGCCGATCCTGCTGCAAGGCGCCTGGGTGACGATCCAGATCACCGTGCTGTCGTTCCTGCTCAGCAGTGCCATCGGCCTGGTGCTGGCGTTGCTCAAGCTGTCGCCGATCCGTGCGCTGTCGTGGACCGCCAGCACCATCATCAACGTGATCCGTGGCCTGCCGATCATCGTGCAGCTGTTCTACATCTACTTTGTGCTGCCGGACATGGGCGTGCACCTCACCGCGTTCTATGCCGGAGTGATCGGCATGGGCATCGCCTACTCGGCGTACCAGGCCGAGAACTTCCGCACCGGCATCATTGCCGTGGAACAGGGCCAGCGTGAGGCCGCCGAAGCCCTGGGGATGCGCTCGGTGCTGATGATGCGCCGGGTGATCCTGCCCCAAGCGTTTCGCATCGCCCTGCCGCCCTATGGCAACACGCTGGTGATGATGCTCAAGGACTCGTCCCTGGTGTCCACCATCACCGTGGCGGAGATGACGCGCCAGGGCCAACTGATCGCCTCGTCGACCTTCCAGAACATGACCGTCTACACCCTGGTCGCCCTGCTCTACCTGCTGATGAGCCTGCCGCTGGTGTATGGCCTGCGCCGCATGGAACAGCACCTGGGCCGGAGGAAAAAAGCATGATCGAGATTCGCCAACTGCAAAAACACTACGGCAGCCACCGCGTGCTGCACGGCGTCGACCTGGACGTGGCCAAGGGCGAAGTGGTGTGCCTGATCGGGCCGTCGGGCTCGGGTAAATCCACCCTGTTGCGCTGCATCAATGCGCTGGAAGCCTACGACGGCGGGCACATCAATGTGTTCGGCGAAACCGTGCAGCGCGGCAGCAAGACCGTGCACGCCCTGCGCAGCCGCATGGGCATGGTGTTCCAGCGCTTCAACCTGTTCCCCCACCGCACCGTGCTGGAAAACGTCATGGAAGGCCCGGTGTACGTCAAGGGTGAACCCGTACAGCAGGCCCGCGAAGAAGCCCTCGTGTTGCTGGAGAAAGTCGGCCTGAGCGCCAAGGCCGATGCCTACCCGGAACAACTCTCCGGCGGCCAGCAACAACGCGTGGCCATCGCCCGCGCACTGGCGATGAAACCCGAAGCCATGCTGTTCGACGAACCCACCTCAGCCCTCGACCCTGAGCTGGTGGGCGACGTGCTGGCGGTGATGCGCACCCTCGCCGACGAAGGCATGACCATGATCGTGGTCACCCACGAAATGGGGTTTGCCCGGGAAGTGGCCGACCGCGTGTGCTTCCTGCACGGTGGCTACATCGTTGAAAGCGGGCCAGCCGAGCAAGTGTTGGGCAACCCGCAGCAACCGCGCACCCAGGACTTCCTGCGCCGCGTGCTGCACCCCACCGGCGATACGCGGAGCCTGTCATGAAGTCATTGTGGTCAGCGACCGCACCGGCGGCCGTGCCAACCCCGGCGCTGGGTGAGTCGGTGAAGGTGGATGTGGCAATTGTCGGCGCCGGCTATACCGGCCTGTCCACCGCCCTGCACTTGGCCGAACGCGGCGTAAGTGTGTGCGTGCTGGAAGCCAACGAGCCGGGCTGGGGCGCCTCCGGGCGCAATGGTGGGCAGGTCAACCCGACACTCAAATACGACCCGGAACAGCTGGTGAAGATGTACGGGCCAGAGCGTGCCGAGCCGTTGATTTCCACCGTGTCGAATTCGGCCGACCTGGTGTTCAGGTTGATCGAAAAACACCGCATCGATTGCGCCCCGGTGCGCAAGGGTTGGATGCAAGTGTCATACACCGAAAAAGGCGTGGCCGGGTTGCACGCACGGGCCGAGCAATGGGCGCGACGCGGCGTGCCAGTGCAGGCGTTGGATGCGACAGCGGTAGCTTCGCGCATGGGCAGCGAGGCCTTTGCCGGTGGCTGGCTGGATGGTCGTGCCGGGGCGATCCAACCCTTGGCCTATGCGCGTGGTTTGGTGGGCGCGGCGTTGGCAGCGGGTGTACGGATTCATGGGCAAAGTGCGGTAACGGGTTTGCAACGCCAGGGTTCCGGCTGGCAGTTGCAGACGGCTGGCGGTGCCCAGGTCGCGGCGGATCGTGTGGTGCTGGCCACCAATGGCTACAGCGGCAACCTGTGGCCGGGCATGGCCCAGAGCATCCTGGCGGCCAACAGTTTTATCGTCGCCACCAAGCCGTTGAGTGGGCGTGCGGCCGAGAGCATTTTGCCGGGGCAGGAAACGGTGTCCACCGCGCAGCGGCTCTTGCTGTATTTTCGCAAGGACAGCCATGGGCGCTTGCTTATGGGCGGGCGTGGGTTGTTCAACGACCCCACTGACCCCACGGATTTCGCTCACCTTGAGCGCTCACTGGCGCTGCTGTTTCCGCAACTGGGCCCACTGGAATTCGAGTACCGCTGGGCGGGACGGATCGCGATCACGCGGGACTTTATGCCCCACGTCCATGAACCGGCACCGGGGCTCACGTTGGCGTTGGGGTGTAATGGCCGAGGTATCGCGTTGTGTACCAGTTTGGGGCAGCAATTGGCCGGGCGTTTGTGTGACAGCAACGCGGAGTTTGCCTACCCGGTTACGCCGTTGCAGCGTTTGCCGATGCATGGGTTGCAACGGTTTTACATTGGCGCTGGAGTGGCGTGGTACAGCCTGCTGGATCGGCTCAATGTGAGCTGATCCTGCGCTCATCATTTCGTCACAAACCTGGCGTAGGCTCGCGGCCTTCAGATCTCAAGGATGAGACCCCCTTTTTGTTGTGAGCGGACTTCGCGTAGACGGCTCGAGGCGCCTGAGCTATCTTCGGGCGCTATCGATCGACCCGGAACAGGAAGTTACCGCTTGAGCACGTCGTCCCTACTGCGAGGCCGTACCTTTGCCCTCCTCGCCGGCATCGCTTTTATTGCAGCCGACCAGTTGGTCAAACTATTGGCCCTGATTTCGCTGCAAACCCAAAGCTTCAAATTCGGCACAACCCCCTTCAACCTGGCACTGGAATTGAGCCTCAACCCCGGCGCCTTCCTGAGCCTGGGCGCAGCGTTGCCGCCACAGCTCAAGCAGCTGATTTTTATCGTAGGGGTTGCCGTCGTAGTGGTTTGGGCGCTGTGGTGGTCGCTGTCCAACTGGAGCCAACCGCTGCGTAAAGTCCTGCCGCTGTACGCCATCGCCCTGGGCGGTATCGCCAACCTGATCGACCGCGTGTTCCGCGACGGTCATGTGGTCGACTACATGGTGTTGAACGTGGGCCCGACGCATACCGGCGTGTTCAATCTTGCCGATATCGCCATCACCGCCGGGGCGTTGTGGCTGATGCTGGATTTGTTTGTTAAGCCGCGCAAAACCCGAGTCTGACCGGGCAGCACCGCCTAGTTATTAAACGCCCAGGGGCATCAACGCCGCTAATGCATCTGTGATCAACGCCTTAAGAATAGGCGTTGATTTAGCCTTCATGCGATCACTTACCTCTTGCTGCTTGGCAGTCACTTTGCTGGCGTATTTCGAGGCCTGCCCCTCGGCGGCGAGGGACGCCATCTCCTCATCGGTAAACGATTGCTGGTAAGCCTCAGCCAGGTTCAAATCCCACTGTGGCTGGTACTTGGGTAGCAATTGCGTGATTTGCTCATCGAGCGCCTTCCTGGCCCCGGCCGGCCCGATCTTTTCGGCAACCATCGCGTAGGTCACCGTCGTCCTCGCTGCTAATTGTGCAAACTGCTGCAGGTTCTTGCCCATGTGCTGTTTGGCGATGAAAGCACGGGCGGCGGGTGACGCCGGTATATCGGCAGATGCGATGCTGGCGAGCGACAGCAGCAATAGAAAGGCGAAGGCAGTGAAAGTCCGTTTCATGGTGCATATCCTTGGGAGTAGCCTTCAGCGTAGCGGCGCAAAGTGGCAGTTTGATGTCATGCGCAAAATAGCTCGTTCCCACGCTCTGCATGGGAACAGCCTCATCTCAAAACACCGACCACCCTATCCGCTCGCTCAACAACTCCAACGCCTTCATCCCCGCCAGCGAGTTCCCCGCCGTGTTCAACTCCGGCGACCACACGCACACCGTAAACTGCCCCGGTACCACCGCGACGATCCCGCCGCCTACCCCACTCTTGCCCGGCAACCCCACGCGATAGGCAAAGTTGCCCGCTTCGTCATACAGCCCGCTGGTGGCCATGATCGAGTTGACTTGCTTGGTCTGGCGCGCGGTGAGGATCTGTTCGCCGCTGTGGGCGCTCACGCCTTCGTTGGCCAGGAAGCTGAAGGCGCGGGCCAGGTCCAGGCAGCTCATCTGCAGGGCGCAGTAGTTGAAGTAACTGTGCAGCACGGCGTCCACGTCGTTGTGGAAGTTGCCGAAGGATTTCATCAGGTAGGCCATGGCGGCGTTGCGTGCGCCGTGTTGGGCTTCAGAGTCGGCGACCACGCTGTTGACCAGGATCTGCGGGTTGCCTGAAAGGCGTCGTACGAAATCGCGCATCGACAAGATCGGCACGGCAAAGCGTGATTGGTTGATGTCGCAGATCACCAACGCACCGGCGTTGATGAAGGGGTTGCGTGGCCGGCCGCGTTCGAATTCCAGCTGCACCAGGGAATTGAACGGCTGCCCGGAAGGCTCATGGCCCAGGCGTTCCCAGATGGTTTCACCGCCGTGGTCGATGGCCTGCACCAGGCTGAATACCTTGGAAATGCTCTGCACCGAGAACAAGGTGTCGGCATCGCCGGCGCAATAGGCCGAGCCGTCATTGCCGTACACGGCGATACCGAGCTGGTTGGCGGGCACGTCGGCGAGTGCGGGGATGTAGTCGGCGACTTTACCGAGGCCGATCAGGGGGCGCACTTCGTCGAGGATCGACGAAAGCATCGCCTGCATGTCTTGTCCTGTCATCTGTCTTTGAATCGGTGATATGCGGGGCGCGGAGGATACCTGAAGCGGGCGATTTAGGTGGACTGAACAACACCTCGGTAAACCTGTAGGAGCCGGCTTGCCGGCGATGGCGTCCCTGAGTGCGATGCAAAACCCGAGACCCTATCGCCGGCAAGCCGGCTCCTACAAGGGACGTGTGGCGTTGTTTAGAAATGCGCCACATCCGACACCTGCTCATCCAGCACATCCCGCGCCAGCGCCCAGGCGCGGTCCTGGGACTCTACCACCAGCAGCGGATAGCCCCAGGCCTTGCCGAAGGTCACGGCAAACGGCTTGAGGGCCAGGCGCTTGGCGGCGCTTGGCTCGACCTGGATCATGCCTCTGACGTAGGCCCGCAGCGCCTGCTTGTTTTTCTTCATCCAGATTGACGCGTGCTTGCGCTCTTCGTGGGAGTGTTCGTGATTGCTTTCATCCACGGCTTTTTCATGCAGCAGCACAAAAGCTTGCTGCCGGGCCAGGAGGCCTTCGAAGACCAGGAAAGCGTCAGCCGGGCCGCCTTCGTTGGGAGCGTCGAAAACGATTTTCACCACCGGGAATGTTGTGCTGTCGAGTCGCATGGCAGAGCTCCTTGTTGAGAATGGATCTCACTGTATCGATCGGCCCGCTGGACGGCATTGCACAGAATAGCCAGACTGTTTCGCAATTCAGCCAACCTGCGATCTCCGCCATGAAACACCACCGCCTTGAAATGCATGACCGCTCGATGGTCAGGGATGCAGATCAATTCCCCCGCGCCGTGGTGGCCGTGGGCGCCACCAGCACGTCGGACACCTGGGAGCATGCGCAGCACGCCCACCGCAAAGGCCAGTTGCTGTACACCCTGCGCGGGGTCATCCATTGCGAGATCGAAGCGGGTATCTGGATCGTGCCGCCGCAGTGCGCGTTGTGGATTCCCGGCGGCGTCTCCCATGCGGCTCGCGGCTCGGGCGAAGCAGAAGTCTATTGCCTGCTGATCGACCCCGACGCCGCCTGCGCCCTGCCCCCGCAATGCTGCACCCTGGCGGTGTCAGGGTTGTTACATGAGTTGATCAGCAAGGCCGTGAGTTTCCCGCTGCTGTATGACGAGGACGGTGCCCAGGGCCGTTTGATCAATACGCTGCTGGATGAATTGGCGGCCGCGCCCATCGAGGCCCTGCACCTGCCCATGCCCCAGGACCCGCGCTTGCGCCGCCTGGCCGACAGCCTGCTGGCCGAACCCGCCGACAAGGCCACGCTCGGCCAGTGGGCGGTGCGCATCGGCATGAGCGAACGCAGCATGACGCGCCTGTTGCTGGAGGAACTGGGCCTGAGTTTTGGCCGCTGGCGCCGGCAGTTGCACGTGATCCTCTCGTTGCAACGCTTGGCCAAGGGCCAGAGCGTACAGACGGTGGCGCTGGACCTGGGCTATGAGAACGCCAGCGGCTTTATCACCATGTTCCGCAAAGCCGTCGGCCAACCGCCAGCGCGTTACCTGGCAGACCGTGCCGGGGCCCTGAACGCGCCGTCTCCCGCGACCATTGCGCTTAAGGAGGCAAAAGGCTAGCTACGTTGCACTGCAATCGGGTGATTTAAGACCCGAATCGGGTAGTGCGGAAAATGAGAACCCGTATCATTTGCGCCATTCTCCTTCAGGCGTGGACACCATGGAACGCTCTTCCCTCTCCCAAGCCGTACGCTGTGCCTTGTTTTTGTCTTGCACCTTGCCACTGATGCAATCGGCGATGGCCGCCGATGTGACCGTCGATGAGCTGGATGCCACCGTCATCACGGCCACCAAGCAGGACACGCCGCAGTTCAAGACCACCAACAGCGTCAGCGTGGTCAAGGGCGAAAAAATCGAGGACAGCCACCTCGACACCCTTGGCGAAGTCGCCCAGCGCCAACCCAACCTGTACTTCAGCACCTTCACCCAGCACACGCCGTCGCTGACCATTCGTGGCCTGGGTTTTTCCGATGATGAGGGCGATAGCATCAGCAACAGCGTGTACATCGACGGCGTGCCCATGAACGGCCTGGTGCTCGGCCAGCTGTACGACATCGACCAAGTGGAAATCCTGCGCGGCCCGCAAAACACCCTGTACGGGCAAAACAGCATGGGCGGCCTGGTGGCCCTGCGCACCCGAGACCCGGAGTTCACGGCGGGTGGCAAGGTCAAGCTCGAATACGGCACCCACAACCAGCAGCGCGCCGAAGTCACCGGCAACCTGCCCCTCACTGAAAACACCGCCGTGCGGGTGACCGTCGGCGGCGAAAAGAACGATGGCATGATCGCCAACGCCACCCTAGGCCGCCACGATACTGCCGGCTGGGACAGCGGTTTCGGCCGTATCAAATTGCTGCACCTGGACGACGACGGCGGCGAGTGGCGCTTCGGCTTGCACCACATGAACACCCATGGCGACAACGACTATTTCGCCACCCGCGACTTGGCGAAAAAGTACCAGTCCAACGCCACCGACGCCGGCACCAACAACACCGAATACACCCTGTTCACCGGCGAATACCGCAAGCGCTTTGCCGATGACACGCAACTGGTGGTCAACGTCGGCGCCAACCAGACCGAGTGGGATTACTGGTTGCCTAAATCGATCTTCGGCGGCACCGCCGGCTACGACATGAAGACCCGCCAGTACACCGGTGAAGCCCGACTCAACGGCCAGAAGGGCAACATCGATTGGCTGGTGGGCGGCTTCCTGTCCCATGTGCGCCGCGACGCGCCCTACACCTTCGACCTCAGCCCGTATTTCCTCAGTGCCACCAAGGCCAAGGTCGAGGGTGACACCGTCGCCACCTTCGGCGAGCTGGGCTGGCGCTTCCAGCCGCAATGGCGTGCCGCCGTCGGCCTGCGGGTGGAACACAACCGCCGCACCATGGACTGGAGCAGCACGCAGGGCGGCATGTTCGACAGCAATGGCGACGGCGTGCCCGACACCAGCTTCGCCAGCCTGGAATCGTTCAACGACCGCAAGGTCAGCGAAACCGTGGCCCTGCCGCGTTTCAGCCTGGAGTTCAGCCCCAACGACCAGCACTTCACCTACCTGGTGCTGGCGCGCGGTTACAAGGCGTCCGGCTTCAACACCTACTCCACCACCGCCAGCGCGGCTGGCGATGCCTACCACCCGGAATACGGCAGCTACGCCGAGCTGGGCTACCGCTACCGCGCGCCGAGCAAGGTGTGGGAAGTCGGCGCCGACGTGTTCTACACCCGCCTGCGCGACCAGCAGGTGATCGTCGAGGACGGCGGCGGCCAGACCTCCACCAGCAACGCCGGCAAGTCCCACAACAAAGGCCTGGAACTGACCGCCACGGTGCGTCCGGTGGAGTCGGTGCAGGTCAATGCCTACGCCGCGTTGCTTGAGGCGCAGTTCGACGACTACAACCGTGGCGCGGTGGACTATTCCGGCAAGCAATTCCCCAGCACACCCAAGCACAGCTACGGCATGTCGATGGACTGGGCGGCCACCGACCACATCACCGTCGGCACCGGCCTGACGCGCCAGGGCCAATCCTATCTATACCCGAACGCCACGCTGTCCCAGGGCGCCTACACCCTGTGGGACGCCAACATCGATTATCGCCTCAAGCAGTGGACCATCGGCCTGTTCGGCAAGAACCTGGGCGACACCACCTACTTCACCCGCGCCATGGCCAACGGCATGGTCATCGCCGGCCAGCCGCGTACCCTGGGCGTGCGGGTGGGCATGGAGTTCTGAGACTAACGTTACAACCTTGCAAATGAGAACGATTAGTAATAGCCTGCGATCCATCTTGAAAGCTCGCAGGGATTTCCGGGCAATGCGCTGGCCTCTCCGTAACAGGGGTCCGCGCAGGAACAAGGACACTTGCGAGCCGTCTGCCCCCTGCCCAGGTCACCTGGGCGGTTGCCTGCGAGGACGACCATGTACCAGCTTCGCGCTTCCACCTTCTTTGACGAAACCGCGCCCCAGGCCGGCCCGCCTGGCTGTCACGTGCGAACCCAAGTGGTCCAACCCGGCCTGGAAGTCTCCCTGGTGACCTTCAACGCCACGGACGCGGTGCGCATCAGCACCATCGACGACAACCCTCACCTGCACTTCAGCTGCATGCTCAACGGCGATATCGACGTGCGCGTCGGCCGCAAAGACCTGCACCTGGGCAAAGACCAACTGATGACCAGCTTCGCCCCTGCCGAACGCTTCGAGCTGGCGTTTGCTCCCGCCCACCGCAACCTCGAACTGCGCATCACGCCCCAGCGCCTCAGCGAACTGGCCGGCGAGGATTACCAGCGGCTGGGCGACAGCATCGAAGGCAACTTCTGCCTGCACACCACCCACGGCAACCAGCGCATCAAGGACGCCGCCCTGCGCCTGGAACGCCTGCTGGGGGATGATTCAGCCTCGCCGCTGCTGGTGCATTCGGCCAGCCTGGAATTCCTCGCCTGGCATCTCAAGGCCTTCAACCCCAAGGACCAGAGCGAGCAGATTTCCCGGCGTGAACAGAAGCAACTGCTGGCCGCCCGCGAACGCCTGCTGATGGACCTCAGCGCCGCGCCCACCATCGAGCAACTGGCCCGCGAGACCGGGCTCAACCAGCTCAAGCTCAAGCGTGGGTTCAAGGCCATGTTCGATGTGAGCATCTACGCGCTGTTCCAGCGCGAACGCATGGGCAAGGCGCGCCAACTGCTGCAGCACCATGGGGTGACCGACACCGCCTCGATGCTCGGCTACAGCAACATCAGCCACTTCAGCGTGGCGTTTCGCAAACAGTACGGCGTACTGCCGCGCGATGCCCGGCGCGGCGCGCTGGAATAACCCTTACCCCGCCTGCTGTTGCCACAACTCGGCATACAGCCCGCCACGTGCCAGTAACGGCGCGTGGCGGCCGCGCTCGACGATACGCCCCTGGTCCAGCACCAGAATCACATCGGCATGGCGCACCGTGCGCAAACGGTGCGCCACCATGATCAGCGTACGGCCCTGGGCCAGGCGTGACAGCGCGCGCTGGATCTCATGCTGCGCCAGCGGGTCGACCGACGCCGTGGCTTCGTCCAGCAACAGAATCGGCGCGTCCTTGAGCAACGCCCGGGCGATCGACAAACGCTGACGTTCGCCCCCCGACAACCGCTGGCCGTTCTCGCCGATGGGCGTGTCATACCCCTGGGG
Source organism: Pseudomonas sp. B6002 (assembly GCF_013385985.1). Taxonomy (GTDB): domain Bacteria; phylum Pseudomonadota; class Gammaproteobacteria; order Pseudomonadales; family Pseudomonadaceae; genus Aquipseudomonas. The sequence continues at coordinate 249,916 of NZ_JACAOY010000006.1, read as the reverse complement.
CAAACGCTGGATAAACTCATCACAACCGGCCTGGGCACAGGCGTGCCTCACCTGCGCCAGGCTGGCGTCGGGCTTGCCCAGGCGCACGTTGTCGAGCACGCTGGCGTCAAACAGTTGCACGTCCTGGAACACGAAACTGCACGCGGCGTACAGCTGGTCCAGGCGCATGTCGCGCACGTCCACGCCCCCCAGTTCAATACGCCCCTGCTGCGGGTCATAAAAGCGCGCCAGCAAATGCAGCACGCTGCTTTTACCGGCGCCGGAAGGCCCGACAATCGCCAGCATCTGCCCTGGCTCCACGGCAAAATCCAACCCCTGCAACGCCCACTCCGGCTGTTCGGGATAACGCAGGCCCACCTCGCAAAAACGCACGCCGTGGCCCTGTGGCGCCACCGGCTGCGAGGGCTCGGCAACCTCAGGCATCTCCAGCAAGGCCTGCAACCGCGCTTGCGCCTGGGCCAGGCCGCGCAGTTCGCTCAGGTACGCCGCCACATCCAGCAAGGGGTCGAGCAAACGCGGCGCCACCAGCGCGAACAACATCCAGGTCAGCGCCGGCAGTTGCTCGGCATTCGCCAGCAGGCCCGCCACGAGCAACAGCAGCACCAGGCTCAAGTCCACGCACAACCGGTACAACTGGATGGCGCTGCCGCCCCACACTTCCACCCCCAGGCTGTGACGTTCAATCTCGCCGAACTGCTGGTCCAACCGTTCGCGCCACGCCCCGGCGCGATTGAACAGACGCAAGGTGCGCAGCCCGCCGATAAACTCCACCAGCACCCCCGCCGCCTGCATAAAGCTGTGCTGCTTGCGCCGGCCCGCCGCCAGGAAAAACCCGCTCAAGCGGTTCAACAACACAAACGCCAAGGGCAACGTCACCAGCAGCGCCAGGGCCAGGCGCCAGTCCACCCACACCAGCACGCCGATGAACAGCAACGGCACCGCCAGCGATGCCAGCAACTCACCGAGCACGTGGGTGAAAATGGTTTCGATACGCTTGACGTCTTCCGTCAAGCGCTCACCCAGTTGCCCGATCCTCTCTTGGCGAAGCGCGCCCAACGGCAGATGCGCCACATGGTCGAGCAAGTGGCGCCGGTAACCGTGCATCAACTCATAACCGCCGAGAAAACTGTTGAGCTGGCCGAAGTGCGAACACACCAACTGCGCTACCAACAGTGCCGCCAAGCCCACGCCCAGCCACACCAGTGAAGGCATCGCGGGTTCAAGCAGCCACACAAACCCGAGAAAGAACGGCGCAATCGCACACGCCCGCTCCAACACGCGAAAACCCAAGCCCCACCACAGGCGCGGCGAGCGCGTATCGGCAATGCTCACCACTTGGCGCAGCCCTTCAATCAACCCGTGCATGCTGCGTACTCCCTTCTCGGATGGTCCAGTCTTCGCTGTCGAACTGGTGCTGCCATTGCGTGGCATAAGTGCCGCTGCGCGCGAGCAACTGGCCGTGAGTGCCCGATGCCTGGATTACCCCGCGCTCCAGCAACACGATCTGTTCGGCGTCGCAAATGCTGGTCAGGCGGTGGGCAATCACCAGCAAGGTCTTGTCCGGCCAGGTGGCGCGCAGCGCCTGGTAAAAGCGCTGCTCCGTACGGCTGTCGGCAAAGGCCGTGGCCTCGTCCAGCACCAGGATCGGCGTCTGCGCCAGCAGCGCCCGGGCCAGGCCGATACGCTGGCGTTCGCCCCCGGACAAACGTACGCCACGCTCATCCATCGGCGTGTTCAGCCCCATTGGCAAGGCCCGTACAAAGTCCTCGGCCTGGGCCACGCGCAGGGCGCTGTCGATTTGTTCGAGGGTCGCGTCGGGACTGCCGATGCGCAGGTTATCCAGCAACGTGCCCTGGAAGATGAACGCGTCCTGGGACACCACCCCAACCGTCGCTGCGCGGGCAGCCTCGCTGAGTGCCGACAACGGCTCACCGTTCACCCGCACCTGCCCGCTTTCAGCGTCCAGCAACCCACCCAATAACCAGGCCAGGGTACTTTTGCCACTGCCAGAGGGCCCCACCAACGCAGTCATCTGCCCGGCAGGCAAGTGCAGGTCGATGTGTTGCAACACGGGCTGCGGGTCATAGCTGAACGACACCCCTTCAAACATCACCTCCAGCGGCGGGCTCAAGGCTTGATCTCGCCCGCCCGCAGGCTGCGGCCACACCAGCAACGGCGCGAACCGACGCACGCCGCCCATGATTTCCTGCACCTGGGAATTGAGCCGCGCCACCCGTAACAACGGCCGCAGCATGCCGGTGCCCAGGATCAACACCAGCACCAGCTCGGCCTGGGTCAACTGCCCCGCGCCGTACAACCACAACCCCACGGGGAACAGCACCACGACGTTGGCCCCCAGCAACACCACGAACACCGACCAGCCGGGCACCGTCATGCCGATCATGCGGCCTATCAATTGCCGGTAATGGGCCAAGGCCTCGCGCATGCGCTTGAACGAACGGGCGTCCTGGCGGAAGGCTTTCATCAACGGTGCACTGCGCAAGAACTCCAGGGTCGCGCCGTCCAGGTCATCCACCGCCCCGGCGTACTGCGCCAGCCGCTCACCCAGGCCGCGCATCATCCAGGCCTGGGCCAGCAGCGCCAACGGCACCGGCAACAAGGCACACAACGCCAGGCGCCAATCGAGCAGGCACAGGGCGATGAATACCCAGATCGGGCTCAACAACGCCGCCACACACTCGACGCTGTGGTGGGCGATAAATTGCTCCATGCGCTCCACATCCTGGATCACCCGCTGCTTGAGTTCGCCGCTGCTCAAGCGGCTCAACCACGGCAGCGGCGCCCACGACAAATGCCGCACCAACGCACGCCGGGTGTTGAGCAACACGCGATACGCCGCCACATGGCTCAGGTAATACGCCAGGGTGTACAGCAGGTATTTGCCCAGCAGGGCCGCCGCCATCCAGCCGGCCAGGGTGAACAGGTCAGCCCCCACGCCAGGCCCGCCCTGCACCACGCGGTTCACCGCTTGGGCCAGCAGGAAAAACGGCAGCAACTCCACCGCCGCTGCCAGCACCGCCATGGCCACCGCCAGGCCCAATCGTCGCCCCTGGCCCCGTAGCAGCCAACGCCAGCTCGGCGTTGGCGCGTCGGCCTGTTCAGTTTTCATCGCCATCCCCAGCCTGATTCGAGTGTCCCGGGATGATTGATCAAGCGGCCGGTCGACGGCTCCCCTGATCGGTTCGCACAGGCCCCGGATGGGAATTATTGCTGGCCCGGCGCTGCGCACTTTTGGGCATAAGGTTGTAACCAAAAAATTCGGATCAGGGCCATGACGTTCGGTTTCGGGCAGTCCATTCGTTGAATAAGGAGAATGATTCTCAACAAACCAGCTTTCCAGCGACCCTCACAAGGAGCCCGAACCATGCACCCTCTTCATTGGCGCGACACTCAAGCCCAGCACCTGACCGGAGGCGGCCTGTGGCAACCCCAAAGCCTGAATGAGCACCTGCAAGGCTGGGCACGCACCTTCGGACCACGCATCGCCCTGATCGAAGGCGAGCAACAACTGAGCTACCGCGACTTCGAACATCAAGTGTGTTGCCTCGCCGGTGGGCTGGCCGACCTCGGCATCCACAGCGGCGACCGCGTACTGGTGCAACTGCCCAACGGCATCGACTTCGCCCGCACCCTGTTCGCCCTGTTGCGGGTGGGCGCATGGCCGATCCTGGCCATGCCGGCGCACCGCGAACGGGAAATCCAGGCCCTGTGCGAGCTGGCCGAACCCAGTGCCTACATCGTCGCCGAGCGCTTCCTGGGCTTTGATTACCGGCCCATGGCCGAACGCCAATTGGCGCTGTGCCCGTCCCTGAAACAGTTGATCATCGCCGGTGCCGTGGCCGCTCAAGGCGTGACCCTGGCCAGCGTCAACGGCGCGCTGCGCGAACCGGCGAAGGTCGACCCCCACAGCACCGCGTTGCTGTTGCTGTCCGGCGGTACCACCGGCACCCCCAAACTGATCCCGCGCAGCCATGCCGATTACGCCTACAACGCCATGGCGTCTGCGCAACTCTGCGGGTTCGACCAAAACTCGGTGTACCTCGCCGCCCTGCCCATCGCGCATAACTTTCCACTGGCTTGCCCGGGGCTGATCGGTGCCTTGTCCAGCGGCGGTCGCGTGGTGTTCTCGCGCACGGCCGGGGCCGATGAAGCCTTCGATCTGATCGCCCGCCACCGCGTGACCCACACCGCCCTGGTGCCGCCCCTGGTGAAGCTGTGGCTGCAGGCGCGCGAGTGGGACCACAGTGACCTGTCGAGCCTGCGCCTGTTGCAGGTCGGCGGCGCGCGGCTGTCCAGCGACGTTGCCGCACGTGTCGCGCCCGCCCTGGGCTGCGCCCTGCAACAAGTGTTCGGCATGGCCGAGGGCTTGCTCTGCTACACCCGCCTGGATGACCCGCAATCGGTGGTGCTCAATACCCAAGGCCGGCCCCTGTGCAGCGCCGACGACGTGCGCCTGGTGGACGCGAATGGCACCCCCGTCGCCCCCGGCGAAGTCGGCGAGCTGATCGTGCGCGGCCCCTACACCATCGCCGGCTATTACCGTGCCGACGCCCACAACCGCCAGGTGTTCGACGCCGAAGGCTTCTTCCATTCCGGCGACCTGGCGCGCTGGACCGCCGACGGCAACCTGGTGGTCGAGGGGCGGATCAAGGAACAGATCAACCGCGCCGGCGAAAAAATCGCCGCTGCCGAAATCGAACAACTGCTGCGCGAACACCCGCTGGTGCAAGACGCCGCCGTGGTCGCCCTCACCGACGAACGCCTGGGCGAACGGGTGTGCGCCTGCGTGATCCTGCACACGCCGCAACCCTTTGCCTTGAGCACCCTGCACCAGCATTTCCAGGGCCTCGGCCTGCCGCGCCACAAGTGGCCGGACCAACTGGAAATCCTGCACAGCTGGCCCCTGACCAGCGTCGGCAAACTCGACAAACGCCAATTGCAGCAACGCTTCCAATGCAATGCCGAACCCCGCCAGCGCTACCTGGAATGCCGCGTGCCGATCAGTGCCGAACCGCAGGACCTGGCGGCCGCCCTGGCCGGTGTCTACCTGCCCGAGGACCTGACCCTTTACGAGCACCAGGGCGAATGGTCCCTCGGTGTGGGCAGCATCGCCCAGGTACGCCTCAGCGGCAGCACCGTGCAATTGAGCGTGGCCGGCCAGCGCTGGAGCTGGCCCGCCGACGACATCCCGCTGGCCCTGGAAAAAGCCGCCCAGGCCCTGCCCTTCGAACAGTGGCGCGCCTACGGCACTGCTACCTTTGAACTGGCGCGACGCTTTTACCAACTGGCAGACCTGCCCAGCACACGCCCGCTGCTGCACCTGGACATCCCCACCCTGGAGATCCGCCTGCGCGAAGGCTGCGCGCTGATTCGCGCCCTGCAACCGGCCGCCCTCGCCGCCGCGCAAAGCCGCGTGCAGGCGCTGGACGCCGAGTGCGCCCTGGATCAACCGTTGCCCCGCGCCGCCTTAGTGGACGTCGCCGGGCATGACGCTGCGCGGTATTGCAGCCAGGTCGAAAGCGCCGTGGCGCAGATCGTCCGTGGCGATTACCAGAAGATCATCCTGTCGCGCAAAGTGCCCCTCGACGGTCGCGTCGATCTGGTGGCCAGCTACCGCGCCGGGCGGCGCGCCAACACGCCGGCGCGCTCGTTCATCCATCATCAGGGCGGGTTCTCCTGCGTAGGCTTCAGCCCGGAAACCGTGGTGGAAGTCAGTGCCGGCGGCGCCGTGAGCACCCAGCCCCTGGCCGGCACGCGCGCGCTGGGCCGTGACGTGGAAGAGGAAGCGCGCCTGCGCCAATCGCTGTACCAGGACCCCAAGGAAATCGCCGAGCACGCGGTGTCGGTCAAGCTGGCGTTTGAAGAGCTGCAACCGATCTGCGAGCCACAAGGCCTGGGGGTCAGCGAGTTCATGGGCATCTCGCGGCGAGGCAGCGTGCAGCACCTGAGTTCGCGCCTCAAAGGCCGGCTCAAGCCCGACTGCAATGCCTGGCACGCTTTCGCCGCGCTGTTCCCCGCCGTGACCGCATCGGGCATTCCCAAGCGTGAAGCCATCGCCGCGATTGCCGAGCACGAGGGCCGCAGCCGCGACCTCTACAGCGGTTGCGTGCTGATCGCCGACAGCGACGGCAGCCTCGACGCCGCCCTGGTATTGCGCAGCGTGTTCGAAGACCAGGGCCAGGCCTGGGTGCAGGCCGGCGCGGGGATTGTCTCGTTGTCGCTGCCCGAACGGGAACTGGAAGAAACCCGCGAAAAACTCGCCAGCATCGCCCCCCATGTGCGCGTGCTGGCCGTTGAAACCCAGCGCGCCGCGGAGGTGCAGCCATGAGTGCGCTGACGGTCGAACACCTGCGCGAACAGATTGGCGCGCTGCTGCACGGTGGCCCGGCGCTGGACGATCAAGCCAACCTGATCGAGCTGGGACTGGACTCCCTGCACCTGATGCGCCTGGTCAACCAATGGCGCCAGGCCGGCGCCCCCGTGACCTTCGCCGACCTGATCGAACAACCGACCCTCGCCCACTGGCTGCCACGCCTCACGGCCACCCCGCGTAAAGCGGCCAACGCGGCTGTCGTGATCGACCCTGCCGCGCCCTTCGCCCTCACCGACGTGCAACACGCCTACTGGATTGGCCGAGGCGCCGAGCAGGTGCTGGGCGGCGTCGGTTGTCACGCTTACCTGGAGCTGGACGGCGACGCCCTCGACCCGCAGCAACTAGCCTTTGCCTGGCAAGGGTTGCAGCAATGGCACGGCATGTTGCGTGCGCGGTTTGATGACGAAGGCCGCCAGCAGATCCTCGACGACGGCATGTCCGCGCTGCAGGTTCACGACCTGCGCGGCCTGGCACCGGCGGCCCGGGAACAGGCCTTGCAGGCGACGCGTGACAGCCTGTCCCACCGGCAACTGGCGGTCGAACACGGCGAAGTCGCCGGGCTGCAACTTAGCCTGCTGCCCGAGGGCCGTACGCGCCTGCACTTCGACCTCGACCTGCTGGTGGCGGACGTGCACAGCCTGCACCTGATCCTGCGTGACCTGGCCGCGCTGTACCGTGGCGAACGCCTGACCGAGGCCGGGCGCGATTGGCATTTCGCGCACTACCTGGCCCAACGCCCGGCCCCTAAAGCCAGCGCCGCGCAGTACTGGCAGGCGCGACTGGACCACCTGCCCGCCGGCCCCGCCCTGCCTTTGGCCTGCGAACCCGAGGCCATCGAGCAGGTGCGCTTTACCCGTCGCCAGCAACGCCTCACGCCAGCGGTGTGGCAACGCCTGCGGGAGGCCGCCGCCAAGCGCCAGCTCACCCCGGCCATGCTGCTCGCCGGGGCCTTCGCCCAGGTGCTGGGGCGCTGGAGCGAGGTGCCGCACTTTCTGCTCAACCTGCCGCTGTTCGATCGCCAGGGCGACACGCCGGGGCTGGATCAAGTCGTGGCGGACTTCACCAACCTGCTGTTGCTCGAAGTCGACCTGCGCCAGCCCGGCAGCGTCGCCCAGCAACTGATGCAGGTGCAGGCGCAGTTCCACCGCGACATGGCCCACGCCGACTATTCCGGGGTGCAGGTGCAACGCGACCTCGCCCTACGTGGTGCGGGCCAGCGCAGTTTTTCGCCGGTGGTGTTTGCCTGCAACCTCGGCACGCCGCTGTTGGGCCAAAGGGACGCGCAAACCCTCGGCGCCCTCACCCAGATGATTTCCCAGACGCCGCAGGTGTGGCTCGACCACCAGGTCTACGAAGAGGACGGCGCCCTGCTACTGGCGTGGGATGCCCAGGACGCGCTGTTTCCCGAGGGCCTGCTGGACGCCATGTTCGGCGCCTACCTGGACCTGCTCCACAACCTGCAACACGACAATGCTTGGGATGCGCCCGCCTTCGCACACTTGCCAGCGCAGCAGCACCAGGTGCGCCAACAGGTCAACGCCACCGCCACCGCGATTGCTCCACGCACGCTGCATCAAGCGCCGTTTGCCATCAGCGGTGAGCGCCTGGCCCTGATCAATGGCGACCAGCGCATCACCTACGCACAGCTGCAACAGGGCGCCCTGCGGATTGCTGCAGCGCTGCTGGAACAGGGTGTGCAACCGGGTGACGCGGTGGGCGTGTGCCTGCCCCGTGGCCATCGTGCGGTGCTGGCGTTGTATGGCGTACTCACGGCGGGCGCGTGTTATGTGCCCCTCAGCCCGAGCCAGCCCCAGGCGCGTCGCGAACGCATCTGCCAACGTGCCGCCATCGACACGCTGATCGACCCTGCCTGGCTGGATCACGCCCTGGCCTTCGCGCCGCTGCCGGCACCTGTGGCGGTGAGCCCCGACAGCCCGGCTTATGTGATCTTCACCTCCGGCTCCACCGGCGAACCCAAGGGCGTGCAGATCAGCCATCGCGCTGCCTGCAATACTCTGGACGACCTGAACCAACGTTTCTCCATCACTGAAAACGACCGCTTGCTCGCCGTGTCAGCACTGGACTTCGACCTCTCGGTGTACGACCTGTTTGGCGTGCTGGCCGTGGGCGGCAGCGTGGTGCTGCTGGACGAAGCGCAACGCCGCGACGCCTCGATGTGGAACCGCCTGATCCAGCAACACCAGGTCACCCTGTGGAACTCGGTGCCGTTGCTGCTCGACATGCTGCTGACCGTGGCCGACACGCTGCCGCTGCGCATGGCGTGGCTGTCCGGCGACTGGATCGGCCTCGACCTGCCTGCACGCCTGCACACGGCCAGCAACGGCGGTTGCCGCTTGATCGCCATGGGCGGCGCCACCGAGGCGGCGATCTGGTCCAACTATCAACCGGTGGACCTGCCCTTGCCGGCGCACTGGCGCTCGATCCCTTACGGCACGCCGTTGGGCAACCAGCAATATCGCGTGGTCGACAGCCTGGGCCGCGACTGCCCGGATTGGCTGGCGGGCGAGCTGTGGATCGGCGGTGCGGGCGTCGCCGACGGTTACCGAGGTGCGCCGGACCTGAGCGCCGAGCGCTTCGTTGAACACCAGGGCGCACGCTGGTACCGCACCGGTGACCTGGGCCGCTATTGGCCCGATGGCCGCCTGGAATTCCTCGGCCGCCGCGACCACCAGGTGAAAGTGCGCGGCCACCGTATCGAGCTGGGCGAAATCGAAAACGCCCTGCTCGTGCAACCGCGCATCCGCCAGGCGGTGGCCCTGGCGGTGGGTACGCCGTTGCACCTGTTGGCGGCGGTGGTCCCGACCGAAGGGGCGCTGTGCACCGAGGAACTGCGCCAGGCCCTCGGCACGCAACTGCCCGACTACATGTTGCCCAGCCAATGGCTGTTGCTGGACACGCTGCCCCTGAGTGCCAACGGCAAACTCGACCGCCACGCACTGGTGACACTGGCCGAGCAGGCTCACCCGCAACATGCCACCGCCAACGAAGCGCCGTGCGGTGAACGCGAGCAACAGGTTGCCGCGATCTGGGCCGAGCTGCTGCCCGGTGCCCAGGTGTATCGCCAGAGTGATTTCTTCCGTTTGGGCGGCGACAGCCTGCTCGCCACCCAATGCAGCGCACGCCTGCGCCGCGCTGGCCTGGCCAATGCGCAGAGCCTGCGGCAGCTGTTTGCCACGCCGCGCCTGGCGGAGTTCGTGGCGCAGTTGCAAACCCCCGGTGTACAGGCCGAGCAACGCCTGGTGGCCAACCCCGGCCAACGCCATCAACCCTTCCCGCTCACCGAAGTGCAACAAGCTTATTGGCGCGGACAAAGCCAGGGCCTGCCGCTGTCGTGCGGCACCACCTACCTGATCGAACTGGACGGCGCAGCGCTGGACATTCCACGCTTCGAACAGGCCTGGGACCGCCTCATTCAGCGCCATGAAATGCTGCGTGCGCAGTTGGTGGGCGATGACCAGCAGGTGATCCTGCCCGAGGTGCCGCCGATGCAGGTGCATCGGCACCAGGCGCCTGACGCGGCCGCCGCCCGTCAGCGCCTGGCCGAGTGCTGGGCATCGCGCCCGCGCCATCAGTGGCCGATGTTCGAGGTGCATGCCGTCAGCTATGGCGAGCACGGCTGGCGTGTCGGGCTGTTCTTCGACTACCTGACCCTCGACGGCCTGAGCATCAAGCGCCTGCTGGCGGAACTGGCGCTGCTCTACACCCAGCCGCACACGCAACTGCCTGCGCTGGACCTGTCGTTTCGCGATTACGTGCTGCAGGTCCAACCCGACCCGGCGGGCCTTGCACTCGCCCAGGCCTATTGGCAGGCACGCCTGGACGACCTGCCCGGCCCGCCGGCGCTACCGTTGCACACCGCGCCGCAGCAGTTGGGCGAGGTGCACTTCAGCCGCCGCGAATTCCGCCTGGCCGCGCCGCAGTGGCAAGCCTTGCGCCAACGGGCGCGCGAGTCTGGCATCACCGCCTCGGTGCTGTTGCTGAGCGTATATGCCCAGACCCTGGCGCGCTGGAGCGACGGCCAGCCGCACACCCTCAACCTGACGCTGTTCGACCGCCAGGACCTGCACCCGCAGATTGGCCAGGTGCTCGGGGACTTCACGTCCTTGGCGCCGGTGAGTGTCTACCCGCGCGCCCACGCCAGCTTCCTCAGCGAAGCCCAGGCGGTGCAGGCGCAAGTCGCCGATGTGCTGCAACACGCAGCGTGCTCATCCATCTGGGTGCAACGCGAACGCGCCCGCCGAGTCGGACCGCAGGCCGCCGCATTGCCGGTGGTGTTCACCAGCACCCTGGGGCTGGCCGATGACCTGCTGCAAGACCTGCCCGAAGGCTTCCCGGACATCGTCGCTGGCGGCCTGTCGGAAACCCCGCAGGTGTGGCTCGACCACCAGCTCTATGAACATCGCGGCGCGCTGGTGCTGTGCTGGGATGCGGTAGATGCGCTGTTTCCCGAGGGCCTGCTGGACGCCGCCTTTGCCAGCTACACTCAGGCTTTGCTCGGGCTGATCGACGCCGACTGGCAGGCGCCATTGGCCTTGCCACTGCCAGGCAACCAAGCGCAAATACGCGCCCAGGCTAATGCCACTGCCGTCGAGATTGCCCCCCGGACCCTGCTCGACGCGCCCTTCGCCATCGCCTCCCGACGCCTGGCCCTGATCGACGGCGAGCGCCGCGTCAGCTATGGGCAATTGCGTGAAGGCGCCCTGCGGGTGGCCGCCTGGCTGCAGGCCCAGGGCGTGCAACCCGCCGACGCCATTGGCGTGCACCTGCCCCGGGGGGCTGACGCGGTGATCGCCCTGTTCGGCGTATTGGCCGCCGGCGCCTGCTACGTGCCGATGGGCATGCGCCAACCGCTGGAGCGCCGCCAACGCATCGAACAGCGCGCAGCCATTCGCCTGACCCTGGATGCCGAACAATTGGCCCTGGCCCTGCACAGCGAAGCACTGCCCGCGCCCGTCGCCGTCAGCGTCGACAGCCCGGCCTACGTGATCTTCACCTCCGGCTCCACCGGTGAGCCCAAGGGTGTGCAGATCAGCCATCGCGCCGCCTGTAATACTCTGGACGACCTCAACCAGCGCTTCGTCATCGGTGCCGAAGACCGCTTGCTGGCCGTGTCCGCGCTGGACTTCGACCTGTCGGTGTACGACCTCTTCGGCGTGCTGGCGGTGGGCGGCAGCGTGGTGCTGCTGGATGAAGAGCAGCGCCGCGATGCCTCGGCCTGGCAGCGCCTGATCCAGCAACACCAGGTCACCCTGTGGAACTCGGTGCCGATGCTGCTGGACATGTTGCTGACCGTGGCCGACACCTTGCCGCTGCGCCAGGCCTGGTTGTCCGGTGACTGGATCGGCCTCGACCTGCCGGCGCGCCTGCACGCGGCCAGTCATGGTCGCTGCCAGTTGATCGCCATGGGCGGTGCCACCGAAGCGGCGATCTGGTCCAACTACCAGCCCGTTTGCCTGCCGTTGCCCCGCCACTGGCAATCGATCCCGTACGGCCGCCCGCTGGGCAACCAGTGCTATCGCGTGGTGGACAGCCAAGGGCGCGATTGCCCGGACTGGGTCACCGGCGAGCTGTGGATTGGCGGGCGCGGCGTGGCCATGGAGTATCGCGGCGCAGCCGAGCTGACGGCCGAGCGCTTTGTCGAGCATGACGGCCAGCGCTGGTACCGCACCGGCGACATGGGCCGCTACTGGCCGGACGGCAGCCTGGAGTTTCTCGGCCGCCGCGACCAACAGGTAAAAGTGCGCGGCCATCGCATTGAATTGGGGGAAATCGACAACGCCCTGCTCGCCTGCCCGCAGGTACGCCAGGCGCTCACGGTAACCCTGGGCAACCCGCCAAGCCTGGCCGCCGCCGTGGTGGTCGACGGCGAGGTGTCGCTGGAAGTGCTGCGTCAACAGCTGCGCCAGCGCCTGCCGGACTACATGCTGCCCGCCAGCCTGCACCTGCTCAACGAGCTGCCCTTGAGCGCCAACGGCAAGGCCGACCGCAATGCGCTGCGTCAATGCCTGGCGGACATCGCAACTGAACACAGCGATGCCCCGCAAGGTGCGCAGGAACGGGAAATGGCGGAGATCTGGAGCGAGGTGCTGCAACGCCCGATCCCCGGGCGCCACAGTGATTTTTTCCTGCTGGGGGGCGACAGCCTGAGCGCCACGCGCCTGGTGGAAACCCTCAAGCGCCGCCGCGTGTGCCTGGCCCCGCTGAGCCTGCGCGAACTCTTCGCTCATCCGAGCATCGCCGCCCTGTGCGACTACCTGGGCAGCCCTACCGAACAACACGCCGAGCATTTCGAGGAAGGCACCTTATGAATTCCCCATTGAACCTGTCGCACTTTCTCGCTGAATGCGAAGCCCTGGGTATCCGCCTGTGGGCCGAAGCCGGCCAGCTGCGGTTTCGCGCACCGGCCGGCGCCTTGGACGACGCCCTCAAACAACGCCTGCGCGAGCACAAGGAGCTGCTGTTGCAGTGGTTCAGCCCGCAGCAGGCAGAGGTGGTTGCCGACCCGGCCAACCAGTTCCAACCCTTTGCCGTCACCGATGTGCAAGCCGCCTACCTGGTGGGTCGCAGCGATGCCTACGACTACGGCGGTGTCGGTTGCCACGGCTATGTGGAACTCGATGGCCCGGCCCTCGACCCCAAGCGCCTGGAGCGCGCCTGGCACCAACTGATTCTGCGTCACCCGATGCTGCGTGCGGTGATTGCCCAAGCTGGCCACCAGCAGGTACTGCCCGAGGTGGAACTGCCGGCGCTGCACAGCCAGGACCTGCGTGCACTGCCTGCCGATGCCGAGCAACTGGCGCTGCTGGCCACCCGCGAAGACCTGGCCCACCGCGTGTACGCCGCCGACGCCTGGCCGCTGTACGAACTGCGCCTGAGCCAACGCAACAACGGCAGTCGCCTGCACTTGTCGATTGATTTGCTGGTGGCCGACTTTGTCAGCATCCAGTGCCTGCTGGGGGAGCTGGACCAGCTCTATCACGCCCCCGAGCAGCCGCTGCCGGCGCTGGAACTGACCTTTCGCGATGCCCTGCTGGCCGAGCGCGCGGCCCTCGACACCCCCGCCGCGCAAGCCCGCCACAGCCGTGACCGCGACTACTGGCTGGCACGCCTCGAGCAATTGCCGCCGGCACCCGAATTGCCCACTCTGGAACCGGTAGAGGGCCAGGCGCCGCGTTTCAAACGCCATGCCACCGGCCTCTCCCCTGCGCAGTGGCAACGCTTCTGCGCCCACGCCGCGCAACAACGCCTCACGCCCTCGGCCGCCGTGCTTGCCGCCTTCGCCGAGACACTGGGGCGCTGGTCACGCCGACCGGCGTTCAGCCTGAGTGTCACCGTGCTCAAGCGCCCGCCGCTGCACGCCGACATCGACAAGGTGCTGGGCGACTTCACCGCGGTGAACGTGCTGGCGGTGCAGCCGCCCGCCGACAGCCATTTTCACCAACGCGCCAGTGCCTTGCAGGAACAGCTGTGGCAAGACCTGGAGCATGGCGCCTTCTCCGGCATAGAAGTGCTGCGTGAGCGCGCCCGGGTCCACGGCCGCAGCCTGATGCCGGTGGTGTTCACCAGCACCCTGGGCGTGGGCGAAGCGCGCCCGTTCATGCGCGGTGCCACCCTGGGCTATGGCATCACCCAGACGCCCCAGGTGTGGCTGGACTGCCAGGTCAGCGAAGGCCCGCAAGGCTTGCAAGTGAACTGGGACGTGCGCAGCGGCGTGTTCCCCGAAGGCCTGGTGGAGGCCGCGTTTGTCAGCTTCGAACAGTTACTGCGCGAGCTGGCCGAACAGCCGGCCTGTTGGCAGGCCGCGAGCCCCTCGCAGTTGCCCGCGGCCATGGCCGAACGCCACTTGCACAGCAATGCTACCGAGGTCGACTGGCCCCAAGGCTGCCTGCACGACGGGTTTGTCGACAGCCTGCAACGCACGCCGCAGGCCCCGGCACTGATCACCCATGAAGGCACCTTCAGCTACCACGCCCTGGCCGAACGGGCCAACGCCGTGGCGCAAGCCTTGCACCGCGAAGGCTGCCAGGTGGGTGCCAAGGTCGCCATCGTGCTCGACAAGGGGGTGGACCAGGTGGCCGCCGTACTCGGCACGCTGTTGCGAGGCGCGGTGTATGTGCCTATCGACAGCGGCCAGCCAGAGGCACGCCGTGACGCGATTCTTGAAGACGCGGGCATCCGCTACGTGCTCACCGACACCGCCCAGGCGGAACACCGTATCTGGCCAGAGCATGCCACGTTAATCGCCGTCGAGCGCCTGGCGCCATTGCCCTTCGAGCAGTTGCCCCAGGTGAAAACCGATCCGGCCAGCCTCGCCTATGTGATCTACACCTCGGGCACCACCGGGCGGCCCAAGGGCGTGATGATGAGCCACCGCGCCACCTTCAACACCCTGCTCGATATCAACCAGCGGGTGGCGTTGAGCGCACAGGACCGCGTGCTCGGCCTGGCCAACCTCGGCTTCGATCTGTCGGTGTACGACCTGTTCGGCAGCTTCCTCGCGGGCGCCACGCTGGTGCTGCCCGACCCGGCCCAACGCAGCGACCCGGCGCACTGGGCCGGCCTGATCAACCTGCATCAGGTCAGCCTGTGGAACTCGGTGCCGGCGCAGATGCAGATGCTCTGCAGCTACCTGGAGGCCGAACCCTATGCCGCGCCCAAATGCCTGCGCGTGGCGCTGTTGTCCGGCGACTGGATCGCCGTCAGCCTGCCGGGTGCGATCAAGGCCCATTGCCCTGGGTTGCGCTTGATCAGCCTGGGCGGCGCCACCGAGGCGGCGATCTGGTCGATTGGCCATGAGATCGACAGCGTCCCCGCCAACGCCCGCAGCATTCCCTACGGAACCCCCTTGGCCAACCAGCAGTTCCATGTGCTGGACGAACAATTCCAGGACCGCCCGGACGGCGTGGCCGGCGAGTTGTACATCGGCGGCGTGGGCCTGGCAGACGGTTACCTCAACGACCCCGAGCGCAGCGACCAGCGTTTTGTCCGCCACCCCCACAGCGGCGCGCGGCTGTACCGTACTGGCGACTTCGGCCGCTACCGTGCCGACGGGCAGATCGAGTTCCTCGGCCGCGAAGACACCCAGGTCAAGTTGCGCGGGCACCGCATCGAACTCAGCGAAATCGAAAGCCTGCTCAACGAACACCCGGACGTGGCCCACGGCGTGGTGCTGCTCAGCGGTGACAACCCGATGGAGCGCCGCCTGGCCGCGTTCGTCGAGGCGCGCCACCTGAACACCGACAGCAGCGCCGCGCCCCTGGCCGACAGTGCCCTGGCATGTGGCGCCCAGGCCACCGAACAGCTGGACCGCAGCCTGTTCGCCGAATGGGTGGCGATGGCCAACCGTATCGCCCTGCTCGACATCCTCAAGACCCTGCGCGACGCCGGGCTGTTCACCGATGCCAAGGCCCGCCACAGCCTGGCCCAGGTGCAGCAGCAATGCCGTGTTGCGCCGGCCCATCAACGCCTGATGCGCCGCTGGCTCAAGGCGCTGGTCAACGAAGGCTGGCTGTTGCAAGACGCCGACGGCTACCGCCTGGGCGAAGCCCCCGCGGCCGACCAGCGCGCCGTGTGCTGGCAGGCCATGAATGCCCTGGAGCAACGCCTGAACTATGGCGCCGAACTGCTGCGTTATTTGCACGAGTCCAGCGAGCGCCTGCCGCAGTTGCTCAGTGGCGAGGTCGACCCGCTGGCGCTGCTGTTCCCCCAGGGCAGCATGGACACCGCGCTGGCGGCCTATCACGAAAACCTGTTGATGCGCTGCATGAACCAGGTGATCTGCGCCAGCGCCCAGCACATTGCCCGTGAGCGCGCCGCCCTCGGCCTGCCGCTACGGGTGCTGGAAATCGGCGCCGGGGTGGGCGGCACCAGCCGCGACTTGATCCCGGCCCTGGATGGGTTTGCCGTGGATTACCTGTTCACCGACGTCTCGACGTTTTTTATCAACGAAGCACGTGAGCATTTTGCCGACCGACCGTGGGTGCGCTTCGGCCTGTTCGACATCAACAGCGATGCCCTGACCCAGGGGCTGAACGCGGGAAGCTGGGACCTGATCGTCTGCGCCAACGTGCTTCACAACGCCCGCCATGCGCCCACGGTGTTGAACAGCCTGCGCGAATTGGCAGCGCCCGGTGGGCACTTGCTGGTGATGGAGGCCACCCGCGAGATCCTTTCATTGCTGACCTCCATGGAATTCAAGGAAGGCCTGGACGGCTTCACCGACTTGCGCGCCGGCAGTGACCAGACCTTTATCAGCCGCGCCCAATGGCAGGCGTTGTTCAGCGACGCCGGCGCCGAACTGGTGGCCGCGTGGCCCCAGGCCCAGGACGTGCTCGATTGCGCGGGCCAGACCACATTTGTCACACGCTTCCCGGCGCGTCGCGTGGCGCTGGGGAGTGAACAACTGCAGGACTACCTGCACCAGCGCCTGCCCGGCTACATGGTGCCAAGCCAGCTGCAAGTGCTCGAAAGCCTGCCCCTGTCGGCCAATGGCAAGGTCGATCGCGCACGCCTGGCCCAGCGCCTGCAGGCTCAAGGCAGCAGCGTGATGGACAGCGGTGAAGCGCCGCAAACCGATCTGGAACAACGTATCGCCAAGCTTTGGAGCCAAGCGTTGGGTTGCACCGACTTGGCCCGGGACCAGGACTTTTTCGCAGCCGGTGGCGACTCGCTGCTGGTGGCGCAGATCGTCGCCAAGATGCGCGAGCAACTGCCGGAAACCTCAGGCTGGGAATGGGATCGCCTGCTGCGCGAAGTGCTGCGTGAACCCACGGTCAAGGCCATCGCCGCACGCTTGCAGGATGCGCCGGCGCAAGCGCCCACCGGCCACGCCACCGACGCATCGTGCTTGAGCGTACTGGCGCCGGCTCGCGACCCGGCGTGCAGCACCGTGCATGTGTTGCTGCACGACGGCAGCGGCACCCTCGCCCCTTACCGCAGCCTGCTCGCCGCCCTGCGCACGGCGCCGCAACGCCAAGGTGCGATCCTGGGCCTGAGCCTGCTGGATGAAGCGGCGTACCTGAAGGTGGACGCCGAACAATTGATCGAACAGTTGGGCGCACGGTATGCCAGTGAACTGCTGGCCCACGGCAACCTGCGCTTCGAATTGGTGGGCTATTGCATGGGCGGCCTGCTGGCCACTGAGGTCGCCCGCTGCTTGCTGGAAGCCGGTGCGCAGGTGGGCACCGTGAGCATAATCAGCAGCGACCGCTTCCGCTATGAAATCGCCGATGAACTGTTGCTGGAACGCGCCTTCGGCCGCTTGCTCGGGGCCGATATCCAGGCGGCCGGGCATGCGGTCGACGACGCCGGTTTACACAGTGCCCTGGCGCACTTGATCGAGCGCCACGGCCGGCAACTCCCGGCCGATTGCCTGCAACAGCTGGATGGTGAATGGGCGCCCATCGCGGCCAGCTACCGCCAGCTCGCCGAGCAACCCAGCGACAGGCGTCTGCAAGCCCTCGCCGCTCAGGTACAGACCCAAGCCGAGCCGATGCCAGCCGAACAAGTGCAGGCGCTGTTCCGCGTGTTCCGCCACAGCCTCAATGCCGTGGCGCGTTACCAACCGGCGCCGTTTACCGGTGACCTGCGCATCCTGCTCGACGACGAGACCCTGCATTTCCTGCCGGGCCTGCAAGGCGATATGCGCGGTTTCTGGAATGATTTGGCGCTGGGCGACATCAGCTTGCAGACCATCAGCGGCGACCATGTGTCGTGCATGCAGGCGCCCCATGTCAGCCAACTGTTGCCCGTGCTGCTGGGCGCGCAGGTGCCCGCATGAGCCGGCGTTTGGTTGGACTGGTCGGCGCCGGAGGGGCCGTGGGCAGCGCGGCGCTGGCTCAGTTGCGGCGGCAGGCGGACGTGCACGTGCGTGCAGGCCAGCGCCGGGCTCAAAGCTGGCCAGAAGATGTCGATGGAGGGGTGTTGGATGTATTCGACCCACAGGCACTGGCGGCGTTTTGCAGCGGCTGCCAGGTGGTCCTCAACTGCGCGGGGCCGTCGTGGCAAGTGGGTGACCGCGTGGCCCAAGCCGCCCAGGCGGCGGGTGCGGCGTATGTGGATGCCTTTGGCAATGCGGCGTTGCTGACGGCGTTACAGGGTGCCCGTCAGCCTTCAATCATCGGCGCCGGGGTGTTTCCGGGCCTTACTGCGTTGCTGCCGCGCTGGATGGCGAATCGGGGCTTCGACCGGGTCAGTAGCCTGCACATTCACGCCGGTGGCCGCGAGCATTGCAGCCAGGCCGGCGGTGCCGATGTGTTGCTCAGCGCCCTGGGCGGCTTTGGTACGCCGAACGCCCAATGGGTAGAAGGCCGTGTGCAAGCATCGCCAATCGAGCAGCAGGCTCAGCGCCTGGCGGGCTTTCCCGAAGCGGTGTTTTGCAGTGCCTACCTCACCGATGAACTGCAACGCCTGGCGCGCACCCTTGGTGTGCCCCGGGCGAGCTTTCATAACGTATTCGACCAGGCCGAGATCCCGGCGCTGATCGCTGCGTCATGCCAACGCCTGAGCCAGGACCCGAGCGCCCTGCCCGCTGCGGTGGCGCAACTGGTGCACGCCGCTGAACTGCAATTGCTCGGCCGTCGCCCGTACTACCGGCTGAGCGTGGAACTCAGCGGCTGGCGTGGCGGGCAAGCCGTGCGCCAACGCGCGGTACTGAGCAGCCAGGACAGTTATGGGCTGAGTGCCTGCGTCGCGGTGTGTGCGACGTTGCAGTTGCTGCGCGATCCGTCCTGGCGTGGCGCGCACTGGGCCGGTGACTGCCTGATGCCCGACGACGTGATCACGGCCGTGCAAGCCGACTCTGCGTGCCAGGCCCTGAGCATCGTCAACCTGGCGGCGCAGACGACCACGGCCGAAGAGGAAGGCGTGTTATGAGCACGGTATTAAGGGTGATTGTATGCGGCACCACCTTCGGCAATGTCTACCTGCAAGGCCTTGCGCGATTGCCGGCGCACTACCACGTGGTGGGCATCCTGGGACGCGGCAGCGCAGCGTCCGAGGCCTGTGCCCGGCGCTGGCAGGTGCCGCTGTACCGCAATGTCGAGGAGCTGCCCGAGGTGGACCTGGCCTGCGTGGCCGTGCGTTCGGCGGTGGTCGGCGGCCATGGCACCGAGCTGGCCAAGGCATTGCTGGCCCGAGGCATCAACGTGGTCCAGGAGCACCCGGTGCATCACGACGAAGTGGTCGACTGCCTGCGCCTGGCCCGGCAGCACGGCGTGCTGTACCGGCTCAATCCGTTCTACAGCGACCTGGCGCCCGTGCGGTGTTTTATCGACGCGGCGCGCCATGTGCTGAGCCTGCGTGAAGCCGAGTACATCGAAGCCGCCTGCAGCGTGCACGTGCTGTTCCCGCTGGTGGAGATGCTCGGCCAGGCCCTCGGCGGCCTGCGCCCCTGGGCCTTCAACCTGCACGCCGAAGCCGTGGGGCCGTTCATGAGCATCAGCGGCGAACTGGCCGGAATCCCCCTGCATTTGCGGGTGCAGAACCAGATGCACCCGGGCGATCCGGACAACCACACCCAGTTGCTGCACCGTATTGTGCTGGGCACCCGTGGCGGCACGTTGAGCCTGACCGACACCCACGCCAGCGTGCTGTGGAGCCCCCGCGCCCACGTGCACCGCAATGCCCAGGGCGTGCTGGAAATGGACGGCGACGCCCCAGCCCTGGACCTGGCGGTGAGCAGCCTGATCGGTCATCCGCAGCCACCGACCTTGCGCGAGGTGTTCAGCGACCTGTGGCCCGACAGCATCGCCCACGCCTTGCTGCGGGTACACGCCGCAATCGGACAGCCCAACGACTCGGCCCTGGCACAGTTCCACCTCAGTTGCTGCAAAGCCTGGCAGCAACTGGGCACTGTGCTGGGCCCCGCCCAAGCCATCCACCCCGAGCCCCCGGTGCCCCTGGCCATGCAGGCCTGGGTTGCCCCAACGAGGAACCTGCCCCGTGCTCAATGAAATCCTGCACCTGCAACAGCATCAGCAACGCTGGGTGCGCCGTTTCGAACCGCGCCCCCTGGCCCGCCAGCGCCTGTTCTGCCTGGCCCATGCCGGCGGCGGCGCCCGTTTTTTTGCCGATTGGGCGCGCCTGCTGCCGCCGAGTATTGAAGTGATCGCCGTGCAATTGCCCGGGCGCGAAGAGCGCATCAATGAGCCGTTGATCCCACACATGCATGCGCTGGTGAATGCCCTGATGGCGGCCGTGCCCGCATGGCTCGACCGCCCTTATGCGCTGTTCGGCCACAGCATGGGCGCGGCGGTGGCCCATGAGCTGTGCCTGGCCTTGCAACGCCAGGCGCTGAGGCTGCCGATCTGCTTGATGGTGTCAGGCCGCGAAGGCCCTGAACGTCATCACGGCGGCTGCCTGCACCTGGCGGACGATGCGCGGTTGCTGGCAGACATTGCCGCGTTGGGTGGCAGCCCCAAGGCCTTGCAAACCTCACCGGAACTGCAGGCCATGGCCTTGCCGATCTTGCGCAATGACTACCAGTTGATCGAGACGTACCGGCCCGCCCCCGAGCGTGCGCGCTTGAACGTGCCCATCGAGGTGCTGGTGGGGCGTGATGATCGAGAGCTGAACCCCGGGGATGCCGAGGCCTGGGCACAGGAAACCCGTGAAGGCCTGCAGGTGCACCACTTTGAAGGCGGGCATTTTTACCTGGTGCCCCAGCGTGAGGCGGTATTGCGCTGTGTCAGCCGGTACCTGGGGGTGAATCACTCCCAGGCCCTTGAAATGCCTTAGGCGTCGTCCAACCCCAGCCCACGGGTGCTGCGCCGCACATGCCAGAGCATGCCGAGCGCAGCAGCCAGGGCCAGCAAGCCGACGCCCAGGCCACTGGCGTAACCCCAGCTGGCCGCCACGCCGATGGCCACCGAAGACACCAGGATATCGCCGAGGGTCTGCAAGCCCTGGAACACCGAACAGTCCGTGCCCGGCTGTTCGCCCAACTGCGCAAAGCGCATCGCCAAGGTGTAGGACGCCACGCTGGTGACACCAATGCCCAGCCCGCCCAGCACTGTCGCCACGCTCACATACCCCATGCCCGACAGGCCCGGTTGCAGCACCAGACCCAGCCACAGCACTCCGGCCGAACCGACCATCGCCAGGCCCGTCAGCAAGGTGCTCCAGCGCGAGTAATGGCGCAGCAACAACCCGGCCACGCCACAGCCAACGATGATGGTGAGCAACTGCCCGACACCGGCCAGCACCCCCACATCACTCACCGACCAGCCATCATCGAGCAGGATCAATTTGGCCAGGCCGAAGAACGTCGAGCCGCCAAGAGTCACCAGCATCACCAGGGCCGTCAGGCGCCCGGAAAACCGACGTTTGAAGAAGCGCCGCAGGCTGGCTTTGTCTGCCGCCGGCAATGCAGCGGGCTCCTGCCAGAACAGCACCGGCAGGCTGCACAGCAGCACCACAGCCGCCAACAAGGTAAAGACCAGCGGCGCGCTGAAGTGATCGAACAGCAGCATCGTGCCCGGCCCGCCGAGCAGCATGCCGACCATGAAACCCGCCACCTGGAAGGTGTTGACGCGCCCCAGGCTGGCGCTCGGCAAACGCTCGGCGGCCAGGCCATCGACGGCGATGTCCTGGGTGGCACTGAACAGCGAGAGCAAGGCAATCAGGCCCAGCAACAGACCCATGTTCGGCACATCAAAGGGCACCAGCGCCATGGCCGCCAGGGTCAGCACCGAGCCTGCCTGCAACGGCAGAATCCAGCTGCGACGCCGCCCCAGGCGCGGGCTCCAGCGGTTTTCCACGGCAGCGGCCCAGAACAGCTTGGCCACCCACGGCAGGCTCGCCAACGGGGTCAACGCCACCAGGTCGAGGGAGGCGCCCATGTTGCGCAACAGCGTGGGGTACGCCTGGAACGCCAGTCCCACCGGCAAGCCCTGGGCCAGGTACAGACCGGCCACCACCAGCACAATTCGCCAATCCCGCGTCACCGCCGCGCGCGGGCTGGCGGGGGAAGTCTCGACAACCGATTGCATGTGTTCACCCTGCCCCAAATGCTGAAAAAGCCCATCTAACGGGATCCGCCAAAGGGGCGCCGCCCGTAACCTGCAACGGCCCCCCGAATCGGGATTAACTGCGCTTGCGCAAGACTGCGGCGGGGATCAGCGCATCGCCCAAAGGCTCAAGCACAAACCCTGCGGCGCCGGCCTCTTCGGCGACCTGTTCGAGGCCGAAGGTGTGCCAGTGATGGTCGGCCTGGAACTGGCGCAGCACCTGCTCGCCGGCACGCACCTGATAGTCGAGGGTCCAGTGCATCAGGTCGCCGCCGGCGGGCTCACCCTGCAGGGCGACGTGGTAGGTGTGTTCGCCGATGTCCGCGTTGGCGACCTGCATCAGCGGCACCGTTTGCGGCGCCTTGAGCATCATCACGTCGACGATGACGAGGCCGCGCTCATCCAGGCGCTCGGCCAGTTGCTGCCAGAGGTGGTGGCGCTGTGCTGTATCGAGGTAACCAATGGTGCCGCAGATGACCGCCGCGGACAGGCGTGACGGCAAGGTGACCTGCTCGAGGGTGCCGGCCAACACGGTGACGCGTTGGCGCAAATCGCTGCTGCGCATGATCCGCCCCACCAACGCCGCGCGCATGGCGGCCGAAGGTTCCACCGCAAGAATGCGCGCGTTGGGCAAGGCCTCGGCGATCACCTGAACACACGGCCCGGTGCCGGCGCCGACATCCAGAATCACCCCGTTGGGGTCCACTTCCTGCAACGCCCGGGCGATAGGCCCGCCGCGTTGCAACCACTGCTGCTCGCACAGCACATCGTAGAATTCGGCAGATAACGCATACGGATCGGCGGTGGTCATGAAGGCATTCCCAATGGCTGATGAACGAGGCGTGATGATAACCACTCTCAACACCAATTCAACCGCGGGAATGCAAAGGGCATTTTTTATGCAGCCACAAAATGCATATTACTGATACACAAAAAAATGATCATTCTTTATTTTAATAATTAGGTTAGAACCAATCGGCATTTTACAGGCCTTGCCCCTGCCCCTACTTTGAAGGCGAATAACCGACCCCTTGCCCGGTGGAGGTGACCACCACGCACTGAACAAGGAAAGACCATGAGCATCGAATTCATCGGCTATATCGGCGGCCACCACGCTTCCGAAATCCACCCGCGCAGCGGCCCGACCCTGCAACCGGACTACGTCGAAACCGTGGCCCGCGCCCACGAGGAAGCCGGTTTCGACCGCGCCCTGGTGGCGTTCCATTCCAACAGCCCCGACAGCACGCTGATCGCCTCCCACGCGGCGAGCGTGACCAGCAAGCTCAAGTTCCTGATCGCCCACCGCCCGGGTTTTGCCCAGCCCACCCTCGCCGCCCGCCAGTTCAACACGCTGGATGTGTTCAACGGCGGGCGCACCGCCGTGCACATCATCACCGGCGGCGACGACCGTGAGTTGCGTGCCGACGGCAGCCATATCGGCAAGGACGAACGCTATGCGCGCACCGACGAATACCTGAGCGTGGTGCGCCAGGAATGGACCAGCGAGCAACCGTTCGATTTCGACGGCACTTACTACCAGGTCGAAGGCGCGCACTCCACGGTAAAGTCGCCGCAACAGCCGCATATCCCGCTGTACTTCGGTGGGTCTTCGGCGGCCGCGATTGCGGTGGCGGGCAAGCATGCTGACGTGTATGCGTTGTGGGGTGAAACCTATGAGCAAGTGCGCGAAATCGTGACCCAGGTACGCGCCGAAGCAGCCAAGCATGGGCGCACGATTCGCTTCAGTCTGTCACTGCGGCCGATCCTCGCGGAGACCGAAGAACTGGCGTGGGCGCGTGCCGACAGCATCCTGCAACAGGCCACTGCGCTGGCTGAGAAAAATGGCTTTGTGCGGCGCGAACCGCCGAATGAAGGATCGCGTCGACTGCTCGCGGCAGCGGCGCAAGGTACACGCTTGGACAAGCGCCTGTGGACCGGTATCGCCGGGTTGCTCGGGGCGCAGGGTAACTCCACCTCCCTGGTGGGCACCGCCGAACAGGTGGCTGAAGCACTGGTGGATTACTACGACCTGGGGATCACCACGTTCCTGATCCGCGGCTTCGACCCGCTCAATGATGCGATCGACTACGGCAAGCGCCTGATCCCCCTCACCCGCCAGCTGATTGCTGAGCGCGAACAGGCCAAACAGGTCGCTTAATTCAGAACACTGCAAAATCAAATGTGGGAGCTGGCTTGCCTGCGATGCAGACACCTCGGTTGTTCAGATGAACCGAGTTGATGCTATCGCAGGCAAGCCAGCTCCCACATTTTTGGATCTGCTGTGTACCGTGGATCAGTTTTTGTAGTCCGTATCAGTACGCTCCAACTGCCGGATCAGCGCGTTCCAATGCCGCGCCACACCCGGTCCATCGCCGGCCTTGAACACTTCGGCTTGTTTCTCGACCTTGGCCACCACCTCGGCCGGCGGGAAGATCAACTCCGCATTCCCCGCCGCCTGCGCCGCGATCTGAATGTTGCACGCGCGCTCCAGCCCTTGCAGTTGCTGAAAGGCATGCTCGACGCTGACACCCGCGGTCAACAGGCCGTGGTTGCGCAGGATCATCACGCTTTTGTCACCCAGGTCTGCGACCAGCCGCTCACGTTCGTCCAGGTCCAACGCCACGCCTTCGTAGCCGTGGTACGCCACGCGCCCGGAGAAGCCGATGGAATGCTGGGAGATGGGCAGCAAACCGTCCTTCTGCGCCGACACCGCGATGCCGTCGCGGGTATGGGTGTGCAACACCGCCTGCAGGTCATGCCGCGCGCCGTGGATGGCGCTGTGGATCACGTAGCCGGCGTAGTTGATGCCCAGGCCAGTGGGGTCGTCGACGATGGTGCCGTCGAGGTCAACCTTGACCAGGTTGGAGGCGCTGATTTCATCGAACAGCAAGCCGAAGGCGTTGATCAGGAAATGCTCCTCCGGGCCCGGCACGCGGGCGGAGAAGTGGGTGTAGATGTGGTCGGTCCATTTGTACAAGGCCGCCAGGCG
Organism: Pseudomonas sp. B6002; assembly: GCF_013385985.1. GTDB lineage: Bacteria > Pseudomonadota > Gammaproteobacteria > Pseudomonadales > Pseudomonadaceae > Aquipseudomonas. The sequence goes on along the minus strand of NZ_JACAOY010000006.1, from coordinate 224,505 downwards.
ATAGGCGGCGGCCAGTTTGACGCGCACTTCCCATTCTTCCGGGGTGACGCGTTGGCGAACGTTGTTGGAAACGCTGGAAATCGAGGTGACGCTGCTCATGGCAAAACTTCCTGGATGGCCTTAAGGACTTCCAGGCAAGCCTACGGGGTGCAAAAAAATAATAAAAAGCACATTTTAATCTAAGCTAATTATTATTTTTTTTCATAACCATAACAGCGTCAAACACCCTGTAGGAGCCCGGCTTGCCGGCGATGGCGGCCTCGAGATGCGTGCAAAATCCAAAGGCCTCATCGCCGGCAAGCCGGCTCCTACAAGGGTTGTGGGCATCGATATTCTTGTTCACGACGCAAATCCGTAGGAGCCCGGCTTGCCGGCGATGGCGGCCGCGAGATGCGTGCAAAATCCAAGGGCCTCATCGCCGGCAAGCCGGCGCCTACAAGGGTTGCGGGTATCGATATTCTTGTGCACGCCGCAAATCCGTAGGAGCCCGGCTTGCCGGCGATGGCGGCCGTGAGGCCACCGAAAATTCAGGGGCCGCATCGCCCGAGGGGTCAGGCGGCGTTGCGGACCTTGTGCAGTGAAGCCGCCACCAGCTTGCCGAAGGCGTCCACCGGCCCTTGCAGGTTGCCGAGAAAGTGCGGGTAGATCAGCCACAGGTCCATCACCGGTTTGAAATCCTTGAGGGGCATCACCGCCAGGTGCTCGCGGTGGGCACTGCGTTCCAGCAGCGGGCGCGGTACCAGGCCAAGGCCCAGGCCGTCGGCCACCAGCCCCAGTTGCAGTTCGGTGCCGAAGGTTTCCAGGTTGACCCGCAACGCCAGGCCCTGATCCGACAAGGTGCGCTGCAAACCGGCGCGGAAACCACAACCGTCGGGGTTGAGGATCCAACCGTTCTGGTACACGTCTGCCAGCTTGCAGGGCTTTTTCGGCAGCTGGGATTTGGCGCAGACCACCACCAGTTCCATCTTGCCGATGGACTCACCGACGATATTGTCCGGGAAGATCTTGCCTGCCGGGAACAACGCCGCCGCCGCGTCCAGCTCGCCGCGCTCGATCTTGCCCACCAACTGGCTGCCCCAGCCAGTGGCGACCTGGGCGCGCAGGTCGGGGTATTCGGTACGCAGGTGCTTGAGCGCATCGAGCAGCACCACATCGCCGATGGTCTGCGGCACGCCCAGGCGCAGCAGGCCGGTGGGCGGCGCGTCGGTGGCGACCAGCTCACGCAGGGCATCCATTTCGCGCAGGATCAGCCGGCATTGTTCATACACCCGAGTGCCGATCAGCGTAGGCTTGAGGGGCTTGGTGTTGCGGTCGAACAGCTCCACCCCCAGCGCCTGCTCGAAGTTCTGCACGCGGCGGGTGATGGCCGGCTGGGTCAGTTGCAGCGACTCGGCGGCGTGGCTAATGGACTGGCAACGAATCACTTCGACAAAGGCATCGATATCGTCAATTTTCATTTGGGCCGCACATAGAGAACAGTCATTAAGATGTGTGCGAAGCATAGTTGTCGGAACACGGTCTGGATAGCCCACCGACCTATCGATAACGTCTAACACTATTCAGACCGGTTCTAAATTACCTACAGCTATAAGCTAATCATTAAAAAATAGCATATTAACTATAAACATTATGCTTAGATAAACCCATCACCACCGACCACACGATGGAGTTGTCATGACCCAGGCCAAGCACCCCGAGAGACTGAGAGCCTTCATAGGCGCCCTGGCGGAATTGATTGACGGCAACCCACGCGAAGGCGACCTGTTGCACCGTGGCGGCAAGCTCCTGGCGCAGCTGGTCAGCCATGACGACTGGCTCCCCGACGAATTCGCCAGACCCGACCCCGAGCGCTACCAGCAATTTCTGTTGCATGCCGATTCGCGCCAGCGCTTCAGCATCGTCAGCTTTGTGTGGGGGCCCGGGCAAAGCACGCCGATTCATGATCACCGGGTGTGGGGGCTGATCGGCATGTTGCGCGGCGCTGAATTCTCCCAGGGTTTTGAACGCGCCCCCGATGGCAGCCTGGTTGCCGAAGGTAAGCCCATCCAGTTGGTGCCAGGCCAGGTGGAAGCGGTCTCGCCCAAGGTCGGCGATATCCATCAAGTGAGCAATGCCCACAGCGACCAGGTGTCCATCAGCATCCATGTCTACGGCGCCAATATCGGTGCCGTGCGCCGCGCGGTGTATCAGCCCGACGGCAGCGAGAAACTGTTTATCTCCGGTTATTCCAACGCCTTCCTCCCGAACATCTGGGATTTGTCCAAAGAAAAGAGCCCTGCCCTATGACCACCGTATCGACCCGCAGCTTCGCGCAGATTCGCCAGGCCCTGCTGGACCATGAAGAAGTCGCCCTGGTGGACGTGCGCGAAGAAGCGCCGTTTGCCGAAGCCCACCCGTTGTTTGCCGCGAATATCCCGCTGTCCAAGCTTGAGCTGGAGGTGAATTCGCGCATTCCACGGCGTGATACCCAGGTCACCGTGTACGACAACGGCGAAGGCCTGGCCGCCCGTGCCGCCGAGCGTCTGGTTGCACTGGGGTACACCCAGGTCAGCCTGCTGGAAGGCGGCCTGGAAGGTTGGCGCAACGCCGGTGGCGAACTGTTCATCGACGTGAACGTGCCGAGCAAAGCTTTCGGTGAGTTGGTCGAGAGTGAGCGGCACACGCCCTCCCTCGCCGCCGAAGAAGTGCAAGCACTGCTCGACAGCCAGGCCGACGTGGTGGTGCTCGACGCCCGCCGCTTCGACGAATACCAAACCATGAGCATCCCCACCGGCATCAGCGTGCCCGGTGCCGAACTGGTACTGCGCGCCCGTGAACTGGCGCCCGACCCGGCCACCCGCATCATCGTCAACTGCGCCGGGCGCACCCGCAGCATCATCGGCACCCAGTCGCTGATCAACGCCGGCGTGGCCAACCCGGTGTCAGCCCTGCGCAACGGCACCATCGGCTGGACGCTCGCCGGGCAGAAACTCGCCCACGGCCAGTCGCGCCGCTTTGCGCCGACCTCGGAAGAACACCGCCAGATCGCCGCCAAGGACGCACGCCAAGTGGCCGACAAGGCCCGTGTTGGCCGCGCCACCCTGGCCGACCTGCAACGCTGGCAGCAGGAAACAACCCGCACCACCTACCTGTTCGATGTGCGCACCCCGGAAGAATTCGAAGCCGGCCACCTGCCGGGTTCACGCTCGACACCGGGCGGCCAGCTGGTGCAGGAAACCGACCATGTGGCCAGCGTACGCGGCGCACGCCTGGTGCTGGCGGATGACGATGGCGTGCGCGCCAATATGTCGGCCTCGTGGTTGGCTCAGTTGGGCTGGGAAGTGCATGTGCTGGATGACCTGCAGCCTGAGCATTTCAGCGAGACCGGTGCGTGGGTCGCGCCAGTGCCTGCGCCGGCCCAGGCGGAATTGATCAGCCCCCACACCCTGGTGGACTGGCTGGCCCATGGCGACACCGCCGTGCTGGATTTCACCCCGAGCGTCAATTACGTCAAGCGCCATATCCCCGGGGCCTACTGGGCCTTGCGTGCGCAGTTGCCGCACGCCCTGGCAAAGGTGCCGCCCGCCGAACGTTATGTGTTGACCTGCGGCAGCAGCCAACTGGCGCGCCTGGCCGTGGCAGACGTCGAAGCCCTTACCGGCAAGCCGGTGTTCCTGCTGCAAGGCGGCACCACCCAGTGGATCGCTGAAAAGCTGCCGCTGGAAGAAGGCGAAACCCGCCTGGCCTCACCGCGCATCGACCGTTACCGCCGCCCGTACGAAGGCACCGACAACCCCAAGGAAGCCATGCAGGCGTACCTGGATTGGGAGTTCGGCCTGGTCGCGCAACTGGCCCGCGACGGCACCCACGGTTTCTACGTGATCTGACCCTCAACTTGTAGTGAGCGGGCTTGCCCCGCGCGGCGGTGTGTCAGGTGTGTATCAGGCGCCTGGGAGACCGCGGCGCGGGGCGAACCCGCTCACTACAGGTCGTATTAACATGCAATATAGGAATAATCAGATAAATAATGATCAGGTATTTTAATGATTAACTTATAACCAAAAAGAACTTCACAGGGAGTTTTTATGGGAATAACGTTAAGTCCTCACCGACCCCTTCTCCAGGCGGAGGTAGCCAAACCCTTTTTCGAGCTACCTGGAGCCTGCATCCCATGGTCTTTACCACCCCCTTCAAACGCCTGCTCCTGGGCACCGCCCTGGCCCTCGGCCTGATCAGCACCGCACACGCCGCCGACCTGCAACCGCTGCGGGTGGCCAACCAGAAATCCACCATCAAGGCGCTGCTGGAAGTCTCCGGCGAAACGAAGAATGTGCCTTATGAAATCCAATGGTCGGAATTCCCTTCCGCCTCGCCCTTGGGTGAAGCCCTGAATGCCGGCGCGGTGGATGTGGGCGCCTTGGGCGACGCGCCTTATGTGTTCGCACTCGGCGCGGGTGCCTCGCTCAAGGTGGTCAGTATCATCCACGCCGAAGGGCGCAACACCACGGCCCTGCTGGTGCCAGAGAACTCGCCGATCAAGACCGTGGCCGACCTCAAGGGCAAGAAAATCGTCACCGGGCGCGGCTCCATCGGCCATTACCTGGCGATCAAGGCCCTGGCCAGCGCCGGCCTGAGCACAAAGGACGTGCAATTCATCTTCCTGCTGCCCAGCGAATCACGCCTGGTGCTGGACAACGGCACCGTCGACGCCTGGGCCACCTGGGACCCCTACACCACCGTCGTCACCTCCCAAAGCCACGCCCGTGTGCTGATCAGCGGCAACAAGCTGTTGAGCAACCACCTGTACTTCGCCGCCACCGGCCAGGCGATCGCCGACAAGCGCGTGCAACTGGATGACTTTGTGGCGCGGGTCGACCGGGCCTATGCCTGGGCCAACGTGCACCCCGACGAATACGCCGCCGCTCAAGCCAAGATCACCGGCCTGCCCCTGGCCGTACACCTGGAGGTGGCCAAGGACACCCACCTGAGCCCGGTGGCGATTGACGACAGCGTGATCAGCGGCCTGCAAGCCACGGCCGACACCTACCAACAGGAAGGCCTGCTGCCCAAGCACATCGACGTGTCGCAGGGTTTCGACAAGAGCTTTAACGCCAAGCGTGTCCCACTTTCCCAAGCCTCGCGCTGAAACAAGGAGCAGAACATGAGCAAGCCACGTCAACTCAAACTCGGTGCCATGGTCCACGGCGTCGGTCACGGCTGGGGCGAATGGCGCCACCCGCAGGCGCAACCGAATGCCAGTACTAACTTTGGTTTCTACAAGCAGCAGACCGAGCTGGCCGAAAGCGCCAAGTTCGACTTCGTGTTCATCGCCGACAGCCTGCACATCCACGCCAAGTCCAGCCCGCACTACCTCAACCGTTTCGAGCCGCTGACCATCCTGTCGGCCCTGGCCGCGCTGACCAGCAATATCGGCCTGGTCGCCACCGTGACCGTCAGCTACACCGAGCCCTACCAGGTGGCGCGCCAGTTTGCGTCCCTGGACCACATCAGCGGCGGCCGGGCCGGGTGGAACGTGGTCACCTCCTGGCTCAGCGGCACCGCCGACAACTTCGGCAAGGCCGAGCACCCGCCGCACGCGGTGCGCTACCGCATCGCCAAGGAACATCTGAACGTGGTCAAGGGCCTGTGGGATTCCTGGGAAGATGACGCCTTCTCCTACAACAAACACAGCGGCGAGTTTTTCGCCCCCGCCAAGCTGCACGCACTCAAACACAAGGGCGAGTTTTTCTCGGTCAAGGGCCCGCTGAATATCGCGCGCTCTCGCCAGGGCCAGCCGGTGATCTTCCAGGCGGGCACCTCCGAAGACGGGCGCAACTTTGCCGCCGAACACTCCGATGCGATCTTTGTGCACGTGGAGAGCATCGAAGAAGGCCTGGCCTACACCCAGGACCTCAAGCGCCGCGCCCAGGGCTTCGGGCGTGACGCCGACAGCCTGTCGATCCTGCCGGGTATTCGCCCGATTGTCGGGCGCGATGAAGCCGAGGTGGAAAGCCGCTACCAGCAAGCCGTGGACCTGGTGACCGTAGAGGATGCGATCGTCGCCCTGGGCCGCCCGTTCAATGACCACGACTTCAGCCAGTACCCGCTCGACGCCCCCTTCCCGGAACTCGGCGACCTGGGCGCCAACAGCCAGAAAGGCGGCTCCGACCGCGTCAAGCAACTGGCCAGGGACGAAGGCCTGACCCTGCGCGAAGTGGCCTTGCGGTTCTCGCGGCCCAAACGTGATTTTGTCGGCACCCCGGAGCAAGTGGCCGATGCGATCCAGACCTGGTTCGAGACCGGCGCCAGCGACGGCTTCATCATCAACTCGGTACTGCCCGATGGCTTGCAGTACTTCACCGAACTGGTGGTGCCGGTGTTGCAACAGCGTGGCCTGTTCCGCACCGAGTACAGCGGCCAGACCCTGCGCGACAACCTGGGCCTGGACGTGCCGGCCAACCGCTACAGCGTTGCAAACGAAGTGGAGACAGAACAGGAGGCACTGGCATGAGCGAGTCCCTCAACCGTCAGTTGGCCGACCTGCATGCCGAACGCCTGGCCACCTGGGCGCCGGCCGCCTTGCAGGTCAACATCGACCAGCGCCAGCGCCTGGTGGACGAAGCGCAGCCTGACAACTACGTGCAGGTCGGTGACGAGCTGGACCCTTTTACTCTACTGAACGTGGAAGGTGGCGAACTGAACCGTGAGCTGCTGCTGGCCGACGGCCCGGCGGTGCTGATCTTTTTCCGCTTTGCAGGCTGCCCCGCGTGCAACCTCGCCCTGCCCTATTACGAGCGCCAGCTCTACCCACGCCTGCGGGAATGGGGCGTGCCGTTAGTCGCGGTCAGCCCGCAGGTGCCGGAGCGCCTGGTGGAGATCAAGACCCGGCACACCCTGCGACTGCTAGTGGCCAGCGACCCGGACAACAACCTCGGGCGGCGGCTGGGCATTCTCTACAGCTTTGACGACGCCTCGCGAAACGCGGCGTTGGCCAAGGGCAATCACATCGGCGACACCACCGGCACCGGGACATGGGAATTGCCGCAACCGACCGTGGTGGTGATCGCCCGGGACGGCACCGTGGCGTTCGTGGAAGTCAGCCCGGATTGGTTGGTGCGCACGGAAGCCGAGCCGGTGTTGCAAGCGGTGGAACACCTGCTGGGCCAGCAACCCGTGCGCCTCGCCATCTGACCCACACCGCCCCCCCCTGTAGGAGCCCGGCTTGCCGGCGATTGGCCCCCAAGCCATGCGCAAAGCCTTCTGCCGCCATCGCCGGCAAGCCGGCTCCTACACTTTTTGATCGAGTACATGCTTATGACTCAGCCATCCCTACGCTCCGTGGAAGTCGCCAATTTCGAAGCTCTGCTCGAACGCCTCAGCGCCGAACTGGCGAGCACCGCGCACCTGTATGACGAGAGCGGCGCCTTCCCCCACGCCAACTTCAAGTTGCTGCACGAACACGGCCTGGTCGCCCTCACCGTGCCCAAGGCCCTCGGCGGTGGCGGTGCCAGCCTGCCCCAGGCGCGCAAGGCGATCAGCGCGATTGCCAAGGGCGAACCCTCCACGGCGCTGATCCTGGTGATGCAGTACCTGCAACACACCCGCCTGCAAGACAGCAAGACCTGGCCTGCACACCTGCGCCAGCAAGTGGCCGAGGACGCAGTACGCAACGGCGCGTTGATCAACGCCCTGCGCGTCGAGCCCGACCTCGGCACCCCGGCCCGTGGCGGCCTGCCGGCGACCACGGCGGTACGCACGGCCGAAGGCTGGCGCATCAGCGGGCGCAAGATCTACTCCACCGGCAGCCACGGCCTGAGCTGGTTCAGCGTGTGGGCGCGCAGCGATGACCCGGACCCGCTGGTGGGCGCCTGGCTGGTGCCCAAGGACAGCCCCGGCGTGAGCATCATCGACACCTGGGACCATTTGGGCATGCGCGCCACCTGCAGCCATGAAGTGGTACTCGACAACGTGCTGGTGCCGCTGGACCACGCCGTCGGCGTCAGCCCCTGGAGCGCACCATCGCCGGAGCTGGATGGCGAGGGTTTCCTGTGGATGTCGGTGCTGCTGTCATCGGTGTATGACGCCGTGGCCCAGGCCGCGCGGGACTGGCTGGTGAACTGGCTGGAAGCACGCAAGCCGTCCAACCTCGGTGCAGCCCTGTCGACCCTGCCGCGGTTCCAGGAGACCGTCGGCCATATCGACACCCTGCTGTTTGCCAACCGCAGCCTGCTCGACGCCGCGGCAGAAGGCCACACCCCGGCCGCCAACGCGGCGCAGTTGAAGTACCTGGTGACCAATAACGCCATCCGTGCCGTGGAACTGGCCATCGAGGCCTCGGGCAACCCCGGCCTGTCGCGCCATAGCCCGCTGCAACGGCATTACCGCGACGTGCTGTGCAGTCGCGTACACACCCCGCAGAACGACGCCGTGTTGCAAGGCGTCGGCAAAGCGGTGTTCGCCCAACGTGAGAAGGAACGCCCATGACCCAGGTGATTATTGCCAGCCAGTTGGACGAGGATTACAACGACGTGATCCGCCAGCGCCTCGCCGCGCACCACCCGCAGGCCCAGGTGATCGGCGTGCCGGTGGGCGTGCCCAGCGACCTGCCGCCCCAGGCCACTATCCTGTTGCTGCGCCCGATCAACGTGCGCGGCTACACCGCCCCGGACACCCCGCCACCGGGCTGGCCGTATGGCGCGCAATGGGTGCACCTGGTGTCGTCGGGCATCGACTTCTACCCGCAGTGGCTGTTCAACGGCCCGCCGGTCACCACCTCACGTGGCAGCGCCGCCGACAACCTTGCCGAGTTCGCCCTGGCGGCGATCTTTGCGGCGTCCAAGCATTTGCCGGACATCTGGGTGAACGATGCGCAGTGGAGTTTCACCCCGCTGCGTCCGCTCAAAGGCACCACACTGGGCATCCTCGGCTTTGGTGCAATTGGCGAACGCCTGGCGCACAAGGCACTGGCCTTGGGCATAAACGTCGTGGCGTTGCGTCAGAGCACAGCGCCGTTTGGCGTCGACGGTGTGCAGGCGGCCAAGGACATCCACGACCTGTTCGCCCGCGCCGATCACCTGGTGCTGGCGGCGCCGCTGACCGAGGCGACGCGGCAAATCGTCGACCGCGATGTGCTGGGCAGCGCGAAGCCAGGGCTGCACCTGATCAACATCGCACGCGGCGGTTTGGTGGATCAGGAGGCGTTGGTGGAGGCGCTGGACAATGGGCAGGTCGGCCTGGCGTCGCTGGACGTGACCGAACCGGAACCCTTGCCGGACGGGCATCCGCTGTACACGCACCCGAGGGTACGGTTGTCGCCCCATACATCAGCGATTTCGACTCACAGCCGCCATGAGATTGCCGACGCGTTTTTGGCGAATCTGGAGCGGTATGTCGCGGGTCTCGAATTGGCGAACCTCGCCAACCGCTGACGCTTGCCCGTCAGCAGCCCTGCGCCAGCTGTTCGCGCAAAAACTCCACCAACGCCTGCACCGGCCGTGAACTCTGCCGGTGCTGGGGGTACACCGCCGACAGGGTCAGGGCTTCGGGGGCGAAGTCGTCCAGGACCGTGACCAGGCGGCCGTCCTTCAACGCGTCGCCGACGATAAAGGTGGGCAAGTACGTCACCCCCAGGCCGGCGATAGCGGTGTCGCGCAGCAAATCGCCGTTGTTCACGCGCATGCGCCCACTCACGTTCAACGCCTGCACCTTGCCCTTGAAGCGCCACTGAACCTGACGGCCATGGCCGTATGGCAGGCAGTCGTGCTCATTGAGGTCTTCGGGTTTTTGCGGCGTGCCGCGCAGGGCCAGGTACGCGGGGCTGGCGCAGTACACCCGCGGGATGCTGGCGATGCGGCGGGCGATCAGGGTGGAGTCTTCCAGGGTGCCGATACGCAGCACCAGGTCATAGCCTTCGCCGATCAGGTCGACAGGACGGTCACTGAGGTCGACTTCCACCGACACCTGGGGATGGCGCTGCAGGAACAGCGGCAACAGGCAGCCCAAATGGGCCATGGCAAACGACAACGGCGCACTCAGGCGCAGGGTGCCGCGCGGCTCGCTGTTCTGGCCGGCGATGCCCTGCTCGACTTGCTCGACTTCTCCGAGCAGGCGCAAGGCGGATTCGTAGTAACTCTGGCCGAGTGGTGTAACGTCCAGGCGGCGGGTGGAACGGTTGAGCAGGCGCACGCCCAGGCGATCTTCCAGCTGGATCAGGCGGCGGCTGACAAATTGCTTGGACAGGCCCAGTTGCTCGGCGGCGGCGGTGAAACTGCCGGACTCCATGACCTGGCAGAACAGGCGCATGTCTTCGAAGGGGTTCATTGTCGCTTCTCGGTGGACATTTAGCGGTTTTATAGCGCGCCAGTAGCAACACCACAAAACAAAATGTGGGAGCTGGCTTGCCTGCGATGGCGGTGTATCAGCAGACGTTACTGTCGACTGACACTCCGCCATCGCGGGCAAGCCCGGCTCCCACGGGGGTTCAGCGTTGTTCTCTAGCGATAATTACTTAGTAAACGCTGTGTAGCTGTTCATCAGGTTGCGGTAGTTCGGGATGCGCTGGGACAGCAGGTTGGCCAGGCCTTCCATGTCGTTGCGCCAGTCGATCTGCAGCTCGCAGGCCACCGAGAACCAGTTCACCAGTTGCGCGCCGGCCGCACTCATGCGTGCCCAGGCGGCTTGTTGCACGGTTTCGTTGAAGGTGCCGGACGCGTCGGTGACCACGAACACCTCAAAGCCTTCAGCCAGTGCGCACAGGGTCGGGAACGCCACACAGACATCCGTTACCACGCCCGCGATGATGATCTGCTTGCGCCCGGTCGCCTTGACGGCCTTGACGAAGTCTTCGTTGTCCCACGCATTGATCTGGCCAGGGCGCGGAATGTATGGCGCGTCCGGGAACATTTCCTTGAGTTCCGGCACCAGCGGGCCGTTGGGGCCGCTTTCAAAGCTGGTGGTGAGGATGGTCGGCAAGTTGAAGAACTTGGCCAGGTCCGCCAGGGCCAGCACGTTGTTCTTGAACTCGTTGGGCGAGAAGTCCTGCACCAGGGAGATCAGGCCAGTCTGGTGGTCGACCAGCAGTACGACGGCGTCATCTTTGTTCAAACGGTTGTAAGCCATGGGGTTATCTCCTAACGGGGGTTGGGTAATCAGAAGGCAAAACACGAGCAGCCGAACGCACCCCAGAAACCCTGGAAGTCGCTGACCGGCACGCTGGAAAGACGCGCTTTTTCATGGCTGTGCACATGCACGCCACACGGGCCGCTGCATTGGTGCACCTGAGCCTGCAACGCCGCACCCGGGCGCCAGTGCCCGGGCACCTTGACCACCGGCGACCAGTCCGGCAGCACCGGCACGTGTGGCGGTGCGTACTCTTCGAAGTCGCCGGCGCCGTAGACCACCTTGCCGCCGACCACGGTGAGCACCGACTCGATCCACTTGATGGCCTCTTCCTCGACGCTGAAGAAGTCCGCCGACAGCGCAGCAACGTCCGCCAATTGGCCGACCTTGATCTGGCCTTTCTTGGCTTGCTCGGACGAGAACCAGGCGCTGCCGTGGGTAAACAGTTCCAGCGCGGTGAGGCGCGGCAAGCCCTCGGCGTGCAGCGCCAAGCCGCCTACCGTACGGCCGCTGACCATCCAGTACAGCGAGGTCCACGGGTTGTAGCTCGACACCCGCGTGGCATCGGTGCCCGCCCCCACCGGCACGCCTTCGGCGAGCATGCGCTGGATCGGTGGCGTGGCTTCGGCGGCCTTGGCGCCGTAGCGCTCGACGAAGTATTCACCCTGGAACGCCATGCGGTCCTGGATCGCAATCCCGCCGCCGAGGGCACGCACGCGCTCAATGTTTTTCGGGGTGATGGTTTCGGCGTGGTCGAAGAACCACGGCAGGCCATTGAACGGGATGTCGCGGTTGACCTTCTCGAACACGTCGAGCATGCGCGAGATGGACTCGTCATAGGTGGCGTGCAGGCGGAACGGCCAACGCTGCTCCACCAAGTGACGCACCACCGGCTCCAGTTCCTGCTCCATGGTCAGCGGCAGGTCCGGGCGGGGTTCGAGGAAGTCTTCGAAGTCAGCGGCCGAGAACACCAGCATCTCGCCGGCGCCGTTGTGACGCAGGTAGTCATCGCCCTGGTGCAGGGTGACGCTGCCGGTCCAGTTCTTGAAGTCGCTGAGCTCTTCCTTGGGCTTCTGGGTGAACAGGTTGTAGGCGATGCGCACCGTCAACTGTTCGTCCTTGGCCAACTGTTCGATCACCGCGTAGTCGTCGGGGTAGTTCTGGAAACCGCCACCGGCGTCGATCGCACTGGTGAGGCCCAGGCGGTTGAGTTCACGCATGAACTGGCGGGTCGAGTTGACCTGGTATTCCAGCGGCAATTTCGGGCCTTTGGCCAGGGTCGCATACAGGATCATCGCGTTGGGCCGCGCCACCAGCATGCCGGTGGGGTTGCCGTTGCTGTCGCGCACGATCTCGCCGCCCGGTGGGTTGGGCGTGTCCTTGGTGTAGCCGGCCACGCGCAGGGCCGCGCGGTTGAGCAAGGCGCGGTCGTACAGGTGCAGTACGAACACCGGGGTGTCGGGCGCGGCCTGGTTCAGCTCGTCGAGGGTGGGCATGCGTTTTTCGGCGAACTGGAATTCGTTCCAGCCGCCCACCACGCGCACCCATTGCGGGGTTGGCGTGCGGTCGGCCTGGTCCTTGAGCATGCGCAATGCATCGGCCAGGGACGGCACGCCTTCCCAGCGCAGTTCGAGGTTGTAGTTCAGCCCGCCACGAATCAGGTGCAGGTGAGAGTCGTTGAGCCCGGGGATGACGGTGCGACCCTTGAGGTCGATGACCTGGGTGCCGCTGCCGCGCAGGGCCATGGCCTCGCCATCGGTGCCCACGACGACGAAACGCCCACCACTGATAGCGACGGCGGTGGCGCGCGGGTTTTCACGGTCCACGGTGTGGAACTGGCCATTGAACAGAATCAGATCGGCGTTCATAGGATTTCCTTTACAGAGGCTTCAAGCCAGGGAGCGAACAGCCGGGTAGCCGCCGGCATCAACAGGTAGACCACCAGCAACACGATGGTCAGGGTCACCAGGAAGGTGGCAACCACGTAGTTGGAGAGAAAGGGATGCAGGCGCAGGACCGGGCCCCACACCAGCGGCACCAGCAGGGTCAGCGGCAGGATCACGAACAGGGTGACCACCGCCTGCTTCCAGCGTGGCGGCTTGGCGGCGCTGTCGGCCAGGGGCGAGAACCAGAACTCGTTGACGCCGCCGACTTCGGTCTTGTCGCCGTCGGCCAGCATGGGCGCAGCTTCGGCGATCAGGTCGTTGCGTTCGGGGGAGTCGAGCCAGCGCTCCAGCGCGTCGGTGGAGCGGTAGCGCAATACGCAGGTGAACAGCGCCAGGCCGTTCTGTTGACTGCGCACCACGTCCACGCCGAGGTGGCCGGGGCGCTCACCGGCGATGCGCACAATGCGCCGCAGCCAGGCTTCATAGTCGGCCTCAAGGCCTTTCTTGATCAGGTGTTTGACGACCAGGGTGACGACTTCGTCGGGCCCTGTCTCTGGTGCTGGGTCCATGGTGCTCCCCTCTGCCTTGAAAGATCAGCGATGAGGGGAGTGTGCCGTGGGCGGGGGTGATGAAAATTGGATGTACGTGCTGTTTGATCGCCGCTTGTCAGCGCCGGGATTTGGCCAGGATGGCCTGCAACAGCACATCGGCGCCGGCTGTCGACCACTCGGGAGAGATGGCCTCGGCTTCGTTATGGCTCAACCCGTCCACACACGGCACAAAGATCATCGCAGTGGGCGCGACCTGGTTGAGGTAGCAGGCGTCGTGCCCGGCACCGGAGATCATTGGCCGGTGGCTGTGGCCGAGCTTTTCAGCCGAGGCACGTACCACTTCTACACAGTCGCTGTCGAAGGCAATTGGCGCGTACTGGAAGATCTGCTTCACGCTGTGCTGCAAGCCGATGCCCTCGGCGATACGGGCCACGGCGTCGCGCAGTTGCTGATCCTGGCGCGCCAGGACTGCTTCGTCCGGGTGACGGAATTCCACGCTGAAAAACACCCGGCCCGGCACCACGTTGCGTGAGTTGGGGAAGATGTTCGCCATACCCACCGTGGCGCGCCCTTCGGCACCTTGTTCCAGCCCCAGGCCGTTCACTGCCTCGACGACACGGGCAAAACCGAGCAAGGCATCCAGGCGATGGTCCATGGGCGTGGTACCGGCGTGGGCGCTGCGCCCGCTCAGTTCCACTTCATACCAGCGTTGGCCCTGGGCGCCGGTGACGACGCCGATGGTGATGCCCTGGGCTTCAAGGATCGGGCCTTGTTCGATGTGCAGTTCGAACGCGGCGTGTATCGCCTGGCCGCCCACCGGATGTGCGCCGGCATAGCCGATTTCTTTCAGCGCCTCGCCAATGGTCACCCCCGCTTTATCCTCGCGGGACAAACCGTATTCCAAGTCAAAGACACCGGCGTAGACGCCCGATGAAATCATCGCCGGAGCGAAGCGTGAGCCTTCTTCGTTGGTCCAGTTGACCACTTCGATGGGCCGGTCGGTTTCAATGCCCAGGTCGTTCAAGGTGCGCAGCACTTCCAGCCCGGCGAGCACGCCGTAGATGCCGTCGTACTTGCCACCGAAGGGTTGAGAGTCGCCATGGGAGCCGGTCAGCACCGGGGCCAGCTGGTCGTGGCGACCGGCGCGGCGCGCGAAGATATTGCCCATCGCGTCCACGCGAATGCTGCACCCGGCCGCCGTGCACCATTGCACAAACAGGTCGCGGCCACGGCGGTCCTCATCGGTGAGGGCCAGGCGCGAGACGCCGCCCTTTTCGGTGGCGCCGATCGTTGCCATGTCCATCAGCGAGTCCCACAGGCGCTCGCCGTTTACCCGTGCGTGATCATTCATGAGGCTTGGCCCGGTAGCGGAAGTCACAGTGATGGGCACCGTCCATGATGGTCTGGGTGCGGGTCAGTTCGATGTCGGGGTTGTAGCCGACGATAAACAGCTCGTCGCGGTTGCACGACAGCAGGTGGCCGATCTCGCCCAGGCCCATTTCGTGGTACATCTCGGCGTAGCGGCAACGCTTGACGTCGTAATCGTAGTGCTCGGCATCGCTGGCGATGATCTCGACCTTGAGGGCGTCATCCTTCTCCCACAGCACTTGCAGTTCGACAAAGCTCTTGAGGTCGGCGCCCTGCTCTTCCAGCGCGGCAAAATGTTTGCCGGCCTGGATCGCCGCGTTGCCCACGGCCTCGCCGATCACGGCCGCGGCAAATGCCTGGCCCTGCTCGCGCTTGAGAATCTCGTAGATCGGCTTGATGATTTCGGCCTCGATCCGCCGACGGGCAAGAATGCCCAGTTCACCTTCCAGCTTGCTCATTTCATCTCTCCTCCAAACCAATGTGGGAGCTGGCTTGCCGGCGATCGCGGTGTGCCAGCCTGTACATCCTTGGCTGATAGACCGCCATCGCCGGCAAGCCGGCTCCTACAGTCGACCTGTTTATTGACCGCCGGCCACGCTTACGGGCTGCCATTGGTTGGCTTTGACCTGGTAAACGGTGAACGACGGCTTCTTCAAGTTGCCCTCGGCATCGAACGCGATAGTGCCGGTTACGCCCGGGTAGCTAATGGCGTGCAACACCGGCAGGTACTTCTGCGGATCCACCGAGTCGGCCTTTTCAATCGCCGCCACCAGCACGCCGACGCCGTCGTAGGCGAACGGCGCATGCAGCTCGATGTTGGCCTTGTAGCGCGCCTTGTAAGCCTGCTCGAACGCCTTGCCGCCCGGCATCTGCGCGACCGCCAGGCCCGGTTCCAGGGCGATCACGCCCTCGCCTTCGTTCTGCGCCAGTTGCAGGAAGGTCTGGCTGACAAACCCGCCCGCGCCCATCAACGGTGCCTTGATGCCCAGTTGCTTGATGCGTCGGGCCAGCGGTGCGGCCTGGGAGTCGACGCCGCCGAAGAAGATCAGGTCCGGGTTCTGGCTGCGGATGTTGGTGAGCACGGCGCTGAAGTCGATGGTCTTGTCGTCCACGTATTCGCGGCCCACCACCGTTGCGCCGCCCGCCTCGATGGCCTTGACGAACTGGTCGGCCAGGCCCTGGCCGAACGCGGTGCGGTCGTCGATCACGGCGATGCGCTTGGCTTTCAGGGTATTCAAAGCATAGTCGCCGGCCACGCGGCCGCCATCGTCGTCATGGCCCATGATCCGAAAGCTGGTGTCGAAACCCTGCTGGGTATAGGCGTGGCCGGTGGCAACCGGGGCGACCTGGGCAATGCCGGCGTCGTGGTACACCCGCGCAGCCGGGATGCTGGTGCCGGTGTTCCAGTGGCCGACCACGCCGACCACGCCTTCATCCACCAGGCGCTGGGCCACGGTCACGGCGGTGCGCGGGTCGGACTGGTCGTCTTCGGAGACCAGCTTGAACGTCACGGCTTCACCGTTGATTTTCGGGTGCTTGGCGTTGGCTTGGTCGATGGCCAGTTGCGCGCCGTTTTCCAGGTCCTTGCCGATCCGTGCGGACGGGCCGGTGAGTGGGCCAGCCAAGCCGATCAGCACGGTCTGGTCGGCCTGGGCCACGGCGCTGGCGAGGCTGCTGAGGGCCAGGCCGATCAGTGCGGTTTTCTTCAATGTGTTCATCTGGGGTTCCTGCTGGTTTTCAGGCGGGTCGGAACACGCCGGGCGTCCGGTAGCGTCATGGGTGATCTATTCGCCGAGGTACGCACTGCGCACCTCGGGGTGTTCAAGCAAATCCTGGGACGGCCCCGTGAGGCTGATACGGCCGGTGTCCATCACGTAGGCGCGGTCGGTGACCTGCAGCGCCAGCCGTGCGTTCTGCTCCACCAGCAACAGGGTCATGCCCTGGCGGCACACGTCATCGATCACCTGGAAAATCTTCTCCACCATGATCGGTGCCAGGCCCATGGACGGCTCATCGAGGATCAGCAAGCGCGGGCGAGACAACAGTGCACGAGCCAGCGCGAGCATCTGCTGCTCGCCGCCCGACAGCAGGCCGGCCGACTGGTGCAGGCGTTCCTGCAGGCGCGGGAAGTGGTCGAACAACTGGCGCATTTCACGCTGCACCTGCGTGTTGTCACGGCGCAGGAAGGCACCGGCTTGCAGGTTTTCCAGCACGCTCATGCGCGCAAAGATCCCGCGCCCTTCGGGGACCATGGCGATGCCCTGGCGCAGCAGTTGGTCGGGCGCTGCGCCGCGGATCGAACGCCCCGCAAAGCGGATCTCGCCTCTGGTCGCAGGCAGCAACCCGGTGAGGGCCTTGAGGCTGGAGGTCTTGCCAGCGCCATTGGCACCGATCAGCGTGACGCGCTCGCCTTCGTGGATCTGCAGGTCCAGGGATTTGACGGCTTCGATGGCGCCGTAGCGCACTTGCAAACCGTCGACACTCAACAGGGCTTCAGACATGGGCACTGGCTCCCAGGTAGGCCTGGATCACAGCCGGGTGCTGGCGCACATCGGCGGGTGGGCCCACAGCGATGACTTGGCCGTAATCGAGCACGCTGATGCGGTCGCACACGCCCATCACCAGCTTCACGTCGTGCTCGATCAGCAGCAGCGTGTGGCCGTCGTCGCGGATCTTTTCCAGCAGGCCACGTAGTTGCACTTTTTCGCTGGCGTTCATGCCGGCTGCCGGTTCATCCAGCGCCAGCAGGCGCGGTTCGGTGGCCAGGGCGCGGGCGATTTCCAGGCGGCGCTGATGGCCGTAGCTGAGGCTGTCGGCGCGGTAATGGGCAAACCCGGCCAGGCCCACATACGCCAGCAGGCGATGGGCGTGGGCTCGGGTTTGCGCTTCTTCCTCACGCGCCCGACGATGCTGACTCAGCGCCGCCCACAGGCCGTTGCGGGTGCGCACATGGCGCCCGACCATGACGTTTTCCAGGGCGCTCATGGCGTTGAACAGGCGGATATTCTGGAAGGTTCGGGCAATGCCGGCTTCGGCCACCCGGTGCACACCGGTGGGCGTGTAGTCCCGGCCATCGAGCTGGAAACGCCCGGAATCCGGGGTGTAGAGGCCGGTCATCACATTGAAGAAGGTGGTCTTGCCCGCGCCATTGGGGCCGATCAACCCGTAGATTTCGCCGGGCTGGATACTCAGGCTCACGTCGGTCAGCGCCGCAACGCCGCCGAAGTGTTTGTTGACCTTGTCAATCTGCAACAACGGTGCGTTCATCGTGCCACTCCTTTGGGCCACAGCCCGGCCGGTCGGTAGAGCATCGCCAGGATCAGCGCCAGGCCGTAGAACAGTTGGCGGATGATTTCCGGATCCACCAGCACCTGGCCGAACAGCGACTGCTGCAGCGGGCCCATACTGGCGCGCAGGGCTTCGGGCAAGGCCGCCAGCAACACGCAGCCCAGGATCACCCCGGGGATGTGGCCCATGCCGCCTAACACCACCATCGCCAGCACGGCAATGGACTCGTTGAGGGTGAAGGACTCCGGCGAGACAAACCCCTGGAACGACGCGAACAGCACCCCGCTCACCCCGCCAAACGCCGCGCCAATGGCAAACGCCAGCAGCTTGAGGCGCACGGTGTTGATGCCCATGGCTTGCGCCGCGTCTTCGTCTTCGCGGATGGCCACCCAGGCACGGCCGATGCGCGAATGCTCCAGGCGGATGCAGGCGAACAGGATCAGCACCACCAGCGCGGCGAACAGGTAGTAATAGAGGTACACGGACGGCAGGCGCAGACCGAAAAGGTCCTGGGTGCGGCCCAGGTTCACGCCGAGCAGGTTCACCGGGTCGACCTGGGAGATGCCTTTGGGGCCGTTGGTGATGTTCACCGGGCGATCGAGGTTGCGCAGCAGGATGCGGATGATCTCGCCAAAGCCCAAGGTCACGATGGCCAGGTAGTCGCCGCGCAGGCGCAGGGTCGGCGCGCCGAGCACGACACCACAGCCGGCCGCCAGCAAGGCGCCGAGTGGCAGGATCAGCCAGATCGAGGTGTGCAGGCCCGCCGGCAACAGCGCCGCCAGCGCGGGGAACTGTTGCAGCAAATGCGGCGACGAGAGCAACGCCGCGAGATAAGCGCCCACCGCGTAGAACGCGATAAAGCCCATGTCCAGCAACCCCGCATAGCCGACCACGATGTTCAAGCCGAGGGCGAGCATGATGTACAGCAGGGCAAAGTCCAGGGTGCGCACCCAGGTGTTGCCACCGGTGTGGCCGACGATCCACGGTGCCAGCACCAGGGCCACGGCGAGCAATAGCAAGCCCAGGCTCGCGCGTTTGTTGGGGGAGAGAGCGTTGATCATGCGCGGGTCGCCAAACGTTCGCCCAGCAAGCCCGAAGGCCGGAACACCAGCACCGCGATCAACACGATAAAGGCAAACACATCCTGGTAATTGCTGCCAAACACGCCGTTGGTAGCCGAACCCAAATAGCCGGTACCCAGGGCTTCGATCAGCCCCAGCAACAGGCCGCCGAGCATGGCGCCCTTGAGGTTGCCGATACCGCCCAGCACGGCTGCGGTGAAGGCCTTGATGCCGGGCAAAAAGCCCATGTAGAAATGCGCGCTGCCGTAGTTGCTGGCCATCATGATCCCCGCCAACGCGGCAAGCGCGCCGCCAATGGCAAAGGTGATGACAATGATGCGGTTGGGGTTGATACCCATCAGGCTCGCCACTTGCGGGTTTTCTGCCACGGCGCGCATGGCCCGGCCGAAGCGCGTGCGCTCCACCAACACCAGCAGCGCGACCATCACCGAAACGGCGATGGCGATGGTGGTAAGGGCCGTCACGTTGGTGATCGCCGGGTGCGGGGAGGCGCCGGCCAGCACTTCAATCGGCGCCAGGGGCAGCAATTGCGGGAACATCTGCGGGTTGCGCGTCCACACCAGCATGGCAACGGTTTGCAGCAGCAGCGACACACCGATGCCACTGATCAACGGTGCCAGGCGCGGGGCATGGCGCAGGCGGCGATAGGCAACACGCTCGATCACTACCGCCAGCACCGCGCAGAAGGCCATGGCGACAACAGTGGCGCAGAGCAACACCAGCACCGGCGGCAAGGCGGGCCAGGTCGCCTGCAACAGGCGGATCACCGACAAGCCCACCAGCGCGCCGATCATCAACACGTCGCCATGGGCGAAGTTGATGATGCGCAAAATGCCGTAGACCATGGTGTAACCCAGGGCCACCAGCGCGTAGAGACTGCCCGTCATCAAACCGTTGAGCAGTTGTTGGATAAACCCATCCATCAGGACCATCGACCTCAGTGCGTACAAGGGCGGCACACTAAGCATCTATTCTGTTTTTATCAAATATCAGAAAGTCATATCGTTATACCCAACATAGAACAGGCCATTTATGCCGCAAATACGGCACTTATGGCTCTTTATTCGGCGATAAAGTTGGTATTTAATTCAATACATGAATAAATCAGAACAGTTAGCCAATGACCCTCCCCTGCGTGCCGTGCGTACGTTCGAAGCCTTTGCGCGCCATGGCGGGGTCAATGCCGCTGCCCGCGAGCTGGACGTCTCCGCCTCGGCCATCAGCCATCAGTTGCATTTGCTCGAGGACTTTTTGCAGCAGCCGCTGACCTTGCGCCAGGGCCGCAACCTGGTGCTCACCGACGAAGGTCGCGAGTACTACCGTGCGATTCGCTCAGCCTTTGCGGTACTGCGCAGCGCCACCGAACACGTGCGCGAAAAAAGCGCGACGCGCCAGGTCACCATCAGCCTGATCCCGCTGTTTGGCATCAACCTGTTTATCCCGCGCCTTGCGAATTTCCTGAAGGATCACCCGGCGCTGGACATCAACGTGACCTACGCCAACCACCGCAGCTACCCCAGCGACGCAGCGGACCTGTCGATCCGCTTTGGCACCGGGCATTGGCCGGGCTACCACAGCGAGCCGTTGATCTCTGGCGCG
This sequence comes from Pseudomonas sp. B6002, assembly GCF_013385985.1. Lineage (GTDB taxonomy): Bacteria > Pseudomonadota > Gammaproteobacteria > Pseudomonadales > Pseudomonadaceae > Aquipseudomonas. Next base: position 203,634 of record NZ_JACAOY010000006.1, on the reverse strand, counting down.
GTGACGCCCTATTGCAGCCGCGCGTTCCTGGCGCAGCACGGGCCCATCGACACTCCCCAGGCGCTGAGTGAACTGCCGTTGCTGCACGACGAAGAACGCGGCACCTGGGGCCAATGGTTCGAGGCCGCCGAAGTCGACACCACAGCGCTCAATGGCTTGCTGCTGGAAGACGGCCAACTGGCACTCACCGCCACCCTCACCGGCCTCGGTTGCGCGCTGCTGCGCGAGCCGCTGGTGGCGCCCCATGTGGCGAGTGGTGAGCTGGTGAAGTTGTTTGATCTGCAGGTCAATGACGGCCGCCAGTACTACCTGTGCCGGCGCGCCAACAGTGAGTTGTCGAGCGAGGGGAATGACTTGTATGACTGGATCAAGCGCAGTCTGATTGCGCAGTAGACGGGATACACAACACCTCTGTAGGAGCCGGCTTGCCGGCGATATCGGTGTATCAGCTACCGAATGTATCGACTGACACGCAGCTATCGCCGGCAAGCCGGCTCCTACAGATGATCACAACAGAGATCCAAATGTGGGAGCTGGCTTGCCTGCGATGACGGTGTGTCTGCTATCAATGTTCTGGCTGATCCACCGCTATCGCCGGCAAGCCGGCTCCTACAGTTGATCGTGTTCGGTATCAGAAACGGGTTGCGGATCAGCTGCCGTTGCCGCCGTGGGCTTCTTCGAAGAAGTAGTCCTTCCAGCTGGCGGCCTTGTTTTTCAGCACACCCAGCTCCTGCAATTTCTCGGCGTAGATGAAGGTGCGCTGCGGCACGATGGTGAAGTCGATTTCCGGATCCTGGACGATCTTTTCCACCAGATCCAACGGCAGTTTCGACTGTTCTACGCGGATGTAGGCCTTGGCGGCCGCTGGCTTATCGGCCTTGATGATTTTTTCAGCCTCGGCCAGTGCGTCATAGAACGCCTTGTAGGTCTTGGGGTTTTCGTCGTGGAATTTCTGCGTGGTGTACAGCACGTTGAACGTCGCCTGCCCACCCAGGATGTCGTAGGAACTGAGCACCTTGTGCACATTGGGGTTCAGCAGTTCCTGGTACTGGAACGGTGGGCTGGAGAAATGCGCATTGATCTCCGAACCACCGGCAATCAACGCCGCCGTGGCATCGGGGTGGGCCAGGCTGATGGAGATGTCGTCGAATTTCTTGTACTGGTCATTGCCGAATTGCTTGGCGGTCTCGATCTGCAAGGTGCGAGACTGGAAGCCCACGCCAGCGGCGGGCACGGCGATACGGTCTTTCTCGCTGAAGTCCTTGAGGGTTTTCACGTTCGGGTTGTTGGTGAGCAGGTAGTTGGGCATCGAGCCCAGCGAGGCGATGGCCTTGACGTTCTGCTTGCCCTTGGTGCGGTCCCACAGCGTGAGCATTGGCGGCACGCCAGCGGAGACCACGTCCAGCGCGCCGGCCAGCAGCGATTCATTCATCGCGGTGGCGCCGGAAATGCTGTTCCAATCCACCTTGATGTCCAGGCCCTGTTCCTTACCGTGCTTTTCGATCAGGTTTTGGTCACGCACCACGTCAAGGATCAGGTAGCCGATGCCGAATTGCTGGGCGATGCTGATCTTGCCTTCGGCCTGGGCACCGGGGCTGAGCAAGGCCGTTGCGGCGGCCAACGAGGCCGCCAGGAGGGTCAGGGAGGAACGCTTGAAGGTCATGGGGGAGTCTGCCGCGCTTTTGAGAAGGTGAGCGAGGGTAGCCACGATTTTTAAGACAGGAAAAGAATATCGGGATCTATTGTTATGCAAAATAGCCCACAAACCTGCCCATGGCTGCTATTGTGCCGCGCTTTGAAAAACCGTCGAACCTGCGAGGAAATGGACGTTGAACACTGACGAAAAAATGACCGGGGACCTGTTCGAAGTCGATAAGCGCCTGTCACTCAAGCCCGTGGTGGACTTCAACGCCTACCTGCGCAGCGCCTTCGGCGACGGCCCGTGCACCTGCGTGCGCTGCACCGCCAGCGGCGGCGATGAAACCGGCTACGCGTTCCAGCACAGCTTTACGTTCGACGGCAAACCCACCCACCGCCGCTTCGCCTCCACGGCGGGCAGTGATGTGTTGATGGCGTTGAAGAAGGCGTGGCTGTCCTACACCAAGGCCGAGCTGCCGCTGAGCGGCGTGCTGGTGCTGGACACGGTGAAGGAATTTGTCGAGCCGCAACTGCACAAGCGCCTGGCGCCGTTGTTTTTGGCCAGTGGGTTGGTCAAGGACGTGGACGGCGAGTTGCAGATTCAGCCGCAAGCCGCCTGATAACCTGTAAGAGCCGGCTTGCCGGCGATGGTATCGGCTCGGTTTGCCCTGATACACCGAGGCGCCTGCATCGCCGGCAAGCCGGCTCCTACAGTACGTTTGGTGTTCTTAAACTCCCGCCAACACCGCAGGTTCACCTGAGCGCCAGACGTTATCCACAGTCACGCGCTGGATCATCCATACGCCCTCTTCCCGCACCAACGCCACGTCATAACGGTTTTTCATCAGGTAATGCCGTGAAGGATCGTTTTTGGGCACGTGCTGCGCTTCCACCAACGCATCCAGCCGCGCACTGTCGCCCTCAAGGGTTACCCGCGCGTTACTCACAGAATGAGTGGTATCGAGTTGACTGAGGGCGCCGGACAGTGCGGTGACGATGGTGTCGCGCCCTTCCAGCACCGGGTATTCAAAACCTGCCTTGGCAGCGGCCGGGCCAAAATCCGATACGGCGTTGACGGTGAACGCCGAAGCGAGCAAAGCCGGATCGTGCAGATCAATGCCTGCTGCGAAGCGATGCAGGGTGTCGATCACTGCGAACTTATCGGCAGCGGTGTGTAGGTCGAGGGTGGTCATGGGGGTAATTCCTGTGGGATTAGTAATCGGTGATCCGCGTGCCGGCAATGGTCTGCGCAAAGCCCACGCCAAACAGCCTGGCAGGGGTTTCAAAACCCGCGCGACGTTCACCGCCCAGTACTCGGAGCGCCGCTTCCACGGCAGCCAAAGGGGTGTAGCTGTAGCCGTTGACGGTCTCGATGACTGAACGCGCCACCGTCCCATCAATGCCGATGACTTCGGCCACGGCACGGGCACGATGGGCGTCGCGCTGGCCTTGGGTGGGGCCGTCGGGCAGCAGTGACAGGTCGCCCTCCGGGAACGCTTCGCCAGTGATGTGAACGAACATAGCGATATTCGGGATGGCGCTGGAATGCCATGCAGTGACCAGGTCGCCAAAGGACAACGGGGCACACAGCACTGGTCCGTCGCCAAAATCCAGGTGCTGGGGTTGCGCGTCCGGCGTGGCGACCAACTGACCGTCGAGTCGCGCCATCACGCCGGCGCCGATGATCTCGCTGACACTCATGGCCGAACCCCGGGACATGGCACCGGGCACCTGCAAGGCGATTTTCAGCGAGTGCGGCTGCTGCACGCGGCCGGCAACGTGCATGGCCAGGCAGTCAGTGGGGACCACGTCCCAGCCCACGCCGGGCAGCAACATCACGTCCGCTTCGGCGCCGAGTTGCTCGGCAAGGCGGTACACGTTGATTTCGGCGGTGATGTCCAGGTAGTCAGTGCCATTGGCAATACAAGCGCGCATCAGCGCTGCGGCGGTCTGGGCGAATGGCCCGGCAAAGTTGAGCAGCACGTCGATGCCTTCCAACTGAGCGGTATCTGCCGTGAATACGCGGTAAGGCACGTCCAACTCAACCGCCAAGGAGACCAGGCGCTCGGCGTTGCGGCCGGCCAATACCAGGTTGAGACCCAGTGTTTTCGCGTGGTGCGCCGCCATGCGCCCGGTGTAGCCGGTGGCGCCGTAGATCATCAAGGTTTTCATGAGGTGTGCTGCCAGTTCTTGTAGACGAATTCGAGGCTGTAGCCGTCCGGGTCCAGCACGTTGGCCGCGTAGTAGTTGGGGTCGTAGTGCAGGCGAGCGCCCGGTGCGCCGTTGTCGGTGGCGCCGTTTGCCAGGGCGGCGGCGTAGGCGTTATCCACCTCGGCGCGGTTATTGGCGACGAAGCCCAAATGCACCGCGCGCCCTTCCACGGCGCCTTCGCGCAGCCAGAAAAACATGCGCCCGTTGGCGCCAAAGCCCTTCAGGTCCGGGTGGCCGGGCGGGCCATCCTTGCCGTCGTAGTCATGCCGCGCGGTGGTGCCGAGCGGCGTCAGGGTGGCTTCGTAGAAGCGGATCGAACGTTGGATATCGCTCACCGAGATAAACAGATGATCGAGCATGGTGGAGCCTCCTGATTCAGATGATGTAGCCGCCCGCAACTTCGACGGTCTGGGCATTGATCCAACGGCCTTCTTCCGACAGCAACAGGGCGATAACCCGTGCCACATCTTCCGGTTCGCCTACGCGGCCGAGGGCGGTTTGCCCGGCCAACAGAGCTTCGAATTCGTCATTCAAGCCGCCGCCCAGTTCGGTGCGAATGGCGCCTGGAGACACCGCATTGGCGCGGATACGCCGTTCGCCGAATTCCTTGGCCATATAGCGGGTTAGCACATCCAGCCCTCCCTTGAATGTGGCGTAGGGCGCGACACCCGCCGTCGCGACGCGAGTGGTGGCGCTGGTAAGGTTGACGATGCTGGCGTGTTCTTCCAGCAGCGACAGCAGGGTTTGGGTCAGGAAAAACGGCCCCTTGAGGTGCACGTTGAACAGGCCGTCGAACTGCGCCTCGGTCACCGACTCAAGGGGGTTGAACAGGCCGTAGCCGGCGTTGTTCACCAGCCCACTCAAGGTGCTTGCGCCCCATGTGGCCTGCAGGGCATGCGTCACCGCCTCTCGGAAGACAGGGAATGTGCTGGCAGCCGCAACGTCCAATTCCAGCGCCACGGCTTTCCCGCCGCTGGCCTCGATACGCTGGACCACCGCCTGTGCCGCATCCGGGTTGCGCTTATAGGTGAGGATCACACCATGCCCCTGACGTGCACATAGTTCGGCGGTACTGGCACCGATCCCACGGCTGCCTCCGGTAATCACGATAACGCCCATGGCCTGCTCCACTGCTGAAAAGTTGAGTGACCACAGTAGTCATCGCCCTACTCTTCGACGCAGCCGTTCCTACTCCAATCTTGCCTGTTTCTGCTTTTTGCTTGCGCAAGGCTCAACGGCAGGCACAGCATGGTCGCCATGAACACTCAATTGATCGAACTGCGCGCCTTGGCTGCCAAGGCCGAAAACCGCCGCACCGAGACCGGCATCCCCCGCGTGGCGATGGTCCAGGGGGCGATTCCCGAGCATATGCTGGCGGCGGTGTATGACCCGATGATCAACCTGATCCTGCAGGGCAGTAAGTGCATGACCGTGGGCGACCGCACGCTGCATTACGACCCGGCGACGTATTTTGTGATGTCCATCGAGTTGCCCGCAGTCGGCGTGGTGAATCCGGCGATCACGGGCGAACCCTACCTGGCGGTGAGCCTGACGCTTGATCCGACCGTGCTGACCACCCTGCTCAATGACCTGCCGGCCCCCAACGGGCGTTGCGAACAGGAAGCCGGTTTCTCCGTGGCGGCCGTCACACCCGCCTTGATGGATGCTTGGGTGCGCATGCTGCGCCTGATGGGTGACCCGGTAGCAATTGCCGCGCTGGCCCCTGCGTATGAACGGGAGATCCTCTACCACGTACTGCAAGGCCCTCATGGCTGGATGCTGCGCGAAATTGCTGCGCCAGACACGGCGATGGCCCGGGTCAGCCAGGCGATCCAGTGGATTCGTCGCGACTATGCCGAACCGATCCGCGTGGAGGCCTTGGCCCAGAAGGCTGCGATGAGTGTTTCGGCATTTCATCGGCACTTCAAGGCGGTGACCAATTTGAGCCCTTTGCAGTATCAGAAACGCGTGCGGTTGTTACAGGCGCGTACGTTGATGGTGGCCAGCGCGAGCAGCGTGACCCATGCGGCGTTTGAGGTGGGGTATGAAAGCGCGACCCAGTTCAGCCGCGATTATGCGCGGGTGTTCGGGTTGCCGCCGGCGCGGGATACCGCGCGGATTCTGGCTGATAGCCGAGGGCATTAGTGTAGGAGCCGGCTTGCCGGCGATGCGGTGTATCAGCCAGCCAATGGGTTGACTGATCTGCCGCAATCGCCGGCAAGCCGGCTCCTACAGGGGTGGGTGCCAGCGTGGACAATTGGCGTAAGGATTACTTACGCGCAGCCTCCCACTGCTTGAGCAGGTCGCCGTAGGCCACGGTCTCGCCTTTGGGCTTCTCGTTGGCCAACTTCGGCTTCGGTGCGCCCGGCTGGTCGAACCAGTATTGCGCGTCACGCTCTTCGTTCATTTTCGGGCCGCACACCGGTTGCACTTTGGAGCGTTCCAGGCGCGTCATGATTGCGTCCTGCTCCTTGGCCAGGTTGTCCAGTGCTTGCTGCGGGGTTTTCTCGCCGCTTGCCGCTGCCGCAATGTTGCTCCACCACAGTTGCGCCAGGCGCGGGTAGTCCGGCACGTTGGTACCGGTCGGTGTCCATTCGACACGGGCCGGGCTGCGGTAGAACTCCACCAGGCCACCGAGTTTCGGCGCCAGGTCGGTCATGGCCTGGGAGTTGATATCCGACTCACGAATCGGCGTCAGGCCGACGATGGTTTTCTTCAATGAGACGGTTTTGGATGTCACGAACTGAGCGTAGAGCCAGGCCGCGAGTTTCTGCTTCTCGGGCGTCGACTTGAGGAAGGTCCAGGAGCCTACGTCCTGATAGCCCTTCTTCATGCCTTTTTCCCAGTAAGGTCCGACCGGCGACGGCGCCATGCGCCATTTCGGCGTGCCGTCGGCGTTCACCACCGGCAGGCCGGGTTTGGTCATGTCGGCGGTAAACGCGGTGTACCAGAAGATCTGCTGTGCGATGTTGCCCTGGGACGGCACCGGGCCGGATTCGGAGAAGGTCATGCCCGCCGCTTCCGGTGGCGCGTAGGCTTTCATCCAGTCCACGTATTTCTGCGTGGCAAACACAGCCGCCGGGCCGTTGGTGTCGCCGCCACGGGTAACACTGGAGCCGACCGGGTGGCAGTCCTCTACGCGAATGCCCCACTCGTCCACCGGCAGGCCGTTAGGCAAGCCTTTGTCGCCGCCACCGGCCATGGAGAACCAGGCATCGGTGAAGCGCCAGCCCAGGGACGGGTCTTTCTTGCCGTAGTCCATGTGCCCATAGATACGCTTGCCGTCGATTTCCTTGACGTCTTCGCTGAAGAATTTGGCGATGTCTTCATAGGCCGACCAGTTCACCGGCACGCCCAGTTCATAGCCGTACTTTTCCTTGAACTTGGCTTTCAAGTCGGCGCGCTCGAACCAGTCGGCGCGGAACCAGTAGAGGTTGGCGAATTGCTGGTCGGGCAACTGGTAGATCTTGCCGTCCGGCGCGGTGGTGAAGGAGATGCCGATGAAGTCCTTGATGTCCAGGGTCGGCGAGGTGAAGGCCTTGCCCTCATTGGCCATCAGGTCGGTGATGGATTCGGTCTTGCCGTAGCGAAAGTGCGTACCGATCAAGTCGGAATCGTTGACCCAACCGTCATAGATGTTCTTGTCGGACTGCATCTGGGTCTGCAGCTTTTCCACCACATCGCCTTCCTGCAGCAGGTCGTGGGTCAGCTTGATGCCGGTGATTTCGGTAAAGGCCTTGGCCAGCACCTTGGATTCGTACTCGTGGGTGGTGAGGGTTTCCGACACCACGTTGATCTTCATCCCACGGAACGGCTCCGCCGCCTTGATAAACCACTTCAACTCTTCGAGCTGCTGCTCGGCGGTCAGGGTGGACGGTTTGAACTCACTGCCGATCCATTTTTTCGCGGCATCTTCATACGCATCGGCCCAGGCCGTGGCGCTCAAACCACTGAGGGCCAGTACGGCGGCCAATGAAATGCTATGTCGCAGCTTATTGTTGTTATCGAACATAGGGACCTCCTGGTTAATTTCAAACGGGACTTCAGACGCCGACCTCCACCGTGTAGGAGCTGGCTTGCCGGCGATAGCGATCTTGCGGACGCCATCGCCGGCAAGCCGGCTCCTACAGGTGGGTGATCGCCACCCGCATCAGCCCCAACGCATCACACACAACAGCCACACCAGGGACAGCGCGGACGCCACCCAGATGCTCCAGCCGGTTACGCCGATCACCAGCAGGTGCAGGTAGGCGCTGCCGAGAAGACCGATAAACAAACGATCACCACGGGTGGTGCTGATCGGTAAAAAGCCGCGCCGGGGGATGCTCGGCGAGCGCAGCTCCCACGTGGTCATGCCCACCAGCAACAGGGCAATGGCCGCGAAGAACAACGCGGTGGGGGTGGTCCAGGCCATCCATTCCATCATCGACTCCTCAGACCCGGCCCAGGGCAAAGCCCTTGGCCACGTGGTTGCGAACAAACCAGATCACCAGCATGCCGGGCAGGATGGTCAACACCCCCGCCGCTGCCAGCACGCCCCAATCGATACCCGACGCCGAAACCGTACGCGTCATCACCGCCGCGATCGGCTTGGCGTTGACCGAGGTCAGGGTGCGCGCCAGCAGCAGTTCGACCCAGGAAAACATGAAGCAGAAAAACGCGGTCACACCGATGCCGGAGCCAATCAGCGGGATAAAGATCTTCACGAAAAACTTGGGAAACGAGTAACCGTCAATGTAGGCGGTTTCGTCGATTTCCTTCGGCACGCCGGACATGAACCCTTCCAGGATCCACACCGCCAATGGCACGTTGAACAGGCAGTGCGCGAGGGCCACGGCGATGTGGGTATCGAACAGGCCAATCGACGAATACAGCTGGAAGAACGGCAGCAAAAACACGGCCGGCGGCGCCATGCGGTTGGTCAGCAGCCAGAAAAACAGGTGCTTGTCGCCGAGAAAGCGGTAGCGCGAGAACGCATAGGCCGCCGGCAGCGCCACGCTCAGGGAGATCACCGTGTTCAGGCTCACGTAGTACAGCGAGTTGAGGTAACCGGTGTACCAGCTGGGGTCGGTGAAGATCACCTTGTAGTTGGCCAGGGTGAAGTCCTGCGGAAACAGGGTCAGCCCGCCAAGGATTTCGGTGTTGCTCTTGAAGGACATGTTCAACAGCCAGTAGATCGGCACCAGCAGGAACAGGATGTAGATCAGCAGCGGAATAACCTTGCGCTTGCTCATGGCTGCGGCCTCAGCGGTTGGCGTCGGAATGGGTCATGGCGGTATAGAACAGCCAGGACACCAACAGGATGATCAGGAAATACACCAGGGAAAACGCCGCCGCCGGGCCCAAGTCGAATTGGCCTACGGCCATCTGGGTCAGGGTCTGACTCAGGAAGGTAGTGGCGTTACCCGGCCCGCCGCCTGTGAGGACGAAGGGTTCGGTGTAAATCATGAAGCTGTCCATGAAGCGCAGCATCACCGCGATCAGCAGCACGCTTTTCATCTTCGGCAGTTGGATATGTCGGAATACCGCCCAGGGCGATGCCCGATCAATCCGCGCGGCCTGGTAGTACACATCCGGGATGGCGCGCAGGCCCGAATAACACAGCAGTGCGACCAGCGAGGTCCAGTGCCACACGTCCATGATCAGCACGGTGACCCAGGCGTCCATGGTGTTGGCCGCGTAGTTGTAGCTGATGCCCAAGGCGTTGAGGCTGTAACCCAGCAAGCCGATATCGGCGCGGCCGAAGATCTGCCAGATGGTGCCCACCACGTTCCACGGGATCAGCAACGGAATGGCAAGGATGATCAGCACCAGCGACGACCAGCGCCCCTTGGTCGGCATGGTCAGGGCGATGGCAATGCCCAGGGGGATTTCGATCAACAGCACGCAGGCCGAGTAGATGAACTGGCGCAGCAGCGAGTCGTGCAGACGCGGGTCGAGCAGCACCTGCTTGTACCAGTCGGCACCGACAAAGTAGCGGCTGGACTGGTCGAAGATGTCCTGCACCGAGTAGTTGACCACGGTCATCATCGGGATCACCGCACTGAACGCCACCAGCAGGAACACCGGCAACACCAGCCACCAGGCCTTGTTGTTCTGCACCTTGTTCATGGCTGCACCTCCAGCAGGTAGTCATCGGCGTAGAGCATCAGCCATTGCGCAGGGAAACTGATGGAGGCTTGCCCTTCGGGGACCGGCTTGTCTTCGGCCAGGCGCACTTTCAGCGGCGCGCCATCGAGGTTGAGGGTCATGATTTTGTAGGTGCCAAGGTCTTCGACGTGTGTGACGTCGGCTTGCAGGGCGTCGGCGTTGTACTCGTCCCATACGTGGATAAATTCCGGGCGGATGCCCACCTGCAGTTTCTGGTACTCCGTGCTGGCAATGCGTTGCTGCAACGCTTCCGACAGCGGCAAGTGGGTGCCGGCGAAACGCACCCCGCCCGCCTCGGCCTGCACGTCGATCAGATTCATCCCCGGGCTGCCGATGAAATAGCCGACAAAGGTGTGGCTGGGCCGTTCGAACAGCTCACGTGGCGTGCCGAATTGCACGATCTGCCCGCCGTACATCACCGCAATCTTGTCGGCGAAGGTCGACGCCTCCAACTGGTCGTGGGTGACGTAGACCATGGTGATGTTGAACTGCTCGTGGATCTGCTTGAGCTTGCGCCGCAGCTTCCACTTGAGGTGCGGGTCGATCACTGTCAGCGGTTCATCGAACAGGATCGCCGACACGTCGTCGCGCACCAGGCCGCGGCCCATGGAGACTTTCTGTTTTTCGTCGGCGGTGAGGTTGCGGGCTTTTTTGGTCAGCAGGTTCTGCAGGTCGAGGACTTCGGCAATTTCCTGCACCTTGCTGTGGATTTTCGCTTCGGCCAGGCCCTGGTTGCGCAGCGGGAACGCCAGGTTGTCGAACACGGTCATGGTGTCGTACACCACCGGGAACTGGAACACCTGGGCGATGTTGCGTTTTTCCGGGGTGAGGTCGTTAACCACGGCGGTGTCGAACAGCACTTGGCCTTCAGACGGGCTGAGCAGGCCGGAGATGATGTTGAGCAAGGTGGATTTACCGCAGCCCGAGGGCCCGAGCAAGGCGTAGGCCCCACCCTGCTCCCACACGTGGTTCATTTCCCGAATGGCGTAGTCTTCCGGCCCGTTCGGTGCAGGGCTGTAGCTATGGGCGAGGTTTCGCAAATGGATCTCGGCCATCAGGCAACCCTCGCGACACGGCGCCCGGGGGCCTGGACCAATCGGCCCTGGCCATCGAACACAAACAGTTTATGGGTGGGGATATACACGCGGATCGGCGCGTCGACGTCGTACTCGTGCACCCCCGGCAGGTGCAGCACCAGCAGGAAGTGTTCGCTGCGCACGTGCAGGAAGGTTTCCGAGCCGCTGATTTCGGCGACTTCCACGGTCACCGCCAGCTCCAGGTCGTCATCGTTGCTCGGCACCAGGCTGATATGGCTGGGGCGCACGCCAAAGCGGAATTCGCCTTCGCCGATAGGGCGTAAATCGACGTTCAGCGGGAAATGCACAAAATTGGCGAAGCTCACCTCATTGCCGCTGATCCGCCCCGGCATCAGGTTGATCGGCGGCTCGGAAAACAGCTCGGCCGCCAACACGGTTTGCGGCTGGTGGTAGACCTCGGCAGCCTTGCCGCTCTGGATCACCCGGCCTTCGTGGAGGATGGTGGTGGTGCCACCCAGGGCCAGGGCTTCATTCGGTTCGGTGGTGGCGTAGATGGCGATGGTGTGGCGCGCCTTGAACAGTTCGCGCATTTCCTGACGCAGCTCTTCGCGCAGTTTGTAGTCCAGGTTCACCAACGGCTCATCGAACAGGATCAGCTCGGCATCCTTGACCAGGGCGCGGGCCATGGCGGTGCGTTGCTGCTGGCCACCGGACAACTCCAGCGGATGGCGCTGCAGGAATTTCTCGATGCGCAGCATTCTTGCGGTTTCCAGCACCTTGCTCTGGATCACCTCGTTAGACACACCGGCCTGGCGCAACGGCGAGGCGATGTTTTCGAACACGGTCATGGTCGGGTAGTTGATGAACTGCTGATACACCATCGACACGTTGCGCAGGCGTACGGGCTTTTGCGTGACGTCCACGCCATTCATCAGGATGCGGCCGCTGTCGGGCTTGTCCAGGCCGGCCATCAGGCGCATCAGGCTGGTCTTGCCGGACAGGGTGCGGCCGAGCAATACGTTGAAGGAACCGGCTTCGAAACGCAGGTTGGCGTCGTCGATCCAGGTTTGCCCTTCAACGACGCGGGAGACATGTTCCAGGGTCAATGACATGACACGACCTTTTTTATTATTGGAATGAATCTGGCCAGTCGTCAGAGCGAGTTTCGTGCCAAAACGGCAAGTGGTTGATGTGTAAAGAAATGGGGTAAAGCGGATGTTCGGGAGTGAACACTTCGGGTGAACAACTGAACAGTGCTGGGGTTGACAATGAACAGTTCTGAACAACACTCTCATGCCTAACACAGAATAAATGTGGGAGCTGGCTTGCCTGCGATAGCGATGGGTCAGCGTGCTCATTTGTTACTGATACACCGCTATCGCAGGCAAGCCAGCTCCCACAGTTTGATCCGGTTTCAACCGCTGGATTGTGCAAGACCCCATAACAATAAAAAGAAGGTCAACATGGCCGAACCCTTGGCTCACGACACGCTCATCCAGGAATCCTGGCGCCGTTGCCGCGCCTTTGGCCTGGACCATCAGAGCACGCCCAGCTTCGACCAGCTGCCCGCCGAGGGCATCAGTCAATTGCTGGAAAGCCAGCATTCTTTGGTGCAGACCACCCATCAGGAGGTCCTGCCCTACTACGAAAACATCCTGAGCAACTCCAACTGCCTGATCATGCTGGCTGACAATCAGGGCCAGGTGCTGACCTCGTGGGGCACCCAGCGTTTTATCGAGCCCACGTTGGCCCGGGGTTTCAGCGCCGGCGCCAGCTGGCAGGAGCGTTCCAGCGGCACCAATGCCATCGGCACTGCGCTGGCGTGTGCCCAGGCGGTGCATATCGAGCACGACGAACACTTCCTGAAAGCCAACCGCTTCATGACCGGCTCGGCGGCGCCGATCTTCGATGCCCAGCGTGAAATCATCGCGGTGCTGGATGTGTCCAGCGACAGCTACCTACCGCCCTCCCACACCCTGGGCATGGTCAAGATGATGAGCCAGACCGTGGAGAACCGGCTGATCCTCAACCTGTTTCGCGGCGAGCATTTCCAGCTGACCTTCAACACCGGCCTGAACAACCTCGACAGCCAATGGGCTGGCCTGCTGATTTTTGATGAGAGCGGCCAGGTGCTGTCGGCCAACCGCCGCGCCGATAACCTGTTGGGCATCAGCTTGTCGCGGGTGATGGTCGACAGTTTGTTCAAGGTGTCGCTGCTGGAGCTGCTCAACCAACCGGAAGGCCTGCCGTTTTCGCTGCAGGCGGCGGGACGCAATCGGTTCCAGTGCTTATTGAAGCGACCCAAGCAGATGCCGGTGCAGGCGCGGGTGTTCAGCGCACCCAAGGCCAGTGAACCGGTGCCGGCAAAGCCCGCCGCGATTGGCCTCCAGACCTTGCACTTTGGCGATGTGCGGGTGGAGAAAGCCGTGCGCCAGGCAGAGCGCTTGCTGGAGAAGGATATTCCGCTGCTGATCCACGGTGAGACCGGCGTGGGCAAAGAGGTGTTTGTCAAAGCCCTGCACCAGGCCAGTTCGCGCAGCCGGCAGGCGTTTATCGCGGTGAATTGTGCGGCGATACCCGCAGAGCTGGTGGAGTCGGAGCTGTTCGGCTATGAAAAAGGCGCCTTCACCGGCGCCAATCAGAAAGGCAGCATTGGCCTGATCCGCAAAGCCGACAAAGGCACGCTGTTTCTCGATGAGATTGGCGATATGCCGCTGCCGACCCAGGCGCGCTTGCTGCGGGTGTTGCAGGAACGTTGCGTGCAACCGGTGGGCAGCAGCGAGTTGTTCCCGGTGGACTTGCGGATCATCTCCGCCACCAACCGCACGCTACGCGAATGGGTGCAGGCCGGGCGCTTTCGCGAAGACTTGTACTACCGCATTGGCGGCCTGACCCTGGAACTGCCGCCCCTGCGCGAACGCACCGACAAGCAGGCACTGTTCCAGCAACTGTGGCAGCAGCACCGCGAGGCGACCCAGTGGGCCGGGTTGAGTGCCGAAGTGCTGGCGTTATTCGAACAGCACCCGTGGCCCGGGAACCTGCGTCAGGTCAGCAGCGTGTTGCAGGTGGCGCTGGCCATGGCCGAGGACCAGCCGATACGCGCCGAGCATCTGCCGGATGACTTTTTTGTCGACTTGAACCAGGCGGCGCCGCTGCCCACCCAGGAAGCGCTGGATGACAGCCGTGACCTGTCACAGCGCTTGAAAGCGGCCGGCGGGAACATTTCCCACCTGGCGCGGGAACTGGGGGTGAGCCGCAACACCCTGTACAAGCGCCTGCGCCAACCCTAGCGCGGCTTGACCACCACCAGCAGGTCGGTGAAGTACTCCACTTGGATCGGCAAATTGTCGGCCAGTGTCGCCAGCGCAGCGGCCGTGTCATCGAGCTTGAACACGCCAGACACCCGCAGGTTCTGCAGGGCTTGCGGGTCGAAACGCACCAGGCCATGACGGTAGCTGGCCAGGGTTTGCAGCACCTCGCTCAAGGGCTGGTCGTTGACCTTGAGCAGGCCACGGGTCCATGCATCCGCGTCGCTGCTGCCGATGGCGCGTGGCGGCTGCGGCTGGCCGTGATCGAGCACCGAGCGTTGGCCGGCCGTCACCTTGACGCCCTCGCCCGTGTCACCTTTGACCGCCACGGTGGACTCGATCACCGTCACGACCGTGGTGCCATCCGCCGCGCGCTTGACCAGATAGCGCGTACCCAGTGCCGTCGCCGTGCCCTGGTCGGTGCGCACCACGAACGGCCGCTGCGCATCCTTGGCCACCTCCACCCACAGTTCGCCTTGCAGCAGTTCGATCAAGCGTTGGTGGCCGTCGAATTTGACGTCCACGGCCGAATTGCTGTTGAGCTGCAACTGGCTGCCATCTTCCAGGGCGATCTGGCGACGTTCGCCGACGCCGGTGCGTTGGTCGGCCATCCAGATAGGCGCCTGTTGCACACCCAGCCAGGCGCACAGCACGACACCGAGTACGCCCGCCACTTGGGCACCACGGGAACGCCGGGGGGCGAATGCGCGGTTCAACGCCCGCCGCGCGGGCTTGGCGGGCACAGTATCGAAGCTGCCCCACAGCGAGCGCATGCGCTCGATGGCGACGGCGTGGCGAGGGTCGGCCTGGCACCAGGTGTGGAAGGCGTGGCGGTCGGCGTCACTGACGTCTTCGTCGTGCAGGCGCGTCAGCCAATTCGCGGCTTGCTGGATGATCTGTTCGGAGCTCACGACAACGGGTCCGCCGCGTGCAGGCTGTGATAACAGTGCACCAGGGCACTGGAGATGTAGTTTTTGACGGTGCTGGAGGACACCTCCAGGCGTGTGGCGATCTCGCTGTAGGTCAGCCCGTCGAGACGACTGAGCAGGAAGGCCTCACGGGCCTTGGCGGGCAGGCCGGCGAGCAGTTCGGCGATGCGTTCCAGGGCTTGCAGCGCCAGGTGAATCGCGGCCGGGTCGGGCATGCCGGCGTCTTCGCACTGGATCACCAGGGCTTCCATGTAGGCTTTCTCGATACGCCGACGCCGCGCGCCGTCGATCAGCAGGCGCCCTGCCGTGGTGGCGAGAAAGGCGCGAGGTTCCTTGATGGTGTGGGGCTCGGCCAGCATCAATACACGGATGAAAGCATCGTGGGCCAGGTCGGCCGCGTGCTGGGAGCAACCGAGTTTTTTGCGCAGCCAGCCATGCAGCCAACCGTGGTGATCGACGTACATTGCCGCGAGGGTTTGCTGACGCGTGGGCGTACCCAGCGCGGCCGGAATGTCATGCATGCGCAAAAATTTCTCAAATAGGAAATATTACCAATTGCGCGAACAATGCCAGTAAAACAGAGAGGGAGCAAGAGCCTTTGTAACAACCTAAATACCTGTAGGAGCCGGCTTGCTGGCGATGGCGGTGTGCCAGTCACCCCATGAGGGACTGATACACCGCAATCGCCGGCAAGCCGGCTCCTACAGGGGATGGGGTGTTAGCGCCAGCTCCAGGAGACACCGGTGTAGATGCCCCGACCATCGGCTGGGGTCGACCGGGCAGCGTCCTGCCCTTTGTCGTCATAACCCGGCGTGACGGTGTTGGCGTAGCGCCGGTTGGTGAGGTTGCGCAAGTCGACCCAGGCTTGCCAGTCCTGTTTCGGCGCGTCGTAGCCGAAGGTCGCGCCGAGGGTGGTGTAGGCCGCCGCGTAGTAGGAATTGGCGTAGTCCACCGCCACCCGCGAGGCATGCTCGGTATTGAGGCTGGTGTAGAAACCGGTCGGGTGGCTGTAGCGCAACTGCGCCTGGTAGTAGTGCTTGGGAATGCCCGGCAAGGTGTTGTCGCCGAAGCGGTCGTCGTCGCGGTAGTGGAAATCGCTGTAGGTATAGGCTTGGCGCAGGGCCAGTTGGCCATTACGGCCGCCGTCCCAAAGCGGGCTGAGCAGGCCCAGTTCCACGCCTTGGTGCACGGTGGGGCTGGCGTTGGATTCGGCGACGATGGCGCTGCTGGTCTGGGTTTGGGCCTGGGTTTCGACGGTGAGCAGCTCATGGCGCACTTCGGAGCGGTACAGCGCCAGGTCCCACTGGCCGAAACGGTGCTCGCCACGGGCGCCGACCTCAAGGGTGGTTGCGGTCTGATTACGCAGGTTCACGCCTTCACGTTGCAAACCGGTGGCCGGGCCGCTGCTGGGGCCAAAGTATTTATTGGAACCCCAGATCATGGACCACGCATGCGGCGGCTCTACCGAGCGGCTGAGGTTGCCGTACATCTGCAGTTGCGGATTGAAGTCGTAACGCAGGCCGATGCGTGGCGCGTAGTCCCAGTTCTGCTGGCGTGTCGGCGTATGGGTATCCGGGTAGGTAACTTCGGTTTCGCGACGAGTGTAGATCGCCGCCAGGCCAGTGGTGAGCCACAGGTCCGGGACCAGCTCGAGGTCGTTGCCGATGTGCAGCACGGTGTCGGAGCCCAGGTAGCTGTAGTCGCGGGTCTTGGTGCCGGGGGCATAAATTGCGGTATTACCGGCCGGTGTGCGCACGTACTCCGACGCGCCGTTATTCGGCATCGCCTGGGTGGTGCGCAGGCCGACGGTAGTTTTGCTGTCGCGGCCGAACAGCGTGTCCTGGCGGATGTAGTTGAGGGTGCTGCTGATGTCGGTGTAGGCGACTTTCAGGCGATTGGTGCCTTCGCGCAGGTCCATCGGGTAGTCGTGGTACGCCAGCCCGACTTCGACGCGGGAGCTGTCGTCCAGCTGCAAGGTGGTCTTGTTGGCAATCCAGGTGGAGCCCGGCTGCAGGCGCTTGGAGTCACGCGCAGCGTTGAGGCTGTTGGCGGCCGTGGGGTCATGGCTGATCTGGTAGCGCATCAGTTTGCCGGGGCTGTCGTTGGTGGTCTCGCGGTAACGGAAATAGAAGCGTGTTTCCAGGTCCGGGTTGAAGCGATAGCCGAAGTTGGCCGCGATACCTTTACCCGTGCCGGCGCTCTGGTGCTGGTAGCCGTCGGACTGCGAGTCGGTAAGGCTGATGTAGTAATCGGCATCGCCCAGCACCTGGCCCGAACTGATCTCACGTTGGGCATACCCACGGCTGCCCGCCTCATAGCGCACTTGCAGCTTGGGCGCATCGTAGCCGGTGTGGGTGACGTAGTTGACCGAGCCGCCGAGGGCCAGCGCGCCCTGATCGAACCCGTTGGCGCCGCGCAGCACTTCGACGCGGCTTTGCCACAGCGGGTCCTTGAGTTCGTAAGGGGTGCCGCCCGGGCCGGTCAGCGGCAGGCCATCGAGCATTTCATACAAGCCCGACGCATGAGCACCCGGGCTGCGGTTGAGGCCCGAGCCGCGAATCGACAGCTTCACGCCTTCATTGTTCGCCGCCTTGGCGTACACCCCTGCCTGGTACTTGAATACATCTTCATTGGTGCTCACCCGGCCCTGCTGCACGCTGCTCATGTCGATGTAATTGGTACCGCCGGGCACGCTCCTGAGTTGTGCCTGGGCCACCTCGCCAGCGCTGGCTTCGCTGCTGGTGACTTCGACCGGGGCCAATTGCAGGTCTTCGGCGTGTACCAGCGAGCTGAATGTCAGGGCGGTCAACAGGGGCAAAGGGTGGCGCAACAGCATCAGGCAGGTCCTTGGGAATCGGGGGCAAAGAGGTGGGATGGCAGGCACGCCCGCCAGGTCACGCTTAATTAACGGACCAGAGCCTTCCCACAACAGCGTCGGACCTGATTTATTTTCTAAGTCCAAAATCGAATTAACACATGCAAACTCAGTATTTAAAGAAATAACACGCACGCATTACTGTGAAGCCATCGAGTCACCCACGCCCCCTGAGAACGCCCCCATGCAAACATCGGCCACCGTCATCGACTTCACGCTCCACCGTAAACGCCGCCAGGCGCGTGCTGCAGCCGAGTTGATGTGGGCGATGTACGCCGCACGTGCCGGGCTTGCGGTGTTCACCGCCCAGGCAGCGCCCTCCAGCGATACTCGCCGGGCGTAAGGCCGATGAATTTCCTGCACGTGCTGCCCGAACCACCCGAACCCCTGCCCAAACCGAATACCGACGACGATGTGATCAGCCTGTGCGTGGCGCACAACCTGCAACGCCTGCGGAGCAAGCGCCATTTGTCACTGGATGGGTTGGCGCGGGCCTGCGGGGTCAGCCGGGCGATGCTGGCGCAGATCGAGTCGGGCCGCAGCGTGCCGTCGATCAAAGTGCTATGCAAGATTGCCAAGGGTTTGAAGGTGTCGGTGGCAGCGTTCCTGGAAGACCGCGCCTTTGAAGGTGTTGAGGTCTTGCCAGCCCAACAGAGCAAGCGCCTGGTGAGTGCCGATGGCGCGTTTATCAGCCGTGCGCTGTTCCCCTACGATACGGCGCGCCAGTCTGAGTTTTACGAGATCCGCTTGCGCGCGCTGGGCGAAGAAGTATCCGAAGGGCATGGCCCAGGCATCCAGGAAAACCTGGTGGTGGCTCAGGGCGTGCTGGAAGTCAGCGTCAACGACGAGCGTTATCTGTTATCAACCGGCGATTCGATCCTGTTCTACGCCGACCAGCCCCACCGCTACCGCAACCCGGCCGACAGTGAAGCCGTGGCGTTCCTGGTGATTACCTATCCAGAGCGATTGGACTGACCCTGAATGCAAAAACGCCCCGAATGATCGGGGCGTTTTTTATTGTGCGGGACCTGTCAGCAGGTGCAGCACATCATCGGCATGCCGTTGCAGCTCATCATCATGGGCATGGCGCAGTCGTTCATCATTTTGTTCATGAGCATGCAGCAGTTTTTCATCATGTCCATGCTCATGCCGGGCATCGGCATCATTTTGCACATCATGCTGTCGGCCATCATGGTGCACTCCATCATGCACGTCATCATCGGCATCGACATGCCCATGGACATCATCGGCATCATCGGCATCATCGGCATCATCGGCATGTTCATGCCGGTCATCATTTTCATGGCGTCGGCCGACATGCCCATCATCGACATATTGGCGCACTGCATCATCATCGGCATGCCGCAGTTCATCATCATCGCCATCATTTCGGCGTTGGTCTTGAACTGAGCCATGTCCATACCGGCTGCTGGCTTCATGGTGCACATCATGGCGTCAGCGGCCATCTCGCACTTCATGGTGGCCATCATCATCGGCATGCCCATCATCGGCATCATGGGCATGGCGGTGTTCATCGGCATCTGCATTGCATTCATCATGTTCGAAACTCCGTAATCGACAGGAAATGGCTAAGTTCTGGCGCCGATTCTAGAGCCGCCAGACAGCGGCGCAAGACGACGGCAGAGCAGCGGCAAAGGCTGTTCGGGGGCAAGCTTAGTTGACCGAAACAGCCGTGCACGACGCGATAACATTTCTATCGACGCAATAACGAACGCAATCGCCGCTGAGTGCGCCTAAACGACGTTTTAGATATTCGAAACAGGTATTGCATCAGACCGGAAGGAAATAAACGATCTAACTGCCGCATAAAAAAACAATCAAACCTTGGATCAGAGCGTCTGCATCAACTCATCGGCCTCTGAACCTTGTGGAAACCTGAAGCCGTACATCTCATCACACGCCAGAATATCGGCCAAGGCTTCGCGAAGCTGCACTTCTGTTTGCGGATCACGCAGCAGCTTAGTGGCCGATAGCAAGACCTCTGCAGGAGCACCCTGGGCGCTCGCGGCCTCGATCACCGCAAACAGGATAAATCGCAGGCGAATTTCGCGATCAGTGGGCCAAACGGTTTTTTGCTTACCCAAGGTAGGCACTCATTTTTAAGGAAAGTCCGAGGCTATGGCCCACCGATGGGTGTTTCAAGCCAGTGGATACAAGATAGGCCGCCTCCTACAAATGAAAGGGAAACGGCGCACTGGATGTCACATCATTAAACGCCCAGACCCGATGTATCACCCGCCACTACTGCACTGGCAGGAAATTCATCAGCAACAGGCTTTGCGCGTAGTTAAGGCCGATGCGTCGGTAGCGCTCATCGAGCATTTGGGTCAGCAGGTCGAGGCGCGCAACGATCTTGCCGAATTCCACCGCAAAACTGAGGTTGCTGCCCTCCTCCGAGATCTCGTTGGAGAACAGCAACAGCGCGCCGTTGGCATCCTGGCGCTGGCTGAGCAACCAGGTGGCTTTCTCGATATTGCGCGCGGCATTGCTGACAAATTGCGGGTTGATCGAATCGGTCATGTAGAACTCGGTGCGCCCGCCGTGGGCGGTCACCAGCATGCTGCCGATCGCGTAGATGAACGCGCCGACCCGGTCGCCGTGAAACTCGGGGCTCAGGGAATAGCTCAGGGCTGCAAGGTCGCGGCGCTCGCCCAGCGCAGGCAATGGACGGCGGTTCTCGATGGCCATGCGTATTTCCCGCGCGGCGCTCACCGCATCCGGGTAACCCGACTGCCGCCATTGGCTGGGGTTGCGCAGGTAGAGCTTGTTCATCAGCAGGTAGAGGCTTTGCAGGTTGTCACGCATGCCCAGGGTGGCCATACGGTCGACGCTGGTCTGGAAGAATTCATCGGGCTTGCCATTGCTGAACTGCTTGGCGATATCGCGGCTTTGTTGCTGGGTACAGCCGCTGCCACACAGCATGAGCAGGCTCGCCAATAGCAATGGCCAGTGCATACGTCGACGTGTAAAAAGCGTTAATGTTCGATCCATCGGCACCCGATCTGATTCTTCTCGCCACACACGGAATGAGCGTGGCCGGGACAGAGATAGAGCCGAAGAATGTAAAAAAGTGCGATGAGGGAGCCGATTGCTGAAGAATCTCACATGCATCGCAGCCATTGCCCAGCCTTCGCAACGAGTGCGAGGCCTTGGCGCTGGGAATCATGCGTCGACCACCGAACACCGCCCCTCAAAGCGGGCCCGCTCAATTTTGTAGAAGCAGTTCTCCTGCGTGCCATTCGCCAGTTGCTTGATTGAGGTGTGCGAAAACTGCCCGCCGATTGTCTCCATGGCCCGCTGTAAACGGATGTTCTGCCCCGCGACGTGAAACCAGACGGTATCGACCCATTGGAATGCATGCCTGAGCATTAATCGCTTGAGTTCGCCATTGGTGCCACCGCCCCATTCGGCAGACGGTGGAAACAGGTCCGCCTTCGGATTGGACGCTTTTGTCCGACCCAACTTCCTGCAGCCCCCACCCAATGCCAGAAGGCAATCAACGCAGCACCCAATCTAAGAATTGCCTGATTTTTTCAGGTGTACGCGATCAATACGATAGGCGTCCACCCTGATACCCATCATGGCAATAAACCACATGTGCTTTTTTAAAAAACAACGCTGGCTGCGCTCTGTGCTGACTGTCGCAGCCACCCTCATCTTTGCCAATTCAACGAGTGCATACGCTGCGGATTGTTATTTCACGCAAGGGCAGGCGTTCACCGCTAACTACGCCAGCGCCCCGGTTGCCTTGACCGTGCCCCGCGATGCTCCCGTAGGCACCGTGGTTTACGAGGAATCAATCACCGCTCCGTCGCAGGGTTTTAATTGCCCTAGGTCGTCTCCCTTTATTTTCGCCCTGGCTCCCAAGTTTGGCAGCGTTACGACAGGCAATGTCTTTCCCCTGGGTAAAACAGGGCTGTCACTCAAAGTAAAAAACTCAGTGAATGGTTACTTAAACGTTGATAGGTTGCTTAATGGCTCTTATTTGGATGTCGCGAGAAGCTACACGATAGAGATTATTAAATCGAGTGAGCTCTCGTCGCAAAATGAGGTTCCCGCAGGAAACCTGGGGGCGCACCGCTATGGAGATCTTGACCTGGTTAAAATCAACCTGGTCAACCCCATTATCCTGAACGCGGCTTCCTGCCAGACCCCTGATGTATCCGTTCAAATGGGGGACGATTATTACCTGCATGAGTTCAGCAATGCCGGTGACGCACCTCACACGGTGAAATTCAACATCGGCCTTAGCCAATGCCAGTCAGGCATTCAAAAAGTCACCTACTCCCTCAAAGCCAATACTCAAGTCATTGATCAGCAGCAGGGCGTCGTGGCGTTGAACGCCAGCTCAACGGCAAAAGGCATCGGCTTGAAACTGATGGACGACGCCGGTCAACCAATTGCACTGGGCACCACCTACCCGTTCAATGGCTTCAATACCACGGGTACAAGCTTCAACATTCCTCTATCAGCGGCTTATTACCGTCTGGCGGGAAGCGAGCTGAGCGCCGGAACGGCGAACACTTCAGTCACTTTTATAATGAGTTACCTGTAAACGGTGGGAACGTAAGAGGCCCCACGCTGCTCACCCGAGGATGATCACGCATAAAAAAATCCCGCAGGCCTTTGACTTGCGGGATTTTTTTGATGTTAAGAGCGCGCCCAGGGAGTCGAGCCCACTTGCTGAACATCGCGTCATGCGGGCAAAAGATGCTCGCTAACGTGGAGTCATTATTTGGCTTGACGGAGCACCAGCTCCGACAGGCGGGTCTTAACCCGGAAGCAGAACTCACGAATTTGAAATTGATAAGCAGGCATAACCATGTAGTTCAAATCAGCACCGATGGAGTCTTTGATTTCCATGTATTTAGCCGTCTTGGCAGCAATGGCCTGGTACTGCGCCTCGTACTTATCGTAAGACGCCTTGCTGTAAATCTTTAAGACGTCCAGCTCTTTACGGCATTGCTCAGCGCGACTCTGGTTCAGGTTGGTGTCTGCTTCGTCCTGAGCGGCCTGCGAAGAGGCTGGGGCCTGCTGGGAGCTAACACTCAGGGGCGCAGGTGCGGCTTCATAGCGCACAGTGTAATCGTGGGGTGTCGACGGTGCGGCTTCAGGCGGCGCTGCCTGGACGACGGCAGGTGGTGGAGCCACTTTAGGTTGTTCTGGAGTTTTCGTAGCGCAACCCGAGAGGGCAAGTCCGACCACTACTGCGATGCCACACATTTTATCCATCGGTTCCACCAAAAAGTAATTACGGTTGGCTGAGTCGTTAGGTTCTAGGTAAAAGTAGTCGCTCACTCAATGATCGAGTGTAATTTTTTCTACCAGCCTCAAGGCGCTCAGCCTCTCTTCCTTGAGCGCACAGATGACGGATAATAGTAAAAAAACAAGGAGATGACGAGTAAAAGCTCATCAGAAAAGTCACAAGCCTCGTAGGACATTTACCGTGAGCCCGGCCGATGCAAGGAGTGAAAATTGCTTCCTGAACTGAACCTCTACACGGTGCGCGCCAAACGCATCGCTAAGATACGTGCAAAAGTAGGCCTTTACTTCGTTGCGGCGCTGTCCTTTCTCGCCGGCATGACAGACGCTATTGGCTTCACGGCCACGGGTGATTTTGTTTCTTTCATGAGCGGAAATACCACTCGACTCGCCGTTTCAATCGGGGCGCATGATGACTCCACTGCGCTCGGCATCACGGCTTTGATCCTGACCTTCATCCTCGGCAACGCACTGGGCGCAATCGTCGCCCGCATCGTTGGCCGGCGTTCCTGGCCATTGCTGTTTTGCGTAGGCGCCCTGCTCTGCCTGGCCACGGTCATGCCGACGCCATTTCTCGCGCTTGTGTGCGCGGTGCTGTCCATGGGCATGATCAATGCCGTGGTCGAGGAGATAAATGGACTTCCAATCGGGCTGACCTACGTCACCGGCGCGCTATCACGCTTTGGACGCGGCCTTGGGCGTTGGTTGCTGGGTGAACGCAAGCACGGGTGGAGGGTTCAGCTTATACCGTGGGCCGGCATGCTGATGGGGGCAGTGGCGGGTGCGTTGCTTGAGCGTGAACTGGGCTTGTTTGCGTTCACCGTCGATGGTGCGTTGGCGATTGGCCTGGCGTGTGCTTCGCTCATGATTCCTCCGCGCTGGCAGAGGGCTTATATGCCGGGGTAGTGCTTTCAGGCGTATGAACGAGAGGGAGTTGATCGTGAAACCGACCTTCTGACATGGAGGCCACCCCCCAAAAACACAAAAGCCCCGCATTCGCGGGGCTTTCGTTTGAATCTTCGGGAAACCAGGGATTCGAACCCTGGAGACGCTATTAACGTCCGCCGGTTTTCAAGACCGCTATGCAAAATCAAGCGGGCTGGTGCCTTGAAGGTCGCTGGCGTTCCTTTACTTGCAGCTACCAACCAAGCTACAGGCCGCATTCTGCAAGGGGTGCGGTTTTGGTTTGGGAACTGTTTTTGCCCCTCCCCCGGCGTCCTGCCGACCGAACACAATCCACCAATAGCCCGCGACTCGTGAGACAAATCATATGGCCGCGTTCGTCCCAATACGGACAGTGGGTTTAGAGCTCAAACGCAGGACCGCTCATCCTGTTGATTGGCACCCGTACTCACCCCATTCTAGCTCTGCGTAAGATATTTGGTCCTGTTCGGAGAAGTCTCCGGTCGACGCAACAGATTGGCTAAATCGTTCAGCAGTGTTCGTAAATCTAGTGTTTTTCGAGGGCGATCAACCCGGCGCAAGTCAGCAGGCGACCAGTACCGGCGAGGCACAAGGTACGGTAGCCGTAGCGCGTGGAGTTGCTCACGGACAACAGGTTATTCGGGCCGGGTGCCACATTCCGGGTGAAGGAGGCGGGGACGAAAAGGGAGAGAGTGGCGAGGTACATCTGAACTTCGGTATCGATTGGGCAGAGGTGGCCACGAGGATAAGAAATCGGCAAGCGCTTTAACAACTGACGAGTTCAAGTGTGCGGGTCCGGCGTCGATGAAGAGCGGCTGGTCCCGCGTGATTCGGAGATCAATGCTTTATGGCATCACACTCGTTACGCAAGTTGCTGTCTTGAATGTTGCCGCAGCTTTGACCGTTGACTTTGGCATTGCAGTAAGCGCGCTGATCGTTGTCACTGATGTTGCCGCAGCTTTGGCCATTCATTTCCGCCGAGCAACTGGCCCGAAGGTTGTTGTCCCGGATATTGCCGCAGCTTTGACCGTTGACTTTGGCATTGCAGTAAGCGCGTTGATCGTTGTCACTGATGTTGCCGCAGCTTTGCCCGTTCATTTCCGCCGAGCAACTGGCCCTAAGGTCGTTGTCCCGGATATTGCCGCAGCTTTGGCCATTGGTTTTGGCCTCGCAATAAGCGCGTTGATCGCTGTCACTGATGTTGCCGCAACCAGCATGAGCGTAGGTACTCAACATCAATAACATCGCAATGATGGCTCTCATCACTCTCTCCATGGGGTGTCAGGAAATAGCCTGACGCTGACTGATCCAAGATGATCTTGTTGCTGTAACGAGCAATCAAATTGACATCATTTTTTGGGGAAGTTCCATGGGGGGATATGACTTTCGGGCGTACAGTTTTTATGTTTTCGGCGACGCCTGAATCGCCCCTGGCTTCGTAGGCATGCGGAGTGACCGCTTTTGGCCGATTGCCGCCTTTCGCGAAGGGCGGCTCAGGCTCGAGAGCGGACACTCATGACCTTGGAGTTGGCTCCCAATCGCCGACTGCTACGCTGTTCACTCAACCAGAGGAACGCCGATGCCCAACTCAGACCTGCTCCCCTCTCTACTCTCCAAGCTCTACGAAAACCAATTGGCCCTGGAAGCATCCATCATGGAGATTTCCAACTGGGTTGAGCAGCGCGGCTCCGCTGATGTAGCTGAAAACGTCCGTGGCGCCCTTACCGCCATCGATGACAATGAAGAGTTCATCAAGCTCGCCCTAGCGGTACTTATGGCACCTGACTAATCATCAGAAAGCGTGCTGCTCGTCGCCTCAAATCGCGTCACGCCCAAACCTCGATTACTGTATACACATACAGCATTCGAGTTTCTATACCATGCCCATCGATCAAGACACCTGCGAATGGCTCGGATGCCCGACGCCCTTAGAAATGTACAAGCACCAATGCGCCCTTCTCGAGGATGAGCTAACCCAGGCACTGGCCATGCTCAAGAAAGCACGCGCCAACGTCGCCGGCCTGGTGCAGCTCAGCGACGAACTGTCCACCGGCAAAGCGTCTGCGGAGGCTGAACTCAAGAAAGCGCTGTCCGAAGTGACCAGGCTAAACCTGGCTACTTCGGATTTGGGCGCCAAGAACTACAGCCTTCAACTAGTCGCCGAGCAGCGCGACCACCTGTTCAGAGAAAACCAGCGGCTCCTGAGCGAGATTCGTAAAGCTCAACCCCCCAGTGCCAGCTAGGCTCAAATGACGCTTAGAGGGAAGGATTATGTGCGGAAGACTTTCACAGTATCGGGGCATCCATGATTTCGTTGCGGCGCTGAGCATGCCAAATGCCTTGGCAAACTCCGTGGGTGATAAGCCCCTTGAGCGCTATAACGTGGCACCGACAACCCAAGTCGCACTGCTCCACCTAAACGGCGATCTGCTGCACGCCGATCTGGTGCGCTGGGGTTGGCGACCACATTGGGCCAAGGACAGAGCAGCACCGATCAACGCACGCGTCGAGAAGGTCGCCCACGGCCCGTTCTTCCGGGCGATCTGGCCGCACCGAGCGATCACGCCGATAGACAACTGGTTCGAGTGGGTTGATGAGGGCGGGCAAAAGAAACAACCTTATCTGATACGCAGGCGCGACGGTGCGCCGATCTTCTGCGCGTCGATCGGACAGTTACCAGATGCGGATGAAGGCCCAGGCGAGCATGACGGATTCGTGATCATCACCGCCGACAGTGCCGGCGGTATGGTGGACATTCATGACAGGCGCCCGGTAATCCTGACGCCGGAGTTGGCCCGTGAATGGTTGGATCCGGCCACGTCCAAGGAGCGCGCCGAGGAGGTGGTGGTGCATCAAGGCGAAGCGGCCGAGGCTTTCGAATGGTTCAAAGTGAGTGAGGATGTTGGTAACGTGCGAAACCAAAGCGCTCGACTCATTCAACATGCGCGCTGAACCGCATGCGCACCTGATGCAACCGCTAGATTCCGCCTCCCAATACATAGGCCCCCAATGAGCGTAAAAGCATTTGCTACACAGCTTTTGAATTCTGTTAAAGAGGTTAGAACGAACAGTGAAACACTTCAGTGCGACAACCTGATTTCATACCTTGAACAGGTTATCGCCACTGAACCCGGTACCCTGGGCCCGGATCAAATTGAACATCTCAAGGCCCAGCTCCAACTCATGGTTGAAAGGGAGAAAAGTAGTCATGCCTCTGACCTTGAGATGTTCCGCGCGGTAATTCAGTCAGGGCAAAACGCAGTCAAGACTGGGCTTCTGATGAATGGTGGTGCGTCAGTTGCCCTGCTTGCCTTCATTGGAAAACTAACTGAAGAGCAACACTCTCGAATTCCTCCTTTCGCTGACGCTCTGGCGATCTTTGTCGCAGGAGTATTTGCCATAGTCGTAGCATCTGGCTCTACCTACCTAAGCCAGTGGTTTTATGCCGAGTCTGAAACTTGGAAACAGCGTACAGGGCTAGGCTTCAACATACTATCCATCCTTCTTGGCCTAACTTCCTATGGCCTTTTTGTATGGGGAATGCGCACAGCCTACGCGGCGTTTTTAGCGTTCTCATAATTCTTCATCATTTGCTTTCAATGACCTCCCGCACGTAAGCCTGGCATGCCCGCAACGCGATCAGTCCTTGATCGCCTTCTCCGGTGATGGCGAGAATTCGTTGAGCATGCGCTGGGTCAAGTTGGGCTCGACGGGCTGCATGAACCACGCCGACGGCGCCGGCGGCGGAAGGCACGTCGCAACCACTGGCTGGATCCTCGGCAAGGAGGACTGACAGGCGCACATCAGCAGTGGCAAGGCGATCGCGCAGGCGAGCCTGATCACGTTGGGCATCGGATAATTCCTTGGTGTGTTGTTGGTCCTGAGCGGCAAGCTTCTGCTCTATGGCCAGACGTTTGTCCTGCTCGGTGCGCGCTTGGGCAGCAGCGGCATTACCAATGGCTGTCATGTCTTCCTGGTGCAGCAACGCCTGGCTGGCCAGCTTTTCGCTATATCGCCAGTCCTGAACCTGCCAGGTGCCGGAGGTGGTGATCACCATCGCCAGCAAGATGGCTGCCAGTGCCTGGCCCGGGCTCATGCCAGCACCTTCAGGGCCGTCTGATACAGCGCCAGGCGATCGGCTGCGCCGTTCGGCACTCGTCCCTTGCTGCCGGTGTTGATAAGACTGCCAATGTTCTGGATTTCGCCAGCATCGGCCAGCGTATTCAGTCCGTTTGCAGACCAGTACCAGGCCGCCGACAGCGCAGCGTATTGCGGTTGTTCCAGCAGCTCTGGGTGGTTGATCAAGTCGACGCCAAGGGCATCACCGCAGGCGCGGTGGTTGTCCTTACCGGTGATTTGGATCAGGCCCCGGCCCCGGTACAGGTAGCCATCCCCCGAAGCCTCGGGGCCGTTCCCCATACGGCCGCCATAGACGGAATTCCCCATGCGCACTGAGCTACCCGCCAGTTCAGAGGCACGCGGCACCAGGGACCGCCAGCGAGAGCCGGGGCTCGCGGCGTTGCCCAAGGCGACAATCCGGTCGGCCCGGTAGTTAAGGCTCTCGACCAAGCGCGTCAAATGGCCGGACTCATGCCCGACTTGTGCAATGAAGGCCGCAATGCGCTTGGGAGTGACGATGCCGTACTTGCTCATGGCGACATTCAGTGCAGTAACAAAAACGCCGGCTTGGAGGCCGGCGTTCGGGAGGATCTTCAGCAGTTGCTGTTGAGTGATAGGCATGTTTTCTCCAGGCAAAAAAAGCCGCCAAACGGCGGCGGTCAGAATGGTTAAGCGTTTGTTTTTGAGAGGACGTCAAAGCTCCAGAACCTTGACCTCCTTGGATTTCTTCGGCTTCTTGGCTTTGGCTTTGGCTTTGGCCTTGCCCTTCTTGCCGCCGTTGCACTCGACGGTGGTAGACCAGCCCGCCTGGGTGAACACCTGTTCTACCGAGTCGACCAGGTACTCACCATCAATGCCGGCCTTGAAGCCCTTGGCGTTAACGGATCGCTCGGCAAACAGATCAGTGCGCCCAGGCATTTCCAGACGAACGCCCGCCGCCGACCGGTTGAACGCCGTCAGCCGGGCCTTAGCCGCCTGCTCTGCTGCGGTCTTGTTGGGATAGATATGCCGGTCGGTGTGGACCGATGGCAGCCCATCGGGCACATCGGCGTTATCCAGGCTGATGAGCTTCAGCTCGCCGGTTTTCTTGTCTTGGTGCTTGGTGGCCACCGCCTTGTGCGCGTTACGGTCGCCCAGGCGGAATTGCCACCGGCTAACGTCCCGGCGCGTGATGGTGACGGCGCCGAAGGCTTTGCCGCTCGCGCTGGTGCCGCCGTCGCGAGTCATGACAATCAGCTTCCCATCCGCCACCTTGGCCGTGCAGTCGTGCTGCTTGGCAATGCGCGTGATGAAGTTGAAGTCGGACTCGCTGAGCTGATCAGCCCGGGGCACGTTCGTTGAGACGTTGCACACTGGTGTCCAGCCGTTGCGGGCGGCCACGTCGGCCACGATCTTGGACAGCGGCACGTTTTCCCAGCTGCCGCTACGCACGGTCTTGCCGGTACCGCGCATGTCACCGGCCTTGCCGCGCACGACGATGGTGTCAGGCGGGCCGGATATCTCGACCTCATCCACCATGTAACGCCCCAGGCGCACCATGGACGTCTCGGCGTAGCCCATGAATATCTCAATGCCGGCACCGCGCTTTGGCAGCGCCACGGCGCTGTCACGGTCGTCAATGCGCAGCTCAAAGTCGTCCGACTCCATGCCGGGTTTGTCAGTGGTTTTCAGCAGCAACAGGCGGTCATTGATCAGCGCGGTAATGTCTTTACCGTCTGCAACGACACGAAAGCGAGGGGTCATGGTTCACCCTGTTACCCCGCCAACGCGGGGGAATGTTGGCGGCCGTTACGCGTAACGGGAAAAGGGACATCCAGGCCTGGCTAATCCCAAAGCATCACAACTTCTTCAGTCGGTGCTGGCATGTCCGGCAGGACAATCAGCACGCCGGCCCGGTACGGCTGGGCCTCATCGGCCAGGCCCTGATTGGCATCGAGCACGGCCTCTACGGTGCCGACAAGGTGCCCGTAGTAGTTGTTGCAGATGGTATCCAGCAGATCCCCATCAGACGTTCTGCATGTCGTCGCCATAGCGCACAAACTCCAGGGTGAAACCTTGCTTACGCGGGATGCCGCCAGCCAGCAGCGCGCTTTGTTCTTCGTCAATACTGGTCATGCACCACGTACCCAGCACATCGCCATAGCCGGTGGTCAGCGTCAGGGGCTGCAACTTAGCCCCTAGGCTGCGCAGGGTCTCAAGCTGCTTGAGACCGCCCTTGAAGCTCGGAAAAATGGCGCCTTTAAGCGTCAGCTTCTCTTCCCCCATACCGATGGCCTGCTGCGCCGGCCGACGCGTGAGGCGCTCCTGGGAGGCCCAGCGAAAGGCTGACGAACGCCGCAGCTCATCAAAGGCCGCCGTGTCGAGGTTGAAGAAGTACGGCGGCTGCTTCGGATCGCGCGGCTGCATGATCATCAGATGCGGAAAGGGCTTTACCGCTTCAGGCGCAGGCGTGGCATCAACCGCAAAGGCCCCGGTCGGAACAATGCCCGCCAGGGAGGGGCTGGCCTTGCCGGCAAGGCTGTTGATCACTGTTGCCGCCCGGCCGGCCTGCTCCTTCAGTGCGCCCAGGCGCTCGTCAATCTGAGACGCCGCCCGGGTCGCCGCGCTGTACACCGACACCACCTGACCTACCTTCGCCTGGGCGGCCGTAACGCCACGCATAACACGCTGTAGCTTTTCACCCACGGCCGGGCCCACAAAGGGCACGCCCTCAAGTTCAGACGCGGCGCCGCTCAGCTCGCTGATTGCGCCGTCCACTGGCCCAATCACCCCGTCGAGGCTACGGCGGCCGGTTTCGCCCGCCACAGCCAGGTACTTCACGCTTGATTGCAACTGTTCCATGTAGCCCATAAATCCCCCAGGTCAAAGGTGCGAGTCGTCGTAGAGCTTGCGGCTCTCCAGCTGCTGAGTGATTTCGCGCTGCTGCTGTGCGATGTATGGCTGAAGCTCACGGGCAAGCTGTGCCGGATCCTTCACATCGCCCTGCACCGTCACCTGAATAGGCGCGCTGATATCAACCTTCTGCTCGATCTTCGGCGCCGGCGGCTTAGTCGGCACGGCCATCAGCGAAACCGCCCCGGGCGCGCTCGATGTCGGTTGTGAGGCCAGTGAGCGCACCACGTCGCCACCTACCGGGCCCGGCGTTTTTACCGCCCCTGGCATCAACAGCGGGCCAGTGCCAGCGCCATTGGCCCCAAAGGACGCCGCGATCCCGCCCATAACAGGCGGGATGTCCTTGCCGGCATTGGCCATCATCAGCGGCCCGGCGTCCGGCATTTTCTTCAGCCCCTCATCACCACCGAAGAATGACTTGCCCAGGTATCCGCCCAGGGCATCGCCGCCCATGCTGCCCAGGTAAGCGCCCAGCAACCCGCCAACGACCGTGCCGATGATCGGCACCGCCGAGCCAATCGCCGCACCGGCCGCAGCGCCGGCGAGCGTACCCGCCAAACCGCCTGCCGCTTCGCCGTAGCCTTCGGCCTTTTCATCCCGCGTCGTGGCGTTATCGTAGGTGTCCTTGATCTTGAAACCAGCCTCAACGACCGCCAACGCGGCGATCCCCTTCACCGCCATGCCGACCTTGCCACCCTTCCCGCCTTTACCCTCTTTGCCGCCCTTACCGCCGCCGTCCACACCGCCATCCAGCCCACCCAAACCGCCTGCAGGAAGGTTGGTCACGATTACCTTCTGAGGGATGTTCGGGTTGCCCATCAGCGATCCACGGCCGATGTTCAACAGCCCTCGGCCAATCTTCAGCGCACTCAAGGCCGCGCCCAGCGTGACAGCGCCGGCCGCGACACCGGCAATCACCGCCGTTACGGGCTGATACTTGTTGGCCAGGTCAGCCAATGCATAACCGACCTTGCCCAAGCCATCCGCCACCTTGTCGGTCAACGGCCGCAGGCCATCACCCAGGCTGATCATCGACGCTTCCATGCCTGCAGTGGCTGCCGACCATTTGCGATTGGAGGTCTCCCGGGCCTTGGCCGCGTCGGCCTCGATCTTGGTCTTGCCGTCGGTGTCCTTGATCGTGACCATATCGGCCTTGATCTTGTCGCCGTATTTGATTTGCGCGAGCAAACCCGCACTGGCGCTCTGATCGCTGACGATGTTGGCCAGGCCAGCCGCCTCAGTCAGGGCCACCATGGCCTGCTGTTCCTCGGCGCTGCCATCCGCCGCCGCCTTGATCTTGGCCTTGAGGGCATCGATCTTCTTGGCCTTCGCAGGATCCTGACGCTTGATCATTTCCTGGCTGAGCATGATGAAGGCATCGACCGGGTTGGCCGCCTTGCCGCTTTTCGTCGCAGCCAGAATAGAGCCGGCCAGGTCATAGCCTTCCTTGGCAAAGCGCTCCTGGCTGGTGTTGCTGATCACCGCGTTCAACAGGTTGTTCATGTTTGTTGCGGCGGCCGCAGAGTCCTGCGTTTGGGAGTACTGCGACTGCAAACTGGCCCCCAGAAAGCGCACCGCCTCCGGGCCTTCCATACCCAGGCGCTTGATGTTGCCGAGCATGGACGGCAGATACCGCGCCATGTCCTTGGGGCCAAAGGCGCCGATATCGCCCGCCGCCGCCACCTGGCCCAGCATGCCGGCCATGTCCTCTTTCTTGACCCCGGCCTCCTTGAACGAGTTGATCAAGGTTGCGATGGTTTCGGCTTCCATGCCCTGGCCGTCGATCAAGTCGGCAATTTGACCGGCGTATTCGCTGGCCTCCTTCCACTCAACACCCTTTTCGATCAGGCCACCGACCGCCTTGGCGAGCAACTGGCGACTCATGCCCTTGTCGTCCGCGATGGTCGAAACCATCTGCGCCATCTTGCCTTCGTCTTCAGTGCCGGCCGTGTGCGCCCATAGCGACATCTGACGCACTTGCGCCTGGTAGTCGCCGGATATCTTGGTGGGAATGGCGACTGCCGCTGTCAGCTTTGTTGCATGCCCAAACGAGCCCTTTAGCCCGTCTTTGCCCTGCTTGATTTGGGTGTGGCCAAGCGCCTTCAGCTCAGCCCCACGGGCCACCTGGCCAAGCTTTTGGTACTCATTACGCAATTTGCCGACCTCGACGCCCTGCTCTTTCAGGGTCTTGAGGTTGGACTCCAATTTTTTTAGCAGGCCATCTGCTGAAGCGGATCCGCTGTCATGGGCTTTTTTCCACTCATCCCGTAAGCGGATGGTGTCGCCAATGGTGCTTTGCAGTACCCGGGCTTTCGACCCCTGATCACTGAGTTTTTTGATTCGCCCTTCGACGTCCTTGAAGGCAGCACCGACGGTTGAACTGATCGCGCCACCGATGACTACGCCCAGCGCTAGATTGTTCGCCATGGGTCACTCCGAAAAGGTCCAGGCGGCTCACTCCTTGAGCCACCAGATCATCGTTGAGAAAGACATGCTCTCGATTTCGCTGGCCGAGAAAGACATTTCCCGGGCCAGCCGCTGAGCCAACTTTCTCTGTATTTCCTCGTTAAACCCGGTCCTCGCGCACCAGGCGAAAATAACCAACCTGAAGGCGTTTGTAGTCACGCACGCTCAGTTCCACCAGATCATTTGGGCCTGCATCCGTCAGGCTGGCGAACAGGACCAGTTCGATTTGCTCCTCGTCACCAGGCGCGGCCTTGGTCGCGTTGCGAACCTCGCGAATAGTCGGGGAACGCATGGTCAACTGATCAGTGTCGACCTGATTGACCTTGACGATTTTGGACAGTTTGATAATTGCCGAGTCCGCGCTAACGGTCAGCCATTCAGGGGTTTTTTCGATGTTTTGAGCCATGGGTTGCTTTCCTTACAGGCCGAGGTCGCGGCGAACGCCAGCGAGTTGGTCAACGCCATTGATGACGCGAACCGCGTTAACAGGATCGATTTCAAACATGCGCACGCCACCGACTTCCAGCTTGTAGTAGCTGACGCTGACGGAGTACTTGAATTCAGCGTCGCCGCCCGGCTTCCACTCGCCCGGGTCCAGCTCAGAGAGCATGCCGCGAATGGTGGCGACCACCGCCGTGGTAGCGCCCTTCTGACCCTTGAACGAGCCCCGGAACACACCGTTGAACGCGGTCTGATCGGCCAGGCCAAAGAACTTCATCGCTGCCGCACGGACGCCCTTGGTGCTGAAAGACGCCTCCAGCTTTTCCATGCCCTGATCCATATCAATGGGGGCATCCATACCGCCGCCCTGGTACTCGCCGGTTTTGATTTTCATCTTGGGCAAGCTCAAGGTCGGCACGTCGCCGGCAAAGCTCATGCCGTCGATAAACATGTTCATCATGAACAACGTTTGGGGAATCATGGACATCGCGAAGCCTCCTTAGGCCTTGGAATCAATAACTTCGGTGAGCCACTGATTGGTGACTTCAACGAGGAACGTAGGGTTTTCAGCCGGTGGCACGTCGGTGAAACGAATGCGCCAAGTGACCTTGCCCTGCTCCAACTGACTGGCCGTGTTCAGCTCATCGTCGGGGAACACTTCGAAGTTGATCACCGCGCCCTGTTTCTTCAGGTCGCGCATGAAGTTCTCCAGGCCCTCGGTGACGTCGCTGACGTAGGTCTTGGTGATCGAGCGGTCGACCGCCCACTTGTGCCCGTATAGGATCGCGTCCATGACGATATCTTGAGTGCGCACACGCGTAACAAACGCCCACTTGGGATCGCTGGAACAGGTCCGGTTGCCCCACAGGCGGTAGCCATCGTCGCGAATGATCGTGGTGATGTTCGCGTTGTTGAGTACGTTGGCCCGGCACGTCGCATCGCCGTCCAAAAACTCGATAGGCCGCGTGGTGCCGGTGATGCCGACAAACTCCTTGTTCGACGGCGAGGCCCAGAAGCCGTATTCGTTATCGGTCCAGGCGAACAGGCCAGCCACCCAGGCCGAGGCCGGCGCGTCGACGGTCTCGCTCAGAGCCGTGTCCCAGGTCTGCACGCCCGGATCAACCAGAAACACACGCTTGCTGCCAAAGCTCTTGGCGTAGGCAATGACCGCCTCGTCGGTAGTGTTTGGGCCGTCGACGATGGCCAGGCCGCGCAGCTTGCCGGCGAGTGCATCCATCGAGGTGGCGACCGCCTGCGTTGCGCTATGCCCTGGGGCAATCAGCAAACGGGGCTGGGCATTGAAGCGGCTCTTACCATCGAGCAGCGCCTGTAGGCCGGTACGCTGGCCGTCGGCCAGTTCGCCGCCGATGATGGCCGAGGTCTGCAAAGCCGGCGTGGCCAGCTTCTCGACGCCGCACGCCACGATCACCGCCTTGGCGCGCATGTAGATCGCCTTGATGGATTTGGTGATCGCCGCGTCTTCGCCCCAGGCCGCCACCGCTTCGCTTTCGCGTGTGATCAGCAGCACCTGGTTAGGCTTGGCCGTTGCCTTCGGCCCCGGGGTGAAGGTGTCGCACAGACCGATAATCGAGGACGACGGCAGCGAGATAATGCGCGCGCCGGTGTCCACGTTGGTGACGGTCACACCGTGAAAGAAACTCATAGGGCAATCTCCAGAAACGAAAAAGCCCCGCATAAGCGAGGCCGTGGGTTGTTCGTGTTACGCGTAACGGAAAAGAAAAGGCCCCGACAGTGCGGGGCGTCTATTGGGTTTGATCGGCAATCCAGCCCAGCGCGACCGGGCGATGCTCGCTATCCGGGAATTCAGGCGACTGCGGCCAGTCGCGCAGCGCCTGCATGTAGAGCAAAAGCTCCGTGAACTGCTCACCGGTCAGGGATGTTTCTACCGAGATTTCCAACTGATCCCGATGACGCTCGCGCAACCACATGAGGCTGGCCAGCTCCCCGTCACGCCATGCGCGCTCTCGCACTGCGAGCGCCTCACTCCCTGGCAGCGACGGAACAATCTCGGGCGGGGATTGGCTCCAGTATTCGCCAGGCCCGACATCATCAGGGCTACCCACTGCACGAAATGCCGGCCGATCAACACAAATTGCATAGCTCATAAGCTGTCCTCGTAGCCCCTGCAACCAAGTACGCCGGCGTTAATGCTGCTAGCGAAGTTCAAGCTCCTGCCAACACTGTCCAGGGTGATAACAGCGCTATCGAATTGGTTGGCTTCGTTAGTGATACTCAAGACGATACCCACAAGAAGGGTTCCGGCTCGCCCTACCTGCACCGTGCCACCTGGGGACGACTGCGTACTGATGAAAATTTCAATAGCCGACGCCGTTGGAGGAACAAAGGGGTCGATTGAAACACTTACACCAGTGCCGCTAATCGTCCCCTGGACTCCCTGGGCCATGACAAGGTTACCGGCTACGTTTGTCCCTACCCTTGGGCTCATGGTGACCCTGCCATCAGTCTGATCGAAACACAGGGGGTACTTGTTCGCTGTGGCGTCGGTAGGGAATGCGTTCACACGCTTAGCAATGTAACCAGCAGGCAATACCGGCGCATATACAAAGCGCAGCGGCGCAGCGGCGCCCGTGGTGGTTGCCGGGGCGCTTGCAGTGATTTGGGTTGGTGAGTCGACCGACTTGATAAACACACCAGGCGGGAAGCTCGCCCCGGAAAACTGCACACCGGGATACATTTTAGCTGTACTGGCAATGCCTGAAATTACCGCAGAACCCGCAGTGGTGCTGCCTGTAACTACAGGGATAAGCGCCGCAATTCCCGCTGTCACATCACCATTTGTCGCCACCCAAGTGCTGTACCAGCTCGACGCTGCAAGGACTCCAGCGTCCAACCCTCCAAGCCCCACGGTTGCGAGGTTGACGCTCAGATCCAAAAACTCGACCACTCGCGCTGATACACCTTCACCTATGGTCAAGCTACGCGCCCTGATTGCAATCAGCGCGTTTGTACCCGCGGCCGAAACAGAGAGCCCCTTGTAACCCGAGAGCGTCATTTTCCTCAGCGCGCGCACCTCAGCCTCAAGCGCGGCAACATCAATATTCCCCTGATTGATCGGTGCGTTCCAGGCCTTGATGCACCACATCACCGCCAAGTTACGCGGGCGAGTTTCTGATCCGCCTGTGGCTTCGATACCGTTGCTAGTGTTTTGGCCGAGAGCAGCATAACCAGGAGAGCCCCAGTTGCCGCCAGCCTGATTACCGTATTGCAGCCGGTGGGTGTGAGACTTAAACATGTCCTCTTGCCAGCTTCCTATGGCCCGGCCAGCATCAACGCCCCGCCCATGATCCCAGCCCCGCAGGAATTCACCGCGCGACTCAGGCAAACGGAAGTTCCCGGTGCCCTCATCCCCCTTGTTGAACGCTCCACCCAGGAACATTGCCAGGTCAGGATAAGCCGCCACGCTCTTGACGCTCCCGTCCAGCTCCAGAAAGCCCGGCGCTACCTTGTTCACCGGAAAACTCATCATCGAGCCCACCGGCAACGCCGAGGCCTGGGCGATCATCGCCGTGATTTGGTCCTTGGTGTACGTGTCGGTAATGCCATACCCCGCCAGCGTAGTCGGGTTAGATCCAGACACGAAAACGCCACGGTCATTGACCGTGACTTTGGTGTAAGTCCCTGCGGGCTTGTTCGCCGGCAGAAGCCCGCCAACCGCCTCATCGACGTACTGACGCGTTGCCAGCACCACCGACGGGTCAATCTTCAGCTGAATGTTCGAGGTGCCACTGGTGATGATGTGCATCCGCACCACCTGATTTCGCCCCGATCCCTGGGCCAGCACTGGTTTGTAACTCGGCGGCGCGTTGGCCACCGCAGAAAACACACCGTCCTTGTCCTCAAGGGCCAGCTCACGCACCCACCAGCCGCCTACGTCAGGCGGCAACACCACCTCGGCAATCAGCACATTGGCGTCAGTGGGAGACACCCGCAGCTGATTAATTTGGGCGCGGTGGACCTGATTGACCAGCTTGGTTTGCGAAGGGTTGGGCACCGGGTCGGTGCCGTTCGCATCACCGATCAACATGTAACGCGGCTCCCAAGGGATCCCCAGGGCATCGCAGTTGGTCTTCTTGGCGGCCCCCTGCGTGGTGATCATGCCGCCAAAAATAGAGTTTTTATCAACCATGTGAGTACACATCCAGTTCGTCGAGGGTGTATTCGCCAACGCCCGTGCGTCCCTGGATCACCACGTCGATATCGGGGTTGGCCCAGGGGTAAACGTCAATCTCATCGCCGTCATAAACAGCGAAGCCGGCATAGGCGTCCAAGCGCGTTTCTAGCGTTATGTCGAGGCCGGTCAGGTGCCGGCTCACGGGCTTTGCGTCGTCAATCAGGCGCTCAAGCTCACCGAACATTTCTTCGGTGATACCGGTGTCGAGTACGCCAACCCGCAAGGCGAATGTCGCGGGCGGGCCTTCGGGCACCGTTTGCCACCACTCGATCACCTCCAGCAGGTAGCCAAGCGGCTCGACCACACGGCGCAGCGCGCCGATGGTTCCTTTGCGTGAGTGGATATAAAACGACGCCCGTACCGCGTTGCGTTTGGCCGCCACGGTCCAACGATCGTCCCAGCGATCGACAGACCAGGCCCACGCAAGGTGGGGCAGCAAATGAACGGGGCACGTCGCGGGGTTATAGAGCGAGCGCAGCGGGATCACGGTTTGATCCGTACTCGCCGCCTCAATGGCACGCTCCAGCTGTGTGCTATTGATCGGGAGTAGGCTTTTCATGTCACTCCCCCAGCTTGACGCTGTAACCCGTGCAGAATGCCGCCTGCGCCTCTGTAGGGGCCAGATCCTGCCAGCCGATCAACTCGACCCGCGAAACCGCTGGTACGTGGACCTGCGCGTCTACAGCAGAGCGCGCCACCTCAACGCCCAGGCGTTTGCGCGGATTGATCCAGGCCGCCAGGCGCCTTTCAGCTTCGGCCAGCGCTACAGCGCTTTCAGGGCCCGGGCCCTTCATGTACAGCACTGCGTCAATTCGATACGGCAGCACCTGGGCGCTTTGCACCGTCACCCGGTCGCCCAGCGGCCGGACGTTTTCATCGTTGACAGCCTTTGCAACCACGGCCAGCAAATCGGGGCCGACTGCCCCATCGCCTTCCAGCCCCAGCACCGTTACCGTAACGCATGCCGGCGCGGGGCTTTCAGCGGACGCATCCGCCACCAGTGCAGAGGCGTTGCGCGCATGCAACTTGTAACTGTTGCGCGGCCCGGCCGTCGTCAGGCCCTCATAGGCCATCTGGATACGCTCGCGGTAAGCGTCGTCACTTTCGGTGATCTTCTCCACCGGTGGAACCGCGCGCAGATCCTCGGCCTGGATTACCAGGCGCGGCGTGTTGACGTTCGCCCCAAGCTGATCGAGGTCACTCCGGATCGCATGGGCCAACATCAGCGCCTTGGCCGCATCGTTCACCCGGGCACGATCACCAATGCGCGCATAGGCGCCGGCTTCCAGCAACTTGACCACCGGATCGCTTTCAAGCGGCGCGCTCCAGTTGTCGCCCATGAACTCACGGAACACGCCGAGCGACTCCGTGTAGACCTCTTCAAAGTCCAGGGGCTCAAGCACGTCCGGCGCCGGCAACTCCGACAGGTCAACGATACTCATACACTTACCTCTAGAAATACGCTGTCGCCCAGGTAGCTACCGGTGACTTGAATCTTGATCAACCCACCCAGGACAGAGACAGCCTGCAAGCGCTCCAACTTCAAGCTCGGCTCCCAGCGCCCCAACGCCCTGCTCGCCTCGGCCTGAACGGCCCCCTTCCAACCCTCGTTAACCGGCAGGTCCACGTACCGGCGCAGTTTGCTGCCGTACTCCGGCCGCTGCCGACGACTGCCTAGCGGGGTGCTCAGAATGTCCTCAATGCTCTGGCGAAGACGCGCGAGGCCCGAAATGGGCTGGCCGGTGTGGCGGTCCATTCCGATCATCTGGATCACTCCTGCAGCAGTTCGAATTCCTCATGGGCCTTGAGGTATTCCAGCGCCTCGGCGTCCGTGGCCTGTACCGTTACCTGCGCCTTGAGAACCGCCAGAGGGCGGCCGCTGTCGGGCAGGATCAGGATGCGCGAGGTGTAGAGCTTGTCGCGAAACGTTGAGCTTGGCTCGGCGCCGGCGACTGGTGTTTCAGAAGTCTTGGCCATGGTTTCCCCCGGACACAAAAAAGCCCGCGCGCGGCGGGCCTGTGAAATTGAACGGCTAGTGTTTGTGGTTTGCGCTGTTGCCGCCTGCGTCGAGGATCTTGCCGGCACTGGTGATGTCTTGCACCGCATGCAAAGCGCCCGTGACCGATACGTCTTGCGTTACGGATAACGACCCTTCGATGGCCACGTCAGCAATAAACTTGACGTTGGCGGTCTTGACCGTCACCGCGTTATCCGTAACGTCAGCCTCAGTTTCCCCGACCTTGATGCTCACCGTACCCGAGGGAACGGTGATGGTGTAGCTCTTGGCCACCCAGTCATAGACCAGGGAACCCCCATCATCGAAGCGCCACACCTCGACGTGATCGCGATTATCCGGGGCAGCACCGGCGCCGCCGTACAACCCCGGAACAAACGTCCCCATACCGGCCTGGCCGCTGGGGTTGAATAAAATCCCCTGCTCGCCCAGGCTCGGCGCACGCCAGTGGCGGGCCTTGCCCGCGGCCTGGCTGTGCCAGCGCACCCAGGCACTGACCCAATCGCCCGACTTGACCCGCACGGCCGGGGCCATCAGATCCACCCCGACCACCACGCACGGCATGATCATCGCGGCGATCATGCGGTCATGCTCGCCCTGGGCCCAGCTCATGGCGCGCCCCCAGGGCTGTCAGCATCCGGGACGCTCGACAGATTGAGGCTACGCATGTCGGGGGTTTCCGGTTGCCATGGCCACACCATTTCCCCAACGCGCATCACCTGCGTCCACTGGACCACCCACACAAGGAAGCTGGCCAGCTCAGGACTGGAATCATCTGGACGCGCCGATACGTCCTTAGTGCATTCGACAAAATCCAGATCCCAGTATTGGGCATGCAGCAACATGGACAGCTTTGCAGCCAGCCAGGAAGCCTGTAAGGACGCATGCGGCAATACTGGATCCACCAGAATGATCGCCTGGAACGTACCGCGTAGGACCATCTCACCCGTCCCCACGTCCGAGTCAGGGTGAAACTCAGACAGCCCGAAAAACACCGCCGGCAAATTAAAACTGTTATCCATTTCTGGGTACGCCTCGACCGTAACGGCCGCCGGCATGCCCGCCTTGATGGTGGCGGTCATGGCGTCATGCAGAGTCTCGAATACGTTCATTGCCGGGCCTCAATATCACGTCGACCATACCCGAGCCATCAGGCTTGAGCTGCACGACCACATAGGCCCCACCGCCATCCACCGGCGGCAGATCCAGAATTAGGGGGGTGCCCTTCTTGAATCCCACAGTGTCGATCACGCGGGCCGTAAACGTCGGTTGCTGCACGTCTTCGGCATTCGCTACGGCGCCGATTCGGTGACTACCGCCAGACAGCTCGCCGCTGATAAACGGGGAAACAAAAGTACCGAACAGCTCGGTGCCATCGTCACGAATCGCGCGGTCACCCAGGCGGCCCACCAGCAGCGCGTCCATTCGCGCGGCCAGGGCGCGAAAGCGACCGGCGCGCATCACGGAATCAACAGCGCTTCAGCGAAACCGCCAGACGCATCGGAAAGCAGTTTGCCGAAAGGCACAGCATCCGCCGTGCCGTCTGCCACAAGACCACCGGCCAACAAACTGACCTTGGCCCCGAGCTTCAAGGCACCGGTGACGGGCAGCAACCACGAGCCGCCCAAGGCCCCCACACACGACTCGCCCTTCTTGGTGGTGTCCAACGGCACCACAACCAGGGTATTGATCACCAGCGGAACGCCGGAGGTCGTGCCAGCAGTTGGGGAAGTAAAGTTGAGCGTCTTCCCGGCGCTTTGATAATTCTTAGCCATCGTTCAATTCTCCAGAACGCAAAAACAATAAACCCCGCACTAGGCGGGGTCGTCAGGGACAGCTGGGATTACTTGCCGGCGGCGCTGTACAGGCCACGGAAGTCGGCAGGTGCAACACCTGCGTCGATACGTACCTTGCTGGCCACACCATCGACGCTGAAGCCGTTTTGCTGCTCAACGTATGGAGTATCGATGCCGTTGAGGTAGGCGACCTCGATGGTGTCGGCGCCCTGCTTGGCCGCCATGTACCAGGCCGACGAAGATGCATCATCCAGGCGCGGCTCACCGATCACTTGGGCAAAGCCTCGGATCGGGTTAATGATGCCGGAATTGACATCAGCCCCTGGGACTGACGCCGAGTTGATCAACTGATTGGCCCTGTCTTCTAGGGCCACCGGCGTCAGCACGTAAGCCGGGCGAATGTTCAAAGTGCGCGCCTTGCCACCGTCGACCTGAGTTTTCTGCGAAGCCATCGCAGTCTTGCCGGCGATCAAGCTGGTAATCGACAGCTCAGACGCCGGGCCAGCCGCGTTGTTTTTACGCGCGGCATCAAACAGCGACTTACCATCGCGCATTTTCGGTGGGCTAGTCAGCACTGCGTAGACCAAATCGCCGATGGTCGCGCGGGCGGCCTGGCCCATCTTGTAAGGTACGTCACTCAACAACGACAGATCGTCATTGATGATCGCCTGACGGGTGATCGAAAAAAGCTCGCCGTAGGTGGCCAACGTGATCGGCTCGCCGCGATCACTCAGGGTGATGTGCTTGTATTCGGCGCCCGGGCGCACTTCGCGCAAACTTGGGAACTCACCCAAGCCGACCCGCGAAGAGGTTTTGAAGTCGCTCAGTTGGCCTTTTTTGGTCCAAAGCTGGAATGTCTCCGGCGCCTCCTCCCAGCCCTGCAATACCGACTTACCAGAGATATCCAGCAGAATCTGCCCGAAATCACTGGAGCTATGAGTGAATGCCAGGCCGACCATCTGCATTGGGTTGAGCGTCGCCACTAGAATGCCACGCTCGGTCAGAGAGGCGCGGGCCAGCTCGCGCATGCTCATGTGATTGAGGCCGTTGCTGGCCTCGATTGCAGCGATACCGATTCGCGCTTCCAGGCAGGCACGTACGGAGTCTCCAACCAAATTACCGTTGGAGACATGGCCATGCATTCCGGGAATGCTCGACGGGGTGGACTGCTCGCCCAATTTCGCCAGCAACTGCGCCCGGGCACTCTCGACAGTGCAAGCCATGTCAGTCACACAAGCCTGCAACAGCTCGGCATGAGCAGCAGCAAAGCCGCCGAAAGCGTTGGTAATGCCGGTGCGGCGCTCGCCCTCTTCCGCAATGATCTGGGCTCGAATTTGGTCGGCCGACAGCGAATTCGCCGGCGCCGGCGCCGGTGCCGGGACAGGCACGGGAGCCGGCGACGGTGCAGGCAATTGGTTACGCGGGTTCATCAGGCTATTAAAAGCTTCTGGCGGCATGTGTTCAAACTCCTGCATGCGTTTCGATTTGAGTTGTGCGGCAGCTACCAGTGGATCAATCAACTGATCAGCAAAGCCCGCTGCCACCGCTTCGCTGCCATCCATCCATGTTTCATCCTTCAACAACGCGTGAATTGCTTCCGCGCTTTTGCCGGTCTTGCCGACGTAGGCCTGCACCAACGTTCCTTCAACCTTGTCGAGCAGGTCGGCATAACGGCGCATGTCATCCGCATCGCCACCCTGCGCGCCCCAGGGCTTGTGAATCATCATCATGGCGTTGGTGGGCATGTACACCTTGTCACCCGCCATCGCGATCACGCTGGCCATGGAAGCCGCTAGGCCGTCGATGTACACATCTACACGGGCCGGGTGGGCCTTCAGCGTGTTGTAGATCGCCATGCCGGCAAACACATCGCCGCCCGGCGAATGAATACGCAGATTGATTTGTGAAACGTCACCGCAGGCCGCCAGATCCTGTGCGAACTGCTTGGCGGTAATACCCCATCCGCCAATCTCGTCGTACAGCAAAATTTCGACACTGCCACGCGCCATGGCGCGCATTGAGTACCAACTTTCCACTGGCTGGTTTGCCGCGGTGATCACGGACGACACCGACGAATGAGCCGATGCCCTAGGCATCGTCAGCGGCGGCGCTTCAGGCTTTATCTTTCTCGTTTGATAGGTCTGCATTGAAGGTCACTTTCCCGTAGAACTTGTGATAGGCATCTGAGCTGAACACCAGCTTTTTAGCCCGGTT
The DNA here is from genome assembly GCF_013385985.1 of Pseudomonas sp. B6002. Classification (GTDB taxonomy): domain Bacteria; phylum Pseudomonadota; class Gammaproteobacteria; order Pseudomonadales; family Pseudomonadaceae; genus Aquipseudomonas. Next base: position 159,124 of record NZ_JACAOY010000006.1, on the reverse strand, counting down.
GCTTTCGATTTCCGCCTGACGCGATCGCTTAAGCTCTTGCGGGTTGCGCCCACGCGCCCGGGCCACTTCGGCCTCATCGGCAAAACCACTCTGTACCAGTTGATCCCAGGCGTTGGCCTCATGCACCGGGTTGATCCAGGGCATTACCGGCCCCTGATAAACTGCGCTGTACACCGAGTCCATGTTGACGTCGCCAGGGGGGATCAGTACGCCGCTGACCAGCGCCATTTCGATAAAGGCCCTGTAGACCTTGCGCGACCAGTAGTCGATGAACTCGTGCTGCAGAAGGTCGTACCCCAGCTGCGACTCCACCAACTCCTGGCGTTGGGCCGAGTAAGTACCGGTATATGTCCGCGTCGCCGTGGAGTAGCCAATGCGTGTACCGCACGAAACGGCACGGAGCTGACCGTTACGGAAACTCTCCACAAACTGGCTGGGCCGATTGCTTTCGATCATGCCCACGTCTTCGCCGGGCAACAGCCCGTCAAACACCATGCCGGGGGCAATCGGAATACTTCGGGCGCCGGTGGCCTGGCCATCTTTGCCAGCAGTCGTAGGCGCAACCACGTAGTCTTCGGTTGAGCCCTTCTTGATGAACATCGCCAGGGCTGCGCTGATACGAGCGGCTACGCGCTCACTTTCCTCGTAGTCCTTGATATCCGCCAAGCGCGTTATCACCGCGTGCAACAACGGCTGCCCCCGGTTCTGACCAATCCGCTTGCGATAAGCGATGTGCAGCATCCGATTCGCCGGTACGAATTTGGTATCTGCCGACAGGCTGAAACCCAAGGCGCTACCCGGGTGACGCTTCAACAGGTTATAACCGGTGACCCGGCGCCAAGCGTCACGTGTGATGCCCTGGCAAATCCCCTTCGATTCATCGTTGTAGTTCCAAGGCAGGTAATCTGGCTCCAGCAACTCCAGGGTAAATGGCACTTTATGCAGGTGCTTGAAGTTGGGTACCTTGCCCAATAGTTGCTGGGCCAGCGCCTCACCATCGCGCAGCCAGGTGCGGCACACCAGGCGCTCCATTTGTGCCCGGGTCAACTCGCCCGAGGTCTCCGGTCGCAAGGACCACTCGGCCCACAGATCTTTAATCTGCGCCGCGAACTCCAGGTGAATATTGCCCGCGTGGTCCAGCGGCAACGGCTCTACCGCGATCCCTGCACCACCCACCACCCGCTCTTCCAACCGGTCGAAAATGCCCGTCACCAGGTCGTGATCTTCGTCCAGTTTTCGAGCCTGGCCGCGCAACGATTCCGCATCGCGCTGCAATGAACTGTCAGCGCTTCGCGTTTGCCGCTTTGCCTTGTGTGTACGCGAGACCTCGGCCGCCTCAAAGGCTTGGATGCCACTGCGTGCCGCCAGACGCCGCAACCCTGCGCCAGGGCTAACCGCCGCAATGCAGCGGTCGAGGAAGTTCACCGAAATTCAGCCAGGGAATAACCCGGACTGCCTTGCGCGGCGGCCCGCTGGGCGTTAACCCGGCGCTCCCATTCGCGTCGTCCTGCTTGGATTTGCGGCAATTCGGCCATGGTGTGGGTACGTCCGTTAAAAACGGTCGTTTTACCCAGCAGAATGGCGGCCTCTGCCTCCAGATACTGGTCCAGCATCTCCTGCGCGCTTATAGCCATCCGTTACTTTCCACGTTATGCCGGTCGCCTTGGGCGTCGACTTGAGTTAATGGGGGCTCAGGCCGCGCCAATTCAATCGGCGGCTCTGATTCTTCTGGCTCGTCCACGTCAGGCGCCTCTGGCACCTCCCATGTGCCCGAAGACGGCACGAACTGCGCTTCCATGGCGAGCTGATCCAGATCCAGACCGAACCGCTCTTGACTGATCCGCAGGGCGGCCAGTGCGTATACAAAACAGTCGAGGGCTTCATTCCGGCGACGGCCATTAGTCCAGCGCTGAACGCGGCGCCCTTTAGAGATCACCCACTCCTTACGCTCACTGGTCAACTGCTTCATTTCGTCTTCGTCGCATACCTGCTCGTTAAGGGGCAGGTGGACACACTCAGGCACCGGACGGCCGCCGTCCGGTTCGATTTTCAAGCGGCTGTAAATCAGTTCCTTGGCGTTGTCCGTGCCGACTTCCGTGAGGTAAACCCGGTCACCCTTGGTTTTTTTCTTAGGGAAATTGGCAATCTTCTTGCCGTAGGTTGCAGCACCAAACACCGGGATAACCCAGGTGACGCCGTGTTTTTTACTTTCTTTGCGCACCTCGTCCGAGTAGTGCCCCCCGGAATCCCAGCACCAGCGATCTACACGCATCAGCGTGCCGTCTTCGCGGGTAAATTGGCGGCGAATCTCTTGGCCAACCTTCTTGCGCAACTCGACGCTGGCAGGGTCACCGGTCAGCACCCAACGGTGAATCAACCATGCTTCCTCACCTGCACCGAAGGCCCACACACGCCCCTCATACCGGTCATCCTGCGTGTCGATCCCGCCGAACAATGCAACGCCACGAGCGGGTACCTTCAGGTAGTTGCTGCGCCGCTTGGCCAGTACTTCCCATTCCAGTTTCTCGCCTTGGTCCTCTTCCCAGGCTTCGCCAAGGGTGGTGTTGATAAAGGTCTTGAGCTTGCCTCGGTCCTTGCCTACTTTCAGCCATTCACTGACCACCGAAGCCCAGGTAACGAACTCGGAGTAAACGGTCCAGATGTGGAACGTGACAGATCGTGGCGTGGTGATTGGCTGATCGTCAGCAGAAAACCAATCCATCCCGTCACGCGTCCAAACGCCCTGCCGTTCGCAGATGTAGCGCCCAGCAACCGACGCCTGGATCATTTCGTGGTATTCGAACGTGCAGCCGTTGCCGGACTCACACAAGTACCAGGCTTTTTCTACCTGGCCATAACTATCGAGCCGCCAGCGCATGCCGAAGGGTTTGTCGAACGCCCCCCATTTCAAATGCTGCTCTGTGCCACAGCATGGGCATTTGATGTTGAACCGCAGGAAGTGCGGCGACTCATCAGCCGCCCGGCTGATTTGGCAGCCCTCTCCAACTGACTCGTCATCCTCGCCGCTGGCGACGATTACACCAGGGGTAGATCCGCGAATTGACTTGGGAAACGTCGCCCCCTCAAGACGCTTATCTCCCAGCATAGTCGGGGAGCCTTCGCCCTCGATGTCAGCATCGAACTTCGACAGCTCGTCGTAGATCACCTCGTCGGGGCTTTTCTCCCGATAGTTACGTGCGGCCTTGCCACCCAGGCACCAAAGCATTTTCGAGTTATCAAAACGCTTTTCGTCCAGGGTGTTGTCCCGGTGCTTCACGCCGTACCAAGGCGCCAAAGCACGCACCAAGGGAACGTCGCGGATCATCGTTTCGATGTGCCGTTTCATCATGGTGTCACCGTCGGGATCGGTTGGGCACCACGACAACACGTTGCGTTTCTTGTGCTGGATCTTGTAGCCCTTATTGGCTACCAACATCTTGGTATAGCCAACCCGCGCTGACTTCAGCACGTTGACGACGGCGATCAGGTCATTACCCATCGCGTTGAGAATGGCAACCTGAAACGGTGCCGTAGTCCACCGACCTTCCTGATAGGACGACTCGGAAGACAGGTAAAAATGCTTATTCGCCCACTCAACTGCCGTCAGTGGTGGCTCTTTGTAGAGACCGGTCAGGCCCTTACGGACGCTATCAATCAGCGCCCTCATCCAGGGCTTCGACGAACTCATCTAGAAGCTCCGGCAAGGTATCGGCCAGGTTGACCGCTTCGTTCCGCGTAACGGCTATTTCACGTTGGATAGCCTCGATGTGACGCACCTCGATATCCGGGTGCTTGCGTTTCACTTTGATGTGAATGGTGTCCAGGGTTGAGCCGAGCATGGCGCTCAACTTGCCCAAGGCGAACAGGCAGAAATCCACCGGTACCAGCTTCTTAGCCTTTACCCGATTGCGCATTTCTTGGGCGTCGGCTTGCTCAGTGGTTAACCGTAATTTCTGCTGCGCTTGTTTGTACTCGATCAGCGGATCAATGGGTTGGCCATCGTCGTCGAGTGGTTGTTGCTTCTCGCCCTTGTGAACCAGCCGGTTGTCGAGCACAGAACGCACGTCATAAAACGACTCGCGGCCGATCTTGGCAATTGGCGTCACGCCCCATTTATCGAAGGCTTGCGTGGTAATTCCAAGACTGTCAGCCATTCGAGACTTGTTCAGCCACTCAGGTTTTCGGGTGATCAATTGATTAGCCATAACTACACAACAACCAACCTTTGAAAATGGGTCATATATAGCGAAGACGCGGGCCTCGAATTACCCCCTGAGGGGGGTGGGATCCGGGAGTACCTTTTGGATAATTATTCTCATTTGAGGCACATGGCCGTACGACGTCGTGGTCATTTCGCCTTCCGGACCGCTTCTGCCAGGGACTGGCGCACCTGCTCGGGCAAGCTGTCGCGCACAACACGATCAGCAACGCCGTAGAAGTCGAGCCGATGCTTGTAGGTCGGGCGAGCCGCGAAGGCCAACATGATTTGCAACCCCGCCGAGTCCTTGCTGGTGCGCTGCGCAATACCAACGGCCTTGCTACCCTTACCCAGCACAAAGAAGCGCTTACTGTTGCCCCGACTCCGGCGGCTATCGGTGCTGTTTGCGTACTTATCACCTTGGGCGCCGAGACCAGACAGAACCTTCTGCATCACACCACGACTGATGTTGCCGTGACTATCCAGCGTCATTCCACCGCCCGGCATCAGAAAGCGACCAGATGAAAGAATGCCTCGGGCACCCAGCAGTTTCTCGCTGCGCTTGGCATGTCGCTCACCGCCGTCAACCTCAGGCAGAAGCCAGCGAATGGGCGCGTCGGCCTTGGATGCATAGTCCTTGACCCACACCACCGCACCATGCCCACCCTTCTTGGCAGGACGAACGAAAATACTGTTGAGCGTGAATCGAGTAGGCCGGTCAAACACCCTGGCCATTTCCTCAATCTCTGCCGCCTCGACCAGTTTTGCGGTACGGGTCTGAGCCAACGCCAAAGCAAATGGCAACTGCCGCCGCTCTAGGTCACTTAGCTTCTTCTTGAGAAGGTCGCCGCCCTTGGTTTCGATCTTAAGCATGCCCCCTCCTTCCAATAAGCCTACCTACTGACCGTTTGCGTTTGGGCCCGAAGCCGGGGCATTCACACCCACCTTTCGTGCCAAAAACTGCGTATACAGACCACCGGCAACGTCTGCGCCTATCACGGCGATTACGATGCCCAGACCGGCGGCGAGATAGAGGTTGTTCCAAAGCGCCATTGCGAGCAGTAGCGTGGCCATACCCAGTAGGCCAGAAGCGAGAAAGCGCAGTGCTACTCGCTGAAGGATCTGGCGAAGACTCAAGTCACTACCGGATGCGCGAAGCATTTCTCCAGACAAACCGGCGAGGCTCAGCAGAACCAACAACCACAGAGGTACATCGGCCAGAGCCTGATGCTCGGAGTTCATCTTGAGTCCTCAAATAGGTCGGCCTCCACGTCGTTGGCATCCGCTTTAGGCAAGGAGACAGGTGTGGGGCCGAAAACAAAAAAGCCCCGCTCAATGGCAGGGCTTGTAAATAGGCACAAAAAACGCGGCTCAATGGCCCGGCTTTGAAGGCGTCTCGCTGCGTACACAGCAATACACGCTGCTATGAAAACAGACTTATTCCGCGCGGAAAAGCTGTTTATTTGAAAATATCACTGCACCCGGATGCCCGAGGCGCTTGACGAAACTTAAGAGTGATTTTTCAAACTACAGAATCCAGTTCCTTTTCGATAGGGATTTGGGAAAGTGCTTTTTTAACCTTTGCAGTACCCGCGAATTTAAGCGAACGCGCGTAATCCAAATCGTTGTTTAACATCTGCACTGTATCGCTTTCTATGGTCTGCCCAGCCTCTAAGAACTTTTTGTCAATTACGTCAAGTATCTTTCCTAACATACGAGTGACACCGGCTTTATTCCCTGCTTCTGCGGCAGCCTGCAATCCTTGCCCAAGAGAAATCAACATGTTTTCCGGCACATCATCCAACTGCCAGACAACCATCTCTACCTCCCTCAACTCCATTTCCGCATTAGCTAGCTTCACATCGATAGAATGTAAATCATCTGTGAATTTAACGGCCGTGCTTTCCACCGATTTAATTTCAGCTATGAGCTCCGATCGCAAATTTTCAGTGGTCGACCTAACCTCAGCCAACTGAAGCAGAACTCTATCCAAAATGACTTTATTACTCTCATCTAGAATCACGCTAACTTCTCGCTTGGACTCCTCCAGATGCAAGTTCATCTCGGCACGATATGATGCCAAGCGGCCTTCAAAGTCCGATTTAATACGTTCTTTATCCTGCTCATAAAATTTAAAATTTGTAAAATAATTTAAGCCCATCATAACGAGGGCAAGACTTAAAATACCCCCCAACGCCCAAAGGACAGTTGTCTGCTGTGAAGTCTGAAATTCCCCAATCAGCTTATTCTGCTCTTTTAAAAGAAGTAGTTCAGATTCTTTTTTAGAGATCATTTTCTCAACATCAACCAAACTAACAGACGGACTAGTTTCATCAGACACACTCGAGGCCGATTTTGTCTGCGAGAACGCAACAATCGAGAAACTCAAAAGAGCGCAAACTAAAAGCCCCGTTATTCCCTTCATATTTCTACCCCTAGCTAAATACCACATCCATTAATAAACTAAAAACCAACCCCTGATACTTTTGTCAGGAAACTTCTGCCAAATATACTAAAAGGCATCCTTGTGGTGCGAATACGGGACCGCGAGAATGCTCATGCTGCCGGAAGCACAATATGTACAGCACAATCAATCCAGGCTGAGCCCGCCCTGGCCAGCTCTCGAGTTTTCCCCTCACTTAGACCGTAATGTTTGCCTACGCGGACCATAGGCCATTTTGCGGCATAATACAGCCAAATGATGTCTCCCATTTGCTGATCGCGCTGCGTGAGTTTGGCTACCGCGTTATCAATTGCTAAAGCCCAATCGTCTGAGATGCAGTAGGCTTTGGTCAAAGATGGTTGAGGTACTGCCTGACGCATGAGTGCCAGTGTAGGTGACGTGTACCCAGGCACCCCCATTCCGTCCATTCTCCATAACCCCCATTGCTCAAGCAGGTATTCGGTATCGCCCAACGGCCGGCCTGCCGGCTTACGAATCATCATGCTCTCAATCCCCTGTGTAATTTGTTCCGCCTGCTCCCAAGCGGTTTGGTTGCTCGTATTGGCTCTGTGGCCCTATCGCTGTTTGAGGAGTCTTTAATGCCAAGATTTCGCGCTGTACCTGCTGCAATTTGAAACTCAATTGGGTGACCAACTCGTCGACAGAAAGCACCAACTTTGTCCCCTGAACAACCCAACCTGAGCCGTTGCAATCCGTGCAAACCAGCTCATAAAACACCCCCGCCACCACCGCCTTCCCCTTGCAGATAGAGCAGAATTCAAGCTCGATCCGCTCCCGCTTAAAGCCAGGCCCCTGTCGTTTCTGCACGTTTTAATACCTCGCCCTTAACAAATTGTGGTTCTGGCTCGCAGGCCCCGCCGTTCAAGGCGTCTACGATGTTTTGCGAATCTTCATATCTAATGCCTGTCTGCTCGTGAATCTCCTTGAAGCCACGCGCATCTAACCAGTTGTGCCACTTCACCAAGGCCAGGCGACGTTGCTCTTTGGCCTGGGTGTTGATGTAGGTGGAGGCGATCTTGCCCAGCGAGTGGTTCAGCAGCATCTCGCCGATGTGACCGTCGATGCCGAGGTCTGTCCACGCGGTGCGAGCCACTTTGCGTAGGTCGTGACTGGTCCAGGCGCCCTGCCCCAACCGAGTAAACACAGCGCTCGCCTGGTTATCGCTCAGCGGCTTGCCACGGCGTGAGGGGAACAGGAAAGCCCCCTCGTATCCTTGGGAGGCCTGGCGGTCACGGTAACGACGCAGCAGCCCGCACACCTGATCGGTCAGCGGCACGCGCAGCTCGGTCTTCGTCTTGGTGTGCTCGGCCGGCAGGAACCACTCGCGCTCAGGCAGTGCAATGTCAGCCCAGCGTGCCTGGCGGGTTTCGCCAATCCGGGTACCGTGGCACAGCATCAGCAAGGCCAGCATGGCGTCACCTGGTGCACTGTCAAAACGCTCAGCCAGCAGCGTCACCAGGTCCGGCACCTGCACATCGCGCAGGCGTGCTGGCTTGGGCAGGATGCGGGCCGTGGTGAAGTTGCTGAACTTGAGCTCAGCCATCGGGTTGAAGGGGATCAGATCGAGCTTGCGCGCCTGGCGGAATGCCATGGTGACGAGGCGAAACAGCTGCTGAACATAGGACAGCGACAGCTCTTCCTGCGCCGGCCACATCAGTTGCCTATCGAGGGTTTGGGCGTTGAGGTCGCTCAGCAGCAGATCATTCAAGCGCGGCTTGAGCTGGCAGCTGATTGCAGACTTGATAGCCGCGCGGCGCTTGTCGGAGAGCGCCCGCGACTTGGCCATGCGTTCGCCGAACCAGTCGAGCAGCTCACCCACGGACACCCAGCCCGATACGCTGGCCGCGCCGTCAGCCGCCACCCGCAACCGCACCGCGGGGAGCGCAGCGACCACCTGTTTGCTGCTGAGGTCGGGAAAATGGCCGATCAGGTGCCATTGGCGCTTGTGGAGCAAATACCAGGAGCCGCGCGCGCGGTTCTTCAAGTACCGAAAGTGAAGCGCTGGATGACTCGCATCTCGCAGGTCGCGCACATGCTCAAGCTTGGCGTTTCGCGCGATCTCCGCATCCGACAGTTTCACCGTCAGGGTTTGGATTTTGGTGCTCAAGTGATCACCTTCCTTTCTTTGATCAAAATGGCCTGAGTTCGCATGACGCCCTCGGCAAGAAATAGACGGATCTCGTAATTGGTCAGCTGGCCAGGTGCACGCAGGCGTCCGTCTGCGATGTCGTGGCAATACGCGCAGGCCCAGGCGCCCTGAAAGTCATTTGGCTTCAGGCCCATGCCGCAGGTGCCGGCCAGACGGTAGTGCGCGAGGACGGTGGTGGACGAGTCGCAACTACATCCCGGAAACCGAACCTGGCAGTCTCGATCGCGAGCGGCGTTGGTGAGTTTGCTCACTGGGTCACCCCCGCACGGCGGGCACGCAGCTCGGCCAACGCCCTGTTGCCGACATCCGGGGTCACTTTCGGGGCAGGCTTGGGCAACTCGGCTACCGGTACGGCATTGAGCTTCTCGCCCTGCCAGATGCGGCGGCACTGGTTCAGGTACTGTTTTTCAAAGCGGGCCAGACCAAGCTCGCGCGGCAGAAGCGGCAGGCTGTGGAAACCCACGGCGGCAGTCGCGTGATACACGGCCGGGTGATACCACTTCGAGCAACTACGCATAGCGGGATGGCAGTTGCGCAGGGCCTGAGCGTATGCAGATTCAACGCTTGGAAGACCCAAGCCTTCCGGCGCGAAGCACCAACTGACGAAAACACCTGGGGCCGGAACAAAGGCCGATTTGTTCGCGCTGACAACGCGCATACCGTGATCGATTTGTTCCATTTTGGTGATGCCGGATCGCATGAACTCGCCTAGCCATTCAAGCTTTGAGGCGTTCATCACGGCCTCTGTCGGCCAGGATTGACGCCATGCACCACAAGCGCCGCGCAACCGAAGGAACAGGTCGTCAATCACTGCCCGGGTGGCATGATCAACGGCAACTACGGCAGGTGACTGAACTGGCCCCTGGTACGTTGGATCGCATTGGCGGCGGGCAACCAACTGACTTGCCATTACGGGCTTGCTCGATCGGTTCACAGGCGCACCCCCTTCGATGCCCAGTCGCCAGAAGGCGCGTCATCTTCAGTGGAGGTTGACCCCAGGGCGCGCTCACGCTTGATCCAGCCGGCTAGCTTGAAGCACCAGCCGGCAGCGCTATCGACGACCGAGGTTTTGGCGACGAAGAAGCCTTTGAAGCGAGCGATCATGTCTTCAGTTGCGCAATCTTCCGGAAGACCTGCGATCTTCAATTGCGCTTCGAGGGCGTTGGCGGACGGTACGAACTCAGCGAACATTGCGAACCGCTGCCGGTCGTCTTGTGGTTCCAATGCCTGGCGATCCTGCCCCGCGACAACTTCCGAAATCTCGCGCTGCTGCTGCTTTTCGGTTAATTGATGGTTAATTGATGTATTGGGTGCAGTGGCTGCACCCCGCTCTGTCGTAGGCTGCACCCCGTTCTGACCAAGGCTGCACCCCGATGCGTCTTCACGGGGTGCAGCTACTGCACCCCGCTTGATCATCAGGTCATACACCACCGGGCGGCGGTCATGACGATCAATGTAAACCGCGGCCAGAGCTTGATTGCCACGAACGATGAGCCCGACCTCCTCCAACAGATCAAGCTTGATTCGTATCGTGCGCTCGGAAAGTCCTGTGTCATCGGTGAGCGTTTTGGCTGACGGAAAAGCCCCTGCACCGTTTGAGCCTGCGTAGTTGGCCAGGCACAGCAGCACATGCCGAGCACTAGAGTCTTTTAGGGTTTGCACGGGCAAAGAGAGCGCCCATGACATAGCTTGAACGCTCACAGCGAGTTCCCTTGGATATTGTGTATTGGTGCGGCGGTACGACGTATGTGTCGCGACACGTTTTGAAAGCCGACTGAAAGTGTCGCAACATGAGGGGTATTGCCAGAGATAGGTATCGTGCTCATAATGGCCCCACAGTGTTTTACAAGTTGTTGAAAGAACCGCCCTGCCAGGCGGTTTTTTTGTGCGTGCGATTTGGCTACTGGATGAATCAACAGCTAAGCCAGTTCACTACCGGGCACCGCTCTTCAGGTACAAAATCATCCCAACGAACGGCTACGCAGCCTCTGGATAAAGGTCTGGTCTAAGCTCATGGCGCGAGATGCCAGTTGCCTGCTCGACCGAAATCACGCGCTCCGCTGGCACTCGCCCGGAGGCGCACCAGCGCTGTACGTTCTGTGGCGTGCAGCCAAGAACGCGAGCAAGGGCCGACTGGCTGCCTGCTGCCTTGGCTGCACGCTCTGCTGCATTAGGTTCCATAGAATCCTCGTTAAAGCTTCAATTACAACTCAAAGTTACAGTTTTTAAAATATATCTACAAGTGAGAATTGCAATGCTCGCTACAAGTGCTGGTTGTATTCTCACTTTCATGACTACTACCTCCTCCCGCATAGCCGCAGCACGAGAAGCGCAGGGACTCAATCAATCTGAGTTAGCCCGCAAGCTTGGCGTTAGCCCTCAGTCGGTCCAGGCTTGGGAGTCGGGACGCACAGCTCCGCGAAACCCACGCATCAAAAATCTGAGCGAAGTACTCGGTGTCTCAGTGGCCTACTTGATGGGCGAATCTGGGCCAGCCGAGTCGCACAGCGTTACTGCTGACACTTCTCTGCAGGCAATCGAACCTTGGGACGAAAGCACACCTCTTGATGACGATGAGGTCTACGTTCCCTTTCTTCATGAGGTTGAGCTCGCGGCCGGCTCAGGTAGATTTGCGATCGAGGAAAGCGACAGCTCGCGGCTGCGGTTCTTCAAGAAGGACCTGCGGCACAACGGCGTGCAATTCAGTAATGCAAAGTGCGTGGTCGTAAGCGGGAACAGCATGGTCCCGGTGCTGCGAGACGGCGCAACAGTGGGTGTCAATGTTGGAAAAAATACGCTGAAGGACGTGGTTGACGGAGAGATGTACGCCATTAACCACAACGGCCAACTCAGGATTAAGCAGCTATTTCGGTTACCGACGGGCATTCGCCTGCGCAGCTTCAACCGCGATGAGCATCCTGATGAGGAGTACTCATTTCAGCAGATCCAGGAGCAGCAGCTGAGCATCCTAGGCCATGTGTTCTGGTGGGCAATGTACTCCCGCTAACTGTTGTGTAGCGTTACTCGAAAAGCCTAGAGCCCGCCATTGAGCGGGCTTTTTCATGCGTGCTGTAATTACAAGCACGCATCCTGCCGCAAAAATAATTACAACTATCACTTGCATACTACAATTTACAGTTGTAATTTTGCCACGTCGCCGGATAACAACCGGCCAGATGGAAGGCAGCGATGAACCGGCCTCAACGGTTCAGAGGGTTGGCAACTGACCCGGGCGTGCAGCGTAAAACGCCAAGAACAGTTATCCAGCGGGAGCAAAAGCCGAAAGGCCCGCGGCTGGACAAACAACTTAATGGAGCCGGCGACCGACGCCAGTAGCGGGAAGCCGGCAAGCAACACCAGAAGATTTCACGTCAGCGCCTGTATCGGGCGCTTTCGGAAAACAACCGGGAGTCACAAAGATGAATGAGATCATCAACGGCGCATGGAAGGGTCACCTCGGTAGAGGCCTTGCGCCCAAAGAACTTCAGTACCTACTGGCCGCTGCCCAAGGCATGACGGCCAAGCAGATCGCCAGACAATTCGACGTTGCAGCCTGCACCGTGGCCAAGCGCCTGTCCTGCGCCATGTTCAAGCTCGGCGTGACCCGCCAGACAGCGATGATCGCCGAGGCAATGCGTCGCCAGATCATCTCGCCGATGTGCTTCGTCTTGGCAGCACTGATCGCCATGCACGCAATGATCGGTGACGAGTCGATGCGACGTGACCGTCGCGTGCCGGAACGTCGTACAGCGCAAGTCAGGATGGTGCGCCGCGCGGAACAACCGGTACTGCTCGCCTAACTCAAGCCATAAGGGAAAATACATGCCCCCATCAATGCAAGAACGCATAGAAGGACTCGCGGCACTCCGTGTCCGCGCAACCATCGCCACCGGCGCGATGTACGCCATGATCGGCAAGGAGCAGCCCGCGCAAGAAGTTCGCTTCCAGGTAGTCAACAAGGGCGCCGGCGTTTACCACGTCGTCGAACGCTCCACCGGCAAGGTCATGGGCATGAGCTTCACCTGGAAAGCTGCGGTCATCCGCGCCCAGGTACTTGAGGCTCGCGCCGACGGCAAGAACATCAACATCGAGGGATGGTCCCAGTGATCAGCGTAACCCGATGAGGTGCATCAGAAAGATCACTGCCGCGCGGCGCCGGCCGACATGGCTGGCACTGCCAGCAAGTGGAATGGAAGAGGTAGGCCATGGCCGAGGAAGAGCTGACGGCGGAAGCCAAGAAGCAGCGCCGCAAGCGCGAGAAGGAAGCCGCGAGGAACGCTGCATTGGCCGTCGAGAAATTTACGGTTGAGGTTGCCGGCGTGTTCAAGGCCGACCTTAAGCGCCTGATGAAGCAGCACGGCTTCAACAATCAGCAGGAGGTGTTCCAGAACTTGCTGCGCAACGTGATCGCCGCCGACTTCGAGACGGCGAGGCTGATGCTCAAGTGTGTCACGACACCTTATGAGCCAAGCGAAAAGGTGTCGCGAGCATTTTATGAGAAGAGCATGGTCGAGCTAGGGACTGATCCGGGTGATGAGTACGTCCACCCAGGTCGCCACTATCAGAACTGAACCGCTACCAAATTGTACTTCTGAAGGTCGCGAATTTGGTGAAACCAATAGAACACCGCCTCCGCTGCTTCCTTGCTCTCGAACTGCTCTGCATATTCCGGTTTGTACGCAGCGTAACGGAGACCTTCATGATCGGGTGACGACCCCCAAAATACATTGCCGTCAGAATCGGTCATTTTTACAACCCAAGCCATATTTCACTCCTTAAACCGACTCCATGCCGGTCACCCGTAATACCCCAACCAAAACCAAATTGCCACCACCGGTCACGGAGGATCCGTTACTCGATTTTTATCTTCATATTGGGCTCGCTCTCCATTATCGGGCGGCGCAACTCTGGATCGCTTGCATCAAGGCAACGGAACTGGACCTCGGCATTGGCATGACGACCATAGCCTTTGTCCACGGATGAATCTTTAAGCGGCATCAGCTGCTTGCTCTTGCTCTCGCAAAAAGCATTCGCCTCCCGATATAGATCAGCCTTAACGGCGCCGCCGCTAAAGGTAGTAAAGCTACCCTCCCTTGCAATCATGTAAGTGTCGCGTCCCATTGGAACGACACCTGGGCCAGAGCAGCCCGCCATGAGCAATGCAATCGTTGAAATCAGCAAAATCCGCATTTATTGCGCTCCATGCATGAGTGATGGCGAATGATAGAGCCATCACTACGCCACTTCATCAAATTTCACACAGCCGCATCCGATAACGGAGGGCGGCGCCTGACTGGAGATAATCCATGAGCCACAACTGCGCATACGTCCGGCAGCACTATCAGGTGCCCGCCGAAGTAGGCCGCCGCGTCATCGCCTACGGCAAGCCCGGTATCATCCTGGCGGATCGCGGCCACTACATTGGCGTGGTGTTGGACGAAGACCCGAAGAAGCGGATCAGCAACTACCACCCTACCCACGAAATGCAGTACGGCGAAATGGCCGAGACGCTACCACTCAAAGAGTGGTTGGTCCTGCCGTTTAGACATGATTGGGATGATTTGAACTGGGACAAGGAAGCTCGGGAAGATTTGGTCCGGGTGTGGGCGGCAACCCGAAGCCAGGCCAAGTATAAGGCCTATGAGACACTTCAAGATTACTGCCACAGCATCAAGGCGATGCTCCACTTCAAAGTCCGGCGTGCCTGAACTGCATTCGTCCATTTTTTACACTGGACGAATGCACGATAAGCTCAGTCTTTCCGGCGACTAAACCAACATTGCAGTTCATCCACCACCGTGGAAAACTGGAGCTGATCATCGATGGAAAGTTGGCGGGCTTTGATCAGGAACAACCCTTCTCTGTCTGGATCCTCAATCCCCTCTGTCTTCATCAACTGATCCAGCTGTTTGATCCATATGCTCGAACTATCGTCAAAAAGTGTTCTGTCGAATCGCTCCAAGCCCTTACGACATTCGGAAAAAGCTGTAGCGATTGACTGATCCTCACCTTGGGGGTGAGGAAGCATCAACACTGAACGGGCAGAGGCAAACTTCTCTGCTGCATAGCCGAAAGACATCATCTCTCCTTGATCCGGCTCCATGCCGGTGACTATCGAAAACCAATTCCAAACTCAGAATGTTATTTCCTGAGTGACACAATTATGCCCGCGACACGAGCCAGGGTTTCGGCATCATTGGGCTTGTCGACCAGCACCCTCAGCAGCTCTCTTTCAAGCTTGCCTGGAGCAGGCCAAGAAAGAGTGAGGATGCCGACGGAGTCTTCCGGGTAACTGATAAATCGAATCTCGTGAAAGCAGGTCAGATCAAGCTCCGTGAGCTCTGCCTCGAGTACGTGAATACTCATCCATGTCCCTCAAATGAAATTTATAAACCGCCAGTAATACCGAGCCTAAAGCCAAATTGCCACTACACCTTTGTTGCATTCCGTAACGGAGAGTAACGCCTGACTGGAGATAATCCATGGAAGACCAGTTCTATCTACAAGACAGCCGCAGTCACGCCTACGTCGGCGACGGGTTGTCGTTCTGGGGTTTTGGCGGATCTGGATATGTCACCGATCTGGCGAAGGCTCAGGTGTTCACACGGGATGGCGCTTGCGATCACCGCGACACTGACATTCCGTGGCCCAAGGCCTACGTCGATCCTCGGGCGCGCATCGGTGTTGACTGCCAGCAGGTGACGTTGAGCGAAGCGCTGGACCAGCACCCATACGCA
This sequence comes from Pseudomonas sp. B6002, assembly GCF_013385985.1. Taxonomy (GTDB): domain Bacteria; phylum Pseudomonadota; class Gammaproteobacteria; order Pseudomonadales; family Pseudomonadaceae; genus Aquipseudomonas. Next base: position 143,576 of record NZ_JACAOY010000006.1, on the reverse strand, counting down.
GCCGAGTTCTACATCCAAAAGCCGCAGTGCTGGAACGGAAACAACTTGATTTGGCTTGGCGAAGATGGCGTGTTCACAAGCGACCTTTCCAAGGCTGTGGTGGTGCCGAGAGCTCACACCGTGGACTGGATCGGGCTAGGTCAGTCAGGCGCGGTGCTCTGGCCCAAGCCCTACATCGACGCCCACTCCCGGCACCTTGTTGAGCGCGACGACGTGAATATCAAAGACGCCCTGCGTGGCACCGGCATCAAGCACGCCAAGCCGAACAAGCCCAAAATGATGATATTCAATTGCGATGGCTGCGGCCGGTTCATCAGCGACGCGCAGCGCTATCGGGAAGACTGCCGGAACTGCGGGGCGAGCAACGTTCCTTAAACTATAGCCAGTAATTTCGGATATCGATTACTTGTTCTGCCAGCTAGACCCAGCTCCGAGTTCCGCATCGCACGCATCCCAATACTTGAGCAATGCCGCTCTTGCCTCATCAACATGCGAAAAATCTCCGACCGGCTCTTTCAAACCCTTAATCCGGTCTTCAACCTGGCACGTCAGTTTTGCGCTGCCATGCTCCCGAACTACTCTCCCGCGCGTTGCTTTGGCTCCATTCATAAAGTCCGTAGCCTCAAGCTCGAGCACAACTTCAACAACCTTAACCATAGATTTCCTCCTTGATCCGGCTCCATGCCGGTCACCCGTAATACCCCATATCAACGAATCACGCCAGCCGGCTAGGTTTTCGGCTGTCTGGAGCAATTATGAATCCTTACCTGATCACTGGCCCGGCCCAGATCGGAATCAGTGGTGGCCGCACCAGCGGGCACATGGTCTACAAAATCCTCGAGGCCCACGGCGGAACCTTGCCGTCTGATGTGCACCTGTTCTTCCAGAACACTGGCAAGGAACGCGAGGAAACACTGGTGTTCATCGACCGGATTGCCAAGCGCTGGGACGTGAGCATAGTGTGGATGGAGTGGTGCCGTGTGTACGGTCAGCCGGATGACGCGCCTTGGTACAAGCTGGTGGACTTTGAGACCGCCAGCCGCAACGGCGAGCCATTCACGACGATGCTCGAGTATTACGCGGCATACCGGAAAGATGTGAAGAACCTACCGCCGGTGTTGCCGAACTTCTCGAACAACATGTGCACCGCTTATTTAAAGGTGAAAATCGGCGAGAAGCACATGCGCGCCCTGGGCTATGACGAATGGGATTGCGTTGTCGGCATCCGCTACGACGAGCCTAAGCGCTATCACCGCATGATGGCCGCCAACGAACGCGGCGGCACCCGCTGGGACAACCTTTGCCCCTCTTACACCGCCGGCGTCACGAAGGAGGACGTATCAGAGTTCTGGAATGCCCAGCCTTTCGATCTGGGCATGAATTCAGACTTCGGCAACTGCGACCTGTGCTGGAAGAAAAACGAAGGGAAGCTGATCAAGACCATCATCGAAGACCCCTCCCGGGTGATCTGGTGGTCGGGCACCGAAGAACGCTTTGGCCAGGTATTCCGTCAAGATCGCGCCGATTACAAGACTCTTGGCTGGTCTGCCGAGCAGCGATCTCGGCAGACCGACTTCGATTTTGATTATCTCTCCGAGGACATTGAATGTTTCTGCGGTGATTAAGCTAATAACCTATCTAAAATAATCCAGAAGCCTATCTACACCGCTAGCCTTTCTACGAACATCATCATAGAGTTCGTTAATTTCTCGATAGTTATTCTGCGTCCATAGAACCCTGTCATCATTATCTACTACAGCCAACACATTTGTGGAGCTCCAATAATAAATCTCCTCATCTGTAAAATGCTTATACCGCAGCTCATAGATTGAAAATTTAGTGCCCTTAAATACGCCTTCAAAATACAAGCCGATCACATCTTCTGTGCCGATAAAAATATTTCTTGGTGCATCGCACAATCGCCAAGTCATACGCCCGCGGGCGGTTTCTTCGATCAGCCTCGCAACCATATTCGAAAATCTGGAGTCATTCATAGTCTTTCCACCTCGTTATCCTGATGTTTAGCGCCAAGCTGAGTGACAAACCTCTGAAGCTTTCGCTGGATATCCCAACTAACCTCTTCAGTCAATTTTCGCCTACCAATATAAAAAACACCTTCCCTGGCAATGGACGAAACCAACTGTTTGGCCGAGCTTTTTTCGACTCCATCTAGTTTCTGGCTTACATTTTCTAAATGGCCTTGCACCTGATATAGCAAGTCAATGATGTCATTCTCGCGTCCCTTCCAGTCCTTCAGAGATTGCCGAATTTCAAGCAGGAGTTGCTGCAAGTCTTTATGAGTTTCTGGAATTCTATGTCGCCGCTTTAGTTTTTCACCAAACATTCCGACGTAAAAAAAAGTCACCACTGTAAACAAAGTACCAAAAATCGTAAAAAACAGTCCGTACTTATTCGCCTCATCCCAAAACGGCTTGCTACTCCAAACTTCTAAATTCCAGGCAACAGCTACCGCGACAATCAAAAGCCCTACCGCACCGTAAAATGCTGCTTTGTATCCCATCGATCGACTCCCAATCCATTGAGCGATCATATCATCAGTCCCCCCCTTTACCGCCACCGCCCGGGCATGGCCCGGCAAGGACTCCCCGTGAAACGGATTTACCTGAGCGGCCCCATGACCGGCCTGCCCGACCTCAACTTCGCCGCCTTCCACGCCATGACCACCAACCTGCGCGCCGACGGCCACACCGTCACCAACCCCGCCGAGATCAACCCCGATGGCGGCACCTGGAACGACTGCATGCGCCGCGACATCGTGGCCCTGATGGAGTGCAACACCGTGGCCACCCTGCCCGGCTGGGAGCATTCAAAGGGTGCCCGTCTGGAAGTCCTGATCGCCGAACGCCTCGGCATGACGGTTGTGAATGCAGATGACTTGGTAACGAGGGAGGCTGCGGGCTGAATCAGAAGAGGTGACCGGCAGGCCAAGGCGTTGAGTTAGTAGCCCAGAGGAAGGGAGTTGTTTAACTCGCGGCTAAATGCGACAGCCTACCGATCAATGCCCACAGCAGAAGAGCCCGCTCCAACGGAGTAATAGAGCGTCTGCCGCGCAGCACCCCAACAACGAATATCTGAAATGCATGCGTGACATGTCATTTCTAGCACATCCCACGGTCTCGTCTAGGCCGATTTTAAATAAACCTCTCCCCCCTTCAAAGTCAGCCGCTATAGCGGCAAGGACGAAGTCATGCCTGAAGAAAAAGTCGTGATGTACGAATCCCCACAAGCTGCCAGCATCCAAACCGTCACAGGCTGGGTAGGCGCTGATGGCCGCTTCTGGGGCAAAGATGAGCATATGGCGCGCTGGTGTGGCGCCACCCATCGCCAATGCGAGAAGAATCCGGATCATCCGATCCACGAGATTCGGAGCTACTGCCAGCAGTGTCACCAGGAAAGCCTCCAAGCGAAGTTCGCAGCGATGCCCGTCAAGGATTGGTCCGGCGAACCGTTGGTTATATTCGATGGTGACCAGTATTTCTTTGACGAAGACAGCCTGCGTGACTTCCTCGTCGACAGCGATATCGACCTGGCCGACCTACAGCTCTGCATCTGCGAGCCAAACATGCCCCGCGAGATCGATCCGTCGGACGTATTCAGTGACGATCTACCAGAGGACGGCGAGATCCGTGACCAGCAACTTGTCGCTGCATTCGAGCTGCTGAACGAAATGATCCGCCAGTCCGAGCCCCTTTCGTGGACGGAGGGCAAGTTCGCCGCACGGCTCCCGCAATCTCTCATTGATGAAGTCGTGGCTGAACGGGTGACGCCATGATCGCCACCCCGCAACACGCACCAGACGCCGAGACCGGCATGCTGCCTATTCGCAAGCAGAAATTTGGTGCGCCGGGCGAAGTGTATCGGTGTCCGACTCATACCGGCGACAGCTGCAGTTCCTGCGGCGGAACCGGCATGCGCGCCATCTGCAACAAGACAGATTGTCATGAGCACGGCTGCCAGGGCGGCAGCTGCTCGCGCACCGCCGAAGACTACCGAATCCAGCAGCTGCAAAAATCTCGAGCGGAGGCCAAGCCATGATCGCCACCCTCTGGTTCGCCTTCGTGTTTATCTACGAGGGGCCCAGGCCATGAAGCGTTTCTTCCGCCGCAAGGTAGAGGCCTGGCTGATCCTGATGGCCGCCAAAATCTTGAGCGGCCGAAACGTGCACCGATCCCCCGTTGTTTCCGGTCGCGACAACAACCAAATGTTTGAAATAGCCGGGGAACTCGAAGATATCGCACAGCGCATCAGCAAGAACTACCCCTAACCCCAATCCCCAACATGCCTGCCGCTGAGCGGCGGGCGAACTTCTGCTGCCCCGTGCGGCAAGGACACCAAATGCAGATCATCAAAAAAGCGCCGCACAGTACGGACGGCGGGAGGTAGTTATGCACACAGAGATCCTCTCGGACGAAGAGCTCGCCGAGATTACCGGCTACAAGCAGCGCGCTCATCAGCGCAAATGGTTGAAAGACAGAAACTGGGTATACATCGAGAGCCGTGGCGGCCGGCCGCTGGTGGGCCGGATGTTCGCCCGCATGAAGCTCGGCATGGTCAATGCCGCGATCGCAGATCCAAACCCGCCGCCGCCGGCCCGTCCGGCTTGGACGCCCGACTTCTCCAGAGTGAACTGATATGCGCCCCCGGAACACGGAAAATAGGGACTTGCCGCCTGGAATGGTGCGGCGCAAGCGCCCAAGGAAAAACGGGAAGGTCTGGATCGGCTACTACTATCGGGACTCTGCCGGTAAAGAGATCCCGCTGGGTACGGACCTGAGCAAAGCTCGATTGAAATGGGCAGAACTGGAGGCCAAAGACAAACCGGCGGACCTGACATTGATGAAGGGGATCTTCGACCGGTATGTGCGTGACGTCATCCCAAAAAAGGGGGAGCGGACACAGAAGGACAACATGTCCGAACTGAAACAGCTTCGTCCAACCTTTGATGAGGCACCCATCGATTCAATTACGCCTTTCAACATTGCCGGCTACCGTGATGCCCGCTCAGCAAAGGTTCGTGCCAACCGTGAGATCGCCCTTCTCTCCCACGTTTTCAACATGGCCAGGGAATGGGGCCTGACCGAGCGGGAGAACCCATGCCAGGGCATAAGGAAGAACAAGGAGGCGCCGCGCGACTATTACGCCAATGCGGCTGTCTGGAATGCCGTCTACGCCGTTGCCGAACAAGAACTGAAGGAAGCCATGGACCTGGGCTATTTGACCGGGCAGCGGCCTGCTGACGTGTTGATCATGCGCAGCGACGATACCGAAGGTGATTACTTCCTGGTAACGCAGGGCAAGACCGGGCAGAAGCTCAGAATCCTGATGCGTACGGATGCAGGGGAGAACAGCTTGGGGAGGCTAGTCAGGGAAATTGGCGAAAGAAATGCCGGGCACCCGTCCAAATACCTGTTGATCAACAAGCATGGAAAGCGGATGACGAAGGGGATGTTGCGCTTGCGCTGGGACAAGGCGCGTGAAAAAGCTCAGCAGAACGCCATCGAACAAGGCGACCCGCTGCTAGCGGCCAAAATTGGAGGGTTTCAGTTCCGCGACATCCGGCCGAAGGCCGCCTCGGAAATCATCGATATCGGCGATGCAAGCCTGCTGCTGGGACACAGCAAACAGGAGATCACAAAGAGGGTTTACAGGAGGATTGGGGCAACCGCGAAACCCTCCAAATAGACAAAGTTTCGGAACTCCTACCCGAAAGTTTCGGAACCCCTGCCAAAAGCAGCAGAAACCTTCTCAAACCCCAGATACGAAAAAGCCCCGACTAATCGAGGCCTTATCGTTTAATTTGGCGGGAAACCAGGGATTCGAACCCTGGAGACGCTATTAACGTCCGCCGGTTTTCAAGACCGGTGCATTCAACCACTCTGCCAATTTCCCTTGTGCATCACAGGATTATAGTAGCCTATCCCGTCTCAGCGGGCGCCATAATACCCGAATGAAACACACTGTCAAACTCTCGCCATAGCTTGTTACAGAGCGTCTGTTATGATCTTTGCGACTGAACGTTTCAAAACTGAAGGAGTGTCGCCATGCGCGAACAGAATTACGCAGTGAATGGTAACGCGCAGGCTGAGCAGCTTGAAGTCAGCCGCGTGTTGCGCAATACGTACGGCTTGCTCGCCCTTACCCTCGCATTCAGCGGCGTGATGGCGTATGTGGCGCAGCAGATGCGCGTTGGCTACCCGAATATCTTTGTCGTGTTGATCGGCTTCTATGGTCTGTTCTTCCTGACCAACAAGCTGCGTGACTCGGCCTGGGGCCTGGTGTCGGCGTTTGCCCTGACCGGTTTCATGGGCTTCATCCTCGGCCCGATCCTCAACCGCTACCTCGGCATGGCCGGCGGCGCGGAAGTGGTCAGCTCGGCGTTCGCCATGACCGCTCTGGTGTTTGGTGGTCTGTCGGCCTACGTGCTGATCAGCCGCAAGGACATGAGCTTCCTGGGTGGCTTCATCACTGCGGGTTTCTTCGTGTTGCTGGCGGCCGTCGTAGCCAGCATGTTCTTCCAGATCAGCGGCCTGCAGTTGGCGATCAGCGCCGGTTTCGTGCTGTTCTCCTCCGTGTGCATCCTGTTCCAGACCAGCGCCATCATCCACGGCGGTGAACGTAACTACATCATGGCGACCATCAGCCTGTATGTATCGATCTACAACCTGTTCATCAGCCTGTTGCAGATCTTCGGCATCATGGGCCGTGATGACTGATTGCTAGCGACATAAAAAAAGCCCCGCATCGAGAGATGCGGGGCTTTTTTGTGGCCGAACGGTCAGTACTGGTTAGGCTCCATTTCCAGCTCGACCTTGAAGCGCTCAGCGATATCCCGCTGGATACGCTGGGCCAGGTTGGCAATGTCATGCCCGGTGGCCGTGCCGTAGTTGACCAGCACCAGCGCCTGCATCTTATGCACGCCGGCATCACCCTCGCGAAAGCCCTTCCAGCCGGCCTTGTCGATCAGCCAGCCGGCCGCAAGCTTCATCTGCCCATCCGCCTGTGGGTACGCCACCAGGTCGGGATACAGGCCTTGCAGCTCGGCAGCCAGCACCTGGGACACCAGCGGGTTCTTGAAGAAGCTCCCCGCATTGCCCAGCTCGGCCGGGTCCGGCAGTTTTTCCCGGCGGATGCTGCAGATGGCACGGCTGACATCACTCGGCGTCGCGTCGGTGATCCCCTGCCCCGCCAGGCGCTGCTGCACCGGGCCGTAGTCAAGCTTGAGGTGGCTGGCGCGACTCAGCGCAAAACGCACCCGCAGGATCAACCAGCGCCCGACCTCATGCTTGAACAGGCTGTCGCGATAGGCAAACCTGCACTCTTGCAGACTGAAGTCGCGCAGCTCACCCGTCTGGCGATCCAGTGCGGTCAGCCCGGCGAATACGTCCTTGATCTCCACACCGTAGGCGCCAATGTTCTGCATCGGTGCAGCGCCCACAGTGCCGGGAATCAGGCTGAGGTTTTCCAGGCCGCAAAAACCATGTTCCAGGGTCCACAGCACAAACGGATGCCAAGCCTCGCCCGCTTCTGCCTCGACGACCGCATGGATACCGTCGTCGTGCAGCACGCGGATTCCCTCGCTGGCCATGCGCAGCACCAACGCCGGGATATCCTGGGTCAGCAGCAGGTTGCTGCCGCCACCGATCACCAGCAAGGGCAGCGCTTGTGCAGCCGCGTAGGCCAGGGCTTCACGCACGTCGGCGTCGCTGCGGGCTTCGGCGAACAATTGCGCACGCACATCGATGCCAAAGCTGTTGAACGGTTTGAGCGACACCTGCGCCCGCACCTGCAAGGTCATAACCGCCCCTTCAATTCGATGACCAATGAATCACAGGCCTGTTCGATCAAGTCCAGGACCCGCTCAAACCCTTGCTCACCTTCGTAGTAAGGGTCTGGCACTTCATCCACTTCACCTTCATAGCGACGCAGGAACAGATCCAGCTCGGCCTTGCCCTGCCCCGGCTGCAATGCCTTGAGGTTGCGCAGGTTGCTGTTGTCCATCGCCAGGATCAAGTCATACCGCGCAAAGTCCGCGCGGGATACCTGCTGCGCGCGCTGGGCCGACAAGTCATAACCGCGCACCAGCGCCGCACGCTGGCTGCGCTGGTCCGGTGGGTTGCCGACGTGCCAGTCACCGGTGCCAGCCGACGCCACGTCGACCTGCCCTGCCAAACCCGCCTCGCGCAATTTGTGGCGCAGCACGCCTTCGGCTGTCGGGGAGCGGCAGATATTGCCCAGGCAGACAAACAAAACTTCCATCAGGCCCCCAGCAGGCGACGGACGCGCTCTAGGTCTTCCGGGGTGTCGACACCGGCGGGCGGCGCTTCCAGTGCATCGCCCACGTGGATACGCACGCCATGCCACAGGGCACGCAGTTGTTCCAAAGACTCGGTGTTTTCCAGCCAGCACGGGCCCCAGCTGACGAAGTCATGCAGGAAACCGGCGCGATAGGCGTAGATACCGATGTGGCGACGATACGGCACGCCTTCGGGCAGCACGTCGCGGTTCCTGGCGAACGCATCGCGTGCCCACGGCAGCGTCGAGCGGCTGAAGGTCAGCGCCAGGCCGTTGATGTCGCTGACCACTTTCACCACGTTCGGGTTGAACAGGGTGTCGATGTCTTCGATGGGTTCGGCCAGGGTCGCCATGCGTGCTTCGCCATGGGCAGCCAGGTTGGCGGCCACCTGGTCGATCACGCTTGGCGGAATCAACGGCTCATCGCCTTGCACGTTGACCACGATCGCATCCGGCGCCAGGCCCAGTTGCGTGGCCACTTCGGCCAGGCGGTCGGTACCGGAATTGTGGTCTTCGCGGGTCAGCACGGCTTCGGCACCAAAACTTTTGCAGGCCTCGATGATGCGCGGGTCATCGGTAGCCACCACCACGCGTTCAGCGCTGCTTTTGCAGGCCTGTTCCCACACCAACTGGATCATCGGCTTGCTGCCGATCAATTGCAGCGGCTTGCCCGGCAAACGGGTGGAGGCAAAGCGAGACGGAATGACAACGGTAAAGGCGGTGGTCATTTATCCAGACGCTCATCGGTGGTCAGGGTACGGGCCTCGCTTTCCAGCATGACCGGGATGCCATCACGGATCGGGTACGCCAGGCCGGCGCCTTTGCTGATCAGCTCGGTTTTATCGGCGCTGAGCTTGAGCGGGCCTTTGCAGATCGGGCAAGCGAGGATGTCGAGCAGTTTGGTGTCCATGAGTGTTTCCTGGAAAGAAGCGTTTAAGGCAAAAGACGGGCGGGCAGCAGGCGCATCAGCTGCGTGTCGAACCAGGCGACAAACGCCGGCGACGGCAGCGCATCCACTGCAAGGTACCACCAGTCGGGCCTGGCAAAGGCGCGGCACTTCACCGCGTCCTTTTCGGTCATGACCAGCGGCAATGACGGTGAAAAATTCAAGACCTCGGCGCTATACGCCGCGTGGTCGGCGAACGCATGGGGTATCGGCCGCCAGTGTAGCGTTTCAAGGGTATTGAAGAAACGTTGCGGGTTGCCGATGCCCGCCACCGCGTGCACCTGCTGGCCGGCCGGAAAGTGATCGACTGGCTGGCGCTCGCCGGTTTTGACATTGATCAATGCCGTGGGCACCAGGCGAAAGGCAAAACCATCATCACGGTCGGCGCCGGCGCCGTTGTAGAGCAGCGCATCGACGCTTTGCAGGCGCTCCACCGGTTCGCGCAGCGGCCCGGCCGGCAGGCAGCGGCGGTTGCCCAGGCCACGGGCGGCGTCGATCAGCACCAGTTCAAGGTCGCGAGCCAAGCGGTAGTGCTGCAGGCCATCGTCGGAGAGAATCAGGTCCAGGGGTTCACTGGCCAGCAGCGCACGGACGGCGCGGCTGCGGTCGGGGTCGATCATCAGCGGCACGCCGCTGCGCTGCACGATCAACAAAGGCTCGTCGCCCGCCACCTCGGCGCTGTGGCTGGCCTCAACCCGCCACGGCAAGTGCGGCGGCTTGGCGCCATAACCCCGGCTGACCACACCCACGCGCAAACCGCTGCGCTGGCAGTGTTCGATCAACCACAGGATCAGCGGCGTCTTGCCGGTGCCGCCCACGGTGATATTACCCACCACCACCACCGGCACCGGCGACTGGTAGATCGACCCCTCGCCCGCCAGGAAGCGCGCACGCTTGCGCTGCACCACGTGGCGATAGAGGGATTCCAGCGGCCGCAGCAGCGTGAGCGCCGGATGACCTTCGTACCAGGCTTTTAGCAAACGATCGGACATGGCCATCAGGGTTGGCTCGCCGCCTCGACGGTGGTCATACGCAAATGGCTGAAGCCGAGCTTGCCGGCCGCGTCCATTGCCGTGATCACTGCTTGATGCTGGGTCTTGCCGTCGGCACTGATCGACAGCGGCATCTTGGTATCGCCGCCGGATTCTTTCTGCAAGGCGTCCATCAGGCTGGCGAGGTCATTCTTCTCCAGCAGGTGGTTATTGACCGAATACACACCGTCGGCGCTGATCGCGATGTCCAGTTGCTTGACCTCCTGGTCCTCGGCCGGCGAGCCGCTCACCGCTTCCGGCAGATCGACCCGCAGTTCGGTTTGCCGGGTAAAGGTGGTGGTGACGACAAAGAACAGCAGCAGGATAAACACCACGTCGATCAGCGACGCGAGGTTGATATCAACGTTTTCCCGTTGCTTGCGGCGAAATTTCACGCTTTGCCCTCGACCAGGTCCACATCACGGTCGCCCTGCACCACTTCAACCAGCTTGATGGCTTCTTGCTCCATGCCCACCACCAGTTCATCGATGCGTCGCTGCAGGAAGCGGTGGAAGAACACCGACGGGATACCCACCATCAGGCCCGCAGCCGTCGTGATCAGCGCCTTGGAGATACCACCGGCGAGCACCGCCGCGTTGGTGGTCATGCCCGAGCCCATGAACGAACTGAAGATGTCGATCATGCCCAGCACCGTGCCCAGCAAGCCGAGCAACGGCGCCATGGCCGCAATGGTGCCGAGCGCATTGATGTAGCGCTCCAGCTCATGGATGACCCGGGCGGCGGCCTCTTCGATGCACTCTTTCATGATCTCGCGACCGTGCTTGGAGTTGGCCAGGCCCGCGGCGAGGATTTCCCCCAGGGGCGAATTGGCGCGCAGTTCCTTGAGTTTGTCCTTGTCCAGCTGCTTGTTCTTGATCCAGGCCCAGACCTGCCCCAGCAAATGCTCAGGGGTGACGCGACTGGCGCGCAGGGTCCACAGGCGTTCGGCGACGATGCCGAGTGCGGCGATGGAGCTCAAGATGATCGGCAACATCATCCAGCCGCCGGATTTGACCAATTCCCACACAGTGAATGTCCCCTCGAAAAAGTGCGCCACTTTACCATATAGGTTCGCTGGCTGGGTTTGTCGGCCGCAGGCCCGCCCGTCGCGGGGCCTGGCCTTGGGCAATGCACCACTAGGGTAAGGGTTCGCGCCAGAAGCGACGTTGACTGCGCGCAACAACCGGTGGCTGGAAAGCGCCCAATTGCAGGCGCACCGCGCCCTGTTCCGCACTGTCATAGAGCTGGCTGCCCAGCGCCCGGTAACGTTCGATGACTTGGGCGTGAGGATGGCCGAACGCATTGCCACGGCCCCGTGAAATCAACACTGACTTGGGAGCCAGCCGTTGCACGAAAGGCCAGGAGGAAGAGCTGTGGCTACCATGGTGCGGCGCCTGTAACCAATCGACAGGCGCCGCCAAGGGTGAGCCAAGCAAGACCCGCTCAGCAGCGCGATCGATATCCCCCGTGAGCAACAGACGCTCGCCATTGGCCTCGATCAACAATACGCAGGACTTGGCATTGCCAGAAATCGCGTCGGGCCACTGCCATAACTCGAACGACACCCCATCCCATGTCCATTGCTCACCGCTGATACAGGGTTGCGTATGGAGAAACGCCGGTAACCCTGTGGTCTCCCCGCCCACCACTCGCTGGACGGGCAGCCCTCGCGCAACCGCTGCCGCGCCCCCGGCATGATCGGCATCGGCATGGCTAATCAGCATCAGGTCCAACCGCCCTACCCCAAATTTTTTCAGCGAAGGCAGCACCACACGGGCGCCCAGATCGGAATCCCCCGCCCGGGGCCCCGTGTCGTAAATCATGCTGTGATTGCGCGTGCGCAAGATCAACGCCTGCCCCTGTCCGACATCCAGTTGCACCACGTCCACTTGACCGTGGGGGACCAGTGTTCTCGGTGGAAATACTGCCAGCATCAGCATCGGCCACCCGAGCAGCCGAAACGGAACACCCTTGGGCAACAACAGCAACACAGCACCTGCCACGCTTACCAGCCAATAGCCCAAAGGCACTTCGGGCGGCACCCAGGCCGGCACGTGCCCGGCGGGCAAGGCCAACCCGCGAAACAGCCCATCCAACGCCCCGCCTGCCAACCAAAGTAGCCCTTCCCCCGCCCACGGCACGGCCAACAAGGCCGTTCCCAGAAGCGCCAACGGCAACACCACCAGGCTGATCCACGGCACGGCGAATAAATTGGCCACGGGGGCACTGAGGCTGATGGGCAGCCCAAGCACCAGCAGCAAGGGAAACAGACCGATGGCAATCAACCATTGCGGGCGGGTCCACAGTTGCCAGACACTCCAACGCCCCAAACGCCCGCCGAAGCTCAGGGCCAACACCGCAACCGCCGCAAACGACAACCAGAACCCCGGCTGCAAGCTCGCCAGCGGTTCAAGCAGCAGCACGCTGTCGAATGCCAGCAACAGCGGCCACCAGATCCCCAGATGCCGGAAGCGCAAACGCCACAGCAAGACCAGGCCCACCATTACGCACGCCCGCTGTACCGGCACGCCAAACCCCGCCAGCAAGCCATAACCCAGCGCCGCGGCAAACGCCAGGCCACAGGCCCAAGGCAGCCACGGCACTGTTCGCGGCCAGGCGCCATAACGCGCCAGGCCGGCGACCAGGCCATAGATCAAACCCGCCAACAAGCCGATATGCTGACCGGAAATCACCAGCAGATGCACCGTGCCGGTGTCTTGCAGTACCCGCCAGTCTTCGGCCTTGAGCCCGGAACCGTCCCCCAGCACCAGCGCCGCCAGGCCCGCTTCACGACCTTGGGCGTCCACCGCCATCAGTCGTTGACGCAGCGAATCGCGCCAGGCATTACGCGCTGGCGCCAGGCGTTCGCCGTCCTTGACCGAGCCGGTGGCACCGATGCGCTGGGCCAGCAGCCAGGCCTCGTAATCAAAACCGTGAAAGTTGAGCAATCCCGTGGGCCGCTTGAGCTTAATTGCCAAGCGCCACCGCTCGCCGCTTTTAACCGGCGGGCCACCATGCCAGGACACCCGGATACGCTTGGGCAATCGAGCGTTGCGCGACCGATTGTCGGCCAGTTCGAAACGCACCCCGGTGGCCGTCTGTTGCGGCAACCCGACCACACGCCCCTCCACCCAACGTGTCTGCCCGTCCAGCGCGGGCTTGAGACGACCATCCAATGCCCACTGCGCGCTGATGCACGCCCAGCTCAACCCCAACAGGAAGAATGCCAGCGGGTAGGTGCGAAACGGCAGCAGCATCAAGGCCAGCACGGGCATGGCCAGCAAGCCTGCAGTCGGGGGCAGTGCCGGTAGAAATCGCAAGGCCAGCAAGCCAAGCGCGAGGGCGAACATCCCGGTTCTCATGGAGCTTCCTTTTCAAAAGTTCCAATCAGTCTTAGCCGGGCCCTCAGGGCGACCTATGATGTTTTGTCACAAAGTCTGAATTTTCTGTTTATAGAATGCGGGCATACTTGCCCCTCGAACTGACCTGGACCCCTTATGCCCCGGCGCTTATTCAAACGGTACATGCCCGATCCCAGCAGTATCAGGGAACACAAGTCATTACAGTTTCTCGGCACGTTGCTGCATGACCCCAACCTCTGGCACCTGAATCGACACTCCGTGGCCCGGGCCATGGCCGTGGGCCTGTTCGCGGCGTTCATCCCGATTCCCTTGCAGATGCTGCTGGCGGCCGTGCTGTCGATTGTCGTACGCGCCAACATGCCGATTGCCGTCAGCCTGGTCTGGCTGACCAACCCGATCACCATGCCGTTGGTGTTTATCTGCACCTACCTCACCGGCGCCTGGCTGATGAATGTGCCGCCACGCAGCCTGCCCGACAACCTCACCTGGGAGTGGATCAGCAGCCAACTGAGCACCCTCTGGCAGCCTTTCCTGCTGGGTTCCGTGGTACTGGGGTTGGTGCTGGGAGCGTTGGCCTATTGCCTGACCATGATCTATTGGCGCTGGTGGGTTGCCCACCAGTGGAAAAAGCGCAAACAGCGTCGCGCCTGAAACCTCAACGAGCCAGCAAGCGCAGGTGTACCCGCAGGCCCTTCCCGGTATTTTCCGCCCACAAGCGACCATCCTGGCGCTGCACGGCGTTGCGCGCGATGCTCAAGCCCAGGCCGAACCCACCGTCGCCAGGCCGTGAACCTTCCAGGCGGGTAAAGGGCGCAAAAATTCGCTCCAGGTCCTGCTCTGCGATACCCCCGCCCTGATCCTCCAGCCACAGGTGCCAGTAGTCACCCTCACGGCACCCGTCCAGTTTCACCAGACCGTGGGCGGGAGAATGGCGGATGGCATTGCGCAACACGTTTTCCAGGGCCTGGGCCAGTGCATTCAGGTTGCCGCGCACCCAGCAATCGGCCGGCAACAGGCAAGGCATGCGCGACGCCGGCCAGTCACTCTCGTAACAGGCGTTTTCGCGCAACATGTCCCACAACGCCTGCAACTGAATATCCTCGTTAGGCAGCGGCGCCCTGTCACTGTCCAGCCACGCCAGTTGCAGGCTGTCTTCCACCAGGCGCTGCATCGCGTCCACCTCACGCCCCAGCCGCTCGCGCAGCTGCGTCAGGTCCTGCTCACTGTCACAGGCCACCCTCAGGCGACTCAAGGGGGTGCGCAATTCATGGGACATGTCGCGCAGCAACTGTTGTTGCAGCACCACGGTGCCCTGCAAGCGCTCGGACATATGGTCAAACGCCCGACCCAGCTCGCCCAGTTCATCCTGGCGGCTGATGGCCTCGCGGGACATCCGGGTATTGAGTTGATCGGCACGCCAGGCGTTAGCCTGCTCGCGCAACTGATTGAGGGGCATGATCAGCAGCCGGTAAAGGCCAATGCACAGCAACAAGGTAAACAGGCCCGGGATCACGCCATTGGTGACCACTCGCCAGAACAATTGGTAGCGCCCTGGCATAAAACGCTTGGGCAATTCGATGACCAAAGAGCCGGCTCCGGGGTCCATCGGGAACGGGATTTTCACCCACGGCAGGCCTTTGACGTGCCGGCTCACCGGCCACTCCAGCCCCCGCAGGAAGGTCAGCCGCTGGCTTTCCTTGTCACTCAAGGGCGCACTGCTGAGGGATTGTAGGTCGTTGCCAATCACGCCGATCCAGGTCGATTCACGCTGGGCCATGACGTGCAGCCAGGCATCCACACCGGCATTGCCTTGGGTGTTCCACGCCAGTTCGGCGCCGGCGGCATAGCCCTTGAGGATCTCGCGCGACTCGTCGGCCAGGTAGGCGTTCTGCTCTTCCATGTAGCGGCCCCAAGACCAACTGAGCCAGATCATCAGCAAGCAGAAGGCAATCAACAGGCAGGCCAGCTTCCAGAATAACGAGTGCTTGCCGGGCAGCTGTTTCAGCGCGCGTTCAAAGCCCTTCATCGTGACCGCTCAGCACATAGCCCTTGCCCCACACCGTGCGCACCTCGCGCTCGCTGTAGCCGATGGCCTTGAGCTTGCGGCGGATCTGGCTGATGTGCATGTCGAGGCTGCGGTCATGGGGGGCATAACCGCGTTGCAACACATGCTGATAAAGGAAGGCTTTGCTGAGCACCTCGTCCGCACTGCGGTGCAGGGTTTCCAGCAGGCGGTACTCGCTGCGGGTCAAACCGGCCCAGTGCTCCTGATAGAAAATGTCGCACAGCTCGTCGTCAAAACGCAGGGAGCGTGCGTCATCTCGCGGCGCCAAGGGTGTCGGCAACGGGCGACGATCCAGCGCCACGCGACGCAGGATGGCCTCGATGCGCACCCGCAGCTCGATCATGCTGAACGGCTTGGGCAGGTAGTCATCCGCCCCCAGGCGAAAACCGCTGATGCGATCCGCCTCGGCACCCAGGGCCGACATCAGGATCACCGGGATCGCGTGGCTCTGGCGCAGGTGGGTGAGGATCGACAACCCATCGAGCCCCGGCAGCAGGATATCCATCAACACCACATCAAACGCCTGGTCGCGGGCCATCTGCAGGCCTTGCTGGCCATTCTGGCACCAGGTCACCTGAAAGCCACAGCGCCCCAGGTGCTCGTGGACATAGGCGCCCAGCACAGGGTCATCTTCGATGGTCAGGATACTGGGTAGGCCAACTGCTGCGGGATTCATTAGCGTCTGCAATTCATTCTCAATGGCCGATTATTCAAGATTAAACCGTCACAGGCAATCGCCACCGGGCACCGAATGGCCCGAAGATTGCCACCCGTCAATAATTTGCGAGATTCCAGCCCGCGCAAATGGCTACACTGCGCAGGTGGTGCGGGCCGGATGCCTGCGCGGATAATCGAAAACACTGTGGTAGCAGGAGAGTGGCGTGCTTAGAAGAATGGGGATAAAAGGCCGCGTACTGTTGCTGACCTTATTACCGACCAGCCTGATGGCCCTGTTGTTGGGCGGCTATTTCACCTGGATGCAGCTCTCGGAGTTGCAGACCCAGTTGCTGCAGCGCGGTGAAATGATCGCCGAACAGTTGGCGCCGCTGGTGGCACCGGCCCTGAGTGCCCGCAACACCGACCTGCTGGAGCGCATCGCCACCCAATCCCTGGAACAGCCGGACGTACGCGCCGTATCGTTCCTCAGCCCCGACCGCTCGCCCCTGGCCCACGCGGGCCCGACCATGCTCAACCAGCCGCCCGTCGGCAACAGCTCGCACCTGTTGCAGCGCACCGGCAACGACGCCACGCGCTACCTGCTGCCAGTATTTGGCCGCCATCGAAACCTGGCGGGCGACTTGATTCCCGACGAAGCCGACCGTTTGCTGGGCTGGGTCGAAGTAGAACTGTCCCACAACGGCATGCTGCTGCGCGGCTATCGCAGCCTGTTCGCCAGCCTGCTGTTGATTGCCATCGGCTTGATCTGCACGGCCGCCCTGGCGCTGCGGATCAGCCGCACCATCAATTCGCCCATCGGCCAGATCAAGCAAGCCGTTGCACAGTTAAAGGACGGCAACCTGGAAACCCGCCTGCCACCGCTGGGCAGCCAGGAACTCGACCAACTGGCCTCGGGCATCAACCGCATGGCCGAAACCCTGCAAAATGCCCAGGAAGAACTGCAGCACAGCATCGACCAGGCCACCGAAGACGTGCGCCAGAACCTGGAAACCATCGAAATCCAGAACATCGAGCTGGACCTGGCGCGCAAGGAGGCCCTGGAGGCCAGCCGCATCAAGTCGGAGTTCCTGGCCAACATGAGCCATGAGATCCGCACCCCGCTCAATGGCATCCTCGGTTTTACCCACCTGCTGCAAAAAAGCGAACTGTCGCCACGCCAGCTCGATTACCTGGGCACCATCGAAAAGTCCGCCGACAACCTGCTGGGCATCATCAATGAAATCCTCGACTTCTCGAAGATCGAAGCCGGCAAACTGGTGCTCGACAGTGTGCCGTTCAACTTGCGCGACCTGCTGCAAGACACCCTGACCATCCTCGCCCCCGCCGCCCATGCCAAGCAGCTCGAACTGGTCAGCCTGGTGTACCGCGACACGCCGCTGGCGCTGGTGGGCGACCCGCTGCGACTCAAGCAGATCCTCACCAACCTGATCAGCAACGCGATCAAGTTCACCCGCGAAGGCACCATCGTTGCCCGGGCGATGATCGAAGACGAACAGGAAGACAGCGTACAGCTGCGCATCAGCGTGCAGGACACCGGCATCGGCCTGTCCAACCAGGACGTGCGCGCACTGTTCCAGGCGTTCAGCCAGGCCGACAACTCGCTGTCGCGCCAACCGGGCGGTACGGGCTTGGGGCTAGTCATTTCCAAGCGATTGATCGAGCAGATGGGCGGCGAAATCGGCGTGGACAGCACACCGGGCGAAGGCTCGGAATTCTGGATCAGCCTGAGCCTGCCCAAGACCCGCGACGACGTTGACGACCTGCCCTCCCCGCCGTTGCTCGGCCGGCGCGTGGCGGTGCTGGAAAACCACGAACTGGCGCGCCAGGCCTTGCAGCACCAACTGGAAGACTGCGGCCTGGAAGTCACCCCGTTCAACACCCTGGAAAGCCTGACCAACGGCATCACCAGCGCCCATCAAACCGAGCAGGCCATTGACCTGGCTGTGCTGGGCGTGACCGCCAATGACATCCCGCCCGAGCGCCTCAACCAGCATCTGTGGGACCTCGAACACTTGGGCTGCAAGGTGCTGGTGCTGTGCCCGACCACCGAGCAGATGCTGTTCAACCAGTCGGTGCCCAACCCCAACAGCCAATTGCAGGCCAAGCCGGCCTGTACGCGAAAGCTGCGCCGCGCCCTGGCCGACCTGATCAGCCCGCGCCCTGCGCGCAGCGAACCGGGCGAACCGCTGTCGAGCCGCGCACCGCGGGTATTGTGCGTGGACGACAACCCGGCCAACCTGCTGCTGGTGCAAACCTTGCTCGAAGACATGGGGGCCAAGGTCCAGGCGGTGGAAAGCGGTTACGCGGCCATCGACGCGGTCAAACAGGAAACCTTCGACTTGGTGCTGATGGACGTGCAGATGCCCGGCATGGACGGCCGCCAGAGCACCGAGGCGATTCGCCAGTGGGAGAGCGAACGCCATGGCACGCCGCTGCCGGTGGTGGCCCTCACCGCCCATGCCATGGCCAACGAAAAACGTGCCCTGCTGCAAAGCGGCATGGACGACTACCTGACCAAGCCCATCAGTGAGCGGCAATTGGCCCAGGTGGTGCTGAAGTGGACCGGCCTGGCCCTGCGCAACCAAGGGCCGGAGCGTTCGAACGACGGCTTGGGCCCTGGCCTGCAATTGCTGGTGCTCGACCACGAAGAAGGCCTGCGCCTGGCCGCCAACAAGTCCGACTTGGCCGCTGATATGCTCGCCATGCTGTTGGCCTCCCTGGAAGCCGACCGCCTGGCCATCACCGTTGCCCGTGAAGCCAACGACAACAATGCGCTGATCGAACGCGTCCACCGCCTGCACGGCGCCACCCGTTACTGCGGCGTGCCGCAACTGCGCGCCGCCTGCCAGCGTGCCGAAACCCTGCTCAAGCAGGACGACGCCAAGGCCATGGCAGCGCTGGACGAGTTGGACATGGCGATTGCCCGACTGGCCAGTGAGGCGCGGGTCAGCGCCTGACCTGCGCCTAATGGGATCTGCCTTAGGTGGGAGGGGGCTTGCCCCCGATGGCGGTGTATCAGTTAACGATGCTGCAACAGATACATCGCTATCGCGGGCAAGCCCGCTCCCACAGGGTTATGTGTTTATTGTGTGAGTGCGGGGAGCCTTTTGATGCGCGTTATTCTTTTCAGCAGCCAAGCCTACGACCGCGACAGCTTTCTTGGCGAGCCATTGCCTGCGGGCGTTGAGCTGCAATTCCAGCCCGCCCGGCTCAACCTCGACACCGTGGCCCTGGCCGAAAAACACGAAGTGGTCTGCGCCTTCATCAACGATGACCTCAGTGCGCCGGTGCTGGAGCAGTTGGCCAAGGGCGGCACGCGCCTGATCGCCTTGCGTTCGGCCGGTTACAACCATGTCGACCTGGCCGTCGCCAAACGCCTGGGCCTGACCGTCGTGCGTGTACCCGCCTACTCGCCCCATGCGGTCGCCGAGCACGCCGTCGCGCTGATCCTGGCCCTCAACCGACGCCTGCACCGCGCCTATAACCGTACCCGCGACGGCGACTTCAGCCTGCACGGCCTGACCGGGTTCGACCTGGTCGGCAAGACCGTCGGCGTGGTCGGCACCGGGCAGATCGGCGCCACGTTTGCCAAAATCATGGCCGGTTTCGGCTGCCAGTTGCTTGCCTACGACCCCTTCCCCAATCCACAGGTCCAGGCCCTGGGCGCCCGCTATGTGAGCCTGCCCGAGCTGCTGGCCGAGGCGCAGATCATCAGCCTGCACTGCCCGCTGACCGCCGAGAGCAAACACCTGATCAATGCCAGCTCCCTGGCGCACATGCAGCCGGGCGCGATGCTGATCAACACCGGTCGTGGCGGCCTGGTGGACACTCCGGCGCTGATCGAAGCGCTGAAAGACGGCCAACTCGGCTACCTGGGGCTGGACGTGTACGAGGAAGAGGCGCAGCTGTTCTTCGAGGACCGCTCCGACCTGCCCCTGCAAGATGACGTACTGGCGCGCCTGCTGACCTTCCCCAACGTGATCATCACCGCCCACCAGGCGTTTCTCACCCGCGAGGCCCTGGCCGCCATCGCCGGCACCACACTGGCCAACATCAGCGCATGGGCCAATGGCCAGCCGCAGAACGTCGTGCACGGATGATCAGCGGTCACATACCAGGCTCATGATGGGCGGGCACCCGTGATAGGATGCCGCGCCTATTTGGAGGATCCATGGCCGAACACGATTTCCGCTTCAGCTTGCTGAGCCCGCAACACACCCTGATCGAATGCCGCGCCCTGGTGCCGGGCCGTTACCAAGTCACCGGCAACGGTGGCGCGATCAAGAACGGCGACGTTCTGATCGTCACCCTGCGCGGCAGTAAAACCCTGTCGATGCGCCTTACCGTCGAAGGTGACGCGCGCTACTCCATCCGCCCGGCGGGTCAATGGGTCGCCATGGCCCAGGGGCCGAAATTCGGCGAACTGGAAATTCACACCTGGAAGGTCAACTGCGACAGCTGCGACAGCGTGCTGGAGTTTGAATTCGCAGTGGAAACCAAGCTGACCAAAGAACCGCTGCAACCGGCGGCCAATGCACGCATCAAGGAATTGGGCTGGGCCAGCGAAGGCGACAAGCACCGCTGCCCGAAATGCCAGCAGGCCGCGCAATGAAAGGCCTGCTTCTGCTCGCTGCCCTCGGTGCAGGCCTTGCCGGCTGTGCCGGGGATGCGGTCAAGCTCAAGCAGGACCACAGCTACGTGGTGGAATGGATCGGTGAGCGGCCGCTGATGGACTACGCGCACCTGACCGTCACCCTGGGCGCCGATGGTCGCGCCTACGGCAACGGCGGCTGCAACCACTGGTTCGCGCCCTACACCGTCGATGGCGATAAGCTCAGCTTCGGCAAGATCGGCAGCACCCGCAAGCTCTGCGCCGAGGCCCTGATGGAGCAGGAACACCGCTTCTTCCAGGCCTTGCAAGGCGTACAGCGCTGGGACATTTCACCGATCGAGCAGACGCGTTTCTGGCCGGCCGATGGCCTGCCGATCCGCCTGTGGCTCGAAGAAGGCTGACCCAACCTCAGATTCGGCTGGCTTCTCTGTGGGAGCTGGCTTGCCTGCGATGACATCGCTGCGGCGCACCTGATACACCGCGCCGCCCGCATCGCAGGCAAGCCAGCTCCCACACCAGCCGGCTCCCCGCTGTTTATCCGCGCAGCGCCTTGAGCTTGGCCAGCACCCCTTCCGCCGTCTGCTCACCCATCAATTGCTCGCGCACCTTGCCCTTGTCATCGATGATGTAGGTCACCGGCAACGCCTCGCTGCGCGGGATATCGAAAATCTCTTCCGGGTTCTGCGCCAGCACGGTGAACTTGATCCCCAGCTTCTCGCTGGCGGCCTTGAGTTCTTCACCCTGCACATTGTCGAAGTTGACCCCGAACACCCCCACCTTCTGCGCTTTCAGTTGCTCGGCCAGGGCATTGAGCTCCGGGATTTCCGTGCGGCACGGGCCACACCATTCGGCCCAGTAGTTGACCACCACCCATTGCTTGTCCAGGCGCTCGGCCGCCACTTTCTTGCCATATTGGTCAACGCCGTAATCGTTACCGCAGCCGCTGAGCAGCAGGGTTGTGATGATCGCCAATGCACCGATCAGTCGCCTTGTCATGGGGTAATCCTTCGCAAAAATGAACGTTGGCTGCGACCTATCGCCTCTTACGGTTTAAGGACGGGGCGCAGCCCGGGTAGAATACCCGCCACCTTACGCAAGATGCGACCCGCACATGACCGATCTGACGCTTTATCACAACCCGCGCTGCTCGAAATCCCGCGGTGCGCTGGAACTGCTGGAAGCCCGTGGCCTCACCCCGACCGTGGTGCGCTACCTGGAAACCCCACTGGACGCGGCGCAGTTGAAGGCCCTGCTGGCCAAGCTCGGCCTCAGCGCCCGCCAACTGCTGCGCACCGGCGAAGACGAATACAAAACCCTCAACCTGGCCGACGCCAGCCTCAGCGAGGCGCAACTGATCGCCGCCATCGCCGAGCACCCCAAGTTGATGGAACGCCCGATCCTGGAAACCGCCGATAAAGCCATCATCGGCCGCCCGCCGGAAAACGTGCTGGAGATCCTGCCGTGACGACGCCGTATGTGCTGGTGCTGTATTACAGCCGCAATGGCTCGGTGAGCGAAATGGCCCGCCAGATTGCCCGGGGCATCGAGCAGGCCGGACTGGAAGCGCGCCTGCGCACGGTGCCGGCGATTTCTGCCGAGTGCGAGTCCGTGGCCCCCAGCATTCCGGACGAAGGCGCGCTGTATGCCAGCCTGGATGACTTGAAAAATTGCTCGGGCCTGGCCCTGGGCAGCCCGACCCGCTTCGGCAATATGGCGGCGCCGCTCAAGTACTTCCTCGACGGCACCAGCAACCTGTGGCTCACCGGCGCCCTTGTCGGCAAGCCGGCCGGGGTGTTTACCTCCACCGCCAGCCTGCATGGCGGCCAGGAAACCACCTTGATGTCGATGCTGCTGCCGCTGCTGCACCACGGCATGCTGATCACCGGCCTGCCCTACAGCGAGCAAGCCCTGCTCGACACCCAGGGCGGCGGCACGCCGTATGGCGCCAGCCACCACTCGGGCCCGGACGGCAAACGCATGCTCGATCAGCACGAAATCACCCTGTGCCGCGCCCTGGGCCTGCGCCTGGCGAAAACCGCGATCCTGCTGGAGAACGGCCGTGGCCAGGAAGCCTAAGGTCCTGCCGGCCCAGGCGTGGCTGGAGCCACGGGTCAAAGTCGCTCGCGTACTGAGCCTGCTGGCGTTCCTGGGCCTGGTGGGGTTGTTATGCGTGTATTACCTGTTCATCGCCGACCTGCATGGTGCGCGGCCGTGGGTGATCCTAGTGATCGAACTGGTGCCGCTGCTGATCCTCGCGCCGGGGATGTTGCTCGGTAGCGCACGTGGGTATTCGTGGATGTGCTTTGTGGTGAATCTGTATTTCATCAAGGGTGCGCTGGCGGCTTATGACCCGAACCGGCAGTGGTTCGGGGTGCTGGAGATGTTGGCGAGCCTGGCGGTGTTTTGTACGGCGTTGTTGTATGTGCGGTGGCGGCATCAGCTCAATCGGCGGCTGGCTGAGGCTGTGGTGGCCTGAAGACCGCTATCGCCGGCAAGCCGGCTCCTACAGGGAAACGCACATTCCGTGTAGGAGCCGGCTTGCCGGCGATAGCCTCACCATGGCCTCAATGATTCACTGTGTAAGCCAGCATCATCGACAGCTGGCACATCGGCCGCCCACTCTCGGCATGCCACTGGTTGAACGCCCCCTGCACCGTCGCCAGATCCCGCAAGCTGGTCGGCACCTTGTCGATGATCTTCTGCGCGTTCAACGCCGCCACCACGTCATAACTGGGCACAAAGGTGTCCTTGCCCACCATGCGCAAGAAG
Organism: Pseudomonas sp. B6002; assembly: GCF_013385985.1. GTDB lineage: Bacteria > Pseudomonadota > Gammaproteobacteria > Pseudomonadales > Pseudomonadaceae > Aquipseudomonas. Next base: position 119,800 of record NZ_JACAOY010000006.1, on the reverse strand, counting down.
CGTGGCGCCGACAACCCGCCCAACTGATGCCCGTGCTTGCTCAGGTACTTCCACAGCCCGACGATATCCGTCACCGGCCAGTCGGCGATAAAGGCACCGAAGCTGCCCTTCTCCTGCTGGATGTCGAGGATCATCTGCGCATTGCGCGGCACGCTCTTGAGCTTGCCCAGGTGGCGGATGATGCTGGTGTCCTGCATCAGTCGCTCCAAATGTTCGGCGCCCATCAACACGACTTTTTCCGGGTCGAAGCCGAAAAACACCTTTTCGAACGCCGGCCACTTGGCATCCACCACGCTGTGCTTGAGCCCCGCGCGAAACACACGCAGCGCCAGTGTGGACAGGTAGCGGTCATCGCTGATCTTGCGCAGTTGCGCCGGGGTGTGGGGTACAGGCAGATGGGCTTCCAGCTCGGCCGCCGAACCAAAACGGTTCAGACAATATTCGTGCAGCCACTTGTAATCGCGCATGCCCTCTCCTGGCAATGGAATTGAAAACGGCGCCCGCGAGCGCCGTGTGTCAGAGCATTGAAATCGCTCAGAGGTTCACAACATTGACGAAGCGCGATGCGGCCGTCTCGTCAATCTTCAAACTGGTGAAATCGAACAGGTTGCGGTCAGCCAACTGTGACGGCTGTACGTTCTGCAGGCTGCGGAAAATGCTCTCGGTACGGCCCGGGGTCTTGCGTTCCCAGTCCACCAGCATCTCCTTGACCACCTGGCGCTGCAGGTTTTCCTGGGAACCGCACAGGTTGCACGGGATGATCGGGAACTGCTTGAGGTCGGAGTAGGCCTGGATGTCCTTCTCGTTGCAATACGCCAGCGGGCGAATCACCACGTTGCGCCCGTCGTCGGCACGCAGCTTGGGCGGCATGGCCTTGAGGGAGCCGTTGAAGAACATATTGAGGAAGAAGGTCTCGACGATGTCGTCGCGGTGATGCCCCAGTGCCATTTTGGTTGCGCCGATTTCATCGGCGAAGGTGTAGAGCGTGCCACGGCGCAGGCGGGAGCACAGCGAGCAGGTGGTCTTGCCTTCCGGGATCAGTTCCTTGACCACCGAATAGGTGTCTTTCTCGACGATGTGGTACTCCACGCCCAGCTCTTTGAGGTAGGCCGGCAGCACGTGCTCGGGAAAGCCGGGTTGTTTCTGGTCCATGTTGACGGCCACGATCTCGAACTTGATCGGTGCGACCTTCTGCAGGTGCAACAGCACGTCGAGCATGGTGTAGCTGTCTTTGCCGCCGGAGAGGCAGACCATGACCTTATCGCCGTCCTCGATCATATTGAAATCGGCGACCGCTTCACCGGCCAGGCGACGCAGGCGTTTTTGCAGTTTGTTCTGGTTGACCGTAAGAGTGCCCATGGCGCTTGGATCCGCTAGAGGTGTGTGACGAAAAGCGCAGCATTTTACGCAAAAATACTTCAATGGGCGACGACGATCCAATGTGGGAGCTGGCTTGCCTGAGAAAGCAGTGGGTCAGCCAACTCATCTGTTGCTGACCCGCCGCTTTCGCAGGCAAGCCAGCTCCCACATCGACCGTAGCAATTTAGACAGACCTCGCCGCGATTAAGCCCCCTGTTTACAGCGCGATTTGCTCTAAAGCCCTACAGTTTTTCCGGTCATCACTTCCTATACTGCGACTTGAGGTCGCACATACATCCAGACCTTTGTGGCCATTTGGCCCGTGGGCGCTCCGATGGGGGGCGATGGTAATAACGACAGGAGTGACTGGCATGATCCATCACGTCGTGGGGCTTTTTACCCATCCCGACCAGGAATGGCGGGAAATCCGTGGCGATAAAGAAGAAAGCATCAGCCACATGTACCTCACTCACACCCTGATTCTCGCGGCGATCCCCGCCGTATCAGCCTTTATCGGTACCACCCAGGTCGGTTGGGTCATCGGCAGCCGGGCGCCGGTGATGTTGACCCAGGAAAGCGCATTGTGGATGACCATCATGTCCTACGCGGCCATGCTCGGCGGCGTGGCGGTGATGGGTGCGTTCATCCATTGGATGGCGCGCACCTACGACGCCAACCCCAGCATGGCGCGCTGCGTCGCATTTGCCACCTACACCGCCACGCCCCTGTTCATCGGTGGGCTGGCCGCGCTCTACCCGCATATGTGGCTGGGCATGATCTTGGGCACGGCGGCGATCTGCTACACGGTGTACCTCTTATATGTGGGGCTGCCCACCTTCATGAACATCGACCCGGATGAGGGCTTCCTGTTTTCCAGCTCGGTACTGGCCGTGGGCCTGGTGGTGCTGGTGGCGATCATGGCGTTTACCGTGATCGTGTGGGGCCTGGGTGTGGGACCGATCTACACCAATTAGGCGCTTTTAAACCGTGAGCAAGGCCACCGCAAGGTGGCTTTGTGCGTTATGCATGACCATTCGGCGCCTGACAGATTCGGAAACACCCTGCTTTGCGGCATACTGGACGTCTCTGGAGATATGTACAGCATGCCCGAGCAACTCAATACCCGCGTCGAAGATTGTTTCCTGCAAGCCGAATCCTTTTTCAAACGAAGTTTCAAACGCCCCCAGGTCAGCCTCAAGCTGCGGGGCCAGAAGGCCGGTGTCGCGCATTTGCACGAGAACCTGCTGCGTTTCAACCCACAGTTGTACCGTGAAAACACCCAACACTTCCTCAAGCAGACCGTGGCCCACGAAGTGGCGCACCTGATCGCACACCAATTGTTTGGCGAGCGCATCCAGCCCCATGGCGAGGAATGGCAATTGATCATGCGCGGGGTCTACGAGCTGCCGCCTGATCGTTGCCACACCTATGAAGTGAAGCGCCGCCAGGTGACCCGCTATATCTACCGCTGCCCGTGTGCGGACAGTGATTTTCCGTTTTCCTCGCAGCGCCATGGTCTGGTGGCCCAGGGGCGGCGGTATTTGTGTCGGCGGTGTCGGCAGACCTTGGTGTTTACCGGGGAAACCCGGGTGGAATAAAGGGCCTCATCGCGGGCAAGCCCGCTCCCACATTTTGACCGCGTCGCCGATCAACTGTGGGAGCTGGCTTGCCTGCGATAGCGCCCGTACAGTCACCCTACAACTTTGGCCTGCCGCAACTCGGCTATCCGCTGAACACTGAACCCTAACTGCGCCAGCACTTCATCGGTGTGCGCTCCCACCACAGCACCGATATGCCGTGGCGGCGGCAAACCCTCGGAAAATTTCAACGGACAGGCCAATTGCGCCTGGGTCGACCCATCCCCCCTCGGCACCTGGCTCACCAGTTGCCGCGCCTTAAGCTGTGGATGCTCCACGGCCTCGCTCAAGCTCAGCACCGGCTCCACGCACGCATCCACCCCGGCGAACAGCTCACACAGCTCATCAAAGCTGCGCTTCTCAAATTCAACCTGCAGGGCTGCCTTGAGTTTGGGCGACAAGCCCAGCGCCGCCAACTCCGGCCGCCCCAGCGCCTCGCAGAGCTGCTGCATGAACGCCGGTTCCAGGCTGCCCACCGACATCCAGCGCCCATCCCGCGAGCGGTAATAATCGTAAAAACTGCCGCCATTGAGCACATGGCTTTCCCGCGCCGGCTCCACTCCGCACGCCAGGTAGCCCGCGCCGGCCATGGCGTTCAGGCTGAACGAGCAATCAGTCATGCTCACATCCAGGTACTGACCCACCCCGCTCTGTTGCCGGGCGACGACCGCCGCCAGCAACCCCACCACCGCATGCAACGAGCCCCCGCCCACATCCGCCAGCTGCACGCCCAGCGGCACCGGCCCGCTGTCCTGGCGCCCTGTGTAGCTGGCCACCCCCGCCAGCGCCAGGTAATTGATATCGTGCCCGGCGCGGTCCTTGTAGGGGCCGGTCTGGCCATAACCGGTGATCGACACATAAATCAGCCTGGGGTTGATCGCCTTCAGCGCCTCATACCCCAGGCCCAGGCGCTCCATCACCCCGGGCCGGAACTGTTCCAGAACAATGTCGTAGTCCTTGACCAGCTCACGCACAATCTCCAGCGCCTCGGCCTGTTTGAGGTCCAGCGCCAGGCTGCGTTTGTTGCGATTGAGGTAGGCGTGGCTCGCCGAAGTGCCGAGGTCGTGGGGCGGCAATATCCGCAGCAAGTCCGGGCGTGTGGGCGATTCGATACGCAGCACCTCGGCGCCCATGTCCGCCAGCATCAACGACGCAAACGGGCCGGGCAGCAAGGTGGAAAAATCCAGCACTTTGAGGGACGCCAAGGGACCTGACATGGGCACTCCAATTCCGTTTCGGGTGCCCACAGACTAGGCAGCCTTGCGCCCGTCGGCAATCGCCGGAACGGTCAGCGACAGTGACCGTTTTGATCACGGCGGGCTTTTTCGTGGCGGCGGCTTTATCATTGGCCCACGTTTGCTGGCAGAGTGTTCCATGAAGTTTGCAATTGCCCTGTTTTCCGCCGCCCATGCGCCCTCCTCGCGCCGCGCCTTGCTGTTTGCCAAGGCCGCGCTGGCGGGCGGGCACGAGATTGTTCGGCTGTTTTTCTATCAGGATGGCGTCTACAGCGCCTCCAATAACATCGTCGCCCCCCAGGATGAGCAAGACATCGCCCGCCAATGGCGCGAATTTGTCAGCGAGCATGGGCTTGATGGCGTGGTGTGCATCGCCGCCGCCCTGCGCCGTGGCGTGCTCAACCAGGAGGAAGCCACGCGTTATCAACGCAGCGCGGTGAACCTGGAAGCGCCCTGGGCGCTCTCCGGCCTGGGGCAGTTGCACGATGCTGCGCAGGCCGCCGACCGCCTGATCTGCTTTGGAGGGCCGTGAGATGTCCAAATCCTTATTGGTGATCAGCCGCCAGGCCCCATGGTCCGGCCCGAGTGCGCGGGAAGCCCTGGACATCGTACTGGCCGGTGGCGCCTTCGATCTGCCCATCGGCCTGCTGTTCATGGATGACGGCGTGTTCCAGCTGGCACCGCACCAGAATGCCAAGGCCGTGCAACAGAAGGACCTCAGCGCCAATCTGAAGGCATTGGGGCTGTTCGGCATCGACGATGTATTTGTTTGCCGTCACAGCATGGCCGTGCGGGGCTTGACGCCACCCACCGAGGCGCAACCGTTGAGCAACGAAGCCATTTCCGAATTGATTGACCGTTACGACCAGGTGATTACCCTCTGATGTCGACTCTACACGTGGTGTCTCACTCGCCGTTTTCCGATAGCCGCCTCGACAGCTGCCTGCGTATCTGCGGCGCCGAGGACGCAATCCTGCTGTGCGGCGACGGCGCCTACGGGCTCCATGCCCCCGCCCTGCACACCCAGGGCGTGAAGGTGTTTGTGCTGGCCGAGGATATGCAGGCGCGTAACCTGCCCCTGCCGGACTGGGCCGACAGCGTCGACTACCCGGGTTTCGTACAACTGTCGCTCGACTACGACAAGGTCAACACTTGGCTATGAACACCCTGACCGTAGGCGAACGCACCCTTGAGCTGGACAAGGACGGCTACCTCGTCGACCTCAACCAATGGTCTGCCGACGTGGCCAACGCTCTCGCTGCCATTGAAGCGCTGGAGCTGACCCCGGCCCACTGGGAAATCCTCGAATTGCTGCGCGGTTTCTATGCCGAGTTCCAGCTGTCCCCGGCCACGCGCCCACTGATTAAGTACACCGCCTTGAAGCTCGGCGCGGAAAAGGGCAACAGCCTGCACCTCAACAAACTCTTCAACGGCACTCCCGCCAAACTCGCCGCCAAGCTGGCGGGCCTGCCCAGGCCGACGAATTGCTTATGACCGACTTTGCCCCGCTGACCCTCCAAACCCCGGCCGAACACCCGTTTGCGCAGTTCGTGCGCATCCTGGGCAAAGGCAAGCGCGGCGCGCGCAACCTCACCCGCGAGGAAGCCCGCGAAGCCATGGGCATGCTGCTCGACGAAAAAGTCGAAGACACCCAGCTCGGCGCCTTCCTGATGCTGCTGCGCCACAAGGAAGAAAGCCCGGAAGAACTCGCCGGCTTCACCGAAGCCGTGCGCGAACGGCTCGACGCCCCGGCGTTGAACGTGGATGTCGACTGGCCGACCTACGCTGGCAAGAAGCGCCACCTGCCGTGGTACCTGCTGGCGGCCAAGTGCCTGGCACAGAACGGCGTGCGCATCCTCATGCACGGCGGCGGCGCCCACACGGCCGGTCGGCTGTATACCGAACAATTGCTGGAAGGTTTACAGATCCCGCTGTGCCGCAACTGGCAGCAGGTCGAGGCCGCCTATGAGCACGGCAACCTGGCGTTTATTCCGCTGGGCGACTGGGCGCCGCAACTGCAACGCATGATTGACCTGCGCAACACCCTGGGCCTGCGCTCGCCGATCCACTCCCTGGCGCGCCTGCTCAACCCGCTGAATGCGCGCCTGGGCCTGCAAAGCATCTTCCACCCGGGCTATCAGGGCGTGCACCGCGATGCCAGCGGCTTGCTCGGCGACAACGTGATTGTGGTGAAAGGCGACGGCGGCGAAATCGAGATCAACCCCGACTCCGCCAGCCACCTGTACGGCACCACCGACGGCGAAAGCTGGGACGAGGAATGGCCCGCCCTCTCCGCCGAGCGCCACGTCAAGCCTGCCACGCTGGAACCCGAACACCTCAAGGCCCTGTGGCGTGGCGATGTTGAAGACAGCTACCCGCAACTGGCGCTGATCGCCACCATGGCCCTCGCCCTGCGCGGCCTCGGCCACACGCGGGAACAGGCGTTCGTGCTGGCCCAGCAGTACTGGGACGCGCGGGACAAATCGATTTAATCGATTATTCACGCCCGGTCTTTGCGCTTTTAAATCGAACTCAGCCCTTTAGACTGGCCTCCAACGCTTATTAGCCGAGGAGCCAGTCATGGGCTTGCTGATCGAAGGACACTGGAAAGACCAGTGGTACGAAAGTAGCGCCGATGGCGCATTCCAACGCGAACAGGCACAACGCCGGAACTGGGTCACCGCCGACGGCGCGCCCGGCCCGAGCGGCGAAGGCGGCTTCAAGGCCGAGGCCGGCCGCTATCACCTGTATGTGTCCCTGGCCTGCCCCTGGGCCCATCGCACCCTGATCCTGCGCAAGCTCAAGGGCCTGGAAGACTTGATCGACGTGTCGGTGGTCAGTTGGTTGATGCTGGAGAATGGCTGGACCTTCGACAAGGCCCACGGCTCCACCGGCGACAGGCTGGATGGTTTCGACTTCATGCACCAACGCTACACCGCCGATACCGCCGACTACACCGGCCGCGTCACCGTGCCCGTGCTGTGGGACAAGAAGCTCAAGCGCATCGTGAGCAATGAGTCGGCGGAGATCATCCGCATGTTCAACAGCGCCTTCAACGGGCTGACCGGCAACACCCTGGACTTCTACCCCGAGGCCCTGCGCCCGACCATCGACGCCCTGAACGAGCGCATCTATCCCGCTGTGAACAACGGCGTGTACCGCGCAGGCTTCGCCACGTCGCAGCAGGCGTACGAAAGTGCGTTTGATGATGTGTTTGCCGAGCTGGATTATCTGGAGCAACACCTGAGAGATCATCGCTACTTGGCCGGTGAATACCTGACCGAAGCCGATGTGCGCCTGTTCACCACGCTGATTCGCTTTGATGCGGTGTACTACGGGCACTTCAAATGCAATTTGCGGCGGATTGCGGATTATCCGAACCTGTCGAACTGGCTGAGGGAAATGTATCAGTGGCCGGGGGTGGCCGAGACAGTGGATTTTGCGCACATCAAGGGGCATTACTACGCGAGCCATCGCACGATCAATCCGACGGGGATTGTGCCGAAAGGGCCGGTGCAAGCGTTCGAGACCCAGCACAATCGTGAACGATTGATTGCCAAAGGCGTGCGGAGCTGATCCGGAATTTTGGATGGCTTTGACGGCCTCATCGCGGGCAAGCCCGCTCCCACATTGGAATGCGATCCCCTGTGGGAGCGGGCTTGCCCGCGATGCGTTTACGCCTTAGATTTGAGACTGGGCGCCTTCGAACCACTTGAGCTTTTCGCGCAGCACCACCACCTCGCCGACGATGACCAGTGTCGGGGCATGCACTTCATGCTCCGCCACCATGCGCGGCAAGTCGGCCAGGGTGCCGGTGAACACGCGCTGGTTGGACGTGGTGCCCTGCTGGATCAACGCCGCAGGCGTATCCGCCGCGCGACCATGCTTGATCAGCTGTTCACAGATGATCGGCAGACCGATCAGGCCCATGTAGAACACCAGGGTCTGCGAGGGGCCGACAAGGTCATGCCAAGGCAGATCCGACGTACCGTCCTTCAAATGCCCAGTGATGAACCGCACCGACTGCGCATAATCGCGATGGGTCAGCGGGATCCCGGCATACGCCGCGCAACCGCTGGCCGCCGTGATCCCCGGCACCACCTGGAACGGGATGCCATGGGCGGCCAATTCCTCGATTTCTTCGCCACCACGCCCAAAGATGAACGGATCGCCGCCCTTGAGGCGCAGTACGCGCTTGCCTTGCTTGGCCAGGTCGACCAATTGCTGGTTGATCTGGTCTTGCGGCACAGCGTGATCGGCGCGGCGCTTGCCGACGTACACGCGTTCAGCGTCGCGGCGGCACAGTTCAAGAATCGCCGGAGCGACCAGGCGGTCGTACAGCACCACGTCAGCCTGCTGCATCAGGCGCAAGGCGCGGAAGGTCAGCAGGTCCGGGTCGCCGGGGCCGGCGCCCACCAAGTAGACCTCACCTGGCGCGTCTGGCGGTGCGCCATTGACCTTCTCGATCAACAGGCGCTCGGCCTCGGCGCCCTGCCCGGCGAGTTGGCGGTCGGCAATCGGGCCCTGGAAGACGTCTTCCCAGAATGCACGACGTTGCTGCACATCCGGGTACAAACTCTTTACCTGGGCACGAAAGCGCGCCGCCAACCCGGCCAGTTGGCCATAGGTGGACGGAATCCAGGTTTCCAGCTTGGCGCGGATCAAGCGTGCCAGCACCGGCGCATCGCCGCCGCTGGACACCGCTATCACCAAGGGTGAACGGTCGACAATTGCCGGGAAGATCACGCTGCACAAGGCTGGCGCGTCCACCACATTGACCGGCACGCAACGACGCTTGGCATCACTGGACACTTGCGCGTTCAGTGGCTCATCGTCGGTGGCGGCAATGATCAGGGTGCACCCGTTGAGGTCGGCCTCCTGATAACCGCGCAAAATCAGTTCCCCGCCACTGCCCAGCACCAGCTCGTTGAGCTGGCTTTCGATCTGGGGAGCAACCACCCGCAGCAACGCACCGGCGTCGGCCAGCAGCCGGGATTTGCGCAAGGCAATCTCCCCGCCACCGACGACCAACACACGACTGCCGCGCAGGTTATGAAACAGCGGCAGAAATTCCATTTAGCGGATGACCTCGACGCCCGCCATGTAAGGCTTCAGCACGTCCGGTACGCGGATCGAACCGTCAGCCTGCTGGTAGTTTTCCAACACGGCTACCAGCGTACGGCCTACGGCCAGGCCGGAACCGTTGAGGGTGTGCACCAGCTCCGGCTTGCCGGTTTCAGGGTTACGGAAACGCGCCTGCATGCGACGGGCCTGGAAATCACCGCAGTTAGAGCACGACGAAATCTCGCGGTACTTGTCCTGGCTCGGCACCCACACTTCGAGGTCGTAGGTCTTAACGGCGCTGAAACCCATGTCGCCGGTGCACAGCGCGAGCACGCGGTACGGCAATTCCAGCAGTTGCAGGACGCGTTCGGCGTTGGCGGTCAGGCCTTCCAGGGCTTCCATCGACTTCGACGGCTCGACCACTTGCACCATCTCGACCTTGTCGAACTGGTGCTGGCGGATCATGCCGCGGGTGTCACGGCCCGAGGCACCGGCTTCGCTGCGGAAGCATGGGCTGTGCGCCACAAATTTCAGAGGCAGTTGCTTGGCGTCGAGAATCTCGCCGGACACGATGTTGGTCAGCGACACTTCGGCCGTCGGGATCAGGTACAGGTCGGCTTCGCCGTCGCGGCTGATCTTGAACAGGTCTTCTTCGAATTTCGGCAACTGGCTGGTGCCCACCAGCGCCGGCGCCTGCACCAGGTAAGGGGTGTAGGCCTCTTCGTAACCGTGTTCGGCGGTGTGCAGGTTGATCATGAACTGCGCCAGGGCACGGTGCATGCGGGCGATCGGGCCACGCAGCAAGGCAAAGCGTGCGCCGGACATTTTCGCAGCGGTTTCAAAGTCCAGGCCGCCGGTCAATTCGCCCAGGGCAACGTGGTCCTTGATCTCGAAATCAAAGGCTTTTGGCGTGCCCCAGCGGCGCACTTCGACGTTGCCGTCTTCGTCTTCGCCAATCGGCACGGATTCGTGAGGCACGTTGGGAATGCCCAACAGGATCGAGTCCAGCTCGGTCTGGATCTTGTCCAGCTCGACCTTGCCTTCGGACAGCTCGGTGCCCATGCGCTCGACATCCGCCATCAACGGCGCGATGTCTTCGCCGCGCTGCTTGGCCTGACCGATGGATTTGGAACGCGCATTACGCTCAGCCTGCAGTGCTTCGGTGCGGGTCTGGACGGTCTTGCGCTGTTCTTCCAGCGCTTCGATGCGCGCGACATCCAAGGCAAAGCCACGGGATGCCAGGCGGTCCGCTACGTCCTGAAGGTTGCTACGTAACAGTTTGGAATCGAGCATGTCGGTCTCTCGTTTATCAAAGTTTGGTCAAGGACAGGCCGGCCCAGGTGGCGAGCAGCCCGCCGAATACGCTGATGCCCAGGTAACCGATGGCTACCAGGGCCTGCCCGCTTTCCAGCAGGCGCAGCGTATCCAGTGAAAAGGATGAAAAGGTCGTCAGACCGCCTACAAAGCCGACAATCAAGCCGGCGCGAATTTCAATCGGTACTTCCGGGCGCAACAGGAACCAGCCGTACAACAGCCCGATGATCAGGCAGCCCACCAGGTTGACCGCCAGGGTCGCCGCATAAAAATGCTTCGGCCAATTGGCGCTGACCCAAGTGCCAGCGGCGAAACGCAATAATGTACCAGCGATGCCGGCTACGGACACGGCAAGAATCGTCTTGAGCACTACTTTCTCCGCTGCCGGGGGCTGAGTCGATCCAGTTGCGCGAGGTGATTGAGCTTTTCGCCGATCTTCAGCTCCAGGCCACGGGGCACCGGCTGATAGAGCGCCAGCGGCTCAAGTTCATCGGGGAAGTAGTCTTCACCGGCCGCATAGGCGTCCGGCTCATCGTGGGCATAGCGGTATTCATCGCCATAACCCAGTTGTTTCATCAGCTTGGTCGGCGCATTGCGCAGGTGCATCGGCACCTCAAGGGAGCCGTATTCAGCGGCAGCGCGCAACGCCGACTTGAAGCCCAAGTACACCGCGTTGCTTTTTGGCGCGCAGGCCAGGTAGGTAATGGCCTGGGCCACCGCCAGCTCGCCTTCCGGACTGCCGAGGCGCTCCTGCACATCCCACGCGGCGAGGCACAGGCTCAACGCACGCGGGTCGGCATTGCCGATGTCTTCGCTGGCCATGCGCACTACACGGCGCGCCAGGTAGAGCGGGTCGCAGCCGCCGTCGATCATGCGCGCAAACCAGTACAGCGCACCGTCGGGGTTGGAACCACGCACGGATTTGTGCAGCGCCGAAATCTGATCGTAGAAGGCTTCGCCGCCCTTGTCGAAACGACGACGGGTATCACCGAGCAGGCTTTGCAGCAGGTCGATCCCAATCTCACTGCCGTCTTCTGCCAGGTCGGAAGCATTCTCCACCAGGTTGAGAAAGCGGCGGCCGTCACCATCGGCGGCGGTGAGCAATATCTTGAAGCCCTCTTCGCTCACGCTGAGCTGGCGCTTGCCCAGCCCCTTGTCTTCGCTCAATGCGCGATGCAGCAGCTTTCGCATCGCCGCCTCGTCCAGGCTTTTGAGTACGTAGACCCGCGCCCGCGAGAGCAAGGCGTTGTTCAATTCGAACGAAGGGTTTTCGGTGGTCGCGCCGATGAAGATCAACGTGCCGTCTTCAACGTAAGGCAGGAACGCATCCTGCTGCGACTTGTTGAAGCGATGCACTTCGTCGACGAACAGGATGGTGCGCTTGCCGTACTGCCCGGCCTGTTGCTTGGCCACATCCACCGCCTGGCGGATCTCCTTGACCCCGGCGAGCACCGCCGAGACCGTTTCGAAGTGCGCATCCGAGACCTTTGCCAGCAGCCGCGCCAGGGTGGTTTTACCCACGCCTGGCGGCCCCCAGAAAATCATCGAGTGCAGCGCACCCTGCTCCAGGGCTTCGCGCAATGGCTTGCCACGGGCGAGCAGGTGTTCCTGGCCGACGTACTCATCCAGGTTGGTCGAGCGCAGGCGCGCGGCCAAAGGTTGAGCAATCGGGTCACTTCGAAACAAATCCATGGGCAGCGTTTGAAACCTCTGGGCAGATTATTCCTGGATCACGTCGGCACCCTTGGGGATGTCGAACTTGAACTTGGACGCCGGCACCGGCTCGTTGGCCTTGACCCCGGAGAACAGGATATCGGTGCGCTGGCCGACGCTGTCGATCAGGCGCATGTTGTTGATCACACCGTTACCAAATGACAGGTTCAGGCTGTCGAACAGCGTGTCCTTGGACTTGGGCTTGAGAGTGAACTCGATCACGTTGCTGGTTTGCTTGGAGGTGATCTCGAAGCTGTCGTTGATCTTCGACACATCACCGGACAACAGCAAGGCCGGGGTCTGGTTCAGGCGCGGGTCGAGCTTCTTGATGGTCGCCTGTTCCAGGTCCGGGTCCCACAGGGTGACTTTCTGGCCGTCGGAGACGATGGTCTGCTCGGACTTGCCTTCGGTGTGCCAGTAGAACAGGCCCGGGCGCTGCACGGCCATTTCGCCTTCGGTCTGCTGCAGCTGGGTGCCACCGGCATCCAGGGTCAGTTGCGAGAAGCGCGCGGTCAGGGTCTTGGATTTGTCCAACAGGTTGGTCAGGCTGGCGACGGAAGCCGGGTCGGCATGGGCCGAAACAGCGGTCAGGGCCAGGGCCGGCAACAACAGCATGCGGATAAGACGCATGGGAGTCCTCATTGAATGGTCAGGACGCGCCGCGTGCTGCCACGCGGCGCGGGATCAGTCGCGCATCTGCCCGGGGGCAATGACTTCGCGCGAACCGTTGGTGTTCATTGCGGTGACGACGCCGGCCATTTCCATGGCTTCGATCATGCGGGCGGCGCGGTTGTAGCCGATCTTCAGTTTGCGCTGTACCGCAGAGATCGAGGCACGACGGCTTTCCAGCACAAACGCCACGGCTTCGTCATACAGGGCATCGGTTTCGGCATCGTCTTCACCGCCACCGCCACCGTTTTCAAAGCCGCTGCCGGCCTCTTCGACGCCGTTGAGGATGTCGTCGTTGTATTCCGGCGCGCCACGCAGCTTCCAGGCTTCCACCACGCGGTGTACTTCATCGTCGGACACGAACGCGCCGTGAACCCGAATCGGCAGGCTGGTGCCGGGCGGCATGTAGAGCATGTCACCGTGGCCCAGCAATTGTTCGGCGCCACCCTGGTCGATGATGGTCCGCGAGTCGATCTTGCTCGACACCTGGAACGCCATGCGCGTCGGGATGTTGGCCTTGATCAGGCCGGTGATCACGTCCACCGATGGCCGCTGGGTGGCGAGAATCAGGTGGATACCGGCCGCACGGGCCTTCTGGGCGATACGTGCGATCAGCTCTTCGACCTTCTTGCCGACGATCATCATCATGTCGGCAAATTCGTCGACCACCACCACGATGGTCGGCAGCTTGGTCAGTTTCGGCGCTTCGTCGTGGATGCTTTCACGCTTGTACAACGGGTCATCGATGGTCTCGCCGCGCTCGTGGGCTTCCTTGATCTTGGCGTTGAAGCCCGACAGGTTACGCACGCCCATCTTCGCCATCAGCTTGTAGCGACGCTCCATCTCGGCGACGCTCCAGCGCAGAGCGTTGGCGGCGTCCTTCATGTCGGTGACCACCGGGCACAGCAGGTGCGGAATGCCTTCGTAGATCGACAGTTCCAGCATCTTCGGGTCGATCATGATCAGCTTGGCGTCTTCCGGGCCGGACTTGAACAGGATCGACAGGATCATCGCGTTCACACCCACCGACTTACCGGAACCGGTGGTACCGGCCACCAGCAGGTGAGGCATTTTCGCCAGGTCAGTGATCACCGGCTTGCCGCCGATGTCGTGGCCCAGGGCCAGGGTGACCGGCGACTTGAAGTTGTCGTATTCAGGCGTCGACAGCACTTCGGAGAAGCGCACGATCTGGCGGTCTTCGTTGGGAATCTCGATACCCACGGTGGTCTTGCCGGGAATCACTTCCACCACACGCACGCTGGTCACGGCCAGGGAGCGAGCCAAGTCCTTTGCCAGGTTGGCAATACGGCTGACCTTCACGCCAGCGGCCGGCTGGATTTCGTAGCGGGTAATCACCGGGCCGGGATGGATCGAGTCCACCGACACTTCGACGCCAAACTCCTTGAGCTTGATTTCCAGCAGGTGGCCGACAGCCGCCAGGGATTCCGGGGAATAGTTGAGTTGTTTCTTTTCAGCCGGGTCGAGGATCGAGATCGGCGGCAAGGTGCCTTCGACGGCGCTGTCGACAAACAACGGCGCCTGCTTCTCTTTCTGCACGCGATGGCTCGGCTCGGGGGCCTTGGGCGGCGCGGGGGCGATAACGGGCGGCACCTGTTTCTCGCGGTCCGACATGTGCTTGCTCAGGGCCTGCTCGCGCTCGATAAGGCGCTCCTTGACCTTGGCCTGCTCACGACGGTCCGGCGTGCTCGGGGCAACCACCTCGTTGACGCGGGTGTCGACCTCACGCAACTGGGCCACCATGCGCTTGCGGTCCACCCGGGCGGCCCACCAGCGGTTGGCGGCGCCCTGGAACAGCTCCAGCAGGTCGAGGGTGATCTTGCCGGTCACGTCCATCACCTTGAACCATGACAGGTCGGTGAACACCGTGAGGCCGAACAGGAACAGCGCGATGAACATCAGGGTGCTGCCCTGGATATTCAGGGTCCTGCGCGCCAGGTCGCCGAGGCTTTCGCCCAGCGCACCGCCAGCGCCCGCCGGCAGGCCGGTGGGTGCATGAAAATGGATATGGGCCAGTGCCGCGCCGGACAGCACCAGGAACACCAGGCCGATCAGGCGCCAGGAGAACAGCCAGCCGCTCCACTGCCACGGCTCATGGCGCTGACGGAAGATCTGCCAGGTCTTGATCGCCAGCAACAAGGGGAAGATGTACGCAAAATAACCCAGCACCATGAACAGGATATCGGCGCTGTAGGAACCGGCAGGCCCGCCGAAGTTCTGCACGTCTTCGATCTTGCTGTTGTGGCTCCAGCCCGGATCGTCCTTTCCATAGGTGAGCAAGGCCATCATCAGGAACAGGCACAGCGCGCCGATTGCGATCAGCGCACCTTCCTTGAGTCGATAATGCAGGTGCTGGCGCCAGGCCGGCACGACTGCTGCTTTGGGTGTTGCGGCGGATTTCTTCAAAACGGGTCTATTCCTGCGCCATTAGCGCGTCCATCTGTTGAATGACTGCACATGACTGCCCAATCCGAGCAGCTGAAAAATGAACGAATGTCGTTGAATCTACTTTTAACACCGGATAACGGCTAGGTGAAATGGCGATAACGCCACAATGGCCGCATTGTACGGGTTTGTGCCACCGATGCCACGCCCTTGCCCCCTACCCATCAGCATAGACAATTGAGTTGTCATAACGCGATCAATTTGAGCATGCATTGTCTTTGCTGACAAAGGCTTATGAGCTGTTTTTGCCAATCCGGAGCAGCTTGGCAAATGGCCTGCATGGCCCAGACCCGATTACGACCGCGACAGTCACCCAGAGTTGCAGAAACACCTGCTCACGCTAATCCGTGCCGACACCCGATTCGGGCTGGCCCCACAGCGCCGCGTCGACAATAATCAGCACTCGTGCGGCAGTTGCCCTACCTGCCACTCCCCTCCCCTTCCGTAAGCCTGGATGCCATGCTGACCTGGTTGCAACGCGACTCCCTGACTTTCCCGCCACTGGCCAAGGCCATGCGCGAACCCAATGGCCTGCTGGCCGCCGGTGGCGACCTGTCGGCCGAGCGACTGATCCAGGCCTACCGGCATGGCTGCTTTCCGTGGTTCTCGGAGGGCCAGCCGATCCTCTGGTGGTCGCCAGACCCGCGCACCGTGATCTTCCCCGACGAGCTGCACGTCTCGCGCAGCCTCGCAAAATTGCTGCGCCAGCAGCGCTATACCGTGACCTTCGACCAGGATTTCGCCGCCGTCATCCAGGCCTGCGCCGCGCCGCGCGCCTACGCCGACAGCACCTGGATCACCGAAGGTATCCAGGGCGCCTACCTGGAGCTGCACCACCGCGGCTACGCGCATTCCGTGGAAGTGTGGGATGCGGGCCAACTGGTGGGCGGCCTGTACGGCCTGGCGATGGGGCAACTGTTCTTTGGCGAATCCATGTTCAGTCGCGCCGACAACGCGTCGAAATTCGGCTTCGCCACACTCACCCGGCAACTACAAGCCTGGGGTTTCGTCCTGATCGACTGCCAGATGCCCAATGACCACTTGCACAGCCTCGGCGCCCGGGCCATACCGCGTGACGTATTTGCCGGCTTCCTGCGCGATCACCTGGACCAAACCAGCTCTGGACCGTGGGTTTCCTAGGCGACTTGCGCGCACCTGGCTTACACTTATTTCAAAGCTTATCCCGAGGGTTGATCATGACCGAGCTGGCGCGGTTGAAGTTCTATGCCACTCAAGCCCACTCTTGCAGCTATCTGCCCGACGAGCAGGCCACGACGCTGTTCCTCGATCCCAGCCAGCCGATGGACGTGCATGTGTATGCCGACCTTTCCGAGATGGGCTTTCGGCGCAGCGGCGATCACCTGTACCGCCCGCATTGCCAGAACTGCAATGCCTGCGTGCCGGCGCGCATTCCGGTGGCGCAATTCCTGCCGGACCGCAATCAGAAGCGCATCCTCAAGCGAAACGCCGACCTGACGGTAACCGCCACTAAACCGCGGTTCAGCGAAGAATATTTCGACCTTTACCAGCGCTACATCGAACAGCGCCACGCCGACGGCGATATGTTTCCACCGAGCCGCGACCAGTTTTCGACGTTCCTGGTGCGCGACCTGCCGTTTTCGCGATTTTATGAGTTTCGACTCGATGGCCGCCTGCTGGCCGTCGCGGTCACCGATTTGCTGCCCAACGGTCTTTCGGCGGTTTATACCTTCTATGAGCCCGCCGAAGAGCGCCGCAGCCTCGGGCGCTTTGCCATCCTATGGCAAATCGGCGAAGCCCTGCGCCTGGAACTGGAAGCGGTGTACCTCGGCTACTGGATCAAAAACTGCAAAAAGATGAACTACAAGACCCAATATCGGCCCATTGAACTGCTGATTAATCAAAGATGGGTCGTGCTTAACTAGAACCCCTTGGCTTAAACACCCTTTTTCGGGCACAATGCACGCCGCTTTTGCCTGGCGCAGTTGCACCGGGCCATTCACTGGATACCGAGGGCTTTACTGCATGTCGAAAGAAGACAGCTTCGAAATGGAAGGCACTGTCGTCGACACCCTGCCCAACACCATGTTTCGTGTGGAGTTGGAAAATGGGCACGTCGTAACCGCGCATATCTCCGGCAAGATGCGCAAGAACTACATTCGTATTCTTACCGGTGACAAAGTGCGCGTCGAGCTGACGCCCTATGACTTGAGCAAAGGGCGCATCACTTACCGCGCTCGCTAAGCAAGTCAATACAAAACGCCCGGTTATGCCGGGCGTTTTTGTGTGTGCGCTATTTATCAAGCACCTCTCCCCTGTAGGAGCCCGGCTTGCCGGCGATGGCGACCATGAGGCAGGCGCCGATCTTGCGGGCCTCATCGCCGGCAAGCCGGACTCCTACAGGGCGCGCGGCGTATTCGAGACAGCAAAAAGGCGCCTTTCGGCGCCTTTTGCTTTATTGCAGTCAGCTATCAGGCCATTTCAGCCGTGGTTTCGAACTCGAAGGTCAGCTCGCCGTCCTTCAGGTCGATGTGCACCACGCCACCATGGTCGGACAACTCGCCGAACAGGATCTCTTCGGCCAATGGCCGTTTGATCTTGTCCTGGATCAGACGCGCCATTGGGCGAGCGCCCATTGCCGCATCGTAACCGCCTTCGGCCAGCCAACTGCGTGCCGCATCTGTCACTTCCAACTGCACGCGCTTGTCTTCCAACTGCGCCTGGAGCTCGGTAAGGAACTTGTCCACCACGCTTTTGATGACCTCATGGCTGAGGCGACCAAACTGGATAATGGTGTCCAGACGGTTGCGGAACTCCGGCGTAAAGCTCTTCTTGATCACTTCCATGGCATCGGACGAGTGATCCTGATGACTGAAGCCGATCGAAGCCCGGGCGGCCGTTTCGGCACCGGCGTTGGTGGTCATGATCACGATCACGTTGCGGAAGTCCGCCTTGCGCCCGTTGTTGTCGGTCAGGGTCCCGTGGTCCATCACCTGCAACAGCAGATTGAAGACT
This sequence comes from Pseudomonas sp. B6002, assembly GCF_013385985.1. Taxonomy (GTDB): domain Bacteria; phylum Pseudomonadota; class Gammaproteobacteria; order Pseudomonadales; family Pseudomonadaceae; genus Aquipseudomonas. Next base: position 101,352 of record NZ_JACAOY010000006.1, on the reverse strand, counting down.
TCCGGGTGGGCCTTCTCGATTTCATCGAGCAGCAACACGCAATGCGGCTGCTTGGTAATGGCTTCGGTCAACAGGCCGCCCTGGTCGAAACCGACATAGCCCGGAGGCGCACCGATCAGGCGCGACACGGTGTGACGCTCCATGTATTCGGACATGTCGAAACGCACCAGCTCGATCCCCATGGCCTTGGCCAATTGCCGCGCTGCTTCGGTCTTGCCGACGCCGGTCGGGCCTGCGAACAGGAACGAACCCACTGGTTTGTCCGGCGACTTGAGGCCTGCACGGGACAGCTTGATGGCGGTGGACAACGAGTCAATCGCCGCATCCTGGCCAAACACGGTCAGTTTCAGGTCGCGCTCGAGGTTACGCAGCAGCTCCTTGTCGGAACTGGTGACGTGTTTTGGCGGAATCCGCGCGATCTTCGCCACGATGTCCTCGACTTGAGGCACGTCGATACGTTTCACACGCTTCTCGACCGGCTGCAGGCGCTGGTAGGCACCCGCCTCGTCGATCACGTCGATGGCCTTGTCCGGCATGTGCCGGTCGTTGATGTAGCGCGACGCCAACTCTGCCGCCGAACGCAGGGCTTCATCGGTGTACTCGATGCCGTGGTGCGCTTCGAAGCGCCCTTTCAGGCCGCGCAGAATGCCAATGGTGTCTTCAACCGAAGGCTCGGACACGTCGACTTTCTGGAAGCGGCGCGCCAGGGCACGGTCTTTTTCGAAGATGCCGCGGAATTCCTGGAACGTGGTCGAGCCGATGCAGCGGATATCACCCGACGACAGCAGCGGCTTGAGCAGGTTGGAGGCGTCCATCACCCCACCGGATGCCGCACCGGCACCAATGATGGTGTGGATCTCATCAATGAACAGAATGGCCTGCGGACGTTTTTTCAGCTCACCGAGCAGCGCCTTGAAGCGCTTCTCGAAATCGCCACGGTACTTGGTCCCGGCGAGCAACGCGCCCAGGTCCAGGGAGTAGACGACACTGTTGGCCAGCAGGTCCGGCACCTGGTTGTCGACGATGCGCTTGGCCAGGCCTTCGGCAATCGCGGTTTTACCCACGCCCGCCTCACCCACCAGCAACGGGTTGTTCTTGCGACGACGCGCGAGGATCTGCGCTACACGCTCAACCTCATTCTCACGCCCCACCAGCGGATCGATCCGCCCCTGGCGCGCCAGTTCATTGAGGTTGCTGGCATAGGCATCCAGTGGATTGCCCGAAGAAGAAGACTCACCGCCCTCGTCGTCCTGCATATCCTGCTCACCCTCGGAATGATCGCCGTGCCCGGGCACCTTGGAGATACCGTGGGCGATGTAGTTGACGACATCGATACGGGCAACGCTCTGCTGCTTGAGCAGGAACACTGCCTGGCTTTCCTGTTCGCTGAAGATCGCCACAAGCACGTTGGCGCCTGTGACTTCTCGCTTGCCGGAGCTCTGCACATGGAACACGGCACGTTGAAGCACCCGCTGGAAGCCCAGGGTCGGCTGGGTTTCACGGTCTTCATCGTGAACGGGGATCAGTGGCGTAGTGGAGTCGATAAACTCCTGCAGGTCATGCTTGAGTTTGTCGAGGTTGGCGCCGCACGCACGTAAAACGGTGGCGGCAGCTTCGTTATCCAAAAGTGCCAACAGCAGGTGTTCGACGGTCATGAATTCATGACGTTTCGAACGAGCCTCCTTGAAGGCAAGATTGAGGGTGACTTCGAGCTCGCGGTTTAACATAGCTTCACCTCATACCCAAGTGGTCGGCGTTAACCGTCCTTCTCGATTTCACAGAGTAGCGGATGCTGGCTTTCCCTGGCGTACTGGTTGACCTGCATGGCCTTTGTCTCGGCGATGTCGCGGGTAAACACTCCACATACTGCCCGTCCTTCTGTGTGAACGGCCAGCATTACCTTGGTCGCCAACTCGCGGTTCAGGTTAAAAAACACCTCGAGCACTTCGACGACGAAATCCATCGGTGTGTAGTCATCATTGAACAAAACCACCTTGTACATCGGCGGCGCCTGCAGGGCGGGCTTGGCCTCCTGAACAGCAATGCCTGCAGAACCGTCGTCGTCATGTTCCTGATCCGGGCGATCCTGATTGAATGTTAGTCGAATCTGGCTGTTTGCATGCATGGAAAGAAAGGTTCGTCAGTGGTTCAAATACAGTGGTGGGGGCGACCTGTCAGAATTTCAACTCTGACCGACTGGTCGCCTTGACTATCGGTGAAACGGTGTTACAACCAATAGAACCCACAGTGGGTAAAAAAGGTCCGCGCAGTCAACCTTATTTATTCGGGTTAGGACGGATAAACTGGATGATACTCCAGCGATGGAGTCTGGTGCAGAGGGATATGGGCATGACTAGCGGTAAGGTCAAGTGGTTCAACAATGCCAAGGGTTACGGCTTCATCATTGAAGACGGCAAGGAAGAAGACCTTTTTGCGCATTACTCAGCGATTATCATGGATGGCTATAAAACACTGAAGGCGGGGCAGCCGGTCTCCTTTGACATCATTCAGGGACCCAAAGGCATGCACGCCGTGAATATCAGTGCGCCAGTCACCATCGGCACAGCAACAAATGGCACCGCTCAAAAAACAGAAAAGCAATTGGCCTGATTGGCCACTGAGCAAACGCCCAATAAAAAACCGGCCATTCCGCCTCGACGGTATGGCCGGTTTTTTATGCCCAGGCGCTTACATATGCGAAATCAGCGCATCACCAAAGCCCGACGATGACACCAACTTGGCGCCCTCCATCAAGCGCTCGAAGTCATAGGTCACGGTCTTGGCCGAAATCGCGCCATTGGTGCCCTTGATGATCAAGTCGGCAGCCTCAGTCCAGCCCATGTGACGCAGCATCATTTCTGCAGACAGGATCAGCGAACCCGGGTTGACCTGGTCTTTGCCCGCGTATTTCGGCGCAGTCCCGTGGGTTGCCTCGAACATGGCCACGGTGTCAGACAGGTTGGCCCCCGGCGCAATACCAATCCCACCCACCTCTGCCGCCAGCGCGTCAGACAGGTAGTCGCCGTTAAGGTTAAGCGTGGCGATCACATCATACTCAGCCGGGCGCAACAGGATCTGCTGAAGCATGGCATCGGCAATCGCATCCTTGACCACCACGTTCTTGCCGGTCTTCGGGTTCTTGAACTGCATCCACGGGCCGCCATCCAGCAGCGTCGCACCAAATTCCTCAGCCGCCACTTCGTAGGCCCACTCTTTGAAGGCCCCCTCGGTGAACTTCATGATGTTGCCTTTGTGCACGATGGTCAGCGAGTCGCGGTCGTTATCCACCACATACTGCAGGGCTTTGCGCGCGAGACGCTTGGTGCCCTCCTTCGAAACCGGCTTCACGCCAATCCCGCAATCCTGGTCAAAGCGGATCTTGGTAACACCCATTTCTTCCTTCAGGAACTTGATGACCTTATTGGCTTCCGGCGAGCCGGCCTTCCACTCGATACCGGCGTAAATGTCTTCGGAGTTTTCACGGAAGATGGTCATGTCGACATCGCCAGGCTTCTTGACCGGGCTCGGCACGCCTTCAAACCAGCGCACCGGACGCAGGCACACGTACAGGTCGAGCTGTTGGCGCAAAGCCACGTTCAGCGAGCGGATGCCGCCACCGACGGGCGTGGTCAGTGGGCCCTTGATGGACACCACGTAATCCTTCACAGCATCCAGGGTTTCCTGGGGCAGCCAGGTGTCCTGGTCGTAGACTTGAGTGGCCTTTTCGCCGGCATACACCTCCATCCAGGAGATTTTGCGCTTGCCGCCGTAGGCCTTTTCAACAGCTGCATCGACCACCTTGATCATCACCGGGCTGATGTCGACGCCAATACCGTCGCCTTCTATATAAGGGATGATCGGTTTGTCAGGAACATTGAGAGAATGGTCTGCATTGACGGTGATTTTGTCGCCGACTGCCGGAACCTGAATCTTCTTGTATCCCATGCTGAACTCCATCTATGGATTGAACATCTGGCTGCGTTCGAGCCTACTCCAGATAAATGGCGACTGAAACCTCGCGCCATGCTCATTTGCATCGAAAACAGCACACTTAGTGGCCTACAAGCCTGAAAGAAACGGGAAAAGCGCCAATCTTGAGCACATTGTGTGACTTCTGACGCCATCCGTCCCCTGCGACCTTTAGACCAATGGACGACACACCTTTTGTATGAAGGCTCGGCGTAAGCATAGCGACCTATGTATAATGCCGCCGCTGACCCAAGAGTCACGACAGCTGACCGCTCTAGACAGTAGCCTTCAGCCAGAAAGCAGGACTATTACAATAGTCCAAACGCTTGACGCTCGACTGATGCAACCCAACATCACCGCGAAGAAACCTCGACATTTCGCTCATGGATGACTTTGAACGAACGCGCTCCACCCGGCGCATCTCGAGTTTCTGCGCACGCTTTCAGCAAAGAAGAGAGTTAATCCGAATATGCCCACCCGCTCGAAGATCATCTACACCTTCACCGACGAAGCCCCAGCCCTCGCCACCTATTCACTGCTGCCTATCGTAGAGGCCTTCACCGCTTCCGCTGATATTGCTGTGGAAACCCGCGACATCTCCCTCGCCGGGCGCATCCTCGCAAGCTTCCCCGAGCAACTGGGCGCCAAGGCTATCCCGGACCACCTCGCTGAACTCGGCGACCTGGCCGTTACGCCTGAAGCCAACATCATCAAGCTGCCTAACATCAGCGCCTCGACCCCACAGCTGCAAGCTGCGATCAAGGAACTGCAGGCCCTGGGCTACGCCCTGCCGGACTACCCGGAAACCGTAACCACCGACGCGGAAAAAGAAACCCGTGCACGTTACGACAAGGTCAAGGGCAGCGCCGTGAACCCGGTACTGCGCGAAGGCAACTCTGACCGCCGCGCACCGCTGTCGGTCAAGAACTACGCACGCAAGCACCCGCACAAGATGGGCGCCTGGGCCGCTGACTCCAAGTCGCACATCGCGCACATGAACAACGGCGACTTCTACGGCAGCGAAAAAGCCGTACAGATCGAAGCCGCTGACGCTGTCAAAATCGAGCTGATCGCTCAAGACGGCACCGCGACCGTCCTGAAAGAAAAGACCTCGGTACAAGCTGGCGAAATCATCGACACCGCCGTGCTGAGCAAGAAAGCCCTGCGCAGCTTCATCGCCGCCGAAATCGAAGACGCCAAGAAACAAGGCGTTCTGCTGTCGGTCCACCTGAAAGCCACCATGATGAAGGTCTCCGACCCGATCATGTTCGGCCAGATCGTTGCCGAGTTCTACAAAGACGCCCTGACCAAGCACGCTGTCGTGCTGGAGCAGATCGGCTTCAACCTGAACAACGGCATCGGCGACCTGTACGCTCGCATCAAGGCCCTGCCGGCTGACCAGCAAGCGCAGATCGAAGCTGACATCCAGGCGGTCTACGCCGCTCGCCCTTCCCTGGCGATGGTCAACTCCGACAAAGGCATCACCAACCTGCACGTGCCGAGCGACGTCATCGTCGACGCCTCGATGCCAGCCATGATCCGTGACTCCGGCAAGATGTGGGGCACCGACGGCCAGCTGCACGACACCAAGGCCGTGATCCCGGATCGCTGCTATGCCACCATTTACCAGGCGGTCATCGAAGACTGCAAGGCCAATGGCGCCTTCGATCCAACCACCATGGGCAGCGTGCCAAACGTTGGCCTGATGGCGAAGAAAGCCGAAGAGTACGGCTCCCACGACAAGACCTTCCAGATCAAGGCTGACGGCGTTGTCCGCGTCACCGACAGCAAGGGTACCCTGCTGATGGAACAGGCTGTTGAAGCCGGCGACATCTTCCGCATGTGCCAGACCAAAGACGCGCCGATCCAGGACTGGGTCAAACTGGCCGTCAACCGTGCTCGCGCCAGCAACACCCCGGCCATCTTCTGGCTGGACCCCAAGCGTGCACATGACGGCGTCGTGGTCGAGAAAGTTCAGGCCTACCTGAAAGACCACAACACCGAAGGCCTGGACATCCGCATCATGTCGCCGGTCGACGCGATGAAGTTCACCCTGGAGCGCACCCGCAAGGGGCTGGACACCATCTCGGTGACCGGTAACGTGCTGCGTGACTACCTGACCGACCTGTTCCCGATCATGGAACTGGGCACCAGCGCCAAGATGCTGTCCATCGTGCCGCTGATGAACGGCGGCGGCCTGTTCGAAACCGGCGCCGGTGGTTCGGCTCCGAAACACGTGCAGCAACTGGTGGAAGAGAACTTCCTGCGCTGGGATTCCCTGGGCGAGTTCCTGGCCCTGGCTGCTTCCCTTGAGCATTTGGGTGTGAACTACAACAACCCGAAAGCCCTGGTTCTGTCCAAGACCCTGGACCAGGCGACTGGCCTGTTCCTGGACAACAACAAGTCGCCATCGCGTAAAGTCGGCAACATCGACAACCGCGGCAGCCACTTCTACCTGGCGCTGTACTGGGCACAAGCCCTGGCTGCCCAGACCGAAGACACTGCACTGCAAGCGCAGTTCGGCGAACTGGCCAAGACCCTGACCGAGAACGAAGCAACCATCGTTGCCGAACTCAACGCCGTACAGGGCAAGCCAGTGGACATCGGCGGCTATTACGCGCCGAACCCGGAGCTGACCAGCAAAGCCATGCGCCCAAGCAACACCCTCAACGCGGCCATTGCCAAGTTGAAGTAAGGTTGTAAGGATGCAAAGAAGCCCCGGCCCCGTGCCGGGGTTTCTGTTTGTACTGCTCGACTGAAAACAAATACCCCTGTAGGAGCCGGCTTGCCGGCGATGGCGACCTCAAGGCTTGCGCAAAGCTTGAGGGCCTCATCGCCGGCAAGCCAGCTCCTGCAATGACCGTGCAAACACGAGGTATTGAATGACCTGGCAACCCCACATCACCGTCGCCACCATTGTCGAAGACAGCGGCCGCTTCCTGATGGTCGAAGAACTCAAGGGCGGCCGCGCCGTGCTCAACCAGCCCGCCGGCCACCTCGACCCGCATGAAACGCTCACCGAAGCCGCCGTGCGCGAAACCCTCGAAGAAACCGGCTGGGACGTGGAAGCCACCGGCATCGTCGGCATCTACCTGTACACGGCCCCGAGCAATGGCGTGACCTACCAACGGGTCTGCTTCATCGCCAAGGCGCTGAAACACCACCCAGACTATCAACTCGACGAAGGCATCCTGCGCGCCCGCTGGCTGACCCGTGACGAGTTGATGGCCGTGCGCGACGACTGGCGCAGCGAGCTGATCATCCGCTGCATCGACGATTATCTGGCCGGGCAGCGCCACAGTCTCGAATTGATCCGCCCTTCTCTTTAGCCTTGAAGGCCTGAGCCTGATAGAATCGCGTCCTTTTTCAAGACACCCGTTGAAACCCTATGCGTGATCCAGCCCCTTCTGACACACAAAAGAAGCGCGTCATCGTCGGCATGTCCGGCGGCGTGGACTCTTCCGTTTCCGCCGTCCTGCTCATGGAGCAGGGTTATGAGGTGGAAGGCCTGTTCATGAAGAACTGGGAAGAAGACGATGGAACGGAATATTGCACCGCCATGGACGACCTGGCGGACGCCCAGGCCGTGTGCGACAAGATTGGCATCAAGCTCCACACCGCCAACTTCGCCGCCGAGTACTGGGACAACGTGTTCGAGCACTTCCTGGCCGAATACAAAGCCGGCCGCACGCCGAACCCGGACATCCTGTGCAACCGTGAAATCAAGTTCAAGGCGTTCCTCGACTACGCCATGATGCTCGGCGCCGACCTGATTGCCACTGGCCACTACGTGCGCCGTCGCGACATCGATGGCCGCACCGAACTGCTCAAGGGCCTGGACCCGAACAAGGACCAGAGCTATTTCCTGCACGCCGTCGGCGGCGAACAGATCGCCAAGACCCTGTTCCCGGTGGGCGAGCTGGAAAAACCCGAAGTGCGCAAGATCGCCGAGAAACACGGCCTGGCCACGGCCAAGAAGAAGGATTCCACCGGGATCTGCTTTATCGGCGAGCGCCGTTTCAGCGACTTCCTCAAGCAGTACCTGCCGGCACAACCGGGCGAAATCAAGACCACCGAAGGCGAAGTCATCGGCCGTCACCACGGCCTGATGTACCACACCATCGGCCAGCGCCAGGGCCTGGGCATCGGCGGCTTGAAAGACGCCGGTGAAGAGCCGTGGTACGTGCTGATCAAGGACCTGGAGCACAACGAGCTGATCGTCGGCCAGGGCAATGAGCATCCACTGCTGTTCTCGGGCGCCCTGCTCGCCTCGGAGATCTATTGGGTCAACCCGATCGACTTGAGCACCCCGCGCCGCCTGACCGCCAAAGTGCGTTATCGCCAGAGCGACCAGCCCTGCACCCTGGAAAAAACCGCGACCGGCTATCGCGCCACCTTCGATGACCCGCAGCGCGCAGTGACGCCGGGCCAGTCCGTGGTGTTCTACGACGGCGAAATCTGCCTGGGCGGCGGTGTGATTGAAGCGGCCGAAGCCTGGAGCCAAAAGGCATGAGCCCGACCCAGGAGCAATTGACGGCACTCGGCGGGGTATTCCTCGCGGCGGTGCTGGTGGACAAGATTGCCAAGACCGGCCAGGTCACCGAAGCCGGGCTGACCTGCATGCTCGGCAGCCTGCTGATCCGCGATCCCAAGGACACCCTGGAAGTCTACGGCGGTGATGACCTGGCGCTGCGCGAAGGCTACCGCGCGCTGATCGGCGCCCTGGAGCGCGACCCGAGCACCCTGCAGCGCGAGCCGTTGCGCTATGCACTGTCGATGCTCGGCCTCGAACGCCAACTGGCCAAGCGCGAGGACATGCTCGAAACCATCGGCAAACGCCTGCCGCAGATCCAGTCCCAGGTGGAACACTTCGGCCCCGCCCACGAAAACGTGATCGCGGCCTGTGGTGCGCTGTACCAGGACACCTTGAGCACCTTGCGCCAGCGCATCCAGGTGCACGGCGACATGCGCAACCTGCAGCAACCGAACAACGCCTCGAAGATCCGCGCCCTGCTCCTGGCCGGCATTCGTTCGGCGCGGTTGTGGCGCCAGTTGGGCGGTCATCGTTGGCAGCTGGTCATCAGCCGGCGCAAATTGCTCAAAGAGCTTTACCCGTTGATGCGCAACGAATAAGTCGCAGCGACCCGTTTTTTTTATAGCCTCACGCGTAATACGCCGGTCAGTTGGCGACGGACCGGCGGATTTTTTCATGTATGATACGCGCCCCATTTCGTTGCCCGACTGTCCGAGAACACCCCATGCAGCTCTCTTCGCTCACTGCGGTTTCCCCTGTTGACGGCCGCTACGCCGGCAAAACCCAGGCCCTGCGCCCTATTTTCAGCGAATACGGCTTGATCCGTGCTCGTGTTCTGGTTGAAGTGCGCTGGCTCCAGCGCCTGGCCGCTCACCCCGCCATCAGCGAAGTGCCGGCGTTCTCCGCGCAAGCCAACGCTGTGCTCAACACCCTGGCGGAAAACTTCTCCCTGGAGCACGCCGAGCGTGTGAAAGAGATCGAGCGCACCACCAACCACGACGTAAAAGCCATTGAATACCTGCTCAAAGAGCAAGCGGCCAAGCTGCCGGAACTGGCCCAGGTCAGCGAGTTCATCCACTTTGCCTGCACCAGCGAGGACATCAACAACCTGTCCCACGCCCTGATGCTGCGCGAAGGCCGTGATGACGTGATGCTGCCGCTGATGCGCCAGACCGCCAACGCCATCCGCGAACTGGCCATCCGTTTCGCCGACGTGCCAATGCTGTCGCGCACCCACGGCCAGCCAGCCTCGCCGACCACCCTGGGCAAAGAACTGGCCAACGTGGTGTACCGCCTGGAGCGTCAGATCGCTCAAGTCGCGGCCGTACCGCTGCTGGGCAAGATCAACGGCGCCGTAGGCAACTACAACGCCCACCTGTCGGCCTACCCTGAGATCGACTGGGAAGCCAATGCCCGCGCCTTCATCGAAGACGAGCTGGGCCTGGGCTTCAACCCGTACACCACGCAGATCGAGCCGCACGACTACATTGCCGAGCTGTTCGACGCCATTGCGCGCTTCAACACCATCCTGATCGACTTCGATCGCGATATCTGGGGCTACATCTCCCTGGGCTACTTCAAGCAGCGCACCATCGCCGGTGAAATCGGCTCGTCGACCATGCCGCACAAGGTCAACCCGATCGACTTCGAAAACTCCGAAGGCAACCTCGGCATCGCCAACGCCCTGTTCCAGCACCTGGCCAGCAAGTTGCCGATCTCCCGCTGGCAGCGCGATCTGACCGACTCCACCGTACTGCGCAACCTCGGCGTGGGCTTCGCTCACAGCGTGATCGCCTACGAAGCCAGCCTCAAAGGCATCAGCAAGCTTGAGCTCAATGAGCAGAAGATCGCTGCTGACCTGGATGCGTGCTGGGAAGTCCTGGCTGAGCCGATCCAGACCGTGATGCGCCGTTACAACATCGAAAACCCGTACGAGAAACTGAAAGAATTGACGCGCGGCAAGGGCATCAGCCCTGAAGCGCTGCAAACTTTCATCGATGGCCTGGACATGCCAGCAGCGGCCAAGGCCGAGCTGAAATTGCTCACCCCGGCCAACTACATCGGCAACGCTGTAGAGCAAGCCAAGCGCATCTGATCTTCGCAAGACCCTTTGAGACGCCCGGCCGCGCCGGGCGTTTTTATTCCAGTCTGAAAAGTGCTTTCTTTCAATAGGTTACACATGAATCCTGATATCCCTCTTCAACTTCTGGGCGGCATCACGGCACGGGAATTCCTGCGCGACTACTGGCAGAAAAAACCGCTGCTGATCCGCCAGGCCATTCCTGATTTCGAAAGCCCGATCGACGCCGACGAACTGGCCGGCCTGGCCCTGGAAGAAGAAGTCGAATCGCGCCTGGTGATCGAGCACGGCGAGCGCCCGTGGGAACTGCGTCGCGGCCCGTTCGCTGAAGACGCGTTCAGCACCCTGCCCGAGCGTGAGTGGACCCTGCTGGTGCAGGCCGTCGACCAGTTCGTGCCGGAAGTGGCCGAGCTGCTGGAGCAGTTCCGCTTCCTGCCAAGCTGGCGTATCGACGATGTGATGATCAGCTTTGCCGCACCCGGCGGCAGTGTTGGCCCGCACTTCGACAACTACGACGTGTTCCTGCTGCAAGCCCAGGGCAAGCGCAACTGGAAGATCGGCCAGATGTGCAACTCCGAAAGCCCGCTGTTGCAGCACGCTGACCTGCGCATCCTCGCCGAATTCGAAGAAAGCGCCGAATGGGTGCTGGAACCGGGCGACATGCTGTACCTGCCGCCACGCCTGGCGCATTTCGGCATTGCCGAAGATGACTGCATGACTTACTCCGTCGGCTTCCGTGCACCGAGCGCGGCCGAAGTGCTGACCCACTTCACCGACTTCCTCAGCCAGTACCTGACGGACGAAGAGCGCTACACCGACGCCGACGCCCAGCCGGTCAGCGATCCGCACCAGATCCAGACCGACGCCCTGGACCGCCTGAAAAGCCTGCTGGCCGAGCACATGAGCGACGAGCGCATGCTGCTGACCTGGTTCGGCCAGTTCATGACCGAACCGCGCTATCCTGAATTGGTGGCCGGCGAAGAGCTGGGCGAAGAAGACTTCATCAACGCCCTGCAAGATGGCGCGATTCTGGTGCGCAACCCAAGCGCACGCATGGCCTGGTCGGAAGTGGACGACGACGTGCTGCTGTTCGCCAGCGGCCAGAGCCGTTACCTGCCGGGCAAGCTGCGCGAGTTGCTGAAACTGATCTGCGCCGCCGACGCCCTGCATGCCGAGAACCTCGGTGCGTGGCTGGCGGACGAAGACGGTCGTGACCTGCTGTGCGAATTGGTCAAGCAAGGAAGCCTGGGATTTGCCGATGAATAAGATTCACGTAAGTGTCGCGGACTGGCAAAAGGATATCGCCGAGATACGGCGCATTCGTGAAGCGGTGTTTATCGCTGAGCAATCGGTTCCACCGGAGCTGGAGTGGGATGCGGAAGACGCAGGCGCGGTGCACTTTCTCGCGTTTGAAGGCGACTTTCCTATCGGCACTGCGCGCCTGCTGCCGACGGGCGAGATTGGTCGCGTATCGGTCCTCAAGGACTGGCGCGGCCTGAATGTGGGCGACAAGCTGATGGATGCTGTGATTGGCGTAGCCGAGAAACGCGGCCAGACCAAGCAGTTCCTCAGTGCGCAGGTGTATGCGGCGCCGTTTTATGAGCGGTTGGGCTTCAAGGTCGTCAGTGACGAGTTTCTTGAGGTCGGGATTCCGCATGTGGATATGGTGCGCGGCGACTGATCCGCGACCGCGTCGCCTGCATCGCAGGCAAGCCAGCTCCCACAGTTGATCGCATTCCAAGGGATGCACGCGGTCAAGTGTGGGAGCTGGCTTGCCTGCGATGGCTATCTCAGCAACACCCCAAAATGCCCTGCCATGCCAGGGCATTTTGCCGTCTACGATTCAATTTGCGACCCACCAGGCCGACAAACTGGCACTATCCCGCCTAAATGACTCGCAGAGATAACGGACATGTCCCTACGCACCCTGCTCACCGCCCTCCTCCTGACCGCCAGCTTCTCCGCCGTGGCCGACACCGAAGTCGTCAACCTGAGCAACCGCACCAGTGCCGACCTGCTCCCGGTGGCACAGAACTTCATCGGCAAGGACGGCACCGTCAGCGCCTACGGCAACCAACTGATCGTCAACGCCGACCCAGGCAAGATCCAGGACCTGCGCGCCCTGCTCGCCCAACTGGACACACCGGCCAAGCGCCTGCTGATCACTGTCGACACCAACGAGAACAACCAGCAGAACACCGGTGATAGCCAGACCCGCATCATCAGCTATGGCACCGCCAGCCGTGACGGTGGTATCCAGCAGATCCACGCCAGCGAAGGCGTACCTGCGCTGATCCAGGTTGGCCAAAGTGTGCCACTCACCACCACTCAGCCGGACGCCTACGGCCGCCCGCAGAACCAGACCCAGTATCGCAACGTCACCCAGGGTTTCTATGTGACGGCAAGCGTCACCGGCGAGACCGTTCACCTGGCCATCAGTACCAACCGTGACCGCATGAGCCAGGAACGTCCCGATGTAGTGAACGTACAAAGTACCGACACAACTGTCAGCGGTCGCTTGGGCGAATGGATCCCCCTGGCCGGCATCAATCGCGAGACCCAGGCCGACAAATCCTCTACAACCCGCAGCTACTCTACTCAGGGTCGTGATGACCTGACTTTACGGGTCAAGGTCGACACCCTGAACTGAAGCACCAAAAACTGACCGATGAGTCGCCTTAGACTAAAGATGTAGTGCTTGAAAAAAAGCACTACAAAACATTTGACGATACAAAAAAGCCTGTGCATGATGGCCTCGCTCCCGCTAATCAGGGGCCCTGGCAAGGGCCTTCGGATCGCCGCTCCAAGCTACCCACCCGAGCCGATTCGTGTCTGTACCGCCCACAAGGTGTGTTTGACTTTGGTTGCGACTGGAACGAAGTTGTCCCGAGGGACGGAAGCTAACCAGGTAACCCGGCTACACACTGATGGAACGCACAAAGGCCCACGACGCCCGAAGACTGTCCGCAGTTTGCCCTTACCTGCTCAACTCCCCCTTGAGCACCACGTTCATCCCGTCGCCTTCCCCGTCAAACCCGACATGACCGCCTAAGCTTCTGGTCAGCGAGCAGCCCTGCCCACGCATTGAATGCACGGCTGGAAAACGGATCTTCTAAACGCGACGAGGTTTATCTCCATGGCACTGACACGCGAACAGCAAATTGCAGCCCTTGAAAAAGACTGGGCTGAAAACCCACGCTGGAAAGGCGTGACCCGCGCTTATTCCGCTGCTGACGTCGTCCGCCTGCGTGGCTCGGTTCAACCTGAGCACACCTTTGCAAAACTCGGCGCCGAGAAGCTGTGGAACCTGGTCACCCAAGGTGCCAAGCCTTCCTTCCGTCCCGACAAAGATTTCGTCAACTGCATGGGCGCCCTTACTGGCGGCCAGGCAGTGCAACAGGTGAAAGCCGGTATCCAGGCGATCTACCTGTCCGGCTGGCAAGTGGCAGCGGACAACAACTCCGCTGAATCCATGTACCCCGACCAATCGCTGTACCCGGTGGACTCGGTGCCGACCGTGGTCAAGCGCATCAACAACTCGTTCCGTCGTGCCGACCAGATCCAGTGGAAAGCCGGCAAGAACCCGGGCGACGAAGGCTACATCGACTACTTCGCACCGATCGTGGCTGACGCTGAAGCCGGTTTCGGCGGCGTACTGAACGCCTACGAACTGATGAAGAGCATGATCGAGGCGGGCGCTGCCGGCGTGCACTTCGAAGACCAGCTGGCTTCCGTGAAAAAATGCGGCCACATGGGCGGCAAGGTACTGGTACCCACCCAGGAAGCCGTACAGAAGCTGACCGCTGCCCGCCTGGCCGCTGACGTTGCCGGTACACCGACCATCATCCTGGCCCGTACCGACGCCAACGCAGCAGACCTGCTGACCTCGGACTGCGACCCGTATGACAAGCCGTTCGTGACCGGCGAGCGCACCCAGGAAGGTTTCTACAAGGTGCGCGCCGGCCTGGACCAGGCGATTGCCCGCGGCCTGGCCTACGCACCGTACGCCGACCTGATCTGGTGCGAAACCGCCAAGCCAGACCTGGACGAAGCCCGTCGCTTCGCCGAAGCGATCAAGAAGGAATACCCGGACCAACTGCTGTCCTACAACTGCTCGCCTTCTTTCAACTGGAAGAAGAACCTGGACGACGCGACCATCGCCAAGTTCCAGCGCGAATTGTCCGCCATGGGCTACAAGCACCAGTTCATCACCCTGGCCGGCATTCACAACATGTGGCACAGCATGTTCAACCTGGCGCACGACTACGCCCGCAACGACATGACCGCCTACGTGAAACTGCAGGAGCAGGAATTCGCTGACGCCGCCAAGGGCTACACCTTCGTGGCGCACCAGCAGGAAGTGGGCACTGGCTACTTCGACGACATGACCACCGTGATCCAGGGCGGCACCTCGTCTGTGACCGCGTTGACCGGTTCGACCGAAGAAGAGCAGTTCCACTAAGCAGCAGCGAGTACACGGCCACTGCGCCCCCACGGAAGACCTAACCGCAGTGCCGCACAGCAATCACGCCCCGACTGGTTCGGGGCGTTTTTTTTGTTTCGAGTACACCAAAAATCAAATGTGGGAGCTGGCTTGCCTGCGATGGCGGCGGCCCAGACGCCACATTCATATCTGACGCACCGCCATCGCGGGCAAGCCCGGCTCCCACAGGGACGCTGTCGAGGCGAAGATTTTGCGCAAAATATTGATCCAGAGCGGTATTCCTACGGACCAGATCGGTTAAAAGATCCGCTCCAGCAACTAAGCGACAATCAAGCAAGTAACGGCAACTTCCCTCGCCACACGAGAAACATTCGCTTAAACCCCACGCAAACAATATTCATTATCATTTAGAGAATGAAAGCTTCGTTACCAGACAAACAAAACTTAATTGTTCAAAAGCCCGCTAATGCCCACAGCACAAGGGCTGCAGCCCCACAAAGGTGCACTATGTCCTTATTCCATCGAATAATTTCGCTATAGGAATTTTACTTGCCCGGTGTTTAGCCATAAAATCACCGCGATTGATTGCAGTGCGACATATCGTCACTGCATCGTTACTTTTTCGAGCTCAGAGACCTTTGCTCTCTGTTAAGGATTTCCAGCATGACCGAAGCGACAGGACTCATGGCCCACAACTGGGGCTTTGCCATTTTCCTCCTCGGTGTTGTCGGCCTCTGTGCCTTCATGCTCGGTGTCTCCAGCCTCCTCGGGTCAAAAGCCTGGGGCCGCAGCAAAAATGAACCGTTCGAGTCCGGCATGCTGCCTACAGGTGGCGCCCGCTTGCGGCTCTCAGCCAAATTCTATCTGGTCGCGATGCTGTTCGTGATCTTCGATATCGAAGCCCTCTTTCTCTTTGCCTGGTCTGTGTCCGTCCGCGAAAGCGGCTGGACCGGATTCGTCGAAGCTCTCGTTTTCATAGCAATTCTGTTGGCAGGCCTTGTCTACCTATTCCGAGTGGGCGCCCTTGACTGGGCTCCGGAAGCTCGTCGTAAGCGGCAAGCGAAGCTGAAACAATGAGGCTTTGGCGATGCAATACAATCTCACCAGGATCGACCCGGATGCTCCTAACGAGCAGTACCCCATCGGCGAACGGGAAACCGTTTCCGATCCGTTAGAAGACCAAGTCCACAAAAACATCTACATGGGCAAGCTCGAAGACGTGCTGAGTGGCGCGGTCAACTGGGGGCGTAAAAACTCCCTGTGGCCGTACAACTTCGGTCTGTCGTGCTGCTACGTGGAAATGACCACCGCCTTCACGGCGCCCCACGACATCGCGCGCTTTGGCGCCGAAGTTATCCGGGCCTCGCCGCGCCAGGCGGATTTCATGGTTATCGCCGGAACCTGCTTCATCAAGATGGCGCCGATCATTCAGCGTCTCTACGAGCAAATGCTCGAGCCGAAGTGGGTTATCTCCATGGGTTCGTGCGCCAACTCCGGTGGCATGTACGACATCTACTCCGTCGTTCAAGGGGTGGACAAGTTCCTGCCCGTGGACGTCTACGTGCCTGGCTGCCCGCCTCGCCCTGAAGCGTTCCTGCAAGGCTTGATGCTGCTGCAGGAATCGATTGGCAAGGAGCGTCGCCCGCTTTCCTGGGTCGTTGGTGATCAAGGCGTATATCGCGCCGAGATGCCTTCGCAAAAGGAAGAGCGCCGCGAACAGCGAATCGCAGTCACCAACCTGCGCAGCCCTGACGAAGTCTGATCCAGCCCGCTTCTTTTATAGAACGAACACCTGGCTTCATTCTTTACGTTGACCGAAAGCGATAAAAAAACCATGACTACAGGCAGTGCTCTGTACATCCCGCCTTATAAGGCAGACGACCAGGATGTGGTCGTCGAACTCAATAACCGTTTTGGCCCTGACGCCTTCACCGCCCAGGCCACACGCACCGGTATGCCGGTGCTGTGGGTGGCGCGTGCCAAGCTCGTCGAAGTCCTGACCTTCCTGCGCAACCTGCCCAAGCCGTACGTCATGCTTTATGACCTGCATGGCGTGGACGAGCGTCTGCGCACCAAGCGCCAGGGCCTGCCGAGCGGCGCCGATTTCACCGTGTTCTACCACCTGATGTCGCTGGAACGTAACAGCGACGTGATGATCAAGGTCGCCCTGTCTGAGAGCGACTTGAGCATCCCGACCGTGACCGGTATCTGGCCGAACGCCAGCTGGTACGAGCGTGAAGTGTGGGACATGTTCGGCATCGACTTCCCGGGCCACCCGCACCTGACGCGCATCATGATGCCGCCGACGTGGGAAGGTCACCCGCTGCGCAAGGACTTCCCTGCCCGCGCCACCGAATTCGACCCGTTCAGCCTCAACCTCGCCAAGCAGCAGCTTGAAGAGGAAGCGGCGCGTTTCCGTCCGGAAGACTGGGGCATGAAACGCTCCGGCACCAACGAGGACTACATGTTCCTCAACCTGGGCCCGAACCACCCTTCGGCTCACGGTGCCTTCCGTATCATCCTGCAACTGGACGGCGAAGAAATCGTCGACTGCGTGCCGGACATCGGCTACCACCACCGTGGTGCCGAGAAGATGGCCGAGCGTCAGTCGTGGCACAGCTTCATCCCGTACACCGACCGTATCGACTACCTCGGCGGCGTGATGAACAACCTGCCGTACGTGCTCTCGGTCGAGAAGCTGGCCGGCATCAAGGTGCCAGACCGCGTCGACACCATCCGCATCATGATGGCCGAGTTCTTCCGGATCACCAGCCACCTGTTGTTCCTGGGTACCTATATCCAGGACGTTGGCGCCATGACCCCGGTGTTCTTCACCTTTACCGACCGTCAGCGCGCCTACAAGGTTATCGAAGCCATCACCGGTTTCCGCCTGCACCCGGCCTGGTACCGCATCGGCGGCGTGGCCCACGACCTGCCAAATGGCTGGGAGCGCCTGGTCAAGGAGTTCGTCGAGTGGATGCCCAAGCGTCTGGACGAATACCAAAAGGCCGCGCTGGACAACAGCATCCTTAAAGGCCGTACCATCGGCGTCGCCCAGTACAACACCAAAGAGGCCCTGGAATGGGGCGTCACCGGTGCTGGCCTGCGTTCCACCGGCTGCGATTTCGACCTGCGTAAAGCGCGCCCGTACTCCGGCTACGAGAACTTCGAGTTCGAGGTCCCGCTGGCGGCCAATGGCGATGCCTACGACCGTTGCATCGTGCGCGTCGAAGAAATGCGCCAGAGCCTGAAGATCATCGAGCAGTGCATGCGCAACATGCCGGCCGGCCCGTACAAGGCGGACCACCCGCTGACCACGCCGCCGCCGAAAGAACGCACGCTGCAGCACATCGAAACCCTGATCACGCACTTCCTGCAAGTTTCGTGGGGCCCGGTCATGCCGGCCAACGAATCCTTCCAGATGATCGAAGCGACCAAGGGTATCAACAGTTATTACCTGACGAGCGATGGCGGCACCATGAGCTACCGCACCCGGATCCGCACCCCAAGCTTCGCCCACTTGCAGCAGATCCCTTCGGTGATCAAAGGCGAGATGGTCGCGGACTTGATTGCGTACCTGGGTAGTATCGATTTCGTTATGGCCGACGTGGACCGCTAAGCATGAACAGCACGCTTATCCAGACAGACCGTTTCACCTTGAGTGAAACCGAGCGCTCGGCCATCGAGCACGAGCTGCATCACTACGAAGACCCGCGCGCGGCTTCGATCGAAGCCTTGAAGATCGTCCAGAAGGAACGTGGCTGGGTGCCGGATGGCGCCCTCTACGCCATCGGCGAAATCCTCGGCATCCCTGCCAGCGACGTTGAAGGCGTGGCCACGTTCTACAGCCAGATCTTCCGTCAGCCAGTGGGCCGCCACATCATTCGCGTGTGCGACAGCATGGTCTGCTACATCGGTGGCCACGAGTCCGTGGTCAGCGAGATCCAGAACAAGCTGGGCATTGGCCTGGGCCAAACCACCCCGGACGGCCGCTTCACGCTGCTGCCGGTGTGCTGCCTGGGCAACTGCGACAAGGCGCCGGCGTTGATGATCGACGACGACACATTCGGTGACGTACAGCCTGCTGGCGTGACCCAATTGCTCGAGGGCTACCCATGACCCTTACATCTTTCGGCCCGGCCAACCTGATCAAGCGTTCGCCTGAGACCCACCCGCTGACCTGGCGCCTGCGTGACGACGCCGAGCCGGTATGGCTCGACGAATACCAGGCCAAGAACGGTTACGCGGCGGCGCGCAAAGCCTTCGCCGACATGGCCCAGGACGATATCGTCCAGACCGTGAAAGACGCCGGCCTCAAAGGTCGCGGCGGTGCAGGCTTCCCCACGGGTGTTAAGTGGGGCCTGATGCCAAAGGACGAATCCATCAACATCCGCTACCTGCTGTGCAACGCGGATGAAATGGAGCCCAACACCTGGAAAGACCGCATGCTGATGGAGCAACTGCCCCATCTGCTGATCGAAGGCATGCTGATCAGCGCCCGAGCGCTGAAAACCTACCGTGGCTACATCTTCCTGCGTGGCGAGTACACCACCGCCGCCAAGCACCTCAACCGTGCCGTGGAAGAAGCCAAGGCCGCAGGCCTTTTGGGCAAGAACATCCTCGGTTCCGGTTTTGACTTCGAACTGTTCGTGCACACCGGCGCCGGGCGTTACATCTGCGGTGAAGAAACCGCACTGATCAACTCCCTCGAAGGCCGCCGCGCGAACCCGCGTTCCAAGCCGCCCTTCCCTGCCGCCGTGGGCGTGTGGGGCAAGCCGACCTGCGTGAACAACGTTGAGACCCTGTGCAACGTGCCGGCGATCATCGCCGACGGCGTGGACTGGTACAAATCGTTGGCCCGCGAAGGCAGTGAAGACATGGGCACCAAGCTCATGGGCTTCTCCGGCAAGGTCAAGAACCCTGGCCTGTGGGAGCTGCCGTTCGGCGTGACCGCACGCGAGCTGTTCGAGGACTACGCCGGCGGCATGCGCGACGGCTACACCCTGAAAGCCTGGCAGCCAGGCGGCGCCGGCACCGGTTTCCTGCTGCCCGAGCACCTCGACGCACAGATGTACGCCGGCGGCATCGGCAAGGTCGGCACCCGGATGGGTACAGGCCTGGCGATGGCGGTGGACAACACCGTGAACATGGTCTCGTTGCTGCGCAACATGGAGCAGTTCTTTGCCCGTGAATCGTGCGGTTTC
Organism: Pseudomonas sp. B6002; assembly: GCF_013385985.1. GTDB lineage: Bacteria > Pseudomonadota > Gammaproteobacteria > Pseudomonadales > Pseudomonadaceae > Aquipseudomonas. The sequence goes on along the minus strand of NZ_JACAOY010000006.1, from coordinate 81,121 downwards.
TGCACCCCATGCCGCGACGGTTTGCCGTGGAGCGTGAAGCTGCTGATGGCCCTGGAAAAAGGCGAAGGCCGCGAGGGTGACATCGAGACCCTGCTGGGACTGGTCGGTTTCCTCGGCCCAGGCAAGACCTTCTGTGCTCACGCACCGGGCGCCGTGGAGCCATTGGGCAGCGCCATCAAATACTTCCGCTCGGAGTTCGAAGCCGGCATCGCGCCTACCAGCGCCGCCGTCCCGCCTCTGGCAAGGCCGATCGTAGTCGGCGCGTAACGCTTAAACAGGCGAAGGGCCCGTGCCCTTCAACTGCTCATGTGCTGACGCCTTAACGGCTGTGTAGATGCACATGAATAACAAGATTCCATTAGCCACGCCCGCTGACAACGGGCCAACGAAGAACTTTGAACCATGGCCACTATCCACGTAGACGGCAAAGCGCTCGAAGTCGATGGGGCGGACAACCTGTTACAGGCGTGTCTGTCACTCGGCCTCGATATCCCGTATTTCTGCTGGCACCCCGCACTCGGTAGCGTCGGTGCCTGTCGCCAGTGTGCGGTCAAGCAATACACCGACGAGAACGACACCCGTGGTCGTATCGTCATGTCGTGCATGACCCCCGCCACCGACAACACCTGGATCTCCATCGACGATGAAGAATCCAAGGCGTTCCGCGCCAGTGTCGTCGAATGGCTGATGACCAACCACCCCCACGACTGCCCGGTCTGTGAGGAAGGCGGTCACTGCCACCTGCAAGACATGACCGTGATGACCGGCCACAACGAGCGCCGTTATCGCTTCACCAAGCGTACCCACCAGAACCAGGACCTCGGCCCGTTCATTTCCCACGAAATGAACCGCTGCATCGCCTGCTACCGTTGCGTGCGCTTCTATAAGGACTACGCCGGCGGCACCGACCTGGGCGTATTCGGCGCCCACGACAACGTGTACTTCGGTCGCGTTGAAGACGGCGTCCTGGAAAGCGAGTTCTCCGGTAACCTCACCGAGGTCTGCCCGACCGGTGTGTTCACCGACAAGACTCACTCCGAGCGCTACAACCGTAAGTGGGACATGCAGTTCTCGCCGAGCATCTGCCATGGCTGCTCCAGCGGTTGCAACATCTCCCCGGGCGAGCGCTACGGCGAACTGCGTCGTATCGAAAACCGCTTCAACGGTTCGGTCAACCAGTACTTCCTGTGCGACCGTGGCCGTTTCGGCTACGGCTACGTCAACCGCAAGGACCGCCCTCGCCAGCCACTGCTGGCCAATGGCGGCAAGCTGAGCCTGGACGACGCGCTGGATAAAGCCGCCGACTTGCTGCGCGGCCGCAACATCGTCGGTATCGGCTCGCCCCGCGCCAGCCTCGAAAGCAACTACGCGTTGCGCGAACTGGTGGGTGCCGAGCACTTCTACTCTGGTATCGAAGCCGGTGAGCTGGAGCGCATCCGCCTGGTCCTGCAAGTGCTGAACGACAGCCCGCTGCCGGTGCCGAACATGCGCGACATCGAAGACCACGACGCCATTTTCGTGCTCGGTGAAGACCTGACCCAGACCGCTGCCCGCATCGCCCTGTCGCTGCGCCAGTCGGTCAAGGGCAAGGCCGAAGACATGGCCGACGCGATGCGCGTACAGCCGTGGCTCGACGCCGCCGTGAAAAACATCGGCCAGCACGCGCTGAACCCGCTGTTTATCGCCAGCCTGGCTGAAACCAAGCTCGACGACATCGCCGAAGAATGCGTCCACGCCGCCCCAGACGACCTGGCCCGCATCGGTTTCGCCGTGGCCCACGCCCTGGACGCCAGCGCGCCTGCCGTCGAAGGCCTGGACACTGAAGCCGTTGAACTGGCCCAGCGCATCGCCGACGCCCTGCTGGCCGCCAAGCGCCCCTTGATCATTGCCGGTACCTCGCTGGGTTCCAAGGCGCTGATCGAAGCCGCTGCCAACATCGCCAAGGCCTTGAAGCTGCGCGACAAGAACGGTTCCATCAGCCTGGTCGTGCCGGAAGCCAACAGCCTTGGCCTGGCCATGCTCGGTGGTGAGTCCCTGGACGCCGCGCTGCAAGCCGTGACCGATGGCAAGGCCGACGCCATCGTCGTGCTGGAAAACGACCTGTACACCCGCACCGATGCCGCCAAGGTTGACGCTGCGCTCAACGCCGCCAAGGTGCTGATCGTTGCCGACCACCAGAAGACTGCCACCAGCGAGCGTGCCGACCTGGTCCTGCCAGCCGCCACCTTCGCCGAAGGCGACGGTACCCTGGTCAGCCAGGAAGGCCGCGCCCAGCGCTTCTTCCAGGTGTTCGATCCGAAGTACATGGACGCCAGCATCCTGGTTCACGAAGGCTGGCGCTGGCTGCATGCCCTGCGCGCCACCCTGCTGAACCAGCCGATCGACTGGACCCAGCTCGACCACGTGACCGCCGCCGCCGCCTCCAGCGCGCCGCAACTGGCGCGTATCGTCGACGCTGCACCGTCCGCCGCGTTCCGCATCAAGGGCATGAAACTGGCCCGTGAACCGCTGCGTTACTCCGGTCGTACCGCCATGCGCGCCAACATCAGCGTGCACGAACCGCGTACTCCACAAGACCAGGACACCGCGTTTGCCTTCTCCATGGAAGGTTACTCGGGTTCGGTCGAGCCGCGTCAGCAGGTGCCGTTCGCCTGGTCGCCGGGCTGGAACTCGCCTCAGGCCTGGAACAAGTTCCAGGACGAAGTCGGTGGTCACATCCGCGCTGGCGACCCGGGCACCCGCCTGATCGAAAGCAGCGGTGACTCGCTGAACTGGTTCGCCGCCGTACCGCGTCCGTTCAACCCGGCCCAGGGCACCTGGCAGGTTGTGCCGTTCTTCCACCTGTTCGGCAGCGAAGAGAACTCTTCCAAGGCCGCGCCGGTTCAAGAGCGCATCCCGACCGCCTACGTTTCCCTGGCCAAGTCCGAAGCCGACCGCCTGGGCGTCAACGACGGTGCACTGCTCAGCCTGAACGTGGCCGGCCAGACCCTGCGTCTGCCGCTGCGCATCAACGAAGAGTTGGGCGCTGGCCTGGTAGCACTGCCGAAAGGTTTCGCCGGTATCCCAGCGGCCATCTTTGGCAAAACCGTTGACGGTCTGCAGGAGGCAGCGCAATGACCTGGTTCACCCCTGAAGTGATCGACGTGATCATTGCGGTCCTCAAGGCTGTCGTGATCCTGTTGGCCGTGGTCGTCGCGGGCGCCCTGCTCAGCTTCGTTGAACGTCGCCTGCTGGGCTGGTGGCAGGACCGTTACGGTCCGAACCGCGTTGGCCCGTTCGGCATGTTCCAGATCGCTGCCGACATGCTCAAAATGTTCTTCAAGGAAGACTGGACCCCGCCGTTTGCCGACAAGGTGATCTTCACCCTGGCACCGGTCGTGGCCATGAGCGCCTTGCTGATCGCCTTCGCGATCATCCCGATCACCCCGACCTGGGGCGTGGCGGACCTGAACATCGGCTTGCTGTTCTTCTTCGCCATGGCCGGTCTGTCGGTCTACGCGGTGCTGTTCGCCGGTTGGTCGAGTAACAACAAGTTCGCCCTCCTGGGCAGCTTGCGGGCTTCGGCCCAGACCGTGTCCTACGAAGTGTTCATGGGCCTCGCGCTGATGGGCATCGTGGTGCAGGTCGGCTCGTTCAACATGCGCGACATCGTCGAGTACCAGGCGCAGAACCTGTGGTTCATCATTCCGCAGTTCTTCGGCTTCTGTACCTTCTTCATCGCTGGCGTCGCCGTGACTCACCGTCACCCGTTCGACCAGCCGGAAGCAGAACAGGAACTGGCCGACGGTTACCACATCGAATACGCCGGCATGAAATGGGGCATGTTCTTCGTTGGCGAATACATCGGCATCATCTTGATCTCGGCCCTGCTGGTCACGCTGTTCTTCGGCGGCTGGCACGGTCCGTTCGGCATCCTGCCGCAGTTGGCGTTCTTCTGGTTCTTCCTGAAGACCGCGTTCTTCATCATGTTGTTTATCCTGCTGCGCGCTTCCATTCCGCGTCCACGATACGACCAGGTGATGGATTTCAGCTGGCGCTTCTGCCTGCCGCTGACCCTGATCAATTTGCTGGTGACGGCTGCCGTTGTGTTGTTGAACACGCCCGCCGGCGCGGTTCAGTGAGGATTTGACCCATGTTCAAATATATTGGCGACATCGTTAAGGGTACCGGTACCCAGTTGCGAAGCCTGGTGATGGTTTTCGGCCATGGCTTTCGCAAGCGCGACACCCTGCAATACCCGGAAGAAGCGGTGTACCTGCCGCCACGCTATCGCGGCCGCATCGTGCTTACCCGCGACCCCGATGGCGAAGAGCGTTGCGTAGCCTGCAACCTGTGCGCCGTGGCGTGCCCGGTGGGTTGCATCTCCCTGCAGAAAGCTGAAACCGAAGACGGTCGCTGGTACCCGGACTTCTTCCGCATCAACTTCTCGCGCTGCATTTTCTGCGGCCTCTGCGAGGAAGCTTGCCCGACCACCGCAATCCAGCTCACGCCGGATTTCGAGATGGCCGAGTTCAAACGTCAGGACCTGGTGTACGAGAAAGAAGATCTGCTGATCTCTGGTCCCGGTAAAAACCCTGATTACAACTTCTATCGTGTTGCAGGTATGGCCGTTGCCGGTAAGCCAAAAGGCGCCGCACAAAACGAAGCCGAGCCGATCAACGTGAAGAGCTTGCTGCCTTAAGGAAGAAAGATGGAATTCGCTTTCTATTTCGCGTCCGGTATTGCAGTGGTGTCCACGCTTCGCGTGATCACCAACACCAACCCCGTGCACGCCCTGCTCTACCTGATCATTTCGTTGATCGCCGTGGCCATGACCTTCTTCAGCCTCGGCGCACCGTTCGCCGGTGTGCTGGAAGTGATCGCCTACGCCGGCGCCATCATGGTGCTGTTCGTGTTTGTGGTGATGATGCTCAACCTGGGGCCGGCTTCGGTCGCCCAGGAGCGCGTCTGGCTCAAGCCCGGCATCTGGCTCGGCCCGGTCGTCCTGGCAGCCCTGCTGCTGGGTGAACTGCTGTATGTACTGTTCGCTCACCAGAGCGGCCAGGCCATCGGCCACACCACCGTAGACGCGAAGGCCGTGGGCATCAGCCTGTTTGGCCCGTACCTGCTGGTGGTCGAACTGGCGTCGATGCTGCTGCTCGCTGCAGCCGTCACCGCCTTCCACTTGGGCCGCAACGAAGCCAAGGAGCAATGACGATGCCTGCTATCCCTTTGGAGCATGGTCTGGCGGTCGCCGGCATCCTGTTCTGCCTTGGCCTGGTCGGCCTGATGGTCCGCCGTAACATTCTGTTCGTGTTGATGAGCCTGGAAATCATGATGAACGCCGCCGCACTGGCCTTCATCGTTGCGGGTGCACGTTGGGGCCAGCCGGATGGACAAGTCATGTTCATCCTGGTGATCAGCCTGGCAGCCGCCGAGGCCAGTATCGGCCTGGCGATCCTGCTGCAACTGTATCGTCGCTTCCACACGCTTGATATCGACGCTGCCAGTGAGATGCGCGGATGAACATGATCTTTCTGACTTTCGTATTCCCCCTGATCGGTTTCCTGCTGCTGTCGTTCTCTCGCGGGCGCTGGTCGGAAAACCTCTCGGCCCTGGTGGGCGTGGGTTCCATTGGCCTGTCGGCCATAGTGGCCGCCTACGTCATCTGGCAATTCAACGTGGCGCCGCCGGAAGGCGGCCACTACACCCTCGTGCTGTGGCAGTGGATGTCGGTGGAAGGCTTCAAGCCCAACTTCGCCCTCTACATCGACGGCCTGTCGATCACCATGCTCGGCGTGGTGGTGGGTGTGGGCTTCCTGATCCACCTGTTCGCGTCCTGGTACATGCGCGGTGAAGCGGGCTACTCGCGCTTCTTCTCGTACACCAACCTGTTTATCGCCAGCATGCTGTTCCTGGTGCTGGGCGATAACCTGTTGTTCCTGTACTTCGGTTGGGAAGGCGTGGGCCTGTGCTCGTACCTGTTGATCGGTTTCTACTACAGCAACCGCAACAACGGTAATGCGGCACTCAAGGCCTTCATCGTGACCCGTATCGGTGACGTGTTCATGGCCATCGGCCTGTTCATCCTGTTCCAACAGGTGGGCACGCTGAACATCCAGGAACTGCTGGTGCTGGCACCGCAGAAATTCCAGGTTGGCGACTTCTGGATCACCCTGGCCACCCTGATGCTGCTGGGCGGCGCTGTCGGTAAATCCGCGCAACTGCCGCTGCAAACCTGGCTGGCGGATGCGATGGCCGGTCCTACCCCTGTTTCCGCACTGATCCACGCGGCAACCATGGTAACTGCAGGTGTCTACCTGATCGCACGTACCCACGGCCTGTTCACCCTGGCGCCGGAAATCCTGCACCTGGTGGGCCTGGTAGGCGGCGTGACCCTGGTACTGGCCGGCTTCGCCGCGCTGGTGCAGACCGACATCAAGCGTATCCTCGCCTACTCGACCATGAGCCAGATCGGCTACATGTTCCTGGCCCTGGGCGTTGGCGCCTGGGACGCGGCGATCTTCCACCTGATGACCCACGCCTTCTTCAAGGCTCTGCTGTTCCTTGCTTCCGGTGCGGTGATCGTTGCCTGCCACCACGAGCAGAACATCTTCAAGATGGGCGGCCTGTGGAAGAAACTGCCACTGGCCTACGCCAGCTTCATCGTCGGTGGTGCCGCCCTGGCCGCCCTGCCGCTGGTGACCGCAGGTTTCTACTCGAAAGACGAAATCCTCTGGGAAGCCTTTGCCAGTGGTAACCAGAACCTGCTGTACGCAGGCCTGGTGGGTGCATTCATGACCTCGCTGTACACCTTCCGCCTGATCTTCATCACCTTCCACGGTGAAGCCAAGACTGAAGCACACGCAGGCCACGGTATTTCGCACTGGCTGCCTTTGTCGGTACTGATCGTGCTGTCGACCTTCGTCGGCGCCCTGATCACCCCGCCACTGGCTGGCGTGCTGCCAGAAAGCGCCGGCCATGCCGGTGGCGCTGCCAAGCACAGCCTGGAAATCGCCTCGGGCGCTATCGCTATCGCCGGTATCCTGCTGGCGGCCCTGCTGTTCCTGGGCAAGCGTCGCTTCGTGACGGCGGTTGCCAACAGTGGCATTGGCCGCTTCCTGTCAGCCTGGTGGTTCGCTGCCTGGGGCTTCGACTGGATCTACGACAAACTGTTCGTCAAGCCTTACCTGGCCATCAGCCATGTACTGCGCAAAGACCCGCTCGACCAGACCATCGGTTTGATCCCGCGCGCCGCCAAGGCCGGTCACACCGCCCTGAGCCGCAGCGAGACTGGCCAACTGCGCTGGTATGCAGCCTCCATGGCGGCCGGTGCCGTGCTGGTGATTGGCGCCATCGTGGTGGTAGCGGTCTGATTATGAACATTGCCAACTTTGCGAACTTGCGAAAGGAAACGAGCCTGTCATGATTCTGCCCTGGCTAATCCTGATCCCCTTCATCGGCGGCCTGCTCTGCTGGATGGGTGAACGCTTCGGCGCCACCCTCCCCCGCTGGATTGCGTTGCTGACCATGTCCCTGGAACTCGCACTCGGCCTCTGGCTGTGGGCCCATGGCGACTATTCATTTGCTCCGGCACCGGGTGTTGATCCAACCTTCGCGCTTGAATTCAAGCACGTGTGGATCCAGCGCTTCGGCATCAACGTGCACCTGGCCCTCGACGGCCTGTCGCTGTTGATGATCCTGCTGACCGGCCTGCTGGGTATCCTCTCGGTACTCTGCTCCTGGAAAGAGATCCAGCGTCACGTGGGCTTCTTCCACCTGAACCTGATGTGGATCCTGGGCGGCGTTGTCGGCGTGTTCCTCGCCCTCGACCTGTTCATGTTCTTCTTCTTCTGGGAAATGATGCTGGTGCCGATGTACTTCCTCATCGCGCTCTGGGGTCACAGCTCTTCGGACGGCAAGAAAACCCGGATCTACGCGGCGACCAAGTTCTTCATCTTCACCCAGGCTTCCGGCCTGATCATGTTGGTGGCGATCCTGGGCCTGGTACTGGTCAACTTCAACAACACCGGCGTGATTACCTTCAACTACGCCGACCTGTTGAAGACCAAGATGTCCCTGACCACCGAGTACATCCTGATGCTGGGCTTCTTCATCGCCTTCGCGGTGAAGCTGCCGGTGGTGCCGTTCCACTCCTGGCTGCCTGACGCTCACGCCCAGGCGCCGACCGCAGGCTCCGTGGACCTGGCCGGTATCCTGCTGAAGACCGCTGCGTATGGTCTGCTGCGTTTCGCCCTGCCGCTGTTCCCGAATGCCTCGGCCGAGTTCGCGCCGATCGCGATGACCCTGGGTCTGATCGGGATCTTCTACGGTGCGTTCCTGGCGTTCGCACAAACCGACATCAAGCGTCTGATTGCCTTCTCGTCCGTTTCCCACATGGGCTTCGTACTGATCGGCATCTACTCCGGCAGCCAACTGGCGCTGCAAGGCGCGGTGATCCAGATGTTGGCCCACGGTGTTTCGGCCGCTGCCCTCTTTATCCTGAGTGGCCAGCTGTACGAGCGCCTGCACACCCGTGACATGCGTGAAATGGGTGGGGTGTGGTCGCGCATCGCCTACCTGCCGGCGATCAGCCTGTTCTTTGCCGCCGCGTCCCTGGGCTTGCCGGGCACCGGTAACTTCATCGGCGAATTCCTGATCCTGATGGGCTCGTTCGTACAGACCCCATGGATCAGCGCCATCGCCACGTCCGGCCTGGTGTTCGGTTCGGTCTACTCGCTGATCATGATCCACCGCGCCTACTTCGGCCCGGCCAAGTCCGACACCGTCCTGCAAGGGATGGACGCTCGCGAACTGATCATGGTGCTCGGCCTTGCGGTCTTGCTGATCTACATCGGCGTGTACCCGCAACCGTTCCTGGACACTTCTGCCGCAACGATGCATGGCGTGCAGCAGTGGTTCGGCACCGCCTTCTCTCAACTCGCTTCGGCCCGGTAAGAGCGCTATGGAATTCACGATCCAACACTTTATCGCGCTTGCGCCGCTGCTGATTACCAGCCTCACCATCGTGGTGGTGATGCTGGCAATCGCCTGGCGCCGCAATCACTCGCAAACGTTCCTGCTGTCCTGTGCCGGTCTGAACCTGGCCCTGCTGTCGATCATCCCGGCCCTCAAGGTCGCGCCACTGGCGGTCACGCCTTTGATGATGGTCGATGACTTCGCCCTGCTGTACATCGCGCTGATCCTGGTGGCCACGCTGGCCTGCGTCACCCTCGCCCACGCCTACCTCGGCGAAGGCGGCACCGGCTACCCAGGCAACCGCGAAGAGCTGTACCTGCTGATCCTGCTGGCTGCGGCCGGTGGCATCGTGCTGGTCAGCGCACAGCACCTGGCGGGCCTGTTCATCGGCCTGGAACTGCTGTCGATCCCGACCTACGGCCTGGTGGCCTATGCGTTCTTCAACAAGCGCTCCCTGGAAGCCGGCATCAAGTACATGGTGCTGTCGGCGGCCGGTTCCGCGTTCCTGTTGTTCGGTATGGCCCTGCTCTACGCTGAAGCCGGCAACCTGAGCTTCACCGGTATCGGCCACGCCCTGGCCGCCACCAGCATGCCTGCGCCAATTGCCCAACTGGGCCTGGCCATGATGCTGATCGGCCTGGCGTTCAAGCTGTCGCTGGTGCCGTTCCACCTGTGGACCCCGGACGTGTACGAAGGCGCCCCGGCGCCGGTGGCTGCGTTCCTGGCCACTGCGTCGAAGGTGGCTGTGTTTGCGGTGATGGTGCGTCTGTTCCAGATCTCCCCGGCTGCCAACACCGGCGTGCTGAGCACCGTGCTGACCGTGATCGCCATCGCGTCGATCCTGTTCGGTAACCTGCTGGCCCTGACCCAGAACAACCTCAAGCGTCTGCTGGGTTACTCGTCCATCGCCCACTTCGGCTACCTGCTGATCGCCCTGGTGGCGAGCAAAGGCCTGGCCGTGGAAGCCATGGGCGTGTACCTGGTCACCTACGTGATCACCAGCCTGGGTGCATTCGGCGTGATCACGCTGATGTCCTCGCCGTTCAAAGGCCGTGACGCTGACGCCCTGTACGAATACCGCGGCCTGTTCTGGCGCCGTCCGTACCTGACCGCCGTACTGACCGTGATGATGCTGTCCCTGGCCGGTATCCCGCTGACTGCCGGCTTCATCGGCAAGTTCTACATCGTCGCGACCGGTGTTGAAGCCCACGAATGGTGGTTGGTCGCGTCCCTGGTACTGGGCAGCGCCATCGGCGTGTTCTACTACCTGCGCGTGATGGTCACCCTGTACCTGATCGAGCCAAACCTGCGCCGCGTCGACGCCGAGCTGCACTGGGAACAGAAGGCAGGCGGCGTAATGCTGCTGGCCATCGCCCTGCTCGCGTTCTTCCTGGGCGTATACCCACAACCGCTGCTCACCCTGGTGCAGCACGCGGTACTGGGCGTTTGATCGCTTAGTTGGATGCAGCAAAAAAACGGCGCCTTCGGGCGCCGTTTTGCATTCTCAGGAACAACAAAGCCCGTAGTGATCGGGCTTGTCCCGCGCGGCGGTGTATCAGGTGACGCGGTACATCAGGTAGATCGCGGCGCGGGGCGAGCCCGCTCACTACAAAAATCAGCGGTTGTAGTGAGCGGGTTTACCCCGCGCGGCGGTGTATCAGGTGGCGCGGTACCTCAGGTAGATCGCGGCGCGGGGTAAACCCGCTCACTACAGGGATCATCAGGCTCTACCGTCCACCCAGCATATCGGCGAAGGTCTCGTCATCCGGCAACCCCTCCCCCACCCAAATCGACGGCGCAACGTGGGGCGAGCCTTCGGTCCAGAACAGTGAGTGCCGCGCTAGGCCCGAAGGATCAATCTGCGCATTCAATTGCGGCATGCCATCGCCGATCCGCTCCGGGTCGGGCAAGTCGAGCCATTGGGCGGGTACCCAGGCCGTGTCGGCGTGGCTCGCCGGTGTCCAGCAGCCGGCCAATGGCAGCGCCTGCAACACCTCGTCGAACGATTCCAGGGCAAACCCTTCGCTCAACGCCGACAACGCCAGGCGCTCCAACTGGCTGTACCACACCCCATCCCGTTCCAACCGCGCCAGCAACGGCACGTCCTCTCCTGCGCTGGCGAGGGTCAGCGGAAAATACCGCCCCACCCGATCCACGCTGGGAATCATCACCCCCGCCCAACCGCTGTCACCGCACACCCCCGCCGCCAACGCAAAACGCCAGATCGGGCTGCACAGGTACACCTCCAGCCATTGCTCACCCAGGCGTTCACGACTGCACTGCAAACCGGCCTGCAGCCAACTGTCCCAGGTGTTCAAAAACGCCGGCGGCAAACGGCGGCTGACAAAATCCCCATGGCTTGCGACCTTGCCGAAAAATCCATTCATGACGGGTCCTTAAAAACTGCTGGGGCAATGGAACGACTCTGAACCGTCGCGGCGGAACGGGTTGATCACACTGCTGGCGCGCAACTGGTACGCCACGCGGTGGCCCTCCACGGTGAAGGTCAATTGCAATTGCTCGCCCTGGGCGCTAACCGCCGCCTTGTCCATCATGCGCAGCCAGCCCCACGGGCCGTCACTGCGCAACGGGTTGACCAGCGCCGGCGTGGTGTCCAGGCGCACCAACCCGCCAGACTTGCCGCTGGGCAGGGAGATGCTGGTGAAGTCCGGCGAAGTGCCGGTGTCGTACACCACCGGCTGGCCATCGATGTCCAGGGTCACTTTGGTCAACGCCGGATCAGCCCCCAGGGCCTTCAGATCAAAACGCATCGACGGCTGGCGCGCCCCCGCCACAAAGAACATGTCGCGCAGCTTGGCGCCACGCTGGAACTGATTAAGCACCTCCTGGGAGATATTCAGCGGCGTCACTCCGCTGGAGCGCCAGCGCCACTGGCTGCCACTCATGTCGACATAAGCCGCCAGGTTCTTGCTGAAAAAGTCATCCATCAAGCCACCGGGGCCGAAGAACTTGCCGAAGTCGTCGGCGGTGGCGTCACGCCCGGAACTGCGCACCAGCGGGTAGCGCCCCTCAATCGCCACCCGGCAGAACGGCGCGCCAGTGGCCTCCCACAGCGCGTTCAAGCGGGCCTTTTCATTGCCCAGGGTGAGCGCGGTGCCACCGGCCTCCACATCGCGCAGCAAGGTCGACAAAGGTGCCGGCTGGGTGTCGCCCGAACGCTTCAAGCGCCCCAGCACTTCGTTGGACGGTGCCGGCGCAGCACTGCGGCGGGCTGCATCGGCGCTGTCGAAAAACTGCCCGGCATCTTTCAGCGAAGCCAGCACGTCATCCAATGGCTGCGGCCCGGCACCGGTTCCGACCAGACGATGCAGCGCTGCAAAATGCTGGTCCACCGGGTTGGCCGAAGCGTCCGCGACCGGTGCCTGGCTGTCGCCGCCCAACGCCGATTGCAGTTTCTGGGTGGCCGCCGCGATCTTGTCGCGCACGCGCTGGTCGGTGTCCTTGGCGGTGGCCGAAGTCAGGGCGCCTTCCAGGGTGGTTTCCCTGGACACGGCCTGCAGCAACGCGCGCAACGGCGAATCGCTGGCAGACAGCGCGTTGCTGACCTGGGACGCCTGGCCGAGGCCGGTCAACGGCACCAGGTGCACATCCGCGAGAAAGGTGTCCCACTGGCGGATGTAGTCGGCGTAATACAACTCCAGCACCGCCGCCTGCATCGCCGGGTTGCCGCCGGCGATCTGCGCCGACTCCTGACGGTCCAGCACCCAACTGTCCTTGGCCATGTCGGCCACGGCTTGTGGGGTCTTGTCGGTCAGCTCACGGTAACCGGCGATCCGGTACACGCCGCTGACCCCACGGGACAACGGCTCACCACTGGCGCGGGTAAACAGCGACGATACGTCCCGCCCCACCGCGCTGTTGACGCTCAACTCCGGCAGATGCTGCTGATCCACCTGGCGCTTGACCCGGTTATAGATGCGCTGGGACAACGGCATGCTCGCCAGCGCCAGGCGCACCTTGGCGATCAATGCACTGTCGAGCTGCACCGGTTCGGCTTCGTCATCGGCCTCCAGCAACGCCGCCACGTGATCCGACAGTTGCTGCAACTGCGCGGGTGTGGCCTGGGGCAGTTCGCGGCGCCAGTCCACATCGACCCAGGCCTGCACCGACGGCGCATCGAAGAACTGCCGCTCGCCCAGCATCAGGTAGGCGCGCAGGGTTTCATACAGAAACTCCTGATTGCTCGCATCACCCCGACGCAACGCGTTTTCCATGTTGGCGACGATGTGCGGCAGCAACGTACTGCGCAGCAGACGGCGGTACAGGGTGATCGCCCCTGCGCCCAGCTTGTTGCCCTGATACAGGCCCATGCGGCTGAGCAGCGGCACGCTGTTGTCGGCGTCGCCGTAGCCACTGGGTAAATTGCGCGCGGCATTGAGCAACGGCAACGTCACCAGCACATCGCCCTCGGCCGGTAATGCAGCGGCCAATTGCGCGACGTTGTTGGCGGCGCCAGACGCATCGGCGATCAATTGCAGGTTGCGGTTGTAGCTGATGGTCATCGCCGCCAGCAGCAACACGAACACTGCCGCCGCCGTGATACGCCCGGCGCGGCCAAGCAAGCGCCGACGCCGCTCCTCTTGATGATTGACCCCGGCAAGCCCGGCCTCCTTGAAGATCACCTCGCGCAGCAACCGCGTGATGAAATAGCTGCGCCCGCTGGCTACATTCGGCGCCAGCACCTTGCGGCCCAGGCCGAACGAGGCCGCCAGCGAAGTCAGCACGCGGTCAATCGGGCTGCCTTCCTGGGTGCCGCTGGTGAAGTACACCCCACGCAGCAGCGCCGGCTCCTGGTAGCGGTTGGTTTCAAACACCGTGTTGAGAAAGCGCGTCAGGCCATCGCCCAGGCTGGCAAATTGTTGCGGGAAGCTATAGAGCAAGGCACGTCGCGACAGGTCGCGCTCCTGCTGCAACCGCTCCAGTACCCGCCGCTGCAACTGACGTTCCAACGCATCGAACTCGCCCGGGAACGACGCCAACCCGGTGTCGGGCTGCGGTGGCTGGGGCAAGGGAAAGGTCACCCCCCACACCTGGGCACGCTCGTCGCGGCCGAACGTCTCGAAAAACTCCGAGAAGCCCGCCAGCAAATCGCACTTGGTGATGATCACGTACACCGGAAACCGCAGGCCCAGGCGCTCATACAGCTCGTTGATGCGCGCGCGGATCGCCACGGCCTGGGCCTGACGCTGGGCGTCGGTCTGTTGCAGCAGGTCGCTGACACTCAAGGCCACGATCACACCGTTGACCGGGCGCTGGCGACGGTACTTTTTCAGCAGGTCGAGAAAGCCGCCCCAGGCCGCCTTGTCCACCTCGGTGTAGCTGTCCTGAGTGGTGTAGCGCCCGGCGGTGTCGAGCAACACGGCTTCGTCGGTGAACCACCAGTCGCAATGCCGCGTACCGCCCACACCGCCGATGGCGCCACTGCCCATGGCTTCGCGCAGGGGAAACTGCAGGCCAGAGTGGGTCAGCGCGGTGGTCTTGCCGCTGCCCGGCGCGCCGACAAACATGTACCAGGGCAGTTGGTACAGGTACTGCCCGCTCATCTTCCAGCCCGGGTTGGCCTTGCGCAGCACCGCCATGGCCGAGCGCATGCGCTCGCCCAGCTCAGCCACTTCGGCCTGGGTTTCACGCACACCGGGCGCCACCACCGGCGCCTCGGCCACGCCGGCCATCAGGCCACGATTGGCCCGCCAGGCACGCCACAGGCGCCAGGCGAAATAGCCCAGCCAAATCAGCACAAACAGCGCGATCAACCCCCAGCGACGAGACTCCGGCGCCAGCGGCTCACTGCCGTTGAACGCCAGCAACGGGCCTTCGTACCACACCAGCAACGACAACAGCGCCACGCCGATCAGCGACAGCAACCACGGCTTGAGCAGCCACAGAATAAAGCGCTCCACCGAGGACCATAACAATGAGAAAAACGAAGAAAAATTCATGGTTATTGCGCCTGGGAAGGGATCAACACGGTGATATCGACGCGGCGGTTACGCGCACGGTTGGCCGCCGAATCATTGGGCACCAGCGGCTCGGTTTCGCCACGGCCCTCGCTGCGGTAACGCTCGGCTGGCCCGGCACGCTGGGCGAGCAAACGCGCCACGGTCTTGGCCCGCGCCTGGGACAGGTCGAAGTTCGACCCCAACCGCGACGTCGCCGAAGGCCGCACGTTGTCGGTATGCCCAACCACCACCACATCCCCCGGCACCGTGGCCAGGGCGTCGCCAATGCGGGCGAGCAGCCCGTCGAAGTTGCTCGACACTTCGGCACTGCCGGAGGCAAACACACCGTCGCCGCGCAAGGTGATGACCGAGCGATCGGCACTGTCTTTCACCGCCACCAGCCCTTGGGCCACTTCCGGCGCGAGGAACCCGGCCAGGCGCACCGGCGCTGGCGCCACGGGTACCGCCACTTTCAGCGGCGAGGCCACGCGAATGGCACCGAGCTGGGCAAACACCGGGTCGGACGCGCGGTTGAGCAGCCAGCTGTAGGTCAACTGCACACTCAACAACAGCACCGCCGCCACCGACGCCAGCACCCACAACGGCACACGACGCAGCATCGATGCCTGCGGGGCCTCGGCGCCGCGCCAGCGCGGTGACAGGTCCTGTTCCTGCTGGCCGCGTTGCTGATTGATCAGTTGCAACAGGCGCTCGCGCAACAGGCCCAGCTGATCCAGGCCACGCTCCAGCACCCGGTAACGGCCCTCCAGGCCCAGGGCCATGCACAGGTACATCAACTCCAGCACATCGATGTGAGTACGCGGGTCCTGGCTGAGGCGCTGCAGGATCATGAAGAATTTCTCGCCGCCCCACGCCTCATTGTGGAATGTCACCAACAAGCTGCGGCTGCCCCACACCCCCGCGCCCCAGGGCGTACTGGCGATGGTCTCATCCACCAACGTGCACAACGCATAACGCGCAGCGGCCACGGTTTCCACATCCACCTGGCTCGCACGGGCCTGGGCTTCAAAGGCCTGAACCGCCTGGATCAGGCGCTGGCGCAGGCTCTCCATGTCCGGCATCGCCGTCAGGGTGCGCAACGGTACCACCAGGTCCAGCAGCGGGTTGGCCGCACGCACCAGTGGGTTGAGGCCCTGGCCGTGCAGCACAGGCGCGGCGCGTTGCACCGGCGCGGCCGCGGTTGGCGGCGGTGTGGCCCGACGTCCGCCGGGGGTGGGGATCAGCAAGGTGCGGTCCGGGTCCTGGCCGCCTTCAAAAGTGTCGTTCACGTCAGTCACCTTGCCTTAATTGCGGATGGCCCAGAACTGCATCTCCAGCCCCGGGAACACCCCGGCGATGTGCATGGCAAAACCCGCCGACTGGCTGAGCAATTGCCAATATTCGCTGCTGCGATCGAGTTCGAAATAGGTGAAGCCGGCGTGGAACGGCAGCTGCCGTGGCGCCACCGGCAAGGGGCGCAGACCGATGCCCGGCAGTTGCAGGTTGACCAGGTCGCGGATCTTTTCCACTGAGCCGATCTTCACCTGCGGCGGGAAACCGTTGCGCACGCTTTCGGCCGACATCTGCGCCTGCACCGCCAGGATGAAGGTCGCCGAGCGCAGCAGTTCCTGATCGGGCAGCACCGCCACGCGAATCCCGTACTGACGCTCTTCCAGCGGGATCGCGATGGCGCGCACATCCATCACCGCCGACAGCGCGCGGCGCAGGTCGAGCATCACCGGGGCGAAGGTTTCCGCCAGGGCGCCATGGCGATACACCGGGTAACTGGCAGCACGCTTGTCATCGCGGGTAAAGGTCGCCAACTCACCGGCCAGGGATGCCAAGTCGCGGTACAGCTGTTCGGGGTGCAACCCCGTCATCGCCGACAGGTGCCGCACCAGGGGCACGCTGCGGTTGAGCACCTGCAACAGCAGGAAGTCGGCGATTTCCGCCGCGCCGCTGCCGTCCGGGCGGGTCAGGCGCGACGCCAGGGCTTCGACCCGTTGCTGCACCAGGCCCAGCAACTCATCGTTGAACGCGCGCAGGCGTTCGGCGGCACGAATATCCAGGCACGGCGGGCAATAATCGCGGTCGAGCAGCACGCTTTTGTCGGCGCGTTTTTCCACCACATGGGCGACGCCCAACACACTATGGGTGTCGGCCACATCGCCTTCGAACGCCAAACGCAGGCGCAGCTTGCCGATGCTCATCAGCGCGCTGCTGTCCAGGCCATTGCTGTCCCAGGCCTCGTATTCGCTGCTGCGATGGCGGGCGAAATTTTCAAAGCTGGGGTTGTCGTCGACCTCCGACACGCCCGGGCGCAGGCTCGGCAAAGCCAGCACCACTTTAAGGTCACGGGCGTCGTCGGGGATCTCCAGGGGCAGCGGCATTTCATCGTCAAACGGCAGGCCCACGGGTGTGCCGTCGGGCAATACACCGCTGTAAGAGAGCAACGACAGCTTGCCCATCGCCAACTGCTGCGGGTCGATTTCCAGTTTGGAAAAACCCCAGCCGTAGGCGCGCAAGGTGGCGACCCGAGCTTCGAGTTGGGTTTGCAGAAAACGGTCATGCTGCTGCAGGTGCTGAGGCTGCAGCAGCATGCCTTCGGACCAGACGACTTTGTTGTTCCAGGTCATAAATTCTTCTCATCAAATGAATGCGTTGCGTGGCGATGATCACGTGCGCATGCGGGCGACTTGTTCTTCGTAGGCCTTGGAAAACAGTTCGCCGAACAGGCGTTGCAGGTCTTCGTCGGCGTCCCGCGCCAGGTCTTCGTAGCGCTCCACCAGGCGGTCCCACAGACGCGCCTTGCGCCGCGCCGGCATCCACTTGTCGAGCGCGCCGTGGGTAGTGCGCCGCTGCTCAACCCGCGCCGGGTCGAAGCGCTGCACCACCGCGCCCAGCGCCGCACGCATGCCGGCGATCACCGCCAGCTCGTGGGCCTTGAGGTCATCGAACGAGGCATTCAACGCCTTGACCGGGCGCATGTAGGCCGGTGAATCGCTGTTGAGCATCTGGGTCAGCGCGCTGTCGGCGTCGGGAAAGAACTTGAGCGGGTTGTTGGAATAGGCGCCGATCATGGTCATGTCGATGTGGCTTTCGCGCTTGGTCAACGCACGCGCCATCAGCACATCCATGGTGCCGCCCGTGGCGGCGCGCAGCATTTCACCCACCAGTTGGGCGAGTTCCGTGGGCGTACGGGTGGTGTGCAGGTCGGGGAGGCCGAGACCCGAAAGCAGTGCCGTGAGAACACCTTCATCCCCTGTGGGAGCGGGCTTGCCCGCGATGGTCTCAGCGACAACGGGGGTCTCCGGAATTACCTCATGTTCAAAGACCGCCATCGCGGGCAAGCCCGCTCCCACAGGGGGGGGGGATGTGGAGAGGCCGAATAGAGGGTCGTAATCCTCCGGGATCACCTGCGGCTCGGCCTGCCAGATTGGCGGGTTGAACGCCTGCAGTTGCGGCGCCACATGGTCGCTCTCGGTGCCGCGAAACACCGGGGTCAGCGATGGGTTCAAGCCCAGCGGGTCCGACAGCGGCATTGCCCCATCGAACAGCGAGTGACCTTCGAGGATCCGCGCACCGGCCAGGTCGTCGTGCAACAGCACCGGCACCACCACTTCCGGGTCGCGCACCATCGCCTGCGGTACTTCCAACGGCGGCAATTCGACGGCCACGGGCGGCGGTGGTGGCACGAATAGCGGCGGCAGGATGCGCGTGGCCAGGGCGTCGTCTTCGGGTTCCGGCGCCTGGGGTTGCTCCAGGCGCACGAGCAACGCGTAGTCACCGATCACCAGGCGATCGCCCTCCTCCAGCACACGCTCGCGGCCATTGCCCAGCGGCCGTTCGTTGACCAGGCTGGGGTTGCTGCCGGTGTCGGTGAGGTAGAACTGCTCGCCGCGCAGGTCGATGCGCGCATGCACCCGGGAGATGTATTTGCCCGGGTCATCCAGGGTCAGGTCGTTGTCCGGCCCACGGCCAATGGCGCCGCCCACTTCGGTGAAGCGGCAGATCACGTCGCCGGGCATGGGTTGGTCGCGGTAGCTTTTAACCAGCAGGATCAGGTTCATAGCGGGCTCCAGAGTGAGTTACTTGCCATCGTCGGCCTCCTTGGGCGGCAACGGCACGCCAGCGGGTCCGGTGGCGGCCGTGAGGGCCAGGGCTTGCGCCGCCGAGGCGGCTTCGGGCAGTGGCAGCGGGATGGTCGAGGCGACGATCATTGCCGGCGTGAGGGTCAGAAACGTGGAGCCGACCTTGAGCGTGATGGTCGCCCCGGCCTCGATCACCACGTTCATGCCGCCCTTGATGTAGGTGTCCATGCCAGCGGTGATGCCGGTCTTCATGCCACCGTTGATGATCATGTTGGCGCCGGCCGCCATCGACACGTCGCCCGTGGCTTTCTCATTGCGATGGCCGCCCACCGACGAATGCCGGTCGCCGCCGACCTTCTCGCGCAGGTCCTGGTCGATCCTGGAATGGCGGTCGCCGCCGACCCAGTCCAGGGAGTCCTTGAGCACGCGCTGGTCGAGGTTTTTCTGCGCGTGCAGGAACACTTGTTCCGAACCCTTTTTGTCTTCGAAACGCAGCTCGTTGTAGCCCCCGCCACCTTTGGACGAGTTGCTCTTGAGGGTCGAACGCGTGGCGTTTTCCGGCAGTGAATACGGCGGCATCGTGTCGGCGTTGTAGACGCTGCCCGTGACCAGCGGCTGGTCGGGATCACCTTCCAGAAAACTCACCACCACTTCCTGGCCGATGCGCGGCGTGTACAGCGCGCCCCAGCGCTTGCCCGCCCAGCTCTGCGCCACGCGGATCCAGCACGAGCTGTTTTCGTCGCGCTTGCCTTCGCGGTCCCAGTGGAACTGCACCTTGATGCGCCCGTATTTGTCGGTCCAGATTTCCTCGCCCTGCTTGCCCACCACCATGGCGGTCTGCGGGCCGTGCATCAGCGGCTTGCGCGACACACAGGGCGCACGGAACTGCTGCTGGCGTGACAGCGCGACAAATTCACAACTCAGCACCGGCGCGGGGTCGGCCGGCGGGGTGGGCTCGTAGGTGTCGGAAGACAATGCATAACGCGCCTCCAGCAACAGGAACTGCGCGTTTTGTTCACTGCGCGGGTGTTCGGTCAGGGTCAGCAGAGCGCCGGGAAACAGGCCACGGGCACGGGTCGCGCCGGTCACGCGCTGGGTGCCGGTGTGCAGCGACTCAATCAAGGTTCGCGCATAGGTTTCACCCTGTTTGCGCTCGGTGTACTTGCCCGGGTAGTCATAGCGCTCGTGGCGCGACTGCGGGTAACTGCCGGCCAGGGTGGACTTGGCCAGCAGGTTGGCGCTGGGCTTTTCGAAGTCGAAGTCTTGCAGCGTATAGCCGCCCGGCTCTACGTCGCCGCCCATGCGCCAGTCGTAGATCACTTCGCTTTCGCGCATGGCGTGGTCTTCGGCGGGCATGAAGCGGATCTGCGCGTACCCCGGCGCCGGTGAGTGCGCGCCATAGGAGTCCGCCAGCACCAGGGTGTGACGCCCCGCCGCGCTCTTGAAGTAGTAGTAGATGCCCTCCTGTTCCATCAGGCGGCTGACGAAGTTGAAATCGCTTTCGCGGTACTGCACGCAATAAGTCAGCGGCTTGTAGCTGCCGCTGAGGCCCGAGGTGTCGACGTCGGCAATGCTGTAGGGCGCGAACACCTGCTTGAGGATGTCCGGCACGCTCAGTTCCTGGAAGATCCGGCAGTCGCTGGTCAGCGTCAGGAACCACAACCACGGGCGCAACACCGCCTTGTAGGTGGCGTAGCGGCCCTGGCGCGTGCTGAACGAGAAGTGGCTGACATGCCCGCTGAAATAGCGGCTGCCGCCCTTGGGCAGGTCCACGGCCACGGTCATCTGGGTGGCCAGAAGGTCGTCGATGTTCAGGTCGGCGCGCTCGCTGTACAGCTCCACGTGGTATTCGCTGAGCCGGGACAAGCCTTCGCTCGCCTGCATGCGCCGAAACAGCAGCACGTCGGGGCCGAGGACGCTGGTCACCTGGATCTCGCGATGGGTCTGGGTCGTTGCCATCGGGGCTTACCTCGCGGCCTCGGCCGTAAAGGCATAGGCAAACTCGCCCGCCTCCACGCTGACCTGCACTTGGGTCGCCGGGGTACCCAGCAGCAGGCGGTTGAGGAATTCGGTGCTGATCGCCGGCAGCATCGAGTTGGTGAGGATCGCGTCGATCATGCGCCCACCGCTTTCCAGCTCGGTGCAGCGGCTGGCGATCAGGTGCACCACGTCGTCGCTGTAGGTGAACGGGATCTTGTGGTTGTCGGCGATGCGTTTTTCGATGCGCCCCAGTTGCAGGCGGATGATGCTACCCAGCATGGCGTCGCTCAGCGGGTAATACGGAATCACCACCAGGCGGCCGAGCAAGGCCGGTGGGAACACTTCCAGCAATGGCTCGCGCAGGGCCTTGGCGATGTCATCCGGCGCGGGCATGGTCTTCGGGTCACGACACAGGCGGCTGATCAACTGAGTGCCGGCGTTGGTGGTGAGCAGGATCAGGGTGTTCTTGAAGTCGATGATCCGGCCCTCACCGTCCTCCATCCAGCCCTTGTCGAACACCTGGAAAAACAGCTCGTGCACGTCCGGGTGGGCCTTCTCCACTTCATCCAGCAGCACCACGCTGTAAGGCTTGCGCCGCACCGCTTCGGTCAGTACGCCGCCCTCGCCATAACCCACGTAGCCGGGTGGCGCGCCCTTCAAGGTGGAAACGGTGTGGGCCTCCTGGTACTCGCTCATGTTGATGGTGATCACGTTCTGCTCGCCGCCATACAGCGACTCGGCCAGGGCCAGGGCGGTCTCGGTCTTGCCCACGCCGGAAGTGCCGGCGAGCATGAACACGCCCACCGGCTTGCCCGGGTTGTCGAGGCCCGCACGGGAGGTCTGGATACGCCGTGCGATCATCTCCAGTGCATGGCTCTGGCCGATGATGCGTTGGCCCAGGCGCTCGGCCAGGCGCAGCACGTTGTCGATTTCGTTCTTGACCATGCGGCCCACGGGGATGCCGGTCCAATCCTGCACCACCGACGCCACGGCCTGTTCGTCGACGCTGATCAGCACCAGCGGGTGTTCGCCCTGTTGCGCGACCAATTCGTCCTGCAACTGGCGCAACTCGATCAAGCCGGTTTCACGATCGGCGGCATCGACCAACTGGCTGCGCTGGCGCTGGATCTGCTCCACCAGCGCCAGTTCGTTATCCCAGCGCCCTTCCACCTCATCCAGGCGTTCACGTTCGCTGGCCAGCAAGGCCTCGACCGAGGCGCGACGGCTGGTGGTTTCCACACCAATCGCGGTTTCACGCTCGATAATTGCCAGTTCGGTTTCCAGGGATTCAATGCGCCGACGGCTGTCGTCCACCTCGGCGGGCGTGGCGTGCAGGCTGATGGCCACGCGGGCACAGGCGGTGTCGATCAGGCTGACGGCCTTGTCCGGCAACTGGCGTGCCGGGATATAGCGGTTGGACAAGCGCACCGCGGCTTCCAGCGCCGAGTCCAGGATGTGCACCTGGTGGTGGTTCTGCATGGTTTCGGCAATGCCGCGCAGCATCAGCAAGGCACGGGCTTCATCGGGTTCGTCAACCTGCACGGTCTGGAAACGCCGGGTCAGCGCCGGGTCTTTTTCGATGTGCTTCTTGTACTCGGCAAAGGTGGTCGCGCCGACGGTGCGCAAGGTGCCACGGGCCAGCGCCGGCTTGAGCAGGTTAGCCGCATCACCGGTGCCGGCTGCACCGCCCGCGCCCACCAGGGTGTGGGTTTCATCGATGAACAGCACGATGGGTTTGACGCTGGCTTGCACTTCGTCGATCACCGAGCGCAGACGCTGCTCGAACTCGCCTTTCATGCTTGCGCCGGCTTGCAACAGGCCCACGTCCAGGGCGAGCAACTGCACGTCCTTGAGGCTAGGCGGTACGTCACCCCGGGCAATACGCTGGGCAAAACCTTCGACCACGGCGGTCTTGCCGACCCCGGCCTCGCCAACGAGGATCGGGTTGTTCTGGCGACGGCGCATGAGGATGTCGATGACCTGGCGGATCTCTTCGTCCCGTCCGACGATGGGGTCCATCTTGCTGCTGCGCGCCTGTTCGGTGAGGTCGACGGTAAAACGCTGCAAGGCTTCCTGCTTGCTGGGCGCCACGGCGCCGAGGTCTTCACCCGGTAGTTGGTAGCCATCGCTGGCGGTCATCTGCGCCTCGGGGGAATCCTTGAGCAACGCGCCAAACTGCTCGCTCAAATCATCAATGCCAACCTTATTGAACTCGCGGGACACGCCATACAACCCATTACGCAGGCTCGGGGTTTTCAGCAGCGCCAGCAGCAAATGCCCGGAACGCACCTGGGACTCGCCGAGCATCAGGGTGGCGTAGACCCAGGCGCGTTCGACCGCCTCTTCCACCTGGGAAGACAGGTCGGTGACCGAGGTCGAACCACGGGGCAGACGGTCCAGCGCGGCGGTCAGGTCGCGGGCCAATGCCGCCGGGTCGATGCCGTAGTGGCGCACCAGCCGGAGCAAGTCCGAATCGGTCAGTTGCAGGATCTGCTGCAACCAGTGCACCAGCTCCACATAGGGGTTGCCGCGCATCTTGCAGAACACGGTGCTGCTTTCGATGGCCCGGTAGCACAGGCTGTTGAGTTTGCCGAAAAGCGCGACGCGACTGATATCAGCCATGGGCAGGTCCTTGAGAAGAAATGCGAGGGTTGATCAGCAATTGCCGATCATCGTGTTGGGGGGCTTTGCTGCTCAGCCAACTGGTCCAACCCAGGGGCGCAGACCCCAGGCGCAGGCCCGGCAGCTGTTCTTTCTTGACGATCAGGTTGACGTCCCAGTCCATCGCCAGGCCGACGTACTGGCGCACCCAGTCCTGCACGCGCTGCAGGCTGTCGCCACCGGGCAGCAGGCGACGGGTTTGCGCGAGGTCCAGGGGGCCGATCAGCAGGCGGAATTTGTGCTGGGTGTTCCAGACTTTCTTGCCCATCACCGTGGTCTGGCCGAGCACGGCGGCGTCGGGGCCGCTGCGCAGCGCGCACAGCCCGTCGGCGGGCAAGGTCATCCAGTGGCCGACAAACTGCTCGACCTGCACCGGCACACCCAGGTAATCGCTGAGCAACGCCGCCAAGCCCTCGGCGTTGCGCGTCTGCGGCCCGAGGCGCCCGGCAAAATGCAGCTTGGCCACGTCCGGCACGGCATTGCGGTTAAGCAACGACGCCTGGCCGATGCCGATCAATGAACCCAGGTACTGGGCGAAACGGTCCGCCCCCGGCCGGTCCAGGCTCACCGCCGGTTGGGCACTGGCCCAGGCGCGGTAGAACAGGCTGATCATGCGGTGGTGGAACACGTCGCAGAACGCGGCCAGGGTCGGGTCATTCAGGTTGCGCTGGCGGTCGCGGATGTATTCGGTGAGGTGGATCGGCAACGGGCCGTTGGCGCCCATCAGGCCGAAAAAATTCAGCAGCAACTTGGGCGTAACGCCCGGCTTGAGCGCGGCGATCATCGCCGGTTCGAACGCCAGCGACGGTTGCTGGCCGAAGCGCACGGGCTCATCCGCCGGGCGCGCAGCCTGGCCAATACGCGGCAATTGCGGGAACGCGCATTCGAGTTGGCGCAGCGCGCCGTAGAAGTCAAAGCGCCCAGGGTGCGCCTCAAGGGCGCTGAGCAGGCTCAGAGGATCTCGCATCTGCCCACCCGCGCCGGCCACTGCATGATCACGCCGCGTGCCGTGCTCTTGATCACCGTTTCAGTGAACGAATTGAGTGACACGTACTTGGCAAAAAACTGTTCCAACACCGAACCCAACACAAACACCCCGGCGCCTTCGAAGGCCGACTCATCCAGGGTCACACCTATTTGCAGGCCGCGCCCGTAGGTGATCGGCCCCGGCAGTGGCAGACGCCGCACGATGCTCTCGGCGGTGACGGAACGCAGGCCTTCGATCTGTTTGTGCGCGGCTTCATCGTCGATGCGGCAATACAGGCGCAGCAGGTCACGCAAGGCGGTGGCGCCCTGCTCCTTGTCCTGGTCCAGCAGCGACAAATAGTTGAGGGACAAATGGCTGACCAACCGCCATGCGGTTTCCCCTTCGGCAAACGACGCCGCCGGCACCGTCGGCCCGGCCACGCAACGCACCGACTGCACCGGCGCGCCGCTCTCGACCGTGAAGTCGGTACGGCCGCTGCCCACCGGCATGCTCAACACCAGGTCGCGGTTGCTGCACAGGGTGTCGATGCCCAATTGGCGCAGGTCGCTGCGGTGCGGCGCTTCCTGGGCGTCCACCAGCGACAGGAACAGCTCGCTGCCGATGTAGCTGGAGCGTGGTCCCTGGCGCCGTTGCTGCTCGGACAGCACCCGGGTATCGCGGCGCACCTGGTAAAAGGCCTTGGGCGGCGTGCGCGCGTGCAGGTCGTTGGCACGGTAGAACGATTCGAACGTCTGGCTGGCCTCGGCGCCGCTGCCGTAACCGGTGACGCCTTCGATCTGGTAGATCTCGTAATCCATCGGCCGCGTGCGGTCCGGGATCACGTGGTATTCCGACTGTTGGTCCGACAGGTGCACACGCTCGGTGCGCATCGGGAACAGGTTGATTGCCGGCGTGCAGTACAGGCCGAAATTGGCCGCGCTGAGGCTCTGTTCCAGCACCGGGTCGAGCTTCTTGAACAGCACGATCACGTCCAGCTGTTCCGCCGCGCAACGGCTCACGCTGTTGGCCAGCCCGACGATGTCGGCAAACATGAAGCGCTGAGGCATGGCGAAGTATTCCTGCAGCAGCCGATAGCCCTGGAACGAGCGCGGGCCCGTGGGCAGCAAGGCTTCGCTGTCGCTGTAGCCTTTGCTGCGAATCGCGCTTTTGGGCAAGAACTGGTGCCAGTCCACATGCTCCTGCACCGGCATCACCAGCACTCCCGCCGCCTGGGCCAGCAGGTGTTCGAGGATGCGCGAGGGCATGGCTTCGCCGCCACGAATGTGCAGCGCCAGGTCGTCCAGGGCCAGGTCGCTGAAGGTCAAGCCAGCACCCACTCGGAGGCGCAGACGCAGCGCCGCCTTGACCCCGCCGAGGCGCGACAGGTCGACCCCGGCCACTTGCGCGCCGCAGGCAAAGTAGCGCGCCTCGACCAGTTCGACCGGCCACAGGGTCACGTCATGGGCAGTGCGGAATTCGCAGGCGGTCTGGTCGCCCTTGCCCAACTGGCTGTGCAACGCGCTGTCACGCGGCACCGTGAACCCGGCGGCGAGGCTGCCTTCGCTCATGTCCGGCTGCAGCTGCACCACGGCCATCGACGGCGTGGGCGCCAGGTATTGCGGGTACACCAGTTCCAGCAGGTGGTTGGTAAAGCGCGGGAATTCTGCGTCGATCTTCAACTGCACCCGGGCCGCGAGGAAGCTGAAGCCCTCCAGCAACCGTTCCACATAGGGGTCGGCGCAGGCGTAGGTTTCCAGCCCGAGGCGGCCGGCGACCTTGGGGTAGTCGCGGGCGAATTCACCGCCGACTTCCCGCAGGTGGGCCAGTTCACGTTCGTAATAGCGCAGCAGTTTGGCGTTCACCGCACGTCCCTTGTCTCGATATCGAAGACCCGCGCCTCGCCTGCTTCCAGGTCGAGTTCGGTCTTCAGGTACAGGCGCTCGGGCAATGGTTGGCCCCACAACTCGCCATGAATTTCAAAGGCCATCTGGTTAGGACTGGCCGCCGCCCCCGAGGGCGCCACCGGCACCACGCGGACGCTGTCACGTAAAATCCGCGGTTCGAAATCCCAGATCGCCTGGCGGATGCGCCGCCCCAGCTCTTCCCGGTCCAAACCTGCGGCGGTCTTGCCGGCAAGGTCCGGCAAACCAAAATTGATCACCGACTGAACCGCCAGCGGGTGTGCGCTGAGGTCGCGGAAACTGCCCAGGCTGGTGCTGTTGAGCAGCCACCCCAGGTCACGCAACACCGCCTTGCGCAAGCCGCGCATGGACAGCACACGCTTGTCACGCGGCTCCACGGCATGCTCGGTGTCGTCGTCGCTCAAGCGATCGAGCAACGACGGTTGCAAACGTTCACGACTGGTCAGCTCGGCCATACAATCAGCATTCCATCGTCTTGGGGTGAGCCCGCTTGCTGTGGCGAGCGGGCTTGCCCCGCGTTGGGCTGCGAAGCGGCCCCGATAAGGCCACCGCGCAACGCCAGGCAAACCGCGGTGGCAGGTTTTGGGGCGGCTTCGCCACCCAACGCGGGGCAAGCCCGCTCGCCACAACACGCCCCCCACCACACCAAGCCGGGTGAACATCAGATCTTCTGGTTCTTCTCCAGGTCCCACTTCTTCGGCGTGCCGGTGATCACGGTGTCGCCGGTGAAGGAGTCGTACTCGTAGCTGATGGTGGTGAAGTTGATGGAGAAGGTTTCGCTCGGGCGCTCGCCATTACTGCTGGCGGAGTAGGAGCTGATGATTGCCTGGCCGAGGATCAGCTTGAGGAACACCTGTTGTTTCTTGTCCGGGCCACCGGTCTGGATGAAGTGGATCTCGGCATCGCCCAGGCTTTTGCCGCACACCGCCTGCATGAACAGGTCGGCCGAGGCCAGGTCGGTGGCCTTGGTCAGGGAGATTTCCGAGAACGACGGGTTGCTGGTGTCACGGTCGGTGCCGCCGCCGCTGATGGAGATCGCACGGCCCACGCCCATCTGGATGGCGTCGATGGTGATCCAGTCCTTGTGCGCGTCGACGGTGGAAGTGCCCTTGATTTGGGTGCCTTTGAAGTTGAGCAGGATCATGGTGGTTACCTTTCAGGTTGATCAGTTGGATTTGGTGGACGGCAGCTTGGAAACCAGGCGCAAAGACACGGTCAGGCCTTCGAGCTGGTAATGCGGGCGCAGGAAGAACTTGGCGCCGTAGTAGCCGGGGTTACCTTCGATTTCTTCCACCACCACTTCGGCGCCGGCCAGGGGTTTGCGGGCTTTGTCGGCGTCGGTGGCGGTGGCCGGGTTGTGCTCCACGTAGCGGCCGATCCAGTTGTTGAGCCACACCTGCATGTCGTCGCGCTCCTTGAACGAGCCGATCTTGTCGCGCACGATGCACTTCAAGTAATGGGCGAACCGGCAGGTGGCGAACAGGTACGGCAGGCGCGCGGCCAGGTTGGCGTTGGCGGTGGCGTCCGGGTCGTCGTACTCGGCAGGTTTGTGCATCGATTGCGCGCCGATGAAGGCAGCCAGGTCGCTGTTCTTCTTGTGCACCAGCGGCATGAAACCGTTCTTGGCCAGCTCGGCTTCGCGGCGGTCGCTGATGGCGATTTCGGTCGGGCAGGTCATGTCGACGCCGCCGTCATCCGTCGGGAAGGTGTGCACCGGCAACCCTTCCACCACCCCACCGGATTCGATGCCACGGATCTGCGAGCACCAGCCGTAGTGCTTGAACGAACGGTTGATGTTCACCGCCATGGCATACGCGGCGTTGGCCCAGGTGAAGTCCTTGGCGCCGGCGCTGTCGGTGGTCTCTTCGAAATCGAAGGCTTCCACCGGGTTGGTCTTGGCACCGTAGGGCGCACGGGACAGGAAGCGCGGCATGGCCAGGCCCACGTAACGCGAATCTTCACTGGCGCGGAAGCTGCGCCAGGCGGCGTGCTCGGGGGTCTGGAAGATCTTGGTCAGATCCCGTGGGTTGGCCAGTTCCTGCCAGGATTCCATCAGCATCACGCTGGGGTCGGCCGCCGTGATCAACGGGCAGTGGGCCGCCGCGCTGACGCGGGCCATCTGGGTCAGCAGCTCCACGTCCGGCGCGCTGTTGTTGAAGTAGTAGTCGGCGACAAATGCACCGTACGGCTCGCCGCCGAACTGGCCGTATTCCTCTTCGTAGAGCTTCTTGAAGATCGGGCTCTGGTCCCAGGCCACACCCTTGAACTTGCGCAGGGTCTTGTGCACTTCGTTCTTGGAAATGTTCATCACCCGGATCTTCAGGGTCTCGTCGGTCTCGGTGTTGTTGACCAAGTAATGCAGGCCGCGCCAGGCGCTTTCCACGCCCTGGAATTCCTCGTGGTGCAGGATGTGATTGACCTGTTCGGTGAGCTTCTGGTCGAGGGCGGCGATCAGGCCTTCGATGGTGCCGAGCACGTCGTTGGGCATCAGCTGCGTGCCTTGCAACGCCTGTTCAGCCAGGGTGCGCACGGCGGTTTCCACCGCTTCCTTGGCCTTGTCGGTCTTGGGCTTGAACTCTTTTTGCAGCAGGCTGGCGAAGTCGCCGGCGTCGAACGCCGTGGCGGGGGCAAGCTGCCCTGGCTGTTCAGATTGGGTCGTGGACATGAAGGCATCCTCAAATTTTGGGCAAAGCGTCCCCGTACCGGGGCAAACAGGGCACCGGCGGCGTTAACGTTTTTTCAGTTATTCAGGTTGTTTGGGTGCACTGCTCAAGGCTTGCATCACGGTCGGATCGCTGAGCAGCTTGGCCAGCAATTCCTCGGCGCCCACCTTGCCGTCCATGTAGGTCAGCAGGTTCGACAGTTGGCTGCGGGCCGTCAGCAATTGGTTGAGGCTCGGCACCTTGCTGGCGATGGCGGCCGGGGTGAAGTCGTCCATGGATTCGAAGGTGATCTCCACCGGCAGGTTGCCTTCACCGGTCAGGGTATTGGGCACCTGGAACGCCACGCGCGGCTTCATGGACTTGAGGCGCTCGTCGAAGTTGTCGATGTCGACTTCCAGGAACTTGCGCTCGGCCACCGGTGGCAACGGCTCGGCCGGTTTGCCGGAGAGGTCCGAAAACACGCCCATGACGAAGGGCAACTGCACGGTCTTTTCCGCCCCGTAGATCTCCACGTCGTATTCGATCTGCACACGTGGCGCCCGGTTGCGAGCGATGAACTTCTGACTGCTTTCTTTGGCCACAGGAATAGCTCCGGTGAGTGGGGGTGAGTACTAAAAGGGTCAGTCGTCGCTGTTGCGAACACCGCTGACCAGCGCCAGTTGCGCGAGACCGTCGGGTGCGAGGTCTTGCAGCAATTCCATGAAATTCTTGTCGATCAGCTTCTTGGCCCGTTGCAGCAGAATCGGCACCGGGCTCGCGGGTTCAAAGGTCTGGAAATAGGTGCACAGGCGGTCGATGGTCTGGCGTGCGTCTTCGCGGCTGTTGATCTCACCGCGCACGGCTTGCGGCGCAGCGACAGCGATGGGCGCCGTGGCAGTGACGACCGGTGCGGCTTCGATGGGCGCAACACCTGGCAGACGGCGACGGATCACTTCGCCGGCGCGGCGCAACAGGGTCGCCAGGCCGCTGAGGTCGATGGCACGGCCCACGCCGACCTTCTCGGTGAGCAGCTGCTCGATCTGCACGCTGTGCTTCAAGGCTTGCGCCAGGGCCGCCTCAGTGGCGCTCAGGTTCTGGGGGTCGGCTTCGGCAAACGCGCCGTCGATGATCGCCAGGTTCGCATTCTCGCCGTCACTTTGCTCACCGGTGGCCGACTCCACCTGCCGCAGGCTCACGCTGCCCAGGCTGCGGGCGCTGACCAGCGGCGCATCCAGCACGTCGCGCAGCAGGCCGGTGGGCTCGCACAGAAACGCAAGAATGTTGATGCGCAGCAGCGGGTCGTTGTCGTCGTCGGGATCGAGTTGTGGGTGCAGGCCGTCCCAGCAGTTTTCCAGCAGGGCCTGCACCAGCGCCAGGCCTGCGGCGAGGCCGACAATACCGTTGAGGTTGAGCTGGGCGCGGGTCAGCCAGATGGCCAGCCGCAAGTCGCGGCTGCGCTCCATCAGCGGCAGCGCGAGGGCCATCACCCGTTTCCAGCTCGGCTCGATGGCCTGGGAGATGGTGTCGCCGTACTGCACTTCGGGCTTGCCGAGGGCTTCTTCTTCCAGCTCGAGAAACTGGGGGTCGTATTCGAAGTTCTGGCCACAGGCGTCGGCCTCGCTCAATGGCAAGGCCAGCGCGGTGAAATCCAGTGGTTGAGCTTCGGTGGGCAGGCCCATCGTACTTCCCTCGTTCAAGTTGTTCTGGGAATAGAACAAGCGAGGGAAATGATTTATTCCGCGCGGCGAGAAAAATTCTTAATGCGCGCTTTCTTCCTCGACGCGCCGCCGGTGGGACTCGGCATACGCGGCTTCGCGCGCCGTCAGCAGCGGGTCATCCGAAGGGCCGATGCCGGCCGGCAGTTCCAGCGGGTTGAAGTCCACATCGCGGCAGGCGCCCTCCACCTGGGACTGCTGGCGGTCGATGACCAGGGTGCCGGCATTGATCTGGCGGCGCCCTTCCGGCCAGCGCACGGTGGCGTCGGTGGTCACATCGCCGGGGTTGGCCAGGGTGATGATCAGGTGCCAGCGCACCGGGCCTTGCTCCAGCCGGGTGGCGAAACCGAAGGCGAGGAAGTCCGGGTCGCGGGACTGCCCGGCTGTCATGGGCGTGTAAGGCATCTCTGGCACCATGCTCCAGCGCACGAAGTGCACCCGGCCGCTGGCGTCGGTCATGCGAAAGGCATTGACACTGTAGAACGTGGAGTTATCAAACCCCGACGCCTCCGGGTGGGAGGCCAGCCAGTTTTCGAACGGGCGGATTTCGGGGTGGCTGTTTTTGAAGGCCTGCATCTTTTGCGGGTCGGGGCCGCTGCCGCCGTACTCCGGCATCGAGGCGCGCAGCTGTTCGTAGAGGCCTTCGGGGGTATTCACCGGGAACACCGGCACGGAGTTCATCGCCATGTACCAGGCCTCGCCTTCCGCGTCGGCCAGGCGCAGGGCCATGCTGCGGATCATGCCGTGCACGTCGGCCTGGGCCGGGTCGCCCCCGGCCGCCGACAAGCGGCCGATCAACGGGAAGTTGCCACGTTGTAACAAGGACGCGCTGGAAATCTCTACCGCATTACCGTTGCTTTCAAAATGGCCGCTGATGCACTGGCCCTTGGCATGGTTGCGACGAAACCCGGGGTGGGTGCCGCCCGCCACGGCTTCCATCTCATCGACGATTTGCACGGCTGTGGGGGACGCAGGATGGAACGACGGCAGCAGCCAGGCGGCGAGGCCTGTGACCACCACGGCAGCAAGGGCGAGGGGCAGGTAATGACGTTTTTGCAGCGAGAAGGTTGTTTTCATCTAGCTATCTGGGATCGCAGCATTGGGAACCCATGCCCGACCCCAGAGCGGTTATTTCTGGATAGCGGCGATCCACATCGGTGCAGGCACAGCAGCAAACAGCTGGGCCGCACTTCGGTCGGCGACAAGTCGGGCAACGGCGTTGAGGTCTACACCTTGTTCGGGCTCGCCGATCAGCGCGTAGCCCAGTTCAGACTGGCGCCAGGTTACTACGTTCATCTGCGCGACGCTTTGCTGGGTGATGGACTGGTCCGGTTTGGGCTCCTTCATCACGCACAACGCCACCGGCGCGCCATTGGCCGGCAGGTACACCAACTGGATCAGGGCCTTGTTGTTGAAGCGCAGGCGTTGCACGCGCTTGAAGGTCAGGCCGGCGGAACTCAGGTCGGGCACGCGCAGGGCCAGGCCGTCGATGTCACGGATATCGGCGAGGGTCTTGGTGACCACATCCGAGGGCTGTGCGCCGTAGGCGACGGTTTCGCGGGTGTAGAGATGCTGGTAGGCGGCGGCCTGCTGAACCCAGGGAGAGGTCTGGGCAACGGCCGGCGCGCTTGCATCAAAACCGGGCTTGAGGGCACCGTTGAATGCACCAACCTGGAGCACCAGGGCATAGCAGGCAGCACCGGCAACGAACGTCAGGGCCGGCCATGCAAATTTAGGTTGGAAGAGCGCGAACAGGCGCGAGAAAACGCTGTCTGCTTTACCGGACGGATGGGCAGCCGCGCGTTGGGCAGGTGCCACCTCGGGTTCGGCCGCCGCCGAATGCTGGGCAGCCAGGGCCGCGATACTGAGCTTGAGGCTCTCGGGCACAGGCGGCAGGTTCTGGCGGGCGAAGGCTTCTTCATAAGGCAGGCACGAAGCCATCAACCGAGAGACGCGCTCAGCCAGGTCCGGCGACGCATCGATCAGCCGCTCAAGCTCCTGGTTCTGTTGCGACGAAAGCTCGCCGTCAACATAGGCCATTAGCAAGGCATCATCCGCTACCATGGGGTTATCTCTCCGTTTGTCATCAATCAGTTTCTGCTAGGTGGTTCTCGGCCTTATGGGCCGAAGCGGCGAGTCAGCGGGTAGCGACAAGCCATCATATTGACATCAATCCTGCCCTGGCAACAGGCCAGAACACTTTCTAAAAGCAGCCGCAAAAACACTCGGCGACACGTACAAAGACATTAAGAAAACACCCTGGAACTGAAAATATTCCCAGGGCCGAATAAATCTTATATGTTTCACCATGTGTAGGGGTACTTTTCCTGACACGATTGTCAGAATGTTTGGCCTGGTACCTGCATAAGCTGTCAATAACCTTTCAATACCCTGCCAAACTGATACATTTTGTTAACGACTTGATACAATTCGCCGTCATCAAAGGAGCCCCAGCACCGCAAAAAGGACGCCGCGACACAGGCATCCGCTACGGTATCGACCTCGTAGCCTGACCGCACCATTTTAGGCATCAAGAAATAAAAAGAGGAAATATGTCGATCACCGGTGCTGACTTACCCGCACTGCTTCCAGAACTGCTGCCACGCCTGTGGGCATTCGCGTTGCGCATTTCCGGCGACAAGCACGATGCCGAAGACCTGGTTCAGCTCGCCTGCGTGCGTGCACTGGAACGCTCCCATCAGCTGCAGCCCGACACTTCGGTACTGAGCTGGATGTTTTCGATTGTCCACTCCACCTGGATCAACGAACTGCGTTCACGCAAGGTGCGCAGCCGTTCGCGCATGGACTGGAACGACGAATTCCTCGAAACCGTCAGTGACCCCGAGGCGCCCAACCCGGAGTCGGACCTGATGCACCGGCAAATCATCGAAGCCGTGGAAAAACTCCCCGACGGCCAGCGCGAAGTCATGCTGCTGGTGGGCGTCGAACGCTTCAGCTACAAAGAGGCGGCCGAGATGCTCGACCTGCCGATCGGTACGGTAATGAGCCGGCTGTCGCGGGCGCGTCAAGCGATCGGCGCGCTTTTTGATTCGCCAAAAAGCAAACCTTTGCGCGCTCGCCCCGCCAATTCTTCAACCTCCTGAAACCGCTCTAGGCCGGCGTCCGCAACGGGACCACCCGAAGGACTACGCCAGCCCTCCTCCCTCCCCGCGAAACGCACTGGGGCTCACCCCCGTCCAGCGCTTGAACGCCCGCCGAAAGCTGCGCACATCGCTGTAGCCGACCTCTTCGGTGATCCGCTCGATCGACAACCCCGGGTTGCCCAGCAAGCCCATGGTGCGCGCACGCCGCACCTGTTCCAGCAGGCCCTCGAAGGTCAGCCCGTGCTCGGTCAGGCGCCGGCGCAAGGTGCGGCCGCTCATGTTCAGGTCGCTGGCGACCTTCTCCAACTGGCTGCCTTGCAGGTCGCGGGAGATGGCGCGTTCCACGGCCTGGATAAGGTCCATCTTCTGGTGCAACTGCGCGCTTTCCAGCTCAAGTAATTCCAGGGCCTGGCGCAACGCCAGGGCATGGTGATTGGGCAAACGCACGTCCATCCAATGGGGCGCCAGCACCATGCGGTTGTGCAGGCAGCCGAACCGCACGTCATCGCCGAACAGGCGCTGGTACTCCGCTGCATAGGGCGGCGCCGCGTGCATGAATTCGACCCGCAGCGGCATAAAGTCCGCCCCTACCAACGCACGGCCGTACACCATGATGCTGGCGAAGAACTCCTCAGCGGCAAACACCTGCACCTCGGCGTAGGGCAGCAGGCATTCGACGTCAATAAACACTTCGTGGGCGCTTTCGTGGGTGCGGGTGGTGGCGATGCCGCCGGAGGTGTGCTGGTGGCGCTCGCCGATGGCGAAGGCATCGCGCAGGGTCTTGCACAGGGAAATCACATGGCCGAGCAAGCCCAGGGTGCCCAACACGTTCTGGTGCCCCACACACAGGCCCAGGCCCTGGTCGGGCAGCACCTTGAGCGCGCGCTGGATCATCGCGACCGCTTGGCGATAGGAAATGCGTTGGGCCGGGTCATCCAGGTCGGCCAGGGTAAAGCCCAGGCCACGGCACAGGGCTTCAGCACTGGCGCCCTTCTGCGCCACCACCTGCCCCAGGGTCTGCAACAGGAACGGCGACACGAGCGCCAGCTCGAATTGAGGGTCAACGGCTTTCCTTTGCATGGATCACGGGTTCCTGACTGAGTGCTTCAGCTCTTGTTTTAGAAACATTCTGACAATCATAGGCGCTTGCAAGAGTCGTTGCATACTGAGTGAAACCTGTCCGGCAAAGTCCCCCTATCTGTCCTCCAAAACCCTGCCTCGCTGCGCGCCGAGGGCTTATTTCTATGGCCTGCGGTGCCCTAACAATAATAAAGAGGCCAGACATGAACCCCACCCGTGCATTTCACCCGCTGCATTTTGCGCTGTTGAGCCTGTTCAGCCTGCCGGCCCTGGCCACCGAAGGTGGCGTCGACAACATCGGCCCCGGCACAGACGGCTTCTACATCCTGCCCCTGGACGTGAACAACCTGCCGGACCATATGTTCGCCTTCAACCTGTATTACAACCACTACGAGGCGCGCAAACTGGACATCAGCTCCCTGGGCGGCAAGGTATCGGACGTGCGCATCAAGTCCGACGCCATCATCCCGCGCCTGGACTACCTGAGCCCGGTGCGCATCTTCGGCGGGCGGCTGGGGGGCTACATCGCGCAACCCTACCTCAAGCAGCAGGTGTCGCTGTTCGGTATGGCTGACACCCGCGAAAGCATGGGTGACACCACCGTCGCGCCGATCATCCTGTGGGACATGGGCAAGGACCTGACCCTGGCCGCCGCCGTGGAAATCACCCTGCCCACCGGCGAATACGACGCCACGCGTTTGGCCAATACCAGCAACAACTTCTACACCTACAAGCCACTGGTCTCGGCCACCTGGATGCCCAACGCGCGCACGGAGCTGTCGATCAAGACCACCTACAGCTTCAACGAAGAGAACCACGACACCGACTACCGCTCCGGGCAGATCTTCCACTTCGATTATTCGGCCAGCTACAAAGTGACCGACAACCTGAGCCTGGGGGTCAACGGCTACTACCTCAAGCAGACCACCGACGATAAGCAGTACGGGCGCACGGTGGTCAACATCTTCGGCGAGGACGTGAACGACGGCGTGCGCGGGCAGGTGTTTGCGATTGGGCCTGCGGTGTATTTCACCTTTCTCAAATACGCCAGTGCGGAGATTCGCTGGGCCAAGGAATTCGACGTGAAGAATCGGCCGGAGGGTGACATGTTGTGGGCGAAGCTGACGATTCCGTTTGCCCTGTAAAATGTGGGAGCTGGCTTGCCTGCGATGGCATCACGGAGGTGTGACTGACACACCGAGGTGCCTGCATCGCGGGCAAGCCCGCTCCCACATTTTTACCTCGGGGTGTCAGGTGTAGACGGGCCAGGTGTCGACGATCTTGCCGCCACGTACCGCGAGTAAATCACCGAACTGCAGCAGCACGAACTCACTCTGGGTGGGCCGCAGGAACACCTGGTCCTCGACATTCAAACCCACCGACGGCGAGCCGTTGACCATCTCCTGGTTCGAACTGCGCCCATACAGGTCATTGCTTTGCAGCCCCTGGGGCGATTCGAATTCGGCCATCCAGTTGCCGCCATAGATAAAAAACGTGCTGCGCTGGTTCGGGTCCCACCACGAGAACACCCGCGACTTGCCGTCCAGTGCCGGGATGTTCACCGGCCCGGTGCTTTTTAATACCGGCGTGGCAATAAACGCGGCGGGCACATGCTCGCTGAGGGACGCCAGGTCGTAATGGGTAGGCTTGAGCAACGCCGTGCCCACCGACACTTCCGTGCTCAAGCGCTCCTGCTCATGAATGCGATAGCTCGGGCTGCCGGCGGTGTTCAAGGTCAGCCCTTCCCTCCACAGCCCGGCCACGTGCTGGCGGGTGAAGTCGACATAGCCGTTGTAGCGTTGCATCACCTGCTCGAACAATGCCTGGGGCGAACCGAGAATCCCCGGCACGCCCATGCCCACGAACGGGTCGTAGCCCATGAAACCGGCGAACGCCAGGTACTGCGGGTGGGCGCCGATCAGCGTGAGCATCTGCCCCAGCACGGCGTTATCGCTGATGCCGCCACGGTGCAGCCCCACGTCCAGCTCGATATTGACCTGCAAGCGCGTACCCAGGCCCTGCGCCAACTCCAGGTATTGCTGCAGACGCTGCGGCGTATCCAGCAACCACTGCAATTGCCGCGCAGGGTCGAACGTGCCCCTGTGGGTTTGATAAAACAGCTCGGCCGACCGCACCGGCAGCGGCTTGCCGATCAGGATATCGGCCTCGGGAAACACTTGGGCGTCATGGTTCAAGAAAGGCTGATGAAACGACATCAAGCGCTGCGTTCCCGCGCGTTTGGCGATGTACGCCAACAGCCCCGGCGACGGCAAAGACTTCTCCACCAGCCGCAGGTGCTTGCCGCCGCGCTTCACCGACTGCATCACCACGTCGATGTTGTGGTCCAGGCGGTCGAGGTCGATCAGCATCACCGGGCGCATCGGCCCGTGGGCCTTGAGTTCGGCATTGAGGGTGCGGAAATACTCGTTGTAAGGCCCGCCACGATCGCTCGGGCGCAGCAGCCAGGCGCCGGCTGCCAGCACGGCGGCGCTGCCCAATACAAAATGTCGGCGCTTCATCAGGCCACTCCCAGGATGGATGACAGGTGTGCATTGAGGAATTTGCCGCTGGGGTCCAGCTCGCGGCGTACCCGGGTAAATTCGTCCCAGCGCGGGTACAGCGGCTGCAAGGTGCGGGCGTTGAGGGTGTGCAACTTGCCCCAGTGCGGACGCCCGGCGTACTTCCAGAAAATCGGCTCCACGGCGGCAAAGAAGTTGTGATGGTCCATCGCGTAGTGCTGGTGCACGGAGATCGAGCAGCTGTCGCGGCCTTCGAACATGCTCAAGGGGATATTGTCGGCCTTGACGTAGCGGTACTCGATGGGAAACCAGGTGCGCAGGTCCTTGTCGTTGATCAGCTTGAGGATCTCTCGCAGGCACGCCGGGCCATGTTCAGCGGGCACCGAGTACTCCATTTCGTTGAAACGCACATTGCGCACATTGGCGTACACCTGGAACGACTCGGCCACCCGGTCCTGGAAACTGGCAAAAAACCGCAGGCTGTTGAGCAAGGTGCGGCGCGTGTCGGGGAAGTCACTGGCGTACTTGTCGAGCTTCTCGATGATGGTCACAAACTCATTGCCACCCGCCTCGGCCGGATCGATGGGCGGGGTCTCGGGGTCGGTGGTTTCGTTGAGCGCGATGGACAAGGCGTAGTCGGAATGGGTGACCACCAGCATCTCCCAGTGCTGGTTTTCCCGGGTGTTCTTGTCGACGTCTTCCAGCAGTTCTTCGGTCTTGGCGATCCACTGGCGCTCGCGCAGCCGGTACGGCGCGCGGTTCTGCGAGCGGATCCGGGTGGCCACGCCCAGGGCACCGAGGGACACCCGGGCCGCACTGAATACCTCGGGGTGATGCTCGGCATCGCAATCAAGCACTTCGCCCTGGGCCGTCACCAGTTGCATGCCGGTGACGCAGCCGGAATACGAGGTGAAGCCCACGCCTGTGCCATGGGTGGAGGTGGAAATCGCCCCGGCCAGGGTCTGGTAATCGATATCGGCCATATTCGGCAGCGCCTGCCCCACCGCCTTGAGCGCCGGCCCCATGCGCGACATCGGCGTACCGGCCGCGAAAGTAGCCTGCAACGTGGCGGGGTCATGCTCGAGCAGCCCGTTGAAATAGCTCAGGGACAACAGCGTGCCGTCGGTTGGCACTAGCGCGCTGAACGAATGGGCCGAGCCCACTGGCCGAATGGTGCCCGGCGCCTGGCGTATCACCTGCACCAGTTCATCCAGGTCCTTCGGCGCCAGGCGCGCCAAGGGCAGGCAGGTCTGCGCCCCCGACCAGTTGCGCCACGGAATCAGCCGTGGCGCACGCGCCAATTGGGCCAGCACCGGGTTGCTGGTCAGCGCCAGAAAGGCGCCGGCAGCCGCCGACCGTTGCAAGAGTTGCCGCCGTGAAAGCGTCATCCACCACCCCTTCTTATTGTTGGATTTGAGTACCGGACATAAAGCTGATCAGCGCCAGGAACTGCTCTTCGGAACACTGCATGCACAGGCCCATCGGCGGCATGCCGTTGTAGCCGTTGATGCTGTGGTCCAGCAGGGTGTCCGCGCCCTGGGCCACGCGCGGGCTCCAGGCGCTGCGGTCGCCAGTCAGCGGCGCACCGGACGCCGGGTTGGCGTGGCACAGCTTGCAACTGGTGTCGTAGACCTGGGCCAGCGCCGGGTCGGCGGGCATGGCGGTGGCAGCGGAGGCGCTATCAGGGCGGGGTTTGGGTTTATCGTCACAGGCCGTCAGCAGGCCGAGCAGAGCCAACAGTAATGCGATGCGGCGCATGGCCACCCTCTCTTCTTATACGGTGGAAAGTGCAGTCCACACTAAGGCAGCCGTCTCGCGGCGTTGAGGGTTTTGGGGGACACAAAGGGGGGCTTGGGCGGCCAGCCACCCTGCCCCGCATTGGGCGGTCAGGCCTGCAGCAGGCCTTCGAGGGCGGTGCGCAGCGCAGGCAGTTGCGCCACACGCAGGCCAAAGGTGCTGCCGAGCAACGCCAGCAGTTCATCGGCACTGTCGAGGGTGCGCTTTTCGCTGGGCTGGTCGAGGGAGTGGACCGCGTAGTTCGTGTTGTTCAAGGTATAGCGTTTGCCCGGCGCCAGCAGCGCGGCTTTCAACTGGCCCACGAACGTCGAGCCCGGGTGCGTGGAGACGTACCAGTTGCCGATTTCATAGTCGATAGCCACCTGCTCTTGCAGGTCGAACACATACAGGCCACGCCACTCCTCGGCGACCTGGGCCCACAGCGTGTACTGCCCCTCATGGTGCGTCAGGCGATAGGGCTCGTGGGCGGTGGCTTGCGGCGCTTCGGTGTTCAGGCGTAGCGGGCTGCTGGGCACCATGCCGCCAAAGCCGACGTCGGTGACATAGCGCACCCCGTCCAGGGTCACCAGGCTCAGGCGATGGGTACGCCCGGTGCGCACGTCCGCCGGCCCGCCCATCACCACCCAACCGGTAATGCCCCGCGCCTCGAAGCCCAGTTCCTGCAGCAGCGCCAGGAACATCTGGTTCAGCTCATAGCAATAGCCACCGCGCCCATCGAACAGCACTTTCTGCTCGACACTGGCCAGGTCGATCGGCACCGGCAGGTGCATCAAGGTCGACAGGCTCTCGAACGCAAAGGTACACACGTGACGCAGTTGCAGCGCCTGCAAGGTCTGCAGGGTCGGCGGTGGCGGCGCGTCATAACCCAGGCGCTGCAGGTAGCGCTGGCTGTGGGTCAGGTGGGGCATGGCACATTCCTTGGGCACGTGGCAGAGGCGTCACTATGCCGCGCCAGCGTGCACCTTGTCATTTTGAATGAACCTTTTGCGACGCCAACCTATCCATCTATAACAAGACAGGGAGGCAACATGAGTTCCGCAAAAATCTACACCATCCATTATCAGTTGCACGGTCAACCGAAGTCCTTTGTGGTACGCGCCGAAGTGATGAACAACGCCGAGGCCTGGCACTGGGCAGCGGTGGACGCCGACATCGCCCACGTCAGCCGCGTGGGGCGTGTGGGGCATGAGCAGGTCAAGAAAACCACACGGCCTTGGGCGGAAAAGTTCGGGATTACCGAGGTGACGTGGGTTGCGCCGAAGTGAAAGGAAAAGCCCCGCCTTATAAGGCGGGTTTTTTGCGGGTTATTTGCCTTTTTCAAAGGTGACGGGCTATAAAATCAACGATTCGACAGCTACCTGAACGCTGACATCTAGAATGCCCACCAAACCCTCCCCCCAAGCCTCCCGCGCCGAGTACACACGCCGCATCAACCGTGTGCTCAACCACATCGACGCGCACCTCGATCAACCGTTGGATGGCACGCACCTGGCGGACATCGCCAATTTCTCGCGCTTCCACTTTCATCGCATCTTCGCCGCCTGGATGGGCGAAACCCTGGGCAGTTATGCGCAACGGCGACGGCTGGAGAAAGCAGCCTTTCGGTTGTCTTGCGGCACCCCGGAAACCGTACTGGAAACCGCATTGGCCACCGGCTTCCAATCCGGTGAAGCCTTTGCGCGGGCCTTCAAGCTCAAGTTCGGCTGCACGCCTTCGGCCTGGCGCGCCACCACGCTTGAGCGGCTCAAAGCCCAGGCCGCGGCGATTGGGCTACCGCCTGGCAGCCAGCAGAGCAATCCTGATCAGGTCTTCGGCAATCCACATCAGGCAGGCGAACGCGAGTTCGGCGAATCTGACGGCTCTTATCGGCCAGCGGATGACTTTGCCATGGATGTACGCATCATCGATTTACCTAAAGCACGTGTCGCGTACCAACGTTTGATCGGCCCCTACGGGCCTGCCATCGGCGAGTTCTGGCGCGGGGTCATGGCGCCGTGGATGCATTCCCATGGCCTCAGCGATCAAACCTGCTACGGCATAGGCTATGACGACCCGTCGCTCACCCCCGCGAACAAGTGCCGCTATGACGCGTGCGTCGAAGTACCGGCGCGGTTTGTCGCCAGCGGCCAGGCCGATACCCAGACGCTGCCGGGCGGCCGGTATGCCGTGGCGCGCTTCAAGGGCAAACCGGAACAGATCGCCCACGCCTGGATGTGGCTGACGCGAGAATGGATGCCGTCCAGCGGGCTGCAATGCGACGACCGGCCATGCTTCGAGATGTTTTCGGCGCCTACGGTGATTGATCCTCGGACCGGGGAATTCAACTGCGAGATCTGTATTCCGGTGCGGGCGTTGTAGTGCCCATCTTCGAAGTTGCGAGTATCAGTGCCAATCCCTTAAGCAGTGCATACATTGTCGTGCACGCCAGGTTCTCAGTTGCCCACCGCAGAATGAACAGAAGGCAACCTTTTGCACGCAACGAAACCTCATCCGATGGTGGAAGTACTCCCACACAATGACGGGATCAATGTGTTCCCGTCGCACTATCTCATCGACTACAGCCTGGTCACCCAAGTCATGGAAAACCCCTATAGTTGATAGCGTTTCAATCGAAGGGCAATAAGCGGTTATCCGTTCGCCGCAGCGATTACAGACGCGGTGGGTAGGTAGGGAAGTCATAAGGTCATCCGTGGGCTTAGACTCGGAACAGTATCCTGAGCTCGCATCACTGGAAACAGGAACGCTACGATGGATGACCTCAACCTCGCCCTTAGCAACTCTTCTCAGTGAGTGGAATTGGCCGTCAGTTATTTTTTAATCTGCTCCCCAAGTAAAAGATCACTTGGCCGATACCCGTAGACGATTAAACCAGGTGATGTCGTATGCGTGATCTACCCTGCCCGTGCTGCGGTTTCGAGACATTGGAGCGCGAGTACGGCTCGTACACTATTTGCCCCCTCTGTGGCTGGGAAGACGATGGTGTCCAGTTAGCTAATCCAACGTCAGACGGAGGCGCAAATTCGATGTCCCTCGCTGCCGCTCAGATGAGCCTCTTAAACAAATACCCAAGGTCTGTTCAGCATGCAGGGGGATTACGACGAGGGGTCGAATGGCGACCGTTAGACGTCAATGATATTGAAGCTGCGAACGCACGTAAGACCATCAAGCACTGGCACTCCATCGCGATTCGCTGGGAAGCAGAAGCCTATTGGACTGTAGCTGGAACGACCGGCGTCAAGGTTTGAATTGACGAGACCAACCGTTTTTTCCGAGTATGGCCGGAAGCGGATTCGTTATTGATCGAACGTTGCCATCGAAGACACGGCATCAGATTCGACTCCACTTCTTTCTAGACACTGAGAACAGCCACATGGGCGCCCCCATCATCATCGGTGACAGCTATAACCTTTGGATCAGCAATGCCCTGAAGGATGCTTTTTGCGACGTGCTGACCCGTGTCGCAACACTGGAGGGCCACGACATCATGGCCATTTACGAGGACGCTCCAGGGGTGGCGGGCACCTATGGCGTGAGCGGTGTGGGTATTTATCTCGATGAATTTTATCGCTACCTCGGCGGGTTCTCGGGGGTACGGCGCCACATCGATATTTGCCGGGCGCGCTTGCACGAGGTCGCCGAGGCCTGCAAATTGACGCCGTCGGGTACGAAGCGGATGGCGCACATACTGGCGTGGGTGGCCTACCACATGGATGGCAACCCGGTCTCTGAAGGCTGCTTTGTCTATGAAGATTGGCCGCCGGACGCCGCATACGCCCCCAGCAATTGCGCCACCTCCTGATAACACCGCGCCAACTCCCCTGCCCCCAGCAACCGCAACCCCTGTGCCGTGCGTCGAGCCTGAACCGCGTTCATTCCAGGCTCAAACGCATGCCTGGAGAGCCGACGAATACCCCGCTGCGCACACCGCGCAACCGGTGTGTCCGGCGCCAGTTCCCGTGTCCTGGCATACACCCGGCCCAAGCTGCGGCTCAGTTGCAACGACAACGCGCCCACCGCGTCACGCTCGCCCCCCGGCAAGGCCTGCAACGACACCATCCGATGCTGTTGCCTGGCCTGCCATTTCAACAGGTCCATCCGCGCGCCATCACGCAGTAACCGCCCGGTACTTGTGTGCAGCGCCCGTTTCAGCGCACGCACCTGGGCGGCGGGGTTTCTGGGCAGGATCTGGAAAGCCAGCATGCAGATCGCCAGCGCCACGGGCCAGGCGAGGGCCTGGTTGGCGAAGTCGGTAAAGTCGTAGTGGGCGGTGCCACCGGTGCCGACCAGCGTGTTGAAGGCGATCAGGTAGGCAATGGCCTGCAAGGCATGACGCGGCTGGGTGGTGGCCTGTATTCCCCACACCCAGAAGGCGATCAGCACCACCGCCAGCAACGCGAAGCCGCTGATGTGCGGCAGCAGCAGAAACTTGCACGCGGCCGCCGCCACGATGCCGTAAATCGTGCCCCTGAACAGACCGGCAAGGCCCCGGGTAGGCGCCGGACTGGTCGCCAGCAAGGTGCAGGACGGGCCCAGCACCGCAAGCAACGTTGGCCCCTGGTCCCACGCCGTGAAGTACCAGACGGCAGCGGTTGCCAGAGTCGCGACCAGGGCGCGCAGGCCGTTGAGCAAGGCGTCGCCGTAGTGCCGGTGGAAGCCGACCGCACGGGCCGGCGCCGGAGTGTCGTGTTCGAGGCAGGCGAAGTTCTGCAAGGCATTGGAAAGGTCCGCCAGCGGATCGCTCAGCTGTATCGACTCTTCATCAAGGCCCTCTTGCAACGCCCTGACCCGCGCGGCGGTCGTGGAAAAATCCGCATCGGTTTCAGCCAGCTTTTGCAGGGCCTCAGCCACGCCCACGACCGGCTGGCTGACCGACAGGTGTTGCAGGGCCACGGCCTGCAGATACGCCAGCCCCGCCTGCAGTGTCGACAACCGGGAACGGATCAACACGGATTCGCCTCGACCGATGCCCAGCAGGTCATCCACCTTGGCGATGTCGAGGGCGAGTTGGCGCCGTTCGGCAGCGGCTACACCCTCCCCCTTGAACT
This sequence comes from Pseudomonas sp. B6002, assembly GCF_013385985.1. Taxonomy (GTDB): domain Bacteria; phylum Pseudomonadota; class Gammaproteobacteria; order Pseudomonadales; family Pseudomonadaceae; genus Aquipseudomonas. Next base: position 36,680 of record NZ_JACAOY010000006.1, on the reverse strand, counting down.
GGCTAGCCAGCAACCGCAGTGCTCGCGAAGAAACGTCCTTGAGCATAGGGCCCAGACGCCGCTCGACCGTCTTACGCCCAAACAAGGAAGCCACCAGGCTCAGGCTCAACACGCCCAGCACCACCGCCGTGCCCCGCGTGACCAGATGATCAAAGCCTTGCTGCGGCGCGACGATGGCCGGGCCCAGCGCCAGGCACACCGTGTACCCCGCCACCACCGCCGCCGTGGCGTGGTAGTGCCGCAGCAGGGTCATGCCCGCGACACACAGCCCCAGCCACACGCCGATGCCGAGGATGAACAGCAACATTTTCTGCGCGAACAACCCCAGCAAAATCACCGCCACCAGGAGCCCCAGCGCAGTGCCCACCACCCGCATGAAGCCCTTGCCGATCACCGCGCCCTGGAGCGGATGGATCAGCAACAACACCGTCGACACCGCCGAGAACGGCGAGTCCAGGTGCAATTGAAAACCCAGCCACAACGCCAACGTCGCCGCCATCACACTGCGCGCCACGTAGCCCCAGGTGGCCTGGGTCCACGGCCGAGGCAGTGCGGCCCATAGCCGCCCCACGTACCCGGCCATCACATGAACGCCTGCAGCCAGCGCGACAGCCGCCAATGCGGCGCGCTCCCGGGCTCGGTCACTTCGATACTGGCCGTCATCCCGGCCGCCAGCTCCACGCCCTCGGGTACCGCGTCCAACTCAATGCGCACCGGCACGCGTTGCGCCAAGCGTATCCAACTGAACGTCGGCGCCACCTGGGGCAGGCCGCTGTCGCTGCGCAACTCGTTACCGTCGGCAATGCCCCGGCCGATGCTCGCCACATGCCCTTCCAGCAACGGCGCAAAGCCCATCAACTTGATCGAGGCCGGCGCGCCCACCCACACGCCCGGCAGCTTGGTCTCTTCGAAGTATCCGGTGACCCAGAAACTGTGGCCGTCGACCACATAGATATTGGTGCTGCCCGCCACCGCGTAATCCCCCGGTTGCAGGCGAAGTTGCGTGACGTAGCCGTCCACCGGCGAACGAATCGTCGTGCGCGCCAGGTCCAGCTCGGCCTGGGCCAACTGGCTCTGCGCCGCGTCCACCCGCGCCTTGGCCACGGCCAGGTCCTGGGCGGCGTTGTCGGTTTCTTCCCGCGCAATCGCATCGCCCAACTGAGTGCGACGCCGGAACTGCGCCGTGCGCTGCGCCAACACACTGCGCGCCTCGGCCAGCTCGGCCATGCGCTGCTGCTGGGCCAACAGGTAGGCACGCTGATCGATCTGATACAGCAACGCGCCCTTGGCTACCCACTGGTTGTCGCCCACCAGCAACCGCTCGACCTGGCCGGACACCTCGGGCGCAATCCGCAATACCTGCGCGCTGACCCGCCCGTCCCGCGTCCAGGGCGCCAGCACATAGGCGCGCCACAACTGCGTGCAAAACAGCAAGGCAACCAGCCCCAGCACCAGCGTCACCAGGATTTTCAACGTGTTGTTGAGCCTCATCGCGTCGCCCTCACAGCTTCAGCACTAGGGTGGAAAGCACAATCAGCGAGACAAAAAACCGCGTGAGGCTGGGGTGCCAGGTCCAGTCCAGCCACCGGCGCATGAGCCGTTCCAGCACCGCATACATCAACGCCGCAGCGCCCACATAAAGCAGAAACGGCGGCAAGTAGAGGTTGGCAAACGTGATTTCGCTGAGCATTGCAGAAGTCTCACCATCGGCCTTCACCTTGAAGGCCCTGCTGCCATGGTAGGCAGTGCCCGGGTGTGCCGATATTGAGTATGCTGCCAACTTATAATCAAATTCAGACACCTGAGTGCCGCGTAATGGACGAGACAACCCTCTACACCGTGGGCCAGTTTGAACTCGATGATTTCACGCAACCCGCCGTCGCAGTGATGCTCGGCACCCAGCGCAACAACGCCGAATACGCCGTACACACCCATCGCAAAGGCCAACTGGTAGTGGCCTGCCACGGCGGCATCGTGTGCACTGTGGAAGACGGCGTGTGGATGGTGCCCACCGGTTTCGGCGTATGGATCCCCGCTGGCGTCGCCCACAGCAACCGCATCACCGCCAACGGCAAAGTCGGCTTCCTGTTCATCGAACCCGGCGCCGCCACCCTCCCGGAAAAATGCTGCACCCTGGTGCTGTCCCCCCTCATCCTCGAACTGATCCTGCACCTGAGCACCCTGCCCCAGGACTACCCCCCCGAAAGCCCCACCGCCCGCCTGGCGGGTGTGCTGATCGAACAAATGGAGCAGGCGCCCTCGGAACAGCTGTACCTGCCCCTACCCGCCTCGACTCAGTTGCGAACCATTGCCCGCCAACTGGCCCAGGCGCCGGATAATCGCAGCAACATGGCGGAGTGGGCTAAGCAAGTGGCGATGAGCGAACGGTCGCTGGCGCGGTTGGTTAAACGCGAAACGGGGCTGACGTTTGGACAGTGGAGAAAGCAGTGGCAGATTATCGTGGCGTTGCAGAGCTTGGCCGAGGGGGAGTCGGTGCAGCGGACGGCGGAGGCGTTGGGGTATGAGTCGGTGAGTTCGTTTATCAGTATGTTTAGGAAGACGTTGGGGGCTTCGCCGGGGAGGTATGTGCGGGGGGTTGGGGGGATTAATCTGGGTAAGCGGTTTGGTGGGTACAGTTAGGTGGCGGGTTGAGAGTGCCGGGGGGAATGACTGCTTTCGGCCACAAGCGGGCATTCGTGTTTTCACGCATGGCCCGACAACGGTTACTTTGCACATTGCTATTCAATGGCACATACCGGCCACATGGCCACGGTCGACCAAGTAGGCTGCGGGATTACCTCCCCTTTCGGAGCTGTTTCGTAACCGTCCGGGCAATACATCCGTCGTTCGTTATTTGAGCTTCCTGATCAAGGTAGCCACCATCAATTCCAGGGTCCTAGTGGAAGCATCAACCCTTTCGTTCAAGGCCGTGATGACAGGGCTCACGTTCCGTATGTAACTGGCTAAAAAGAGCGCATCGATTGACTCAAGCGCATGAATGACTACCGATTCCTCTTTCGCTTCAAGCAGCCTTAACAGTATCTGCAACGCGTGTACATCATTGCAATCGGTGAGCGATTCGGCACATCGGCGCAGCCACACATCAGGCTTCACGACAATGGCGGATTCAAGTTCGCACCAGTCAGACGCGGTGAATTCAGAGACCTGAGCACCGGCAACATCAATGCCTTCATCCGACCAGTAGTCTTCAGAGTCGCATGAATGCAGAAACAACTCATATTCTTTGAACATCGCTCACCTATCAGAACTTTGAATGCGTCCGGCAAAGTCATCTAGCATAAGTTTGCTGCCTAGGCGAAACCTCAGGAACTCAGTCCCAAAAATGCACAACTAATGTTATGACAGGCCGTTAAGGGTTGGTAGCGGTCGCTTGTTAGCGTCCGTTCTTGGCTGGAAGCGGTCATTCGTTAGCGGCAGCTATCAGCCAAATACAGTCGCTCACGATCGTTTTACACCTTGTCACGCGCTTGGAATCAGGGAAATCCAAGTTACCGGAACCGGATTTTTTGGATTGGTTCTATCAAAGCCAAATTTGATTTCATAAACCTTCCGGCTTCCAAATGAAAGTGAGGCCTGGACGTACCTTTTTTATTAAGAATTTGTCCCGCATTAATGCCCTCTACAGCGAAAACTTGCACGCCGGGTGGAGCAGTCCAAGCCGGGCCTCCCGCATCTTGAACTACAAAACCATGGGAAACTTCTACTTCAAACTCATGCAAACCTGGCGGGACGTAAAGTGAACCAAAGAACCCAATCGACAAGGTATAGGTGCTTTTTTGATCGACCGCATGAATTAACATGAGTCCGCCAGGAACCTGAGTCGGATGAACCAACGACGAGTGTTCTGGTGTTGTTATTCCATCGATCAAGACTGTCTTAGGCTCCGCGTAATTTGCGCAACCGCCGGTTAACAGAACAGCAGCCAGTATCATTGCTTTGGCATCGCCCACTGTTCGGACTATAACATTAACGGCTTCCATGCTGTTGAACCTCTTTTGTTGGATGGCGTAAGGCTACTACACGTCCAGTCTTAACGCCTCTTACTTTACTAACCGGATGCTCCTGCTTTTACACGGTATGATCAGCGTCAGCTAGTAGCCGATTGCCGCCCTTCTCGACAGGCAGCTATGGGTCGAAAGCAGTCTCTCACCTCAGCCATTCGTGATGTGTAAGCCACCCACCTACATCCGATGATGCTCCACCAAAAAATCCACAAACAACCGCACCCGCGCTGGCATCGTGGCCCCCCCCCACAAACACCGCATGAATTGGTTCCCGGTCGCCGGGGTTGCAGGCTTGCAATAGCGGTACCAGCTGGCCACGGCGCAGGTCCTCGCTGACCGTGAACTCGCCGATACGCGCAATTCCGGCGCCCAATCGCGCAAGCTGGGCCAACGCTTCCCCACTGCTGCATTCGATGTTGCCGCTGACCTTGAGGGAAAACTCCTTGCCGTCGCGCGTAAACGGCCAGTTGGGTTCAGCGCGACGGAAGTTGAAGCGAAGGCAGTTGTGCCGTAGCAGGTCTTGCGGCTCCTGCGGGATACCGTGGCGCTGCAGGTACTCCGGCGATGCCACCACCACCTGGCCGGTGTCGCCGATCCTGCGTGCGGTCAGCGGGCTGTCGGGCAGGTAGCCAAAACGTATCGCCACGTCGGCCTGGCCGCTGAGGATGTCGACCACTTCGTCGCCCAGGGTGAGGTCGACGACGATGTTCGGGTAGCGCTCGCTGAAGGCCGCCACCAACGGAACGATGGACATACGCCCATGGCCAAGGGCGGCACTGACCCGCAATCGCCCCCGGGGTACGCCTTGGTCTGCGATGGCTTCTTCGACTTCATCCATGTCGGCCAGGATGCGCCGCGCGCCGCGCAGAAACGCTTCGCCCTCGGCGGTGAAGGTGATCGCCCGCGTGGTGCGCAACAGCAGCCGAGTGCCGAGGCGCAGTTCGGCACGCGCGATGATCCGACTGACCGCCGAGGGCGTGAGCCCTAATACACGAGCAGCCGCCGACAGGCTGCCTTCTTGCGCCACGGTGGCGAACACAAACATTTCACCTGATCGGCCGTTGAAGTCCACTTGTGCCCCTTACGCAAAGGTGATTACCAAAAACACTATCTACCGCCCTAAAAGGCTAGATCGTAGCATTGGCGGCATAGATAAGGAGCCTTTCATGCGTATCAACCCACCCCTTGTTGCACTCGCTATAGGTGCCTTTGGCATCGGCGTGACCGAGTTCGCCCCCATGGGCATGTTGCCGGGCATTGCTGCTGACCTCGGCGTTTCGATTCCCGCTGCGGGCCTGCTGGTAAGCGCCTACGCCCTCGGCGTGCTGCTTGGCGCGCCGCTGATGACCCTGACCACAGGCAAAATCCCCCGGCGCTATCTGCTGATAGGCCTCATGGCGATTTTCACCCTCGGCAACCTGATGTCCGCCCTGGCGACCGACTACTACAGCCTGATGATCGCCAGAGTGGTGACCTCACTGAACCACGGCGCATTCTTTGGCGTCGGCTCCATCGTCGCCGCTAGCGTGGTCACTCCGGAAAAGCGTGCCGGCGCGGTGGCGGCCATGTTCATGGGCCTGACCCTCGCGACCATTGGCGGAGTGCCGCTGGCCGCCTGGTTTGGCGAACTGTTCGGCTGGCGCACCGCCTTCTGGGGCATTACCGGCCTCGGCGTGGTGGCCATGGCCGCGCTGTGGTTCGCCCTCCCAGACCTCAAGGCACCGCCAAGCGTGGGTGTAATGGCCGAAATCCGCGTGCTGTGCCGTGGCCCGGTACTGGGCGCGCTGGCCCTTACCGTCGTCGGCTCCGGCGCGATGTTCACCGTCTTCACCTACATCGCCCCCATCCTCAGCAGCGAGACCCACGCCTCCACCGCCTTCATCACCGCCATGCTAGTGCTGTTCGGTGTAGGGCTGACACTTGGCAACCTCTGGGGTGGCAAAGCCGCCGACCGCTCCATAGACAGCACCCTGATCGTCTCGCTGAGCGTGCTGATCCTGGTCCTGCTGGCGTTCACCGTCCTCATGCGCTGGCCACTGCCGGCCGCCGTCGCCATCCTGATCTGGGGCATCGCCAGCTTCGCATTGGTGCCGCCGCTGCAGATGCGGGTTATGGAAGCGGCCAAGGACGCGCCTAACCTGGCTTCGGCGGTGAATATTGGGGCGTTTAATTTTGGGAACGCGATTGGAGCGGCGTTGGGAGGCGCGGTGATTAATGCGGGGTTGGGGTATCCGGCGATTTCGCTAGCGGGGGCGGCGATGGCTGGGTTGGGCTTGTTGATGGTGTTGGGGGTTGTTTGGCGGTCGAGGGCTGTCGAGGCGGTGGGGCTGTGAGGAGGGGTTGAGGGGGCTGCTGGTCGCCACTTTGGCGGCTAACGGCCAAAAGCGGACAGTTATGCTGGGTTAGCAACCCTTCCTTGTAGCTTGATGGCGTCTACGAAACTAGGGGCGATTTAAAGCACGTCGTTTTTCAGCAACCATCTGCATGTTTTGCGCCGTAGGTTGCTTGGTCCACAGTGTATTTTTCTCCAGCACTCGAGGAAAGTTGCTTAATGAGGCCTTTGCACGAGAAGCCCATCATATTGAGATACTGCTTCGCAGACCTCACCGCCTGCTGGTTCCAGTCAATGTTCATGCTGTCCACTGCTATCGTAGCGTCAGAAACGTCGAAACCCTCTCCAGCATCAGATGAAAGCTGATGAATAAGCCCATTCCGTGAGAAGCCCGTCATGCTGAGATACTGCTTCGCTGATCTGACTGCATTACTTTGAGGTCCAGTCAAATCTCCAGCCCATGAGGGGGCAGCAGCAAAAAAAGTGACAGCCAATATTACTTTCAAAAAATTCATCGGAATATCTCCAGAACCCGTGCAGCGCCTCTAACGGCCTTAAAATTCTTGTCTTACGGCTCAACTTTACATGACACGTCCCTTTGAGGAGGCTGAGCGAATTTCCTCGGCTTTCACCTAGTCAATCAGTGCCTGCAGCTGCGGCGATAGGCCAAGAATCACGTTTATTGCGAGAGTCATTTTTTCCTTGATTACTGAGCTACCGGACGACGTTTAACTCAACAGATTCGTGGCTAACTAGACAAGCCGCCTTCTTGTCGACGCCACTTACTTTTAAGTCATAGGTTAGACGTACTGAGCCGTTTGAAGCTTCGTAAAAGCCTTGGTTGGCAATTGTAGCGCCGGGCAGTTTTTCAGCCAATTGGCCTGCACAAAGAGGTTCAGCATACCCACGGGAAACCGGCTCACTCGTAGCCGGCGTGCCCATCTCGATCTGTGTCCGAGTATAGAAGGTGTTGTAAAGCTGGCCGCTTCTCACTTCTTTGCACTGTACATAAAACTTCGGGTCCGCTGGGTCAGAGTCGGTATCGGGCATTGCATACTCAACTGAGGAGCACTTCTCCTGCCTGCGGTGCATTTCAACCAGCGGAGCGAGCAGCGGTTGCCACTTAGCAAACTTGTCCAGTTTCTTACAACCTTCCCCGCAGCCGCCGATCTTTTCGGGAATGGCACCAGGTGTGATCGGTGCAAGGTGAAGTACAGCTGCTGGCTTGGATTCCTGACCACAGCCGGCCAAGAGCACGGTGACGCTTAAAACGATGAGATATTTCAATGCGGAGTTTCCTTTTTCCGTCAATTAGTATTTTCGAGGCTTCGCTTTGCTGAGTTGACGCAATCGCCGTATCCGCTAGCGTCCTCGCTGTCATCGTAAACTTCATCGCAGATCTGCTTCGCTTGCTGCGTCGAGGATGCTGTATGTGCCGGTGGATTGCAGGCTGAAGTATTCGCCGCAATTATCGCGGCAATAATCAAACCTAAAGCTATCAGCGTATGACGGGTTCCATGCTTCGGTTTCCTCGAACAGTTTGTCAGTCGTTGTCCTTGCCTACCGTCACTCCATCCACTGTCAGGGTCAGGAAAACAGGCCAAGTCGAGCCGTTCTTGATATCCCACACATAAAAGTGCTTGCCAGGAGTGCCCATGATTTGTGAGTTGTCCTCGACCCGGCGTCTCGACTGCTCATCCAGCGCGATTACCTGGACGGCGTAACACGGACGGCCGGTATCTAAGTCATACGGACCAGCCTGTCGCCGAAATCGAGAGCCGGGGGGCAGAGTGATTTTGTGCTCGTTTTCGTCACTGCTCATGATCTTTTACTCGAACTCGTTGCTGCATTGATAAAGCGTTCATAAGTCCCCGGTCCTTGATGCCTCAAGCTAGGCCCAAGCAAGCTTCTGACGGGAAGTGGCAATCGGCCATGAGCTGCCATTCGTTAGGGCAGTTGTAGGCGCCCGCTGATCAAGCCTTGACTGGACCTTTAGCTTAATTCCTTAGATTAATATCGATTCAATGAATCACGGAAAGTTTACACCGCCCACTTCCAAGTCGAGGTGTACGTCCAAATTTTCATATCTTCCCAATACTCCTTCACCCACATGCTTTGACCGTTAGTGTATTTTAATTCGTCTGCCAACTTTTCATAGACGCTTTCTGTGATCCGGGTCGGCTTGTCAGCAAGGCTTGTGAGTTTCGCTGCATAATTTGCGGCTCGACCTACCCAAACCAAATCGTTGTCACCACGAACTCCAATCCGAGCAGTTCTAAGTTGACTGGTATCGATGCCAACAACGTGCTTCAAGACAAAATTCGTGGTGTAAGCTTTAGCTAAAGCAGGTCTGATGATATCTATTACTGCGGCGTTGATTTTCAACGCGCATCGCGCAGCAGATGTGTTTTTGGAGCCCCCAGTAAAGACTGCCATGACGCGATCCCCGTCATATGCAGTGATTACACCTCCTTCATTTTTTATGATGTCGGATGCGCATTTAAGGAATGTCTTATAAATTTCCGCACTGAATTCCCACTTGTATGTGCTCACCATATCTGTGGACCCATCTAAGTCTGCGTAAAGAACAGTCGCAGAACTCAGATCTTTCGCATGATTTGAGTTCAGGCGCAAATCTTCGGGGTTCGGCACACCCGTCGTATCGTGAACCTCCCACGTACTCGTGAACGTTTCTCCAACCCATTTTTTCAGGTCATCCGCCAATGCCATTAATCATCCCTAATTGTTTGGTCCAAGCCGAAGAATGTGGTCTCGGAGCTGGTTACAAGCAGGCCCCATCAACGCAGCCGTGTCACCACTAGTCGCATACCGATAAATGATTGTCATAATGCCGGAGAGATCGCTAGGAAGTTTGACATCGAGATCACGTGGTTCCATCAGAATCGCACGCTCTTTGCCAAGTCTTCCCATGAACAGGCCAAGCTCAAACACAACGTTGTCACGTGGAACGGGCCACTGTTGACCCCGGCATGCAGCGATGTCATCAGCATGCGCGATGGCTACCGCGAAGTCGGAGTCATCAACAGCATCCAATAGGCTTTGCAATGGATAGTTCGTGGCCCGGAAAACCCCATCCGTCCAGATGGTAGTAATAAAATCGTCGTGACCGAAAGCGGTCTGAATCGCTCTTGCGACGCCAAGCGATTCAGCTGAAGAAATGATGAAAATCTTGATTCGCTCACGCACCGCCCCAACATGCGCGTTGCGTTGATAAAGTCGCTTTGAGAGCTCTCGGGCGATGCAGCGATAGACCTCGGGGTAACGTTGCCCTGCTTCAGCAAAATGCATTTCCGCGACTCGAGCGACAACGCTCGTTTCCGTGGCGACGACTGTCGCTGATCTGGGTTGAGACGGCTCTATTGCGGCCATCTCGCCAACATGATCACTGGAAAACCGGCGACCAACACGACGCTTATTAACGACGACGTCAAAAGCCCCGGTCAAAATCAAATACAAGTCATTGTCCGATCCACCTTGCTCAATCAAGACATCGCCAACCGCTACCTCAAGAAGCTCCACATTATCGGCAAAATACTCCGCGAGTTCACGGTTTCCGGAAATCATTCGCTGTGAAAGAAGGGCATCGACCGTAAGCCTACGGCCTGACTCACCTTGAAATCGCTCTAACATCCTGTCTCCTGCTTCGGGCTGAGGCTTGTGTGGTGCAGCACCTGATGTGGCGTCTGCTCTGGGGTGAATCAGTTCAGTATATCGATTAATAAATTTTTTCTGGTCAAGCACAAATTGTGCTCTGAGTGAGTATTTCTGATACACCGTCACGTTCAAATATCTTGAGCAAGCAGCATTATAATATGAACTGTCATAATTACCGCTGAAACGCTAATTTTTAGTGGTTTGTTGCTGCTTTGACCATTGAAAATCATCAGTTATTAGATAAATCTCACTAACACAAAGACAGAGACTTCCGAAAATAGTCGAAAGCTGGCGGTCGTGAATGGTAGCTTCTGGCCGCTTGCTGCACCTCAGGATAGGCAGCAATCGGCCCGTAGCGGACGTTAGTCGCTCGATGGATAATCCGACGAGCTACTTATGACTTTGAGCGGAGAAACCCATGGAGCTTCATGAGCAGTTGGATCAGGTCAAGGACGCCAATACCTTTCTGGCTTTTGCCCACGCCCTGGCGGAAGACAAATCGAATGGTGACTGGGAAAACGGGACGATAGAAGCCTTCGTGGACGGAGCTATTGCATGGGCCGAGGCCAGTAATTTTGGCGTCGATCAAGGGCTTCAAGCCTGCAATCCTTGGCGGCAGTTCGCTAATTTTTTGTACTGCTGAAAAATCTACGAGTAAACACGTGAAGTGTTTATTCGCTTTAAGCGTTGCGTCTACCGGGTAGCGGAACGGGCTCGGCTCCACCTCACGATCGACCGATTCTGGTCGGTCACTGCCAATTGTCACTGGCTGCGTTGGGTCGTTTTCAGGCGGTCGCGACAGGCAGTAATCGGCCAGAAGCGGACAGTCTAACTGGGACTAGGCTGGTGTCCCTGAGGCTCGAAAGCATCTATGAAACTCGGAGCGATTCAATTCGCTCGCCCTTCTTAGCCTTTGACAACGCAAAATAGTTTAGCTATGTAAAGATCGATGGTCGTTACCTCGCCGTTTTTCAGAGGGTGCAAACGCCCCTATAGGTAAATATCGAGCTCGTTAGAGAAAAAAGGCGAGCTCTCTAGCGATTTTATCTTCTCTACCCTATATTTACGTAGCGCACTCTGCGACGCAAAAAATGACGATTATTAAAGGGTGTTTACGTGGCGAAAATAAAAAGTTTCACCATCAAAAGATTCAAGGGAATTGAAAGCGTCAGTATCGATATCGCCAATAAGTCGAATAGCCCAGTAATAACACTGATAGGCCTTAATGAAAGTGGAAAAACAACTGTTTTAGAGGCTCTTTCATTGTTCGTTACTGGCGACAAGTCTGTCGCTAGTATTTTTGACGGCCAATTCGCAGCAAGCTCTGCTATTCGTCTTATCCCTATGCACCTCAAAGCTGCATTCTCAGACGCGGTTGAAATTCAAGCCGACATCGAAGTCCATGAGCAAGATATCCAAGAGCTTATTGATCTTGCAAAGAAGAACTCCTTGATTCTTGACGAAAAATCAATAAAAAGAAACTTCACACTAGTTAAGAAGTTTTATTTTGAGGATAGCGCTCTTAAGCGGACTATAAATGAATGGGCAATAAGCTTCACAGTTAAAAAGCCTAGAGGAAAACAAAATATCAAGCTCGACAGGCCAGATCAAAAGGTCAATGATATTGATTTTTGGTTGATTGCAATCAATCATCTTTCCACAAAGATCGAGCGAGTATCTTACTTCCCAACTTTTTTAGTGGACATGCCTGCGAGAATCTATCTTGAAGAGTATGAGGGCGAAACGGCAATCAATAGGCACTATCGATTCGCCTTTCAAGACATACTTGACAGTTCGCAAGCTGGCATAGACATAGGGAAACATGTTTGCGATAGAATTAGAGAGTTCAAGGCAAAGCAGAACAACCAAAACTGGCTCTCAATGCTTTTTGGTAGCCCTAGCAAAGGGCTAATAGATTCTGTGTTTCAGAAAATATCAAGCACTATAACAAGAGAAGTCTTAGGTAGCTGGCAAAGAATATTTCAGCGATCAATATCAGCTAATAGCATCACGGTTGACTGGGGAATTGACTCCCAAAAAAATGATGTGCCCTATGCAACCTTCCAAGTTTCTGATGGGGAATCTAGATTCTCAATTAATGAAAGGTCTCTCGGATTCAGGTGGTTCTTTTCCTTCTTGTTATTCACCGCATTCAAAAATACGAGCGACAGGAAAACTATCTTCATCTTCGATGAGCCCGCAGCTAACTTGCACGCTAAGGCACAGGCAGAACTTCTGAAAAGTTTCTCGCGAATTGCCTCTAATGGAAATCGAATAATTTACTCTACTCACAGTCATCACATGATCAATCCACAATGGTTAGGCTCAGCTTATATTGTTGAAAATTCCGCTCTGGATTATGACAAGCCCGACAATTTTGGGCTAGATACGAAGCCTACCACGATATCAGCAATTCCTTACCGCAGATTCGTATCAGATTTTCCCTCTAGATCAAGTTACTTTCAACCAGTCATCGAAAGGTTAGAGTATGTCCCTCCAGAGTTGATTGGGGCGGGTCCGTATCTAATTGTAGAGGGAATATCTGACTACTACGCTCTGGAATTGGCGCGCAAAGTATTAAAAAAGCAAATTAATTTTAGCATTATGCCTGGCGTGGGGTCCGGGGCTTCAGACCCAGTCATAAGTCAGCTCATGGGGCAGGCACAAAAGTTTTTTATTCTCTTAGACGATGATAAGGAAGGTATAAAAGCCGCCAAACGTTATAAGGATGAATGGTTTCTGACGGGAGAGCGTGTTGCTACGATAGCGTCTGTTGATGCCAGCTTTTCGAATATGGCTTTGGAAAAGTTACTAACCAACATCGACTTTGAAATTATAAAAAATGAGCTAGGTATTGCATCAAAGCCGACAAAGAAACAAATAGGATGGTATTTGGCTGAGGCATGCGGTACGCCGTCACCAGATACCAAAAAACTATCTCCTGAGACGCTATCTAAATTAGAACTAATACTTGATTATATGCAGACCACCTTTGATGCCCAGCCCCCGTTTTACTAAAGGATAAACTAGCAGTATGACCAGCTTTCGATTTCAGCCAGCGCGTACTAGAGTGCGTGGCTTAATCGCCACAGTTTAGCAGATGATTTGAAGGTCTGCTTCTGGCCGTTTGCTGCCCTTCCTAGAGGCAGCATTCGGCTAAAGCGTGACACGCTATCGATTCCCTTTAGTGAAAGAAAATTAGTAAAAGTGGTAACTACGAATTCCGTTTTCGAGCGGATTTTTTTCTTTAACAAAAGTTTAGGCTTCCGGTATTATTAACTGAACGAATGGCGCATTCATTGTGTGAGATATGGCTTTGTGCTACTATGCGCATTGAGCATATTCAAAGGAATGAGGTCTGTGGCAAGTGTAATTCCTAATATTGAGCAGATTAAAAAATCTAGGCAAGCACCTACGCTTGGTGAGTTGCACTTGCTCGAAGCTCTCAGCCTAATGTTCGACGAAAACACAAATGTTTTTTTTCAACCTTGCTTCAATGGCGACAGGCCAGACATTGTATTGCTCAATAAGGAGTTGGGCGTTGTGGTGCTCGAGGTTAAAGATTGGGATCTTCAGCGGTATAGAGTATCTTCAGATAACGTTTGGAGCTTGAGGAGTAACGGGCAAATAATTAAATCCCCTTTTGCACAGGCCTTTGCATACAAGAAAGCATTTTTCGATGTTCACATTAACGGGCTTTTAGAAAAGAATATAAGGAATGAAAGGTTTTTTAATATTGTCAATGTGTGTGTGTATTTTCACTGTGCTGATAAAAAGGGGCTTGAGGATTTTTATGGCCCAGCTATCGAAGGCCTAAACTGCCAGCTTAGAGTTAATGAAAGTAATTTCAAGTCAAAAAAAATATCACACGAAAGCTATGATAAGAAACGAAAGTATCTGGAGAGCAAGAAGAAAAAGCTTACTAGGGATCTGACGCTATTGTCAGTAACCAGGGACAATCTACAGAGAATCTCGTTTAGCAAAAATTTACACGGCATAAGTTTTCACGAAACTGTGTATAAAGAATTTTATCGTTTATTATTTCCCCCTTATCACTATGCGAATGAGGGGAAAGAGCTGCAATATAGCAAGCTACAATCAAGGCTATGTGAAAGCTCACAGGGAGCCAGAGCTAAAATTTGCGGTGTGGCTGGCTCAGGAAAAACTACTGTATTGGCAAAACGTGCGGTGAACGCGCATAAGCGCCATGAAGGTGCCGTTTTGATTTTGACCTTCAATATCACTTTGCAAATGTATATTAAAGAAAAAATCAGTGAAGTTCGTGACGGTTTTTCATGGGCTAATTTTGAGATTGCGCACTATCATGGATTTATGAGTTCTGCGTTTAACAATTATGGTATTCAGATTGATTTTAAAGATTTGTCGTGGGAGGAGTTGGAAGATCGCTACTTTTCAAATGAAATTATTTTTCAAAGTATCGAAAGTGTTCGACGATACGATACGATTTTGGTAGATGAAGTTCAAGACTATAAGCCAGAATGGCTAAGAATAATAAGGGATAATTTTTTAAGCTCAGATGGCGAAATGGTGTTGTTCGGGGATGAAAAGCAAAATATTTACGCGCGAGCTATTGATTCCGAAAGACGATCTAAGCTGATCGATGGCTTTGGACGGTGGGAAAAGCTAACCAAAAGCTTCCGATTCAAACAAGATAGCCATATCATGAAAGTTGCCGCTCTTTTTCAGGCGACCCACCTCCTGGAGAACTATGACTTGGATGTGGATGAGTCTTACCAGCCGTCTCTGTCGATGCTAGGGGTTAACGCCTACTCTTATTATCATGAGGATGATCTGGATAAATGTGCGAAATTAATTGTAAGTCTAACAAAAAAAGAAGGCTTGCATCCAAATGACCTGACAATAGTGTGCTCCAGGGAAAGTGTGCTTCAAAATTTGGATTATCATCTCCGTAACGGGGAAGGGCATAAGCAGCGCACGCTCACGACGTTCGCCACTCTAGAAATGATGCAGCATCCGAAATTTAATAAGTCTGCAAAGGCTCTTGGTAATTCAAAGAAATTTGGGTTCAACCTCAATAGTGGAGTTACTAAACTATCCACTATTCATAGCTTCAAAGGATATGAGTCCCCGCTTGTTGTTCTTCTTGTCTGTGACAAAGATTCTGCTGAGATAATTTATACCGGGCTTACTCGGGCAAAGGAAAGCATTGTTGCATTTATATCTGCTGGAAGTGTTTATGAAGATTTTTTTGAAAAAAATTTTGATCCATTGAATAG
This sequence comes from Pseudomonas sp. B6002, assembly GCF_013385985.1. Taxonomy (GTDB): domain Bacteria; phylum Pseudomonadota; class Gammaproteobacteria; order Pseudomonadales; family Pseudomonadaceae; genus Aquipseudomonas. Next base: position 21,390 of record NZ_JACAOY010000006.1, on the reverse strand, counting down.
CATTATTTAATAGCTTCGATGGGTATAACTTCGATGCGATAAAGAAAAAGTGTTCAGACGTTGATACGTCAAGAAGGTATGAAGATCGAGCGATGGCGAACATGGCCACAAATCGCAGAGAATGAAACAACCCTGCTGTGTGAAAATCGCACCGCCGGTTATCCGCTTCGCTCGTCATGAGCAGTTGTATCCATAGGATAAGAGGTGGAATTGTGGCGCCATTCAAAGTATCGCGGCGTTTAGAGAGAAACTGAATTCCTCTATTTCGACAATGACGATACGACGGCCCCATCTGAACGTCTCCTTTTGGCCGAAAGCCGCCATAAGCAGAGCCCTCAGCCAACAACAACCATCCGCACAGCAACAAACCAATCAACCCCCAACTTCCCTTACCGACAACCCCCTCCAAACACCTCCCCCCTCCCCACCCAAACAACCATCCCCCCCAACACCAACACCCCCAACACCACCCACGGAATTCCCCCCGCCCCCCACGTCGCCAACATCACCCCACCCACCACCCCACTCCCCGCAAACGCCAGGTTAAAAACCGTCACCAACATCGACTGCGCAATATCACCCCCCTCCCCGGCAACGTCCGCCAAGGCGGTCTGCAACAAGGTCGGCGCCCCACCAAAACTCAAGCCCCACAGCACCATGCCCATATAAATCGCACTGACAGACAGCCCACCCACCCCAAAGGCAAACGCCACCAAGGTGAAGGCCGACAGGCTCAGCACCATCAGGCGCCGCACCCTGCCATCAATCAGCACGCCCGTGATCCACAACCCAAACAGGGCCGCCACTCCGAACGCGAAGAGCCCCTGCTCCACCTGGTCAGCCATCCCGACGGAGGCCAGGAAGGCGGCGATGTAGGTGTAAAGCGTGTAGTGCGCCAGTATCCAGAGCATGACCACGGCCAGTACAGGCCGCACACCTGGGGTCAGCAGGACGGTGCGCAGGGGCAGGCGTCGGTCGGGGCGCTGGCCTGGGTAGTCGGGCACGTTGAGGCAGGTCCAGGCCATCAGTAACAGGCTCAGCCCGGAGAGCGTGCCGAACACCCAACGCCAGCCCAGGAGCTGGCCGAGCCAGGCGCCCAGCGGTACGCCGAGGGCCAGGGCCAGTGGGATGCCGAGCATGGCCAGTGCCATGGCGCGGCCGTGCAATGCCGGGGGGACCAGGCGTCTGGCGTAGCCGGCCAGCAGGCTCCAGGCCAGGCCGGTGGCGATGCCGACAAAGAAGCGGGCAGCCAGCGTCAAGGAGAACCAGGGCGACAGCGCTGTCACCGCGTTGCACACAACAAACACCGCGATGGCCAGCAGCAGCACCAAACGCCGGCTCCAGCCCTGGAGTGCGAGGGTCAACGGAATGGCTGCCAACCCGGAGCCGAGTGCGCACAGGGTCACCAACTGGCCCGCCCAAGCTTGCGACACGCCGAATGCCTCGGCGATTTGTGGCAGCAGCCCTGCGGGGACGGTTTCGTTGGCGGTGGCGATGAAGCTGCCCAGTGTCAGGGCCAACAGGGCCGCCAGTGGCAGGCGTGCGGTGGTGCGAAGTTCGTGCTCGCCGGGTGGATTTAAAACGCTATTTTCAAGTTGCGATTCGCCGTTCATGACCTGTGCTCAACGGGATAGGAAGCGCCAGTGTGGGGAATTGCATTGGTTTTGATAATTGGCCTACCCTTTGATGAATTTTCAAAACTGAATTGAATATGGCCACTGACCGATTGGGTGATATGCGTTTGTTTGTCGAGGCGGCGGCACTCGGCAGTTTGTCGGCTGCAGGGCGCAAACTGGCGCTGTCGCCTGCTGCGGCCAGCGCGCGGCTTATCAAGCTGGAGGCGGCGTTGCGCACCAAGTTGTTTGATCGCACCACGCGCCAGCTGCGCCTCACGGAAGAAGGCCGGTTTTACTTGCAGCAGTGCTGGGTCGCGTTGCGGGCGATCGATGAGGCCGAAGCCGGGCTTCAGGCCAGTCAAACAGAGGTGCGGGGCAAGGTGCGGATATCCGCGTCGGCTGATTTTGGCCGTAACCTTTTGAACGACTGGCTGGAGGCATTCAGCACGTTGCATCCGCAGTTGTGCGTGGCGCTGACCTTGTCGGATTCGGTGTCGAACCTGGTGCAGGACGATGTCGACCTGGCCATCCGGTTTGGCCAGCCCCAGGACAGCTCGATGATCGCCAAGCAACTGGCGCCCAATTGGCGGGTACTCTGCGCCTCGCCCGATTACCTGGCGCGATACGGCGAACCTCAAACACCCGCCGACCTGGATCAGCACAAATTCATTGTGCTGGTAACGTCCGCAGGCCCCTTGAACACCTTTCACTTCACGGTGGACGGCCAGGAATGGAACCACACCGTGCCCATGAGCCAGGCCTGGGAAACCAACGATGGCGCACTCGCACGCGCCTGGGCGCTGGCCGGGCACGGCATCGCCCGCAAGACCATTTGGGACGCCGCAGCCGATATCCGTGCCGGAAGGCTGAAGGTTCTGTTACCGGAGTTTTGTGTGCGTGAGGCTGGTGTTTACGCGGTGCTGCACGGCAATCGCTACAGGGCTCCCCGGGTGCGGGTGCTGCTGGATTTTTTGACTAAGCAGTTTGGTCGCGCCACCGAAGAGCTGTTGCTCGACCTTGAGGTGCCGCGTGTGGGGAGGTTGTGAGCCTGTTATGGCAGCGTGGAGGCTTTCTGTCTACGATGCACCTGCCCGTTATCTTCACGTTGGCCATCGAAGATAAACACTAAAAGCTTTATAAAAACTTAGATCATCAAATCCACCAAATGCAATGACACATGTTATCAGCAGGAATAATCCATGAAGAGCAAGCAGGTATACGATCTAACGCTCGCAGACTTGAATGCCCATAGTGTTTGGTTTTTCCCCATGGATGAAACCGTGAGAAACGAGGCCAGTGTTTGTCCTTTGCTTGAAAAAGATGATATTGGGGAAAGATGCTGTGTTGTCAAAACCCGCTTTGTAGGCAGCGACAACTCTGAATATGCGGGTTACGTTTACTGGGCCGACAGCCAAGAAGCAAGGCATTTACAGCCTGTGCTATTTGTTCGAAATGACTGCTACGTTACCTTTTGGAACGGGATGAGTGTTCCAACCTGGAGTGATGGACCTCCAGAGGTGCAAGCGCTGAGAAAAGTACTCCCCCTGTCGTACTATTCAGAGTCGTTCGAAGGCTTGCCAGCGGTAACCGGAACGTTAGAGGGGCTTTATTACAGGGACCACACTAAAACCCTCTGCTGCATACGTTAATAAAACACTGCATGTATCGAGCGCTAAAGAACAACGAGCCACTCACCCCAGCTCAGTCCTATACCGAAAGGATCTACACCATGGGACACCTTGTCGTGGCTCACGCGATGAACGTGATGCCGGCGCTGGAGCCACTTTCCACGTTACCCAAGAGCATTGGCTGGTCATTGCACAGGGATGAAAACACCACGTCGTTCTACCTGGACACGTTCAAGGCCGGCGCAGAACGCAAATGGCCCTTCACGTCCATGCCGCCCATCAAGGATGTACCCCTTGAGCTGCCTGAACAACTGGCAGCGTTGTCGCGGGTGTACACGGTGCTTGAGAGCGCCCGGCTAGCCAACACCTTCAAGAGAGCGTTCTTGAACCTCAACCTGGCGCTTAGTAAAAGCCTTCAATTAGACATTTGCAGCGTTTGCACCGATGACGACGGGCTGGATTTTGTGTGCATCTCGTCGAAGGGTGAACTGCAAAGGTTGCGTTGCGTGTGCGGTGATCTGGAAATCACTTATGAGCCTGGGACAGTCACGGTCCAGCCGCTGCTGCTGGAGGGCGTTGAAGGCTGCGATGTGAGTAGTCTGCATGACCCGGAGAATGGGATACAGGTATTGAGGCGGGATAGAGCGCCGTCGTCGTTGCTGCATGGGGTGGCTTCGGCAGAAATCATGGGTTTTCTAAAAACAGAGAGCCCACCGCTGGGCCTGGGTTGCCTCGATGGCATGGAGGTCACACCGATGAAGATCGCAAGTTCTGAGAGGGCTTCGCTGGCGCCTGAGGTGATTGTTCAGAAGGCCTGGTGGAGGTGGTGGTAGTGCCCTCTATACCCATCCAAGCGTAATCAACTCCTGTAAGGTGAAGCATGGTGACCATAGAAATATCAGAACACGCCGACTGGAAACTTTTCGAGGACGTGGCTCAGAAGCTTGAACAAGCGCTGGGCGGTTACTGGAAAGAAAAAGTCGACGGCCTGGATGAGCGCTACTGGGATCTGATGGCGGGTGAACAGATGCTCACGTTGCACCTTGAACACTATCTGGGCATTTTGGTAGATGTACCTGATAACGCCGATGAGATGGCTCAACGAGTACGTGCGTTGTTTGAATAGCCTGGCTTTAACCATTCTTAGCTGCAGACTGTGAGGGTTGAGAGATTCGTAGTCGGTTCGTAAACTTGAGTCTTTCGTTGATGACTTCCCGAAGATGGAAACTAATTTGTCGCTGCAGATCGAACGCGCAGTCTATGACGAGTTCATCCGGCTGTGGGGTCAAGGAGGCTTCAAGCATCAGCGATTGGGCCAAGCCTTCTATAATCACTTCAACCTACACAAACTCAACGATCAAGATTCATTGCGCAAACTCTACGAGGCTGATGGTGAAAAAGCTTCGAGGTTAATTTTGCGCCTTTTTCATTTTCACGGACCGGCAGCTTTGTCGTCTGCATGACCCGGAGAATGGGATACAGGTATTGAGGCGGATAGAGCGCCGTCGTTGTTGCATGGGGTGGCTTCGGCAGAAATCTTAGGTTTTCTAAAAACAGGGAGCCCACCGCTGGGTCTGGGTTGCCTCAATGACATGAAGGTCACACCGATGAAGATCACAAGTTATGCGTTGGCTTCGATCGGGAGTTTCGAACGCCAGCGGTTGAGCTTCATACTCCCCTTGAACAAAGCGCTTCGCAAAGCGATGCTCCTGTCGAACCCGAATGTTGGACGCTGCTGTGAAGATAGTGAAATCTACCCGTTTTGACGATGTCGACCACGATTTAGGGTATGAGTACCGTGGCTATAATCACAGCGTGCAGAACGAAGGGAATATGTTCCTGATCAGAACATACGATAACGAACCAGGGCGTGCGACTGTCGTGAGTCCGACCAGGGCACAGGCCAACGGCCCCCTTGGGCAGCTTGTCGCTTTCTTGCAGACGGCGCTGGGGGTCTCTCGGATCTGGCTCTACAAAAGTGATGTGGGAAGCTACGCCGAGATCGACCTTGAAACATTGGAATTCCTTACCCTATAAATTCAACGGCGTTGGCACGTGGTGTTTTTACAAAGTCCGAGCCGGCAATGACGCCAATGACAACACGCAATTTCAACCAGCACTGGGCACCAGCATGATCGGAACTTGAATACTTGGAGCCCCCTTTCCTCCCGGAGTCAAATAGAGGTCTTTCATGGATAGACGGTCCACGGCCGCCACAACGAGATTGTCGATCATCGGATCGCCACAGCTCTTGACCAGATAGGCCTTGGAACGGGTGTCCCCCACTGCAAACTGATAAAGCACGGTGACCGTGAAGGTCTGACCGGATGCCCTGACATGCTTGAACACCGAAGACATCACCAAGCGAATGCGTTGTTGGCGTACCAATCCTTCAATCCATAACCGGTTGTATTTCTGCACCTGCTCGGCGTCGAGTTCAACCCCTCGCGCCAACAACGGCCGCATCGCCTGCCAGGCTGAGTCGCCATATTTCTGCGTCGCCTCAACATAAAGCTTCAAAGCTGCGGGCACATCATGTGTACCGCCCTGACCGTGCTCCATCATCCCACCCAGCGCCACCGCACCCGCTCGCCCCGCCAGTCGGTAGTAATCACGGGCCTTGACCAGATCAGCGGGTTCGCCCACCCCATCGTGCGCCATGCGTCCGAGTTCAACATAGGCATATGGGTCATCCTTTACCGCTTCGAGATACAGGCTGCGGGCCTTACCGAAATCCTGAGTGACGCCATTTCCGCTCTCGTAAAACGTGCCGAGTACATGCTGGCACGTCGCATTGCCAGCATTGCTCCCCTCCTTCACCATTTTCAGGCTAGCGGATGCAATCTCTCTGCTATAAATGGCTTCATGGCAGGCATTGCTCTGGCTGTCGTCACGCGTGTAATCGAAGGTGCCAAACGGCTCGTAGCGGGTGCTTTGCAGGTCCATCGATGCCGGATTATTTCGTGCCGTCTTGATGTAGGCAGCGGTGTTTTTACCCATATCGCTCAGGCTTTGGCAACCAGCCAAGGCGAACAACAGCGCAATCAATGATAGGTTCCGAGTCATACTTTATCTGTGTCCTTACATGCCATGACGGAAATATTGAGCGGTCGCAAGGGTACTACTGCGAGCGCCTGAAATCATCATTCATGGCCTGCTCATATGCCTCGATCACGTACAACAGGTAATTGCCTTCAGGAGTATCCCGAAAGGCTCTGTACATCGTTGGAGAACAGAGGCGCGCGCTCAACTCGACTATTTGCGCCGACCCCGGAGTGTCTGGATATTGCCAACGCGGTGACGCCGAAAGCGCCCTGACTTCAGCGACCAAATGAGCGGTAATGACGGGGTTCAAAATCATAGGCGGGCTCGCCTGTATTGAAGGGACTGAGGGAGCAATTCGCGAGTGACCACCGGGGACGCTTACGTGACCATCACAGCGAGAACCGCCAAATTCCCCCCTATCCCAACCACCACCCACACAAACGCCACCAGCGCCTTGAACACCTTGCGCGAAGGGCTGAAAACAACCCCAAGCAAGGCGCCGATGGCGGCGAGCGGAATACGCGTGAGCTGTGGAGGATTGTTTTCTACTGATCTCATTTCCTGTGACCTTTTTGAAGCGGGTGCGTGAAGAATGCGAAGCAACGGGGACGAGTCAGGCTGAGGTGAATGGCCCCCATTGGCCGCCGTTGTTTATGGTCAGAGTGGGAACCACAGTGAAAAGTCAGTTATCGAGTACTGACTGTCAAATGCGCGCTTTGGGTGAGTTTCTGCCTGTGGCGACTGGCAGGTTTGGGTTTTTCATACGATTGGCGCGGCGATTAGTGAACGGATAAACACAGTGCAGATCATCGCCGCAGTTCTCGCAGCGGCTAATGCCAGTCAGTCAAGCTGACTGGCATTAGCCATCAAGAGCCGGCTGTTGACATCCCCGTCTGTCGACGAAGTGGCTGGCCGTCTGCGTCCTTTACAGCACCTGGAGCGCTTGCGGTCAGGTCGGCCAGATCGTGGCTCGGGCCGGCTGGCTGTCGAGAGGGTATTTGTAGTCCTTGGTGTCCGAGGCCTCGATCTTGAAGTGCTTCAATGCATCAGCCACCCATACGGCAGAGAGCTCGTGATTGGCATATTTCTCTTTGCTGCAGTAGGTAATGCGGGTCGATTTCTGCAGAAACGACTGGTATCCCTTAGCCATTTTAATATTCCTTTTCAAATAGGAGGACGGAGCAAACAGGGGTCAGAGCACACGACTGACTTCACTTGGCGACCAACGCAGTTCTGTGTCCCTGCCCCGGTAGGGCGCCACTTTCACGCGCCGATCTCCAAAGGCACGCAGGTCCCAGCTCGGGTTGTAAGACAGGCACACAATAAAAGGGTAGCCCAGGTGCCACAGGTTGATGTCGAGATTGGGGGCGAACGGGCGCAGCACGGCCTCCTTCTCTTCGGCCGCTCCGCCACTGTCCCATTGCAGAACGCCGCAGGTCTGGGCGTTGATCAAGTAGAAAGGTTGAAAGCCGTATTTTGGCGGTACCGGCTGCGCGTACCACAGTGCCTTGCTGGCATCACCCGCACTGTCGTTTTCCAATATGACGCGCCCCGGAACCTGAGGGTCGGCGGCGATCTGCCAGGTGCTCCAATGTTCGCTGCGAAACTTCAGGAAACGGATCGCTTCCCCCTGGAAGATATCGTTGCAAGTGACCTTCGCCGTACCGTCTTCATCAGTATGGAGGTCAGCGGAAATCTGAAGCTCCAGCCGCAGCGTTTCACCCGGATTGCCGAAGCCGATCACGTAGGCATCGCCACCCTTGTCCTGGAAGGTGCCCCTGCCGTAGCCGATCAGCCCATAGCTGGCGCCGGCATAGGGGCATGGCACGCAGCGAAGGGAATCATCGCGCCAGCGATGCAGGGTCGCCTCCGAGCCGCCGCATTTATGCCTGAGGAAATCGATGATGTGATCCGGCGGGCTGTAGCGGCTTTCCCGTGGCCAAAATTCCGTCGCCAGCAGTACGATTGCGCCCTCGAGTCCCATGGATTCGACACCGGACTCGAACGTATTCCAGAACTGGTTGATCTCGGGTACGGCGCTACCGATAGCGGGGGCCGTGAAATACTCTTCCCGTCCCTCCAGCGTCTTGCGGTCGATCACGCGTACCTTGATACCGGGCCTGCCGACGGCACCGGCGGCCGATTTTTGCTGTGTCATGTTGCCGACGGTCAAGCTGGAGTAAGCCCAGGTCGAATGGACGTTCAGGTAGCGGCCCAGATAGTGGTCCAAGGCCTTCTGTGCCGCGATGCGTCGCTTGTCGTCGGCAATGAAAGCGTAGACCGGCTTGAATTCCCGTCCGACGACGACTGGTTTTTTCCCGACGGAAGTCACCCAATCGTTCGTCTTTTCGGCATACCTCGCCGGCTTCGTGAAGATGGCGTCGGAGAAGATGTTGTTGTTGCCGCCCTCAGTGGTGACTGAGGCTTCACGGCTCTCGATGTACTGCCTGCGCTCGACCGTATCATCAAGCGAACCGTCAGCCTTGAAGAAGCTGCCGTACTCGGCCTCCAGCTCGACCTTGATCTTTTCGAGCTCCGTGACTTTGGATTTCTGCACCAGGACCTGGAAGTACAGATTGCCGCCCAGAGCGATCGAGGTCACCACGTCGGTCCCGAACATGTCGAAGAACCTGTAGAATTTATGCGCTTCTTCGTGGTTGAACAGCGTAGGCAGGCGGTCGACTTCTGCGCTGAACTTGGACGAAAGCACCGCGGCCGAAACCGCGTCGAGCTTCGCGCCGCCGAAGACCAGGCGCAGGGTCCGCACGGCGGCCGTGTTGTCTTGGTGGGAGGTGTATTTACTTTCAAAGTTGAAATGAAATTCGGCGGAAAATTTGCCATAGCTGGCAGTCGTATTGAATTCGAGCTTTGTTTCGCGACGATAATCCAGAATCGATTTGTAGAATGATGAGTAATCTTCGCGACGTGTGTCCGTGTGCCGCTGGATGCCGGCGCCGGATGCCGGATCAAATACGCGCTCTTTCGGTGACTGGGCTGCGCTGAGGCGGTTTCGACCATGGCCGAGATCGCCGTTGAGCTCCTTGTAATCCGCAGTTTTGATAACGTTGGCTGTGTCTATTTCGCCATTCATGGCTCGCTCCTGCCCAGTAGTGGGTTAATTGATCATTGCGTTATTGAGTTTGGCGTTGGCCTTATTGGGGCGATTCAATATGGCGGCGGTGGCGATCATGGCGCCAGGCCATGGCGGGATCACTTCGGTATCAGTTCGGTATCAGACGCGACGATGGGAAAGAAGTGAGCCCCGATGGGGCGAGGGCTGGGCTTCGCCAGAGGACTTTATCCAGGGGCAGTGGCTAAGCGTTCAGGGGCAGGAGCGCGTACACAGCCGCATCTGCTGTGGATGCGATGTGCGAGACGATGTGCTGATCAGCGACTTTGATGGAATGAGCACGGTTCCAGCGATGGCCCGAAACAGGACCTTCACTTTCAAAGGCAAGCGTTCGTGTTGAAGCGACTCGACTTGGAGTTGGAACAGATGAGCTTCGGTCCATCTGTCCCCTCCACTCCCCAGCAATGGCGAGCCGCTACCGTCATGGCTTCAGATCACCCAAAGGATCATAGGGGCGCGGTTTCTGCGCCGGCGCTTTCTCCTTGTCCAACGGCGCAATCGCCGGACCTATGGGGTCAACCTGCGGGTCTTCCAAATCCGGCGAGTCCGGGTCGAAGCCCAGTTCATCTTCGCCACTGCGATGTTCGTCCGAACGGGGGCCTTTCGGGGGATGGCTCATGGTGGTCTCCTGATTTAAAGCGGACGTGCCTTGTCGTGAAGGTTTTCCAGGTCTTCTTCTACCTGTTCCACATCGTTGTCCTGACGCTCCGCCGGGTCATTGGGGCGTAGCGCATCGTTGTCGCGCTCCTCTTCGCCGGGTGTGCGGTCAGGGTTGGGCGTACCAGGCGGCGGCTGTTTGTATTCGGGCATGACGGTTCACCTTTCAAGTGGGTGGCCTACACCGTTTTAGAGAAAGCCCCGCGAACCATCGTTCAACTCTTTTGCGCAAGCATGAGAAGATGCCGCCCTGCCCCTCCTGGAGAGCTGAACCGGATGTTCGAACTCAAACCCTGCGACCCCGCCACCTACCGTCAACTCACCCGCCGCAGCACGCTGATTATCGCCGTGGTGTTCGTGGCCCTGGCCATGTTGCTGTCGAGCCTGGCGGTGATGCTGTTTGGCGAGCCCGGGGGTGACAACTTCCGCTTCAACGTCGGGGGTGTGTTTGCTGGCGTGTTGGTCACCGTCGCCCTGGTGCGTGGCCCGCTGTGGAACCAGCCGTGGTTGGCGCCGGCGTTGTATGGCTGGCAACTCAAGCGCAGCCTGATGAGCATCACCAACGTGATGCACCGGGTCACCGAGGGCGTACAAGCCAACGACCCGACCGCCCTCAAGGTGCTGCGTTTCTATCACCTGGGGCTGACGCAGATGCATGCGCTGGATGCCAATTCCAGCGCCCAGGCGCAGTTGGTGGGCGAGCTTGAAGCGCACAAGGCGAAGCTGCAGGCGCTGGGGATCGACACCGAGCAAACCCGGTTCGACCCCGCCTGGCTGGAACGCTTTAAAAGCGCTTAGGCGAGCACGCCGATGCGTTGCTCATCGGGCCAGAACAGCGCGGCCTGCCCGCAGGGTTGGCCGGCGTTATCGAGCAACGTCCACACCACCCCGGCGTGGATCATGAACGGCTCACCCTGCGCGTCCACCCGCCAGCCGCTGTAGCCGTCGGCGATGCCATTGGCAGTGACCTGCTCCAGCAGCACCTGACGTGCGGCGCGGTCGAGTTCCGAGGCGCTGAAGCGCGACGGCATGCCGATGAAGTCTTCACGCGGGTACTTGAAGCAGGCCAGCGCGCAGGCGTTGACGTAGGTAAACAGCGGGTCGGCGGCGCCGTCATGGGCCAGCAGGCTGTAGGGGGCCTCGGCGTGCAGCCAGGCCAGGCGTTGTGGCGGGTCCAGGTGTTCGGGGGCCGGCAGTCCCTGGCCGGTCCAGTGTCGATATGCCTCATCCAGCACGCTTACGAAGTTTTCTTGAAGGGACACACACAACCTCACATCGTCAGTGGGAAACCTTTGCCCGCCAGCAGAACACCGCGCTCAGTGCAATCGCGGCGCCTGCCAGGCCGAATACCCAGGGGGCCGACGCCACCGGCAGCAACAAACCGGCCAGCAGCGGCCCGAGCCCCGCACCCACGTCGCGCCACACCGCGTTGGACGCCAGGGCAGAAACGCGCATCGAACCCGGGTTGCGCTCGGCCACCAGGGTGGTCACCAGCGGCAGTTGCAGGGCGCGCAACACCAGCACCGCCGCCGCGCCGACGATCACCCAGTAGCTGCCAAACGCAGTCAGGGCCAGGGCACTCAGGAATGAAAACAGCAGCAACATCGAGGTGGCGCCAAAGCGCTGGGCGGCCCGGCCACCGAGGGGGCTCAGGAGCATTTCCGAGGCATACCGCAGGGCCATCAGGCCACCGGCGATCAGCACCGCGTTGCCGCCCAAAATCTTCTGCGCCTGGATCGACAGGCCAAAAATGAACAACCCATCCAACGCCACGCCTTCGATAAACGACCAGGTCGCCACGCTGTCCGGCCACTTGAAGCGCCGCCCGGTGCTGTGCAGGTCATGCCTGGTGCGCGGCAGGCCGTGGGCCGCCCATAGCCCCAGCAGGCAGCAGCCGGCCAGAATCGCGAAGATCGGACGCGGCCCCGCCCACAGCGTCAGCCAGCCGCCCAAAGGCAGCGCGAGCATCGGCCCCAGCGCGATCATGGCCCGCGAGCGCCCTGCCCTCCGCGCCGCGCCTGCGGGTTCGGAGGTGGCCAGTACTTGGGTCGACAGGTTCAACGCGGCAAAGCACAGGCCCCAGATCAAGCGCAGGCAGAGCAGCGCCGCAAAGCCCGAGAGCATCGAGTTGCCCAGGGCGCACACGGTCGCGGCGCCTGCGGCGATCATGCAGGTGAGGCGGTCACCGTTGCGCGCGTAAAAGTTGAGGACATGCCGGTAGCCGAAAATCCGCACCAGGCGGTTGGCCGCCAGCAGCACCCCGGCCTGGGCCAGGGTGATGCCGAACGCCTGGGATTCCATGGGCAGCAGCAGGTAGAGCAACACGTCACTGGGCAAGCATAAAGCCAGGGTCAGCGCGGCGCGGCGGGAAGACACATCAGCAGTGCGTTGGGCCAGGCTGGACATAAATCTGAAACATCCCGAAATATTCAGGTCGCCACGGTAGCCTTCCCGAACGGTGTTTTACAACGCTCAATCACGCCTTTTTGTCATACGGCAACAAGCGCAAGACGCTCGCCACCGCGCCCACCAGGGCAAACCCGCAGCCCAGCCACAGCGCGTATTGCGGGCCACTGCCCAGGGACAAATGGAAACAGAACGCTACCAACGAGGCCCCCAGCGTTTGCCCCAGCAACCGCGAAATCGCCACGATGCCGCTGGCCCCGCCGCTGCGGGCCAAGGGTGCGCTGGTCATGATCGCCTTGAGGTTGGGTGACTGGAAGAACCCGAAACCGGCACCGCACAACGCCATGCGCCAGCCGATATCAAACGCCGACGCGCCGCTGCCCAGGGTCGCCAGTGCAGCCATGCCCACGCTCAGCATCAACAGGCCTATGCCGCACAGCACGCCCAGGGACACCCGGTCCGCCAGGCGCCCCGCCACCAGGGCCATCACCGCCACCACCGCCGGCCAGGGCGTCATCAGAAAACCGGTTTCCACCTGACTATGGCCCAGCACCGCCTGCAACAAAAACGGCAGCGAGACAAACGCCAGGCCCTGGGCACTGAATGCGCAGATCGCCGTGAGGGACGACAGGGCAAACACCGGAAGCTTGAACAGGTCCACCGCCAGCATCGGCGCCGGGTGCCCGGCCTCACGGCGCAGCAGCAAGGCGCCACACACCAGCGCCACCGCAATCAGGCCCAGGGTCAAGGCGCCTTGCGCGCCATGCACCGCCGTGCCCAGGCCCAGCACCAGCAAGGCAAACAACCCGGCACACAACACCGCAGCGAAGCGGTCGAAGGCGTGGCCGGTCAATGGCAGCACCGGTAATGAACGCAGGCCCAGGCCCAATGCGAGCAGGCCCAGCGGCACGTTGATCAGGTACAACCAGTGCCAGGTCGCCACCGACAGAATCGCCGACGCAGCGGTCGGCCCCAATGTGAACGCCAACCCCACCACCAGCGAGTTGTAGCCCAGGCCGCGCCCCAGCATCTTCGACGGGTAGATATGCCGCAGCAGCGCCGTGTTAACACTCATCAGCGCCGCCGCGCCCAGACCTTGTGCCACTCGCGCAGCAGTCAGGGTCAGCAGCGAGCCGGCCAACCCGCAAAACAGCGACGACACGATAAACAGCAGCAACCCGCCGAGGTACACCCGACGGTGCCCCAGCACATCGCTCAAGGACGCAAACGGCAGCACCGTGGCGATAATCGCCAGCTGGTAGGCATTGACCACCCAGATCACCGAGGCCGAATCGGTGCCGATGCCCTCGGCCAGCGTAGGCAGCGCCGTGTTGACGATCGCCGTGTCCAGGGTTGCCATGCCGATCCCCAAAGACAGGGCGATCACGGCCGGCAAGCGTTTATTGGAGGGCAACCCATCGGCGACAGAAGACATGAACAATCCACACAGGTGACGAAGGCCTCTAGAGTACGGGCAGACGGGATTTTTTTCAGTGGCCTATTGCCTGGCTGTCAATATTTTCATGTTCGCCAATGCCCGGTCTTCGCCATCAGCGCCACCGCGTCGGCAAACCCGGGCTGGGGTGGCGTGTTCAGCGTGACCAGCCCCACGCAGCGGGTGGGCTTCAAGGTGGCCGCCTTGGCCGCCACCCGCGCGCCCTGCTCCACGCCCGCCAGGACGGCCTCGGGAATATGCAGGGCGTTCATCAATTCCAGCACCTCCTGGCCCAGTGTCCCATCATCGCTGTCACGCAGGTACGGCACGATCACCCGAAACCCTTGTGCCGCCAACGGCCCAGTGACGGTGGCAAACACCTGGGTGTCGGCCGCCAGCAAAATAATCGCGTGCCCCTCTTCCGGCCCGAAGCGCTCATAGCTAATCTCCTGGTCATCGGTGCTGACCGTTTGCACGGCAAACGCCGGCGCACACACCGCCACTGCCGCCAGCAGCATAAAACCTCGACGATCAAACATCCCTCACCCCCACAATCAATTCACTGCCCAGCCACGTGGCCAGGTATTCGCCTGCGCGCATCACGCCGGCCTCTTCGCCCAGGCGTTCCACCAAAAACTCGCACAGCCCGGCAAAACTGCCGTCGGCCTGCACCTGTTGCAGCGCCGCCAGTTCCAGCGCATCCACCTGGCGCAGGCGCGAGGTGAATTGGCGACGCCATACCAACATGCCGCCCGCCTGTTCCAGCATCACCGCCTCGGGTGCAGCGTCTTCCTGCCACAGTGCCGACCAGATCGCCTCGGCATTCGTCGTCAGGCCATGGCAACGCAGGGACGGCGTCAGGCTCAGCACGGCGCTGTCCCAATCCAGCTCGGCCAGCACCTGCGTGGCGAGTGGCGCGGCGTCGGCGGCCACGAACACCTCATTCAGGGCCGATTCGATCCAGGCCAGCTCATGCACATCGGGGTTGCGCGGGAACACCTCTTTCAAGGTGGCGTAGAAACCTTCCGGGTAAGCGTCCAGGGTCCAGGCATGGGGCGGGTGATTGTCGATATGGGTGATGCTCGCCGCCAAAAACGCCTCCTCGCCGACCCACCGGCGCAGGTGGGGAAACGCCTGTTCCAGGCAGCCCACCAACTGGGCGCGGTAGTTGTTCTGGTACACCGCCAGGCCTGCGACGTTATTGCCGAGCAACTGCGCGGACTCATCGGACGGGTTCACCAACCAGTGGCTGAAGACCTGTTGCAGTTCCGCCAGGTTCATCGCTGCGCTCCCAACGCCCGTGCCATCGACAACTCACGCAGCAGCTCGGTCAGCGGCGGAATCTCATCATCGCGTTCAATCATGGTGGCTACGGGACCGAGCCGGGTCATGGCCTCGGCATACAGTTCCCAGACCCCGGCGCACACCGGGCTGTCATGACTGTCGATCAACAGCTCGCGGCCCTGGCTATGCCCGGCCAAATGCACCTGGCGCACGCGCTCGGCGGGGATACCGTCCAAAAACGCCAAGGCATCAAAACCGTGGTTGCTGGCACTGACGAACACGTTGTTGACGTCCAGCAGCAACTCACACCCGGTGCGCTTGGCCATGGCAGCGATGAATTCCCACTCACTCATGGACGCGCCATCGAACGCCAGGTAGCTCGACGGGTTTTCAAACAGCATCGTGCGGCCCAGCACGTCCTGGGCCTGATGAATATTGGCGCAGACTCGGTCGAGGGCTTCGTCGGTATAGGGCACGGGCAACAAGTCATGGGCATTGAAACCAGCACTGCGCGACCAGCTCAGGTGGTCGGAGACGAACAGCGGTTCCACCTCGTCCACCAACGACTTGAGGCGCAGCAAATAATCGGTGTCCAGCCCTTCAGCGGTACCGATGGACATGGACACCCCATGCAGCGCCACCGGGTAACGCTCGCGCACCTGGCGCAGGATATGCCGGGGCTGGCCGCCTGCGACCATGAAGTTTTCGGAGATCACTTCGACGAAATCCACGGGCACCGAGGTCTCCAGGAAGTCGCAGTAATGCTCCTTGCGCAGCCCCAGGCCGTAGCCGGAAAAGGGGGGGTTGGATGCGGACATACGAGGTTCTCCGTTAAACCTGTAGAAGCAAGCCTGCTCGCGAAAATCCTGAGAACGCCGCGTACTTTCTGAACGCTCGCGTCATCGTTGACGATCTTCGCGGGCAAGCCCGCTCCCACAGGAGGGGTGAGGCGTTACTTGGGTTCAGTCAGCGTGCCACCCGCCTTGAGGCATTCGGACGGGGTCTTGACGATCACGCCCTCACCCTTGCAGCTGTTGAGGCCCTTGCAATCGTTCTTGGCCGTGGCGCACAGGCTGGTGCCCTTGCAGGTGTTGACGCCGTAGCAACGGCCGGGTTTTTCCGCTTGGTCGGCGGCGCTGGCGGCAGTGGCGAACGAGGCAGACGCCATGGCGATCATTGCAGCAGCGGCAGCGAGGCTCAGGCGGGATTTGAGTGCAGTGTTCATGGGTGTTTCTCCAGGGGGGTGGGTGAATTACTTGATGACGGATGCCGCGTCTTCGATGACCTTCGCCACAGCCTCAGGCTGGGAGATGTACACCGAGTGGCTGGCCTTGATTTCGGTGACCTTGGAACCGGCGCGCTTGTACATCCAGCGCTGCAGGTCGGGGCTCAGGGCACGGTCTTCGGTGGACACCACGGCGTAGGTCGGCTTCTTGTGCCAGGCCGCGGCCCATACGGTGCCGCCGAACAGCGCGGTGGTGGCCGGCACTTGGGAGGCGGCCATGAAGTCGGTGCGATTGGTGGTCAGGTCGGCCGCAAAGTCGGCGTTGAATTTGGTGCGGTCGAAGAACAGGTGGCCGTCGCGGCTCGGCTTGATGTCATCGCTGGGCGACGGCATGGAGCCGATCAACTGGGCCATGTTTTCGCCCACTTCGGGTTGCAGCGCCGAGACGTAGACCAGCGCCTTGACCTTGTCGCGGTCGCCGGCAATCGAGATCACCCCGCCACCGGAACTGTGGCCCACCAGCACCACCGGGCCGACTTGCTGCTCCAGCACTTCGCGGGCTTCGGCCACGTCGGCGGCGAGGTTTTCGTGGCCTTGGTGCACCACGGTGACCTTGTAGCCCTTGTGAATCAGGATGTCGTGCACCACGCGCCAGCCGGAACCGTCGACAAACGAACCGGGCACGATCACCACGCTTTTACCGGCGCCGGGCTGTGGGGCATCGGCTGCCTGGGCGAACATTGGAACCGTCAGGGCCATGGCAATGGCCAGGGAAGAAAGCATACGCATTGGAACTCTCCATCACAGTTGGGAACGTTTGCCTGAGATCAGGCGGTCCAGGGACCAGGCACCGCCGCCGTAGGCCAGCAACGGCAACAACAAGCCGGCCCACGTCAGGTGCACCGGCCAGGCGTCGGGGTACACGAACACCTCGATCACCAGGGTCATGCCCAGCAGCGCGGCCGCCGCCGGGCGGGTCAGCAGGCCCAGCACCAGCAACAGCGGGAACAGGTGCTCGGCATAGGTCGCCAGGTGCGCGGCCCAGTCGGGCGGGATCAGCGGCAAGGCGTATTCCGAGCGGAACAGCGTGTAGGTCGATGGTTTGAGGTTCAGGAAACCCGTGACCTTGGTGCGCCCCGACAGAAAGAACACCGCCGCGATCCCCAGCCGCGCCACCAGCAACAGCAACGCTTCGGGCAGCAGGCGCTGGATCAGCACCGCCGGGGCCGCTCGGCTCATGGCTGCTCCGTCAGGCTGCCGAAGCCTTTGGGGGTCTTGATCTGGGTGCAGGTGCCTTTGTCCACCAGCACCCAGGCGTTGCCCTGGTAGTCGGCGGTGGCGGTGCCGGCGCACGAGGTGCCTTTGCCGGCTGCGCAGTCGTTGGCCCCGGCGAGGGACACGCCAAAGCATTTCTCCTGGGGTTTGGCCTCATCGGCATGGGCCACGGCGGCGAAGGCGCTGAGGGACAGGGCAAGGGTGGCCGCGAGGGCGGCGTAAGGACGCTTCATCGGTGTATCTCCTGGCTTGACTGAGTGTGGCCAGGGCGCGTGTGGCGGTGGTTGACCGCCTGCGCCGGCTGGTGAACAGAGTTAAAGCCAGGCGTGTATCCGGTCTGTGTCGCGAACGCGATAGAACGTCATGCCGGTGTATCAGGATGGGGCGTGGATACAGTTCGATACACAGCCAAATAACAGACGCCAAACCACCGCCGTTTTATTCGGCATCCCGAACGACACAATTAGAAATATTCGCCTTTCCGAACGCAGCCGCTTGTGCGCGTTCGACGACCGCAAAAATCACCATAAATTTCATGCGGTTGTTGTCATCTTTGTTACATGCCAACTGGCATACATTCTGCTTTATCCATGTTTCTGGTAATAAAATGTTTCAGCTCTGAGACAGTCTCATCCCCTGAAACACGCTCCGTGAAACGCCTATAAAAACGACCATGCCCCAAAGGAGGGCGGCCTTCCGACTTTTTGATCGACATCAACTTTCCAAGACTGCTGCTGCACATCTGCACCCAAAAGGGCGAATGGCCTGATCGCCAATAACAAGCCCGACTATAAAAAGGACGAATTGATGAGCTCGAGCAAGAACCACGCAGTGTCCTGTATGGACGCAGACCCCCTGGCCCCGGCAGCCGCCGAGAGCGCCATTGGCTTTGGCCCCTTCCTGTTACTGGCACGCCAGCATGTATTGCTGCGCAACGGCGAGCCCGTCACCCTCGGCAGCCGTGCCCTGTACCTGCTGATCGCCCTGGCTACCCGCGCCGGCGAACTGCTGGAGAAATCCGAACTGATCTCCTTTGCCTGGCCCAAGGTGGTGGTGGAGGAATGCAACCTGCGTGCGCAGATCGTCGCCCTGCGCCGGGCCTTGGGTGACGACGGCAACTTCAGCTACATCGTTACCGTACCGGGCCGGGGTTATCGTTTTGTAGCACCGGTAACGCTGCAAACCGCCAGTGAAGACGCCTTGCCGGTGCCCTACGTGCGGGTCGAAGAAAGCGCCCTGCCGACGCCTTGCGCCGAAGTGATCGGCCGCGATGGCTTGATCGCCAACCTGGCCGACCAGGTGGTGAGCCAGCGTTTCGTGACCATCACCGGCCCCGGTGGCATCGGCAAGACCACCGTGGCCATGGCCGTGGCGCAGCGACTGGCCAGCGACGCCGACCTGGCCACCTGCTTCGTCGACCTGGCGCCCGCCACCAGCGGGCAATGGGTGGCCGGCATGCTCGCCAGCGCCTTGGGCATCCAGACCATCAGCGACGACCCGCTGCACAGCATCACCGCCACCCTCGCCGAACGCCGCTTGCTGCTGGTGCTCGACAACTGCGAACACGTGCTGCCCGCCACCGCCACCGCCGTGGAAAGCCTGCTGCGCCACGCGCCCCACTGCTGCGTGTTGACCACCAGCCGCGAGCCCCTGCGCGCCGACGGCGAACGGGTGCACGACCTGGCGGCGCTGCAAGTGCCGGACGAACACGCGCGCCTGAGTGCCGGCGAAGCCCTGGCCTGGTCCGGCGTGCGCCTGTTCGTGGAACGCGTGCGCGCCCTCGACCCCGATTTCGTGTTCCACGACGCCGACGTCGCTGCGGTCAGCGCCATCTGCCGCAAGCTCGACAGCAATGCGCTGGCCATCGAGATCGCCGCCGCCCGCGTGCGCACCTTTGGCATCCAGGATTTGGTCGGGCTGCTCGACGGCAGCTTTCGCCTGCAGATGACCGCCCGGCGCACCGCCCTCGCCCGCCACCGCACCCTGAGTGCCACGCTGGACTGGACCTACGCCATGCTCAGCAGCGACGAACAGGCGATGCTGCGCCAACTGGCGGTGTTCACCGGTTCGTTCACCCTCGACGCGGTCAAGGCCATGACCGCCAGCAGCAGCCTCGACCCACGCAACGCCTTGCCGCTGCTCGAAAGCCTGATGGACAAGTCCCTGCTGATCGCCGGCGAATCGCAGCTGCTCAAGCGCTACCGCCTGCTGGAAACCACCCGCGCCTACGCCCAGGAAAAACTCACCGAAC
Source organism: Pseudomonas sp. B6002 (assembly GCF_013385985.1). Taxonomy (GTDB): domain Bacteria; phylum Pseudomonadota; class Gammaproteobacteria; order Pseudomonadales; family Pseudomonadaceae; genus Aquipseudomonas. The sequence continues at coordinate 1,438 of NZ_JACAOY010000006.1, read as the reverse complement.
ATGGCGAAACCCACTTCACCGCCCAGCGCCATGCGCGTTACGCCCTGGGCGTGTTGCAGGAAGCCGGACAGACTCTCGACGGCCTCTCGCCGGAGACCTGGCTGGCGCTCTACGGACCCGAGATCAACACCATTCGTTCAGCCCTCGACTGGGCGTTCTCGATGGCCGGCGACCTGCCCCTGGGCATCGAACTGACCCTGGGCGGCGTGCCGCTGTGGCTGCGCCTGTCGTTGGTCAGCGAATGCCGCACCTGGGTGGAAAAAGGCCTGGCGAGCAACGCCATAGCGCCGTTGCCACTGCGCCAGCGCATGCTGCTGCAGACGGCCCTGGCCAGTGTGCTGATGCTCACCTACGGCACCGGCGGCCCCATGCGCGAAGCCTGGCGCCAAGTGCGCGAAGACGCCCGCGACCTCGGCGATGCCGAGCACAAACTGCGCGCCTTGTGGGGCCTGTGGACCGACCGCTGCGGCTGCAACCAGTACACCGAAGCCCTGGAGCTGGCCGAGCGCTACATCGCCCTCGACAGCAGCGGCAACCAGCAATTGCTGGGCAAACGCATGCGCGCCGTAGCGCTGTTTCACATGGGCGACCTGGCGGGCGCACGGCAGAACATCGACGAAGCCCTCGGCTCTCCATCGGCGCCGCGTTCGCACATCATCGACGTGCATTTTGACCAACGCATTGCCGCGCGCTGCCTCAAGGCCAAGGTGCAATTGCTCGAAGGCGACGTCGATCCGGCGCTGCGTTTGATCGGCACCTGTGTGGACGAGGCCATCTCCCTCGATCACCCTGCGACGCTCTGGTACACCCTGTGCCTGGGGGCGATTCCTCTGGCGTTGCTGGCCTCTAATCTGCCCAAGGCGCGGCATTATTTGAGCTTGCTGCAAGACAGCACCACGCGTCAGGACCTGCACATTTGGCGGCAGTTTCGCTTGTGCTTCGAGAGCATTCTGTTGATTCGCCAGGGCTCGCCGGAAGAAGGCGTGCCGCAACTGGGCGAGGCGTTGCAGCAGTTGCAGGGCCAGGGGGACAGCCAGCTCTATAGCCTGTTGCGCTGTGAATATGCGCTGGGCCTGGCGCGCCTGGGCCTGGAGAAGCTGGCGCTGGAGGTGTTGGAGGACACGCTGCAATTGGCGGTGGGCCGCCAGGAGCGTTGGTTTGTGCCGCAGATGCTGCGGATCAAGGCGCAGTTGACGTTGCGTCAGGCGCAGTATGGGTCGGTGGATAAGGCCAAGGTGTTGTTGCGCCAGGCGTGGGTGGATGCGCAGTTGGCGGGGGCGCATTTTTGGCGGGCGCAGATTGCGGCGGATTTGGCGCGGTTGCAGGAGCCTAAATTGCGGATTGCTTCGTTGCCCAGGTTTCAGCATCGCTGAGGGGTTGGCTGAGTACATATCCGTTATTTGCGTAACGGCTGCGTATGGTTCCGCCCTTACGGCGG
>NZ_JACAOY010000051.1 GCF_013385985.1 Pseudomonas sp. B6002 | reverse complement strand
GCCTGCGTTCGGCCAGCGTGTTAAACGGGGCGCCTAAGATCAAAATCAAGAGCAAGAGCAAGAGCAAGAGCAAGAGCAAGAGCACGGCGGCCTAGTAGCCGACCTGAGTGGTTGGATCAAAAGCAGATACGTGTAGGAGCTGGCTTGCCGGCGATGCAGGCACCTCGGTGAATCAGGTACACCGCGTTGATGCCATCGCAGGCAAGCCAGCTCCCACAGTGGGGCTCAGCGTTTTGCCTGGTTTTTTTGCGTCATCGTTTACGACCATCGCCGGCAAGCCGGCTCCTACAGTGGTTTGCGTTTGCCTTTGCCTTTGCTCCACACCACTC
>NZ_JACAOY010000050.1 GCF_013385985.1 Pseudomonas sp. B6002 | reverse complement strand
GCGGCGGCCCCCCAAATCACTGTCGGATTACGGGCACACCGAGCCTAAGCGAGGTGCCGAGTGTTGGGGCATGTACGGGACAACCACATGGGTTACAAAAAAGTGCATTCACATAGGTGACACTTTGATTGATACATAACCGTTCTTTGCGTCTCTCGCGTTCACGTGCCCAAGAATCACCGGCCCGAAGATCACATTCCACACCCCATCACCAATCATTTCCATTCCGATGGTCTGGTGACAGAGCAAATTTCCAACATACACCCGCATTCCACCTCGGTTGATGATCCCGCTACTATCGGCCAAGTAACTCTCGATATGGCTTGCATAGACCATCTCCGGTAACGTTTCTGGGTACATTCGAGTGGAAGGCGTATAGCAAGTGGCAGGGGTTTTCTGCCCAAGCGCCTCGTGGCCACGCTCGTAATTGTAGTGCTGTAGGAAACGATCAAAGTGACGCTGTTGGGCCTCCCAGGCAATTGGCGAAGGATGAGGTAATGTGCTTTTCAGTGTCCGATGCATACGTTCGTGCCGCCCATTCTGATCTGGGCGACCGGGCTCGATTCGCTCAGGAATGATCCCAAGCCTCATCCACCAGATCGATAGCTGTGATAGCCCCGCGCGACTGGTGCTGGCAAACGGTATGCCGTTATCAGTACGAATGCGTTCTGGCAGTCCGTATTCGCGGAAAACCCTCTCGAAGGTTTGCTGAGTTTCCTTAAAGTTGGTGCTGCCCATGCTCTGGCAGGCCAGTAAAAAACGACTGGCATGATCCATGATCGTCAGCGGATAGCACCAAACACCTGCCCCAGTCAGGTACTGACCCTTGTAGTCAGCGCTGAACAGCTGATTAGGATTTTCTGCCTTGCGTAAAGGCTTGGGGTAAACAGCCACGCTTCGACGCATTGGCCGAGGCGTGATCAAATCAGCGGCCTTGAGGATGTTGTAAATGGTCGTTTTCGAGGGCGGATCTTGATCCGGAAAACGCAGTATGAGGCTGTTCTGAATCTTCTTCGGACCGGGAATCGTCTCGCCAATTGAACGAAGCTCGATGATTGCCTGCTTCACCGCCATCGGCACTATGTAGTTTTGGTTGTGGCGGCAGCGACTACGCTCATCAAGCCCGCTAGGGCCCTCTGTTTCATAACGTCTGACCCATTTATACCCGGTTTTTCGACTGACCTCGTATTCCCGGCACAACTGGCTAAGGCTGTGTTTTTTGGACAGATAGTCGGCGATAAACATCACTTTAAGGTCCATAGGTTTCAGCTCTTTCCAGGGCATGGTCAGATCCTCGCGAAATCGACCCTGCCAGTTAAAAACTGTTACCTATGTGCGTGAACTGATTTGTAACCCATGTGGGTGAGTCATACCGGCAAGAGCCCTTTGCTTACTTTGGGGCTTTTCCAAAGTGAGCCGCCGTAAGGGCGGAACCATAAGCAGCCGTTACCCAAAAAACGGATATGTACTCACACCCCAAAA
>NZ_JACAOY010000005.1:147166-175498 GCF_013385985.1 Pseudomonas sp. B6002 | reverse complement strand
AGGGTCAAGACGGTATCTACAGGTTGTTCTGTGAACACATTTCGTGTGGGAGCTGGCTTGCCTGCGATGGCGACTCCACAGGCGCCACACCCCTCAATGCAACCGCTTACGGCACATCAACTTCGCCAACTTCGCCGTATCCGGCCGCTCGACAATGCCCTTTTCCGTCACGATCACGTCAATCAAGTCAGCCGGCGTTACATCAAACACCGGATTGAAGGCCTCCACGTCCAATCGCTGCCCGACAATGTCCAGCAACTCCCCCGAATCCCGCTCCTCCAGCGCAACGTCATCGCCAGTGGCCATCATCAGGTCCAGCGTGGAACTCGGCGCCACCACCATAAAACGCACGCCGTGGTGCATGGCGCACACCGCCAGCTGGTAGGTGCCGATCTTGCTGATCACGTCACCATTGGCCGCTATGCAGTCGGCGCCGACAATCACCCAGGTCACGCCTTTGGTCTTGAGGATATGCGCACCGGCCGAATCGGCATTCACCGTCACCGGGATGCCCTCGCCCGTCAGCTCCCAGGCCGTCAGCCGCGAGCCTTGCAGCCACGGCCGGGTCTCGTTGACATACACCTGCTCGACCATACCTTCCAGGTAAGCCGCACGAATCACCCCGAGCGCCGTACCCACACCACCCGTCGCCAGGGCACCGGCGTTGCCGTGGGTGAGGATCGCCTGGGCATTGCCCTGGTGCTTGCGGATCAGCTCGACGCCCAGTTGGGCCATGGTCAGGTTGGCTTCCCGATCACTTTCATGGATCGCAATGGCCTCGGCTTCCAGCACTGCCAGCGGGTCGGCGTGCTTTTTAACGCGATCCAGGCGGTCGCGCATGCGCTTCAGCGCCCAGAACAGGTTGGACGCGGTCGGCCGGGCATCAGCCAACAGTGCGTAGTCTTCTTCCCACGCAGCTTGCCAGTCGCCGCCTTCGGCGATCCGCGCACGCGCAGCGAGCACCAGGCCATAGGCGGCGCTGATACCGATGGCCGGCGCACCGCGCACCACCATCGTGCGAATGGCCGCCGCCACCTCGTCGGCCGAGGTGCAGGTCACCCAGCGCTCAACGGCTGGCAAGGCACGCTGATCGAGCAGGTGCAGTGCGCCATCACGCCAATCGATGGCCTTCACCCTCTCCGCAGCCAACAGTCGATCGCGCATCCCTTACCCCGCACTCATGAACAAAGCCGCCGATTATAGCGATCCGCCAGCGGAGACGCTCGGGTATACTTCGCCCTTCTTTTATAGCTGCCTGGGAAGAAGCCCGCGATGACCGCCACTGCCGCCCTGCTTGACTTGGTATTGCTGCCGACCTGGCTGGTGCCCGTCGAACCTGCCGGCGTGGTGCTCAAGGAGCATGCCCTGGGCATCCGGGATGGGCGCATTGCCTTCATCGGGCCACGGGCCGCCGCCTTGAAGCTTGCGGCCAACGAGGTCCGCGAACTACCGGGCATGCTGCTCAGCCCCGGCCTGGTCAACGCCCATGGCCACGCGGCGATGAGCCTGTTTCGCGGCCTGGCCGACGACCTGCCGCTGATGACCTGGCTCGAAAAGCATATCTGGCCCGCCGAGGCCAAATGGGTCGATGAAGCGTTCGTACGCGACGGCACCGACCTGGCCATCGCCGAGCAACTCAAAGGTGGCATCACCTGCTTCTCCGACATGTACTTCTACCCCAAGGTTGCCAGCGACTGCGTGCACAACAGTGGCATCCGCGCCCAGATCGCATTCCCGATCCTCGATTTCCCGATCCCGGGCGCCAGCACCGCCGATGAGGCCATTCGCCAGGGTGTCGAGCTGTACGGCGACCTCAAGCATCACCCGCGCATCAAAATCGTGTTCGGCCCCCATGCCCCGTACACCGTGTGCGATGAAAACCTGGAAAAGATCCGGGTCATGGCCGAAGAGCTGGACGCGTCGATCCATATGCACGTTCACGAAACCGCCTTCGAAGTGCAGCAAGCTGTCGAACAGACCGGCGAGCGCCCACTGGCGCGCCTGGGTCGGCTCGGCCTGCTCGGCCCACGCTTCCAGGCCGTTCACATGACCCAAATCAGCGAGGACGACCTGGCTTTGCTGGTAGAAAGCAACACCAGCATCATCCATTGCCCGGAATCGAACCTGAAACTGGCCAGCGGCTTTTGCCCGGTGGAGCGTCTGTGGCAGGCTGGCGTCAATGTGGCCATCGGCACCGACGGCGCAGCCAGCAACAATGACCTGGACTTGCTGGGCGAAACCCGTACTGCCGCAATGCTGGCCAAAGCCGTCGCCGGCTCGGCCACCGCCCTGGATGCCCACCGCGCCCTGCGCATGGCCACCCTCAACGGCGCGCGGGCCATGGGCCTGGAGAGCGAGATCGGCTCGCTGGAAGTGGGCAAGGCCGCCGACATCGTCGCCTTCGACCTGTCGGGGCTGGCGCAACAACCGATCTACGATCCGGTCTCACAGCTTATATATGCCACCGGACGCGATTGCGTGAAACACCTTTGGGTCGCCGGCAAGCAGTTGCTCGACGACCGGCAATTGACCCGCATGGATGAACAACAGTTGACCGCCACGGCCATCGCCTGGGGCCAACGCATCAGCGGGCACAGCGAATAACGAAGGTTTTGAACCCACGGGTTCAGGACTGACCAAACGATTTATCAGGTTTAGAGGATTCACCATGAGCAACGTCGACCACGCCGAAATCGCCAAATTCGAAGCCCTGGCCCACCGCTGGTGGGACCGCGAGAGCGAGTTCAAGCCGCTGCACGACATCAACCCGCTGCGCGTCAACTGGATTGACGAACGCGTCAACCTGGCCGGCAAGAAGGTACTGGACGTCGGTTGCGGCGGCGGCATCCTCAGCGAAGCCATGGCCCAGCGCGGCGCCACCGTGATGGGCATCGACATGGGCGAAGCGCCGCTGGCCGTGGCCCAGCTGCACCAATTGGAATCCGGCGTGAGCGTCGAATACCGCCAGATCACCGCCGAAGCCCTGGCCGAAGAAATGCCCGAGCAGTTCGACGTGGTCACCTGCCTGGAGATGCTCGAACACGTACCGGACCCGTCATCGGTGATCCGCGCCTGCTTCCGCATGGTCAAGCCGGGTGGCCAGGTGTTCTTCTCTACCATCAACCGCAACCCCAAGGCCTACCTGTTCGCGATCATCGGCGCCGAATACATCATGAAGCTGCTGCCGCGCGGTACCCATGACTTCAAGAAATTCATCCGCCCGTCCGAGCTGGGTGCCTGGAGCCGCCAGGCCGGCCTGACCGTCAAGGACATCATCGGCCTGACCTACAACCCGCTGACCAAGCACTACAAGCTGGCCAACGATGTGGACGTCAACTACATGATCCAGACCCTGCGCGAGGAGTGAGCCTGTGAAGTTGCGAGCCGTACTCTTCGACATGGATGGCACCCTGCTGGACACCGCGCCGGACTTCATCGCCATCTGCCAGGCCATGCGCACCGACCGTGGCCTTGAGCCGATCAACCCACAGCACATCCGCGATGAAATTTCCGGCGGTGCACGGGCGATGGTGGCCGTGACCTTCTCGATGGACCCCGAATCTCCAGGCTTTGAAGAACTGCGCCAGGAGTTTCTGGAGCGCTACCTGAAAGGCTGCGCGATCCACAGCAAACTGTTCGACGGCATGGCCGAGCTGCTGGAAGACATCGAGAAGTCCAAGCTGGTGTGGGGCGTGGTCACCAACAAGCCGCTGCGGTTTGCCGAGCCGATCATGCAGCAACTGGGCCTGGCCGAGCGCTCGGCGCTGCTGATCTGCCCGGACCATGTGAAAAACAGCAAGCCGGACCCGGAGCCGCTGATTTTGGCGTGCAAGATGCTCGACCTGGACCCGGCCAGCGTGCTGTTCGTGGGCGATGACCTGCGCGATATCGAATCCGGCCGCGACGCTGGCACGCGCACCGCCGCGGTCACCTTTGGCTACATCCACCCCGACGACAACCCGCGCAACTGGGGTGCCGACGTGGTGGTGGACCACCCGCTGGAACTGCGCAAGGTGCTGGATAACGCCCTGTGCAGTTGCTGATTGTTCACAAATCTCAAAAACACTGATGTCGATGTAGGAGCTGGCTTGCCGGCGATGGCGGTCTGTCAGCCAACACTTTTGGTGACAGGTACTCCGTCATCGCCGGCAAGCCAGCTCCTACAGGAAATGGATTCCATGTTGAGAGGTGTATTGCCTTGAACTCTGCCGAGGATGCTTATGTTTGATTACTCCGCACGCCCAGAACTGCTCAAAGGCCGGGTGATCCTGGTGACCGGTGCCGGTCGCGGGATCGGCGCGGCCGCCGCGAAAACCTACGCCGCCCACGGCGCCACCGTGCTACTGCTGGGCAAGACCGAAGCCAACCTGGCCCAGGTATACGACGAAATCGAAGCCGCAGGCCAGCCACAGCCAGTGGTGATCCCGTTCAACCTGGAAACCGCCCTGCCCCATCAATACGATGAGCTGGCCGCGATGATCGAGAAAGAGTTCGGCCACCTCGACGGCCTGCTGCACAACGCCTCGATCATCGGCCCGCGCACGCCGATCGAGCAGTTGTCCGGTGAGAACTTCATGCGGGTGATGCACGTTAACGTCAACGCGATGTTCATGTTGACCAGCACCCTGCTGCCACTGCTCAAGCTGTCCCAGGATGCGTCGGTAGTGTTCACCTCCAGCAGCGTCGGGCGCAAGGGGCGGGCGTATTGGGGGGCTTACGGGGTGTCGAAGTTCGCCACCGAAGGCCTGATGCAAACCCTGGCCGATGAGTTGGACACAGTCGCACCGGTACGGGCCAACAGCATCAACCCAGGTGCCACGCGCACCAGCATGCGGGCCCAGGCGTACCCCGGGGAAAACCCGACGGACAACCCGACACCGGAAGAGATCATGCCGGTGTACCTGTACCTGATGGGGCCGGACAGTACCGGCATCAATGGGCAGGCGTTTGACGCGCAATAACACCTGACACCACGCAAAACAAAATGTGGGAGCTGGTCTGTGTGGGAGCTGGCTTGCCTGCGATGGCATCACCGCGGTGTACCTGATACACCGAGGCGATGCTATCGCAGGCAAGCCAGCTCCCACACAAGCCGGGCTCCCACATTGGTTTGTAGCTTAGTTTTTCACCACTTCTTCGAGGGTGAAGCGCCCCAGTGGGTTTTGCAGGAAGTTGCTCACGTTCTTGCGTGAGATGTTGATGTACGGGCTGTAGTACAAGTCGATCCAGTTCACGTCCTGTTTCGCCAGCTTCTGCAGCTCGACATACATCTGCTCACGCTTGGCCGGGTCTGCCTCGATCCGCGCCTGCGCCACCAGCGCCTTGACCTTGTCGTTCTTGTAGCGGGTCATGTAGTTCTGGTTGGTGTCGTGGCCCAGCACGAAGGTGGTCTTCTGGTCCGGATCGAGGATGTCGTTGGTCCAGTACATCACCGAAATATCGTACTCACCGTCCACCAGCATCTGCCAGCTCTGGGTCGGGTCGACCTTCTGCAGGTTGGCAGTCACGCCGACCTTGGCCAGTTGGTCCTTGATGATCACCGCAATCTGCTCGTCGGCTTCGTTGCCGGCGTTGACCACGTAGTTGAGCTTCAAGTCCTTGGCACCGGCTTGTTCCAGCAGCTTCTTGGCAGCAGTCGGGTCGTACGGGCGCTGCAGGTTGTTGGCGTAGTGGTACAGCGAGCCCTTTGGAATGTAGGAATACGCCACCGTGCCCTGACCGTAGGTGGCGGTCTTGACCAGCGACTGCTTGTCGATGGCCATGTCCAGCGCTTCACGCACTTCCTGCTTGGCCAGCAGACCGTGGGCGTGGTTGATCAGCAGGTGATCTTCGCGGGTCGACGGGTCGGCGTGAATGACCAAGTTCTTGTCTTTCTTCAGCTCTTCAACACGGGAGAACGGTACGAAGATCGCCGTGTCCAGCTCGTTGTTCTGCACCATGCGCATGCGGGTGTTGTCGTCGGTCACGGACACCCACTCCACGCCATCCAGGCTCACGTTCTTGGCTTGCCAGAAGTTCGGGTTTTTCTTGAGGATCACGCGATCGCCCTTGCGCCATTCATCCACGGTAAACGCGCCGGAGGTCACCGGGTTTTCCGAGTAGGCGTCTTCACCCATTTTGGTCATGGCTTTTTCCGACAGGATCGACACCGTCGGCGACGCCAGTTGCGAGAGGAAGGCTACAGCCGGAGTCTTCAGGGTGACCACCAGGGTTTTCGGGTCTGACGCCTTGGCCGTGTTGATCAGGTTGAACGGGTCAGCCCACAGCGACGCCTTGTTGTCGCGGATACGCAGCAGGCTGAACGCTGCGTCATCGGCGGTGATCGCCGAACCATCCGAGAACTTCGCATCACGCACCTTGAAGGTGTAGGTCAGGCCGTCCTTGGAGATCTCCCAGCTTTCGGCCAGCCCCGGCTCCATCTTGGTGCCCAGGTTATCCACGCGCACCAGGGTGTCGTAGACGTTGGCGAATACCCAGGTGTCGCGGTTTTGCGCGCTTTTGATCGGGTCGAACGTGGTGCTGTCTTCACGGCAACCGATGGTCAGCACACCGGCGGCGTGTGCCAGCCCGGCAGTGAGGGACCATGCAGTCAATGTAGCGGCGGCGAGCAATTTCAAATGGCGCGATTGCATATCACAACTCCTTGTTAATGAATGGCAGAGGGTTAGAGCAACGGTTCTTCAAGCACGCAACTGTACCGATGCTCGTGCAGGAAATGGGTAGGCGGCAACACCACGGAACACATGGCCCGGGCATGCCGGCAACGGGGGTGGAAGGCGCAGCCTGTGGGCAAATTCAGTGGGCTGGGTGGCTCACCCGGCAAGGGTTCGGCAGGCAATGGCCGATGCGGATCGATCTCGGGGATCGCCTCGATCAACGCGGCGGTATACGGATGACGCGGCGCCGTGAACACCGCCTCCACCGGCCCCTCCTCGACGATCTTGCCGAGGTACATCACCGCCACGCGGTCGCACAGGCGCCGCACGATGGCCAGGTCGTGGGCAATAAACAGGATCGCCAGGTTCATGCGCTGTTGCAGTTCCAGCAACAGGTTGATGATCTGGCCCTGGATCGACACATCCAGCGCCGCCACGCATTCGTCGGCAATGATCAGGCGCGGCTCCACTGCCAGCGCCCGGGCGATACCCACGCGCTGACACTGGCCACCACTGAGGGAGCCGGGTTTGCGGCTGGCCAGTTCGGGGCGCAGGCCAACCAGATCAAGCAGCTCATTCACGCGTGCGGGGATCTGCCCTGGCGCGACTTTGCGTTGCACCCGCAGCACCTCGGCAATGGTTTCGCCGATGGTATGGCGCGGGTTCAGCGCGGCGTACGGGTCCTGGAAGATCATCGCGGTTTCATGGCGCAGGCGGGCGATGTCGATGGCGCTGCCATGGGCCATGTCGATGCCATCAAACAAGACCTGGCCGGCGCTGATGGGGTTGAGGTGCAGGATCGCCCGGCCCAGGGTGCTTTTGCCGCTGCCGGACTCGCCCACCAGCCCGAGGGTTTCGCCCGCCGCCAGGTTCAGCGACACGCCATTGACCGCCCTCACCCACTGCTTGTTCAGGCCGAACACGCCCGTGCCGGACGCGGCAAACTTCACCTCAAGGTCCTTGATCTGCAACAAGCTCATGGCTGGCCTCCCAGGGGATAGTGGCACGCCACCCGCGCACCTTCTGGCAACACGCTGGTACACAACGCGCCGACCTGCGGGCAACGCGGGTTGAAGCGGCACCCCGAGGGCAAGGCATCGAGCAACGGCGGTTGACCGGCGATGGTGCGCAGCAAGGCGTGACCGCTGCTATGGGCGGGCTGGCAGTCGATCAAACCCGCTGTGTACGGATGTTGCGGATGGGCCAGCACTTCGTATTTGCTGCCGTGCTCGCACAAGCGCCCGGCGTACATCACCGCAATGGCGTCGCAGGTTTGTGCCACCACGCCCAGGTCGTGGGTGATCATGATGATCGACAGGCCGCGCTCGTCACGCAGCGCCAGCAACAACCGCAAAATCTGCGCCTGCACGGTGACGTCCAGGGCCGTGGTCGGTTCATCGGCGATCAGCACTTTCGGGTTGCAGCCCAGCGCCACCGCGATCATCGCGCGCTGGCGCATGCCGCCGGAAAACTCGTGGGGGTAGTTGTCGACGCGAGCCTGGGGGTCGGGAATGCCGACCTGACGCAGCACCTCGATGGCCTGGCGGCGTGCGTCTTTTTTCGAAGCGCCTTGATGCAGGCGGATGCCCTCGGCGATCTGCTCGCCGATGCGCATCAACGGGTCCAGGTGGCTGCTGGGGTTCTGGAAGATCATGCCCAATTGCCCGCCCCGCACGGCGCGCATACCGGCATCATCCAGTTGCAGCAGGTCCTGGCCGGCCAGGCGCACCGAACCGCCTTGCACGCGCAGGTTGGGCGACGGCAGCAGGCGCATCAGCCCACGGCAGGCCATGGTCTTGCCCGAGCCGCTCTCGCCCACCAGGCCGAGGATTTCACCTTCGGCCAGGTCGAACGACACGCGCTCGACCAGGGTGACATCACGCCCGGCGTTATGGGCAATCACACTGAGGTCGCGCACTTGCAGCAGGCTCATGAGCGATCTCCCAACACTTGCGCCACACCGTCGGCCAGCAGGCTGAAGCCCATGGCCAGGGTCACAATGGCCAGGCCGGGAAAGGTGCAGATCCACCACGCAGTGGTGATAAAGGCTTGCCCTTCAGCCACCATGGTGCCCCACTCAGCGGTCGGTGGTTGCACGCCCAGGCCCAGGTAGCTGACGGCAGCGCCATTGAGCAGCACCAGCACGGCGTCCGACATGGAAAACACGATCGAGCCAAACATCGCGTTGGGCAGCAAATGCCGAAACAGAATGCGCCCATGGCCAAAGCCAAGGCTCTTGGCCGCCAGGGCGAAGTCGCTTTCCTTAAGCACCAGGATCTGCGAGCGAATCAGCCGCGCGTAAGACACCCAGCCCACCAGCGCCATGGCGATGTAGAAGCTCTTCAAGCCCGGCCCCAGGATCGCCATGATCGCCAGCATCAGCACCAGGAAGGGAAAGGCCAGGATCACGTCGATCACACGCATGCAAAAGCTGTCGAAGCGCCCGCCGATGTAACCGGACACCGCGCCGACAAAGGTGCCGATCATGAACGGGAAGATCACCCCGACGATGGCCAATTGCAGGTCGATGCGCGCGCCCCAGATCACCCTCGACAGAATGTCGCGGCCGTAGTTATCGGTGCCGAACGGATGGGCCAGGCTCGGCCCGAGCAAACTGATGTCCGTGTTCTGTGCTATCGGGTCATAAGGTGCAATCCACGGGGCGAACAGCGCCAGCCCCAACCACGCCAGCAGAATCAGCAACCCCCACGCGGCCGTCAGGCGGCCATTGCGAAAACCGAAACGCAAGCGCAGGCGCCAGGGCGCAATCAACGGGCGGCTGCTCATTGCATTTTCACCCGTGGGTCGAGGGCTACGGTGACCACGTCAGCGATGAAGTTGACCAGCACCGTGGCACACGCCAGCACCATGGCCACGCCCTGCACCACCATGTAGTCGCGGGTAAAGATGCCGCGCACCAGTAATTGGCCGATGCCGGGAATGGCGAACAGGCTTTCGATGACCACCGTGCCGCTGATCAGCCAGCCGATATTCACCGCCAGCAGGTTGACCGCGGGCACCAGGGAATTGGGCAGCACATGCCGACGAAACACCGCCGCTTCCGACAACCCACGGGCCCGGGCCGCCGTGACATGGTCGGCCTGCAACTCCATCAGCATGCTTGCGCGCAGGTTGCGCACCAGCACCGCCGACAGCGCCAGGGCGATGGTCAGACATGGCAGCACCATGTGGTGGGCCTTGTCGAGCCAGGTGCGACCGTAACCAGACACCGGAAACAAGCCCCACTGCACACTCAGCAACAGAATCAGCATCAAGCCGAGCCAGAACGCCGGCATGCCCAGGCCAACCGTGGTGAACACGCGGATCAAGTTGTCCGCCCAGCCACCTTTATTGCGTGCCGCCAGGGTCGCCAGCGGCACCGCGATCAACAGGGCCAGCACCACACTGCCGAGCACCAGCACCAAGGTGGGTTCGATGCGTGTGACGATCAGCTTCAGGGCATCGACCTTGTACAGCAGGGATTGGCCGAGGTCGCCCTTGAGCAGGTTCTTGAGAAAGTAGAAATATTGCAGCCACAACGGCTGATCCAGGCCGTACTGGGCACGGATTTTCAGCAAAGCATCCGGCGTGCTGCGCGAGCCCAGCAACGCGCGCGCTGGGTCGCCCGGGATCGAGCGCACCAGCACAAAGGTGATCAGGCTGATGCCAAACAGCACCGGCAGCAATTGCAGCGGCCGGGACAGCACAAAACGGTAACGCGCCAGGTTCATCCGTCAGCCCCGGTGACGAGCGAGGAAGTCCAGCAGCACTGGAAAGTACGCCTGGGGCTCTTCATAAAAAGGCATGTGGCTGCTGTTGGGGAACACGTGCAACTCCGCGTGTCTGGCCGCGAGCTTCATGCGGTGGGCGCAGGCCGGGGTGAGTTCGTCGTGCTGGCCGGTAGTGATCAGGATCGGCATCCGGAACTCGCCCATCTCCTTGATCCGGTTCCAGTCCTTGAGGTTACCGATGTAGAGGAATTCGTTGGGGCCTTGCATGGTTTCGTAAGGGCCCATGTTCCAGTCGCCCAAAGAGCGTTTGACCGGCTCCGGCCATTCGTCCAGGCGGCACACGTGGCGGTAGTTGAGCAAGGTGATTGCGGCCTGGTACTGCGGGTGATCCAGGGTGCCCATGGCTTCGTGGCGCTGCATCATGGCCACGGTTTCGCTGCCGAGGGCGCCGCGCAGGCGTTCAAGTTCCTGGGACAGGTGCGGAATGTCGCCGACGGTGTTTTCGAGGATCAGGCTTTTCAGCGCGTGGGGGTAATAAATGGCGTACTCGATGCCGAGCCAGCCGCCCCAGGAATGCCCCAGCAGGTGCACGCGGCCCAGGCCCAGGGCTTGGCGCACGGTTTCGACTTCTTCGACATAACGGCGGATATCCCACAACGAAACGTCGGTCGGTCTGGCTGAAGCGCCCGTGCCAAGCTGGTCGAATGCAACCACTCGCAGATTATGGTCCTTGAGCCAGCCATGGGCGTCGCGCAAGTAGTCACACGGCAGGCCCGGGCCGCCGTTGAGACACAAGAGCACCTCATCGCCTTCGCCAAAGCTGTAGACCACGAGGTTATGGCCGTCGACTTGCACGTTGTACTGCTGGTCGGGGGCAATTTCACGCCACATGCATACATTCCTTGTGTTGTATCGGCCTGGCAGGTAGCGGCCGTTTATCAGGCCAACACTACCGAGGATGCCGTGCGTCCATAACCTAGTATTTCTTATAGGTTTGGCCTGGCAGTCCTTCGCCGGGGCGTGGCATTCTACTTGCCGCAAGTCGAGATTCAAATGAATTCGGGAGCAGAACGGATGCTGGCCAAGCTTACTGCCTTCAACAATCGTCTGATGCCGGGCAGGAGCCTGGACGAGCAGATGGACAATACGTTTATTCTCGCCCAGCAACTGGGCTTCGATGCACTGGTGTACGACTACACCCCGGTGCCCATCGACCAGGATGGCTCGCTCATCACGCCGTCGGTGCTGGAGCTGCGCAACACCCCGTCCGACTGGCACGCCTTGTGGTGCAGCGAAGGGTTCTACCAGATCGACCCGGTGCAACACCTGGCCCTGAGCACGGTGTCGCCGTTTGTCTGGTCCTATGAGGCCAAGGCCGAGACCGCGCTGCAAAAGATCATCGACCCTTGCCATGCCCCGGTGTCTTCCTACCTGCACGAACGCCAACTGACCTGTGGCGTGAGCGTGCCCATCCACCTGCCCCGTGGCGGCTTCGCCTCGCTGACCGGCCTGCGCACCGGCAAGGCGCGCACCGTATTGCAGGATGCCCAGCAGACCCTGGCGGATTTCAGCCTGATTACCCATGCGTTGCAGGAAGCGGCTTACCCGCTGTTCAGCAAAGAGCTACGCACCTACCCGCACATTCACCTGACCAAGCGCGAACGCGAATGCCTGAAATGGGCCGCCGACGGCCTGACCGCCGCTGAAATCGCCACGCAACTGAGCCGGTCATTGGCGGTGGTGACCCTGCACCTGGCTTCGGCGATGCACAAGCTGGGGGCCAAGAACCGCGTGCAAGCGGTGGTACGCGCCACCCATTACCGCCTGCTGGAAGACTGACCCTTCGGCAAAACCTAGCTGTTTTGCTAGTTACCTAAACCTGCCCTGCCGACTATGGTGTCCCTGATCCTTTTTTTAAGAGCAGGGTACGAAATGGAATTCATCGAGAAAATCCGCGAAGGCTTTGCGGCCTTCGGCGCCTACCAGACCTGGTATCGCGTCACCGGCGACCTGACCACCGGCCGTACACCGTTGGTGATCATTCACGGCGGCCCCGGCTGCACCCATGACTACGTCGATGCCTTCAAGGACGTCGCCGCCAGCGGCCATGCGGTGATTCACTACGACCAAATCGGCAATGGCCGCTCCACCCACTTGCCCGACAAAGACCCGTCTTTCTGGACCATCGGCCTGTTCCTCGAAGAGCTGAACAACTTGCTGGACCACCTGCAAATCAGCGACAACTACGCGATCCTCGGGCAATCTTGGGGCGGCATGCTCGGCAGCGAACACGCCATCCTGCAACCCAAGGGCCTGCGCGCATTCATCCCGGCCAACTCGCCGACCTGCATGCGCACCTGGGTCAGCGAAGCCAACCGCCTGCGCCAGTTGCTGCCCGAAGGCGTGCATGAAACCCTGCTCAAGCACGAAGCGGCCGGCACCTACAGCGACCCCGAGTACCAGGCGGCCTCACGGATTTTCTACGACCAGCACGTGTGCCGGGTCAACCCATGGCCGGAAGAAGTGGCACGCACCTTCGCCCAGGTCGACGCCGACCCAACGGTGTACCACGCCATGAGCGGCCCCACCGAGTTCCACGTGATCGGCAGCTTGAAGGACTGGAATGTGATAGGCCGGCTGTCGGCGATCAAGGTGCCGACTCTGGTGATCTCCGGCCGTCACGACGAAGCCACACCGCTGGTGGTCAAGCCATTCCTGGATGAGATCGAGGATGTGCGCTGGGCACTGTTCGAAGACTCGAGCCACATGCCCCACGTGGAAGAACGCCAGGCGTGCATGGGCACGGTGGTGAAGTTTCTGGATGAGGCGTGCTCGGTGCCGTACCCAAAGCTTAAAGCTGGTTAAGGCAATGTGGGAGCTGGCTTGCCTACGATGACTGGGGTGAATTCACCGCCGCTATCGCAGGCAAGCCAGCTCCCACATGGGTTTCTCAATCGGCTTTAGACTTCGGTGGTTTCAGGTTTCGCCGTCTTCCTTGATACATCGGCCACCAACGGAATCTCCTTGCCCTCGGCGTCAAACAACTTGCCGCCACTGAAGTAGTCGCCATCGCGCAGTTCCGACACATCGCGAAAGCACAAGCTGCGCTCGGTCCCCGCCACGAACACTGACTGCTGGTCCGAGTTGCCGGCCGTGAAGTGGTTGAACGCCAGGTTCAGCAGGATAGCCATGATCGCCGACGAGCTGATGCCCGAGTGGAAAATCGTCGCAAACCAGCTCGGGAAGTGGTCATAGAAGCTCGGCGCAGCGATAGGGATCATGCCGAAACCGATGGAAGTGGCCACAATGATCAGGTTCATGTTGTTGCGGTAATCCACCTTGGACAAGGTGCGGATACCACTCGCCGCCACGGTGCCGAACAGCACGATCCCGGCACCGCCCAGCACCGACGTCGGCACCGCCGCAATCACCCGCCCCATGAAGGGCAGCAAGCCGAACACCACCAGGAACACCCCGCCGGTGGCCACCACAAAACGGCTCTTCACGCCGGTCACCGCCACCAGGCCTACGTTCTGGGCGAATGCGCTTTGGGTGAACGAACCGAAGATCGGCGCGAACATGCTCGACAGCATGTCGGCGCGCAAGCCATTGCCCAGGCGTTTGGAGTCGACCTTGGTGTCGATGATTTCACCGACGGCCAGGATGTCTGCCGAGGTTTCCACCAGGGTCACCATCACCACGATGCACATGGAAATGATCGCCGCCACGTGGAAGGTTGGCATGCCGAAATGGAATGGTGTTGGAAAACCGAACATCGGCCCTTGGGCCACGCCGGAGAAGTCGGCCATACCCAGGAATACCGCAATCACCGTACCAATCACCATCGCCAGCAGGATCGACAATCGCGAGATGGTCGCGCTGCCGATCTTGCTCAGCAGCAGCACCAACACCAGGGTCAGCGCGGCCAGGCCGATGTTGGACATGCTGCCAAAATCCGCCGCGCGGCTGTTGCCGCCCATGGCCCAACGGGCCGCGACAGGCATGAGGGTCAAGCCGATGGTGGTGATCACGATGCCAGTCACCAGCGGCGGGAAAAACTTGGTGATCCGCGAGAACACCGGCGTGATCAGCAAGCCGATGAACGACGCGGCCATCACCGCCCCGAGTATCGCCGGCACACCGCCCGCCCCATCACTACCGACAATCGCCACCATCGTGGCCACACCGGCAAAGGACACGCCCTGCACCAGTGGCAACTGACAACCAAAAAACGGCAAGCCAAGGGTTTGCAGCAGCGTGGCCAGGCCACCGGCAAACAGTGACGCGGCGATCAGCAGGCCGATATCGGCGGGCGACAACCCCGCTGCCTGACCGACGATCAACGGAACGGCAACGATGCCGCCGTACATGGTGAGCACATGCTGCAGGCCGTAAGCCATGTTGGCCGCGACGCCGAGATTTTCATCTTCTGGCCGCTGCGGTGACGCCTTCGGGATAGTCATGGTGGGGGGTCTCTGTTTTTGTTGTGCATTCACTGTATGCAAAGGAAAGACGGGATGTCCATAGAGTTGTATACAATCAATTTCACAATAAGCCAGGCGACGGCGATACAAAAATCCATTCAGCCGCCCTGCCCTGTGGCTTGAAGCCGTGCGCAAAAGGACCTGAAAAAAATGCTCAACCGCAAGCTGCGTATTCATGCTCCGGCCATCTACTACTTCGACATGGTGCGGCGCTGCCATTCGATCCGCGAAGCCGCGCGGCACCTGAATGTGGCGTCGTCAGCTGTGAACCGGCAGATCCTCAAGCTGGAAGACGAGATGGGCGCACCGCTGTTCGAACGGTTGCCGGGCGGCCTGCGCGTGACGGCCGCCGGTGAGATCCTTACGCGCCACATCAGCCTGCTGCTGCAGGATGTAGAACGAGTGCGCGGTGAACTGGATGGCTTGCACGGCGTGCAGACCGGGCATGTGGAAATCGCCACGGTGGAAGGTGCCGCCGTCGAACTGCTGCCTGCCGCACTCCGGCGTATGCGCGAGCGCTACCCGAAGGTGACAATTGGCGTCACCGTGCAGGGTTCGCAGTCGATTCCCGGCGCAGTCATCAATGGCCAGGCGGACCTGGGCCTGGCGTTTGCCCTGCCGCGCAGCAACGAAATCACCCAGCTGTGCGTCGGCCATTTCCGCTTGGGCGCGTTGATGACGCCGGCGCATCCGCTGGCCGGTGAAACGCGGGTGAGCTACGGGCAGTGCTGCGAATACGGGGTGATCCAGGCCAAAAGCGAACTGTCGGTGCATCACCTTATCGCCCCGTTGCACACCCCCACGGCGGCAGCAAGCAAGCCCCTGCTGCACAGCAACTCCATGGAACTGGCGCGACAGTTGGCGCGCCAGCAATTGGGCATCGCCTTCCAGACCCGCATCGGTATCGAGGCCGACCTGCAGCGCGGCGAACTGCTGCACATTCCGCTGAGCGACCAGGGTGGCATCTTCAGCGACTTGGGCGTGTATGCCCGCAAGGACCGTGACTTGCCCGTGGCGGTGCAAGCCCTGACCCACCTGCTGGGCGAAGAAATTGCCTTGCGCGAACGCGACGAAATGCCCGGGACGCCACGTATTTCCTGACCTTCAGGGCAAATACCGTGCTGCCGTTTCGGCATCGCCCCAGGCGAGATTCTGTTCTTTGGCGCGCGCCAGCCTTGTGCTGATACTGCGCCCGGCGGTCCCTGCAAGGCCGCCATGAGCCAAACGCCAAAGGAATAAAAACAATGAAAAAGGCACTGCACGGCGCAACCGTCTTACTGTCACTCCTCGGCGGCGGGGAGGCTGTCGCGGTGGAATGGATGAACAACAGCGTAGGTTTTCGCTACGGCCAGCACTTCACCAATCCAAACAACCCCGACGATTTCAGCAAGCGCATCTACAGCTTTACCCACGCCAGCGGTTACCAATACGGCAGCAATTACTTCAACCTCGATGTGTTCCTGTCCGACAGCAGCGACCCGCGCAAGGGCACGGACCATGGCGGCAGCGAGGTGTACGGCGTGTACCGGCACCAGCTGTACGCCTCCCGGGTATTCGATGTGCCGCTGGGCACCGGCCTGATCAAGGACTATGCCCTGACGGCGGGGTTTGATGCCAACCGCAACAACAACTTCGCGTCAGCCAAAAAGCGCGCCCTGGTGATCGGTCCTACCTTGAAGTTCAACACCGTCGGTGTGCTCGACCTGAGCCTGATGTACTACAAGGAAAAGAACCACACTGGCATCCCCGGCGCGCAAGAGTCGAACCACACGTTCGATGACACCTACATGCTCAACCTGACGTGGATGCGCCCGTTCGAAGTCGCCAGCCACGCGGTCAAGTTCCAGGGGTTCATCAATTACGTCGGGGAAAAAGGCAAAGACTACCATGGCCGCGACACCGCGCCGGAAGCGCTGATGCGCACCGCGCTGATGGTGGCGGTGCGCCCGGGTAAAAGCGTGAAACCGAACCTGTACCTGGGGGTGGGTTACGAGTATTGGCACAACAAATTCGGCGTGGACGGTGGCCTGGGTACTCGCACCTCAACCCCGACGCTGAACATGGAAGTCACCTTCTGACACCCGCCAATCTGTAGGAGCCGGCTTGCCGGCGATAGCGGTGGGTCAGCAACGAATGGGCTAACTGATAGACCGCGATCGCCGGCAAGCCGGCTCCTATAGGGTCAGGCCTGGGCCAGTTTGGCAGGGTTGTTTTTTGGCCGTGCCAGCCAGTAACCCAATACCGCCAACGGCGCAGTCGCCAGCATCACGATAACGGTGATCAACAACGGTTGGTCAATCATCGACGACACCAACAAGCTGCTAAGAAAGCACAGGCCCAGTTGCAAGGTGTTTTGCAGGGCTGCAGCCTTGCCGGAGTTTTCTGCAAACGGCATCAGTGCATTCGCCACCACGATGGGATAGCTCGCGCCGTTGACCAGGGCCATCAGGCAGAACGGAATCAGCAAGGTGGTGAGGGTCGGCACAGTCAAGGTGGCAACCAGGTACAACGCCAGCATGCTGATGCAATACGCCACCAGCAACCACGGCAGCAGGGTTTTGCCCTGATAACGCTGCAAGGCGCTGCGGCAACTGTAGCCGCCCACCAGGAATGCCAAAGTCGGCAGCACGTAGCTCAAGCCAATGTCATTCGGGCTGTAGCCCATGTCGCCCAGAATGAACGGCGACGCGGTCAGCCAGGCAAAGAAACTGGCGGAGCACGCGGCAAAGATCATCACGTTGCCGGTAAACACGCGGGATGTAAGCAATTGCCCGTAACCCAGGCGCGCAGGTTCGCCCGTCTTCGCCTGACGTTTCGGTACGGTGCGCAGGAACAAGGTGGGCAACAGCAGCAGCAACGACACGCCCAGCAACACGCCGAAGATCGCCTGCCAACCGAAGTGGTTCAACACCATCGCCCCCAGCAACGGCGCCAGGGCCGGCGACAGTGACATCAGCGGCATGATGCTGGCGAACACGCGATGGGCCTTGTCGGCCGGGTAACGGTCAATCACCAGTGCCTGCCAGCTCACGGCAGCGGAACACACGCCAATCGCCTGGATAAAGCGCAACGCCAGCAACTGCGACGCGGTCTCGACCCAGAACATGCCCAGGCAACCCAGCACAAACAGGCTCAGGCCCGTGAGCAAGATCGGTTTGCGACCCAAACGGTCAGACAGCGGCCCCCACAGCAACTGCCCCACCGCAAAACCCGCGAGGAAAATACTCAAGCTGGCGCCCACAGCACCCGCGCCGATCTGCAACTGTTCGCCCATGGCGCCGAAGGCCGGCAAGTACATGTCCATGGCCAGATAACCGAGCATGCTCAGCCCCGCCAGATACCCTGTGAAACCCAAAGAATTTTTCATTGAAGCCTTGAATATATTGCCATCAAACTATTTGCTGACTGGCGCCCATTATGAAGCTGACAGTTTTAGTGTGAAGCGATAATAATTGGACATTCTCATCAAATATTTTGAAGGCAACCACCATGTGGTCTGAATACTCCCTGGATGTAGTCGATGCCGTGGCGCGCCATGGCAGCTTCAGCGCGGCCGCTCAGGAATTGCACCGCGTGCCATCGGCTATCAGCTACACGGTGCGTCAGATCGAGGAGTGGCTGGCCGTACCGCTGTTCGTGCGCAGGCACCGGGACGTGGAGCTCACACCGGCAGGTCGCCTCTTTATAGAAGAAGCCCGTGGCGTGATGAAAAAGATGCTGGGCACACGTCGCTTGTGCCAGCAGGTGGCCAATGGCTGGAGCGGCCAATTGAAGGTGGCCGTGGACTCCATCGTCAAACCCCAGCGTTGCCGGCAATTGGTGCTGGATTTTTACCGACAGTTTCCCGAGGTGGAATTGTTGTTGGAATACGAGGTGTACAACGGCGTGTGGGACGCCCTGGCCGATGAACGGACCGACATTGTGATCGGCGCCACCAGCGCGGTGCCAGTGGCCAGTCACTTCACGTTTCGTGACATGGGCCTGATGAACTGGCTGTGCGTGGTCAGCGCCAAACACCCGCTGGCAGCAGTCGAGGGATTGCTCAATGACGATCAACTGCGCCCCTTCGCCTCCCTGTGCATGACCGACACGTCGCGCAACCTGCCCAAGCGCGACACCTGGACCCTGGATAACCAACGGCGGCTGGTGGTGCCCAACTGGGCCTCGGCCATCGATTGCCTGCGCGACGGGCTGTGCGTCGGCATGGCGCCGGCGCATCAGGTGTTGCCGTGGATCGAGCGCGGTGAGTTGGTGGCGTTGCAGTTGAGCCGGCCGTTTCCGGCCAGCCCGTCGTGTGTGGCCTGGGCACAGAACAAATTGTCGCCGGCCATGGCGTGGTTGCTGGAGTACCTGGGGGATACCGAAACGATGAATCAGGAGTGGTTGAATGGGCCTGCCCTCTGAATATTTTGGACATCCCTGTGGGAGCTGGCTTGCCTGCGATAACGGTGGGCCAGCTACCAATGTGCTCGCTGATACACCGCTATCGCAGGCAAGCCAGCTCCCACATTTTGATCGCATTTCAATTAAGCAGACGGGTGATGGCCCGCACGATCATCTCGACTTCCTTGGCATCCAGCGTCAACGGTGGCAGCAACCGGATGATCTTGCCCCGCGTCACGTTGATCAGCAGTCCATGCTCCTGGGCCGCCCGCAGGGCCAGGTCACGCAAAGGCTCGGCCAGTTCAATGCCGATCATCAAACCCTGCCCACGGATCGCCAGCACATTCGGGTATTCGCTCAACTCCACCCGCAAGCGCGCCAGCAGGCGTTCGCCCTGCTGCGCGGCGTTATGCAGCAAACCTTGCTCTTCGATGATATCCAGCACGGTGCAACCCACACGGCAGGCCAGTGGATTGCCGCCAAACGTGCTGCCGTGGCTACCAGGGGTGAACAGTTTGGCCACCGACGCACGCGCCAAGCAGGCGCCGATCGGCACACCGTTGCCGAGGCCTTTGGCCAGGGTCATGACGTCCGGGACAATGCCCTCGTGCTGGAATGCAAACCAGGCGCCGGTGCGGCCGATACCGGTCTGGATTTCGTCGAGCATCATCAGCCAGCCGTGGCGCGTGCAGTGATCACGCAAGGCCTTTAGATAGCCAGGCGGCGCAGGCAGTACGCCGCTTTCGCCCTGGATCGGCTCCAGCAGCACTGCCGCAATGCGCGCACCGTACTGCTGGGTGATTGCATCCAGCGCGGCCAGGTCGCCAAAGCCGATCTTGAGGAAATCCCCCGGCAGGCGCTGAAAACCCAAGCGCACCGAGGGACCATCGCTGGCGGCCATGGTGCCGAGGGTGCGCCCGTGGAAGGCGTTCGCCATCACCACCACCAACGGTTCTTCGATGTCCTTTTTCCAGCCGTGCAGCCGTGCGAGTTTCAGCGCCGTTTCGTTGGCCTCGGCGCCGGAGTTGTTGAAAAACGCCTGGTCCAGGCCCGACAAGCCGGTCAGGCGTTCGGCCAGCCGTTGCTGCCAGTCGATGCTGTAGAGGTTGGAGGTGTGCAAGAGCAAGCCGGCCTGCTCACTGATGGCCGCCACCAGCTTGGGGTGGGAATGCCCGACGTTGGTCACGGCCACGCCCGCCACGGCATCCAGGTATTCGCGGCCCTGCTGGTCCCACAAACGCGTGCCCAGGCCACGGGTGAAGCTCAAAGGCGAAGGTTGATAGGTGGTCATTAGGCAGGCGGCGGTCATGGCGTCGAACTCCAAGGCAGTGTGTCAGTGCACCCAGTATCGTTAGCCACCCGGGCTGGATAAACTGCGCAAACCTGCAATGACTTTAAAGCTGGGCTTGATAATGGATCTGTTCCAAGCGATGACGGTGTACGTAAAGGTGGTAGAGACCGGCAGCATGACCGCCGCCGCGCAGGAGTGCGGGATGTCGACCACCATGGTCAGCAATCACCTGCGCGCGCTGGAGCGACGGCTGGGGGTCAGCCTGCTCAAGCGCACCACGCGCAAGCAGAGCCTCACCGAGTTTGGCGGGGAGTACTATCAGCGCTGCCTGGAAGTACTGGGGTTGGTGGCCGACTCAGAATTACTGGCCGAACAGATCCACAGCGAAACCCCCAAGGGCGACCTGCGTATCACCGCGCCTCCGGTATTCGGCACTGAACGCCTCGTGCCGGCCTTGAGCGAATTTTCCAAACGCTACCCGCTTATCAACCTGTACGTCGTACTGAGCAACGAGCGGATGGACCTGGTCGACAGCGGCTTTGACGTGGCGATCCGCCTCGGCGAACTGGAAACCTCCAGCCTGATCGCCCGGCCCATGCAGGACTACACCCTCACCCTCTGCGCCTCACCTGAATACCTGGCGCGACGCGGCACGCCGCAGACACCTGATGACCTGCAACAGCACGACTGCCTGGCGTTCGCCTACCCGGCCAACGACAACTGGCGCGACACAGGCAAACTGTGGCGCATGAGCAATGACGGCGGCGAGGTGGAAATTCCGGTGTCCGGCTCGTTGACCATCAATAGCTCACAAGGTTTGCGCCAGGCGGCCGTGAACGGCATGGGCATCATCATGCTGGCCGATGCCCTGGTGCACCCGGACCTGGAGAGCGGCAAGCTGGTGGCCTTGTTGACTACCTATAAATTGCCCAGCCGCCCCATGCACCTGCTGTATCGCCAGGACCGTCATCGCCTGCCCAAGCTGCGGGCGTTCGTGGACTTCGCGATGGAGCAGTGGGCGCGCTAGAAACCTACGCCCAACTCACGCAAGCGTGCCGCTGTGCGCTCGGCCGACACATGGTGAATCCCCTGCCAACCGAGTGCGACGGCGGCCTCGATATTGCCCGCCACATCGTCGATAAACACCACCTCACTGGCCTGGATATCCGGCAGATGGGCGCGCACTTGGCTGAGGCTGGCGTGATAGATCGCCGGATCGGGCTTGATCAGCTTCAATTCGCCGGACACGACGATATCGCGAAAACGCTGCAGGAACGGGTAGTTGGCCCGGGCGTACGGGAAGGTTTCGGCTGACCAGTTGGTGAGCCCGAACAAGGGCATGCCGGCCTCGTGGAGCGCCTCGAGGATCGCCACACCGTCCGGCAAAGGCCCGCGCAGCATTTCGTGCCAGCGGTCGTAGTAGGACTGGATCAACGTTTGGTGTTGGGGATATTGCTCGATCAGGCGGCGAGTGCCTTCGGCCAAGGTGCGGCCGGCATCCTGCTCGGTGTTCCAGGCCTGGGTGCAGATGGTGTCGAGGAACCATTGCCGTTCGTGGTCATCGGCAATCAGCTTGCGGTAGAGGTGCTGCGGGCTCCAGTCGAACAGGACACCGCCGAAATCAAAAACTACTGCACGAATCGTCATCAGATCCTCCGTTGGCGTGGCTTGATAGCCAATGGAGTCTGCCAGATTGTGAGGGAGGAAAGGAGCGCGAGCGCGCGCAGGAAATCTCTGAACTGTAGGAGCCGGCTTGCCGGCGATCGCATCACTGCGGTGTGTCAGTCACACCAGGGTGAGGCTATCGCCGGCAAGCCGGCTCCTACACGGTGATCAGGCTTGGATCAGGCCATTGATCTTCACGGTCGGGTTCACGTCGGCGTCGTAGTCCACGCCGTCGATTTCAAAGCCGAACAGGCGCAGGAACTCTGCCTTGTAGCCGGCAAAATCGCTGATCTCGTTGACGTTGTCGTCGGTCACCTGGTTCCACAGTGCAGCCACGGCGTCCTGGACTTTCGGCTCAAGCTCAGCCAGGTCGGCACGCAGGCGGCCGTCGGCGTCCAGCTTGGGCGCTTTGCCGTACAGGCTGTCCTTGAACAGGCCGTAGACCTGCTCGATGCAACCTTCGTGGGTGCCCTGCTCTTTCATCACTTTGAACAACAGCGACAGGTACAGCGGCATGATCGGGATTGCCGAGCTGGCTTGGGTCACAACGGCCTTGAGCACCGACACACGGGCGTCGCCTTTGAGGGCGGCGAGGTTGTCGCGAAGGGTCAGGACTTTCTTGTCCAGGTCTTTCTTGGCTTCGCCGATGGAGCCGTTCCAGTAGATGTCCTGGGTCAGCTTCTCGCCGAGGTAGGTGAACGCAGTGGTCTTGGCGCCTTCGGCCAACACGTCAGCGTCACGCAGGGCGTCGATCCACAGCTGCCAGTCTTCGCCGCCCATCACTTTGACGGTGCCGTCGATTTCTTCCTGGGTCGCAGGCTCCAGGGTGGTGTCGACCACCACACCCTTGTCGGTGTTGATACCGCGCAGGGTCACGGCCTTGCCGATCGGCTTGAGGGTGGAGTTGTGCACCACGCCTTGCGGGTCGGTACGACGTGGCGCGGCCAGGCTGTAGACCACCAGGTCGATCTTGCCCAGGTCTTTCTTGATGGTTTCGATGGTCAGGCGCTTGATCTCGTCGGAGAACGCGTCGCCATTGATGCTCTTGGCGTACAGGCCTTTTTCAACGGCAAACTTCTCGAACGCGGCGCTGTTGTACCAGCCGGCGGAGCTCAGCTTGCCTTCTTCGCCTTCTTTCTCAAAAAACACGCCCAGGGTATCGGCGCCGCAGCCAAACGCAGCACTGATGCGCGCGGCCAGGCCGTAGCCGGTGGAAGCGCCGAGGACCAGCACCTTCTTCGGGCCGCCTTCGATGGCGCCGTGTTGGGTCACGTAGTCGATCTGTTCCTTGACGTTCGCTTCACAGCCAACAGGGTGAGCGGTCACACAGATAAAGCCACGAACCCGCGGTTTGATGATCATAAAATTTCTGCCTCTTCCAAGGGGTCGACGGCCAGTGGTGGCCATTCAACTTCATTCGTACGGGTCTATGACGTCCGAAAAACCGAAGCGTCACGATAGTCGCAAATCTTCTGTTTACAAAATCCAATCCCAAAAACGCGGGATCGGCCGTCGCAAGGGTTAAAAACTGTGTCGGGCCTTCACAATTTCGCAATATTTAAAACGCCCGTCGGGGTCATAACCCCCTATCATGACTACATTGTTTCGCTATGTTTCATGTCCGGAGCCACGTTTCATGAGTAAAAGTGCTGTTCGCAAGAAGCTGATCTCCGTCGCCTGGGCGCTCGGTGTTCTGCTGTTCATCTACTGCTTCCCGCGGACCACCCTGGTGTTTCTGCTGCTGGTGGTGTTCTGCGGCGTTTACGATTTCCTGCGCAATGGTCTGTATGACGCTGACACGATCAAGAAATATTTCATCGGCAGTGGCCGCAACACCTGGCTGCTGGCGCCGTTCAACACCCTGTTCGACCTGCTGAGCCAACGCAACCGCCATGTTTACACGATGCGCGATCTGCCGCCTGCCTGGCGCGAAGACCTGCAGCAAGTGATCGACGACGCCATGGCGCGCAAGGATGAAATCATCGGCTACCTGGACGAGCGCATGGCCGAGAAAAAACGCGGCATGCTGTTTTTCCAATGGTACGGTCGCCCGATCGAAACCAGCCTGGATATCCCGCAACTGCGCAAGAAACTGCCGTTCGTGAAGACCATCGGGGTTTCGGTGTTCAACGAAAACCGCTCCACATCCTTCCACTTCGGCCCGCTGCGCATGATGTTCCGCGTGCTCTACAACATGGCGCCGGCCCCTCACCACGAGGGCGTCTACATCCAGGTAGGCAAGCACAAGCATTACTGGCACGACGACCCACTGTTTATCTTCGATGACACGCTGATGCATGCGTCCTTCAACAAGAACGACGCAAAACGTTACTGCCTGTTCATTGATATTGTGCGACCGACCCTGCTGCCGTCGGTGCTCAACGCCGTGATCGCGGGCTTTGCCGGGCTGGTCTTTACCCTGCGTCGGGTTTTCTACAAAAACTGGAAGCTGATTCAGTAAGTTCTGCGGCATGATGGTGCTGGACGGTGTTTGCACTCGGCGTAGCGCCTGGGGTAAAAAATCGTCTCGTGCGTCCGTATTCGGCGCCCACCATTCTCAAGTCATCGCGCTCCAACAGGGCGCGGTGGCTGTGCTTTCAAGGAATCAGAATGCCCCAACGTCAAGTCATCAATGCCTCCGTCAGCCCCAAGGGCAGCCTCGAAACCCTGTCCCAACGTGAAGTGCAGCAACTGAGTGAAGCCGGCACCGGCAGCATCTACACCCTCTTCCGTCAATGCGCCTTGGCCATCCTCAACACTGGCGCGCATATCGACAACGCCAAGACCATCCTCGACGCCTACAAAGACTTTGAAGTGCGCATCCATCAGCAGGATCGCGGCGTGCGCCTGGAACTGCTGAACGCCCCGGCCGATGCGTTCGTCGATGGCGAAATGATCGCCAGTACCCGTGAGATGTTGTTCAGCGCCCTGCGCGACATCGTCTACACCGAGAACGAACTCGACAGCCAGCGCATCGACCTGAGCAATTCCCAGGGCATCACTGACTACGTGTTCCACCTGCTGCGCAACGCCCGCACGCTGCGCCCGGGTGTCGAGCCGAAGATCGTGGTGTGCTGGGGCGGGCACTCGATCAATACCGAAGAATACAAATATACCAAGAAAGTCGGGCATGAACTGGGCCTGCGCAGCCTCGACGTGTGCACCGGCTGCGGCCCTGGCGTGATGAAAGGTCCGATGAAAGGCGCGACCATTTCCCACGCGAAACAACGCATTACCGGCGGCCGTTACCTGGGCCTGACCGAGCCTGGCATCATCGCGGCCGAAGCGCCGAACCCGATCGTCAACGAGCTGGTGATTCTGCCGGATATCGAAAAACGCCTGGAAGCCTTTGTGCGCGTCGGCCACGGCATCATCATCTTCCCGGGCGGCGCGGGCACGGCCGAAGAGTTCCTGTACCTGCTGGGCATCCTGATGCACCCGGACAACAAGGGCCTGCCGTTCCCGGTCATCCTCACCGGGCCAAAGCACGCCGCGCCTTACCTGCAGCAGCTGCACGCGTTTGTCGGCGCCACCCTGGGCGAAGCGGCGCAAGCCCACTACCAGATCATCATCGACGACCCGGCCGAAGTGGCCCGCCAGATGACGGCCGGCCTCAAGGCGGTGAAGCAGTTCCGCCGCGAGCGCAACGACGCATTCCACTTCAACTGGCTGCTGAAGATCGACGAGGGCTTCCAGCGCCCGTTCGACCCGACCCACGCCAACATGGCCAGCCTGCAACTGAGCCATGCGCTGCCCCCCCACGAACTGGCGGCTAACCTGCGCCGCGCGTTCTCGGGGATTGTGGCGGGCAACGTCAAGGACAAGGGCATTCGCCTGATCGAACAGCACGGCCCTTATGAAATCCACGGCGACCCGGCCATCATGAAACCGCTGGACGAACTGCTGCAGGCGTTCGTGGCCCAGCACCGCATGAAGTTGCCGGGCGGCGCGGCGTATGTGCCGTGCTATCGCGTGGTGCAGTAACTAGCGCTGCACCGCCACACATTTGATTTCCACCAGCAGGCCGGGGTGTGCGAGTTCCGACACCCCGATCGTGGTCCAGGCGCAATGCCCGCGTGGAAACAGGCGGTTCTTCACCTCGCGAAAAACTGCCATGTGCTGGCTCATGTTGACGTGATAAGTGGTCATGTCCACCACGTCATCGAAACTGCAGCCCCCCTCCTCCAACACGTCCCGCAGGTTTTCCCAGGCGGCGATGAATTGCGCCTCGGGGTCTTCGATGACGGCCAATTGGGGCGTGCGCCCAACCTGCCCCGCGCAGTAAAGGGTCTTACCGACCTTGACCGCTGGCACGTAGCCGGCGCGTTCGACGATGGGGTGCATGGCGGTGGGGATGATGCGCTGGCGATCGGTCATATGTTGTATCTCTTTACAGTCGTTTTGAGGCGTGCCGATGGGATGAGTCGGGCTAACGTTTTACCTGTTCCCACTCACCCACACCAGAAGAGCGACCTATGGACCAACGGATCTTGTCCTTCACCATTCCTTACCCTAAGGTAAGGAGCATTGCGATGGAGATTTTTAATATGGCAACCGCCACACTGACTTCAAAAGGGCAAATCACTATTCCGGTCCAGGTGAGGACCGCCCTGGGCCTGGAAACAGGTGACCGTGTCGAGTTCGTCGAAATGGAGGACGGCAAGTTCTCGATCATCTCGGCGAGCAAAACCGTGCACGACCTCAAAGGCTTGATCCGTAAATCCGCCAAGGCCGTGTCGATCGAGGACATGAACCTCGCTATCGCCGCGCAAGGAGCCAAAGCGGGATGATCGGCCTGGATACCAACGTGCTGGTGCGCTATGTCACCCAGGATGATCCCGTTCAATCCCCCAAGGCATCCGAGCTGATCGAATCGCTCACCACACTGTCGCCAGGCTTTGTCAGCCTGGTGTCGGTGGTTGAGTTGGTGTGGGTTTTACAAAGCTGCTACCAGTCGACCAAAAGTGACGTGGTGGCGGTGCTGGAAACGCTGCTGCGCACCCGTGAGCTGACCATCGAGCATGCCGAGATCATCTGGCAGGCCCTGCGGCGCTTTTCAGCCAACAAGGCCGATTTTGCCGACTGCCTGATCGAGCGTTGCGCTCATTCGGCCGGCTGCAAATACACGGCCACGTTCGACCTCAACGCCGCCAAGGCCACGGGAATGAAACCGCTGACCTGAGCCACGGCATTGCTAGGCGCTTCAGCCTTTGGTAAAAATCGCGTTCAACCGTGATCAAGAGACACACTCACCGTGCGCATGCTCCTTCTCGCTACCTTGAGCATGGCGTCGGCCTTTGCCAACGCCGAAGCCATCACCTGGCCAGACTTGCCGACAACCTGTTTCGTCAGCGGGCGCTCTGCCACCAGTACGGACGTGGATACCGGCTGTGCGGCGTTCTTGATCAATGTAAAAGGCAAGGCTGCGGGTACGCCGATCAAGCTGGATATTCCGCAGTACGCCCTGCATGTGGACGAAGCCACCGGCAAGCAGACGCCGGTGATCATCATCCAGGCGGAAGAAAACGGTGACATCAAGGCCGTGGGCTACAAGGAGCTGGGCACCGATCAACTCGGTGCCGCGCTGTTGCGTGAGGTGCGCCTGCTCGGTACCCAGAAGCCGATCTAGGCCTCAGCGTACCCAGCCACCGCCCTGCCAGTGGTAGCCATCGTTACGTTGCACCCAGTGCGGGTGCACATAGCGATAGCCCTCGCGCACGGCTTCCCAGTGGCCGTGCACGGCCACATAACGCCCGCCTTCCCAGCGCCAGTAGCCACGGGACCACACGTAGCCGTAACGGGCTGCGGGCTCGACTTCGATCACCTGCACCGGTGGCGGTTGCGGCGCCACCACTTCGACATATTCACGCTGGACCGGCCCACGCTCGTGCACGACCCGTTCCTGCACACACCCGGACGCCGCGACGACGACCGCGGCCATTGCTGCATAACGTAGCAACATACAAAAACCCTCGGGCGTACTCGCCCAACAAACACACTGAAAATGCCCCCTTTGCTGCAGCCTCGCTCCTGCTTGGCCTGGGTTCTTTTTAACAGGTGGTGTCTGTCGATGGGCTGAACAGCAAATGCCTCAAACCCTCCGGATGTAGTGAGCGGGCTTG
>NZ_JACAOY010000005.1:38702-147083 GCF_013385985.1 Pseudomonas sp. B6002 | reverse complement strand
CGGGCTTGGCTTACAGCGCCAGGTCAGACGCCGGCTTGCTTGGCTCTGCCGCAGGCTTGGCAGCCTCGGTGGCCTTGGGTGCAGCCAGTTGCGGGATCGCAGGCGGTGGAGTCAGTTGCAGGACGCCAGCCGTGTAGGCCCATTCCTTGGCAACCGCTTCAGGGCTGTCGTTCAGCTTGGTGCCGTAGCTCGGTACGATCTGGTGCAGCTTGGCCTGCCACTCAGGGGTCGCGACCTTGTCCTTGAAGACCTTTTGCAGCACGGTCAGCATGATCGGAGCCGCGGTGGACGCGCCTGGCGATGCACCCAACAGGCCGGCGATGGTGTTGTCGGCGGAGCTTACCACTTCGGTGCCGAGTTTCAGGACGCCGCCCTGCTCTTCGTCACGCTTGATGATCTGCACGCGCTGACCGGCTTGCCACAGGCGCCAGTCTTCTTTCTTGGCGTTCGGGAAGTACTCTTTCAGGGCGTTGTAGCGGTCGTCATCCGACAGCATCAGTTGACCAGCCAGGTACTCGACCAGTGGGTATTCACGAATACCGACTTTGGTCATTGGCCAGATGTTGTGGGTGGTGGTGCTGGTCAGCAGGTCCAGGTACGAGCCTTCTTTCAGGAACTTGGTCGAGAAGGTCGCGAATGGGCCAAACAGAATCACGCGCTTGCCATCCAGCACGCGGGTGTCCAGGTGGGGAACCGACATCGGTGGCGCGCCAACCGACGCTTTACCGTAGGCCTTGGCCAGGTGTTGCTCGGCGATGGCCGGATTATCGGTGACCAGGAACGAGCCGCCTACCGGGAAGCCAGCGTATTCGCGGGCTTCAGGGATGCCGGATTTTTGCAGCAGGTGCAGTGCACCGCCGCCCGCGCCGATGAACACGAACTTGGCGTCGGTTTCGGTCTTGGTGCCGTCTTTCAGGTTTTTGTAGCTCACACGCCACGAACCGTCGGCGTTCTTGGTGATGTCCTGCACTTCGCTCGACAGTTTCAGGTCAAACTTAGGCGTGGTTTGCAGGTGAGCGACGAACTGGCGGGTGATCTCGCCGAAGTTCACGTCGGTGCCGATCGGGGTCCAGGTGGCCGCGATTTTCTGGTTCGGGTCACGCCCTTCCATCATCAGCGGAACCCACTTCTTGATCACAGCCGGGTCTTCGGAGTACTGCATGCCAGCGAACAGCGGGCTCGCTTGCAGGGCTTCGTAGCGCTTTTTCAGGAACTTGATGTTGTCATCGCCCCACACAAAGCTCATGTGCGGAGTGGAGTTGATGAACGAACGCGGGTTCTTCAGCACGCCCTGCTGGACCTGCCAGGACCAGAACTGACGGGAGATCTGGAACGCTTCGTTGATCTCGACCGCTTTGGGGATCTCAACGTTGCCGTTCTTGTCTTCCGGGGTGTAGTTCAGTTCAGCCAGGGCCGAGTGACCGGTACCGGCGTTGTTCCAGCCGTTGGAGCTTTCTTCGGCCACGCCGTCGAGGCGCTCGACCATTTCCATCGACCAGTCCGGCTGCAGCTCGTTGAGCCATACACCCAGGGTTGCACTCATGATGCCGCCGCCGATCAGCAGCACATCGACTTTCTTTGCCTCTTCCGCGTGAACGGACGTGATCCCCACCGACAAAGCCAGCCCCAGCAGGGCAGTGTTCAGTTTTTTAAACATCTGTAGCACCTATGATAAAACGCCATCCGCCCCACCGCCCCTGATCATGGGCAGCCCTCCATCACGGTGCGCCAGGCAACGCACCGCGGGGTTTGCACATTCACGAGGAGACCGCAGGGTGGGCACACAAGGCCGACGTGTCGACCTCACTTTTATGTCCCTTCTGCGCTGACTTCTTATCATTATTGGCTTCAGCTACCTGGGCGACAGCCAATCGCTGGGACGTATACGGATGTACGCACCCAGGAAAGACTAGACCAAGACGGCGCGCAGAATATCACGGCAGATGGCCTTTATGCGCCGTTTGGCCAATTGACAGCTCTAAATCGCGGGTTTTAACGCGCCAGTGTCAAGCCCGACAGGCGCGACCTGGGGTCACAGGCCTGGAACTCTCACGCAAAAGGCTGTTCTAGACAGCTTCGCCGCCTGTTGCGTAGCATCGGCGGCTCTCCTTCGTGCGCTCCATCCAAATAGAGTTACCCATGACTATCCAGCAAACACCCGGGCACGTGCTACCCGCGCGCAGCGCCGCCAAAATGGAAGCGGCCATGGCCGTGGGCGCCTTTGCGATCGGCACCGGCGAGTTCGCCATCATGGGCTTGATGCCCGATATCGCGCAGAACCTGGGCTTGAGCGAACCGCAAGTCGGCCACGCCATCAGCGCCTACGCCCTGGGCGTGATGGTCGGCGCGCCGCTGCTGGCCATCCTCGGCGCCAAGCTGCTGCGCAAACATATGCTGCTGTTGCTGATGGGGCTGTATGCCCTGGGCAACCTGGCCACGGCATTTACCCCGACCTTTGGCTCACTGGTGGCCTTCCGCTTCATCAGCGGCCTGCCCCACGGCGCCTATTTCGGGATTGCTGCGGTGGTGGCCTCGAGCATGGTGCCCAACGACAAACGCGCCGGCGCCGTAGCCCGCGTGATGATGGGCCTGACCCTGGCCATGCTGCTCGGCAACCCCATCGCCACCTTCCTCGGCCAGCACCTGGGCTGGCGCTCGGCGTTTGCGTTGGTCAGCGTGATAGCCCTGTGCACCATTGCGCTGGTCTGGCAATTCGTCCCTCACCGTCACGACGAACAACGCAGCGACCCGCGCAAAGAACTGCGCGCCTTCACCAAGCCCCAAGTGTGGATGGCGCTGTCCATCGGCGCGATTGGCTTTGCCGGGATGTTCTGCGTGTTCAGCTACCTCGCCCCCACCATGCTCGAAGTGACCAAAGTCTCGCCACAGTGGATCCCCTTCGGCCTCGCCGCGTTTGGCGTGGGCGGCATCATCGGCAACATCGCGGGCGGCAAGCTGTTTGACCGCCTGCAATTTCGCGCGGTGGGCTGGATCATGGTGTGGTCGATGGCCGTGCTGATCTTCTTCACCTTCGCCGCCAGCTCGCTGTGGAGCGTACTGCTGGGCATCGGCCTGGTCGGCACCATGATCGCCATGGCGGCGCCGTTGCAAATCCGCTTGATGGACATCGCCCATGAAGCGCCAAGCTTGGCGGCGGCGTCGAACCATGCGGCGTTCAACCTGGCGAACGCGCTGGGGCCATGGTTGGGCGGGATGGCGATTACGGCGGGGTATGGGTGGACGAGTACGGGTTACATTGGTGCGGTGACTGCGCTGATCGGGCTCGGCCTCTACCTGATCGCAAGGCGCATGAAAGGCGGGCACTGAACGGAATAAACGCGGGCCCTGAATTGTTATGTTGATTCAAACAACCCAACATAAAACGAAGGGCCCCATGGACATCACGCTCCCCTTATTAAGCATCCTCGGCGCCATTGCCATCGGCGCCGCCAGCCCCGGCCCCAGCTTCGTCTTCGTCACCCGCACCGCCATCGCCCTCTCCCGGCGCGACGCACTCGCGGCGGCCATGGGCATGGGCGTCGGCGGCGTGGTGTACGGCGGGCTCGGCCTGTTCGGCCTGCAAACGCTGCTGGCCAAAGTGGAATGGCTGTACGTGATCCTGAAAATACTCGGCGGGGCCTACCTGGTCTGGCTGGCCGTACAGCTGTGGCGCTCCGCAAAAAGCCCGATCGTCGTCCCCACCACCGCCGATGGCAGGCCGCAAAGCGCGCGCAAATCCTTCACGCTGGCGGCGGTGACGCAACTGAGCAATCCGAAAGCGGCGATTGTGTACGGCAGTATCTTCGCGGCGTTCTTGCCGGCGCACGCCCCGGTCTGGACCTTTGCTGTGCTGCTGCCGGCAATCTTTGCGATTGAGGCCGGTTGGTACACCATCGTCGCGCTAGCGTTCTCGTCGGAACGGCCCCGCGCAGCGTACCTGCGCTCAAAACACTGGTTTGACCGCACCGCCGGCCTAGTCATGGGCGCACTGGGCCTACGCCTGATCCTGGGCTCAACTCACGTCCAAGCCTAAATTGCCCCCCTGTAGTGAGCGGGCTTGCCCTGC
The DNA here is from genome assembly GCF_013385985.1 of Pseudomonas sp. B6002. GTDB lineage: Bacteria > Pseudomonadota > Gammaproteobacteria > Pseudomonadales > Pseudomonadaceae > Aquipseudomonas. The sequence continues at coordinate 143,017 of NZ_JACAOY010000005.1, read as the reverse complement.
GCTGGGCTGCGAAGCAGCCCTATGCCTTATCAATCGTCATGCATCAACCCCGACCCATACTCCCCAAAACTGCTCCCCAACCCACTCCCGCCACCAAAACTCATCTTGGCGGCTTTGCTAGGGCTGTGGTCACCAAACGCCTGGCATCCCCCCGAAAAACAAGGGTCACTGCTACCGCCCGACGACCCCGACGAACAAGCACTCAATAGCAACGCACCAGCGACCATCACGACTTTGACGAGGTTCGAGATCATGTTTTCAGTTCCCTATGGACAGGAGGCGCGGAGGTCCTCTCTTGAAGAGGATCGTAGACCTCGAAGGCGTGGGGGATGATGAAACTTTGCGGGGGGACAGGGAGGGTTCAGGTTGCCGCCTGGATCTAAGGCGACGGGGTTGGGTGTCAGGCCGTGGCGGCTGGCGCGACTTGCTCTTGGGCGCGGTCGACGAGCAGAGAGCCCAAGTCGATGAGTTGCTGGATGCCCAAGACGATGGCGCGTTGGGGTTCTTCTAGGTCGAACGCCAGGGTGGCGGCCATTTGGTTGGCGGAGGCGAGGTTCTCGAAGGCGTTGGCTAGGAGGGTGTCGGTGTTGGGGCTTACGGAGAATAGGTTTCTGAATGGCTGATCTACTGGCGTGCCATCGTCAGATTCGGGCAAGTAATGATGAATTGCTCGTTGAGCCGCTGCGTGAAGCTTCGCATCAGAGGGCGAGGCATTTGAAGCAAAAGGCGGATTGAACGTGACCTTGATAACCGCTCCACGAACCCCACATTCAACACCGCGATTTGATGCCTGATGCTGTGCCACCGATCTATTTCAAAAGCCAGCGGCCATCATGCGTCCCGATACCAAAGTTGAAAAAGTGTACCTCTACCCTAAACCAGTAGACCATCCAAAATGCATCGACGGCCTAGCCGCGCTGGTGCAGTTTGATATCAAAGTGTCGGTACTCAATCCGGTGCCTTTCATCTTTCTCAACAAACCCCGCGATCGGGTGAAGATTTTGTATTGGGAACGCAACGGCTTTAAGAAACCAGCGAGCAGCTAGAAATCATGCCGATGCAGATCCGCGTGATAAAACACATCCGCAAGGTACAAACCGTGTGGACCGCAGAATCAGCCAGTGATTCTCTTTGATTACTCGACCGGCCGAGCGCAAGAAGTGCCGTCGCGCCTACTCGAAGGTTATCGCGGCTATTTGATGACCGACGATTACGCCGGCTATACGCCTTGGGCGCGCAGGCTGGTTTCGAACGTTTAGGCTGCTGGATCCAAGTGCGACGCAAGTGTGTCTGGGCGCAAAAAGTGCAATTCAGGAGAAAAAACGGGCGTTCCGATATAGCCTTGAGTTGGATCAACAAACTGTACGGTGCCGAGCGAGATTTAAAAAAAGCCGGCGATGAACTTCGCCATGAAGGTCGACAGCAAAACAGTCTGCCAGTCCTGGCGCAATTACACGCCTGGCTGGAGAAAACGCACCCTCAGGTGACGGCGCAAGAACTAGCTGTTCAGCGACACGCCCAAAGGCGCGACGGCCAGCGATCAACTTTAAAGTTTGGTCGAGACAGCCAAAGTCAACGGCAAAGAGCCCTACGCGTGGCTGCGCCGCACACTTGAACGGTTACCGCAAGCAGGCGCAGTAGAAGAATTCGAAGCCTTGCTACTGTGGAACTGCTCATTAGAGATGTCACGACAAACATAAAACCCGCTACTTAGAAGGTGAGGTTTATTCGACTCGTTGCATATTTATGATAATACTTCGTTAGCTGGCATCTCACCACCCGCCCTCTCGCACTGAGTTGAAACTGATATTCAAGGAATCTATAGTTTAGAGCATGCTCCGTCATCGGTTTGTATCAACCCAAGATAAATAATTTCGACCCAAAGCAAATTTTCGAAAAAGCGTCGCCGTATGACGCCTACCGCTGCGAAGCAAGCCTGGGTGACTAAAGCGCGGACGGCATCGAATCTTCGAAAGCGGCCTGTTGGGCATAGAGGCCTCAAACTAGGCGCATGCAAGCCTCATGATGAGCACTATAAGATTTCGACGAATTCCGTCGTGCCGCCCCTGTTAAAACAGCCGCGACAACCCAAAGCTCAACAATAGCCCTGGCTTAGTGAAACTGAACGAGAACGTCATGTTTGCCTTTAAAGCCCACAAATCGGAGCAGAAAGGAATGCCTATCATGTATCGATAGGAAAGTCTGAAAGGCTATACACCGAAACACACATGAACCTGCAACAGTTCATGTGTGAAACGCGTAAGCTCGCACAAGCTAAATCTTAGCTGCTACTCGCTCTGGAAATATGTCCGGCCTCTTCAGCAGCCAACAAACTATACACCATTACAAATTAATTTATCACGCTGCTTAAGATAAATATCTTTTCTAACCAAGAAACCCCAAGTATCTTTATATGGAAGATCTCCATTATCAAGATAACAATAAAGATAATTTTCATTCACAGATTTATTTACTATCAAACTCGGAGCAAAAGCATACGGAACGCGATCACTCATAGCTTTTTGTGCGTACTCAGTCATTCCATCCCTCGTTGGATCTGTATTACCTGGTGGAATAATCACTTGTGGATTCCATTTTTTCAAAGTGACTTCTTCATTCCACTTATTATGGCCCGGAGGTCCCCATCTAACTGGAGATTGTGCGATTACTTCATCAGCCTTACCTAAAAAATCAGCAGCTTCAAATTCAGGAAGGTGATACGCAAGACCAAGCCAGTAAAAACCAATTGCGCCGTCCGAAGGAGATAGATTCGCCTTAATCCATTTCGTGATCAAGTATTGCTGACCAGTGTAACTATCATAAGAATTCTTAGAGGTAATGGTACCTTTTTCAACATTATCATAAATAGCGTTTACAGAACCCTTCACTAACGTCAAAACGAAAAACAAGGTAAAAATCAAACCAAGCAGATATTTGATATGCTTCTGATTCGGAGTATCTGCATTTAAAACAACTATCCCCTTTAAATCAAAACGAAACACTCTCGGACTTAACAATGCAAACAATGTTGCCAAAACCGTTGCCGACACCCAATAAAGCCTAGCGCCTGGAAAAACATCACTATTGAAAAATGTAATAAGCAAGGTTAGAGCCACAGATGATATTATCGCATACACTCTATAATCAAAGGAAATCACCTTGCGCATCAATACAAAAAAAGCTGAAACCACAAATATAAATGTTATCGAAGAAAAACTTAAAAACCCATTCACCAAAAAATATTTAAACGAATAAAGCAGGCCGGGACTTGCGCCAAGCTTTAGTCTGGCAGTTGTTGGCGTGACGTAGCCAAAGTATTTATAGTTTAGATAAACGACCACCCCAACAACAAGAACAAAAGGAACTATCAATAGCAGCGCTTTATTGACATTGATTTTGTTATTCTCACAAACCGGCATTGCTGCCAAAATAATACCAAGAGCGATCAACAACCCATCAGGCCTGTATAGAGCCCCCATAGATAAAACAACAGAAAGTATTAACAAGGACAGAGCAGTCTGCTGATTCTTTAAGGCAACAACAACCGCAAAACACAAAAACAAAGCTTGAAATAAATGATCCCAGCCATTTAATGCAAACTCAAGATTGGTTTTACTGAGCGCCAAAAGAAATACCATTAGCCCAGCATTAATCAAACTTGAAGAGTTTTTCAGTATAATTAAAAATGTAAAAAAAACGGCCATCAAGCCAAGAACAGCATACAATAATGTTGCTACATTCCCGCTAAAAAAACCGCTTAACGCTGCATATACATAGGGTGCGATGTATGATGTCGACGGCTGCGCCTTATCACTTCTATTAAATGAGGGAATACCAGTCTCTCGAATCATATAACCAGATCTAAGCGATATCATGACATCGTCATCTAAATGAAGTGGAGCATTTACCACTCTTTCAATCTTGCTTTGATCTTTGTCTGAACCAACCACAAATAAGCTTGGAGGCTTTCCTAAAATCAACGTTATAGAAATCGCTATCAGAGCTAACAATACAGACTGACATGCTCGACTTCTTATTACGCTTCTCATTTCCATTGCAAACAACATAGTTACTCCTGTGTTTTAATTACGCAGTAATGAGATCAACTTGAGATCATACTTAATAAAGGGGAAGCGCTTCAAAAAAACTGAGTTTCTGGTTGCAGTTTTTTTCTGAGGCTCTTATTGCGGATTACAAAGTAATGCCATGCTTTTCAGTGCAAACGAGAGCTTTGGCCTTAGACGGATAATTAAAACTGAGGGCGCGATACGGATCGGCGTTCCAAATCCATCAGGTAGTAAACAGCCTCATACAGCCTCCGAACGAAAAACGTAACGCTTGTCAAGGTGGTACTTGATAAGGTATCCGATAGCAAGCCCAAGAACGCCGCCCATATACCGCATTTCCTTGGTCCCGAATAAATGATGGAAGCCAAACTCGAATCCCCAGAAGGCCACGGTCGTTGCCAGCCCCATGATAGTGTAGAGAGCGAAGGTCTTGGTGTCGTGGGCGACGCTGCTCGCCCGGAAGCGGAATATGTAACGCTTGTCTAAGATGTACTTGACAACAAGCCCGACCCCCGTACCCACAACTACAGAGAACATAATATCGAAGGCGCCGCTGTAGGCGCGGGTTACCAGATCCTGAGCGCCTATGTTTGCTAGAGTCGCAATTATTGCGAAAATAGCATAATAAATGGCCAACTTAGTTGAAGCGAACATTCTAATTATATCGCCTAGGCCGAAAAAATATGCATCATACTGTAATTGCTTGCTCGCCTCTAGCGCAGACGGTAGGTTGATCAACCTGATGCAGCCAAAGCAATAAATCGAGATGTTACCTTGCTATTTTACATGCGCAAGACTCGCTCCACCTCAACCGATGCCGTCCCGGCAGCCACTTCTTAAATCTTCGCGGCTCCATACGGCTTGCCGGTGCGGGCTTGGCTCGTCGACGCGGTACAGCGTCACCAGGTTGCAGTTGATGTCGTTGAGAACATCAACCGGCGCCACCCGAGGACGCATGAGTAGAGCGCGGCGCCGCATGCGAATACCTCGAAGTAGCACTCGCGGAGCGGGAAGAGCGGGATAAGGCGGTCGGCCAGGCGGCGTTTACCGCCCATCCAGCGGATGATAGAGCTGTTCATTCGCACTCCTTTGCAATGTTGATTGAATTGAGTCAGGGAGAAGTCATCGCACGACGTCTTCGACGTAAACTTGGCATGCTCGCCAGGTAATCATTCCTCGGTCGCCGGCATCGGTGATGGCGATAATTCGTTGAATATGCGCCGGGGCAAGTTGAGCTCGACGGGCCACTCGAACCATGCCGATGACGCCTTCGGTATGGTGGACATCCACGATCGTCGCCCCATAGGGCTGGCCCGTAAATGGCTGGCCCCGGTCACGCCCAAGGGGCGCCCAGAGCAGATGATGCTGCACCAGGGCGAACCAGCCGAGGCCTCGACACTGCTGTGGGCTACGTGCGGAATAATGGACCTGAGTTTATCCTGCCAGTCTAGACGTAACTAATCAGGTCAATACAGCCACGCTCAACCATATAGTCCTTTATGGTCTTGCCCTTGCTATCCGGCGCTGACGGGTCGGCTCCACGCTCAAGGATGGCATAAAACGCACGGCTATCATTTGAGCGCTCGTAGCTGCTGAATGCATACATCAAAGGGGTGGTGCCGTTATATCCGGTGACAGATACACTTGCACCATTGTCCAAAAGCAGTTCGACAGCTTCAGAATTGCCTGAATACGCGGCGATGATCAGCGCACTCCACCCCTTTGCATTCCTACGGTCCACGTCATCAACAAACTCAAGGGCGCTCTTGATCCCTGCAACGTCTCCATGCTCTGAGGCCTGCCACAGTGCGGGGTAATAGTCTTTAATCAGCAACAAGTCGTAATCGATCGTCGAAACAACAATCCCGGTGCCAGTCTCGCCGACTACCGACCCTGGCTTGAGATTGCTTTTAGTGTCCAGGATTAAAGTTCCGTCAATCTGCCACGAGCCAAAGCGTGGCATTTGGTATTCCCTAAAAGCAAAAGCCCTGAACTGATTGGCAACTTCAAACGCGCACTTTCTGAAGTCAATCGAAAGCGCTGAGTAGTTAATCGCGGACTTAGAGTAATAGGAGGCTCCGAAACTTGGCTGCTTATAGGATACAAAATCGCCACTTAGCACCGAGCCAATATTATCGAGAAACAGTTCTTTAGCCGCAGACAGGTATTTAAAATACAGGTCTCTGGCATTATCTGAGAACCCAATTTCAAAACTGAGCTGACTGATAATGTTACCCGTATCGATGCCCGCATCAATTTTATGCAGCGTCACACCTGACTCTCTCTCACCGTGCAGAAGTGGCAGCGCAGAGGTGTACATGCCTTTGTATTTAGGGAGAAGCGAAAAGTGCATATTGTAAAGTTCAGATGACCTGAATTTTTCAGGCTTAATTATTTCTGCAAATTCAAGCGAAATAAATAGCAAATCTTCGACATCGTACAGATCACAAAGATTCACCTGCTGAACATTTTCCGACAAGGCATATTTTCTAAAAGATAGCTGCCAGCCGTCAACTCCATTGTCGGTTTCATTTGGTATGAATACGACATTTAGATCTGGATGATTCTCTACAAAATAGCGCAATCCTTCTACCGCTATATTATTTTTTCCTGCAATACAAATGGTACGCATAATTTATAGGGCTTCCCTGGCTAAAATACATTCCTGAACATGAAAGCTTTCGTCTTTGCGCATTCGAGATATAACGTCAGAAGGGGTGGATTTATTCATTACCACAGCCCCTCGAACCACCTCATCACTAGATAACGAAAGCTCTCTCAAGTCACCCTTGGTCGTATCAGGATCGCTGGCGGCTCGAAAAGCCAGATGAAATAAGTTAAATGCTTTTGTTGCGTCCATATGTAACGGATCCAAAATTCCCTGTATCGAGCATTGTACATAAAAAATCTGACCTCCTCTCGCTACGCTCCTTGGGCCAAGCATTTTTATCTTGAAAATCATATGGATAGCAGGCGATTACTGCCCTAAGGCCACTGCTGCGATCAGCTTTGCAGCCTGGCCGAGCTTTTGGCACTCATTACGCAATTCGACTAGAAACACACGCTTGCTGACGAAGCTTTTGGCGCAGAGAATGACCGCCTCGTCGGTAATGTTTGGACCCTCGACGATGGCCAGACCGCGCAGCGTGTCGGCGAGCGCGTCCATTGAAGTAGCCACGGCTTGTGTCGCGCTATGCCCTGACGCAATCAGCAAACGGGGTTGGGCATTAAAGCGGCTCTTACCGTCCAACAGCGCCTATAGACCGGTACGCTGGACATCGGCCAGTTCGCCACCGATGATGGCCGAGGTATGCAAAGCGGGGATGGCCAGCGTCTCGACGCCGCACGCCACGATCACCGCCTTGGAGCGCATGTAGGTCGCCTTGATGGATTTAGTGATCGTCGCGTCTCCGCCCCAAGCTGCCACCGCTTCGCTTCCGTGGGTGATCATCAGCAACGGGTTAGGCTTGGCCGTCACCGTTGGCCTGGGGCGAAGGTGGCTCACAGACCAATAATCGACGACGACGGCAGCGAGATAACGCGCGCACCGGTGTCCACGTTGGTGACGGTCACACCGTGAAAGAAACTCATAGGGCAATCTCCAGAAACGAAAACGCCCCGCATAAGCGAGGCCGTGGGATGTTCCTGTTACGCGTAACGGAAATGAAGACGCCCCATCAATGTGGGGCGTTATTGGGATTGATCGGCAATCCAGGCCGGGGCGATCGGGCAATGATCAGTCGCCGGAAAGTCCGGTGATTGCGGCCAGTCGCGCAGTACCTGCATGTAGAGCAACAGCCCCGTGAACGGCTCACCGTTGAGACTGGCTTCTATTGCAATCTCCAATTGATCACGATGACGCTCGCGCAGCCACATGACCGATGACAGCGCACTGTCTCGCCATGCACGCTCTTGTGCTGCGAACTCTTCGGCCCCTGGCAACGACGGGACACTATCGAGCGGGTACTGGCTCCAATATTCGCCAGGCCCAACCTCGTCGGGGCTACCCACGGCACGAATGCTGGCCGATCAACACAAATTGCATAGCTCATAAGCTGTCCTTCATCCTCTCTCAGCCAAGTACGCCTGCGTCACTATTACAAGCAAAATTCAAGCTCCGGCCAACGCTGTCCAGCGTTATAACGACGCTTACACTCTGGTTTACTTCGTTGGTGATACTCAAGACCGGACCAACCAGGAGACTTCCCGCTCGTCCCTCCCGCACCGTTCCGCCAGGCGGCGATTGCGTACTAATGAAAACTTCAATGGCCGATGCCGTTGGCGGGACAAAGGGATCTATTGAAACGCTTACCCCTGTTCCCCTATTCGTACCTGTAGCCAAGTTTCGTCGATCGCGCTCTTGGTCTTCCCCAGCGGCCGGATTTTCTCGTACTCATCCAGGTACTGCTCGATCATCTTCTTGATCGTTACTCCGTTCCGTTTCGCCCGCTCAATTGCACTTGGCTGGGCCAGCTCGGTCTCCCGTCGCTTGATCCAGGCCTGGGCGACCTGCTTACGGTCGAAGGTTTGGCTTTCCTGATAAACTGTCTTGCCATCCCGATTGATCCGTATCTGCGCCGTGTAGGCTGTCGAGTTGTCCTTGCGCTTACGTGCTGTGATCGTGCCCATTTCCAGTTGCTACATTGCCGAATTCGATCGCTACAAGGTAGCAACCGACTTTAGAAAACAAGGGAAAACGGGTAAAAACCGCTGTATAAAAGATCAGTACTAATGAATTCCGAAAAAGCCGCATCTCCAGTAAACACTAGCCCTTCCCGCTCAGAGCCGTCACGCCGCTTCAGCGTTGCCCCCATGATGGATTGGACGGACCGCCACTGCCGCTACTTCCTGCGCCTGCTCTCCAAGCACGCCCTGCTCTACACCGAGATGGTCACCACCGGCGCCATCCTCCACGGCGACCACGATCGCTTCCTGCGTCACAACGAAGCCGAGCACCCGCTTGCACTTCAGTTAGGCGGCAGCGTCCCCGCTGATCTGGCCGCCTGCGCTCGCATGGCTGAGGTCGCCGGTTACGACGAAGTGAACCTGAACGTCGGCTGCCCGAGCGACCGGGTGCAGAACAACATGATCGGCGCGATCCTGATGGCGCACCCTGCCCTGGTGGCCGATTGTGTGAAGGCGATGCGTGATGCGGTGTCGATTCCGGTGACGGTGAAGCACCGTATCGGGATCAATGGGCGGGACAGTTATGCCGAGTTGTGTGATTTCGTCGGGACGGTGAAGGATGCCGGGTGCACCAGTTTTACGGTGCATGCGCGGATTGCGATCCTGGAGGGGTTGTCGCCGAAGGAGAACCGCGACATTCCGCCGTTGCGCTATGACGTGGCGGCGCAGTTGAAGCGGGATTTCCCGGCGCTGGAGTTCATCCTCAACGGTGGGATCAAGACGTTGGAGCAGTGCCATGAGCATTTGCAGACGTTTGATGGGGTGATGTTGGGCCGCGAGGCTTATCACAATCCGTATTTGCTGGCGGAGGTGGATCAGCAGTTGTTTGGCAGTGCGGCGCCGGTGATCAGCCGGGCCGAGGCATTGGTGCAGTTGCGGCCTTATATTGCCGAGCATTTGGCGAGCGGTGGCTCGATGCACCATGTCACTCGGCATATTTTGGGATTGGGGACTGGGTTTCCGGGAGCGCGTAAGTTCAGGCAGTTGTTGTCGGTGGATATTCATAAGGCGAGTGATCCGCTGGCGCTGCTGGATCAGGCCGGGGCGTTGCTGGAAGGACGGTAACCGCTCTCAACCGACGGTCTTAAGGCAGTCAATCAAGGTCTCGATAAACCGCTGCAACGAAGGTGGCAGTGTGCGTTTGGGCATGGTCAGGACTTGAACGGAGCGGTCGGCAAACCGGAGGTTTGTCAGCGGGATCGACACCAGCTCATCGCTGCCATTCACCCGTTGGCTGATTGCGCCGCCCAACGCGACGGTGTCGGTGTGGCGCACAAACTCGTGGATGGCCCCAGAGTAATTGCAGGTCATCACGTGGTTGAAGGCCAGCCCTTCCACTTCGCAGACCAGGTCGAACAGCTGCCGCTGGGTCGTGCCTTTGGGGGTGAGTGCCAAGGGGAACGGCGCGAGTGCGGTCAGGGGTAATTGCTTGTGCGTCGCCAGTGGATGGCCGGCGCGCATGATCGCGCGTATCGCCGAGCGGCCGGAATAGAGGATCTCGACACCATCGGTCGGTTCAGTGCTGAACGTCAACCCGACGTCGGCATCGCCGCGCTTCACTTTCTCTGCGCATTCGAACGGTGACATCACCTCCAACACGTACTGGAAATCCGGGTGCTGGGTGTAATGCTGGATCAGCACGTTCGGCAGAAAATAACGCGACAGGCCTTCTGTCGAGACCAGGCGAATGACGCGTGCGCCGGGGTAATCACCGCCGCGCAGCTCCGACAGCAGGGCCTGCTCCTCCAGCGAAGCGCGCCTTGCGTGGTGGGCCAGCGCGCTGCCCGCCGCCGTCGGTTCCATGCCCCGTGGCCGACGCTCGAACAAGGGCACACCGATACTCTCCTCCAGCAGGGCGATCTGGCGGCTGACCGCGCTGGGGGCGATATGCAGGCGCTCACCGGCGGCGGCCAGCGAACCTGAATCAAACACGGCCAGAAAATAACGATAATCCATGGGTTTCCCGCGCATAAAGGCATCTATTAATTAGATGCCAGTCTTCAAAAAACAGCAATATACAGTTCGATGGGCGACTTCTATATTGGCCTGAATCACTCAGCCTTTGTCGGAACGCTCATGTCCAAGCAACACGCACTCGACAGTGTTCGCCACGCCTTCACTGACGGCTATTTCGAAGCCGACTTGCGTCGCCGGGTCGCTATTCGTAGTGAAAGTCAGGCCCCCGGCCAAGCGCCGGAATTGACGCGGTACCTGCAAGAGGAAGTACAACCGGCGCTGGAGCGAATGGGGTTTGAATGCCAGGCCCTTGAGAACCCGAAGGGCGCGGGCCCACTGCTGTTTGCTTCGCGTCATGAAGGCGCGGACTTGCCAACCGTGCTGACCTATGGGCATGGCGATGTCGTACTAGGTTATGCCGAGCAATGGCGTGAAGGCCTTAACCCGTGGGCGCTGACCGTGGAAGGCGATCGTTGGTATGGCCGCGGCACCGCCGATAACAAAGGCCAGCACAGCATCAACCTGACGGCGCTGGAGGCGGTGATCAACGCCCGCGAGGGGCGGCTGGGGTTTAACGTCAAGGTGCTGTTCGAGACTGGCGAAGAATGTGGCTCGCCCGGATTGCGCGAGGTCTGCACGGAGCATCGCCAATTACTGCAAGCCGATGTGTTCATCGCCTCGGACGGCCCGCGCTTGAGTGACAAGCGCCCGACGATTTTTCTCGGTTCTCGCGGCTCGGCGCTGTTTTCCCTTGAGGTGCAGGCACGCGACAAGGGCTTGCACTCTGGCAACTGGGGCGGCGTGATGTCCAACCCGGCCGTTGTGCTGGCCAACGCACTGGCCAGCCTGGTGGATCAGCACGGCCGTATTCTGTGCCGGGGGCTCGTACCCTCCTCCATACCCGACGCAGTGCGCGAAGCCATCCACGACTTGGGCATTGATCAACATTCCCTCGGCCGCCCCCTGGATGTTGACTGGGGTGAGCCTGGCCTCACCTTGGGTGAACGGCTCTTTGCCTGGAATACCCTGGAAGTTCTCGCGTTCACGGCGGGCAATCCGGCCAAGCCGGTGAATGCCATTCCACCGTCGGCGATTGCGCATTGCCAATTGCGCTTTGTGGTCGGCACTGACTGGAAGAACCTGGAGCACCTGCTACGCCAGCACTTGGATGCTGAGGGCTTTCACGGCGTCAGCATCATTGTTGATCGCTGCACGCCCAGCACTCGGTTAGACCCTGACAATCCATGGGTGCGCTTCGCCAAAAAGGTCATCAGCGACACCACACCCCGGCCGATCGCCGTACTGCCTAACCTTGCCGGCACGCTGCCCAATGACATTTTCGCTGATGTATTGGGGTTGCCGACCTTGTGGATTCCACATTCCTACCCCGGCTGCTCGCAACATGCGCCGGATGAACACCTGCTGGGTTCGGTGGTGCTGGAGGGCCTGCAAATCATGACCGCACTGTTCTGGGAACTGGGCGATAGGGCGCAAGCCTGCATCTGAAAAACAGGGCCCTGATCCAACCTTTATCTCTGCCGCTCACACACTTACAAAAAACCAGGAGCGTCGAACATGACAGCGTTGTCGTCCACATCCGCCACACCGGCCATCGAACGGGCCCAGCCCTTATGGAAACCCGTCGGTGCCGCCTTGATCGGCAACACCCTTGAATGGTTTGACTTGTCGGTCTACGCCTACTTTGCGTTAACCATCAGCAAGGTATTTTTCCCTGCAGCAGACCCGGCAGTGTCGCTGTTTCTGGCGTTCGCGACGTTCGGCATTTCGTTCCTGATTCGCCCGTTAGGTGCTGCGGTACTGGGCTCCTATGCCGACCGGCGAGGCCGCAAGAAAGCCTTGAGCCTGTCCATCCTACTAATGTTGATCGGCACGGCGATGATCGCGGTGATGCCCAGCTATGCCGCTATCGGGGTCATCGCCCCCCTAGGCATTCTGTTCGCGCGCCTGCTGCAAGGGTTCTCCGCCGGTGGTGAGTTTGGCAGCTCAACCGCGTTCATGATGGAACACGCGCCGCAAAAGACTCGTAACTTTGTCGCGAGCCTGCAATTTGCCAGTCAAGGCTTCGGCGTGGTGATCGCCTCGTTGTTCGGCTACTTCCTGACGACCAGCCTGGATGATCATCAGATGCTTGAATGGGGTTGGCGGGTGCCGTTTTTCTTTGGTCTGATTCTGGGCCCGGTAGGGCTTTATATCCGCCGTACGGTGGATGAGTCGCCTGACTTCAAGGAGAGCGAGCCGGGTTCGCAGCCTTTAAGGGAGGTATTTTTTTCACAGAAGACCTTGCTGCTGGTCGCGATGGGCGTGCTGATCGTGTCGACGGCGTCCAATTTCATGATGAAGTACATGCCGTCCTATGCCTCAACCACGTTGAATATTCCACAGTCGTCGGGCTTTCTGGCGACGCTGACCGGCGGTCTGATCCTGACCCTGGTGACACCCATTGTCGGGTTCATCGCCGGGTTCGTCAGCCGTATCAAGATCATGCTGTGGGCCTCGATCATCTACATCCTGAGTATTTTTCCGGCCTTCGTCTGGCTGAACAAAGTGCCGAGTGCAACGTCGTTATTGCTGGTTGTCTCGATGATGGCGCTGATCAAGGCCGTGTACTTTGCACCGCTGGCCTCACTCATGGCCGATGTGTTCCCGATCCGTACCCGGGTGACGGGCATGTCGTTGAGCTACAACCTGTCAGTGACGATCTTTGGTGGATTTGCGCCGGTGATTGCCACGGGGCTGATCGCGTTGACGGGGTCGCAGTTGGCGCCGAGCTTTTACTTGATCCTGGCGGCGGCGCTTAGTATCAGTGCCTTGCTGGTTGCCAAGCGGAAGTTGAGGTTGTCGTAAGTCAGTCCGCGTGACACCAGGTTTGCGGTGATCGTGAAGGCGCTATCGCCGGCAAGCCAGCTCCTACAGGGGGGGCGGGTTGTCTGGAGGGCAGTTGGGTTGAACCTGCTGGAGGTTTTAGCCTCCTATTGAGCAGGTAGGCCGGTGTTTCAAACGGCTGTTTTCAGGATGTTGCCCTCGCAAACGATCGAACGCATTTGCGCCCTTGAGCGCCTGTCGGCGCTCGGGTAATGTCATCAGACCCATAGGACAGAGCACGCCCATGACTTCCAAGCTGGAACAACTCAAGCAATTCACGACTGTCGTAGCCGATACCGGCGACTTTTCCACCCTCGCCAAACTCAAGCCGCAAGACGCCACCACCAACCCTTCCCTGCTGCTCAAGGCCGCGTCGATTTCGGCGTATGCGCCGTTGCTGGATGAGGCTGTAAAGGACTGCAACGGTGACGTGGGCCTGGCCAGCGACCGTTTTGCGGTAGCTGTGGGTCAGGAGATCCTGAAGGTAGTACCGGGCCGCATTTCCACTGAAGTGGACGCCCGCCTGTCGTTCGACGAAGCGGCCATTCTCAAGCGTGCGCACCGTCTGATCGACCTGTATGAAAAGGCTGGCGTTGGCCGTGACCGCGTACTGATCAAGATCGCGTCCACCTGGGAAGGCATCCGCGCGGCGGAGAAGCTGGAAAAAGAAGGCATCCAGACCAACCTGACCCTGCTGTTCTCCTTCGCCCAGGCCGTGGCGTGTGCTGAAGCAGGCGTGTTCCTGATTTCGCCGTTCGTGGGCCGTATCTACGACTGGTACAAGAAGGCCAACGGTAACGACTACACCGGCGCGGATGATCCGGGCGTGCAGTCGGTGACGCGCATCTACAACTACTACAAGGCCAATGGCTACAAGACCGTGGTGATGGGCGCGAGCTTCCGTAACCTTAGCCAGATCGAAGAGCTGGCCGGGTGTGACCGCCTGACCATCAGCCCGGACCTGCTGGAGAAGCTTGCGGCGGATACCGGCAAGCTGGAGCGCAAGCTGTCGCCAGGCCATGCCGGTGAAGCGCGGGTGCATTTGACTGAAGCGCAGTTCCGTTGGGAGTCCAATGAGGACGCGATGGCGACTGAGAAGCTGGCGGAGGGGATTCGTCAGTTTGCTCGGGACCAGGAGAAGCTAGAGGCATTGCTGACTGCCAAGTTGTAAAAGGCGGCGGTTGCAAAAAGGGCGGCACCTTTGCGGGTGCCGCCCTTTTTTGTGCATTTCGCCGCTCTCAAGCCGACCTCAGTTCAACCTGTGGGAGCTGGCTTGCCTGCGATAGCGTTGGGTCAGTAATGAATAGGTGGCTGGCATACCGCTATCGCAGGCAAGCCAGCTCCCACATTTAGAATGTGTTTCAAGTCGAGATTAATGGCGCTCGAGGGCGTTGACGAGGTCGTGGAAGGCTTCGCGGTTGGACTCGTTGAGCCCCATCAGGATCTTGTGCGCTTCCAGCACCTTGACCCGCACCACTTCCTCGGACTGGTCCTGGGATGGCAGGTCGGTCAGGCATTCCGGGCAAGGGATCGGGCGATCAACAATGTTGAACACCTGGTCGAAGCCCATGGACTGCAGCAGACGGGTGATGTCTTCGTGGGTGGTGACGACCGTAGGCAACAGGCCGACCTTCTGCCGAGACAGAATGGACAACTTGGCCAACAGCCCAAGGGTGGTGCTATCGATGCTGCGGGTTTCGGTCAGATCGATCACGATCGCCGAGAAATTCAGCGCTGTGAAGATCCGCTCAATCGTCGCATCCAGCGCCGAACACAAGGTCAGGCGCACTTCACCGACAAACTTCAGGACAAAGGTCCCGTCTTGCTCGGCGAATTGGATTCTTCCGGTACTCATCAAAGATTCCTGCTCAACACCAATAGGGCGATATCATCCGGCATCTCCCCTAGCGTGGCCAATCCAAACACTTGCCGCAGGCCATCCAGGCTGCCGCCCGCCGACTTGACCTTTTGGGGCAAGGCGGCTTCTTTCTCCTTGAGTGTAGGCTCTGGAAGCAGGTCCAGGATGCCGTCGGACATCAGCGTAAGGCTGAAGGTCGGCGGCAGCTCCAGGATGTGGTCTTCGTAGGTGGCTTCATTGAACAAGCCCACCGGCAGACCACGCCCGTCCAGGTAACGCACACTGTCAGGAGTGTATAAAACAGGCATCGGCAGGTGACCGCCAATACTGTAGGTCAAAAGACCGGTTTCTTCATCGATCACGCCGCCGACCATCGTCACGTGCTTGCCCAGCTTGCAGCTGATCAGGCCTCGGTTGATGTGGCCCAGCACCTCGGAGGGGGTGAACTCCGGCAAGGTGCCATTGCGCTTGGATTCGAACAACAGCCGTGTGGTCATGAACTTCAACAACACGGTTACAAAAGCAGAGGAAGCTCCGTGGCCGGACACGTCGGCCAGGTAGAACGCGACACGCCGCTCATCGACGCGGAAGTAGTCGACAAAATCACCCGACAGGTACAACGACGGGATGATCTGGTGCGCAAACTGGAAGTCATCGATGGTCCAGGGGCTGATCGGCAGCATGTTCATCTGCACCTGGCGACCGGCATTCTGGTCTTCCTGGAGCAGGTTCAGACTGGCTTCGAGTTCGCGGTTAGCGGTTTCGAGCTTTTCGCGGTAACGCTGGTTTTCCAGCAGCAGGCGTGCACGGTCCAGCGCACGACGCACCGAGTGTTCCAGCACAGCCAGGTCTTCGAGGGGCTTGATCAGGTAATCGGCGGCGCCCAGGCGCAGGGCCTCGACGGCATCGTTCATCACCCCGGCACCGGACACAACGATCACGGGCGTCTGTGGGGCAAGGTCGGTCACCTGGCGAATCAGCTCGAGGCCGCCCATCTGAGGCATGCGCAGGTCGCAGATCACAAGGTCGGGCTTGTCGCGCTCGAACACCTGGAGACCCTGTTGGCCGTTGCCGGCCTGCAGGACGCTGAAGCCACTGTCTTCCAAATAGGCCGCGAGGCTCGCGCGCACTACTTCGTCGTCATCGATTATCAGCAGCGTGGCACTGGTTTTTTGCATGTGGGCAAACGGCGCCAGAATTAGGTTGGCGTAGGTGGCTCGACAATGGCCGGGCTCACGTACTGGATTCGCTTTCTAGCCACTCTGTCCTACAAAGCACGGGCTTTTGGCCTACGCACAACAGTAAAGCAGAGGTGCCCTTCTAAGGCGCAGACGGTACTCCCATCCGCCAGGGGTTTCAAGCTCATGCCGATGGTCGCCGAGCGTCTTTACACCGCAAATCACCCGGAGTTATAAGAACAGCAACAACCACAACACAAAGTAAGGATGGAACCTGTGAGCGAACACGAGCGCGACTACGCCGAAAAACGCGATTTCATCCGCATGCGAGTGGATGCCGATGTGTCGCTGATCCACGCCGGGCAGGAGATTGCCGGGGTTTGCGTGGACCTTTCCAGCTCTGGCATGCAGGTGCAGGCCCCTCGCCAGTTTCAGGTGGGTGACAGGCTCACCGTACGCATCGACTCGGAGCACGCCGCTCTCAGGGGCCTGGAGGCCGATACCGAAGTGGTGTGGGCCAAGGCGAGCGGTGAAGACCAGCACCTGGGCCTCAAGATCCTGAAGATGCACTAAAAAGCCGCACACAAAAAAAGGCGACCACTGGGGTCGCCTTTTTCATTTCAAAACATCACGACTTAAAAGTCGTCGACCACCTTGCCGTCCTTGACCTTGAACTCACGGTTCTGCAGGTAAGCGTTACGGATGAAGGTGTACTTGTCGCCGGTGATCAACTTCTCGCTGTCGAGCAGGCTGGCACGGGTATCGACAATGTTCAGGCCGAAGGTGCTGTTACGCCAACCGATGTCGTTCATGTAACGGTACGGCTGGGTATAGCTGTCGACGTATTTGGACGGTGCGTCACGCAGGGTACTTGGGCCCAGCAGTGGCAGCATCACGTAAGGACCGCTGCCGACGCCCCAGTAGCCGAGGGTTTGGCCGAAGTCTTCGTCGTTGCGGTGCAGGCCCATTTTGGTGCCCACATCAATAAAGCCCAGCACGCCAAAGGTGGTGTTCACCAGCAAACGAGCCGTGTCGACGCCCGCTGCGTGGGGCTTGAGCTGCAACACGTCGTTGGCAAAGTTGCCGACATCGCCGATGTTGCGGAAGAAGTTATGAATGCCTGTCTGCACGAACTGCGGGGTGACGAACTGGTAACCCTGGGCCAATGGCTTGAGCGCGTAGGTATCAACGGTGTCGTTGAAGGTGAAGATCGGGCGGTTGACGCTTTCCCATGGATCGTCTTCCGACGCGGCCTGGGCGGCAAACGGGGCCAATAGAACAGTGGCACACACAGATAGCTGAGCGAAGTAGTGGCTCCAGCGCATAGCTTTGGCTCCTTGAATAGTCTGTCATGGGCGCTATGCCCTGAATAAGACCGTCAGTATATGACGGAAGTGTCAAATTAGGCAGTCGGTAGGAATTGTCTTAATGATAAATGCACAAAATCCCTACAATTACTCATAAGTGTCATCCGCTTGTCATCCGATCTCGATAGCGTCACAGCTATTTCAGGGATCTCGAAATGCCTCACGCCGAAATTGCCGTTGCCAGCGCACCCTCATTGACTGCCGTGCTGTTTGGCCTGAGTGGCTGCCTGGTGGATTTCGGTTCCCAGGCGCGCACCGACGCCCCCGCCCCCGATTCCCAAGCCACGCCCGGTGCCCTGGCTATCCTGCGTAGCCTCAAGGAGCAAGGCATCCCCTGTGCCTGGCTGGACGAGCTACCCACCACGGTCACCACCCCGCTGGCCGCCACACTGCCCAAGTGGATTAAAGCCACTTCCCCCTCAGCTATCCGCTGGCCTGCGCCAAACGCCTGTTGGCAAGCCTTGATGGAGCTGAATATCGAGCGGCTGGAAGGCTGCGTCCTGGTCAGCGGTGAGCCACGCTTGCTGCAAGCCGGCCTGAATGCCGGTTTGTGGACCATCGGCCTGGCGTCCTGCGGCTCCTTGTGCGGCCTGGCGCCCGAGCAATGGCAGGCACTCACCGAGCAACAACGCGAGCACAAGCGCGGCAAGGCCACGGTTGCGCTGTACGGGCTGGGGGTTCACTCGGTGATCGATCACCTTGGCGAACTGGGCACCTGCCTGGCCGATATCAGCCTGCGCCAGCTCAAAGGCGAGAAGCCCTGACACGGATCATGCACGCTCGGCGCCAGTGGATTAATCTACAGGTCAGCCCGTAGACCTTTCTCGGCGTGCCGTGGTCTATGCCAGTGCCTATCGATAAAAGGAAATACGTCATGCCTGATCGCAAAAAACTCGAAGAACAGGTCGAAATCCTGCGCGGGCAGTTGGTACAGGAACCGCCGCTGTCGGAAGAAAAACGTGAAGCGCTGGAAGCCTTAATTGCCAAGTTTGAATTGCAGCTTGAACTTGAGCCGGCGACTCAAACGCCGAGCATCTCCGACGATGTGAACCAAGCCGCCATAGAATTCGACGCTGAGCACCCGGTCATTTCCGGGACGTTGCGCAATATCATGATCACCTTGGGCAATATCGGGATCTGATCCCGATTCAAACTCAACCGCAGACCTCAATGTGAGGGCTGGCTTGTGTGGGAGCTGGCTTGCCTGCGATGCAGACACCTCGGTTTTTCAGTTGCGCTGAGTTGATGCTATCGCAGGCAAGCCAGCTCCCACACAAGCCAGCCCCCACAGTCAGTTTTTGGGTGAAGTTTATTGGCGAGCCAGGCGCACGTTCTGGAACGCCACATCCTCAGTGCTGCGGTACGGGTTGATATCCAACCCACCCCGGCGCACATACCGCGCATACACCGTCAACTTCTCCGGCTTCAGCAGGCGCTGAAGGTCGAGGAAGATCCGCTCCACACACTGCTCATGGAAGTCCGAGTGCTGGCGAAAGCTCACGATGTACTCGAGCAGGCTGGCGTGATCCAACGCCGAACCACGGTACTCCACCACCACACTCCCCCAATCCGGCTGGCTGGTGACCGGGCAGTTGGATTTGAGCAGGTGGCTGTGCACGCTCTCTTCGACAACACGCGAATCATCGCAGCGCAGCAGTTCCGGGCGCGGATGTTCATAGCTGCTGACGTTGATATCCAGATCATCGATGCACACGCCCGGCAAGGCCATCACGCCTTCAGCCTCGATTTCGGCCAGTTTGCGAATACGCACGGTCACGGGCTTGCCGGCGGCCGCGCTGAGGTCGGTGCGCAGGGTCGCTTCCAGGCTCGCCGTGTCGGCGAATGCGGTCTGGTTCAGCGAGTTGAGGTACAGCTTGAAGGACTTGGACTCGATGATGTTCGGCGAGTCGGCCGGGATGCTGAACTCGCCGATGGCCACCACCGGCTTGCCCGACGGCAACAGCCAGGACAGTTCGAAGCAGTTCCAGAAATCCACGCCTTTGTAAGGCAGGGTCTCGGCGCTCAGGCCCAGCTCGGCCCACTTGGCGGCGCGAGGGATCGGAAACAGCAACGACGGGGTGTAGGTGGAGATGTATTCACTGGACTTGCCCAGCGGCGAATGTTCGGCTGCGGGATGCATGGCGGAAACCTGGCTAAATAAACCGCGCCAGTCTACCAGCCTTTGCCCCCGCGCCTAAACGCTGCCGGATCAATCGACGTTGAGCTTGCCCACCATGCCCGCCTGGTAGTGCCCCGGGAGGTTGCAGGCGAACTCCAGGCCCGTGGCCTTGGTAAAGGTCCAGGTCAGCTCGGCGGTTTTACCGGGCTCCACCAGCACGCTGTTGGGGTCATCATGCTTCATGCCGCCCATCTCACCGTGGCCCATGGCGCTGTGGTCCATTTTGCCCATGCCGGTGGCGGTGAGCATGCCGCTGGCCTGCATCTGCAACATTTCTTTCTGGTGCTCGGCATGCATCGCCGCGTCGCCCAGGTTGAATTCGTGAAGCAACTGGCCTTTGTTGACCAGCACAAAGCGCACCGTCTCACCGGCTTTTACGTCGAGGGACTTGGGCGAAAAGGAAATATCCTGCAGCGTCACTTCCACAGTGCGCGTGGCTTTATCGGCCGTCGCCGGCTGGCCAAACGAATACGTGTGGGCAGCATCGGCAATCGCATCAAAACTCAACGCCAACAGGCAACCCGCCAACAACAGGGGTGTACGCAACGCCATCGCTCTTCTCCAAAAATGTATGACTGGCCAGGGGAGCACTCTAAGATTGCGCCGCTGCCAGCCAGCTGACTGCTAGATTACAACTTTGTAAGGTTGCGCCCCTGCCCTGCCACCCACGGTATAAAGCTCGTCGTCACCCGTTGCCAAGAGCTGCCCATGAAACTGCTGATCGTCGAAGACCAACCCAAGACCGGCCATTACCTGCGCCAGGGCCTGGCCGAGGCTGGCTTTACCACCGAACTGGTGGCCGACGGCATCACGGGCCAGCACCTGGCGCTGACCGGCGACTTTGACCTGCTGATCCTCGATGTGATGCTGCCCGGCCGCGACGGCTGGCAAATTCTCCAGGCCGTGCGCAGTGCCGGCCTGGATATCCCGGTGCTGTTTCTCACCGCCCGCGACGCCGTGGAAGACCGCGTCCATGGCCTGGAACTGGGCGCCGACGACTACCTGGTCAAACCCTTTGCCTTTTCCGAACTGCTCGCCCGGGTGCGCAGCCTGTTGCGCCGTGGCAGCAGCACGCCCCAGGAAACCGCGCTGCAACTAGCTGACCTGCGCCTGGACCTGATCCGCCGTCGCGTAGAGCGCGACGGCCAACGCATCGACCTCACCGCCAAGGAATTTTCCCTGCTGGAACTGCTGTTGCGACGCCAGGGCGAGGTGCTGCCCAAATCGCTGATTGCTTCCCAAGTGTGGGACATGAACTTCGACAGCGACACCAACATCATCGAAGTAGCGATCCGCCGCCTGCGCCTGAAAGTCGATGACCACTACCCCAACAAGCTGATCCATACGGTGCGCGGCATGGGCTACGTGCTGGAGGAGCGCCTCAATTGATCAAGCGCCTGTCCCTGGCCAGCCGCCTGGCACTGCTGTTTGCTGGCTGCACCGCCGTGGTGTCGTTGTTGGCAGGCGTGTTGTTCAACCATGCCAGCGAGGCGCACTTTATCGAGCTGGATCAACAACTGCTCGACAGCAAGCTGGTGGCGCTGCGCAGCACGCTGCAAGGAGTCGACTCCGCCGCGTCTTTCGCCGAGCGAGAAGCGCAATTGCGCACCGAACTCAACCGCCAACCCGACCTCGCCCTGCGTATCACAGCGGCCGGGAAACGCTGGTTCGACGGCGCGCCGGATGTCGCCCTGCCGACGGCGCCCGGCCTGCACAGCCTGCAAAATGCCGGCACCGACTATCGCGTCTACAACACACCGTTGACAGTCGGCCAAGCCGACTCGCCGCAACTCACCCTGATGCTCGACATCACCCACCACCAGCACTTCCTGCAACGCATGCAGCACCTGATCTGGCTCACCGTCGGGCTCTCGGCCCTGGCCACCGCACTGCTCGGCGCCTGGGCGGCACGCAGTGGGCTGCGACCCTTGCGGCGCATGGGTGAAGTGGCTGCCAGCGTCTCGGCCCATTCGCTGACTCAGCGCCTGCCGCAGCAGCAAATGCCGGTGGAACTGGCCGAACTGGCCCAAACCTTCAACGCCATGCTCGGCCGCCTGGATGATGCCTTCCAGCGCCTCTCGGCGTTCTCTGCCGACATCGCCCATGAACTGCGCACGCCGTTGTCGAACCTGCTGACCCAGACCCAGGTCATCCTCACACAGCCACGCCCGCTGGAGGATTACCGTGAGGCGCTGCACAGCAACCTCGAAGAGCTGCAATGGATGGCGCAGCTGGTCAATGACATGTTGTACCTGGCCAAGGCGGATCACGGCTTGCTGGTGCCCAAGCGCGAAACCTTGGCGCTGGAGGATGAGGTCGATGCGCTGCTGGAGTTCTTCGCGCTGCTGGCGGAAGACGGGCACGTCAGCCTGGTGCGCGAGGGCACGGCCCACACCACGGGTGATCGCGGGATGTTGCGCCGGGCATTGTCGAATTTGCTGGATAACGCGCTGCGGTTTACCCCGCCCGGTGGCGAAGTGCGCGTGCGCATTGAAGACGGGGTAAGACTATCGGTGGAGAACACTGGGAAAGGCATTCCAGCGGAACTGCTGCCGAGGTTGTTTGATCGATTCTACCGAGCGGACCCGGCGCGTCGTGAAGGCAGCAGTGAGCATGCAGGATTGGGGCTGGCGATCACCCAATCGATCGTGCGGGCCCATGGGGGGAGGATATTTTGTGAGTCTGGGGTGGGGTGGACACGGTTTGTTATTGAGTTGCCTGCCTAATCGCCATCGCCGGCAAGCCGGCTCCTACAGGTAAAACGCGATCCACTGTAGTAGCCGGCTTGCCGGCGATAGCAGTCTAAAGGCTTATGAATATCTCAGCGCATGCGCCGGCTCAATCTTCGCCGCGCGATACGCCGGGTACAAGGTTGCCAGAAAGCTCAACACAAACCCGGCCGTGCAGATCAGTACCACATCCCCACCCTGCAGCTCCGAAGGCAGGTTGCTGACAAAGTACACGTCCGAACTGAAGATGTGCTGGCCGGTCACCCGCTCCATCCAGCCCACCAGCTCACTCACGTTCAACGCCGCAATCACGCCCAGCACGCCGCCGATCAAAGTGCCGACGATGCCGATCACCGTGCCCTGCACCATGAAGATCGCCATGATCTGCCGGGGCGTGGCGCCGATGGTGCGCAGGATCGCGATGTCCGCGCCCTTGTCGTTCACGACCATGATCAGGGTAGCGATGATGTTGAACGCCGCCACGGCCACGATCATCAGCAACAGCAGACCGATCATGGTCTTTTCCATTTTCATCGCGCTGAACAGGCTGCCCTGGGTGTGGGTCCAGTCATCCGGCTTGTAGGCCGCGCCCAAGCTGGCGGCAATGTCTGCCGAAACCTTCGGGGCTGCGTACAAATCTTTTACCGCCAGACGCACGCTTTGCACCTGGTTGGGCTGCCAATGCTGGATCTCGGCGGCATCAGCCATGTTGATCAGGGCCATGGAGCCGTCCAGCTCGGCGCCCACCTTGAAGATACCGACCACGTTCAAACGCTGCATGCGTGGGGTGATGCCGCCCGGGGCAGTGCTGATTTCCGGCACGATCAGGGTCAGCTTGTCGCCCACGTTCAAGCGGAAACGCCGCGCGGTGATGTCGCCAATGACCACGCCGAACTCACCGGCCTTGAGGTCTTGCAGGCTGCCTCGCACGATGTGTTGGGCCACGATCGACACCTTGCCTTCCTGGTCCGGGTCGACGCCGCTGATCTCGATCGGTTGCATCGCACCTTTGTAGGAGAACATGCCGTCCATCTGCGTGAACGGCACGGCAGCGGTCACTTCCGGGTTCTTCATGGCGGCAGCAGCCACCGGCTGCCAGTCGTCGATGGGGTTCACGCCAACGATGGTGGCGTGGGGCACCATGCCGAGGATGCGTGAGCTCATTTCACGCTGGAAGCCGTTCATCACCGACAGCACCACGATCATCGCCAGCACGCCCAGGGCGAGACCGATCATCGAGGTCATCGAGATAAACGAGACAAAACGGTTGCGGCGCTTGGCGCGGGTATAGCGCGTGCCGATGAAAATCGATAACGGTCTGAACATTCGCGGGCACCGTTGGAAAAATAGAAAGCCCGGTGCCTGGCACCGGGCTTGAAACAGGTCAGATGGCGACCAGATGACCTTCCTGCAGGTGCAATACACGGTCCATCTGGCGAGCCATGCTCATGTCATGGGTCACCACCAGGAACGCGGTGCGCATCTGGGTACTCAGCTCCAGCATCAAGTCCTTGATGCCCTGGGCAGTGTGGGAGTCGAGGTTGCCGGTAGGCTCGTCGAGCATCACCAAGCCCGGGTTGTTCACCAGGGCGCGGGCGATTGCCACACGCTGGCGCTCGCCACCCGACAGTTCAGCCGGTTTGTGCTCCAGGCGATGGCCCAGGCCGACGCGCTCCAGCAGCGCCTTGGCACGCTGGCGGGCTTCCGGGATCGCGGTCTTGCCGATCAGCAGCGGCATGCACACGTTTTCCAGGGCGGTGAATTCCGGCAGCAGGTGGTGGAACTGGTACACAAAACCGAGCGAACGGTTGCGCAACTGGCCACGGGCCTTCTCGCCCAGGGCCGACAGTTCTTCACCCGCCAGCCATACGCTGCCCTTGGACGGCGTATCAAGGCCGCCCAACAGGTTCAGCAAGGTACTTTTGCCGGAACCGGAACTGCCGACGATCGCCACGCGCTCGCCCGGGTGCAACTCCAGTTGCAGGTCTGACAGCACCACCACCGACTCAGGGCCTACCTCGTAGGATTTGCCCAGGTTGCGGCAGCTCAGGATTGCTTTTTCACTCATGCCCGATTCACTCATAACGTAAGGCCTGTGCTGGCTGGGTACGTGCCGCGCGCCAGGCTGGATACAGGGTGGCAAGGAAACTCAATACCAACGCGGCGCCGCCCACCATCAACACGTCCTGGGCTTGAACCTGGGACGGCAAGTAGTCGATGAAGTAGACGTCGGCGTTGAGAAACTTGTGGCCGATCAGGGTTTCGAGGCCGGCGATGGCGGCGCTGACATTCAGCGCAGCCAGAATGCCGACGGCGGTGCCGATCAAGGTGCCGACCACGCCGATCACGGTGCCCTGCACCATGAAGATCGCCATGATCTGCCCTGGTGTGGCGCCAAGGGTGCGCAGAATCGCGATATCGCCCTTCTTGTCATTCACCACCATCACCAGCGTGGAGATGATGTTGAAGGCCGCCACCGCAACGATCAGCAACAGCAGCAGGCCGATCATGGCTTTTTCCATGCGGATGGCCTGGTACAGATTGCCGTGGGTGCGTGTCCAGTCGCGGGCGTAGTACTGGGACTCACCCAAATGCTGGGCGATTTCCCACGAGGCACGCGGCGCATCGAACAGGTCGTTGAACTTAAGGCGCAGGCCCTGCACCTGGTCCGGCTGCCAGCGGTGCAGGCGGGCCAGGTCGGTGAGATTGGTGAGGCCCAGGTAACCGTCGATCTCGCCAGCGCCCACGTGGAAGGTGCCGACCACGGTGAAGCGCTTCATGCGCGGGAACATGCCGGCCGGGGTCACGGTGACTTCCGGGGCGACGAAGGTGAGCTTGTCGCCCAGGCCCACGCCGAGCTTGGCTGCCGCCTTGTCGCCGATGACGATGCCGAACTCGCCGGGCGCCAGGTCATCGAGTTTGCCCGAGAGCATGAATTTGTCGATGATCGAGACCTTGCGCTCCTGGGCCGGGTCGATGGCATTGAGCAGGATCTTCTGCACCTTGCCGTCATTGGTCAGCAGCCCCTGCATCTGGGTGAACGGCGCAACGGCCAGCACCTTGGGGTTCTGCTTGACCTTCTCGGCCAGGCTTTGCCAGTCGCTGATGGGCGCATCGCCTTCGATGGTCGCGTGGGGCACCATGCCCAGCACGCGGGTGCGCATCTCATGATCGAAGCCGTTCATCACCGACAGCACCACGATCATCACGACCACGCCCAAGGCGAGCCCGATCATCGAGGTCAAGGAAATGAACGACACAAAATGATTGCGGCGCTTTGCACGGGTATAACGCGTGCCGATAAATACGAAGAGAGGTCTGAACATGTCGGGGCTTGTTCGGAGGAAAAGAAGACGTCCCGGTGGCGGGGTCTGGTAAGCAGCTTTACACTCTGACCATCACCGTTACCTGGGGTTCGCCATGTCGACATTAGATGAAGAAGAACGCCGCGAATACTACCGTATCGACGACATGATCGCACTTCAAATCAAAAGCCTCTCCACCCCCGAAGCGGCGAGCAAGGAAGTGTTGCTGGATGATTCGCCGCTGTTCAATCTGCTCAGCGAACTGCACCTCAGCGAATTCGAAGCCCAGCACCTGTTGCGCCAGATCAGCGAGAAGGACCGCAGCCTGGCCGCGTTCCTCAAAGTGCAGAACAAACGCCTCGATTTGCTCAGCCAGATCATGGCTCGCGGCCTGCTGGATGAGGTCGGCGCGCCGCAGCCGGTGATCATTTCCGAAGGCGGCATCGACTTCCAGCACCCGACCCCGCTCGCCACCGGCGCGCACCTGGCGGTCAAGCTGGTGCTGATGCCCCAGGCGCTGGGCCTGCTACTGCGCGCACGGGTCACCCACTGCGACCCCAAGGGCAATGGTTTTGACGTAGGCACGGAGTTCGAGTCCATGACCGACGCCCAACGCCAACTGCTCGCCCGCTACATTCTGCAGAAACAAGCCCAGGAACGACGCCTGGCGCGGGAACAAAGCGACGCCAAAGACACCTGAATACGTATTCACCCCGCCAGACACCCTGGCGCATAGGAGCAACTGTGACCCTGATTTACGGCCATCGCGGTGCCAAAGGCGAAGCACCGGAAAATACCCTGACCAGCTTTCAGGAGTGCCTCAAGCACGGCGTGCGCCGTTGCGAACTGGACCTGCACCTGTCCATGGACGGCGAGCTGATGGTCATCCACGACCCAACCCTCAAGCGCACCGCCGACCGGCGCGGCAAAGTCGTCGAGTACTCGGCGGCGGACCTGGTGAAGATGGACGCACGCAAAGGCGGCCCGGGATGGGTCAAACCCTGCCCGATCCCTCGCCTGGAAGAGCTGTTCGAACAGTGCGACTTCGATCACTGGCAACTGGAAGTCAAAAGCGCTTCGCGCACCCGCGCCGCAACCACCGTGCTGGCGATTCGCGAGATGGCCGTGCGCCATGGCTTGATGGACAAAGTCACCGTGACTTCAAGTTCGCGGGAAGTGCTGAAAGCGGCGGTTGAACTCACCCCGGACCTGTCACGCGGCCTGGTTGCCGAATACGCCTGGCTCGACCCGCTGAAGGTCGCGCAAAACTACGGCTGTGAGATTCTGGCGTTGAACTGGACGTTGTGCACCCCTGAGCGTCTGGAAAAAGCCCAGCGCCAGGGCTTGCACGTGTCCGTGTGGACGGTCAACGAACCTGCGCTGATGCGCAGGCTCGCCGACTTCGGCGTAGATAGCCTGATTACAGACTTTCCCGGTTTGGCCACTGCCACCCTCGAGAATTACTGAAATCGGTCTCCCCGGCCGGCTCAGGCCACCGGCCGGAGCCGCTCAAAAAAGCCGGTTGAGGCCGTCGTAGGCCGCTACGCGATAGGCTTCAGCCATGGTCGGGTAGTTGAACGTGGTGTTCACGAAATACTTGAGGGTATTTTGCTCACCCGGCTGGTTCATGATGGCCTGGCCGATGTGCACGATCTCCGACGCCTGGTAGCCGAAGCAATGCACGCCGAGGACTTCCAGGGTCTCGCGGTGGAACAGGATCTTCAGCATGCCTTGCGGCTCACCGGCGATCTGCGCACGCGCCATGCTCTTGAAGAACGCCTTGCCCACTTCATAAGGCACCTTGGCCTTGGTCAGTTCGTGCTCGTTCTTGCCGATGGAGCTGATCTCGGGAATCGTGTAGATCCCGGTCGGCACGTCGTTTACATAACGCCAGCTGCCATTGTCGACGATGCTGCCAGCGGCCGAACGGCCCTGGTCATGGGCGGCACTGGCCAGGCTCGGCCAGCCGATCACGTCGCCGGCGCCGTAGATGTTCGGCACGCAGGTGCGGTAGTTCTCGTCCACCTCGATCTGGCCACGGCTGTTGACCTTGACCCCGATGTTCTCCATGCCCAGCTTGTCGGTGTTGCCGGTACGGCCGTTGCACCACAGCAAGGCGTCGGCCTTGATCTTCTTGCCGGACTTGAGGTGCAGGATCACCCCGTTGTCCAGGCCTTCGACCCGCTCGTACTCTTCGTTGTGGCGCACGGTGATGTTGTTGTTGCTGAAGTGGTAGCTCAACGCCTGGGAAATTTCCGAGTCGAGGAAGCTCAGCAATTGGTCGCGGTTGTCCACCAGCTCCACCAGCACACCCAGGCCGCTGAAGATCGAGGCGTATTCACAGCCGATCACGCCGGCGCCGTAGATGATCAGTTTGCGCGGGGTGTGGCCCAGGCTCAGGATGGTGTCGCTGTCGTAGATACGCGGGTGGTGGAAATCGATATCGGCCGGGCGATACGGGCGCGAACCGGTGGCGATGATGATGTGCTTGGCCACCAATTTCTCGACCACACCGTTGGGGCACACGACTTCAACGGTTTGCTCGTCGGCGAAACTGCCGGTGCCGAAGAACAGGTCGACACGGTTACGCGCGTAGTAACCGGTGCGCGAGGCCACTTGCTTGGAGATGACTTTCTCGGCGCTCTTGAGCACGTCCGGGAACGAGAACCAGCGCGGCTCACCAATGGCCCGGAACATCGGGTTGGTATTGAACTGCATGATCTGGCGCACTGAGTGACGCAAGGCCTTGGACGGGATGGTACCCAGGTGGGTGCAGTTACCGCCGACCTGGCGACGGCTATCGACCATCGCCACCTTGCGCCCTGCCTTCGCGGCGTTCATCGCCGCACCTTCTCCAGCCGGGCCGGAACCCAGTACCACCACGTCGTAGTTGTAGACAGCCATGCGTACTCCTCAGAACAGGCCAGGCGTACGGTTGGACGCCGGGCTAAATCATGCCGCGGCCAGCGGTCATGAAGGACAATTTGGCTCAAGTGTGTGAACCGGGGCACAGTCTATATAAGGCTCAACGCCGCGCACATTAACCCTTGGTCGCGTCGTAGGCCAGTATTGCCTTAACTACACGCTTAGGAAATTGCAATTACACTGTCGGCACGCACCTTTGCAGGACGAGCCATTATGCGGCATGTCGTTTTCTGTTTATTGCTGATGTTGTCGATCACGGTGCAGGCCAGTGAAGCGGACCGCCTCAAGCAGGCCAACTTCCCCACCCAATCCCACGCGTTGGCGCTGAAGAACCAGGCCGTGCTGGTCTATCTCTGGGCCGATGTGTACGCCGCTGCGCTGTACGCCCCATCCAACCTCAGTGCCAAACAGGCCTGGGACGAGCAGAAGGACCTGCGCCTGGCGCTGTACTACTTTCGCGACATCGACCGCAGCGACGTGATCAAGGCCGCCACCACCGCCCTCGAACGCCAGCAGACCGCTGCCACCCTCGCCCGCTTGAAGCCTGAACTGGATCAACTGCATGCCAGTTTCCGCGACATCCGCAGCGGCGACCGCTACGCCCTGGATTTTCGTCCCGGACGCGGCCTGGACCTGGAGATCAATGACCAGGTGGTGTTCAGCAGTCGCAACGACGAGCTGGCAAAGGCTTACCTAGGCATCTGGCTCGCGCCCAAGGGCCTGTCCGATAGCCTGCGCAAAGCCCTCCTCAACTGATCACCTCCCAAAACCACCACAACCCTCTGTAGGAGCTGGCTTGCCAGCGATAGCGATCGTCAGGCGGATACTCTTTAACCGACACACCGCTATCGCTGGCAAGCCAGCTCCTACAAGGTTTTCATCATTGGCATTTAGTCAGCTTGCTATCGGTTTCTGTTGCGGGTAGTGGCCAATACACATATGGTTACAAAACACCGCAAGGACGAACAGCGACCAGGGAATCACTAATAAGATAGCCAAGATGAGTGAATGACATGTCCACTTCTACGGGCAAAGGCAAAGCGATTTTTCGCGTTGTCAGCGGTAACTTCCTCGAAATGTTCGACTTCATGGTCTACGGCTTCTACGCCACGGCCATTGCCAAGACCTTCTTTCCCACCGACAGCGCCTTTGCCTCCCTGATGCTGTCCCTGGCGACCTTCGGCGCCGGCTTCCTCATGCGCCCACTCGGCGCCATCTTCCTCGGCGCCTACATCGAC
This sequence comes from Pseudomonas sp. B6002, assembly GCF_013385985.1. GTDB lineage: Bacteria > Pseudomonadota > Gammaproteobacteria > Pseudomonadales > Pseudomonadaceae > Aquipseudomonas. Next base: position 112,646 of record NZ_JACAOY010000005.1, on the reverse strand, counting down.
CGTCACGGCCGCAAGAAAGGCCTGGTGATCACCCTGGCCCTGATGGCCGCCGGTACCATCCTTATCGCCTGCGTGCCCGGTTACGCCACCCTTGGCGTCGCCGCACCGCTGCTGGTGCTGTTCGGCCGCTTGCTGCAGGGCTTCTCGGCCGGCGTCGAGCTGGGCGGTGTGTCGGTGTACCTGGCGGAAATCGCCACGGCCGGCCGCAAAGGCTTCTTCGTCAGTTGGCAGTCTGCCAGCCAACAGGCCGCGGTGGTGTTCGCCGGTTTGCTGGGCGTGGGTCTGAACCACTGGCTCAGCCCCGAACAAATGGGCGATTGGGGCTGGCGCGTACCGTTCCTGATCGGCTGCCTGATCGTGCCGGTGATCTTCGTGATTCGCCGCTCCCTGGAAGAAACCCCTGAATTCCAGGCGCGCAAGCACCGCCCTACCCTGCAGGAAATCGTCCGCTCTATCGGTCAGAACTTCGGCGTAGTCATTGCGGGCATGGCGCTGGTGGTGATGACCACCGTGTCGTTCTACCTGATCACCGCCTACACCCCGACCTTCGGCAAGGCCGAGTTGCACCTGTCGGACTTCGACGCGCTGCTGGTGACGGTGTGCGTGGGCATCTCCAACTTCATCTGGTTGCCGGTGATGGGGGCGGTGTCTGACAAGATCGGGCGTAAGCCCCTGCTGCTGGGTGCGACGATTCTGGCGATTCTTACGGCTTACCCAGCGCTGTCGTGGCTGGTGGTCAACCCGAGTTTCAGCCACCTGCTGATCGTGCTGTTGTGGCTGTCGTTCCTGTACGGCTCGTACAACGGCGCGATGGTGGTGGCGCTTACCGAGATCATGCCGGTGGAAGTGCGTACCACCGGGTTCTCTCTTGCCTATAGCTTGGCGACGGCGACCTTTGGTGGGTTTACGCCGGCGGCGTGTACCTACCTGATCCATGTGCTGGACAACAAGGCGGCGCCGGGGATTTGGTTGAGTGGCGCGGCGGTGTTGGGGTTGATTGCGACGCTGGTGCTGTTTAAAGGCAATCGGCATGAGCTGCGGACCGCGCAGGCTTCGGTGGTAGGTGGCGCCTGATGAGCCGTCATCGCAGGCAAGCCAGCTCCCACATTTGAAGGTATTCACAGATCCAAATGTGGGAGCTGGCTTGCCGGCGATGAGGCCCTACCAATCAACACAAATCCCACAGGCATAAAAAAGCCCCGAACCAGTCGGGGCTTTTTCATTCAGCGCTGATGCTTAGCGCGGGAACGACGGCGGGTTGACCCCGGCCATGTCTTCCATCACGCGAACCACCTGGCAGCTGTAGCCGAACTCGTTGTCGTACCACACGTACAGGACAACGCGGTTGTCCTGGGTAATGGTCGCCTCGGCGTCCACCACACCGGCGTGGCGCGAGCCTACGAAGTCGGTGGACACCACTTCCTGCGAGTTGACGAAGTCGATTTGCTTATGCAGATCGGAGTGCAGCGCCATGTAGCGCAGGTAATCGTTCATCTCTTCACGGGTGGCGGCTTTCTCAAGGTTCAGGTTGAGAATGGCCATCGACACGTTTGGCGTCGGCACACGGATCGCGTTACCGGTCAGTTTGCCAGCCAGCTCAGGCAGGGCCTTGGCAGCAGCGGTGGCAGCACCGGTCTCGGTGATGACCATGTTCAGCGCGGCGCTACGACCACGGCGATCGCCTTTGTGGAAGTTGTCGATCAAGTTCTGGTCGTTGGTGTACGAGTGGACCGTTTCAACGTGACCGTTAACGATGCCGAACTTGTCATTCACAGCTTTCAGCACCGGCACGATGGCGTTGGTGGTGCAGGAAGCGGCGGACACGATCTTGTCGTCAGCGGTGATTTCGCCATGGTTGATGCCGTGAACGATGTTCTTCAGCTTGCCCTTGCCCGGTGCGGTCAGGACAACGCGGTCGATACCCGGACAGGCCAGGTGCTGGCCCAGGCCGTCGGCATCACGCCATACGCCGGTGTTGTCCACCAGCAGGGCGTCCTTGATGCCGTACTGGGTGTAGTCCACCTCAGTCGGGTTCTTCGCGTAGATCACCTGGATCAGGTTACCGTTGGCGGTGATGGTGTTGTTTTCTTCGTCAATGACGATGGTGCCGTTGAACGGGCCGTGTACCGAATCGCGACGCAGCAGGCTTGCGCGTTTGGTCAGGTCGTTCTCGGCGCCTTTGCGCACAACGATGGCACGCAGGCGCAGGCCGTCGCCGCCACCGGTTTTTTCGATCAGGATGCGCGCCAGCAGACGGCCGATACGACCGAAGCCGTAGAGGACCACGTCGGTGCCTTTGCGGGCTGCGGCGTTTTGCTGGCCAACCACGTCAGCCATTTCTTCACGCACGAACTGCTCGGCGGTACGGCCGGCGCCTTCTTTGCGGAACTTGTAGGCCAGCTTGCCCAGGTCTACCGAAGCCGCGCCGAGCTTGAGCTCGCTCATGGCCTTGAGCAGGGGGAATGTTTCGTGGACGGAGAGTTCGCTGTCGTCGGCGGAGCGATGGCGAGCAAAGCGGTGGGCTTTGAGAATCGCGATGACTGATTGGTTGATCAGGCTGCGGCCATAGATCGAGCTCACCACATTGTTATTGCGGTACAGCTGACCGATAAGCGGAATCATCGCTTCAGCGAGCGCTTCACGGTCGATCCATTCACCAAGACACTGGTCGGGCTTCTGAGTCACGGGAACCTTCCACATGTAGGGGCAGAAAAAAGGGGCTACATTATGCCGCCCGGTCGCCCTCGGAGCAATGCGCCACAGGCAACAAAAAGTGCTTGCGAAAAATTGACACCCCTCTGCAGCCCAGTAAATACGCGGGCTCCAGAAGGCCACCTAGTTGGCTGCCAGCGTGACTTGTCCGTAACCCTCCGAAAACCTCGTGCTTTTTGACACTACATATTGAGTCAAAACCCAGCATTGTTTGTCTTAGCCACTACATTTCCTACAAACCGTAATAGGCTCAGTCAGCAACTGACAGACGGCGCCTCGGACCGTTACAATTACCGACTTTGTCGCAACGCTTGGAGCTCAACCTTCCGTGCCCGTCCTGCGTCTACCGCTTCTCCCTGCTGCGGCAGGCAAACAGCACTGGGGCAACCTGCCCGGTGCCGCCCTGAGCCTGGCCATTGCCGAGGCTGCCAGCGCAGCCAAGCGCTTTACCCTGCTGCTCACCGCCGACAGCCAAAGCGCCGAACGGCTGGAGCAGGAGCTGAGCTTCTTCGCCCCCGATTTGCCGGTGCTGCATTTCCCCGACTGGGAAACCCTGCCCTACGATCTGTTCTCGCCGCACCAGGACATCATTTCCCAGCGCATCGCCAGCCTGTACCGCCTGCCGGAACTGGCCCACGGCGTGCTGGTGGTGCCGATCACCACCGCGCTTCACCGCCTGGCGCCGACCAAGTTCCTGCTGGGCAGCAGCCTGGTGCTGGACGTCGGCCAGAAGCTGGACGTCGAGCAGATGCGCACGCGCCTGGAAGCCAGTGGTTACCGCTGCGTCGACACGGTGTACGAACACGGTGAGTTCGCCGTGCGTGGGGCGCTGATCGACCTGTTCCCGATGGGCAGCAAACTGCCCTACCGCATCGACCTGTTCGATGACGAAATCGAGACCCTGCGCACCTTCGACCCCGAGAACCAACGCTCCATCGACAAGGTGGAGTCGGTCAAGCTGCTGCCGGCGCGGGAATTCCCGCTGCAAAAAGACGCGGTCACCCGCTTCAAGGCGCGCTTTCGTGAACGTTTCGACGTGGACTTCCGTCGCTGCCCGATCTTCCAGGATTTAAGCAGCGGGATTACACCAGCCGGTATCGAGTACTACTTGCCGCTGTTCTTCGACGAAACCTCCACCCTCTTCGATTACCTGCCCCAGGACACCCAGGTGTTCTCGCTGCCGGGCATCGAACAGGCGGCGGAAAACTTCTGGAACGACGTGCGCAACCGCTATGAAGAGCGCCGTGTCGATCCGTCCCGCCCTTTATTGCCGCCGGCCGAGCTGTTCCTACCGGTAGAAGACTGCTTCGCCCGCCTGAAAAGCTGGCCGCGCGTGGTCGCCAGTCAGCAGGACGTGGAAAGTGGCGCCGGCCGCGAGCGCTTCCCCGCGCAAACGCTGCCGGACCTGGCCATCCAGGCCAAGGCCAACCAGCCGCTGGAAGCGCTGTCCAATTTCCTCGGTGACTTCCCTGGCCGCGTGCTGTTCACCGCCGAATCCGCCGGCCGCCGCGAAGTGCTGCTGGAATTGCTCGAACGCCTGAAGCTGCGGCCGAAAACCGTCGACAGCTGGCCCGACTTTGTAAAAAGCAAAGACCGCCTGGCGATCACCATCGCGCCGCTGGATGAAGGCTTGCTGCTGGACGACCCGGCCCTGGCCTTGATCGCCGAGAGCCCGTTGTTCGGCCAGCGCGTGATGCAGCGACGTCGCCGCGAAAAACGCGCCGACGCCAACAACGACGCGGTGATCAAGAACCTCACCGAGCTGCGCGAAGGCGCGCCGGTGGTGCACATCGACCACGGCGTGGGCCGCTACCTGGGCCTGCAGACCCTGGAGATCGACAACCAGGCCGCCGAATTCCTCACCATGGAATACGCCGAGGGCGCCAAGCTCTATGTGCCGGTGGCCAACCTGCATTTGATTGCGCGCTACACCGGCAGCGACGACGCGCTGGCGCCGTTGCACCGCCTGGGCTCCGAGACCTGGCAGAAAGCCAAGCGCAAGGCCGCCGAACAGGTGCGCGATGTGGCCGCCGAACTGCTCGACATCTACGCACGCCGCGCCGCCCGCGAAGGTTATGCGTTCGCCGACCCGAAGGCCGACTACGCCACCTTCAGCGCAGGGTTTGCCTTCGAAGAAACCCCGGACCAGCAAACCACCATTGAAGCGGTGCGCGCCGACATGCTCGCGCCCAAGCCGATGGACCGCCTGGTGTGCGGCGACGTGGGCTTCGGGAAGACCGAAGTGGCCATGCGCGCGGCCTTCATTGCGGTACACGGTGGCAAGCAGGTGGCGATCCTGGTGCCCACCACCCTGCTCGCCCAGCAGCACTACAACAGTTTCCGCGACCGCTTTGCCGACTGGCCGGTGACCGTGGAGGTGATGAGCCGCTTCAAGTCGGCCAAGGAAGTGAATGCTGCCGTCGCTGATTTGGCCGAAGGCAAGATCGACATCGTGATCGGCACGCACAAGCTGCTGTCCGATGATGTGAAGATCAAGAACCTGGGCCTGGTGATCATCGACGAAGAGCACCGTTTTGGCGTGCGCCAGAAGGAACAGCTCAAGGCCCTGCGCAGCGAAGTCGACATCCTGACCCTCACCGCTACGCCGATTCCGCGCACGCTGAACATGGCAGTGTCGGGCATGCGCGACCTGTCGATCATCGCCACGCCGCCCGCGCGACGTCTCTCGGTGCGCACCTTTGTGATGGAGCAGAACAAGAGCACGGTCAAGGAAGCGCTGCTGCGCGAATTGCTGCGCGGCGGCCAGGTGTATTACCTGCACAACGACGTGAAGACCATCGAGAAATGCGCCGCCGACCTTGCTGAGCTGGTGCCGGAGGCGCGTATCGCCATTGGCCACGGGCAGATGCGCGAGCGCGAACTCGAGCAGGTGATGAGCGACTTCTACCACAAGCGCTTCAACGTGCTGATCGCCTCGACCATCATCGAGACCGGCATCGACGTGCCGAGCGCCAACACCATCATCATCGAGCGCGCCGACAAGTTCGGCCTGGCACAACTTCATCAGCTGCGTGGCCGCGTCGGGCGCAGTCACCACCAGGCCTACGCCTACCTGCTGACGCCGCCGCGCCAACAGATCACCGGCGACGCCGAGAAACGCCTGGAAGCCATCGCCAACACCCAGGACCTGGGCGCCGGCTTTGTGCTGGCCACCAACGACCTGGAGATCCGGGGTGCCGGCGAACTGCTGGGCGACGGCCAGAGCGGGCAGATCCAGGCGGTGGGGTTCACCCTTTATATGGAAATGCTTGAGCGCGCGGTGAAAGCCATCCGCAAGGGCGAGCAACCGAACCTCGATCAACCGCTGGGTGGCGGTCCGGAAATCAACCTGCGCCTGCCCGCGCTGATCCCTGAAGACTACCTGCCGGACGTGCATGCGCGGTTGATCCTGTACAAGCGCATCGCCTCGGCCACCGACGAAGAAGGCCTCAAGGACCTGCAGGTGGAAATGATCGACCGTTTCGGCCTGTTGCCGGAACCGACCAAGAACCTGGTGCGCCTGACCCTGCTCAAATTGCAGGCCGAGCAGCTTGGCATCAAGAAAGTCGACGCCGGGCCGCAAGGCGGGCGCATCGAATTCGAAGCGCAGACACCGGTGGACCCACTGGTGCTGATCAAGCTGATCCAGGGCCAGCCCAACCGCTACAAGTTCGAAGGGGCTACGCTGTTCAAGTTCATGGTGCCGATGGAACGCGCCGAAGAACGCTTTAATACATTGGAGGCGCTGTTCGAGCGCCTCATCCCGAAATCTGCTTGAAGGACGCCCCAATGCGCCTGTTCCGCATGTTGAGCCTGTTGTTGGTGGTCGTGGCGCCGGCGGCCTTTGCCGACAGCCCGTACCAGGTGGAAATGATCCTGGTGCGCCAGAACGCAGAGCCGGTGATCAACAGCCGTGCCGCGCCGGAAAACTGGGATGCCGGTGCAGCGCGCCTGGGCACCGATAAAATGAGCCCGCCGCGCCTGAACAACATTGTCGACAAGCTCAGTGCCGACAACAGCTATACCGTGCTGGCGCACAAGGCCTGGGAACAGAACCTGGGCGACCAGCCGGTGAAGGTCGCGATCACCGACGGCACGGAGCAGTTCGGCCAGTTCCCGCTCGAAGGGGTGTTGAGCCTGCAACTGGGCCGCTTTACCGATATTGATGCCGACTTCTGGATCAACCAGTTCGACAGCAACGGCAGCGTGGTCGCCAGCGAACACCTGAGCCAGAAAGACGTGCGTACCAAGAACAACCAACTCAATTACCTGGACGGCGGCCACCTGGCGCTGCTGATCAAGATCACTTCGCTCACCGCCAAACCGCCCAGCGCACCACCGCCCGACATCCAGGACTGATCCAGCACCATGCCCCTGACGTCGTCCTTGACCAAACCCCTGGCCCCTTCGTGGGCCAATCGCTTTAAAGAGCAAAGCCTTGAGCGTGGCCGGCGCTATGCCCTGGAAAACCGGGTGCGCATCGTCGAGTCCGGTGACAGCACCATCGTCGCCAGCTGCGAAGGCTCGGGTGGCAACGTGTATCGGCAGACCATCTCACTGCGCGAGTCGGCCAAGGGCACCTTGATTCTGGTGGACAGCCGCTGTACCTGCCCGGTGCACACCAACTGCAAACACATCGCCGCGGTGCTGCTCAAGGTCCAGGAAACCCTGGCCTATCCAGCCGCCGCCCAGGATGCCGAGCTGCTGGAGAAACTCCAGGCGGTGCTGGATAACCGCGTGGTATTGCCACAAGTGGTGATGGAAGATGTGCTCCCCGTGCCGCGCCTGTGGATGGCCAGCGTGGAGTTCAGCGCGTTTGAGCCGCGCAACGGCAAGATGCAGCGCTATATCCAGCACCGAGCGGCGCTGTCCTTCAACTACCTGGGCAACTATGTCAGCGGGCAGAAAAATGCCGACATCATCGTGCGCCAGGAAACCCAGAGCCTGCGCATCAAGCGCCATCCCGAACTGGAACAACCCTATCGCGAACAGCTGCGCCTGCTGGGGTTCAAGATCGCTACGCGCCAGAGCAAAGCCCTGCCGGAAAGCGCAGGCGAGCTGTTCGAGATGGTCAATGACAGTGCCTGGCTGAACTTCACGCTCAACGCCTCGCCGGGTTTACGCGCCGAAGGTTGGGAGCTGCAGATCGATGAGGACTTCGGTTTCGACCTGAGCGCCGTCGATGACTGGTACGCCACGGTCGATGACGGGCCGGAGCGCGACTGGTTCGACCTGGAACTGGGGATCATCGTCAACGGCGAGCGGCTGAGCCTGTTGCCGATCCTGCTGAACCTGATGCGCTCCCACACCGAGATCCTCAACCCGGAGAAACTGGCGCGACGCCGCGATGACGAGCTGATCCTGGTGAACATCCCGGGCCTGCCAAATGGTCACGGCCCGATACAGGTCGCGTTGCCCTATGGCCGCCTGAAACCGGTGCTGGCCACCCTCGGCGAGTTTTACCTGCAGGAATCGGGTACGACGGCTTTGCGACTGGCCAAGGCCGACGCGATCCGGTTGAACCCGCTGGAAGACCTGCCCCTGCAATGGGAAGGCGGCGAGAAGATCCGCAACTTTGCCCAGCGCCTGCGGGATATCAGGGACTTCACCTGCGTGGCGCCCGAAGGCTTGAACGCCACCTTGCGCCCCTACCAGCTGGAAGGCTTGAGCTGGATGCAGTCACTGCGCCAGTTGGACGTTGGCGGGATTCTCGCAGACGACATGGGCTTGGGTAAAACCCTGCAGACCCTGGCGCATATTCTCACGGAGAAAGCCACTGGGCGCCTCGACCGTCCTTGCATGGTGGTGATGCCTACCAGCCTGATTCCCAATTGGCTCGACGAAGCAGCGCACTTCACCCCGCAACTCAAGGTGCTGGCGTTGTATGGCGCCGGGCGTAAGAAACATTTCGCCAACCTGCAGGATTACGACCTGCTGTTGACCACCTACGCGCTGCTGCCCAAGGACATCGAACAGCTCGCTGCCCTGCCCTTGCACGTGCTGATCCTTGATGAGGCCCAGTACATCAAGAACCCGTCGAGTAAGGCAGCCCAGGCGGCGCGTGAGCTGAATGCGCGGCAGCGTTTGTGCCTCAGTGGTACACCGCTGGAAAACCACCTGGGTGAGTTGTGGTCGCTGTTTCACTTCCTGCTGCCCGGCTGGCTGGGCGACGTGAAAAGCTTCAACCGCGATTACCGTGTGCCGATTGAAAAACGCGCCAGTGATGTGCGATTGCAGCACCTGAACGGTCGGATCAAGCCGTTCCTGTTGCGCCGCACCAAGGAACAAGTGGCCACCGAGCTGCCGCCCAAGACCGAAATCATCCATTGGGTCGACCTCAACGAAGCCCAACGTGATGTGTACGAAACCATGCGCCTGGCCATGGACAAGAAGGTGCGCGACGAGATCACCCGCAAGGGCGTGGCACGCAGCCAGATCATCATTCTTGAGGCGCTGCTGAAGCTGCGTCAGGTGTGCTGCGACTTGCGGCTGGTCAACGATACCACCCTGCCCGCCCGTGGCAGCAGCTCGGGCAAGCTCGACAGCTTGATGGAAATGCTTGAGGAGTTGTTTGCGGAAGGTCGGCGAATCCTGCTGTTTTCCCAGTTCACCTCAATGCTGAGCCTGATCGAAGCCGAGCTGAAAAAACGTGGCGTGGCCTACGCACTCCTGACGGGCCAGACCCGGGATCGTCGCACGCCGGTGAAGGACTTCCAGAGCGGCAAGCTGCAGATTTTTCTGATCAGCCTGAAGGCCGGCGGCGTGGGCTTGAACCTGACCGAAGCCGACACGGTGATCCACTACGACCCCTGGTGGAACCCCGCCACGGAAAACCAGGCGACTGATCGGGCGTATCGCATTGGCCAGGAGAAGCCGGTGTTCGTCTACAAGATGATTGCCCGGGGTACGGTGGAGGAGAAAATCCAGCACCTGCAGAAGGAGAAATCCGATCTGGCGGCAGGAGTACTGGACGGGCGTACGACCGGGGATTGGCAGCTGGGCAACGAGGATATTGAAGCGTTGTTTGCGCCGTTGCCCCACAAACAGGAAAAGCGCTGACTGTCAGATCGCTATCGCAGGCAAGCCAGCTCCCACAGGTGACCGCGTTTCTTCAAGATAACTGCGGTCGAATGTGGGAGCTGGCTTGCCTGCGATGGGCGCACCGCAGTTTTCAGCCGATCAACTGCGCTTCACGCAGCGCGGTAACTGCCGCCAACCAACGCGGATCCTGCTTGTAGTCCGTCGACGCCATCGCCTGGCCGCGCATCCGCGCGATTCGAGCCGATGGCTTGACCTTCATACGCTGGGCGGCGGTCAACGCCAGTTCTGCAGCCGCGCGATCATTGCACACCAACCCCATGTCACAACCCGCTGTCAGCGCCGCTTCGATGCGGCTGGCGGCGTCGCCCACCACATGCGCCCCCGCCATCGACAGGTCATCACTGAAAATCACCCCGTCGAACTGCAATTCACCACGCAGGATGTCCTGCAGCCAGCGGCGCGAGAAGCCTGCCGGCTGCGCGTCAACCTGCGGATAGATGACGTGAGCCGGCATCACTGCCGCCAACTGCTGGCTCAGGCGTGCGAAAGGCACCAGGTCATTCGCACGAATCTCTTCCAGGCTGCGCTCGTCATTGGGGATGGCCACGTGGGAATCGGCCTCCGCCCAGCCATGGCCCGGGAAGTGTTTGCCGGTGGCGGCCATGCCGGCGCTGTTCATGCCGCGAATGAACGCGCCAGCCAGCAGCGCTGCGCGCTCTGGGTCGCCTTCAAAGGAACGGGTGCCCACCACGGCGCTGCGCTGGTAGTCCAGGTCAAGCACGGGGGCGAAACTCAGGTCCAGGCCCACGGCCAGCACTTCGGTCGCCATGATCCAGCCACACTGCTCGGCCAGATATTCAGCGTTGGGGTTATCTGCGAGTGCGCGCATGGCAGGCAGACGCACGAACCCCTGACGCAGGCGCTGCACGCGGCCGCCTTCCTGGTCGACCGCCAACAGCAGGTCCGGACGCACTGCACGAATGGCCGCGCTCAGTTCCCGCACCTGGCGCGGGTGCTCGATATTGCGCGCAAAAATGATCAGCCCGCCCACTTCCGGCTGGCGCAACAGGTGGCGATCCTCGGCCGTCAGCCAGGTGCCGGCAACGTCAACCATCAATGAACCTTGCAGGGCAGCAGTCATAAACCTTCCTTAAATAACGCACACAACCCGCTGCCCTCACCTGACCCCATTAACAATGAGGGCTCAGTGAGAACCGCGGGTTGCGAGTAAATAGCTGAATTCGGCATGGGCAGCTAGCTTAGCGGATGCAAGCGGCCGCGCACACCCGGGGCGGTCACGCCTTGGCGACAGCCGGTGTCGATTTGCTGCGTGGGCGCAGCTGCGCGGCGGCCATGGCCGGGTCGGTGACGCCGGTTTCGGCACGCATGCCAGCCGCGAGAAACGGCACCATCAGGCGCATGACCTGCTCGATGGAGGTGTTGACGCCGAAATCGGTCTCGGCAATCGCACGCAGCGCCTTGATACCAGACATACTGAAGGCCGCGGCGCCCAGCATGAAGTGCACACGCCAGAACAACTCGATCGGAGGAATACGCGGCGCGGCTTCGTTGACCAGCAGCATGTAACGGCGGAAAACTTTGCCGTACATGTCTTCCAGATAACGGCGCAAGTGCCCCTGGCTCTGGCTGAACGCAAGGCCCAACAGGCGCATGAAGATCGACAGATCGTTACCGCTGCGCGGCTGAACCACCAAGGCTTGTTCGACCAGCATTTCCAGCAGGTCTTCCAGGCTTGGCTTGTTGTCGGGCTTGGTCTGGCGACGCTCCAGTTCACGGTCGAGGCTGGCGCAGAAAGGCCCCAGGAAGCGCGAGAATACCGCCTGGATCAGGGCTTTTTTCGAGCCGAAATGGTAGTTCACTGCGGCGAGGTTGACCCCGGCCTTGCTGGTGATCAGCCGCAATGAGGTTTCAGCAAATCCTTTTTCCGCGAACAATTGCTCGGCAGCATCGAGAATGCGTTCAACGGTTTCCGACTGGGCCATGGCTACTCCGCCTGACAAACACTTGTTTGAAACATACGTTTCAGGTTGTGTCTTGTCAACCCTGAGGGTCCGTTTTCCGGCCGGGCAGTCATCTATTTCATCGCTATTTAATCACATCCATCGAGGTCTGTAGGCAGCGCTATCCCTGCCTTGTAGGAAGGGTGACGAATGACCGTCCAGCGGAGTGCTGGAAAAGGATGATTGCCAAGCGCAGTTCACTGTATATAATCCCAGTCACTGTATAAAAAGACAGAGCGATCAACATGCTAAAACTGACGCCACGCCAAGCTGAGATTCTGGCTTTTATCAAGCGCTGCCTCGATGACAACGGCTACCCGCCGACACGAGCGGAAATTGCGCTGGAACTGGGATTCAAGTCCCCCAACGCCGCCGAGGAACACCTCAAGGCCCTCGCCCGCAAAGGCGCGATCGAGATGACTCCGGGGGCTTCACGCGGTATCCGCATTCCTGGTTTCGAAGCCAAGGCCGACGAATCGACACTGCCGATCATCGGTCGCGTCGCAGCCGGTGCGCCGATCCTGGCGCAACAGCACGTCGAAGAGTCATGCAACATCAATCCGACCTTCTTCCATCCTCGCGCCGACTACCTGTTGCGGGTCCATGGCATGAGCATGAAGGACGTGGGCATTTTCGATGGCGACCTCCTGGCCGTCCATACCACCCGCGAAGCCCGTAATGGCCAGATCGTCGTTGCCCGTATCGGTGATGAAGTCACCGTGAAGCGCTTCAAGCGTGAAGGCAGCAAGGTCTGGCTGTTGGCCGAGAACCCTGAGTTCGCCCCGATTGAAGTGAACCTGAAAGATCAGGACCTGGTGATCGAAGGCTTGAGCGTCGGCGTTATTCGCCGCTAAAGGAGGCACCATGCAGCTCGTTCATACCCCACAACACACACAACTGTCGCTGTTCGAGGCCTTCATGGCCCAACCCCTTGCGCCCATCCTCAAGGAAACGGTCGAAGCGCCCTGGAGCGCCGAGCCTGAGGCGTTCAGTGAATTGTCGTTGCGCGGTACGGCCGGGAGCTGCCTGAGCCTGCTGGCGCCAGTCCTGCGTGAATTGAGCGAAGAGCAGGATGCTCGCTGGCTGACGCTGATCGCCCCACCGGCCAGCCTGACCCAGGCCTGGTTGCGGGACGCAGGCCTCAATCGTGAGCGTATCCTGCTGCTGCAACCCCGCGGCACGCAGAGCGCTCAACAATTGACGTGCGAGGCGTTGCGCCTGGGGCGTAGCCACACGGTGGTAAGCTGGTTGAACCCGCTGAATGCTGCGGCCAAGCAACAGCTGATCAGTGCTGCACGCACGGGTGATGCGCAGAGTTTGAATATTCGATTGGGATAAACAGGGTAGCCAAGCCTGCGCTGGGCTTCTGTAGTGAGCGGGCTTGCCCGCGCTGGGTTGCGAAGCAGCCCTAAATTGACTAAAGCGGTATATCAGAAATTACGCGGTGCCTGGTTTGGGGCTGCTTCGCAGCCCAGCGCGGGCAAGCCCGCTCACTACAAAAATCGCGCAATCATAGACGGCGTCTTCACAGGGTTTAGTGCAGAACCCGCGGCCCCTCTTCTTTTTCCGGTTCGCCTTCGGCCAAACGACCGGCCATCTGCACACCCACGCTCAACATGGCTTTCGCCACTTCCACGTGCTGGCCTTGCAGGAACGCTTTGGCGTCCTCGGAAAAATCCAGAATAACCAGAGAACCCTCGTCCTCTGCCCGGCGCAGCTCGATTCGGCCGTCAGGCAACTCAACAATTTCCAGAAAGGACGTCGGCATAAAAGTCTGTTCTCCACGAAAGGCCGGGATTATATCAGTCATCCACCCGGCCCCGCTGAGGATCTGAAGAGGTTTCTTTACAGCTTGATGAATGGTCGTTGACGCGTAGGAGCTGGCTTGCCGGCGATGCCATCAGCGCGATGTGCCTGACACACCGAGGCGTCCGCATCGCCGGCAAGCCGGCGCCTACACAATCATCAGCATTCGTTAAGGCCTTCGCGAAAGCGCAGCGCCATCTTTTTCAATTCCTGACGCCAGCTCTCCAGCTCTTCCCGGCTCAATGGCTTGGGCTCTTCCTCTTCCACTGCAACCGCGACGATCAATGGCTGCGTCACGTCGCCCTTCGGCACATGAGGAATACGCGGCGGCTGGAACATATCCGCATGAGCCTTGAGCAAACGCGCGACCCAACTGTCAGGGCTTTGAGCCATTTCCACCAATTCGGCCAGCTCGGGAATCGCCATCGTGTCCAACACTTCGCGATTCATGATCATCTCTGCACGGGGCGAACCGGCCTGAGGCAAGCGGTAGAACCCGGCGATTTCATGGCATAGGCCCAGCAAGGCGCCGTACAGGTGAAACAAGGCCGCTTCACGCCCCGCCTGGACCAGCGCGATGGCGTTCATCTCTTTCCCTTCCTCGGCGCGGCCAAGGGCTTCCAGGGACAAACCCGCGAAGTAAATTTTCTGATTGGTACGGGTATAGAGTTCGTTGGCCATGACGGCAATCTCCACAACGAATAGGCGTGATGCTGGCGGCACGGGAGCAAGCTTGCTCGCGAACAACCTGAGAGCGCCATTATGTATCAGGCCTCCCACGTCATCGTTAACAATTTTCGCGAGCAAGGGCTAGGCGCCCCTCGCCTCTACACCAAAAAAAGGCCGCCTATGAAGGCGGCCTTTGTATTTCGCAGACTAGTCGATCAAGCGCCCTGGCGCTTGTCCTCGACCTTCCACTTGCCTCCGTCGTAGAACGCTTTCCAGCCCGTAGGCTTGCCGTCCACTTCGGTCTGCACGTATTGCTCCTTGGTCTTGCGGCTGTAGCGGATCACCGCCGGACGACCATCGGGATCCTTCTTCGGCGCTTCGCACAGGAAGTGGTACTTCGGATCGATCTCATCCTTGTGCGGCACGATCTCCAGCACCAGCGGCGCACGGGTCTCGCGGTTTTTCGGGAACTGGCTGGCAGCCAGGAACAGCCCCGAAGCACCGTCACGCAGGATGTAGGTGTCGTTGACCTTCTCGCACTTGAGCTCAGGCATCTTCACCGGGTCCATCTTCGGCGGCGCCGCATCGCCGCTTTTGAGCAGCTTGCGGGTGTTCTTGCACGTCGGGTTGGTGCAACCGAAGAACTTGCCGAAACGGCCGGTCTTGAGCTGCATCTCGCTGCCGCACTTGTCGCACTCCAGGCTCGGGCCTTCATAGCCCTTGATGCGGTAGGTGCCCTCTTCGATCTCGTAGCCGTTGCAGTCCGGGTTGTTACCGCAGATGTGCAGCTTGTGCTTTTCATCCAGCAGGTAGGCATCCATCGCCGTGCTGCAGATCGGGCAACGGTGCTTGCCACGCAGTACCAGCGACTCGGATTCACCCTCGTCATCGGCGGCGATTTCATCGCCCGGCACCAGGTTGACGGTGGCCTTGCAACGCTCTTTCGGCGGCAGGCTGTAGCCCGAGCAGCCGAGGAACACGCCAGTGGAGGCGGTACGGATCTGCATCGGACGGCCGCAGGTCTGGCACGGGATGTCAGTCATCACCGGCTGGTTGGCGCGCATGCCGCTTTCCGGGCTTTCGGCTACTTCGAGTTTCTTCTTGAAGTCACCGTAGAACTCGTCCAGTACGTTTTTCCAGTCGCGTTCGCCCTGAGCCACGTCATCGAGGTTCTCTTCCATGCCAGCCGTGAAGCCGTAGTCCATCAGGTTGGAGAAGCTCTCGGACAGTCGCTCGGTGACGATGTCGCCCATCTTTTCCGAGTAGAAACGACGGTTGTGCAGCGCCACGTAGCCACGGTCCTGGATGGTGGAGATGATCGCCGCATAGGTCGAAGGACGACCGATACCGCGTTTTTCCATCTCTTTGACCAGGCTGGCTTCCGAGTAGCGCGCCGGTGGCTTGGTGAAGTGCTGGGACGGATCAAGCTTGATCAGCTTCAACACATCGCCCTGGGCCATGTCCGGCAGCACGTCGTCATCGCCAGGCTTGGCGATCTGCGGCATCACGCGGGTGTAGCCGTCGAACTTGAGGATACGGCCCTTGGCGCGCAGCTCGAAGTCGGAGGCCGCCACGGTAACCGTGGTGGACAGGTATTGCGCCGGCAGCATCTGGCAGGCCAGGAACTGGCGCCAGATCAGCTCGTAGAGGCGCTCAGCGTCACGCTCCATACCGCTCAGCTTGGCAGGCGTGGTGTTGGCGTCGGAAGGACGGATCGCTTCGTGAGCCTCCTGTGCGCCTTCCTTGCTGCTGTAGACGTTCGGGCTCTCCGGCAGGTACTTCTTGCCGAACTCGCCTTCAATATAAGTACGCGCCATCGCGACCGCGTCCACCGACAGGTTGGTGGAGTCAGTACGCATATACGTGATGTAGCCAGCTTCGTACAAACGCTGGGCCATCATCATGGTTTTCTTCACGCCGAAGCCCAGGCGGTTACTCGCGGCCTGCTGCAGGGTGGAGGTGATGAACGGCGCCGACGGCTTGCTGCTGGTCGGTTTGTCTTCGCGCTTGACGATGCTGTAGCTGGACGCCTTGAGCTTTTCCAGCGCAGCCATGGCCTGGGCTTCGTTCAGCGGCTTGAAGGCTTCGCCTTTTTCGCGGGCCACTTCAAAGCGCACGTTGGCGCCCTTGGCGGTGCCGAGGTCAGCATGGACTTCCCAGTATTCTTCAGGGATGAACGCACGAATCTCGCGCTCACGCTCCACCACCAGCTTCACGGCAACCGATTGCACACGGCCGGCCGACAAGCCACGGGCGATCTTGGCCCACAGCAGCGGCGAAACCATGTAGCCCACGACGCGGTCGAGGAAACGACGGGCCTGCTGGGCGTTGACACGGTCGATGTCCAGTTCGCCCGGCTTGGAGAAAGCTTCCTGGATGGCTTTCTTGGTGATTTCGTTGAACACCACACGCTTGTAGCGGCTGTCATCACCGCCGATGGCTTCCCGCAGGTGCCAGGCAATGGCTTCCCCTTCGCGGTCCAAGTCCGTTGCGAGATAGATGGTGTCGGCATCCTTGGCGAGCCGGCGCAGCTCTTCGATGACCTTTTCCTTGCCCGGAAGGATCTCGTACTTGGCCTTCCAGCCATGATCCGGGTCCACACCCATGCGCGAGACCAGCTGCTTGCGCGCTTTCTCTTTAGGGGTGAGCACCGGACCTTCGCCCGCAGCCGCCTTGCCGCGCTTGGCGGCTGGCTCCTTGCTGGCGCTAGCCGAACCGCTGGTGGGCAGGTCTCGGATATGGCCGATACTCGACTTCACCACGTACTCGTTGCCCAAGTACTTGTTGATGGTCTTGGCCTTAGCCGGGGATTCCACAATGACCAGCGATTTGCCCATGGATCGGAAAATTCCTGAATTCGAGAAGTGAAAGGCAGTTGGCGCCTGTCGCGGCAACGCTATATATAGTGGCAACAAGGTGAGGTCAAGCGCAGCATTCTGCGCGACCTGCCGTTATTGCCCTGAAAAAAGACTGGGTTCGGCCTGGACCAAAGCAAAGCGCGGGACTTGCTCGCCGTCAACTTCGACGGTCTCCACAAACATGCTCAATGGGCGCACCCAAAAGCCGTAATCGCCATACAGTGCTTGGTAGAACACCACTTCTTCTTCGGTCTCGGAATGCCGCGCCACACTGAAAACACGGTACTGCGGACCTTTATAATGCTGGTAGAGCCCTGGTTCGACTTTCATGCTCTGGCCCTCTTACAAAATTTGTTAAAAAAAAAAATACAAAACCGCCAAAAAACAAAAACCGGGGCACTGGGCCCCGGCTTCCGTCAACCCAACGCTTAGACGCGTTCGAAGACGGTGGAAATGCCTTGGCCGAGGCCAATGCACATGGTTGCAACCCCGAGGTTGCCGCCATTTTGCTTCATCACGTTAAGCAAAGTGCCAGAAATCCGCGCACCGGAGCAACCGAATGGGTGGCCCAGGGCAATTGCACCGCCGTGCAGGTTAACCTTCTCATTCATCTTGTCGAGCACTTTCAAATCTTTCAGCACGGGCAGGGCCTGTGCGGCGAAAGCTTCGTTGAGCTCGAAGAAGTCGATGTCGTTGATGGTCAGGCCTGCGCGCTTCAAGGCTTTTTGTGTGGCCGGTACTGGACCATAGCCCATGATCGCCGGGTCCACACCCGCCACGGCCATCGAACGGATCACGGCCAGCGGCTGGATACCCAGGTCCTGGGCACGCTGCGCCGACATCACGATCATGCACGAGGCACCGTCGGTGATTTGCGACGAAGTACCGGCTGTCACGGTGCCGCCCTTTGGATTGAACGCTGGCTTCAAGGCCGCCAGGCTTTCCAGGGTGGTGTCCGGACGAATGGTTTCGTCGTAGTCGAACAATTTCAGGAAGCCGTTCTCGTCATAGCCGTTCATCGGGATGATTTCATCCTTGAACTTGCCTTCCACGGTCGCCTTGTGGGCGAGCTGGTGGGAACGCAGGCCGAACGCATCCTGGGCTTCGCGGGTGATGCCGTGCATCTTGCCAAGCATCTCCGCGGTCAGGCCCATCATGCCCGAGGCTTTTGCCGCGTACAGCGACATGTGCGGGTTAGGATCGACGCCGTGCATCATGCTGACGTGGCCCATGTGCTCCACACCACCGACCACGAACACATCACCGTTGCCGGTCATGATCGCCTGGGCGGCGGTGTGCAGGGCGCTCATCGACGAGCCGCACAGGCGGCTGACGGTCTGGCCAGCAGCTGTGTGCGGGATCTGGGTCATCAGCGACGCCATGCGCGCGATGTTCCAGCCCTGCTCCAGGGTCTGGTTGACGCAGCCCCAGATCACGTCCTCGACTTCGTTAGGATCGACCTTGGTGTTGCGCTCAAGCACTTTGCTGATCAGGTGCGCCGACATGTCTTCGGCGCGGGTGTTGCGGTGCATGCCGCCCTTGGAGCGGCCCATCGGAGTGCGACCGAAGTCCACAATCACGACGTCTCTTGGATTCAAGCTCATAAATAGTCTCGCTCTAGTCGTTTGGGCGCTTAACCGAAGAAGCTCTGGCCGTTCTTGGCCATTTCACGCAGCTTCGCGGTCGGGTGGTACAGCGGGCCCAAATCAGCGTATTGATCAGCCAGGGCAACGAACTCGGCCACACCGATCGAATCGATGTAACGCAGCGCACCACCACGGAATGGAGGGAAACCAATACCGTACACCAGGCCCATATCGGCTTCGGCGGCGGTTTCTACGATGCCGTCTTCCAGGCAGCGCACGGTTTCCAGGCACAGGGCGATCATCATCCAGTTGATGATGTCTTCGTCCGACACCTCACGCTGCTCGTAGATGACAGGCGCGAGTACTTCGTGAACCGATGGGTCGGCCACTTTCTTCTGCTTGCCCTTCTTGTCAGCCTCGTAGGCGTAGAAGCCCTTGCCGTTCTTCTGGCCCAGGCGCTTGGCCTCGTACAGCGCGTCGATCGCCGAGCGGCGGTCGTCTTTCATGCGGTCCGGGAAGCCTTCAGCCATCACGTCGCGACCATGGTGACCGGTGTCGATGCCGACCACGTCCATCAGGTACGCCGGGCCCATTGGCCAGCCGAATTTTTCCATGACCTTGTCGATGCGCACGAAGTCCACACCGGCACTGACCAGCTTGGCGAAACCGCCGAAGTACGGGAACAGCACGCGGTTGACCAGGAAGCCCGGGCAGTCATTGACCACGATCGGGTTCTTGCCCATTTTCTTGGCGTAGGCAACGGTGGTAGCAACCGCCAGCTCGCTGGACTTCTCGCCACGGATCACTTCCACCAGCGGCATCATGTGCACCGGGTTGAAAAAGTGCATGCCGACGAAGTTTTCCGGGCGCTTGAGGGCCTTGGCCAGCAGCGAGATGGAAATGGTCGAGGTGTTGGAAGCCAGGATGGTGTCGTCTTTGACCTGGGCTTCCACTTCAGCCAGTACGGCCTGCTTGACCTTCGGGTTCTCGACAACCGCTTCGACCACCAGGTCGACGTGGCCGAAATCGCCGTAGGACAGCGTAGGACGAATACCGTTGAGCACTTCAGCCATCTTCGCGGCGGTCATGCGACCTTTGTCCACGCGGCCGACCAGCAGCTTGGCGGCTTCCGCCAGGCCTTGCTCGATGCCGTGCTCGTTGATGTCTTTCATCAGGATCGGCGTGCCTTTGGACGCCGACTGGTAGGCAATACCGCCGCCCATGATACCGGCGCCGAGTACGGCAGCCTGTTTCACGTCGCGAGCGATTTCGTCGTAGGCCTTGGCCTTTTTCTTCAGCTCCTGATCGTTCAGGAACAGGCCGATCAGGCTCTGGGCTGCGGAGGTTTTCGCCAGTTTGACGAAGCCAGCCGCTTCCACTTCCAGGGCTTTGTCGCGACCGAAGTTCGCGGCTTTCTGGATGGTCTTGATTGCTTCAACCGGCGCCGGGTAGTTCGGGCCGGCCTGGCCTGCCACGAAACCTTTGGCGGTTTCAAACGACATCATTTGTTCGATGGCGTTAAGCTTGAGTTTTTCCAGCTTCGGCTGACGCTTGGCCTTGTAGTCAAATTCGCCGCTGATGGCGCCCTTGATCAGGTTCAGTGCGGCTTCAACCAGTTTATCCGGGGCAACCACAGCGTCGACGGCACCGACCTTCAGTGCGTCTTCAGCTTTGTTTTCCTTGCCAGCGGCAATCCACTCGATGGCGTTGTCGGCACCGATCAGGCGCGGCAGGCGCACGGTGCCGCCGAAACCCGGGTAGATGCCCAGCTTGACTTCAGGCAGGCCGATCTTGGCCGTGGCGGACATCACGCGGAAGTCGGCTGCCAGGCACATTTCCAGGCCGCCGCCCAACGCGATGCCGTTGATCGCAGCGACGGTGGGTACGTTGAGGTCTTCGAAATCGCTGAAAATCTTGTTGGCTTCGAGGTTGCCAGCCACCAGCTCGGCATCGGGGAGCTTGAAGTTGTCGACGAATTCGGTGATGTCAGCGCCGACGATGAACACGTCCTTGCCGCTGGAGACGATCACGCCCTTGACCGAAGCATCTGCTTTGATGGTGTCTACGGCCTGACGCAGTTCGTTCAGGGTTAGACGGTTGAACTTGTTGACGGACTCACCCTTGAGGTCGAATTTCAATTCGACGATGCCACTTTCAAGAGCCTTAACCGTGATGGCTTTACCTTCGTAAATCATCAACTGATCTCCACGATATGGAAGCTGAACAGTACACACTGGACGCTGGCCTCTGGTTGGACATTGATGATTGGGTCAATGTTCACGCCAATCCGCCAGGCACACCCGCCAATGCGATAGTCGGGGTTCTGTATGAGCAGTCTGACAGACAAACGCTCAATTCATACGCCCGTTTGATTTGGGTACGCCACCTTCATCCAATTCCGGGCAATTGTCAATCGCTCCAAAGGCTAGGAAAAACGCGACTTTCCAGTCATTTCAGAACCCCAACCATAGGCCCGCGCCTCGTCAATATTCAAATATTCACGAAATCAATAATGGAAAAGATGTGGGAAAAGGCTGTACAGAACGGGATATCCGGCTAGGCTAGGCGCAACCGTAGCGCGCCGTGATGAACATCCGACGCGTGAAACACAGATTTACCGGCCTGCCTGGCCAACTCCAGCCCGATGATGATGTCGGGCTTTTTATTGCCCGCGGTTTCGCCATGACTGGCGCGCTCTTCGTAGGAGCCCGGCTTGCCGGCGATTGGGCCCACAAATATTGCACAGGACATCAGGACGTCATCGCCGGCAAGCCGGGCTCCTACAGGGTCGGCAGTGGCCGTCGGGGTCGGATATCAGGCCAGGGCCTTGAGCAAGGTATCGATGTCCTTCAACACGCTCGCCTCGCCCTTCTCCCCCCAATACAGGGCAATCATCTGCTTGTCGGCCTCGACCTTGTAGACGTTGGCCGGCAGCGTTGCAAAATGCGGCAACAACTTCTCGTCCTCGCAGACTTCGCGCCATTGGTTGACCCACACCCCCGGCTCCAACTGCCAGTAACTCCAGATCGCCGGCGTGCTACCCCGCCGTGGCCGACAGTACTGCGCGCACGGGCTCGGCGGCTCCTGCTTGAGCCAGTGTGGCCACTCCTGGGGCGCCAATTGCATGGCCAGGCCGATGCGGCGGGCTTCCATGCGCAAGGCCATGCGCCCGCTCTGATGGCGCGACGGGCGCAACCATGCCAGGGGGCTCAGAACCACCACAAGGATTGACACCACTATCCAGACCGTCATATGTGTACTCCCGAATTTCTAGATGAGCGGATTTGATCTGACGCAACCCCATCCGCTTGAAAGCAGCCATACTGAACTTATTGCAGTCCCTCTGGAGGAACGCCTCATGCCCTACCAACATATTCTGGTCGCTGTCGACCTGACCGAAGAGTGCGACCCAGTGATCAAGCGCGCGCAGGAATCTGCAATCGCCAATGGCGCCATACTGTCGCTGGTGCATATCGTCGAGCCCATGGCCATGGCCTTTGGGGGTGACGTGCCGATGGACCTTTCCCAGTTGCAGCAACAACAATTCGACCAGGCCAAAGAGCGCCTTGACCGTTTGATCCTCAAATACCCACACCTGAAAAAGGAAGACTGCCACCTGACTTACGGCCAACCGCGCCAGGAAATCCACCACCTGGCCAAGGAAAAGGCTTGCGACCTGATCGTGGTCGGCAGCCACGGCCGTCATGGCTTGGCGCTGTTGCTGGGCTCTACCGCCAATGACGTACTGCACGGCGCACCGTGCGACGTGCTGGCCGTCAAGCTGGTCAAAACCCCTTAAGTCCTACCGAGATCAAAATGTGGGAGCTGGCTTGCCTGCGATAGCGGTGTATCAGTCGCCAAATGCATCGACTGACAGACCGCTATCGCAGGCAAGCCAGCTCCCACATTTTTTTGATCGCGTTTCATATAAAAAGCCCGGCGTTCACACGAATGAACGCCGGGCTTTTTTAATGCACTGAGCTCACTCAGGCATCCAGCTCAGCCCAACGCTCCACCAGCGCTTCCAGTTCCTGGTTCAACGTTTCCAGGGAAGCAATCACCTTGGCAGTTTCCGCCGCCGGACGCAGGTAGAAACCCGCATCAGCCATTTCTGCTTCTACCGCGGCAATCTGCTGTTCCTTGGCATCGATATCGCCCGGCAAGGCTTCCAGCTCGCGCTGCAGCTTGTAGCTGAGCTTCTTCTTGCCCGCCGGCGCGGCTTCTGCAACCGGAGCCGGTGCAGCGGCCACCGGCGCCACCACCGCCGAATTCAAGTCGGCTTTGCCGGACTTGCTCTCAGTCACGCCCAGCAAGCGCGGCGAACCACCCTGGCGCAGCCAGTCCTGATAACCGCCCACGTATTCACGCACCTTGCCTTCACCTTCGAAGACCAGGGTGCTGGTCACCACGTTGTCGAGGAATGCCCGGTCGTGGCTGACCATCAGCACGGTGCCGTTGAAGGTCAGCAGGACCTCTTCCAGCAGTTCCAGGGTTTCCACGTCGAGATCGTTGGTCGGTTCGTCGAGGACCAGCAGGTTGGCCGGCTTGCTGAACAACTTGGCCAGCAGCAGGCGCGCACGTTCACCACCCGACAAGGCCTTCACCGGTGTACGCGCACGCTGCGGGCTGAACAGGAAGTCGCCCAGGTAGCTGAGCACATGGCGGCTCTGACCGTCGATGTCGATGAAGTCGCGGCCTTCGGCGACGTTGTCGATCACGGTCTTTTCCAGGTCCAGCTGATGGCGCAACTGGTCGAAGTAGGCCACGTCGATCTTGGTGCCCTCCTCGACCTTGCCGCTGGTCGGCTGCAGGCCGCTGAGCATCAGCTTGAGCAAGGTGGTCTTGCCGGTACCGTTGGCGCCCAGCAGGCCGATGCGGTCGCCGCGCTGCAGGACCATCGAAAAGTCCTTGATCAGGAACGGGCCGTTCGGGTGATGGAAGCTGACGTTTTCCAGCACCATCACTTGCTTGCCCGACTTCTCGGCGGTATCCAGCTGGATATTCGCCTTGCCGGTACGCTCGCGGCGTTCGCTGCGCTCAACACGCAGGGCCTTCAAGGCACGCACACGGCCTTCGTTACGGGTGCGACGGGCCTTGATGCCCTGGCGGATCCAGACTTCTTCCTGGGCCAGTTTCTTGTCGAACAGCGCGTTGGCGGTTTCTTCGGCCGCCAGCGTCGCTTCCTTGTGCACCAGGAAGCTGGCGTAGTCGCCGTTCCAGTCGATCAGGCCGCCACGGTCCAGTTCCAGGATGCGGGTGGCCAGGTTCTGCAGGAAGGAACGGTCGTGCGTGATGAACAACACGGCGCCCTGGAAGTCCTTGAGGGCCTCTTCCAGCCAGGCGATCGCGCCGATGTCCAGGTGGTTGGTCGGTTCGTCGAGCAGCAGCAAATCCGGCTCGGACACCAGGGCCTGGGCCAGCAGCACGCGACGACGCCAGCCACCGGACAATTCGGCGAGGGTCTTGTCGGCCGGCAGTTGCAGGCGGCTCAGGGTGCTGTCGACCAGTTGCTGCAAGCGCCAGCCGTCACGGGCTTCGAGGTCTTGCTGGACGTGCATCAGCTTGTCCAGGTCTTCCTCGGTGACGCAGTTCTGCGCCAGGTGATGGTATTCGGCGAGCAAGGCGCCAACACCGTCGAGGCCTTCGGCAACCACGTCGAACACGGTCCGTCCGTCGGCCACCGGCAATTCTTGCGGCAATTCGCCAATCTTGAGGCCCGGGGCACGCCACACAGAGCCGTCATCGGGCTTCTGGTCGCCTTTTACCAGCTTCATCATGCTGGACTTGCCGGTGCCGTTGCGGCCGATGATGCACACCCGCTCACCACGGGCGATCTGCCAGGACACCTTGTCCAACAACGGCATAGCGCCGAAAGCAAGGGACACATCGCTGAATTTGAGCAGGGTCATACGCTTCTCCAAAAACTGGGCGCGCATTCTACCTGAGTTGAGGGTGGGATGCGGCCGGCATTTTCATGGCCGACACGTTCTGTAGGACATTTCTGGCCAAGCTGAACGAACCGGCCGGCAAAGCTTTCGCACGCGTCGGGCAAAAGGCTAAGCTAGGGGCAATCAGTGTCGGCGGTGCCGGTGCTAGTCGTGATTTCTCTGCACGGACGTCTCATGCGCAGTCGCCTTTTCAATTTTTTGTCTTGTCTGATTCTTTCCGCCACCGCCGTTCAATCCGCCCAGGCCGTGGACCTCACCACCCAACGTCAATATTACGATGAAGCCAAACGCGCCCTGGCCAAAGGCGACAGCGGCCCGTACATGCAATACAGCGCCGCCCTGGCCGACTACCCGCTCACGCCGTACCTGGCCTATGACGAGCTGACCGCCCGCCTGAAAACCGCGAGCAACGAAGAAATCGAGCAATTCCTCGCCAAGAACGGTGACCTGCCCCAGGCCAACTGGATGAAGCTGCGCTGGCTGCGCTGGCTCTCCGACCGTGGCGACTGGCAGACCTTTGAAAAGTACTACGACGCCAAGCTTAATTTCGTCGAACTGGACTGCCTTCACGCTCAGTACCAGCTCACCCACAACTTAAAAGCCGAAGGCTACAAGAACACCGAAAAACTCTGGCTTACCGGCAAATCCCAACCGGCCGCCTGCGACGCCACCTTCGGTCAATGGGCCGCTGATGGCCAGCTCACCGAACAGAAGATCTGGGACCGCGCCAAACTCGCTGCCGAAGCGCGCAACTACGCACTGGCCAACAGCCTGGTGAAAACCCTGCCAACCCTCGGCGCCCAAGGCCGCCTGATGGTGGACGTAGCACAGAACCCCAACCTGCTCGGCGACCCATCACGCTTCCTGCCGGCCAACGAGGCCATGTCTGACGCCGTGGGCCTGGGCCTGCGCCGCCTGGCACGCCAGGACCCGGACAAGGCCATGGCCCTGCTCGACGGCTACGCCAGCAGCATGCACTTCTCCCGTGACGAAAAAGTGTCGATCGCCCGAGAAATCGGCCTGACCCTGGCCCGTCGCTATGACCCGCGCGCCTTGGACGTGATGACCAAGTACGACCCGGAACTGCGTGACAACACCGTGTCCGAATGGCGCCTGCGCCTGCTCTTGCGCCTGGCCCGTTGGGAAGATGCCTACCAGCTGACCCGCAAACTCCCACAGGACCTGGCCACCACCAACCGCTGGCGCTACTGGCAGGCCCGCAGCCTGGAACTGGCCGAACCGAAAAACCCACAAGCCCTGGTGCTGTACAAAAACGTGGCCAAGGAGCGGGACTTTTACGGCTTTCTCGCCGCCGACCGTTCCAAATCGCCCTACCAGCTGACCAACAAGCCGCTGGTCATGAGCCAGGCGCTGATGAACAAGGTGCGCAACACCCCTGGTGTGCGTCGTGCCCTGGAGTTCTACGCCCGCGGCCAAGTAGTGGATGGCCGCCGCGAGTGGTACCACGTCAGCCGTCACTTCAACCGCGATGAGATGGTCGCCCAGGCCAAATTGGCCTACGACATGAAGTGGTACTTCCCGGCGATCCGTACCATCAGCCAGGCGCAGTACTGGGATGACCTGGACATTCGTTTCCCGATGGCCCACCGCGACACCCTGGTGCGTGAAGCCAAGGTGCGTGGCCTGCATTCCAGCTGGGTATTCGCCATCACCCGTCAGGAAAGCGCCTTCATGGACGACGCCCGCTCCGGCGTTGGCGCCAGTGGCCTGATGCAACTGATGCCCGGCACTGCCAAGGAAACCGCACGCAAGTTCAGCATCCCCCTGGCCTCCCCTGCCCAGGTACTCGACCCGGACAAAAACATCCAGCTCGGCGCCGCCTACCTGAGCCAGGTGCACAGCCAGTTCAACGGCAACCGTGTGCTCGCCTCCGCCGCCTACAACGCCGGCCCCGGTCGCGTGCGCCAATGGCTGCGCGGTGCCGACCACTTGAGTTTCGACGTATGGGTGGAAAGCATCCCGTTCGACGAAACCCGCCAATACGTGCAGAACGTGCTGTCTTATTCGGTGATCTACGGGCAGAAGCTCAATTCGCCGCAGCCGCTGGTGGATTGGCACGAGCGCTATTTTGATGATCAATAAGGCGTAACCCAGAAACAAAAATGCCCGCATTGAACGATGCGGGCATTTTTTATGGGTGATCAATCAGTGAGAGGTGGGTTCTTGCACCTCATCACTGAACTGCAACGCCGCCAACCGCGCATACAACGGGTTGCTCGCAATCAACTGCTGATGCGTGCCCACCGCCACCAGCTTGCCCTGGTCCATCACTGCGATCCGGTCGGCGTGCTTCACGGTCGCCAGGCGATGGGCGATCACCAGCGTAGTGCGCCCTTGCATCAGTTGCGGCAACGCTTGCTGGATCAGGTGTTCACTCTGAGCGTCGAGGGCGCTGGTCGCCTCATCCAGCAGCAGGATCGGCGCATCCACCAGCAACGCACGGGCAATGGCCAGGCGTTGGCGCTGACCACCGGACAGGCCCATGCCGCCATCCCCCAGATGGGTCTGGTAGCCGTCGGGCATTTGCAGGATGAAATCATGGGCGTGGGCGATGCGGGCGGCGGCTTCCACGTGCTCGCGGCTTGCCGTCGGGTTGCCGTAGCGGATGTTCTCTTCGACGCTGCCGTAGAACAGTGCCGGGTTCTGGGACACCAGGGCAAAGTGGCGGCGCAGGTCCATCGGATCAAGCTCGGTCAATGACCGGCCTTCCAGCAGGATGCGGCCTTGCTGGGGGTCGTAGAAACGCAACAGCAGGTCGAAGATCGTTGATTTACCCGCACCGGATGGCCCGACCAGCGCCAGGGTTTCCCCCGGGTTGATGGTCAGGCTCAAGCCATCGATCGCGTAGCTGTCCGGCCGTGACGGGTAGGAAAAGCGCAGGTCCTGCAGCTCCATGCGGCCGCTGACACGCTCCGGCAGCGGCACGGTATCGGTGGACGGGGCCGTGATCTCATTGCTCGACTGCAATAGCTCGCCGATCCGCTCCGCCGCGCCAGCTGCGCGCTGCAACTCGCCAAGCACTTCGCTCAACGTGCCCACGGCGCTTCCCACAATCAGGCTATAGAACACGAACGCCGCCAGCTCACCACCGGAAATACGCCCGCCTATCACGTCCATGCCGCCCACCCACAGCATCACGCCCACAGCCCCCAGCACCAGCATGATCACCAACGTAATCAGCCACGCGCGCTGGACGATGCGCTTGCGTGCGGTGGTGAACGCGTCCTCCACCGTCACGGCGAAACGTTGCTCGTCCTGCACCTGATGGTTGTAGGCCTGTACGGTCTTGATCTGCCCGAGGGTCTCAGACACATAGCTGCCCACATCGGCGATACGGTCCTGGCTCAGGCGCGACAGGCTGCGAACACGTCGGCCGAAGATCAGGATCGGCGCCAGCACCAGCGGCAGCGCCACCACCACAATGCTGGTGAGCTTGGGGTTGGTGACGAACAGCAACACGATGCCCCCCAGCACCATCAAGGCATTGCGCAAGAATAGCGACAGCGACGAACCGATCACCGATTGCAGCAGGGTGGTGTCGGTGGTCAACCGCGACTGGATTTCCGAGCTACGGTTGTTCTCATAGAAGCCCGGGTGTAGGTAGATGAGGTGGTTGAACACCTGTCGTCGGATATCCGCCACCACCCGCTCGCCGATCCACGACACCAGGTAGAACCGTGCAAACGTGCCCACGGCCAGGCCAAGTACCAGGATCATGAACAAACCGATGGACTGGTTGAGCAAGTGTGGCGACTGGGTCATGAACCCCTGGTCCACCAACAGGCGAATGCCCTGCCCCATGGACAAGGTAATACCCGCCGTCACGATGAGCGCCAACAGGGCACCGAACGCGTGCCAGCGGTAGGGTGCAATGAAGCGGCTGGCCAGGCGGATCGCACGACGTTGACGGACTGAGAACATGGAGGGCATCACCAATGAGGAACCTGTACACCTACATTGGGGGAACTTGAGTAAATAACAATGAGTCAGGTTAATTATGCCCGCCGATGCTGACCCCTAGAGGCTATCGGTCTAATGCCCGTCTGGAAATTTGTATCGGTTTCTGGTGGACTGGGTATTCGAACCGCTGATTGTGTATGGAGTTGTAACAGCTCGGTCACGCGGGGGTTTTAAGGTAGGTACACAACCTGATGAGGAGACAGGCCATGACCTTGCACACTAGCAGCACTGACAAAGTAGAAGTCGTCCGCAAAGCGCAGCAAGCAGACCTGGGTTGCTCGATTATCGACGCCCAAGGGCGCGAAGTGCCGATTACCGAAGCCATGATCCAGCAAGCATGCCGCGAACTGGAACAGCGACTGGTCAAGCCTGCCAAGCAAGGCTAACGCGCCCAAGCTCTTTCAAGACCGGCCCTGGTGGCCGGTTTTTTTATGCCCCCCTGTAGGAGCCGGCTTGCCGGCGATGGCGTTCTTGCGATTGCCATCGCCGGCAAGCCGGCTCCTACAATGGGCACAATTTAGAGCGCGTCGGCGCCCAGCGCAGAGACGATCGACGACAGCACAGCGGACTCTCCATTGATGCGCACCTTCAAGCCGTCGATCTCGCGGCGCTCCGGGTAGTGCTTGCGCAGCAGGTCAAACGCCTTGCGCTGTTCGTCCACGCTGCCCACCAGGCTGCGGCGGAAATCCGCATCGTCCCGGCGCGGGTCATACACGCTGCGGCACAAGGTGGCCAAGGCCCAGGCGGGGTCGGTGGCGGCATTCAAGTGCACTTCGGCCAGCCAGGGTGGCGGCAGCAAGTCGCTCAGTTGGAGGCTGGGTTTCTGGCCCAGGTGCGCACAGAACGCCTGATAAATCTGTGCGGTGCCGCGCTGTTTGCCGTCCAGGCTGTAACCGGCGATGTGCGGCGTGGCCAGCACACACAGGTCAGCCAGGTCGACGTCCACTTCAGGCTCGCCTTCCCACACGTCCAACACCGCTTGCAGGTCCTCGCGCGCCAGCAGCACCTCACGCAGGGCGGCGTTATCCACCACCGGGCCCCGGCTGGCATTGATCAACCAGGTGCCGGTCTTGAGTGCGTTGAGCCGCTCGCGGTCGAACAGGTGCCAGGTGGAACCGTTGCCGGACTTGGTCAGTGGCGTGTGCAGGCTGATCACGTCGCACTGTTCGATGATCTGCTGCAGGCTCACGTAGTCGCCCTCTTCGGCGATCTGACGCGGCGGGTCACACACCAGCACGTTCCAGCCCAGGCCCTTGAGCACCTTGACCAGGCGCCCGCCGACTTCGCCCGCACCGACCACCCCGTAAGTGCGCGTATTGAGGTCGGCCCCCTCGATTTCTGCCAGGGTCTGCAAGCTGCCCAGCACATAGTCCACCACCCCACGCGCATTGCAGCCGGGGGCGCTGGACCACTGGATGCCAGCCTGCTGGAAGTAGTCGAGGTCCAGGTGATCGGTACCGATGGTGCAGGTGCCGACAAAACGCACGCGGGTCCCGTCCAGCAAGGCGCGGTTGACGTTGGTCACCGAGCGAACCAGCAACACATCGGCCTGCTCGACCGTGGCGCGGTCGATGGACCGGCCGGGCACCCGGCGAATCTCGCCAAACCCTTCGAAGAATGCATCGAGCAGCGGGATATTTTCGTCGGCAACAATCAACATGGCAGGCTCCTTTCGCGGACTCGCAGTGTACACATATCCACTCCAAGAGGGCTTGTGTGGGAGCCGGGCTTGCCCGCGATAGCATCACTTAGGTACAGCTGATTGACCGAGGTGCCTGCATCGCAGGCAAGCCAGCTCCCACAAAAGCCGGCGCCAACAGGAGAGCGATTGCTTACAAATCCCTAACACAGGTTTTTTCCTGACCGGTGCGTCAAAGCGTAGACTTCGCGGTCCTTGCGCTTCTTCTGACCGGACACCTGTACGTGAACACAACCACCACCGCCCTCTCCCGCCCCGCCCGCGTCAGCCGCGAAGTGCGCAGCCTGCTGACCCTGGCCCTGCCGATCATGATTGGCCAATTGGCGACCACGGCCATGGGTTTTGTCGATGCGGTGATGGCCGGGCGCGTGAGCCCGCGTGACCTGGCGGCGGTGGCCTTGGGCAACTCGATCTGGATCCCCGTCTACCTGCTGATGACCGGCACCTTGCTGGCCACCACGCCCAAGGTTGCCCAGCGCTTCGGCGCGGGCACGTTCAACGAGATCGGCCCCCTGGTGCGCCAATCCTTGTGGCTGGCGTTGGTCGTGGGGGTGACCGCGTTGTTGATGCTGATCAGCGCCGAACCGATCCTGCACGCGATGAACGTCGACCCCGAGCTGATCAAGCCGTGCATGGCCTACCTGCATGGCATCGCGTCCGGCATGCCGGCCATCGCCCTGTATTACGTGTTGCGCTGCTTCAGCGATGGCCTGGGCCGCACGCGGCCGAGCATGGTCATGGGCCTGTGCGGGCTGGCGCTGAACATCCCGCTCAACTATGTGTTCATCTACGGCCACTTTGGCGTGCCGGCCATGGGTGGCGTGGGCTGTGGCTGGGCCACGGCGATTGTGATGTGGGTGATGATGCTCGGCCTGGCCGCCTGGACCCGCTGGGCCCCGGCTTACCAGAGCAGTGAGCTGTTCAAGCGTTTCGACTGGCCGCAATGGGCAGTGATCAAACGCGTGCTGAGCATCGGCCTGCCCATCGGCATCGCGGTCTTTGCCGAGTCGAGCATCTTTGCGGTCATCGCACTGTTGATCGGCAGCCTGGGCGCCAACGTGGTGGCCGGGCACCAGATCGCGCTGAACTTCAGCTCGCTGGTGTTCATGATCCCCTACTCCCTGAGCATGGCCGTCACGGTGCGCGTGGGTCAGGCACTCGGGCGTGGCGAACCGCGCCAAGCGCGCTTCGCAGCCGGGGTCGGCATGGGCACGGCCCTCACCTACGCCTGCCTGTCCTGCAGCCTGATGCTGCTGTTTCGCGAGCAGATCGCGGCGATCTACACCCCGGACCCGCTGGTGATCCACGTGGCGTCGATGTTGATTGTGTTTGCGGCGCTGTTCCAGTTCTCTGACGCGATCCAGGTGACCGCTGCCGGCGCCCTGCGTGGCTACCAGGACACACGGGTGACCATGGTATTGACGCTGTTTGCTTATTGGGGCGTGGGATTGCCGGTGGGTTACGCCCTGGGCCTGACCGATTGGCTGGGCACCGCCAGCGGGCCGAGCGGCCTGTGGCAAGGGCTGATCGTGGGCTTGAGCTGCGCGGCGGCGATGCTGGTGATTCGCCTGGCACGCAGCGCACGTCGGCGGATTCGCCTGGCGCCAGCGCACGCCTGACACACTCCCCCGATGACTGCGCCCCCCTGTAGGAGCCCGGCTTGCCGGCGATGACGTCTTTGAAATCGCCATCGCCGGCAAGCCGGGCTCCTACAAGGTTCAGGCGAGCTTCTTGCGAATCCAGTACAGGTACGTACCCGCCTGCTCCTGCTGATCCACCAGCTCGTGGTCCAGGAACACGCAGAACTTGGGAATATCGCGGCGGGTCGACGGGTCGGTGGCGATCACCTTGAGCAAGCCGCCTGGCGGCAAGTCACGGATGTGCTGGTGCAGCATCATCACCGGTTCCGGGCAGTTGAGGCCGGTGGCATCGAGGGTGCCGTCGACGGCGGTGTCAAACATATCGCTCATGGTTCACTCCTGAAACTGGCGTGCATTGTTGCCCAATTTCAGCCGCCTCACCACCGCTCAGGTGGTTTTGCCTGCCGGATCGTAATGCCACCACCAGGCAATCGAAGCGATGGGCAGGGGCTCCGTGCTGTCATCCTGCGGTTCTTCTGCAACGTCCGCCCCCACCAGGCAGCACGCGCCATCGACCGCGTTGATATAGCGATACCTGGGCGACATCCGATGCCATTGCAACTCACCGCTGATGTAGCAATCCAGGCCTGACAGATAACGCCTCAGCCCGACGCTCGCCTGCCCACGCAAGCTGCGTTGGAGCCGCAGGTACAGCCCTAGGATCCGCTCGCGCATGCGCACCACCGTGACGATTGCGTCCGACGGCGAACAGTCATATTCCCGGCTAACGGCGTCCACCAGGTTGTGCCCTTTCTTGTCCTGGCCACGCATCGAGTCCTTGGGGAAGGAGAACAGGTCGTTATCCAGTACCGCAAAAAAAGCGGCTATTTCCGTCAGCGCCATGACGCGGCGGTCCACCAAGGTTTTTTCACTCAGGCTGACGTTCGGCACCCAGTAGCAGAACATCGGAAACGTCACGCCTCCGCCGCCCATGAGCCGTTGCGTCACATAGTCACTCAGCGTGGGGCGTGGGGCGACGGCTTTCCACATTTCAGCCATGAAGTACGTGCGCAACACGGCGGTCAATCGAGCGGCCTCCCTCGCCGACCCCAGCGCCATCATGCGCCGGCGAATGTCGCGCAACGCCAGCCCATAACGATCGGTGGCGTCCACCGCGACCTCAGGCGATTCCAGCATGCGCTGTATTCGGCTGGTGGCACTGATCAGCGCATTCGGATCGCCACTGGCCGGGCCCTCGTCACAGATCTCATCGTCGTAGGCAAATGTCCAGATCATGTAATCGGTCGCCACTTGCAACCGTGCCAACGGCCCTTGCGGGTAAATCATGCCGCACAGCGGGCCAATGCCGGCAACCGCCAAGCGGTCACGTTGGGCGGTGTCGGGGAAGAGCTTCCACTGCGCCAGCCACTCCAGGCAGGGCTGCTCAATCATTGTCGCCTCGGGATGCGACAACACAGGCAGCGGGCAATAAATGGCCGGGATGACGATGGGTTTCACAGTAAGGCCCTGTCAGCGATTCACACCCTGCTTAAACACCACAAAACCCACGGCCTGCAAAATGCTCTTTCGCACTAATGGCCCCGCGCAGTATCGCCAACCGATCTCGGCAGCTTGCGCTGAACTCACTATAACTAGCGATGGGCTATATCTTTCAGGGTCGGCGCGAATGCTGAGCATGAAGCACTCTTCGATATATACCCTGACTAAGGCTATTCGAAATGACCTGCTTTCCTTCGTAGACGATCAGGGTTCAATACGCCAGCGCTGCAACAGCCGTGGCCTGGAATCCCTATTGATGCTGGCGTTGTTGCGCCGCATGCACTACCTGCCACAGGTACAACGCACGCTGGCCAGGTTTCTGGAACGCTACAAACAACGGGACACGCTGAACCCGCTCGAGCGCTGCCTGATCGCCAATACACCGCCCGCGCACCTCCCGGGAGACGAGCGCAAGCAGTGGATGTTCGTCACCTATTTCGCGCTGATCCACGCCACGCCGTACTTGCCAAGCGATGAAGTCGACCGTATCCGCTACCACGGCCAGGCCTCTTGGGTGTGCCTGACACTGTGCGCGATCAAGATCATCAATGCCCATGGCAACGGGCAACCGATCAACGCCCAGGACCGTGTCTTTCTGCTCGACCAGCTGGCACACGGCAGTGCCAGGGAAGTGTGGGAAGGTCATCTTTCGGCGCACTTGTTGAGCCTGCTGGCGTTACACGCCGTTGCTCCCCACCACCCCCTGCTGATCCTGGGCATCCATAGCCTGCTCGAGCAGCGCAACGCCGATGGCGGGTTGCCGTTTATCCCCCACATGACGGTCTACCTCAGCGCCTTTGCCGGCCTAGCCCTGAGCAAGACCGGCAGGCGCTCGCCCCGGCTGCGGCAGATCGCCGACTACCTGGAGTCGCAGCAGGCTTTGGACGGGGCCTGGGCCTACACCGAAAGCGTGCGTCAAACCGATATCGACAGCACGTGCCTGGCGATCGAGTGCCTGCAGCATGTGGACCCGGTGCGGTATGCCGCGTCTATCCGGCGTGGGCAGGATTACCTCGCGAGCATGGCCAACCCGGATGGAGGCTTTGCCACCTACCTGCGCCATCACCCTTCCGAAACCACCATGACGGCCAACGTGGTCATGGTGCTGGCGCCCGCAGGGCGAGCCTATGGGGAGGTGCTGGATAACGCGCTGGATTTTCTGCTGGGTGCCCAGCACGACGACGGCACGTTCGAGCGCAGTTGGAGCCTGTGCGCGAACTTTGCCATCGCGCGGGTCAGCGCCGCGCTGCGTGTGTCGGGCCGCCCAGGCGAGGCGGTGCTGGCCAGGTCCATCGCCTACCTGCATCAGGCACAAAACCCGGATGGCGGCTGGGGCCAGGTGGCCGGGCAGGCCAGCGACGTGATCAGCAGCGCCCATGCCCTCAGCGCCCTCAGCCACGGGGGCTATTCGGACAGCCTGCAGCGTGGCCTGAACTACCTGAAAAAGCATCGCCACACGCGCCGCCACTTGTTGGCTGACCAGGCCGCACCGAGGCCGATTCCGTATCACTTCCCGGTACTGGCCACGATCTTCACGCTGAACGCCCTGGCCGACGTGCTTACTTGCGCTTCTTCACAACGTCCACCAGTCGACGCAGGTGGCAGGTCACTTCCTCTCGGTCGTGATACAGCTGCTTGCACCCGATCTCCACGCGAATGCCACGTGCCTTGAAGCCCTCCTCGATGCGTTCGAGCAAGCGCTTCACTTCGGCATAGCGTTGCTTCATCGGCAACTTCAGGTTGACCACCGCCTCGCGGCAATGCCCTTCACCGATCCAGGTTTCCAGCAGCGCGGCGTTGCGTGCAGGTTTTTCGACGATATCGCAGACCATCCAGTCCACCGGCTGCTTGGGCACGAAGGTGAAGCCGTCGGCCATCAGGTGCTGCACCAGGCCGGTGTCCATCAGGCTTTCGGCCATGGGGCCGTTGTCGATGGCAGTCACCAGCATGCCGCGATTGACCAGTTGCCAGGTCCAGCCACCCGGCGCGGCGCCGAGGTCGACGCCGGTCATGTCGCCGTGCAAGCGCTCATCCCATTGGTCGCGGGGGATGAAGTGGTGCCAGGCCTCTTCCAGCTTGAGGGTCGAGCGGCTCGGCGCTTCGCGGGGGAATTTCAAACGCGGGATACCCATCGGCCACATCGCGGAGTTGTTCGACTCGGCAAGGCCCATGAACACTTCGCGGCCGCTCTTGAAGGTCAGCAGCAGGCGCGGCTTGCTCGGGTCGTCCACCAGCTTGCCGGCGCTGAGCAAGGCTTTGCGCAGGTGCACTTCGAACTTCTTGCAGAAGTTCGACAGTTCCTTGCCGTCGTTGGTGTCGACCATCTCCAGCCACAGGCTGCCGCACACCGGGAATTCGCGCAGGTGGGCGAGGATCACGCTGATGCGGTCGGTTTCCGGCAGGTCGATGAACACCCCGCGCGCCCATTGCCGTGGAAAGATCAGCTCGGCAAAACGCTGGCCGTGCATCAGGCGCTGGGCGCCGTCTTCTTCGGTGCAGACGAATTCGGCGCAGGCGCTGCCGGTCTTGGCCTTGGCGTAGCCGGAAACGTTCAGGCGCGCGGCGTGCTCCGCGATTTCGGAACAGACTTCGCCTTCAAAACCCGGGCGGCAGTGCATAAAAAGGGTGTTCATCAACTCTCCAAGTGAATCAACCGACCTTGCGCTGTCGCAATGCCTGTCATGAAAACCCGCGCATGATAACGGACTTCGGAACCTTGGACTCAACGATAGAGTCCAGTTATTAGCCTGCTAATGAAAACAGGGCTAAGTTGATAGCTCTGTTCGTCCCGTCAGGTCCGTAGCCGTGCGGACCATAAGGAGTCGTGTCATGTCATCGCTTGATAGCCTGAGAACCCTTAAGACCCTGCAAATAGACAGCAAGACCTACCACTACTTCAGCCTGCCCGAAGCCGCCAAGAGCCTGGGTGACCTGGACAAGTTGCCGATGTCGCTCAAGGTGCTGCTGGAAAACCTGCTGCGCTGGGAAGACAACAAGACCGTCACCGGCGCCGACCTCAAGGCCATCGCCGCCTGGCTCAAAGAGCGCCAGTCCGACCGCGAGATCCAATACCGCCCCGCCCGCGTGCTGATGCAAGACTTTACCGGCGTACCCGCCGTGGTCGACCTGGCCGCCATGCGCGCCGCCGTGGCCAAGGCCGGGGGCGACCCGCAACGCATCAACCCGCTGTCCCCCGTGGATTTGGTGATCGACCACTCGGTGATGGTCGACAAGTTCGGTAACGCCGACGCCTTCGAGCAGAACGTCGACATCGAAATGCAGCGCAACGGCGAACGCTACGCCTTCCTGCGTTGGGGCCAGAGCGCCTTCGACAACTTCAGCGTGGTGCCACCGGGCACCGGCATCTGCCACCAGGTCAACCTCGAATACCTGGGCCGCACCGTGTGGACCAAGGACGAAGACGGCCGCACCTACGCCTTCCCCGACACCTTGGTGGGCACCGACTCCCACACCACCATGATCAACGGCCTGGGCGTGCTGGGCTGGGGCGTGGGCGGTATCGAAGCTGAAGCGGCCATGCTCGGCCAGCCGGTGTCGATGCTGATCCCGGAAGTGATCGGCTTCAAGCTCACCGGCAAACTGAAAGAAGGCATCACCGCCACCGACCTGGTGCTGACCGTCACCCAGATGCTGCGCAAGAAAGGTGTAGTGGGTAAATTCGTCGAGTTCTACGGCGACGGCCTGGCCGATCTACCGTTGGCCGACCGCGCCACCATCGCCAACATGGCCCCGGAATATGGCGCAACCTGCGGCTTTTTCCCGGTGGATGAAGTGACGCTGGACTACTTGCGCCTGTCCGGCCGCCCCGCCGAAACCGTCAAGCTGGTGGAGGCCTACACCAAGGCCCAGGGGCTGTGGCGCAACGCTGGCCAGGAACCGGTGTTCACCGACACCCTGGCCCTGGACATGGGCAGCGTCGAAGCCAGCCTGGCCGGGCCGAAGCGTCCGCAAGACCGTGTGGCGCTGCCGAATGTGGGCCAGGCATTCAGTGACTTTCTCGACCTGCAATTCAAACCCGCCAGCAAGGAAGAAGGTCGCCTGGAAAGTGAAGGCGGTGGTGGCGTTGCCGTGGGCAATGCCGACCTGGTGGGCGAAACCGACTACGAGTACGACGGCCACACCTATCGCCTGAAAAACGGCGCGGTGGTGATCGCGGCGATCACCTCGTGCACCAACACGTCGAACCCCAGCGTGATGATGGCGGCCGGGCTGGTGGCGAAAAAGGCCGTGGAAAAAGGCCTGACCCGCAAGCCGTGGGTGAAAACCTCGTTGGCACCCGGCTCCAAAGTGGTCACCGACTATTACAAAGCGGCGGGCCTTACCCAGTATCTGGATAAGCTCGGCTTCGACCTGGTGGGCTATGGCTGCACCACCTGCATCGGCAACTCCGGGCCGTTGCCCGAGCCGATTGAAAAAGCCATCCAGAAGGCCGACCTGGCCGTGGCGTCGGTCTTGTCCGGCAACCGTAACTTCGAAGGCCGCGTGCATCCACTGGTGAAAACCAACTGGCTGGCTTCGCCACCGCTGGTGGTCGCTTATGCGCTGGCCGGCACGGTGCGCATCGACATCAGCAGCGAACCGCTGGGCGAAGGCAAGGACGGCAAGCCGGTGTACCTCAAGGACATCTGGCCAAGCAGTAAGGAAATTGCCGACGCCGTGGCCCAGGTCAGCACCGGCATGTTCCACAAGGAATACGCCGAAGTGTTTGCTGGTGACGAGCAATGGCAGGCCATTGAAGTGCCCCAGGCGGCGACTTACGTGTGGCAGAAGGATTCCACCTACATTCAGCATCCGCCGTTCTTTGACGACATTTCCGGGCCGTTGCCGGAAATCAAAGACGTCAAAGGTGCCAATGTACTGGCCCTGCTGGGGGACTCGGTGACCACCGACCACATCTCCCCCGCCGGCAACATCAAGACCGACAGCCCGGCCGGGCGCTACCTGCGCGAGCAAGGCGTGGAACCGCGCGACTTCAACTCCTACGGCTCACGCCGGGGCAACCATGAAGTGATGATGCGCGGCACCTTTGCCAACATCCGTATCCGCAACGAAATGCTCGGCGGTGAGGAAGGCGGCAATACGCTGTACATCCCGACCGGCGAGAAGATGGCGATCTACGATGCCTCGATGAAATACCAGGCCTCGGGCACGCCGCTGGTGGTGGTCGCAGGGCAAGAGTACGGCACCGGCTCCAGCCGCGACTGGGCCGCCAAGGGCACCAACCTGCTGGGGGTCAAGGCGGTGATCGCCGAGAGTTTCGAGCGGATTCACCGCTCCAACCTGGTGGGCATGGGCGTGTTGCCGTTGCAGTTCAAGCTGGATCAGAACCGCAAGACGCTCAAGCTGACGGGCAAGGAGAAGATCGACATCCTCGGACTGACCGATGCCGAAATCGAGCCCCGAATGAACCTGACACTGGTGATTACGCGGGAGGATGGCCGTAGCGAGAAGGTGGAGGTGTTGTGCCGGATTGATACGCTTAACGAAGTTGAATACTTCAAGGCGGGGGGGATCTTGCACTACGTGCTGCGCCAGCTAATCGCCTCGTAAACCTGTAGGAGCCCGGCTTGCCGGCGATGGCGATCTTACGGACGCCATCGCCGGCGAGCCGGGCTCCTACAGTTTGAACCGCGTTTCAGATTAGCCGAACAGCCACTTCCACAGCAGCACCAGCACCACCACCGCCAGCACCGGCCGCGCAATGCGGTAGGCCTTGGGATGCTTGCGCTTCCACTGCTTGACCACACCACTGAACTTGTCGCTGAAGGTCTTGCTCCAGGCATACGCCTGGTTGATCCCGCCGACACGTTCGTCGTCCAGGTTCTGCGGTGCAGTCGCACGACCAAGCTGCTTGCTGACCCAACGGTTGACGCGGGTCATCAGGCGGTTGCTCAGGGGGCGCTCGATGTCGCAGAACAGGATCACGCGGGTCTGTTCGGTTTCGTTTTTCACCCAGTGCACGTAGGTTTCGTCGAACATCACGTCTTCACCGTCGCGCCAGGCGTAGACCTGGCCATCGACGAAGATACGGCAGTCGTCGGAGTTCGGTGTGGACAGCCCAAGGTGATACCGCAGGGAACCGGCGAACGGGTCACGGTGCGGGTTGAGGTGGCTGCCACCCGGCAACAGCGCAAACATCGCGCCTTTCACGTTGGGGATGCTGCTGACCAGCGCCACGGTTTTCGGGCACAGCGCCTCGGCCGAGGGCAGGGGTTTGTCGTACCACTTGAGGTAGAAGCGCTTCCAGCCCTTCTTGAAGAACGAACCGAAACCGGCGTCGTTGTTCTTTTCGGCCGCGCGGATGTAACCCTCGTCGAACAGGTGCATGGCCTCTTCGCGGATCACTTCCCAGTTGTCCTTGAGCACATCCAGTTCCGGGAACTTGCTGCGG
This sequence comes from Pseudomonas sp. B6002, assembly GCF_013385985.1. GTDB lineage: Bacteria > Pseudomonadota > Gammaproteobacteria > Pseudomonadales > Pseudomonadaceae > Aquipseudomonas. Next base: position 72,773 of record NZ_JACAOY010000005.1, on the reverse strand, counting down.
TCCAGGTAAGGCTTGGACGGCACGGCCGAGAACAGGTACATCAAGGCGTTATAAGGGGCGAACAGCGCCGAATGGTTGACGAACTGGCGCAACATCGGCAAACGCGCCTTGCCGCGCAGGTGCACGTACAACGTGCTGCCGATAAACAACGCCAGCACCGACAGTTTGGCGGCCAAAGAAAAGGTCATGCAGCAACTCCTGAAAATAAGCGCCTGGCCAACAGCAGACGTAGCAGCCGGCCATGATAAACACTTGGGCCAGTATGCAGAAGGCCCGGGTTATCGGCGCTGACTCAAATCAAGCCTGGTTTTCTTGCTCGGTAAACAAATCGCTGAACAGCATGCTCGACAGGTAGCGCTCACCGGAGTCCGGCAAAATCACCACAATGGTCTTGCCCTGCATTTCCGGCTTCTCGGCCAGGCGCACCGCCACGGCCATCGCCGCGCCGCAGGAGATACCGCACAGGATCCCCTCTTCCTGCATCAAGCGCAGGGCCATGGCCTTGGACTCGTCATCGGTCACCAGCTCTACGCGGTCAACCATCGACAAATCGAGGTTCTTCGGCACGAAACCGGCGCCGATCCCCTGGATCTTGTGGGGGCTGGGCTTGATCTCTTCACCGGCCAGCGCCTGGGTGATCACCGGAGACACGATCGGCTCGACCGCCACCGAGAGAATCGGCTTGCCCGCAATGTTCTTGATATAACGCGACACGCCAGTGATGGTGCCGCCCGTGCCCACGCCGGCGACCAGCACGTCGACCGCACCGTCGGTGTCATTCCAGATTTCCGGACCAGTGGTTTTCTCGTGGATCGCCGGGTTGGCCGGGTTTTCGAACTGGCCCGGCATAAAATAGGTGGCCGGGTCGCTGGCTACAATTTCTGCGGCTTTGGCGATGGCACCGGGCATGCCCTTGGCCGGCTCGGTCAGCACCAGCTCGGCGCCCAGGGCCTTGAGTACTTTGCGCCGCTCGATGCTCATGGACGCCGGCATGGTCAGCAGCAATTTGTAGCCACGGGCGGCAGCGACAAACGCCAGGCCAATCCCGGTGTTGCCCGAGGTCGGTTCTACAATGGTCATGCCGGGCTTGAGTTTGCCGGTGCTTTCCGCGTCCCAGATCATGTTGGCGCCAATGCGGCACTTCACCGAGTAGCCTGGGTTGCGTCCTTCGATCTTGGCCAGGATGGTCACGCCACGCGGGGCGATCCGGTTGATCTGCACCAGGGGCGTGTTACCGATGGAGTGCGCGTTGTCTGCAAAGATGCGGCTCATGACGGGTCCTATTGGGCGGTTTCAGGAAGGCCCCAAGGGTATGCCTCGTGCTGCAACGCGTCCAGTCAGAGGAACGTTGCGCACCTCCCGGCAGTCCATCGCCTACCTGCATGGAGAACATCCGATGAAACGTCGCTACAGCTGGCCGCTATGGACCGTCGCCGGGCTGGTGGTGGTGCTGGTCGCCCTGGACCTCGCCCTGCCCTATCTGGTGCGCAACTACTTGAATGACAAACTTGCCGACATGGGCGACTACCGTGGCCGCGTGGCCGACGTGGACCTGGCGCTGTGGCGTGGCGCGTACAAGATCAATGGCCTGGAGATCACCAAGGTCGACGGTAAAGTGCCGGTACCGTTCGTCAAGGCGCCATTGATCGATCTGGCGGTTAGCTGGCCGTCGCTGATCAATGACCATGCGGTGGTCGCCAAGGTGCGGTTTATCAACCCCGAGGTGAATTTCGTCGACGGTGGCGCCAACAAGCAGGCATCCCAGACCGGTAAGGGCACCGACTGGCGGGCGCAACTGGGCAAGCTGCTGCCGATCACCCTCGACGAAGTGCGCATTGAAGACGGCAAGATCGCCTTTCGTAACTTCAGCTCCAAGCCACCGGTCAACATCAACGCCACAGCGGTCAACGCCAGCTTCTATAACCTGACCAACGTGATCGACGTCAAAGGCAAGCGCGACGCACGCTTCGAAGGCAAGGCCCTGCTGCAAGGCCAGGCGCCGTTGGAAGCCACCGCCACCTTTGACCCACTGAGCAATTTCGAGAACTTCGAGTTCCGCTTTCGCGCCAGGGACCTGCAGCTCAAGCGCATGAACGACTTCGCCTCGGCCTACGGCAAGTTCGACTTCAAGGCCGGCACCGGCGACGTGGTGATCGAAGCCCAGGCCGAAAAAGGCCAGCTGACCGGCTATATCAAGCCGTTGTTGCGGGACGTGGAAGTGTTCGACTGGCAGCAGGACGTGGAAAACAAAGACAAGAACATCTTCCGCTCGATCTGGGAGGCGGTGGTGGGCGCCAGTGAAACCGTGCTGAAAAACCAGAGCAAAAACCAGTTCGCCACCCGTGTGGAGCTTAGTGGCAGCGTGCACCAGCAAAATGTCAGCGCGTTCTCTGCATTTTTGGCGATTTTGCGCAATGGTTTTATCCAGGCCTTCAATGCACGCTACGAGCAACCCAAGCCCAGCACAGACTAAAAATGTGGGCGTTGGCTTGTGTGGGAGCTGGCTTGCCTGCGATAGCGGTCTGTCGATTACAGGTGTGATGTCTGATCCGCCACTATCGCAGGCAAGCCTGCTCCCACAGTTGGATGTGTGGCAGATCCATAGTCGTGACCGGCCATTCAGAGACTGAATAACCCGTCTGCGTTCACAGTCGCCGGGGCTGCGCGGTATAGTCCGGGCATTGATGAATGCGAGGAAACACCGATGAAGTTCGAAGGCACCCAGGCCTATGTGGCTACCGATGACCTGAAACTGGCCGTCAACGCCGCCATCACCCTGGAGCGGCCGCTGCTGGTCAAGGGCGAGCCCGGCACCGGCAAGACCATGCTGGCCGAGCAATTGGCCGAGTCCTTCGGCGCCAAGCTGATCACCTGGCACATCAAGTCCACCACCAAGGCCCACCAGGGCCTGTACGAGTACGACGCGGTCAGCCGCCTGCGCGACTCACAGTTGGGCGTGGACAAGGTGCACGACGTGCGCAACTACCTGAAGAAGGGCAAGCTCTGGGAGGCCTTCGAGTCCGACGAGCGGGTGATCCTGCTGATCGATGAAATCGACAAGGCCGACATCGAGTTCCCCAACGACCTGCTGCAAGAACTCGACAAGATGGAGTTCTACGTCTACGAAATCGACGAGACCATCAAGGCCAAGAAACGCCCGATCATCATCATTACTTCCAACAACGAAAAAGAGCTGCCGGACGCCTTTCTGCGCCGCTGCTTCTTCCACTACATCGCCTTCCCCGACCGCACCACCCTGCAGAAGATCGTGGATGTGCACTACCCCGACATCAAGAAAGACCTGGTCAGCGAAGCGCTGGACGTGTTCTTCGACGTGCGCAAAGTGCCGGGCCTGAAGAAAAAGCCTTCCACCTCCGAACTGGTGGACTGGCTCAAGCTGCTGATGGCCGACAACATCGGCGAAGCGGTGCTGCGCGAGCGCGACCCGACCAAGGCGATCCCACCCTTGGCCGGCGCCTTGGTGAAGAACGAGCAAGACGTGCAGTTGCTGGAGCGTCTGGCGTTCATGAGCCGTCGCGGTAATCGCTGATGCTGCTCAACCTGTTCAATGAAATGCGCGCCGCCAAGGTGCCGGTGTCGGTGCGCGAGCTGCTCGACCTGATCAACGCCCTGAAAATGCGCGTGACCTTCGCCGACATGGACGAGTTTTATTACTTGGCCCGGGCGATCCTGGTGAAGGACGAACGGCATTTCGACAAGTTCGACCGGGCCTTCGGTGCCTATTTCAACGGCCTGGAAAAGCTCGACGACCACTTGCAGGCGCTGATCCCCGAAGACTGGCTGCGCAAGGAGTTCGAACGTTCGCTGACGGACGAAGAGCGCGCGCAGATCCAGTCCCTCGGCGGCCTCGACAAGTTGATCGAAGAGTTCAAAAAGCGCCTGGAAGAACAGAAGGAACGCCACGCCGGCGGCAACAAGTGGATCGGCACCGGCGGCACCAGCCCGTTTGGCTCCGGGGGCTACAACCCCGAAGGCATTCGCGTGGGCGACGCCGGCAAGCGCCAGGGCAAGGCGGTGAAGGTGTGGGACCAGCGCGAGTACAAGAACCTTGATGACGGGGTTGAACTGGGTACGCGCAATATCAAGATCGCCCTGCGCCGCCTGCGCAAGTTTGCACGCCAGGGGGCGGCCGACGAGTTGGACATCGACGGCACCATCGACCACACCGCCCGCGATGCCGGCTTGCTGAACATCCAGATGCGCCCGGAACGACGCAACACCATCAAGCTGTTGCTGCTGTTTGATATCGGCGGCTCGATGGACGCCCACGTGAAGATCTGCGAAGAACTGTTCTCGGCGTGCAAGACCGAGTTCAAGCACCTGGAGTATTTTTACTTTCACAACTTCGTGTACGAATCGGTGTGGAAGAACAATCAGCGGCGCACCTCGGAACGCACCTCCACCCAGGATTTGCTGCATAAATACGGCGCCGACTACAAAGTGATCTTCATCGGCGATGCGTCGATGGCACCGTACGAGATCACCCAGGCAGGCGGCAGCGTGGAGCACTGGAACGAAGAACCGGGCTATGTGTGGATGCAGCGCTTCATGGCCAAGTACAAGAAGCTGATCTGGATTAACCCGTACCCGAAGGACACCTGGGGCTACACAGCATCGACCGGGATTGTGCGCGAGCTGATTGAAGACCAGATGTACCCGCTGACCCTGCGCGGGTTGGAAGAAGGGATGCGCTTCCTATCCAAATAGGCGGTGCATTCACCGTCGCTATCGCAGGCAAGCCAGCTCCCACAGAGGAATGCATTCCAACTTTGAAATGCATTCCTCTGTGGGAGCTGGCTTGCCTGCGATGCTTTTAGCGGTTCAAAAATCGCTGCAGGAAATCGATGTGCTGCTGGTGCGCCGTCTCCTGCACCATCGGCGCCAACCGCACCTTTTCCCCCGGCAAACACTGCGCCAACCGCGCCAGCGACAACGGCGTCAACGCGCCCAAACGTGGGTAACCGCCAATGGTCTGCCGGTCATTGAGCAACACAATCGGCTGCCCGTCCGGCGGCACCTGGATCGCCCCCAGCGGGATCCCCTCGGAAATCAATGACGGCCCCTGATACTGCAACGGCGTGCCCAGCAGGCGCATGCCCATGCGGTCGGCGCGGCTGTCCAGCGCCCACTCGGTGTTGAAGGCATCAAACAGGCTCTGGCCGCTGAACTGGCCGATCTGTGCGCCGACAATCACGTCCAGCGGCGCCTTGGCCGGCAAGGAATGCTCTCCCAACACTTTCATCGCCCCGCCCATCCCGGAATACGCCAGGTGCCCGCCTTCGGCCAGCGCCTTGCCGAAACCATCCACCCCGCCCAATTCCTCGCGCACCACGGTGGCGCTGCTGCCCAGCACCTGCGGCACATCAAACCCGCCCGGCGCCGCCAGGTAGGCCCGTGCGCCGCTGAACGGCTGGGTAAAGCGCAACCGCTGGCCCTTTTGCAGGATAAAACTGCGACCGGGGCTGATGGCGCGCTCGTCGATGTAGGCGCCCAAATCTGCGCCGGCCAGGGCGAGCAAGCAATACCCCTCGGCCTGCACGGTGAACCCGCCCAGGGTGATTTCCACCACCGGCGCATCCAACGCATTGCCCAGCAGCCAGTTGGCCCAGGACATCGACACCCAATCCAGCGCCCCGCCCTGGGTGACACCCAAATGGCGCACGCCAAAACGGCCGGCATCCTGCAACAGGCACAGCGGCGTGCTGGCCTCGATCATCAAGCGGCTCATGCCTGCGCCTCCAACGGCGTGTCATCGCCACCTAATCTGATGAATTCAGCGTGATCGACGGACTCGAACCGCACCGTGTCGCCGGGCTGCATCAGGCTGTAGCCGTCGCGCTCACGGTCGAACAGCTTGGCGGGTGTGCGGCCGACGAGGTTCCAGCCGCCCGGCGATACGACCGGGTAGGCGGCAGTCTGCCGTTCGGCGATGCCGACGCTCCCCGCTGCCACGCGTTTGCGCGGGGTATTGAGTCGTGGGGTAGCGAGCATTTCATCCACCAGCCCCATGAAAGCAAAGCCCGGCGCAAAACCAAGGGCGAACACCTGGTATTCATGGGCACTGTGTCGACGGATCACCTCGTCGACACTCAGGCCGCTGCGCTGGCTGAGCAGGGTCAACTCCGGGCCTACGCTCAAGTCGTACCACACGGGCAGCACGTGGCACTGGCCGCTTCCTTGGGCCTGGGGTTGCAGATCCGTGAGCGCCTGGTCGATTACTTCCCGCGCCTGGGCGGGGCTCAGTACAGTGAGGTCGTAATGCACCATCAACGTCGTGTAGGACGGCACCATGTCCACCAACGCCGCGCCAAACCCTTTGCGCAAACGCTGAGTGGCGGCGAGCATCCACGGCATATTGGCTTCGGCTATCACCTCAAACAGACGCACCATCAGGCAGTCGATGGCCACCACTTCAATCCGTGCCTTCATGCTGGCTTCAAGGCCTCGCGGATACGCTTTACGGCGGCAATCGAACTGGCATTGTCACCGTGCACGCAGAGGGTATCGGCCTGCAGGGCCAGAGCGCTGCCGTCACTGGCAACCAGGGCTTCACCCCGCGACAGGGTCAGGGCCTGCTGCACGATGGTGTCGGCGTCGTGGTGCACGGCGCCGGGCAACTGGCGCGAGACCAAATGCCCCTTGGCGTCATAGGCGCGGTCGGCAAACGCTTCGAACCACAGGGTCACGCCGTACTCGTCGCCCAGGGCCTGGGCCGCGCTGTTGTCTCGGGTGGCCAGCAGCATCAGCGGCAGGTCGCCATAGGCCGCCACAGCCTGGATCACCGCGCGCAATTGTGCCGGGTTAGCCATCATGTCGTTGTACATCGCGCCGTGGGGTTTCACGTAACTCACGCGCCCCCCTTGGGCACGGCAGATACCGTCGAGCGCGCCGATCTGGTAGTGCAGCAAGTCCTGGATTTCCTGGGGGGTGTAGGCCATGGTGCGGCGACCGAAACCCTGCAGGTCCTGGTACGCCGGATGCGCACCTACTTGCACACCGTGCTTGAGCGCCAGGCTGACGGTCTTGCGCATGATGCTCGGGTCGCCCGCATGGAAGCCGCAGGCCACGTTGGCGCAATCGATGAACGGCATGACCTCGGCGTCCAGACCCATCGTCCAGTTGCCAAAGCTTTCGCCGATGTCGCAATTCAAAAGCAGACGGCTCACGGTAGTTGCTCCTGTAGGCTTTATTTTTTTGTAGTGTGGGATTTTTTACGCAGAACTCGCAACTTGTCCTGACACCCCCACGACGCTTATCGTGGAATGGCTCGATTTTTGGCGTTTGCCCGGTGCGGCGTCCAACTAATAAAAACCGATCCATGCATAAGAAAAGTTGATCCCATGAATTTGAAGTTCCTCGAAACCTTCGTCTGGGTGGCCAAGCTCAAGAGTTTTCGCCTGACCGCCGAGAAGCTGTTCACCACCCAGGCGTCGATTTCCAGCCGCATTGCCGTGCTCGAAAGCGAACTGGGGGTGAAGCTGTTTCTGCGCGACTCGCGGGGCGTGAGCCTGACGCCGGAAGGCGTGAAGGTGCTCGATTACGCCGAGCAGATGATGGTGACCATGCAGGGCCTCAAGCAGTCCCTGGAGACCACCAGCAGCAAGGTCGGGCGGATTCGGATCGGCGTCATGGACACGGTGATCCATACCTGGCTCAGCCCGTTGGTGGCGGAGCTGATGGACCATTTCCCCCTGGTGGAAATCGAACTCGTCGCCGATACCGCGCTCAACCTTAGCGATCAGCTGCAAAAAGGCTTCCTCGACCTGATCCTGCAGACCGACCTGCTGCGCCTCGAAACCGTGCGCAGCCTGGAGCTGGCCAGCCACCCCATGGCCTGGATCGTCGCCAGCCAATCGCTCTACCACCGCGACTACGCCTCCCTCGCCGAACTGGCCCAGGAGCGCATCATCACCTACTCGAAAAACTCCCACCCGCATCAGGACGTGCTGAGCCTGATGCAGGCCAACGGCGTGGCCGCGCCCCGGATGAGCTGTGTGAATTCGGTGTCGGCGATTACCCGGTTGTTGCGCGATGGCTTCGGGATCGGCGCGCTCCCGCCGGTACTGGTCATGGAGGAACTGGCGCGGGGGGAATTGGTGATGTTGCCGATGGAGCAACGTTTGCCGAACTTGCAGGTGGTGGTGTCGTGGCGGGTGGGGGTGGAGTTGGTGGAGGAGATTGTCGGGCTGTGCCAGAGGGTAGTCGCCCGCTATGCCGAAGAGGTCGGCCCAGAGCGGATGCTACTGGCAAAACCCGATTAACCCTGTAGGAGCCCGGCTTGCCGGCGATAGCGGAATATCAGCAGTCAATGTGCAAGCTGACCCACCGCCATCGCAGGCAAGCCAGCTCCCACATTTTGATCCGAGGTGTACTTACAATCCCTTCAGGTCTCGCTCTTCAATCGGGCGGCTCTGGCGCAGGCGCTTGCCGCCCAACACCACCCAGTCGATCAGACGGAACAGGCACTCGATGCCGAACGACAACAGCATCGCGCCGCCCAGGCCCCAGCCCATGGCCTCTGGCGTCAGCAGGATCTGGTAGCTGTAGCCGTTCCAGGTTTCCAGGCGGATAGCCGGGTCGGCCGCCACGGCCACTTGCAATGCGCGGATGTACCACGGGCCTTGCATGGCCTGGAATTGCTTGTCGAGCACCAACTGGCGGTCGAGCAACGAACCCAGGCTGTTGGCATCGCTGCGAAACACCGGGTCATCGCTGGCCCGGTAATGCGCCACCAGGGCCTGCAAGTCACCGTTGAAGAACTGCTGCGCCGTGGCATCAAACCCGCGCAAGCTGGTCTGGGCCTCGATCAGGTGGGCTTCAACACGCTTGGCGTAGTCATTGATAAACCCCGGCACTTGCACGCCAACCAACAAACCAATGGCAAACAGCACCAACCGCAGATAGCTGAGCAACATGGACGATATCCTTACTCGGTGATGCCCTGGCTGACGCATTCACCGCGTCGCCACAGGCTCCATTGGCCCGGTTCGTAGCGGGTCCAGTTTTCGTTGTCGGTCAAAGGTTCGGTAGCAATCACCGTCACCACGTCATTGGGGGTGGTTTCGGCCTGAAAATCGACGATCACGTCGACATCTTTCAGGCGCGCGGGGCCAAACGGTGCGCGCCGGGTAATCTGTGCCAGCTTGGTCGAGCAGTAGCAGAACAACCAGTCGCCGTCGCTGAGCAGGCAGTTGAACACGCCTTTGCTGCGGTATTCGGAACAGGCGGCGATCAGGTCCGGCAGCACTTGCTCGATGTCCACCGGCTCCGGGAACGCCTCGCGGACACGGTTGAGCAGGTCGCAGAACGCCGCTTCGCTGTCGGTATCGCCCACCGGGCGGTAGAAGGTGGCGCGGGGGTTGAAGTCCGCCAACTGGCCGTTATGCGCAAAGCACCAGTTGCGCCCCCACAGTTCGCGCACGAACGGGTGGGTGTTGGACAGGCACACCTTGCCCACGTTGGCCTGGCGGATATGGCCAATCACCACTTCACTTTTGATGGGGTAACGCTGCACCAGCAGCGCCACTTCCGACTCGCTGCTGGCGGCCGGGTCCTGGAACAGACGCAGGCCACGGCCTTCATAGAAGGCGATGCCCCACCCATCCCGGTGAGGCCCGGTGCGCCCACCGCGCTGCATCAGCCCGGTGAAGCTGAACACGATATCGGTGGGGACGTTGGCACTCATGCCCAATAATTCACACATGCCAGGGCTCTCGCTGCAACGTTAAAGGCGCGGTTCGACCCGCATGCCGCTCACCGGGGCCGGGCGGCGGAAAGGCTCGTCATCTTCTTCCGGCTCGGCGGCCAGGGCAGCGTCAGCCGCGGCCTTGCGCTCACGGCGGGCCTTGGCGGCGCGCTCGATGGGCCAGCGGATCAACACAATCACCAGGTACACGCCAAACGCGATCATGGTGTACATGAACAAGTCGGAGATGGCCCGCCAGGCGTTATTGCCGACCTTGAGCACCAGGTCCAGGGCGGTAATTGCCACGGCTGGGGCAAACTGGGTCTTGACCGGGTCGACGATGGTCGGGCTGAACAACAGCACCGCCATCAGCAATTGCAGCGGCTCGCGCAACCAGCGCCAGATCCAGCGGGTCATGCGCCACCACACCAACAGGCAGCCCAAAGCGGCGAAGGCGTAAAGGCCCCAAGCGGTCAGATAGTCGTTCTCGGTCATGGTGTCCATGGCAAGGTAGGCAAACAGGCCGCTATGATAACGGCTTTTCGGTGTCGCGGCTGCAATGCCGGCCACCTTCCGCCAGATAGAGAATAATCCATGCCTACATCGCTCGCTCCGATTGCCCGCAAGGCCGAAGGTCCAGACCCGTATGCCTGGCTCCAAGAGCGTGACAGCAGCGAGGTCCTCGATTACCTCAAGGCCGAAAACGCCTGGCAGGAGGCTCAGCTCGCCGACCAGAAGGACCTGCGCGAAACCCTGTTCGAGGAGATCAAGGGCCGCATCCTGGAGACCGACCTGTCCCTGCCCTCCCCCTGGGGCCCGTACCTCTACTACACGCGCACCACGGCCGGCGACGAATACGCCCGCCACTACCGCTGCCGCCGTCCCGCCGACGACAGCAACACGGTGGACGACAGCAGCGAAGAACTGCTGCTGGACCCGAACGTGTTGGCCAATGGCGGCTTTTTCTCACTGGGCGCGTTCAGCATCAGCCCCGACCACCAGCGCCTGGCCTACAGCCTGGACACCAGTGGTGAAGAAATCTTCACCCTGTACGTGAAGGAGTTGGCCACCGGCAAGGTCAGCGAACTGGAGTTTGAAAACTGCGACGGCAGCATGACCTGGGCCAACGACAGCCTGACCCTGTTCTTCGGCGAGCTGGACGACACCCACCGCCCGCACAAGCTGTATCGCTATCGCCTGGATGGCACGGCCGCGCAGGAAGTGTTCCATGAACCGGACGGACGTTTCTTCCTGCATTGCTACCGCTCCAGCTCCGAGCGCCAATTGCTGCTCGCGCTGGGCAGCAAGACCACCAGCGAAATCTGGGCGCTGGACGCCGAGCAGCCGCACCTGGACTTCACCTGCCTGGCCCCACGGGTCGAAGACCATGAATACGATGTCGACCATGGCCAGTTGAATGGCGCGTGGACCTGGTTCATCCGCAGCAACCGCGATGGCATCAACTACGCCTTGTTCGTGGCGACCGACATTGGCGACGTGCCGACCGAAAGCGAATGGCAGAACCTGATCCCCCACAGCGATGAGGTGATGCTCGACGGCGTCAGCCTGAACGCCAGCGCCATGACCTTGAGCCTGCGCATCGGCGGCCTGCCGGTGATCGAAGTGCACCCCGAGGGCAAATCGGCGTATCGCGTGGAATTGCCCGACGCGGCCTACAGCCTCTACGTACAAAACAGCCTGGAATTTGCCAGCGACAAGATCCGCCTGCGCTACGAAGCCCTGAACCGCCCGGCCCAAGTGCGCCAACTGGAACTGGCCAGCGGCGCGCAGCAGGTGCTCAAGGAGACGCCAGTGCTCGGCGTATTCAACGCCGACGACTACGTCAGCCAGCGCCTGTGGGCCACATCGGTCGATGGCACCCAGGTGCCGATCAGCCTGGTGGTCAAGCGCGACCAACTCGGCAAGCCAACGCCGCTGTACCTCTACGGCTACGGCGCCTACGGTTCGAGCCTCGACCCGTGGTTCTCCCACGCACGCCTGAGCCTGCTGGAGCGGGGAGTGGCGTTTGCCATCGCCCATGTGCGCGGCGGCGGCGAGCTGGGTGAGGCCTGGTACCGCAACGGCAAGCAGGAACACAAGCAGAACACCTTCAGCGACTTCATCGCCTGCGCCGAACACCTGATCGCCCAAGGCCTGACCACCGCCAAACAACTGGCCATCAGCGGCGGCAGTGCCGGTGGCCTGCTGATCGGTGCGGTGCTCAACCAGCGCCCGGAACTGTTCCAGGCGGCGATTGCCGAGGTGCCGTTCGTCGATGTGCTCAACACCATGCTCGACCCGGAGCTGCCGTTGACCATCACCGAGTACGACGAGTGGGGCAACCCCGAGGAACCCGAGGTGTATGCGCGCATCAAGGCCTATGCGCCGTACGAAAACGTCAGCGCCCAGGCCTACCCGCACCTGCTGGTGATCGCCGGCTACAACGACAGCCGCGTGCAGTACTGGGAAGCGGCCAAGTGGGTGGCCAAGCTGCGCGACACCAAGACGGACGACAACCTGCTGCTGCTCAAGACCGAACTGGGCGCCGGCCATGGCGGGATGAGCGGTCGTTACCAGGGATTACGTGACGTAGCGCTCGAATATGGATTTGTGTTCAAGGCGCTGGGGCTGATTTAAGGAACTTAGTGCGGCGGTCCTGTCTGAACACACAGACCGCCTACCTGTTTGATGGACCCAGACTGCAGCCATGCCACAACCGACCTTACTGAATAACGAAATCCGCGACATGCTGATGGACTGCGGGTTGTTCGACCCGCTGCTGCCGGAAGATTTTCATGTGGCCGCGGGCTACTTCAATATCAGCAGCATTGCCCGCGATGAAGTGATCTTCCTCGAAGGCGATGCCGGCACGTTCATGTGCATCATCCACAGCGGCCAGGTGGCCGTGCAGAAAACCCATCACGACGGCCAGCGCGTGACCATCGCCACTCTGCGCAGCGGCAGGGCCTTCGGCGAAATGGCGGTGCTCGACGGCGAGCGCCGTTCCGCCAGTTGCGTGGCCGCCAGTGACTGCGTGCTGTTGAACCTGGGCAAGGACTCCCTGGAAAAAATGCTCAACGAAGCGCCCAGGGTCGCCGCCAAGATCATCCGCGCCATCGCCATTGCCCTGTCCAAGCGCCTGCGCATGGCCGACGGGCAACTGTTGTCGCAACAGTTTTAACCGCCCGGCGTCTTTGGCTTGCTGTCGTTCTGCAGCAGGCCCGGCACGGTTTGATCTTTAGGCGGTGTGGGCAACACGATGGGCACCAGCGCCGGTGAACCGTTGGCCGTGGCCTTTGGCGCGACCGGCGGGGTGACTTGTGGGTACAAGGTTGGGGTCGGCGTGCCCGGGGCGCCTGGGGTTGGCGCGGGTGCGACCGGCACGCTTTGCACCTCTTGCGCCTGCGCCGCACCCAATGTGAGCGCGCCAAGCACAATGACCGTTAGAATGCTGCACTTCATCGATGGCTCCATGGCCTGACCGGAATGTCGTAAGGCTACTCCCAACCGCGCAAGAATGCCCTTCCCAATGAGATTTCCATGAAACGTTTCGTTCTGCTGGACACCACCCCGATCCCCGACAACGGCGGTGCCTTGTGCCTGTTCGAATACGGTGAGGATTTTGTCATCAAGATCCAGGGCGGTGACGGCGGCCAGTTGATGAACACGCGCATGCACGGTTCCGAAGACGCGCTAGCGGAAATCCCCTGCCGCAAGGTTGCCGGGCGCCCGGGCTCACGGGTGCTGATCGGCGGGCTGGGCATGGGATTTACCCTGGCGTCGGCGCTCAAGCATTTGGGCAAGACTGCCGAAGTGGTCGTCGCTGAACTGGTGCCGGGCGTGGTGGAGTGGAACCGTGGCCCGTTGGGAGAAAAATCCGGCCGGCCGCTGCTGGACCCACGCACGGTGATCCGCATGGAAGACGTGGCCAAGGTGCTGCAAGCCGAGCCCCAGGGGTTTGACGCAATCATGCTGGACGTGGACAACGGCCCTGAAGGCCTCACGCAAAAGGCCAACAGTTGGCTCTACTCCGCCGGTGGCCTGGCGGCCTGTGCCAAGGCCTTGCGCCCCAAGGGCGTGCTGGCGGTGTGGTCGGCCAGCGCCGACAAGCTGTTCAGCGACAAACTGCGCAAGGCAGGCTTCAAGGCCGAGGAAGTGCAGGTGTTCGCCCATGGCAACAAGGGCACGCGGCATACCATCTGGATCGCCGAGAAGCTCAAAGGCTGAACACGATTCACCCCAAACAAAACATCTCCTGTGGGAGCGGGCTTGCCCGCGATAGCGGTATACCAGTCAATACATCTGCTGACTGATATACCGCTATCGCAGGCAAGCCAGCTCCCACAATTTTTGTCCTGCGTTTAATGCAGGGATTTGCGGTAATCGATCACGTACGGCACTTTTTTGTCGAAAGTCTTCTCCAGTTCATCCCGGTCCAACTGGGTCATGCCGCCCAGTTGATGAGCCGTGAACCCGCTGTCCCCCACCTGCGAACCCGGTGCCAGGCTGACCATGCGCTTGGCCACCGCTTCGATGGCGTCCTTATAACCGCCCTTCTTGTCCAGGTTGTACGCGCTCAGGTCGATCTGGGTGCGTAACCAGTTGCCCCAGTAGAACTCGAGGAATTCCGGCGCAATCGCGCCATCGTCCGGCTTGCCATAGGCGGCCTTGCGGGTGAAGTACACCAGGCTGCGGAAGGTGTCGTCCTGCAGGTTCTTGAAGCCCAGGTGCGCCGGCAGTTGTTCGGGTGGCAGCGTCTGGCCCCGGTTGTCCTTGAGCCACACCTTGCGCGCGGCCTCCATGCGGTGCCAGAAGGTGGCCATGTCCGGGCTGTTGCTGAAGTCGTCCGTCACTTTCACCCACATTTTCAAATGCGGGCCACCACCGGGCACTTCCCACAGGGTGGTGAAGCTGTGGTGACCGTCGGTCAGGTAAAGCTGGCCGGCCGGGCCGACCACCACGGTTTTCATGTCGTCGGGGTGGGTGCCCACCGGGTCTTTGCAGGTGAAACTGTCGGGTGTGTGCAGGTCGGCCTTTTTCGGCACTTTGTCAGCCGTGCCCTGGCCATTGGTTTCGCAGTATTCGTCGAAGACCTTGGCCGGCTTGTCGGCGAACAGGCCCAGGCTGTAGTAAATCTGGTCAAACCCCACCACGGCCTGGGTGGGGTGCAGCTGGTCGAGGGCCACCTCGATCACCTGACCGGGCGTGGGCGTGGAAAACGCCTGGGCCTGGGCGGTAACAGCACACAGCAGTAACGCAACAATCCATGAAGACAGACGCATGAGTTTCAGATCCTTATCTGTAAAGTGAAGCAGTCAATTGCAGCGCAAGCGGCTAGAATCAACCCTATCCGTGAACCGCAAAATAGCCAGGAGCCATGATGAGCTCGACCAACCCGCCCTCCCACACCGCCAAGCTGGACCGCATCCTTGCCGATGCCCAGCGCGACCGGGAAATGGGCTACCGCGACAAAGCCTTGAAGATGTACCCCCACGTGTGCGGCCGCTGCGCCCGTGAGTTCTCGGGCAAACGCCTGAGCGAGCTGACGGTACACCACCGCAACCACAACCATGATGACAATCCCCAGGATGGCTCAAACTGGGAGTTGCTGTGCCTGTATTGCCACGACAACGAACACTCGCGCTACACCGACCAGCAGTACTTCGGCGACGGCTCCACCAGCAGCCCGACGATTGCCAAGGCCACGCACAACCCGTTTGCGGCGTTGGCGGGGTTGATGAAGAAAGACGACTGACGATCCTCGCTGTCTGGACTGGCCTCATCGCCGGCAAGCCAGCTCCTACAGGGGATCGCATTCCACTGTAGGAGCTGGCTTGCCGGCGATAGCGATCAACCAAGCAACACAGCACTTCAAGGCCGTATAATCGCGGCTTTTCCTCCAAGGCACCCTTCCCCGTGGGCAATAAACGCTACAGCTGCATCGGTCTGTATAACCCCAAATCCCCCGAAAACGTCGGCTCGGTGATGCGCGCTGCCGGCTGCTACGGCGTGGCCTCGGTGTTCTACACCGGCGTGCGTTACGAGCGCGCCCGGGACTTCATCACCGACACCAAGAAGGTCCACCACGACATTCCGCTGATCGGCATCGATGACCTGAAGAAGATCCTGCCCCTGGGCTGCATCCCGGTCGCTGTAGAGCTGGTGGAAGGCGCCCGCCCGCTGCCCGAATACACCCACCCGGACCGCGCGCTGTATATCTTCGGCCCCGAAGACGGCTCCCTCGATAAAGAGATCCGCGACTGGTGTGAAGACGTGGTGTACATCCCGACCACCGGCTGCATGAACCTCGCCGCCACCGTCAACGTGGTGCTCTATGACCGCCTGGCCAAGGGCAACAACACCCGTTCGGGCCCCAAATACTGATTCTCTGGGAACATCCGGCGCCCGCGAGCAGTCAGCTGTTTACCTTTGCCCTTGTTGGAGACAGATCATGAGCGACAGCAAAACCTTGCGACCTATCATCGAGCACACGCCGTTTGAAACCCCACCGACACAGAACGTGCATGGCTGGGAACGCATCGGCTCGGTGGCCGGTGGTGTGATGATGGTGGGTAAAGGCCTGCGCCGTGGCGGCATTTTCGGCTTGATCCAGGTAGCGATCGGCGGCGTGGCCCTGGCCCGTGGCTTTACCGGGCACAGCTCGCTCAAGGACAAGCTGGAACAGGGCCGCCAGGAAATGAACAGCGTGCGCACGAAGATCGAACGCGCAGGTGCCGAGTTGAAAAACTTGAAGACCAAGGCAGAAGTGGCGGCTGAAAAAACCGTGAAAACCACCGGCTGACACCACCGCCCTGTAGGAGCCCGGCTTGCCGGCGATGGCGTCTTCATGGGCCCCATCGCCGGCAAATGTTTGCAACAGGGACGCCAGAATCAGCGCAGCAGCTTGTTATCCAGCACCACCGACGACTCGCCAATAATGCTTTCAGCCAATTGCACAAACTCTGGCGTGGTAATGCTGTTGGCGCGCATCACCGCCTGGGCCAGGTCATCCAGTGAACGCTTGTTGTGGGTCTTCACGCGAATTTCCCGGTCCAGCTCCTGCAACACCACCACCGCCCGTGCAACCGTTGCCGAGCCGACGTGCTCGCCACGCAGGGTGGTGACGTCCTTGCCCTCATGGTTCAGGCGCGTCTGGATCGCGGCATACCGTTCATCGGTGATGCCACCGGCACGCCGCAGTAACTCAATGGCGTAGTACTCACCCAAACCTTCGCTGATCCAGTCACTGCTTTCATGGTCGTTGAAGCGGCCAATCGCCTGCACCACCTCACGGATCAACGGGCTGCTGCCGTTCTCGCTGACCAGCGGCGTGCGGCTGTTGAGGTAGATTGAGTCTCGCGACGAGAACACGCCACGGCGCATCGGGTCGCTGGCCCCCACCACCAGCAATTTGGCCGGATGGCGCGGGAACGCCGCCTCCACCTGAGGCCAGACGAAGGTCAGTAATGTCAGCACATCCATGCGGCGCATGGCCTGGCCCTTGGGCGAGGCCACGGTGACTTCGGTTTCGCCCAGGCGCACGCGCCGGCTGCCGAGGTTGCCGGCGAGCATCCAGCCGGTGGGTCGGTCGAACAGGCGCGAAACGTTGTCGATGCGGAATTTGTTCTTGCCGATACGTGGCCAGGCAGTCTCGACGCTTTTCCAGCCGGCCGGCAACTCGAACACCAGCCGTGACACCAGCTCGACACCGTCCTGCTGGTCCAGCCGTGCGGCCGGCACCAGGTCTTCGCCACGGAACAGCGCCCAGCCTGGCGTCATGCGGGCTTCATAGACACCCGGTTTGCGTGCATGGGTGAGGCGTACGCGGTAGGTCAGGCTGGCCTTGCTCGCGCCGGGCTGCCACAGGCCACGGGTGCCGGTGACTTTCCACTGGCCGTCGGCCTTGAAGTCGCTGTAGTCACCGTCATGGCCCAGGTCGAAGTCGAGGCTGCGCACCGCCGCGCCCTGGGACAGGTTCACCCGCACTTCGGCCTGATCGCTCTGGGGTAGCAGTTTGACGTGATAATCGAGGTCGACTTTCTTCGCGCACCAGCCCGGCAGGCTCAGCGACAACAGCACCAGGGTCGCCGCCAGCTTGGATCCCAGCCTCATACACACTCCTTTTTCAGCCCGCGCGGAAGATCAGGTAATCCTCCCAGTCATCTTCGGGCACGCTGCCTTCGCTGAGCATGCGCCCGGACTGGGAAATGCGTTCGTGGTGTACGGCGTCGCGGTCGCCACACACCAGGTGATGCCACAGCGGCAGGTCCTTGCGCTCGCTGACCAGGCGGTAACCACAGGTCGGCGGCAGCCATTTGAACTGGTCGGCCTGGCCCGGGGTGAGCTGGATGCAGTCGGGTACCGATGCGCGGCGGTTGGGGTAGTCGGTGCACTGGCAGGTCTTGAGGTCCAGCAGTTTGCAGGCGATACGCGTGTAATAGACGCTGTTGTCGTCTTCATCTTCGAGCTTTTGCAGGCAGCAAAGGCCGCAGCCGTCGCACAACGACTCCCATTCCTCCTGGTCGAGGTGTTCGAGGGTTTTGCGTATCCAGAAAGGTTCGACTTTGGCGGCCATGGCTCTACATCAGTATCGGTAGGTGAAAAGGCCGCCAGTCTAGTGCCACAGGCCCCCGGGGCCAAGCGCTTACGACTGGCGGTGTAACAACACTTGTCAGTCTAGTGGCCGCGCAGTAGCTTTGAACGCCGAATTGACGATCAGGAACTGCTCCATGACACGTGTTGCCGACTATCCGATTCACACCCAGTTCACCGAACGCTGGTCGCCCCGCGCCTTCACCGGCGAAACCATCTCCCAGGAAACCCTGCTGAGCTTCTTCGAAGCCGCGCGCTGGGCGCCGTCGGCCTACAACTCGCAGCCATGGCGTTTCCTCTACGCCCGCCGCGACACGCCGGACTGGGAGCGCTTCCTGGGCCTGCTCAATGAATTCAACCGCGGCTGGGCACAACACGCGTCGGCCCTGGTGATCATCGCCTCGAAAACCGACTTCACCGCCCCCGGCGCCAGCGAAGAAACCCCGGCCCTGTGGCACACCTTCGACACCGGTTCGGCCTGGGGCCACCTGGCGCTGCAAGCCAGCCTCAGCGGCTGGCACACCCACGGCATGGCCGGTTTCGACCAGGAACTGACCCGCAAAGAGTTGAAGATTCCCGAAGGCTACGCGCTGCACGCCGCCGTGGCCGTGGGCAAGCTGGGTGACAAGTCGACCTTGCCGGAGTACCTGCAAGGCCGTGAAACGCCGAGCCCACGTCGGCCCTTGAGCGAGTTGGTGTCCGAAGGTGATTTCAGCCTTTGATGCCGAATGAAGCTGCATCGCCAAGGATGCAGCTTTATCGCTGATCGGTCAGGCGTCGGGATCGGGTTTGATCGCGATGTCGGGCACCGGGTTGTAATAAGGCCCATAGTCCAGCAGTAACTCATCACCGGCCTTGATGTCCTTGAGCGACACATAGAAAGTCAGGTTTTTTCCCACCGAGATGGACGCGACATTATTCGCCTGCCACGCCGGCCCGTTCCTCAACTGCGCCGTATTGACCAGGCTTAGGGTGTTTCCGGTGTTGAACGCACTCACCGAACGTGTACCCGAGCGCGTGCCGAACAGATAGGTCAACACCGCTCGCGAGCCTTGTTTGCGCTGCTCCTCAAATAATGAGGCCTCTGACGCATGATATTTGCCTGAATAAGGCCCCAGCACCTCGAACTGGGGAATGTCGCGTCGTGCCCACACCGAAGCCCCTCGCGCCGGCCCGCCATCGTCCAGTGGCGTGACGACCTCCAATGTTTCATCAAACTTCGTTCCGTGCTGCCCTTCGCTGCGCAGCCAGTCTTTTATGGACGCCTTGATGCGATCAGCGACCGCTTTTTTTTCTGCCGAACCCAGACCGTCCAACAGACCATTCCAATGGGAGATCCGAATGTCATCGATAGGCCCCTCCAGCGCGAGGGTCAAGCTGATCTTGGGGTCTCGCGGGTCTTGCAGAATCGGTAGCGAATTGTCGACCTGATGGGACGACAGGGTACGAGGTGTCGTGACGCCGGGCTCGATCTTGACGACGGTCGGGACAGTCCTGGACGGCCCGGGAACCGGTACGTTCGGCGCCGGTGCTGGAGGTGAGGGTTTGGGCATCGACAAGTCCAGCGGTTCCTGTTGCGGCGGGTCGATGGGGTCAGAAGCTGGCCGTTTGCGCGATGTCCCAGGAGGCGGCTGCACAGTCGGTGGCAGAACGGGAACACCCGCTGGCGCACGCGCGCTGCGCTTCAAGCCCGCCGGGCTCAAGGAGCCATCGACATAGACAAAGGTGACCCACGTGACAGGATTGAGGTTGTGTTGACGTCTGAACGCCTCAGGGGTGACGCGATTACCGGGCTGTTGGAAAAGCTGGCTCCACTGCTGCAAATGCGTGTCTGTGAGGGTGTCGTACGTACCGCCGGCAGCCCTGAACAACAACGCCTCGCCACGGCCCATAAGGCCACCGGATTGCCTCACGTGCCCCTTGAAATCAGCGATCCCCAGGTTGTGGCCACTGGCGAAGCCCTCCATGGTCATTGCATCACGTGCTTGCTGCGTCATGCCCTGCCAGTCACGAATGTGCCTGGGTGTAATCGCATTCAACGGTACACCCGCGGCGCGGTCGCGCAGGATGACGCCCGCGACGCTCAAACGGCCGTCAGCCTGAACGTAATGTGCCCAGGTGGCCGGGTTGAGCCGATGCCGCCTGGCAAACCCCTGAATCGTGACCTTTTGCTGCTCCGGTACGGACAAGGCCTCCCACGCCCGTAGATGATCGCCGTTTACATGCACACCGCCCTTCGCCCCCAGGCGTTGCCACTGATCCCCCTCGATATGCTGGACTAATACCTCCGTTTGCCGGTTGTTGTGATAGATCCGCGCCTGAACAGCCCCCTCTTCGGTGCGAGTCACTTGTCGAACTTCATACACGGCCGTTTGCCCAGCATTGTCGGTGTGGCGAATGTGGGAGGCATGACCGTTGGCAGCCACATAAACCCCCTGGCTGTTGCGTGACAGGCCGCTGATGCTCGCCTCGGAAACTTTGAAGTGGCGGAACAAGGTGTTACTCAACTCGCTGCCTGGCTCCACATGAGCCGCGCCACTCACACCATCCACGGCATGGGTATGCGCGGTGAAGTCTTCAAGCGGGCATCCGTAAGCACGCATCAATGCGGTATCAAAGGCATACCACTTGCCGTTGTGTAACACGGCACCGACTTCAACAGACTCGCCCGCCACCTTCAACGTGCCCGTCGCCGCCCCGTCATAGTGCTTGCTCACAGCCTTCAACAGGTCGTAACTGCCGCTGGCGCCCCTCAGCGCATTGACCGTTTCCAGCCCCTTGGAAAGCACCCGTTGCGCACCCGCACCGATAAGCCTGGCTGCGCCCACCGTCAAATCGCCCACGCCACTCAAGGGATTGAAGGCTTCAATGGCCGTCGCGCCGATGAATCGCGCCACCCTGGCCACACCACGCAGACTTGAAACCCCATTTGATAACGCCTTGCTCGCTTGCGCCGCCTTGCCGGCGCCCAATGTGACCAATCCGATGAAATCCAGGCTCAAATCGAACAGACCATCAGCCACATTGCCGTTGCTGAAATTGACGATGGCCGATCTCAGGGGAATAAGGTTCAGGAAGAACTCGCCGATGGCCTTGTTTGTCGCCGCGGTTTCATCAAAGGAGGTCACGCCCCTGGCCTGCTGCAGCAAGTCCTCGTTGCGCAGGTCAAGGGACTTGGCAAACACCCTGGCAATGTAATCGCTGCGCGTCGAGCCGACCTGGGGGAGCCGTTCGTCCTTGAAGGGATCAAATACCACCGTTTTGCTCACGACATTGGCGTTACGGTGATGCAGGTTCTCGTCCGTATAGGGCGGTGTATAGCGTCTCCTTAGATAATTCTGTTTCTTGATCGTGGCATTTCGCGTGTCGATCTCATAAATATTGACCTCCCCGCCACGCGTGGTTTTCACCTGCAAGGTGTGGCCCCGATTACTGAGGGTGGGTTTGGTCGTCATGTCCACGGCCAACGTATAGTCGTTGGTATGAAAGAACTCCAATTGCCCGTGTTCCAGGTTCTCACGATCCTGGGGCGGCAACGTGGAGATCAAGTAGTTGGCCAAGCCTTGTTGGCCGGCTTCGATCGACGTGATCGCCTGGTCGTATGCGGTCTTGAAGGCTGTCGCAACGTCCAGCTTGCCCGCGGCGTACTGAGTGCAGAAGGGCTTGATGGGGATGCGCGTGTCCCGGGACACCCAGTGCTCATTGGCACCTAACGGGCCACCGTGCATGACGATGTCCAGCATGGACTGCATCCCGGGAAATCGACCGGTACGGCCTGGGATCAGGAACGCCTTATGCAGGGTTGGCGCTTCGAACACCTTGGGGTCCACGTCGGGAAACGCCTGTTTCAGCGCATCCAGCGCCATTTCCCGACGGCTGAGGATGGGCGTCTGAGCCAGGGTATTGGCACGCCTCAAGGCCGCCAGTTGGCTGTTGTAGGCCACTCTTACCCGCTCACGCTCGGCATCTGTCGGCGCGGTGGTTTTCAGCAAGCCGTTCGCCACACCCCAGTCGGTCAGCGCGTGTTGCTGAGCCTGCTGAAGAACAGCCTCAGGCGTGTTGAGCTGCTCGGCCAGGGCCAGCACCTGGGTGTAATTGAGGTTGAGCGCACGCCCTGGTGAATCCGCTTCAATGCGCGCCGTCGCAATCGCCAACTGCACCCAGGTGACACTGCCGTAAGTCACGCTTGAGGGAATGCCCTTGACCAGGAACTGCGGCGCCGACTTCGCCATTAGCAGCCGAGCGCCCAGGTTGGCGGTTTGCGCTGTCACCCGTCCTTTTTCCAACAGATGACGGCTGAGGCCATCGATCACTGTCGAAGGTGGCTGGCCCCAATGCCCCTTTTGTGCAAGGTCAAAACCGGCGACTGTCGTGTGCGGCGGTGCGGCCAAAGCCTCAGGGTCCAGCCCCAACTGGATCGCAGCCAACAGGTACTCGTTAAGGCTGCTGTCGCTGGCAACCCCATCCAGTTTTGCCTGGATCGCCCGTCCCAGTGCCTGGGCCTTGGGTGAGCCAAGTAACGTCTCAATCGCAGCGCTTGGCGCGCGCAAGTCCTTCTCGGTGATCGAGCTGCCACTGAGCAGATACCCGAGGACGCCAGTGTGCGTATCCACCAACGGCAGGCCTGGCAGCCCGGTGGTTGGGCTTTGCAGCATGTCGATGATTGACCGCTGTGCTTGCACGCTGAGCGGTATCGGCCAAGCCAGCGCACCGCTGAAATTCCCCAAAGGGTGGACCTGCGCGCGCCGGGTCACGATGTGATTCAACTCGATCAACGCGTCCCAGGTTTTCGCAAGGGTCAAGCCACTGCCTTTCAGAAAAGCCTCAAGGCTGACAACGGCAGGCGCCGTCAGCGCCTGTTGGCGGTAAAACGTGGAGTCTTCGCACACCGTCATTGAGGCACTTTTCAGGCCCGCCATTACCTCGGCTTCAAACCGGGCGGCGTTTTGGCCCTGCACGAGGGGGATGTCTGAGGGGAACCGTTTATTCAGTGCTTCAATCAGCGTGTGTAATTTTCTCGCCAGAACTTGCCAGTTGCAGCTGTCACCAAATGCGGCTTTCAACGCGGTCGGGTTATCCAGCGTCGACGCTGCACCTTGCGAGCTCGACGTCTGGGGCCGACCTACCACCACCGTCGATAGAGGGTTGGCGACTGGCACAGTCGGCTGGGTGTCACGGGAATAGGGGTTGGCGGGATTAATGACCGTCATGAGAGGCTACCTGTCCATAGTCAAGGGGTTGTCCGGCGTAACGCTGTCAAGGCGCCTTAGCGAGAAGCTCGTTGAACTTGCGGCGTGCCTCTTCCTTACTCCGGTAGTACACATCGCTGACGCCCGGCACCATAAACTCGGCAGGCAGACCATCCATGTCCACGGGATACACTTTGTTGTCTCTTGCGGAGTACATGAAGTTTTTCAACTGAGGATCGTTATGGAAAATGTCCTTCGCTTCCATTTCTGCGAATGCATCGTCGAGTAACGACCGCGCGGATGCCGGCAAACTGCCCTTTTCAATCTGGCTGAGGTCGATGCCGTCGATCCTGCCCATCTTTATGTACTTACGCCCCTCATCGATCATCACCACGGCAAAGCCTTCGCCGTAGTATTTGTTCAGGTTGACCACCTCCATATCGGTGTGGCCCTCGGCAGTGGTCAGTCGCGTCGGTCCCAGGTCTTTGTAAACACGCTTGCCATCCAGGCTCGCGTAGATAATGCCCTCTCCACCCCGTCCAATCTCCGGCCCAAGGTCCGACTTGACCGACGGCAGGCCACCGCCCTGAGCGCCGAGACGTTGCCACTGGTCACCCTGGACATGCTCGACCAGCAGAGGGGTTTGCCGGTTGTTGTGATAGATCCGCGCTTGCACGGCCCCGTCTGCCGTGCGGGTAACCTGGCGGACTTCGTACACGGCGCTCAGGCCGGTGCTGTCGGTGTGACGAATATGCGAAAGGTGTCCATCAGCAGCGACGTACACGCCCCGGCTGTCAGGTGTGAGCCCGGCAATGGTCGACGCCGGCACCTTGTAGTTGCCAAATTGCGTATTGCTCAATGCTCTGGAGGGGTCGATATTCGCGGGACTGATCGCACCGTCCACAGCACGGATCCTTGGCGTGAACCCCTCAAGGGGAGGGCCGTAGGGCCGCATCCTGTCAGGGTCGAAGCCGTACCATTTGCCCTTGTGCAGAACAGCACCGTTTTCAATGCTTTGGCCCGCCACGTTGATGCTGCCGGTCGCGGCTTCACCGTAGTGTTTGCTGGCGACGTTAAGCAGGTCGTAACTGCCACTGGCGCCCCTGAGTTTATTGACCGCCTCCACGCCTTTCTCCGCGCTTTTGGCAACCATATGGACCCCGCCCTTGGCCAAATCCCCCCAACCACTGAGGGGGTTGAACGCCTCGATAACAGTAGCCCCCAGAAAACGCGCGGCCTTGGTCACCGCACCCAGGCTGGAAACACCGTTGGACAGTAATCTGCTTGCCTGTGCGGCCTTCCCGGCCCCCAGCGTTACCAGGCCTATTACGTCCAGCCCGAGGTCAAAGAGGCCTGCTCCGTAGTTGCCGTTGCTGAAATTGGCGATGGCCGATCGCAAGGGAATGAGGTTGAGAAAGAACTCACCAATCGCATCATTCCGGGCACGCCCCTGGTCATAGGACGTAAAGCCCCTGGCGTGGTTGAGCAGGTCTTCATTGTGCAAGTCGAGAGACTTGGCGAAAACCTTCGCAATGTATTGGCTGCGTTCGGACCCCAAGCTGTCAGGCGCGGACGTTTGTACGGCTCTTTCGCCGGCCTGGCCCGCCTTGTCCTTGAAGGGGTCGAACAACACCGTCTTGCTGACGGTATTCGCCTCTCGATGCTCCAGCTTCGCGCTGGTGTAGGGAGGCGTGTACCTTGACCGCAGGTAATCACGTTTTTTTATGCTGAACGCACGGGTGTCGATCTCATAAATATGCGTCTCGCCACCACGGGTTACCTTGACATCCAGGGTATGCCCCCGGGTTTTCAACGCCAGGGGTGTGGTGAAGTCCATGGCCATGGTGTAGTCATTCGTGTGAAAAAACTCCAGCCGGCCATATTCGAAATTCACTCGATCGTCGGGTGGCAGCGTGGAAATCAGGTAACGAACCAGACCCTCATGCCCGGTTTCAAGGGCTTTCAAGCTTTGCTCATAGGCGTTGGCGAAAGCATTCGATACATCCAGCTTGCCGCTTTCGGATAACGCACAGAACCGCTGGATGGGAATGCGTTTATCCTGGGAAATCCAATGTTCCTTATCACCCAGCGCGTCTCCCTCCATGACGATATCCATCATCGAACGCATGCCAGGAAACACACCTGGCCGCCCTGGATTGAGCCAGGCTTTCTGCAAGGTCTTTGCTTCAAAGACGTGAGTTTGCACCTCAGGAAAGGCCGCTGTGAGCTGGGCAAGCGCCAACGCCTTTCGGTCGGGTATTTCAGTTTGCAGCAGGGTGGCTGCGGACGTCAGGACACTCAACTGGTTGTTGTAGGCGAGCCGGATGCGATCCATTTGACTGACACCGGGAGAGGTTTCGCGCCCATCAACAACACCGTTGGCCACTGCCCATAGGGTCAGGGCGTTGCGCTGGGCCGCTTGAGCGCCGGCAAAACCGGGGCCGATCTCTTCGACGGCGGCCAGGACTTCGCTATAGGTCATGTTCAGGACACGACCGGGTGAGTCCGCCTCAAGCTTGGCCGTGGCTATCGCGAGCTGGGTCCAGAGCAGGCTGGCGTACGTCACGCTGGAAGGAACGCCCTTGACCAGCAACTCGGGCGCCTGGCGAGCCAGCAGCAAACGCGCGGCCATATCTGCCGTCTGCCGGGTAGCTCTGCCCTTTACCACCAAGTGTTCGGCCAAACCCTGGATCACTACCGACGCGGGTTTGCCCCAGTGTGAACGCTGCGCCAGGTCAAACCCGGCGACACTTCCGGGGGCAGGACGCCCACGTGACTCAGGATCGAGCCCGACATGAATAGCTGCCAAAAGGTAGTCATTGATGCTGGTGTCCGTGGCAATACCACCCAGTTTGTCCTGCAGGGCTTTCCCTAACGCCTGGGCCTTGGGCGAACCGAGCAGTTTCTCAATCGCCAGGCTCGGGGCCTTCAAGTCAGGCTCAGACACAGCACTGCCACTGAGCAAATGCCCCAACGCCCCTTTGTCACCATCGGCCAATGGCAGCCCTGGCAGGCCGGACGAATCACTTTGCAACAATGCGACCAGCGAATCCTGGCCCTGCTTCGACAACGGTACTGGCCAGGCAAGTGCGCCACTGAAATTGCCCAGGGGATGGACCTGTGCGTTCTTGGCGACCACGTTATTGAGTTCGATCAGCGCGCCGATGGATGTCGGTAGGCTCAAGCCACTGGCAGCCAGAAACGCTTCCAGGCAGGAAGACGTCAGCGGGTTCTGCCGAAAATAGGTGGAGTCCTCACACACCGGCATCGTGGTGTTTTTCAAGCGTGCCGCCAGGTCCGCCTGAAAACCGCTGCCCTGCTGATGTAGACCTGCCAGCGCTTGATCAGGATAAGCCTTGCTCAAGGCTTGGGTGACATCCTTGAGTTTTTTTGCCAGCGCTTGCCAGTTGCAACTGTCGCCGAAAGCCGTTTTCAACGCCGCCGGATTGTCGAGCGTCGGGGCCTGCACCTGGCGGTTTGGCGCCTGCAGCGGGAGATTCGGCGAGGGTGGCGGTGTTTGATCATCCGCGCTTATTACGGGAAATGATGGAGTACGTATGGCATTGATGGTGTGCATAGTCGTGACCTGTCCATAGATGGAAAACTTCCTGCCACCCACGCCTTTCGGCTTGGATGGCGTTCACTGGGTGTTAGTACCCAGGGAAGCGGTTCCCGCTTGACTGTCAGCGCTTATGTCAATGCCACTGTATTCGGATCAGTAACCCCGTTCGAAATCCACGGTCCCACGCAGTGTTTTTTGGGTTTGATACGCCCGCAGGTTTTGCACAAACAGCTCCACCATCAACTCAGGCGAGGTCGGCGCCGAGCTGTGCCCCGTCAACAACAGCCCCCAGGCGGTCCAGAACGGATGCCGTTGCGGCAGCGGTTCCTGGCGGCACACATCGATCACCGCGCCGGCCAGGTGCCCTTCCTTCAAGGCCTCGACCAAGTCGGCATCCACCACCGACACACCGCGCCCGACGTTGATGAACAACCCGGTCGGCTTGAATTGCTTGAACAGCGCCGCGTCGTACAGGTCATGGGTGTTGGGCGTGTTGGGCAGCAGGTTGATCACGTAATCCACCTCACCCACCAGGCGGCCCAGTTGGTCGAGCCCGGCCACTTCGATGAACGGCGCCTGCTCGCGGGCAGCGCTGGCAATGCCGTACAGCTTCACGCCGAACGGCACCAGGAACTCGGCAACGCCCTGGCCGATGTCGCCAGTGCCCACGATCAACGCCTTGCGCCCCGCCAGGCTCTGGCCCATGCGGTTGTCCCACTTGCGCTCGACCTGGCTGACCAGCCGCGCCAGCACTTCACGCTCGTGGCCGAGCATATAGGTGAGCACGAATTCAGCCATGACCTGGCCATAGATGCCGACCGCGCGGGTGAGGCGATAGTCGCGGGGCAAGCCATCGGCCAGCAGCGGTGTGATACCCGCCCAGGTCGATTGCAGCCATTGCGGGTGATGACCTTGGCGCAACAGCGTCGCCAGCAGGTCTGGCTGGCCCAGCCATACCGGGCAATCGGCGGCCAGGCGCGACAGCTCGGCCGAGTCGCCGCTGGTGAGCACCTCAAGGTCCGGTGCCGCTGCGCTCAGCAATTGGGCGTAGAGCGGGTGATCCTGTTCAGCAATCAGAACACGCATGTCTAAAACCTTTCAAAAACAATGCAGGCGACCGCCGAGGCAGTTCGCTGCCTCCCTGCGGCCAGCGCCTGATAATACGAGTCCATGGATGAATGTGCCCTGAACAGGGCACCGACCGATCACATCGGGTCGTTGCGGCGCAGCAGCTCTTCGGGCAAGTGTTCGATGTACTCGTCCTCGGCCGGCGGCATTTGCAGGTGGTAACCCTGCTTGTCGAGGTTTTCCAGGACTTGCACGATGTCTTCCTGTTGCAGCTTGCGCTCAGGCGTCAGCACCAGGTCGAAGGCGTGCGCCGGCTTGCCGAAAATCGTCAGCAGGCCTTCGGGTACCCGTTCAAGGGCATCGCTCTTGAGCACATACAGGTACATGCCGGTGCGTTTGGAGCTGCGGTAGATGGAGCAAATACGTTTCAAGGCTGTTCTCCGGCAGTGGCCAGGCTGTCGAGCAGCGCCTGGCCCATCAACTCGCGGCGCCAGCCACGCAGCGAGTCTGGCAATTGGTAAGGCCCATCGGGGTAGCCACTTTTGACCAGGGCTTCGAGGGTTTTCTTGCGCAGCATCAGTTCCGGCGCCATATCCAGGCGTTCGGCTTCAGCCTGGCCCAGGGCGCGCAGTTGCTTGATCAGCGCTGCGGCATCCACCGGCAGCGGTTCAGCAACAGCCGGTGGCCATTGGTCCATGGGCACGCTGCCGGCACGTTTGATCAGGTCCAGCAGGAACTGACCGTCCTGACGCACGGTGCGCGGGTGCATGTCTTCAATTTTGCCCAGCGCGGCGAGGTTATCCGGCTGGGATTTGGCCAGGGGCCAGAGCGAGTGTTCGCGAATGATGCGGTTACGCGGCAAGTCACGCACGCGGGCCTGCTGTTCGCGCCAGGCACACAGCTCACGCAGTACGGCAAGTTGCGCGCGGGACAGTTTCCACGCCAGCTTGGCGTCGCGGTACACCTCGTAAGGGTCCACTTCGCGGCGCAGGTTGGCCACCAGTTCGGCACCGTCTTCCAGCACCCATGCGTACTTGTCGTCCGACAGTTGCGGGCGCAAGTGGGTGTAGACCTCCGCCAGGTGCACCGCATCTTCGGCGGCATAGCTCACTTGGGTCTCGGACAGTGGCCGCTGCAGCCAGTCTGAACGGGTCTCGCCCTTGGGCAATTCGATATCGAGCACGGCTTGCACCAGGCGCGAATAGCCCATGGAGAAACCGAGGTTCAGGTAAGCCGCCGCCAGTTGGGTGTCGAACAACGGCACCGGCAGGCTGCCGGTCAGGCGCAGCAATACTTCCAGGTCTTCGCTGCAGGCGTGTACCACCTTGATCACCGCCGGGTTCTCCAGCAAGGCGGCCAAGGGTTGCCAGTTGTCGATGGTCAGGGGATCGATCAGGTAAGCGCGTGCGCCATCACCGATCTGGATCAGCCCGGCAATGGGATAAAAGGTGTCGACCCGCATGAATTCGGTGTCGAGGGCGACGAATGGCAACTGCTGCCATTCGGCGCAGTGCTGGCCGAGGCTATCGTTGTCGCAGATCCAGTGAATATCGATGGCCACACGGCTCTCCCTTGAAGAATGGCGCGCAGTATATATCGCGAAAGGCCGTAGCGAGCATTCGCTGTGCACGCACAATCGTGAAAACTCCTACAAGAGATGAAAGAGTAGTCCGACCGCTAGGAGTTATCCTCTCTTACGCAGAACGTAGACACGCCACAACTTCGAGCCCGGCAGGAACTCTTGGTGGTTCAGGACGCTGAAGCCGGCTTGGCGAAACTCCTCTTCCACCGGCGTGCCGGCATTGACCGACACGATCACCGTATCGCGGCTGACCCGATGGAACTCACTGAGCAGCGCCAGGCGTGCTTCGCGCGTGGGCACGTGGCGGAACAATTCCAGGCAGAAAATGCAATCCACCGCATTGGCCGACAGGCCGATGGAAAACGCCGAGCCCTGGAA
The DNA here is from genome assembly GCF_013385985.1 of Pseudomonas sp. B6002. Classification (GTDB taxonomy): domain Bacteria; phylum Pseudomonadota; class Gammaproteobacteria; order Pseudomonadales; family Pseudomonadaceae; genus Aquipseudomonas. Next base: position 42,696 of record NZ_JACAOY010000005.1, on the reverse strand, counting down.
GGTCTTGACCCGCTTGAGCAACGCCGCGGGGTGATGGGTGCACGCGTGGTCGAGCATGGCCTGGGAATTATCCGAGGCCAGGATCACACGGTTGATGTGTTCGGCCAACACCGGCCAAAAGCGCCCCGAGCCGCAAGCCAGGTCGAGGATCAGGCCCGGTTCGCCCGCCACTTTGAGTGCATGGCGCACCAGCCGCTCATCGCGCCACACCGCCAGGCGCTGCAGCAGCCCCGGCGGGCGCGTGTCGCCGCAGACCCTGGCGTGCTCGCGGTCGCAGCGCTCGGCGAATTCAATCTCGATGGAGGATGGAGGTTGTGGCGACATCACGGGCTCAAGTGAGTGGAACGGTAGTGAACGACCTTGATACGCAGCTTAACCACTGCAACGTGAAAAAAAGGTCGAAACCCGCACCGCCGCCAAACCTGTCACGCCTGATGCAGGTACCACCGCCAATCCTGCTCGCCCACTTCGCCCATGAACTGACGGTATTCGGCGCGTTTTACCGCCAGGTAGACGTTGAGGAACTCGCTGCCAAACGCATCCCGCGCCCAGCTGGAACCCTCCAGCGCACGCAAGGTGGTGAGCCAATCGGTCGGCAGCAGTTCCTTGGCCTGGGCATAGCCGTTGCCTTCCACCGGCGCGCCGGGGTCCAGTTGCTCACGGATACCCCGGTGGATACCGGCCAGGATCGCCGCGGCCGCCAGGTAAGGGTTGGCGTCGGCGCCGCAGATACGGTGTTCGATATGCCGCGAATTCGCCGCCCCCCCCGGCACGCGCAGGCTGACGGTGCGGTTGTCGACGCCCCAGGTGGCGGCCAGCGGCGCGTAGCTGTTGGTCTGGAAACGGCGGTAGGAGTTGGCGTTGGGGCAGAACATCAGCAATGAGTCGAGCAAGGTGCTGAGCATGCCGCCCACCGCCTGGCGCAACAACGGAGTGCCATCGGTGGCTTCGCTGGCAAACAGGTTATTGCCCTGGGCATCCGCCAGGCTGACGTGCATGTGCATGCCCGTGCCAGCCAGGTCGTCGAAGGGTTTGGCCATGAAACAGGCGGTCATTCCGTGCTTATGGGCCACACCCTTGACCAGGCGCTTGTAACGCACCGCCTCGTCCATCGCCTGCAGCGCGTCGGCGCGATGTTCCAGGGTGATTTCCACCTGGCCCGGGGCGTATTCGGAGATCGCCGTGCGCGCCGGGATGCCTTGCAGTTTGCAGGCACTGTAGAGGTCGGCCAGAAACGGCTCGATCTGCTCAAGTTCGCGCAGGCCGTAGACCTGGGTCGAGCGCGGCCGGCCGCCGTCCACATCCCGCGCCGGCTGGGGGCGACCGTTGCTGTCGGGTTTCTGGTCGAGCAGGTAGAACTCCAGCTCCGCCGCCATCACCGGGTAGTAACCGTCGGCCTTGAGGCCGTCGATCACCTTGGCCAGCAGGTGTCTAGGGTCGGCCACCGTCGCGGGCAGGCCTTCGGTGGGATGCATGCTCACCTGCACCGCCGCCGTCGGGATCAGGCGCCACGGCATGCGCTGCAAACTGCCACTGACCGGGTAGGCGCGGCAGTCGATATCACCCACCTCCCACACCAGCCCCGAGTTTTCTACGTCATCACCGTTGATGGTCAGGCCCAGGATAGTGCTGGGCAGCGGCCGACCACTGTCGTACACCGCCAACAGTTCGTCGCGGTGCAGCAACTTGCCGCGCGGTACACCGTTGTTGTCGAGGATAAACAGCTCGAACATCTCGATGTCCGGGTTCTGCTCAAGGAAAGACTGGGCTTCGTGCAGGCTGGCAAAAACACTCATGGCAATTCTCATACGTTTGCGTCAGGCAGGCGCGCAGGCGCCGCCGGGCAGATGCGCACAGGTGCGCGTCATCCATGGGGCAGATCAACGTAGGAGAGAAGTATCTGGTGGGCGCGCGTGTCGGCAGTGGAACAACGCCCAGAAGGCCAGCTCGGAAGGCAGTGCCTCGACAACCGTCGGACAGCTCGGCGCATGGGCGCCAGGCGATGTCTCGGGGTGAGTGTCGGGGGAACCGTCCATGCGGGGGTCACAGTGAGGTAGATGCCGGGCAGCGTCACATGCCTGCAAAGGGGGTTCAAGTCAGGGTTGATGGAGTTTGGTTGCAACTTGGCTAAACATTCGCCGCGCCTTGCCACCCTCCCTGGCACCTGCAAATAATGATCGCCCCTGATCATGCCCCCAAGGATTCGACTGCATGAAAGCGCCTCTGACCCTGTGTGTATTGGCCTGCCTGGCCACGCCTGCCCTGGCCGACAACGCCCCGTCGCGCCTCGACGACGTGCTGCAGCGCGGCACGCTCAACGTCTGCACCACCGGCGACTACAAGCCCTACACCTCCTTGCGCGCCGACGGCACGTACGAAGGCATCGACATTGCCATGGCAGAAAACCTGGCCAAGAGCCTCAACGCCAAGATCCGCTGGGTGCCGACCACCTGGAAAACCCTGATGCCGGACTTCCTCGCCCAACGATGCGACATCGCCGTGGGCGGTATTTCGGTGTCTCTTGAGCGCCAGAAAAAAGCCTTCTTCAGCCAAACCCTCGGCGTGGACGGCAAGATCCCGCTGGTGCGCTGCGCCGATGTGCAGCGCTACCAGACCGTCGAGCAAATCAACAAACCCGAAGTGCGCGTGATCGAGCCCGCTGGCGGCACCAACGAAGTATTCGCCCGTGCCCACCTGGGCCAGGCGCAAATCCGCCTGCACGACAACGTGACGATCTTCGACGAACTGCTGGCGGGCAAGGCCGACGTGATGATCACCGACGCCAGTGAGGCGCGCTACCAACAGAAGCAGAAACCCGGGCTGTGCGCGGTCAACCCCGACCATCAAATGCAATACAGCGAAAAAGCCTTTTTGCTGCCCCGCGATGATGTGGCCTGGAAGAGCTACGTCGACCAGTGGTTGCACCTGAGCGTGGCCACTGGCGTGTACGACGGCATCGTCAACCAATGGCTGGCAGCGCCCTGAGCCACGGCGGTCTACGCTGTTGTCACATCAATAACAACGAGGGACGGGTCATGAAGGGACTGCTCCGACTCACTTGGCTGCTGCTGTTGTGTGCCAGCCAAGTCCACGCCACCACTCAGGAAGAGGACGCCCACGCCGCCAGGGCGCTGCTGGAAAAAGCCCTGGCGTATTACCAGAGCAACGGCGACAAGGCTTTTGCTGCGTTCAGCCGCCAGGGGGAATTTGTCGACCATGACCGCTACGTGTTTGTGGTCGATACGAAAGGCGTCCTGCTTGCCAGCGGCGGGCCCTCCTCCGCGTTGATCGGTCGGGATGTGTCCGAGGTGCTGGGGCCGGAGTTGCGGCAGTCGTTCAAGGACGCCTTGAAGGTGCCGGAAGGCCAGGGCATCCAGCAGGCGGACTACCGCTGGCAGAACTGGAATGACGGCAAGGTTGAACACAAGCATGTGTTTTATCAGCGCGTGGGGGAGCGGATTCTGGCGGTGGGCTATTACCTGCCACGGGCGACGCCGGAACAGGCCCGGGCCTTGCGCAACAAGGCGGCGAATGCGCTGCTCAAGGACCAAGCCGGGACGCTGAAGGCGATCAATTCACTGGAAGGTGGTTTTCTGCAGGATGATCTGTATGTGTTTGTGGTGGACCTGAAGACGGGGCGGTATGTGGCGCATGGGACCAATTTGCGTTTGGTGAATACCGATTTTGCCAAGATCAAGGATCCGGATGGGAAGCCGGTGGGGGAGCCTATCTTGAAGTTGATGGGGGAGCAGGATCAGGGGGAGTACAAGTATCGCTGGAAGAACCCGGTGACGGATCGGGTTGAGAATAAGCATGCTTATTTGCGCAGGGTGGGGGATTTGATGGTGGCTGTAGGGTATTACAGTCCCTGAATGTGTGTGTGCATATCCGTTGCTGCGGTCACGGCGGCTATTGGTTCCGCTCTTACAGCGGCTCACTTTTGATAGAGCGCAAAAGTAAGCAAAACGCTCTTGCCCCAACACTCGGCACCTCG
>NZ_JACAOY010000005.1:38347-38625 GCF_013385985.1 Pseudomonas sp. B6002 | reverse complement strand
GAGCAAAGGCAAAGGCAAACGCGGTCCACTGTAGGAGCCGGCTTGTCGAATCGTCGCACCGCGGCGATGGTCGTTAACGATGGCGCAAAAAATCAGGCAGAACGCGGAGCCCCTCTGTGGGAGCTGGCTTGCCTGCGATGGCATCAACGGGGTATGCCTGGTTCACCGAGGTGTCTGCATCGCCGGCAAGCCGGCTCCTACAGGGGAATGCGATCAACAAACGCTACCGGTCGGCTACCAGGCCGCCGCGTCTGCCTTTGATTTTGATCTGAGGCGCC
>NZ_JACAOY010000005.1:0-38282 GCF_013385985.1 Pseudomonas sp. B6002 | reverse complement strand
GATTCAAGCCTGCGTTCGGGCATGCCGAGCCTAGGCGAGGCACCGAGTGTTGGGGCGAAGGCCTTTTGCTTACTTTTGGGCCTTTCCAAAAGTGAGCCGCTGTAAGAGCGGAACCCTAAGTAGCCGTTACCGCAGCAACGGATATACCCACCACACCCCACCAAACCTCACCGCGCCTTATCCTCCCGCCCCCGCAACACCCGATTAGGCATAGCCAGAGCCGCCATCAACCCAAGCAAAGAAACCCCCGCACTCACCATCAACAAATGCCGAAACGTCACCGCCAACTCCCCACGCAACGCATCCTGCGCCGGCCCCGGCGCCGCGTTCAGCCCATCCAGCAAAACATTCCCCGAACCGCCCTCAGCCCCCAACGCCCCACTGGCCAAGTGCGCAAAACTCGAATCCTGCAACAACGCCAGCAACAGCGCCGACATGCACGCCACCCCCACCGCCCCGCCCAGCGAACGGAACAGGTTGGTCGTACTGGTCGCCACACCAATATCCCGCTGTTCAACCGAATTCTGCGTCCCCACCAACGACGTCGGAAACTGCATCCCCGCCGCAATCCCGCACAGCAGCATAAACACCGCCGTCATCCCCACCGCCTGGGGCGCGCTGTAGGCCATGCCGAGGATCGCAAACGGGCTCAACAGCGCGCCACTCAGGATCATCGGCTTATAGCGCCCGGTTACTGAAGTCATGCGCCCAGCGAAATAGGCGCCCATGGGCAAGCCCATCGCCAACGGCAACAGGTGCAACGCCGCGCTGTCGGCGCCGGAACCGGTCACCGTCTGGTAGCGCAGCGGCATCAACACCGTCAGGGAAATCGCCTGGAAGCTGGTGAAGAAAATCGTGCACCAGCACAGCACCGCACTGCGGTTGGCGAACAGGTGCATCGGCAACAGCGGTTCCCGCGCGCGGCGTTCGTGCCAGACAAACACGCTCAGCGCCACCAACGCACACGCCAGCAGGCCCAGCACCTGGTCGTCGCGCCAGTGATGGCCCTGGCCGATTTCGGTGATGCCCAGCAGCAAGGCGGTCAAGCCGATGATCATCAACACCGTGCCGAGGTAGTCGATAATCGGCTTGCGCTGCGGCACCGGCAGACCCACCAGGGTGCGATGGGCCACGTACCAGGCACCGGCGCCCAGCGGCAGGTTGATCAGGAACACCCAGCGCCAGGACAGGTACTCGGTCATGTAGCCGCCCAATACCGGCCCGGCCACGCTGGCCACGGCGTACATGCTGCTGAAATAGCCCTGGTAGCGCCCGCGTTCGCGGGGCGGGATGATGTCGCCGATGATCGCCTGGCTCACCGAGATCATCCCGCCGGCACCGATGCCTTGGAGGATCCGCGCCAGCACCAGTTGTTCCATGCTTTGCGCCATGCCGCAGAACAGCGATGCCACTGTGAACAGCCCCATGCCGATCAGCATCATCGGCCGGCGCCCGTAAAGGTCGCCGAGCTTGCCGTAGATCGGCACCGCCACCGTCATCGCCACCATGTAGCCGGAGATCACCCAGGCCAGCAGGTTTACATCGTGAAATTGCGCCGAGATGGCCGGCATGGAAACGGCGACGATGGTCTGGTCCAGGGCGCCGAGGAAGATCGCCATCATCAAGGCGGCCAGCACACTGCGTACGGCGGGAACGGGTTGGGCGGGCTGATTCAGGTTGGTCACGGCAGAACCTTTCGAGCAGGACCCACGGGTAAGGAAGGGCCCGCGGGAATGCTCAACATCTTACTCGATAGCAGGCTATTCGATAGCCTCGTAAGGAAGTCCGACGTAATTTTCTGCAATGGTTTTGCGACCCGCTTCCGAGTGGATGAAGTACTCAAGCTCGCTCTCGGCGATGCGCTGGCTGAAGCCGTCCGCTTGCGGGAATTGATGCAGCATCGAGGTCATCCACCAGGAGAACCGCTCGGCCTTCCACACGCGGCGCAGGCAGATGGCGGAGTACTTTTCCAGCAGGTCCACCCGCCCTTCGCGGTACACCTTGAGCAGGATCCGATACAGCGTGCTCACATCACTGGCCGCCAGGTTCAAGCCCTTGGCGCCGGTGGGTGGCACGATGTGCGCCGCATCGCCAAGCAGGAACAGGCGCCCGTACTGCATCGGTTCCACCACAAAGCTGCGCAGCGGCGCGATGCTTTTCTCGATTGATGGCCCCGTGACCAACCGCTGCGCCAGCTCGCCGGGCAGACGGGTTTTCAGTTCCTCCCAGAAGCGCTCATCCGACCACTCATCCAGGGGCTCTTCCACCGGCACTTGCAGGTAATACCGGCTGCGCGTCGGCGAACGCATGCTGCACAAGGCAAAGCCACGGGAGTGCTTGGCGTAGACCAGTTCGGGGTGCACGGGCGGCGTATCGGCCAGGATGCCCAGCCAGCCGAAGGGATAGACCCGCTCGAACACCTCCAGCGATTCGGCAGGAATCGACTGGCGCGCCACGCCATGGAAGCCGTCGCATCCGGCGATGTAGTCGCACTCCAGTCGGTACACCTCGCCCTCGTGCTCGAAGGTCAGCCAGGGGCGATCCGTGTTGAGGTCGTGGGGCTGCACGTTGTGCGCTTCATACAGGGTGCTGGCGCCAGCGGCTTCGCGGGCGGCCATCAGGTCACGGGTGACTTCGGTCTGGCCGTAGACCATTACCGACTGGCCACCGGTCAAAGTCTTGAGGTCGATGTGAGTGAGCCTGCCATTGAGCGCCAGTTCAAAGCCGTCATGCACCAGGCCTTCGGCGTCCATGCGCTGGCTCACGCCCGCCTCGCGCAACAGGTCGACCATGCCTTGTTCCAGCACCCCGGCACGGATGCGACCTTTCACATAATCGGCGCGCTGACGCTCAAGAATAAGGGTTTGGATACCGGCGTTGTGCAGCAGTTGGCCGAGCAGCAATCCCGAAGGACCGGCGCCAATAATGGCGACTTGGGTTTTCAGCGTTTTCATTATTTTTATGGCCCGCAAGCTTCACCGAACGGATCGGGTGAAAGAGTTGTCATTGATCTGGTTGCTGGCATTTTTCACTTGAGTGGCCGGCATAAGAAGGTGAAAACTGAGACAAAGCCTGCGCTTTTTGCCAATCGGGGCGATTACCGCACCACTATCCTGAGTATCGGATTGAAACCATGACCAAAACTGCCAGTTCCGCGATTCCGGTCTTCAAGCTATACGGGGAAAGCCAGCAATGGCCAACGCCGGATTTGTTGCACTGTGAAACCATCTCCCGGCGGAGTCGGGAATACCAGTGGGAAATCCAGCCCCACCGGCACGCGGATCTGTGCCAGTTGTTGTACGTCCACAAGGGCCAGGCGCAGCTGGAAATCGAAGGCCAGCGCACGACGCTCAACGAAGCCACGTTGCAGGTGCTGCCGCCGTTGTGTGTGCATGGCTTTCGTTTTTCCGAGGATGTCGAAGGCTACGTGGTGACGCTGGCCGCGCCGCTGGTGAGCCACCTGCAGGCGCAACTGGGGGCGACGGTCGACGGCTTGCAGGCCTTGGGCAATTACCCCGCCGGTAAAGACAGTGACTACCTCAACGCGCAGTTCGCGCGCTTGCAGGATGAATACGCCGATGAGCAACCGGCGCGGGACATGATGATGCACGCCCTGGTCAGCGTGCTGCTGGTGTGGATCAGCCGCCAGGCCATCCAGCGCCGCCACCCGCGTACGCCACGCGGCCGTGAGTACTTTCGGCGCTTTACCCAGTTGGTCGAGCAGCATTACCGCGAACACCCGAAGATCGAAGACCTGGCCCACAAGCTGGGCATCTCGGTCTCACACCTCAACGGTACGTGTCGGGAATTGGGAGGGCAGCCTGCGCTGCAGATCATGCATGACCGCCAGTTGCTGGAAGCCAAGCGCCTGCTGACCTACACCAGCATGACCATCAACGAGATGTCGGAAGTGCTGGGGTTTTCCGACCCGACCAACTTCTCACGGCTGTTCCGCCGACGGGTCGGGTTCTCGCCCAAGGCCTTTCGCGAACAGCTCAAGGCCGACACCAGCCCCACACTGTAGCAGCCGGCTTGCCGGCGATAGCGGTGTGTCCTACACCGGGTCAGCGCAACGCGCTGAAGCTGCCGGTATGGGGAACGCATTGGTCCTGATGGCAGCTGATCGCAAAGCTCGGCGGCTGCATCCGCGTTTGCTCTACCCGGTAGGCGGCGGTGCCATACAGCGCAGTCGCCAGGGCGCACAGGATGAAAATCATCAGGTACTTTCTGATTTTTAGAGTCATGGCACAGACCTCAGCACAGGTATGAACAGTGCTGTTTAAAGCATAGGTCAGCCGGGGCGAGTTGCCATTATTGGACGCTATTCAACCGGTTTATGTCGCCCTAGAGGCCTACGTCCCACGCAGGCTCCTCCGGAAACCTCACCACCAGGAAATCCAGCAGGCTGCGCAGCGCCTGGGGCATGTGTTTGCGCGAGGCGTACACCGCGTAGATGTTCATCTGCTGCGGCTCGGCGTCGGGCAACAAGCGGATCAACTCGCCCCTGCGGATGTAATCCCCGGCCTGATAGCTCGGCAACCGTGACACCCCCGCCCCCGCCAAGGTCACGCGTAGCAACGTCGTGGCCTCATTGGCGCTGATCGTGCCCTGCACCGCCACGGATACCGGCTCGCCGTTCTCGGTGAAATGCCAGAGGCTTTTGCCAAAGTAGGAATGGGTCAGGCAATTGTGCCCTGCCAGGTCACGCACCTGCCGGGGTTGCGGGTGCTCCAGCAGGTAAGCGGGCGACGCGCAGATCACCGAACGACACAGGGTGAGCTTGCGGGCGATCAGGTTGGGGTCCAGTTCAAAACTGGTGCGGATGGCCAGGTCGATGCGCTCATCCACCAGGTTCACCGTGCGGTCGAGCATCTGCATGTCGATGCTCACCAGCGGGTAGCGCTTGACGTACTCGGCCACCGCATCGGCCAACTGCGCCTGGCCGAACGAACTGCTGACACTCAAGCGCAACTGGCCGCGTGGGGCTTCATCGGGCTCGGTGACGGCGGCCTGCATGTCGTTGCACAACTCCAGCATCTGCCGGCAGCGGGGCAGCATTTCACTGCCGGCCGTGGTGAGGCTCAGCTTGCGCGTGGTGCGGTGCATCAGGCGTGCGCCCACCCAGTCTTCCAGTTCGGCCAGGTAACGCGACACCACCGGCCGCGACAGGTCCAGATGGTCGGCCGCTGCCGATTGGCTGCCCAGGTCGACTACGCTGACAAACACTCGCATTGCTTGAAGACGGTCCATGATTTGCCCGATTTTAGAAACAAACTATGTTCAAGCATGGCATTTTTTGTGACGTTTAGTGCAACTAAGCTCTGTGCATCACTTATCCCTCGCTGGAGCTGCACATGATCTCGACCTTCAAACGGTTGGCCACCGCGATGGCCGCCCTGGCCTTTGCCGCCCACGCCGCTGCCGCCGACCTGACGCTGGATGCCTACAACCCGGGCACCTCGGCGATGATGCCGGTGAGTTCGGTGCTGGTCAGTGGCGAGCACGACGTGATCCTGGTGAATGCGCAGTTCGGCAATGGCCAGGCGCAAGACCTGGTGCAGAAGATCCGCGCCAGCGGCAAGCACCTGACCACCATCTACGTCAGCGACGGCGACCCGGACTACTACTTCGGCCTCGACGTGCTGACCACCGCGTTCCCCGACGCCAAGGTGCTGGCGTCGCAGCCGGTGGTCGACCACATCAAGGCGACCGCCGAGCAGAAACTCGCGTTCTGGGGCCCGAAACTGGGGGCCGACAAACCCGCGAAGCTGGTCATCCCGCAGGTGCTGCAAGGCCACACCCTGACGCTTGAAGGCCAGGCGCTGGAAGTGGTCGGCCTGGACGGCCCGCAACCGGACCGCACCTTTGTGTGGATCCCCTCGATCAAGGCCGTGGTCGGTGGCGTGGTGGTGTTTGAAAACACCCACGTGTGGATGGCCGACACCCAGACTGCCCAATCCCATGCCGACTGGTTGACCACCCTCAAGCGCATTGAAGCCTTGAAACCCCGCACGGTGATTCCAGGTCACTACCTGGGCACACCCACCGTGAAGTCCGTGGCGTTTACCGCCGACTACATCAAGGCGTTCGATATCGAGACCGCCAAGGCCAAGGACTCTGCGGCCCTGATCGCGGCCATGAAAAAGCGTTACCCGAACCTCGCCGACGAAGGCAGCCTGGAACTGGGTGCCAAAGTCGCCAAGGGCGAAATGAAGTGGTGAATGGTTTTAAACCCTAACGAACTGGAGAACGTCATGAGCAAGATTGCAATCATTGGTGCCACCGGCCGTGCCGGTAGCCAATTGCTGGAAGAAGCCCTGCGTCGCGGGCATAGCGTTACGGCCATTGCGCGTAACACCGACAAGATCGCCGTGCGCCCTGGCGTCACCGTGAAGCAAGTCGACACGCTGGACGCCGCGGCCCTGCAACAGGCTGTCAGCGGCAGCGACGTGGTGATCAGCGCCGCGCACTTCGCCACCCTGCCCGCCAGCGCCGTGATCGGCCCGGTGAAAAAGGCTGGCGTGAAGCGCCTGCTGGTGGTGGGCGGTGCGGGTTCGCTGCTGCTGCCAGGCGGTGGCCGCGTGATCGACAGCCCGGGCTTCCCGGCCGAGTACAAAGCGGAAGCCAGCGCGGGCGCTGAGTTTCTTGGCGTGCTGCGCCAGGAAAAAGACCTGGACTGGACCTTCCTGTCGCCGTCGGCGGAGTTCGTAGAAACCGAGCGCACCGGCACCTTCCGCCTGGGCCAGGATGACCTGCTGGTGAGCAGCGAAGGCCGCAGTTGGATCAGCTTCGCCGACTACGCCATCGCCCTGATCGACGAAGTGGAAACGCCGAAGCATTCGCGCCAACGCTTTACTGTCGGCTACTGATCCAGCGCCCTCCCCTTGTAGGAGCCCGGCTTGCCGGCGATGGCGTCTTCAAGATCGCTATCGCCGGCAAGCCGGGCTCCTACAAGAGGGGTTTGGCGTTCATGACCAGCCAATTGACCCACCTCGATTAAACCTGTGGGAGCTGGCTTGCCTGCGATGGCGGTGTGTCAGTGATTGATGGGCTGGCTGAGCCACCGCTATCGCCGGCAAGCCGGCTCCTACAGTTGGCTATCGGCGTTACGACTGTTGTGCCTGGCTCACCAGCCAATTCATAAGCGCCTCCAGCCCGGGTGAAGGCTCACTCCCCGAGGGATACACCAGGTAGTACCCCATCCCCGTTGGCACTTGCAGCTCGAACGGCATTGCCAGCCGCCCCGCCTTCAAATCCTCACCGATCAACGCGCTGTCGCCGATCGCCACGCCCGAGCCTTGTGACGCCACCGTCATCGCCAAATCCAGTGTTTCGAAATGATGCCCCTGGGCCAGGTTGCTCAAATGGGTATTCGCCGCCTTGAGCCACAATGCCCAGTCCCGTTCATCCCGCGTAGGGTGCAGCAGTACCTGTTGCTGCAGGTCCCCAGGCGTGCGCAACCCGCCGAGCAAGGCCGGTGCGCAGACGGGCGTGAGTTGTTCGTCGAACAAGTGCCGCGCCTGGGCCGATTGCTCGGCGATGGGCGCATAGATCACCGCCGCATCGAATTGCTCGCGGCGAAAGTCCACGGTGTAGGCCACGGTGGTGGTGAGTTCCACGGGCACGTCGGGGCGCTCGTGCTGCCACTGCATCAAGCGTGGCAACAGCCAACGCATCACGCAGGTGGACGCTTTGAGTTGCAGGGTCTCGCGGCGGCCGCCGATCTGCTCCACCGCCTCGCCGATCAGACCAAACACTTGCTGGGCCCGCAGCGACCATTCGCGGCCTTCCTCGGTCAGGCTCAACCCCCGCGCCTGGCGCTGGAACAAGGCGTAGCCCAAATGGCTTTCCAGCCCGGCAATCTGCCGGCTCACCGCGCCCTGGGTGATGTGCAGTTGCTCGGCCGCGCGGGTGAAATTGCAGCACTGGGCCGTGACCCAGAAGGTGTGCAGCGCGGGCAACGGGGGAAGGCGTTTCATAGGGGCGCAGCCATGACGTGAGGACATGGCTAGTATGACTTTTTATCGATTGTTGCCGCTACGGGCCAGCCGGTCCAATACCGCCTCGAATCCATAACAAGAGCGACATGTATGGCGACCTGCGGCGAAGTATTGGTCCACCTCCTGGAAGGCTACGGCGTGGACCAGGTGTTCGGCATCCCCGGCGTACACACCGTGGAGCTGTATCGCGGCCTGGCCCGCTCCAGCATCCGTCACGTCACCCCGCGCCACGAACAGGGCGCCGGCTTTATGGCTGACGGCTATGCGCGCACCAGCGGCAAGCCGGGTGTGTGCTTCATCATTACCGGCCCCGGCATGACCAACATCACCACGGCCATGGGCCAGGCCTATGCCGACTCGATCCCGATGCTGGTGATTTCCAGCGTGCAGTCACGCAGCCAATTGGGCGGCGGGCGCGGCAAGCTGCACGAACTGCCGAACCAAAGCACGATGATGGCCGGCGTGGCCGCGTTCTCCCACACCTTGATGTCGGCGGCGGAACTGCCCGGTGTACTGGCCCGTGCATTTGCCCTGTTCCAGGCCGGTCGCCCGCGCCCGGTGCATATCGAGATCCCGCTGGATGTGCTGGTGGAAAACGCCGACGCCTTGCTCGGCAGCGAGCCGGTCAGCGTGGCCCGTGCCGGTGCGGCGCCGTCGGCGGTGAAGCAGATGGCTCAACTGCTGGCGGCCGCCAAGCGCCCGTTGATCCTGGCCGGTGGCGGCGCCATCGACGCCGCCCCGGAACTGACCCGCCTGGCCGAAACCCTTGGCGCCCCGGTGGCCCTGACCATCAACGCCAAAGGCATGCTGCCCGCCAGCCACCCGCTGTTGATCGGCTCGACGCAAACGCTGGTCGCCACCCGCGCACTGGTGGCCGACGCGGATGTGGTGCTGGCCATCGGCACGGAACTGGCCGAGACCGACTACGACGTGACCTTCGCTGGAGGCTTCGAGATTCCCGGCGCCTTGCTGCGCGTCGACATCGATGCCGACCAGACCGTGCGCAACTACCCACCGCAAGTGGCACTGGTGGCCGATGCACAGATCGCCGCCGAGGCCTTGCTGGCAGAACTGAGCAGCAAGCCCCTGCCTGCGCGCAACCCAGCGTGGGGCGCCGAACGCGTTGCCCGCCTGTGGGCCGATTTGGCGCCCACCTGGGACGCCGCCACCCGCGCGCAAACCCTGTTCCTCACCACCGTCCTGGACGAACTGCCCGACGCCGTGCTGGTGGGCGACTCCACCCAGCCGGTATACAGCGGCAACCTCACACTCAACCTCGACCACCCGCGCCGCTGGTTCAATTCCTCCACCGGCTACGGCACGTTGGGCTACGCCTTGCCGGCCGCCATCGGCGCCTGGCTGGGGCGTGGCGACGGGCAGCCAGTGGTGTGCCTGATCGGCGACGGCGGCCTGCAATTCAGCCTGCCAGAACTGGCCAGCGCCGTGGAAGCGCGAGTGCCAGTCATCGTGCTGCTGTGGAATAACCAGGGCTACGAAGAGATCAAGAAGTACATGGTCAACCGCGCCATCGAGCCGGTCGGCGTGGACATCTACACCCCGGACTTCATCGGCGTGGCCAAGGCACTGGGCTGCGCCGCCGAACGTATCCAGGGCAGCGAACACTTACGCACCGCCTTGCGTGCCGCGGCCGATCGCCAGGGGCCGACGCTGATTGAAATCGACCAGGGGCTTTGGATGAAGGAGGTAGCGGTATGAGCGCAGTGTTGAACGGTGTGTACATCGACGGTGTATGGCGTGCCGGACATGACGTGCTGGAGGTGATCAACCCGGCCACCGAGGCGACGTTGGCCCAGGTCAGCGTGGGCGATGCCACAGCCGTAAAACAGGCGGTCGACGCGGCCAGCGCCGCGTTCGGTGACTGGTCCAAGAGTACCGGCCGTGATCGTGGCGCGCTGTTGCGCAAGGTCGCCCAGGGCGTCAGCGAGCGCCGCGAGCACTTGATGCAGCTGCAGTCGAGCAACAACGGCAAGCCGCTGTTTGAAGCAGGTATCGACGTGGACGACGTGATCGCCACCTTCGAGTACTACGCCGGTGTGGCCGAAGAAATGGACGCCGGGCAAGACCGCCCGGTGGCACTGCCCAGCGATGACTTCAGCGCGCGTCTGCGCCGTGAGCCGTGTGGCGTGGTGGGGCTGATCGTGCCGTGGAATTTCCCGATGGTGACCACCGCCTGGAAACTCGCCCCGGCCCTGGCGGCCGGCTGCTGCGTGGTGCTCAAACCCTCGGAAGTCACGCCGCTGGCGGAGCTTGAATTGGCGCGGATTATCGCCGAAGCGGGCTTCCCAAGCGGTGTGTTCAACCTGGTCTGCGGCACCGGCTTGGCGGTGGGCGCGCCCCTGGCAGCAGACCGTCGCGTGGCGAAGATTTCCTTCACCGGCAGCAACGCGGTGGGCGTGCAAGTGATGCAGCGCGCTGCTGAAACCATCAAGGGCGTGAGCCTGGAACTGGGCGGCAAATCCTCGTTGCTGGTGCTGGCCGACGCCGACCTCGACCTGGCGGTGGAACTGGCGTGCGGCGGTGGTTTTTTCAACGCCGGGCAAATCTGCTCGGCCACCAGCCGCGTGTTGGTGGCTGACAGCCTGGCAGGTGAATTCCTGCAACGCTTGCAGGCACGGGCTGAAGGCATTCGCGTGGCCGACCCGTTTGCCGACGACGTGGAAATGGGCGCGCTGATCAACCATGCGCAGTACCAGCGAGTGCTGGGGCATATCAAGCGTGGCATTGAAGATGGCGCGCGGTTGCTGTGCGGCGGTGAACGGCCGGCCGATCTGGCCAAGGGTTTCTTCATTCGGCCGACGGTATTTACCGACGTGCCGCTGGACAGCGCGTTGTGGAACGAGGAGATCTTTGGCCCGGTGCTGTGTGTACGCCGCTTCGCCACCGAAGAGGAAGCCATCGCCCTGGCCAACGACAGCGACTTCGGCCTGGTGGCCAGTGTGGTCAGCCGCAACCCTGAAGCCACCGAGCGCGTCGCCAACGCCTTGCAGGCCGGGCTGGTGTGGATCAACGCGCCGCAAGTGATCTTCCCGCAGACGGCGTGGGGCGGTTACAAGCAGAGCAGCATCGGCCGCGAGCTGGGGCCGTGGGGGTTGGCGGCGTTCCAGGAAATCAAGCACGTGATTAAATCCATCTAACAACACACATCCCATGTGGGAGCTGGCTTGCCTGCGATAGCGGTGTGTCAATCAACGCTGCATCAACTGACAGATCGCCATCGCAGGCAAGCCAGCTCCCACAAAAAACCAGTTCCCACAGAGGATTGATGCTGTGTCAGTCAGCCTGTCTGCAATTTTTAGATAGCCCCTGCGACTTTCTCATTTGCCCGCCTCCCGTGCCCATGGCCTGATTCGCCCTTGTTCACTCAAGGCTTGACCATGGAAAACGCTCACGCAAAACCCACCACCGCCCTGTGGCTGATGATCAGCGTTGTGCTGGTCGCCCTTAACCTGCGCCCGTCGATGGCCGCCGTCGGTCCGCTGTTGTCGTCGATTCGTGGCGAGGTGCCGCTGAGTTTCAGCAGTGCCGCCCTGCTCACCATGCTGCCGGTCATGGCCATGGGCCTGGCGATGTTTTTTGGCATGGGCCTGGCCAAGCGCTTTGGCGAACACCGCAGCATCGTGGTGTCGCTGGTGGTGATTGGCGTGGCCACGCTGTCGCGGCTGATCCTCGATTCGGCGCTGGAGTTGATCGTCAGCGCCATCGCTGCCGGCGTGGGTATCGCGATGATCCAGGCGGTGATGCCGGCGCTGATCAAGTCACGGTTCAGCGACAACGTTTCGCTGTTCATGGGCCTGTACGTCACCGCGATCATGGGGGGCGCGGCGCTGGCAGCGTCGTTTGCACCGTTCGTGCAAGTGCAGAGTGGCAGTTGGCGCATCGGCCTGGCGATCTGGGCGGTGCTGGCGGTGTTGGCCCTGGTGTTCTGGTACGCACAGCGCGCGGTATTGCCGCCGCTGCCCCAGGCCGGGGCCGGGCCTCAGGAATCGTTTTTCGGCAATGGCCGCGCATGGTTGCTGGCGATCTTTTTTGGCTTGGGCACGGCGTCCTACACCTGCGTGCTGGCCTGGCTGGCGCCGTACTACGTGGAGCAAGGCTGGAGCGAACAGAACGCCGGCTTGCTGCTGGGTTTTCTGACGGCCATGGAAGTGGTGTCCGGCCTGGTCACGCCGGCCATCGCTAACCGTCGCCAGGATAAACGCGGTGTGGTCGCGGTGTTGTTGGTGCTGATCATCCTCGGGTTCTGCGGCCTCATTCTCAGCCCACAACACCTGAGCCTGCTGTGGCCGTGCCTGCTGGGGCTGGGCATCGGCGGCCTGTTTCCGATGAGCCTGATCCTGTCCCTGGACCACCTGGACAACCCGCGCCGCGCCGGTGGCCTCACCGCGTTTGTACAAGGTATCGGCTACCTGATTGCTGGCCTGTCGCCACTTATCGCCGGAATGATCCGCGACCAATTGGGCAGTTTCGAATGGGCCTGGTGGTCGCTGACGGCGGTGGTGGTGGTGATGTTGCTAATCGTCACTCGCTTCAATCCGCAGCATTACGCTCGGCATATTCGCTGACGTCGTGTTGCAAACATTATTTGTCCCACGCCAAACATAGAAACGCCCTACAGAGCTTTCTATTGGTACGAGCGTTCCGTTAAGCTTTTGCCCTTGTCGCGCGCTGCCACAGTGCCAAGGCTTACCGGATGGAATGGATGCTAAACAGTAATTTGCTCAGAAAGCTCGATATGCAGGACTTGATGGTGTTCATCGCCGTCTACGACCAGAGCAGCGTTACCGAAGTGTCCGAAACGCTGTTCGTCAGCCAGTCCACCGTGAGCTACAGCTTGAAGAAACTGCGCACCAGTTTCGAGGACGAGCTGTTTATCAACACGCGGGCGGGCATGCGGCCGACGTACAAGGCCACCACCATGTATGGCCATGTGCAGAAGATCCTCGAAAGCATCAACCTCTGCCACGCCGGGGGCCAGGCCTTCGACCCGACGCAAAAAGCCGTGACTTTCAACGTGTGCGCCCCGGAATACTTCGAGCAATTGATCCTGCCGCGCCTGCTGAAAAACTTCGACCGCGCCGACCTGCCGGTGATCGTCAATGTGCAAAAGCTGGAAAGCGACATCCCCGCCGACGACCTGCGCGAAGGCCGCCTCGACCTGGTGATCTGCTTTGGCCCGCACTTTCACCGCGCCCACAAAGATTTCAAGACCCAGATGCTGCTCGAAGATGATTTGGTGTGTGTGTTCGACCAACGTTCGGCGCCCCGGGAGCCGGCGTTCAGCCTGCAATCCTTTGTGGAGCGCCGCCACGTGTTCCCGACGCCCTGGACCTCCAACACCAACATGATCGACGGCTGGCTCGCGCGCCAGGCCCACAAGCGCCAAGTGGTGGCGCGGGCCAACAGCTACGGCGCAGCACTGAAGATGATCACCGGCACCGACTTCGTCGTCACCCTGCCCCGCCGCGTGCAAAAGCTGCTGGCGCCACCGCCCGTGTTCGGCCATTGCGAAGCACCCAACGGCTTACCAGGGTTCACCCTGGACATGCAGTGGAACGAAACCAGTGAACAGGACAGCGCCAATACCTGGTTTCGCGAGCAAGTCGTAAAAGTCTGCGCGGAACAGGGGTTGTTGTAACCCTTAACCGATGGCGACTTTGCTGTAGGAATCGCGATCAATGTCCAGCAGCTCGACACTCAGTTGCAGCTGTACGCCTTCGGGCCAATCGCCCAGGTCTTGCAGCGCCGCCAACAGGCTTTCGGAGAGCTGTTTCTTGACCTGTGGCGAGCGCCCGCTGAGCAGCGACAGCTTCACCGCGATAAAGCCACGGGAACTCAGGGAGGTGCCGACCTGGAAGCTCTCGACCTTCACGGCGCGGCTCTTGATATCGAACTCGGAACCGAACTGCCCGGATGCCATCAACACATTGTTGAGCCGCAACAGGGTTTTCTCAACGGCCAGGTCTGGCAGGTTGGCGGTGTATTCCAGGTGCAGGTGCGGCATGAAAAGCTCCGAGTACGTGTAGGAAAAGAGTCATACATATAACACGCGGCCGAAATGAATCGGACCGTTTTGTCGGTGAAACTTCGGTCAGGCGCCTGCGCGAGCGGTCCCGCCTGGAGGGGTTGCCTCAGGATTTGGCGGCCAGTACCGGCAGCAGGTCGCGCTCGCTCATGAACGCTTCCAGCCGCGAGCGCATCCAGCGTTCCGCCGGGTCGGTGTCCACGTGGCTGAGCCAGACCATCGACAGGTCCAGGGTCGGGGTTTCAAACGGAAACGGCTCGCAGAACAGGTTGCCGCTGGCCGCCATGGCCTGGGCGGTGTAGTCGGGCAGGCTGGCGATCATGTCAGTGCCGGCGAGCAGGGCCGGCAGCGCGCTGTATTGGGGCACCGACAGCACCACATGGCGCTTGCGGCCGATCTCGGCCAGCCATTCATCGGCAAACCCGGACACGTTGGCGGTGTGGGACACCAGCACATGGGGGCGTGCGCAATATTCGTCGAGGGTCAGCGGGGTGTCTGATGCGTCGGCGCGCAGCAGACTGGGGCGGATATGCCGCAGCAACTTGCGCTTGGCATTGGCCGGCAGGCCGCGCGTTTGGGTGATGCCGACGGTGATGTCGCCCGAGGCCAGCAAGTCCGGGATTCGCCAGTAGTCGACGTGCTGCACCACAAACACCACCAGCGGTGCTTCCTGGCGCAAGGCCCGCAGCAACGGCGGCAGCAGGCCGAACTCGACGTCGTCGGACAGGCCGATGCGGAACGTCATGGTGCTTTGGGTGGGGTCGAAATCGTGGGTCAGGCTCAAGGCCGACGAGAGGGAGTCCAGGGCCGGCGACAGGTGCTGGATGATCTCTTCGGCACGCGCGGTGGGTTCCATGCGATGGCCGACGCGAATGAACAGCGGGTCGTTGAACAGCGTACGCAGGCGGTTGAGGGCCGAACTGATGGTGGGTTGGCCGAGAAACAGCTTCTCGGCCACGCGTGTCACATTGCGCTCCAGCATCAGTGCTTCGAAGACCACCATCAGGTTGATGTCGGCCTTGCGTAGTTCATTGCGATTCATCGGCGCCTGCCCCTTTCCCCAAGACAAGCCGCAGTTTAGAAAGCCCGGGGGCCTGCGTCTATGTGCGCACTGTTCATCCGCAGGCTTTGGGACTATAAATCAGCTTTCCAGGGTCGCAGGAACACCACCGTGCTGGTCATTTTTGCCTTGAGCGCCCTCTTTAGCGGGGTGTTGCTCTGGGTCATCAAGTTCATCGAGAACCCCACCGCCAGGACACTGCTGCGGGTATTTGTCGGCTTGTGCCTGGCGGCCATCGTGGCTTACCTGGTGCTGGCTTCCGGGTTCCCCACTTCATTGCTGGTGTGAGTCGCCTCCTGCCCCTGGCGCAAGCGCAATGCCGCCAGCGCCGCCACCACCAACACCAGCGCAATCACCTTCAAGCCGTTCATCGCGTTGCCGGTGCTCATTTCAATCGCGCCCATCACCGACGGCCCGACAAACCCGCCCAACAGCCCGCAGGCGTTGACGAACCCCAGGCCGCCCGCCAACGCGACGCCCTTGAGGCGTGACGCCGGGTACAGAAACACGATCGACTGCACCACAAAGAACATCACCGCCGACAGGCAAAAGCCCAGCAGGCTGAACACCGGCCCCGACACCGACGCAATGCCCAGCCCCAGCGCCATGGTCAGCAGCCCGGTCACCAGCAGCCGCCGGCAACGACCGGGCGTCGTGGCAAAGCGCGGAATCAGCACGGCGCCCAGTGCCGCCGCAATCCACGGCAGCGACGTCAGCAGGCCGACGCTCATGGTGCTCAGTTCCCCGTATTTGCTGATGATGCTCGGCAGGAAAAAGATCACGGTGTAGATGGTGATCTGATGGCAAAAATACACAAAGATCGCCAACAGGATCTGTGGGGTCAGCCAGTTCTTCAGCGAGTGCCCGCCCTCGCCTGCGCCCTCTTCGGTTTCCTGGGCAATGCGTTGCTCGATGCCCCGCGCTTCTTCGGCCGACAGCCACGGCGCCTTGCTCGGGCGATCCGGCAACTTGCACCACACCACCCAGGCAAACGCCACGGCCGGCAGGCCTTCGAGCAGGAACATCCACTGCCAGCCATGCCAGCCCATGATCCCGTCCATGCGCATCAGGGCTGCGCCCACCGGGCCGCCGATGATGTTGGCAAAGCACACGCCCAACAGGAAATAACCGGTAGCCCGCGCCCGTTGTTCACGGTTGAACCAGTACGTCAGGTAGAGCATGACGCCCGGAAACAGACCGGCCTCGGCGATGCCCAGCAACAGGCGCAGCACGTAGAACGAGGTTTCGCCCTGCACAAAGGCCATGGCCGCCGAGATCAGGCCCCAGGTCACCATGATGCGGGCGATCCAGAAGCGTGCGCCGACCTTGTGCATGATCAGGTTGCTGGGGATTTCCGACAGCGCATAGGTGAGGAAAAACAGCCCCGCGCCCAGCCCGTACGCCGCGGCGGAAATGCCCAGGTCGACGTCCAGGTGATGCTTGGCCAGGGCGATGTTGGTGCGGTCCAGGAAGCTCAAGATGTAGGCGATGATCAGCAAAGGCATGAGCTTGGCGAACATCAGTTTGTTCAGCGCCTGCGGTTCGCGGGCCCGGGTGGCGGTTGTCATCGGCAGTTCCTCTTGGCGCCCCGCCAGCCAGGCTGGGGAGCGCATCAGTGTTGTTCTAGGGTTGGAGTTGCACAGCCATGGCCTGGGGGCGATGGGAAAACAGTTGCAGCAGCGCGCCGCCGAGGGCGCAGCCGGCCATCACGAAGAAGCACACGGTGTAGCCGTGCAGCGTGGTCCAGCCGCCGCCCATGGCGATCAGGCTGCCCATCAGCACCGGCGCCAGGCCGCCGCCGATGAACATCGCGGTGGTGATGATGCCGTTGGCCGTGGAGGTCGCCGACGGCTCGGCCGAGTCGCAGGCCACCGCGTAGTAGATCGGCCACACCGCATTGGCCACCAGGCCGAACAGCAGTTGCACGACGATGATCAGCGTCAGGGTGTTGGCGAAGTAGAACGCGCCGACACTCGCTGCCATCCACAAACCGCAAATGATCAGGGTGGTGCGTCGGCCGATGATGTCCGACAGCGACGGCCACACCAGCTGCCCGAGGATGCCGGTGAGGGTGAACACCACGCTCATCCCCGCCGACTCCGCCAGCGACAGCCCGGCGATGTTGTAGAGGTAGGCCGGCAGCACGATGTTGACGCCCATGTACACCACCTGGGTGAGCATGGTGTTGCCCGCTGTCAGCGCGATATTGCGGTTGCGCAAGGTGGCGACAAAGGTGCGCCAGGCTTCGCCCTTTACCGCGCTGGGCGGTGCGTTGTCAGGCGGGGTCATGCCTTTGGCGGCGATATCGACATACAGTGCGGTGATGCGCTCGGCCGTGGAGTAGCGCGCCCAGAAGATCATCAGCGGCAGCGCCACCACGAAGGCGAAAAAGAACACGTAGCGCCAGTTGTCTTCGCCGAACACGGTGATGACAACGCTGGCGACGATGCCGCTGAGCATCGCCCCGATCGGATAGCCGGTGTGGTGTGCGCCCAAGGCAAAACCGCGACGCTCCACCGGCCACCATTCGGCGGTGTTGCTCACGCCCACTGGTTCGCCCCAGCCGGCGCCAAGGTTGACGCCGACACGCAGGGCAATAAAGGTCGCTAGGTTGCCGCTCAGCGCCTTGAAGCCCGACAGGAACGAAATCGCGGTGTAGCCCAGCACCAGCGGCACCTGGAAGCGCGCACGTTTCCAGCCGCCACCATACCGGTCGCTCCACATGGAGCCGGGGATATCCAGCAACGCCAGGGCCAGCATGACCACCGTGGCCACGGTGCCCCACTGGTCGGCGGACAAATCGAAGTGCTTGGAGATGGTCGGCCCCAGGCGCAACACGATCTCACGGTCATAGGCGTTGAGGATCCAGATCATCCAACAGACCAGCAGCGACACCCAGGAATGCCGGTGAATGCTGCGCAGCGACGCTTTTTTGATAGTTGCCATGAGCCTCTCCAGGCGCGCGAGGGCGCGCACTGACACAAGGTTGCGAAGGAATTTGCCTTGTCACACACACGCGCTAGCTGGCGAAACGTCGCTCGGCTATTCCTTGCACGCCCAACCCGGTAATGGCGAACAGCGCTCCGCGCTGCTGGCCGTCTGCCGGGAAACGCGGCAGCGGCGGCTTGGCCATCGAGGTCACAAACAGGGTGTCCAGGTTCGGCCCGCCAAAGGTCAGGCTGGTGACCTTTTTCACCGGCATCTGGATGATGCGGTCGACGTGCCCGTCGGGGGTGTAGCGCACCAGTTTTCCGGCGTAGACCAACGCCTGCCACAGGCACCCTTCGGCGTCGACGGTGCAGCCATCGGCGGCGCCACCGCCCGAGGTGTCGACCTTGGCAAAGGTGCGGCGGTTGCTCACATTGCCGGTAGCGAGGTCGTAATCGTAGGCCCAGATCTCGCCGGACCAGGTGTCGCAGAAGTAGAAGGTTTCACCCGACGGGCTCCAGCACGGGCCGTTGGACACGATGATGCCTTCGTCCAGGGTGTGTAGGCTCAGGTCGGCGTCCAGGCGGTAGAGCTTGGCACTGGCGCTGTCTTCGAGGGTGTCCATGGAGCCGAAGACAAAGCGGCCCTGGCGGTCGACCTTGCCGTCGTTGAGGCGGTTGTTCGGCAGGTGCGGTTCCGGGTCGATGACAGGGTTGAGTTCACCGCTCTTGAGGTCGAGGGTGTGCAGGCCGTTTTGCAGGGCGACGATGGCCGACTCACCGTTGTGGCGCAGGGCCATGGAGCCGATTTTCTGGCCCACGTCCCAGGCGCGCAGTTCACGTCCGTCATCAGTACAGCGCAGGACCCGGCCGTCGGCGCTGTCGATCCAGTACAGCCGTTGTTGTTCGACGTCCCACACCGGGCCTTCGCCCAGGGTGGTCTTGACGTCGACGAGCACTTCGATACGCATGGTGATCCCCTTATTGTTGTTGTGCGGGATTCAGGCCGTGCTTCACCACGGCCCCGTGTGGTTAGAAATTGACTTGGTCACGCCCCTTGAGCCCGAGAATTTCCCGCGCTTCATCCGGCGTGGCCACGCGATGGCCGAGGGCTTCGATCACGGTGCGGATGCGCCGTACCTGGTCGGCGTTGGAGGCCGCCAGCTTGCCCGGCCCGTCCCACAGCGAATCCTCCAGGCCGACCCGGGCGTTGCTGCCCATGGACAGGCCCATGGTCGCCAGCGGAATTTGCCCACGCCCGGCACCGAGGATCGACCACACGTAGTCGTCACCAAACAGGCGGTCGGCGGTGCGCCGCATGTGCGCCAGGTCTTCCGGGTGCCCACCGATGCCACCGCGCAGGCCAAACACCGATTGGATAAACAGCGGCGGCTTGAGCAGGCCGCGCTCCAGGAAATGCGCGGCGGTGTAGAGGTGGCCGATGTCGTAGCACTCGATCTCGAAACGGGTGCGGTTCTCGGCGCAGGAATTGAGGATATGGGTGATGTCGCGGAACGTGTTGCGGAAGATCCGGTCGTCACTTTCTTCCAGATACGGGCGCTCCCAGTCGTGCTTGAAGTCAGTGAAGCGGTTGAGCATTTCGTAAAGGCCGAAGTTCATCGAGCCCATGTTCAGCGAGGCCAGTTCCGGCTTGAACTGCATCACCGGTTGCAGGCGTTCTTCCACGCCCATGGTCGGTGCGCCGCCGGTGGTGATGTTGATCACCACGTCGCTGGCAGCCTTGATCTGCGGCAGGAATTCAGCGAACAGCGCCGGGTCCTGGCTGGGGCGGCCGTCGTTGGGGTCACGGGCATGCAGGTGAACAATCGCGGCGCCGGCTTCGGCGGCACCGATGGCGGCGTCGGCAATTTCCTGCGCGGTGATCGGAAGATGCGGCGACATCGACGGCGTATGAATCGCACCGGTAACGGCGCAGGTGATGATGACAGGACGATTTTTGGGCATGACGAATCTCCGACTTTTATTCTTATGAAGAAAAATCCTGGGTGCAGCGCGATGTGGTCTTCCGTGGCTTACAGGTACTCGACGTTCCCGTCGACGCTGATCGCCTGGCCGGTCACGTTGCGTGCGGCGGGCGAACAGAGGAACAACGCCATGGCCGCGACGTCTTCGGCGGTGACCATGCGTTTGAGCGAGATCTTGTTGAGGTATTCCTGGCGCATCTCGGCTTCGGGCACGCCGACCTGTTCGGCACGGGCGCGGATCACGCCGTCCATGCGCGGGCCTTCGACGATGCCGGGCAGCAAGGCGTTGACGCGGATATCGCTCTCGCCCAGCTCCGAGGCCAGGGATTTCATCAGGCCGACGATGGCCCATTTGGTCGCCGCATACGGCGTGCGCCACGCGTAGCCCAAGCGCCCCGCCACCGAGGCGATGTGCAACAAGTGGCCGTGGGACGATTCCTTGAGCATCGGCACCGCGTGGTGGGCAAAGCGGTACTGCGCCGTGAGATTGATGTTGATGGTGGCTTGCCAGTCGGCGTCGCTGATCGCGTCGATCCCGCCAGTCGGCCCGGCGATCCCGGCGTTGTTCACCAGCACATCGAGGCCGCCGAACTGTTCGTGCTGCACCTTGAACACCGCCTCGATCTGCGCGGCATCGCTGACGTCGGCGCGGGTGGCGACGGTGCCCGGGTGCTTGTCGCGAAACGCGGCCAGGGCCGACTCGCTCACGTCACACACATGCACCTTGGCGCCCGCTTCCAGGTACGCCGCCGCCAGCACTTCACCGATACCGGCAGCCCCGCCGGAAATCAACACACGTAACCCGGGATAGGGCTGCAACCGTTGTAGGACACTCATGCACGTTTACCTCCTGAAGCAGACGACCGCGTACGGTCGTTCTTGACGAGCAGGCGCGCCAGGGAATCGGCGGCCTGCATGATGTCATCGGTCACCGCAGCACGGGCGCCAGCGCCATCGCGGGCAGCCAGGGCTTCGACGATGCGCGTGTGCGCCTCCATCGAGCGTTGCAGGTGAGCTTTATCGGGGGCGACCAGGGCGAAACACGGGCCCATGTGCAGCCAGAAGTTTTCCACGGCAGCCATGGTCAACTCGGCCTGGGCCACGGCGTAGATGCGCCGGTGAAATGCGAAGTTGGTCCACAGGTAGCGCGACACATCGACTTCGTCGGCGGCCTGCTGCATCTGCTGGCAGAGGTCGGTGATTTCGTCGAGGTCGGCCTTTTGCAAGCGCAGCACGGCCTTTTCGGCGAGCAAACCTTCGAGGGCAACCCGGGTGTCACGGATTTCGCGCAGGCGTTCGACGGTCATCAGTCGTACTCGCAGACGGGAAGTTTCGGTGACTTCAAAGGCGTTTTCGGCGCTGAGGCGCTGCAGGGCTTCGCGCACCGGCATGGGGCTGGAACCGAGGGCTTCGGCGAGGCCGCGGATGGTGAGTTTCTGGCCAGGCTGGAAGCGACCACTCATCAACGCTTCGCGGATCTGGCGGTAGACCTGGTCTTGCAGGGTATCGCGGGACACCTGGCGCAAGGTGGGCAGGAGGAGCGGACCATCAGTCATGAGTCAAACCTGTGTTGTCGTTCTTATGGCCTCAATATGTGATCACAAATCAAATATGTCAAATAGTTTCCCGATTCGATTTCTGCTCGATTGACGGACGGATACCCGCTGACTCTAATGACTCATCAACCATGCAAGGAGCGCTCAACTGTGAAATTCGCCTACACCATCATCTACGTGCCGGACGTTGCGGCCTCGTTGGAATTCTTCGAAAAAGCCTTCGGGTTCGGTCGCCGTTTCCTGCATGAATCAGGCACGTATGGCGAGCTGGAAACGGGGGCTACGACCCTGTCGTTTGCTGCCCATGAATTGGGCGAAATGAACTTCGAAGGCGGGCATGTACAGGCGCACGCTTCGCGCCAGCCGTTGGGGATGGAGGTGGGGTTTGTGACTGAGGATGTGTTTGCCGCGCATGCCAAAGCGCTTGCGCAGGGCGCCGTAGAGCTGTCAGCGCCGACGACTAAACCTTGGGGGCAGGTGGTGTCGTATGTGCGTTGCCCGGATGGGACGCTGGTGGAGTTGTGTACGCCGATCCTGGCATAAACACACCTTTCATGTGGGAGCTGGCTTGCCTGCGATGGCGACTTTATAGCCAGCACATCATTGCCTGACACGCCGTCATCGCAGGCAAGCCAGCTCCCACATGTTGGTCCTCAGTGTTTGGGCAATCAGGGTTTGAGCGGGAACTCCTGGTCGCGCTCCGACAGCTCTGTGCCGTCGTCCGGATGCTTCCAGGTCTGGGGTTTTTCCTCTTCATGACGCCGGGGTTGTTCACGCTCCGGCTCATCCTTGCGCTTGCGTTCGTCAGCCATTGTCACCTCCCATCCGTAAGATTTGGTCACACCTTTGAGCATAGAACAGGGCCATCATTTTGGACGGCTTTGGCGATTGATAGCCTGTGCGCATCAATACATCCAAATAACTCACTTATCATTTCTAAATGTGTCAGCCACTATCCGCGGTCTTAAGCGAAACAAGCACTTTAAAAAGAACGCTGGAGACACAAAACCATGACTAGCCCTTCCCGGCCCGACGCTGCCCGCTCGAAAGTTGGTGCGGTTTTCCGCGTTACTTCCGGCAACTTCCTCGAACAGTTCGACTTCTTTCTGTTCGGTTTCTACGCCACCTATATCGCCGCTGCGTTCTTCCCCGCTGCCAATGAGTTTGCGTCATTAATGATGACCTTCGCCGTGTTCGGTGCAGGCTTCCTGATGCGGCCTCTGGGCGCGATCATTTTGGGCGCCTATATCGATGACGTCGGCCGCCGCAAAGGCCTGATCGTTACCTTGTCCATCATGGCCAGCGGCACGCTGCTGATCGTGCTGGTTCCTGGCTATCACAGCATTGGCTTGTGGGCCCCGGCGCTGGTGCTGCTGGGCCGTCTGCTGCAGGGCTTCTCGGCCGGCGCGGAATTGGGCGGCGTGTCGGTGTACCTGGCGGAAATGGCCACCCCGGGCCGCAAGGGTTTCTACACCAGCTGGCAATCGGGAAGCCAACAGATCTCCATCGTGGTCGCCGCTGCACTGGGTTATGGCCTGAACGTGTGGATGGAGCCGGCCGTCGTTGCCGATTGGGGCTGGCGCATTCCGTTCGCCATCGGCTGCGTGATCATTCCGTTCATCTTCATCCTGCGTCGCAACCTGCAAGAGACTGAAGAGTTCGCCAACCGCAAGCACCGCCCGACCATGCGCGAAGTGCTGGCCACCCTGGCGAAGAACTGGACCGTGGTCATCGGCGGCATGCTGATGGTGGCCATGACCACCACCGCGTTCTACCTGATCACCGTGTACGCGCCGACCTTCGGCAAGACCGTGCTGCAACTGAGCACCTCCGACGCGCTGCTGGTGACCTTGCTGGTGGCGGTGTCGAACTTTGTCTGGCTGCCCATCGGCGGCACCCTGAGCGACCGTTTTGGCCGCAAGCCGGTGCTGCTCGCCATGACCGCCCTGACCGTGATCACCGCCTACCCGGCGCTGTCGTTCGTGGTTAACGCGCCGAGCTTCGCCCATATGCTGGAAACCCTGCTGTGGTTCTCCTTCCTGTACGGCATGTACAACGGCGCCATGATCCCGGCCCTGACCGAAATCATGCCGGTTGAAGTGCGCGTGGCGGGCTTCTCCCTGGCCTACAGCCTGGCGACCGCGATCTTCGGTGGTTTTACCCCGGCGATCTCCACCTGGTTCATCCACATCACCGAAGACAAGGCCTCCCCTGCCTACTGGATGATGTTTGCCGCCCTGTGCGCGCTGTGCTCGACCCTCGCGCTGTACCGCCGCGCCAACACCCGTGGGCAGGTGATGCAGGAGGCGGTGTAATGCGCCCGCTGCTCAAGACCCTGACAGCCCTGGCCCTCGGCGCGTTCGCGCTGACGGCCCAGGCCGAACAGCTCAAGGTGATGACCTCGGGTGGTTTCACCGCCGCCTACAAATTGCTCGGTCCGCAGTACGCTCAGCAAAGCGGCGACACCCTGGACACCATTCTCGGCCCATCAATGGGCAAGGCGCCGGAAGCGATTCCCAACCGCCTGGCCCGTGGCGAACACGCCGACGTGGTGATCATGGTCGGCTACGCCCTGGATGAGCTGATCAAACAGGGCAAGGTCGACAAGGCCTCCCGCGTTGAACTGGCAGACTCGCGCATCGGTTTGGTGGTGAAGGCCGGCGCGGCCAAGCCGGCGATCGGCACCGACGCCGAGCTCAAGGCCGTGCTGAGCCAGGCCAAGTCTGTGGCGTACTCGGACAGCGCCAGCGGTGTGTATGTCGAGAAGGAGCTGTTCAAGAAGCTCGGCATGCCGGCCAAGGGCACCATGATCGAACGCCTCCCGGTGGCCGAACAGGTTGCCAAGGGTGACTACGAGGTGGGCTTGCAGCAGGTGGCGGAATTGTTGCCGGTGCCAGGCGTGACCTACGTCGGCAAGATCCCGGAAGACGTGCAATCGGTGACGCGCTTTGCGGCGGGCATTCCGGTCAACGCTGAACACCCGGCCCAAGCCAAGGCGCTGCTGCAGTTCCTGGCGTCGCCCCAGGCGCAACCGGTGGTGCAATCCACCGGCCTGGACTCGGTGTCACACTGACCGAAACGGCATCTCGCGCACCAATCGCTCCAACTCCAGCGCCGCTGGCGGCAATGTCCGCCCGCGGCGTTTTATCAAGCCCACATTGCGCATCACCTGGGGTTCTACCAGCGGTACGCTGACCAGAATCGGGTGGGTGCCGGCCGGCATCGCAATCGACGGCACCATCGCCACGCCCAACCCCGCCTCCACCAGCCCGATCATCGTGGTCACGTGGTGCGTCTCGCAGATACTCGGCTTTTTCACCCGCACGCCGCGCAAGGCCTGATCCAGCAGGAAGCGGTTGCCGGAGGTTTTGTCGACGGTGATGTAGTCGTGCTCATAGGCTTCGGCCCAGGTCACGCTGTCGCGTTCGGCCAGCGGGTGATCGCGGCGACAGGCCAGCACGTAGCGTTCCTGCAGCAGCAATTCGAACTCCACTTCATCGGCCAGGCTGCCGCTGAAACTCACGCCGAAATCCGCCTCGCCGCTCTCTACCGCATTGCACACTTCGCCAGCACTGGCATCCAGCACCCGCAGGCGAATCTTCGGATAGAGCTTGTGAAATTCGGAGATCACGTGAGGCATGAAGTAGTAGGCGGTCGACGGCACACACGCGATGGTGACGTTGCCCATGCGCGTGGACGCGACGTTGCTGATACCCATCAAGGCCACGTCGAGGTCATCGAGCATGCGCTCCACCTGGGGCAGGAAGGCACGGCCGACCATGGTCAGGCTGACTCGGCGTGTGGTGCGCTCGAACAACTTCACGTCGAGGGCCGACTCCAGCTTCTCGATACGCCGGCTCAGCGCAGGCTGCGAGATGCGGATGGCCTCGGCGGCGCCACGGAAACTGCCCTTGTCTACCACGGCGCGGAAGGCTTGGAGGTCGTTGAGGTCGAAGTTGATGATCACGAGGAAGGGCCAGTGAGGTCGATTTGGGGGACATTATCGTACGAATGCGTCAGCGTCAGGCCCACGCGCATTTAAAAAATCGGGTCACCTGCGTAGTCTCGTGCCGAATTCTTTCGACAGAGTGATCAATGACCAGCGCCTCCCATAACAAAAAAAATATGCGTCTGTTGCGACTGGGCGCCGCCCTCGTGGGCATTCCTAGTGTGGCAGCCCTCGGTTTTTTCGCCTGGCAAAGCTTCTACCCCGTGAGCGCGGCGGCCGGCTGGAGTGTCCAGGTGGTCCACCGCGACGTGGAGAAAGCGGCCTCGCTGATGCCGTTGCCGGACGGCTCGCTGATGGTCAGCCAGGAACTCGCCAAGGGCCAGGGCAGCATCGTGCGCATCCACCCGGACGGCGCACGGGAAGTGGTGGTGGCCAACCTTTCCAAACCCGATGGCATCTTTGCGACCCGTGGCGGTTGGGTGTTCAGCCAGGAATCCGGCGGTTTGCCCGTCAGTTTTTTCAAGGACGGCGTGGTCACCGAGCTCTTCAAGGGTGAAAACGTGCAAGGGCTGTGGGATGAAGGCGACGACCTGTACGCCATCGAAGACCGCAAGCCCAGCGGTCGCCTGCTGCGCTATCGCTGGAGCGATCAGTCGTTGAGCGTGCTGCGCGACCAGGTGCAAGAAGGCGAGTCCATCGTGCGCTGCACCGACGGGCGCATGCTCTACACCGAAAAGAAAAAAGGCGTGGTACGCGAGTTGAGCGCCGATGGCAGCGACCCGGTGGTGCTGGCGGGCCTGAACAAACCGACGTTTCTGATGTGCGACGAACGCGGGCTGTGGGTCAACGAAGACTCGACGCACCGGGCACGCTTGCTGCTGGTAGACCCACAGGGCAAACAGCAGACCATTCTGTCGTTTTTAAAAGCGCCGCAATCGATTGTGCCGACGGGGCGTGGCACCTACCTGCTGGCCGAAGGCGGCAGGAATCGGGTGCTGGAGTTGGTGCCGCAGGGGCGGACTGTTTCACCCTAGACGGCGAATGCGGGTAAGGCCATGTGCCTGTCGAGTGACAGTGCCCGTGGTCACCTTACTGACGCGGGCACTGCGACTGTGCCTGCTACTGGCAAGTCCCACCTTTATGATGCGACCCCGTGCCGCCGACCGGATGCGTGCCTTTCGGACACCCCATGGCGAGCATCGGGCTCACAGCCATTACCACCAGCAAACCCAGCAAAGACAGCTTTTTCATGACATCCTCCGTGACCATTACGATACGTAATGGCACAAAGATATCATGCATTTACGGTCTTTATAGCGACGTTATTTTGCCCAGGCCTGTGGGCCGCTGAAAAACGCCTGGGCGTTACTGTCGAGCGTCTCCAGGTGATACCCGCCCTCCTGCACGATCACACAGGGCAATCCCAGGCCACGGATGCATTCCCCCAGCCGCGCAAACCCTTCGCGCGTGACCGCGACTTTGCTTTGCGGGTCCAGCTCGTAAATGTCAAAGCCCAGGGACAACACCAGCACGTCCGCCGAGAAGTCTTTGATCGCCGCCAGGGCCTGTTCGAGTTTTTCGAAGAACAGCGCCTCACTGGCGCCATGGGGCATGGGCAGGTTGAGGTTGAAGCCCTCGCCCGCTGCGTTTCCACGCTCATCGGCGAAGCCGGCGACACCGGGGTAGAAGTTGGTGGGGTCACCGTGGATCGAGACGTACAGCACGTCGTCGCGGTCGTAGAAGATTTCCTGGATGCCTTGGCCGTGGTGCATGTCGGTGTCGAGCACGGCGACGCGCTGGAACCCTTCACGCAAGACCTGGGCGGCGACGGCTGCGTTGTTGAGGTAGCAGAAACCACCCGCCGCATCGAACCGCGCGTGATGGCCCGGAGGCCGGCACAGGGCGTAGGCAGCCGGTGCACCGTCGAGGATGGCCTTGGCTGCTGTGACGGCGCTCTGGGCCGACCAATAGGCCGAGCGCCACGTAAGTTCGCCGATTGGGCAACTGCCGTCCGCCAGGTAACGCGCAGCCTGGGCGAGGATGCCCCGCAGGGCGTTGGGCTCGCGCACGAAGATGTTGGACATGACTTCATCGCCCCAGTCTTCGGGGATTTCCTTCCAGCGTTGATGGGCTTCTTGCAGGAAGGCCAGGTAAGCCGCGCCGTGCACGGCGAGCAGTGGATCCAGGCCATGATCCTGGGGTTGCTGGATGTCGAACCCCAGGCTCTGCGCGGCCAGCAGCAGGTTGCGCGCGCGCTCGGGGACTTCCTGGGGCGTGCGCATCTGGCCACGGGAGTAGTAGCTGCGCGGGTGGTGCAGGAGTTGTTCGGGGTGGAAAAAGGTACGCATGGAATCTTCCTCGATAAACCCAAATCACCGGCAGGCACACAGCTCCTGTAGGAGCCGGCTTGCCGGCGATAGCGGTAGGCCAGACAACCTCTCCATATCTGAAAGATCGTCATCGCCGGCAAACCGGCTCCTACAGGTGATGTGTTTCAGTCTTAGTCAGCTCGGACCGCGCGTTTGAGCACGGCGTTGAGCAACACGTCGGTGCCCTGGCGCACGTCCTCAGGCAGTACGTCTTCGGCTTCGTTATGGCTCAGGCCGCCGACACACGGGATAAAGACCATCGCGGTCGGGCAGTAACGGGCCAGGTGAATGGCATCGTGGCCGGCACCGCTGACAATGCGCTGCTGGCTGTAGCCCAAGGCGTCTACCGAGGACTGCACACAGGCAACGCAGTCTGCGTCGAACGGCGTGGCCGGGCTGATCCAGTGAGGGCTGATGGTGACGCTCAGGCCACGTTTCTCAGCGATGGCCTGCAGGCGCGCACGCACCTGCTGCTCCATGGCGTCGATGTCGGCGTCACGGTGATGACGCAGGTCGACGGTAAAATTCAGCAGCCCGGGAATCGTGTTGCGCGATGACTTGGCAATGCTCAACTCGCCCACCGTGGTCAGGCCTTCGGGGGCAAAATCCGCCGCCAGGTTTTCCAGGGCCTGAATCATTTTCGCGGCGCCGTACAGCGCGTCCTTGCGCAGCGGCATCGGCGTGGTACCGGCATGGGCCGCCATGCCTTCGACCCGCACGTCGAGCCAGCGAATCGCCTGGCCGCCGGTGACCACGCCGATGCTCTTGGCGTTGTCTTCCAGGATCGGGCCTTGCTCGATATGGGCCTCGAAGTACGCATCCACCGCGCCACCCAACGGGCGCTCACCGTTGTAGCCGGTGCTGCGCAATGCCTCTGCCACGCTGATGCCGTCGACATCCGCCGTGGCCAGGGCCTTGTCCAGCGCCAAGGTGCCGGTGAACACCGCCGAGCCGAGCATGGCCGGGGTAAAGCGCGCGCCCTCTTCGTTGGTCCACACGGCGATTTCCAGGGGTTTGCGGGTCTGGATGCCGTGGTCGTCGAGGCTGCGGATCACTTCCAGGCCAGCCAGCACACCGTAGACGCCATCGAAGCGCCCGCCTTCCGGTTGCGTGTCGAGGTGGCTGCCCATCATGATCGGCGCGGCGTCCTTATCGGTGCCGGCACGCCGGGCGAACAGGTTGCCGATGGCATCCACGCTCAGCGTCAACCCTGCAGCTTTACACCAGTGGCTGAACAGTTCACGGCCGGCCTGGTCTTCGGCACTCAGGGCCAGGCGGCAACTGCCGCCACGGGCGGTGGCGCCGATCTCGGCCATGGCCATCAGGCTGGCCCACAGGCGCTCGCCATTAATCTTCAACATTCGCAACTCTCCCTCAAACACTGTGTGCCATTTCATGACGGTGCGCGGTGGCGTGACGGCGCGACAACGCCAGTACGCACACCAGCGAAACCGCCGCGATCAGGCTGTAGAACACTGCCATCGGCCACCATTGGCCCTGGTATTCGTGGGCCAGCCAGGTGCCGATCAATGGCGTCAAGCCACCCGCCAGCGCACCGCACACCTGGTAGGCCAGGGAGATCGCGGTGTAGCGCACGCGGGTTTCGAACAGGCCGCTGACAAAGCCGGCAATCACGGCATAAAACGAGGCCATGCACACCACCGCCAGGGCGATGCCGAGGATGATCAACGGGGCCTGCCCGCTGCTGACCAGCACGAACATCGGATAAGGCGAAGCCATTGCCAGCACGGTCATCGCGCAGAGGAAGCGCGTGGCGCCGACCTTTTCGGCCACCCAGGCGGCCAGTGGCTGGATGCAGAACTGGATGATCGCGACGAAGAACAAACACTCCAGAATCAGCGAGCGCGGTAGGCCCAGTTGCTGAGTGCTGTAGGCAATCATGAAGGTGTTGGTGAAATACACGCCGGCGATGCCCAGGGTGTTGGCACCAATGCACAGCAACAGCGGGCGCCACGCCGTGCGCAGTACTTCAATCACGGGGGCCTGGTCTTTCTTGATCGCCCGCGCTTTTTCAGCCTGGGCTTTGTCTTCGAGAAACTCGGGGGATTCGTTCACCCCCAGGCGAATCGCCAGGCCTACGATCAGCAACAGGGCGCTGGCGAGGAACGGCACACGCCAGCCCCAACTCAGCAGGTCTTCTTCCGGCAAACGGGTGACCGCACTGAACGCCAGCAACGACAGGATCAAACCGGCCGGACTGCCCAACTGGGCGAAGGAGGCAAAGAAATTCCGACGGCCTTTCGGCGCGTGCTCACCGGCCATCAGTACCGCGCCGCCCCACTCTCCGCCCACGGCAATACCTTGCACCACGCGCAGCAGAATCAGCATCACCGGCGCTGCAACGCCGATTTGCGCGTAGGTCGGCAGCAGGCCGATACACACCGTGACCACGCCCATCATCACCAGGGTGATCACCAGGGATTTCTTGCGCCCGATACGGTCGCCGATGTGGCCGAACACAATACCGCCCAGGGGCCGTGCAAAAAAGCCCACGGCGAAGGTGCCGAAGGCGGCCATGGTGCTGAACAGCTTGTCGTCGGAGGGGAAAAACAGTTGGCCGAACACCAGCGCGGCGGCGGTGGCGTAGATATAAAAGTCGTACCACTCGATCATGGTGCCGATAAAAGCGGCGGCCGCAGCACGGCGGGGCTGTGGCGAAGCGGAAGGCTTCATGGGGCGGGCTCCTTTGGTTATTTTTTTGGCAGGAGAAAGTCAAACGGGCGCGCTCTGATGGCGCTTGTTCAGGGTGATTTATCGTCGCCGGGCTATGATTAGTCAATTTTCTATTTATTATTCAAATTATAAATCCTGCTTATTATCGAGCCGCGCCATGCCCGAACCTCGCCGCGATATTCACCCGCTGCTCAACGACCGCCTGGACTGGAACCTGTTGCGCACCTTCCGCGTGATCGGCCAGGAACTGAGCATCAGCCGTGCCGCCGCCCGCCTGCACCTGACGCAACCGGCCATCAGCCAGGCCCTCAAGCGCCTGGAAGAACAGCTCGACTGCGAACTGATCGCCCGCCGTGGCCCGCGTTTTGTGCTGACCGACGCCGGTGAACAGATCTTTGCCATCGCCGGCGAGATGTACGGCCAGGTGTCGCAGATGAGCAACGCCCTGCAAAAACCTGGTGACGAGGTGCTCGGCAAAGTGCGCTTGCTGATGATCAGCCGCATCGAGTCAGACACCTTTGATGACTTCCTCGCTGACTTCCACCGCGAGCATCCCCGGGTCGACCTGGAAGTGGAGGTGATGCGCAGCTCGGACATCGTCGCCGCCCTCCTCGAAAAAACCGCGACCCTGGGCCTGAGCCTCAATCGCCGGCCACAGCCGCGCCTGGAACAGCACCTGTTCTTGCGTCAGCGTTACGCGTTTTTCTGTGGGCGGCATCACCCGTTATTTGGGCGCAGCGGCCTGGCGGAGGGGGATTTGCAGTCGGAGAACTTCGTGAGTTTTACCAGCGACCAAATTGGCGGGATGTTGTCGCCCTTGACGATCTTCCGCGACCAGCAGGGCTTCAGCGGGCGGATCGTGGCGTCGTCGTCCAGCCTTGAAGAGGTGCGTCGTTTGGTGATCGCCGGTTTTGGCCTGGGTTGCCTGCCGGTCCATGTGGTGGCCGAGGATGAGAAGAACGGGTTGCTGTGGCGGCTACCGCCGGATGAGGGGATAGCGGATGTGGATATTCATCTGCTGTGGAACCGGGAGCAGAAGATGAGTCGGGCGGAGCGGGTATTTATCGAAAGCCTCACGGCTCGATTGGCGTAGGGAGCAGCGCGAGCCCGCTCACGACAATTGGCGGGGTTTGCAAGTCGGATGGCGGCTTGCTGCTAGTGTGGAAAGCGTGTCTATCGAACATCCTTCGCTCACGGTTGTTTCCTACGAAGAGGTGTTCCATGTCCAAGATCTGGTTTATCACTGGCAGTTCCCGTGGCCTTGGCCGCGCTATTACCGAAGCGGCCCTGCGTGCCGGCGACCGTGTGGTGGCGACGGCGCGCAATCCCCGTCAATTGGATGACCTGGTCGCTGAATACGGCGACGCGGTGTTGCCCCTGCAGCTGGATGTGACGGACAACACGCAGGTCGTGCAAGTCGTGGCGGCTGCGGTGGCGCATTTTGGCCGGCTGGATGTGGTGGTCAACAACGCGGGTTATGGGGACTTGGCGTCGGTTGAGGATGTGACGCTGGATGACTTCACGGCGCAGATCGACACCAATTTCTATGGCGTGGTGCACGTGAGCAAGGCCGTGGTGCCGGTGCTGCGCGCCCAGGGCCGCGGGCATATCTTTCAGGTATCGTCCCTCGGCGGGCGTATCGGTATGGCGGGCCTGGCGGCTTACCAGAGTGCAAAATGGGCGGTGGGTGGGTTTTCGACGGTGTTGGCGCAAGAGGTGACCCCGCTCGGGGTGCAAGTGACGGTACTGGAGCCGGGCGGCATGCGCACCGACTGGTCGGGCTCGTCCATGACGATCCCGCCGATCAGCGAGCCCTATCAGCAAAGCGTCGGCGTGCTGGTCGAGTTGCTGAATTCCCCTGGCATCTTGCCGACCGGCCCGGCCCGGGTGGCTGAGATCGTGCTGGAGTTGGCCCTGAACAAAGAAGCGCCGCTGCGCCTGTTGATCGGCAGTGATGCGGTGCAATACGCAGCGCGGGCGGCGGAAGAGCTGGCGGCCTCGGACAAGAAATGGCACGACCTCAGTGTGTCGGCTTCTGATTGATTTGCTCGACTGAAAAGGTGACCCATGCCTGATGCACGCCAATCCCGTTTCAACATCCCGGATGTTTTCTGGCAAGCCCTGAAAACCATCGGGCTGGAGCCGTCGGCGGTGTTGCGTCAGGCACGGCTGCCGGTGACGCTCAACCTTCACGAGCGGCGCGACCGTCGTCAGGTGACAACACCCGAGTTTTTCCGCGTGTGGGAGGCCGTCGGTACGCTCAATCCGGACCCCGCGGCTGGCATCTTGCTGGTCACCCAGTTGGACAGTGCGACATTGCCCCCGGCGAGTTTTGCCGCCTTCATTGCCCGCGACTTTCGGGATGGCCTGCACCGCCTCGCACGCTTCAAGCAACTGTGCACCCCCGAACGGGTGCACGTGACCGAAGAAGGCAGCACCTGCACCGTCACCCTCGACTGGTTGCGCACTCAGGCGCATCCGCCGACGTTATTTATCGACGCCGCCTTTGCCACGTTCGTCGAACTGGGTCGGCGCGGTTCCAGGGTGCACATCCTCCCGCACCATGTTGAATTGGCCCGACCGGAATGTGGCAACACCGTCCTGGCCGATTTTTTTGGCTGCCCGGTGCGTTTCGGCGCCGAGCGCAATGCCCTGGTGTTTGACGCTGCGGACTTGAACCGGCCCTTCCCCGGGCACAATCCGGAACTGCTCGACATACTCAACCCGGTCCTGACCGCCGCATTGGCCGAAGCGACGGCACTGCCCACGATCAGCCATCAGGTCAAGGGCGCGCTCAAGCGCATCCTCGCCAGCGGTCGCCCGGAGATGGTCGAGGTGGCGCGGGACATGGGCATGAGCGAGCGCACGTTGCAGCGGCGCATCACCGAGGAAGGCACCAGCTTTCGCCAATTGATGCTGGAAACCCGCCAGGAGATAGTGCGCCATCTGTTGGCAGAACCGACGATCGAGATAGAGGAGATCGCCGGCTTGCTCGGTTACGAAGACACTAATTCGTTTTATCGGGCCTTTCGCACCTGGGAAGGCACGACACCCGCGCGCTGGCGCGCCTCACAGGGCACGACTCACTGAGTTCACGCGGGCAATGTGTTCTCGACACTACGAGCCATGCGCTGCAGCGCTTCGAACGGGTTGCGCCCGATCAGCATGAAACCGTGGGTAGCACTGGCCCAATACACCACATTCATCCCTCGCCGCTGCTCGGTGGCGGCAGGTTGCGCACCCTTGCGGCTGGCGGTGATGCACAGTGCCAGTGGGCCGTGAAGTGGGTCGAGGTAGGTCAGTTGGCCGATCAATATGCCGTCATAGTCGAGGATCTGCGCACGCCGGAACTCGGCGCCGGGGAGGTTTACCGCCGTGGGGGACAACGGCAGGCCCAATTGAGCGCCGACCGAACTCAGTTGCGCCACGTGGGAAGCGGAGTCGGTACTGAGGTTCTCCAGGGTCTGGGGCGTGTACAAGGCCATGTATTCGGCGACCGACGCACGCCAGCCTTGGCCGGGTTCCGGGCGGGGCCAACTCATGAACAGGCGGTCGGCAAGCACCCCGGCCACGGCAAAACCGGCGGCCATGGCCACGAAGCGGCGCCGGCTCAAGGCTGGGGCATGCGCTGAGGGCAGCGATTTGAGCATCGCCTGCATACGTTCTGTGGGGGCCTGGTCGAGCAGTGAATCGAAGGCGGCCTTGAAAGGCAGGTCAGCCCCCTGCAAGGCTTCCAGGCGCGCAGCCAGGACAGGATCAACGCTGAGCCGATCGGTGATGAGCTGGTGCTGCCGGGCATCCAGTTCGCCGTCCAGGTAAGCCACCAACAGTTCGTCGGAGGGTGCGTCAGTGAGGGTCATCGCCGTTCTCCGTGAGTTTTGTCCGGCTGGGCTTGGGAGGACGCGGTTTCAGCCAGTTTCGCCCGTGCGGCCGCCAATCGGCTCATGACGGTTCCCACCGGGATATGCAGCACCTCGGCAATTTCCTTGTATGAAAGCCCTTCCACATACGCCAGAAAAACCGTTTCCCGTTGTGCTTCGGGCAGCCCGTTCACACGCTTGATGACTTGTGCGGCCAACACCTGTTCCTGGGCCAGGCTCTCGCCATCAAAGGACAACTCCTGCTCCGCGTCGACGAACCCCTGCCCTTGTCTCACCCGTTGCGAGCGCAGTTCGTTGAGCCAGATCGAATGCATGATTGCCAGCAGCCAGCGATCCAGCCGCGTGCCGGCGGCAAACTGCCCGGCACGTTCCAAGGCTCGCACACAGGTGGTCTGCACCAGGTCTTCAGCCAGGTGCTTTTGTCGTGACAACACCCACCCGTATCGCCATAAACGCGGCAACAGCAGGCCCAACTCGCGACGAAACTCAGCCTCTGCGGTGATGGCGGCCTCCTGTGTGTTCACTCACAGTTTTATGCCTCGGGCGCATGGGCGATCGCGTCAGCCAGGTCTTCATATTCTTCGCAGGTGGTGCTGCACAAGGCTTTGATCTTCACCAGTTGCTCCTGCGCCAGGTCGATGCGGCCCTTGATCACGTAGGCCTCGCCCAGGTACTCGCGGACTTGGGCGTAGTTGGGGTCGAGCGCCACGGACTTCAGGTAATAGCCGATGCCTTCGTCGGTGCGCCCCAGCTTGCGGGTGGCGTAGCCACGATAGTTGAGGGCCTTGGCGGTGTTCGGGTCTTGCAGGGTATCGAGCAGTGCCAGGGCTTCGTCGTAACGCCCATCCTTGGCCAGGCGGTAGGCGTAATCGGTACGGTCGGCGTCTGACGTGGCTTTGCTGGTTTGCAGCACGCACTTGCCGGTCTTGGTGTCCCAGACCTGGCCTTTGGGGCAATTGGGCTTGGGCGGCGCGGATTCATCGCCCGATGCGTGGGCCTGGCCGGCCAGTAATGCGGCAGCCAAGCACGCACCGAAGAGGAGCGAGGTATGGTATTCGTGGCGGTTCTTCATGCTTTTCATGCTCCGTAACGGGGGTTAGGTACAGCAGCCAACATCACTTTTGAAAGGCAGTACGTGAGCCGGGCAACATGCGGCGTAGCGTGCTGTCGCCCATCACATAGTGGTGCCAGAGCGCAGCCGCCGCATGCAGGCCCGCGAGCAGGATGATCGCCCAGGCAACCGTGTCGTGCAGGTCGCCCAGCGTCCCGCGCCAGGCGTGGTCGATCACTACCGGCGCGGGGATGGAAAACAGCCCGAAAAAGCTGAAAGGCTCGCCTTGCGCCCAGCGAAACAGAAAGCCCAATACGATCTGTGCCAACAGCAACAGATAGAGGCAACCATGCGCCATTTTCGCCAGTACGTTAAGGGCGGGATGACTACCGGCCTTTGGGCGATTGCCGCCGGACAGGCGCCAGATAATCCGTGCAACGATCAACACCGCCATGGCGATCCCCAGGGAGATGTGCACCGACTGCAGGCCTTTTCGCAGTGGTGTGCCCTTCTCCAGGTTTTCCCAGATATGTGCGCTGGCAAACATGAAGATCACCACGGCGGCGGTGAGCCAATGGAAGGTGCGGGTGAGGCGGTCGTAGCGGTCGACATGGGGGCTCATGGGCGTTTCCTGGGTGGTCTGTAGGGTGAACACCGCAGCGAGGAAAGTTATTCGGTGAGACGGAGATTTTTATGCTGTTGATTCTGTGTGAGCCGAGCACCCGGAAACGCAAAAGCCCCGCAGCCTGTTCAACTACGGGGCTTTTGCGTTGTGTTAACGTTCCTTATTGGCTTGGGAGAGCACCGACGCTGCAAGGGTTTTGGTGTCTTCGCTATGGCGATCGCTGCCCAGCACTTTTGCGGCTGTTTCCTCCATCTCGGCACTGGTCTGCTTGTCGTTGTTCTTCTGGGCCAGCGCTGAAGCGGCAAGGCTTTTGGCAGTGGCGGAGGCGTCTGGACTGTTGAGTGTTTGTGCAGCCAACGTCGCGATTTTGTCGGAGGTTTTCTTGGTGTTCTTGCTCATGATGCAGTTCCTTTGCAATGGAAGGCGCCCGATCTGACGCGCTAGCACAACGTAATAAGTTGCCGTCGTTATCGCAATGCGTCCCCTGTAGGCAAGGTTTTTGAAACGGCGGGAAAGTGACATCTGTGGTGTGGGACTTATCGATTGCACTGATGATTACTATCGAACGGGTCGCCTGCTCAATCATCAAGACCGGTTTATATAATCGCCCCCTGACTCCCTTCCCCCGCCTGGCTTCAGGCGACATTCATCTTGGAACCCAACACCATGCCAAGCGCGACACAGGCCCCACGCGGCCGTCCCGAACATAATCAACAAAGCGTCAAACAGCAGTGGCTGGCGATTCTCTCCGTGGCCGTCGGTGCCTTCGCCCTGGTAACCAGCGAGTTTCTCCCGGTGGGCGTGCTTAATGACGTTGCAGCCGACCTGGGCATCAGTGCCGGCCACGCCGGACTGATGGTCACCCTGCCCGGCATCATGGCCGCGCTTGCGGCGCCGTTGCTGTCGGTCATCATTGGCGCCATGGACCGCCGCTACCTGCTGATCAGCCTGACACTGATCATGATCATCGCCAACAGTGTGGTGGCTTTTGCCAGTGACTTCAGCCTGTTGCTGTTTGGTCGCGTATTGCTGGGCATCAGTATCGGTGGGTTCTGGGCCACCGCCATTGCGCTGAGTGGCCGTTTGGCTCCCAAGGGCGTGGGTGTAGCGAAGGCCACGTCCATCATCATGATGGGCGTGACACTCGCCACTGTTCTGGGCGTGCCCGTTGGTACTTGGCTCAGCGGCTTGATGGGCTGGCGCATGACGTTTCTGGTCACCGCATTGCTGGGTGTACCGGTGGTGCTGGCGCAGGTGTTCCTGCTGCCTCAGCTCAAGCCGGAGAAGGCCATTCTTGTGAGTGACCTGCCGGCCTTGTTCATCAATCCACGGGCTCGTGTGGGTTTGATCGCGGTGTTGATGATTGGCCTGGCGCACTTTGCTGCGTACACCTATGTGGCACCGTTCTTCAAAAACAGCTCCGGCTTTGATGGCCCGACCATTGGCTCGCTGTTGTTGATGTTTGGTGTGGCAGGCGTGGCGGGTAACGTTTTTGCCGGCTTCGCCGCCAACCGCAGCGTGCGCTACACCCTGTTGCTGGTTGCGCTGA
Source organism: Pseudomonas sp. B6002 (assembly GCF_013385985.1). Classification (GTDB taxonomy): domain Bacteria; phylum Pseudomonadota; class Gammaproteobacteria; order Pseudomonadales; family Pseudomonadaceae; genus Aquipseudomonas. The sequence goes on along the minus strand of NZ_JACAOY010000005.1, from coordinate 593 downwards.
TGATCGGCACCAGCACTGCGCTGTTCCCCTACTTCGCCACCGGCCTGACGGGCGCGACGATGCTGATCGCACTCTGGGGCTTCGCCTTCGGCGCCTTCCCGGCCTGTGCCAGCATCTGGATGTTTGTCGTGGCGCCTAAGGACGTCGAACGCGGCATGCCGCTGTTTGTCGCCCTGTTCCAGGTGATCATTGCCTTGGGGTCGTTCTTCGGCGGGCGGATCGTTGACCAGATGGGCAGTTCGGTACTGTTGAGCTTGGCCACGGCGCTGGTGGGCTGTGGGTTTGTCACGGTGCTGGTGCTTGGGCGTAACGTGAGCAATAGCTTGGCAGCACAACCTGCCTGACACCATCACAGAAACGAAAAAGCCCCGTAGCTTGTACAGCTACGGGGCTTTTTTTATGTGCTGGGGGAGAGATAGTCGACTCTTAGGCGATGGCCCGCAGGGTTGAAGCCAAAGGCTGTCTGTGGGTGATGTAGCGACTGGATAGCACGCTGCAACCCTCCCCTGAAGCGGAGTGTCAGCAGGAGGGGAAAAGTACATTGAGCGGCGAGCAGCCATGTCACGGTGAAGCGATTGCGGTGGATGTACAAG
>NZ_JACAOY010000049.1 GCF_013385985.1 Pseudomonas sp. B6002 | reverse complement strand
TGGGCCTGTCCCGTGACAACGGACGCCAAGAAGCGATACTTAAATCGTTCTCTTGGAGGTTGCCATGTATCCATCTACTCGCCGTAACTATACCGATGAGTTCAAGACTCAAGCGGTTGCGTTAGCTGAAAGCGTTGGCAGAGCCGAAGCGGCCCGCCAGCTAGAGATGTCCGTCAAAACGCTCGACAACTGGGTGAACGCCACGCGCAAGGGCCAACCGTTGAGTTCGCCCGAGCGCAAGCCCATCACGAAGGAAGGCAGTGAGCTTGCTCGCCTGCGAGCCGAGGTTGCCGAGCTGAAAATGGAGCGTGAAATCCTAAAAAAGGCGGCGGTATTCTTCGCCAGAGAGTCCAGGTGAGATACGCCTTCGTCGCTGCTGAACGGACTCAATACCCGGTGCGGGTGTTGTGTCGGGTGATGGAAGTCTCGACTTCAGGTTTCTACGATTATGCGCTCAGGCAACCTCGCCCTGATCCTGACGCTCAGATTCGCATTGAGTTGCGCAGCGTCTATGCGGCCAGTCGACGCACCTACGGTCGGCCACGGTTGGTCGCCGCCTTGCGCCAGAAATCGTATGCAGTGGGCCACAAACGGGTCAGGCGGTTGATGCGCGAGGAGCGGATACAGGGCAAGTCCAAAGGAGGTTTCAGGCCCTGTACCACTGACAGCAGCCATTATTTGCCGGTGGCGAGCAATGTGTTGGCGCGTCAGTTTTCCATCGATAACCCCACGCCGACCTGGGTCAGTGATATCACCTACCTCCCAACCAGAGAGGGTTGGTTGTATCTAGCGATAGTGTTGAGTATCCAGACCCGCCAGATATTGGGCTACAGCTTGTCAGACCGCATGCCAGATGGCCTGGTCGAAAGTGCGTTTCTGAATGCCTGGAGCGCCTGTTCTGGCACTAGCGGAGCAGTATTTCACTCCGATCAGGGCCGTCAGTACGCAAGCAGTAAGTTCCGTCTAACGCTGGCCAAGAAGGACTTCACCCAGAGCATGAGTCGAAAGGGAAATTGCTGGGACAACGCAGTGGCCGAGAGCTTTTTCGCTACGCTGAAAAGAGAGGAGGCTTTCGGGGTCTACCCCACAAAAAAACAGGCACAGCTATCAATCGCCAGCTATGTGCATGGGTTTTACAACAGCAGTCGACTGCACTCAGCTCTGGGATATCGTTCTCCGAACGAATATGCAAAGAGCTTGAGGCAGAAGACTGGATAGCCAGCTTCTTGGCGTCCGCTGCAGGGAGACAGGCCCATG
>NZ_JACAOY010000048.1:10576-10831 GCF_013385985.1 Pseudomonas sp. B6002 | reverse complement strand
GCCGGGTTACCCACGGATTCAAGCCTGCGTTCGGCCAGCGTGTTTGACGGGGCGCCCAAGATCAAAATCAAAAGCAAGAGCACGGCGGCCTGGTAGCCGACCTGAGTGGTTAGATCAAAAGCAGATACGTGTAGGAGCTGGCTTGCCGGCGATGCAGGCGCCTCGGTGAATCAGGTACACCGCGTTGATGCCATCGCAGGCAAGCCAGCTCCCACAGTGGACCGCGTTTGCCGTTGCTTTTGCTCCACACCACTC
>NZ_JACAOY010000048.1:0-10420 GCF_013385985.1 Pseudomonas sp. B6002 | reverse complement strand
GGCTTTTCCAAAGTGAGCCGCCGTAAGGGCGGAACCCTAAGTAGCCTTTACCGCAGCAACGGATATGTACTCAATCCCCAAAAAATTGCCCCCCACTCAATCCAAAATGAAGCTTTCATGACAAAAGTTCGGTAGCTCCCACCCCCTCCCGTCTCTCCTGTGTAACGCGCTGGATACGATCAAAAGTCGTCTCCCAAGCCGTCAGCAGGACGCCAGGAGTGGGGCAAATGGGAACTATGGAACGTTATTCGAAAGTAGGCATGCAGGAGCTCGACCAGCGCCTGTCGAAGATCGTCGAAGCTGCGCGCAAGAAGCCGGTTTCGGTATACCGCTACGGCGCGCCGTGGGTGTGGATCGTCTCCCAGGACGACTGGCAGGGCGCCTTGAAGGAAGTGTCCAGCTACATCCCCTCCGGGCACTCGCTGGTGCTGTTGCGCCCGCAGATCGACGAGGTGCTCGACAGCCACCGTGATCTGCTCCAGACCGACCCTGGCATGTCCATCGCGCCGCACACCGTGGTGCACATCCTCCTGCTGCAACTGCTGTATTCGGTACCCAGCGAACAACAGCTGCACGAGCAGCTCAACTACAACCTGCTGTTTCGCTGGTTCGTCGGCCTCGACCTGAACCAGCGTGTATGGGGGATCCAGACCCTGCAGCGGGATATCGCCACGCTGCTGAACAACCCGCACGCGGTACAGCTCATCCAGAAAATCATCGGTGAAGTGTTTTGTGGCGCCTTGCTGCACATGCCGGAGTTCTCGTTGAACTTCGCCTTGCTGCACACCTGGCTGGCCCGGCACAGCCATCTTTCGACCACCAGCAATTGAGCAGGCCGAACGCCGTGCAATCGGCGAAGGCATACAACTTTTTCAGAAAACCAGGGGGCGGTGTGGAGCATCTGTTCAAGTCAACGCTGGCGCTGTGCCTGACGCTGGGGGCCTTGGCCCAACCGGTGCTGGCCGAAGAGGCCGGGGACGCGCCGGCACGCCGGGTGGACGTCAACGAGTACTTCGTGCGCGGCAATACCGTGCTCGACGCGGCGACCATTGAGGAAGCGGTGTACCCGTTCCTCGGTCCGCAAAAGACCCTCGACGATATCGAGGGTGCACGCGATGCGTTGCAGAAGATCTATCAGGCGCGGGGTTACCAGTCGGTGTTTGTCGAGTTGCCCGAGCAGAAGGTCGATGACGGCATCGTCTATTTGCAGGTCAGCGAAACCAAAGTCGGCCGCGTGCGTGTGGTCGGTGCCAAGCACTATTCGCCGGTGGAAATCCGCGAGCAGGTGCCGGCGCTGGAGGAGGGCGCCGTGCCGGATTTTGCCACGGTGCAAACCCAGCTGGCCGGCCTCAACCGAGGGGCGGGGCGTCAGGTCACGCCGCTGGTACGCGAAGGCGCACGCCCCGGCACCATGGACGTGGACCTGCAGGTGGAAGACCAGAACCCCTGGCACGCCAGCCTCGGCCTGAACAACGACTACAGCGCCGACACCGAGAAGCTGCGTTCGGTCGCCACCCTGGGTTACGACAACCTGTGGCAACTGGGCCACAGCATTTCCCTGACCTACTTCACGGCGCCCGAGGACAGCAGCAATGCCAAGGTCTGGTCGGGCTCCTACAGCGCGCCGTTGAATGAGCGCTGGACCCTGCAGTTCTCTGGCTACCAGTCTGACAGCAACATCGCCACCATCGGCGGCAGCAACGTGCTGGGCAAGGGCCATTCCTATGGCGTATCGGCGATCTACAACCTGCCGGCAGCAGGCGCCTGGGCCAACTCGTTCTCCTTTGGCGTGGACTTCAAGGACTTCGACGAAGAGATGAAATTCGGCTCCAGCAGCGACCAGGTGCCGCTCAAGTACGCGCCGTTCACCCTCGGTTACAACGGCTACCGCTACACCGAACAATCCCAGCTCGGCCTGGGCTTGAACCTGATCGTGGGGACTCGTGCGTTTTTCGGCTACGGCAGCGACGCCGAAGAGTTCGACTACAAGCGCTACAAGGCCAGCGCCAGTTTCGCGGTGCTCAAGGGCGATCTCAATTACACCTACACCTTCACCAACGATTGGCAGTCGGCAACCAAGGCGGCGTTCCAGCTGGCCTCGGGGCCGCTGGTTTCCAACGAGCAGTACTCCGCCGGCGGCGCCACTTCGGTACGCGGCTACCTGGCCGCGGAGCGCACCGGCGACGAGGGCTATTTGCTTTCCCAGGAACTGCGCACGCCGTCCCTGGCCAAGTACCTGGGCAGCTATGTGCAGGAATGGCGTTTCTATGCGTTCGCCGAAGGCGCACGCCTGCGCCTGCACGACCCGCTGCCCGAGCAAGAAGACGAATACAGCCTGGCCAGTGTCGGCCTGGGCACCCGCGCCAGTTTGAGCAAATGGTTGTCCGGCAGCCTGGACTGGGGTTACCCGCTGCTCGATGGACCGAACACCCAGAAACAGGACTCGCGACTGCACTTCAGTGTGCAGGCGACTTTCTGACTTTTTCTTCCGGAGACTTCACCCATGCAACGCCTATTCCTGAGCCTGTTGATCTGCCTGGGCTTCACGCTCCCGGCCACCGCCCATGCCTGGTGGCAGGACGACTGGCATTACCGCAAACAGATTTCGGTCGATACCACCGCCCAAGGCGCGGCGATCAACCAGGCCCTGGGCCGCACTGCGCTGCTGGTGCGCCTGCACACCGGCAACTTCTCCTTTGACGGGGTCAAGGACGACGGCGCCGACCTGCGCTTTGTCAGTGCCGATGACAAGACCGTGTTCAATCACCAGATCGAAAGCTTCGACCCGCTGATGGGCATGGCGCTGATTTGGGTCGATGTGCCCAAGGTCGAGGGTGGCCAGCGCCAGGACCTGTGGATGTACTACGGCAACCAGAAGGCAACGGCGACCGCCAACGGCCAACTGACCTTCGATCCGAACTACACCGCACTGTTTCACTTTGACGGCGCCAACGGCACGCCAGCCCGGGACACCACGGCCTACGCCAACACCGCGCTGAACGCCACCGGCGCAAGCATCGATGGCGTCATCGGCCGCGCCCTGCAACTCAGTGGCCAACCGCTGATGTTGCCTGCCAGCCCATCGCTGCAACAGGCGGCTGGTGGCGCATTCACCTTCAGCACCTGGCTGCGCCTGGACCAGGCCAGCGGCGAGCAAGTGGTGTTCGCCCGACGTGACGGTGGCCACAGCCTGTTGCTCGGCTTGAACCAGGGTATGCCGTTCGTGGACATCGATGGCCAGCGTGCGGTGTCGACCCAACCGCTGAACCCGGGCCAATGGCAGCACCTGGCGTTCACCGCCGAGGGCCAAAAAATCGCGCTGTACGTCAATGGCCGCGAAACCGCGAGCCTGGCGGTCGCGTTGCCGGCGTTCAACACGCAGTTGGCCATTGGTGCCGATCTGCCAGACGCCGCGAGTGGTCACCTGCCGTTCGCCGGCGCCATCGATGAGTTGCGTCTGTCCAAGGTGGCCCGTCCGGCCACGCTGCTGCTGGCCGACGCGAGTGCCCAGGGCGCCGAGTCGAAACTGGTGGCTTACGGGGTGGATGAAGAACAGTCGGGTTTTGGCTTCGGCAGCCTGGGCTTCTTGCTCAAGGCCGTGCCGGTGGACGCCTGGGTGATCATCCTGGTGCTGGTGGCGATGATGGTGCAGTCGTGGTTCATCATGCTGCGCAAGAACCGCATGGTCAGCCGCGTCAGCAGTGCCAACGAAGTGTTCCGCGAGCAATTTGCGCAGATCGGCACGCGCCTGGAAATGTATTACGACGATGAAGTGCTGGCCGAGCGCCTGACCCACTCTTCGCTGTGGCGCCTGTACCGCGTGGCGGTCAAGGAGATCCGCACGCGCCGCGCCCAGGGCGCCGACACCTCGTCGGTATCGGCCGCCACCATCGAAGCGATCCGCTGCTCCATGGACGGCGTGCGCACCCGTGAAAACCAGGCCCTCAGTGCCAAGCTCTCGACCTTGTCCAACGCTATTGCCGGCGGCCCGTATATCGGCCTGCTCGGTACCGTGCTGGGGATCATGGTGGTGTTCCTCGGCACGGCCATGGCCGGTGACGTGAACATCAACGCCATCGCCCCGGGCATGGCGGCGGCCTTGCTGGCCACGGCCATGGGCCTGTTCGTCGCGATCCCGGCGCTGTTTGGCTACAACCGCCTGATCACGCGCAACAAGGAAGTCAGCGCCGACATGCGCGTGTTCGTCGACGAGTTCATCACTCGCCTGGCGGAGATGCACGGCGAGAGCCAGTCCAGTGAGGCGGCCCATCGCCGCGAGCACCACGCCACCGTGCCGGCCTGAGGAGAATCGCCATGGCTTCCGTAAACGCCTCCCACGACGATGAAGAAGATGCCGCCGTCGACAGCATCAACATCACGCCCCTGGTGGACGTGCTGATGGTGGTGCTGGTGATGTTCATCCTCACCGCCACTGCCCAGGTCTCGGGTATCCAGATCCATCTGCCCAAGGCCAGCGCCTCGGTGTCGTTGTCGGAGGCCAAGACCAAGGCTATCTCCGTCAACGACGGCGGCCAGGTGTTCCTCGATGCGTACCCGGTGACCCTCGGTGAGCTGGAAGAGCGCCTGCGCATTGAGAAAGCGCTGAACCCGGACTTCCCGGTGATCGTGCGCGGCGACGCGCTGGTGCAGTACCAGAAGGTGATCGAAGTGCTCGATTTGCTGCGACGGCTGGAGCTGTCCCAGGTCGGGCTGGTCACCGGCAAACCGAGCCAGGGCTGAGTCATGACCGCACAGATCCCGATTGCGCCCCTGGCGGTGAAAAAGAAGCCGCCGTTGCGCCCGTTGAAATGGGGCGCCGGCTTGCTGCTGGGCGCCGTGGCCGCCTGGTTCTTGTGGCAGTGGGCCAATGACATGAGTGGCGTGCGGCGTGAAGCGCCCAAGGTGCCGACGATTATCCCGTTGCCGCCACCGCCGCCACCGCCGCCGGAAAAACCCAAGGAGCCCGAGCCCCAGGTGGAAGAAAAGGTGACGGAACCGGTGCCCAGCCCCGAACCCGAAGAGGTCAAGCCCGCCGAAGAGGCACCGCCTTCACCGGCGGACGACCTGGCCAACCCGATGCAGATCGATGGCGATGCGCAGTCCGGCAACGATGGTTTCAACATCGGCGCCGGCAAGGGCGGCGGCATGGCGGGCAGTGGCGGCGGCGGGTTGGGCACTGGCACTTACAAACAGTACCTGGCGGGCACCTACCAGCGCCTGATGCGCGAGGACCCGGAGCTGCGCAAGAAGGCCTTTGCCATACAGATCGACCTGTGGCTGGGCGCGGATGGCCAGGTCACGCGAGCGGTGGTGGCCAAGTCCAGTGGTGACAGTGAGACCGACGCCCAGATGCTCGCGCTGGTGCAGGCACCGCGCGCCACACAGAAGCCGCCGGCGTCGCTGACGCTGCCCATGCGCTTGTCCCTCAAGGGCCGGCGTCCGGATTGATCGAACCCTCTTTCTACGGTTTTTTACAGGAGTTGCGTACACATGATTTCCCCCGTGAATCGACTGACCCTGGCGGTTGGCATGGTCATCGCGACCCTGGTCGGCCAGGCGACAGCAGCGCCGGTCGCCCCCTCGGAAAACGTCACCATCAACTTGATTCGCCTGCTGGTGCAGCAGGGCGTGTTGACCCAGGACACCGCCAACGGGCTGATCGCCCAGGCCGAAAAAGAAGCCCAGCAGGCGCGCCAGGCCAACGCCGCGCCGGTGGTTGCCAGCGGCCCGGTGGCAGCACCTGGGGATGTGCGGGTGCAGTACGTGCCGCAAGCGGTGCGTGATCAGATCCGTGATCAGGTGAAGGCCGAAGTCATGGCCACCGCCAAGAATGAAAACTGGGCCCAGCCCAACACCTTTCCCGATTGGGTGTCGCGCATCAGCTTTGACGGCGACATTCGCCTGCGGGACGAGTCGCGCTACTTCTCGGGCAACAACAGCAATGAGCTGGTCGATTACGCCAAGCTCAATGAAAGCGGGCCGTACGACGTCAACAAAGACACCAACACCAAGTTACCGCCGCTGCTCAATACCACCAAGGACCGGGAAAACCTGTTCCGCCTGCGTGCCCGCCTGGGCATGAAAGCGGTGATCTCGCCGGAATGGACCGCCGGTATCCGCATCGGCACGGGCTCGGACAACAACCCGGTGTCCACCACCCAGACCCTGGGGGGCGGCTTTGGCAAGAAGGACATCTGGCTCGACCAGGGCTACCTGAGCTGGAAGGCCACGCAGGACATGACCCTCACGGCCGGTCGTTTCGCCAACCCGTTCTATTCCACCGACATGATGTATTCGGGTGATCTGAACTTCGACGGTATCGCCGCCAACTTCAACCATGCCTTGAATAACCAGTGGGGGCTGTTCGGCACCCTGGGTGTGTTCCCGGTGGAGTACACCTCCGACGCGGCCAGCAGCAACGGTTTCGATAAGGAAGACAGCGACACCAAATGGCTGTTCGGCGGGCAGATTGGCGCCAACTGGAAGATCAACCGCGACAACAGCCTGAAGGGCGCGGTGGCCTACTACCACTTCGACGATATCGAAGGCCAGCGCTCCAGCCCTTGTGCGCCTTGGGCCGGTGCGCCCGGCTGCGACTCCGATGGTTCACGCCTGGCCTTCATGCAGAAGGGTAACAGTGTGTTCTTGCTGCGCAATATCTCGCCCAACCCAGCCACGCCTGGCCTGACCCCGCAGCCGCAGTACGTGGGCCTTGCCTCCAAGTTCGATGTGCTGGACCTCAACCTGGCGTGGGACGCCGAGCTGCCGAGCGACTTCAAGTTGCGCACCCAAGGCAACTTCATTCACAACCTGGCCTACGACAAGGGCGAGATGCTCAAGCGCAGCGAAGGCGAGATCGTCAACAACATCAACAGCAAGGGCCAGTTTGAAAGTGGCGGCAATGCGTTGATGGTGCAGTTCACCCTCGGCAGTGCGCTGGAGATGCGCAAGCGCGGCGACTGGAACGTGTTGGCTGGCTACAAGTACATCCAGCCTGACGCCTTGCCCGACGGCTTCAACGACTCGTCCTTCCACCTGGGCGGCACCAACGCCAAGGGCTACTTCATTGGCGCCAACTACGGTCTCGACAAGAACATCTACGCCAGTGCGCGTTGGTTGAGCGCGTCGGAAGTGTACGGCGCGCCGTTCGAAGTGGATGTGATGCAACTGGAACTCAACACGCGCTTCTGATGCGCAGGGAGATGCCACATGAACATGCGAATTGGCGGGCTGTTGTTGCTGTTCGTCGCCACGGCGGCCTCGGCGGAAGGCATGGAAGAGCGCCTGCGTACGCAACTGCGCAGTACTACCCAGCAGTTGCAGGCGTTGCAGAGCGAACAGGCCCAGGCCAGTGCCGCGCGCATTGCCGCCGAAAACCAGGCCAAGCAGGCCCAGGCGCAGATCAAGCAGCTGACCGCCGAACTGGAAAAAGCCCGTGGCGTAGCCGAACAACTGGCCGGCCAGCAACAGAACCTGCACAGCCAGGCGCAGGCCCAGGTGGCGGCGAGCAATGAGCAGATCGGCAAGTTCAAGAAGGCCTATGACGAGTTGCTGGTGCTGGCCAAGGGCAAGGAAACCGAGCGCGCCCGCTTGCAGGCGCAACTGACTGAACGTGACACACAAGTGCAGCAATGTTCAGTCAAGAATCAACAGATGTACGGCGTGGCTCGGCAGTTGCTCGCGGCCTACGAAAAAATCGACGTGGCCGAAGTGATGAGCATCCGCCAACCCTTCGCCAGCAGCGCGCGAGTCAAGTTCGAGGAACTGGCCCAGGGGTTTGGCGACGAGCTTTACCAGAACCGCTTCGATGCGCCGCACACCGCCCTTAATCATTGATCGACAAGGAAGAGACTACGATGAGCGATGTTCAACTGATCACCAGCGTGACCCCACAGAGCCTCACCGAGCTGCTGCAGGAAGCCGGCTACCGGGTCAACCAGACCGAACAGAACGGCATTGTGCAATTGCTCAGCGCCAGCCAGGGCATCGGCTTTGCCGTGCGTTTTGGCAATGCGGCGGTAGAGCCGGGCAACTACGTGGACTTCACCTACAGCTGCGCACTGCGAGTACAAGGTGAGCTGCCCGAAGGCCTGGCCCAGGTGTGGAACGCTTCGCGCCGTTTTGCACGGCTGTCATTGCAGGGTGAATTCCTGCTGATGGAAATGGACGTGGTGGTGGCCGGTGTCGGCGCTACCCACCTGCGCAGCCAGTTGGAACTGTGGGACCGCCTGTTGCAGGAGTTCATTGTCTACCTGCGCGAGTACAGCCAGCAGGCTGCCCAATTGCAGGCGCAGGCCGCTACCGCCCCTGAGGGTGAAGAGGCGCCAGTCCTGTGAAAAAGCCAACCTTGATGGTCAGCGCCGGTGCCCTGGCGTTGCTGGTGGTTGCGGTGGGCCTGGGCTTGCGCCCGGGCAATGACCCGGTGGCTGCGCAGCAACCAACGCCTGCCGGCAAGCCGCTGCAAGACGGCCCGGCCGTGGCGCGCCTGGGCAACCAGCAGATCGACGTGCCCGAGCTGAAAAGCGTGCTGGCGAGTTTGCCCGCCGAGTCCCGCGAGCAACTGCGCGGCAATCGTGGCGCGCTGGAAACCTGGATCCGGTCGCGCCTGGCGCAAAAGGCCGTGCTCGAACAGGCTGACGCCCAAGGCTGGCGCCAGCGCCCGGAGGTGGAGCAGCAGACCCGCGCCGCCACCGAGCAGATCGTGTTCCGTGACTACATGCTGTCGGTCAGCCAAGTGCCGGCCGACTACCCCAGCGCCGCTGAACTGCAACAGGCCTACGACAGTGGCAAGGCTCAGTGGGTGACGCCACCGATGTACCGGGTGAGCCAGATCTTCCTGGCGGTCAACGACCCACAAGGCGCCGACGCCGTGCGCCGCCAGGCCCTGGAACTGAGCCGCAGGGCCCAAGCCGCACCGGGCGAATTCGCCGCCCTGGCCACGCAATATTCCCAGGACCCGGACACCGCCCAGCGCGGTGGCGACTCGGGCATGCAACCGTTGCAGCAACTGGTGCCGCAGGTCCGCGAGGCGGTGTCGCGGCTCAAGGTGGGGGCTGTGTCGGAGGTGGTGCAAAGCCCGGCCGGTTTCCACGTGCTCAAGCTGATCGGCCAGCAACCGGCACGCACCGCCACCCTCGATGAACTGCGCGAACGCCTGACCCAGGCCCTGCGCGCCCAGCGCCAGGAGCAGATCGCCAAGGCCTATCTGGAAGGCATGCTCAATACCGCCACCTTGAGCATCGACGGTGCCGAGTTGAACAAGGTGCTGGAGTAACACCCGCAAACACGCATTGGATGCACAAGACCTACAAGACAGGGAGTCTCCCATGGCATTTCTAGAACCGTCTGCCCCCCAGGGGGCTGCACCCTATCGCGAACCGATGGCGCCGCGCAGCGCCTGGCTGGCCCAGGCCGGCGAGATCGAACCGGAGGTGGCGCGCTATTTCCTGGTGAGCGCGCGCTGTGGTTGTTTCATGCAAGCGGCGCGCAGCCTGAATATCAAGGCGACGCTGCTGCGCAAGCGCCTGGCGCAGTTGGAGGAACAGCTGCGCCATTCGTTGTTCACCTACCAGGGCAATGGGCTGGTGCTCAGTCGTGACGGTCAGCAGTTGCAAGCGCACCTGGTGGCCCTGGCCCATGAGCGGCGTTTGCCGGTGGTGGAGCAACCGCTGATTCGCCTGGCGGTGGCCGAGCCGATCCTGCATGACATTCTTGGGCGCGATCTGATCGCTTTGCTGCGCCGCAATGCCAGTGTGCGGTTGGAGATCATATCCCTGGACAGCCAGTTGTCCCTGCAAGCGGTGGACGCGGATGTGGTGTTGTGGCTGTCGGATGCAGACGGGCCGTTGCCGGGGCCGAGCTTTCCGACGGAGCCGCCTCGGGCGCTGGCGCGTTTGCATTATTTGCCGCATATCGCCAAGCGGTATTCGCGGTTGACCACGCGCCCGGACAGTGTCGAGGACCTGGACGATTACATGCTGGTGCAGTGGCAGCCCGATGTGCGGGTGGATGCCTTGCAGCCCTGGAACCGGGTGGTGGAGCAGCGGCTGGCGGCGGTGGTGCAGGTGCAGGCGTATTCGTTGATGTTGGAGATGATTCGCTGTGGGGCGTGCATTGGGTTGTTGCCGCATTACATGAGCAGTTTTGACCGGGGGTTGGTGGCGTTGCCGGGGTTGCTGGCTGAGAGTATGCAGCGGCAGGTGTGGTTGGCGGTGAATGCGCGGGTGCAGGATGTTGAGGCGGTGAGGATGGTGGTGGAGTTGATTGTGGGGACGTTTGAGGGGCGGCGGGAGTGGTTTGATTGAGTTGAGTGCATATCCGTTGTTGGGGTGACGGCTGATATTGGTTCCGCCCTTACGGCGGGTCACTTTTGGAAAAGAGCCCGGAGTGCCGGCCCAGCCAAAAGTAACCATGGGCCTGT
>NZ_JACAOY010000047.1 GCF_013385985.1 Pseudomonas sp. B6002 | reverse complement strand
GGCAAGCCAGCTCCTTGTATCTCGACTATCGCCTCGTCAGAGGCGATAGTTCTCGACTGATCATCGAGGGAAGACCGTGAAGCCGTCCAGCTCCTAGGGCCTCGAGCTCGCGTTGTAGATATGTGCTCCGGTCTTCCACACTCACTCAATCAGTTCGAACGGTATCTAGTTGCCCGCTTCGGCGTGAGCACGTATTGGCAAGGCAGAACCGAGTGCAGTGATGATCTTTTCAGACCTTAGGGAGAAGACCATGTCCGCTTTCGTTGGTATCGACACAGCAAAAAGCTCTTTCGACGTTGCTGCACCACTGGATAACGGCAAGTTTCGTACGAAGGCCAAGCTGCCCAATAACGCTAACGGCTTCAAGGAGTTTGCGGCCTGGCTGGAAAAACATGCGGACTCACAGGCCTGGGTCGTCATGGAGGCTACTGGCACCTATCACGAGGCACTTGCAGACTTCCTGCATGCCAAAGATTATCGAGT
>NZ_JACAOY010000046.1 GCF_013385985.1 Pseudomonas sp. B6002 | reverse complement strand
AGATACAAGGAGCTGGCTTGCCTGCGATAGCATCACTGCGGTTTTGCTGACAGACCGAGGTGTCTGCATCGCAGGCAAGCCAGCTCCCACACAAACCAGTTCCCACATTACGAAGGGTATGTGGCTTAGGTTCCGGCGATCAGTTGGCGCGCGGCCTGGGTGTGATCGGCAATCAAACCCTTGAGGTCGAGGCCTTCGACCTGGCCGTCGATGACTCGCCATTTACCCGCCACCATCACCCGGTCGGCACGGTCGGCGCCGCACAGCAGCAGGGCCGAGAGTGGGTCATGGCTGCCGGAGAAGCGCAGTTCATCAAGCTTGAACAACGCCAGATCGGCCTGTTTGCCCACAGCCAGTTCACCAATATCCGTACGCCCCAACAACTGCGCCGATCCCTTGGTGGCCCAACCCAGCACGCCTTCGGGCGTGATCTTCTCGGCGCCGTAGCGCAGGCGCTGGATGTACAGGGCCTGGCGGGCTTCGAGGATCATGTTCGATGCGTCGTTGGAGGCCGAGCCATCTACGCCCAGGCCGATGGGCGCGCCGGCTGCGATCAGGTCCAGGGTCGGGCAGATGCCGGAGGCCAGGCGCATGTTCGAGCTTGGGCAATGGCAAATGCCGGTGCCGGCCGCGCCGAGGCGGGCGATCTCATCCGGGTTGAAGTGGATGCCATGGGCCAACCAGGTGCGCGGGCCGAGCCAGCCGACGCTGTCGAGGTAATCCACGGTGCGCAGGCCGAAACGCTGCAGGCAGAAGTCTTCTTCGTCGAGGGTTTCTGCCAAGTGCGTGTGCAGGCGCACGTCGAGGCTGTTGGCCAGTTCGGCGCTGGCTTCCATGATTTCCGGGGTGACCGAGAACGGCGAGCAGGGCGCCAGGGCGATCTGTATTTGCGCACCGTCGCCACGCTGGTGGTACGTGTGGATCAGGCGTTGGCTGTCGTCCAGGATGACCTGGCCTTGTTGCACGGTTTGCTGCGGAGGCAGGCCGCCGTCGGCTTCGCCCAGGCTCATGGAACCGCGGGTGAGCATGGCGCGCATGCCCAGCTCGCGCACGCTTTGCACTTGCACGTCGATGGCGTTTTCCAGCCCGTCGGGGAACAGGTAGTGGTGATCCGCCGCCGTGGTGCAGCCCGAGAGCAGCAGTTCGGCCAGGGCGACTTTGGTGGCCAGTGCGAGTTTTTCCGGGGTGAGCCGGGCCCAGACCGGGTACAGGGTTTTCAGCCACGGGAATAACGGCTGGTTGACCACTGGCGCCCAGGCGCGGGTCAGGGTTTGGTAGAAGTGGTGGTGGGTGTTGATCAACCCGGGGAGGACCACATGTTCGCGGGCGTCAAATACTTGCGCACAGGGCACGGCGGGTTCGCGTCCCCAGCCCAGCACTTCGGTGATCACACCGTCTTGCAGCACCAGGCCGCCACGGGCATCGAGGCCATTGGCAGTAAAAATCGCGAGGGGGTTTTTTAACCAGATACGGGTCGCAGGCATTGGCCGGCTCCTCTGAATGATGGGTTCAGGTTTGCCAGCTCAGTGTTGCCCTGTCTGCTGATCCAGGGTCGCCGGTGAGGGCGAGGCGTGTAGATTACGTGTTGTTGGCGGTTGGGTCTACTGAGTCAATGTGGGAGGGAGCAAGCCCCCTTCCACAGGTTGATTGCGGTATTTACCAGGCGATGGTGTCGCCCTTGTAGTCCACAAAGTGATGGCCGCCCTTGCCGGTGAACGCATTCACCTGATCCACCAGGCCACGCACGCTGGTGTCGACATCGATGTGCGCGTTTTCGCCGCCCATGTCGGTTTTCACCCAGCCCGGGTGCAGCGACAGCACGGTGAGCGTGTGATCGCCCAGTTGAGTAATGAAGCTGTTGGTCATGGAGTTGAGCGCGGCCTTGCTGGCTTTGTACAGCGCAAGGTCCGAACCGTCGGGAATCGTCACGCTGCCCAGCACCGAACTCATGAACGCCAACACGCCGCTGTCCTTGCGGATCTGCCCGGCAAAGCGCTGCGCGAGGTTGATCGGCGCCACGGCGTTGGTGAAGAACAGTTGGCCGACTTCCGCGAGGGTGGCGTGGCCCGGTTCCTGGTTGGCCGGGCCCTTGACGCCGGCGTTGACGAACAGCAGGTCGAACGTCTGGCCTTTGAGGCGCTGGCTCAGGGCGATCACGGCTTGCTGATCGTCCATGTCGAGTTTCTCGATGTGCACCGGGCCAACGGCTTTCAGGGCGTCAGACTTGTTCGGGTCACGCACGGTGGCGGTCACATCCCAACCGTCCTGGAGCAATTGCTTGACCAGGCCCAGGCCCAGCCCGCGCGAGGCGCCGATGATCAGTGCGGTTTTTGGCGTAGACATGAAGGGCTTCCTTTGGAGTGGAGGTTCACGGGTTCAGTGGACAACGTTGCCCAAGCCTTTGCTGCAACTCGTTGCGCAGCTGGCCGAGTTCGGTGATGCGGTTTTCGATCAGGTTGAGCTTGTCTTGCAACAGCTGCGTGACGGCGCGGTCGGGGTCCGGTGCTTGCCAAAGCGCGGCAACACTGCTGCCGATTTCACTGAGGCTGAAGCCCAGGCGCTGGGCGGTCTTGATGTAGAGCACCAGTTGCACCATGTCTGCGGGGTAGTCGCGGTAACCGTTGGCGCTGCGTTGTGCGGCGATCAACCCGCGCTGTTCGTAGAAGCGCAGGGTGTCGCGGCTGACCTGGCTGGCCTGGGCTAATTCGCCGATACGCATGGGGCGGGCTCGTGGGGGCTTGACCTTGGAGCATACTCCAGGCTTTAGCCTGCTGGCTTCTTGAATTGATGGAGTTTGCGGGTATGTGGAGCATTGAACAGTACCGAACCCTGGTGCGCGCCAGTGCCTGGTATGACTTGATCGTCACGGCGGCGTTTGTCACGCCCTGGAGTTTTCTGTGGCTGCACAGCGTGTTGCAGAGCCTGAATCTGCCGGGAGCGTTTCCTGCGTTCGCACCCGCCCATGTGCTGATGGCCAATCTGCTCGGGTCGATCGTGTGCGTCTGGGCGGTGCTGCGCATACGCGATCCGCAACGTGCGTTTGGGTTGTACGACGCCGCGGGTCGTGCGCTGTTTGCGACGTGGCAACTTTATGCGCTGACACAGGGCGCCACGTCGATCCTGTGGGGCATTCTGTTGTTTGAAGTGCTGTGGGGCATCGCGCAAATCTTGCCGGTACGCGCTGATCAAAAAACGATCGACGCTCGCCAGCCCATATGACAGAAGGGCTACACGCGGATGTGCTCAGCTTATCCACAGGCAGGTGCACAGTAGATGTGGGCAGTTTCAGCGTTGCAACAGGATGCGCCCACGGCTAAGGTCGGCGAGTTGGGTTTGCAGGGTGTCGATGTGCGCTTCGCCAAGTGCCAGTTGCAGCTCGACGCCGTTGGCGGTGAAAGTTTCCTCCACCACCAGCCCGCCCAGGTCGGCGACGCGCAATTTCACCAGGTTGAGTTCGGAGAATCCGCAGGCGCAACTGAGCGGCACGCGGCTGATCAACTCAATGCGTTCGGCGTTCTGCAGGCATTTGTTGGCCCCGCCGCCATACGCACGGGCCAGGCCACCGGTGCCCAACTGGATGCCGCCGTACCAGCGAATCACCAGCACCGCAATCTGATCAAACCCTTGGGCTTCGATGGCCGCCAGTATCGGCCGCCCGGCCGTGCCACCGGGTTCGCCATCGTCATTGCTGCGGTACTGGTCCGCCAGTTTCCAGGCCCAGCAGTTGTGCGTGGCATTCAGGTCGCTGTGCTGCTCGAAAAACGCCTGGGCGTCTTGGGGGCTGGTGATCGGTGCGGCGAGGGTGATGAAGCGGCTCTTGCGGATTTCTTCACGAAATTCGCAAAAACCGGTGAGCGTGAAAGGCATAAGTCGCTTCGTTTATAGGGCCGGCTTGACGCCACAGCCTTTGAGGATGATGTGGATCAGGTTGGTACCGGCGTCTTCCATGTCTTGCTTGGTCAGCTTGGTGCGACCGGTGACGCGGCAGATCTGGGTGGCGAAGTCGGCGTAGTGCTGGGTGCTGCCCCACAGCAGGAAGATCAGGTGCACGGGGTCGATGGGGTCCATCTTGCCGGCGTCGATCCAGGCCTGGAACACGGCGGCCCGGCCACTGAACCAGGCGCGGTAGTCCTGGCTGAAATATTCGGTGAGGCATTCGCCGCCGCTGATGATTTCCATGGCAAAGATCCGCGAGGCTTGCGGGTGGCGCCGGGAGAACTCCATCTTGGTGCGGATATAGCGAGTGAGGGCCACGGCCGGGTCGTCCTCGGCGGTCAGTGCGTTGAAGGTGCTGTCCCACAGGTCGAGGATGTTGCTGAGCACGGCGATATACAGGCCCAGCTTGTTGGTGAAGTAGTAATGCAGGTTGGCCTTGGGCAGCCCGGCACTCGAGGCAATGGTGTTCATGCTGGTGCCTTTGTAGCCATGGCGCGCGAACTCGTCTTCAGCAGCCTGCAGAATCGCTTGTTCGTTCTTTTGCCGAATGCGGCTGGCGGGTTTACCGGCGTGGTTGCTGTGGGCAGGAACTTCGAGGCTCATGGAGGTTTCCGTGCTGATCGATAGAGACGACGTGTGCACAGATAACCCACCCTCAAGCCTCAGACAAGTCCCGATGCAATAAAACCGTCAAAGCGGTTCCAGCGTGTCGCTTTCCGGCGCGCGGTTTGCGGCAGCGTGGGTCGTTTTGGCTTCCGGCAACAGCAGGCACAACACGATGGCGGTCAGCCCGCCGCTGGTGATGGCCGAGTCGAACAGGTTCTGCACCAGCGCGGGCATCAGGTGCAGCAGGTTCGGTTGGGCGGCGATACCCAGGCCGACGCCAAAGGAGGTGGCAATGATCAGCATGCTGCGTCGGTCCAGCGGCGCCTGGGCCAGGATGCGCACACCGGCCGCGGCCACGCTGCCGAACATCACCAGGGTGGCACCACCCAATACGGGTTTTGGAATTTGCTGCAACACCGCACCAATCAGCGGAAACAGCCCCAGGCAAAACAGCAGCACGCCGATGTACAAGCCGACGTAGCGGCTGGCCACGCCGGTGAGTTGGATTACGCCGTTGTTCTGGGCAAACGTGGTGTTGGGAAAGGCGCTGAAGGTGGCGGCGATCATGCAACTGACGCCGTCGCCCAATACGCCGCCTTTGAGTCGGCTTATATAAGAGGGGCCGCTGATGGGCTGGCGGGCGATCATGCAGTTGGCGGTGAGGTCGCCGACGGTTTCGATGCTGCTGATCAGATAAATCAGCGCGATCGGCAGGAAAGCGCTCCAGTCGAACGTGAAGCCGAAGCGAAAGGGCATTGGCACGCTGATCAACGGCAAGACGGGCAGGGCCTGGGGCACCAGTTTGCCGCTGCCCCAGGCGGCCAGGCTGCCGAGGGCCAGGCCGATGATGATGGCCGAAAGGCGCACCCACGGCGTATTCGAGCGGTTGAGCAGAATGATGGTCAACACCACGAACAGGCCAAGCGCCAGGTTGGTGGGGGCGCCGAAGTCCGGGGCGTTGAAGCCGCCGCCAAGGTCAGTGATGCCGACCTTGATCAGGCTGATGCCGATCAGAGTGATGACAATGCCCGTCACCAATGGCGTGATGACGCGGCGCAACTGGCCAATGAAGCGGCTCAGCACGATCTGCACGGCGGCGCCGAAAAAGCACACGCCGAAGATCATCGCCATGATGTCTTCCGGGCTGCCGCCGCGTTGCTTCACCAGAAAACCTGCCGACAGTACCGCGCCGAGAAAGGCGAAGCTGGTGCCTTGCAGGCAGATCATCCCGGCGCCGATACCAAATGGCCTACGCGCCTGGATGAAGGTGCCGACACCGGAGACCATCAGCGCCATGCTGATCAGGTAGGGCAGGTGCGCGGTAAGGCCGAGGGTTGAGCCGATGATCAACGGCGGCGTGATGATGCCGACGAACGCCGCGAGCACATGCTGCAGGGCGGCGAGTAGTGCGGGAAACGGTTTGGGTCGGTCGTTGAGGCCGTAGATCAAATCGCTGTTGCTGGCGGATTCTGGTGGCATGGCGGGCAAGCTCAAGGTCTATGTGCTTGTGCTCCTGCAAAAAGCTGTCCAACTGCTCAGCTTTATTACGAGGCCCGAGTTAACGGGTTGCCGCGAGGCTTTCCAGGAAACTTTCCAGCACCAAATGGGGGCGACGGCCTTTGCGCGTGACCGATGCCAGGCTCAAATCGTAAAAACGTGTAGTCGGTTTCAGCGCGCGCAGTCGGCCTTGTTGCACCCAGAGGCTGGCGTAGTGGTCGGGCAGGTAGCCGATATAGCGACCGGTGAGAATCAGGAAGGCCATGCCTTCGCGGTCCGAGGCGCTGGCCGTGCAATTAAGTGCCTGGTAATGGGCCTGGATCTCGGCGGGCAAGCGGAAGGTGGGGGCGATGGCGTCCTGGCTGTCGATGCGCGTGTCGTCCAGTTGTTTGTCGTCGGCGTAGAACAGTGGGTGGCCGACTGCGCAGTAGAGCAGCGAACGTTCGCTGTACAGCGGCTGGTATTCCAGCCCCGACAGAGCGCTGGCCTGGGGTACCACGCCGACGTGCAGGCGCCCGTCGAGTACACCTTGTTCCACTTCGTTGGGCGCGATCATGCGGATCTGGATCTGCACATCCGGGCCACGTTCCTTCAGCTGTGCCAAGGCGTGGGTGATGCGCATGTGGGGCAGGGTAACGAGGTTGTCGGTGAGGCCGATGATCAGCTCGCCACGCAAGTGTTGGTGCAGGCCGTTGACCTCGGTGCGAAAACTTTCCAGGGCACTTAACAACTGCAGGGCAGATTGGTAGACCTCGCGGCCTTCTTCGGTCAGGGAGAAACCGGCGCGGCCGCGTTGGCACAGCCGTAGCCCAAGGCGCTGCTCAAGGTCACTCATCTGTTGGCTGATGGCCGAACGGCCGATGCCCAGCACGGTTTCGGCTGCCGAGAAGCCGCCGCATTCCACCACGCTGCGGAAGATACGCAGCAAGCGAATATCGAAGTCGCTGACTTGGGCGAGAGGGTCGGGGCGACGGCTGCTCATAGTTTAGTAAAGGCCTGACTGAAGGTTAGAAGAGTTGAATTTCACCGACTTTATCGCCGTGGCAACTTAGCTGCAACAACGCTTTTCAATCCCGACGCTGCCTTTTGCCTTGCGAGGTTTTGCTGATGAACATGCCTGAAAACGCCCCATCGTCCCTGGCCAGCCAACTTAAGTTGGACGCCCACTGGATGCCTTACACCGCCAACCGTAACTTCCAGCGTGACCCGCGCCTGATCGTGGGGGCGGAAGGTAGCTGGTTGATCGATGACAAGGGGCGCAAGGTCTATGATTCGCTGTCCGGCCTGTGGACCTGCGGCGCGGGGCATACCCGTAAGGAAATCCAGGAGGCGGTGGCCAAGCAATTGGGCACTCTGGACTACTCGCCGGGCTTCCAATACGGTCATCCGCTGTCCTTCCAGCTGGCGGAAAAAATCACCGACCTGACACCGGGCAACCTCAACCACGTGTTCTTCACCGACTCGGGTTCCGAGTGCGCCGATACCGCCGTGAAGATGGTGCGAGCGTACTGGCGCCTAAAAGGCCAGGCCACCAAGACCAAGATGATTGGCCGCGCCCGTGGTTATCACGGTGTGAACATTGCCGGTACCAGCCTGGGTGGTGTTAACGGCAACCGTAAGATTTTTGGTCAGGGCTTGATGGACGTTGACCATCTGCCGCACACCTTGCTGGCGAGCAATGCCTTCTCCCGTGGCATGCCGGAGCAGGGCGGTATCGCGTTGGCGGATGAACTGCTCAAGCTGATCGAACTGCACGATGCGTCGAACATTGCTGCGGTGTTTGTCGAGCCTATGGCCGGTTCCGCTGGCGTATTGGTGCCGCCTCAGGGTTACCTCAAGCGCCTGCGTGAAATTTGCGACCAGCACAACATCCTGCTGGTGTTCGACGAAGTGATCACCGGTTTCGGTCGTACCGGCTCGATGTTCGGTGCCGACAGCTTCGGTGTAACCCCGGACCTGATGTGCATTGCCAAGCAAGTCACCAACGGCGCCATCCCAATGGGCGCGGTGATTGCAAGCAGCGAGATTTATCAGACGTTCATGAACCAGGCGACGCCCGAGTACGCGGTGGAATTCCCACACGGCTACACCTACTCGGCCCACCCGGTAGCGTGCGCAGCAGGCCTGGCGGCACTGGACCTGTTGCAGAAGGAAAACCTGGTGCAGAGCGTGGCCGAAGTCGCGCCGCACTTTGAGAATGCGCTGCACGGTTTGAAGGGCAGCAAGAACGTGATCGACATTCGTAACTACGGCCTGGCCGGTGCGATCCAGATTGCCCCGCGTGACGGTGATGCCATCGTGCGTCCATTCGAGGCCGGCATGGCCTTGTGGAAAGCCGGTTTCTACGTGCGCTTTGGCGGTGACACCTTGCAGTTCGGGCCAACCTTCAACAGCAAGCCGCAAGACCTGGATCGCTTGTTCGATGCCGTCGGCGAAGTGCTGAACAAGATCGACTGATTTCTCCTTCTATATAGAACAACTTTTCAGGAGCCCTGCATGAGCCTTATCCAGCACTTGATCAACGGTGAGTTGGTCAATGACAGCGGCCGTAGCGCCGACGTGTACAACCCGTCCACTGGCCAGGTGATCCACCAGGTGCCGTTGGCCAGTCGCGAGACTATTCAGCAGGCGATCGACGCGGCCAAGGCGGCGTTCCCGGCTTGGCGTAATACGCCAGCGGCCAAGCGTGCCCAGGTGATGTTTCGTTTCAAGCAATTGCTGGAGCAGAACGAAGCGCGCATTTCCCAACTGATCAGTGAAGAGCACGGCAAGACGCTGGAAGATGCGGCCGGTGAATTGAAGCGCGGGATCGAGAACGTGGAGTACGCGTGCTCGGCGCCGGAGATTCTGAAGGGCGAGTACAGCCGTAACGTAGGACCGAACATTGATGCATGGTCGGATTTCCAGCCTTTGGGTGTAGTCGCGGGTATCACGCCGTTCAACTTCCCGGCGATGGTGCCGTTGTGGATGTACCCGTTGGCGATCGTTTGCGGTAACTGTTTCATCCTGAAGCCTTCGGAGCGCGATCCAAGCTCGACGCTGCTGATTGCGCAACTGTTGCAGGAAGCCGGTCTGCCTAAAGGTGTGCTGAGCGTGGTGCATGGCGATAAAGGCGCGGTGGATGCGTTGATCGAAGCGCCGGAAGTGAAAGCGTTGAGCTTCGTGGGTTCGACGCCGATTGCCGAGTACATCTACTCCGAAGCGACCAAGCGCGGCAAACGCGTACAGGCGCTGGGCGGAGCGAAGAACCATGCGGTGCTGATGCCTGATGCGGACTTGGACAACGCGGTCAGTGCTCTGATGGGCGCTGCTTACGGTTCTTGCGGCGAGCGTTGCATGGCGATTTCGGTAGCGGTGTGCGTCGGTGACCAGGTGGCGGATGCGTTGATTGCCAAGTTGGTGCCGCAGGTGAAGGCCTTGAAGATTGGGGCGGGCACGTCTTGTGGACTGGACATGGGGCCGTTGGTGACTGGCCAGGCGCGGGATAAGGTCAGTGGGTATATCGAAGACGGTGTTTCTTCGGGCGCCAAGCTGGTGGTTGATGGTCGCGGGCTGAGCGTGGCGGGCCATGAAGAAGGTTTCTTCCTGGGGGGCAGCTTGTTTGATCGTGTGACGCCTGAGATGCGCATCTATAAGGAAGAGATCTTTGGGCCAGTGCTGTGCGTGGTACGGGTGAATAGCCTGGAAGCGGCGATGCAACTGATCAACGATCATGAATACGGTAATGGCACGTGCATCTTTACCCGTGACGGTGAAGCGGCGCGTCTGTTCTGCGACGAGATCGAAGTGGGCATGGTGGGGGTTAACGTTCCGCTGCCGGTGCCGGTGGCTTATCACAGCTTTGGCGGCTGGAAGCGTTCGCTGTTTGGCGACTTGCATGCCTATGGGCCGGATGGGGTGCGCTTTTATACCCGTCGCAAGGCGATTACCCAGCGCTGGCCGCAGCGGGCCAGCCATGAGGCTTCGCAGTTTGCGTTCCCAAGCTTATAAGCAGTAGTGAAAGCCGGCCCCTTGGGGCCGGCTTTCGTGTTTTTGGGGCTTTTCTGACCTTTATGACAGAAATGTGAAGAAAGGCGTTGACGGCAGATTATATCTGTCTATAATTCGCCCCACTTCCGGCGCAGTCGAAACGGAAAACTCCTTGATAAACAATGAGTTATGCAGGTTTCGGCAGTGAGTTGCTTCAGTTTATCGAAGCCAAAAGGAAGTTGAAAAAGAGGTGTTGACAGCAGCGTGTAACGCTGTAGAATTCGCCTCCCGCTGACGAGAGGTCGGAAGCGCAAGTGGTTGAAG
>NZ_JACAOY010000045.1 GCF_013385985.1 Pseudomonas sp. B6002 | reverse complement strand
CGGCAGAAGCGCGACCTGATCACGTCGATCGACGGATTGGGAGAGACGACCGCCGCGTTGGTCCTTGCCGAGCTGGGCGACCCCCTGGACTACAGCGGTCCTCGGGCTATCGTGGCGTTTGCAGGACTGAATCCGCTGATAGATCAATCGGGTACCCACTTTGGCCCAACGCCCATATCGAAGACTGGTTCGGCCAGCTTGCGCTGCGGAATGTACATGCCAGCGATGGTGGCAATGAGGTGGAATCCTGCAATCAAGTCACTCAGTGACCGCCTGAAAGCCAAAGGAAAGGCGCCCAAACAGATAATCTGCGCGGCGATGCGCAAGCTATTACATCTGATCTATGGAGTGCTCAAGTCAGGCGTACCGTTTGACCCAAACATCGCTCTTGCACGATGAGGGTCAAGACGGTATCTACA
>NZ_JACAOY010000044.1 GCF_013385985.1 Pseudomonas sp. B6002 | reverse complement strand
TGATCAGGTCGCGCTTCTGCCGCAGATCGGGATCATCATCAATATTGTCTTTGATGGCCTTCTGCGTCACGGCAATCTCGTTTTTCACATGACTGATCATGGACAGAATCGAGTCTTTGACGTTGGATTGAGCTACATCCAGGCGGTTGGTCTCCATCTGAAGGATTTCCTGGAGATCTTCCAGGCGCCGGACTAGAGCCCGCAACCGACGACGAGCAGGCGGCTCAGGGATCCAGGCCCTGAGCTTATGCTGCTTCTGCTGGGCATAAGCCGCGATCAATTTGGCGTCAGCTTTATCGGTTTTTACCCGACGCAAATCCTCCTTGCCGAACGCGTGGATCACGGCGGGGTTAACGATGCAGACTCGGTAATCTTTGGCATGCAGGAAGTCTGCAAGTGCCTCGTGATAGGTGCCAGTAGCCTCCATGACGACCCAGGCCTGTGGGGCCGCATGTTTTTCCAGCCAGGC
>NZ_JACAOY010000043.1 GCF_013385985.1 Pseudomonas sp. B6002 | reverse complement strand
TGATCAGGTCGCGCTTCTGCCGTAGATCGGGGTCATCATCAATATTGTCTTTGATGGCCTTCTGCGTCACGGCAATCTCGTTTTTCACATGACTAATCATGGACAGAATCGAGCCTTTGACGTTGGATTGAGCTACATCCAGGCGGTTGGTCTCCATCTGAAGGATTTCCTGGAGATCTTCCAGGCGCCGAACTAGAGCCCGCAACCGACGACGAGCAGGCGGTTCAGGGATCCAAGCCCTGAGCTTATGCTGCTTCTGCTGGGCATAGGCCGCGATCAATTTGGCGTCAGCTTTATCGGTTTTAACCCGACGCAAATCCTCCTTGCCGAACGCGTGGATCACGGCGGGGTTAACGATGCAGACTCGATAATCTTTGGCATGCAGGAAGTCTGCAAGTGCCTCGTGATAGGTGCCAGTAGCCTCCATGACGACCCAGGCCTGTGAGTCCGCATGTTTTTCCAGCCAGGC
>NZ_JACAOY010000042.1:38202-38493 GCF_013385985.1 Pseudomonas sp. B6002 | reverse complement strand
TGACAGCCGGCTTGAGTGGTGTAGAGCAAAAGCAAAGGCGGTCAACTGTAGGAGCCGGCTTGCCGGCGATGGTCGTGAACGATGACGCAAAAATCCCGGCGAACTCAACACCCTGTGGGAGCTGGCTTGCCTGCGATGGCATCAACCGGGAATGCCTGTTTCACCGAGTTGTCTGCATCGCCGGCAAGCCGGCTCCTACAGGGGAATGCGATCGACAAACTCCACCGGTCGGCTACCAGGCCGCCGCGTTTGCTTTTGATTTTGATCTGAGGCGCCCCGTTAAACACGCTG
>NZ_JACAOY010000042.1:0-38074 GCF_013385985.1 Pseudomonas sp. B6002 | reverse complement strand
CGCTGTAAGAGCGGAACCAATTCCAGCCATCATCCAGATAACGGATATGCCCCCACCACACAATCACGCGACCACCTCCGCACTCAACAAATAACTCCGATACAACCCCGCATACACCCCATCCCTCTCCATCAACTCCCCATGCCCCCCCACTTCCACCACCTGCCCATGCCGCACCACCGCAATCCGATCCGCATCCCGAATCGTCGCCAGCCGATGCGCAATGATGATCGCCGTGCGCCCCTCACACAGCCTTCGCAACGCCCGCTGAATCCGCCGCTCCGTATGAATATCCACCGCCGACGTCGCCTCATCCAGCACCAGCACCGCGGGGTCCGCCAGGTACGCGCGCACCAGGCACACCAACTGCCGCTGCCCATGGCTCAAATGCGCCCCCAACGGCCCCACTTCGGTGTGGTACTGGTGGGGCAGCCGCTCCAACACCTCATCCGCCCCCAGCTCACGGGCCGCCGCAATCAACGCTGCTTCAGACGCCTGGGGCGCGGCCAGGCGCAGGTTGTCGAGAATGCTGCCGCTGAACAACACGTTGTCCTGCAACACCACCCCCACATGCCGGCGCAGGGTGTGTTGCGCCAGGTCACGCACGTCAATGCCGTCGAGCCGCACCGCGCCGGTCTGGGCTTCGTAGAAACGCGTCAGCAACTGCACCAGCGTGCTCTTGCCATGGCCGGACGGGCCGACAATCGCCAGCACTTCACCCGCCGTAATGTGCAGGTTCAGCCCGGTGAGGACCGGCGTCTGCCCGTAGCTGAATCCCACCTGGTCAAACTGCACGTCACCGCGTGCCAGCGGCAGCGGTTCAGGGGTGAGGCTGTCGACGATCTGCGGGCGGGTATCGAGCAGCAGGAAGATTCGTTGCGCTGATGCCGACCCGGTGGCGTAACGCTCGAACAGGTCCGACAGTTCCTGCAGCGGCCCCAAGAACAGAAACACGTAGAACAGGCTTTCAGCCACCTGGCCCACACTCACGTCGCCCGCCGCCAGGCCGTACGCGCCCACCAGCAACAACAGTGCAATGCCGGCCGAGCTGAGCAGGGCGGTAAACGGCGCAAACCACGACGAGCGCAAGCTGCCGCGAATCAACGCGTGGTTGAAGTCATCCAGCAACCCGCGATAACGCTGCAGGTTGGGCGTTTCCTGGGCGCACTGTTGCAACAGGCGTGCGCCGCTGACGCTTTCCACCAGGTGCGCGGTAAACCGGCTGCGGTTTTCCGCGACCTTGGCCCAGTTGCGCTGGGAGATGCGCTTGAAGCTCCACGTGGCGATCACCAGCAGCGGCACCGTCGCCACCAGGCTCAGAAAGAAGCGTGGGTCGATGCGCCAGAGCATCACCGACGCAAGGCCGCAACGCAGCACGGCGCCGAGTAATTCCGGTGGGCCCTGGATCACCAGCGGCTCAAGGGCGTCCACGTCGCGGTCGACCCGGGAAATGATGCGCCCGGCACGGGTCTGGTCGAAGTAGCTCACGCTCAAGCCCTGCACATGGGCGAACACCTGCACACGCAAGGCGTTCAGCACCCGGATCGCCGCGCTGCCGGCGACGAACTGCGAGACCCCGGCCAACAGAAAGCGCGCCAGCCAGCTCGCCGCCAGGCCCAGGCCCAGCCACAACACCAGGCGCTCATCCAGCAGCCAATGATCGGTGCTCTGCACCAACCCGCGATCAAGCAGTTCGCGCACGAACCACGGGCGCAGGAACACGGTGAACACCAGCAGGATCTCGATGCCGATCACCATCAGGATCTGACGGCGGATCGGTCGCAGCAGTGGCAGCAAGCGCTTGAACATGCCCCGGTCGAGGGCTTTTTTCGCCAGCATTTCTTCGATTTCGATGTCGCTCAAGGCTTTGCCTGGCAGCGGGTTAGCCATGGTCGATCCCCAGCAGGTCGCGGTAAGCCGCGTCGGTGGATTGCAGGTGGGTGTGGGTGCCCTGGGCGACGATGTGGCCGGCGTCGAGCATCAGCACGCGGTCGGCCAGCAGGATGGTCGAGAGCTTGCTGGAGATCACCAGCACCGTCGTGCCGTGCAGCTGCCGCAGGTTGTGCAGCACCTGGCGTTCGCTGATGGCGTCGAGGGCGCTGGTGGCGTCGTCCAGGCACAGGATGTCCGGTTTGCCCAGCAACGCGCGGGCCAGACACAGGCGTTGGCGCTGGCCGCCGGACAGGGTGACGCCGCGATCGCCCAGGGGTGTTTCCAGGCCGTGGGGCAGGCGTTGCAACACGTCTTCGGCGGCGGCCAGGTGCAGGGCTTCGCGCAGTTGTTCGTCGCTGGCGTCGGGTGCCGTCAGGCGCAGGTTGGCGGCGAGGGTGCCGGCGAACAGGAAGCTCTCCTGCGGTACGACGTGCACCCGTTGGCGCAATGGGCCCAGTTGTAGCGCGCGGATGTCCTGCCAGCCCTGACGGTCCGAGCCCAGCAATACGCGCCCGGCCGTCACATCGCTCAAGCGGGGTAACAGGCTGGCCAGCAGGCTCTTGCCAGTGCCCGTGGCGCCGACCAATGCGACGACCTCACCGGGCTGCAAGGTCAGCGAACAGCCCTGCAGAATGTCGCGGCCACCGCCAGGCGCGGTGACACTCACCGCGTCCAGCTTGAGCCCCAAGGGACTGGCGGGCAGGGCGGCAGTGCCGCTGCGGATCGCGGCCGGTGCATCCAGCAATTGCCAGATGCGCTCGGCACTGGCGCGGGCGTCGGCGAACGTCTGCATCACCCGGCCGATACCTTCGATGCGGAATACCAGCGTGGTGGCGATCAGCAGGGAGGTGACCAACTCACCAATCCCCAACTGACCGGCCGCAACGAGATGCGCGCCGTACACCAGGATCCACACGTGCCCCAGCGCGACCACCGCCTGGGGCAGCGGGATGCGTGAACTGGAATAGGCCAGGGCCTGCCGCGCCAACGTGGCAAACACCGCCACTTGGTCGGCAAAACCCTGGATACGCGGTTGCTCCAGCGCGAATGATTTGATCACCCGCACGCCGCCAATGCCCTCGCTCAGGTCCTGATTGACGCGGTCGTAAGCGCTGCCGACGGCACGGTCGAGTCCGACCAGCCGCTCGGTTTGCAGCACAAAAATGCCCAGGCCCGTGACCGTCAGCAGCAGCGGCACCAAGCCCAGCAGTGGGTCATACCAACTCAGCAAGCCCACGGTGGCCAGTACCACCAGCGGCGTTTCGACCAACTGCCGCCAGAAGGTGATCAGCGCGTCGCGCACCTTGTCGGCGTCCCGGGTGGTGCGGGTGATCATCTCGCCCATGCCGTGCTGCCAGTGGTAGCCCAGGTGCAGGCTTTGCACCTGGGCCAGGATGCGTTCGCGCAGGCGTGTCAGCAGTTCCTGGCTGATCACCAGCGACAGCACGCTGGCGACGTATTGCAGCACGCCACGGCCCAGGGCCACGGCCAGCATCAGGCCCAGCCAGTACCAACCCAGGCTGGCGTCGAGGCTGCCGTCGGCGTGATGCACTACGGCACGGCCGGCGCTGACGTCGTTGACGGCGTGGCCTATCAGCCATTGCTGCCAGACCAGCCCCAGGTTGATGGCGATGTACAGCGCTGCCACCAGGCTGAACCGCCAGGGCATTTCCCGGTAGATTGCCAGGCTGCGCAGAAGAGGGTGTCTTTCGATCATGAAAAGCTCATCGGCAAAAAGGAATTCACTCGCCCGTTGTAGGAGCCCGGCTTGCCGGCGATGGCGGTGTACAAGGCGACATCTGTAGTGGATGTGCCGACGCCATCGCCGGCAAGCCGGGCTCCTACAGGGGCGTGTGGTTATTTTTGGGTGGCGCCCTGGGTTTCCTTGGCGTTGAGGATCGCGGTGTATTCGCCCGGGTCCACGTCGTTGAGGTAGTAGTTGCCCACGTGGTGCAAGCGCCAGCGGATCGGGTCGTGGGTGGTGTGCACCCGGGCGTTGCGCCAGAAGCGGTCGAGGTTCCATTTGCTCAGGGACGCGCTGGCGCCGAGCAGCGAGAAGATGTCGCTGGAGATCTTCAGCGAAGCGCTGTCGGAGTGGGCGCGGGCGGTGGCAACTGAAAGGATCAGTTCGTCTTGCAGTTGCTTGTTCTCCGGGTCCAGCTCATGGGCATCAAACACCCGTGCCGCATCGCGCAACAGCGACTCGGCGGCGCGCAGGGCCACGGCGTATTCGCCGATCTGCTTGATGATGTGCGGCTCTTCATTGGCGTGATCGACGCCGCTTTCCACCCACGGTCGTGCGTTGTGCTTGAGGTAATCCACGGCGGCCGACAGGGCGCCGGCAGCAATGCCGGTGTCGATGGCCGCGTGAAGGATCTGCGGGAAGGTCAGCCCGGTGCGTTTCATCGGGCCTTTGCGCCGTGACACGTAGTCTTCATCGAGCACGATGTTGTCGAAATTCACCGTGCCGCTCACCGAGTTCTTCTGGCCGAACGCCTCCCAGTCATCCACCAGGGTCAGGCCTGGCGCATTGCGGTTGAGCAGCACGCCCGCGCCACCATCTTCCGAGGCGGCGGTGAGGGAGATCCATTCGGCCAGGTAGGAACCGGTGGAGTAGAACTTGCTGCCGTTGAGCACCAGGGCGCCATCGTCACGGCGTTCGACGCGGGTCTTGAGCGCGAATTTGTTCTTGCCGCCGACCTCGGCCAGGGCATTGCCGAAGCGTTTGCCGGCCAGCACGTCGCTGACCAGGCGATCACGCACGGCGTCGGGGTAGCCGTTGAAGATGCCACGTAGCATCACGTTGTGAATCTGCAGCAATTGCCCCACGCCGCCATCGGCCACCGAGATGATGCGCACGGTCTCGACGATGGTTTGCACCGACGCGCCGAGCCCGCCGAAGGCCTCTGGCACGCCGATGGCTGTGATGCCGCTTTCGGAAAGCAGCTGCGCCTGGCGCCACGGCAGTTGGCCGTTTTGCCTGTGGTCGGCGGCAATGGCAGCGATCTCCACGGCGATTTCATGGGCGGCGGCGATGGCCTCGGCTTCGCTGTGCAGTTGGCGTATGGGGGCCTGTTCAAACGTAGTCATGCATTCATCCTTCTGGTTTGGTTCGCGCCGTCCCGTAGGAGCCCGGCTTGCCGGCGATGGCGTCTTTGAAAATGTCATCGCCGGCAAGCCGGGCTCCTACAAAGGGCGAGCGGTGTCTGAGGGGGCTTGAGCAAGTTCCACGCCAACGCCTGAAACCCCATGGCAGGGGGGCTAAGGCACACGGGGTGCTGCTGGAGAAGCAACACCCCCAGGCGACTGCTGGCGCAGCAGCAGTGCTGTTGGCAGGTCAGCAATCGCGTTGCGTAGCACGGCGCATCAGCCCCGTAAACCGGGGTTTTGGCCGTTTGGCACGGCCTCTGCAATACCCCCTCCACTCAACTCTTTCCATTCAATGGAGCTGCCGATGACCCTTTCCGCTGTCCTGCCCACGCCTGAGCTTGAGCAGATCTGGTTTACCCGTTGTCCGGTGCCGACCGCGTCCGGCATCGCCTACAAACTGGGCTGGCTGACTGAAGAGTTCGCCCCCGATGGCCTGCCGGTGTCCACCTTGCAGGAGGCCCGCCAGTTGGGTCGCCATCACTACGATCACGACCTGCCAGGGCTGTTTCGCGAAGGCGGGAATGTGCCGGCGTTGGCTGCGCGTGCGGCCGGTGCGCCGAGCCGGCTGATCGGCCTGACCTGGATCGAAGAATGGCAGACCATCCTCGTGCGCCCGGACTCCGGCATCACCCGCCCCGAGGACTTGAAAGGCAAGCGCCTGGCCCTGCCAGCGTGGGGCGAGAGCCGGCCGGGCAGCATTGCCCGGGCCATGAGCCTGCACGGATACAAGGGCGCCCTGAGCCTGGCCGGCCTGGGCTTTGATGACGTGACGCTGGTGGAAGTGGCGTTGCAGGATCAGGAACAGGCACCCGACCCGCAACGCGGTTTGCAGCGCCTGTGGTCGGGCCTGGATTACCTGGTGCGCGGTGAGGTGGACGCGGTGTACGTCAAGGGCGCTTCGGCCGCTGACGCGGCGCGCCGGTTGGGCCTGGTGGTGGGCCTCGATCTGGACCTTATCGCCGAGCCGCGTTATCGCATCAACAACGGCACGCCGCGTCCGATCACCGTCCACCAGAGCCTGCTGGACAACCACTTTGACCTGGTGGTGCGCTTCCTCGCACAAACCCTCAGTGCCGCCGAGTGGGCCGCGAACAACCGCGACAGCCTCAACGCGATTCTTGAAGAAGAAACCCGCGCGGGCAGTGCCGGTGTGGCCGAGGCTTATCGCGGCGACTTCCACACCACCCTGGCACCGGACCTGTCGGCCCAGCGTCTGGCGTTCCTCGACACCCAGAAGACTTTCCTTTACCTGCACGGCTTCCTGGAGCGCGATTTTGCCATCGCCGACTGGGCCGACCCGCGCCCCCTGCAAGCTGCCCATGAACTGTTGGCCAAGCGCCGCGCCTGAACCTGGAGACACCCCATGACTGCCATCGTCCACGCACAACCCATCAGCCAGGAATTGCAGGCCTTTATCGACAAGGTCCTGCTGGAAGCTGAAGAAGCCTTCACCGTGTTCCGCGAAACAGACACCATCACCGCCAACGGCACCGTTGGCTTTATCGAGCGCGTCCCCGGCCAGGAGCTGCTGGTGTCGGTGAACTACGGCGGCCCGTGGAACTACCGCAAGCCGCTGCAGGCCACCGTCACCGACTTTGCCGGCAACGTGATCTTCGGCAAGGGCAAGGGCGGCCTGGGGCGCTACACCAAGTTGTTCCAGCAGCACCCGGACGTGACCACCGTGTCCCACGTGCATTCGCCGTACCTGGGCGCCTGGGCCCAGACCCACCGCACCCTGCCATTTCATTACGTGCCGGTGCAGCGCTACCAGCTGGCGCGTGAACTGCCGGTGTACATCGACCGCCGCCAGCAAGAGGTGGACTTCATCCTCGACAAGATCGCCGAAAACCCCTTCAACCTGGCCATCCTCGAAGCCAACGGCGGCTCCACGGTATGGGGCAAGCAAGGGCTGCGCGCCACGGCGGAATTCATCCTGTTGCTGGAGGAGGGTGCACAGCTGCAATTGCTCGCCGACGCACTGGGCGGCTCGCGCGCCTATGGTCCGGGTGTGTTGACCCAGCAATGGAAGATGAGCGGGTTGTTTGAGCAGGCCACGGCGTTGGGCCTGGTGCCGGCGATTGACCGTCGTAGCTAAGGTTCACTCGGTCCAACTGTGGGAGCTGGCTTGCCTGCGATAGCGGTGTACCAGGCGACATCAATGTCGGATGTGCCGCCGCCATCGCCGGCAAGCCGGCTCCTACAGGGGGATTTTTTAATTCAAGGATGTGTTGTCATGGCCGTAAAAATTCTCTGGTACCTCACCACGCCCGACGGCCCTTATCCGTGGGAGCCCGAAGGCCGTTGGAAAACCGATTTCCACCACCTCAAGCAACTGGCCGTCGCCAGTGATCGCCTGGGTTACTACGGCTCTTTGCTCGGCTCCAGCCCGAATGAAAGCCTGGCCGTGGCCGCTTCGTTGATCGACGCCACCCAACGCCTGCGCTTTTTGGTGGCCCAACACCCGGGGGAGCTGTCGCCAGCTGTCTTGGCCAAATGGGCGCTGACCTTCGACCAGTTCTCCAACGGCCGCCTGTTGTTCAACGTGGTCAACGGCAATGACGCGGGCCTGGCGACACTGGGCGTGCATTACCCCCATGACGAACGCTACGCCTTCAGCCTCGAATACTGGCGGGCGTTCCAGGGCTTCTATGCCGGCGATACCCGTGGCTATGACGGCGACTACGTCAAGCTCGCCCCCCGTTCGCCGGGTGCGGCCAACCATCCCTTGGGCGGCTGGCACCCGCCGTACCAGAAGCCCGGTATCCCGCTGTGGGGCGCGGGCACGTCGGGGCCAGGTGTCGAGCATTCGGTGCAGTTGCTGGACGTGTACCTGAGCTTCGCCAATACCCCGCCAAAGCTGGGCGACAAGTTCCGCAAGGTGGCCGCCGAGGCCGCGAAGATTGGCCGCGAGCTGACCTTCGGCACCCGCCTGCAGATCATCGTGCGCGAGACCGAGGAAGAAGCCTGGGCCCACGCCGAAAAACTGCTGCAGCGCACCTCGTTGCAGACTGCGCGCAACGCCATCGAACGCCAGCTGCCGCCCGGTGTGAGCTTCGATGATTTCCACAGCGACGACCCGCAAACCCAGCGCAACGTCGACACTATTCGCAGCGGGCGCTTGCCAACCGCACGCGAGCTGGAGATCTACCCCAACGTGTGGCTCGGGCCCAGCCTGTTTGGCTTCAATATCCTCGGCCCGGCAGCCGGTACCTACCTGGTGGGCAGCGCCGAGCAAGTGGCCGAGCGTATTCGTGAATACGAGGCCCAGGGCACGTCGGCGTTCATCTTGTCGGGCTTCCCGCTGATCGACGAAGCCCACCGTGTGGCCGACCTGTTGTTCCCGCTGCTCGACCTGGACCACGGTTTTGACGTGCCACGCCTGGGCGTCACCCACACGGTCGTGCAGCGCGAAGAGGCTTGAGTGATGAGTGACGGATTTTCCCGCCGGGTGTTTCTCGGCAACAGCCTGGCCATCGGCGGCGGCTTGCTGCTG
Source organism: Pseudomonas sp. B6002 (assembly GCF_013385985.1). Classification (GTDB taxonomy): domain Bacteria; phylum Pseudomonadota; class Gammaproteobacteria; order Pseudomonadales; family Pseudomonadaceae; genus Aquipseudomonas. The sequence continues at coordinate 29,499 of NZ_JACAOY010000042.1, read as the reverse complement.
GGGGGCTGTGACAGTGGTGCGGCGACCCAGCGCGCGGCCGTCCTTACCGGCAAACCTGTCAGCGGTGGGCGCTTGCGTGTCGGCATTATCGACGGTGACCAGTCCGGCAACCTGGACGCCCACAAACCGGTGGGCGGCGGGATCATTCGCGGCTGGGCGCTGTACAGCAAGTTCTGGGAATGGAACACCGACGTCAGCACGCGCCTGGCCCTGGCCGAATTCGCCGAGCCGAACGCCGACGCCAGCGCCTGGACCATCCGCATCAAGCCGGGCCTGGAGTTTCACCACGGCAAGACCATCGGTGCCGACGACATGCTGTTTTCGCTGTTGCGCCTCACCGACCCCAAGCTGGCCTCGCCGTTTGCCGGGCTGGTGGGGGCCATCGACCGCAATGCCTTGCGCAAACTGGATGAACGCACGATCGAAATCCGCTTCAAGCATGGCCAGAGCTTCTTTCCGCTGGATGAAACCCTGATCAGCTTCGGCGGCATCGTGCCCACCGACTATGACCCGATCACCAACCCGGTGGGCGCCGGCCCCTATAAGCTCAAGCGTTTTGTACCCGGCCAGCGCTCGCTGTATACGCGGTTCGAGAACTACTACAAGCCCGGCCAGCCCTATGCCGACGAGCTTGAGATCATCGAATTCAAGGACCAGGTCTCCCGCGTCGCCGCCTTGCGCGCCGGGCAGATCGACGTCGCCAGCGGCGTGCAGGCCGAGCACAGTGCGTTGCTCAAGGCCGACGCGCGGTTGCAATTGAGCGTATCGCCGACCACCTCGTTTACCGGCTTCAACCTGAACCTGGCCAAGCCGCCGTTCGACGATGTGCGGGTGCGCCAGGCGTTCCGCCTGCTGGCTGATCGGCAGGAATTGGTGGACCGAGGCCTGAACGGTTTTGGCCGTATCGCCAACGACCTCTATTCGCCCCACGACCCGACCTACAACCATACGATTGCCCAGCGCCCGTATGACCTGGAGCAGGCGCGTGCGTTGTTGCGCCAGGCTGGCCAGACCGACCTGCGCGTGGAACTGACCACCACGCCGGGGCCGGGCGTGAACGCCGCGTTGGTGTTTGCCCAGCAGGCCAAAAAGGCCGGTGTCGAAGTGCGCGTCAGCCAAGTCGACGGCGCCGTGTTCAACGGCCCGCAACGCGAGCAATGGCAAGTGTCGCCGGGCTCCACACCGGCCCGTGGTTTCCTCGCGTCGGCATTGCATAACGACGCGCCGCTGGCAATCTACAACCGCAGCAACTTCCATGACCCGCGTTTCGACGACCTGTACCGCCAGGCCCTGGCCCAGCCCGACCTGGCGTTGCGCAAAGGTCTGGTGCACGAAGCGCAGCAAATCCAGCACGCGCGTGGCGGCCTGTTGATCTGGGGCTTCGGTGATGTGCTGGACGCGGCTTCGGTGAAGGTCGGCGGCCTCACGCCGGAACAGACCACCTTCGCCTCCTGGCGCTTTGACGAGTTGTGGTTGAACCATGTCTGAGCCGCGCTGCAACACCCCACGCACACCTGCGTGGCTGTCCTGGTTTGTCGGGCGCCTGGGCTACGGCCTGCTGACCGCCTGGGTGATCAGCCTGGTGGTGTTTATCGCCACCCAGGCGCTGCCGTCGGACCCGGCGCGGGTGATCCTCGGCCCGGACGCGCCGCTCGACAGCATCCTCACGCTGCAACACCAACTCGGGCTCGACCAGCCGATTGCCTGGCAATACCTGCGCTGGCTAGGGGCGGCCTTGCGCGGCGATCTGGGGGTGTCGCTGGATTCCAACGTGCCGGTCAGTCACCTGCTGTGGGGCCGGTTTGGCTACACCCTGGTGTTGCTGGCGGGCGTCATCGCCGTGGTGGTGCCCACTGCATTGGCGCTGGGCGTGGCGTTGGCGTTGCGGCGCGACAGCCGGCTGGATCGCTGGGGCCTGTCGCTGCTGATCTTTCTCAAGGCCACGCCGGGGTTTCTGCTGGCGATCGGTCTGGTGCTGCTGTTCTCCATGCCCCATATGGATTTTTTGCCGGCTGTGTCGATCCTCGACCCGGACCAGTCGCTGCTGCGTCAACTCAGGTTTCTGGTACTGCCGGTGTTGGCCCTGAGCCTCACCGCCTTGCCGTACCTGACCCGTATGGTGCGCGCCGCCATGATCGAGGCGCTGGCGTCCGACTATGTGATTGCCGCCCGGCTGCGCGGGGTGCCGGAGCGGCGCATCGTGTGGCGCCACACCTTGCCCAATGCGCTGGTGCCGGCCATTCAGGGCGTCGCATTGACCTTGCGTACGCTGATTGGCGGCGCGGTGCTGGCCGAAGTGATCTTCAGCTACCCCGGCATTGGCACCGCGCTCAACGCCGCGATCCAGATGCGCGACCTGCCGATGGTGCAGGCGATTGTGCTGGTGATCACCTTGGCCGTGGTGCTGATCAACCTGCTGGCCGACCTGTTGACCGTGCTGCTGACACCCAAGCTGCGCACGGCGCGACGGGTGAACCTGATCCAACGCAACCGCCGTGGCATCACGCCGTGGTGGCGCCGTTCCCGAGGTGACGCATGAACGAGTCGCAAACCCGCAAGGGCCTGTTGATCACGCTGCTGGTGGTGGCCGTGGCAGTGCTCGGCCCCTGGCTCGCGCCCCACGGGCCGACTGACATGGTCGGCCCGGTGTACGGCGCCCCCACGGGCGCGGCGTGGCTGGGGTATGACTTTTTGGGACACGACGTGCTGTCGCGGTTGCTCAGCGGTGGCGTATCGGTGCTGTGGATGTCGGTGGCGGCGGCGAGCCTGGCGCTGGCGGTGGGCACCACCCTCGGTTTGCTCGCCGGCTTGTCGCGGCGGCGGCTGGACCAGTGGATCACCTGGTCGGCGGACGTGTCCCTGGCGTTTCCCGACCTGATTTTGGTGTTGCTGATCGTCTCGATGCTCGGGCGCGCGCCGTGGCTGATCGTGTTGACGGTGTCGATTGCGTTCATCCCCGGCGTGATCCGCCTGGCACGGGCCAGCGCGGTGGCGGTGGCGGGGCAGGAGTTTGTCGAAGCGGCGCAGATGATGGGGTATTCACGTCGGCGCATCCTGTTCAAGGAGATTCTGCCGAACATCCTCACGCCGTTGCTGGTGCACTTCGGCAACCTGCTGACGTGGGGCGTGGGCATGCTTTCGGGCCTGAGTTTTCTCGGCTACGGCGTGGCACCACCGACGGCGGATTGGGGCTTGATGATCAACGAAAACCAGGCGGGCCTGCTGGTACAACCCTGGGCGGTGCTGGCCCCGGCGGTGCTGATCGGTGTGTTTGCCTACGGCACCAATATCCTCGCCGAAGGCATCGGCCGCAGCAGCGCAGGGACGGGAGCTAAACAGCCATGAATGCCATGACCGAAATCGACAGCGCGGTGTTGCAGGTGCGTGACCTGCGGGTTGAATTGGCCGGCGAGGTGGACGTGGTGTCGGGCATCTCGTTCAGCCTGCAAGCGGGGGAGATCCTCGGGCTGGTGGGTGAGTCCGGCTCGGGCAAGACCACCCTGGCCACCGCATTGTTGGCCCATGCGCGGCGCGGTGCGCAGATTGTCGGCGGCCAGGTGCAGGTGGGCGGCCAAGCACTGTTGAGCCTTGACGGTGAAGCCCTGCGCCGCGCCCGAGGTGGCCTGATCGGCTATGTCGCCCAGGACCCGGCCACGGCCCTGAACCCGGCGCTGCGCATCGGTCACCTGTTGCGCGAGACCTTGGCGGTGCACCCCTCGGGGTTGGACCGCGAGGCGCAACAGCTGCGTATCACGCAGACGTTGCGCGATGTCGGCTTGCCGGATGAGCCGGAGTTCTTGCGGCGTTTTCCCCACCAGCTGTCTGGTGGCCAGCAACAGCGTGTGATGCTGGCGCTGGCCTTTGTGCTGCGTCCACGCCTGATCGTACTGGATGAGCCAACCACCGCCCTCGACGTCACCACCCAGGCGCACATCCTCGACACCCTGCGCCGCCTGTGCAAGCGCCAGGGGGTGGCGGCGGTGTATGTGTCCCATGACCTGGCGGTGATCAAGGACCTGGTGGACCGGGTGATGGTGATGTACGCGGGGCGCATCGTCGAAACGGCGACGCGGGAGGCGCTGTTCAGCCGGCCGTCCCACCCGTACACCCGAGGGTTGCTGGCGGCGATCCCGGACGTGGCGGGCCGGCGTGAATTGCAGGCGATTGCCGGGCATGCGCCGGCACCGGGGCAGCGGCCTCAGGGGTGCAGCTTCGGGCCGCGCTGCGAGCGGTTTACCGAGGCGTGTTCGCGGGCGGAGCCCACCTTGCCGGTGGACATCGCCCATGCCGTGGCCTGTTGGACGCCCCATGAGCGACCGTTGCAGGCGGTCGCACTGACACCGATTGCAAGCGTCACGGCGCATACCCAAGCTTCGTTGCTGACGGTCAGCGCGTTGAATGTCGCTTACGACCGCCAAGTGCTGTTCGACATCAACGTGCAAGTGCAGCCGGGCGAATGCCTGGCGCTGGTGGGCGAGTCGGGCTCAGGCAAGACCAGTCTGGCCCGGGCCATTGCCGGCCTTGGGGAGAACGCCACCGGCGCATTGAGTTACGCGGGGCAGGCGTTACCTTTGCAGGCACGCCGGCGTGAGGCGGGGCAGCGGCACCCGATCCAGTACATCTTCCAGAACCCGTACCGGGCGTTGAACCCACGGCAGACGGTGTACCAGACGCTGAGTGCGCCCCTGGAACACTTCTTCTGCGTGAAGGGGGCAGCGGCGCGGCAACGGGTCGAAGCGGTGCTGACGCGGGTGTCGCTGCCGGCCTCGGTCGCCGACCTGTACCCCGGAAGTTTGTCGGGCGGCGAGCGCCAACGCGTGGCCATCGCCCGTGCGCTGCTGTGCGAACCGAAGCTGCTGATCTGCGATGAAATCACCTCGGCACTGGATGTGTCGGTGCAAGCCTCGATCCTCGATCTGCTGCGCCAATTGCAGCGCGAAGGGCTGACCTTGCTGTTCGTCACCCACGACCTCGGCGTGGTCCGTGCGATTGCCGACCGGGTGCTGGTGCTCAAGGCGGGCAGGGTGGTGGAGCAGGGCGCAGTGGATGAGGTGCTGGACCGGCCGCAGGCAGCGTATACGCGCACGTTGCTGGAGCATTCGCCGTCGTTGGGGTGATGGATGGCACCGCGGTGCGGTGATCGCCGGCAAGCCGGCTCCTACAGTGGATCGTGTGTACAGAGATTCATGCGTACATCGCAAACCCTGTAGGAGCCGGCTTGCCGGCGATGGCGTCCCAAAACATCACACCCAAATCGCATCCCACAACGGGTAATCATGTACCCGCTTCACAAGCCCTGCCCGTAACGGGTTGGCGATGATATAGCGCGCTACGGCCTGTAATTCCTCCTCGCGCCTGATGGCTCGGTCATGAAAGCCTTTCTGCCAGAACCGACCTGTTCGCCCCAGGCGCGCATTGATGGCGCGAGCGCTACGGGATTTGGTCGCCAGCATCAGTGCTGGCAAAGTGCTCTGCTTGAGCTCGACCAGCCAATGAAAATGATCCGGCATGACCACCCAAGCGAGAGAATCTGCAAGCCCGTCGTTTTGCGCTTGTCGGAATTGATGCACCACTAATCGACCCACCTGCCAGTTGGAAAATGCGGGGACGCGATGCTGGGTCACGGCGGTGAGCATGTAAATCTGCCCCGTTTCGGAATAGCGGCCGGTTCGTAGATGTTTTGCGTGGGGAAGCGTGGACATTCCTTGTCCTCCTGTTGGTAATACAGGCGGGTAAGGCTAGTGCGGGGGGTGAAAGTGTGGGGTGGGGTTTTGGTGCCTGATGTGTCTGGATGGGCGCCATCGCCGGCAAGCCGGCTCCTACAGGTTTTGCGGCGTACCGATACATCCCGGTAAACACGGCACTTTGTAGGAGCCGGCTTGCCGGCGATGGCGTCATACGCCGTTACGCAACGCTTGCCTTCCTGCGCCGTGCCTCTTCCCGCACCGCCGGAATGATCCACCGCCCATAATCCACGGTGTCGTACAACGGGTCATAGCCTCGATTCAAAAACGTGGTCACGCCCAAATCGACGTAATCCAACAACGCCTGCGCCACTGTTTCAGGTGTGCCCACCAGCGCCGTGGTATCGCCATACGCGCCCACGGCCGTGGCGGTTGGCATCCACAACGCGCGGTCATGGCGGTCACCCAAGGCTGCCGCTGCCAGCAAGCGTTCCGAGCCGGTGCCCTTGATGCGTTTGCTCCACGGGCTGCCCGCCGCAAACTGCGGGTTGGCTTTGATCTGCGCGAGGATCTGCTCCGCACGCTGCCAGGCCAGTTCTTCGGTCGCGCCCAAAATCAAGCGTACCGACAAACTCACCCGTGGCGCGCCAACCCCGGCCGACGCCGCGGCGGCCTTGAGCTTGGCAATCTGCTCCGCCACGCCACTCAACGGCTCGCCCCACAGCGCATACAAATCCGCATGCTTGACCGCGATCTGGTAGGCAATGTCGGAAGACCCGCCAAACGAGATCGGGATATGCGGCTGGTGCAGCGGCTTGACCGGTGAAAACGCGCCCTTGATGTTGAAGTACTTGCCCTCGAAATCAAACGGTTCCTCGGCGGTCCAGGTGCGGCGCACGATCTCCAGGTATTCGTCGGTGCGCTGGTAGCGTTCGGTCTTGTCCAGCAGGAAATCGCCTTCCTGGGGTTCGGCGGTGATGCCGGTGATGGCGTGCAAGCGAATGCGCCCGCCGCCGGTGGTGTGGTCCAGGGTGGCGAAGGCGCGGGCGGCCACGGTCGGCGCGGTGAGCCCCGGGCGGTGGGCGATCATGAACCCCAGGCGCTCGGTGTGCGCGGCCGCGTAGGTGGCGATCTGCAGGCTGTCGGCGCTGCCGGGGCCGCTGGCAATGAGCACGCGGTCGAAGCCGGCGTGCTCGTGGGCGCGGGCGTGGTGGCGGATGAAGTCGAGGTCGAAGTCCGGGCTGCGAACGCCACGGGTCTCGGACCATTGGCGGGGGAAGATCATGCCGACAAATTCAATGGACATGGAGCGCTCCTGGTGCGGATCAGAATTGATAGTCGACCTGGGCCAGTAAGGTGCGGCCAGGCATGGGTTGCAAAAAGGTGTTGGTGGAGCCGGCCAGCCCGCTGACGAAGTTCAGTTCGTTGGTCAGGTTGAGCACGCGCAACGTGGTGCTCCATTGCGGCTGGCGGTAGTACAGGGCGAGGTCGAGGTTGTACTCGTTGGGAATCTTCACGGTCTTGCTCAGGTTCAAGTACCAACTGCTGGTCCACCAGCCGGACAGCTCGGCACCAAAGCCGGAATCGAAGCGGTAGTCCACGTAGCCGCTGGCGGTGTATTCGGGGATCTGCACCGCGTCATAGCGCCCGGACGGCCGCTGATTGAGGCTGTTGTTGTCGCCGAACACCGTGCCGTTATCGGGGATGAACCCCGCCGAGGCGAACCCGGCCTGGGAGGTGAACTCGTTGTAGGCGTTGAGCTTGGACAGGTTGAGGCCGCTGCGCAGGTGGTCATCCGGCTGATAACGCACGGTGGCTTCCACGCCCTTGATCATCAGCCGCGCGATGTTGTTATTGCTGTCGGGCGCCTGGTCCCGGGCTTGTTTGAACGCGGCCAGGGTCATGAACAGCTGGTTTGGCACCGCTTCGACCTTCACGCCCACTTCGTGCAGCACGCTCAGGCTCTGGAACGCCAGCGGGTTCAGGCTGTTGGCGCCACTGCCGCTGCCCCAGCCCAGGCCGTTGGAAAAGAACCCGGTGTTCACCGCCAGCGAGCGGTCGAAGGTGTAGTACAGCGTGGTGTTGTCGGTGGGTTTCACATAGGGGCTGACCTGGAAGGCGAAGAGCCGGTAGTTGTCGCTGTCCTGGCGCCGGTTGCCACCGGCCAGGGCGAAGGGGTTGTGGATCTCGGCCTCGATCCAGCTGCGGCTGGCGCCGATGTTCAGGCCGAAGTAATCGCCGTACTTGAGGTTGTGCTGGCTGAACAGGGTCTTGGTGGTCCAGGTGCTTTCGGCGGTGTAGGGCGCCACTGATTCCGCGTAAAGACCATGCCCGGCCGCGTACATCGGTGGCAGGTTGAGCCAGCCGTAATAGTTGGAATACTGCGGCACGCCCGGTTGGCCGATCCACGCGCCGTTGCCGCCGGCCGGGTTGCTGCCGTCGAGGCCGAGCAGGTCGCCGGGATTTTTGCCGGACGGGTTCTGGGTCAGGTCATAGGCGTTGATGGTCGAGCCGAAGCTGTTGTTGGCGGCAATCGACTGGTTGAACTCGCGGCGATAGATCAGGCCGGTGTTGCTCTCATCGCGCAAGGTCCAACCGCCCACTTGGGTTTCGTTGCGTGAGCGAAACTCGAAGCGGTTGTCGAAAATGGTGTCTTTGGATTGCACCTGGAAGGCGCCGACGGCGTCGGTGATGTCCTTGGAGCGCTCATAAAACGTGCTGTTGGCCAGGGTGATGGTCGGCGACAGGTCGGCCTCGATGCGCAGTTGTGTGGTGAAGCGCCGCGAGCTGCTTTCATCCTCTTTGCGTTGCCCGGTCTGTGACGACAACGACTGCTCGCCATTGCCCGCCAGCGTCGGGTCATACACCCACCCGCGCAGGCTGCCGGGGTTGGCCTGGGTGTTGGGCGAGGCGGTCTGGAAGCTGCCATCGACCACGCTGTACTGGCCCTGGGCATTGCGCTGGCGCTGCACCCAACCCAGGGTTGGCGCATCGGCAGCGCCGGAAGCAAGCACCGGCGACCACAGGGTGTTGCCGTTCTGGATGATCGGCGTGGCACGCCCGGCGTAGTACTTGCCGTGGTCCACCAGGTCCTGGGTAGCGCGGTTCCAGCCGTGGGTGATGTTGTAGTCGTAGTAGTTGTCGTAGCTGGCGTTCCAGTCCACGCGCACGTTGTCGTTGCGCCAGGCGAGGGCGCCGTAGAACGCGTCGAAGTTGTTATCGACGTTGTCGTAGAAATCCTGCTGGCGCTGCTTGGTGATGCTCACGCGATAGGCGAGGTTATCGGTCAGCGGGCCGGTGTTGTCGATGCTGAACTTGTTTGAACTGCGCGAGGTGCCGTCGGGCACCCACGAGCCCAGTTCGCCACTGAGTTTGGTCTTGAATTCATTGAAGTCCGGCTTTTTGCTCAGGTAATTCACATAACCGCCGCTGCCGGACACCGAGCCGTAGGTCACCGAGGACGGCCCGGCGACGATGTCGGCACCCTCATAGGCGTTGAAATTGGCCGGATGGCGCACGGCGTAACCGCGCTGGCCGTCCTGGAAGATCTCCGAGCCCTGGGCGCGGAACTGCGGGGCGATGCCGGCGTTCTGGCCACCGCCCCGGGTAATGCCGGGGGCGTATTTGACCAGGTCGTCGGCGCTGTGGATCGAACCGTTGGCCAACTGCTCGGCGTTGATCTGCACCACCGAGCGCGGGGTGTCGAGCACCTTAACCTCGGTGCCGCCGTACACCGAGGTCGGCGGGCGGGTGGGCAGGGCGTCGTCATCGGACTCGGCGGCGCTGGCTTGCACCGTCACGGTTTGCAGTTGGGTGTCGGCGGCAAAGGCCTGCAGCGGCAGGGTTGCAGCCAGCAGCAGGGGTAAACGCAAGGCGATAGCGTGCATGGCAGAAATGCCCCATTAAAAAATTAAGGACGCAGAACCCTTGTAGGAGCCCGGCTTGCCGGCGATGAGGCCCTCGAATTCGGCGCAATGTTCAAGGACGCCATCGCCGGCAAGCCGGGCTCCTACAGAGCGTGGGAGATCAGGCGGTGTCTTTGAGCCAGAGCTTTTCGAAGCGCCAGGTGCTGAACAGCGACTCCTCGGCACTGGCGCCGCCGACGCGTGTGGACACGCTGTCGAGCAGGTCGGCGTAGCCCCAGATCAGCATGCCGCCGCGCTCGTACTGGATCTGCTGCACCTGATGCACCAGGGCCTTGCGTTTCTCCAGGTCGGGTTGGGCCATGGCGGCGAGGAACAGCTCGCTGAACTGCGGGTCGTTGAAGTGGGTCTTGTTCGACACCGCAAACGGCGCATCGGTATGAATCGCGCTGGCCAAAAACGGCGCGCCAATGCTGCCGCCGGTACTCAGGGTCCAGTCGTTCTTCAGCGGGCCCTGGAAGGTGGCGAGGTCCACTTGCTTGACCTTGAGGGTCACGCCGATGCGCTTGGCCTGCTCAGCCAAAACCAGCGCCGAACTCAAGCCCGGCCCCGGCGTGGTGACCAACTCGACTTCGAGGTTTTCCTGGCCGGCTTCCTTGAGCAATTGCGCGGCGCGTTGCGGGTCATGGGGGCGCGGGCCGAGGCTGTGGTTGAACGTCGGGTCGCTGGGCGCATACAAGTCGTTGGCCACCCGGCCCTGGCCGTTGAGGGCGCGGCGTACCAGCTCTTCGCGGTCGGCCAGCAGGCGAAACGCCTCACGTACCCGTGGGTCGTTGAACGGCGGCTTGTCCAGGTTCATGTCGAAGGACAGCCAATTGCCGGTCACCGACTTGATCACCTGAAGGCGCGGGTCCTTTTGCAGGATCGGCAGTTGCTCGGTGGGCATCACATTGGCCATGTCGATCTGCCCGGCGCGCAAGGCGGCGAGGCGGGCGACCTGGTCCTTGAAGTCGATGATTTCCAGCTCATCGGCGTAGGGCTTGCCGTCCTTGTAGTAGTTCTCAAAGCGCGTGAACAGCGAGCGCTGTCCCGGGGTGAAACTCTTGAGCTTGTAGGGGCCGGCGCCCACCGGGTTGGTGACCGGGTGGTAATCCACCGGCACGATGCCGCCAAAGTTGACCCAGGTTTCCGCCAGCGGCATGTAGCTGCGCCCCTCGCGAAAGCCCAGGCGCACGGTGCGGTTGTCGAGCTTCACCAGGTTGTCGCGGTCGACCCAGTGCAACAGCGCGGCATACGGCGAGGCCAGTTGTGGGTCGGTGAGGCGGCGAATCGAGAAGATCAGGTCGTCGGCGTCGATGGTCTTGCCGTTGTGGAACTCCAGGCCCGGACGCAAGCGCAAGGTCCAGGCACTGGCGTCGGCATTCGGCTCGGCGAATTCGGCCAGGGCCAGGCGCGGTTGCATCTGCTCGTCCCATTCCCACAGCTTGCTGTACAGCGCAAAGCCGCGAACGATACCGCTGCCCACTGGCTTGTGCGCATCCAGGTTGCCGCTCTGGTTGCCGTCGAGAATGCCCAGGCGCAGACGCCCGCCATAGCGCGGCTGGTCGCTGCCGGCGATGGCGGTGGGCGCGTCACTCGGGCCGCAACCGGCCAGCAGCAGGCCGCCGCCGACGGTTGCGCTGTAGCCGAGAAAGTCTCGGCGGCTCAGCAGTAAGGTCATGGCATCAGGCTCCGCCGTTGGCCGAGTGCAGCTCGCGCAGGGGCTCGGCACTGCGGCTCAGCTCGGCACGCTCGCTGCGAAAGTGCGGCAGGATGTGCTCGCCGAGGCGATAGGCTTCTTCGAGGTGCGGGTAGCCAGCGAGGAAAAACAGGTCAATGCCGATGCTGTTGTACTCGCGGATGCGCGCCACCACGTTTTCATAGCTGCCCACCAACGCGCAGCCCGGTGGGATGCCGATGTAGCCAAAGCCGGTCCACACGTTGGGGTGGATGAAGAAGTCATCAAAACCCTGGGTTTCGCTCTTTTCGGCAAAGCCATGTTCGTAGCTGAGTTTGCGCGCAGTGCGCAGCCCGGCGTGGGCTGCCACGGCCTTGACCGCGCCACGGGCGATGCCTTCGTCGAAGAAACGCTTGGCTTCGGTGCGCGCCAGTTCTTCGGTCTCGCGGGTGATCACGTCAATCGACAGGCCGAAGCGAATGTCGGTGCGCCCCCATTTCAATGCGCGCTGGCGCAGGTCGGCGATCAGCGCGGCGATTTCGTCCGGGTGCTCGGCGCGCATCAGGTAGAAGTCGGCGTGCTTGGCGGCAAACTCCCGTGCCGCCACCGAAGAGCCCGCGGTGCAGATCAGCGGCAGTTGGGCTTTTTTCAGCGGCCCGCGCAGGCCACCGCCGTCGGCTTTGTAAAACTTGCCGTCGTAGTGGAAGGTTTCGTTGTGCCAATAGCCCTTGACCACGTCCATGAATTCGGTGGCGCGCTCGTAGCGTTCATCGTGGTCGCTGTAGTCGCCGACCTGGCGCTGGATCGCGTCCGAACCGCCGTTGATGATGTTCCACACCAGGCGGTTGCCGGTGGCGCGCTGGTAAGTCGCGGCCTGCTGCACCGCCACCCACGGGGTGTAGTGGTAGGGCTGGAACGCGGTCACGAATTGCAGGGTGCGGGTTTCGCGGGCCAGCAGCGAGCAGACCGTCCAGGGTTCTTCGCCGGTGGGCGCGTTGACCATCAGTGCGCCGCCAAATTTATTGATTTCCGCCGCCTTGGCAATCTGGCCCAGGTAGTCGATGTAGGTGAAATGGTCGCCCACGCTGAACCCCGAGACCGCGCCGGTGCTGTTGGCGCCGCCGCGATGCCAGTCGCCCCGGTTACGCGGGTCGCCGGGTAAAAACTGGGTTTCGCCGTGCAAGGGCAGGCGGGTGAAGAATTCGATGCTCATGAAGCCTCCTGCTTACTGGGCGGTCGGGGCGCAGATCGGGGTGATCGGCTGGTCGTTGATGACCTTGTGGGCGAACGGGATCGAGTCCTTGAGCGAGGCATTGACCGTGGCGCTGTGGCCCAGGCCTTTGTAGAGGTGGCCCTCGACCACGGAGCCTGCGTTGCAGGCGTCTTGCATCAGCTTGGTCTGGGTCGCGGCGGCGGGGGTGGTGTCTTCGGCGCCGGTGCCGATGAAGATCGGCTTGGAGGTTTTCAGGGTGGGGTACGACACCTGCGCGAGCCACGGCGCCAGCTGTTTGCCTTTGTAGTCTTTCTTGGTATTGGCAATGCTCAGGCCGAGGCCTTCCACGTCGCCTTCCAGGGCAAACAGGCAACTGGTGCGGGCCTGTTCGAAGATCGGCAGGGCCTTGTCGGTGTAGAAGTCAGCCGGGTTGATGCTCGGGTCGTATTGCTGGGCGGCGAGCAAGGTGTAGAAGCCGTAGGCCAGGGTCGGGTCGACCTTGTTGCGCACTTCTTCGCTGGGGTTCTTCGCGTAGTCGAGGGTGTAGATCACGCCGGTGCCGACGCTGCCTTTCACGCCCAGGTCGGGCGCATAGGTGGCCGCGTAAGCGGCGGCGGCAAACGCACCGGCGCCCCCTTGGGACTGGCCGACGATCAGCACTTTGTCCGTCAGGCCCGGTACGCCGGCGACCACCGCCTTGGCAGCGTCGAGAATGCCGTAGGCGGCCATGCGGCTGTTCAGCAGCGGGTGGCCGCCGGGAACGCCGAGGCCCTGGTAGTCGGTGGCGACAATCGCAAAGCCTTCGGCCAGCCAGCGGTTGAGGTATTCCACATCGCGGTACGAACGGCCTTGCCACGACGGTGCGCACACGTCCGCCACGCCCACGGTGCCGTGGCCCCAGCTCACCACCGGCCAGCCACCTTTGGGCGGCGTGCCCTTGGGCAGGAACAGCGCGCCGGAGACCACCACTGGGGTCTTGTTATCGATGCCGTTGGTGGAGGTGTAGAGAATGCGCTGGGCACTGGCGGCATTGGCCAGGCTGATGGTCTTGTCCAGCGGCTCGCTGCGCAGCAGTTTACCGGGGGTGGCCGGGATGGCTTTTTCCCAGGTGTAGAACGCCGAGACACGGCCGTCGCCCTGCAGTGGGTCGGGCTTGGGCGCATACACGTCAGCAGCGAGTGCGCTCATGGACAGGCTCAGAACACTAAGGCCGAAGGCGAAGAAGTGCGGCAGTTTCATTCAGTCATTTCCCTATTACGGATTAGTGCTGACCTGGCCACGCAGGGCCGGCCAGTAGTCGGTGAGTTTCAGGTCGATCAGCGCCTGGTTGGTAAAGCCGGTGGCCAATGACGGGCCGATGTCGTAGGTGTCGCGAATCAGGTGGTTGGCCAGGGCATAGGCGGTGAGCGCCTGGTAGTGGGCCTTGAGCTGCGCATCGCTTTTCGGTGCCCAGCGTTCCTTCCAGGCCACCGGGTCGTTTTGATCGTCGCGGCGCAGCACGCTTTCGGCGGTGCCGGCACGGGAAGACAATTGGTAATAGGCGTCCTGGTTCTGCGGTTGGGAAATCCACCACGCCGCCTTCACCCAGGCGGTGGCGAGCAACTGGGTAATGTCCGGGTACTGCTTCACGAAGGCCTCGGTGCCCCACAGGTCGGAGACCAGGCGCCAGTCGTTGCTGCCTTGCTTGGTCGACCAGATGATCTTGCCGACGCCCTTGTCTTCCAGGGCATAAGCCTCGCTGAGCAGCACGGCGGCATCGACCTTGCCCGCCGACACGGCAGCGGCGCCGACCTGTGGGTTGAGGTTGGCGATCTTGAAGTCGTCGAGGGTCAAACCTTTGCTCGCCAGGAAGTTGCTGAACGCGAACTCCCACGGCCGGCCACGGTGCAGGGCCAGGCGCTTGCCCTTGAGGTCTTCGATGGTCTTGGCGCTGGAGCCTTCGGGCACCACCAGGTAAATGTTGTTGCCGCTACCACCGGGCACGATCAACTTGCCTGGCACGCCGCCGGCGCCGGCGATCACCGAAGGCAAGTCACCGCGTACGGCGAAGTCCAGGCTGTTGTTGCTGAAGCCTTCGTTGATCTGCGGGCCGGCGCCGGCGTGGGGCAGGGCGATCCATTCGAGCTTCACCCCGCGTTCGCGCAGTTGCGCCTCCAGCCAACCGTCCTCGATCACCCGCCCGGCGATGCCGCCGAACACCGGTTTGCCACCTTGGGTGTAGGCGACGATGGCGATTTTTACCGAGGTCGGTTCCGCGTGGACTGCGCTGAATGCCAGCACCCCGAACAGCACCGCGATGCTCTTGCGCCAAACGTTTTTCATGGGCGTTCTCCCTACCTGAATGAGCGATCCCCTGTAGGAGCCGGCTTGCCGGCGATGAGGCTCTTGAGCCTTGCGACGTCTGAACAGACGCCATCGCCGGCAAGCCGGCTCCTACAGGTGGAATCGTGTTGGGAGGGAGAGAGCAGATTGCATGCCAGGCGCTGTCACAATCGCTCTAGCCCGCGTGGGGCAAGGGTTCCAACGATTCGGCCAGGGGGGCGCTTCACCCGTGCTGCTGATGAGCAAACACGCAAGTGCTGGCTGATTGCTGCTCCAGCAGCAGCGGGGTGTCGGGTTGTTGGTATATTCGATCAGGGAATATATAAATATTAATTTATAATTAAATGGTCTAGAGAAGTTCATGCACTATTGAGCACGCGCTTTTACTGCCAGGAATGCACCATGTCGCTGATCACCCATCCCAATGCCCGTGAATTGACTAAGTCGGTGCGTGCCACTGTGCTGGTCTTCAAGGACCCGCGCTCCCAGGAATTGCTGGCGCGCATCGAGCGCCTGGCCCCCAGCGAAGCCAACACCTTGATCATCGGCGAGACCGGCACCGGCAAGGAATTGGTGGCGCGGCACATCCACACCCTGAGCCGTCGCGGGCGGGAACCGTTTGTGGCGGTCAACTGCGGCGCCTTTGCTGAAACCCTGGTGGAAAGTGAGCTGTTCGGCCATGAAAAGGGCGCCTTCACCGGCGCTACCACCCACAAGGCCGGTTGGTTCGAAGCGGCGAATGGCGGCACCTTGTTTCTCGATGAAATCGGCGACCTGCCGCTGAACATGCAGGTCAAGTTACTGCGCGTGCTGCAGGAGCGTGAAGTGGTGCGCCTGGGCTCGCGCACACCGATCCCGATCAATGTGCGGCTGGTGGCCGCCACCAACGTCAACCTGGCCGATGCGGTGGTGGCCGGGCATTTTCGTGAAGACCTGTTCTACCGTTTGCACGTCGCAACCATCCGCCTGCCACCCTTGCGCGAACGCCCGGGCGACATCCTGCCCCTGGCTGAATTCTTCCTGGAGGAACACTGCCAGCGCCTGGGTTACAACCGCGCGAGCCTGAGTAGCGAGGCCGAGCGCAAGATGCTCGAACACAGTTGGCCGGGCAATATCCGTGAGCTGGAAAACGCGATCCACCATGCACTGTTGGTGTGCCGTAACCAGTTGGTGCAGCCAGCGGATTTGCACCTGGTGGACATGCGTTCTTCGGGCATTCGCCAGGAGGAAGCCAGTCATGCAGTGCCTGCGTTGAGCGGCCCGGTGGATCTGGAAAGCGCATTGAATGCGTTGTTCGAACAGAACATCCCGGACCTGTACGAGCACATCGAAGAAACGATCTTTCGCGCGGCTTATCGCTACTGCCACGGCAACCAATTGCAGACGGGGCGGCTGCTCAATATCAGCCGCAACATCGTGCGTGCCCGGCTGGAAAAAATCGGCGAGCTGGGCAAACCGGTATTACTCGACGGCCAGTAATGCTAGGTTTTCGAACTTCTCTCACTACTGGAGGGTTCGACGTTGATCCGACTGAGCGACTTTATCGCCGATTTTTCCACCTCTGCGCTGGCGCCGTGGGCAGACCTTGCGCCCTGGGCGCTGGTCACCCAGGCACCGGCGATCGTTCGCCAACTGCTCGCCGAGTTGCCCGCTGACGACTACCACATCGACGGCGACGTGGCGGTTCACCGCACGGCTATCGTGGAGCCGGGCGCCTTGCTCAAGGGCCCGTTGATCATCGGCGCCGAGTGTTTTATCGCCAGTGGTTCGTTGCTGCGCGGCGGCTGCTGGCTGGACGCGCAGTGCATCATCGGCCCTGGCGCCGAACTGAAAACCTCCTTTGTCTTCCGTGGCAGCAAGCTGGCGCATTTCAACTTCGTCGGCGATTCGGTGCTGGGCCATGGCATCAACCTGGAAGCCGGAAGCATTGTTGCCAACTACCGCAATGAGCGCGCAGACAAGGAAGTGCTGGTGCGTGTCGACGGGCATTTGCAGCGTACGGGTTGCGACAAGTTTGGCGCGTTGCTCGGTGATCAATGCCGCATCGGTGCCAATGCGGTGTTGGCGCCCGGTGCCGTGCTGGCGCCTGGGCGTGTGGTGGGACGCGGGCAGGTGTTTGATGCAGAGGTGTCTGCATAAACGCAATGTTGAAAAGGGCATGGTGTGCCGACGCGTTATTAAATAGAATGAATCTCATTTGAGACTCACTCGCGCCGCGCAGGTCTGTTGCCATGAATGATGCTGTTGCCTCGACCCACGCCCCGGAACACACGCTGTCGAGCCTGTACCGCGACCATCGCAGCTGGCTGGAAAGCTGGTTGCGCCGCCGCCTGGGTAACGCCTGGGATGCAGCGGACCTGAGCCAGGATACGTTCCTGCGGGTGCTGGCCAGTGCTCAACCGGTCGCGCAGATGCAGGAGCCCCGGGCGTATCTCGTGACGGTCGGCAAGCGCCTGCTGGTGAATTTTCATCAACGGCGCAGTCTCGAGCAGGCTTACCTGAACGCTTTGGCGAACCTGCCTGAAGCGTGCGTGCCGTCGCCGGAACAACGCTGGCTGTTGCTGGAAACCCTGCAGGCCCTGGATGAGTTGCTCGACGGCTTGCCGACGCTGGTGCGCCGTGCATTTCTGTGGAGCCAGCTGGAAGGCTTGGGCTATCGCGAGATTGCCGAGCGGCTGGAGGTGTCCGAACGCACGGTAAAACGCTACATGGCCCAGGCCTACGAGCATTGCTTGCTGGTGGACCTGTGAGCCGCGACGTCGCCCGCGCCGCTGCGCAATGGCTGGCGCTGCTGGAATCCGGCGCAGCCACCGAAGGCGATCACGCCAACTTGCAGCAATGGCGCGACAGCCACCCTCAACACGAACAGACCTGGCAGAAAGCCCAGTCATTGCGCCAGCGTTTCAACGACTTGCCCCCGGCGCTGGCGATGGCCAGCCTCGACCGCCCGCAGCCTGGGCGACGCGCCGTGCTCAAGCGTGCGCTGGGCCTCGCGGCACTGGTGCCGACGGCCTGGCTGATCAGCCGCCAATTGCCCATCGAGACCTGGCGTGCCGACCTGCACACCGCCACCGGCGAGCGCAAGCGCCTGCCATTGGCGGACGGCGGCAGCTTGCAGCTCAATACCGCGACGGCGGTGGATGTGAACCTCGCGCAGCACCGTATCACCCTTGTAGACGGTGAGCTGGCGCTGACCGTACCCGGTGTGGCCGCGATGACGCTGCGCACGCGCTACGGCGAGTTGGAGGTGAGGGAGGCCGACATTTGCGTGCGGCAACTGGCTGCGGGTTGCCGGGTGTCGGTGCTCAAGGGCTCCGTGCAGGTGCGCGACTTGAATGGGCAAATGGCAACGTTGCAGGCGGGCCAGCAAGCGTCGCTGAAGGCCAGCGGACTGGGCGCGTGGACACCGTTTGACGTGTCGCAACTGGGCTGGCGTGACGGTGTGCTGACGGCGCAGAACCAAACGCTGGGTGACTTTCTGCGCGAGCTGGAGCGTTATCGTCCGGGCGTGTTGCGCTGGGACCCAAGCCTGGAAGCGCTACGAGTCACCGGCAGTTTTCGCCTGGATGACACTGATCGCATCCTCACCCTGTTGGCCTCAACCCTCGGCCTGGAAGTGCACGCACGCACCCGTTACTGGGTCACCCTGACCCCCCGCAAATCCCTGGCCTGACACAACCTTGTAGGAGCCCGGCTTGCCGGCGATGGCGTCCTCAAGGGCCCCATCGCCGGCAAGCCGGGCTCCTACAGGGCGCAGCGTCAGTAAAATCGCCAACGCCGGCAAGGATCGGGTCAGATCACGTGGGCGCGTTGCAGCTCGGTCAAAGACAACGCCTTGAGCTGGGCCAGCAACGGATCACGCCGGTCACGCGGGTGCGGTAAATCCACCGCGAGTTCCTGACGAATACTGCTCGGCCGGTTGTCCATCACCAATACCCGATCACTTAAATACAGCGCCTCATCCACATCATGGGTCACCAGCAGCAACGCGATGGCATGGTGTGCCGCCAGTTGCAGCAGCAAGTCCTGCAGCTTCATGCGGGTGAAGGCATCCACCGCACTGAACGGCTCATCCAGCAGCAACACCTGTGGGCGCGAATACAAGCCGCGCGCGATGGCCACCCGTTGCGCCATGCCGCCGGACAACGCCTTGGGCAGGGCCTGGGCGAAGCCCTTGAGGCCGACTTCTTCGATCAATTGCGTGACCCAGGCTTTGTCATAACGGTCGTCATCGCTGAAACCGATGTTCTGTTCCACCGTGAGCCAAGGCATCAGCCGGGGTTCCTGGAACACGAACGCGACCTCGCCCTCGGGGCTGCGTAGCTCACCTTGATAGTCCTGCTCCAACCCGGCCACGATCCGCAGCAGTGTGCTTTTGCCGCACCCACTGGGACCCAGCAGGCTGACGGCCTCACGCGGTTGCAAGGCCAGGCGCACATCCTTGAGCACGGTGGTGGTGGCGAAGCTTTTGCGCTGAACATGGATCTGCAACAACGGTTGGCTGCTCATTGCTCTGCTCCTTGACCATTGAAGGTGTCGCGCCACGCCAGGCAGCGTTTTTCCAGCGCCGCCAACAGACCGTCGGTGATCTTGCCGAGTACCGCCAACACGATGATGGCAGCCAGCACGATGTCTGGCCGTGAGGTTTCCCGCCCGTCACTGAGCAAATACCCCAGGCCCTTGGTGGCGGCGATCAACTCGGCAGCCACCAGGAACATCCACGCCAGGCTCAAACCACTGCGCAACCCGGTAAACAGGCCGGGCAGGGCGGCCGGCAACAGGATTCGCCGTACCAGCCGGCGCCTGCTGAAAGCGTACATCTGCCCGACCTCCACCAGCTTGCGGTCGATGTCGCGGATCGCCGCCACACCGTTGAGATACACCGGGAAAAACGCGCCAATCGCGATCAGCACGATCTTCGAGGTTTCATCGATGCCCAGCCACAGCAGCAACAAAGGCACCCAGGCCAGGCTCGGAATTGAGCGCAGCCCGGCGAAGGTCGGTTCCAGGTAGGCTTCGGCCTCGCGGCTCAGGCCGACCCAGGCGGCAAACACCAGGGCCAGCCCGGCGCCGATGGCAAAGCCCAGCAGCACCCGCAACAGGCTGGCGCTGATGTGTTTCCACAAGGCGCCTTCGGCGAGGTCGGTGAGGGTTGCCGCAATCTCGCTGGGCGCAGGCATCTGGTACGACGGCAGCCAACCCACACGCACCACCACCTCCAGCACCAGTAGGATCAGCACCGGCAACACCAGCCCCTTGAGGCGGCGCGGCCACGCGCTGCGGTTAATCACTGCCGGCGCGGCAAGGGGCAGTGCTTGGGTTTTGCCTGTCATGGTGCGTTCCTCAGTGGCCGAACGAGGTGTCGATCAACTGGTCGATCACCTGGTCCACATTCACGCCTTTGCGCACCAACTCTTCGGACACCAAAATCGGTGCAGCCGCCTTGGACGCCACCACATCCTTGCTGCTCAGGAAGGGCGTGCTCAGGTCGGTACGCGACAATTGCAGCTTGGCCACTTCCAGCGGCAGGCCGGACTCGTCGGCGAGTAACTTGGCGAATTCATCCGGGTGTTTCACCGCCCAGTCGCGAGCTTTTTCATAGGCACCGAGTACCTTGGTGATGGTCTGCGGGTGCTCCTTGGCGTACTTCTCGGTGACGCTGACCACGCCGTAGCTGTTGAAGTCCTTGTTGCGGTACAGCAGGCGCGAACCGGCCTGGATTTCGCTGGCGGCCATGTGCGGGTCGAGGCCGGCCCAGGCGTCCACGTCACCTTTCTCCAGCGCGGTGCGGCCGTCCGGGTGTTGCAGGTGCACCAGTTCCACGTCGTCTTTTTTCAGCCCGGCTTTTTGCAGGCTGCGCAGGGTGAACAGGTACGGGTCGGTGCCCTTGGTGGCGGCGATTTTCTTGCCCTTGAGGTCGGTGACGCTCTTGAACGGCGAGTCCCTGCGCACCACGAGCGCGGTCCATTCGGCGCGGCTGTAGACGTACACCGATTTGATCGGGCTGCCATTGGCGCGGCTCAACACCGCCGACAGGCTGGCCGACGAGGCGAAGTCCACGCCACCGCTGTTCAGGTATTCCAGCGAGCGGTTGCTGCCCTGGCTCAGTACCCAGCCGACTTTGCTCTGCGGCAGTGCCTGCTCCAGCCAGCCAAAATGCTTGAGCACCAGGCTCACCGGCGAGTAGTAGGCGTAATCCAGGTTGACTTGGGCCGGGTCGGTTTCCGCGGCAAATGCTTGGGGTTTAAGGCACAGGGCGAGGGCGCACGCGCCGAGTAAACGTGTGGTGAAGAGGGTCATGGAACAGCTCCGGGCTACATAAGCGAACAAGGCGTTGAGAGAAGGCTTTTTCTTATATTCAGAAAACTGAATCGGCATGTTCCATCATGCTTTATAGGAATATGCAGTCTCTGTGCCAGCTCGCCCGGAGGCGCATTTGCGGGGTTTTACGTTCAGCGTACTGTGATGGAAGAGGGCAGAGTGTTGATCGACTGTTGGCAGGCAAACAGTTCGTATATATCGTTGTGGAATAAATAAAGAGTTATATATTCCTTTTAATGTCTTCTGTGTTGGCGCATTTTGAGGGCCTGCGCATTCGTGCGGATTGACCCAACAGCCAAAAGGAAAGCCGACATGACCATCAAAGCGATCAACGTGCGCAACCAGTTCAAGGGCGTGATCAAGGAAATCCTGCTGGGGGAAGTGGTGTCTGAGATCGACGTGCAGACCGCGTCCGGTATCGTGACCTCGGTGATCACCACCCGCTCGGTGCGTGATCTGGAATTGAAGGTGGGCAGTGAAGTGATTGCCTTTGTGAAGTCGACTGAAGTCTCCATCGCCAAGTTGTAAACCCCAATATCCAAAACCCAATGTGGGAGCTGGCTTGCCTGCGATAGCGATGTACCTGCCGACAAAAATGTCGACAGTGACTCCGTCATCGCAGGCAAGCCAGCTCCCACATTAGGGTGTATCAGTCTGTCAGGTGGTCAGATGATTTTCGCGCCGCTGCCTCCCGGTGGATGGGGTTGCGGTTTCTCCGGCGGGGCGTCCGACGGCAGCTGCTTGGGCGGCGTGTTCGGGTCTTCGTAGTGCTTGTGCAAGTCGCCATCCAGCCGATTGCTCGACGAGCCACCTTTTTGTGGCGTTTCGTCGAAGTGCTCCCATTCCGATTGCTGGAAGCGATAGATACTGTCGTCGGTCGGTGTATCGCGGCCGCCGTAGTGGTGGATTTCGTAGTGGGCGTACTCGACCTTGTCAGCCCAGTTGTCCTGCAACAGACCGTCGCCGGCCAGGTCGCGGTACCAGTCGTTTTCCTTCTCGGTGGCCTTCTGCTTTTTGTTGTGGTCGACAAAGTAACCGATGATCCCGCCCACCACCGCCAGCACCACACCCACCAGGAACAACGGCCCGGTCAACGCCGCCGCCGTGCCTGCGCCAAACAGTGCGGCGGCGCCCAGTACCCCGGCGGAGGCGCCGAACGCACCGCCTGCCACTTGCAGGCCGCCCGCCGCCTGGGCCAATGGGTCTTTGCTGTCGACACCGCTCTTGATCGCCAAGGCGCCCAGCACGATATCGGCAAACCCCCCGGCGATGTCCGTCGCCGGGCCGAGCACCTTGATCACCGAACCGGCAATCTTGGCTGACTTGGACGCGCCCAGCTTGGCCGCGCCCGCGGCGGCCAGGCCGTCGTCCAGGTGAGTGGCCAGGCCTTCGGTGGCCTCGGTGACGGCTTTGTCGCCCTCGCCGAACAGCTTGGAAATGCCGTCGTATTGGCTGTCGGGCACGGCGTCGAGAGCGGTAGCGATCTTGTTCTTGACCTCGGTGGGCAACTCGCTGGTGCGGAACTCGAAGTTCGGCTCCTGCAGGCCGGTCTTGCCCCAGATTTCCGGCAGGGTCTTGTCCAGCCCAAGGAAGTCCACCAGGCCGCCTTTGCCCAGGGTTTCGCCGATCTTGTCGCCCAGGCGCACAAAGTGGCTGGAGCCACCGGCGAAGCTGAGGAAGTCCTTGGCGATGGTCATGCGCTGGGCCGGGGTTTCACCCAGCTTGCCGCCTTTGCCCACCAGTTGGTAAATCGCCGAGAACATGGTCACGCCCGCGCCCAGGGAGCCGAGAATGCCCTTGCTGTTGAGGGTGTGGAACACCTCGCCGAGCATGCCGCGATCAGCCACCGGGATATAGGGCTTGCTCAGCGCGGTCTTGAGGTCGGCTTCGCTGATCACGCCGTTGTTCTTGTAGACCTCGCCGAGTTCTTCCAGGGCCTTGGTGACGGCGGAGGATTTTTCCTTGCCTTCCAGGCCTTCGTTGAGGAATTTCTCCAGGGTTTCCTGGGAGCGGCGCGGCAGGTCGAGCAACGTGCCCTTGAGCACGCCCTTGAGCAGGCCGAACAGGTCCTTGGTTGCCAGTTCCTTGTTCTCGTCGGAGATCTTGCTCGGGTCCGAGAGGATCGCATTGAGGTCGGTGGTCAAGCCGTCGGCCTGGATGTTCTGCGCAGCTTTGCTTGCAGCTTCCGGGTCGAACAGCGACAACGAGGTGAGGGTGTCGCTGAGGTCCTTTTGTGCCTCGGAGGTCTTGCCCTGGTCTTGCAGGTCCTTGAGGTACAGCACGTAGTCCGGGTTGGCGGTGAGGTCCAGCAGCTTCTGCTTGATCTCGTCCTTGTTCGGCAGTTTGTTGATGGCGTCGTCCATCTTCGACTTGTAGTCGGCCTGCACGGTCGGGTCTTTGAACAGCTCGCCAATCTGTTGCTGCACGGCCTTGCCGTCGATGATGTCGTGCATGTCGGCCGAGGTCAGCTCGGTCTGCTTGTCATCGAACTCACGCCAGGTGGTGTTGAACGGGCGCCGCGCTTCTTCGTAGCCGGTGATGCCATGGCCGTTCTGGTAGGCGGCCTGGGCTTCCAGGGCGCGGACCAGCTTGGCTCGAGGATCGTCCTTGGGAATCGAGCCGTCCTTGACGCCGGCGCGGTAGGTGTCGATCAACTGGGTGGTGGCCAGTTCGCTGACGCTGAGGGTCGGCGACTTGTCGTCCTTTTCATCGGCGTGCACGCCGGTGTCCATGTTCAGCACGTCGAGGTCGCCGGCCTTGGGCAGGTTGTGCTTGCTGCGGGTGTCGTCCACCGCGCCGGCGCTGAAGGCGTCCCACTTGGCCTTGACGTCGTCGTAGAGCTGCGGGCTCAGCTCCTTGGACACGATGACCTTGCCTTCGCTGGTTTCATAGCGGATCAGGCCGTCACCCAGTTCATCCGGGGAGCCGAAGGTGATGTCGGTGTTTTTCAGGAAGTCATTCGGCCCGGCCAGCTTGTAGCCGGCGTCTTCGCTGGTGTGGATCTTGTCCCACGTGTCATGGGCGGTCGCGACGTTCTTGAACAGCTCGGGGCTGACGTCGGACGACACCACCACCTTGGTGCCGTCGTGCAGTTCGTAGGTGAGGATGCTGTCTTTCTGATCGTTGTTCCAGCTGAAGGTCTTGTAGTCGTTCAGCCCTGGAATCGGGGTGTTGGCATCGGCGAGCACCGCGCCGTTGTTGAGTTCGCCTTCGACCACGGCTTTTTTGTCCGGGTGGGTGTAGACCTCGTGCAAGCCCGCCAGGTAGTCGAACAGCTTGGGGTTGTCGTCGCGGGCCACGACCATTTTCTGGCCGTTGCTTTCAAAGCGGATCAGGCCCGGGCCCACTTCATCTTCAGGGCCGACGGTGGTGCCGGCGTAGGGCGGCCACACTTCGTTGTCGCTGGCACGCTTGTAGCCGGCGTCTTCACTGCTGGAGAGGCCCATGAAGCTTTCGTAGTCGTTCTTGGCTTTCTGGAACGCTTCGGGGTTGTCGCGCTGGCTGACGACGAACTTGCTGCCGTCCTGGGTCTCGTAGCGGATCACGCCCGGGCCGGTTTCATCCGGTGGGCCTAGGGATTTATAGTCGGCGAGTTTTTCCGGGGCCATGGCGTCGCCGCCCAGGCTTTGATACCCGGCATTCTGGCTGGCGACCACGCCGGAGAGCGCCTTGAAGTCTTCGCTGACTTGCTTGAACAGTTCCGGGCTGTCGTGCTCGCTGACGATGACTTTTTTGCCGTCCTGGGTTTCATAACGGATCAGCCCGGGGCCGACCTCGTCGGGTGGGCCGATGGCCTTGTAGTCGGCGAGGGCCGGTGGCGGTGTGGCGTCCTTGGCAGCCAGTTCATAGCCTTGCTGCTTGCTGGCATCCAGCCCTGACGGCGTCTTGTCCTGGGCCTCGACCTTCTTGTTGGCGCTGTTCTTGAGCAGCACATGGAACGCTGCGCCGGACTTGGGCGGCGTGCGGGGAAGGGCTTTGGGGTCGGACGTACGATCGAGGGGCTGTGTCGTCATGCCATGGAACTCCTACTGTTACCGGTGGGACGTAGCGGTAAAAACAGTAACAGCAGGGGTTGGGCACTCGTTGCGAAAAGTTGTGAATTAGGCCTGGCGGTGGCGCAGCGCCTGCTCCATGCGTTGCAGGCCTTCCTCCAGCATCGACCGCGGGCAACCGAAGTTCAGGCGCACGAACTGCTGGCTGTCATCACCGAACTCGATACCGGCGCTCAAGCCGACCTTGCCCTGTTCGAGGAAGAACTGCTGCGGATCGTCCAGGCCCAGGGCGCTGCAATCGAGCCAGGCGAGGTAGGTGCCTTGTGGTGCGTGCATCACCACGCCCGGCAAACGGGTTTGCACGGCGTTCAACAGGTAGTCACGGTTGGCTTGCAGGTACTGCACCAGCGCGTCCAGCCACTCGCCGCACTGGCTGTAGGCGGCGCGGGTGGCTTCCAGGCCCAGGGGGCTGACGCTGTCGACCATGCCGCAGCGTGCGTTGTTGAAGCGCTCGCGAATTTCAGCGTTCTGCACCACGGCGAAACAGGTCTTCAGGCCGGCCACGTTGTAGGCCTTGCTCGCCGACATCAGGGTGATGGTGCGCTGGGCGATCTCCGGGCTGAGGCTGGCGGTGGGGATGTGACGGCGGCCGTCGAAGCACAGCTCGGCGTGGATTTCATCACTGATGATCAGTGCGCCGTTTTGCAGGCACGCATCGGCCACGGCTTGCAGCTCTTCGCGGGGGAAGACCTTGCCCATGGGGTTGTGCGGGTTGCTCAGCAGCAGCGCGCCGGCGCCCTTGAGGGCTTCGCGCATTGCGGGCAGCGGGGTGTGGTATTCGCCGTCGATCAGCTCGAACGGCACTTCGATACGCGGCAGGTTCCAGTGGCCGGGCGCCAGGCGGATCGGGCGGTAGTTGGGGGTTTGCAGCACCACCGGCTGGCCCGGTTGCACAAAGGCATGCAGGGCCATGTTGAAACCCGGCTCTACGCCGGGCAGGAACAACAGCTCTTCGGGCAACACGCGCCAGGCGTACTTGGCCCAC
This sequence comes from Pseudomonas sp. B6002, assembly GCF_013385985.1. Classification (GTDB taxonomy): domain Bacteria; phylum Pseudomonadota; class Gammaproteobacteria; order Pseudomonadales; family Pseudomonadaceae; genus Aquipseudomonas. Next base: position 3,342 of record NZ_JACAOY010000042.1, on the reverse strand, counting down.
AGGTCCGCGACGATGGCATCGCGTACGTCCGGGCCGGCCACGCTGTAGCCCAGCACTTGCTGGTCGAGGCGCGCGTGCAACGCCTGCAGGATGGCGGGTGGCGCGGCGATGTCCATGTCGGCGATCCACATCGGCAAAACGTCTTGCGGGTAACGGTTCCACTTGGTGCTGCCGGTGCCGAGGCGAGGGTGGATCGTGTCGAAATCAAAGCTCATGGAGAGGCTCGTGTCAGGGAGGCGGGCAAAGAATGGCGCCGATTCTAGCGCCATTAATTTTATAGGCCAGTGCTGATTGCCTCCGACAGTTGCCGATGGGCCTGCTCGACGGCCCGTTTGACCGCGTCTTCACCCCGCACCATGGCGCCCAGGTAGACGAACTCCACGCTGCGGATGCCCACCGTGGCGAGGATGGCGGCCATGTAGGGGGTGAGAAAGTCCGGCTCATGGCCCTTGCGCGAATTGCCGGAACTGACCAGCACGAAGGTGCGCCGGTCGTCCAGCAGGCCGACTTTTTCAAACTGTTCATTGACCGTGAAACTGCGCTGGATGCGCACCACATGGTCGATCCAGGCCTTGAGCGCGGCTGGCACGGTGAAATTGTGCACCGGGGTGCAAATGATCAGCAGGTCGCAGGCCTCCAGTTCAACGATCAACTGCTCCGACAAGGCCGTGGCGTTTCCACTCAGCCCGCCCGCACTGGTCAAGGCATTGGCGTACTCGCGGGTCAGCGGTGGCAGCGCCTGGCCGCCGTAGTCGCGCTCGATGACCTCAGCACCCGGCACCAGGTCCTTCAAGAAGGCCCGGGCCAGCTTGAAGGTGTGCGCGGCCTTGCCGTGGGGGCTGAAACTGAGGAGCAGGGCGCGGGTCATTGGCTCAGGTCCTGGGAAAAATGCATGCCCTTGGGCAACAAGCCCTGGCGGAAGTAGAAACGTTGGGCCAGGGCCATGTGCATACCGGTGTCCAGGACCAGGTAGCGATAACCCAGGGCGCGGGTTTCTTCGCGCACGCGGTCGAGCAACTGTTCCCCCAGGCGACGGCGTTGCAGCGCGGCGTCTACTACCAGGTCATCCACATAGATGAAGCGGCCATACAGGGTGTTCTCGGTGTGCCGGTAGCCGATCAGGCCGATCACCTTGCCGTTCTCGCAGGCGGCCAACAGGTGGTAGCCGTTCTGCCGCTGGCGCTGGACTTGCCGGGCAAACGCTGGCGCATCTGTGAGGTGCGGGCGCAGTTGCTGCATCACGACAAAGCTGGCGAGGCAGTCGGCTTCGGTTTCCATGGGGGTGAATTCGACGTGCTCATTCATGGTCGAGGTTCTCCAGGTGCGCCTTGATCGCCGCCGGCACTTTGCGAAAGCTGATGGCGACGCGGTTCAGGGCATTCATCAGGGCAATCGCCAGGGTCAGGTCGGCGATTTCCTTCTCGCTGAACACCGCCGTGGCCTCGGCGTAGTCGGCATCGGGAATCTGGGTCTGCGCCACGTGGGTGACCGTCTCGGCCCAGGCCAAAGCGGCTTGCTCACGTGGGGTGTACAGCGGCAAGCCCTCGCGCCAGGCGGCCAGCAGCATGATTTTTTCCAGGCTCACGCCCAGCTTGAGCAGGTCGCGGGAGTGGGAGTCCAGGCAGTAGGCGCAGCCGTTGAGCTGCGAGACGCGCAGGTACACCAGGTCGATCAGTTCTTTTTCCAGGCCGCAGCCGTGGACATAGCTGTGTACTGAACCCAGGGCTTTGTAGCCGGCAGGGGCGGCCAGGGCGTAATCGAGGCGGTGTTTCATGATGCGATCCTTGTGTTCGTCAGGGGATGCGCCATTTTCGGCGGGCGGTGCGGTGCTCGACAGGGGCATGATTGGACAAGTGGGTTGGGACATGATCAGACTTCGCCTTGTCTTCCCGCCGAGCCCGATTGCGATGTCGTCACTGCCCAAGTACCAGGAAATCTACCGGCGTTTTCGCCTGGCCATCGACCAGGGCCAACTGCGCCCCGGCGAGCGCGTGCCGTCGGTGCGCGCATTGGCCCAGGAACTCAAGGTGGCGCGGGGCACGGTGGAAACGGCGTACCAGTTGCTGGTCAGTGAAGGTTTTTTTGAAGCCCGTGGGCAGGCGGGCACGGTGGTTGCCGAATCGCTGGCGCAGTTGGCGTTAAAACCCGTGCCGGTGCCGGCCCCTGTCACCTGCGGCCCGCGCCCCCTGCAAATGGGCCTGCCGGCACTGGATGCCTTCCCGCGCAAACTCTGGGCGCGGCTGGTCACCCAGCAAGTGCGCCGCACCGACGCCGACAGCCTGGCCATGGGCGATGTGTGTGGCGTGCAGGCCCTGCGCGTGGCGATCGCCAGCTACCTGGCGCTGTACCGGGGCGTGGAGTGCGCGCCTTCCCAGGTGTTTGTGTGTGCGGGGTATTCGGGGGGCTTGGCGTTATTGTGCGATGCGTTGGAGATGGCGGGGCAGCGTTGCTGGTTCGAAGACCCGGGGTATCTGCATGCGCGGCAGTTGCTCCAGCACAAGGGCGTGGAACTGGTGCCGGTGCCCGTGGATCAAGACGGGCTGGATGTTGAGCAGGGTATGCAGCGTGAGCTTCAGGCGCGGCTGGCGATTGTCACACCGGCGCATCAGAGTCCCCTGGGCGTGGCGCTGAGCCCGGCGCGGCGTCAGGCCTTGCTTGGCTGGGCGCGGGAGCAGGGCAGTTGGGTGGTGGAGGACGACTACGACAGTGAGTTCCGCTATCGCGGCCAGCCGCTGGCGGCGCTCAAGAGTCAGGATGCCGATGATCGGGTGATCTATGCGGGCAGCTTCAGCAAGATGCTGTTTCCAGGGTTGCGCCTTGGGTATCTGGTGGTGCCGGTGGCGTTGGTCGAGCCCTTTGAGCGCAGCGCCCGGGTGTTGCAGCAGCGCAGTGCGCAATTGCTGCAGCTGACGGCGGCGGATTTTTTGGAGCAGGGGCATTTCACGCGGCATTTGAAGAAGATGCGTCAGTTGTATGCGCAGCGGCGGGGGTGGTTGGTGGCGGCGTTGCAGGCGCATTGCGCGGAGTTTCTGCGGGTGGATGAGCAGGCGGGCGGGATTAACTTGCTGGCGCGGTTGTTGGTGGACGTGCCCGATGAGGTGGTAGCCCGTGCGGCGGGTGAGATGGGGTTGGGGGTGCAGGCGTTGTCGGGGTGGACGCTGGAGGCTGGGGGTGGGCAGGGGGTGTTGATGGGGTTTACCAATTTGTGTACGGCTGGGGAGGCTGACTCGGTTGTGTTGGTTTTGAAGGGGGTCATATCCGGAATTTAGGTGATGGCTACTTAGGGTTCCGCCCTTACGGCGGGTCACTTTGGAAAAGCGTGTACGGACCGGACACATGGTT
>NZ_JACAOY010000041.1:13645-14238 GCF_013385985.1 Pseudomonas sp. B6002 | reverse complement strand
ATGCCCAAGGGCGTGGCGGTGTCCCACGGCCCGTTGGTGGCGCACATCATCGCCACCGGCGAACGCTATGAAACCAGCCCGGCCGACTGCGAACTGCACTTCATGTCCTTCGCGTTCGACGGTTCCCACGAGGGTTGGATGCACCCGCTGATCAACGGCGCCAGCGTGCTGATCCGCGACGACAGCCTGTGGCTGCCGGAATACACCTACGCACAGATGCATCGGCACAACGTGACCATGGCCGTGTTCCCGCCGGTCTATCTGCAACAACTGGCCGAGCATGCCGAACGTGACGGCAACCCTCCGGCCGTGCGGGTTTATTGCTTTGGCGGTGATGCGGTCGCGCAAGCCAGTTACGACCTTGCCTGGCGTGCACTCAAACCGACGTATCTGTTCAACGGCTACGGGCCGACTGAAACCGTGGTCACGCCGCTGCTGTGGAAAGCCCGCAAAGGAGACCCTTGCGGCGCCGTCTACGCCCCCATCGGCACACTGCTCGGCAACCGCAGCGGCTATGTGCTGGACGCGCAACTCAACCTGCAACCCATCGGCGTAGCCGGTGAGCTGTACCTGGGCGGCGAGGGCGTGGCCCG
>NZ_JACAOY010000041.1:0-13619 GCF_013385985.1 Pseudomonas sp. B6002 | reverse complement strand
GTGTACCGCAGCGGCGACCTGACCCGTGGCCGTCCGGACGGCGTGGTGGACTACCTCGGCCGTGTCGACCACCAGGTGAAAATCCGTGGTTTCCGCATCGAGCTGGGCGAAATCGAAGCGCGCCTGCGTGAACAGGACAGCGTCGGTGAAACGGTGGTGGTGGCCCAGGAGGGCCCGACCGGCAAACAATTGGTGGCGTACGTTGTGCCCGCCGATGGCCCGCTGGTCAACGAGACCGAGTTCCGCGACAGCCTGCGTCGTGCCCTCAAAACCCGTCTGCCCGACTACATGGTGCCTGCGCACTTCATGTTCCTGGCGCAAATGCCGCTGACTCCCAACGGCAAGCTCGACCGCAAGGGCCTGCCCGAGCCGGACGCCAGCCAATTGCAACAACACTACGTGGCCCCCGAAACCGAGTTGGAGCAACAGATCGCAACGATCTGGGCCGACGTACTGCACCTGCCGCAGGTGGGCCTGAACGACAACTTCTTTGAAGTGGGCGGCCATTCCCTGCTGGCGATCCAGATCACCTCGCGGGTCCAGGCCGAGTTGGGCCTGGAAGTGCCGTTGGTGGAAGTGTTCCAGACCGAGTCGTTGCGCGCCTATGTCCAGGCGGCAGCGACCTTCCGTGCCGGCAGCGCGGAAGATTTTGATGATCTTCGTGACTTTTTGAGCGAACTAGAGGCGATTTGAACCATGCTTTCCAACCCTAACATCGACCTGGTGTCGCGCTTTCTTCGCCTGCCTCTGGAACAACGCCAGCAGTTCTACCAACGCTTGCAAACCCGGGGCATGAGCTTTGCTCAATTGCCCATTGCTTCGATCCGTGAACAGGGCCAGCACGCGCCCTTGTCCTATGCCCAGGAACGCCAGTGGTTTCTCTGGCAACTGGACCCGCACAGCGCCGCCTATCACGTACCCGGGGCACTGCGCCTGAGCGGGCCCCTGGACAAGGCGGCCTTGCAGCGCAGTTTTGACCGGCTGGTAGCTCGCCACGAAAGCCTGCGTACCCGGCTGCACCTGGACGGTGAGCAACGCTCCCAGGAAGTGCTGGACGTTGCGCCTGTCCAGATCATGGAAAGCCCGGTCGAGGAAGCCCAGCTCAAGGCCCGGGTGGAAGCCGAGATCGCTCGCCCTTTCGACCTGCAACAGGGGCCATTGCTGCGGGTCAATCTGTTCAGCCTGGGGCATGACGAGCATGTGTTGGTGCTGGTGCAGCACCACATCGTCTCTGACGGTTGGTCCATGGGCGTGATGGTGCAGGAGCTGATGCAGTTCTACGCCGCGTGCAGTCAAGGCCAGGACTGTGTGTTGGCGCCATTGCCGATCCAATACGCAGACTACGCACTGTGGCAGCGCAGCTGGATGGAAGCCGGCGAAAAAGCGCGACAACTGGATTACTGGCGCGAGTTGCTGGGTGGGGTGCAGCCGGTGCTGGAGTTGCCGCTGGACCACGGCCGGCCGGCCCAGCAGAGTTACCGTGGCGCACGCCGGGACATTGCCCTGGAGCCTGGTCTGGTGGTGCAAATCAAGGCCCTGGCCCAGCGCGAAGGCGTCACGCTGTTCATGTTGCTGCTGGCTTCGTTCCAGGCCTTTCTGTACCGCTACAGTGGCCAGCATGACATTCGGGTCGGGGTGCCGATTGCCAACCGTAACCGCGTAGAGACCGAGTCGCTGATCGGCTTTTTCGTCAATACCCAGGTGCTCAAGGCCAACCTTGACGGCCAGATGACGTTCGCCCAGTTGCTCCAACACACCAAGCGTCGCGCGCTGGAGGCCCAAGCCCACCAGGACTTGCCATTCGAGCAGTTGGTCGAAGCCCTGCAGCCGGAGCGCAGCTTGAGCCACAACCCGCTCTTCCAGGTGATGTTCAACCACCAGGCTCGGGCTGCCACGCGCGCGCCCCAGCTACCGGGCCTGCAAGTGGCCAACCTGGAATGGGACACCCGCAGTGCCCAGTTCGACCTGAGCCTGGACACCCAGGAAACGGGCGACGGGATCTGGGCTTCCCTGACCTACGCCACCGACTTGTTTGATGCCACGACCGCCGAGCGCATGGTCGGCCATTGGCTGAGCCTGCTGCGTGCAGCGGTTGCCAACAGTGGCCTGGCGCTGCAGGACCTGACCGCCGTGAGCGCGCAAGAGCGTGAGCAGATGGTGTTCCAGTGGAACGCTACCGCCCGCGACTACCCGTTGCAGCAGTGCGTGCACCAACTGATTGAAACGCAGGCCGCCAACACACCGGACGCTCCGGCGTTGGCGTTTGGCCAGCAGCGCTTGAGCTACAGCGAATTGAACCGTCGTGCCAACCGCCTGGCCCATCGCCTGATAGCGGCGGGGGTAGGGCCGGATGTGCTGGTCGGCCTCGCCGTAGAGCGTTCCATCGAGATGGTGGTGGGCTTGCTCGCCGTGCTCAAGGCAGGGGGCGCCTATGTGCCGCTGGACCCGGAATACCCGCGTGAGCGCTTGGCCTACATGCTGGATGACAGCGGCGTGAAGCTACTGCTGACCCAGGCTCATCTGCTTGAGCAATTGCCGATCCCGACCGGGCTGGAGTGCCTGGTGCCGGGTGAGTCGACCTTCGAGGGTTTCAGCGAAGCCAATCCTGAGATCGCCCTTGACGGCGAAAACCTCGCCTACGTGATCTACACCTCCGGCTCCACCGGCCAGCCCAAAGGTGCCGGCAACCGTCATTCGGCGCTGCTCAACCGCCTGCAGTGGATGCAGGAAGCCTATGCGCTGGATGCCAGCGACAGCGTGCTGCAGAAGACCCCGTTCAGCTTTGACGTGTCGGTGTGGGAGTTCTTCTGGCCGTTGATGACTGGTTCGCGGCTGGTCGTCGCTGCGCCCGGCGATCACCGCGATCCGGCCAGGCTGGTCAGCCTGATCAACACCGAGCAGGTCACCACGCTGCACTTTGTGCCGTCGATGCTGCAGGCATTCCTGCAAGATCCGTCCGTGTCCAGTTGCCAAGGCTTGAAGCGCATCGTGTGCAGCGGCGAGGCCCTGCCGGTGGATGCGCAGACCCAAGTCTTCGCCAAGTTGCCGCAAGCTGCGCTCTACAACCTGTACGGCCCGACCGAAGCGGCCATCGACGTGACCCACTGGACCTGCGTCGATGAAGGTCGCGACGCGGTGCCGATTGGCCGACCGATTGCCAACCTCGGCTGCTACATCCTCGACAGCAACTTCGAGCCCGTGCCCGTTGGCGTGCTTGGCGAGTTGTACCTGGGTGGTGTCGGCCTGGCCCGGGGTTACCACCGTCGCCCGGCCCTGACGGCCGAGCGTTTTATTGCCCACCCGTTTGTAAAAGGCGAGCGCCTGTACCGCGCCGGCGACTTGGCGCGCTACCGCGACAACGGTGTGATCGAATACGCCGGGCGCATCGACCACCAGGTCAAGCTGCGTGGCCTGCGTATCGAACTGGGTGAAATCGAGGCGCGCCTGTTGGAACACGAGTGGGTGCGCGAGACGGCCGTGTTGGCAGTTGATGGCAAATACCTGGTGGGTTACCTGGTGCTGCAACAGGCTGGCGACGACTGGCGCGATGTGTTGAGCGCCCACCTAGCCCAGCATCTGCCGGACTACATGGTGCCGGCCCAGTGGATGGTGTTGGAACAGATGCCGCTGAGCCCCAACGGCAAACTGGACCGCAAGGCCCTGCCCAAACCCGCGGCCGTGCAGGCTTACGAAGCGCCGCAAAGCGCGCTTGAACAACGAATCGCCGCGATCTGGGCAGAGGTGCTGGGCGTCGACCAGGTTGGGTTGAACGACAACTTCTTTGAACGTGGCGGTGACTCGATCATCTCGATCCAGGTGGTCAGCCGCGCCCGTGCTGCCGGTATCCACTTCAGCGCCAAGGCGTTGTTCCAGCACCAGACGGTGCGCAGCCTGGCGCGGGTGGCGCAGTTGCAGGTGGCGCGGGTCATCGACCAGGGCCCGGTGCAGGGTGAAACGCTGTTGCTGCCGTTCCAGCAACTGTTCTTCGACATGGCGTTGGCGCAGCCGCACCATTGGAACCAGTCCTTGCTCTTGACGCCGCGTGAGCGGATTCAGGGTGACCGCCTGGACGCTGCCCTGCAAGGCTTGATCGCCCATCACGATGTGTTGCGCTTGAGCTTCAGCCAGCAGGCCAAGGGCTGGAAGGCCGAACATGCCTCGGTGACCACTCAAGTGCTGTGGCAGGCCACGGTGCAGGACGCTGACGAACTGACCGCGCTGTGCGAAAAAGCCCAGCGCAGCCTCGATCTGCAGCAGGGGCCGTTGCTGCGTGCGGTGCTGGCCGAGTTGGCAGACGGTTCCCAGCGGCTGCTGCTGGTCATGCACCACCTGGTGGTGGACGGCGTGTCCTGGCGAGTGTTTCTGGAGGACCTGCAGAGCCTGTACCGCCAGCACGCGCTGCCGGCCAAGACGTCGTCGTTCAAAGCCTGGGCTGAGCGCTTGCAAACCCATGCCCGCAGCGAAGCAATCACGTCGGCCAAAGGCTTTTGGCTGCAACAATTGCAGGGTGAGCCCACCGAGCTGCCGTGCCGTGATCCGCAGGGTGCGCGCCCTGGCCATCTGGCCCATACCGTGATTAGCCGACTGGATGCCGAGCGCACCCGTCAACTGCTGCAACAGGCGCCCATGGCCTATCGCACCCAGATCAACGACCTGCTGCTGACCGCCCTGGCCCGGGTCGTTTGCCGGTGGACCGGGCATGCCAGCAGCCTGATCCAGATGGAAGGCCATGGCCGTGAAGACCTGTTTGATGACATCGACCTGACCCGCACCCTGGGCTGGTTCACCAGCCTGTTCCCCGTGCGCCTGACCCCCACCGATACCCTGGCGGGCTCGATCAAGCAGATCAAGGAGCAACTGCGTGCGGTGCCGGACAAAGGCCTGAGTTTCGGTGCGCTGCGTTACCTGGGGGATGACGCCACGCGTGAGGCGTTCAACGCCTTGCCGGAGCCGCGCATCACGTTCAACTACCTGGGGCAGTTCGATACCAGCTTCGACCAGCCGGACGCGTTGTTCGCACCCGCCGTCGAGAGCCGCGGTGCAGAGCAGAGCCCGGACGCGCCGCTGGGTAACTGGTTGACGCTCAACGGCCAGGTGTACAACGGCGAGTTGCAACTGGGCTGGACCTTCAGCCCGCTGATGTTCGACCCGGCGACGATCGAAGCGCTGGGCGCGGCCTATACCGAGGAACTCAATGCGCTGGTGGCGCACTGCTGCACCCCTGGCAACCGTGGTGTGACCGCGTCCGACTTCCCGCTGTCGCGCCTGACCCAGCCGCAGCTGGAATCCCTGCCGCTGGCCGCCGACGCCATCGAAGACATCTACACCCTGTCGCCCATGCAACAGGGCATGTTGTTCCATACGTTGTACGAGCAGGCGGCAGGCGACTACATCAACCAGATCCGCGTGAGCGTCGACAACCTGGACGTGGCGCGCTTCCAGCAGGCCTGGGACGCCACGGTGCGCGCCCATGATGTGTTGCGCAGCGGGTTCTTCTGGGAAGGGCAGATGGAGGGGCCGCGCCAGGTGGTGTACCGCGAAGCGCGGTTGCCGCTGGAAGTGCTCGATTGGCAAGCCATGCCGGAACGTGAGCTGGCGCTGCAGGAGCTGCAACAGACGCAGCGCCGTCAGGGCTTCGACCTGACCCAGGCACCCTTGGTGCGCATGGTGCTGGTGCGGACCGATGAACAGCGCCACGAACTGATCTACACCCATCATCACATCCTGATGGACGGCTGGAGCAATTCGCGGTTGTTCGGCGAGGTGTTGCAACGTTACGCAGGGGCGGTGGTGCCTGAAGTGGCCGGGCGTTATCGCGACTACATCGGCTGGTTGCAGCAGCGTGATGCCGTGGCGACCGAAACCTTTTGGCGCGAGCAACTGAAGGTTCTGCACACCCCGACCCGCCTGGGCAGCGCCCAGCCGATGGCGTTGCAGGGGCATGGCGAGCATCAACTGGCGCTCGACAGCGCGTTGACGGCACGCCTTGAGTCGTTCGCCCGCAGCCACAAGGTCACGCTCAACACCCTGATCCAGGCAGCGTGGCTGGTTTTGCTGCAACGCCACAGCGGCCAGCCCGTGGTCGCGTTCGGTGCGACCGTAGCGGGGCGCCCGGCCGAGCTGGCGGGCGTGGAGCAACAGATCGGCTTGTTCATCAACACCTTGCCAGTAATCTGCGCGGTCGATGAGCAGTGCCGGGTGGCCGATTGGTTGCAAGCGGTCCAGGCGCAGAACCTGGCCCTGCGCGAGCATGAGCACACCGGCCTGTACGACATTCAACGGTGGGCCGGGCAGGGCGGGGACGCTTTGTTCGACTCTATCCTGGTGTTCGAAAACTACCCGGTGTCCAAGGCGTTGGAGCAGGCCGGCGGCAGCGGCATCCGCTTTGGCACCCCTCATTCCCTGGAGCAGACCAGCTTCCCGCTGACAGTGCTGGTGGAAGTGGCTGAGACGTTATCGGTGCACTTCAGTTTTGCCCGTGCGCATTTCACTGCCGAGGCCGTGCAGGGTTATGCCCGCCACCTGGTCAATCTGCTGCACGCCATGCTTCAAGACGGGCAGCCGCGCCTGGGCGAACTGGCGATGCTGGAGGTGGCCGAGCGTCAGCAACTGATTCATGAGTGGAACGCCACCGCCCGCGACTACCCGTTGCAGCAGTGTGTGCACACACTGATTGAAGCGCAGGCCGCCAACACGCCGGACGCCCCGGCCTTGGTGTTTAGCCAGCAGCGCTTGAGCTACAGCGAACTGAACCGTCGTGCCAACCGCCTGGCCCATCGCCTGATAGCGGCGGGCGTGGGGCCGGATGTGCTGGTCGGCCTGGCGGTGGAGCGTTCCGTCGAAATGGTGGTGGGCTTGCTCGCCGTGCTCAAGGCTGGTGGCGCCTATGTGCCGCTGGACCCGGAATACCCGCGTGAGCGCCTGGCCTACATGCTCGACGACAGCGGCGTGAAACTGCTGCTGACCCAAGCCCATCTGCTTGACCAGTTGCCAATCCCGACCGGGCTGGAATGCCTGGTGCTGGGTGAGTCGACCTTCAAGGGTTTCAGCGAAGTCAATCCGAACGTGACGTTGGACGGCGAAAACCTCGCCTACGTGATCTACACCTCCGGCTCCACCGGCCAGCCGAAAGGCGCGGGCAACCGTCATTCAGCATTGACCAACCGTTTGCAGTGGATGCAGGAAGCGTATGCCCTCGACGTCAGCGACAGCGTGCTGCAAAAGACCCCGTTCAGCTTCGACGTGTCGGTGTGGGAATTCTTCTGGCCGTTGATGACCGGCTCACGCCTGGTCGTCGCTGCGCCCGGCGATCACCGCGATCCGGCCAGGCTGGTCAGCCTGATCAACACCGAGCAGGTCACCACGCTGCACTTTGTGCCGTCGATGTTGCAGGCGTTCCTGCAAGACCCGACGGTTTCCACCTGCCACACCCTGCACCGCATCGTGTGCAGCGGCGAGGCTTTGCCGGTGGATGCGCAGACCCAAGTCTTCGCCAAGCTGCCGCAAGCTGCGCTCTACAACCTGTACGGCCCGACCGAAGCGGCCATCGACGTGACCCACTGGACCTGCGTCGATGAAGGTCGCGACGCGGTGCCGATTGGCCGACCGATTGCCAATCTGGGGTGCTACATCCTCGACAGCAACTTCGAGCCCGTTCCCGTTGGCGTGCTTGGCGAGCTGTACCTGGGCGGCGTAGGGCTGGCCCGGGGTTACCACCGTCGCCCGGCCCTGACGGCCGAGCGTTTTATTGCCCACCCGTTTGTAAACGGCGAGCGCCTGTACCGCACCGGCGACCTGGCGCGCTACCGCGACAACGGCGTGATCGAATACGCCGGTCGCATCGACCATCAGGTCAAGCTGCGCGGCTTGCGCATTGAGCTGGGTGAAATCGAGGCACGCCTGTTGGAACACGCGTGGGTGCGCGAGACGGCTGTACTGGCAGTCGATGGCAAATACCTGGTGGGTTACCTGGCGCTGCAACAGGCCGGCGACGATTGGCGCGATGTGTTGAGCGCCCACCTGGCCCAGCATCTGCCGGACTACATGGTGCCGGCCCAGTGGATGGTGCTGGAACAAATGCCCCTGAGCCCCAACGGCAAACTCGACCGCAAGGCCTTGCCGAAGGTGGACGCCACGCTGCAAGCGCGGGCGTACGAAGCACCGCAGACCGAGCAGGAGCAGCAGATCGCCGCGATCTGGGCGCAAGTGCTCGGCGTTGAACGCGTGGGGCGCCAAGACAACTTCTTCGAACTGGGCGGGCATTCCCTGCTGGCCACCCAAGTGGTGGTGCGCCTGCGCGAGCAGTTGCACGCCGAGTTTGACGTCAAGTCGATTTTCACTACGCCAACCCTGGCCGAGTTCAGTGCCTACGTGGCAGGCCAGCAGACAAATAATTCGCCCGTGCAGGATGCATTGGCTAAATCCTTGGAGGCTCTCAAACGTCTATCAGCAGAAGATTTGGATAAATTGATTTCCTGAGGGGCGTGGCGTGCAAGCATTAATCGAGTCGGTGGGTTCACTTTCTGCGCAGCAAAAGAAAGCGTTGGCGGTAATGCTCAAGCAACAAGGCATCAACCTGTTTGAGATTGCCCCGGTTTTCAAGCGTCAGGAAGGTGAGCCGCTGCGGCTCTCCTATGCCCAGGAGCGGCAGTGGTTTTTGTGGCAACTGGAGCCGCAAAGCCCGGCCTATCACTTGCCCCGTGCCTTGCGTTTGAGGGGGCGCCTTGACCGGGCGGCCTTGCAACGCAGTTTTGATGCGTTGATTGCGCGCCATGAAAGCTTGCGCACCCACCTGCATCAGGACGCCGACCAGATCGTGCAGGTGGTCAAGCCCCAGTTGCACCTCGAAATCACCGAAGGTCCGGGTGATGCCGCCCGGCTTGAGGCGCTGGTACAGGCCGAAGTCGCCAAGCCGTTTGACCTGCAGCAAGGCCCGCTGCTGCGGGTCAAGTTGTTGCAGCTGGCGCCAGAGGAACATGTGCTGGTGCTGGTGCTGCATCACATCGTGTCCGATGGCTGGTCGATGCAGGTGATGGTCGATGAGCTGGTGCAACTGTATGTCGGTTACAGCGGTGGCCAGGACGTTCATTTACCGGACTTGCCGGTTCAATACCCCGACTACGCGTTGTGGCAACGCAGTTGGATGGAGGCTGGCGAAAAAGAGCGACAGCTGGGGTACTGGTGCGATCGCCTGGGCGGCGAGCAGCCGGTATTGGAGTTGCCCCTGGATCACCCGCGCCCGGCCGTGCAGAGTTACCGCGGAGCGCGCTTGGACGTGGGCCTGGATCAGGCGTTGGTCACAGGGCTCAAGGCACTGGCCCAGCGCGAAGGGGTCACGCTGTTCATGCTGTTGCTGGCGTCGTTCCAGACGTTGTTGTACCGCTACAGCGGGCAGTCGGATATCCGTGTCGGCGTGCCGGTGGCCAACCGCAATCGCGCTGAAACCGAGCGCCTGATCGGCTTTTTCGTCAATACCCAGGTGCTCAAGGCTGATATCGACGGGCAGATGACCTTCAGTCAACTGCTGGCCCAGGTCAAGCAGCGTGCCCTCGAAGCCCAGAGTCATCAGGACCTGCCGTTCGAACAACTGGTCGAGGCCCTGCAGCCGGAGCGCAGCCTGAGCCATAACCCGTTGTTCCAGGTGATGTTCAATCACCAGGCTGAAGGGCGCAGAGTCCGTGGCGAGCAGCAGTTGCCGGGCCTGGCTGTGGAGGCCCTGGAGTGGGACAGCCAGAGCGCACAGTTCGACCTGAGCCTGGACACCCAGGAATCACCCGAAGGTATTTGGGCTTCACTGACCTATGCGACCGATCTGTTTGAGCGCTCGACGGTGCAGCGCATGGCCGCGCACTGGCAAGCGTTGCTGCGCGCCGTGGTCGGGCGGGCGAGCAGCCCTGTCGCGCAGCTCGGCCTGCTGCTCGACGATGAACAACGGCATCTTTTGCAGGCGTGGAACCAGGGGGCGGCCGCGTTTGAAGCGGTCGCCGGTGTGCACGGCCTGTTCGAACTTCAAGCGCAGCAACAGCCCCAGGCCATTGCCCTGTGCCTGGGTGCGCAGTCCGTCACCTATGCCGAGCTGAACCGCCAGGCCAACCGCTTGGCCCATCGCCTGATCAGCCTGGGCGTCGGCCCGGAAGTGCTGGTGGGCGTGGCCGTCGAGCGTTCTGTGCAGATGATCGTCAGCCTGCTGGCGGTGCTCAAGGCCGGTGGCGCCTATGTGCCGCTGGACCCGCAGTACCCGCGTGAACGCCTGCTGCATATGTTGGAAGACAGCGGCGTCAGCCTGGTGTTGACCCAATCCCATGTGGCCATGCCGCTGCCTGAAGGCATGGCGACGCAGGAGGTGGCCGATGCAAGCTTGGCTGAACACATCGACAGCAACCCAGGCATCGCCGTCGCCGCGCAGAACCTGGCCTATGTAATCTACACCTCCGGTTCCACCGGCAAGCCCAAGGGCGTGGCAATCAACCATGCGGCGCTCACCGAGTTCTCCAGCATCGCCGCCGGTTACTCACGCCTGACCCAGGACGACCGCGTCCTGCAGTTTGCCACCCTGAACTTCGACGGCTTCGTCGAGCAGCTGTACCCGGCGCTGACCCATGGCGCCACGGTCATCCTGCGCGGCCCGGAGCTGTGGGACAGCGCGCGGCTGTACGATGAAATCATTGCCCAGGGCATCACCCTGGCCGACTTGCCCACCGCCTACTGGAACCTGTTCCTGCTCGATTGTCTGGCAGCCGGGCCGCGTTCTTATGGGGCGTTGCGCCAAATCCACATCGGCGGCGAAGCCATGCCGCTGGATGGCCCGGCGCAATGGATCAAGGCCGGGTTGGGCCATGTCCGTTTGCTCAACACCTACGGCCCGACCGAAGCCACGGTGGTCTCCAGCGTGCTCGACTGCACCAGCGGCGAAGAAACCATCGGCGCCACGGCCAGCCCAATCGGCCGCTCGTTGCCAGGCCGTGCGCTGTATGTGCTGGATCGCGACCTCAACCTGGCACCACTGGGGGCTGTGGGTGAGTTGTATATCGGCAGCCAGTGCGGCCTGGCCCGTGCCTACTTGAACCGGCCGCTGCTGACGGCCGAGCGCTTCGTGCCGGATCCATTCGGCGGCGACCGTCTGTACCGCACCGGCGACCTGGCGCGGTATCGCGCCGATGGCGTGATTGAATACGTCGGCCGGGTGGACCATCAGGTGAAAATCCGTGGTTTCCGTATCGAGCTGGGAGAAATCGAAGCGCTGTTGTTGGCTCAGAAAGGTGTGCGCGAAACCCTGGTCTTGGCGGCCGACAACCAATTGGTCGCCTACTTGGTGGCCGCCGAGCAGGACGCCGAAGCCCTGAAAGCCGTGCTGCGCGAGCAATTGCCGGACTACATGGTGCCGGCGCACCTGATCTTCCTGGAGCGCATGCCGCTCAACC
This sequence comes from Pseudomonas sp. B6002, assembly GCF_013385985.1. Classification (GTDB taxonomy): domain Bacteria; phylum Pseudomonadota; class Gammaproteobacteria; order Pseudomonadales; family Pseudomonadaceae; genus Aquipseudomonas. The sequence goes on along the minus strand of NZ_JACAOY010000041.1, from coordinate 2,199 downwards.
CTAACGGCAAGCTGGACCGCCAGGCGCTGCCAAAACCGGATACCAGCCTGACGCAACAGGCGTGGGTTGAACCGGTGACCGAGTTGGAGCAACAGGTGGCGGCCGTCTGGGCGCACGTGCTGGGCGCCGAGCGTGTGGGCTTGACCGATCACTTCTTCGAGATGGGCGGGCACTCGCTGCTGGCGATGCAGGTGGTGTCGCGCTTGCGTCAGGTGCTGGCGCGTGAAGTGCCGTTGAAACTGGTCTTTGAACAGCCGCGCCTGGACGGTTTTGCCGGTGCCTTGCAGGTGCTGGACACGGCCGAAGGTGAGCAGGCGCCGGCGCTGCGGGCGGTCGATCGCGATCAATCCTTGCCGCTGTCCTATGCTCAGGAGCGTCAGTGGTTCCTCTGGCAGTTGGACCCGGACAGCAGTGCCTACCATATTCCCAGTGCCTTGCGCCTCAAGGGTGCCCTGGACATCCCGGCGCTGCAGCGCAGTTTCGATGCCCTCGTGGCCCGTCATGAAAGCCTGCGCACGGTGGTGCGGGCGCAGTCGGACGGGGCCCGCCAGGTCATCCAGCCCGAGGCCGCGTTGCCTATCAGGCTGGACGAAGCCGACGAGGGCAATGTGCAGGCGCTGGTCGAGGCCGAAATTGCACGACCGTTCAACCTGCTGGAAGGGCCGCTGCTGCGCGTGAGCCTGCTGCGCATGGGGCAAGACGACCATGTGCTGGTGCTGGTGCAGCATCACATCGTGTCCGATGGCTGGTCGATGCAAGTGATGGTCGATGAGTTGGTGCAGCTGTATGCCGCGTTCAGCCAGGGGCAAACTCTGCCACTGCCGGACATGCCGATCCAGTACGTCGACTACGCCGTGTGGCAACGTCAGTGGATGGAGGCGGGGGAGAAGGCCCGCCAACTGGGCTACTGGCGCGAGCTGCTCGGTGGCGAGCAACCGGTGCTGGAGCTGCCGTTCGATCATCAGCGCCCGGCGCAACAAAGCCATCGCGGGGCGCGCCTGGACGTGCCGTTGCCGGCGACGTTGGCAAGCGGTCTCAAGGCTTTGGCCCAAGCCCAGGGCGTGACGATGTTCATGTTGCTGCTGGCGTCGTTCCAGACGTTGCTGCACCGCTACAGCGGCCAACAGGACATCCGCGTCGGCGTGCCGATTGCCAACCGCAACCGTGCCGAAACCGAGCGCCTGATCGGTTTTTTCGTCAACACCCAAGTGCTCAAGGCCGATATCGACGGGCAAACCACCGTCAGCCAACTGCTGCAACAGGTTAAACAGCGCGCCCTGGAGGCCCAGTCGCATCAGGACCTGCCGTTCGAACAGCTGGTGGAAGCGCTGCAACCGGAGCGCAGCCTGAGCCTCAACCCGTTGTTCCAGGTGATGTTCAACTACCAGACCGATGGAGCGGGTGCACAGCAGACGCTTGCGCACTTGAACATCGAAGGCCTGGCCTGGGAGCGGCGCACCGCGCACTTCGATCTGGACCTGGACACCCACGACAGCCGCGATGGCTTGTGGGCGTCCCTGGGCTACAGCACCGATCTGTTCGACGCCGGCACTATCGAGCGCATGGCACGCCACTGGCAGAACCTGTTAAAGGCGATGGTGGCTGATCAAACGCAAAACATCAGTGAGCTGAACCTGCTCGACACCGAAGAACAGCAGCACATCCTGCAGCTGTGGGACCTTACCGACTCAGGCTTCCCGGCCACACGCTGGGTGCACCAACTGGTCGGCGACCGCGCCCGCGAAACCCCCGATGCCGTGGCCGTCAAGTTCGACGCCCAAACCCTGACCTACGCCGAACTCGACTCTCAGGCCAACCGCCTGGCCCATGCGCTGATCGCCCGTGGTGTCGGCCCGGAAGTGCGCGTGGCCATCGCCATGCCGCGCAGCGCCGAGAGCCTGGTGGCGTTCCTGGCGGTGCTCAAGTCCGGTGGTGTCTACGTACCGCTGGACATCGAATACCCCCGCGACCGCCTGCTGTACATGATGGAAGACAGCCGCGCGCAACTGCTGCTGACCCACACCAGCGCCTTGCAGCAACTGCCGATTCCCCAAGGTCTGGAAGCCCTGGCGATTGATCGCACCGAAGACTGGGCCAACTACAGCGACACCGCACCAAGCGTCGCGCTGGACGGCGACAACCTGGCCTACGTGATCTACACCTCGGGTTCCACCGGCATGCCCAAGGGCGTGGCGGTGT
>NZ_JACAOY010000040.1 GCF_013385985.1 Pseudomonas sp. B6002 | reverse complement strand
CCATCGCCACCTGTAGGAGCCGGCTTGCCGGCGATGGCGTCAGGTCAGCCACCAAATGAGTCGGCCGGGCCACCGCAATCGCCGGCAAGCTGAACTGGTCAAGTAATCTTGGACACCAGTTAAGGTTCACGCCGCCAGTCTCTCCCTGACGACCGGCGACCGGTAATCGTTGTAACTGTGGGGCCTAGTGATGTTGTAGCGTGAGACATAACGCTGCACATCGGCTCGGGCCTCATGCTCTGATGCATAGCCCGTTTCGGGCACCCACTCTGATTTCAAACTTCCGAAGAAGCGCTCCATCGGGGCGTTATCCCAGCATTCGCCTTTCCGGCTCATGCTTTGCCGCAGGCCATTTTCCAGCAGCTCATTCCTGAACTTATGACTGGTGTACTGACAACCTTGGTCTGAGTGAAACAGTACCTCTTTAGGATGACCTCTAAGCTCAACAGCCATCCGCAAAGCTTCGCAGGTCAGCGTGGCATCGGAAATCATCGAAAACGACCAGCCCACTATCCGACGGGCGAACAAATCCAGAACCGCAGCGAAATACAACCATCGCTTGCCGACCTTGATGTACGTCACGTCGCCACACCACACTTGATTGACCGCCGTGACATCAAACTTACGCTTGAGCACGTGCGGCGCCACCAAGGCTTCCACGCCGGGCGATTTGTACTTGTGACGTCGGCGCTGACGGCTGGCGATCCCAGCTTCGCGCATCAAACTGCGAGCCAAGTACCGCCCGATGCGATGCCCTTTCTCTTGCAGCTCCTTCGCCAAAGTCCTCGCTCCGGCAGAAGCCCGCGATGCCTTGTGATGCCTCACCAGCGTGGCCTTGAGCTTCTCCCGCTCAGGATTTGCTCTGCCTTGGCGCTGACGCCAAGCGTAAAAGCTGCTTCGGTTGACGCCGAACGCCCGGCAACACCTGATCACGCCGTACTGCTCGTCCAGCTCATCGATCAGCGTGAATGATCTTTGGCGTCCAACAGCAGGAGAGCACTGGCCTTTTTTAGGATTTCGATGTCCAGGTCTTTCTCCCTGAGCAAAGCTTTGAGCCTCTGAATCTCCCGCTGATCGGCGGTGATCGCCTTGGCGCCTACCGGCGTCGAGCCCAAACGCTCTTTGCGCACCTGATCGACCCAACGGCGCAAGGCTGTGGGGCCGACATCCAAACTGGCGCACACCTCGGGAACTGGCTGACCTTCGTCCAGCACCATGCTGGCTGCCTTGAGTTTGAACTCACTCGAATAAGATTTACGCATATCCAAACACCTCAGATTTGGGCGCCATCATAGCGCCCGATTGAAGTGTCCAAAATCATTAGGCCAGTTCA
>NZ_JACAOY010000004.1:399128-595606 GCF_013385985.1 Pseudomonas sp. B6002 | reverse complement strand
AATTCCAGAACCCCTGTTTGCTAACGCAGACAGGGGTTTTGTTTTGGGCGGTCGAAAACCAGATCACCGTACATCCCCCGACAAATTTGCACAGTTATTTCTGAACCAGACCACTAGAATAGCCACCTAACCTTTTTTAGAGTCTGAGCCCTACCTATGCCGGATCCGGTTGATGCCCTCGAGGTGTCGGATTTACCACTGGACGACCTGGTGGCATGCCATGAGTGCGATCTGCTGATGCGCAAACCATCGCTCGCCCTCGGCGAAAAGGCCCAATGCCCGCGATGCGGTTACGAGCTCTACGCCCACCGTCACAACGTCGTTGAACGCAGCCTCGCGCTGGTGATCGCCGCGTTGCTGTTGTTCATCCCTGCGAACTTTTTACCCATTATGCAGCTCAACTTACTTGGGCAGACGTCCGAGGACACGGTATGGAGCGGTGTCGTGGGCTTGTTCGATACAGGTATGCAAGGCGTCTCCATCGTAGTGTTCCTGTGCAGTATGGGGATCCCTCTGCTCAAACTGCTGTGCCAGTTGGCTGTGTTGCTCAGCATTCGCTGGAACATCGGCCGCAGCTATGGGCTGCTGCTGTACCGCATCTACCATCACATGAAGGATTGGGGGATGTTGGAGGTCTACTTGATGGGCGTACTGGTGGCGATCGTAAAACTCGCCGACATGGCCGCCATCACGATCGGCCTGGGACTGGCCTGCTTTGTCAGCCTATTGATGGTGCAGGTGCTGCTTGAGGTGGTGATGTCGCCCCACCAGATCTGGGAAGCCCTGTCAGGAGAGGATGAACATGCGGGCGATTGATGCAGGCATTCTGATTTGTACCGAATGCCACGAGTTGAACAAGCAGGACCCCGATAACGATGAACAGATCTGCACCCGCTGCGGTGCGTTGATCCATGCCCGTCGTCCTAACAGTCTCACCCGTACCTGGGCGCTGCTGATTACCGCGGCCATCTTGTACATTCCAGCCAACCTGTTACCCATCATGACCATCAACTCGCTCGGCCAGGGTGACCCCAGTACCATCATGGCCGGGGTGATCCAGCTGATGCAGCATGGCATGTTCCCCATCGCTGCCGTGGTGTTCATTGCCAGTATCCTGGTGCCGACCTTCAAGCTGGTGGGCATAGGTCTGCTACTGTTCTCGGTGCAGCGCCATCAACCGCTGTCCGCGCAACAACGTATTGTGATGTACCGTTTTATCGAGTTCATTGGACGCTGGTCCATGCTGGATATCTTCGTGATCGCCATCCTGGTGGCGGTTGTAAACTTTGGGCGACTTGCCAGTGTCGAGGCCAACCTCGGCGCTGCCGCGTTCGCCAGTGTGGTGATCTTGACGATGCTTGCCGCAGTAACTTTTGATCCCCGACTGATTTGGGATAACACGGAGTCGGACGACGACCATGAGTGATTTGCCAAAAGCTAAAACCCGCCCGGCCTCCAACTGGTCGGCCATTTGGGTCCTGCCCCTGATTGCGTTGATCATCGGCGGCTGGCTGGGCTGGCGTGCCTATAACCAGCAGGGCATCGAAATCCAGGTTCGCTTTGAAAGCGGCGAAGGCATCCAGGTCAACAAAACCGAAGTGGTCTACAAAGGCATGCCCGTAGGCAAGGTCAAGGCCTTGGCCCTGGACGATGAGGGTAATAATCGCGGGGTGATTGCCACCATCGAGATGAACAAGGACGTCGAGCAATACCTCAAGACCAACACCCGCTTCTGGCTGGTCAAGCCGAGCGTCAGCCTCGCCGGTATCACCGGCCTGGAAACCCTGGTCTCAGGTAACTACATTGCCGCCAGCCCTGGCGATGGCGAGCCCGCGCGCAAGTTCAAGGCGCTCTCCGAAGAGCCGCCGTTGTCCGATGCCAAGCCCGGCTTGCACCTGACCATCAAGGCCGATCGCCTAGGCTCCCTAAATCGTGGCAGCCCGGTGTTCTACAAGCAGATCCAGGTTGGCCAAGTCAAAAGCTACCTGCTGTCTGAAGACCAGAGCACCGTCGAGATCAAGGTCTACATCGAGCCGACCTACGCCAGCCTGGTGCGCAAACACACACGTTTCTGGAACGCTAGCGGCATCAGCATCGACGCCAACCTCTCGGGCGTAAAAGTGCGCAGCGAATCCCTGTCCAGTATTGTCGCCGGCGGCATCGCCTTCGCCACACCGGAAAACCGCAAGGACAGCCCACCCACCGACCCGAGCCTGCCGTTCCGCCTGTATGAAGACTTCGACGCTGCCGCAGCGGGCATCAAGGTCAAGGTCAAACTGACGGACTTCGAAGGCCTGCAAGCCGGGCGCACACCGGTGATGTACAAAGGCATCCAGGTCGGTAGCCTGAAAACCCTGAAGATCGACCCGGACCTGTCCAGCGCCAACGCCGAGCTGACGCTCGATCCATTGGCAGAAGACTACCTGGTACAAGACACCCAGTTCTGGGTGGTCAAACCGTCGATCTCCCTGGCCGGCATCACCGGCCTGGAAGCCTTGGTCAAAGGTAACTACATCGCTATCCGCCCCGGCGACAAAGGCAGCGCGCCCCAGCGCGAATTCGTCGCACGCGCCAAAGCGCCACCGTTGGACCTGCGCTCCCCAGGCCTGCACATGGTGCTGTTTACCGACAACCTCGGCTCGCTGGATGTCGGCAGCCCGATCCTCTACAAGCAGGTCAAGGTTGGCTCGGTACAGAGCTACCAGTTCTCGCGCAAGAACAAGCAACTGGTGATCGGTGTGCACATCGAGAAGGAATACGAAAACCTGGTCAACGGCTCGACGCGTTTCTGGAACGCCAGCGGCGTTACCCTGACCGGTGGACTCACCGGCGGCATTCAGGTGAAAAGCGAATCCCTGGCCAGCCTGATGGCCGGTGGTATCGCTTTCGAAACCCCAGAGCCGAATGTGCCGTTGAAGAAGCGCATTCCACGGTTCCGTCTGTTCGCTGATCGCGAAGCGGCCAATCAACACGGCACGCTAGTGACCATCAAGGTCGATCGCGCCGACGGCCTGCGCCCAGGCACCCCCATCCGCTTCAAAGGGCTGGACGTGGGCAAGATCGAGAACGTCGACCTCAGTGCCGACATGCAATCGGTCCTGCTCAGCGCGCGCATCACTCAAGTGGCCGATCGCATTGCACGCACGGGCAGCCAGTTCTGGGTGGTCAAGCCTGAGCTGGGCCTGATGAAAACCTCGAACCTGGAAACGCTGGTCACCGGCCAATACATCGAAGTGCAGCCCGCCGTCAAAAACGCCGGGCCGCAAAAAAGCTTCGTGGCACTGGATGAACCGCCGAAAGCCATCCATCAGGAAGAGGGCCTGAGCCTCACGCTTAGCGCCGCCCGCCGTGGTTCGCTGAAAGAGGGCGTTCCAGTGACCTATCGCGAAGTGACCGTCGGCAAAGTCACTGGCTACGAATTGGGCCAGACGGCTGACCGTGTGCTTATCCACATCCTGATCGAGCCCAAATACGCACCGCTGGTACGCAGTGGCAGCCGCTTCTGGAACACCAGCGGTTTCGGCCTCGACTTCGGCCTGTTCAAAGGCGCGACGGTGCGCACCGAGTCTCTCGAAACTCTGGTGGCCGGTGGCATCGCCTTTGCGACACCAGACGGTGAACGCATGGGCAACGCTGCACGGCCACAGCAAACCTTCCCGCTGTTCGACAAGTTTGAAGATGAATGGCTGACCTGGGCGCCGAAGATTCCGCTCGGCAAGTAGACCGAGGCGCGGCCTTCGCGGGCAAGCCCGGCTCCCACAGGGGAATGCATTTTCAGAAACAATGCATTCCAAATGTGGGAGCGGGCTTGCCCGCGATGAGGCCCGAACAGACAACAAAAAAGGCCCCTGGATTCTCATCCAGGGGCCTTTTGCATTTCAGCCGAAAAAATCAGACCTCATCCAACTCCGGCTCATCCGCCTGCACATTCACCGTCGCCTTCACCACATCATGACGACGAATGTACTTCCAATCCGCTTCATCGATATAGATCCCGTTCGGCCCGCTACCGCCTTCCAGGTCGATCGCCACCTGCGCTGACACCTGCGGCTTAACACTCGCCAGGATCGGCACAAAGCCCAGTTGCAAGCTGGTTTCCAGCAACGCCGCCTGGTTCTTCTCGTCGATGTCCGCTGCCTCATCGAGGTAGTAAGGCAGGCGCACGCGCCCGGCCTGGTCGCGGTCCATCAAGTGCAGCAACAAGTACATGTTGGTCAGCGCCTTGATGGTCATGGTGGTGCCGTTGGATGCCGCACCGTCGATGTCGGTGTGAATCACCGGCTGCCCGTGCACCTTGGTAATCTCGAACGCCAGTTCGAACAAGTCCTTGAGGCCCAACTGGTTATGGTTGGCGGCCACCAGGCGGGCCAGGTATTCCTTGGCCTCTTCGTTCTTGTTGTCCTGCTCGGCGCTCTGGCTCAGGTCGAACACCGACAGCGTTTCGCCTTCTTCATACTGGCCGGCACTGTGGATGATCTGGTCGATGTGCTTGAGCGCTTCCTTGTTCGGCGCCAGCACGATGCGGAAGCTCTGCAGGTTGGACACCTGACGCTTGTTGATCTCGCGGTTGAACAACGCCAGTTGATGCTCAAGGCTGTCGTAGTCGCTGCGGATATTGCGCAGGGTGCGCGCGATATCGGTCACCGCCGCCCGGCGTGCCTTGCCCAGGGTCAGGGCTTCGTCGGTACGGTGCGCATAGGCGTTGATCAGCAGTTGCAGGCGCCGCTCAACGTCATCCTCGCTGTCGAACTTGGCCACGCCCTTGAGGCGGACCTGGGCATACAGCGCTTCGATCTGGCCGTCAGCGCGCAGCAAACCTTGCCAGCTGTCCTGATAGTCATTGAGCAACGGCAGCAGGTTGTCCATGGAGTCGTCGACCGGGTCCATGAACGGGGTGCCAAACGGCAAGTCAGCCGGCAGCAACTGACGACGACGCAAGGCGTCATCCAGGGTGCGCTGCTTGGCTTCCATATCGCCGATCTGGCGGCCTACCAGTTGCAGCTTGGCCGAAAGCTGCTGGACGCGCTCGGTAAACGCATCGCTGGAGCGCTTCAACTCGTCTTGCGCCGCTTCCATCTGCGCCAGGTTTTCCAGCTTCTCGCCTTCTTCCGCGCTCAGGGTCTGTGCACGGCGGAAGTCTTCCAGCGCTTTTTGCGCATCCAGCACCTGCTGGTACAGCGCTTCGGTCTGGGTCTTGCTCGCCGCGCGGTCAGCGGCTACGGCCTGCTGGGTCTTGAGCTGCTTGAGTTCTTTTTCCAGGCGCTCTTTCTGGTCGCGCAATGCTGCGCGGTCCGCCAGGGCCTGCAAGGCCGGTGGTTCGATGTGGGAGATGTCGATGGACAGCCCCGGCACTTCAAAGCGCTCACCCTTGAAGCCATCGAGGATCTGTTCCAGGGATTTGACCCACTGGCCGTCCTCGTCCAGCGTGATGCCATGCTCGCCCAGCGGCAGGCTGAACAACGAACTGTTGAACAGGCGCATCAGACGCTCGACGTCCTGCTGCGAGAATTCTTCGCGCAGCTTGGCGTAGCTGTTGTTGTCCGCGTGGTCGAGCTGCTGCTTGACCGACTTCAGGCGCTTCTCCAGGTCGCGCAAGCGTTCGTCCAGGTCCTCGGCGCTGAACTGCCGCGACTGCGCCAGGGCACCCGCCAGTTCATCGTGAGCATCCTTGGCCGCCAGCAACTGCTGCTCCAGCACCTTCACGTCATCGACCAGCGCAAAGCGATGTTTGAGCACCGACAGCTCACCCAGCCAACGCTGAATCCCGCTGATCTCACGCTCCAGGCGCATCAGCTCCTGGGTGCCGCCACGCTGATCGTTCTGCAGCGCGTCCTGCTCGTTGCGGTAGTGCTCGGCCTGAATGGTCAGTTCTTCCTTGCGTGCACTGGCGTAGTCCGACCAGGTGCCCAGCAGCGAATCCAGCAGCGGCGACAGGCGATGCAGTTTGCCGCGCAGGACATCGCGCTGTTTCACGCCATTGGACAGGGCTTCCACCAGCGGGCCAGCGGCTACCAGCGAGTTGTAGTCCTGCTCCATGCGTCGTACATCACGGAAGGCTTCTTCGCACGCGGCGATGTAGTCCACGCTGCCGGAGCGCAGGCTGTGTTCGAACGCATCGAGGAACAGTTGCTTGAGCTTGGCCGCGGTGATTTCGCGCATGTGCAGCAGGTTGATAAACAGTGCGCGGAAGGTCTTCAGGCTCTGCTCGCTGGTGGAGCGCAGCGGAATCAACGTCAGGTCCAGCGGGATCGACGTGTGGCCGCCCACCAGCAAACGGCGCAGTTCATCAGGCTTGAGTTCGTAAGCTTTCAGGCCTTCGCGCTCAAGGTTGGTGAACAGCTCCTTCTGGCGCAGGCAAGTGTCGTTCTTCTGGTAGTGCGCCAAATCCAGCTTGCCGGCATAGGCAAAGAACTGGTGACCGAAACCGCCACCCGGGCCGCGACCGACCACGCCGATCACATGCGGGCCGTGGGGCAGGGACACTTCCACGAGGATGTAGCTGGTGTCGCTGGCAAAGTAGAACCGGCGCGATTGTTCCAGGGTGTACTTGCCGAAACTCATGTCCGACATGCGCGCCAAAATCGGGAACTGCAACGCGTTGATCGACGCGGACTTACCCAGGTTGTTCGCGCCATACACCGACAGCGGCTCTTCCAGCGGGAACAGGCCCAGGCTGTAGCCGGCGGTATTCAATAGGGCGAAGCGGCGGATGCCGTAGCGTTCCTTACTCATGCGTCGGTCTCCTGTTCTTCGGCAATGGCACGGGCCAGGGCGTCTTCTTCGCTTTCATCGGCAAAGTCGCTCAAGTCCAGCGGGTCATCGGTTTTCAGCAATTTCTCATCGCTGTCTTCATCGATGATCACCGGTGCCGGCAACGGCAACACGCTGTGCACGCTGGCCGCCAGGTCGCGGTCCTGCTGCACCGAGAGGCACACGTCGAGGAAACGGTGCATTGGCGGCAGGAAGCGGTACACGCCGTTGTCTTCGCTGGCAAACCCGAGTTGGGTCATGCGGCGCATGATCTTTTCTTCGAGTTCTTCCTGGGTCTGCACCTCGGCCTGGATAAACAGGTCGCGGTACTTCTCCAGCAACGACGGCAGCTCATCGCGGCCCAGGCTGCCACCGTCGAGCACGGCAATCGGGTCGCGGCCCTGGTCGGCCAGGTGCTCGACGATGATGAAGGTGAACAGCGCCAGGCGTTGCGCGGTCTTGTTCACCTGCGCGGCGGCCACGGCGGTGTCCGGCACGAAGTAGTAGAAACCACGGGTGTCGCACACCAGTTCAAAGCCCAGGGCCTTGAACAGCGTGCGGTACTGGTCCTGGAAATTCGACAATTGCGCGTACAGCTCCGGGTCGCGGCGGCTGACGTGATAACCCTTGAACAGCTCGCGAAAGATCGGCGCCAGCTGGGACAGTTCGGAAAGATCAAGATGCATGAGGTGTGCTCGCGGAATTCTCGGTCGCTTCAACAGCGGCCGGGAGCAGGGCGAAGGAGCGCAGGCTGACCTGGTGCTCGTGTGTGTGGTAATCGCGGCGTTCCAGGCGTTCACGCTTGAAGCGTTTTTCGCGGGACAGCCGTGAGAACCAGTACAGCAATTCGTCGGTGGCGCCGTTCGGTTCCTGCTCCAGCAGCCAGGTCATCAGGTCCGGCATCGGCAGCGCGTCTTCGCAGCGCTCGAGCATTTCCTTGACCGTGCGCGGTGCACGCTGGGCGTCGCCTTTGTAGGACTTGTGCGCTTTTGGAAACTTTGCCGGTTTCGGTTCGAAGTTCGCCAGTGCGTATACATAAGCTTCCACCTGGCTCGCGCTGCCGAGGAAGGTGCTTTGCGGCCGGGTGAACATCGGCATCGCCGCTTGCGGCACCGCGTCCAGGCCTTTGCGGCGGATCGCCGACAGGGCCAGCGCCGCGCCACGGGTCACGGCGTTGTGCCGGCGTGCTTCTTCACGCAGGGGCAGCAGCAGTTCCCGCGCATGGCGCAAGGTCAGCTGGGCGCTGGTCTGCATTTCGAGGATGCGCGCGTGGGTGCGCAGCAACATGTCGTCGTCCACCAGGTGGCCCAGGCGCTGTTGCTCGGTGAGCAGGCGCAGCAACACGTTTTCCACCTTGCGCACGCCTTGCTCGAAGGCGCCGTCGGCGTTTACCAGTTGGATCATCGGTTCGACGTATTCGTCCCAGGTCGCCAGGACCTCGGCGTAACGCTGGCGCAACGGGATCTGCCGGTCGCTGGTCTTGGCGCGGTCGGCCACGGCAGCGAGGGCCTGTTCGTCGTTGGCGAGTTTTTTCAGCACGTCCCGCACGCGCATGTCGAGCAAGCGCAGCTGGCGGGCGAGGTCGTGGCCATCACGGATGTCGAAGGCGTCCTGGATATAACCCGCCAGGCGCTCAAGGTGGCGCAGGTAGGCTTCGATTTCCAGGCACAGGCCAAGCCGGTGCTCCTTGCGAAGATAGGCCAGGAAATCGTGGATCTGCGCGTTGAGCTCGAAACGGTTCGGGCTCTTGGCGACAGGCACCAGGATATCCAGGCGAATCCACACGTCCAACAGGCTGGTAATGTCCTGAGGCGTGCTGTCCAGTTGTTGGGCGGCCAATTGTGCGCGCAGCTCGCCCAGGCTCAAGGTGCCTTGGTCGAAGTGTTCGCACAGTGGCTCAAGTAAGGCCCAGTGTTCGGCGAGGGCGCGCAGGACGCGCTTGGGTTCGATCATGGGAAAGGCCGCTGGTTGGCGATGAAAAGTCGCGATTGTACTGCATCGGGCGGGGGATTTATCCACAGCCGGTCAGTGCGCAGTGGGCGATTGTTGCCGAACAGCGGTAGAATCCCCGCTCTTTAGTTATCCACAAGTGGCCGAGCTGTGCTTATCGAGTCCCGACGTCGCGCTTACTTGACCGCCATGCAGGTGGTCAACTGGCTGCCCCGCACCGAACTGCCGTTTGCCGCGCCGTCGCGGCCCGAGCTGCTGGAAGCGCTTGAGCCCTATGACGCATTCGAGGCGTCGGGAGAGGAGGCAGCGGCGCCGGTCGCTGTGACCAAGCCGCCTGCGCCCGTACGTCCGGTGGTGGAACGCGCCAAGATCGAAGTGCCACGCCCTTCGACGGCGGCCAAGGCGCCCGTGGTAGCCGAGGAGGCTGCCCCAGTGGTCAAGGCCCCGGTCGTGCCACCGCCGCGTTTTGCCCTGCAATTGCTGCGCGCCGGGCGCTGCCTGCTGCTGGTGGAACTGCCCACCGGCGAACGCTTCCAGACCCGCGACCCGGCCTACATGCTGCTCAAGGACATGCTGCGCGCCGCCGGCCTGCCCGACAGCCCGCAAATCGTCGGCGACCCGGTGCGCTGGCCGCTCCTGGTACGTGGCAACATGGACCAGGGCCCCGAAGCCGCACGGGATTTTGTGCAAGGTTTTGTGTCGGCACGCCTGGAAGACGAACCCTGCGTGTGCCTGTGGCTGATCGGCCTGCCTGCCGTACGCTTCGCCGGCGAGGCCAATGCCGAAGCGTGGTACCGCGAGCTGCAGGTCGAAGGCCTGGGCTCGGTATGGGCCCTGCCGGGCCTGGAACTATTAATGGAAGAGCCACAGCGTAAGGCTGATGTCTGGCAAGCCATGCGCCGGCTGATGGCGCGCTGGAAAACAACTGATGAGTGAGGCTTTATCCTTCCGCCCGATGACCGAGGCTGACCTCGACGCCGTGCTGAAAATCGAATACGCGGCGTTCAGCCACCCCTGGACCCGCGGAATCTTTCTCGATGGGCTGGGCAAGTACCAGATCTGGCTGATGTTCGAAGGCGAGCAGCAGGTGGGCCACGGCGTAGTGCAGATCATCCTCGATGAAGCGCATCTGCTGAACATCACCGTCAAACCCGAAAACCAGGGCCGTGGCCTTGGCCTGGCGTTGCTGGAGCACCTGATGTCCCGCGCCTACGCCGCCAGTGCCCGGGAGTGCTTCCTGGAAGTGCGCGACAGCAACACCGGCGCCTTCCGCCTGTACGAGCGCTACGGCTTCAACGAAATCGGCCGCCGCCGGGATTACTACCCCGCCGTGGGTGGCCGCGAAGACGCCGTCGTCATGGCCTGCACCCTGGTCGACTAACCAACACACCCCTGTAGGAGCCCGGCTTGCCGGCGATAGCGCCCTCAAGATCGCCATCGCCGGCAAGCCGGCTCCTACAGGTCGTGGTGGATAGTCGGTATGAAGGCGTGTCAGGGCTTACCGTCTATCGGGTCGACATCAGCCAATTCCGCCTCATCCAACCCATTCCCGCCGCCAATCTCATCTTCACCCACGATGCTCAAATCCCAATCCGCCTGGTCACCCTCGCCCAGCTCGCGGGCATCCCGTGCACCGTCTTCATGGATCAGCGTTTCCGGGCTCATGTCATCGTCCGTCGGCTCGTGATCCTCTGTGGATGCGCCGGTAAGCCCGGCCTCACGCACCCGTTCGTCGGGCATCCGGTGTTCACGTTCACGCCGCGGGATCTCATCGCCGATCTCCGCCGTGGGTTCCTCTTCGTCAAAGTCCAGTTCGCGCATCGAACCCATGCGGTCTTCATTGTCATCGATGGGTTCCGGCTGCGTTGCACCGTAGGGACGTCGTGATTCAGTCATGGCCAATCCTCATACTGTGGGGCTTATAGTGTGTGGACAGGCTGCACGCCCCAAAGATTCAAGCGGATTCACGCTTGTTATTCACCGGCAGGGCGTGACCTGGACGTGGGGTTGTCAGTCACAAAACTGCGCATCATTCCTGAGGCTTTCCCTGATGAACGAACTACAAGACCTGCTTGATAACAACGAACGCTGGGCGGACGCGATCAAACAGGAAGATCCCGAATTCTTCGCCAAGCTTGCCCGCCAGCAAACCCCGGAATACCTGTGGATCGGCTGCTCCGACGCCCGGGTACCGGCCAACGAGATCGTCGGCATGCTGCCGGGTGATCTGTTCGTGCACCGCAACGTGGCCAACGTGGTGCTGCACACCGACCTCAACTGCCTGTCGGTCATCCAGTACGCGGTGGACGTGCTCAAGGTCAAACACATCCTGGTCACTGGCCACTATGGCTGCGGCGGCGTACGTGCCTCGATGCAGGACCGTCAGTTCGGCCTGATCGACGGCTGGTTGCGCACCATTCGTGACCTCTACTACGAAAACCGTGATCTGTTGGCCCAGCTGCCAACCGAAGAAGAGCGCGTCGACCGGATGTGCGAGCTGAACGTGATCCAGCAGGTGGCCAACGTCGGGCATACCAGCATTGTGCAAAACGCCTGGCACCGTGGGCAGAGCCTGTCGATCCATGGCTGCATCTATGGCATCAAGGACGGCCGCTGGAAGAGTCTGAACACCACCATCAGTGGTTTCGAGCAGCTACCGCCGCAATATCGTCTGCGCCCGCTGGGCGAAGCTTAAGGCCGGTTACGTTCGTACCATTGCCTGCCTTCGGCGTTCGGGGCTTCCGCGTTGCCGGTGATCCAGCCCCGGCAGTTCGGCTCGCCGCACTGGCAGGCGAATTGCCGGAACAGCACGTCCTCGGTGGTGGCGTAATCCATGGTCAGCTGTTCGCCTGCCGGGATATGACGTACGGTCCAGGCCTCCAGGTAATGCAAGTCGAGGAACACGTTCGGATTGCACGAATGCATGACCAGGCCTGTGAACCAGCAGTCGTACAGGTGGATGCGTGGGGATAACCGCAACGTGTGCACGCGTCGTTCGCTCAGTGCATAGCCGGAGATCTTGGCGATGCACACGCGGCTGTCGAAGGCGACGCGCGTTCGGATACCGGTTTGCATGCCATTGGCCATTTGCATCACTTCAAAATGCTCGGTCGTGGGGTAACCCAGGCCCAGTAACAGCTTGAAGGGATAAAGGTAATTGCTCTTGGCTTTTTTGGCCTTGTCCTTGGCTTGAGTGTTCATGACTCTCCTGGCTTAGGCTGCATCGACCTGCGGAGAGTGTCTGACTGCCAGTCTTGCAGCGAATGGGCGCACTTCAAGACTTGCTCAAGTTACAACCAATTTCTACTGTCAAATCTGACAGTAGAAATTGGTTTTTTTTGTGCGCCCTACAGCGCTGGGGCAGTGACGGAAGGGGCGGGAGCGGCGCTTTTCAGCTGTTTAAGCTGGGCTTTGACCGGCGGCGTGGCGCATTTGGCGTTGGCTTGCTCCGGCGGCAAGTTGCGCACCGAGGTGTAGAACAGTTCACAGGTCTGTTCCTTGCGGGTGACCTGCCAGGTATTCATGCACGCTTTGAGCAATACATTCGGATCGCTCGCCGGTTTCTGTCCCATCCCGGCCTGCCAGCACGCTGCGCTCAGGTCCTGGCCCATCACTTTCAAACCGGCTTCATCGGCCTTTTGTTCGTTGCCATCATAGGTGGCCGGATCGGCCGCGTACCAGATGTAACTGGGGTGGTTGGCGCCCAGCACCGACACGGTTTTACCTGTCGCCGGGCTGATCTGCGCCAGGCCCAGCACGCCCACGGTCTGGCCATATTGCTGTTTGATCCAGCTGCGCACCGGCGCGCCGAATGCCACCATCGGCAATGAGCCGTTGGGCTGCAGGCTCAACTCCTTGACCATGCGCGTCTGGTAGTCAGCGAAGTAGCTGTAGACGTTTTCCAGGTCCTTGCCGGCGTTGGACGGCGCGGCAATCGGGGCGATATCGATGATGGTCTGGTACGCCGGTGTTTCGGTGGCCGGGATGCCATTGTCGGTCAGCAGTGTCGCCCAGCGGTCGGTGGTCGCCGACTCCAGGTAGTCCTGGGCCTGGGTCAGCGAATAATCCGGTGGGAAGTGCAGCAGCTCGATGCTTTTGCGGTTTTCCAGGGCCATGCCCAGCGGCAGGAACAGGTACCAGTTATAGGCCCACTTGCCGTCGGTATTGAGCTTGCTTGCGCCCTGGTAGGCCAGGTCGGCGGTGTTGAGTAGCGTGGTCAGCGGTTGGCCGTAGTTGTCGGGCACGCCACTGAAGGTGGCCGACACCTGCCCATCATGGGTCTTCACACTGACTTTGGCCCGGCTGTAACCGTCTCGCTGCAGGCTCTGGTTCAAATAATGCTCGGCGGTCTGCTCCAGCGTCCACGGGCGGAAGCAGATCACGTTGCAGTTATTGGGAAAAGCGAACAGCTGGGTCACACGTTGCGTGCTGCCCAGCGGTACTTCGATGTCGGCCTGTACGACCGCACTGGCCATCAGTGCGGCCAGGGTGAAGGACAACCTGGTCGGTTTAAACATTGTCTGTTCCTTGTCAGCGAAAGCCCGTCTGCGCGGGGTGAAAGCCCACGTGCACACAGTAGCGGTTGACCAGGAAAACCGCGTGCTAAATCGCCAGCTGTGTCGCTATTGGATAAGAAAACCTACAGGGTGAACTGCAATGCGTTGCTCAGATCACCCATCGGCTTCTGGCCACGGGCGATCATCGCGTCATCACGCTGTTTGAGGCCGTCCAGGGTCTCCAGCTGGAACACACGGGTGATCAGGCGCAGGATCGACGCCGTGTCGTAAACCGTGTGGTCCACAGTGCCTTTGCGTGCGAATGGCGACACCACCAGCGCCGGAATCCGGGTGCCAGGGCCCCAACGGTCGCCTTTTGGCGGTGCCACGTGGTCCCACCAGCCGCCGTTTTCATCGACGGTCACCACCACCACCATGTTTTTCCACTGCGGGCTTTCTTGCAGCACCTTCAGGGCGCGGGCGATATGGCGGTCGCCCGAGGCCACGTCGGCGTAGCCTGCGTGCATGTTCAGGTTGCCCTGGGGCTTGTAGAAGCTCACGGCAGGCAGCTTGCCGGCCTGGGCATCGGCGAAGAACTTGTTGGTGCTCGACTCATCGCCCAAACCGCCGTCGCGCAGGCGCTTGTCCCGCTCGGCGCGGTTTTCCGGCCCCTGTTTCTTGAAGTAGTTGAACGGCTGGTGGTGGTACTGGAAGTTCGGGATCTTGGGGATGCCGCCCGAGTCCTTGAACTGATCCAGCGTGGCCTGCCATGCCCCGGCGTACCACGCCCAGTCGACGTTCTTTTTCGACAGCTTGTCGCCAATGTGCTCGTGGGTTTGCGGCACCAGCACGTTGGGCAGGTCGGGTTTGGAGTAGTCCGGGTTTTCCGGGTCGCGAATCCACGTTGGCCAGTAAGGCGGGGCCAGGGTATTTACGCCGTAGCCGTCCGGGGTCAGCGCGCTGGGGCCGAACTGCGGCGGGCCGGTCATGGCGCTGGCCGGGGATTTGTCCAGGGGCTTGAGACGCGGGTCGGTCGGGTCATCGCTTTGCAGCGTGGCGATCTGGGCCTTGGCCACCGATTGTGCGGCATTCGGATAAAACGGTGCCGTGGCGCTGATCAGGTACTGGTGGTTGAGGAACGAGCCACCAAATGCACCCTGGAAGAAGTTATCGCAGAGCACAAATTCCTTGGCCACATCCCACAACCGCAGGGAGTACCGGCTCTGGGCGTAATACCCCATCACCAGGCCACCGGAGTCAGCCCAGGCGACAAAGTTGTCGTTCTTGCCGCCGTTGATCTGCATCTGGTTCTGATAAAACACGTGCCACAAGTCGCGGGTCACCAGGCTCAGGGGCAGGTCTTCAGCGTTCGGGCCCTTGAGGGCGAAAGGCGCGTTGGGCAGGTTTTCCTGGAACTGCACTTCGCTGGGGTAGGTCACCCCGTCAACGCTTTGCGTGCCGACTTGCAGCACACCGCCCCAGGCGGGCGGCAGGGTGGTCAGCAGGCTGCCGTCACGGTCGCGTTGCTGCACGTCGGCCGCAGAGAGGGCGGACAGTGGCTTCTCGACGCCAGGGAAGTCAGCAAACAGGTTGTTGAAACTGCGGTTCTCGGCGTAGATCACCACCACGGTTTTCACCTGGTCGTGCAGGGCCTTGTCCAGCTCTTGCGGAGTGAGCGGTCGCGCCACCGGCTTGCCCGGTGCTTCGCTGGTATTGCCGCACGCACTCAAGGTTGCGCCGACCCCCAGCACTGCCGCGCCTCCCAGGAAGCGCCGGCGACTGGTGTCTACCGGCGCCTGGTCTGCGGAATCGGGGGAAGGGCGGTCTTCGTGCTCATCACTCATTGTTGGGAGTCCCTGTCGAGGTGTTGCAAGATATTTCGCAGGACGGTAACAACGCAATGTGACGGAAAGAAGACAGCGGTTTGAATCAGAGGATCAGAGCAGGCGCAGGGCCAATTGGGCACCAGCGCGCAAGTACTCCACCTGTGCCGTCACCGCATCCTTGACGATGGCTTCGCCGGTGTCAGTCAGCTTGGCTTTTTTTGCATCGATGACACTGGTCTGCAACAGCTGCATGGCCACGTCGATCGATTTCTGGAGCGCGGTCACGTTGTTATGCAGGCCAAACTCCTTGATGACGGTGGCCATGCGGCGATCAGCGTCGTCACGCAAGGCCCTGTACTCAGTGACCGAGACGGTGTCGTCCTGGTAGATATCAGTGATCAACTCTTCCAGTGATTTGGATAGGGGCGTCATCGGATTTTCCTTGGTGTTGGGTGAGGGAGGAATCCGAATCAGATTAATCAAAGGCCCTGGCGGAAGGAGTCAGGGGTTGTCGTTGCCGGGTGTACGACAACCCCACGTGATCAATGAGATGTTGCTATCAAGGCATAACCGGTGGCAGATATTTCAATGTAGTCCCCAGTGCCCACAACAGGAACAGCACCAACGGCGTGTGCACCAGCAACTGCACAAATGAGAACCCAATCAGGTCCCGTGCCTTCAACCCCAGTACGCCCAGCAGCGGCAACATATAGAACGGGTTGATCAGGTTCGGCAGCGCCTCGGCAGCGTTGTAGATCTGCACCGCCCAGCCCAGGTGGTATTGCAGGTCATTGGCCACTTGCATCACGTAAGGCGCTTCGATGATCCACTTGCCGCCGCCCGACGGGATAAAGAAGCCGAGCACCGCCGAGTACACGCCCATCAACAAGGCATAGGTGTCGTGGGAGGCAATGGAGGTGAAGAACAGCGAGATATGGTGCGCAAGGGTCTGGCCGTCGCCGCCCTTGACCACGGTCATCAGCGCCGCAATCGAGCCATACAGCGGGAACTGGATCAGCACGCCCGTGGTGGTCGGCACCGCACGGGCCACGGCATCAAGGAAGCTGCGCGGGCGCCAGTGCAGCAGTGCACCGACCATGATGAACAGGAAGTTGTAGGTGTTCAGCCCCGAGATGGCGCTGATCGCCGGCTTGGTCGAAAACTCGTGGAACAACCAACCGGCCGCCAGCAACGCCAGCAGAATGGTCAGCAACGGGCTGTGTTCCAGCCATTCGCCCGGGCGAGTCGGTGCTTGTACCTTGGGCAGATTGAACGCCGGGTCGACGCCGCAAGCCTTGGCATCACGGGCGCTGTTCGGCCCAGGTGCGGTGGCGTAGGCAATAATCAGCGAGACCACAATCAGCGCCAACAGCAGCACGCCCGATTGCCACAGGAAGATGGTGTCGGTGAACGGGATCACCCCGGTAATCGACAAAATCGACGGCGGCAGGCTGGCCGGGTTGGCCTGCAGTTGCGCGGCCGACGACGACAGCCCCAAGGCCCACACGGCCCCAAGACCCAAGTAGGCCGCAGCGCCGGCAGCACGGTAATCCATGCGCAAATCGGTGCGACGGGCCAGCGCACGCACCAGCAAACCGCCGAACACCAGGGACAGGCCCCAGTTCAGCAGGGAGGCAACCATGGAGATCAACGCCACCCACGCCACGGCCGTGCGGCCGTTTTTCGGGATGCGCGCCAGGCGGTCAATCAGTTTCACCGCAGGCGGGGAGCTGGCGACTACGTAACCGCCGATCACCACAAAGGCCATCTGCATGGTGAACGGAATCAGGCTCCAGAACCCGTCACCAAAGGCCTTGGCGGCTTCGGCCGGCGCAGCGCCCATGCCCAGGGTCGCCACGGCGACAATGATCACGGCGAGGGCGGCGAACACCCAGGAGTCAGGAAACCAGCGTTCGGCGAAGTTGGAACAACGCAGGGCAAATCGGGCATAGCGGCTTTCTTCGATAGCATCGGCCACGAGTCATTCCTCTTGTATTTATTATGGGTGTTGGCAGTTTTACGGCATGTTCCGCTACGGCCATTGATATGGGAATGCAGTTATCTTCATCGATCAATGAGGAAAACAAATATATCTGTCGTGATTGCCATCACTCGGCCCAACTCATAACCTGCACGCCATTTTGTTTGTCTGCCGAGCCTTGTCATGACTGCCACCTCTTTCCCACGGGCGCAGCGTTTTTCCCGCTCCGACTACAAAACCCTGGGCCTGGCCGCCCTGGGCGGCGCCCTGGAAATCTACGACTTCATCATCTTCGTGTTCTTCGCACTGACCCTCAGCCAACTGTTCTTCCCGCCGGAAATGCCCGAATGGCTGCGCCTGCTGCAAAGCTTCGGCATCTTCGTCACCGGCTACCTGGCGCGGCCGCTGGGCGGCATCCTGATGGCACATTTTGCCGATCATCTGGGGCGCAAACGGGTGTTCAGCCTCAGCATCCTGATGATGGCGTTGCCCTGCCTGCTGATTGGCGTCATGCCAACCTATGCGCAAATCGGCTATTTCGCCCCATTGATTCTGCTGGCGCTGCGCGTGCTGCAAGGCGCCGCCGTGGGCGGTGAAGTGCCGAGCGCCTGGACCTTCGTCGCCGAACACGCGCCGAGAAACCATCGCGGCTACGCCCTGGGCTTCCTGCAAGCCGGCCTGACCTTTGGCTACCTGCTCGGCGCGCTGACCGCCACCTTGCTGGCGCAAGTCTTCACCCCCGCCGAAATCCTCGACTACGCCTGGCGCTTCCCCTTCCTGCTCGGCGGTGTGTTCGGCGTGATCGGCGTGTGGCTGCGCCGCTGGCTCAGCGAAACCCCGGTGTTCCTCGAAATGCAGGCCCGCCGCCAGGCCGCCGCCGAACTGCCGCTGCGCACCGTATTGCGCGACCACCGCGCCGTGCTGCTGCCGGCAATGATCCTCACCTGCGTGCTCACCTCCGCCGTGGTAGTGCTGGTGGTCATCACCCCAACCATGATGCAGAAAACCTTCGGCATGAGCCCCAGCCACACCTTCGCCTTGAGCGCCTTGGGCATCGTGTTCCTGAACATCGGCTGTGTGCTTGCCGGCCTGTTGGTGGACCGCATCGGCGCCTGGCGCGCGGTGCTGGTCTACAGCCTGCTGTTACCGGTGGGGGTTGCTGTGCTGTACGCCAGCCTCATCGCCGGTGGCGTCTGGCTGGGCGCGGCGTATGCCGTGGCGGGCTTGAGTTGCGGGGTGGTGGGCGCGGTGCCGTCGGTGATGGTCGGCCTGTTTCCGGCGCAGGTGCGGGTGTCGGGCATTTCCTTCACCTACAACATTGCCTATGCACTGTGGGCGAGCACCACGCCGTTGCTGTTGATCGCGCTGATGCCGACCAGCCCGTGGATCTGCGTGGGCTATTGCGTGGTGATGGGGGCGGTGGGCGTGGTGAGTGTGGCGCTATTTGGCAAGCGCCACACCTTGGCCGCCTAGGGCTCAGGTCAGGAAATGCCAGAGCAACAACGTACCGATCAAGCCGACGACTGAAACGATGGTCTGCAACACCGACCACACCCAGATCGTCTGCTTCAACTGCAGGCCGAAATACTCGCGCACCATCCAGAACCCGGCGTCGTTGACGTGGCAGAAGAACACCGAGCCGGCGCCAATCGCCAGGGCCACCAGTGAGCTTTGCGTGGCCGCCAGCCCGGCCATCATCGGCGCGAGGATGCCCGCCGTCGTGGTGGTGGCGACGGTGGCCGAGCCGGTGGCCTGGCGCAAGGCCACGGCGATCAACCACGCCAGCAGCAGGTACGGCATGTGCGCGCCTTCGGCGACCTTGCTGATGGTCTGGCTGACGCCCGCGTCCAGCAAGGTTTGCTTGAGGCCGCCACCGGCGCCGATGGTCAGCAGCAACACGGCGATCGGCGCCAGGGCCTTGCGCAGGGTGTTGCCGACTTCGGCACGCGGCATGCCGGCCGCCCAGCCCAGGCAGATCACGGCCGCAATCACCGCCAGGCCGAGGGCGATCAGCGGTTCACCGAGGAACTTCAAGGTCAACGCCACCGGGCTCTCCGGTGACATGGCGACCTTGGCCAGGGTGCTGCCGAGCATCAGGATCACCGGCAACAAAATAATCAGCAACGACACGCCGAAGCTCGGCTGACGCGGCGCCTTGGGCGGTGCGCTGAACAGCGCGCCGATGTCGGCCGGTTCATCCACGTGCAGGCGCTTGGACAGCCAGTTGCCGTAAATCGGGCCGGCGAGGATCACCGCCGGCACCGCCAGG
Organism: Pseudomonas sp. B6002; assembly: GCF_013385985.1. Taxonomy (GTDB): domain Bacteria; phylum Pseudomonadota; class Gammaproteobacteria; order Pseudomonadales; family Pseudomonadaceae; genus Aquipseudomonas. The sequence continues at coordinate 576,334 of NZ_JACAOY010000004.1, read as the reverse complement.
CAGAAGCCCAGCAACATGGTCAGGCCCAGGTCCGCGTGCAACGCACCCACTGCAATCAGTGGGCCCGGGTGCGGTGGCATCAGGGCGTGCAGGGTGGTCATGCCTGCCAGCGCCGGGATGGCGATTTTCAGCAGCGGCAGGTTCGAACGTTTAGCCATCACGAAGATGATCGGCACCATCATCACCAGGCCCACTTCGAAGAACAGCGGCAAGCCGATCACCATGGCCACCAGCGCCATCACCCAGGGCAATGACTTGCCCTTGCCCAGGCCAAGCAGGGTGGTGGCGATGCGGTCGGCGGCGCCGGATTCCGCCATCAGCGCGCCGAGCATCGAGCCCAGGGCAATGATGATGCCGGCTTCACCGAGGATTGCACCGGCACCCTTGCTGAACGCCTTGGCGACCTCCTCCGGTGGCAGCCCGGCGCCGACACCGGCGATGAAGGTGCCGATCAGGATCGACAGGAACGGCGGCAGCTTGGTCGCGCTGATCAGCACGATGATGCTGGCGATGGCCAGCAGTACACAAAACATGAGGCGGGTGTCGTGAACCATCCACGCGGCAGTCGATAACTCCAAAACGGGACTCCTTATCGAACAGGTTGGCTAATTTGTTTCTTTTTGTTTCCTGCACGAAAAGCATACCTGATAGAACCGTGGCAGAGCGCCCGTGTGCGATTTTGGTGCGCCAAAAAATAACGCCGGACTGGCGGCCGGATGATAAATCCGCAAGGCATGCCACTTTTTTGCATCAGGACTCTATCTTTGTAGGAGCCGGCTTGCCGGCGATGACGCCCGCAAGGTCGGCGCAACGGCCAAAACCGTTATCGCCGGCAAGCCGGCTCCTACATGACGAATCAGGAGTACCGCCCCATGAGCGCAGGACACAACCACGCCCAGGTACGCGCCGGCCACGAGCGCAAGTTATGGATGGCCCTGGGCCTGACGGGCAGCTTCATGATCGCTGAAGTGATCGGCGCCTTCGTCACCGGCAGCCTGGCACTGTTGTCCGACGCCGCGCACATGATGACCGACGCCCTGGCCCTGGCGATCTCCCTGGTGGCCATCCAGGTCGCCAAGCGCCCGGCCGACCGCAAGCGCACTTTCGGTTATGCGCGCTTCGAGATACTGGCAGCGGCGTTCAATGCGTTGCTGTTGTTCGCCGTGGCGTTCTACATCCTGTATGAGGCGTACCAACGGTTGCAGGCGCCGGCCGAGATCCAGTCCACCGGCATGTTGGTGATTGCAGTGCTGGGGCTGATCGTCAACCTGATCTCCATGCGCCTGCTCAGCGCCGCCAGCGGCGAGAGTCTCAACGTCAAGGGCGCCTACCTGGAAGTGTGGAGTGACATGCTCGGCTCCATCGGCGTGATCATCGCGGCGGTGGTGATCATGCTCACCGGCTGGGGCTGGGTCGACTCGCTGGTGGCGGCCGCCATCGGTTTCTGGGTGTTGCCACGCACCTGGACGCTGCTCAAGGAAAGCATGAACGTGCTGCTGCAAGGTGTGCCGGACGGCGTTGATATCGATCAGGTCGAGCAGGGCATTCGTAGCGTGCCTGGGGTGAGGGACGTGCACGACTTGCACATCTGGGCCCTGACCAGCGGCAAGAATGTGCTGAGCACGCACTTGGTCGCCGATGCGTCCCAAGGCTCCGAGCAACAGATCCTCAGTCGAGTGACGGAGTTGCTGCACGAACAATTCGATATTTCCCACGCCACCATTCAGGTCGAGGGCGAAGGGTTTCAGCACGATGAGCATGACGAGGTGCATGCCTGACGGATTTGTAATCTTTGCTCCACCGCCGCGATAAGTGCTGAACGCTACATTGCCCCCGCTGGGAAACCTCAGCAACTTCATGGGCGTGGAACTCTCGTTATGGCACTTTCGCTTAGAACACTGTTGGGGGCGGCCGCCTTGTGGGCCGCCGCCAGTGCCGTCCAGGCACAAACCCTCACCCTCGACTCGGCCCTGCAAACCGCCTTCGCCAACAACCCGGACCTGGCGGCGGCGCAATGGGAAATCGACATCGCCAGGGGCGGTCGCCAGCAAGCGGGATTGATCCCCAACCCGGTCGCTTCGCTGGATGCCGAAGACACCCGTCGCGATACCCGCACCACCACCCTCAAGCTCAGCCAGACCCTGGAACTGGGTGGCAAGCGTGGCGCGCGTATCGACGTGGCGACGCGGGCCCAGGACGCGGCGGCGCTGACCCTGGAGCAGCGGCGCAACGGCCTGCGCGCCGAGGTGATCGACAGCTATTACAGCGCCCTGCGCGCTCAGGAACGCCTTGACCTGGCGCAGCGCTCGCTGGCCCTGGCCGAGCGCGGCCTGGTGGTCGCCAATGGGCGCGTGACCGCAGGTAAATCGTCGCCGGTAGAAGCCACCCGCGCCCAGGTGCAATTGTCGGAAATACGCCTGGAACTGAACCGCGCCGAGGTCGGCCTCACTGACGCCTACCGTCGCCTGGCCGCCAGCACCGGCAGCGCCGCCACCGACTTCCAGGCCGTTGCTGCGCCAACCCAAGTGGCGCCGCAATTACCAGCCTCGGCGCAGTTGCTGGCGCGCCTGGAACACACCACCGAACTGCGCCTGGCCGAATTGCAGATCCTGCAAAGCGAAGCCAGCGTCGGCCTGGAAAAAGCCCAGCGCATTCCCGACCTCGACCTGTCCATCGGCAGCCAATACGACGCCAGTGTGCGCGAACGGGTGAACCTGATCGGCGTGTCGATGCCGATCCCATTGTTCAACCGCAACCAGGGCAACGTACTCGCCGCCAGCCGTCGTGCCGACCAGGCCCGCGACCTGCGCAACGCCACTGAACTGCGCCTGCGCACCGAAACCCGCCAGGCCCTGGACCTGTGGCAAACCGCGAACACCGAAGTGCGTGCGTTCAACCAACAGATCCTGCCCGCTGCCCAGAGCGCAGTGGACAGCGCCACCCGTGGTTTCGAGATGGGCAAGTTCAACTTCCTCGACGTGCTCGACGCCCAGCGCACCTTGATCGCAGCCCGCACCCAATACCTCGCGGCCACCGCCCAGGCCACCGACGCCTGGGTGCGCATCGAACGAATCTACGGCGACCTCGCCCGGTTTTGATTTTCTGGAGTCCTCTATGAACCCTAAACATGGCGTGGCGCTTGCCGTCGCCCTCGGCCTGATGCTGTCCGGTTTTGCCAAGGCCGACGAAGAAGAAGGCGCACTTGAACTCACCGAACAGCAGATCCAGGCGGCCGGCATTCAGCTGGCTCAGGCGCAGCCCCGTGCGATCAGCACGATGCTCACGCTGCCCGGCGAAGTGCGTTTCGACGAAGACCGTACCTCGCACATCGTGCCCCGTGCGGCAGGCGTGGTGGAGTCGGTGAAAGTCAATCTTGGCCAGTCAGTAAAGAAGGGCGAGCTGTTGGCGGTGATCGCCAGCCAGCAGATTTCCGATCAGCGCAGCGAGTTGGCGGCCAGCGAGCGTCGTGTCGAACTGGCGCGCACCACCTTCCAGCGTGAGCGCCAGTTGTGGCAGGACAAAATCTCCGCCGAGCAGGATTACCTGCTGGCGCGCCAGGCCCTGCAGGAAGCTGAAATCGCCCTGAACAATGCGCGCCAGAAGATGAACGCCCTCAGCGGCAGCGCGGTGTTGGTGGGCGGCAATCGCTATGAGTTGCGTGCGCCGTTCGCCGGCACCGTGGTGGAAAAACACCTGGGCGTGGGCGAGGTGGTCAGCGAAACCAGCAACGCCTTTACCCTCTCGGACCTGTCCCAGGTGTGGGTCACCTTCGGCGTGTTTCCCAAGGACTTGAACAAGGTGCGTGTCGGTAAACCGGTGACCGTCAGCTCCACGGAGATGGGCACCGACGTGCAAGGCACCGTGGCCTACGTCGGTAATCTGCTCGGTGAGCAAACCCGCACCGCCACCGTGCGCGTGACCGTGCCCAACCCCGATGACGCCTGGCGCCCGGGCCTGTTTGTGTCGGTGCAGGTGGCGACCGACACCTACCAGGCCAAGGTCACCGTGCCGCAGGCCGCGATCCAGACCGTGGAGGACAAACCCTCGGTATTCGTGCGCACGCCCGACGGTTTTATCACTCGCCATCTGGAACTGGGCGTCAGCGAAAACGGTTATGTCGAAGTGCGCCAGGGCCTCGACGCCGGGGCGCAGGTGGCCACCGTCGGCAGCTTCATCCTCAAGTCCGAACTGGGCAAAGGCTCGGCCGAACACGCCCATTGATCCTGCGAGTGATTCCCCATGTTTGAACGCCTTATCCAATTCGCCATCGAGCAACGCATCATCGTGCTGCTGGCGGTGCTGTTGATGGCCGGTGTCGGCATCGCCAGCTATCAGAAGTTGCCCATCGACGCGGTGCCCGACATCACCAACGTGCAGGTGCAGATCAACTCCGCAGCGGCCGGTTACTCGCCGCTGGAAACCGAACAGCGCATCACCTTTCCCATCGAAACCGCCATGGCCGGGCTGCCGGGGTTGCAGCAGACCCGTTCGCTGTCGCGCTCCGGGCTGTCCCAGGTGACGGTGATTTTCAAAGACGGCACCGACCTGTTCTTCGCCCGTCAGTTGGTCAACGAACGCCTGCAAGTGGCCCGCGAGCAGTTGCCCGACGGTATCGAAACCGCCATGGGGCCGATCTCTACGGGCCTGGGGGAAATTTTCCTGTGGACCGTGGAGGCCAAGGACGGCGCACTCAAGGACGACGGCACGCCCTACACCCCGACCGACCTGCGGGTGATCCAGGACTGGATCATCAAGCCGCAACTGCGCAACGTGCCGGGTGTGGCCGAGATCAACACCATCGGTGGATTCGCCAAGGAGTATCAGATCGCCCCCGACCCTAAGCGCCTGGCCGCCTACAACCTGACCTTGGGCGATCTGGTCACAGCGCTGGAGCGCAACAACGCCAACGTCGGCGCCGGGTACATCGAGCGCAGCGGTGAGCAGTTGTTGATCCGCGCGCCGGGCCAGGTGGCGTCTGTCGACGACATTGCCAATATCGTGATCACCACCTCGGACGGCACGCCGATTCGCGTGCGCAACGTGGCGCAGGTCGACATTGGCCGCGAGTTGCGCACGGGGGCGGCCACCGAAAACGGACGGGAAGTAGTGCTGGGCACGGTGTTCATGCTGATCGGTGAGAACAGCCGTACGGTGTCCCAGTCAGTGGCCAAAAAGCTTGAAGAGATCAACCGTTCGTTGCCCGCAGGCGTGGTCGCGGCCACGGTCTACGACCGCACCAACCTGGTGGAAAAAGCCATCGCCACCGTGAAGAAAAACCTCTTCGAAGGGGCGCTGCTGGTGGTGGCCGTGCTGTTCCTGTTCCTGGGCAACATTCGTGCGGCACTGATCACCGCGATGGTGATTCCGCTGGCGATGCTGTTCACCTTTACCGGGATGTTCACCAACAAGGTCAGCGCCAACCTGATGAGCCTTGGCGCGCTGGACTTCGGCATCATCGTCGACGGCGCGGTGGTGATTGTCGAAAACGCCATTCGCCGCCTGGCCCATGCGCAACAGCGTCACGGGCGATTGCTCACGCGCAGCGAACGCCTGCACGAAGTGTTCGCTGCCGCCAAGGAAGCGCGGCGTGCGCTGATCTTCGGGCAGTTGATCATCATGGTGGTGTACCTGCCGATCTTCGCCCTCACCGGGGTGGCCGGGAAGATGTTCCACCCGATGGCGTTCACCGTAGTGATCGCCTTGTTCGGCGCGATGATCTTGTCGGTGACCTTCGTGCCGGCGGCCATCGCGCTGTTCGTCACCGGCAAGGTCAAGGAAGAAGAAAACCTGGTGATGCGCACCGCACGCCGCGCCTATGCGCCGGTGCTCGATTGGGTGATGGCGCGCCGTCCGCTGGTGTTTGGCTTGGCGGTGTTGACCATCGTGGGTTCGGGCTGGGTCGCCAGCCGCATGGGCAGCGAGTTTATCCCCAGCCTCAGCGAAGGCGACTTCGCCCAGCAAGCCCTGCGCGTACCCGGCACCAGCCTCACGCAATCGGTGCAGATGCAGCAGCAATTGGAAAAAACCTTGATGGCCCAGGTGCCGGAAATCGAGCGGGTGTTTGCACGCACCGGCACGGCGGAAATCGCCTCAGACCCCATGCCGCCGAACATTTCCGACAGCTACGTGATGCTCAAGCCGAAGGACCAGTGGCCGGACCCGAAAAAGTCCCGCGAAGCCCTGATCGCCGATATCCAGCGTGCCAGTGCGATTGTGCCGGGCAGCGCGTATGAACTGTCGCAACCGATCCAGCTGCGCTTCAACGAGCTGATTTCGGGCGTGCGCAGCGATGTGGCGGTGAAGGTGTTTGGCGATGACATGGCGGTGCTGAACAGGACCGCCGCTGAAATCGCCGAGACCTTGCAAACCCTCAACGGTGCCTCGGAGGTAAAGGTGGAGCAGACGTCCGGCCTGCCGGTACTGACCATCAATATCGACCGCGACAAGGCCGCGCGTTTTGGCCTGAATGTGGGCGATGTGCAGGACACCATTGCCGTCGCCGTTGGCGGGCGCCAGGCCGGCACGCTGTACGAAGGCGACCGCCGTTTTGACATGGTCGTGCGTTTGTCCGACGCGTTGCGCACCGACATCGACGGCTTGTCACGGTTGTTGATCCCGGTGCCGGCGTTGGCCAGCAATGCCTCGGGGCAACTGGGGTTTATTGCGTTGTCCCAGGTGGCCAGCCTGGACCTGGTGCTTGGCCCCAATCAAATCAGCCGCGAGAACGGCAAGCGCTTGGTGATCGTCAGTGCCAATGTGCGTGGGCGTGACATTGGCTCGTTTGTGGATGAGGCCGAGGCGGCCATTACCGCGCAAGTCAAGGTGCCAGCCGGTTACTGGACCACCTGGGGTGGCCAGTTCGAACAATTGAAAGAAGCCTCCGAGCGTTTGCGCATCGTGGTGCCGGTGGCCTTGCTGCTGGTGTTCGGGTTGCTGTTCATGATGTTCAACAACCTCAAGGATGGGTTGCTGGTGTTCACCGGGATTCCGTTCGCGTTGACCGGTGGGATCATGGCGCTGTGGCTGCGTGATATTCCGCTGTCGATCTCGGCGGGAGTGGGGTTTATCGCGTTGTCTGGTGTGGCAGTGCTCAACGGGCTGGTGATGATTGCGTTTATCCGCAACCTGCGCGAGGAGGGGCGTTCGTTGTCGGTCGCGATCCACGAAGGCGCGCTGACACGCTTGCGCCCGGTGTTGATGACCGCGCTGGTGGCGTCCCTCGGCTTCATCCCCATGGCACTGGCCACTGGCACCGGCGCCGAAGTGCAGCGCCCGTTGGCGACGGTGGTGATCGGCGGCATCATCTCCTCCACCTTGCTGACCTTGCTGGTGCTGCCGGCCCTCTACCAATGGGCCCATCGCAAAGAAGAGTCATGAAACACCACAGACAACATGTAGGAGCTGGCTTGCCGGCGATGCAGGCGCCTCGGTGTATCAGTGGCAGCGCAGTGATGCCATCGCAGGCAAGCCAGCTCCCACAGGGAATTGCGTTGTTCTTGTGTAGGAGCCGGCTTGCCGGCGATGCAGGCGCCTCGGTGTATCAGTGGCAGCGCAGTGATGCTATCGCTGGCAAGCCAGCTCCTACAGGATGCGCGTCTGATTTATAGGGGGAAGACCAGCCGAAACAAAGTGAAGCCACCGGGCAGGCTGCGCACGTCAGCCTGGCCCTGATGCAGGCTCATGATCGAACGCACGATGGCCAGTCCCAGACCGGTACCGCCTTCGGTGCGGGCGCGGCTGCTGTCGACACGGTAGAAGCGCTCGAACAGGTGAGGCAAATGTTGCGCTTCGATCCCCGGGCCCGGGTTGCTCACTGACACCGACGCGTGGTTGCCATAGGCTTCCACCAACAAGGAAATGTTCGAGCCTTGCGGAGTGTGGCGGATAGCATTGGACAACAGGTTGGAAAGGGCGCGCTGGATCATCAGGCGGTCGCCTTGCACCTGGGCGTCACCGCTCAAGGTCAGGGTCAGCTGCTTGTCCTCGGCGCTCAGGGCGAACAACTCCATCACCCGGTGGGCTTCGTCGGCCAGTGACACGGTGGCGAACGAAGCCCGCGCGGCGGGGTGGCTCACCTGGGCCAGGAACAGCATGTCGGAGACGATGCGCGCCAAGCGCTCCAGCTCTTCGGTGTTGGATTCGAGCACCGCTTTGTATTCGTCCGGTGGCCGCTGGCGTGAGAGGGTCACCTGGGCCTTGCCCATCAGGTTGGTCAGCGGCGCGCGCAATTCGTGGGCGAGGTCATCGGAGAATTGCGAGAGTTGCTGCACTCCGGCGTCGAGGCGCTTGAGCATCACGTTGAAGCCTTGCGCCAACTCACCCAGCTCCTGCGGCAGGTTGTCGACGGACAGGCGATGGGTCAGGTCCTGGGTGGTGACCTTGGCCGCGATCTGGCTGAATTGCTTCAACGGCGCCAATCCCCGTTGTACCAGCCACCAGGCGCCCATGCCGATCAGGATTAGCAGCATCGGCAGGGCGATCACCGTGGCGCGCAGGTAGGCACTGAGCAACGCCTGGTCGTCCATGCGGTCCAGGGACAGCACCACGCGCACCCGTTCACCGCTGGCCAGGCGCATCAGGCTGGAGGCGCTGAGCACCTGGTTGCCGTAACTGTCTTCCCAGTTGAGATAGCCGAGGGTTTCGCGGTGCGCATAGTCCGTCAGCAACGGCTCCTGGGGCTTGGCCCCGATGCTTAGCAGCACGCTGTTATCCGGCGCGGTGCCGACGATGGTCAGGTAAAAATTGTCATGGCCCATCACCAGGTCCATCAGCGAATGGGGGCGGGCGCGGATGGCGCGGGTGTCCAGGCCCTGGGAGAGGCTGTGCTGGATCTGCTCCATCTTGCTCTCCAGGCCCTTGCGCGCGAGTTTTTCCAGCTCGAAGGTGAGGGCCAGGTAAGCCAGGGTCGCCAACAGCAACACCAGGCCTGCGCCCATCACGCTGACGGTCAGCCCCAGGCGCATCGACAGGCTGCCGGTCCTCATGGTCGCGCCTCCAGCACGTAACCCACGCCGCGGATGGTGTGGATCAGCTTGACCTCGCTCTGGTCGTCCACCTTGGCCCGTAGGCGGCTGATGGAGACTTCGACCACGTTGGTGTCGCAGTCGAAATTCATGTCCCACACCAGCGAGATGATCTGTGTGCGGGTCAGCACTTCTCCGGCCTGGCGCATCAACACCTGGAGCAGGGCGAACTCCTTGGTGGTCAGGTCGATGCGCCGGGTGCCGCGATAGGCGCGGTGGCGGCGCGGGTCCAGTTCCAGGTCCGACACGCAAAACACTTCCGGCTGCGGGATGTGTTCGCTGCGCCGTAGCAGCGTGCGCACCCGCGCGAGCAACTCGGGAAATTCGAAGGGCTTGACCAGGTAATCGTCGGCGCCCATGTCCAGGCCTTTGATCTTGTCGTCCAGGCGGCCACGGGCGGTGAGCATCATCACGCGCTGGGTGCCGTTGCGGCGCAATTGTTCCAGCACGTGCCAGCCATCCTTGCCGGGCAGGTTGACGTCGAGAATCACCAGTTCGTAAGCGTGCTGTCCGGCCAGGTGCAGGCCGTCGATACCGTTGGCGGCGCAGTCGACCACGTAGCCGCTTTCACTGAGACCCTGCTGCAGGTAGGCAGCGGTTTTTTGCTCGTCCTCAACCACAAGGATACGCATGGGGGTTGACCTTTTTCGCAATGAGAAGGGGGATCCATTTCCTTATGGAGGGTGTTGCCGGGGAGCCGCAGACTCTGAACCGTGAAGTCACTTCAGGGTCAACTGCGACCATCGGTCGCAACTAAAGTGAACAGCCAAAAAAAACGCCCCAGTGGGGCGTTAAAAATCCATCTCTTTCCAAAGGAGCTACACAAAAGCTTCAGAGATGAATGTGCTCGGTGTTGCAACTTGACGCCAGTCTACGAAGTTCAACTTAACGAGAAGGTGAGGCCAATATTACAGTTTTGATAACTGGCTATTTGTGAACAGATGTTAGTCAAGCGCGAACGAATGTAATGACTCAGAGAATAGTCATGGGGTATTCGGCAATCACGCGCACTTCTTCCAGGTCTGACTCGAATGCACTGGAACGCACCGTGGCCTGGCGCAAACGCAGCGACAAGTCTTTCAAGTTGCCACTTTGCACCACGTACCTGGCTTCGATATCACGTTCCCAACGACGTTGATCGGTCAACGGGTTGCCCGCCCCGTCGCGGCGCATGTACACGGCGTTGGCGTTGCTGTAGTCGGCGCCGGTGCCCTTGCCGTAGCGGGTCATGAACGACAGGCCGGGAATGCCGAATGCCTGCATGTCCAGGTCATAGCGCACCATCCACGAACGTTCCTTGGGCGAGTTGAAGTCGCTGTACTGGATCGAGTTGTTGAGGAAGATCGAGTCGGACTGGCGCAGGTAATCGAAGTCGTCATCGCCGTTGTTGCGCTGGTGCGACACGGCCACGCTGTGGGCACCGACCTTCACCCCGACCCTGGCGCTCCAGATGCTGTTGTCGAACTCGCCCAGCCGCTTCTTGCCCTCATCCACGGCCTTGTAATAGTTGATGTCGCCGAACAGCGAGATGTCTTCGTTCAGGGGGTAGTTGGCGGCGCTGCCCAGGTAGTACTGATCCCAGGCGTCCTTGAGACGGCTGCTGTAAAGGCTCAGGCTGAGGTGCTTGTTCACCGTGTAATCGCCGCCGAAATAGCCGATCCAGGGCGAGTCGACCTTGCCTGCGTAGAACGTTGCAAAGCCGTTGTTCATGCCACTTTCATTGGGCTGGCTCATGCCGCTCAAACGCCCGCCTTGCAGGCTCAAGCCTTCGATGCTGGTGTTTTGCGCGGTCACGCCACGAAAGCTTTCGGGCAATAGGCGCGAGTCGCCGTAGGCCACCACCGGCGTAACTGGGAACACGTCGCCAGCCTTGATCACGGTGTCGAGCACGCGCAGTTTCGCGGCGCCGCCGACCTTGCTGTAGCCGGTTTCCGGATGGTCTTCGCTGTCCACCGGTAACACGCCGAACGAGCCCTTGCCGCCGCTGCGGCCGGTACCCGAATCGAGTTTGAGGCCGTACATGGCAAATGCGTCCAGGCCAAACCCCACGGTGCCTTGGGTAAAACCGGACTCGAACTTGCCGATCAACCCCTGCGCCCAGGCTTCGGAATAGCCATTGCCGGTAGGGCTGGACTGGCCCTTGCGGTCATCGCGGTTGAAGTAAAAATTGCGCGCCAGCACATTCAGGCTGCTGCCTTCGATAAAGCCTTCTGGCTTGCCTTCCACAGCCACGGCGGCCAGGGGCAGTGCGGCAATCAATGAAAAGGGAAGGGTGTAATACACAGTGCTCATGTTTCGCTCCTCGGTAGTGGCAGTGTTCAGCTTCTTATTGAGGTGGGCGTTTTTATTGATCTGGCCCGGGCTGATAGTTGCAAACTGCAGATAACGGCGAAGTGGCGCGAACATTACAATTCTGGAAACTAACGTCCATCTAACAAATAAGTAATGTTCTGGTGAACATCGCGTCAGGGTTCGCTGGTTACGCTCGGCACTGAACTTTCAGACGAGGAACCAGCAATGAACTTTTATAAACTTGGCCTGGGTGTACTGGCTGCAGTGTTGTCATTTGGCGCAATGGCCGAGGGCGGTGGGGACCGCACCTTTGCGTTTATGATGGAGCGCAATGAAAAAGCGATGGCCGACTATGCCAACCGGGTCGGCAAGCCTGCGCCCGAGGTGCAGGCGTATCGCTACGGCATGAAACTGGACATTGCCAAGGTGGTCAACGTCACGCCGCCGATCCGTTCGTGCAATCCAGTGCCGTCGCGCATGACCTACGAAGACTCCAGCGGCAAGCTCAATACCCTTGAATATCAAGTGATGGGGGTATGCCGAAACAACGGCGGTTAATGGATCCAAAAAATCAGTGGAATACAGCAAAAAAAGCGCTTCAGAAAACGCCGGCAGCGCCGATGCAGGTCAGATCCTTCTCCCTATTAGACCCATCGGTGCCCCATGTTCAACACCCGTTTGAAGCAGGAGCTGTCGGCTCTTCGCGAAGAGTTGTCCAGCTTGCAACAGGTCAAGGAGAGCCTGGAAAGCGAAATGCTGTGCCTGACGCTGGATGCCGATGGCCGTGTTGAGTGGGCCAATGCCAATTTCCTGCAGGAGCTGGCTTACCCGTCCGGCAGCATTGTGGGGCGCCCCATCGAAGACCTCGTGCCGGCGCACGTGCGCCAGGACGAATTCCAGAAGCGCTTCAAGAATGCCCTGGTGCGCGGTGAACACTTCGCCGGCACCGTGCGCCTGATGCGTGGCAACGGCCAGGAAGCCTGGTTACGCTCGATCGTACAGCCGGTGCGCAGCTCGGATGGGCGCATCAAGCACTTCTCGATCTACTCCAGCGACCTGACCCGCACCATCGAGGCGTCGCGCGAGCATGAAAACCTGATCACCGCGCTGGTGCGCTCTACCGCCGTCATCGAGTTCGACCTGGGTGGTCACGTGCTGACTGCCAATGATCGCTTCCTGGGCGGAATGGGTTACAGCCTGGCGCAGATCCAGGGCAAACATCACCGCATGTTCTGCGATCCGGAAGAGTCCAACAGCGTTGAGTACCAGAACTTCTGGAAACGCCTGAACGCCGGTGAGTTCGTGGCGGCGCGTTTCAAGCGTGTCGACAGCCGTGGCCACACGGTATGGTTGGAAGCCACCTACAACCCGGTGATGGATGCGACTGATCGGTTGTACAAAGTGGTCAAGTTCGCCACGGTGATCACCGACCAGGTCAACCGGGAACAAGCGGTTGCCGAGGCCGCCAATATCGCCTACAGCACCTCGTTGCAAACCGACAACAGCGCCCAGCGCGGCACCACCGTGGTGACCCAGGCGGTGGATGTGATGCGTGACCTGGCCAAGCATATGCAACAGGCGGGCGAAGGGATCGAGGCGCTCAACGACCAATCCCAGGTGATCGGCACCATCGTCAAGACCATCAGCGGCATCGCCGAGCAGACCAACCTGCTGGCGCTCAACGCGGCCATCGAAGCGGCCCGCGCCGGTGAACAGGGGCGCGGTTTTGCGGTGGTGGCCGATGAGGTTCGCCAGTTGGCCTCGCGCACCAGCAAAGCCACCGAGGAGATTGTCGGTGTGGTGCGCCAGAACCAGGACATGGCCCGCGATGCCGTGGCCCTGATGACCGATGGCCGCTTGCAAGCCGAGCAGGGTCTGGCCCTGGCGGCCGAAGCGGGCACGGTGATCGTGGAGATCCAGGACGGTGCGCAAAAGGTGGTCAGCGCCGTGGGGCAATTCGCCAATCAGCTGTCGAGCTGAGCGTAGGGCTCAGGTATCGTAGGTTTCTTTCCTGCTTGAAGAGCCGACCGTCCATGAGCCCTACCCACCGTCGCCCCGTTCCGCTGTCCAAGGCCTACCGCTTGCTCAACCACGGGCCGACCGTGCTGGTGAGCGCTGCGCACGAGGGCCGGCGCAATATCATGGCCGCCGCCTGGGCCATGCCGCTGGATTTCGAGCCGCCCAAAGTCGCGGTGGTGCTGGACAAGTCCACCTGGACCCGCCAATTGCTCGAAGGCGCCGGCACCTTTGTGCTGCAAGTGCCGTGCGTGGCCCAGGCCGACCTGGTGCAGACGGTCGGCAATACCAACGGGGCCGAGCTCGACAAGTTCGCCGCCTACGGCTTGCAGACCTTCCAGGGGGAACACATTGAAGCCCCATTGTTGGAAGGCTGCGTGGCCTGGCTGGAATGCCGCCTGCTGCCTGAACCCCACAACCAGCAGACCTATGACTTGTTCCTGGGCGAAGTGGTCGCGGCCTATGCCGACGAGCGCGTGTTCAGCGAGGGGCATTGGCATTTCGAAGGGCAGGACCCGTTACGCACCTTGCACCACATCGCAGGCGGAAATTTCCTGAGCATCGGTGAGCCCATCACCGGCAAAACCCTAGCCTAACCCCATTTTGTAGGAGCCGGCTTGCCGGCGATGCAGGTACCTCGGTGTATCAGGTGCCCTCCAGTGACGTCATCGCCGGCAAGCCGGCTCCTACAGGGTTACCAGCGTGCCTGGCTGAGGGCGTCGGCAAATGCCATCAGCTTCGGCGAGTATTGCCGCGACGGCGGATAAACCAGTGATATGGCCCGGCTACGTCCGGCAACGTCTTCCAGTACGGGCACCAGGCGGCCGGCGTCCAGGTCATCGCGCACCGCGAAATCCATGACTTGGGCGATACCGAAACCGCCTACGGCAGCGTCCACCAGCGCGTCACCAAGATCAAAGATCAAACGCCCTTCGACGCTCACGTCCTGCACCTTGTTCTCCAGCATGAACTGCCAGTCCACCATGCGCCCGCTGCGTAAATTACGCACGGTGAGGCAGTGATGGTCTTTCAGGTCGCCAACACTGTGCGGCGTGCCAAAACGCGCCAGGTAGGACGGGGCTGCGACGGTGATCCAACGCAGCGGCGCCAGGGTGCGGGCGATCAGGCGCTGGTCCTGGATTTCGCCGGTGCGCAACAGTGCGTCGAAGCCTTCGTCAACGATGTCGACCAGGCGGTCGGTCATCACCGCTTCGATGCGCAGTTCGGGGTAACGCAAGGTCAACTCGCCGATCACCGGCATCACCACCTTGCGCCCGAACAACGATGGCGTGCTGATCTTCAACAGGCCGGACGGGTTGCTGCGCCGGTCGAGCAACAGCTTCTCGGCTTCCGCCAGTTCTGCCAATAGCGGTGCGCTTCGCTCGTAGAGCAGTTGCCCGTCGGGGGTGAGGCTGACGCTGCGGGTGTTGCGTTGCAGCAAGCGCACGCCCAGCTCGCTTTCCAGGCGTGAAATGGCGCGGGACAAACCCGACTGGGTCAACCCCAGGTCACCCGCCGCGCGCGTGAAGCTGCGGGTTTCGGCCACGCGGATTAATAGGCGAACAGCATTCAGATCCATGATTTAAGTCATTACTGAAAGAGTGAAAGCGCTATTTATCATCTGAGGTGCATAAAAGACACTGGCCGCACTTAATTAACTGGCAGGACGCTGTGATGTCGCCCTCTAAACCCTCTGGCTGGATGCTGATGCTGTTGGCCACTGCGCAACTGATCATCGCCCTCGACGCCACCATCGTGTTTGTCGCCTTGCCGCAGATCGGCACGCACTTGGGCTTTTCTTCTCAACAATTGCAGTGGGTGGTGAGTGCCTACACCGTCGCGTTTGGCGGGTTTCTGCTGCTGGGTGGCAGGGCTACCGACTTGCTGGGCAAGCGCCGGCTGTACCGTGTTGGGCAGTCGTTGTACGCGCTGTCATCCCTGGCAGCGGTGCTCGGCGGCAGCGCGATGTTGCTGGTGCTGGCGCGGGCGGTGCAGGGCGTCGGCGGGGCGTTGCTGTTTCCGGCGACCTTGGCGTTGATCAACACGCACTATGCCGAAGGGCCTGTGCGTAACCGTGCGTTCGCGGTGTGGAGCGCGGCATCGGCGGCCGGCTTGGCGTTGGGTGCGTTGTTGGGTGGCGTGCTCACTCAGGTGTGGGGCTGGGAGGCGGTGTTTCTGGTGAACGTGCCGTTGGCGGGTGGTTGCGCATGGGCGGCGCGTTATTGGATCCCGGCAGATGGCGAGCGCGCCCCTGGGCGCAACTTCGATATCAGCGGCGCGCTGACGGTCACGCTCGGTGGCACCTTGTTGGTGTTCTCTCTGGTGCAAGGCCCGGAGTGGGGCTGGACGTCGCCGTCGACGCTGGGCTGCATGGCCTTGGCGGTAGCGCTGCTGGGGCTGTTCGCCTGGATCGAACATCGTGGGCACGACCCGTTGATGCCGCTGCGTTTGCTCGCCTATCGCGAACTGCGCATGGCGATGGTGCTGACGGCGGTGTTCATGAGCAGTTTTGGCGTGCAGTACTACTTCCTGGCGCTGTACTACCAGCAGGTCTATGGCTACAGCGTGTTGCAGGCGGGCTTGGCGTTCTTGCCAGCCACCTTGGTGTGCACGTTCGGGATCTGGCTGGCGGAGCGTTCGCTGGCAACGCTGGGGTTGCGTAACACACTGGTGAGCGGGCAGCTGGCTGGCGCGGTGGGCATCGCCTGGGTGTGCTGGGCGTTGCCGACGGGGGTAGGGTTCTGGTCGCTGCTGCCAGGGATTTTTATCCTGAGCATTGGCCAAGGCATGACATGGACGGCGATGTGGGTGGCAGCCGGTTTGGGCATTCGCCCGGGAGAGCAGGGCGTGGCGGCGGGGATGGCGTCTACCAGTCAGCAGATCGGCGGCGCGCTGGGGCTGGCGGTGCTGGTGTCGGTGGCCAATGCCGGTGGGATCGAGCACGCGTTGTGGTGGAGTGCGGCGATTGCCCTGACGGGAGCGGTGTTGGCGTTGAGGCTCCAGACCCGCAGTCCCAAACCCATCCCGATAGCGCAATTGTAGGAGCCGGCTTGCCGGCGATAGCAGCTTTGAGACAAGCGCTCATTTCGCGGGCCTCATCGCCGGCAAGCCGGCGCCTACGAGGGCGTGTTTCAGCGTCCGAGCATCTTTACCCAGCGCGACGGCGGCATGCCGTAGGTGCTGCGAAATTGCCGGGTCATGTGGCTCTGGTCGGTAAAGCCGGCCGTCATCGCCGCATCCACCAACGATTGGCCTTGGGCCAACAGGCTGCGCACCAGGTCCAGGCGACGCATCGTCAGGTAACGGTAGGGGCTGGTGCCGAACAGCAGGCGAAAATCCCGCGACAAGGCCCAGCGGTCGCGGCCGGCGTGGTCGGCCATTTCTTCCAGGGTGATGCTGCGGCCCAGGGCGCTGTGGATAAATTCCCGGGCGCGTTCGGCAGCCACGTAGTCGAAACTCTTGCGGCTGACGATCCCTCCCGAGACATTGCTCAGTGCATGGGCCAGGTCAAACAGGGCGTCCTGTTCCTGCAAGGGGTCGATGGGGCTGTCCAGGTTTTGCAGCAGCACTTCGCTGGCGCGAAACAGCCTCGGGTCGGTGGACAAGCCATTGGGGATGAACGGCAACGGCTTTCCGCCGAGGATCTGCTGGATCAGCGACGGCTCGACGTAAATCATCCGGTACTTGAAACCGTCCTCGCTGCCGGCGTGGCCGTCGTGGGTTTCATCCGGGTGAAGCACCATGGTGGTGCCCGGCACGCTGTGGATCATGTCACCACGGTAGTGAAAGCTCTGCACGCCGGACAAGGTTCGCCCAATGGCGTAGGTGTCATGGCGATGCGGGTCGAAGGCGAAGCCGGCAAAGTACGCCTCGATGCGGTCCAGGCCGCTGGCATGCGGCGCGCGGTGCAGCCAGTCGAGGGTGCGAGTGGGAGTGCCCATGGTGGCTTGTCACAAAATAGAGGTGGAAACACGTTAACCCAGTCTGCATTCCTTGTCTGCCGGGGTCTTGTACGATTGTGCAGGGTGGGGGCGGGGCCTATGATCACCGCTTATGTGTTGCGTTGACGGAGCTGCCCCATGGATTTTTTCAAGCTTGCCTACCTGGCCCCACTGGTTTCACTGGGCTTGCTCTGGATCGTTGCCGTCGTCACCCCCGGGCCGAACTTTTTCAATATTGCCCAACTGGCCGCCAACGGTTCGCGTCGCCATGGTGTGGCGGCTTCGGCTGGCGTGGCTTCTGGAACGATCCTGTGGGGGCTGGCAGGGGGCTTGGGGATCAAGTCGCTGTTCACCGCCGCGCCCATGCTGTACCTGGCCTTCAAGATTGTCGGCGGCTGTTACCTGATCTACCTGGGACTCAAGCTTTTCAAACGCTCGGCGCCTGCCGCCGGCCCGGACCAGCAGCCGGTTGAGCCTCGGCGCTCGATGTTTTCAGCCTGGCGCCTGGGGCTGCTCGGCAACGTGTCCAACCCCAAGTCGGCGTTGTTTGTCGCGACAATTTTTGCATCGACCATGCCGCCCTCGCCGTCGCCGATGTTGTTGACTCTGGCGGTGACCGTCATGGCCACCCTGTCGTTCAGTTGGTACTGCGCCGTGGCGTTGGTGTTTTCCAGCGAGCGCATGGCCAGCCTCTACAGCCGTTCGCGCAAGTGGCTCGACCGCTTCGCCGGTGGCTGTTACGTGTTGTTCGGCGCACACCTGGTAGCGAGCCGCTGACCTGCCATGGTAAGAAGCCTTACTTTCAACAGTGAGGCCGGGTCATGAGCAAGGTGCGGGTAGGTATTATTTTTGGTGGCCGTTCGGCCGAGCACGAAGTCTCGCTGCAATCGGCGCGCAACATTGTCGACGCCCTCGACCGCACACGTTTCGAGCCGGTGCTGATCGGTATCGACAAGGCCGGCCACTGGCACCTCAACGACACCTCGAACTTCCTGATCAACCAGGAAAACCCGGCCTTGATCGCCCTCAACCAGTCCAACCGTGAATTGGCGGTGGTGCCCGGCAAGCCCAGCCAGCAGGTGGTGGAAACCACCGGCAACGGCTTGCTCGAACATATCGACGTGATCTTCCCGATCGTCCACGGCACTCTGGGCGAAGACGGTTGCCTGCAAGGTTTGCTGCGCATGGCCGACCTGCCATTCGTGGGCTCCGATGTGCTGGGCTCGGCAGTGTGCATGGACAAGGACATCAGCAAGCGCCTGCTGCGCGATGCGGGTATTGCCGTCACGCCGTTCATCACCCTGACCCGTGGCAACGCGGCGCGCACGTCCTTTGACAGGGCGGTGGATACGCTCGGTTTGCCGATGTTCGTCAAACCCGCCAACCAGGGTTCGTCGGTAGGCGTGAGCAAAGTCGGCACCGAAACCGAATACCTCGCTGCCGTTGAACTGGCGTTGGGCTTTGATGAAAAAGTGCTGGTGGAGTCGGCCGTGCAGGGCCGTGAAATCGAATGCGCCGTACTGGGCAACGACAACCCCATCGCCAGTGGCTGCGGCGAGATCGTGGTGAGCAGCGGTTTCTATTCCTACGACAGTAAATACATCGACGCCCAGGCCGCCCAGGTGGTGGTGCCGGCGGACATCAGCCAGCAAGCCAGTGAGCGAATCCGTCGCCTCGCCATTGAGGCATTTGAAGTGCTGGGCTGTTCCGGCCTGGCGCGGGTGGACGTGTTCCTCACCGAAGACGGTGAAGTGTTGATCAACGAAATCAACTCGTTGCCCGGCTTCACCCGCATCAGCATGTACCCCAAGCTGTGGCAGGCAGCGGGGATGAGCTACAGCGAGTTGGTCAGCCGGTTGATCGAGCTGGCGCTGGAGCGACATGCGGGGCGCAAGGGCCTGAAGATTAGCCGCTGAGTTTTCCGAAGTCCCGATATGTCGTCAGGGGTTACCGAGGACTTCTCGAAAAATATCCGGCCTGCTGGCCGCAATGTGCAGCAGTGAGCGCGCCGCTCCAGAGGGAGAGCGGCGCCCTTGTTCCCATTCTTGAAGCGTTCTGACCGAGACCCCTAGAAGCTCGGCAAACTTGGGTTGCGACAGCCCTGTTTTGCTTCTCGCTTCTGCAGCTTGTGTGATCTCAACCTTGTGTGCAGCACCGAAATGTCCTGCTTTGACATCCTGAACGGCCGCCAGTAATTCTTCGCCGATATTGCGTTTGGCGTCTCGTTCCTTAAGTTGTTTTTCAGTGAGTGGCATGGTTCATTTCCTTCGCGATTCTGTACAGGATGTGCGCTGGAATAGTCTCGGCTGCGCCTTTGCCATAAATCAGTAGTACCACCAGGGCCCCGCATGCCAACTGTGTGGTATAGATCACCCGCACAGATCCGCTCTTGCCTCGGCCATCCAAGCTCCAGCGTACTTTTCGGCAACCACCGGAGCCTGGCACGACTTTTCCGGCCTCTGGATGATTGGCTAGAAAAGCCATGAACATTCCTCTTTCCTCCTCTGTCCAGTAATCAGGCCATAGTCTGCTGAACAGCGGGGATTCGATGATCGTTAGCACGCGAAATTCTACGTCTATGACGTAGCCTCTGGCAAGTAAGGGCGGGCTAGAAAGTCGCAGGCGCGATGGAGGTATTCAAGAGGCGTTTCATCGCAAAAAATGACAGGGCGCGTGAGTACGGGTGGTATGAGTAGGACCTGTCTCAGTTGCCCGTAAGCCCTCTTTCATCGGCCCGTCCGAGCGATCCACGAATACAGCAATGTCTTTGCCTCTTGCGGGTGATGGGTCCTTCGGCGGTAGCTGGCGAATGCCGGTGATGTGCAGTAGGTACACACCTCGCTCACGTCAATTTGCGCACGGGAAACCCCGGCTGCCTGCAGCAGGATCAACCCATACCCACTCAAATCAAACCAGGCACTGCCCGTCTGTTGCGCCGACGGTGGAGTGATTTCGGGTGACAGTAATGGTGTCGGCTGCTCAACGCACCATGGCGCCTTCCGGTCCTGCCACAAATGCCCTTGGTTCGCCTGTAACTGTGCAATGAACCCTTCGCTCACCTCATAGCAACACGGTTTGATCGAAGGCCCAATGGCCACCTGCAACTGGCCAGCGGCAATCCCCTCGGCGACAAAACGCTGTACGGCATTGGCGATGATCCCGGCCCGCAGGCCCTTCCAGCCGCCATGCACCGCCGCAACCCTTTCTCCGTTGTTCGAGGCGATCAGGATCGGCAGGCAGTCGGCCGTGATCACCGCGATGGCAGGATGCTCGCGGGTAAACACGCCGTCGGCTTCCACCGTGTTGGCCTCCAGGCCCGCCTGCCACTCGATCACCGAGGCACTGTGCATCTGTTTGCAGATGAACACATCCTCCGGGCGCAGCGGGTCATTGATCGTACAAAAACCGTGATCGACACCCGGGATGGCGCCGAGATTAGTAGCGTGCTGCACGTTACGTTCTCCGTTGATTAACCCGTCAGTCGCCGACCGCTTCGCCTTCACGCCGAGGGTCGGCACCGCCGCTCAGCGTTGCCTTGCCCTGGGCATCACGGGTGCGAACGATGGCCTGAATGCCACTGGTCATGTCGATCTCGCTCAACGCGTGCCCCTTGTCCTTGAGCGTCTGTTTCAGTGCGGGACTGAACAGGCCTTGTTCCAGCTCGGTCGCCCCATTGCGACTGCCGAAGTTGGGCAGGCTGATGGCGGCTTGCGGGTCGAGCTTCCAGTCAAGCATCGCCACCAGGGATTTGCTGACGTATTCGATGATCTGCGAACCACCGGGTGAGCCCACCGTGGCCAGCAGCTCGCCACTCTTGCGGTCGAACACCAGCGTCGGCGCCATGGCTGAACGCGGGCGCTTGCCGGGTTCGACTCGGTTGGCCACCGGCTGGCCGTTTTCTTGCGGGATGAAGGAAAAGTCGGTCATCTGGTTGTTGAGCAAAAAGCCCTGGACCATCACATGGGAGCCGAACGCTGCTTCCACTGTGGTGGTCATCGACACGGCGCCGCCCTCGTCATCCACGGCCACCACTTGCGAGGTGGAGATGCGCAGCGGCGAGCGGTCGGGTGCATAGGCCACCTGGATGCCGGCAGGTGTGCCCGGCTTGGCGATACCCATGCTGCGTTCGCCGATCAGGCTGGCGCGCTGGGCCAGGTAGCCCGGTGCGACGAGTCCGGCGACCGGCACGGGCACGAAGTCAGCATCGGCCACGTACAAGCCCCGGTCGGCAAACGCCAGGCGACCGGCCTCGGCCAGCAGGTGAACGGCCTCAGGCGTCGGTTCAAGGCCGGCAGGTGATGGGCTCTTGACGGGCGTCATCGGCGCGATGGCCAGGCGCGGGTCGCGGGCTTCCAGTGCCTGCAGGGTGCCCAGGATTTGCGCGACTGCGATCCCGCCGGAGGACGGAGGCGGCATGCCGCAGACCTTCCACTGTTTGTAATCGGTGCACAGCGGCGTGCGTTCCTTGGCGGTGTAGCCCTTGAGGTCCGCCTGGGACAGGCTGCCCGCGTTGCGATGGCCCTGGACCTTGCGCGCGATCTCATCGGCAATCGGCCCGTGGTACAGCGCGTCCGGTCCTTCTTCGGCAATGCGCCTGAACACGGCGGCCAGCGCCGGGTTTTTCAGCAGCGTACCGGTGGCCTTGGGTGTGCCATCGGCGTTCAGAAAATACGCCGCCATCTCTGGCGACTGGGGAATGTAGCGGTCAGCGGCGATCAGCGCGTGCAAGCGCGGCGAAATGGCAAAGCCCTGTTCCGACAAACGAATCGCCGGCTCAAACAGTTTGGCCCATTGCAGGTGCCCGGTTTTCTGGTGCGCCATTTCCAGCGCGCGCAGTACGCCGGGGGTGCCCACTGAACGCCCGCCGATCTGTGCGTCGGGAAACGCCATGGGCGTGCCGTCCGCCTTCAGGAACAAACGTTCCGTTGCGCCGGCGGGTGCGGTTTCGCGGCCGTCGTAGGCGTGCACGGCTTTCCCGTCCCACAGCATGATGAACGCGCCACCACCGATACCGGACGACTGTGGCTCCACCAGGGTCAACACCGCCTGCATCGCGATGGCGGCGTCAATCGCCGAGCCGCCCTGGCGCAGCATTTCACGCCCGGCTTCGGCCGCCAGCGGGTTGGCGGCGGCGGCCATGTGGCGCTCGGCATGGCGGGTGGTGAGGTCGGTGCGATAGCCCGAACCCAGTTCCGGTGCCGGTGGCTGTTCGTTGACAGGGGTATGGCAGGCTACCAGGGTGAGGGCGGCTGCAATGACCGACAACTGCCGGCGAGAAATCGAAAACACGCGCTGAACTCCGTTCATTTTGAGAATGATCTGTTGTCCTTGGGGTACTGCCTTTTACAGGTAAATCGTGCCTTGCAGGAAGAGCACGGCATGGCCCGAGATAATCACGCGGTCGCCCTGGAGCGCGCAACGCAGTTGACCACGGCGCCGGCCGCCTTGTTCAGCCGTGAGTTGCTGCTTGCCCAGGCGCTCGGCCCAGAATGGCGCGAGGGAGGTGTGGGCCGAGCCCGTCACCGGGTCTTCATTGACACCCACGTTCGGGCCGAACCAGCGGGAAATGAAATCGAATCGCGTGCTTTTGGCGGTCACGGCGATCCCGCGCTTGGGCAAGCCCTTGAGGCGGGCGAAGTCCGGCGTCAACGCGGCGACCTGTGCTTCATCGTCGAGCAGCACGATGTAGTCATCGGTGGCGAAGACGTCGGCGTTCTCAATCCCCAGTGCGCTCAACAGGCCGGCGGGTGGTTCACACGGTTGGTGCTGCTTGGCCGGGAAATCCATGGCCAGTTCGTCGCCATTGCGCGTGACCCGAAGTTCGCCGCTGCGGGTGGCAAAGCGCAGCACCTCGGGCGCATCGGCCAGCTTGTGGATCAGCACCCAGGCGGCGGCGAGCGTGGCGTGGCCGCACAGGTCCACTTCCACTTCCGGGGTGAACCAGCGCAGTTCGTAGACGTCACCGCGAGGCACAAAGAAGGCGGTTTCCGAGAGATTGTTCTCGGCGGCGATGTTGTGCAGTTGTTCGTTGGGCAGCCACTCGGTGAGCGGGCAGACGGCTGCCGGGTTGCCGCCGAAAGCGTGGCTGCTGAAAGCGTCGACTTGGTAGATGTCCAGTTTCATCGGGGGCACTCCGTGTAGGGGGAGGTTGGACACTAACAGCGGTACTCCGGAGCGTCGCCGTACAGATGGGGTCTTTTTTCGGGCGCAGGTGCGCAGGCTCAGCCCAGTCGCAACACCATCGCCCCGGCGGCGATGATGCAGGCCGCAATCACGCGCACCCGCGTCAGGTGTTCCTTGAGCACCAGGGCCGAGATCACTACGCCAAACAGGATGGATGTTTCCCGAAGGGCTGAGACGGTGGCGATGGGGGCCGCTGTCATCGCCCAGAGTGCCAGGCCATAGGACGCCACGGTGCCCAGGCCGCCGACCACGCCTTGGCGCCAGTGGCGCACGCAATATTCGCAGAACGCCGTTCGCCTGGCGGCCAGGGCCCAGGCGGCGAGGGGGATGCCGGTCAGCAGGAAGATCCACAGTGTGTACGCCGCCGGCGCTCCGGACTTGCGCACGCCCAAGCCGTCGATGAGGGTGTAGCCGGCAATTACACCGGCGTTGACCAGCGCCAGCATCAACCCTTTGCCATGCCCGGCCGAAGGGGCGACGGCCATGCTCAAGATGCCGGAGGAAATGATCGCGATGCCGACCCAAGCCGGCACTGACAGTGATTCCGCCAGCAGGAATACACTGATGATGGCCACCAGCAAGGGCGCGGTGCCTCGCATGATCGGGTAGGTCTGGCTCATGTCGGCAATGCGGTAGGTCGCGGCGACCAGGACGAAGTACGCGACTTGCAGGATCACCGAGGCGCCAATGAACGGCCAGCTTTCCCGTGCCGGCAGTGGCAGAAGCGGAAGGGCCGTCAGAGCGATCAGTGATGCGATGGAAGTGATCATGCAGGTGGTCAGCAGCTTGTCGCCGCCACCCTTGACCACCGCGTTCCAGGTGGCGTGAAGTAAAGCGCCCAGCATGATGACGGCGAACACATCAAGGCTCATGAATCGGGTTTCCTGTGGGACTCAAGTCAGCGTCGTGGGGAGTGGACCGCTGCGAGTATGCCCCAGCACTTTTCTCCAGGCATAAAAAAACGGCTTACCTTTCGGTAAGCCGTTTTTAGTACTTGGTGGCTACACAGGGACTTGAACCCCGGACCCCAGCATTATGAATGCTATGCTCTAACCAACTGAGCTATGTAGCCAAGTGGCGCGCATTATTCGCGTAGAACGACAATGCGTCAAGCGTTTATTTTGAATTTTTATCTACGCTTTCAACTGTTTAAGCAAAATCGGGCGAAACAGCGACGAGCGGCGCTGCTCTCGCATTGGTTTTATGCACGTTTGCGATAGCGTGACGCGCTTGGGCAGATATCCCTGCCGCCCAGCGCGTTGTCCGGCTTATCGGTTCATGGTGTTGTGGGTGGCGCGCTTAAGTTGTTCACGTGCCCGCGACAGGCGTGAGCGCACGGTGCCGATCGGAATGTCCAGTACGTCCGCAGTGTCCTGATAGCTGCCGTCGGTTTCCAGCGAGGCGTACAACGTCCTGCGCATCTCTGCCGGCAGATGGTCGATGGCGCTCAGGGTTTTTTCCAGGCGTCGGTTGACCTCGAATTCCCAGTCCAGATTCCGGCTGTCCTCCTGGCCGTGCCACAACGCTTCGTCGAATTCGCAATGCACGGGTTTGGCATACATGCGCCGGAAATGGTTGCGGATCAAGTTTTGCGCAATACCGCACATCCAGGTGCTGAGGGTGGCATTACCGCAGAAGCGCTCGCGGTTGCGCCAGGCTTCCAGGTAGGTCAGTTGCAGAAGATCGTCCGCATCTTCCGGGTTGAGCACGCGTTTGTGAATGAAGCGGCGCAGCTTTTTTTGTTGGTCGTCTGTCAGGTGGAGCATGAATTGAGGCGAGCTGCCAACAAGGTGGGCTAAATCTTCAATAGGGATATTCACGATTTATTCCTCTGGGTGAACGCTGACGAAATGGTTTCGTCGGGAACCCCTTTTGCACTGGCTATGCCAAGCGGAATTAATGAATAACCTATTGATTTACATGCATATATATCTTGAATTGACGCGTATTTGTGCAAGGCGTTGCAATCGGCGCGTACGGCTCATGCAAGTTTTTTCAACTGTGGTGGGTCATCAAGTTTTGATGGAACCAGGTCACAGTGGCTTGCCACACAGGGACACACTCTTCCTGTTCGGGTCTGCCGATGAAAATCGAATCTTCCAACGATGTGCAACCGATCCAGCACCTGGATCAGCCGGGTCTTCGAGATGCTCACGCGCCGTCTGCCCCTGCGGGAGGCAATGAGTCGATTCCGATCTTTGGCCAGGCGTTGGCGGATACCGCGCGGGAGTTGAGCAGGCGGTCGAACGGCGTGCAAATTCCGGCTGTCCAGCATATTGCCCAGCTGTATGACCAGCTGGGGCACCCGGCCAACGCGTCACTGACCTCTGTTTCCCGACGCATCTGGGCAGAATTGCTGAAGCAGCAATTGAGCGTCGGCAAATTGATCGACCTCACCGACGGGGATCCGGCGCGTGCATTCGTGGTGCTCAAGCATGTGATCGAACAGGCGGATGCGCAGGTGCACACCGCCGAGACCAAAATGGCGCGGACGATCCTCGCCGATCTGGAGAAAGGCTTCAAAGGCGAAATCCAGGCGGGCCTCAACATTGCTGTGGCGTTGCTGGCTGCCACCGATGACCCGAAGGAGCGTCAGGCGATGCGCGAGTTGTATTACAACAGCGTGGTCAATCGCCAATCCCTGACCGTGATGTTGCATGCGCTGCTGGACGCATATGGTGGCGAGCGGTTCCTGAACGGCTTGAATGTGATGCGCGGGGCATTGGCCGACGACATGGCCGCCCGCGCCTCTTCGATTTCCCCGGCGGCGTTGCGCTCGCTGTTGAAGGGGTTGGGAAGTTGCAGTCAATTGGGCGGCGTATTTTCCAGTTGCCAGGCCCTGGTCCAGCGTTTGAATGACGAGTTTGACCCCGTCACTCTGCTCAAGCGCTTGTTGGCCTGTACCAGCACCGGCCTCGGTGGGAACGAAATCCCGGACCTGCTGAGTGAGCTTCGATGCGAGCAACCTTCGCAGAGGCTGATGGTCCTCAATAGTCTTTACCCTGCTTTCCGACAGTTGCCCCTGGCTGTTTGGCCAGATGAGGGCGTGCGTAAGGACAGCGTGAAACTCCTGCTGATCGTCATGGACCAACTGACCCAGAGCGAGCGCTTGGAGAACCAGCGTTTCGGCGCAGGGGCGCTGGCGTGACCGTGCTGTCGACCATCAATGCAGTGCTGCTCAAAGTCGCACAGCGCGCCGAAGTCTTGGGCGCCGTGGTGGTCATGGCGATCGTTTTCATTTTTATCGTACCGTTGCCCACCTGGCTGGTGGATATCCTGATCGCGCTCAACATCTGCATCTCCTGCCTGTTGATCGTGCTGGCGTTGTACCTGCCCGGGCCGCTGGCTTTCTCGTCGTTTCCGTCGATTCTGCTGTTGACCACCATGTTTCGCCTGGCGCTTTCGATTGCGACCACGCGCCTGATCCTGCTGGAGCAAGACGCGGGTGATATCGTCGAAGCGTTTGGCAATTTCGTGGTGGGTGGCAATCTGGCGGTAGGGATGGTGATCTTTCTGATCCTCACCCTGGTCAACTTTCTGGTGATTACCAAGGGCTCGGAGCGGGTCGCGGAAGTCGCGGCGCGTTTCAGCCTCGATGCGATGCCCGGCAAGCAGATGTCCATCGACAGCGACTTGCGTGCCGGCCTGATCGACGGCATTCAGGCGCGGGACAAGCGTGAGCAATTGTCTCGGGAAAGCCAGTTGTTCGGGGCTATGGACGGGGCTATGAAATTCGTCAAAGGGGATGCCATCGCCGGCTTGATCATTGTGGTGGTCAACCTGCTGGGCGGCTTCTCCACGGGCATGTTCCAGCACGGCCTGAGCGCTGGCGAGTCTATGGCCTTGTACTCGGTACTGACCATCGGTGATAGCTTGATTGCCCAGATTCCGGCGCTGCTGATTTCCCTGACTGCGGGCATGATCATCACCCGCGTGGCGCCGGATGGGCGCAAGGGCATTACCAACATGGGCGCCGAAATCGCCCGGCAAATGACCAGTGAGCCCAAGAGCTGGATCATCGCCTCGGTGGGCATGCTCGCGTTCGCGGCCGTGCCTGGCATGCCAACGGGAGTGTTCATCTTTATCTCGCTGATCACCGGCACGCTCGGCTATTACCTGGTACGCCAACGTCAGCGCCAGGAGCGCCCGGCAAACGAGGCTTCCGAGGCGGTTCGTCCCGAGGAGAACGGTAGCGAAGATTTGCGCGGGTTCGATCCGTCGCGGCCTTATCTGTTGCAGTTTTCGCCGGTGTTGCGAGGCACCCCCGAGGTGACGGACCTGATTCACGGGATCCGCCAGTCCCGTAACGCGCTAGTGGCCAACATTGGTCTGACGCTACCCCCGTTCGAGGTCGAGCTCGATGCCGCGCTGGCGGATGATGAAATGCGTTTTTGCGTCCATGAGGTGCCGATGGTGAAAGCCTCGGTCGTTTCTCGGGTGGCCGTGGACCGTAACGCGTTCACCGTCGTACCCGAACACGGCGTGCCTGGGCTGGCGGAACGTGACGAGCAGGGCTGGCTCTGGCTGGCGCCGGATGATCCACTGCTCGATGACCCGCAGTTGGAGCGCTTCACTGCAACGGACCTGATACTCCAACGCATGAAGCAGGCCATGATGCTCAGTGGGCCGCAGTTCCTGGGTATCCAGGAAAGCAAATCGATCCTCAGTTGGCTGGAGCATAACCAGCCGGAACTCGTTCAGGAGCTGCAGCGCATTATGCCTCTCTCGAGGTTCTCGGCGGTGTTGCAACGCCTGGCGAGTGAAGGCGTTCCACTGCGTGCCGTGCGCCTGATCGTGGAGTCGCTGATCGAGTTTGGCCAGCATGAGCGCGAACCCGAGGCACTGGCTGATTACGCGCGTATCGCCCTCAAAGCGCAGATCATGCATCAGTACAGTGAAGCGGATGGCCTCCATGCCTGGTTGCTCTCGCCTCAAACCGAAAGCACGTTGCGTGACGCGCTGCGCCAGACCCAGACCGGTGTCTTCTTTGCGCTCGACGACGAGCACAGCTCAGCCCTGATCAACCTGCTCAACCAGGCTTTTACCGTTCGGCCCAAACTCAAAAGTGTGATGCTGGTCGCCCAGGACTTGCGCAGCCCGCTGCGGACATTGCTGCTCGAAGAATTCAACTACGTGCCGGTGCTGTCGTTCGCGGAGCTGGGAAGCAGCTCCAAGGTAAAAGTACTGGGGCGTTTTGACCTTGCTCAGGTTGATTTGATGCGTGGGGCACAGGCATGAGCCGGTGGGTATTTACTAATCGATCGAGGCGCCGGTGATGTTTGAACTGCGTGTTTTGGACGGTTTGTGTCAAGGGGCTGCACTGCCGCTGTTCGGTGAGCAGTGGAGCATCGGTGCCCATGCCGATGCCGACCTGATGCTCAATGATCCTGGTGTTGCCCAGCAGCATGCTCGGCTGCTGCTGGTCGGAGCGAACTGGTCGGTACAGGCTGAAGCGGGGCTGTTGCAAGGCGCCGATGGGCAGGTTTTGGCGCAGATTGCGAGCCTGGCACCGAACGCTGTGTTTTGCGTGGGGTGTGTACGGCTCTGTGTCACCTTGGCTGATGAGCCTTGGCCGCCGGCACCTACCCAGGCTCCCGTGGCGTCAGCTCCTGCCACTGAGCCGACGCCAACCCTCAATTTATCGTCCATTTCCCCTCCACAACAAAAGCGCCTGATTACTGTGGTGCTGGTGATAACGGTGATCTTCATTCTGGTGGGCATGGCCTCTACAGGGGAGCCCGAGGCCCAGGCTTCCCTGATGCCGCAGGCCGTCCAGAAACGTGAGCTGGCCTCGCCGTTTGAAGTGCGCGAGCAGTTGTTGAAGATGCTGGGCGAGCGTGAGCTGGGCCAGCGCGTTTCCCTGCAAGTCATCAATGGCCAGGTGACGCTCAGTGGGGATGTCTCCCAAGACGATGTGGACCTGGTGGCACGGATGCTCAGCCGTTTTGGAGAACAGTTCGAAAGCGCTGTACCGGTACTCAGTCGTGTACGTGCGCGCGACAGCGCGTTGCCATTCAAGATCGTTCAGATCGTCGGCGGGCCGAATGGCCATGTGGTTCTGGAAGAGGGGACCCGGTTGTTCGTGGGCGATGAGGTGGAAGGACTGCGCCTGGTGTCGATCGATAACAGCAAAGTGATATTTGACGGTGCTCAGCGGTATGAGGTGCGCTGGTGAGCCTGGAACTGCAAGCGCGTCTAGAGGCCTGGCAGCAACGCCAGGCTCAGTCACTGGCGGCTTTTGCGCCGGTGACGATGCGCGGTCGCATCCAGCGCGTCAATGGCATGCTGCTGCAGTGCCGTCTGCCCCTGGCGCGTATTGGAGACTTGTGCCAGGTCGAGAAAACCCCGGGTGATTGCATGCTCGCCGAGATCATTGGCTTCGATCAGCAGGATGCGGTGCTCAGTGCCCTGGGTAACCTGGAAGGCGTGCGGGTGGGGGCCAGCGTTGAACGCCTGGGTGTGGCGCATCGGGTAAAGGTCAGCGATGCGTTGCTGGGCCAGGTGTTGGACGGTTTCGGCCGGCCCATCACGGGGGAGGGCGCCAGTGCCTTTGTCGAGACGGACTTGCCGGATACGAGTGCAGTGCTGTGTGAAGCACCGTTGCCCACTGAACGTCCGAGGATCCACCGCGCGCTGGCCACCGGAGTCCGTTCGATCGATGGCTTGTTGACGTTGGGTGAAGGCCAGCGTGTCGGGCTGTTTGCCGGGGCGGGTTGCGGGAAGACCACCTTGCTGGCCGAAATCGCCCGTAACGTTGAGTGCGATGTGATCGTGTTCGGCCTGATCGGTGAACGGGGCCGTGAGTTGCGTGAGTTTCTGGACCATGAGTTGGATGAGCAACTGCGTGCCAAAGCGGTATTGGTGTGCGCTACCTCCGATCGCTCAAGCATGGAGCGTGCGCGTGCGGCATTCACCGCTACGGCCCTGGCTGAAGGTTTTCGACGCAAGGGGCTGCGGGTGTTGCTGCTGATCGACTCACTGACCCGTTTCGCCAGGGCGCAGCGTGAAATCGGTCTGGCGGCGGGTGAACCGTTGGGCCGCGGTGGTCTTCCGCCGTCAGTCTACAGCCTGTTACCCCGTTTAGTGGAGCGCGCCGGGTTGACCCGTGAGGGGGTGATCACGGCGATCTACACGGTACTGATCGAACAGGACTCCATGAACGATCCGGTCGCCGATGAGGTTCGCTCACTGCTGGATGGTCATATCGTGTTGTCTCGCAAGTTGGCCGAGCGTGGGCACTATCCGGCAGTGGACGTGCTGGCGAGCCTGTCGCGAATCTTGAGTAACGTTGTCTCACCGGCAGATATTCGCGCCGGCACCGCATTGCGACGCTTGTTGTCGGCTTACCAGCAGATCGAGTTGATGCTCAAGCTGGGGGAATACCAGCCTGGCACTGATGCCCTGACCGACCTGGCGGTGGACAGCCGCCAGGCGGTCGATGCTTTTCTGCGCCAGGACTTGCGTGAGCCCACGCCCATGGCGATGACGCTGGAGCACATTCAGGAGCTGACCGCACATGTCCCATTCTGACGTGCTGCCAGGCGATGTGGAGACACTTCGACGCCTGCGCAGGCACCGGGCAGACCGGGCCGAACGTAGTCTGCGTGAGGCGAAGCGAGCCCAGCAAACGCTGCTTGCCCATATAGAGCAGGCCAACGGCACGCTTGAAGAAAGCCGGCAGGACGAGGCCCGGGAAAGTGCTCAACTGCTCAGCCAATACCAGGGCCAGGTGATGACCTTACAAGCCCTGAAAACCTGGGGCGCGCAGGAGCGCGTTTTGTCGGCCAATACCCGTCGAGACAAAGCCCGGCTGGAAGCGTTGCAAAGCCAGCAGGAAGAAAAGGCAACCCGCGTTGGCAGCGCCCAGAAGCAGGTCACCGAGTGCCTGCGGCAGGTTGAAAAACTCCAGGAGCTGTCCCTTTTACTGGCGCAGGAGCCAACGTGAAACAGATTTCCAATAAGCCCACTGAGTACCCACGGCTACGTGAAATACGCGAGGACCGTGAGCCCATCGGCGCCGGTGTCGTGCCTTGGGAGCAAGGGCGATTATTCGCCCAGCTGTTCGCGGGCCGGGACGATGGCGCAGGGAGGGGACCCTCTCTGCTGAAGGCGAAACCGATTGCCGATGCCACCTTGATTGGCGCCCTCACAGACCTATTGCTCCCTCGTATGCAAATGGGGGCGCAGTGGCCGCTTCAGGCGGTGTTGTACCTGCCCAGGCTTGGGCGGATCAACGCCAGCGTGCGTCGTGAGCAAGGCGCCTGGGCCATTGAGCTGGAACCTGAGCAAGACGCAACGGCACGCTGGCTCAGTGGTGTACGGCAACGATGTGAAGGCCGCTTGGCAGCGGCGCTGGGGCTGCCGGTCAGCCTGCATTTACCTTGCATAAGGTTGACATGATAGTGCCGTCGCTGGTGTTGCCTTGGATTAAGAGCGACATCGTTGCTGCTCGCCGTCGATTGGGCCGTGGCTTGTGCATGCCCTTTCAAGTGGCTGGGCAAGACGGTGAGCTGCGCCTGGAACCCGGGCGGCCGCCCACCGGAGGCGACGTCGTCTGCCTTGAAACCCAGTGTGGTGTGCTCGCGCTTGCGCAGGCCGGACCGCTGCTCAGCTTGCTGGGCGAATGCCCGGTCACGTTGGCCCAGGCGGGTAACGATTCAAATCCCTGGTTTTGGGCGTTATTCCAGCACCACCTGAGCCCGCAGGTACGAACGCTGCTGGGCACAGTGCGACTGCTGGAGGTTGATCGCCCGGTCGGGTTCGGCTGCCAGATCACTGTGAGCCTGGGGGCATCTCGCGTCGTGGGCTACCTGTGGCTTGCTGCCGAAAGCTTCCTGGCGTTACACGCGTCCGGCCCGTGGCGCCCGACTGCAGAGCCGATGACGGCGTCGTTTCAGTTGGCGATTGCCGTGACGCTCGGGCGTTTGCAATTGCCGGTAAGGCAGGCACAAGCGCTACGCACCGGTGATGTGTTGTTGCTTGAACAGCGCTTTTTTCAGGCCTGCGGGACGGGCTATGTACGCGCCGGCAGACGGTGCTTGCGAGGGTGTATTGACGATGCCAATGGCGCGGTGTGCATGACCCTTACTGCTATCGAGGAGACGTCCGTGGACGACAATTTTACTGCTCCCCACTACTCGGGGCATGAGAAGGATGAACCGGTGGTGGATGTATTCGGTGACGAGCCTTTCGATGAGTTGAGCATGGCTCTGACGGTACGCTGCGGAACGCTCAACCTCACCTTGGGTGAGCTGCGTAACCTTGCGCCCGGTGCGGTGCTGGGTATTGCCGGCTACGCCCCGGGCATGGCAGGTCTCTATTATGGCGACCGCTCGATTGCTCAGGGGCAACTGGTGGAAGTTGATGGGCGCCTGGGGTTGCAGTTGTCCCGTGTGATGTTCGGTCGATGAATATCCAGGGGCTGGATCCCCTCATTCTTGCGGTGTTTCTGGGGGCGCTTTCGTTGATGCCCCTGTTGTTGATCGTCTGCACATCGTTCTTGAAAATTGTCATTGTGCTGATGATTACCCGCAACGCCATCGGTGTGCAGCAGGTGCCGCCGAGCATGGCCATCAACGGCATCGCGCTTGCGGCAACTCTCTTTATCATGGCTCCAGTGGGCTACGAGATTGCCGAAAGCATCAAGGTCTCGCCCCTGGACATGAGCAATGTGCAAACGTTTTTGCAGACGGGAAGCGAGGCCATCAAACCGCTGCGTGCCTTCATGTTGCGCAATGTGGACCCGGACACGTTGACGCACTTGCTGGACAACACCGCACGCCTGTGGCCTGCACAAATGGCGCAGGACGTGCAGCGCGAGGACTTGATCCTGTTGGTGCCGGCGTTTGTGTTGTCACAATTGCAGGCGGGATTTGAGATCGGTTTTCTGATCTACATTCCCTTCATCGTAATTGATCTGATTGTCTCCAATCTGCTGCTGGCGCTGGGGATGCAAATGGTCTCGCCGATGACCATTTCACTGCCGCTCAAGTTGCTGTTGTTCGTGCTGGTGTCGGGGTGGTCGCGCTTGCTCGACAGCCTGTTCCTTTCCTACCTCTGAGTGCCCTATGGAACCGATCGTGTTGTTCAAGCAGGGCATGCTGTTGGTGGTCGTCCTGTCGGCGCCGCCGCTGATTGTGGCGGTGGTGGTGGGTGTACTGACGTCCCTGGTGCAGGCGTTGATGCAGATACAGGACCAGACGCTGCCCTTTGGCATCAAGTTGGTTGCCGTGGGCATCACGCTGATCCTGACCGGTCGCTGGATTGGGGTCGAGTTGATCCAGTTGATCAACCTGACCTTCGACATGATTGGCCGCTCGGCCCTGAACTGAGGCGTTGCCTGTGCTGCTTTATCTTGAGTACCTGCCCAGCCTGGTGATCGGCATGGCGCGCATCTACCCCTGTGCCATTTTGGTGGCAGCGTTCTGCTTTCAACACATACGCGGCATGCTCCGGCACACCATCGTGATGGTCATGGCGTTGATGCCTGCGCCGGGTATTCATGCCGTATTGGCGGTCGAGGAATACTCCGCTTTGATGCTTGGTGCACTGGTGCTCAAGGAAGTGGCCCTGGGTCTCCTGTTGGGCGTGCTGCTGTCGATGCCGTTCTGGATGTTCGAATCGGTGGGAGCGCTGCTCGATAACCAGCGTGGAGCCTTGGCGGGGGGGCAGCTTAATCCTTCACTGGGCCCGGATGCGACGCCGATCGGGCACTTGTTCAAGCAGTTGGCGATTTTCCTTCTGATCGTCACGCTAGGACTGGGGACGTTGACTCAGGTGATCTGGGACAGCTACCTGATCTGGCCGCCCACCGTATGGTTTCCGCTGCCGGCACCGAATGGTATGGGCGTATTCGTCGGATTGCTGGGCGACACCTTCACCCACATGATGCTCTACGCCGCGCCTTTTATCGCGGTGCTGCTGTTGCTGGAGTTCGGTATCGCGCTGCTGGGGGTTTACAGCCAGCAGCTACAGGTGAGTACGCTGGCGCCCCCCGTCAAGTGCCTGGCGGGTATCGGCATTTTACTGGTGTACTTTGCGTTGTTGCAGGACCTCATCGTCGGGCGCATGAGCCAACTGGGCGACCTCAGGCATTCGCTGGGGCTGCTCTTCAAGGCGTCACTGCCGTGAGTGATTCAGGGGAAAAGAAGCACCCGGCGTCAGCCAAGAAGCTGCGTGATCAACGCAAGAAAGGCCAAGTCGCCCAAAGTCAGGACGTCGGTAAGTTACTGGTGCTGACGTCGATCAGTGAAATCGCTCTGTTCACGGCCGAGAGCAGCCTGCAACGGTTCCAGCAGTTGATGATATTGCCGATCTCGGACCTGAATCAGCCGTTTGCACGGGCTCTGGAGGAGGTGCTGGTTGAAAGCCTGATTGTGTTTTTCTCATTCTCTGTGTTGATGGCAGGGGTGGCGATTGCTGTGAAGCTCATCAGCAGCTGGATGCAGTTCGGATTATTGTTTGCGCCAGAAAGCCTCAAGCCCGACTTCAATCGCCTGAACCCGGTCAGCCAGATCAAGCAGATGTTTTCTGCTCAGTCGCTGATGAACCTGTTGATGAGTATCGCCAAGGCGTTTCTGATAGGGATGACTGTGTATTTGGTGGTCTGGCCCTCTTTGGGGGCGTTGATCAACTTGGCCAACAGTGACCTGCAAAGTTACATCCTGGCGTTGATCGTGCTGTTTCGGCACTTGCTGCATGCCTGCCTCGGCCTGTTGTTGATACTGGCGCTTATCGACCTGATGATGGTGAGGCATTTTTTTGCCAAGCGCATGCGTATGACCCAGGTTGAGGTCGTCAAAGAGTACAAGGACATGGAGGGCGACCCGCATGTGAAGGGCCAGCGCCGCGCATTGGCGCAGCAATTGGCCCAGGAAGAACCGAAGGTAAAGCTGCCCAAGCTGGAGGAGGCGGACATGCTGGTGGTCAACCCGACGCACTATGCGGTCGCCTTGTATTACCGCCCTGGTAAAACACCGCTTCCGCTGCTGGTGAGCAAGGGCACGGACGACGAGGCTCGCAGGCTGATCGATCGTGCCAAGGCCGCTGAGGTGCCAGTGATCCAGTGTATATGGCTGGCGCGCACGATCTATACAAAAGAGTTGGGTGCGAGCATTCCCCGCGAAACCTTGCAGGCGGTGGCGCTGATCTATCGCACCTTGCGTGAGCTGGACGATGAGGCCAAGCGTGAGACGCTGGAAATCCCCGAGCTTGATCAGCGCTGACCTGGGCGCCATGGGCATCCAGATAGGCAAAACAGCCATCGAATGCCAAGGGGCGAAACGCCGCTCCAACACGCGTTGTGATTACCCGGTTTGCAAGGCTGCGCGAGAGGTGTGAGGTGCGCACACCGTGATAGCGGGGGCGAGTGACAGGTGAGCGGCCGCGCCGCTCACCCGAGTTTTCAAGATTACCTGGCGTTGATCATCGGGCATTGGCGAGCGCTCAGCGCTCCAGCGAGATGGTCTGGTAGTCCGCCCGCTCACCACTGGGGCCGGGTTCGACGCGCATCTGTGGCGGCCACCAGATCACCATTTGGTCCTTGGTCGATTGTGGGCGTGAGCAGGAGTCGCCCTTGCACGTGGGGGTACAACCGGTGACGAACAACGCTGCGCTGATCAGTGTGATGCACAACAAGCGGCGATTCATGGCTTGGCCTTCTGAGCTGGAGTGATCAAGGAAGGACGGGGTACGCTGAGGTGTTCGTCCTTTACCACCGGGCGCATCGCGATAAAGACTTCGGCTTCCTCACCGGGCTTGAGCCAGGCACGCGGCCACGCGCTGACTGCCAGTGTCTGCGAGTTGCTGCATTCTTTTTCGTCTATACGCACATTGCGGTTGAACTGGTTACGCAGCACCACGACTGCCACGTTGTACTCGGGGCCGGCATACCATTGGCTGCGATTTTCGTTCAGCGCCAGCAATTCGCGCGTGTTGCATAATGTCCGCAGCCCTAGTGGCATCGGTGCCGCTTTGAAGGCCTGGGGGACTTGCCCGCTGACCAGGTGCGCCAGGGTGCTGATAACGTCGTTGCGATTGATCACCGGCTGATGAGAGCTGTAGCGCCTGGCGAGCGGTGTGAGCGCCGCTTGCAGATCGGCTTGGTCGGCCTGGGGCAAATAGCGCGAGGGGTCGGACTGGTCGCCGATGACGCGCGGGGTGAGGATAAACAGGCGCTCACGTCGATTGTTTTGTCGTTCGGTCGAGGAAAACAACGCCTTGCCCAGCAGCGGAATGTCCCCCAGCAGAGGCACCTTGTTCTGCTTGTCGGTGCTTTCGGTGACATGGAATCCACCCACCACCAGCGAGCGTTTTTCGGCTATTACTGCCTGGGTGCTGACCTTGCCTCGGCGCACATCCAGCTGGCCTGGCGTGGGGTTGGTCTCGTCGAAATTCCCATCTTCAATATCCACCGCCAAGTGGATCTGGTGACCACCGCGACTGGTGATGACACGCGGTACGACCTGGAAGCTGGTCCCCACGGTGACCGGCAGAATGGTTGCGTTTTCTCTGCCGGGCGTCAGGTACTGAGTGCGGTTGAAGTCGATGACCGCCGGCTGGTTTTCCAGGGTGAGGACCGAGGGGTTGGAGACCATGGTTGCCAGTCCCTTGGCTTCAAGTGCGCGTATATCCGCGTAGAAGCGATCACGATTTTCAATCGATAACTGAGAGCTGGTGCCGGGAGCCTGGTTGGTGCCGAGGCCACGGAAACGACTGTTCTGGAAACCCCAGTTCACGCCGAACTCGCGTAATTGCGTACGCTCGATGTCGAGGATAATGGCATCGATCTCTATCAGCTTGCTGGCGACATCGAGCTGAGCGATCAACTCGCGGTACAGGGCTTGGCGCTCCGGCAAATCGTAGATCAGCACCGCGTTGTTGCGCACGTCAGCTTCGACGCGAATCCGGCTGGAGGGGGCTGGTGCGCGTGGGGTGAGCGTGCCGCCTGTCTCCAATTGCGCAGGGTTGCCGTTTACACCAATCATCTGCCCGAGCAGTGGGTTGTTCAGTCGGGGAATGTTTGGCGCAAGGGGGGAGGGTTGTGCAGGGGGCCGTTGGCCAAGCCCCGAAAGGGCCGAGGTGGAGCGGGGCTCCAACAACCCGCGTAAAATGCTAGCAACGCCGGGAATGGCATGCTTTTCACCGCGATATTCCACTTGGCGATCCGTTGCGTTGGCAAACTTCAGCGGGTAGCTGAGCACGCTTTGCTTTTCTTCCGGTGAGCGGCGTTGGCTGCTGAAATGCCTGATCTGTTCGATATAGCTCCTCGGGCCGGAGACCAGGACGACGCCATCTTCGGGGAGTTCGCCCCAGCCGAAGCGGCTGTCGAGCAGGCCAATATCCGTGAGTGCTTTTTTGAGGTCCGCGATGGTTTCGGAAGAAACCTCCAAACGTGCAGATTCCTGTTGATCCAGAGAGCTGATATAGAGCGTGTTGTTGTACAGATACCACTGGAAGCGATGTTCGACCCCCAGCCGATCAAGCAATGACTGTGGGGTGTTGGCGCGAATCTTTCCGTTGACGTTGCCCTCCAGTAGCCCCTCCACTTGCAGTTGCGTGCCAAAGGTCTGCGCAAAGTCTTCGAGCACTTCTCGCAGCGGTTTATGTTGGGCCTCGTAGGCGTAAGCGGTATTTTTCCATTCGGAAGGAATGGCGGCGTAGGTACTGACTACGGGCATCAGCAAGCAGGGCAGTGCGACCAGGCACCGCCATCCCGTTCGTTTTGACGATAAGCGCGTTGAGTCAACGCGCAAGCCTGTGTGCTGGGAGGGGGGGTTAAACATGAGGGGTTCTCTTATTAGTAAGACGGCGAGCGAAGCGAGATAGGTTTGAGGTTCAGGGCCGGCCGAACAGGGCGCGCGGCAGTGGAGCGCCAGGTGTCGCGTTGGTTGAGCAGCGCCTGGAGGCAACCGAAGAGAGTGGCCTGATCGCACGACCCGCGCAGGCTCTGAGCCACTCACCGACCAGCGTTTTCGTTTTTACTGGAAACTCTCAAAGGCACTTTTGAGCAGCAAGTGATTCACCCGGTTGTGTTCCAGGTAGGCCATCTGTGTCGTGGCTTTTTTCATGGCCAGTTCGAAGAACTCTGTGTCTGAACCATTGGCTGAAACTTCAGCGATATTCGCTGTGTAGGCCTTATGGGCGACGTCGCTGTTCCTTAACAACTGGCGAGACAGATCATTAAAAAAATCCATGGTTTTTCCTTCATGCCGGTGGGTTTGAATGCGCGATAGCTCCGCTTGCAAGACGTTATGAAAACGCTGGCTCGCGTACTTTCAGGTCGTAATCCAAGTACTCTTTACTGGTGTTGAAGAACGCTTCGAGCAGTGAGTTCCAACTGATTCGGAAGTCGCCCTCGTCGGTTTGCAAAACGAGTGTCTGAGGCCGGACTGCTTCGTCGGTGTGAAGCTTCCAATACGTGGCATTGCGAAGGCTGAGGCACTGTTTGATCTCTTCAACGTCATGGGGATGACACAGCAGCGTCGCGTTGATTTCCTGAACTTGGCTGGCCAGTAGTTGCTTGAGCAAGGCTGCCAGCCTTTGAGGAGGCGCGATGTCGTCAAGCAGGCTGCGCATCGCTTGCTGGGTGATGCGGGTCGCATAGTGTTCGAGGCTGTCACACATCGCCTGACGGTCGAGATCCCACTGCTTGAGTTGGGTATCTGCGCGCTGCCAGATCTGCAGCGAGGCCTCTTGCTGCAGCGCTTCACATTTTCTTTCGGCCTGGCTTATCAGCTCGCCGGCCTGGGCACTGGCGTGGCGTAAAATATGGTTGGCCTGGTCCCAGTCCTTAAGCTCTTCACGGAGGATCAGGTTGCGTGGCAAACCAGAGGCGCCGCTGGGCAATTCAAGGGAGTGTCGGCATAGCATCGGCGTTCTCCTTACACGTTCGAGCCGAGGGGGATGGCGTCGGTTGCCGTTGTCGTCACCCGCCAGACGACGGCTTGCCAGAGTGTGTTCAGTTGGCTGGTTGCTCCCTCGACGGAGATTTTTTTTTTCTGCTTCTTGCACGCGCCCACGGGGAAAGCGCAATCGCAGGCGCTGCCAGGTGGAGGTCGCTACCCAGCTGTAGAGCAATTGCAACGGGTCGGCATCGCGCAGTGGCAGCGCAGGAGGCAGGGCCTTGGAAAGTCGTGTGCACCACAGCTGATGACTGTCGCTCAAGACTGACGAGGCTTGCGGGTTGAAGGTGTCGTGAACCAGTGTCAGCGCCAAATCGAGTTGTTCCGTGGACGCGAGGGCCAGACGGAGCACGGTGGTGTGAGGCTCCGGAGGCAGGCAGGCGACAACACCGTGGAGCGTGCAGGAGGCCCATCCCCCGCTACAGTGGAGCGCATCCATCGCACGATGAGCGTCATCTCGCCAGTCTTCGTGGGCGTACTTCCAGGGGAACGCCCACCATTGGGCCCAGGCCAAATGCTCGCTCGCCGACTGATCGATGCTAGGCGTCATGGGCAGGGCCGATTGATTCGCCTGCTACAGGCCTCCCTTGCCGCGCGCGCTGGCGTCGTGCAAACAGGAATGATGCCGCGAGGGTGACGGCCACTAGGCTGAGCAGAAAAAGGGTTGCGCTGGTTCGCCAGAACTGGAGGTCATCGTTGGGCACCAGGAACGGGCCGAAGTAAGTCAGGCGTTGCTGTTCCTGATAGGCAGTGGCGGTCACGAAAATCACGCTTAGCTTTTGCGGGTTGTCCACCGCAGCGGTCATGCCCGGGATACTGCTCGCGACCATCCTGCGTACGCGGGCACGGATGTTATCGGGGTCCAGGCGCGGGTCATGTTTGATGAATACCGACGCGGACGCGGGTTGGACCGGTTCACCCGGTGCTATACGTTCCGGCAGCACCACGTGCACACGCGCAACGATCACACCGTCAATATTGGACAGGGTGGCCTCAAGCTCTTGGGACAGGGCATAGATGTAGCGCGCGCGCTCTTCCAGCGGCGTGGAAATGACGCCCTCCTTGCGAAACGTGTCACCCAGTGTAGTGCGTGCCGCTCGAGGCAATCCGGCGGCTTCCAGCGTGCGTACGGCGCGCCCGATGTCGACGGCATTGACGGCGACGGTGACGCCATCCTTGGCCGGGATTTTCTGCGCGCGAATGTGTTTGTCGGCCAACTCTGCGATGACCTCATTGGCCTCTTGCTCGGAAAGTTGGCGATGAAGTTCGACACGATCGCTGCAGCCACCCAACATCAGTGCAGCCGCCAGGAGTAACACGACAGGCAGGAAATTATTCATGGCCATTATTGCAAGTTGCAGATTTTGTCGAGGCATTGAGTGGCTTTGCCCAGGCTTTTTACCAGCAGTTGGGAGGTCAGTATGACGTTGGATAGTTCACGTGGGTACTGCTTGAAATCGTCTGGATCGGAGCCTTTGTTGGTTGACTTGAGTGCGTGCGCAAGACGGGTTTCCAAGGCCTTGACGTGTTGTCCGGCCTCTGTCAGCAGCGAAGGTCCTGGAGGATTGTCTACCCGAGTGGTAGTCGCTCCTGAGCGGTTCAGCGATGCGGTGAAAAAGTCGACGTCTGTATTGGACGCTGAATGACTTGGTGTGTTAACGGCTTCTTCAAGGCCGTTTTGTCGCACTGAAAAGTCAAGTTTTTCTATCTTCATGTAAAGCCTGCTATGTCGATATTTGACGCAGCCTGCCTGGGGCGGCTGATATAAAAAGTTGCTATTTCAGCGAACAAGAAAGCCATCCCCGACGGATAAATCGGGGAGGCGGTTGTATTAGCGAACTTCTTTAGCTGCCGCATATTTGTTGGTGATTTGTTTGGCTTTCAGGCTCAGCTCGAAACCCTCCCGAGCAATGGCCTCCGCTTTATCCAGCAGATCATCACTGCTATTTCCTGTGCCAGGTTTTGTTCCAGAGCCGGGCAGGAAGCTGTTGGTATTGAGGGGGGATAAACCTTGAATGGACATAATAAACTCCAGCTGCAATGTTTGAAGGGGATACACGTTCGCCGTCGGCCAAGCCATATTTATGCCTTGGCATTTCAATAACGCCTTGAGCCTGGCTCCAGTTGTGTGGTGTTTAGCAACAAGGCGTTCCAAATGTTTCAGTGGCAGATGTTTCTAAATGTTTGAAAGCGCATTAAGCCAGGGATATATCCAGCTGTTTCATTCTGTAGTAAAGCGTGCGCTTGGCCACGCTTAGCTCCGCTGCGGCGCTATCGACACAGTAATCGTGGCGTAGCAACGACTCTTCGATCAGTGCCTTTTCCAGCTGCCGCAGGCGTCCTTTCAGGCTCATCACGGATTCCTGCCTGACGTTCAAGGAGGTGGAGAGTAGCGGTAAGCCCAGGACGAAGCGTTTGGCTGTCGAACGCAGTTCGCGAACGTTGCCCTGCCAGGGATGGCTTAGCAATTGCTGCAGCAGTCCGCTAGGCGGCGGCGGGGTCGAACAACCGAAATGGGCAGCTTCTTGCCGGATCATTTCCAGGAATAACGGAATGATGCGTTCGCGCCGGTCCCGCAAGGCCGGGAGTTGGATGTTGACGACATTCAGGCGAAAGTACAGATCGCGCCTGAAGGTGCCTAGTTCGACCATCGTG
Source organism: Pseudomonas sp. B6002 (assembly GCF_013385985.1). GTDB lineage: Bacteria > Pseudomonadota > Gammaproteobacteria > Pseudomonadales > Pseudomonadaceae > Aquipseudomonas. Next base: position 534,322 of record NZ_JACAOY010000004.1, on the reverse strand, counting down.
TGCAACGAGTGTTGGGCTGATGCAATGACTCGCATATCGACGGGGATAAAGCGGGTTGAGCCCAGGCGCTCTACGCCGCGGGATTCCAGCACCCGCAATAGCTTGGCTTGCAGAGTCAGCGGCATGCTGTCGATTTCATCAAGGTACAGCGTCCCCAGATGAGCAGCTTCCACAAAACCGGCCCGTGATTGCATCGCACCGGTAAAGGCGCCGCTGTTGACGCCGAACAGTTGGCTTTCCGCAAGGCTTTCCGGGATGGCTGCGCAATTCACAGCAATGAAGCTACCGCGCCGTCCCGACAAATGATGAACCCGTTGCGCCAAGGTGTCCTTGCCGGTACCGGTCTCGCCCATCAAGAGGATGTCAATATTGAGGGCGGCAGTAGTATTGATGGTTTCTTCAATGTCAGATCCTTCAATAAAGAGTGGATCTACTGGCGTGTCTATTTGAAACAAGGCCGACATAGTGCGGGTGCTCCACTGTCGCTGTCACTTCATTGTTGGCCTGATGCTCTGTCAATATCAGCCGATAAAGGTAACTTACCAAGTTTCTCGTTGAGGTTGTAAGAGAGGAATGAGCAGTATTCTGTAAGAAAAGTAAGAGTTATTCCCGGAGGGATGAGATGTATATGTAAGAGGGGCGTAAAAAAGCGCGGAAGAAAACAGGATTAATCTGAAGTGATGGTCGTAATGGCTGTGCTGACGGTTATTTGCGGGGCGAGCGCCCACAAAAAAACCGATGCAATGCATCGGCTTTTTGTTTGCGGAAAACCCGCAGAAGGCACTTATACGTTGAAGCGGAAGTGCATTACATCGCCATCTTTAACGATGTAGTCCTTACCTTCCAAGCGCCATTTACCGGCTTCCTTGGCACCGGCTTCACCCTTGTACTGAATGAAGTCGTTATATGCGATCACTTCGGCACGGATAAAGCCTTTTTCGAAGTCGGTGTGGATTACGCCGGCAGCTTGTGGCGCGGTTGCGCCGACCTTGACGGTCCATGCACGGACTTCTTCCACACCGGCGGTGAAGTAGGTCTGCAGGTTGAGCATTTCGTAACCGGCGCGGATCACACGGTTCAGGCCAGGCTCTTCCAGGCCCAGGGCTTCGAGGAACATGTCCTTTTCTTCGCCGTCTTCGAGCTCGGCGATTTCCGCTTCGATTTTGTTGCACACCGGCACCACGATCGCGCCTTCTTCATCGGCAATGGCCTTGACCACGTCGAGCAGCGGATTGTTCTCGAAGCCGTCTTCGGCCACGTTGGCGATGTACATCACCGGCTTGGTGGTCAGCAGGTGGAAGCCCTTGATCACGGCCTTCTCGTCGGCGCCCATGTTCTTCATCAGGCTGCGCGCAGGCTTGCCTTCGGTGAAGTGCGCGATCAGTTGCTCCAGCAGGCCTTTCTGGACCACTGCGTCCTTGTCGCCGCCCTTGGCGTTACGCGCGACTTTCTGCAGTTGTTTTTCGCAGCTGTCGAGGTCGGCGAAGATCAGTTCCAGGTCGATGATCTCGATGTCGCGTTTTGGGTCGACGCTGTTGGAGACGTGAATCACGTTCTCGTCTTCAAAGCAGCGGACCACGTGAGCGATGGCATCGGTCTCACGGATGTTGGCCAGGAACTTGTTGCCCAGGCCTTCACCTTTGGACGCGCCGGCGACCAGGCCTGCGATGTCGACGAATTCCATGGTGGTCGGCAGGATGCGCTTCGGATTGACGATGGCCGCCAGGGCGTCCAGGCGTGGATCCGGCATCGGCACGATACCGCTGTTGGGTTCGATGGTGCAGAAGGGGAAGTTCTCCGCCGCAATACCGGACTTGGTCAGGGCGTTGAACAGGGTGGATTTGCCGACGTTGGGCAGGCCGACGATGCCGCAATTGAATCCCATGGTGTTTCCCCTCGGTAAGAGTCAGGCCTTCTGGCTGTGCAGGTTTTTCATCGCGCGGTTCCATTCACCGGCGAAGATATCCGGCAGCACGCCGAGGGCAAAGTCGATGCTGGCATCGAGTTTTTCCTGTTCGGCGCGTGGCGCACGACCCAGGACGAAATTTGAAACCATACTGGCAACGCCCGGGTGGCCAATGCCAAGCCGCAGACGGTAGAAATTATTCTGATTACCCAGCTGCGCGATGATGTCGCGCAATCCGTTGTGCCCACCATGGCCGCCGCCGAGCTTGAGCTTGGCAACACCGGGTGGCAGGTCGAGTTCGTCATGGGCCACCAGGATTTCTTCAGGCTTTATCCGGAAGAAGCCCGCAAGCGCCGCGACAGCCTGGCCGCTGCGGTTCATGTAGGTGGTGGGAATCAGCAGACGAACATCCTGACCCTGATGCGAGAAGCGTCCGGTCAGGCCAAAATATTTGCGATCGGCCGCAAGGTTCACACCTTGCGCGTGGGCGATACGCTCAACAAAAAGGGCCCCCGCGTTATGCCGGGTCTGTTCGTATTCGGCGCCTGGATTTCCCAGGCCAACGATCAGTTTAATGGCAGTCACGACAGGGGCCCTTCCTTTGGAGTTGTGGATAACATCGCCTGATCTTGGTGCGGCGAAAGTGGACAACAGTAGCTCATTTACTCAAGAGTAAACGTCGCGTTATCGCCCGCTTTCTCGCTACGTTCCGGTCCGCGATGTTTCCTCAAGCTCCGGCAATACAGAGTGAATTACTCTGCAGCGCCTTCTTCAGCTTCTGGTGCAACGCGTGGAGCGTGTACGTTTGCAACAGCTTTGTCATCACCGTGAGCCAGTGCAACAAACTCAACGCCTTTAGGGGCCTTGAGGTCGGACAGGTGGATGATGGCGCCAACTTCAGCGGCCGACAGGTCGACTTCGATGAACTCAGGCAGGTCTTTCGGCAGGCAGGTCACTTCGATTTCGTTCACAACGTGAGAAATCTCGCCGCCTTTCTTGATCGGTGCTTCTTCACCGATGAAGTGTACAGGGACGATAGCGGTCAGCTTCTGGCCAGCAACAACGCGAACGAAGTCAGCGTGCATGATGAACTGCTTGGACGGGTGGCGCTGCATCGCTTTAACGATGACGTTCTGCTTGGTGCCGTCGACGTTCAGCTCGATAACGTGGCTGTAGGCAGCTTCGTTTTCGAACAGCTTGGCGATTTCCTTGGCCAGGATGGTCACGGACTCAGCAGGCTTGTTACCACCGTAAACAACGGCTGGGATGTTGGCGGCGTGACGCAGGCGGCGGCTCGCACCTTTCCCCAGGTCAGTACGCGCTTGGGCGTTCAGAGTAAAGTCAGTCATTTTGTATCTCCAAAATAGCCATCATCGAGGGGCGTTTGCGACCAGCGCCGTACTCGACATGGGCAAAAAAGCCCCGCCCCAACAGAATGCTGGGGCGGGGCGCTTTTCGTCAGTGAGGTGTACCGAAGGTTTGACCCTTAACGGAACATCGCGCTGATCGATTCTTCATTGCTGATGCGGCGGACCGCCTCGGCAACTACCGGTGCGATATCCAGTTGACGGATACGCGAACAGGCTTGAGCGGCTGCGGACAACGGGATGGTGTTGGTCACCACCAGTTCGTCCAGCATGGAGTTCTCGATGTTCTCGATCGCTCGGCCCGACAGCACAGGGTGTGTGCAGTAGGCGAAGACTTTTGCTGCACCGTGCTCTTTCAAGGCTTTTGCCGCGTGGCACAGGGTGCCGGCGGTGTCGACCATGTCATCAACCAGAATACAGGTACGCCCTTCGACATCACCGATGATATGCATCACTTCAGAGTGATTGGCTTTTTCACGGCGTTTGTCGATGATCCCGAGGTCCACGCCCAGGGATTTGGCAACAGCCCGTGCACGCACGACGCCACCAATGTCCGGGGACACGATCATCAGGTTTTCAAAGCGCTGGTCTTCGATGTCATCCACCAATACTGGGGAGCCGTAGATGTTATCTACCGGAATATCGAAGAATCCCTGGATTTGGTCAGCGTGCAGGTCAACCGTGAGAACACGGTCGATACCTACCACGGTCAGCATGTCAGCAACGACTTTCGCGCTGATAGCCACACGTGCGGAACGCGGACGGCGATCCTGACGGGCATAACCAAAGTAAGGGATTACAGCTGTGATTCGAGTCGCTGAGGAGCGGCGGAAGGCATCAGCCATCACGACGAGTTCCATCAGGTTATCGTTGGTCGGAGCGCAGGTCGGCTGAATAATGAAGACATCTTTACCGCGGACGTTTTCATTGATCTCGGCTGTAATTTCGCCGTCGGAGAATTTACCGACAGAGATGTCACCGAGAGGGATATGCAGCTGACGTACGACACGCCGAGCCAGATCGGGGTTAGCATTCCCCGTAAAGACCATCATCTTGGACACGCGCAGTACCTAGAGGCTGAGGGTAACCTGGATGAGTATTAGAAAATGGCAGGGGCGGCTGGATTCGAACCAACGCATGGCAGGATCAAAACCTGCTGCCTTACCGCTTGGCGACGCCCCTGTATCTGTTGCAACGAGTGCCTAACACTCGGTTCCTTTTAGAGCAGACTTTGCAGCTTGCGATGCAACATCGAAACGTTGCTTCCCTTTGCTACAAACCCTGTAAGGGTCTCTGTAAGAAGGGCCGAGACTTTATCAGCTTCAGCTTTGCTTGGGAAGCCCCCAAACACACAACTTCCAGTTCCGGTTAATTTTGCTTCGGTAAATTTACCTAACAAATTCAATGCGTTACGTACCTCTGGATAACGCCTTGCTACAACCGGTAAGCAGTCATTTCGACTGTTTCCCTTGGGAACGGGGCGCACTTTAATGGGAGAAGAGTTACGTGTCAACAACGGATCTGAAAAAATTTCTGCTGTACTTACAGAGACTTGCGGCACAAGCACGACATACCAAGGCTCTTCGGGGTATTCGGGGGTGAGTTTCTCCCCAACGCCCTCGGCGAAAGCCGCGTGCCCACGCACGAAAACCGGGACGTCCGCCCCTAGCGTAAGGCCCAGCGCCGCAAGGCGATCAGCGTCCCAGCCCAGCTTCCACAGATGGTTCAGACCCAGCAAGGTGGTCGCGGCATTCGAGCTGCCACCACCGATGCCACCGCCCATGGGCAAGATTTTATCGATCCAGATGTCGATACCGAGGGCGCAACCGGATTGCGCCTGAAGTTTTTTCGCCGCCCTCACAATCAGATTACTGTCGTGAGGCACGCCTTCGAATTCGGTGTGCAGCTTGATGACGCCGTCGTCGCGCACGGCGAAGGTCAATTCATCGCCGTAGTCGAGAAACTGAAACAGCGTCTGCAACTCGTGGTAGCCGTCTTCACGGCGACCCAGAATGTGCAGCATCAAATTGAGTTTTGCGGGGGAGGGCAGGGTCAGGCGTTCTACAGTCACGTTATTGCCCCAGCTTGCGTGGTTGCCAGTCCTTGATCACCAGCGTGACGTCAAGGTCAGTACCATGCAGCTTGATACGCTCGGGCAGCCAGTAACCGCCTTGCTCGACGTAGCTCAGGTATTCGACCTGCCAGCCATCCTGCTCCAGGGTAGCCAGGCGACTGTCGCCGTTGAGGCTAAGGCGACTTTTGCTATCCGGCGCAGGCAAGCCGCGCACCCACCAGACCAGGTGAGACACCGGCAACTTCCAGCCCATCTGTTCTTCCAGCAACGCTTCCGGCGAGGCCGCTTCGTAGCGCCCCTGGTTGGCCACTTCAAGGCTCACCTGCCCCGGGCGCCCGGTCAGGCGTGCTGCACCCCGACCCAGCGGGCCGGACAGGCGAATGTCGTAGTAGTCCTGGCGTTGCAGCCAGAACAAGGTGCCGCTGCCGGAATCCTTCGGCGCACGAACCCCGACCTTGCCTTCGATCTGCCAGCCGTCAATGCTGCTGAGCTGGTCCTTGTGCTGTTTCCATTGCGCCGGGTTGCCCTGGCCTTCAACGGATTCACGGCTGCCTATGCCCGCGCAACCGGCGAGCAGGGCGATAAAACTGAAGACTACAACGTGGCGCAAGAACATAAGCTTAAAGGGTCTCGGATCCGGTCAAGCGCTTGATGGTGCCGCGCAGGATGGGGCTTTCGGGTTGTTCCTTGAGGAATTTTTCCCAGATTTGGCGTGCTTCGCGCTGCTTGCCGTTGGCCCACAGCACTTCGCCCAGGTGGGCGGCGACTTCCTGGTCGGGGAAGCGCTCCAGCGCCTGGCGCAGCAAACGTTCGGCTTCATCCAGGTTGCCCAGGCGGTAATTCACCCAGCCCAGGCTGTCGAGCACGGCCGGGTCTTCCGGGTTCAGCTTGTGGGCTTGTTCGATCAGCACCTTGGCTTCGTCGTAGCGCGTCGTGCGATCCGACAGCGTGTAGCCCAGGGCATTGAGCGCCATGGCGTTGTCCGGGTCGCGCTTGATGATCAGGCGCAGGTCTTTTTCCATCTGCGCCAGGTCATTGCGCTTTTCCGCCTGCATGGCACGGGTATAGAGCAGGTTCAAATCGTCCGGGTATTGCAGCAAGGCTTGTTGCAGCAATTTCCAGGCGCGTTCGCCCTGATTATTGGCCGACAACGTTTCGGCCTGGATCAGGTACAGCTGAATCGCGTAATCCGGTTCGGCATCGCGTGCAGCGGCCAGGCGTTTTTCCGCCTCGTCGGTGCGGCCGTTGCTCATCAAAATGTCGGCTTGACGCAACTGGGCCGGCAGATAGTCATTGCCGGGGCCGACCTGGGCGTATTCGAGCAAGGCCGCCTGCGGGTCATTACGCTCTTCAGCGATACGACCGAGGTTCAGGTGCGCCGAGTCCACATGGCTTTCGCGTTGGATCAACTCTTCCAGGTACCCCTTGGCCTCGTCCCAGGCCTTGGCTTCCAGGCACACCAGTGCCAGGGAATAGCGCAGCTCGTCGTCGTCCGGGTATTGCTGGACCAGGTTGGCGAACTGCACTTTGGCGTCCTCCATGCGGTCCTGCTCGACCAGCGTGCGCGCGTACGTCAGGCGCAGGCGTTTGTCATCGGGGTACTTCTTGATGCTTTTTTCCAGCAGTGGCACCGCTTCCTTGCCGCGATTGAGGTTCTGCAGCAGGCGAGCACGCAGCAGGATCGGCGCGATCTCGCCGTCTTCCGGCGGGTTCTGCTCCAACAGTTTCAGTGCTGCGTCGGCCTCGTCATCCTGTTGCAGCAGCAATGCTTTGCCGAAAATCAGCTGGCTGTTCTTCGGATGCTTTTGCAGCAGGCGGTCGAAACTCTTCATCAGGCCATTGCGTGTGTCCTGGTCAGTGTCGGCGGCCGACAGCGCGAGGAAATCGAAATGGGTGTCGCCCTTGCCCTGCAGGACTTTCTCCATATAGACCATGGAGTCGTCATACCGCCCGGCACGTGCCAGTTGTACCGCCGCCGCCCGCTGCGCTTCCAGGTCGTCCGGGGCGTTTTTTGACCAGATCAGCGAGGTATCCAGCGCGGCCTGGTCGGCTCCCAGGTATTCGGCAATGCGAAACGCGCGCTCCGAAATGCCCGGGTCCTGGGTATTGATGGCCTGGGTCACGTAGTTATCCAGGGCAATATCGAAACGATTGCGCTGGCCGGCGAGTTCCGCGGTCAGCAGGCTGTAGATCGTTTCTTCCTTGAACGAGGAATAAACCTTGGGCTTTTCAGGGGCGGGGGTGCTGTCTTCGACCGGCGGCGTACCGTCCGGCGACACGGGGGCCAAGGCCTGGCAGCCGCTGAGGAAGACAAAAGCAAGGAGCAACGCGGAAGATCTATTCATATAGGAAGAGGACGACTAACCTGCGGTCGGATCATCATGACACAAGCCTTCGGCCAAACATAACCGAGTCTCAGTTGGTGCCTTTATAGACACAAGGCATTAGGACAATAGCCTACGGTGGTTGTTCTGAATCATTCGAAGTAGGACAATTGTCGGCTTCCCGACATCATCAGCGATATTGAATGGCCTTCCTCGCACTCGGTATTAACCACAAGACTGCTACCGTAGACGTGCGCGAGCGCGTTGCGTTCACGCCAGAGCAGTTGGTTGAGGCCTTGCAGCAGCTCTGCCGGCTCACCGACAGCCGCGAAGCTGCGATCCTTTCGACCTGCAATCGCAGCGAGCTTTATATAGAGCAGGAACATCTTTCAGCGGATGGGGTGCTGCGCTGGCTGGCCGATTATCACCATTTGAGCCTCGACGACCTGCGCGCCAGCGCTTATGTGCACGAAGAAGATGCGGCAGTTCGTCACATGATGCGCGTCGCCGCAGGGCTCGACTCGCTGGTGCTGGGCGAACCGCAGATCCTGGGCCAGATGAAATCCGCCTACGCCGTGGCCCGTGAGGCCGGTACCGTGGGGCCGTTGCTGGGCCGCCTGTTCCAGGCCACATTCAATTCCGCCAAGCAAGTGCGCACCGACACCGCCATCGGTGAGAACCCGGTGTCCGTGGCGTTTGCCGCCGTCAGCCTGGCCAAACAGATTTTCAGCGACCTGCAGCGCAGCCAGGCCCTGCTGATCGGCGCCGGTGAAACCATCACCCTGGTCGCCCGTCACCTGCATGACCTGGGTGTGAAGCGCATCGTGGTCGCCAACCGTACATTGGAGCGCGCGAGCATCCTGGCCGAACAGTTCGGTGCCCATGCGGTGTTGCTGTCGGACATCCCGGCCGAGCTGGTGCGCAGCGATATCGTGATCAGCTCCACCGCCAGCCAGTTGCCGATCCTGGGCAAAGGCGCGGTGGAGAGTGCGCTGAAGCTGCGCAAGCACAAACCGATCTTCATGGTGGACATTGCCGTTCCCCGGGATATCGAGCCAGAAGTCGGCGAGTTGGACGACGTTTACCTCTACAGCGTCGACGACCTGCACGAGGTGGTCGCCGAAAACCTCAAGAGCCGCCAGGGCGCTGCCCAGGCCGCCGAGGAAATGGTCAGCACCGGCGCCGAAGACTTCATGGTGCGCCTGCGTGAACTGGCGGCGGTGGACGTGCTCAAGGCGTATCGTCAGCAGGGCGAACGCCTGCGCGACGAGGAGTTGAGCAAGGCCCAGCGCTTGCTGGCCAACGGCAGCAGCGCCGAAGAGGTGTTGATGCAGCTGGCCCGTGGCTTGACCAACAAGTTGCTCCACGCCCCCAGCGTACAGTTGAAAAAGCTTACCGCCGAAGGCCGCCTCGATGCGCTGGCCATGGCCCAGGAACTCTTTGCCCTCGGTGAGGGCGCGTCAGATAGCTCTTCGGATAAAAAACCGCAATGAAAGCGTCACTGCTCAATAAACTGGACGTGCTCCAGGACCGTTTCGAAGAACTGACCGCCTTGCTCGGCGACGGCGAAGTCATTGCCGATCAGACCAAGTTCCGCGCCTATTCCAAGGAATACGCCGAAGTCGAACCGGTTGTCGCCACTTACAAAAACCTGCTGAAAGTGCAGGCCGACCTCGAAGGCGCCCAGGCGCTGCTCAAGGACAGCGACCCGGACATGCGCGAAATGGCCGTGGAAGAAGTCCGCGAGGCCAAGGAAAAACTCGCCGAGCTGGAAGGCGACCTGCAGCGCATGCTGTTGCCCAAGGACCCTAACGACGGGCGCAACGTGTTCCTCGAAATTCGCGCCGGCACCGGTGGTGACGAGGCGGCGATTTTCTCCGGCGACCTGTTCCGCATGTATTCGCGTTACGCCGAGCGTCGCGGCTGGCGCGTGGAAATCCTCTCGGAAAACGAGGGTGAGCACGGCGGCTATAAAGAAGTCATCGCGCGGGTCGAGGGCGACAACGTCTACGGCAAGCTGAAGTTCGAATCCGGCGCACACCGCGTACAGCGTGTGCCGGCGACTGAATCCCAGGGCCGCATCCACACCTCCGCGTGTACCGTGGCCGTGTTGCCCGAGCCGGATGAACAGGAAGCCATCGAGATCAACCCGGCCGACCTGCGCATCGACACTTACCGCTCGTCGGGCGCCGGTGGTCAGCACGTGAACAAGACCGACTCCGCCATCCGCATCACTCACTTGCCGTCGGGCATTGTGGTGGAGTGCCAGGAAGAACGTTCCCAGCACAAGAACCGTGCGCGGGCGATGTCGTGGTTGTCGGCCAAACTCAATGACCAGCAGACCAGCGCCGCCGCCAATGCGATTGCCAGCGAGCGCAAGTTGCTGGTGGGTTCGGGCGACCGCTCCGAACGCATCCGTACCTACAACTTTGCCCAAGGCCGGGTCACCGACCACCGGGTCAACCTCACCCTTTATTCCCTGGACGAGATCCTCGCCGGTGGCGTCGAAGCGGTGATCGAGCCGTTGCTCGCCGAATACCAGGCCGACCAACTCGCAGCGATCGGTGAATAAATGACCATCATCGCCAGCCTGTTGCGCGCCGCCGACCTGCCAGACTCGCCTACCGCGCGCCTGGATGCCGAGTTGTTGCTGGCCGCCGCCCTGGGCAAGCCTCGCAGCTATCTGCACACCTGGCCGGAAAAAATCGTCAGCAGCGAAGATGCCTTGACCTTCGCCGGTTACCTGCAGCGCCGCCGTGGTGGTGAGCCGGTGGCCTATATTCTCGGCCAGCAAGGTTTCTGGAAGCTCGACCTGGAAGTCGCGCCCCACACCCTGATCCCGCGCCCGGACACCGAATTGCTGGTGGAAGCGGCACTGGAATTGTTGCCGGCCACGCCCACCCACGTTCTTGACCTGGGCACCGGCAGTGGCGCCATCGCCCTGGCCCTGGCCAGCGAGCGTCCGGCCTGGCAGGTAACGGCGGTCGACCGCGTGCTCGAAGCCGTGGCCCTCGCCGAGCGCAACCGCCAGCGGCTGCACCTCAATAACGCGACGGTGCTGAACAGCCATTGGTTCAGTGCCCTGCAAGGCCGTACTTACGACCTGATCATCAGCAACCCGCCGTACATTGCCGCCAACGACCCGCACCTGGTGGCGGGCGATGTGCGCTTTGAGCCGGCCAGTGCACTGGTCGCGGGCCATGACGGCCTGGACGACCTGCGTTTGATCATCGCGCAGTCGCCAGCGCACCTGAATGCCGGTGGCTGGTTGTTGCTCGAACACGGTTATGACCAGGCTGCGGCCGTGCGTGACCTGTTGTCGGGTGAAGGCTTTGAGGAGGTCCACAGCCGTATCGACCTCGGCAGCCACGAACGCATCACCCTGGGGCGCCGCCCGTGCTGACCGATCAGGAGCTGTTGCGCTATAGCCGGCAGATCCTGTTGCAGCAGGTCGACATCGACGGCCAGTTGCGCCTGAAAAACGGCCGCGCCCTGATCATCGGCCTCGGTGGCCTGGGCGCGCCGGTGGCGTTGTACTTGGCGGCCGCCGGCGTGGGTGAGTTGCACCTGGCGGACTTCGACACCGTCGACCTGACCAACCTGCAACGCCAGATCATCCATGACACCCACAGCGTGGGGCAGACCAAGGTCGACTCGGCGTTGCAACGCCTGGCGGGCATCAACCCCGAGATCACGTTGGTCGCCCATCGCGGCGCACTGGATGCCGACTCCCTGGCCGCCGCCGTAACAGCGGTGGATGTGGTGCTTGATTGCAGTGACAACTTCTCCACCCGCGAAGCCGTGAATGCCGCGTGTGTGGCAGCCGGTAAACCCTTGGTCAGCGGCGCCGCCATTCGCCTTGAAGGCCAGTTGTCGGTATTCGATCCGCGCCGCGCCGAGAGTCCGTGCTACCACTGTTTATATGGGCACGGCAGCGACACCGAACTGACCTGCAGCGAGGCCGGCGTGGTCGGCCCGCTGGTGGGTGTGGTCGGCAGCCTGCAAGCCCTGGAAGCGTTGAAACTGCTGGCCGGGTTTGGTGAGCCGCTGGTGGGTCGCCTGCTGTTGATTGATGCATTGACCACGCGTTTTCGCGAATTGCGGGTCAAGCGCGACCCCGGCTGCAGCGTATGTGGAGCGCAGCATGGTTAAGGACGCGCCCATCGGTGTGTTCGATTCCGGCATCGGCGGGCTGACGGTGCTCGATGAAATCCAGCAGCTGTTGCCCCATGAGTCGCTGTTGTATGTGGCCGACTGCGGGCACATTCCTTATGGCGAGAAAACCCCAGGCTATATTCTTGAGCGCTCGCGATTGGTGGCGGAGTTTCTCCGCGGCCACGGTGCCAAGGCGTTTGTGATCGCCTGCAACACCGCGACCGTCGCCGCCGTTGGGGATTTGCGCCTGGACTATCCCGACTGGCCGTTGGTGGGCATGGAGCCTGCGGTCAAGCCGGCCGCTGCCGCTACCCGCAGCGGTGTGGTCGGTGTACTGGCGACCACCGGCACCCTGCAAAGCGCCAAGTTCGCCGCGTTGCTCGACCGCTTCGCCACCGACGTGCGGGTGATCACCCAACCCTGCCCGGGCCTGGTGGAGCTGATTGAAACCGGCGACTTGTGCAGCCCCGCGTTACGCCAGATGTTGCAGGGTTATGTCGAGCCGCTGCTCAGCGCCGGTTGCGACACCATTATTCTTGGCTGCACCCATTACCCCTTCCTCAAGCCGCTGCTGGCGCAGATGCTGCCCCCCAGCATCATCCTGATCGACACCGGCGCCGCCGTGGCTCGCCAACTCAAGCGCCTGCTGAGTGAGCGCGACCTGTTGGCCGACGGCAATCCGCAGCCTGCGCAGTTCTGGACCAGCGGCGACGCCGACCACCTCAGAAATATCCTACCGACACTATGGAAATCTCCCGGCGTTGTGCGTAGTTTTGGCTCGTGAAAAATTCGTGAAATACCGGGGTTAGAAGCTGAACTTCTGTCTACACGCCAGCTTCTATAGCGAGTTAGCCTGCACAAAACCAAATAACGTCGTTCTCAAAGGATTGTTTCTTATGAAGCGCTTGTTCTGTTTGGCCGCGATTGCGGCCGTCGTGGTGGGACACTCGGTTTCGGCACAGGCCGCTGGCCTTGAATTCGGGGTGGGGAGTACCAGCGATTCAACCATGACCTACCGGTTGGGGTTGACGTCGGATTGGGATAAAAGCTGGTGGCAGAGCGATACCGGGCGGTTGACCGGTTACTGGAGCGGCGCCTACACCTACTGGGACGGCGACAAGCGCGCCAGTGTCAGCAGCCTGTCGTTCTCGCCGGTGTTTGTGTATGAGTTTGCCGGGGAAAAGGTCAAGCCGTACATCGAGGCAGGGATTGGTGTGGCGGTGTTCTCCCGCACGCGGGTCGAGGACAACAACATCGGCCAGGCCTTCCAGTTCGAAGACCGTTTGGGCTTTGGCCTGCGCTTTGCCGGTGGACATGAAGTGGGCATTCGCGCCACGCACTATTCCAACGCGGGCATCAGCAGCAACAACGACGGCGTAGAGAGCTACTCGCTGCACTACACCTTGCCGCTGTAAATCCCCGAGCACCACAAACCTATGTGGGAGCTGGCTTGCCGGCGATGCAGGCACCTCGGTGTATCAGTCATACCGAGGTGACGCCATCGCAGGCAAGCCAGCTCCCACATTTGAATATCGCCATATTCGCGATCAGCGGTAAGCGGTGGCAATCCCCTGCCGTTCCTCCAGGCACTCCGGTGCCCCCATTTCGAACTCCCTGCAAATCAGCGGCCGTCGCTCATAGATCGTGCACATCATCGTGTCCCGATCCAGCGCCGCGCACCAGCCATCGTCTAGGCGCAGCATGACCTCGCCGCCCCAATCGTCCGTATCGATATAGCGCTCCGGCACGCCGGTGTCGGTGATCAGCATCACTTCCAGCTGGCAGCAGCAGGCCGCGCACGTCGAGCAGGTGACGGCGGGTTCGGGGATCTGAACGTGGGGGATGTCTGTCATAGGCGCGCAGTGTAAGGCAAGCGCGTCAGGCGCGTGTGATTGCTCTGACAGACGTCAGTGCCCCAGCTGCCGCGCAACCCAATGCAGCACCGGGAACGCCACGGCCCACAGCAGCGCGAGGCCGATCAGCGTAGGCGCCGTGGCGTAGCCGAAACTCACGCCGGCCAATTGGCTACCTGCGTAATAGGACAAGGGCCCGGCCGCTGCGCCCAACACGCTGGCACGCCACCAGGGGCGTGCGGTCCACGCCAGGCAATGGCGCAACGTGGTCGCGAGCAATGCCCACAGCAGCACCAGCCAGAACGGAATCAGCGGCCCGGGCAGGCTGAAATGAAACACACCAAAGGTGCGCAACGAGGTGTCGATCACCGTGCCGAGCAAGGTCACCGCGAGGATCACTTGGCCTTCCTCGGCCCAGGAACTTGTCCACAGCAAATGAAGGGCCAGCGCGGCGAACCCCACCAGCAGCCAGCGGCTGTCGCCACCGAGTACGCAGGCAAACCAGCCGCACTGGAACAGCGCGGCATTGACCAGCGGTTTAAGCACTGAAGCGCCCGAGCAGCGGCGGGTTGATCGCCGCAGGCTTGGCCAGCAGCAACTGCGCGGTACCAATCGTTCGTTCCATGAACCCCCCTTCGCAGTAGCACAAGTAGAACTCCCACAAGCGCAGGAAGTACTCATCGTAGCCCAACTCGGCGAGGCGGCCGTGGGCGCGGCGAAAGTTCTCATGCCACAGGCGCAGGGTTCGCGCGTAGTGCAGGCCGAAATCCTCCATGTGCAGCAGGTTCATGTCGGTGTCGCGACTGACGATGTGCAGCATGTTTTGCACGCACGGCAGGGCGCCACCGGGGAAGATATAGCGCTGAATGAAGTCGACACTGTTCTTGGCCTGCTCGAAGCGCTGTTCCCGAATGGTGATGGCTTGCAGCAACATCAGGCCGTCGGCCTTGAGCAAGTGCGCGCATTGCTTGAAGTAGGTCGGCAGAAACCGGTGGCCCACGGCCTCGATCATCTCGATCGAAACCAACTTGTCGTATTGGCCGGTGAGGTCGCGATAGTCTTGCAGCAACAGGGTCACCTGGTCGTTCAGGCCCAGGGCGTCGATGCGTTTTTCGGTGTAGGCAAACTGCTCCTTGGACAAGGTCGTGGTGGTGACCTTGCAGCCATAGTGCTGGGCCGCATACAGCGCCATGCTGCCCCAGCCGGTGCCGATTTCCAGCAAGTGGTCAGTCGGCTTGAGCGCGAGCTTCTGGCAGATGCGTTCCAGTTTGTTCAACTGCGCCTGTTCCAACGTGTCGTCGGGGGTCAGGAATTGCGCCGCCGAATACATCATCGTCGGGTCGAGGAATTCTTCGAACAGGTCATTGCCCAGGTCGTAGTGAGCGGCGATGTTTTTCTGTGAGCCCTTGCGCGTGTTGCGGTTGAGCCAGTGCAGGCCTTGGGTGAACGGGCGAGCCAGCCGTGCCAGGCCGCCTTCCATCGCATCCAGAACATCCAGGTTGCTGACCATCACCCGCACCACGGCGGTGAGGTCCGGGCTGCTCCAATAACCGTGGATAAACGCCTCGCCCGCACCGATGGAACCGTTGGCCGCCACCAGGCCCCACACGGCCGAATCGAGGATCTGGATTTCCCCCAACAGGTGCGCTTCCCGGGCACCGAACACTTGGCGTTCGCCGTCCTCGATCACCACCAACTGGCCATGGCGCAACTGGCTGAGTTGGCGCAGTACCGCCTTGCGCAGCAGCGCGGTGGTCATGCCGTTGACGTTCAGGCGGTTGGCCTTGACCGATAAGCTAGGGGTTTTCATGGCGGCGATCCTTGGTATACCCGACTGCGGTGCGAGAGGCGCCATCGGCGGCCCGGTGGGAAAAAATCGGTGTGCGTTTGAGCAACAGGCGCAGGGCCTGCCAGTAAATCGCCAGGCACGTCTTGGCGGTCATCCACGGAAAGCGCCACAGGTAGCGGTGCAGGCTGGCGCGGCTCAGGGCTTCTTTTTGCAGGTTCAGGGTGGCGTCGAAGACTTTAAAGTCGCCTTGCCAGTCGGCCATGTGCACGCCGAGCCTGGCGGCGGGCGGGCTGAAGCTCATGCGGTATTCCAGCTCGCGCGGCAAAAACGGTGACACATGAAAGGCCTTGGCCACGGCAAAATGCTGGTGCTCATCGGCACCCAGCGCCTGGGCGGGCAGCACGTAGTGATAGCGCTCGCGCCAGGGGGTGTTGGTCACTTCACACAGGATCGCGGCCAGTTGTCCGTCGGCCTCGAAACAGTAGAAGAAACTCACAGGGTTAAAAGCCAGGCCCCAACTGCGGGCCTGGGTCAGTAGGCAGATTACGCCCTGGGGTGTACGCCCCAGTGCCTTGCCGACTTCGTGGCGCACGGCATCGGTCAAGCTCATGCCGTGGCGCGTCAATTCACGCAGGTAGTCCTGCTGGCGAAAGCCGAAGGGCGCAAGGCGACTCGCGCCGGCCAGGGGCGAGAGCCCGAGCACTTCGTCTTGTTCGCTCAAATCCAGGTACAGCAGGCCGATGCGGTAACGAAACGCATGGGCCTTGGGCGCGAACCGCCGATGGGCGATCCAGCCGCTGTACAGGGCGCTGTTCACAGGCGCTCTCCAAAGGCTTCGGCCACACGCAAGGCGCTGGTCACGCCGTCTTCGTGGAAACCGTTGGCCCAGTAGGCACCGCAATAAAAGGTATTGCGCGTGCCGTGCAACTCTTGCCAGCGCGCTTGGGCAGCCACGGCCGCCAGGCTGTATTGCGGGTGTGCGTAGGTGTAGCGGGCAAGGATCTTCAGCGGGTTGATCATTGGCGTCTGGTTGAGGCTGACGCAAAAGGTGGTGGCGCTGTCGATGCCTTGCAGGATGTTCATGTCGTAGGTCACGGCCGCCTGGGTCTGCTCGCTGCCGGTCAGCCGGTAGTTCCAGCTGGCCCAGGCCAGTTTGCGGTCCGGCAGTAGGCGGGTGTCGGTGTGCAGCACCACGTCATTGTCGGCGTAGGGCAGGGCGCCCAGGATTTCCTGTTCGGCCTGGCTTGGGTCGGCGAGCAACGCCAGGGCCTGGTCGCTGTGGCAGGCAAACACCACCCGATCAAAGGTCTCCCGGCCGGCCGGGCTGTGGATAACCACGCCATCCTCTGTGCGCTCCACGTTATGCACAGGGCAATTGAGCCGAACATGTTCACGAAAGCTGCGGGTGAGCGGTTCGATGTAGCTGCTGGAGCCGCCGTCGATCACGCACCACTGCGGCCGGTTGTTCACCGAGAGCAAGCCGTGGTTCTTGAAGAAACGCACGAAGAACTGCAAGGGAAACCCCAGCATGTCGGCCAGGGACATCGACCAGATCGCCGCGCCCATCGGCACGATGTAATGCCGGATGAACCGCGGGCCGTAGCCCCCGGCCTGGAGGTAATCGCCCAGGGTCATCTCGGCACTGATGCGTTGCTCTTGCAGGTCCAGTGGCGCCTGGCGATTGAAGCGCAGGATGTCGCGCAACATGCCCCAGAACCCCGGAGACAAAATATTGCTGCGCTGGGCGAACAGGCTGTTGAGGTTGTTGCCGTTGTACTCGAAGCCTTCACCCTGATCACTCACCGAAAAGCTCATTTCGGTGGGTTTGAATTTCACGCCGATCTGCCCCAACAGGCGAATGAAGTTGGGATAGGTCCAGTCGTTGAACACGATAAAGCCGGTGTCCACTGCGTAGCTTTTATCCTCCACGGTCACGTTGACCGTGTGGGTATGCCCGCCGATGCGCTCGCCCGCTTCGAACAGCGTGATGTCGTGGTTACGGCTGAGCAGGTAAGCACTGGTCAACCCGGCAATCCCGCTGCCAACAATCGCGATCTTCACAGGTCGTCCTTCTGCGGCGGCGGGCTGCGCAGCATGCGTTTGCCGATGATCAATTGTGCGCGGTTGGGCAATTTCGACAGCGGCCACAGCGTGGCGATGAAAAGGGCCGGGAAGGCGATTTCCAGCGGACGTTTTTCCAACTTGGCAAAGATGTGCCTGGCGGCCTTGCCGGCGGGCCAGCTCAGGGGCATGGGGAAGTCGTTGCGCTCGGTCAGTGGTGTGTCGACGAAGCCTGGGCTGATCACCGTGACGTCGATATTTTCCGGCGACAGGCTGATGCGCAGCGATTCAAACAGGTAACGCAGCCCCGCCTTGGACGCGCCATAGGCTTCGGCGCGCGGCATCGGCAGGTAGGTCACGGCACTGGCAACGCCTACCAAATGCGGCGTTTGCCCGGCGCGCAACAGCGGCAGCGCGGCTTCGATGCAGTAACTGCTGGCCAGCAAGTTGGTGCGCACCACGTGTTCGATGATCGATGAGTCGAACTGCCGGGCGTCCACGTATTCACAGGTGCCGGCGTTGAGGATCACGGTGTCGAGCGAGCCCCAGGCCGCGCCGATGCGCTCGCCGATTTCGCGCACGGTCTGGCTGTTTGTCAGGTCGCCGGCCACCACCAGCACCTGCCCCGGGTAGCGTTGGGCGAGGGCTTCCAGCGGGCCTTTGGTGCGCGAGCTGAGCGCCACGTGGGCGCCGCTGTTGAGCAGTTCCACGGCCAGCGCGGCACCGATGCCACTGCTGGCGCCGGTCAGCCAATAACGACGGGGCGGTGTAAGGCTCATCCCATTCTCCTTTTCAGCCAGCTGACCACACTGCCCAGCACGGGCAAGTGTTCGTAGAGCATCGCGCCGGCATCGAAATAATCGCGATGGCGGTACACCTTGTCGCGCCACATCAGGTGCGAACAACCTTCCACCCGGATCACCTTGCCATTGGCCAGGCGCGGGTGACAAAAACTCATTTTCCAGCGCAGGTAGCCTTCGCCTTCCGCCACCTGGTCGAAGCCGTGGAAGTCGAAGCGCAACTGGCTGACGTTGCTGTACAGGTCAGCAAAATAGCGATGCATCGCGGGCAGGCCGTGCACTTCATGCAGCGGGTCGGCGAAGGCGATGTCCTTGCTGTACAGGCTGTCGAGCAGGTGCAGGTTGTACTTGTCCAGCGTGGCAAACGCCTGGGCGAACCGGCGCAGGAAGTCACTCATGTGCACCTCCGACCGCTTCACGTGAAGGCAGGCTGCGGAAGGCCGCCAATGCCCGCTCCCGGGATTTCTTCAGGTCGACGATCGCACGCGGGTAGTCCGCCACGCCGAACAGGCCGCCGACCGCCTCAGGGTTGTGCACTTCCTTTTTATTCAGCGCGGCCAGTTCCGGCAGCCAGCGCTTGATGAACACGCCTTCGCCGTCGAATTTCTCCGACTGGCTCAGTGGGCTGAAGATGCGGAAGTAAGGCGCCGAGTCAGTGCCGGTGGACGAGCTCCATTGCCAGCCGCCGTTGTTCGCCGCGAGGTCGCCGTCGATCAAATGGCGCATGAAGAACCGTTCACCTTCGCGCCAGTCGATCAGCAGGTTCTTGGTCAGGAACATCGCCACCACCATGCGCAGGCGGTTATGCATCCAGCCGGTTTCGAGCAACTGGCGCATGGCGGCGTCGATGATCGGCAAGCCGGTGCGCGCCTCCTGCCAGGCGGCGAGGTCTTTGGGTGCATTGCGCCAGGCCACGGCTTCGGTCTCGGGGCGGAACGCACGGTGGCGCGATACCCGTGGGTAGCCCACGAGGATATGTTTGTAGAACTCGCGCCACAGCAGTTCGTTGATCCAGGTGATGGCGCCCATGTCGCCGCTTTCGAATTCACCCTGATTGGTCTGCAATGCAGCGTGCAGGCATTGGCGTGGCGACACCACGCCGGCAGCCAGGTAGGCCGAGAGCTGGCTGGTGCCGGGCTTGGCCGGGAAGTCGCGTTCGTCCTTGTAGTAGCTGATCTGCTGGTCGGCGAAGGCGTCGAGACGGCGACGGGCTTCGTCTTCACCGGCCGGCCAGAGGGCGCGCAAGGTGTCGCTGGGCGGTTCGAAGCCGTCGACGGTTTCAGGCACCGGGTCGCTGTGCATGGCGGTTTTTGCCTGGGCCTTTGGCGTGGCCACCAAGCGTGGCAAGGCGCTGTGCAAGCGGGTGTAGCAGACTTTTCGGAACTGGCTGAACACCTGGAAATAGGTGCCTGTTTTGGTCAACACGCTGCCGGGTTGGAAAAACAGTTGGTCCAGGTAGCTGTGGAACGTCACACCGTCGGCTTCCAGCGCCTTGGCCACGGCGGCATCACGGCGACTCTCGTGAATGCCGTATTCCTCGTTGACATGGACCGACTCCACCGACAACTCGCGGCACAGTGTGCTCAGCAGGCCGGGCGCCTGGTCCCAGGTGGCGCAGGTACGGATCAGCAACGGAATATTCAGTGCACCGAGCGCTTGGCTCAAGTGCGCCAGGTTGCGCAGCCAGAAGTCGACTTTGCACGGGGCATCATCGTGGGCCAGCCATTGTTCGGGCGTGATCAGGTACACGGCCGCGATCGGGCCCCGCTGGCTCGCGGCGGCCAGGGCGGTGTTGTCGTGTAGGCGCAGGTCGGTGCGCAGCCAGATCAAATGCATTTAAACGATTCCACGCTGGATCAGTAACTGATGAGCCGACAACGGGTCTTCGGCCACGAACAATTCGGGGATGTCACGGGTTAATACGGCCAGCTCGGCCTTGTGGATGCATACCGTTGGTCCGGTTATCAGTTTTGGGCAACTCACGCCGCCGAACAGTTTGGCCAGTGCCGACAGGTGGAGGGCCTTGCTTGAGTACAACAACACTGCGCGGGGTTGCAGGTGCTCCACCGCCAGGGCCAACTCGCCCACCGGTAATGGCCAATCGAAGACTTCCACCGGGCAGTCGGCGCTGCTCGCCAGCCAGGCGCTGAGCCACAGGTGGGGCTCCAGGGGCAGGTCCGAATGATTGATCAGCAACAGCGGCGCGCCTTGAAGCTGGCGGTTGTTGTGGTAGATGCGTGCGCCGAACTTGCTGCGCAGCCAGGACAGGAAAAACACCCGTTCCATCTGGGCGCCGAACTGGCCTTGCCAGCGTTGCTCCAGTTCCTGGAGCAGCGGCAGCATCAATTGCTCGCACAAGGTGCGCGGCGGGTACAGCGCCATGGCCTGGTTGAAAGCGTCGTCGACCCGGCGCTCGGCCAGTTCGCTGATGGCGGTTACCAGGTTCTGGCGCAGGGTGTGCCATTCGTTTTCGACGGCGTCGGGGTTGGCTTGGGCGGAGTCGATCAGGCCTTTCACCTGGCTGACCGGCACGCCGCGATTGAGCCACGTCAGAATGGCGTGGATACGTTGAACATGCTCGGCGCTGAACAGCCGATGGCCCTTGGGCGTGCGCTGGGGCACGATCAGGCCATAGCGGCGTTCCCAGGCGCGCAGGGTCACGGCGTTGACGCCGGTCTGGCGCGCCACTTCGCGAATCGGCAACCAGCCGTCTTCGAGCGCTTTGGCAATGTCTTCGCCGGGTTCGTCTTGCAGGGCAGGTTTCATAGTTAGATCGCGTTTCGCAGGCTGAGATTTTCCGGGTGCGGCTGCAGGTAAGCCTGCTGCGCGATGTAGCGGTCCGGGTGTTGGCGAAAGTGGTGCTTGAGCAGGGTCAGCGGCACCACCAGCGGCACGATGCCATGGCGGTACTGGCCGATGACGGTTTGCATTTCCTGCTTGTCGTCGGCGCTGATGGCCTGCTTGAGGTAGCCGCTGATGTGTTGCAGCACGTTGGTGTGGGTGCCACGGGTGGCGCATTTTTTCAGGCCGGTCATCAGGTCGCTGAAGTAGCAGTCGGCCAATTCTTCGAGATGGGTGTGCTTGCTCATGCTGCCGAGCAGGTGGCCGAGGCTTTTGTAGTGCGCCGGGCTGTGGGCCATCAGCAAATATTTGTAGCGAGAATGGAAGGCCAGCAGGCTGTGGCGGGTCAGGCCGTCGGCACGCAATTGGTGCCAGCTGGCGTACACGAAGACGCGGGTCAGGAAGTTTTCACGCAGCACCGGGTCATTCAGGCGGCCGTCTTCTTCCACGGGCAGGTTGGGGTGGCGGGCGCAAAAAGCCTGGGCATAGATGCCGCGCCCGCCGCCGTCTACCGGGGTGCCGTTGTCGCGATAGACCTTGACCCGCTCCAGGCCACAGGACGGCGACTTCTGCATGAAGATGTAGCCGCACAGGTCAGTGTGTTCCGCCGCCATCTGCTCGCCGTATGCGTCCAGCGGCTGGGTGACGTTGAGTTCTCGGTGCACGGTGCCAACGGCTTGCGGGTGGGCGGGGTCGCCGACCAAACGGATCGGTTCGCGGGGGATACCCAGGCCGATGGCGACTTCTGGGCACAGCGGCACAAAGTCGAAATAGTCAGAAAGGGTTTGGCTGCACAGCAGGGATTGTTTGTGGCCACCGTTGAAACGCACGTTTTCGCCCAGCAAACAGGCGCTGATGGCGATCTTTGGTTTTGCACTGCTGGACATGGCCAAACCCCTGCGAGATTCCTATACAAACTGAAAAGCTTGTACAACTAAATCTCATCATAGATTTGATGCTGTACAAGTCAAATATTTTGTACAAGTATTTGCGGCGTGTTACTTCCAGCCCATCCGCCAGGCTTCGGCATTTTGCAGGGTTTGCCAGGCCAGGCGTTCAGCGCGTCGGGTCATTACGGCTTGCAGCTCGATTTCCAGCACGGTGCCTTCTTCGTCACGAAACAGCTCAGTGACCAGGAAGTGTTTTTCCTTGTGGCGTGGATGGGCTGCTGTCCATTTCGACAGCAGCAATTTGGCAGGGTTGATGCGGTTCATTGCAGGTGTTCGATCAAGCGTCGCGCGGCTTCCTGGCCGCTGAGCCATGCCCCTTCGACCCGGCCCGAGAGGCACCAGTCGCCGCACACATACAAGCCCAGGTCGGCGTCGGCCAGCACACCGAACTCGTGGCTGCTGGACGGTCGCGCATACAGCCAGCGGTGCGCCAGGCTGAAGGACGGTGCGGGCATGGCGCTGTGCAGCAATTCGGCGAAGGCGCCGTGCAGGTGTTCGATCACCGCTTCTTTGGGCAGGTCCAGGTGCGCCTTGCTCCAAGCACTGGTGGCATGCAGCACCCAGGTGTCCAGGGTGGTGTCGCGCCCGGGTTTGCTGCGGTTACGGGCGAGCCAGTCGAGGGGGCTGTCTTGTACGAAGCAGCCTTCCATGGGGGTGTCCAGCGGCGTGTCGAAAGCCAGGGCGATGGCCCAGGTCGGGTCCATCTTCACGCCTGCGGCGGCGCTCGCCAGTTTGGGCGCTGCGGCCAGTAGAGCGGTGGCCTGCGGCGCCGGCGTGGCGATGACCACATGGCTGAAGGGGCCGTGATTGCCGCCGTCGGCATCCAGCAGGTTCCAGTGTTGGGTGCCCTGGAACACTTCGGTGATACGGCAACCAAACTCCACCGGCAGGTCATCGAGCAGGGCGCGGGTGATGGCGCTCATGCGTGGCGTGCCGACCCAGCGGATCTGTTCATCGGGGGAGGGGGTGAGTTGGCCGGACTTGAAGTTGTACAGCTGGGGCTTCCATTGCTCGGCCCAACCGTTGCTTTGCCAGCGTTGCACTTCGTTGACGAAGCGCCGGTCGCGGGCGGTGAAGTACTGTGCGCCCATATCCAAGGCGCCCGCATCGCTGCGCTTGCTGGACATGCGGCCACCACTGCCGCGGCTTTTATCAAAGAGTTGTACAACATGCCCTGCGTCTCGTAACGCTCGGGCGGCTGAGAGACCGGCGATGCCGGTGCCGATGATCGCGATGGGAACAGTCATGGGAGGCCTCGTTTTACCTTTGGGTACAGACTACGCCGACACCAATAGCTGTACAATATTGTTTTTTGGTATAAGTTTTGGCGTGCCTGTTCTAACGGTGTGACCTATGGTTAAAGCTGAGGCTTAGCCAACGTTACGCCCGTTTACAAATGATCCCTTCCTATAAAATAGACCAGTGATCGACGGCGAACGTTACATCAGGAGCGTCCCATGCATATTTTGCTGACCGGCGGTACGGGTCTGATCGGCCGCCAACTGTGCCAACACTGGCTGGCGCAGGGGCATCAACTTACGGTGTGGAGCCGTGAGCCGGAGACGGTCGCCAAATGGTGTGGTGCTCAAGTGCTGGGCGTTGGCCGTCTGCAAGAGGTGATCGGCCCGGTGGATGCGGTCATCAACCTGGCGGGTGCGCCGATCGCGGATCGCCCCTGGACCCGCAAGCGCAAGGCGTTGTTGTGGAGCAGCCGCATCAGCCTCACCGAAACCCTGCTGGCGTGGATCGAGAGTCTGGAGCGCAAACCCGCCGTGCTGATATCCGGCTCTGCGGTGGGCTGGTATGGCGACGGCGGCGAGCGCGAACTGACCGAGGCAAGCGGCCCGGTGCAGGATGACTTCCCCAGCCAGCTCTGTATTGCCTGGGAAGAAACCGCTTTGCGCGCCGAAGCCTTGGGCGTGCGCGTAGTGCTGGTGCGCACCGGCCTGGTGCTGGCGGCGCAGGGCGGCTTTTTGTCGCGGTTGCTGCTGCCATTCAAGCTGGCGCTGGGCGGGCCGATCGGCGATGGTCGGCAGTGGATGCCGTGGGTGCATATCAAGGATCAAATCGCCCTGATTGATTTTCTTCTGCACAAGAACGACGCCAGCGGTCCTTATAATGCGTGCGCGCCGCACCCAGTGCGCAACCGCGAGTTTGCCAAGACCCTGGGCCAGGTGCTGCACCGCCCTGCGTACATGCCGATGCCGGCGTTTGCGTTGAAGGTTGGGCTGGGCGAGTTGTCCGGGTTGCTGTTGGGCGGCCAGAAAGCGGTGCCCGAACGCTTGCTGGCGGCCGGTTTCACTTTTCAGTTCACAGAGTTGCACGCGGCCCTGGAAGACTTGTCCAGCCGCCTCTAGCCATAGGATGTTGCATGACGGATCACGCGTTGTTACTGGTCAACCTGGGTTCACCGGCGTCCACTTCGGTGGCCGATGTGCGCAGCTACCTCAATCAATTCCTGATGGACCCCTACGTGATCGACTTGCCGTGGCCGGTGCGGCGTTTGCTGGTGTCGCTGATCCTGATCAAGCGCCCCGAGCAATCAGCCCACGCCTACGCGTCCATCTGGTGGGACGAGGGCTCGCCGCTGGTGGTGCTCAGCCGTCGCCTGCAACAGCAAATGACCTCGCAATGGACCCACGGCCCGGTGGAATTGGCGATGCGCTACGGCGAGCCGTCGATTGAAAGCGTGTTGACCCGTCTCGCCGCCCAAGGCATTCGCAAGGTCACCCTGGCGCCGCTGTACCCGCAGTTTGCCGACAGCACGGTGACCACGGTGGTTGAAGAAGCCCGCCGCGTGCTGCGTGAGAAAAAACTCGATCTGCCGCTGGCGATCCTGCAACCCTTCTACGACCAACCCGAATACCTCGACGCCCTGGTGGCCAGCGCCAAGCCGCATTTGCAGCAGGATTACGATCACCTGCTGTTCAGCTTCCACGGCTTGCCGGAGCGGCATCTGCAAAAACTCAACCCTGGCCACACCTTCGACGGTGCCACCGATTGCTGCGCGAACGCCTCGGCGCAGGTGCGTGCCACCTGTTATCGCGGGCAGTGTTTCAGCGTGGCACGGGATTTTGCCGCGCGCATGGGCTTGCCAGAGGACAAGTGGTCGGTGGCCTTCCAATCGCGCCTGGGCCGGGCGAAGTGGATCGAGCCCTACACCGAGGCCCGCCTGGAAACCCTCGCCCAGCAAGGCGTGAAAAAGCTGCTAGTGATGTGCCCGGCGTTTGTCGCCGATTGCATCGAGACGCTCGAAGAGATCGGCGATCGCGGGCTGGAACAGTTCCGCGAGGCGGGGGGCGAGGAGTTGGTGCTGGTGCCGTGCCTCAATGACGACCCGCAGTGGGCGAAGGCGCTGAATGCTTTGTGCGAAAAAGCACCAGTGTCGCTATAGCTGAAGCCAGCGAAGATCAAAATGTGGGAGCGGGCTTGCCCGCGATGGGGCGTGTCAGTCGATTGATTTGTTGGCTGATGCACCGCTATCGCGGGCAAGCCCGCTCCCACATTAGCCCTCCCACATTTTTTACCGTGTTTACAGGTTAAGGGTGAGGCTGACGGTCAGGTTGCGCGGTTCGCCCGGGTTGACCCAGTAGCTGCTGTAGGACCGCTCGTAGTACTTCTCATCAAACAGGTTGTTGAGGTTCAGGCCCAGGGTGACGTTCTGCGTCGCCTTGTAATGGGCCAGCAAATCGACGGTATGGTAAGCCGGTAGCTCAAAGCGACCGCCTGCTTCGCCGGAGCGATCACCTACATACGTGAACGCCGCGCCCACGTCGGAACCGCGCAACGCACCGTCCTGGAATTCATACACCCCCAACAGGCTGCCGCTGCGCTTGGCCACGCCCAGTATCCGGCTGCCGGCTGGAATCGCCTTGTCGCCTTTGGTCACTTCAGCATCGATATAGGCGAACGCGCCGATCACTCGCACCGCGTCTGTCACCTGCCCGGTCATTTGCAGGTCGAACCCTTGGCTGCGTGCTTTGCCCATGGCGCGGTTGAGGTTGGTGGCCGGGTCCAGCGTCAGCACGTTTTCCTTTTCGATATGGAAGGCGGCGAGGGTGGTGCTGAGGCGGTCGTCGAACAGTTCGCTCTTGATCCCCACTTCATAGCCCACGCCTTCTTCGGGTTTGAAGGGTTTTTTGTCGGCGCCCAGGCCGCTGTTGGGTTTGAACGAGGTGGAGGCGTTGGCGAATACGCCGACGTGCGGCGTGAGTTGATACAGCAGGCCCGCGCGCTGGGTGAAGGCGTCGTGGGTCTGGTGGCTTTTGGGCGCGCCGGTGAAGTCTTCGATGTGTTGGTCGAAATGCTCGAAGCGCGCCCCGAGCATGCCGCGCAGGCGGTCGGTGAAGATGATTTGGTCCTGCAGGTTCAGCGCGTGGCTTTTGGTCTGCTCGAAGAAATCGGTGCCCGAGCGCAGGCCGTTGGGTTTGGGCTGGCCGTAGACCGGGTTGTAGAGGTCGATGGCGTAGGGGCTGCCGGCGATGGCGGTCACGCGTTCTTTCTTGCGGTAGTCCTCGTATTCGGTGCCGATCAGCAGTTCGTGCTGCCAGCTGCCAACGTCGAACAGCCCGCGCAGTTCAAGCTGGGTGATGCTGTCGTGCCAACCGGTGGAGCGCTCGCGGTAGCGGCGGTTGACGGTATGCCCATCGGCGTTGAGTGCGCGGCTTTCCGATGCGTCACCCCACAGGCTGCCTTGTTTGTAGTGGCTGGCCAGGCGCAGTTTCCAGGCGTCGTTGAGGTGATGTTCGAGGGCCGCCTGGAGGCGGTTGTTGTGGTTGCTGATGTCGCCGTCGTTGGGCTCGCCGAGGAAGGTTCTGCGGGATACGCCGGGGGCGTCGACGATGCCGCGATCGAACGTGGAGCGGTGGCGCACGAATTCGCCTTCGACGAGCAGGCTGGTGTCCGGGTCCAACTGCCAGCTCAAGGACGGTGCGACAAAGACACGCTTGGCGCCCACGTGGTCGCGGAAGCTGTGGTTGTCTTCGACCGCCAGGTTCACACGTGACAGCACGCGGCCCTCGGGGTCCAGGGGTGTGTTCACATCCAGGGCGGTGCGATAGCGGTCCCAGCTACCGGCGCTGGTTTGCAGGGTGGTGAAGGCGTCGGGCTGGGGTTTTTTGGTGACGATGTTCACGGTGCCGCCCGGATCGCCGCGTCCGTACAGGCTGGCGGCGGGGCCCTTGAGCACTTCAATGCGCTCGATATTGGCCGCGTCCGGTGTGCTCGGGTAGCCGCGGTTGGCGCTGAACCCGTCCACGTAGAACTCCGAGGTGGTGAAGCCGCGCACACTGTATTCGTAAAGTGTCAGGCCGCCGAAGTTGTTTTGCTTGGACACGCCGCCGGCAAATTCAAGCGCGCGTTCCACGCTGGTGCTGCCCAAGTCCTTGAGCACGGTGGCGGGAATCACGCTGATGGATTGCGGGATGTCGCGCAGGGCCGTGTCGGTTTTGGTCGCGCTGGCGGAACGGGTGGCGCGATAGCCGTTGACCGGGCCATTGGCGGACTCGTAGGCGTCGGAGGTGACGCTGATGGTGTCCAGTTCAACGGTGTTGTCTTCGGCGTAGGCGGGGTCGAGCAGCAAACCCAAGGCCAGGCCAGCCAAGGGGGCAAACTTTCGAGACGGCATGATAGAGCGTTCCAATAGCGATATTGAAACAATATAACATGCCCAATGAGAATGAATCGCTTCGAAACATTGCCTTACAGGTGCCCGAAAACGAGCACCTGTTCGCGGGCGTTATTCCTCTTCTTTCACCGGTGCAGGCGGTGGGCGCAGGCCGATTTCGGCCATCAGCTTAATCTCTTTGCCGTTGCGCATGACCTGGATCGCCACCTTGTCGGTCGGTTTGATCCGCGCCACCTGGTTCATCGATTTGCGGCCATCACCGGCCGGCTCGCCATCGATGTTCAGGATCACATCACCCAATTGCAGGCCGGCTTTTTGCGCCGGGCCGTCGCGGAAAATCCCCGCGACCACAATGCCAGGGCGCCCGGTCAGGCCAAACGACTCGGCCAGTTCCTTGGTCAGCGGTTGCACTTCGATCCCCAGCCAGCCGCGAATCACCTGGCCGTGTTCAATGATCGACTTCATTACTTCCATCGCCAGCTTCACCGGGATCGCAAAGCCGATGCCTTGTGAACCACCGGACTTGGAGAAAATGGCCGTGTTGATACCGGTCAGGTTGCCATTGGCATCCACCAGCGCGCCCCCGGAGTTGCCCGGGTTGATCGCCGCGTCGGTCTGGATGAAGTCTTCGTAGCTGTTGAGCCCCAACTGGTTACGTCCGGTGGCGCTGATAATGCCCATGGTGACGGTCTGGCCCACGCCGAACGGGTTGCCGATGGCCAGCGCCACGTCGCCGACGCGCAAGGCTTCGGAGCGGCCGATGGTGATCGATGGCAGGCTCTTGAGGTCGATCTTGAGTACGGCGAGATCGGTTTCCGGGTCGCTGCCGACCACGCGGGCCAGGGTTTCGCGGCCATCACGCAGGGCCACCACGATCTGGTCGGCGCCAGTGGTCACGTGGTTGTTGGTGAGGATGTAGCCTTCAGGGCTCATGATTACCCCGGAACCCAGGCTGGATTCCATGCGCCGTTGCTTGGGCCCGTTGTCACCGAAGTAACGGCGGAACTGCGGGTCTTCGAACAGCGGGTGAGCCGGCTTGTTGATGACCTTGGTGGTGTACAGGTTGACCACGGCAGGCGCCGCGATGACGACAGCATCCGCGTAGGTCACCGGGCCTTGCACCACCGCGCTGGTCTGCGGGGCCTGTTGCAGGTTCACATCAAGGCTGGGTAGGCCTACAAACTGGGGGAAACGCTGAATGATCAGCATCGCGATCAGCACGCCAGCCAACAATGGCCATCCAAAAAAACGCAGTGCCTTGAGCATCAAGTAAGTCCTGACAGGTTGCAGGGGGCGGGAGAGCGCCCATAATGTCGCGCATTATACGAGGCTGCGAGCGCCTCGGAACGGGATATTTAGGAGTCTTTTATGGCCGTCCCCCTTAGCACCCTCGTCGAGGAAGCGGACCGCTACCTCGGCAGCGCAAAAATTGCCGATTATTGCCCCAATGGCCTGCAGGTCGAAGGCCGCCCGCAGGTGACGCGCATCGTCAGTGGCGTGACTGCCAGCCAAGCCCTGCTGGACGCGGCCGTCGAAGCCCAGGCCGATCTGATCCTGGTGCACCACGGTTATTTCTGGAAAGGCGAGAACCCCTGCATCACCGGCATGAAGCAGCGCCGGCTGAAAACCCTGCTCAAGCACGACATCAGCCTGCTGGCCTATCACCTGCCGCTGGACCTGCACCCCGACGTCGGCAACAACGTGCAACTGGCCCGCCAGTTGGACATCACCGTCGAAGGCCCGCTGGACCCGAGCAACCCCAAGGTCGTCGGCCTGGTCGGTTCACTCGCCGAACCACTGTCACCCCGCGACTTCGCGCGCCGTGTGCAGGAAGTCATGGGGCGCGAGCCGCTGCTGATCGAAGGCAGTGAAATGATCCGCCGTGTCGGCTGGTGCACAGGGGGTGGCCAGGGCTACATCGACGACGCGATTGCGGCCGGTGTCGACCTGTACCTGAGCGGTGAAGCCTCCGAGCAGACCTTCCACAGTGCGCGCGAAAACGACGTCAGTTTCATCGCGGCTGGCCACCACGCCACCGAGCGTTATGGCGTGCAGGCGCTGGGCGATTACCTGGCACGGCGCTTTGCCCTGGAGCATCTGTTCATCGATTGCCCGAATCCCATTTGATCCTCGCTGCTGAACAATAATGTGGCAGGCTTGTGTGGGAGCTGGCTTGCCTGCGATGCAGACACCTCGGTGATTCAGAAAAACCCGGGTGATGCCATCGCAGGCAAGCCAGCTCCCACCCTTGACCGCGTTTCGGCCCAAACTGAGGGGCATATTCATATACCGTTTCGATCTAGTTGGCTCCCTGAATAGAAGCAGGTGCTGTGCTAGCATGCCCCGCTCGAACACGGCCCGCTGGCCGTCCATAAGATCGTTTTCGTGAGTAGCCATGGTCGACAAACTGACGCATCTGAAACAGCTGGAGGCGGAAAGCATCCACATCATCCGCGAGGTCGCCGCCGAGTTCGACAACCCGGTGATGCTCTACTCGATCGGTAAAGACTCCGCCGTGATGCTGCACCTGGCACGCAAGGCCTTTTTCCCGGGCAAGCTGCCGTTCCCGGTGATGCACGTCGACACCCGCTGGAAATTCCAGGAGATGTACAAGTTCCGCGACAAGATGGTCGAAGAGCTGGGCCTGGACCTGATCACCCACGTCAACCCGGACGGCGTGGCGCAGGGCATCAATCCGTTCACCCACGGCAGCGCCAAGCACACCGACATCATGAAGACCGAAGGCCTCAAGCAAGCCTTGGACAAGCATGGTTTCGACGCCGCGTTCGGCGGTGCCCGTCGTGATGAAGAGAAATCCCGCGCCAAAGAGCGCGTGTACTCGTTCCGCGACAGCAAGCATCGCTGGGACCCGAAGAACCAGCGCCCGGAGCTGTGGAACGTCTACAACGGCAACGTCAACAAGGGCGAGTCGATCCGCGTGTTCCCGCTGTCCAACTGGACCGAGCTGGACATCTGGCAGTACATCTACCTGGAAGGCATCCCGATCGTTCCGCTGTACTTTGCCGCCGAACGTGAAGTGATCGAGAAGAACGGCACGTTGATCATGATCGACGACGACCGCATCCTTGAGCACTTGTCCGACGAAGACAAAGCCCGGATCGTCAAAAAGAAAGTCCGTTTCCGTACCCTTGGCTGCTACCCGTTGACGGGCGCGGTGGAGTCCGAAGCCGAGACGCTGACGGACATCATTCAGGAAATGCTCCTGACGCGAACTTCCGAGCGCCAGGGCCGTGTCATCGACCACGATGGTGCAGGCTCGATGGAAGACAAAAAACGTCAGGGTTATTTCTAAGGGGTTGTCATGTCGCACGTATCTGATTTGATCAGCGAGGACATCCTCGCCTACCTGGGCCAGCACGAGCGCAAGGAAATGTTGCGCTTCCTGACCTGCGGCAACGTCGACGACGGCAAGAGCACCCTGATCGGGCGCCTGCTGCACGACTCCAAGATGATCTACGAAGATCACCTGGAAGCCATCACCCGCGATTCGAAGAAAGTCGGCACCACCGGTGACGACATCGACCTGGCGTTGCTGGTCGACGGCCTGCAAGCCGAGCGTGAGCAGGGCATCACCATCGATGTGGCGTACCGCTACTTCTCTACCGCCAAGCGCAAATTCATCATCGCCGACACCCCCGGCCATGAGCAGTACACCCGCAACATGGCCACCGGTGCCTCCACCTGTGACCTGGCGATCATCCTGATCGACGCCCGCTACGGCGTGCAGACCCAGACCCGTCGCCACAGCTTCATCGCCTCGTTGCTGGGTATCAAACACATCGTGGTGGCCGTCAACAAGATGGACATTAATGGCTTTGATCAGAACGTGTTCGAGTCGATCAAGGCTGATTACCTGAAGTTTGCCGACGGTATCGCGTTCAAGCCAAGCACCCTGGCCTTCGTGCCGATGTCGGCGCTCAAGGGCGATAACGTGGTGAACAAGAGCGAGCGTTCGCCCTGGTACACCGGCCAGTCGCTGATGGAGATCCTCGAGACCGTCGAGATCGCCAACGACCGCAACTACACCGACCTGCGTTTCCCGGTGCAGTACGTCAACCGTCCGAACCTGAACTTCCGCGGTTTCGCCGGCACCCTGGCCAGCGGCATCGTGCACAAGGGCGACGAAGTGGTGGTGCTGCCGTCGGGCAAGAGCAGCCGCGTCAAATCCATCGTCACTTTTGAAGGTGAACTGGAGAACGCAGGCCCAGGCCAGGCCGTGACCCTGACCATGGAAGACGAGATCGACATCTCCCGTGGCGACCTGCTGGTGCATGCCGACAACGTGCCGCAAGTGACTGACGCTTTCGACGCCATGCTGGTGTGGATGGCCGAAGAACCGATGCTGCCCGGCAAGAAATACGACATCAAGCGCGCCACCAGCTACGTGCCGGGCTCCATCACCAGCATCGTGCACCGCGTGGACGTGAACACCCTGGCCGAAGGCCCGGCGAGCTCCTTGCAGTTAAACGAGATTGGCCGGGTCAAGGTCAGCCTCGATGCCGCCATCGCCCTGGATGGTTACGACAGCAACCGCACCACCGGTGCGTTCATCGTCATCGACCGTTTGACCAACGGCACCGTGGCAGCGGGCATGATCATCGCGCCACCGGTGAGCCATGGCGGCGCGGCGCAGCACGGCAAGTTGGCCCATGTAGCCACCGAGGAGCGTGCACTGCGCTTCGGCCAGCAACCGGCCACCGTGTTGTTCAGCGGCCTGTCGGGCGCTGGCAAGAGCACCCTGGCGTATGCCGTCGAGCGCAAGCTGTTCGACATGGGCCGTGCGGTGTTCGTGCTGGACGGCCAGAACCTGCGTCACGACCTGAACAAGGGCTTGCCGCAGGACCGTGCCGGCCGCACCGAGAACTGGCGTCGTGCCGCTCACGTGGCGCGTCAGTTCAACGAAGCCGGCTTGCTGACCTTGGCCGCGTTTGTTGCACCGGATGCCGAAGGCCGCGAACAGGCCAAGGCGCTGATCGGCGGCGACCGTCTGCTGACCATTTACGTGCAAGCGTCGCCGCTGGTGTGCGCCGAGCGTGATCCGCAAGGCCTGTACGCTGCGGGTGGGGATAACATCCCGGGCGAGTCCTTCCCGTACGACGTGCCGTTGAATGCCGATCTGGTGATCGACACCCAGGCCCTGTCGTTGGAAGAGAGCGTCAAGCAAGTGCTGGAGCTGTTGCGCAAACGCGGCGCGATCTAAGCGTCACGCGTACAAAAAAGCCCGCCACCGATCACTCGGTGGCGGGCTTTTTACATTTTCTCAAATGTGCACTCGGTCAATGTGGGAGCTGGCTTGCCTGCGATAGCTGCCTGCCAGTTGATACATGTGTAGCTGACCCACTGCTATCGCAGGCAAGCCAGCTCCCACAATTTTGATCAGTGTTTGCCTGGGAATTGTGTGTGCAGTTTTTCCAGCAGTTGGTCTTTGTCTTCCCACAGTTGGTTGATCCACCCCTGAAACGCCGTCCGATACTCCCCATCCTGCTCATAATTCTTGCCAATGAACGCGGCCGGGATCTGCACCTCTTCAAACTGCACCACCACGTCCTTCACATTTCCGCACAACAAATCCCAATACCCAGGGCGACCGGCCGGGTAGTGAATGGTCACGTTGACCAGTGACTTCAACTGTTCACCCATGGCATCCAGCACAAACGCGATACCGCCAGCTTTAGGCTTGAGCAGGTAACGGAATGGCGACTTTTGCTGTGCATGCTTACCCGTCGTGAACCGCGTACCTTCGGCAAAGTTGAAAATACCTACCGGGTTGTCGCGAAATTTCGCACAGGTCTTGCGGGTGGTTTCCAGGTCCTTGCCTTTCTTCTCCGGGTGTTTCTCCAGGTAGGCTTTGGTGTAGCGCTTCATGAATGGAAAACCCAGTGCCCACCACGCCAGGCCAATCACCGGCACCCAGATCAGTTCCTGCTTGAGGAAGAACTTGAGTGGGCGAATCCGCCGATTGAGCACGTATTGCAACACCATGATGTCCACCCAGCTCTGGTGGTTGCTGGTCACCAGATACGAGTGCTGGTAGTCCAACCCCTCCAGGCCGGTCACGTGCCAGCGCGTGCGCCGCACCAGGTTCATCCAGCCCTTGTTGTTGGTCACCCAGGCTTCGTGGGTGTGGTTCATCAGCCATTCGCTGAAGCGCTTGGCAAACGGCAAGGCCTTGAACAGCGCGACGATAAACAGGAACGAACACAGCAGGATCGTGTTCAGCGCCAACAACAGCGAGGCGATCACCCCGCGCACGGCGGCAGGTAGAAAATCCAGCATTTAGATATCCATAGGTCGGTTGGCGGCTTGGATCGCAGTCAGCGCGATGGTGTACACGATGTCGTCTACCTGGGCGCCGCGTGGCAGGTCGTTGACCGGTTTGCGCAGGCCCTGGAGCATCGGCCCCAGGCTTACGCAATCGGCGCTGCGCTGCACGGCCTTGTGCGTGGTGTTGCCGGTGTTGAGGTCGGGGAACACGAACACCGTGGCCTTGCCGGCGACCTGGCTGTTGGGGGCCAGTTGCCGGGCCACGGTTTCGTTGGCGGCGGCGTCGTACTGCAACGGGCCGTCGATCAGCAGTGAGCTTTGTTGTTCGTGGGCGAGCAGCGTGGCTTCGCGGACTTTCTCAACTTCCTCACCGCTGGCCGAATCGCCGCTGGAATAGCTGATCATCGCCACGCGCGGGGTGATGCCGAACGCCGCCGCCGAGTCGGCGCTTTGCAAGGCAATCTCTGCCAGCTCAGCCGCGCTTGGGTGCGGGTTCATCACGCAGTCGCCGTACACCAGCACCTGCTCGGGGAACAGCATGAAGAACACTGACGACACCAGCGTGCAGCCCGGCGCCGTCTTGATCAGCTGCAGGGCGGGGCGGATGGTGTTGGCCGTGGAATGAATGACGCCGGAGACCAGGCCGTCCACTTCATCCAGCGCGAGCATCATGGTGGCGATCACCACAGTGTCTTCCAGTTGTTGCTCGGCCATCGGCGCGTTGAGGCTCTTGCTCTTGCGCAGGGCCACCATCGGTTCGACGTAGCGCTGGCGAATCAGGTCCGGGTCGAGAATCTCCAGGCCTTCGGGCAATTCGATGCCTTGGGCACGGGCCACGGCTTCTACATCGGCAGGCTTGGCCAGCAACACGCAGCGGGCGATGCCACGCGCCTGGCAGATGGCGGCGGCTTGTACGGTGAGTGGCTCGCTGCCTTCGGGCAGCACGATGCGTTTGTTGGCAGCCTGGGCGCGCTGGATCAACTGGTAGCGGAACACGGCGGGCGACAGGCGCATCTCCCGTGGCGTACCGCAGCGTTGGTGCAGCCAGCGCGCATCGAGGTGGCTGGCGACGAAGTCGGTGATGATCTCGGCGCGTTCGCGGTCGTCGATGGGGATTTCTTTGTTCAGGCTGTTGAGCTGGTTGGCGGTGTCGTAGGAGCCGGTGCTCACCGACAGCACCGGCAGTCCGGCCTGGAACGCGCCACGGCACAGGTCCATGATGCGCGGGTCGGGCAGGGTGTCGCTGGTCAGCAGCAGGCCGGCCAAGGGCACGCCGTTGATGGCGGCCAGGCTGACGGCGAGGATGATGTCGTCGCGATCGCCGGGGGTTACCACCAAGACGCCGGGCTTGAGCAGCTCCACGGTGTTACGCATGGTGCGCGCGCAAATGATGATCTTGGTCATGCGCCGGCTTTCGTAGTCGCCGGCGTTGAGGATCTGCGCACCCATCAGGTCAGCCACGTCGCGGGTGCGCGGTGCGTTGAGTTCCGGCTGGTACGGGATGCAGCCCAGCAGGCGGAAATCGCCGCTGCGCAGCAACGGCGAATGTTCTTTCAGGCGGGCCGAGAACACCTCCATGCTTTCGTCGGTGCGCACCTTGTTGAGGATCACGCCCAGCACTTTCGGGTCTTTCGGGCCACCAAACAGCTGGGCCTGCAATTCCACGCGGCCGGAGAGTTCGGTGAGCACTTCGTTTTCCGGCGCGGAGACCAGGATCACTTCTGCGTCGAGGCTCTTGGCCAGGTGCAGGTTGACCCGTGCCGCGTAGCTGGCGCTGCGGGTCGGTACCATGCCTTCGACAATCAACACGTCCTTGCCCACGGCGGCTTGCTGGTACAGGGTGATGATTTCTTCGAGCAACTCGTCGAGCTGGCCGTCGCCGAGCATGCGCTCTACGTGCGCCAGGCCTAGCGGTTGCGGCGGTTTGAGGCCGTGGGTGCGCGCCACCAGCTCGGTGGAGCGTTCAGGGCCAGTGTCGCCCGGATGCGGTTGGGCAATCGGCTTGAAGAAGCCGACTTTCAGCCCGGCTCGTTCAAGGGTACGCACCAGCCCAAGGCTGATGGAGGTCAGACCCACACCAAAATCGGTGGGCGCGATAAAAAAAGTCTGCATGCGAATTCTCTGGAGGTGCATGGCTTCGGTGGCGCCCTATGGCTGAGTGCCTACCGCTGATCAGGCGTCAAGGTTATCGTTATTCGCGTGCTTGCGCACACCAGCCGCACGCAAAGGGCTGACCTATTTTTTCAAGGCGTTGCGCCGGGTCGAGCACCCAGGCGCGGGACTGCCAGGGCGGCTGGTGGCGCAGGTGCTGGGTATGGCCGCAGGACAGCTCGGCCACCCAGTGCTGGTCGTCGTCCAAGTGGAACCCGATGATGAAGGATGCCGTCGATCGGCCCCGTCTGTCCGGGTTCTGTTCGCTTTCGGGCAAATCCTTGTTTAGACTTGTCCGTTCTTCATTCTTATGCAAAAGGTCTCGCCCCATGACGATCGCCGCTAACAAGGCTGTCTCCATCGACTATACCCTGACCAACGACGCTGGTGAGGTCATCGACAGCTCCGCCGGCGGCGCGCCGCTGGTCTACCTGCAAGGCGCAGGTAACATCATCCCAGGCCTGGAAAAGGCGCTGGAAGGCAAGAACGTCGGTGATGAGCTGACCGTTGCCGTAGAACCTGAAGATGCCTATGGCGAGTACTCGGCCGAACTGGTCAGCACCCTGAGCCGCAGCATGTTCGAAGGCGTCGACGAGCTGGAAGTGGGCATGCAATTCCATGCTTCCGCGCCAGACGGCCAAATGCAGATCGTCACCATCCGTGACCTGGACGGCGACGACGTGACCGTCGACGGCAACCACCCTCTGGCTGGCCAGCGCCTGAACTTCAAAGTGAAGATCGTTGCCATCCGCGACGCTTCCCAGGAAGAAGTGGCTCACGGCCACGTCCACGGTGAAGGTGGTCACCACCATTGATTGTGGTTTGATCAATCGGTAGCAAAAAGCCCCGACTTGTTCGGGGCTTTTTTTGTGCCTGAGAATGTATGCGGTCAAAAAATGTGGGAGCTGGCTTGCCTGCTATAGCGGTGGATCAGCTTGATATGGATTACTGGCCCACCGCCATCGCGGGCAAGCCCGCTCCCACACACGCTCGCTCGCACATTTTTGAGTCGTGCAAACCATATTTCAGGCACAAACAAAAATGCCCCGGACCTTTCGGTACGGGGCATTTCTTAACTGTTACGCAACCTGGGTTACGTGGCAGTTGTTACCACTTAGGCTGCTGCAGCGACGTTCAGAGCCTTGATGTGGCCATTCAGGCGGCTCTTATGACGAGCGGCCTTGTTCTTGTGGATGATGCCTTTATCGGCCATACGGTCGATAACAGGCACAGCCAGAACGTAAGCTGCTTGAGCTTTTTCAGCGTCTTTGGTGTCGATGGCTTTAACTACATTCTTGATGTAGGTACGAACCATGGAACGCAGGCTGGCGTTGTGGCTGCGACGCTTCTCAGCCTGTTTTGCACGTTTTTTGGCGGAAGGTGTGTTGGCCACCGTCGAGCTCCTCGAAAGACTTTTTAGGAAATAGCAAACAAAATAGGCCGCGAATCATGCCGATGACTTGATGGGTTGTCAAGGGCGGCTGATGCGAACTGCTGAGTGGTCGATCTGAAGAGGCGGGTGATTTATTTCCGGCGCTTGACCTGTAAACTCGCGAGCTTTGGCTCTGTGCTGTTGCAGGCGCGCAGTATCGCATAAGTGGGCGCGTTGTTCGCCTGCTGTTTATCTAATAGGCGCAAACTCTTTCAATGAACCTCCTCAAATCGTTGGCCGCCGTCAGCTCTATCACGATGATCTCCCGGGTATTGGGGTTTGTGCGTGACACCTTGCTGGCGCGTATTTTTGGCGCCAGCATGGCCACGGATGCCTTCTTCATCGCCTTTAAATTGCCCAACCTGTTGCGAAGGATCTTCGCCGAAGGCGCATTTTCCCAGGCGTTCGTGCCGATCCTGGCCGAATACAAGACCCAGCAGGGCGAGGAGGCCACTCGCACCTTTATTGCCTACGTTTCGGGCTTGCTGACCCTGGTGCTGATGCTGGTGACTGTCGTCGGCATGCTCGCCGCCCCTTGGGTGATCTGGGCCACGGCCCCCGGTTTTGCCAATACGCCGGAAAAATTCGCGCTGACCACCGACCTGCTGCGCGTGACCTTTCCTTATATATTGCTGATCTCCCTGTCGTCCCTGGCCGGCGCGATCCTCAATACCTGGAACCGCTTCTCGGTGCCGGCGTTCGTGCCGACCCTGTTGAACGTCAGCATGATCATCTTCGCGCTGTTCCTCACCCCATACTTTGATCCGCCGGTGATGGCCCTGGGTTGGGCCGTACTGGCTGGCGGCCTGGCGCAACTGCTCTACCAACTGCCGCACCTCAAGAAGATCGGCATGCTCGTGCTGCCGCGCCTGAACCTCAAGGACACCGGGGTGTGGCGCGTGATGCGCAACATGCTGCCGGCGATCCTCGGGGTGTCGGTGAGTCAGATTTCCCTGATCATCAACACCGCGTTCGCCTCGCTGCTGGTCTCGGGCTCGGTGTCGTGGATGTATTACGCCGACCGGCTGATGGAGCTGCCGTCCGGCGTACTGGGCGTGGCCTTGGGTACGATCCTGCTGCCAACACTGTCGCGCACCTATGCCAGCAAGGACCGCCAGGAGTACTCACGTATCCTCGATTGGGGCCTGCGCCTGTGCTTTGTGCTGGTGCTGCCTTGCTCTCTGGCTTTGGGCATCCTGGCCGAGCCGTTGACCGTGTCACTGTTCCAGTACGGTCAATTCAGTGCGTTTGATGCGTCCATGACCCAGCGTGCGCTGATCGCCTATTCCGTGGGTCTGCTCGGCATCATCGTGATCAAGGTTCTGGCGCCGGGCTTCTATGCCCAGCAAAACATCCGTACCCCAGTGAAAATCGCGGTATTCACGTTGATCGTCACCCAACTGCTCAACCTGGTGTTCATCGGCCCGTTGGCCCATGCCGGCCTGGCGTTGGCCATCAGTGCCGGGGCGTGCATCAACGCCGGCCTGCTGTTCTACCAACTGCGCAAGCAGCAGATGTTCCAGCCACAGCCGGGCTGGGGCATGTTTGCACTCAAGCTGTTGGTGGCGGTTTCGGCGATGTCGGCTGTGTTGCTTGGCTTGATGCACTTCATGCCTGCCTGGGATGAAGGCCATATGCTGGAACGCTTCCTGCGCCTTGGCGTATTGGTGGTGGCTGGCGTGGTGGTGTACTTCGGGATGTTGCTGCTGCAGGGCTTCCGTCTGCGGGATTTCAATCGAAAGTCCCTGGGATAGAGACTTTGCCGCGATAAAACGGTTGTTTTATCGATTCGATCCATTTGGCCTGTTCTGTTGCCTGTCGTCCGGGCCCGGGTGTGGTTATAATCGACCACTTTATGAGCAAGAAGCGCGTTATGCAGCTGGTTCGAGGTCTCCACAACCTGCGCCCCCAGCATCGGGGCTGCGTCGCCACTATTGGCAACTTTGACGGTGTTCACCGTGGCCACCAGGCTATCCTGGCCCGGCTGCGTGAGCGGGCGGTCGAGTTGGGCGTGCCCAGCTGCGTGGTGATTTTTGAGCCACAGCCGCGGGAATATTTCAGTCCTGAGACGGCGCCGGCACGCCTGGCCCGGTTGCGGGACAAGCTGCAATTGCTGGCCGAAGAAGGCGTGGACCGCGTCCTCTGCCTGGCCTTCAACCAACGTTTGCAAAGCCTCAGCGCCGCCGAGTTCGTTGACCGTATCCTGGTGGACGGCCTGGGCGTACAGCACCTGGAGGTCGGCGACGACTTCCGCTTTGGTTGCGACCGTGTGGGAGATTTCGATTTCCTGCAACAGGCGGGCGTCAGCCAGGGGTTTACCGTCGAAGCCGCGCAAACCGTCGAACTGGACGGCCTGCGCGTGAGCAGTACCCAGGTGCGTAACGCCCTGGCCGCTGCCGACTTCGCCTTGGCCGAGCGCTTGCTCGGTCGCCCGTTCCGCATTGCCGGGCGGGTACTGCACGGCCAGAAGCTGGCGCGCCAACTGGGCACGCCAACCGCCAACGTGCAACTCAAGCGCCGTCGTGTGCCGCTCACCGGGGTTTACCTGGTGAGCGTCGACATCGACGGTCAATCGTGGCCGGGAGTCGCCAACATAGGCGTCAGGCCCACGGTTGCAGGTGATGGCAAGGCCCACCTGGAAGTTCACCTTTTGGATTTTGCCGGTGATCTGTATGACCGGCGTTTGACGGTGGTTTTCCACCAGAAGCTGCGTGAAGAGCAGCGTTTCGCCTCCCTTGAGGCGTTGAAAACGGCGATCAATGCGGATGTCGCCGCCGCCCGTGCACTAGCCGCACCTAGCGCCCATCGCTAACCGAAGAGCCTTAAATGACCGACTATAAAGCCACGCTAAACCTTCCGGACACCGCCTTCCCAATGAAGGCCGGCCTGCCACAGCGCGAACCGCAGATCCTGCAGCGCTGGGACAGTATTGGCCTGTACGGAAAGTTGCGCGAAATTGGCAAGGATCGTCCGAAATTCGTCCTGCACGACGGCCCTCCTTATGCCAACGGCACGATTCACATCGGTCATGCGCTGAACAAAATCCTCAAGGACATGATCCTGCGTTCGAAAACCCTGTCGGGCTTCGATGCGCCGTACGTGCCGGGCTGGGATTGCCACGGCCTGCCGATCGAGCACAAGGTCGAAGTGACCTACGGCAAGAACCTGGGCGCGGATAAAACCCGCGAACTGTGCCGTGCCTACGCCACCGAGCAGATCGAAGGCCAGAAGTCCGAGTTCATCCGCCTGGGTGTGCTGGGCGAGTGGGACAACCCGTACAAGACCATGAACTTCAAGAACGAGGCCGGTGAAATCCGTGCCTTGGCCGAAATCGTCAAGGGCGGTTTCGTGTTCAAGGGCCTCAAGCCCGTGAACTGGTGCTTCGACTGCGGTTCGGCCCTGGCCGAAGCGGAAGTCGAGTACGAAGACAAGAAGTCCTCGACCATCGACGTGGCCTTCCCGATCGCCGACGACACCAAGCTGGCCGAGGCCTTTGGCCTGGCGAGCCTGAGCAAGCCTGCGGCCATCGTGATCTGGACCACCACCCCGTGGACCATCCCTGCCAACCAGGCGCTGAACGTGCACCCGGAATTCACCTACGCCCTGGTGGATGTCGGTGATCGCCTGCTGGTGCTGGCCGAGGAAATGGTTGAAGCCTGCCTGGCCCGTTACGAGCTGCAAGGTTCGGTCATCGCCACCACCACCGGCTCTGCGCTGGAACTGATCAACTTCCGTCACCCGTTCTACGACCGTCTGTCGCCGGTGTACCTGGCTGACTACGTCGAACTGGGTTCGGGTACTGGCATCGTTCACTGCTCGCCCGCCTATGGCGTGGACGACTTTGTGATCTGCAAGAAGTACGGCCTGGTCAACGATGACATCATCAACCCGGTGCAAAGCAACGGCGTGTACGTGCCGTCGCTGGAGTTCTTCGGCGGCCAGTTCATCTTCAAGGCCGATCAGCCGATCATCGAAAAACTGCGTGAAGTCGGTGCGCTGATGCAAACCGCCACCATCCAGCACAGCTACATGCATTGCTGGCGCCACAAGACTCCGCTGATCTACCGCGCGACTGCGCAGTGGTTCATCGGCATGGACAAAGAGCCCACCAGCGGCGACACCCTGCGTGTACGCTCGCTCAAAGCCATCGAAGACACCAGGTTCGTTCCGGCCTGGGGCCAGGCGCGCCTGCACTCGATGATCGCCAACCGCCCTGACTGGTGCATCTCCCGCCAGCGCAACTGGGGCGTGCCGATCCCGTTCTTCCTGAACAAGGAAAGCGGCGAGCTGCACCCACGTACCGTCGAACTGATGGAAATCGTTGCCCAGCGTGTTGAGCAGGAAGGCATCGAAGCCTGGTTCAAGCTGGACGCTGCCGAACTGCTGGGCGACGAAGCGCCGCAGTACGACAAGATCAGCGACACCCTCGACGTCTGGTTCGACTCGGGCACCACGCACTGGCACGTCCTGCGCGGCTCGCACCCGATGGGCCACGAGACCGGCCCGCGTGCCGACCTGTACCTGGAAGGCTCGGACCAACACCGTGGCTGGTTCCACTCGTCGTTGCTCACCGGTTGCGCCATCGACAACCACGCGCCGTACCGCGAACTGCTGACCCACGGCTTCACCGTCGATGAGACGGGTCGCAAGATGTCCAAGTCGCTGAAGAACGTGATCGAGCCGAAAAAGATCAACGACACCCTGGGCGCCGACATCATGCGTCTGTGGGTAGCGTCGACCGACTACTCGGGCGAAATCGCCGTGTCGGACCAGATCCTGGCACGCAGCGCCGATGCCTACCGTCGTATCCGCAATACCGCACGCTTCCTGCTGTCGAACCTGACCGGTTTCAACCCGGCCACCGACATCCTGCCGGCCGAGGACATGCTTGCCCTCGACCGTTGGGCCGTCGACCGTACCCTGTTACTGCAACGCGAGCTGCAGGAAAACTACGGCGAATACCGCTTCTGGAACGTGTACTCGAAGATCCACAACTTCTGCGTGCAGGAGCTGGGTGGTTTCTACCTCGACATCATCAAGGACCGCCAGTACACCACCGGCGCCAACAGCAAGGCGCGCCGTTCGGCGCAGACCGCGCTGTTCCACATCTCTGAAGCGCTGGTGCGCTGGATCGCGCCGATCCTGGCCTTCACCGCCGACGAACTGTGGGAATACCTGCCGGGCGAGCGCAACGAGTCCGTGATGCTCAACACCTGGTACGAAGGCCTGACCGAACTGCCGGCCGACTTCGAACTGGGCCGCGAGTATTGGGAAGGCGTGATGGCCGTCAAGGTCGCTGTGAACAAGGAGCTGGAAGTGCAGCGTGCGGCCAAGGCCGTCGGTGGCAACCTGCAAGCCGAAGTCACCTTGTTTGCCGAGGAAGGCCTGACCGCCGACCTGGCCAAGCTGAGTAACGAACTGCGCTTCGTGCTGATCACTTCGACCGCCAGCCTGGCGCCGTTTGCCCAGGCACCGGCAGACGCCGTGGCCACCGAAGTACCGGGCCTCAAGCTCAAAGTGGTCAAGTCGGCTTTCGCCAAGTGCGCCCGTTGCTGGCACTGCCGTGAAGACGTCGGCGTGAACCCTGAGCATCCGGAAATCTGCGGTCGTTGCGTCGACAACATCTCGGGTACCGGCGAGGTTCGCCACTATGCCTAAAGCCAGTCGTTTTGGACGTCTGGGTTGGCTCGTACTGAGCGTGCTGGTCCTGGTCATCGACCAAGTCAGCAAGGTTCATTTCGAAGGCGCCTTGCAGATGTATCAGCAGATCGTGGTCATTCCCGACTACTTCAGCTGGACCCTGGCCTACAACACCGGCGCTGCCTTCAGCTTCCTGGCTGACAGCTCCGGCTGGCAGCGCTGGCTGTTTGCACTGATCGCCGTGGTGGTCAGTGCAGTGCTGGTGGTGTGGCTCAAGCGCCTGGGTCGCGATGATACCTGGCTGGCTATCGCGCTGGCCCTGGTGCTGGGCGGCGCGTTGGGCAACCTGTATGACCGCATCGCCCTGGGCCATGTGATCGATTTCATTCTGGTGCATTGGCAGAACCGCTGGTACTTCCCGGCGTTCAACTTTGCCGACAGCGCCATCACCGTCGGTGCAATCATGCTGGCGTTGGATATGTTCAAAAGTAAGAAAACCGGAGAGACCGTCAATGACTGA
The DNA here is from genome assembly GCF_013385985.1 of Pseudomonas sp. B6002. GTDB lineage: Bacteria > Pseudomonadota > Gammaproteobacteria > Pseudomonadales > Pseudomonadaceae > Aquipseudomonas. Next base: position 490,548 of record NZ_JACAOY010000004.1, on the reverse strand, counting down.
TCAGGTATTGGCTGAGCAACGCATCGGCCAGAACACGGAAGTCACTTTGCATTTCGCACTGCGCCTGGAAAACGGCGACACGGTCGACAGCACGTTCGACAAAGCCCCGGCGACCTTCAAGGTCGGCGATGGCAACCTGCTGCCGGGTTTCGAAGCGGCCCTGTTCGGTTTCAAGGCTGGCGACAAGCGCACCCTGCAGATCCTGCCGGAAAACGCCTTTGGCCAGCCGAATCCGCAGAACGTGCAGATCATCCCGCGCTCGCAGTTCCAGGACATGGACCTGTCGGAGGGCTTGTTGGTGATCTTCAACGATGCGGCGAACACCGAACTGCCTGGCGTGGTGAAAACCTTCGATGACGCGCAAGTGACCATCGACTTCAACCACCCGTTGGCCGGTAAAACCTTGACCTTTGATGTTGAAATCATCGACGTTAAAGCGATCTGATTGACGAAACCAGCGCCTGTGGGTGTCGGGCTTGTGTGGGAGCTGGCTTGCCTGCGATTGCATCACCTCGGTGTACCTGATAAACCGAGTCGTCTGCATCGCGGGCAAGCCCGGCTCCCACAAAGGCTTACTCTTATAGAGCTGAGTTGATCCAACTTCTTGCCCAGCAAGACACGAGGCACAGCATGCAAATCAAACTCGCCAACCCCCGTGGCTTCTGCGCCGGCGTGGACCGGGCGATCGAAATCGTCAACCGCGCCCTGGAAGTCTTCGGGCCGCCGATCTATGTGCGCCATGAAGTCGTCCACAACAAATTCGTGGTTGAAGACTTGCGCGCACGCGGCGCCATCTTTGTCGAAGAACTGGACCAGGTACCGGACGACGTGATCGTTATCTTCAGTGCCCACGGTGTTTCCCAGGCCGTGCGTACCGAAGCCGCAGGCCGTGGCCTGAAAGTCTTCGATGCCACCTGCCCGCTGGTGACCAAGGTGCACATCGAGGTTGCCCGCTATAGCCGTGATGGCCGTGAGTGCATCCTGATTGGCCACGCCGGGCACCCGGAAGTCGAAGGCACCATGGGCCAGTACGACGCCAGCAATGGCGGCGCGATCTACTTGGTGGAAGACGAAAAAGACGTCGCCAACCTGCAAGTGCACAACCCTGAGCGCCTGGCATTTGTCACTCAGACCACCTTGTCCATGGATGACACCAGCCGTGTAATCGACGCGCTGCGCAGTCGTTTCCCGGCGATTGGTGGGCCGCGCAAGGACGACATCTGCTACGCCACGCAAAACCGCCAGGACGCGGTCAAGCAACTGGCCAATGAATGCGATGTGGTCCTGGTGGTTGGCAGCCCCAACAGCTCCAACTCCAACCGCCTGCGTGAATTGGCCGAGCGCATGGCAACACCCGCGTACCTGATCGACGGTGCCGAAGACCTGCAACGCAGCTGGTTCGACGGCGTCGAGCGTATCGGTATCACCGCAGGCGCTTCGGCGCCGGAAGTGCTGGTGCGTGGTGTGATCCAGCAGTTGCATGCGTGGGGAGCTACCGGTGCCGATGAGTTGGCCGGCCGAGAGGAGAACATCACCTTCTCGATGCCCAAGGAGCTGCGGGTTCGTTCGCTGCTCTGAGTGCCAGGGTGCCGTCACTGCGGCACAATGCCTGCTCGGCGGCCTCGCTGCGCAGGCTGATGCGCCCGCTGGGCGCAAGCACCACCTGATGCACGCTGTGCGCCCGGTCTGTGGCGCACACATGCACAGTCCCGGCTCGAAACCCTCCGCCCGAAAATACCGGTTCGCCCAGCCCACTGAAGCGGACCTGGTTCTTGACCGGGCCATTTCCCACGATGGGTACTCGACCATCGTCCTGCTGCTCCAGCAGCACCGGATTGTCATCGTCCAGATGCCCGCGCCCGCTGATATCCAGAATCACCCGCCAGCCCCGACTCCAGTCATCATCCCGTGCATGAATGATCACCGCGCGATTGCGTGAAATGGCCTCGGTGCGCGCATAGCGCAACCCTGCGGCCAGGGACTGCGCCGCGCTTTGCAGCTTTTGCGATTCAAGCAAACCCTTGAAGCTGGGGACCGCGAGATGCGCAAGGATGCCGCTCAGGACCAGGCTGAGCAGCAGTTCGATCAGGGTAAAGCCGCGTTGGGTCATGTGCCGTCCCTCCATGGGCGGGGTAAGCGTTTCACGTTGAAAGGGTAGGTATAGCCCTGGCCATTGGGTGTCGAGTGATGGCCTTTATGTCCAAAGTATTTCCCTTTGTTCCGGTTGCAGCGCCCGCTAAAAACCGGCGCTAGTCTTGGGCCGTACAGCAGGAGTTACCTGCGTTTCTTGGCCTTCGACACGGACGACGACGGTAATGTTTGCCTTCCATAACCTACTGCTTCCAAGTGCTTTACCTCGGTACCAAACCGGCATGACCTTGATAGAGGTACTAGTGGCCGTCCTGATCCTTGCCATCGGCCTGCTGGGGGCTGCGGTCATGCAGCTCAATGCGCTCAAGTACACCGACAGCTCAAGGATGACCAGCCAGGCCAGTTTCATCGCCTACGACATGCTCGACCGGATTCGTGCAAACGCCGGTGTCGATTATTCATGGGAGCAGGGCAAACACTCGGTGGCGAGCATCGCTACCACTAGCGTGCGTGATGTGGACCTACACGATTTCGAAGCCAATATTCTTGGCTTTGCCGGCAAGGGTGCCAAAGGCACGGTGGCGATCAGTGCCAATGAAGTGACCGTCAGCATCACCTGGGATGACAGCAGGGGGGCGAATCGCTCGGGCGCCCGTGAGACCTTCACCTTGACCAGTCGCATCGGCAATGAAGCGCAGGTGGAGCAATGAGGTGCTTGGTCAGGGGGTTCAGTCTGGTGGAGCTGTTGATGGTCTTGGCCGTCGGCTTGGTGCTGGTGCTGGGGGTAGGCCAGGTGGCTATCAGTGCGCGAGCCACCCACGCCAGCCAGCAGGCAGCGATGGTGCTGCAGGACGATGCTCGGTTTGCCTTTGGCAAGATCCTCCAGGACATTCGCCTTGCCGGCATGTTTGGCTGTCTGGCGCCGGCCTTTATCGATAACGCACCGCCTGCATTTGACCGTCCTATCGGCTGGAGCGCAGAGGGCGGGGCAAGGTCACTGACCGTTGTCGCTGCCGATTTTGGTGCGGAGGGTGGTAAGCCCGACTGGACGGTTCTCTCCGACTGTACGGGCGCCGCGCAAGCCTATGCGGGAAGTTCGCCACCTCCGGCACCTGGCCAGATCCGATTTGCCATACGCCAGCTGACCTACACGTTTGAGGCTGCCCAATTGAAGATCAGCTCACCTGCGGCGCCGGCCAAGGCGGTGCTTGTGGATAACGTGCAGGCGTTCGATATCAGTTTCGGCCTGGCAGCCCGGCAGGACTCGACACAGGTGGAACGATACGACGCCAACCCGGCGGACGAATCGCTGATACGCAGCGTGCGGATTCTCATGACGCTGCGCGACCCGACGGGGCGCGTGAAGGATCAAACCTACAGCGTCGTGGCGGCGCTGCGTAATCGGTTGGGGTAGGGCGCCATGACGCTGAGTGCGGGTTTTCATTCACGACAGGCGGGCATGGTGTTGCTGATCAGCCTGGTGTTTTTACTGTTGCTGTCCTTGCTCGGTTTGTCATCGATGCAGGGGGCAGTGTCCCAGCAAAAGATGGCGGGGAGTGCCTGGCACAGCAATCAATCGTTTCAAAGTGCTGAAAGCGGCCTGAGGATGGGGGAGTCGATTGTCCAGCGTGCAGGAGATGCGCTGCCGGTGTGCCACTCGATCATCACCTGTGCGCCGCCGAGCGAGTCAGCCTCTGTGATGGGAGCAGGCACGAATCCGCTTTCAGAAGTCTCCTGGGTGGCAATGAAAGGGGGGCTTTATGGCGTTCAATCAATAGGGGCGGGCGTGGGGCTGGCGCATTTGCCGCCTCAAACGCCTGCGGTGCTGTTCCGAGTGACGGCCGTGGGGTTCAGTGGCCAGTCGCGCTCGGTGCTGGAGTCGGTGTTTGCTCGGGTGGATGAAGGCGCTGGCCCGCGCTTTCAACGAATTTTGTGGCGGCAACTTCAATAAGGAGCGTTTTAATGGGCAAGGATTGCCGAGGGTTTACCCTGTTCGAGTTACTGGTGGCGGTGACGATCATCGCGTTGTTGGCTGCTATCGCTTACCCCGGGTACACCCGGCATATAAAAAAGGTCTATCGCGCAGAAATCGTTGCGCTACTCACTGAGCAGGCCCAGTCCCTGGAGCGGTTTTATACGAGGAACGGCACTTTTATTGATGCAAGCGGCATCAGTGCGGGCAACGATCGCTATAGAATCACCGCTGCACTGAACCCTCAGGATTTCAGCCTGGTAGCCACACCCGCCGCCGACTCTGTCATGGCGGGCGACCCCTGTGCAGCGTTTCAGCTGACCAGTACGGGTGAACGAAGCAACCCTGGTGCTGCATCCGAGCAATCGCGCAAAGCGTGCTGGGGGCAATGATGAGCGTGCTGCATGCGTGGGCGCCAGGGGCGCTTTTCCCTTTTTATCGTCTGGATCAAATGATGGCTAAGCAGCAACAAGTGGTGATTGTCGGTGGCGGGGTGATCGGGTTGTTGACGGCGTTCAACCTTGCCAGTCAAGGGCAGGCGGTGGTCTTGCTGGAGCGCTCAGGGCTTGGGCAGGAATCCTCCTGGGCGGGGGGCGGCATTGTTTCGCCGCTGTATCCGTGGCGCTATAGCCCGGCAGTGACGGCCTTGGCTCATTGGTCCCAGGACTTTTATCCACAATTGGCGCAACGATTGTTTGCCGCCACCGGCATTGACCCCGAAGTTCACACCACAGGTTTGTACTGGCTCGACTTGGAGGATGAAGCCGACGCTCTCGCGTGGGCGGCCCGAGAAGGCCGGCCATTGAGCAAGGTGGATGTGTCGGCGGCCCATGACGCGGTTCCGGTACTGGGTAGCGGTTACTCCCAGGCGATCTACATGGCTGACGTGGCCAATGTTCGGAACCCGCGGCTGGTCAAATCCCTGAAGGCGGCGTTGTTGGCGCTGCCCGGTGTCACGGTTCATGAACAGTGCGAAGTGGCGGGGTTTGTCCTGAACGGCGACAAGGTCGTGGGGGTGGAAACGGCGGTGGGGCCTATTCTTGGCGATCAGGTCGTGCTGGCTGCAGGGGCTTGGAGCGGCAAGTTGCTGGGCAAGCTGGGCCTGTCTCTGCCCGTGGAACCGGTCAAAGGCCAGATGATCCTGTACAAGTGCGCCTCGGACTTCCTGTCGAGCATGGTCCTGGCCAAGGGGCGTTATGCGATCCCGCGGCGTGACGGGCACATCTTGATCGGCAGTACGCTGGAGCATGAGGGGTTCGACAAGACCCCGACTGACGTGGCCTTGGAAAGCCTCAAGGCCTCGGCGGTTGAGCTGATTCCCGCGCTGGCGGATGCCGAAGTGGTAGGGCATTGGGCCGGATTGCGTCCTGGCTCACCCGAAGGCATTCCTTACATCGGAAAGGTGCCCGGTTTTGACGGGCTTTGGCTCAACTGCGGGCATTACCGCAATGGGCTGGTGCTTGCCCCTGCATCCTGCCAGCTGTTTGCTGATTTGTTGCTGGACCGAGCACCGATTATTGATCCGGCGCCTTATGCGCCAGAAGGCCGACTCAACGCTGGATAGACTTCGGGCCTTGCTCAAGATGCGCCTGGGTGCAGTACCACTCCTGGCGTGAGCTTAGGGCGCGGTCCTGCGGCAGGTGCACGCCGCAGTGGGCGCAGCGCACCATCAGGGCTGCGTCGGGCTCGCTGGTCCTTTGCTGTTTGGCGGCCGGGCTTTTGAGTTTGCGCCAGAACCAAACCGCGGCAGCAATAACGGCAATCCAGAACAGTAGACGAACCATGATGGGCAGTTTCTCGACAGGGAATGCGCCAGTTTAGCCAAGGACGTGGCAGGCGCACAGCGCAATAATGCTCGCCCATAAAAAAGGGAGCCCCGAGGGGCTCCCTTTTGCGTTGCGTCGACGTATCAGTCGAACACACCGAAGGTCATGTAGCTGAACCACGAGCGGTCCTGGTTATTGCCCAGGGCCTGCGGTGTCTCTTCTTCAATCACGTCGCCATTTTCATCATGCGGCTTGAGGTCCGAAGGGATCGCGTCCTTGGCGTCCTGGAATTGCTTCATCACGTCCTGGTTGGCGCGGGTTTCGCCCGGCGGCAGCGGTGGACGGGATTCGATCAGACCCAGGGTGTACTTGCTCAACCACGAGCGGTTGTCCGCCTCGGCAACCTGAGGCACGAACTGGCCGTCTTTCAGGCTTGGATGGTCCGGGTAGTTGAGTTTCAGGGTTTCCAGGCTGGTGGCCGCCAGGGCGTCCAGGTGCAGGCGCTGGTAAGCCTCGGTCATCACGGCCAGGCCATCACCCACGGAAGGGGTTTCCTGGAAGTTTTCCACTACATAACGGCCACGGTTGGCGGCTGCTACATAAGCCTGACGAGTCAGGTAGTAGTGGGCTACGTGAATTTCGTAGGAAGCCAGCAGGTTGCGCAGGTAGATCATGCGCTGCTTGGCGTCTGGCGCGTAGCGGCTATTCGGGTAGCGGCTGGTCAGCTGGGCGAACTCGTTGTAGGAGTCGCGGGCAGCACCCGGGTCACGCTTGGTCATGTCCAGCGGCAGGAAGCGCGCCAGCAGGCCAACGTCCTGGTCGAACGAGGTCAGGCCCTTCATGTAGTAGGCGTAGTCCACGTTCGGGTGCTGCGGGTGCAGGCGAATGAAGCGCTCGGCGGCGGACTTGGCAGCTTCCGGCTCGGCGTTCTTGTAGTTGGCGTAGATCAGCTCGAGCTGGGCCTGGTCGGCGTAGCGTCCGAACGGATAGCGCGACTCCAGGGCCTTCAGCTTGGCTGTGGCGCTGGTGTAGCTATTATTGTCCAAGTCTTTCTGAGCTAGTTGGTACAGCTCGACTTCGCTCAGGTTTTCGTCGACGACTTCCTTTGTTGACGAGCAAGCAGCAGTCATGGCGAGGATGGCGATCAGCAGCAGGTGTTTCACTTGCATGGCGGCTTGCGTCCCTATGACGGCCGCTGTCTTGGGCGGGGCCGTCCTGTTATGATGAGCGCCCCGTTGAAAGCCTCGGGGCAAAAGACGCCGTATTTAACCACAAGCGCGCAGCCGAAACCAAAGGCTGTGCCACGCCTAGTCTGAGCATGTCCGATAAAATTGAACTTCGCGCAGAGGTGCCGTCCGAATTGGGCGGCCAACGCCTCGATCAAGTCGCCGCACAATTATTCGCTGAGCACTCGCGCTCGCGCCTTTCCGCCTGGATCAAAGACGGCCGCCTGACTGTGGATGGAGCGGTTATCCGCCCGCGAGACATAGTCCATGGCGGTGCGATTCTCGAACTGACTGCCGAGCAGGAAGCCCAGGGAGAATGGGTCGCCCAGGACATCGAGCTGGACATCGTCTATGAAGACGACGACATCCTGGTCATCAACAAACCCGCAGGCCTGGTGGTTCACCCGGCAGCTGGGCACGCTGATGGCACCTTGCTCAATGCCTTGCTGCACCACGTGCCGGACATCATCAACGTACCGCGCTGCGGCATCGTGCACCGCCTGGACAAGGACACCACCGGCCTGATGGTGGTGGCCAAGACCATCCAGGCGCAGACGCAGTTGGTCACACAATTGCAGAGCCGTAGCGTCAGCCGGATCTACGAGTGCATCGTGATCGGCGTCGTAGTGGCCGGTGGCAAGATCAACGCCCCTATCGGCCGCCACGGCCAGCAGCGCCAGCGTATGGCGGTGATGGAAGGCGGCAAGCAGGCCGTCAGCCACTACCGCGTGCTCGAGCGTTTCCGCTCCCACACTCACGTGCGGGTCAAGCTGGAAACCGGCCGTACCCACCAGATTCGCGTGCACATGGCCCACATCAACTTCCCGTTGGTCGGAGATCCGGCCTACGGTGGCCGCTTCCGTATTCCGCCTGCGGCCAGTGCGACCATGGTTGATTCGCTGAAAAACTTCCCGCGCCAGGCCCTGCATGCACGCTTCCTGGAACTGGATCATCCGACGAGCGGTAAGCGGATGAGTTGGGAATCGCCTCTGCCAGACGATCTGGTCTGGTTGCTGTCGCTGCTCAAGCAGGATCGCGAGGCATTTATCGGATGAGTGACTGGCTGATTCCTGACTGGCCTGCGCCGGCTCAGGTGAAAGCCTGCGTCACCACCCGGGCGGGCGGCGTCAGCCTGGCGCCGTTCGACAGCCTCAACCTGGGCGATCATGTCGAAGACGACCTTGAGGCCGTCCTTGAGAATCGCCGTCGTCTCAGTGAGGCCTTCGGCATTCAGCCGGCCTGGCTGCGCCAGGTTCACGGCGTAAATGTGGTCGAGGCTGATCCTGCGCGCACCGCTGAAGCCGACGCCAGTTGGACCAGCACTCCAGGCATTGCCTGCACATCAATGACTGCCGATTGCCTGCCCGCGTTGTTTTGCAATCGCGCCGGTACCCGCGTAGCGGCGGCGCATGCCGGGTGGCGCGGCCTGGCGGCGGGTGTGCTGGAAGCTGCTTTCGAACGCCTGGACGCTGAGCCCGAAGATGTTCTGGTCTGGCTCGGCCCGGCAATCGGCCCAAAAGCCTTCGAAGTCGGCCCGGAAGTGCGTGAAGCCTTCATGCAGCAACTGCCGATCACAGCAGAAGCCTTTGTGCCCAGCCACAACCCGGGCAAGTTCATGGCCGACATCTATCAGCTGGCCCGCCTGCGTCTTGCCGCACGCGGTGTTACTGCTGTTTATGGTGGTGGGTTCTGCACGGTGACCGACCCTCGCTTCTTTTCTTACCGGCGCAGCCCTCGCACCGGACGTTTCGCCTCCCTTGTCTGGCTTGAACGCTAGACTCTCTTGACCTGGATCAAACCTGATCCATATCAGCCATCGTTCGCTTGAATCTTCCAGAATCCACCCCATCTATAGGGGTATCTGGCAGGTTTCTTCATTCAGGATGTTTTATAGCTCCGGCCTGCTCAAAAGGAAGGTGACTAATGCGTATTGATCGTTTAACCAGCAAATTGCAGTTGGCACTGTCTGACTCTCAATCCTTGGCGGTGGGCCTCGACCACCCGGCCATTGAGCCTGCGCACTTGATGCAGGCGCTCTTGGAACAGCAAGGTGGTTCTATCAAGCCCTTGCTGATGCAGGTGGGCTTTGACGTCAACAGCCTGCGCAAGGAGTTGAGCAAAGAGCTCGACCAACTGCCGAAAATCCAAAATCCGACCGGCGACGTGAACATGTCGCAGGAATTGGCGCGCCTGCTCAACCAGGCCGATCGCCTGGCGCAGCAGAAAGGTGACCAGTTCATCTCCAGCGAACTGGTGCTGCTCGCCGCCATGGACGAGAACAGCAAGCTCGGCAAATTGTTGCTGGGCCAGGGCGTGAGCAAGAAAGCCCTGGAAAACGCCATCAACAACCTGCGTGGCGGTGACGCGGTAAACGACCCCAATCATGAGGAGTCGCGCCAGGCCCTGGACAAATACACCGTCGACCTGACCAAGCGCGCCGAAGAGGGCAAGCTCGACCCGGTGATCGGCCGTGACGATGAAATTCGTCGCACCATTCAGGTACTGCAACGTCGCACCAAGAACAACCCAGTGCTGATCGGTGAGCCTGGCGTGGGTAAAACCGCGATTGCCGAAGGCCTGGCCCAGCGCATCATTAATGGTGAAGTGCCGGACGGCCTTAAAGGCAAGCGCCTGCTGTCGTTGGACATGGGCTCGTTGATTGCCGGCGCCAAGTTCCGTGGCGAGTTCGAAGAGCGCCTCAAATCCCTGCTTAATGAATTGTCGAAGCAGGAAGGGCAGATCATTCTGTTTATCGACGAACTGCATACCATGGTCGGCGCCGGTAAAGGCGAAGGTTCCATGGATGCCGGTAACATGCTCAAGCCCGCGTTGGCGCGGGGCGAGTTGCACTGCGTGGGCGCCACGACGCTCAACGAATACCGTCAGTACATTGAAAAGGATGCGGCCCTTGAGCGTCGCTTCCAGAAAGTGCTGGTGGAAGAACCGAGCGAAGAAGACACCATCGCGATCCTGCGGGGCCTGAAAGAGCGGTATGAGGTCCACCACAAGGTGGCAATCACTGACGGCGCGATCATTGCGGCGGCCAAGTTGAGCCATCGCTACATCACCGATCGCCAACTGCCCGACAAGGCCATCGACCTGATCGACGAAGCGGCCAGCCGTATCCGCATGGAGATCGACTCCAAGCCGGAAGTGCTCGACCGTCTGGATCGGCGCCTGATTCAACTGAAAGTCGAATCCCAGGCCCTGAAGAAAGAAGAGGACGACGCAGCGAAGAAACGCCTGGAAAAACTCCAGGAAGAAATCGTGCGCCTGGAACGTGAGTATTCGGACCTGGAAGAAATCTGGACCTCGGAAAAAGCTGAAGTGCAGGGCTCTGCGCAGATCCAGCAGAAAATCGAGCAGTCCCGCCAGGAGCTGGAAGCTGCACGCCGTAAAGGCGACCTGAACCGCATGGCCGAGTTGCAGTACGGGGTGATCCCGGACCTGGAGCGCAGCCTGCAGATGGTCGACCAGCATGGCCACAGTGAAAACCAGTTGCTGCGCAGCAAAGTGACCGAGGAAGAAATCGCCGAGGTCGTCTCGAAGTGGACCGGTATTCCCGTGTCGAAAATGCTTGAGGGCGAGCGCGACAAGCTGCTGAAGATGGAAAGCCTGTTGCACCAGCGCGTGATCGGTCAGGAAGAGGCCGTGGTGGCGGTGGCCAACGCGGTACGGCGTTCGCGAGCCGGCTTGTCCGACCCGAACCGCCCAAGTGGCTCGTTCATGTTCCTCGGCCCGACCGGCGTGGGTAAGACTGAGCTGTGCAAGGCCTTGGCTGAGTTCCTCTTTGATACGGAAGAGGCCATGGTGCGGATCGACATGTCCGAGTTCATGGAGAAACACTCGGTGGCTCGCCTGATCGGCGCACCACCAGGCTATGTGGGTTACGAAGAAGGCGGTTACCTGACCGAAGCCGTGCGGCGCAAGCCTTACTCGGTGATCTTGCTGGATGAGGTCGAGAAGGCACACCCGGATGTGTTCAACATCTTGCTGCAAGTGCTGGAGGATGGCCGCCTGACGGACAGCCACGGGCGTACCGTGGACTTCCGTAATACGGTGATCGTGATGACCTCCAACCTGGGCTCGGCACAGATCCAGGAACTGGTGGGGGACCGTGAAGGCCAGCGCGCTGCTGTCATGGATGCGCTGACCAGCCACTTCCGCCCGGAATTTATCAACCGGGTCGATGAAGTGGTGATCTTCGAGCCTCTGGCGCGGGATCAGATTGCGGGCATTACCGAGATCCAACTGGGTCGCCTGCGTGGCCGCCTGGCGGAGCGCGAGCTGGACCTGGTGCTGAGCGGCGAGGCGTTGGATAAGCTGATCGCGGTGGGTTACGACCCGGTGTATGGCGCACGGCCTCTGAAGCGTGCGATTCAGCGCTGGATCGAAAACCCGCTGGCGCAGTTGATTTTGTCGGGCAGCTTTATGCCGGGTACCAGCGTCGAGGCGACGGTGGAAAACGACGAAATCGTCTTCCACTAATCCCAGTCAGTGGCGTTGTAAAAGGAGGCCCCGCATCGCGGGGCCTTTTTTTTCGATAGGGCGTTGAACTGTAAGGAAAAGGCTAGTAAAGTGCGCCCCGCAACAACGTCAGCCCACGGGTTTCTTCTCCCCAAGAAGAAATCAGAAACAAGCGCAAATCATTGTCTTAAAAGCAATTTAAAGGGTTGACAGAGGTTTTTAAGATTGTAGAATAGCGCGCCTCAGACATGACAACGTAGCGATACGGAAGACTCGAAGAGAAGGTTACACCGCAGTAGAAGTTGTACTTTGAAATATGTAGTTCCGTGATAGCTCAGTCGGTAGAGCAAATGACTGTTAATCATTGGGTCCCAGGTTCGAGTCCTGGTCACGGAGCCAATTTCAAACCGGGGTATAGCGCAGTCCGGTAGCGCGCCTGCTTTGGGAGCAGGATGTCAGGAGTTCGAATCCCCTTACCCCGACCATATTTGGGTCGTTAGCTCAGTTGGTAGAGCAGTTGGCTTTTAACCAATTGGTCGTAGGTTCGAATCCCACACGACCCACCATTTTTGAAACCAGTTAACGCTGGAATCGAATCTTAAGATCAGAGGCCAAAAGCGCTGATCGAAGAAGGCGACTGAAAGGTCGCCTTTTTTTTACCGGGGTATAGCGCAGTCCGGTAGCGCGCCTGCTTTGGGAGCAGGATGTCAGGAGTTCGAATCCCCTTACCCCGACCATATTAAAAATCCTCGTATCGAAAGATACGGGGATTTTTTTTGCCTTTTTTTCAGCTCGATTTGTGCAAATTCCAAACAGATATTGTGCTGATTGGTGCGTTGGTGCGAACGCGGTGTGCTCCTAGACTGGGCCACGTCAGTATCTCTCCCCAACAGGAATTCGCATCATGAACCGCACCGCTTCTTTCCTCGCTGCTCAACCTGCTCGCTCATTACCTCAGTTGATCAAATCCACGCTCGTGGGCTTGGGCATGATCATGGGCCTCGGTCAATTTGCCGTTGCTGCCGACGCTGCGGCGAATAAGCACCCGACCATTCGCGCCATGTCAGGCGCCGAGCCCATCGGTCGGCTGGATCCGAAAACCACAGCCTTGCTGGTCATCGATTTCCAGAATGAATACTTCACCGGCCGTATGCCGATCCCCGACGGCATGAAGGCCCTGGACAACACCCAGCGTCTGATCAAATTTGCCGACAAGGAGCATATTCAGGTCATCCACGTGCAGCACATCGCCCCGGAGGATGCGGCGGTATTCGCCACAAACGGCAAAACCGTCGATTTTCAACGGCTGATGAAGCCGCGTCCGCAAGACAAGCTCGTGCAGAAAACCTCCGTCAGTGTATTTGCCAGCACCGATCTTGATGCGCAATTGAAGCAAGTGGGCGTCAAAACCCTGATTATCACCGGCCTGATGACTCACGCCTGTGTCGCCGGCGCCGCTCGAGACGCTGCGCCGTTGGGCTATGACGTTGTGGTAGCATCCGATGCCACCGCCACGCGGGCCATCACCCGTGCCGATGGCCGTTCGGTGACCAAGGATGAGTTGCAAAACTCGGCGCTGGCCGAGATCGAAGACACCTTCGGCTCGGTGCTGAGCACGGCGCAAATCATCGCCTTGCCGGTTAACTGAGCCCTTCTGAACAGCCAGGGATCGTCTGCTTCATGAACCAGTTGTCCGCCATGCGCGCCTTTCGGTGCATCGTTGAAGCCAAGGGTTTTTCTGCCGCCGCAGAACGCCTGGACACCACGCATTCGACGATTTCACGGCAGTTGCAACAGCTGGAGATTGAACTGGGCGCCCAACTGATCAACCGCAATACACGGCGTTTCAGTCTGACCTCGGCGGGAGAGCAGTACTACGCGGCGTGTGTCGATATCCTCGATCGTGTCAAGGCCGCGTCCCAAGCCATTGCCCAGGGACATCAGCGCCCGGAAGGCCTGCTGCGGGTCAGCGTGCCGCTGGTGGTGGGCACGTTGGAGCTACCGCACTGGCTGCCGGGTTTTCAGCGTCGTTACCCCGATATCGAGCTTGAATTGCATGGCGACGATCAATTCGTTGACGTGGTCGCTGATGGTTTTGACGTTGTGGTACGCATCGCCAGCGCCTTGGCGGACACGACCTTGATAGCGCGCACGTTGACGGTCTCCAGGCAGGTATTGGTGGCATCACCGAGCTACATTGGCCGGCATGGCTTGCCCCGTTCGGCCCAGGAACTCGACGCGCATCGCTTGCTGACCTTCATTGGCGCGACTTCGGATTGGGCGCTGAGCCCGGCGCGGGGCGAGACCATCAAGGTCACGCCCTCGGGGCAGTTTCGAAGCAATACCATCAGTGCACTGCACGCGGCGACATTGGCCGGGGCGGGCATTGCATGCTTCACCCAGGCAACGGTGCGCAATGACTTGGCGCAGGGACGGCTTGTACCGATCCTGCCCAATTATTCGCTGGGCGAGCGGCACTACTACGCGCTCTATCCGCAGTCCCGGCATCTGGCGCCGAAGGTCCGGGCGTTTGTCGACCACATGGCCGAGTTTTACGCGGCCCAATAAAAAATCCCCCTGCCGTTTGGTAGGGGGATTTTTTTTGCAGCGAGATCGTCAATCAGTGCAGCTTGAGCCTAGGCTCGGTCCCGCGACCAATCTTGCTACCCAGCATCAACATGGCCGTACGGAAGAACCCGTACAGCGCCATCTGGTGCATGCGGTACAGCGACACGTAGAACATCCGCGCCAACCAGCCTTCCAGCATCACGCTGCCAGTAAGGTTGCCCATCAAGTTACCCACCGCCGAGAACCGCGACAGCGAGATCAACGAGCCGTAGTCGGTGTACTTGTAGGTTGGCAGGTCTTTGCCTTCGATACGCAGCTTCAGCGACTTGGCCAGCAGCGATGCCTGCTGGTGAGCAGCCTGGGCGCGTGGCGGAACGTTGCGGTCGGTGCCCGGTTGCGGGCAGGCAGCGCAGTCGCCGAAGGCAAAGATGTTTTCGTCACGGGTGGTTTGCAGTGTTGGCAGAACTTGCAACTGGTTGATGCGGTTGGTTTCCAGGCCGTCGATGTCTTTGAGGAACCCCGGCGCACGAATGCCGGCCGCCCACACCTTGAGGCTGGCTGGAATCACCTGGCCGCTGCTGGTGATCAGCGCATCGGCTGTCACTTCACTGACCGCCGAATTGGTCAGCACGGTCACGCCGAGCTTTTCCAGGGTTTTATGCACAGGCCCGCCGATGCGTTCCGGCAGGGCAGGCAGCACCCGTGGCCCAGCCTCGATCAGGGTGATGTGCATGTTTTCCGGTTTGATGCGATCCAGGCCATAGGCCGCCAGTTCATGCGCAGCGTTGTGCAGCTCGGCGGCCAGTTCAACACCGGTCGCACCGGCGCCGACGATGGCGACACTGATTTTCTCTTCCACGTCGGTTTGCCCGGCATGGGCGCGCAGGTAGTGGTTGAGCAGTTGTTGGTGGAAGCGCTCGGCCTGTTTGCGGGTGTCGAGGAACAGGCAGTGTTGCGCCGCGCCCTCGGTGCCAAAGTCGTTGGTGGTGCTGCCAACGGCGATCACCAGGCTGTCGTAGCTCAGCACGCGCGCGGGCACCAGTTCACGGCCTTCTTCATCGAGGGTGGCGGCCAGCTGGATTTTCTTCTGTTCACGATCAAGCCCGCTCATGCGCCCCAGCTGGAACTCGAAGTGGTTCCATTTTGCCTGGGCGACATAATTGAGTTCGTCTTCCGATGAATTCAGGGAGCCGGCGGCCACTTCGTGCAACAGAGGCTTCCAGATGTGGGTGAGGTTGGCGTCCACCAGCGTGATGCTGGCCGTGCCGCGCTTGCCCAGAGTCTTACCCAGGCGGGTAGCCAACTCCAGGCCGCCGGCGCCGCCGCCGACGATAATAATACGATGGGTCATGGGGATATCTCGCAAGGCTAAAAGAAATCGGAGCAGTTACCCCCGCGAGCGCCAGGCAGCTCATAGCGTCAGGTAACTCAGAAGGCGACTCAGCAGGCCAAGCCCGATCACGGCCGCCAGCACCACAACGAGGAGCAGCCACGGCCTGAAAGGCTTGCGCTCGACTCGGTTCTGGGAGAGTTGCAGGTACTCTTCGACATGCTGTTGGTCATCGGGGTTCAGGCGGCTGGTCATAAAGGCCTCGTCAGGTAGACGTTGCAAAAGGGCCCCACGTTACAGTCTGTGAGTGGGCGGCATCGCCACAAGCTTAGCCGGTGCCCGCGTCACAGACTGATACCTACGTCGAATACTATGCTGCGCCCCAGGTTGTTGCGCAAGAAATCCGGTGCGTCGGGGTGGGCGAACAGCACCCGCGCAAAGGTCGGCCCCACCAGCGACAGCGAGCGCCAACCCTGGCGCAGGTACTCGGTGGGCGGCGGGAAGTGGCTGTTGAGGTCCAGCACCTCGCGCTTTAGGCTGGTGAACGCGATCAGGTCCAGCTCCCCCAGGTCCATGCCCCGTTCTTTATAGTTGTGCGCTTTTTTACGCAGCGTCGGTGCCAGGCGCAGCAGAAATTCATGGGCGGGGATGCGTCGCGGCTTGGCTTCGCGCCGCACCAGTTGGCTCAGGGAGAATGCGCTGCGCCGCCTGAGCAGCTCATCTCGCCATTCGTCGTTCAGGCGCCGGCCTTCATCCAGAACGAAAAACACCTCGAAACTGGCGTCTCGAAACAGCACGTCCGGCGGCTCCTGCCCAGCCGCGTGAAACTCTTCGGCGCGGTAGGGCACATTCAAGCCTTGCAGCAGGCGCTGGCAGACCCAACGCTCACGCTCCCATTTGCGGGCATTGGACAAGAACGCATTGGCTTGTTCGGCCGCTACAGTGAGCAGGCGCAAGTAATCTGAGTCATCCATGCTTGCAGCTTAGCGCCCAAATGATGACCGCAGGAAGTCCTGCTGCAAAAGCGCGGTGTAGACTGGCCGTACAAAGGTCAATCGGGCATGGGGAGTGCGTCGTGAAGTTTTTTGTTGTGCTGTTTTTGAGTCTTCTGCCCCTTTGGGCCCAGGCCGTTGAAGTGGGTGAGCGGCTTGCGCCCTGGACGTTGCTGGACCAGTTCGATCAGGCCTACAGTTTGAATGATCAGGCGCAGATTCTGTTGGTCGCCCGCAGCATGGAAGGCGCAAAGCTGGTGGATGCGGCGTTGCAAGGCCAGCCCAAGGGGTATTTGGAAGCGCGTCAGGCAGTGTTTGTCGCTGACATCCAGCGCATGCCTCGGCTGATCGCCAAGTTGTTCGCGGTGCCGGCCATGCAGGCCTACAGCTATCGGGTGATGCTGGATCGCGACGCGCGTGTCGTGCCGCGCTACCCGGGGCCTGTGGATAAAGTGCTGTGGTTGCAACTGGATAAGGGCAAGCTGGTTGCGCAGCGTGAATACGGTTCTGCCGCTGAGCTGCGTCAGGCGTTGGAGCAGGTGGCACCGTGATCAGTGCCGCGGTGCTGGCGCCAGAAACCCTCACGATCGGGTGGCTGTTGTTTGCACCCGTGGTGATGTGGGCGGTCCTGCGCTCGTCCTGGCTTGAGTTGTTCGCCGACCGTCGGCGCCAGCACCTGTTGTTCGGCACGGTGTTCGCGTTGTTCATGCTGTGGCTGGTGCGGCGGGATTTCGACACCGGCGTTTCCTATCACTTTATCGGCATGACCGCCGTCACCTTGTTGCTTGACTGGCCGCTGGCAATCGTCGGCGGTGTTGCGGCCCAAATGGGCCTGGTGCTGTTGGGGCGCCAGGACCTGGCAGCGGTGGGGGTCAACGGCCTGCTGTTGATCGGTTTGCCCGTGCTGGTGACCGAGACCTGTGCGCTGCTGGTCGAACGGGCGCAACCCAGGAACCCCTTCGTGTACATCTTCTGCTCCGGCTTTTTTGCCGCCGCGCTATCGGCGTTGCTCTGCCTGTTGATGGGGCTGGGCCTGTTGTGGTTCGACGGCCGTTTCGCGATGCCGGAATGGCTGGAAGATTTCGTCGGCTACCTGTGGCTGATGATCTTTCCCGAGGCCTTTATCAACGGCATGGTAATCAGCGCCCTCGTGGTGTTCTGCCCTGAATGGCTGGAGACCTTCAACCGTACGCGCTATCTCTCGGCGCCCTGGAAGGATGACGATTCGCAGCGTTGACCTGGATCAAATCCCGCACAGCCGAGCAAGCCCATGCTCTGCGAAATTTTCCTGGGCAAAGGTGGGAGCACGAATCATGAGTGTGTACGAATGGGCACGGCAAGAGCTGCGTAGAAGCCAGGATGCCGCGCAAGAAATCGGCTTTGACCCGGGCCTGACGCTGCGCGCCATGCTCAGTGCGGTGGTGCAGCAGAGCAAAGGCGTGCGCAGTTTCGAAGACCTGGCCGACGAGCTGCAATACCTTGCAGAGAACCTCGACGACCAGCAGGAGTACGCCTTTATGCGCCCTTAGTGGCGTGGCGGCAGGTCTTCTGAAAACAGCTCGTCTTCGGCGTCCGGTGCTACGGGAATCTTGTGTTCTTCAGCTGCCCAGGCGCCCAGGTCGATGAGTTTGCAACGGTCCGAGCAGAACGGGCGGTTGAGGTTGGTCGCTTTCCATTCCACGGGGGCGCCGCAGGTTGGGCAGTCGACAGTCAGGGGTTGGCTCATGATCGGCCTCCACGCAAAGTAAGGTAAAAGTGGTGCAGTCGCTCGACCTCGCTGTGCAACCACGCGAGGTCCTTGTCATTGACCAGTACATCGTCGGCATGTTTCAGGCGGTCTTCACGGCTGGACTGGGCCTTGAGAATCGCCTGCACCTGTTGCTCGCTGATGCCGTCGCGCTGCAGGGTACGCTGAATCTGCAATGATTGCGGCACGTCGATCACCAGGATGCGCTGGGTCATGCTGTACTGGCCCGATTCGATCAGCAGCGGCGACACCAGGATCGCGTAGGGCGATTGAGCACGCGCCAGGTGGCTGCGAATTTCCTCGCCAATCAGCGGGTGCAGCAGGGCTTCGAGCCAGCGCCGCTCTTCGGGCACTTCGAAGATCAGTTTGCGCAACGCAGCGCGGTCCAATTGGCCGTCAGGTTGCAGCACGCCTGCACCAAAGTGTTCGGCGATGCTAGCCAACGCCGGCCGGCCAGGTTCCACGACCCACCGGGCAGCATGGTCTGCGTCGACCAGGTCAATGCCAAGGTCAATAAAGTGCTGGGCGGCGGCGCTTTTACCGCTGCCGATGCCGCCCGTGAGGCCAAGAATCCAGGGTGTTACAACAGGAGTGGTCATCTGAAACCGACAGACTGCAAATAGAAGTCGGTTATTTGACCACCCCAGAGCAATGCAATCCAGCCGGCAATGGCCAGATACGGACCAAACGGCATCGGGGTCGACGCCTGGGCCTTGCGCAGGCGCAGTAACAGCAGCCCGACAAACACCCCGACCAGCGAGGACATCAGTAGGGTCATGGGCAGCACTTGCCAGCCACCCCAGGCGCCGAGCAACGCCAGCAACTTGAAATCACCATGACCCATGCCGTCCTTGCCGGTGACCAGTTTGAACAACCAGAACACCGACCACAGGCTCATGTAGCCGATCACTGCGCCCCACAAGGCATCGGGCAGTGGCACCAGCAGTTCGAAGTAGTTGACGATCAGTCCCAGCCATAACAGGGGCAGCACCAGCACGTCCGGCAACAGTTGGTGGTCGGCGTCGATCAGGCTCATTGCCAGCAGGCCCCAACTCAATACCAGCACCACAAAGGCTTGCCCGCCAAAGCCGAAATGCCAGGCAACCACGGCCGAGAGCAGCCCGCAGACCAGCTCGGTGAAGGGGTAGCGGGTGCTGATGGGCGCGTGGCAACGGGCGCAACGCCCCTTGAGCATCAGGTAACTGAGCAGCGGGATGTTTTCCCAGGGGCGAATCGGTTGGTTGCAATGCGGGCAGCAAGAATTGGGGCGCATCAGATTGTAGGTGGGACCGGGAGGGTCAACAGGCAACCCAAGCACTTCCTGGGCCTGGATACGCCAGTCCCGTTCGAGCATTTTCGGCAGGCGCCACACCACCACATTGAGGAAGCTGCCGACAATCAGGCCCAGCACCAGCGCCATCGCGGTAAACGCCCACGGGTGCTCACTCAACAGCAGGCTCAAAATGCCGAACCCAATTGGAAGACAGGCAGATACATGGCAATCACCAGCGCACCGACAATGCCGCCCAGCACCACCATGATCAACGGCTCCATCAGGCTGGTGAGGTTATCGACCAGGTGTTCCACATCGGCCTCATAGTGGTTGGCGACCTTTTCCAGCATGTGGTCCAGGGTGCCTGATTCTTCGCCAATCGCAGTCATCTGGATTGCCATGCCCGGGAACAGGTTGCTGGCGGCCATGGATTGGTTCAGCGGCATGCCGGTTGAGACGTCGTGACGCATGTGTTCGATTGCCTGTTTAAAGGGCCCATTGCCCACGGTGCCTGCCACGGAGCCCAGCGCTTGTACCAGGGGCACGCCTGCTGCAAAGGTGGTGGAAAGCGTGCGGGCGTAACGAGCGACGGCGGATTTTTTCAGCAGTGTGCCTGCTAGTGGAACCCTCAACAAACCCGTATCTATTTTGTATCGAAAACTACGGGACCCCCGATAGGCTTGGCGTACTGCGATCATGGCGGTACCCAGCCCCAGTGCAACACCCCACCAGGCGCGCTGCAGAAACTCCGACAGGGCGATGACCTGTCGGGTGAACCCGGGCAACTGGCTGTCGACCCCGGCGAACAGGCTTTGGAATTGCGGCACGACATGGATCAGCAACACCGTGCTGACCACGCTGGCGACCAGCAGTACCGCGATGGGGTAGGTCATGGCTTTCTTGATGCGGGCCTTGAGCTGTTCGCTTTTCTCCAGGTGGATGGCGACGCGTTCCAGAAGAGTTTCCAAAGCACCGGCCAATTCCCCTGCGGCAACCAGGTTGCAATACAGCTCATCGAAGTAGCGCGGGTGCTTGCGCAGTGCCGTCGCCAGGCTGTTGCCGGTTGCTATCGCGTGCTTGAGCCCTTTTACCAGTTCGCGCACCTGCCGGTTCTCGAAGCCTTCGCTGATGATGTCGAAGGCCTGCAACAGGGGAATGCCGGCCTTCAGCAGCGTCGCCAACTGCCGGGTGAACAGGGCAATGTCCGCAGGCTTGATCGTTGCGGCCAGGCGGGGCATGCCGGCAGGTTTCCTGCGCACGCGTTCGGGGCAGATGCCCTGCTGGCGCAAGTGTGCCTTGATCAGTGCCACATCGTGGCCAACGGTTTGCCCGGACACCTTGCGCCCCTTGCGGTTGATGCCTTCCCAGGCGTAGATCGTCGAAGTGTCGTTCATGTCTCGTTTGCGCACTGAGGGAGTGGAAGATTTATAGCTTAGTCAGATGACGGATTCGGGCCGGCCGGTGTTGCACGATAAAATGTCAGAATGTGCGTCTTGAGCGCGATTGACCCCATTTGGGTGAGTACACTGGCGCGGCAATAAACCACGAGGCGCAGGACGCGCCTTGTCATGAGTTCTATCCTGGAGAGTGAATGTGATGCGTCAGAAAGGCTTTACCTTGATCGAGTTATTGATCGTCGTGGCAATCATCGGCATTTTGGCCACCATCGGCTTGCCCATGTACACCAAGCACCAGGCCAAGGCCAAGTTCACGGCGGGGTTGGCGGAAATCTCCGCATTGAAGGCCGGCTATGAAGACACCCTCAATCAAGGCACTGTACCGACCCTGGCCTTGATCGGCGGCACCAGCCCTACCGCCAATTGCAAGATCGACGTAGTTGGGGACGTGGCCACGGGGGCAGGGTCCATCAGTTGCGAAATCCTTGACGCCCCGGCGCCTGTGCTGGGCAAGACCATCACGTTGACGCGTAGTGCAACCACGGGTTGGAAGTGCGCAACCACGGCGGATGCGCAGTACGTCACCAAAGGTTGCGGCGCCTGATTGCCTGACCTCACAACACGGAAGTAAGGGTGGCCCATGTCGTTGTCCCTGCAACAGCGAGGCAATGTGTTTCTGGTAGTGGCTGCATGCCTGTTGGCGGTGGGCATCTGCTTGCCGTTCAGTGGGCATGATCTGCAACGTTCCACACAGATTGTCATGAGCCTGGGCGCGGTGCTGTATGGGCTGTCGGCCGGTTCAGGCGAGCGGTTGTTGGACCGGCCCAGCACCTATGGGCTGATGGCGATCATCGGGCTGGGCGTGATCTCTTCCGTACTGGCTCATCAGCCGTTGTGGGCGCTCACCGAAGTGGCGCTGTTTGTCGGTTGTGGCGCGATCGCCGTGGCGTTCGCCTTGCTTCGACGTCAGGGTGGTGAGCCGATGGATCGCGCCCTGATCCTGATTGTCTTGCTGCTGTGCCTGGTCAAGTCTTTGCAGTACCTGTGGGCCGCAGCATCGGCCTTTACCAGTGGTAACGATGTGCTGAACCTCGACCATCTGCTGTCGGGGTTTTCCAACAAGCGATTTTATGGCCAGTTTCAGACCTTCACCTTGGCGCTGTTGGCGCTCCCTTTGCTTTTAGCGAATGTTACCCGCGCCATGCGTGCCGGGGTGTTTGCGCTGCTGTGTGTCTGGTGGTTGATCGCCATCAGTGGCGGCACGCGCGGTACGTGGCTTGGCCTGGCGGTGGCGGCTGGGGTGTTGACGGTGCTGGGGCCTTGGGGGCGGCGTTGGGTTGCCTGGCAACTGGCGGCGCTATGTGGCGGCCTGGTGTTGTATTGGCTGTTGTTCGTGGGGTTGGCGGGCTATCTGGGGATTGAAGTTGGCAGTGGCGCAGGCGATCGCCTGACCACCTCGCTGTCGGGGCGCGGTCCGATCTGGTTACAAGCTTGGCACATGATTGAAGAGCGCCCCTGGCTAGGCTTCGGTCCCATGCATTTTGCCGATATCGCCAATGAAATAGCGGCCCACCCGCACCAGGCGGTTCTGCAGTGGGCCAGTGAGTGGGGCGTGCCGTCAGCCCTATGTGTGGCCGTCCTGGCGTGGCGGGCTGGCTGGGCGACGTGCAGGATAGTGCGCGCACGAGCATTGTCTGAGGCCGGTGAAGACCTGCTGCGGCTGTGCCTGTTTGCGGCGTTGGTGGGTACGTTGGTGCAGTCGATGGTCGACGGTGTCATCGTGATGCCCAACTCACAGGTATGGCTGGCGCTGGTGGTAGGTTGGTTGATGGCGTTGCACGTAGGGCGAACTCCCTTGGACAGCGGGCTGAAGTGGGCGGGCGCAGCGTGGCAAATAGCCGGTGTGATGGCCGTTGGTCTGATGTTATTTATCGCTGCACGCGACCTGCCTCATACCGTGCAAGACCAGGCGGACTACCTGCGCGCCGGTCATGATCACCTGCAGCCACGCTTCTGGGCCCAGGGTGTGATCGCACTCCCTGGCCAGTAAGTTGCCGGACGCCCGATGCGGTGCTAGCTTTAGCCCACCGCCCGTGTAGCTCAGCCGGTAGAGCAGCGCACTCGTAACGCGAAGGTCGCAGGTTCGATTCCTGTCTCGGGCAAAAAGGCAACACTGCTTCAAAGGCAACGTTTTCAGATGATCCCAGAATGGTTCTGAAGGCCAGACGAGCCGGCATTCCTGCCTGTTCTTTTGTATCTGCGCAACCTTGATGACCCAGATGCATCCCCATTCCTCGATCTAAGAGAACAATATGACCACGACTGAAATGACCCAGGAAGTTCGGCACGAAGAAGCCCTCAAGAAATACCTTGAGGACACGCCGCAGCTTAAAGAAGAGATCAAAGACCTGAGCGCCGATGATCAGCGCGACCAGATCCAATGGGCATTCGAGGACGAGGCGGAGAGCCAGGGCTACCAGCCTTGGGAGTTGACCCTCAAGTACACCTCCACACCGGAAGCGTTTGAAGCCGCACGGCTGGCCTTGCACAAAGAGGCCGCCGAGGTGCTGGGTGTCGACTGGGAAGAATATTGCGAGATGAACGACCTGGTCGTCTGATTACCCCGTAGGAGCTGGCTTGCCGGCGATGAGGCCTGTGAGGTTCAAGGTAATCTCACGAGCCCTATCGCCGGCAAGCCGGCTCCTGCAGTGCTTCAGATGCTAAGGCGCATCGAGAGGTCCACTGCCTTCACGTCCTTGGTCATCGCCCCGATGGAGATGTAGTCCACCCCGGTTTGCGCGATGGGCAGCAGCGTGGTTTCGTTGATTCCGCCGCTGGCCTCCAGCTTGGCCTTGCCGGCGTTCAGGCGCACGGCTTCACGCATGTCATCCAGGCTCAATTCGTCGAGCATGATGATATCGGCACCCGCCGCCAGTGCTTCACGCAGTTCTTCCAGGCTTTCAACTTCGATTTCCACCGGCTTGCCTGGCGCAATCTTGTGCGCGGCCGTAATGGCCTGGGCGATACCGCCGCACGCGGCGATATGGTTTTCCTTGATCAAAAACGCGTCATACAGCCCGATGCGATGGTTGTGACAGCCGCCACAGGTCACCGCGTATTTTTGCGCCAGGCGCAGCCCCGGCAGAGTTTTGCGGGTATCGAGCAGCTTGACCTGGGTGCTGGCGACAAAATCCGCCAGGTCTTGCGCACGGGTGGCCACGCCGGACAGCAGCTGCAGGAAATTCAGCGCACAACGTTCACCGCTGAGCAACGAGCGTGCCGGGCCTTCGAGATGGAACAACGCCTGATTGGGGCTGACGCGCTCACCGTCGGCCACCTGCCAATGCACTGCCACACGCGGGTCCAGTTGGCGGAACACAGCATCTACCCACGCTGTACCGGCAATCACAGCCGCATCACGGGTGATGATCGTGGCCTTGGCCAGCCGTTCGGCCGGGATCAACTGTGCAGTGATGTCGCCGCTGCCGATGTCTTCCAGCAGTGCGCGGCGCACGTTGGCTTCGATTTCGGCGGTGAGGTCGGCAAGACGGAGATTCGGCATAACAGGCTCCACAAACAAAGTGCCCCGATTATAGGGGCAGTGCGCGTTTGAACCCAGCGACCTGCTCATTTACGACCAAATGACAGAGTTTGCTGGCGCAACAGCCCTCGTTTGCAAGATAATCTCGCGCCTTGCAATTGGCGTCATAGCTTTGACGTCTTGGTAATGACTGGGTATTCGCAGTGCCCGTCCGGGCCTGTGCCCGAGCATTTCCCCATCAACACCGCCGTTTCAGGAGGCCAGGATGCACAATGACGGAAAGGTGGTGCCTATCAACAAGGTACATGCCACGCCATCGCCGCTCGCGCGCCTGCCGGTGGTGTTGTTGCAGGTGCGTGACAAGGCGGCGCAGCAGCTGCAGCAGGGCCTGCAGGAACTGTTCGATAACGCCGACGACACCCTGTTCGAAATGGCCGACAAGGCTCGAAGCAACGTCGATCACCATATTTTTTTCGAAGCCATGCGCGACTTGCGCCTCAAGCGCAAGAATTTCGAACGCGTGTTCATGGAGCAACTGTTCGCCGCCTTCGCGCTGCTGGGGCAGTCAGGGCGCAGCGACCTGCACCTGGTGCCGGTGGTGTCTTACGATGCAATACCGGGCACCTCCCGTGATGATCTGGAAAAGGCCGTGGCACTGGAGGCTATGCTCGGTCGCGTACGACATCGCGATGGCTTGGCGCTTGCGCAACTCACCGCACGTTTGAGTGCGTTGTTGGACAAGCAACTGGAAGAACGTGAGAACCCCTTGGGCCCGGCGCTGCTCTGCGAGTTTTTCCTGCGGGCAGGGCGCAGCCTGGGTGTGGAGATCCGTGTCAAACTGATCATGCTCAAGCTGTTTGAGAAATACGTACTCAGTGACGCTGACCAACTGTATGGCGAGGCTAATCAGTTGCTGGTGGCTATCGGCGTACTGCCCCAGCTCAAGGCGGTGCCGTCACGTCGCCCCGGCGGTCGAGCAGAACGTGACCAGCAACGCGAAGGCCGGCAGCCGATGACCGAGCCGCCGTTCGAAGATAATGGCCATGAAGCCTTCACCGCCCTGCAAGCCTTATTGGTGGCCGTGCGCGGTCGTGTGGCCCCTACCCTTGAAGCCAGTGCCGAGCCACAACCCATTGCCTCGCGTGACCTGTTGCGCCTGCTCTCTCACTTGCAGCAATACGTACCTGAGCCCGAGGCCGAGGACGATTTCGATCTGCGCAACCATCTTGAGCAGTTGCTGACCCGGGTCAGCGTCAAGAGTGGCAAGTCCCGGGTGGTGGAAAACGCCGACGAAGACGTTATCAATCTGATCGCGCTGCTCTTCGAGTTCATCCTTAAAGATCACGCCGTGCCCGACGCTTTCAAGGCCTTGATCGCCCGCTTGCAAGTGCCCTTGCTAAAAGTCGCGGTATTGGACAAAAGCTTGTTCAGCCGCACCAGCCACCCGGCGCGTCGTTTGCTCAACGAAATTGCCAGGGCTGCCCTGGGCTGGAGCCCGAACGATGATTACCTGCGCGATAGCCTGTACCTGCGCATCGAGCAGGTGGTGCAGCGTTTATTGAATGAGTTCGTCGAGGACCAGGGGATTTTCTCCCAACTGCTGGCCGAGTTCTGCACTTTTACTGCTGATGAGCGCCGACGCTGCGAGCTGCTGGAACAACACACCCGCGATGCCGAAGAAGGTCGGATGCGCACGGATGCCGCCCGCCAACGTGTCGCCGACGTGCTTAATCGGCGGTTGTTGGGTAAGACGCTGCCCCAGGCAGTGGTGCAGTTTCTGCAGCAGGCCTGGAGCCAGGTGCTGTTGTTGGCCAGCCTCAAGCATGGCGAGCAGTCGGTGCAGTGGCAGGCGGGGCTGCGCACCATGGACGAGCTGATCTGGAGCGTAGGCCTGCAGAAAGACACCGAGGCCGGACGGCATTTGCTGGAGCAACTGCCCGGGTTGCTCAAGGCGCTGCGTGACGGGTTGACCAGCGCCGCGTTCGACCCGTTCAGTACCCGTGAATTCTTCGTGCGCTTGCAGGCCATGCATGTGCAGGCGTTTGACGGTGAGGGGCTTGAGGCATTGATGGAAGTGCGTGAGCCGTTTGTGCTCGACAGCGGGTTGCCCGATGCTGTCGATACCCTGCCGGGCGATGACCCTGACCTGCTCAAGGCGCGACAGCTGCAGGCCGGTGGCTGGTTTGAGTTCCAGCAGAACGATGCCGCAGCCCTGCGTTGCAAGCTGATGGCGATTGTTGCGCCGTCCAACACCTACATTTTCGTCAGCCGCATGGGGCTCAAGGTCCAGGAGAAAAGCGCGGGCCAACTGGCTTTGGCGTTCAAGGGCGGCACCTTGCGCCGTTTGGACGAAGGCTTGCTGTTTGAGCGTGCGCTGGCCTCCGTGACCGACAACCTGCGTCAACTCAATCGCGGCAAGTGATCGCAACCGCAGGGCTGAACGCGGCATACTGGTAACACCTCGTCTTAATCAAGGAACCCGTATGCAGTTGGACCCCACCAGCGGTTGGTGCAAGGGCATTCGTCATTGCCCTTCGCCCAACTTCAACGAGCGCCCGGCAGGCGAAATCTCTCTGTTGGTGGTGCATAACATCAGCTTGCCACCGGCGCAGTTCGCCACGGGCAAAGTGCAGGAGTTTTTCCAGAACCGGCTGGATGTCACGGAACATCCCTACTATGAAGGGATCGCTCACCTACGTGTGTCAGCGCATTTCCTGATTGAGCGCGACGGTGCCGTGACGCAGTTTGTGGCGTGCCAGGACCGTGCCTGGCATGCCGGGGTTTCCAGCTTTGAAGGGCGGGACACCTGCAATGACTATTCACTGGGGATTGAATTGGAAGGCACCGACGAGCTGCCGTTCACCGACGCGCAATATGCGTCGCTGATTGACCTGACGCGTCAGTTACTGGCGGCCTACCCAGGCATCACCCGCCAGCGTATCTGCGGTCACAGCGATATTGCCCCGGGCCGCAAGACAGACCCGGGCCCCGCTTTTGATTGGGCGCGCTTTCGCAGCGCCCTGCAGGATGGAGGACACGCACAATGAGTTTCCTGGTGTTGGTGCTGGCGGTGTGGATCGAGAAGTTCTCGGCCTTGCGCCAGCGGCTGCAGCGCGACGGCGGATGGCTGCGTGAACTGGCCAAGCTGGAATCGAGCCCCCGCATGGGCAAACAGCCTTGGTTGATTCTTACGTTGCTGGTATTGCTGCCGGTGGCCTTGCTGGCCTTGTTGCTGGTGGTGCTTGAACCCGTGGCCTATGGCCTGCTGGCATTGCCGGTGCACCTGCTGGTGGTGATCTACAGCCTGGGGCGGGGCGACCTGCTGGCTGGGCTCGGGCCTTTCCGTGATGCCTGGCGACGGGGTGACTTGCAGGCCGCCGAACATGTGGCCGAACGTGATCTCAAGCTCGCTGCAGACAGCGGCGAGCAACTGCTCGAACGGGTTCAGGGGCATCTGCTGTGGCAGGCGTACCAGAGCTTTTTCGCGGTGATTTTCTGGTACTTCCTGCTCGGGCCGGTGGCGGCCCTGGCTTATCGCCTGCTGGCGCTGGCCAGCGAGCACAGCCAGAACCCTCTGGTGGCCGAGCGCGCCGGGCAACTGCGGCATGCGTTCGACTGGTTGCCGGTCCGCTTGCTGGCAGCCAGTTTTGCGTTGGTGGGCAATTTTGTCGCGGTCAGCCGGGTGATGCTCCACGAGTTGCTGAGTTGGGACATCAGCGCTGCCCAACTGGTAGAAAAGGTTGGTTTGGTTGCGGCAGAAATTCCGCCACCGGTGGTGGGTGCCGATGGCATCAACAGCCTGGATCGCCTGTGGGAACTGCTGCTGCGTGCGGCGGTGCTGTGGTATGCCGGGTTCGCCATCTGGACCGTGTTGCCCTGATACCCACCGGCAGGGAAGCTTCAGCCTTCCCTGCCGTTAACCTTACGTTACAAAACTCCCTTTCGAATTGAGCTATACAGACAGAGCGCCAAATAGTGGCTATCTGCCGCCGCCCTGCGCCTCAATAAAAATAAAAGAAAGGGAGTTCACCTGTGAAGAGCTTGCTCTATCCCGCCGTCGCGCTGATGAACCGCTTGAGCTTCGGCATGAAGTTCAGCCTGATCAGCGTGCTGTTTTTGCTGCCGATGCTGGCGACCAACTATTTCCTGGTGCGTGATTCCTGGCGTGAATTCCAGGGTACGCGTATTGAGTTGCAAAGCCTCGATTTGCTTGGCAGCAGCCTGACCCTGCGGCGTGATCTGGAAACCCTCAACAACCAGGTACAAATCAACGCAACCCTCGGCCAGTCTGGCAAGGCGGGCGACCTTGAAGGCCAGATCAGCGCTTTGGAGCACAACGTGCTCTCGCGCCTGCAAGGCCTCACCGCCATGGCGACCGACCCCGAGCAAATTGCTGCGTTTGATAGCAAGCGCGACGAATTGATCACAGCGTTCAAGGCCCAACAGCAGGAAACGTCACTGCTGAACAAAAGTGCGTTGATCGGCAAGCTGCTCAATAAAGCCCAGATGCTCAGCCAGATTATTGCCAGCCAATCCGGCTTGAGTCGCGACTCGCAGAGTGATCTGCGCCAGCTCAGCGACCTAGTGACCGGGATCACTCCGCAAGTGACCCAGGCCCTCGGCGAAGGGCGTGCAATGGGTGCTTACTCTCTGGGCCAGGGGTTTATCAATTCCTCTTCCAGCACTCGGTTTGATGAGTTGTTGCAGCAGTTGGAGAAGCTGCAAGGCGAATACGCCCTGAAACTGCAAGACGCACTGGGTGCCAGCAACGCCGCGCATGGCGCCCTCGATTCAATGGCGCAAGCCAGCCAGGCCAGCCTCAAGCAAGGCAGCGAATTGTTCGAGGAACAGGTGGTGATGGCCGAAACCCTCGACGCCCCGTGGCAAGGGTTCTATGCCAGCGTCAGCCAATTGATGGCCAAGACCTACCAGTTGGATGACGCCACTTTGGCCTTCATTCAACAGCAACTGGAGCAGCGCCTGGCACAAAACCGTACGCACATGGTGGTGCTGGTGTGTGCACTGGCAGCGGTGTTTTCACTGATTTTCTACCTGTATGCAGGGTTCTATGCGTCCACCCGCACCACCTTGCGGCGCCTGGGCTTGATGATGGACAACGTGGCAGCGGGCGATATGACGGTCAGCTTTGTGGCGCACAGCCGCGACGAGTTGGGGGAGTTGGGCAAGGTGTTCAACGGCACGGTCGCCAAGATCCACGATCTGATCGAGCGCGTCGGCCAGACCGTCAGCCAGGTCGAGGTGCAAGCCGGCCAAGTGGAGAGCGTGTCGGCCCAGAGCAACCAGGCGGTTTCCGGCCAACGCAGCCAGATCGAACAAGTGGCCACGGCCATGAACCAGATGTCGTCCACCGCCCAGGAAGTGGCGCGTAGCGCAGCCGCGGCCGTCAGGAGTGCCCATAGCGTCAACGATGAGACGGTCAGCGGCCGTGGGTTGGTGCAATCCCAGCAGGGCAGCATCGCGCGCTTGGCGTCCGAAATTGATGCGTCGGTGCAGGTTATCAACCAACTGGCCACGGACAGCCAGGCCATCAGCAGTGTGCTGGAAGTGATCAAAAGCATTGCCGAGCAAACCAACCTGCTGGCGCTCAATGCCGCGATCGAGGCCGCACGTGCCGGCGAGCAGGGGCGTGGTTTCGCGGTGGTGGCGGACGAAGTGCGCACCCTGGCGCGTCGCACCCAGCGTTCGACCGAAGAGATCGAACAGATGATCAGCCGGCTGCACACGGGCGTCGGCGCGGCGGTCAAGGCCATGGGCACCAGCCATGCCATGGCCAGCGGAACGGTTGGGCAGTCGGAAAAGGTTCAGCAGGCGTTGGAAAACATCCTTGGTGCTGTGGGCATGATCGTCGATCAGAACCAACAGATTGCTGCCGCCGTCGAGCAACAAACCGCGGTGGCCCACGATATCGACAGGAACATCGTCGAAATCAACCGTGCGGGTGAGCATGCAGCGCAGGGTGCGCATCAGACTGAAGCAGCCAGCCGTCAGCTATCGATGCAGGTCATCGAGTTGAAGCAATTGATCGGCGCGTTTCGCGTGTAGGGCTTTTGGGTAGGAATACTCGGTATGGGGCGTGGTGCATGTCTTGATTTCCCCGTGTCCCTTTTTTGATTGAGTGAATGGGTGAGAATTTGTTTCAGCTAGTCACGGATCAGGGGAGGGCACCACCATGACCATTGCCATCGGCATCAAAGGGCACTGCGCCCATTGCGATATCACGTTTGAACTCAAGTCTTGGCAATTGAATGCCATTGCTATCCATGAACCTTTTGATTGCCCGTACTGCCAGCGAACGTTGCAATTGAACTGTCCCAAACAACTGCGTCAGTTCAAGGCGCTGGATCACTGGGCCCTGGTGCATCCGAGCATGGTCATACTGACCTGCATGGTGTTGGTCGTGGCCTTGGTCGCCGAGTGGGTGGGTTTGGTCAGCGTGATTGAGCAACTCAATATTTCGCTGGTGGTGGTATTGGTCCATTTCCTGGTGTTGCGTTATGCCCATCATCGGCAGCGGATAACGCTCAGCCTGCAAGTTGCCAAACCTGTCGGCGGGTTACCAATTGAACAGCTCGCACGCATTGCGTGTGCTCGTCTCAGCCAGTCGTGACGGGCTGATGCCCATGCGTTCGGCCAGGGCGGTACAGATGTCCGGCAGGTGTTGCGGGCTGTTGCGTTGGCCGGGGTACATGGCGGGCGCCATGTCCGGTGAATCGGTCTCCAGCACTACGGCGTCCAGGGGCAGTTGGCCGAGAACCTTGTGCATGCGCAAGGCCTGGGGCCAGGTCGCGGCACCGCCCAGGCCCAGCTTGAAACCGAGCTTGATGTACTCGCGGGCTTCTTCGTAGCTGCCAGCAAACGCGTGGATGATGCCGCCTCGTGGCACGCGCATACGTTTGAGTGTGGCGATCACGGCAGCGTGGCTGCGGCGTACGTGCAACAGCGCTGGCAGTTGGAAGTCCGCGGCCAGTTTCAGTTGTGCCTCGAACAGGTTTTGCTGACGCTCGCGGTGCAGGTGCTCAAGAAAAAAGTCCAGGCCGATCTCGCCCACCGCGCACACTTGCCGGTGGCCCTGGAGGCGGCTCAGCCAATCACCCAATTCCGTCAGGTCGGCCGGGCGATGTTCATCGAGGTAGACCGGATGCAGGCCGAAGGCGGCGAAGAGGCTGTCGTCACCCTGCACCAGATCCCACACGCGCTGCCAATTCTGCTGATAGACCCCCAACACCACCATGCGCCGCACCCCGAGTTGGCGGCTGTGGGCGAGGACTTCCCGGCGATCGCTGTCGAAGTCCGGGAAGTCCAGGTGCGTGTGGGTGTCGATCAGCTCCACACTCAGGCCTCGTGAATACGCTGCTTGAAGGTACGGCTGATGGCGTGCACGCCGGGTTGGTACTGTTCTTCTTCAATCGCGGCCAGGGCCAGGCGCAGGGCGGTGTCGGCGATCAGTTGATGCTGTTGGGCCATGGCGTTGACGGGCAAAGGCAGGAAGTCCAGCAACTGCGTATCACCGAAGGTTCCCAGGCGCAACGGTCGCGATTTGAGCGGGAAGTCATGCAGCGCGTCGAACACGCCTTGCAGCAGCACGTAGGACGTCGTCACCAGTGCATCCGGCAAATGCCCCAGACGCTGCAGGAGTTGTTCCATCAACTGCCGACCGCAGTCGCGGCTGAAGGCTTCGCCCTGTTCGATCAGCACGTCGCCCTTGAAGTCGCGCAGTGCCTCGCGAAAACCGGCGGCGCGTTCCTGGCTGATGCTCAGCTCGGGGTGTGCGCCGATCAGCACGATCTGTTTGGGTAGTGGTTGCAGCAGGCTGCTGGTCAGTTGTTGGCAGGCCTGGCGGTCGTCACTGACCACCGAGCAGAACTGGCCCGTGTCCATCACCCGGTCGATGGCGATCACCGGCAGGCCTTTGGCTTGCAGCTCGCGGTAGCTGTCATCGCTGGCTGGCAGGCAGCTGGCCACAAACAGTGCGTCGCAGCGACGGGCGCGAAACAGTTGCAGCAGTTGGCGTTCGCTGTCGGCCTCATCGTCAGAGCTGGCGATCAGCAACTGATAGCCCCGGGCGCGGGCGCCTTGCTCCAGCAACTTGGCGATCCGTGCGTAACTGGGGTTTTCCAGGTCCGGCAGGATAAAGCCCAAGGTGCGCGTATGCCGACTGCGCAGTCCGGCCGCCTGGGGGTTGGGCGTAAAGCCATGGGCTTCGACCACCGCTCGCACGCGCTCGACGGTCGCGTTGCTGATGCGTTGCTGTTCGGCCTTGCCATTGATGACATAGCTGGCGGTGGTCACGGACACACCGGCCAGACGTGCAATATCGCTGAGTTTCAAACCGGGATTTCCTTGTTTTTTAGAGCTTGCCCCGACATTTTGTCCAATCGTAACCGATTCCTGCACGCGACTAACGTCTGGGCTCAAGCGCCGAGTGGTTCTTCAAGGATGCTCAATTAGCGGTTAACCTGCCATAAATTCTAGATTAAACGTTTCAGCTGGCGTATTTTTACGACGTTCGTGACTCAGTGGCTACTGCCAATTGACCACTCAGTCAGTTATTTTTGAACACCCGTGCGCTGATTTATTCAAAACAATACCTAGTGCGCCCCTCGCACTAACTAGGAGAACGGCATGCTTGAGCTCACTGTAGAGCAGATTTCCATGGGCCAGGTGGCTGTGGATAAATCTGCTGCCTTGCACCTGCTCGCGGACAAACTGGTGGCCGACGGCCTGGTCGCCGAGGGTTACCTCAGTGGGTTGCAAGCCCGTGAAGCCCAAGGCTCGACCTTTCTCGGCCAAGGCATCGCCATTCCCCACGGTACTCCCGAAACCCGCGACCAAGTGTTCTCCACCGGTGTGCGCCTGCTGCAGTTCCCCGAAGGGGTGGATTGGGGCGACGGCCAGATCGTCTACCTGGCCATCGGCATTGCCGCCAAATCCGATGAACACCTGCGCCTGCTGCAACTGCTTACCCGCGCCCTCGGTGAAACCGACCTGGGCCAGGCGCTGCGTCGTGCCGGTTCCGCCGAAGCCTTGCTGAAACTGCTGCAAGGTGCGCCACAGGAACTGGCGCTGGATGCACAGATGATCAGCCTGGGCGTGTCCGCCGATGATTTTGAAGAGCTGGTATGGCGAGGCGCACGCCTGCTGCGCCAGGCCGATTGCGTGAGCAATGGTTTCGCCGCCGTCTTGCAGCAAGTCGACGCCCTGCCCCTGGGTGATGGCCTCTGGTGGCTGCACAGTGAGCAGACGGTGAAGCGCCCCGGCCTTGCCTTCGTCACCCCCGACAAACCCATGCGTTACCTCGGCCAGCCCCTCAATGGCGTGTTCTGCCTGGCCAGCCTCGGCGAGGCGCACCAAGCGTTGCTTGAACGCCTGTGCGCGTTGCTGATTGAAGGGCGCGGGCAGGAACTGGGCCGCGCCACCAGCAGCCGTGCCGTGCTCGAAGTACTCGGCGGCGAGCTGCCTGCCGACTGGCCCAGCGCCCGGATTACCTTGGCCAACGCCCACGGCCTGCACGCCCGGCCGGCCAAGGTGCTGGCGCAGTTGGCGAAGCAGTTTGACGGCGATTTGCGGGTGCGCGTCATCGATGGCCCGGTGGGCGCCGTGTCGGTGAAAAGCCTGAGCAAGTTGCTCAGCCTCGGCGCGCGTCGCGGCCAGGTGCTGGAATTTGTTGCCGAGCCGTTGATTGCCGGTGATGCGCTGCCCGCTCTGTTGGCAGCGGTCGAAGCGGGGTTGGGTGAAGAGGTCGAGCCGTTGCCGACGGCCAGCGCGCAGCCTGCCACCGTTGATATCGAGCCTGTGATCAGCGCCCCCGTGTCCGGCAGCCAGATCCAGGCTATCGCCGCCGCGCCGGGCATTGCCATCGGCCCGGCGCACGTCCAGGTCCAGCAGGTATTTGATTACCCGTTGCGCGGCGAGTCTTCCTCCATTGAGCGTCAGCGCCTGCAAGACGCCTTGGCCGAGGTGCGCCGTGATATCCAGGGGCTGATCGAACGCAGCCCAGCCAAAGCCATCCGCGAGATTTTCATCACGCACCAGGAGATGCTCGACGACCCGGAACTCACCGACGAAGTCGATACCCGTCTCAAG
Organism: Pseudomonas sp. B6002; assembly: GCF_013385985.1. Classification (GTDB taxonomy): domain Bacteria; phylum Pseudomonadota; class Gammaproteobacteria; order Pseudomonadales; family Pseudomonadaceae; genus Aquipseudomonas. The sequence goes on along the minus strand of NZ_JACAOY010000004.1, from coordinate 456,074 downwards.
CAGGGTGAAAGCGCCGAAGCCGCCTGGATGAACGTGATCGAGGCCGCCGCCAAACAGCAGGAATCGCTGCAGGATGCCTTGCTTGCCGAGCGTGCCGCCGACCTGCGTGACATCGGTCGGCGTGTGTTGGCGCAATTGTGCGGGGTCGAAAGCGTCCGGGAGCCCAGCCAGCCCTACATCCTGGTAATGGATGAAGTCGGCCCGTCCGACGTTGCACGCCTGGACCCGGCCCGCGTGGCCGGTATCCTCACTGCCCGTGGCGGCGCCACCGCTCACAGCGCTATCGTCGCCCGTGCCCTGGGCATCCCAGCCTTGGTGGGCGCAGGTGCTGCCGTTTTGCTGTTGGCGCCGGGCACACCGCTGTTGCTCGATGGCCAGCGCGGTCGCCTGCACGTGGACGCCGACGCCGCCACCCTGCAACGCGCCACCGTCGAACGTGACACCCGCGAACAACGCCTGCAAGCGGCCTCGGCCCAACGCCATGAACCGGCATTGACCCGCGACGGCCACGCCGTGGAAGTGTTCGCCAATATCGGCGAAAGCGCCGGCGTTGCCAGTGCCGTGGAACAAGGCGCCGAAGGGATCGGCCTGCTGCGTACCGAACTGATTTTCATGGCCCACCCGCAAGCGCCGGATGAAGCCACCCAGGAAGCCGAATACCGTCGCGTGCTCGACGGCCTCGACGGTCGCCCGCTGGTGGTGCGCACCCTTGACGTGGGCGGTGACAAGCCGCTGCCTTACTGGCCTATCGCCCAAGAAGAAAACCCGTTCCTCGGCGTGCGTGGCATTCGCCTGACCTTGCAGCGCCCGCAGATCATGGAAGCGCAATTGCGTGCGCTGCTGCGCTCGGCAGACAACCGCCCACTGCGCATCATGTTCCCCATGGTCGGCAGCGTGGACGAGTGGCGCGCCGCCCGTGACATGACCGAGCGCTTGCGCCTGGAAATCCCGGTGGCCGACCTGCAACTGGGCATCATGATCGAAGTACCGTCCGCCGCCTTGCTCGCGCCGGTGCTGGCCAAGGAAGTCGACTTCTTCAGCGTCGGCACCAATGACCTGACCCAATACACCCTGGCCATCGACCGTGGCCACCCGACCTTGTCCGCCCAGGCCGATGGCCTGCACCCGGCGGTGTTGCAACTGATCGACATCACCGTGCGGGCCGCCCACGCCCATGGCAAATGGGTGGGTGTGTGCGGCGAGTTGGCGGCCGACCCGTTGGCGGTGCCGGTGCTGGTGGGCCTGGGGGTGGATGAGTTGAGTGTGTCCGCCCGCAGCATTCCCGAAGTGAAGGCGCGGGTACGTGAATTCAGCCTGAGCGAGGCCCAGGGCCTGGCGCAAAAAGCACTGGCAGCGGGTTCGCCCACCGACGTGCGTGCCCTTGTGGAGGCCGTGTAAATGGCAAATATTTTGACCCTGACGCTGAACCCGGCGTTGGACCTGACCGTGCGCTTGGCGCACCTGGAACCGGGTGAAGTCAATCGCAGCGAAACCTTGCTGACCCACGCGGCCGGCAAGGGCGTGAACGTGGCGCAGGTACTGGCCGATCTGGGCCATCAGGTGAGCGTGGGCGGGTTTCTCGGTGCGGAAAATCCCCAGGCTTTCGACGCGTTGATTGCCCGTCGTAAGTTTGGCAATGCGTTTATTCGGGTGCCGGGTGAGACACGCAGCAATATCAAGATTGCCGAGCGGGATGGCCGGGTTACCGACATCAATGCGCCGGGGCCGCTGGTGAGTGAAGAGGCGCAGGAAGAACTGCTCAGACTCATCGCCATCGTCGGCCCTGAATTCGACGCGGTGGTGGTGGCAGGCAGCCTACCGCGTGGTATCACCCCTCAATGGTTCCAGGGTTTGCTCGAGAAAATCAAAGGCCTGGGTTTGAAAGTCGCCCTGGACACCAGTGGCGAAGCCTTGCGCGCCGGCCTACAAGCTGGACCGTGGCTGGTCAAACCCAACACCGAAGAACTGGCCGAGGCGCTGGGCAATGCCACCGACGCTATCCATCGCCTGCATCAACTGGGCGTGGAGCATGTCGTGGTCTCCGACGGCGCTGCGGGCGTGAGTTGGTACAGCCCTCAGGTGGCGCTGCATGCCACGCCGCCCAAGGTCACGGTCGCGAGCACCGTGGGTGCGGGCGATTCGTTGCTGGCCGGGATGCTTCACGGCTTGCTCGCTGGCGATGCACCCGAGCAGACCTTGCGCCGCGCCACGGCGATTGCCGCGATGGCGGTGACGCAGATCGGTTTCGGCATCAGCGATGACGCGCAGTTGGCGCGCCTCGAAAGCGGCGTCCACGTGCGTACGCTGACAGAACAATAAGAGGGTTTGTGATGAAGTTAGCCATTGTTACCGCCTGCCCGAACGGCATGGTCACCAGTGTGCTGTGCGCCCGCTTGTTGGACGCCGCCGCGCAACGTCAGGGCTGGAGCACCAGTGTCGAAGTGGTCGATGGGCAGCGCCCTGAACGCCAATTGTCCCAGGCCACCCTCGACGCCGCCGAATGGGTGTTGTTGGTCAGCAGCACGCCGGTGGACATGCAGCGGTTTGTCGGCAAGCGCGTGTTCCAGAGCACGCCGGCTCAGGCGCTGGCGGACGTCGAGGCGGTATTGCGGCGTGGGGCCGAAGAGGCCGAGGTTTACGTCGCCACTGAAACGGCAGCCAAGACCGCGCCGCGCATCGTCGCAATCACCGCGTGCCCGACCGGGGTGGCGCACACCTTCATGGCCGCCGAAGCCTTGCAGCAAGCCGCCAAGCGGCTGGGCTACGACTTGCAAGTCGAGACCCAGGGTTCGGTGGGCGCGCGTACGCCATTAAGTGCGCAAGCGATTGCCGAGGCCGATGTGGTGCTGTTGGCGGCGGACATCGAGGTGGCCACCGAGCGGTTTGTCGGCAAGAAAATTTACCGCTCCGGCACGGGCATCGCCCTCAAGCAATCCGAAGCGACGCTGAAAAAAGCGTTGGCCGACGGCGCGGTGGAAAGCACCGGCAGTGCAGCGGTGGCCCAGTCGGAAAAAACCGGCGTGTACAAACACCTGCTCACCGGCGTGTCGTTCATGCTGCCGATGGTGGTGGCGGGCGGCTTGTTGATCGCCTTGTCGTACATGTTTGGCATCACCGCTTTTGAAGAACAAGGTTCACTCGCCGCCGCGCTGAAAACAGTGGGTAACCAGGCCTTCATGCTGATGGTACCGTTGCTGGCAGGCTACATCGCCTACTCCATCGCAGACCGTCCAGCCTTGGCCCCCGGAATGATCGGCGGCTTGCTGGCAACGACCTTGGGCGCGGGATTTATCGGCGGGATTTTCGCCGGTTTCGTGGCCGGCTACTGCGTCAAGCTGGTCAACCGCGCGATCCGATTGCCGCAGAGCCTGGATGCGCTTAAACCGATCCTGATCATCCCGTTGCTGGCGAGCCTGGTCACCGGCCTGGCGATGATCTATCTGATCGGGCCGCCGGTGGCGCGCATGCTCGTTGGCTTGACCGCCTACCTCAATGATATGGGCACGACCAACGCGGTGCTGTTGGGCATTCTGTTGGGCGGCATGATGTGCGTCGACCTCGGTGGGCCGATCAACAAGGCGGCCTATGCGTTTTCCGTGGGCATGTTGGCGGAGCATAGTGGTGGGCCGATTGCCGCCGTGATGGCTGCGGGTATGGTGCCGCCGATTGGCATGGGCATCGCCACCTTCCTTGCGCGCCGCAAGTTCGCCCAGACTGAGCGTGAGGCCGGCAAGGCGGCGATCATTCTCGGGATGGTGTTTATCTCCGAAGGTGCGATTCCGTTTGCGGCCAAAGACCCACTGCGCGTGATTCCGGCGAGCATCGCGGGCGGCGCGTTGGCCGGGGCAATTTCGATGTATTTCGGCTGCAAACTGGCAGCGCCCCACGGCGGCCTGGCGGTGCTGGTTATCCCGAATGCGATGAACCATGCGCTGCTGTATCTGCTGGCGATTGTGGCCGGTAGCGTGCTGACCGGCTTGGTCTACGCCCTGATCAAGCGCCCGGACACTGAAGAGCTGGCCGTCACTTCCGCATGACCCCCACCTGTAGGAGCCGGCTTGCCGGCGATGGCGTCCTCAAGGGCCCCATCGCAGGCAAGCCAGCTCCCACAGGTGTCATCTGGTTTTCATCCCCGCGTGGTTTAGTTTCCTTTTGACGCTCAAGAGGGAACCTGCATGAGCCACTTCGACCTCGGCCGCCGCCGCGTGATGCAAGCCGTCGGCGCTGGCCTGTTGCTGCCGGGCCTGGCGCCGGCGGTGATCGCTTCGGTAAAAGACCGGCCGCAACTCACCGACGGTGTGCAGTCCGGTGACCTGCTGGGCGACCGCGCCATGATCTGGAGCCGCAGCGACCGCCCGGCGCGGATGGTGGTGGAGTGGGACACCCGCAGTGTGTTCAGCAACCCGCGCAGGTTCATCTCGCCCCTGGCCGATAACCGCACCGACTTTACCGCCCGAGTCGAACTCACCGGCTTGCCCGCCGACCAGGCGATTTTCTATCGCGTGCACTTCGAAGATGCCCAGACCGGCGTCGCCAGCGAGCCCTGGTTCGGCCACCTGCGCAGCGTGCCGCAACAGCGTCGCGACATCCGCTTTGTGTGGAGCGGCGACACCGTCGGCCAAGGCTTCGGCATCAACCCGGATATCGGTGGCATGCGCATCTACGAAGCCATGCGCCTGCGCTTGCCGGACTTCTTTATCCACAGCGGCGACACCATCTACGCCGACGGACCGGTACCCGCGCAGCTCACCACGGAAGACGGGCGCATCTGGCGCAATATCACTACCGAAGCCAAGAGCAAAGTCGCCGAAACTCTCGATGAGTATCGCGGCAACTACCGCTACAACCTGATGGATGAAAACGTGCGTCGCTTCAACGCCGAGGTGCCGCAGATCTGGCAGTGGGACGACCATGAGGTGGTCAACAACTGGTCGCCGAGCAAGCAGCTGGACGAGCGTTACCAGACCAAGGACATCAACACCTTGGTCGGCCGTGCACGCCAGGCCTGGCTGGAATATTCCCCCATGCGCCGGCAGGCGGCTGACGGTGGCGGGCGCATTTACCGCAAGCTCAGCTATGGCCCGTTGCTGGATGTGTTCGTGCTGGACATGCGCAGCTATCGCGGGCCCAACGATGACAACCTGGGCGGCGAAAAACCCTTCATGGGGCGTGAACAGCTGGAGTGGCTCAAGCGCGAACTCAAGGGCTCCCAGGCCCAGTGGAAAGTCGTCGCCGCCGACATGCCCATCGGCCTCGGCGTGCCCGACGGCGAGGTCAGCCCGGGCGTGCCGCGCTGGGAGGCCATCGCCAATAACGACCCGGGCGCACCCCAAGGGCGCGAGTTGGAGATTGCCGAACTGCTGGGCTTTTTAAGGGCTCAAAACGTGCGCAACCACGTGTGGCTGACGGCGGATGTGCATTACTGCGCGGCCCACCATTACCACCCGGATCGTGCGGCGTTCCAGGATTTCGAACCGTTCTGGGAGTTCGTCGCCGGGCCGTTGAACGCCGGGAGTTTCGGGCCGAATGCGCTGGATAAAACCTTCGGGCCCGAGGTGGTGTTCCAGAAGGCGCCGGCGGTGCAGAACAGTTCACCGCTTGCCGGGTTTCAGTTTTTCGGCGAGGTGCAGATTGATGGGCAGACGGCGGAATTGACCGTGATATTGCGGGATTTGGATGGCGTCTCGGTGTTCGAACAAAAACTGCAACCCGCCTGACCTGGAATACGATCAAACTGTGGGAGCTGGCTTGCCTGCGATGACGATAGTGAATTCACCATCGCTATCGCAGGCAAGCCAGCTCCCACATTTGAACGTCTTCGTCCGGGAGTCATTAGTACACGTCGCGACGATAGCGGCCTTGCTCGATCAACCGTTCCACCGCCTCGCTCCCCAGGATGTCCACCAGCACCCGGTCAACGCCGGTCGCCATGCCCTCCAGACTGCCGCAGACATAAATCGCGGCGCCGTCCGCAACCCATTTGCGCAACACATCGGCCGACTCACGCAGGCGGTCCTGCACGTAGATTTTTTCTTCCTGGTCGCGAGAAAACGCCAGGTCCAGCAGCGCCAGGTCACCGCTGGCCAGCCAGCCTTGCAGTTCATCCTGGCACAGGAAGTCGTGCTTGATATTGCGCTCGCCAAACAGCAGCCAATTGCGTGTATGGCCCTCGACGATGCGTGCCTTGAGCAAGCTGCGCAGGCCTGCCAGGCCGGTGCCGTTGCCCAGTAGAATCAGCGGCACTTGCGCTTCTGGCAGGTGGAAACCGCTGTTGCGGCGCAGGCGCAGGCTGATGCCCGAACCGATCGCGGCGTGCTCCGTCAGCCAGCCAGAGCCCACGCCCAGGCTGCCGTCGGGGTGACGTTCCTGGCGCACGATCAACTCCAGCACACCGTCGCTGGCAATCGAGGCGATGGAGTATTCGCGCATGCCCAACGGCACCAGCGCGTTCACCAGCGCCTGGGCATGCAGGCCGACCAGATGGGTGCGGTTTTCCGGCAGTTGCCGTGTCGCCAATGCCAGGCTGAGGGACTGCGCCAGCCCGTCGATCACCACACCGTCACTGCCCGCCAGGCCGAGGCCTTCGAGGAAGTGTTCGATGGCCCACGGGCAGTTGCGGGGCAGGACTTCCACCAGGTCACCCGCCAACCAGCTTTGCGGCGACGGCGGTGTGAGGCCCAGCAAGTAGATATCCGAGCCCACGCTGTCGCGGTTGAGCAGCGTGCGCTGGCTCAGTGACCAGTTTTCGAACGGCGCCGCTTGCCAGGTCGCGGCGGGCGCCTGGCCGGTGAGTTGGCCGAGTTGTTGTTGCCAGGTGAGCAGGGCGTCGGCGTCGCCGCTGTCGACTTCCACCGGCGCAAACAACGCGTTGCCGCCTTGGTGGGTCAGCCAGAAATGCAGGCGTCGGGCGAAGCCGCAGAAGTGTTCGTACTGGCGATCACCCAGGGCCAGTACCGAGTAGTTCAGGCCCTTGAGGGACAGGTCCTGGCCGAGCACGCTGCGTTCGAAACCACGGGCGCTGTCGGGGGCTTCGCCGTCGCCGAAGGTGCTGACCACGAACAGCGCATGGTGCGACTGGCTCAGGTCGTCGCGGCTGACGCTGCCCAAGGGCTGCACCTTCACCGGCAGCCCAGCGGCCTGCAATTGCCCGGCGGTCTGCCAGGCCAGTTGCTCGGCAAAGCCGCTCTGGCTGGCGAAACCGATCAACCAGGCTGGCGCATCGCTGCTGTTGGCGACAAGGCCTTGGCGGGCATCGCGGACGTGGCGCTTTTTACGGCGGCGGTCGAGGTAGAGCAGCCAGCCGGTAATAAAGAACAGCGGCATGCACAGCGCGCTGATGGTGAGGATGATGCGCCCAATCAAACCGAAGTAGCTGCCGGTGTGCAGCGCATAGACGCTAGTGAGTAGCCGGGAGCCCAGGGACTTGCTGGCGTAGCGGTCGTGGGATTTGACCTCGCCGCTGGCCGGGTCCAGGTTGATCTGGTTCAGCGCCCGGTCATGAGGCGAGTCTTTGAGCAGGTAGTAGACAGTGGCCGGCTGGCCGGCGACCGCTGGCATGCGGATGTTGTAGGCGCTCAAGCCAGGTCCGGCATTGCTGTAGATGCTGCTCCAGATGGCGTCGTAGTTGGCTACCGGCGCCGGGCCTGCGGGCGGAGGGCCGCGTTTGCGCATGCGTTCATTTTGTGGCGCGTCGGACAAGAGCTTCGTCACGCCTTGGTTGTACCAATCGTAGGACCAATACAGGCCGGTCAGTGCGGCCAGCAAATAGGCGAGCAGGCACCAGGTGCCGAACACCGAGTGCAGGTCCCAATTGAAACTGCGGCCTTTTTTGCGCCAGTCCAGGGTCAGCCAGGCGCGCCAGTTCGCCGCTTGGCGCGGCCAGCGCAGGTACAGGCCCGACAGGCAGAAGAACACCAGGATCAGTGTGCAGGCACCGGTGATTTGGCGGCCGGTATCCCCCATGACGAGGAAGCGGTGCAGCTGCAAGATAAAGCCGAACACGTCCTGGCCGACGGCGTCGCCCATGTAGTCGCCGGTGTAAGGGTCGAAGTAGCGCATCTGGCCGCGACGTTCACCGGCTGGCGGGGTGAAGAACACGCGCGCGGCGTGGCCGCTTTCGCTTTCGACCCACAGCATCGACACGGTCTTGCCTTCGGTGGCTTCGAGCTTGCGCACCAGTTCTGCAGGCGGCAGTACGCCGGCCTCGCGCTTTTGCACACTCAACACGGTCGGGTTGAGCGCCAGCAGTATTTCATCCTGAAACGAGACCGCAGCCCCGGTGATCCCCATCAACGCCAGCACCAGCCCGGCAGTGATGCCGAAGAACCAGTGCAACTGGAACAGGGTTTTCTTCAACACGTCGGACCGCCTCGCTCATCTGGATATTGTTGTCACGGCGCGCATTATGCCGTGGGTTATCGAGAAATATTCTGTTTAACACGCAAAAGCCCCACGCATCCGATGCGTGGGGCTTTTGCGCGGTTGTTGCCCGCGTTTAGAAGTGGAAGCTGGTGGACAACAGGGCCGTGCGGCCGGCCGCCTGGTTGGCGAAGTGGGCCGCGTAGGCTTTGTCGTAATAGGTCTTGTCGGTCAGGTTCTGCACGTTCAATTGCAGGTCGACATTCTTGGTCAGCTTGTAGCTGGCCATGGCGTCGTAGCGAGTGTAGGACGGCACGTACACCGTGTTGGCCGGGTCGCCATAGACCTGATCGACGTAGAACGCGCCGCCACCGATGGTCAGCTTCGGCGTCACGTCATACGTGGTCCACAGGCTGAACGAGTTTTCCGGCGTGTTAGGCATCTGGTTGCCTTTGTTGGAGCCCGCGACGACGGCACCGGTACGGCTGCCGTTCTTGCCTGGGTCAACCAGTTCGGCTTTCAGGTAGCTGTAGCCGGCGAACACTTGCCATTGATCGGTGATCTTGCCGCTGGCCGACAGTTCCAGGCCGTCCACTCGCGATTCGCCCGCGGTTTCGTAGGTGTTGGAGTCCACCAGGATGCGCGTGTTTTTCTTCTCGGTGCGAAACACCGCTGCCGACAGGGACAGACGGTTGTGGAACAGGTCCCACTTGGTACCCAGCTCGTAGTTTACGGTTTCTTCCGGTTTCAGGTCGCTGGTGTTGATGCCGGTCGGGATCGCGTTGCTGTCCACGCCTTCGCCCACCAGGCCACCGGCCGGCGAAGCCGACGTCGCGTAGGAGGTGTAGATGCTGCCGTTATCCAGCGGTTTCCAGACCAGGCCCGCCTGCCAGTTGAAGAACTGGCTGTCGTCCTTGACCTTGCTGCGCGCCTTGACGGTGGAGGTCGGCACCGCGTTGGTGTTGGCTTCGGTGTCGAAGGTGTCGTAGCGCAGGCCGACGTTCAGCAACCATTTCGGGTCCAGTTCGATGGTGTCGAACACGTAGGCCGCGCGGCTGGTGGCCTTGGTGTTGGTGCCCATGTAGTTGCGTGCGATGGAGCCGGTCCAGGCATCGTCCGGGGTCGGGTTGCTCAAGGAGGTGCACTGGCCGTTTGCAGAGCCCTTGATGACGGTGCACGTCGGATTGGCGTTGGGGCTGACGGTGTAGCCGCTGACACGGGTTTCTTCACCGGTGAATTCCAGGCCGGTGGAATAGCTGTGCTTGAAGCCCAGGGCCTGGAAGCTGCCAAACAGGTCAGTTTGGTTGGTGGTGGTCGTGGTGGTGGAGACACGGGTATTGGCACGACGCCACACGGTGCCGAACTGGTTGACGTTGTGCTGGCTGTCATCCGGTTGGGTGAGCACGTAGTCCTGGCCCGTGCTGCCATGGCGCAGGGTGTTTTTCAGCGTCATGTTGTCGTTCAGGTCGTGCTCGACGGAGAACGTGCTGATGTCGGCGCGGGTCTTGCGGAAGTCACGGCTTTTCAAACCGTAGAAATTGTTGCTGTCGCCGCCGTCAGTGGGTTTGTCGTGGACGTGGGCGGCGTTTGAGGCGCGGCTGCTGTAGCCATACGGAATCCCGGAGTCGGGCAGGTCATTGCTTTCCATATGGTAGTAGCTGAGGTTGACGCGGGTCGGGGTGCCCAGGCCAAAGGTCAGCGACGGGGCCACGCCCCAACGGTCGTAGTCGATGGCGTCGCGGCCGGCGACATTTTGCTCGTGGCTCATCAGGTTCAGGCGGAACGCGGCGCTGTCGTCGAGGAACTGGCGGTTCACGTCGAGCACGTAGCGGCGGGTCTGGTCGGAACCGTAGGTGAAGCCGCCGTTGGTGAAGTCCCGCGCTTGTGGCGTCTTGCTCACCAGGTTGATGCTGCCGCCGGCCGAGCCACGGCCGCCGAACGAGGAATTGGGGCCTTTGCTGACTTCGATCGATTCGATGTCGAAGATCTCACGGCTCTGGCCACCGGTGTCACGCACGCCGTCCAGGTAAGTGTCGCCTTGGGCGTCGAAACCACGGATGAATGGGCGATCGCCTTGAGGGTTGCCGCCTTCACCGGCGCCGAAGGTAATGCCCGGCACTGTGCGCAAGGCATCCTGCAACGAGGTGGCGGCGGTGTCTTTGAGCACTTGTTGTGGCACCACGGTGACGGAGCGCGGGGTGTCCACCAGCGGGGCGGTGTACTTCTGCGATGAGGCTTTTTCCACCTGGTAGGAGGTGTTGTCCTGCTCCTGACCGGTAATGCTGGTGGCGCCGAGGGAGATACTGTTGCGCTCGCCTTTTTGTTCGGTGTCTTCAGCCGCTTGCGCCAAGTGGGCGGCAGAGCTGGCGCTGAGGGCAACGCCGATGGCCGAAGCCAGCATGCGTGGTGAACTGGCAGGTGTTTTTAGAGTAGTGCGCGGCATGACGTGTCCTTTCCCCAAGGATGTGAGGCCGCGGAATATAGGGTGAACAAGTATTTCTATCAATTGCGATACATTGCTAATTGCATTGAATTTACATTCTTTACACTTTTTGCTTACGGTTTTTACGAACTCGTTCGTCTGCCGTGTTTTACAGGGCGGATAAGAATCAATACCATTAGCGCCTCTCTGATTTCAGGTACTGTCCCATGCTGCTGCACATACCCGGCCTGTTCTCTCGTGAGGAAGTGCAGCGCATTCGCCAGGCCCTGGAAACCACCGAATGGGCCGACGGTAAAATCACCGCCGGGCACCAATCCGCCAAAGCCAAACACAACCTGCAACTGCCCGAAGGCCATCCGCTGGCCAAGGAAATCGGTGCGGCAATGCTCGAACGGCTGTGGAAAAATCCGCTGTTTATGTCAGCGGCGTTACCGCACAAAGTCTTCCCGCCCTTGCTCAACTGCTACACCGCAGGCGGCAGTTTCGACTTCCATATCGACAACGCCGTACGCCAGGCCCGGGGCAGCCACGAGCGGGTGCGCACCGACCTGTCCTCCACGTTGTTCTTCAGCGACCCCGACGAATACGACGGCGGCGAACTGGAGATCCAGGACACCTTCGGCCTGCAGCGCGTCAAGCTGCCAGCCGGCGACATGGTGCTGTACCCGGGCTCCAGCCTGCACAAAGTCAATGCCGTGACCCGTGGTGCGCGCTATGCCTCGTTCTTCTGGACCCAAAGCCTGGTGCGCGAAGACAGCCAGCGCACCTTGCTGTTCGAAATGGACGGCGCGATCCAGCAACTGTCCCGCGACGTACCCGACCACCCGGCCCTGATCCAGCTCACCGGTACCTACCACAACCTGCTGCGTCGCTGGGTCGAGGTCTGACATGGGCTTTTTATTGCGCCGTGAAGAAGTGCTCAACGTCGAGCAACTGCAATCGATGCTCGACGACTCCCCGGTCCGTGCAGCCCAGGCGATCCTGATGGCGGCGAAGGAGGGCGTGGTGGACGCCCAGGCGCTGCTCGGGCAAATCCTGCTGGAAGGCCGTGGCATTGCGCGGGATGAAGCCTTGGCACTGCGCTGGTTCCAGATCGCGGCACAGGGCGGCCACCTGATGGCGCGCAACATGGCCGGGCGTTGCCTGGAACATGGCTGGGGCTGCGCCATCGACGAAGCCGCTGCCGCTCGGGAATACCAGCAGGCGGCCGAGGCGGGCCTGGATTGGGCGCAGTACAACCACGCCAATTTGCTCGCGACCGGGCGCGGTGTCGCCGAGAATCAGCAGCAGGCGTTCGCGCTTTATCGCCAGGCGGCCGAGCAGGGGCACGCCAAGTCGATGAACCTGTTGGGGCGTTATCTGGAAGACGGGCAGTGCTGTCCAAGGGATCTGGACGCTGCCGAGGCGTGGTATCGACGTTCAGCCGAAGGCGGCGATTTTCGCGGGCAGTTCAGTTATGCGGCGGTGCTGGCGGACAGAGGCCAGATCGATGCAGCGTTGGAGTGGTTGCGCAAAGCATTGGCGGGCGGGAATCTGAAGTTTTTGCGTACGGCGCAAAAGGCGTTGGAAGCGGCGAATGACCCGCAGATCCGCGCGATGGCCGAGGCTTACCAGAAACGCGCCACACAATTAAACCTGTAGGAGCCGGCTTGCCGGCGATGGCGATCTTGAGAACGCTATCGCCGGCAAGCCGGGCTCCTACAGGGTGATGTGATCGTTCCCGGGAAGGGTGATCAGACGTAGAAAGATTTCAATGGCGGGAAGCCGTTGAATTCAACTGCGCTGTAGCTGGTGGTGTACGCACCGGTCGACAGCCAGTACAGGCGATCACCAATGGCCAGGTTCAGCGGCAGGCCGTACTTGTAGTTCTCGTACATGATGTCGGCGCTGTCGCAGGTTGGGCCGGCGATGACCACTTCTTCCATCTCGCCTTTCTTCTCGGTCCAGATCGGGAACTTGATGGCCTCGTCCATGGTTTCGATCAGGCCGGAGAACTTGCCCACATCCGTGTACACCCAACGCTCTACCGCTGTGCGGGATTTACGCGCCACCAGCACCACTTCGCTCACCAGGATACCGGCGTTGGCAATCAACGAACGGCCTGGCTCCAGGATGATTTCCGGCAAGTCGTCGCCGAAGTCTTCCTTGAGGAAGCGGATGATTTCTTCAGCGTAGGTTTCCAGGCTGTTGGTGCGGGTGATGTAGTTGGCCGGGAAGCCACCGCCCATGTTGATCAGCTTCAGGTGGATGCCGTCTTCTTCTTTCAGGCGCTCGAAGATCACTTTGACCTTGGCGATCGCCGCGTCCCACACGCTGATGTCGCGCTGTTGCGAACCCACGTGGAAGGAGATGCCGTAAGGTACCAGGCCCAGGTCACGCGCCAGGATCAGCAGGTCCATGGCCATGTCGGTCTGGCAGCCGAATTTGCGCGACAAAGGCCAGTCAGCGGTGGTCGAGCCTTCGGTGAGGATACGCACATACACTTTCGAGCCCGGCGCGGCCTTGGCGATGTTGCGCAGGTCGGCTTCGGAGTCGGTGGAGAACAGGCGCACGCCCTTCTCGAAGAAGTAGCGAATGTCCTTGGATTTCTTGATGGTGTTGCCATAGCTGATACGGTCCGGGCTGACGCCACGGCCCAGTACCTTGTCCAGCTCGTAGATCGAGGCGATGTCGAAGCTCGAACCCTTGTCTTTCAACAGGTCGATGATCTCGACGGCCGGGTTGGCCTTGACCGCGTAATAGACCTTGGCGAATTCGAAACCGGCGCGCAGGTCATCGTAGGCCTGGCTGATCATCGCGGTGTCGATCACCACGAACGGGGTTTCTTGCGTGTCGGCGAACGCCTTCATTTTGTCAAAAGTGGCGCGCGCGAAATAATCTTCGACGTTAATCGACATGCTGGGAACTCCTAAGGGCAAACTAGATTGATCAATGGGTGCAAATGAACGTCCTCCGTATCCCCACTTTGGTTCGCCTACTTCCCAAGGCATGTCGCCGAAAGCAAAAAGGCCATGGGATCAACCGCTTCCCTTGGCCTTGCTGTCTCGTCGTCAGTACTTGAGCCGGATGGATCGTTTCCAGCATGGACGTTCGGCGCGAACTTTAGGACGTGAGGGGCCATAGATCAACTAAAAATGTCGCGTTTTTGCACGCGTTCGTCGCGGGAACCCGTGCAGCTACTTATGTAACCGACCGGTGTGACGGATTGATGTTCCCCGAATGGGGCAAATCAGCGGGATTTGTGGTGGATTCATCGCAGGCAAGCCAGCTCCCACAGGGGATTGCATTCCTACAGATGAATGCAGTCCAAATGTGGGAGCTGGCTTGCCTGCGATAGCGGTGGATCAGGCCAACGCAGTCTCAGCCGGCGAAACAATACTGGTCTTGCCCCCACGGGACTTGCCGGAGCTCAAATACTCGGCAATCGACTCCTGGGTCACTTCCCCCAGGAACACCCGCTCGGCATCCATCACCGGCAACCACGAGCGATTGAACTCGTACATGCGCGACAGCAGGATGCGCAAATGCTCGTCATACGCCGCGGTGGCGTTGAACTCACGCAGGTACTGGCCGCACGTACCGGTCTGACGGTGCAGGTCGCGACGTCGTACGTACCCCAGCGCCTTGTTCTCGGCACAGGTGACCACCACATAGCGGCGGTCATGCTCATCCATCAGTTCCAGGGCATCCGCCACCGGCGTCTCAGGGCTCACCGACGGCGCGTTGTCTGCCGCATCTTCGGCCTTCACCAGCAGCAGGCGCTTGAGGGTGCTGTCCTGGCCCACAAAGTTGCTGACGAACTCATCAGCCGGGTGCGCCAGCAGCGTGTCCGGGTGGTCGATCTGCAGCAGCTTGCCGGCGCGGAAGATCGCAATCTTGTCGCCCAGCTTGATGGCCTCGTCGATGTCGTGGCTGACCATGATCACGGTCTTGTTCAGCGCGCGCTGCATCTCGAAGAATTCGTTCTGGATCATCTCGCGGTTGATCGGGTCGACCGCGCCGAACGGCTCATCCATCAACAGCAGCGGTGCATCGGCCGCCAGCGCGCGGATCACGCCGATGCGCTGTTGCTGCCCGCCCGACAGTTCACGCGGGTAGCGGTGCAGGTACTGCTTGGGCTCCAGCTTGATCATGCTCATCAACTCGCGGGCGCGGTCGTGGCATTTCTGTTTGTCCCAGCCGAGCAGCTTGGGCACCACCACGATGTTTTCCTCGATGGTCATGTTGGGGAACAAGCCGATTTGCTGGATCACGTAGCCGATGTTGCGACGCAGGGTCACTTCATCCAGGTCGGTGGTGTCTTCGCCGTTGATCAAAATCTTGCCTGACGTCGGCTTGATCAGGCGGTTGATCATTTTCAGTGTGGTGCTCTTGCCGCAGCCCGAAGGCCCCAGGAAGACGCAAATTTCGCCTTCATTGACAGTCAGGCTGACATCGTTGACGGCGGTGATGGTTTTGCCGTTGCTTTGAAAGGTCTTGGACAGGTTTTGAAGTTCGATCATTTGAGCAATCCTTTTGGAGTCAGCGAGCGTTGCAGCCATTGCAGGAGCAGGTCGGCGAAGATGGCCAGAAGACTGACCAGCACGGCGCCGACGATCAGCATCGACATGTCGCTGCGGCTGATGGAAGCCAGAATCAGTACACCCAGGCCACCGGCGCCGATGGTGGCGGCGATGGTCATCACGCCGATGTTCATCACCACGGCGGTGCGCACACCGGCGAGGATCACCGGCACGGCAATCGGCAGCTCGACCATGCGCAGGCGCTGGCCGAAGGTCATGCCGATGCCGCGTGCGGCTTCGCGAATGCCCGGTTCCACGCCGGTGAGGGCCAGGTAGGTGTTACGCATGATGGGCAGCAGGGAGTAAAGGAACACGGCGGTGATCGCCGGCATCGGTCCCAGGCCCTGGCCGAACTTGGAGTAGAACGGCAGCAGCAGGCCGAACAGGGCGATGGACGGCACGGTCAGCAACACGGTGGCGCTGGCTTGCAGCGGCCCGGCCAAGGTCGGGAAGCGCGTCATCAGGATGCCCAGCGGCACGCCGATGAGGATCGCGAGGATCACGGCAATGCCGACGAGGGTGATGTGCTGCCCGGTCAGGTGCAGGACTTGGGCCCAATCAAGATGGGAAAAGGCGTTCAGGAATTCCATGTCTTCTCCTCGTTAGTTGATCGGATGCTGGCGCAGGAAATCGGCGGCCACAGCAGAGGGGCTTTCGTGGTCGACGTCGACCCGCGCGTTCAGCTGGCGCATGGTTTCATCGTCGAACAGCGCGGCCAGCGGCTTGAGGTCGGCAGCCAGTTCCGGGTGAGCGTCCAGATACACCTGACGCACCACGGGCGCGGCGGTGTAGTCCGGGAAGTAGTGCTTGTCGTCTTCCAGCAGCTTCAGCTTGAAGGCATTCAGGCGACCGTCGGTGGTGTAAACCAGCCCGGCAAACACTTGGCCATTACGCAGCGCGGTGTAGACCAGGCCAGCGTCCATCTGCCGGGTGTTCTTGCGGGTCAGGTTCATGTCGTACAGCTTGACCATGCCCGCCAGGCCGTCGGAGCGGTTGGCAAACTCGGTGTCCAGCGCCACCAGGCGGTTTTCTTTGGTGTTCTGCGCCATGGCCTTGGTCAGGTCGCTGATGCTGCTGATTTCAGGATGTTCCTCGGCAACCTTTTCCGGCAGCGCCAGGGCGTAGGTGTTGCTGAAGCGCGACGGCGAGAGCCAGACCAGGCCTTTTTTCGCGTCGAGTTCTTTCACCCGGGCGTAGGACTGTTCGCTGTCGAGTTTCTCGTCGACATGGTTGTAGGCCACCAGCGATACGCCGGTGTATTCCCAGATCAAATCCAGCTGCCCGCTTTCCTGGGCACTGCGCGCCAGGTTGCTGCCCAGGCCACCGGTCACGCGGGTGTCGTAGCCTTTGGTGCGCAGGTATTGGGAAGTGATTTCGGCCAGCAGGGTCTGTTCGGTGAACACCCGAGCGCCGATGCGGATCACCGGTTTTTCGGCGGCTTGCGCAATACCTGCCAACAGCAGGACGCAGCTCAGTATCAAGGTCAGTTTTTTCATGTCGGTTCCTTAAGACGCCCGCAGCCCGCGTTCCAGCCAGAGGCGGCTGGCCAGGGTCACCAGACCGTCGAGCAGCAAGGCCAGCAACGCGGTGCACGCGGCGCCGAGCAGCAATTGCGGCTGATTGTTCAGGGCGATGCCAGGGAAGATCAGGCTGCCCAGGCTGTTGGCGCCAATCAGGAACGCCAGCGGGGCGGTCCCCACATTGATCGCCAGGGCCACGCGCACGCCGCCGATGATGATCGGCACGGCGTTGGGCAGTTCCACGCGAAACAGCACTTGGCGCGGCGTCATGCCGATGCCGGTGGCGGCTTCTTTCAGGGAGCCCTGGACGTTTTTCAGGCCTTCGTAGGTGTTGCGCACGATGGGCAGGAGGGAGGCGAGGAACAGCGCGAAGATGGCCGGGCCACTGCCGATGCCGAGGACGCCGAGGGCGATGGCCAGTACGGCCAGGGGAGGGACGGTGTTGCCGATGTTGAAGATCTGCATGAAGCGTTCTGCGCGCCCGACCATGTTCGGTCGGCTGAGCAGGATACCGGCGGGGATGCCCACAACGAGGGCGGCCAGCATGGAGACAAGAACGAGGATCAGGTGAGCTTGCAGGTAAAACAACAAATCGTCGCGGTACAGTTCGATCGTGTTGATGCCGATCCAGTGGACCAGCAGGGCCAGGAGCGCGACGACAACCACGCCTCCTATCAGCCCTTTGCCATAGCGAATAGCCACAGGCGGACTCCTTTTTTCTTTTGTCGGCGAACACATTCTCCGGCGGCAATGCCATTCCTGGCTGTCGGCGAATAGGTTCGCGAAAAGCAGCTCGTCCATACCGGCAACGCGGTATCAATCCGAGCCATGAGCGCAGCCTCGTCAGGCTAACTTGCTGATTTATCAGCCCCTGTTCCGAGTGCGGTAGCAGGGGAGTGGACGTCTCGACCTTTTAAAAGGTTCCATACTTGGCAGCATTTAGCCACCCTTGCTGCCGTTTTTCTCCCCGTGTAGGAGCCGGCTTGCCGGCGATGAGGCCCTTGAAATCAACACTGGGCTCAAGGCCGCCATCGCCGGCAAGCCGGCTCCTACGGGGGGTTGTGGTTGATGGGCGAACGGTGGTCCGGGAGCGTTGATTTGCGCTATACTCGCCGCCCTTTTTTGACTCACCTGCCAGGCGATTTCCCATGACCCACCAGGCCGCCGAAGTCGCGAAACGCCGCACTTTCGCCATTATTTCCCACCCCGATGCCGGTAAAACCACCATCACCGAGAAGCTCCTGCTGATGGGCAAGGCAATCGCGGTGGCCGGCACGGTGAAATCCCGCAAGTCCGACCGCCATGCCACCTCCGACTGGATGGAAATGGAAAAACAACGGGGTATTTCCATTACCACGTCGGTCATGCAGTTCCCGTATCGCGACCACATGGTCAACCTGCTCGACACCCCGGGCCACGAAGACTTCTCCGAAGACACCTACCGCACCCTGACGGCAGTGGACTCGGCATTGATGGTCCTCGACGGCGGTAAAGGCGTCGAGCCGCGTACCATCGCGCTGATGGACGTATGCCGTCTGCGTGACACGCCGATCGTCAGTTTCATCAACAAACTCGACCGCGACATCCGCGACCCGATCGAGCTGCTCGATGAAATCGAAGCCGTCCTGAAGATCAAGGCCGCGCCGATCACCTGGCCGATTGGTTGCTACCGCGACTTCAAGGGCGTTTACCACCTGGCCGACGACTACATCATTGTCTACACCGCCGGCCACGGTCACGAGCGCACCGAAACCAAGATCATCGAGAAACTCGACTCCGACGAAGCCCGCGCCCACCTGGGTGACGAGTACGACCGTTTTGTCGACCAGCTGGAGCTGGTGCAGGGCGCCTGCCATGAGTTCAACCAGCAGGAATTCCTCGACGGCCAATTGACCCCGGTGTTCTTCGGGACCGCCCTGGGCAACTTCGGTGTCGACCACGTGCTCGACGCCGTGGTGGATTGGGCGCCGCGCCCATTGGCCCGTGTCGCCAACGAACGCACCGTGGAACCGGTGGAAGAGAAGTTCTCGGGTTTCGTGTTCAAGATCCAGGCGAACATGGACCCCAAGCACCGCGACCGTATCGCCTTCATGCGTATCTGCTCCGGCAAATACGAAAAAGGCATGAAGATGCGCCACGTGCGCACCGGCAAGGACGTGCGCATCGGCGACGCCCTGACGTTCTTCTCTTCCGAGCGTGAACAGCTCGAAGAGGCCTACGCCGGCGACATCATCGGCCTGCACAACCACGGCACCATCCAGATCGGCGACACCTTCACCGAAGGCGAAGCGCTGGGCTTTACCGGTATCCCGCACTTCGCCCCGGAACTGTTCCGCCGCGTACGCCTGCGTGACCCGCTCAAATCCAAGCAACTGCGCCAAGGCTTGCAGCAGCTGGCGGAAGAGGGCGCTACCCAGGTGTTCTTCCCGGAGCGCAGCAACGACATCATCCTCGGCGCCGTCGGTGTGCTGCAGTTCGATGTGGTCGCCAGCCGCCTGAAAGAGGAATACAAGGTCGAATGCTCCTACGAGCCGATCACCGTGTACTCCGCGCGCTGGATCGAGTGCAGCGATAAGAAGAAGCTGGAAGAGTTCTCCAACAAGGCCGTGGAAAACCTCGCGCTCGACGGCGGCGGTCACCTGACCTACCTGGCCCCGACCCGGGTCAACCTGGCGCTGATGGAAGAGCGCTGGCCAGACGTGAAATTCCGCGCGACCCGCGAGCACCACTAAGGTCCGGGCGGTACAGAAAAGGGCGAAGCTGTGATGGCTTCGCCCTTTTTCATTTTGGCAGGCACCGATCAATCCTGTGGGAGCTGGCTTGCCTGCGATGGCATCAACCGGGTCTGCTTGATGCACCGAGGTGCCTGCATCGCAGGCAAGCCAGCTCCCACAATTTTGATCTTCATCCAATCCGCAGCATTGGCGCTAAGCGCGCATCCGGTCTAGCGTTTCACATATTTCACCGATTCACCGACGGAATAGGAGTTCCTGATGCGTTTAACTCGACGCGCCATTCAACTGGTGCTGCTGGGCGTCTTGGGGTTGTCCGCCTCCTGGGCGCTGGCGGGGGCAGGCACCCCCCAGTGGAAGGACACCGGCCCGGTGACCAAGCGCAAGCAAAACGAGGTCAATTCCGGCAGTTGGCAGCCCCAGGCTCAACCGGCGCCGAAGGAGGATGCAGAAAACCCTTACAACGAGGGGGAAGACAGCGAGACCTACGATGATGGCGATACCTGAGGCGTGATTGGCGCAAACCCGGGATCGGAACTAGCTTAATCCACAGCGACGGCGGAATGCCGGCGTACGTGATTCACTGACTGGACGGAAATCGACCATGACTATCTTTCAACGTGTAGTGCTGTTGCTGAAAGTGTTGGTGATGTTATCGCTGGGCGTTTCGTCTGCATGGGCCAATGCGGCCGTGCAGAGCCAGGCGCCGGGTTTTGTGGCGGCGAAGACGGCGCAGGCCGGTGGCATGCAGCTGGCCAAGAGCGAGTCGGAACCCGGTGACGAAGACCAGGGCGGATCAAAGGATGATGACGACCAGCAAGTGCCGCCAGACGACGATGACACCGAAGGTGACAGCGATACATAAGGCGCCATGAAAAAGCCCCGCCTGCCGGACTGATGCGCAATCCGACGGGAGGGGCGGTAGAACTCAAACAATGCCCCGGGCTCAACACCCGGGGCATTTTTGTGGCGGCTCAGGCCACGAACTGCTCCGCGTAGTGGCAAGCCACTTGGCGGTTGTCCAGCGCGCGCAACTGCGGCTCTTCGCTGCTGCAACGCGCTGTCGCGTAAGGGCAGCGCTTGTGGAAGGCGCAGCCCGGCGGCGGGTTCAGCGGGTTAGGCAGCTCGCCGACGATCTTGATCTTCGGCTTGTTCGGGTCAGGGTGGATGGTCGGGGTGGCCGACAGCAACGCCTGGGTGTACGGGTGCAGCGGGCGTGCGTAGATGTCTTCTTTGGGGCCCACTTCCACCGGGCGGCCGAGGTACATCACCATCACGTCGTCGGCAACGTGCTGCACCACCGCCAGGTTGTGGGAGATGAACACGTAGGCGGTGTTGAACTCCTGCTGCAGGTCCATGAACAGGTTGAGCACCTGGGCCTGGATCGACACGTCGAGTGCCGAGGTCGGCTCATCCGCCACCAGCACTTTCGGTTGCAGCATCATGGCGCGGGCCAGGGCGATGCGCTGGCGCTGGCCACCGGAGAACATGTGCGGGTAGCGCTGATAATGCTCGGGGCGCAGGCCCACTTGCTTCATCATCGCCTGCACTTTCTCGCGGCGTTCAGCGGCGGACAGGTTGGTGTTGATCAACAGCGGCTCGCCGAGCTGATCACCGACCTTCTGCCGTGGGTTCAATGAGGCGTACGGGCTCTGGAACACCATCTGCACGTCTTTGCGCAATTGCTTGCGCTGGGCCTTGTCGGCGCCAGCCACTTCCTGGCCGGCGATTTTCAAGGAGCCCGACGACGGTTCTTCAATCAGCGTGAGGGCACGAGCCAGGGTGGACTTGCCGCAACCCGACTCGCCCACCACGGCGAGGGTCTTGCCGGCTTCCAGCTCGAACGACACCCCGTTGAGGGCACGCACGGTGGCATGGCCCTTGAACAGGCCACGGGACACTTCGTAGTGACGGGTCAGGTCGCGGGCGGTAAGAACGACGGCCATTACGCCACCTCCTGGTTCAAGGGGTAGAAGCAGCGCGCAAGGCTGTTGGTTTTTGGATCAAGGCCCGGGCGCTGGGCGCGGCAGGAGTCCTGCACATACGGGCAGCGCGGCGACAGCAGGCAACCCTGTGGGCGGTCATAACGACCCGGAACGATACCTGGCAGCGTGGCCAGGCGCGTGGCGCCCAGGCTGTGCTCGGGGATCGCCTTGAGCAGGGCTTCGCTGTACGGGTGAGCCGGAATGTCGAACAACTGCGGCACCTGGCCGACTTCCACGGCTTGGCCGGCGTACATCACACACACACGCTGGGCGGTTTCAGCCACCACCGCGAGGTCGTGGGTGATCAGTACCAGGCCCATGTTCTGTTCTTTTTGCAAAGCCAGCAGCAGTTCCATGATCTGCGCCTGGATCGTCACGTCCAACGCGGTGGTCGGTTCGTCCGCGATCAGCAGTTTGGGCTCGCCGGCAATTGCCATGGCGATGGCCACGCGCTGGCTCATACCGCCGGACAGTTGGTGCGGGTAGGCGTCCATACGGCTGGCAGCGCCCGGGATCTCCACTTTCTCCAGCAGTTCGATGGCACGCTTGCGCGCTTGCTTGCCGGACATTTTCAGGTGCAGGCGCAGCACTTCTTCAATCTGGAAACCCACGGTGTAGCTGGGGTTCAGCGCGGTCATCGGGTCCTGGAAGACCATGGCCAGGTCCTTGCCGACGATCTGACGACGCTGGCGGCTGCTCAGCTTGAGCATGTCCTTGCCGTCGAAGGTCAGCGAGTCGGCGGTGACGATGCCGGGGTGCTCGATCAGGCCCATCAGCGCCATCATGGTCACGGATTTACCCGAACCCGACTCGCCAACGATCGCCAATACTTCGCCTTTGTCGACCGACAGGTCCAGGCCATCGACCACCGGCACGGCGGTCTTGTCGCCGAAGCGCACGTTGAGATTCTTGATTTCTAACAGTGACATGGGAATCTCCTCAGGCGGCGTTCTTGAGTTTCGGGTCCAGCGCGTCGCGCAGACCGTCACCCATCAAGTTGATTGCCAGCACGCTGAGCAAAATGGTCAAACCAGGCAGGCTCACCACCCACCAGGCGCGTTCGATGTAGTCACGGGCCGAAGCCAGCATGGTGCCCCACTCAGGGGTTGGCGGTTGTACGCCAAGGCCCAGGAAGCCCAGTGCGGCGGCATCGAGAATCGCCGAAGAGAAGCTCAAGGTGGCCTGCACGATCAGCGGTGCCATGCAGTTGGGCAGCACGGTGATGAACATCAGGCGTGGCAGGCCGGCGCCGGCGAGGCGGGCGGCCGTCACGTAGTCGCGGTTCAGTTCGCCCATCACCGCGGCGCGGGTCAGACGGACGTAGGACGGCAGGGACACGATGGCAATCGCAATCACAGTGTTGATCAGGCCAGGGCCGAGGATCGCGACAATGGCAACGGCCAGCAGCAGCGAGGGCAGGGCCAGCATGATGTCCATCAGACGCATGATGGTCGGGCCGAGCAAGCGCGGGAAGAACCCGGCGAACAGGCCCAGCAGGATGCCCGGGATCAGCGACATCACCACCGACGACAAGCCGATCAGCAACGACAGGCGCGAGCCCTGGATCAGGCGCGAGAGCAAGTCACGGCCCAGCTCGTCGGTGCCCAGCAAAAATTGCATCTGCCCGCCTTCCAGCCAGGCCGGTGGGGTCAGCAGGAAGTCGCGGTATTGCTCGCTCGGGTTATGCGGGGTCACCCAGGGGGCAAAAATCGCGCAGAACACGATCAGCAGCATGAACAGCAGGCCGGCAACCGCGCCTTTGTTCTTGGAAAAGGCTTGCCAGAATTCTTTGTACGGGGACGGGTACAGCAGGCTTTGATCGACTGCCGACGCTTGGGTAGGTGTGGTCATGGTCATGATCTCAGCGCTGGTGACGGATGCGTGGGTTGGCGAAGCCGTAGAGGATATCCACCACGAAGTTCACCAGGATCACCAGGCAGGCGATCAGCAAAATGCCGTTTTGCACCACCGGGTAGTCCCGCGCGCCAATGGCTTCGATCAGCCATTTGCCGATGCCGGGCCACGAGAAGATGGTTTCGGTCAGGACCGCGCCGGCCAGCAGGGTGCCGACTTGCAGGCCGACCACGGTCAGCACCGGGATCAGCGCGTTACGCAGGCCGTGCACGAATACCACGCGCGCCGGCGACAGGCCCTTGGCCTTGGCGGTACGGATGTAGTCTTCGCGCAGCACTTCGAGCATCGACGAACGGGTCATCCGCGCGATCACGGCCAGCGGGATGGTGCCGAGCACGATGGCCGGCAGGATCAGGTGGTGCAGGGCGTCGAAGAACGCGTCTGGCTCGTCAGCCAGCAGGGTGTCGATCAGCATGAAGCCGGTGCGCGGCTCGATGTCGTAGAGCAGGTCGATCCGCCCGGACACCGGGGTCCAGCCCAGGCTCACCGAGAAGAACATGATCAGGATCAGGCCCCACCAGAAGATCGGCATCGAATATCCCGCCAGGGAGATGCCCATCACCCCATGGTCGAACAGGGATCCTCGCTTGAGTGCCGCGATCACCCCGGCCAACAGGCCCAGGACGCCGGCGAACAACAGGGCGGCCATGGACAGTTCCAGGGTCGCGGGAAACAGTGCGGTGAACTCGGTCCACACGCTGGTGCGGGTGCGCAGGGACTCGCCAAGGTCGCCTTGGGCGAGCTTGCCGACATAGTCCAGGTATTGCGCATACAGCGGCTTGTTAAGGCCAAGGCGTTCCATTGCCTGTGCGTGCATCTCGGGGTCGACGCGCCGCTCGCCCATCATGACTTCAACGGGGTCGCCAGGGATCATGCGTATCAACGCAAACGTGAGCAACGTGATGCCGAAGAACGTGGGGATCAATAACCCCAATCGGCGGGCAATAAAACTAAACATCTTGTTGTGTACCTCAATCAGCCGGTTAGGCAGGTCCGGCACCGCCAGTGTCGACGGTGCCGAGCGTCTCTTATTTACTTCACCTGGGTGGTGGCGAAGTTATTTGTGGTCAGAGGGCTTTGGGTATAACCCTCGACGTTTTTGCGCATGGCGGTGAACATCTTCGGATACGCCATTGGAATCCAGGGTTGGTCTTTCTCGAAAACGTCCTGGGCTTGTTGATAGAGTTCAGCGCGCTGGCCAGGTTCAGCGATGGCGCGCGCCTTGTCGATCAAGTCTTGAAACTCTTTGTTACACCAGCGGGCGTAGTTTTCGCCGTTTTTGGCAGCATCGCAACTCAGGTTCGGGGTGAGGAAGTTATCCGGGTCCCCGTTATCCCCGGCCCAGCCGGCCGAAACCATGTCGTGCTCACCGTTTTTAGCACGCTTGAGCATTTCGCCCCATTCCATGACTTTGATATTCACTTTCAGGCCGATCTGCGCCAGGTCCGCCTGCATGCGCTGGGCGCCGAGCATCGGGTTGGGGTTGGTCGGGCCGCCACCGTTGCGGGTGAACAGGGTGAACTCAGTGCCTTCCGGTACACCGGCTTCCTTGAGCAGGGCGCGGGCCTTGTCCAGGTCACGTGGCGGGTTCTTCAGCTTGTCGTTGAAGCCCAGTAGCGTCGGCGGGTAAGGGCCGGTGCCGACCACGGCATTGCCTTTGCCGTACAGGGCTTCGGTGTAGCCGGCCTTGTCGAAGGCGATGTTGATCGCGTGGCGCACCCGTGCGTCGCTCATGTACTTATGGGTGGTGTTCAGCGCGGTGTAGCTGGTGGTCATCGCCGCCAGTTCGTCGACCTTCAGGTTCGGGTCGGCCTTGACGCTCGGCACGTCATCGGGCTTGGGGTACAGCGCGATCTGGCACTCGTTGGCCTTGAGCTTCTGCAGGCGAACGTTGTTGTCGGTGGTGATCGCCAGGATCAGCGGATCGGCAGGCGGCTTGCCACGGAAGTAATCCGGGTTGGCCTTGAAGCGTACCTGGGCGTCCTTGGCGTAGCGGGTGAAGATGAACGGGCCGGTGCCGATCGGCTTGGCATTCAGGTCGTCGGTCTTGCCGGACTTGAGCAACTGGTCGGCGTATTCGGCGGAGTGGATCGAGGAAAACGCCATGGCCAGGTCGGCCAAAAACGGTGCTTCAGGACGGGTCAGGGTGAAGACCACGGTGTGATCGTCGGTCTTCTCTACGCTCTTGAGCAGTTCCTTGAAGCCCATGCTTTCAAAGTACGGGTAGCCCACGCTGGACTTTTTGTGCCACGGGTGATTCGGGTCCAGCTGGCGCTGGAAGCTCCAGAGCACGTCGTCGGCATTCAGGTTGCGCGTGGGTTTGAAGTAGTCGGTGGTGTGGAACTTGATGTCGTCACGCAGGTGAAAGGTGTAGGTCAGGCCATCGGCGCTGATCTCCGGCAGGGCCTTGGCCAGTGCGGGGATCACTTCGGTGGTGCCGGGCTTGAAGTCCACCAGGCGGTTGAACATGGTTTCAGCGGCGGCGTCAGCGGTGACGGCCGTGGTGTACAGGACCGGGTCGAAACCTTCCGGGCTGGCTTCGGTGCAGACCACCAGTGGTTTGGCCGAAACGCCGATCGCAACGCTCAGCAGCGCGGCGGCCATGGCGGCTTGGAGTGGGAGCATTTTCATTCAGAGCCCTCTGCAATCGATTGAACCAGACAAGCGTAGACGGCAGGCTCGTCCTGAGCCGGCCGTCTACCTGGCGCTAATTAAAGAATGTTGAACGGAATGGTGGTGACCAGACGGAACTCACGGATGTTGCCGTCAGCCTGGTTTTCGCTGGCACGGTGAGTCACGTAGGTGCCACGGATGGTGGTGGCTTTCAGAGGGCCGCTCTGGATTGCGTAGGAAGAACCCACGCCGTATTCCTGGTGGTGTTCACCGTTCTGGGACTGGATGCCGTTGTAAGCGAAGCCTTTCACGCCGCCGTCGCCGGTGTAGTGAGTACCGTCGATGCCCCAACCGCGGGCCGAGTAGATGTTGAACTTCAGGCCTGGCACGCCGTATTCGGCCATGTTGATGCCGTAGGCAACCTGGAAGGACTTCTCGTTCGGACCGTTAAAGTCGGAAGTCAGGGAGTTGGCCAGGTAGATACCGTTGGTTTCGTGCAGGTAGTCGAAGTACTCGTTACCGTTCACTTCCTGGTACGAGAAGGTCAGGCTGTGAGCCTGGTGGGTCAGGCCGAGCGACAGCGAGTAGGTGTCGTTGTCGATCTTGCCCATCAACTTTTTGCCTTCGTCGACGGTTTTGTAGTAGTTCAGGCCGGTGGTCAGGCTCAGTACCTGGCTGTCACCCAGTTCGTGGGTAGCGCCGAAGTAGTACTGGTTCCAGAAGTCTTTCACGTTGGCGGCGAACAGGCTGGTCTTCAGACTCTTGAGTGGCTGGTAGTTGACGCCCAGGGTGCTGACCTTGTCGGTTTCCTGCTTGCCATTGCCGTATTCGGTGCGGAACTTCGAAAGGCTCTGCTCAGTCCGCGGGGATACGCGGTCAAAGACGCCGCCCTGGAAAGACAGGTTGCTGAACTCTTCGCTGTTGAAGCTCACACCTTCGAAGCTCGAAGGCAATGCACGGTTGCCGATGGTGTCGACGATACCGCTGCTGAAGTTCTGGCGACCGGCGGTCAAGGTGGTGTTCGACACGCGGAACTTGACGTTGGCCAGGCCCAGTTTGCTCCATTGGCCTACTGCGTCACCGTCGGAGTCAGCGAGGGTACGGTTGGAACCGCCCTTGATGTCGCGCTTGCTGCGGTCCAGGACCACGGCGTTGTAGGCCGCCACTTCAGTGGCTACGCCCACGGTGCCTTGGGTGAAGCCCGAGGAGTAGTTGAGGATGGTGCCTTGTACCCAGTTGGTACGGTTCGCGTCGGTGCGCGTTTGACCGTGCTTCTCGTACGAGAAGCGCTGACCACGGAATTTCTTCTCGGTCGAGTACCAGTTACGCGTTGTACCGCCCAGGCTTTGACCGTCGATAAAGCCTTTGGCCTCGCTTTGGGCGCTGGTGCCGGCCAGTGTGGTTGGAACGAAGTCCTGGCTCTGGGTTTCAGCGTAGGCGGTGGCCGTGATGCTGCTGATGGCCAAGGCCAGAAGCGCGGTGCTGCTCAGTTTCATGGGTGAAGCTCCTTTGGTTCTCTTTTTTAATGCCAGTCTTTTTAGGTGAACCGGCTATTGGGTGTGTAACTCGTTCAAGCCTTTGCAAACGTTTGCCGTAGGAAATTTCCCAACAAAAGGCTGCACGTTTGCAGCAGAGCAGACTTCGCTCTGCGCAATCCGGTTATTTTCTTATGGGTTGATACTGACGCCCGAGAACACGTTGCGGCCGAAGGGGCTCACTTTGAAGCCTTCGACTTTGGCGCTTAACGGCTGGTTGACCGTCGAGTGGGCGACTGGCGTGATGGGCACCTGCTGCTTGAGCAGTTGCTGCGCCTGTTTGTACAGAACAGTCCTTTGTTCGCGGTCGGTCACGACCTTGGCTTGCTTGACCAGCTTGTCGTACGCCGGGTCACACCACATGGAGTAGTTGTTCCCGCCGATGGCGTCGCAGCTGTAGAGGGTGCCCAGCCAGTTGTCCGGGTCACCGTTGTCACCGGTCCAGCCGATCAGGCTGATATCGTGCTCACCGTTCTTGGTGCGCTTGATGTACTCGCCCCATTCGTAGCTAACGATCTTCACTTTCAGGCCGATCTTGGCCCAATCGTTCTGCAGCATTTCAGCCATCAGCTTGGCGTTGGGGTTGTACGGCCGTTGCACCGGCATCGCCCACAGAGTGATCTCGGTGCCTTCCTTCACGCCGGCGGCCTTGAGCAGTTCCTTGGCTTTTTCCGGGTTGTAGGCGGCGTCCTTGATGGTGTCGTCGTAGGACCACTGCGTCGGCGGCATGGCGTTGACCGCCAGTTGGCCAGCGCCCTGGTACACGGCGTTCAGGATGCTCTGCTTGTTCACCGCCATGTCCAGCGCCTGGCGCACTTCGAGTTGGTCGAACGGCTTGTGGCGCACGTTGTAGGCGATGTACCCGAGGTTGAAGCCGGGCTTGGTCAGCAGTTGCAGGTTCGGGTCGGCCTTGAGGGCGTCGACGTCGGCCGGGCGTGGGTGCAGGGTCACCTGGCACTCATTGGCCTTGAGCTTCTGCACGCGTACCGAGGCGTCGGTGTTAATCGCGAAAATCAACTGGTCCAGCTGCACCTTGCTCGGGTCCCAGTACTGTTTGTTGGCGACGTAGCGGATCTGCGAGTCTTTCTGGTAACGCTGGAAGACATACGGGCCTGTGCCGATCGGCTTCTGGTTAATGTCGCTGGGCTTGCCGCTCTTGAGCAACTGCTCGGCGTACTCGGCCGAGAGGATCGCGGCGAAGCTCATGGCGATGTTTTGCACGAACGCGGCGTCCACCGAGTTCAGGGTCATCACCACGGTGTGCGGGCCGGTTTTCTCGACCTTGGCAATGTTCTTGTTCAGGCTCATCCCGTTGAAGTAAGGAAACTCGGTGGGGTAGGCCTTGCGAAACGGATGCTCGGGGTCAAGCATGCGGTTGAAGGTGAACAGCACGTCGTCGGCATTGAAGTCGCGCGTCGGCTTGAATTCCTTGTTGCTGTGGAATTTCACCCCTTCGCGCAGGTGAAAGGTGTAGGTCAGGCCGTCTGGCGAAATATCCCACTTGGTCGCTAGCGCGGGCACCACGTTGGTTGCGCCCTTTTCAAATTCAACCAGGCGGTTGTACAGCGGTTCGGCCGCATCGTTGTCGGTGGCGGTGGTGTACTGCGCAGTATCAAAGCCTGCGGGGCTGCCTTCGGAGCAGAACACCAGGCTCTTTTTCTCGGCGGCGTAGCCGGTGGTGGCCACAGCCAGCAAGCTGGTGGCAAACAGTGCAGATAGAACGGTGGTATGGCGCATGACGATCCCGATCCCTAGTTGTATTTGTCATCAGCGAGCAATCACCCAGGCGTACAGCCTGGGGGACATCACTGATCCCACACACAGCAAGTGCCTTTCTCAGACTGAAGCCTCTGCTGTCCTGCGACGTTATGGGCCGTGGACCGTGCAGTAAATGCATCAAATCTGACTGACCTTGTAGGTAACGGAGCCGCAGATCGCAGTTCATTGCTGTAGGACGGCAATGGTTGCGAGCGTGGTCTATTTCCTACGGTCTAGGCGGATGCAATAACGGCGACGTTATGAAACGTCGCCGCTATTAATCCTTACTTGCCGCTGACGCTAACGCCGTAGAAGGAATTCAAGCCAAACGGGCTGATCTTGAAGTCCTGCACGGTGTTGCGCATGGGTTGATACACCGTCGAGTGCGCGATAGGTGTGTAAGGCAGTTCTTTCTTGAGGAGTTGCTGCGCCTGTTTGTACAGTTCAGTGCGCTTGGCGACGTCCGTGGTCGACTTGGCCTGGCTGATCAGGTCGTCGTATTGCTTGTTGGTGAACTTGGAGAAGTTGTTACCGTTCAACGCCGAAGAGGCGAAGAGGGTGCCCAACCAGTTGTCCGGGTCACCATTGTCACCGCTCCAGCCAATGATCATGGCCTGGTTCTCGCCACCTTTGGAACGCTTGATGTACTCGCCCCACTCGTAGCTCACGATGTTGACCTTCAGGCCGATCTGTTTCCAGTCGCTCTGCAGCATCTCAGCCATCAGCTTGGCGTTCGGGTTGTACGGACGCTGAACCGGCATCGCCCACAGGGTGATCTCGGTGCCTTCCTTGATGCCCGCTTCCTTGAGCAGTTCCCGCGCCTTGGCCGGGTCGTACTTGGCATCCTTGATGGTGGTGTCGTAGGACCATTGGGTCGGCGGCATGGCGTTGACCGCCAGTTGGCCTGCGCCCTGGTACACGGAGTCGATGATCTGCTGCTTGTTCACCGACATGTCCAAGGCTTCGCGAACACGCAGGTCAGCCAATGGGTTTGGCGTGGTCTGGCCCTTGAGCACAGGCATCACGTTGTAGGCGATGTAACCCAGGTTGAAGCCCGCTTGGTGCGGCATCTTCATGTCCTTGTCCGCTTCCAGGGGCTTGATGTCCGCCGGACGAGGATAGGCTGTGATCTGGCACTCGTTTTTCTTCAGCTTCTGGATACGCACCGAGGCGTCCGTGGAGATCGAGAAGATCAGGTTGTCGACCTTGACGTCTTCAGGCTTCCAGTAATCCTTGTTGCCGGTGAAACGGATGTTGGAGTCTTTCTGGTAGCTCTTGAACACGAACGGGCCAGTGCCGATTGGCTTCTGGTTGATGTCCGAGGCCTTGCCTTCCTTCAACAGCTGGGCGGCGTATTCGGCCGACTGGATGGAGGCGAAGCTCATTGCCAGGTTCTGGATGAAAGCGGCGTCCACGGTGCCAAGGGTGAACTTGACGGTGTGGTCATCGACTTTCTCGATGTTTTTGATGTTCTTGTCCATCTCCATGTCGGAGAAGTACGGGAACTCGGTGGGGTAGGCTTTGCGGAACGGGTCGTCCTTGTTGATCATGCGGTTGAACGTGAAGAGCACGTCATCGGCATTGAATTCACGAGTCGGCTTGAAATACGGGGTGGTGTGGAACTTGACGCCTTCACGAAGGTGGAAGGTATACGTCAGGCCATCCGGGGAAACATCCCAACTGGTGGCCAGGCCAGGAATCACGGCGGTGCCGCCACGTTCGAACTGGCTCAGGCGGTTGAACACGGTTTCGGCCGAGGCATCGAAGTCTGTTCCGGTGGTGTACTGGCCTGGGTCAAAACCGGCCGGGCTCCCTTCGGAGCAGAACACCAGGTTAGTCGCCGCGTGGGCAAAAGGAGCTGCGGCCATAAGGCCAGCGCTAACTAAAAGCGGAAGGACTGCGTGTTTAAGCATGTTGGCCTCATGATTTGTTGTCATTTTTGGTAGTGAGGGCGACCTCGTGAGTCGACCTGCGGATACTTATGCAGGGGCCATACCCAATGCAAGATGCTGAACCCTTGCAGGGATGAAAG
Source organism: Pseudomonas sp. B6002 (assembly GCF_013385985.1). Lineage (GTDB taxonomy): Bacteria > Pseudomonadota > Gammaproteobacteria > Pseudomonadales > Pseudomonadaceae > Aquipseudomonas. The sequence continues at coordinate 424,622 of NZ_JACAOY010000004.1, read as the reverse complement.
TGTGGTACGAACGTACAGGAATGTCGCATTTATGAAAGTTTGTACATAAATGCATATATATAGAGGTTTTTTTCGGTGCACGAGGCGCACCAAAAAAGACCAACCGAGGCGTCTAGCGCACTCGGTTGGGGCGTTGCTGTTACTTATCTAGACTCACGCCGTAGAAGGGCGTCAGGCCAAACGGGCTGATCTTGAAGTCGCGCACTTCCTTGCGAAGTGGCTGGAAAACCGTCGAGTTTGCAATAGGCGTTATAGGTACTTGTTCCTTAAGGATTTTTTGCGCCTGTTGATACCACTTAATGCGCTGGTCGCGGTCGTTGCTGACCTTGGCCTGCTGCACCAGTTTGTCGTAGGCCGGGTTACACCATTTGGCGTAGTTGCTGCCCTTGACCGCGGCACAACTGTAGAGCACGCCGAGCCAGTTATCGGGGTCGCCATTGTCACCGGTCCAGCCATAAATCATTGCATCGTGCTCGCCATTTTTGGCGCGCTTGATGTATTCGCCCCACTCATAGCTGACGATGTTGGCTTTGATCCCGACCTTCTCCCAATCCTGCTGGATCATTTGTGCCGACATCCGCGCGTTCGGATTGGAGGCGCGTTGTACGGTCATCGCCCAGAGGTTGATGGTGGTACCCGGTGCAACCCCTGCTTCTTTTAGTAGCGCCCGCGCCTTGGTCGGGTCGTAGGGCGCGTCCTTGATGGTGAGGTCATAAGACCACTGCGCCGGAGGCAGGGCGTTCTGCGCCAATTGTCCGGCACTCTGGTACACGGCCTTGATGATCGCCGGCTTGTCGATCGCCATGTCCAGGGCCTGGCGGACCTTGAGTTGGTCCAGTGGTGGATGGGTCACGTTGTAGGCGAGGAAGCCCAGGTTGAAACCGGCCTGTTGCAGCACGCGCAGGTTCGGGTCCTGTTTCATCACTTCAATGTCGGAGGGACGCGGGTAGCCACTGACCTGGCATTCGCCGGCCTTGAGTTTCTGCAGGCGTGCGGCGGCGTCCGGGGTGATGGCGAACACCAGGTTGTCGAGCTTCACGTCCTCGGGCTTCCAATACTGTTTATTGGCCGCGTAGCGAATCTGCGAGTCTTTCTGGTAACGCTTGAACACGAACGGCCCGGTGCCGACGGGTTTCTGGTTGATGTCTTCGGCCTTGCCTTCCTTTAATAGCTGCGCTGCGTACTCGGCCGACTGCACCGAGGCGAAACTCATGGCCAGGTTCTGCACGAACGACGCATCGACGTTGTTCAGGTTGAAACGCACGGTGTGGTCGTCGAGTTTTTCGACGTTCTTGATCGTGGTGTTCAAGCCCATGTCGGTGAAGTACGGCGACTCGGACGGGTACGCCTTGCGGAACGGACTCTCGGCGTCCAGCAGGCGGTTGAAGGTAAACAACACATCATCCGCGTTGAAGTCGCGGGTAGGGGTGAAGAAATCGGTGGTGTGGAACTTGACGCCATCGCGCAGGTGGAAGGTGTAGGTCAGGCCGTCTTTGGAAATGTCCCAGCTCGTCGCCAGGCCAGGTTCGACTTCGGTACCGCCGCGCTTGAACTGAGTCAGGCGGTTGAACACGGTTTCGGCGGACGCATCAAAATCGGTGCCGCTGGTGTACTGGCTGGGGTCGAAACCGGCAGGGCTGGCTTCGGAACAATAAACCAGGGTAGTGGCCGCGTGAGCCATCGGCATAAAAGCCAGCAGGCCTGCAGCCAGGAGGAGCGGTTTGAAGGCGATTCTTTCCATGGAGACCCCTGAAGTGGCAGGCATATAAAAGCCGCCCAAACGAAAACGGCGGAACCGAGGGTACCGCCGTTCAGGGGGATGTTTAAATGATCATTTCACCACGAGTGTGAGTTCAATGTTGGACGGCGCGTGTTTATCGATTACGTAAGTATTGTCGACGTCGTAGATCTCGTTGCTTTCGGTGATGGTGAAGGTCCGTTTGGTGGTGATCTCAACTCCCGGGATTTTGTAACGCTCAGCGTCTGGTTGGCTGATAGTGTTCGTGCTCACAAAATGAACCTTGGCGCGCTTCGTCTGGGTGTCGTATTCGATGGTGATCTCTGTGTCTTTGCCGCCCAGGTAGAATCCGTCCTTCAACCCGCTTGAGTCCTGGTTCAGGTAGTTCGAGGCCGGCGCCAGAGAGCCTTGGTGAGCCACTTCGGAAATACGTGCCCGCAGCATTGGATCAGGAACCAGTGCTTCAAACTGGCGAAGTCTTTCCTCTGTTTTTTTCAGGCCATCTTCGGCGGTGCTCTTGAGTACGGTGCGCGTTTCATTCGCGCCGTCCTTCACAACAACGGAATAATTGAAGCGGGACAGGTCCTTGGTGAATTGTTCCGAGTATTGGCTCGAGCTGAAGTCCGAGGGGCCGGCAGCTTCTGTCAGGCCGACTTCGAAGTTGTCCTCTGCCAAGTCCCATGAAATACCGAGCTTGGTCTTTATGACGCCGTTCTCTTCGATATTGCGTATGGAGTACTCGTAGCTGGCGCGGTCGTCCACGGACAGGAACTCATCGAGTTGGTCAGCGCCGTCGATTTTTTTGCCTTCCAAATCAACAAATGCGTCGGAAATTTTTGGCGCTGGTTTGGCAGTTTCTCCAGGCGATGTCGAGGGGCGCGACCATGGCCATTTTCCGCCCGGTCCGAGACCGCGCGCCCACTCGCCATTGGCCGTGGCATGTACGGTCATCACCGGCTTACCCGTATCACGGTTGATGATCTGCACATAATCATTGCTCAGCTTGAAGTCGCCTTTGATCTCGAATACCTGGCGAACGCCGGTGGTATCGGTATAGCGAATAAACCAATGGTCCTTTCCTGATACATCATCTTTGACTTGATAGATGCCTTTGCCATTGCGTGTGCCGTTTTCAATGAGACTTTCGCCGTCGGGCACCGCGTATTCGCTGATGTTGCCCGCCTGGCTGGGCTGTAACCGGTTTACCTCGGGAAGCGCCTTGGGGCCTCTTGTCTGCGCAGTGTCTATTTGAGGCGATTCGCCTGGGGCAGGGGCGCCCGGGTTCTCCTCCGGTAATTCAAAAGGGTCCTCCACGCGTGCGCTGGCCCCAACCGAGAACAGCGTGTTCAGCAGACCATCAAATGCTTTGGATGCTCCGTCCTTGCGTTCGGCCTCGGTGTCGCCGGACGATGCTTTTTCCGCGCCCAGTACAAACTCGGTCAACCCGGTGACGACGGCTACAGCCGCTACCGGCGCAGCGATGGGCGCAAGTTTGGCCAGCAGGCCCGCCGCCACAGTAATGTCGTTCAGCCAGGTGTCCCTGATCACCTCGCTGTTGGACTTGATCACCGTGTCGGCGTCGCTTTTCATACGCTCTTTGGTGCTGGTCGTGACGGTGTGGAACACGTCGCCTTCGATTTTCGAGTGGCTGTCGTTGATCGCCGGATCCTTCAGCTTTCCGGTAGACATTTTGTCGAACAGCGTACTCAGGCCCTCGGTTTTCTCACCAACGTGGGTAAACCACAGGATGGGCATGAGCACTTTGGCCGCGCGCGCGCCAAAGCTGGCCTCATGGTCCTGGCGATAAATCAGCGGGAAGTGGGAGAGCAAGTCTTCGCGCTTCTTGGGGTCTTTGGTTTGGTCCACGACCCATTGATTCAGTTTTTCCAGGGAGTCAAACCTCAAAAAAGCGGGCTCGGCGCCGGGCATGGACAGTACTTGGCGGCCGTCAGCAGCGCTGAATCGCACTATGTCGCTGGAGGTGAAACCATGGATGTTGAAGGCATGTGCCTGGGCGGTGCCTTTGTCGGGATTGCTGGCCTTGAGTTGCTCGATAGTGAGCGGCGCATGCTCATCGAGTGGCAGATTGGACGCGGCGCCCATCACCAGGCGGTAGTCTTCGCGGGTGAATTTATGCTCGGGAGCTTGCAGGGCTCGTTCGGCGGGCGACCTGGCTTCGTTGGCCTTGAGTTGCTTGCGGGCCTGGTAAACGAATTCGCCCTTGATTGCGACTTCGTAATTCTCGGATTGAGTGCTCCAGAAATGATCGATTTTCTGGGTCATCTCTGCCTGGAAGTCGGTTTTCCAGCTCGCGTGCATGAGGGCAGATGGCGCCAGAGGGAACTGGTTGTGAGCACCGTACCCCCCTTTCGTGCTTTGACCGGGGCCATCCAGGTATAAACCGGCGTCCAGGTCGAGGTTGCCCGGCACTCCGTCGTGCTCGTTAAAGTTTTTCAGCAGGGCATCGGGCAGGCGCAGCGAAGAGTAAGGCTCTTCACCGGGGTGCTCCCAGCCGGTCACCGTGGCCGTGCTTTCGCTCAGGGGCGTGTTGGCGGTCTTGAAACGGTTCAGATAGATCGTGTCCGCATCGACGTGCTTGCCAGTCAGTTGGAAAATTAGCTTTTCCGCCCATTTCTTGGCTTCTTCGCGGGTTTTGGGCAGTTGGGTGGCAACATTGACTGCCAGGCGCTTGTATTCCAGGGTCTGGGGGGCGCCGATGTAGAACTTGGCGGCCTCTTGTCTTTGCACAGCCAGTGCGTGAGTCGAGCGGCTACCGGCCGGGCGCGCGTGGTCATTGGGTGAAATGGGATCGAAGGCGTTCTGCAACTGCAGATGCCTGATTTGCTCATTGGCCTCGGATTGGTTTTTAGGCAGCGGTATACCCTGGAAGTTGGCAACTACCTTCGCGCTGACCCGAGTTAAACCCTCTTCGAGCTTCACGCGCAAAGGGCCTCTGTTTTCGGGCGCAATCACTTTTGCAGCGGCCAGCAGTGGGCCTGACACCTGACCCCAGCCCGACGTGTCCGAGAGGGTAAAGGTTCTGGTTTTTCCGTCTTCCTCGACCGACAGCGTGCCGTTGAACGGGTCGATAGAAAGCGTGGTGAATGGCCCGATCTTTTGATCGCGCAACCAGCTTTGAACCACCGGATGTTCCACTTGGGCCCGATACAGATCCAGCCATTGCCCAAGCGCACTCTGTGCAGGAACGGTGATCAGTCCGGGCGTGTTGCTCTGTGCTTTGTTTTGCACCGCTTTTAGGTAGGCGTTGAGCAGGGCTGTCTCATGGGGAGATGAACCGGGGCCGGCCCCGTTTGTTGGCGCCGTTACCGTAGCCGGTTGATGGGGTAACCCGTCGGGAGCGTGCGGTGGGATGACCGCTGTGTAGTGGGGAGGGATAAGCATAAAACTGGTTCTCGTGAAATAAACAACGTCTATGCAGCACTCCCTGTGGCTGCGCCGTTGTGTGTGTCGCGAAAACCGGATGGTTGATTCCATCCCATATGCTGCCAAGTATTACGTGATTAGGTCGAAATGCTGCTCAAAAAAAGGCGCTACCCTACGCGGGCTGCGCCTTTTTCACCGTCGAACATGCGGGTTATTGCAAGACTTCAATCACGCCATCAGCGCTCATGCTGACCTGGCTGGTACCAGCCTCCACTTCAGGCGTCGGCGCCGAATCGGCCATGGCGGCTTTCATCATCATCCCGCCATTGCGCGCATAGGGCATCGGGTAACCATTGGTGTTGAAGTTCAGGTTGACGATCTTGTAGCCCTTGCCGCCGAGCGCGTCGGTGGCCAGTTGCGCGCGGGCCTTGAAGGCGGCGACGGCGTCCTTGAGCAGGGCATCTTCGCTGGCCTTGCGCGTGGCGTCGGCGATGGCGAAGTCCATGTTTTCCATTTTTAGGGTGTTCAGCAGCTCGCCGGTGAGCTTGGACAGTGCCGGGAAGTCCGCGCTTTCCAGGCGCAGTTCGGCACGCTCGCGCCAGCCGGTGATCTTCTGATTCTTGTTGTCGTAGATCGGGTAGCTGTTGCGACTGCCCTGGCGCAGGGTCACGCCTTTGACTTCGCGGGCTTCACCGAGGGCCTTGTTCATGGTGCTGGTGATTTCAGCGGCGAGCTTGGCCGGGTCGCTGTTCTGGGATTCGGTGTAGAGGGTCACGATCATCTTGTCGCGGGCAACCTCCTGGCTGACCTCGGCGCGCAGGGAAATCTGGTTGTAGTTCAGGCCTTCGGCGGCCAGGGCAGGGAGGCTGGCAAGCGTGGCGACGCCGAGGGTGATGACGGCTGCACTGCGAGTGAAACGAGACATGGAAGCTCCTTGGGGGTTGTGCGTGTTCGGTATGACTGTAGACGGTGGCATCGGGTTCTTCGGGTTTACACATTACCTACAAGTTGTGGCGGTGCCGACGAACGGTCATTTGCCTCGCCTGCGTCAAAGAGCCACACAGGCCGTGGCAGGGCGCCTGCTTCGTTTATACTCCTGCCGATCCGCCTGCAGCGCTCACCGGGAGAGCTCATGCTCGCCGCCGTAAAACTGACTTCCGCCACCCGCCAGAACCTCTGGCGCCTGACGTTCATCCGCACCCTGGTGCTGGCCGCACAGGCCGGTTCCGTCGGGCTCGCCTATTGGTTCGACCTGCTGCCGCTGCCCTGGCTGCAACTGGGCGTGACCCTGGGTTTCTCCATCGTGCTCTGTGTGTTCACCGCGATCCGGTTGCGCACCACCTGGCCAGTCACCGAGTTGGAATACGCCCTGCAATTGGCCTGCGACCTGTTTATCCACAGTGTGTTGCTGTATTTCTCCGGTGGCTCCACCAACCCGTTCGTGTCCTATTACCTGGTGCCGCTGACCATCGCCGCCGTGACCTTGCCATGGCGCTATTCGGTGGTGCTGTCGGGCATCGCCCTGACCCTGTACACCCTGTTGCTGGCACGCTTCTATCCACTGCAAACCTTCCCGATCGCCCGGGAAAACCTGCAGATCTACGGGATGTGGCTGAGCTTTGCCCTGTCTGCCGCGGTCATCACCTTCTTCGCCGCGCGCATGGCTGAAGAGCTGCGCCGCCAGGAAGAATTGCGCGCCATCCGCCGTGAAGAAGGCCTGCGCGACCAGCAACTGCTGGCTGTCGCTACCCAGGCTGCCGGTGCCGCCCATGAGCTGGGCACGCCGCTGGCGACCATGAGCGTGTTGCTCAACGAAATGACCCAGGACCATCACGACCCTGTGCTGCAAGAGGACCTCGGCGTGTTGCGCGAGCAGGTCAAGCAGTGCAAGCAGACCTTGCAGCAACTGGTGCGCGCCGCCGAAGCCAATCGTCGCCTGGCGGTGGAGATGCAAGACGTAACCCAGTGGCTCGACGAAGCCCTGAACCGCTGGCACCTGATGCGCCCCGAAGCCAGTTATCGTTTTCATCTATTAGGGCAGGGCACTGTGCCGCGCATGGCGCCGCCGCCCGACCTGACCCAGGCATTGCTCAACCTGTTGAACAACGCTGCCGACGCCTGCCCCGAAGGGTTAGGTGTACAGCTGGACTGGGACGCGGAAAACGTCACCATCAGCATTCGTGACCACGGCGCGGGTGTGCCGCTGGCCATTGCCGAGCAGATCGGCAAACCCTTCTTTACCACCAAGGGCAAAGGCTTCGGCCTGGGCCTGTTCTTGAGCAAGGCCAGCGTGACCCGCGCGGGCGGCTCAGTGAAGCTCTATAGTCATGAGGAAGGCGGCACGCTCACCGAGCTGCGCCTGCCCCGTGTCGCACGAGGAGATATCGATGAGTGACGAGATCCAAGTCGAAGGCGAAGAACTGCCGCACCTGCTGCTGGTAGATGACGACGCCACCTTTACCCGCGTGATGGCGCGCGCCATGAGCCGTCGCGGTTTTCGCGTCAGCACCGCAGGTTCCGCCGAAGAAGGCCTGACCATTGCCCAGGCCGATCTGCCGGACTACGCCGCGCTTGACCTGAAGATGGACGGCGATTCCGGCCTGGTGCTGCTGCCCAAGCTGCTGGAACTCGACCCGGAAATGCGCGTGGTGATCCTCACCGGCTATTCCAGCATTGCCACGGCCGTCGAGGCGATCAAGCGCGGCGCCTGCAACTACCTGTGCAAACCGGCCGACGCCGATGACGTGCTGGCCGCGTTGCTCTCCGAGCACGCCGACCTCGACACCCTGGTGCCGGAAAACCCGATGTCGGTGGACCGCCTGCAGTGGGAACACATCCAGCGCGTGTTGACCGAGCACGAAGGCAACATCTCCGCTACGGCCCGCGCCCTGGGCATGCATCGCCGTACCTTGCAGCGCAAGCTGCAGAAGCGTCCGGTACGGCGCTGAACAGGTAACGTGAAATAGCTGGGCTACCCGGCTATTTCCAGGCGCCCTCAATCGAAGTAGTTGGGGAATTTGTTCGGTCCCAAATACAGAAAGTTCGACGGTTTCAGCTTGATTTCCTTGGGCATCCTCAGCTCGACGAACGGGCTGCCGGCGGTGATGGCACCGAGCTCCTCGGGTGCCTGATCAGTGCTGAATATCACCATGTAGTCACCCCTGCCCACGTAGCGCTCGTTACCTAGAAACAACAGGTCTTCGACGTTTTCGCTGTTGAATTGCTGACCTGGAGGGTTGACGTATATGCCCCCTTTTGAGCCTGCGCGCGTTGCTCCTCGCGTCGAATCTGTAATGCTTTGTCCCTGGGCGATCGCTTCCGCGCCGGCCTTGTCGGTGTAGTGAATGTATACCGGCTGTCCGTTGTACGTGCCCGAATCCAATAGGGATTGCCAATCCTGATGATTGGCCAATGGCGCGTTCGCTGAAATGCCTGGCACCGCGTTCTCTTTGGCGAGCGGCCCTTTTTGCTGTGCAGGCTTGATGAATTTCTTGCCGCCGCCTTTCATTGTGTTCAAGCGCCATTCACCGTGACCCGCAGATTCCAGGAACATCACGGTTTTCTGGGTGACGGGGTCGATGACCCGAACATACCCATTCTCGATTTTGTAATTTCGGCTGATCTCAAACACTCGGCTGACGCCCGTGCCGTCGGTGTAACGGACGTAGAACTGCTCCCCAACCTGATACGTACCATCTCCTCTCAATGTGCGACCTTCAAGGAGATTTTCGGGCAGGGCGTGAGCGCTGAAGTCGGGCAGGGGGCGAGCGGAGCTCGGCCGGATGGGCTCCACGTCCGGCGTGTGTATCTGCGCCGTTTCGGGGCTGTTCGGCGCAGGGTTATCGTTGGGCGTTATGGTTTCGTACTCGACTTTGCCCGCCGCGCCTTCTGTTGCCTTGCCTGCTCTCGCGATATGGGGAAGCACGACGGTTGCGGCATTGAAAACACCAAACACGATCCGCTCGGTGCCTTGGGGTTTACCGTGCGCCTTGTCGTCAATACCAACGACGGTGGTGGTGACGCCGTCTGCCAGATAAAAAGCATCCAGCGCCAGCCCTACTTCAGGCATCACCAATGCCAGCGGCGTTAAAAACAGCGCAAATTTTTTGGTTTTTTCCAGGCCCGACAAAATGGCCTTTTTGGTTACATCGGCATTACTGGTGATCTGGACATCCGCATCGGCATAGGAGCGATTTTTCTGGCGTTTCGTCATTTCATCAAGCGGCAGGCTACTGGGCTCTGTAGTGATGTACGTTTGTGGATCCCAAAAGCCGCTGAAGGCCCGGTGATCGTAATTGAACAATCCGCCCGGGGTTTCACGCTTTTGCGGCCAGGTGCCGAGCCCTGCCAGGGTTTCGTCGACACCGGCCCTGGCCAACCCGTTGGGTTTGTCTTTCAAGGCAAAGTGCAACGCCATGGCATCACGTTTGGTCGGGGCGGCCATTTGCTCTGCCAGCCAGGTCTTCATCTCGGCCTGGCTGTTGAAGCTGTGCAGCGGCGAGGAGTTCCCGGGGATGTATAGCAGGGTCAGCGCCGGTGTGCTCTTGGTGTCCGTGATGTACATCAGGTCGGTGGATTGATAGCTGCCGACTTTCAACAGGCCCAGTTCAATGTTGGGATCCTTGGGCGGGTTCTTTTGCAAGTCCTCGAACTTGACGTCTGGCCATGACTCTTGATGACCTGACAAGCCCGCAGCCCGCATGATCAGCTCGCGACCTTGTGTGGTCAGGCTACCTTCCTGGTGTTGGGCCATGGCAGATTTGACGAGCGAGGCTTTGGCCAGCACAGGGTATTTCTCCTGGTGGCGGCTCCAGAAGTCATCCAGATACTCTTTGTAAGGCTTTTGATAGTCAGCCGTCTTGATCAGTTGCCTGAGTTCTGCCGGCCTGATCCCACTTTCGTTGCCAGCGTTGTAGGCTGTTGCAGGCTCTCCTGGGGACTCTTTATAAATACCTTGGAAGGTATGAGTGATGTCGGCCTTTTCCGTACCCGGATTAAAACGGCTGGAAAAGTCGAATGTTCCAGGTGTGCGTATTTCCAGATCGGGTTTGACGATGACGTCCGGGCCACCGGCGTAGTAAGGCACTGCAAACCCTTGCCCCGAGGGCGTCTCCTGGGCGTTCTGTATGAGCGCCTGGGTCAACGAGAGGCGCTGAATGATTTTCGCGGGGTAGGGCTTTTCGCCGGTGGTGTTGTATTCGAACGTCACCAGATATGTGTTATCGGGGTCGACGTTCCACCTTTTTTCCTCCTCAGGGAATTTGGACCGTTGTATAAACTTTGCGAATAGATTCTTGAAGTAGTTTGAAGCTTCCTGCTCGACGCTATTGAGCGAGTTGCTGACGTCTTGCGTGATGGGGTCGATGTTGATGTTGACGCCCAGGTCGACCGGGGATGGCGTTTTCTCACCCACCCCGATGCGTTTACCCGGATCAGGGTTGACGCTCACTTCTTCGTAACCGCCTCCTGATGATTGCTGCGTCGGTTTGACCTCCTGCACGACTTCCTGGTCTTTAGGCGCGCTGGCATCAATCGAGCGTTTTTGGCGAGCTTGCGGCGACGTGGGGGCTGATGACACAGGGTAAAGGTTGACGTGTTGATGGGGGGCAATTTGCATAACGGGAGCCTCAGGCAGGAACGGTTGTTGATGGGCTTCCTGTGTGGCAAGGCTGTAGGCAACGTTCCTCTGTCTATGTCACTTCTTCTTTCACTCGCGGTAGGTCGAGCTTTCTTGATGCGCGCGGTCCGTGGCGAAAGAAGCGTCCTTTACCGCGCTGAACAAAGTCTGAACAATCTGCGTCAGGCCGCACGGCGCCCTGAACCGATCGTCTATGATCGGTTCAAACACCTGTCACATTTTCTTACAGAGCGTGAACGATGAATCAGAACGCTGAGTACTCCGCGGTCAACGACGCGGTGCGTGGGCACTTCTTTCGCCGAACCTGGGCGATGATCACGCCCTATTGGCGCAGCGAAGAGAAGGGCAAGGCCTGGTTATTGCTGGCGGCGGTGATCGGTCTGTCGCTGTTCAGCGTGGCGATCTCCGTGTGGATCAACCACTGGTACAAGGACTTCTACAACGCCCTGGAAAAGAAGGACACCGATGCCTTCTGGCAACTGATCGGCTACTTCGGCGGGATCGCCGCCGTGGCGATCCTCGGCGCGGTGTACCGCCTGTACCTGACCCAGATGCTGACCATCCGCTGGCGTGCCTGGCTCACCGAGAAACACTTTGCGCGTTGGCTCTCCGACAAGAACTACTACCAGCTGGAGCAGGGCGGCTACACCGATAACCCGGACCAGCGGATTTCCGAAGACCTCAACAACTTCACCTCCAGCACTTTGAGCCTGGGCCTCGGGTTGCTGCGTAACGTGGTCAGCCTGGTGTCGTTCTCCATCATCCTGTGGGGCGTGTCGGGCAGCATCGAAGTGTTTGGCATCACCATTCCCGGCTACATGTTCTGGTGCGCGCTGTTGTATGCCGCCGTGGGCAGCTGGCTGACGCACTTGATCGGCCGTCGCTTGATCGGCTTGAGCAATCAACAACAACGTTTCGAAGCGGACTTGCGTTTCTCCATGGTGCGCGTGCGTGAGAACGCCGAGAGCATCGCCCTGTACAACGGCGAGCCGAATGAAAACCAGCGCCTGAGCGCACGTTTCGGCAAGGTTTGGCACAACTTCTGGGACATCATGAAAGTGTCCAAGCGCCTGACGTTCTTCACCGCCGGCTACAGCCAGATCGCAATCATCTTCCCGTTCATCGTCGCGGCGCCACGTTACTTCACCGGCAAGATCGAGCTGGGCGAGCTGATGCAAATCAACTCGGCCTTCGGCAACGTGCAAGAGAACTTCAGCTGGTTTATCAGCGCGTATTCGGAGCTGGCGTCGTGGCGCGCCACCAGTGATCGTCTGTTGAGTTTCCACCAGGCCATGAGCGAGAACGAGCAGCGCGCGCCGGCCATCGACGTGCGCCCGGAGGGCGAGCGCCTGGTGGTGCAAGACCTGGGCATGGACCTGGCCGACGGCCGCCATTTGCTCACCCATGCCGACATGACGGTAGAGCCGGGCCAGCGCGTGATGCTCAGTGGTCGTTCCGGCAGCGGCAAAAGTACGTTGCTGCGAGCCATGGGGCATTTATGGCCCGCAGGCCACGGCAGCATTCGCCTGCCGGCGGCGCGCTACCTGTTCCTGCCGCAAAAGCCTTACCTGCCGATTGGCACGTTGAAGGCGGTGTTGAGTTATCCACAGGAGGACAGCGTCTACCCGGCGGAACGTTATGCACAGGTGCTGGAGACCTGCCGCCTACCGCATCTGGTGGCGCGCCTGGACGAAGCCAACCACTGGCAGCGCATGCTCTCGCCGGGTGAGCAGCAGCGCCTGGCGTTTGCCCGCGCGTTGTTGTTCGCACCGCAATGGCTGTACATGGACGAAGCCACCTCGGCCATGGATGAAGAGGACGAGGCGACGTTGTATCAGGCATTGATCGATGAGCTGCCGGGGCTGAGCATCGTCAGCGTCGGCCATCGCAGCAGCCTCAAGCGTTTCCACGGGCGGCATGTGCGGATCGAAAGCGGGCTATTGCAGGAACAGCCCGCGGCCTGACGCGCTTCCCGTAGGAGCCGGCTTGCCGGCGATAGCGGTTGATCAAGCAACCCATCTTTTGCCTGACACACCGCCATCGCCGGCAAGTCGGCTCCTACAGTTGATGCGTGATCCAATAAAAAAGCCCGGCTGATCATCGATCAGCCGGGCTTTTTTGTGCGTGAAGAGATGTTACTTCTTCAAGCCGTAATGCTCATCCAGCATGCCTGGGGCGTTCGGCGTTTTTGGCGCGTAGTCCCGGGGTGGCTCCTGGTTTTCCCGGGGTGGGGTCAGGCGCTCCCGTGGGGTTTGCGGTGCATCGGAATGCAACGCGGCCAGCAGGCGCTGACGGGTGATGTCGTCGAGGGCCAGGCGGTTGGCGCCATCGGCGAGGTGATCCTGTACTTCCTGGTAGCTCTGGGTGAGCTTCTTGACCAGGGTCGCGGTGCTGTTGAAGTGGGTAACAACCTCGTTCTGATAACTGTCAAAACGTTCCTGAATGTCATCCAGCTGACGCTGCGTGCGGTTAGGCGCGGCATTGGGCAGCAAGCGAGCAACCAGGAAACCAATGGCGACACCGGCAACCAGGGCAAGAGTCGGCAACAACCAAACTAAGAGCGAGTGTTCCACGAGTCCTTCCTCTATAAACGGCTTTGCTTTACGTTAACGGCTCGGACCTGCGCTGTATACCGCGATTAAGCTCGCAATGATGCCATGCACAGACTTTTAGCTAGACGAGTCGACCCTTTGAGAGGTCACGGAGTTCATTCCTTGCTCATGCGTGAAACCCCCGTTTTGATCGATGGCCCGGTAGGCCAATTGGAAGCCCTGTACCTGGATCACCCCGAGCCACGTGGCCTGGCGCTGATCTGCCACCCCAACCCGGTGCAGGGTGGGACCATGCTCAATAAAGTCGTTTCGACCCTGCAACGCACCGCCCGCGATGCCGGTTTGATTACCTTGCGTTTCAATTACCGTGGCGTCGGTGCCAGTGCCGGTACTCACGACATGAGCACCGGTGAAGTGGATGACGCTGAAGCAGCCGCCACCTGGCTGCGGGAAAAACACCCGGACCTGCCGATCACCCTGCTCGGCTTTTCCTTCGGTGGCTACGTGGCGGCCAGCCTTGGCGGGCGCCTGGAAGCCAAGGGCGAACAACTCGCGCACCTGTTTATGGTGGCCGCTGCGGTGATGCGCCTGCGTGATACCGACGTGCTGCCACAGGGCTGCCCGCTGACCCTGATCCAGCCAGAAACCGACGAAGTGGTCGACCCGCAGACCGTCTACGACTGGTCCGCCGCCCTGAAACGCCCCCATGAGCTGCTGAAAGTGGCAGAATGCGGGCACTTTTTTCATGGCAAGCTCACCGATCTGAAGGATCTGGTGCTGCCGCGCCTCTCGAATTGATAGCAGTCTGATAAGCGATTACCCATGACGACTCGTACCCGTATCCTCACCGGCATCACCACCACCGGCACGCCGCACCTGGGCAACTACGCTGGCGCGATCCGCCCGGCAATCCTTGCCAGCCAGGACGCCAATGCCGACTCCTTCTACTTCCTGGCCGACTACCACGCCCTGATCAAGTGCGATGACCCGCAGCGCATCCAGCGCTCGCGTATGGAAATCGCCGCGACCTGGCTGGCCGGTGGCCTGGATGTGAACCGGGTGACGTTCTATCGCCAGTCGGACATCCCGGAAATCCCCGAGCTGACCTGGCTGCTCACCTGCGTGGCCGCCAAGGGCCTGCTCAACCGTGCCCATGCGTACAAGGCCTCGGTGGACAAGAACGTGGAAGCCGGCGAAGACCCGGATGCGGGCATCAGCATGGGCTTGTACAGCTACCCGGTGCTGATGGCGGCGGACATCCTGATGTTCAACGCGCACAAGGTGCCGGTCGGCCGCGACCAGATCCAGCACGTGGAAATGGCCCGCGACATCGGCCAGCGCTTCAACCACCTGTTCGGCAACGGTAAAGAATTCTTCACCATGCCCGAGGCGTTGATCGAAGAAAGCGTCGCCACCTTGCCGGGCCTGGATGGCCGCAAAATGTCCAAGAGCTACGACAACACCATCCCGTTGTTCACCAGCGCCAAGGACATGAAAGACGCCATCTCGCGCATCGTCACCGACTCCCGCGCGCCGGGCGAAGCCAAAGACCCGGACAACTCGCACTTGTTCACCCTGTACCAAGCGTTTGCCAGCAAGGCGCAGGAAGAAGAGTTCCGCGCTGAATTGCTGCAAGGCCTGGGCTGGGGCGAGGCGAAGAACCGCCTGTTCCAACTGCTGGATGGCCAGCTGGGCGAAGCCCGCGAGCGTTACCATCAATTGATGTCGCGCCCGTCCGACATGGAAGACCTGCTGCTGATCGGTGCCAAGAAAGCCCGTGCCGTGGCGGCGCCGTTCCTGGCTGAACTGCGTGAAGCGGTGGGCCTGCGCTCGTTCGTCAATCAAGCGGCGGCGCCGGTGGCGGCCAAGAAGAAAGCTGCGAAAGCCGCGCGCTTCGTGAGCTTCCGTGAAGATGATGGCAGCTTCCGCTTCCGCCTGCTGGCGGCCGATGGCGAACAACTGCTGCTGTCGCGCAACTTTGCCGATGGTAAAGCCGCTGGTGCGGTGACCAAGCAACTGCAAAGTGGCGACGCCCTGGACGTGCGCACCGAAGCCCTGGGCTTCAGCGTATGGCTGGACGGCGCTGCGGTGGCCGACAGTGCCGAGTTCGCCGACGAAGCGTCGCGCGATGCGGCCATCGAAGCCCTGCGCGTTGCGTTGACCCCTATCGAGGATTAACCCGACCAAGGGTTGATTGCCATTATCCGGGGCCGTCGTTACAGTGACGGCCCGTTTTTGTTGCCTTGCTAACGAAATTATGACGCCCCTAGAACGATATCAAGCTGATCTGAAGCGCCCTGAATTCTTTCATGACGCGGCCCAGGAAAATGCGGTGCGCCATTTGCAGCGCCTGTACGACGACCTGATCGCCGCCTCGCAAAACAAGCCAGGGATGTTCAGCAAGCTGTTTGGCAAGAAAGACCACACGCCGGTCAAAGGCTTGTACTTCTGGGGCGGCGTCGGCCGGGGCAAGACTTACCTGGTAGACACCTTCTTCGAAGCGCTGCCGTTCAAGGAAAAGGTCCGGACGCACTTCCACCGCTTCATGAAGCGCGTGCACGAAGAAATGAAGACCCTGCCGGGCGAGAAGAACCCGCTGACCATCATCGCCAAGCGTTTCTCCGAAGAAGCGCGGGTGATCTGTTTCGATGAATTCTTCGTCTCCGACATCACCGATGCCATGATCCTCGGCACCCTGATGGAAGAGCTGTTCAAGAACGGCGTGACCCTGGTTGCCACCTCGAACATCGTGCCCGACGGTTTGTACAAGGATGGCCTGCAACGTGCGCGCTTCCTGCCCGCCATTGCGCTGATCAAGCAGAACACCGAGATCGTCAACGTCGACAGCGGCGTCGACTACCGCCTGCGCCATCTGGAGCAAGCCGAGCTGTTCCACTTCCCGCTGAACGAAGCGGCCCACGAGAGCCTGAAAAAGAGCTTCCGTGCGTTGACGCCGGAATGCACCCAGGCAGTGGAAAACGACAAGCTGATGATCGAGAACCGCGAAATCATTGCCTTGCGCACTTGTGATGACGTGGCCTGGTTCGACTTCCGTGCCCTGTGCGACGGCCCGCGTAGCCAGAACGACTACATCGAGCTGGGCAAGATCTTCCACGCCGTGATCCTGAGTGGTGTGGAGCAGATGAGCGTCACCACTGACGACATCGCGCGCCGTTTCATCAACATGGTCGACGAGTTCTACGATCGTAACGTGAAGCTGATCATCTCGGCGGAAGTTGAGTTGAAGGATTTGTACACCGGTGGTCGCTTGAACTTCGAGTTCCAGCGCACGCTGAGCCGCCTGCTGGAAATGCAGTCCCACGAGTTCCTGTCACGCGGTCACAAGCCGTAAGCCAATCTCCAAAACAATGGAGATCAAAAATGTGGGAGCTGGCTTGCCTGCGATAGCGGTGTACCAGCCAGCAGGTGTGCTGGCAGACAGATCGTTATCGCAGGCAAGCCAGCTCCCACATTAGGTTTGGGTTTGTCTCGGGTTATGCAGCTTGCTGGAACTGCTGCCGGTACTGGTTCGGTGACAGTTCCGTGTGCTGCCTGAACAACCGCGCAAAGAAACTCGCATCGTCGTAACCCACCTCATAACTGATGGTCTTGATGCTCTTACGGCTGCCCGAGAGCAGGCCCTTGGCCGTCTCGATGCGCAGGCGTTGCAGGTAGTGCAATGGCTTGTCGCCGGTCGCGGTCTGGAAGCGGCGCATGAAGTTGCGGATGCTCATGCCGTGTTCCCGAGCCACGTCTTCGAAGCGGAACTTGTCCGCAAAGTGTTCTTCGAGCCAGTGCTGGATCTGCAGGATGATCACGTCCTGGTGCAGCTTCTGTCCGCCAAAACCGATACGCCCCGGCGCGTAGCTGCGCTGCACTTCGTAAAGGATGTCGCGGGCCACGGCCTGGGCGATGTTGGCGCCGCAGAAGCGTTCGATCAGGTAGATATAAAGGTCGCACGCCGACGTGGTGCCGCCGGCGCAATACAGGTTGTCGGCGTCGGTGAGGTGCTTGTCCTGATTGAGCTGGACCCTGGGGAAACGCTCGCTGAAGGCATTGAAGAAACGCCAATAAGTGGTCGCCTCCTTGCCATCGAGCAGGCCGGCCTCGGCCAGCCAGAATACCCCGGTGGCTTCGCCGCAGAGTACGGCGCCACGGGCGTGTTGTTCGCGCAGCCACGGCAGCACTTGCGGGTAACGCGCGCACAGCGCGTCGAAATCATCCCAGAAGGCCGGCAATACGATGATGTCGGCGTTTTCCAGGCCGCCGTCCACCGGCATGATCACATTGCTGAAGCTGCGTACCGATTGCCCGTCGGGGCTGACCAGGCGCGTTTCGAATGCGGGGGTGAGGCCCAGGCCTTGTTGCTTGCCGTAACGCAGGCTGGCGAGGTGGAAGAAATCCTTGGCTTGCATGAGGGTTGAAGCGAATACCCGATCAATGGCCAAAATGCTGACGCGCCGCAACGGCGTGGAGATTTGGTTAGACATAATTTCATTTATTCTTATAGGGGAAAGTGGTCACCAGACGGCTGGATCGTCTTATTTTTTGTCGCATGTGTCCAGTGTCCCGTGATGCTTTCGCGGCATAGTCTCTGTGGGCTCGTCCTTGTCCGACAATCCTCGCAGGTGACCCATGATTCCCAGAACCTTGTACAGCCCGGAGCACGAACTCTTCCGCGACAGCGTGCGCACGTTCCTCGAAAAAGACGCCGCGCCGTTCCATGGGCAATGGGAAAAACAGGGCTACATCGACCGTGGCCTGTGGAGCAAGGCGGGGGAGGCGGGGATGCTGTGTTCCCACCTGCCGGAAGAGTATGGCGGCCTGGGCGCGGACTTTTTGTACAGCGCGGTGGTGATCGAAGAGATCAGCCGCCTCGGCCTGACCGGCATCGGTTTTTCCCTGCATTCGGATATCGTTGCGCCGTACATCCTGCATTACGGCAGCGAGGCGCTGAAGCACAAATACCTGCCCAAGCTGATCTCCGGCGAGATGGTCACGGCCATTGCCATGACCGAGCCAGGTGCCGGCTCTGACCTGCAAGGGGTCAAGACCACCGCGGTGCTGGACGGCGATGAGTATGTGATCAACGGCTCCAAAACCTTTATCACCAATGGCTACCTGGCCGAGTTGGTCATCGTCGTGGCCAAGACCGACCCTAAGGCCGGTGCCAAGGGCACCAGCCTGTTTCTGGTGGAGGCCGACACGCCAGGCTTCGACAAGGGCAAGCGCCTGGAGAAGGTGGGCATGAAAGCCCAGGACACCTCCGAGCTGTTCTTCCAGGACGTGCGGGTGCCCAAGGAAAACCTGCTGGGCCAGGCCGGCATGGGTTTCGCGTACCTGATGCAGGAGTTGCCCCAGGAACGGTTGACCGTGGCGATTGGCGCCGTGTCGTCAGCCGAGGCGGCGCTGGCGTGGACGCTGGAGTACACCCGCGAGCGCAAGGCGTTTGGCAAGGCGATTGCCGACTTCCAGAACACCCGGTTCAAGCTGGCGGAGATGGCTACCGAGATTCAGATCGGGCGTGTGTTTGTGGATAAGTGCATCGCGTTGCACCTGGAGGGCAAGCTGGATGTACCCACGGCGGCGATGGCCAAGTACTGGGCCACGGACCTGCAATGCAAGGTGCTCGATGAGTGCGTGCAGTTGCACGGTGGCTACGGCTTCATGTGGGAATACCCGATCGCCCGGGCGTGGGCGGATGCGCGGGTGCAGCGGATTTATGCGGGGACCAATGAGATCATGAAAGAGATCATTGCTCGGGCGCTTTGATCATGTGGTGCTTTTGAGGGCGCCATCGCAGGCAAGCCAGCTCCCACATTTGACGGTATTCACAAATCAAAATGTGGGAGCTGGCTTGCCTGCGATAGCGGTCTACCGGTCAATCAAGGCGCAGGGTTCGGATGATCCTTCTGAATCGCCTCAATCCCCTCCAACACCTCTTTCGACAATTTCAGGTCGGCACTGGCAATGTTGCTGTCCAGTTGCTCAAGCGACGTGGCGCCAATGATGTTGCTGGTCACAAACGGCTGCTGCGTCACAAACGCCAACGCCATTTGCGCCGGGTCCAGCCCGTGTTCACGTGCCAGTGCCACATAACGGCTGCACGCCGCTTCCGACTGCGGGTTGAAGTAGCGGCTGAAGCGGCTGTATTCGGTCAGGCGCGCCTTGGCTGGGCGTGCACCGTTTTCGTACTTGCCGCTGAGCATGCCGAACGCCAGGGGCGAGTAGGCCAGCAGACCGCACTGTTCACGAATCGCGACCTCCGCCAGGCCCACTTCAAAGCTGCGGTTGAGCAGGTTGTAGGGGTTCTGGATCGACACGGCGCGGGTCCAGCCACGGGCTTCGGCCAGGGCCAGGAACTTCATGGTGCCCCACGGGGTTTCGTTGGACAGGCCGATGTGGCGGATCTTGCCGGCTTTTACCTGTTCGTCCAGCACCTCGAGGGTTTCTTCCAGTGGGGTGAGGTTGTCTTCGTCCTTGTGCTTGTAGCTCAGTTGGCCGAAGAAGTTGGTGCTGCGCTCCGGCCAGTGCAACTGGTAGAGGTCGATCCAGTCGGTCTGCAGGCGCTTGAGGCTGGCGTCGAGGGCTTCGACGATGTGCTTGCGGTTGTGGCGCAGGTGGCCGTCGCGGATGTAGTCGATGGTGTTGCCAGGGCCGGCGATCTTGCTGGCCAGGACCCAGTCGGCACGGTCGCCGCGGCTTTTGAAGTAATTACCGATGTAGCGTTCGGTGGTGGCATAGGTGTCGGCCTTGGGCGGCACCGGGTACATTTCGGCGGTGTCGAGGAAGTTGATCCCCGCGGCCTTGGCCCGTTCGATCTGTGCGAAGGCCTCTGCCTCGCTGTTCTGCTCGCCCCAGGTCATGGTGCCCAAGGCTATCGCGCTCACGTTCAGATCCGTACGGCCCAGCTGTCGATAATCCATCGGGTACTCCTTCGGGGAAAACAATCATAAAAGCAGGTTGAATTTTTTTTGGCAATCTGCATAATTGCCCACCTCTTTCTGCAGTGGAAGTGATGCGCCGCCTGCCGAAGAATCTTGCCGTTGAACGGACGCGCCGACCCGAGCCCCCGATAGCGTCTGTATCCGGCTGCCTTTGACCTTGTCAAAGTACGCACTATTCAGTAAGATCCGCCGTCTAAATTTACAGGCGGCCCCTGAGGCTATTAAAGAATGACAACTTTTACTGCAAAACCGGAAACAGTTCAGCGCGACTGGTTTGTCGTCGACGCCGCTGGTCAGACCCTGGGTCGTCTGGCCACTGAAGTCGCCAGCCGTCTGCGTGGCAAGCACAAGCCTGAGTACACCCCGCACGTTGATACCGGTGACTACATCGTCATCATCAACGCTGAGCAGGTTCGTGTAACCGGCAACAAAGCAAGCGACAAAATGTACTACCGTCACTCCGGTTTCCCAGGCGGTATCAAGTCTTCCAACTTCGAAGGCCTGATTGCCAAGAAGCCTGAAGCCCCGATCGAAATCGCGGTCAAAGGCATGCTGCCTAAGGGCCCACTGGGTCGCGATATGTTTCGCAAGCTGAAAGTCTATGCGGGCGCTGTACACCCTCATGCTGCTCAGCAGCCCCAAGAACTGAAGTTTTAACGGAATAGTTCATTATGTCGGCGACTCAAAATTACGGCACTGGCCGTCGCAAAACCGCAACCGCACGCGTTTTCCTGCGTCCGGGCACTGGTAACATCTCGATCAACAACCGCTCCCTGGACAACTTCTTCGGCCGCGAAACTGCCCGCATGGTAGTTCGTCAGCCGCTGGAACTGACCGAGACCGTTGAAAAGTTCGACATCTACGTCACCGTTATCGGTGGCGGTGTAAGTGGTCAAGCTGGCGCAATCCGCCACGGTATCACTCGCGCACTGATGAGCTACGACGAAACCCTGCGTAGCGCTCTGCGCAAAGCTGGCTTCGTTACTCGCGATGCCCGTGAAGTTGAACGTAAGAAAGTCGGTCTGCGTAAAGCGCGTAAGCGTCCGCAGTACTCGAAGCGTTAATTCGCTTTACGTTCCACAAAAACGCCCAGCCTCCTCACGGAGCTGGGCGTTTTTTATTGCCTGCGATTTATGCACAAATTTGCGCGTGACAACTTGCCACATCCGTAGACCCCCTATACTACAAGGCCTGGGGGCGGAGCCCCGGGCAATTCCCTTGTCATACGTGGGGCTTTTCATTACCATCCGACAAAATTTTTATAAGCAAAGATTCAATACTTAGTAGACGCCTGATTTAACAGGCCAAAAAGCTGATGGGAGAGGACTGAATGAGCAATGACGGCGTGAATGCAGGCCGGCGTCGCTTCTTGGTAGCAGCCACATCCGTGGTGGGTGCTGCAGGAGCGGTGGGGGCTGCGGTCCCGTTCGTGGGGTCATGGTTTCCCAGTGCCAAGGCGAAAGCCGCAGGTGCACCGGTGAAGGTGAATATCAGCAAGATCGAGCCAGGCCAGCAGATGATTGCTGAGTGGCGCGGCCAGCCGGTCTTCATTGTTCGTCGTACCGAGGAAATCCTGGGAAATCTCAAGAAAATCGAGGGTCAGCTCTCTGATCCCGACTCGAAGAATTCCGACCAACCCGCCTACGTCGATAAGGAAATCCGTTCGATCAAGCCAGAGATACTGCTGCTGATCGGTATCTGCACCCACCTGGGCTGCTCGCCTACCTTCCGCCCGGAAGTTGCTCCTGCCGACCTTGGCAAGGACTGGGTCGGTGGCTACTTCTGCCCCTGCCACGGTTCTCACTACGACCTGGCCGGTCGCGTCTACAAGTCACAACCCGCACCGTTGAACCTGCCCGTTCCGCCGCACCAATACGAGACGGACAGCATCGTTATCATTGGCGTCGACCAGGGGGAGAAGGCCTGATGAGCAAGTTCATGGATTGGGTGGATGCGCGTTTCCCCGCGACCAAAATGTGGGAAGACCATCTCAGCAAGTACTACGCGCCTAAAAACTTCAACTTCTTCTACTTCTTCGGCTCCCTGGCCCTGCTGGTGCTGGTCAACCAGATCGTCACCGGCGTCTGGCTGACCATGAGCTACACGCCGTCGGCGGAAGAAGCGTTTGCGTCCGTCGAATACATCATGCGTGACGTCGAGTACGGCTCGATCCTGCGCCTGCTGCACTCCACCGGCGCATCGGCGTTCTTTATCGTCGTCTATATGCACATGTTCCGCGGCCTGCTCTACGGTTCGTACCAGAAGCCTCGCGAGCTGGTGTGGGTCTTCGGCATGCTGATCTACCTGGCTCTGATGGCCGAAGCCTTCATGGGTTACCTGCTGCCGTGGGGCCAGATGTCGTACTGGGGCGCCCAGGTGATCATCTCGCTGTTCGGTGCGATCCCGGTGATCGGCAACGACCTGACCCAGTGGATCCGGGGTGACTACCTGATCTCCGGCATTACCCTGAACCGCTTCTTCGCGTTGCACGTCGTGGCCCTGCCGATCGTGATCCTGGGCCTGGTGGTGCTGCACATCCTCGCGCTGCACGAAGTGGGTTCCAACAACCCCGATGGCGTGGACATCAAGAAGCTCAAAGACGAAAACGGCGTACCGCTGGACGGCATTCCGTTCCACCCGTACTACACCGTGAAAGACATTGTCGGCGTGGTGGTGTTCCTGTTCATCTTCTGCTCGATCGTGTTCTTTTTCCCGGAGATGGGCGGTTATTTCCTGGAGAAACCCAACTTCGAACAGGCCAACGCCTTCAAGACACCTGAGCACATTGCCCCGGTCTGGTACTTCACGCCGTTCTACGCCATCTTGCGGGCGATCCCCGACAAGCTCATGGGCGTGATGGCGATGGGCGCCTCGATCGCGCTGCTGTTCGTGTTGCCATGGCTCGACCGCAGCCCGGTCAAGTCCATGCGCTACAAAGGCTGGCTGAGCAAGATCTGGCTGTGGGTGTTCTGCATCGCGTTCGTGATCCTGGGTGTCCTGGGCGTACTGGCGCCAACCCCTGAGCGTACGTTGCTGTCGCAGGTCTGCACCTTCCTGTACTTCGCCTACTTCATTCTGATGCCGTTCTACACCCGGCTAGAGAAGACCAAACCGGTTCCGGAAAGGGTGACTGGCTGATGAAAAAATTATTCGTTGCATTGATGCTTGCGGCCCTGCCGCTACTGTCCTTCGCTGCCGAGCACGGTGGCCCGGAGCTGGAAAAAGTCGACATCGACGTGTCTGACAAAGCGGCCATGCAAGACGGCGCACGGACGTTCGCCAACTATTGCATGGGCTGCCACAGCGCCAAGTTCCAACGTTATGAGCGAGTGGCCGACGACCTGGGGATCCCCCACGACGTGATGCTGCAAAAACTGGTGTTCACCGGTGCCAAGATCGGCGACCACATGAGCATCGGCATGCAGCCGGCTGACGCCAAGGTCTGGTTCGGTGCTGCGCCGCCCGACCTGACCCTGGTCGCCCGTGTACGGGGCACCGACTGGCTCTATGGCTACCTGAAGTCCTTCTACGACGACCCGGCACGCCCTCTGGGGGCCAACAACCGCGTGTTCCCGAACGTCGGTATGCCGAACGTTCTGGTCGGCCTGCAAGGCAAGCAAGTGGTAGGATGCAAGCAGATCCAGGTCGTTGAAGACGGCAAGAAGCAATACGATCCGCTGACCGGCACGCCATTGACCCATGAGGCGTGCGATCAGTTGAAGATAGAGACCCCCGGTGCCCAGACCGAGGCGCAGTTCGACGAGACGGTCAAGAACCTCGTGACCTTCCTGGCGTACTCTGCCAACCCGGTCAAACTGCAGCACCAGCGCATCGGCACTTATGTGCTGCTGTACCTGGCCTTCTTCTTCGTATTTGCCTATCTGCTCAAACGCGAATACTGGAAGGATGTGCATTGATCCAACCGTAAGCAATTGCTGTTAATCTTGCGCGCCCAGCGGCATCTCTGAACACGTAGCGCTCTGGTTGTACCAGGCGATACAGGGATGCTCTCTGGGCGCGCTCGTTTTTGAGCTTTCGATAATTTCAACAAGCGAGGAGGACCGCCATGGGCGTGACCAATCGGTTGGCCTGTTACTCCGACCCCGCCGACCACTATTCCCACCGAGTACGCATCGTGCTCGCAGAGAAGGGTGTCAGCGCCGAGATCATCAGTGTGGAGGCGGGCCGTCAGCCGCCGAAACTGATCGAAGTGAACCCTTACGGCAGCCTGCCCACCCTGGTCGATCGTGACCTTGCGTTGTGGGAGTCGACCGTGGTGATGGAATACCTGGATGAGCGTTACCCGCATCCACCTTTGCTGCCGGTGTACCCGGTGGCGCGTGCCAACAGCCGCCTGCTGATCCATCGGATCCAGCGTGACTGGTGCGGGCTGGTGGATGTGATTCTGGATGCGCGTACAAAAGAAGCCGTCCGCGTGCAGGCGCGTAAGGAATTGCGCGAGAGCCTGACCGGCGTTTCGCCGTTGTTCGCCGATAAACCTTTTTTCCTCAGCGAGGAACAAAGTTTGGTGGATTGCTGCCTATTACCGATACTCTGGCGTTTGCCGATTCTTGGTATTGAACTGCCGCGGCCTGCCAAGCCGCTGCTTGATTACATGGAGCGCCAGTTTGCGCGTGAGGCTTTCCAGGCGAGTCTGTCTGGTGTCGAACGCGATATGCGCTAAGGCTTAAGGAGCCGCTGATGAACTCCAGTCGACCCTACTTGGTCCGCGCGCTCTATGAGTGGATTGTGGACAACGATTGCACCCCGCACATGCTGGTCAATTCCGAATTTCCTGCGGTTCAGGTGCCGCAGGGGTTTGCCAGTGACGGACAGATCGTCCTGAACGTGTCACCCAGTGCTGTGCGACACCTGCACATGGACAACGAAGCCGTGAGCTTCGAAGGGCGTTTCGGCGGTGTGCCGCATACGCTGTTCGTGCCCATTGGGGCCATCCTCGGGATCTACGCCCGGGAAAATGGCCAGGGCATGGTGTTTGATCTGGAGTCGCCTTTCGAGGACGACGAATCGATCGAAAGCGAAGACGGCGATGACCTGCCGCCACCGGATGCCGAGCCACCGCGCCCAAGCGGCCGGCCGAGCCTGAAAGTGGTGAAGTAACGGGCTTTCCCTCGGGGAAGCACCGAAAGAATGCCTCGACCTGTGTCGGGGCATTTTTTTGCGCGAAGGATATAGATGAAAGTCGCGCCCGGACGGTGATCGTACAACCACCAT
>NZ_JACAOY010000004.1:157579-399123 GCF_013385985.1 Pseudomonas sp. B6002 | reverse complement strand
CACCGAGAAAGATGATTCATCATGGAAAACGCCAACACCGCCCCTCGTCTTCCCCGCAAGCGCCGCAGCCTTGCCCAGGAATTGGTCACGGTGTTGTCCGAGCAGATCCGCGACGGCCAACTCAAGCGCGGCGACAAGCTGCCCACCGAGTCAGCGATCATGGACGCCCATGGCGTCAGTCGCACGGTGGTCCGTGAAGCGATCTCGCGCTTGCAGGCCGCAGGGCAGGTGGAAACCCGTCACGGTATCGGCACGTTTGTGTTGGATACGCCCAGCCCGAGCGGCTTCCGGATCGACCCGGCCACGGTGGTGACACTGCGTGATGTGTTGGCGATCCTGGAGCTGCGGATCAGCCTGGAAGTGGAGTCTGCAGGTCTGGCTGCGTTACGTCGCAGTGATGAGCAACTGGCTGCGATGCGTGCGGCGCTCGATGCATTGAATGAAAGCGCGGCACACGCCGGCGATGCGGTGGCCTCCGACTTTGCGTTCCACCTGGAAATTGCGCTGTCCACCGGCAACCGTTACTTCACCGACATCATGACCCACCTGGGTACCAGCATCATCCCGCGTACGCGTTTGAACTCGGCACGCCTGGCCCATGATGACCAGCAGCACTACATGGGCCGCCTGAGCCGCGAGCACGAAGAGATCTATGAGGCGATTGCCCGCCAGGATTCGGACGCGGCACGAGCGGCCATGCGTTTGCATTTGACCAATAGCCGGGAGCGGCTGCGCCATGCCCACGAAGAGGCAGAAGCGCAGCGCGGTTGAAGGCTACACCGGCCTGATGCTGGGCCTGGTTCGTGTGGGAGCCGGGCTTGCCCGCGATGGCATCGCTTCGGTGTGTCTGATAGACCGAGGTGCTTGTATCGCCGGCAAGCCGGCTCCTACAGTGGGTTCGCGTCAGTTGGCCGGTTGGTTGGGCTTGTAGTCCTTGAGCAGCAGGTAAGTGCTCCACCCCCACCAATCATTGGTCCAGTGCTTGTCGTTCAGGTCATTCACGTCCTTGCGGCGCAGCACCTTGTCTCCCTCCACCTTGAACAGTGGCGAGAAGTTGTTCGCCGGGTTCTGCGCGGCATTCAGGTCCGGCACATACAGCGGTGCCTTGAAGTTGGCCGGGGAGGGCGCAACCCCACTGATGAACGTGTCGAAAATCTCATCGGCCGACGCCTGCACCGCACGTTTGACCTGCACCCGGTTGTCCGCATCAATCGCGTCGAAGTAGCGTTTGTCGCCGTAGGCATGCCATTGATCGCCCATGGCGTTGCGCACCTTGAGCCCGAACTTGCTGTCTTCGTCGTGCATGAAACGGCTGATCAGCGAACCCAGCTCACCCGGTGTCACCACTGCCGCCAGTTGTTTGCGTGGCACGCGCAAATGGCCGGCAGAAAACAGGTCGGTCAGGAAGTGATCCGCAAAACTGTTCATGGCATACGCCAATTCTAAAGCTTGGTCGGTGCCGGTCTGATGGGCGACCACCGCCTGTTGCAACGCCGCGGTATGGCCGGCCAGGTACGCCGACAGTGCCCACTCACCAAAGTGGTCGGCGTTATCCGCCGCCAGCTTCAAGTAACGACCCAACGGTATAAGCGCAGACACCGCGCTGCCACCTCCGGTGATGCGGTTCCATTCCTCAGACAACGTATCTCCCAGGGCATCATAGGCTTCATGGGCTTGCTTGCCGTCCTTGATCGCCTGGTTGACCGCGTTGATCTCCTTTTGCATGACCGCGAGAATCTTGCGCGCTTCTTCTCGCGAAGCGGGCAGCACGGCCAACGAGTTGAACGCGGCGGTAAAGCGTTGCACGCGATCAGTCGGGGAGGCGCCATCGCTGATGGGTTGGCCAGGAATGCCATAGAAGTCGCCGCCCAAGGCGATCACTTGGCCGTAGGTGAGCGCCAGCCCGTTGGGCAGGTGCAGTTCGACTTGGCGTGCCGGGATGGCCGGTGCGTCCTTGACGAAACGCAGCAGCGTGTCGTCGCCGATGGCGGTGTGCTCACCACCTTCGAAGCGCAGGGTTGGCGGGTTTTTTTCAAGTGCTGCAAGTTCAAGACCTGACATGTTAGCTCCTTGCTATGTCGTAGGAATCTTCCGTAATAACTGTATGCATATACAGTTAAATCGAGCATAGAGGAAAAACTTCCTACGTCAAGAACTCGAGCCTCAACACATCTCTCAGGATGAAGTCGGATGAATTGCAGTTGACGAATCTTTTTATAGTTGTACGATGACGTACGACATCATCAAAACCAACAACAACCTTTCGACAGAAAGTCTTCGCCCAGGGTGTTCGAATAATGAATCCACAAGAACTGAAGTCCATCCTCTCCCACGGTCTGCTGTCTTTCCCGGTGACCGATTTCAACGCCCAGGGTGACTTCCACCAGGCGGGCTACATCAAGCGCCTGGAATGGCTGGCCCCTTACGGCGCCACCGCCTTGTTCGCGGCCGGCGGCACCGGTGAGTTTTTCTCCCTCGCCGCCAGCGAATATTCCCAAGTAGTGAAAACCGCGGTTGATACCTGCGCTACCAGCGTGCCGATCCTCGCCGGCGTGGGTGGTTCGACCCGCCAGGCCATCGAGTACGCCCAAGAGGCCGAGCGCCTGGGTGCCAAAGGCCTGTTGCTGCTGCCGCACTACCTCACCGAAGCCAGCCAGGACGGTGTTGCCGCCCACGTTGAAGCCGTGTGCAAGTCGGTAAAAATCGGTGTGGTGGTGTACAACCGCAACGTCTGCCGCCTGACCGCGCCGCTGCTGGAACGCCTGGCCGAGCGCTGCCCGAACCTGATCGGCTACAAGGATGGCCTGGGTGACATCGAGTTGATGGTGTCGATCCGCCGTCGTCTGGGCGACCGTTTCAGCTACCTCGGCGGCCTGCCGACTGCAGAGGTTTACGCCGCTGCCTACAAGGCCCTGGGCGTGCCGGTGTACTCCTCGGCCGTGTTCAACTTCATCCCGAAAACCGCGATGGACTTCTACCACGCGATTGCCCAGGACGATCACGCCACCGTCGCTAAGATCATCGACAACTTCTTCCTGCCTTACCTCGACATCCGTAATCGCAAGGCTGGCTACGCGGTGAGCATCGTCAAGGCTGGCGCCAAGATCGCCGGCTACGACGCAGGCCCGGTGCGCACTCCGCTGACCGACCTGTTGCCGGAAGAATACGAAGCCCTGGCCGCGCTGATCGACAAGCAAGGTCCGCAGTAACTCATCAACAAGGCCGCTGAGCGATCAGCGGCCTTTTGCGTCAGGAGAAGATTTGTGTCCCAAGCCAAACGTTTTGATAACTACATCAACGGCGAGTGGGTGGCCGGTGCCGACTACTGCGTCAACATCAACCCGTCGGAGCTTTCCGATTCGATTGGTGAATACGCCAAGGCGGACGTAGCCCAGGTCAACGCTGCCATCGACGCGGCCCGCGCTGCCTTCCCCGCTTGGTCGGCTTCCGGTATCCAGGCGCGCCACGACGCCCTGGACAAAGTCGGCAGCGAAATCCTCGCCCGCCGCGAAGAACTCGGTACTCTGCTGGCCCGGGAAGAGGGCAAGACCCTGCCCGAAGCCATTGGTGAAGTGACCCGTGCTGGCAATATCTTCAAATTCTTTGCCGGTGAATGCCTGCGCTTGTCCGGTGATTACGTGCCGTCGGTACGCCCGGGCGTCAACGTCGAAGTCACCCGTGAAGCCCTGGGTGTGGTCGGCCTGATCACCCCGTGGAACTTCCCGATTGCCATTCCCGCGTGGAAAATAGCCCCGGCCCTGGCCTACGGCAACTGCGTGGTGATCAAGCCGGCCGAACTGGTACCGGGCTGCGCCTGGGCTCTGGCGGAAATTATCTCCCGCGCCGGCTTCCCGGCCGGTGTGTTCAACCTGGTGATGGGCAGCGGCCGCGTGGTTGGCGATGTGCTGGTCAACAGTCCGAAAGTCGACGGCATCAGCTTTACCGGCTCCGTGGGTGTGGGTCGTCAGATCGCTGTCAGCTGTGTGTCGCGCCAGGCCAAAGTGCAGTTGGAAATGGGCGGCAAGAACCCGCAGATCATCCTCGACGACGCCGACCTCAAGCAGGCCGTCGAGCTGTCGGTACAGAGCGCGTTCTACTCCACCGGCCAGCGTTGCACCGCGTCCAGCCGCTTGATCGTAACGGCAGGTATCCATGACCAATTCGTCGCGGCCATGGCCGAGCGCATGAAGTCGATCAAGGTCGGCCACGCGCTGAAAACCGGCACCGACATCGGCCCGGTGGTCTCCCAGGCGCAGTTGGACCAGGACCTGAAATACATCGACATCGGCCAAAGCGAAGGCGCGCGGCTGGTCAGCGGTGGTGGCCTGGTGACCTGTGATACCGAAGGCTACTTCCTGGCGCCGACGCTGTTTGCCGACAGCGAAGCCGCCATGCGCATCAGCCGTGAAGAGATCTTCGGCCCGGTGGCCAACGTGGTGCGTGTGGCGGACTACGAGGCGGCGCTGGCCATGGCCAATGACACCGAGTTCGGTTTGTCGGCGGGCATCGCCACCACCTCGCTCAAGTACGCCAACCACTTCAAGCGCCACTCCCAGGCCGGGATGGTGATGGTCAACCTGCCGACCGCCGGCGTGGACTACCACGTTCCGTTCGGTGGCCGTAAAGGCTCATCCTATGGTTCGCGTGAGCAAGGTCGCTATGCGCAAGAGTTCTACACCGTGGTGAAGACCAGCTACATCGGTTCGTAATACGCAGTACCTGTAGGAACCGGTTCCTCTGGGAGCTGGCTTGTGTGGGAGCTGGCTTGCCTGCGATAGCATCACCGCGGTGTCACAGACACACCGAGGTGCCTGCATCGCGGGCAAGCCCGGCTCCCCCATAAAGCGGTTCCCATGCTGAAAACAGAAAACCATTACCCGCAAAAAAAATAATTAGTGGGAGTACACCTTCATGCAAGCGACCAAGCCGACCCATGTCCGCTATTTGATCCTGCTCATGCTGTTCCTGGTGACCACGATCAACTACGCCGACCGGGCCACTATCGCCATTGCCGGCTCCAGCCTGCAAAAAGACCTCGGTATCGACGCGGTCACCCTCGGTTATATCTTCTCTGCATTCGGTTGGGCCTACGTGGCCGGGCAAATCCCCGGTGGCTGGCTGCTGGACCGTTTCGGCTCGAAAAAAATCTATGCCTTGAGCATCTTCACCTGGTCGCTGTTCACCGTGCTGCAAGGCTATGTGGGCGAGTTCGGGGTCTCCACTGCGATCGTCGCGCTGTTCATGCTGCGCTTTCTGGTGGGCCTGGCCGAGGCGCCTTCCTTTCCGGGAAATGCCCGTATCGTAGCGGCGTGGTTTCCTACGGCTGAACGCGGCACTGCCTCGGCGATCTTCAACTCGGCGCAGTACTTCGCCACCGTGTTGTTCGCCCCCCTGATGGGCTGGATCGTCTACACCTTCGGCTGGCAGCACGTGTTTATCGTGATGGGCGGCATCGGCATCCTGTTCTCGCTGATCTGGCTGAAACTGATCCACGGCCCGCGCCAGCATCCGATGATCAACGAAGCGGAGTTCAACCATATCGCCGCCAATGGCGCGATGGTTGATATGGACCAGGACAAGGGCAAGGGTAAGAAAACTGACGGCCCGAAGTGGGATTACATCCGCCAGTTGCTGACCAACCGCATGATGCTCGGTGTCTATTTGGGCCAGTACTGCATCAACGGCATTACCTACTTCTTCCTGACGTGGTTCCCGGTGTACTTGGTGCAAGAGCGCGGCATGACCATTCTCAAGGCCGGTTTCATTGCCTCGTTGCCGGCGATCTGCGGCTTTATCGGCGGCGTGCTCGGCGGCGTGATTTCCGACTACTTGTTGCGTAAGGGCCATTCCCTGACGTTCGCCCGCAAAGCGCCGATCATTGGTGGCCTGCTGATTTCCAGCAGCATCGTGGCGTGCAACTACGTGGATATCGAGTGGATGGTGGTGGGCTTCATGGCACTGGCCTTCTTCGGTAAAGGCGTGGGCGCACTGGGTTGGGCGGTGGTGTCTGACACCTCGCCAAAACAAATCGCCGGTCTCAGTGGCGGCCTGTTCAACATGTTTGGCAACCTGGCCTCTATCAGTACGCCTATCGTGATCGGCTACATCATCAGCACCACCGGCTCCTTCAAATGGGCCCTGGTGTTTGTGGGTGCCAACGCGTTGCTGGCGGTGTTCAGCTACCTGGTGATTGTCGGCCCGATCAAGCGCGTGGTGCTCAAAGAGCCGCCAGCCAAGGGCCCTCAGTTGACTAACCTTACCGAAGCGCACTCCTGAGGGGCGATGTCATGCAGTTGATTGAACATGCCGACTCACCGCGTTCGATTCGTTTACACCCGCGCGACAACGTGGTGATCGTAGTGAACGACCAAGGCGTACCGTCCGGCACCGAGTTCCCGGACGGGCTGGTCACTGTGGACTTCATCCCCCAGAGCCATAAAGTGACCCTGGAAGATATCCCCGAAGGCGGGCAGATCATTCGCTACGGCCAGACCATCGGCTACGCCCTGGCGCCGATCCCGCGCGGCAGCTGGGTGCAGGAAGACCAGTTGCGCATGCCCACCGCGCCACCGCTGGACAGCCTGCCGCTGTCCACCGAAGTGCCGGAAACCCAGGCGCCGCTGGAAGGGTTTACCTTCGAGGGTTACCGCAACGCCGACGGCACCGTGGGCACGCGCAATATCCTCGGCATCACCACCACGGTGCAGTGCGTTACCGGGGTGCTGGACCATGCGGTCAAGCGCATCAAGGACGAATTGCTGCCCAAGTACCCGCATGTCGATGACGTGGTGGCGCTGACCCACAGCTACGGCTGCGGCGTGGCGATCACCGCGACGGATGCCTACATCCCGATCCGTACCGTGCGCAACCTGGCGCGCAACCCGAACCTGGGCGGCGAAGCGCTGGTGATCAGCCTGGGCTGCGAGAAACTGCAGGCCGGGCAGGTGATGCACGACAACGACAGTTCGGTGGACCTGAGCGAGCCGTGGCTGTATCGGTTGCAGGATTCCAGCCACGGCTTTACCGAAATGATCGAGCAGATCATGGAACTGGCTGAAACCCGCTTGAAGAAACTCGACCAGCGCCGCCGTGAAACCGTGCCGGCGTCGGAGTTGATCCTCGGTATGCAATGCGGTGGCAGCGATGCGTTTTCCGGCATCACCGCCAACCCGGCGCTGGGCTACGCCTCGGACTTGCTGCTGCGGGCCGGGGCGACGGTGATGTTTTCCGAAGTCACGGAAGTACGTGATGCCATCTACTTGCTGACCTCGCGTGCCGAGACCAAGGCAATCGCCGAGGAATTGGTCCGGGAAATGGACTGGTACGACCGCTACCTGGCCAAGGGCGAGGCGGACCGCAGTGCCAATACCACGCCGGGCAACAAGAAGGGCGGGTTGTCGAACATTGTCGAGAAGTCCCTGGGCTCCATCGTCAAGTCCGGCAGCAGCGCGATCAATGGCGTGCTAGGCCCGGGCGAGCGTTTCAAGGGCAAGGGCCTGATCTTTTGTGCGACGCCGGCCAGCGACTTTGTGTGTGGCACCTTGCAGCTGGCGGCCGGGATGAACCTGCACGTGTTCACCACCGGGCGCGGCACGCCTTACGGGCTGGCGATGGCGCCGGTGGTGAAGGTGTCGACGCGCACGGAATTGGCGCAGCGCTGGCCGGATCTGATCGACATCGACGCGGGACGAATCGCCACGGGGCGGGCGAGCATCGAGGAGCTGGGTTGGGAGTTGTTCCACTTCTACCTGGACGTGGCCAGCGGCAAGAAGCAGACGTGGGCCGAGCAGCACAAGCTGCACAACGACATCACCCTGTTCAATCCTGCGCCCATTACCTGATGGCTGGCACGGACCCTGTGGGAGCTGGCTAGCCTGCGATAGCAGAGTGTCAGTCGGTACTCTGTTACTGATACACCGCCATCGCAGGCAAGCCAGCTCCCACATTTAAAGGTATTCACACATCAATAATGTGGGAGCGGGCTTGCCCGCGAAGGCGTCTTACCAGACGCTACAGGTCAGCATGGCTTATCATTAGCCACCTAACGACGCTCACCAAGGTTCTCCCCGGCATGCTGGCAATTTTCCTCACCACCCTCACCATCACCGCGCCGGTGTTTGCCATGCTGTTCCTGGGCGTGCTGCTCAAGCGTGTCAACTGGATCAACGACAACTTCATCCACGTGGCGTCGTCCCTGGTGTTCAACGTCACCATGCCGGCGTTGCTGTTCCTGGGCATCCTGCATGCCGACCTGCATTCGGCGCTCAAGCCGGGCCTGCTGATCTATTTCGCCGTCGCCACCCTGTTGAGCTTCGCCCTGGCCTGGGGCTGGGCGATCTTTCGCTGCCCGCGTGAAGACCGCGGCATTTATGCCCAGGGCGCGTTTCGTGGCAACAACGGGGTGATCGGCCTGGCGCTGGCGGCCAGCATGTACGGGGACTACGGCATCTCCCTTGGCGCGATCCTCGCCGCGTTGGTGATTCTGTTCTACAACACCCTGTCGACCATCGTGCTGGCGGTGTACAGCCCGGTAATCAAGTCCGACCCGTGGAGCATCTGCAAAAGTGTGGTGGCTAACCCGTTGATCATCAGCGTGTTCGCCGCCACGCCCTTTGCGGTGTTCCAGATCGGTTTGCCCGGTTGGCTGGAGTCGTCCGGCCAGTACCTGGCGGACATGACCTTGCCGCTGGCACTGATCTGCATCGGTGGCACCTTGTCACTGGCCGCATTGCGCAAAAGCGGCAGCATGGCGCTGAGTGCCAGCCTGGTGAAGATGATCGGTTTGCCCGTGTTTGCGACGCTGGGCGCGTGGCTGTTGGGCTTTCGCGGGCCGGAGCTGGGGATTCTGTTCCTGTACTTCGGTGCGCCCACTGCGGCGGCGAGTTTCGTGATGGCCCGGGCGGCGGAGGGCAATCATGAGCTGGCGGCGGCGATTATCGTGATCACCACCTTGATGGCGGCAGTGACCACGAATATCGGGATCTTTGTGTTGCAGGCGGGGGGGTGGATCTGAATTTTGCGCCGTCCTTGAGGGCCAATCGCAGGCAAGCCAGCTCCCACATTTTGATTTGTGAACACATTCAAAGGTGGGAGCTGGCTTGCCTGCGATGGCTATCTGACAGTCACTGCTGGTCAGCCTGATACGCCTCGATCACTTCCTGCGCCGCCCGAAACGCATCAATCGCCGCCGGCACGCCGGCATACACCGCGCAATGCAGCAGCGCCTCACGAATCTCTTCTACCGTGCAGCCATTGTTCAGCGCCCCGCGCACATGGCCCTTGAGTTCCTGCGGGCACTTGAGGGCGGTGAGGGCGGCCAGGGTGATCAGGCTGCGGGTCTTCAGCGGCAACCCTTCGCGGTTCCACACACTGCCCCAGGCGTGCTCATTGACGAAATCCTGCAGCGGCTGGGTGAATTCGGTGGCGTTGCCCAGGGCACGGTCGACGAACACATCGCCCATGACCTGGCGACGCATCTCAACCCCGGGCTTCTTTTGATCGGTCATTGCGATTCCCTCTTGTGTTGGCGGCGCCAGGCTCGCAGCGTGCTGAACAACAGAAAAGCCACCAGCACTGGCAGGACGTAATACAGCATCAGGTGTTCAAGCTTGGTGGCCAGGGGCATGCCGGTGGTGAACGCCATCACATGCAGGCCATACGCCAGGTATAACCCGAGCAGCACCAGGCCTTCGGCGCGGGTCACGCGGTAGCCGCTGTAGAACACCGGCAGGCAGAGCACGACCACACCGAGCATTACCGGCAGGTCGAAATCCAGAGCATTGGGCGATACCGACAGCGGTGAAGGCGCAAGCAGTGCGGTCAGCCCCAATACGCCCAGCAAGTTGAACAGGTTGCTGCCGATCACGTTGCCCACGGCGATTTCACGC
Organism: Pseudomonas sp. B6002; assembly: GCF_013385985.1. Taxonomy (GTDB): domain Bacteria; phylum Pseudomonadota; class Gammaproteobacteria; order Pseudomonadales; family Pseudomonadaceae; genus Aquipseudomonas. Next base: position 389,236 of record NZ_JACAOY010000004.1, on the reverse strand, counting down.
TCACTGCGCAGGGCGGCGATCAGCGACGTCGCCAGGCATGGCAGTGAGGTGCCGACACCGATCAGGGTCAGGCCGATCACGCGCTCCGACAGGCCCAGGTCGCCGGCTACATCCACCGCTGCGCCGAGCAGCAGGTGCCCGGCCAGTACCAGGATCAACAATCCGCTGAGCATCAGCAGCACGCTGCTCAGCCACGGCGCGCGGGCCACGGTGTCCAGTGTGCGCGGGCGGCGTGAATGGCGCGTCTGGTAATGCAGCACGCCAAGGTAAGCGACCAGCGCGACCAGCAGCACCAGGCCATCGGCCGGCGTCAGCTCTTCATTGGCGGCGAGGGTGAACACCAGCAGGCCGGCGAAGATCATCACCGGGATGTCCAGGCGCACCAACTGGCGCGAAACGCGCAATGGGATGATCAGCGCCGACAGGCCCAGGGTCACCAGGATGTTGAAGATGCTGCTGCCGATCACGCTGCCCACGGCGATGTCGGTGTTGCCGGCCAGGGTGGCTTGCAGGCTGACGGTCATCTGTGGCGCGCTGCTGCCGAAGGCGACGATGGTCAAACCGATGATCAGCGGTCGCACCTTGAGGCTGGCGGCCAGACGCACGGCGGCACGCACCAGGATTTCGGCGCCGACGATCAGCAGCACCAGGCCGCTGGCCAGTTCCAGCAGGCTCCAGGGCGAGAGGGCGGTTAATCCGAAAATGGCCGGTCCTCCATCGTCAATTGCCCAGGGCTTGCACGCGCACGCGCGCGGTGCCGCTGCTGATCATGCCCAATTGCTCGGCCGCCTTGCGTGAAAGATCGATCAAGCGTCCACGGGTATGCGGGCCGCGATCGTTGATGCGGACAACCACGGATTTGTCATTGTCGAGATTAGTGACCTTGACCTGGGTGCCAAAGGGCAGTTGCCGATGGGCGGCGGTCAGGGCGTTCTGGTTGAAGGGTTCACCGCTGGCGGTCTTGTTGCCATGGTGCTTGGCGCCGTAATAGGAGGCGGTGCCGGTTTCGTCGTAGCCGTTGGGGTTGATGACGCCGCTGGCGCAGCCGGCCAGCAGGGAGAACAGGGCCAGGAGGCCAAGTAGACGCTTCATTGCAAGATGCCCCCATGACAAATGTGGGAGCTGGCTTGCCTGCGATGCAGACGACTCGGTGTTTCAAACACACCGAGGTGATGCAATCGCAGGCAAGCCAGCTCCCACAGGGTATTCGGACAGGGGGTAAATCCCGCCCGGACCATTTACCGCTGTCAGCCTTCGAGCTTGCTTTTGAGCAATTCGTTCACCTGTTGCGGGTTGGCCTTGCCCTTGGAGGCTTTCATCGCCTGGCCCACAAAGAAGCCGAACATCTTGCCGCGCTTGGCTTCGTCTGCCGCACGGTATTGCTCGACCTGCTCGGCGTTGGCCGCGAGCATTTCATCCAGCACGGCCGAAATGGCGCCGCTGTCGGTGACTTGCTTGAGGCCGCGCTTCTCGATGATCTCGTCGGCACTGCCTTCGCCTGCGGCCATCGCTTCGAACACGGTCTTGGCGATCTTGCCGGAGATGGTGTTGTCCTTGATGCGCAGCAGCATGCCGCCCAATTGCTCGGCGGTGACTGGGGCTTCGTCGATTTCCAGGCCCTGCTTGTTCAGCAGGCTGCCCAGTTCAACCATCACCCAGTTGGCCGCCAGCTTGGCGTCGCCAGCAATGCTCACGACTTTTTCGAAGTAGTTGGCTTGTTCACGGCTGGAGGCCAAAACGCTGGCATCGTAGACCGACAGGCCGAACTGTTCCTGGAAGCGCTCGCGTTTCTGCTGCGGCAGTTCCGGCAGGGTGGCGCGGATGTCGTTGAGGAACGAATCCTCAAGCACCACCGGCAACAGGTCCGGGTCGGGGAAGTAACGGTAGTCGTTGGCTTCCTCTTTACTGCGCATGGCGCGGGTTTCGTCTTTGTTCGGGTCGTACAGGCGGGTCTGCTGGATGACCTTGCCGCCGTCTTCGATCAGCTCGATCTGGCGACGCACTTCGGTGTTGATCGCCTTCTCGATGAAGCGGAACGAGTTGACGTTCTTGATCTCGCAGCGAGTGCCGAACTCGACCTGGCCCTTTGGCCGTACCGACACGTTGCAGTCGCAACGCAGCGAGCCTTCGGCCATGTTGCCGTCGCAGATGCCCAGGTAACGCACCAGTGCGTGGATGGTCTTGACGTAGGCCACGGCTTCCTTGGCGCTGCGCATGTCCGGCTCGGAGACGATCTCCAGCAGCGGTGTGCCAGCACGGTTCAGGTCGATACCGGTGGCGCCCGGGAATTCTTCGTGCAGGCTCTTGCCGGCATCTTCTTCCAGGTGCGCACGGGTCACGCCAACGCGCTTGATGGTGCCGTCTTCCAGCGGGATGTCCAGGTGGCCCTTGCCGACGATCGGCAGTTCCATCTGGCTGATCTGGTAGCCCTTGGGCAGGTCCGGGTAGAAGTAGTTCTTGCGTGCGAACACGTTGTGCTGGCCGATCTCGGCGTCAATCGCCAGGCCGAACATCACGGCCATGCGCACCGCTTCCTGGTTCAGCACCGGCAGAACGCCAGGCATGCCCAGGTCGACCAGGCTGGCCTGGGTGTTGGGCTCTGCGCCGAACGTGGTGGCGCTACCGGAGAAAATCTTCGATTGGGTGGCGAGCTGGGTATGAATCTCCAGCCCGATCACAACTTCCCATTGCATAGTGTTCTCCTCAGAAGCCGGTAGGGGTGCGGGTGTGCCAGTCGGTGTGCAACTGGTACTGGTGCGCCACATTGAGCAGGCGGCCTTCCTGGAAGTACGGGGCGAGCAATTGCACGCCGACCGGCAGGCCATCGACGAAACCGGCAGGCATGGACAAGCCCGGCAGGCCCGCGAGGTTGGCGGTGATGGTGTACAGGTCTTCGAGGTAGGCAGCGACCGGGTCGCCGTTCTTGGCGCCGAGCTTCCAGGCCGGGTTCGGCGTGGTTGGGCCGAGGATCACGTCGACTTCTTCGAAGGCGGCCATGAAGTCGTTCTTGACCAGGCGACGGATTTTTTGCGCCTTGAGGTAGTACGCGTCGTAGTAGCCGGCCGACAGGGCGTAGGCACCGACCATGATGCGGCGCTGCACTTCAGCACCGAAACCTTCGCCACGGGAGCGCTTATAAAGGTCGGTGAGGTCTTTCGGGTTTTCGCAGCGGTAGCCGAAACGCACACCGTCGAAGCGCGACAGGTTGGAGGATGCTTCAGCCGGGGCGATCACGTAGTACGCAGGAATCGCGTGCCCGTTGTTCGGCAGGCTGATTTCCTTGATCACGGCGCCGAGCTTCTCCAGCTCCTTGACGCTGCTGTGCACCAATTCAGCGATGCGTGGGTCGAGACCGGCGCTGAAGTATTCCTTCGGCACGCCGATGCGCAGGCCCTTGATCGAGGTGTTCAGGCTGGCGCTGTAGTCCGGCACCGGCTCGTCGATGCTGGTGGAGTCCTGTTTATCGAAGCCGGCCATGCCTTGTAACAATATTGCGCAGTCTTCGGCAGTGCGTGCCAACGGGCCGCCCTGATCAAGGCTGGACGCGTAGGCGATCATGCCCCAGCGGGAAACGCGACCGTAGGTCGGCTTCAGACCGGTGAGGTTGGTGAAGGCGGCAGGTTGGCGGATCGAGCCGCCGGTGTCGGTGGCGGTAGCGGCCGGCAGGAAGCGCGCAGCCACGGCGGCAGCCGAACCACCCGACGAACCACCGGGCACGTGCTCCAGGTTCCACGGGTTTTTCACTGCGCCGTAGTAGCTCGACTCGTTGGCCGAGCCCATGGCGAATTCGTCCATGTTGGTCTTGCCCAGGGTCACGGCCCCGGCCGCCGCCAGCTTGGACACCACAGTGGCATCGTAGGGCGCCTTGAAGTTGTCGAGCATCTTCGAGCCGCAGCTGGTGCGAATGCCCTGGGTGCAGAACAGGTCTTTGTGGGCGATAGGCGCACCCAGCAGCGGGCTGTTTTCACCGTTGGCGCGACGTGCGTCGGCAGCCTTGGCCTGGCTCAGGGCCAGTTCTTCGGTGAGGCTGATGAAGCTGTTGACCTTCGGATCGTGCTCGGCGATGCGCGCCAGCAGGGTCTTGGTCAGCTCTTCGGAAGAAAACTTTTTGTCGGCGAGACCGCGGGCGATCTCGGCCAGAGTCATGTGATGCATGAAAGGCTCTTTCCCTTTAGTCGATGACTTTCGGAACCAGGTACAGGCCGTTTTCGACCGCTGGCGCGATGGACTGGTAGGCCTCGCGATTATTAGGCTCGGTCACCACGTCTGCGCGCAGGCGCTGGCTGGCTTCCAGCGGGTGAGCCAGGGGCTCGATGCCGTCGGTATTTACGGCCTGCATCAGGTCGACCAGCCCGAGAATGCTGTTCAGGGCTGCGGTGGTCTGTGGAAGATCGGCATCATTGAGGCCAAGCGAGGCCAGATGCGCGATTTTTTCCACGTCGGAGCGTTCAAGCGTCATGGGAATCTCCAGTGGAAAACAGAACGGAGGCTGTCCGTGTGTTAGATTGTCGGAACACTACCGCATTTCTACGGTCTTACGGCCGCGATTGTGGGGTTAGGTGCACAGAAAGTCGGCCAATTTAGCACATTGGCGCCTTGCCCAAAATCCCTGTCGTTGTTAGAGTTTGCCGCACTTTTTTACCCACGCGTTGCCTAGGGTCCCTTTCCCATGTTCAAGAAACTGCGTGGCATGTTTTCCAGCGATCTTTCCATTGACCTGGGCACTGCCAACACCCTTATTTACGTGCGCGAGCGCGGTATCGTCCTGAATGAGCCATCGGTTGTGGCTATTCGGACGCACGGTAACCAGAAAAGTGTCGTTGCCGTCGGCACCGAGGCCAAGCGCATGCTCGGCCGTACACCGGGCAATATTGCCGCCATTCGTCCGATGAAAGACGGCGTGATCGCCGACTTCAGCGTCTGCGAGAAGATGCTGCAGTACTTCATCAACAAGGTTCACGAAAACAGTTTCCTGCAGCCCAGCCCTCGTGTGCTGATCTGCGTTCCGTGCAAGTCCACCCAGGTTGAGCGTCGTGCCATCCGTGAGTCGGCCCTGGGGGCCGGTGCCCGTGAAGTGTTCCTGATCGAAGAGCCGATGGCGGCTGCGATCGGTGCCGGCCTGCCGGTTGAAGAAGCGCGCGGTTCGATGGTGGTGGATATCGGTGGTGGTACCACTGAAATCGCCCTGATCTCCCTGAACGGTGTGGTGTATGCCGAATCCGTGCGTGTGGGCGGCGACCGTTTCGACGAAGCGATCATCACTTATGTGCGTCGTAACTACGGCAGCCTGATCGGCGAATCAACCGCCGAGCGCATCAAGCAGGAAATCGGCACCGCTTACCCGGGTGGCGAAGTTCGCGAAGTTGATGTTCGCGGTCGCAACCTGGCCGAAGGCGTTCCACGTGCCTTCACCCTGAACTCCAACGAAGTGCTGGAAGCTCTGCAAGAGTCCCTGGCCACTATCGTTCAGGCAGTGAAGAGCGCCCTGGAGCAATCGCCACCGGAGCTGGCTTCCGATATCGCCGAGCGTGGCCTGGTGTTGACCGGTGGTGGCGCCTTGCTGCGTGACCTCGACAAGCTGCTGGCCCAGGAAACTGGCCTGCCGGTGATCGTCGCCGAAGACCCGCTGACCTGCGTTGCTCGTGGCGGCGGCCGTGCACTGGAAATGATGGATAAACACACCATGGACCTGCTCTCCAGCGAATAAGTCGTTGCTGGTTAGCCCATGTTTCGCCCGCAGGCAGCACTTTGCAGTGCTGCCTGTTGGCGTTTATCTTCTTCAATCTGCATCCAGGCCGGTTAGATGCCGTATGAATAAAGAGAACATTTGCCTGGGAGGAGCGGCTTATTAAACCGCTTTTCGCCAAAGGCCCCTCATTGGGCGTGCGCCTGCTGGTGCTGGTCGTGCTTTCGGTCGCGCTGATGGTGGTCGATGCCCGCTTTGCACTGCTCAAGCCCGTGCGCAGCCAGATGTCGCTGGTGTTGATGCAGACTTACTGGATCACCGACCTGCCGCAACGTCTCTACCAGGGCGTGGCCAGCCAATTCGGCAGCCGCACCGAGCTGGTTGCCGAGAACGAAAAACTCAAGACCGAAAACCTGCTGCTGCAGGGGCGCATGCAAAAGCTGGCGGCCCTCACCGAGCAGAACGTTCGGCTGCGCGAGTTGCTCAATTCTTCCGCGTTGGTCAACGAGAAGGTCGAAGTGGCCGAGCTGATCGGCATGGACCCCAACCCCTTTACCCATCGCATCATCATCAACAAGGGTGAACGTGACGGCGTGGTCCTCGGCCAGCCGGTGCTCGATGCGCGTGGCCTGATGGGCCAGGTGGTGGAGCTGATGCCCTACACCTCGCGGGTTCTGCTGCTGACGGACACCACCCACAGCATCCCGGTGCAAGTGAACCGCAACGGCTTGCGTGCGATTGCCAGCGGTACCGGCAACCCGGAACGCCTGGAGTTGCGCCACGTGGCGGACACGGCGGATATCAAGGAAGGCGACCTGCTGGTCAGCTCCGGCCTTGGTCAGCGTTTTCCGGCCGGCTACCCGGTGGCGACGGTCAAGGAAGTGATCCACGATTCCGGCCAGCCCTTCGCCATCGTGCGTGCCGTACCGACGGCGGCCTTGAACCGCAGCCGCTACCTGCTGCTGGTGTTCAGCGACAACCGTACGCCTGAAGAGCGAGCCAATGACGCCGCCCAGGCCCAGGAAGCGGAAGACAAGCAAAACGGTGTTGCGCCGATCGTGCCTGCAACCGTGCCAAAGCCGGCATTCGTGGGGCCGCCTGCGCCCGCACCTGCTGCGGCGGCACCCGTAGCCACTCCCGCCAAGCCTGCGGCTCACAGTACACGTGCGGCTAAACCGGCAGCGACCAAGCCACCGGCCGCGGCGCCTGCGGCCAGGCCTGCGACGACCGCCCCGGCAACCACACGGCAGAGGGAGGAATAATGGCCGGTACTCATTCGCGCAACGGCTGGATCGTCTGGCTGACCTTTGCCATTGGCTTGCTGCTCAGCGTTTCGCCACTGCCACAATTCATGGAAATCCTGCGACCGCTCTGGCTGGCGCTGCTGCTGGCGTTCTGGTCGCTGAACCTGCCGCACAAGGTCGGCATGGTCACGGCGATGTTCCTGGGCTTGGCGGAAGATGTGCTCTATGGCACCTTGCTGGGGCAGAACGCGTTGATCCTCACGCTGATCACCTTTCTGGTGCTGTCGTTGCAACAACGGTTGCGCATGTTTCCGATGTGGCAGCAGTGCCTGGTGATCCTGGTGATCTTCGGCCTGGCGCAGTTGGTGCAGCTCTGGCTGAGTGCCTTGACGGGTAACCGTCAGCCAACGCTGGCGCTGGTATTGCCGGCGCTGGTCAGTGCGCTGCTGTGGCCCTGGATCAGTTTTGGCCTGCGTGGGTTACGTCGTCGCTATAAGATCAATTGAATGGATTGCGAGGCTCTGCCTGGTTATCGAACCCTACAGGGAGAGTCTGGAATGAATTCGCTTTATCTGGCCTCGGGCTCTCCGAGACGGCGTGAACTGCTGACCCAGATCGGTGTGCCCTTCACCGTGGTCAGCGCCGCTATTGATGAAACTCCTCTCACAAACGAGCCTGCTGTTGCCTACGTCGAGCGCCTTGCGCGCGGCAAGGCGGCGGCGGGTTTTGCTGCGCTCGAAAACACCTCCGGCGCTTGCGCGCTGGGCGCTGATACAGCCGTCATCGTTGATGGGAAGATCCTCGGCAAGCCTGTGGATCAAGCGGATGCCCTGGCCATGTTGATGGCGTTGGCGGGGCGTGAACATGAAGTCCTCACCGCCATAGCCCTGACTGATGGCCGGCGTAGCGAAACTGTTTGTGTAAGCAGTCGTGTACGGTTTCGCGGTATTTCTGTCGAAGAGGCTACAACCTACTGGCACAGTGGCGAACCCCAGGACAAGGCGGGCGGCTATGCTATCCAGGGCCTGGGATCGGTGTTTGTGGCTGGGCTCAACGGTAGTTATTCCGCCGTGGTCGGCCTGCCCGTGTGTGAAACCGCGCAACTGCTCGGCCAATTCGGCATACCCTGTTGGCAAAACCTTACCGTGCGTTGAACGCCGTATTCCAGCGCCAAGCCTTTAGCGATCGGTCACTATTGTGAAAACGCCTGAACGAGACCCAGCCATGAGTGAAGAGATTCTGATCAATATCACGCCGATGGAATCACGCGTGGCGGTGGTAGAAAACGGTGTTCTGCAAGAAGTGCACGTTGAGCGCACCCAGAAGCGCGGGATCGTTGGCAACATCTACAAAGGCAAAGTCGTGCGCGTCTTGCCGGGCATGCAGGCGGCATTCGTTGATATCGGCCTGGACCGTGCCGCGTTTATCCATGCTTCGGAAATCTCCTTGCGTGAAGGCCCTGCGGTAGAAAGCATCAGCGCCCTGGTGCACGAAGGGCAGAGCCTGGTGGTACAAGTCACCAAGGACCCCATCGGTTCCAAGGGGGCGCGGCTGACGACGCAACTGTCGATTCCCTCGCGCTACCTGGTGTACATGCCGCGCACCGCCCACGTCGGAATTTCGCTGAAGATCGAAGACGAAGCTGAACGCGAACGCCTTAAAAAAGTGGTCAGCGACTGCGTGGCCGCCGAAGGCATCAAGGAAGCCGGTGGGTTTATCCTGCGTACGGCCGCCGAAGGTGCCGGCGCCGATGAAATCCTCATGGACATCCGCTACCTGCGGCGCTTGTGGGACCAGATTGGTGCGCAGATCAAGACCATCGGCGCGCCCAGCGTGATCTATGAAGACCTGGGCCTGGCCTTGCGCACCCTGCGCGATCTGGTCAGCCCCAAGATCGAGAAAATTCGCATCGACTCGCGGGAAACCTTCCAGCGCACCACGCAATTTGTCGCCGAGCTGATGCCGGAAATTGCCGACCGCCTGGAACATTACCCGGGCGAACGGCCGATCTTCGACCTGTATGGCGTCGAAGACGAAATCCAGAAAGCCCTGGAACGCAAGGTGCCGCTCAAGTCTGGCGGCTATTTGGTGGTAGACCCGGCCGAGGCCATGACTACCATCGACGTCAATACGGGCGCGTTCGTGGGGCACCGCAACCTGGAAGAGACCATCTTCAAGACCAACCTCGAAGCGGCGACTGCGATTGCTCGCCAGCTGCGCCTGCGTAACCTGGGCGGCATCATCATCATCGACTTCATCGACATGGAAGATGAAGAGCACCAGCGCCAGGTGCTGCGTACGCTCGAGAAGCAGTTGGAACGTGATCACGCCAAGACCAACATCATCGGCATCACCGAGCTGGGCCTGGTGCAGATGACCCGCAAGCGCACCCGCGAAAGCCTGGAGCAGGTCCTGTGCGAACCGTGCAGCAGCTGCCAGGGCCGCGGTAAATTGAAGACTCCGGAAACCGTTTGCTACGAGATTTTCCGGGAAATCCTGCGTGAGGCGCGAGCCTACCAGGCCGAGGGTTATCGGGTGCTCGCTAACCAGAAAGTGGTAGATCGGTTGCTGGATGAAGAGTCCGGTAACGTTGCCGAGCTGGAAGGGTTTATCGGGCGCACGATACGCTTTCAGGTCGAAACCATGTATTCCCAGGAACAATACGACGTGGTGCTGCTCTGATCCCCATTCGCTTACTTCCACGAGACCGGCAGACCTTGATCTGCCGTCCGACTACTGCCTTGAGGGTCGCCTGACATGGAGCGTCTGATACGCTTTTTTGCCGCTTTGACCCGTTGGGGCCTGGGCCTCTGTGCGTTGCTGCTGGTGTTGGCGGCGGTGTACGTGAGCCTGGGGCGTGAATTGACCCCACTGGTGGCCGAGTACCGCGCCGAAATCGAAGCCAAGGCCCAGGCTGCGGTGGATATGCCCTTGCACATCGGCAGCCTCGAAGGGCGCTGGAGCGGTTTTGCCCCGGTGTTGCTGGCCCACGACGTGATGCTGGGCGAGGGCAGCAGTGCCTTGCGCCTGGATCAGGTCGAAGTGGTGCCGGACATGTGGGCCAGCCTGATGGCGCGCGAAGTGCGTATCGCCCATCTGGAAGTCAGCGGCCTGCAACTGAGCGTGAAGGAAGACAAGGACGGCCACTGGGCGCTGCAAGGCTTGCCGGTGCAGGACGACCAGCCGCTCGACCCTGAGCAACTGCTCAAGCGCATGCAAATGATCAAGCGCGTGTCGTTGCTCGATAGCCAGGTGACCTTGCAGCCGTTCGACCAGGCCCCCATGACCCTGACTTATGTCGGCATGAGCCTGCACACCGGCATGACCCGCCAGCGCCTCGACGCCCGCCTGACCCTGCCGGACGGCCAGCCGCTGGCCGTGAGCCTGCGCACGCGCATACGCGCCAGCCAATGGAAAGATGCAGAGGTGCAGGCCTACCTCAGCTTGCCGCAGAGCGATTGGGCCAAATGGGTTCCGGCCAAGCTGACCCAGCAATGGAAACTTACCCAGTTCAAGGCAGGCGGCGAGTTCTGGCTGACCTGGGCCAAGGGCACTGTGCAAAGTGCCGTAGTACGTCTGAACTCACCCCAGGTGAAGGGCAGCTACGCCGACCGCAAGCCGGTCCACATTGAAAACCTCGCCCTCACCGCCTACCTGCAACGCAGTGACACAGGCTTGAAAGTGTTGCTGGATTCGCTGGCGATGAACCTGGGGGACACCCGCTGGGAGTCGCGCGTGCAACTGCAGCAGACCCTGGCTACCGATAAGGACCAGGAGGTCTGGAAGCTGCAGGCCGATCGCCTCGACCTGACCCCGATTACTCCCTTGCTAAATGCCCTGGCGCCACTGCCAGAGGGCTTTGCCAAGACCATCGAACACCTCAAGGCCACGGGTTTGCTGCGTAACGTGCTGGTGGATTTTCGCCCGCAGGACAGTACCGACCAGAAGGTCAGCTTTGCCGCCAACCTTGAGCGGGTGGGCTTTGATGCCTACTTCGGCGCCCCTGCGGCGCGTAACGTGTCCGGCAGCATCAGCGGTGACCTGGGCCATGGCGAGTTGCGCATGGACAGCAAGGACTTTTCCCTGCATCTGTTTCCGATTTTCGCCAAGCCTTGGCAATACATCCAGGCCAATGCGCGCCTGACCTGGAAGCTGGACAAGGAAGGCTTCACCCTGATCGCGCCGTATATCAAGGTATTGGGTGAAGAAGGCAAGGTGGCCGCCGACTTCCTGATCCGCCTGCATTTTGACCATGACCAGGAAGACTACATGGACCTGCGGGTCGGCATGGTCGATGGCGATGGCCGTTTCACGCCCAAGTACCTGCCAGCCGTCCTCAGCCCGTCGTTGGATGAATGGCTGCGTACGGCGATTCTCAAGGGCGCTGTGGACCAGGGGTTCTTCCAGTACCAGGGCTCGCTGAACCACGACGCGCTGCCGGCCGCGCGCAATATCAGCCTGTTTTTCAAGGTGCATGACGCCGAACTGGCGTTCCAGCCAGGCTGGCCCCATGTGAGCAAGGTCAACGGCGAAGTGTTCGTCGAGGAGAGCGGCGTGCGCATCCTGGCCAGCAAGGGCCAGTTGCTCGACACCAAGGTCAAGGATGTCTACGTCAATATTCCCCACGCACCCGCCGGCAAAGACAGCCATCTGCTGCTGACGGGCGGGTTTTCCGGTGGCTTGGGCGATGGCCTGAAGATTCTTCAGGAGGCGCCGATTGGTACGGCGTCGACCTTTGCCGGCTGGAAGGGTGAGGGCGACCTGCAGGGCAAGCTGGACCTGGACGTGCCTTTGGCCAAGGGCACCGAGCCGAAGATCGTGGTGGACTTCCAGACCGACAAGTCGCGCCTGCAGCTGGCGGAGCCGACCCTAGACCTGACCCAGCTCAAGGGTGACTTCCGTTTTGACAGCGCCAAGGGCTTGAGCGGTCAGAACATCACGGCCCAGGCATTCGACCGACCGATCACTGCGCAGATCTTTGCCGATGGCAAGCCGGGCAATCTCAGCACCCGCGTGGCTGCCAAGGGCCAGGTCACGGTCAAGCGATTGACTGACTGGTTGAAGATCAGCCAGCCATTGCCGGTGTCGGGTGATATTCCGTACCAATTGCAGCTCACCCTGGACGGTGCCGACAGCCAGTTGATGGTCAGCTCCAACATGAAGGGTGTGGCCGTTGACCTGCCAGCGCCCTTTGGCATGCCTGCCAGCCAGGGCCGCGACAGCGTGTTCCGCATGACGTTGCAGGGCGCCGAGCGGCGCTACTGGTTCGATTACGGCGAGCTGGCGAACTTCACCTTTGCTTCGCCGCCGGACAAGTTTAACGACGGCCGCGGCGAGTTGTTCCTGGGTGATGGCGATGCGGTATTGCCGGCGGCCAAGGGTCTGCGTATTCGCGGTGTGTTGTCGGAGCTGGATATCGATCCCTGGAAGAAGCTGATTGATCGCTACGCCGGCAATGACCCGGGCGGCAGCGCCAAGCAATTGCTCAGCGGCGCCGACTTCAAGGTGGGCAAGCTCACCGGCTTTGGCACCCAGTTCGATCAGGTCAACCTGCTGCTCGATCGCAAGCCGGCCGCCTGGGGCTTGCAGTTGGACAGCCAGCAGGCCAAGGGCACGGTCAACCTACCGGATGCCAAGGGCGCACCGATCGCCATCAACCTGCAGTACGTGAAGCTGCCGGCCGTGGACCCGACGGTGCAGGCCGACGAAAACGCGCCGGACCCCTTGGCCGACATCGATCCGAAAGATATTCCGGCGCTGGATATCGCCATCGACCAACTGTTCCAGGGGCCCGACCTGGTCGGCGCTTGGTCGTTGAAGATCCGGCCCACCGCCAAGGGCCTGGCCTTCAATAACCTGGACCTGGGGCTCAAGGGCATGCAGCTCAAGGGCGCCGGTGGCTGGGAAGGTGCGCCAAGCAGCAGCGGCAGTTGGTACAAGGGGCGTCTGGACGGCAAGAACATCGCCGATGTCCTCAAGGGCTGGGGCTTTGCTCCAACGGTGACCAGTGAGGACTTCCACTTGGACGTGGATGGCCGCTGGCCGGGTTCACCGGCCTGGGTCGGGCCGAAGCGTTTCTCCGGTAGCCTCGACGCCGCATTCCGCAAAGGGCAGTTCGTTGAAGTGGAAGGCGGGGCGCAGGCCCTGCGAGTGTTTGGCTTGCTCAACTTCAACTCCATCGGTCGCCGCCTGCGCCTCGATTTCTCGGACTTGCTCGGCAAGGGCTTGAGCTATGACCGGGTCAAAGGCCTGCTGGCGGCCAGCAATGGCGTGTTCGTGACGCGTGAGCCCATCACCATGACGGGCCCGTCGACCAATCTTGAACTCAACGGCACACTGGACCTGGTGGCCGACCGCGTTGACGCTAAATTGCTGGTGACCCTGCCAGTCACCAACAACCTGCCAATTGCCGCATTGATTGTGGGGGCGCCCGCCATCGGTGGTGCGTTGTTCCTGATCGACAAGCTGATCGGTGACCGTGTTTCGCGCTTCGCCAGCGTGCAGTACAAAGTGGAAGGCCCTTGGAAGGATCCAAAAATCACCTTCGACAAGCCTTTTGAAAAGCCAAACTGAGAGCCTGTGGAGTAGCATGGCCCCATGCCTTTTACGGAGTGTCGGCCCATGTCCTTTGCGGTAATTCAAATGGTCAGCCAGAGCGATGTGCTGGCCAACCTGGCCCAGGCTCGGCGTTTGCTGGAGCAAGCGGCGGCCGGTGGGGCGAAGCTGGCAGTGCTGCCGGAGAACTTCGCCGCTATGGGCCGTCGCGACGTGGCCGATATCGGCCGCGCCGAAGCCCTGGGCGAGGGCCCGATCCTGCCATGGTTGAAACAGACCGCCCGTGACCTCACCTTATGGATAGTGGCCGGCACTTTACCGCTGCCGCCCAAGGACCAGCCGAACGCCAAGTCCAATGCCTGCTCGCTGCTGGTCGATGATTATGGCGAAATCGTCGCCCGTTACGACAAGCTGCACCTGTTCGATGTCGACGTCGCCGATTTTCGGGGTCGTTATCGGGAATCCGACGACTATGCTTTTGGTGGCAACGTGGTGGTGGCGGACACTCCGGTGGGGCGATTGGGCCTGACGGTGTGCTACGACTTGCGCTTCCCGGAGCTGTACAGCGAATTGCGTGCAGCCGGAGCCGAATTGATTACCGCACCTTCGGCCTTTACGGCGGTGACGGGCGCTGCGCATTGGGACGTGCTGATCCGTGCGCGGGCCATCGAGACCCAGTGCTACCTGCTGGCAGCGGCGCAGGGTGGTGTGCACCCGGGCCCACGGGAAACCCATGGGCATGCGGCGATTGTCGACCCTTGGGGGCGTGTGCTGGCACAACAGGATAGAGGCGAAGCGGTGTTGTTGGCCGAACGCGACAGCAGTGAACAGGCGTCGATACGGGCGCGCATGCCGGTGGTCAACCATCGGCGCTTTTTCTCGCAGGGCGCACAGCGGCCTGCTTCAGAACGATGAATTTAAGGCCAAACCTATGAGCGAGTTGTTGTCCTCAGTCAGTGAACACCTCCTGGCACCCGGTGGCGTGACCATCGAAAGTTTGCAAACCGTGCTTGGCGATCTGGCCGGGCCCGGTATCGACGCGGCCGACCTGTATTTCCAGGGGCAGATCTCCGAGTCCTGGGCCCTGGAAGACGGCATCGTCAAGGAAGGCAGTTTCAACCTCGACCAGGGTGTGGGCGTGCGTGCGCAATCCGGTGAGAAAACCGGTTTTGCCTACAGCAACGCGATCACCCTGGAAGCCTTGGGCCTGGCGGCACGCGCTGCGCGGTCGATCTCCCGTGCCGGTCAAAATGGCACGGTGCAGGCGTTCAGTACCCAGGACGTGGCCCAGTTGTATGCGCCGGATAACCCCCTGGAAGTGATCAGCCGTGCCGAGAAGGTCGAGCTGCTCAAGCGTGTCGACGCCGCCACGCGTGCCCTCGACCCGCGTATCCAGCAAGTCACCGTGAGCATGGCCGGGGTGTGGGAACGCATCCTGGTGGCGTCCACCGATGGTGGGTTGGCGGCGGATGTGCGGCCGCTGGTGCGCTTCAACGTCAGCGTGATCGTCGAGCAGAACGGCCGTCGCGAGCGCGGTGGCCACGGCGGCGGTGGGCGTACCGACTACCGTTATTTCCTCGCCGAGGATCGTGCCATGGGCTACGCCCGTGAGGCGCTGCGCCAGGCGTTGGTGAACCTCGAAGCCATTCCGGCGCCAGCGGGCACGTTGCCGGTGGTGTTGGGTTCGGGCTGGTCCGGCGTGCTGCTGCACGAAGCCGTTGGCCATGGCCTGGAAGGTGACTTCAACCGCAAGGGCAGTTCGGCTTATAGCGGGCGCATGGGTGAAATGGTCGCGTCCAAGCTGTGCACCATTGTCGATGACGGCACCCTCGCAGGTCGCCGTGGTTCGCTGAGCGTCGACGATGAAGGTACGCCCACCGAATGCACCACGCTGATCGAAAACGGCGTGCTCAAGGGCTACATGCAAGACAAGCTCAATGCCCGCCTGATGGGCGTGGCGCGTACCGGTAACGGTCGCCGCGAGTCTTACGCGCACCTGCCGATGCCACGCATGACCAACACCTACATGCTCGGCGGCGAAAGCGACCCGGCTGAAATCATTGCCTCGGTAAAGCGCGGTATCTACTGCGCCAACCTCGGTGGTGGCCAGGTGGACATCACCAGCGGCAAGTTCGTGTTCTCCACCAGCGAGGCGTACTTGATCGAAGACGGCAAGATTACCGCGCCGGTCAAAGGGGCGACGTTGATTGGCAACGGGCCGGAGGCCATGAGCAAGGTGTCGATGGTCGGTAACGACCTGTCGCTGGACAGCGGCGTGGGTACGTGCGGGAAGGATGGGCAGTCGGTGCCGGTGGGTGTTGGCCAGCCGACGCTGAAAATTGATGCGATCACCGTGGGTGGCACGGGTTCGTAAGAAAGGGGGAGCTTCGGGTGGCGACGATCGCCACCCGGGGAAGGGATCAACGCAGGCCGCGTTGGGTCTCGTCCAGCTCACGGATGTACTTGAAGATTTTACGGCTGGTGGCCGGCGCCTTGTTATGCGCCAGTTCGTGTTGAGCCTGACGGATCAGGGAGCGCAGTTGCTGGCGGTCCGCGTCCGGGTACTCGGCCACGAATTTCTCCAGCACGGCGTCATCGCCCGCGATCAGGCGGTCACGCCAACGTTCCAGGTTGTGGAAGCGTTCGTTGTACTGGCGGGTGGAGGCATCGGTTTGATCGAGCAAGGCGAGAATGGCGTCAGTGTCCTGATCACGCATCAGCCGGCCGATAAACGCGATGTGACGTTTACGCGCGATATTCGCGGTGTGCTTGGGTGCATCGGCCAGGGCCCGGCGCATTTCGTCGGTCAGTGGCAGTTTTGCAATCAAATCCTTCTTGAGCGTTGTAAGGCGCTCGCCGAGGTCAACCAGAGCATGCAGCTCGCGTTTGACCTGGGATTTGCTTTTCTCCCCATCGAGGGAGTCGTCGTAAGAATCAACCATGGTGGCAGTCCGCAAAGAAACGCCGCCATGATAACCAGTCGGGGGCCGCTTGTCCGGCCCGGTCGCTCGATGGCCTTAACCGAAAGCAGAATTTGAGTGGAGAAAACCATGAGTGCAGCCCAAAGCGTCGGTCCGCAAGCGTTACCGGCACTGCAGGAACAAGTCGAGCAGATCCTTGCCGAGGCCAAGCGCCAGGGGGCGAGTGCCTGTGAAGTGGCGGTGTCGCTGGAGCAGGGGCTGTCGACTTCAGTGCGTCAGCGGGAAGTGGAAACCGTTGAGTTCAACCGCGACCAGGGCTTTGGCATCACCTTGTATGTAGGGCAACGCAAAGGCTCGGCCAGTACCTCGGCCAGCGGCCCGGAGGCGATCCGCGAGACCGTCGCGGCCGCGTTGGCGATCGCCAAGCACACCTCCGAAGATGAAAGCTCGGGCCTGGCCGACAAGGCGTTGATGGCGAAAGACCTGAAGGATTTTGATCTGTTCCACGCGTGGGACATTACGCCGGAGCAGGCCATCGAACAGGCGCTGGCCTGTGAAGCGGCGGCGTTCGACGCTGATGCCCGCATCAAGAACGCCGATGGCACCACGTTGAGCACGCATCAGGGTTGCCGTGTTTATGGCAATAGCCATGGGTTTATCGGTGGTTATGCGTCCACCCGTCACAGCTTGAGCTGCGTGATGATCGCCGAGGCCAATGGCCAGATGCAGCGTGATTATTGGTATGACGTGAACCGCCAGGGCGAACTGCTGGCCGATCCCGCCAGCATTGGCCAGCGCGCTGCACAGCGTGCCGCGAGCCGCCTGGGCGCGCGCCCGGTGCCCACCTGTGAAGTGCCGGTGCTGTTTTCGGCGGAGCTGGCGGGCGGGCTGTTCGGGAGTTTCCTGGGGGCGATTTCCGGTGGGAACCTTTACCGCAAGTCTTCCTTCCTGGAAGGGGCCATCGGCCAGAAGCTGTTTCCGGAGTGGCTGACCATCGATGAGCGTCCGCATTTGATGCGCGCCATGGGCAGCTCGGCGTTTGACGGTGATGGCCTGGCGACTTATGCCAAGCCGTTCGTCGAGAAAGGTGAATTGGTGTCCTACGTACTGGGGACTTACGCAGGCCGCAAACTCGGCCTGCCAAGCACTGCCAACTCGGGTGGCGTGCACAACCTGTTCGTGACCCATGGCGATGAAGATCAGGCCGCGCTGCTCCGGAAGATGGGGCGTGGGCTGCTGGTGACTGAACTGATGGGCCACGGCCTGAATATGGTCACCGGTGATTACTCCCGTGGCGCGGCGGGTTTCTGGGTGGAGAACGGTGAGATTCAGTTCGCCGTCCAGGAAGTGACCATCGCCGGCAACATGCGCGACATGTTCAAGCAGATCGTCGCCGTGGGTAATGACCTGGAGCTGCGCAGCAACATTCGCACGGGCTCTGTGTTGATTGAGCGGATGACCGTCGCCGGCAGTTGATCCTCACACGCTAAACCAAAAGGCGCGCCATCTTGCAGAGGGCGCGCCTTTTTTCATGGCTGCGTTTCAGTCCGATTAAAGTGCCACTCTTGTTTTGATTCTCAATATCATTTAATAATAAATATCATTACCGAGTGAGTGTGGATCATGAGTTCTGTCCTGCATGAGGATCCGTACCTGGAAAGCTGGCGCTGGATGAGTCGTCAGATTCGCTGCGGCCTCGACCCCAATGAACCTCGCCTGATCGAACATTACCTCAATGAGGGGCGATACCTGGCGTGCTGCACGGCGACCCATCCGTGGTCGATTGCCGAAACCTCGTTCCGTCTTCTGATCGACACCGCCACCGATATCGCGCTGCCCTGGCACTGGCGATCCCTGTGTTTGGATCAGGCTTGGCGCCCTCTGCGCGACCTGGAAAAACTCTCCCTCTGTGCCTGCCGCCTCAAGCGCTGGCAGACCTTTGCCTGGCAATTGGCAACCTGCGAATTGCTGCCGTCTATTTCTCACTCCGACCTGGTGCAAGGATCTAACGATGAGTAACACCCGTATCGAACGCGACAGCATGGGCGAACTGCAAGTGCCGGCCGAGGCCTTGTATGGTGCGCAAACCCAGCGCGCAGTGAACAATTTCCCGATCAGTCATCAGCGTATGCCGGCGCAATTCATTCGCGCGCTCATCCTGGCCAAGGCAGCGGCCGCCAAGGTCAACGTCGACCTCAAGCAGATCAGCGAAGGGCAGGGCAAGGCCATCGTCGATGCCGCCCAGGGCTTGCTCGAAGGCGACTTCATGCCGCATTTCCCAGTAGATATCTTCCAGACCGGCTCCGGCACCAGCTCCAACATGAACGCCAACGAGGTGATTGCTACCCTCGCCAGCCGTTTGCTCGGTGAGGCGGTCAACCCCAATGACCACGTCAACTGTGGCCAGAGCAGCAACGACATCATCCCGACCACGATTCACGTCAGCGCTGCTTTGGTCCTGCACGAGCAAACTCTGCCGGCCCTGCTGCACCTGGTGCAGGTGATCGAACAGAAGGCCGAAGAGGTTCACCCGTTCATCAAGACCGGTCGCACCCACCTGATGGATGCCATGCCGGTGCGCATGAGCCAGGTGCTCAATGGCTGGGCGCAGCAACTGAAGGCCAATATCGGCCATTTGCAGGACTTGCTGCCGAGCCTGCAGGCATTGGCTCAAGGTGGCACGGCAGTGGGCACCGGGATCAACGCGCACCCTGAGTTCGCCGCGCGCTTCAGCCAGCAACTGAGCCATCTCACCGGCGTGAAATTCACCCCGGGCAAAAACCTGTTTGCACTGATTGGCTCCCAGGACACCGCCGTTGCCGTGTCCGGTCAACTGAAGGCCACTGCGGTCTCATTGATGAAAATCGCCAATGACCTGCGCTGGATGAACTCCGGTCCACTGGCGGGCCTGGGCGAAATCGAGCTGGAGGGCCTGCAACCTGGCTCTTCGATCATGCCCGGCAAGGTCAACCCGGTGATCCCGGAGGCGACCGCCATGGTGGCCGCGCAAGTGATTGGCAATGACACGGTGATCACCGTCGCCGGCCAGTCAGGCAACTTCGAGCTCAACGTGATGCTGCCGATCATCGCCCAGAACCTGCTCGGCAGCCTTGAATTGCTGGCCAACGCCAGTCGCTTGCTGGCAGACAAAGCCATCGCCAGCTTCAAGGTCAACGAAGGCAAGCTCAAGGAAGCGCTGTCGCGTAATCCGATCCTGGTCACTGCACTCAACCCGATCATTGGTTATCAAAAGGCCGCTGAAATCGCCAAGAAGGCCTATCAACAGGGCCGCCCTGTGATTGATGTCGCCCTCGAGCACACCGACTTGCCGCGCAGCCAGCTGGAGGTCCTGCTGGACCCGGAAAAGCTCACCGCTGGCGGCGTGTAACCACCGACCCTGCTTTGGAGGCTCACCATGGAGCACTGGAAACGCACGATCGAACGGGCCAATCGCTGCTTTATGGCGGGCGAATTGGTCGACGCTCGGGAGGCCTATTTGCAAGCCCTGGCGCTGGCTCAAGTGTTATTCGAGCGCTGGGCGGATGCCGACGAAGCAGTGGCGGCTTGCGTCATTTCCCATCACAACCTGGCGGACCTGCATTTGCGCCTGAACCAGCCGGAGGAGAGCGCGGAATACCTGTGCGCTATCCACCAGCGCCTGCTTCAGACCATGCAGGACCCGCGGCTGAGCCCGCAATTGCGCAAAGCAGCCCTGCGTCAGAGCAGCAAGACCTACGTCGAGTTGTTGAATTTCATCAGCGATCACGGTGAGTACCCGCGTACCCATCGCTTGCTGGGCGGCACTGCGGCGCAAACGGATGCGTCGACCCGCAACAGTCCTTATTACGGAGCTCATTGATATGACTTACACGTTGCCAGCCTTGCCTTATGCCTACGACGCCCTTGAGCCGCATATCGATGCGCAGACCATGGAGATTCACTACACCAAACATCACCAGACCTACATCAACAACCTCAACGCGGCGGTCGAGGGCACTGAGTTTGCGGGTTGGCCGGTAGAGCGGCTGGTGTCCAGCGTGCAGCAATTACCGGAAAAACTGCGGGCTGCGGTCATCAACCAAGGCGGTGGCCATGCCAACCACTCGCTGTTTTGGGCCGTGATGTCGCCAAAAGGCGGCGGCAAGCCAGAGGGCGCGTTGGGCAAGGCCATCGATGAGCAACTGGGTGGTTTTGACAGCTTCAAGGAAGCCTTCACCAAGGCCGCCCTGACCCGTTTCGGCAGCGGCTGGGCGTGGCTGAGCGTCACCCCGCAAAAGACCCTGGTGGTGGAAAGCAGCGGCAACCAGGACAGTCCGTTGATGAGCGGTAACACGCCGATCCTGGGTCTCGACGTCTGGGAACACGCCTATTACCTGCTCTACCAGAACCGTCGCCCCGAATACATCAACGCCTTCTACAGCGTCATCAACTGGCCGGAAGTCGCCGCACGCTACCAGGCCGCGTTGGCCTGAAATTCATCCAATAACAAGATCTAAGGCCGACTATGGGCACTGAAACACTGGCGATCAGCAGCGGGCGGATGTTTCGTTATGCGTTTGGCTCGCTGCTGCTGTTGGCAGGTACTGCATTGCTGGTGGCTCACGGGCTGGCCTGGCTGGATCTCGAACCGCGCATTCTGCGGGCACTGCAGGGCGGGGCGATTTGCGCGCTCGGCACTGCATTGGGTGCGGTGCCGGTGTTGGTGATTCGCCGGATGCCCGTCGCGCTCAGCGATACCTTGTTGGGTTTTGGCGCGGGTGTGATGCTCGCTGCCACAGCGTTTTCGCTGATCGTGCCGGGTATTACCGCAGCTGAAAGCCTGGGGCTTTCGCCTTGGGGCGCCAGTGGGTTGATCAGCTTCGGCATCATGCTGGGCGCCTTCGGGTTGTACCTGGTCGACCGCAAGGTCTCCGGCGCAAGCCCGGAAATGCTGGTGGGCACACCGGATAACCCTGTGATTCCCCCGCGCATCTGGCTATTCGTGTTTGCAATCATTGCCCACAACATCCCGGAAGGCATGGCTGTTGGCGTCTCGGCGGGCGGTGGTATGCCGGATGCGGACAGCCTGGCCATGGGCATAGCCCTGCAGGATGTGCCCGAAGGACTGGTGATTGCGTTGGTATTGGCCGGGGCGGGGATGTCGCGGGTCAGGGCGTTCTTGATCGGCGCGGCGTCAGGTTTGGTGGAGCCGGTGTTCGCCGTGCTCTGCGCCTGGCTGGTCAGCCTGGCCGAGGTGTTGTTGCCGCTTGGCTTGGCGTTGGCTGCGGGTGCGATGTTGCTGGTGGTGACCCACGAGGTCATTCCGGAGTCGCGGCGCAATGGGCACGAAAAACTCGCCAGCCTGGGCTTGTGCATCGGCTTTTGCTTGATGATGGTGATGGACACAGCTCTGGGATAAACCGCTTTCCGTAGGAGCCCGGCTTGCCGGCGATGGCGTCCTCAAGTCCGGCACCTGAGTCAAGGGCCTCATCGCCGGCAAGCCGGGCGCCTACAAAGGGATGGGGCTATTCGCCTTCGTCGAAGTAGTTGTTGATCAGTGCCACCAGTGCGGCCATGGCTTCGTCTTCCTGTTCACCTTCTGTCTTCAGATGAATCTTGGTGCCTTTGCCTGCCGCCAACATCATCATGGCCATGATGCTCTTGCCGTCGACCATGGACTCCGGCGTGCGCCCGGCGCGGATCTGGCAGGGGAACTGCCCGGCCACGCCGACGAATTTGGCTGAGGCACGGGCGTGCAGGCCCAGCTTGTTGATGATTTCAATTTCCAGAGCGGGCATCGCGCAGGTGTTCCTTTCAGCTAAGGTCGCGGTGGCGGACCTGGACGTTCTTGAGGGTTTTTTGCAGCACCTGGCCCAGGCGTTCAGTCAGGTAGACGGAGCGGTGGTGGCCACCGGTGCAGCCAATGGCAATGGTGACATACGCGCGATTGCTCGCGGCAAAGCGGGGCAGCCACTTGAGCAGGTAGCTGGAGATATCCTGGAACATCTCTTCAACATCCGGCTGCGCGGCCAGGTATTCGGCTACCGGCTGGTCCAGCCCGGACTGTTCGCGCAGTTCCGGCTTCCAGTAGGGGTTGGGCAGGCAGCGCACGTCGAACACCAGGTCGGCATCTACTGGCATGCCGCGCTTGAAGCCAAACGACTCCACGAGAAACGCAGTACCCGGTTCTGGCTGGTTGAGCAGGCGCAATTTGATTGCGTCACGCAACTGGTACAGGTTGAGGCTGGTGGTATTGATCTTGAGGTCGGCGAGGTCAATGATCGGGCCCAGCAGCTTGGTTTCATCCTCGATGGCTTCTGCCAGGGAGCGATGGGGGCTGCTGAGGGGGTGCCGTCGACGGGTCTCGGAAAAGCGCTTGAGCAGGGTCTCTTCGTCGGCGTCCAGGTACAGCACATCGCAGTGAATATGCTTGGCCCGCACTTCCTCGAGCAGCAGCGGAAAACGCTCAAGGTGGCTGGGCAGGTTGCGGGCATCGATCGAAACGGCGACGAGGGGCTGGGCCAGTTCGGTGTGGATCAGCGCGCGTTCCGCCAGCTCTGGCAGCAAGCCGGCCGGCAGGTTGTCGATGCAATAGAAGCCGTTGTCCTCAAGAACATTGAGGGCGGTGCTTTTACCCGAGCCGGAGCGGCCGCTGACGATGATCAAACGCATGATTACTGCCCGTTCTGTTCATCCAGGACAACCTGGTAGAGCGCCTCGTTGCTGCTGGCGCTGCGCAGTTTGTCGCGTACTTCCTTGCGGTCAAGCATGCTGGCGATCTGCCGAAGCAGTTCCAGGTGCGCATCGGTGGCGGCTTGCGGGACCAGCAGAACGAACAGCAGGTCGACCGGGGCGCCGTCGATGGCATCGAAATCGATGGGAGCATCCAGGTGGAGCAGGGCGCTCACCGGGGATTCACAGCCTTGCAGGCGGCAGTGAGGAATGGCAATGCCGTTGCCAAAACCGGTAGAACCGAGTTTTTCACGGGCGATAAGCGCCTCATACACAGCTTGCGTATCCAGCTCGGGCACTTCGCGGCCGATCAGGTTGGCAATTTGTTCGAGGGCGCGCTTTTTACTGCCGCCCGGCACGTTCACGAGGGAACGGCCGGGGGTCAGGATGGTTTCAAGTCGGATCATGGGGGGAGAGTTAACGACCTGTACCTTGCATCAGGTGCAGATTCTTTTCCTTATGCTTTATGAGTTGGCGGTCCAGCTTGTCGTAGAGCGAGTCGATCGCCGCGTACATGTCTTCATGTTCCGCATTGGCGACGAGCTTTGCATTCGGTACGTGCAGGGTGGCCTCGATTTTCTGCTTGAGCTTATCGACCTCCATGATGACCTGCACGTTGGTGATCTTGTCAAAATGCCCTGCCAGCTTGTTCAGCTTGCTCTCGGTGTATTCACGCAGGGGTTTGGTGACTTCCAGCTGGTGTCCACTGATGTTGACTTGCATACAGCTTCTCCTTCGTTGCCAGTGCATAAAGCGGCAGGCCGGGGTGCCTGCCACTGGAACGCTGTGGCCCGCCCGTCACATCAAACGCTTACGCTCGCTGGAAGGCGCGATCCCAAGGGATTCGCGGTACTTGGCGACGGTTCGACGGGCGACCTGAATGCCTTGTGCCTCCAGTAAACCAGCGATCTTACTGTCACTCAATGGCTTTTTCTGATTTTCCGCGGCAACCAGTTTTTTGATGATCGCGCGAATCGCCGTGGACGAGCATTCACCGCCTTCGGAGGTGCTGACGTGGCTGGAGAAAAAGTATTTCAGCTCATAAATACCCCGTGGGGTATGCATGAATTTCTGCGTGGTCACCCGGGAAATCGTCGATTCATGCATGCCCACCGCCTCGGCGATGTCGTGCAGCACGAGGGGCTTCATCGCCTCGTCACCGTATTCCAGGAAGCCGCGCTGGTGCTCGACGATCTGGGTGGCAACCTTCATCAGGGTTTCGTTGCGGCTTTGCAGGCTCTTGATGAACCAGCGTGCTTCCTGCAACTGGTTGCGCATGAAGGTGTTGTCGGCGCTGGTGTCGGCGCGGCGTACAAAACCGGCGTACTGCGGGTTGACGCGCAGGCGTGGCACCGATTCCTGGTTGAGCTCCACCAGCCAGCGCTCGTTGTCCTTGCGCACAATCACATCAGGGACGACGTATTCGGCTTCGCTGGACTCGATTTGCGAACCTGGGCGCGGGTTGAGGCTCTGCACCAGCTCGATGACCTGGCGCAGGTCGTCTTCCTTGAGCTTCATACGACGCATCAGCTGGCTGTAGTCGCGGCTGCCCAGCAGGTCGATGTAGTCATTGACCAGGCGTTGGGCTTCGGCGAGCCAGGGCGTCTTGGCCGGAAGCTGGCGCAGTTGCAGCAGCAGGCACTCGCTGAGGGTGCGGGCGCCGATGCCTGCTGGCTCGAATTGCTGGATGCGGTGCAGGACGGCTTCGATTTCGTCCAGTTCAATGTCCAGTTCCGGATCGAAGGCTTCAAGAATCTCTTCAAGCGTCTCGTCTAGATAACCCTGGTTATTGATGCAGTCGATCAGGGTCACGGCGATCAGGCGATCGGTGTCGGACATCGGCGCCAGGTTCAGTTGCCACAGCAGATGGCTCTGCAGGCTCTCGCCGGCGGACGTGCGGGTGGTGAAGTCCCACTCGTCATCATCATTGCTCGGCAGGCTACTGGCGCTGGTCTGGTAGACGTCTTCCCAGGCGGTGTCCACGGGAAGTTCGTTGGGAATGCGTTCGTTCCATTCGCCGTCCTCCAGGTTGTCCACCGTCGGGGCGGTTTCCTGATAGGAGGGTTCCTGCACGTCGGAATTGGGTTTTTGCTCGATGTTGTCGGCCAGCGGGTCTGCATTATCGAAGTCGTCGCCTTCTTCCTGGCGTTCGAGCATCGGATTGGACTCCAGGGCCTCCTGGATTTCCTGTTGCAGGTCCAGTGTGGACAATTGGAGCAGGCGGATGGCCTGTTGCAGCTGCGGTGTCATCGTCAGCTGCTGGCCCATTCTCAGGACTAGCGATGGTTTCATGGCAGGGGCTTAACACCTTATTCGCCGGCGCAATGCGCCATCCACGACAGGGCGCGTGAGCGCCAAACATAAGCAAATTATATGCCTGATATCGGGGGCTTTGCCTAGAGCGCGGTAACAATAAAAAGCCGGAGGTTTCTATTGACTCCCGCGCGTCTCGGCAAACGGCCTGACACCACGGTGTTTACAGGCGGAACTCGTGACCCAGGTACACTTCCTTGACCAGTTCGTTGGCCAGGATGGTGGCGGAATCGCCTTCGGCGATCAGCTGGCCATCGTTGACGATATAAGCGGTTTCACAGATATCGAGGGTTTCACGAACGTTGTGGTCAGTGATCAGTACACCGATGCCCTTGGCCTTGAGGTGGTGGATGATCTGCTTGATGTCGCCCACCGAAATCGGGTCGACGCCAGCAAACGGTTCGTCCAGCAGGATGAACTTCGGTGCGGTGGCCAATGCGCGGGCAATTTCCACGCGACGACGCTCACCACCGGACAAGCTCATGCCCAGGTTGTCACGGATATGGTTGATGTGGAATTCCTGCAGCAGGCTTTCCAGTTCCTTGCGGCGGCCATCGCGGTCGAGCTCCTTGCGGGTCTCGAGGATCGCCATGATGTTGTCCGAAACCGACAATTTGCGGAAGATCGACGCTTCCTGGGGTAGATAGCCGATACCGGCACGAGCACGACCGTGCATCGGCTGGTGGCTGACATCCAGGTCGTCGATCAGAACGCGACCCTGATCCGCCTGGACCAGGCCGACAATCATGTAAAAACAGGTGGTCTTGCCGGCACCGTTGGGGCCGAGCAGGCCGACGATCTGGCCGCTGTCGATCGACAGGCTGACGTCGCGCACGACCTGACGGCTTTTGTAGGCCTTGGCCAGATGCTGGGCTTTCAGGGTTGCCATTACTCGGCCTTCTTCTTCGGCTGGATAACCATGTCGATACGCGGACGAGGTGCGGTGACCTTGTTGCCATTGGCGCGACCGGCGTTGGCGACCTGTTTCACAGTGTCATAGGTGATTTTTTCACCTTCCGTGGTGTTGCCATCGGTGCTGACAACCTTGGCCTGGTCAATCAGGACAATGCGGTTCTGCTGGGCATGATACTGGATCGTCTTGCCGTAGCCCTTCATCGGGGCGGTGTCGGCAGGCGCCTGCTTCTGTTCGAAATAGGCCAGGTTGCCCACCGACGTCACGACGTCGATGTCGCCCGCCTTGGTGCGGGTCAGTGTCACGGTATTACCGGTGATCTTCATCGACCCCTGGGTAATGATCACGCCACCGGTGTAGGTCGCGACACCTTGCTTGTCATCCAGCTGCGCATCGTCAGCCTGGATGTGGATCGGTTGCTGGCTATCGTTCGGCAGAGCCCAGGCGCTCACGCTTCCCAGTGCTGCGCCCAGACCGAGCAAAATAGGGAGAGTTTTAACGAGCCTCATACTGTCCTCTTACGTTCGATAGCAGGTGTATCCTGCTTTCTTTCAAATACGCTTTCATTCCCTTGCCAGTCGATACACCGCCAGCGCCGTCGATTCTAACGTCTTGCTCGGTCTGCGCATATTGCTTCTGCGGGAATACGGTCATGCGACTGCTGGTAATCACGGTGTCGCGGTTCTTGTCGTCAGTGCGCGCAACGCGCACCGAGTCGATCAGTTCTACCTGGGTGCCGTCCGGGTTGACCTCGCCACGCTTGCTGGTGACGTGCCACGGAAACTCGGTGCCGCGGTAGATGTTCATGTCCGGATTGGTCAGCAGGGTCACTTCAGTGGCCTTCAAATGCTCGACCTTGTCCGATGTCATCTCGTACTGCACCTTGCCATCGGGCAGGAACTGCACGCTTTTGGCATTGATGGCGTAATAGTCGATAGCGCCGTCGTCAACCTGCGCGACAGGCTTGTCGAGGAAGCGCTCCGGGCTGATATTCCAGTAGCCCACCGCCAGGAATAGCGCGGCGATGACCCCGAATAGCAGGAAGTTGCGAATCTTTTTGCTCAGCATAAAACGCTCTATAAGTAGGCGGCGTGGGCGGATTCAAGGTTGCCCTGGGCACGCAGTATCAATTCGCAGAACTCACGTGCGGCACCTTCGCCGCCACGGGCCGTGGTGATGCCATGGGCGTGTTCGCGAACAAATGCCGCCGCGTTGGCGACGGCCATGCCCAGGCCTACCCGGCGAATCACCGGCAGGTCAGGCAGGTCGTCACCGAGGTAGGCGACCTGCTCATAGCTTAGGTTGAGTTGGCCAAGAAGCTCGTCCAGAACCACCAGTTTATCCTCACGGCCTTGATACAGGTGAGGAATCCCCAGGTTTTGTGCGCGCCGTTCCACTACCGGGGTCTTGCGGCCGCTGATAATGGCTGTTTGTACGCCCGAAGCCATCAGCATCTTGATGCCCTGGCCGTCCAGCGTGTTGAACGTCTTGAATTCGCTGCCGTCTTCGAGGAAGTAAAGGCGGCCATCGGTCAGCACGCCGTCAACGTCGAAGATCGCCAGCTTGATGTTTTTAC
This sequence comes from Pseudomonas sp. B6002, assembly GCF_013385985.1. Lineage (GTDB taxonomy): Bacteria > Pseudomonadota > Gammaproteobacteria > Pseudomonadales > Pseudomonadaceae > Aquipseudomonas. The sequence continues at coordinate 361,317 of NZ_JACAOY010000004.1, read as the reverse complement.
CGCGTTGCAACAGGTCGCCAGTCATTTACATCACTCCCGCACGCAACAAGTCGTGCATGTTCAGGGCGCCGATAGGGCGGTCATCGTCATTGACCACCACCAGCGCGCCGATCTTGTGGTCTTCCATGATCTTCAAGGCTTCAGCCGCCAGCATTTCCGGGCGTGCGGTCTTGCCGTGAGGGGTCATGACGGCATCAATGGTTGCGGTGTGGATATCAATGGTGCGATCCAGGGTGCGGCGCAGGTCGCCGTCGGTGAATACCCCGGCCAGGCGGCCATCGGCTTCCAGGATGACGGTCATGCCCAGGCCCTTGCGGGTCATTTCCATCAGCGCGTCCTTCAGTAGCGTGCCGCGCTGGACGTGGGGCAATTCATCACCCGCATGCATGACATTTTCCACTTTCAGCAGCAGACGACGGCCCAGGGCGCCGCCCGGGTGGGAAAAGGCGAAGTCTTCAGCGGTAAAGCCGCGGGCTTCCAGCAGGGCAACGGCCAATGCGTCGCCCATGACCAGTGCGGCCGTGGTCGAGGAGGTCGGCGCCAGGTTCAACGGGCAGGCTTCGTGGGCCACGTGAACATTGAGGTTCACTTCGGCGGCCTTGGCCAGCGTCGACTCCGGGTTACCGGTAATGCTGATCATCTTGATGCCCAGGCGCTTGATCAGTGGCAGCAGGGTCACGATTTCGTTGGTGGTGCCGGAGTTGGACAGTGCCAGGATGATGTCATCCTTGGTGATCATGCCCATGTCGCCGTGGCTGGCTTCTGCCGGGTGCACGAAAAACGAGGTAGTCCCGGTGCTTGCCAGGGTGGCGGCGATCTTGTTGCCGATGTGCCCGGATTTACCCATGCCGACCACGACAACGCGGCCTTTGCTGGCCAGAATCATCTCGCAAGCGCGTACGAAATCCGCGTCGATATGGGCCAGCAAGCCCTCTACGGCTTCGAGCTCGAGGCGGATGGTGCGTTGTGCGGATTGAATAAGGTCGCTGGATTGGCTCATGTCTGAAATCGTATAGCCTGACGAAAAGTCGGCGATTATAGCGGTAATGATCAATTCCCTCACGCAAGTTCGTCAGGCTTTATTCATAAGGCTCGCGAGATTCTGTTCTCGCTAACATAGTCAGCAATGTTTTTCCCTGTCGCCAATCTGAACAAGCGCAGTTCCGGCCTTGGGGGCGCTGTACCAGCAGTGATATAGTTCGCCGCCAGTTCGGTTCACCCAACCCATGTGGCTACCTATTGCACATCCGTTGCAAACGAATGTCGCATACATGGTGTCTGAGTGAGAGGCTGCATCCCAAGGAGTTTAGATGAGTGCCGATAACGCCTACGCGGTCGAGCTGAAGGGCCTTACCTTCAAGCGCGGGACGCGCAGCATCTTCAATAACGTCGATATTCGCATTCCCCGCGGCAAGGTCACGGGCATCATGGGGCCTTCAGGCTGTGGCAAGACCACCCTGTTGCGTCTGATGGGCATGCAATTGCGGCCCACTGCTGGCGAAGTGTGGGTCAATGGACAGAACCTGCCGACGCTCTCGCGCAGTGACCTGTTCGACGCGCGCAAGCACATGGGTGTGCTGTTCCAGAGCGGTGCGTTGTTTACCGACCTCGATGTTTTCGAAAACGTGGCCTTCCCGCTGCGGGTGCATACCCAGCTGTCCGATGAAATGATTCGTGACATTGTGTTGCTGAAACTGCAGGCCGTGGGCCTTCGCGGTGCCATCGACCTGATGCCTGACGAGCTGTCCGGTGGCATGAAGCGCCGTGTCGCGCTGGCGCGTGCCATCGCGCTTGATCCGCAGATCCTCATGTACGACGAACCTTTCGTGGGCCAGGACCCGATCGCCATGGGCGTGTTGGTGCGTCTGATCCGCCTGCTCAACGACGCGCTCGGCATCACCAGCATCGTGGTTTCCCACGACCTGGCCGAAACTGCGAGCATCGCCGACTACCTCTATGTCGTCGGTGATGGGCAGGTGCTGGGGCAGGGCACGCCAGAAGAACTCATGAATGCCGATAACCCGCGCATCCGCCAATTCATGACCGGCGATCCCGATGGCCCGGTGCCTTTTCATTTTCCGGCAGCGGACTACCGCTCAGATCTTCTGGGGAAGCGCTGATGCGCAAGACATCTCTCATCGAGAAGGTTCGCCTTTTCGGCCGCTCGGGCATCGACATTGTCGAGGTGCTGGGCCGTTCTACCCTCTTCCTGTTTCATGCGTTGCTCGGCCGTGGTGGTATCGGCGGCGGTTTTGGCCTGTTGATCAAGCAGTTGCACGCCGTGGGCGTGATGTCCCTGGTGATCATCGTCGTTTCCGGCGTGTTCATCGGTATGGTGCTGGCGCTGCAGGGCTTCAATATTCTGTCCAGCTACGGTTCGGAGCAGGCAGTAGGGCAGATGGTCGCCCTGACGTTGCTGCGTGAGCTCGGGCCAGTGGTCACCGCGTTGCTGTTCGCCGGGCGTGCCGGCTCTGCGTTGACGGCCGAGATCGGCAACATGAAGTCCACCGAGCAGCTGTCCAGCCTCGAAATGATCGGCGTGGACCCGCTCAAGTACATTGTTGCCCCGCGCCTGTGGGCCGGTTTCATTTCCTTGCCGCTGCTGGCAATGATCTTCAGCGTGGTCGGCATTTGGGGCGGTTCGTGGGTGGCGGTTGACTGGCTGGGCGTCTATGACGGTTCCTACTGGGCCAACATGCAGAACAGCGTGACCTTCAGCGGCGATGTGCTTAACGGCATCATTAAAAGCATCGTTTTCGCCTTTGTAGTGACCTGGATCGCCGTATTCCAAGGCTATGACTGTGAGCCCACTTCAGAAGGGATCAGTCGCGCCACCACCAAGACCGTTGTGTACGCCTCGCTGGCGGTACTGGGCCTTGACTTCATTTTGACCGCCTTGATGTTTGGAGATTTCTGATGCAAAACCGCACTGTGGAAATCGGTGTCGGCCTTTTCTTGCTGGCTGGCATCCTGGCTTTACTGTTGCTGGCCCTGCGGGTCAGTGGCCTGTCGGCCAGCCCCACTGCCGACACCTATAAACTTTACGCGTACTTCGACAATATCGCCGGTTTGACGGTCAGAGCTAAAGTGACCATGGCCGGCGTTACCATCGGCAAGGTCACGGCAATCGATCTGGACCGCGACAGCTTCACCGGCCGAGTGACCATGCAGGTGGACAAGAAGGTAGATAATCTGCCGACTGACTCCACTGCATCTATCCTCACTGCGGGTCTGCTGGGCGAGAAGTACATCGGCGTCAGCGTGGGCGGGGAAACTGCCCTGCTCAAGGATGGTTCGACCATCCACGACACACAGTCGTCGCTGGTGCTTGAAGACCTGATCGGTAAATTCCTGCTCAATACGGTCAATAAAGACGCCAAATGAGGAATCTGTTCATGATCTCTACCTTGCGACGTGGCCTGCTGGTATTGCTTGCAGCGTTGCCGCTGCTGGCCAACGCGGCAGGTTCTGCGCACGATCTGGTGCAGGACACGACCAGCAAGATGCTGGCCGACCTGACTGCCAACAAAGAGCAGTACAAGCAGGACCCGAGTAAGTTCTACGACGCGCTTAACTCGATCGTGGGCCCTGTGGTTGATGCCGAAGGCATTTCCCGCAGCATCATGACCGTCAAGTATTCGCGCAAGGCGACCCCGGCGCAGATGCAGACCTTCCAGGAAAACTTCAAGAAGGGCCTGTTCCAGTTCTACGGCAACGCGTTGCTTGAGTACAACAACCAAGGCATCACCGTGGACCCTGCGAAGGACGAGTCGGGCGACCGTACCAGCGTCGGCATGACCGTCAAAGGCAACAACGGCGCTGTCTACCCTGTGCAATACACGCTGGAGAAGGTCAACGGCGAGTGGAAACTGCGCAACGTGATCATCAACGGCATCAACATCGGCAAGCTGTTCCGCGACCAGTTCGCTGATGCCATGCAGCGCAACGGTAACGACTTGGACAAGACCATCAACGGTTGGGCCGGTGAAGTGGCCAAGGCCAAGGAAGAAACTGACAAGCAAGCTGCCGGGAAGTCCGCACAATGACCGAGTCGGCTGTTCGTCTCGGCGACGCCGGCGAGTTGTTCCTCAGCGGCGTGCTGGACTACCGCACCGGGCCTGACCTGCGCAAGCAGGGCCAGGCGCTGATCAAGACCAGCAGCGCGCCTGCCCTGGTGCTCGATTGCTCGGCGGTGACCAAGTCCAGCAGCGTTGGCTTGTCGTTGTTGCTGTGCTTTATCCGTGATGCCGAGGCGATCAAAAAACCGGTCAGCATCCGTGCAATGCCCGAGGACATGCGGGAAATTGCCGAGGTTTCCGGCCTGAGCGAGCTGTTGGCGCATCCTTAATAGCCATTTTCAGGAAAGCCCCCCGTCAGAGTCCTGCTATGCGGGGTTCGCAGGCGCGGGGCTTTTTTGTATGATGTGCGACCCGTGCGCACTGGGCGCCGATAGAGGTTGAGCATGCAGGCCCTAGAAGTTAAGAGCTTCCTTGAAGGAAAGCTGCCGGATACGAACGTAGAAGTTGAAGGCGAAGGCTGCAACTTCCAGCTGAATGTGATTAGCGATGAACTGGCGGCATTGAGCCCGGTCAAGCGTCAGCAGCAGATCTATGCCCATTTGAACCCGTGGATCACCGATGGCAGCATCCATGCGGTCACTATGAAATTTTTCAGCCGCGCGGCCTGGGCCGAGCGCACCTGAGCCCCCAAGGCGTCGAGATTCTTATGGATAAATTGATTATTACCGGCGGTGCCCGCCTTGATGGCGAGATCCGCATTTCCGGTGCGAAAAACTCCGCTCTGCCGATCCTGGCGGCGACCCTGCTGTGCGATGGCCCGGTTACCGTGGCCAACCTGCCGCACCTGCACGACATCACCACCATGATCGAGCTGTTCGGTCGCATGGGCATCGAGCCGGTGATCGACGAGAAACTGGCCGTCGAAATCGACCCGCGCACCATCAAGACCCTGATCGCGCCGTACGAGCTGGTGAAAACCATGCGTGCCTCGATCCTGGTACTGGGCCCGATGGTTGCCCGTTTCGGCGAAGCCGAAGTGGCACTGCCTGGCGGTTGCGCCATCGGCTCGCGTCCGGTCGACCTGCACATCCGTGGCCTCGAAGCCATGGGCGCGACCATCGACGTCGAAGGCGGCTACATCAAGGCCAAGGCGCCGGAAGGCGGCCTGCGTGGCGCCAACTTCTTCTTTGATACCGTCAGCGTGACCGGTACCGAGAACATCATGATGGCCGCTGCCCTGGCCAACGGCCGCAGCGTCCTGCAGAACGCCGCGCGCGAGCCGGAAGTGGTCGACCTGGCCAACTTCCTGATCGCCATGGGTGCCAACATCACCGGCGCCGGCACCGACACCATCACCATCGACGGCGTTAAACGCCTGCACTCGGCCACCTACAAAGTGATGCCGGACCGTATCGAGACCGGCACCTACCTGGTTGCCGCTGCCGTCACCGGTGGCCGCGTCAAGGTCAAGGACACCGATCCGACCATCCTGGAAGCGGTCCTTGAGAAGCTGCGCGAAGCCGGTGCCGAAATCACCACCGGTGAAGACTGGATCGAGCTGAACATGCACGGCAAGCGTCCTAAAGCCGTCAACGTGCGTACCGCTCCCTACCCGGCGTTCCCGACCGACATGCAGGCGCAGTTCATCTCCCTGAACGCGATTGCCGAAGGCACCGGTGCGGTCATCGAGACCATCTTCGAAAACCGCTTCATGCACGTGTACGAACTGCACCGCATGGGCGCCAAGATCCAGGTTGAAGGCAACACCGCCATCGTGACCGGCACCGAGAAGCTCAAGGGCGCGCCAGTGATGGCCACCGACCTGCGCGCCTCGGCGAGCCTGGTGATCTCGGCGCTGATTGCTGAAGGCGACACCCTGATCGACCGCATCTACCACATCGACCGTGGTTACGAGTGCATCGAAGAGAAACTGCAGATGCTCGGTGCAAAAATCCGCCGCGTACCGGGCTAGTTGCTGCTTGTAGTGAGCGGGCTTGCCCCGCGCCGCGGTGTATCAGGTAGGGTTAAGGCGCCCGACACGCCGCCGCGCGGGGCAAGCCCGCTCACTACAGAAATTTGTTTAAAATCGAGGCTGTCATGGCCTCGATCTGTGTCTGGCGCCGTTTGCGACCGGACAGCAATAGCCTGATGAAGGACTGACGTTTCCCATGTTGACCATCGCACTGTCCAAGGGCCGCATCCTTGACGACACTTTGCCGCTTCTGGCTGAAGCGGGCATCGTGCCGACCGAGAATCCGGACAAGAGCCGCAAGCTGATCATCCCCACGACCCAGGACGACGTTCGCCTGTTGATCGTGCGGGCTACCGACGTGCCGACCTACGTTGAGCATGGCGCGGCCGACCTGGGTGTCGCCGGTAAAGACGTGCTGATGGAATACGGCGGCCAGGGCCTGTATGAACCTCTGGACCTGCGAATTGCCCTGTGCAAGCTGATGACTGCCGGCCGTGTCGGTGACGTTGAGCCTAAAGGCCGCCTGCGCGTGGCGACCAAGTTTGTCAACGTTGCCAAGCGTTACTACGCCGAGCAAGGTCGTCAGGTCGACATCATCAAGCTCTATGGTTCGATGGAGCTGGCCCCGCTGATCGGTCTGGCCGACAAGATCATCGACGTGGTCGACACCGGCAACACCCTGCGTGCCAATGGCCTGGAGCCTCAGGATTTCATCGCCGACATCAGCTCCCGCCTGATCGTCAACAAAGCGTCGATGAAGATGCAGCACGCCCGTATCCAGGCGTTGATTGACACCCTGCGCAAGGCAGTGGAGTCGCGACACCGCGGTTGACTTACCTGCGTAGCTGAAAGGCTGCGCCCGTCTATCCGCCTCATAGCCAGAATTCTCAGGTGCCCAAGCGGAAACGACTGCTAGTTTTAGGGCGCCTGAGTTTTTGCCAATTCTATTGAGGCCCTCGCTATGACCACGTCCACTGCAATTGCCCGACTCAACGCTGCCGACCCGGATTTCGCCCATCATCTGGATCATCTGCTGAGCTGGGAAAGCGTGTCCGACGATTCGGTCAACGGGCGGGTGCTCGACATCATCAAGGCCGTGCGCGAGCGCGGTGATGCGGCGCTGGTGGATTTCACCCGTCAGTTCGATGGCCTGGACGTCAAGTCCATGGCCGACCTGATCCTGCCCCGCGAACGCCTGGAGCTGGCCCTGACGCGCATCACTGCGCCCCAGCGCGAAGCCCTGGAAGTGGCGGCGGCGCGGGTGCGCAGCTACCACGAGAAGCAGAAGCAGGATTCCTGGAGCTACACCGAAGCCGACGGCACTGTGCTGGGCCAGAAGGTCACGCCGCTGGACCGCGCCGGCCTGTACGTGCCTGGCGGTAAAGCGTCCTACCCATCGTCGGTATTGATGAACGCCATTCCCGCCAAGGTGGCCGGCGTGACCGAAGTGGTCATGGTGGTGCCAACCCCGCGTGGTGAAATCAACGAACTGGTGCTGGCAGCGGCGTGCATCGCCGGTGTCGACCGTGTGTTCACCATCGGTGGCGCACAGGCCGTCGCGGCCCTGGCCTATGGCACCGAAAGCGTGCCGAAGGTCGACAAGGTGGTCGGCCCTGGCAACATCTACGTTGCCACTGCCAAGCGCCATGTGTTCGGCCAGGTCGGTATCGACATGATCGCCGGCCCCTCGGAAATCCTTGTGGTATGCGACGGCCAGACCGACCCGGACTGGATCGCCATGGACCTGTTCTCCCAGGCTGAGCATGACGAAGACGCCCAGGCGATCCTGGTCAGCCCGGATGCCGAGTTCCTCGACAAGGTCGCCGCCAGCATCAACAAGCTGATGCCGACCATGGAGCGCGCCGAGATCATCGAGAAGTCGATCAATGGCCGTGGCGCGTTGATCCTGGTGCGTGACATGGAACAGGCCATCGAAGTGGCCAACCGTATCGCGCCGGAGCACCTGGAGCTGTCCGTGGCCGACCCACAAGCCTGGCTGCCGTCGATTCGCCACGCCGGTGCAATCTTCATGGGCCGCCACACCAGCGAAGCCCTGGGTGACTACTGCGCAGGCCCGAACCACGTGCTGCCGACCTCCGGCACCGCACGCTTCTCGTCGCCGCTGGGGGTGTATGACTTCCAGAAGCGTTCGTCGATCATCTTCTGCTCGCCGCAGGGCGCTTCCGAGCTGGGCAAGACCGCTTCGGTACTGGCCCGCGGTGAGTCCCTGAGTGCCCACGCCCGCAGCGCCGAATACCGCATCCTTGAAGAGAAGGGGAACTGAGACATGAGCAAATTCTGGAGCCCTTTCGTCAAGGACCTCGTGCCTTACGTACCCGGCGAGCAGCCGAAGTTGACCAAGCTGGTCAAGCTCAACACCAATGAAAACCCCTACGGCCCATCGCCCAAGGCGTTGGCCGCGATGCAGGCCGAGCTGAACGACAACCTGCGCCTGTACCCGGACCCCAACAGCGACCTGCTCAAGCAGGCCGTGGCCAAGTATTACGGCGTGGATGCAGGCAAGGTGTTCCTCGGCAACGGTTCCGACGAAGTCCTGGCGCACATTTTTCACGGCCTGTTCCAGCACGATCTGCCGCTGCTGTTCCCGGATATCAGCTACAGCTTCTATCCGGTCTACTGCGGCCTGTATGGCATCCAGTCGGCCCCTGTGCCGTTGGATGAGCAGTTCCAGATCCGGGTAGCGGATTACGCCAGGCCCAACGGCGGGATCATCTTCCCCAACCCGAACGCGCCAACGGGCTGCGTGCTGGCGCTGGATGCGGTGGAGCAGATCCTCAAGGCCAGCCCGGATTCGGTGGTCGTAGTCGATGAGGCCTATATCGACTTCGGCGGTGAAACCGCGATCAGCCTGGTGGATCGCTACCCGAACCTGCTGGTGACCCAGACCCTGTCCAAATCGCGCTCACTGGCCGGTTTGCGCGTGGGCCTGGCCGTGGGCCACCCGGACCTGATCGAGGCGCTGGAGCGGGTCAAGAACAGCTTCAACTCCTACCCGCTGGATCGCCTGGCGATTGTCGGCGCGGCGGCGGCGTTCGAGGACCGTGAGTATTTCGAAAAGACGTGCCAGTGGGTGATCGACAGCCGTAACAAGGTGGTTGCGCAGCTGGAAGGCAAGGGTTTTGAGGTATTGCCGTCGGCGGCCAACTTCATCTTTGCCCGTCACCCCAAGCACGACGCAGCCGGCCTGGCGGCCAAGTTGCGTGAGCAGGGTGTGATCGTGCGGCACTTCAAGCAGGAGCGGATTGCCCAGTTCCTGCGGATCAGCATCGGTACGCCGGAGCAGAACCAGGCGCTGATTGACGGCCTCGGCGAGCTCTAACTACCACTGAAATAAAATGTGGGAGCTGGCTTGCCTGCGATAGCGGTGTATCAAACGACACCTATGTCGACTGTTACACCGCTATCGCAGGCAAGCCAGCTCCCACACTGATTTGCGTCTTAGCTGTTAGATCAACGGCTCATCCGACTTCTTGTTCTTCCAGCCATCATTGCCCGGCAGCAGCAGGTTCAAACCAATCGCCACCACTGCACACAGGGCAATGCCCTTGAGGCCGAAATCATCCGGGCCGGTGCCGGTGCCAACCAGCACACCGCCAATCCCGAATACCAGCGTCACCGACACAATCACCAGGTTGCGGGCTTCGCCCAGGTCGATCTTGTGGCGGATCAGCGTGTTCATCCCCACCGCGGCAATCGAGCCGAACAGCAGGCACAGAATTCCGCCCATCACTGGCACGGGAATGCTCTGCAGCAACGCGCCGAACTTACCGATAAACGCCAGGCTGATGGCAAAGATGGCCGCCCAGGTCATGATTTTCGGGTTGTAGTTCTTGGTCAGCATTACTGCACCGGTCACTTCGGCGTACGTGGTGTTCGGCGGGCCGCCGAACAGGCCGGCTGCCGTGGTGGCGATGCCGTCACCCAGCAGGGTGCGGTGCAGGCCGGGCTTCTTCAGGTAGTCGCGACCGGTCACGCTGCCCACCGCAATCACGCCACCAATGTGTTCAATCGCCGGGGCCAGGGCCACGGGGACGATAAACAGGATGGCCTGCCAGTTGAATTCCGGCGCGGTGAAGTGGGGCAGGGCGAACCACGGCGCGGCGGCGATCTTTGCCGTGTCGACCACACCAAAGTAGAACGACATGGCAAAACCGACCAGCACGCCGGAGATGATCGGCACCAGGCGGAAAATGCCTTTGCCGAACACCGCCACGATCAACGTGGTCAGCAGCGCTGGCATCGAGATCATCATCGCCGTCTGGTAATGGATCAGCTCGCTGCCATCACCGGCCTTGCCCATCGCCATATTGGCGGCAATCGGTGCCATGGCCAGGCCAATGGAGATGATCACCGGGCCGATGACCACAGGGGGCAGCAACCGGTCGATAAATCCGGTGCCCTTGATCTTCACCGCCAGGCCCAGGAAGGTATAAACGAAACCGGCCGCCATCACCCCGCCCATGGTCGCGGCGAGGCCGAACTGGCCCTTGGCGAGAATGATCGGCGTGATGAACGCAAAGCTCGATGCCAGGAACACCGGCACCTGCCGGCCTGTCACCACCTGGAACAACAACGTGCCCAGGCCGGCGGTGAACAGTGCAACGTTTGGATCAAGACCTGTGATCAGCGGCATCAACACCAGCGCGCCAAATGCCACGAAGAGCATTTGTGCGCCAGACAGGATCTGGCGCCAAAGCGGGTCGTTGAATTCATCCTGCATGCTCACGCGTCCTTCTGCTTGGTGCCGAAGATCTTGTCACCGGCATCGCCCAGGCCCGGGATGATGTAGCCGTGCTCGTTCAGACGCTCATCAATGGACGCGGTGTAGATCTGCACGTCCGGATGGGCTTTCTCGACAGCGGCGATACCTTCCGGCGCGGCGACCAGCACCATGGCACGGATGTCCTTGCAGCCGGCTTTTTTCAGCAGGTCGATGGTGGCAACCATGGAACTGCCGGTGGCGAGCATCGGGTCGATGATCATGGCCAGGCGCTCGTCGATTTCCGGGACGAGTTTTTCCAGGTAGGTGTGGGCTTCCAGCGTCTCTTCATTGCGGGCCACGCCCACGGCACTGACCTTGGCGCCTGGGATCAGGCTGAGGACGCCTTCGAGCATGCCGATACCGGCGCGCAAAATAGGCACCACGGTGATTTTCTTACCAGCGATCTTCTCGACCTGGACGGGACCGGCCCAACCGGGGATCTCGTAGGTTTCCAGGGGCAGATCCTTGGTGGCTTCGTAGGTGAGCAACGCTCCGACTTCCTGAGCAAGCTCACGGAAATTCTTCGTGCTGATGTCGGCGCGGCGCATAAGGCCGAGTTTGTGTCGGATCAGCGGGTGGCGGATCTCGCGAGTGGGCATGGGAAAGGCTCCGGCGGCGGGCAAAAAAACCGGCCTAGATTAATCTATCCGAGGGTGTTGTCCTATAGACATCTAGTACGTTAGTCCATTAAGGCTTGCTCGGAGCGCACGAGAAGCGTACCTTCGCCCGCTTTTCTTGCCACAGCACCCCCTTGGAGAGCGCCATGTCCGCTGATCTTGAGCATATCCGTCAAATCATGCGTGAGGCTGACTGCCTGTACACCGAAGCGCAAGTCGAAGCAGCGATCGCCGAGGTCGGCGCACACATTACTCGCGAAATGGCCGACACCAACCCGGTGGTCTTCTGCGTGATGAACGGCGGCCTGATTTTCGCCGGCAAATTGCTGACCCACCTGCAATTCCCGCTGGAAGCGTCCTACCTGCACGCCACCCGTTATCGCAACGAGACCAGCGGCGGCGACCTGTTCTGGAAAGCCAAGCCGGAAGTTTCGTTCATCGACCGTGACGTGCTGATCATCGATGACATCCTCGACGAAGGTCACACCCTGGGCGCGATCATCGACTTCTGCAAACACGCCGGCGCGCGCAAAGTGCATACCGCCGTGCTGATCGATAAAGACCACGACCGCAAGGCCCGCCCAGACCTGAAAGCCGATTACGTGGGCCTGCCCTGCATTGATCGCTACATCTTCGGTTACGGCATGGACTACAAAGGCTACTGGCGCAACGCCAACGGTATCTACGCCGTCAAAGGGATGTAAGCCATGACCCGCTTTCTTGATCAAACGCTGTTTGCCGAATTGGCCGAGAAAGCGGGCGCGAGCCCCCGTGGCCGGACCCACCACAACTTCCACCAGATGGAAGAGCCCTGCCATCGCATGGCGGTTGGGCTGCAACCCAACACCTATGTGCCACCTCATCGGCACCTGAGTGCTGACAAGGCAGAAACGTTGCTGGTGCTTCAGGGCAGCCTGGGTTTGCTGGTGTTCAGCGAAACCGGCGAAGTGATTGCCAAGCGCGTGATGCGGGCCGGTGGCGACTGCTCCGGCGTGGATCTTGCGCCCGGAGTTTTCCATGGCCTGGTGGTGCTTGAGCCCAACACGGTGATGTTCGAATGCAAGGCCGGTCCTTATCGGCCGGTGGGCGAGGGCGAGCAGCCTGAGTGGGCGCCTCGTGAAGGCGATGCCGGCGTGGCCGAGTATCAACGCTGGATGCTTGCCCAGTTCGATTGAGCTACAGTGCTCGGCCACCTTCTCTGGAGCGGCCCATGAGCCTGTTGATACGCACCTGCGCCGCCCTGGCGCTGACCCTCAGCCTGCCGTTGGCGGCTGCGCCGGCGGTGATGCACAGCCAGTTTTTGCCGCCCGACGACCTGACTCTGCGCGCAGAGGCTGCCGACCAGCAGCAACTGCTGCAAGTGACCGAGTACGCGGTTGTCGTCGGTAACCAGCGTCAATCCACCCAGCAACCGATTCCGGTGACGTCGCCATTGATGATCCGCCTCAAGGGTAAATCCCTGAACAAGGGTGCGACCATCGCCCAAGTGGTGCTCAATTTCGATGCCGAAAGCAAAAGCCTCAAAAAGCCGGCCTACGACGACAAGACCAAAACCCTGACCTTGTCCTACCCCGTGGCCCAGTACCGGGTGATTGTCGACTTGCTGCGCAATGAGACGGTGTATGTGCAATTCCTCAGCTACGCCAATGGGCATATTTGGGCGGATCTGCATACCGGCGCTGTTCGCGCCAAGTAATCAAGCGACGCAGCGGTCAGTGTAGGAGCTGGCTTGCCAGCGATAGCGGCGGATCATTTGGCCCATTTGTTACTGACCCACCGCTATCGCCGGCAAGCCAGCTCCCACAGGTGTGTTTGGTTGTTTTCGAAGGTGGTGTCCGGCAGGTAGACTTCAAGCCCCGTGTAAATGTCTGCAGGCTGGAGTCGGTAATGCGTAAAGATAAGAAACAGGTGATTGGTGACGAGATCGGCGACGACCAGATCAAATTGTTCCTGGACTTCGAGCCGGTTGATGCGACGTCGCCGTCCCTGCACAAACTGATCAAGGCCTACCGTGGCCTGCGTATCGACGATTTCGAGCGGTTCCTGGGCTTCTTCAAGGAAGCGGGCCTGGACCTCGATGGCAAGGACGAGCATGGCCAGACCTTCGTCGACCTGATCAAGGACCAGCGCAACGCGGACGAGTACATCGAATTGATCGAAAACGCTCGCGGCTGATTGTCCGAGGCATAAAAAAAACGCCCCGTTCTCATGCAGAGAGCGGGGCGTTTTTTATTGCGTCAACGCTTCAAGCGTAGCTCTCGGTCTCGGCAGCAGGCTCAACCAGCTCCAGGCTGATGTTGTTCTGCGCGTTGATCTTGCGGTACAGCTCGGCATCCGTTTCCAGGACTTTTTCCCGCGCCGGGAAGATCTCGTGCAGCTTGGCTGCCCACTCACCCGCGGCTTTTGCCGGGAAGCACTTCTCGATCAGTTCCAGCATGATCGAAACGGTCACCGAAGCACCCGGAGAAGCACCCAGCAGGGCGGCCAGCGAGCCGTCCTTGGCCGCGACCAGCTCGGTGCCGAATTGGAGCACGCCGCCTTTTTTCGGGTCTTTCTTGATGATCTGCACCCGTTGGCCGGCCACTTCCAGGCGCCAGTCTTCGGCTTTGGCCTCCGGGTAGAAGCGACGCAGGGATTCCAGGCGCTGCTCCATCGACTGGCGCACTTCGCTGACCAGGTACTTGGTCAGGTCCATGTTGTCGCGGGCTACGGCCAGCATCGGGCCGATGTTGCCGGCGCGGATCGACATCGGCAGGTCAAGGAACGAGCCGTGCTTGAGGAACTTGGTGGTGAAGCCGGCGTAGGGCCCGAACAGCAGGGATTTCTTGCCATCGACCACACGGGTGTCCAGGTGCGGTACGGACATCGGCGGCGAACCCACGGCGGCCTGGCTGTAGACCTTGGCCTGGTGGTGCTTGACCACTTCCGGGTTGTCGCAACGCAGCCACTGGCCGCTGACCGGGAAACCGCCAAAACCTTTGCTTTCTTCGATGCCCGACGCTTGCAGCAGCGGCAGGGCTGCGCCACCGGCGCCGAGGAACACGAACTTGGCGTCCACTTCACGGCTGTTGCCGCTGTTGACGTCCTTGATGCTCACGGTCCAGCCGGCGCCGTTGCGCTTGAGGCCGGTCACGCGCTTGCTGTACTTGACCTGGGCGTCTGGCGAGCTGGTCAGGTGGCTGAGCAGCTGGTTGGTCAGGGCGCCGAAGTTCACGTCGGTGCCATTCATCACACGGGTGGCCGCGATTTTTTCGTCGAGCGGGCGGCCCGGCATCATCAGGGGCATCCACTCGGCCATCTCGCTGCGGTCTTCGGTGTAGTGCATGTCCGAGAACGCGTGGTGCTGGCTGAGGGTCTCAAAGCGCTTCTTGAGGAAGGAAACGCCTTTGTCGCCCTGCACGAAGCTCAGGTGCGGCACCGGGCTGATAAAGGACTTGGACGAGCCAAAGGTGCCCTTTTTGGTCAGGTACGCCCAGAACTGCTTCGACACCTCGAACTGGGTGTTGATGTGCACGGCTTTCTTGATGTCGATGGAACCATCGGCGGCCTGCGGCGTGTAGTTCAGCTCACACAGCCCGGCATGGCCGGTACCGGCGTTGTTCCACGGGTTGGAACTCTCCGCGGCACCCGAATCCATCAGCTCAACGACTTCCAGCTTGAGGCCGGGGTCGAGCTCTTTGAGCAGTACGGCCAGGGTGGCACTCATGATGCCGGCCCCTACCAGTACTACGTCGACTGCTTCGTTATGCGCCATTTAACGCGTCTCCAAAATCTGCAGCACCAAATTGACGGCATGGCTGCCAGGAGTGACGGGGCGGTTCACGTGTTGCCCCAGGTTACCCATGGCCAGGATCGCCATGTCCGATTCGCAATTCTTTGCACCTTCAGCACACGCTTCCTGCCGGGCTAATCTGCCTATGAACGCATTCATGGGCGCCTGTGGCAATTCGACTTATGGTCAAAGCGTGTGATTCGTGCAACCAATCCGTAGCGGACAGGCTCAAGCTCCGGTTGTTGAGGCGTGCTCGGTCCTGTGTGGTTGGGCTGTTCCAGACGCTGATGATGCTTGTACAAACGCCAAACTATTCATTTGCTCGCCACACTCTTGTGAAGTTGTGAAAACCCGTTTTTTCACGCTCTTTTGAAGACGTGAACCTCAAAAAAGGGCTGCCCCAGCCTGGCACCTGGCCCGGATACCTTGCCGACACGCGGCAAAAACGGGCAAACAACACAAGTGGCCGAGCGCAATGGCAGCTCTGGCAGATGCGATATAAAGAGGGGTGGTTTGCAACGAAAGCAGCAAGCACGCCAGCTCTATTCGATCTGTGTGGGCGGCTCTCTGTGGGCGATTGGGGAGTTAATACCGAGGCATTAACGATGCTGCGAGGCCCGATCAGGAGACGTCCTTATAATCGGGGGGAGATTGTAGCGAAGAACGCTAGGGAAATGGGCGTGTTTTATGACTTTTATTAAGGCTTTGGTCAGGAAGCCAGCGCGTGACGCGGGTGCCCGTGCGTCGCCATCGAATTCACCCGGGCGCTGGCGGGCAGCGGACGGTGCATCCAGCCCAGGTGGGTCTCTGCCACTTCCACCCAGCCTTCGCCGACGGGAGGCTGGCTGCACTGTTTGAACGCCAGGCAATGGCCGTGCACGTCAAGCAAGGCATAGTGGCGATGACGGGCGTTGGGCATGAACAGCGATTTGAGAAGGCGCATGGCTTTGTACCTATTTCGTTACATGCTCGAAGGTTGCCAGTGTGCCATGACATTGAAATGACGGATTTATGCAAAATTGTAATTTCAACCCGGCTTCAGCTGCCGTTCAGGATGGCTGGTGAGTGGCGTGCGAGCACCGTTATACTGCTGGCCTGTTTGCGCCTAGTCCTGGAGAAATGAGTATGTTGCAACGCCTGTTGTTCGGTTTGATCACTGTGACCAGTTTGACCCTGGTTGGCTGCGCCAACAGCCCGCAACAACTCAGCCCAGAGCCGAAAGTGACCTCGCAGTTGGCGCCTGTCGGGCATGGTCAGCCGGTGTCGGTGCGTGTGGTCGATGGCCGTCCGTCGCCTACCCTTGGTTCGCGCGGTGGCTTGTACCCTGAAACCGCTTTGGTTTCTGTGAATGCCCAGGACGTACTGCCCAAGCTGCAGGCTCAGGCGGAAGCCGCCGTACGCCTGCTGGGCTTCACGCCAAGCCCCAATGCGCCGGGTGCGCCGCAGCTGACCATCACCCTGGCCGAGCTGAAGTACCAGTCGCCTAAAGAAGGCCTGTACGTCACCGAAGCGTCCATTGGCGCCACCTTCAAGTCCGACGTCACCGCCGGCACCCGCCGCTACAGCGGCCGTTACGGCGCATCCCTGAACCAGCGTTTTGGCATGGCGCCGAACCAGGAAACCAACACCAAGCTGGTCAGCGACGTGCTGAGTGACGCCTTGACCCGCCTGTTCAAGGACCCAAGCATCGGCCAGCTGCTCAGCTCGCAGTAACCGCCCCTAAAAAAACCGGGCTCAGTGATGAGCCCGGTTTTTTTACGCCTGTAGCCTTCATGCAGCCGTTTCGACATAAAAGTCCAGCACACTCACGCCAGTGAGCAGGTCCTGCTCCGGCAGGTCGGCATGCTGGTGCCCGCCGAGCGCGCAGTACACCAGCCAATGACGGTCCTGAACGTTGAAGGCGAGGCCGCCGACCAGTGCTTCCTGCTCATCGCTTTGAGCAATCAGATACAGCCGATCCTGGTTTTGCGCATGCAACATGACAAGCTCCCGAACGTTCGAAGGGCAACAGAGTGGCTTGTTAAGGTGACGTTCAGGTGACGATGTAAATTACTGGATACATTAGCCGTTAATGGGGGACGGAGCGGGTAGGCGCAGGAGGCGACTATCGTTCAGGTTTGTATCTGAACTGATACCTGGATACTGATTCACCGAGGTTTGCGATGGCGCTGCCCGCACTGTTGATCAATGCTGTTGCCTTATTGGTGGCTTGCCCGGCTGCCGCGCTGTTGTTTATTACCCGCCTGCGCGAGCAGCGAGCGATGGCCGACCTGACCGCCCAAAGCGAAGATCGCGCGATCGACCAGCCCATGCTGTTTCTGGATGTGCGCACCGAACGGGCGCATCGGTTGGCTTACCGTATCGGGTTCGCCTGCCTGGGCCTGGCGCTGGCCGTTTCCTGGATCAGCACCCGCCTGTAAGAACACTGCAAAACAACTGTGGGAGCTGGCTTGCCTGCGATGGCATCGCCTCGGAGCCACTGATACACCGAGGCGCCTGAATCGCAGGCAAGCCAGCTCCCACAGTTTGAATCGGTGTTTACAGAGGGATCCCCGCCTTCACCCGATACTGATTGCGCACGGGCGTTGCATATTGCACCACCAGGAACGGCCGGTGCTCGGCCGGGCACTCGTTCAAGCGTCGCTCCCATTCCGCCTTGGCCTTGGCCAGTTCATCCGCCGGGAACACCTCGGCTGCCGTCGGCACCTGCAATTGCGGGTCGGCGTCGCTCCACTGTGCGTAAGCCAGGTAATGCACCGGGAACAACCGATAACCGCCGAGAATCTGGCGGTCCATTTCCACCGCCAGCAACTTGGTGTCTTCGAAGCGCTCGGTGATCGGCGGTGCGAAGTTCACGTGCACGCGGCCCTTGTAGCCGGTGATGCCCAGCGCAATGCTCACGTCGTCCTCACCCGGCGCCTTGCTGTAGGTGCCGGTGGTGGCGCGGATGTACAGCTCGCGGGCCTTGGCTGAATCGCACGGGTCATATTCGTAGCTGATGGACACCGGCGTCAGGTTCAGCGACTGGATCACCTCGGCAAACGGCTCGTCCTTGCGGCTGACGTGGAACATCTTGAGGATCGCCGACTCAGTGCGATCATCCCCATCCTTGGCACGGCCTTCGGCCTGAGCGATCCAGATCGACGCACCGTCGTTGCGGATCGAATGGTTGATGTAGGCCGACAGCAATTGGTAAGCCGCCATCTTCTCCTTTCGCCCGGTGATCGAGCGGTGCACGATGAAGCTCTTGTTCAGGCGCATCAGGTCGCTGACAAACGGCTTTTGCAGCAGGTTGTCGCCAATGGCGATACGCGGCGTCGGCAGGCCGGCGTGGTACACGGCGTAGTTGACGAAGGCCGGGTCCATCACGATGTCGCGGTGGTTGGCGAGGAACAGGTAGGCGGTGCCCGACTTGAGCTGCTCGACCCCGGTGTAGGTCACGCCGTCGGTCGCACGGTCGATGGTGTGGTCGACGTAATACTCGACCTTGTCCTGCAGCGTGGCCACGGTGGTGACGCCGGCGAACTCACGGCGCAGTTTGCGGGCGATCATCGGCTTGAGCAGCCAGCCCAGGGCGCCGGCAAAGCGCGGGAAGCGGAAGTGGGTCAGGATGTCCAGAAAGGCCTTGTCACTGAACAGACGTGCCAGCACTGCCGGGACTTCGCTGTCGTTGTAAGGTCGGATGGTATCGAATTCGCCCATCATGCTCTCTTGTTAGAAACGGCTAGGGTAAGTAAAGGAAATACCAGGGTGCGGCCCGAGTAATGGGCTCGGCCGAAAATAGCCCTGTAAATAGACCGGCGATTATACGCACAAGTCACCTTGGAGGCTGCGATGCTGGAAAACGCGACGTACGATTGTCCTTATTGTGGTGAAGTGGTCGAGACAACGGTGGACCTGTCCGGGGGGGATCAGGTTTACATAGAGGATTGCCAGGTCTGTTGCCGGCCGATCATTTTTGATCTGCAGGTCCACGGTGACGAGTGGATGCTTGAAACCCGTACTGAAAACGACTGACAGGTACGCCTATGCAGCGAATCTATGAACCGGAAAACCTGATGGAAGGCGAGTTGCTGCAGCGGATGCTCGCCAGCGAGGGCATCGAGGCTCATCTGGTGGGCCGCCATTTGCTGGGTGGCACCGGTGAACTGCCGGTTTTCGGCCTGTTGGGCCTGGAAGTGGATAACGACCGTGCGGTCTACGCACGCGAGCTGATCACTGCCTATATTGGCGCCCAGCCCATGCCCGGCGATGAACCCGACAGCTTCCCCGACGTGCTGGTCTGTTAGGCTGTCACTCGGTTTACCCCAAGAGTCGTGTTGCCCCATGTGTGGACGTTATGCCCTGTTTCGCTGGAACCCTGCCTTTGCTGCCTTGCCAGGCTTTCCGGCCGACCAGCAAGCCCAGTGGAACATTTCCCCGAATGATTCGGTGCTGATCCAGCGCGCCACCGACGGCCAGCGCACCCTGGCCCGTGCGCGTTGGGGGCTCACGCCGCCGTGGCTGACGGACCTTTCCCGCACGCCTGCCCACGCCCGCGCCGAAACCTTGGCTGAGCAGCCGATGTTCCGCGAAGCCTTTCGTCAGCGCCGTTGCTTGTTGCCCGCCAATGGCTTCTACGAGTGGCGCGGCACCCAGCGCAAGCGTCCGTATTGGCTGACGCCGGGGGAGGGTTCCACGCTGTTTTTTGCGGCGATCTGGGAAGCCTATCCGGTGCAGGAGCAAGTGTGGCTGAGCACCGCGGTGGTGACGCAAGCGGCACAGAGTCAGCGGCGGCCATTGATCCTGGATGCGGCGGGGCAAGAGGCCTGGTTGAATCCGGAAACACCGCTGCATGCGCTACAAGCGTTGCTCGCCAGTGAGCCCTTCGCGTTGCGCGAGCGGGTATTGGCCAATATGGTTAATGATCCCAAGCTCAACGGGCCGGAGTGCCTGACCCCGGCCTAGCGGTCGACTCCACTGGCCTCATCGCAGGCAAGCCAGCTCCCACACTTGATGTGTGAACACATTCAAATGTGGGAGCTGGCTTGCCTGCGATAGGGCCCTCAAGATCGCCGCAAATCTCAGACCTTGAACTGGTTGATCAGCCGCCGCTGCTGCTCCGCCAACTTGGTCAAATCCGCACTGGCCGCACTGGACTCATCCGCGCCGCCCGCCACTTCATTGGCCACCTGGCCGATATTGATCACGTTGCGGTTGATGTCTTCGGCCACTGCGCTTTGCTCCTCGGCCGCGCTGGCGATCTGGGTGTTCATGTCGTTGATCACCGACACCGCCTGAGTAATCGTCTCCAGCGCCTCGGCTGCCTTGGCCGCGTGCTGCACGCTTTCATCGGTACGGTTCTGGCTGTCTTCCATCACCCGCACCACGTCCCGCGTGCCTTGTTGCAGCTGCTGGATCATGGTCTGGATTTCTTCGGTGGCCTTCTGGGTTTTCTGCGCCAGGTTGCGCACTTCATCGGCCACCACGGCAAAACCACGGCCCTGCTCGCCGGCCCGCGCCGCCTCGATGGCGGCGTTGAGCGCCAGCAGGTTGGTCTGCTCGGCAATCCCACGGATCGCGGTGAGGATGGCGTTGATGTTCTCGCTGTCCTTGGCCAGGGTTTGCACCACGCCTACGGCCTTGCCGATTTCCTCGGCGAGGGCGCCGATGGAGGTGGAGGTGTCGCGCACGATGCGCATGCCCTGGCTCGCCGCCTGGTCGGCATGGCTGGCGGCCTGAGCGGCCTGGGTGGCGTTGCGCGCTACGTCCTGAGCAGTGGCGGTCATCTCATGCACGGCGGTCGCGACCTGGTCGATCTCCACCATCTGTTTATGCACGCCCTGGTTGGTGCGAATCGCGATGTCGGCGGTGTGCTCCGACGAGTCGCTGACCTTCTGCACCGAACTCACCACCTGGGTGATCATGCCCTGCAGCTTGATCAGGAAGGTATTGAAACCGCTGGCAATCGCGCCCAGTTCATCGGCGCGATCGCTGGTCAGGCGGCGGGTCAGGTCACCTTCGCCCTGGGCGATGTCGTTGAGCATGGCCACCATTTGTTTGAGCGGACGCGCGATACCGTGCCCCACCAGCCAGATCACCAGCAAGCCGATGCCGGCGATCAGCAGGCCGACCATGGCCATGCCGAAGGTGTCGGTCTTGCGTTGGGCTTGCAGGTCGCTTTGCAGTTTTTGCGAGTCGGCCATCACCGCACTGAGCGGCAGTTGCAGCATCAGGGTCCAGCGGGCTTCGGCCTGGCCGATGTTGAACGGCAGGAACAGCTCGATGTGCCCGTGTTCCTTGTCGATGTCGTAGCGCACCTCGCCGACTTTCAATTGGCTGAGGTTGGCCAGTTCGTTGCTGTCGAGCAGGTCAGTGGCTTTTTCACCCAGCTTGCTGGCGTCCTTGGTGTAGGCCACCAGGCGTCCGTTGCTGGAGATCAGGGCCAATTCACCGGCACCGTTGTAGAGGTTCTGATCGGCGCGGGTGAGCATTTCCTGGATGAAGTTCACCGACAGGTCGGCGCCGACGATGCCCTGGAAGGTGCCATCGATCATGATCGGTTCGATAAACGAGGCCAGCATCACCATGGCGTTGCCCACTTTATAAGGGGCAGGGTCGATGGCGCAGGGTTTCTTGGTTTCCTTGGAGCACAGGTAGTACTCACTGGCGCGCACGCCGGTGGAAAGTATGTTCTGGTCGTTGACGTCAGCGAGCTTGTCCAGGCCCAGGCTGCCATCGGCGTTGCGATACCACCAGGGCAGGAAGCGGCCGTCGGCGGCCATGCCGACGATGGGGCTGTTGATGTAGGCGGCGTCGTTGTGGTCGATCGCGTTGGGTTCCCAGCCGATGTAGGCGCCGAGGATTTTCGGGTTACGCACCACGGTTTCATGCAGCAGGCCGATCAGCTGTTCGCGGCCGATCTGCAGGGCTGGCTCGCCCTTGGCGTCTTTCATGCCGAGCAGTGCGTTGGTGGTGGCCAGGCCCTTGGCCGTCACCAGGGGCGCTTCCAATTCACGCTGGATCAGCGTGGCCTGGGTTTGCGCCAGGGTGGTGAGACGTTGTTCGATAATTTGCTCGAACTGCGCCTGGGTGCGTTCCTGCACCATCTCCTGGGTGCGTGCGCCGGCAAACAAGGCGTAGAGCACCAGCACTGCGACCACGCTCAGCACGATGGCCCCGGTCAGTGCCGCGACAGAAAACTGAATCGACTTGAATTTCATGAACGCTCCGGACGCAGGGGGAGATTGGCTGCTTTTTTGTATCGGCCACGGGGTCGGGAGGCTTAAGCCTTGTCCTACAAAATAGTGCGGGGTGTCGCAAATGAGACTTTCGCTGCCGCAGTGGGCGTGTGGGATGTATCCGAAATTCAGCGGTTACACGTCTGGTGTATCTGGCGCCGACACAATTGACCGCCTACGATACGCGGCATGTTTTCAGGGAGCGTGTTCATGAAGAAGTCTTGGGCGGTAAGTGGGTTGGTTGCGGCGTTGCTCATGGCGGGTTGCCAGGCGGTCAACACCACCAGCGGCGGCGCGGTGGGTGTTGAGCGCAAGCAATATATGTACAGCATGTTGTCGAGCCAGGAAGTCGACCAGATGTACGCGCAGTCCTATCAAAAGACCTTGACCGAGGCCAGTGGCAAGGGCGTTGTCGACAAGACCAGTGCCAATGCCAAGCGCGTGCAGGCGATTGCCAAGCGTTTGATTGTCCAGGTGCCGGCTTTCCGCCCAGATGCAGCGCAATGGCAATGGGAAGTGAACCTGATCAAGAGTGACGAGATCAACGCCAACTGCGGGCCGGGCGGCAAGATTTTTGTCTATAGCGGGCTGATCGAAACGCTCAAGCTGACCGATGATGAGTTGGCGGCGGTAATGGGGCATGAAATCGCCCACGCCTTGCGCGAACACAGCCGTGAAGCCATGTCCAAGGCATACGGTATCGAGATGGCCAAGCAGGGGGCCGCCGCGATCTTTGGCCTGGGTCAGGACAGCATGGCGCTCGGTGATGCAGCCGTTCAGTACGGCATGACCTTGCCCAACAGTCGCGCCAATGAAAACGAAGCTGACTTGATTGGTTTGGAGTTGTCCGCTCGTGCCGGCTACAACCCGAACGCAGCGATTACCTTGTGGAACAAGATGGCCAAGGCTTCGGAGGGGGCGCCTCCTGAGTTCATGAGCACACACCCGGCTTCCGACAGCCGAATCGCTTCGTTGCAGGCCGCGATTCCAAAAGTGATGCCGCTGTATCAGCAGGCCAAAAAATCCTGATGCTCCAGGTTCGCTGATGATCCAAATGTGGGAGCTGGCTTGTCGGATCGCCGCACCGCTGCGATAGCATCGGCTCGGTTCATCTGCTAGACCGAGTTGCCTGCATCGCAGGCAAGCCAGCTCCCACATTGGATTGGGTTTACAGCTCTAGATCCAGCCGCTGCTCTGCATGGCCTTGTACACCGCCACCACGGCCAGGATGAAGAACGCCGTTGCCGCCAATCGGCGAATCAAAGTCAGTGGCAGTTTCTCCGCCGCGAAATTCCCCGCCAATACCACCGGCACGTTGGCAATCAGCATGCCCAGGGTGGTGCCGATAATCACCAGCCACAACTCCGGGTACTGCGCCGCCAGCATCACCGTGGCGATCTGCGTCTTGTCACCGATTTCCGCCAGGAAGAACGCAATCAGCGTGGTCAGGAACGGCCCGAATTTGCGCGTGGTGCTGGCTTCGTCATCGTCAAGTTTGTCGGGCACCAGGGTCCACAAGGCCGTGGCGCAGAAACTCGCCGCGAGGATCCAATGCAACACCGCATCCGAGAAGAAGCTTCCGAACCAGGCCCCCACGGCACCAGCCGCCGCATGGTTGGCCAGGGTCGCGGCGACGATGCCGGCGATGATCGGCCAAGGCTTGCGAAAGCGTGCGGCAAGGATGAGCGCGAGCAGCTGCGTCTTGTCGCCGATTTCGGCCAAGGCAACGATTGCGGTAGGTACGAGTAATGAATCCAGCATCAGGTAGGTTTCCAGGGGCGGGTCGACACGGCTATGACACGTACAGCCTTCCCGCCCCGGGTAAGGTGTGCGTGTCATAGGTCTTGTCAAACCCCGGTCCGTCTGTGCGGACTCCTGGGTCGCATACGCCATGGTCTGCTGACCAAGTATGTTGACGTATGCCGGACGAGCGTGGCGCTCGTGGGAGACTACTCCCCTAGGACGGAGCGGATTCTGCCTAGGCAAAACCCATTCGGCAAGCCTTCTTTTTCAAACGCCCGTCAGCCGCGCTTGGCACGGTAAATGCGGAAACCATTGCCTTCGGCCTTGATTGCGCACACGCCCAGATGCTCTTCGATCAGCGGTTGGTACTTGAGGAAGCTGTTGGCGACCAAGCGAAGTTCGCCGCCTTTTGCCAGGTGTTTCGCCGCTTTTCGCAGCAGGTTTTCCGTGGCGAAATAATCCGTGTGCACCCCGACATGGAACGGCGGGTTGCTCAAAATCGCGTTCAAACCCATCGGCGCGGCGTCGATTCCGTCACCGGTCAGTACCTCGGCTTCCAGACCATTGGCAGCCAGTGTCAGGCGGCTGCTGGCGGCGGCGAAGGCATCCACATCGAGCAGGGTCACGCTGTTGTGCGGGTAGCGACGTTTGACCGCAGCCCCCAGCACGCCGGCGCCGCAACCGAAGTCCAGCAGATGGCCGCTGGGCAGCTTGTCCAAATGCTCCAACAGCAATTCGGTGCCGCGATCCAAGCGCCCGTGGCTGAACACGCCGGGGAGGCTGACCACTTTGAGCGGCCCTTCGGCCAGCGGCACGTCGAACACCTGGGCCAGGCTTTCCAGCTCCACCGCTTGCGGGGCGTTGGCCACGGTGACTTGCCACAACTGGCAATGCCGCGCGTTATCCAGCTTGCGCGGCTTGCCAAACGGGATCATCTGTTTGGCAGCGCTTTCGATGCCGGCCTTTTTCTCCCCCACCAGAAACAGCTCGGCGCCGGGCAGGCGTGCAGCCACGGCGTTGAGCAGGTAGTCGGTGAGGTCCTTGGATTTGGGCAGGAAAATCACAGCGGCATCGAACGCACGCTCGGGCACGTTCACGCCGAATTGGCTGCGCTCGGGGAAGCGTGCGTCCAGGGCTGCCTGGTCGCCTGCGTGCCAGCTCCAGCCGTGGGCGTTGGGCAGGCGGCCCAGCAAGTCGTCGGCAGGCAACCCGACCAGCAGCAGGTTGCCTTGAAAAAGTTCGGCCTGACGAAGCAGTACTTCACTGCGCGGATCCATGGTCTGCTCCTTGAAAAGGGGCGCAGTTTATCAACTCACGACGCGCAACGGTGCGCCGCTGAAAAAGCCCCGGGCGTTTTCCGCCAGTTGGCCGACGATGCGCTGGCGTGCTTCGCGACTGCCCCAGGCGTTGTGCGGGGTGACGATCAACCGGGGGATGTCGTCGGCCAGCAGTGGGTTGCCGTTGACCGGCGGCTCCACGCTCAGCACATCGGTGGCCGCGCCGCCCAGGTGACCGCTGCGCAACGCATCGGCCAGTGCTTGTTCGTTGATCAAGCCGCCGCGTGCGGTATTGACCACAAACGCGCCAGGCTTGAGCAGCGCCAGTTCACGGGCGCCGATAAAGTCGCGGGTGTGTTCGTTGAGCGGGCAGTGCAGGGTCAGTGCGTCGACCTGGGCCAGCAGCTCATCCAGCGGCACGCGATCGGCGCGGGCAGGGCGCCCCGGAATCGCACCGAGCAGCACGCGCATGCCGAAGGCCTCAGCCAGGCGCGCTACCGCGCCGCCCAACTCGCCGTGGCCGAGCAGGCCGAGGGTCTTGCCTTCCAGCTCGACAATCGGGTGGTCCAGCAGGCAAAACTGCTTGGCTTGCTGCCACTTGCCGGCGCTGACATCCCGTTGATAGTCCTTCAAACGCGTGGCCAGGTTGAGCAACAGCATGATCGTGTGCTGCGCCACCGACGGCGTACCGTAGCCCTGGCAATTGCTCACGGTGATGCCATGGGCACGGGCGGCGTCGAGGTCGACGTTATTGGTGCCGGTGGCCGACACCAGAATCAGCTTGAGTCCCGGGCAGGCCGCCAGGGTTTCGGTGCTGAGGGCGATCTTGTTGCTGATGACGACGTGGGCGCCCTGCACCCGTTCAAGCACGTTCTGCGGGGTGGTGCCCGAGTACAGCTGCAACTCGCTGAAACTGTCTCGCAGCTCGCTGAGGTCAAGGTCCCCCAGGTCCAGGGAAGGGTGATCAAGGAAGACCGCACGGCGATTGTTCGTCATCAACTGTACCTTTTGCGACAGGGTTTGAAGGCGTAATCTCCGGAGCCTATCAGATGAAATAATCAGTTACTTAATGGAGTGAGCATGTACGTCGCCGAGTTTTTGACCGTAGCCTTGATTCACTTGTTGGCCGTGGCCAGCCCCGGCCCGGATTTCGCCGTGGTGGTGCGTGAAAGTGTGACCCACGGCCGTCGCGCCGGAACCTGGACAGCCCTGGGCGTGGGCTCGGCGATTTTTCTGCATGTGGGTTACTCGTTGCTTGGCATTGGCTTGATCGTGTCCCAGTCCATCGTGCTGTTCAACGCACTCAAATGGGCGGCTGCGGCGTACCTGCTGTACATCGGCTTCAAGGCCTTGCGTGCCCAGCCCGCCAAGCCACCGGTCGAAGGCGAGTTGCACCGCGAAGCAGGCGAGCGCACGCCGCGCGGCGCCTTTACCGCAGGCTTCGTGACCAATGGCTTGAACCCCAAGGCCACGCTGTTCTTCCTGTCGCTGTTCACCGTGGTGATCAACCCGCACACACCGCTGGCGATCCAGGCCGGTTATGGCGTGTACCTGGCGGTGGCGACGGCACTGTGGTTCTGCCTGGTGGCCATGCTGTTCAGCCAGCAACGCGTGCGCGCCGGGTTTGCGCGGATGGGGCACTGGTTTGATCGGACCATGGGTGCGGTGTTGATTGCGATTGGGGTGAAGCTGGCGTTTACCAGTATGAAATAACCCTGTGGGAGCCGGGCTTGCCCGCGATGCAGGCGACTGGGTGTTTCAGAAATACCGAGTTAAGGCCATCGCAGGCAAGCCAGCTCCCACATTGGATCTCTGCAAGGCTCCAGTAATGGCTCAAAGCTAGCATTCATTGGGCGCTGCAAATCATTCCTTTGGCTGATTTGGCTGAAACATAAGGTCTCTAAAGTGCAGGTCTTCAAGCCAAGACCGTGCAGTCAGATAAGGGATTCGTATGTTGCAGACCCGTGTTATCCCGCCCGCCGAAGGCGCGTACCAATACCCGCTGTTGATCAAACGCCTGCTGATGTCCGGGACTCGCTACGAGAAAACCCGGGAAATCATCTACCGCGACAAACTGCGCTACACCTACCCCACCCTGATCGAACGGGTTGCCCGGCTGGCCAATGTGCTGACCGAGGCCGGGGTGAAGGCCGGCGATACCGTGGCAGTGATGGATTGGGACAGCCATCGCTACCTCGAATGCATGTTCGCCATCCCGATGATCGGCGCGGTGATCCACACCATCAACGTGCGCCTGTCGCCGGAACAGATTCTCTACACCATGAACCACGCCGAAGACCGCTTCGTGCTGGTCAACAGCGAATTCGTGGGGCTCTACCAGGCGATTGCCGGGCACCTGACGACCGTCGACAAGACCCTGCTGCTCACCGACGGTGACGCCAAGACCGCCGAGTTGCCAGGCCTGGTGGGCGAGTACGAAACCCTGCTGGCCGCCGCCAGCCCCGCGTACGACTTCCAGGATTTCGACGAAAACTCGGTCGCCACCACCTTCTACACCACCGGCACCACTGGCAACCCCAAGGGCGTGTACTTCACCCACCGCCAACTGGTCCTGCACACCATGGGCGTGGCGACCATCATGGGCAGCGTCGACAGCGTGCGCCTGTTGGGCACCAACGACGTGTACATGCCGATCACGCCGATGTTCCATGTACATGCCTGGGGCCTGCCGTATGTGGCGACCATGCTTGGCCTGAAGCAGGTCTACCCCGGCCGCTACGACCCCGAGTACCTGGTGGAGCTGTGGCGCAAGGAAAAGGTCACCTTCTCCCACTGCGTGCCGACCATCCTGCAGATGGTGCTCAATGCCAAGGCCGCCCAGGGCGTGGATTTTGGTGGCTGGAAGATCGTGATTGGCGGCAGTGCGCTCAATCGCACCTTGTACGAAGCCTCCAAGGCCCGTGGGATTCAGCTGACGGCCGCGTACGGCATGTCCGAGACCGGGCCGCTGGTGTCTTGTGCCCACCTCAATGAAGAACTGATGGCTGGCACCGAGGATGAACGTACCACCTACCGCATCAAGGCCGGTGTGCCCGGGCCACTGGTGGAGGCGGCGATCATCGACGCTGACGGTAACTTCCTGCCCGCCGATGGCGAGTCCCAGGGCGAGCTGGTGCTGCGTGCGCCGTGGCTCAGCGAAGGTTATTTCAACGAGCCACAGAAGGGCGCCGAGCTGTGGGAAGGCGGCTGGATGCACACCGGTGACGTGGCCACCCTTGATGCATTTGGCGTGATCGATATCCGTGACCGTATCAAGGATGTGATCAAAACGGGCGGGGAGTGGATCTCGTCCCTGGCCCTGGAAGACCTGGTCAGCCGTCACCCGGCGGTACGCGAAGTAGCGGTGGTGGGCATCGCCGACCCGCAGTGGGGCGAGCGCCCGTTTGCCTTGCTGGTGGTGCGTGATGGCCATGTGATAGGTGCCCGGGAGCTCAAGGAACACCTCAAGCCCTTCGTTGAATTGGGCCACCTGAGCAAGTGGGCGATTCCGAGCCAGATCGCGGTTGTTACTGAAATTCCCAAGACCAGTGTAGGAAAGCTCGACAAAAAACGTATCCGCATCGACATCATCGAATGGCAGGCCAACAACAGTACGTTCCTGTCTACCCTTTGATGCCTTCCGCCGCGCCCGTTCGGGCGCGGCAATGCTCTATCTGGCGCCTTCACTTGTGATTTGCCGATTTTCAGCCATCCTTGCCCCGCCGACCTTCGTCGGCATGGCGAAAGGGTTGTGGCAGACGGGTTGGTGATGCAAATCACACTTTAGAGGGATCAAGCGATACCCCCTGCTGGCTATAGTCCTTCCCAGAGTTTTTCAAGGATGTTGCGCTTCGGGCCATGCGGGCCCGGTTGCCGTTCGGCATTGGAATCGTTGTATTCCGGCCGTTACATGCATCTGAAAGAAAAAACTCACTGCCATAACAATAATGCACATGGAGTAGCGTCGATGACCTCAGTAAACCAGTTCTGGCGCCGGGCAAGACTGCCCCTGGCCGTCAGTCTCGCTTCTACGCTCGCCGGGCCCGCATTCGGCGTCAGTTTCAACATCGGTGAAATCGAAGGCAGCTTTGACTCCTCTCTGTCGGTGGGGGCGAGTTGGTCAGCGGCAGGTCGTAACAAAGACCTGATTGGCGTTAACAATGGCGGCAAGGGGTTGTCGCAAACGTCTGACGACGGCCATCTGAACTTTGATAAGGGTGATTCCTTCTCGAAGATCTTCAAGGGTATCCATGACCTTGAATTGAAATATGGCGATACCGGTGTGTTTGTGCGCGGCAAATACTGGTACGACTTCAAACTCAAAGACGATGACCTGGACTTCAAGAACATCAGCGACGACCACCGCCCAACGGGCGCGCGGTCTTCCGGTGCGCAGATCCTCGACGCCTTCGTCTACCACAACTACTCGATTGGCGATGAGCCAGGTTCTGTACGCTTGGGCAAGCAGGTGGTGAGCTGGGGTGAAAGTACCTTCATCGGTGGCGGTATCAACGCCATCAACCCGATCGACGTGGCCGCTTTCCGTCGCCCAGGGGCTGAGATCAAGGAAGGCCTGATTCCGGTCAACATGTTCTACCTGTCGCAGACGCTGACCGACAATGTGTCGGCTGAAGGCTTCTACCAGATTGGCTGGGACAAGACCGTTACCGACAACTGCGGGACCTTCTTCTCGCAGCCGGACATCATTACCACGGGCTGTAATGACAACTTGCGAGTGTTGAACAAGCGCTCGACGCTTCCGGCTGCAGCGTTGCCGGGTTTGGCTGCCCGTGGCGTCGATATAAACGAAGAAGGGGTGCTGGTACGCCGCGCGCCAAACCGTAATGCACGTGATGGTGGCCAGTACGGCTTCGCAATGCATTACAACTTTGAGCCGCTGGACACTGAATTCGGCGCTTACTACATGAACTATCACAGCCGCGCGCCGATCTTTAGTGCCACTGGTGCACCTCAGTCGATCTATAACCTCGCCCCCTTCTTGGGAACGGCTGCGCCTTTGGTGGTGGCAGGCAACTCGAAATACTTCGTTGATTACCCAGAAGATATCCACCTCTTTGGGTTGAGCTTCTCCACCACGTTGCCTACTGGGACGGCCTGGAGTGGAGAGGTTAGCTATCGGCCAAATGCGCCTGTGCAGTTGAACTCTACGGACATCCTGTATGCCGGCGTGGTGCCTTTGGGTGGCCCGGTGCTGGGCAACGCCTCGCTGTTGAAAGGTGTTCCCGGGCAGGACCTGGATGGCTATCGCCGTAAGGAAATCACCCAACTCCAAACCACGTTCACGCACTTCTTCGATCAGGTCATGGGCGCAAGCCGCCTGACGCTGGTAGGCGAAGTCGGCATGACCTACGTCGGTGGCCTGGAGAGCAAATCCAAAGTGCGTTACGGGCGTGACCCGGTGTTCGGCCCAGGCACATTGCCTAACGGTGCTTGCGCGGCACTCAACAACTCGACTGCACAAGGTGGTGGGTTGCCCAACGCCAGCAGCCTGAACACCAATTGCAACAACGACGGCTTCACCACCGCCACGTCCTGGGGCTACCGTGGGCGGGCCATCTGGGAATACCCGGATGTGTTTGCAGGCGTCAACCTCAAGCCTAACGTGGCCTGGTCCCACGACGTAAAAGGTTACTCGCCAGGCCCTGGCGGTAACTTCGAGGAAGGTCGCAAGGCTGTCAGCCTGGGCCTGGATGCCGAATACCAGAACACCTACACCGCGAGCCTGAACTACACCAACTTCTTTGGAGGGGATTTCAGCACCGTGGACGACCGCGATTTTATCGCCCTGAGCGTCGGCGTGAACTTCTAAGCACACACTCTTTTTGCAGTCTGTATTTCAGGAAGGCCAGAACATGAAAATAACGAAAAGTCTGTTGCACGTGGGTGTGCTTGGGCTGTCGATCCTGGCGAGCAACGTCATGGCGGCAGTCTCGGCGGA
This sequence comes from Pseudomonas sp. B6002, assembly GCF_013385985.1. Lineage (GTDB taxonomy): Bacteria > Pseudomonadota > Gammaproteobacteria > Pseudomonadales > Pseudomonadaceae > Aquipseudomonas. The sequence continues at coordinate 329,955 of NZ_JACAOY010000004.1, read as the reverse complement.
TGAAGCCGCCAAGCTGGGCACGACCCTGACCCCGATGGGCGCCGAGATGGCCGGTAACGCGGCGGGCACCATTCCGAAATGGTCGCCGCTGCCAACCAACGCTGGCGCCGTCGACGCCCGTGGTTTCCTGGCCAACCCGTACGCCAGTGAACAACCGCAGTTCACCATCACCGCGGCAAACGTCGAGCAGTACAAGGACAAGTTGGCGCCAGGGCAGTACGCGATGTTCAAGCGCTACCCGGACACCTTCAAGATGCCGGTCTACCCGACTCATCGCGGCGCCACCGTGCCGGCTGATGTGTTTGCGGCCATCAAGAAGAACGCCACCAACACCAACCTGGTGTCGGGCGGCAACGGCCTGGAAAACTTCGAAACGGCCATCCCGTTCCCGATCCCGAAAAGTGGCGTGGAAGTCATCTGGAACCACATCACCCGCTATCGTGGCGGCAGCGTGACGCGCCTGGTGACCCAGGCCACCCCGCAAACCAACGGCTCGTTCAGCCTGGTGTACTTCCGCGACCAGTTCGTGTTCCGCGACAAGATGAAGGACTACGACCCGAAAAACCCGGGCAACGTGCTGTTCTACTTCAAGCAGCAAGTGACCGCGCCGGCGCGTCTGGCCGGTGGTGTGCTGCTGGTGCACGAAACCCTGGACCAGGTGAAGGAACCGCGTTCGGCGTGGGTCTACAACGCCGGCCAGCGCCGTGTGCGTCGGGCCCCGCAAGTGTCGTATGACGGCCCGGGTACTGCCGCTGACGGCTTGCGTACTTCCGACAACCTCGACATGTACAACGGTGCCCCGGACCGCTACGACTGGAAGCTTGAGGGCAAGAAAGAAATCTACATCGCCTCCAACAGCTACAAGATCGACGATCCGAAGCTCAAGTACGCCGACATCATCAAGGCCGGCCACATCAACCAGGACCTGGCGCGTTACGAGCTGCGCCGCGTCTGGCACGTGGTCGCGACCTTGAAGGAAGGCCAGCGCCATATCTACGCCAAGCGTGACTTCTTCATCGACGAAGACACCTGGCAAGCCGCGGTGATCGATCACTACGACGGCCGTGGCCAACTGTGGCGTGTCGCCGAAGCCCATGCTGAAAACTACTACGACAAGCAAGTGCCGTGGTACGCCCTGGAAACCCTCTACGACCTGCAGTCCGGCCGCTACCTGGCTCTGGGCATGAAGAACGAAGAGAAACAGGCCTATGACTTCGGCTTCACCGCCACCACCAGCGACTTCACCCCGGCGGCCTTGCGCCAGGACGGCGTCCGCTAACCCACAGCAACATCCCCTGTAGGCGTTGGGCTTGTGTGGGAGCTGGCTTGCCTGCGATAGCATCACCTCGGTAGGTCTGATAGACCGAGGTGGCTGCATCGCGGGCAAGCCCAGCTCCCACATTTGTTTGTGTTGAGATTTTTTGTCGCAGTTCTTTTTCAGGCAAATGTTGCAAAGATCTACAAACCCGCCGCTTTTACCGCTAGTCTGCGGACATCTGCAATGCCGACAACAGCCTTCTACAAGAGCCCGGCGATGACTGATTTGTCCCGAATCCAAGGGCCTGCAAACGTCGTGATTCCGACCCTGGAAGCACGCTTTTTCAGGCCTCCGCTGCCTGACGGCTATGTGCTGCGGCCTCGCCTGTGCGAACGGTTGAGTGCAGGCTTGGAAGGGCGGTTGCTGCTGGTCAGCGCGCCAGCGGGGTTCGGCAAGAGTTCATTGGCGGTGGAGTTCTGCCAGGGCCTGCCGGCCCATTGGCAAAGCCTGTGGTTGGGGCTGAGCCCCCGGGATAACGACCCCGGCCGCTTCCTCGAGCGCCTGCTCGACGGTCTGCAGCAATATTTCCCGCAGATCGGCGCCCAATCCCTGGGCTTGCTGAAAATGCGCCAGCGTCACCAGCCGTTTGCCTTTGAAGAATGGCTCGATGGCTTGCTCGATGAGCTGACGCTGCACCTTTCCACGCGCGCGCCGTTGTTGCTGGTGCTGGATGACTACCACCTGGCCCAGGGCCCGGTGCTGGATCGCTGCCTGCAGTTTTTCCTCAACCATTTGCCCGACGGCCTGGTGGTACTGGTCACCAGTCGCCAGCGTCCGGATTGGCATCTGGCGCGGTTGCGCCTGTCACGGCATCTGCTGGAATTGCACGAGCAAGACCTGCGCCTTACCCACGATGAGTCGTTGGCTGTATTGGATCAGCACAGCAACTCTTTGCGCGGCGAGGCGCTGGATAACTTGATTCGGCGCAGCGAAGGCTGGGTGGCTGGCCTGCGTTTCTGGTTGTTGGCCGCCTCTGAGGCCGGCAATGAAGGTGCCTTGCCGCAGAACCTGCATGGCGGGGAAGGGCTGATTCGCGATTACCTGCTTGAAGAAGTGATTGACTGCCTGCCCGTCGAGGTCCAGGCGTTTCTCTACGACACTGCCCCCCAGGAACGCTTTTGCGCCGAACTGTGCGACGCGGTGCGCGACGCCCACGACAGCGCCGAGACCTTGCGCTACCTGCAGGCCCACCAGGTATTTTTGGTGCCGCTGGATGAGCAGGGTCACTGGTTTCGCTATCACCATTTGTTTTCCGACTTGCTGCGCACCCGTCGCGCAAAGAACGCCACATTGCCGGTGGCCAGCCTGCACCTGCGAGCGTGCCGCTGGTTCAACGCCCAGGGCCTGATCGATGAAGCGGTGGAGCAGGCCCTGCGCGCCGGTCACCTCGACGTGGCGGCGAACCTGGTGCAGAACCTGTCCGAAGAGCAACTGCTGGCCGAGCAGAACGTGGGCATGTTGCTGCGCTGGAAAATGGACTTGCCCGACAGCCTGCTGATCAGCACGCCGCGCTTGATCGTGCTGTACAGCTGGGCTCTGGGGCTGGCGTGCCAGCTGGATGCGGCAGAAGAATTATCGGGCTACCTCAGTCGCTTCCTGCCGGCACCGTCGGCCACCGCGCAAAAGTCGATGCTGGCCCAGTGGCTGGCACTGAGTGGGATTATTGCCCGGGGGCGTGGGGATCGCGAACTGACCCAGCGCTATTGCAGCGAGGCCCTGGAAAGCCTGCCGCAAAAGCGCTACGGCCAGCGCCTGATGTGCCTGTCGACGCTCTCCAACCTGGCGATTGTCGATGCTGATTTGTGGCGTGCCCGTGGCCTGAACCGTGAATCCCTGGAGCTGGCGCAGCGCGTCGGCAACCCATTGTTTGAAGCCCTGGCTCATTACGATCGCGCCCGCGTGTTGCAGGCCAGAGGCGAAATCCTGCGCTCCCTCGATGAAGTGCGCCAGGGCTTGCAACGCTTGCATGGCCTGGCGCCCCAGCGGCTGTACGCCGTGCGAGCGCGGTTATCGCTCTACGAAGGCTATTTGCTGCTGGTGCGTTATCAGCCTGAAGCCGGCCTGGCGCGCTTGCGTGCCGGCCTGGCTGAAGCGCGTGCCTGCCGGGACATCAGTGTGCTGATCGGGCATTGCGTCATCGCCAACTTCGAGGGGCGGCGTAATGATTTCCCCAAGGCGTTCGCCGAGCTGGCCGAAGCAGAGCGCCTGATGCATATCTGGGACGTGCCGCCGATTTACTACCTGGCGATGATCACTTTGATCAAATGCGAACTGTGGCTGGCCCAGGGGCGTACCGACCTGGCCGATGCCTGGCTGGCGCGGCTGGGGCAGACCTACAACGGCGAGCATGCCGCCGCCGCACCGGAGTTTCACCCACACTTGCCGCAACATATCGGCCTGCAACAAGCCGCACTGGACGCCACACGTCATCAACCTGCCGCCGCCCTGCAACGGCTCGAAGAACTGGCGCAGCAGGCGCACAACGACGGTCGCCAGATGATTGCTCTGATGGCGCTGACCCAACAGGCGCATCTGCTGCTTGAAAACGGCCAGGAAACCAAGGCTCGGCCAGTGTTGGTGCAAGCGCTTGAGGCGGGCGCCGGTGGTGCATTGCAACCCTTCCAGCGCTTGTTGGAAAACTACCCCGACTGGATGCGCGAGCAGCTTGGCAAAGACCCCCACGGCTTGCTGAATCAAAGCCTGCTGGGGCTGCTTCCGGTGGTTGCGGTTGCCGAAACCTCACCCAGCCACGAAACCTTGAGCACCCGCGAACTGGCGGTGCTGCAACTGATCGCCCAAGGCTGTTCCAACCAGGAAATCAGTAACCGGTTGTTTATTTCGCTGCACACGGTGAAAACCCATGCGAGCCATATCAACAGCAAGCTGGGCGTAGAGCGCAGGACGCAGGCGGTGGCGCGCGCGCAAAGCATGGGCTTGTTGGTTTGAGACCCGCTTTCTCAGGGCGAGCGCTGCGCGAACATCAGCCTTACCGTGAAATAGTGCCCTTCCTTGTGCTGATGAAGATGCCAGCCGAGTTTTTCACATAAAAGTTGTACCAACTCCAGCCCCAAGCCATATCCATAGTCGGCGGACTCGGCCTCTTTTGGCGTGCCCGCGATGTGGTTGACCATGGTGAATGTTTGGGTGTTGCAAGCAATTTGAATGCAACCCTGATCTGCATATTGCAGCGCGTTACGCAGCAGGTTGCCAATAACAATGCGACAGGCGTTGGGGGGAAGCTGGTAGGGGGCGTCTTCCACGTCCATCGTCAGCGTCAGGTGACGTGAGTTGATGAGGTAACGGTTATCCTCCACTAACTCGTCCAGCAGCCGTGCCATGTTTACTTTGATCGCCAGGAGAGACTTGCTCTGTTCACTGCTCATCCATAGCAGCGTTTCGGTAATGCCCTGCATATCCCGCACGGAGCGCTGGATACGCAGTAATGCGCTGGAGAGTTCGCCCTTGGCTTCCAGCAACTGCAGGTTGGCCTTGAGCACTGCCAGCGGGGTGCGCAATTCGTGGCTGGTGTAACGCAGCAAGCGCTCCTCTCTTAAGGTGGCAGCCTTGACGCTACTGACACTTTCGGAGAGCGAAGACGCCAGCAGGTTGAACTCTGTGTAGCAAAAGCCAGGGCGCGCGGTGGGCTCCGAAGATGGCTTTGCGAGTCTCTGCGACCATTGCGTCAAGCGATGCAGTGGGCTGACGACGCGGTAGACCAGAAAGATGATCACCATGAGGGCAACGACTGGAACCGAAAGGCCGATCAGCAGCAAATCGAGAAATTTGGTTTCCCAATAGTTGTCGGATGGACGCGGTTCATCGCGGGCATCTTCGTCTCGTGGGGATTCGAACAGATAAAGGGTTTTCCCTTCGTACAAACGTTGCGCCTGTATGTGGGTGGTCTCGGGGTGGTCGAATACCTGCACGGTACCGATCACACGTGATGGGGGTGTTTGCAGAAGTGTTCGTAAAGGTGCGGGCAAGGCGTCTTTGCCGATCACAGCAGAGAAGGCGAAGCCGTGGGGCAGTGGCGTCAGAGGGTCTTTTTCATAGCGCTGGGCAAAATAAAGCGCTTCTTCTTCAATCATCCGGCTGACAACGTAGTCCAGCGTGTGCCGTGAGAAGCTCGAGACAGCGTGCACGTACACAAACAAGCTCACTACCAGCACGAGCGAGGCGCCTGCGCCGATGGCCCATTTCAGGCTGAGAGTCAGTTTCATGGGGTTCTGAGGCAAAAACCCACACCGGCTTGCGTGTGGATCAAGGGCACGGTGAACCCCTTGTCCACACTGCGACGCAGGCGGCACAGGTGGACTTTCAAACTGTTGCTATCAGGCGGCTCATCGCCCCAGATCGCTCGTTCCAGGCGTTCTCGGCTGACAGGGTTCGGGCTGGCTCGCAGCAGGCACTCAAGCAGTTGCCAGGCGGTGGGCGAAAGATGCAGGCGTTGGTTGTTGCGCCTCGCCTCGCGTGTTGCGAGGTTCATTTGCAGGTCGGCGACTTGCAACAGGCTGGCCTGGCTGCTGAGTCGCTGGCTCAAGGCGCGAAGGCGGGCAACCAGTTCGGGCAGCTCGAACGGCTTGACGAGGTAATCATCGGTACCGCAGGCAAAACCGTCCAGCTTGTCTTGCAGGCTGTCCAGGGAGGTGATCATGAGGATGGGGGTCTGCACGCCAGCTTCTCGCAAGGTGCGGCAGACTTTCTGGCCGTCGAGCCTGGGCAACATGATATCCAGGAGGATGACGTCGTAAGGCGAGTGTCGCGCCAGGTTGAGGCCGCTTTGACCATCAGCGGCGTGGTCACAAATGATTCCGCTGATATCCAGGTATTCGACAAGCGTCGCGGCGAGGTCGAGGTTGTCTTCGATCAGCAAGGTGTGGATATGCATAGGCAGTGTTCCCTGCGTTGAACGGGCTCCAGCTTAGCGCCCCCTGGAGCCCCCTTCGCCTGTGTTAACCGGTTAGTAACCTCGGCTCTTTTACGGTGCTCCCGTCTTTCCCTGAAACAGGAGTAACGGCATGAATAGCTACGGTACTAGCAGGGCCCTGATTCTGGTTGTCATCATCATAGGGATGATGATCAGTCCTTTCGCTCGCTCCGACGCAAGAGAGTTGTATGCAGATATTAGTTTGGAGGTTGAACCTCCCTGCCTCGAAGATGTTTCGCAGATAAAGCAGGTTGATAGCGAAGCTTTTGAGAATGAACTCATCGTCAATGGCCTCAACGCGCCTGAGAGGACATACCGTTTGGTACAACTCTGCCCGGTTCCAGGGGCCTCGCTTGAGAGGCAAGGATAATGCGCCGGGCCTCATTGCTTGAGACCACGCTCTTGCTGATGTTTTTTCTGGCGATGGGCTCATGTGGCGTCGTCGAGAGCGAACCGGAAGCGGCAGTGAGGCGAAGTATGCCGCTCTTCATTTCGCAGCTGCTGCCCGCGCTGCTGGGCGTGGTGAATCCCTCTTCCACGGATTCATCGATGGCACTCCACTCAAATGTCTTTGAGGCTCCTGGCGAGGTGATCCGATGAGTGTTGATTCAGAGGTGGAGAGCTATTCCATGCAGTCGACATTTTGCATAGGTTTGATACTGGTCATCAGTGTTGGCTTGGGTATCTATTTTGTCTGGTTCAATGCTCGGGTGGATGACGTCCGGGAACGCATGCGCGCGTGCGAAACAAGTTGCACGATTCAGGTATTGAAACGGCGTGACAGCTGCCTGGGCGCTGATGACATGCCGCCAGGCACGTCACCGGTTTAAAATGGTTTCTCCATATGTCGAGACATGTTCATGCAAACCGATAGACCGCCTTTGATCCGCGAAACGTTCCCCGTCGGCCCGTTGCAGTGCAACTGCACCATCATTGGCGATCCGATCACCAAAAAAGCCATCGTGGTCGACCCAGGCGGCAATCATGAGCTGATCCTGGCCCGCCTCGACGCGCTGGGCCTCAAGGTGGTGAGCATCATCCATACCCACGCCCATCTTGATCATTTCCTCGCGTCCGGCCAGTTGAAAGAGAAGACCGGCGCTACCCTGCATCTGCACAAGGAGGATCAATTCCTCTGGGATAACCTGGAAATGCAATGCCAGATGTTTCGTGTGCCCTACACTCCAGTACCCTCACCGGACCGCTGGCTTGAGCACGAAGAGGAATTGGCCTGCGGCTGCGGTGTGGCGCTGCATACCCCTGGGCATACGCCGGGGTCGATGAGTTTCTGGTTTGCCGACGCCAAACTGTTGATTGCCGGCGACACCCTGTTTCGTCGTGGGGTAGGGCGTACCGACCTGTGGGGCGGGGACCAGGCGACCATCGTGCGGTCGATCAAGCAGCGCTTGTACACACTGGATGAAGGGGCGACGGTGGTGGCCGGCCATGGCCCGGACACCCGCTTGGGCGATGAAATGCGCGAGAACCCTTTTGTGCGGGCATAAGCTGCGACTCGGTGTTTTTCCGGATACCAAGAGGCGACCGTCCTACCGCACATAGAGTGAAAATGACAATCACCGTTCAGGAAGCGTCTGCTAGGGTTTTAGTGTGCTCACCTGTTGTAGAGCAGGAGCCTGCCGGGCAGGGAATTTTTGCCGTTTGTCGTGTTCCAAGCTCGGCACAGGTCCATTGCCAATGTCCTCTGCATCACAGAATGCAAAAGTAGGAGCTTCCTTCATGTTCACTTCGCGTCGTCTGCTTGTCGTTGCCACGGCTGTTGCCCTGTTGTCCGGCTGTGCGTCTCCTAATCCATACGATGGTAGCCAAGGACAGGCAAACGGCTCATCGGGTATCAGCAACACAGCCAAGTATGGCGGCCTGGCTGCACTGGCCGGTGGTTTGGCCGGCGCTGCCATCGACCATAACAACCGTGGCAAAGGTGCCCTGATCGGCGCTGCCGTGGCCGGCCTGGGTGGTGCAGGTTATGGCTACTACGCCGACCAGCAGGAAAAGAAACTGCGAGCCAGCATGGCCAACACCGGGGTTGAAGTTCAACGTCAGGGCGATCAGATCAAGCTGATCATGCCGGGCAACATTACCTTCGCGACCAACTCGGATGCGATCTCCAGCAGCTTCTACCAGCCGCTGAACAACCTGGCCAACTCGCTCAAGCAGTTCAATCAGAACACCATCCAGATCGTCGGCTACACCGACAGCACCGGCAGCCGCCAACTGAACATGGACCTGTCCCAGCGTCGTGCGCAGAGCGTGGCCAACTACCTGACGTCCCAAGGCGTGAGCCCGACCAACCTGAGCGCACGCGGTGCCGGCCCGGATAACCCGATCGCCAGCAACGCCGACGTCAATGGCCGTGCCCAAAACCGTCGTGTAGAGGTGAACCTGGGCCCGATCCCTGGTCAGCAATATGGTCAGCCTGCCCAGCAGCAACAGGCGCCACAGCAGAACAACCAGTTCCAGGGCAACCCGTACCAGCAGTACCAATAAACGCTGGCCACTAAAAAGGGCGCCGTGCAGTCAATGCACGGCGCCCTTTTTTATTGCCGGTTACATCAGTCGATGTATTCGAACAGCTTCACGACCTTCTGTACGCCCGACACGCCCTGTACCAGGTTAGCGGCGCGGGTGGCTTCTGCCTGGGTCAGCAGGCCCATCATGTAGACGATGCCGTTATCGGTGATCACTTTGATCCGCGAGCCGGGAATGGCGTTGTCGGTCAGCATCTGCGCCTTGATCTTGGTGGTCAGCAAGGCATCGTTGCTGATGGCCAGCAGCGTGATCGGGTCCATGACCTGCAGTTCGTTGTGCACCTTTTTCACGCGCTGCACGGTCGAGGCGGCTTGTTCGGCCTGGGCCTTGAGGTCGGCGCGCGGCGTTTGGCCCGCGAGCAGTACCACGCCGTTGAAGCTGGTGACCACGATGCGCGAAGCGCCGTTGCCCAAGTCGGTAGCGGCCTTGGCGACGTTGACTTCAACCTTGGTTTCGATCAACGAGTCATCGATCTTGCTGCCGAAGGTGCGGGTGCCCTTGTCGTCCTGGATAGGGGTGTCACGTGTTGCAGTGATGGCCGTGCTGCAGCCGCTGATAGCGAGGCACAGGGTAATGGCCATAAGGCTGAGGCGGTTAACGGTCATTCTTCACTCCCAAACAGTTGGCTGTCGATCAGATCGCACAGGCAGTGGATCGCCAGCAGGTGGACTTCCTGGATACGTGCGGTGACAGTGGCCGGGACGCGAATTTCCACGTCCTCTGGCAGCAGCAATGACGCCATGCCGCCGCCATCACGACCGGTCAATGCTACGACAATCATTTCGCGATCATGTGCGGCCTGGATCGCCTGAATAATATTGGCCGAGTTGCCACTGGTGGAAATCGCCAGCAAGACATCGCCGGGTTGTCCCAGGGCACGGATCTGCTTGGAAAAGATTTCGTTGTAGCTGTAGTCGTTGGCGATCGAAGTGATCGTCGACGAATCGGTGGTCAAGGCGATGGCCGGCAGGCTCGGGCGCTCGCGCTCAAAGCGGTTGAGCAGCTCCGAGGAGAAATGCTGGGCATCGCCGGCCGAACCGCCGTTGCCGCACGAAAGCATTTTGCCCTCGTTGAGCAAGGCATTGACCATGACCTGACTGGCTTGCTCGATGTGCGGTGCAAGTACGTCCATCGCCTGTTGCTTGGTGTCGATGCTGGCCTGGAAAAGCTGGCGAATTCGGGATTGCATGTCCATCTGTGTGACCTTAAGTAGCGCGGCTGTTTGGCACAGGAATGTGCAGCCCGCAAAGCAAAGAGCAAAAGTGTGTGGTGAAGATGTCCGGTGAATCAGCTGTCGAAGGCATCTTTGAGCCAACTCAGATCAGCCTGACCAGACGGTGTGCTTTCTATGGCAACCACATCGAAACGGCAGGGGGAATCAGCCCAGCGATGCTCTTTTTGCAGGAAAAACTGCGCGGCGAGTATCAGCTTCTGACGCTTGCGCCCGTCGATACTGGCGAGCGCGCCACCCCATTGTGCGTGTTTTCTGTAGCGGACTTCGACGAATACTACTGTATCGCCGTCAAGCATGACCAGATCAAGCTCACCGCGTTTACACAACCAGTTCTGCGCCAGAAGGCGCAGACCCTGTTGTTGCAAGTGCTTCAGCGCTTGAAGTTCGGCATCCTTGCCGCTTTGTGCACTGGACCGCTCGGGCATCAGCGCGGGGTGTCTGGCAGGCGCTGGATGTCGCCGCCCACGAACTTCGCCCACGGCATCTGGCGATCAACGCGCTGGTTGGCGTTGATGCCCAGGCTGCCCGAGAGACCGTCAACGCGGGTGTCCGGCAGTGCCTTGAGCTGGCCCAGGCGTGGCGCCAGGCGGTAGGCGTCGACGCCCATCGCGTACAGGCGGCCCAGGCTGCCATTGGCTTGCGGCCATTGTGCGGCGACCTGGTTGCGCAGTGGGTCGGTGGTGCTCAGCAGCCAAGGGGTTTCGCAGAACATGACGTTGGTCATGTCCAGGTACTGGTTCTTGTCGCCGCTGGCGCTGAACACGTGGGAGGTCGCGTACACCGGTACGTCACCGGCGTACTGGAAGTTCAGGGTCGGCTTGATCTGCTGAGCCAGTTGCGGCGTCACGGCCAGGAAGATGAACTCGATGTCCTGACGACGCGACGGCTGCGCCGCTACGTCGGTACCCACGGTGCTTTGTAGGCTCTTGGCGCGACCTTCACTCTTGCGCAGTTGGAACAGGTCGGCAATCTGCTGGGCGAGTGCTACCGGCTGGTCGACGTACTCGACGCCGACGACGGTGCCGCCATTCGCTTCCCAATCCTGGCGGAAGGCTTTGTAGACACGCTCGCCCCACTCGCCACGCGGCACCATGGCGGCAGCGCGGTGCAGGCCGTCGGCACGGGCACGACGCGAGACTTCGCGGGCTTCGTCTTCAGCGGCAAGGCCAAACTGGAACAGCTGCGCCGGGTTCTGGTCGGTCTCGCTGTAGTTCAGGGCCAGGGTGGTGATCGGCAACTGAGGGCGAGCGGCGAGTTGTTTGACCAGCGGCTTCTCCAGCGGGCCGACAACCAGTTGCACGCCGGCAGCCTTGGCCTTGGTGTAGAAGTCGTCGAGAGAGGTCAGGCGCGAGCTGTCATAGAACTCGATGACCGGAGGTTTCTGCCCGGCCTGTTCGGCCTGGTAGTGAGCGGCCATGAAACCTTCGCGTAGCGCTTTGCCCACGGAGGCCAGTGGGCCGTCCTGTGGCAGCAGCAGGGCGATCTTGTTCAGGGGCTGGCTGGCCAGCTCCTTAAGCTTGGTCAGCGGCAATGGCAGTTCTACTGCGGCCGGGTGGCCTGGGTTTCGCGCGCGCCAGGTGTCTATGGCGGCCTGTTGCTGTTCCAGGGTTCCGGCGCCCTTGACCGCCTGGGCCAGGGTGATCCAACCGTCGAGGGTCGGGTTGCCGCTGGCTTGCAACTGTTCGGCCGGCAGGGCGGCAATCAGCGCCCAGATGGCTTCATGGTTGTTTTTTGCAGCATCTCCGCTGAGCAACGGGGCCATGGCCACGCGTTCACGCGCGGCTGCCAGGGTCTGGCCGTCGGCTTCAAAGGCGCGGGCGTGCACAGTGCCGGTGCGCACCTGCTGCTCTGCCGGCAGGTCACGCAGGCTTTGCAGGCTCGGGTGGCTCAAGGCCGTCAACGCAGCCTTGGGCTGGTTGCGCGCCATGGCCAGTTCGGCGGCCAGGGTGCTGGCAAAGACTTGCGCAGCTGGCTTGAGAACATCCAGCGGCACCTGTGCAAGGATCTGCGACGAGCGGGCCGGGTTGTTCTGTTTGTAGGCCATGTCTGCCGCGCTCAGGCGCAGCAGGGCGGCCTTTTCTGGCGTCTTGGCGGTAGTAGCCTGTTCGAGCAGTTGCTCGATACTGGCATCCGGGGTCCGTGGAAGGTCGCCAAGGCTGGACGAGGGCGAGCTGGCGCAAGCGGCCAGCAAGGCAGCGAGGCAGAGGGCGGAGAGCAGCCGCAGGCAAGCGATCATGTAAGTGTTCCTGATACCGATCAAATTAGCGTGGAATTGTACCCAAGCACTGGCCCAGGCGCGATGTTACTGGCGTGAAACCGTCGATTTAGGTCGTGCAAATGTTGCTATTGGCGATCGGCGGCTGAAAAGGCATCGGCCGTGATGGCATATTTTCAATTCATCTACGCGCTACAATGGCGCTTTTGCCAACCATCGAGGTGTGCGTTTTGACTGCTCCAGGTCCTTTGAATTCCACTGCTGGCTCGCTTTTTGTCGTGGCGACGCCCATTGGCAACCTGGACGACATCAGTGCCCGGGCGCTGAAAGTGTTGCGCGACGTAAAATTGATCGCGGCCGAAGACACCCGTCACTCTCAACGCCTGATGCAGCATTTTGGTATCAGCACGCCATTAGCTGCCTGTCACGAACACAACGAGCGTGAAGAAGGCAGCCGCTTTATCGTGCGCCTGTTGGCCGGTGACGATGTGGCGTTGATCTCCGATGCGGGCACGCCGCTGATCTCCGACCCGGGCTACCACCTGGTTCGCCAGGCGCGGGCCGCTGGTATCAATGTAGTGCCTGTTCCGGGAGCGTGCGCACTGATTGCCGCGTTATCGGCAGCGGGGTTGCCTTCGGACCGCTTTATCTTTGAAGGTTTCCTGCCAGCCAAGGCGGTGGGGCGGCGTGCTCGCCTGCAGGCGTTGAAGGAAGAACCGCGCACCCTGATCTTCTACGAAGCCCCCCATCGCATCCTTGAATGCCTGCGGGACATGGAGTTGGTGTTCGGGGGTGAGCGCCTGGCGTTGCTGGCGCGCGAATTGACGAAGACCTTCGAGACCCTTAAAGGCCTGCCGCTTGAAGAGCTGCGGGCCTTTGTCGAGGGGGACAGCAACCAGCAGCGTGGCGAGTGTGTGGTGCTGGTGGCGGGCTGGGCCGCTCCCGAGAATGAAGACGCGGTCGGCAGCGAGGCCATGCGTATCCTGGATCTATTGCTCGCGGAGATGCCGCTTAAAAGAGCAGCAGCGTTGGCAGCGGAAATTACCGGTGTGCGCAAGAATCTCTTATATCAAGCTGCGCTGGATAAACAAAAAGGCGAATAGTTCCGGCGTTAAACCGGTATTCCGTCTGAACGTGATGGCCAATCTGAACTTTTATTACTTGTCCTAAGTCCGCCGTGCCGTTAACCTGCGCGGCGGAGAGTCGATTGGACAGTCGCTGCCCTCTATGAAAATTAGGGGGGGGAGGAAAGTCCGGGCTCCATAGGGCGAAGTGCCAGGTAATGCCTGGGAGGCGTGAGCCTACGGAAAGTGCCACAGAAAATAACCGCCTAAGCACTTCGGTGCCGGTAAGGGTGAAAAGGTGCGGTAAGAGCGCACCGCACGACTGGCAACAGTTCGTGGCTAGGTAAACCCCACTTGGAGCAAGACCAAATAGGGTCCCAAGGCGTGGCCCGCGCTGGGACCGGGTAGGTTGCTAAAGATGTCCAGTGATGGCCATCGTAGACGAATGACTGTTCAAGACAGAACCCGGCTTATAGATCGACTCTCCACCTTTTTTCCTTCTGTCCGAATCTCGAGCAGAAACCCGGTAGTAACGCAAGAATCCCTCCCTGCCGAATCATTGGCAGATGCATCTTCGTAATACCAAAAAGATCTTACTCTTAATAAATCACTTTAACTTTAAGTCATAGCTCTTTGAGCTATTTGCGCTTGCTGGGCCAAAAACATCGCCGAACTCTGGTTTCTCCTCCTTTTACGCTCCTAAATCTCCGTTCTGTAAGGCTTTTCCTTGAATCCGCGCCTTGACGGTGTGGTGGGCGCATTCCTATAGTGTGCGCAAGTGGCGGAAAGTGGCACAAAGTGGGTTTTTTGAACGTAAAACGCTAGAATTTGGAGAAACGCATCTGTGTTTCGCGGAGCTAACGCTATCAGTCTCGATGCAAAAGGCCGTCTCGCCATGCCGAGCCGGTATCGTGACGAGCTCATTTCGCGAAGTTCCGGACAGTTAATCATCACCATTGATGCCGTTGACCCTTGTTTGTGTGTTTACCCCCTCGATGAGTGGGAGTTGATTGAAACCAAGTTGCGCGCGCTGCCTTCATTGCGTGAAGAAAACCGCCGCCTCCAGCGTTTGCTGATTGGTAATGCCGTCGACCTCGAGCTCGATGGCAGTGGTCGTTTCCTGGTGCCGCCGCGTTTGCGCGAGTACGCCAGGCTGGATAAGCGCGCAATGCTGGTGGGCCAACTGAACAAGTTCCAATTGTGGGACGAAGATGCCTGGGATGCTGTGTCTGCAGCGGACCTGGCTGCTATTCAACAACCGGGCGCCATGCCTGATGAACTGCGTGATTTGATCCTGTGACTATTGATAGCGGCTTTAACCACATCACCGTACTGCTTGACGAAGCCGTTGAGGCTCTCGCCGTACGCGCGGATGGCTGCTATTTGGATGGCACCTTCGGCAGGGGTGGGCACAGCCGGTTGATACTCAGCCAGCTCGGGTCCGACGGCAAACTCCTCGGGTTCGACAAAGACCCTCAAGCGATTGCCACCGGGCAAGCGCTAGCGGCCGAAGACGGCCGCTTTGTCGTTGTGCAGCGCAGCTTTGCCGAGCTGGGCGCCGAAGTGGCCGAACGTGGCATGGCAGGCAAGGTGGCCGGGGTTCTGCTCGATCTTGGCGTGTCTTCGCCACAGCTCGATGACCCGGAGCGCGGCTTCAGTTTCATGAACGACGGTCCGCTCGACATGCGCATGGACCCCACCCGGGGCATCAGTGCTGCACAGTTCATCGCCACCGCGCCGGTGGAAGAAATCGCCCGCGTCTTCAAGGAATACGGTGAAGAACGCTTCGCCGGCCGCATGGCCCGTGCCGTGGTCGAACGCCGCGAGATCCAGCCGTTTGAGCGCACCGCCGACCTGGCCGAAGTGCTGAAGGTCGCCAACCCAGCGTGGGAAAAAGGCAAGAACCCGGCGACCCGTGCGTTTCAGGGCCTGCGCATTCACGTCAACAACGAATTGGGCGATCTGGAGGCTGGCCTCGAAGCTGCCCTCGAGTCGCTGGAAGTGGGCGGTCGCCTCGTGGTGATCAGCTTCCACTCCCTGGAAGACCGCATCGTCAAACTGTTCATGCGTCGTCTGGTCAAGGGCGAGTCCGACAACCTGCCGCGCAACCTGCCGGTACGTTTCGAAGCCTTTGTGCCGAAAATCAAAATCCATGGCAAAGCGCAGTTCGCTTCCGAAGCCGAACTCAAGGCCAACCCACGTTCCCGTAGCGCTGTCATGCGTGTCGCGGAGAAGTTGCGGTGAGCAAGCTTTTCGCCAAGCCCCTCCCGGGCGGCAGCTTCTTCATGTTGCTGCTGTTTGTCGGCGTGCTGGTGTCCGCGATTGCGGTGTCCTACAGCGCCCACTGGAACCGTCAGTTGCTCAATACCCTGTATGGGGAATTGAGTGTGCGTGACAAGGCGCAAGCGGAATGGGGTCGGTTGATCCTCGAGCAAAGCACCTGGACGGCCCACAGCCGTATCGAAGTGCTGGCCACCGAACAGCTGAAAATGCACATCCCGGGCGCTGCCGAAGTCCGCATGGTGGCGCCATGATGAAACTTGAAGGCGCACTCTACCCATGGCGCTTCCGCGTAGTGCTGGGCTTGCTCGCGCTGATGGTGGGCGCGATTGCCTGGCGCATCATCGACCTGCAAGTGGTCGACCGCGACTTCCTGATCGGCCAGGGCGATGCCCGTAGCCTGCGTCATATTCCTATTCCTGCGCACCGCGGCCTCATCACCGACCGTAACGGCGAGCCCCTGGCCGTCAGTACCCCGGTGACGACCCTGTGGGCCAACGCCAAGGAATTGCAGGTGGCCAAGGACAAGTGGCCAGAACTGGCTGCCGCCCTTGGCCAGGACCCTAAGGCACTCGCCGAGCGTCTGGAAGCTCAGGCCAACAAAGAATTCATCTATCTCGTTCGTGGGCTGACCCCCGAGCAAGGCCAGCAAGTGCTCGACCTTAAAGTCCCCGGTGTCTATGGCATCGAGGAATTCCGTCGTTTCTACCCGGCCGGTGAAACCACCGCCCACATGGTCGGCTTTACCGACATCGATGACCACGGTCGCGAAGGGGTGGAGCTGGCCTACGATGAATGGCTCGCCGGGGTTCCCGGCAAACGGCAAGTCATCAAGGATCGGCGCGGCAGACTGATCAAGGATGTCCAAGTCACCAAAAACGCCAAGGCCGGTAAGCCCTTGGCGTTGTCGATTGACCTGCGCCTGCAATACCTGGCCAACCGCGAGCTGCGTAACGCGATCATCGAGAACGGCGCCAAGGCCGGCAGCCTGGTGATCATGGACGTGAAGACCGGCGAGATTCTGGCCATGGTCAACCAGCCGACCTACAACCCGAACAACCGTCGCAACCTGCAGCCGGCGATGATGCGTAACCGCGCCATGATCGACGTGTTCGAGCCGGGTTCGACCATGAAAGCCATCTCCATGAGCGCCGCCCTCGAAACCGGCCGCTGGAAACCCAGCGACAAAGTCGAGGTGTACCCAGGCACCCTGCAGTTGGGCAAATACACCATTCGTGACGTATCGCGTACCGAAGGCCCGGTGTTGGATCTGACAGGTATCCTGATCAACTCCAGTAACGTGGGCATGAGTAAAGTCGCCTTCGATATCGGCGGCGAGACCATCTACCACCTGGCGCAAAAAATCGGCCTGGGCCAACCCACCGGCCTCGATTTCCCGGGTGAGCGCGTCGGCAACCTGCCGAACTACCGCGACTGGAAAAAAGCCGAGACCGCCACGCTGTCCTACGGCTACGGCCTGTCGGTGACCGCGATTCAACTGGCTCACGCCTTCTCGGTACTGGCGAACAATGGCCGCATGGTTCCCCTGAGCCTGATCCATGTTGACGAAGCACCGAAATCGACCCAGGTGATTCCGGAAAACGTCGCCAAGACCATGCAGGGCATGCTGCAACAAGTGATCGAAGCGCCACGCGGTGTGTTCCGTGCCCAGGTGCCGGCGTATCACGTTGCGGGCAAGTCGGGTACTGCGCGTAAGACGTCGGTGGGCACCAAGGGTTACGCCGAGAACTCCTACCGTTCGCTGTTCGCCGGCTTCGGCCCGATGAGCGACCCACGCTATGCCATCGTCGTCGTGATCGATGAACCCAGTAAAGCGGGCTACTTCGGTGGCCTGGTATCGGCGCCGGTGTTCAGCAAAGTGATGTCCGGCACCCTGCGCCTGATGAACATCACGCCGGACAACCTGCCGCCGACCCAACAAGCGAACGCCGGACCACCGGCCGCTGCTGCAAAAGCCAATGGAGGGCGCGGCTGATGTCTCTTAGCCTAAATAAGATTTTTGCCCACGCCGGTCGTGATCTGCTGATTCGCGAGTTGAGCCTGGACAGCCGTAACGTACGCGCCGGTGACCTGTTCCTGGCGGTACCCGGCGGTAAAGTTGATGGTCGCGCGCACATCGCCGACGCGTTGCAGCGCGGTGCCGCTGCCGTAGCATATGAAGTGGAAGGCGCCACCGTACTGCCGATCACTGACGTGCCGTTGATTCCGGTCAAGGGCCTGGCTGCACAACTGTCGGATATCGCCGGGCGTTTTTATGGCGACCCGAGTCGCCAGCTGAATCTGGTCGGCGTCACCGGCACCAACGGCAAGACCAGCGTGACCCAATTGATCGCCCAGGCCCTTGATCTGCTGGGTCAGCACTGTGGCATCGTCGGCACCTTGGGCACTGGCTTCTATGGCGCGCTGCAAAGCGGCCTGCACACCACGCCAAACCCGATTGCCGTGCAAGCGACCCTGGCTGACCTGAAAAAGGCCGGTGCCAAGGCGGTTGCCATGGAAGTGTCGTCCCACGGCTTGCATCAGGGGCGCGTTGCGGCGCTGGCCTTTGATGTGGCAGTGATGACCAACCTGTCCCGCGATCACCTGGATTACCACGGCACCATGGAGGCCTACGCTGCCGAGAAGGCCAAGCTGTTTGCCTGGAATGACCTCAAGTGCCGCGTGGTGAACCTGGATGACGAATTTGGCCGCCAACTGGCTGCCGAAGACCGCGAGTCGCGCCTGATCAGCTACAGCCTGGAAGATTCCAGTGCGTACCTGTATTGCCGTGATGCGCACTTCAATGACGAGGGTGTGCTCGCTACCCTGGTAACGCCGCAGGGCGAACATCATTTGCGCAGCACCTTGCTCGGTCGCTTCAACCTGAGCAACACCCTGGCGGCCATCGGCGCCTTGCTCGGCCTGGATTACGCCCTGGACGAAATCCTGCGTGTCCTGCCGAAGCTGGAAGGCCCGGTAGGTCGCATGCAGCGCCTGGGCGGCGGCAAGCAGCCACTGGTGGTGGTCGATTACGCCCACACCCCGGACGCCCTGGAAAAAGTCTTGGTCGCCCTGCGCCCACACGCCAAGGGCAAGCTCCTGTGCCTGTTCGGCTGCGGCGGTGATCGCGATCGCGGCAAGCGTCCGCTGATGGCCGAGATTGTCGAGCGCCTGGCCGACGGTGTGCTCGTCACCGACGACAACCCGCGCAGCGAAGACCCGAGCCAGATTTTCGATGACATCCGTGTCGGCTTCAAAGACGCCTCCCACGCGACCTTCGTTGCCGGCCGCGGTGCTGCCATCGCCCAATTGATCGCCAGCGCCAGTGCTGACGATGTGGTGGTACTGGCCGGGAAAGGTCACGAGGACTATCAGGAAATCAACGGCGAGCGTCATGCCTTCTCCGACCTGGTAGAGGCCGATCACGCCTTGACCGCCTGGGAGGTCGCCCATGCTTAAAGCGATGACATTCAGCGAACTGACCGGGGCCCTGTCGGCCCGTGCGCAGTCGAGCGATTGCAGCTTCGACGGCGTCAGTATCGACAGTCGCAACATCAAGCCGGGCCAGCTGTTTGTGGCACTGGCCGGCCCGCGTTTCGATGGTCACGACTACCTGAATGACGTTGCGGCCAAAGGTGCCGTGGGTGCCTTGGTGCAGCGTGAAGTGGCAGATTCCTCCTTGCCGCAGTTGCTGGTGGCCGATACCCGTTTGGCCCTGGGTCAACTGGGCGCGCTCAACCGCGCCGCCTTTGACAAGCCGGTGGCCGCCGTTACCGGTTCCAGTGGCAAGACCACCGTCAAGGAACTGCTTGCCGGTGTCCTGCGTACGCGCGGGCCGGTACTCGCCACCCGTGGCAACCTGAACAATGATTTCGGCGCACCGCTGACCCTGCTCGAACTGGCCCCGGAACACACGGCGGCCGTCATCGAGCTGGGTGCTTCGCGTATCGGCGAAATTGCCTACACCGTGGCGTTGACCAAGCCTCACGTGGCAATCATCAACAATGCCGGCACCGCCCACGTGGGTGAGTTCGGTGGCCCGGAAAAGATCGTCGAGGCCAAGGGTGAAATTCTCGAAGGCCTTGATGCGTCGGGCACCGCTGTACTTAACCTGGACGACAAGGCCTTCGAAACCTGGCGTGTACGTGCAGCCGGGCGCAAGGTTCTGACCTTTGCCGTGCTCAACGCTGCCGCCGATTTCCATGCCTCCAATATCACCGTGGATGCCCGTGGTTGCCCGTCTTTCACCTTGCATACCCCGCAAGGCAGCGAGCACGTGCAGTTGAACCTGCTGGGCAATCACAACGTCGCCAACGCCTTGGCGGCTGCGGCTGCGGCTTACGCCTTGGGCGTGTCGCTGTTCGGCATCGCCACAGGCTTGGGCGCCGTGCAGCCGGTCAAGGGGCGCACCGTCGCGCAACTGGCCAGCAATGGCATGCGCGTCATTGATGACACTTACAACGCCAACCCGTCCTCGATCAATGCCGCCGTTGACCTGCTCAAGACCTTTGCCGGGCGCAAAGTGCTGGTGCTGGGTGACATCGGCGAGCTGGGTGATTGGGCCGAGCAAGGGCACCGCGAAGTGGGTGCCTACGCCGCTGGCAAAGTCGACGCACTGTACGCCGTCGGCACGAACATGGCCCATGCCGTCGACGCCTTCGGCCTCGGCGCGCGGCATTTTGCGAGCCAGGCCGAGCTGATCCAGGCGCTGGTCGCGGCTGAACAAGACAAACAGACAACCATTTTGATCAAGGGATCGCGCAGCGCGGTGATGGAAAACGTCGTCGCGGCCTTGTGTGGTTCAAGTACGGAGAAACATTAATGCTGCTGCTGCTGGCTGAGTATCTGCAACAGTTCTACAAAGGCTTCGCGGTCTTTCAGTACCTGACCCTGCGCGGGATCCTGGGTGTGCTGACCGCGCTGTCTCTGTCGCTGTTCCTGGGGCCGTGGATGATCCGCACCCTGCAGAACCTGCAAATTGGTCAATCGGTTCGCAATGACGGCCCGCAGTCTCACCTGTCCAAATCCGGCACTCCGACCATGGGCGGTGCGTTGATCCTGTCGTCCATTGGTATCAGCACCCTGCTGTGGGCCGACCTGCACAACCGCTACGTGTGGGTGGTGCTGCTGGTGACCCTGTTGTTCGGCGCCATCGGCTGGGTCGATGACTACCGCAAAGTGATCGAGAAAAACTCCAAGGGCCTGCCGAGCCGCTGGAAATATTTCTGGCAGTCGGTGTTCGGCCTGGCCGCAGCGATCTTCCTCTACACCACGGCGCCAAGCGCGGTTGAAACCACCTTGATCATCCCGATGCTCAAGGACGCCAGCATTCCACTGGGCATCGGCTTCGTGGTGCTGACCTATTTCGTGATCGTGGGCTCCAGCAACGCGGTCAACCTGACTGACGGCCTCGACGGCCTGGCGATCATGCCGACGGTGATGGTGGGCGGCGCGCTCGGCATCTTCTGCTACCTGTCGGGTAACGTGAAATTCGCTGAATACCTGCTGATCCCCTACGTACCGGGCGCAGGTGAGTTGATCGTGTTCTGCGGCGCGCTGATCGGTGCCGGCCTGGGTTTCCTGTGGTTCAACACCTACCCGGCACAAGTCTTCATGGGTGACGTCGGCGCACTGGCGCTGGGCGCGGCCCTGGGCACCATCGCGGTGATCGTTCGCCAGGAAATCGTGCTGTTCATCATGGGCGGTGTGTTCGTGATGGAAACCCTGTCGGTGGTCATCCAGGTGGCCTCTTTCAAACTGACCGGGCGCCGCGTATTCCGCATGGCGCCGATTCACCACCACTTTGAACTCAAGGGCTGGCCCGAGCCACGCGTGATCGTCCGCTTCTGGATCATCACCGTGATTCTGGTGCTGATCGGCCTTGCCACCCTGAAACTGAGGTAGAAACGAGTGTCCCTGATCGCTTCAGACCACTTCCGCATCGTTGTCGGCCTCGGCAAGAGCGGCATGTCCCTGGTTCGCTTCCTGGCGACCCGGGGCACGTCGTTTGCCGTGGCCGACACGCGGGAAAATCCACCGGAGCTGGTCACGCTGCGCCGTGACTACCCGCACGTGGAAGTGCGTTGTGGCGAGCTGGATGTCGAGTTTCTGTGCCGCGCCGATGAGCTCTACGTGAGCCCCGGCCTGGCCCTGGCGACACCGGCCCTGCAAGCCGCTGCGGCCCGTGGCGTGAAGCTGTCCGGCGACATCGACCTGTTCGCGCGTAACGCGAAGGCGCCGATCGTGGCCATCAGCGGCTCCAACGCGAAAAGCACCGTGACCACCCTGGTCGGCGAGATGGCGGCTGCGGCCGGCAAGCGCGTGGCCGTGGGCGGCAACCTTGGCACCCCGGCGCTGGACCTGCTCAGCGACGATGTCGAGCTGTACGTGATGGAGCTGTCGAGCTTCCAGCTGGAAACCACCCACGACCTCGGCGCCGAAGTGGCGACCGTGCTGAACGTGAGTGAAGACCACATGGACCGCTACAGCGGCCTGCCGGCGTATCACCTGGCCAAGCACCGGATCTTCCGGGGTGCCAGGCAAGTGGTGGTCAACCGCCAGGATGCCCTGAGCCGTCCGCTGATGGGCGAAGGCCTGCCGTGCTGGACCTTTGGCCTGGGCAAACCCGATTTCAAAGCCTTTGGCATTCGTGAAGAGAACGGCGAGAAATACCTGGCCTTCGAATTCCAGAACCTGATGCCCGTGCGCGAGCTGAAGATCCGTGGCGCGCATAACCAGTCCAATGCCCTGGCGGCGTTGGCGCTGGGGCATGCCGTGGGCCTGCCGTTCGATGCCATGTTGTCGAGCCTGCGCACCTTCGCCGGGCTTGAGCACCGTTGCCAGTGGGTGCGCGACTTGAACGGCGTGAGCTACTACAACGACTCCAAGGCCACCAACGTCGGTGCTGCATTGGCCGCTATCGAAGGCCTGGGTGCCGATATCGAAGGCAAGCTGGTGCTGATCCTCGGTGGTGACGGCAAAGGCGCCGACTTCAAAGACCTTAAAGGCCCGGTGGCTGCTCAGTGCCGCGCCGTGGTGCTGATAGGCCGTGACTCCGACCTGATCGCCGCCGCCCTCGGTGACGGCGTGCCTCAGGTACGTGCCACCTCCCTGGACGATGCCATCGCCCAGTGCCACGCCCTGGCCCAGCCCGGCGATGCCGTGTTGCTGTCGCCGGCGTGCGCCAGTTTCGACATGTTCAAGAACTACGAAGAGCGCGGCCAGCTGTTCGCCCGCGGCGTGGAGGCCTTGGCATGAGTATCAACTTCCGTAACATCATCAAGCCCTACCCGTCGCCGATCATTACTGGCCGTGGCATCGACCTGGATTTCCCGATGCTCGCCGGTTGCCTCGCGCTGCTGGGCCTGGGCCTGGTGATGATCACCTCGGCGTCGTCCGAAGTGGCCGCGGTGCAGTCGGGCAACACCCTGTACATGATGATCCGTCACCTGGTGTACCTGGTGATCGGCCTCGGCACGTGCATCGTCACCATGATGATCCCAATCGCCACCTGGCAACGCCTGGGCTGGTTGATGCTGATCGGTGCGTTTGGCTTGCTGATCATGGTGATCCTGCCCGGCATCGGGCGCGAGGTGAACGGTTCGATGCGCTGGATCGGCTTCGGCGCGTTCAACGTACAGCCATCGGAAATCGCCAAGGTGTTCGTGGTGATCTACCTGGCCGGTTACCTGGTGCGTCGCCAGAAAGAAGTGCGCGAAAGCTGGATGGGCTTCTTCAAGCCGTTCATCGTGCTGCTGCCCATGGCCGGCCTGTTGCTGATGGAGCCCGACTTCGGTGCCACCGTCGTGATGATGGGCGCTGCGGCGGCGATGCTGTTCCTCGGCGGCGTGGGCCTGTTCCGCTTCACCTTGATGGTGGTGCTGGCGGTGGCGGCCGTGACCATTCTGGTCCAGGCGCAACCCTACCGGATGGCTCGTCTGATCACCTTTACCGACCCATGGTCCGACCAGTTCGGTTCTGGCTACCAGTTGACCCAGGCGTTGATCGCCTTCGGTCGCGGCGAGTGGCTGGGCGTGGGCTTGGGCAACAGCGTACAGAAGCAGTTCTACCTGCCGGAAGCGCACACCGACTTCGTGTTCTCGGTGCTCGCCGAAGAGCTCGGCGTGGTCGGTTCGCTGTGCACCGTCGCACTGTTCGTATTCGTGTGTGTGCGTGGCATGTACATCGGCTTGTGGGCCGAGAAGGCCAAACAGTATTTCGCCGCGTATGTGGCATACGGCTTGTCGTTCCTGTGGATCGGCCAGTTCCTGATCAACATCGGTGTGAACGTCGGCCTGCTGCCGACCAAGGGCCTGACCTTGCCGTTCCTCAGTTACGGCGGCAGTTCGTTGGTGATCTGCTGCGCGTGCCTGGGCTTGTTGCTGCGCATCGAGTGGGAGAGTCGAACCCACCTGGGCAGCGAAGAGATGGAGTTCAGCGAAAGCGACTTCGCCGAGGAGCCGACCCATGGGCGCTAATGTGCTGATCATGGCCGGCGGCACCGGGGGCCACGTGTTCCCGGCCCTGGCGTGTGCGCGGGAATTCCAGAGCCGTGGCTACACCGTGCACTGGCTGGGTACACCCCGTGGCATTGAAAACGAGCTGGTGCCCAATGCCGGTTTGCCGCTGCACCTGATCAATGTTTCTGGCCTGCGCGGCAAGAGCAAGTTGTCCCTGCTTAAAGCACCGTTCGTGTTGCTCAAGGCGGTGTGGCAGGCGCGCAAGGTCATCCGTGAATTGAAGCCTGTGTGTGTGCTTGGTTTTGGTGGTTACGTGACCGGGCCGGGTGGTGTTGCCGCCAAGCTTGCCGGCGTGCCGGTGATCGTTCACGAGCAGAACGCCGTGGCCGGTACCGCCAACCGCCTGTTGGTGCCCTTGGCCGCCCGGGTGTGCGAGGCCTTCCCGAAGACCTTTGGCGCATCCGACAAACTGCGCACCACCGGCAACCCGGTGCGCACTGAACTGTTTATGGACATCGCCCGTGACGCGTTGGCCGGGCGCAAGGCGCACCTGCTGATCATGGGCGGCAGCCTGGGCTCCGAGCCCTTGAACAAATTGCTGCCCGAAGCGCTGGCGCAACTCCCGGTGGAATTGCGTCCGGAAGTCTTTCATCAGGCTGGCAAGCACCACGGTGAAGTCACCGCCACGCGTTATCGCGAGGCCGGTGTGGAGGCGAACGTACAGCCCTTCATCAAAGACATGGCCCAAGCCTATGGCTGGGCCGACCTGGTGGTCTGCCGCTCCGGTGCGCTGACCGTCAGTGAACTGGCTGCCGCCGGTCTGCCGTCCTTGCTGGTGCCTCTGCCCCATGCCATCGACGATCACCAGACCCGCAACGCCGAATATTTGGCCGGGGAGGGCGCTGCCTTCCTGCTGCCGCAAAGAACGACTGGCGCCGCCGATTTGGCCGCACGCCTGACCGAGGTTTTGATGCAACCGGAACGACTCAACAGCATGGCGAGCACCGCAAGCCGCCTGGCCAAACCTGACGCAACCCGCACCGTGGTCGATATCTGCCTGGAGGTGGCCCATGGTTGAGAATCAGAAAGCCATGCCGCAACCCGAGATGCGCCGCATCCGTCGTATCCACTTCGTCGGCATCGGCGGCGTGGGCATGTGCGGTATCGCCGAAGTCTTGCTGAACCTGGGCTACCAGGTGTCCGGCTCCGACTTGAAAGAGTCGCCGGTCACTGACCGCCTGAAAACCTTTGGCGCGCAGATCTTCATCGGCCACCGCGCCGAGAACGCTGCCGAGGCCGACGTGCTGGTGGTGTCCAGCGCCGTGAACACCTCCAACCCGGAAGTGGCCACTGCCCTTGAGCGTCGCATTCCCGTGGTGCCTCGCGCCGAGATGTTGGCCGAACTGATGCGTTATCGCCACGGTATTGCCGTGGCCGGTACCCACGGCAAAACCACCACCACCAGCCTGATCGCTTCGGTGTTCGCGGCCGGTGGCCTGGACCCGACGTTCGTGATCGGTGGCCGCCTGAATGCAGCCGGCACCAATGCCCAGCTTGGCACTAGCCGCTACCTGATCGCCGAAGCCGATGAAAGTGACGCCAGCTTCCTGCACCTGCAACCGCTGGTCGCTGTGGTCACCAACATCGACGAAGACCACATGGCCACCTACGACGGTGACTTCAACAAGTTGAAGAAAACCTTCGTCGAATTCCTCCACAACCTGCCGTTCTACGGCCTGGCCGTGGTGTGCCTGGACGACCCGGTGGTGCGCGAGATCCTGCCGCTGGTCAAGCGTCCGACCGTGACCTATGGCTTCAGTGAAGACGCCGATGTGCGCGCCATCAATGTGCGCCAGGAAGGCATGCAGACCTTCTTCACCGTGCTGCGCCCGGACCGCGAACCGCTGGATGTTTCGGTGAACATGCCGGGCAACCACAACGTGCTCAATTCCCTCGCGACCATCTGCATCGCGTCCGACGAAGGCGTCAGCGATGAGGCCATCGTTGAAGGCCTGTCGCGCTTTGCCGGCGTGGGCCGTCGCTTCCAGGTCTACGGCCAACTGCCGGTAGAAGGCGGCGACGTGATGTTGGTGGACGACTACGGTCACCACCCGACCGAAGTCGCCGCTGTGATCAAGGCCGTGCGCGGTGGCTGGCCTGAGCGCCGCCTGGTGATGGTCTACCAGCCGCACCGCTACAGCCGTACCCGCGATCTGTACGACGATTTCGTCAATGTATTGGCCGATGCCAACGTACTGCTGCTGATGGAGGTGTACCCGGCCGGTGAAGAACCGATCCCGGGCGCCGACAGCCGCAAGCTGTGCAACAGCATCCGTCAGCGTGGCCAGTTGGACCCGATCTACATCGAGCGGGGTGTGGACCTGGCGCCGCTGGTCAAACCGCTGCTGCGTGCCGGCGACATCCTGCTGTGCCAGGGTGCCGGTGACATTGGTGGCCTTGCGCCTAAATTGCTGGCGAGCCCGCTGTTCGCCGCGGCTGAAAAGGGAGCGTCGAAATGATCACTGACTACGCCTCCCTGTTTTCGACTGTTTCGCCTGCTGACTTCGGCCGCGTAGCCGTGCTGTTCGGCGGCAAGAGCGCTGAGCGCGAAGTGTCGCTCAAGTCCGGCAATGCCGTGCTTGAAGCCCTGCTAAGCGCCGGCGTGAACGCCTTCGGCATCGACGTAGGCGATGATTTCCTCGCTCGTCTGCAGGCTGAGAAGATCGACCGCGCCTTCATCATTCTCCACGGCCGTGGCGGTGAAGACGGCAGCATGCAAGGCCTGCTGGAATGCGCTGGCATCCCTTACACCGGCAGCGGCATTCTTGCGTCGGCACTGGCGATGGACAAGCTGCGCACCAAGCAGGTATGGCACAGCCTGGGCATTCCAACCCCGCGTCACAGTGTTCTGTGCAGCGAAGACGATTGTATTTCTGCAGCCAAGGAACTGGGCCTGCCTTTGATCGTCAAACCTGCCCATGAAGGCTCCAGTATCGGCATGGCTAAAGTGAACTCGGCCGCCGAATTGATCGACGCATGGAAAGCGGCAAGTACCTACGATTCGCAAGTGTTGGTGGAACAGTGGATTTCCGGTCCCGAGTACACCATCGCCACCCTGCGTGGCCAGGTATTGCCGCCTATCGCATTGGGCACGCCCCACACCTTTTACGACTACGACGCCAAGTACCTGGCTTCCGATACCCAGTACCGGATCCCGTGCGGCCTTGACGCAACCAAAGAACAGGAATTGATGGACCTCACGGCGAAAGCCTGTGAGGCGCTGGGTATCGCCGGTTGGGCGCGGGCAGACGTGATGCAGGATGACCAAGGGAATTTCTGGTTCCTGGAAGTCAACACCGCGCCAGGGATGACCGACCACAGCCTGGTTCCTATGGCAGCTCGTGCCGCCGGTTTGGACTTCCAGCAGTTGGTGCTGGCGATCCTTGCAGCCAGCATTGAGCCTCGAGGCTAAGCACATGAACGGCGCATCGCTTCGTCATCAGCCCCCACAAGCACCGAGCCGCAAGCCGGTGCCCCGGGGTGCCAGCCGGATGGTGGCTAAAGAGCCGATGTCGGCGCGCCTGCCGAAAGCCAATTTTGGTTTCCTCAAGGCGCTGTTCTGGCCGGTGCTGCTGGTGGTGTTGGGCTTCGGAACCTACGAGGGCGCGCAGCGTCTGTTGCCGTATGCCGACCGGCCGATCACCAAGATCAGCGTGCAGGGCGACTTGAGCTACATCAGCCAGCAAGCCGTGCAACAGCGCATCGGCCCGTACTTGGCGGCGAGCTTCTTCACCATCGACCTGGCCGGCATGCGCTCGGAGTTGGAGCAGATGCCGTGGATCGCCCACGCCGAAGTCCGCCGCGTATGGCCGGACCAGGTGACGATCCGCCTGGAAGAACAACTGCCCGTGGCCCGCTGGGGTGACGAAGCGCTGTTGAACAACCAGGGCCAGGCGTTTACGCCGCGTGAGCTGGCCAATTACGAGCACCTGCCGCAGCTGTTCGGGCCGCAGCGGGCGCAGCAGCAAGTGATGCAGCAGTACCAGGCCCTGAGCCAGATGCTGCGGCCGCTGGGCTTCTCCATTGCACGCCTGGAACTGCGTGAACGGGGTAGCTGGTTTTTGACGACCGGGGCAGGCAGTTCCGGCCCGGGCATCCAGTTGTTGCTGGGACGCGACCGCTTGGTGGAAAAGATGCGCCGCTTCATTGCCATCTATGACAAGACCTTGAAAGAACAGATTACGAACATTGCGAGCGTCGACCTGCGTTACGCCAACGGCCTTGCCGTCGGCTGGCGTGAACCGGCTGCGCCCACGGCAGCCCAACCCGCTGTCGCGAAGAATTAAGAAGAGGCAGGACCCATGGCAAACGTGCAAAGCGGCAAAATGATCGTCGGTCTCGATATCGGCACCTCCAAGGTGGTGGCGCTGGTCGGCGAGGTCGGGGAAGACGGCACGATCGAAATCGTCGGTATTGGCACGCATCCGTCCCGGGGCCTGAAGAAGGGCGTGGTGGTGAACATCGAGTCCACCGTGCAATCGATCCAGCGCGCCATTGAAGAAGCGCAGCTGATGGCCGGTTGCCGGATCCACTCGGCGTTCGTCGGCGTGGCGGGCAACCATATCCGCAGCCTGAACTCCCACGGCATCGTGGCGATTCGCGACCGCGAAGTCAGCTCGGCCGACCTGGAGCGCGTCCTCGACGCCGCCCAGGCCGTGGCGATCCCGGCTGACCAGCGCGTGCTGCACACCCTGCCGCAGGACTACGTGATCGACAACCAGGAAGGCGTTCGCGAGCCCCTGGGCATGTCGGGCGTACGTCTGGAAGCCAAGGTCCACGTAGTGACCTGCGCCGTCAACGCCGCGCAGAACATTGAAAAATGCGTGCGCCGCTGCGGCCTGGAAATCGACGACATCATTCTCGAGCAGTTGGCCTCGGCTTACTCGGTACTGACCGACGACGAAAAAGAACTGGGCGTGTGCCTGGTGGACATCGGCGGCGGCACCACCGACATCGCGATCTTCACCGAGGGTGCGATCCGTCACACCGCCGTGATCCCGATTGCCGGCGACCAGGTGACCAACGACATCGCCATGGCGTTGCGCACACCTACCCAGTACGCCGAAGAAATCAAGATCCGCTACGCCTGCGCCCTGGCCAAGCTGGCCGGTGCCGGCGAGACCATCAAGGTGCCAAGCGTGGGCGACCGTCCTCCGCGCGAGCTGTCGCGCCAGGCCCTGGCCGAGGTGGTCGAGCCGCGCTACGACGAGCTGTTCACCCTGATCCAGGCGGAACTGCGCCGCAGCGGCTACGAAGATTTGATCCCGGCCGGCATCGTGCTGACCGGTGGCACCTCGAAGATGGAAGGCGCGGTCGAACTGGCCGAGGAAATCTTCCACATGCCGGTTCGCCTGGGCGTGCCCCATGGCGTCAAAGGCCTTGGCGACGTGGTGCGCAACCCGATTTATTCCACTGGCGTGGGCTTGCTGTTGTACGGGCTGCAAAAGCAGACCGACGGCATTTCCCTGTCGGGCCCGAGCATCCGAGACAGCTACCGCAGCGACGACGAGGCGAAAGCGCCGTTGTTCGAGCGTTTGCAGGCCTGGGTCAAGGGCAACTTCTAAGCGATTTACCGCAACACCGACACACCGCAACACCGTTGTAAGCAGTAGGCGAAAAAACTAGAGAAATGAAAGGAGAGGGAACATGT
Source organism: Pseudomonas sp. B6002 (assembly GCF_013385985.1). Classification (GTDB taxonomy): domain Bacteria; phylum Pseudomonadota; class Gammaproteobacteria; order Pseudomonadales; family Pseudomonadaceae; genus Aquipseudomonas. Next base: position 300,201 of record NZ_JACAOY010000004.1, on the reverse strand, counting down.
TCGAACTCGTAGACAACATCCCCGCAAGCCCGGTCATCAAAGTGATCGGTGTCGGCGGTGGCGGCGGCAACGCTGTCAACCACATGGTCAAGAGCAACATTGAAGGCGTTGAATTCATCTGCGCCAACACTGATGCCCAGGCGCTGAAAAGCATCGGCGCGCGGACCATCCTGCAATTGGGCACCGCTGTGACCAAGGGCCTCGGTGCTGGCGCGAACCCGGAAGTCGGCCGTCAAGCCGCCCTGGAAGACCGCGAGCGTATTGCTGAAGTGCTGCAAGGCACCAACATGGTGTTCATCACCACGGGCATGGGCGGTGGTACCGGAACCGGTGCTGCGCCGATCATTGCCGAAGTGGCCAAGGAAATGGGCATTCTGACGGTTGCTGTCGTGACCCGTCCGTTCCCGTTCGAAGGTCGCAAGCGCATGCAGATCGCCGACGAAGGCATCCGTCTGCTGTCTGAAAGCGTCGACTCGTTGATCACCATTCCCAACGAGAAGCTGCTGACCATCCTGGGCAAGGACGCAAGCCTGCTGTCCGCTTTTGCCAAGGCTGACGATGTACTGGCCGGTGCCGTTCGCGGTATCTCCGACATCATCAAGCGCCCAGGCATGATCAACGTCGACTTTGCCGACGTACGTACTGTCATGAGCGAAATGGGCATGGCGATGATGGGCACTGGCTGCGCCAGCGGTCCGAACCGTGCACGTGAAGCCACTGAAGCGGCCATCCGCAACCCGTTGCTCGAAGACGTGAACCTGCAAGGTGCACGCGGCATCCTGGTGAACATCACCGCCGGTCCTGACCTGTCCCTGGGTGAGTACTCCGACGTGGGTAGCATCATCGAAGCCTTTGCTTCCGAGCACGCCATGGTCAAAGTCGGTACCGTGATCGATCCGGACATGCGCGACGAGCTGCACGTCACCGTGGTTGCGACCGGCCTGGGTGCAAAAATCGAGAAGCCTGTGAAGGTCATCGATAACACCCTGCACAACAGCCAAGCCAGCCACGCCAGCCAAGCGGCTGCCGCTCCAGCGCCTGCGCGCCAGGAACTGCCGTCGGTGAACTACCGTGACCTGGACCGTCCGACCGTGATGCGCAACCAGGCTCAGGCCGGTGCTGCCGCGTCCCGTAGCCCGAATCCGCAAGATGATCTGGACTATCTGGACATCCCGGCATTCTTGCGTCGTCAGGCCGATTAATGGAATGTATCAGGGCTATGAAGGTGATTGGTGTTCAGCAAAGGTCTGGTCTGCTATTATCGCCAGCCTTTGTTGATACCAGTTCGCAATTTGCGCTCAAGCGGTCCAAGCCATGATTAAACAACGCACCCTGAAGAATATTATCCGTGCCACAGGTGTAGGTCTGCACTCCGGGGAGAAGGTATACCTGACCCTCAAGCCTGCACCTGTCGACACCGGCATCGTGTTTGTTCGTGCCGACCTGGACCCTGTGGTGCAGATTCCTGCTCGCGCGGAAAACGTTGGCGAAACCACGATGTCGACCACATTGGTCAACGGTGACGTCAAAGTGGACACGGTGGAGCACTTGCTCTCGGCCATGGCTGGCCTGGGCATCGATAACGCCTACGTCGAGCTCTCCGCGTCCGAAGTCCCGATCATGGATGGCAGCGCTGGACCCTTCGTATTCTTGATTCAATCTGCCGGCCTGGAAGAACAGGACGCAGCCAAGAAGTTCATTCGCATTCTGCGGGAAGTGACAGTAGAAGACGGCGACAAGCGCGCCACCTTCGTCCCGTTCGAAGGCTTTAAAGTGAGCTTTGAGATCGATTTCGATCACCCGGTATTCCGTGACCGCACCCAAAGTGCAAGCGTGGATTTTTCCAGCACTTCGTTCGTAAAAGAAGTCAGCCGCGCCCGTACCTTTGGTTTCATGAGTGACATCGAGTACCTGCGCAAGCACAACCTCGCACTCGGCGGCAGCGTTGAAAACGCCATCGTGGTCGACGCGGATGGTGTACTGAACGAAGACGGCCTTCGCTACGAAGACGAATTCGTGAAGCACAAGATCCTCGATGCAATCGGTGACCTCTACCTGCTGGGCAATAGCCTGATAGGCGAGTTCAAAGGCTTCAAGTCGGGCCACGCCCTTAACAACCAGCTGCTGCGCAAGTTGATTGAGCAGACAGACGCTTGGGAAGTCGTGACCTTCGAAGATGCCAGCACCGCACCGATCTCTTACATGCGTCCCGTTGCGGCGGTGTAAGTAACAACTCTCTTTCTTTAGTTTTGAAAGGCCACCTTCGGGTGGCCTTTTTTTATGCCTGCAGTTCAGGCTTATGAAGATCAAAAATGTGGGAGCGGGCTTGCCCGCGAAGGCAACGTGTCAGCTACACATTTGTTGCCTGACACTCCGCTTTCGCGGGCAAGCCCGCTCCCACATTTGATTTCACAAGACTTGAAGTCTGCTTAAGGCTCTAGTGCCGCAGCATCCACGATCCGATTACGCCCCGCGTGCTTGGCCTCATACAGCGCCTGGTCGGCACTCAACAACAGCGCCTCCAGCGACACACGGCTGCGCTTGTTCCAGGTGCTCATGCCAATGCTCACCGTGATCGGCTGCGCATCACCCGCCATCCGGGGCAGTCGCTCGACGCTGCAGCGAATGTGTTCGGCAATCACCCAGGCGCCCTTGGCATCGGTATGTGGCAGCACCACCGCGAATTCCTCTCCGCCATAGCGCGCCGCCAGGTCGGCAGGGCGGCGGATGTTGTCGCCGATCACTTGGGCGACGCTGCGCAATGCCTCATCACCGCCATGATGACCATGGCGGTCGTTGAAGGCCTTGAAGTGGTCCACATCGATCATCAGCAGGGTCAGCGGTTCGGTTGAGCGCTGTGCCCGGTCCCATTCCAGGCGCATGCGTTGATCAAGGGTGCGGCGGTTCGCCAGGCCGGTCAGGGCGTCGGTGGCTGCCAGTTCTGACAGCACCTGTTCGGCGCGATGGCGGCGGCGCAGTTCCTTGCTCAACATCCACGTCAGCCACAACAGCCCCGCACACAACACCCCGGTGGCCAGGCTGATCAGCACGGCGGCGCGCTTCCATTGGGCGAATACTTCATCGCTGGACAGCGCCACCGCCACGATCAACGGCAAGGTGCCCACGGTGGAAAAGGTGTACAGCCGCTCCTGCCGGTCAACGCTGGAGATGCCCTGGAAGCTGCCGTCGCGTTCCTTGAGCATGCGTGCCACGTTCGGGCGCTGGCTGAGGTCCTTGTCGACCATGTCCAGCTCCAGCATCGGTTGCTGCGCCAGCAGGATGCCCTGGTGATTGATCAGGTTGATGGTGCTGTTGCTGCCGATGTTCAGGCTGCTGAACAACTGGTGGAAGTATGAGAGCCGCATGGATGCCACCGCGACGCCCTGGAAGTGCCCATCCGCTGACGAGATACGCCGGCTGAACGCGATGCGCCATTGGTCATCGCAGATACACCGCGCCATGAATGGGCGGCTGATGTACAGGCCGATATCGGGCGTTGCCCGGTGCACCTGGAAATAATCCCGGTCGGCGAAGTTACCGGTCTTGGGCGTCAGCAGCGAAGAGTCGGCAATCACCTCGCCATTGGCGTCCAGCAGCAAGATGTCGCCCTTGTAGGGCGCAGCAGCGGAGCGGTCGAACAGCACCAGGTGGCGAATACTCGCGGAGACGCCTTGCAGGTCATTGCGCTCGGTGGCGGCGATCAGGCCCTTGATGGCCATGTCGTACAGCTCGACATTGCGCAGCACATCGGCATCGATCAATTGGGTGATGTTGTTCGCCGTGCGCTTGGCGGTCTGCAGGGTGTTGGCGTGTTCGCGGACCAGCAGGGCCGTCACGATCGCCACGATCAGCAGCACCGTGAGGACGCTGCCCAGGATCAGCAAGCGTTCCGGGCGACGTGTAGGGCGGGGCAGGCTTGGGCTCATCGGGCGTACTTCTGCTGCAAGGATGCCCATAGCGTAGCCCTTGAATCACCTTGCCGGGTAACGCCAATGGTCCCATTCAGCAAGCGCCGGCCTCTGCCACCCGGTTGCGCCCGCTGTGCTTGGCCTCGTACAGCGCCTGGTCGGCACTGAGCAACAGCGCCTCGAGCGGTTGGCGGTTGCGTTTATGCCAGGTGCTCATGCCGATACTCACCGTGATCGGCCGGTCGGCGCCGGCCACGCGGGGCAGAAGCTCGATGCTGCTGCGGATGTGTTCGGCAATGACCCGGGCGCCCTTGGCGTCGGTATCGGGCAGCACCACCGCAAACTCCTCGCCGCCATAGCGGGCAGCCAGGTCGGCGGGGCGACGGATATTGCTGCCGATCACCTGGGCCACCGTGCGCAGTGCCGCGTCGCCACCGTGATGACCGTGGCGGTCATTGAACGCCTTGAAGTGGTCCACATCGATCATCAGCAGGGTCAGCGGCTCGGTCGAACGCTGTGCGCGGTCCCATTCCAGGCGCAGGCGATCATCCAGGGTTCGGCGGTTCGCCAGGCCGGTGAGGGCGTCGGTGGCGGCCAGTTCCGACAGCACTTGTTCGGCACGATGGCGACGGCGCAACTCCCGGCGCAACATCCAGGCCAGCCACAACAGACCAATGCACAGTACGCCGGTGGCGCCGCTGGTCAGCAGCGCGGCGCGTTGCCAGGGTGCGAATACATCCTCGCTGGCCAGTGCCACCACCACGATCAAAGGCAGCTCGCCAACGTTGCTGAACGTGTACAGGCGTTCTGTACCCGACAGGGATGAGATCGCGCGAAAACTCCCTTCACCTTCGTGCAGCATGCGCTTGAAGTTGGGCCGATCACTCAGGTCCTTGTCGATCATGTCGCGTTCCAGCAGCGGTTGCTGGGCCAGGAGAATGCCGTGGGTGTTCAGCAGGTTCACCGAGCTGCCATTGCCGATGGTGAGCCGGTTGAACAGTTGATCGAAGTACGCCAGGCGCATGGTCGCCACCGCGACGCCGGCAAACTCGCCATTGGGCCCCGACACTCGGCGGCTGAATGCAATGCGCCACACCTGGTCGCAATCGCAGCGAATCTTGAACGGGCGACTGATGAACAGCCCAACCTGGCTGTTGTTCTGGTGGGCCAGGAAGTAATCACGATTGGCGAAATTGCGCGGTGTCGGGTGCAGCGTCGAGGAGTCGGCGATGACCGCACCGTTGGCATCCAGCAACAGCACTTCGCCCTTGAAGGGCGCGGCGGTGGATTGATCAAACTGCACCAGATGCTGAATATCGGCTGACACATGCGCAAGGTCATTGCGCGTGGTGGCGGCGATCAACCCTTGCAGCGCCAGGTCGTAGAGTTCGACGTTGCGCAGCACATCGGCATTGATCAGTTGGGTAATGTTGGTGGTCGATCGCTTGGCGGCCAGCAGGGTGCTGGCATGTTCGCGGCTGAGCAGGGCAGTCACGATGATCACGATCAGGAGGACGGTGAAGCCACTGCCCAACATCAGCAACAGCTCTGAGCGGGAGGGCAGGTTACGAGTACGGGGTTGACTCATCGCGCAGACTTCAACGGAGTAGATGCTGGCAGTTTAGTGCTGCGCGATGAAAATTAAATGATTGGTTAACAGGAAATCAGAATACGTTGATCGGGTAGTCCACGATCACCCGGTATTCGTCCACGTCCCGGTCCACCGCCGAGTAGCCATTGCCACCCCGGTTGGTCGCCCATTGCAGGCGTACCGCCAGGTCCTTGGCCTTGCCGCCCTGCACCACATATTTCAGGTCAATGTCGCGTTCCCAATGCTTGGCATCCTTGCCATCGGCGCTGTACCAGGCGCTGTAGCCACGGCTATTGGGGTCGACTTTGGTCAGGTCGGTCTTGCCGCTGATGTAGGACACGGCAGACGTCAGGCCGGGCAGGCCGAGGCCGGCAAAGTCATAAGCGTATTTGAGTTTCCAGGAGCGCTCGTTGGGGCCGTTGAAGTCCGAGTACTGCTGGGAGTTGTCCAGGTAGATGCTGTCGCCCTGGGTGATGTAGTCGAACGGCGTGTTGCCGTTCACCCGCTGGTAGGCGGCGGTAACGCTGTGGTTGCCCACGCCCACGGTGAAATGCAGGCTGTAGGTGTTGTTGTTGATCGCGCCCAGCAGCGATTGCCCGGTGTCCTGGGTGTGGTAGTAGTGCAGGCCTGGGTTGAGGCTGACCAGGTCGTTCAGGGCGTAGGTGTAGTCCAGGTCGTAGTAGTACTGGTGCCACACATCTTTGAGTTCGGACGCATACAGGTTGCTGGTCAGGCCTGGAATGCCGCTGAAGGACACGCCGGCCCAGTCCAGGTGCTGGCTGTCGGCGTGGTCTGGCAGGGTGCCGTAGCTGGTGCCGATGCGACGGTGGCCGCTCTGGTTGTAGAGCTTGGTGAAGCTGGCCTGGCCGCCTTCGAACATCCAGCCATCGAAACTGTGGTTGGTCAGGCTCACACCGCGGAACGTCTGCGGCAACATGCGGGTCATGCCGCCAGCGATCACCGGGTTGTTGAGGAACAGGTCGCCGGCTTTCAATTCGGTGTCAAACGCGCGCATTTTCAGCGTGCCGCCTGCGGTCGAAAACGACCCCGGGGCTTTGCCGTTGCCCGAGCCCACGGGCAGGATGCTGGAACCGTCGGTGCCGCCACCGCCGTCAAGCTTGAGGCCGAGCATGGCGTGGGCGTCCAGGCCAAAGCCGACGGTGCCCTGGGTGTAGCCGGATTCGAAGGTGCCGAGAAAGCCCTGGCCCCATTCCTTGCTGTCATCGGTGTGGATGTCGCGACGGTCGCGGTTCATGTAGTAGTTGCGGGTGTTGATCGTGAGGTGGGCGCCTTCGACGAAACCGTCGGCGGGGGTGGAGTCTGCCGCGTGGGCAAGAGGGGCAATCGTTGCTGCAATAGCGAGGAATAGCGGGGTGAACGTCAGCGAGTTCTTCACCGGTGGAGCTCCTTTGGGTCAATCAAAAACGGCCAATGTCGTGGGGGTGTGCCTGGCCTTTTTTACGGCAAAAAAAAGCCGCTGAAGTCAGCGGCTTTGAACAGATTCCCAGTGTAGAGCCCTGGAAATAAGTCGAGGGGAATTCGGGTGAGCGGGAAGCTGCCTTGCCGTCTCGCTCATCGGTGCGTCAAATTAACGCAGGTGAGCGGTGCGATACAGAGTGTAACAAGATAATTACTGTTGCCCAAATCGCAACAGTTAGAGACGTGGAGGGCTTACCTGATACACCGCGATCCAAATGTGGGAGCTGGCTTGCCTGCGATAGCGTCGGTGAATTCAACACCGCCATCGCAGGCAAGCCAGCTCCCACATTTGGGCCAAGGTGTTTTGGGGCTATACGGGCAGGGTGATGCCAAAGGTATTGCCGCCGCCATCACTGCGCACAAACACATCCCCGCCATGCATCAGCGCAATCGCCTTGACGATGGCCAGCCCCAGGCCGTGGTTGGCGCCGCTGTTGCTGCGCGAGGCATCCACCCGATAGAAGCGCTCGAACAGACGCGGCAAATGCTCGCTGGCAATCTCGTCACCCGGGTTGGTGACCCCGATTGCCACCTGATGATCCTGCACTTCAATGTTCACTTCGATGACCCGCCCGGGCGCGGTGTGCTGCACCGCGTTGCTCAGCAGGTTGATCAATGCACGGCGCAGGTGGGCTTTTTCGATATGGACCAAGGCATCCCCACGTACGCGCACTTTGACCTGGGCGTCTTCGAGGATGAAGTCCAGGTAATCGAGGGTGGTTGCCACTTCATCGGCCAGGGAGCTTTCGATCAGCTTGGTGGCCTTGCTGCCCTGGTCGGCGCTGGCGAGGAACAGCATGTCGTTGATGATCGAACGCAGGCGTTCCAATTCTTCAAGGTTCGATTGCAGTACTTCGAAGTAGTGCTCGGCCGAGCGCCCACGTGTCAGCGCCACCTGGGTCTGGCCGATCAGGTTGGTCAGCGGCGAGCGCAGTTCGTGGGCCACGTCGGCATTGAACGATTCAAGGCGTGAGTAGGCTTGTTCCACGCGGTCGAGGGTGGAGTTGAACGAGTTGACGAACTGGCTCAGTTCCGGCGGCAGCGGCGACAAGTGCAGGCGCCCGGACAGTTTGGGCGGGGCGAGCTTCTGCGCTTCGTCCGAGAGTTTGCCCAGTGGCTTGAGGCCGATGCGCGAGACCCAGAACCCCAGCAGCGCCGCAAGCGCTACGCCGATACAGGCCAGGCCGATCAAGGCCATCAGCAGTTGGTGCTGGGTGGCGCGGAAGTTCTCGGTGTCGATGGCGATCATGAAGCGCAGGGGCGGGCGTTGTTCCTTCGCCGGGAACTGGCTCAGCAGCACCTTGAACGGGTACTCATGCCCGGGCAGGCGCAGGTCGCGCTTGCCGGTCGGCCCTTCGGCGAATGCGCGGATCTGGGCGTCGGGGTTGCCGTACTCGTACGTCGGGTCACTGCTCACCACCCAGAAGCGGATGCGCTTGTCTTCTTCGCCGAGCAGCTTGAGCTTGGCGGTGATCTTTGCCCAATGGTCCGGCGTGCCGAAGCGGTTCACCGACGACTCCAGCACGCTGTAGCGCGCGTCCAATTCGGCACCCGGCAACAACCCCAGGCCACGGTCCACTTGCTGGTACAGCGCGCCGCCGATCAGCATGAAGATCAACAGCGCCACCAGCGTGAACATGCCGCTCAGGCGCAGGGCGATGGAGTTAGACGACACTTCGGCTCTCCAGCACATAACCCATGCCGCGAATGGTGTGCAGCAGTTTCTGCTCGAACGGCCCGTCGAGCTTGGCGCGCAGGCGTTTGATCGCGACTTCGACCACATTGGCGTCGCTGTCGAAATTGATGTCCCAGACCATTTCCGCGATGGCGGTCTTGGACAGGATTTCACCCTGGCGCCGCGCCAACACGCTGAGCAGCGAGAACTCCTTGGCCGTCAGGTCCAGGCGCAGGCCGTTGCGGCTGGCCTTGCGGCTGATCAGGTCGATCCACAGGTCGGCGACGGTCACCTGCACCGGCTCATGGCCGCCGCTGCGCCGGGTCAACGCCTGCAGGCGCGCCACCAGTTCCAGGAACGAAAACGGTTTGCCCAGGTAGTCATCGGCGCCCTCACGCAGGCCGCGAATGCGGTCTTCGACGCGCTCGCGGGCGGTGAGCATGATCACCGGCGTCTGCTTGCGTGCACGCAAGGCGCGCAGCACACCAAAGCCATCGAGGCCCGGCAGCATCACGTCGAGCACGATCACGGCGTAATCGTTCTCCAGCGCCAGGTGCAAACCCTCGACGCCCTCACGGGCCACATCGACGGTGTAGCCTTGCTCGGTCAGGCCGCGGTGCAGGTAGTCCGCGGTTTTTTCTTCATCTTCAATAATCAGGACGCGCATGACACCGCCTCAGTGTGTGGTCGCCAACGCAGGCGCAGGTGTGGGCCGGTGGAAAAACTTCTCAAGGTACAAGTATATGACCGGTGTGGTGAACAGCGTCAGCGCCTGGCTTACCAGCAAGCCGCCGACCACGGCGATACCCAGTGGCTGGCGCAACTCGGCGCCGGCGCCATAGCCGAGCATCAGCGGCAGGGCGCCGAGCAGGGCGGCCAGGGACGTCATGATGATCGGGCGGAACCGCGTGATACAGGCTTCGAAGATCGCATCATGAGGTGTCAGGCCACGCGTACGTTGCGCCTCCAGGGCAAAGTCGATCAACAGGATACCGTTCTTCTTCACAATCCCGATCAGCAGCACCAGGCCGATCAGCGCCATGATCGAGAAGTCCTGGCCCAGCAGCCACAACATGATCAGCGCGCCCAGGCCGGCCGAGGGCAGGGTCGAGATGATGGTCAGCGGGTGCACAAAGCTCTCATACAGCACCCCCAAAATGATGTAGACCGCCACCAGCGCCGCGAGGATCAGCCACGGCTGGCTGGCCAGTGAACTCTGGAACGCCTGGGCCGCGCCCTGGAAATTGCCGATGATCGAGGTCGGCATGCCGATCTCGTTTTTCGCCTGGTTGAGCAGGATCACCGCATCACCCAGCGCCACGCCGGGCGCCAGGTTGAACGACAGGTTGGCCGCCGGGAACATACCGTCATGGCTGATCGACAACGGGCCAACGGTGGGCGCATCGACGCTGGCCACCGCCGACAGCGGCACCATTTCATTGGTCAGTGGCGAGCGCAGGTAGAAGTAATTCAGGCTTTCGGCCTTGCCGCGCTGGCGGGTGTCCAGTTCCAGCACCACCTGATACTGGTTGATTTCGGTCTGGAACTCATTGACCTGGCGTTGCCCGAAGGCGTCGTACAGCGCCTGGTCGACATCGGTGGCGGTCAGGCCGAAGCGTGCCGCCGCGCGGCGGTCGATGGTGATGTGGGTAATGCTGCCGCCCAGCTGCAAGTCGTTGGAGATATCGCGGAACGCCGGAATGGAGCGCAGCTTTTCGGTCAGGCGTTGGGTCCAGGTATTGAGCGTCGCCCCGTCGTTGCTCTTGAGCACATATTGGTACTGGCTGCGGCTGGGGCCCGAGCTGAGGTTGATGTCCTGGCCGGCGCGCAGGTACAGGACGATCCCCGGCACGGCGGCCAGCTTGGGACGGATGCGGTCGATGAACTGGCTGGCGGACACGTCCCGGTCACCCCGGTCCACGAGGGAGATCCAGAAGCGGCCGTTGGCGATGGTCTGGTTGCTGCCGGTGACGCCAACAGAGTGTGAGAACGCCCGCACGGCGGGGTCAGCCTTCATGATTTCGGCCAGTGCCTTGTGCTTGGCAACCATGTCGGGGTACGACACGTCCGCCGCCGCTTCGCTGGTTCCGAGGATGAAACCGGTGTCCTGCACCGGGAAAAACCCTTTGGGGATAAACACGTAACCCACCACGGCCAGGCCCAGGGTCAGCAGGAAAATGCCGGCCATCGTGCGCTGGTGGGCCAGGGCGCGGCGCAGGTTCCGTTCGTAACCTGCCAGCAGGCGTTCGCCAAAGCCGGGTTTGTCGTGGGGGCGATGGCTTGGCGCTTTCATGAACAGTGCCGCCAGGGTCGGCGCAAGGGTCAGGGACACCACGACGGAAATCAGGATGGTCGACGTGGCGGTCAAGGCAAACTCCTTGAACAGCCTGCCGACCACGCCGCCCATGAACAGCAGCGGAATAAACGCGGCCACCAGCGACACGCTGATGGACACCACAGTGAAGCCAATCTCGCTGGCCCCCTTGATCGCCGCCTCGCGCTTGTCCAGGCCGGTCTCGAGGTGGCGATGGATGTTCTCCACCACCACGATCGCGTCGTCCACCACAAACCCCACGGCCACCACGATGGCGACCAGGGTCAGGTTGTTCAGGCTGAAGCCCATCACGTACATCAGCGCAAAGCTGGCGACCAGTGACACGCCCAGCACGCTGGACACAATGACCGTGGCCGACCATTGGCGCAGGAAGATCGCCATGACCCCCACCACCAGCAGGATGGCGATCAGCAGGGTCATTTCCACTTCGTGCAGCGAGGCGCGGATGGTGGTGGTGCGGTCCATCAGCACGCTGACCTGGACCGAGGCCGGCAGCATGGCTTCCAGGCGCGGCATTTCGGCCTGGATACGTTCTACGGTCTCGACAATGTTGGCGCCGGGCTGGCGGGTAATCACCAGGTTGACGCCGGGGGTGTCAACCGCCCAGGCCTGGACGTAGGCATTTTCCGAGCCATTGACCACCTTGGCCACATCCCGTAGTTGCACCGGTGCGCCGTTCTTGTAGGAGATGATCAGGTCGCCGTATTCATCCGGGTGAAACAGCTGGTCGTTGGTTGCCAGGGTCGACACGCTGTTCTTGCCGTACAGCGCGCCTTTGGCCAGGTTCAGGCTGGATTGCTGGATGGCCAGGCGAACATCCGCCAGGGTCAGGCCGATGGCTGCGAGCTTGTCGGGCGAGGCCTGCACGCGGATCGCCGGGCGTTGCTGGCCGGTGATGTTGATCTGGCCGACGCCGTCGACCTGGCTGAGTTGCCGGGCCAGCAGGGTTTCTACCAGGTCGCTCAACTCGGTACCGGGCATGTCATGGGAACTGACGCTGATGATCAGCACCGGGCTGTCTGCCGGGTTGACCTTGCGCCAGGTCGGCAGGCTTGGCATGTCGCTGGGCAGCTTGCCGGCCGCGGTGTTGATGGCGGCCTGCACCTCTTGAGCGGCCGTGTCGATGCTCTTGTCGAGGGTGAATTGTAAGGTCAGCAGGCTTGAGCCCAGGGCGCTGCTGGAGGTCATCTGGGTCATGCCGGGAATGGCACTGAATTGCACTTCCAGCGGCGTCGCCACAGAAGACGCCATGGTGTCGGGGCTGGCGCCGGGTAGCTGGGCGGTCACCTGGATCGTCGGGAACTCGGCTTCCGGCAGCGGCGCGATAGGCAATTTGGGGAACGCGATCAGCCCCAACAGCACCAGGGCAAATGTCAGCAGCAAGGTGGCGACCGGGCGGTCGATGCACCACGCGGAAACCGACCCCCGCGACGTCATGGCTGCACCTTGGCGTCAGCGGTCTGGATCACCTGGGGTGGCTCCTTGAGAATCTCGACCTTGGCACCGGACTTGAGGCGCGACTGGCCATCACTGACCAGCACGTCACCGGCCTGGATGCCCTTGAGAATATTGAGTTCGCTGTCCTGGTACACCACCTGCACCGGCACGATGTCCACCTTGTCGCCATTGACGCGATACACGAAGTGCGAGTCCAGGCCTCGTTGCACCACGGTTGGCGGCACGGCCAGGGCGTTGCGGTCGAGGGCGGTCTGGATCTTGATCGTCACCAGTTGGCCCGGCCAGAGCTTCTGCGTGTTGTTACGGAACTCGGCCTTGGCGCGGATAGTGCCGGTGGTGCTGTTGATCTGGTTGTCGATCAGGCTCAGACGGCCTTCGCCCAGCAGCTCGCTGTGTTCGCCTTCGGTATCGGCACCGAGAAAGGCATCGACGCTGGCTGGGTGCTCGGCGGCGATCAGCCCCTGCAAGGTCGGCAGCATTTGCTGTGGCAGGGAAAACTCCACGGCGATGGGGGCGATCTGGGTGACGGAGAACAACCCTTGGGTGTCGCTCATGCGCAGGAAGTTGCCCTCGTCCACCGTACGAATGCCGACACGGCCTGTAACCGGTGAACGAATCTGCGTGTACGAAAGCTGAACCTGGGCCGAGTCGATCGCGGCCTGATTGCCTTGCGCCGTGGCCTTCAACTGGTTGACCAGAGCCTGTTGCTGGTCGTAAGTCTGCTTCGACACGCCATCGTCGATGCTCAATTCCTTGTAGCGCTTGAGGTTGACCAACGCCACTTGCAACTGCGCCTGGCTCTCGCCCAACTGCGCCTTGGCCTGGTCGAGGCTGGCGCGGATCGAACGGTCGTCGATGGTGGCCAACAGGTCGCCGGCCTTGACCAGTTGGCCTTCCTTGACCAGCAGTTTGGTGAGGATGCCATCGATTTGCGGGCGAATGACCACGCTGTGCAGCGACAGCACCGAGCCGATGCCCGTGACATAACGCGGCAAGTCCTGCTCCACCACTTTCACGACCCGTACTGGCACGGCTGTGGACGCAACCAGTTTGGTCTTGGCCGGCCGGGTCAACGCCCAGGCAGCTATCGCCAATACCACGAGGACACCCACGATAAGGGCGGTTTTTCGTTGAATGTGCATGGGGTGGGGCGCCGGGGCAGAGGGTTGGGAGAATGTAGGTGCTTTATAGCCCGCCAACCCGGTCAGCACGGTGACTGCTAACTGACAGGGCTGTCAGCAAACTGAAGACCATTCGTACAGGCGGTGGTTAAAGATCTGAAGCGCGCAGGTATACTGCGCCCCAGTGCGGCCCGCAAGCTGGCCGCGCCTCATTTTCTGCACGCCCCGGAGCTTCCATGACTTCCCCGACACAACCCCCTGTTGAAGCGGCCGACCTCGTCGATCCGGCCGACGCTCAACGCGTTGAAAAAGCCGAGATCCCGGCGTTTAAGTTTCCGTTCAAGCCGGGTGAACTGGCCGGGGCCAAGAATGCCACTCAGCCTTGGTACAAAGGTGGCGCGAAGAACGGTCATACCAAGACTCCAGGCATGGCCCCGCCAGGTACTCGTCGTTCGATGGGTAAACGCTGAGAGTAAAAGGTCGCAACCTGTGTCGACTTTTGCCTACGTCGTCCGTCGATATTTCCGATTGTAGGGCCGCATCCATTTCTTGAAAGCTTGCGCAGCATTGGCTTCGCTCCGGTCAATTTTTACCGGGGCGTGTGATGCAGCACTTTTAGGGAAAGGATGTTCCGGTGGCCTTGATACGCATTTGTGTAGCGTTTGCCCTGCTGCTTTGCGCTGACGCCGTTGTCTGTGCCGAAAAAAACCGTGATGAAATCCGTTTCGGCGTGGCAGCACTCTTTCCTCCTTTTCAAAGCCGCAACCCCCAGGGGCAATTGGTTGGCCTGAACATCGAGCTGGGTAACGCCCTGTGCACGCAACTCAACGTGCGTTGCACCTGGGTCGACCAGATGCTTGTCGAAGACTTTTCCGCACTTGAAGCCCGGCAATTCGACGCGATCATGGGCATTGCCTCTACGCCGAAGCGGCGCCAATGGGTGAGCTTCACCGACAGCCTGTATCCCTTCACCACGCAACTGGTCGGCCGCAGAACATCCTGCTTGATGCCCACCGCACGCTCTCTGAAGGGCAAGCGCGTGGGGGTGCTGCTGGGGAGCAATCGTGAAGCCTTTGCCCAGTCACAATGGGCGCCCAGGGGCGTCATCATCAAGAGTTTCTGGCTCAATCAGGAATTGATCCGCAGTCTGATCGCCGGTGATATCGACGCGACGCTGCAAGGCACGGTAGAAATCCGTGAGGCGTTGCTCGACACCCCCGACGGCCAGGATTTCGGTTTTCTTGGCCCCGCCGTTTCAGCGGACCTGCTGGGGGACGGCGTGGCGATAGCGCTGCGCAAGCCTGATACGGCGTTGCGCGAACAGCTCAACCGCGCGCTTGAACAACTGATGCAAAGCGGTGAATACCAACGCATCCTCCAGCCCTATCGTCTCGATGCCCCGCTTGCCCATCCATGATGGCTAATTAATTGCTCGGAACATGAGCTGGATCAATCTTTGCCCTTTCGGTGCGCTTAGAGTCGACGCCCTGCCGACTCCTCCAACAATTACGAGCGCGCTTATCCATGAAGATCAATCTGCCGGTCACCGGTCGAGGTGTGGACTTTGCCCCTGACGCCAACATCCTTTCGACCACGGACCTGACAGGCGCGATTACCTACGCCAACGGGGACTTCATCGACGTTTGCGGCTATACCCGCGAAGAACTGCTCGGTTCGCCACACAACCTGTTGCGTCATCCGGATATGCCGCCTGCTGCGTTTGCGCACATGTGGCAAACCCTGAAGAGCGGTCGCTCGTGGATGGGGATGGTGAAAAACCGTTGCAAGAACGGCGACCATTATTGGGTCAGCGCCTACGCGACGCCGGTGACGCGCGAGGGGAAAACGGTGGAGTACCAATCGGTACGCACCAAACCTGCCACGCACCGGGTGGCGGCAGCGGAGCGCGCGTATGCGCAGTTGCGGGCGGGCAAACGCCGCAAACTGCCGGCGTTCGGCATGGGGGTGAAGTTATCGGCTTGGGTGATTGGCTCCAGTGGTATGACCTGGGCCTTGGGCTTGGTCACCTATTCTCTCGCTTGGCAACTGCTGGCCCTGGTGGCGGGGTGTGCGGTGGGGGCAGCGGGGGTCAACGTGATCCTGCGCCCGCTCGCACAGTTGAATCAGCGGGCGCGGCTGATTGCAGACAACCCCCTGAGCCAGGCGATCTACACCGGGCGCAGCGACGAGTGCGGGCAGATCGAGTTCGCCTTGCAGATGCTCGAAGCCCAGGTGGGCGCGGTGGTGGGGCGCATCGGCGATGCGTCGTTGCGCTTGTCCGGGCACGCGGCGCAACTGGTGGAGCATCTGGACGCGAGCCAGGCCAGCAGCCAGGGCCAGCAGACCCAGACCGACCAGGTGGCGGCAGCGATCCACCAGATGGCCGCCAGCGTCGCCGAAGTGGCCAACCATGCGCTGGAAGCCTCCAAGGCCGCCGATCAGGCCGGCAGCGAAACCCGTAAAGGTCATCAGCGCGTCGACGATAGCCGCGATGCGGTGCTGCGCCTGTCCGATGAATTGGCGCGCGCCACGCAAGTGATCCACCAACTGGAAAGCCACAGCGGCGAAATCAGCGGCGTGCTCGAAGTGATCCGCACGATTGCCGAACAGACCAACCTGCTGGCCCTCAACGCCGCCATCGAGGCGGCGCGTGCGGGTGAGCAGGGGCGAGGTTTCGCCGTGGTTGCCGATGAAGTGCGCGGCCTGGCCCAGCGCACCCAGCAATCCACCAACGAAATCCAGCGCATGATCAGCACCCTGCAAAGCGGCGCGCGCGATGCCGTGCAAGCCATGGCCCACAGCAGTGAGCATGTCGAGGCGAGTGTCCAGCAGGCGCAGCGGGCGGCGGCGGCCTTGGACGGTATCAGCCAGCGTGTCACCCAAATTACCGCCATGAGCCAGCAGATTGCGGCGGCGGTGGAAGAACAGAGCGCGGTCAGCGAAGACATCAATCGCAATATTGTCGGCATTCGCAATGCCGGTGAAGCCACCGTCAGCGCTGGTCAGCAAAGCCAGCTCAGTTCTGGCGATGTGGCGACACTGGCCGATGACTTGCGCCAGCTGGCGCAGGAGTTCTGGGGCAAGCGACACTGATCCGGGTTTGCGTTGAGTGTGCTGGCCTCATCGCGGGCAAGCCCGCTCCCACATTTTGGAATGCGATTCCCCGTGGGAGCGGGCTTGCCCGCGATGAGGCCAGTCGGCCTTACGCAGCCCTCAACGAAATAAACGCATAGTTGGCCGGCACCTCCGTTGCAATCTGAGCGCCGGCATCCAGCAACTGTTCGGCGATGTCCATCCCCGACACATGGAACACCCACTCATTGGCCACAGCGGGCTGGTCAACGGCCAAGGCGATCGCCTGGGCAAAGGCATTCATGTCCGGCAGGTAGGCGGTAAACCCGTCGCCCTTGAGGGCCGTAGTGCGAATGCCCAGCAAGGCGCAAACCGCCTCTTTGGTTTGCACGTCATCACGGTCGGCCTGGCGTGAACGGCGAATCAGTTCCGCCAACTCCTGGTCCATCAGTTCGCCGCCAACAATTAGCGCCGGCCCTTGCTCCCAGGATTCTGGCGGGCAGTCCTTGGCGGCCGGGTTTAATGGAATGTGTGGATTGATCTCCATCGGGTAGATACGGCACACCAATGGCCGGCGCTCGTAGATGCGGCAGCGGTCGTCTTCGTCAAGATTCCGGCAGCGCCCGGCGTTGTAAGCGGCAAAGGTGATTGCCACAAACGCCTCGGTATTGCCGCTGGGCACCACCACCGAACGGCGCTCGGCATGCTCGCGTTGCGCCTGTGGCAGGCCCAGGCCATTGCCCAGGAAACCTTCCACCAGAACAATGACATTACCGCCGTCAGCCGCCCACTGCCGGGCTTCGTCGAGGGTCAGGGGCACGTGATGGTCGGTGCAGCATTTGCCGCAACCCACGCAGGAAAAGTGAGTATTCATTGAGGATCTGTCACCAGGCAAGGTCAGAGGGCACTCTCGAACGGCGGCGGGTTTTTACCTCTATCCACCGTTCAGGCTCTCTGGAAGCAAGTTGTGCGCCAGTGCCTGTCAGTGTTCTTGCACGACATCGCGCAGCACAAACCGCATGCCCTCGCTTTCATACAACTGCCGCGCACGGAGATTGCTCTCCAGCACCTTCAGGTCCACGTAGGGTTCGCCCCGGTGCTTGAACACCTGGAAGGTGTGCAGCAACAAGGCGCGACCCAGCCCCTGGCCTTGGGCGCAGGGGTGTACGGACAAGTTCTTGATAAAGGCGCTGGTCCAGCACTGGGCCACGCCAAGGATACCGTCACGGTTGCTGGCCACCAGGCACAGGCTGGGGTCGAACTCGGCATCGGTGGTGAATTGCTGGCGCCATTCTTCCAGGCTGGCCACACGACCACCGCCTTGCGCCTGGGTCATGCTCAACACGGCATGAATTGCCGGGGCCAGTTCCTCGCGGTAGTGGTCCAGCTGTGTACCTGCCGGCCACTGCGGTGCCGGCAGGCTGCCGATGAGGTCGCGGCGCAGCAGCTGGAAGTATTCGGCCAAGGCTTACAGGCCCTTCTGCGCCACAGTCTGGGCGGCGACCACCAGGCACTTGGTCAGCTCGGGCGAGGAGAATTTGGTCAGCACCGCATCGGCCCCGGCCAGGCGGGCTTTCTCGCTGTTCATCGCGCTGTCCAGGGAGGTGTGCAACAGCACGTAGAGGTCCTTGAAATCCGGGGTCTCGCGCAGGGTGCGGGTGAGGGCATAGCCGTCCATTTCAGACATCTCGATGTCCGATACCACCACGTTGATCTGCTCCACCGTGCCTTGCAGCTCCAGCAGCACATCAATGGCTTCCTTGGCGCTGCGGGCGGTGTGGCAGGTCAGGCCGAGGTTACGCAGGGTGTGCACCGATTGCTGCAGGGCGACCTGGCTGTCGTCCACCACCAGGATCCGCGCATTGCCCAGCACTTCAGCCTCTTCCATGGTCAGGTCGGTGGGCGCTGCTTCAATCGGTGCCGGTGCGATGCCATGGATAACTTTTTCGATATCGAGCACCTGCACCAGCCCGCCCTCCACCTGGGTAACGCCGGTGATGAACGCACGGTTGCCACCGGACCCATAGGGCGGTGGGCGAATGTCAGTGGTCAGGCAGTGCACGATCTTGCTCACCGCCTGCACATGCAGGCCCTGCTTGGAGCGGCTCACGTCGGTGACGATCAGGCAGCCGCCGTCGGGGTCCTGCAGGGGCATTTCCCCCAGGGCACGGCTCAGGTCGATCACCGACAGCGAGGCGCCGCGCAGGGTGGCGATGCCTTTGACGTGCGGGTGGGATTCCGGCAGCCGGGTCAGGGGTGGGCAGGGGATGATTTCGCTGACTTTCAGCAGGTTGATCGCCATCAGCTTGCCGCTGCGCAAGGTAAAGAGCAGAAGCGAGAGTGAGTCTGCGCGGGCTTTGGTGGTGGACATAAAAACCTTCTGTGGATCAGGGATGACGATCTATACAGAGTTATCGACTTGGAAAAGCCAGGCTTTAACCGGATTTTGTGGCGGAATAGATATGTGTGGGAGCTGGCTTGCCTGCGATGCAGGCACCTCGGTCTTTCAGTTGCACCGAGGTGATGCTATCGCAGGCAAGCCAGCTCCCACATAAACCCCATTCCAAAAGAGGTATGGGTCAGCCCTTCCAGACTTGCGGATTCACCAGATCCTGCGGACGCTCGCCCAGCAAGGCGCTGCGCAGGTTGGCGAGGGCGCGGTTGGCCATGGCTTCGCGGGTTTCGTTCGTCGCCGAACCGATATGCGGCAGGGTCACCGCGTTGCTCAGTTGGAACAGCGGCGACTCCGCCAACGGCTCCTGCTCGTACACATCCAGCCCGGCGCCACGAATGCGCTGGGTCTGCAAGGCTTCGATCAGCGCCGGTTCATCGACCACCGGGCCACGGGAAATGTTGATCAGGATCGCACTGGACTTCATCAAGCCCAGCTCGCGGGTGCTGATCAGGTGGCGGGTTTTTTCGCTCAACGGCACCACCAGGCACACGAAATCCGACTCGGCCAGCAGTTGCTCCAGGCTGCGGTACTGCGCGCCCAGTTCCTGTTCCAACGTAGTCTTGCGGCTGTTGCCGCTGTACAGGATCGGCATGTTGAAGCCCAGGCGCCCACGTCGGGCCACGGCGGCGCCGATATTGCCCATGCCGACGATGCCCAGGGTCTTGCCGTGCACATCGCAGCCAAACAGCGGTGCGCCGACGCTGGCTTTCCACTGGCCGGCCTTGGTCCAGGCGTCCAGTTCTGCCACCCGGCGTGCGCTGCTCATCAGCAGGGCGAAGGCCAGGTCGGCGGTGCTTTCAGTGAGCACGTCGGGGGTGTTGGTGAGCATGATCCCGCGCTCGTTGAAGTAGGGCACGTCGTAGTTGTCGTAGCCCACCGACACGCTGGACACCACCTCCAGCTTGCTCGCACCTTCCAGTTGCGCGCGGCCCAGCTTGCGGCCGACGCCGATCAGTCCGTGGGCGTGGGGCAGGGCTTCATTGAATTGAGCGTTGATGTCCCCGCGCTTGGGGTCGGGCACGATCACCTCGAATTCCTGTTGCAGGCGTTCGATCATTGGCGGGGTGATACGGCTGAAGGCGAGAACAGTCTTTTTCATTGCAGGCGGGCTCATCGACTACGGGAGAATGCCAAGCACGCTAACATTCTTATCCAGAGTTGTCAGGACACCGCTGAACCAATGTGAACACTGCTCAAAATGTGGGAGCTGGCTTGCCTGCGATGCAGACAACTCGGTGCGTCAGTCAGACCGAGTTGATGCTATCGCAGGCAAGCCAGCTCCCACATTTGAATTCGGTTACCTGATAAAAATCAGGTGGCCATGCGCACGCCGCCGAGGCCGCCGCTCAGTTCATAGGCGGCCAACTCCGCCTGGTGCGCCGCGAGGATTTCCGGCAGCGAGCCGCGCAGGTATTCCACCCAGGTCTTGATCTTCGCATCCAGGTACTGGCGCGACGGGTAGATGGCGTACAGGTTCAGTTCCTGCGAGCGGTAGGTTGGCATCACCCGCACCAGCGTGCCGTTGCGCAAACCTTCGATGGCCGCGTACACCGGCAACAGGCCGACGCCCATGCCGCTGGTGATCGCGGTTTTCATCGCATCGGCGGAGTTCACCAGGAACGGCGAGGTGTTGATCGCCACGCTTTCCTGGCCTTCGGGGCCGTTGAAGGTCCATTTGTCCAGCTGGATCACCGGGCTCACCAGACGCAGGCAGGCGTGGTTGAGCAGGTCTTGCGGGCGTTGCGCGCAGCCTTTGGCCTTGACGTAGTCCGGCGAGGCACAGGCGATGCTGTAGGTGATGCCCAGGCGTTGGGACACAAACCCCGAATCCGGCAGTTCGCTGGCCAACACGATGGACACGTCGTAGCCCTCGTCGAGCAGGTCCGGCACGCGGTTGGCCAGGGTCAGATCGAAGGTCACGTCGGGGTGGGTGCGGCGGTAGCGGGCAATGGCGTCGATGACGAAATGCTGGCCGATACCGGTCATGGTGTGCACTTTCAACTGCCCGGCCGGGCGCGCGTGGGCGTCGCTGGCTTCGGCCTCGGCTTCTTCGACGTAGGCCAGGATCTGCTCGCAGCGCAGCAAATAGCGCTTGCCAGCCTCGGTCAGCGCGATTCGGCGGGTGGTGCGGTTGAGCAAGCGGGTTTGCAGGTGGGCCTCAAGGTTGGAGACCGCGCGCGAGACGTTGGCCGTGGTGGTGTCCAGTTGCACGGCGGCGGCGGTGAAGCTGCCGGCTTCGGCCACGCAACTGAAGGCGCGCATGTTTTGCAAAGTGTCCATGGAGTGTTCTCAGGGGAGATAACAAATTGTGACAGAAAGTTACGCCGTCCAGTGATCCCTACCAACGGATTATCGCCTGAACGGTAACAAAGATTCACAGGAATGCCAGCTTATCGTCCTCCATGCCGCCGCCTAGAATTGCGCCACCTTTCCCGCTCCACCCTCTCAGGAATACGCGTGCCGTGCCGCTTCGCATCAGCAGAGAGCTGAAGACTCTCAGTGTTTGGGCCTTATCGTTAGCAATCAGCGGCTGCATCGGAACCGGAGGAATCGCCCCCCAAGGCCAGGCCCTCAGCGCCAATACCCTGGCCACCGACGAAGCGATCCAGAGCGCCGCCCGCGATGCCCGCTGGCCCACCGCGCAATGGTGGCAAGCCTACGGCGACCCGCAACTGAACCATTGGGTCGACCTCGCCACGCAAAACAGCCCGAGCCTGGCCATGGCCGCCGCCCGCGTGCGCCAGGCCCGCGCCATGGCCGGGGTTGCCGAGTCGGCCGAGTCGTTGCAGGTCAACAGCGACACTACCCTCAAGCGCCACAACTGGCCGAAAGATCAGTTCTACGGCCCGGGTGAACTCAGCGGTGCCAACACTTGGGACAACAATGCGTCCCTGGGCCTGAGCTACGCCCTGGACCTGTGGGGCCGCGAAAGTAACACCACCGAGCGCGCCGTCGACCTGGCGCACATGAGCGTCGCCGAAGCGCGCCAGGCCCAGCTCGAGCTGCAGAACAACGTGGTGCGCGCCTATATCCAGTTGTCGTTGCACTACGCCAACCGCGACATCGTCGCCGCCACCCTGGCCCAGCAACAGCAGATCCTGGACCTGGCCAACAAACGGCTGAATGCCGGGATCGGCACCCACTTCGACGTCAGCCAGGCCGAGACCCCGTTGCCGGAAACCCATCGCCAACTGGACGCCCTCGACGAAGAAATCGCCTTGAGCCGCAACCAATTGGCGGCGCTGGCCGGCAAGGGGCCGGGGGAGGGCGCGCACTTGCAGCGCCCGACACTGGCCCTGGCCGCCCCGCTGACACTGCCGTCGAGCCTGCCCGCGCAACTCCTCGGCCAACGCCCGGACGTGGTCGCCAGTCGCTGGCAGGTGGCGGCCCAGGCCCGTGGCATCGACGTGGCCCACGCCGGCTTCTACCCCAACGTCGACCTGGTCGGCAGTCTGGGCTACATGGCCACTGGCGGCGGCATGCTGGAATTCCTGGCCGGCAAGAAATTCAACTACACCGTGGGCCCGGCGATCACCTTGCCGATCTTCGACGGCGGCCGCCTGCGGGCCGAACTGGGCGAAGCCAGCGCGGGTTATGACATTGCCGTCGCCAGGTACAACCAGACCCTGGTCAATGCGCTCAAGGGCATCAGCGACCAGTTGATCCGCCGCGAATCGATGGACAAGCAAGCCGCCTTCGCCGCGCAGTCGGTGGCCTCGGCGCAGAAAACCTACGACATCGCGATGATCGCCTATCAGCGCGGCCTCACCGATTACCTCAATGTGCTGAACGCCCAGACCTTGCTGTTCCATCAGCAACAGATCGAGCAGCAAGTGCAGGCCGCGCGGCTGAGTGCCCATGCTGAACTGGTCACTGCCCTGGGCGGCGGCCTGGGAGCGGGCAACGATGTACCGCAGGACGCCAAGACGCTCCCGAGCAAGACCCCGGCGGCGCTGGCCGTGTTTGATCACTGAGTAGGTGTCGATGACTCCCTTGCCTGCACCGCTGCGCTGGCTGCATTCCCTTGAGTGGCGCCGTGGCTTTTTCGACTGGGCACGCAGCGACGGCGTGACCTGGGTGTATATCTTCAAGGTGCTGATCGCCGCGTTCCTCACGCTGTGGCTGGCCATGCGCCTGGAATTGCCGCAACCGCGCACCGCGATGATCACCGTGTTCATCGTGATGCAGCCCCAGAGCGGCCAGGTGTTCGCCAAGAGTTTCTATCGCTTCCTCGGCACCCTGGCGGGGTCGGCGGTGATGGTGTTTTTGATCGCCTTGTTTGCGCAAAACACCGAGTTGTTCCTCGGCGCATTGGCGATTTGGGTGGGTATCTGCACCGCTGGCGCCACGCGTAACCGCAACTTCCGCGCCTATGGTTTTGTGTTGGCCGGCTATACGGCGGCGATGGTTGGTTTGCCGGCGTTGGCCCATCCGGACGGTGCCTTTATGGCGGCGGTGTGGCGTGTGCTGGAAATTTCCCTGGGGATCCTGTGCTCCACGCTGATCAGCGCCGCGATTTTGCCGCAGACCTCCAGCGCCGCGATGCGCAACGCCTTGTACCAGCGTTTTGGCGTGTTCGCGCTGTTCGTCACTGACGGTTTACGTGGGCGTAGCCAGCGCGAGGGCTTCGAGGCCAGCAACGTACGCTTTATCGCTGAAGCCGTGGGCCTGGAAGGGCTGCGCAGTGTCACGGTGTTTGAAGACCCGCACATGCGTCGGCGCAATGGCCGGCTCAGCCGCTTGAACAGCGAATTCATGAGCATCACCACGCGCTTCAACGCCTTGCACCAGTTGCTCGAACGCTTGCGCGCCGATGCGGCGGATCACGTGGTCGCCGCGATCAAACCGGGGTTGCAGGACCTGGCCGAACTGCTCGATGGTTTTTCCGGCCGCGCCCTCACCAGCCCCGACGCCGCAGGGCTGGTGGCCCAACTCAGCGCCTACAAGGACGGCTTGCCCGCCAAGGTGCGTGCCCTGCGCACGGCCTTCCAGGAAGGCGACCCCAGCGAAGCCGAGCAGCTGGATTTCCACACCGCCTACGAGCTGCTTTACCGCTTTGTCGACGACCTGCACAACTACGCGCAAACCCACGCGTCACTGGCCGACCACAGCCACGAACGCGAACAGTGGGACGAAACCTTTATCCCCAAGACCAACTGGCTGGCCTGCGCTGCGTCGGGCATTCGCGCGTCATTCATTCTGGTGGTGCTCGGCAGTTACTGGGTGGCCACGGCCTGGCCCAGCGGCGCGACCATGACCCTGATCGCCGCCGCCACCGTGGGCTTGTCTGCCGCCACGCCTAACCCGAAACGCATGGCCTTCCAGATGGCCTGCGGCACCTTGATCGGCGCGCTGGTGGGCTTTGTCGAAATGTTCTTCGTGTTCCCCTGGATCGACGGCTTCCCGCTGCTGTGCGTGATGCTTGCGCCGGTGATCATCTTCGGTTCGTTCCTGGCCTCGCGCCCGCAGTACGCCGGTGTTGGCGTGGGCCTGCTGATCTTCTTCAGCACCGGCTCGGTGCCCGACAACCTCACGGTCTACAACCCCTACACTTTCATCAACGACTACATCGCCATGGTCATCGGCATGCTGGTGTGCGCGGCAGCGGGGGCAATCATCTTGCCGCCCAACAGCCGCTGGTTGTGGCGCCGCTTGGAGCAGGACCTGCGTGAGCAGGTGGTGTATGCCATCAGCGGCAAGCTCAAGGGCCTGGCGTCGAGCTTTGAAAGCCGCACCCGCGACCTGCTGCACCAGGCTTACGGCCTCGCCGTCGGCCAGCCGCAGGTGCAGCGCGATCTGCTGCGCTGGATGTTCGTGGTGCTGGAAGTCGGCCACGCGATCATCGAACTGCGCAAGGAGCAGGCGATCCTGCCGGTGCACCCGGCGTATGCCGAATCCCAGCCGTGGCGCCAGGCGATCCGCGTGATGGGCCGCTCGCTGGTGCGGTTGTTCCTGCAACCCAGCGCCAGCAACCTGGAGCGCGGCCTGATCGCCGTAGACCATGCGATCAGCCGCGTGCAGGCCACCGACGAACCCTTCGCTCCGCACTTCGATACCTCGGCCCTGCGCCGGGTGAAAAGCTACCTGCACTTTATCCGCACCTCGTTGCTCGACCCGCAATCGCCCCTCGCTGCCCTCAAAGGAGCTGCGCATGCCCCGTGAAATCGCGTTCCACGGCATTTATATGCCGACCATGACCCTGATGTTCCTGATCGCGGCAGGGCTGGCCTGGGGCGTGGACCGCTTCCTGGCCGGGTACGACCTGTACCGTTTTTTCTGGCACCCGGCGTTGCTGCGCCTGAGCCTGTTCGTTTGTCTGTTCGGCGCGCTGGCGCTGACCGTCTACCGTTGAGAATGCCCTGATGAAAAAGTTTTTCAGCCTGCTCGCCACCTTGCTGGTACTGGCGTTGGCGATCTGGATTGGCCGCACGTTGTGGGTGCACTACATGGAAACCCCGTGGACCCGCGACGGCCGTGTGCGCGCCGACATTATCAACGTCGCCGCCGACGTCACCGGTGAAGTGGTCGACGTGCCGGTGCGCGATAACCAGTTGGTGAAGAAGGGCGACCTGCTGATGCAGATCGACCCCGAGCACTACCGCATTGCCGTCAAGCAGGCGCAGTCACTGGTGGCATCACGCAAAGCCACCTGGGAGATGCGCAAGGTCAACGCCCACCGCCGCGCCGATCTCGACGCCCTGGTGATCTCCAGGGAAAACCGCGACGACGCCAGCAACATCGCCGACTCGGCACTCGCCGATTACCAGCACGCGCTGGCGCAACTGGAAGCGGCCGAACTGAACCTGAAACGCACCCAAGTGGTGGCGGCGGTGGACGGTTATGTCACCAACCTGAATGTGCATCGAGGTGACTACGCGCGCATCGGCGAGGCCAAGATGGCCGTGGTCGATATGAACTCGTTCTGGGTGTATGGCTTCTTCGAAGAAACCAAGCTGCCTCACGTTAAAGTCGGTGACAAAGCCGACATGCAACTCATGAGCGGCGAGACCTTGAAGGGCCACGTAGAAAGCATCTCGCGCGGCATCTACGACCGTGACAACCCCGAGAGTCGCGAACTGGTGGCCGATGTGAACCCGACCTTCAACTGGGTGCGTTTGGCCCAGCGCGTGCCGGTGCGGATTCACATTGATGAAGTGCCGGAAGGCGTATTGCTGGCGGCGGGCATCACCTGCACCGTTATCGTCAACCCAACACTAAATTGATGGTGGGCCCCGGCTTTTGTGGGAGCGGGCTTGCTCGCGAATGCGCAGGGGCAGTCAACAGATTCGTCAATGACCCACCGCTATCGCCGGCAAGCCGGCTCCTACAGTTTGACCGTGTCAGGCCTTGATGAAGGTTTCATGCAGGTGGCGCCACAGCAGTGCGCCGCTGGCCTGTTTCTCAAACACTACGGTGGCGCGGCGATCGGTCTGGGTGCTGCTGTCATCCACTTGATGTTCGCGGTAAGTCACCGTCGCACCCCGTGCATGGCGGTCGATCCCGGCCATCTCGCTCAAGGTGATCTTCAACCCCGGGCGCATGCCGCCTAGTCGCGTGAACAGCGCTTTAACGCCGGCCGCATTGACCCGCGTCCCCGTCGCGGGCGCCACCATGCTGAACTCGGGGGAGAAGCGCGCCAGCAGGTTTTCCAACGTGCCCTCAGGCGCAACGCCGGCAAACCATTGTTCGATCTCGACGTGGGTCTGGATCACTTCTTCAAAAAAGTCGCTGTAGTCAATCATCGGCGTGCCTCGCTGGCAGGGTGAAGCAGTGTCCGTACTCTGGAAGTGTCCAGGCGCAGCACTGCGAAAACAGGGAGCAGTGTCAGGGCTGCCGCCATCGTGAAGGTTATGGCGAAGGAATCCAAGGCCGACAGCAACGCACTGAGCAATGCCGCACCCAGGCAAAAACTGATTTGCCGATTGATGTTCCACAGTGCGCTGGCATGGCCCATGCGTTCGGCGGGAATGTCGAGGAAGGCCAGGGTCTGCGCGGTGCTGCTGCACAGGCTGCCGCCCAGACCCATCAGCAGGTAGGCGGGAATGATCAAGTCGGTGTTGAGCAACAGGATGCCGATGCATTGCAACGCCATGCCTGCCAGCAGCAGAGGTTTGGGGCCATAGCGATTGAACAGTTGTTTGCTGAGATAAATCGCCAACGCCGACGCCAGTGCCCAAGGCAGCATCAAGGCGCCGGTGTGGGCGGCGTCGTAACCCGTGTCGCGAAGGTAGAGGATGGCAATCAGGCTGGTGCCGATAAAGATGCCGGGGATGCACAGGTACACCAGCATCGCCACTCGCAGCATTGGGCTGCGCACCTGTTTGAAAATGCTCGCTACATCCAGCGTCGGGCGCCCGTTTGCAGGCCCATCAGGTTTTATCCACAGCAGGGCCAGTGCAAGGGTGCCCAGGGCCAGCGGCAGGTTGGCATAGAAGATCCAACGCCACGACACGGTGTCGACCACCAGCCCGCCCAGTGCCGGTGACAACGCTGGCACCAGCAACGCCACCGACATGACCCGCGCCGTCAGTTGGCTGCGTTCGGTCGGTGGAAACTGCCGATAAGCCATCGCCTGCCCCACGGGAATCAGCAAGCCACCGCCCAAGCCCTGCAGCGCTCGCCAGCCGATCAAGGCGTCTATCGAACTGGCCTGGCCCACCATGATGGACGCTCCCGCGAAGACCAGCAGGCTGGCGGCGATCAGTGCGCGTTCGCCCAGGATCGCCGCCAGCCAGACGCTGAAGGGAATGATCAGGGTCAACCCGAGCATGTACGCGTTGCTGATCCAGGCCAATTGCGTGACCGAGGCGTGCAGCTCGCGGGCGATATCTGGGTAGGCGACGGTGGCGACAAACATGTTCACCAGGTCCAGGGCGAAGCCCAGCAAAAAGATCCAGGCGACTTTCGAGCGGTAGGTCATGAACGCGATCCTGCGAGTGAAGCGGGCAGGGTAGGCCGCATACACCGTTTGGGATACGCCGATTCTGCTGCTAGTTTGTCAAAAATATTTTGACAAAGGAGTGCCCGGCCCATGGTCAGCCTGGACCGATTTGATACCTTCAAGGCCGTGGTCGAGGCCGGCTCGCTGACGGCCGCCGCCGACCGCCTGGGCCAGACCCGGGCCGTGGTCAGCTTCAACCTCAAGCGCCTGGAAGCCGAGCTGGGTGTAACCCTGCTGACCCGTAACACCCGCCAACTGGCCCTGACCGACGCCGGCGAACGTTTTTACCTGCGGTGCACGCGTATGCTCGAAGAGGCACGGCTGGCGGTGGAAGAAGCTCGATCCGAACACGCCCAGCTCAAGGGCACTTTGCGCATCACCACCACCTTGGAATACGCGCTGGCGGTGGTTGCCCCGGCCGTTGAAGCCTTCCGCCGCCTGCACCCGGAACTCAACGTGCACTTATCCACATCCTCCACCCACGCCGACCTGATCTCAGAACGTTTCGACGTGGCGATTCGTTTGGGGCGTCTGCTGGACTCCAATCACCGGGCGGTGCAGTTGTCGACGTTCGAAGTGCTCGCCGTGGCGGCGCCAGCGTTTGCCGGGGTCAATACGCTGGAGGAGTTGGAACCGTTGCCAAAGTTGGGGCATGGGCGGCTGACAGCACTGAGTGTGATCGACCCCGAAGGCGGCGAGCATCAATACCTCCCCGGCCACTGCTCACTGGTGGCCGACAGCGCGGCCGTGCTCCAGGCCTTTGCCGTGCGCGGGCACGGCGTGGCGGTGCTGCCGCAGTGGCTGGTCCAGGATGACCTGGAAAAAGGCGCGTTGGTGCGCTTGTTGCCGGACTATCGCTTTGCCCCGCAAGGGATCTACGCGATGTACCCGGACACCCGGCATTTGCCGCTGAAGGTGCGGGCGTTCATTGATTTCATGAAAGCCTAGAGCGAGCCCGCCAGCCCGAAGCGCTTCTTCAACACCTTCTCCAGCAACCCCTTGGGCAACAACGCCGCCATCAACGGCAGTGCCCGGCTGCCGTTGCCTGCACGCAGCAGGCGCGGTGGCTGGGGTTGCTGAACGGCCTTGAGCACCTCGGCGGCGAATTGCGCGGCAGGGGTGGGTTTGTCCTGGGAGGCCTGGCTGCGTGCGCGGATGCCGTCGCGGATGGGCCACCACGGCGATTGTTCGTTGATCAGCAATTCGGCCTGGGCCCCGGCATTTTTCGCGAAGCTGGTGTTGATGGCGCCGGGCTGGACTTCCATGACCCGTACGCCAAACGGCGCCAGTTCCATGCGTAGCGCATCGCTCAAGGCATGCACGGCGGCTTTCGAGGCGCAGTAGGCGCCGGCAAACGGGGTGACCAGCACGCCGGAAACGCTGCCGATATTCACCACCAATCCCTTGCTTTGACGCAGGGCGGGGAACAGCGCCTGGGTCACGCCGACGATGGAAAACACATTGGTTTCGAACTGGCGTTGCAGGGCTTCAGTGCCGCCGTCGAGCAGCGGGCCCATGGCGCCGTAGCCGGCGTTGTTGATCAGCACGTCCAGCTCGCCCACCTGGGTGGCCAGGGTTTGCAGGGCGGCGCTGTCATTCACGTCCAGCAGTACGGCCTGGAAACCGGCGTCGTTGAGGGCGATCACGTCGGCTTCGCGGCGAGCGCTGGTCAGCACGTGATAGCCGGCCGCCTTGAAGGCATCCGCCAGGGCGCGGCCGATGCCGCTGGAGCAGCCGGTGATAAGTACGTTGGGCATGGATCAGTCCTTTGTCAGTCCGAGAAGCCACCTTGCAGGTGTTCGGCACGAAATTCCAGGGTTTGCGGGCGGTAGCCGGGGCGCAGTGGCGGGGTGGGCAGGCAGTCTTCCCAAGTAGCGCCGGCTTGCAGCTCACCGGGGCCGCGGTAGCGCGGGGCGGCGTAGACGTTGTCGGCCAGGTTGACGGTATCGCCCGGCGCATAGGCGGCGACGCGCCAGCGCAGTTCGGTGAGGGGTACGTCGTTGCCGTTGTTCAGGACCAACTTGAGGGGACGGTCGGCGGGGCATTCCTGGGGCGCGTAGGTGATGCGCAGCTCCAGGCGTGCCAGTTGCGAGGCTTCGCGGTTGTCCAGCCACACCACCCAGATCGCCACGAAACCCAGGCCCACGGCAGCCGCGAGGGACACCGGCAAGGCCTTGGCGGGGTAACGCAGCAGCAGGATCAGCCAGGTGATGATCAGGAGAACGCCGAAGAACATGGAGACCACCTCGAATAGGGAACGAGCATCCTAACGTAAGCTTAGGTGGGATTGGTCAGCTTGAGATAAGTGTTGAATCGGCGGGCCCCATCGCAGGCAAGCCAGCTCCCACAACTGTGGGAGCTGGCTTGCCTGCGATGGGGCCTTCAGCATCACTGCAAAACTCAAAGAAAAAGCCCCCGCCCAACCGGCTGCGGATAGGGGACGCAGTCGGCTGGACGGGGGCTTCTTGTACGACAGTATTACTGCGCGATGGTTTTCACCGACACGCCGCGCTCAACCGGTGTGGAGCGACCGTAGATATCTTCGAACCGCTCGATATCGTCTTCGCCCAGGTAGCTGCCCGATTGCACTTCGATAATCTCCAGCGGGATCTTGCCCGGGTTGCGCAGGCGGTGCACCGAGGCAATCGGGATGTAGGTGGACTGGTTCTCGGTGAGCAGGAACACGTTCTCGTCACAGGTGACTTCGGCGGTGCCGCTGACCACGATCCAGTGTTCGGCGCGGTGGTGGTGCATCTGCAACGACAGGCACGCGCCCGGCTTGACCGAGATGTGCTTGACCTGGAAGCGACCGCCCATGTCCACCGAGTCGTAGGAACCCCACGGACGGTAGACCTCGCAGTGGTTCTGGGTCTCGCTGCGGCCCTGTTCGTTGAGGGTGTTGACCATTTGCTTGACGCCCTGGACCTTGTCCTTGTGGGCAATCATCATCGCGTCCTTGGTTTCCACCACCACGATGTTTTCCAGGCCGATCACCGATACCAGCTTGCCGTTGCCGTGGATCATGCAGTTCTTGCTGTCCTGGATCACCACATCGCCCTTGCTCACGTTGCCGTTGGCGTCTTTATCGTTGACGGCCCACAGCGACGCCCAGCAACCCACGTCGCTCCAGCCGGCGCTCAGTGGCACTACGCAGGCGCGCTGGGTTTTTTCCATCACGGCGTAATCGATGGAGTTGTCCGGGCAGCAGGCGAAGGTGGCTTCGTCGAAGGACACGGTGTCGGCGGTCTGCTCGCTGCGCTCCAGGGTCAGCAGGCAGGTGTCATAGATGTCCGGGTCGTGCTTTTTCAGCTCTTCGAGGAAGCGGCTGGCACGGAACAGGAACATGCCGCTGTTCCAGAAATAACCGCCGCTTTTGACGAACTCGACGGCGCGTTTTTCATTGGGTTTTTCCACGAACTGCTCGACGCGGCTCACGCCCTCGGGCAGCAGCGAATCGTTGGTGGACTTAATGTAGCCGTAGCCGGTTTCAGGGCGGGTGGCCGGCACGCCGAACAGCACCATCTCACCACGCTCGGCGGCCACGGTGGCCAGGGCCAGGGCGCGTTGCAGGGCTTTCTGGTCGTCGATCACGTGGTCGGCGGGCAGCACCAGCATCAGCTCGTCGCGGCCTTCATTGACCAGCATCATCGCGGTGAGGGCCACGGCCGGCGCGGTGTTGCGGCCGAACGGCTCCATCAGGATGCGCTGGCTTTCCAGCTTGCGGGCGCTCAGTTGCTCATTGACGATGAAACGGTGGTCCTTGTTGCAGACCACGATCGGCGTGTCCATGCCTTCGAACACCAGGCGCTCCAGGGTTTGCTGGAACAAGGTGTGCTCGCCGGTCAGCGCCAGGAATTGTTTAGGGAACTGTTTACGGGAAAGCGGCCAAAGACGTGAGCCGCTACCACCGGAAAGGATTACTGGGATCATGCTGTTTCTCCTTGAATCGATATGGGTCAGAGCTACGAAGGTTTGTCGTTTCACTCTTGTTTTTGTCTCGGTCGCCGATTGCACACCGCCCTTTGTAGGAGCCCGCTTGCGGGCGATTGCGACCTTGAGGACGCCATCGCCGGCAAGCCGGGCTCCTACAGGTTCGGTGTCAATCTGCAGAATTCATTAGCGGGTCGACACCGGGCGTTTCACCCAGACCGGCGAGAGGCTCGAACCGGAGCCCGTCACATACAGCACCGCCGCTTCACCACGTTCCAACGCAACCGGCTTCACATCGCCGACTTTCTTGTCACCGTCATACAACGCCAGGCTCACTTTCACCGGGTTGATTTCACGTTCGCCACGGCCTTTGGCGGCCACCGACTGGACCACGTCGGTCTTGCCATCAGCCGTCTTCAAGGTCAGGGCCTTGTCGCTCAGGTTCTGCACGCGCACCAGGGACTTCTGCTTGTTCTTGAACGGCGGCTCTTCGATCAGCTGGGGCTGGCCGCTGCCGCTGTTGACCAGGGTGTAGTAGTGATCCGGGGCGAGCTTGACCGGCACGGTCTGGCTGCCCACCTTGGCGCTGTAGTCACCGCCCGGCATGAAGCTGAAGTCGCTGCTGGCCAGGGGCGCAACGTCGCTCAGGTTGGTGGCGCCGACGGTGGCGCTGACTTCCTGGTTGCTGGCGTTGTAGATGCGCACGAAGCTCGAACCTTTTGGCGCGGTCGGGCCGTAGAGGGCGGCGTCACCGCCGGCAAAGGCAGACATCGATACGACGCTCAGGCCGGCCGCGATGGCCAGGGTTTTAGCGAGACGACGAGGAGTTGTAGTGAAAGTCATGTGAGTTACCTCTCTTTCAGTTTTGCGCCCGGTCGGGCGTCTCGGATTTCTGGTTTTTAACTGGGGTGTTCAGTGCCATGTTCTGTTGGCGCGAACCGGCTTGTTTAAGCTGCGCAACCCACGCGGGGTCGGCATCACCGATTTCGTTGTTCACGGGCAGATAACGTTCAGGAAACTCCCAGATCAGCACCTGGGGCGGGCTGTTCTTGAAGTCGTCGCTTTTGAGGTAGCTGAGCATCGGCAGGATCGGGCCGTGGCCGTCTTCGGCGTAGCTGACCACGTCGCTTTGCAGGGCTTGCTTGAGCGCACCGACAAAGTTCCAGTTAGGGTTGGCGCTGTAGCTGGTGCCTACCAGGGCCACCGGGGTTTCGCTGTCGCTGAACAGGGCATCGTCACCTTTGGTTTCGGCCAGGTGCGTGACGCGTTTTTCCAGCGGTTCTTTAGGTGGCATCAGGTTTTCGAACAGCGGGTCCAGGGGCAGGAACAGACGCAGGTCGCCTTTGTGCGGTGCGGTGTTCTCGGCCTCGGTGACAAAACGCTGGGGCTCGCCGCTCAGCGGGGTTTTCTCGCGAATGGTCGCTGCCAGTTGCTTGGCGGCGATCTCGGCGCCGTCCGGGGTCCAGTGGGTGTCGGTGCGCAGGAACACCTGCTTGCCGCCCAGCTTGGCCTGTTGCAGCGGGCCGAGCAGGTCCGGGGCAATGATCTTGTCGGCGGCGACGCGGGCGTGGAAATCCTGGTAGAGGTTGGCGTGGATGCTCGCCGGTTTCACCTCACCCAGGTGCTCCGGGTACAGGCGCACTTTGGCCGGCACGATCGCCATCACCAGTTGGATGCCCTGGGCCTTGAGCTTCTGGCGCACGCCTTCGACCAGCGCGTAGTTGCCTTGCAGGTTCTGGTCTTCGTTGACGGCGGGGTTGAACTCCTCGTCGCTGTACAGCCAGTGATCGCGGCCCAGCACCACGCCAGGGCGACCCTCATTGAACAGCTTGTAGTCCAGCGCGGCCCACAGGTTGGTGCCCAGGCGCTTGATCGGGAACTCGTCGTCGTAGTGGGTCTCGACGGCTTTGGTCCAGCGACCGTTAAGCACCGTGGCGTCGGCATTGGTGCTGAAGCCGAAGAAACTGCGCAGCGACCAGGCGCCCAGGGCCAGCAGCACCACCAGGAACAGGCCGATATAGAGGACGCGTAATGAACGGGTCATGGTCGGCTTCCTCAGAATTGGAAGTAAAGGAACGGCGAGAAACTCTGCGCCGACAGTTTGAGAATCGACGCCACGAACAGCAGCAGCACTGCCGCGCGCATGGCGTAGCGTGGCCAGTCAGCGGTCCAGTAGGCCGGTTGCACGGCGGCGTCCTGGCCCACGGTGAAACCGGGCTGGTGGATGCTGCCGGGGTTGTCGCCCGGGACGGCCTTGATCAGGCTCGGGTCGGCCGGCTTGGTCTTCTCGGCAGGGCGGTTGGTGTAGAAGTCACGCAGGCCAAAGAACGCCAATGTCGCGTACGCCACCACCAGGGTTGCCACTTGCAGGCCGGTGAGGCTGGCGCGGTTGAGTTCCGACAGCGACCACTCGCCAAAGCTGAACATCGCACCGTACATACGGCCGGCAACGTGCAGGTTCTCGGCGCGGAAGATCACCCAGCCCATCACCACCAGCAGGAAGGTGAAGGCCCAGCGCACCACGTTGAAGCTGCGTGGCGCGGTGTTGAGGCCGATGGCTTTTTCAATCGCCAGCCACATGCCGTGCCAGGCACCCCACACGATGTAGGTGATGTTTGCACCGTGCCACAGGCCACCGAGCAGCATGGTCAGGAACAGGTTGCGGTAGGTGATCAGCGTGCCTTTGCGGTTGCCGCCCAGGGTGATGTACAGGTAGTCACGCAGCCAGGTGGACAGGCTGATGTGCCAGCGCCGCCAGAACTCGGTGATCGACTGGCTGATGTACGGCTGCTTGAAGTTTTCCATGAAGCGGAAACCCATCATCAAGCCCAGGCCGATGGCCATGTCGCTGTAGCCGGAGAAGTCGAAGTACAGCTGCGCGGTGTAGGCCAGCGCGCCGAGCCAGGCATCGCCCGTGGTCGGGTTTTGCAGGGCGAAGCAATGGTCGGCCACCACCGCGAGGGTGTCGGCGATAAAGACCTTCTTGATGAAACCCTGCATGAACCGCGTGCAGCCCTCGGAGAACTTGTCGAGGGTGTGGGTGCGGTTGTTGAACTGGTCGGCCAGGTCGCGAAAGCGCAACACCGGGCCGGCAATCAAGTGCGGGAAGATCGCCACGAACGCCGCGAAGTCGATCAGGTTGCGGGTGGCCGGGGTATCGCCACGGTACACGTCGATGATGTAGCTGATGGACTCGAAGATGTAGAACGAGATACCGATCGGCAACAGCACGTGGGTGAGGATGAACGGCTCAAGACCCATGGACTTCATCATCACGTTGATGCTGTCGACGCCGAAGTTGGCGTACTTGAAGTAGCCGAGGATGCACAGGTCGACCGCCACGCCGAGCAGCAGCCAGCGCTGGGCCGGCTTGGTGCGCACGCCGGCTGCACCGACTTTAAGGCCGATCCAGTAGTTCCACAGCGTCACGGCGGCGAACAGCGCCAGGAAGTCCACTCGCCACCAGGCGTAGAACACATAGCTGGCAATCAGCAGCAGCAGGTTGCGATAGCGTTGCCCGCTCAAGTAGTACAAGCCGAGAAAGATCGGCAAGAACAGAAACAGGAACACATTGGACGAGAAAACCATCCCGATCTCTCCATGTTTAATCACAGTCAAGGGCCAGAGCCCCCCCAAACCCCCCCACGAAAATTCGGGGGGGGCGGTACAGCATTCACGCCACCTTCCTGTAGGAGTCCGGCTTGCCGGCGATGGCGATCTTGAGGCCGCCATCGCCGGCAAGCCGGGCTCCTACAGGAGGGTATTCACCTAACTGCCTTTGTTGCCTTTTTCATGCGCCGGGTCGTAGACCTTGGTCAGGTCACCCCCCAGGCGGAACGTCTTGAACGGTTGCATGCCGTGCTTGCGCTCCACCACATCCGGGGCGCAGGTGTAGAGAGTGCAGAAAGGTTCGAGCCAGGCGAATTTCATGTCCTGCTTCAAGTCCTTCATGTCCTGTTCCTTGCCGTTCTTCTGCTCGAAGATGTCCGGGTCTTTGACCCCGGCCAGCACCTTGTCGCCCAGGCGCTTGAGCGCGCTGTTGTTTTCCTGGCGCAAATCAACACCGTTGACCAGGGCAAAACTGGCGATCATCGACAGCGGCGGCAGGGCGTAGTTGTGGTACGACAGGGCGCGTTGCTGACGCTTCAATTCGTTGGGCAGGAAGCCCTGGTCATCGACCTGGTTCACGCCGACTTTGTATTCCTTCACTGCCCAATCAAACAGGTCGCGACGGTTGGTGGCGACGGACGTTGCCATCACCGACCATGCAGCCCAGTAGGAGTGGTTGTTGGTTTTTTCCAGCGGCAAGTTGTCCCAATCGCTGACGACCTGATCGGCGAGTTTGTTGAACCACGCCTCGATCAACTGCGATTCCTGCTGGTGGTTGGCCAGCGGGTGAGAGTCGGAAAACTTCAGGCGCACATAGGCCGACGCCATGCTGCCCAGCGCCCATTTGCGCATGGACTTGCCGGTGTGGTTGAAGTCCTTGGACATCAGTGCGTCTGCCCGAGCCCAAGTGGCCAGCCAGTTCAAGGTGCATTCCAGCTGCTCCGGGCGCCCATCGCGCATGAATTGCATCACGCGCTTGCTGGTGTCTTTTTCCAGCTTGGTGATGTCGGCCGTGCTGTCGCGAAAGGCTTTTTCAGATTGCACGTTCAGCGTGGCGCGAGCTTTGTCCGAACCTTCGTACTTGCTGCGAAATTGCAGCGAACCGGTGTACGGCGCCGGCATGGCGTCGCAGTCATTCTTGAAGTCGCCGGTCTTGAACGCCTCGATCGGGGCGAAGTAGCCCTGAGGCGGGCGCAGTGGCGCGGCGGCGTTAACCGAGCCTGCGAAGATCGCAAGGCCGAGTAACGTTGGGATCAATAACTTCTGCATAGGTAACCTCATTGCCCAGTTGAAGCGGTCTGTTGACCACCGGCTGGGAATACGTTGCGTGTGCAAATTTTCGCTTCAACCTTCTGCGCGGCCTGGCCTGCTTCGGGGCCCTGGACTTCCACGGCCAGCAAGTTCTGCGAGGCCCAGTCTTCATCGGTGCGCAGTTCGAAGGCGAAACGCCCGTCTGTATCGGATGTTTCGGGTTTTTCGATCTTCAGGTCCTCGTGGCGCCCGTTCATGTACCAGAGGGTGGCTTGCAAGGTTTTCACCGACGGGTCGGCGAAGCGGATATCAACCTGGTGACTGGCGTTACGCAGGTCTTTGTTCGAACTGTTGACCAGCAATTCGTTCTTGCCGGGTTTCAAGGTGGTGCTGGAGGTCATCTGCGCGGTCTTGCCTTCGCAGCCGTTGTCGAGCAACGCCATCATCTGGCGGTAGATGGTTTCCTGGTCCAGGCGGTACAGCGGCGAGAATTCCCAGATGAGGATTTTCGGCGGGCTCTTCTGGAATTCATCGCTGCCCAGGTACTGGATCATCGAGCCTTCCAGGCCACCGCCGGGGAAGGCGACGTTGAGGATGTCAGCGCCGATTTCCTGTTCCAGGAAGCCCGCGAAGTTGTAGTTCTTGCCGCTGTGGCTGGTGCCCACCAGGGTGATCTGCGGGTTGCCCGAATCGCCGAACAGGTCGCCGTCACCCGCTTCGCCCTTGGGCTCGGTGGTGAACTGGTCCATGTACTGGATCGCGTAGCTGGTGCCACACAGTTGCCCGGCCATATTGTGCAGGGTGCCGGTCTTGCCCATGCGCCCGGAGCGCTTGGTCTCGAATTCGCGCTTGGGAATGTCGGCGAACTCAGGCATGGCGCGCACTTTTTCACCGACGATTTTCGCCGTGCGTTGGGCGCCGTACGGCGTCCAGTGTTGGTCACCACGGAAGTAGAAATCGTGGGCCGGCAGTTCATCCGGCAGTTGCTCGTTGGTCAATGGCGACAGGTCCGGCACCACGTAGCCCATTTTGGCGAAACGGCCGAGCATGGTTTTGTAGTTGGCCAGGGCCTTGTCGAAATCGAACTTGGCTTTTTCTTCCGGATTGAGCTTGTTGCGGTTCACCAGGCCACGGGTCGGCTGGTAGACCACCACCAGTTCCACGCCCTTGGCCTTGAACGCATCGTGCAGTTGCTGCATGCGCTTGTAGCCGGCCGGGCTGGTGTCGAACTCGGTGCGCAGGTCTTCCTGGGTACGGAACAACCAGTCGCCCTGGGCTTGCACCAGGGTGGTGAAGTTCTGCTGGTAGCGCGTGGTGTAGTTGCGCGCATCGTGGGCGGCCGGGCACAGGCTGCAGCAGGGTTCGGCAGTAAAGGTCGGGGCCTTTACTTCATCGGCGCGTACGCCCTGGCTGGCCGCCAGCAGGCCGAGGGTCAGACCCGAGAGGCTCAGCAGTTTGATCATGTGTGGGTGCATAAGGGTCATCCTCAGTCCTGCATTTCGGTCTGGCGTTCGACAGGGTCGATCAGCACGGCTTTCTGCTGGCGCACCAGCAGGTCGAGAATTTCTTCCTGGCGATCACCAAGAACGCCGGAGAAGCTGATACCACTGGATTTGGTCGGCGCCAGCATCGACACGCGGTACAGCTCGATGCTCAACGGCGAGTCGATCGACAGCGGCCCGCTGCCGTTACCGGCCAGCTCACCGCCCACCAGGATCAGCGAGACCTTGGCGTCGAACGGGTCGAGGGCGATGTCGCGGTCGGTGTCGGTCAAGTCCTTGATGTGGCCGTAGACGCCGGTCAGGCCGTTGGCCATGGCGGTGTTTTCGTACAGCTTGATGTTCACGCTGTTACGCACGCGGATGCCGTGGCGACGGTTGCTGATCACCTTGTTGCCCCACAGCAGGTTGTCGCCGCTCTCATAGAGGGTGATGCCGTCGGTGTGGTTGCGGTAGATCTCGTTGTCGGCGATCAGGTTGTTCACGCTGTTACGGTCGATCACCAGGCCCGACAGGTGGTTGTCGTAGCTGCGGTTGTTGAAGATGAAGCTGTCGTTCACTTCCCGGGAAATGATGATGCCGTGCTTCTTCTTGGTGCCGTACACGGTGTTGTCCGCAATGATCAGGCCGTGGGAACGGTCGTGGGGGTCAATGCCGTAGACGATGTTGTCTTTGTAGGTATTGCCCTTGAGCACAAAACCGGTGGTTTCGTAGCAGTAGAAGCCGTACCACATGTCCGAAAACTCGGAATCAATAATCCAGCCGGTCGGTTCCGGGCGCTTGAGCACCTTGGCCATGTTCGGCGTGTACTGGGAAATACTCACCCCGTACGACTTACTGTTGGCGTAGCCGAAGCTGGCCATCTTGCTGTTGGCGACGTAGGTTTCGGTGCCGCCCCAGGCCAGCAGGAACGGGCGGAATTCCTTGGGCGACTTGAACAGCGCCGGGCCGTTGGCCTTTTCGCTCCAGCCGGTAATTTTGGTGTCACGCACAAACAGCTGGCCGTCGTTGATCAGGAACGAACCGGCCTCTTGGGACAGGCGCAATTCCTGGGTCTTCTTGTCGATTTCCAGGATGCCTTTGCGCCCGACCACAATCGGCAGCTTGGCCAGGAACACACCCGGTGAGGTTTCGCTGAAGTACTGCTTGGGCACCTTGCCCAGCAGGTCCTTGAGGTTCATGTAGCCGTCATCGACGAAGATCGCCTGGGGAATGCCGTGCTGGCGCACCACCCATTCGGCCATCTTGTTGTCACCGCCGATAAAGTCCTTGAGGGCGTCTTCCTGCATCATGCGGCGCAGGCTGATTTTGCCCGGCTTGGTCCGCACGATTTTCTTTTCCATCGCCGCAGCGGTGTAGCCGGACAGATCAGGCAGGGCCGGTTTATCCATTTCCAGTGGCGCCGTCGGCGGGCTGGAAATGGTGTAGGTCTTGGCCTGTTGCAGCTCTTTGGCGATGGTCGGCGCCTTCACCGCCGCACCGTCGGCAAAGGCCGAAGTGCTGGCCAGCAGCATGGCTGCGACCAGCAGGCTGACCGAGCCTTTGAGGGCTTGAGGGTTCATCGCGCAGGCTCCCATCAGAATTTCCAGATCACGTCGACAAAGGCGCGGTGCATGTACGAGTCCACCTGGCTGCCATAGGCGTCACCCGGTTTGAACACGCCTGCACGAAAGCGCACCAGGGCCGACGGTTCGTCGATCGACTGGCTGAGCGCGGCCGGCAGCAGGCCTTTTTTGAAGTACTTGGTGACGACCAGGTCCATCTCTTGGCCCAGGTCTTTCTTGCCGTCTTCAAGGGGCAGGGAAGTGCTGGACAGGATCGCGCCGGTCACGTCATCGGTGTTGTTCTGCACCGCATCGATACCGTTGCTGCCCACTGGCTTGTTGCCGTCGACGCGCCAGAACTTGTGGTACACCAGGCTGGCGTCGTAGTCCTCGCGCAGCTGCCAGGAACCGAACAGGCTCATGGACTGCATGTTGTTCATCTCGCCACGGAACGCTTCGCCGAAGCGGTGCAGGCGCGATTGGGTGCCGGTCCAGTTCGAACGGTTGCTTTGCAGGCCGTTCTGTTCGTACTCGGCGCTGGCGCGGGCATAGGCCGCGCCTACTTGCCATTGCGGGTCCAGACGCAGGCGGATACCCAGGTCGGTGGCCCAGCCGTTCACGTCATCGCTGCGTTTGGCATTCGTTGGGCGGGTGCCGTCGGCGTTCAGCGCGTTGACGGTGTCGCGGTTGCCCTGCATGCCGGTGACGCTGGCCCAGTAGTTGACGGTGTTGGTGTTGCGCCAGTTGTAGGCGTCGCTGTTGGCTTCGATGCCGAGCCAGGTCAGGTCGCCGTTTTCGCGCTTGTCCAGCGGGTCGGACGCCACACCCGGTTCGGCGTAGTCGAGCTTGCCGTCGTCATGGGTGTGGTGACCGCGCAGGCCGATCCACTGGCCCGGCGTCCACTGGTAGGCGGCGTCGGCGTAGAAGTGTTGGCGGTCCTTGTCCTTGGGCGACAGTTCCTTGAGGTCGGTGCGGTATTCGCTGAAGCGTTCAGCGGCGCCGATATTGGCCTTGAGCAAGGTGGTGTCGAAAGTCCAGTTCAGCGCCTCGATGTTGGTGTCGCGCCATTGGCCGTCGTCATTGCGCAGGCGCTGGCGACCGAACTTGAGGATCTCGCCAGGGTAGGGCGTGAAGCCGCTGTAGCCGACCCAGAACTCACGCAGGGCCAGGTAGTTTTTCTTGGCCTTGCGGTCATCGTTGCTCGATTGTTCTGTAGTGTCGTCGGCCGACTGTTGCAGGGTGTCGGTCTCGATGATGTCGCTGGAGGTCACGGCCTGGCCCATGGCGTAGGCGCTCCACGCGCCGCTTTCGCCATAGATCCACGGGCGCAGGTCGAGGCCGATGCCGTTGACGTCGCCGCCTTTCTGGGTGCCGAGGTCGCGGTCATCTTCGGACTGCGCGGTGGCTTTGACTTCCAGGCCGAAGTTCTTGGCTTCGGTGAGCGCAGCCAGGGTCGGGCACGACCATAACAAGGCGAAGGTCAGGCCGATGCCGGCCTTGACGAATGGATTGAGCTTCATAGGGATTCCTCGCCGTCTTCTTCATCCAGGGCGTGCAGTTGCAGCGTGCTCTGGGCCAGGGTGCCGCGGGCGGCCAGCTCTTGTTGCACCAGGCGTTGGCCTTGAGTGCGTTGCTCCGGGGTCAGCGGGGCTTCGAGTTGCGTGGCCAAGTCGTTGGCCTCTGGCGTGTCCTGGGCTTTAGCCAACTGGCTGAAGACATAGGCGTTCAATGGGTCGGGCTTGGTGCCCTTGCCTTGGGAAAACAATTGGGCGATGGCGAAGTCGGCGCTGTTCTGGCCATTGCGCGCAGCGGTCAGCAAGTGATCCAGGGCTTTTTGCGGGTAGACCTTGCCCAGGTAGCCACGACGGTAGATCTGGCCGAGGTAGTAATCGGCGGCCACTTCCTTGCCCACGGCTTTTTCGAAGTGTGCCTCGGCGGCTTTGGCGTCGGCCGGCACCCACTTGCCTTCGTAGTAGAGCTTGCCCAGCAACAGCTCGGCGCGCGGCTGGTCGGCGGCGCGGCCGTTGTCCAGGTACTTCATCATCTGGTCGACATCGCCCAGTTCCGGGAAGTCGTAGAGCAGTTGCGCCAGGCTGACCCAGGACGCCGGGTAGCCAGGGGCGATTTTTTCCAGCAGGGCCTGGGCGGTTTTCTCGTCCGGCTTGCCCAGGGTGGCATCGCCGAGTACGCGAGCAACGCTGTCGACGCGTTGCGCGGTGACGGTGCCACGGCTGTAGCCGGCTTCCATTTGCTTGAGCAGTTCGGCCTGTTTTTCCGGCTCGGCTTTTTTCTGGTAGACCGTGGCCAGCTCGACGTAGCAGATATCGGTGGTGTTCAGCGCGGCCTTGCAGATGCGCTCCACATCATCCAAGTGCTGGTCGTAGGTGCCTTGGGTGCGATACAGCAGCACCTGGGCCAGGCCGGCTTCCGGATAACCCGCGGCCTGCCACTTGCTGATCTGCTGCTGGGCGTTCACGTTCGGGAAACTGTGAGGGTATTGCAGGTAGAGCATCGCCAGCGGGATCAGGGTGTTGCCTTCGCCATTGGCAAAAGCCTTTTTCAACAGGCCTTCGGCTTCGTGTTGCTCGGCTTCGGTGGCACCGGGCTTGGCCACCAGCAGACGACCGAGGCGAGCCTGGGCACGCGGCGACGTGTCAGCGGCGGCGCGGTAGGTGGCTTCGGCCTGGCGGATCTGCTCGGGGTCACGGGTGGTCACCTGGATATCGGCCAGGCCCACTTGGGCCTCGCTGTAACCCAGGTCGGCCAGTTGCTGGTAGTTCTGCTGGGCGGTGACGGTGTCGCCGCGCTTGAGTGCTTCGTTAGCCAGGCGTTGGTCGGGCAGGCCGGCGCAACCGGCCAGGCTGACGGCCAGTGCCAGAGCACAGCAGGCCATGGCTGAGTGAGATCTGCTTTGTGTGGGAGCTGGCTTGCCTGCGATAGCGGTGTTGTAATCACCACCGCCATCGCGGGCAAGCCCGGCTCCCACATTGGCCGGTGTTGTTGTTGAAATAGGGTTCACAGGCATGTCCTCTGCTTACAGACCGTTGGCCATGGCTTTGTCGATCAGCCAGTTCAGCGAAGGGCCACGGTCGCTGGTCACTTCCACCGGGCGGCCGGCGTAGGTGCTGTCCAGCGGTGCGTCAGGCTTGATCTGTACGCGGATGTCGGAGGACAGGTCGGCGCTGTTCAGGCTGGTGCTGCTGACGATGGTGCCGGTGCGGATCTGTTCTTCGTCGGCCACCTGGAAGCTCACCGGCGTACCTGGGCGCACGTCAGCGAACTGGCGATAAGTGAAGCGCGCTTCCACGTTGGCCTGGCTGCCGCGTGGCACCAGTTGGAAGATCACGTCGCCTTTGCTGGCGTATTGGCCGTCGGCGACCATTTGCTGGGCCACCACGCAGTCGCACGGCGACGTCAGGGTGCCGGTCATTTGCTTGCCGAACAGCTCTTCAACCTTGGCCGGTTGCAGTTGGTCTTCGTCCAGGTGGCCCTTGAGCACATCGAGCATGCTGGTGCTGAAGGTGGCGAGCGGCGCGCCCTTGGCGGCCACCGCATCACCTTTGAGCAGGCTTTGCACGGTGCCGTCGCGGGGCATGGTCACGTTCATGCCGGGTACGCTGACCAGGCCGGCCTGGGCGTGGCTGACGAAGTACATGCCGTACACCGACTTGAACACGAAACCGAACGCGGCCAGGCCGACGATGAAGATACCGGCGCTGAAGGTCACCGCACG
Source organism: Pseudomonas sp. B6002 (assembly GCF_013385985.1). Classification (GTDB taxonomy): domain Bacteria; phylum Pseudomonadota; class Gammaproteobacteria; order Pseudomonadales; family Pseudomonadaceae; genus Aquipseudomonas. The sequence goes on along the minus strand of NZ_JACAOY010000004.1, from coordinate 256,600 downwards.
CAGGCGACCAAAGGCGGTCATGCCGCTGCCACTGTCTTTGACCTTGCGCGCCTTGGTGAAGTTGTCGCGTTGCAGGGTCGCCAGCACGTCGCCCATGGTCACGATGTCACCGGACAAGTGCGAAGTGATCAGGTGGCGCAGGGTGGAAATGTCCTGGGGTTCCAGGTTCTGGAACTGGCAACCGGTGCGGCCGGTCTGGCGGTCGTAGGAGCGGATTTGCAGTTCCACGTCCATGGCCAGGCCCAGGTTGTCGATCACAAACTGCAGGCGGCCCTTGTGCACTTCGCCGACGGTCAACGGCTGGGTGGAGGTGAAGGCCAGGCCGCCGGCAGACAGGTCGATGACCCGTGCTTCGGTCGGTGTGCGGTCAGTGTTGAAAAAGCGCAGCTTGGCCGGGATTTTCACGCGGGCATGTTGGCGCTGGGCTTCGGATTCGTGGACAACGTTGACGTTTGCTTGGCTATTCATCGGTGTAATTCCTAGGTTAATTCAGGCTTGGCAGGGTCAGACCATCATCAGCAACACGGCGACGAAAATGCTGCCGGCGGAGAAGGTCATGGTCCGAGACGACCAGGTGTTGAACCAACGTTGAAAGCTGGCCAAATCGCGGGTCAGTTTGGTGTCCTGGCGGGTCCAGGACTGTTGATCAAGGCGGAAGAACACGTAGATCTTCACCAGCGCGCCCATGATCTGGTTGTAATAGAGAATCACCGGGTAGGCCGGGCCGATCTTGTGGCCGGAACACGACAGCAACAGGGTGAGAATCAGGCGGGTGATGCCGATCCACAGCAGGTAAGCGAGGATGAACGCGCCGCCGTACTTGAAGGTGGCGATGAACGCGACCGTCAGGCCGAGCAGGGACGTCCACATCGACACACGCTGGTCGAACAGCACGATGCTGGTGAACAGACCGAGGCGGCGCACACCCAGGCCCAGGGCGCGGGAGTTCTGGCGCAGGTTGTTGCCGTACCAGCGGAACATCAGCTTGCGGCTGGCCTTGATAAAGCTTTTTTCCGGCGGGTGTTCCACGGTGTTGATCGCGGCGTCCGGTACGTAGAAGGTGTCGTAGCCCAGGCGCATCAGGCTGAACCAGCTGGACTTGTCGTCACCGGTGAGGAACTTGAAGCGGCCCAGGCGCCAGTGTTGCAGCGAGTCGCTTTCCACGTCGGCGATAAAGCCCGGGTCAGTCACTACGCTGGCACGGAACACCGACATGCGACCGGTCATGGTCAGCACGCGCTTGGACAGGGCCATGGAGCACATGTTGATGTGGCGTTGGGCGAAGCGCAGCTTGTGCCATTCGCTCATGATGTAGCCGCCACGCACTTCGCAGAATTCGTTGGTGGTGAGGCCACCGACGTTGCCGAACAGCTGGAACCACGGCACGGTCTTGCGCACGACGCCTTCGGCGAGCACGGTGTCGCCATCGATCACGGCGACCACGGCGCGGTCATCCGGCAGGTGGCGGGAGATGGCACGGAAACCGAAGGCCAGGCCGTCACGCTTGCCGGTACCGGCGATGCGCACGAAGTCGAGCTTCACGTGCTCCGGTGGGTTCATGCGTTCCCACAGGCTTTTCACCAGCAGTTCATCGGACATTTCCACCAGCGAGCACACCACGGTGGTGGGGAAACCGCATTCGATGGCTTCGCGGATCACCGAGCTGTAGACCTGCGCGGTGGTCAGCGCGTCGATACGAAAACTGGTGACCATCAGGAACACATGGGACGGGTCGGCGGCCTTGCCCAGTTTGCGCACTTTGCGGCGCAGGTGCGGGTAGACCACGTACAAAAACAGCATGCCGCGAAAGAAATGCGTAGCACCCATCGAGTAGCGCCAGATACCGACGGCGCCAATCAGGAAAATAAAATTCTTCGACTCCGAGTCGAACGTACTCGCCGGCAGCAGCAGGGCGAGTCCCATCAGCAGGCTGAGGAAGAACAGCCAGCCGGCGGATTGCAGTAGTACATGTTTTAACTTGGACATAAGCGTCATCCGAAGGTGAAGGAGGTTCCAGGCGGCAGGCGCTGGGGATGGAAACGCCTGCCGCCTGGAACTTGCCGTTGCTGTTACCAGCAAATGCCTTCGGTACGACCGGTCGCACAGGTGGCCTTGGACATGAAGCCCACCAGGTCGATCACTTGCTTGCCGTGCGGAGCGTTCTGCGCCAGGGCGCGGAATTTCTCGTCGCGGTTGCCGAGGATGATCACGTCGGAGTTATTGATCACATCATCGAAGTCCGAGTTGAGCAGGGACGACACGTGCGGGATCTTGCCCTCGATGTAGTCCTTGTTCGCGCCGTGGACACGGGCGTATTCGACGTTGCTGTCGTAGATGCTCAGGTCGTAGCCCTTGCCGATCAGCATTTCGGCCAGGTCAACCAGCGGGCTTTCACGCAGGTCGTCGGTGCCGGCCTTGAAGCTCAGGCCCAGCAGGGCGACTTTGCGTTTGTCGTGGCTGGAAACGATGTCGAAGGCGTTCTGTACCTGGGACTCGTTGCTGCGCATCAGCGAGTTGAGCAGCGGCGCTTCCACGTCCAGAGAGCCGGCACGGTAGGTGAGGGCGCGCACGTCTTTGGGCAGGCACGAACCGCCGAAAGCGAAGCCTGGGCGCATGTAGTACTGGGACAGGTTGAGGGTCTTGTCCTGGCACACCACTTCCATCACTTCACGGCCATCGACGCCGACGGCCTTGGCGATGTTGCCGATCTCGTTGGCGAAGGTCACCTTGGTGGCGTGCCACACGTTGCAGGTGTACTTGATCATTTCGGCAACGGCGATGTCCTTGCGGATGATCGGTGCATCGAGTTCTTCGTAGAGCGACTGCAGGACATCGCCGGAGGCTTTGTCGAACTCGCCGATCACGGTCATCGGTGGCAAGTCGTAGTCGGCAATGGCGGTGGACTCACGCAGGAATTCCGGGTTGACCGCGACGCCGAAGTCGACACCGGCTTTTTTGCCCGAGCAGTCTTCGAGGATCGGGATCACCACGTTGGCCACGGTGCCTGGCAGCACGGTGCTGCGCACGACCACCGTGTGGCGGGTGGTTTTGTCACGCAGGACAAAACCGATCTCGCGGCACACGGCTTCGATGTAGTCGAGTTCCAGGTCACCGTTTTTCTTGCTCGGCGTACCGACACAGATCATCGACAGGTCAGTGTCACGGATGGCGTCGGCGAAGTTGGTGGTACCGCGCAGTCGACCGGTTTCGATCCCCTGGCTCAACAGTTCACCCAGACCCGGTTCAACGATTGGCGATTTGCCCGCATTGATCAGGTCGATCTTTTCCTTGGAGATGTCTACGCCCACCACTTCGTGGCCACGGGCAGACAGGCAACCGGCACACACTGCGCCAACGTAACCCAAACCAAATATGCTGATGCGCATCGCATTTACCTCTTGTCATTGAAGACGATTTTAATCATGCCAATTAGATGGCCGGAGTTCATGTTTGCAAGCGTCACTGTTGCCGCGGAAGTTAGACGAATAGACGCCGACTTACCGCGTACAGGCATGTTAAATAGCGAGTGACTAACTATTGCACTCAAGTTGTGCGCAACTTGGCCTTGTTATTGGGGCTTGCCCTGAAATGCAGCCGGGCTACCTTGGAGAAGGGCCCGACGCCGGTGCCGCAGGGGCTTGATAGAGGCTTAAAGCCCTTAATTATCAATCACCTGGGTGTCACCACCGACACATTTAGGTAAGCGCTGCCTTGGCCTATAGGGGATAGCAACCAGTCCTTATCGCCGCCCTCAACTCAATTCAGTTGATGATATGACCCGTGAGTCAAAGTTGATGGGGCAACTTTGCTACTTCCTTGGGTCGCTATGTAAGTCATCTCCTACAGAAACAGAGAATTTCGTTACCGGTGGTATGAGCCGTGCGTTTTGGCGAAGTTCCAGGCCGCTCATCCTGTTTCCGGAAATTTCTTGAAATATTAGGAAAGATGGCACTAGTACTATAGTGATAGCACTTGCTATTTGGGCCAGTAGTTGTGGGGAGTTGGTGCGGGGAGATAGTTTTGTGCCACTACTGTTTAAAAAAAGTGGTGCCACTACGAAAAAAAATGAGAATTGTCGAGTGAAAGATTCGTTAGGAATGCGTCAAGATATTTTTTGACGCCAAAATGATGACGGTTCGGTGGGCGAAATGCGGTCAAGAAATGTGGGAGCTGGCTTGCCTGCGATGGCGGTGTTGAATTCACCGACGCTATCGCAGGCAAGCCAGCTCCCACATTCGAACATCTGTGCTTTCGAGGGCTTTATTCCGGTGCGTGATCGCGCAGGAACACCAGGTTGTCGGGCTTGGACTGCTCGGCATTGAAGCGATAGCCCTGCACGTCAAACTCCATGAGCCTGGCCGGGTCGTTGATGCGTTCTTCGATCACGAAGCGGCTCATCATGCCCCGGGCCTTCTTGGCGTAGAAGCTGATGATCTTGTACTGGCCGTTCTTCAGGTCCTTGAACTCGGTGTTGATGATCCGCGCGTTCAGGGCCGTGCGCTTGATCGCCGAGAAGTACTCGTTGGACGCCAGGTTCAGCAGCACGTCATCGCCTTGCTCGGCCAGGGCTTCGTTCAGCCACTCGCTGATACGGGTGCCCCAGAAGGCGTACAGGTCCTTGCCACGGGCGTTGGGCAGCTTGGTGCCCATTTCCAGGCGGTACGGCATCATCAGGTCCAGGGGGCGCAGCAGGCCGTACAGGCCCGAGAGCATGCGCAGGTGGTCCTGGGCGTAGGTGAAATCGGCGTCGCTGAAGGTTTCGGCGTTGAGGCCGGTGTACACGTCGCCCTTGAACGCCAGCAGCGCCTGCTTGGCGTTGGCGGGGGTGAACGCCGGGGTCCAACTGCCGAAGCGGGCGGCGTTGAGGCCACCGATCTTGTCGGACACGTGCATCAACTCGCTGATCTGCGCCGGGCTCAGCGTGCGCAGCTGCTCGATCAGTTCCTGGGAGTGGTCCAGAAATTGCGGCTGGGTAAAGCGCTGGGTCGCAGGCGCGGTCTCGAAATCGAGGGTCTTGGCGGGTGAAATCACCGTCAGCATGAAGTCGTCTCCTTAAATCGTGGGGGGATTCTAGGGGGTTGAGGCGTTCGACTCCACCTATGGCAACGATAGAGATCGAAACTGTAGGAGCCGGCTTGCCGGCGATGGCGTCCGCAAGATCACTTCAAGTCTCCAGGGCCTCATCGCCGGCAAGCCGGCTCCTACAGGGGGCGTGGTGGATCGGCTATAGTGGCCGACGACTCTGGAAAGGGAGACCCTTTGTGCGAATTGCGCTTTTATTGTCCGCCTGCCTGTTTTGCCTGGGCGCCCAGGCCGCACCTGTGGACGTGTCCAGCCTGGACCGTGGCACCTGGCCTGAAAAGCTCAGCAGCCCCGCGCTGTTCGATGTGGCCTCACGCGCCGAAATCCTGATGTTCGCCCACAGCCTGCTGGCCAGCGAAAGCCAGGACGAAACCGCGCTCAAGCAGCGCCTGGGCTTGAAGATCATCAACCTGGCGTCCATCGACGACCTGCGCCGCCAGCTGTGGCAACGTTTGTTGGAGAACTACACCTTCGCCCAACAGAGCTGCGAGGAGGACGCCTCGTTTTGTTACCTGGTCGAGAACATGGACGACCTGCGCGAGCAGGCTGGCAAGTTCCAGGTCAGCGAAAACTCTTTCTATATAGGCTGGGCCGGCCCGAGCCATAATTTCCACGAACGCTACCTCGATGAGTTGCTGCGCAAGGCCGCGCTGTTCCCGCAGATCAGCAGCGAAGTCGCGCGTTTTGGTGACCATGAGCGCAATGGCGATGAGCTCAACGACCGCTTGTTCTTGCTGACGTTCGACGGCGGCCCGGCGCCAGTCAGTGGCAACACCGACTGGCTCACCGATTACTTGCGCAAACAGAAGATGAACGCGACGTTCTTTGCCCTCGGCAGCAGCCTGCAGACCCGTGTGGAGAGCAGCTCTGCCGCTGATGTGCAGGCCTTGTACCAAGGCCAGTGCGTGGGTATTCAGGGCTGGCAGTACCGTTCCCACAGCCATTGGGTCGACTGGCAAAGTTCGATCACCCGCACGGCGTCGCTGGTGCAAAACCTGATGCCGGAGAACTACGTACCGCTGTTTCGCCCGCCCTACGGTCAGCGCCGGGCGGACAGCCAGGGGTTTTTCCAGTCCCAGGGGCTGCAAGTGGCGTTGTGGGACATCGACTCCCAGGATGACCCGGGCAAGCTCAAGCCCGACGAGTCGGCGCAGCGCGTGCTGACGTTGATGCTGCTGTGGCGCAAAGGGGTGATTGTGTTCCACGACACACAGGACAAGGCGCGGGTGGCATTGCCTTTATTGATGCAGGCAACGGCGCAAAGCGGGCTGGGTTGGCAGGACTGTCGGGAGGCGTTTCGCTGAAAAGACGAAGTGCCCGGCCCTGTTGGGGATGAGGCGTTTTTGGGGCGATTTTAGAGGGCGTTTCGATGCAGGCGGACTTCCGACTTTAACGGGGTCGCTGGCACTCGGCTAGTGCTATTCGTCATCCTGAAAAATAAACTTCAAAAAAGCGTCAAAGTGCTTTTTCCTGTCATGGCTTTTGCGGTATTACGAAGTCAGATCGCCGAAACCTGCAGCACAGGTGGCGTCTTCCAAGACTCCTCATGTGGGCACTGCGCTTGACGTCACTTCAGGTGCAGTCGGTGGTCGAATCGAGGCGCAGCACCGCCCAGGTATTGCGTCGACTGGCTCCCACAAAGGTGACCGAGTATGGATGATCATGGACGTAACCCTTCTTCCGACCAGCCAATCCTTTATGTGCTTGATACCAACGTACTGATCCACGATCCAAACGCGCTGCTTAACTTCGAAGAACACCACGTCGCCATCCCGATGATCGTGCTTGAGGAGCTCGACAAACTCAAAAGCGGGCACCACAGCGTGGCCGCCGAATGCCGCCAGGCCATTCGCCTGATCGACAAGACCTTGGGCGAAGCATCGCCCGAAGACGTTGAAGTCGGTGTGCCGATCCAGCGAGGCAAAGGCGGGCCCAAGGGCTTGTTGTCGATTCTGATGAGCAAGCGCAGCGAGCCCAACAGCCTGCTGCCGGAAAACCTGAACGACAACAAAATCATCAACCAATTGATCGACCTGCACGCTCGCGACAAGGACCTGCGCGTGGTGCTGGTGACCAAAGACATCAATATGCGCCTCAAGGCACGAGCGTGTGGGATCGCTGCCGAGGACTACAGCACCGACCAACTGGTCGACGACGTGTCGATGCTCTCCCGGGGTTATCACATGATGACCGGCTCGTTCTGGGACCGCGTCAGCAAGGTCGAAACCCGTCAGGACCATGGCCGCACCTGGCACCAGGTTCAGCTGATCGACAACCTGCCGGCCGTGCACATCAATGAATTCATCGTCGACGAGCAGGGCTTCGTGGGCTGGATCAAAGAGATCCAGGTCGACAAGCTGCTGATCCTTGACCTGCATCAGGAACCCCTGTTGCACCAGGAAGCCTGGGGCCTGAAACCGCGTGATATCTACCAGAGCCTGGCGCTGTACGCGCTGCTCGATCCGGACATCCACCTGGTCAACCTGACCGGTGCGGCCGGTTCCGGTAAAACCATTCTTGCCCTGGCTGCCGCCATCGAGCAGACCATGGTGACCAAGCGCTATCGCCGCATCATCGCCACCCGTAGCGTGCAGGGCCTGGACCAGGAAATCGGTTTCCTGCCCGGCACCGAGGCGGAAAAAATGGAGCCGTGGCTGGGGGCGATCACCGACAACCTCGAAGCCTTGCACATGGATGACGAAAACACCCATGGCAGCGTCGACTACATCCTCAGCAAAGTGCCGTTGCAGTTCAAATCCCTCAACTACATCCGAGGTCGCAGCTTCCAGCAAAGCCTGATTTTGATCGATGAATGCCAGAACCTCACGCCGCACCAGATGAAAACCATCATCACCCGTGCCGGCGCCGGTTCCAAAGTGGTGTGCCTGGGCAACCTGGCACAGATCGACACCCCTTACCTGTCCGCGACGAGCTCCGGGCTGACCTACCTGACGGAACGCTTCAAAGACTTCCCGAACGGCGTGCACATTGCGCTGCAAGGGGTTCCACGCTCGATCCTGGCTGAATACGCCGAATCTCACCTCTAACCGACCCATAGGGGCCGGGCTTTTTGTGGGAGCTGGCTTGCCTGCGATAGCATCACCGCGGTGTAGCTGATACACCGCGGTGCCTGCATCGCAGGCAAGCCAGCTCCCACATTTGTTATGCGTTAGGTTTACAATCGCTGCTCCTGATCAGGAGTATCCCTGTGCTGACTCATCTCGATTCCCAAGGTCGCGCCCACATGGTCGACGTCACCGACAAAGCCGTGACGTTCCGTGAAGCGGTGGCCGAAGCGCGGGTGCGCATGTTGCCCGAGACCCTGAAAATGATCGTCGACGGCGCCCACCCCAAGGGCGACGTGTTTGCCGTGGCCCGCATCGCCGGGATCCAGGCAGCGAAAAAAACCAGCGACCTGATCCCCCTGTGCCACCCGTTGATGCTGACTGGCGTCAAGGTGGAACTCAGCGCCGACGGCGTGGACGCGGTGCACATCCTGGCACGCTGCAAACTCTCCGGCCAGACCGGCGTGGAGATGGAGGCCCTCACGGCCGCCAGCGTCGCCGCACTGACCATTTATGACATGTGCAAAGCGGTAGACCGCGGCATGACCATCGAAAATATCCGTCTGCTGGAAAAGCTTGGCGGTAAAAGCGGGCACTTCAAGGCGGACCAGGCATGAGCATCAACGTATTGTTTTTCGCACGCTACGCCGAGGCGGTGGGGTTTGACTCGCTGGAGATGGAGGGCGACTTTGCCACCGTCGATGCCGTACGGCAGGCCCTGGCCAGCGACCCTGAGTTTGCGGTGCTCAACGAAGCCAGCCTGATGTGCGCGCGCAACGAAGAATTGTGCGGCCTCGATGAGCCCGTGCAAGCCGGCGATGAAGTGGCGTTCTTCCCGCCCGTGACCGGAGGCTGACCATGGCCATTCGTGTGCAGGCCCAGGCGTTCGATCCCGGTGCCGAAGTCAACGCGATGCACGCGGCCAATGTCGGCGTCGGCGCGGTGGTGAGCTTTGTCGGCTATGTACGCGACTTCAACGACGGCTTCGATGTGGCGGGGATGTTCCTCGAGCATTACCCCGGCATGACCGAAAAAGCCCTGGCCAAGATCGCCGTGGAAGCCGAACAGCGTTGGCCGTTGCTCAAGCTGGAAGTGTTGCACCGCATCGGCAGCCTGGAGCCGGGCGAGCCTATCGTCTTCGTCGCCGCCGCCAGTGCCCATCGGCAGGCGGCGTTTGATGCTTGTGCATTTGTGATGGATTACCTCAAGACCCGGGCGCCGTTCTGGAAAAAAGAAAACACCAGCGCAGGCCCGCGCTGGGTTGAAGGGCGCAGCAGCGATCACACCGCCGCAGACCGCTGGAAATAATTCCTGGGGATGGGGCCGTCAATGTGGGCTTGTGTGGGAGCTGTCTTGCCTGCGATAGCATCACCGCGATATGAATGAAGCACCGCAGTGCCCGCATCGCAGGCAAGCCAGCTCCCACATTTGATCTGCTGCGGGTTAAAGAGCAGGGCAATTCAGCCTTGCTGGCGACAGCATCGCCTCGGTCAACCCAAGCCCGGTCAGTGAGTCGGGCAACGGCTCCCCTCGCACCAGCGCCGCGCTGGCCTGCCCCATGGCCGGGGAGGTCTGGATGCCGTAACCGCCTTGGGCGGCCACCCAGAACAACCCTTCCACGTGTGAATCAAACCCGCACACCAGGTCGCCGTCACTGACAAAACTGCGCAGCCCTGCCCATGTGCGGGTCGGGCGGCGGATGGTCAGGGTGGTGGCTTCTTCGATGTGGTAGATGCCCATGGCAATGTCCAGTTCTTCGGGCTGCACGTCGTGGGGTTCTACCGGGTCGGCGTTGGCGGGTGAGCCCAGAAACATGCCGGCATCCGGCTTCATGTAGAACGAGCCGTCCAACGCCGCCAGCTCGGGCCAGGCGTTGGTATTCACATCCTCGGGCGGGGCGAAGATAAACGCGCTGCGGCGCTTGGGTTGCAGGCCGATCGGGGGTGCACCGGCCAAGGCGCCGATCTGGTCGGCCCAGGCGCCGGCGGCGTTGATCACCACCGGCGCGGTGAACACGTGGTGCGCCGTGTGTACCTGCCAGTGGCCGTGGTTGTCGCGGTGCAGCTGTTGTACTTCGCTGTCGGTGTGGATCTCGCCCCCATTGCGCCGAATACCGCGCAAGTAGCCTTGGTACAGCGCGTCGGTGTCGATATCGCAGACGGTCGGGTCGTAGATCGCGCCGTGTACTTTTTCCGGGCGCAGGATCGGCATCATCTCCAAGGCGTCATCGGCGTCCAGCAAACGGGTAGCGGGCACCAAAGCCTTGGCGCTCTGGTAGTGGCGCTGCAGCTCCTCGGCGTCACCCACCAGGTCGACGATGATTTCGCCACGGGGTGTCAGCAAGGGATGCTCGGTAAAACCGGTAGGTGGGTGGTCGAAGAAGGCGCGGCTGCCCAGGGTCAGGGCGCGTACCTGCGGTGTGCCGTAGGCGGCGATGTAGAGCGCGGCAGAGCGGCCGGTGGAGTGGTAGCCCGGCATGGACTCGCGCTCCAGCACGATGACGCGGGCCTGTTGCGACAGCCAGTAGCCGGCCGAGGCACCGGCAATGCCGCCGCCGATGATGAGGTAGTCGGCGTGGTTCATGGTTCCTCCTGGAATCCTCATTTCTAAGCAGGAACCCGATCCACTGTAGGAGCCGGCTTGCCGGCGATAGCTACCCCAAGGCCAGCGGCGATCTTGGGGCCCTCATCGAAGGCAAGCCAGCTCCCACACAAGCCAGCTCCTACAGGTCGAGTGCATTCCAGCCTTTAAGGGCGTTTGCGCTCTACGGCCCGCAACAGGTGCGTCGGCGGCGTTTCGCAGCTGATCTTGCGACCCAGCAACGCCTCGATCGACGGCAACTGGTACGAGTCATCTTCCCCGGCAAAACTGATCGACACACCCGCCGCCCCGGCACGACCGGTACGGCCGATGCGGTGTACGTAGTCGTCCGGCACTTCCGGCAGGGTGAAGTTGATCACGTGGCTGATACCGTCGATGTGAATGCCGCGGCCGGCCACATCGGTGGCCACCAGCACGCGGATCTTGCCTTCGCGGAAGCCCTCCAGCGTCTTGATGCGCTTGTGCTGGGGCACGTCGCCGGACAGCTGCGCTGCGTTGACGCCGTCGCGCACCAGGCGCTCTTCGATGCGGCGCACTTCGTCCTTGCGGTTGGCAAACACCATCACGCGCTCCCAACCGTTGTCGTTGACCAGGTTGTAGAGCAGCTTGTATTTGTCGGCGCCGGCCACGGCGTAGATGTGTTGCTCGACGTTTTCGCTGGCCACGTTTTCCGCTTCGATCTCGACGATGGACGGGTCAGTGGTCCATTGCTTGGCCAGGTTCATCACGTCATCGGTGAAGGTGGCGGAGAACAGCAGGGTCTGGCGCTCGGATTTCGGCGGGGTCTGGCGAATGATCTGGCGCACTTGCGGGATAAAGCCCATGTCGAGCATGCGGTCGGCTTCGTCCAGCACCATCACTTCGACCATGTCCAGGTGCACGTCGCCGCGCTGGTTGAAGTCGAGCAGGCGGCCCGGGGTGGCGACCAGGATGTCGCAATGGCGCGCTTCGAGGTGCTTGAGCTGCTTGTCGAAGTCCATGCCGCCCACGAACGTCATGACGTTGAGGCCGGTGTACTTGGTCAGGTCGGCGGCGTCCTTGGCGATCTGCACCACCAGCTCCCGGGTCGGGGCGATGATCAGCGCGCGGGGTTCACCCATGTAGCGCTCTTTCGGCGGCGGCGTCTGCAGCAGCTGGGTGATGATCGAGATCAGGAACGCGGCGGTCTTGCCGGTGCCGGTCTGGGCGCGGCCGATGGCGTCTTTGCCGGCGAGGGTGAAGCCCAGCACCTGCGCCTGGATCGGCGTGCAATACGGGAAGCCCAGGTCCTGGATGGCGTGCATCAGTTCCGGGGCGAGTTTGAAATCATGGAAGCGGGTCTTGCCTTCCTGGGGTTCGACGACGAAGTCTTCGAGTTTCCACGGCTTGACCGGTGGTTTGGGCGCACGTTCGCGGCGTGGCTTAGGCGCTGGCGGCGCGGCTTCAGCCGGTTTTGCCTGCTCAGGCGGTGTCACCGTAGGCGTTTCAGGCTGAGCGACAGGTGCAGTCCGGTCGGGCTGTTTACCGTCATTGCGGCTGCCAGCAGTGGGGGCAGGGGCAGTGGGAACAGGCGCGAGCGGCTCGGCCTCGCTTTTGCCGAACATCTTCTTGAGTGCTTCGAGCACGGTGATCTCATTAATTGGTTAAGGAATGTACGCCGGCCAGTGTAATGCAAGAATCGGGCGCGGCGTAGTGCGTCTGTCATGTGGCTACATAATGTGTGGTTTTCAGCCCAGGCGAGCGGTCAACCAGGCACCTATATCGCGTATCTCTTCGGGTAACACTTCGTGGCCCATTGGGTATTCCTGCCATGTCACGGTGACACCACGGCTCTTCAAATGCTCGTAGGCGCTGCGACCCATGGCGTTCTGGACCACGTCGTCGTATTGGCCATGCAGGCACAGGGTGGGAATGCGTTGCTGGCTGGCGGACAGTTCCAGCTCGTCACCGAAGGTAGGCGCATAGGTGGAGAGGGCGATCACGCCACCCAGCGGGCCTTCCCAATTCAAGAATGCGGTGTGGAAAACCACGGCGCCACCCTGGGAAAAACCGGCGAGGAAAATTCGCGAAGCGTCTATTCCGGTTCTCTTCTGCGCTTCGATCAAATCCGTGACGGTTTTTGCCGACACTTCCAGCTCTTCCAGGCTGATGGAGCGGGCCGGGCTCATGGCCTTGATGTCGTACCAGCTCGGCATCTCGTAACCGCCGTTGATGGTCACCGGGCGGGTCGGCGCCTGGGGCAAAACGAAGCGGGTAGTCAGCAAGCTTTCCTGCAGGGCTTCGGCCACCGGCAGGAAGTCGTAGCGATCGGCACCCAGGCCATGCAACCAGATTACGCAGGCGTCTGCGGGCTTGGCGGGCTGAAGAATCAAGGGTTCGGTCATGTCTGCTCCATATATGTGCGCGCGCTCCGATTGAGTGCGTCGGAACGGTGCGCGACGGGTTGATCTGTTAAGAGAATGTCGCACGGTTGAATCTTTTTCTATTGACCATGGGCTGAAACGACTCAGCCAGCACTCTGGTACGGGCCTTGCTATGTGTAGGTCGATGTCAGAACTAACCCAGGACGGTAACACTATCAGTGACTGCCGCTTGTGGGATAGCAACTGGAATTATTGCGAAAGCCTCATGCCGCTCGACCTAAAAAAAGCCAACACAGGTCGATATCGCCTCATAAGGGTGCGCTGGGGTTCGAGCTCCGACACAACAAGAGCAAAACTGGAGGTTTGAATGAAGGTATTGAAATCCACCCTGGCCATCGTGTGTGCGGCGGCCGTGCTGGGTGTTAGTGGTTTCGCCCAAGCCGGCGCCACCCTGGACGCCGTGCAGAAGAAAGGCTTTGTGCAATGTGGCGTGAGTGACGGCCTGCCGGGTTTCTCGGTACCGGATGCCGGCGGCAAGATCCTGGGGATCGACGCTGACGTATGCCGCGCTGTAGCCGCTGCCGTTTTCGGCGACGCTACCAAGGTCAAATTCAGCCAGTTGAATGCCAAGGAGCGTTTCACCGCGCTTCAGTCCGGCGAAGTCGACATCCTGTCGCGTAACACCACCATGACCAGCTCCCGCGATGCCGGCATGGGCCTGAAATTCCCAGGCTTCATCACCTACTACGACGGTGTTGGCTTCCTGGTAAACAACAAGCTGGGCGTGAAAAGTGCCAAGGAACTGGACGGTGCAACCATCTGCATCCAGGCCGGTACCACCACTGAGCTGAACGTTTCCGACTACTTCCGCGCCAACAACCTCAAATACACCCCGATCACCTTTGACACCTCCGATGAAAGCGCCAAGTCGCTGGAATCCGGTCGTTGCGACGTGCTGACCTCCGACAAGTCGCAGCTGTTCGCACAGCGCAGCAAGCTGGCTTCGCCGAAGGACTACTCGGTTCTGCCGGAAACCATTTCCAAAGAACCACTGGGCCCAGTCGTGCGTAACGGCGACGACGAGTGGCTGGCCATCGTGCGCTGGGTTGGCTACGCCATGCTCAACGCTGAAGAAGCCGGCATCACCTCGAAGAACGTTGAAGCTGAAGCCAAGTCCACCAAGAACCCGGACGTTGCACGTCTGCTCGGTGCTGACGGCGAATACGGCAAAGACCTGAAACTGAAAAAGGATTGGGTTGTACAGATCGTCAAGCAAGTCGGTAACTACGGCGAAGTCTTCGAGAAAAACCTCGGCAAGAGCACCCCGCTGGAAATCGACCGTGGCCTGAACGCGCTGTGGAACAACGGCGGCATTCAATACGCACCACCTGTGCGCTGATCGCTGATGGTTCTGTCACCCGGTGGGCCAACCGCCGGGTGATGTTCTGTTCCATTCTTTCCGGGGCACTTCATGCAAAATCAAATCGGCGCACCAAAGCAGAAGCTCAGCTTCAGCGATCCCAAAGTGCGTGCGTGGCTCTTCCAGATCATCACGATTGTGGCGGTGGTCTCGCTGGGCTGGTACCTCTTCAACAACACCCAGACCAACCTGCAACACCGGGGCATTACCTCGGGTTTCGACTTTCTTGAGCGCAGTGCCGGCTTCGGCATCGCGCAGCACCTGATCGACTACACCGAATCGGACAGCTACGCCCGCGTGTTCGTCATCGGTTTGCTCAACACCCTGCTGGTGACCGTGATCGGCGTGGTGCTGGCGACGATCCTCGGGTTCATCGTCGGCGTCGCGCGCCTGTCGCCGAACTGGATGATCAACAAGCTGGCGACGGTGTATGTGGAAGTGTTCCGCAACATCCCGCCGCTACTGCAAATCCTGTTCTGGTATTTCGCGGTGTTCCTGACCATGCCGGGGCCGCGTAACAGCCACAACTTCGGCGATACCTTCTTTGTCAGCAGCCGTGGCTTGAACATGCCGGCAGCACTGGCCGCTGAGGGTTTCTGGCCGTTCGTGGCGAGCATCGTGGTCGCCATCGTGGCCATCGTGTTCATGGCCCGCTGGGCCAACAAGCGCTTTGAAGCCACCGGCGTGCCGTTCCATAAGTTTTGGGCGGGCCTGGCGCTGCTCATCGTGATCCCGGCGTTGTGCGCCCTGATCTTCGGCGCCCCCCTGCACTGGGAAATGCCGAAGCTGCAAGGGTTCAACTTTGTCGGTGGCTGGGTACTGATCCCCGAACTGCTGGCACTGACCCTGGCGCTCACCGTCTACACGGCCGCGTTCATCGCCGAGATCGTGCGTTCGGGCATCAAGTCCGTCAGCCACGGCCAGACCGAAGCTGCACGTTCCCTGGGCCTGCGCCCTGGGCCGACGCTGCGCAAGGTCATCATCCCGCAGGCCCTGCGGGTGATCATTCCGCCGCTGACCAGCCAATACCTCAACCTGGCGAAGAACTCGTCGCTGGCCGCCGGTATCGGTTACCCGGAAATGGTTTCGCTGTTTGCCGGCACGGTACTCAACCAGACCGGCCAGGCCATTGAAGTCATTGCCATCACCATGAGCGTGTACCTGGCGATCAGCATCAGCATTTCCCTGCTGATGAACTGGTACAACAAGCGCATTGCGCTGATCGAGCGGTGAGGAAACACCCATGAGTACGCATACTTTCAAACCTGATATGCCGCCGCCGAGCAAAGTCTTCGGCCCGGTGGCGTGGATGCGCGCCAATCTGTTCTCCAGCTGGCTCAACACCCTGCTGACCTTGTTGGCGATTTACCTGGTGTACCTGGTGGTGCCACCGATCCTGCATTGGGCCATCATCGACGCTAACTGGGTGGGCACCACCCGCGCAGACTGCACCAAGGAAGGCGCCTGCTGGGTGTTTATCCAACAGCGCTTCGGACAGTTCATGTACGGCTACTACCCGGGCGACCTGCGCTGGCGCGTGGACCTGACCGTGTGGCTGGCCATCGTCGGCGTGGCGCCGTTGTTCATCTCGCGCTTCCAGCACAAGGCGATCTACGGCCTGAGCTTCCTGGTGCTGTACCCGATCATTGCCTACTTCCTGCTGCACGGCGGTGTGTTCGGCCTGACCAACGTGGCGACCAGCCAATGGGGCGGCCTGATGCTGACCCTGGTGATCGCCACCGTCGGTATCGCCGGTGCCTTGCCGTTGGGCATCGTGCTGGCGTTGGGGCGGCGTTCGAACATGCCGGCGATTCGAGTGGTCTGCGTGACCTTCATCGAATTCTGGCGCGGCGTGCCGTTGATCACGGTGCTGTTCATGTCCTCGGTGATGCTGCCGTTGTTCCTGCCTGAAGGCATGAACTTCGACAAGCTGCTGCGGGCCCTGATCGGCGTGATCCTGTTCCAGTCGGCCTACGTGGCCGAAGTGGTGCGCGGCGGTCTGCAAGCCATTCCCAAAGGGCAGTATGAAGCTGCTGCGGCGATGGGCCTGGGTTACTGGCGCAGCATGGGCCTGGTGATTTTGCCGCAAGCCCTGAAGCTGGTGATCCCGGGCATCGTCAACACGTTTATTGCGCTGTTCAAGGACACGAGCCTGGTGATCATTATCGGCTTGTTCGACCTGCTCAACAGCGTCAAGCAAGCGGCTGCCGACCCGAAATGGCTGGGCATGGCCACTGAAGGCTATGTGTTCGCCGCCCTGGTGTTCTGGATTTTCTGTTTTGGTATGTCGCGCTATTCCATGCATCTGGAACGCAAGCTCGACACAGGCCACAAGCGTTAGGAGTTCTTTTATGAGCGAAGCAATCAAAAAGCCTGTGGGCCCTGAAGGCATTATCCAGATGCAGGGCGTCAACAAGTGGTACGGCCAGTTCCACGTGTTGAAAGACATCAACCTCAACGTCAAGCAGGGCGAGCGTATCGTGCTGTGCGGCCCGTCGGGTTCAGGCAAGTCCACCACCATCCGCTGCCTCAACCGCCTGGAAGAGCACCAGCAGGGCCGCATCGTGGTCGATGGTGTGGAACTGACCAACGACCTCAAGCAGATTGAAGCGATCCGCCGTGAAGTCGGCATGGTGTTCCAGCACTTCAACCTGTTCCCGCACCTGACCATCCTGCAGAACTGCACGCTGGCGCCGATGTGGGTCCGCAAGATGCCCAAGCGCAAGGCCGAGGAAATCGCCATGCACTACCTGGAGCGCGTGCGCATTCCGGAGCAGGCCCACAAGTTTCCAGGGCAACTGTCCGGCGGCCAGCAACAGCGTGTGGCGATTGCCCGCGCACTGTGCATGAAGCCGAAAATCATGCTGTTCGATGAGCCGACCTCGGCACTCGACCCAGAGATGGTAAAGGAAGTACTCGACACCATGATCGGCTTGGCCGAAGACGGCATGACCATGCTGTGCGTCACCCACGAAATGGGTTTTGCGCGCACCGTGGCCAACCGCGTGATCTTCATGGACAAGGGCGAGATCGTGGAGCAGGCGGCGCCGAATGACTTCTTCGACAACCCGCAGAATGACCGGACCAAGTTGTTCTTGAGCCAGATTCTGCATTGATCGATGGGTGAATAAATAAACCCGGCCCTGTGCCGGGTTTATTTTTGCCTGCGTTTTTTTCAGGACGCCTGAGCCGCCAGTAGCTGTGCATCCCTGGCGATGAGTAGTTGGTTCAAGTCTTTCCCCGCGTTGAGGACCTCGATTTCAGCCAGCAGGTGTGGGTGTTTATCCAGAAGGCGCATCAATGTGAGCAACGGTTCCGGCGGAAAAATTTCAGCCCGTTCGTAGCGTGAAAATGCATTGTGCCCACGGACGGTGAAGAGCCTCACCGCGTCTTTTTGCGTGAGGTGCAGTTTGCGGCGGATTCGCTTCATTTCGGCGGCGATGATTTTGCGTGCGTCGATCAACAGCAGATCAGAGGCCTTGCAATAACGCTCTGCACTGTCGTCGTCGTGATCGAATTCAACTTCATGGCAGACCTCGCATTCCCAGCCTGCAATGTCGGGGATATCTCGAACCATTCCCCGCGTGTTGATCGTGAAGGTGCGACCTTCGAAGTGCTGCATTGCGTCATGGGTTCCGCAGCTCATGCATTGCTGGGTTCTCATAGGGGTTTCTCCTTGAAGGAGATTACGGGAGGACCACCGCCTGGGCGGTAAGTGACCTTGATGTAAATCTCCGTGCCGTAAATCTTGATCAGGTAGACGTCCTGCCATACCCGATGGTCTGCATAGGTCGTCATCGATTTGCACAACATTCGGCGCTCAAGGGCGCAGACCACCTGTTGCATTTGGTCCAGGCTCAATTCGAGCTGTCGAGCTCCCTCTCGGGCAGTTGCGGTGAACGCCCTGAAACCCAACTTAATGACCTCAGCCTTAACCAACGCCAAATCGTAGTGAGGTGTGTACTTTTCCATAAGACACCTGAGTCCAATAATTACCCTCAGAGGGTAATTTTACCAATCGAAAATACTGCTCCTTTTCCTGCTTAAGAACCGTAGTGCGTTGCCTTTGTAGGCAACTCCGAATAGGCTGTAGGAAAATTCATCCTATGATTGGACGAAAGCTTAAAACCTATGACAGACATCGCCCCCTTGATCAAACGCTCTCTGGTCGACCAGGCCCTGGAGCAGCTGCGCCTGCGCATCAGCCAGGGCACGTGGGCCATTGGCGAACGCCTGCCCACCGAGCCCGAGCTGTCTGCCGAGCTGGGCATCAGCCGCAATACCGTGCGTGAGGCCATGCGTGTGCTGGCGTTTTCCGGGTTGATTGAGATCCGCCAGGGCGACGGCAGCTACTTGCGCTCGATGACTGACCCGTTGGGCACGATGCGCGCGCTTTCCCATTGCACGCTGGAGCAGGCGCAGGAGACCCGGCAGATCCTGGAGGTGGAGGCGATCAGCCTGGCCGCGTTGCGCCGCACCGACGAAGACCTCAAAAGGCTGCGCGAGGCCCTCGACGCCAGCGCGGCGTTGTATCACGGCGACCTGGAGGCCTACATCAGCGCCGACCTGATCTTTCACAAGCACTTGGTGGACGCCGCGCACAACCCGGCGCTGAGCGAGTTGTACCAGTACTTTTCCGCCATCGTCGGCGCCCAGTTGCGCCAGACCTTGAACATCACTCCGCGCCGCCAGGCAGTGTTCGACCTGCATATCGCCTTGCTCGAAGCCGTCGAAAAACAAGACCCGGAACGCGCCAAATCCCTCTGCCGGCAGTTGATCAATGAACCCTGAAACCAAACTCGAAGAACTGTTGATCGACGCCGAAGCCGACGATGACGTTGTGCAACACACCCCACCCGCCATGAGCCGCCCCTGGTTGCTGATCCTGGGGCTGGTCCTGGTGGCGATGAACCTGCGCCCGGCGCTGTCGAGTCTGTCGCCGTTGCTCAATGACGTCTCGGCCAGCCTGGGCCTGTCGGCGGCCAAGGCCGGTCTGCTGACCACCTTGCCGGTAATGTGCCTGGGCTTGTTCGCGCCACTGGCGCCGATCCTGGCCCGGCGTTTTGGTGCCGAGCGGGTGGTGCTGGGGATTTTGCTGACGCTGGCCGGCGGCATCATCCTGCGCAGCTCGTTCGGCGAGGCCGGGCTGTTCGTTGGCAGCCTGATTGCCGGCGCCAGTATCGGCATCATCGGCGTATTGCTGCCGGGCATCGTCAAGCGTGACTTCGCCAAACAGGCCGGGACCATGACCGGTGTCTATACCATGGCGCTGTGTCTGGGCGCGGCGCTGGCGGCGGGGGCCACGGTGCCGCTGAGTCATTTCTTCGGCGACAGCTGGACCTTCGGCCTGGGGTTCTGGATCGTGCCCGCGCTGGTTGCGGCGTTGTTCTGGTTGCCACAGGTGGGGCAAAAACATGGCGCTCATCAAGTGGCTTACAAGGTGAAGGGGTTGCTCCGCGATCCGCTGGCCTGGCAAGTGACCTTGTACATGGGCCTGCAATCATCCCTGGCCTACATCGTGTTCGGCTGGGTGCCATCGATCCTGATCAGCCGTGGCCTGAGTGCCACCGAAGCCGGCTTGCTGCTGTCGGGTTCGATCATCGTGCAATTGTTCAGCGCCTTGACCGCGCCGTGGCTGGCCACCCGGGGCAAGGACCAGCGCCTAGCCATTGTGGTGGTGATGCTGTTGACCCTGGGCGGGCTGTTTGGCTGCCTGTTTGCGCCCCTTGAAGGGTTGTGGGGCTGGGCGATTCTGCTGGGGTTGGGCCAGGGCGGTACGTTCAGCCTGGCGCTGACCCTGATCGTGCTGCGCTCGCGGGATTCCCACGTGGCGGCCAACCTGTCGGGCATGGCCCAGGGCATCGGGTACACGCTGGCCTCATTGGGCCCGCTGGCGGTCGGTGTGTTGCATGACTGGACCGGTGGCTGGGGCGCCACCGGCTGGGTGTTCGGCGTGATCGGCCTGGGCGCGATCATCGCGGGTCTGGGGGCCGGCCGCGCCCGATACGTAGACGTACAGAGCGAGGCCGTCCCTGTCGCAGGGCCTTGATTTACAGGTAGTTCACGGTGATTGTTGCGGAGCCGTCGATTGCGACCTCTTTATCAAGGGTCAGATTTTTAGTGGGTGCAATACTCAGATAGGACGACATGTCGGCACTCAGCACTTGCACCGGGATTGGGGCCAGGCTGCCGGTGTTTGCGACCGAGATCAATGTAGTGGTTGCAAGGACCCGCCCCCCATACCAGGGTCCACCGTCGTCGGACGCGATTGTGCGTACTGCCACGCCATCGGCAATGGGGTTATCCACACGCAACTCAATACCGCCCAATTTTTCGGTGCCATTGATCAATCCCAGGCCGAAGTCGTACGGGTTGTCCTCTTCGAAGTGGGTACCTGCCCGATTGTCTTTGCCCGAGACTGCCATCAGTGTCGCGGCATCGCAGGTGACGGTCAGTTTGATGAGGGGGGTGGGAATATGAGTCGCCCTGTCAGCATTGAGCTCCTTTGTGGAGATCTTGCCGATATCAATGACCCCGCCGTTACCCAGTGTGGGTGTACAGGCGCTTGGGGTGATTGTGCCTTTGACGCTCAGGTCGACGCTGGACGCGGCGGACACATGGCCTGCGCTCATCATCAGCGCGGTGATCAACAGGTTACGGGTGATGCTCATGGTATTGCTCCTACAGGGTTGGGAAAAAACGCGAATTACAGGTACACAACTTCCAACGTGGCCGATCCGTCCATCGGCGTTTCCACGCTGAGCGTCCAGGTTCTGTCGGGCGTTGTGTGGCTTCCAGCTTCAGGCGGCTGGTCAGCGTCTAGGGGATTGGCGACAAGGGTCAGA
This sequence comes from Pseudomonas sp. B6002, assembly GCF_013385985.1. GTDB lineage: Bacteria > Pseudomonadota > Gammaproteobacteria > Pseudomonadales > Pseudomonadaceae > Aquipseudomonas. The sequence goes on along the minus strand of NZ_JACAOY010000004.1, from coordinate 235,245 downwards.
GGTAACGCACGGTCAGGGTGATCGAGCCGTCGATGGGAACTTCATTGGTCAGGGTCAGGCTGTTGGTCGGGGCAATTTCCGCCTCGATCCGCAGGGTTGAAACCAGGAGTTGCACCGGTACCGGAGCGGTGGTAGCGCCCTGACGAACCGAGACAAGGTTACTTGTCGGTTTGAAAAACCCTCCTGTGGTCCAAGTCAGACCGCCATCCGACGAGTTGATGGAATAGGCCACCACGCCATCTGCGATGTGAGAGCGGAGCGCGGCCGTCATGGCCCCTAGTTTCTCGGTACCGTTGATCAAGCCCAGCCCGAACAAGTAGTCGTCGTTGATGTGGGCCGAACCGGCGCGATTGTCCTTGGGCTCAAGCGCTATCAACGTCGCGCCCTCACAGGTGGTCGTCACCTCGGCATTCAGCACGGGTAAGTATGTAGCGCCGTCTGGGGACAGATCCTTGGCGGCGATTTTGCCCAAGTCAAATTGACCGCCGTTCGAGACACTGACCTCACACGCACTCGGGGTGATCGTCCCCTTGACGCTCAGGTCGACGCTGGACGCGGCGACCACATGGCCTGCGCTCATCATCAGCGCGGTGATCAACAGGTTACGGGTGATGCTCATGGTATTGCTCCTACAGGGTTGGGAAAAAACGCGAATTACAGGTACACAACTTCCAACGTGGCCGACCCGTCCATCGGCGTTTCCACGCTGAGGTCCAGGTTCTGGCGGGCGTTGAGCGTGGCTTCCAGCTTCAGGGTGCTGGTCAGCGTCTGGATGGCCGAGGGGCCGGCAGTGCTGCCGACCACATCGGTGAAACCGAGCAGGCTGCGCGAGCCCACGTCGATGGGGTTGAGGTTGGCGGTGCGCCAGGCCAGGCCGCCGGTGGTGGATTCGGTGCCGTACACCACGGCCAGGTTGTCGACCACGGTCTGCCTGGGGTCGAAGCTCACCGAGTACACGCCGATCTTGTTGCCGCTGGTATCCAGGCCCAGGCCGTAGAAAATCTCGCTGTTGACGTGGGCCGTGCCGTCGCGGTTGTCACGCATGCGCAGGGCGAAGCGGCCAGGTGCGTTGCAGTTGACGGTGAGGGTCAGGTACTTGTGGGGCAGGCGCGTACCGTTGGTGAGGTTGAGGTCATTGCGCGAGATCTTGCCGAAGTCCACCAGCCCACCGCCGGACAGCAGCGGCGTGCAGGCCATGGGCGTGATCAGGCCGGTGACGGCCAGGTCAACGGTGGAGGCGGCGTGTGCGCTGCCCGATACGAATGCCAAGGCAATCAGAAGGTGTTTCATGGGAAGGCTCCTAGAGGTAGTTGAGTTCGAGGGTGGCGGCGCCGTCGAGGCGCACTTCGCTGCCCAGGTCCAGCGTGCCCAGCGGTGCGATCACCGCTTCCAGGCTCGTGGTGGCGCTGAGTTGTTGAATCGGCACGGGGCCGCTGGTGTTGCCGACGCTGGTGCTGAACCCCAGGAAACGGCTGGCGCCAATCGCCAGCGGGTTGGCGCTCGCGCTGCTCCAGGGCGCGGTGCCGGTGGGGGAGTCGGTTCGGTAGAGCCCGGGGAAACTGTCGGCGGTGGTGCGCGCAGGGTCGAAGACCAACCGGTAACGGCCGATTTTCTGTTGTTGGGCGTCGAGCCCCAGGCCGTAGGTGCTGTCGTCTCCCGGGCCGGTGGCCGAGCCTTGGCGGTTGTCCTGCAGGCGCAGGCTGAACGCGGTCGGTGCGTCGCAGGCCACGCTGACCACCAGTGGTCGTGCGGGCAGGGCCGTCTCTTTGTCGACGCTCAGGTCCATCACCGATAACTTGCCGAAGGCCACCGTGCCGCCGTTGGACAGGCTCGGCGTACAGGCCGCAGGGGCGAAGCGGGCTTGCAGGCGCAACTCCCGCGAGCGTCCCGTGTGGAGGGCATCGACGACGCCGCTGGTGTCCCAGGTGACGGTATCGCTGACGCGCAGGGCGTCTTGACTGGCCCAGGCGCTGACCTCCAGTTGCAACGACAAGCTGCGCCCGCTGACCGGCACGCCGGCACGCATCGGCACGATGCCGTGTTCAGGACGCCAGCGCAGGGCTGCGGCGCTGCTCACCGGCGGCTGGCCGCTGCCGGGCACCAGGCCCAACTCCACGGGCTGGCCGTCGAGCAGTGCGTCGCTCGCCCGCAGGCTGTAGCTGCCACGGCGGGTGAATTGGAAGCGCTCGGTGCCGGCTGCCAGCCCGCGATAGAACAGGCTCAAGTCAGTGGGCGTGGGGCAGTTCAGCGTCAGGCTCAGGCGCCGTTCGCCCAGCAGGTGCTCGGCCACGGCTACCGGCGACACCGCCCGGTTCACCAGGCCGAAATCCACGGCGGTTTCGCTCAGGTTCAACTGGCACTCTTCCATGCCCCAGGCGTTAGCGCCCAGCAACAGGCTGGCGGACAACAAGGCAGGTTTCAGGCCCATGGTTAAGTTCCTCATGGTTGGCACCGTGCCGGTGCGGTTTCGTAATACACCTCGGGATCGCCCCGTTCGGGCAGCTCGAAGTCCAGGCGGCAGCGGGGTTGACCAGGGGCGCTGACCCACAATTCGCGGCGGTCCAATACGTCCGGCAAGAACACCTGGCTGCCGTCCTGAACCAGGGTTACGAACTCACCGTTGGCGGTGCTGACGGCGGCGCCGCGGGGGAGAGGCTGGCCGTTGGCGTCGGTTACGCTCAACAGGGCCCGGCGTGTGAGCGCCACGCCGAACTCGACGTTGTCTACGGCGCCACGCCCGGCCGACAGCACTGCCAAGCCATTGCTGATGTCGGCGTTGCGCGGCAACGAGCGGGTTTGCACTTCCACCGGGCTGCGCCCATAGGGGCTGAGTTGCGGCACCACGGCCTGGCCTTGCCAGTCGGTCCACACCGGGCCACTGGGGGTGCTGACCTTGATGCCGGCCATGTCGCCCACCGACATCAGCGCAAAGGTCTCGCGCACCGGGTAGGGCGAAAAAGTCAGCCCATCGCCGTGCAACACCACGCCACCGCGTGCGCCACCTTGATAGCTGGAACGTTCCTGATTGTTGCGGGTGTAGTTGAAGTCCAACTGGCTGTAATACGGCAGCGTCGAGACACCGATGGATGACTCCACCTCACGGTCACGGCTGTCGCGTTCAACGCTTGCCTGGTAGCTCAACTGGTCGTTGATCTGTTCGCTGACCCCGGCCCCGATGCGGTGATCGCCTCCGGCATTGCGCGCCCAGGCACGACCGCGGCGGCTTTCGCCCAGGGGCACGCTGATGTTCAGGTACACACTGTCATCGCTCTGCTGGCGGCCGCCCACTTGCCACTCGGCGCTGGCGGACACCGAAACACGCCCAAAGCTGGTGCCCCACGATGCCAGCGCGCGGCTGCTGCTCTCACCGGTAAACGAGGATGAGCGCGAGATGCCGGCGCTGAATGCGCCGAGCATCGGGTGTGACCAGGATGCGGTCGCGCTCTGTTGGTCGCGGTAGCGCGACTGGCGTTGCTCGCGGGTTTCGGTGAGGTAGGTGGAGTCTTCCAGGTCGCGATAACCCAGGGTGCGCCAGGAGCCCGCCGTGGTGATTGCCCAACGTTCGGACAGGCGTTGCGACCACGACAGATCGGTTTGTACACCCCGTTCGTTGCCATTGCGCGTGGCCTGGGCGATTTGACTGGACAGTTGGAGCTGGCTGTCCTGCCAGGGCAGCCAGCCAATGTTTGCGCCCACCGCACGATAGTCTTCGGCGCCGAGCGCGCCGGCACCCACACTGACTTGCGGGTGCAACGTTCCGCTCCAGCCACCACTGACCACCCAGGGTTCGGCGCCTTCACCGGCACCGAGCTTGCGCACGCGTCCCGCGGCCACCGAGTAACCCGGCGCAGGCAAGCCCAGGCCAAGCATGGCGGCAGGCACGGTGAAGCGACGTTCCTCGCCGCTGCTTTCCTTGACCGTGACTTCCACGTCGGAACGGCTGTTCAAGCGTCGTACATCGGTGAGGGAGAACGGCCCCGCCGGCACCACGGTGGAATGAATCAACGTGCCGTTCTGACGGATCTCCACCTGGGCCGGGCTGTTGGCGATGCCGGTGATGGTGGCGCCCTGGTTCTGGTCCTGCAGGGCCGTCTCGGTGAGCACCTGCGCCCCGGTGATCTGTGCGCCGGCCAATACCGGGTTGTACAGGTTGATCTGCCCGGCCTGGAACACTGCTTGCTGTTCGGCAAAGGTGCGCTGGGCGTAGGCGTCCAGGTGGGTGGTGCGCGACACCTTGTCTTGCCAGGTGCGTACCTGGCGACTGCGCACGATCCAGTCGCCGGCGTTGAAACCGACCTCGGTGTTGGCCGAGCCGAAACGGCTAGTGTCGTCGCCGAATTCGTTGTACAGGCCGCTCAGGTCATAGTTGAGCAGCCCGGCGAACCCGCCGGTCTGGTAGCCGGACACATCGCGCACGGTCGGACGCAGCGCATCGGTGGGCACGACCAGCGACAGGCTGAGGGTGGCGGGATCCTGCTCGATCAAGGTCTGCGGGTAGGCCTCGAGAAAGGCATGGCATTCGCCATCGTCGGCCGGTACGCGCAAGTGGCCTGCATCCAGTAGGGCCTGGTTGAAACACAACGCGCCTTGCCCGTTGAACAGCATGTCCACCCGCCCACGTCGCTGGCCGTTCACGGTGAGGTTCAGGGCGTGGCGCCCGGCCGGGAAGCGCGGGGCTTCCAGCAACAGGTTGGCCAATTGCGGGTCAATGCCCCGTTGGGCCAGGGTTTGTGGATCAAATGAGCCGGCGCCTTCATCGGCCAGGGAGGCAGCCGTTGGCAGCACGGTGCCCAGGCTCAGCGCAACGCCCGCCAGCCATTGGCGCGCCCGGGGTGATGAAACACCAGGCACGGCTTCGCCGTCGCGATCAGTCATAACTGTGCTCACAAGTCGTACTCGAGTAATGGAGTCTGGCCCGCGCCATTCCATCGTGGCGGGAGAGCTCCCGGCGGCCTTCAATGAGAGGCCACTTCGTTATCAGGGCGCCGGCATTCGGCCCGCCGGCGCTGCGATCAAAGGGTGATCGGTGCTTCGTAAGGCGCGACCGCAAATCCGTAGACGGTGGCCGGTTGTATCTGCACGGTGCTGGCCTGGGCCTGGCTGGCGGCCACGCTCAAGGTCTCGCCGGGTAGCACGTAGGTGCGTGGCAGCAAGGCTGAGCCTTTGCCGGGCAGCAAGGTCAATTCCTGAGCCAGGCGGACCACGTAGGGCGTCGGGTTATTCACACTCAGTTGCTGGTTCTTCAGGCTCCAGACCAAGCCGGTCCAGGGCGTGCGATTTGGTGCGAGCCCCTTGGGGTGCAGAATCACCGGCAGGTTCTGGCGCACCGTCACGCCCACTCGCGCATGCCCGGCCTGGCCTTCGGCGCGGCCCTGGGGCATGCCTTCGAAGATCACCCGTTTCAAGCGCTGGGTGGTCAGTGGCGTGGCAGATTGCAGGATGAAGCGGATCAACTGGCTCTTGGACGGCTCGACCCGTGTGAGCGGTGGCGTGACAAACAGCAGGGGCGCCGGGTCTTCGGGAATGTCTTCGAGGGTGACGTGCAGCAGGGCAAGCTTGGCGTCAGTGTTGGTTACCGACACCGAGGCTTCGCCATCGGCCTCATTGACGATCACCACCGAAGTGTCCGGCACCATGCCGTCGGCGAGCACAAGGGTGGGGCCCCACAACGTCAGCGCCAGCGCGGCGAGGTAGAGGGAGGCATAGCGAACCAGGTTGAACACCCGTGTAATTGTTTTGGCAACGCAAGGGAAAGGGAGCATGACTACAGATACCTCAGGTCTAGCACGATGGAGCCGTCCAACGGCACCTCTTGGTCGAGGGTCAGGTAGGCGGCGGCGTTGATCGATGTTTTGATGTCCAGCTTGGCGCTGAGCACGCTGTGCGGATCGGGCACCAGGGTGCCGGGGTGCGCAAAGCCCATGTAGTTGTCCGGGTAGGCGTTGGTTTCGGGAAACCAGGTCAGGCCGCGGTTGCTGGAGGCCAGCACAATGGCGCGCTGGCCATCGCCCACGGCTTCGCGAATGGCCAGGGCCACCGAGCCCATGCGTTCGGCCGGGGCATGGATGTTGTTGCCCAGACCGTAATAGAAGCCTGGCCCCACGGAGGAGTCGGCACGGTTATCCACACCCACCAGCACGAACAACACGGGCTGGTTGCAGGTGACGTTCATGTCCAGCGTGCGCATGGGCAGCTCGGTAAACTCGTACTGGTTGAGCGAGCGGGCTGGCACCCGCCCGTGGTCGACGATGCCGCTGGGCGACAGGACCGGCGTGCAGGCGCTGGGGGTGATGCTGCCGGTCAACGTCACGTCGACCTTCGAGGCACACAGGGCGGAGGTGGCGGTCAGGCAGAGACCGAGCGTCATCAAGCAGCGTGGGAGCGTGTTCATGGTCTGATGTTGGAACCGTGTTGAGAGACATCCGTGAGTGCGGCGCTGGGCGCAGCGCGCAAAGGCTGCGCCCGTTTTCCATTACAGGTACTTGACGGTCAGGGTCGTCGAACCGTCGATTGGCACTTCCTCGGTCAGGGTCAGACCGTTGGCCGGGGCAATGAAGGGCGAGACGGTCAAATCGGCCACCAGTGACTGGACCGGAACGGGCGCGACGGTGGCACTGTTGGCGATGGAGGTAATGCCGTTGTTGATCAGGGACACCAGGAGTGCCCAGGTCAGGCCATTGTCACGCGAAGCAATGGGATCCACATTGACGCCATCGGCCACCGCCGATCCCAAGGTCATTTCGAAGTAGCCCAGCTTTTCGTTGCTATTGACCAGGCCCAAGCCGAAGGCGGTGTCTTTGGTGACCGAGGCCGAACCTGCACGGTTGTCCTTGGGCTCAATGGCCATCAAGGTGGCGGCGTCACAGGTGACGGTCACTTGCAGGGTGTGATCCGCCAGCGGGGTTTCTGTATTGGCATTGAGGTCCTTGGCCGAAATCTTGCCGATATCCACATTGCCGCCGCCGGACACGCTTGGCTCACAGGCACTCGGAGTGATCAATCCACGTACGGTCAGGTCCACGCTTGAGGCGGCGAGGGCCGTGCCGGTCCCGGTGAGCAGCAGGGTGGCGAACAGGGCATTCAGGGCTTTCATGGTGTTGCTCCTATCAAGGTAAGTTGAGGTCAAAGGGTCACAAGTACTTGAGTTGCAGCGTGGCTTGGCCGTCCAGTGGCACCTCATCGAGCAAGGTCAGCTCGGTGGCGGGCACGATGATGGTGAATGCGCGCAGACGGGCATTCAGGATTTTCAGGGCGATGGGCGTATTGGGGCCGTCGAGGGCGGCAAACGAGGTCAGTGCCTCATGCCCCAGGTAGATCGAAGCGGCCCAATTGGCGCCCCCGTTGCTTGAAGTGATCACCTTGACCGGTTTGTCATCGGCCACCGGGTCGAACAGCGAAAACGCCACGCTGCCCAGTTTTTCTTTCTCGGCGGTCATGCCCAGGCCGTGGTGCCTCGGGTTGATGGCGGAGGTGCCCGCGCGGTTATCCACGGTGGTCAAGGTAAAAAAGGTCTCACCCTCGCATTGCACTTCAAGGCGCATCTCGGCTGGATCGAGCAACGTCGGGGAGCTGGGTTGCAGGTCCTTGGAGGTCATCTTGCCGTGGTCGATCACGCCACCGTTCGACAGCACGGGTGCGCAGGCGCTGGGGGTGATGGTTCCGGAGACGCTCAGGTCCGTACTGCTGGCAGCGAACGCGCCAGGCGCAAGGGCGGCTAGCAGGAAGGCGAGGGTGGGTCTGTCCATGGGCACAAGTCCTTGTAAGGTAGGGTTAAGGGTGAAGGCGCTATAGGTAAATCAGGTCCAGAGTGGCTGAGCCGTCCAGTGGCACTTCACGATCCAGGGTCAGGCCCTGGGCCGGTGCGATCAGCGTGCTCACACGTATTTGCACACGCAGTGCCTGGATCGGCAGCGGGCTCCAGACGCCGGAAGAAGCGTCCCCGAACGCGGCCAGTCGCAGCGGGGGCAAAGCGACGTTTTCTTCAACCACGCTCCAGCTTTGGCCGTTGTCTGATGACTGCAATTGAGTGATGGGTGCGTTCTCTGCCAAGGGCGTGTGCAAGATGGTGTGGTACACGCCGATCCGTTCGCTGGCGTGGGTCAGTCCGAGCCCGAAACCGAAGGGCTCGGAGGCGCTGGAGCCGGCGCGGTTATCGGTGAGCCTCAAGGCGAACAGGGTTGGGGCCTGGCAGTTGACGGCCGCAGGCAACTGGGTGAGCGGCAACGGGGTGAAGGACTCGCGGTTCAGATCGCGGGCGGCGATCTTGCCGTAGTCGATCAGCCCCTCCTGGGCCAGGCTCGGGGTACACGCGCTGGGGGTGATGATGCCGCGTACCGTCAGGTCCACGTTGCTGGCGGCGAACGCCACAGGGGCCAGGTTGAGCACGAGGCCGAACGTGCCGCAACGGCACAGTGTCGAGGCCTTCATAGGTAGCGCAACTCGAACGTGGCGGACCCGTCCAGGGGAATGGTTTCGCCTGCCGGGATCTGGCTTTTTGGAAAAATGTAGGGTTGGACAATCAGGTCCAGCGCTACATCTGTCAGGGGAACGGGGGCGCGTGTGCCGGACGTCTGATTGCCGAAAGCACTGAGTGTGTTGGCCGGTACCTGCCGTTCGGAGTTGTAGATCCAGGTCGAGCCGTTATCCAGGGAGTAGATCGGGTAGGCGGTGGGGTCGTCGGTGACCACGTTTTCCATGGTCAGGAAATACGTGGCGATCCAGTTTGTCGGGCTGATCCGCCCCAATACGAAGGAGGCGGCGGGGCCCGCCACTGACGATCGATTGTCCTGGGCGTTCAGCCCGAACAGGCTCGACCCTTCGCAATTGACCGCCAACTTGAAGAGGGTCCTGGGCAGTTCGGTGACCCCGGTCGGGTCCAGGTCCTGGGTCGAGATCTTGCCGTAATCCACCAGCCCGCCATTGCTCAGGCTAGGCGTACAAGCGCTCGGGGTAATGGCACCTTTGACCGAAAGGTCCACGGAGCTAGCGGCCAGCGCCGTACTGGCGTGGGCGATCAGCAGGGCTCCGGCCAGGGCGGCGAGAGAGTCTTTCATCACAGTCGGTATTCCTATGCACGGATCAGGGGCAGAGCGACGCGGTGAAGTTGCCCATGGGTTTTATGGTTGTGGTGGGCACGCGTCGCTTTAAGGGAAAGCGGGGAGGAATTTATCGCCGGGCGGGAGAGGCGGAAATGCAACTATTACGAATGACAGGGTGGCAATGACAAAAGGGGGCGGGGCTGTTGAAATAATAGGTTTTATTGGGTGTTGTCGTAGTTGTTGTATCGCTGACGGCTATGTATTCGGATATTTTTCGCGATCTTTGATTGCCCGGATCCCTTTATAAGGATCGGGGTCATTGTTTAGTTGCGAAAAGTCCGGGCGAACTGATCGCCCCTTTCGAGGGCGCCATGCCTGGTCAGTTTTCTGCACGCGATTCGAGCGATTCATTTTCTGCTGTCGATGTGTCTCGGGCGCGTGTTCTCGTAGTGGATGACCACCCCGCCTATCGTTTTCTGCTGGGTTCGCTGCTGGAACGACTCGGCGTCGCTTATCAGTGTTGTTGCAATGGTCAAGAGGCTCTGCAACGGCTGACTACCGAGTGTTTCGACCTGATGATCAGTGACTGCCGCATGCCGGTGATGGACGGATACGCCCTGACTCGTGAACTGCGAATGCGTGAGCAGGCCCAGGGGCGGCTTCCTCTGGTTGTTCTGGGGCTGACAGGCGGCCTGGGGCCGGAAGAAATCCGCCAGTGTGTGGCCTGTGGAATGGACGGCTGGCTGATCAAACCCGTAGGGTTTGCCCAGTTGCGTGAAGTGCTGTGCTACTGGCTGGCGTCGCCGAAGCCCTTGCTTTCGGCGGGGCTACCCGCAGGGGCTGCGGCTTTGCCCGGTGGCACTGTGCCCAGTCGCGTCAGTTTGATCGAGACGTTTGGTACGTGGGAGGTTGTGGAGCCGCTGTTGCTGAGTCTGGTTCAGGAGGCCGATGCGGACCTCGCCGTGCTGGCTCACGCGCAGGCCACTCAGGACGCGACTATGGCTGCCCAACGTTTGCACCGGTTAGTGGGCAGTGTCGCGTTTTTGGGGGCGACTGGCCTGGATGCGAGGGCGGTGGACCTGATCAAACGGGTGCAGGTAAACGGTGTGGCAATCAATACACCGGCATTGAGAGCGTTCTGTCACGATGTCGAGCGGTACCTGAATTATCTTACGCAACTTTGAAGGAATACATACTTTGCCGTGTAGTACTTTTCTGTATTCCATTTCTCTTAATTGTGTAGGTATTAGTTCGAGGTGCTTTAAATACGGGGTGGCGCGCTTAATGATGAGTTATTACCTGTTGTTGCAGAAAAGCGATCGGGGTATTTTGCCAGTCTCAAACTGCCATCATGGAAAAACCAATGATCCGCATCATTATTGCTGACGATCACCCCATTGTTCGTGTTGGGCAAAAAGTGGTGATTGAGGCAAGTGGCAAGTGCAAAGTGGTCGGCGAAGCCGACGGGCCTGATCAATTGTTGGCGTTGGTCAGCCGTGTACCCTGCGACGTGATAGTGACCGACTTCGCCATGCCGGGAAATCAGCAGGCCGATGGGTACGGCCTGTTGGGTTTGTTGAACCGAAAGTACCCGGCGTTACCGGTAGTCCTGGTGACCATGTTTGCCAATGTCGCTACGCTGCGCGCAGCGTTCAGCCACGGCGCGCGAGGCGTGATCGCCAAGAGTGCTTCCGCCAGGGAGCTGCCCCAGGCGCTGAATGCCGTGGTGCAGGGCCGACAATTTGTCAGTGAGTGCCTGCGTGTGCAATTGGACCAGGTGTGTGGTTCGCAACCGACCCAGACGCCAACACTTTCCGGCAAGGAACAGGAAGTTGTACGCATGCTCGCCAGCGGTATGACCGTCAGCCAGATTGCTGCGAGAGTCAATCGCAGTATCTCAACTATCAGCAAACAAAAGAGCACGGCGATGCACAGGCTGTGTATATCTACCGATGTTGACCTTTTTGCATATGCACGGGAGGTTGGGATGGTGCCTTAGTTGACCAACTTATTGGGATTCAAGTTGCTGGCTTGCACGGGTAATAGATAAAGCGTTGAGCGTGTTCAGGCAGTTGTTAAACGAATGGCGGGCGTCGCCGTATCATTCAGAGTGGTTTGCGTTGCATCACACCTTCTCCATTTCCCCCGCAAATGGGCATGGCTTTGCGCCCGTAGGCAGACTATCGTGCGACCGGATAACCCTAGCGATCGGAGCTTGCCCATGAGTGATGCCCACACCACCCTGATCACCCGTTTCTATGAAGCGTTCCAGCGCCTGGATGCCGAAGCCATGGCCGCCTGCTACACCGATGATGTGGTGTTCAGTGATCCCGCGTTCGGTGAACTGCGCGGGCGTGATGCCGGTGACATGTGGCGCATGCTCACTACGCGCGCCAAAGACTTTTCCCTGACCTTCGACAACGTGCGCAGCGATGACCGCAGCGGTGGCGCCCATTGGGTCGCCACCTATTTGTTCAGTGCCACGGGCAACACGGTGGTCAACGATATCCAGGCGCGGTTTGTGTTTCGCGACGGCAAGATTTGTGAGCACCACGACAGCTTCGACCTGTGGCGCTGGTCGCGTCAGGCGCTGGGCACCAAAGGTTTGTTGCTGGGCTGGACGCCGCTGGTGAAAAACGCCGTGCGCACCCAAGCCCTGCGTGGTTTGAAGGCGTTCCAGGCCAGTCGTTGATAAGCTGGGCGCTCTTCTGGTTTTGCCGGCTCGACTTGTGACTGAAACTTCTGAACCCAAACCCTGGTTTGTCTACCTGGTACGCGCCGCCAATGGCTCGTTGTACTGCGGCATCAGCAATGACCCGGTGCGCCGTTTTGCCATGCACCAGCGTGGCAAGGGCGCGCGGTTCTTCCTGTCCAGCCCGGCCGTGGCGCTGGTGTATACCGAGCAGTGCGCGAGCAAGGCTGAGGCACTGCGCCAGGAGCGCTTGATCAAGAAGCTGAAGAAGAGCGCCAAGGAGTGCCTGGCGGCGAGCAGCCCATTGATTTGACTGATGGGTTCCCATCGTCCCCATTGCGCGTGTTGCAGGCTAAGCTAGCGGCTCACTTATCGAGCGGAGCCTGGTATGTCTGAGTTGATTCTTCACCACTATCCCCAGTCCCCTTTTGCTGAAAAAGCCCGCCTGCTGCTGGGTTTCAAAGGCTTGTCCTGGCGCTCGGTGCATATCGCACCGGTGATGCCCAAGCCCGACCTGATGCCTTTGACGGGTGGCTATCGCAAGACGCCAGTGCTGCAAGTGGGCGCTGATATCTACTGCGACACCGCACTGATCGCCCGCCGTCTTGAGCAGGAAAAAGCCGCGCCGACGCTGTTCCCTCAAGGCCTGGAAGTTGTCACCCAGGGTTTTGCCGCGTGGGCCGATTCGGTTGTGTTTTCCCATGCCGTGGCGCTGGTGTTCCAGCCTGAATCCCTGGCGGTCAAATTTGCCAAGGTGCCGCCGGAAATGATCCAGGTGCTGGTCGCCGACCGCAAAAAACTGTTCAGCGGTGGCACGGCGGCGCGCGTGCAACTGGAACAGGCTCTTCATCAATGGCCGGCGATCATCAGCCGTATCAATCAGCAATTGCAGCATCAGGCGGGGGATTTCCTGTTCGGCGAGCCTTCGATTGCCGACTTCTCCCTGGCCCACCCGTTGTGGTTCCTCAAGGGCTCTCCGGTAACCGCGCCGTTGGTGGATGCCTATCCCGCTGTGGCTGCCTGGCTGGATCGCGTATTGGGCTTTGGCCATGGCACGTCCACCCAGATGAGCGCCGAGCAAGCCCTGGAAGTCGCGCGCAATGCGAGCCCGGCGGTGTTGCCGGATGAAGTTTTCGACGACTTGAACGGCTTCAAAGTGGGGCAACAGGTGACCGTTTCGGCGACCGACTACGGCACCGACCCGGTGGCTGGCGAACTGCTGTTTGCCGGGCGCGAAGAGCTGATCCTGCGCCGTACCGACGAGCGTGCCGGCACCGTGCATGTGCATTTCCCACGCATGGGTTTTTGCATCCAGGCGTAATAAATAAAAATATTTGCAAACAGAGGTGAGGTAAATCGCCAGCCCATCCGTGTAGTGCTTGAAACTGCGATCTATTCGCATTAACAGCGTTTTCTACACGGGTTCTCACAGCATGAAGTCGACGGCGGGCGGTTTGGTTAAACAGTGGCTGGGAGCCTCGGTATTGGCGGTTTCGGGGCTGGCGTTGCTGCCCCTCGGCATTGCACAGGCGCAGGAGCAGCAAAGCGCCCAGTTCAACTTTGCCCTGGCAGCCAAACCGCTGCCCCAGGCCTTGAGCGACTTCAGCCGGGTCACCGGTATCAGCGTGATCTACACCGATGAGGCGCCCTACGGCCTCAGCGCCCCCGCCGTCAGCGGGCAGATGAGCGCGACCCAGGCCTTGCAACGCCTGCTGGGCAAGTCCGGCTTTACCTTCCGCCAGATCGACGCCCGCACCCTGGCCCTGGAGCCTGTGCCGACCGAAGGCGCGGTGAACCTCGGCGCCACCACCATCAGCGGTGTCGGCCAGACCCAGGACACCACCAGCTACCAGCCGCCGCCCACCAGTTCGGTGATGCGCTCCCACGGCTTGCTGCTGGAGACTCCGCAAACCGTCAACGTGGTGCCGGCCCAAGTGCTGCGTGATCAACAGCCACGCAACCTGGACGACGCCCTGGGCAACATCAGTGGCATTACCCAGGCAAACACCCTCGGCAGCACGCAGGATGCGGTGATGCTGCGGGGTTTCGGCGACAACCGTAACGGCTCGATCATGCAGGACGGCATGCCCGTGGTGCAGGGCCGTGCGTTGAACTCCACCGCCGAGCGCGTTGAAGTACTCAAGGGCCCGTCGTCATTGTTGTACGGCATCCAGGACCCGGGCGGCGTCGTCAACATCGTCAGCAAAAAGCCTGAACTGGTGCAGTCCACTTCGTTGACCGCACGCGGTTCGACTTTTGGTGATGGCAAGAACGGCAGCGGCGGCAACCTCGACACCACCGGCCCGATTGGTGACAGCGGCCTGGCTTATCGCCTGATCGTCGACCATGAAGACGAAGACTACTGGCGCAACTTCGGCACCCACCGCGAGACGCTGGTGGCGCCGTCGCTGGCCTGGTATGGCGACACCACCAAGGTGGTGTTTGCCTATGAACACCGTGAATTCCTTTCACCGTTCGACCGTGGCACTGCCATCGACCCCAAGACCAACCACCCGTTGAACATCCCTGCGACCCGTCGCCTGGATGAGCCGTTCAACAACATGGAAGGCCGCTCCGACCTGTACCGCCTGGAAGTCGATCATGATCTGAACGACGACTGGAAAGCCCACTTCGGCTACAGCTGGAACCGCGAGACGTACGATGCCAGCCAGGTGCGTGTGGTCAAGGTGAACACCAACGGTACGTTGACCCGCAGCATGGACGGCACGCAGGGCGCGTTGACCACCGACCGTTTCGCTACCACCAGCCTGGAAGGCAAGGTTGACGTCGCCGGCATGCAACATGACCTGGTGTTCGGCCTGGATGACGAATACCGCAAGATCTACCGCGCTGACCTGATTCGCCAAGCCCCGCGGGGTGTCTTCAACTATAACAACCCGGTATATGGCAACGAAGTCGCTGGCACGACCGTCAGTGCACCTGACAGCAACCAGACCGACCTGTTGCGCAGCGATTCGCTGTTCTTCCAGGATGCCATTCACCTGAATGACCAATGGATTCTGGTCGGCGGCGCGCGCTACCAGATGTACGACCAATACGCGGGCAAGGGCGTACCGTTCACTGCCAACACCGATGGCAATGGCCAGAAGTGGGTACCGCGTGCTGGTCTGGTGTACCGCTATACCGACCAGTTGTCCTTCTACGGCAGCTACACCGAGTCGTTCAAACCCAACTCGACCATCGCTCCGTTGGCTAACAAAAGCGTGCTAGACGGTAGCCTGGAACCGGAGCAGTCCAAGGCCTGGGAACTGGGTACCAAGCTCGACATTCCGGGCCGCATCACGGCCAGCGCCGCGCTGTTCGATATCGAGAAACGCAATGTGCTGGTGCAGGTCGGCGACGGCTTGGCAGCGGTCTACAGCGTGGCGGGCAAGGTGCGCTCCCGTGGCCTGGAGCTGGATGCCAGTGGCCAGCTGACTGATAACTGGAGCCTGATCGGCAGCTACGCCTACACCGATGCCGAGGTCACCGAAGACCCTGCACTCAAAGGTAAGCGCCTACAGAACGTGGCGAAAAATACCGCTTCGCTGTCGGCCGTGTATGACTTCGGCAGCATTCTGGGTGGCGATCAGCTGCGTGTCGGCGCCGGTGCGCGTTATGTGGGCGAGCGGGCAGGGGACGCGGCCAACAGCTTCGAACTGCCGAGCTACACCGTGGCCGATGCGTTTGCCAGCTACGACACCAAAATCGACGGGCAGAAAGTCAAGTTCCAACTCAACGTGAAGAACCTGTTCGACCGCACGTATTACACGTCTTCGGTGAATACGCAGTTCGTGTCCATCGGCGATGCGCGCCAGGTGTCGGTCTCCAGCACGTTGACCTTCTGATGAAGGCCTTCGCTTGGCTACTGGCCCTGTTCATCACCACCACGGCGGCGGCAGATGATGCCGTCGCCCACCGTGAACACCGGGTGACGTTGCCCGGTTCCGGTCACAGTTGGGGCTTTGTCGGCCTGGACCCGACGCGGCCCTACCTGTTTGTGGCCCGGCGTGAAAATGGCCTGACGGTGTTTGATGTTCAGCACCAGAAAACGGTCAAGACGGTGGCGCAGTCGCAAGGCGCCAACGGCGTGGTGTTCGTGCCTGAGTTGGATCGCGTGTTTGTGCTCAACACCGACGGCAGTTTGAGTGTGGTGCAGTTATCCACGCTCAAGCCGCTCAAGCGCATCGAGGTGGCGCAAAGCAACCTCAACAGCGCGGTGTACGAGCCTTTGACCGGCAAAGTGATCATCGTCAGTGGGCGCCGTGCAGACCGATCAACCTTGTTCGAGTTTGATCCGAAGCTGGAGCGCATCACCGGTGCCCATGAGCTGGCCGTGAAGAAGATCGACCCGCTGCTGCTCAAGGGCGATGGCAGCTTTTTTCTGCCCATGCGGGATGAAGGCAAGGTCGCGCGTTATGCCGCGAGCAACTTTGCGCTGCTCGACACCTGGCAGTTTGCCGACTGCCCCAAGCCCAGCGCATTGGCTCAGGATGTCGAGCGGCAACGCTTGTTTGTGGCCTGTCGAGGTGACACGCCGTTGTTGATCGTGGCGGACCGCGAGACGGGTGAAGTGAAGGCCAAATTGCCGATCGGGCGTGACGTCAACGCCGTGGCCTACGACGCACAGCATCGCCGCTTGCTGGTCCCCAGCGGTGTGGACGCCAGCCTTGTGGTGATCGACCAGACGGATGCCGACCATTACGCCGTGGCAGCGACCATCAGCACCTTGCCGATGGCCTACAACATGGCGTTCGACGCGCAGCACCAACGGGTTTACTTGCCGGCCATGGACTACGTGCAGCCCGCCGCCGAGCCCAAGGCAGACCCGCAGTTTCAAGCGGGAACATTCTCTATCACCACCCTGGCACTTGATTGAATGCGGTGAATTACCCAAGCTGCGCACTTTCTTAGATTCAGGAATGCCAGGGTTATGCGGTTGGGACGATGGATACAGGCCAGCGCGATGGCGCTGGGTTTCGGTGTGTTGCTCGGCGGTTGCGCCACGTCTTCGAACACCGCGAGCGGGCAGCGCCTGGACCAAATGCTGGCCGACCCGGCGCTGCATGGCGCCACGGTTTCCCTCACGGTGCGGGATGCCCGTAGCGGCGCCACGCTCTACCAGCACAACCCGCGCACACGGCTGGTGCCAGCCTCCAACCTCAAGTTGTTGACCACGGCGGCGGCGATGGATGTGCTGGGGCCGCAGTATCGGTTCTCCACTCAGCTCTTGAGCAACGGCCAGCAGCAAGGTGATCGCCTGACCGGCAACCTCTACCTGCGCGGCCTGGGCGATCCCACCCTGCAGTTTGCCGATTACCAGGTACTGGCCGCGCAACTCGCCAGCCGGGGCGTGCGCGAGGTGCAGGGCGACCTGGTGTTCGACGACACCTGGTTTGACGCCGAGCGGCTGGGCGTCGACTGGTCCCATGACGATGAAAGCACCTACTACGGCGCGCAGATTTCGGCGCTGACCGTCTCACCCAACAGCGATTTTGATGCGGGCACCGTGCTGGTGACTGCCAAGGCTCCGTTGCGTGCAGGCCAGCCGGTGGGGGTGGAGATCTTCCCGCCCACCGACTACCTGCAATTGAGTAACCGCGCCGTCAGCGGCCCGGGCAATACCTACGGGATCAACCGCCGCCATGGCAC
This sequence comes from Pseudomonas sp. B6002, assembly GCF_013385985.1. Classification (GTDB taxonomy): domain Bacteria; phylum Pseudomonadota; class Gammaproteobacteria; order Pseudomonadales; family Pseudomonadaceae; genus Aquipseudomonas. The sequence continues at coordinate 217,863 of NZ_JACAOY010000004.1, read as the reverse complement.
CAACCTGCTGCAGCTCAGTGGTGCGGTAGCGCCAGGCAAACAGAGCCAGCAGTTGGTGAGTGTCTGGGAACCGACGCAACTGGTGGCCAACCTGTTTGAACAGGCGTTGGCCCAGCAGGGCATCCGCGTGTCGGGTCGTCGGGTGATGGGCGGCACCAGCCCGGCAACCGCCAGCGTGCTGGCCGAACACCAATCGGCACCGTTGCAGGAACTGATCACGCCGCTGCTTAAACTGTCGAACAACAACATGTCCGAAGCCTTGCTCAAGGCCATGGGGCGCCAGACCGCCAATAGCGGCACGGCGGCGGCGGGGGCGTTGGCGGTGGCCGGGTTTCTCAAGCGCCAGGGCCTGGATGCGGCCGCGCTGAATCAAGTGGATGGTTCCGGTTTGTCGCGACGCAATCTGGTCTCTTCGCAAACCCTGACCGACCTGTTGCTGGCGGCCAGCAAACAACCCTGGTTCAACGCCTGGTACAACGCGCTGCCGATTGCTGGCAACGCCGACCGCATGACGGGTGGCAGCTTGCGTTATCGCCTGGTCGGCACGCCGGCCGAGAACAACTTGCATGCCAAGACCGGTTCCATGGGCGGTGTGTCGTCACTCAGTGGCTACATCAATGATGCGCGCGGGCATCGGTTGGTGTTCTCGATGGTCACCAACAACTACGTGGTGGCCGGGGCGCAGGTCAAGGCCGTGGAAAACCGCGTGGCCGTAGCCCTCGCCGGTTGGGACAACTGATTCAGGGCTGGTAGCCCATGCGCCAGCTCACGGCCCGGGTCGCCGCCAGCAAGTGCTGGGCCGCCGGGCCATCTTCATCGGCATGGAACAGGGAGGTGGGGCCGACCACGGTCATCACCGCCGCCACCTGCCCGACCGCGTTGAACACCGGCGCCGAGAGCGCATCCACCCCAGGCATCAGCAAGCCATGCACAAAGTGCAGGCCACGGCTGCGGATCTGTTCGCAGGCGGTGGCGTAGGCCTGGTCGTCCGCCAGGGCGTGGGCAGTGCCCGCCTGGATTTCGCGCTCGCGCAATTCCACGGTCTCCCGTGACGGCAAGTAGGCGCTGAACACCAGCCCGGTGGAGGAACTGAGCAGGGGCAGTACCGAGCCCAACTGCGTCACCACCGTCACCGCACGCACGGCGGGTTCGATCTGCACCACGGTGGCGCCTTGGTTGCCCCACACCGCCAAAAAGCAGGTTTCGTTCAATTCATCGCGCAGCTCCGCCAGAGGCATCGCGCCGACTTTCAGCACGTCCATGCTGCCCAGCGCGGCCAGGCCCACGCGCAACGCTTCGCGGCCCAGGCCGTAATGGTTGGTGGCGGTGTTCTGTTCGGCAAACCCCGAGGCGATCAGCGCCTGTAAATAGCGATGCACCTTGCTGGCGGGCATCTGCACGTGCTCGGCCAGGCGTGACAATGACGTGGCGGGGGACAGTTCGGCCAGGGCCTTGAGGATATCGGTGCCCACTTCGGCCGAGCGGACTTTCTGTTTACCGGTGTCGCGGGGCTTTTCCATGGGGCAGCGGGAATCCGAGAGATGAATGGGCGTCTTTATAGCTTGACGGTCGATAGTGATCAAATTACGTTATGCGTAACTGGATTACGATAAAAACAACTTCCGCTCAGAGGACGATCCATGACCCTCGAATACCTGTCGGGCTTCGGCAATGAATTCGCCAGCGAAGCCCTGCCCGGCGCACTGCCCGTCGGCCAGAACTCCCCGCAAAAAGCGCCCTACGGGCTGTACACCGAACTGTTCTCCGGCACCGCGTTCACCATGGCGCGCAGCGAAGCCCGTCGCACCTGGCTGTATCGCATCCAGCCGTCGGCCAATCACCCAGCGTTTATCAAGTTGGAACGGCAGTTGGCCGGTGGCCCGCTCGGCGCGGTGACGCCTAATCGCTTGCGTTGGAACCCACTGGATATTCCGGGCGAGCCGACGGACTTCATCGATGGGCTTGTCGGCATGGTTGCCAACGCCGGGTCGGAAAAACCGTCTGGCATCAGCATCTATCACTACCGCGCCAACCGCTCCATGGAGCGTGTGTTCTTCAACGCTGATGGCGAACTGTTGATCGTGCCCGAGCAGGGCCGCCTGCGTATCGCCACCGAACTGGGCGTGCTGGAGGTGGAGCCGCTGGAAATCGTCGTGCTGCCGCGTGGCCTTAAATTCCGCATCGAACTGCTGGACGCCCAGGCGCGTGGCTATGTCGCCGAGAACCATGGCGCACCGCTGCGTCTGCCAGACCTGGGGCCTATCGGCAGCAACGGCCTGGCCAACCCACGCGACTTCCTGACGCCGGTGGCCCACTACGAAGACCTCAAGCAACCGACCACCCTCGTGCAGAAATTCCTCGGTGAGCTATGGGCCTGCGAGCTGGACCATTCGCCGCTCAACGTCGTCGCCTGGCACGGCAATAACGTGCCGTACAAATACGACCTGCGCCGCTTCAACACGATTGGCACGGTGAGTTTCGATCACCCGGACCCGTCGATCTTCACCGTGTTGACCTCGCCCACCAGCGTGCACGGCCTGGCCAACCTCGACTTCGTGATCTTCCCGCCGCGCTGGATGGTGGCCGAGAACACCTTCCGTCCGCCGTGGTTCCACCGCAACCTGATGAACGAATACATGGGCCTGATCCAGGGCGCCTACGACGCCAAGGCCGAAGGTTTCCTGCCGGGCGGTGCGTCGCTGCACAGCTGCATGAGCGCCCACGGCCCGGACGGCGAGACCTGCACCAAGGCCATCAACGTCGAGTTGGCGCCGCACAAGATCGATAACACCATGGCCTTCATGTTCGAGACCAGCCAAGTGCTGCGCCCTACACAGTTCGCCCTGGAATGCCTGCAACTACAAAACTCTTACGACGCGTGCTGGGCTTCGCTGCCCGCCACCTTCAACCCGAACCGGAGATAACCCATGACTCAGCCCACACTTACCCGCAGCTGGGTGGCCTCCGCCAACGGTCACACCGACTTCCCCCTGCAAAACCTGCCGCTGGGGGTGTTCAGCATCAACGGTTCGGCGCCGCGCGCTGGCGTGGCGATTGGCGATTCGATCCTCGACTTGCAGGCAGCCATCGACGAATTCGAGGGTGATGCCCGTCGTGCCGTCGAAGCAACGGCCAGCGGCCAGTTGAATGCGTTTTTCGAACTGGGTCGTGGCCCGCGCGTGGCCTTGCGCGAACGTCTACTGGAACTGCTCGCCGAAGGCAGCAAGCTGCAAACCCGCGAGGCCCAGGTGCTTCACCGTGCCGCCGACTGCCAGATGCACGTTCCGGCGCGCATCAACGACTACACCGACTTTTACGTCGGCATCGAACACGCGCAGAACGTCGGCAAACTGTTCCGTCCCGACAACCCCCTGCTGCCCAACTACAAATACGTTCCGATTGGCTACCACGGCCGTGCCTCGACCATCCGCCCTTCGGGTGTCGACGTGCGCCGTCCCAAAGGCCAGACCTTGCCGGCCGGTCAGGCCGAGCCGACCTTTGGCCCGTGTGCACGCCTGGACTACGAGTTGGAACTGGGCATCTGGATCGGCCAGGGCAACGACATGGGCGATTCGATTGCCATTGGCGATGCCGCCGAGCACATCGCCGGTTTCTGCCTGCTCAATGACTGGTCGGCGCGGGACATCCAGGCCTGGGAATACCAACCGCTGGGGCCGTTCCTGTCGAAGAGCTTTATCACCACGATTTCCCCATGGGTCGTCACCGCCGAAGCCCTGGAACCGTTCCGCAAAGCACAACCGGCGCGCCCTGAAGGCGACCCACAACCACTGTCGTACTTGCTGGACAAGCGTGACCAGGCCGCGGGCGCACTGGACATCGAACTCGAAGTGCTGCTGACCACCGCCGCCATGCGCGAGCAGAACCTGCCCGAGCATCGCCTGGCCCTGAGCAACAGCCTGCATATGTACTGGACCGTCGCGCAGTTGGTGGCCCACCACAGCGTCAACGGTTGCCAGTTGCAGGCCGGCGACCTGTTTGGTTCGGGCACCTTGTCCGGGCCGGAAGCGGGCCAGTTCGGCAGCCTGTTGGAGATGACCGAAGGCGGCAAGAAAGCCGTCGAGCTGCCGTCCGGCGAAGTGCGCAAGTTCCTTGAGGACGGCGACGAAATCATCCTGCGCGCCCGTTGCCGCCGCGAAGGGTTTGCCTCCATCGGCTTCGGCGAATGCCGGGGCACCGTGATCGCAGCGCGCTAAGAGGGCAGGGCGATGGAACTCTACACCTACTACCGTTCCACCTCGTCGTACCGGGTGCGCATCGCGCTGGCCCTCAAGGGCCTGGATTTCACCGCGATACCGGTCAACCTGCTGGTGCCACCGGGTGGCGCCAACCGCCAGCCGGAGTACCTGGCGATTAACCCCCAAGGCCGTGTGCCGGCCTTGCGCACCGACGAGGGCGAACTGTTGATTCAGTCGCCCGCGATCATCGAATACCTGGACGAACGTTATCCACAGGCGCCGCTGCTGTCAGAGGACCTGGCGACCCGCGCCCATGAGCGTGCGGTGGCGTCGATCATCGGCTGTGATATCCACCCGCTGCACAACTCCAGCACCCAGAACCTGCTACGCCAGTGGGGGCATGACGAAGCGCAGTTGCTGGAATGGATCGGCCATTGGATCAGCCAGGGGCTGGGCGCGGTGGAGCAATTGATTGGCGACCGAGGCTTTTGCTTCGGGGAACAGCCGGGGATGGCTGACGCGTTTCTGATTCCCCAGCTGTACGCGGCTGAACGCTTCAAGGTGCCGTTGACGGCGTACCCACGCATCGGTCGCGTGGCGGCGTTGGCGGCGCAGCATCCGGCCTTTATCCAGGCGCACCCCGCCAACCAGCCTGATACCCCCTGACCCTGTGGGGCCCGGTTGGCTGGCGATGGCGGTGTGTCAGGTCGACCGCTATCGCCGGCAAGCCGGCTCCTACAAGGTTGCGCGTGGCCATAAAAATAAAATAATAGGTACCTTGCGATGCACTCTCAGATTGCCAGCTTTCGTGCGGCACTCGACGCCCGTCCGGTGTCGCGCTACCAGTGGTTGATTCTCTTGTTGCTGGCCTTGCTGCTGGTGACCGATGGCTACGATGCCCAGGTGCTGGGTTATGTGGTGCCTGCGCTGGCCAAGGATTGGGGCCTGGAAAAAGCTGCGTTCGGCCCGGTGTTCAGCGCCAACCTGTTGGGGCTCACCTTGGGCTCATTGCTGGTGACGCCCCTGGCCGACCGGTTTGGCGTGCGGCGCATCCTGCTGGGCTGCGTGATGATCTACGCCACCCTCACGGTGTTGATGGTGTTCGCCAACTCACTGACCACCCTGATGGTGGCGCGGTTTATCTGCGGCATTGGCATGGGCGGCGCGATGCCCAGCGCCATGGCGTTGATGTCGGAATATTCCCCGCCGCGCCTGCGCACCCTGATGGTGACGTTGGCAGCGTGCGGCTTTTCGTTTGGTGGCGCGGCGGGTGGGTTCGTGGCGGCCGGGTTTATCGAAGGCTACGGGTGGCAGGCGGTGTTCCTGGCGGGTGGCGTGACGCCGTTGTTGCTGTTCCCTTTCCTGGTGTGGCTGTTGCCCGAATCCTTGCCACGTTTGCTGCGTGACGCGCCGCCTTATGCGCGCCTGCAAAAGGTCACGGCGCGCCTGTTGCCGGGCTGGCAGCCGCCGCTGGCGAGTGCTGCCGATAACCTGCAAGAACAAGTCAGCAAGCTGACGGTCGTGGAGCTGTTCCGCCACGGTTATGCGCGCCCGACCGTGCTGATCTGGGCGACGTTTTTTGTCAGCCTGATCCTGCTGTATTTCATGATCAGTTGGCTGCCGTCGCTGTTGCTGGAAAGCGGCTTGGCGTTGAAGGAAGCCAACCTGGTGACGTCGATGTTCCTGTTTGCCGGCACCTTGGGCGCCATCGGCATGGCCTGGTTCGCCGACCGCTTGAAAAGCAAGGTGCGCCTGCTGTCCGGTGTTTTGGCGGCAGCCGCGGTGTGCACGGTTTTGCTGGGCCTTAACCACGATAACCCGCGTTATCTGGTGGCCTGCGTGTTCGCCGCCGGGTTCTGCATCATCGGTGGGCAACTGACTTTGAATGCCTTCGCCAGTAACTTCTACCCGGCGCATGTTCGCGCAACGGGCACGGGTTGGGCACTGGGGGTAGGGCGGTTTGGTTCGATCCTGGGGCCGTTGTTTGGCAGCTTGTTGCTGGCGATGCACATTCCGGTGGAGCAGATTTTCTTCTTCTGCGCTATTCCGGCAGTGATTGCGGCGCTGTTGATCATCCAGGTGCGTTCGCCTGTGGCGGCTGTGCCTACTAGCCCGCTACACAGCGATATTCTCAAATCCCCGACCAATCACTGATTCACCACCGCTCATTTGTAGGAGCCGGCTTGCCGGCGATAGCGGACTGTCAGTAACGGCTTTTCCGACTGTCCCACCGCCATCGCCGGCAAGCCAGTTCCTACAAGGCCGGGTGCTAATGCACCACGGCGTTGGGTGGCAAGTGACCCAGCCGTTCGGTCAGGCGCAGGCGCTGGATCGGGTCTTCGCTGAGCAGCAACGCATGCTCCAGATCAAAGCGCTCGGCACTCGGGCAATCCAGGCGCTGGTACAGGCTGGCGCGGGCCAGGTAGTCGGCGGCGCTGGCGTTGCCGAGTTCCAGCACGCGTTCGGCGTCGATCAGGGCGTCCAGCGGCTCATCATTGGAAAGGTGCAACTGGCGCAGGTTGCGGGACAGCCGTTGCAGGATCGAACGGGGTTCGGCGGTGTGCAGGTGCTCGGACTGCAACTTGAGGTTCGGCCCGTACTGGCGGTGCAGCAGCTCGCGGCAATCGTTGGGGTACAAGCGCCGGCCGCCACAGGGGTCCAGCAAGTGGTCGGCGCCCGGCACCCGCAGCAGGAAGTGGCCGGGAAAATTCACCCCGACCATCGGAATGTTCAGGCGTCGCGCCAATTCCATCGCGATCAACCCCATGGCCAGCGGCTGCCCGCGTTTGCGCTGCAGCACCTTGTCCAGCAAGGCGGCGGCGGGGCGCAAGGGGGTGAAGTCGTCCTGGGCAAACCCCAGGTCATTCATGCGCCGCAGCAGTGGCTGGCCCAGTTCGTCGGCGGGCAGCATGGGCAAGCCGACGCTGACCTGTTGTTGCAACAGGGTGAAGTCTTGCAGGATCACCTGCGGCTGCACCGCCGGATCGTGCTCGGCCGCAATCCACAGCGCAGCTTCGAACAGCGCAGGGGGTGAACGTTCCAGACAGGCAAAAAAGGCTGTGCGGGGATTCATTGCGTTCTCCGGCAGATGCCCCCGTTTTAGCCTTGCTGAGAATTTTCGTCCAGCACATTGGGGAAATATCCCACGGTCTTATGTCACAAGGCCTGCAAAACCGGGCGGCTTATTCCAGCGCACTTCGGCAGTTTTTTACCGTAAGCCTATACTTGGGCCTCTACCAGAAGTGATTCGGGAGCTCATTGATGTTTGCGCTCATGCACAGCACCCGCCTTGAATCGCTGCACCTGAGTGTCGACCCGGTCACCGGGCTGAAGGCGGTCATAGCCATCCACAACAGCCGCCTGGGCCCAGCGTTGGGCGGTTGTCGCTACCTTGCTTACCCCGACGATCAAAGTGCCGTGGCCGATGCTGCGCGCCTGGCCCAAGGCATGAGCTACAAAGCCGCCCTGGCCGGTTTGCCGGTGGGCGGTGGCACGGCGGTGATCATCCGCCCCGTGCATGTGGAAAGCCGCGCGGCCTTGTTCGAAGCCTTCGGCCGCTGCATCGAAAAACTCGACGGCCGCTTCATCACGGCCATCGACAGCGGTACCTCGGTGGCCGACATGGACTGCATCGCCCAGCACACCCGTTTCGTCACCAGCACCACCGCCGCCGGCGACCCATCGCCCCATGCCGCCATGGGCGTGTTCACCGGCATCCGCACCACCGCCATGGCCCGCCTGGGCAGCGACAACCTGGAAGGCTTGCGCGTGGCGGTCCAGGGCCTGGGCAATGTCGGGTTCGCCCTGGCCGAACAGCTGCATGCGGCCGGCGCTGAATTGCTGGTCAGCGACATCGACCATGGCAAGGTGCAACTGGCCATGGAGCAACTCGGCGCCCACCCCATCGCCAACGACGCCTTGCTCAGCACGCCCTGCGACATCCTCGCGCCCTGCGGCGTTGGTGCGGTGTTCAATCGCCACAGCGTCGGCCAGTTGCGTTGTGCCGCCGTGGCCGGTTCCGCCAGTGCGCAGTTGACCAACCTCGACATCGCCGACCAGTTGGAAGGGCGCGGCATCCTCTACGCCCCCGACTATGTGATCAACTCGGGTGGGCTGATCTACGTCGCGCTCAAGCACGGTGGCGCAGAGCTGGCGGATATCACCGCACACCTCTCGAACATCGGCGCACGCCTGACCGAGATCTTTGCCCACGCCCAAGCCGAAAAGCGCTCCCCCGCACGGGTGGCGGACGAATTGGCCGAGCGCCTGCTGTACAAATAAGCCAGGCATTAAAAAGGCCCTGAGTCAGTGACTCAGGGCCTGTTCAATTCGGGCTTTATTCTGCCGGTGCGTTCAGCAACTCGGACAACGCGTCCGGCTGGCTCTTGAACGCCTTGGCAAAGACATCGCGGTTCTTCGCCATGTAGATCCCGGCTTCTTCTACCTGCTGCTCGCTCAGGGACGGCACGGCTTTTTGCAACACTTCTGCCAGCAACTCAGCGAGTTCAAGCATCTTGTCATGACGGTCAGCTTCGGCTTTATCCATGAACAAACGCTCCAGATCTCGGCTGCTGCGGTATACCACTTCGACGGCCATTCACCACCTCACATGCCTTCACGATAGTTGTCTTTTGCGACTACTGTATTCATATACAGTGAAAAGGGTAAGCCAAACCGTGGGGTTTGGGTAGCAGTTTTTTAATGTAGCCCGTAAATACAGGTTTGCCGTGCCTCATGTCACCCCGCCACCATCTTATATCGGCCTCTGGCCTTTTTTCTGCATGCAGAACAACCGTCACGTCCAACCCGCATTATCCGGTCGAGTCGACCTAAGGAAGCATCATCGTGAAAATCAACTGGGCCGAAAAGCTGCGCCAGAACGTGCATGAACTGGCCGAGTCCCTGGGCAATCTGTTTGTCGAGTCGTTCCATTACCTGGCGCTGTTCGCCATTGGTGCGGTGACGGCCTGGGCGGCGGTGATGGAGTTTTTGGGGATGCTGGAGAACGGGCACATCAAGATCGATGACATCTTGTTGCTGTTCATCTACCTGGAACTGGGCGCAATGGTCGGGATTTACTTCAAGACCAACCACATGCCGGTGCGCTTTCTGATCTACGTGGCGATCACCGCGCTGACGCGCCTGCTGATCTCCAACGTGTCCCACCACAACCCGCCAGACATTGGCATCATCTACCTGTGCGGCGGGATTCTGCTGTTGGCGTTCTCGATCCTGGTGGTGCGCTACGCCTCGTCGGCGTTCCCGTCGGTGAAGGTCGAAGGCCCGCGCCGCAAGGGCGAGGCGAGCCTGGAAACCGAGAAGGGCGAGCTTTAAAGCCCGACGCTGAAGGGCAGGGTGTTCGTAGGCGGTCGCTGCAAGCGCTGGTGATCGCCGTCAGTCATCACCGCCAGGATCTCCATGGCACTGTGGCCCTGCTCGATGGCGATGCCGAATTGAATGCTTTGCACCAGGCGTTTGAGCCGTTGCGGGTCGTTGCGTTGTTCGGCGCTGATCATGCGCTTGGCCACCACGCCCGACTCGTTCGAGAGGGTGAGCATGATGCTGCCATCCAGCCGTTGGATACTCAGGTTGACACGGTAGTTGGGGGTGAAGGTGTCTGTGATGATCTGAAAAGGATTGTCCATGGTGCGTTACCGCCTGATAAGAACATGCAGTCATTGACGACCGGTGTCGGGATTAGTTCGCGTTTCCTGACCACTGGCCACTCCGTCGCTGAGGTTTCCACAAGGTCCGTTGTCCTCAAGAGCTGTACAGCAAAGGCCGTGCCGTACAGCACCCTGTCAGGCAATGAATACCCCTTGTGGGAGCGGGCTTGCCCGCGATGGCGGCGAATCAGTCAACAATTGTTTCGATGAACGATCGCTATCGCTGGCAAGCCAGCTCCTACAGGGGAGCTGCGTTATGGGCTATTTCAGGGCAGTACCGAGAAAACGATCGCAGACAGCGCAATCAAGCCGATCACCACCACAAACACATTCGACACCTGGCCCGAGTACTGGCGCAGAGATGGCACGCGACGGATCGCGTACATCGGCATCAGGAACAGCAGGCACGCGATGATCGGCCCACCCATGGTTTCGATCATGCCCAGGATGCTCGGGTTGAAAGTCGCCACAGCCCAGCAGGTCAGCACCATGAACAGGGCGGTGCTGCGTTCCAGCCATTTGGCCGACAGCGAACGGTTACGGCTGCGCAGGGATTTGACGATCAAGCCCTGGAAGCCTTCGCTGGCGCCGATGTAGTGGCCGAGGAAGGATTTGGTAATGGCCACCAGCGCGATCAGCGGTGCGGCGTAGGCGATCACTGGGGTCTGGAAGTGGTTGGCCAAGTACGACAGGATCGAAATGTTCTGGGCCTTGGCCGCTGCCAGGTCGGCGGGCGACAGCGCCAGCACGCAGCTGAAGCAGAAGAACATCACGGTCAACACCATCATGCCGTGGGCCGTGGCCAGGATGCCGCTGCTCTTGCGCTCGGCCTGCGCGCCGTACACGCGTTTCTGGTCGACGGCGAAGGCCGAGATGATCGGCGAATGGTTGAAGGAAAACACCATCACCGGGATCGCCAGCCACAGGGTCTTGAGGAACAGCGGCATCGGCATGCCATCACCGGCAGAGGCGAAGAACGCGCCGTTCCAGTTGGGGATCAGGCTGAATGCCAACAACAGCAGGGCGGCGACGAACGGGTACACCAGCACGCTCATGGCCTTGACGATCACGCCCTGGCCGCAACGCACAATCGCCATCAGGCCGAGGATCAGCACCAGCGACAGGATCGCCCGTGGCGGCGGAGCCATGTGCAGTTGGTGTTCCATGAAGCTGCCGAGGGTGTTGGTCAGCGCGACGCTGTACACCAGCAGGATCGGGAAAATCGCGAAGAAATACAGCAGGGTGATCAACTTGCCTGCGCCCACGCCGAAGTGTTCCTCCACCACTTCGGTGATGTCGCCGGATTTGCCCGACAACACAAAGCGCGTCAGCCCACGGTGGGCGAAGAAGGTCATCGGGAAGGCCAGCAGTGCCAGTACGATTAGCGGCCAGAAGCCACCGACGCCGGCATTGATCGGCAGGAACAAGGTGCCCGCGCCGATGGCGGTGCCATACAGGCCGAGCATCCAGGTGGTGTCGTGTTTGGTCCAGCCGGTGGTCACGGTGTTTTCTAGAGCGGGACTTGCTTTTGAAGGTGTAGCGCCAGCAGGTGTACGTACATCGGTCATCGTTATTGCCTCGTTATTATTTTTGCGCGGGCTCACGTTGGGACGGTCAGGAAATGCTCCTCAGCATTCCACCCAGTTCACGGCCAGGCCGCCCCGTGAAGTTTCTTTGTATTTGTCATGCATGTCGGCGCCGGTATCGCGCATGGTGCGGATCACCCGGTCGAGGGAAATGAAGTGTTTGCCATCACCGCGCAGGGCCATTTGCGTCGCGTTGATCGCCTTGACGGCGGCGATGGCATTGCGCTCGATGCACGGCACTTGCACCAGGCCACCGACCGGATCGCAGGTCAGGCCGAGGTTGTGTTCCAGGCCGATTTCGGCGGCGTTTTCCAGTTGCTCGGGCGTCGCACCGAGCACATCGGCCAGGCCAGCAGCGGCCATGGCGCAAGCCGAACCGACTTCGCCCTGGCAGCCGACTTCGGCGCCGGAGATCGAGGCGTTTTTCTTGCAGAGAATGCCGACGGCGGCAGCGGCCAGGAAGAAATTGACCACGTCGTCGTCGCAGGCTTCGGGGTTGAACTTCATGTAGTAGTGCAGGACGGCGGGGATGATGCCCGCCGCGCCGTTGGTCGGTGCCGTGACCATACGCCCACCCGCCGCGTTTTCTTCGTTGACGGCCAGGGCAAACAGGTTGACCCACTCCATCGCCGACAAGGTCGACGTGATGACATTCGGCTTGCCGATTTCCAACAGGTTGCGGTGCAATTTCGCGGCACGACGGGGCACGTCCAGGCCGCCCGGCAAGATGCCTTCATCGCGCAGACCCTGTTCCACGCATTCGCGCATCACCGACCAGATATGCAGCAGGCCGCTGCGGATTTCCTCGTCGCTGCGCCAGGCACGTTCGTTGGCCATCATCAGCTCGGAAACCCGCAGGCCGTGCGTGTTGCACAAGGCCAGCAGTTCAACGGCGCTGGAGAAGTCGTAGGGCAATTCCACTTCGCTGGTCGGCGCAACACCCGACTCTGCCTCGGCAGCTTCGATGATGAAACCACCGCCCACCGAGTAGTAGGTTTGTTCGCTCAACACGCCGTTGTCGCCATAGGCGTGCAGGGACATGGCGTTGGGGTGGTAGGGCAGGCTTTCGTCGAGCAGCAGGAGGTCGTGTTGCCAGTTGAAGGCAATGTCCTGGGTGCCAGCGAGTAGCAGGCGGCCGGACTCGCGCAATTGCTGGATGCGCGCGTTGATGGAGGTTGGGTCAACCGTGTCTGGCCATTCGCCCATCAGCCCCATCACGCAGGCGCGGTCGGTAGCGTGGCCGACACCGGTGGCCGACAACGAGCCGTACAGGCGTACTTCGACACGCCGCGTGTCGCTCAGCAAGTGTTGGTCTTTCAGGGCTTGGGCAAAGGTCGCGGCCGCCCGCATGGGGCCGACGGTATGGGAGCTGGACGGGCCGATGCCCACCTTGAATAGATCGAAAACACTGATAGCCATGCTAAAGCCTTACAAGCAATGGAGTAGGAATCGCTGCCATGTTTTGTAGGACGAGCGGAATTGGCGCGATACTGAGCCTCTGGATCGGCACTGACCAACGAATTATCCTAAGACACCCTTTAGCAGGACTAAACTCTATGACTCGCCCCCTACATGGTCAGACCTACGTCTGGTTGCACGTGTTTTCCTGCGCAGCGCGGCATTTGTCGTTCACCCGTTGCGCCGAAGAACTGCACATCACGCCGGGGGCGGTGAGCCAACAAATTCGCCAGTTGGAGGAGCGCCTGGGGTTTCGTCTGTTTCATCGGCGGGCGCGTGGTGTGGAGCTGAGCGCCGAGGGGCAGCGGCTCGCGACGACGGTGGGGGAGGCCTACGGCAGCATCGATGCGGAGTTGCAGCGGCTGGACGCGGGGATGATCAGCGGCACCTTGCGCTTGCGCTCGATTCCGTCGTTTCTCGGTAAATGGCTGACCCCGCGTCTGCCACGGCTTCAGCAGCGTTTCCCGGACATCCAACTGCGCATGGTCGCGGAAGACAGCAGCATCGCCCTGCACGAAGGTGACTTCGATTTGGCGATTGACTTGAACGACGGCAGCTACCCCGGCCTGTTATCCACAGCCCTGTTGGACGAGCAGATTTTTCCGGTGTGCGCCCCGAGCCTGTTGCGTGGACGTCCGCCGTTGCACGGCCCGGCTGATCTGGTGCATTTCCCGTTGTTGCACGACATCACCGCGTGGCGTGGGAGTTATGAGTACGCGGAGTGGGAGTTTTACCTGAATGCCATCGGCTATCACGAAGCCGATGTTCGACGCGGGCATACCTTCAACCGCAACCACCTGACGATCGAGGCTGCCATCGCCGGCATGGGCGTAGCCATTGCGCGGCGTACCTTGCTCAATGATGAGCTGGAGCGTGGCACCTTGATCGTGCCCTTCGGATTGGCGGTGCCCAATCACAAACGTTATGTACTGCTGTATGCGCCAGGCGCACTAAGCCACCCGGGCGTACGGGCGGTGCATGATTGGCTGGTGGAAGAAGCGGGGATTTTTCGCGGATTGCACCCCTTGGGTGAGGGGCAATTGTGAGGTTGTTCAGGCGTAAGAAGATGTAACCAACTCCCCACCCTAACAGCGTTTTTGCTCGTCGTCAGACTTAATTTGTAATGTGGGATTTATCTTTGCAAAGGGGTTGAATTAGTTCTCTGACTGCTCAATTGTGTAATCAAGAGGTCATGGTTACACCACACCGGTGTTGCAGTTGTGACCTCCCGCGAGCTAGCTGAAATAAGGGAAGAACTATGCAAATCCAAGTCAATAGCGATAACCATATTGAAAGCAGCATCCGACTGGAGGAGTGGGTACGTACTACCATTGAGAGCACGCTCGAACGTTATGAAGAACACCTGACCCGCGTTGAGGTTTACCTGCGCGATGAGAACGGCGACAAGCCAGGCCCCCATGATTTGAGTTGCCGACTGGAAGCACGGCCAAAGGGCCATCAACCGGTCTCGGTCTGCGACAAGGCCGACACGCTGGAACAGGCCATCGACGGTGCCGCCATCAAGCTGGAGCATGCGTTGGAACATCTGTTCGGCAAACTGCAAGGCAAGCCACGCGCTGCCGGGAAAAGCCAGCCTACCACCAAAGTGAATGAAGACGAGCTTGAACAGGAGTTTCTGGAAAAAGAACGTGCCGTGTTCAACGGCTGATCACTGACAGTTCCTTCATCGCCACTAAAGACGGGCCTGCATTTGCAGGCCCGTTTTCGTTTTGAGAGCCTAGCGAAGCTGCGAAAGCGGCGGTACAGGCGACATATCAATCGACTGTGCCGCCGCCATCGCTGGCAAGCCAGCTCCTACAGGGGATCTTCGTCGCTGCACACATCTCCTGTAGGAGTTGTCGAGCTTTAGCGAGGCTGCGAAGGCGGCGGCACGGGCGACATCTCAATAAGGCTGTGCGCGGCTACGGAAAAAAGAGCGACTCAACAGCGCCAGCACGCCCGCGCCAATGCCCGCAAAGAGCATGGCCCAACCGGCGCCGTGGCGCAGGGCTGCCTGGGCATCTGTGGTCGTCAGCCCCGGCACGTCCAGCTTGCCAGCGGCAATGTGCTGGCTGATGGCAGGCCAGTCCATGGCCGTGGTTGAGGGGAGCAAGCTGGCCAGTTGATGGCTGATCCCGAGCAGCAACACCAGGCCCATCAATGCGATGTTCAGTGCCAGCGTGATCAGCCGCGCACTGAGGTCGATGCCCGACGCCATGCCCGCACGGTCAGCCGAAACCGAGCCGGTGGTGGTGTTGGTGGTCGGTGAGTTGGTCAGCGCCAAACCGATGCCGGCGAGTACGCAACTGCACAGCACCAGTGCGGTACTCGGCTGCTCTGCACGGTTGATCACGGCCATGGCGATGAACCCCGCGCCCATCAGGCCAAGGCCCAGCGGGATGATACGTTCGGCGCCATGGCGCAAGGCCAGGCGTTCGGCCAGCGGCGGCACCAACAAGGTCGGCAGGGTGTAGGCGAGCAGGGCGCCGCCAGTGGTCATGGTGTCGTAGCCCAGGCCGGCCTGGAAGTAGAGCGGCAGGTAGATCATGAACGGCCAGAAACTGAAGTTCATGCCGATCGAGCCCATCAGTGCGCCGTTGAAACGCTGGATACGAAACACCGAAAAATCGAACATCGGGTGCGCGCTGCGTCGTTCAATGATGAGGAACAGCAACAGTCCGACCAACGACAGGCTGGCCCAGCCGAGCATGGTCGGGGTGGCAAAGCCGTGTTCGGTGCCTTGGGTGATGAAGTACACCAGCGCGAACACCGACAACGTCAAGGTGAGCATGCCGGCGATGTCGAGGCGATGGCCGGCCGGGTCGCGGGATTCCTGCACGCTGATGCGCAGCAGCACCAGGGTGAGCAAGGTCAGTGGCACATGCACCAGGAACACCCAGCGCCAGTCGGCCACGGCCAGGATCAACGCACCCACCATCGGCCCGAAACCCAGGCCGATGCCTGCGATCACGCCCCATATCGCGAAGGCCCGGGCTCGCGCCCCAGGCTCGCGGAACAGGTGCGAAAGAATCGCGAACTGGCAGATCATCATCGCGCCAGCCCCTACACCCTGCACGAAACGCGCAGTGATCAATGTGGGTGTGCTGTCGGCCAGGCCGCAGGCCAACGAGGCCAGACCAAACACCCACAAGCACAGCACCAGCATGCGCCGGCGGCCAAAGCGGTCGGCCAGGGTGCCGGCGGCCATCAGTACGCTGGTACAGGCCAACGTGTAGGCGTTCATGATCCATTGGGCGTCCTGAAAACCTGTGCCCAGTTGCTGTTCCAGGGTGGGCAGGATGACGGGCACGCTGGAAATTTCCAGGCCGAACATCAGGGCGACAAGGCAAACGGCGGTGAGGGCGAGCGCGTTCCTGGCCGCATGGGGTGTGCTGACGGCCGATAACGTGGCGGCGGGTGGCATGGGATTCTCCTAAAGATGGGGGACCCGGTTATTTTCAGGGGAATTTGGTTCTTTATTCGTGATAAGTTTTCTGTTGATAAGGGATCTGAAGGCGACAATTGCACCATGACCACTCCGCGTTTCGATGGCGTCGAACTCTTTTTGCAGATCGTGGAAAGCGGCAACCTGACGCAAGCCGCCGAACGCCTGAACCTCACGCGCTCTGCGGTGGGCAAGGGCCTGGCGCGGCTGGAGGCACGCTTGGGCACCTGTCTGTTGCAACGCTCGACACGGCGCCAACGCCTGACAGAAGACGGGCAGGCGTACTACGAACATTGTTTGCGCGCACTGGCTGAGTTGGAGGCGGCCGAGTCGGTGTTGGAGAGTGGTCGGCAGCAGCCACGCGGGCGCTTGCGGGCGAGTGTGCCGCTGGCCTTCGGTCATCACTATGCGGCGCCGGCGCTGTGGGGGTTGATGGATCGATACCCGGAGCTGGAGGTCGAGATTTGCTTCTCGGACCGTATGATCGACTTGGCGCAGGAGGGCTTCGACATTGCCGTGCGCATCGGCCCATTGCCGGATACGGATCGGTTGAGCGCTCGCCGCCTGGGCGAACAGGCTGTGGGCCTGGCGGCGTCACCGGCGTATCTGCAGCGCAAGGGACGTATTGAAGGGATTGATGACCTCGCAGGCCATCGGGGTATCGCTTACCGCAGCAATACGGCGTATCGCTCGCGTGTGGCGTCCCCCTTGGTGTTGGACGACCTCCAGGCCGTGGCCGATGCCGCGATTGCGGGCGTTGGTCTGGCCTGGTTGCCGAGTTGGCTGATTGCGCATTACGTCTTGCGCGGGCAGTTGGAGCCGGTCTTGCCGGGCTACCGGGAGCAGCCTTCACCGATCCATGTGATCTGGCCGACGGCACCGCACATGCCGGCCAAGACGCGCTGCGCAATCGATGCGCTGGTGGCGGGCACGCCAAGCTGCCTGGCGGGCAGTTAAACCCTTTCCGACAACAGGAGCTGGCTTGTCGAATCGTCGCACCGCAGCGATGTCGGTGAGCCAGTTGATACAGCGGCTGCTGATACACCGCTATCGCAGGCAAGCCAGCTCCCACAGTGGATTTTCGTCGCTGCACAAGCCCCTGTGGGAGCTGGCTTGCCTGCGATAGCGGTATGTCAGCCAACAAATCTATCGATTGATGCGCCGCCATCGCTGGTAAGCCAGCGCCTACAGGGTAGGGGTGTCGTGGTTAAAACGCGATGGAGGTTTGCACGTACACCGTGCGCGGTTCGCCCACGTATTTGCCCTTGTTGTTATCGTCGAACGAGCGGGTGTAGTACTGCTTGTTGAAGATGTTTTTCACGCCGACCGCCACGTTCAAATCCGACAGCTGCGGGCCGAAGTCGTACGCCGCGCGGCTGCTGAACAGCATGTAGCCCGGGATGCGCCCGGTGCTGCCGTCGGCACTTTCGGCCACGGTGTTGGCGTTGTCGGCGAACTGGCTGCTCTGGTAACTGCTGTCCAGGTTGAGCTTCCAGCGGCCTTCGGTGTAGCCCACGCCGAGGGTGCCTTTGTGCTTGGACGAGAAGGGCACGCGGTTGCCTTTGTTCGGGCCGTCTTCGCGGATGGTCGCATCGACATAGGCGTAGGTGGCATACACATCAAAACCTGCCAGCGCCGGGCTCAACCCGTCGAGGGCGTAGTTGA
The DNA here is from genome assembly GCF_013385985.1 of Pseudomonas sp. B6002. Lineage (GTDB taxonomy): Bacteria > Pseudomonadota > Gammaproteobacteria > Pseudomonadales > Pseudomonadaceae > Aquipseudomonas. The sequence continues at coordinate 199,847 of NZ_JACAOY010000004.1, read as the reverse complement.
CGCTCGACTCGATGCCCTGGTGACGGGTTTCGCCGCGGGCAATCACCGAATCGTTGGTCTGGTTGCTGTCGTACTGGTTGTCGAAGTTGATCAGGAACGCGCCGATTTCCGCACGCAAGGTGCCGTTGTCATAGCGCGTGCCGAGCTCCCAGGTGCGGGCTTTTTCCGGCTTCACTTCGCCACTGGTCACGCGGTTGGGCATCTGGCTGTACTGCACGCTGCCGAACGAGCCTTCGGTGTTGGCGTAGAGGTTCCAGTCGTCGGTGAGGTGGTAGAGCACGTTCAGCGCCGGCAGCGCGGTGTTGTAGTCGCCCTTGTATTTGACATTTGTCAGGTTGTTGGTCTGCTGGGACTCGATCATCTCGTAGCGCACGCCCGGGGTGATGGTCCACTTGCCGATGTCGATGCGGTCATCGACGAAGAACGCATTGGCTTCAGTGGCGCCACGGGTGTCGCGGTCGTTGCGGCTGTTGGTGTTGGGCAGTTGCTGGTTGGCGCTGATCGGCGTGCGGTAGCGCAATTCATGGCCGGCTTCGTTGATGTAGCGGTAGCCCACGCCGACTTCATGGCTGCTCGGGCCGAGATCAAAGCCTTGGGCAAAGCGGGTTTCAAGGCCGCGTACCCAGTACTCGCGAGGCGAAAGCGACAGGAAGGTGCCCTGGTCCAGGTAGCCATTGCGCAGTGTGGTGGTGAAGAAGGTGTTGGCGGTGAATTCGCGACGGTCTTCCTGGTAGCGGTAGCCGGCGTTGAACATGGTGCGACGGCCCCAGAATTTGTCGTAGGGGCGGGTGGACTGATACGGATCGGCCTTGTAGTCCTTGACGTTCAAACCGCCGGGCATATCGGCCTGGCCTTCGTAGTACTGAGCCATGGCGTTGAAGCTGTTGGCGTCGTCGAGCTGGTATTTGCCCTTGAGGATCAGGTCATCGATGCGCGTGTTGCTGTTTTCACGCCAGTCGCCGCCACGGGTGCCCGAGTAAAGGATCGCGCCACCCAGGCCGTTATCAGCAGTGCCGCCGGCGAGCAGGTTGCCAGTGGTCTTGAAGCCGTCGTGGCTGGAAGACGGGCTGGTTTCAGTCTGCAAGCCGCCTTTGACGGTCGGCGCATCGGGAATGGCGCGGGTCACGAAGTTGACGATGCCACCGACGTTCTGCGGGCCATAGCGGACGGCACCGCCGCCGCGTACGACGTCGACCGCGTCCATGTTGCCCATGCTGATCGGCGCGAACGAAAGTTGCGGCTGGCCGTACGGCGCGAAAGGCACCGGGATACCGTCCATCAATACCGTGGAACGCGACGCCAGGCGTGGGTTGAGGCCGCGAATGCCGAAGTTCAGCGCCATGTCGTGGCTGCCGGTGCCGTTGTTTTCCGGGGCATTGACGCCGGGAATGCGGTTGAGCACATCGCGGGCCTGGGTGGCGCCCTGGCGTTCGAACTCTTCGCGGCGGATCACGTCACGGGCGCCGGGGTGTTCAAATACGTTGGTCTGCTGCGCATCGCCGAGCCAGTCGCCCACCACGTTGGAGGTTTGCAGTTCCAGCGTGGCGGGGGCGCTTGCCGGTTGCAGGCTGTAGGCGTTGTCGCCCTCGGCGCGGGCTTGCAGGCCGGTGCCTTCCAGCAGTTTCTGCAGGCCTTCGGCGGCGTTGTAATTGCCGGACAGCCCGCGGCTTTGCAGGCCGGCCGTCACGTCGGAGCCGAACGAAATCAGTACGCCGGCTTCACGCCCGAATTGATTGAGTGCCGCTTCCAACGACGCCGGCGCAATGTGATAGGGCTTGGCCTCGGCCGCCATCACCTGAGGAATCACTGTGAGACTGAGGCTGGCGCCCAGTAGGAGTTGGCGCAAGGTGCGGGCGAGAAGCGTCGGCTGCTGGGGCATGAAGTGCGGTCCTGAGAAGGAAGAATCAAGGTGGCTTTCCTTCTCTGTCACGCGAGGTGTGGAAAACGGCTCACGGTGCTGCAAAATAATTTCAGGCCCGTGCCTGCACTGTTACCCAGTAGCGGGTGAAGCGCCGCACTTTGACGGGCAGGCTGACTTCCAACAGGTCGAGGATGCGTTCACTGTCGTCCAGCGGATAGCTGCCGGACAGCAGCAAGTTGGCCACCTGCGGGTCACAGTTGAGCTGGCCACGGCGATAGCGGCCCAGTTCGGTGAGGAAGTCTTCCAGGCGCATATGGGCGGCCATCAACATGCCGTCGGCCCAGGCGCCGCTGTTGGCGTCGGTGGGGCGTGGGGTGTCCCAACCCTTGCGGGTGAAATTGACCTGGCGGGACGCCTCGACTGTCAGCGGCAGGCCGCTGTAGCTATTGGGCATCACGTCGACATGACCGTCGAGCACGGCCAGTTGGGTGTGGTCGTTGAGCTGGCGCACGTTCCAGCGTGCGGCCTGGCTGCTGAGCAGGCCCTGGCCGGTCAGCACGCGCAGCGGCGTATTGCCGGTGTTGGCGGTCAACAGGATTTCGCCTTCCAACAGGCGGATCAAGCGTTGCTGACCATCGAAATGCACATCCACGGCGCTGCCGGTGTTGAGTTGCAATTGGCTGCCATCCGCCAGCTGCACCTTGCGTCGCTGGCCGACGGGGCTGCGGTAGTCGGCGGTGAGCGGCGGCAGGATATGTTGCTGGCGCAGGCTCCAGGCCGCAGCCGAACCGGCGCCGAGGATCAAGAGCAGCTTAAGGGCCTGGCGTCGGCTGCTGGACTTCGGCGCGTTCAAGGCGGCGTGGGCGAGGGGCGAGGGCATGCCACGCAGGCGCTGGTTGACGCGCTGGATGTGGTCCCAGGCGCGCTGGTGTTCGCTGTGGGCGTCCAGCCATTGTTGCCAGGCGGCCTGCTGGCGCGAGTTGAGCGTGCCCTGCTGCATTTCCATCAGCCAGTGCACGGCTTGCTCGGCGACTTGGGTCGAGAAATTCATAGGGCAAAGTAGCAGCGCATGGCCGCTTTATTCAGGTGGCGTTTGACCGTGGCAATGGAAATACCCAGTTCCGCGCCGATTTGTGCGTAGGTCAGGCCGTCGAGCTGGGCCAGCAGGAACGCGCGTTTGACCTGCACGGGCAGGCCATCGAGCAGTTGGTCCAGTTCCAGCAATGTTTGCAGGATGATCGCGCGGTCTTCTTCTGAAGGGGCGACCTGTTCGGGCATCTGCGCCAGAGCGTCGAGGTAGGCGCGTTCCAGGTCCTGGCGGCGATAGAAGTTGAACAGCACGCGCTTGGCGACGGTGGTGAGGAAGGCGCGCGGCTCGATCAGCGTCGGCGTTTCCCGTGCGGTGAGCACGCGGATGAAGGTGTCCTGGGCCAGGTCGGCCGCGCTTTCCGGGCAGCCGAGCTTGCGTCGCAACCAGCCGGTGAGCCAGTGGTGATGGTCGTGGTAGAGGACTTCGACGGTGTTGGACGGCTGCAACGCAATCACTCCACAAGCATCGGCATGCTTTAGAGAACAAGAATTGTTCGCATTGTAGGGCGCGCGATACGGTTCGGCAATCCGTGGCGACTGGTGATTCATCCGTTCTGTTTTGCTTATGAGAATATTTATCATTAATATTGCGCGCTGATGAATCTGGCGCTTCCCGCATGAAAAGCAAAACCTCATTGCCCGCTACCTATCGCCTCGCCGTCACCTCGCGCGTGTTGGCGGCTGTGGTGGGCGGCTACCTGATGGCATCCCTGGCCAGCATCTGCCTGGCGCTCTGGCTGCCAACGTCCCGCGCCGACGCGGTGATCACCGGGATGATGAGTTCATTTGTGTTCTACCTGCTGGCCGTGCTCTGGTGTTTCGCCTGCCGTACCGCGTGGCGTGCATGGGCGGGGGTGATGGTGCCGAGTGCGTTGTTCGCGACCCTGGCCGGCGTGGGTTTCTGGATGGCACGCACATGAAAGAGGGCTTTCGCCAGGCAATGGCCTGGTTGCACACCTGGGCCGGCTTGATCTTCGGCTGGCTGCTGTTCGCGATTTTCCTGACCGGCACCCTGTCCTATTTCAAGGACGAGATCAGCCACTGGATGCAGCCCGAAGTGCAGGCCCACCCGCTGGACGATGCGCGCAGCCTCGCCGCCGCCCAAGCCTACCTGCAACAACAGGCACCGAATGCCGCACGCTGGTTCATCACCTTGCCAGACAGCCGTGACCCCGGCCTGTCGGTGATGTGGCAAGACAAGATCGACCCAGGCAAACGCGGCAACTTCATCCAGAAAACCCTCGACCCCGTCACCGGTCAAGCGGTCCAGGCGCGGGAAAGCATGGGCGGCGAGTTCTTCTACCGCTTCCACTTCCAGCTGCAAATGCCTCACCCCTGGGGTCGCTGGTTGTCGACCATTGCCGCGATGGTGATGTTTGTCGCTTTGATCACCGGCATCATCACCCACAAGAAAATCTTCAAGGACTTCTTCACCTTCCGCCCCCGCAAGGGCCAGCGTTCCTGGCTCGACGGGCATAACGCGGTGGGCGTGCTGGTGCTGCCGTTTCATTTGATGATCACCTACAGCAGCCTGGTGATTTTCATGAGCCTGGTGATGCCGGCGCCCATTGCCGCCTCCTACGGCAACGACACCCGCGCTTTTTTCAATGATGTATTCCCGGCCACCAACAACGCACCGGCACTTGGCCAGCCGGGCAAATTGCTGCCCTTGGGGCCGATGTACCAACAGGCTCGGGCGCAGTGGGCGGGCGGGCATGTGGGCCGGTTGACGATCAACAACCCGAGCGATGTGAACGCCTCGGTGAATGTGTTCCGCGCCGGCTCCGACCGTGTGGTGCATGACTTCGGCAGCACCGTGTCGTTCAACGGCACCACCGGCGAGCTGTTGCGGGTCAGTGGCGAGCAGTCGCTGCCGGCCGCGATCAGCGGCAGTTTCTACGGCCTGCACATGGGCCATTTCGCCGGCCCGGTGTTGCGCTGGTTGTACTTTATCTGTGGCCTGGCGGGCACGGCGATGATCGGCACCGGGCTGGTGATCTGGCTCGGAAAACGTCAGCTCAAGCACGTCAAGACCGGTGTGATGCCATTCGAGTTGCGGTTGGTGGAAGTCCTGAACATCGCCAGCATGTCGGGGCTGATGATCGCCATCGCGGCGTTTTTCTGGGCTAACCGATTGCTGCCGGTCGGCCTCTCCGAACGCTCCGATTGGGAAGTTCAGAGCTTTTTCATCGCCTGGGGTTTGAGCTTGCTGCACGCCGTGTTGCGCCGGGGGCGCCAGGGTTGGGTTGAGCAACTGAGCGTCGGTGCGCTGTTGTTCGTGTCGATTCCGCTGCTCAACGCACTGACCACCTCGCAACACCTGGGCGTGTCATTGGCCAAGGGCGACTGGGCCATGGCCGGGTTCGACCTGACGTGCCTGGCCAGCGGGCTTTTCCTTACCTGGGCCGCCTGGAAGATGCAGCACCGCACGGCGCCGCAGCCAAAGGCAGTGCGCACGGGTTCGTTGACGCTCAAGCAGGAGGCGAACTGAATGCTGCTCGCACTCCTGCTGTGCTACGCCGGGTTTACCGCGCTATGCCTGGCCACCGACCGCCACCATGGCGAACTGCTGCACAGCAAACCGTCCCCGCTCCGGCGCTTGGGTTTGCGTGGGGCGGGGTGGTTGTTGTTAATCGTGGCCATCTGGCCGGCCGTTGCCGCCACCGGCTGGAGCCAGGGCCTGGTGGAGTGGTGCGCGGTGTTGATGCTCAGCGCACTGTTGTTGGTGTTGCTGTTGCCGTATCGGCCAAGGCTGGCCTTGATCCTGGCGGGGGTTGGCTTGCTGGCCAGCCCGGTCGCGGCCTTCGCCTTACTCTGAGCCTTCCATGATGATCAGCACACCACCGGAATCCCAAGACAGCCCGCACACGGATGCGGCCGGTGGACGTGCGCATTTTTTGCAGGTGTTTTTGTCCCAGCGTTCACAGATGGAAGCGCTGGTAAGTCGACGTGTGGGTTGCCGCGCCACGGCGGCTGACCTGGTGCAGGACCTGTTCCTGCGTTTCTGGCGCCGGCCGCTGGTACAGGTCGAAGAACTCAGCACTTACTTGCTGCGCTGCGCGGGCAACATCGCCATCGACCACTTGCGTAGCGAAGGCGCCCGCGTACGCAGCAGCGAAGGTTGGCTCCCGGAACAACAGGACAACCAAGGCTCGGAGCCCCAGGCCGCCCTCGAAGCCGGCAATGACTTGCGCCATGTCGAGGCCGCCCTGCGCAGCTTGCCCGAGCGCACCCGGCAGATCTTCCTGCTCAACCGTATTCACGGGCGCAAATACGCCGAAATCGCCAAGGCCATGGGGGTGTCCCAAAGTGCCGTGGAAAAACATATGATGCGTGCCCTCGAAGCCTGCAAAGCCAGCCTTCGCGAACCATCGCCCCCACGCACGCCAGGGAAAGCACCGTGAACGTCACCCCCACGCCCGCCCAGGAACAAGCCGCACTGGCTTGGCTGAGCCTGCTGCATGACCAGCCCAGCAGCGGCGACCAGGCCACGTTCAGTCGCTGGCTGCGTGCCGACCCTGCGCATGTGCAGGCGTATTCCCAGGCGCAGGTGTTGTGGGAGTTGAGTGAAGTGCCGGCGCGTGCGCTTGCCGATGAGGATGCGCTGGCGTTGCAGGGTTACCTCAATGCGATGAACACCTCGAAGCGCTCGCGGGCGATACGTTGGTCCGGCGCTTTGGCGATGGCCGCCTGCCTCCTGTTGATGGTGTCCATGGGCGCCGGCTGGCAGCCGTCGCGCTGGGTCGATGACTTCGGCGCGGACTACGTAACGGCGCCGGGCGAAATCAAAACCGTCACCCTGGCCGACCAATCCCAGGTGACCCTTGATGCTGACAGTGCCATTGCCGTGGATTTCAGCCATGGCGAGCGGCATATCCAGCTGCGTCGCGGCGCGGGCTTTTTCAGTGTGACCCATACTGGCCAGTCATTTGTGGTGGGGGCGGGCAGTGGCGAAGCGCGGGTGTTGGGCACACAGTTCGAAGTGCGCCTGCAGCCGGCAGGGGCCGAGGTGACGGTATTGTCCGGACGGGTGGGAGTGACGCCATCCAAGACGGGTCAGCAGCAAATCCTCACGGCCGGCCAGCAAGTGACCTACGCCGATGGCATTGCCGAACCCCTGCACGGGGTCGACAGCGAATCACGCCTGGCCTGGCGCGACGGTTGGCTCAACTACTACAAGGCGCCGCTGGCGGATGTGGTCAAGGATTTGGGCCGTTATTACCCGGGCCGCATCCTGTTGCTGAACGACGACATGGGCGCCAAGCGCGTGAGCGGCAGCTTCCCCAGCAAAGACCCGCAGGCGGTGTTGAATGCCTTGCAGGCGGTATTGGGGTTTGAACAACACCATGTGCTGGGGCGGATGATCGTGCTGCGTTAGAGGCTGTAGTAACTGGCTTGCCGGCGATAGCGTCACCGCGGTGTGCCTGACAGACCGTGGTGTCTGCATCGCAGGCAAGCCAGCTCCCACAAAAGCCAGCTCCCACACAAGCCAGATTCCAGGCAAACCAGCATTCACACAAGCCAGCTCCCATACGGTGTGGGTTACTTCAGTGCTGCCATGATCGCGTCAGGGTTGTAGTCGCGAATCAGTGTGCCGTTCACATTCACAAACGGAATCCCGCCGCCGCCCAGCGCCTCATACGCCTGGCGCGCCTGGGCGTCCTTCTCGATATCGAACGCCTGGTACGGAATGCCTTTCTGGTCCAGAAAGCGGCGGATCTGCTTGCAGTAGCCACACCACTCGGTGGCATAGAGTGTCACGCGCGCCGAAGCGCGCACGGGCTCTGAAACCACCTGCGACGGGTTGAACACCCGCTCGATCTTGCCCCAGTTCTCGAACACCACCACCACGAGCAATACCAGCAGGACTTTCTTGAAGACCCCGCCCAGCATCAGTTACGGCGCTTGAGCTGGTCGGTCAGCTGAGTCGGCAGGCCCTTGATGATCAAGGTGCCAGCGGCTTCGTCGTACTCGATCTTGTCGCCCAGCAGGTGTGCTTCAAAACTGATGGACAGCCCCTCGGCGCGGCCGGTGAAGCGGCGGAACTGGTTGAGCGTGCGCTTATCGGCGGGAATCTCCGGCGACAGGCCATAGTCCTTGTTGCGGATATGGTCATAGAACGCCTTAGGTCGATCTTCATCGATCAAACCCGACAGTTCTTCCAGGCCCATAGGCTCGCCGAGCTTGGCCTGGCTGCTGGCGTAATCCACCAGGGCCTTGGTTTTTTCGCGGGCGGATTCGTCCGGCAGGTCTTCGCTTTCAACGAAGTCGCTGAAGGCCTTGAGCAGGGTACGGGTCTCGCCCGGGCCGTCGACGCCTTCCTGGCAGCCGATGAAGTCGCGGAAGTACTCCGAGACTTTCTTGCCGTTCTTGCCCTTGATGAACGAGATGTACTGCTTGGACTGCTTGTTGTTCTGCCACTCGGACACGTTGATCCGTGCCGCCAGGTGCAGTTGGCCCAGGTCCAGGTGGCGCGACGGGGTCACGTCCAGTTCATCGGTCACCGCCACGCCTTCGCTGTGGTGCAGCAGGGCGATGGCCAGGTAGTCGGTCATGCCTTGCTGGTAGTGGGCGAACAATACGTGGCCGCCGGTGGAGAGGTTGGACTCCTCCATCAGCTTTTGCAGGTGCTCGACGGCCGTGCGGCTGAAGGTGGTGAAATCCTGGCCGCCGTCGAAATACTCCTTCAACCAGCCGCTGAACGGGTGCGCGCCGGACTCGGCATGGAAAAAGCCCCAGGCCTTGCCTTGTTTGGCGTTGTAGCTCTCGTTGAGGTCGGCAAGCATGTTCTCGATGGCGGCGGACTCAGACAGCTCTGAGTCGCGGGCATGGAGAACTGCGGGTGTGCCGTCGGGTTTTTTGTCGATCAGGTGGACGATGCAATGACGGATCGGCATAGGCTTCTCGGCTGGTTGAAGGGGAGCAGGTGGCCTCCCCGAAAAGTCGCCCAGTGTACCGCACCCATTGGTCAAGACACGCGTTGAAGGACGTTTTGGCCGCTCTCCGACGGGGCATATTCCTTTTTTTCACGGTTTAGAGCGATAAAGCTGACCAAATGGGTAGGTAGAAGCGGATATTTCCCCGTCTCTGTGCTAGTTTTGCCCCGTCTTACGCCAAGTCTCGGCGTTAAGCGTGCATTCAGCATCTGTCAGGTCGAACCAATCCCCGTTTCAAGCATCTATAACCCCGATCTCCGTGGTTATAGCCGGGGGTGCCAGGCCACGACGGCCAGGCTCGACGGCTGACACTGCACTCTGCAATCCATATGAATTTGATAGGGAAGGAACACCACAATGGCTATTACTAAAGACCAACTGATCGCTGACCTGGCTGAAGCAGTAGACGCACCGAAAACTACCGTGCGTGCTCTGCTGGACCAACTGAGTCAAGTTGTTGCTGATCAGCTGGAAAACGGCGGCGAAATCACTCTGCCAGGCGTTGGCAAACTGAAAGTGACCGAGCGTCCTGCCCGTACTGGCCGTAACCCTTCGACTGGCGCTGCCATCGAAATCGCTGCCAAGAAAGTTATCAAGCTGGTTGTGGCCAAAGGCCTGACCGACGCTGTTAACAAGTAAGACGCAGCAAAAAAAACCGTGCACCGGAGCGATCCGGGCACGGTTTTTTGTTGCCTGCGATTTGGTTTATCGCACCCAGCGCTGGCGCCAGATCAACTGTTCGTTCTTGGTCTGGAAGGTCCAGGCGACGAAACGGCTTTGTTTCTGGCCCTGGGACATTTCCACCACCTGGCTTTCCAGTGCACCGGCCTTTTTCAGCGCGGTTTCAATGGCGGGCAGGTTGGAGGCTTTCGAGACCAGTGTGCTGAACCACAGTACCCGATGGGCGACTTTTGCGCTTTCAGCGATCAACTGGGTCACAAACCGCGCTTCGCCACCTTCACACCACAGCTCGGCCGATTGGCCACCAAAGTTCAACACCGGCAATTTACGCTTGGGATCGGCCTTGCCCAGGGCGCGCCATTTACGCTCGCTGCCCTTGGTGGCCTCTTCCATGGACGCATGGAAGGGCGGGTTGCACATGGTCAGGTCAAACGCCTCGCCAGTTTCCAGCAAACCCAGCAGGATCTGCTTGGGATTGGTCTGCTGACGCAACTGGATGACCTTGCTCAGGTCGTTGGACTGCACGATGGCTTTGGCGGCGGCCACTGCGATAGGGTCGACCTCCGAGCCGAGGAAGTTCCAGCGGTACTCCATGTAGCCAATCAGCGGGTAGACACAGTTGGCGCCCATGCCGATGTCCAGCACCTTGACGATAGAGCCACGCGGGATCTTGCCGTCGTTGTTGCTGGCCAACAGGTCGGCGAGGAAATGCACGTAGTCTGCACGCCCCGGCACCGGTGGGCACAGGTAGTCGGCCGGGATGTCCCAGTGCTGGATCCCGTAGAAGGACTTGAGCAGCGCCCGGTTGAACACGCGCACTGCATCGGGGCTTGCGAAGTCGATGCTCTCTTTGCCATACGGGTTGATGATCACGAATTTCGCCAGTTCCGGCGTGGTCTTGATCAGCGCCGGGAAGTCGTAACGGCCCGTGTGGCGGTTGCGCGGGTGCAGGGTGGCCTCTTTGCGTGGCGCGACGGGCTTGGCCGTGGCGGCGGTTTTAGGCTTCTTGCGTGGAGGCTTGGGCGTGCTGGGGGCGGTCATGATGATTCTGGTGTTGGCTCAAAGTGGCGGGCATTGTCACACATCCTGAGCCTAACCCGTTCAACTGTAGGAGCCGGCTTGCCGGCGATGCAGGCGACTCGGTTAATCAACCTGACCGCGTCGATGCCTTCGCAGGCAAGCCAGCTCCCACATTGGTCGGGGGTGTTCAGATGGAGATGGGTGTTCTCAAGGCATAAAAAAAGAGACCCGAAGGTCTCTTTTTTACACAGATTTCAGCTTAGAGGCTGGAAATCCGCGCATGTTGCTCCGCCAGCTTGCCCAGGGCCTGTTCAGCCTCGGCCAGCTTGGCGCGTTCCTTCTCGATCACTTCTGCCGGTGCCTTGTCGACAAATGCCGCGTTGGACAGCTTGCCGCCCACCCGTTGCACTTCGCCTTGCAGGCGTGCAATTTCCTTGTCGAGACGGGCCAGTTCCGCGCCCTTGTCGATCAGGCCGGCCATCGGCACCAGCACTTCCATCTCGCCAACCAGTGCGGTGGCAGACAGCGGTGCTTCGGCATCGGCCGCCAATACAGTGATCGACTCCAGCTTTGCCAGCTTCTTGAGCAGTGCATCATTCTCGGTGAGACGACGCTGATCCTCGGCGCTGGCGTTCTTCACGAACACCGCCAATGGCTTGCCCGGGCCGATGTTCATCTCTGCGCGGATGTTGCGCGTACCCATCATCAGGGTCTTGAGCCATTCGATATCGCTTTCGGCCGCCGCATCAATGCGCGCTTCATTGGCCACAGGCCAAGGCTGCAGCATGATGGTCTTGCCTTCGATACCGGCCAGCGGCGCCAGGCGCTGCCAGATTTCTTCGGTGATGAATGGCATGAACGGGTGCGCCAGGCGCAGCGCCACTTCCAATACGCGCACCAGGGTGCGGCGAGTGCCGCGCTGGCGTTCGATCGGTGCGTTCTCGTCCCACAACACAGGCTTGGACAGTTCCAGGTACCAGTCGCAATACTGGTTCCAGATGAACTCGTACAGGGCCTGTGCAGCCAGGTCGAAACGGAACTGGTCGAGTTGGCGGGTCACTTCGGCTTCGGTGCGTTGCAGCTGCGAAATGATCCAGCGGTCGGCCAGGCTCAGTTCGACGGCTTCGCCGTTCTGGCCGCAGTCTTCGCCTTTGTCCAGCACGTAGCGCGCCGCGTTCCAGATCTTGTTGCAGAAGTTGCGATAGCCTTCGACGCGGCCCATGTCGAACTTGATGTCGCGACCGGTGGACGCCAGCGAGCAGAAGGTGAAACGCAGGGCGTCGGTGCCGTAGCTGGCGATGCCGTCGGCGAACTCGTCGCGGGTCTGCTTCTCGATCTTCTTGGCCAGCTTCGGCTGCATCAGGCCCGAGGTGCGTTTTTGCACCAGGGTTTCCAGGTCGATGCCGTCGATGATGTCCAGCGGGTCCAGCACGTTGCCCTTGGACTTGGACATCTTCTGGCCCTGGCCATCACGCACCAGGCCGTGCACGTACACGGTCTTGAACGGAACCTGCGGGGTGCCATCCTCGTTCTTCACCAGGTGCATGGTCAGCATGATCATCCGGGCAACCCAGAAGAAAATGATGTCGAAGCCGGTGACCAGCACGTCGGTGGAGTGGAATTTCTTGAGGAATTCGGTCTGCTGCGGCCAGCCCAAGGTGGAGAAGGTCCACAGGCCCGAGCTGAACCAGGTGTCCAGTACGTCATTGTCCTGCTGCAGCGCTACGTCGGCACCGAGGTTGTGCTTGGCACGCACTTCGGCTTCGTCGCGGCCGACATAGACCTTGCCCGACTCGTCGTACCAGGCCGGAATACGGTGGCCCCACCACAGTTGACGGCTGATGCACCAATCCTGGATGTCACGCATCCACGAGAAGTACATGTTTTCGTACTGCTTGGGCACGAATTGGATACGGCCGTCTTCCACGGCGGCGATGGCAGGTTCTGCCAACGGCTTGGTGGACACGTACCACTGGTCGGTCAGCCACGGCTCGATCACGGTGCCGGAACGGTCGCCCTTCGGCACTTTCAGGCCGTGGTCGTCAACGCTCACCAGCAGGCCGGCAGCGTCGAAGGCGGCGACGATCTGCTTGCGCGCTTCGAAGCGGTCGAGGCCGGCGTATTCGGACGGGATCTTGCCGTCGATGCTTTCGTTCAGCGTGCCGTCCAGGTTGAACACCTGGCAGGCCGGCAATACGGCGGCGTTTTTATCGAAGATGTTCAGCAGTGGCAGGTTGTGGCGCTTGCCGACTTCGTAGTCGTTGAAATCGTGGGCCGGGGTGATTTTCACGCAGCCGGTGCCGAATTCAGGGTCGCAGTAGTCGTCCGCGATGATCGGGATTCGACGGCCAACCAAGGGCAGTTCGACGAACTTGCCGATCAGCGCCTGGTAGCGCTCGTCGTTCGGGTTAACCGCGACGGCGGCGTCGCCGAGCATGGTTTCCGGACGGGTGGTGGCGACGATCAGGTAATCATTGCCTTCAGCGGTCTTGGCGCCGTCGGCCAGCGGGTACTTGAGGTTCCACAGGAAACCCTTCTCGTCGTGGTTTTCAACTTCGAGGTCGGAGATTGCCGTGTGCAACTTGGTGTCCCAGTTGACCAGGCGCTTGCCGCGGTAGATCAGGCCGTCTTCGTGCAGGCGCACGAAGGCTTCTTTAACGGCTTCCGACAGGCCGTCGTCCATGGTGAAGCGCTCGCGGCTCCAGTCGACGGACGAACCCAGGCGACGGATCTGACGGCTGATGTTGCCGCCGGACTGGTCTTTCCATTCCCAGACTTTTTCCAGGAATTTCTCGCGGCCCAGGTCGTGGCGGTTCTGGCCAGTGGCTTCGAGTTGGCGTTCCACCAGCATCTGGGTGGCGATACCGGCGTGGTCGGTGCCCGGCTGCCACAGGGTGTTGCGGCCCTGCATGCGGCGGAAACGGATCAACGCATCCATGATCGCATTGTTGAAGCCATGGCCCATGTGCAGGCTGCCAGTGACGTTCGGTGGCGGAATCATGATGGTGTAGGAATCGCCCGCGCCTTGCGGGGCGAAATAATTCTCGGATTCCCAGGTGTTGTACCAGGAAGTTTCGATGGCGTGCGGCTGGTAGGTCTTATCCATGCGCGGCGGGACCCTAGTTGGCATTTATTCAGGAAAGCCGGCAAGTATAACGGGGCAGGGCGTGGAGGGCGAGTTGAAGACGGCCTAAAGGTCGATGCAAACCAATGTGGGAGCTGGCTTGCCTACGATAGCTATCTGTCAGTCAACTCATCAGTGACTGATACACCGCTATCGCAGGCAAGCCAGCTCCCACAGGAGATATATGTCCATCTCAGGACTGGTATTGGCTGAGCAGCCGCTCCATCCGCGCATCCATCCGACGTTTGATCTCCGCCTCGATATGCGGGGCAAAATCGTCGATCACGTCTTGCATGATCAATTGGGCGGCGGCGCGCAGTTCGTTGTCCAAGTGCAGCAGCAAGGCGTCCGGCGCTTTTTCAGCCGCGGCAGGCGCAGGTTCGGCAGCGGGAGCCTCAGCAACCGGCTCGGGTGTCACGGGCTTGCCGCCGACCATGTCGAACAGCAGCGGAATCTGTACCTCGCCCTCGACCGATTCGGTCAACAGCGGCGGTTGCAAGTCATCATCACCGAGCAACTGGCGGATCGACTCCAGGTCGTCCAGCAGGTGGTCGTCTTTTTTTATAGGGTTGGGAGTGTCCATCGTTTACTCAAAGTCGTTGTAGCCGGTGATCTTGAAGAGGATAGCCCTGTTCACGGTAGAAACGGAAACTCTCCCGTGCGGCCTGACGAATAGCCGGGTCTTCCACCACCACTTCCGCCACACGGGCAAAAGCCTTGGCAAAAGGCGGCACTTTCAGGTCCAGGTTGACCAACAGGTCATGGTGATCGCCGCAACTGTCCCCCAAACCCAGGACAACTAGGCCGTCGGGTTCGGACTCGGCGGGGCCGTGGGGCACGAAACTTTCGCCCTTGAAACGCCACAGGCGGGCGTCCAGTTCGTCGCGCTGGGTGGCATCGCTGCAATGCAGGTAGATGCGGTGGCCCATGCGCCAGGCTTTTTCGGTGAGTTTGCAGGCAAAGTCCAGGCGCGCGAGTGGGTCGGCGCTGGGCAATATATAGAAGTCGACTTGGGTCATTACATTTCCTGGGCTTACGCATAACCCCCTGTAGGAGCCGGCTTGCCGGCGATGGCGTCCTTCAGAGCGCCGCAAGGCTCTAAGACCTCATCGCCGGCAAGCCGGCTCCTACACAGGGTTTGCCTTAGGCCTTGGCGCGATCCAGCAGGTACTGGGTCAGCAGGGGAACCGGACGGCCAGTGGCGCCCTTGTCCTTGCCGCCGCTGGTCCAGGCCGTGCCGGCGATGTCCAGGTGCGCCCAGTTGAAGTTCTTGGCAAAGCGCGACAGGAAGCAGGCCGCGGTGATGGTGCCGGCTTTCGGGCCGCCGATGTTGGCGATGTCGGCGAACGGACTGTCCAGCTGTTCCTGGTACTCATCGAACAGCGGCAGCTGCCAGGCGCGGTCGTCGGCGGCTTTACCGGCGCTGAGCAGTTGCTCGATCAGCTCGTCGCTGTTACCCAGCAGGCCCGAAGTGTGAGAGCCCAGGGCCACGATGCAGGCACCGGTCAGGGTGGCGATGTCGATCACGGCCTGCGGCTTGAAGCGCTCGGCGTAGGTCAGGGCGTCGCACAGCACCAAACGGCCTTCGGCGTCGGTGTTGAGGATTTCGACGGTCTGGCCGCTCAGGGTGGTGACGATGTCGCCCGGACGGGTCGCGCCGCCGCTCGGCATGTTCTCGGCACAGGCCAGGATGCACACCAGGTTGATCGGCAGCTTGAGTTCCAGCACGGCACGCAGGGTGCCGAATACGCTGGCGGCGCCGCCCATGTCGTACTTCATTTCGTCCATGCCCAGGCCCGGCTTGAGGCTGATGCCGCCGGTGTCGAAGGTGATGCCTTTGCCGACCAGGGCGTAAGGCTTCTCGGACTTCTTGCCGCCGTTGTATTGCATCACGATCAAGCGTGGCGGCTGGTCGCTGCCCTGGCCCACGGCGTAGAACGAGCCCATGCCCAGTTCCTTGATCTTCTTCTCGTCCAGCACTTCGACCTTCAGGCCCTTGAACTCTTTGCCCAGTGCCTTGGCCTGTTCGCCGAGGAAGGTGGGGTGGCAGATGTTCGGCGGCAGGTTACCCAGGTCACGGGTGAACGACATACCCTTGGCGATGGCGGTGGCGTGGGTCACGGCGCGCTCGACTTCAGCCTGGGCAGCCTTGATGGTCAGCAGGGTGATTTTTTTCAGGGCGCGAGGTTCGGCCTTGGTGCTCTTGAATTGGTCGAAGATATAGCCACCGTCCACCAGGCTTTCGGCCAGCAGGCGGGTCTTGCCGTAGCTGTCACGGCCTTTGACCACCACTTCATCCAGCGCCAGGGCCGCATCGGTGCCGCCCAGGCCTTTGAGGGTGTTGAGAATGCCGCTGACGATTTTGCGGAAAGGGCGGTCGCCCAGCTCTGCATCTTTGCCCACGCCCACCAGCAATACGCGGTCGGCCTTGAGGTTGGGCAGGCTTTGCAACAGCAGGCTCTGGCCCACTTTGCCGGCCAGGTCGCCGCGCTTGAGGACCGCGCTGATGGCGCCGCCGCTCAGTTCATCCAGTTGCTTGGCGGCGACGCCGAGTTTGCGGCCTTCGCCGACAGCGACCACGAGGGTGGCGGTTTTCAACGTTTCGGGGCTAACGCTTTTTACAACCAATTCCATTTTCGGGTCCCTTATAAAGGTCTGAGAGCCTGGCGTTTGTACGCAGGCTTTAAAGCATGGCAGCTGTGTAAACCGCCAGCGACAAAGGCCGCAGTTTGAACCTCGCCAGCGGAGCCTGACAACCCTTGCCGGCAGCTTTGTGTACGCGCATGAGGTTGCGCAGTGACAGGCGCGGCCAATCACAGGATAATGCGCCATCTTTTTAGCCGGCCCGTGTGAATGGGCTGACTGGTATGCTTGCTTGTTTGGCCGCCTTAGCCTGACAACCCTGGAGTGTCTGGTTTGATCGTCTTCCGTTATCTGTCCCGCGAAGTCCTGTTGACCCTGAGTGCCGTGAGTGCGGTATTGCTGGTCATCACCATGAGTGGTCGTTTCGTCAAGTTCCTTGCCCAGGCCGCCTCGGGCGCCCTGGATCCGGGCTCGTTGTTCCTGATCATGGGCTTCCGCCTGCCGGGCTTCCTGCAGCTTATCCTGCCACTTGGCCTGTTCCTCGGCATCTTGCTGGCTTACGGCCGGTTGTACCTTGAGAGCGAGATGACCGTGCTGTCTGCCACCGGGATGAGCCAGCAGCGTTTGCTGGCCATGACCATGGTGCCGGCGGCCGGCGTTGCGCTGGTGGTGGCCTGGTTGAGCATGAGCCTGGCGCCACAAGGGGCCATGCAGTTCCAGTTGCTGCTGAACAAGCAGGACGCCATGACCGAGTTCGACACCCTCGAACCAGGGCGTTTCCAGGCGCTCAATGACGGCACGCGGGTGACCTACACCGAAACCATGACGGAAGATCGCGCCAACCTCGGCGGCGTGTTCATCTCCCAGAAGAACCAGGGGCAGAACCAGAAAGACCGCGGCATTTCCATTCTGGTGGCCGACACCGGCCGCCAGGAAGTGCGCCCTGACGGCAGCCGTTACCTGATCCTCGAAAATGGCTACCGCTACGACGGCAGCCCTGGCCTGGCGGACTATCGTGCAATCAAGTACGACACCTATGGCGTGATGCTTGCCAAACCCGACGTCAGTGACGAAGTAACCGACCGCGATGCCTTGCCGACTTCGTCGCTGTTCGGTAGCCAGGAACTGCGCTCCATCGCCGAACTGCAATGGCGTATTTCCCTGCCGTTGCTGGTGTTCATCGTCACGCTGATGGCCGTGCCGCTGTCGCGTGTCAATCCGCGCCAGGGCCGGTTCCTCAAGCTGTTGCCGGCGATCCTGCTGTACATGGCCTACCTCACCATCCTGATTTCCGCCCGTGGTTCCCTGGAGAAAGGCAAGTTGTCGCCGGTCCTGGGCCTGTGGTGGGTGCACGGGATTTTCCTGGCGATCGGCCTGGGGTTGCTCTACTGGGAACCTATTCGTTTGAAAATGAAGAGCCGTCGTGGCCTGAAGGAGCTGGCTCGTGGCTAAGCTAGATCGCTACATTGGTAGCAGCGTACTGATCGCCATCCTGGCGGTACTGGGTATCATCCTCGGCCTGGCTTCGTTGTTCGCCTTCATTGATGAAGTCGGCAACGTCACCAATACCTATACGGTCATGGACGTGCTGGGCTTCGTGGCGCTCACCGCGCCGCGTCGCCTCTACGACATGATGCCGATGGCCGCGTTGATCGGTTGCCTGATCGGCCTGGGCAGCCTGGCCAGCAGCAGCGAACTGACCATCATGCGCGCAGCCGGTGTTTCCATCGGCCGCATCGTCTGGGCGGTGATGAAGCCCATGCTGCTGCTGATGGCGTGCAGCGTGCTGATCGGCGAATACGTGGCACCGCCTTCCGAAGCAGCAGCCCAGGCCAACCGCGCCCTGGCCCAGGGTTCGGGCGATGCGCAAAGCTCCAAGCACGGCCTGTGGCACCGCCAGGGCGATGAATTCATCCACATCAACGCCGTGCAACCGGGCGGCCTGTTGATCGGTGTGACGCGCTACACGTTCGACAAAGAGCGTCACATGCTGTCGTCCAGCTTTGCCAAACGTGCGCAGTACAGTGATCAGAAGTGGGAACTGACCGACGTCACCACCACTTATTTCCGCAGTATCGGTCAAGGCACCAAGGCCAGCACTGAGGTCATCAACGTGCCGAGCGAGGCGTGGGATATTGCGCTCAAGCCCGAACTTCTGAATACGGTGGTGATGATCCCCGAAAGCCTGCCGATCTCCGGGCTTTGGGGTTATATCCACTACCTGAAGGACCAGGGCCTGAACAACGGCCGCTACTGGCTGGCATTCTGGGTCAAAGTGTTGCAGCCGGTGGTGACCGCCGCGCTGGTGTTGATGGCTATCTCCTTCATCTTCGGGCCGTTGCGCTCCGTGACCCTGGGCCAGCGTGTGTTCACCGGCGTGCTGGTAGGTTTTACCTTCCGCATTGCCCAGGACCTGCTCGGCCCCTCGAGCCTGGTGTTCGGTTTCTCGCCGCTGTTTGCGGTGCTGGTGCCCACCACCATTTGCGCCCTGGCCGGGTTCTGGCTGTTGCGCCGGGCCGGTTGATACCGCGCTTATGTTCAAAAAATGCCCCGTTCGAGAGATCGGGGCATTTTTGTTCTGGTCAGCAAAGATGACGTCTGGCCAGAGCATCAGGTACAATTCCCGGCTATTTTTCAGCGGGCAATCTGCCTGCAGCCTTTTTGAGTGTTGATCCGTGAGTGATTTGAGTCATATCCGCAATTTCTCCATCATCGCCCACATTGACCATGGCAAGTCGACGCTGGCCGATCGATTTATCCAGATGTGCGGCGGCCTTGCCGAGCGTGAAATGGAAGCCCAGGTACTGGATTCCATGGACCTCGAACGCGAGCGCGGGATCACCATCAAGGCCCACAGCGTTACGCTGTACTACAAAGCCAAAGACGGCATCACCTACCAGCTGAACTTCATTGACACCCCGGGCCACGTCGACTTCACCTACGAAGTCAGCCGTTCCCTGGCGGCCTGTGAAGGTGCCTTGCTGGTGGTTGACGCCGGCCAGGGCGTTGAAGCGCAATCGGTTGCCAACTGCTACACCGCGATCGAGCAGGGCCTGGAAGTCATGCCCGTGCTGAACAAGATCGACCTGCCACAGGCCGAGCCCGAGCGCGTCAAGGAAGAGATCGAGAAGATCATCGGCATCGACGCCACCGACGCCGTCACCTGCAGCGCCAAGACCGGCCTGGGTGTCGACGAAGTGCTCGAACGCCTGGTCCAGACCATCCCGGCACCGACCGGCAACTACGACGATCCGCTGCAAGCGTTGATCATCGACTCCTGGTTCGACAACTACCTGGGCGTTGTCTCCCTGGTACGCGTGCGCCACGGCCGTGTGAAGAAGGGTGACAAGATCCTGGTCAAATCCACCGGCAAGATCCACCTGGTGGACAGCGTCGGTGTGTTCAACCCCAAGCACACCGCTACCGTTGATCTGAAAGCTGGTGAAGTAGGCTTCATCATCGCCGGCATCAAGGACATTCACGGTGCGCCGGTGGGTGACACCCTGACCTTGAGCTCCACGCCCGACGTCGACGTGCTGCCAGGCTTCAAGCGCATCCAGCCACAGGTCTACGCCGGCTTGTTCCCGGTCAGCTCCGATGACTTCGAAGACTTCCGCGAAGCCCTGCAAAAGCTGACCCTCAACGACTCGTCGTTGCAGTACACCCCGGAAAGCTCCGACGCCCTGGGCTTCGGCTTCCGCTGCGGCTTCCTGGGCATGCTGCACATGGAAATCATCCAGGAGCGCCTCGAGCGCGAATACGACCTGGACCTGATCACCACCGCGCCAACGGTTATTTTTGAGCTGTTGCTGAAAACCGGTGAAACGATTTACGTCGACAACCCGTCCAAGCTCCCGGATCTCTCGGCCATCGAAGACATGCGCGAGCCTATCGTGCGGGCCAATATCCTGGTTCCGCAGGAGCACCTGGGCAACGTCATCACCCTGTGTATCGAAAAGCGTGGCGTACAACGCGACATGCTGTTCCTCGGTACCCAGGTGCAAGTGACCTACGACATGCCGATGAACGAAGTGGTCCTGGACTTCTTCGACCGCCTCAAGTCCACCAGCCGCGGCTATGCTTCGCTGGATTACCATTTCGACCGTTACCAATCGGCTAATCTGGTGAAGCTGGACGTGCTGATCAACGGCGACAAGGTTGATGCCCTGGCGCTGATCGTGCACAAGGACAACGCGCACTACAAAGGTCGCCAGTTGACCGAGAAGATGAAAGAACTGATTCCGCGCCAGATGTTCGACGTCGCGATCCAGGCCGCCATTGGCGGGCAGATCATTGCACGGACCTCCGTCAAGGCACTCAGAAAGAACGTACTGGCCAAATGCTACGGCGGTGACGTAAGCCGTAAGCGCAAGCTGCTTGAGAAGCAAAAGGCCGGTAAAAAACGCATGAAGCAAGTAGGCAACGTGGAAGTTCCACAAGAAGCCTTCCTTGCGGTGCTCAGGTTGGATAGTTAGGTCCTATGTCACTAAATTTCCCGCTGTTGCTGGTCATCGCCGTTGCCGTTTGCGGTCTCCTGGCGTTGCTCGATCTGGTGTTCTTCGCCCCGCGTCGGCGGGCGGCTATCGCGTCCTATCAGGGCAGCGTCGGCCAGCCCGATGCCGTGGTGATCGAAAAACTGAACAAAGAGCCCCTGCTGGTTGAATACGGCAAGTCGTTCTTCCCGGTGCTGTTCATCGTGCTGGTGTTGCGTTCGTTCCTGGTGGAGCCGTTCCAGATCCCTTCGGGGTCGATGAAACCGACCCTGGACGTGGGCGACTTCATCCTGGTGAACAAGTTCTCCTACGGGATTCGCCTGCCGGTGATCGACAAGAAGGTCATCCAGGTGGGTGACCCGCAGCGTGGCGATGTGATGGTGTTCCGCTACCCAAGCGACCCGAACGTCAACTACATCAAGCGTGTGGTGGGCCTGCCGGGTGACGTGATCCGCTACACCAGCGACAAGCGTTTGTTCGTCAATGGTGAGTCGGTTGCCGAGAAACTGATCGGCGCCGAGCCGAACACCCTGGGCAGCGCCGAGCTGTACCTGGAAAAACTCGGTGCGGTGGAGCACGAAATCCGCAAGGAAATGAGCCGCTACCGCGCGATGCCCGATGGCGAGTGGAAAGTGCCAGCCGGGCACTACTTCATGATGGGCGACAACCGCGACAACTCCAACGACAGCCGGTACTGGGATGACCCCAACATTCCCAAGGACCTGCTGGGCATGGTCCCCGACGAGAACATCGTCGGCAAGGCCTTTGCGGTCTGGATGAGCTGGCCGGAACCCAAGCTCAGCCACCTGCCGAACTTCTCGCGGGTCGGGCTGATCAAGTAATACAAGCGGCGCTGTGAACACAGCGCCGAATGCTTTTCTGGGGCCGGGACAATGTTGTTGCCGGCCCCAAGCAGCACCAACCAGGATTTGAATTTGAACACTGCGTCAATCGTCGATGGCCGCCGGTGCCACCAACTAGATATGGATAAACCGTGACCGTTTCTCTAAGTCGTCTCGAGCGCCAGCTCGGCTACACCTTCAAGGACCAGGAATTGATGGTCCTTGCCCTCACACACCGCAGTTTTGCCGGGCGTAACAACGAGCGCCTGGAATTCCTCGGTGATGCCATCCTCAATTTCGTCGCCGGTGAAGCGCTGTTCGAGCGTTTCCCCCAAGCCCGTGAAGGCCAGCTGTCGCGCCTGCGTGCGCGCCTGGTGAAGGGCGAGACCCTGGCCGTGCTGGCCCGTGGTTTCGGCCTGGGCGAGTACCTGCGCCTGGGCTCCGGCGAGCTTAAGAGCGGCGGTTTCCGTCGCGAGTCGATCCTGGCCGACGCCCTCGAAGCGCTGATCGGTGCGATCTATCTGGACGCAGGCATGGAAGCGGCCAAGGAGCGCGTCACCGCCTGGCTGACCTCCGAGATCGAAAGCCTCACGCTGGTCGACACCAACAAAGACCCCAAGACCCGCCTGCAGGAATTCCTGCAGTCCCGCGGTTGCGAACTGCCACGCTACGAAGTGGTGGATATCCAGGGTGAACCCCATTGCCGCGTGTTCTTCGTGGAATGTGAAATCACCTTACTGAACGAAAAAAGCCGAGGTCAGGGTGTGAGCCGTCGTATTGCCGAACAGGTAGCGGCCGCAGCAGCACTGATTGCCCTGGGCGTGGAGAATGGCCATGACTGATTCAACCGCAACACGCTGTGGCTATGTTGCCATCGTCGGCCGCCCGAACGTGGGCAAGTCCACGTTGCTCAACCACATCCTCGGCCAGAAGCTCGCGATCACTTCGCGCAAGCCGCAGACCACCCGCCACAACATGCTGGGCATCAAGACCGAAGGCAATGTGCAAGCGGTCTACGTCGACACCCCGGGTATGCACAAAGGCGGCGAGAAAGCCCTCAACCGCTACATGAACAAGACCGCTTCGGCGGCGTTGAAAGACGTCGACGTGGTGATCTTCGTGGTCGACCGCACCAAGTGGACCGACGAAGACCAGATGGTCCTGGAGCGCGTGCAGTACGTCACCGGCCCGTTGATCGTCGCGCTGAACAAGACCGACCGCATCGAAGACAAAGCCGAACTGATGCCGCACCTGAGCTGGCTTCAGGAACAACTGCCGAACGCCCAGATCATCCCGATCTCGGCCCAGCACGGCCACAACCTTGATGCACTGGAGCGCGTGATCGCCGAGCACCTGCCGGAGAACGAGCACTTCTTCCCGGAAGACCAGATCACCGACCGCAGCAGCCGTTTCCTCGCCGCCGAACTGGTACGCGAGAAAATCATGCGCCAGATGGGTGCCGAGCTGCCGTACCAGATCACCGTCGAGATCGAAGAGTTCAAGCAGCAGGGCAAGACCTTGCACATCCATGCGCTGATCCTCGTCGAACGTGACGGCCAGAAGAAAATCATCATTGGCGACAAGGGCGAGCGCATCAAGCGCATCGGCACCGAAGCGCGCAAGGACATGGAGCTGCTGTTCGACTCCAAGATCATGCTCAACCTGTGGGTGAAGGTGAAAGGCGGCTGGTCCGACGACGAACGCGCACTGCGCTCCCTGGGCTACGGCGACCTCTAACACACCGTCCCCCCCTGTAGGAGCCGGCTTGTGTGGGAGCTGGCTTGCCTGCGATAGCATCAGCACGGTGTAACTGAACAACCGGGTTGCCTGCATCGCGGGCAAGCCCGCTCCCACATTGGTTTATCGCTGTTCTTAAGTTCCGCGAAGAGACTGCCATGTCCCAATCCCCACCCCCCAGCCAGCCCGCCTACGTCCTGCACAGCCGCGCCTACCGCGAGACCAGCGCCCTGGTGGATTTCCTCACGCCCCAAGGCCGCCTGCGCGCCGTCTTGCGCAGCGCACGGGGCAAGGCGGGCACCCTGGCACGACCTTTCGTGGCGCTGGACGTGGAGTTTCGTGGCAAGGGCGAGTTGAAAAACGTCGGCCGCATGGAAAGTGTCGGCACCTCCGCCTGGCTCAATGGCGAGGCGCTGTTCAGCGGCCTGTACCTCAACGAACTGCTGATTCGCCTGCTGCCAGCCGAAGACCCGCACCCCGCCGTGTTCGATCACTATGCCGCCACCTTGCTGGCCCTGGCCGAAGGCCGCCCATTGGAGCCGCTGCTGCGCGCTTTCGAATGGCGCCTGCTCGACGACCTGGGCTACGGTTTCGAGTTGGCCAACGACCTGCACGGCGAGCCCATCGCCGCCGACGGCATGTATCGCCTGCAAGTCGACGCGGGCCTGGAGCGCGTATACCTGCTGCAACCCGGCCTGTTCCAGGGCACCGAGCTGTTGGCTATGAGCGAAGCCGACTGGACCGCCCCCGGTGCCTTGTCCGCCGCCAAGCGCCTGATGCGCCAGGCCCTGGCCGTGCACTTGGGCGGACGGCCGCTGGTCAGTCGCGAGTTGTTTCGAAAGCCCTGACAACCCCGTGTATGCTGTGCGGCGTTTCTTTCCCTTTTCAGGAGCGCTTCCGTGACCACCAGCAATCGCATTCTTCTTGGCGTCAACATCGACCACGTCGCCACCCTGCGCCAGGCCCGGGGCACCCGTTACCCTGACCCGGTCAAGGCCGCGCTGGACGCCGAAGAAGCGGGCGCCGACGGCATCACCGTGCACCTGCGCGAAGACCGCCGCCACATCCAGGAGCGCGATGTGCTGGTGCTCAAGGATGTGCTGCAAACCCGCATGAATTTCGAGATGGGCGTCACCGAAGAGATGATGCAGTTCGCCGAACGCATCCGCCCGGCGCACATCTGCCTGGTGCCCGAAACCCGCCAGGAACTGACCACCGAAGGTGGCCTCGACGTGGCCGGCCAAGAGGCGCGCATTAAGGCCGCAGTTGAGCGCCTGTCGAAGCTCGGCAGTGAAGTCTCGCTGTTCATCGACGCCGACGAGCGCCAGATCGAAGCCTCCCGCCGTGTCGGCGCGCCGGCCATCGAACTGCACACCGGCCGTTACGCCGATGCCACCACGCCCACCGAAGTGGCGGACGAGCTGCAACGCATCATCGACGGCGTGAGCTGCGGCCTCAAGGAAGGCCTGATCGTCAATGCCGGCCACGGCCTGCATTACCACAACGTTGAGGCGGTGGCGGCGATCAAAGGCATCAACGAGCTGAACATTGGCCATGCCTTGGTGGCACACGCCCTGTTCGTCGGTTTCAAAGGCGCCGTGGCCGAGATGAAAGCGCTGATCCTGGGCGCCGCTGCCAAGCACTAAATAACACCGCAATCCCCTGTAGGAGCTGGCTTGCCAGCGATAGCGGAGTGTCAGTCAACACCCCATTGACTGACCCTGCGCCATCGCCGGCAAGCCGGCTCCTACAGGGGAGGGTCGTTGGTTTTGGCCGTGCGGCAATGCGAAGCCTTACTGTTTAGCCGATGCCGGTGTATCGTATCTGCCCTTTGCAGGCCCTGGCCTGCGGCAGATACGTGAGGTTGTTGTGTCCCGATCCTTTTCCCGTCGACAAATCCTGGGTGGCCTTGCAGGCCTCGCCGTCGTGGGCGTCGGTGCCGGTGGCGCCTACCGCTACTGGCTGGGGAAAGTCGCCGAGTCCGAGGCGGGCCACGATTACGAACTGATCGCCGCGCCCCTGGACGTGGAACTGGTGCCAGGGCACAAGACCCAGGCCTGGGCGTTCGGCCCATCGGCGCCGGGCACCGAGTTGCGTGTGCGCCAGGGCGAATGGCTGCGGGTGCGTTTCATCAACCACCTGCCGGTCGCGACCACCATCCACTGGCACGGCATCCGCCTGCCGCTGGAAATGGACGGCGTGCCCTACGTCTCACAGCTGCCGGTACTGCCCGGCGAATATTTCGACTACAAGTTCCGAGTGCCCGACGCCGGCAGCTACTGGTATCACCCCCACGTGAACAGCAGCGAAGAACTCGGCCGTGGCCTGGTCGGCCCGCTGATCATCGAAGAGCGCGAGCCCACCGGCTTCAAGCACGAACGCACCCTGAGCCTGAAAAGCTGGCACGTGGACGAGGAGGGCGCCTTTGTCGCGTTCAGCGTACCTCGCGAGGCAGCACGCGGCGGCACGGCGGGGCGCCTGTCGACCATCAACGGGGTGTCCCAGGCGGTCATCGACCTGCCGGCCGGGCAAATCACCCGCGTGCGCCTGCTCAACCTCGACAACACCCTGACCTATCGCATCAATATTCCCGACGCCGAAGCGCAGATCTACGCGCTGGACGGCAACCCCGTGGAGCCGCGCCCGCTGGGCAAGGAATACTGGCTCGGCCCCGGCATGCGCATCTGCCTGGCGATCAAGGCGCCAGCGGCCGGCGAAGAACTGTCGATTCGCAACGGCCCGGTGCGCCTGGGCACCTTCCGCTCGGTGGCCAACGCCGATGCGCCCACCGAATGGCCACCCGCGTTGCCCGCCAATCCGATTGCCGAGCCCGACCTGGCCAATGCCGAGAAACTCAACTTCAATTTCGAATGGGTCGGTTCTGTGTCGGTCGATACCGACAATGGCAAGCCGCCGAGCCTGTGGCAAATCAACGGCAAGGCCTGGGACATCACCGACAAGACCTGCGCCGACCGCCCGATTGCCAAGCTGGAGAAGGGCAAGAGCTACATTTTCGAATTGAAGAACATGACCCAGTACCAGCACCCGATCCACTTGCACGGCATGAGCTTCAAGGTGATCGCCTCGAACCGCCACAAGGTGATCCCGTATTTCACTGACACCTACCTGCTGGGCAAGAACGAGCGTGCCCGCGTGGCGTTGGTGGCGGATAACCCGGGGGTGTGGATGTTCCACTGCCACGTGATCGACCACATGGAAACCGGCCTGATGGCCGCCATCGAGGTGGCGTGATGCGCCAGTTTCGCCCCGCCGCCATCATCGACCGCAGCCGCGACCAGGACTTTATGCGCGAAGCCCTGGCCCTTGCCACCCAAGGCGCCGCGCTGGGCGAAGTGCCGGTGGGCGCGGTGCTGGTGCAGGACGGTGAAATCATCGGCCGTGGCTTCAATTGCCCCATCAGCGGCAACGACCCCAGCGCCCATGCCGAGATGGTCGCCATCCGCGCCGCCGCGCAAGCCATCAGCAATTACCGGCTGGTGGGCAGCACGCTGTATGTGACGCTGGAGCCATGCAGCATGTGCGCCGGCCTGATCGTGCATTCGCGGATTGCGCGAGTGGTGTACGGCGCGCTGGAACCCAAGGCGGGGATTGTGCAGAGCCAGGGGCAGTTTTTTACCCAGGGCTTTCTCAATCATAAGGTGCTGTTTGAGGGTGGGGTGTTGGCCGAAGAGTGCGGGACCGTGCTGAGCGAGTTCTTCAAGGCTCGCCGCACAAAAGGCTGACACGTCCCCTGTAGGAGCCCGGCTTGCCGGCGATGCAGGCACCTCGGTAGGTCAGGCAAACCCAGGTGATGCCATCGCAGGCAAGCCAGCTCTCACAGGTGATCTCCATTTATTCAGATGGAGTGGGGTTATTTCCTGGCGATGACCACCGCCCGCATCGGCGCCGGCAGCCCTTCGATGGTTTTGCTGTGATCCTCCGGATCGAGGAAGTCACTCAGCGACTGGTACTTCATCCACTCCGTCCCGCGCTGTTCCTCGACGGTGGTGACGCTCACATCCACGCAACGCACATCACTGAAGCCCGCACGGCGCAGCCACAGCATCAGCGCCGGCACCGACGGCAGGAACCACACGTTGCGCATCTGCGCATAACGGTCTTCCGGCACCAGCACCTGCTGCTGATCGCCTTCCACCACCAGGGTTTCCAGCACCAGTTCGCCGCCCTTGACCAGGGTGTCCTTCAGCGCCAGCAAATGCTCGATGGGCGAACGGCGGTGGTAGAACACGCCCATGGAAAATACCGTGTCGAAGCCTTCCAGGTTGGCTGGCAAGTCTTCAAACGGGAACGGCAGGTGCCAGGCCTTGGGTTGCGACAGGTAACGCTGCACCGCCTGGAACTGGCAGAAGAACAGCCAGTTGGGATCCACACCAATCACGCTATCGGCGCCGGCACCGAGCATGCGCCACATGTAGTAACCGTTGCCGCAGCCCACATCGAGGATGCGCTTGCCCTTGAGGTTCAAGTGCGGCGCCACCCGCGACCACTTCCAGTCCGAGCGCCATTCGGTGTCCACGTGCACGCCGAACAGGTTGAACGGGCCCTTGCGCCACGGGCTCAGGCCCATCAATGCGGTGCGCATTTGTGCACGGGTATCGTCGTCGCAGTCGGTGTCGAGGGTCAGGCCACCCAGCAAATCCACCTCGCTGGGCTGGATGTTCGGCAACGCATCCAGCGCACTCTGCCAGCGCTCCAGGTCGCCATGACCCTTCTCCATCTTGCTATCGAGTTGCGCTTGCAGGCCCTGGGCCCACACGGCCAGGGGAGTGCCGACCAAATGGCGGGCGAGGGGGGACAGATCAATCATGGCAAGGCAATCAACGAGGCAAAGTTAAGACACTGGAACCACGGCACGACTTTCGAGAACCCGGCCGCCAGCAGGCGTTCGCGGTGTTCTTCGAGGCTGTCGGGCTTCATGACATTTTCGATGGCGCTGCGCTTCTGGGCGATTTCCAGTTCGCTGTAGCCGTTGGCGCGTTTGAACGCGATATGCAGGTCGGTGAGCAAGGCGTGCTCATCGGCGTCGTTGAAGCGCAGCTTCTCCGACAGAATCAGCGCACCGCCCGGCAACAGCGACTGACGAATGCGCGAGAGCAACGCCAGGCGCGCATCGGGGGCAATGAATTGCAGGGTGAAGTTCAGCGCCACCACCGAGGCTGGTTGGAACTGCAGCGCGAGGATATCGCCCTCGATCACCTCGACCGGCAACAGCTCCTGGAACATCGAGTCCTGGCCATTGAGGTATTCGCGGCAACGCTCGACCATCGCCGCCGAGTTATCCACCGCGATTACCCGGCAGCCGTCTGTGCGCACATGACGGCGCAGCGCCTGGGTTACCGCGCCCAAGGACGAACCCAAGTCGTACAGCACGCTGTTGGGTTGGGCAAATTGCGCCGCGAGTACACCCAGGTTTTCGACGATGGTCGGGTAACCCGGCACCGAGCGCTTGATCATGTCCGGGAACACCCGCACCACGTCCTCGTTAAAGGCGAAGTCCGGCACCTGGGGCAGGGGCTGGGCGAATAGGCGATCGGGTTCTTTGCTCACGGTTGTTCCGGCATTGATGGGGAAAGGCCGGCATTTTAGCCAACTTGGCCCTCGTGTGCGCGGGTTGTCTGATGGAAAGCAGAGGCCGTGATACCCCACTGGCCGAGCCAGTAAGTGATGATCAGCAAATACGGCGCCGCCTCGAACGCCACCACAAACCGGTTGATCCCAATCAGCGTGTCCGAAAACACAAACGACGCCGCGCCCGCTGCCGCCAAGGCCGCCGAGCGCTTTGGCACAGCGCTGCCCAACCGAGCCAGCGCACGCCAGAGCATGGCGGTGATCACGGTGGCGTAAACCACCACAGGGATCAGCAAATCACCCAGGCCGTGGGAAACCAGAATGCTCAACAGCACAGCCCCTACAACCAGCGCCAGTACCAGCGGCAGCAGCGCCAGGCGGCGGCAATCACTGAAATAGGCCTTGAGGTACGCTAAATGCGCGAACAGGAAGGCACCCAGGCCAAAGATAAACAGGTCGCCCGGCCAAGCGAGCAATACATCGCCCACCAGGGAAAAAATCAGCCCGAGGCTGATCCAGCGTCGATAGTCAGTGGGCGGTGCGTCGTGCAGCCAACCGAGCAGTGCCAGTACCGGCAGCGGTTTGACCAGCAGGCACAGCAAGGTCGCATGGGTGGTCAGGCCGTAGATAAACGTACCGGCGCCCATCAACGCAAGAATCAACCAAGGCATATCAGTTCACCGTGATGGCGCAGTCAAAGGTTTCGGCAGGTTCGGCTTCCGGCTCCCAAGGTTGTTGGGAGGTCAGGCGCAAACGGCCCTGGCCGGTGGCAAACGCCTGGAAGCGCCAGGTGGATTGCCCGCCACCGCCGACCACGCCGGATTCCGAGCTGCTGTAGACCTCGGGGCTAAGGGCGCGCAGCACGCCGCCGGCGGAGTCCTGGATGGCCCAGCGGTAGCCGGTGGTGGGGTTGCTGGGCAGGGTGAGGATCAGGTTTTGCCCGTTTTTAAGCTGCAAGGGGCAGGCGCTCTGGCCTTCCACTGTGACGTTATGTTTCGGCGCACTGGCGCACGCAGCCAGCAGGGCAAGGCTCAGGGGGAGAAGCAGGCGGGCAGCGGTCATGGGGGCTCCGTTCATTCACGACGAACGGCGAGCATAACCGAAGATGAGACAAGGTGTGACAAGAGGGATTTGTGTTGTGGCGACGAACGCCATCGCGGGCAAGCCCGCTCCGACATTTGACCGATTTGTCATCAACAACACCGATCTCTGTGGGAGCCGGGCTTGCCCGCGATGAGGCCAGACCAGGCACTACATAACTATCAGAAGAGCACCTTCGCCACATCCGCAAACCGCTTGGCAAAGTGCACCGTCATGCCTTCTTTCAAGTACTCCGGCAACTCTTCAAAGCTGCCACGGTTCGGCTCCGGCAAGATCAGCTCATGAATCTTCTGACGCCGCGCCGCAATCACCTTCTCACGCACCCCACCAATCGGCAGCACATGCCCGGTCAATGTCAGCTCACCGGTCATGGCCACGCCTTTTTTCGGCGGCTGGTTGCGCGCCAGCGACAGCAGCGCACTGGCCATGGTCACGCCCGCGCTCGGGCCGTCTTTGGGCGTGGCACCTTCCGGCACGTGCAGGTGCACAAAGGCTTCGTCGAAAAACTTCGGATCACCGCCAAACGACTTCAGGTTCGAGCTGATGTAGCTGTAGGCAATCTCGGCGGACTCCTTCATAACTTCACCCAATTGCCCGGTGAGCTTGAAGCCCCGGTTGAGTGTGTGAATACGCGTGGCCTCGATCGGCAGGGTGGCGCCGCCCATGCTGGTCCAGGCCAGCCCGGTGATCACGCCGGTGCCAGACAAGACCTGCTCATTGCGGAACACCGGCATGCCCAGTGAGCTTTCCAGGTCCTTGTTGCCGATCTTGATCACCGAGTCCGGCTCATCCAGCAGCTTGACTACCGCCTTGCGCACCAGCTTGCCCAGCTGTTTCTCCAGCTGCCGCACCCCGGCTTCCCGTGCATAACCGTCGATCAATGCGCGCAGGGCGCCGTCGCTGATGGTCAGGCTGTTCTTTGCCACACCGGCTTTTTCCAGCTGTTTTGGCCACAGGTGACGCTTGGCGATGGCGACTTTTTCTTCAGTGATATAGCCCGACAGGCGAATCACTTCCATACGGTCCAGCAACGGGCCGGGGATGGAGTCCAGGGTGTTGGCGGTGCACACGAACAGCACCTTGGACAGGTCCAGGCGCAGGTCCAGGTAGTGGTCGAGGAATTCGACGTTCTGCTCCGGATCCAGGGTTTCCAGCAGTGCCGACGCCGGGTCGCCCTGGAAGCTCTGGCCCATCTTGTCGATCTCGTCGAGCATGATCACCGGGTTCATCACCTCCACATCCTTCAGCGCCTGCACCAGCTTGCCCGGCAGGGCGCCGATGTAGGTGCGGCGATGGCCCTTGATCTCGGCCTCGTCGCGCATGCCACCGACACTGAAGCGATAGAACGGCCGCCCCAGGGATTCGGCGATGGACTTGCCCACGCTGGTTTTGCCCACACCGGGCGGGCCGACCAGCAGCACGATGGAACCGGCGACCTCACCTTTGTAGGCGCCCACCGCAAGGAATTCGAGGATGCGACTCTTGATGTCGTCCAGGCCCGCGTGGTGTTTATCCAGCACCTTGCGCGCGTGTTTCAGGTCGAGCTTGTCCTCGCCATACACGCCCCACGGCACCGAGGTCGCCCAGTCCAGGTAATTGCGCGTCACGGCGTATTCCGGCGAGCCCGTTTCCAGGATCGACAGCTTGTTCATCTCTTCGTTGATGCGCTTTTGCGCCTGGGTCGGCAGCACTTTGCCCACCAGGCGCTGCTCGAACTGCTCGACGTCTGCGCTGCGGTCGTCCTTGGTCAGGCCCAGCTCCTGCTGGATGACCTTGAGCTGTTCCTTGAGGAAGAACTCGCGCTGGTGTTCGCCGATCTTGCGGTTCACCTCGGCGGAGATTTCTTTTTGCAGGCGCGCAACCTCGACTTCCTTGCGCAGCATCGGCAGCACTTTTTCCATGCGCTTGAGCATGGGCACGCAGTCCAGCACTTCCTGCAACTCGTTACCGGTGGCCGAGGTCAGCGCGGCGGCGAAATCGGTGAGTGGCGACGGGTCGTTGGGGCTGAAGCGGTTGAGGTAGTTCTTCAACTCTTCGCTGTACAGCGGGTTGAGGGGCAGCAGTTCCTTGATCGCATTGATCAGCGCCATGCCGTAGGCCTTGACCTCATCGGTCGGCTCGGAGGGCTGGTGCGGGTATTCGACTTCCACCAGGTACGGCGGGCGGTGGTGCTTGAGCCAGGTCTTGATGCGCACCCGGGTCAGGCCCTGGGCGACGAATTGCAGCTTGCCGTTCTCGCGGCTGGCGTGATGCACCTTCACCAGCGTGCCGTACAGCGGCAGGGCGGAGGTGTCGAAATGGCGCGGGTCTTCTGGCGGCGTCTCCATGAAGAACAGGGCCAGGGAATGGTGGTCGGACTTGCTCACCAGCTCCAGGGTTTCGGCCCACGGCTCTTCATTGACGATCACCGGCAGCACTTGGGCCGGGAAGAACGGACGATTGTGGATCGGGATGATGTAGACCTTGTCGGGCAGGTTCTGCCCAGGCAGCGCCAGGCCGGTGTTCGACGAAGGGGTTTCAGCGTTTTCGGGGTCGGCGTAGTCGTTCAGGTCGTAATCAGGGAAGGCTTGCTGGTCGCTCATGGGGCACCTGCATAAGGAAGTATGGAGGTTAGATGGGGCGGCGCAGCGGTGGTTTCAATGGCGTTGAGCAGTTAGCAACAAATTGCATGATATTGACCAACGCACCGCGGCCCCTGTGGGAGCTGGCTTGCCCGCGATTGCGTTGTGTCAGTTGCTGAGGATGTAACGGGTGAACCGCTATCGCAGGCAAGCCAGCTCCCACATTGGCAACGGTGTGGGGTCAGCTGATTTTGTGCAGGTAGCTGGGGAGCGGCTGCTCGGGCAACACCGACAACACCTTCAACCGCTGCAACATCCGCTGCCTGGCCCGCTGCAAATGCTCACGCAGGTTCAACGCCGCCGCATCAAATGCCCCATGCAGCAGCAACTCCAGAATCAAGCGATGTTCGGCCAACATCGCCGGATCGGCGCCGATCCCCAGCAAACGGTAGAAAATCCGGCTGATGATCATCGGGCTCTGGCCCTGGCGGATC
This sequence comes from Pseudomonas sp. B6002, assembly GCF_013385985.1. Lineage (GTDB taxonomy): Bacteria > Pseudomonadota > Gammaproteobacteria > Pseudomonadales > Pseudomonadaceae > Aquipseudomonas. The sequence continues at coordinate 166,736 of NZ_JACAOY010000004.1, read as the reverse complement.
AGCGCGGCAATCTTGCGGTTTTGCAGGCCGGCCAGGCAGCGTTGGTGCAGGTCTTCTTCGATCTGCTCGATGGCTTCCAGGCTGCAGTGGGGGCTGTCCTGGGCGTCGAGCACGCGCTGCAACATGGCTTCGAGCAGTTCGCGCTCGAGGTTTGGGGCGCTCTGGCGCAACGCTTCGGGTTCCAGGCAGGCGCGCAGTTCGTAGTCTTCGGTGACTTCCCGCGCGGTCAACGGCCCGGCCAGCCATTGGGAGTAGGGCTCTTTCTCTACCAGGCCGCGGTCGCGCAAACGCATCAACGCCTCACGCACCACCGCGCGGCTGACCCCGTAGTGGTCGGCGGCGGCTTGTTCATCCAGGCGGTAATGCCCGAAGGCGATGCAGGTGGACAGCGCCGCGCCGATCTCCTCGACGATGCGCTCGCCCAGTGGCCGCGTGTCCACCAAGTCCTGCTCGCCATCCAGGCCCAGGTGGGCATGGCTCAATGGCAGGCGCAGCGGCTCCATGGCCAGGCCTTCTGGGTTGATCAGATAACCCCGGCCATTGAAACGGCAGATCAGGCCTTCGTCATGCAGCAAATCCAGGGCCCTGCGCACCGGCACGCGGCTGGTGCCGAACAGCTCGGCCAGGGGCGCTTCCAGCAACACCAGGCCGTGGCGGGCAGTGCCATTGACGATCGCGTCACGCAGAACCTGGTGAATCATCGCGTAACGGGAGGCCGAGGTGGACACTGCTTTCATCGGTTTCTCTGGGGCATGTAGGACGGTGGCCGGGGATTCTCTCATAAGTCGTGCCTGTCACTCTGCGCCACGTCAGTGGCACCTATTTGGGGCCTTGCCGAGGGGGATGTTACTTTTCTGCACCAAAATGTACTTATTAATAAAAGATACATTATTTCATTGAGAGCGCTTCGCGGCGTTTAGGCAAGATTTTTTTGTCAGGCCTGAAGCCTTCTATCCCGTAGCTATGGGTGAAAAACCAGCGCTGCGCAAAAACTACTCAACAGAGACTGGCACGAAAGCTGCCTTTGTAAAATGTACATTTTATTAATATGTACGTTTTGTGAGGGTCATCTTGATGTCAGACGCCACTTCCATGGCCGAGGCTTTTGCCAGCGGTCGCAGCGACCCGGTGCAGGCCCTCGAACAGGCGCTCGATCAAGCGAGCCGCTGCCCAGGCGTGTTTATTTCCCTGACCGCCGAGCGCGCCCGCCGTGAAGCCGAGGCCGCCGCCGCCCGCTGGCGTGCCGGCCAGCCGTTGAGTGTGTTCGACGGTGTGCCGCTGGCCTGGAAAGATCTGTTCGACATGGCCGGCAGCGTCACCACGGCCGGCGCCGCCTACCGTCGGCATGCGCCCCAGGCCTTGCTGGATGCGCCCACGGTGGGCCTGTTGTGCCGCGCCGGGATGGTCAGCGTGGGCAAGACCAACCTCAGCGAACTGGCGTATTCCGGCCTGGGCCTGAACCCGCATTTCGGCACGCCACACAATCCCCACGGGAACGACCAACCGCGTATTCCCGGTGGCTCTTCCTCGGGATCGGCGGTTGCCGTGGCAGCCGGGATCGTACCGATCGCCATGGGCACCGACACGGCAGGCTCAATCCGCATTCCCGCCGCGCTCAATGGCCTGGTCGGCTATCGCAGCAGCAGTAGACGTTACAGCCGCGACGGCGTGTTTCCCCTGGCCCACACCCTCGACAGCCTCGGCCCGCTGACCCGTAGCGTGCGCGATGCCTTGGCCATCGACGACCTGCTTCACGGCCGTGCCCACACCCACAGCGCGCGCAGCCTCAAGGGCCAGCGTTTTGTGCTTGAACAAGGCGCCCTGGAAGACATCGAGCCGGCCGTGCGCAACAACCTGCTGCGTGCCATTGATCAATTGCGAGCCCACGGCGCCCTGGTAGAAGTGCGCCCGTCGGCCACCTTCCAGGCCACCCTGGCGCTGATCAAAAACCAAGGCTGGCTAGGTTCCTTCGAAGCCTTTGCCCTGCATGAAGCCTTGCTCGACAGCGCCGACGCCGAACAGCTCGACCCTCGCGTGCGCCGTCGCCTCGAAGCCGCGCGTGCGCTGCCCGCCAGCCAACTGCTGCACCTGATGGACGCGCGCCAGCGCCTGCAACAACAACTGATCGATGACCTCGACGGCGCCGTGCTCATCACCCCAACCGTCGCCCACGTGGCGCCGCCCCTCGCGCCGCTGGAAGCCGACGACGACCTCTTCGTCACCACCAACCTCGCCACCCTGCGCCTGACCATGCCGGGCAGTTTGCTCGACATGCCCGGCGTGACCTTGCCCAGCGGCCGCGATGCCGGGGGCCTGCCCACCGGGCTGCTGCTCAGTGCCCCGACGGGGGAGGACGCTCGCCTGTTGCGCGCTGCGTTGTCCGTCGAATCCGTACTCAACGTTTAAGGAGACACACCATGGCTAAAGACATTCTCTGTGCATTCGGCGTCGACGTTGACGCCGTCGCCGGCTGGCTCGGTTCCTACGGCGGCGAAGACTCGCCGGACGACATCTCCCGCGGCCTGTTCGCCGGTGAAGTCGGCGCGCCACGCCTGCTCAAATTGTTCGAACGCTACGGCCTGCGCACCACCTGGTTTATCCCCGGCCACTCGATGGAAACCTTCCCCGAGCAGATGAAGGCCGTGGCCGACGCCGGCCACGAAATTGGTGTGCATGGCTACAGCCACGAAAACCCCATCGCCATGACGGCCGAACAGGAAGAGATCGTCCTGGATAAATCCATCGAGCTGATCACCCAGGTCACTGGCAAACGCCCCACCGGTTACGTGGCGCCGTGGTGGGAATTCAGCAAGGTCACCAACGAGCTGCTGCTGAAAAAAGGCATCAAGTACGACCACAGCCTGATGCACAACGACTTCCATCCCTACTACGTGCGCAAGGGCGACAGCTGGACCAAGATCGACTACAGCCAGCACCCCGACACCTGGATGAAACCCCTGGTGCGTGGCGAAGAAACCGACCTGGTGGAGATCCCGGCCAACTGGTACCTCGATGACCTGCCGCCAATGATGTTCATCAAGAAAGCCCCCAACAGTCACGGCTTCGTCAACCCGCGTCACCTCGAAGAAATGTGGCGCGACCAGTTCGACTGGGTTTACCGCGAGCATGAACACGCGGTGTTCACCATGACCATTCACCCGGACGTGTCCGGCCGCCCGCAAGTGCTGCTGATGCTGGAGCGACTGATCGAACACATCCAGAGCCATGCCGGCGTGCGCTTCGTCACCTTCGACGAAATCGCCGACGACTTTATCCGCCGCCAACCCCGTACCTGATGTCGCCCACCTTGTAGGAGCCGGCTTGCCGGCGATGAGGCCCTTGAGACCTGCGTGAATTTCAAGGGCGCCATCGCCGGCAAGCCGGCTCCTACAGGTGGTTTGCGTAATTGGCCCCCAATGCTCCCATCCCTGAGGCGCAACCCATGTCTATCTACAACAAGCTTGACCTGACCGGCTGGAAACCCCGGCAACTGACGTCCCAGGAAGTGCGCTTCGCCACCTGGATCGCGTTCTTCGCCTGGGTGTTTGCGGTGTATGACTTCATCCTGTTTGGCACCCTGCTGCCGGAGATCGGCCGCCACTTTGGCTGGGGTGAAGTGGAGCAAGCGCAAATCGCGACCTGGGTCGCCGTGGGCACGGCGGTGGTCGCCTTTGCCATTGGCCCGGTTGTGGATAAGTTGGGCCGGCGCAAAGGCATCATCTTCACCGTGGCCGGTTCTGCGCTGTGCTCTGCGCTGACGGCGATTGGCGGCGCGTGGGGCAAGTCACCGCTGATTCTGATCCGTTCGTTGGGTGGCCTGGGTTATGCCGAGGAAACCGTCAACGCCACGTATTTGAGTGAGTTGTATGGCGCCTCGGAAGACCCGCGCCTGACCAAGCGCCGTGGCTTTATCTACAGCCTGGTGCAGGGCGGCTGGCCGGTAGGGGCGTTGATCGCTGCCGGTTTGACTGCGTTGTTGCTGCCGATCATCGGCTGGCAGGGCTGCTTCATCTTCGCCGCGATCCCCGCCATCGTGATTGCGATCATGGCGCGCAAGCTCAAGGAGAGCCCGCAGTTCCAGATCCACCAGCGCATCAGCGAGCTGCGTAAAAGCGGCGCGGTGAAAGAAGCGCAAAACGTCGCGGTGACCTACGGCGTCGACTATGACGAACACAGCAAGGCCGGTCTCAAGGCTGCGTTCCGTGGACCGGCCCGTCGCGCCACGCTGGTGATCGGCGCAGCGCTGCTGCTCAACTGGGCGGCGATTCAGGTGTTCAGCGTGCTGGGCACCTCGGTGATCGTCAGCGTTCACCACATCTCGTTCGAGAACTCACTGATCATCCTCGTGCTGTCGAACCTGGTGGGTTACTGCGGTTACCTCAGTCATGGCTGGATGGGCGACAAGATCGGCCGTCGCAACGTGATCGGCCTGGGCTGGATGCTCGGCGGGCTGTCGTTCGCCGGCATGCTGTTCGGCCCGAGCAACATGGCGATGGTGGTCGGGCTGTACAGCCTGGGCCTGTTCTTCCTGATCGGTCCGTATTCGGCGGCGCTGTTCTTCATCAGTGAAAGTTTCCCCACCAGCATCCGCGCCACCGGTGGCGCGATCATCCATGCCATGGGCCCGATCGGCGCGGTGGTCGCAGGCTTTGGCGCCACCCAGGTGCTGTCGGCCGGCAGCGACTGGCAGACCGCCGCGTTGTGGTTCGGTGCACTGCCGTGCTTCCTGTCCGGCGCCTTGATGTTCGCCGCTCGCCATGTGCGTCCGGAAACCGTTCAGTAAGGAGTGAATGATGAGTCGTAAAGTTGCCTTGATTACCGGTGCCGCCAGCGGCATTGGCCAAGCCCTCGCCGTTGCCTATGCGCAAAAGGGCGTAGCGGTGGTCGGCGGGTATTACCCGGCCGACCCTCACGACCCGCACACCACCGTGGGCCTGGTAGAAGCGGTGGGCGGTGAGTGCCTGATGCTGCCCCTGGACGTGGGCAACAGCGCCTCGGTGGATGCGCTGGCCGAGCAAGCCGTGCAGCATTTCGGCCGCCTGGATTACGCGGTGGCCAACGCTGGTTTGTTGCGCCGCGCACCGTTGCTGGAGATGAGCGATGCACTGTGGGACGAGATGCTCAATGTCGACCTGACGGGGGTGATGCGCACCTTCCGCACGGCGACGCGGCATATGCGTGAGGGCGGCGCGCTGGTGGCGATCTCGTCGATTGCCGGCGGCGTGTACGGCTGGCAGGAGCACAGCCACTACGCGGCGGCCAAGGCCGGTGTGCCGGGGTTGTGCCGTTCGCTGGCGGTGGAGTTGGCGCCGCTGGGGATTCGCTGCAACGCGGTGATTCCCGGGTTGATCGAGACGCCGCAGTCGCTGGATGCGCAGAACTCGCTGGGGCCGGAAGGGCTGGCCAAGGCTGCGCGGGCGATTCCCCTGGGCCGGGTCGGGCGGGCGGATGAAGTGGCGTCGCTGGTGCAGTTCTTGACCAGTGAAGCGTCGAGCTACCTCACGGGCCAGAGCATCGTGATCGACGGTGGTCTCACAGTGCGCTGGCCAGACTAACGGATGTACATAGATCCAAATGTGGGAGCTGGCTTGCCTGCGATGGCGGTGGTTCAGTGAATACATGTGCTGCTGACCCACCGCCATCGCAGGCAAGCCAGCTCCCACAATGGATCGGTGTTTTGTCTGAGGAGATTTTTGTATGAACCAACTCATTAACCGACGCGCTGTGATCACCGGCGCCGCCAGCGGCATCGGTGCCGCCATCGCCCGTGCCTATGCCGCCGAAGGCGCACGCCTGCTGCTGGCCGACCGCAATGCCGCGAGCCTCGCCGAAACCGCGATCACTTGCCGCAACCTCGGCGCCGAGGTGGTCGAGTGCCTGGCAGACGTCGGCACCGTCGAAGGCGCCCAGGCCAGTGTGGACCGCTGCGTCGAACACTTCGGTGGCATCGACATTCTGGTCAACAACGCGGGCATGCTCACTCAGGCGCGCTGTGTCGACCTGTCCATCGAGATGTGGAACGACATGCTGCGCGTCGACCTCACCAGTGTGTTCGTCGCCAGCCAGCGCGCCTTGCCGCACATGCTGGCGCAGCGCTGGGGACGCATCATCAACGTGGCGTCGCAACTGGGCATCAAGGGCGGTGCCGAACTTACCCATTACGCGGCGGCCAAGGCGGGCGTGATTGGCTTCACCAAATCCCTGGCCCTGGAAGTGGCCAAGGACAACGTGCTGGTCAATGCCATCGCCCCTGGCCCGATTGAAACGCCGCTGGTGGGCGGGATCAGCGACGATTGGAAGCGCGCCAAGGCCAAGGAACTGCCCCTGGGCCGCTTCGGTCTGGCTGATGAAGTGGCGCCCACCGCCGTGCTGCTCGCCAGCGAGCCCGGCGGCAATCTGTTCGTCGGCCAGACCCTGGGCCCGAACTCCGGCGACGTCATGCCATGAGCGAGGTTTAGCCATGTGCGGACTCTGCGGATTGCTCGGCGAAGACCTGCACTGGAGCGACCCCCTGGGCGATGAACTGCCAAGGCGCCGCGAGCGCCTGCGCCGGATCGCGGCGATCAACCAAGTGCTGGCGGTGTTCCGGCTCAAGGTCGAGGACTTCCAGGGCGCCTCCTACCTGTTGTTGGGTGCCACCGGCAAACAGGCATTGGCCAGCGGTTTGGATCAACTCTGGCAGGCGGCCGAGGTCATGCTTGGGCGGCCGCTGGATCCCCTTGATCCCAAACTGCTCGATCACCTAAACGTGCTTGCTGAAACACCCTGACCTGTAGGAGCCCGGCTTGCCGGCGATGGCGATTCTGAATACGCCATCGCCGCGGTGCGACGATTCGACAAGCCGGGCTCCTACAAGGGGACGCGTCATGAGGTTGGAATATGAGCATTGCTCTGAATGTAATCACCGGTTTCCTCGGCAGCGGCAAGACCACCTTGCTCAAGCGCCTGCTGCAAGGCGAGAGCCTGGGCGACACCGCGCTGCTGATCAACGAATTCGGCGACGTCGGCATCGATCACCTGCTGGTGGAAGAGGTGGCGCCGGACACCGTGCTGCTGCCCAGCGGCTGCGTATGCTGTTCAATCCGTGGCGAGTTGAAAGACGCACTGCTCGGCCTGTTGCAACGGCGTGAGCGCGGTGAAATCCCGGCGTTCAAGCGGGTGATCCTGGAGACCACCGGCCTGGCCGACCCGGCGCCGATCCTTGCCACCCTGAACAACGATGTGCAGTTGCGCGGGCGTTTCCACATCGGCCTGGTGATCACACTGGTCGACGCCAGCCACGCCACCTTGCAAGAGCGCCTGCACCCGGAGTGGCTGGCCCAGGTCGCCGCCGCCGATCGCCTGTTGCTGAGCAAGACTGATGTGGCCGGCGACTGCGCCCCGTTGCGTGCGCATCTGCAGGCACTCAACGCGGGTACGCCGATCCTCGATACCCACGCTATCCACAGCGGCGATCAACTGCTGCTCGGCGAAGGCTTGCGAAGCGCCGAGCCGGCCGTCGAGGTTGGCCGCTGGCAACTGCATCAACCCACCACTGCCACCCACGGCGCAGCACAAGTGTGCTGTCTGACCTTCGATCAGCCACTGGACTGGGTCGGCTTCGGGGTGTGGCTGTCGATGCTGTTAAGATGCCATGGCGAACGAATCCTTCGCGTCAAAGGACTGCTCAACGTGAACGCAAGCTCGGCCCCCATCGTCATTCATGGCGTGCAGCACTGCCTGCATGCCCCGGTCCACCTGCCCGCGTGGCCGGGCAGCGACCGCCAGTCGCGCCTGGTGTTTATCCTGCGCGGCCTGGACCCGGCGCTGTTGCGCCGCTCCTTCGAGGTGTTCTCGCGGCGGTTTGCAGCATGATCACCTTACGCGTCCTCGGCACCTCGGTGACCCTGCTCGAATGCCTGCGCGTGCGGGCCGAACAAGACCTGGGCATTCGCCTGGTGTATCAGGTGCACGATGTGGAACAGGCCCAGCGCATCGCGGTGATGCAACCCGACAGCTACGACCTTTACGATCAGTGGTTTCACAACGTCGACTTCGTGTGGCCGGCGCGGGCGATCCAGCCGATCGACACGCGGCGTATCGCGCTGTGGCATGAGATCAACGACCTGCCCAAGCGCGGGCGGCTGTCGGCCGATGATCGCCTGGGCAGTGGCAGCGTCCCGAGCGAGCGCCTGTTCGTGCAGCACGACGGCAGCCTTGGCAGCACGGTGACCGAGCGCATCAGCATGTTGCCCCTGACTCACAACGCCGACAGTTTCGCCTACCGCCCCGAGCGCTTGCCCGAGGGTTTTTGCCATGGCAACGAAAGTTGGGGGTGGTTGCTGGACCCGGCCTGGAGCGCGCGTACCGCATTGCAAAGCGACGCGGCCATCGGTGCCCTGGACGCGGCGCTGGCGGTACAGGGCGCGGGGCTGGCGCAGTTCAAGGACATCGGCAACATGAGCATCGAAGAGATCGACGTGCTCGCCGACATACTGGTGCGCAAGCAGAGGGAAGGGCACTTTGCGGCGTTCTGGTCGGATGACGAAGAGGCGGCGCAATTGATGCTCAGCCCGACCATCGATATTCAGAGCCTGTGGTCGCCGACCTTGATGCGCCTGCATCGCGCGGGGGTGAAGTATCGCTTGGCGGTGCCGCGTGAAGGTTATCGCGCGTGGTTCGGCGGGTTGTCGTTGTCACGCCATGCGCAGGGGGCGGTGTTGGATGCGGCGTATGCCTACCTCAATTGGTGGCTGTCGGGTTGGCCGGGTGCGGTGATGGCGCGCCAGGGGTATTACATCGGTAACCCGGCGCGCAGCCGTGACCACCTCAGCAGTGCCGAATGGGATTACTGGTATGCCGGATTGCCTGCGCGGGAGGAGTTGTTGGGTAGCGATGGATTGCCGTTGATCGACATTGGCGACGTGCGTGATGGGGGTTCTTATGAGCAGCGCATGGGGCATATTGCGGTGTGGAATTCGGTGATGGATGAGCACAACTACCTGGTGCGACGGTGGGGGGATTTTATGCGGGCACGCTGTTTTTGATTGAGTACATATCCGTTTTTTGGGTAACGGCGGCTTATGGTTCCGCCCTTACGGCGGGTCACTTTTGGAAAAGAGCCCGGAATGCCGGCCCAGCCAAAAGTAACCAAAAGGGCTCTTGCCCCAACACTCGG
>NZ_JACAOY010000004.1:157227-157530 GCF_013385985.1 Pseudomonas sp. B6002 | reverse complement strand
GCCTGGTAGCCGACCGGTATCTAACTGTCGGCCCGTGTCAACTGTGGGAGCTGGCTTGCCTGCGATGCAAACACCTCGGTACATCAGGCACACCCAATCGATGCCATCGCAGGCAAGCCAGCTCCCACAGTGGGGCTCCGCGTTCTGCCTGATTTTTTTGCGTCATCGTTGACGACCATCGCCGGCAAGCCGGCTCCTACAGGGGAATGCGGTCGGCAAACGCTACCGGTCGGCTCTAAGGCCGCCGCGTCTGATTTTGATCTTAGGCGGCCCCCCAAATACCTGTCGGATTACGGGCACACC
>NZ_JACAOY010000004.1:425-157215 GCF_013385985.1 Pseudomonas sp. B6002 | reverse complement strand
GCCCTTTGGTTACTTTGGGGCTCTTTTCCAAAGTGACCCGCCGTAAGGGCGGAACCATAAGCCGCCGTTACCCCAATAACGGATATGTACTCACCCCCAGCCAACCCCTTGTCGCCAAAAAACCGCCACTACATTCCCCGGTTTTATTGGGTGCACTTAACCCAAGTCCCAGCTAATCTGCTCAAACCAAATATCCAATTCAAATGGATGTTTTTTTGACGCCAGGTCAGCAGTCGCCAGGGAGGCCTATGACAAAGGGACGTAGTGGCAGAGTCAAGCGAACGCTGCCAGAGGGCACTGCAATGAGGTGGCGCCACACGTTCCAAACCCGCATTGCCGGGGTGCTGGCGCTGTTGCTGCTGGTAGTGGTTGCGGCCACTTACTTCGCAGTCAAGGCTGCCACCGGCCGCGCCGTGGAGAACCAGGCCCAAGTCCAATTGAAAACCGGCAGCCAGGTGTTCGAACGCCTGCTGGACCTGCGTGGCCGTCGCCTGCAATACGGGCTCGATTGGCTTACCGTCGATGGGCCTTTCAAACAAGCCGTGGCCGAGGGCAAGACCGTGCCGATTCTCGCGGCGCTGCGTCGGCATGGCACCGGTATCCGCTCCAGCGAAGTGTTCGTGTTGGGCCTCGACGGCAAAGTGGTGGTCAGCACCTTGCCGATGCTCACACGCGGCGATGCGTTCCCCTATGAAGACGCGTTGCGCAAGGCGCGGCGCAGTGGCCTGCAAATGTTGATCGTGGCCATGGATGGCCGCCCGTACTTGCTGGTGCAGGACGAAGTGCTCGACCCGATGCCCATCGCCCGGGTGATCATGGGCTTTCCCATGGACAAGCTGTTCGCCAGCGAACTGCGCTCCATGAGCAACCTGGAAGTGTCGTTCCTCAGTGTGCAGGACGGTCGCCCCGGCCCGCTGTTCAGTACCCAGCCTGATGCTTACCAGGCCACCATCATCAGCACTTTGCGCGATGCGCACCTGTACCCCGAGCCGCAGATCAACCTGTTTTACGGGCAGCGCGTGCTCAGCCAGGTGCTGCCCCTGGCCAACACTGGCGATGGTGACGAGGTGCGGGTGCTGCTGCAAAGCCCGCTGGACCACGCGCTGGAATCCTTTGCGCCGCTGGACCGGCAATTCCTGGGCATAGCGCTGGCGGTGCTGTTGGTGTCCTTGGCCGGGGCACTGTTTTTGGCGCGGCGGGTCTCGCGTCCGCTCAATGCCTTGGTGGACGCGGCCGAGCGCATTGGCGCCGGCGATTACCGCACGCCGGTGCGGGTGCGCAGCCATGATGAATTCGGCCTGCTCGCCCGGGCCTTCAATGCCATGCAAAGTGGTATCGCCGTGCGCGAGCGGCAATTGGCGCACAATGCCCTGCATGACCCGCTGACCGGCTTGCCCAACCGCGCCCTGGCCATGGAGCGCCTCGGCAGTGCGATCAGCGCGGGTCGCCCGGTGGTGTTGCTGTACCTGGGCATTGAAAACTACCGGGTGATCAACGAAGGCTTCGGCCCCCAAGGCGTGGAAGAAATGCTGCGCGAGGCCAGCCGCTGCCTGTCCATGAGCCTGTTGGCCAGCGACACCGCCGCGCGCATTGCCGGCAGCGAGTTTTTGCTGCTGCTGGAAAACACCGAGATCGACCGCGCCGTGGCCCGCGCCGACCGCCTTTACGGGTTGCTCACCGAGCCCCAGCGCATCGGCAATGATGAGTTGCGCCATGAAGTGAGCATTGGCATCGCCGCGTACCCAGCCGATGGTCGGCAGGTGGAAGAGTTGATCAGCCGCGCCGCCATCGCCCGGCATGATGCGGCGACCTTGCCCGGCTATTTGCAGATTTATCAACAAGACCGCGACCTCGCGCACCAGCGCCAGATCACCTTGATTCGTGACCTGCGCCGCGCCGCCCTCGAGGGTGAGCTCTACCTGTGCTACCAGCCCAAGCTCGATTTGAAGCACGGCCATGTGCGCCAGGCCGAAGCCCTGCTGCGCTGGCAACACCCCACGCTGGGCCTGGTGTCGCCCGCCGAATTCATCCCCCTGGCCGAACGCACCGGCAGCATGCGCAGCCTGACCCAGTGGGTGATCGAAGAAGCCATCCGGCAGATCGCCGAGTGGGGGCAGCGAGGCATGCATATCCAGCTGTCGGTGAATATCTCGGTGGATGACCTGGCCGACGATGACCTGGCGATTCGTGTCACTGCGCTGCTCATGCAGTACGGCGTCATGGCCCAGCAACTGATTTTCGAGATCACCGAAAGCGCCATCATGCATAACCCGCAACAGGCCCTCAGCGTGCTTGAGCAACTGCGTGGTTGCGGCATCAGCTTGTCGGTGGATGACTTCGGCACCGGCTACTCATCCCTCGCGCAATTGCAGCGCCTGCCGGTGCAGGAGTTGAAGATCGACCAGTCGTTTGTGCGCAACCTCGACAGCACCACCGGCGACGGGGTGATCGTGCGTTCCACCATCGAAATGAGCCACAACCTGGGACTCAGGGTGGTGGCCGAAGGCGTCGAGTTCGAACCCAGCCTGAAGCTGCTCAAACAGTGGAAGTGCGACACCGCCCAGGGTTACCTGATCAGCCGGCCATTGAATGCCATGGCGTTCGAAATGTGGATGCGCCGCGAACGGGTGCCCATCTAGAAAACCGCTTCATCCTCCGCCAACAGTCACCTCAAAACGCCCGATGCGCTGCTTCGGGCGTTTTTCGTGGTGGTGGCCTGTTTGAGGTGCAAGTAGAGCGTAAGCACTTCATTGTGTTACTTGCGGTTGCACTGAAATAATTTGGTTTATTTTTGATAATTTCTATAACTGTTTGAAAATAATAAATTTATTCTAAATAAACAAAAGTTAATCTTACTTGGCTCACCCTTTGCACAACACGCCGATGACGGAACACGCTTATTAAAGCAGCGTGTACGCCATATAGTTGTGCCGCAAGAACGCAGGATGCTCGCAGGCGGTACATCCCTTATCCATAACCCTTTCATGCCAAGGGTAGGCGCTCTGCTGCCCACCTTTAAGGCGCTCTATCGCCCGGAGAAAACCGCTATGTCACGAGTTGAATGGCCTGTGCGCCTGATGTTGCTGGTGAGTGCCACTGTGTTTTGCACTGCGTTGCTGGCGGCGGACGACAACCCGTCGCCCAAGCCGTTCGGGCACCTGAGTTGGGCCAGTGACGACGGGGCCAAGGCCCTGGATTTTGGCGGCTCGATTCGGCTCAACCATCGCTACGAAGACTGGAAAACCAGCAGCAATGACCCGGCGCGGTTGCTGTTCGACATTGCCCGTTTTGAAGTCAAGGGCAAGTGGGACCAGTTTTACCTGGACGGCGGCTACACCTTCCAGGACCGCAACCGGCGTTCCATCGAGCACGCCCTGGTGGGCTACAAATTCCAGGACGGCGATGACGTGCAACTGGGCATCGTCTACAAGCCGTTTGGCATTTACCCCTACCCGGAAAACGGCTGGACCTTTCATATCCCGTACTTCCTGGGCTATGCCGACAGCGCGGCGCCGGGCCTGAAATACAGTCACCCGTTGGGCGACTGGAACCTACAGGCGGCGTTCTTTCCACGGATGATTCCGGCCGACCGGCGCTACACCCCGGAAGTCGGCACCTACAGCGACCTCAAGGACAACGCACTGGCCAGCCTGCACGGGCAGGACAATGAAAAGCGCAACCAGCTCGACCTGCGCCTGGCGCGGTCGTGGGGCAGCGATGGCTGGAAGAATGAATCCGGCGTGTCGCTGGCCGGCTCCCAAGTCTACAACGGCACCACCGACCGCAACGGGACCTACTGGGCTGCAGCCGCTCACACCACCTTGAGCAAGGGGCCCTGGAGCGCCCAGTTGATGGGGATCCGCTACCAGTACAACCTGCAGAACCCCGACGGCGTGAGCGACGCCAGTGTGTTGATGGGCGCCAACGCCGCAAGCCCGGCCTACCTGGTGGCGGCCAAGGGCGATGTCGGGTTGCTGAACATCGGCTACACCGTGGACACGCCGCAGCTGGGCAAGGTCAAGAGCGTCAAGTTCTACAACGACTACAGCGTGCTGCACAAAGACCAGGCGCAATGGAACAGCTCGCAGATGGATACCCTGGGTGTGAAGCTGATGGCGGGGCCGATCATCACCTGGCTGGACCTCACCTGGGGCAAGAACGCCAACCCCTACGGCGGCGCGGAAAACGGCACCGGCTGGACCTCGACGACATCATCGGGCAGCAATGAGTGGTACTTCCGCACCAACGTGAATATCGGCTATTACTTCTAACCCCTCCTACAAAGTCCCGATGTCGACTACAGCTTTTTTGAGCCGGGTCGATAACCTCTACAGCGCCTGACCGATTGCATAGGTTTTTGCCGACCAACGGTCAGGTTTCGCTGTGAATTCAATGATGGCAATTGGCCTTATTTGCGGCATCATCTGCGCCGTGACGCCGTTGTTTCGTTTCCGTGCCAAGGCAGGCCGCCCTTTCTTCTTATTTCGCGCGGACCTTGCATGGCCAGGATTTTCCAGCAGTTTTCCCTTGGGGCCGTGTTGCTCTCGGTACAGATCGTGGCCGTTGCGGCGACGCTTGAGGTCTCTGTCCGCCAAGCCGATGGCACGCCGATCAACGATGCAGTGGTGACCCTGCAAGGCCCGGTGGGCGCAGCGGCCGGTGCACTCAAGGCCGACATGGACCAACGCGGCCAGCAGTTCGCGCCCCACGTGCTGGCGGTACACACCGGCACGCAGATCCGCTTTCCCAACAGCGACAACATCCGCCATCAGGTCTACTCGTTTTCCACCGCCAAGCGCTTTGAGCTGCGCCTGTATGAAGGCACGCCCGCTGATCCGTTGCTGTTCGATAAACCCGGTGTGGTGGTGCTCGGCTGCAACATCCACGACTGGATGCTCGGTTACGTCTACGTCACCGACGACCCACGCTTCGGTGTGAGCGATGCCGCTGGCCACGTGAGCCTCGACGGGCTGCCGGCGGGGGCTTACCACGTCACGCTGTGGCACCCGCAACTGGCCGATATGCAGCCCCTCGATGGCGGCACGCTGAATGTGCCGGCCACCGGCCTGCGCCACGAGGTGCGGCTGGCCCTCGAACCGCGTCCGTCCGATCTGCCGAGTGCGCCCGCGCCGACGGCGTTTGGCGATGCCTTCAATCGAGCCGCCCGTGAAACTGCGCAGTAGCTTCCAGGCGCGGGTCGCCAGTGTCCTGATCCTGCTGTTGCTGGTGGTGATCGGGGCGCTGTACTTCAGCGTGAAAGCGGCGACGAGTTCTGCGGTGCGCGGCCAGGCCATGGCTCAGTTGGAGGTAGGCTCGCGGGTGTTCGAACGCTTGCTGGAGGTGCGTGGCCGCCGCCTGGCCGATGGCGTGCAACTGCTGGCGGCGGATTTCGGTTTCCGCGATGCCGTGGCCAGCGGTGATTCGGCGACCATGCGCTCGGTGCTGCTCAACCATGGCAAGCGTATCAATGCCAGCGACATGATCCTGCTCGGCATGGACGGCAAAGTCCTCGCCAGCACCCTCGACGAAGTGCCCGAAGGCTCGGCTTTCCGCTACGACCAGGCATTGCGCGAGGCGCGGCGTAATCGCCAGGCCATGCTGATGGTGCCGTTGCAGGGCAAGCCGCATCTGCTGGTGGAAGCGCCGGTGCTGGCGCCGCTGCCGATTGCGCGAGTGGTGATGGGCTTCAGCATGGACAGCGCGTTTGCCCAGGAACTGCGTTCGTTGAGCAACCTGGAAGTGTCGTTCCTGACCATTGATCGCCAGCAGCCGGGTCAACTGGTCAGTACTCAGCCCCAGGGCTTGCAGGGCAGCATCGTCAACCTGATGTTGGGGGATGCCACGCGGCGCGGCGTGGCCACCACCGAACACCTGGAGCACAGCTTTCTCAGCCAGTCGCTGGTGCTGGCCAGCGATGACGATGGCCAGGTATTGGCCTTGTTGCAGAGCCCGCTGGATGCGGCGATGCAGGCTTTCGTTCCGCTGGATGAAAAGATTCTCGGCATTGCCCTGATCGCACTGATCGCCTCGCTGATCGGCGCCTTGTTGTTGGCGCGGGGAGTGTCGCGCCCGGTACAGGCCTTGGCCCTGGCGGCCGAGCGAATCGGCCAGGGCGACTACCAGACCCCGGTGCACCTCGAACGCAGTGATGAGTTGGGGCGCCTGGCCCTGGCGGTCAATTCGATGCAAAGCGGGATCGCCGAGCGCGAACAGCAATTGGCCCACAACGCCTTGCATGATCGCCTCACCGGCTTGCCCAACCGCGCGTTGGCCATGGAGCGCCTGGGCAGCGCGATTTCCACGCAGCGACCGATGGCGTTGATTTACCTGGGCGTCGACAACCTGCGGGCAGCCAGCGAAGCGGCCGGGCCCGACGCGGTGGACCAGTTGCTGCTGGATGTCAGCCGACGCCTGCAAGCCACATTGCGCCCCGGCGATACCTTGGCGCACCTGATTGCCGATGAGTTCCTGTTGTTGCTGGAAGGGGCCGGCAGCGAGGAAGCGGTGGGCATGGCCGATAAGCTGCAACAGCTGTTGTTGCGGCCCCAGCGCATCAACGGCCATGACTTGGCACTGGATTGCCGCCTGGGCATTGCGGCCTATCCGGCCGATGGCGAAAGTGCGCCCACCTTGCTTGAGCGCGCGGCGATTGCGATGAAAGACGCCGCCCAGATGCCTGGTCGTCTGCAAATCTACGAGCAGGGCCGCGACTTGGCGCACCGGCGTCAGATCACCCTGATTCGCGACCTGCGCCACGCGCCGGGCCAGGGGCAGTTGCTGCTGCATTACCAGCCCAAGCTCGACATTCGCCAGGGCCACGTACGCCAGGCCGAAGCGTTGTTGCGTTGGCAGCATCCACAGTTCGGCATGGTCTCACCGGCGGAATTCATCCCCCTGGCCGAACGCTCGGGCAGCATTCAATTACTGACCCAATGGGTGATCGAAGAGGGCATTCGCCAACTGTGCGAATGGAACCGCCGTGGGCTGTACCTGCAACTGTCGTTGAACATCTCGGCGGATGATTTGCTCGGTGATGAGCTGGCTCATCGCGTCTCGGGCTTGTTGCGCCGCTATGGCCTGCCGGCCGAGCAACTGCTGTTCGAGATCACCGAAAGTGCGGTGATGCGCGAGCCGGAAAAGGCCCTGAAAGTCCTGCACCTGCTGCGTGATTGCGGCATCAGCCTGTCGGTGGATGACTTCGGCACCGGCTACTCGTCGCTGGCGCACCTCAAGCGCCTGCCGGTGCAGGAGTTGAAGATCGACCAATCCTTTGTGCGCAACCTTGATGAAACCAGTGAAGACGCGGTGATCGTGCGTTCCACCATCGAGATGAGCCATAACCTGGGCCTTAAAGTGGTGGCCGAGGGTGTCGAGTACGCCCATAGCTTGCGCCTGCTGGAGCGTTGGCAGTGCGACACGGCCCAGGGTTATCTGATCAGCCGGCCATTGAGTGCCGACGCTTTCGAAGCCTGGGTGGCGTTGCCCCTCAGTGCGCAAACTTCCCTGGTTCATTGAGTGGCATGACGGTGCGATTTTCTCTTCTGGTCGGTTTCCTGGGTGCATTGGCCTTGCAAACAGCCTGGGCCGACAACGGCCGTTTGATCGCCACCGGTGGCGCCAGCAGCATTGAAGGCGCGGCGGGCGGTGGGATCACGCCCTGGGCGGTGCTCACCGGTTACGGCGAGAAGAACGAGTGGGGCGCCACTGCGTTCGCGACCACCGTCAACCTGCCGGACTATCGGCTGGATGTGGCCGGGTTGGCGCTGGCTTATGACAACCGTGTCGAAGTGTCTTTTGCGCGCCAGCGCTTTGACCTGGGCACCTTGGTGCACGCGCTCAACTTGCCTGAAGACCACCTGGGTCAGGACGTGCTCGGCCTCAAGGTGCGCCTGTTTGGCGATGTGATTTATGACGAGCTGCCGCAGGTTTCGTTGGGCCTGGAATACAAGCACCAGACCAATTTCGATATCCCAAGCCTGGTGGGCGCCAAGCGCGACAGCGACGTCGAGGGCTACCTGGCCGCCAGCCGCTTGTTCATGGGCGCGGCCTTTGGCTACAACGTGCTGGTCAACGGCAGCCTGCGCTACAGCCGCGCCAATGAAACCGGCCTGCTCGGGTTTGGTGGCGACCGGCGCGACAGTCGCAGCCTGCTCAAGGAAGGCTCGGTGGCGCTGCTGTTCAACCCGCGCTGGGCACTCGGCGTGGAGTATCGCCAGAAGCCGGACAACCTGTCGTTTGCCGGTGAAAGTGATTGGGCGGATGTGTTTGTCGGCTACTTCCCCAACAAGCATGTGTCGTTTGTGTTGGCGTATGCACGCCTGGGGGAGATCGCCACGCTGGATAACCAGAATGGCACCTACCTGTCTGTGCAGGGGAGTTTTTGATGCGCTTTTTACCCGCGCTGTTTGTGCTGCTGCTCAGTGCTTGTGCGCAACAGCCACCGAAGGATGACAGCCTTTATCGCGACCTCGGCGCCATGCCCGGCATCACCAAGATTGTCGAAGGCATGTTGCTCAACATCGCCCGTGATGAGCGCATCGTCGAGCGCTTCCGGCGCATCGACATCCAGCGCCTGCGCAACAAGCTGATCGAGCAATTCTGCGTCGAGGCGGGTGGGCCGTGCACCTATACCGGCGACAGCATGGCCGAGAGTCATAAAGGCCAGAAGGTCAGTCGCAGCGACTTCAATGCATTGGTCGAAGATTTGATCAAGGCGATGGACAGCGAAGGGATTTCGGTGCCCGTGCAGAACCGCCTCATTGCACGCCTGGCCCCGATGCGCGGCGACGTGATCGAGCACTGATCCCACATGATGCTCAACTGTGGAAGCTGGCTTTTGTGGGAGTCGGGCTTGCCCGCGATTGCATCACCTCGGTGTGGCTGGTAGACAGAGGTGCTCGCATCGCAGGCAAGCCAGCTCCCACAAAAGCCAGCTCCACATTTGTGATCGGTGGTGGGCATAAAAAAGGCGGCTACCTTCATCAGGTAGCCGCCTTTTTGTTACCGCCAGCGAAGCTTAATCCGGCAGTTTGAACGCCATCACGTAGTCGCCCTGCTTGGTGCCCAGGGAGCCGTGACCGCCGGCCATGACCAGCACGTATTGCTTGCCGTCCTTGCCGGTGTACGTCATCGGGGTGGTTTGCGCGCCTGCAGGCAGGCGGCCTTCCCACAGTTGCTTGCCGTTTTTCACGTCATAGGCACGCAGGTACTGGTCCAGGGTGCCGCTGAGGAACGCCACGCCACCGGCGGTGGTGAACGTACCGCCCAGGCTAGGCACGCCCATGGTCAGCGGGATCGGAACCGGCGAGCTGTCGCGCACGGTGCCGTTCTTGTGCATCCAGATGGTCTGGTGGGTGGTCAGGTCGACCGCCGCCACATAACCCCAGGCCGGTGCCTGGCATGGCAGGCCCATTGGCGACAGCAGCGCTTCGAGGATCACACCATACGGCGCGCCTTTGTTCGGTTGCACGCCTTCGGTTTCGCTGACGCGCGGGCCTTGCTTGGCGATGTCGGCGGCCGGGATCAGTTTCGATTTGAACGCCATGTAGCTTGGGTTCACGAACGCGATCTGGCGAACCGGGTCGACGGAAATGCCACCCCAGTCGAACACGCCGAAGTTACCCGGGTAAACGATCGAGCCTTGCAGCGATGGCGGGGTGAACGGGCCGTCGTAGCGCATCGACTTGAAGTCGATCCGGCAGATCAGTTGGTCGAACGGGGTCACGCCCCACATGTCGCGTTCCTTCAGGGGCGGCGGCATGAAGTTCAGGTCGGACTTCGGTTGGGTCGGGGAAGTGTGATCACCGGCCACTGCGCCTTGCGGTACAGGGATTTCGTTGATCGGCACCACCGGTTGGCCGTTGGTACGGTCCAGCACGTAGATGCTGCCTTGCTTGGTCGAGGCCATGACTGCTTGCTTGACGCCGTCAGCGGTCTTGATGTCGATCAGGGTTGGCTGGCCGCCCACGTCCATGTCCCACAGGTCGTGGTGGGTGAACTGGAAGGTCCATTTCACATGGCCGGTGTCGATGTCCAGGGCGGTGAGGCCGGCGCTGTACTTCTCGGAGTCCGGGGTACGGTCTCCACCGTATTGGTCGGGCATCTGGTTGCCCATCGGCAGGTACAGCGTGCCGAGTTTTTCATCCACAGCGAACATGGACCACATGTTCGGCGAGTTGCGGGTGTAGGTCTTGCCCTCGGCCAACGGGGTGGTGTCGTCCGGGTTGCCGCTGTCCCAGTTCCACACCAGCTTGCCGGTGTGCACGTCGAACGCGCGGATCACGCCGCTTGGCTCGTCGGTGGAAACGTTGTCGGTCACGTGGCCGCCGATCACCACCAGGTTCTTGGTCACGGCCGGTGGCGAGGTGGAGTAGTAACCGCCTGGGGCGAAGCTGCCGATGTTGGCACGCAGGTCGACCTGGCCTTTGTCACCGAAGTCTTCGCACATCTTGCCGGTGTCGGCGTCCAGGGCGATCAAGCGGGTGTCGGCCGTCGGCACGAAGATGCGTTTCGGGCACACGGCGCTGACAGGCGTGGCGCTTGCCGAACCGGTAGGGCTCTGCTCGGAGGCGTAGGCCGCGTCATCGTGATACGACACGCCACGGCAGGTCATGTGCGCCCAACCTTTGAAGTTCTGTGCACCCTGGGTGGTGATCTTCGGGTCGAAACGCCAGATTTCCTTGCCGGTGTCCGGGTCCAAGGCAATCACTTGGCTGTGCGGGGTGCACACGTAGAGCATGCCATTGACCTTCAGCGGAGTGTTTTCCGCTGTGGTCTCGCCCGGGTCGTTAGGGCCCGGGATGTCGCCGGTGCGGTAGGTCCAGGCTGGCACCAGCTTGCCGACGTTTTGCGGGGTGATCTGCGCCAGTGGCGAGTAACGATCACCATGGGCCGAACGGCCGTAGGAGTTCCAGTCGCCATCGGCCTGGGTCGGTGCCGCGCTGGCCATGCCAGGCACAGCGTCGCGGTCCAGTTGGCCGGTCTTGACCATTTCACCCGGGTTGGTGAATTGGCTGGCCAGGGCGGTCGCACCGGCCAATACCACGGCGATGCTCAGTGCGCCCGTACCCATTGGCGCAGCTTGGGTGCGCAGCAACGGACGGCGGAACCACGGCAGCAGCATGACGATGCCCAAGGCGAACAGCAGGGCCAGGCGCGGCACCAACTGCCACCAGTCCAGGCCGACTTCCCACAATGCCCACACGGTACTGGCGAACAGCACCAGCGCGTACAAGCCCAGCGCAGCGCGGTGGGTGGCCAGCAGCAAAAGGCCGGTGAGGGCGATGCCGAGACCGGCCAGCAGGTAGTACAGCGACCCGCCGAGCATGCTCAGCTTGACGCCGCCCGCCAGCAAGGCCAGGCCCATGATCAGCAGCAAGACGCCTAGCAGCCTGGGCAGCAGGCGACTTGGGCTCGAGGCACCATCAGTGCTCATAGTGTGTTTCTCCGTGACGTTGGAATTATGTAACCCCGTGCTTCACTGTAGATGACGATTCGGCGCGGGCTTGGTTCAGCGTGAATTCGGTTTTTCTGGGGACAGCGGGGGTTATCCACAGGCGGGCGATTTATCCCCAGGCGCAGCGGGGTGTAAGACAGCGCTGTCTTTACGAGTAGGAATAATCGGCAAGATGGGGTCGACCGGAAGATGAAACGTTTCAGTTTGTTGCGGGCAAGGATAAAGGGAGAGGGCCCGCAGAGAAAGGGCTAATCGCAAGATGCATCATTTCAGATTTGGTAACAGTGACAGAACGTCGCTGCAAAAGACGCCACAAAACCTGTAGGAGCCGGCTTGCCGGCGATGGCGATTTCAAGGGCGCCCTCGCCGGCAAGCCGGCTCCTACAGGTGGGTGTTTTTAGAAGGTGGTGCGCACACCAAACTGCACACTGCGCCCCGGCGCTGGCGCGATGTCGCGCAGGATCGAGCTGGCATACCGCACGGTCTGGTTCGTCAGGTTTTCACCGTTCACAAACGCCAGCCACTGGCTGCCCCCCACATTGAAGCGATACCCCGCGCTCGCCCCCAGCGTGGTGTAGCCGTCGGTGCCGCTCTCGTTATCCGGCACACGGCCTTGGCCTGCGGCATGTTCCACGTCGATACGTGCCTGCCACCGGTCCAGCTCCCACAGCAACCCGCTGTTCAAGCGCAGCGGGGCGATGCGGGGCAAGGCTTCGCCGGTGTCCAGGTTGGTGGCGCGGGTGTAATCGCCCGACAGTTCCAGCGCGAATTTACCGTAGGCGCTTTCGCCAAGTTTCCAGTGATCCTGGGCTTCGAAGCCGGCGAAACGGGCACGCACACCTGAGTATTTGTATTCAGGAATGCCAGCAGCGTCTTCTTCGCCTTCATCGTTCAGCGTGCGGCCGGTGCCCAGCAAACCGATGTAGTTGGAGAAGCGGCTGTAGAACACACCGAAGCTGCCCTTGTGGGTGCCATTGTCAAAACGCAGGGCCAGGTCGCTGGACACGGCTTTCTCTTTCGACAGGTTGGCGTCGCCCAACTCGTAGGTGCCGGTGGCGACGTGGGCGCCGTTGGCGTACAGCTCGTAGAACGTTGGTGCGCGCTCGGTGTAACCCAGGGTCGCGGCCAGGGACCAGACCGGCGTGAGGGTGTAGACCGCGCCCGACGACAGGCTGCCGGCGGTGAAGTCATTGGACTTGTCGGCACCGGCAAAGCGCGCGTTGCCCTTGGCATCCGGGTCGACTGTGGTGTGTTCCAGGCGCCCGCCGAGGCTGAGTTTCAGGCGCTCGGTGGCTTGCATTTCTTCAAGGATGAACAGCGCACCAGCATTGGTGTCGGTCTGCGGCACGAAGGCCTCTTCGCCCAGCGCCGAAAACTCGTTGCGGGTCACCTGGGCGCCGACCACGCCATCAAACGGGCCGATGGGTTGGTGGCGGGCTTCTACGCGGGCTTCATAGCCTTTGTTCTTGAAGATCGTGCCGGTTTCACCACCTTCGATTTCACGGTGCTCGTAGTCGGTGTAGCCCGCGTCGAGTTTCACCGAGGTGAACGGGCCTTGCAGGTTGCGGATCTCGGACGCGAACGCGTAGTGATCCTGCTTCATGCGAATACGTACATCCTGCTCGGCGGGGGAGCCGTAGTTGCTGTCGTAGTTGCTATAGGACAGCCCGGCGTAACCGTCGTCCCAGGTGTAGGAACCGCCCACCGCGCCGCCGTCCTGGCGCCCGTCGCTGTTGCCCAGGCGGCCGTTTTTGCCGGGGCCGTCTTCACTCTCCGGTGCGTGGCGACTGCGAGCGTAGCCAGGGATTTTCAGGTCGTTGAATTCCCGCGCGTTGGCGTCCAGGTGCAAGGCGAAGGTGCCGTTGCCGGCTTCCAGTTTGCCGGCGCTGCTGCGGGTGGTGTCGGCGCCGCCGTAACGCAACTCACCGGCACCGTGGATGCCTTCGATGGCTTCGGTGGGGATGCGGTTGTCGAAGGTATTGACCACGCCGCCGATGGCGCTGCCGCCGTACAGCAAGGCCGCCGGGCCGCGCACGATTTCGATGCGGTCGACGTTGACCGGGTCCAGCGGCACGGCGTGGTCGTAGGACAGCGACGAGGCGTCCAGCGCGCCAACGCCATTACGCAGTAGACGGATGCGGTCGCCGTCCTGGCCACGGATGATCGGCCGGCTGGCCCCCGGGCCGAAGTACGAAGACGACACGCCCGGCTGCTTGTTGAGGGTTTCGCCGAGGCTGCCTTTTTGTTGCAGGGTCAGGTCATCACCTTCCAGCACGGTGGTCGGCGAGGCAAGTTGCTCGCTGCCCAGCGGGTTACCGGTGATGACTTGGGGTTGCAGTTCCAGGGCCTGGGTGTGGGAGCTGATCAACAGGGCGGCGGCAAGCGGGGACAAGCGCCACAGTGAGGAGAGGGACATCGGGACATTCCTTGGCAAAACGGCAAAAAGAGAAGGCTTAAAACGGTTTCGAGCGCGTTACTTTTCATAACAATCTGATAAGTATCGTTACAATATAACATCTCTTTTTTCGCTGAAAAGGGGAACTTTTCCCAAGGGTCTATATTCAATGCGGTGCTTCCACCTGCACGCCCCGTCGGCTAAGGTGCGCGGCTGTATTTCCTCTTATTGCAAAAGGCCCGGCATGACCGCGACAAGCAACGACCCTCTTCACGGCGTGACCCTGCAGCACGTGCTGACCACCCTGGTGGAACACTACGAATGGTCGGGGCTGGCCGAGCGCATTGATATTCGCTGCTTCAAGAGCGATCCGAGCATCAAGTCGAGCCTGACCTTCCTGCGTAAAACCCCCTGGGCGCGGGAGAAGGTCGAAGGGTTGTACGTCAAGCTGATGCGCACCAAACGCCCGCTGG
The DNA here is from genome assembly GCF_013385985.1 of Pseudomonas sp. B6002. Classification (GTDB taxonomy): domain Bacteria; phylum Pseudomonadota; class Gammaproteobacteria; order Pseudomonadales; family Pseudomonadaceae; genus Aquipseudomonas. The sequence continues at coordinate 142,892 of NZ_JACAOY010000004.1, read as the reverse complement.
ACTGACCCCATGAAGCGGTTCGTGGCGGCTGCGGCGTTGGCCGGTTGGGTGGGGTTGGCGATCCAGCAATACCTGATCTTCTATTCGCGCTGGACCAGCGGCGCCAGCCTGCTGGGCGGGCTGATCAACTTTTTCAGTTTCTTCACGGTACTGACCAACACCTTGGTGGTGGTGGTGCTGAGCTATGCGCTGGTGGATCGTGATTCGGCGGCGAAGCGCTTTTTTCTCGCGCCCAAAACCAGCAGTGGCATCGCCGTGAGCATCGCGGTGGTGAGCCTGGCCTACAACCTGTTGCTGCGGCATTTGTGGCAGCCCGAAGGCTTCCAGTTCATCGCCGACGAATTGCTCCATGACGTGATGCCGGTGCTGTTTTTACTCTACTGGTGGCGCTGCGTGCCCAAGGGAACCCTGCGCCTCAGGCACATCGGCGCCTGGGTGCTCTACCCGTTGGTGTACTTTGCGTATGCACTGCTGCGGGGGCATTTGCTCGGGCAGTATCAGTACCCGTTCATTGACGTGGACACCTTGGGTTATCCACAGGTGTTCGTGAATGCCGGGGGGATTCTGGCGGGGTTCATCGTGATTGCGTTGGCGGTGGTGGGGCTGGATCGAGCGCTAAAACCTGCGCGCTAACTTGTAGGAGCCGGCTTGCCGGCGATCGCGGTGTGTCAGGTATACCGCCATCGCCGGCAAGCCGGCTCCTACAGGTCAGGGGTCAGGCCTGCCAGTAGCCTACGGCCTTGAGGAAGTCCTCATTGATCTTGTGGGTGTCCAACAGCACGCGCCGAACCTGGCGCGACAACTTGGTTTCGGTGGCCACGAAGCTGTACAGCGAACCAGCCGGCAGCGTCAGCTTCTGCACTGTATCGAGCAGGTCGTCCTGACCGCGAATCACCCAGATCACTTCCACATCGGCAGCGCTTTGCAGCGCCTGTTTTTCCGCCGCATTGGCGATTTCGATTACCGCCAATACAGTGCGCCCAGCGGGCAGTTCTTCGAGGCGCCGAGCGATGGCGGGCAGGGCGGTTTCATCGCCGATCAGCAGGTAGCTGTCGAAGATATCCGGCACGATCATCGAACCCCGCGGCCCGCCGATATACAGGTGCTGGCCGACCTGCACCTGGTCGGCCCAGGTGGACGCAGGGCCGTCGCCGTGCAGCACGAAGTCGATGTCCAGCTCACCGATGCTCAGGTCGAAACGCCGTGGCGTGTAGTCGCGCATCGGCGGTTGCGGGCCGTCGCCCTTGATGGTGAAGGTCGGGCTTTCCAGGGCCGCCTGTTCTTCGGCGTTTTGCGGGAACAGCAGTTTGATGTGATCGTCGCTGCCCAGGCTGACAAAGCCCGCCAGTTCAGGCCCGCCCAGGGTGATGCGACGCATGCGCGGGGTGATGTCGACCACCCGCAGGACTTCGAGGCGGCGACGTTTGATTTCGTGGGTCACGCGGTGGATAACTTGCGTATTCATTGAGCTTTCCCGTCGGCGATGGATTGGGCGGTGCTGTTGAGCAGCGCCGCGACACGAACGATTTCTTCCGGGCTCCAGCGCCCGTGGTGCGAGTGCAAGGCATGGCGCAGGTTGTGCACCGCCTCGTGGATTTCCGGCGGCCGGTCATGGCCGCGCAACGAGCGCTTGCTCACATCGATGCGCATGCGTACGCCGTCCAAGGCCACCTGTTGCTCACTTAAGAAGAGACGACCGGCGTCGGTGATTGTGTAGCGTTTTTTTCCGCCTTCGGCGTCGCCCTGGATCAAATCGCTTTCTTCCAGGAAGGTCAGCGTCGGGTAGATCACGCCGGGGCTGGGGGTGTAAGCGCCGTCGAAAAGGCTTTCGATGCGGCGGATCAAGTCGTAGCCATGACACGGCTGTTCGGCGATCAACGCGGGCAGCAACAGCTTCAGATCGCCGGGGGCGAATACGCGCGGGCCGCGTCCGCCGCCGCGCTCGCGGCGAGGGTCGAAGCCGTCGCGCTGGTGGGGATGGTCTCTCATGGTCAGTGACTCCTGAGCGGGTTTAGATATAACGTAAGATATATCTTAAAGTATGACAAACGTTTCTGACCGACGGTCGATGCCACGTCACGGTGCCCCGATTATTTATCCTCCGTCGGCGTGCCGTGCCCGCTTTCATAGTCACTCAGGCGCGCCAGAAATTGACAGGTCAAGCGACGGGCCAGGGTCTGCTCGCTGGGGCTGTCTTCACTGAAGCCTGCTGCGAGCAGGTGTTCGTAGGTGCGTGCCGACATCGGCGCGCCGCTCAACACGTCGGCGTGGCTGACCTTGAGGGTGTCGGCCAGGGCGAGCAGGCCTGGCGCGAGTATTTCGCGCTCTGCAGGTTCGGCACTGGCCCATGCGTTCTGGGCGAACATCAGGTCGTCCAACGGGCCCATCAACGCCTCGGCCCGTTCGCGGCTGGCCTGGAACAGGTCGGCGTGGCGTTCGCGCAGGAAGGTGTCCCAGAACGGCTGTTCAAGCATGCCGTCGGCCAGCCCATCACCTGCTTCCAGGCCAGTGACCTCGTCGTAGGCTTCATTGAGACGGGCCTCGCCAACGCCCGAGGTCAACCGGTAAGTCATGTGCTCGGACACCCACGGCAAGTCGAGCCGGCGCTGAAGCCCGCTCTGATATGCCAGGTACACCTCCACTTCGTCGACACTGCCGGGCAGGCCAGCGACCACTTCGTGATTGAAGCGCAGGCCCAGGCCGCCTCGGTCTGTCGGAGTGACGCGATGGCGGATGTCGGCACGGGCTACCTGGTTCAGACGGTCCAGGCGCGCCTTGCCCCGGGCCAGCTGCGTCAGCTGTACGTCGTGCAATGGGCCGTGCGGGTGTTCGCCGATCTCGGCCAGTTGCACTTCCAGGCCCATCGCGTTGAACAGATGGGCGCCGGCATCGGCACAGGTGACCGGGTTGTCCGCCAGGGTGAATAAACGTGAGCGCAAGGTTTCGTCCCGTTGCATGGCCAGCAGCATGCGCCAGACCTTGCTGGTCAATGCTTTGCGATTGAGTCGATAAAGCCGGGCATCGTCCAGCACTTCAAAGAACTCTGGAGGCTCCAGGCTCTTGATGACTTCGAAGAACCCCTGGGAACCGTGTTCGTGTTCGACCTCCTCCCAAAGCTGGGCGAGCCAGGGCTGATGGGCCTGTGGCTCGGTCTTGAGCCAGAACTCGGCATCGCCTTTGGGCGGGTAGCTGCGATAGGGGTCGAACCCGGCTTCCAGGCGATAGCTGATCAACTGCTTCTCGGCCTCCGGGGTCAGGCGGTTACGGTCCAGCCTGACTTGCGCAATCAGTTCGGCCTCGGGCGCCCAGGGCAGAAACTGCGGGATGCGTTCAATGGCGGTATTACGCAGGTCGAGCAGGAATTGCGCGGTGCGCGGCAGTTCAAACAAACCGTCGGGCCAGTCATTGATGCCGGTATTGCGCAAAATCAGCGAATGCAACGCAGGCAAGCGGCCGATGGGCGGTGCGCGGGTGAGTTCCCGATTGTCAGCCAGGGACAGAAACTGCAACGGGCGCAGGCTGCCCAGTTGATCCAGGTCGCGGCTAACCCAATGGATGGGGTTGCCGCTCAGGTCCAAGTGACTCAGTGACGCCATCGGTGCGATCTGCGGGGGCAGTTGGGTGAGCAGGTTGCGTTGCAGGTTCAATCCACGCAGTTGGGTGAAGTGCGAGAGGAAGGGCGTATCGCTGTCCAGCAAGTCGGCGTTGATCAACTCCAAGTGCGTGATATGGCTGAAGTCTGCCTGCAACCGCAGGTTACCCAACAGGCCGGACAGGCGTATGCCATTGAACAAAAGGCCGCAGCCTTCGGCGGGTGGGTTGATGTTCTGCTCCCAGGCGTACAGCAAGTCCTTGGTCAGGTTCAGGCGTCGTTGGCGGTCAACCGGTTGATCGTGAGGTTCGGTTGCCTTCATCCAGGTGCTCAGGTCCTGTTGCAGCGTGGCTTTTTCAACCACCCGGGCCTCAAAACGCGCCAGCCATTGCAAGTCTTCGAGGCTGCCCAGGCAGGCGTCGATGTCGGCGCGTGAGGCGCGGGGGTACAGGTTTTTCACACGTTCTTCCAGGGACTCGGGGAACAACTGGCAAAACCACTGGCGCACCGGCAGCATGGGTTTTTGCAGCAGTACCTGCGTATCTCGTGCAGGGGTGGGGGCCGTCTCGGCGCCGGCCAGCGCGGTGCGCCGTTGCTCCGGAGTGCGCAGGTGTTCCGCCACCCAGGCCTTGAAGTGCTCAGCGTCGAAGCCCAGTGCCACACGTTCGCCGGCGGGTAACGCGTGCAGTACCGCCTCGAAGAAGTCGCTGTAGGGCGCTGATAGCGGGCGTTGTTGCGCGTAGAGCTGGTAGTGCCCATCGGTTCTGACCAGCGCCTGCATGTGACGGGCGTCTGCCGGCCCGGCGCTGGCGCGTACGGTGGCTCGAGGATGGTGCGGGCGCACTTCGATGCGGGTGTGCGCCAGTGCATTGCTGTGCAGCTGCAGGATGCGTAGCACCATCTGTTCGGTGTTGGCGTCCAGCATCGACGGTGTATGGAACCCTTGCACGCCGCGGGCGGTGCGGGTTTGTAAATGCAGTTCACGGGCGATGTTTTTCAAGCGCAGCGGCAAGCGTCGTTCGGTCTCCAGAATCGCTCGTTCGTCCGGACGCGCCAGGCTCAGGACATGCTGCACCACGCTGTCCGGGAGGTCTGGGAAAACCTCTCGCACCCGTGCGGCGAGTTCGCTGCCGGCGTTTTCACTGTGGCGATAGAGGTAGTCAAACACCGAGGCATGACGCTGCGTGAGCAGTCGCGCAAGTCTTTCGCGCAGGGCCTCAATGCAAGCCTGACGCTCGACGGGCAGTTCGCCCAGCAGCGCGTGCAGCTCTGGTGGGGCAAGCGTACTCGCCAGTCGCTCAGGCAACTTGCCTTGGTTCAAGTCGTGGCGACTGATATCAAGGGTACGGCTCGCATCTTGAGCGCCGAAGCGCATGGGCACGCCGCTGAGATCGGCGCTTTCAAACACGGCTATCTGCACTTGGACCGGCCAGCCGGGCAGTTCGAGCGCCAGATGCGGGCTCCAGTAAGTGTCGTCGTCTACCGGTTCGCCCTGGCGCAAGCGCATGGGCAGTTCGCCGGCCTGTTGGTTCAATCGCGTGCGTTTGAGGGTGTCGGCCAGTATCGGGCTTGGCGGGTTATCGGTCTGGATCGCGCGCAAGGTGTCGTGATCCAACCCACTGGCAGCCAGGATCTGCTGCTGTTGTTCACGGCTGAAAGGACCCAGCTCACGCAGACGGCGCTGATCGGTCCAGGCCCGGGGCGTGCTGTTCAGTTGGATCGGTGGCGCGTACGCATCGGCGCGTGTGGGGTGCGTTATGCATTGCCCGCCTCGGGCTTCGTCACGTTCGACCCTGTAATACCGACCGTCCACCGGCAGAAGGTGACGCCCTTCGTGCAGGTGCAGCCCCTCTTCATCCGGTAAAGATTGCGGCGCCAACTGCACATTGTGTTGCTCATAAACGGCAGGGTCGGGGTGCCACAGGCGTTGGCGACCCTGAACTTCGATCACCTTGAGCTGATTGACGAACGCCGACGGCACCAGCGTCGTGGCCACGCCGAACGCGGCCAGTTGGGCCATTTCGTTGAGTACATCCAACAGGTGGGTGGTTGCTTCCAGCGCCTGGCCCTCGGCCAGGTCCAAGGCACCTTCGACCACTTCGTCGAGCAGTTGCCAGGCGGTGTACGCCAGCATGACCTCACCCAACAACGGCACAAAGGGTGTGGCGACCAGCAAGGCGGCGTTGAGGATATCGCTGAGCAATTGGCTGACGTTGTCCCACCAGGCCCAGCGTGCCTTGCTGTCGGCGTCGGCGGTGGAGACAGCCAGTTCGCGTCCGTCATTGAGGATCTTGTCGAGGCTGCGCTGGTAGAGAAAGGTCCAGAGCTCGCCGTCGATACGCACGGCGGCAAATGCCAGTTGCGGCTTTTCGATGGGGGTGTCGCGCCACGGCGGGCGCATATCGATGACGTCCTTACGCGGGTGGTATTGAATGTGGCTCAAACGTTGCGCCAGGGTGCTGAAAAAGCGCCCGCGTTGTTGTTGATCGACGAATTGGCTGAAGAAGGTGCGGTAGTCGTTATCTTGCAGGCGCGCGGTGAGCGCGAGCATGAAGGCGTGTGTATCGGCATAGGCCTTCAACGGGGTCTGCGGGTCGTGAGGGATGTAGACGATCACAGGGGAGGGGTGCTTGGCACTATCCAGGTCAGCGGCGATCAACAGAATGCCGGTCAGCACCGTATCGAGCATCTGCAAACGATAGAACTGCATTACACCACGCTCACCCTTGAGCGTACGTTGCACCAGGTGAAATACCGTTGCATCGATTTCACCCCGATGCAGCGCCAGATGGGCTGCAGCATTGAGCATCGCTTGCTGGCTGGCGATAACCTGGCGCTGCAATAAGTGCGAGTCCCTGGGCAACAGGTGTTCACGCAGATGTTGCTGGTAGCGCGTTCCCAGGTCCAGTTCGCGGCACAGCACAATGAACTGCTGGATGCTCATCTGACGGTGCAGGGGCAGGATGTTGAAGTGTCGGCGGGTGTCCGGTCGGGTGATGTAACACGAGGTATCAATGAAGGTTTCGTGGCGTGCGAAGTTGTGCAGCGCTGCGTCGAGCAGCGACACGGTCCGGCTGACGCTACCTTTGAGCAGCCATCCCTTGCTGGTATGCAGGTATAGATGAGTGTCGCGCACGTCGAGGTCCAACCCATACCTCGCTTTCAGGGCGCCGACCAACAGCGGCTCGGCAAAGGCATGCACGTCCTGCAGGTTTTTGAGGCGCTGATCGACGCAGTTTTGCCTGGCCCAGGCCTGAGCGTTGGCTGTCTTGAGCGAGGCGGGGGGATTGACGAACAGCGCTGGTGGGACCTGGCGCAACGCCTTGGCTCTGTGTACAGACGTTTGACTGAGCCAGGCGGGCAAACTTTGCTGTATCCGTGAGTGATGCGGACCTTTGTCCGCAGGTGGGGCAAGCATGGCGGCAGACCTTGAAAAAGAACAAGGCCAGGAGGTTAGGTCGGCAACCTGCGTAATCTGAATTACATAGTTAAGCGTCGTCTGAAAACGCGGTAAGCGCCATGCTAACTGTGTAGTGCCAATCGTGATTGGCGCGAGGCTAGCGTGGTGTTTTGAAACCGACGAGAGCCTGCTGATGACCGCTTCCGATAACCGCCCAACTTCCTTGCGCCAACGGCATGTCGAGCAGATTCAAACCCTGCTGAGTCCGCGACCGTCGTTGTTGGCGGTCGCGCAGGACAGTGCTGATGCCTGCCTGCAAGTACACTTCGGTGAACACAGGTATAACGCCGCCCGGATCTACCTGGCCACTGATGGCGAGCCCTATCGTTCTTTGCCCGAACTGCTGTTGGAACGTTTGGCGGCGGCCCGGCCAACGTTGTTGGAAGAGGGCGTGCACCAAGTGGTTCAACGCGTGCGAGAAACCTATGAGCCGGCCGGTCCCGGCCTCGCCGAGTTGGAAGTGCTGATCAACCGCTGTGGTACCAGACTGCTAGATTTTTATTCGCGGCGCCTGCAAGCCTGGTGGGGCGAATCGCTGCCAGTGAACATGACGCGATGGGGCTATGTGTCCGATCAGTTGCTGGCCATGCTATACGATTCGCCTGCCCGTCCTGGAATGAGTCAGGCTCGGTTTGCCGAGCTTTTTCCCAAAGCGCAATTGCATGCACGCCGTCCCACGCGTGAGTGGAGTGCCCAAAGCCAGACGCTGACCGTGCAGACTCTGCATCTGCGTCAAGGGCAATCCGTACACAGTTTGCCGCTGCTGCTGTTTACCCCCAAAGACGGGCACCCCCTGCTGTTCAGCCCCGCCAGCGGTCTTCACCTGCTGGACAACCCGGATCAGGTCCAGGCGCTGTTGCCGGCCTACACCAGCCCCTTGCTTGGCGAGGCGGGCGGGCAATGGTTTGCCCTGCCCGTACAAGGTGATCCGTTCGATGCGCTGGCTGCCAGTTACCTGGAGCGCCAGTTGCTGGAGATCGCCCATATCGACACCCGGTTGCCGCGTACGGCGCACGATTACCGGGCCATGTTGGACATCATCACCGACAGCCGGCGCTGGTTTGTGCCGAGCCTGAATACGCGCCAGCAACGCCTGTTCGAACAGTTGCCGTTATGGCTGGCACAGGCACCGCAGGAGGATGCCGTGCTGTGCGCGCAACTGCTCCAGGCCTCGGTGCTGGCCAGGCAGCACAGTGGCGCACTGGATTTTCTTGAGGGTATTCCCACCTTGCAAGCCTATGCCGATGAGCGCTTGGGGGCGTGCCTGGCCAGGCACCCCCAGGCCGGCAAGCTCGCTCCCGGTGATATCCGGTTGACCTTCAGCCGGGTGATCGCTGCTGCTGTGCCTGTACCGGGAGGATTTGTTGCCGGAGAAGTGCAAACCCTTGATGTCAGCCTGACCGAGCTGGCCCTGGAACGCCTCGGCGGGTTCAACGCCACGCTCAAGACCATCACCCTCAACGGCAACGCGGCACCCACATGGCTGACGTATGAGTGGCTCGAGGCGTGCGTGAACCACGTCGATATCGGCCAGCACTACCCGGCGTTGCTGAAAAAGCAGCTGGTGGAGGACGCAGAACAAGCGGCCAGGCGTCGGAGGTTGTTCAGCGAGCAGGTGCGTATCCAGCTGCCGATGCTGGCGCTGGAGGCACACCTCAAGGGCGAGCATGGGCTGACCCACTCGGGTGTGCGCCGCGTACAGACGGCACTGCAAACCGGCGAGACGCAGCGTCAAGTCGATGGGCAAACGATGACGGTGTGGCCACTGGCGTTCAAGGCCTCTGCCGAGGCCGGCGCCGACGAGGTGGCCAATATGTTCATCTTCGGTCCTGCCGATGGCGAGGCTGGTCCCCATGTGCTGTATCGCCCGCTGTACACCCCGGTGTTGCAGCAATACGCGTCGCTGCCCGACCTGCTCGATGCTATCGCGCGTCCAGGCCCCTTGCAGGACAGCGTGTTGACTTGGTTGGAACCTAGGCGTCAAGCGGTGTACGCCAATGGGGGCTTTCGCGAGCCGCATATCCGGCATTTCCTGGCGGGCGATGAGTTTGCCACCTATGAAAAACCTGCTCCTGCGCGCTTGAGCAAACGGGTGGCCGAGGCGGACCCCGCCGCGCAGTTGTTCAGCGCCATGGCCCGGGCGCTGGTGACCCTGGCGGACCGGCAAACCCTCTCGAATACCGAGCAACGCTGGGCCGGTTTCAAACAGTTGGGGTGGCTGCTGTTTGGCATCGTGCAGCCTTTGCTAAGCGGGCCGCTGATGTTGGCTGCGTGGCTGGTGCAACTGATCGACAGCGCGCAGCAGGACATGGCGGGGCTGCACAATGCTGACCCTCAGGCAAGAAATGCCGCGTTGGTCGACCTGCTGGCCAACCTGATGGTCGTCATTGCGCACCAGGCAGCGCCCCATGATGCGCAGCACCCCCTCGAACTGGAACATGTTGCTTTCGGCTCCTTGGCGGCTGTCGAGCCGGCGCCGTTGCCGCCTGTTCGCATCCCGCCACCCGCGCAGTTCACCGCCCCGGCAGGGTGGGCCAATGCACGTCATACCCTGACCCCGGAGCTTGCAGCGCGGCTGCGGGCCTTGAGTGTGAAAACCTTCGCCGAGCCCTGGCCGGCGTTGTTGCCTGGCGCCGAAACCTCCGGGCCCTGGCAAGGTTTGTTGCACAGTGCAAACCAATGGCAGGCGCTGGTCCGTGGCCAGCAGTTCCGGGTAAGGGTGGAGCGCGGGCGGGTCAGGGTCATCAGTGCTGATGGCAGCCGTCCCGGGCCCTGGCTCAAGCACCTTGGCCAGGGCCGCTGGGATCTGGACCTGCAACTGCGCTTGAGCGGTGGCGCCAGTGATAGGGCTGCGCAAGTGACCGCCGACCAGCGCCCGCAGTTGGAACAGCACTACCAACAGGCTCGGCGTGATCGCGCGCGCGCCCAAGCCAGCCTGGAAGTCGCACGCAGCCTGGTCAACGGGCCTGAGGGCGTGGTGGATGAACGCCAACGTAGCCAGCTCAAGTCCCGTTATTTCAAGGCATTGACGGAAAAGCTGCAGTTTTGCCAGGACGAGTTGCACTTGTTACGACAATTGCGCGAGCTGGCGCCCAGGCCGCGTTATGAGGAGGAGTTGAGCGAGGTGTTGGAGTCGACCGTGCTGACCACGCAGTTACTGGATGCGATGGTGCGCAGGCAATTGCAAGAGGGTAATGAGCGCCTGCGGCCACTGCTGGAAACGTTGCAAACCGACCCACAGGCATCTGGCCATACGGAACTGAAAAAGGGCATGCGTGAGCTGGCGGCGATCCACGACAGCGCCATTCGTTGGCGCATGCTGGAGCAGCGCTACCTTGAGGAACTGCGTGGGGTGCCGCGCGTCGGCCGGGACAAAGCCCAGGCGTTGGCCAACGTCATGCCCGTGCGTCCATCGGTAGCAGACCTGCAATCCCTGCAACTGACTACGTTGTGGGGCATTGCCATCGATGTGCCAAGCCCGTTTCTGGAGGACGATTTCTACGCGAACCTGAGTGCCACGGTTGACCGCGCCCGGTGGGCCAGCCGCGCCTTTGCCGATCTACCGCAATTGAGTGCCGGGTCTACCGAACGCGTCGAGCTGCTCGACAGCATTGACCACGTTTTTGCGCAGACCGATGACCGCATCGAATTCTGGCGTGCCATGGAACCTGAAAAATTTGATCTTGATTATCTGCAACAACTGCAGGAATTGCTGGCCACTCTGCACCGGCAAGTGCAGACGCAGTTGGAGTCGCTGTTGCAACCTGACGCCAGCGAATCGTCCGTGGTCAAGGCACCTGCAGCTGCTGGTCGCGGTGGCAAGATCATTCGTACGCGTAATCGTGACCTCTTGGTCGCGCGCCTGAGCCCGGAACCCATGACCGTGCAGACGGTACAGGTGCATGACGCAGAGGGTGGTGTGATCGGTACGTTCACCGAAGCCGATGACGGCATCTGGGATCAGCGCGTCAACCCCGCACCCTTGCGCCCGGACCCCGAACTGGGGGCACTGATGAAAAAGTCCGGGGTGTTGTTGCACGACGTGGACAAAGCCATTTCCCGGGTTGAAGGCATGGTCGAACGGGCTAACGATCCGGCGTCGCTTCAAGAGTTGCTCCAGGCTGAGGCGCGCAGCCGGACCTGGGCCGCCGATGCGATCGCGCGCAAGTTGCGTGAATCGGGTGGTACGCGCCTGGCCGCCGTGCAGCAGGCCAATGCGCGGGCCGCCGAAACCCAGCTTCGCGCCGCAGTGGCCAAGTTGGAGCAAGCCGGCTTGAACGCACGCATTCGCGCCACTCTGTTGCGGCCCGTCAGCCAGGAGGATGTGGCGTTCCTGCACAGCCAGGGTGAAGTCCGCATTGTTCGCAAAGGGCCACGGGTGGCGCTGAAGGGCCGGCGCGACGACTATCTGCAGGTGTACGCAGTCAACGACGTGCACAGCGCAAAGCCGGTGTGTTTTGCGCATTTTCATTACGCCCGGCGTGAAGGTCCGGATGATCATTTCACCGCCGCCCACCTCAAGAGCCCCGAGCAGGAGCGCCTCGGCCGACAGGCCCAGGCGCAGGCCGAAGCCTTGGCATTTGCGCAAATGCGCAGTGGTCAGGGCGGCCGTGCGGTGCAGACCTTACAGATCCGCCGCGCGCAGATCGGATTGGCCCTGGCCCGGCGCTTGTTTTTCAGCGTCGACTGATGGCGTGCACAAGGTGTGGTCGCCGGGTTGCAGGTACGGCATCAGGATGGGGGCCATGCCCTTGAGCACCTGCACCGGCAATGCCGAGGTGAAGGTGAAATGCTCGGCCGATTGACCGGGGACGAACGCCGTCAATGTGCCGAAATGGTGTTCGCCCAGGTAGAACACAAAGGTGGCGGTACGGTTGATGGATTTGGAACTGAGGATGCGCCCACCGGCGCCGATGGCCTCGATGCGGTTGTCCCCGGTACCGGTTTTACCGCCCATGGCCAGTGGTGTGCCGTCGGCCAGCTTGAAACTGCCGGCCACGCGCTTGGCGGTACCGGCGTCCACCACTTGGGATAAGGCACCACGCAAGGCCCGGGCCACCTCTACCGGAATCACTTGCTTGCCCGGTGCCGGGTCGTTGACGACTTGGGTTTCATAAGGTGTATCGGCGGCAAAGCGCAGGGTGTCGATGCGCAGCACTTTTGGGCGCACACCGTCGTTGAGGATGATGCCCATCAGTTCGGCCAACGCTGCCGGGCGGTCGCCGGAACTGCCGATGGCTGTGGCAAGGGACGGCACCAGATGATCGAACGGATAGCCAACCGCCCGCCAGCGTTGGTGGATATCCAGGAACGCCTCGATCTCCAGCATGGTGCGGATTCGGCTGTCACGGGCGCTCTGATGGCGGCTCTTGAACAACCAACTGTAAACCTCTTGGCGTTCGAACTGGCTGGCTTTGACCACCTCGCTGAAGGTCGCGTCGGGGTGATTGAGCAGGTAGCCGAGCAGCCACAAATCCAGCGGATGGACTTTGGCGATGTAGCCTTGGTCGGGCAAGTCATAGGTACCGGGGCCGTAGTTTTTATAAAGCTTTTCCAGGCGCTCATCGGTGAGCTTTTCGTTGGTTTTGACCCCGTTCAAGTGCGAGCGCACGAACAGGTTGAAGCTCTCCTGGCTGGCGTTGGGCAGCAGGTAGCGGTGCACGGCAGCCAGGCGGATCGGTGTAGGGCGCAGGCTGTCGAGGAAGGTTTCGAGGCGCGCCTGGGTGTCCTTCTTCTGGTACTTCTTCCAGAACTTGCTCAGGAAGGTGGTGCCTTCACGGTCAGCAAAACCGGCGAGGTATTCCTGGCGGCGCGGGTCGTTGTCGTCCTTGAGCAACTCGGCACTGTTGTTCTCGCCGGAGTAGGTCACGTAGCGCACCAGGTCGCGCATCAGGCGGATGAAGGGCAGGTTGATCGACTCGCGCAACGCGTCGCGCAGTGTGGGGCTGCGGCCGTTGTCCTGGCTGCGGAAGTTATGGAAGTGGTGCAGGCCGCCACCGGTAAAGAAACTCTCGCCGGGGCTGGCTGAGTAAGTACGGTCGAGGGCGGCGTCGAGCATTTTTGCGAGCGATTTGTCCGGCGTCTGGATCAGGTAGTCCAGGGCCCATCGGCTGAGGCGGTCTTGTTCGTCCACCGGGACTTTTCTTAGCTCGGCGGGCGCTTTGGCGGCGTGCTTGTCGTGCAGCTCGCTGATGATTTGCAGGTAGGTGGTGAGCACCCGCAGCTTGGCGGTGGAGCCCAGTTCCAGCTTGCTGCCTTCGTTGATGTCGAAGGGCTGGTCGGTGTTGTCGGTTTGCACGCGCACCCGTGAACCGTCTGGCGTCAGCTCGAAGAGCGTGAAGCTGTAGCGGACCTGGGCGGTGCTGGCCGGGGTGAGCAAGCGCTCGCCGAGCAGGCCGAGCTGGCGCGCGTAGTCGGGGTCGGCCAGGTGCTTGAGGTAGTCGCTGACCTGGCCCTGCAACTGCGCTTGCAAGGTGGTGGTAGCGGACAGGTCCAGGCGGTCGAGGTCGTACAGCGGTCGGTCGAGCAAGGCGGCCAAGCGGCTGCGGGCCACACTGATGCCTTTGTTGGTTTCGACGGGCTGCACCGTGGGTTGCTGCACCCAGTCGCGGTAGGTGACTTTACTCGCCAGCGCGGCCTTTAACAGCGCCGGTGTGATCACGCCATTCTGGGCCAGCAGGCGCAGGTGGCTGTCGGTGAGCTGCGCCAGTTCATCGCGACCCTTGGCCAGGTAATGGGAGGGGCGACGCTGAGCGATGATCAACGACAACACTTGGCGCAAGGCCAGGCCCTGTTCGGCGTTCACCGGCCCGCGCAGCGCCTGGTTGACCTGGTTGAAATCGGCGCCGTACCACACCCGCAAACCCTCGGCCATGCCATGCACTTCGCCATGCCCGGGCACCGCCGACAGCGGCACGCTGTTGAGGTAATCGCGCAGGATGTTCTTGCGGGCGGGCAGCGTATCGGGGCCGTCGTGGTAGGCGCGCACGGCGGCGGAAAACATCTGCCGCAGTTTTTCGCTGCCTGAAACCGTGAGGCCGTCCGGTGAGTGGCGATACTTTTCCAACTGAGTCGCCAGGGTGCTGCCACCGGTACTCTGGCCGGGCAGGTGCAGCAGCTTGGCGATTTGTGACCAGGCGGCTTTGGCAAAGCGTGGCCAGTCCACCGCAGGGTTGGCCTGGGGTTGGGCGGGGTCGAGCAGGTCGCGGTTTTCAATAAACAAAAGGCTGCTGACCACCAGTGGCGGGATGGCGGCGAAACTGTCGTAGAGCTGTTGTGGGTAGTTGTATTGGTAGAGCGGCACCGCGCGGCAATCGGTGATCGACAGCCCGGCCTGGATTTTTTCTGCATAGGGCACAAACAGGCCCTTGGCGCTGTAGTCCATCAGTTCCGGGGAGAAACGTGACTGGGCCTGGATGACATAACCACGTTTGAGCAGACGCGGCAGGAACGTACCCAGGTCGCTGTAGCCCAGGCGCCGGTCGAACGGGCCGGCGCCCGGATAGACCATGGCGTCGCTGGCGCCGGGTTTTACCTGGTAGGTGAGGTCGCGGGCCAGGCGGCTGAGTTCCTGGGCTTGCAGACGCGAGGTGCGCATCTCTTTGGCGGTGGCGAAGCCCAGGGCAATCAACCCCATCAACACGATCAGCCAGAACAGCCGACGGCCGTAGCGGGGCCTGGGTTTATTTTTGGGTAAAGGCGCTGTGTCCGGACTGCCTTGTACTTTCGCAGCCTTGGTCGAATCGGTTTGCCACAGTGCGCCCATAGTCGATTGATCCCTACACGCAGATTGATCGGACTTGTTAGAAGCGTAGTCGCTGAGGGCTGCCTGTGAGGGAAATGTATTTTCCCGGCCAGAATCTCCTGATAGCTACGCCGTTCGGTGCGCTGCGTGACGTTTTGTCGCGCCAGGCAGGATAGATGCTCCTGTTAAATTGCATTTAGGCGAGCGATTGCCCTAAATTGCCTCGCTTTTATAGTGAAAGACCCTGACCTGGGCTTTTTATACTGCTCGCCCCGCTGATCTTGCCCGGCAAGAAGGGCCTGCCTAAGAGGCGGCCCCGGTTTCGGCAAGGGCACAGGCTTACCGGCCTGCGCCCTGGAAACTCAACGGACAATCCAATAACAAGATGAGGTTGTACCCTTATGCCCGTCGGCAACCCACTGCCCCATGGCGAGACCGCTCAAGGCGGCCCGCTCAAACGCGAACTTGGTGAACGCCATATTCGCCTCATGGCCCTAGGCGCCTGTATCGGTGTCGGCCTGTTCCTCGGTTCGGCCAAGGCTATCGAGATGGCCGGCCCCGCCATCATGCTCTCCTACATCATTGGTGGCCTGGCGATCCTGGTGATCATGCGCGCCCTCGGCGAAATGGCCGTGCACAACCCGGTGGCAGGCTCGTTCAGCCGTTATGCACAAGACTACCTTGGCCCGTTGGCGGGCTTTCTCACCGGCTGGAACTACTGGTTCCTGTGGTTGGTGACCTGTGTGGCCGAGATCACCGCCGTGGCGGTGTACATGGGCGTGTGGTTCCCCGACACGCCGCGCTGGATCTGGGCCCTGGCGGCACTGATCAGCATGGGCACCATCAACCTCATCGCGGTAAAGGCCTTTGGTGAGTTCGAATTCTGGTTCGCGCTGATCAAGATCGTCACCATCATTGCGATGGTCATCGGCGGTGTCGGCATCATTGCGTTCGGCTTTGGCAACGACGGCGTGGCGCTGGGCATTTCCAACCTGTGGAGCCATGGCGGCTTCATGCCCAACGGTGTGCAGGGTGTGTTGATGTCCTTGCAGATGGTGATGTTCGCCTACCTGGGCGTGGAAATGATCGGCCTCACCGCCGGTGAAGCGCGCAACCCGCAGAAGACTATTCCGAGCGCGATTGGCTCGGTGTTCTGGCGCATCCTGTTGTTCTACGTGGGCGCGCTGTTCGTGATCCTGTCGATCTACCCGTGGAATGAAATCGGCACCCAGGGCAGCCCGTTCGTGATGACCTTCGAGCGCCTGGGCATCAAGACCGCCGCAGGCATCATCAACTTCGTGGTGATCACCGCCGCGCTGTCCTCCTGCAACGGCGGCATCTTCAGCACCGGGCGCATGCTGTACAGCCTGGCGCAGAACGGCCAGGCCCCGGCCACCTTCGCCAAGACCTCCAGCAACGGTGTGCCACGCAAGGCGCTGCTGTTGTCGATCTTCGCGCTGCTGCTGGGCGTGTTGCTCAACTACCTGGTGCCGGACCAGGTGTTCGTCTGGGTGACGTCCATTGCCACCTTCGGTGCGATCTGGACCTGGCTGATGATCCTGCTGGCCCAGCTCAAATTCCGCAAAGGCTTGAGCCCGGCCGAGCAGGCAGGGCTCAAGTACCGTATGTGGCTGTACCCGGTCAGTTCCTACCTGGCCCTGGCCTTCCTGGTGCTGGTCGTCGGCCTGATGGCGTACTTCCCGGACACCCGTGTGGCGCTGTATGTGGGTCCGGCGTTCCTGGTGTTGCTGACCGTGTTGTTCTACGTGTTCAAGCTGCAGCCGAACGGCGCGACCTCGGCACAGGTGCGTTCAGCCTGATACGCGGGAAGGCTCGCTGCGCACAGCGGGCCTTCCTCCTGCGCTCGACTTGAGCGACTGGTCCAGGCGCTTGTTGAACTCCAGCCACAGCGCAAGCATCACCATCAAGGCGGCGCCGATCATGGCCGTCAGCAGTTGCATCGCCACGGCATCCCCGGCCAGGGCGTTGACCATATCGGCCAGCGGCGCGAGCACGACGCCCAGGCAAAACACTTCCAACGAATAACGGCCCATACGGCAAACGTGTTGCGCCAACGCGTTTTCGGTCCAGCCTCGGCCCGGTAACAGCTTGGCGGTGACGTAGGCGAGTGCGAGGAAGTGCAGCAGGCGCAAGGGGGACAAGTCGGTCTTGCTGATGGGGTAGATCAGGTCGCTGATCACCGAGGGCATCAGCGCATCGTGGATCTCAGGCCAGCGCCACGACAGGGTCAGCACGCCGGCCATCACGGCGTAAATCGCCGCTGCGACAAACAGCGGCTGGTGACGCAGAGGCCGTGTTTCGACAGGGCGTTCACGCCCGCTGTACAGCGCAGCAGCGCCTCCCAGCACAAACAGGAATTGCCAGGTCACCGGGTTGAAGTACCACACGCCGTCGGCAATTGCCCGCAGGTTCCAGCCCATCCACGGCGCGAGAAAATACATGGTGGCAGAGAGGGCCACCACCAGCCCGGTCTTGCGCATCATCAGCGGCAGTACCAGCGGCAAGCCAGCGAGCAGCACGATGTACAGCGGCAGCGGGTCCATCAGGTTGGGTTTGAAGCGCAACAGCAATTCGTCGGTCAGCGCTTGCTGTGGGTGGGTGACGAAATGCGTCAGGCCCATCTCTTCGACGAGGTCGCGGGTTTCCACGTGGCTGTTGGCGAAGAACACAATGCCCATCAGCATTGCCAACAGGAAGATATGCACCACGTACAGCACCCAGGTGCGGCGCAGGATTTTCAGCGAGGCAATCCAATAGCCATCACGTTGCAGAATCTTGCCGTAAGCCAGGACGGCGGCGTAACCGGCGAGGAACACGAACACCTCCGCCGCATCGCTGAAACCAAAGTTTCGCAGGGTGATCTGGCCGAGGGGGTTGTGGGGGACGTGATCCCAGAAAATGAAGATCAACGCCAGGCCCCGAAAAAAATCGATGCGCGGGTCGCGTCCGTTCAGCATGGCAGCGGGCTCTTGAACAAAAGGTTTAATAAAGACAGGCGAATGCGCGTGTTGTCGTACGCCGCACGTCGGGCGGGCGCAGGTTGGCGGTATTTGTAAGCAATTGCAAAGGCTGGGTATTACTGAATGTCTCTAGACATCGATGATCACCAAAGTGCCATGACTGCCGCTGAGTACGCCATGGGCCGTACCGGCTTGCACGAGGTACATTTGGCCAGCCTCTACTCGGATTTCTGTGTCGCCGATGCTCAAGCGCAAACACCCACTGACCACTAACAGCCCCTCGTTGTAGTCATGGGTCTCTTCGTCGTACGCCTGCTCATCCATGCGCAACACCTTGATGCACGCCGGGCCAACCTGGCCCAGGCGCGTGGATTTCCAGCTGTCAGGCAATTGCTCTGCAATGGCGACGAAGTCCAGTAACGGCATGTGAATCTCCTTGTTTCAACGATGCCGTCGGTGGTCCGGTTCAGCGGTGTGTGAGGCGTGATGCTTACGCGGCAGCAATGTCATTGGGCTCAAAACTGTCCGCCCGCGCCATCTGCCACATGCGCGAATAGAACTCACCGTTCACTTCGCCCGTGAGCAGTTCACCGGGCTTGAGGAACACATGCAACTGCGAGAACAACTTGATCTCGGTCGCCGACATGCGTCGCACCAGGTGCTTGGCCGACAGTTGCGAAGGGTGATCAAGACCGGCAGCGGCGAGCATCTCCGCCAGCGCCTTGAGCGTGCTGCGGTGGAAGTTGAACACGCGCTGGGCCTTGTCGGGCACCACCAGTGCGCGTTGGCGCAGCGGGTCCTGGGTGGCGACGCCGGTCGGGCATTTGTTGGTGTGGCACGACTGGGACTGGATGCAGCCAATGGCAAACATGAAGCCGCGTGCCGAGTTGGCCCAGTCGGCGCCGATGGCCAGGACGCTGGCGATGTCGAACGCGCTGACGATCTTGCCGCTGGCGCCGAGCTTGATCTTGTCGCGCAGGTTCAGGCCCACCAGGGTGTTGTGCACGAACAGCAGGCCTTCACGCAGCGGTACACCGATGTGGTCGGTGAACTCCACCGGCGCGGCGCCGGTGCCGCCTTCCTTGCCGTCGACCACGATGAAGTCCGGAAGGATGCCGGTCTCGAGCATGGCCTTGGCGATGCCCATGAATTCCCACGGGTGGCCCAGGCAGAATTTGAAGCCAACCGGTTTGCCACCGGACAGTTCGCGCAGCTGGGCGATGAAATGCATCATTTCAATCGGCGTGGAAAACGCGCTGTGGCGCGATGGCGAGATGCAGTCTTCGCCCATCAGGATGCCGCGTGTCTCGGCGATTTCCTTGGTGACCTTGTGTTTGGGCAGGATGCCGCCATGGCCGGGTTTGGCGCCCTGGCTCATCTTGATTTCGATCATGCGCACCTGCGGGTCTTGGGCCTGCACGGCGAAGCGCTCCGGGTCGAAACGGCCATCGCTGGTGCGGCAGCCGAAGTAGCCGCTGCCCAGCTCCCAGGTCAGGTCGCCGCCGTTTTCGCGGTGGTAGGGGCTGATGCTGCCTTCGCCGGTGTCATGGGCGAAGTTGCCCAGCTTGGCGCCCTGGTTCAATGCGCGAATCGCGTTGGCGCTCAGCGAGCCGAAGCTCATCGCCGAGATGTTGAACACCGACGCCGAGTAAGGCTGCTTGCACTGCGGGCCGCCGACCATCACGCGAAAGGCGCTGGGGTCGCTCAACGGCGCAGGGCGCATGGAATGGCCGATGAATTCGAAGCCTGACTGGTACACGTCGATCAGGGTGCCGAAGGGTTTGTCGGCGCTTTCATTCTTGGCGCGTGAATACACCAGCGAACGCTGGGCCCGGGAGAAGGGCAGGGCGTCGCTGTCGGATTCGAGCAGGTACTGGCGGATTTCCGGGCGGATGGCCTCCACCAGGTAACGGATATTGCCCAGGATCGGGTAGTTGCGGCGCACCGCGTGGGGGCTTTGCAGCAGGTCGAAGATACCGATCAGGCTGAGGATGCCGGTGACCACGGTGATGGGCCACAGCCATTCATGCTGGATAAAGGGGAGGCTGGCGAGGGTGAAAATGACGCACACGGCAAAGAAGGCGTAACGGCTCAAAAAGGACAGGCTCATACGGTTTTCCTTGGGTTCACTCATCAGGGCCTGTAGGCGCCCGGCTCGCTCGCAATGGCGCCTTTAAGATCGCCATCGCCGGCAAGCCGGCTCCTACGCGGGGCTCAATCAGGCGTTTTGCGCCTGAAGGAAGATCGAGAACAGCTCAGACTGGGATTTGATCCCCAGCTTGCTATACATGTGTTTCTTATGGACTTTCACGGTTTCAACAGAGATTTCCAGCTTACGAGCGATTTCCTTGCTGGAGCAACCGCTGAGCATCAAACGGCCGACATCCAGCTCGCGTGCCGTCAGTTGCGCGCCCCATTCATCGTTCTGTACGGGCGGTTGTGGCGCGCTGACCTGGTTGAGTTCATAGGGCAGGCGCTGGCGCAGCAGGCTCAGTACCCAGGGCTGGATCAACGACAGCAGGGCAATCTGTGCCGGGTCAAAACGCTGCTTCGAACCCAGGGACAGGCACAAGGTACGCCCATCCGGCAGGTGGCAATTGAACTGGATTTCGTCGGCCACCACGTTCAGGCGGAAGTAGCGCTGGTAATACTCGGTGAGTTCGAAGTGCTCCGGCGCCACCTCGGCCAGGCGCAACAGGCCGGTATGGGCGTGCTCGCGGCTGGCGATGTAGAAGGGATCGAGCAGGTACAGCCCGTTGAGGTAATCCTGGAACAGATGGTCGGGCGTGCCGTCCGCGCCCGGGCATTCGGCGAACACCAGCGGCCGGTGTTCGCTGCTGAACAGCAGGGCCACCCAGCTGTCGGACGGCACATACTGGTCGAGCAAGCGCACCAGCTGGGTCCAGAAATTGGCCTGGTCCAGGGCGTCTATCATTTGCCCCACCGAACGGTGCCAGGCGATGTCTTCCAGCGACATGGTCATTGATCTACCCCTATCGGGTTACCCCCGCCGCGTAATTCCCTGGCCGGTTATCGCTGCGCATACTGCGGCACAGATAAAGAACAAGGAATACCCATGAAGGTCGAATTTGCCCAGTTGGCAGGTCGTGATAACGATACAGCTTACAACCTTGAGCGCGCCTTGGCGGCAATTGCAGCCTGCGCCGACGATACCCAACTGATCGTCTTCCCGGAAACCCACCTGACGGGCTTCCCCTCGGCTGAAACCGTCGCCGCTGTTGCCGAGCCGCTGGACGGCCCCACCGTGCAAGCCATTATCCAGGCTGCCGGTGCGCGCGATGTTGCCGTGGTGATCGGCATGATCGAGAACGACGGCGGCCAGTTCTATAACACCACCCTGCTGATCACCCCCGAAGGCATCGCCTTGCGTTATCGCAAGACCCATCTGTGGCCTTTGGAGCGCGGCGTGGTCAGCCCTGGTGATCGCTATGCCACCTGCCTGTGGAAGGGCGTACGCGTCGGCCTGTTGATCTGCTACGACATCGAATTTCCCGAATCCGCCCGCGCATTGGGGCAGTTGGGTGCTCAATTGCTACTGGTCACCAACGGCAACATGGACCCGTACGGCCCCACCCACCGCACCGCGATCATGGCCCGCGCCCAGGAAAACCAGGCGTTTGCGCTGATGGTCAACCGTGTGGAAGACGGCGATGGCGAATTGGTGTTCGCCGGCGGCAGTGCGCTGGTGGACCCGTTCGGCACCTTGCTGTTTGAAGCCGGACGTGAAGAAGGGCAATTCACCGTCGAGCTGGACCTCGACCAACTGGCAGCGGCGCGCAAGGACTACCGCTACCTGGACGACCAGCGCTTGAAATTGCCGGGCGAGGTGATCGAGCGCAGCGACGGGACGCGCGAACTGTTGATCCCCAAAGCCTGACACCACCCTCCTGTAGGAGCCCGGCTTGTCGAGTCGTCGCACCGCGGCGATGGCGGCATTAAGACCGCCATCGCCGGCAAGCCGGGCTCCTACAGGGGGCGCTGCACCCATAAGAATTAATGCACTCGCTTCACCGACTTCAGTTCTGCCATAAATCTAATAATTGCGCGGAGAATCGCTCATGGCTCGTTTGCAACGCACCCTGTCGTTAGGGTCGGTGGTGCTGTTTGGCATCGCCTATATGACGCCGATCATTGTGCTCGGTACGTTCGGTATCCTGGCGCAATCCACGGCGGGCATGGTCCCCGCCGCTTACCTGGCCGCCCTGGTGGCGATGTTCTTCACCGCCATGAGTTACGGGCGCATGGCCTCGGCCTTTCCGGTGGCCGGTTCCGCCTACAGCTACGTGCGCAAGGCCATCAGCCCCAAGCTGGGCTTTATTGCCGGCTGGGCGGTGTTGCTCGACTACCTGTTCCTGCCCATGGCCATCTGGCTGATCGGCGCGGCATACCTGCATTCGGCGTTCCCGGCCGTGCCGCAGTGGGTGTGGGTACTGGCCTTCATCGGCATCACCACCGTGATCAATATCATCGGCCTGAAACTGGCCAACGGCATCAACGCGCTGCTGATGCTCGTGCAGTTCCTGGTGTTGATCGCGTTCGTCGCGCTGTGCATCCACTACATCGGTGGTGATGCGAGCAAGCCACTCTGGACCATCGCCCCGTTCTTCAACGGCCAGATGCAAATGCCCTTGATCATGAGCGGTGCGGCCATCGCCTGCTATTCGTTCCTGGGCTTTGACGCGGTCAGCACCCTCACCGAAGAAACCCGCGACCCGCGCCGCACCATTCCACGGGCGATCATGCTGATTACCTTGATTGGCGGGCTGATTTTTGTCGGCGTGTCGTATTTCGTGCAGGTGGCCCATCCATCGTTTGAATTTGCCGATGTGGATTCGGCGGCGTACGAAATCGCGCGCAATATCGGCGGCGACCTGTTTGTGTCGATCTTCTTGATTGGCCTGATCGTCGGCCAATTCGCCTCGGGGCTATCGGCCCAGGCCAGCGGTTCGCGGCTGTTGTTTGCCATGGGGCGTGACGGCGTGTTGCCCAAGTCGTTCTTCGGCACCTTGCATGCGCGCTTCGGTACGCCGGTCAACAGCATCCTGTTGTGTGCAGTGGTGGCATTGCTGGCGCTGAAGCTGGACGTGACTACCTCCACCTCGTTCATCAACTTCGGTGCGTTCCTGGCGTTCAGCCTGGTGAACCTCTCGGTGATCTTTCACTACTGGATCGGCGCGAAACAGCGCGGCGTGCGTGAGCTGATCCTGTTCCTGGTGTTCCCGGCGATTGGTCTGCTTGCGGATGTGTGGCTGATGGTCAGCCTGGATCATTTGGCGATTTACCTGGGCCTGGTGTGGTTGGCAATTGGCCTGGTTTACCTGGGTTTCCTGACCCGCGGTTTCTCGACACAGCCACCGGAGATGGACTTCCAGGAAGCGGCATAGAAGCGCCGGGTCTATTCTTATTGCAATCGGTTCTCGTTTGGGTGCATGATTTATGTTACTGTGTAACACATATTTTGCACCCAGACGCCCCGGAGGCCTTATGAAAGCTGGTATCCATCCTGACTACCGCACCGTGCTGTTCCACGACACCGCCGCCGACGTGTTTTTCCTGATCGGTTCTACCGCCGACAGTGACCGCACCCACACGCACAGCGACGGCAACACTTACCCGTACATCCCGCTGGACGTGTCCAGCGCCTCGCACCCGATCTACACCGGCCAACAGCGCAAGACCCAGGCCGAAGGCCGGATTGCCGGGTTCAACAAGCGTTTTGCTTCGTTCGGTTCAAGCCCGAAAAAAGCCGACGCGTGAAGGCACCCCGTTTCACCTCGAAGGCCGCTCCGGTTTCTGGAGCGGCTTTTTTTATGCGCTGATATCGTAAGGCCATCACTTTACCAGAAACCGACTAAACTACTCAGTAAACGCCAAGGAGGCAGGTCCCGACCGTAAGGAGCGCACATCGACGATCCGAGGTGTTCCATGGGAGAGTCCGTAACCTTCAGCGATGCCGACCGCGCCGCCGTGCTGTTGATCGACGCCCATCCCGATGTGCTGCACAGCCTCACGCACCTGCTGCGGTTGGAACCCTTCGACCTTCACAGCGCCACCTGCGCTGCCGATGCCCTGGCCATTCTCGCCTGCCAACCCGTCGACCTGGTGATGAGCGCCGCGCGCTTGCCGGATATGGACGGCGCCACATTGCTGGCGCATATCCACCAGCACTACCCCCACACCGTGCGCATCCTGCTCACCGGCGAAACCGACCTGACCCTGATCGTCAAAGCCATCAACGAAGGTGAGATCTACCGCTACCTCAGCAAGCCCTGGAAGGACGAAGAACTGCTGCTGGCCCTGCGCCAATCCCTGGCCCACCAGCATTCGGAGCGTGAACGCCTTCGCCTGGAGCAACTGATCCTTCAACAGAACGAGGCACTCAAGCAGCTCAATGCAACCTTGGAAAAGCGCGTGGCGTCGCGCACCAGCGAGCTGCAACAGACCGCCGACATGCTCGACCTGGCTTACGAAGAGCTCAAGCACAGCTACGCCACCGGCACCGAAGTGTTCTCGCTGCTGGCCAACCTGCGCCTGCCCCGCGCCAAGCAGACCAATCGCCAGATCATCGAACTGGTGCGCACCTGGTGCGTGGCCCACGGCGTGGACGAGGCCAGCAACCGCGACCTGACCATGGCGGCCGCGCTCTACAACATCGGCAAGTTGAGCTGGAGCGACAGCATGATGGCCTCGCCCTCGGACCTGCTGCACAGCAGCGACCGTGAGCGTTATCGCGCCTATGCCGCCCAGAGCGAGTCGCTGCTGATGACCCTGGAACCGATGAAAGACGCTGCACGCCTGATCCGTCATCACCAGGAGCGCTGGGACGGCTCGGGCTTTCCTGACCACCTCAAGGGCGAGGCGATTCCGGCCGGTTCGCGCCTGTTGAAACTGGCGGTGGATTTTATCGAACTGCAAAAAGGCCTGATTCTGGAACGGCAGATGAACAGCGACGAAGCGCTGCTGTACATCCGCAAATACGCCGGGCGGCTGTATGACCCGCTGATGGTCGAGGACTTTGTGCGGGTGTGCGCCACCTACCTCAATGACGTGACCCTGGGCGACCCCAACGTCAAGGTGCTGGGCACCCGTGAGCTGGAGGAGGGCATGATATTGGCGCGCAATCTCAACGCCGATAACGGCATGTTGCTGCTCAATGCCGGCAAAGTCTTGAACCTGCCCCTGGTGGACAAGCTGATCGCCTTCGAAACCATGGAAGGTGCGCGCTACAGCGTGTTCATCAAGGACACCGCCGTAACCACAGGCTGAACACACTCTAAAACTGTGGGAGCTGGCTTGCCTGCGATGGCGGTGTGTCAGTTAAAAAACTGTTTACTGATACTCCCCCATCGCAGGCAAGCCAGCTCCCACATTGGATTGCGGTGCGGCTGTAGGTCATGTGATCCTTGCGCCTTTGTGTTCAAGGTAACCTTTTCATGACTTCTACCATCCGCATCGCCGCCGCCCTTCTGATCGGCAGTGACGGCCAGACCCTGCTGGTGCGCAAGCGCGGCACCCAGGCCTTCATGCAGCCGGGCGGCAAGATCGATGCGGGCGAGCAACCCGCCGAAGCGCTGGCCCGTGAGCTGCACGAAGAGCTGAACCTGCGGATCAATCCTGAAGATGCGCTCTACCTCGGCCACTTCTCGGCCCCGGCCGCCAACGAACCCGGCTTCACCGTACACGCGCAATTGTTCCAGGTACGGATCGACGTACCGGTAACCCCCGCTGCAGAAATCGAAGAAGTGCGCTGGATCGACCCGGCCGGTGACGGCGGCCTGGCGTTGGCGCCGTTGACGCGTGACTTGATCCTGCCGTTCTACCGCGCCTCGCTGCCCGCATGATCATTCGCACCCTGGGGGCGGGCGACGCCGAGGCCTATCGGGCTTTGATGCTTGAAGCGTATGGCGCCTACCCCCAGGCCTTCACCTCCAGCGTGGCCGAGCGTGCGGCGATGCCGTTGAGCTGGTGGGAAAAGCGCGTGAGCAGCCCACTGGACTGTTTGCTCGGCGCGTTTGAAGGCGATGAACTGGCGGGCATTGTCGGCCTGGCCTTCGAGCCCCGGGAAAAAGCGCGGCACAAGGTGACGCTGTTCGGCATGTACGTGACCGAGGCCCATCAACGCAAAGGACTGGGTCGCCAGTTGGTGGAGGCGGCACTCGATGAGGCACGCCGTCACCCGCGCCTCAAGCTGATCCAACTGACCGTCACCGCCGGCAACGACGCCGCCTTTGCGCTGTACCAGCGTTGCGGATTCATCCAGTACGGCCTGGAGCCGCTGGCGGTGCGGGTGGGGGTGGACTACTTCGACAAGATCCACCTGTGGCGCGAATTGAAAGGCCAGTGATTTCCCCTGTGGGAGCTGGCTTGCCTGCGATAGCGGTCTGTCTGATGCACCGCTATCGCAGGCAAGCCAGCTCCCACATTTGATCTCATCGTCTGTGAGGTTGCGCAGGTTTTAGCGTACGGCGCTAACCCCATCCAACGTTGAAAACGACGTGTCCTTGGCCGTCAGCAGGAAGTCGCGCATGTAGGGCGCATCCAGCATGTCGGCACGGATCGCCGCATACAACGTCGCAAACAACCCTTTCTCGCCCAGGCGCTTGGCCTTCACGTAGCCACGCGAGCTGTATTCGTGCAGCGCCCAATGGGGCATGCCACACACCCCACGGCCGCTGGCCACCAGTTGCATCATCATCACCGACAGCTCCGACGTACGCACCTGGGCAGGTTCCACATCGGCGGGTTCGAGGAAGCGCGTGAAGATGTCCAGGCGGTCGCGCTCCACCGGGTAGGTGATCAGGGTTTCGGTCAACAGGTCATCCGGCACGATGTACGCCTTGTGCGCCAGTGGGTGCTGGTTGGCCACCGCCAGCATGGCTTCGTAGGTGAACAACGGCACGTAGGTGATGCCCGGCAGCTCCAGCGGGTCGGAGGTCACCACCAGGTCCAGGTCGCCCCGGGCCAGGGCCGGCAGCGGCGCGAAGGCGAAGCCCGAGGCCAGGTCCAGCTCGACTTCCGGCCAGGCGTCGCGGAACTGGTCGATGGTTGGCATCAGCCACTGGAAGCAACTGTGGCACTCGATGGCCATGTGTAAGCGCCCGGCAGTGCCGCCGGCCAATCGCGCGATATCCCGCTCGGCGCCGCGCAGCAGGGGCAGGGTAGCGTCGGCCAATTGCAGCAGGCGCAAACCGGCGCTGGTGAAACGCAGCGGCTTGGTCTTGCGCACGAACAACGGCATGCCCAAGCGCTCTTCCAGCTCTTTGAACTGGTGGGACAGCGCCGACTGCGTCAGGTGCAAACGCTCGGCGGCTTCCACCAGGCTGTCGGCCTCGCGCAGGGCGTGCAGGGTCTTGAGGTGACGGATCTCGAGCACGGGCTCTCCATGAATACAATTTGTAAAGAATAAGAATGGCGTGAGTTTGTCTCATGTTGGCGCGCCTGTCGACAAAAGGTGACCACTCGGCACTCTTCATCAAACTGTCACGGAAGTGTGGCAGCGCGCTTGAACAAACTTCATCAGACTCGCGCTCTACTGGGGTTCTGCGTTTCGGTGTTTTTCATGCGCGTGTTGTTCTTACTGGCCGCTCTTTTGTTCGGCCTGCCGTCCTTTGCGGCTTCTCGATGTGACGTCAATGTCCCGACCCAAACGGTCGACCTGGAAAAGGTGAGCATCGCCTACCAGAGTATCGGTCGTGCGTCCGATCCTGCGTTGCTGCTGGTGATGGGCTTGGGCGGGCAGTTGATCCATTGGCCGGATGAGGTGGTGGTCGCCCTGTGCCAGCAAGGTTTCCGGGTGATCCGCTACGACAACCGCGATGTCGGCCTGTCCACCTGGCGCCAGGCGCCGGCCAGCGCCAACCTCACCTTTGAAGTGCTGCGCTACAAGCTCGGCCTGCCGGTGGCGGCGCCCTACACGCTGACCGACATGGCCGACGACGCCCTGGGCTTGATGGACGCATTGCGGGTCCAGCAATTCCACGTGCTGGGCGCGAGCATGGGCGGCATGATCGCCCAGCACCTGGCGGCCATGGCACCGCAGCGGGTGGAAAGCCTGACGCTGGTCATGACCAGTTCCGGCGCCGAAGGCCTGCCCGCCCCGAACGCGGCGCTGGTGCAGTTGCTGTCGCGGCGCAGTGCGCCCAATCGCGAAGTGGCGCTGGAGCAACAGGCCGACCTGTTGGCCGCCCTCGGCAGCCCGTATGTGAAAGACGATCGCCAGGCGTTGCTGCACCAGGCGGCGCTGTCCTATGACCGCGCCTTCAACCCCGACGGTGTGAAACGCCAGATCATGGCCATCCTTGCCGAGCCCAGCCGTGTGCCGCTGCTCAACCAATTGCGGGTGCCAACGCTGGTGGTACACGGCACCGCCGACCCGTTGTTGCCGGTGATGCACGGCGTGCACCTGGCCGCGCATATCCAGGGCAGCCAATTGAAATTGATCCCGGGCATGGCCCACCGTTTCCAGGAGGCGTTCAAGGCCCCGCTGCTGACGGCGGTGCTGCCGTATCTCAAAGCCCACCGTGAAGATGCCGCGCACTGGGCGCAGATTGACCTGGGTGAGCCTTCGAAGGTGCTGTGACATTGGTGTATCGTGCGAGGTTTCCGGCGCGTGAATGCCAGCGAGGTTGCCTACCATGAGTACTCCCCTGAAAATCGATTTCGTCAGCGACGTGTCCTGCCCCTGGTGCATCATCGGCCTGCGCGGCCTGACCGAGGCCCTGGACCAACTGGGCGCCGAAGTGCAGGCCGAGATCCATTTCCAGCCGTTCGAGCTGAACCCGAACATGCCTGCCGAGGGGCAGAACATCGTCGAACACATCACCGAGAAATACGGCTCTACGGCCGAGCAGTCCCAGGCCAACCGCGAGCGCATCCGCGACATGGGCGCCGCGTTGGGTTTTGCCTTTCGCACCGATGGCCAGAGCCGCATCTACAACACCTTCGACGCCCACCGCCTGCTGCATTGGGCTGGGCTTGAAGGTTTGCAGTACAACCTCAAGGAAGCGCTGTTCAAGGCGTACTTCAGTGATGGCCAGGACCCGTCCGACCACGCCACACTGGCGATCATTGCCGAAAGCGTCGGCCTGGACCTCAAGCGCGCCGCCGAGATTCTCGCCAGCGATGAATACGCCGCCGAGGTGCGTGAGCAGGAACAGCTGTGGATTTCCCGTGGCGTGAGCTCGGTGCCGACCATCGTGTTCAACGACCAATACGCCGTCAGCGGTGGCCAGCCGGCCGAGGCGTTTGTTGGCGCCATCCGCCAGATCATCAACGAAGCCAAAGCCTAAGGCCGGTCACTGTTCAAAATGTGGGAGCTGGCTTGCCTGCGATAGCGGTGTATCAGTCGGCTCATTTGGCACAGACCCACCGCCATCGCCGGCAAGCCGGCTCCTACAATTGTTGCGCGTTGTTTTCAAAACAGGTGCTGGCCCGTCCCTTGCATTACCCCCTCAAAGCCCATCCGGCAGCCGGATGGGCGCTGTTATTAGGGGGCAACACTGCCTTGAATATTCTTGACCTCGACCACAGCCTTACCGGCCAGGCACCGATTGCCCGGCGTTTGGCCAGCGGCCAGGCCACGCGCCTCGACTTGCTGGACCTGGGCCCGAAACTGCGCCTGTGGTCCACCGAAAAAACCTGGAAGTCCTTCGCCGAGCGCCTGGCCAAACGGCCACGGCCGGTGGATGCACGCCCGGAAATCCTGTTTGTCGGCTCCGGCGATTACCACCACCTCACGCCGGCGTTCCTGGCAGACCTCAAGGAACCCATCAGCCTGATCCATTTCGACAACCACCCTGACTGGGTGCGCTTTGCGCCCAAGCGCCACTGTGGTTCCTGGGTCAACCGTGCGTTGAAAATGCCGGCCGTCAAACGCATCGTCACCCTCGGCCCCTGCAGCGACGACCTGCATAACCCGCAACTGCGTGGCGGCAACCTCGGCGCGCTCAAGCGCGGGCAGTTGCAGCTGTTTCCGTGGCAGCATCCGCCGTCGAAAGTCTGGGGCCGGGTAGGCGATGGCGCCGGCCATCAACAGCAGGAAAACCACCTGCACTGGCGCAACCTGGCCGAGTTGGATTGGACCGCGTTTCTGGAGCAGATGATCAGCAGCCTGCCCACCGAAGCGATCTGGATCACCATCGACAAAGACGTGCTGGCCAGCGAAGACGCCGCCACCAACTGGGACCAGGGCGGCATGCGCCTGACCCATTTGCTGGAGGCCCTGCGGGCCTTGGCGGCGCGCAAGCGCATCATCGGCATCGACGTGTGCGGCGAGTTCGCCACGCCGGCGTTCAGCAACGCGTTCAAGCGCTGGGAAGCCAAGTCCGACCAGCCGCCGCCCGAGCGCTGGAGCCCGGAGGATATTCAGCGCAATGCCGCGACCAATGAAGCCCTGATTGACCTGTTTGAGGAGTTGTTCCCGTGACCTTGCTCGTAGTCATGCTGGTGGCGTTTTCCATCGTGCTCGATGTGATCGGCCAGCTGTGTTTCAAGATCGGCCTGGACCGCCTGCCGGAACTGGAAGGCGGTTTTCGCCTGAATGCGTTCTGGGGCCAAGTGTTCAATGCGCCGTTGCTGTGGGCCGGGATCGGCGCCTATGCCATCGAGTTTTTCGTGTGGCTTGAAGCCTTGTCGCGCGCGCCGTTGAGCCTGTTGTTCCCGGCGGCAGCGCTGGCCTACTGCGGTGTGGTGCTGGCGGGCAAGCTGGTGCTCAAGGAAACCGTCAGCCGGCGTCGCTGGCTGGGCACGCTGGTGATTACTTTTGGTGTGATGTTGGTGGCCATTGCGGGGAGTCAGGCATGAGTTCGCAGAATGTAGCGGCAGAGCGGCCCAGCGGCTGGCTGCACGGGCGCCTGGGTACCGTGGTGCTGTGGGCGTTGCTGATCGGTTTTGAAAGCGCCGGGCAGCTGTTTACCAAGGTGGCCGGTGACCAACTGGGGCAGATGGATTTCAACTGGCAGTGGCTGGCTGACGTGGCGCGCAACCCGGGAATCCTGGCGGCGATCGGCAGTTACATCGGCGCCTTCTTCGTGTGGATGCTGATCCTGCGGCGCAGCAGCCTGTCCCTGGCGTTTCCGCTGAGTTCGCTGGTGTTTGTGGTGGTGCTGCTAGGGTCGTGGCTGGGGCTGGGGGAACACATCAGCCTGCTGCACTGGGTGGGGGTTGCGGTGATTATCGGCGGGATTGCCTTGCTGGCTGAAGGCGAAGAGAACTGAGATCCCTGGCTATGGCGTCCGTGCGGGCCTCATCGCCGGCAAGCCGGCACCTACGACCACCCCTTGTAGGAGCTGGCTTGCCAGCGATGGGGCCCTTGAGGACGCCATCGCCGGCAAGCCGGGCTCCTACAAATTAGGGTCAGCCCTGGGATTTGCGGTGTGCCACCAGGAAGCCTAAGCCATGGGACACCGGAAGCGCCTTGACCCCCGCCTCACGCTGCTGCTCGGCAATCTCCCGATGAAACGCCTTCACCTTGGTCCAGTGCATCTTCGGCCGGTAGTGGTGCTCGGCGTGGTAGCCGTTATTCATCCAGATCAGGTTGTACAACACGCTGTAGGAACTCACGCCCCAGGCAATCGGCAGGTCCGGGTTGCCACCGAAGTGCTCGTAGTAGCCATTGAGCGATGACAGGCATTGGCCCAGGTACCAGAACGGCAATAGCCACAGCACCGCCTGCCAGTTGTAGAACGCCAGGGCGATGTAGAACGCCACCGTCACGCAGATCTCCACCTTGACCCAACGAGCGTCAGCCGGGCGCTTGCGCTTCATTTCGTCGTAGAACGGCTTGGGATCGTCGCGGAAAAAACTGAGGAACGTGTAGGCCCACGGGTTTTCCGGCTGGCCGTCTTTGCCGCGTTGGTAGATCGACAGCGGGTCGATGGTTTGCCCGTCCGGGCCCGGCAGGTCGGCGTTGCCACGGTGGTGGCGGTTGTGGATATCGCGGTAGAGCGTCTGGGAAAACCCGATGGTCACGGACAGCAGCAGGTCGAACGCACGGTTCATGGCGCGATGGGTGAAGTAGGCGTTGTGGATCTGGTTGTGGGAGATGCTGTTGATGCTCCACGACAGGCTAACCGCGTATACCAGCGCCAAGGGCACCAAGGCCCACCAGCTCAAGCTATGAAACGCGGCAACCAGCCAGATGACAAAAGCGAAATGCGCCAGGCCCATGGCGATAGGGACCAGGTCCCACAGCGAATGGTGCAACAGGCGGTAAGCGGGGCGAGCCATGAAGAACGTCCTGAACAGTGGATTCCAGGGCGTTACTGCAAGGCTTAGACCAACTTCGTCGGCACTCACGAAACCCAACTGTAGGAGCCGGCTTGCCGGCGATGGCGTTTTTAAGGGCCTCATCGCCGGCAAGCCGGCTCCTACAGGGGGATCAGTCGAATTTGTAGCTGATGGCGGTCTGCACTTGGCCCTGATTCACTTCGCCGGTCTGGCGCACGATGCTGCTGTCTGCCGCCGAGCCCACCAGGTGTACCCAGCTGGCGCTGGTCAGCAGCGACCACTTCGCCGCCAGGGGGAACTCGAAGCTCTGGGTAAACGTCAGGTTCTGGAAGCCGCCGCTGGCGTTGTAGGGCTTGAAGCCCGAGGCCGCGGCTTCGTTGTCATCCACGCCGAAAAACGTGTTGGTCTGGCGGTCGTCGGCGAAATGCGCCATCAGGCCGCTGCTGCCAATGATCCCGCCGCCCAGCGGGTAACCCAGCTCGCCACCAACCTTGCCGAGCACGCCGCCCTGGTCGTGGCCACCGCCCACGGCCCGGCCCAGCTGGGCGTAGACCCGCCAGAACTCGGCCGGCGCGTACTGCACGAACCCGCCCACCTCGGCCATGCTCGAGACATCCCGCAGGCCGGCGAGCGCACCGTTGGCCGTGCGGCCCGAAATGTAATTGACGTAAGGCCCGGCGCTGAACCCGTTGGTATTCAGGGCGCTCCAGGTCAAGCCATCGTCGGTCCCGAGGCTGACATTGCCCCAGTCCAGATCGAAGTAGGGAATAGGGGTGATCTGATAGCGGCTGCCTGTGGGTTCGCGGGGCTGATAGCTGACGCCTGCGCCCACTTCACCGGTAATGCCCTCAGCCTGGGCGGCGTTTGAAAAGCCCCACAAGCCAAGCAAACCGGCGAATGCAGCACATGTGATCCTGAACATGGTCACGGTTCCTTGATTGATTACGTGCGCATGAACGCGCGAAGGGCATCCCTGGCGCAAGCACTCATCTTGTTTGTAGCAAGCTACAAAAATTGTAGCTTGGGCGACACATATCACCACCGTGACACGGCAAACCCCCAGCCCCGCTGGCTTTCGGCCAGTTGGCACGCTCCCTGCTCTACCGGTTGGGCAAGCGCATGCAGCGCGCTCCACCTTCAAGGTAAACGCAGATGATCCACTGGCATATCGTGTGTGACTTCGACGGGACCATTACCCCCACCGATGTCATCGACAACGTCCTCCAACGCTTCGCCGGCCCCGAATGGGAAACCATCGAACAGGAATGGCTGGATGGGCATATCGGTTCCCGCGAATGCCTGAGCCGTCAACTGGCGCTGATCAAGGCCACACCTGCCGAACTGCTGGCGTACTTCGACAGCGTCGAGATCGACCCGGACTTCCCGGACTTCGTCGACCACGTCATGGGCCTGGGCGCGACCATCGAAGTGGTCAGCGACGGCATCGAACAAGGCATCGCACGCATCCTGTCGCGCAACTACGTGACCTTGCTGCCGATCCTCGCCAATCGCTTGCGTCAGGTCGACCAGAACAGCTGGCGCATCGACTTCCCGTACTCCAGCGATGCCTGCCGTGCCGCGTCCGGCAACTGCAAGTGCAAATCCACCCCGCGCAACAAGCGCGTGCTGGTGATCGGCGACGGCAAGTCCGACATGTGCGTGGCCTCCACCGCCGATTTCGTCTTCGCCAAAGGCAGCCTGGCTGACTACTGCGAGACCCACAACATCCCTTACGCGCGCTTCGACACCTTTGCCGAAGTGCCCGCGCTGCTGGCCAAGTTGCCTCTGGGCATCGCCGCCAACGCCACCACCTTCACTGCTACTGACCTCTCTGTTGAAAATCAGGAACTCTTCCACCATGTCTGATATCCGTATCGCTACCGCCGAAGACCAGATTCTTCTGGATAAAGAAGCTAAATATTGCTCGTACGGCGACACCGTTCACTATATCGAGCCACCGCGTATTTTCAGCCGTTGCGAAGGCTCCTACGTGTGGGACACCGAAGACCAGGCGTACCTCGATCTGCAAATGTGGTACTCGGCCGTTAACTTCGGCTACGCCAACCCACGCCTGAACAACGCGCTGAAACAGCAGATCGACACCCTGCCGCAAATCGCCAGCCAGTACCTGCACAAAGGCAAGATCGAGCTGTCGGAAATGATCGCAGTCGACGCCAAGAAGAAGTTCGGCCTCGACGGTCGCGTGCACTTCAACGTCGGCGGTTCGCAGTCCATCGAAGACTCCCTGAAGGTCGTGCGTAACGCCACCAACGGCAAGAGCCTGATGTTCGCCTTCGAAGGCGGCTACCACGGCCGTACCCTCGGCGCGTCGTCGATCACCTCCAGCTACCGCTACCGTCGTCGCTACGGCCACTTCGGCGAGCGTGCGCAGTTCATCCCGTTCCCGTACCACTTCCGCGGCCCTAAAGGCATGACCAAGGAAGAGTACGGCAGCCACTGCGTGCAGCAATTCGCCCGTCTGTTCGAGACGGAATACAACGGTGTGTGGGACCCGAAAGTCGGTTCCAGCGAATACGCAGCGTTCTACGTCGAGCCGATCCAGGGCACCGGCGGCTACGTGATCCCGCCGATGAACTTTTACCGCGAACTCAAGCAAGTGCTGGATCAGCACGGCATCCTGATGGTGTCCGACGAAATCCAGATGGGCTTCTACCGTACCGGCAAACTGTGGTCGATCGAACACTTCGACGTACAACCGGACGTGATCGTCTTCGGTAAAGCACTGACCAACGGCCTGAACCCACTGGGCGGTATCTGGGCCCGTGAAGAGCTGATCAACCCGAAGATCTTCCCGCCAGGTTCCACCCA
Source organism: Pseudomonas sp. B6002 (assembly GCF_013385985.1). GTDB lineage: Bacteria > Pseudomonadota > Gammaproteobacteria > Pseudomonadales > Pseudomonadaceae > Aquipseudomonas. The sequence goes on along the minus strand of NZ_JACAOY010000004.1, from coordinate 108,039 downwards.
CTCCACCTTCGCCTCCAACCCACTGGGGACGGCGGTAGGCCTGGAAATGTTCAAGATGACCAACGAAGTCGACTACGGCGCGATGGTCATGGCCAAGGGCAAATACTTCCTGGAAGGCCTGCAAGACCTGCAGAAACGTTTCCCGATCATCGGCGACGTCGACGGCCTGGGCCTGGCCCTGCGCTGCGAAATCTGCGGCCCCGACGGCTTCACGCCAGACAAGGCGACCCTGGACTACATGGTCGAAGAAGGCATGAAGGGCGACATGGTGGTTGATGGCCAGAAACTCGGCCTGATCCTCGACGTCGGCGGTTACTACAAAAACGTGATCACCCTGGCACCGTCCCTGGAAATCAGCTACCCGGAAATCGACCTGGGCCTGAAACTCCTGGAGCAACTGCTGGTACGGGCAACCAAACGGTGAACAGCCTCGAGATCGACCTCGGTGAAGGTGATGCCGGCTTCGTTCTCGGTGAAGGTCCGGTCGGGATCCTGTTGATCCACGGCCTGACCGGCACCCCGACGGAATTGCGCCAGGTCGCCAAGGGCCTGGCCAAGGCGGGTAATTGCACGGTGTACGTGCCGACGCTGGCCGGGCATTGCGGGGGCAACAGCGACCTGCAGGCCACCGGCTGGCTGGACTGGTACGAAGGTGTGCGCAAGACCTTCGCACAGGTCAAGCAGCGCCACGAGCAGGTGTTCGTCGGTGGCTTGTCCATGGGTGCGGTGATGTCGATGTATGTGGCCGCCGAGCACCCCGGGCAGGTTGCCGGGTTGCTGATGTATTCCACCACCTTGAAGTACGACGGCTGGAGCATTCACAAGCTGGCGTTCCTGACGCCATTGCTGATGAAGATCCCGTTCGGCGTGCACATCTGCCGCTTCGAAGAGAAGCCGCCGTATGGCATCAAGAACGAGCGCCTGCGGGCGATCGTCGAACGACAGATGAAGGAAGGGCACAGCAGCGAGGCGGGCTTGTTGACCATGGAAGGCATCACGGTGCGCGAGTTGCACCGGATGAACGCCGTGGTCAAGAAGCGCATGCCCGAGGTCAAGGTACCGGCCCTGGTGTTGCACTCCATCGAAGATGACATCACCAGCCGCTGGAACGCCGATTACGTGGAACGCCACCTCGGCGGCCCCGTGACCAAGATCCTGCTGGACAACTGCTACCACATGATCACCGTCGACCTGCAATACCGCCGTGTGATCGAGTTGAGTGCCGAGTTCGTCGAGCAGCACACCCATGCCATCGAGGCGCCCGAAGATTATCGACAGCGGGCGTAAGCCTAAGGAACAGACGTGATTACCGCCCAAGCCTTCCCGACCATCCGGGCTATCCAGCGCAGTGCCTGGAATGACTGTTTTCCCGGTGCCCTGGAGGACTGGGACTATTACGTGGCCGTGGAAAACGCCGCGATCGATGATTTTCAGTGGCGTTACCTGGCTGTTTACGACGATGGAGTGCTGGTGGCTGTCGCCGCCGCCTTCATCACTCATTATCGACTCGACACCACGGTGTCGGGTGCCGGCAAGCGCTTGACCGAGCGCCTGGAGCGACTGTGGCCGGGTGTTTTGCAGTTGGGTTTGTACGCCATCGGTTCGCCGGTGGCCGAGCGTTGCGACGCGGGGGTGGCCAGCCATGTCCCGAGCGAACGCCGCCCATTGCTGCTTAAGCATTTGCTGCAGGCTGCGCGCCAGGATGCCGACGAGTTCGGCATCGGCCTGGTGGCGGTCAAGGATGCACCGACCAAAGACCCGGACTGGGCAGACAGCTGCCGCGCCGCAGGCTTTCAAAGCATGCCGAGCCTGCCCACCGGGCTGTTGCCTCTGCCCTACGGGTCGGTGGACGCCTACCTGGGGTCGCTGGGCAAATCCACCCGCAAGGACCTGCGCCGCAAGCTGCGTGCGCCGGGCCCGCGTGTGGAATGGCGGCGTAACATCGACGACGTGTTGCCCGAGATCATGCGCCTCTACGAAGCCACCCTGACGCGCTCCGATTTGCAGTTCGAACGCTTGCCCGCCGGCTACTTCACCGGCGTGCTCGAACGCCTTGATGAGCGCGCGGTCTGTGTACTTTACTGGGTGGATGACAGCCTGGTGGCGTTCAACCTGGTGCTGGTGGATGAGCACCGTTTGATCGACAAGTTCTTCGGGCACGACGTGGAGTTCACCCGTGAGTACAACCTGTACTTCCGCAGCTGGCTGACCAACGTCGACTACTGTATCCAGAACAATATCGCGTTGTACGAGTGCGGGCAGGCGGGCTATGCCAGTAAGCTGCGCCTGGGGTGCGAGTTCCAGGGCAACAGCATGTTCTTCCGCCACCGCAATCGGTTGGTCAATGGGCTGCTCAAAGTAGTGAAAATGTTTTTCCGACCGGATCGTTCCGACCCTGCCATGGCTGCTGCGATAAGCGAAACCTGATGATCACCAAGACCCGCCAGAAAGCTCGCCCCTTTGCCATCTCGCGCTGGAGCGTCCAGCGCAAGCTGGTGCTGGCGTTCTGGCTGGTCAGCGTTATTCCCACCATGATCGCGGCCGAGCTGGCCGCTACCACGTTGTCGCAGATTTTCGACAGCAACGTGCGGATCTGGCTGCAAGAGTCGACCAAGATCGTCAAGGACGAGATCGGCGACATCCTTCATGACAACGCGCGCATGGCCAAGCTGTTCCTGCGCTACACCAGCCCGCCCTCGTCCAAACAGGCTGCCCGGCATGATCGGCTCACCGCCGACATTGCCGATGCCACGGACATCGATGTGGTGGCGCTGATTCGCGTCAGCGACCATAAGGTGGTGTTCAGCACCGCCGCCGATGACATCGTCAAGCAGATTAACCTGACCAGCAACGCGGTGTTGCAGACGGTGCAAGTGGCCGGCGTCAGTACGGGGTTGGTGGTCTCGACCTTCGAGACCAATCGCGATGGAGAGGATTACCTGCTGCTGGTCGCCACTTACCTGGACAGCAGTTTCCTCACCAGCGTGGCCGATGTGCACTCCCTGGACCTGCGTCTCTACCTGGCCAACCCCACGGGGTTTTCCGAGATTTTCTCAACCCAGCGCTTCGAAGATCACCCCTCGCGCATCCCCAAGGGTGTTGAAGCGGCGTTGCGCAGCACCAAGCAGCCCAGCGAGCAATTCACCAGCAAGTACAGTGGGTTGTACTGGCCGATCTTCAACGATACCGGCGAACTGCAAGGCGTGATTTTCAGTGGTTTGCTGCGCCATACCAGCCTGGTGGGGCTGGTGAACCAGAGCAACTTGTTCGTATTGATCTTCCTGCTTAGCTCGGCGCTGTCCCTGGCGGCGGGGGTGCTGGTATCGCGGCGCCTGACCAAGCCTTTGCGGGATTTGTCCCAGGGCGTGAATGCGGTGATCTCGGGCAACTATGAGCACCGCGTACTGGTGAGCGGCGGCGATGAGCTGGCGCAGTTGAGCAGCACGTTCAATCACATGACCGAGCGTCTGGGCGAGTTGCATCACCTGGAAGCCCAGCTGCGCCGACGTGACCGCCTGCACGCCTTGGGCGAGGTCGCCATGGGCCTGGCCCATGAGATCCGCAACCCGCTGGGCATCATCAAGACCGCCACGCAACTGCTGCACCGGCGTGCCGACCTGGCGGAAACCGACAAGCGCCATCTGGAATACGTGATCAGCGAAGTCAGCCGCATCAACGACCTGATCACCGAGTTCCTCGATTTCGCCAAGCCCAACCCACCGTTGCGCACGCTGCAGGCGGCGCGCCCGGTGGTGGAAGAGATCCTCGGCTTCTGCGGCCCGGAGCTGTCTACCCATAACATCGATGCACAGATCGATGACCAGGCGCCCGGCGCGACGATCTACGCCGACGCCAAGCAGCTCAAGCAGGCCTGCCTCAACCTGATCCTCAATGCCATCGACGCCATGCCTGAAGGCGGTCGCCTGACCCTGGGCATCCGCAGCGAGGACGACAACACGATCATCAGCATTGCCGACACCGGCCAAGGTATCCCGGCGGACATGATCGAGCGCATCTTCACACCGTTTGTCACCACCAAGGCCTCGGGCACTGGCCTGGGCCTGGCCAAAGTCTATTCGATCATGGAAAGTCACGACGGCAGCATCGAATGTGCCAGTGAGAAAGATGCCGGCGCCACGTTCAGCCTGTACATTCCGGCTAACGGCGAAGACGACGGGGATGATGAGGAAGGTCATGACGCATAACGTATTGGTGGTCGACGACGAACCCAAGCTGTGTGACTTGTTGTCGTCGGCCCTGAGCCAGAGCGGCATCCAGGTGTTCACCGCAGGCAACGGCCTGCATGCGCTCAAGGTGCTGGAACAGGAAGACATCGACCTGGTGATCAGTGACTGGCGCATGCCGGGCATGGACGGGCCGGCGCTGCTGGCCGAGATCAAAGTGCGCTACCCGCACTTGCCGGTGATTGTGATGACCGCCTACAGCACGGTGAAAAACGCCGTGCAATCGATGCGCAACGGCGCGTATGACTACATCGCCAAGCCGTTCGACATCGATGAGCTGGACATCACCGTGGCCAAGGCCCTGCAGTTTCGCGACATCATGCGCGACAACGCCCGCCTGCGCGCCGAGTTGGATGAACATGCCCAGTTCGACAGTCTGGTGGGCGACAGCCCGGCGTTTCGCAAAGTGCTGCAGGCGGTGGATTCGGTACGCGACAGCACCGCGACTATCCTGCTGACCGGCGAAAGCGGCACCGGCAAGGAAATGGTCGCCCGTGCCATCCACAAGCACGGCAGCCGCGCCGACAAACCCTTTGTGGCGGTCAACTGCGCCGCGATCCCGGAAGGCCTGCTGGAAAGCGAAATGTTCGGCCACCGCAAAGGCGCGTTCACCGGCGCCGTGGCGGACCGGGTAGGGCGCTTCATGCAGGCTGACAAGGGCACGCTGTTTCTCGACGAGGTGGGCGACATGCCCCTGGCGTTGCAGGCCAAGATCCTGCGTGCGCTGCAAGAGCGGGTGATCGAACCGGTGGGCGACCCGCGTGAACGCAAGGTCGATGTGCGGGTGATTGCTGCCACCAACAAGAACCTGCTGGACGCGGTCGCCAATAAGGAATTTCGCGAAGACCTGTATTACCGCCTCAACGTGTTCCCGATCCCGCTGCCGGCCCTGCGCGAGCGCGTGGAAGACATCGCGCCCCTGGCCCGGCACTTCGCCCAGACCCTGAGCGCCACGGCCGGTAAGCGTATCACCGGCTTCAGTGCCGAGGCGTTGCAGGCGATGGCGGCCTACAGCTGGCCGGGCAATATCCGTGAGCTGCAGAACTGTGTAGAACGCGCGACCATTGTGGCGGCATCGCCGGTGATCGAGGACATCGACTTGCCGGGTTATCTGTTCGCTTCCAAGCCGAGCGAAGGCGGGGTGGCGACGATCCTCAGTGACGGCCCGGGGATTCCCCAGGACCTGGACGCGGCGCTGGCCGAGGTGGAAAAGGCTTACATCCTGGCGGCCCTGCAAGAGAGCAATGGGGTGCAGGCGGCGGCAGCGGCGAAGATCGGGATATCGGAGCGCAGCTTCTGGTATCGCCTGAAGAAGCTGGGCATCCAGGTCGACAAGATCGTCCGCTGATTTTCTATCCGCCACCGATCCGAATGTGGGAGCTGGCTTGCCTGCGATAGCGGTGTATCAGGCAGCGCATTGGGTACAGACACACCGCCATCGCAGGCAAGCCAGCTCCCACAGTCTTGATCACATTGGGTCAGGAATGGACGCGGACCCAGATGCTGACCAGCACGGTCGCGGCCATCAGCCAGGCTACTGCTGCGACGGCCAAGGACGCCTCCAGCCGCATCCGGTCGACCATCACATACAGCGTCGCCAAATACACAAAGTACGGAATGATCGACCACATCCCGAACAGGATCGTGGTCTTCAAATCGTCCACCGAACGGCCCTTGCCGACGATGTAATGAGCGATCAGCGCGAAGGTCGGGAACAGCGGCACCAGGCCTGCGATGTAGTAGTTCTTGGTCTTGGCCAGCGCGGCCAGGATCAACACGACCGCTGCGCCCAGGGCAGCCTTCAGTAACAGATCCATCAGTGGCTCAACCCGTATTTCTTGACCTTGTCGAACAGCGTGGTCTTGGCCATGCCCAGTTCCAGGCTGGCCTGGGTCAGGTTGCCGCCGCTGCGTTGCAGTGCATCGTTGAGCAGGTTGCGTTCGAACGCCTCCACCGCTTCGGTGAACGCCAGGCCATGGTTGCCGCTGCCGGTACCGCTTTTCTTGAAGGCGGGCAGGCCCAGGGCGAAGCGTTCGGCGACGTTACGCAGTTCACGCACGTTGCCAGGCCAGTCGTGGCTCATCAGGCTCGACAGGGTCTGGTTGTCCAGCTCCGGCGCGGTGCGGTCGAAGCGCAGGGACGACTGCTGCAGAAAGTGCTCGAACAGTTGCAGGATGTCTTCGCGGCGCTCGCGCAGGGGCGGCAGTTCCAGGGTGACCACGTTGAGGCGGTAGTACAGGTCGCTGCGGAATTGGCTGGCGCGGCTCAGTTCGTCGAGGTCGGACTTGGTGGCGGCGATCACCCGGCAATCCACCGCAACGCTCTGGTTCGAACCCAGGCGTTCGAGGGTGCGTTCCTGCAGCACCCGCAGCAGTTTGATCTGCAGGTTGATCGGCATGCTTTCCACTTCATCGAGGAACAGTGTGCCCTCATGGGCGTGCTCGATCTTGCCGATACGACGCTTGCCGGCACCGGTGAAGGCGTTGGCCTCGTGGCCGAAGATCTCGCTTTCGAACAGGTTCTCCGGCAAGCCACCGCAGTTCAGGGCGACGAACTGGTGGGTGTGACGCCGACTGAAATCATGCAGGCAGCGTGCGACCAGCTCCTTGCCGGTGCCGGTCTCACCTTCGATCAGCACGTTGGCCGAGGTGTCGGCGACGTTGGCGATCAGTTCGCGCAGGTTCTGCATGGCCGGCGAGCGGCCGATGATGCGACCTTCCAGGGAGTCGCGTTCGGCCAACTGGCGGCGCAGCGACCAGACTTCCCGAGCCAGCCCACGCTGCTCCAGGGCGCGGCGAACCACGTCCACCAGACGCTCGGGAGAAAAGGGTTTTTCCATGAAATCGTAGGCGCCGTTGCGCATGGCGCCGACGGCCATGGAAATGTCGCCGTGCCCGGTGATCAACACCACTGGCAGGCTTTTATCCAAAGCCTTAAGGCGCGTCAGCAACTCCAGGCCATCGATGCCCGGCAGGCGGATATCGCTGATGACGATGCCGGCAAAGTTTTCGCCGATGCGCTTGAGCGCCTCTTCGGCGCTGCCCACGCCCACGCTGGGAATGTCTTCCAGCGCCAGGGCTTGCTGGCAGCCGAGCAGCACATGGGGGTCGTCTTCGACGATCAGGACGGTAAGGTCTTTGGGATCTATATTCATGTCGACTCAGCTTTTTGAGCGCCCACCAACGGCAGGCACAAGACAAAGGCAGTACCACCACTGGCCGGGTGCTCGACGGCGAGGTTGCCGCCGGTGGCCGCCGCGAGGCTGGCGGAAAGGGTCAGACCCAGTCCCAGGCCTTGTTCGCCGGGCTTGGTGGTGAAGAACGGTTCGAACAAATGCTTGCGCGCCTCGGGGTCGATGCCGTGGCCGTTGTCGCGTACCTGCAGGCGGTATTTGCCGTCGCTGCTGCTGCCTTCGAGCCACAGCTGGGGCGCCGGTTGCGCCTGCATGGCGTCGAGGGCGTTGCCGATCAGATTGACCAGGATCTGCTCCAGGCGTGTCTGGTCGATTTGAAGTTGGGCGTTGGCAAAGTCGCGGTGCAGGGTCAGCGGCAAGCTGTCCAGGCGTGCACCGAGCACCTGGAAGGCTGCATCCACGGCCTTGGCGAGGCTGGCTTCACCCTGGTCGTCACCGCGCCGGGCAAAGGAGCGCAGGCTGGCGGTGATGCGCCCCATGCGGTCGATCAGTTCGTTGATGGTCTTGAGGTTGGCGCTGGCGGTGTCCAGAGCCCCACGTTCGAGGAAGCGCACTGTGTTGCCGGACAAAGTGCGCAGCGCGGCCAGTGGCTGGTTCAGTTCATGGGCGATGCTGGTGGACATCTGGCCGATAGCAGCCAGTTTGCCGGCCTGTACCAGTTCATCCTGGGCGCGGCGCAGGGTTTCTTCGGCCTGGCGCCGTTCGCGGATCTGGCCCTTGAGCCGTTCGTTGCTGGCACGCAGGTCGGCGGTGCGTTCGGCAATCCGCCGTTCGAGCTGGCTGTTGGCTTCCTGCAAGGCTTCCCGCGCGGCGAGGCGGGTGGCGATGACCTTGCGCCGCTCGTTCCAGGCGATCAGCAGGAACGCGACCAGGCCAAAGGCCACGGCCACCAGGATGCCCTGGTTGATGGCCGCCCGGCGCAGGTCGTTGAGCGGGGTGAGCAGGGTGAAATTCCATGGCGTGTCATTGAGCGGGCGGGTTTGTGCCAGGTAGCTGACTTCGTGCTCGTCGTTGACCACTTCGCTATTGGCCGGGAAGGTCAGTTTTTCGGTGCCTTCGTTCAGGCGCTCGCGGGCCAGGGGTTCAAGCTCGTTCAGCGTCGCCCAGTAATATTGCAGGCTGTGGGCCAGGCGTTCCTTGGTGTCATCGCTCAGCGGGCGCACGGCCTTGAGGCGACGGGCCGGGTCGCTGGACAGAATGATGATGCCGTTCTCGTCGCTCACGAAGGCTTCGAGGCGCGCGCGCTGCCAGCGTTCTTCAAGGGCTTCGAGGCGCACCTTGACCACGGCGACGCCGATGATCTTGCCGTGCTCTTCCAGGCCATGGGCGAGGTAGTAGCCGGGTTCGCCGTTGGTGCTGCCGATGCCGTAGAAACGGCCGGGCTGGCCGCGCACGGCGTTCTGGAAATAGGCACGAAAGGACAGGTCTTCACCCTGGTAACTGTCGGCGTCGCGCCAGTTACTGGTGGCCAGCACACGGCCGGTGGTGTCCATCACGTAGATGGCCCGGCTGCGACTGCGTCGGTTCAGGCCTTCGAGGTAATCGTTGACGGTCTTGCGGGTTTCCTGGTTCGGGTCGGCCAGCAGCGTCGACACGCTGGACTCCAGTTCCAGCAGGCTGGGCAGGTAGGTGTATTTGCTCAGTTCGCTTTCGACGGTACGAGCGTGCAGCTCCAACTGGCGTTCGCCGTTGTCGCTGAGGGTGCGGATGCCATAGTACTCACTGACCCAGAAGCCGATATAACCCAAGCCGATCATCAGGGCGATGATCAACGGCGGCAGGAACAGTTGGCGAATCAGACGAGGCTTCACGGCAAGTGATGGCGGCGCGGCGCGATAGGGGTTGGGGTCGCATTTCATCACAGATGCCTTGGGTCAACCAGCGCTGCTGGCCCCGTGACGAACAAGGTTCCTGTAGGAGCTGGCTTGCCAGCGATGCAGGCACCTCGGTGTGTCAGTGACATCGAGGCGATCCTATCGCTGGCAAGCCAGCTCCTACACGAGCCCGTTTCTCACACGGAGATCATCGCTGTTTTAGTGCTGCAGGATTTTCTCGAGGAAGTGCTGCGCGCGTTCGGAGCGGGCGCTGATGTCGCCGAAGAACTCTTCCTTCGGGCAATCCTCGATGATCTTGCCGGCGTCCATGAAGATCACACGGTCGGCCACTTTACGGGCGAAGCCCATTTCGTGGGTTACGCACATCATGGTCATGCCTTCGTGGGCCAGCTGCACCATCACGTCGAGCACTTCGTTGACCATCTCCGGGTCCAGCGCCGAGGTCGGTTCGTCGAACAGCATGACGATCGGGTCCATGGCCAGGGCGCGGGCGATCGCCACACGTTGTTGCTGGCCGCCGGACAGCTGGCCCGGGTGCTTGTGGGCATGGGCCGACAGGCCGACGCGCTCGAGCAGTTGCAGGCCTTTCTTGGTGGCCTCTTCCTTGCTGCGGCCCAGCACCTTGATCTGCGCGATGGTCAGGTTTTCGGTGATGGTCAGGTGCGGGAACAGCTCGAAGTGCTGGAACACCATGCCCACGCGCGAGCGCAGCTTCGGCAAGTCTGTCTTCGGGTCGGCGATGGAGGTGCCGTCGACCACGATGTCGCCCTTCTGGAAGGGTTCCAGCGCGTTGACGCACTTGATCAGGGTGGATTTACCCGAGCCCGACGGCCCGCACACCACGATCACTTCGCCTTTTTTAACCTCGGTGCTGCAATCGGTCAGCACCTGGAAGTCGCCATACCACTTGTTGATGTTCTTGATAGAGATCATACGGCAAACCTTTTTTGCAGACGCTTGACCAGCAGCGAGGCGGAAAAGCTGATGATGAAGTAGACGACACCGGCGAAGATCAGGAACTCGTTGGAGCGGCCGATGATGTCGCCGTTGGAGCGGGCGGAGTTGAGGAAGTCCACCAGGCCCACGGTGTAGACCAGCGAGGTGTCCTGGAACAGGATGATCGACTGTTGCAGCAGCAACGGGGTCATCTTGCGGAACGCCTGGGGCAGGATGATCAGGCGCATGGTCTGGCCATAGGTCATGCCCATGGCCTGTGCCGCCGCCATCTGGCCTTTAGGGATCGACTGCACGCCGGCCCGCACGATTTCACAGAAATACGCGGCTTCGAACATCATGAAGGCCACGACGCAGGAGGTGAACGCGCCGATCGGGGTGTCTTCGCCAGTGATCCAGCGCAGCACGAACGGCACCGCCAGGTAGAACCAGGTGATCACCAGCAGCAGCGGGATCGAGCGGAAGTAGTTCACGTAGGCGCCGGCCACGCGGGACAGCAGTTTGCTGGACGACAGGCGCATCAGCGCCAGGACCGTACCAAGGGCAATACCGCCGACCACGCCCATGACCATCAACTGCAAGGTCATGACCATGCCGTTCCACAGGCCCGGGATGGCGGGGATGATGCCGCTGAAATCGAAGTCCATTATTTACCCCCCACGGAGATCAGGCCGGGCACGGCGACTTTCTTCTCGACCAGGCGCATGAGCAGCATCAGGCTCATGTTCAGGGTGAAGTAGATCAGCGTGGCCAGGGTGAAGGCTTCAAACAGGTTGGCCGAGAACTCGGCGGTCTGCTTGGTCTGCGCCAGCAATTCCATCAGGCCGATCAAGGACGCCACGGAGGAGTTCTTGAAGACGTTGAGGAATTCCGAGGTGAGCGGCGGAATGATGATCCGGTAGGCCTGGGGCAGCAGCACGTTCCAGTAGATCTGCGGCAGCTTGAAGCCCATGGCCCGTGCGGCGGATTCCTGGCCCCGTGGCAGCGCCTGGATACCGGTGCGCACTTGCTCACAGACGCGAGCGGCGGTGAACAGGCCCAGGCACACGACAACGCTCAGGTAGGCCGAGGTGGTCGGGTTCAGGTCTTGTTTGTACCAGTCCTGCAGGTTCTGCGGCAGCATGTCCGGTACCAGGAAGTACCAGATAAACAGCTGAACCAGCAGCGGCACGTTACGAAACAGTTCCACGTAGCAGGTCGCGATGCCCGATACGATGCGGTTTGGCACGGTGCGCATGACGCCCAGAATGGACCCCAGCAGCAAGGCGATAATCCATGCCACGACAGCGATGGCGATGGTCCAGCCCAGGCCAGCGATGTACCAGTCGAGATAAGTCTCGCTGCCAACGCCGGTGGACTTGAAGAACACGCCCCAGTCCCAGTTGTAATTCATTAGGGTCTCCCCTCGAGATCGATCGATGTACAAGCACCCGCTTGGGGAAGATCCTTTCCCGCCTGACGGTGAACGCCAGGCACACGCGATCGGCTCGAAAACCGCCAGGTCGAGTGTTCCACATTAAAGCCAGCAGGTAGTAACAGACGCCTGAGGGAGGGTTGGCTCCCTCAGGAGATAAGCTTAGTCAGGTATCAGATTTTTACGTCAGGCGCTGGTTTGTCGCTTGGGTTGGCGATCAGCTCCTTCACCTTGTCGCTCATCGGGAAGTTCAGGTTCAGGCCTTTTGGTGGGATCGGGCTCTCGAACCACTTGCTGTAGATCTTGTTGATCTCGCCGGACTTGTACAGGGCGACGATGGCGTCATCGACAGCCTTTTTGAAGGCTGGGTCGTCTTTACGCACCATGCACGCGTAGGCTTCGAAGGACTGTGGAGTACCGGTGATGACCCAGTCGTCCGGCTTCTTGGCCTTGGCTTCTTCACCGGCCAGCAGGGCGTCGTCCATCATGAAGGCAACGGCGCGGCCGCTTTCCAGCATCTGGAAGGATTCGCCGTGGTCTTTGGCGGAGATGACGTTCATGCCCATTTGCTTGTCGGCGTTCATCGCTTTGATGATGCGCTCGGACGTGGTGCCCGCGGTGGTCACGACGTTCTTGCCTTTGAGGTCGGCAAAGTCAGCGTAGGACGGTTTGCCATCCTTGTCTTTCTTGACCAGCAGACGGGTGCCGATTTCGAAGATGTTGACGGTGAAATCAACTTGCTGGGCGCGTTCGGCGTTGTTGGTGGTGGAACCGCACTCAACGTCCGCAGTGCCGTTCTGGATCAACGGGATACGGGTTTGCGAGGTCACCAGGTTGTACTTGACCTTGAGGTCGGGCTTGTTCAGGTCTTTTTTCAGTTGTTCAACGATGGCCAACTGAATGTCGTGGGAGTAGCCCACGGGTTTGCCCGAACCGTCCGCGATGTAGGAAAACGGAATGGAGCTGTCGCGGTGCGCGAGGGTGATGGTGCCGGAGTCGTTGATTTTCTTCAGTGTGCCGGTGAGTTCGGCGGCGAAAACTGGAGTGCTGATCAGAGCAGCAGCGATAGCTGCGCCCAGGATATGGGGAACGATGCGCATCAATACTTCCTCGACATTTGTTTTTTTTATGAAGCCGGCTAAACGGCTCTCTTGTACAGCGAATGCCCATGACGGCTCCTGAGGCGTCTCAGGCAATCGTCAGGGAGTGTAGAGCATGAGTCGTGCCATACCCGAAACAAACCGTTAACTATCTGATTTATATATAGATTAACTTTGTGTGACGGGGGATTTTTAAGCGAGGGATCCGGCAAACCGAATCGGGGGGAGGGCGGCGTTCGGAAAACCGAATGGCGCTGAAGGTGTTTTAGGCGACGCTTTTATGTAGGAGCTGGCTTGCCTGCGATTCAGGCACCTCGGTTTGTCAGAGTGACCGAGGTGATGTGATCGCTGGCAAGCCAGCTCCTACAGGGGCGGGTTAGAACGTGTAGTCGGCGGAAACGACGGCTGCGCGGCCATCGCCTGGCACAGCCCAGCCGTTGTTACGGATGCGGGTCAGGTAGTCCTTGTCGAACAGGTTGTTGACGTTCAACTGCAGGTTCAGCTGTTTGTTGACCTTGTAGCCGAGCATCGCGCGCTGCACCGCATAGCCGGGCGCCGTCGGTGCCCCGGCAGCGCTGACCAGGTATTGCTTGGATTGCGCGGTGATGCCGTAGCCCACTTGGAAGTCGTAGGGCAGGTCGTACACCGTCCACAGGCTGGCTGCGTGTTTGGGCGTGAACGGCAGGGGCTCGCCTTTCTGCGCGTCGAAGCCGGTGTTGGCCAGGGTAAAGTCGCTGGCGCTGCGCAGGACGCGGGTATCGAGGTAGGTGTAGTTGGCGAAGACTTTCCAGCGATCGGTGATAGCGCCACTCAGGCCCAGTGCCACGCCGTCCGCCCGTGCCTTGCCGTCGAGGGACTGCGTACCGCTCAGGTTGGTGGGGTCGGGGTCGGCGACTTTGTAGTTGGTGCGGTCGTTGCGGAAGATCGCGCCGGTGACCGACAGGGCATTGTCGAGGAAGTCCCACTTGGTGCCGATCTCATAGCTGACGGCGGTTTCCGGGGCGACGTTGCAGTTGTTGGTGGCGATGCTGGAGCTTTTGGCCGGGGTGAAGCAGCCACCGTTCACGCTGGCCTGGGACGGCGTCTTGCTGTTGCCGTAGGCGACATAGAAGCTGCCGTTTTCCACCGGCTTGTAGACCAGTGCCAGGCGGTAGGAGGTCAGGTCGTCGGCTTGGCCGTAGCGCTGGCCCGGGGTTTCCACGCCGCTGGTGGAGTAGGCGTTGGTCACCGAACTGCCGGCGTTGTGCTCGTAACGCAGGCCGCCGTTGATTTCCCACTGCGGGTTCAGCTTGAGCGTGTCGAAGGCGTAGGCCGCACGGTTGTTCAGCGCACCGTCGACGTGCGCCGCGCGGGTGAAGTTGACCGGTCCAGCCCAGTAGGAGTTCGGGTCGCTGAAGCTGACCGGTGGCGGCACGATTGCGGTGCCGTTGCTGTTGGTCAGCCATTTTCCGGTATCCGCCTCGTATTCCTCACGGCTGATGGCGATGCCGGTCACCAGCGTGTGGTCGATGAAGCCGGTGCTGAAGCGGCTGGTCACGTCGGTCTGGTTGGTGAACATCTTGTTCTGGGTGTTGCGCTCGTTACCCAGCGAACCGCCGCTTGGCTGGAAGAAGCCCGGGTTCAGACCGGCTGCGCATGGGGCGCCGGTGATCTGGGTGCCGCTGGCCAGGCAGCCGGCTTGCGCGCCTTCGGGGCCAGAAGCGCGCAAGTCTTGGCGCACGCGCTCGACGCGGGTGAAGTTGCGCACGGACACGGCGTCGTTGAAGTCGTGTTCGAGCTTCAGGCTGAACGCGTCCGAGGTGATCTGTTGGTCATTGATGTTGTGGTAGCCGTAGAAGTCGCTCCAACCCACGCCCGGCATGGGTTTGCCGTTGTAGATGGGGATGCCGTATTGCGGGGTGTTGTCGTCTTTCTGGTGTTCGTAACTGACGGTGACGCGCGTCGGTGTGCCCAGGCCGAACGCAATGGAAGGCGCAATGCCCCAGCGTTCGTAATCTTCATAATCGCGCCCCGGCACGTCGTTACCATGGGCCATGAGGTTGAGCCGGAACGCGGTGGTGTCGTTGAGCATCTGGTTGGTATCAAGCGTGGTGCGCTTGTAGTTGTCGGTGCCGATGCCGGCACTGATGGTGGTTTTGTCACGCAACTCCGGGGTCTTGCTCACCAGGTTGATGGTGCCGCCGACCGCGCCCGAGCCCGAATACACCGAGCTTGCGCCGCTGACCACCTCTACCTGTTCCAGATTGAACGGGTCGGTGCGGCTGTATTGCGCACTGTCGCGCACGCCGTCCACGTAGATATCACCGCTGGCGGAAAAACCGCGCAGGTTAATGCTGTCGCCGTAGCCGCTACCGCCTTCGCCGGCGCCGAAGGTGATGCCAGGCACGGTGCTGAGCACATCGCGCAGGGTCAGCAGGTTCTGGTCATGAATGACTTCCTTGGGGACGACCGTGATGGTCTGCGGCGTATCGCGCAGCGCCTCGGTGTATTTGGGGGACGAAGGAGCCACAGGGTTGTAGGTGCTCTGGCTCGGGGCTTGGCCCTCGATGCTGGTTGCACCCAGTTGAATCACGCCTGTGTTGTCATCCGTTGCGGTCTCCGCCGCGTAACTGAATCCTCCTTGCGCAGCCACTGCCAAACCCACAGCCGACGCGAGCAAATGCCGCGATGAGAGGGGGGCAGAACTGATCCCGGTAGCCATTGAATAGTCTCTTGTTGGTAGAAGTGAGATGCGATCGTAATTGATAACGGATCTCAAATGTAATACTTTGTAACGAAATGATTCATGAAATTTCAGTCAGTTTTATCAGCCGATGAGAAGCGCCAATGCAGAGTGGGCAGCCAGAAATTGCGGACAACCCGCGTGCGTATGTGCGCTGGGTCATGCATGCCGCGCAGCTGGGGGATGTGGATGCACAGGCGACCCTGGCTCAGTTGTTGCTCGATGGCCGTGGCGTGCAGAAAGACGCGACATTGGCACTGAGCTGGTTTCGAATCGCGGCCCGCCAGCGTCACCCGATGGCGATCAATATGGTCGGCCGTTGCCTGGAGAACGGTTGGGGTTGCGCGATCGACCTGGCTGATGCGGCGCAGCATTACAGGCAGGCTGCCGACTTGGGGCTGGATTGGGGGCTCTACAACTACGGCCAATTGCTGAGCCGTGGTCGTGGCGTGGGGCAAGATCTGGTGGCCGCGTACGAACAGTTCCGTCTGGCCGCCGCCAAGGGGCACGCCAAGTCGATGAATCTGCTGGGGCGTTTCCACCATGAAGGTGTCGTGGTGCCCCAGGACGTTCCACTGGCGCGGCAGTGGTATTTGCGCGCCGCCGAGGCCGGGGATTTTCGCGGCCAATACAACCATGCTGCGGAACTGGCCCAGGCGGGCGATGAACAGCAGGCGTGCATGTGGCTCGAGCGCGCCTTGAAGACAGCGACGCCGGGATTTCTGGAAGCGGCCTACCCTGTTTTGCTCGCGTCGGCCTCTAGCGCCATCCGTGAGATGGGGCTGCGCTACCAGCAGCAATCAGATCCCCAATAAAAAGCCCCCGGACCTTTCGGCACGGGGGCTTTGTTTGGCAGCGGTGATCAGGCTGCCTGGATCTTGCCGCGATTCTGCTCAACCTGGGACAGATAACGCTGCACGTTTTCTTGCTCGTCCGGCGTGGTGAACAGACCGAGCTTGGTGCGGCGCCACAGCACATCGTGCGCCTGGGTGGCCCATTCTTCGGCGCACAGGTAGTCGACTTCGCGGGTGTACAGGCCTCCACCCAGGTGGTCGCCCATGTCCGCCAGCGATTGCACACCTTCCAGCAAGCGCCAGGTACGGCTGCCGTAGGTGGTGGACCAGCGGCGTGCGATCTCGCTCGGCACCCAGTCGAACTTGTTGCGAATGGCGTCGGCCAATGCCTCTGGTGTGCTCATGTTTTCGCCGCCGGGCAGGCTGGCGTTGGCGGTCCAGCTCGGACGCATCTGCGTGAAGTACGGGGCCAGTTGCGCCATCGCCGATTCGGCGAGTTTGCGGTAGGTGGTCAGCTTGCCACCGAACACCGACAGGATCGGTGCTTCACCCGTACCGCCAGACAGCGCAAGCGTGTAATCGCGGGTGATGGCCGATGGGTTGTCCGATTCGTCATTGCACAGCGGGCGCACGCCGGAGTAGGTGTGCACGATGTCTTCACGGCTCAGCTGTTTCTTGAAGTGCGCGTTGACCACCTTGAGCATGTAGTCGGTTTCGCCTTCGGTAATCGCGACTTTTGCAGGGTCGCCGGTGTATTCGCGGTCGGTGGTGCCGATGATGGTCAGGTGGTTGAGGTACGGAATGGTGAAGACGATGCGCTGGTCTTCGTTCTGCAGAATGTGCGCGTGGGCGCCTTCGTACAGCTTAGGCACGATCAAGTGGCTGCCCTGGATCAGGCGGATGCCGTAAGGCGAATCCAGCTTCAAGTCATCCTTGATGAACTTGGCGACCCACGGGCCGGCAGCGTTCACCAGCGCACGGGCGCGGATCGAGAACAGGCTGCCATCGGCGCGTTCCATGTTCATTTCCCACAGGCCTTTGCTGCGGTGAGCGCTCACGCAGCGGGTCTGGGTGTGGATGTGTGCACCTTTTTCGCGGGCGGCCATAGCGTTCAACACGACGAGGCGCGCGTCATCGACCCAGCAATCGGAGTATTCGAAGCCTTTGGTGATTTCGCTTTTGAGCGGGCTGTCTGCGCCAAACTTGAGGCTTTTGGAACCGGCGAGTTTTTCGCGCTTGCCGAGGTGGTCGTACAGGAACAGACCGGCGCGGATCATCCACGCCGGGCGCAGGTGCGGGCGGTGTGGCAACACGAAACGCATCTGCTTGACGATGTGCGGCGCCTTGGCCAGCAGCACTTCACGTTCGGCCAGGGCTTCGCGCACCAGGCGGAATTCGTAATGTTCGAGGTAGCGCAGGCCGCCGTGGATCAGCTTGCTGCTGGCCGAAGAGGTGTGGCTGGCCAAGTCGTCCTTTTCACAAAGGAATACCGACAACCCGCGACCGGCTGCGTCTGCTGCAATGCCGACGCCATTGATCCCGCCACCGATAACGGCAACGTCATAGACTTCGGCAAGCGGTGGAGCAGGCAAGGTGGAAGGGTTCATCGGCTGGCCTCGCGATCTTTTCGTCTTGGAATTCGAACATTAATGTTCATTTGCGAAAATGGTAGCTGATAAACGCGCGCGCAGCCACCTGCCTTCGATTGAAAAAACTCATCGAAAGACCGAGAAAGGAAAATTTGTGAACAAAAGGTCAGGGCAATGGGGGACAGGCAGATCGCCATCGCGGGCAAGCCCGGCTCCCACAGGTGATCGCATTCCAATGTGGGAGCGGGCTTGCCCGCGAAGGCGGCAGAACAGGCGCTACACGACTTCCAGACGAACCTTATGCTGGTTCAAAAGCTGCACCAACGCCGGCACCGGCTGCTGATCGGTCACGAGGCAATCCACCAGACTGATCGGCCCCAGGCGAATCATGGCATTGCGCCCGAACTTGCTGGAGTCCGCCGCCAGGATCACCTGGCGCGCATTGGCGATGATCGCTTGGGAGACGCGCACTTCCTGATAATCGAAGTCCAGCAGGCTGCCGTCCTCATCGATGCCGCTGATGCCCACCAGCGCAAAGTCGACCTTGAACTGGTTGATGAAATCCACACTGGCCTGGCCCACCACGCCACCGTCACGGCGCACGTTACCGCCGGTCAGCAGCACGTCGAAGTCGTCCTTGGCACTGAGCATGGTGGCGACGTTGAGGTTGTTGGTGATGATTTTCAGGTGGCTGTGGTTGAGCAGCGCACGGGCGATGGATTCGGTGGTGGTGCCGATATTGATGAACAGCGAGGCGTGATCAGGGATCTGGGCGGCGATGGCTTCGCCGATGCGTTGTTTCTCGTCGCGCATCTGGTCGGCACGCATGGCGTACGCGGTGTTCTCGACGCTGGAGTCATAAGCCGCGCCGCCGTGGTAGCGGCGCAGCAGATTGGCGTCCGCCAACTGGTTGATATCGCGGCGGATGGTTTGCGGGGTGACAACGAACAGCTGCGCCATTTCCTCGATGCTGACGTAGCCGCGCTCGCGGACCAGCTCGAGGATTTGTTGTTGGCGGGGAGGCAGATTCATGGGGCGTCCTTTGGGCTGCCATACAAAAGTGGCCCATGATGACGCAGGAATCCGCTCCCTGCCAGTTACAACCCTACATGGGGCCGGCGCTTGGCTTATTCAGCGCCTTCGTGGGGCTCCCAGTCACGGGTGCGGCTGACCGCTTTCTGCCAGCCGGCGTACAGCTTTTCTTTTTCCTTTTCTTCAAGCTGCGGTTCGAATTCGCGCTCGATCACGGCCTTGCCGCGCAGTTCTTCCAGGCTGCCCCAGAAGCCGCACGCCAGGCCCGCCAGATAAGCCGCGCCGAGTGCCGTGGTCTCACGCATTTGCGGGCGCTCGACCTGGGTACCGAGGATGTCGGCCTGGAACTGCATCAGGAAGTTGTTGGCCACTGCACCGCCGTCCACGCGCAGGGCTTTGAGGCGCTCGCCGGAGTCCTGTTGCATGGCGTCGAGCACGTCGCGGGTCTGGTAGGCAATCGACTCCAGGGCCGCACGAATAATGTGATCCACGCGTACGCCACGGGTCAGGCCGAACAGCGCGCCACGGGCATACGGGTCCCAGTAGGGCGCGCCCAGGCCGGTGAAGGCAGGTACCAGATACACGCCGTTGCTGTCCTTGACCTTGCCGGCGAAGTATTCGGTGTCGTGGGCGTCGTTGATGATCTTCAGCTCATCACGCAGCCACTGCACGGTGGAGCCGCCGTTGAACACGGCACCTTCCAGGGCGTAGGCCACTTCGCCACGTGGGCCGCAGGCGATGGTGGTGAGCATGCCGTGCTTGGATTTCACCGCCTTGTCGCCGGTGTTCATCAGCAGGAAGCAACCGGTGCCGTAGGTGTTCTTGGCCTGGCCGGCTTCGACACACATCTGGCCGAACAGGGCGGCTTGTTGGTCGCCGGCGATACCGCCGATGGCGATGCCGCTTTTGGTACGGCCGTAAATTTCGGAGGACGACTTCACTTCCGGCAGCATCTCGCGCGGAATGTCGAGGATCTCCAGCATCTTCGCATCCCACTCCAGAGTGTGGATGTTGAAGAGCATGGTGCGCGAGGCGTTGGTGTAGTCGGTGACGTGGGTCTTGCCGCCGGTAAATTTCCAGATCAGCCAGCTGTCGACGGTACCGAACAGCAGTTCGCCGGCGCGTGCGCGCTCGCGGCTGCCTTCGACGTTATCGAGGATCCACTTGAGCTTGGTGCCCGAGAAGTACGGGTCGGTGACCAGGCCCGTGGTGTCGCTGATGTACTGCTCGTGGCCGTCGCGCTTGAGCTGCTGGCAGATCTCGGTGCTGCGGCGGCACTGCCAGACGATGGCGTTGTAGATCGGGCGGCCGGTGACTTTGTCCCACACCACAGTGGTTTCACGCTGGTTGGTGATACCGATGGCGGCGACCTGGTCATGGTGCAGGCCAGCCTGGGCCAGGGCCTCGACCATCACGGCGCTCTGGGTGGCGAAGATTTCCATCGGGTCATGTTCAACCCAGCCGGCTTGCGGGTAATGCTGGGCGAATTCGCGCTGGGCGGTGCACACCACGTTGGCGTCGCGATCAAAGATGATCGCTCGCGAGCTGGTGGTGCCTTGGTCAAGGGCGATGATGTAGTTCTTATTCTGAAGATCGGTCATGTCGAATGCCTTGGAAAATAAGAAAATCGGTAATCAGCCTGGGCCACAAAAAGGGCAGGTGCGTCCAGGCTGGCGCTATCAGGAAATACGGGTCTTGCCGTTGACAGCCGTGTCAGGTGTTTCTTCAGCTATAGCAGGTGCGGCGCTCGGCAGATGGCGGGCGATCAGCCCGCGATAGGCCACAGCACCGAGGCATGCGCCAACAATTGGCGCGAAAATCGGAACCAGGAAGTAAGGAATATCTCGGCCGCCAGTGAAAGCCATTTCACCCCAGCCTGCGAAAAAGGTCATCAGCTTCGGCCCGAAATCCCGTGCAGGGTTCATCGCGAAGCCGGTCAGCGGGCCCATGGCACTGCCAATCACGGCGATCAGCAAGCCAATCAGCAGGGGCGCCATTGGGCCACGCGGCAGGCCGTTGTTGTCGTCGGTCAGGGCCATGATCACACCCATCAGGATCGCGGTAATCACCACTTCCACCAGGAAGGCCTGGGCGGTACTCAGCAGTGGGTGAGGGTAGGTGGAGAAGACCGAGGCCAGTTCCAGGCTCGCTTGTGTGCCACGAACCATATGGTGGGTTTGTTCGTAATCGAAAAAGAGATTGCTGTAGAGGGTGTAGACCAACGCGGCGGAGCAGAAGGCGCCGGCGACTTGGGCAAGGATATAAAAGGGCAGTTTGCGCTTTTCGAAGTCGGCGAAAATACACAGGGCAATACTGACGGCAGGGTTGAGGTGCGCCCCGGAAATACCGGCGCTCAGGTAGATCGCCATGCTGACGCCCACCCCCCAGATGATGCTGATTTCCCACAACCCGAAGCTGGCACCCGCAACCTTGAGCGCAGCGACACATCCTGTACCGAAGAAGATCAGAAGCGCAGTCCCCAGGAACTCGGCCATGCATTGGCTCGAAAGTGAAGGCTGTTGAAGAGCAGTCGTCATGGAAAACCTCAGTTGTTGTTCTTGTCTGGCGCACAACCTCAACGGGTTGTTGCGCGATTTTCACCGTGGCAAGGATCCCCATCCCGGTCGCGGCTTGCTGCTCGAGTGCTGTAGATCTATTCCTACAGTATTCGGAAACGAAAAAATATAGACAAGAATGACGGCTGTCAAAGGTCGAAAGTGAACTGTCAGTCACTTTCAAACTATTGGTCTGGTGAATGATCACGCTTGTCACATTACGCGTGCACCTTAAGAGTGGGCGGACTAGAGCCTTTTAGGTGGGCTTGGCCTAGAATTGGCCATCTGTTTGCCACGCCCGGAGACGTCATGACCCCCGCATTGGACCTGTTGAAAAAAGTTCGCGCCGAACATCGTATCCACAGTTACGAGCACGATCCCAAAGCTGCGTCATATGGCCTGGAGGCCGCGGAAAAATTGGGGTTGGACCCGGCGCAGGTGTTCAAGACCCTGCTGGCCAGCAGTGAAAAAGGTGAATTGTTGGTTGCCGTGGTGCCGGTCGTCGGAAGCCTGGACTTGAAAGCGTTGGCCCATGCGGCGGGTGTGAAAAAAGTCGAGATGGCCGACCCGGCAGCAGCGCAGCGTTCTACGGGTTATTTGCTGGGCGGTATCAGCCCGTTGGGGCAGAAGAAGCGCTTGCGTACTTTTATCGATGAGACGGCGCAACCGTTTGCGACGATTTTTGTGAGCGCGGGGAGAAGGGGGTTGGAAGTTGAATTGCCAGCGGCGGTGCTGGCCGAGCACACCCAGGCCAAGTTCGCCCCGATTGGCCGGCCCTGAACCAATTTTGACTGGAATCTAACTGTAGGAGCCGGCTTGCCGGCGATAGCATCCCCTCGGTGTCACTGGAGGACCGAAGTGCCTGCATCGCTGGCAAGCCAGCGCCTACATTTTGTGATCCGGTGCGGTCAGTGGGCCGGGCTGTAACGCCGTACGCCTGATTCGGACTGCGGAATCTGCGCCGCCGTGCTGCCCGAAGCCTGGAACAACACCAGGTGTTCGGCGGCAACACGAATCCCTACATCCGCCCCAACCTGATGGTCGGCATGGCTCGGGAAGATCGATTCCAATTGCGCGCCCGTCGGCAATTGCAAGCGATACAGGGTCGACGCACCGAGGAACGTCTTGCCGACGATCCGTGCTTTCAACGCACTGTCCGGCGCGTAGACGATGTCATCCGGGCGTAGCAGCACATCCACCGCGCCACCGGTAGGCCAGGTGTAGGCACGATTACCGCGCAGGTCACCCAATTCGGTAATCACAGACTCCGGCGAACTCAATTGGCCACGGATGAAGTAACCCTGGCCGATAAAGCTGGCGACGTAAGGCGTCTGCGGTTCGTGATAGAGGTTGTAGGGCGTGTCCCACTGCTCCAGGCGGCCCTCTTTGAACACGCCCACTTTATCGCTCACGGCAAACGCTTCTTCTTGGTCATGGGTCACCAGGATCGCACTGGTGCCCCGGGCCTTGAGGATGTCGCGCACCTCGTGGCTGAGCTTGCGGCGCAGTTCGCCATCAAGGTTGGAGAACGGTTCGTCCAGCAGCAACAGTGCCGGTTCCGGCGCCAGTGCACGGGCGAGGGCGACACGCTGTTGCTGGCCACCGGAAAGCTCATGGGGGAAACGCTTGCCCAGGTTCTTCAGGTTCACCAGTTCCAGCAACTCGGCCACCACGCGCTCTTTTTGCGGGTGCTTGCGAATGCCAAAGGCGATGTTGTCCGCCACGCTTAAGTGGGGAAACAGCGCGTAGTCCTGGAACACCATGCCGATACGACGTTTCTCTGGAGCCAGGGTGAACCCGGCGCTGGAGATCACTTCGCCTGTCAGGCTGATTTCGCCTTCGTGCACCGGTTCAAACCCGGCAATTGCGCGCAGGGTGGTGGTCTTGCCACAGCCCGAAGAGCCCAGCAGGCAACCGATGTCGCCGGCATTGAGGTGCAGGTTGAGGTTCTGCACCACCCGTTGATCTTGATAGCCGCATGCCAGATTGCGCAGGTTCAGCAGTAAAGGCTGGCTCATGCGTGGTGGTACGACGGCGGCACGAGGAACTCCAGCAAGGCCTTCTGTGCATGCAGGCGGTTTTCGGCCTGGTCCCAGGCGACCGAGCGTGGGTCGTCCAGCAGGTCGAGGCTGATTTCTTCGCCCCGGTGCGCGGGCAGGCAATGCATGAACAGTACGTCCGGCGCGGCGAGGTCGAGCAGGGCGCGGGTCACCTGATACGGGGCGAACAGCGCCAGGCGCTTGGCGGTTTCGTCTTCCTGGCCCATGGAGGTCCAGACGTCGGTGCTTACCAGATGAGCGCCGGTCACGGCGTCACGTGGGTCGCGCACGAGGGTGATGCGCTCACCGGCCTGTGCCAGGAAACGTGCGTCGGGCTCGTAGCCTTCCGGGCAGGCGACGCGCAGTTTGAAGTCGAACTGGATCGCCGCCTCTATATAGCTGTTGCACATGTTGTTGCCGTCGCCGATCCAGGCCACGGTCTTGCCCTGGATCGAGCCGCGGTGTTCAAGGAAGGTTTGCATGTCGGCCAGCAACTGGCACGGGTGCAGGTCATCGGACAGGCCGTTGATCACCGGTACGCGGGAGTGGGCGGCAAATTCGGTGACGGTGCTGTGGGCAAAAGTACGGATCATCACCGCATCGAGCATGCTCGACAGCACGATGGCGCTGTCGGCCACCGGTTCGCCACGGCCCAGTTGGGTATCGCGCGAGGACAGGAAGATGGCTTGGCCACCCAGCTGGATCATGCCGGCTTCGAACGACACGCGGGTGCGGGTCGAGGACTTCTCGAAAATCATCCCGAGCACACGGTTTTTCAAAGGCTCGAACAGTACGCCGCGGTTACGCAGGTCTTTAAGCTCAATGCCTCGACGGATCACGCTGACCAGCTCTTCGGGCGTGCAATCCATCAGGGAGAGAAAGTGCCTTGCGCTCATCATTAACTACCTTTTTGCAACAGACCGCAGATACTCAAAGCCTTGTTTATTGTGACAACGGGCGAGACCTGCGGCGAAAGCCGCACGGGGCGACGAAATAGGGGAAGGCGCGATCTTATAATTAAATGTCGCGTCTTACCAATAGGGCTACGGTTTTTAAGGGTGTTCAAGAAGGGCGCCAGAGCGCTTTTGAAGACGATTTCCAGACAGCAGCGGGCCATTTGTACACTGGCGCCGAGACCTTTTGCAATGTGTGGGGGCGGGCCCAGACCAGGCTGTGTCGGTTTCAGGGGCTGTGCGCCGGGTTCTGAAACATTTGCTCACGCTTGCCCATGGTCTGGCCTGATGGGCTTGGATTCACGGGGCGAACGATGCTGGTGCATGCTCCGGTCGCGGCCCATAGTGCAATCAAAGCCCTGATAAAGAGACTGGCCATGACCAAGACTCTCCACCACCGTGCCTGCCATCTGTGCGAAGCCATTTGCGGCCTGACCCTGGAAACCACCGAGGCCGACGACGGCAGCCTGGCGATCACCTCGATCAAGGGCGACGCGCTGGACACTTTCAGCCGTGGTCACATCTGCCCCAAGGCTGTAGCGCTGCAGGATATTCAGAACGACCCGGACCGCTTGCACCAGCCCATGCTGCGTGAAGGCAGCGAATGGCGGCCGATCCCGTGGGACGAAGCCTTCGCACTGGTCGCCGAACGGCTGGCGGGCATCCAGGCGCAGCACGGGCAAAACGCCGTGGCGGTGTACCAGGGCAATCCCAGCGTGCATAACTACGGGCTGATGACCCACAGCAACTATTTCCTGGGCCAGCTCAAGACGCGCAACCGCTTTTCCGCGACGTCGGTGGATCAGCTGCCCCACCACCTCACCAGCTACCTCATGTATGGGCACGGTTTGCTGCTACCGATCCCGGACATCGATCACACCGACTTCATGCTGATCCTGGGCGGCAACCCATTGGCCTCCAACGGCAGCATCATGACCGTGCCCGACGTGGAGAAGCGCCTTAAGGCGATCCAGGCCAGAGGCGGCAAAGTGGTGGTGGTCGACCCGCGGCGCAGCGAAACGGCGGCGATGGCTGATCAGCATCTGTTCGTTCGCCCGGGTGGTGATGCAGCGCTGTTGTTCGGGGTGCTCAATACGCTGTTTGCCGAAAACCTGACCCGTGCCACGCATTTGCCGGTTACGGGGCTGGATGAGGTGCGCCAGGCGATCGCCGGGTTTACTGCTGAGGCCATGAGCGGCCAGTGCGCGGTGCCGGCCGAGCAGATCCGCCAGTTGGCGCGCGACTTTGCAGGTGCGGATAAGGCCGTGTGTTACGGGCGCATGGGTGTGTCGACCCAGGCGTTCGGCACGTTGTGTCACTGGCTGGTGCAGTTGATCAACCTGGTGACCGGAAACCTGGATCGGGTGGGCGGCGCCTTGTGTACTACGCCAGCGGTGGACTTGGTGGCGTCTACCGGTGGTGGGCATTTCAATCGTTGGCAGAGCCGGGTTTCCGGGCGCCCTGAGTACGGCGGTGAATTGCCCGTGTCGGCCTTGGCCGAGGAAATGCTTACTGAAGGCGAAGGACAAATCCGCGCATTGGTGACGGTCGCCGGTAATCCGGTGTTGTCGACGCCCAATGGCCGCCAGTTGGAACAAGCCCTGGAAAGCTTGGAGTTTATGGTCAGCGTCGACCTGTATATCAACGAAACCACGCGATATGCCGACCTGATCCTGCCGTCTACGTCAGCGTTGGAAAATGATCACTACGACACCACCTTCAATATGTTCGCGGTGCGTAATGTCACCCGTTTCAATCGGGCGATCCTGCCCAAGCCCGTAGGCGCGCTGCATGACTGGGAAATCTTTGTCGGCCTGGCCCAGGCGTTCGCGGCGCGCATCGGCGCCACGCTCAAGCCGACCATGGCGCCGGCCCAGATGATCGACTTCGGCCTGCGTGCCGGGGTTTATGGCGATGCCTCCGAGCACAAGCTGTCGGTGGCGATGTTGACGGATCATCCCCATGGTGTGGACTTGGGGCCGCTTCGGGCCAACCTCGCTGAGCGGCTGAAGACCGCTGATGGCCACGTCCAGGCCGCACCGGCGGTGATCCTTGCGGATCTCGCGCGCTTTGCGGCGCAGCCCATGCCTCAGGCGGGCGAACTGCTGCTGATCGGCCGCCGGCACGTGCGCAGCAATAACTCGTGGATGCATAACTATCACCGACTGGTGAAGGGCAAGCCGCGCCATCAATTGCTGATGCACCCCGATGACCTGTCGAGTCGGCAACTGGTTGATGGGCAGCGTGTGCGCGTGAGTTCGCGTATCGGCATGATCGAGGTGGAAGTGGTGGCCAGTCAGGACATGATGCCCGGCGTGGTCAGCCTGCCCCATGGGTGGGGCCACGGCCGGCCAGGGGTGCAGATGACGATTGCCAGCGGGCAGCCCGGGGCGAGCGCGAATGACTTGACCGACGAGCGGCAACTGGACGAATTGTCCGGAAATGCCGCGCTGAACGGGGTTCCCGTGCAGGTGGCGGCCGCATAAGGAGCCTGAGCACCACGCTGGGATTTTGCGTTACAATGCGCCACCGTGCCGACCTGTGAGTCGCAAAGTTCCAGCCGAGGTGTTCCATGGATATCATCGAAACGATCAAAGAGCAGATTGCCAACAACACCATTCTGCTTTACATGAAGGGCGCGCCAAACGCTCCTCAGTGCGGTTTCTCCGCGAAGGCTTCCCAGGCCATCATGGCGTGTGGCGAGAAATTCGCTTACGTGGATATCCTGCAAAACCCTGAAATTCGCGCCAACCTGCCGAAATACGCCAACTGGCCAACGTTCCCACAACTGTGGGTCGCCGGTGAGCTGGTCGGCGGTAGCGATATCATCGTTGAGATGGCGGCCGATGGCTCGCTGCAAGCGCTGATCAAAGAAGCCGCGGCCAACGCCGCCGCCAAGACCGACGCGTAATCTGTAGGAGCCGGCTTGCCGGCGATAGGGCCTTGAGCCAAGCGGTGACTCTGAAACCGCCATCGCCGGCAAGCCGGGCTCCTACATAATCCGTGGTCAATAAAAAGCCCCGCTTCTCATAAGAGAGCGGGGCTTTTTTATACCTGCGCGTTTGGGCTTATTCGCCCATCTGCGATTGCAGGTAGTTTTCCAGGCTGACCTTGTCGATCAGGCCCAGTTGGGTTTCCAACCAGTCGATGTGTTCTTCCTGGTCTTCCAGGATATCTTCCAGCAGTTCGCGGCTGCCGAAATCACCCTTGGTTTCGCAATGAGCAATAGCGGCTTTCAGGTCGCTGTGGCTCTTGTGCTCGAACTTCAAGTCGCTGCTGATCATTTCCTGGGTGTGCTCGCCGATGTTCAGCTTGCCCAGGTCCTGCACGTTCGGCAGGCCTTCGAGGAACAGGATGCGCTTGATCAGCGCGTCGGCGTCCTTCATGGCCTTGATGGATTCTTTGTATTCACGCTTGCCCAGCTTTTCCAGGCCCCAATCGTCATACATGCGCGCATGCAGAAAGTACTGATTGATCGCGACCAGTTCATTGGCAAGGATTTTGTTGAGTTGCTGGATGACTGAGATGTCGCCTTTCATGACTGGGGTCCTGCCCTGTAATAGCTGTGTATAAGGCGGAGTTTGAGCGGCGAAATCCTGAGTGTCAAACCTAAGTTATTGAATAATAAATGAAAATTAATCGGAATACGAATGTTTGTGTTCCGCGTCTTGACGCTAACTAATTGAATTACGGGCATAAAAAAACCGGACACTAAGTCCGGTTCTTTAAAACACGCTCAATTAAGCATGTGTAAATTCTGCTGAAAAGGGAATCGCGGCCTGGGCTGTTTGCAGCTGCGTCAGGGTTTCCCGTACCACTTGCTTGGCAAGGCAAGCACATTTGCCGCACTGGCTGGCAACGCCGGTGGTTTCACGCACTTCCTTGTAGCTGCAGCAACCTTCATAGATTGCTTCGCGGATTTGTCCGTCGGTGACGCCAGTACACAGGCACACATACATAAGGGAGAACCGTCGCGGGTTTAAGGCTTAAGTGCGATGGATCTTAATGTTAACGAGAATGATTGTCAAAGTAGAATCGTAGGGTATTCACCGACGTTGCCCGTGCGCTGACGAACGGTTTTTTCAGTGTATGATGGTCGGTCTTCACGAAGCGTGACTGCGTCACAGGGCTGTCGCTTACACACGGCAGACTTGGAGGCGGTCCTTTTACTTCAATCGTCACCCTCACATCAGGAGATACCCAATGAGCGTACTCGTCGGCAAACAAGCCCCGGATTTCGACGTACCCGCCGTTCTCGGCAATGGCGAAATCGTAGACAGCTTCAAACTGTCTGAAGCCATCAAAGGCAAATACGGCCTGGTGTTCTTCTACCCGCTGGACTTCACTTTCGTCTGCCCTTCGGAGCTGATCGCTCTGGACCACCGCATGGACGATTTCAAGGCGCGCAACGTTGAAGTGGTCGCCGTTTCCATCGACTCCCATTTCACCCACAACGCATGGCGCAACACCGCCATCAACGATGGCGGCATCGGCAAAGTCAAATACACCATGGCTGCCGACATGAAGCACGACATCGCCAAGGCCTACGACGTTGAATCCGAAGGCGGCGTGGCTTTCCGTGGCGCATTCCTGATCGACGACAAAGGCGTGGTTCGCTCCCAGATCATCAACGACCTGCCACTGGGCCGTAACATGGAAGAGCTGATCCGTCTGGTTGACGCCCTGCAATTCCACGAAGAGCACGGCGAAGTTTGCCCAGCCAACTGGAAAAAAGGCGACAAAGGCATGAACGCTTCGCCAGAAGGCGTTGCGGCTTACCTGACCGAGAACGCTGGCAAGCTGTAAGCCACGTTAGCGGTACAAAAAAACCGGCCTGAGAAGGCCGGTTTTTTTATGCGCGGGAAACGATCTCAATCGTTGAAGTCTTCCCAGCCGCCCATGTCTTTCCAGCGGTTGACGATGCCGCAGAACAGCTCGGCCGTCTTCTCGGTGTCGTAGCGAGCCGAGTGGGCCTCGCGACCGTCAAAGTCGATACCGGCTGCCTGGCAGGCTTTTGCCAGCACGGTCTGGCCATACGCCAGGCCGGCGAGGGTGGCCGTGTCAAAGCTGGAGAAAGGGTGGAACGGATTGCGTTTCATGTCCAGCCGCGCCACGGCGGCGTTCAGGAAGCCCAGATCGAAGCTGCTGTTGTGACCCACCAGGATCGCACGTTTGCAGCCATTGGCCTTCAACGCCTTGCGCACGCCACGGAAGATGTCGGTCAGCGCCGCTTCTTCGCTCACGGCCATGCGCAGCGGGTGATCGAGCTTGATCCCGGTGAATTCCAAAGCGGCCGCTTCGATGTTCGCGCCTTCAAACGGCTCGACGCGGAAGAAGTGGGTGTGTTCCGGGAACACAAAGCCCTGTTCATCCATGCCGATGGTGGTCGCAGCGATTTCCAGCAGGGCGTCGGTGGCACTGTTGAAGCCACCGGTTTCTACGTCGATGACAACCGGCAGATAGCCGCGAAACCGCTCGGCCATCGGGTGACGGGAACCGCCACCACTGTGCTCGTGTTCGTCGTCGTAATGGTCTTCACTCACTTGCTTTCCTCCAGCAGGCGCCAGCGCAGTGTTTCACCGGCGCGCAGCGGGATGACAGTCAGCTCGCCAAACGGCAGGCTGGCAGGGGCGGTCCAGTCTTCACGAACCAGGGTGATGCGGTCGGTGTTCGCCGGCAAGCCGTAGAAACGCGGGCCGTTGAGGCTGGCGAATGCTTCGAGCTTGTCCAGCGCATTACGTTGTTCGAACGCTTCGGCGTACAGCTCGATGGCAGCAAATGCCGTGTAGCAACCGGCACAACCGCACGCGGCTTCTTTGGCATGCTGGGCATGAGGCGCGGAGTCGGTGCCGAGGAAGAACTTCGGATTACCGCTGGTCGCGGCGTCCAGCAACGCCACCTGATGGGTGTTGCGCTTGAGGATCGGCAGGCAATAGAAGTGCGGCCGAATCCCGCCCACCAGCATGTGGTTGCGGTTGTACAGCAAGTGGTGCGCGGTGATGGTTGCGCCAACGTTGGCCGAGGCCTCGGTGACAAACTGCACGGCATCGGCGGTGGTGATGTGCTCGAACACCACCTTCAGGGTCGGAAACAGCTCGACCACACGACGCATGTGCTCATCGATGAAGATTTTTTCACGATCGAACACGTCGACGTCGCCACGGGTGACTTCACCGTGGATCAACAGCGGCATGCCAACTTCGGCCATGGCTTCGATCGCCGGCAGGATCTTGTCGATACTGGTCACGCCGGAGTCGGAGTTGGTGGTCGCGCCTGCCGGATACAGCTTGGCGGCGTGCACGAAACCGCTGGCCTTGGCTTCACGAATCTCTTCGGGCTGGGTGCGGTCGGTGAGGTAGAGCACCATCAACGGTTCGAAGCGGCTGCCGGCCGGTCGTGCAGCAAGGATTCGCTGGCGATAGGCATCGGCTTGCTCGGCGTTACGCACCGGAGGTACCAGGTTAGGCATGATGATGGCGCGGCCAAACGTGCGCGCTACATCGGCCACGGTGTGGGGTAACGCAGCACCATCGCGAAGATGAATATGCCAGTCGTCGGGACGCAGCAGGGTCAGGCGGTCGGACATTGGGGATTCCAGGCGGGTCAATCTGGTGGGAATGCTACCGGAAAAGACTCTGTCAGGCACTCGCTATCAAGTTTTGCGGGATGCATCCGATAGCCTTTTGTATGCCTTATCGATGTATGACGCTTTGAAGTGTTGTAGAAACCAGTGGAGCCTCCCGTGCGCCAGCATTATCTAGCCCTGCTCAGTGTGTTCGCCAGCCTGCCTGCGATGGCCCTCACGTTCCAGACACGTCTGGAGAATATTGAGTGGAAGGTGGAAGGCGACCAGTTCGAGTGCCGCCTGACCCAGCCGATCACGGATTTCGGTTCGGGTGAGTTCGTGCGCCGGGCCGGTGAGCAGGCGACGTTCCGCCTGAAAGCCTATAACGGCTCGCTGGGCGCAGGTTCCGCGACACTCTTGGCCGCTGCGGCGCCCTGGCAGCCGGGGCGCGGTGATATCAACCTTGGCGCCGTACGTGCAGGTAGTGGCGATGTGCTGTTCAACAGCTCCCAGGCCCAGGCCGGGCGACTGTTCACCGGTTTGCTTGAAGGGCGCAGCCCGACGGTCCGACATTACGGGCGCGAAGGGGGGTACTCGGAAATTCGCCTGTTGCCGGTGAAATTCAGCAAGGCCTACAACGACTACCAGTTGTGCACCACCAAGCTGTTGCCGATGAATTACGACCAGGTCAAGCAGACCGAAGTCGGATTCCCCGGGGGTGGCATCGAACTGGACGCGGCCGCCAAGAAGAAGCTGGATGTGATACTCGCGTTCATGAAGGCCGACCCCACGGTCAACCATATCGAATTGAATGGCCATTCGGACAACAGCGGCAACCGTTTGACCAACCGGGATGTCTCGCGCCGTCGCGGCCTGGCAGTAATGGATTACCTGAAGGCCAACGGTATCCAGGAATCGCAGATCACCTTGCGCTTTCATGGCGAAAGCTACCCATTGGCGCCCAATACCAACGCGGCAAACCGGGCCCGCAATCGCCGCGTCAACATTCAGCTTGAGCGTGTGGCAGCCCCCGAGAAACCGGCGCCCACGGCCACCGGCCCGAGCAACCCCGCGCACACGTCGTAAGGTGCGACCATCGGTCGCCCGCTCGACATAATCTGTCGCTTTATCTTCATTTGCTGTCGCGCCTCTGTAAATCCACGGTTTTGGTCGGTAGAATCGACGCCTTTCCGTACAACCCCGTGGAGTGATGGCATGGCCGACGTAAACAAGGTCGTTCTCGCGTATTCCGGCGGCCTGGACACTTCGGTGATCCTCAAGTGGCTGCAGGATACTTATAACTGTGAAGTGGTGACCTTCACCGCTGACCTGGGTCAGGGCGAAGAGGTCGAACCTGCACGTGCCAAGGCGCAAGCCATGGGCGTGAAAGAGATCTACATTGACGACCTGCGCGAAGAGTTCGTCCGCGATTTCGTTTTCCCGATGTTTCGCGCCAACACCGTCTACGAAGGCGAGTACCTGCTGGGTACTTCCATCGCACGTCCGCTGATCGCCAAACGCCTGATCGAAATCGCCAACGAAACCGGTGCCGACGCCATTTCCCATGGCGCTACCGGCAAGGGCAACGACCAGGTGCGTTTCGAGCTGGGTGCCTACGCGCTCAAGCCAGGCGTAAAAGTGATTGCCCCTTGGCGTGAGTGGGACCTGCTGTCCCGTGAAAAGCTGATGGATTACGCTGAAAAGCACGCCATCCCGATCGAACGCCACGGCAAGAAGAAGTCCCCGTACTCGATGGACGCCAACCTGCTGCACATCTCCTATGAAGGCGGCGTGCTGGAAGACACCTGGACCGAGCACGAAGAAGACATGTGGAAATGGACCGTCTCCCCGGAGAACGCTCCAGACAAGCCACAGTACCTGGAACTGACCTACCGTAACGGCGACATCGTTGCACTGGACGGCGTCGAAATGACCCCGGCCACCGTGCTGGCGACCTTGAACCGTATCGGCGGCGAACACG
The DNA here is from genome assembly GCF_013385985.1 of Pseudomonas sp. B6002. GTDB lineage: Bacteria > Pseudomonadota > Gammaproteobacteria > Pseudomonadales > Pseudomonadaceae > Aquipseudomonas. Next base: position 75,069 of record NZ_JACAOY010000004.1, on the reverse strand, counting down.
GTATCGGCCGTCTCGACATCGTCGAGAACCGTTACGTGGGCATGAAGTCCCGTGGCTGCTACGAAACCCCGGGCGGCACCATCATGCTGCGCGCCCACCGCGCCATCGAGTCGATCACCCTGGACCGCGAAGTGGCTCACCTCAAAGACGAGCTGATGCCCAAGTACGCCAGCCTGATCTACACCGGCTACTGGTGGAGCCCTGAGCGTCTGATGCTGCAACAGATGATCGACGCGTCCCAGGTTCACGTGAACGGTGTTGTGCGCCTGAAGCTGTACAAGGGCAATGTGATCGTCACCGGCCGTAAGTCCGATGAGTCGCTGTTCGACGCCAACATTGCCACCTTCGAAGAAGATGGCGGCGCCTACAACCAGGCGGACGCAGCTGGCTTTATCAAGTTGAATGCTCTGCGCATGCGCATTGCGGCCAACAAAGGTCGCTCGTTGTTCTGAGTGTTTCACGCGTTATAGAAATGGCCCCTTGTTCAAGGGGCCATTTTTTTTGCCTGTCTATTTGCTCAGCTTTGTAATGTTTAATCTTGTTTAACAAATGTTGATGTTTTTTTGTCAGGAAACTTCGACAGCGGTTATTGGCAGGTCACTAGCGTTATGTAGGTTGGCATGAATATTTACACCTGCGTAGGAACTGGTCTTACAGAAAATTCACTCATGAAAGTGCTGATAAGCAGCAATGTGCTGAATGGTCTGTAGGACTTTAGGGTGAAAGTAAATATGTTAAATGGAACTAAAATTGTTGAATTTATTTCGCATGCCGTCCCTGTGGAAAACGCCAAGCAAGGGGAATTTCCTGAAAGCCTTGTGCAGAATGTTTACCCAAGGCCCCTTACCCTTTGGAAATTTCACTCAAAATATGTAAGCCCAAGGAAAGATCTGAAAGGCTCCATAAAACGCTATACCTCCAAGTTGGCGTTTTTTTGTAGGGCGATTCCTTTATCTGTGTGGGTTGGGTCTCTGCTTGCTGTTGCTTGGGGGGGAACACTATGCCAACTAGGAAACGACTAGGCTATTGTGCTTGCTCTAAATAATTCGAACAGCGAAATTGGACTTTCTCATGAATAAAGTGCTGATCGTGGATGATCATCCTGTCATTCGACTTGCTGTGCGCATGCTAATGGAGCGTCATGGTTATGAGGTCGTTGCCGAGACTGATAACGGTGTCGATGCGCTGCAACTTGCCAAGGAATACACGCCGGACATTGTCATACTGGATATCGGTATTCCCAAGCTCGACGGCCTGGAAGTTATCTGCCGGCTGTCTTCCGCCAAACAACCTGCGCCCTTCAAGGTGCTGGTGCTGACGTCCCAGGCTCCGGGCCATTTCTCCATGCGCTGCATGCAGGCGGGCGCAGCAGGGTATGTGTGCAAGCAACAGGACCTGGCCGAACTGCTGAGCGCCATCAAGGCGGTATTGTCCGGCTACAGCTACTTTCCGAACCAGGCACTGAACTCGGTGCGCTCCACCATTGGCAACGCCAGTGAAGCAGATATGGTCGAGCGCCTTTCAGGTCGGGAGATGATGGTGTTGCAGCAACTGGCACGTGGCAAAACCAACAAGGAGATTGCCGATGGCATGTTCCTTAGCAACAAGACCGTCAGTACCTATAAGACTCGCCTTCTGCTCAAGCTTAACGCCCGCTCCCTTGTCGACTTGATCGAATTGGCCCAACGCAATGGCCTGGTATAGGCGAACGTGTTACGCCGCAGGCATTAGGAAGGATTACCGGCACAAAAAAGCCTCCGTCAGGGAGGCTTCCGGTCGTCAACGGATTGATCAGAGGTCGAAGTCGTAGTCGGCCAGTTGTTTTTGCAAGCGTCGCTCTTCCAGAAGATTGTCGATGGTGCGGCGTTTGCTCAAATTGGTCTTGGCCACCTCTGCAACAGGTGCTTCCCCATCATCGTCCGACTCCGCAACGAGGTCGTCTTCTACATCGAGTTGTTCTTTGCCAGTGCTCATAAGGTTAACTCCAGGCTAAGACTGCCGTTGGCGCTCCTTATAACGATAATCCATGAACGGGTAAAAAAGATTTTTTCAATCGATTGATCGAAAAAAACAATGATCACTCAATCGTCGGACGTTTTCTCCTTGTATTCACACAGGTCTTCTATGCGGCAGCTGCCACAACGCGGCTTGCGCGCCTGGCAAACGTAGCGACCGTGCAGGATCAGCCAGTGGTGGGAATCAAGCAGGTAGGGCTTGGGCACGCACTTCATCAACTGCTTTTCGACTTCCACCACGTTTTTGCCGCGGGCAATGCCGGTGCGGTTGCTGACACGAAATATATGGGTGTCCACCGCCATGGCCAGTTGCCGAAATGCAGTGTTCAGTACAACGTTGGCCGTTTTTCTGCCGACCCCAGGCAAGGCTTCCAGTGCTTCGCGAGTTTGTGGCACTTCGCTGCCATGGTGTTCCACCAGCAGACGGCAGGTCTCGATGACATTCTTGGCTTTGCTGTTGTACAGTCCGATCGTCTTGATGTATTCCGACAACCCTTCCACGCCCAAGGCATAGATCGCTTCTGGCGTGTTGGCCACCGGATACAGTTTGGCCGTGGCCTTGTTGACGCCCACGTCCGTGGATTGGGCCGACAGGATCACCGCAATCAGCAACTCGAACGGCGTTGAGTAGGCCAGTTCGGTCTTGGGTTCCGGATTGTCTTCGTGAAGCCTGCGGAATATTTCCAGGCGTTTAGCGGCATTCATCGGGCGGGCGGTTCCTTGCAGGCGGTCAGCATGATCTTCGAATAGGGGCAGCGCTTGCAGGATAAACCATCGTTGGCACCTCTTGCAGCGCCTGTCGCGGGTCAAGGGCTGGTGTGGGTATCTACCCGAAGCTGCGCTTGCTCGAGCTTCTGTTGCGCGACGTCCAGCTCCTGTGCACTGACACCGGGTTGGCGTTGCAGCTTGCTGACTTCAGCCCGTGCATAAGCCAGGGCCGTTTTCAGCTGGCGCAGCTGGGCATCGATAGGGCGTTTTTCCACGCGTTGCAAGTCGGGCTTGGGTTGGTCGCTTTCCGCCTCGGCATCATGCAGCGCCTGCTCCGCACTGGAGAGGGCTGCACTCAAGGTTGCCAACTGTTGCTCGTCAGCGTTCAAGTCCTGGGCTTTTTTCAGTTCGGCCCGGCGCATGGCCAGCTGGATTTTTGCGCGTTTGAGCGCCGGGTCCTTCTGTATGGGCAAAGGTGTCGGAGTGCTGAGCTCCAATGCCGCGAGTGCCTGTTCAGCCGCTTCAAACTGCTGTTGGAGCACGATCAATTGCGACTGCTGCTCAAATGTAGGTGGGTGACCAAATGCCTTCAGCGATTTGTGTAACTGGGCGCGACTCATTGCAACCGAGATTTTGGCTTTCTTGATCGCTGCATCCTGAGCGGCCTGAGTCGTATCTGTCTGCACGGGGGCAGCCGTTGCTGGGCGCTTGGCCCGAGCCAGGCGTTCGGCGAGCCTATGCGCTTCTTCCCGCTGCAACCGTATAGTGCGTTGTTCATAGCGCCGTCTAGCGCGATCGCGCTTGAGGCTGCGCTCATGCAGCTCGTGAGCGTGGGTTGCCTGGCCTCCCACGATCGGCAATACGTTGGTCGCAGGGCGCATCTCAATGCAATCGACGGGGCAGGGTGTGACGCACAGGTCGCAACCGGTGCACTCATCGGCGATAACGGTATGCATCAGCTTGGCCGCACCGACAATCGCATCCACGGGGCAAGCCTGGATGCATTTGGTGCAGCCGATGCACTCGGCTTCACGGATATAGGCGACCTGGGCGGGAGCCTCGCCACGGCTGGTGTCCAGTTCCAGCACAGGCATCTGCAGCAACTGCGCCAGGCCGGCGATGGTTTCCTGGCCACCGGGCGGGCACTTGTTGATTGCCTCGCCAAGCGCAATGCCCTCGGCGTAAGGCTTGCAGCCCGGGTGCCCGCACTTGCCGCATTGGGTCTGTGGCAGCAGCGCGTCGATACGTTGAATCAGGTTCATGGGGTGATCATTGGCATGCCGGTCAAGCGAACGGGCGGGTAGTGGATGTGTAAGAGCCCGGCTTGCTTGCGATGGCGTCCTTGAGAACGCCATCGCCGGCAAGCCGGGCTCCTACAGTAGACCTGTTTCGCTCATCGTAGGCCCATGGGCTTACTTGATGCGTTGGCCCGGCTTGGCGCCGCTGTCAGGGCTCAGCAGGTAGATTTCTTCGCCGCCAGGGCCGGCCGCCATCACCATGCCTTCCGAGAGGCCGAACTTCATTTTCCGAGGCTTGAGGTTGGCGATCATCATGGTCAGGCGGCCGTCGAGCTTGGACGGGTCCGGGTAGGCACTCTTGATCCCGGAGAACACGTTGCGTTGCTCGCCACCCAGGTCCAGCGTCAGGCGCAGCAGCTTGTCGGCACCTTCCACGGCTTCAGCCTTGACGATCAGCGCCACGCGCAGGTCCACGGCGGCAAAGGCGTCGAACTCGATTTCCGGGGAAATCGGGTCCTTGGCCAACTCGCCATTACCTGCAGACGCGGATTCACCGGTGTCGGTCTGGCTGGCAACCAGGTCTTCCTTCGAAGCGTCGGTCATGGCCTGCACCTTCACCGGGTCGATACGGGTCATCAGCGGCTTGAACTCATTCAACTGATGATTGCTGAGCAATGTGACGTGGTCGTTCCAGGTCAGCGGCGCGACGTTCAGGAACGCCTCGGCATCGGCGGCCAGCAACGGCAGCACTGGCTTGAGGAAGATCACCAACTGGCGGAACAGGTTGACGCCCGTGGCGCAGATCGCCTGGACTTCCGCCTGCTTGCCTTCCTGCTTGTTCAGCGACCACGGGGCTTTGTCGGCGATCCAGGCGTTGGCACGGTCGGCCAGGCCCATGATCTCGCGCATGGCGCGGGCAAAGTCGCGTGCTTCATAGGCGTCGGCGATGCTTGGCGCGGCGGCGAGGAACGCGTCGGTCAGCTCGGGTGCGGCGTTTTCGGCCACCAGCACACCAGCGTTGCCCTTGTGGATAAACCCGGCGCAGCGGCTGGCGATGTTGACGACTTTGCCCACGAGGTCCGAGTTGACCTTCTGTACGAAGTCTTCCAGGTTCAGGTCGAGGTCATCCACGCCACGGCCCAGCTTGGAGGCGTAGTAGTAGCGCAGGTATTCCGGCGACAGGTGATCCAGGTAGGTGCGCGCCTTGATAAAGGTGCCACGGGACTTGGACATCTTCTGGCCGTTGACCGTCAGGTAGCCGTGCACGGCAATGGCGGTCGGCTTGCGGTAGCCCGAACCTTCGAGCATCGCCGGCCAGAACAGGGCGTGGAAGTTGACGATGTCCTTGCCGATGAAGTGGTACAGCTCGGCGGTGGAATCCTTGTTCCAGAACGCGTCGAAGTCCAGCTCCGGCGTGCGGTCGCACAGGTTCTTGAAGCTGGCCATGTAACCGATCGGCGCGTCCAGCCACACGTAGAAATACTTGCCCGGCTCGCCCGGGATCTCGAAGCCGAAGTACGGCGCATCGCGGGAGATGTCCCATTGCTGCAGGCCGGTGTCGAGCCATTCGGCGAGTTTGTTGGCCACGGCGTCCTGCAACGTGCCGCTGCGGGTCCAGGTTTGCAGCATGGCCTGGAAATCCGGGAGCTTGAAGAAGAAGTGCTGGGAGTCCTTGAGCACCGGGGTGGCGCCGGAAATCGCCGACTTAGGGTTCTTCAGCTCAGTCGGCGCGTAGGTGGCACCGCATTTTTCGCAGTTGTCGCCGTACTGGTCTTCGGTGCCGCATTTCGGGCAAGTGCCCTTGATGAAGCGGTCGGCCAGGAACATTTTCTTTTCCGGGTCGAAATACTGGGTCACCGAACGCTGGTCGATATGCCCGGCTTCTTTCAGGCGCAGGTAGATCTGGCTCGACAGCTCGCGGTTTTCTTCGGAGTGGGTCGAGTGGAAGTTGTCGAAATCCACCAGGAACTCGGCAAAGTCGGCGCTGTGTTCAGCCTGCACGTTGGCGATCAGTTGTTCCGGGGTGATGCCTTCCTTTTCGGCGCGCAACATGATGGCCGAACCGTGGGCGTCGTCCGCGCAGACATAAATGCATTGATTGCCGCGATGCTTCTGGAAGCGCACCCACATATCGGTCTGGATGTACTCAAGCATATGGCCAAGATGGATGGAACCATTGGCATAGGGCAGGGCGCTGGTGACGAGGATCTTGCGTGGCTCGGACATGGGGCTCGGCTACTTGATGAAACGGAGGTCGGCCACTATAAAGCGCCGGGAAATATATTTCACCCCGTGGCGCTGTTTCAGAACATTCCCTGGCTGCGAAAGCATGCCGTTAACCGGTCGGAACGGTTAGGATAGCCGCCTGTTTCAGTCAGTCTTTTTTCGGGAGTAGCCCATGAGCGCCGTCAATCGCGCAGCGGTGGAAGCCGTTCTTCGCCAGTACACCGACCCCTATTTGAACCAGGACCCGGTCAGTGCCGGTTGTGTACGGGCCATCGAGGTCCAGGGCGACCAGGTCTCGGTCCTGTTGGAACTGGGCTATGCCGCCGGCTTGTTCAAAAGCGGCTGGGCGCAGATGCTGCAAATGGCTATCGAAGGCCTCGACGGCGTAGCGACCGCCAAGGTCGACATCCAATGCGTGATTGCCCCGCATAAGGCCCAGGCGCAGATTCCAGGCCTGGCCAACGTCAAGAACGTGGTTGCGGTCGCGTCCGGCAAAGGCGGCGTGGGCAAATCCACCACCGCCGCCAACCTGGCCCTGGCCCTGGCCCGTGAAGGCGCGCGCGTGGGGATTCTCGACGCCGATATCTACGGTCCGAGCCAAGGCGTGATGTTCGGCATTGCCGAGGGCACGCGGCCCAAGGTCAAGGACCAGAAGTGGTTCGTGCCGATCGAGTCGCTGGGCGTGGAGGTCATGTCCATGGCCTTCCTTACCGATGACAACACGCCGATGGTCTGGCGCGGGCCGATGGTCTCGGGTGCGCTGCTGCAGTTGGTGACCCAGACGGCCTGGGGCGACCTGGACTACCTGGTGATCGACATGCCGCCAGGCACCGGTGATATCCAGTTGACCCTGGCGCAGAAAGTCCCGGTGGCCGGTTCTGTGATTGTCACCACGCCCCAGGACCTGGCGCTGCTGGACGCGAAGAAAGGCGTGGAGATGTTCCGCAAGGTCAACATCCCGGTACTGGGCGTCGTGGAAAACATGGCGGTGCATATCTGCTCCAACTGCGGCCATGCCGAGCATCTGTTCGGCGAAGGCGGTGGCGAGAAGCTGGCCACCCAGTACGGTGTGGAACTGTTGGCTTCGCTGCCGTTGTCGATGTTGATCCGCGAGCAGGCCGACGGCGGCAAGCCAACGGTAGTTGCAGAGCCGGACAGCCAGATCGCGATGATCTACCAGGAATTGGCCCGCCACGTGGGCGCACGAATCGTCCTGCAGGAAGCCGCCGCGCCAGCCATGCCGACCATTACGGTCAGCGACGACTGAGCCGTTGGCGGGAAAAGGAGCCTCGACGTGTCGGGGCTTTTTCTTATCTGGATGGCCGGAGAAAGGTCGCAGTTACGCTTTTACGCAATTGCTCGTGTAAGCATTCGCTTACTTTTTCGTAAGTGATTGGTTTTTTTACCCGCCTTGGCCGTCTTGAATCGTTGAGAGTGTTTTTTTATCTCATTGATATTAAAGGGTTATTTTTGTCGAGTTGACCGAGATCAATGGTGGTCCCTGTGCTTGGATCCCGTTGAACTTACATTGGAACTCTTTAAGATCAGCCCTGTGTCCACGGATTGACACAGCCATCAAGGAACGATGGTTCAAGGAACGTCGCAGGATGCGATTCATCAGGATGATGAAAAGGAACACAGGGACTAGGGAAAAAATGTGGGCGGGTCATACCGCCCCTTTTTTTTGCCTGTAGAAAAGTAAAACCCGCCCTGTAGAAACGCAAAAAGGCCCGCAAGGGGCCTTTTGGGGCGACGACGCTATCAGCGTTCGAGGTCTGCAATCTTACCTTTTTTGCCATCCCATTCCGCTGCCTCTGGCATTGGATCCTTGCGTTCAGTGATGTTCGGCCAGATTTCCGCCAGCTCGACGTTCAACTGAATAAATTCCTGCATCTCTGCCGGGACTTCGTCCTCGGAGAAAATAGCGACGGCCGGGCATTCTGGCTCACACAGGGCGCAGTCGATGCACTCGTCCGGGTGGATAACCAGGAAGTTCGGGCCTTCGTAGAAGCAGTCCACCGGACATACTTCCACGCAGTCGGTGTACTTGCACTTGATGCAGTTGTCGGTGACGACGAAGGTCATTTCTAATTCTCTCCTCAGGCGGCGGCAGCGAAACCCTTTGTGGCAGGGCTCGCGAGGTTCGGGAGCGATAGTCTGCAGGCCAGGCTAATAGCCCGCAGCATCCCAAACCGCGCGAGAGTCTACCAGCTTGCAAGCGCCAGCGTTATATCCGAACCTTCAGTGCATATAACATTTCGAGCGCTTTACGCGGCGTCAAGTCATCCAGGTCAAGCTTGGCCAACTCTTCCAGCACCGGGTGGGGCAGGCCGGCGAACATATCGCTCTGGTGCGGAGCGGCAGGTTTGCTGGAGGCCTTGGCAGGGCTTGCGACCACGGTTTCATGGGGCAGGGCTGTGGTTTCCAGGCGGCTGAGGTGCTCGCGGGCGCGCAGAATCACATCGTTCGGCACACCGGCCAATTGCGCCACGGCCAAGCCGTAGCTCTGGCTGGCTGGCCCCGGCAGTACGTGGTGGAGGAACACGATGCGTTCGTTGTGCTCGGTGGCGTTCAGGTGCACGTTGGCCACCAGTGGTTCGCTTTCCGGCAGTACAGTCAGCTCGAAGTAGTGGGTGGCGAACAACGTATAGGCACGCAGGTGTGCCAATCGCTCCGCCGCCGCCCACGCCAGGGACAGGCCGTCGAAGGTGCTGGTGCCGCGTCCCACTTCGTCCATCAGCACCAGGCTGCGCTCGGTGGCGTTGTGCAGGATATTGGCGGTTTCGCTCATTTCCACCATAAAGGTCGACCGGCCGCCGGCCAGGTCATCGCTGGAGCCGATCCGCGTGAAAATGCGGTCCACCAGGGACAATTCGCAACTGGCCGCCGGCACGAAGCTGCCGATATGTGCCAGCAACACGATCAACGCGGTCTGGCGCATGTAGGTGGATTTACCGCCCATGTTCGGACCGGTGATCACCAGCATGCGGGTATCGTCGTCCAGCGACAGGTCGTTGGCGACGAACGGCGTGGTCAACACCTGCTCCACCACCGGGTGACGCCCTTGCACGATGCGCATGCACGGCTCGCTCACAAAACGCGGGCAGTTCAGGTCAAGGTTCAGCGCACGTTCGGCCAGGTTGCTCAGCACATCCAATTCGGCCAATGCAGCGGCGGTGTCTTGCAACGGTGCCAGTTGGCCGATCAGGTCTTCCAGCAGGTTCTCATACAGCATTTTTTCCCGAGCCAGGGCACGACTCTTGGCCGACAGTGCCTTGTCTTCGAACTCTTTCAGCTCAGGGGTGATAAAGCGTTCGGCACCTTTAAGCGTTTGGCGACGTTGATAGTCGATCGGTGCTGATTCAGCCTGCTTGCTCGGCAATTCGATGAAGTAGCCGTGCACACGGTTGTAGCCGACTTTCAGGTTGGCCAGGCCGGTTCGGGCTTTTTCGCGGGCTTCCAGGTCGATCAGGAACTGCCCGGCGTTTTCGCTGAGGGCCTGCAGCTCATCCAGCTCGCTGTCGTAACCGGTCTTGAGTACACCGCCATCACGAATGATCGCCGGCGGGTTGTCGATGATGGCTTTTTCCAGCAGCGCCGCGAGTTCCGGGTAGGTGCTGGCGATCACGGCCAGTTGTTGCAGGTGCGGCGTGTCCAGATCGGTCATTGCGGCCTGCAACTGCGGCAGGGCGCCGAGGGCATCGCGCAGGCGTGCCAGGTCGCGGGGGCGAGCGTTACGCAGGCCGATCCGCGCCAGGATGCGCTCGATGTCGCCGATTTCCTTCAACTGCGGCTGCAGCTTCTCAAAACGGTATCCGTCCAGCAGGCAGGTAATAGACGACTGGCGCGCTTGCAGCACGCTCAAGTCCCGCAGTGGGCGGTTCAGCCAACGGGTCAACAAGCGGCTGCCCATGGCGGTCTGGCAACGGTCGACCACCGATTGCAGGGTGTTATCGCGACCGCCGGCCAGGTTGGTGTCCAGCTCCAGGTTGCGACGGCTTGCACCATCCAGCACCACGGTGTCGTCGAGGCGCTCATGGCGCAGGCTGCGCAAGTGCGGCAGGGCGGTGCGCTGGGTTTCCTTGGCATAGCTGAGCAGGCAACCGGCAGCGCCGATGGCCAGGGTCAGGGTTTCACAACCGAAGCCTTTAAGGTCCTGCACAGAGAATTGCTGGCAGAGACTTTTCAGCGCCGAATCACGCTCGAAATCCCACGGCGCGCGACGCTTGGTCCCACGACGTTTTTCTGCCGGCAAGTCCTTTGGCCAATCATCCGGGATCAACAGCTCCACCGGATTGATGCGCTCCAGCTCCGCCAGCAGGTTCTCCCAGCCCTTGATCTCCAGCACGCTGAAGTTGCCACTGGTGATATCCAGCACCGATAGGCCGAACAGACGCTCATCGCCCAACACCGCGGCGATCAGGTTGTCGCGACGCTCATCCAGCAGCGCCTCGTCACTCACCGTCCCCGGCGTAATAATGCGCACCACCTGCCGTTCCACCGGCCCCTTGCTCGTCGCCGGGTCGCCGATCTGCTCACAAATCACCACCGACTCGCCCAGCTTCACCAGCTTGACCAGGTAGCCTTCCAACGAGTGGTAAGGAATGCCACACATCGGAATCGACTGCCCCGCCGACTGCCCGCGCGCGGTGAGGGTGATGTCCAGCAACTTGGCGGCCTTCTTCGCGTCTTCATAGAAGATCTCGTAGAAGTCGCCCATGCGATAGAACATCAACTGATCAGGGTGCTGGTTCTTGAGGCGCCAGTACTGCTGCATCATCGGGGTGTGGGAGGACAGATCTGAAGTGGCTTTACTCATTGGGTCGTAGGCAAATTCGTTGAAAGGAGTGGGGCAAAGGTGGGGCATTCGGCCCTGCGATTTTGCGATGGCGGCAAGGTTAACACGCGAGGTCGTGGCTACGCAGTTCGCAAACGGATAGGTATCCCGGCAAGGTAAATGCATGAAATATGCAAATTTGCATTTGCCAACCCCTAAATCCCCCGTCATCATCCCCGTTATGCAAAAACGCAACGTTTCAACCGTATTAAGAGAACTGCTGGACCGCGACCGGATCTCCCCCACGGAGCTTCACCGGCGTACCGGCGTGCCTCAATCCACGCTGTCACGGATCCTCAGCGGCAAGATCGTGGATCCGTCGGACAAGCATATTTCCCGCATCGCCGAGTACTTTCGCGTGAGCACCGATCAACTGCGCGGGCGCGTGGCGGTGGGCGTTTCGCGGGAGGAGGGGCGTGACCCGATGCATTCCGAACTCAAGGACATAAGCCTGTGGGACGACGACACGCCCGTTAATGATGACGAGGTGTCGATCCCCTTTTTGCGCGAGGTTGAATTGGCTGCTGGATCAGGAAGATTCGTCATCGAGGAAAGCGAGAAAGCCAGCCTGCGGTTTGGCAAGCGCAGCCTTCGCCACAACGGTGTGCAGTTCGACCAGGCCAAGTGCGTAACGGTACGTGGCAACAGCATGTTGCCGGTGCTGCGTGACGGCGCCACGGTCGGGGTGAACGCGGGCAAGAGCGGCATCGGCGACATCGTGGATGGCGACTTGTATGCCATCAATCACAATGGCCAGTTGCGCGTGAAACAGCTCTACCGCCTGCCTTCCGGGATTCGCCTGCGCAGTTTCAATCGCGATGAGCACCCGGACGAAGACTACAGCTTCCAGGAAATCCAGGATGAGCAGATCAGCATCCTCGGCCATGTATTCTGGTGGGGCATGTACGCCCGATAACCTTCCTCCGTAAGAAAAAGCCCGCCCACGAGCGGGCTTTTTTTCGTCTGCAAAAAACCACCAATCCCGCTGCCCACAAGGCTGAAAATGCATTCGTGCATTTCATCAGGAAAAATAAATGCATTTGTGCATTGACTGTATATGCATACATGCATATTCTTCATCTCAAGCCAGCCAATAAGGCCTGGTGGAGGCGGCAAGGATGCTGCCAAGGAAGACAAGGAAGGCATGCAACACCGGCATGGACGCCATCGAAGCGATGGCAGGGATGCCAGGCAACACCGGCAAGGATGCCGACGCTCTTTAGTTTCACCACCGCTTCAAGAACAGGCAGCGATGAACCGGCCTCATAACGGTTCAGAGGGTTGGCAACTGGCCCGGGTGTGCAGCGTAAAGCACCAGAAGCAGTTATCCGGCAGACAGGGATCGTGGTCGGAAAAACATCGAGGAAAGGTCCGTACCGCGCCAGTAGCGCCGAAAGACCGAGGACATCATTACTGAAAAGCCCGGGCGACCGGGCTTTTTGGAATGCCTACCACTGTATGGATTTACCAAGGAAACCGGCACGTTGCCGGCAGTGCTCAGCCAGGAGGCGTGACATGACAAACGAGCAGCAAGCGTTAGCGGAAATGCCGATCTGGCTGGTGATCGCACTGGCCCTGATCGGCGGGGTGTCCGGCGAAATGTGGCGCGCCGACAAAGAGGGCGCCCGTGGCTGGTCGCTAATACGGCGCCTGGCCCTGCGGTCCGGGGCGTGCATGGTCTGCGGGGTTTCGGCGTTGATGCTGTGCTACGCCGCCGGCATGTCGATCTGGACCGCGGGTGCCATTGGTTGCCTCACCGCCATGGCCGGCGCGGACGTCGCCATCGGCCTTTATGAACGCTGGGCGGCCAAGCGCATCGGGGTCAACGAGACCCCGACGTCTCGCCCGGATCAGCCGTAACCCGCTGCAAGGACGCGACCCAATGACACTTATTGAAAAACCTTCCCGGCTTCCCGAAGCCATTGGGCTGGCGTTGAAGAACGCTTTCCCACAGCTGAGCTTGGGAACACACCTGGACGCTCAAGGCCCCGGCGTCTTGATCAGCATTGAACGCAATGGGCCTGGTTTTCGCTCCATGGACGGGCGCAAGGCTCATGCCCTCACGGTTTTGCTCAAGGTCAATGTACCTGCCGGCTCAGCCCCTTTCGACGCCTGCGATCTGGCCAGCCAAGTGATGGACCTGGCCCTGGATAATCGCTGGGGCCTGCCGCCAGACCAATGCGACTTGCCCACCAACATTGTCGCGGCGCCGTCGACTTCATCCATTGCAGAAACGGACTACGACACCTGGACCGTGTCCTTCACCCAAACCCTCTACCTCGGCCCGTCGCTGCTCGAAGATCCTACCGGCACACCGCTGTTTGCCCGCACGTGGGAAGTTTCGAACATCGATGACCCTGACCAATATCGCCCCTTGCTGGAGTAGTCCATGTTCGATGCATTGCTACGCATGCAACTGGGGCCGATCGTCGAGCGCCTGGCTGAAATGGAAGCCCAACTCGAAGACCTCTACCGCCGCGCCGAAAGCTTCTGCCGCATCGGTGTGTGCCAGGAAGTGGACGCTGTCAGCAATACCTGCAAGATCAGCCACGGCGAGTTGCTTACCCCGGCCATCCGGTTCTTCAACCCCAGCGCGGGGGCACAGACCGAAACCCGCATCCCGTCAATCGGCGAGCAATGCCTGTTGCTCAACTATGGCAGCGGGGAAGGGGGCGCGCAGTCCGTGGCTTTGTTCGGCCTCAACAGTAGTCTGTTTCCGCCTGTATCGAGTGTTGCTTCGCTAACACGTCGCCGCCATCAGGACGGCACCCAAAGCGACTACGACGACGTCAGCCACACCTTCAATTGGATTAACGGCCCTACCACGTTCAGCGGCTCCCGCGAACAGGTCGAGGTCAAGGTCGGTGCCGCCAGCCTGACGATGACGGCCCAGAGCATCACCCTGCAACTCGGCGCCAGCGGCGTGTTGCTGGATGCGGCCGGCGTGCATTTGAGCGGCCCGGTGGTGGATCACCAAGGCCGAGTGATCAGCAGCGCATAAGGATTTGCCATGATCGGAATCGATAGGAACACCGGGGCAGCCGTCGATGACTGGCTGCAATTTGTGCAGCGTGCCACCCGAGCGCTGACCACCCCTGTGGGCACGCGTCAGAAGCGGCCGTTGTACGGCTCGCTCATCCCCCAACTGCTCGGCCAGAACCTGGGCGACGATTTGCTGCTTCTCGCCCAGAGCCACGCGGCTCAAGCGTTTTACAACACCCAGAACGGCATTGCTGATTTTCAACCCCAGGTCATTGTCGCCACCCGCCAGGGCGCAGGTTTGTTGCTGCGTTTTGCCGGCACCTGGAAAAACCGCCAACAATCCTTCGAGGTTGTCACATGAGCATGCTGATCCCTGGCCAGAACCAACTGGCAGAACCGGCGATCATCGCTGTCGATGAGTTCGAACCTCTATTGGCCGAGTTCAAAGCCTTCGTCGTCGATTACGTCGCCACCCGTGCGCCGCAAAGCGCGGCCAAACTCAAGGTCAGCCTCGACAACGAAAGTGAGCTGCTGACCCTGGCCCTGGAAGCCTTTTGCGTGCGCCTGCAAACCCATGAACGCAAATACAACGCCCGCATCAAGCAGATGCTGGCGTGGTGGGCCACTGGTAGCAACCTGGATGCCCGCCTGGCCGACATGGGCCTGGAGCGCCAGGTACTCGACCCCGGCGACCCGGCTGCATTCCCGCCGGTGCCGCCGATTCTGGAAAGCGATGATGACGCCCGCCTGCGTTATTACCTGGCGCCCCATGCGCCGGCAGCGGGCTCGCGGATGCAGTATCGCCGCGAAGTCTTCACCCTCGGTGAACGGCCGTCGGTGAAGGTGCAAAGCGCTACACCAGGCGTGGTCACCGTCAGCTACACCTTCGACCCGGATGGTTATGCGGCACAGGTCAAGGACGGCAATGGCCGGCGCACCGCCCCCGGCGAGGTGATGGTCACCGTGCTTTCACGGGATGGCGATGGCACGGCCTCTGCCGATTTGCTTGACGGTGTGCGTCGACATTTCGCGCGGCCCGATGTGCGACCGGAAACTGATCGAGTGACCGTCCAGGGCGCGCAGATCCAGCGCTACAAAATTCGCGTGGTGGCCAAGATCAACGCCGGCCCCGATTCGGGATTGACCCAAGTCGCGGCGCAAAAACTGCTGCAAACCTACGCCGATTCCTGCCACCGCCTGGAAGGTCGCGTCGATCCAAGCTGGATCGACTACGCCATCCACAGTGCCGGCGCCGCCCAGTTGCAGATTCTCGAGCCTCTGGAACCGATCATCAGCAGCGCGTTCCAGGCCCCGTATTGCACGGGCGTCGAGGTGGAGGTGCGCACGCTATGAGTGAACCCAAAGCGAGCCTGTTGCCCGCCAACAGCTCACCGCTGGAAAAGGCGCTGGATCTGGGCTTTGGCCAGTTGCTGGAGCGGGTGACTCCACCGTTCCCGCAATTGATGGACCCGGATCGCACACCGGCGTCGTTTTTGCCTTACCTGGCGGCAGACCGCGCGGTGAACGAATGGAGTTCCACGGCCCCCGAGGCCGAGAAACGCCTGACCGTCAAACTCGCCTGGCCCACTGCTCGCCAGGCTGGCACGCGACAGGCTTTGGAAAACGCGGCCAAAGGTCTGCAACTCACCCCAGAGGTGCGTGCCTGGTACGAACAAACACCGCCTGGCGTGCCCTACAGCTTTTCCGTACGGGCCTACACCGAATTGCCCTACAGCGAAATCATCGACGCCCGACTCGATCGCCGCCTGGCTGACGCCAAGAGCGAGCGCGACATTTTGTCGATCTCCGTAGGCCTGAGTGCTTCGGGCCGTCACTTCATCGGCGCCGCCACGTTGTGCGGCGAACTGACCACGATCTACCCCAACGTGCTGGCAGGAGTCGAGGCCACGGGCCGCGCTTTTATGGCGGCCGGGCTGTACACCGTCGAAACCACCACCCTTTATCCACAGGAGCACTAAATGGCTGACTATTACACCCTGCTCACGAATGCGGGGATCGCCTACGAAACCGCCTGCAAGGCGGCGGGCGTGCCGATCAAACTGGCGCAGATCTCCGTCGGCGACGGCAACGGCGCCGTCTACAACCCGGATGCCAACGCAAAAGCGCTGAAACGCGAAGTCTGGCGCGGGCCGTTGAATGCGCTGTTTCAAGATGAAAAAAACGCCAACTGGCTGATGGCCGAAGTCACCATTCCTTCGGATGTTGGTGGCTGGTACGTGCGAGAGGCCGGGCTGTGGACCGACACCGGGATTCTGTACGCCATCGTGAAATATCCGGAGTCGTACAAGCCGGTGCTGGCTACGTCCGGGTCGGGTAAGGAGTTTTATATCCGCTCGATTTTCGAGACGAGCAATGCCTCGATTGTCACGTTGTTGATTGATGACACGGTGGTAAAAGCGACTCGGGCTTGGGTGATGGATTACCTGAAGCAGGGGACGTATTCGAAGGCTGAGATTGAGGCGCTGATTGCTCAATCTTCGGCGCTGCCCGTGGGTTCGATGGTGGCGTTTCCGGTGGATAAGGTACCGGTTGGGTTCCTGGAAATTGACGGCAGTGTGAAGAGCGCTGCGGCGTACCCGGATTTGGCGAAGTTCCTGGGGACTGCGTTCAATAAGGGCGATGAGGGGGTTGGGAATTTCCGACTGCCGGAGTCGCGTGGGGAGTTTTTGCGTGGGTGGGATCATGGGCGGGGCGTTGACCTAGGCCGTGGCATCGGTAGTTGGCGCGCGGACTCTTTTCAAGGTCATGGTCATGAATTGCGTGGTAGAGCGGGCGTTATCAGTGAAACGTCGAACGGGCCATTCGTATCAAACAAAGTAGGTGATACGGTTCTTGGCCCTACAGTTGTCACCCCTATTAATGATGGCGTGAACGGCGATCCCCGTATCGCGAGTGAAACACGCCCGCGCAGTATTGCCGTGATGTACTGCATCAAGGCTTGGAACGCTCCGATCAATCAGGGAAGCATCGATGTCGCCGCACTTGTCAGTGAACTCGATACGTTGAAATCCGCCGTTCCCGTCGGCTCGATCGTTCCATTCCCCAAAACTGCCGTACCGCCCGGCTACCTGGAGTTGGACGGCAGTGTAAAGAGCATTGCGACCTACCCCGATCTGGCGGCATACCTCGGTACTACGTTCAACACGGGGGGCGAACCTGCCGGGTACTTCCGATTGCCTGAGTCGCGTGGAGAGTTCTTGCGTGGTTGGGACCATGGTCGCGGAGTGGATGCCGGACGGGAGCTTGGGAGCGCACAGAAGGGTAGCCTTCAGACGATAGATTCGACGATCACAACCGTCACTATCACGGGGCTGTACAACGCGACCGTAACGCCGGAATCGAACGCTCGTGCTGCATACGGGTTGGATATCGGTAGCGCGGGGGATTACCCAGGTGCTGCGTATGGTGGCATTAGCGGTAGCGGCGGCACGATGGCGGCCGAAGGTAATAATTTTGGGGTTACACGTCCTCGAAACCTGGCCGTCATGTGGTGCATCAAGGCCTGGAACTCACCAGTAAATCAGGGAAATATTGATATCGCGGCTCTGGCTGCGCTCGCATCGCAGGCAACCGAGAGTAACCAAGGCACTGCGAAAGTGGGTACGCAAGGCCAAGTGAATGATGGCGCCAGCGACTCAGTTTTTGTTAGCCCGAAAAAGTTACGCTTCGGCTTTGCTGCTTCTCTAACCGCAAACGGTTACCTCATATTCCCTTCTTGGCTAGGTGGCTTGACCATTCAATGGGGCAGTATCAATTCGTCGACTGCAACATTGAGCTTCCCTATAGCATTCGCTACGAACTGCGCTTATCTGGGCGCAACCGTTAACGTTGATGGCAACTCGGGAGGCGGTAGCACGGAGTATATGACGATGGGCGTTGTTGTATCGAACGCACAATTCAAAATTCGAACGGGGACGGTAAATGGTGTCCCTGTTAGGTGGTTGGCATTCGGTTACTGAGGGTTTTCTATGTATTACTTTGATCCGCGAACATCAGGGTTCTATTTGCAAACATTTGAAGGCGCTGTAGCGCTCACTGATGAAAGCTATTGGGTTTTGATCAATGGCCAATCTGAAGGCGGTGTAATTACTGTTGATTCAGATGGAAAGCCTCGTTTAGACGTGCAGCAAAAGACACAGGAGGAGCTCCTAGCGCAAGCAGCCGCAAAAGCAGACGTCTTGCTTGCAGTAGCGACGACCAAAATTGCTCCATTGCAAGATGCCGAAGATCTTGACGAGGCCTTGCCAGCAGAGATTGAACAGCTTAGAAAATGGAAAAAATACCGTGTGGATATTAGCCGAGTCTCAGCTCAAGTTGGCTACCCCATGGAAATCGAATGGCCTGCGCCTCCGGCCTAAAAACACCAACCATCCCAACCGCCTTGAGCGGTTTTTTTTCGCCTGGAGATCCTACTTATGCCCACCCGCCAAACCTACACCGTCCTAACCCCATTCCCTATCGGCGCCGGCCATTGGTCCACCGTCGGCCAGGAGCTGGAGCTGCTGGACGTCGAAGCATCCGCCCTGCGCACCGCTGGCCGCTTGGAACTCACCAGCGTCCTCAACGCCACCCCGGCCAAAAAGGCCACCACCAAGAAGGCTGACTAATCATGGCTGAGGTTTTGAACTTCGAGCACAACGGCATCACTGTGAATGCCACCGAATCCCCCGAGGCCATGGGTGGCCTCGGTGATAACGTGATCGGCCTGGTCGGCACTGCGCCGAAGGCCCATGCGTCGATCCCGAAGAATGCGCCGTTCCGCATCAACAGTTTCACCACCCAGGCGCTGCTGGACCCGACCGGCACTGAGTCGGGCACGCTGTTCCACGCCGTTTACCAGATCCTCAAAGTGGTCAAGGTGCCGGTCTACGTGGTGATCGTCGAAGAGGGCACGACCCCGGCTGACACGATCAACAACGTGATCGGCGGCGACGAGCCGGTCACCGGTCGCAAGCTCGGCCTGGCGGCATTGGCCAGCGTGCCGGAAGACCTGACCATCATCGGCGCCCCGGGCTTCACCGGCACCAAGGCTGTAGCCGGTGAGTTCGCTGCCTTTGGCAAACGCATCAAGGCCCGTGTGGTGCTGGACGGCAAAGACGCCAGCGTCGCCGACCAGGTGACCTACAGCGGTGAACTGGGCGGTGCCGACCTCGGTTTCGACCGTTGCCTGCTGGTGCACAACATGCCGTCGGTGTACTCCAAGGCCGCCAAGAAAAACGTGTTCCTGTCGCCGTCGTCCCTGGCCATCGCCGCACTGGCCAAGGTCAAGCAGTGGGAAAGCCCGGGCAACCAGGTGACGTTCGCCGAGGACGTATCCCGCGTCGTCGAGTACAACATCCTCGACACCTCCACCGAAGGCGACCTGCTCAACCGCTACGGCGTGAGCTACTACGCCCGCACTATCCTTGGCGGTTTTTCACTGCTGGGTAACCGTTCCATCACCGGCAAGTTCATCAGCTACGTCGGCCTGGAGGACGCCATCAGCCGCAAGCTGGTCAAGGCCGGCCAGAAAGCCATGGCCAAGAACCTCACCAAGTCCTTCATGGACCAGGAGGTCAAGCGCATCAACGATTGGCTGCAAACCCTGGTGGCCGACGAAACCATCCCGGGCGGCAGCGTGTACCTGCACCCGGAACTCAACAGTGTCGAGAAGTACAAGAACGGCACCTGGTACATCGTCATCGACTACGGCCGCTACGCGCCGAACGAACACATGATTTATCAACTCAATGCCCGCGATGAAATCATCGAGCAGTTCCTGGAGGACGTTCTCTAATGTTTACCAACCGTGTAAGACAGGCCATTGCGGCCACCCTGCAAGGCCTGCCGTTGTCCGCGACGGTGGATTCCTTCACGCCGCCCAAGGTCGAGTTCGAGATGGAGGCCATGACCGGTGGCCGCTTCATCGCCGAAGAAATGGCCAAGAGCGGCAAGCCCTTGACCGCCACGTTGGCCCTGCAAGGTGTCGGTCCGGAAATCATGCTGGCCCTGGGCGTGCGCCTCGGTGACGACATTCTGTTGAACGTGCGGGAAGCCGGCCAGGACCAGGACGGCAAGACCTACTTCACCTACCACACCGTCGGCGGCAAGCTCAAATCGTTGACCGAGACAGCGTTGACGATGAACGCCAAGCCCACCACCACCCTGGAGCTGTCCTGCCGCACCTACAACCGCCTGGAAAATGGCATCTCGGTGATCGACATCGACGTGCGCACCCAGAAGTTTGTACTCAACGGCGTCGACATTCTCGGCGACGCCCGCCGCGCCGTACTCATGCCTTAAAGACCCCGCGATCTGAGGTGGGCACGGTCAATGTGGGAGCTGGCTTGCCTGCGATACAGGCGACTCGGTTTACCTGCTACACCGCGGTGATGCCTTCGCGGGCAAGCCCGGCTCCCACATTGACTGCGCTCATCTTTTTATCTGCGTTTTCTTCAACAGTTGCTGACCAAGGAATTGCCCCATGGCCTGGATGCCACCGCTGCACCGCCTGCTCTCGCCGATCACCGCCGACACCGGCGCGACGATCGAGCAGGTCCAGCTCAAACCGCTGCACTACGCCGCGCAAAAAGACGCGTTGGCCCGGGCCGGTGATGACGAGGACGACCAGTTCTTCGAACTGGCGAAACTCGCCACCGGCCTGTCGGAAAAAGAACTCGACCAACTCAAGCGCCCGGACTACGTGACCATCGCCCACTACGTACACGAGATGTCTACCCGCCCTGCGTCGTTCTTCCTCGGCGAAGCGGAAGAGGCGTCCTCCCACGAACAGGTCAAGCTGCTGCTGCCCCTCGACGCTGCTGGCCGTACCCTCACCGAACTGCCCCTGGAAATGCCCGCCCTGCGTGCTACCAAGGTGATGAAAAAACTCACCACCAACAAAGAGCGCGCCGAGTTCATCACTGCTCACTGCACCGGCCTGATGATCCCCGACCTCGCCCAGCTGACCGTGCCCGACTGGACCGAACTGCAGGAGCGCATCGACGATTTTTTAAATCAACCGGCGGCCTTCTTTCGCAACGCGACATCGACGTAATCCTCGATGTGGTGCCGCTGGTTTACTCGGTAACCGAAGCGGAGATCCTGGAATGGGATGCCGCAAAAGCATTGCGCCGCTACGACATCGCGATGACTCGCCTTGGCGTTAAACAGGAGTAGAGCGGTATGCAAATCAATTATTCGCTGGCGTCGGCCGGGCTGATGTACAGCGCGAGTGTCATGGATGACGCACCACCCCAGCAGCAAAGTCTCACAGGGCCTTCATCTCTGGATGCCGCGCAACTGCCGTTCTCGAGCCTGAGCCTTGCGCTGGCCAACGCCAGTATTGTGATTGATCGCTTGGCAGTGGAGCAGGTGCTGCTCAGGGGAACGCTTGAAACGTTCAATGCCTCGTTACTCAAGCTGAATGATCTGCGGCAGACGACCGATGGCAGCCCCGCCGAGAAAAAGGCCTCCACGGAGCCGGAATCTACACAAGCTAGGCGTCAAGCGTATGAGGCGAGTACCACGCGCCTTTCCACTGCTGTCGATAAAGCACAGGCGCCGGTGGTGGATACTTCGTTGATGATCCTGACCGAGGTGATCGATGGTTTGACTGCACTGGCTGGGGTTTTGCCCAAAACCACTGCCGCGATCAGCTTGGCCGGTGCAGCGTTGGCGCCTCTTGTTTCTGGCGTTTTCGGTGCTGTCACGGACAAGGTTTACGAAAAAGTTGCCGAGAAGGTGCTGGGCGGTGGTGCCTCATCGGCGAGCCCCGGGGCGGCAGGCAAAACGGCTGAAAACAAGCCGGGTGATAACAAAGGCGCCTCGATAGCGCCGGGCCGCCGGGGCTTGTTCGGTAAGGTGGCCAGGGTTGGGAGTGCAGTGAGTAAAGCTGCATTGCCGCTACTGCTGGTCAGCGCAAGTGCTGATATTGGCCGTGGGCTTGCGTCAGGTGACATGAAAACTGTCGGTGCCGGTGTGGCCTCAGCGGGCGGTGCCGTGGCAGGCGGTTACACGGGCAGTGCTGTTGGTTCAGTCGTTGGGGCAAGGATTGGCGGGCTCGCCGGTGCTGCCCTCGGTTCAATCATTCCCGGTGCCGGGACATTACTAGGTGGGGTGTTGGGCAGTGTGCTGGGCAACGCAGTGGGTAAGACTGTTGGTGGCGCCGTCGGCAATTTTGTTGGCAGTGACCTCGGCGTATGGCTGAGCGAAAAATTTATCGGCACACCCGATCGGCTGCCCACGCCTGCGGACGTCAGCAAAGGTCTCAATGGCGCGCAAACCAACAGCGGCGCAATCAATTTCGCGCCCCAGATCACGATCAACGCGCCTGAACAGGCCAGCCACCAAGAACTCGCCACCCTGGTGGTTCAGCAGATCGAAGCGCAGTTCAACCCGCTGTCGATGAGTGATCTGTTAGGTACGCGCAGCGGTGCTGCCATGAACGATGTGAGGGTCTGATGCGACAACAAATGGTGTTAGGCAATTTTATTTTCGGACTCTCCCGCGAGTTTTCCTATGACACGCTCACGCGCAATTCTGATGGCGGCTGGACCAGCCTGGAGATCATTGCCAGCAAACCCCAAACGCGGCAATCCGGGCAAAAGGCTGAAACCCTGACCTTCACTGGCAAAGCCATGTACGGCACCGGCATGCAGCGCCTGGATGAGTTGCGGGCGTTGCAAAACGAACGCCGGCCATTGCCCTTGGTTGATGGTATTGGCCGTAACTGGGGCCTGTGGCGTATCAATACGATTGCAGAAAGCCAGAGCGCCGTGATCGATGACGGCACGGCCATGCTCATCGGCTGGACACTCACGTTAGAGGAGTTCGTCAATGCGTAGAGCACGAAGTATTGCCGGTGATTCGGTCAACCTGTTGCTCTATCGGGAGCTGGGTCGTTGTGACGATACCGCTGAAGAACTCCTCTGGCGCTTGAACCCCGACCTTGCGGAGCAAGGCCCGGTATTGCCGGCGGGCGTCTGGATAAGCGTGCCCGAAGTGCCGCCGCAGCCGGCCGCTGCGCGCCCTGTTACTGCCTGGGATTAAGGAGGCGACATGCCCTTTGGATTTACGCCGAGCGTGGAGTTTTACGGCGCCAATGCGGCGCTGCTCAATCAACGGGTGATGAGCTGGACCCATACCGATGCGGCCGGTATCGAGTCTGACCGCTTGGAACTGACGATCAACATCGAGGGGCTGGACGGGTTGCCGAGCCTGGGTGGCAAAATCGGCCTGCGGGTCGGCTACCTGGAATCCGGGTTGGTGGAGAAGGGCGAGTTTGTGGTGACCCAGCGCACGCCGGTGCTGTTTCCCATGCGCCTGCACATCGTGGCCTCTGCCGCGCCATTCAGTGTGTTGGATGCCAGTGGCTATCGCCAGCGACGCTCTGTCAGCCATGGCCCTACGACGTTGGGCGCGCTGTTTCGTCAACTGGCAACGCGTCATGGCTATTCACCTCGCGTTGCGCCCGCCCTGGAAGGTATTTCGATCCCTCATATCGACCAGTCCAACGAGACTGACATGGGCTTTATCACACGGCTCGCGAGTCGTTACAACGCCGTGTGCAAGCCGATCAACGAGTTGTATGTGCTGGCTCAAAGCGGGCAAGTCAAGTCGCTGTCTGGTCAGCAGTTGCCCGATGTCAGCCTGTCGGTGACCCAAGACAATCGGCCGGGAAGCCAGGCGTTTACCACGGCCAAGATCGACGAAAAGGCCCGGTCAAAATACCAGGGGTGCCGGGTCAACTGGTGGGATGGCGCCGCCTGTAAGCAGCGGGTGGTACAGGTAGGTATCGCTCCTTTCAAGACCCTGCGCCAACGCTATCAGAACGAAGCGGAAGCACGAGCGGTGGCCGAAGGCGAATTGCGCCGAGTCGGCCAGCAAGGGCTGACGATGGCCATCGATTGTCCCGGCAATCCGCTGCTGTCTGCCGAAGGCCTGGTGCTGCTGGATGAGTCCTGGCCGGTGTATATGCGAGGGCGCTGGTCAATCGACAAGGTGGTCCATAGCAGTGACGCAAAGGGCTACCGAAGCACGATCACCGCCAGTGGCCTGGCGCTTTAGTTGGTATTGGTGTCGCCCCCAAGGCCCGCTCACGAGCGGGCTTTTTATTGCCTGGAAAGTCCCATGAAAATCACGCCCTTACTCACCCACCTGCACGACCACTGCCCCAGCCTCACCCCGCATCTTCATGCCGGCCTCGACCTCGAAAGCCTGCAAGCGCTGGTCGGCACGCCGGCAGCGGTGGTGACCCCTATCGCCGATGCAGCTGCCCCCAGCCATTCACAGAACACCCTGCGCCAAGTGATTCGCGAGCGTTTTGGCGTGGTGCTGGTGATCGACCTGGTGGACGGCCAACAGGCCCAGGCGATGGACCAACTGCATACCCTGCGCGCCGAAGTCTGGCGCGCGCTGGTGGGGTTCAAACCGGAACGTTTCTACGAGCCCATCCGGTATGACGGCGGCCACTGGCTGCTGTTGAACAAGACGCGGGGCCTGTATCGCCTGCGTTTTTCTGCCGGGTTCCAGCTCGGCCGTAACCTCAGCACGCAGCCGGCGGAAACCTGGCACGAGCTTGAGCTGGACGCTTTGCCGTCCTTCAACGGGGCCACGGTGCGGGTCGATGCGATTGACCCGGCCGACCCCAACCTGCAACGCCCAGGCCCCGACGGGCGCCTGGAACTGACGTTTTCTGCCGAGGTAACACCATGAGCACACGTATCACCGTACTGCCGGTTGCCGGCCGTGCCGTACCCGACCCGCAGGCTGGCGACTTGTTGCCGGCCGAGGGTCGTGAAGTCCCGGACAACGCCTGGTGGCGTCGACGTCTGGCTGATGGCGACATCATCACCAAAGCCGCCAAGGCGGCAAAACCAAAGGGAGCCAAATAATGGCGATTGGATTCAGTCAAATTCCAGCGGACATTCGTGTGCCGCTGTTCTACGCCGAGATGGACAATTCGGCAGCCAACAGTGCCCGCTCGGCCTTGCGCCGGTTGATCGTGGGCCAGGTCAACGACAACGTGACCAGCGCCGAAGTCGGCAGCCTGGTGCTGGTGTCCAGCGCGGCGATGGCTAAGCGTATTGGCGGCTCGGGCTCGATGCTGGCGGCGATGTACGAGACCTTTCGCAAAAGCGATCCGGTGGGAGAGATCTGGTGCCTGCCCCTGCACAGCACGGAAGGCAGCGTGGCCAAGGCCGAGCTCAAGCTCGCCGGCACCGCCACCCAGGGCGGCGTGCTCAACCTGTATGTCGGCGGTGTGCGCGTGCAGGCCAGCGTCATCAATGGGGCGACCGCCGCCGTCGCGGCCAGTGCGCTGGCGGTGAAAATCAACGCCAGTAACGACCTGCCGGTGACAGCGGTCGCCGTGGACGGCACCGTCGCACTGGCGGCGAAATGGACTGGCGACAGCGGCAACGACATCAGCCTGCAACTCAACCGCCTGGGCCAGAGCAATGGGGAGCAGATCCCCGACGGCTTGACGGCGACCCTGGGCAAAATGGCGACGGGCACCGGTGTACCTGATCAACTGGCGGCGCTGGCAGCCCTGGGCGATGAACCGTTTGAATTCATCTGCATGCCGTGGGCTGACACCGCCAGCCTGAATGCCTGGCAGGCGGTGATGGATGACAACACGGGTCGCTGGTCCTGGGCCAAGCAACTGTTCGGTCACGTGTACACCGCCAAGCGCGGCACGGTCGGCACGCTGGTAGCGGCTGGCCAGGCCCGCAACGATCAGCACGTGACCCTCCAGGCCATGGAGCCGGGTGTGCCGCAACCGGTCTGGGTACAAGCCGCCGCCCTGGCCGCACGCACCGCAGTGTTTATCTCGGCAGACGCCAGCCGCCCGACCCAGAGCGGTAGCCTGCCTGGCCTTGATCCGGCCGCTGCGAGCGAGCGTTTCACCCTGACCGAGCGTCAGTCGCTGCTCAACTACGGCATCGCCACCGCCTACTACGAAGGCGGTTATGTGCGTATCCAGCGGGCAATCACCACCTACCAGAAGAACGCGTTCGGCCAGGCCGACAACTCCTACCTGGACAGCGAGACCCTGCACCAGTCGGCCTTTATCGTGCGCCGCCTGCAAAGCGTGATCACCAGCAAATACGGGCGCCACAAACTGGCCAGCGACGGCACGCGGTTCGGTGCCGGCCAGCCGATCGTGACCCCGAGCACGATCCGCGGTGAGTTGATCGCCCAGTACGCCAAGCTGGAGCTGGAAGGTCATGTGGAGAACGCCGAGCTGTTCGCCGAACACCTGATCGTGGAGCGCGACAGCCAGGATCCGAGCCGGGTCAACGTGCTGTTCCCGCCGGACTACATCAATGGGCTGCGGGTGTTTGCGCTGCTCAACCAATTCCGCTTGCAGTACGACGCGGCGCTCTAAGCCCCGCGCTTTTCGCAACTGATTCCAGCCCGCCGCGTGCGGGCTTATTTTTGGGAGAAACATCATGGGTCAACTGATTGCGGGCACCTGCTACGTCAAAGTGGACGGCGCTCAACTGACCATCAGCGGCGGCTGTGAAGCACCGCTGTTGAGCATCAAGCGGGAAACCGTGGTACCGGGTTTCTACAAGGAAACCGACATCGCCCCCTCGTTCAAGGTCAGTGCATTGCACACGCCGGACTTCCCGTTGAAGCAACTGGTCGCCGGTACCGACATGACCGTCACCTGCGAATTCAGCAACGGCAAAGTCTACGTGCTGGCCGGCGCCTACCTGGTGGAGGAGCCGGTGGCCAAGGGCGACGACGCAGTGATCGAGCTGAAATTCGAAGGCATCAAGGGGACCTGGCAATGACTGACACGGTAACCCTGCAAGTGGCCATCGAGGCCCACGGCGAGCCCCTGCGTGAACTCACTCTGCGCCGCCCGACGGTGCAGGAAGTGCGGGCGATCAAGGCGCTGCCGTACAAGATCGACAAGGGCGAGGACGTCAGCCTGGACCTCGACGTGGCGGCCAAATACATCGCCGTGTGCGCCGGCATCCCGCCATCGTCGGTCAACCAGTTGGATCTGGTGGACTTCAACACCCTGAGCTGGGCGGTCGCCGGTTTTTTCATGAGTGCGGCGCAGGCACCGTCGCCGAGCTGATTGCGGTGGCCTATGACCTGGCCTGGTTCTGGAAGGTTGACCCCGAACAGATGCTGGCCAGGCCTTTGGATGTGCTCCGGGAATGCCTGGAGCATGCGCAACGAATCAACGCGACGCAGCAGGTGCAGTGATGGCCAAATCTCGCAAGAAAAAAACCAAGGCGGTGCGCCTGACCGGTGTTGATGAACTGTCGCCCAAACTCGCCGGGCTGCGTGCCACCGTAGAGCGCTTCAAGCAGAACCAGACGAAAAGCGGGCTGGGTAGCCTGGATGTGTCCGGGTTGGTCAAGGGTGGCGGGTTGGCGGCCCCCTTTGTCAGCGGCATCAAGTCGGCAGTGGCGTTCAAGGAACAAGTGGCTTCGGTCAGTTCCAAGGCCAAGGCCACCGTGCTGCCGAGTGTGCCGCAAGTGGCTGCGCAGAACCTCAAGGATTTCAGCGCGTCGATGGACAAGGTTTCGGTGACCATTGGCACGGCGTTATTGCCGGCGGTGGGGGCGGTCACGGTTGGGCTGGAGCCGTTGCTTGGCAAGGTCACGCAGGTGCTGACTGACAACCCGCAACTGGTGCAGGGTCTGGCAGCCGGTGCCGCGGCGTTTTCCGTGGTTCAGGCGGCGGTCACCGGGGCCTCTAAAGCCCTGGCCTTCATGAACCTGGTGCTGGCGGCCAACCCCATTGCGCTGGTTGCCGTGGCCTTTGCGGTGGCGGCCGGCCTGATTGTCGCCAACTGGACACCGATCTCGGCGTTCTTCTCCAACCTGTGGGGCAGCTTGCAGGCGGCAGCGATGCCCGCCGTCGAGTTCTTCCAGACGATATTCAGCCAATCGCCGCTGGAAACGCTCGCCCAAGTCTGGGAACCGGTGCTGGGGTGGTTTTCGGCGCTCTGGGAAAAGCTCAAGGCGATCCTCGAGCCGATCCGACAAGCCTTTTCGCAAACCCTGGGCAGTTGGATGGCGCTGTTCACGGGCGGTGACGTGCAGGTCACGCACAACGCTGCGCGGCCGGGGCTGGCGGGTGAGCAGGGCGCTTCGTTGCTGCCGCCGGCTGCGGTGGCGATGACGTCGTCGAGCCGGGTATCCAACAGCCATTCGCTGACCTCAACGCACTTGGCATCGACCTCCCATTCGTTGCTGCAGCAGAGCGCCGCGAATAACCGTACCCAACTCAACGGCGACCTGCGGGTGAGCTTCGACAATGCGCCGGCGGACCTGCGGGTCAGCCCGCCGCAGACCAATCAACCGGGCTTGAGCGTGACGCCGCGCGTCGGCTACCGCTCGCTGTCCCTTGGAGGCTCCAATGAGCTGGCGTGATCGTTTGTTGCCGGCGTCGTTTCGCGGCGTCGGGTTTTGGGTCGACCAGGCGAAAACCCCGGTCGGCAAGAAGGGCCAGTTGCACGAATACCCCCAGCGCGACGAACCGTTTTTCGAGCGCCTGGGGCAGCAGTCGCGGGTGCATGAACTGACCGCGTTTGTGGTGGGTGAGGATTGCCTGGAGCAGCGCGACAAGCTGCTCAAGGCGCTGGAAGAAGGCGCGGGTGAACTGGTACACCCGTGGCTGGGACGCTTGCAGGTCAAGGTGGGCGAGTGCGAGATGACCCAGACCCGACAGGATGGCGGGCTGGTGACGTTTGCACTGAAGTTCTACCCCGACGCGCCCCTCAAGTTTCCCACCGCTGCCGTGAATACCCGCCAGCAATTGCTGGTGTCGGCCGACAGCCTGTTGGGTTCAGCCATGCTGCGTTTTGAGCAGGCGACGGCGCTTGTTCAGCAGGCGCGTGTCGGCATACAAGCGCTGCGCAATGGCTTGGCCGATGTCTACCAGGTGATCGAGCATCAATTCGCGCCGCTGATCGAGTTGTACGGGGATGTGAATGCGCTGGTCAAAGGCATCAAGGAACTGCCTCGGGAACTGAGTGCCGAGTTCAAGGGCCTGCTCGGCGATGTGAAGGAACTGGGCGAGTTTGCCCGCAGTGGCTATCGCGGCATGCTGGCCAACGTTTCGCAGCAGGTGGAGGCAGCGCGGCGCATTGATGCGCCGAAACTGACCACCGGCAAGGACAGTGTTGCCGCCGTGCAAGCGACGGCCAACCTGGTGCAGGACGCGCTCTGGGTGCAAATAGCCCATTGGCTGGCGGACACCCCGGTCGCAACCAAGGCCGTCACCCTCACCACCACGCCGACACTGGCGCAACAGGCGACGCAGCCGGTGCAACGTCGCGAAGTACCGGTGGCCGACGATGTGCTGGCGCTGCGTGATCAACTCAACGAAGCCCTGTGGCACGCCGCGCTCAAGGCCGATGCCGGGCATTACGTGGCGCTCAATGACCTGCGCCAGCAACTGTTTGCCCACCTCAACGCGGTGGCATCGTCCGGTGTGCGCCTGGTCAATCTCACGCCGATGCGCAGCATGCCGGCTTTGGTGCTGGCGTATCAGCGCTTCGGCGATGCCACCCGCGTGGGTGAAGTGGTGCAGCGCAACCGGGTGGCTCACCCGGGGTTCCTACCACCGGCGGACCTGCAAGTGGTTCGGGAGTAAGCCATGAATGACCTGGACAATGCCGTCACCTTGACCGTTGACGGCCTGGAGTACGGTGGCTGGAAAAGCGTGGAAATCACCGCGGACCTGGAGCGCCAGTTCCGCACCTTCAACCTGAGCATCACCTGGCAATGGCCGGGGCAAACCCTGGAGGTGCCGATCCAGCCTGGCGCACGTTGCCAGGTGCGCATCGGCTGTGACCTGGTGCTGAGCGGTTATGTGTTCAAGGCGCCGGTCACCTACGACGGCAACAGCATCAGCCTGGCCCTTGAGGGCAGTTCGCTGACCCAGGACCTGGTCGATTGCGCGGCCATCAACACGCCCGGCCAATGGCGCGGGCAAACCTTGCCGAGCATTGTTCGCGCCCTGGCCGCGCCTTATGGCATCGAGGTGCGCAGCGAAATCCCTGAAACCCCACGCCTGCATACCCACAGCGTGGTGCCCGGTGAGACGGTGTTTCAGTCTATTGATCGCTTGCTGACGTTGTACCG
Source organism: Pseudomonas sp. B6002 (assembly GCF_013385985.1). Taxonomy (GTDB): domain Bacteria; phylum Pseudomonadota; class Gammaproteobacteria; order Pseudomonadales; family Pseudomonadaceae; genus Aquipseudomonas. The sequence goes on along the minus strand of NZ_JACAOY010000004.1, from coordinate 44,945 downwards.
GCTGTTCTCCACCGATGACGAACAAGGCCGCCTGGTGCTGGCGCAACCGGGCAGCGGCGGACGCGCCAGTGACGCATTGGCGCTGGGCAAGAATATTCTCTCGGCCGATGCGCCCCGGGACTTTGGCGGTGTGTTTTCCGAATACCGGGTGATTGGTCAGCACAAGGGTGACGACCAGAAAAGTGCGGCGGCGATCAGCGAAGTGTATGGCGTTTCGGTGGACGACAAGGCCGCGCGCAAACGCATCACGGTCATCAGCGAAGCCACGCAGATCACCCCGGAAATGGCCCAGCAACGTGCGAACTGGGAGCGTGCCACGCGGACCGGAAAAGCCCTGACCACCACCTATCGGGTGCAGGGCTGGCGCCAATCCAACGGGGAACTCTGGCGACACAACCGACTGGTGCGCGTGATCGATCCGGTGCTGGGGTTCGACAGGGACCTGCTGATTTCAAAGGTCACTTACTCGCTGTCCGACAGCGGCTCGATCACCACCCTGCAGGTGGCGCCGCCTTCCACCTTCGACGCCAACCCGGCGCCACCTGCCTGACCTTCAAGGAACCTGTATGAGCCTACTGACACGCCTGCTGGCGCGCGGCACCGTCGTGCTCGCCCAGTCGGCTTCCAAGCTGCAAACCCTGCAGATGCGCCTGACCGCAGGCGAAGTGAATGACGACATGGAGCATTTCGAACCCTACGGTTTCACCAGCAACCCGCTGGCAGGTGCCGAGGGAATCGCCACCTTTCTCGGGGGGGATCGCTCCCATGCGGTGGTGCTGGTGGTGGCCGACCGTCGCTATCGCTTGCAGTCGCTGGCCGCGGGCGAAGTGGCGATCTACACCGACGAAGGTGATCGCATTCACTTCAAGCGTGGGCGGGTGATCGACATTGAGACCGGCACTTTGAATATCCGCGCGAGCACGGCGGTGAACATTGATACGCCGACGCTGACCCAGAGTGGGCAGATCGTTTCCAAGGGCGACCAGGTGGCGGGCGGTATCAGCCAGATCCAGCACCTGCATCCCGGCGTGCAACCCGGCAACGGCCAGACCGGTGCGCCGGTAGGAGGGCCGTGATGTTTGTATCCGACACCTTGAAAAATGCCCTGACCCGGGCGGTGCTGATCAGCCTGTTCACCTGGCGCCGTGCGGCACCCGATGACCCGGTTGAAGACGACGAACGCTTCGGCTGGTGGGGCGACAGTTTCCCCAGTGTGGCCGATGACCGCATTGGCTCCAGGCTGTGGTTGCTCAGGCGGGTCAAGTTGACCCGCCAAACCCGTCTGGATGCTGAATTCTATGCCCGCGAGGCGCTGCAATGGCTGATCGACGACGGTCATTGCCGCGCCATTGAGGTCCTCAGCGAACGCATCGACGCCCAGCGCCTCAACCTGCGCACGCAATTGACCCTGGCCGACGGCGAGCGCCTGGACATCAACCCTGATAACAGTTGGCAGGTGATCTATGCCCTTTGAAACCCCTTCGCTGCCGGTGCTGATCAACCGCACCCAAAGCGACCTGGCCAGCGATTCGCTGCGCCAGTCCGATGCCCAGGTGTTGGCGCGCACCCTCAGCGGTGCCGCGTTTGGCCTGTATGGCTACCTCGATTGGATCGCCGAGCAGATCCTGCCGGACACCGCCGACGAAGCGACCCTGGAGCGCATGGCCGTACTGCGTTTGAGCCAGCCACGCAAGGCTGCGACGGCCGCCAGCGGCAGCGTGAGCTTTACCGCCGCGGCCGGTGCGGTGCTGGACGTGGGCCGCGTATTGCAAGCCAGCGACGGGCGCGGTTACGTCGTGACGGCTGCGGTGACGACCCAGGCCGGGCTCAACACCACCACCGTGCAGGCGGTGGACGCGGGCCTTCTTGGCAACGCTGACGCCGGGTTGAACCTGGTGGCGGTGCAGCCGCTGCAAGGCATTGGCTCGACCTTCACCGTGCTGGCGCCGGGGCTGACCGGCGGTGTTGCACGGGAAAGCCTGGAGGCGCTGCGCACTCGGGTGATTCGTTCCTACCGCGTGATTCCCCAAGGGGGCTCGGCCCAGGACTACGAGACCTGGGCGCTGGAAGTGCCCGGCGTCACCCGAGCCTGGTGCCAAGGCAATTATTTGGGACCGGGCACGGTAGGTGTCTTCGTGATGCGTGATGACGATGCGCAGCCCATCCCCAATGCAGCCCAACTGGCAGCGGTACAGGCCCATATCGAACCCCTGCGCCCGGTGACGGCAGATGTGTATGTGCTGGCGCCGGTGATGAAACCGGTGAGCTACCAACTGCGGCTGACCCCGGACACGACGGCGGTGCGCGCGGCGGTGGAAGCCCAGTTGCGCGACCTGCACAGCCGCGAGGCGGGGTTGGGCGACACCCTGTTGCTCAGCCACATCGCAGAAGCCATCAGCAGCGCGACCGGCGAGACCGATCATCGACTGGCGAGCCCCGTGGCGGATGTGACCGCTGCCAATAACCAACTGCTGGTGTTTGGAGGTATCACATGGGTGGGATGAGAACGGCGGAACAGTATCGGCAGCAACTGGTCGACCTGCTGCCCAGCGGCCCGGCCTGGGACCTGGAGACGGTGCCGCAACTGGGCCAGGTGCTCAGCGGGCTTGCCGAGGAGTTGGCCCGCGTCGACGCCCGTGCCTGGGCCCTGCAAAACGAAATGGACCCGGCCAACGTCAGCGAACTGGTGCCCGAATGGGAACAGGTGATGCAACTGCCTGACCCGTGCCTGGGCCTCAGCCCGCTCTACGACGACCGACGCCTGGCAGTACGTCGACGCTTGCTGGCCGTGGGCAACCAGCGTGCCGCGTACTACATCGACATCGCCCGCAGTCAGGGCTACCCCGACGCCAGCGTCACCGAACTGCGCGCACCGCGCATGGGCCACGCCCGCTTTGGCGCCGCGTGCTTCGGCACCTGGCGCGCTCACTTCATGTGGACCCTTAACACGGGCGGGCGACAACACCTGGGCCGTCGGTTCGGCGCGAGCTATTGGGGCGAACGCTTCGGCGCCGACCCGGGCAGTGCCCTGGAATGCCTGATCCATCGCAGCGCACCTGCACACACGCAGGTGAACATTAATTATGACTAGGGGATAAAACAGTGGATTACCCAAAAAGTGTGCCCAGCGTTGGGCTGGTAAATGGCAAGTTTGTGGACGAGAACCCCGTGACCGGGACGCCAGGAAGCCTGGTGCCGGCGAGTTGGGGGAATGGGGTGACGCAGGAAATAATCAATGCGATTACTGCCGCTGGGATGGTGCCAAATGAATCTCAGAATAATCAGCTCACCCAGGCGATTAAAGAGCTGGCCAAGCTCGATCCGCAGCAGAGTTTTCCTGCTCAGGTGTATCGCAAGAACTTAGTCATCAATGGCGGGTTTGATATATGGCAAAGGGGGGGTGTCAATGTAAGCCCTTCCGTCGGTGGTTTTCTTGCCGATCGATTTCGCTCTGATTGGGATGGTGCCGCGGGAGTGAATATTTCCCGGCAGAGCTTTGCACTCGGCCAGACTGATGTGCCGAATGAGCCGCGGTTCTTCTTTCGTTGGCAGCAGGTCTCGACTGGGGCCGGATCAACAATCCATAAAGTGTCACAAAAAATCGAGTCGGTAAGGTCGTTAGCTGGCAAAGTTGCGACGATTTCCTTTTGGGCACGTGGGGATGCAACACGCCGTGTATCTTGTTCTATCACGCAGAACTTCGGCAGTGGTGGTTCTGCCCCTGTTACTACGTTGATCAACTCGTTTCTGTTAACGAGCGGCTGGTCACGGTGTCAGGCAACATTTCAGATTCCGTCCATCGCTGGAAAAACATTAGGCACCGCAGACAATGACTGTTTGCGGATTGAAATCGATCTACCGCTTAATACTCTGCAGACTATCGATTTAGCACAGATTCAGTTGGAAGAAGGACCTGCTGCCACAATCTTTGAGCGGCGTCCAATCGCAGAAGAGTTGATTTTGTGCCAACGATTTTATGAGAAAACGTTTAATTATGATGTGATACCGAGTGACTCAGCCAACACTTACGTAGGGTCTCTTATTTCCACAGTGAAACAAGGTCAGGCTGCTTATACGGCTCAGCCGTTAGCTCACTGGCCTTTTAAAGTTGAAAAGCGCGCTATTCCGAGCGTCACACTTTATCGCGTCAACAATAATGGTCCCATAGGGCAATGGCGTTCAGGCAGCGATCAGTATTCATCGGTCAGTGCTCGAACACTAACCACGTCTACCCGCGGGCTTTGGGTTGATAACTCGGATACTGCGCTTACTGTGCAGACCTACTATATCCATGCAACGGCTGATGCCGAACTTTAGGAGGTTTTATGAGCTATCAACTGACACACGATCCCGATACTGTTTTACGTTTGCTAGATAAAGCAACTGTCCCGCGTGCTCATCGCTACTGGTCTGAATACGAAGAATGGTTGTCGCAGGGTGGTATTCCTTTGCCCCTGGATGGGCCTGACCCCCAGAGATTGGAGCGTGAATGGCGTGACGTTCAGATTGAAAGTGTAAAGTGGCTTCGCGAGCGCCACCGCGATGAGGCCGATATGGCTCTCAACACGAAGTTGAACGACGCACAGTTTTCTGAGTTGCTTGTCTATTTGCAACAGCTTCGAGATTGGCCCCAAGCGGCAGAGTTCCCATCAATGGACAAGCGCCCAGCGGCTCCGGGTTGGATTGCACTGCAAGTTAAATAGTGCCTGAAGGAGCTCCTCATGCAGATCTCGCAACTCCAGGCAATATTGCTTAACGCCGGCCCACGAGCCGGCGTTTTCATATCTGCCCTGAACGCGGCCATTGCCCACTATCAAATCACTACCCCCAAACGCATCGCCGCCTTCCTCGCCCAAATCGGCCACGAGTCCGGCGAGTTGCGCTATGTGCGTGAGCTGGGCAGTGATCAATACCTGAGCAAATACGACACCGGCACCTTGGCCATACGTCTGGGTAATACCCCGCAAGCCGACGGCGATGGCCAGCTGTACCGGGGCAGGGGGCTGATACAGATTACCGGTCGGCGTAATTACCTGGCGTGCAGCCAGGCGTTGTTCGGTGATGATCGCTTGCTGCGACAGCCCGAGCTGCTGGAGCAACCGCAATGGGCCTGCGAGTCCGCCGCCTGGTTCTGGCAAAGCAACGGCTTGAATGAATTGGCCGACAAGGACCAGTTCACCACGATCACGCGGCGGATCAATGGCGGGCTCAATGGCTTGGAGGATCGCCTGCAACGGTGGGCGCGGGCGAAGGCGGTGCTATGCGTTTCCTAGTCGGTTGTCGCGTGGTCGGCGTTTGCCTGCTGATGGCCGTTGTGTGGCAAATCCAGGCCTGGCGTTATGGCGCGCAGCTTGAGCAGCAAGCGGCTGCACAGGTGCAGGCGCTTAGTCAGCAATCTGCGTCTGCCCTGCACCAGCAACAGATACAGCAGGAAAAACGGCTGGCGCTGGAGCAACAGCTCAGTGCCAGCGACCAACAACATGCCCAGGAATTGAACGATGCCCAACGTCATCAGGCGGCTCTGCGTGACCGCCTGGCCACTGCTGATGTGCGGTTGTCAGTCCTTCTCGACACCGCCGACACCTCCCGTGGTTGCGCAGTGCCAGCCGCCACCCCCGCCGGCGGCGTGGTTCATGCAGCCCCGCGAGCCCAACTTGACCCGGCGCATGCTCAACGAATTCTCGCCATCACCGACGACGGCGACAGTGCGCTGATCGCCCTGCGTGCCTGCCAGGCATATGTGCAGGCCGTCGCGCATTAGCGTCTTGATGCACTCTGTAACTTGCATGGCCAATGGGCTCCTGTAGGGTAGTCGAACCCCCGCCCATTCCTGGAGACGACCGTGAAGGAAATCACTCAACTGGCCGCTGAACTGGGTCGCCGCTTGCAGGTGCTCAATGCCCATGTCACCACTGCCGAGTCCTGCACCGGTGGCGGTATTGCCGAAGCCATCACGCGGATTCCAGGGAGTTCGGCGTGGTTCGAGGCGGGCTATGTCACTTACTCCAATCGCCAGAAGACCCGGCAATTGAATGTGCCGGAAACGTTGTTTCCAAAAGTGGGCGCCGTCAGCCAGGAAGTGGTGGAAGCGATGGTCCGTGGCGCCCAGGAGAAAAGCCTGGCGCGTTTTGCCGTGGCAGTCAGCGGTGTAGCGGGGCCGGACGGTGGTTCGCCGGACAAACCGGTGGGCACCGTATGGCTGGCTTTTGGCGTGGGTGATGAGGTGACGGCTGAGCGTGAGCACTTCACCGGCAACCGCGACGAGGTCCGCCGACAAACGGTAAAGGCCGCCCTGGAGGGCTTGTTGCGACGAGCTGCAGCAGAAATCGAAAATCAGGGGTAGGCGATCCCGGATCTTTGTGGAACAATACTGTCTACTTATACAGGTGTTGGCCGACCAGGCCTTATTGATTACGTGAGGACTTTAATGGACGACAACAAGAAGAAAGCCTTGGCTGCGGCCCTGGGTCAGATCGAACGTCAATTCGGCAAGGGTGCCGTAATGCGTATGGGCGATCACGACCGTCAGGCGATCCCGGCTATTTCCACTGGCTCTCTGGGTCTGGACATCGCGCTCGGCATTGGCGGCCTGCCAAAAGGCCGTATCGTTGAAATCTACGGTCCTGAATCTTCCGGTAAAACGACCCTGACCCTGTCGGTGATCGCCCAGGCGCAGAAAATGGGCGCCACCTGTGCGTTCGTCGACGCCGAGCACGCCCTGGACCCCGAGTACGCCGGCAAGCTGGGCGTCAACGTTGACGACCTGCTGGTTTCGCAGCCGGACACCGGTGAGCAAGCCCTGGAAATCACCGACATGCTGGTGCGCTCCAACGCCATCGACGTGATCGTGGTCGACTCCGTGGCGGCCCTGGTACCCAAGGCTGAAATCGAAGGCGAAATGGGTGACATGCACGTGGGCCTGCAAGCCCGTCTGATGTCCCAGGCGCTGCGTAAAATCACCGGTAACATCAAGAACGCCAACTGCCTGGTGATCTTCATCAACCAGATCCGTATGAAGATCGGCGTAATGTTCGGCAGCCCGGAAACCACCACCGGTGGTAACGCGTTGAAGTTCTATGCTTCGGTCCGTCTGGATATCCGCCGTACTGGCGCGGTGAAGGAAGGTGACGAGGTTGTCGGTAGCGAAACCCGCGTTAAAGTCGTGAAGAACAAAGTGGCCCCGCCTTTCCGTCAGGCCGAGTTCCAGATTCTCTATGGCAAGGGTATCTACCTGAACGGCGAGATGATCGACCTGGGCGTGCTGCACGGTTTCGTCGAGAAGTCCGGTGCCTGGTATGCCTACAACGGCAGCAAGATCGGTCAGGGCAAGGCCAACTCGGCCAAGTTCCTGGCAGACAACCCGGATATCGCTGCCACGCTTGAGAAGCAGATCCGCGACAAGCTGCTGACCGCCGCACCAGACGTGAAAGCGGCCGCCAACCGTGAGCCGGTTGACGAGATGGAAGAAGTCGACACTGATATCTGAAGCAAACGATGACCGTTGTACTGGATACACTCGTCGCCGTTCGGCGCACTGCAATGGACCTGCTCGCTCGCCGCGAGCATGGTCGAGTCGAGCTGACGCGTAAGCTGCGTCAGCGCGGCGCAGAGCCTGAGATGATCGAAAGTGCCCTCGACCGTTTGACGGAAGAGGGGCTGCTGTCGGAAGCCCGTTATCTCGAAAGTTTCGTTTCCTACCGAGCGCGCTCTGGCTACGGCCCTGCGCGAATTCGTGAAGAGCTGAGCCAGCGTGGCCTGCAGCGTGCCGATATCGACCTTGCCCTGCGTGAGTGCGGTATCAGCTGGCAGGCGCAGTTGGAAGACACTTGGCGTCGCAAGTTTTCCGGCCATCTGCCGATCGATGCCAAGGAGCGCGCCAAACAAGGGCGCTTCCTGAGTTATCGCGGTTTCTCGATGGAAATGATCAACCGCCTCTTGAGCGGCCGAGATCTGGACGACTGAGCAAACCAAAAAACAAAGGCCCACTATGAAAATAGTGGGCCTTTTTTTTCGGCTTTCAAAAAGTCACGCCGTCTCCGGCGCCACCCGCTGCTGCGCCTTCCCCTGAGCCTGCGCCCAGTTCTCCGGCAAATTGATGTAATCCACCAACTCCCGCAACCGCCCCTGATCCCGTCCATTGAAGTTGAACACCAACCGCGTCAAATGGCTGAAGCGCGCTTCATCATGCTCCTCACCCGTATACGCCAGCTGCTGGAACTCCCCACTCAATCGCAGGCTGGCAAACTCGCTCTGCAGATGAGCCAATGCCCGATCACTGAGCGGATGATTCATGCGCACCACAAACTCACGTTTCAGCCAGCGAGTGGAGTGGAAGTTGGCATAAAACCGGTTGATCTCCTCCACCGCTTCTTGTGCGCTGTACACCAGCCGTACCAGCTTGAGGTCGGTGGGCAAGATGTAGCGATTGGCCTCCAACTGGCTACGGATGAAGTCCAGGGCGCCTTGCCAGAAACCTCCACCCGGTGCGTCCAGCAATACCACCGGTACCAGCGGGCTCTTGCCGGTCTGGATCAGCGTCAGCACCTCCAGCGCTTCGTCCAGGGTGCCAAAGCCACCCGGGCACAGCACCAACGCATCGGCTTCCTTGACGAAGAACAGCTTACGAGTAAAGAAGAAGTGGAACGACAACAGGTTGTCGGTGCCATCGATGGTCGGGTTGGCGTGTTGCTCGAACGGCAGGGTGATGTTGAACCCCAAACTGTGTTCCAGGCCCGCACCTTCATGTGCAGCGGCCATGATGCCGCCACCGCCGCCCGTGATCACCATCAGGTCCGATTGCGCCAGCATGGCGCCCACTTCCCGGGCCAGGGCATACAGTGGGCTTTCGACGGGGGTGCGTGCTGAGCCGAACACCGTGACCTTGCGGCGATCCTTGAATTGCTCCAGGACGCGGAAAGCGTTATCCAACTCGCGGATCGCTTGCAGGGTGATCTTGGCGTTCCAGCGGTTGCGGTCGTCCTGGGCCATGCGCAGCACAGTCAGGATCATGTCGCGATAAAGGGGGATGTTCGGGCTGTTGGGGGCGATCAGCTGGAGTTGTGCGTCGACCTGCTGCGTGAGGTCGGCCCCGTTTTCTTCAAAGTGCCGTAATAGGCGGTCATTCGATTCGTAAGGCATTCAACTTCTCCTTTTTGCAGGGCCCGGGTGGCCGACGAGCCATTCGCCGGAGGCGACGACACTGCATGTGTCGTTGCTTGCCGCAGGGGGCAACCTTCTTTTGCCCTGAAAATGTTACAGAACAGCATGAAAAGCGCTGTGATTGAACGGTTGGGATGACTTGATCATGGGCCGGAAAACCCTTGGCTGGCAACCACTTAATTGGCCGCTTGATAGGGAGTCTAGCTGCTGGAGAGGACTTGAAGCGGGGGGGCGTGCGCACCGCCGGACGGCAGTGCGCGCAGGTCACGAGGTTACTTTTTCTTCTTCGCTGCAGCCGGTGCCGGGCAGTCAGCCTCGATGAACTTTACCGACGCCACGGGGCGGTTGGTCTTGTTCTCGGTGATGTCGTAGCGCATCACTGCGCCCTTGGCCATCAGCTCGCGGTAGCCCTTGTTCAGGCACACGCTCTGGCCCAGCTGGAAATACACAGCCTTGGGGTTGGCGCGCATCTGTTCGGCCCGATCAGGCTGCACGCTGAGGTGGTCGATCAGCTGCATGCCTTCGACGGTGTAGGCCACTTCCAGTGTCTTTTCATCGATTTCCCGGGGCAGGTCCTTGTTGCTCTCAGCCGCAACGCTTTGCAGCTTGCGGTTCATTTGGGCCTCCAGCAACGAGGCAGCCTGGGCGCCCATGGGCAAGACCAGCGCCAAGGCGACGGATGGAACAACAAGGCGCAGCATGGAACGCAGCATGAAACTCTCCTGATTCGGTTACTGGTGCATAGACCAGCCACTGCGCTGTGCGTTCAGTGGCGCGCAATTATAGGTGACCCCTTGCCACTACAGCCAGGCGTATCGCTGGTAAACTGCGGCCACTTAAGCCCTCCACGAGTTTTCACCGTGTCGATTTACCCGTCCCAACGGCGCATCCGATGAGCCACGCCGTCTCCCGCCTGCGCGCCCAGCGCCTGGCCCGTGCCGTCCGGCCGTTCCTCAACCGTGGCTCCCGCGCCGAACGTTGCCCCGGCTGTCGGGTCATCCCCGAGTATTGCCTGTGTGTCTGGCGCCCCAAGGTTCAGGCGCGGTCCGCGATGTGCCTGCTGATGCATGACGTGGAACCCATGAAACCCAGCAACACCGGCTGGCTGATCGCCGATGTGATCGATGACACCACCGCGTTCGCCTGGTCCCGCACCGAGGTCGACCCTGAGCTGCTGACCTTGCTGGCCGACTCGCAGTGGCAACCCTACATCGTGTTTCCCGGCGAATTTGTTGCGCCGGAGCGGGTGGTCAGCGAGGTCACGGTGGAGACGGGCAAGCGCCCGCTGTTCATCCTGCTGGACGGCACCTGGAGCGAAGCGCGCAAGATGTTTCGCAAGAGCCCGTACCTGGAGCACTTGCCGGTTCTGAGCCTGGCCTCGGAACAGCTGTCGCGGTACAAGCTGCGCCGATCGAAGCGCGATGATCATTTCTGTACCGCTGAAGTGGCAGCGCTGTGCCTGGAGTTGGCCGACGACCAAACCGCCAGTGAAGTGCTGGATGCCTACCTTGATGTGTTCAGCACCCACTACCTGGCGGCCAAGTTCCAACTGCCGCTGGACCCTGCGGACATCGTCCATACTCGTCTTGCACCCTATATCCCGGCGGTATAACCAGACGACGTTTGCATGATGGCAAAGCAAACCGGTAACCCGCTAAAATGCCCACGGGCGTAGTGCTTGACCCCCCAGGCTACGCTGGGCATGCTGGGCGCCGATTGGGGCGTAACCGTGAATTTTCAGCGTCGTTCCAGGTGTTTTTGACGCTGAGTGTGCCCTGTGGCGATGGCTGCCTGGCCGTCGCCTTGTGTACTGGCGAACCCTGAACCCATCAGGGCTCCCATAAAAAACAGGATCATTTAATCAATGGCCACATACGACATCCTGATAGCCGATGACCACCCGCTGTTTCGCAGTGCGCTGCACCAGGCGGTGACCCTGGGCCTCGGCCCGGACGTGCGCCTGGTCGAAGTGGCCAGCATTGCCGAGCTGGAAGCCCGCCTCACCGAAAAATCCGACTGGGACCTGGTGCTGCTCGACCTCAACATGCCCGGTGCCTACGGTTTTTCCGGGCTGGTGCTGCTGCGCGGTCAATACCCGCAGATCCCCGTGGTGATGGTCTCGGCCCAGGAAGAGGCCGACGTGGTGGTGCGCTCCAAGGAGTTTGGCGCCAGCGGTTTCATTCCAAAGTCCAGCGCCATGGAAGATATCCAGAACGCCGTGCGCACGGTACTCGACGGCGACGTGTCTTGGCCGCCCCAGGCGTTTGAAGAAATCAATGTGTCCGACGAAGCCAAGGCCGCCCGTGATGGCCTGGCCAGCCTCACGCCCCAGCAGTTCCGCGTGCTCACCATGGTGTGCGAAGGCTTGTTGAACAAGCAGATTGCCTACGAGTTGAACGTGTCGGAAGCGACCATCAAGGCCCACGTGACGGCGATCTTCCGCAAGCTCGGCGTACGCACGCGCACCCAGGCGGCGCTGCTCTTGCAACAACTTGAGTCAATTTCGCAGCATTAAGATGTCACCGGTTCACGCTTTTTTGACTTTGCGTGAACTAGTTTCCCCACTCCTTTGGTTCAGTTGCCTACATCTATGTCGCCTTTCAAGGGTCAAACCGGTATCAAACGTATCTTCAACGCAGGGGGCTATTCCCTGGATGGTCTGCGTGCGGCTTTCACCGGCGAGGCGGCATTTCGTCAGTTGGTGTTGCTGAATGTCATCCTGATCCCGCTGAGCTTTTTCCTGCACGTCAGTCGCGTCGAGCGCGCGTTGCTCATCGCGGTGTGCCTGCTGGCCCTGATCGTCGAGCTGCTCAACTCAGCGGTGGAAGCGGCGATCGACCGTATTTCCCTGGACCGCCACCCCTTGTCCAAGAACGCAAAGGACATGGGCAGCGCCGCACAATTTGTGGCACTGACCATGATCACCCTGGTCTGGGCCGTTATCCTGATCTAAGCCTCAGGCGATGCTCGGCAACACGATTTCGTCGCTGCGCTGAACCCCGGCGGTAAAGGCGCGGCACAGCTCCAGGAACTCACGCATCGCCGAGGTCTGGTACTTCTGTTTATGCCAGATGAAGTAGAACTGCCGGGCCAGGTCCAGGTCCGGGGTTTCCACCGGCACCAGGCTGCCACGGCGGAATGCATCGCGCAGCGCCAGCCGGGAGATGCAGCCAATCCCCAAACCGGACTCCACCGCCCGCTTGATCGCCTCGGTGTGTTCCAGCTCCAGGCGGATATTCAGCGCGCTGCGGTGATGGCGCATGGCTTGGTCAAACGTCAGGCGCGTGCCCGAGCCTTGTTCCCGCAGGATCCACGCCTCATGGGTCAACTCGTCCATGCTCGCCACACCCCGCTTGGCCAGGTGATGCTGCGGCGCGCAGAACACCACCAGCTCGTCCTCCACCCAGGTTTGCACTTCGATGTCCGGGTGGCTGCAGTCACCTTCGATTAGACCCAGGTCAATTTCGTAGTGCGCCACCTGGTGCACGATATGGGCAGTGTTCTGCACATGCAGCTTCACCTGGCTCTCGGGGTGCTGCTGCATGAAACTGCCGATCAGCAGGGTCGCCAGGTAGTTGCCGATGGTCAGCGTGGCCCCGACTGCCAGGGAACCGAAGCCGGACTTGCCGTTGAGCAGGTCCTCGATCTCCTTGGCCTGGTCCAGCAGCGCCACCGCCTGGGGTAACAGCTGATGGCCGAGGGCGTTGAGGCTGAGGCGCTTGCCCGCGCGGTCGAATAATTGGCAGCTGGATTGACGCTCCAGCTCGGTGATCGACGTGCTGGCGGCGGATTGAGATAATGCCAGAAGGCCAGCAGCGCGGGAGACGCTTTCCTGCTGGGCGACGGCGACGAAAACTTGCAGTTGACGGAGAGTAAATCGCATATCGATATAACCGATAACCCTTATCTTAATAATCCAGTTAACAGATATTGTCGCCGCCATTAGAATGCTGTGCAATTGCGCATCCCATCTTTGGCGCAGACCCATTTCCAGGAGTCCCCCGTACATGAGCAACATGAACCACGAGCGTGTCCTCAGTGTTCATCACTGGAACGACACTCTGTTCAGCTTCAAGTGCACCCGCGATCCGGGCCTGCGCTTCGAGAACGGTCAGTTCGTGATGATCGGCCTGCAACAGCCCAACGGCCGCCCGCTCATGCGTGCTTACTCCATTGCCAGCCCGAACTGGGAGGAGCATCTGGAGTTCTTCAGCATCAAGGTCCCGGATGGCCCGCTGACTTCCCAATTGCAGCACTTAAAGGAAGGCGACGAGATCATTATCAGCAAAAAACCGACAGGCACCCTGGTGCTTGACGATTTGAAGCCGGGCAAGCACCTGTACCTGCTCAGCACCGGTACTGGCCTGGCGCCGTTCATGAGCGTGATCCAGGACCCGGAAACCTACGAGCGCTTTGAAAAAGTGATCCTGTGCCACGGCGTGCGTTACGTCAACGAAGTCGCCTACCGCGAGTTCATCACCGAGCACCTGCCGCAGAACGAATTCTTCGGCGAGGCCCTGCGTGACAAGTTGATCTACTACCCGACCGTGACCCGCGAGCCGTTCGAAAACGAAGGCCGCCTGACCGACCTGATGCGCAGCGGCAAGCTGTTCAGCGACATCGGTCTGCCGCCGATCAACCCTGAAGACGACCGCGCCATGCTGTGCGGCAGCCCAAGCATGCTGGACGAAACCAGCGAAGTGCTGAACAGCTTCGGCCTGAAGGTTTCGCCGCGCATGCGTGAGCCAGGTGACTACCTGATCGAACGCGCGTTCGTCGAAAAATAAACACCGATACAAAAAATTGTGGGAGCTGGCTTGTGTGGGAGCTGGCTTGCCTGCGATGCAGACGCCGCGGTCATTCAGTTGAACCGAGGTGATGCTATCGCAGCGGTGCGGCGATCCGACAAGCCAGCTCCCACACAAGCAGCTCCCACAGTCGTTTCAGCGTTTATTTCGCCGCGAGCACTTCCAACACACAAATCACCCCAGCCTCGGGATAGTGCCAGCGCACATCCACATCCCAGAACTGCGCGCCGTATTCACGCTCCGGCCCTGGTGTCTGGTACGCCGGCCGTGGGTCCTGCGCCAGGCATTGATCAATCAACGCCACCAAGGGTTCGCCAAGGCGTTCGGCATGGCTTTGAGCCTGTTGCAGGGCGGTCTTAAGCCACTGCACCGGAATCAGCTGCGGCGCGGCGCTGGCGATGCCGTTGGTGGCGATGTCGACAATGTCGGCATACGGCACGTACGGCTTGATATCCAGCACCGGCGTGCCATCGAGCAGGTCGATCCCGGAAATCCACAGCTTGCCGGGTTCCACCTTGTCCAGCTTCACCACCGACTGGCCGATGCCGTTGGGTCGGTGGGTGGCGCGGGTGGCGAACACGCCCATGGATGCATTGCCGCCCAGGCGGGGCGGGCGCACTTTCAGGCGGGGCTTGTCTTCCAGGGCCTGGTGGAACAAAAACAACAGCCACACATGGCTGACCTGCTCCAGGCCCTGCACCGCCTCGCCGCCGTCGAACGGCGCCACCAGCTCCAGTACGCCACGGGCGGCGGGCGCCAGTTGCGGTTGGCGCGGGATGGCGAACTTCTCCTTGAAGCAGGAACGCACGAAACCGACGGGAGAGACGTTGTAGCTCATGGCTTAGGTGCGAACCCGCAGGGTCAGGCCCTTGAGGAAGTTGCGCAGCAACTGGTCGCCGCACGGGCGGTAGTTGGTGTGGCCGAATTTGCGGAACAGTGCGCTCAGCTCCGGCTTGGACACCGGGAACTCAGCGGCCTTGAGGATGGCGTGCATGTCGTCTTCCTTCAGTTCGAAGGCCACGCGCAGTTTCTTGAGGATGATGTTGTTGGTCACCGGCGTCTCGATCGGCTGCGGCGGACGGCTTTCGTCCTTGCCGCGCTTGAAGATCACCAGGCCATCGAGGAAGTGCGCCATGACTTCATCCGGGCAGAACACGAAGCCTTCTTCCTCGTCTTTCTTGAGGTAAGTCAGCAGATCGTCCTTGGTCACGTCCATGCCGCCGAGCTTGATGATCTCGACCATCTTGTTGTCGCTGATGTCGAGCATGTAGCGCACGCTGCGCAGTACGTCGTTGTGAATCATGGTGGGCAATCCTGGTATTCAACTGAGGACACCGCCGAAACCCGGCAGTGTCGAGAAAAAGGGTGGCGGCTTAGAACTTCTCTTTGCCGGACAGGTAACGCCATTGGCCGACCGGCACCTTGCCGATGGACACGCCGCCGATACGAATACGGCGTATGGCGATGACCTTGAGGCCAACCGCTTCGCAGAACAGGGCGATCACGCCGGGCTGCGGATTTTTCATCGCAAAGCGCAGGCGGTTTTCGTTCTGCCAGCTGGCTTTGACGGGCGGCAGCTCTTTGCCTTTGTAGGTCAGGCCGTGATTCAGGCGGTTGAGGCCGTGGGCAACCATGTCGCCTTCGACCTCGACCACGTATTCTTGCTCGATCTTGGCGGCATCGGCGGTCAACTTGCGCAGAATCTTCCAATCCTGGGTGAACACCAGCAGGCCGCTGGCCTTGGCTTGCAGGTCGGCGCTGGCGGTCAGGCGCAGGAAGTGGCCCTTGAGCGGTCGCTTGCCGAAGCGGTGTTCTTCCGAGAGCGTTTCGGCGCTGATCGAGGCCATGGCCGTTTCGGCGTCCACGCCAGCCGGCGCGTGCAGCAGGATAGTCACCGGCTCGGGCGCGGTGGCCTTGGCCTCCGGGTCCAACTCGACCTTCTGGGTGGTGACCTTGAACTGCGGCTCGTCGATCACTTCACCGTCCACCGAGACCCAGCCGCCTTCGATGAACAGCTCAGCCTCCCGACGGGAGCAACCGACCAGTTCGATAAGGCGTTTGGAGAGGCGTATGGGGTCAGTCATGACAAGGGCCGTAACAAAAGGGGGCGGCTATTGTACCTGCCTGGCGCCGGTTAATCCCGGCTCCATTTCAGTGCGGGTGTTTTTTGTGGGGGCTCTGGCTTTGCTGGGAGCTGGCTTGTGTGGGAGCTGGCTTGCCTGCGATTGCCTCCACGCGGTACATCAGGCAGACCGAGGTGCCTGCATCGCCGGCAAGCCAGCTCCTACAGAAGCGCGCAAGCGCATGTGCAGCAGTGGGTAAGGCTGGCCGAGGCCATCATGCTCCGTACGCCCGATAACCTCGAACCCCTGCTTGAAGTAGAAACCAAGCGCCTGGGGGTTCTGTTCGTTCACATCCAGCTCATCGGCGTTCAAATGCTCGATCGCATACTTCAGCAATTGCCGGCCCAAACCTTCACCCCGGTGCTGCGGATCAATAAACAGCATCTCGACCTTGCCCGCCGCCACCCCGGCAAATCCGGTAATGTTCTGACGCGCGTCCTTCGTACAGATCAGCATCACGGCATCCAGATAGCGGGTCAGCACCAGGTTTTTCAACAACAGGATGTAACTGTCCGGCAGAAAGTCATGGGTCGCCCGCACCGAGGCCTCCCAAAGGCGCGCCAACTCCGCGTAGTCGCTGGTTTTAGGTGTGTGGATGACCGAACGCTGACGCATGCCCGCTGCCCCTTGCCGATGAATGGCGCCGATGGGCAAACGATAGACCGAAAAAAGCCCCGCATCTTGTCCAGAGGCGGGGCTTTTTCAAATTATTACGCAGGCGCGATTCAGTCGCGCTTTTCAGCCCACAAGTCGTACTCGTCGGCGTCGGTCACGGTGCACCACACCTTGTCACCTGGCTTCAAACCGCTGGCATCGTCGATGAACACGTTACCGTCGATTTCCGGCGCGTCGAAGAAGCAACGGCCAACGGCGCCTTGCTCGTCGACTTCGTCGATCAGCACTTCGATTTCCTTGCCGATGCGCAGTTGCAGGCGCGCCGAGCTGATCGCTTGTTGGTGCGCCATGAAACGCTCCCAACGGTCTTGCTTGACGTCATCCGGCACCACGGCCAGGTCCAGCAGGTTGGCGGGGGCGCCTTCTACCGGCGAGTACTGGAAGCAGCCGACGCGGTCCAGTTGGGCTTCAGTCAGCCAGTCCAGCAGGTACTGGAAGTCTTCTTCGGTTTCGCCAGGGAAGCCGACGATGAAGGTGGAACGGATGATCAGCTCCGGGCAGATCTCGCGCCAGTTCTTGATGCGCGCCAGGGTCTTGTCTTCAAAGGCCGGGCGTTTCATGGCTTTCAGGACTTTCGGGCTGGCGTGCTGGAACGGGATGTCCAGGTACGGCAGGATCTTGCCGGCAGCCATCAGCGGGATCAGCTCGTCCACGTGCGGGTACGGGTACACGTAGTGCAGGCGCACCCACACGCCCAGGCTGCTCAAGGCTTCGCACAGCTCGGTCATGCGGGTTTTCACCGGCGCGCCGTTCCAGAAACCGGTGCGGTATTTCACGTCAACGCCGTAGGCGCTGGTGTCCTGGGAGATCACCAGCAGCTCTTTCACACCGGATTTGACTAGGCGCTGGGCCTCGTCCAGCACGTCACCCACCGGGCGGCTGACCAGCTTGCCGCGCATCGACGGGATGATGCAGAAGCTGCAGCTGTGGTTGCAGCCTTCGGAAATCTTCAAGTACGCGTAGTGACGCGGGGTCAGCTTGATGCCTTGCGGCGGCACCAGGTCGATCAGCGGGTTGTGATCCTGGCGCGGTGGCACCACTTCGTGCACGGCGTTGACCACCTGCTCGTACTGCTGCGGGCCGGTCACGGCCAGCACGCTTGGGTGCACGTTGCGGATATTGCCTTCTTCCACACCCATGCAACCGGTCACGATGACCTTGCCGTTTTCCTTGATCGCTTCGCCGATCACTTCCAGGGACTCAGCCTTGGCCGAGTCAATGAAGCCGCAGGTGTTGACCACCACCACGTCCGCGTCCTGGTAGGTGGACACGACGTCGTAGCCTTCCATACGCAATTGCGTAAGGATGCGTTCGGAATCGACCAGGGCCTTGGGGCAGCCCAGGGATACAAAGCCGACCTTGGGATTGGCCGTCGCGGGAGTGGTGGACATGTCTAACCTCGGTATTGAATGACGCCGCCAGTCGGGCACGACAAGGCGGTAGACGGGCGCTTGGTGCGCCTCTGATCAAAAAGTGCGCAATTCTAGCGACGGGCAACGCACTTGACCAGCTTTATGCAGGGAAATACGACGAGTGCTGCGCTATGCTTCGCGCCGTTGCACACGGGTAAAACCCCGAGGTCAATAAAACGTCTGTTACGAGAAGTAAAACAGCGCATGCTAGGGTCAGCTTAGACGCGCTGTTTATAAAAGACCTCAGGTCAAAGGGCAGGAGTGGTTGATGGGTCAGGCAAGTAGTCAGGCAGCAGGTGCCGAGCATTCCAACGCAAAGCCGATTGGCATGCTGGTGGCGGCGGTCGGGGTGGTTTACGGCGATATCGGTACCAGCCCGCTCTATACCCTAAAAGAAGTGTTCACTGGCGGTTACGGGGTTCAGGTCAACCATGATGGGGTGCTGGGGATCCTGGCGCTGATCTTCTGGTCGCTGATCTGGGTCGTGTCGATCAAGTACATGCTGTTCGTGCTGCGCGCCGACAACCAGGGCGAGGGCGGCATCATGGCCCTGACGGCACTGGCGCGTCGGGCGGCAGGGGAGCGCAAGAAACTGCGCAGTTTCCTGGTGGTGTGTGGGTTGTGCGGTGCGGCGCTGTTCTACGGCGACAGCATGATCACCCCGGCCATTTCCGTGTTGTCGGCTATCGAAGGCCTGGAGTTGGCGTTCGACGGCCTTGAAAAATGGGTCGTGCCCATCGCGTTGATCGTGCTGGTGGCGTTGTTCCTGATCCAGAAACACGGCACCGACCGCATCGGCAAGCTGTTCGGGCCGGTGATGGTCACCTGGTTCCTGGTGCTGGGCGGCCTGGGGGTGTATGGCATCACGCTGCACCCTGAAGTGCTCAGCGCGTTGAATCCGCTGTGGGGCGTGCGTTTCTTCCAGGCCCACCCGGGGATTGGCGTGGCCATTCTCGGCGCCGTGGTCCTGGCATTGACCGGGGCCGAGGCGTTGTACGCCGACATGGGCCACTTTGGCCGCAAGCCCATCGCCCGCGCCTGGTTCATGCTGGTGCTGCCGGCGCTGGTGCTGAACTATTTCGGCCAGGGCGCCATGCTGCTGGGTGATCCGGAAGCGGCGCGCAACCCGTTCTACCTGCTGGCGCCGAGCTGGGCGTTGATCCCGCTGGTGGTGCTGTCCACCCTGGCGACCGTGATTGCGTCCCAAGCGGTGATTTCCGGTGCGTTCTCGTTGACGCGCCAGGCGATCCAGTTGGGCTACATCCCGCGCATGCACATTCAGCACACCTCCAGCGCCGAGCAGGGCCAGATCTATATCGGTGCGGTGAACTGGTCGTTGATGGTCGGCGTGATCCTGCTGGTGCTGGGCTTCGAGTCCTCTAACGCCCTGGCCTCGGCCTACGGTGTGGCGGTGACCGGCACCATGCTGATGACCACTATCCTGGTGTCGGCGGTGATGTTGCTGCTGTGGAAATGGCCGCCGATCCTGGCAGTGCCGGTACTGGTCTGCTGCCTGTTGGTCGACGGCCTGTACTTTGCGGCCAACGTGCCGAAAATCATCCAGGGCGGTGCCTTCCCGGTATTGGCGGGGATCGTGTTGTTCGTGCTGATGACCACCTGGAAGCGCGGCAAGCAATTGCTGGTGGATCGCCTCGACGAAGGCGGCCTGCCGCTACCGATCTTTATTGGCAGTATCCGCGTGCAGCCGCCGCACCGTGTGCAGGGCACCGCCGTGTTCCTCACCGCGCGGCCTGACGCGGTGCCCCACGCGCTGTTGCACAACCTGCTGCATAACCAGGTGTTGCATGAGCAGGTGGTGATGCTGACGGTGGTCTACGAAGACATTCCACGGGTGCCCACCTCGCGTCGCTTCGAAGTGGATGCCTACGGCGAAGGCTTCTTCCGGGTGATCCTGCACTTTGGTTTTGCCGACGAGCCGGACGTGCCCGAAGCCCTGAAGCTGTGCCATCTGGACGATCTGGACTTCAGCCCGATGCGCACCACCTACTTCCTTAGCCGTGAGACCGTCATCGCCTCCCGGATCAAGGGCATGGCGCGCTGGCGCGAGGCGTTGTTCGCGTTCATGTTGAAGAACGCCAACGGCAACCTGCGTTTCTTCAAGCTACCGGTCAACCGCGTGATCGAGCTGGGCACCCAGGTCGAAATGTAAGCGGCTGCAAGACGGGAGCCGGCAATCGGCTCCCGTGTTCCATTCTGAACCCTGTGCAATCGCGCGTTGTCGACTAGGCTCTAAGCACCGTTGAGTGCCCATAGAACCCAGAAGAGGTGCGCCATGAGTCAGCTGCTCGAACCCTATACCCTCCGTCAATTGACCCTGCTTAACCGCATCGCCGTCTCGCCGATGTGCCAGTACTCTGCGGATGATGGCCTGGCCAATGACTGGCATCTGGTCCACCTGGGCAGTCGCGCGGTGGGGGGCGCCGGGCTGATTTTCACCGAAGCCACCGCCGTGACCGCCGATGGCCGCATCACCGCCCAGGACCTGGGCCTGTGGAACGACGCACAGATCGAACCGCTGCAACGCATCACCCGGTTTATTGCGGCCCAG
The DNA here is from genome assembly GCF_013385985.1 of Pseudomonas sp. B6002. Lineage (GTDB taxonomy): Bacteria > Pseudomonadota > Gammaproteobacteria > Pseudomonadales > Pseudomonadaceae > Aquipseudomonas. The sequence continues at coordinate 24,199 of NZ_JACAOY010000004.1, read as the reverse complement.
GGGGCGGTCGCAGGTATTCAACTTGCCCACGCCGGGCGCAAGGCCAGCACCCATCGGCCCTGGATCGGCAAGCATGGCAGCGTCAAACCCGAAGACGGTGGCTGGGTGCCGGTGGGGCCGTCACCGATTGCCTTTGACCCCAACCACACGCAACCCAAGCCACTCGATGACGCGCAGATCCAGCAGGTTATCGCCGACTTTGTCGCCGCCGCCAAACGCGCACTCACGGCGGGTTTCGAAGTGGTGGAGATCCACGCGGCCCACGGTTACCTGTTGCATCAATTCCTCTCGCCCATCAGTAACCAGCGCCAGGATCAATATGGCGGCTCCTTTGAAAACCGCATCCGCCTGGTGCTGGAAGTGACGAAGGCCGTGCGCGACGTCTGGCCCCAGGAGCTGCCGTTGTTCGTGCGCGTATCGGCCACCGACTGGGTGGAAGACGGCTGGAACCCCGACGAAACGGTGGAGCTGGCACGCCGCCTGAAGGACTTGGGCGTAGACCTGATCGACGTGTCCTCCGGTGGCACCGCCGCCAACGCCGAGATCCCCACCGGCCCCGGCTACCAGACGCGCTTTGCCGAGCGTGTGCGCAAGGAGTCCGGCATGGCCACCGGTACCGTCGGCATGATCACCGAGCCGGCCCAGGCCGAGCACATCCTGCGCACGTGCCAGGCCGATATCATTTTCCTGGCTCGTGAACTGCTGCGCGACCCGTACTGGCCGCTGCATGCCGACGACGACCTGGGCGGGCGCAAGGCCATCTGGCCAGCGCAGTACCAACGGGCGACCCATCGCGACCAGCCGATTCACGAGTCCGATCTCAGGGATTGATCCTACAGTCGCTTAATACAAACCCACCCTGGCCCGGTGGGTTTTTTCTTGCCCGCGGTTCACGCAACCCCGATGCTTGGCGCTCAAAAGCAGGAGGCCACCATGTCGGTCGAACGAGCGTTAACTAAAAACGATATCCCTTTGCTGGCCACCATCGACCGCACGGAACTTGTACACGAGTGCTACCGCGTCGAGGACGGCGAGCTGGTGCTGTACCCCGACTTCCACGACATGCGCGGCTGGCCCGAAGGCGAGGCTGAACAGGACGCCATTGCACTGCTCGCCTGCCTTGAGCGGGGCGGGTGGTTATGGGGTGTGTTCGACGGGCCCATCCTGGTGGCTGCAGTGGTGGTGGACAATCGCCCCATCCACAACCGGGGCTTGCTCCTGCAGCAGTTGAAGTTCCTGCACGTCAGCCATCGGGCGCGAGGGCGCGGGCTGGGAGGGCGGTTGTTTGCCCTGGCGTGTGAGCAGGGGCGAAAGGCTGGCATCGATGGCCTGTATGTATCGGCTACGGAGTCGCGCAATACCGTGGACTTTTACCTGCGTCATGGCTGCCAGAGGCTGCAACACCCCGACCCCGGACTGTTTGCACAGGAACCCCACGACATTCACCTGTATCGGCCATTGCGTGAGAAAGGGCTGTAGGTCTTTGTTACCGCTGAATTTTTTTAAGTTAATACTCTAAAAAAATCCCACGTCTGGCGAGATAGTTTCTACGCTTAGGGTAAGTCTGATTTCTGGCCCAGGGAGTCAGTCGGTTTGTTCACGCAGGCATTGCGCTTTGCGGGAGGCGGGTGATGGGCACCGACAGTATTTGATCGATATCAGGAGTAACGGTCCATGGCCAAGTCCTATGGTGTAGCGGGTGCGGTGGCGGCTTATGTGGGTCGCAGGTTGTCGTTGTGGGGGCGAAGGCTGAGTTCCGATGAAGCTGAATTGCTGGCGCAGTACCGGGCGTTGACCGAAAACGATCAGGTGGCGATGCGCTATTTGATTGGGGCGATGAAGAGTGTTTCGCGGTTCTAGATGAAGGGGCATCACTGTGGGAGCGGGCTTGCCCGCGATAGCATCGCCTCGGTACAGCCGAGAAACCGAGGTGTCTGCATCGCTGGCAAGCCAGCTCCTACAAGGGGGTATCAGGTGTATTTACGCGCCTCTGGCGCTGGCGGGAAGTATTGATACAACCAGGTCTCGCTCAAGGTGCGGTCCTGGGTGCGGATGAACAGCCGCAGTTCCACCGGTTCCACGCTGTCGCTGGTCGGGTACCAGTCGAACAGGATGCGGTAGCCCTTGATGTTGTCGAGCACCAGCACGCTGAAATCCTTCACCTGGCCGTGGGAGCAGGTCACTACCGGCTCAATCCCGGTGCCGGCCGGCAGGCGGTCGAGGCCGCCCCCCTTGAAGTCCACGGCAAAGCGACGTGCCCACACCTCAGGGTAGTGTTCGCCCGGTGCCCAACCTTCGGTAAAGCCACCCATGCCGGAACGGGTTGCATCGACCTGTGCCAGCGGCGTGCTCACAGGCGGCAGGGCGCTCCAGTACAGCTTGTAGCCGTAGTTCAGCGAGTCACCGGCAGCCACCGGCGTTTTCGGGGTCCAGAAGGCCACGATGTTGTCCAGGGTTTCGCCGGTAGTCGGGATTTCCAGCAGGTCGATCGAGCCTTCGCCCCACGCCGTCGTTGGTTCTACCCACAGGCTTGGACGCTTGCTGTACCAGTCCACGGTGTCCTGGTAGCTGGCGAACTCATGGTCGGTCTGCACCAGGCCAAAGCCTTTCGGGTCTTTGTCGGCAAAGGCGTTGAATTGCAGCTTGGCCGGGTTGTTGAGCGGGCGGCAGATCCACTCGCCGTTGCCGCGCCACATGGCCAAGCGGTCGGAATCGTGGATCTGCGGGTGGATGGTGTCGCACATGCGGCGTTCATGGGTGCCACAGCTGAACATGCTGGTCATCGGCGCGATGCCCAGTTGTTCGATGGCGGTACGCGCATTGATGTGCGCGTCGATGGCCATCACCACCTGGTTGGCCTGGCAGTCGATGTCGAAGCGGTAGGCACCGGTGGCGCTTGGCGAGTCGAGCAAGGCGTAGACCACAAAGCGGGTCGCGTCCTTGTCCGGGGTTTCGAACCAGAACTGCGTGAAGTCAGGGAATTCCTCGCGTTTTTTCGCGTAGGTATCGATGGCCAGGCCACGGGCAGAAAGGCCGTACTGGCCGGTGGAATCCACGGCACGGAAGTAGCTGGCGCCCAGAAACGACAGCACGTCATGGCGGTCCAGCTCAGGCGCCTTGAACAGCTTGAAGCCGGAGAAACCCAGGTCGCCCGTCAGTTGCTTGGTGTCGACGGTGGTTTTTTCATAGTTGAACAGCGACGGGCGGAAATGCACCTCGCGGGCTTCACGGGTCTTGGGGTCGACGCTGTGCATGCGCACCGGCGTCTTGAAACCCATGCCGACGTGGAAGAACTGCACGTCCAGTTGGCCGTTCAATTCCTTCCACAGCGAGTGCTTGCCGTCGTAGCCGATGGCGTTGAAATTCTGCGGGGTCATGGTCGCCAGGGTCGGCGGCAGCACCTGTTTGGTGTCTTTGTAAGGCGTGCCGGCCAATTGCTTGGCCTGGGCCTTGAGCGATTCAAAATCGAAAGCGATGGCCTTGCCGTCGGCGGCGCGGTTGCCGGCCCAGGCTTGCGCAGCGAGCAGGCCGCTGGCCGATAAACCGGTGTAAGCCGCAATGGCCATGGACGCTTTGAGCAAATTCCTGCGGTGCATAGAGACAACCTGTCGTGAGCAAATCCTGCGCCGTTCCTGGCACGTACTGGATCAGAAATTACGGTTCGGACATGCCTTCGACCAAACGCAACGAACAATAAACAGACGCCGGATAGCTTAAGCGGTTCGGTGACGTAGGAAAAATGATTGATGGCGGGACGATGGCGTTGCAAGTGCGACAAGACATTTCCAACTGACACAATTCCACTGTAGGAGCCGGCTTGCCGGCGATGAGGCCCTTGACGTCAGCGCAACATTCAAGGTCGCCATCGCCGGCAAGCCGGCTCCTACAAGGGTTAGGCGATTTCGCCGACTGCCCGGTAAGCCTCATCAATCGCCGCATGGGCATACGCGCTCCATGCGGCATCCGAGTTGGCGATGCTCACATGCCCCAGCGGTTTTTTCGCCAGTTTCATCCACGCTTCGGTCTGATCCGCATCGTCATACAAACTGTTGGAGAAGCTCGCATAACCGTGTGACCAGCGGTTGACAGTGATCGCCAGAATATCGCGCTCATGGTTGAAACCGCCCGGGCCCAGCATGCGCTGCAACTGGTCGCGCAGCTGTGCTTCCAGTTGCTCGAAGGTCTGCCCATATAACTTGCCCCGCCCGGCGCGGGCCTGGTCGCGGGCGTTCATGCCGCTGTTGGGGCTGGTGGGCACGTAGACCATGTGTAAACCGATTGGCTGCGTCGGGTCGCGGGGGTGGTCGTAGCCGCCCATGCTCACCGGGTAATCCAGCTTGATCCGGCTGTAGGGCTGGGTCGCTGCATAAATCTCATGCACCCCCAGTTTCTGGAACGACTGCCAGTTGCGGATCACCACCTTGGTGTACACCAGCGGGTATTTCACGTTCTGGCTCAGAGCGTGGGCCTGGGGCGCCGGCAAGTCCTTGAGCAGGTAGGGGATCATCATGTTGTAGCAGGCCAGGATGCAGCGTTTGCCGCGCACCTGTGCGAGTTGTCCACCACGGCTGTAGCCGATATGCACGCCGTCGCCGACGTTGCGCACGCTGACGGCGGTGCTGTTCAAGCGCAACCGCACGGAGGCCTTGGGCTGGTCCAGCTTGGCGTAGTCAAAGGCCGCCAGCACGATATCGTCCATGGTGTGCCCCGGCGCCACGCCTGGGATCAGGCTGCGCACCAGCAAGCGCGCCACCGACGCATTGCCATCCGGGAAGTGATAGATGTAGGGTTCTTCCATTTCCGCAGCGGCTTCTTCGCTGATCGGCGCCAGGTTCATCCCGCCAAAGCCTGGGAAGCCCACGTTGTAGGCGTCAGCCGACGCCACGGCATCAATGCTCAGGGCCATGAAGTCGTTGGTACGGCTCTGGAAGTACTTCACCGCACCTTCCGACAAGCCCACGTTTTTCAGCAGGAAATCCCGGTAGCTGGTGGCCGCGAGGTAGCTGGCCTTTTCCTCGGCGGTCTTGCCCGGCAGGTAGTCCTTGGGCGCCGTGTGCAGCTCGATCAAGGCCTGGCGATCGGCCTGTGGCAATGGGAAGTCATTGATGAAGTCGCGGAGGGCGCGCGCGTTCAGTTGGTCTGGCGCGATATCGTCGGCCACCATCGGCGTGGGGTCGCCGGTCACCAGCTTGTCTTCGCCGAAGTTTTCCTTGTCGAAGAACACCCCGCGCGACAGCCCCAGGCCCGGATAGAATTGGCGGTCGAAGGCGGTTTCAAAGCGCTTGATGTTCACCCCGAGTTTTTTCAGCAGGCCATTCACTTGCTTGCTGTACAGATGGTTCGGCGACTGGAACGCCTCGCTGCCGCCGTAGCCGATGATCATGCGACCACCGGCCTGGAATTCATTGCGCTTGGCGTGGCCGCCGAAGTCGTCGTGGTTTTCCAGGATCAGGATCTTCGCCTTGGGGTGCTTCTCGCGGTAGAACCACGCCGCCGACAAACCGCTCAAGCCGCCGCCGACCACCACCAGGTCATAGTCCTCGGTGATCGGCAGTTTCTCGGTATCGAACACCTTCTTTTCCCAGCCCATCTGGTGCGCCACCTCGAACGAGCCGACATGGCTGCCGCGCAGGCCGGTAAGGGCGGGAGGGTAGTAGCGTCCATCGGGCGCGGCTTGCAAGAGTTGCAGCGGGGTCATGCCGGCGGCAACGGTAATGGCGACGCCGTTGAGGAAGTCGCGGCGGGTGATATCCATGGGGAAGAACCTGAATTTTATTGTTATGTGAGCCCGTAGGAGCCCGGCTTGCCGGCGATGGCATTCGCAAGAACACCACAAGGCTCAAGGGCCTCATCGCCGGCAAGCCGGGCTCCTACAAGGGCGTTTTGCGGGTCAGTGCTTGAACATCACATGGCGAACGGTGGTGTAGTCCTCCAGCCCGTACATGGACATGTCCTTGCCATAGCCCGACAGTTTCTGACCGCCGTGAGGCATTTCGCTGACGAGCATGAAGTGGGTGTTCACCCACGTGCAGCCGTATTGCAGGCGTGCGGCCAAGCGGTGGGCACGGCCGACATCGGCGGTCCAGACGGACGACGCCAAACCGTAGTCCGAATCGTTGGCCCAGCCGAGCACCTGTGCTTCGTCATTGAACTTGGTGACCGACACCACTGGCCCGAACACCTCGCGACGTACGATTTCGTCGTCCTGCTGCGCATCGGCCAATACAGTGGGTTCAAAGAAGAAGCCATTGCCTTCCACCGCCTTGCCCCCGGTGACCAGGCGAATGTGCGGTTGCGCCACCGCGCGCTCGACAAAACCGGCCACGCGGTCGCGGTGTTGCGCGGTGATCAGCGGGCCCAACTCGGAGGCCGGATCATCCTGCAAGCCGTACTGGATGCTGGCGACCGCTGCGCCAAGCTTCTCGACAAACGCGTCGTAGATATCGGCTTGGGCATAGATGCGGCACGCCGCGGTGCAATCCTGGCCGGCGTTGTAGAAACCGAAGGTGCGAATACCTTCCACGGCAGCGTCGATGTCCGCGTCGTTGAAGATGATCACCGGCGCCTTGCCGCCCAGTTCCATGTGCATGCGCTTCACGCTGTCGGCGGTGCTGGAGATGATGTTCGCACCGGTGGCAATGGAGCCGGTCAGCGACACCATGCGCACTTTCGGGTGGTTCACCAGCGGGCTGCCCACGGTTGGCCCACGGCCGAACACCAGGTTGAGGACGCCGGCCGGGAAGATTTCAGCGGCCAACTCGACCATGCGCAGCGCAGTCAGCGGGGTTTGTTCCGACGGTTTGAGCACCACGGTATTACCGGCTGCGAGGGCGGGGGCGATTTTCCAGGCGACCATCATCAGGGGGTAGTTCCACGGCGCGATGGAGGCGATCACGCCCACCGGGTCGCGGCGGATCATCGAGGTGTGCCCCGGCAGGTATTCCCCACCGGCCGAGCCACTCATGCAACGGCTGGCACCGGCGAAGAAGCGGAACACGTCGGCAATTGCCGGGATCTCATCGTTCAGCGCGGCGCTGTAGGGCTTGCCGCAGTTGTCCGACTCCAGCTTGGCCAGCTCTTCGCCGTGGGCTTCGATCACGTCCGCCAGTTTCAGCAGCAACAGCGAACGGTCCTTGGGCGCGGTTTGCGACCAGCTTTCAAACGCCGCATCGGCAGCACGCACGGCGGCGTCGACCTGGGCTTCGCTGGCTTCGTTGATTTCTACCAGCACACGGCCGAGTGCCGGGTTGAAGACGGCTTGGGCCGGGCCTTCGCCTGCGACCAGGTGGCCGTTGATCAGTAATTTGGTTTGCATGGTTCAATCCTCCTCAAAATTCCCTGAAGAAACCGGTTCACCTGTAGGAGCTGGCTTGCCAGCGATGGCGGTTTCAATTGACCCACCGCGATCGCCGGCAAGCCGGCTCCTACAATGACCGTGTTTCAACAGTGGCTATGTGTTGTCCGTTATTTACCGCCACTCCCCGCCACGCTTTCACCACCGCGTGTCAGGTAATAGGCACCGAGAATCGGGAACATCGTGACCAGCATCACCAGCATCGCCACCACGTTGGTCACCGGCACATCCCGTGGGCGGCTCAGCTGGTTGAGCAGCCACAGCGGCAAGGTGCGCTCGTGGCCGGCGGTGAAGGTGGTGACGATGATTTCGTCGAACGACAGCGCAAAGGCGAGCATGCCGCCGGCCAGCAGTGCCGAGCCCAGGTTGGGCATGATGATGTAGCGGAAGGTCTGCCAGCCGTCGGCGCCCAGGTCCATCGAGGCTTCGATCAGGCTGTGGGAGGTGCGGCGCAAACGCGCGATCACGTTGTTGTAGACGATCACCACGCAGAAGGTCGCGTGGCCGACGATGATGGTGAACATCCCGGGCTCGATGCCCAGCGTCTTGAACGTTGCCAGCAGTGCGATACCGGTGATGATCCCCGGCAATGCAATCGGCAGGATCAGCATCAACGACACGCCTTGTTTGCCGAAGAACTCACGGCGATACAGCGCCGCTGAGGCCAGGGTACCGAGCACCATGGCGATCAGCGTGGCAATCGCCGCGATCTGCAGCGACAACTTGATCGCGTCCAGCACGTCCGGCCGGGCAAAGGCCACGCTGAACCACTTCAGGGTGAAGCCCTGGGGCGGAAAGCTGAACGCGGCTTCTTCGGTGTTGAAGGCGTAGAGGAAGATGATCAGGATCGGGAAGTGCAAGAACACCAAGCCGCCCCAGGCTGCGATCTTCAGGCCTAATGATGATTTCTCAGAGTGCATCGAAGGCCCCCAGGCGTTTGACGATGGAGAGGTAAACCGCGATCAGCACGATGGGCACCAGGGTGAACGCTGCGGCCATGGGCATGTTGCCGATGGCGCCTTGCTGGGCGTACACCATGCCACCGACGAAATAGCCGGGCGGGCCCACCAGCTGCGGCACGATGAAGTCGCCCAAGGTCAGCGAGAAGGTGAAGATCGAACCGGCCGCAATTCCCGGCACCGACAGCGGCAGAATCACCTGCATGAAGGTTTGACGCGGCTTGGCGCCCAGGTCGGCCGAAGCCTGCAGCAAGGAGGGTGGCAGGCGCTCCAGGGAGGCCTGGATCGGCAAGATCATAAACGGCAACCAGATGTAGACGAACACCATGAACCGCCCCAGGTGCGAAGTGCTCAAGGTGCTGCCGCCCACACCCGGAATGCCCAGCACGAACTGCAACACCGGCTCCAGGCCCAGGTGCTGCACGAACCACTGCGCCACACCGCCTTTGGCCAGCAGCAAGGTCCAGGCATAGGCCTTGACGATGTAGCTGGCCCACATCGGCATCATCACCGCGATGTAGAAAAACGCCTTGGTCTTGCCCGTGGTGTAGCGCGCCATGTAGTAGGCGATCGGGAAGGCGACCACGGCGCTGGCGATCGATACAACGATCGCCATGCTCAAGGTGCGCACGATGATGTCGAAGTTCGACGGCTGGAACAGCGCGGCGAAGTTGGCCAGGGTCAGGTCCGGCGTGACCGCCATGGTGAAGTCGTCGAAGGTGTAGAAACCTTGCCACAGCAGGGTCAGCAACGAGCCCAGGTAAATGGCGCCGAACCAGATCAGCGGCGGCACCAGCAACATCGCCAGGTACAGGTTGGGCTTGCGGTACAGCAGGTTGGAAAACCTGCGCATCGGCGGTTGGGAAAGGGCCAGGCTCATGTCACACCTCACCTGCGCTGTCGGTCAGGGTCGTCATTGCTTCCCGTGCCCAGCGTGCAGTGATGGACTGGCCCACCTGGTAGCCGCTGCTGGTGTCCAGCCACTGGTTGTTGGCCTGGCTGATGTTCAGCGCCTGGCCGTTTTCCAGCTTGAGTTCATAGCGGGTGGCGCTGCCTTGGTACTGGATGTCATGCAGCAGGCCGCTGACTTCCACTTCGCCGGCACCCAGCGCGCCTTCGGCAAAACGCACGTGCTCGGGGCGGATCGAGAACGCTTGCGCGCTGCCACTGAGGCGTTGAGCCAGTTCGCCGCGAATCACGTTGGAGGTGCCGACGAACTCGGCCACAAACGCGGTGGCGGGCTTCATGTACAGGTTGCGCGGGGTGTCGACCTGCTCGATGCGGCCCTTGTTGAACACCGCCACGCGGTCGGACATCGACAGCGCTTCGGTCTGGTCGTGGGTCACGAAAATAAAGGTGATACCGAGCTGGCGCTGCAGCTTTTTCAGCTCGCTTTGCATTTGTTCGCGCAGCTTGAGGTCGAGGGCGCCCAGCGGCTCATCCAGCAGCAACACCCGTGGACGATTGACCAGGGCGCGGGCCAGGGCGACCCGTTGGCGTTGGCCACCAGACAGTTGCACCGGCTTGCGGTCGCCGTAGCCACCGAGGGCGACCATGCCGAGGGCTTCTTCGGCGCGGTTCAGGCGTTCGGTCTTGCCGATGCCCTTGACCTTGAGGCCGTAGGCCACGTTGTCGCGCACGTTCATGTGGGGGAACAGCGCGTAATCCTGGAACACGGTGTTCACGTCACGCTGGTACGGCGGCAAGCCCGCGGCTTCCTCGCCATGAATACGGATCGAGCCTGCGCTCGGTTGCTCGAAACCGGCAATCAGGCGCAGGCAAGTGGTCTTGCCGGAGCCGGAAGGGCCGAGCATGGAAAAGAACTCGCCGTCCTGGATATCGATGGAAACCCGGTCAACGGCTTTCACTTCGCCGAACTGACGGGAAACGTGGGTGAATTGGACTGCAAGCGTCATGGTGCGGTGCTCCAAAAAGGCGCGGGTCGTCGCAGCGGCCCGGCCTGGACTTCTGAAAAAACAAAATCTGTAATCGCAACTCAAATATGGGTGCTTTTCTGTGGGAGCCGGGCTTGCCCGCGATGCAGGCGCCTCGGTGTGTCTGTTACACCGAGGTGATGCCATCGCAGGCAAGCCAGCTCCCACAGAAGCCAGCTTCCACAGGGGAGCCAGGAGCTAGCGGCCGCCCATGATCGCGATGTAATCCTGGGTCCAGCGGCTGTACGGCACGAACTTGCCGCCTTCAGCCTGCGGGGTTTTCCAGAAAGCGATCTTGTCGAACTGGTCGAAACCGTTGGTTTTGCAGCCTTCGGCGCCCAGCAGTTCGCTTTCCTTGCAGGCCGCCGGTACCGCCGGCAACGAGCCGAACCAGGCGGCGACGTCACCCTGGACCTTCGGCTGCAGCGACCAGTCCATCCACTTGTAGGCGCAGTTCGGGTGCTTGGCGTCGGTGTGCAGCATGGTGGTGTCCGCCCAGCCGGTGGCGCCTTCCTTCGGAATGGTCGAGGCAATCGGCTGCTTCTCGTTGACCAGGCCGTTGACCTGGTACGGCCAGGCGCTGGAGGCCACCACGCCTTCATTTTTGAAGTCGCTCATTTGCACGGTGGTGTCGTGCCAGTAGCGGTGGATCAACGGCTGCTGGGCACGCAGCAGTTCAAGCACGGCCTTGTACTGGGTTTCGGTCAGTTCATAGGGGTTCTGGATACCCAGCTCCGGCTTGGTGCTCTTGAGGTAGAGCGCCGCATCGGCGATGTAGATCGGGCCGTCATAGGCCTGCACGCGACCTTTGTTCGGCTTGCCGTCCGGCAGGTTCTGCGCGTCGAAAATCACATTCCAGCTGGTGGGCGCGGTCTTGAACACGTTGGTGTTGTACATCAACACGTTCGGGCCCCACTGGTACGGGGTGCCGTAGGTCTGCTGGCCGACCACGTACCACGGTGCATCCTTGAGGCGCGGGTCGATGTTCTTCCAGTTGGGAATCAGCGCCGTGTTGATCGGCTGCACACGCTTGCCACCGATCAAGCGCAACGACGCGTCGCCCGAAGCGGTGACCAGGTCATAACCGCCCTTGGCCATCAGGCTGACCATTTCGTCAGAGGTGGCGGCGGTTTTCACATTGACCTTGCAGCCGGTTTCCTTCTCGAACCCGGTGACCCAGTCGTAGGCCTTGTCGCTGTCGCCACGTTCGATGTAGCCGGGCCAGGCGACGATATCCAGTTGGCCTTCGCCAGCGCCGACCGCCTTGAGCGGTTCGGCGGCCTGGAGGCTGGCGCTGGCCAGCAGCGCGGTGGTCAGGGCACTGAGCAGTGCGGTCTTGTGCGCAGACATGGGGATTCCCTCTTCTTTAATTATGGTCGGGGCAGTGTGTGAAGCCGTGACGCATGAGCTTAGTTGTTGTTTTAAAGATGCTGGCCGTGGCGGGCCATGATGTGCCGCACCACGCTGTAGTCCTGTAGCGAATCGCTGGACAGATCTTTCCCGTACCCCGAGCGCTTCAAGCCGCCGTGGGGCATTTCGCTGACCAGCATGAAATGGCTGTTGATCCAGGTGCAGCCGTATTGCAGGCGTGCGGCCACTTGCATGGCCTTGTCCAGGTTCTGGGTCCACACCGACGAGGCCAGGCCGTATTCGGAGTCGTTGGCCCAGTCCACGGCTTGTTCCAGCTCGTCGAAGCGGGTCACGGTGACCACCGGGCCGAACACTTCGCGCTGCACGATTTCATCGTTCTGCTTGCACCCGGCCAGCAGGGTCGGCTGGTAATAGAAGCCCGCGCCCGAATGCACGGCGGCGCCGGTGATGCGTTCGATATGCGGCTGGCCGAGGGCGCGTTCGACAAAACTGGCCACGCGGTCGCGCTGGCGTGTGCTGATCAGCGGGCCCAGTTCGTTGTCGGCGTCGCGTTTGCCGGCAAAGCGCAGGCTGCTCACGGCGGCGCCGAGTTCGGCGACCAACTTGTCGTGGATACCCGCCTGGGCGTAGATGCGGCACGCGGCGGTGCAGTCCTGGCCGGCGTTGTAATAACCGTAGGCGCGCACGCCCTCGACCACGGCTTGCAGGTCGGCGTCGTTACACACGATCACCGGGGCCTTGCCGCCCAGTTCCAGGTGCGTGCGTTTAAGGGTTTTCGACGCGGCTTGCAGGATCTTTTGCCCGGTGACGATATCGCCGGTCAGCGAGACCATGCGCACTTTGGCGTGGCTCACCAGATGGCTGCCGACGCCTTCGCCGCCGCCACACAGAATGTTGATCACGCCGCGTGGCAACAGCTCTTTAAGCGCGGGGGCCAGGGCCAGGATCGACAGCGGCGTATGTTCCGACGGCTTGAACACCAGGGTATTGCCGGCGGCCAGGGCCGGCGCGATCTTCCATGCGGCCATCATCAACGGGTAGTTCCACGGCGCAATCGACGCCACCACCCCGATAGGATCGCGGCGCACCATGCTGGTATAGCCCGGCAGGTATTCGCCGCTCAGTTGCCCGGTCTGGCAGCGCACGGCGCCGGCGAAAAAACGGAACACGTCGACCGTGGCGCTCAGGTCATCCTGGCGCGCCAGGTGCAACGGCTTGCCGCAGTTCAGGGATTCCAGGCGGGCCAAATAGTCGGCTTGTTTTTCGATGGCGTCGGCGATGCCGAGCAGGATGTTCGAACGTTGTTGGGGCGTGGTGCGCGACCAGCCGGCAAAGGCGCGGTGGGCGGCGAGGATCGCGGTTTCCACCTGTTCGGTGCTGGCTTCGGCGATCTGGGTGAGGACTTCACCGGTGGCCGGGTTGAGGATCGGCTCGGCAAAGCCCAGGCCCTGGACCAGTTCGCCGTCGATCAGCAACGCAGTGAGCAGCGGGGTGGGCGCGCCGGACATTTTTCGCGATCTCTTTTCTTGTATGGCCATGGGCGTTCTCTTACGAGCGCCTGACCTTTCTCTTATGGGATAAGCAGAGACTAGAGGTCAGGCGCGAGGTCAACAAATACTAAATACTGAATGCAGCATTCGATTAAATAGATGGCTTGCGTGGGTGCGGCTGTTCGCGGGCGACCGTCAGGAACGGGTCCACCAGCGCCGGCCGCGCAGTGCCACGGCGCCAGGCCAAGCCTACATCGAGGGTCTGGCTGAGGTCGGCAATCGGTCGCGCTTCAATGATGTCCCCCTCCAGCGACCACGGGCGGTAAGTCATGTCCGGCTGGATCGACACGCCGAGCCCTGCCGCCACCAGGCTTCGTACGGCTTCGGTAGAGGCGGTACGCAACGTGACGCGCGGTTGCAGGCCGGCGCCGGCCCACATGCGCTGGGCGTTATGGCCCATTTCGTCGACGTTCAGCTGGATCAGCGGCTCGCGGGCGACGTCGGCCAGGTTGATGCTGTCGTGCTCCAGCAGTGGGTGCTGCGCCGGCAGCCATAGGCGGTGGGGCGAGTGGGTGAGCACTTCGGTCTGCAGGGCGTGGCGGTCTTCGAGGTTGGAGAGGATCAGCACACCCACATCGATTTCGCCGCTGACCAGCAAATGCTCGATATACGGGCGCTCGTCTTCCATCACGCGGATTTCCACATTGGGGTAGGCGCGCTGGAAGCGGGTGAGCAAGTCAGCCAGGTAATAGCCGGCCACCAGGCTGGTCACGCCGATGATCAACTGCCCGGCTACCTGGTCGGTGCTCTGTTGCAGGCTGCGTTTGGCGTTGTCGACGGTGGCGAGGATCAAGTGCGCCTGGCGCAGGAACTGGTGGCCCTGGTGGGTCAGGGTCATGCCCTTGGCGTGGCGGTTGAACAGGTTGACGCCGATTTCCTGCTCCAGTTGCTGGATCGCCAGGGTCAGGGTCGACTGGGAAATGAAGGCGGTCTGCGCGGCGGCGGAGATCGAGCCTGTCTCGGCCACGGCGATAAAGTGCCGGATTTGACGCAAGGTCATCATGCTGGAATTACCAGTGGGGTATTTTTATAGATTTGTTCGAGTGTATATCGTTTTAATCGAAAGGCCGTGGCGTTACATCTGGAAGCACTCTAGATCGGGGCTTTTTGGCACTTGGTTTTACGCTGGGGGCCTATTAGTCCTACGTACCCAAGTGCCTGGAGGCTCCTTATGAACACCCGTGGATTGCTCGATCAGTTGCTCAAATCCGGTCAGGACATGCTGCAGAACAAGGCCGGGGACTCGCGTAAACAGGAGGATAAAGGCGCCCTTGGCGGCTTGCTCGGCGGTGGCGGGCTGGGCAGCCTGCTCGGCGGCGCCGGTGGCGGGGCCCTGGCGGCGGGCGCCATGGGGCTGCTGCTGGGCAATAAAAAAGCCCGCAAGTTTGGCGGAAAAGCCCTGACCTACGGGGGGCTGGCAGCGCTGGGCGTGATTGCCTACAAGGCCTATGGCAACTGGCAGGCGCAGCAGGCGAATGCGCCGAAGGGCGAGCCGCAGACCCTCGACCGCCTGCCGCCGGCCCAGGTTGAGCAGCACAGCCAGGCGATCCTCAAGGCACTGGTGGCGGCAGCCAAGGCCGACGGCCATGTGGATGAACGTGAACGTGCGCTGATCGAAGGCGAATTCACCAAGCTGGATAACGACCGTGAGCTGCAAAGCTGGCTGCACGCCGAGCTGAACAAGCCCCTGGACCCGGCCGACGTGGCGCGAGCGGCGGGCACCCCGGAAATGGCGGCCGAGATGTACATCGCCAGCGTGATGCTGGTGGATGAGGAAAACTTCATGGAAAAGGCCTACCTCGACGAATTGGCGCGCCAGCTCAGGCTTGAGCCCGGCCTCAAGACCGAACTGGAAAAACAGGTGCGCCTGAATCAGTAAACTCCAGACTCGCGCCGATCAAAAATGTGGGAGCGGGCTTGCTCGCGAATGCGGTTTATCAGTCATCTATCTACCGACTGGTCCACCGCATTCGCGAGCAAGCCCGCTGCCACATTTGCTTTCTGTGATCGCTACATCAAAACCCATTGATAAATGAGGGCTTCTGCTCAGCTATACTCCCCGGCATTTGATCGGCCCTTCGAGGAATTACTGTGAAGAACTGGACCTTGCGCCAACGGATCTTGGCAAGCTTTGCGGTCATTATCGCCATCATGCTGTTAATGGTTGTGGTCTCCTATTCACGGTTGCTCAAGATCGAGGTCAGTG
Source organism: Pseudomonas sp. B6002 (assembly GCF_013385985.1). GTDB lineage: Bacteria > Pseudomonadota > Gammaproteobacteria > Pseudomonadales > Pseudomonadaceae > Aquipseudomonas. Next base: position 8,825 of record NZ_JACAOY010000004.1, on the reverse strand, counting down.
AGGAGGCGGTGCGCGATGACGCCGTGCCGGGGGTTTATCTCAGTTCGATGATCCGCAGTGCCTGGGTGGACAGCTACCTGCAAACCCTGGAATTGCTCGGCCTGCGCGACGACAAGGGCCTGACCGACGCCGACAAGGCCGACTTCAAGTCCTACGAAGCGCGCATCCTGACGCAGATGGCCAATTACCAGAAAACCATCAACGGGCGTGACGATCAGGCCGAGTTCGATAAATTCGAAGCCATGCACCAGGCCTACAACAAGAGCCTGGCCGTGGTGCTCGACAGCCTGCAGCGCAATGACCTCGCCGCTGCGCGCAAGGAATTCAACACGACTCTAACGCCCGCCTGGACGGCAGGGCGCATGAAGCTCAATGACATCATCACTGAAAACAAGGACGTCGCTGACCGTGCGACCAACGCCATTGATGACGCTGTGGCCGCCGCCAAGGTCAGCATGTTTGTGTCGCTGGCGTTCGCCGTCCTCGCTGCCGGCCTGTGCGGTCTGCTGCTGATGCGCGCAATCATGGCGCCGATGCAGCGCATCGTGTCGATCCTCGGCACCATGCGTGACGGCGATCTGAGCAAGCGCTTGAACCTGGAGCGCAAAGACGAGTTCAACGCGGTGGAAACCGGCTTCAACGACATGATGACCGAGCTGACCGCACTGGTGTCCCAGGCCCAGCGCTCCTCGGTGCAGGTGACCACCTCGGTCACCGAGATTGCCGCCACTTCCAAACAGCAACAGGCCACCGCTACTGAAACCGCTGCCACCACCACCGAAATTGGTGCCACGTCCCGCGAGATTGCCGCCACGTCCAAGGACCTGGTGCGCACCATGACCGAAGTGTCGACCGCCGCCGACCAGGCCTCGGTGGCCGCCGGTTCCGGCCAGCAAGGCCTGGCCCGCATGGAAGAAACCATGCACTCGGTGATGGGCGCCGCCGACCTGGTGAACGCCAAGCTGGCGATCCTCAACGAGAAGGCCGGCAACATCAACCAAGTGGTGGTGACCATCGTGAAGGTGGCCGACCAGACCAACCTGTTGTCGCTCAACGCGGCCATCGAGGCCGAGAAGGCCGGTGAGTACGGGCGCGGCTTTGCCGTGGTGGCCACCGAAGTGCGCCGCCTGGCTGACCAGACCGCCGTGGCCACCTACGATATTGAACAAATGGTGCGCGAGATCCAGTCGGCGGTCTCGGCGGGCGTGATGGGCATGGACAAGTTCTCCGAAGAAGTCCGCCGTGGCATGTTTGAAGTGCAGCAAGTGGGCGAACAGCTGTCGCAGATCATCCACCAGGTCCAGGCGCTGGCGCCGCGGGTGTTGATGGTCAACGAGGGCATGCAGGCCCAGGCCACCGGTGCCGAGCAGATCAACCACGCGCTAGTGCAGTTGGGCGATGCCAGCAGCCAGACCGTGGAGTCGCTGCGCCAGGCCAGCTTTGCCATTGATGAACTGAGCCAGGTTGCGGTCGGTCTGCGCAGCGGCGTGTCGCGTTTCAAAGTCTGATGAGCGACCTCGCGGCTAAACGCGGCGCCGTCCCGGCAGCGAAAAAGGCGTTGTACCTGGTGTTTCGGATCGGCCAGGAGCGCTATGCCCTCAAGGCCACGGAAGTGGCCGAGGTATTGCCTCGCCTGCCCCTCAAACCCATCGCCCATGCGCCGGTGTGGGTGGCGGGAATCTTTGCCCACCGGGGCGTGCTGGTGCCGGTCATCGACCTCAGCGCCCTCACGTTCGGTGCTGCCGCCCAGGCCCGCACCAGCACTCGCCTGGTGCTGGTCAACTATCAGCCGCAACCGTGGCTCGAAGCCCGCTGGCTGGGGCTGATTCTGGAACAAGCCACTGACACCCTGCGTTGCGACCCCGCCGAGTTCCAGCCCTACGGCCTGGATAACCCGCAGGCGCCGTACCTGGGCCCGGTGCGCGAAGATGCCCAGGGTTTGATGCAGTGGATCGGCGTCAACGACTTGTTGAACGACGACGTGCGTACCCTGTTGTTTTCTGCCGAGCTGAGCCTATGAGCAGCGACCCGCGCTTTTCGGCCTACCTCAAGGAACGCATCGGCCTGGACGTGGCCTCGGTGGGTGAAGCGATCATCGACCGTGCGGTGCGCCAGCGCAGCCAGGCCCTGCAAGCGCAGACGGCCGACCAGTACTGGCAGCACCTGCAAAGCTCCCATGACGAACAGCAAGCGCTGATCGAAGCGGTGATCGTCCCCGAGACCTGGTTCTTTCGTTACCCCGAATCATTTGCCACCCTGGCCCGGCTCGCGGTGGCGCGCCTGGCCGAGATCAAGCAGATGCGCGCCTTGCGCATTTTGAGCCTGCCGTGCTCCACCGGCGAAGAACCCTATTCGATCGCCATGGCGTTGCTGGATGCCGGGATGGCGCCGCACCAATTCAAGGTGCTGGGCCTGGACGTCAGCCCGCTGTCGGTGGAGCGCGCCCGGCGTGGGGTGTACGGCAAGAATTCGTTTCGCGGTGGCGATATTGGCTTTCGTGAGCGCCATTTCACCGAACAGGCCGACGGCTATCGCATCGACGACCGCGTGCGCGAGCAGGTGCGCCTGCAAGTCGGCAACTTGCTGGATCCGACCCTGTTGGCCAATGAGCCCACCTACGACTTTGTGTTCTGCCGCAACCTGCTGATCTATTTCGACCAGCCGACCCAGAAACAAGTGTTCGACGTGCTCAAGGGCCTGACCCATGTGGACGGCGTGCTGTTTATCGGCCCGGCCGAGGGCAGCCTGCTGGGGCGCCACGGCATGCGCTCGATTGGCGTGCCGCAGTCTTTCGCGTTCAGCCGGCATGCGGAGCCGGTCAAGGCCGAGCCGGTGTTCGTGCCGATGCCCGCGCCGGTGCCGCAGCAGCGCAGTGCGGCGCCGATTGCGCCCAAGCCGCGACCGTTCAGCCTCGTCACGCCCCCCGTGACGCCGATCAAAACCGCGCAAACCGATGCGGGTAACCTGCTCAGCCAGATCGCCACCCTGGCCAACGAAGGCAAAAGTGCCGAGGCCCGTGCGGCGTGTGAACAGTATTTAAGCAACCACCCGCCTGCCGCCCAGGTGTTCTACTGGCTCGGGCTGCTCAGCGATGTGGCCGGTAGCGCCCTGGAAGCCCAGGGGTATTACCGAAAAGCCTTGTACCTGGAACCCCAGCATCCGCAGGCCTTGATGCACCTGGCTGCGTTGCTCGAGTCCCAGGGCGACAGTGCGGGGGCACGCCGGCTGCAGGCGCGGGCCGCCCGTAGCGAGCGAGCTGACAGTGAGTCCAAACGATGAGTAGCCCCGACGCGCTCGATACCGCAGGCCTGGACCTGACCCTGGCCGACACCCAAGCCATCGACGACTGCTGGAACCGCATCGGCATCCACGGTGACAAGTCCTGCCCGTTGCTGGCGGAGCACATTCACTGCCGTAACTGCGCGGTGTATTCGGCGGCGGCCACGCGCCTGCTGGACCGTTATGCCCTGCAACAGGACGACCGTCGCCCCCAGGCCGAGGCCGAAGTGGCCACGGATGTGGTCACTCGTTCCCTGTTGATGTTCCGCCTCGGCGAGGAGTGGCTGGGTATCGCCACACGTTGCCTGGTGGAAGTGGCGCCGTTGCAGCCGATTCACTCCCTGCCGCACCAACGCTCCCGTGCCTTGCTCGGCGTGGCCAACGTGCGCGGTGCGCTGGTGGCGTGCCTGTCGCTGGTGGAATTGCTTGGCCTGGACAGCACCAGCCCCGGCACCACGGGCGGACGCGTCATGCCACGCATGTTGATCATCGCCGCGCAGGATGGCCCGGTGGTAGTGCCAGTGGATGAAGTCGACGGTATCCATGCCATCGACGAACGCACACTAAAAGCCGCATCGGCCTCGGGCACCCAGGCCAGTGCGCGTTACACCCAGGGTGTGTTGCAGTGGAAAGGCCGCAGCCTGCGCTGGCTGGATGAGGCGCAATTGTTGTCTGCCGTGACCCGGAGCCTCACATGACCCCCGACCAGATGCGCGACGCCTCGCTGCTGGAACTGTTCAGCCTGGAAGCCGATGCGCAGACCCAGGTGTTGAGCGCGGGTCTGCTGGCCCTGGAACGCAACCCCACCCAGGCCGACCAGCTTGAAGCCTGCATGCGTGCGGCGCACTCGCTCAAGGGCGCGGCGCGGATTGTCGGGGTGGACGCCGGGGTCAGCGTGGCCCACGTGATGGAGGACTGCCTGGTCAGTGCCCAGGAAAGCCGCCTGTACCTGCAACCCGAACATATCGATGCGCTGCTGCAAGGCACCGACCTGCTGATGCGTATCGCCACCCCCGGCAACGATGTGGGGCCGGCAGACATTGAAGGCTATGTCGCGCTGATGGAGCGTTTGCTCGACCCGTCCCAGGCGCCGGTGCCAACCGTTGCACCCCCGCCGCCCGAGCCGGCGCCGGTCTCGGCGCCTGTTGTTGAGGAGCTGCCCGCGGAGCCAGAACCGGCGCCGCCGGTCAGCAGCGAACCGGCGCGCCAGAACAAGCGCATGACCGAAGGTGGCGAGCGGGTGTTGCGGGTCACTGCCGAGCGCTTGAACAGCTTGTTGGATTTGTCCAGCAAGTCCCTGGTGGAAACCCAACGGCTCAAGCCTTACCTGGCCAGCATGCAGCGCCTCAAGCGTATCCAGAGCCAGGGTGTACGTGCCCTGGACACCCTGGATGGCCAGCTCAAGACACTGGACCTGAACCTGGAAGCCCAGGAAGCCCTGGCCGATACCCGTCGGCTGTTGAGCGAGGCCCAGGCCTTGCTCGCGGAAAAAACCGCCGAGCTGGATGAGTTCGGCTGGCAGGCCGGGCAGCGTGCCCAGGTGCTTTACGACACCGCGCTGGCCTGTCGCATGCGCCCGTTTGCCGATGTGCTGGCCGGGCAAGTGCGCATGGTGCGCGACCTCGGCCGCAGCCTGGGCAAGCAGGTGCGCCTGGAGATCGAGGGCGAAAAGACCCAGGTCGACCGTGATGTACTGGAAAAGCTCGAAGCGCCGCTGACCCACTTGCTGCGCAATGCCGTCGACCATGGCATCGAAATGCCTGAGCAACGGATACTGGCGGGCAAGCCGGCGGAAGGCCTGATTCGTCTGCGCGCCTCCCACCAGGCCGGCTTGCTGGTGCTGGAGTTGAGCGACGATGGCAATGGTGTCGACCTTGAGCGCCTGCGCGGCACTATCGTCGACCGGCACTTGTCACCGCTGGAAACGGCGTTGCGCCTGAGCGAAGAGGAGCTGCTGACGTTCCTGTTCCTGCCGGGCTTCAGCCTGCGTGACAAAGTCACCGAAGTGTCCGGGCGTGGCGTGGGCCTGGATGCGGTGCAGCATATGGTCCGCCAGCTGCGCGGCGCCGTGGTGCTGGAGCAGACGGCAGGGCAGGGCAGCCGCTTCCACCTGGAGGTGCCGCTGACCTTGTCGGTGGTGCGCAGCCTGGTGGTGGAAGTCGGCGAAGAGGCCTATGCCTTCCCGCTGGCGCATATCGAACGCATGTGCGACCTGGCACCCGATGACATTGTGCAGTTGGAAGGCCGCCAGCACTTCTGGCATGAGGGCCGGCATGTCGGCCTGGTTGCCGCCAGCCAGTTGTTGCAGCGCCCGGCGGGGCAGAGCAATGAAGAAACGCTGAAGGTGGTGGTGATCCGCGAGCGCGACGCGGTGTATGGCATTGCGGTGGAGCGCTTTATCGGCGAACGCACGTTGGTGGTGTTGCCGCTGGATGATCGCCTGGGCAAGGTCCAGGATATTTCTGCCGGGGCGTTGCTGGACGACGGCTCGGTGGTGTTGATCGTCGACGTTGAAGATATGCTGCGTTCGGTGGATAAGCTGCTCAACACCGGGCGCCTGGAACGCATCGCCCGGCGTAGCCAGCAGGCCACCGAGGCGCCGCGCAAACGCGTGCTGGTGGTGGATGACTCGCTGACTGTGCGCGAGCTGCAACGCAAATTGTTACTTAATCGTGGTTATGAAGTGGCCGTTGCGGTCGATGGCATGGACGGCTGGAACGCGTTGCGGTCCGAAGACTTCGACCTGCTCATCACTGACATTGATATGCCTCGTATGGACGGTATTGAATTGGTCACACTCTTGCGCCGTGACAGTCGCCTGCAATCGTTGCCGGTGATGGTGGTGTCGTACAAGGATCGCGAAGAAGACCGGCGCCGTGGACTGGACGCCGGTGCCGACTATTATTTAGCCAAGGCCAGTTTCCACGATGACGCCCTGTTGGACGCCGTGGTCGAGCTGATTGGAGGAGCCCGGGCATGAGGATTGCGATCGTCAATGACATGCCCCTGGCAGTAGAGGCGTTGCGTCGTGCCCTGAGTTTCGAGCCCGCGCACGAGGTGGCCTGGGTGGCCAATAATGGCCTGGAGGCCGTGCAACGCTGCGCTGAACTGACCCCGGATCTGATCCTGATGGACCTGATCATGCCGGTGATGGATGGTGTGGAGGCCACCCGACAGATCATGGCCGAGACGCCGTGCGCCATTCTGTTGGTGACGGTCGACCGCCAGGCCAATATGAGCCGGGTATTCGAGGCCATGGGCCACGGCGCGCTGGACGTGGTGGACACCCCGGCGCTCGGCGTGGGCAACCCCAAGGATGCGGCGGCGCCGTTGTTGCGCAAGATCCTCAATATTGGCTGGCTGATCGGCCAGCGTGGCAGCCGCGTGCGCGCCGAAACCGCGCCTCAGCGCACCGGCGGCAAACGCCAGCGCCTGGTGGCCATTGGTTCTTCGGCGGGCGGCCCGGCTGCCCTGGAAATCCTGCTCAAGGGGTTGCCCCGGGACTTTCCGGCCGCCATTGTGCTGGTGCAGCATGTGGACCAGGTGTTCGCTGCGGGCATGGCCGAGTGGCTGGGCAGCGCCTCCGGCCTGCCGGTACGCCTGGCCCGCGAAGGCGAACCGCCACAAAGCGGCGTAGTGTTGCTGGCCGGCACCAACCATCATATTCGCCTGTTGAAAAATGGCACGCTAGCCTATACCGCAGAGCCGGTGAACGAGATTTACCGGCCGTCCATCGACGTGTTTTTCGAGAGCGTCGCCAGCCATTGGGACGGTGACGCCGTCGGCGTACTGCTGACGGGCATGGGGCGCGACGGTGCCCAGGGCCTCAAGTTGCTGCGTGAACAAGGATATTTGACCATCGCCCAGGATCAGCAGAGCTCGGCGGTGTATGGCATGCCCAAAGCGGCGGCGGCGATTGACGCTGCTGTTGAAATTCGCCCACTGGATAGAATTGCGCCCCGACTGATGGAGGTCTTTGCAAAATGAACGCGACCTCCCGCAGTGCTGGCTTGCTGGTAGTAATTCAGGTGACTGCACATGAATGATTTACAGATCGACGACATCAAGACCGACGAAAACGCCGCCATGGTGTTGCTGGTCGACGACCAGGCCATGATCGGCGAAGCCGTGCGGCGTGGCCTGGCCCACGAAGAAAACATCGACTTCCACTTCTGCGCCGACCCGCACCAGGCGATTGCCCAGGCGATCCGCATCAAGCCGACCGTGATCCTGCAGGACCTGGTGATGCCCGGCCTGGACGGCCTGACGCTGGTGCGCGAGTACCGCAACCACCCGGCCACGGCCAATATCCCGATCATCGTGCTGTCCACCAAGGAAGACCCGCTGATCAAGAGCGCGGCGTTCTCGGCCGGGGCCAACGATTACCTGGTGAAGTTGCCGGACAACATCGAGCTGGTGGCGCGCATTCGCTATCACTCGCGCTCCTACATGACCCTGTTGCAGCGTGACGCGGCTTACCGTGCGTTGCGGGTCAGCCAGCAGCAACTGCTCGACACCAACCTGGTGCTGCAACGCCTGATGAACTCCGATGGCCTGACCGGGCTGTCCAACCGTCGCCACTTTGACGAGTACCTGGAGCTGGAGTGGCGTCGTGCCATGCGTGACCAGACCCAGTTGTCGCTGCTGATGATCGATGTGGACTTCTTCAAGACCTACAACGACAGCTTCGGCCACGTCGAAGGTGATGAGGCGCTGCGCAAGGTCGCGGCGACCATCCGTGAAGCCAGCAGCCGGCCTTCGGATCTGCCGGCGCGTTATGGTGGTGAAGAGTTTGCCCTGGTATTGCCGAACACCTCGCCGGGTGGTGCGCGGTTGGTCGCCGAGAAACTGCGCATGGCGGTGGCGGCGTTGAAGATTCCGCATATTGCCCCGGCCGAGGGTTCCAGCCTGACTATCAGCATTGGCTTGTCGACGGTGACCCCGCAGCAGGGGACCGATTGCCGGCAACTGATCATGGCGGCGGATAAGGGGTTGTATACGGCCAAGCATAATGGGCGTAATCAGGTGGGGATTGAGTAGGGCGCCTTTGAGTACATATCCGTTGCTGCGGTAACGGCTGATATGGGTTCCGCCCTTACGGCGGCTCACTTTTGATAGAGC
>NZ_JACAOY010000004.1:0-287 GCF_013385985.1 Pseudomonas sp. B6002 | reverse complement strand
CAGCGTGTTTAACGGGGCGCCTCAGATCAAGATCAAAAGCAAAAGCACGGCGGCCTAGTAGCCGACCTGAGTGGTTGGATCAAAGGCAGATACGTGTAGGAGCTGGCTTGCCGGCGATGCAGACACCTCGGTGAATCAGGCATACCCGGTTGATGCCATCGCAGGCAAGCCAGCTCCCACAGAAAATGCGCGGTGTTCTGCCTGGTTTTTAGCGTCATCGTTGGCGACCATCGCCGGCAAGCCGGCTCCTACAGTGGACTGCGTTTGCCTTTGCCTTTGCTCCACAC
>NZ_JACAOY010000039.1 GCF_013385985.1 Pseudomonas sp. B6002 | reverse complement strand
ACCAGTTCAGCTTGCCGGCGATGGCGGTATGTCAGTCACCGGATATGGGGCATTAAACTACGCCATCGCAGGCAAGCCAGCTCCCACATTCGACCGTATTTCAAAGCATGGATCCGGTCACCTGTAGGAGCCGGCTTGCCGGCGATGGCGGTGGACCAGTCAATAAAAATGTGGCTGAAAGACCGCCATCGCAGGCAAGCCAGCTCCCACAGATTCCTCGGTGTGTGTGGGATTTGGCTTGGCTTTACGTCTTGTAAAGAACCAAACCACCCTCCGTCGGTCAATGTGACCAGCACCACATCGGCCGCCCACGGGCTGATATATAGTTCATCCCTCGGACCCTCTCACTACGAGTGCCTCATGCTTAACAAAGGATTGTTCCTGGCCTGCGCGCTGGCCCTGCTGAGCGCCTGCGATTCTTCCGATAAACCGGCTGCCCCGACCGCGAGCCCTGCGGCGGCAACCGTTGCGCCCACGCCCGTCAAGGCGGCGGTGGATGTGGCGGCGCTGAAGCAGCGCTACGCCGGGCGCGAGTTAAGCGTGGTGGACGTGTCCGAAGTGCAGCTCGACGGTGCCAGCACGCTCTCCGTGAGCTTTTCCATCCCCCTGGATCCCGATCAGAAATTCGCCGACAAACTCCATCTGGTGGACAGCAAGTCCGGCAAGGTCGACGGCGCCTGGGAAATTTCCGACAACCTCATGGAGCTGCGCCTGCGCCACCTGGAGCCCCAGCGCAAACTGGTGCTCACAGTTGACGCCGGGCTCAAGGCAGTCAACGGCAACACCCTCGCCGCCGACTACAACGACCGCCTGGAAACCCGCGACCTGCAAGCCACCGTCGGCTTCGCCAGCCGCGGCACCCTGCTGCCGACCCGCCTGGCCGAAGGCCTGCCGGTGATCGCGCTGAACGTCGACAAGATCGATGTCGAATTCTTCCGCGTCAAACCCGGCTCACTGCCAATGTTCCTCGCGCAGTGGGGGCGCAATACCAGCCTGCAAAGTTATGAAGCCCGTGAACTGCTGCCGATGGCCGACCTGGTCTATGGCGGGCGCTTCGACCTGAACCCGGCACGCAACACCCGCGAAACCCTGCTGCTGCCGATCGCCGGCCTCAAGCAATTGCAGGAGCCGGGCGTGTACCTGGCGGTGATGCGGGCTTCCGGCACCTACAACTATTCCCAACCAGCCACGATGTTCACCTTGAGCGACATCGGCCTATCGGTGCACCGCTACGCCAATCGCCTGGACGTGTTTACCCAAGCGCTGGAAGGCGGCAAGGCATTGGATGGCGTCGACCTCGAAGTGCTCGATTCCGAAGGCCGTGTACTCGGCCAGGGCAAGACCGAGAAGGGCGGTCACGCCGAGTTGCCGTTGCCGAAAAAAGCCCGAGTGCTGCTGGCCAAGCAAGGCGAGCAGACCAGCATGCTGCGCCTCGACAGCGCTGCCCTGGACCTGGCCGAGTTCGACATCGGCGGCCAACCCTCGCACCCCTTGCAGTTCTTTGTATTCGGCCCGCGTGACCTATATCGCCCCGGCGAAACCGTGTTGCTCAACGCCTTGCTGCGCGACAAGGATGGCAATGCCGTCAAGCCGCAACCGGTGAGCGTCGAAGTGCGCCGCCCGGATGAACAGGTGAGCCGCAAATTCGTGTGGGATGCCGATGCCTCCGGTCTCTACCAATACCAATTGCAACTGGCCGGCGAAGCGCCGACCGGGCGCTGGCAACTGGTGTTCGACCTGGGCGACGGTAAACCGCAGTTGTATGAATTCCTCGTTGAAGACTTCCTGCCGGAACGCCTGGCACTGGAACTCAAGGGCAGCGACACCGCCTTGAGCCCGGCGGACAACCCGGTGATTCACGTCAACGGTCGCTACCTCTACGGTGCGCCAGCCTCGGGTAACCGGGTCAGCGGCCAGGTCTATGTGCGGCCGTTGCGTGAGGCGGTCAAGGCGCTGCCGGGTTACCAGTTCGGCTCCATCACCGAAGAAGAACTGAGCCAGGATTTCGAACTGGACGAAAGCGTGCTCGACGCCAAGGGACAGGAAGACCTGACCCTGGAAAGCAAGTGGGCCCACGTCAAATCGCCGTTGCAATTGATCGTACAGGCCAGCTTGCAAGAGTCGGGCGGTCGGCCAATCACCCGGCGTCTGGTGCAGCCGATCTGGCCGGCCGAGCAATTGCCGGGCCTGCGTGGGCTGTTTGATGGCAAGGAAACCAATGGTGATGGCCCGGCAGAGTTCGAAGTGCTGGTGGCCAACCAGGAGGGGCAGAAACTCGCCGCGCAAAACCTCAAGGTACGCCTGGTGCGCGAGCGCCGTGACTACTACTGGAACTACTCCGACAACGATGGCTGGAGCTATCACTTCAACGAGAAATTCCTCAACCTTGATGAGCAGACCCTGAACATCAAGGCTGGCGACACCGCCAAGGTCAGCTTCCAGGTGGAGTGGGGCCCGTACCGTGTGGAGGTCGAAGACCCGCAGACCGGACTGGTCAGCAGCCTGCGCTTCTGGGCCGGCTACCAGGCCCAGGACAACACCGAAGGCGGCGCCGTGCGTCCTGACCAGGTCAAGCTGGCGCTGGACAAGCCGGCCTATGGCGACGGTGATACTGCCAACGTCACCGTCACCCCGCCCGCGGCGGGCAAAGGCTACCTGCTGGTGGAATCTGCCGAAGGGCCGCTGTGGTGGCAGGAAATCGATGTGCCGGCCGAAGGTAAAAGCTTCGCCGTGAAGCTTGACCCGAAATGGTCACGCCATGACCTGTATGTGAGTGCCCTGGTGATTCGCCCGGGCGAGCGCAAAGCCAACATTACCCCCAAGCGTGCCGTGGGCCTGCTGCACCTGCCGCTGGACCGCACCCAGCGCAAGCTCGGCGTGACCCTCACCGCGCCAGAAAAAATGCGCCCCAAACAACCGCTGACGGTGAAGGTCGCCGCCAGGAACGCCGATGGCAGCGTGCCGAAACAGGTGCATGTGCTGGTGGCAGCGGTGGACGTGGGCATCCTCAATATCACCGAATACCCGACGCCGGACCCGTATTCCAGCCTCTTCGGCCGCAAGGCTTACGGCGTGGACCAGTTCGACATTTATGGCCAGTTGATCGAAGCCGGCCAGGGCCGTTTGGCCAGCCTGGCGTTTGGCGGCGATGCCGCCTTGGCCAAGGGCGGCAAGCGCCCTGACACCAGTGTGACCATCGTCGCCCTGCAAAGCGCGCCGGTGGTCTTGAATGACAAAGGCGAGGGTGAGGTCAGCGTCAATATCCCCGACTTCAACGGCGAACTGCGCCTGATGGCCCAGGCCTGGAGCGACGACCGCTATGGCATGGCCGAAGCCAAGACGGTGATTGCCGCCCCGCTGATTGCCGAGCTATCGGCCCCGCGTTTCCTGGCCGGTGGTGACCAGACCACCCTGGCGCTGGACCTGTCCAACCTGTCGGGCAAGGCACAGAAGCTCGATGTGCAACTGACGACTGAAGGGCAGCTGGAGCTGGTCAACAGTGCTGCGCAGACCGTGGAGTTGAAACAAGGCCAGCGCACCACGCTGCGCATCCCGGTCAAGGCCTGGGGCGGGCTGGGGCAGGGCAAGGTCAAGGTCACCGTGAATGGTCTGGACCTGCCGGGTGAAAACCTGCCGCCGTTCAGCCGCGAATGGACCTTGGGTGTGCGGCCGGCGTATCCGGCGTTGCTCAAGCACTACCGTGCGGTGCTCAAGGATCAGCCGTGGAGCCTGCCTGCGGGCACCCTGGATCAATTCGATGCGTCGGGGCGCGAGGCGTTGCTGAGCCTATCGAGCCGACCGCCGCTGAACCTGGGGGCGCAGATCAGCGCGCTCAAGGCGTACCCCTATGGCTGCCTGGAGCAGACTGCCAGCGGTTTGTATCCGTCGTTGTATGCCGATGATGCGTTGCTCAAGCAACTGGCGATCAAAGGCGAGTCGGACACTGAACGCAAACGCAAGATCGAGCTGGGCATCGAGCGTTTGCTCGGCATGCAGCGCTACAACGGCAGCTTCGGCCTGTGGGGCGCCGATGGCGAAGAAGAATATTGGTTGACCGCCTATGTCACCGACTTCTTGCTGCGCGCTCGCGACCAGGGCTTTGCCGTACCGCCCGAGGCCTTGAAGAAGGCCAGCGAACGCCTGCTGCGTTATGTGCAGGAGCGCAACCTGATCGAAGTCGACTACAGCGACAATGCCGACCACACCCGCTTTGCCGTGCAGGCCTACGCTGGCATGGTCCTGGCGCGCAGCCAGCAGGCGCCGTTGGGCGCATTGCGCAGCCTGTTCGAGCGACGCAGCGATGCGCGCTCAGGCTTGCCGCTGGTACAGCTGTCGATCGCCCTGCAGAAAATGGGCGACCAACCACGGGCGGACCAAGCCTTGCTCGCCGGGTTGGGAGTGCAGCGCAACGCCAAGGAATGGCTGGCCGACTACGGCAGCCCCTTGCGTGACCAGGCGATGATCCTGGCGCTACTGGAGGAGAACGACCTGGCCAAGGGCAAGCGTGAGGAACGCCTGTTTACGCTCTCGGATTTGCTGGCGGCCAGCCCGTACCTGTCGACCCAGGAGCGTAATTCGCTGTTCCTCGCCGGACGCCTGGGGTTTGCCAAGCCGGACGCGAATTGGCAAGTGACGCTTACCGGTAGTGGGGGTGTGCAGGAGCTAAATAATCAACAGTCGACGCTGGCGCTGGATGGCAAGTTGCTGTCGAGTGACCTGAGCCTGAGCAATCATGGTGAGGCGCCTGTTTATCAACAACTGACGATCTCGGGTTATCCACAACTGCCTCCAGCAGCGGGTGGGGATAACTTGAGCATCCGTCGCGAATACCTGGGCATGAATGGCCAGCCGTTGAACCTGCGCAACCTCAACAGCGGTGACCTGGTGCTGGTGCATTTGGCGGTGAGCGCCAAACAGCGCGTGCCGGATGCCCTGGTGGTAGACCTGCTGCCGGCCGGCCTGGAGCTGGAAAACCAGAACCTGGCGCAAAGCGCCGCCAGCCTGGAAAACGCCAGCAGCCAAGTGAAGGAATGGCGTGAGTCGATGCAGAATGCGGCCCTCAAGCACCAGGAGTTCCGTGATGACCGCTACGTGGCGGCGCTGAAGCTGGAAGAGTCTGGCACGACCCACCTGCTGTACCTGGCACGGGCTGTAACGCCAGGCACTTACCGGGTGCCGCCGCCGCAAGTGGAGTCGATGTACCGGCCGAACTGGCAGGCGGTGGGTGAAACCCCGGCTGACTTGGTGATCAAAGGCAAATAACCTGTAGGAGCCGGCTTGCCGGCGATGGCGGTGTTCAGGGCCTCATCGCCGGCAAGCCGGCTCCTACAAGGGATTGCGGTGTCAGTGCACCACCCAGCTCAGCAGCCACAACCCCAGCATCAACCAGATGATCCCCATGATGATCGACGCCCGCATGAACGCGCGCACGGCCGAATACAGCAGCATCAGGCCGATGATCAGGCTAAGGATGCTGATGATCGAGGTGTCCATGCCCAACGTGCGCGACAGGCCTTCGATAAAGTTGCCGCCAGCGTGGGTCAAGGCACCGAACAAACCGCTGAGCCCGTCGACGATAAAGCGGATGACGGAACCGAGCGCCTGGCCCAACCATTCAAAGAAGCTTTCTACCTGCATATGTGTGTCCTGATGAGAAGGTGGGCGTATCTGTGCCTTTGGTTGTTAATGCGACAGGCTAGTTCCCTACCAGCATAGAGGTTTGACGGTTTAAACATGGGTTTCCTTTATCACGGGTGTACTCGGTTCAATGGGGGAGCTGGCTTGCCTGCGAAGGCGGTGTGCCAGTGACCCAAGCATTGGCTGACCCACCGCATTCGCGAGCAAGCCCGTTCCCACACATATTGCGCTGGGCCTTGGGCATTGTGGTGTTGCTCGTTGCCCTGCTGTGGCTCGCCGACCGCATCTGGCCCTTGCCCTTGCCCAAGGACGACCTGGCCCGGGTGGTGCTCGCCGAGGATGGCACGCCGTTATGGCGGTTTGCCGATGCCAACGGCGTGTGGCGCTACCCGATTCAAACAAGTGAAGTCTCACCCTATTACCTCGACGCGCTGCTCACCTACGAAGACCGCTGGTTCTACCAGCACCCCGGGGTAAACCCGCTGGCGCTGGTGCGGGCGACGTGGCAGAACCTCACCGGCGCACGGGTGGTGTCGGGCGGCAGCACCTTGTCGATGCAGGTGGCGCGGCTGCTGGACCCGCATTCGCGCACCTTCCACGGCAAGTTGCGCCAGTTGTGGCGCACCGCGCAGTTGGAGTGGCACCTGTCCAAGGACGAGATCCTCAACCTGTACCTCAACCGCGCACCGTTCGGCGGCACCTTGCAGGGCGTGGCCGCGGCCAGTTGGGCATACCTGGGCAAATCCCCGTCCCAACTGACCCACGCCGAAGCTGCCTTGCTCGCCGTATTGCCCCAGGGCCCCAGCCGCCTGCGCCCGGACCGTCACCCCCAGCGCGCCCAGGAAGCTCGCGACAAAGTGCTGCGCCGTCTCGCCGAATTTCAGGTGTGGCCGCAGTCAGCCGTCGATGAAGCCCTGGAGGAACCGCTGCTGCTCGCGCCCCGCCTGGAGCCGAGCCTGGCGCCGTTGCTGGCTCGGCGCCTGAACCGTCCCGACAGCCCGCCGTTGATCCGCACCACCCTGGACGCCACCCTGCAACGCCGTCTTGAAGACCTGCTGCTGGGCTGGCGCGCGCGTTTGCCGGAGCACACCTCGGCCGCGATCCTGGTGGTGGAAGAAGAAAGCATGGCCGTACGGGCCTACCTGGGCTCGGTGGACATCAACGACGCCAAGCGCTTTGGCCATGTGGACATGGTCAGCGCCCTACGCTCACCTGGGTCGACTTTGAAGCCGTTCCTGTACGGCATGGCCCTGGACGACGGGCTGATCCACTCCGAATCCCTGTTACAGGACGTGCCCCGGCGCTATGGCGATTACCGGCCGGGCAACTTCTCCATGGGCTTCAGCGGTGCGGTGCCGGCGAGTACGGCATTGTCCAGTTCGCTGAACCTGCCGGCCGTGCAGTTGCTGGAAGCCTATGGGCCCAAGCGGTTTGCCGCGCAGATGCGCATCGGTGGCGTGCCGTTGGCCTTGCCGACGCTGGCCGAGCCCAACCTGGCGCTGATCCTCGGCGGTGCCGGCAGCCGCCTGGAAGACCTGGTGAGTGGCTACAGTGCCTTCGCGCGGGACGGCAAGAGCGCGACCATTCGTTTGCAGCCCGACGATGTACTGCGCGAGCGCCCGATGCTGTCGCCGGGGGCGGCGTGGATTGTGCGGCGCATCCTCAGCGGCCAGGCCCGGCCCGACCGTGACCCGCGTGCCGAACTGGTGCAGCGCCCGGTGCTGGCCTGGAAAACCGGCACCAGCTATGGCTTTAGGGATGCCTGGGCGATTGGCGTGGGGCCGCGTTACCTGATCGGTGTGTGGATCGGCCGCCCGGACGGCACACCGGTGCCCGGCCAGTTCGGCCTGGCCTCAGCGGCGCCGTTGATGTTGCAGGTGCATGACGTGCTGACCAACCGCGACAGCCAGCGCGGCATCAGTGCGCCGGTGAAGCCGGTGCCGGCCAATGTCGGCGTGGCGGCGATCTGTTGGCCGCTGGGCCAGCCCATGAGCCGCTCCGACCCTAACTGCCGCCGCCAACGCTTCGCCTGGACGCTGGACAACACCACACCGCCGACCTTGCAGGCGCTGGATCAGCCGTTGAGCGTGGGGTTGATGGAGCCTGTCTGGGTCAATGCGAAGGGCTTGCGGGTCGATGCCAGTTGCCCGGGAGCGTCGTTCAAAAATATCGCCCTCTGGCCCGCTCCGTTGGAACCGTGGCTGCCCAGGATCGAGCGTCGCGAAGCCCGTATTCCGGCCGCTGATCCCGACTGCCCGCCACCGGCGTTGGCGGTGTCTTCGCCACTGTCGATCGTCGGCGTGCGTGAGGGCGACCAACTGCGTTTGCCAGCGGGCAGCCAGCAAGCACTGCGCCTGAAGCTTTCCGCACTGGGGGGCAGTGGGCGGCGTTGGTGGTTCCTCAATGGCGCGCCGTTGGGGGACAGTGCTAACCAGGATTTTATCAACACCAGTTTCGAGCAATTGGGGCGTTATCAATTGAGTGTGCTGGATGAGGCGGGCCAAACTGCTCGGCTGGAGTTCAGCGTCGTCGATTAGATCGCTATCGCGGGCAAGCCCGCTCCCACATTTTGACCGTGTGAACCCAATCAACTGTGGGAGCGGGCTTGCCCGCGATGGCGGCCTAAAGGTTCACTTGCCTTCAACGCCCATCCCCCCGAAGCTATACACCTTCAGGAGCCCCCGCATGAACCTCGAACACCTCACCGAACGCCTGCACCGCATCCGCGATAACAACGACTGGAAGCCATTTCACAGCCCGAAAAACCTGGCCATGGCTGCCAGTGTGGAAATGGCCGAGCTGGTGGAGATTTTCCAGTGGCTGACCGAAGACCAGTCGCGCCAGTTGCCGGCCGACAAACTGGCCCACGCCGGCCAGGAAGTCGGCGATATCGTGCTGTACCTGCTGTTGCTGTGCAGTGAGTTGGGCCTGGACATGAATGAGGTGGTGCGCGCCAAGTTGGCCGACAGCGAACGGCGGTTCTCCCATGAGTGATCGTCATTTCGACCAGTTGGCCACGCGTTTTGCCGAGAAGATCTACGGCGGCGCCAAGGGGGCTATCCGCCTCGCGGTGCTCCAGGCTGACCTGACTGAAGCGTTGCCAGCGCGTCCGTTGCGTGTGCTGGATATCGGCGCGGGCCTGGGGCACATGTCATTGTGGCTGGCCCAGCAGGGCCATCAGGTGACCCTGGCCGAGCCCGCCGAGCCGATGCTCGAAGGCGCGCGCCAACGGTTCGCCGACGCCGGGCAGACCGCCACGTTTATTCACGCACCCTGGCAAGACCTGCTCGGCCAGCTCACCGAACCCTACGACCTGGTGCTGTGCCACGCCGTGCTGGAATGGCTGGCTGAACCCCACGCGATTTTGCCCGTGCTGCACCAACTCACGGTGCCCGGGGGCTGGCTGTCGCTGGCGTTCTACAACCGTGATGCGTTGATTTATCGCAACCTGCTCAAAGGCCACTTCCGCAAAATGCGCAAGAACGACATGGCCGGCGAGAAGCAGAGCCTCACGCCGCAACAACCGCTCGACCCACGCGAGCTGGCGGCGCAACTCGAAGGGCTTTGGCAGGTCGAAAGCCAAAGCGGCGTGCGGGTGTTCCACGACTATATGCCGGTGGAATTCCAGGCCCGCGCCGATTTGCAGGACCTTTTGGAGATGGAACTCGCTCACCGTCGTCACCCAAGCTTTGCCGGACTTGGGCGTTATTTGCACTGGATCTGCCGTCCGGTTTAAGCGGCCCAGTCTGCGGAGGTCGAAATGCGTCGTCTCTGTTTGATCCTGTTGTCCCTGGGGTTGGGTGCCTGTTCCAGCCCCAACCCGTATGTCGCTGCTTCGGCGCCGATTCCTCCGGCGCCGGCCCAGGCGGCGAATACCTTCGATGCCAGCGCTTATCCGGCGCCGGTGCGTGACTACGGCGCCTACCGCAATTGGGCCTGGCTCAACGGCCAGTTGCCGGCGGGCTCGGCCTGGGCCGACTCGGCACAGATTGCCGAGGCGGTCAGCGGCGCTCTGGACCAACGCGGCCTGCGCCCCCTGCATGACAAACGTGCGCCGGACCTGTTGGTCAGCGCCGACGTGCGCCTGGAGAAACGCCTCAAGCAAGTCCAGGACGACTATGGCTACGGGTATGGCGGCTATAACCGCTATGGCAACGGCTACGGCATGTACAACTCGGTGCCGGTGGTGCGTACCTATGAAGTGACGGTGGCGGTGGTGCGGGTCAACCTGTTCGATGCGCGCAACGGCCAGCCCGTGTGGAGCACCAGCGCGGAGACCACCAGCCAGGGCAGCCTCAGCGAGCGCGCCGACTCCCTGCGCGAGGCCGTGCAGAAGGCAATGACGGCCTACCCGCCCAGTTAACCGCTATTCTCATCTCAAGAACGCCTCGTTTTTTGGAGAACAACCATGCTTCGTCGCATCGCTGCACTTGCTGTCGTTGTATTGCTGGGCGGCTGCCAGACCAATCAGGTCAACCATGACTTTGACGCCAGCCGCGACTTCGGCGCCTACCGCAGCTGGGCCTGGAAAGACCCGGCGCTGCAATATCGCCCGGATGACCCGCGAATCAAGAGTGACCTCACCGAACAACGCATCCGCGAGGCCGTGGGCGAGCAACTCGACCAGCGCGGCCTGCGCCCCGCAGCACCGGGTACCAAGGCTGACGTGAACGTGCAGGCCTACCTGATCGTCGAAGACCGTCAGCAACAAGTCACCACCAACTACGGCGGCGCCTGGGGCGGCCCGTGGAACGGCTACTGGGGTGGCCCGATGTACAACGAAACGCGCAACGTCACCTACAAAGTGGCCACCATCCAGATCGACCTGCTCGACGGCAAGGACGGCAAGCTGGTGTGGCGTGGCAGCGATGAGCAGATGATGAGCAGCACGCCGAACCCTCAGGACCGCAGCAACGCCATTCGCACCACGGTGAACCGGATCCTTTCCACCTATCCACCCCACTAAAACCTGCAGATCCTTTGAAGGCGCTGGCTTGTGTGGGAGCTGGCTTGCCTGCGATGCGGGCACCTCGGTCTTTCAGGTAGACCGAGGTGATGCCATCGCTGGCAAGCCAGCTCCTACAGGGGGCTGTTGTGTCTGTAAAATCGTCATCACCCCTGCCAAGCCTTGACTACACTTCATTGCACCTACGGAGAGTAAGCGCCAAAGGAGTGCTCGATGTCTCCCCGACTTCGTTCCAGGCAACGTGGTGCGATCGGCCTGATGGCGGCGGGTACCTTGGCGCTTGCCTTGATATTCATGCTGCTGGCGGTCGACAGCGGGCGGTTGTACCTCGAAAAGCGCAAGGTGCAATCCATCGCCGATACGTCGGCCCTTGAGGCAGCAGGGCTGGGTGGGCAATGCGGCAGCAGCACGACCGCCAATGCCTATGCCGTGCAAAATGCCAAGCGCAACGGTTTTACCCTGGTGGCCGGCGACAACAGCCGCACGCTGGTGGTGACCTGCGGCACCCTTGCCACCAACGCCAGCAACCTGCGTGTGTTTACCGCCGATGCCACCAAGAACGACGCGATCCGCGTGGTGGCCTCGCGTACGGTGATGACCAGCATCGCCAATGGCA
This sequence comes from Pseudomonas sp. B6002, assembly GCF_013385985.1. Taxonomy (GTDB): domain Bacteria; phylum Pseudomonadota; class Gammaproteobacteria; order Pseudomonadales; family Pseudomonadaceae; genus Aquipseudomonas. Next base: position 35,606 of record NZ_JACAOY010000039.1, on the reverse strand, counting down.
TCCTGAACTTGTTCCACGGTAAAACGTTCAACGCGCAGACCATTCTGAGTGCTACCGCCGTGGCGGCCCAGGCACCGCCGGTCGCGCAACTGACCATCCGCAGCAGCCTGGCCACGGTCGACTCCACGAAATCGCCATTGCTGAATTTCACCTTCGGCAATTTGCTCGGCGGCAGCTTGTCGCTGACGGCCGCGGGTTGGAACGGGATCGTGTCTACCAACGTCAACCTGCTCGGTTACCTGGACCAACTGGCCATCCGCCTTAACGTGACGGCGGGCGATTACACCGCGCTGCTGGCGGCCAAAGCCTCCGCCACGGACCTGATTCATGCGACGGTGATGCTGCTGCAAAAGAACGGTGCCGCGGCCACGGCGGTCATCAACAACGTACTGGCGCTGGAAGCTATCGCCCCCAATACCCAACTGCTGACCGTGGGCAGCTTGCTGAACGTGGCCACCGGCACGCCGATTGCCGCCCTGAACTCCACGGTGCAGCTGTTCCAACTGCTGGAGGCAGTGGCGCAACTGTCCAGCAGCAAGAGCGCGGTGAGCGCGGCGGTTCAACTCAATATCCCCCTCGTAGGCAATGTCTCGATCCAGACCAAGGTGATCGAGCCGCCGCAACTCTCGGCGATTGGCAACCCCGCACTGGCCAAGGCCGGGCTGGCCAAGACGCCGCCGACCGATCAGATTTTCGTGCGCACGGCACAAGTGCGCACCCTGGTGGTGGTACAGGCACCGGTGCTCAAGCTGGTGTCGGGGGTGGCCTCGATCCTGACCGGTCTCGCCACGCCCGTGTCGAAGGTGGTGGGTGGTCTGCTGAACCTGAATATTCCTGCGGTGGTCGGGGGTGTCCTGTGCCTGGTGGCGTGCAACGTCACGGACGTGGATATCACCCAGTCCCTGTCCATCTACATCGAGGCCGCCAGCGCCGAGAGCCACGTGACGGATTTCAGTTGTGCCACACCGGCCACCAAGTCGTTGACGGTGCAGGCCACTACCGCCGTCGCCACGTTGGGCGTAGGTTATGTGGACCCTGTATCGGCGTTTTCGTCCTCGGCGCCGGTCAATGTTCAGCCGGTCAGGCTGATCGACTTTGGCGAACACTATTGCATCGTGCTGACCTTGATCTGCGGCCCACGCACGGCCGGGGTAGGGGGCGGCTTGAACTTGAAAGCGTTGTCCACCATCGGCCAGCAAACCAGCCCCTTGCTGTTTCTACCGGTGGCTGAAATGAATGCGACACCGACGTATAAGAGCCCTCCCGGCACAGCGAATATCATCAACAGCCTGGGCGCCACGCTGTCGGGCCTGCAGGTGACTTACGTGCCGCCCACCGGCAGTACGCCCAACAGTGGCAACGCGACGGTGGCCAACGCGTTGACCACCATCATCTCGTCGTTGGTGGGCCTGATCCAGAACGTACTGGCGCCGGTGCTCGACCCTATCGTCAACACGCTGCTTTCGGCCTTGGGCATCAGCCTGGGCAACGCTGAAGTCGGGGCCAACCTCACCTGCCATATGGGCCGCGCTTACCTGGTGATCTAGGCGGCGCTTATCGGCAGTTCCACGCAGAACCGGGCGCCGTGCTCGCCGTTGCTGACACTCAGGCGTCCGCCCATGTTTTCCACGATGCCGTAGCTCACCGACAAGCCCAATCCGGTGCCCACGCCAATCGGCTTGGTGGTGAAGAACGGCTCGAAAATCCGCTCCAGCAGACGCGGGTCGATGCCGCCACCGTTGTCCTCGACCCAAATGCGCACATGGCGGCTGTCATGCTCGGTGTGAACGGCGATCCAGGGGTTCAAACCGGGATTTTTTTCCCGTTGGCTCAGCAGGGCGTCGCGAGCGTTGACCATCAGGTTGATCAGCACCTGTTCCAGTTGGTCGGCGTAACCGATGACCTTCACCGAGAAATCCGCAGGCGTCAGACGCACTTCCACACCCTTGCCGCGCAAGCCTTCGCTGAGCAGCGAGAGCGTACCTTCCACAGCCTGTGCCGGGTCGAAGGGTTGCTGTTCGATTTCCGAGCGGCGGCCGAACACACGCATATGGTCCACCACCTTCGCGGCCCGTTGCACTTGGGCATCGATGCGCTGGAGCTTTTCGGTGAGGTAGTCGATCTGGGCGTCGCCGTTGCTCAAGCGCTTGAGCACGTTGACGATGGCCATGCGCATCACGTTCAACGGTTGGTTGATCTCGTGGGCCAGGCCGGTGGCCATTTCGCCAAGGGTGGCCATCTTGGCGCTTTGGGTCAGTTGTTGCTGGGAGCGGCGCACTTCGGTGTTGTCCCGGCCCACGGCCTGCACTTCCACCAGGGCGCCGCTTTCGTCGAACACCCCACGGTCCGACCACACCCACCAGGCATGTTCGCGCCCCGGCAATTGCAGGCTGATTTCGGCAGTGCTCACGGGGAATTCCGGGGTCAGCTGGCTGATGCGCTGCACAAAGGCGTGGCGCTGTTCGGTCGACAGCCATTCCCCCAGGTTCACCCCCGGCAGTTGCGCCGGCAGGCATTCCAGGTAGTTGGCCAGGGGCGTGTTGCCGAAGGTCAGCGTCAGGTCGGGCCGGTAGCGGCAGATCATCGCCGGGGAGTCTTCCACGAGGATGCGGTAGCGTTCCTCGCTCTGCTTGACCTGTTCGGCCGCCAGGGTCGCCTCGGTGACGTCCAGCCACAGGCCGACCGCTTCAACCGGCAGGCCAAGGTCGTCGCGCAGCAGCTTGGCCTCGTCGAGCAGCCAGTGGTAGTGACCTTGTTTGTCGCGGACCCGGTAGCGACTGCGCACGGTGCCTTCGCGCAGCAACTGGCGGGTGCGTTCGAAATACAGCTCGCGGTCTTCGGGGTGGATCAGCAATGCCAGCGCGGCCCCGTCGCACTCGGCCAGCGTCCAGCCCAGCAGCGGCAGCAGGCTGTCGCTGAAGAACACCGGTTGCAGCGCCCCGTTGACGTAGCGCTGCACATAGATCACGGCAGGGGAGCTGGCGATCACGTTATCCAGACGCGCATGGGCGGCGGCGGCTTGCAGTTGCTGGTTCTTGATGTCGCTGATGTCGAGCATGAAACCGATCCAGCGACGATTGTCGCCCACTCCGAGCACTTGGCCCTGTACGCGGTACCAGACAGGATGTTCGGTATCGCTACGTTGCAGGCGCACGCTGGTGAGCAAGGGTTTGCCCAAGGCTTGCAGGTCATGCAGGCGACTGCCGAGTTCCTGGCGGTCGGCGGGGTGGACCAGTTCCAGCCATAAGTCGAGGGGCTGGCGAGTGGGGCCGTCGTCCAGGCTCAGGCTGCGCAGCAGTTGTGGGGCCAGTTGAATCTCCTGGGTGGCCGGCAACAGCTCCCACCAGCCGGTGCCCAGCAAACCTTGCAGGGCTTCGACGCGCTCCAGTTGCTGGTGATGATGCTGTTCGCGCAACCGGCTCAGCAGGGGGGCGGCGAGGGCGGCGGTGAGGTTCAGCCAGTCCCGTTCGCTGGTCTGGGATTGGCTGTTGTAGAACCCGCACAGCAACCACGCGGCCACGCCCTGCCCATCGCGGTAAGGCACCAGAAAACCGTCGGCATTGCCGAACACGCTGTGCAGGCGCGGGTTGTCGTTGTGGCCCTGGGCAATGTCCAGGCTCAACGGGACGTTACCGTTGACGCTGTCCAGGCTGGTGCCCAGGCGTTGCGCGGTCTGCCACAGCGCGGGGGCGTCGTGGGCGGCGTACTGGCCGTAGATGCGCCAACCCTGGTCGTCATCGTCGAGCAACGCCAGGGCAATGCAGGGGATGCGCCAGCGTTGGGCCACGCTGGCCAAGTGTTCGTTGAGCACTTCCGGCAGGCGGCTGAGGGTGCAGACCCGCAACTGTTCGCTCATCTGGCAGGCCAACTGGTGGTTCTGCTCACGGTGCTGGGCCAACTGGCGGCCGGCCAACAGGTCGCTGACGTCGAGCAGGCGTAGGGTCCAGTGGTCGCCATCGGGCTCGATCCAGCCACGGGTGTGCAGGGTTTGGCCGGCGATGCCCTGGAAGTCGAGGTCCAGGCCATGGCGTTGCCAGTCGGCAGGTTGGCCTTCGATGCTCAGCGCGCTGTTGGCACGCAGTAAGCTGTGCAAAGGCGGCGTGGCGTTGTGGGTCAGGTGTTGGGCGAGCTGCGTGCGCAAGGTGCCGGTGATGCTCAGCACATGGCCCTGAGCGTCCAGTTGCAGTTGCAGGCCATTGAACGCTGGGGGCGTTGCATCGAAAGGCAGCGGGCTGCTGCGGCCCAGCAAACGCCCGAGCAGCTTATCCCCCGGGGTCAAAACTGAAGGCTCGACGTGGCGGAGAGGTAAGTCGGCAGTTTGGGCACTGCGCCTATGCCGGGCAACACCAGCACCGGCAACACGGACGTGAGGCTGGAGGAGGGGTAACTGATCGTCACCGTCAGGGTGGTACCGACGTAGGTCGCATTCACGTAGCTGGGCAGGAATTTGAACGAAGCGGGAATCCAGTTCAGTTGCGCCAGAGTGGCGGCCTGGGCGCGTTGCGTCACCAGGCCTGAGTAGCCGACGGTGGCAGGGTCCAGTGACACGCTGCGGCGCACGCCTTCGGCGGCCGCCTGGTGGAACGACTGCATCAGCAGCAACGGCAGGCTATAGCTGACCAGTCCGTAGAACACGGCAAAAAAGATCACGAACACCAGGGCGAACTCTATCGCCGCGGCACCTTTTTGCTTGCGGGGGAGGCTTGTTTGCATGACCGCGTCTACCCTGACGGCTACTACTTGATATCAGCATAGAATCATTCAGCGAAAAGGGATGTTTTTTACGTGACCCAAGGCTTGGTAATCCTGCTCTGGTTGGTGCTGTGCTCAGTGCAAGACATTCGACAGCGGCAAATCGCCAACGGGTTGACGCTGGGCGTTGGCTTGATCGCGCTTATCTATCTGCTGTGGATGGGTGTCACCTGGATCGGTGCCCCCGCCAGTGAGGGCGGCAGGGCCTTTGCCCTGGCGGTGTTGCTGGGCTTGCCGGGCTATGTATTGGGGCGCTTTGGCGCCGGTGATGTAAAGCTGCTGGCCGCGCTGGCGTTGGCGACTACCCCCGACTATTTGCTGTGGTCGCTGATCGGGGCCGCCGTGGCAATGGGCGCATGGGCCGTTGTGGGTCAAAGGCTTAGCACGCGTGTTGCGCCTGGGCCCGATCAGGCGCCAACAAAGCAGCCGTTTGCACCCTATTTACTGACAGGTTTTGCCTTGTACTGGCTTTGGATCCATTAGTCGCAGAAGGCCTCTATCGCTATGTACATAGTCGGAAAGTAGGTCTACGTTTATTGAGTAGATGTATAGGATTCTTCGTCAGAAGGGATAGGTCAAACTTTTGGCTTGCCAGGCATGGAGTAGCGCGTGAACAAGCTTACGTCAGCAGTGAAAGTGCTCGTGGTCGACGACCAGCCGTTGATCGTTGAAGAGCTCTGTGAGTTTCTTGAAGGCAACGGCTACCGTTGCGTGCCCTGTGAGTCCAGCCGGCACGCCTTGAAGCGTTTCAGCGAAGACACCGAGATTGGCCTGGTGCTGTGCGACCTGCACATGCCGGACATGGACGGTATCGAGCTGGTGCAAGCCCTGCAGCGGGTGGCCGGCAAGCAGCGTGCGTTCGAGGCGATCATGCTCACCGGCCGCGCTGACAAGCAGGACGTGATCAAGGCCCTGCGTGCGGGCATCTCCGATTACTATCAAAAGCCGATCAACCTCGATGAACTGCTCGAAGGCTTGCAGCGCCAGGAAGCGGCCTTGGAGGAGCGGCAGAAGGAGCTGCAACTGGGGCACTTGAACCAGAAATTGCAGTACCTGTCCGAGTCCATCAACGACCTGTACCAGGACCTCGACAAAGTCCGTCGCAGCCCTGCGCAGGACACCGATGGCGATACTTCGGCAGACGACGCAGTGCCGCTTGAAATTCCTACGATCTTCAACCAGCTGTCACCTCGGCAGTTGGATGTTGCGAGGCTTGTGGGCAAGGGCCAGACCAACTACCAGATCGCCTGTGAACTGGGGATCACCGAAAACACCGTGAAACTCTATGTGTCCCAGGTGTTGCGTTTGACCCACATGCATAACCGCACCCAGCTCGCGTTGGCGCTATCACCGAGCAATTCGGCCATGCGTCAGCGGGTCACCGCCCATTGAAGTGGCCGAGGTGAGGGAGCGTGCTCCCCTCACCTCGTCATTTGCTGGAACCGCTTCCTGATTTGCCCCCGGTGCCAGTCTCAAAAAACTCCGGAATCGGATGCTTGTTGCTGTCCAGCCAACGCTTGAACGCCTGGTCGCGCTCAGTCGGGCTCACCTTTTGCGGGATGCTCGAGGCAGCGCGACCGCTCACCTGCAACGTCATCCAGTTTTCGGTCTCGGCCTGCTGCGGGGACGAGGGGCCGGGCTCGATGGCTTGGGCCATCAACGGCAGCAGGGCCAGGCAGGCGAGGTAGTGGGCTTTCATCTTCAACTCCCTATTTCACGGTGGCTGGCAGCGCATCGCTGACGGCGGCCACTTGGTCCTTGGGTTTACGCGCTACCGCCTTGCTCGACGTCTTGAGCTTCTGGGCCCGAACCTGTGCATTGTTCACCTGTTCCGGGCTCAGGCTCAGTTGGCTGACGAGTTGCGCGGCTTGCCCCCAGTTGTCCTGGTAGATCAACAGGGTCATCAGGTTGACGGCGGCCAGTTGGTCGCTCGGCTTGAGCTCCATGGCCGTGAGGAATTCGAAGCGGGCGTCCTCCAGGCGCAACTGGTCGAGGTACACCACCCCCAGGTCATTGCGGATTTTTTCGTTGGTCGGGGCCAACTGCGCCGCCCGTTGCATGTGGGCCAGGGCCTGGTCGTTGCTGCCCCTGGCCGACGCCAGCTGGCCCAGGCCATGCTCGCCTTCGGCAGCCAGGCAAGTGCCCACCAGGCTGCGGTACATCGGCTCGGCTTCGCTGCGGCCCAACAAGCGCGCGGCCCGGGCCTTGCGCAGGCGCACCTGGGGCAGTGCATCGGGCAGGCTTTGCAGGTTGGCCAGGCTGGCGTGCAGCTTGCCTTCGTTGGCCATGTCATCGGCCAGGTTCAGCGCCAGCTCCTGCTCGGCGCTGGGCTTGGAACAACTGGTCGAGCCGCTCAGCGCGGCCCAGGGTGTTTGGCCGTTGGTGGCACAGCCGCCAAGCATCAACAGGCTCAGTGCGCCGATCAGTAGTTTCATCAAAGGCTCCTCAAAAGTTATTCAGGGCGCGGGCGATCGCGATAAAGGCCGGCCCGCCGAGTACCGTCAGCAGGGCCGGGAACAGGAACACCATCATCACCACGGACATCTTGGCCGACATCTTCGAGATGTATTCCTGCAAGCGGGTCAGGCGCCGGTCATCGAGCAGTTGCTTGAGTGCCAGCAGCGACTTCATCGCGCCGCCGCCCTGCGTGATCAGTTGCTGCAGGATTACGCAGGTGTCGGTGAACTCATCCACGGCCAGCAACCGTGCGGTCTTGCCCAGCTCTTCACCCAGCTCCAGGCCGGAGTCGACCCGCGCCAGGATCAGGCGCAGCTCCTGGGTAAGGTCCGGCAACAAGCGCTGGGCCTCGGTGCCCAGCACGCGCAACGATTGCTCGACTGCCATGCCCGATTCGAAGAGGATGCGCAGCAGCGGGATGAACGTCGAAATCTCCCGGGCGATACGTTGCTGACGGGCTTTCGCCGCCGCAGCCAGAATGCGTTTTGGCAGCAGGTAGCCAATGCCCAGGGCGATTACGGGCGCGATCCACGGCGATTGCGCATGGGGGAACAGCAACTGCTGCCCGACCACCGACACCGCCAGCAACACGATGGGCACGCCAACCTGAAAGGCGGCAAACAGCGAGCGCTGGTTGGCCTTGCGCCAACCGATGCGGTTGAGCAGGGTCTGGGTCTCGTTGTCCAGGCTCACCGAACGCTGGGCGAGGGGGCTGGCGCCCAACTGGCGCAGCAGGCTGCCGAAGCGGTCTTCGCGGCTCAGTTGGCCCTGCAGGCGCTGGGTGACCAGGCGCTGGCGTCGGCGTTGTTCCAACCAGCGGCCGCTGATCAACACCACGGCAGCGAGCAGCAACAAGGCACTGGCCAATAACGTCATCTCAAATACTCCGCAACATGCGCCACATGACGAAGGTGCCCGTCACGTCCATCGCCAAGGCACCGAACAGCAAATAGCGCCCGGTTTCATCGTTCCACATCGTCATCAAGTAGCCGGGGTTGATCATCAGGAAGTAGCCGACCATGAGCACCGGCAAACCCGCCAGCACATAGGCGGTCATGCGCGTTTCGCCGGTCATCGCCTTGAGCTGGCGGCGGCCTTGCTCGCGCTCGCGGATCATCTTGATCAGGTTTTCCAGCAGCTCGCTGGCGTTGCCGCCGTAGCGGTGGTTGACCTTCAGGCCCAGGGCAAACAGGCGGAACTCATCCTGCTCGTAGAACTCGGCGAAATCGCTCACGGAGTCCGGCAGGCTCACGCCCATCTGCACGTTGCGCTGAATGCGGCTCATCGCGTGCTTGAGCGGGTTTTCGGTGCTTTCGATGCCGCCCAGCACCGCGTCTGCCAAGGTGCGCCCGGACTTGAGGCTGCGCACGCTGTGGTCCAGCAACTGCGGCAACTGCTCGATCATGCGTTGCATACGCCGTTGGTAGCGCCAGGCGATGTACAGGCGCATTGCCAGGGGCGGTAATACCAGCATCGCCAGCGCGCCCAACCAGTGGGCAAGGTAGTAGCCAACCGGGGCGCACAACGCCCAACCCGTGAGCCATAGCCATAGGCGGTCGGTAGGTTTGCCCAGGCCGGCTCGCTGGAACATGCGCTCCACTGCGGTCCAGGTGGTGCTCGGGGCTTCCTGCACCGGCTGGCCGTCGGTGAGGCGCTCCAGCACACGGTCGTTGCCGGCCTGGCGCAAGCCGTGTTGAAACAGGCGATATGACAGGCCGATGAGGATGATGCAGATCAGCAGCAGAATGGGTCCGGTCATCCGTCCTCTCCCCTCCTGGGCTATGGCAGCGGCAAGGCCGATTCGTGACGCAGCTTGTCGCCTGCGGGGTTGATCGCCTCGCGCAGGAAACCAAAGCCGGTACGCCGGTCCAGGCGGAACAGGGTATTGATGACGTAGACGTCGTCACGCACGCCGACCACTTCCACCACCTCGCTCACGCAGCGGCGACCGTCGGGCAGGCGGGTCAGCTGGATCACCACGTCGAGCGCCGCGCAGATCATCTGCCGCAAGGTCTTTTCCGCCACCACGCGACCGGTCAGGCCCACGAGGGTTTCCAGGCGCAGCAACGCGTCCTGGGCGTTGTTGGCGTGCACGGTGCTCATGGAACCGTCGTGGCCGGTGTTCATCGCGGTCATTACATCGAGCACTTCCACACCGCGGATTTCGCCGAGGATGATGCGGTCGGGGCGCATCCGCAGGGCGTTGCGGATCAGGTCACTGGCCTTGACCTCGCCGTGGCCTTCGGCATTTGGCGGGCGGGTTTCCAGGCGCACCACGTGGGGGTGGCCCAGTTGCAGTTCGGCCACGTCTTCGATGGTCACCAGGCGCTCGTGAGGGTTGATCAACTGGCTGAGAATGTTGAGCAAGGTGGTCTTGCCGGTGCCCGTACCGCCGCTGATCAAGACGTTGCAGCGCTTGCCCACCGCCTCCTGGAAGAACTCGAAGATGCTTTGGTCGATGGTTTGCATCGCCACCAGGTCGCTGCTCTTGAGCATGTCCTTGCGAAACTTACGAATCGACAGGCAGGGACCGTCCAGGGCAATCGGCGGGATGATCGCATTGACCCGGCTGCCATCGGGCAGGCGCGCGTCCACCATCGGCGAAGACTCGTCCAGGCGCCGGCCCAGCGGCGCCAGGATGCGCTGCATCACCCGCTCCACGTGGTGGGCGTCGATAAAACGCAGGTCGCTTTGGTGCAGCAGGCCGTCGCGCTCGATAAACACTCGGTGCGGGCCGTTGACCAGGATCTCGGTCACCGACGGGTCGCGCAACAGCACTTCCAGGGGGCCGAAGCCGGTAAGTTCGTCGACGATTTCTTCGGCCAGGCGTTCCATTTCGTAGCGGGAAATCGCCAGGTGCATGCGCGTGATGTACTCGGACACTTTGTCGATCACAAACTGCGCGAGGGATTGGCGCGAACCTTCCAGCAGGTTTTTGCCCGACTCTTCGATGGCATCGATGATGTAGCGATGCAGCACCAGTTTCAGGCCGTCGTGGTCGCTGTGGCCCGCCGCGCCACGGGCGGGTGCGCCGAAGAGTTTTTCGCCGTTCATCGACCACTTCCCATCAGGCGCTCGAACCAGCTCATCGACGGTTTCGCCAGGCCTTCGGAGCGTTTGGCCAGGCGTTCGCCCAGGGTTTTCAAGGCGTGGGTCAGGTTCTCGCGGGGCGACAAGGTGAACAGGGTCTGGCCCTGGTTCTTGGCATTCAGGCGCACCTCCGGGCTGAACGGCAGCACGGCAATCACCTCCAGGCCGAAGCTTTTGCCGAGGGCTTCGGTGTCGGGGGCGCAGCCCTTGAGGTAGCGGTCGACCAGCAGCTTGGCGTGATCCAGGCGCATGCCTTTTTCGCGCCATTGATTCAGCACTGCAAGGTTGCGTCGGCAGTCGAGCACGCTCTGGTCGGTGCACCACAGCAGCTTGTCGCAATGGCTGACAAAGGTGCGCAGCGCTTCGCTGTCGGGCTGGCCGGTAAGGTTCACCACGATGTGCTGGAAGTGTTGGCGCAGGGCGCTGAGCAGCATGTACAGCTCGGCGGCGCTGGTCAGTTCCAGCGGCTCATCGCTGGGAGCATAGGCAAGGATGCGCAAGCCGTCCTCGGCGGTGGCGAAGGCGCTGTTGATCAGGGTGGTGTCGAGGCGGCGCAGGTGACGCAGGGCGTCGCCGAAGTTGAAGGTACTTTCCAGGCCCAGCAGCGCCAGGCTGTCGCCCCGTGGCAGGCCCAGGTCGAGCAGCAAGGTCTGTTGCCCGCTCTTTTGCACCACCATGGCCAGGTGGCTGGCCAGCAAGGCTCCGTCCGCGTTGCCTTGGGTGCCGTAGAGCACGGTGAGGCCGCCCAGTTGGGTATTCGGCGTGGCAGGTGGCAGGCGTTTGCTCAGGCGCCGCACCAGCCCGGCCACTTCGCTGGAGCGTGAACCGTAGGCGACGAAGTCCCGTGCTCCGGCGCGCATGGCATTGAGCACGAGCTGGTTGTCCATGCCATCGCCGAGCGCCACGATTGCCAGCATCGGCTTGGCTTCCAGCGCGCCTTCGATCAATGCGCTTTGGGCCACCACGTGCTCACGGTCCAGGCCCACGAACACCAGGTTGGCGAAGGTCACGTCCACCAGTGCCAACAGTTCATCCAGGCTGCCGCCACCGGCACTGACCACCTGGCCCAAGGGTGCGAGGGCACCCTGCAGCCATTCCAGGTCGGTGGTGTTGCGGGTAATTGCCAGAAACGTCTGGCTCAGGCTATCGCTCATTGGGAAAGTCCACTGCGACGGTCGAAGTTGCCGTTTTCCAGGAAGAACAGGCGGTACCAGTTCGGGTCGTAGTTGCGCAGTTTTTCACCGGGCAACGAGGGCAGTTGGGCGTTGGCAGCCAGCGGTTGCACCAAATGCGGCGTGACGATCATCAACAGCTCTTTCTCTTCGCGGCTGATATTGGAGTCGCGGAAAAACGCCCCCAGGATCGGGATGTCACCCAGCCCCGGAAACTTGCTGATAGAGGATCGGTTGGTACTGCTGATCAGGCCGCTGATCACGAAGCTTTCGCCATCGGCCAGGGACACACTGGTGTCGGTACGGCGCACGGTGAGGGCGGGCACCTGGATGCCTTCGATTTGCACTGCGTTGCTGTAGTCCAGCTCGCTGACTTCGGGTGCCACCTTGAGGGTGATGCGGTTACGGTCGATGACGGTGGGTGTGAGGGTCAGGCGGATACCGAACTCCTTGTATTCGATGGAGATGCTGTCGCTGCCGCTGCTGGGCACCGGGATCGGCACTTCGCCACCGGCGAGGAAGGTCGCGCTCTGCCCGCTGAGGGCCACCAGGCTGGGACGTGACAGGGTGTAGGCGAAGCCGCTCTGCTCCAGGGCGTTGATCATGGCCGAGATCCGCCCGCCACCAAAACCGATGTTGAAGAAACCGTTGTTCACCCCCTGCCCACGGAAACTGTTGGCGGTGGTGGCGGGAATGGAGCCGTTGCCCGGGCTGCCGAACAGGAAGTTGCCGCCCTGGCCGAACAGCGACGTGCTGGCCTCCTTGAGCTTGGTACGGCTGACTTCGACGAAGCGGATATCGGTCTGCACCTGGCTGGGCAACGTCGGGTCTTCGGACGGCGACAGCGACAGGCTGGTCAGGGCCGAGGTGGCCTTGCCTTTGACGAACACCATGCTCTGGCGCGGGGTGGTCGAGCAACCGGTCCAGACCATCAGGCTGGTCGCCCCGGCGCCAACGCCGGTCAACAGGAAGTTGCGGTCGCCGTTGATCCGTACATCGGCAATCCTGGGGTCGCCGATGGCCAATCGTGTAATGGCGACCGGCGATTGCAGTTCCTGTTGCAACCCTTCTCCCACCTCAACCACGGCGGGCAACTGGCCCAGAGCGCTGCAGCTACCTGGCGCGGCGAAGGCCATGCCCACGGGCAGGCTCGACAGCATCAGGACCAAGGCCATTTGAGCGTAGCGATGGCTCATTCAAGGCTTCCTTGTTCAATCAGGGCGTTTGTTGGGCGGCTTGCGCACCACGGATCACTTCAATGCCACGGCGTTGGCCGCCAGGAGCGGTCGCGACCGGTGCGATTCTTTTTGGCGGGGGCGCCATCGCCAACTGGGTGAATTGGTAGAGATCGCGGTCGGCGCTTTGCACTTTTTCCGCTGAGTCGTTTTCGCCGGCCCAGTAACGGCTCAGCAGTTGTTCGTCGGCGCTGCGTACGGCCAGGCGCAAAATGCCTGCCTGGGACGCCAGCATCAGACGACTCAATAAGGGTTCGGGAACCGCCAGCACCACCGTGCGCGCGGCGGCTCGGCGTTGGGCGGCCTGGGCTTTTTCTTCGGGTGTGGAGGGCGGCAGGACGGCGGGTTTGCCGTCATTGGCCAAGCCGACCTGGTCGCCCACGCTGAGCAGACGCATGGCCGGAAGCACCACCTGCGCCGACTGCTCGGTATTGCCGGGCTCCTGGCGCAGGAACAGCAGGATATCGACGAAGTCGCCGGGGCTCAGTTGGCCTCCCGCGCCGATCACCTCGTCGACAGGCACCGCCAGGGCGCGCTCGTCTGGGCGAATCATGCGGGCCAGCGGGCCACCGGCGCTGAAGCTTTCCTCGCTTAACCAGTTGCCGGCACCCAAGGTGCGCAGCGGAATACGGCCGATGGCCTGGTCGAGGCGGGTGAGGCTGCCCGCGGGCACGGTGCGCAGGTTTTCGATGACCAGGTCAGTGGCGGCGAGGGGGACGAAGGGGGGCACGTCATGCACCAGCACCACCACCGGCTGGCGGGTTTTGTCTTCGACGGCGGCGACGCTGTTTTCGACGGAAATGACAGGTGCTGCAACAGGTTCCGGTGCGCGGCTCAGCGCCAGACCCCAATAGCCGGCGATCAAGGCTCCTATTAGAAGTACGCCGGCCAGGATCATGCTGAAACGACTGTTCATGACGGCTCTCCTTATCCCGTTGCAACGCTGCCCGATAATCCAAACGGGTTAATCCGCAACACTGGCTGCTATGAACATCTAACTATTTCGCTATTGGAAGGTAGTTCAGCTAGGACGAAATGCCATTACCCGCGGCAAAATTTCTCTGAACTAAAAAAGTTTTCATGAAAAGCACGGTTTTATGACGCCAACTTTACGACTAATACTTTGTGATTAATTCGTTCTTACAGTTGTGAGGGTGAGGTTTGTTGACAATGCTCTAATGGCACACGGCAATCATCGTGCAACACAGCTGTACCGGCGCTCTGCGGCGCATTAGGGAGAAGTATTATGTTCCTTGACTTGATCTTGAAGGCGTTTGTCCAGACCCAGTTGTTTTTTCGACGCAGGGATGGGGCATCGGCCATCGAATATGTGATTATCGTGGCGATTGTCGCGCTGGTAATTATCGGTGCGGGTTCTGGGCTCGGCGATAAGATCAAAGGTGTTTTCACTTCTGTATCAAATGCGTTACCGGCGGGTAGTGGTACTTGATTTTTAACTAAGTTGCATACAACGCTCTGTTGGCGAACATTAATCACTGGGTATCGTCTATGACACCGTCGTCGTCTCGCCGCCAGCAAATCCTATTGGTGGACGATGAAGAGGACGCCCTGATCGAACTTGCCGAATCCCTCGAAAATGAGGGATTCGTGTGCTTCACCGCCACCTCTGTCACTTTCGCCTTGCAGGAGCTGACCCTCAACCCGGATATCGCCCTGGTCATCACCGATCTGCGCATGCCCGAGGAGAGTGGCATCTCACTGATCAAGCGCCTGCGCGAACACACCTCGCGCTCACACTTGCCGGTCATTGTGATGTCGGGCCATGCTGAAATGGACGACGTCAGCGACATGCTGCGTCTGCAGGTACTGGACCTGTTCCGCAAGCCGATCTACCTGGTGCGCCTGATCGACACCTTGAACAGCCTGTTCCCCCTCCCCAAACCCCGCCTCTGATTGTAGTGAGCGGGCTTGCCCCGCGCCGAGGCCCCCAAGCCCGAATGAAGGATCGCGTCCCCAACGCAAGGCCGCGCCTTTGTAGTGAGCGGGTTTACCCCGCGCCAGGCGGCAACTCCCCCCCAAACTATTCGACGCGGGTTGGTTGAAGGCATGAGATCGGTGGTGGGGCTGGCGCGGGGTAAACCCGCTCACTACAGGGACCGGTGTTTATACCCCGGCCCCGACGTCGGGTTTCAAAGCTGGTAGCTGAAACTCAGCGAATACCGTGGCCGCCGGTCATAGTTGTCAAACGCCACCTCCGACAACGGCTTGGCCGCCTCGAGCGCTATGTTGTAGTACTTGGCGTCGCCAAAACGCAGGCCCAACGCCGCCGATGACATGTCGTTGCCGTGGATCGGCAGGTCGTTGTACCAGGTCTTGGCGCGGTCGAAGACAACGTACGGCTGCAGGATCCTCACCCAGTCGCCGGCGCGGTTGTAACTGTAATTGACCTCGTACGCCAAGCCCCAGCCCTTGTCGCCTGAACCCTGGTCATCGGGATAACCACGGCCGAAGTTTTGCCCGCCAAAGGTGGCGCGCTCGCTGTCAGGCAGGGTGTCATTGGTCCAGTAAGCCGCAGCCGACAGCACGCCTTGCCAATTATCGAACAGCTTGTTGCTCTGCACCCCCGACAGCCGCACGCGGAAGAAGTCGAGGTCTGGCGTGAGGCCGCCGAAGTCCGAGTGGGTCCTGGCGCCCATGCCGTTGATGCCTTGGTACAACCCGGCGCTGAGGATGCGCAGTTGGGTGGTGTCGGCCTTGCGCCAATCGCCTTCAAACGCGAGGGCGCGCAGGTCGGTTTTCAGGTCAAAGCGTTGTGGGAAACCCTCCAGTTTGTAGCGGGTGGTCTGGTCGACGGCGTACAGGCGCGTACCCAGGCTCAACGACTCGCTGGGCGAGGCGATAAAGGGGTGGGTGAACCCCACGGAGTAACGGTCGATCTCCTGGTGTGGCTTGAGCTCCAGGCCGTCACCCAGTTGCACGTTGGTACGGGGATCGGCGCGATAGCGTTCGCCCGACAGCACCAACTGCGTGCCCTCGGCATTGATGAACTGACTGTAGGCCGCACGGTAGTAGTGTTCTTTGTCGTTCCCGGGCGGGAACAGGCCGCTGACGCTCAGTTGCTCGCCCATGGACGTCTGCGAATTGCTGGTGGCGCTGAGCAGTGCCTGGGTGCCGCCCCGGCTGGCTTCGGTGAGGCTCATGCTGGTAGTGAACGGCTTGCGGCTGGCGGTGATTTGCATATGGGTGCCGCCGCCGGTGGTGCTGGGGGGCGGTACTTGGGCTTGCAGTGTCACGCCCGGAATAGTGCTCATCAAGGTGGTGTACCGCTCGAAGGTCTTGCGGGTCAACGGGCGTTCGGCCTTGAGTTTTTCTGCCAGTTTGTCGATGTAGGACGAGACCGGGCCGACGTCGCCTTGCAGCTGGTAGTCGCGGATATAACCCTCCACCACCACCACGTGCACCAGGCCGTCGTCGAAGCTTTGTTCCGGCAGGAACGCGTAGGACAGCAGGTAGCCGTCCTGTTGATAGCGCCGGGTGATACCGCGCGTGGCTTCGATCAGTTGAGCCAGGTTGGTCTCGTGGCCGGTCAGCGGCTCGAAGACCTGGGCCAATTCCTTGAGCGGGTAAATCGTGCCGCCGTCGATCTGCAGTTTGCGAATGGTCACTTTGGTGTCCATCAACAAGGGTTGGGCTTCGGTGGCGGCGGGTGTCGGCAGTTGGGTTTGCGGGGCGACCGGACGATAGGCGTCGGCGGGCAGGTTGGGCACGGGCAGGTTGCGGATGGTGTCGTTGCTATTGAGGAAGCTGGGTAGGGTATCGGCGCAGGCGTAAGTACTGAGGGTGAGCAACAACAACGGCGTCAAAGCGCGCATAGGACACTCCATGGTCAAAGCAGCAGCGTTTTGCAGATTCCCGCCGGGCTCTGGGGGCGCGGTTCGGGTACTTCCCGGGCATTTCATTTGCCCATAAAAAAGACGAGAGGCTTATAAGGTCTCTCGTCTCAACCAAGCGTAGGCGCTGTAGGTGAGGCCGTCTAATCGGCCAGGTGCAATTCTATTTTTTACCGGTCAGGCCACCGAGCAAGCCGCCCAGCAGACCGCCGTTGGCGCTGGCGCCGGCACTGGCGCCTGCGGAGGCAGATGCGCTACCTCCCAGGTTCAGGCCGCCACCGAGCAAACCACCCCCGGCGTTGGTACCGCCGGTGACCAGGCCACCGATGGACGCTACGGTGCCACCGACGGCGCTGACAGTGCCGCCCAAGGCGTTGGTGACCGGGTTGGCGTTGGCGCCGCTGAGGGCACCACCGAGGTTGCTGATTGCGCCGCCTGCGTTGGTGACCAGGCCGTTGATCGGTGCACCCAGGCCGGTTGCGCCGCCGACGTTTTGGGTCAGGCTGGTGACGCCGTTGGTCACAGGATTGAGAGCATTTCCGAGCACCTGAGTCACTTGCCCAACCGGTGCGCCCGCTGCGGTGTTCGGTACGCCACTGCCACCCAGCAGAGTGCCCAGGGACGCCACGGTGCCACCTGCTTTGCCACCGGTAGCGCCTGCTGCGCTGACCACACCGTTGGTGCTGCCTGCATCGAGGCCGTTACCGGCGCCGGCGATGATGCCGCCAATCAGTTCTGGCAAGCCGAGGTTACCCGCGCCGCCAGTGCCGCCGCCGCTACCATTGCCGGAGCCGGTGCCGGTGGCTGGGTCGACATAGCCGCTGGCTTTATCCACCACGGTGCCTACACCATTGAGTACGTTACCCACGATGCCGGTCACAGGGTTGCCGGTGCCGCCAGCGTCGGCGACTTTATCGCCCAGGCCGTCGACGGTGCTGCCGACTTTCTTCAACAGGCCGCCTACTGGGGTATCCAGGCCGGTCGCGGTGCCCACCTGGCCGGTGGTTTTTTCCACCAGCGACACAACCGGTACGAGCACTTTGCCGCCTACGGTATTGGTGACCGAGCCCAGTGGGCCGGTGGTGCTGGCGGTACTCAAGGTGTCGCCGAGCATGGTCACGACATTGCCGACCTTGTCGACCACGCCGCCAACGACAGGGGCTGCGCCGGCAACGACCGGTACGTTCCCCAGCAGGGTGGCCACATTGCCACCTGTGGTGCTGACGCCATCGCCCAGGTCGGCGACGCCTTTGCCGACACCGGCCAGTGTTTTGCCCAGTGCATTGCTGTCGGTGCCGATGGTACCGAGTCCTGTGGACAGGCCGTCGCCGATGCTGCCGACCGCAGTGCCAGTGGCGGTCACCAGGCCGCCTGTGGTTGCGCCGACAATCGGCAAGCTGCCAAGGGTAGTGCCGAGGCTTTTGACGGCGCCGCCAACGCCGGTCACGGTGTCGCCCAGGGTGTCGACTACGGTTGCGGTCACCAGAGGCGTGGTGGTACCGCCACCGGTGCCACCGCCTGTTCCGCCGCCGGTGCCACCACCGGTCCCGCCACCTGTACCACCGCCCGTGCCACCACCGGCTGCCGAGTCGGTTGAAGCCGAACCACCACTGTGATGTCCACCGCCACCGCTGCTGCAGCCTCCGAGCGCCAATGCGACTGCCAGGGCCAGCGCTGTACTTGTTTTCCAGATCACCACTTGAGTTTGAGTGTTCATGATTGAGTTCCTTGCACCTGTACAACCTTGGGTTGTTTTCAAACGCTCGTTATTTCTTGGATAGCGATGCGTTTGTCCGTGTGGCTATAACAGACCCGGGCACTCTTTCTCACAATGCTCAACTTGGTATTAACGATTTATATACTGGGTTCAAGTCAGGGCTTAATGACTAATACCAAAGCGATAAAGGGTAGATGTATCTGGATATATATATTTTAAAAATCAACGACATAAATAAAAAAGCGGGCTTAAAAAAACCCGCTATAACTTAGGGTGTATATATACAATTAATCGGTGGTTTTCACGCGATCGGCTGCCACTTGCCTACCATATGTTGTAGTTCGCCCGCGCCTTTCAACAGCAACTCGCCGCTGGAACCGGGGGCGCTGCTATACAGGGTGACTTCACTGGGCAGGCGCACGGGCTTATTGAACTCGACATGCAGTTCAATATTGGCAGCGGGCAAATGTTCACCCAGCGCAGCAAGGGTATGCGCTGTGTTCCACAAGCCGTGGGCGATGGCCTGCGGGAAGCCGAACAGCCTGGCGGTCAGGGCGCTGAGGTGGATCGGGTTGTAGTCGCCGGAGACCCGCGCATAACGGCGCCCGATATCGGCAGGGGCTTTCCAGCGCGTCAGTTCGCTGATTTGGCTGGGCGTGGGCAGTGGATTATCCAGCGCCTCGCCTTCGAGCTTGACGCCCCGGCACAACATGCGGCTTTCGGCTTCCCATAACAGCCCGAGGGAATCCTCGGCGGTGGTCAGCAAGTCAAAGGTTGCCCCTTTGCTGTGGGGCTGGAGGTTGCATGTCTGTACGCTGATCGTCAGTTCACTCACGCCGCCCAAAGGGCGGTGAATGCGGATGCGGTTGCTCAGGTGAACCAACCCCAGTAACGGGAAGGGAAAGTTCTTGGCCGTGAGCAGCTGCATCTGCAGGCCGAACGCCAGGATATGCGGATAAGTCGCCGGCAGGATTGGGCTGTCGGCGAAACCACAGACCTTGCGATACGCCGCCACGTCGTTGGGGTTGATGCGCACCCGGCAGCGCAAGCCCTGCTCGGGCAAGGTGGTGCCGGTGATCTTGCGCTTGAGCGCCGCTCGCCAGTACAACGGCGGCAAGAAGGGTGTGCTGCCTAAGGTGTGCCAATCCATGTTTATGCTCCCAAAAGGCTTTGCCCACACACCCGCAACGCTTGCCCGCTGACCGCGCCGCTGCCCGGCTGGCCGAGCCAGGCGACCGCTTCGGCGACGTCCTGGGGCAGGCCGCCCTGGCCCAGCGAACTCATGCGCCGCCCGGCTTCACGCAAGGCGAAGGGGATGTGTGCGGTCATCTGAGTTTCGATAAACCCGGGCGCTACCGCGTTGATGCTGATACCCCGCGCTTTGAGCAGCGGCGCCCACGCCTGGGCCAGCCCGATCAAGCCCGCCTTGCTCGCGGCATAGTTGGTCTGCCCACGGTTGCCGGCGATACCGCTGATGGACGCCAGCAACACCACGCGGGCGTTGTCGTGCAGGGTGCCGCTGTCGAGCAGCGCCTGGGTCAGTACCTGCGGGGCGTTGAGGTTGACGGCCAGCACGGCGTCCCAGTATTCCGGGGTCATGTTGGCCAAGGTCTTGTCGCGGGTAATGCCCGCGTTGTGCACCAGGATGTCGAGGCCGTCGGGCAGGTGTTCCACCAGCTGCGTGGCGGCGTCTTCGGCGCAGATATCCAGCACCACCGTGCGCGCGCCCAGGCGCGCGGCGAGGGCTTCCAGGTCGGCCTTGGCCTGGGGCACGTCGAGCAGGATCACGTCGGCGCCGTCGCGGGCGAGGGTTTCGGCGATGGACGCACCAATGCCCCGGGCAGCGCCCGTGACGAGCGCCTTGCGCCCGGCGAGGGGGCGCGTCCAATCCTCGACCGGGGTGGCGCAAGCCTCCAGGCGAATGACCTGGCCGGAGATGTAGGCACTTTTCGGCGAAAGGAAGAAGCGCAGAGCACCTTCCAGTTGGTCTTCGGCACCTTCGCCGACGTAGAGCAATTGCAGCACGCCGCCGTTGCGAAGCTCCTTGGCGAGTGAGCGGCTGAACCCCTCCAGGGCGCGTTGGGCGCTGGCGGCAAAAGGATCGCTGAGGGTTTCTGGAGCGCGGCCGAGGATCACCAGGTGCGCGCTGTTATCCAGGTTCTTCAGCAACGGTTGGAAGAATTCGCGCAGTTGCTTGAGCTGATCGGTGTGTTGCAGGTCGCTGGCGTCGAACACCACGGCCTTGAGCTTGGGGCCATGTCCGGGAATCCACGTCGAGGCCTCGGCGCCGTAGGTGTAGGTCGCGTCGGTCAGCTTTTGGGCGAACGCTTGCACCTTGGCCGTCAGCGCACCGCCGCCCAGTAGCAGGGCTCCTTCAACGGGGCGCAGGCGCCCGGCTGGCCAGCGTTCCAGGCGTACCGGTGACGGCAGGCCAAGGGCAGCGACCAGGCGATGGCCGAGGCTTGAGTTGGCGAAGTCGATATAACGGTCAGACATGGAACGCTCTCCGAAAGCTGGGGTTCAAAGGGTTGACCACCCCGGGGCGGTAGTCGTTCGATCAGCCTAGGCTAGGCTGGATGATTACACCCACAACCCACAGGGAGCTTTCCATGACTCAATTGCGCCGTGTAGCGATCATTGGCGGTAACCGCATTCCATTCGCTCGCTCCAATGGCCCGTATGCCACGGCGAGCAACCAGGCAATGCTGACTGCGGCCCTGGAAGGCCTGATCGAACGCTACAACCTGCACGGCCTGCGCCTGGGCGAAGTGGCTGCCGGTGCGGTGCTCAAGCACTCCCGGGACTTCAACCTCACCCGCGAATGCGTGCTCGGCTCGCGCCTGTCGCCGCAGACCCCGGCCTATGACATTCAACAGGCCTGCGGCACCGGGCTGGAAGCAGCATTACTGGTGGCCAACAAGATTGCCTTGGGCCAGATCGAGTGCGGCATCGCCGGTGGCGTGGACACCACCTCCGACGCGCCGATCGGCGTGAACGAAGGGCTGCGCAAACTCCTGCTGCAGGCCAACCGCAGCAAATCGTTGGGGGATAAATTAAAACTCCTGTTACAACTTCGCCCCCATCACCTCAAGCCCGAGCTGCCGCGCAACGGCGAACCGCGCACCGGCTTGTCCATGGGCGAGCATTGCGAGTTGATGGCGCAAACCTGGCAGATCCCCCGCGCCGAGCAGGACCAGCTGGCCCTGGAAAGCCATCAGAAACTGGCCGCGGCCTACGCCGAGGGCTGGCAGAACGATTTGCTCACACCGTTTCTCGGTCTTACCCGCGACAACAACTTGCGCCCCGACCTGACCCTGGAAAAACTCGCCAGCCTCAAGCCGGTGTTCGAGCGCAGCGAAAAGGGCACGCTCACGGCGGGCAACTCCACGCCGCTGACGGATGGCGCCTCGCTGGTGCTGCTGGGCAGCGAAGCCTGGGCCAAGGAGCGTGGCCTGCCGATCCTGGCGTACTTGCGCGACGGTGAGGCGGCGGCGGTGGATTTCGTCAACGGCGCAGAAGGCCTGTTGATGGCGCCGGTGTATGCGGTGCCGCGCCTGCTGGCCCGCAATGGCCTGACGTTGCAGGACTTCGATTACTACGAGATCCACGAGGCCTTCGCTGCCCAGGTTTTGTGCACGCTCAAGGCCTGAGAAGATGCCGACTACTGCAAGACGCGCCTGGGACTTGACGCCCCCTTGGGGTCCATCGACCGCAGCCGGCTGAATGTGAAGGGCAGTTCCTTGGCGGCGGGGCACCCGTTTGCGGCCACCGGAGGGCGTATCGTCGCCAACCTGGCCAAGTTGCTGGACGCGGCGGGCAAGGGGCGCGGGCTGATTTCCATCTGTGCGGCAGGCGGGCAGGGGGTTACGGCGATCATTGAACGCTGAAATTGGCATATTGGATGCATTCTTAAGTGATCAACGGTCGGTAGCCTCTCCCACCGGCGAGCCGATTGCCGTATAACGAGTGCCATACGCGTATTTGGTAATAAAGGACCCACAATAAAAGCTGATGAAGACTCCTAAACGCATTGAACCCCTGATCGAAGACGGTCTGGTCGACGAAGTGCTGCGCCCACTCATGAGTGGTAAAGAAGCAGCTGTTTATGTGGTGCGCTGCGGCAACGAATTGCGTTGCGCCAAGGTTTACAAGGAGGCGAACAAACGAAGTTTTCGTCAAGCGTCCGAATACCAGGAGGGCCGCAAGGTCCGTAACAGCCGTCAGGCCCGGGCCATGGCCAAGGGTTCCAAGTTCGGCAAGAAAGAAGCCGAAGATGCCTGGCAGAACGCTGAAGTGGCGGCGTTGTTCCGCCTGGCCGGTGCGGGCGTTCGCGTGCCCCAGCCGTTCGACTTCCTTGAAGGCGTGCTGTTGATGGAGTTGGTGGCCGACGAGTACGGCGATGCGGCGCCGCGCCTGAACGACGTGGTGCTGGAGCCGGACCAGGCGCGTGAATACCACGCCTTCCTGATCTCCCAGATCGTGCTGATGCTGTGTACCGGCCTGGTGCACGGTGACTTGTCCGAGTTCAACGTACTGCTTACGCCGACGGGCCCGGTGATCATCGACCTGCCCCAGGCGGTGGATGCGGCGGGCAACAACCACGCGTTCAACATGCTGGAGCGGGACGTGGGCAACATGGCTTCCTACTTCGGGCGTTTTGCCCCGGAGTTGAAGAAGACCAAGTACGCCAAAGAGATGTGGGCGCTGTACGAAGCCGGCACCTTGCACCCGGCCAGCGTGTTGACCGGTGAGTTTGATGAGCCCGAAGAGTTGGCGGACGTGGGCGGCGTGATGCGCGAGATCGAAGCGGCGCGGCTGGACGAAGAGCGTCGCCAGGCGATCCGCGCGGCGGATGAAGCGCCACCGAGCAAGGTCCCGGAAGAGCCACCGCCACCGCCTTGGATGCAGTAACACGCTGTGGGAGCTGATCCTGTGGGAGCTGGCTTGCCTGCGATAGCATCCCCTCGGTGCAACTGATGGACCGAGGTGTCCGCATCGCAGGCAAGCCAGCTCCCACAGGACCGGCTCCCACAGTTGGTTTTGTGTTTCGTCAGATGAATCCGTGTCAGCAGCAATTGCCCGATGCCAATTCCTTGAGAATCGGGCAATCGGGCCGGTGATCGCCCTGGCAGTGTTCCACCAGGTCCTGCAGCGTATCGCGCAGTTGCCCAAGCTCCAGGATCTTCTGGTTCAGCTCCTCGATGTGCTGGCGCGCCAAGGCTTTCACATCGGCGCTGGCCCGTTGCCGGTCCTGCCACAGGGCCAGCAGTTTGCCGACCTCTTCCAATGAAAACCCCAGGTCCCGCGAGCGTTTGATAAACGCCAGGGTGTGCACCTCGTCCGGGCCGTACACACGGTAACCGCTGTCGGTACGGTGGGCGGCTTTGAGCAGGCCGATGGATTCGTAATAGCGAATCATCTTGGCGCTCAGCCCGCTGGCGCGAGCGGCTTGGCCGATGTTCATGGGCGCTGATCCTCCAGGTCCAGGGGTTTCCAAGTCTTCAACAGTAACGCATTGCTCACCACGCTGACGCTGGACAAAGCCATCGCTGCGCCGGCCAACACCGGGTTGAGCAGGCCGAAGGCCGCCAGTGGAATACCGATCAAGTTATACACAAAGGCCCAGAACAGGTTCTGGCGGATTTTTGCGTAGGTCTTGCGGCTGATCTCCAACGCGGCGGGCACCAGGCGTGGATCACCGCGCATCAGGGTGATGCCGGCCGCGTGCATGGCCACGTCGGTGCCGCCGCCCATGGCGATGCCAATGTCGGCGGCGGCCAGGGCAGGTGCGTCGTTGATGCCGTCACCGACCATGGCAACCACGCCGGTTTTTTTCAACGCGGCGACCGTGGCGGCTTTGTCGGCGGGCAGCACTTCGGCGTGAACATCGTCGATGCCCAGGGCCTGGGCGACCACGCGGGCGCTGCCGCGATTGTCGCCGGTCAGCAGGTGGCTGCTGATGTGTTGAGCTTTAAGCCGGTTCACTGCCTCCAGTGCGCCCGGCTTGAGCGTGTCACCAAAGGCGAATAGTCCCAGCACGCGCGGTTGCGCGCCTTGCTCGATCAACCAGGACAAGGTGCGGCCTTCGGCTTCCCACTCGCTGGCCTGGGCGGCCAGGTCGCCAGCGCTGAGGCCGCTTTCTTCCAGCAGGCGACGATTGCCCAGGGCCAGTTGCCGGCCATCGAGGGTGCCGGCGATGCCGCGCCCGGTCAGGGATTGGCTGGCCGTTACATCGGCGACCACCAGCCCCCGCTCGCGGCAGGTATCCAGCACCGCCTTGGCCAACGGGTGTTCGCTGCCGCGTTGCAGCGCACCGGCCTGTTGCAGGATCGCGGCGTCATTGCCGTCCACCGCTACCAGGTGCGCAATGTTCGGCGCGCCGGAAGTGAGGGTGCCGGTTTTATCGAACGCCACGGCGCTCACCTCATGGGCGCGCTCCAGGGCTTCGGCGTCCTTGATCAGGATGCCGTAGCGCGCCGCGACCCCGGTGCCGGCCATGATCGCCGTCGGTGTGGCCAGGCCCAGGGCGCAGGGGCAGGCGATCACCAGCACGGCCACCGCATTGATGATCGCGGTTTCCAGCGACGCGCCGTACAACCACCAGCCCACCAGCGTGATCAACGCCAGCACCAGCACGGCCGGGACGAACACCTGACTGACTTTATCTACCAGTTTCTGGATCGGCGCCTTGGCGGACTGGGCGTCTTCTACGAGGCGGATGATCCGCGCCAGTACGCTCTCGGCGCCGATGGCCCGGGTGCGTACCAGCAAACGGCCTTCGCCGTTGATGGCGCCACCGGTGACGCTGTCGCCCGGTTGTTTGGGCACCGGCAGGCTTTCGCCGCTGATCAGCGCCTCGTCGGCATGGCTCTGGCCTTCGACCACTTCGCCGTCCACCGGGAAACGCTCGCCGGGTTTGACCAGCACCAGGTCGTTGATCCGCAGCGCATTGATCGCCACGTCTTCCTCCCGGCCTTCAAACACTCGGATCGCCCGCTCCGGGCGCAAGGCTTCGAGGGCACGGATGGCGCTGGCGGTCTGGCGTTTGGCGCGGCTTTCCAGGTATTTGCCGAGCAATACCAGGGCGATCACCACTGCCGAGGCTTCGAAGTAAAGGTGCGGCATGCTGCCCACAGGCGTGGTGAGCCATTCATAAATGCTCAGGCCGTAGCCGGCGCTGGTGCCGATGGCCACCAGCAGGTCCATGTTGCCGGCGCCGGCGCGCACGGCTTTCCAGGCGGCAATGTAGAAGCGCGCCCCGAGGATGAATTGCACCGGGGTGGCCAGGGCGAACTGCACCCACGCGGGCAGCATCCAGTGCAGGCCAAAGGGTTCCACCAGCATCGGCAGCACCAACGGCAAGGCCAGCACGATCGCCACTAGCAATGACCAGCGCTCGCGGTGCAGGCGCTCGGCTTGATTGGCCTCGGTGGCGGTTTCGCTCTGGGGCAGGGTAGCGGTGTAGCCGGCCTTGTCGACGGCAGCGATCAGGACACCGGGGTCCATCTGGCCCAGCACCTCGACATGGGCGCGTTCGTTGGCCAGGTTGACGCTGACGCTTTGCACCCCCGGCACCTTGCCCAGCGCGCGCTCGACGCGGCCGGCACAGCTGGCGCAGGTCATGCCGCTGATGGGCAGGTCAAAGGTGGTGGATCCATTCATGGGGCAGTCCTCCAGGAGAAGTTGCCCCTAGGATCAACCTTGACCTGTGGGGAAGGTCAAGCGGCTATTTACTGTAGGAGCCCGGCTTGCCGGCGATGAGGCCCTTAAGACCGCCATCGCCGGCAAGCCGGCTCCTACAAGGGATAGATCGAATGGATCAGTATTCGAGGGCGGCGGCTTTGAGGTACATGCCGTCCGGACCCTGGGCGATCCGCAGCTTGCGCACATCACCGGCCTTGAGGGTGATGTTCTGCGCCGGTGGCGCGAGCATGCCCGGCAGGCAGCCAGGGGACTGGCCGGGCAACAGCTTCAGGCGCAACGACAGGTTGCCCGCCGGCAGGTTGAATGAGGTGGCTTGTTCCTGGAACAGCCGGCCGGCCAGCTGGTCGTTGAGGTACAGGCCGATCTCGCAGTTGGTCGGTACTTCCAGGCGCTCCCGGGAAATGATCAACACTGCGTAATCCTGATCGGCGCTGGCCTGGGGGGCGATCGCAGACAAACTCATCAGGCCGGCAAGGGCAAAAAACGACCAGCGCATAGCGAATGCTCCGTGGTTCATATCTAAGATGGATGAAGCTTGGCCGAGGCCGCGGCCGAATACCAGCCCGGCCGATGTTTTTGAAACTTGACCTTGCCACGATGGCAAGCTCGAGACTTGATGTGCGCTGGCTAGCTCCGCGGTGCGGTGTGTCAGATAAGTGCGTGGCATCTGGTACACCGCGGCGCGGTGCAAGCCCGCTCACTACGGGCTTATTTGAGGAGTTATGTCATGCAAGTATTCAACGTTGAAGGAATGACCTGCGGCCATTGCGTTCGAGCGGTGACCCAGGCGGTGCAAAGCCAGGACCCGGCGGCGAGCGTGAAGGTCGACCTGGCGGCTAAGGAGGTCGGCGTTGAAAGCCGCCTGTCAGCCGAGCAGGTCATCAGCCTGATCACCGAAGAAGGCTACAGCGCCAAGCTGGCGTGAATTTTCTGATAGTTAGCGAGCTAACGTAATGTTCACGGCACCCAAGCGCGGCTAGACTGTCGGGCTGCCGACTCACTTGGGTGTCTGATGAACCTCCGCATAATCCTGATCCTGGGCGCCCTGAGCGCCTTCGCGCCGTTGGCGATCGATTTTTACCTGCCGGGTTTTCCGGCGATGGCCACGGCGTTTGCCACTGACGAAAAACATATCCAGTTGACCCTGGCGGTGTATTTCGCCGGCCTGGCCATCGGGCAGTTGATCTACGGCCCGTTGGCAGACCGCTTTGGCCGACGCGGCCCGCTGCTCAGCGGCGTGACCCTGTTTACCCTGGCGTCCTTCGCGTGTGCCTATGCCCCGTCCCTGGAATGGCTGATCGGTGCGCGCTTTGTGCAGGCCCTGGGCGGGTGTGCGGGCATGGTGATTTCGCGGGCGGTGGTCAGCGACAAGTGTGATGCCGTGGGGTCGGCCAAGGTGTATTCGCAACTGATGCTGGTGACCGGCCTGGCGCCGATCCTCGCGCCCTTGGCGGGCGGTGTGATGGTGGGCGTGTGGGGCTGGCAGTCGATCTTCCTGGCGCTGTCGGTGTTCAGCGTCATGGCGGCCATCGCCGTGGCGTTCGGGTTGCCTGAGACCCTGCCGGCCAATCAGCCGCGCCAGCCGTTGTCCGGCTCACTGCGCCGCTATATTGGGTTGTTGTCGGACCGCGTCTATCTCGGCTATGCCCTGACGGGCGGTATCTCGATTGCCGGGATGTTTGCCTACATCGCCGGCTCGCCTTTCGTCTTCATCAAACTCTATGGTGTGCCCGCCGAGCATTACGGCTGGCTGTTCGGCTCCAACGCGGCCGGCTTTATCCTGGTCGCCCAGGTGAACGCGCGGTTGCTGTCCAAGCGTGGTCCGGCCTTCCTGTTGTCACGCTCGGTGTGGGTCTACGTGCTGGCGGCCCTGACGCTGCTGGGTATCGCCGCCTTGCATACGGACGCGCTGTGGCCGTTGCTGGTGCCGTTGTTTATCTGCATTGCCAGCCTGGGCTGCATTTTGCCCAACACCTCGGCCTGCGCCATGGCCGGGCAGGGCGCACGTGCCGGCAGCGCGTCGGCGTTGCTGGGCTGCATCCAGTTCGGGGTGGCGGCGGGCGCTGCGTCGCTGGTGGGGGTGTTGCACGACGGCACGGCGATGCCGATGGCCATGGTCATCAGCTTGTGCGGTGTCTTGGCGGTGACGATTGCGGTGTCGACCCAGCGCCTGCAACGGGCGAGGGCCGCGCAGGCGCAGGTCTGAAGTGCAGGTCAGCCAGCGGCGGAACGTTGCTGGCTGAGGGGAATGCGATGGGGCGCCTGGATACGGGCTTGCAGGGTGTCGGCAAAGGCGCGGGCCTCGGCCTCGCTGCGGAAGGTGAAGGCGTCTCGGTCGAGACTCACCTGCCATTTATTGCCTGCAGATTTTGCTAACGCTTTTATCAGGATCTTCATTGCTGACTTCCTCACGTAAAAGAATCGTGGCAAAGGCGGCCAATATAAACCCGAATACGCTCGCAAATATGACAAAGATCAACTGTCGGACTAATGGTGCCATCCATCACTGCGGTGAATAACGGACGGCACCCATGATCCTTTCCTAGAACCCTTCCAGCACGATCTTGCCCTTGGCCTTGCCGCTTTCGAGCAGGGTGTGGGCACGGCGCAGGTTCTCGGCGTTGATCACGCCGAAATGTTCACCCACCGTGGTTTTCAAGGTGCCGGCGTCGATCAGTTCCGCCACGCGGTTGAGCAGGTGGTGCTGCTCGATCATGTCGGGCGTCTCGAACATCGAGCGGGTGTACATGAACTCCCAGTGCAGCGACAGGCTCTTGCGCTTGAGCTTGCTGACGTCCAGCGCCTTGGGATCATCGATCAACGCCAGCTTGCCTTGCGGTTGCAGGGCTTCCACCAGTTGGTCCAGGTGATGGTCGGTCTGGGTCAAGCTGGCGACGTGAGTCACTTGCGGGTGGCCGGCGTTTTTCAGCGCGTCGCTGAGCGGCTGGCTGTGGTCGATCACCAGGTCGGCGCCAAGCGCCTTGGCCCACGCTTGTGTTTCCGGGCGTGAAGCGGTGCCGATGACTTTCAACGCAGTGAGCTGGCTGGCCAGTTGGGTCAGGATCGAACCCACGCCACCGGACGCGCCGACGATCAACAGGCTTTGGCCTTCGTCTTCTTTACCTTCACGCACTTGCAGGCGCTCGAACAACAGCTCCCAGGCGGTGATGGCAGTCAGCGGCAGTGCAGCGGCGTCGGCAAAACCCAGGCTCTTGGGCATATGGCCGACGATGCGCTCATCCACGGTATGCAGTTCGCTGTTGCCACCGGGGCGAACCAGGGAGCCTGCGTAGAACACCTTGTCACCGGCCTTGAACAGCGTGACGTCGCTGCCGACGGCCTTGACCACACCGGCCACATCCCAGCCCAGCACTTTGGCGGCGCCGTTCTCGGGGGTTACGTTCTGGCGCACCTTGGTGTCCACCGGGTTGACCGAGATGGCTTTGACTTCCACCAGCAGGTCGCGTGGGCCGGCGACCGGCGCGGGCAGTTCGATGTCTTGCAGGGATTTTGGGTCGTTGATCGGCAGGGATGCGTAGTAGGCGATAGCTTTCATGGGAACTCCGGAATAGGGCTGATCAGGCAAGAAACTTCAGGCGCTTGAGGTCGAACAATTCGAGCACCTCCGGAGCCTTGGCGCGGAAGCTCTGGATATGCGCGCTCTGGTCGTGGGCGGCCAGGGCGGCGTCGCTGCTCCAGCGCTCGATCATGTAAAAGGTGCCGGGGCTTTGCAGGTCCTGGTTGAGTTCGTACTGCTCGCAACCGGCTTCAAGACGGGTGGGCTCCAGCAGGCCACGTAGCAGGGTTTCCAGGGTGGCTTCCTGGCCGGGTTTGGCGATCATGGTGGCGATGACATTAAAGGCAGTGGACATCTTCAACTCCTGACACGTGATGAACGGGATGGCCAGATGATTGGCTATTTCCTACAAAGATAAAAGCCGCTAAAACAGAGGTCTGTTTCAATAAAATTTTGATAATGAGTGGGAATGCATGCTGCGGTTTGATGATTTGCAGTTGTTTGTACGCGCAGCCGACCTGGGCAGCCTGTCGGCCGCTGCGCGGGTGATGGACCTGTCTCCCGCCGTGGCCAGCGCGGCGCTCAAGCGCCTCGAGCAGCAACTGGGCACACGTTTGCTGGCGCGTTCCACCCGCAGCCTGCGGTTGACCGCCGAAGGCGAGGGCTTCCTCGAATATGCCCGTTCCGCGTTGGGTTCGCTGGATGAGGGGCGGCGGTTACTGTCCAGCAGCCAGGACCACGTCAGCGGTGTGTTGCAACTCTCGGCACCGTCGGACCTGGGCCGCAACCTGTTGCTGCCGTGGCTGGACGAATTCCAGCACGAGTACCCGCAACTCACTGTCCGGCTGCTGCTGGGGGATCGCATCGCCGACCTGTTCCGCCAACCGGTGGATATCGCCCTGCGCTACGGCGAGCCCGAAGACTCCAGCCTGATCGCGTTGCCCATCGCCCCTGACAACCTGCGCGTGCTGTGCGCAGCGCCCAGCTACCTGGCCCGGCACGGTGCACCGCGTAATTTAGAGCAGTTGGCCCAGCACAATTGTCTGCTGTATATGCTTGGCAGCCGGGTGCATGACCACTGGAGCTTTCACGACGGTAAGCGCGACGTGAGTCTCACAGTCAGTGGTGATCGCTTCAGCGACGACGCCGATGTGGTGCGCCGTTGGGCAGTGGCGGGTGTAGGCATTGCCTACAAGTCCTGGCTGGACGTGAGCACGGATGTGCTGGCCGGGCGTTTGCGCGTGATCCTGCCGGAGCTGCGCGGCGAGCGCACGCCGCTCAATTTGCTGTGCGCCCACCGTGCCCAATTAAGCAAACCCATCAACCTGCTGCGGGAAATGCTCGTGGCCCGTTGTGCGACATTGACGGCGCAATGGCCGGAGCGTTTGCGCCCTACGTCATAACCTCCCTCACAGCAGGAAATTTCACTCAGCCCCTGTCCCACTCCGCGCTGTCAGACGGCGCGGAACCGACCGCGTGCGCACCTATACTTTGGCGCCAACCGCTGTAGATACGTGATTCAACAGGGAGTGAATACATGCAAGAAGCACTTTGTATCAGCCAGATCGCCAGCTTGCTCGCCGAGCCCAAACGCACCGTCATCTTGTGGGCGTTGATGGACGGCTCGGCGAAATCCTCGGTCGAGCTTGCCAGGCTTGCCGGGTTGTCATCGGCATCGGCCCATGCCCATCTGGGCCGGTTGACCGCCGGCGGGTTGCTGCGGGTCGAGGTCCGACGCGGCGCGCGTCTGTTTCGGCTGGCGGCTGCCGATGTCAGTGCGGCGATCGATGCGCTGGCCAGCACCACCGTGGCCAGTGCGCTGCGCAGTGCACCGGACCTGTTGCCGCCTGCATTGGTGGTGCCGCAGCCGTTGTGTCGAGCGCGGCTGTGCCATGACCACTTGGGCGGCGAGATAGCGGCAAGGCTGTATGAGCGAATGCTCGAAGCCGGATGGATTGAGCGTCATGAACAACGCCTCCACGTCACGGCCAAGGGCGTGCACCATCTGGCGCTTCGCGGCATTTTCACCCAGGCGCTGGCAGCGCCGGTGGCGTGCGACTGTTTTGACTGGAGCCAGCAGCAATCGCACCTGGGAGGCGCCTTGGGCGCAGGGTTGCTGCAGCTGTTCTTGCAGTCCAGTTGGGTCAGTGTGATAGGCGAGTCACGCGCCGTCTCGGTCACAGAGGCGGGGCTGGCGGAAATCAACCGGCTGGTCACGCCCGAGGCGTCGTTCAGAGTTTCAGTCAGGTCGCATCCAGCAATAAGTCGCTGAAACGATGCCGCACACTCGCCGAGGGGTTTTTCATACAGGGGTGCGGCATGGACAGGCAAGGCTATAGCGCGGCAGAACGGTTGGAACGGTTACCCATCAGCGGTTACCACCGAGTCATCTTCATCATCATCGCCCTGGCGTTTTTCTTCGACTCCATGGACCTGGCGATGATGACCTTTCTGTTGGGCTCGATCAAAACCGAATTCGGCCTGAGCACGACGCAGGCCGGGTTGCTCGCCAGTTCGAGTTTTTTCGGCATGGTGGTGGGCGCTTCCCTGTCCGGCATGCTCGCGGACCGTTTCGGGCGCAAGCCGGTGTTCCAGTGGAGCATCGTGTTGTGGGGCATTGCCAGCTACCTGTGTTCCACGGCGCAGACCGTAGAGATGCTGACGTTGTTTCGCATCCTGCTGGGAATCGGTATGGGCATGGAGTTTCCGATTGCCCAGTCGATGCTGTCGGAGCTGATCCCGGCCAAGGGGCGTGGGCGCTACATCGCCTTGATGGATGGCTTCTGGCCGTTAGGTTTTGTGGCAGCGGGAGTGTTGTCTTACTTTTTACTGCCGGTGATTGGCTGGCGCGACATCTTCCTGGTGTTGGCGGTGCCGGCCGTGTTCGTGTTGGCGATCCGCTTTTTTATCCCGGAATCGCCGCGCTGGCTGGAGCAGGCCGGGCGGCATGAGGCTGCCGACAAGGTGTTGCGGGGGATCGAGCAAAAGGTCCGCGATTCATTGGGCAGCACCGACCTGCCGGAACCGATTCGCCTGCCACGGGTGGAGACCACGCCGGGGACGTTTTTCTCGGCCTTCCAGCAACTGTGGTCGGCACAGTATCGACAGCGCACGTTGATGATTTGGAGCGTGTGGTTCTTTGCCTTGCTGGGTTTCTACGGCCTGACGTCCTGGCTGAGTGCGTTGCTGCAGCAGTCGGGTTTTGCCGTGACCCAGTCGGTGTATTACACGGTGATCATTTCCCTGGGCGGGATTCCTGGCTTCCTGATGGCCGCCTGGCTGGTGGAGCGCTGGGGGCGCAAGCCGGTGTGCGTCGTGACGCTGCTGGGCGGCGGGGTGATGGCGTTTCTGTATGGGCAAAGCGCGGTGTTTGGCGGCAACGTGGCGTTGTTGATCACCTCGGGCTTGCTGATGCAGTTCTTTCTGTTTGGCATGTGGGCGGTGTTGTACACCTACACGCCGGAGCTGTATCCCACGTCGGCGCGGGCGACGGGCTCGGGGTTTGCTTCTGCGATTGGTCGGGTCGGGTCGTTGCTGGGGCCGTTGGTGACCGGGCTGGTGTTCCCCATTACCGGGCAGGGCGGGGTGTTTGCCTTGGGCGCGCTGTGCTTTGCGGTGGCGGCGCTGGTGGTGTGGGTGTTTGGGATGGAGACGAAGGGCAAGACCCTGGAAGAACTGACCCAGGCTTGAATGCAATGAGGTCAGTGTGGGAGCCGGGCTTGCCCGCGATGGCGGTGTGTCAGTCACCTCAGGTGTTGACTGTTAGATCGCTATCGCAGGCAAGCCAGCTCCCACATTTTTAGAGCGTGTTTATCCCGTTATGGCTTCACGAGCCGGGCATCCAGGCTGTTTTGCGCCAGGCGTTTGGCCTGGTCCTGGGTCATGCCCAGTGCGGTGTGCAGCGCGTGGAAGTTTTCGGTGACGTAACCGCCGAAGTACGCCGGGTCATCGGAGTTCACCGTGACTTTCACGCCACGCTCGAGCATGTCGAGGATGTTGTGCTGGGCCATGTCGTCGAACACGCAGAGCTTGGTGTTGGACAGTGGGCACACGGTCAACGGGATCTGCTCGTCGATGATGCGCTGCATCAAGCGCTCGTCTTCGATGGCGCGCACGCCATGGTCGATACGCTGGATTTTCAGCAGATCGATAGCCTCCCAGATGTACTCGGGCGGGCCTTCTTCGCCGGCGTGGGCCACGGTGAGGAAGCCTTCGTGACGGGCACGGTCGAACACGCGCTGGAACTTGCTCGGCGGGTGACCCATTTCCGAACTGTCCAGGCCCACGGCCACGAACGCGTCACGGAACGGCAGCGCCTGGTCCAGGGTTTTCTCGGCTTCGGCTTCGCTCAAGTGGCGCAGGAAGCTGAGGATCAAACCGCTGGTGATGCCCAGTTGCTGCTCGCCATCTTTAAGCGCAGCGGCGATGCCATTCAGTACCACTTCGAAGGGAATGCCACGGTCGGTGTGGGTCTGCGGGTCGAAGAACGGTTCGGTGTGGATCACGTTCTGCTCTTTGCAGCGCAGCAGGTAGGCCCAGGTCAGGTCGTAGAAATCCTGGGAGGTGCGCAGCACGTCGGCGCCCTGGTAGTACAGGTCGAGAAACTCTTGCAGGTTGTTGAAGGCGTAGGCCTTGCGCAGGGTTTCAACGTCATTCCACGGCAGCGCGATCTTGTTGCGTTCGGCCAGGGCGAACAGCAACTCCGGCTCCAGCGAGCCTTCCAGGTGCAGGTGCAATTCAGCCTTGGGCAGGGCGTTGAGCCAATCGTACATTTCTAAACTTCTCATCAGGTGCAATGGCGGCATTCTACAGGCCATGGCTGAAATAATCGGTAAAACCTGACCAGCAGGAGAGTTTCGTTTCTGTTTGCGCAAGGGCCGCGTGAACTAAGGTGTAACGAAACGTTAGCAAGCTGCCGTAGTCTGTACCCCATCAATGACTGATTGTTGTGCGAAAAGGCCCGGAATGCTCTCCTCTCTCAAGCAAGAAAAATTCATGCTGCTGGCGCTGATTGCCGCCATCGCCGCCTACCCGCTGGAACACTGGATGCTGCACAGCGGGCAGATGGTCGCGCTGCTCGGCGGTGTGGTGCTGATCGCGTTTATCGTGGTGGCGTCGATGCGCGTCGCCCACCACGCCGAACAGCTGGCGGAAAAGGTTGGCGACCCCTACGGCACCATGATCCTCACCCTGGCCGCCGTGCTGGTGGAGGTGGTGATCCTGGCGATCATGATGAGCAACGAGCCGTCGCCGACGTTGGTGCGCGACACCATTTATTCGGCGGTGATGCTCGACATCAACGGCATCCTCGGCCTGGCCGCGCTGATGGGTGGCATCAAGCATGGCGAACAGTCCTACAACGACGACTCGGCACGCAGCTACAGCGTGATGATCCTCACGGCCATGGGCGTGTCGATGGTGGTGCCGGAATTTATCCCCGAGGCCGACTGGAAAATCTACTCGGCCTTCACCATCGGCGCGATGGTGCTGCTCTACACCCTGTTCCTGCGTATGCAGGTGGGCCCGCACAGTTATTTCTTCAGCTACAGCTACCCGGAAAAACGCCGCAAGAAACAGCCGGAAGAAGAACACCAGGAACCGCCAATCAACCTGGCGTTCTCCATCGCGACATTGGTGTTCGGGGTGATTGTGATTGGCGCGCTGGCTGAGGTGATGTCCAAGACCCTAGACCTGGGGCTGGAAGGCACGGGCGCACCGCCGGTGATCACCGCGATCGTGGTGGCCGCGATCTCGGCGGCGCCGGAGATTTTGACCGCGTTGCGCGCGGCGTTGGCCAACCGTATGCAGTCGGTGGTGAACATTGCGTTGGGGGCGTCGTTGTCGACGGTGATCCTGACGGTGCCGGTGATGGAGGCCATGGCGCTCTACACTGGCCAGCCGTTCCAGATGGCGATGACACCGGTGCAGACGGTGATGGTGTTCATCACGCTGATTGTCAGCGCGATCAACCTCAACGATGGCGAAACCAATGCCATCGAAGGGATGACGCATTTTGTGTTGTTTGCGACCTTTATCATGCTGTCACTGCTGGGTCTCTAAGCACCGCCGAGACTGATGTGAAAGCCGGTTTTGTGTAGATACCGTCTTGAC
>NZ_JACAOY010000038.1 GCF_013385985.1 Pseudomonas sp. B6002 | reverse complement strand
CCAAAATCATTAGGCCAGTTCAGCTTGCCTGCGATAGCGGTGTATCAGTCACTGATGAGTTGACTGACAGATAGCTATCGCAGGCAAGCCAGCTCCCACATTTTGAATATGTGCAGGGCAGCGAAATCTAAGCGGGTTTGGTTCGCTCCGACGGCCTACGCACCCCGGCAACGATCTTGTCCACCGCCTTGGTCGCCGCGACCATGCCAAACGTCGCCGTCACCATCATCACCGCACCAAACCCACCCGCGCAGTCCAGCTTCACCCCATCCCCGATAAAACTTTTCTGCAAACAGATGCTGCCATCCGGCTTGGGATAGCGCAGTTGCTCGGTCGAAAACACGCACGGCACGCTGTAATGGCGGGTCACGGTGCGCGAGAAGCCGTAGTCGCGGCGCAGGGTTGAACGCACTTTGGAGGCCAGCGGGTCATTGAAGGTACGGTTCAGGTCACACACCTGGATCAATGTCGGGTCGATCTGCCCACCGGCGCCCCCGGTGGTGATGATCTGGATCTTGCGGCGCTTGCACCAGGCAATCAGCGCCGCCTTGGCGTTGACCGCGTCGATGCAGTCGATCACGCAGTCGATGTCCGGCGTGATGTATTCGGCCATGGTGTCGCGGGTCACGAAGTCCGCGACCGCGTGCACCGTGCAATCCGGGTTGATGCCGCGCAGGCGCTCAGCCATTACCTCGACCTTGGGTTTGCCCACGGTGCTGTCCAGGGCATGCAACTGGCGGTTGCTGTTGCTGACGCAGACGTCGTCCAGGTCAAACAGCGAAATCTCGCCCACCCCGCAACGGGCCATGGCTTCCGCCGCCCAGGAGCCCACGCCGCCGACGCCGACGATCGCCACATGGGCCGCTTTCAAGCGTTCCAGGCCTTCAATGCCATACAAGCGGGCGACGCCTGCAAACCGTGGATCTTCTGTACTCATGACCATTACCCCAAAAACCGGCGCGCATTATGGACTACAGAGCGACAAGTTCGAAGCGACAAGCTACAAGTAAAGAACTTAGATGGCCTTTCGCTGACTAATGTCCGGTTTTTCTCTGCTTGCTGTACGGTCAGGGAAGGGCCGGTGTAGGATGCGCGCCGTTCGGCGCAGGCCGACACCTCTTTTCGTTCCACACCCTTTGGAACCCGAAATAGCCATGGCATCGCGTAAATTTGGACTCAACCTGGTGATCGTGCTGGCAATCGCCGCGCTGTTCACCGGCTTCTGGGCGCTGATCAACCGCCCGGTCACCACCCCCAACTGGCCTGAACAGATCTCCGGGTTTTCGTACTCGCCGTTCCAACAAGGCCAGTTCCCACAAAAAGACCAATACCCGACCGACGATCAGATGCGCCAGGACCTGGCGATCATGAGCAAGCTGACGGACAACATCCGTACCTACTCGGTTGACGGCACCCTGGGGGACATCCCCAAGCTGGCGGAAGAATTCGGCCTGCGGGTAACCCTGGGGATCTGGATCAGCCCGGACCTGGAACGCAACGAACGTGAGATCCAGCGCGCCATCGAAATCGCCAACAGCTCGCGCAGCGTGGTGCGGGTGGTGGTCGGCAACGAAGCGTTGTTCCGCGAAGAGATCACCCCCGAAGCGCTGATCGTGCTGCTGGACCGGGTGCGCGCCGCCGTGAAAGTGCCGGTGACCACCTCCGAGCAATGGCACATCTGGGAAAAGAACCCGCAACTGGCCAAGCACGTCGACCTGATCGCCGCGCACATCCTGCCGTTCTGGGAATACATCCCGATGGACAAGGCCGGCCAATACGTACTCGATCGTGCCCGAGACCTGAAAAAACTCTTCCCGAAAAAACCGCTGCTGCTGTCGGAAGTCGGTTGGCCGAGCAACGGCCGTATGCGCGGTGGTAACGAAACGTCGCCCGCCGACCAAGCCATTTACCTGCGCACGCTGGTGAACAAGCTGAACCGCCAGGGTTACAACTACTTCGTGATCGAGGCGTTCGACCAGCCGTGGAAAGTCAGTGACGAAGGCTCCGCCGGCGCCTACTGGGGCGTGTACAACGCCGCTCGCCAGCAGAAATTCAACTTTGAAGGCCCGGTGGTCGCAATCCCGCAATGGCGCGTACTGGCCATCGGCTCGGTGGTATTGGCGCTGCTGTCGCTGACCTTGCTGATGATCGACGGCTCGGCCCTGCGCCAGCGTGGCCGCACCTTCCTGACCTTTATCGCGTTCCTGTGCGGTTCGGTGCTGGTGTGGATCGGCTACGACTACAGCCAGCAATACAGCACCTGGTTCAGCGTGACGGTCGGCATCTTGCTGGCACTTGGCGCCCTCGGCGTGTTTATCGTGCTGTTGACCGAAGCCCATGAACTGGCTGAGGCGGTGTGGACCCACAAGCGCCGGCGTGAATTCCTGCCGGTTGAAGGGGATTCGGACTACCGTCCGAAAGTGTCGATCCACGTGCCGTGCTACAACGAGCCGCCGGAGATGGTCAAACAGACCCTCGACGCCCTGGCCGCGCTGGATTACCCGGACTACGAAGTCCTGATCATCGACAACAACACCAAGGACCCGGCCGTCTGGGAACCGGTGCGTGATTACTGCGAAACCCTCGGCCCGCGCTTCAAGTTCTTCCACGTCTCGCCCCTGGCCGGTTTCAAGGGCGGCGCGCTGAACTACCTGATCCCGCACACCGCCAAGGATGCCGAAGT
The DNA here is from genome assembly GCF_013385985.1 of Pseudomonas sp. B6002. Classification (GTDB taxonomy): domain Bacteria; phylum Pseudomonadota; class Gammaproteobacteria; order Pseudomonadales; family Pseudomonadaceae; genus Aquipseudomonas. Next base: position 31,625 of record NZ_JACAOY010000038.1, on the reverse strand, counting down.
GATCGCGGTGATCGACTCGGACTACTGCGTGTCGCCGAACTGGCTCAAGCACATGGTGCCGCACTTCGCCGACCCTAAAATCGCCGTGGTGCAGTCGCCGCAGGACTACCGCGACCAGAACGAAAGCACCTTCAAGAAGCTCTGCTACGCCGAATACAAGGGCTTCTTCCATATCGGCATGGTCACCCGTAACGACCGTGACGCGATCATCCAGCACGGCACCATGACCATGACCCGTCGTTCGGTGCTCGAAGAACTGGGCTGGGCCGACTGGTGCATCTGCGAAGACGCCGAACTGGGCCTGCGCGTATTCGAGAAAGGCCTGTCGGCGGCGTATTACCACGACAGCTACGGTAAAGGCCTGATGCCGGATACCTTTATCGACTTCAAGAAACAGCGTTTCCGCTGGGCGTATGGCGCGATCCAGATCATCAAGCGCCACACCGCCAGCCTGCTGCGCGGCAAGGACACCGAGCTGACCCGTGGCCAGCGCTACCACTTCCTCGCGGGCTGGTTGCCGTGGGTGGCGGACGGCATGAACATCTTCTTCACCGTGGGCGCGCTGTTGTGGTCGGCGGCGATGATCATCGTGCCGACGCGCGTCGACCCGCCGCTGCTGATTTTCGCGATCCCGCCCTTGGCGTTGTTCGTGTTCAAGGTGGGCAAGATCATCTTCCTGTACCGCCGCGCCGTCGGCGTGAACCTCAAGGACGCGTTCTGCGCGGCCCTGGCTGGCCTGGCGTTGTCGCACACCATCGCCAAGGCGGTGCTGTATGGCTTCTTCACCAGCAGCATTCCGTTCTTCCGTACACCGAAGAACGCCGACAACCACGGCTTCTGGGTCGCGATTTCCGAAGCCCGGGAAGAGATGTTCATCATGCTGCTGTTGTGGGGAGCGGCACTGGGGATCTACCTGGTGCAAGGCCTGCCCAGCAACGACATCCGCTTCTGGGTAGTGATGCTGCTGGTGCAGTCGCTGCCGTACGTGGCGGCGCTGATCATGGCGTTCCTTTCGTCGCTGCCCAAACCCGCAGCGACGCCGGCGCCTGAACCGGCCGTGTAAAAACTTGCGCAATGCACTAAACGGCGGCCTCTGGCCGCCGTTTTGCTATAAGATAACGGCCGTTTTGTGGGTCTTAGCCGAGCGCTGCTCTCTGTGGGAGCTGGCTTGCCTGCGATGCAGACGCCGCGGTTTGGCAGGTAGACCGTGGCGATGCTATCGCAGGCAAGCCAGCTCCCACATTGGATCTGCGTTGTTTCAAGCCCACATTCGTCCTGCGCCCATTACACGCTTCCGGAGCTTTCCATGACGGCCCATGCCGACCTTTCGCCGACCCTTCAACTTGCCATCGACCTGATCCGTCGCCCCTCGGTCACGCCGATCGATGCCGATTGCCAGAAGCTGATGATGCAGCGCCTGGGCGACGCCGGTTTTGCGCTCGAGCCGATGCGCATTGAAGACGTGGACAACTTCTGGGCCACCCACGGTAAGCACGAAGGCCCGGTGCTGTGCTTTGCCGGTCACACCGACGTGGTGCCCACCGGCCCGGTCAAGGCCTGGCAGAACGACCCGTTCGACGCGCTGATCGATGAAAACGGCATGCTCTGCGGGCGTGGCGCGGCAGACATGAAGGGCAGCCTGGCGGCCATGCTGGTGGCGTCGGAGCGTTTCGTCACCGACTACCCGGACCATCGCGGTTCGGTCGCGTTCCTGATCACCAGCGATGAAGAAGGCCCGGCGCACCATGGCACCAAAGCCGTGATCGAGCGCCTGGCAGCCCGCAAGGAACGCCTGGACTGGTGCATCGTCGGCGAACCATCGAGCACCACCCTGGTGGGCGATGTGGTCAAGAACGGCCGTCGCGGCTCCCTCGGCGCCACCCTGACCGTGCGCGGCGTACAAGGCCACGTGGCCTACCCGCACCTGGCGAAGAACCCGATCCACCTGGCTGCACCGGCCCTGGCTGAACTGGCGGCTGAGCACTGGGACGACGGCAATGCCTTCTTCCCGCCGACCAGCTTCCAGATCTCCAACCTCAATTCCGGTACCGGCGCGACCAACGTGATCCCGGGCGACCTGACGGCGGTGTTCAACTTCCGTTTTTCCACCGAGTCCACCGTCGAAGGCCTGCAGCAACGCGTTGCGGCGATCCTCGACAAACACAACCTGGACTGGCACGTGGAGTGGTCGCTGTCGGGCCTGCCGTTCCTCACCGAACCCGGCGCCCTGCTGGACGCCGTATCGGCCAGCATCAAGGCGGTCACCGGCCGTGAAACCAAGGCCTCTACCAGTGGCGGCACCTCCGACGGGCGTTTCATCGCCACCCTCGGCACCCAAGTGGTCGAGCTGGGCCCGGTCAACGCGACGATCCACCAGGTCAACGAACGTATCCTGGCCAGCGACCTCGATGTACTGACCGAAATCTACTACCAGACCCTGATCAAGTTGCTCGCCTGATGCTCGCCTGCCCCATTTGCAGCGCCCCGCTCAACGCGGTGGACAACGGTGTGGCCTGCCCGGCCGGGCACCGTTTCGACCGCGCGCGCCAGGGCTACCTGAACCTGTTGCCGGTGCAGCACAAGAACAGTCGCGACCCGGGTGACAATCTGGCGATGGTGGAAGCTCGCCGTGACTTCCTCAACGCCGGGCACTACGCACCGGTGGCCAAGCGCCTGGCGGAACTGGCCGCCGAGCGCGCACCGCAGCGCTGGGTGGATATCGGTTGTGGCGAGGGTTACTACACCGCCCAGATCGCCGATGCCCTGCCCCAGGCCGATGGGTACGCGCTGGACATCTCCAAGGAAGCGGTCAAGCGTGCCTGCAAGCGCAACCCGGCGCTGACCTGGTTGATTGCGAGCATGGCACGCGTGCCCTTGGCGTCAGGCAGCTGCCAGTTCCTCGCCAGCGTGTTCAGCCCGTTGGATTGGGAAGAGGCCAAGCGCCTGCTCAGCCCTGGCGGCGGTTTGATGAAGGTCGGCCCGACCAGTGGCCACCTGATGGAACTGCGCGAGCGTTTGTACGACGAAGTGCGCGAGTACACCGACGACAAGCACTTGGCTCTGGTGCCGGAGGGCATGAGCCTGGCCCACAGCGAGACGCTTGAATTCACCCTGAGCCTGGCCGAGCCCAAGGACCGCGCCAACCTGCTGGCGATGACGCCCCACGGCTGGCGGGCCAGCGCCGAGCGCCGCTCCGAAGTGATCGAGGCCGCAGAGCCGCTGCTGGTCACTGTATCGATGCGCTACGATTATTTCGTGCTTCAATAACCGACTTTTCCGCGAATGGATTTTCGAATCCCGCAACGAGGAACATCCATGCGCCAACCCGATATCGAGATTTACCTGAAGGACGCCGACGTCGACCACAAGGCCATCGCCGCCTGGCTGGGCGCCGCCCTGGGTCCGTGCTCCGACTGGGTCCAGAAGGGCCAGACCTACAAGTGCAAGGCCGGCAGCGTGCCCGTCACCTGGCTGCCGAAGGCTGTAGGCAAATGGAACAGCCTGTACCTGGAAAGCGACCAGACCCCGTGGGACGACGACATCGCCTGCGCCCGCGCCGCGTTTGCTGCACTGAACGTTGAAGTGCGTTGCGCGCCGGGGACCTGGGTCGAGGAAGAAGGTGAAGAAAGCGCCGACACCTGGGTTCGCATCAGCGCCGACGGTGAAGAGCAAATCACCTGGAAAACCGCCTGACCTAAAACCTCAAACCCGATCAATGTGGGAGCTGGCTTGTGTGGGAGCCGGGCTTGCCCGCGATGCAAGCACCTCGGTCTGTCAGACAGACCAGAGTGATGCTATCGCAGGCAAGCCAGCTCCCACACAAGCCAGCTCCCACAGTTGATTGGGTTACCAAATCGACATAGGTCCGGCCTTACAGCCCCACCACATCCTCAGCCTGCAAGCCCTTCTCGCCGGTCACCACGGCGTACTCCACCTGCTGGCCTTCAGCCAGGGAACGGTGGCCCTCACCGCGAATGGCGCGGTAGTGCACGAACACATCCTTGCCATCCTCGCGCTGAATAAAGCCATAGCCCTTTGCATCGTTGAACCACTTCACATTGCCGGTTTCGCGCGTTGCCATCTGTTTTGCTCCCACATGCTTTTTATTGTTGAGTCAGTCGCATTGAACTGCCGAGTATATGACAGGCTCAAAAAGCTTCAACTCAAGTTTATTTAGCCGCTTTTTTGCCGATTTTCGGCGAATACGGCACACTACCCGCCCGAGCACCTGCTCGGTTTTTTCCACTTGAAGCAGCACGCCTATGACCCGCTCCCCGTTCCGCCGTCTGGTGTTTGGCACCTTGCGCCGACTGTTGTACCTCTGGGTTCGCTCGGAGACGATCAACCAGTCGTCCCTAACCCTTAACCTGGACCGCAGCCGGCCGGTGTTCTACGTCCTGCAATCGCCCTCCCTCACCGAACTGGCGGTGGTCGATGCCGAGTGCACCAAGGCCGGCCTGCCGCGCCCGGTGTTGCCGGTGTCAGTCGGCCCGTTGATGGAACCGGCGGCGTTCTTCTACCTCACGCCAGAGCCCGACTGGCTCGGCCGCCAGGACAAACGTGGTGCACCGCCGACCCTGACCCGTTTGGTCAACACCCTGACCGAACACGCCGAAGAGAATGCACAAATCATTCCGGTCAGTGTGTTCTGGGGCCAGTCACCCGAAAGCGAGTCCAGCCCGTGGAAGCTGCTGTTTGCCGACAGCTGGGCGGTCACCGGGCGTCTGCGCCGCTTGTTGAGCATCCTGATTCTGGGCCGCAAGACCCGCGTGCAATTCTCTGCGCCTATCAACCTGCGTGAATTGATCGAGCACAATAAAGGCCACGAACGCACCGTGCGCATGGCCCAGCGCATCCTGCGCGTGCACTTTCGTAACCTGAAAACCGCCGTAATCGGTCCCGATTTGTCACACCGTCGCAACCTGGTGAAAGGCCTGGTCAATATGCCGCTGGTGCGCCAGGCCATTGCCGACGAAGCCGAACGGGAAAAGATCAGCCCGGAAAAGGCCAAGGCCCAAGCCCTGCGCTATGGCAACGAGATTGCCTCGGACTACACCTACACCGCGATTCGCTTCCTTGAAGTGGTATTGAGCTGGTTCTGGAACAAGATCTACGACGGCATCAAGGTCAATAACATCGAAGGTGTGCAAAAGGTTGCCCAGGGTTACGAGGTCATCTACGTGCCTTGCCACCGCAGCCACATCGACTACCTGTTGCTGTCCTACCTGCTGTTCAAGAACGGCCTGACCCCACCGCACATTGCCGCGGGCATCAACCTGAACATGCCCGTCATCGGCAGCCTGCTGCGCCGTGGCGGTGCGTTTTTCATGCGCCGCACCTTCAAGGGCAACCCGCTCTACACCTCGGTGTTCAACGAATACCTGCACACGCTGTTCACCAAGGGCTTCCCGGTGGAGTACTTCGTCGAAGGCGGCCGTTCGCGCACCGGGCGCATGCTGCAACCGAAGACCGGCATGCTGGCGATTACCCTGCGCAGTTTCCTGCGCTCCTCGCGCATGCCCATCGTGTTCGTGCCGGTGTATATCGGTTATGAGCGCGTGCTCGAAGGCCGTACCTACCTCGGCGAGCTGCGCGGCGCGAGCAAGAAGAAAGAATCGATCTTCGATATCTTCAAAGTGGTCGGCGCCCTCAAGCAGCGGTTTGGCCAGGTCGCGGTCAACTTCGGCGAACCGATCAAGCTGGCAGAGTTCCTCGACGCCGAGCAGCCGGACTGGCGCACCCAAGAATTGGGCCCGAACTACAAACCAGCCTGGCTCAACGAGACCACCAACCGCCTGGGCGAACAGGTGGCGCGCCACTTGAACGAAGCCGCCGCCGTGAACCCGGTCAACCTGGTGGCGCTGGCGCTGCTGTCCACCACCCGCCTGGCCCTGGACGAACAGGCCATGGCGCGCCAGCTTGACCTGTACCTGGCCCTGCTGCGCCGTGTGCCCTATTCGCCCCATACCACCTTGCCCGAAGGCGATGGCCTGGCGCTGATCAAGCATGTGAAGGACATGGACCTGCTGTCGGAACAGAGCGACGCTCTGGGCAAGATCCTGTACCTGGACGAGCAGAACGCCGTCCTGATGACCTACTACCGCAACAACGTGCTGCACATCTTTGCCCTGCCGGCGTTGCTGGCGAGCTTCTTCCAGAGCAGCTCGCGCATGAGTCGCGAACAGATCCTGCGCTACACCCACGCTCTGTACCCGTACCTGCAATCGGAGCTGTTTATCCGCTGGTCGCTGGACGAGTTGGACACAGTGATTGACCAATGGCTGGAAGCTTTTGTCGAGCAAGGCCTGCTGCGCTTCGAGAACAATGTGTACTTGCGCCCGGCGCCAAGTTCGCGGCACTTTGTGTTGCTGACCCTGCTGTCCAAGAGCATTGCCCAGACTCTGCAACGCTTCTACATGGCGATCTCGTTGCTGCTCAACAGTGGCCAGAACAGCATCAGTGCCGAAGAGCTGGAAGACCTGTGCACGATCATGGCCCAACGCCTGTCGATCCTGCATGGCCTGAACGCGCCGGAATTCTTCGACAAGAGCCTTTTCCGACATTTCATCCAGACCCTGCTGGAGCAAGATGTACTGCGCCGCGATGAAGCCGGCAAGCTGAGCTACCACGACCTGCTCGGCGAACTGGCCGAAGGCGCGGCAAAACGTGTACTGCCCGCCGAGATTCGCCTGTCGATTCGCCAAGTGGCGTTGCATCGCGTCGACGGTGCTGCCGAAGCGCTGGTGGAGCCCGAAGCGCCCAAACCTGAAGAAAGCCGCTAGATTGAATAAGGCGTCGGGCGGTTTCCGACGCCGTTGACAAGGAGCTGTACCATGAAAAAGATCATTCTCCTCGGCCTCACGGCCCTGCTCGGAGCCTGCCAATCGATGAACCCTGCGCCGAAAGCCAGCCTCGACGGCGAAGTGTTCTACCTGCAACGCATCGCCCTGCCACCCGCGGCCACCCTGAGCGTGAGCCTGCAAGACGTGTCGTTGATGGACGCGCCGGCCGTGACCCTCGCCGAACAGAAAGGCCCGGTCAAAGGCCAGGTGCCACTGCCGTTTCACTTGAGCTACGACCCTGCCCAGGTCAAGCCGGGCCACAGTTATTCGGTGAGCGCTCGCATCGAGCTGGATGGCAAGCTACTGTTTATCACCACCGAGCGACACTCTGTGCAGCTCAACGGCCAAGACCCACAACCGCTGCGCCTGCGGGTTGATGCCGTCGCGCACTGACACTTTCCAGTACACCCGATCAAAAGGAAGCGCCCATGCTCCGTAACTCCCTTCGCCTCACTGCCCTGTGTGCCGGCCTGCTGCTCGGTGCCAACGCCATGGCCCTGGACCTTGGCAGCCTGTCCCAGGGCGACGCCTCTGGTGGCCTCAAGGACGCACTGACCCAAGGCGCGCAGATCGCCGTGAAACAACTGGGTGTGCCCGGTGGTTTCAGCAACAACCCTGAAGTGAAGATCGGCCTGCCAGGCAAGTTGGGCAAAGTGGCCGACAAGCTGAAGATGTTCGGCATGGGTGACCAGGTCACGCAACTGGAAACCAGCATGAACAAGGCGGCTGAATCCGCCGTGACCCAGGCTCAGCCGATCCTGGTCAATGCGGTGAAAAACATGAGCGTGACCGACGCCAAGGGCATCCTCACCGGAGGCCAGGACTCGGCAACCCAATACCTGAACAAGAGCAGCCGCGAAGAAATCCGCGCCAAGTTCCTGCCCATCGTCAAGGCAGCGACCGACAAGGTCGGCGTGGCCCAGCAATACAACGCCCTGGCCGGCAAGGCTGCGGCCTTTGGCGCAGTGGATGCCAAGAGCGCAAACGTCGAGAACTATGTAACCGAACAAGCGCTGGACGGCCTGTTCAAGATGATTGCCCAACAGGAAGAAACCATTCGCAAGAACCCGGCGGCGGCAGCCACCAGCCTGGCGAAAAAGGTGTTTGGCGCGCTGTAAGCGCCCTACCCTTTCACTGCGCCCAGATCGCTGACTACGGATCTGGGCGCAGTTGTTTCAGACGATCCGTTTAGCGATTAATCGAAAACAGCGGGTACGAAGGTCGGTGGGGATAGGCCTGCCCGGCATCGGGGTAGGGCTTGCCGTGACCAGGCTTGCAGTGATGGCCGTGACCGTAGCCTGGCTGGGTTGGATGTGGGCGGTGATGATGTCCAGGCCCCCCATACCCAGGCCTCTGTGGGTTAGCAGGCTCAAAGCCCTTGTGTGGCAGGTTGTTCCCAAGCAAGGCCCCGAGAAACGCGCCTTTGAAAGCTGCAATCGCCGTTAAAATCGTCATGTGACACTCCATACACTCAATGAAATAGGCCGGCTCGCCACTGGCGAGGTCCAGGCCTGTGCCTGTCCATCAGGCGAGTCTGAGTGGAGCGCCACGGGCAAACGTTCCGAATGCCCTGACGCCCGTTTGCATCTGCATGTAAAACCGCACAAAGCGGCTTCAGTGAAAAACCGAGTCGGCCAGCCGGCTCATCATGAGTGTGGCAAAGCAGCAAATCGCCACGGACGTCGCGCGGTTGATCCTCAACGGCGTGAGCCACGCCTTCTGAATACCTTCGAACCGACTGCCCAACAGGATCCAAGCCGTCCCTACCGGTATCACCACCAACGCGAGCGTCAGCATGAACCCCGCATACCCTTGCAACGAGGCAAAGGCGTTTGTCGGTGCGATAAACGAAACAATCAGCAGGCCTTTGGGGTTCATCACTGTCAGCCAGAAAAAGTACAGCCCGCTGAAACGATCCCTTCCAGGATCGCTGTCGCCACTTTTTCGCTGCCATAACTTGAACGAGACATACAGCAAGTAACAGGCCGCGACCAACTGGGTGAGCTTCAACGCCCACGGCGAGTAGGTTGCCAGGTACAGCAGCGCCACGCCCCACACGGACACCTGCAGCAGGTACGCCAGGCATTCGACAAGCACCAGCCGCCACGACGCCCGATACCCGAACAACACCCCGGCGCGAAACAACAGGGTATTGGTCGGGCCGGGGGCAAGCAGCAACAACAGCAGGGCTGAAACGGTGGCCAGCATGATTACGCGACGTCCTTACTCACTCGGAACCACGCAGCATACAGGGCTGGCAAGAACAATAGGGTCAACGCCGTCGCCACGATCAAGCCGCCCATGATCGCCACGGCCATCGGCCCGAAGAACACACTGCGCGACAGTGGAATCATCGCCAGTACCGCCGCGAGGGCGGTGAGAACGATCGGCCGGAAACGTCGGACAGTGGCCTCGATGATCGCCTGCCACGGGGCCAGGCCGGCCTTGATGTCCTGTTCGATCTGGTCCACGAGGATCACCGAGTTACGCATGATCATCCCCGACAGGGCGATGGTGCCCAGCATGGCCACGAAGCCAAAGGGCTGGCGGAAGACCAGCAGGAACAGGGTCACCCCGATCAAGCCCAATGGCGCGGTCAGAAACACCATCGCGGTGCGTGAGAAACTGCGCAGTTGCAGCATCAGCAACGTCAGCACCACCACGATAAACAGCGGCACACCGGCTTTGACGGAGTTCTGCCCACGGGCGGAGTCTTCAACCGTGCCGCCTACTTCCAGCAGGTAGCCGTCCGGCAATTCGGCGCGCACACCCTCCAGGGTCGGCAGGATTTGCTGGACCAGGGTGGCCGGCTGTTCCTTGCCATAGATATCGGCGCGGATGGTGACCGTCGGCAGGCGATTGCGGTGCCAGATGATGCCTTCCTCAAAACCGTATTCGAGGGTGGCGATTTGCGACAGCGCGACGCTTTTGCCGTTGTCGGTCGGCACCGCCAGGCTTGGCAGCAGCGACAATTCGGTGCGCTCATGCACGGTGCCGCGCAGCAGGATCTCGATCAACTCGTTGTCCTCCCGGTACTGGCTGACGCTGGAGCCGGTCAACGAACTCTGCAGGAATTTCGACAGGTTGGCGGTACTCACGCCGAGGGCACGGGCGCGATCCTGATCGATATTCAGGTAGACGATCTTGCTCGGTTCTTCCCAGTCCAGGTGCACGTTGACCACGTGGGTGTTTTCGCGAACCTTGGCCGCCACCTTGCGCGCCAGGGCACGTACTTCTTCGATGTGCTCACCGGTCACGCGAAATTGCACCGGGTAGCCTACAGGCGGGCCGTTTTCCAAACGGGTAACGCGCGAACGCAAGTCGGGGAATTGTTCGTTGAGGGTCTCGATCAGCCAGGTGCGCAGGCTTTCACGCTCTTCGATAGTTTTAGCCAACACGACAAACTGGGCGAAGCTGGCGGCGGGCAGTTGCTGATCCAGAGGCAGGTAGAAACGCGGTGACCCCGTGCCGACATACGCCACATAGTTCTCGATGCCCGCGTGCTCCTTGAGCAACGCCTCCAGGCGCTTGACCTGATCGGCCGTGTTGCTCAGGGAGGCGCCTTCGGCCAGCTTCAAGTCGACCATCAACTCCAGGCGACCGGAAGCCGGGAAGAACTGTTGCGGCACAAAACGAAACAGCGCCACCGAGCCGATAAACAGCAACAGGGTCAGGACGATCACGGTTTTGCGCCGACGCACGCACCACTCCACCAAGCGCCTTACACGCTGGTAGAACGGCGTGCCGTAGGGATCTGGGCCGTCGGTGCCATGTTTGGCCGCGTGAATCTTCGCCAGGTCCGGCAGGAGTTTTTCCCCCAGGTACGGCACAAACACCACCGCCGCGACCCACGAGGCCAGCAGCGCAATGGTCACCACCTGGAAAATCGAACGGGTGTATTCGCCGGTACTCGATTGCGCGGTGGCAATCGGCAGGAACCCGGCCGCCGTGATCAGGGTGCCGGTGAGCATCGGGAATGCGGTGCTGGTCCAGGCAAAGCTGGCAGCCTTGAGCCGGTCGTACCCCTGCTCCATTTTGATCGCCATCATTTCCACGGCGATGATCGCGTCGTCCACCAACAAGCCCAACGCCAGCACCAACGCGCCGAGGGAAATCTTGTGCAAGCCGATGCCGAGGTAATACATGGTGGCGAAGGTCATCGCCAACACCAACGGAATCGCCAGGGCCACCACCATGCCGGTGCGCACGCCGAGGGAAAAGAAGCTCACCAGCAACACAATGGCCAAGGCTTCGGCCAACACCTGGACGAATTCACCAACACTGGTTTTCACCGCCGCCGGCTGGTCTGACACCTTGCGCAGCTCCATGCCGGCCGGAAGGTTCTTCTGCAGGCGTGCGAACTCGCCTTCCAGCGCCTTGCCCAGCACCAGAATGTCGCCGCCTTCACGCATCGCCACGGCCAGGCCGATCGCATCGGCGCCCATGTAGCGCATGCGCGGCGCGGGCGGGTCGTTGAAACCACGGTGGATGTCGGCTACATCGCCGATGCGGAAAGTACGGTCACCCACGCGAATCGGGAAATTACGGATCTCCTCCACACTTTTGAAGTTACCCGACACGCGCAACTGCACACGCTCGGTCGGGGTTTCAAAGAAGCCGGCCGTGGAGACCGCGTTCTGTTCCTGCAAGGCCTGCTGCACTGCCGCCAACGGCAGGCCCAGGGTAGCCAGCTTGAGGTTGGACAGTTCAATCCAGATCTTCTCGTCTTGCAGGCCCAGTAACTCAACCTTGCCCACATCCGGCACGCGTTGCAGTTGAATCTGGATGCGATCGGCGTAGTCCTTGAGCACGGCGTAGTCGAAGCCGTCACCGGTCAGGGCGTAGATATTGCCGAAGGTGGTGCCGAACTCATCGTTGAAAAACGGCCCCTGGATATCCGGCGGCAAGGTTTGGCGGATGTCGCTGATCTTCTTGCGCACCTGGTACCACAGCTCGGGAATCTGCGCCGAGTGCATGGAGTCGCGAGCCATGAAGGTGACCTGTGATTCCCCCGGGCGCGAGAAGGACACGATGCGCTCGTATTCGCCGGTTTCCATCAGCTTCTTTTCAATTCGCTCGGTGACCTGGCGCGAGACTTCCTGAGCCGTCGCCCCCGGCCAATTGGTTTTGATGACCATGGCCTTGAAGGTGAAGGGAGGATCTTCGCTTTGCCCCAGTTTGGTGTAGGACAAGGTGCCGACGACGGCCAACAGGATCATCAGGAACAGTACGATCTGGCGATTACGCAACGCCCATTCGGAAAGATTGAAACCCATTGGGGACTACTCCTTGGCCGCCAGATTCACAACTCGGTTGGAGCGATCCACCGGGCGCACTTGCTGGCCCTCATGGAGTACATGCACGCCGGCTGCGATCACCCAGTCAGTGGGGCTCAAGCCTTCGAGCACCGGCACGGTTTTCTCGCCAAACGCACCGATGCGCACCGGGGTGCGTTTGAGCGTGTTGTCCGGTTGCACGCGCCACACGTAGGACGCGCCGTTCTCCGCGCTGAGAGCAGACAGCGGCACCGACAGCGGAATCACGCCGTCGGCTTGTATGAATACGCGGGCACTCTGGCCCAGCTCGGCAGGGACTTTTCCACCGGTGAAGGCCACACGGGCGGCAAAGGTGCGGGATTTGGGATCTGCGGCAGGCGACAGCTCGCGGATACGCCCGGCAAAACGCTGGTCGGGCTGGCTCCACAGTTCCACCGACACCGGCTGGCCGATCTTGAAACGGCCGAAGCCTTGCTCGGGCAGGCTGATCAGCACTTCACGCTCGCCATCGGTGGCCAGGGTGAATACGGTCTGGCCAGCGGACACCACTTGGCCCACTTCAACTGCACGCTTGGCGACCACCCCGTCCTGGGGCGCCCGCAATACGGCATAACCGGCCTGGTTGCTGGACACGTCGAACTCGGCCTTGATCTGCTTGAGGCGTGCTTCACCGGATCGGTAGAGGTTTTCGGAATTGTCGTACTGGGAGCGACTGACCATCTGACGGTCCATCAGGGTCTTGTAGCGGTCACGCTCGGCGCGTACCAGGCTCAGGTTGGCCTCGGCGGCGGCCACTTGGGCGCGGGTGGCTTCCAGTTGCAGGCGCACGTCCTGGGGGTCGAGTTCGGCCAGCGGTTGGTTGGCCTTGACCCGTTCACCCTCTTCCACCAGGCGTTTGCTGACCTTGCCACCGATGCGAAAAGCCAGGTCCGGCTCGTAACGCGCCCGAACCTCGCCCGGGTAGCTGTCCATCGCCTGCGCCGAAGGCTGTGGTTGCACCACCATGGCCGGGCGGACGGTGGTCTGGGCCGCTTCTTCATGGCCGCAAGCGGCCAAGAGGAAGACCAGGCTGGCAGGCAACGCAAGGGGCAGGAAAGTACTGCGCATGCTGAAGGACCTTTCGCAAATGGAGCTAGGAATAATTATACTGGCGGGTATGTTATTAATACCAAACTCACCAGTCCAGTATTAAAGGTGAAAATGTCCGACAATCCCACCAACACCAATAGCCCCGGGCGTCCCAAGGACATGGCAAAACGCCAGGCTATCCTCGAAGCCGCGAAAATCCTGTTTTTGAGCAATGGCTACGCCAGCACCAGCATGGATGCCGTGGCGCTGGAAGCCGGCGTGTCGAAGCTGACCGTCTACAGCCACTTCAACGACAAAGAGACCTTGTTCACCGCCGCCGTCGTGGCGACGTGCGAGGAACAGTTGCCGGTGATGTATTTCGAATTGCCCGAAGGCATGCCCGTGGAAACGGTGCTGCTGAATATTGCGCGGGGCTTCCATCGGCTGATCAACAGCGAGGAATCGGTGAACCTGCATCGCCTGATGATGACCACCGGCAACCAGGACGTGAAACTCTCGCAGATCTTCTTCGAGGCAGGCCCGATGCGCATGCTGCAAGGCATGGAGCGCCTGCTCAGCCGGATCGACCAGAGCGGCGCCCTGAGCATCGACAAGCCGTTTACGGCAGCCGAGCACTTCTTCTGCCTGCTCAAGGGCACGGCAAATTTCTGTCTGCTGTATGGCTGTGGCGGGCACCTGAGTGAGGACGCCGCCGAAGCGCATGTGCAGGATGTGGTGGGGTTGTTTATGCGGGCGTATCGACCCTGAGACCGCTATCGCCGGCAAGCCGGCTCCTACAAGGGCAGCACATTTCCGTGTAGGAGCCGGCTTGCCGGCGATGAGGCCCTAAAGGCCAACAAAGCATCAGGCCTTGAGCGCCTTCTTCGGATAAATGTCATACCGGCTGGATTTCCCATCCAGCGCATGGCTCGGCTTCGGCCCTTCAATGCACGGCGCCTTGCGCGGGCGCTTGACCACCACCCGGTGGCTGGCCAATGCCAACGCCGCGGCCAGCAATGCCGGGGCATCCGGATCATCACCCACCAACGGCCGGAACAGGCGCATTTCCTTCTTCACCAGGGCGGTTTTCTCACGATGAGGAAACATCGGATCGAGGTAGATCACCTGGGGCGGCTCGCCTTCCCAGTTGCGCATCACCTCAATGGAATTGCCCTTGAGCAGCTTCATGCGCGCCACAATGGGGGCCACTTCAAAATCGTCGGCACCGCGCGCCAGGCCGTCCTCCAGCAAGGCGCCAATCAGCGGCTGGCGCTCGATCAGGCTCATGTCGCAGCCCAGGCTGGCCAACACGAACGCGTCCTTGCCCAACCCCGCCGTGGCGTCCAGCACCCGGGGGCGCACGCCCTGGGCAATGCCGACCGCCTTGGCAATCATCTGCCCGCTGCCACCGCCGTACAACCGCCGATGGGCCGCGCCACCTTCAACAAAGTCCACCCGCACCGGCCCCGGCGCGTCAGGCCCGAGCTGTTGCAACTGCAGGCCTTGTTCGCCGACCTGCAGGGAAAAGTCCGCGTCTGCCAGCGCTAACGGCAAGCCAAGTCGCGCCGCCCACTGCTCGGCAAGGGCCTGGAAACCTTCGGCCAAGGCTTCGACCTGAATGCGGCTGGCCGCTGGTTGTTCGCTCATCAATCGCTACGCTCAAAAATATTAAGGATCGGCAAACAACGGCCGATAAAAATAACAGTCAGGTATTTTGCCAGAGCTGAGCGTCGACCGAGAAAAATGTCAGACATTCTTCCCCTAACCATCGGTGTACTGCCGACCCACAACCACTACGGCCTGCGCAATACCCAAGCGCTGGCCGGGGTGAGCCATGTGTGGCAGGACTTCTTCGCCCGTGCGCTGGCCGAGCAGCTTGGCGAAACGCCGGACGCGCTCGCCGCCAAGGCGCCTGCACCGGCAGACCCAACGGTAGAACCGCGCGAAGGCGCCGACCTGCTGTCGCAGATCCTCACCCAGCGTGAGTGCGACGTGACCGACACCGAAATTGCTCCGCCTGAGCCGCTGTTCCTGCCGATCGCCGAATTCGAAACCGATTTGCTGCCACCGCCTGCGACGCCATTCCCGGCAGACGAAATCGTCGCGCAACAACGCCAACAGAATTTCGACAGCGAATGGGTCCGCCCGCTCGTATTGAACGCAGGCCAACCTCTGCCAGAACCAGGCCCGGCACCCGACCCGCGCCCACTGCACCTGCCGATTGCCGAGTTCGAACTGGACCTCCTGCCACCGGCTGCAACGCCGTATCCCACCGAAGAGCTGGTGGCACAACAGAAGGCCTTGGACTTCGACTACTACTGGGCACGCCCGCTGGTCACTCAGAACCTGCGCCTGGCAGCCTGATTCACCCCTTGAAAAAGGCGTTGGCCTGGCTAAAGGGCATCTTGCGTTCGGTAAACGTGAAAGTGCCTAACTCATACACCTCCTGCGCTGCGCGGTAGAACTCGCCATAGGCCGCCAAGGCCAGGGCCGAACCGACGCTGATACGCCGCACGCCCATCTCGCTCAATTGCGCCACGCTGAGGTTCAGCCCACCGGACATCAACACGTTCACCGGCTTGGGCGCGACCGCCTTGACCACCGCCAGCACTTCTTCGGCATTGCGCAACGCCGGCGCATACAGCACGTCAGCACCGGCTTCGGCGTAGGCTTGCAGGCGGCGAAGGGTGTCGGGCAAATCCAGGCGACCATGCAGGAGGTTTTCCGCACGCGCCGTCAGCGTGAACGGGAACGGCAAGCTGCGGGCAGCAGCAACCGCGGCTTCCACGCGCTCGACGGCGAGGTCGAAAGGATAAATCGGGTCAGCAGCAATGCCGGTGGCATCTTCGATAGAGCCACCGACAATACCCGTGGCCGCAGCCCGCAGAATGGTCTGGGCACAGCCTTCGGGCGTGTCGCTGAAGCCGTTTTCCAGGTCCGCCGCCACCGGCAGCGAAGTCGCGCGGGCGATGGTGCCGGCGTTGCCCAGTGTGTCTTCGAGGGACAGCGCGCCTTCTGCATCCGGCCGGCCGAGGCTGAAGGCAAAGCCCGCACTCGTGGTGGCCAGGGCTTCGAAGCCAAGGCTCGCCAGCATGATCGCGGAACCCGCATCCCACGGGTTGGGCATCACGAAGGCACGATCACGCTCATGCAGGGCCTTGAAGGTTTCGGCGCGAAGGGTTTGGGCATCCATGGCTGACTCCAGGCGAAAAAGGAGCCTTAGAGTAACCCCAGTTGCTCCGCAGCGGGTTCCCGATGCAAGGTCGGCAGCGCTGGCAAACCGGGCAGGCGCGCCATCAGCCTGTCGTGAAAGCGCAGCGCCAGTTGCGCGGCGAGGCGGTTATCCGAGGTGTGCAAGAAGACGTAGGGCGTGCGCCCCTCTTCGATCCAGGTGGCGATCTTTTCAACCCAGGGGATCAGGAACGGATCGTTGGCTTCCAGCTCCGGGTGACCAATAAAACGGACCTGCGGGAATTGAGTGAGCGCTGCCGGACGGGGCGGCACCTTGGGCTTTTTCGATTGGGCGTGCAGCACCGCCGCCGAGGTCGAGGTGCAACTGAACAAGGCACGCGGATCGAGGCAGATGCGCTCCACACCTCGGTCACGCAACAAGCGGTTGAGCATGCGCTCGGCATCCCCCTTGGCGAAGAACTCCGGGTGGCGCACTTCTACCGCCAAGGGGCGCTCAAGGCCGTCGATAAACCCGGCCAGCTCGCCCAGGCGCTGCGGCGAGAAACCCGCCGACAGTTGCAGCCACAGTGGCGAAACACGCTCACCCAACGGGCTCATCAAGCCGACAAAACTCTCGGCAGCCGGCAACTGTTCGCGCAAGTCGCCACCATGGCTGATATCACCCGGGAATTTGGCCGTGAACCGAAAATCATCGGGCATGATTTCGGCCCAGCGTTGCACCGTGGCGGCCGAGGGGCGCGCGTAAAACGTGGTGTTGCCTTCGACGGCATTGAAGACCTGTGAATACAGGCCAAGGTAATCGCTGGAGCGGGCATCGACGGGGTACAGGTACTCGCGCCAGGCGTTTTCACTCCAGGACGGACAGCCGATGTAGTAAGGCAGGCGCATCAGATGTGGATGTCGAGACCCAGCACTTCCATATCCCATTCGACAAAACCGGCGGTGGTCAGGTAACTGGCCAGGGCGGTGGCGACGTTTTTGCTCATGGAGCGGGGGAAGACCATGTCTTGCTGACGGGCGGGAAGACCGCTGAAACGCGCTTGGGCATTGGCTTGCGCATCGGACTGGACTTCAATGAAGTCCGGCGAATCCTCGACGGAATCGTCCACCGTAGCGCTGGCCTTACGCGGCTTGCGCTTGATCGGGTACGACTGTGAGGAAAAGCCATCAATACGCATGGGCGCGAACTCGCTATCAGTAATGGCATTTTGGCAGCACTGTCCGTAGTGCGCAAATGCTCTGGTGATAACTAGAACACATAATTTGAAAAAGGTTTAAACACACGGGCAAATTCTGACGATTGGTGAAATTCACACCAAAATGCCAGCATTTTTGGCGTCAAATAATCCCGCGTTCGGCCTTGGTCTGCGCCACCTTATCGCGCAGGTAAACCGGTGCCGCCTGGTCGGCCGGGATGGCCTCGCCGCGTTCGAACGCAAAGCGTGCCAGGGCCAGCAAGTCTTCAGCGTGGGGCAGCATCGTGGCGTCCTGGCCAACCGTTTTAACACCGATGCGCTGGCCATACCCCCAACCGGTGCCAGCACCGAACCAGTCACCGCTGGCATCCTGCGGCAGTGCCGACGCCTCCGGTGCCTGCACGGCCTCCTCGCCTACCAGGCGCATCTCACCTGCCGTTTCGCGGTAGCAACCCCAATAGACTTCGTCCATGCGTGCATCGATTGCCGCTGCCACTTGCTTGGCGCCGTGTTCACGCAAAGCGCGCTGCGCCAGCACCGCTAGGTTGGACACCGGCAACACCGGACGCTCCAGCGCAAACGCCAGCCCCTGCACCACACCGATGGCAATGCGCACACCGGTAAACGCGCCCGGGCCACGGCCAAAGGCGATGGCATCGACTGCCGACAAGGTGGTGCCGGCGTCTTCCAGCAGTTGTTTGATCATCGGCAACAGCTTCTGCGCGTGCAGGCGCGGGATCACCTCGTAGTGGCTCGTGACCTTGCCATCGTGCAGCAGGGCAACGGAGCAAGCTTCAGTCGCGGTATCCAGGGCCAACAGGGTGCTCATCGGTGCGGGTGTCCAGGTCGAAAAAAAGTGCGCCAGTATAAACAACAACGGCCCGCAAGCGGGCCGTTGTCTGTGAAGCCGACCGAAGGATCAGCTCAACGCTTGCAGCACCTTGGCGGTGATGGCTTCTACCGAGCCAACGCCAGGGATGTGGCTGTACTTCGGCTTGCCTTGGGCGGCAGACAGCTTCTGGTAGAAATCCACCAGCGGCTTGGTCTGCGAATGGTAGACCGACAGGCGATGACGTACGGTTTCTTCAGTGTCGTCTTTACGCTGCACCAGGTCTTCGCCGGTGACGTCATCCTTGCCTTCAACCTTTGGCGGATTGTAGACAGTGTGGTACACGCGGCCCGAGGCTTCGTGAACACGGCGACCGGCAATGCGCTGGACGATTTCTTCGTCCTCAACGGCGATTTCAACCACAGCGTCCAGCTCGACGCCGGCCTTCACCAGGGCTTCAGCCTGGGGAATGGTGCGCGGGAAACCGTCGAACAGGAAACCGTTCTTGCAGTCTTCCTGGCTGATGCGTTCCTTGACCAGGTTGATGATCAGGTCATCGGAAACCAGGCCACCGCTGTCCATCACGCTCTTGGCGATCAGGCCCAGCTCGGTGCCGGCCTTGACGGCAGCGCGCAGCATGTCGCCAGTGGAGATTTGTGGAATGCCGAATTTTTCAGTGATGAACTTTGCCTGAGTACCTTTACCGGCCCCGGGAGCTCCCAGCAGAATGACGCGCATCGATGTGCTCCTCAATTTTTTATAGAGATGACGCTCGGATTCGCCGCGAGGGGCCAATCTCGTAGAAATATGGGTCTAGGCCAATCAAACGGCCAAAGGCTGATCAAGATACACAGCGGGCCCTCACCATACAAGCCGCCAAAAGTCGCAGGAACCCTCGTCGGGCATGCGCCATAGGCGGGGTATGCCTGAGTGCAACCCCGCCCTGCAAACGCAGGCCGCCCCTCTCGGGACGGCCTGTGTGGTTCATCTGCAAGCTATTGAGAACACGCAAGAAACTTCAACCGGTGTTGCGCAAACCGGCGGCGATACCGGCCACAGACACCAGCAGCGCCTGTTCCAGAGGGCTGTCCTGCGCCGCTTCCTGTTGGCGTGACCGCGCCAGCAACTCGGCCTGCAGCAGGTGCAAGGGATCCAGGTAGGTGTTGCGCAGGCGGATGAACTCCAGGGTGTCTGGGCTATGGGCCAGCAGTTGCGACTGGCCAGTCAGGCCAAGCACCACGCTGCACGCCTGCGACAATAGGTCGCGTAAGTGCACACCCAACGGCAGCAAGTCTGGCTGCACCAAACGTTCGTCATAGAGCTGAGCGATGTCGGCGTCCGCCTTGGCCAGCACCATTTCCAGCATATCGATGCGGGTGCGGAAGAACGGCCACTGCTCGCGCATCTGCTCCAGCAACTCGCCTTCGCCGCGCTCCAGCGCCTTGCTCAGCGCCGCCTCCCAGCCAAGCCACGCCGGCAGCATCAGGCGCGTCTGGGTCCAGCCGAAGATCCACGGGATTGCACGCAGGCTTTCGATCCCGCCCGCACGCCGCTTGGCGGGGCGACTGCCCAGCGGCAAGCGCCCCAGCTCCTGCTCAGGGGTGGACTGGCGGAAGTACTCGACGAACTGCGGATTTTCCCGCACCACGGCGCGGTAGGCACTGACACCGTCTGCCGCCAATTCATCCATCAAATGGCGCCAGGCCGGCTCCGGAGGGGGCGGTGGCAGCAACGTGGCTTCCAATACTGCCGCGAGATAAAGATTGAGGTTCTGCTCGGCAATGTCTGGCAGGCCGAACTTGAAGCGGATCATCTCGCCCTGCTCGGTGGTGCGGAAACGCCCCGCGACCGAACCCGGTGGCTGCGACAGGATCGCCGCATGGGCCGGGCCGCCGCCACGGCCAACGGTGCCGCCGCGGCCGTGGAACAACAGCAGTTCCACCTGTTGCTCGCGGCAGATATCCACCAGGCGCTCCTGGGCGCGGTACTGCGCCCAGGCCGCTGCGGTGGTGCCAGCGTCCTTGGCCGAATCGGAATAACCGATCATGACTTCCTGCGGGCCTTGCAAGCGCGCGCGGTAACCCGGCAATTGCAGCAACCGCTCCATCACTGGCCCGGCGTTATCCAGGTCGGCCAGGGTTTCGAACAGCGGCACTACGCGCATAGGCCGTTGCACACCCGACTCTTTAAGCAGCAGTTGCACTGCCAATACGTCCGACGCCGCCCCCGCCATGGAGATGACGTACGAGCCCAACGAAGCGGCCGGTGCAGCGGCAATTTCCTTACAGGTGTTCAAGACTTCAGCCGTGTCTGCCGACGGTTTGAAGTAGCCCGGCAACAATGGCCGGCGGTTCGCCAGTTCCTTGGTGAGGAAGTTGATGCGCGCCTCTTCGTCCCAGTCTTCATAGCGGCCCAGGCCCAGGTAATCGGTGATTTCGGTCATGGCCGCACAATGGCGGCTGGAGTCCTGGCGCACATCCAGGCGCACCAGGAACAGGCCGAAGGTCACCGCACGGCGCAGGCAATCGAGTAACGGGCCATCGGCAATCACGCCCATGCCGCACTCGTGCAGCGATTGGTAGACCAGCTCCAGCGGGTCCAATAGATCACGGTTGTTTTGCAGCACGTCAGCCGGCGCCACGGTGTTGGAGGTCAACGCGGTGTGAGCCCATTGGCGCGTGGCGCGCAGACGTTCGCGCAACTGCTTGAGCAGCGCGCGGTAAGGCTCGACGCTGTCGCCGACCTTGGCCTGCAGGGCCGGACTGGCCTGGCGCATGGACAACTCCGAGGCCAGGTGATCGACATCACGCAGGTACAAATCGGCAGCCATCCAGCGCGCCAGCAACAACACTTCACGGGTGACGGGCGCGGTGACATTCGGGTTGCCATCACGGTCGCCACCCATCCACGAGGCAAAGCGAATCGGCGCCGCCTCCAGAGGCAAACGCAGGCCGGTCGCGGCGTGCAGCGCCTGGTCGGCCTTGCGCAGGTAGTTGGGGATGGCGTGCCACAGCGAATGCTCGATCACCGCAAAGCCCCATTTGGCCTCGTCCACCGGGGTGGGCCGAATGCGGCGGATTTCCTCGGTGTGCCAGGCCTCGGCGATCAGCCGCTGCAAGCGTTCGCGGATCTGCGTGCGCTCGGCCGTGGTGAGGTCGCGATGGTCTTGCAGCGCCAGTTGTGCGGCGATCGCATCGTACTTCTGGATCAAGGTACGGCGGGCAACTTCGGTGGGGTGGGCGGTGAGCACCAGTTCGATGTCCAGCCGCGCCAACTGGCGGGCCAGGGATTCGTTGCTGTGACCTTCGCTTTGCAAGCGCGCCAGCAACTCGGGCAACACACGGGATTCGAACGGCGCCGGTTGCGACTCATCGCGTCGATGGATCAGTTGGTACTGCTCGGCGATATTGGCCAGGTTAAGGAACTGGTTGAACGCCCGGGCCACGGGCAGCAGCTCGTCTTCCTGCAACTGGTTGAGGCTGGCACTCAGCTCATCACCAGCGCCATGCCGGTCGGCCTTGGCGCCTTTGCGAATCTGCTCGATCTTGTCGAGAAACTCATCGCCGTACTGCTCTCGAATGGTGTTGCCCAACAGCTCACCCAGCAGGTGAACATCCTCACGCAAGCGTGCATCGATATCACTCATCAGCCAATCTCCAGCCAGAAATCCGGGACGCGCAGGGTTTCCAGAGTGCCGCCAGCATCCATTTATGACAAGACTTTAAACCTTGTGGGTTGCAGCTAGTCTCAACATTAAGTCGCCTGTGTTTATCCACGCGGGCGGCGGGTCACTCATCACCGCCTGCTACCGCGGGCTTTACTGAGGTTGCCATGAAAATTCGAGAATTGGCCCAACAGTGGGAAGAGAACGCCAAGGGTCGCCTGACCAAGACTGAATACGCGATCCATTTGGACGTGGAATCCGCCGCGCGGCTGGCGGCGATTGCCGAAATGTACCCCAAGCGCCGCACCGAAGAGTTGCTCGGCGAGCTGATCGGCGCCGCCCTGGAAGAGCTGGAAGCGAGCTTTCCCTACATCAAGGGGCAACAGGTGATTGCCACCGATGAAGAGGGCGACCCGCTGTACGAAGACGTCGGCCCTACCCCGCGCTTCCTGACATTGTCGCGGCGCTATCTGCATGATTTGTCAGCCAGTGCTGACGAGAAGAAGCACTGATAAACATCCGCTGAACCCCACCCAACCCGCGTATTCCGGGCCTCGCAGAGGCTCGGCGTACCGCCGCGCCGCCTGAAAGTTCCAACTTTTATACGCTGACCAAACAGTCAGATATTTTTTTAGGCAAATCGCCATCTTCTCTGAACTATTCAAAAAAGCCTCCGGTCACACCGAGTAAGCCATCACTTGGAACAGCCGTTTGAAAGGCGCCACGCGCATCACTGCCGGGCCCTCGGCCGCTGACCACCTGAGATGGATGTTGAAGTTTTTCAGGAGTTATCCAATGGAGTTGAAGACGATGAAGACCAGCACTGCCAAATCCTCGTTTAACCACCTGCGCGGGCTCAAATTGGCCGCGCTGGCAATCGGCACCAGCTTCGTTCTGGCGGGCTGCGCCGGTAACCCGCCGACTGAGCAATACGCGGTGACTCAATCGGCGGTCAACAGCGCTGTCAGCGCCGGCGGTACCGAGTACGCCGCCGTGGAAATGAAGTCGGCCCAGGACAAGCTCAAACAAGCCGAAATCGCCATGCACGACAAGAACTATGACGAAGCCCGTCGCCTGGCCGAACAAGCTGAGTGGGACGCTCGCGTAGCAGAACGCAAGTCCCAGGCCGCCAAGGCTGAACAGGCTGTGAAGGACTCCCAGAAAGCTGTTCAGGAGCTGCGTCAGGAAGGCATGCGCCCGGCTGTTATCCAACAGCAATAAGCCGCCGCCCCTGATTGCATTGCACCCGATATCGAATTGAAAGGACGACACGACTATGCGTAAACAATTGATGATCCCTGCCCTGCTGGCGATGAGCGTTGCCCTGGCGGCCTGCTCCACCCCGCCGAACGCGAACCTGGAAAACGCACGGACTAACTTCTCGTCCCTGCAGACCAACCCGCAGGCCACCAAGCTCGCGGCCCTGGAAACCAAGGACGCCAGCGAATGGCTGGACAAGGCTGACAAAGCCTACCGCGACAAGGAAGATCAGAAGAAGGTCGACCAACTGGCCTACCTGACCAACCAGCGCGTTGAAGTCGCCAAGGACACCATCGTGCTGCGCGAATCCGAAGCCAAGCTGAAAAACGCCGGCGACGAACGTGCCCGCGCGCTGCTGCAAGCTCGCGACGCGCAGATCAAGCAACTGCAAGACAGCTTGAATGCCAAGCAAACCGATCGCGGTACGCTGGTGACCTTTGGTGACGTGCTGTTTGCCACCAACAAGTCTGACCTCAAGTCCAGCGGCCTGGTGAACATCACCAAGCTGGCGCAGTTCCTGCGCGACAACCCGGACCGTAAAGTGATCGTCGAAGGCTACACCGACAGCACCGGTTCCGACTCGTACAACCAGAGCCTGTCGGAGCGCCGTGCAGCCTCTGTGCAACGTGCACTGGCGCAACAGGGCGTGGATATCTCGCGCATCGTGACCCAGGGTTATGGCAAGGAA
Source organism: Pseudomonas sp. B6002 (assembly GCF_013385985.1). Lineage (GTDB taxonomy): Bacteria > Pseudomonadota > Gammaproteobacteria > Pseudomonadales > Pseudomonadaceae > Aquipseudomonas. Next base: position 7,610 of record NZ_JACAOY010000038.1, on the reverse strand, counting down.
TACCCGGTTGCCGACAACGGCAGCGTGTCGGGCCGTGCCATGAACCGTCGTGTGGAAGTGACCATTTCCAACGACAACCAGCCGGTCAAGCCACGGTCTTCCGTCGCTAACTGAGTGGTTCAAGCGGCATGAAAAAACCCACCGTATGGTGGGTTTTTTTTGGCTAGCCAAAGGTGATTGGACTGTCGTTATCGTCTGGCAGCTTGATGGCCTTCACGCCATAAGCATTATCCGACAGCCTCTCCAGTAGCTGGCTGAGTGCATTCGCTTGCGCGTCCTGGCGCTCCAGCGCCTCTTGCCCCCTGGCCATGTCCAGCATGTTGCGTATCGCACCAATGGTTATCGCCACCGTCCCTGCCCCGTTCTGCCTAAGTTACGGGGGAATCTGTGGCGTCTGAGGGAATACGGTTCCAAATATTTCGAGGATGCGGCTTTATTGCTCTAATTGCGGTGTTTCCTGGCCCATGCAACGCACGGCCTGCTTCTTGTTATTCACCAGCACACCGCTCAAGCCTTTTTGCTCGGTGTCGAACATCACCAGCACACCATCAACGCACTGCGCCACCTGTGCGGCCGGGGTCAGGGAGATCTTGTAGTCCTCACCGGGGATTGTCTTGAGCATGGTGAAGTCACTGAGCAGCAACGCGTCTTCCGGCTTGGCGAAGTGCAGGTAACCGTAGTACCACAGGCAACCGACGGTACCGATGATGGTGCCGATGCCAGTGAGGATCAGCGGGATCATGTTGCGTTCTTCGCTCATTGCGGGCTCTCTGATGAATCAACTTTGGGAATGGGGTAGTTCGGAATCTCGCCCAGGCGGCGCAGGCCGTTGAAGTGCTGCGGGTCATCCAGGTAACGCAGCATCACGGTTTGCCAGGTCTTGTCGGCAAAGGTCTGCACATGCCCCCCACGGGTCAATTGCAGGACCCTGGGCGGCGGCGCAGCCTGGTACAGGCGAATGCCGTTGGACAGTGGCACGATCGTGTCGTCCAGGCTGTGGAACAGCAACTTCGGCACACCGGTCAGTTGCGGCATGGCATTGATCGCGCTGTCGGCGTCCGGCACCAGCCAGGACAAGGGCACCTGGAAGGGCCATGTTAACCACGAGGTGCTGAGGGCGAATTGTCCTACGTCACGATAACTGGCGGGCACGCCGTCCAGAACCAAAGCTTTGAGCTGCGCCTGGCGTTCGGGATGGGCCGCCAAATAATGCACCGCCAGTGCGCCGCCCAGGCTCTGGCCGAGGATGACCAATGGCTGGCCCTGGGTTTCAGGCGCCTTGTCGAGCCAGTTGAAGGCCGCATCAATGTCCTGGTAGATCGCTGGCAATGAGGGTTTGCCTTCAGACAGGCCATACCCGCGATAGTCCAGCAGCAACACCTGATAACCCTGCTCCGGCAACCACCAACTGCCCCCCAGGTGCCAGGCCAGGTTGCCGCCGTTGCCGTGCAGGTGCAGCACGGTGCCCTTGAGCGGAACGCCGGGTTTGGCCGGTAGCCACCAGGCATGCAGCTTCACGCCATCGGCGGTGACCACGGTGACGTCACGGTAGGCCAGGTGGGCTTTTTCCGGCGTGAACGGCAGGCCGGGTTCGGGGTAGAACAGCAGGGAGCTGCAGCCGTTCAAAGTGAGTAGCAGGCATAGAATGCCGAGGATTCTCATCCGTTGAAGCCTCGTAATTGAAAGCACAGAAGATCATCTGTAGGAGCCGGCTTGCCGGCGATAGCGGTGTATCAGTCACCAGTGCTTTAGCTGAAAGACCGCTTTCGCAGGCAAGCCAGCTCCCACATTTTTGAACCGGTTTCGTCAGTCAGAACCAGCAAAACTCACATTTTTGTTTCGGTTTCGTCAGCCGCGACCACTACCCCTGTAGGAGCCGGCTTGCCGGCGATGGCGTTTTTTCAGCTGAAACACTGGTGGCTGATACGCCGCTCTCGCCGGCAAGCCGGCTCCTACAGGGTCATGGGGTGCCGTTAGAGGATATTGGAGTAGTCCGCCTCGATCCGGTCCAGGCTCAGGTGGTTGAGGAAGTTGGAGAAACACATCCAGGCCGCCAACGCATTCATGTCGCGGAATTGTTCCGGCAGGTACTTAGGCGGCACCACCAGGCCTTCATCCACCAATTGGCGCAGGGTACGCATGTCTTCCAAAGTGGTCTTGCCGCAGAACAGCAGCGGCACTTGTTCCAGCTTGCCTTTGCGCACAGCCAGCTGGATGTAGTTGTAGACCATGATAAAGCCCTTGAGGTAGGACAAATCCTTGGTAAACGGCAGACCGGTCGGCACCGAACCACGGAACACGCGACTGGCGTTGCCGTAGCTTTCAGCCATTTCAAAGCCTTGCTCGCGGAAGAATTCGAACACCTGCAGGAAGTCGGCGCCCTCCTCCACCATATGGATGGCGCGGGTGCGGTTGGTGAGTTTGCGCAGACGACTCGGGTAGGAGGCGAACGTGATGATCTCCATCAGGATTGCCAGGCCTTCCTGGGTCACGGTGGAGGACGGCGGGCCCTTGGACAGGAAGGTGCAGATCGGCTGGTTCTGGCCATTGAGGGTGGTACCGACATGCACCAGGCCTTCATGCACTTCCAGCGCACGCACATCGCGCTCATTGAACATCGCATCGGCGCGGATCTTGATGTAGTCGGCCCCCGCCGCCGCGTCGGCGACGATACCGTCAGACTCGAACACGCGAATGGTCTCTTCAGCCTCGCCAAACACCTTGTTCAGGCGGGTTTGCAGCAAGCTGACCGCGTCCTTGGCGGTGAGGGTCTTGGCCTCATCCTTCAAGTCGCCGCGGCCGTCGATGTTGTTGAGGTAGTCAGAGAGCATCAGGCCCAGGTCGGCCAGGGTCGGGTCACCGGCGTGGAACGCATCGGACGCGGCACCATAAAGCTCTTGGGAAATCAGGCCGAAATCCTCGGTGCCACGCGCTTCGAGCATGCGCACCACCATGCGGTATTCGCGGCACATGCGGCGCATGATCTGCCCCACCGGGCTGAACTGACCGAGGCGGCGGGTGATGTCGCGCTCGATGTTCTGGAACTCCAGCTTCACTGCGCTGGAATCGAACGACAGCGGCCGGTTCAGGTAGTAATCGCGGTCTACGGCAGGCAGTGCCTTGCCCTTGGCCTTGAGGAATCCCTGGCGAATGTTCTCGTCCCACTTCACGGCGTCGAGGACGCGAATCGGTGTTTGCGCCAGCACAATGCGATCAGACAAGGTGCGTATCGTCTGCTGGTAATCGTCCACCCGGTACTTCCTCTTTAAACGTTATTTGCCCGTGCGCTGGTAGCGCACGGCTTCAACGAACACATCGGCATTGGCCGGGTCATCCAGGTAGGCAAACACCTGGTCCATGGGGCTGTCGACCACGACACCGGCGCCTTCGACGGTGTCCACGGTAGAGCCGTGCAAGGCCTTTTGGCCGACGGCCTGGTGGATCTGCTCCAGATCCAGGTTGTAGACCACCAATTCATGTTTTTCGTCGAATTCGAAACCGGCCAGGATGTAATGCCCGCCGAGTTTTGCCGGCAACGGTGCCGACAAATACCAGCGGCTGCCGTGGCGCGACACGGTAAACAGGTACTCATCGCGCTGGCCCGGTTTGCCTGTAGGGTAGCTCACGGCTTTGTAACGGTGGTCCCCGGCGCGGGTGATCTGCAGGTTGAGCGGTTCGCCCCAGGCGTTTTTGCTGGCCCACTGGCCGATCAGCCCGGGCGGCGCGGCTTCGTGGGCCGGCAGCGGGTCCTTGAAGGTCACCAGGCAACCGCTCAGTAGCAGGAACGATAAGGTGATTACCGCGACGCGCCAGGTTTTCATCGACGACTCCAAATAGAGAACCCGTGTAGGAGCCGGCTTGCCGGCGATAGCGGCGTGTCAGCCAGCAATGTGGCAAGAGACAGATTGCAATCGCTGGCAAGCCAGCTCCCACAGGTGTCAGACCGAGGCCAACACCAAATGCATATAACGCTTGAGGATCTCAAGCATCTCTTCACCGGTCAGAGGCTCTGCGCCGCCCAGCAGGCCCTGATATTCCATCCGACTGATTATCGCCGTCAACACTTTGGCATCCTGTTGCGGCTCTCGGGAGCCCAATACCTGGAAAAACTGCCCGGTGCCCTGCAGCAGGATTTGCTGGTGGGAGCGCACCAACTCCGCCAGACGCGGGTTCAGCAGGGCTTCCTGGCGAAAAGCCAGCTCGGCCATCAGGTGTTCGCGGCGGTTGGTGAGTTGGCGCATCACGTAGTCGGCGGTCAGGCGCGCAATGTCATCGGCCAGTTGCGAGCGTGATTGCGGGCTGCCATCACCGTAGGCGACCATCTCGCGCAGTAGCCCTTCGTTGCGCACCCACAGCTTGCCCATGAAGGCGGCACTGCGTTCGACGTACTGGGCGAAAGTATCAGTGAGCAGATCATCGATGTCTTTGAAGTAATAGGTGGTGGCCGACAGCGGCACCCCCGCCTCCGCCGCCACCGCCCGGTGGCGCACCGCACGCACACCTTCACGGACCACGATGCGCATGGCCGCGTCGAGAATGTCTTGCCTGCGTTGCTCGCTGCCCCGGCGACTGGCCTTGCGGCCCTGGTACTGGACACTTTCAGCCACGGCAGCCGCAATGCCGGCGGCGCCTTCTTGAGCCATTACGCGGTTCACGACACACATCCTTGAATAGATCAAAACCTGGCGCTGTTCGCTTGACGCTTAATAACGCCACATAAAAAAGCCGCCTTATAAAAGGCGGCTTCGGATTTCGCTACGGTTACGCTTGTGGCCGCATGTGCGGGAACAAGATCACGTCGCGGATCGACGGCGAGTTGGTCAACAGCATCACCAGGCGGTCGATGCCGATACCCTCACCGGCCGTTGGCGGCATGCCGTATTCCAGGGCACGCACGAAGTCGGCGTCGTAGTGCATGGCTTCGTCGTCGCCGGCGTCCTTGTCGGCCACCTGGGCCATGAAGCGCTCGGCCTGGTCTTCCGCGTCGTTCAACTCGGAGTAGGCGTTGGCGATTTCGCGGCCGCCGATGAACAGCTCGAAACGGTCGGTGACGTTCGGGTTGTCGTCGTTGCGACGGGCCAGTGGCGACACTTCGAACGGGTACTGGGTAATGAAGTGCGGCTGTTCCAGCTTGTGCTCCACCAGTTCTTCGAAAATCATCACTTGCAGCTTGCCCAGGCCTTCGAAGCCCAGCACCTTGGCGCCGGCTTTCTTGGCAATGGCGCGAGCCTTGTCGATGTCGTTCAGGTCGTCGGCGGTCAGCTCAGGGTTGTACTTGAGAATCGAGTCGAACACCGACAGGCGCACGAACGGTTCGCCAAAGTGGAACACCTTGTCGCCGTACGGAACGTCGGTGCTGCCCAGGACCAGCTGTGCCAGTTCGCGGAACAGTTCTTCGGTCAGGTCCATGTTGTCTTCGTAGTCGGCGTAGGCCTGGTAGAACTCCAACATGGTGAATTCAGGATTGTGACGAGTGGAAACGCCTTCGTTACGGAAGTTGCGGTTGATCTCGAACACTTTTTCGAAGCCGCCAACCACCAGACGCTTCAGATACAGCTCTGGCGCGATACGCAGGAACATTTCCATGTCCAGCGCGTTGTGGTGGGTCTCGAACGGCTTGGCTGCGGCACCACCGGGGATGGTTTGCAGCATCGGGGTTTCCACTTCCAGGAAGTCACGCTTCATCAGGAAGCTGCGGATGTGGGCAATCACTTGCGAACGTACGCGGAAGGTCTGGCGTACTTCTTCGTTGACGATCAGGTCAACGTAGCGCTGGCGATAGCGCTGCTCGGTGTCGGTCAGGCCGTGGTGCTTGTCCGGCAGTGGGCGCAGGGACTTGGTCAGCAGGCGCACGCTGGTCATTTCAACGTACAGGTCGCCCTTGCCGGAACGGGCCAGGGTGCCTTCAGCTGCGATGATGTCGCCCATGTCCCAGGTTTTCACCGAGGCCAGGGTTTCTTCGGACAGGGTCTTGCGGTTGACGTAGACCTGGATGCGACCGGTCATGTCCTGGATCACCATGAACGAGCCACGGTTGAGCATGATGCGACCTGCCACCTTGACCGGGATCGCAGCCTCTGCCAGCTCTTCCTTGGTCTTGTCCGCGTACTGTTTCTGCAAGGCATCGCAGTAGTTTTCGCGGCGGAAGTCGTTGGGGAAGGCATTGCCCTTGGCGCGCTCGGCAGCAAGCTTTTCCTTGCGCAGGGCGATCAGGGAGTTTTCTTCCTGTTGCAGGGCTTGCGGGTCGAGTTGTTGGTCGCTCATGTCTTTAGATTTTCCATCAGGTTCGTTGCCCCCGGCCTGCGGCCGGGGATCGCCGGCAAGCCGGCTCCTACAGGGGGTGTTACAGGCCTGATTTCAGGCTGGCTTCCAGGTATTCGTCGATGTCGCCGTCGAGCACCTTGTCGCAGTCGCTGCGTTCGATGTTAGTGCGCAGATCCTTGATCCGCGACGCATCAAGCACATAGGAGCGGATCTGGTGACCCCAGCCGATGTCCGACTTGGTGTCTTCCAGCGCTTGCGACGCGGCGTTGCGTTTCTGCATTTCCTGCTCGTACAACTTGGCCCGCAGCATTTTCATGGCGGTGTCCTTGTTGGCGTGCTGGGAACGTTCGTTCTGGCAGCTGACCACGGTGTTGGTCGGTACGTGGGTGATACGTACGGCCGAGTCGGTGGTGTTTACGTGCTGGCCACCGGCACCGGAGGAACGGTAGGTGTCGATCCGCAGGTCAGCCGGGTTGATCTCGATTTCCACCTTGTCGTCGATCTCTGGCGAGACGAACACGGCGGAGAACGACGTGTGGCGACGGTTGCCGGAGTCGAACGGGCTCTTGCGCACCAGACGGTGTACGCCGATCTCGGTCCGCAGCCAGCCAAAGGCGTATTCGCCCTTGATGTGCACGGTCGCGCCCTTGATACCGGCGACTTCACCGGCCGACAGTTCCATGATGGTCGCGTCGAAACCGCGTTTGTCCGCCCAGCGCAGGTACATGCGCAGCAGGATGTTGGCCCAGTCCTGGGCCTCGGTGCCACCGGAGCCGGCCTGGATGTCCAGGTAGGCGTTGTTCGGGTCCATTTCATGGCTGAACATGCGGCGGAATTCAAGCTTGGCGAGGTTTTCCTCGAGACGGGCCAGCTCGGCGACGACATCGCCCACTGCGCCTTCGTCGTTTTCTTCGACGGCCATGTCCAGCAGGTCACGGCAATCGGCCAGACCGGTGTTCAGTTCGTCGAGGGTATCGACGATCTGCGCCAGCGCAGCGCGCTCGCGGCCCAGCTCTTGGGCGTATTCGGGTTTGTTCCAGACAGCAGGATCTTCAAGCTCGCGATTGACTTCGGTCAGACGCTCATGCTTTTGATCGTAGTCAAAGATACCCCCGAATAGTTTCGGAGCGCTCGGACAGGTCCTTGATGGTGTTAAGGATCGGGTTGATTTCCATGGCGGGCAGCACTCGTTGGCGAACTTTTGAAAGCCGGCGAGTATAACGGGAAATGGGGGGGAGCGGCAGTCCGCTGGGCGAAAAGGGTTGGGGTTGGTGGTGGGCATATCCGTTATTTGGGTGATGGCGGAGTATGGTTTCGCCCTTACGGCGACTCACTTTGGAAAAGCC
>NZ_JACAOY010000037.1:375-68526 GCF_013385985.1 Pseudomonas sp. B6002 | reverse complement strand
CTTGTACATCCACCGCAATCGCCTCGCCGTGACGCTCAAACTCCCAGCGATAGATCGCACCGCTTGGCATTCGACTGCGTATGCACTCATGCGCGCTCAGGTCCATGGGGCTTAAAGGCGCAGCGTGCCTCGCAAAGTAAGCAGGGCTGCCCAATACGGCGAACCGCTGAGGGCGGCTGATATCGACGGCGATCATATCTTGCGCAACGCTATCGCCCAGGCGGATCCCCGCATCGAACCCTTGAGCCACAATATCGACCAGGCGCCCTTCGGTGACGATATCCACCTTCATTTGTGGATAGCGTTGCATGTACTCCAGCAGCAGTGGCATCACCTGCTTGGCGGCACCTGCTGAAGTATTGAGGCGCAAAGTACCGCTAGGCGCGGCCTGACTGTTGCCCGCTTGTTCAAGCGCCATGCGGATGGTCGACAAGGCGGGCGTCACCGTGCGCACAAATTCCGCGCCAATCTCCGAAAGGGACACGCTGCGCGTCGTGCGATTGAACAATCGCACACCCATTCGTGCCTCAAGCGCGGCGACCGAGTGACTCAGTGCCGACGTCGACACATTCAACTCTGTTGCTGCAGCCCGAAAGCTGCGATGCCGGGCGACTGCCAAGATTGCTTCCAGCTCGTTCAATCCCGATGTGTTCATTGTCCTGAATCGCTCATCAAGTCGTTTCGGTTTGTGCGGATTATCAGATCAATCATAGTGGCTTACCGTAGGGCATACCAATTGAGTGCCTTCGGAGGCTCCATGCTTCAGATCAACCAGATCTACATCAATGGTCAGTTCGTGACGCCCCACGGTGAAGAACGATTCGATCTGTTCAACCCAGCAACGGCCGAGCCCATTGCTCAGGTCCGCCTGGCTGACGAGCACGACGCGATCAGCGCGATCAGCGCCGCCAAGCAGGCATTTCCCGAGTTTTCCCGTACACCCAAATCGACGCGCGTTGATTACCTCAAGCGCATGCACGCCGCTGTTGCCTCTGTTGAAGCGGAACTCACGGCCGCCATCATCCTTGAGTACGGCGCGCCGTTATCGCGTGCACAGTGGATGGCCAAGCATGCCGCGAGCGTCCTGCTGGACGCTGCAAAGGTGTTGGATGATTACGAATTCACGCGGCGCATCGGTATCGCCGAAGTGACTATGCAACCCCTGGGCGTTGCCGGGCTCATCACACCCTGGAACAGCAATGCCGGTTTCATCTGCGGCAAGCTGGCCGCGGCGTTAGCCGCCGGGTGTACGGCAGTAATCAAACCCAGCGAAATGAGCGCCCTGCAGACCTCCATCGTCACGCGCGCGTTGCATGAAGCGGGTTTGCCGCCAGGGCTGTTCAACATTGTCACGGGCCGAGGTGAAACCGTCGGTGCCGTGCTGAGCACGCACCCAGATATTGCGAAAGTCTCGTTCACCGGGTCTACCGCCATCGGCAAACAAATCCTGCGTGCCGGCGCTGAAACCTTGAAACGAATCACGCTCGAATTGGGTGGGAAATCTCCGGTACTGATTCTCGAGGATGCCGATCTCGCTACCGCTGTACCCATGGCCATTCAAGCCGGCTTCATGAACAGCGGCCAAGCCTGTATCGCCGGCACCCGCATTCTTGTACCCGCGCACCGCCTGGCAGAAGTCGAAGCATTGATGGTCGAGGGAGTGGCGAAAGTCCAGGCGGGTGACCCCAATGACCCTGCCACCAGCGTTGGCCCTATGGTGAGTCTCAAGCAATGGCAACGCGTCCAGCGATACATACACATCGGCATGGAAGAGGGCGCCCACTTATTGGCCGGTGGTCCCGGATTGCCAGAGGACGTCGCGGCCGGTTGGTTTGTGAGGCCGACGGTTTTCAGCCGCGTGTCGAACCAGATGACCATCGCCCGTGAAGAGATCTTCGGCCCCGTCCTGTCGATCATCACCTACAACGACGAGGAAGAAGCGCTGGCGATAGCCAATGACACGGCCTACGGCCTCCAGGCGTACATCCTGTCTTCGGATCTGCCAAAGGCCCACGCACTGGCCAAGCGCATCGAGGCGGGCCGTGTGCTCATCAATACGTTGGCTCACGAACCTCTCGCACCTTTTGGTGGGTTCAAACAGTCAGGTATCGGCCGCGAGTGCGGGACGTTCGGTTTGGAGGCATTTCTGGAGCCAAAATCCATCCTGTCCTGACAAAACAGCATGCCGTTGGGGAAATCGATGCAAAGTGTTTCTGCATTTTTGGTATGGTGCAGCACATTTTCACAAGGATTGATCTTTTACCCGCAGGATGCGGCGTCGACCTTATTCAACGAGATGCTGTAGAAATGCCTGAACCGATACCGATCAAGGATCACGAAAAAGAAAACCGCCTGGTCAACAAGCGCCTGCTTGCTTGCGCGCTGCTGGTGATCGGCATCACCTGCGCCCTGGTTGGGCGCATGTACTTCCTGCAGGTGGTGCAGTACGACTACCACTCCACGATTTCTGAAAACAACCGTGTCCACGTATTGCCGATCACGCCGACCCGCGGGCTGATTTATGACCGCAATGGCGTCGTCCTCGCTGACAACCGCCCCAGTTACAACCTGACCATCACCCGCGAGCGCACCACCGACCTCAAGGGCGAACTGGACGCTATCGTCAGCCTGTTGCACCTGCCGGCCGAAGACCGCGCCGTGTTTGACAAGGCGCTCAAGCAGGCCCGCCATCCTTTCGTGCCCGTCACGCTGTTCTATGAGCTGACCGAAGAACAGATCGCCGTATTGGCGGTGAACGAATTCCGTTTGCCTGGCGTAGACGTCGAGCCGCAATTTGTCCGCCACTATCCATTGGGTGCGCATTTCGCCCACTCCATTGGCTACGTCGGCCGCATCAACGAGAAAGAATCCAAGGCTCTCGATTCGGTGGAGTACCGCGGGACCCAGTCCATCGGCAAGACCGGTATCGAGCGCTTCTACGAGTCCGAACTGCACGGCCACGTCGGCTATGAAGAGGTCGAGACCAACGCCCAAGGCCGTGTGCTGCGCGTGCTCAAGCACACCGACCCGATTCCCGGCAAAAACATCGTATTGAGCCTCGACGTCCACCTCCAGGAAGCCGCTGAAGAAGCCCTGGGCGATCGACGCGGTTCCGTGGTTGCCCTCGACCCGCAGACCGGCGAAGTACTGGCCATGGTCAGCAAGCCGAGCTTCGACCCCAACAGTTTTGTGACCGGGATCAGCTTCAAGGAATACGCCGCCCTGCACGATTCCATCGACCGCCCGCTGTTTAACCGCGTACTGCGCGGGCTGTACGCGCCGGGTTCGACCATCAAGCCCGAGGTGGCCATCGCCGGCCTCGACAGCGGTGTGGTCACGGCGCAAACCCGTGTGTTCGACCCCGGTTACTACCAGTTGCCCGATTTTGACCACAAATACCGTAACTGGAACCACAGCGGCGACGGCTGGGTGGACATGGACGCTGCGATCATGCGGTCCAACGACACCTACTTTTATGACCTGGCCCACAAGCTCGGCATCGATCGCCTGCACGATTACCTGGCTGAATTCGGCCTTGGCCAGAAAGTGTCCCTGGACATGTTCGAAGAGTCAGCAGGCCTGATGCCATCCCAAGCCTGGAAGCGCGCAACCCGCCGCCAGCCCTGGTTCCCGGGTGAAACCGTGATCCTCGGCATCGGCCAGGGCTACATGCAGGTCACCCCTCTGCAACTGGCCCAAGCCACTGCGCTGATCGCCAACAAAGGTGTGTGGAACCGGCCGCACCTGGCCAAGACGATCAATGGCGTGCCGCCAGTGGATCAGAACCCGATGCCGAACGTGGTCCTCAAGGACCCGCGCGACTGGGAACAGGTCAATCACGGCATGCAACTGGTTATGCATGATCCGCGTGGTATCGCGCGGGCGGCCGCACAGGGCGCGCAGTACCGTATTGCCGGCAAGAGTGGTACGGCGCAGGTGGTTGCGATCAAGCAGGGCGAGCGCTACGACCGTAACAAGACACTGGAGCGCCACCGTGACAACGCCTTGTTCGTGGGATTTGCGCCAGCGGAACATCCGAAGATTGTGATCTCGGTGATGATCGAGAACGGCGAGGCCGGTGGCCGCGTGGCGGGCCCGGTGGTCCGGCAAATCATGGACGCCTGGCTACTGGATCAGGACGGTCACCTCAAGCCGCAATATGCGACCCCCGCCAAGGCGCCCGGTGATCCGCACGTCTGAGTCAAACCTTCCACTCGTCCCACTGTTCCACGCCTTCATGCGCCAGCCAGGGCACATCGTGGGCCGTCCAGATGTGCGAGGTGGGCCGAACGCCAGGATCATCGTCCAGCGTCGCCACCCGCACAATCACATGGGGTTGATGCCCTCGCTCGGCCATCAGGTGTGAGCCGCAGCGAGAGCAGAAATGCCTGAACTTGCCCGGCGAAGATTCATACGACGATAAAAGCGCCTCACCCTGTGTCCAGCGAAAGTGCTCACGCATCACCCCTGCGGTGGCCACAAAAGGCGCCGCATGCACCTTGCGGCAGCTCTCGCAGTGGCAGTGGCTGATGGGCATGTCCAGGCTGTCGAGTTGATACTGCACTGCCTTGCAGAAACAACTTCCGTGGAGCTGTTGATTCATCGTGCGTGACCTCAAGGGGGGAGGGGGACAATCTACCTTTTGCCGCCACACTGCGCATTAGAGTGATACAAGGCATTGCCCTTATCTTGACATTGCTCTAAATTGCGAAGCGTTCTCATTCGCGCGCAATATCATTATGCCTCTGTCTGCTGTGCCTCACACTTCTCGTGAACCCGTTGGGCAGCTCTACGGTGATCACCACCGCTGGCTGGTCAGTTGGCTGCGTGCACGCCTGGGTTGCTCACAACAGGCGGCGGACCTGGCTCAAGACACTTTTGTCCGCTTGTTGCTGGCCGAGCGCACCCAGCCGGTGGCCGCTGAATTGAAAGAGCCCCGGCACTTTCTGGTGACGATTGCCAAGCGCGTGATGATCGACAGTTTCCGCCGCAAAGCCCTTGAGCAGGCTTACCTGCAGGCCTTGGCGGAACAACCGCAGGGTTACGCCATTTCGCCGGAAGAGCGATTATTGATCATCGAAACCCTGCAACGCCTGGATGCCATGCTTGATGGCTTAGGCCGCAAGGCCAAGCGCGCCTTCCTGCTCTCGCAATTGCAGGGGATGCCCTACAAAGACATTGCCGAAGCGCTGCAGGTATCCGTCAGCTCCGTAACCAAATACATCGCCAAAGCCACCGAGCATTGCCTGATCTTCGCCTTGGAGCATTGACCGTGACTCGCGATCCACAACGCCAGGCCCTCAGCGCGGCCGCCCACTGGGTGGCGCGCCTGGCGGCCGAACCCGGTGATCCTGAGTTGCACGCAGCATGGCGCACCTGGCGTGACGAAACCTCGCTGAACCAATGGGCCTGGCAGCGCGTGGAAGCTCTCCAGCACCAACTCCAATGCTTGCCCGGCGCGGTAGCGGTCAACGCAATGGACGCCGCTGACGACCAATCCCAGCGCTTCGGTCGTCGGGCAGTACTCAAGGGCGTGATGATCGGCGCCGGCGTGAGCGCCATCGGTTGGTCCGGCTATCGACAAGCGCCGCAATGGATGGCGGATCAACGCACCACCACGGGCGAACGCCACAGCCTGCGCCTGGACGATGGCACCCGGTTGTCCCTCAACACCGCCAGTGCCGTGGATATCCGCTACACCGCCGAACAGCGGCTGCTGATCTTGCGCGGCGGAGAAATCTTTGTAGAAACCGCCCCCGACCCGCGTCCTTTCCTGGTACGCAGTGCACAGGGTGAGATGCGTGCCCTCGGCACACGCTTTGATGTGCGCCAGTTTGATGGCTACACCGCCATGAGCGTCCTGGAGCATGCCGTGGCCGTGCGCCCGGGCGTCGAGCAGGCAGAGACGGTCATCACCGCCGGCCAGGCCGTCACCTTCGACAGCCAGCGCATGCTCTCCCTTCGGGCCAACGACCCGGGTGAGGGCGCTTGGGCGCAGGGGCGGCTGATCGTCGACAATTGGCGGCTGGATCGCCTGGTGGCCGAACTGGCACGCTATCGCCCGGGCTACCTGGGGTGCGCCACTGAAATCAGCCACCTGACCGTCTCGGGTGCCTACTCCCTGGACGACATCGACCTGACCCTCAACGCGCTGACCCACGCCTTGCCGGTACGCCTCACTTCACGCACTCGCTATTGGACGACAGTGGTCCCGCGCGCCTGAAACTGAAAACAATTATCAACCACCGTTGTCGATTTGCTGCACCTCGTTCGACTCCTCCTGCAAACCCCCTTCATTCGTTTCAAACCCCCAGGAGTCAACATGCGCGCAGGGCCTACTTCAGCCGCCAACCCACCCCTTCGGTCATTTCGCAAAAAGCCTTTGCAGGTCGCGTTGTTCGGCGTGTCGCTGATGGTACAAGCCGGGCTGCTGGCCCCGTTGTTTGCCAGTGGTTCCAGTGCCGTTGCCGCGAGCCAGCAAAAAGCCTTCGCGATCGCGCCCGGCCCACTGGGTTCGGTGCTGAGCCGCTTTGCCAGCGATGCCGGCGTGGTGTTGTCGTTCGACTCCGGCCTCACGGCTGGCAAGCAAAGCGCCGGCCTGCAGGGGACTTACAGCGTCGAACAAGGGTTTGCCCGACTGTTGGCCGGCAGCAATCTGGCCCTGGCAGCCAACAATGACGGCAGCTATGGCCTGGCGCCCCAGACCAGCGGTGGTGCCTTGACCCTGGGCGCCACCAGCATCAACGCCGAAGGGCTGGGCCTGACCACCGAAAGCACCGGTTCCTACACCACCGGTGCCACCAGCACTGCGTCCAAACTGCCGCTGTCCCTGCGCGAAACGCCACAGTCGGTCAGCGTGGTCACTCGCCAACTGATGGACGACCAGCACCTGTCCACGCTCAACGAAGTGCTGGCTTTTACCCCGGGCATCAGCAGCAACCACCGCGACAGCGAGCGCTACTCGTTTTACTCCCGTGGTTTCGAGATCCAGAACTTCCAGTACGACGGTATCCCGTCCCAGATCGCCAACGAATCCCAGCAGTACATCGGCCCGCTCTCGGACATGGCGATCTACGACCGTGTCGAGGTGGTGCGCGGAGCCACCGGCTTGATGAGCGGTGCCGGCACGCCCTCCGCCGTCATCAACCTGGTACGCAAGCGTCCGACCAAAGACTTCCAGGCCCACCTTTCGGGAGAGGCGGGCGCATGGGACCGTTACCGCTCTGAAGTGGATGTGTCCGGCCCACTGACGGAAACCGGCAATGTGCGCGGCCGCTTTGTCGCGGCGTACCAGAAGCAGCGCTCCTTCGTGGACTGGTACAAGGAAGACAAGCGCGTGATGTATGGCGCGCTCGATATCGACCTGAACGACACCACCACCCTGCGCACCAGCCTGGATTACCAGAACAACGACGCCAACGGCAGCAGCTACGGGCATATCCCGTTGTTCTACAACAATGGCAAGCAGACGAACTTTTCCCGCTCATTCAACCCGGCTTCACGTTCCAGCTACATGGACAACACCAGCTACACCTTCACCACGATGCTGGACCATAAACTGGACAACGATTGGAGCCTGAAAACGGCCTATAGCCATCAGTATTCCTATCGCAAAGGGCAGGGTGCTTCCGCCAGTGGCGGCTACCCGGACCCGGTCACCGGCCAAGGCGCCGGGGCGTTCATCTATCGCCTCGACAGCTACCAGACCCAGGACACGCTGGATGTCTACGCCAATGGCCCGTTCCAGCTGGGCGGTCGTGAGCACGAGTTGGTGGTGGGCGCGAGCTCGACGCATACCCACCTGAATTTCCCCAACTACAGCAGTACGCTGGCCGGCCAGGACGGTGATTACGGTGATGTCGACAATATCTTCAGTTGGGATGGCCGACAGTTTGGACGCCGTTCCTACAACGAAGTCGGGGGGGCGGTGACCACGCTGCAACAGACCGGTGTGTACGGCGCGCTGCGTTTGAAACCGCTGGACCCGCTGACCCTCATTCTCGGCACCCGCGTCAGCTGGTGGAAGCAGCTCGATGAGGTGACGAACTACGCGCCTTACTCGCAAACCACCGACAAAACCAAGAAGAGCGGGGTCGTCACACCCTACGCCGGCATTATCTATGACCTCAACGACACCTACTCGGTCTACGCCAGCTACACCAGCATCTTCCTGCCACAGACCTTCTACAAAACCGCCAGCGGCAGCTCGCTGGCACCGCTGGAAGGGGACAACTACGAGATCGGCCTCAAGGGTGAATTCTTCGACGGCGCGCTGAACGCGAGCATCGCCCTGTTCGACATCGAGCAGAAGAACACGGCGGCCGATTCGGGTAACGATGCCAGCGGGAAAACCGTGTACAAAGCCATCGCCGGCACCACCACGCGGGGTGTCGAAACCGAGATTTCCGGTGAGATCGCCGCAGGCTGGAACGTGTTTGGCGGTTATACCTACCGCGAGTCCCATTCCAAGGACGGCGAGCGTGTGCAGGTCAACCAGCCGATCAACCTGTTCAAGCTCGGCACCTCTTATCGCCTGCCTGGCGCACTGAACCGTCTGACCGTGGGCGGCAATGTCACCTGGCAAAGCGAGATGTATGCCACCTCGCAAATCAACTACACCGGGCCTTACTACAAGGCCGTGCAAGACCCGTTCGCCGTGGTGGGCCTGCTGGCCAACTACCAGGTGGACGAGCACCTGTCCGTGGGGCTGAACGTCAACAACCTGTTTGACAAGAAATACTACGACGGCATGGGCACGTTCAACTCCGGCTCCTACGGCGAGCCGCGCAACGCGATGGTCAACGCCAAGTGGAAATTCTGAGGGTCTAGCACTGCCAGTGCGCGGCCGAAAAGGTTGCGCATTGGTCGATGTCGCCTACTGTCAATGGAGGAGGTGACTTATGCACGTACTAGATCGCATCGAACGAAAAGTCCTGCTCAATGCTTCACGCAAACAGGTGTGGGAGGCACTCACCGATGCCGAACAGTTTGGCAGCTGGTTCGGTATCGCCCTCAAGGGCAAAGCCTTCGCAGCGGGGGAAACCCTCGAAGCGCCGATCACTTACCCGGGTTACGAGCACGTGGTCTGGAAGGCCAGGATCGAACGCATCCTGCCGCAAACCCTGTTTTCTTTCTGGTGGCACCCTTACGCGGTCGAGAAGGAGGTCGATTACGACAAGGAGACGCCCACGCTGGTCGAATTCACCCTCGAAGACCGTGCCCCTGGCATTCTGCTCCGTGTGGTGGAATCGGGGTTTAATGCGGTGCCCGAAGCCCGTCGCCAAAAAGCCTTCAAGATGAACTCCCGAGGCTGGGACGAACAAATGGGCAACATCGAAACCTACCTCAACCAGGCCTGACCTCCCCCTACACACTGTAGTGAGCGGGCTTGCCCCGCGCGGCGGCGCATCAGGCGCATCATACTTACCAGACACACCGCCGCGCGGGGCAAGCCCGCTCACTACAAGCTGTCAGCCTTCGTGGGCCGTGGTGATTTCCAGGGTATCGGTGAAGGTCACCAGCACACTCTGCCCCACCTTGAGGTCTTTAAGCCCTGCACGGATCTCCGGTTTTTCCACATTCAGCACCTTGGTCGCCCCCGTCGGGTTTTCCAGGGTGACCTGGTTTTTCTTCAAGTCGATATGGGTGATCTTCAACTGCACCTGCACCTGGCGGAACGCCGCACCGCCCGGGTTCGGGTTGTCGGCGGTCGCGCGGATCACACCGGTTTTTTCGCTGGCATCCGGGGCGCTTTTGTCGACGTCGGTGTCGAGCACGGCCGCAACCGAATGGGTGGTCAGCACTTTAACTTGATCGCCCACCTTGAGATTGCCCAGGTCCTTGGCATCCTCGCTGAGCTGCACATGCACCGGGTTGCCTTGGGCGCCAGCAAGCACCACTTGATGCTTGGCGGCATCCACCGACAGCACCTTGGTGGTCACTTCATCGGCTTCAAGGGATTTGGACAGCGGGATATCGGCGGCGTAGGCGAGGTTGCCGGCTGCCAGGAGTGTGGCCAGGGCAATGGCCTGGCGAAGCGTGCGAATTGCTTTCATTGAGTGGACTTCCCTGTGAGTGAAGCCCTGAGTCTAGTGGCGAGCCAGCGATGCGCAACTGCACCGGCTCGCCATCCAGTCAAACGTTTAGAAGTCCACCGTGGCTGACAGCTTGGCCACACGTGGATCGCCCTGGGTCAGGTAACCCCCGAGTGCCGACTCCCAATACTTGGTGTTCGCGACGTTCTCCACGGTCGCGCCCAGCGTCACGTCACGCTGTTGCACCTTGAAGCTGTAGCGTGCACCCACATCGAAACGGTTCCACGTTGGCAGGCTCAAGTTGTTGGCGGCGTCGGCGTACTGGCCACCGGTACGCAGCATGCGGCCGTTGACCGTCACGCCTTGCAGGCCTGGCACATCCCAATCCACCCCGGCGTTGAGCTGGAACGAAGGCACGCCGACCGCACGGTTGCCGTCATTGGCGCCGCCCGCGGTACCGCTGACTTCGGTGTGGATGATCGTCGCACCGCCCAGCAGGCGCAGGCCGGCAACGGGCTCGCCGAAGACGTTCAACTCGACGCCCTTGTTGACCTGCTCACCCTGGAACACAAACGTTGCGGTGCCATCCCCGTTCAGCTCGGAGTAACCCTGGGTCGGTTGTTCGATGCGGTACACGCCCAGCGTTGCGCCGTAGCTGCCCATGTCCACCTTCACACCGGCCTCGGTCTGTTTCGAGCGGGCGGGTGCAAAGGTCTGGTTCTTGTTGGTCACGTTGGCGCCGGCAAAGGTCGTCGGCGCGGTCGGCCCGGACGCCAGGCCTTCGATGTGGTTGGCATAGAACGACACATGGTCCCACGGCTTGAACACCAGGCCGTACACCGGCGTGGTGATGCCCTTGTTGTAGTTGGCCGTGCGTTCGCCGGTACCGTAGGCATATCCCTGTACCACCAGTTCCTGGCGACGCAGGCCGGCGGTGAACAGCACGCGGTCATCCAGGAAACCAAAGGTGTCCGATACTGCGGCACTGCGGGCGAAGGTCTTGGCGGTAATGCCCGGGTCGTTCATGTCGCCGCCCGTGAAGCTGCCCTTGACCGGCTGCGCCACGTCGACCGGGTTGTAGATATTGCTGGCGTGCTCGGTGAAGTCGAAGTCGTAGGCATTGCGAGACTGGGTCCAGATCCCGGTCAAACCGACGTTCAGCTTGTGGCTGACGGCGCCGGTCTGGAACTTGCCGTTGAGGCCTGCCATCAGGCTGGTGTTGTCTTCCTGGTGGGCGATGCGCGAGCCGGTCACGGTGGCGTTGCCCAGCGTGTCGTTCACGGTGGTCGAGGAGTAACGCCCGATCTCGTTGGTGTGCTTGGCGCCGCCTGCGATGTAGGCGGTCCAGTTATCGTTGAGGTCGTACTCGCCACGCAGCATGCCGAAGGTGTCCTCCAGGCTGGTGGTCGCCCAGCTTGGCGCGTAGTTGGTGTCGGCCGAAGGCGCGTCAGGAATGTGGGTCAGTGTCTTGCCGAGGAACACCGAGTTGCGCCCGCCGTTGACTTGCTGTTTCTGGTACACGAAGTCTCCCGACAAGCGCAGGGCATCACCACGGTAGTCCAGGCCGACCGAGAACAGCTTCGAGCGCTGGCTTTCGTCGTCCACGCCGGTATCGCCTTCGCGCTGGGAAAGGTTCACCCGCGCGCCGAAACGGTTGTCTTCGCCGAAGCGCTGGCCGATGTCCAGGTGTTCGCCCACCCGGCCGTCGTTGCTGATGTCGGTGCTGAAGCGGCGCAGCGGCACGTCGTCGGCGCGCTTGGGTTGCAGGTTCACACCGCCACCAATGCCTGAACCGCCTGGGGTTACGCCATTGATAAAGGCATTGGGGCCCTTGAATACTTCAACCCGTTCCAGCGCGTCGGTGGACATGAGCTGGCGCGGCACGATGCCGTACAGGCCGTTGAACGAGATATCGTCGCCATTGAGCGGCAGGCCACGAATCACAAAGGCTTGCGATTGGTTGGCATACCCCGACGCCTGGCGCACCGAGGAGTCATTGAGCAACACATCGCCGACGGTTTGCGCCTGCTGGTCGCGAATCAGTTTTTCGGTGTAGGAAGACAGGCTGAACGGCACGTCCATGATGTCCTGGTTGCCCAGCACACCCAACTGGCCACCGCGTGCCACTTGGCCACCGGCGTAGACCGGGGGCAGGGCGCTAGCCGTTGGCGCATCGGCATTGATCTGGGTGGCGCCCAATTCCAGGGTGTTGCCGTCCTGACTGTTGTTCGCATCCTGCGGGGTGACGGGGGCGGCAGCGTGAGCGCCAAGGCTCAGGGAGCAGCAAAGGGCGAGCAGGGTGGGGCGAAACGGCACAGAAAGTCGGGTACGGGTGGGCATGGTCGATCCTGACGGCGAACCGTCACTGTGAGGAATAGGGCAACAACGTTGCGCGTCCTCGCTGCGCGATACGACTCCGGTGCAAATGATAGTGATTGTTATTAATGTTTTGCAACAAATTTGTCGGATTGCAGTCTGCGTGCGCGTTAACGTGCCGCGTTTGTGCAGATGCCGAGTAGAATCACGCCCTGAAAGCGATTCCAGAGGTGCGGTACGGTGGATTTACAGCAGGGTTTTGTCCTGACCCGGCATTGGCGCGATACCCCGATGGGCACGGAGGTCAGCTTCTGGCTGGCCACCGACGCCGGCCCGAGGTTTATCCGACTCCCCATGCAGACGTCGGTGATGTTTATCCCCGAGGCCCACCGCAAGCCGCTGGACTGGTTGCTCAAGGGCGAGCGCGACATCGAGCTGCGCCCGCTGCAGTTGCAGGACTTTCATCATCGCCCGGTGTTGGGCCTCTACACCCGCCAGCACCGCCAGGCCATGGACGTGGAAAAGCGCCTGCGCGCAGCCGGTGTCGATGTCTATGAAGGCGACGTGCGCCCGCCCGAGCGCTACATGATGGAGCGCTTCATCACCGCCCCGGTGTGGTTCGGCGGCACCCCTGACGCCAACGGTGCGCTGTCCGAGGCGCAGATGAAGCCCGCCCCCGACTACCGTCCGCCGCTCAAGCTGGTGTCCCTGGACATCGAGACCACCGCCCAGGGCGACCTCTATTCCATCGCCCTCGAAGGCTGCGGCGAGCGCCAGGTGTACATGCTCGGCCCGCCGAACAAGGTCGACGCGGTCGACTTCAAGCTCGATTACTGCGACACCCGTGCCCAGTTGCTCGAACGCCTTAACCAATGGCTGGCCCAGCATGACCCCGATGCAATCATCGGCTGGAACCTGGTGCAGTTTGACCTGCGGGTGCTCCACGAACATGCCCAGCGCCTCAAGGTGCCGTTGATGCTCGGCCGGGGCGACGAGCCCATGGCCTGGCGCGAGCACGGTAGCCGCACGCATTTCTTTGCGGCGGCGGCAGGGCGGCTGATCATCGACGGCATCGAAGCCCTGCGTTCGGCCACCTGGAGTTTTGAATCCTTCAGCCTGGAAAACGTCGCGCAAACCTTGCTCGGCGAGGGCAAGGACATCTCCACGCCGTACCAGCGCATGGACGAAATCAACCGCATGTTCGCCGAGGACAAGCCCGCGCTGGCACGCTACAACCTCAAGGACTGCGAGCTGGTCACGCGGATTTTCGAGAAGACCGAACTGCTCAAGTTCCTGCTCGAACGGGCCAGCGTCACCGGCTTGCCGGCCGACCGCAGCGGCGGTTCCGTCGCCGCGTTCACCCACCTGTACATGCCGCTGATGCACCGCCAGGGCTTCGTCGCGCCAAACCTGGGCGACAAACCGCCTCAGGCCAGCCCCGGTGGGTTTGTCATGGACTCGCGCCCCGGCCTCTACGAATCAGTGCTGGTGCTCGACTACAAAAGCCTCTACCCGTCGATCATCCGCAGCTTTCTCATCGACCCGGTGGGCCTGGTCGAAGGCCTCAAGCACCCCGACGACAGCGAGTCGGTGGAAGGCTTTCGCGGTGCGCGTTTCTCCCGCACCCGGCACTGTCTGCCGTCCATCGTCGCGCGGGTTTCCGAAGGGCGCGAAGTGGCCAAGCGCGAACACAACGCGCCGTTGTCCCAGGCCCTCAAAATCATCATGAACGCCTTCTACGGTGTGCTGGGCTCCAGCGGCTGTCGCTTCTTCGATACTCGGCTTGCGTCCTCGATCACGATGCGCGGCCACCAGATCATGCGCCAGACCCGCGCGCTGGTTGAAGCCCAGGGATATGAGGTGATCTACGGCGACACCGACTCGACGTTTGTGTGGCTGGGCAGTGCCCATTCCCAGGACGACGCCAGCCGCATCGGCCAGGCGCTGGTGCAGCACGTCAACAACTGGTGGTGCGAGCACTTGCGCACTGAGTTCGGCCTGCAAAGCGCCTTGGAATTGCAGTACGAAACCCACTTCAGCCGCTTCCTTATGCCGACCATCCGTGGCGCGGAGGAGGGCAGCAAAAAGCGCTACGCCGGCCTGGTGGTGCGCGGCGATGGCAGCGAAGAAATGGTCTACAAAGGCCTGGAGACCGTGCGCAGCGACTGGTCGCCCCTGGCGCGACAGTTCCAGCAGGAGCTTTATCAGCGCATCTTCCATCGCCAGCCCCATCAGGACTACGTGCGCGACTACGTGCGGCGCACCCTGAGCGGCGAGTTGGACGACCTGCTGATCTACCGCAAGCGCCTGCGCCGCAAACTCGACGACTACGAGCGCAATGTGCCGCCCCATGTGCGTGCCGCACGCCTGGCGGATGACTACAACGACCGTCTGGGGCGTCCGCGGCAGTACCAGCGCGGTGGCTGGATCAGCTACGTGATCAGCGTCAATGGCCCCGAACCGCTGGAAGTGCGCCAGGCGCCCATCGACTACGACCACTACGTCACGCGGCAATTGCAACCGGTGGCCGACGCGATCCTGCCGTTCGTGGACGACGATTTCAGCACCTTGGTGGGTGGGCAGATGGGCCTGTTTTAAAACGCTTGATTCGTGCGGGCGCCAGCCTGCACTCTCTGTCTCTGACGACCCTCAGACGGCAGCGCCTCCATGACCCAGATCACCCTGACCGGCACCACGGTCGAACTCCAGCCCCTGCTCCGCGACCACAAGGCCGCCTTGCTCGACGCCGCCGCCGATGGCGAACTGTGGAACCTCAAGGTCACCAACGTCCCGGGGCCGGACACCGTCGATAAGTACATCGACACCGCCCTGGCTGGGCGTGATGCCGGCACCGTCATTCCGTTCACCATCGTGCGCCGTGACAGCGGCCAGGTAGTGGGCAGCACGCGGTTCTGGAAAGTCGACCGGGTCAACCGCAAGCTGGAAATCGGCCACACTTGGCTGGCGCAATCCACGCAAAAAAGCGCGGTCAACACCGAAGCCAAACTGCTGTTGCTGACCTACGCCTTCGAAGTGCTCGACTGCGTGCGCGTGCAATTCACCACCGATGAACTCAACGAAAAATCCCGCGCCGCGATCCTGCGCCTGGGCGCCGTGCAGGAAGGCATCGTGCGCCACGAACGCATCATGCCCGACGGGCGCAAGCGCAACTCGGTGCGCTTCAGCATCATCGACTCGGAATGGCCGCAGGTGAAGGCCGGTTTGCAGGCCAAACTGCAACGCTAGGAGGAAAGGCCCATGTACACGCTCTATGGCATCGACGAATCCGGCTCCTGCATGATCGAAATCGCCCTGCAGCGCTGCGCGGTGCCGTGGCGGCGGGTCGACGCGGCCTCGTGGGCAGAGGGCGAGGGCAGTGATGAACTGGCGCGCATCAACCCACTCAAGCAAGTGCCCACCCTGGTCACGCCGGATGGCCAGGTGCTGACGGAAAGTGCCGCGATCCTCATCCACCTCGGCCTGGAGTTTCCCGCCGCCGACCTGCTGGGCGGCAACCGTGCCCAGGTTATCCGCGGCCTGGTGTACATCGCCGCCAATTGCTACTCGGCCATCGGCATCATCGACTACCCGCAACGCTGGCTGGGCAATGTCAATGAAACGGTGCAGGCGCAACTGGTCACCGGCACCCGGCGCTACCTGCACCAGGCCTGGGTGGTGTTCGCCGACCAGTTTGCCGAGCAGTTGTTTTCTCCAGGCGGAGAGCCGAATGCGCTGGGCCTGATGGCGGCGGCGGTGTCGCGTTGGGACGAATCACGGGAGGCGTTGAACGGCCTCGCCCCGGGCTTTGCACAAACCCTGGCGCAGGTGGACGCCGACCCTGTCGTGGCTCCCGTGTTTGCGCGGCATTGGCCGGAGTGGAAGGTCTCATGATGTTTCCGTAATCAGTGGAAACAATCACCGCAGACCCGGTCCAACCCCTTGCGTAGCGGGCGTCCTGACCTACGCTTTCTTAAAGTGGTGTAGGAATCATCCTTGAATTTGACTGTCGCAGACATGAAACTCAAGAACCCTGCATGGAATTGGAAGGAGGTGCGCATGCTCATCCGGTCGCTGACCCTGGCTACCTTGATGGCTTTTACGGGGCCGCTGTTGGCCGCTGATGATATCAACCCGCTCAAGCAGGATTTGGGCAAATCACGCCCGCTGGTGGTGGTGGAGCTGGACTCCGGCAACCCGACCCTGGCCACCCTCAAGAAGCAATTGAACGAGCCCGCCACCAAGCAGTCCTTCGAAGAACGCAACATGGTGTTCTACACCGTGTCATTCGGCAGCATCGGTGCCGAAGGCGAGAAGTTCGCCAAGGACCCCAAGGACAGCAAGAAGCTCACGCCACCGGAAACCAACGCCCTGATCCGCGCCCTCAAGCTGGGTGCCGGTAGCGGTACCAAGGTGATTCTGGTGGGCAAGGACGGCGAGAAGAAAGTCGAGAAGACTGTGCCACCGGACACCCTCGACCTGAAGGAATTCTTCAGCGCCATCGACCAGATGCCCCAGGCTGAAAAAGACCTGGCCGCACCGGCCGAGCCCGAGCCTGCTGCGACGCCTCCCGCCAAAGGGGCCAAGCCTGCCAAACCGGCCAAGCCGGAAAAAGCCGGCAGCAAACCAGCCCCCCAACAACTCGACGACTGAAACACATAACACCCTGTGGGAGCCGGGCTTGCCCGCGATGACGTCGTGTCAGCTACCAAAGACTTAGCTGAACCACCGCCATCGCGGGCAAGCCCGGCTCCCACATTGGGTCTCCAGTGTTCCTTAACTTGTCGCCTTATTCCCGGCCGGTTTACGCACCGGAAACGGAAAGTAGAAGAACCTCAAGAACGCCACCCGCTTGATCACTTCCCCGATCAACAACGGCACCACCACCGCTACCACAAAACCCACGCACGCCGCGACAAACGCGTGCAGCCCCAGCCGCTCCAGCAGGTCAACCGTCTTGTGCTGGATCTCACCGTGGAAGATCAGCAGGATCAAGGTGTTCTGGCCAATGTAAGTCATCGCCCGTGTGATGAGGGTCGACACCATCAGCACCCGCGCCAGTGACCAGCACGCGTACACGCCGAGCACCGCCAGCAGGCTGGTCCACAGCCAGTGGTCATAGCGTCGTTGCGCCAGGTCCATGGTGGCGTGGCTGCCAAGGAACACGGCGGCGAACAACGCCACCGAAATCACCAGCGCCAGCCACGATCCTTCGTGCCGACGCAGCCAGTCGCGCAGCAGGTAGCCGCAGATGAAGTAGGTGCTGCTGATCAGGGTGATTTCAAGCCCGAAGGGCAAGCCGGGCACCACCCAGGTCTGGCCGCCGACGCTCACCGGTACTTGCCAGAACCACGGCAGTACCCAGATGCCGATCAACAGCTGTGGCACCATCAGCAGGCAGCTCACCGGCAGTGACAACTTCAGGCGTTGGATCAGGCGCAGCATCACCCAACTGAACAGGATCGCGACCCAGAAGTGCGGCAGAAACCACAGTGCCTGCCAGGGAATGGTGTCCACCGAGGCATACAGAACGCCGCCGATATCCGGCAGCAGGGGTTGGCCGCGCAGTACGTCGCGTACGATCACATACACCAGCATGGTGAAGAAAAACGGTTTGAGCAGACCGTCGGCCTTGCGCACCGCCATCTCCACAAACGGCTGCTCGGGCTTGAAGAACACACCGGACAGGAAAAAAAACAGCGGCAAGATGAACGAGGCAATAATCGGGTACTGCAACTCCAGCGAGTTCGCCACGAACCAACTGTGACCGTACACGATCATCAAGATGCCGATGCCCTTGGCAATGTCCATTTGAATCCAACGATGCTTCACGTGACCTCTCCCTCTCTATAAACCCCTGTCGCGCGCCTCACGCCTTGCGCCACGGCTTCAACCACAGCCCCATCCCAAGCAACACCACCGCACCCGCCAGGGTGCTCAGCCCCAATTGCAACCACACGCTTTCAATCCGAAACAACGCCAGCGCCGCCAACCCCATCGCCAGCGCACTGAGTCCCCATTGCCGCGCCCAGGGCAGGGCGCCGAGCAGCGATTGACGCTGCATCAGCAGCAACGCCGTGCAGATCACCCCCGCCAGCGCCGCCAACGGAATGCCCGCCAGGCCGAACACGAAAGGCAGGGCGCCCAGCAATACCACGTTGACCAAACTGCCGAGCAGCTCGCAACGCAATGGCTGGCGCGTGTCGCCGGCCGCATAGGCATAACGCGCCAGCAACGCATTCCAGGCGCCGAACACCAGCGGCACGGCAAACCAGGCCAGCAGCAACGGCAACGGCGAATCCACCGATTGCTTGGGCAGCAGCAATGCCACCAGGCTCGGCGCAGCGGCCACCAGGCCCACCCCGGCCGGCAGGGTCAGCACGCTGGCGGTTTCCAGGCCGCGCTTGAGCAGGGCCAGGCGCTCATCGCCCTGACGCCGGCTCATCATGCCCAACAGCACTTGGTTGAGGCTCATCAGCGCAATCAGCGGCAGGTTCATCAGCTTGCGCGCCAGGTTGACCCAGGTCACCGCACCTTCACCGAGCAACGACGCCACTAGCCGCTCGATCAACGCCAAGCCCTGGCTGGCGCCGTTGCTCAACAGCAATGGGCCGATGCGTTGGCCCAACTCCCGCAGCGGTGTAAAGGACATCTGCCAGCGCCACGGCCGCCAGCCCTGGCGCCAGATCGACGGCAGCAGTGCCAAGGGCATCAACACGCTGCCGGCCAGGCACGCCAAGGCCAGGGAGTGCGGTTGCGTGGCGGTGCCGGCCAGGGCGAGGTAGGTCACCGGCGGCAGGTTGAAGAGCAACGAGCCCAACCCCGCCAGCACAAAGCGTTCGCTGGCCTGCAACGGAATACTGAACAGCGCATGCAGCATCAACCCCGGCACGCACCAGGCCACGATCTGCAGGTTGCTACTGGCCAGGGCCGTGGCGTTGGCCGCCAAGCCGGGGCCGAGTAACTGCACCAGCCAGGGCGCCAACACCGTCAGCAGCAGGCCTGTGACCAGGGCAATCAGCATCAACGCCGGGAACAGCACCGCCAGCCAATCCAGGCGTTCGCCGTCCTTGCGCTCCAGGTACAACGGCAACGCGGCGGCACTGAGCACACCACCGGCCAATGACATACGTAACGCTTCGGGCAAGAACAGCGCGATCAGGAATGCATCGCTGCGCTCCCCCGCGCCCCAGGCCGCCACCAGCAGCCATTCACGGGCGAACCCCAGGCACAGGCCCAGCAGGGTCGCCAGGGTCAGCCAGACGGCAGAGCCGAGCATGGTTAAGGCCGCGCGCCGTCTAGGAGTGATTTGCCCGGCACCACGCTCTTGACCTGCGGCAGGCGTGCCGGAAACAACCGGCGAGCTTCCAGCACATTGATGCCCACCATCAGCCAGAACAGCGCCACCATCACCACGGCAAAACTGAAGTAGTGGTCGAACAACCCACTGACCAGCGCCGACAGAATCCCTGCGGTACTGCCCAGCCACAGCGCATTGTCCTTGGTCAGGCGGATCGGGCCTTTTTCAGGGCGCGCTTCACGCCACCAACGCACGGTCACCGCGACAAAAAACAGCATGCCGGCGATGCCGGTCTTGTAGATGAAGTTCAGCCAGAGGTTGGAGATCCCCAAAAAGTGCGTGCCGGGCACCGGAGGGTCGACCTTGAAGCCAATCCCGAACGGATACGCCGCCATGGCTTCGGGGAACATGCGGTACTCGTCAAAACGCACTTCGGTACTGGCGTTGCTCGAGGAGAAAATCGTCGCCAGCCGGTCCTGTAACGGCGGGTACGCCATCACCAGCGCCACAGTCAGCGCCGCGCCGATCATCAACAAACGCCCGGTGTAAGGCACACGTCGCGTGGCCATCCACATCAGCACCAAGGCCAGGCTGACCATCGCGCCACGGCTACTGGCCAACAGCAAGGCGGCGGCACCGAGGCACGCCACGCCCAGGCCCAGCGCGCGCTTCCAGCCCTGTTCGGTCATGCCGAAGCAGAACGCCAGCGGCAGCAGCAACGCCATGATCCCGCCGATGGCGTTCGGGTGCATCCACGGCGAGCCCATGCGCGATGACATCGCTTCAAGGCCGAATTTGAGCATGTCGAAGTTGCCGTAGTTGAACACCGCCAGGATCGGCGCAATGCCCGCCCCTGAGCGCGTGCGCACGAACACGGCGATCGACAGCACCAGCATCGCCAGGGAACCCAGCAACAGGGCGATCACCAACGATTCGCGCTGTTTGTGCTCCGTCAGCAACTTCGCGCAGAGGAATACCGCCGACAGGCTCAGCAGCCAACGCAGCCAGTTGGCCACGCCGCTGGTGTCGGCGTGGATGGTTACTTGGCCGACGATGAACGGGAACACACTGAACAGCATCAGCCACAGCAGCATCTGGTCGGTGGGACGGCGAGTGAGGCTCGGCGTGTCGGGCAGGCGCGCCAGGAAGTTGTGCCACAGCACCGCGCCCCAGGTCAGGGCCAGGATCGCCTCGCTGACCGTACTGCGAATGCCCAGGTTAACGGTGGAATACGGCATGAACGTGGCCACCCCGGCAAACAACAACAGACCCCACAACGGAAAGCGCAGGATGGTCATCGCTGCCGCCAGGCCGATCACCGCCAGGAACGCCTTGGCCGGTGACAGCGCCAGGGCGAGGCCGCCAAACAGCAGGCCGAACAGGATCGCGACGAGGCTTGCCAGAGATAGTCTCACTTCAATTCCTCGATCAGTTCGGCCAGGCGCCGACGGTACGCCTGGCGGTTGAAACGTTCGGCCCATTGGCGTCGTTGCTCGGGCGACTCTTCATCAGGCCTCTCGCACACATCCACCATCAGTTGCACCAGGGCCGGGCCGTCGGTGGGCGAAAAGCGCGGTGCCGACGGTGGGGTGATTTCATCCAGTGACGTGCCACTGGCCACCGCCACCGGCGTGCCGACACTGAGGGCTTCGATCACCGGCAAGCCAAAACCTTCGGCGTAGGAGGGCTGCCACAGGCGTGAGGCCTGGCGGTAGAGCGCGTGCAGCTCGGCGTCCGACACACCGCTCAAGGCGCGAATGCCTGACAGGCTACGCTGGGCTTCAGGCAAATGGTCGAGGCTGCCCACCAGCACCAACTCCGGTACGGCCGGCGATTGGCGACGCGCCTGCTGCCAGGCGTCCACCAGGAACGGTACGTTCTTGCGCAATTCACGGGTGCCCACCAGCAACCAATAGCGTTCGGGCAGTTGGCGCGCGCTGAGGTCGGCCGCCAATTCGACAAAACCATCGACCTGATTGGGCAGCACACGAATCTTGCCGGCCGCCTTGGGAAACAGCCGCGCGGTTTCATCGGCGCTGTACTGCGAGGGCGTCCATACCCGGTCGGCGCTGTGCACCGCGTAGGCAATCGACAGGCGATCGCTGGTCTTGTAGATCAACGCCTTCAAGCGGTTGGCGTGGTAGTTGTTCAAGGTGATCTGGAACAGGTCATGCAACAGCACCACCGTGCGCAAGCCTTTGGGCTTGGGCGGCAACGGCAGGCCCATGTTGAAGGTGCTGATGTACAAGTCGATGTGCTGCTCGCGCAACGCACGCGGCAGAAAGCCTGCCTCGAAACGCAGGCGATTGTGCGGTTGGTGCATGGCGGTCTTCGCGCAGCCCCAGGCCGGGCAATGGGCCTGCAAACGGGTTTCATCGCCCAGGGGCGCCACGGTGAACCGCGCCAGCTCGATCTCTGGCAGCGCACGCAGGGCATCCTCCAGGGCGTACACCTGTCGGCTGATCCCCGATTGCGGCGACGTGCCGACGGTGCGGTAATCCAGGCCTACACGCATGCGGGCTCCTTTTGCTCGAGCGGCGACAGGCTGGCGTACACCTGTTCCAGCTGGCTGGCCGCCACACTCCAGTCATGGGCCCGGCGCACATAGGCGCGCCCGGCTTCGCCCATGGGCGCGGCGGCGTCGGGAAATTGCAGCAGGCGCACTACCGAATCCGCGAGGCTGGTGGCGCTCTGGCCGCCGAGGTAGTCCAGGCCTTCGACCAGGTCCAGGCCGGACACGCCTTGGTCGGTACTCGCCAGCGGCAGGCCGGCGGCCAGGGCTTCCAGCACTTTCAATTTGGAACCGCCGCCATGGCGCAACGGGGCCAGGAACACCGAGCAGCTCGATTGCAGGTTCAGTAGGTTCGGTACAAAACCTTGCCACTCAATGCGCGGGTCCTTCCAGCGTTCGCGCCAGCTGCCCGGCATGCCGAAACCACACACGCTCATGCGCGCCTCCGGGCAGCGCTCCCAGACCTTGGGCAGGATCTCGTCCAGGGCCCATTCGATGGCGTCCACGTTAGGCGCATATTCATAGTTGCCCAGGAACAACACGCGGCGCGTCGACGAGTCGGGACGGGCTGCGGCGAAGTGGTCGCAATCCACGCCATTGACCACCACCGGCACCGGCTTGCCGGCGATCTTTTCCAGCACCTGGGCGTCGGTGTCTGTCACTGCCACCACCTGCGCCGCCTGACGCATCACCCGGCGTTCCCAGCGGGTATAGCGCCATTGATCGTAGCGAATGAACGGCAACGCCCAGCCTGGCAAACGGTCATAGGTGGCGGCGCCGAGGGCCGACTCCACGTTGTGTTCGGTCAGCACGAATGGCTGGGATTTGCGCAGCAGCGTGTCTTCATAAGGCTGGAAGGTGTAGCTGTGTTCGATCTGCACCACGTCCCAATGCTCGTTGAGCAACTGGTTGAAGGTGTCCTGCAAGGGGCCCGACAAACCGTTCACGCTGGCCAGCAGCGGGTAGGGCGCAAACAACCCGGCCACCAGGGTCTTGAAGCTGCGCAGTGGGCGGCGCGGCAGGATGATCAGTTGTTCGAGAAACGCTTCCAGCACCTGGCGGTCGGTGAGCGACACCGGATGTTTGTCATGCAGCAGCAAGGTGATCCGATGCCCACGGGCGGCCAGGCTGCGCAGCAGGTGGAACTGGCGCGTCTTGCCACCGCTGGTGGCGGGCCAGGGCGAGTAGGGCAGGATCCATAAAATGCGCATGACGGGCTTCAATCCCATAACAGAATTTGCAGGTTCGACTTGACTGGTACAGTCAGGCCGTTGGTGCCACTCACCGGGGTTTGCGTGCCGCGCAACGGGTCGTAGAGGGTGGCGCTGGTCAGGTTGGGCAAGTGCGCGCTGCCGCCTTCGGCCGACCAGAAGAACCACAGCTTGTGCCCATCGGCGCGGGTCCAGCCAATGCTGAACAGGCCGTCGGGCAAGCTGTCGGCGGTGGGTGGGTCGCCGGGGGTGAGTTGCGGGCCACTCACATCGAGGAAGTTCTTCAGCGCGGTGTAGGCCGGCTTGGGGTTCGCGTCGATATCCAGCAAGCCGTAATACTGATCACGCACGCTGGCGCGCTGGTCGAGGTCGCTGAGGGTGAACAGGAAGATCTTGTCGTAATCCATCGCACTCATCAGCGCCACGCGCCGTACGATGTAGTCGGCCTGGCCCTGCTGGGTGATCAGGTCCTGGGCGTCCTTGGGCCCCGGGTAGGTCGACCAGCCCCATTCAGTGCTCCACAGGGTTTGCACGCCGCCATTGCGCAACGCCTGGTTGAGTGTGGTGGTCTTGCTGATGAAGTCCAGGTTGGACGGGTCGTTGCCTTCGGGCAGTTGGGTGTAGGGGTGATACGAGATGATGGTATTCAGGCTCGCCACACCGAGCGCGCCGAGGGCGCTGAGCATCGTCTGGCCGTTGGGCATCTCGCTGAAAAACGCCATGCCGGCCGCCACCACCGGTTTGTTTGCGTCCACGGCGCGCAAGGCGGCTGCGGTGGCGGTCAGCAGCGCGGCGTAACCGGCCGGGTCGGCCACCGGGCGCCAGAAGCCGAGGAGGTTGGGCTCGTTCCATACCTGCCAGGCATTCACGCTGGGGTAGCGCTGGGACAGCAACGCCATCCGGTTGGCAAACAGGTTCGGATCCTTGGGCGGGTACTGGTCCTGATAGGGCGCACCCACCGGCGCGGTGGTGGCGAAGGGCGCCGAGCCCACCAGGTAGAACACCGACTTGAGCTGGTTGGTTTGCAGGTTGCCCACCAGTTGGTCCAGCGTGGCGATCTGGTACTGGCCCTGCGCAGGTTCCAGCTGATCCCAATGCAGGTCCAGGCGCACCCACTCCAGGCCCAGCGCCTTGAGACGGTCGATCTGCTTCTGGTAGAGCGTGGGGCTGAACCACAGGAACTGCGCGTTCACCCCCAGGAAGTCTTTCCATACCACCACCTTGCTGCCCTTGAGCACATGGTTCTCGGCGTCGGCCTGGCGCCCCCACAGGAAGGCGGTCAGGCCCAGGGCGGCGATGACGGCAAGGGTGGCCAGGTAGGTGCGTTTACGCGCCATAGGGAACTCCCGCAATCGCTTGCTCGAACAGCTGCTTGAACTTTTGCGCGGTCAGGGGCCACAGGCGTTCGCGGCCGATTTCCCCGGCGCGTTCCGCCCAGTCCCGAGCCAGCAACGGCGTGCGTGCCAGGCGCAACAACTGCTCGCTCAATGCCGCCACATCGCCCTCGGGGAAGATCGCACCGTTGCCGCTTGCCACCTCTTCGGCAAACGCGCGGGCGTTGGAGGTGATCGCGCCGCGCCCGCAGGCGGTGGCCCAGGACAACGCGCCACTGGTGCCACGCTGGCGGCCCAGCAGGCCGAGCTTTTTCGATTCACGGTACGGCAGCACCATCACATGGTGCGCCTGGATCGTCTGGGCAATCTCATCGGCCGGCAGGTTCAAACGCCAGTCGATCACACCCGTCAGGCCCAATTCGGCGATCTGGCTGTTCAGCTGCTCCAGGTAGTTGCCGCCCGCGCCAAACGCCATTTCAGGGGCGGTGCCCCCGGCCAGGGTCAGGCGCACACGGTCACGCAATTCGGGGGCGCTCTTGAAGACGTCGGCCAATGCCTGCAACAGGTCTTCAATGCCTTTGCCACGGTAGATAAAACCAAAATACAGCAGGTGCAAGGTGTCCAGCGAGGGCAGCGGTGCCGGAGGAATGGCCAGGTTGGCGTGGTTGATCACCGCCACCTTGCCAGCTGGCAGTTGCATGCGTTCGCTCAGGCAATCGGCGCCCAGGCGAGTGAGGGTGATCAGCCGCGTGAGGCCTTTGGCGACCAGGCGCTCTTCGCGCAACGTCAGCGGGTCGGCCAGCACCACCGCTGCCTGGGGCAGCGGGCTGGGCAGACGTTCCAGCAGGTTCAGCGGGAAGGGCAGGTGTTCGCGCCGCCACACCATGCGCTCCGGGTCATGCACCGTGGCCGTCAACGGCAGGCTAGGGTAGGCCTTGCGCAGTTCGCGCAGCGCCAGGAACTCGCCGAGCCGCCCGCCGCCTAGCTCGGCGTGGACCAGGTCCACGCTCTGCCAGTCGAACCCGTCGATGGCGCGCTTGATCGCCTCGGTGCTGCCTTCGACGCCCGTCAACGGTGTCGCCACCGTCACGCCCACTTGCTCCAGGGCCGCCTTGAAATGGTTCGCGTAATCGGCGATCCCGTTTTTTTCCGGCGGCAGAGGGGCGAGCAGGGCGATGCGCATCAGAACGCCCCCCGGTACTTGGCGATGGTCCGAAGTACCTTGGCCGGTACTTCGAATTTGCGACGGTTGATGATGATGCCGTCCACCTTGCCGAACGCGGTGTTGAGGATCGACAGCGCATGTTCCACCACCGGCACCGTGCTCTTCTGGGCTTCCACCACCAGGCCGATCAGGTCGGCGCGGCGCAGGTTGATAAACGCTTCGCGGTTGTCCAGTAACGCTGAAGCATCCAGCAGCACCACCTCACCCGGTTCGGCCGGCGCCGAGCCGCCAACACGCACATTGATGCCGTTCTCTTGCAGCAACAGGCGCAGTTGCTCGACCACGAAGGTCACGCCTTCGCCGTGGCGTGCCGAGGTCAGCCCGAGAGTCAGGCCATGGTCGGCAATGCGATCAGGCTGCAGCAGGCTGTACAGCCGGTAGATGCTGGCGTTGAACGCGTTGGTACTCTGCGCGGTGCTGGTGTCCAGTTCCGGCAGGGTGGTCCACAGCGGCAGGCCGAACTTGCGTTCCACCAGGCCACCGTCGTGAATACGCTGGTCCAGCAGGTAGCACAGGTAGATCACCAGCAGCCCGACGACGATGGCAAACGGGATCGCCAACACCAGCATCACCAGGGTTTTCGGGAAGATGCGGCCCGGGTTCAGGGTGGCTTCTTCGATCACGGCGATGTTGCTGATCTGGCTGTTGTCCAGCTCACGGTCGATGCGCGATTTTTCCAGGTTGTCCACGTACAGCGCGTAGTTGCGCTCGGTGGTGTTCAGCTCGCGCGAGAGGCGGGCCAGTTCCGGTTCAATCTCCAGCGCCTCCTTGCGTTGCGATTCCAGGTTAACCAGCTGTTTCTGTTGTTGAACCAACTGGGTGCGCAGCGCCAGGTTGTTGCTGGTTTCATCCAGCAGCACGCGCTGCAAGTGGATTTCCAGGGTGTTCGGCGCACGGTTTTCCGAGCTCTGCACGGTGTTGCTTTCACTGGCAACCTGCACCCGCATGGCCTGGATCGACGCATCCAGGGCTTTGACCGGCGGCGCGTTATCCGTGTAGGTGCGCATCATGTCGGCCTTTTCCAGCAACTTCTGGTTGAGCAGGCGACGCAAGTCCTGCTGTTGCGGGTTGAGGGCGATCTGGCGAACCGTGGTCACTTCCTTGGGCTGGCCCTTGAGCTGCTCGCGGGTGCTGGCGATGGCGCTGTCGGAGGAGGCGATCAATCGTGTGGTGTTGAAGGTTTCGCCGCGCAGCACGTTGATGCGCTCGGACAGGTCTTCCAGGCGGTCGGTGATGCTCGCCGCGCCGATCTCATTGAGGTGCGTGAGGATCTGCTGCTTGTAGCTCTTGATCTCGTTGGCGCTGGTGTTCACCTGGCCTTCATAGAACGCGTACAGGCTCTTGCGGCCCAAGGCCTCGGTGCGTTCGGCGATGTAGGTTTCGACCCAGTTCTTGACCACGGCCTGGGCGATTTCCGGGTCGCCCCACTTGAAGCTGATGTCCATCACCGTGGAGCCTGCGGCGTGGCTGACCTCGAAGTTCTTCTCAAGGCTGGCGGCCAGGCGTTCCACGGGCGTAGTCTTCTCGACGATGCCGACGGTTTCCAGCACCACGCGCAAGCCATCGAACACGCCACCGATACCGGCCTTGACGTAGTACTTGGTGCGCTTCCAGAAGCCCTCAGGTGGTGGGGCGTTTTCGATGATTTCCAGGTAGTGCTCGGCCACTGCGCGCACGATCGGGCGCCCAGTCAGCAGGCGCTCTTCGTCGACAATCGGGTCACGCTGGGTGCTGGGCATGACCAGCGCCTGGCGGTTGCTGATCTCGATCGGCAAGGTCGAGTCACGGCCTGGCTTGACCAGCAGGCGCGCAGTGGATTCGTACTTGGCCGGCAGCAGGAACGCCCCCAGCAAGATGATCACCAGCGCGGCAATCGCCGCCAGTTTGAACTCGTGCCGGAAGATGAAGAACAAGCGCAGAAGATCACGAAAAGAACGGATCTCGATCATGGGATGTCGCTCCTTTAGTTATTGCCGCCGCTGGTTCGGGTGTAGTTGTAGCCGACCCCGATGGACTTGGTGAATGGGATCAGTTGGTTCAAGTAGGTATCCACTCCCTGGATGCGTTCGCCCACATTGGATTTAGGCACGAACACCACGTCGCCCCGTTGCAGGCGTACTGGTTTGCGCCCGTTGGGGCCGGGCCTGAGGTACTGGCTGAAGTCCAGGAAATAGGCGTGGTAGGCGCCCTGGGCATCCTCGCGCAGCAAGGCGACCATGCTGGCATCGCCCGCAGGGTTCACCCCACCGGCGCCAATGATGGCCTGCTCCAGGGTGTTGGCCGTGCCGATCTGCACCGCCGTCGGGTTGTTCACCGCGCCGCCGACGATCACCGAGTTACCCGGTGCCTGGTTGATGTTCACCGTCACCCGCGGTTCGCGGTAGACCGGGGCGAGCTTGTTGCTCAGCTCCGCCGCCAGCTCCGAAGGCTGGCGCCCGGCCACCTGGATCGGCCCCAGGAACGGGTAGTTGATCTTGCCGTCGGTTTGCACCGTGTACAGCGTCAGCTCGTAGATGGTGCTGACGTTGAATGCCGACAGCGTCGGCATCTCCCCGGCATCACGCACGATGCGCAGCTGGTCGCCGACGCGGATGCGTTCCACGGCCTGGGGCAGTTGTGCCAACTGTTCAAGGGCGCGCTTGCCGTCCTCGACGGCCTGGCCATCCGGCCGGACGATGCGCGCAGGGGTATTGCAGGCGGCCAAGGCAATCATGGCCAGGACGAGCAGGGTTCGTTTCATCAATTGGGACTTCCTGTTGGTCATGATGCTCACCTCCAATAACCGGGGAACATGCTGATGCGCCGCTTGAGGGCGAGGGGGAGCCGGCGTTCCAGGTGGCCCAGCCGGTAGCCGAGCAACTTGA
This sequence comes from Pseudomonas sp. B6002, assembly GCF_013385985.1. Lineage (GTDB taxonomy): Bacteria > Pseudomonadota > Gammaproteobacteria > Pseudomonadales > Pseudomonadaceae > Aquipseudomonas. The sequence goes on along the minus strand of NZ_JACAOY010000037.1, from coordinate 39,733 downwards.
ACGCGCTGCGCACCAGTACTTCGGGTACGCGGTGCAATGCACCGGCTGCGCGTAACGCCGCGAGCTCAGCCAGTACATAGCGTTTACCTTCACCGCCCGCGTCGCCAAAGGCCTGGCGGATCCATGGCTCGCGACCGTAGAAAACGCCAATGTCGAAGTAGCGGTGAAACTCATCCATGAGTCGGTAATCGTGGGAGTGGTACACCCGCGCCGAAGCGGCGTAGCGCACCTTGTAGCCTTCGAGCAGCATGCGTGCGGCCACGTAGGCGTCTTCGCTGCCGATCACATCGACAGGAAAACCACCCACCGACTGCAAGGCGCTGCGCCGGTACACCGAAAACGAGTCAGAGCTGAAGCAGGTCTTGATCCCCAGTTCCGGCGCATCTTCCAGGCTTTTGCTGCGGCTCTGGTCCGGGTAGTTGAAGTGCCGCGATTGCGCGCCCAGCACCCCGGCACCCGGGTGCGGCAGCTGACGGCCGTAGGCCACGCCGTTGAGCGGGTCTTGCTGCAGTTCGTCGAGCAGGTTGGCGAAGGTGTCGGGGTCGGCCGGGATCGCATCCTGGGTCATCACGATCAAGGCCTCGCCATCGACCTGCTCGCTGGCCCAGCGCCGCGTGCCGCCATGGTTGAAATCACGGGCGTCGATCACTTCGACCCGCGCGCCAAACTCGCGAAAGCGCGCCACGGTGTCATCGCTGGAGGCGCTGTCGACCACCAGCATCTCGTCCGGTTGCAGGCGCTGCATGTGCAGCGCAGGCAGCAGTCGCGCCAGGTGGCTGGACGCGTTGCGGGTCGGGATGATCAACGAGGTGCGCATATTATTTTTTCACGTCGAGGGGCGCGCGCCCGTAGATGTCGTCGAAGCGCACAATGTCGTCTTCACCCAGGTATTCGCCGCTCTGCACCTCGATCATCACCAGGTCGATGATGCCCGGGTTGGTCAGACGGTGTTTGTGCCCAGCGGGGATGTAGGTGGACTCGTTGGCGTTGATCAAAAATTCGCGCTCGCCGTTGGTGATCTGCGCCGCGCCGCTGACCACCACCCAGTGTTCGCTGCGGTGATGGTGCATCTGCAGCGACAACGACGCCTGAGGCTTGACCACGATGCGCTTGATCTTGAAGCGGCTGCTTTCCTCCAGCACGGTGTAGGTGCCCCACGGCCGGGTGACGGTGCGGTGCAGGCTGAACGCCGGGTGGTTCTGGCGCTTGAGCTCGGCCACGATGTAACGCACATCCTGGCTGCGGTTGGCATCGGCGATGAGCAGGGCGTCAGGGGTGTCGACGATGATCAGGTCACGCACACCGACGGCGCCGAGTACGCGCTTGGGCGAGTCGATGTAGCAGTTGTGCACATCATGCAAAATCGCCTCGCCATTGACCTGGTTGCCATGGGCGTCGCTCGGGGTGAGCTGGCGCAGGGCTTCCCAGGAACCAATGTCGCTCCAGCCGATGTCGCACGGCACTACCGCCACTTGTTTGGATTTTTCCATCAGTGCCACGTCGATGGAGACGTCCGGTGCGCTGCCAAAGGCTTCGGCCTCCAGCTCACGCTGGCGCGAGGTCTTGCTCTGCAGGCTCTGACTGTGTTCCAGCGCGGCTCTTGCGGCACTGAGCACGTCCGGCGCATGGGTGGCCAGTTCATCCACCAGCGTACTGGCCTTGAAGCAGAACATGCCGGCGTTCCACAGGTGCTTGCCGCCGTCGAGGTAAGCTTGGGCGGTGGCCAGGTCGGGCTTTTCGACAAAGCGCTTGACCCGGTTGCCGGTGCCCAGCGCTTCGCCTTTTTCGATGTAGCCAAATCCGGTTTCCGGGTGGTCAGGCTGGATGCCGAAGGTCACCAGGTAGCCAGCCTCGGCGAGGTCGCGGGCCTGGGTCACGGCGTGGGCGAACGCCACTTCATTGAGGATCAGGTGGTCGGCGGGCATCACCAGCAGCTGGGCCTGGTCGCCGAAATGCTCCTGCACGTGCAACGCCGCGACCGCGATGGCCGCCGCGGTGTTGCGGCCGAACGGCTCCAGCAACAGGTCCAGGGGCAGGTGGGCCTTGTTCACCCCACGGTAGTCATCCAGGGTGCGAAACAGCAGGTCGCGGTTGGTCACCGTGAGCACGCTTTCCACGCCGGGCAACTTGGCGGCGCGCTGGAAAGTCTTTTGCAGCAGGCTCTGGCCGTCGCGCATGCGCATGAACGGCTTGGGCATGTTCTGCCGGGACACCGGCCACAGCCGAGTCCCCGAACCACCGGAAATAATGCAGGGAATCAATCCGTTGAGGGTATTCATCAATAGACCTCCTTGGTGGACAGGACGGCGGGGACCGTCATGAAGACGATGTACAAGTCAAACCACACCGACCACTTGGAGATGTACTCCAGGTCGTACTCGACACGTTTCTGGATCTTGAACAGGGTATCGGTCTCGCCCCGGTAGCCGTTGATCTGCGCCCAGCCGGTGATGCCCGGCTTAACCCGATGCCGCGAGCTGTACTCGCTCACCGCCACTTCAAACGGAATGCCGGCGGCCTTGGTCGCCGTGGCATGGGGGCGCGGGCCGACCATGGACATGTTGCCCAGCAGCACGTTGAACAGCTGCGGCAGCTCGTCGATGCTGGTCTTGCGGATGATGCGGCCCACGCGGGTGATGCGCGGGTCTTGGCGGGTGGTCTGCTGCTCGGCGGTGAAGTCGCTCTGGTCGGTGAACATCGAGCGGAATTTGAACACGCGGATCTCGTTGTCGTTGTAGCCATAACGGTTCTGGCGGAACAGCACCGGGCCTTTGGAGTCGAGCTTGATCGCGATCGCCGTCGCCAGCATCACCGGGGACAGCGCCACCAGTGCCAGGCTGGCCAGCAGCAAGTCTTCACAACGCTTGATAAACGGCGACCAACCCCGCAGCGGCAACTGCGAGGTGTTGAACATCAGGATGCCGCCCACGTCGGTGATACGGCTGTGGCCGTAGCGCAGGGCGGCCATGTCGGGTACCAGCATCACGTTGACCGACATCTGCCGCAGGCGGTTGACCAGCCCATGGATGCGCTGTTCGGCGGCCCAGGGCAGGCAGATCATCACCTGGTTGACCTCTTCGGAGCGGATCAGCTTTTCCAGGTCGCGGGTGTTGCCCAGCAACGGCAGGTTGCTCAGCTCCTTGGGAATGCGTTCGGTGCGGTCATCGATAAAGCCGATCAGGCCGGAGCGGATATCGCCGTTGCGTTGCAGGTGGTCGGCGACGTGCACGGCGGTGTCGGTGAAACCCAGGATCACCGTGCGTTGCAGGTATTTGCCCTTGCGCATCAGGTTGCGGTACAGGCGCAGCATCACCAGGCGTTCAACGCAGAGCAAACCCAGGCTGGCGAAGTACCAGGCGGCCAGGTTATGGGGGTTGAGTTGCGGGAACATCTGCAGGATCTGGTACATGAACAGCAGGATGCAAAACGCCGCCGTCCAGGCCACCACTTTGGTGCGCAGGCGCAGGCGATTGCTGAACAGCTCTTCGGAATAGATGCCCATGGCCTGGAACATAATGATGGTCATGACCGCGAAAAACAGCAGCAGACCGAGGAAATGAGGGCGCATTTCGGGGTCCATCGGGTCGAGGAAATACACCAGGACCAGCGGTGGCAAGATGGCCGTCAGGCCATGGATCAATTTGACAAAAACAACAAAGAACTCAACAAAACCGGCGCGCGTCAAAAACAGGCTATCGACTGACGACTTTTCTCGCATAAAACATCCCTCATTGCACTCCAGGCTCTCTGTTCGGCTGTTTGTTCAATAAGGCAGCGAACTGCTTTAGAGCGCGAGTCGAACTACGGCTACTCTGGGTAAAACGCAACTACTCCATCCTGGACGGAGGAAACCTGCGGGGTAGTGACTTAAGGAGTGTTCCTTTTTATTGCTCAGTCAACGAATTGACGATGGTGCGGAGGTGGCGTGCTAGACGCATTAATTAATCTTTTTTGCGGCATTTTATTGACTTTCCTTGTCCGGACACTCGGTGATGGGGTGTGATTTTGAGTGTAGGAACAAATGTGAGAATTTTCCTGTTTAACCGGAAAACCTTTTTCGAATAGACGTAGGAAAGGGGGACAAAGAAGGGGTGGCAGGGCGCACTAAGTGCCCTGCCACTGGGGCTTTCGCGGGATCAGAAGTTGCCTTTTAAACTCACGGTGAAATTACGCGGTTCACCGTAGAAGTTGCCCCAGGAAGCGGTGCCCACGGTTTGGTAATAATTTTTATCGAACAGATTGTTGCCATTCAACGCCAAGGTCCAAGTGTCGTCCACACGGTAGGCCAATCGTGCACTCCATATGGCGTAGCCGGGCTGTTCGAGCTTGATGCCCTGCAAGCGGTAATTGCTGCTCTGGGCATTGACCCCGGTGCCGACACTCCATTTCGACAGGGCGCCATCAAGCTGATAGTCGCCCCACATCCGCAGCATGTGCCGTGGCACGTAGCTGTTGGACACACCGCCTTCCACGGCGCTGTCGATGGTCTTCAGCGATTTGGTCTGGGTGTAGGTGTAGCCACCGGAAACCTGCAGGCGATCGAGCAATTCGCCACTGACCTCGGCCTCGACGCCCTGCGCACGTACTTTGCCTTTATCGGTGTAGCAAAAGCCGTCGGCCGAACTGCCGCATTGGGTGGTGTAGTCGGTTTCGGCGCCGTTTTTCTCGACGGCACGGAACAGCGCCAGGGAGCTGTTGAGACGCCCATCGAACCATTCGCCCTTGATGCCCAGCTCATAGTTGTCACCGATCTTCGGCTTGAGCGCCGCGCCATCGACCGTGGCATAGGAGCTTTGCGGCTGGAAGATATCCGCGTAGCTGGCGTACACCGAAAGGTGTTCGTTGAGGTCGTAGATCACCGCTCCGAACGGGGTGACCTCACCGGTTTCCCGGGTGCGCGCATCCTGCACGGCCCACTCGCCCCAGGCCAGGTTATTGGACTGGCGCCGGTTCTCGTACCAGCTCACGCGGCTGCCGAGGATCACCATCAGCGGTTCGGCCAGGCGCAGGCGCAAGGTGGCGTAGGTACCGTATTGGGTGGCGGTTTCCTTAACCGTGCCGCCGCGGTACATGTTGGGCCAGAACGTGTCGTTGGCCGGTTCCGGGAAGTGGTGATCGGGCTGGTAGATGCTCTGGCGGGTGGGCAGGTTCTGGATCGCGTACACATCGTCCTGGGTGCCTCGGCTGCCGTTGGCGCCGATGATCAACTCGTGCTCGAGGCCAAAGGCTTCGAACTTGCCATCCACATAGGCATCGAGGCCGAAATCCCGGTGGTCGTAATCCATCAATGCCGCATACGAGTTGGCGGTAGGGACCGGGTTGCCGTAGGCGATCGTGCCTTCGCTGGCGGCATACTTGGTGTCTTGCAGGTTGCGGCTGTGCACCGCAGCGACTTTGATTTTCCAGTCATCGTTGAAGTGATGGGTGAGGTCGGCGAAGAACGTGGCGCGCCGGCTTTGCCAGTCGTTCCAGGCCTGGCCCAGGCAGGTGGAGCGGCTCAGGTGGGCGCTCTTGCCGTCGCTGTAGCGGGGCAGGCCGCCCCAGCAGGGTGTGGCGTCGACATCTTCATAGCTGGCGCCCAGGCCCAGGGTAGTGTCGGGGGTGAGGTCCATGTCCAGGGCGCCGTAGAAGGCCTGGTCCTGGCGCTTGTGGATGTCCATATAAGAGCCGCGATTCTGTTGGCTCACCGCCGCGCGGCCGCGCACGGTACCGCTTTCATTGAGCGGGCCACCGGTGTCGACGTCGGCGCGATAGTTGTCCCAGGTGCCAGCCGACAGGGACAGGCTGGTGGTGGGTTTTGCCTGGGGGCGCTTGCGCACGAAGTTCACCGCGCCACTGGCGGTGCCTGCACCCTTGAGCATGCCGGCTGCGCCCTTGAGCACTTCGACCCGGTCATAGATGGCCATGTTGGCGGTGAAACTGTCGGCTTGGACGTAGTCCTTGCCGATGTCCAGTGGCACGCCGTCGTACTGGTATTGGCCGAGCATCTTGAAACCGCGGGAGTAGAAATATTTCCCTCCCATGGGCGATTCATAAGTGGTGATACCCGGGGTGCGCTCCATCACGTCGTCGATGGTGGTGACGTTTTGGTCGTCCATCAACTGGCGGGTCATCACACTCACCGACTGCGGTGTTTCCCGCAGGCTGTGTTCGCCTTTGCCGATGGTGACGGCGCCCGTGGTGTAGGAACCGGTGCCGTCAGTAAGGGCGCCCAAGCGGTCGCCGGTCACGGTGGTGGCCCCCAGGTTCAAGGCGCCGGATTCGGCCAGTTGCGGCAACAACAGCCAGGTGGTGCTGCCTTGGCGCTGGGCTTGCAACCCCTGGCCGCGCAGCAGTTGGCCCAAGGCCTGTTCGCGGTCGAAGCTGCCGTCGAGGCCCTGGCTGGTTTTACCAGCAACGCTGGTGGCGTCATACGACAGGCTGATGCCGGCCTGGCGGGCAAACTGGTCAAGGGCGCTGGCCAAGGGGCCGGGGGCAATGTGCCAATCGCGCGCCTGGTTATCCGTGGCCGAGGCCTGGGCCATTACGGTCGGGGGCAGGGCGCAGGCGCCCAGGCAGGCGCCGAGCAAGGCGGCCTGCACGGCGCGCTTGAGAGGGGAACGTGGGGAGGGGAACGCTTGCATGACCGCGGGGTGCTCCTGAAAGAAGGGGATGGAACCGGCCTGTTAATCGGCCTTTCCTTACAGGTCGAACGGCAATGCGAATTCACCTCATTTATTTTTTGGACATTAAACCCGGGGTGTAACGGTGACCCAGAAACGGCTGCGATAGTTGAGGCTCACCGGCAGCGATTGCGCCACCAGTGTCAGCACTTGGTCGGTGTCCGCCAGTTGGTAGGTGCCCGACACCCGCAACCCGGCGACCGCCTCACTACAGCGCACCAAGCCGTTGCGGTAGCGGGCCAGTTCGGTGAGGAAGTCGTCCAGGCGCATGTTGTGTGCGCTGATCACGCCATCGCTCCAGGCCCAAGGGTCCAGGCCGTTGGCGAGGGGGGCGTAGAGGCCGTTCGGGTTGAACAGGATGTGTTCGCCTGGTTTGAGTAGTTGGCGGGCATGGGGGCTGTTGCTGTGGGCGTACACCGCCACCTCGCCCTGTTGCACGGCGAGCAGGGTGCCTTTGGATTCCTCGCGCACCAGGAAGCGACTGCTGAGGGCGCGCAGGTATCCGTCGCGTGTCTGGACCCAGAACGGTCGGCTATCGGTGCCGGTGTGTACCAGCACCTCGCCCTGGCGCAGGTGTACCTGTCGCCGTTGCGCGTTGAACGTCGTGTCGATGGCCGTGGCGCTGTTGAGCAGGATATTGCTGCCATCACTTAATGCTACCCAGCGTTGCTCGCCGGTTGCGGTGCGATGGTCGGCCATCAGGGCGGGCAGGGGCGTGTAGTCGCGACCGAACCACGCCAGCCCCGTCGCACCGGTAAACAGGCCCAGCAGCTTCAGGCCCTCGCGGCGGCTGATGCGTTGGCGTGCGCCATCGAGGGTGTGCCGACCAAGCTGCGCGGGCAGACGGCTGAAATCATCATTCATTGTCGCCACGCGTTGCCACACCCGCTGGTGTTCGACGCTGGTTTGCAGCCATTGTTCGAATGCGGCGGTGCTGGCGTCATCGGCAATGTTGAAGCGCAGCGTGATCATCCACTGGATAGCCTGGTCTACCAGGCGCGGGTCAGCATTCGGCATAGCGCAACCGATAGCAAGCGTGCAGTGCCTTGGACAAGTCACGTTCCACCGTCGCCCTGGACACGCCCAGGCGCAGGGAGATTTGCGCGCAGGTCAGGCCGTCCAGTTGCGCCAGCAAAAACGCTTCGCGCACCCGTGGCTTGAGCTGGTCGAGCAGGCGGTCGATGCGCTCCAGGCTGTCGAGGATCAGCAACCGGGTTTCTTCCGAGGGCACCTCGACTTCCGGGAAGTGGGCGAGGCTCTCGAGGTAGGCACGTTCCAGCTCGCGACGACGATACTGATCGATCATCAGGCTGCGCGCGATGCTGCTCAGGTAGGCGCGCGGCTGCTGCAACGTCTGTTGTTTGCGTGCGTTAAGCAGGCGCACGAAGGTTTCCTGGGCCAGGTCGGCGGCGTGTTCACGGCAGCCGGTGCGACGACTCAACCATCCGCGCAGCCAGGTGTGGTGGGTATGGTAGAGCTGGCCGATGGCGGCATGATCCAGAGGGTGGTCGCTCGACATGGAGGTCCTGGCACAACAGGCTTAATTGATAATGTTTCGCATTCTAAGCGTGACTTATGGCAATGAGCAATCAGCGACGAACAATGTATCCAGCACAATTTTTTGTTTGCCCCACGTGTGCGGATTAATCTCCGGGGTTTCCCGGTGGAGGGCTTGAGCATGATCGACCTGGCGACCCTGGCGGTGTTTTCCGGTGCTGTCTTGTTGTTGCTGTTATCGCCGGGGCCGAACATGGCCTTTGTGATCAGCCACGGTGTTTCCCACGGCTGGCGCGGTGGCATGGCCGCGGCCCTGGGCATCAGCGTGGCCGACCTGCTGCTGACGGCGTTGACCGCCACGGGCGTGACGGCGCTGGTGGCAAGTTGGCCGCCGTCCTTTGATCTGATCCGGTATGCGGGAGTGGTCTACTTGCTGTGGCTGGTGTTCAAGACCTTGCAGAAAAGCCCTGCGCTGGGCACGGACCCGGTTAACCGTGTGCCACTTGGGCGGGTGTTTATGCACGCCACGCTCAACAGCCTGCTCAACCCGAAGGCGTTGTTGTTTTTTGTGGTGTTCCTGCCGCAGTTCGTGCAACCGCAGGCGGGGCCCATTGCCCTGCAATTGATGATGCTCGGTGGCGTGTTGACGTTGATTGCCACGGTGTTTCACAGCGTGCTGGGCATGTTCGGGGGCGCGTTGAGCCGGTTCTTTTCCAGCCGGTCCCAAAGCGCCTGGCTGCAGAAATGGGGGCTGGCGACCGTGCTGATGGTGCTCGCGGCGCGATTGGCGTTGATGTCCCGCCCAACCTGACAGCACAAAATCTGGCCGCCGCGACACCCCTGTAGGAGCCGGCTTGCCGGCGATCGCGGTATATCAGTTTCAGAGAGGCTCGCTGACGTTACGCCATCGCCGGCAAGCCGGCTCCTACAGGTGTTGTCAGCCCAGACGCGCGGCGGCCCGTGCGACGATTTCACCACGGGTCTTGCGCGATTCGGCGGTGCGTTTGCGTGCTTCTTCCAGCACATGCTTGGGCGCGGTCTCCGGGCTGCCCGAATCGAACGGCGGCGCCGGTGCGTATTCAATCTGCAATTGCACCAGTTGCGCGGCCGCTTCGCTGTACAGCTCGGCCGCCAGGGTCAGGGCAAAATCGATTCCGGCGGTGATGCCGCCACCGGTCAACAGGTTGCCGTCACGTACCACACGCGCCTGCACCGGGATCGCGCCGAGCGGGGCGAGCAGGTCGTGGTAAGCCCAATGAGTGGTGGCTTTGCGACCGCGCAGCAGACCCGCCGCGCCCAGCACCAGCGAACCGGTGCACACTGAGGTCACGTAGCGCGCGGTCTGTGCCTGGGCCTTGAGGAAGTCCAGGGTGTGCGGGTCTTCCATCAACGCACCCACGCCGGACCCCCCCGGCACGCAGATCACATCCAGGTTCGGGCACTCGGCATAGGTCATTGTCGGGGTGAACACCAACCCGGTGCTGGACGTGACCGGCGCCAGGTCCTTCCACACCAGATGCAGCTTTACGTCGGGCAATGAGCCGAGCACGTCATACGGGCCGGTGAGGTCGAGTTGCTGAATACCGGGAAACAACAGAAAGCCGATCTGCAGGGTCATGAATGAAGCTCCGATAAAGGGGTGGACGGCTTTACTGTAGAGGCCTAGGCTTTGGCGAATACGCCATTGAACCCACAAATCACGCCAATCATGCCGCGACTCATCCACGTACTCGCTTTCGACAATGCCCAGGTGCTCGACGTAACCGGGCCCCTGCAAGTGTTCGCCTCCACGAACGACCTGGCCCGCCAGCGCGGCTTGCCGTTGCCCTATGCGGTGTCGGTGATCGCCGCTCAGTCGGAACCGGTGAAAACCTCGGCTGGCCTTGCCCTGGTGGCCGAGCCGCTACCCGCCGTCGACCAGCCTTGTGACACCCTGGTGATCGCCGGTGGCTGGGGCGTGTACGGCGCTGCCGAAGACCCGGCGCTGGTCGACTGGGTACGCGAAAAGGCCCGGCATACCCGGCGCATGGCGTCGGTGTGTACCGGTGCGTTCCTGCTGGCGGCCAGTGGTTTGCTCGACGGCTGCCGCGTGGCCACCCACTGGACGCGCTGCGAAGAACTGGCGCGCAAGTTTCCGTTGCTGACGGTGGAGTCCAACCCGATCTTTATCCGGCAAGGCGCCATCTGGACGTCAGCCGGTGTTACCGCAGGCATCGACCTGTGCCTGGCCCTGGTGGAAGAGGACATGGGACGCGCCATCGCCCTGGAAGTGGCGCGGCACCTAGTGGTGTTTCTCAAGCGTCCGGGGGGCCAATCGCAGTTCAGCGTGGCGCTGTCCCTGCAAAAGGGCGACAGCCGTTTTGCCCAGCTGCACGCCTGGATGGCGGAAAACCTCACCCTCGACCTCAACATCGCCACCCTGGCCGCCCAGGCGGGCATGAGTGAGCGCAGCTTTGTGCGCCACTACCGCGCCGAGACCGGCCAGACCCCGGCACGGGCCGTCGAGCTGATCCGCGTGGAAACTGCACGCCAGCAATTGGCGGACAGCAGCGCCTCGATCAAACGCATCGCCGTGCAGTGCGGTTTCGGCTGTGAAGAAACCCTGCGCCGCAGCTTTCTGCGGGCCTTGTCGGTGACGCCCCAGGCTTACCGCGAACGTTTTTCTCCCGTGTCGTAGGCGCGTAATGCCTGCAGCGCTTCAAGGGTGATCTGTGGCGCTTCCTGGAACACATTGTGGCCAACGCCCGGCAGCACCTGGCGGCGATAAAAGCTGGTGAAGTGGTCCACGTCGTCATCTTCCACCGGCGCCGGGCCCACGCCATCGTCGGCGCCGCACAAGGAAATGCTCGGCACCGTAATCGGCGGTTTCAGCGCCAGGGCTTGTTCAATGGGCTCCAAGGCCGGGTCGCCCGGGGCGTACATGAAACGGTGGCGGTACGAATGAATCACCACCTCGACAAAATCCGGGTTATCGAACGACGGCGCCGTCTTGGCATACAACCCCGGGCCCTCGGCCCAGGTCGGCGACCACAAGCGCCACAACAGCTCACACAACTCGCGGCGGTTGGCGGTCAAGCCGTCCACGCCACGCTGGGTATGAAAGTAGTACTGGTACCACAGCCGATGCTCCGTCTCCGGCGCCCTGGGCTTGAGTGATTTGGCGATGTCCTGAATGTTGTAGCCATCCCCGGTCACCAGCGCGCGCACCCGCTGCGGCCACAGCGCCGCGACGATGCACGCCGCACGCCCACCCCAGTCAAAGCCGACAAGGGTGGCCTGGGGGATCGACAGTGCATCCATGAAATCCAGCAAGTCCGTGGCCAGCGCCGCCTGTTGCCCGGAGCGCATGACCTGCTCACTGACAAACCGCGTCGGGCCATACCCGCGCAAATACGGCACCAGCACCCGGTAGCCACGCTCGGCCAGCACCGGCGCGATCTCGTCATACCCGCGCGGGTCATAGGGGAAGCCATGCAACAGGATCACCGGCTCGCCATTGGCGGGGCCGTGGGTCTCATACCCCACATTGAGCATCGGGGTGCGGACATAAAGCCGCGAAGCAGTTGGACTCATGGTGGGCTCGAACGCAGTAGCCGAAGGTGTACAGACTTTAGCCCAAACCAATGACGGCGCGTGGTGCGGTTTAAGGCAGGGGGGTTACTTGTCTAGGCTGAGGTCGGCGCTTTCCAATACGTGTTTGAAGTGATGCCGCCACAAATCCACCCCCAATTTTCCCGACCGATCCAGCGACGACCCCACCGTCAAATCACTGATCAACGTCGGCTGCAACCCGGCATCAAACAACGCAAAACCCGCCGCCAGCACACAGGTGTCGGTCTGGATGCCACACACCAACACACGTTCAGGCGCCAGGCTTTTGAGGTAGGCGATCGTCTCGGGCGTGGGTGCATAGCCGTGCTTGATGAAGATGCGATCCGCCTCAATCAGGCTGTGGTCGTCCGGTGCGGGCTGCCAGCCCAGTTGGCGGGCGAAGGGGGTGATGCTTTCGTCGTGACGTTCCACGGTGGCCACCGACGGCAAGTGGCCGAGCAGGGCGTTGATGCCGTCGATTAGCCACGCGGGCGGATTGAAGGACGGTTGCACGTCGATGATCAGCAGTACCTGGCGCATTGCAGCTCCTTAGGGCGGCCCGAGGGGCTGCCCATTGTGCACAGGCCGCCTCAGGGTTGCCAGGTGGTCTTCTCCCCGCTGAGTTTGCGGTCCAGAAAGGTCGCCGCGCTGATCAATGCCAAATGGCTCAAGGCCTGGGGCGTGTTGCCCAGGTGCCGGGCCTGGCTGTCGAACTCTTCGGCGTACAAGCCCAAGGGGTTGGCGTAGCGCAGCAACTGCTCGAACTCCAGGTGAGCCTTTTCTACTTGCCCGGCGCGGGCCAGGCATTCGACGTACCAGAACGAGCAGGCGGCAAACGCGCCTTCGGTGCCTTGCAGGCCGTCGATCTGGCTGTCGTCGTTGCGGTAGCGGTAGACCATGCCGTCGCGCACCAGGCTTTTCTGGATCGCTTCCAGTGTGCTCAACCAACGCGGGTCGGTGGCTGCGACAAAGCGCACCAACGGCATCAGCAACATCGAACCGTCGAGCGCCGTGCTGCCGATGTGCTGCACGAAGTGGCCGCGTTCTTCATTCCAGAAATTGCTCCAAATGTCGGCATAGATGGCTTGGCGCGTTTCATCCCAGCGGGCGAAAGGGGCGGGCAGCGAGCGTTTGGACGCCAGGCGGATCGCACGGTCCAGCGCCACCCAGCACATCAGCCGCGAGTGCAGGAAGTGATGCTGTTCGCCGCGCATTTCCCAGATGCCCACGTCCTGTGTGTTCCAGATCTCGCAGACCTGGTCGGCGACTTCCACCGTGTGTTTCCAGCCCTGGTGGGAGATGGCTTCGCCGTACTTGTTGACCAGGTACACCGCGTCCATCAGCTCGCCGTAGATATCGAGTTGGATCTGGTCGAACGCCTCATTGCCGATGCGCACCGGCTGGGCGCCGCCGTGGCCACTCAGGTGCGAAAGCGTGGCTTCGGGTAGCTCCTGGCGACCGTCGATGCCGTAGAGGATGTTGATTTTGGTCGGCTGGCCGCAGCAGTCGCTGACCCGGCCCTTGAGCCAGCGCATATAGGCGTTGGCTTCTTCGACAAAGCCCAGGCGCATGAACGCATACACCGTGAATGAGGCGTCGCGGATCCAGGTGTAGCGGTAGTCCCAATTGCGCTCGCCGCCGGGCGTCTCGGGCAGGCCGAACGTGGCGGCGGCGATGATCGCGCCGTGCTTGCGCGAGGTCAGCAGCTTGAGCGCCAGGGCCGAGCGGTTGACCATTTCACGCCAACGCCCACGGTAGTTGGATTGGGCGATCCAGCCGCGCCAGAACTTCAAGGTGTGCGCCAGGGCGAGGTCGGTGCAGCGGCTGTCGACGCGTTCGTCGTCTTCACCGCCGAGCACAAATTCGGCGCCTTCGTCCTGAGCCAAGGTGAAGGTGGCGACGGCTGCACCGTCGTGGATCTGCAGCGGCTGGCTGCTGGCGAGGAGGAGGCCGGGTTGGCCGTCGGCGCTGAACAGCACCTTGGCGTCCACGGCGCTGGCCCGGGTGGACGTGCGCGCATAGTTATGGCGTACGGCGCAGCGCAGGTGGATCGTCGCCTTGCCGCTGACCACCCGCACCCGCCGAACCAGCAGCGGCAGGTCGTCGATGTCCTCACTGATCACCAGCAAGTCGGTGATTTCCACCACGGCTGCATCGCTGAGCCAACGGGTTTGCAGCACGTTGGTATCGGGCAGGTAGATCTGCTCGCGGCGGGCGTTGGGCAGGTCGGGGGTGAGTTGGAAGGCACCGGCCTGGGGCGTGTCCAGCAGCGAACAGAAGATCGACGGGCTGTCGAACTCCGGCCAGCAGAAAAAATCGATGCTGCCCTTGTCGTTGACCAGCGCGGCACTGCGCATGTCGCCGATGATGCCGTGGGCATCGATGGCACTCTGAGGTTCGTTGTTGAAATCAACCATTGCCACGGAACTCCGGATACAGGCTCATGCCGCCATCGATGAACAGGGTGCTGCCCACCACATAATCAGAAGCATCGCTGGCCAGCCAGACCACCGCGTTGGCGACGTCTTCGACATCGCCCACACGACCGTAGGGGATCAGCTTGAGCAGTTCTTTTTCGGCGGCGCCTTCGGTGGCGGCACGGTTGATTGGGGTACGGATCGCCCCGGGCGCAATGCCGTTGATGCGGATACGTTGTTCGCTGACTTCCTGGGCGAGGGTGCGCATCAACATTTCCACGCCGCCTTTGGACGCCGCGTAATTCACATGCCCGGCCCAGGGGATCACCTGGTGCACCGAACTCATGTGAATGATCTTGCCAGCCGCCCGCGACACACCGTCACGCACACCCTGGCGATTGAAGATACGCACGGCGGCGCGGGCACACAGGAACTGGCCGGTGAGGTTGACGCCGATCACGGTGTTCCAGTCGTCGAGCGTCATGTCGACCAGATTGGCGTCTTTCTGCAGGCCGGAATTGGCCACCAGAATATCCAAATGGCCGAAGGCATCGAGGGTTTGAGCGAACAGGCGTTCGACGTCGGCCTCTTTGGACACGTCGCCGCCGATGGCGATTGCACGCCCGCCGCTGGCGTTGATCTGCGCTGCCAGGGCTTCTGCCGGCGCCGCCTGAGAGTTGTAATTGAGCACCACCGCCGCACCGGCTTCGGCCAGGGCCTTGGCCGCGCCTGCGCCGATGCCGGAACTGGCGCCGGTGACCAGGGCCACTTGTTGCTGCAACGAAATCTGCATCGCCCACCCACCGTTTTATGAGAGTCCTTTCAGCTGACTGGTGCGGCGCCGTGGAAGTTCACCGGGGTTGGATGAAGACCGATTCATACTTGTTGTGGCAACAGTGTTTGTCCATTCGGTCGGTTTTTACCTAGGGTTTCAAGGCTTGATTGCCCCGATCTGCTGCAAGAACGTCAGGTTATCTTCCAGGTGCCAGTTCTCGGCGATCTTGCCGTTGGCAATGCGATAGATATCGGTCGCAATGAAATTCACCGTCTGCCCCTGGCCCTGCACGCCGTTGAACGTGCCGGTGAAATGCCCGGTAAAGCGCAGGTGTGAAACGACCCGATCACCGCTGACAATCATTTGCTGCACCTCGCACTGCAAGTCAGGTACCGCGCCGTGAAAAGCCTTCGACGCTGCCAGTGGGCCTGCGAGGCCTTGAGGGCGGCCTGGCGGCAAGGCCCGGTCCATAAAATCGGTGGCCAACGCTTCGCGCGCATGTGCCGGGTCGCCGGATGACCAGAAGGTTGCGTAGCGGCGTGCTGCGAGGGTCTGCGCCTGGATGTGCGCGGGCTTGGCGCCTGGCTCGGTAATAAGGACTTTGGGTTTTAGCAGTGGCGGTTCGGCAGCCGTGACGAGCGGGCTCATGACAGCAGCGGCCAGCACTGCGGCGGCCATTAGCGTGCGCATCAGGCTTCTCCCGCGGTGAGTGTTGGATAGTCGCTGTAACCCTTGGCGCTGCCGCCAAACAGCGTGGCGTGGTCGAGCGGGGCGAGGGGCAGGTCCTGGGCCAGGCGCAGTGGCAGGTCCGGGTTGGCCACAAAAGGCCGGCCGAACGCCACGAGGTCGGCATAGCCGTGGCTGATGACCCATTCGGCGCGCGCGAGATCGTAGTTGCCGGCGACGATGATCGGGTTGCTGAAGCGGGCACGTATAGCCTGGCGGAATACTTCGGTAAACACCGGCGCGTCATCCCAGTCGGCCTCTACCAGGTGCAGGTAGCCGATGCCTTTGCCTTGCAGATACTCAGCCGCCTCAAGAATGGTCGGTAGAATATCCGGGCACGCCATGCCGCGCGCGGTCAGAAACGGTGCCAGGCGAATCGCGGTGCGCTCGGCACCGATTTCCTCGCTGACTGCGTCGACCACTTCCTGCAAAAAACGCAGGCGGTTGGCACGCGAGCCACCGTACTCATCGGTACGCGTGTTGGAGGTGGTGCGCAGGAACTGGTCGATCAGATAGCCGTTGGCCCCGTGAATCTCGACGCCATCGAAGCCCGCACGCATCGCCCGGCGCGCAGCTTGGCGGAAGTCCTCGACGATGTGCTGGATTTCGGCGTGGGTCAGTGCACGAGGCGTCGGGCAATCGACCATGGCGCCCTGCCCGGTGGTGGGGTCGACTTTCCAGATTTGCCCTTCAAAAGGTTCGGCGGAAGGCGCCACTGGCATCTCGCCGTTGTGGAAATCGGGATGGGACAACCGCCCCACATGCCACAGTTGCAGGAAGATGCGTCCACCCTCGGCGTGCACCGCTTCGGTCACGCCCTGCCAGCCTCGTACCTGCGCTTCGCTGTGGATACCGGGGGTGAATGAATAGCCCTTGCCTTGAGGTGAAATCTGCGTGGCTTCGGTGACGATCAAGGCCGCCGAGGCTCGTTGCGCGTAGTACTGCGCGTTCAGGGCATTGGGGATATCGCCGGGTTGGCTGCTGCGTGCACGGGTCATGGGGGCCATGACCACGCGATGACGCGCGTTGATTCCCGCGAAGGTGATCGGACTGAACAGCGTCGACAGTGTCGTCATGATGAAGATCTCCTGATGGTGAGGTGATTACATGGCGTCAGTCTGCGACAGGGGATCTCAGTTGATAATTGAGCTACTGTTTGATGGATATTCAAAAAAATCGGAATAATCATGGACAACTTGGGTGACATTCGTTTGTTTGTCGAAGCGGCGCAATTGGGTGGTCTCTCGCTGGCAGGCCGCAAATTGGGCCTGTCGCCGGCGGCCGCCAGCGCGCGATTGCACAAGCTTGAGTCCTCGTTGGCCACCCGCTTGTTCGAGCGCACCACGCGTCAATTGCGCCTCACCGATGCGGGGCGGCTCTACTTGGAGCATTGCCGCCAAGCCCTGCAGGCGCTGGACGATGCCCGTGCGGCGCTGTCGGCAGAAAAAAACGAGATTCGCGGCAAGATCCGTATTTCGGCCACGTCGGACTTTGGCCGTCATGTCCTCAACCCATGGCTGGACGAATTCACGGCCCGGTACCCGCAGGTGGTGCCCGCGTTGCAGTTGTCCGATTCGCTCTCGCACCTGATCGCCGACGACGTCGACCTGGTGATCCGGTTCGGCGTGCCCCCGGACAGCTCGCTCATCGCCCGGTCGCTGGCTGACAATCGCCGCGTGCTGTGCGCGGCGCCCGGTTACCTGGCGCGCAAGGGCACGCCGGACCATCCGCGACAATTGGCCGATTTCGATCATATCGTCGCGGGGCAGTCAGGCTGGTCGAATGAATGGCGCTTGCACCGTGGCGCGCAGGAGGTGCTGTTCAAGGTACCGCTGGAGGCAGCCCGGGAAACCAACGACGGTGCTCTCGCTCGGCAATGGGCAGTGGATGGCCATGGCATTGTGTTGAAGTCGGTCTGGGACGTGGCGGCGGACCTCGCCGCCGGGCGCCTGATATGGCTGATGCCCGAGTGGCAAACAGCTGAAGCGCCGGTGCACGCGCTTTACCCGCGCAGCCGATACCTTGCGCCGCGGGTGCGAGCACTGTTGGATTTTTTGCGTGAACGGTTCGAGCAGGCGTCGGCACAGATGCCGTGCTGAGTCGCTTAACCCGGTTGAATCACGCAAGACTGGATGGCGTCGACCAACAAACTCATAGACTCGTCTTGTGCCGATAGCTTGAGGTCGGGCGAGTCCAACAAATGCCGCATCGTGGCGATTCCGATGACATAGGCCGCGATCAACGCCGCGCGAGCATCCGCATTTTTTCCGCCCAGCCTCAGCGCCAGCGGGTGTACGAATTCGAGTTTGAAGCGTTCGGATACGACTGACGCCGTCTCGGGACTGGCGGCTGCCAGTATCAGCAATCGCAATGGGTTGAAACCGTCGTCGTCTGCCTGTGGTTCGTCATTGAGTACCTGCCCGACGAGAAAGGCGCCTATGTCCTCCAGGTTTTCAGGGAGGTGGTCTTCAACGTTGAACGCCCCTTCAATGACGTGTGCGAACAACTGCTCCTTGCCGCCGAAGTAGCGGCTCACCAGTGCAGCGTCTACTCCGGACGCTCCCGCAATCTCACGTATGCCAACGTTTTCATAGCTCTTGGATGAAAAGCAGCGCCGCGCGGCGTCGAGAATGCGTTGGCGGGTTTGCGCAGCATTGCGCGAGGGCATCGCGGATTTTGGGGTAGGCATATCGAGGCAAAGGACCGTTGGCGGCTGGCGTGGCAATATCTTGTCATCAAGTGTTGACATAGGCAAATCCATCGCGGAGTATTTAAGTCATCACCTGATGACAAGATGCGGCGAGGGATGAATCCATGGCTGAAACAGTGCTTAAACTATCGGGCAAGGTCGTTCTGATAACGGGAGGCTCCAGCGGAATAGGCTTGGCCGCCGCGCAGTTGATGCATGAGCACGGCGCTGAAGTGGTGATTGTTGGGCGTGACGCCAAAAAGCTGCACGAGGCGGTCACGCTCATAGGGCCGCAGGCCTCGGGAGTCGCGGCCGACGTCAGCAAACTGGAAGATATTGATCGTGTGATGAAGGTGGTGGCTGTGCGCCACGGGCGTATCGACGTGTTGGTGGTCAATGCCGGGACTTCACACAGCCCACCGTTGAGAGAGGTCGACGAAGCGGCATTCGACGCCATGATCGGCCTCAATTTCAAAGGCGCTTTTTTCACAGTCCAGCGAGCCTTGCCGTTACTGGGAGTAGGGGCGTCGGTGATCCTGACAGGCTCGGCGGCGGCCGATCTGGGGCGTTGGGGTGACCCCTTATATGCGGCGTCCAAAGCCGCTGTACGCAGCCTGGCGCGTACTTTCGCCAACGATGAGGCGCTGGCTCACCGGCAGGTGCGGTTTAACGTGCTGAGCCCGGGCGCAGTCAAGACGCCGCTGACGCAAGAGGCGTACGAGCAGCCTGACGTAGACGCCTATGTCTGTGCTGCGGTGCCGTTGAAACGCTGGGGCGCGGCAGAAGAAATTGCCCGCGCCGCATTGTTCCTTGCTTGCTCCGATTCGTCCTACATGACGGGCAGTGTCCTGGCCGTCGATGGCGGCATGGGGCAAGTCTGAATGACCTACCTTCGGGAATACGGCAATGCCCAATAATGAGCTGCGATACGCCGACGCTGTACAGCCTGAACAGGCCGGCGCCCTTTCAGCGATGCTCTGGCCGCTGATGCTGGTCTTGTTCATTACGACACTCGACCAAACTATTATTGCCACCGCGCTGGCCCGCATGGGGGAGGACCTGCATGACAGCAGCAACGTGTCATGGGTTGCCACAGCCTTCTTGCTGACAAGCGCGGTCAGTACGCTGATCTTCGGCAAACTGGGCGATATGAAGGGTCGTAAAAAAGTACTCCAGGTTGCAATCGCCTTATTTGTTTTGGGGTCGGTGTTGTGCGCGCTTGCCCCCACCCTGCTGTGGTTGATCGGCTTTCGTGCGTTCCAAGGGATCGGAGCCGGGGGGCTCAGTTCCTTGGTCATGGCGGTTGTCGGCGATCTGGTACCGGCACGCGAGCGCGCGCGGTATCAGGCCCTGCTCGGGGTTGTCCCGGCGTTGGCGATTATCGTCGGGCCGCTGCTGGGTGGGCTCATTGTGGATCAATGGAGTTGGCCCTGGATATTTCTGATCAATGTTCCGGTGGGCGGGTTAGCCTTCTATTGGATCGCCGTTCGCTTGCAGTTGCCGGTTCGTCCCATTGCGCACCAGTTGGATGTCGGCGGCGCACTGCTCGCGACGCTTTTTACCGGTTCATTTCTGCTGCTGATGGTGCAAGGGGGGCATGCGTTTGGCTGGGGTTCATGGCCGTCATTGGGGTTGGCGGCTGTCAGTGTGATTGCGCTATGGACCTACATGCAGGTCGAGCGCTCGGCGGCGGAGCCCATCACGCCGCTGAGGCTGTTTGCCAATGATATTTTTTCGGTGTCAGCGGCGTTGTTCTTCCTGTCTACGGCAACACTGTTTGTCGGCATGCTCTTCGTACCCCTCATGTTGCAAACCGTGTTCGGGCTCTCGGCGCTGGGCGCGGGAAGCAGCATCATTGCGCTTTTGTTGGGCCTGATCGGCGCAACGATGCTGACGGGTGCGGTTATTTCTCGAACCGGTCGCTACAGGGTGTTTCCCATCCTGGGCGCGCTGCTTGGCGGGGCAGGGCTTTATCTGCTGGGGCAATTGCAGGTGGATACGCCGCTATGGCTCATCGTGCTTTTTCTCGTGGTGCTGGGCATCGGCCTTGGGTTCTTCATTCAGGTTGTAGTGGTAGCGGGTCAGAACGCGGTTGCCCACCGCGATCTGGGTGTCGCCACGGGTGCGCTGAATTTCTTCAAAACCCTCGGCGGGGCTACCGGCGCAGCCATATCGGGTGCCGTACTCACGTCCCGCATGGCACACGCTGCAACTGCCGAAGCGAGGCTCGCGGCATTTCACAGCGTTTTTCATGGCGCAATCATTTTAATGGGGCTTGCGTTGGTGTTGGCCTGGCTGCTCAGGGAAAAGCCACTGTCGCCGGAAATGGTTGAAGTAGCAGAGGGGCGCGTGGATGTGCCGGAGTATTGAATAAAAGAAGGGACACGACGGGTAGCAATTGCTCCACTTAATAGGAAGCATTACTATTCACACCCCCGCCTTCCCAGTGCACCCGCGATGATTCCTCAGCCGCCCCGCAGAACAGGCTTTTTCGAGCATTACGAAGAGTTGATCGGAACCTGGACGCGCCGCCTGAGAAACCGTCAGCAGGCCGAAGACCTGGCCCACGACACCTTTGTGCGGGTGCTCGAGTCGCGTTCGACCGAGGTTGAGCAACCGCGTGCCTATCTGCATCAGACGGCGCGCAATATCGCCGTTGACGCCTACCGCCGCGAAGACCGTCGCGAGACGCTGGCGCTGGAAGCCCTAGAGCAGAGTTCGCCCCACAGCGGCGACCCGGAGCATTTCATGCACGCGATCCAGTTGGCGGATTCCATCGAGCGGGCCTTGGCCGAGTTGCCGCTCAACTGCCGCAAGATCTTCATCTGGCAGAAAATCGAGGGCCTCACCCAGCAGGAAATCGCGGTGCGCCTGGGCCTGTCCAAGAACATGGTGGAAAAGTATATGATCCGCACCCTGCGGCATCTGCGTGACCGCCTGGACGCGATCGCCCCATGAACCCAGCTCGCCCTGAAACAGGACCTTCCATGATGGATAGCCGTGCCCGCGACGAAGCCGCGCAATGGTTTGTACGCCTGCAAGACGGCCCGTTGAGCGGTGAAGAGCGCCAACGGTTTGATGCCTGGCGCGCGGAGCAGCCTGCGCATCAATATGAATTCGATGTGCTGCAAGGGCTGTGGAGCGCCACCGATTTGCTGCCCAAGGCCCGGTTGCAGGCCCTGTGCGATGCGCCGGTCGAGCGCCCCAAAAGGCGAGCCATCCTGCGTTATGCGGTGGCCGCGAGCGTGGTGGCCGTCGCCCTGGGGCTGGGCCTGTTCAGCGGCCTGGATCATCCCAAACCCTACAGCGCCGAATTCAGCACGCGCCTGGGCGAGCACCGCCAGGTGGCGTTGCCCGACGGCTCAGTGATGGACCTCAACAGCCGCAGCGTGGTCGCCGTGCACTATGAAAAAGGCCGGCGCGGTGTGGAGCTCAAACAGGGCGAAGCGATGTTCAGCGTTGAACATGACACCAGCCGCCCCTTCGTCGTGGCGGCCGGGGCAGGGCAGGTGACGGTCACCGGCACGCGGTTTGACGTGCGCCGGGATGACGACCAGACCCGCGTGGTGGTGGAGGCCGGCACGGTCAAGGTACAGGGGCGTTCTGCGGACCAGAGCGTGACGCTGACGGCAGGCCGGGGCACGCATATCGATGCACAAGGGCAAGTCGCCGCAGCGTACGCCGTAAATGCCGATGAGCTGACCGCCTGGCGTACGGGCAAGCTGGTGTTCAACAACGCCAGCCTCGGTGAGGTGGCACGGGAAGTGTCGCGCTATCGCGAGCAGCCATTGCGGGTCAGCACGGCCGCGGTGAGTAACCTGCGTTTGACCAGCGTGTTCAAGTCCAGCGACACCGACGCCTTGCTCAAAGCCCTGCCGCACATCCTGCCGGTGGCCTTGCGCACCTTGCCGGATGGCAGCCAGGAAATTATTTCACGCTGACATTCAGGTTTTTTCCGAGTTCTTCGTCTTCTCCTGCAACTGCAACTGGTTTGCATTAACAGCCGCACACTCTTGGGATCACAGGACTAGGTTCGACGTGAAAAAACTCGCCGTGAAAAACAATAAAGTCTCCCGCTGGGCGCCCCTGGCCCTTGCATTGGCCGTCAGTGCCGCGTTGCCCGAAGCCTATGCCGATGACGGGATTCACATCCGCGCCCAACCCCTGGGCGCAGCGCTGAGCCAACTGGGCCAGCAGACGTCCCTGCAAGTGTTCTTCAGCCCCGACATGGTCGCCGGCAAGCAAGCGCCTGCGGTCGACGGCAACCTCTCGCCTGAACAAGCCTTGCGCCAATTGCTGCAAGGCAGCGGTCTGGACTACCAGATCGATGCGGGCTCCGTGACCCTGCGCCCGTTGAGCAGCGGCACCGGTGAAGCCGGCTCGCCCCTGGAGCTGGGCGTGACCGACATCAAGGTGGTCGGCGACTGGCTGGGTGATGCCAACGCCGAAGTGGTGCAGAACCACCCGGGCGCCCGTACCGTGATCCGTCGCGAGGCGATGGTGGAGCAGGGCGCGATGAACGTCGGCGACGTGTTGCGTCGTGTACCGGGTGTGCAGGTGCAAGAGTCCAACGGCACCGGCGGCAGCGACATTTCCCTCAACGTCGGTGTGCGTGGCCTGACGTCGCGCCTGTCGCCACGTTCCACCGTGCTGATTGACGGCGTGCCGGCCGCGTTCGCCCCCTATGGCCAGCCGCAACTGTCGATGGCGCCGATCTCTGCCGGCAACCTGGACAGCATCGACGTGGTGCGTGGCGCCGGCTCCGTGCGTTATGGGCCGCAAAACGTCGGTGGCGTGATCAACTTCGTGACCCGTGCGATTCCCGAGAAATTCTCCGGCGACGTCGGCACCACCCTGGAAACTTCGGCCCACGGCGGCTGGAAGCACATCGAAAATGCCTTCGTTGGCGGCACGGCCGATAACGGTATTGGTGCAGCGTTGCTCTACTCCGGTGTGAAGGGCAACGGTTATCGCAGCAGCAACAACTCCAACGACATCGACGACGTGATCTTCAAGACCCACTGGGCGCCGACCGATCAAGACGATTTCTCGCTCAACTTCCACTACTACGACGCCAGCGCCGACATGCCCGGCGGCCTGACCCAGAAGCAGTTCGACGCCAACCCGTACCAATCGGTGCGTGACTGGGACAACTTCAGTGGCCGCCGCAAAGACATGTCCTTCAAATACATCCGTCAGATCGACGACCGTACCCAGGCCGAAGTGCTGACCTACTACTCCGACAGCTTCCGTGGCAGCAACATCGCCAACCGCGACCTGAAAACCATCGGCTCCTACCCACGCACCTACTACACCTTTGGCATCGAGCCGCGTGTGTCCCATGTGTTCGACGTGGGCCCGAGCACCCAGGAAGTCAGCCTGGGCTATCGCTACCTCAAGGAGGGCATGCACGAGCAGGCCAGCAGTCTGAACCTGGTCAACAATGTGCCGACGCCGGGCGGCCAGAGCGATGGCCACATCTACCAGGACCGTACCGGTGGCACCGAAGCCAACGCGTTCTATATCGATAACAAAGTCGATATCGGCAAGTGGACCATCACCCCGGGTATTCGCTTCGAAGACATCCGCACCGAATGGCATGACCGCCCGGTGGTAGCCCTGAACGGCACCCGCACCCAGGAAAAACGCCGCGAGGTTCACAACAACGAACCGCTGCCGGCCCTGAGCGTGATGTACCACGTCTCCGATGCCTGGAAACTGTTTGCCAACTATGAAACCTCGTTTGGCAGCCTGCA
This sequence comes from Pseudomonas sp. B6002, assembly GCF_013385985.1. Taxonomy (GTDB): domain Bacteria; phylum Pseudomonadota; class Gammaproteobacteria; order Pseudomonadales; family Pseudomonadaceae; genus Aquipseudomonas. Next base: position 15,620 of record NZ_JACAOY010000037.1, on the reverse strand, counting down.
GTACTTCCAGCTGGGGCAGGGCGGCAACGGCGACCAGACTGCCAACGGGCTGAACCCGGAGAAGGCCAAGACCTACGAGATCGGCACGCGCTATAACGACAGCGTCTGGGGCGGCGAAGTGACGCTGTTCTACATCGACTTCTCGGATGAGTTGCAATACGTCAGCAATGACGTGGGTTGGACCAACCTGGGCGCCACCAAGCACCAGGGGATCGAGACCTCGGCCCACTATGACCTGTCGAACCTGGACCCGCGCCTGGACGGCCTGACCGCCAGCGCCGGTTTCACCTACACCAAGGCCACCTCCGAGGGCGACGTACCGTTCAAGGGCCGCGACCTGCCGTTGTACTCCCGTGAAGTGGCAACCCTGGGCCTGCGTTATGACGTGAACCACTGGACCCACAACCTGGATGTGTTTGCCCAGTCCGCCCAACGTGCGCCAGGCACCGGCACCACCTACATCACCCAGGGCACCGCCGATGGCCAGTACGGCGATATCCCGGGTTATGTCTCGGTCAACGTGCGCAGCGGTTACGACTTCGGTGCGCAACTGTCGAACCTGAAACTGGGCGTCGGCGTGAAAAACGTCTTCGACCAGCAGCACTACACCCGTTCCAGCGACAACAACGCCGGGTTGTACCTGGGCCAGCCACGCACGTTCTTCGTGCAGGCCAGCGTCGGGTTCTGACCTGCCGTCGACGTGAACAATCGCAGCCCTCGGGGCTGCGATTTTTTTTGCGTGTCTTTTGGCCTTGGAACGGTTTATGACGAAATGCCACAGAGGTCACATCCACCGGCTTGATCATGCCGGCTGTCTTTCAGACTCAGAGTCAGGCCCAACCGATGACTGCTACCTCGTTTCAATCCTCGCAGAGGATCTGTCGTGAGCCTTCGTGCGGGGTCGGTGCAGCCGACACGCCCACGGCCAAGGGAGATGCCACCCTGCCGGCGCCCCTGGCGCTGCCCAGTGAACATGCTGCCCAGGCCCGTCGAATGAAAGCCTTTGTCGGGCAGCGCAAATTCCAGGCCCCGGTCGCCGATGACTTCTCCCGGGGCATGCTGCCCACCGGGCAACCTTGCACGTCTCGCAGCAAACCGCCGAAACCCGCAGGTTTTGCGTTGGCAACGCTGATCAGTGGCTTGGCGGCCTGGTGGCGTGGACACCGGTGGGGTTAACCCCACGGCCCGATTTTTTACATATTGAAATTGCTATTCGTGCGTTATCCGGAACTGTCGGGTTTAGCCAACCACATACATTGCAGCTCGACCCACGGGACCGATTTCCTGATCCCAGCCATTTCGATGGCGCTCATCGGGTCAGTACGCATAAGAGAAAAGTTGGAGAAACCGCATGACTATCGAGGGTTCACTGCCTCACGTTTGGCCAGCCGTCCTGGGCGGTTCGGTGCCAAGACCTGCCGAGCCTCCCCCCACGGCCCCAGTTGGCAGTTGGAACGACGCAGCCGGGGCCACCTGGGTTCAAGACCTTGCCGGGGATAGCGCACCTCGCAAGCCAGCGCTGTTGCGCACAGCCTTGTCGACTCGACACCTGCGTGCGCTGCAGAACCCTGCGGTCGCGCGGGCGAACTGTTCGCAACCTGGAGCCCTCTCGACGGACAAGCAATTGGCCGCCACGTTGGAAAAAGGCTATGACATGTTGCATCCGTTTCTGAAAGACGGGCGCTTGACCCGGTCTTCGCTGCAGCAGGTTGCCGCCCTGAGCCTGGGTGACAACGATGCGTTGGACCGGGTGATCCAGGTCGCCAGGGAGATTCTCCAGCGCCCACGGTTGAGCGATGCAATCTTGAGCAGCGAGGGCGATATCACCCGCGACAGCCTTCGGGCCGCTACCGCGTTGCAAGGTAACAGCTCTCCAAGCGTGTACAGCCAGGATCCCTTCCATGCCCAAGGGAATGCCCAGGTGGTCCAGGCGTTTCAAGGGTTGTTCGAGCAGTTGAGAGACAAGACCAAGGATCGCACCTATTTTTTCGAGCCCCACCAGTTCGTCGAAATCGTCACGCTCAAGGCAGTGATGCAAGACCCTTACGACGTCGATCCACAAGGCGAGGCCGTGCTGGAACCGTCGACTGGCATGCCCCGGCCGAAATACAGCGAGCTGTGTGTCTATACCGCAAAGAACATCATCGAACGCCCGGGCCTGTTGCGTTCGCTGGAGCGCGCCAATGGCGCCCGGCTGTTCGGCCCGCCTTACCAGGAAGGCTGGCTGAGCAACAAGAGCCTCGATCGCTGGCTGGAGCAGGATGAGGCTCACAAAACGAAGTGACGGGGCTAGACCTTGAGGATCTTGCCACTGATAGCCACCGCCGCCAGCAGTGTGGCGATCAGTACGAAGGCCGTGCTCAGGCTGCTGCCATGGGCGATAAAACCGATCACGGCGGGGCCGGCCAGAATGCCGGCATACCCCAGGGTGGTGATGGCCGGCACCGCGATATGTTCCGGCATGACCTTTTGTTTGCCCACCGCGGTGTACAGCACCGGCACGATGTTGGAGCAACCGGCGCCCACCAGTGCATACCCCAGCAACGCGGTTTGCCAGGCGGGGGACAGCGTGGCCAATAGCATGCCGGCAGTGGCGAGTGCGCCGCCGATCATGATCACGCGGGTGGCACCCAACCTGCGCACAATGGCGTCACCGGTCAGGCGACCGGCCGTCATGGTCAAGGCGAAAGCGGCATAGCCCAGGCCGGCGTAGGCTTCGTCAAGGCCGCGCTCGGCGCTGAGGAACACCGCGCTCCAGTCAAGCACCGCACCTTCAGCCAGAAACACGATAAAACACAGGCAGCCGATAAACAGCACGACACCATGGGGGATCGCAAAGGCGGGCCCTGAACTTTCACTGCCATAGGGCAGCAGGTGCGGCCCGGCCTTGAGCAAGGCTGCGGCCATCACGGCGATCACCACGAGGGTTGCCTGCAACGGCGAAAGGCCCAGACCCAACAGCCCGGCCACGCCGGCTGCACCGACGATGCCGCCCAGGCTGAACAACCCATGGAAGCCCGACATCATGGTCTTGCCGCTGGCGCGTTCAACGATCACCGCTTGCAGGTTGACCGTGGAATCCACGGTGCCCAGGCCTGCGCCAAACAGGAACAGCGCGGCTATCAGTAAGGGAATCGAACTGACGGTCGCCAGCATCGGCAGCGCCACGCAGATCAGGATCGTCCCAGCGGTCAACACGCGCCGGCAGCCAAAGCGCGACGCCAGGGCGCCCGCCACGGGCATGGCGATAATCGACCCCACGCCCAGGCACAGCAACAACAGGCCCAGGGTGCCCTCATTGAGTTGCGCGCGAGCCTTGGCATAAGGCACCAGCGGCGCCCACGCGGCGATACCGAAACCTGCGATAAAGAAAGCGATGCGGGTCGACATTTGTTCCAGCCGCCCGGGAACCACGGGCGCTGGGGTGGGGATGGCAGTCATGAAGAATCCTTGGTTTTGCGTTCAAAGAACGATGTCCGGCGCGACATCCTTGCACATCAGGCCGCATCGAGCGAGCCGGGTTCCATGGGAAAGCGGATTGGCGCGGCGGTCTTGAATTTTATTTTTACAAACATGGAACCTGAGGCGGCCTGCCGGCCACACAGGCTTTGTCAGATGTGGTCTGGAAGGTGTGTAATCCTCGTGAGGGCTGATGAACCCCAGAGCTTTTACGCGAGTTGCTACCCTCCAGATCACCTCTGAATTGAACTCGGCAGGTGGTTTCCCACACAATCGCGTGGCTCTTTTTTCTTGGACAGCCTGCGACTGCTGGGGTGAATCACGCTATGACCCAATTCTACGATGCCCGCGGCAATATCTATGGCGTGGTCAGCCCGGCCCTATTACGACGCCAGGGCATCAATCTTCCTGACAGCGCCGCCGAGGCTGCGAATACCCGTAAGGCTTGGGCGTCTTCAGCCATCGCCGCCGAGTGTGGCTGGGGCTCCTTGCCACGCCCTGCGGATGCCAAGGCCCATCGATGCGACGGGCTATTGATCGGGCCGTTCCAGGCCGAGGCACCGTTCGATGTGCTGATCGTCAACACCGATGGCTCACTCGCCGAGCGCAGCGGCAATGGCCTGACCATCTTCGCCCAGGCCCTGACCGACCAAGGCTTGCTGAGCCAGGGGGGCGAGTTGCGGGTGCATCACGACAAATCTGATGCGCAATCGCCGGTCATCACCCGGGTGGAGCCTGCTTTCTACGAGGACGTGGCGGGGTTCTGGCTGGCACTGGGTTTGCCCGAGTTCGGGCCGCAGGCGGTTGGCGCCCGTGACGTGGACAGCGTGAAAGCAGCGAACCGTGAATTCAGCCAGGTGGCCTCACTGACGGCGCTTGAGCCGCAATGGTCGTGCAGCCAGTTCGTGCGTGTGGGCAACCCGCATTGCGTCACGTTGGTCGAAGACCCTGCGCTGCTGCCGGATAATGCCCGCATGCATCAACCTGCGCTGTTCGAACCCTTGAAAGCCATTGCATTCGCGCCACCGGTGGGCGGTGGTGTCCCGTGTGTCGCGGGTGTCAATTTGCAGTGGGCCGCCCGCGGGCAGGGCAATCAGGTACTGGCGCGGGTATTCGAACGCGGGGAGGGGCCCACGGCATCTTCGGGAACCAGCGCCAGCGCCGTGGCCTGCGCGGCATGGCGAGCAGGCTGGGTGGCCGGTGGCGAAGTCGCGGTGGTGATGCCGGGCGGTACGGCGCCTGTGCGCTTGCTGACACAGGGCAACACCTTGCTGAGCGTCAGCCTGTTTGGCACGGCACGGCCACACACCTGAAACAGCATCCAGGCGCGTTATAAAAACGTCACCTGCGCCGGCTGCCGTTTCATCAGCACTTTGCCATGGCGGATCGAATACAGCGCCAGGCCCTGGCTGCGAATCACCTCGTAGTCGCTGTCTGCCGAGAGGATCAGCAGGTTCGCCGGGCGCCCCGGCTCTAGGCCGTAGCGGTCGCCCAAGGCCATGGCCTTTGCGCTGTTGTCGGTGACCAGGTCCAGCGCGCTTTGCAGGTTGCGATAACCGAGCATGTGGCAGATGTGCAAACCGGCTTCAAGCACGCGCAGGATGTTGCCGTTGCCCAGCGGGTACCACGGGTCGACGATGGAGTCCTGGCCGAAGCAGACGTTCATGCCCGCTTCCAGCAGTTCGTTGACGCGGGTGACACCCCGGCGTTTCGGGAAACTGTCGAAGCGGCCCTGCAGGTGGATGCTTTCGGTGGGGCAGGAGACAAAACTGATGCCTGAATGCCCCAAGAGGCGGAACAGCTTGGCGCAGTAGGCATTGTCGTAGGAGCCCATGGCGGTCGTATGGCTGGCGGTGACGCGCGCGCCCATGCCACGGTTGCGGGCCTCTTCGGCGAGCACTTCGAGAAAGCGCGAGTGCGGGTCGTCGGTTTCGTCGCAGTGCACGTCCACCAGGCAACCGGTGCGTTCGGCCAGGTCCATCAGAAACTTGACCGAGCTTACGCCCTGGTCGCGGGTGTATTCGAAATGCGGAATGCCGCCGACCACATCGGCGCCCAGGCGAATGGCTTCTTCCATCAGTTCGCGGCCATTGCGGTAGGACTCGATGCCCTCCTGGGGGAACGCGACGATTTGCAGGTCGATCAAGTGCGTGCTTTCTTCGCGCACTTCCAGCATCGCCTTGAGCGCGGTGAGGTCTGGGTCGGTGACGTCGACGTGGGTGCGCACATGCTGGATACCGTGGGCCGCCAGGGCCTCGATGGTCTTCTTGGCGCGGGCCTTGGTGTCTGCCCCGGTGATGGTGGCTTTGCGCTCGCCCCAGCACTCGATGCCTTCGAACAGCGTGCCGCTCATGTTCCAGCGCGGCTCGCCGGCCGTGAGGGTGGCATCGAGGTGGATGTGGGGTTCGACGAAGGGCGGGATCACCAGGTTGCCGGCGGCGTCAAGGTCGTCACTCGCCAGCATGGGCGCCGTGGTTTGCGCGGTGATGCTGGCGATCCGGCCATGTTCCAGGTGCAGATCATGCAGGCCTTCACGGTTGCGCAGGCGGGCGTTGATGATGTGCATGGGCAAGTTCCTCTTGGGCAAAAAGCAATCAGGCGTTCAGTCTGGGTCAGTCGAACAGTGTCTGGGTGGTCTCGCCGCGATGAAAGGCGAACGCGGCTTCCAGGTCGCTTTCGATGGTGCGTCCACGGGAAAGCGGCGGCAGGTCATCCAGGCTGAAAAAGCCCACTTCGGTGGTTTCAAACCCGGCCATGGGGGCCAGTTGATCGACACGTTCACACAAAAAGTACAGCTTGTAGAAATCCCGCACATCCGGGCGATACATGCCCTTGGCCTTGTGGGTGACGCTGTACAGCGCCTGCGCCGTGACGGTCAGCCCGGCCTCTTCGCGGATCTCCTTGACGATGTTTTCCGCGGCCGACAGGCCGATATCGGCATAGCCGCCCGGCAGTGCCCAGCAGCCATCGGTCAATTCGCGCACCAGCAGGATTCGGTCGCCCTCGATCACCGCGCCCCGCACGTCGATCATCGGCGTGGAATAGCGCTTGGCAAAGTCCGGCACCAACCCGGTGATGCGCTCCAGCGGCACGTTGCCCAATTGCGCCAGCATGCTGTGGGCAATCTCGGCGATTTCCTCCAGGCGCTCGCGCTCAAAATCGTCAGTGCAAAAATGCAGCCCCGTGGAGGCCAACGCCTGCAAGCGTTTGGCCTGGGCCAGCCAGGTGTTTTCCATGGACGCTCCTAAAGGGGTTTGCGCATGTACACCCGGTGCAGGCCGTGTGCTTCGGCCCGATGGGTCTCGACATAACCTCGACGGGTGTACAGCGCAATGTTTTCAGTCATTGCCACGTTGGTGTAGAGCTGGATGGCCGTGTAGCCCGCGTCGCGCGCCTGTTGTTCGGCAAAGTCCATGAGTTGGCGCCCCAACCCCAGGCCCTGGGCTTGCGGGGCGACGGCCAAGTTGTCCAGCAACAGCGCGTCGGGAGCATCCAGCAGGATAATGAAGCCCTGTATCTGCCCGGCATTGTCCAGCACGTGTACGCCACCCGCCGCGACAAGCGCCTGATAGTTTTCCAGCATCGGACCGGGTTGGCGGCCGATACGCGTGATGTAAGGCGAGTAGGCGGCCTCAACGATGGCTTCGATGGCGGCCACATCATGGGCGTTGGCAGGGCGCATCATGACAGCGTGCTCCGAGTGGGCAGGAAGCCATGACTGTACGGGAGCCGGGCATAAAAAAACCACCCGCAGGTGGTTTTTCAGCAGCCGGTGGCTTACTCGCCGCGATAGATGCAACCACTGGTGCAGGTCTCGTGGATGCGGATCGCACTGAGTTCCGGCAGCAGGGGCTTGAGCTCATTCCAGATCCACTTGGCCAGCACTTCGCTGGTCGGGTTTTCCAGGCCGGGAATGTCGTTGAGGTAGTTGTGGTCGAGGCGTTCGTAGAGCGGCTTGAAAATCGCCTTGATCTCCGAGAAGTCGCGAATCCAGCCGGTATGGGGATCCAGGTCGCCGCTCAGGTGGATCGCCACCTTGAACGAATGCCCATGCAGGCGCCCGCATTTGTGGCCTTCCGGTACGTGGGGCAGGCGGTGGGCGGACTCGAAGGTAAACTCTTTGAAGATTTCCACAGTATTTTCAGCTCGGTCAGGTATCTGGCAGGCGGCGAGTTTAACAGCTTGATCCCACACCGCGCATACCGTCCCTCCGTAGGCGCCGGCTTGCCGGCGAAAATCTAACGGGCACCGCGTTTATTCTGGTGGCCCGCGTGAACGCCCATCGCCGGCAAGCCGGGCTCCTACAGGGGCTGGAGTCGCTCGCCTAATTGGTTGTTGTCCGCCAATTCCAGGAACTCATCCCCCAGCCGCCGGCTCTCGCTCATCGCGGTTTGCCAGTACTTGTTACGGCTCGGGTCATCGCCCATGAAACGCTTGAAGTCGCTGCGGTCCGGCAGTTTGCCGTGGGGCAGGCGGGCCAGGTAATCCTTGGACGGAGCGAGTAGCAACACATCCTGCAAACCCTGTTGATTGCTGCGCCGCCACGGCAGGCCTTTGTCGAACCAGCCGGGGATGACCCGGTCGGTAAAGTGCGGGTACAGCACGATGTCGTCGCCGTGGTAGGGCAGGTCGAGGTGGTAGTCCAGCAGGCCGCCGTCGCGGTAGGTGCCTGCGCCCGCGCCCGGCAGGTCGCGCACGCCTTGCATCACCATGGGGATCGAGCCCGAGGCCAGCAGCGCCTGGCGCAGGTTACCCAATTCCAGGTCGAGGAAGCGCGACGGGAAATCCTGCAGCGGATGCACCGGTGGAGCCTGGCGCGGGTCGTGGATGATCAGCCGTTCGAAATGCCGTGACAGCCGCGCGCGGCCCCGCAGGTTGTCGGCGATCACCGACGACAGGCCCAACCCGAGGCGGCCACGGTGGTCATCGGCGAGCAGCCCGTGGCTTTTGACCACCATGATGTTCAGGCGATAGTCGGGGTTGTCCAGCACCCGCGCATCACGGCCGGCGAGCAAGTCGTCGAGCATGCGCTGGCAACTGCGGCTGACTTCGGCCATGGTCACGCCTTTGGCGAAGCTTTGTTCGTTGTACAGGCGGCCGAGGTCGAGCAGGCCTTGCACCGGGTCGGGCAAGCAGGCGCTGGCAAACCGCCAGGAGCCGATGGACGCGCCGATCAACGCGCGCTCGCGCGGCATGCGTGGCAGCCAGTCGCCGAACAGCGCCAGGTCCAGGCCCTGGATACCCAAGGCCTTGGGGCCGCCGGCCGCACCGGGTAGGATGCCGACATCGGCCGGTTTGAGGCCTTGCTCACGAATGCGCGTAAAGGCGCGTTTGCCGGCCTTGAGGGTCAATGCGGGAAACTTGATGTGGATGGCAGTCATACCAGTCTCAATTGAAGCGAGCGGATCAGTATAAGAAATCTCGCACAACAGTTGGGGAAATGGACTATCGGCAATTGCCATGGTGGCAATTCAGTTTCAGTTAAGTTGCGACGGCTAACGTGGCGACGTCAAGGAACAACAGGATGGGTAATGAAGGTATATCGACGCACGGGCGGTCGAGTGGCGCTGGTGTTACTGCTGATCAGCTCAGGCCTGGCGGCCCATGACCTCGGGCAGGACGAAGCGTTGCGCCTGCGCCAAAAGGGGGTCATCGCGCCCCTGGAAGATTTGTTGGGGCCGGCGTTCGAGCGCTACCCTGGGTCCAAGTTGCTGGACGCCGAGCTGGAAGAACACGACGACCGGCCGGTGCGCTATATCTATGAAATCGAACTGTTGACCGCCGACGGCGTGGTGCGTGAAATCGAGCTGAATGCCAGCACCGGCGAGCTGCTCAAAGATAAGGAAGACGACTGATGCGCCTGCTCCTGGTGGAAGACAACGTGCCTCTGGCCGATGAACTGCTGGCCGGCCTGCAGCGCCAGGGCTATGCCGTCGACTGGCTGGCCGATGGTCGCGACGCGGTCTATCAAGGCCGCAGTGAACCCTACGACCTGATCATCCTCGACCTCGGCTTGCCCGGCCTGCCAGGGCTTGAGGTGCTGGCGCAATGGCGCACCGCCGCCTTGGCCACGCCGGTGTTGATTCTTACCGCCCGGGACTCCTGGGCCGAACGCATCGAAGGGCTCAAGGCCGGCGCTGACGATTACCTGAGCAAGCCATTTCACCCCGAGGAACTCTACCTGCGTATCCAGGCGCTGTTGCGCCGCTCCCATGGCCGGGCCAACCAGCCCACCTTGCAGGCGGCCGGGTTGCACCTGGATGAGGGTCGTCAATGCGTGTTGCGTGATGGCGAGGAGATCCAGCTGACCGCCGCTGAATTTCGCCTGCTGCGCTATTTCATGCTGCATCCCGAACAAATCTTGTCGAAAAGCCATTTGGCCGAGCACTTGTATGACGGCGAGACCGAACGCGATTCCAACGTGCTGGAAGTCCACGTCAACCACCTGCGCCGCAAGCTGGGCCGTAGCGTGATCGAAACCCGGCGTGGCCAGGGTTATCTGTTTGGCGCCAGCCCCGCATGAGGTCGATTCAACGGCGCCTCAGCCTGGGGTTGATCAGTGTGATGGTGGTCGTCGGCGTGGTGCTGGCGCAAACCAGCCTGTGGTTGTTCGAAGCCGGATTGCAGCGCTACCTGGAAGCGGGGTTGCGCAACGACGCCGAGAACCTGCTGGTGGCGCTGGTACGTGGGGCAGGCGGTGTGCAGTTGGATGAGCAGCGCTTGTCGCCGGCCTACCAACGGCCGTTTTCCGGGCATTACTTTCGCATTGATTTTTCCGATACCCACTGGCGCTCCCGTTCGCTATGGGACCAGGAACTGCCCCGCCTGCCCGAGACCGGGCTCAAAGGCAACCTGCAATTGGGGCCGGAAGGCCAGCAACTGCTGGTGCTGCGCGCGGACTATAAGCGCTATGGCCAGTTGATCTCGATCAGCGTGGCGCAGGACTACACGCCCGTGCGGGAGAGCTTCCGCCTGATGCGTCGGGTCGGTCTGATCCTCGGCCTGGCCGCGCTGTTGCTGGTGCTGGTCTTGCAGCGGGTTACCGTGCGCCGTGCGTTGCGCCCGCTGGAAACCGCGCGCGAACAGATCGCCCAATTGCAACAAGGCCAGCGCTCGCAACTCGACACCCAGGTGCCGCTGGAGCTGGAGCCGTTGGTGGCACAGATCAACCACCTGTTGGCCCACACCGAAGACAGCCTCAAGCGCTCGCGCAATGCCCTGGGCAACTTGGGCCACGCCTTGAAAACCCCATTGGCTGTGTTGTTGAGTGCAGCCTCAAGCGAGGCCCTCAAAGACCACCCCGAACTGAGCAAACTGTTGCGCGATCAACTGGAACAGGTGCAACAGCGCCTCAACCGCGAACTCAACCGCGCACGCCTGGCCGGTGAAACCCTGCCAGGCGCGTTGTTCGACTGCGAAAAAGAACTGCCCGGTTTGCTGGCCACGTTGACCATGATCCACGGCGAGCACCTGGACCTGAGCTACCACGTGCCCCCTGGGCTGCAACTGCCCTGGGACCGTGAGGATCTGCTGGAACTGCTGGGTAACCTGCTGGACAACGCCTGCAAATGGGCAGATGCGGACGTGCGCCTGACGATCAGCGAAACGCCGCAGCACTACTTAGTGGCCGTTGAAGACGATGGCCCAGGCATTCCCGAAACCCAGCGCGACCAGGTGTTCAGCCGAGGTGCGCGACTGGACGAGCAGATCGACGGCCACGGTTTGGGGTTGGGGATCGTGCGCGATATCGTCGACGTGTGGGGCGGGGTGCTCCAACTGCAAGAAAGCGAACTGGGCGGCTTGAAGGCCCTGATCGAACTCCCCAAACGACAAAATTGACACGCCACCGATTAACAATGTGGGAGCTGGCTTGCCTGCGATGGCATCACAGAGGTGTGACTGACACACCGGGTTGCCTGCATCGCGGGCAAGCCCGCTCCCACATTGGATCGCCACCCCATTCGAGGGCCATCCGTTACACCCGGAATTGATCCATCAGCCCTTGCTGCTGATTCGCCAGGCTGTTCAGCGCCTGGCTCACCCGCGCCGATTCATTGGCCTGCTCCGACAACGACTCGGTCACATCCCGGATCGTCGCCACGTTGCTGTTGATCTCCTCGGCCACCGCGCTCTGCTCTTCAGCGGCGCTGGCGATCTGCAGGTTCATGTCGCTGATCACCGTCACCGCATCGCCGATCTGGCGCAGGGCGGTCACGGCCTGGCCGACCTGCTCGACGCTGCCCTGGGCCTGGCGATAGCTGTTGCCCATGGCGCCCACCACGTCTTCGGTGCCACTTTGCAGTTGCTCGATCACCAGGCGGGTTTCTTCCACCGACTCCTGGGTGCGGCGCGCCAGGTTGCGCACCTCATCGGCCACCACGGCAAAGCCGCGTCCGGCTTCACCGGCACGGGCCGCTTCGATCGCTGCGTTGAGGGCCAGCAAGTTGGTCTGCTCGGCGATGCCGCGAATCACTTCCAGCACCGAACCGATCTTTTCGCTATTGGCGGCCAGGCCTTCGACCTGGGCCATGGCCGTGCTCATGTCGGCGGCCAGGTTGCCAATGTTGGTGGTGGTGCGGTCGATCACCGTCAGGCCTTCACGGGTCGACTGGTCGGCATCGCGCGCGGCCTGAGCTGCCTGGGCGGCGCTGCGGGCGACGTCCTGGGCGGTGGCGCTCATTTCGTGGGAGGCGGTGGCCACTTGATCGACCTGGCGATATTGCTGCTCCATGCCAGCACTGGTTTCAGTGGCAATGGCCGCCGATTGGTCAGCGGTGCCACGGGCGTCCTGCACCGAACGCTTCACCTCGGCAATGATCGGTTGCAGCTTGTCGAGGAAACGGTTGAACCAGCCGGCCAACTGCCCCAGTTCGTCCTTTTTGTCGTAGGCCAGGCGGCGGGTGAGGTCGCCTTCGCCGCTGGCGATGTCTTCGAGCATGCTGGCCACGCCGAGGATCGGCCGGGTCACGCTGCGGGCCATCAGCCACACCAGGATCAGGCCAAGCACGGCGGCGAACAGGCCCAGGCTCAGCTCGAGCAGGGTACCCTTGGCATTGTCGGCATCCAGTTGGTTTTTCAGCGCCTCGGCCGGGGCCACCAGCACTTTCTCCGGCACATCCAGCAACACCCCCCATGCCTTGCCGTCCGGGATCGGCGCGAACGGCGCCAGCACTTTGAGCTGATGGTCGGTGCGCAGACTGCGGATCTGGTTGCTGCTGGCCAGGGCGCTGATCAATTGCGCACCGCTGGCGGTGTCGACCGTGTCCAGGCGCTGGCTGAGCTTGCTCGCGTCCGGGCTGTAGCCGGCGAGCACGCCAGTGGGGCTCAGGATGCTGACTTGAGTCTGGCCGTCATACAGCTTCTGGCTCGCCTGTTGGCTCACGGCCTGCAGGCTGTTCAGGTTGATGTCCACCGACAGCGAAGCGATGACTTTGCCGTTGACCATCAGCGGGAACACGATGCTGGTCATCAGCACGTTCTGCCCGTTGATCACATAAAAGTACGGCTCGATCACACAGGGCTTGAGCGTGGTGCGCGGGCAGGTGAACCAGGCGTTGGCCTTTTCACCGCTGGGGCCGACGCGGGTGTCGGCCATGTCGCTTTCCGGCAGCGCCATCGACTCCAGTTTGCCGGGCGTGGGCTGCGACCAGTACAGAGCGAAGCGGCCCTTGTCGTTACTGCCCAGCTCTGCCTGGTTGGCGAACAGCTCGTCCTTGCCATCCAGGGCGTTGGCTTCGAACACCAGGGACAAGCCGAGCAAGTCGGGGTTGGCCTGCAGGGCCGACTTGACCTGGCGGGTCAGGTCTTCGCGGGTGTCGAACGCATCCAGGAAGCGTTTTTCGGCCTGTTCACGCAAAAACAGCACTTGGCGGGAAAACCCGTGGCCGTATTGGTAAGCGTCCATGAACTGACGGCGAATGCCCAGTGCCTGGGCTTCACCCTGGGCTTCGATGCGCGCCTGGGCGGCTTGATCGAGCATCTGCATGCTGGACGCCTTGACCTGCTCCGAACTCTGCTCCATGCGATACAACGACAAACCCACCAGCAGGGTCACGATCCCCAGCAGGCACAGGCCGGCGAGCAGGGTGATTTTCCATTGAATGGAAAGCTGTCTGAGAGACATCGAGGCGCATCCTTAACCTGAAAACACAGAGAGCCTCTGTATCGGCCGCGTTTTTCGGTTCTTTATTATTTAAACGTTCAATTGAAACCCAAAAGCGGCGCCGTTTTTTGACATGTGGCCGCGCCTGCTGCAAAGTGCGCGCCCTCTAATAAGACCTCCTTCAAGCCTGCACGCTGGCAGCCACCCGATGGCCGCCTGGGCGCGGGCCTGCCTGTTTTTTATGTTTCTGCTTGAGGTAACCATGATTAACGCAGTCATTGCCGCGGTCGGCACCATGCTGGTGCTCAGCTTGTCCCGCGTGCATGTGGTCATCGCCATCATCGTCGGCGCCCTGGTGGGCGGCCTCACTGGCGGCTTGGGCATCGAGGCCACGCTCAAGGCCTTCAACGGCGGGTTGGGCGGCGGCGCCACTGTGGCATTGTCCTACGCCTTGCTCGGTGCGTTCGCCGTGGCCATTGCCAAATCCGGCCTGGCCCACGCCCTGGCCGACAAGGCGCTGATGCTGGTGGACCGCCAGGAAGCTACGGGTGGCAGTCACGTCAAATGGCTGTTGATCGGCCTGCTCTGGGTGGTGGCGATCGCCTCGCAGAACATCCTGCCGATCCATATCGCGTTTATCCCGTTGCTGGTGCCGCCGCTGCTGTACGTGCTGACCAAGCTGCAACTGGACCGCCGCCTCGTTGCCTGTGTGATGACCTTCGGCCTGATCACCCCGTACATGTTCCTGCCGGTGGGCTTCGGCAATATCTTCCTCAACCAGATCCTGCTGGCCAACGTGGCCAAGAGCGGGGTGGACATCAGCCAGGTCAACGTCACTCATGCCATGGGGTTGCCGGCGTTGGGCATGGTGGTCGGCCTGCTGGTGGCGGTGTTCGTCAGCTATCGCAAGAAACGCGTGTATGACCTGGAGAAAATCGAGCGGGTCGAGCAAGTGGCCGTGCAGTACAACCCGCTGACCCTGCTGGTGGCCGGCCTGGCGATTGCCTCGGCGTTCATCATTCAGCTGTGGCTGGACTCGATGATCATTGGCGCCCTGGCCGGTTTCCTGATCTTCTCGGTGTCGGGCATCGTGCGCTGGCGCGAGACCGACGACCTGTTCACCGAAGGCATGAAGATGATGGCCATGATCGGCTTCATCATGATCGCCTCCTCAGGCTTCGCCGAAGTGCTCAAGGCCACGGGCGACGTGCGCTCGCTGGTGGAAACCTCGGCGGCGTTCATCGGCCACAGCCGTGGCGTCGGCGCCTTGCTGATGTTGCTGGTGGGGTTGCTGGTGACCATGGGCATTGGGTCGTCGTTTTCCACGGTGCCGATCCTTGCCGCGATTTTTGTGCCGCTTTGCGTGCAGCTGGGTTTCAGCCCGCTGGCCATTGTGTGCATCGTCGGCACGGCCGGCGCGTTGGGCGATGCGGGGTCGCCGGCGTCGGACTCCACTCTGGGCCCGACCTCCGGTTTGAACATTGACGGCCAGCATCACCATATCTGGGATACGGTGGTGCCGACGTTTTTGCACTACAACATTCCGCTGTTGGCTTTCGGCTGGTTGGCGGCGATGACGCTTTGATTGGGTATTGAGTACATATCCATTGTTTGGGTCACGGCTTATATGGGTTCCGCTCTTACAGCGGCTCACTTTTGAACAGCGCAAAAGTAAGCAAAACGC
>NZ_JACAOY010000037.1:0-276 GCF_013385985.1 Pseudomonas sp. B6002 | reverse complement strand
CCAGCGTGTTTAACGGGGCGCCCAAGATCAAAATCAAAAGCAGACGCGGCGGCCTGGTAGCCGACCGGTTGCATTTGTTGATCGCATTCCCCTGTAGGAGCCGGCTTGCCGGCGATGCAGACACCTCGGTGAAACAGGTACACCGCGTTGATGCCATCGCAGGCAAGCCAGCTCCCACAGGGTGTCGCGTTCTGTCTGATTTTTTTGCGTTATCGTTAACGACCATCGCCGGCAAGCCGGCTCCTACAGTGGACTGCCTTTGCCTTTGCTCCACAC
>NZ_JACAOY010000036.1 GCF_013385985.1 Pseudomonas sp. B6002 | reverse complement strand
GTCAAGACGGTATCTACACAAACCAATGCCGACAGGTGAACGGTGACAGCCGCTGCATCGCGACATCCCCCGCTACAAAACCAACACGCTTTTCACGGCTCAATCCGTATAATGCGGACCTCTCAGGGTTGTAAGAATCGCGACATAGACTTGTAGCCTTATTTCCCGACGCCCCCGCACAGGCCTGCTGAGCCGGGCCATTCACACAGGTGCCTTACATGGATTTCAACCCGCTAGACCTTATCCTGCATCTCGACGTGTATCTCGATACGCTGGTGAGGAATTACGGCGTGTGGATCTACGCCATCTTGTTCCTGGTGATTTTTTGCGAGACCGGCCTGGTGGTCATGCCGTTCCTGCCGGGTGATTCGTTGCTGTTCATCGCTGGCGCCATCGCCGCGGGCGGCGGCATGGACCCGATCCTGTTGGGCGGCCTGTTGATGTTGGCGGCGATCCTCGGGGACAGTACCAACTACGTGATAGGCCGAACGGCCGGAGAACGGTTGTTCAGTAACCCGAACTCGAAAATCTTCCGCCGCGACTACCTGCAGAAAACCCACGACTTCTACGACAAGCACGGCGGCAAAACCGTGACCCTGGCGCGTTTCCTGCCGATCCTGCGCACCTTTGCCCCGTTCGTCGCCGGCATCGCCAAAATGCCTTACCCGCGCTTCTTCGGTTTCAGCGTGTTCGGCACCATCATCTGGGTCGGCGGCCTGGTGACCCTGGGTTACTTCTTCGGCAACGTGCCGTTCATCAAGAAAAACCTGTCGCTGCTGGTGGTGTTCATCATCCTGCTGTCCCTGGTGCCGATGATCATTGGCGTGGCCCGCAGCCGCTTTGGTCGCGCGTCCTCCGAAGCCAAGTCGCAGTAGTTTTACGATGTGGTCCCTCAGCGCCTGGCGTCGCCGGCGCCTGCTGGCCAAGCACCCGATTGCCGATGACACCTGGCAGCGGGTGCGCCACCACCTGACCTTCCTCGACGGCATCAGCGCCGAGCAAGACCATTGGTTGCGTGAAGCCTGCGTGGTATTCCTCAACGAAAAACACCTCACTGCCCTACCCGGCGTCGAGCTGCATCAGGAACAACGCCTGCTGCTCGCCGCCCAAGCGCAACTGCCGCTGATGAACCTGGGCGACCTCGACTGGTACCAGGGCTTCCACGAAATCGTGCTGTACCCCGACGACTTCCTGAGCCCCCAGCGCCATCGCGACAGCAGCGGCATCGAACACGAATGGGACGGTGAACACAGCGGCGAAGCCTGGCAACAAGGCCCGGTGATCCTGGCCTGGCCCGGTGTGCTGGCAAGCGGCCAGTGGGAAGGCTACAACCTGGTCATCCACGAACTGGCCCACAAGCTGGACATGCTCAACGGCGACGCCAATGGCCTACCACCGCTGCACAGCGACATGCGCGTGCAAGAGTGGGCCAGCGTGATGCAGAGCGCCTACGACGACCTCAATCGCCAGCTCGACGCCAACCCGGACGTCGAAACCGAGATCGACCCCTACGCCGCCGAAAACCCGGCCGAGTTCTTTGCCGTCACCAGCGAATACTTCTTCAGCGCCCCGGATTTACTGGTCAATAGTTATCCACAGGTGTACGCGCAGCTCAGCCGCTTTTACCGCCAGGATCCCCTGGCCCGCTTGACCCAACTGCAAGCCAGCGACGCGCGGTACCGGACTGAACCCCAGGCGCCGTACGACGTCTGACGCATGGCATCGGCGTCAGAATATGCCTATAATCGCCGCCACTTTTAGGCCAATCCGGCCATGTTTCATGGCCAATTAACGGGGGCAACGCCCAATGAGCTACAGCAAGATTCCGGCTGGCAAAGACCTGCCGAACGACATCTACGTCGCCATCGAGATTCCGGCCAACCACGCGCCGATCAAATACGAAATCGACAAAGACAGCGATTGCCTGTTCGTTGACCGTTTCATGGCCACCCCAATGTTCTACCCGGCCAACTACGGTTTCATCCCGAACACCCTGGCCGACGACGGTGACCCCCTCGACGTCCTGGTCGTAACCCCTTACCCGGTTGCGCCAGGCTCGGTGATCCGCGCACGTCCAGTCGGCATCCTGAACATGACCGACGACGGCGGCGGCGACGCCAAGGTTATCGCGGTTCCACACGACAAGCTGTCCCAGCTGTACGTGGACGTGAAGGAATACACCGACCTGCCGCCACTGCTGCTGGAACAGATCAAGCACTTCTTCGAGAACTACAAAGACCTCGAAAAAGGCAAATGGGTGAAAATCGAAGGCTGGGGCAACGCAGACGCCGCCCGCGCCGAGATCCTGAAGTCGGTCGCTGCCTACAAAGGCTGATACCCGCTCCTCATTGCCCCGGCAATAAAAAAAGCCCCGATCATTCGGGGCTTTTTTTGTGGGAAAAATTAAACGGCAAGTTCAACATTTTATAGATGATGTTTAATTGCCATCTCAAATAGAAGTATCGGGCTACAACTAAGCAAAGACCTACAGGCGCCGCTCAACGCATGGTTTATTTGATCTGTTTCCCCGGTCAGTAAGCTCTGCGTTTATGAATACATCAGGTGATCGCTTAAAAGCGCTACTACGGGAAGTCCACCTTTCCGCCTCCGACTTCGCCAAGAACCGCGGCGTCACGCCCCAGCACGTGAACAACTGGTTCAAGCGCGGCGTGCCCATGGGCCGACTCAACGAGATCGCAGAACTGCTGTGCATCTCCAGCCGTTGGCTGCGCACCGGCGAAGGCCCCAAACACCCACCGGCCAACTTCCTGCTGGAAGGCCCCAACGCAAGGAACGCGCTCTCTGCCCGCGAAGACGCCGGCAAATACCTCACAGGCCCCGCCCCCAGCCCGGAAAAAAACGACGTGGAGATCGACCTCCACCCCTCCTTCACCTCCACCGAATGCATCCGCGTCACCCTGCACACCCTTCAGGCCCTCAACGTAAACCCCGACCGCGCCCTGGGTGCCTACATGGTCGACAACAGCATGATCGACATCATCCAACAAGGTGCCACCCTCGCCATCGACCGAGGCCGCACCCAAATCATCGACGGCGAAATCTACGCCGTAGAACACGACGGCATGCTGCGCATCAAATACCTCTACAACCGCCCAGGCGGTGGCCTGCGCATGCGCAGCCACAACGCCGGCGAACACCCCGACGAATACCTTACCTACGAGCAACGCTTCGAACAGAACTTCCAGATCGTGGGCTGGGTGTTCTGGTGGTCCACCCTGAATAACCGCCGCCCACCCGTGCCGCTGGATGAGCATGTATTGGGCTGGGAAGGCTCTAAATCGGATCCGGAGGTGGGCATTTGAGGTGAATGTGGGTATCATGCGGCCCACATTTGGCAGGGGGTGGCTTTACGCTATCCACCCTGCTCGGCGAAGCGGAGGAGTTCCCGCGGATGCCCCTACTATTCAGCCCGACGCAACGTGGGCTGAGCGATTTGAAGGCTGGTGAGGTTTGTCAAAAACAAGCTGAAGCAGTCCCCGAGAAGCCGGCCACAAGCCGGCTTTTTAATGTCTGGAAATCTTGAAGAAAAGATTTCCAAATTCATCTTCCCTCATAAGAACGCCAGCGTTTCAGAGGGGCAAGAAGCAGGGAAGCCGGCCAAGTAGTGACCTCCATTCCAAACGAATTGCTCTTAAGCTAAGTAAAACTGACTCGCAGCACGCCGTCTCACGGGCATCTGGCCATCAGTCGCCCTAGACATGAATTTACCTACAAGATAACGTCCGTGATCCTACAGCTATAAGTGCGATCTCATCATCATGGACGCTTTGAAAGCTCTTCAGACAGAGCTGGCTGCCTTCGCGGCCGATCGAGACTGGGACAAATTCCATACGCCAAAAAATCTAGCCATGGCCCTTTCTGGTGAGGCTGGCGAACTGCTTGAGCACTTTCAATGGTTGACCCCAGAACAGAGCGAACTGGGTGCGCTGCCCAGTGACACCCTTCAAGGCATTGAAGAAGAGATGGCTGATGTGCTGCTTTATCTTCTTCGCCTTGCTGACCGTCTTAACATTAACCTCGAAGCAGCAGCGAACGCCAAGCTTCAGCTTAATGCGGTGAAATACCCAGTAGAGAAAGCCAAAGGCAATGCCGTCAAGTATTCGAGGAGAGGCGAATGACGGCCCGTGTAATCTACCAGCCTTGCTCGGATAAAATAGCTCGTAAGAATCTGCAGACCACAATCCTCAATCCAGTGCGGTTCAGCGATGTTCAAGACTTATTGGATCCTGAACTGCGGTCTGAACTACGCCTTGCATATCCAGATGGGAAACTGACAATTTGGGGACTTGCATCTCCCAAGACTAGAAATGCTTGGCTTGCTATGAACCCAGGCGACACGATCATATTCAACACTAATACGGTCATCACGGTCAGTGCCTGCTTTACTCATCGGACACACAATAGAGATTTAGCTCTGAAGCTTTGGGGATGGGCAGATGCCTCCACCGAAAGCACGTGGGAAAACATCTACTTCGTCACTGATGTGCGCCACCATGCTATCCGTTTCAAAGCCATACAGGCATGTATCGGGAGCGCGCATGATCGTTCGTTTTACCGTTACGATGAAGCGCAAAGCGCAGCCATCTTCAATCACTTCCCACACCTGGACCATGATTTCACTCCCACCGAAGTGACCCTGGAAGAGGCTCGCCAAGATATTAAAAACCAGCCGACGGACGGAACCGCCAGCCAATCTACACGCTTGGAACACAGGTACATTGTTCGCCATTTATTTCGAAACAAGCCGACTAGTCACTGCTGCATTTGCCTCAATGAATATCCGCGACACCTTCTAGTGGCAGCGCATATAAAGAAACGCTCGGCTTGTAGCAGCCAGGAAAAGCTCGACATCGAGAATATCGCTATACCGATGTGTCGGTTAGGGTGCGATCCACTGTTTGAGCATGGCTATCTGTCGGTTAGAGATGGAATCGTGGTCAAACATCCGTCGCGTGAAATGACTCAAGCTACTGCTAACTACGTCGAAACAGTCCTGGGCAAAAAAGTGGCCGAATGGGGCCGTAAGAATCGCAAATATTTCGCCTGGCACTTAGATGCGCATGGGTTTGAACCAGGAGAATTAGCGGGTTTGATCTGACTACGCGCCAGGGCTCGCCGCACCTTCTCGCGACCAGCCCTGATTCTTATGGGGCTCCTAGGCGGAATACAGGTTTTTGGACATTCAATCCTAGGCTTGGCACTTCGGGCTCGACGGCTGAATACACTCCACCGCACGATCCGCCACCATCTTCGCCATCTCCACCAAATGCATCACCGCCCTCTGCGGCGCAGCCAGCGGTTCCCCAAGCACCTGCGACGTCGCCACTGCACAATGCAGCAACTCAGCCACACGCACCCAGGCATCCTCAAAGCTCAGCTCTTCATTAACGGTGAATGGGTAAGTCATACCCGATGACGGAAAATCCGAACAAACGTTATCCATAGCAAAACCCCTAGCAGTAAGTGAATACCACCGTCCTTTCGCGACTAAACAATCAGAGGTGGCGGCTGTACGCAGGTTAGTCGACCGGCTGCTAGGCTCCGGCGCACCCGAGGGTGCCCTGCGCACAACCACCATAAAGTGCAGGTGAGAAGACACCTGTCTTTGAGATGGCGCATGCGCCTAGCGAGGTCCGGGCGACTAAACCCGATCACTGAATGTGCAGTGACGGATCGCAGCCTAGTCAGGGAGCTTCGCTGGCGCAAGCGGCTGAGATTCTCTAGGAAATGTCCCGCAAATGAAAGGGACCGAACCTGCTGGCACAACGAATTCGAGAGCGCTGCGGGGCTACTGACTCCTTGGTTTGTCAACAGCTCGCCACATTAAGAGCAGCCATTGCATATCAAAATGACATCACCCTAGAATCGCTCATCTCATCCTGCTAACTGATGAGCGAGCAGGGATGAAACAACTTCAGCTCATGCATAGGTCAAGGAGACCGATATGGCGGATATCAAGGAACAAAAACTTCTCTATCACCTCACTTCACTAGAAAACCTGAGCAGTATTTTTCAAAACGGGCTAAAACCGCGAGCGCAACTCAGGGCATTCGAAGATGTGGCTGATGCCGAGATTCTGAAAAAACGACAAGGTCTCGCATTAGAGAAATACGTACCTTTCCATTGGTTTGCCGCAAACCCATTCGATGGAAGCGTTCAACGTAGAAGGCCTCACGCCCAATTTGTTGTGATTACAGTTCATCGAAACGTGGCAATTAGAAAGCAATGGAAGGTCATTCCCCGCCATCCATTGGCTAATGATGCCATTCAGTTGCTTGATTATGCCGAGGGCTTCGAGGCCATCAATTGGGAGGTCATGAATGCCAGGGACTACCATGATCCCCAATGCAAGAGCATCTGCATGGCTGAGTGCCTATCGCCCGATGTAGTTTCCCCTAACGATTTCTTCAAGGTTTTTGTTTCTAATGCCGAAGTAGAAGCCCTCTGTGCGTCTAAAATGCGCGAGGCCGGTGTTAATGTTCAAATCGGAGTGAATCGGGGAATGTTTCTTAGATGATTTATAGCAACCTGAATCCAGAAAAGGCTCTGATCTGGCGGATCGTTCATCGCGACAATCTGCCCTGGATTCTGGACAACGGCCTGCACTGCGCCAGCTCCGAGGTGCAGGCACCGCAGTATGTGAACATAGGCAATGTTGATTTAATCGACAAACGCCGCACGCGCTGTGTCCCCATTGCTCCTGCGGGTTTTTTGTCCGACTACGTGCCCTTCTACTTCACCCCCTTCTCTGTGATGATGAAGAACATTCACTCCGGGTGGAGCGTTCAGCAGCGCAACAATGATGAGATCGTCATTCTCGTCTCAAGCCTCCACCGCGTCGCCGAGCTTGGCCTACCGTTCGTCTTCACAAACGCACATGCTTACCCGGATTGGACAGACTATTACAGCGATCTGGCGAATCTCCACCAAGTCGATTGGTCTATCCTTCAACGACGCGACTTCAAACGTGACCCCGATGACCCTCGAAAAATGGAGCGTTATCAGGCGGAAGCGCTGATTCACCACCACCTACCGATTACAGGACTCCTTGGCATCATGTGTTACACCGATGCGATGAAAGAACGCATACAGCAGGACGTTGCCGCTAGAGGCCTGACGTTGTCTGTGCATGCGCGTCCGGGATGGTATTTCCAATGATCAGATTCACCCAAGGCAACCTTTTGGAAGCCAACACCGAAGCCCTCGTCAACACGGTGAATACCGTGGGCGTGATGGGCAAAGGCATCGCGCTGATGTTCAAAGAGCGCTTTGCGGAAAACTATCGTTTGTACGCGGCGGCCTGCAAGGCTGGTGAGGTAGAGACCGGCAAGGTCCACGTCACTGCAGTCAACGAACTTGAAGGTCCTCAATGGATCATTAACTTCCCGACCAAGCGTCACTGGCGATCGCCATCGCAGATGGCATGGATAACCGAAGGTCTACACGACCTACGTCGTTTTTTAATCGAAAACCATGTGAAGTCTGTCGCAGTACCGCCCCTAGGTGCGGGTAACGGCGGCCTGAAATGGCCCGAGGTTCGCGAACAGATCGTTGATGTCTTGAGTGATTTGGATGTCGATGTATTGGTATTTGAACCTTCCAATCAGTACCTGAATGTCGCCAAGCGCAGTGGTGTAGAGAAGCTCACACCGGCCCGCGCACTTATTGCGGAACTGGTGCGGCGATACTGGGTGCTGGGTATGGAGTGCAGCCTGCTTGAGATTCAAAAGCTGGCCTGGTTCCTGGAACGTGCCATTGAGAAACGGCCAGGCCTCAAGAACCCGTTAGACCTTAAGTTCGTTGCTCACAAGTACGGGCCGTATGCCAATCGATTAGATCATCTGCTTAATAACCTGGACGGTAGTTATCTGCATTGCGATAAGCGCATTGGTGATGCGGAGAACAGTGATGTGATCTGGTTCGATCAAGACCGCAAAGCCTTTCTACAAACCTATCTTAAAACAGAAGCCAAGGAGTACTCCGAAGCCCTGGAGTGCACAGCCGAATTGATTGACGGCTTCGAGTCTCCATTTGGTATGGAGTTACTGGCGACAGTCGATTGGTTGCTGAGCCAGAAAAATGTCTCCCCTAGCGTCCCTGCTGTGCGCGAAGCGTTGAAACACTGGGAAGGCGGAGCCGGTGCTGGTGCTCGTAAGAACAAGCTGTTCGACGACCAAGCGCTTGAGATTGCACTCAAACGGCTTACACAGAACCACTCCAATGCTCAGATGGTTACCTGCTGAGAGATCATAAATCTGCCCGCAGACGCGGGCATTTAGGTAATCGACTGGACTCGACTGAGAGGCACTGTAGACCGCCTCAATCCAATATCAAATGCGGCAAAAACCGGCTCGAATCCTTCGTAATCAAACTATTGTCTTCCCGCACCCCAATCCCCGCCGCCTGGTCCCCAATCACCCAAGACCCGATCAGCGTATAGCTGTCCCCAAACCGTGGCAGCGGTGCGAATTCTTGCAGGATGAACGGCGCATCGGTGTAAGGCCCGTCCTCTTTCACGATCAGCCCATCTGCCGTTTGCAGTTCGATGTTCGCCCCTTCCCGTGAGAAGAATGGCTTGCGCACCCAGCCTTTCGGCACGGCTTTGCCCGGGTCGGTATCCAGGTGCGCCGCGAGTAAGTTGGGGTGGCCTTTGTTGTATTCCCACAGCAGCGGCAGGATGCCTTTGTTGGAGAGGATGGATTTCCACGCGGGCTCGAAGAACTGTGTGTCGCTCTCAGCGATCGCGGTGCCGAAGGGTTCGTGGAAGATGAATTCCCAGGCGTGCAGTTTGAACAGGTGGGGAATCCAGCGATCTTCAAGGTCGACGAAGCGGCCTTCGGCGGTGAGGCCGAT
The DNA here is from genome assembly GCF_013385985.1 of Pseudomonas sp. B6002. Taxonomy (GTDB): domain Bacteria; phylum Pseudomonadota; class Gammaproteobacteria; order Pseudomonadales; family Pseudomonadaceae; genus Aquipseudomonas. The sequence continues at coordinate 81,847 of NZ_JACAOY010000036.1, read as the reverse complement.
GTCTTCGATGTCGATGTGGCGGGATTCGATGCCGACTTTTTCGGCGACGAGGCGCAGGTAGTCGGTGGTGCCTTTGTCTTCGACCGAGTCTTTCATCGAGGCGAAGTAGAACGGTTGGTTGATCTGCAGTTGGGCGAAGGCCTGGTGCAGTTTGGTGTCGATGCTGTTGAATTGGTCGGCGTGTTTGGGCAGCAGGCCGCGTTCGATGCATTGTTCCAGCCAGCCCCATTGGAACGCGGCGGCTTCGTAGAGGCTGGTGGGGGTGTCGTAGTTGAGTTCGAGCAGTTTGGCGGGGCCGGTGCCGTTGTAGGAGAAGTCCATGCGCCCGTACAGGTGCGGGTGGCCTTCGCGCCATGAGGTGCGGATCATGTCGTAGAACGGCGCGGGGATGCTCAGGCGTTCCAGCAGTTCTTCGCTCTCGACCACGCGGGCGACGAGGTCCATGCACATGTCATGGATCTCGGTGGTCGGGTCCTCCAGGTCGTGCTCGATTTGCTTGAGCGTGAACTGGTAGTACGCGCTTTCGTCCCAGTAGGGTTCGTCGTCGATGGTGTGGAACAGAAAGCCGAGGCTGTCGGCGGTCTGTTTCCAGTCGTGACGTTCTGCGCAGTGGATTTTCTTCATGGCTCGCCTTCCTTAACTGCTCGACCCGCCGCCGCCCCAGCCGCTGCGTGCGCTGGCCTTGCTGCCGAAGCCGCCACGGGAGGTGGCCGACGCAACGGTACTGGATTTGTTGGAGGAGCGCAGGGTGTTCGAGTAGCTGCTGCTGCCGTAGCGGGCCTGGTTCGAGCGGCTGAAGGTCGAGCCTTTGGAGACGCGCTGGCTTAGCGTTGATGAACCGTAGTCGCCACGGTCATCGCGGTAGCGGTACACCGGCTCGGAGCGGTAGCTGTTGCGGTTGTTGCTCAGCATGTTGCCGATCAGCAGGCCGGTCAGCAGGCTGCTGGTGGAGAAGCCCGAGCCGCCGCTGTTGGCTTGCGCGCCGCCGACTTGGGCGTTGGCCGCGTCGACCTGGGACTGCGTCACCCGACCTTCGGCGGTCAGTTCAAAACCGCCCAGCCGGGGGATGAATTTGCCGGTGGAGTCTTGCTGGCACCAGTCAGCGACAAAGTCGGCATCGCAATCGGCCTGGTTGTCGTACACCGGCGCAATGCGGCGGTGTTCGGCCATGGCGGTCATGTAGGCGTCCGAGCAGACGTCCACCGGCAGTTTTTCATCGGCGCATTGCTGCACCGACTGGAAGTTGTACTTCTTCTGCAAATCGTAGGTTTTTTCCGTCGGCCCACAGCCGGATATCGCCATGGCGACCGACGCTGCCAGCGACAGCTGGACGTACTTGCTTCGTTTCATCGGGAGCTCCGTGGGCGATCAGTTCGAGGTTGGCGTCATGCACGCGGCATTCAACATGCCGACGCTGATGGCCACGGCCGCCACGTAAATGCCGGCCGCCAGCTCGCCGTTCTTGATGCGCTCGGACGTGCCCTTGAGCACCAGGCTGGTCAGCAGGAACGCCAGCAGTTGCACGACTGCCGCGATCAGCGCCCAGACGACGAAGTCGAGGAGGCTGATCGAGTAGGCGATCACGTTGCTGGCCGGAATGGCGAAGCCGACGATGGCGCCGCCCAGGGCGACCGCCGCAGACACGTTGCCCGCACGAATCAGCTCGAACTCTTTGTGCGGGGTGATGCGGGTGTAGAGGAACTGGAACAGCACGAACAGGACGGCGGCCCCGAGGATGTAGAGGACAAACCCGAGCACGGCGGCTTTGTTCAGGGAGATGGAGAGAGCTTCTAGCATGAATGGCTTCCTTGTTTAGAGCGCGGTCAGGTCGGTTGTGTACAGCGAAATGCCCAGCGACGTGCTCAGGCTGATGGTGCCTTCGGCGTCTTCTTCGACGGAAAACAGCAGGAACTCGCGGCGGTCCGTCAGGCCGGTGTCACGGGCGTATAACATCGAACGGTGCTCGACGCTGTAGGCCTCTTCGGGATTGACCACGTGCTCGGTCATCGCCACCAGTTCGGTCTGGCCCGCTTCGCTGCCCCACACACGGGTGAATTCGACGCCGTTGTGGGTGTAGGTCGGCAGCCCGATCGGGCTTTGCGGGCCGGCCAGCCGGCGCAGTTCCGCTTCGCTGCTGAGGGTGACGTAGCTCAGGTAGTTGAACAGGATCACCGACTCCACCTGCCCGGCGATTTCGCCGGTGGTGTGCACTTGCAGCCAGTAGTCTTCGTCGTTCATGTAGTAGCGCGACAGCCAGGTCGATTGCCCGAGGTCGAGGGTGCCATTGCTCCAGATCTCCTGGGAGCCGGGGATGACCACCGAGGTTTTCTCATCGAGCAGCAATTTGAGGCTCGAGTCGAACATCACGCCTTTGCCCGGTGCCAGGCCCAGCGGGCCGTTGCTTGACAGGGGTTGGCCGCCAGCGTGATGCGACTCAGGACGCGCGCTCGGGGCTTCAAGCCCCATCAACTGTTTAAACCATCCCATTGGAAATGTCCTTGAGGCGGGTGGAGGCGATGTAGAAGAATTCGCCGCCCTCAACGCGCGTGGCGCTGGGCGGGTTGATCGAAGGTTGCTGGGCGCCTTTGGCGCGGTAGCCGATGAGGGTGGCGTTGTGATGCTCCTTCATCCGGCTGTATAGGTCGCCGAAGGTGGCTTCGAAGGCCTCGGGCAACTTCATCAGGTATTGGGTGGCGCCTTGGCCCACGCACAACAACTCATTGATGACCACTGACGAACCCGGGTCCTGGGAAGCACGCACCAACATCTCGATGGCCATGCTTGAGGTGCATTCCAGCCGCGGCGCGTAGGAGCTGGCGAGTGCGGCGATTTCACTTTCATTGAAGTGGGCGACCACATGGCCGACAGGGCTCAGTTGGTTCACCGCCAGCACGGTGGCGAGTGTCAGGTCGTCCGACGGGGTTCGCACCAGTACACGTTCGGCGCCGGGCACACCCGCACGCAGCAATAACGCGGTGGACGACAGGCTTTCACCGCGGATGAACGCCGCTTTGCCGGGCATGGGGTTTTCATCGAGGGTGCAATCGCAAATGACGATCAGGTTGTCGTTGGAGGTTTCATCTTGCAGCAACAACTCGATGACCCGCTCGCTGGGCGCGCCTTCCCAGCCGATGAGCACCGTGTGGCCGACCTTGCCGGTGAAATCGCCTTTACCCTTCATGCCTTTTCTCCATGCATCGATGACACTGCTGGTGGTTTTGCCGATGGCTGCCGTCAGCAGCGCAATGCCGCCGAGCATGATCCAGGCGGCCACGAACACCCGCCCGGCCGAGGTCTGCGGCGCGAGGTCGCCATAACCGACGGTGAGTGTGGTGGTTAGGTAGAAGTAAATAAACGTGGCGAGCGTGGTGAGGTGCTGCTCGCCTAGAAGCACCAGGCCCAAATAAGCGGTGCTCAGGTGCACGCCCAGGGCGATGACCAGACCTGCCCAGCCGAAACGGTGAAAGAGGGAGGAGGCGTACAGGCGCAACAAAAGAAAAATCGACATTTTGCCCCTGATTCCCTGGGTAGTTGCCATCGTCTCGGCGCCTGGATGCTCCAGTGCGCTCAGCCGGCATTAAACCTGCTGCGAGGTGCAGAGAGAAGTACCTTGGCTGCAATAAATCCGGCGAGCGCACCAAACAGATGCCCCTCGAACGAAACGCCCTGGCGCGGCAGGAAGCCAAAGACCAGCCCGCCATACAGCAGTGCCACGACCCCGGCCGTGATCAGGTTGGTCCAGCTCCTGTGGAACCAGGCACGCGACAACAGGTAGGCCCACAGCCCGAATACCCAGCCGCTGGCGCCAATGTGCACGCCACTGAAACCGAACAGCCAGACCAGCGCGCCGCCCAGCAGAATAATGATCAGGCTGACGGTCACGAATCGGTTGAACCCTTCGATCATCACCAGGGTGCCCAGTACCAAAAAGGCAATCAGGTTCGCGCTCAGGTGAGCCAAGGACCCGTGTAAAAACGGTGAAGTGAGAATGCCGAACAGGCCCGGCACCGTCCTGGGGATCAAGCCAAAGGCCATGAGGCTGTAACCGGTCGCCACATTGAACAGTTGCAGTGCGACCATCAGCAGGGCAAGGCCTGCGATCATCTTGAAACCCTTGAGGGCGTCCATCCTGACCTCGACGTAAAAAGAAAGGGCCGAGAATAGGCCCTTCCTGTTGCGGCATTATTTACTCAGCCGACTTCTGCTTCAGGCGCTCCAGAATCGCATTGGCGCTGCCTTCGTTCGGCGTGATGCCGGCTTCGCGCAACTTGCGTTCCAGGTCAGTCCCGGTCGAGGCCTCGGCCAGTTCGTCCTGGGCTTCCAGTTCAGCGGCGCGTTGCTGCTGCTTGGCTTGCAAGCGGTTCAGCGTGCCAACGGCCGTCTCCAACTTGCCGTTGGCGCCGCCACTGGCGATGGACGCGCTGACCTGAGCCTTTTGCACGCTTTCACGCGCCTTGGCCATGTCCACTTGCTGGCGCAGGCTTTTGATCCGGCTTTCGGCCTTGGTGATGTCCTTACGCATGCTGTCGGCGTAACCACCGAATTCGGCGGCTTGCTTCTGCTCGGCGTCGCGCTCGTTGGTCAGGGTCGAAATGGCTTCGGCCACTTCGAGGGCCAGGTCTTCGCGGTTGGCCTGGATGGCGGCCATCGCCTTGGTCTCCAGGTCCGTGATCTTGGCGTCGTACTCGCCGACGCGGTCATTGGCCAACTTGTGCTTGGCCATGATGCTGACCAGCTCACGCTTGGCGTTGGCCAGCGCGGTGTCGGCATCGCGGATTTCCTGGTCGAGGATGCGCAGGGCTTGTTGGTCGACGATCGCTTCGCCGACTTCGCTGGCACCGCCACGCAGCGCGGTGAACAGTTTGCTCCAGATGGACTGAGTCATCAGATACTCCCGAATACTTAATTGAAGAAACGTTCGAAGGCTTCGCTGGCGCGCTGCACGTTGTCGACGAGGGTTTTCACCTCGGTCACGATGTTGGTGAGGCTGGAGTCAGAACTCAGCGCGCCGAACATGTTGTAAACAACTTGCCCGTTGGGCATGGACTCGATGCCGATCGACGACAGCGGGAACATTTCCCGGCTGCGCAGCACGGCGTCATTGAATTTTTCGACGTTGTTGATGGACTCGACGTCGACCAGCACGGTGTCGACGATGATCTGCTCACCCACCACCGCGATATAAATCGGCAAGCCGCCGAAGTCGTTCATTTCCAGCTTGATGCTGGACTCCGAGCCTTGAACCAGAGAAAGCGTGATGTCGTTGGAAACCACTTCGTCCAGGGCCTGCAGCGCCGTGAACAGTCGATCGATGTTCCAGTTAGTGCCTGCGCTCATGTAAATCTCCGACATGAATGAGCCAGCCAGGATCGGCTGGCGGAGCTGTTTCTCCATCTGCTTGAGCAGGCTTCGGTTTTCGGGAAGCACCCAAGTCTCGTGTTTCACATAACCGGCGGCCGCCAGGCCCGCGCGCATCTGCTTCATGTAGAAGCTCGACGGTTTTTTCGCGGACGGTTTCAAGCGCTCTCCCTGAAGGCTTGCTGAATCGGTATCGGGCCCTGCGGGCTGGCCCGATGGAGAGCTGCTTTTCATGGTGCTGACCTCGTTGTGAAAAACTCACGCGTGAGAAAATCTACAGGCAATTTTTACAATGCTCAATAGCTCACGCGTGAGATTTTTTGTCTCACATTTCCCCGCGACGAACACCATCAGAACGGTTAGTAGCCGGGCAATTGTCCCCTCTGAGTTGACGGTATTACCTATTTCAGCCGATTTATCCCTCATCGCCTGCCCATTAATCTGTGCCCATGTTGAACGCAACGCCCAACCCACTTAAACAAAAAAGGATTTCAACCATGAGCACTCCAACCTACAACCGCTTGAACAAAGACGACGCCATCGTGTTGCTGGTCGACCACCAGACCGGCCTGATTTCCCTTGTGCAGGACTTCTCGCCCAACGAGTTCAAGAACAACGTGCTGGCCCTGGCGGACCTGGCCAAGTTCTTCAACCTGCCGACCATCCTCACCACCAGCTTCGAACAAGGCCCCAACGGCCCGCTGGTGCCCGAGCTGAAAGAGATGTTCCCGGACGCGCCGTACATCGCCCGCCCTGGCCAGATCAACGCGTGGGACAACGAAGACTTCGTCAAGGCGATCAAGGCCACCGGCCGTAAGCAAATCATCATTGCCGGTGTGGTCACCGATGTGTGCGTAGCGTTCCCAACCTTGTCGGCGTTGGCGGAAGGGTTCGAAGTGTTCGTGGTGACTGACGCCTCGGGCACCTTCAACACCACGGTGCAACAGGCGGCCTGGAGCCGGATGACCCAAGCGGGCGCGCAACTGATGAACTGGTTCTCGGTGGCCTGTGAGCTGCACCGCGACTGGCGCAACGACATCGAAGGCTTGGGGAACCTGTTGTCCCAACGTATTCCCAACTATCGCAACTTGATGAATGGGTACGCGGCGCTGACGGCGCGTAAGGACTGATTAAACACTGCACACAAAGCCTGCCCTGAAAAGCAGGCTTTTTTGTTTAGTGGGCCGCCAACTCCCGCGCAATCTGCTCGATGCTTGGCAAATTGGGGGGACTTTCAAAATTGCTGACAGCTTTGCCGCTGTGCTCCAGCAAGCGGTTTTCGATGTGCACCACCAGCGAGTTACGCGACCAGTTGTTTTCTATCGCCTGGGCGATGTACCAGCGGCGGGTTTCGGGGCCTGGGAGTTTGTCGAGCAATGCCAGATGGTGATACCAGGGCAATTGTGCAAGCACCTCTTGCACAAATTCAGGGTCTGGCCACGCCTCGGCAAAAGCGCGCATGTACTTGAGGTTACGCGGCGAAAACCCCTTCATGTTGGGAAACGCCGCACGCAGATCCTGGGCAAGTCGATCAATAACTTTGCTACCCCAGCCCTGCTCCGCCTGGCAGGTCAAAATGTCGTGGCCAATCTGCCAATAGAGCAACACCAATTCCCGATTCACGGCCAGTGTTGCACGTTGTTGCGCCGTGTGAATTCGGCCTTTCAAGTCCGTCAACCAGTCGCTGTAGCCCGCAGGCGGTGTGGTCAAGCCGATACCGGGTTCGCTCATGCCGTTTCGCTCTTTGAGTGTTGAGGCAGGCTAGTCAGGGGCATTGACGGCCACAAGGGGCCAAGAACGCTCAAGGAAGAGCCTTTCAAACAATACCGAAATGCCCTGCTGGCCATGGCGGCCCTACGCCTTGACTCTCCCCTATACGGCAGCCCTTACCCTGAAATACTCTATTTCAGGATCCACCCATGACGCCGCGCACCCTGGTTATCCTTGGCCATCCTTCAACGTCCAGCTTGTGTTCCGCACTGGCCGATACCTACATCCAGGCCGCAAAAATCGCCGGCCATGAAGTCCGCGTCCTACGCTTGGGCGAGCTGGTTTTCGACCCCAATCTGCACAGCGGCTACACCCAACCCCAACCGTTGGAACCCGACCTGCTCAGCGCCCAAGCCGACATCCTCTGGGCGAGCCACCTGACCTTCATCTATCCCATCTGGTGGGGCGGTATTCCGGCGTTGATGAAGGGTTTCATTGACCGAATCTTCCTACCCGGCTTCGCCTTCAAATACCGCAAGGGCAAGGCTTTCCCCGACAAGCTGTTGCTCGGCCGCACTGCACATTTGTTGGTGACCCTGGACACGCTGCCGTGGTATTACCGCTGGTTCTATCGCATGCCGGGCGTCCACCAGATGCGCAAGACCACCCTGGCGTTTTGTGGCATCAAGCCAGTCAAGACGCTGCTGTTCGGACCGGTGCTGGGCTCTACGCCGGCGCAGCGAACAAAGTGGTTGAAGCAAGCGGGCACACTCGTTGAAAAAGGGAGTTTTCATGTACATCGGCAAAGCCGCGCAACTGTCGGGCACGACCGTCAAGGCGATCCGTCACTATGAGGCGATCGGGCTGCTGCGCACGCCGCAACGCCAGGGGCAGTACCGGGTGTATTCTGCGCAGAGTGTCGAGCGGTTGATGTTTATCAAGTGTGCGCAGCAACTGGGCTTCAAGCTCAAGGAGTTGCAGCAAATCCTGCAGGACCACCCGGGCGATGTGCTGCCATGGGAACGTGCCGACCAGGCCATCGCTGCCAAGAAACAAGCGTTGGCCACGCAGATTGCGACCTTGCAGAAAATGCACGAAGGGTTACAGGCCTTTGAGGCACAACTTAAGGATGCGCAAGGGCAACACTCGACGCCAACCGCGCTGCAGGGCAATAAGGCCATGGCCCATTGCGCGGTGGTTATGCAAGCCAACGAGTCCCGATGAGCAGTCAGCCAAGCCCCCCCAACCTCCGAACGCGATCAGCAAGCATTGGATTGGTGGACACGACTGCGCAACGATGACGTCACCGCCCACGAGCGCAATGCGTTCGAGCTGTGGCGCGTGGCCCCTCTGATTGCCAACGCCTACAAAAATGCCGAGATGCTCTGGCGCTTGCTCGAACGGCCTGCACACGCGCCGGGGTGTATTCGCGCCGCGTAACTTGATGACGGGTTTCAAGTACGATTTCGGACCAGCGCCTGAAAGAACCGTGAGCCGAATAAAGTCGCTAATCGGCTTATTTAGTGAGCCGAATAACTTTTTTATTCGGCTCATGACCTTGCTCGACCACCCCGCTCATTTGCCCAGAATCCCCATGTCTGCTAGTGTCGCGCCGGTTTACCGTCTACCGGAATAGCCGCCATGGCCCGCAAAAAAGTTGCACTCGATTTCGAACAATCCCTCGCCGACCTGCAAACCCTGGTCGAGCGTCTGGAGAACGGCGAGTTGTCGCTGGAAGATTCGTTGACAGCGTTTGAGCAAGGCATCGGCCTGACCCGTGACTGTCAAAGTGCCCTGGCGCAGGCCGAGCAGAAGGTGCAAGTGCTGCTCGAACGTGACGGGGAGTTGGCCGAAGAACCTTTCGATGCGGAACAGCCAGAATGATCGACGCGTATCAGGCCAGTAGCCAAGCCCGGGTCAATGCGGCGCTTGCGCCCTTGTTTGTTGCGCCAAGCCCGGAAATGAACCGCCTCTACGAGGCCATGCGCTACAGCGTGATGAACGGCGGCAAGCGCGTGCGTCCGTTGCTGGCCTATGCCGCGTGCGAAGCCCTGGGCGCGCCGGCCGAGCAGGCCAATGGTGCCGCCTGTGCGGTGGAGCTGATTCACGCCTATTCCCTGGTGCATGACGATCTGCCGGCGATGGACGATGACGACCTGCGTCGCGGCCAGCCCACCACCCACAAAGCCTTTGATGAAGCCTATGCGATCCTGGCCGGCGACGGTCTGCAGAGCCTGGCGTTCAGCGCGTTGCTGGACCCGGCCTTGAGCAGCGTCAATGCCGAGATCCGCCTGCGCATGGTGACCAAGCTGGCCCACGCAGCGGGCCCGGCCGGCATGGTCGGCGGCCAGGCCATCGACATGGGCTCGGTCAGCCTCAAGCTCGACCAGCACGCCCTTGAACACATGCACCGCCACAAGACCGGCGCGCTGATCGAAGCCGCCGTGGAGCTGGGCGCACTGGCCAGCGGCCAAGCGACCGCTGCGCAATTGGCCGCCCTGCAGACCTACTCCCGCGCCATCGGCCTGGCCTTCCAGGTGCAGGACGATATTCTCGACGTAGAAAGTGACACCGCCACCCTGGGCAAACGCCAAGGTGCCGACATCGCACGGGACAAACCGACTTATCCTGCGCTGCTTGGGCTGGACGCGGCCAAGGCCTACGCCCTGGAACTGCGCGACCAGGCCCTGGACGCCCTGCGACCTTTCGACGCGGCGGCCGAGCCACTGCGTGACCTGGCGCGGTATATCGTCGAACGCCGCCACTGATAACGGCGGCCTTTACGGCCGCATATCGGCCAAGTTCGGCGCTCTGCGTGGGCAGTTTGCGATGCTTGAGGTAAACTGCCGCCTCTTCTATACCTATAACGATTCGCCTGATGCCCACGACGTTTCAAGAGATTCCCCGCAAGCGCCCGTCCACGCCCCTGCTTGACCGTGCTGTCACGCCGGCCGGCCTGCGTCGACTGGGTGAAGCCGAGCTGGAAACCCTGGCCGATGAGTTGCGCCTGGAATTGCTCTACACGGTCGGCCAGACCGGTGGGCATTTCGGTGCCGGCCTGGGCGTCATCGAGCTGACCATCGCCCTGCATTACGTGTTCGACACCCCGGATGACCGGCTGGTGTGGGACGTGGGCCATCAGGCGTATCCGCACAAGATCCTCACCGGTCGCCGCGAGCAGATGGGCACGTTGCGCCAGAAGGACGGCATTGCCGCCTTCCCGCGCCGCTCCGAGAGCGAGTACGACACCTTTGGCGTCGGCCACTCCAGCACGTCCATCAGTGCAGCGCTGGGCATGGCCATTGCCGCCCGCCTGCAAGGCAGCGATCGCAAGGCGATTGCGGTGATTGGCGACGGCGCGTTGACCGCCGGCATGGCGTTCGAAGCGCTGAACCATGCGCCGGAAGTGGACGCCAACATGTTGGTGATCCTCAACGACAACGACATGTCGATCTCGCGCAATGTCGGTGGCCTGTCCAATTACCTGGCAAAAATCCTCTCCAGCCGCACCTATGCCAGCATGCGTGAAGGCAGCAAGAAGGTGCTCTCGCGTCTGCCCGGCGCGTGGGAAATTGCCCGCCGTACCGAAGAATATGCCAAAGGCATGCTGGTGCCCGGCACCCTGTTCGAAGAACTGGGCTGGAACTACATCGGCCCGATCGACGGCCACGACCTGCCCACCCTGATCGCCACGCTGCGCAACATGCGTGACCTCAAGGGCCCGCAGTTCCTGCACATCGTCACCAAGAAAGGCAAAGGCTTCGCCCCGGCGGAAGTCGACCCGATTGGCTACCACGCCATCACCAAGCTGGAACCCCTGGACGCTCCCGCCGCTGCGCCGAAAAAAGCCAGCGGGCCGAAGTATTCCGGTGTGTTCGGCGAATGGCTGTGCGACATGGCTGCCGCCGACCCTCGCCTGGTGGGGATTACCCCGGCGATGAAGGAAGGCTCCGACCTGGTGGCCTTCAGCGAGCGTTTCCCACTGCGTTACTTCGACGTGGCAATTGCCGAACAGCATGCGGTGACCTTTGCGGCCGGCATGGCCTGCGAAGGCGCCAAGCCGGTGGTGGCGATCTACTCCACCTTCCTGCAGCGCGGCTACGACCAACTGGTCCACGATGTCGCGGTACAGAACCTCGACGTGCTGTTCGCCATCGACCGCGCAGGCCTGGTGGGCGAAGACGGCCCGACCCACGCCGGCAGCTTCGACTTGTCCTACCTGCGCTGCATCCCCGGAATGCTGGTGATGACGCCGAGCGACGAAAACGAACTGCGCAAGATGCTCAGCACCGGCCACCTGTACAACGGCCCGGCCGCCGTGCGCTACCCACGCGGCAACGGCCCGAATGCGGTGATCGAGAAGGACCTGGAGCCTATCGAGATCGGCAAGGGCATCGTGCGTCGCCAAGGCAGCAAGACCGCGTTCCTGGTGTTCGGCGTGCAATTGGCCGAGACCCTGAAAGTGGCCGAGAAGCTCGACGCCACCGTGGTCGACATGCGTTTCGTCAAACCCCTGGATGAAGACCTGGTGCGTGAGATTGCCGGCAGCCATGAGCTGCTGGTGACCGTCGAAGAGAACGCCATCATGGGCGGCGCCGGTGCGGCCGTCAGCGAGTTCCTGGCGCGGGAGAACATCCTCAAGTCGGTGCTGCACCTAGGCTTGCCGGATGTGTACGTCGAACACGCCAAGCCGGCGCAGATGCTGGCTGAATGCGGGTTGGACGGGGCCGGGATCGAGGCGTCGGTGCGTGAGCGCATGGCGCTGCTGGGCCTGTAGCCCAATCCCTCGATCGAAACCGGATCAAAATGTGGGAGCGGGCTTGCCCGCGAATACAGTGGGTCAGCCAGCTTATTGGTAGCTGACCCACCGCATTCGCGGGCAAGCCCGCTCCCACATTTGATTTGTACCCATTTTCAGATCTATGGACAGACCATGAAACGCCTGCACCTCGCCTTGCTGCTTCTCCCCGCTCCCGAACTGCTCGCCGACACCCGCGACCAGGCCCTGAGCCTCCCCGACGTGGTCATCACCGCCAACCGCCAGGTGCAGGCGCGTAACGACAGCAGCGCCGCCAACACTGTGTTTACCCGCGACGACATCGATCGCCTGCAACCCACCAGCGTCACCGACCTGCTGAGCCGTGTGCCCGGCGTGCAAATCGCACAAACCGGTGGGCGCGGCAGTTTGCCGGGGGTGTTCATTCGCGGCACCAAGTCGGCCCAAAGCCTGGTGCTGGTGGACGGCCAGCGCATCGCCAACGCCACCTCGGGCGACAGCGGGTTGCAGTTCCTCAGCGTCGACCAGATTGAGCGGGTAGAAGTGCTGCGCGGTTCGCGCTCGGTGATCTACGGCAGCGATGCCATCGGCGGGGTCATCCAGATTTTCACCCGGCGCAACGCCCAGGCCGGCGTTCATCCGCGTCTGCACGTAGGCTTTGGCAGCAACCAGACGTGGGAACGCAGCCTCGGCCTGTCCGGCGGCGATGAGCGTACGCGCTTCAACCTCGGCGCCAGCCTGGATGAAACCCGGGGCATCAACTGGACCCATGAGTCGTTTGCCAGTGATGGCGATCATGATGCCTATCGCAACAAGTCCTTGAGCCTGAACCTCAGCCACTCGTTGAGCGATGACCTCGAAGTGGGCTTCAACCTGCTGGATGGCCGGGGCAAGTCGGAATACGACAACCCGTTCGGGCGCTACGTCAGCTTTTTCGAAACCGTCGGCCAGAAACCCTACACCGACTACACCGTGAGCAGCGCCAGCGGTTATGTCGACGCCAAGCTCAACGAGCGCTGGCAAACCCGCTTGGAACTGGGCCACAGCGAGAACCGCGACAAGAAGCGCGACCATCTCAGCGATGAGGGCAGCGCCTTCAACACCTACCGCGACTCGGTGAACTGGCAGAACGACCTGACCCTGGATGACCGTAACAGCCTGATCCTTGGCGGCGACTGGTACGAAGACCGCGTACGCGCCACCACTGACTTCGACGAAGACAGCCGCTGGAACCGTGCGGTGTTTATCCAGCATCGTTTCGCGGCCGAGCGGTTTTCCACCGAGCTGGGCCTGCGTCACGACACCAACCAGCAGTTCGGCAGCCAGAACACCTGGAGTGGCACCCTGACCGTGCCGCTGAACCCGGACAACGACGTACTGCTGTCCTACAGCGAAGGCTTCCGTGCGCCAAGTTTCAATGACTTGTACTACCCCGGCAGCAGCAACCCAGACCTCAAGCCCGAACATTCAAAAACCTATGAGGTGCAGTGGCGCAGCCAACTGAGCGACACCACGCGCCTGGAAACCTCGCTGTATCGCACCGACCTGAAAGACGCCATCGTCGCCCAGCCGGCGGACCTCTACATCCCGCACAACGTGGCGTCCGCACGGATCAACGGGTTTGAAGCGGCGCTCAAGCAGCAGGTGTTCGGCTGGCAAGGCAACCTGGGCGTCTCGATCATCGACCCTCGCGACCGAGACAGCGACCATACCCTGGCCCGTCGGGCGCGGCGCACGCTGAACCTGGATGTGGATCGGCAGTTCGACAAGCTGGGGGTGGGTGCCAGCTGGCAAGCGATCAGCCGCAGCTATGACGATGAAGAGAATCGCAACCGGCTGGGCGGGTATGCCTTGTTAGGGCTGCGTAGCAGTTGGGCGCTGAGCCGGGAGGTGCTGCTGTCGTTCAAGGTCGATAATGTGTTGGATAAAGCCTATGCGCGGGCGATGTACAGCTATCAGGACCCGGATTTCGAGAACAACCAGTATTATCGTGAAGAGGGTCGGGTTTGGAGGGTTGGGGTGACTTGGACGCCCGATATCTGAGTTGGCAGGTCCGTCCCCATCGCCGGCAAGCCGGCTCCTACAGTTGGAATGCATTCCCCCTGTAGGAGCTGGCTTGCCAGCGATAGCGGCCTCACAGGTTCGGCGCAATCACCTGACACAACCTGGCCACCGCCTCTAACATCTGCCCACTGGGCCGCTCCAGCCCTTTATCCGGCACCAGCCGCACCCGCTCCGCCATCGCCGGCCACACCTTCCAGGCGTCCTTCTGCACCTGATCCCCTACCAGAATCATCTCGGGATCACGCTGCAACACCGACTCGATACTCACCTGCGGCGCCGGCAGCTTGAGGTCATCAAACACATTGCGCGCGCCGCACACGCTCAACGCATCGCTGATGATCTGGCCGCCGCCCACGGTGTACAGCGGCTGGTTCCACACCTGGTAAAACACGCGCAAGGGCTCGGCGCGCTGATAGCGCTGGCGCAACTCAGCCAGTCGCTGGCGCAGTTGTGCGGCCAGTTGTCGACCCGCCTCAGCACGCCCCAATTGGTCGGCGATGGCCTGGACCTGGGTAGTCAGTTGCTCAAGGCTGTGGGGTTCGGCGACGTACACCGGGATATTCAGGCGCTGCAGTTGTTCGCGCTGGGCGGGGCCGACACTGCCAGGCCAGAGCAGGATCAGGTCCGGTTTGAGGCTGAGCAGGCGCTCCATGTCCAACTGACCGTAATGCCCCACTGACGGCACATTCGCCAAGGTCGCAGGCCGATCGCCGCCGTCGAGCACGCCCACCAGCAGGTCGGCAGCGCCCAGTTCAACCACGATTTCAGAGAGGGACGGCGCCAGGCTGATCACGCGTTCGGCCGCCAACGCCTGGGTGCTTAATGCCAGCAGAAGCGCCAGCCAGTAACGCCTCATCCCAGCTGACGCGGAATGCGATAGAGGTAGAACAACACCAGCGTCGACAGGGCCAACAGAAACAGCGGCACCGCTTCCAGGCCGACAAACACCGCCAGCGCGCCGATCCACGCGGGAATGGCGGCAACCAGCAACGCCGTGCGCCGACGAGCCGCCAGGGTGATCCAGGCCGCGGGTTCTTCAGGGGTATCGAGGGCTTTGGAGGTGGCGATCAGTGCGTGTTTATAGCCATGAAAATAACGCAGGCTCAGAAACATAGAGGCCACGCCGGCAATGAAGAACGGCATGGCCAATACGGGAAGCAATGATTCAGCCTGGCCAAACACCAGGTTGATCACAAACAGCGGGAGCAGTGCCAGGGCCAGGTACTGCCACCAATTGAAGGACAGTCGCCGTTTCACCTGGCCACGGGTCACGCGCGGTCGACCTCGCCCTGGTGTTCGTTGCCCATCATGTGGTCGAGCTTGCTGGCCTTGGTGGCCAGGTAGAGCTTGTTGTGCGGGTTGTGCCCGGTGTGCAGCGGCACGCGCTCGGCCACGGTGATGCCCATGTCGGTCAAGGCTTTGACTTTGCGTGGGTTGTTGGTCATCAGGCGCAGGGATTTGACGCCCAGGTGCTCCAGCATCGGCAGGCAGATCGCGTAGTCGCGCTGGTCAGCGGCAAAGCCCAGGCGCTCGTTGGCTTCAACGGTGTCGGCGCCGCCGTCTTGCAGCTCATACGCACGGATCTTGTTCATCAGGCCGATACCACGGCCTTCCTGGCGCAGGTAGAGCAGAACGCCCCGGCCTTCGCGGGCGATGGCACGCATCGCGGCTTCCAGTTGCGAACCACAGTCGCAGCGCTGGCTGAACAACGCGTCACCGGTCAGGCATTCGGAATGCACACGGCCCAGCACCGGCGCGCCGTCTGCGATGTCGCCCAGGCTGAGCACAACGTGCTCGCGGCCGGTGGCTTCTTCGAGAAAGCCGTTCATGGTGAACGTGGCAAAAGGGGTAGGCAGCTTGGAAGCGGCGACGAAAACGACGGGCACCGTGTGCTCCTGATTTCAGTTTTTACGATGGCGGCCATTGTAACAGCAGGTTCCTACAGACGCTTAAGCTGAATTATCGCTGATAAAGATCAATCGGTTCGATTGGCCTTCATCCCGGTTCTATGCCCATCAGAACGGATAGGGTTGTTTCCAGCGCTCGAAAATCGGCTTCAACTCGCCGTTTTTCACCAGCGCCGCCATGCGCTGGTCATACACAGCCATCAACGCCCGGCCGCGTTCGTTATCGGCAAACCCCAGGTACAGCGGCAGTTCGGCGATGTGGGTGAGCTTGAATTGCGTCGGGTCATCGGCCTGGCCAAGCACGTACTGGGCTTCGCTGAGGGCGTCGATGTAGAAGTCTGCGCGGCCGTGCTGCAGCATCGGCAGGATGCCGTCGCGGCGTTCGATCTGGTTGAAGCGGTGCACGTTGGGCAAGTACTCCTCGTACTTGTAGCCGCGCACCCAGGCCAGGCGGTAATTGCCCAGCGTGGCCACGCTGGGCGTCGGCGCAGTGGCCAGTCCGAGGGCGTAGATGTGGTCGGAGTCGAAGTTCCAGTGGGGGTACAGCACGCCAGTCGCTTCGTCACGGTAGGAACCGACCCAGCCATCCACTTCGCCGCGCTGGGCCAAGCCGACCGAACGGGTATAGGGCACGCTGCGGGTTTGCAGGGTGATTCCGGCCGGCTCGAACACCTGGCGCAACACATCCCACGCCAGGCCGCTGCCGTCTTTGTTGGTGTAGTCGTTCCACTCTTCGCTGGCCAGCATGATCTTGCCAGGTACCGGGGCTTCGTCCGCGTGCACAAGTGTCGCGACCGCGCACAGCACAATCAGCAGCCAACGGCGCACATCCATGATGACAACCTCCTACACCTTGAGAACCGTATAGAGGGTAGCGCAGCTCGCCGAATCAGGGCGTCTCGCTGAAGTGCTGATAGCCGCGCACGGCCGGGGTGATGTCCTGCCCTTGGGTATCAAGCAATGTCACGCCCTGCCCCGCCTCGACCCGGCCGATCACATGCACCGGCCAACCGCTCGCCAACAAGGGCGCCAGCTCGGCCTGCGGCAGGGTAAACGCCAGCACGTAGTCATCCCCGCCGCTCAGCGCAGCCACGCGGGCGGCCTCATCGCCGACAAACGCCAGCAAGGCCTGGGACAACGGCAAGGCCTGGTGCTCGATCAACAGGCGGACAGCCGACGCCTTGGCGATATGCCCGCAATCGGCCAACAGCCCGTCGGAGATGTCCATCGCAGAGGTCGCCTTGCCCCGCAATGCCAGACCCAGGGCCAGCTGCGGCTGCGGTGACCAGTAATGGGCCAGCAGCGGCCCAGCAATGGCGGCGTCAGCGCTGCGCTGCCCCAATACCAACGGCAAGGCGCCGGCCGCATTACCCAACTCACCACCGACACACAGCAGGTCACCCGGCTGTGCACCGCTACGCGTCAGCGCCTGTCCGGCCGGCACGCGGCCGAACACGGTCAGGGTCAGGCTCAACGGCCCACGTGTGGTGTCGCCGCCCACCAGGCCCACGCCGCAGCTTTGCGCCATGGCATTCAAACCCTGGGCATAGCGCTGCAGCCAATCGGCATCGACCGTCGGGGTGGTAAGGGCAAGGGTAAACGCGAGAGGGTTGGCGCCCATGGCGGCCAGGTCGCTCACCGCCACGGCCAGCGAGCGCTGGCCAAGCAGGTACGGATCACAGGGGTCGGCAAAGTGTACGCCGGCTACCAAAGTATCCGTGGAGATTGCCAACTGCTCCCCGGCGGGGAGCGCCAGCAAGGCGCAGTCATCGCCGATCCCCAACGCAATGCCTTCGCCGCCTTGCGCACAGGGCGCGGCGGCGAAGTAGTTGCGGATCAGCTCAAACTCGCCCATTCAGGACTCAAGCGCTTAGCGCTTGTACGCCTTCACTTCGGCTTCACGCAGGCGCGGGGCCAGCTTGTCGAGCACGCCGTTGACGAACTTGTGGCCGTCGGTCGAACCGTAGACTTTCGCCAGTTCGATGCCTTCGTTGATCACCACGCGGTACGGCACGTCGACGCGATACAGCAGCTCCCAGGCCGACAGGCGCATCACGCACAGTTCAACCGGGTCCAGCTCTTCGATGGTCAGGTCCAGGCAAGGTGCCAGGGCCGTGTCGATCTCGGTCAGGTGGGCATGCACACCGTGCAGGATGTCGTGGAAGTACGGCAGGTCGGCAAAGGTGAAATCGTTGTCGACGCGAAACTGTGCTTCGATCTCGTTCAACGAAGCGCCGGCCAGGTGACGCTGGTACAGCGCCTGGGTCGCCAGTTGACGAGCAGCGCGACGCTTCTCGTTCTTGGACGGTTTGCCAGCATCGGCAGGGCGTGGCTCACGCGGGTTGAAGTTGTCGCTCTCGTCAGAAATCACTTGGCCTCCAACTGCGACAGCAGGCTGACCATTTCCAGGGCGGACAGGGCAGCTTCAGCGCCTTTGTTACCGGCCTTGGTGCCGGAACGCTCGATGGCTTGCTCGATGGAGTCAACAGTCAGCACGCCGAATGCTACCGGCACGCCGAACTCCATGGACACCTGGGCCAGGCCCTTGGTGCATTCGCCTGCCACGTATTCGAAGTGAGGGGTACCGCCACGAATGACCGCGCCCAGGGCGATGATTGCCGCGTATTCACCCTGTTGAGCAACTTTTTGCGCAACCAGTGGAATCTCGAAGGCGCCAGGGGCACGGATAAGGGTGATGTCGCTTTCGCTCACACCGTGGCGAACCAGGGCGTCCACGGCACCGCTTACCAGGCTTTCAACGACGAAGCTGTTGAAGCGGCCAACCACCAGGGCATAGCGGCCTTTGGGGGCGATGAAGGTACCTTCGATGGTCTTCAGGGTCATTCGACAAATCTCTTAAAGAGCAGGGACGCGAAAAGTGCGTCCCTCAGTGATGTGTTAACCGCGAACAAGGGGCAAAAATCGCCAGCCTTTATTCGGAGGGCACGTATTCTACTACTTCCAGGTCGAAACCGGATATCGCATTAAATTTCATCGGCGCACTCATCAGGCGCATTTTGCGCACGCCGAGGTCGCGCAGGATCTGCGAACCGGCACCGACGATGCTGTAGGTGGTCGGCGTCTTGACCTGGGTGTGCTCGGCGGTTTCACGGATATGCGCCAGCAGCACATCACCATCCACCGGGTTGCCCAACAACAGCACCACACCGCTGCCCGCCTCGGAAACCGCGGCCATGGCGGCTCGCAGGCTCCAACGGCCCGGTTGCTTGACCATCAGCAGGTCGCGCAAGGGGTCCATGTTATGTACCCGCACCAGGGTCGGCTCTTCGGCGCAAATGGTGCCCAGGGTCAGGGCCATGTGCACGTCGCCTTCCACTGAATCACGGTAGGTCACCAAATTGAATTGGCCCAGTTCGCTGTCCAGCGGCTGCTCGGCAATCCGCTGAACGGTACGTTCGTGGATCATGCGGTAGTGGATCAGGTCGGCAATGGTGCCGATCTTGATGTCGTGTTCAGCGGCAAAGGCTTCGAGTTCGGCGCGACGGGCCATGGTGCCGTCGTCGTTCATCACTTCGCAGATCACGCCGCTCGGCTCGAAACCGGCCATGCGCGCGAGGTCGCAGGCCGCTTCGGTGTGGCCGGCACGGGCCAGGGTGCCGCCCGGTTGGGCCATCAGCGGGAAGATATGGCCAGGGCTGACGATGTCTTCGGCCTTGGCGTCTTTCGCGGCGGCGGCTTGCACGGTGCGCGCGCGGTCAGCGGCGGAGATACCGGTGGTGACGCCGGTGGTCGCTTCAATAGACACGGTGAACTTGGTGCCAAAACCCGACCCGTTGCGCGGCGCCATCAATGGCAGCTTGAGCAACTCGCAACGCTCGCGGCTCATGGGCATGCAGATCAGCCCACGGGCGTGCTTGGCCATGAAGTTGATGTGCTCAGGCTTGCAGGCCTCGGCGGCCATGATGATGTCGCCTTCGTTCTCGCGGTCTTCGTCATCCATCAGGATGACCATCTTGCCTTGGCGGATGTCTTCAACCAGTTCTTCGATGCTATTGAGCGCCACGTGGCACCCCCTTGGTCAGGATTTCAGGTAGCCGTTAGCGGCCAGAAAGCTTTCAGTGATGTTACCGGCAGTAGGCTCTGCGGCCTTTTCGCCCAGCAGCAGGCGCTCCAGGTAACGGGCCAGCAAGTCCACTTCCAGGTTCACCCGGCGACCCGGCTGGTAAGACGCCATGATGGTTTCGCTGAGGGTGTGGGGAATGATGGTCAGTTCAAATTCGGCGCCGTTCACGGCGTTCACGGTGAGGCTGGTGCCGTCGACGGTGATCGAGCCTTTGTGGGCGATGTACTTGGCCAGCTCTTTGGGTGCGCGGATGCGGAATTCCACGGCACGTGCGTTTTCGCTGCGCGAGACAACTTCGCCGACGCCATCGACATGGCCGCTGACCAGGTGGCCGCCCAGGCGGGTGGTCGGGGTCAGGGCTTTTTCCAGGTTGACCGGGCTGCCAGCTTTAAGGTCGTTCATCGCGGTGCAGTCCAGGGTTTCCCGGCTGACGTCGGCGGCGAAACCGTTGCCTGGCAGTTCGATGACGGTGAGGCACACGCCGCTGACGGCGATGCTGTCGCCCAGCTTGACGTCGCCCAGGTCCAGCTTGCCGGTTTCAACCAGCAGGCGAACGTCGCCGCCTTTGGGGGTCATGGCGCGGATGCTGCCGATGGATTCGATGATGCCGGTGAACATGGCCTTCTCCTGGAAAACGGTACGGGACACTTGAGCGTCCGGTCAGAATTATACGCTCGCTGCTGGCACAGGGATGGCAGTGACTCGCCAGTCGTCGCCTACAGCGCGCATTTCAGTGATCTTGAGGTGGGGGGCGTCGGCCAGTTTCTCAAGCGGCCAGTCGAGCAAAGGCCGGGCGGCGGAGCCAAGGAACTTGCCGGCGACGAATATCACGTACTCATCCACCAGGCCTTGCTGGGCAAACGCGCCTGCCAGGCTCGGGCCAGCTTCCACCAGCACCTCGTTGACGCCACGGGCGGCCAGCGCAACCAATGCCGAACGCAGGTCGACCTGGCCATCCACGCCCGGCACCACCAGGCATTCAGGGCCACGGGGGAACTGATTTTCCGGGGTGACGCAAGTGATGACCAGCGCCGGGCCAGCCTTGAAGAACGGCGCGTTGAGCGGCACGCGCAGGCGGCCATCGATCAACACGCGCAGCGGCGGACGCGACATCGCCAGGGCGGTGGTTGCTTCATCCAGGCCCAGCTCGGCGGCGCGTACGGTCAGGCGAGCACCGTCGGCCAACACGGTGTCGGCACCGGTCAGCACCACACTCGCCTCGGCGCGCAGGCGTTGCACCGCTGCGCGGGCGGCAGGGCCGGTGATCCATTGGCTTTCGCCGCTGGCCATCGCAGTGCGCCCGTCCAGGCTCATCGCCAGCTTGACCCGCACAAACGGCAAGCCGTGTTCCATACGCTTGAGGAAGCCCGGGTTCAGTGCACGGGCTTCCTGCTCCAGCACGCCGCTGCGGGTTTCGATGCCCGCCTGGGCCAGGCGCTGCATGCCGCGCCCCGCCACTTCCGGGTTGGGGTCCTGCATGCCGGCGACCACGCGCGCCACACCCGCACTCACCAGCGCATCGGCGCATGGCGGCGTGCGGCCGTGGTGGCTGCAGGGCTCAAGGGTCACGTACACCGTGGCGCCGCGTGCCTTGTCGCCAGCGGCGCGCAGGGCATTGGGCTCGGCATGGGGCTCGCCGGTACGTTCATGCCAGCCTTCGCCGACAATCTGCCCATCCCGCACAATCACGCAGCCCACCCGAGGGTTGGGGTGGGTGGTGTACAGGCCTTTGCGGGCCAGTTCCAGGGCACGGGCCATGTAGTGGGCGTCGAGGACAGCTTGTTCAGCGCTAGGCGAATTCATTCTTTGGCAGGCTCACGGGCCAGGCGGTCGATCTCTTCGCGGAACTCGTTGAGGTCCTGGAAGCGTCGATACACCGAGGCGAAACGGATGTAGGCAACTTCGTCGAGCTTTTGCAGCTCGCCCATCACCAGTTCTCCAACCACCAGGCTCTTGACCTCACGCTCGCCGGTCGCACGCAGTTTGTGCTTGATGTGCACCAGCGCCGCTTCCAGGCGCTCGACACTCACCGGGCGTTTTTCCAGGGCGCGCTGCATACCGGCACGCAGTTTTTCTTCGTCGAAAGGTTGGCGGCTGCCGTCGGACTTGATCAGACGGGGCAACACCAGTTCGGCGGTTTCGAAGGTGGTGAAACGCTCACCACAGGCCAGGCATTCGCGCCGGCGACGCACTTGATCGCCCTCGGCGACCAGACGCGAGTCAATGACCTTGGTGTCGTTGGCACCGCAGAAGGGACAGTGCATGGTTGGCAGGCAACAAAAAAAGGGAGGGCCATGGTAGCGCATCCCTGTGGCAAGACAAGCCATAGCCTTTACGGTATATAGGCTGGCTTATATGTTTCTTTGTGTTCAAGTCACGGATTTTGCCCTTTCTGGAGCCGTACATGCAGTTACGACCACTTGTTTTGCTCGCCCTGTTCAGTGTCCTGGTCGCCTGCAGCAGCGAAGCCCCCAAGCCAACCACCCCTCAACCGACGCCCGCCCAGGAGAAAAAAGTCCCGGGCATTGAAGACCTCGGCCCGTTGCCGGCGTATCAGCGTGAAATCAACGGCACCCTCAACGGCGTGCCTGCCGGCGCCGAAGTTGAGCTGGCGCTGCTGGTGATCGACGACCGCTCGCGCCCGCAACAACTGCTCGCCAGCAGTGTGCTGACCGGCAACAACCAACCCCTGGCCTTCCGCCTGCGCTTCAACCCCGAGGCCTTCCCGGCCGGTGCGCGGGTGGAGTTGCGCGGCCGCGCCAGCCAGTCGGGCCAGTTGATCCTGCACCTGCCTGCGGTGCGCATCACCCAGGCGATCACCCAGAGCACCGGCCCCCTGCAACTCGTCCCGGCGCCATGACGCCACCGCTGGGCCTGCAAGCCGCGCTCAGTGAGCTGATCGGCGATGCGCACCTGGTGCCCTGCTCGCTGCCGGGCACCGAGCTGTCGTTGTGGCTGCTGGACGCCGACAACATGGACCGCGCCTTCAGCCCCGAAGAAACCCGGCGCATTCTGCACGAGCCTCCCTACTGGAGCTTTTGCTGGGCCAGTGGCTTGGCGTTGGCGAGGTATCTGGCGGCCAATCCTGAGTGGGTCGCCGGCAAACGCGTGCTGGATTTCGGCGCGGGCTCTGGCGTGGCGGGGATTGCCGCCGTCAAAGCCGGCGCGCTGGAAGTGGTGGCCTGCGACCTGGACCCGTTGGCGCTGGCATCTTGCCGGGCGAATGCCGAGCTTAACGGTGTGGCGCTGGGTTACTCGGAAGATTTTTTTGCCGAGGCTGACCGCTTCGATTTGATCCTGGTGGCTGACGTGCTTTATGACCGGGCGAACCTGCCGCTGCTGGATCAGTTTCTCACTCGCGGCCGAGAAGCGCTGGTGGCGGATTCACGGGTGCGGGACTTTCAGCACCCGGATTATCGGCGGCTGGAGATCCTGGATGCGCTGACGTTGCCGGATCTGGCCGAGCCTTGGGAGTTTCGCAAGGTGAGCCTGTACCATTCGCGGCGCCCTTAAAGGCATCGCCGGCAAGCCGGCTCCTACAATTGACCGCGTTCCCCTGTGGGAGCTGGCTTGCCTGCGATAGCGGTCTTGAAACCGCCACGCTTTCAGCTAGCTGCGCCAGCCCTTATAGTTGCCCCATTCCCGCTTTATTCGAGACGCCCCATGAGTGAGCCCACGCCGTACATCTTCGATGTCACCACCGCCACCTTCGATCAGGCGGTGATCGAAAATTCGTTCCACAAACCTGTGCTGGTGGATTTCTGGGCCGAGTGGTGCGCGCCGTGCAAGGCATTGATGCCGTTGCTGGCGCAAATTGCCGAGAGTTATCAAGGCGAGTTGTTGCTGGCCAAGGTCGATTGCGAGGCCGAGCAGGACATCGTTGCGCGCTTCGGTATTCGCAGCCTGCCGACGGTGGTGCTGTTCAAGGATGGCCAGCCGGTGGATGGGTTTGCCGGGGCACAGCCGGAGTCGGCGGTGCGGGCGATGCTGGAGCCGCATGTGCAGACGCCACCACCGGCAGCGGCGGACCCGCTGGAGCAGGCCCAGGCGCTGTTCGCCGACGGCCGCATCAGCGATGCCGAAGCCGTGCTGGTGGCCTTGCTGGGTGAGGACAACACCAACGCCGGCGCGTTGATCCTGTACGCACGCTGCCTGGCCGAACGCGGTGAATTGGGCGAAGCCCAGACCGTGCTGGACGCCGTGAAGAGCGACGATCACAAAGCCGCCCTCGCCGGTGCAAAAGCACAGATCACCTTCCTGCGCCAGGCGGCCGACCTGCCGGACGCCGCCGACTTGAAAAGCCGCCTGGCGCAAAACCCGCAAGACGACGAAGCGGCCTATCAGTTGAGCATCCAGCAGCTGGCGCGCCAGCAGTACGACGCGGCGCTGGAAGGCCTGCTCAAGCTGTTCATCCGCAACCGCAGCTACAGCGAAGGCTTGCCGCACAAGACCTTGCTGCAGGTGTTCGAACTGCTGGGCAATGATCACCCGTTGGTGACCGTGTACCGCCGCAAGCTGTTTGCCGCGCTGTACTAATCGCCGACCCAGCTGTACAGCGGCGTGTCTGCGCCGCTGGCCACTTTCACGTTTGAACTGTGGCGCAGGCGCACCAACAGGCGTTTGCCTGACGCAGCATCGCCGGCCAAGCCTTCCAGCTGATCCAGTAGTTCCAGGCCCGTAAGTTGCCCAGCCTTGCGCAACAGATCTTGGGCGTTCTGCCACAAGTCGTCATTTTGCTTGACCGGTGCGGCTGCCGTTGCGGCGTGTACGGGGGCCGCCTGCAATTGTGCGCCCAGGCGGGCCCAATCGCCTTCGTCCAGCTCCAGGGTCAAGTCCACCGGCAAGTCGCCGACGGTTCCACGAATTCGCAACATCGTCCTTCCTCCTGCAGTTTTCTGACAGGCATGCTCCCACGCGGCTTGCGCAACGCCAAGCGGGCGGTCAAACTCTGGCACTACTGTTATAAGATCACATAACAAAACTTTCATGTTCTGGAGCCTTCTCATGCGCCGTCTGTTGCTCGCTTTGCCGTTTGCCCTCCTGCCACTGGCTATCGCCCACGCCGCTGACGAACATGAACACGAGCACGGCAGCCTCGGCGCCCACGAACACGGCGTTGGTCGCCTGAATGCCGTGCTCGATGGCCAAGCCCTGGAGCTTGAACTGGACAGCCCGGCGATGAACCTGGTGGGCTTCGAACACCTGGCCACCACCCCGGCCGACAAAGCCAAGGTCGCCGCCGCGCGCAAACAACTGGAAAACCCGCTCGCCCTGTTCAACCTGCCCAAGGGCGCCGGTTGCGTGGTCAGCACACAAGAGCTCAACAGCCCGCTGTTCGGCGACAAGCCGGAAGCCGACCATGACGACGACGATGATGACCACGATCACGACGCCAAAGACGGCGCCCACGAGCATCATCACGATCACAGCGAAATCCACGCCCACTACCAATTCACCTGCGCCACGCCGACTGCGCTGAGCAACCTCGACCTGACCCAGGTGTTCAAGACCTTCCCCGCCACCCAGAAAATTCAGGTACAACTGATCGGCCCAAGCGGCCAGCAAGGTGTGCAAGCCACGGCACAGGCCGCTACCCTGAAATTCTGATGTAAACCCCTGTGGGAGCTGGCTTGCCTGCGATACAGACGCCTCGGTACAGCAGACACATCGCAGCGATGCCATCGCAGGCAAGCCAGCTCCCACAGGGGTCCAATTTAGCCAGCAGGCGAATTTGATTTCACATGACTCAAGCACTGATCGAACTGTCTGACCTGGCCTTCAACTGGCCCGGTCACCCCCAGTTGCTGGACATCCCCGCGTTCCGCCTGGAAGCCGGGGAAACCCTGTTTCTCAAAGGCCCCAGCGGCAGTGGCAAAACCACGTTGCTGGGCCTGCTCGGTGGCGTGCAAAAACCTACGCGAGGCAGCATCCGCCTGCTCGGCCAACAGCTGACCGAGCTGTCGGCCGGCGCCCGCGACCGCTTTCGCGTCGACCACACCGGCTACATCTTCCAGCAGTTCAACCTGCTGCCGTTTCTGTCGGTGCGTGAAAACGTCGAGTTGCCGTGCCACTTTTCCAAGCTGCGAGCACAACGGGCGAAGCAGCGTCACGGCAGTGTCGACAAGGCCGCTGCCGCCTTGCTCGCGCACTTGGGTTTGAAGGACAAGGACCTGCTGGAGCGCCGCGCCGACTCGCTGTCCATCGGCCAGCAACAACGGGTGGCCGCCGCCCGTGCGTTGATCGGCCAGCCGGAACTGGTGATCGCCGACGAGCCCACCTCGGCCCTGGACTACGACGCCCGCGAAGCCTTCCTGCAACTGTTGTTCGCCGAATGCCGCGAAGCCGGCGCCAGCCTGTTGTTTGTCAGCCACGACCAGAGCCTGGCCTCGCTGTTCGACCGTAACCTGTCGCTGGCCGAACTCAATCGCGCCGCCACGCCCGCAGAGGTTTGAGATGTATCTGTTCCGTCTAGCCATGGCCAGCCTGGCTAACCGCCGTTTTACCGCGATCCTCACCGCGTTCGCCATCGCGCTGTCAGTCTGTTTGCTGCTCGCCGTGGAGCGTGTGCGCACTGAGGCGCGCAACAGTTTTGCCAGCACCATCAGCGGCACCGATCTGATCGTCGGCGCGCGCTCCGGCTCGGTGAACCTGCTGCTGTACTCGGTATTCCGCATCGGCAACGCCACCAACAACATTCGCTGGGACAGCTTCGAGCATTTCGCCGCCAGCCCCCAGGTGAAATGGGCGATCCCGATTTCCCTCGGCGACTCCCACCGCGGCTACCGCGTGATGGGCACCAACGAGTCCTACTTCGAGCATTACCAGTACGGCCGCAAGCAAAACCTCGAACTGGCCAGCGGCCGCGCCTTCGCTACCGACCCGTTCGAAGTGGTGCTCGGTGCCGAAGTAGCGGACGCCCTGCATTACAAACTTGGCGACAAACTGGTGCTGGCCCACGGTGTGGCCGTGGTCAGCCTGGTGAAACACGACGACAAACCCTTCACCGTGGTCGGCATCCTCAAGCGCACCGGCACGCCGGTGGACCGCACGCTGCACATCAGCCTCGGCGGCATGGAAGCCATCCACATCGACTGGCACAACGGCGTACCCGCCCAGGGCAAAGGCCGTATCAGTGCCGACCAGGCCCGCAACATGGACCTCACGCCCCAGGCCATCACCGCGTTCATGCTGGGCTTGAACAACAAGATCTCCACCTTCGCCCTGCAACGGGAAATCAATGATTTCCGTGGGGAACCGATGCTGGCGATCTTGCCAGGCGTGGCGCTGCAAGAGTTGTGGAGCATGATGGGCACCGCCGAAAAAGCGCTGTTCGTGATCTCGTTGTTCGTGGTGCTGACCGGCCTGATCGGCATGCTCACGGCGATCCTCACCAGCCTCAACGAACGCCGCCGCGAAATGGCAATCCTGCGTTCGGTGGGCGCCCGCCCGTGGCACATTGCGACGTTGCTGATCTTCGAAGCGTTCGCCCTGGCCCTGTCCGGAGTGGTTGCAGGCGTGGGGCTTTTGTATGTGTGCATCGCCGCCTCACGTGGCTACTTGCAGGCCAACTACGGCCTGGACCTGCCGATGTCGTGGCCCAGCGAATATGAATGGACGCTGCTCGCCGGTATCCTGGCCGCCGCGCTGTTGATGGGCGCCGTGCCCGCGTGGCGCGCCTACCGACAATCCCTGGCCGACGGCCTGTCCATACGTTTATGAGGAAGGCTTCGATGCGTCGTGCGTTGTTTGCGTTGCTGTTGCTGGTGGGCGTGCCCGCCTGGGCTGATGAGCAGCCCAAGGACCTGTCGTGGCAGGAGATGATCCCGCCGGACGCGCCGCCGGAAATCCCCAACATGAAACCGCTGCACGACCTGTCGAGCATGGCCGATGCGTTGTCGGTCGAGTCGGCGCCAGCGGCCAAGCAGGACTTACCCAACGCGCCGGTGGTGCAGAGCCTCGACGGCCAGCACATCCGCCTGCCGGGCTATATCGTACCGCTGGAAGTCAGCGAAGAAGGCCGCACCACCGAGTTTCTGTTGGTGCCGTATTTCGGCGCGTGCATCCATGTGCCGCCACCGCCGTCGAACCAGATCGTGCATGTCAAAAGCGAAGTCGGGGTGAAACTCGATGAGCTGTACCAGCCGTACTGGATCGAGGGTTCGATGCAGGTCAAGCCTTCCACCAGTGAGCTGGCCGACGCCGGTTACCAGATGGATGCCGAGAAAATTTACATCTACGAACTGCCGGAATAGTGTTGATCGCCCTTTCATTGAGCTGAGTCAAAAGATCGAGTGGAACGATCTTTACCATTGGACGTACAACTTTTAAACGTCCTTTTGGAGCTCCCATGAACAAGTCCCTGCTCGGCGCGTCCCTCTTCGCGCTCGCCCTCATCGCCCCTGCCGCACACGCTCACGAAGCGGGCGACATTCTGATTCGCGCCGGTGCAATCACCGTGAATCCGAAGGCCGACAGCGGCCACGTGAAGGTTGACCAGGGTCCATTGGCGGGCGCCAACCTGGGCGGCAAGGCGACCATGAGCAGCGACACTCAGCTGGGCTTGAACTTCGCCTACATGCTGACCAACCACGTGGGTATCGAACTGCTGGCCGCCACCCCGTTCGAGCATGACGTGAAGATCAAGAACACCGCCCTCGGCGCCGCCAACGGCAAGCTCGGCACCCTGAAACACCTGCCGCCGACCCTGAGCGTCGTGTACTACCCACTGGACAACAAGTCGGCCTTCCAGCCGTACGTGGGCGCCGGTATCAACTACACCTGGATCTACGACGAACACGTCGGCAGCCGTGCGCAAAGCGCCGGCTTCAGCAACTTCAAGGCTGAGAACTCCTGGGGCTGGGCCGCGCAGATCGGCGCCGACTACATGATCAACGACAAGTGGATGATCAACGCCCAGGCGCGCTACATCGACATCAGCACCAAGGCGACGGTGGACAACAACGCACTCGGCCAAGGCACTCGCGCCAAAGTGAACGTGGACGTCGACCCGATGGTTTACATGGTGGGTATCGGCTACAAGTTCTGATGCTCTAACCAACAGCACAAAACCAATGTGGGAACGGGCTTGTGTGGGAGCCGGGCTTGCCCGCGATGCAAGCACCTCGGTCTGTCAGGCAGACCAGGGTGATGCTATCGCAGGCAAGCCAGCTCCCACACAAGCCCGCTCCCACATTGGGGTCTATGTTTCTTCAGCTGTGGCGGTAGAAACGATCCAGCAACGCCGGCAACCCCGCCCGCCACGCCCGTGGCTTGATGCCGAAGGTGTGCAGGATTTTCTTGCACGCCAGCACCGCGTGTTGTGGCTCATCGGCTGCATCCGGCCGCGCCGCGTGGGCCTGGGCGGTGGGTGACTCGATGGCCAGCGGGTGATAGCTGCGCGCTTCGGTGAGGATCGCCTGGCCCAGCGCCAGCGGTGTAGTCGCTTCATGGCCGGCGTAGTGGTAAGTGCCCCACAACGGCGCCGCACAATCGAGCTGCTTGAGCACCGAGATGATCACCCGCGCGGCATCGTCCACCGGCGTCGGGTTGCCGCGACGGTCATCCGCCATCAACAACTCATCCGGCTTCTCGGCCCGGGCAAGGAAGCGCCCGAGGGTGCCGTCGACGCTGTCATCGAGTAACCAGCCAAACCGCAGCAGCACATGCTGCGGGCAGGTGGCGCGCACGCTCTGCTCGATGCGCCACAGCGCCTGGCCACGCAGGCCCAGGGGCACCGGCTCGTCTTTTTCGCTGTAGGCGGTGGCGCGGGAGCCATCGAACACGCGGTAGCTGGACGGTTGCACCAGGGTGATGTTGTGGTGCTGGCACAGCTCGGCCAGGCGCTCGATGGCGAATTCCTGGGCAGCCAAGCGGGTTTCGCTGACCGCTTCGGCCTGGAACCAGTCGAAGTAGTAGGCGAGGTTGATCAACGCATCGGGACGGGTGTCGTCGAGCAGTTGGGTGAGACTCGCGGCATCCCAGCCGTCTTGGGGCGGTTTAGGAGCGAGGAAACCGATGTCTTCCTCTGCACCGAGGCGAATCAGCGCCTGCCCGAGGGCATTCCCGCCGCCCAGTAACATAAGGCGCATTCGCATAGATTGAGCAGGCCCGGTCTGTTGGAACGATGGTTGTCTAGGTATTTGTAAGAATCGTTGCATTTTGCGGGTTTGTCGCGCAACCGTCACGGATAAAGTGTGGGGTTGCAACTTGTTGTATCGGGCGGGGTAGCAGGTGGTCTTGGAGAGGTGGATCAGGCATTGAGCCTGGTGTTGCTATCTCCAGCCTCATCGTAGGCAAGCCAGCTCCCACAGGTGAACGGGTTCACACAGCCGAAACTGTGGGAGCCGGGCTTGCCCGCGATGAGGTCACTGGGTACGCGGCTGCTCGGTCAGCACCACCGACGCCGGTACCTCTTCATCCGGCTCATCCACCTGCGGCCCGCGCTTGGGTAAAAAAACCTGCTGTGGATAAGTTTGCGCGAAATGCACCTCGGCGCAGTTATCCACAAGCTTTTTCAAGCGCTGGTTAAACGCGCGGCTCACCGCATATTGCCCGCCCGACACCGTACGGAACTGCGCCGTGAGCACCACGCCGTTGAGGTCCATCTTGTCCACGCCAAACACTTCCAGTGGCCCTTGCAGGTTGTACTTGAGGAACACATCGTCGCGGATCGATTGCCCGGCCTCGCGGATCAGCTCCACCGCCTTGTCCACGTCGGTGTCGTAGGTGAACTGCACCGAGAAGAACGCATAGGCAAACTGCCGGGACTGGTTGGTGACCGCCTTGATCTGACCAAAAGGCACCGAGTGCACAAACCCCTTGCCATCGCGCAAGCGCAAGGTACGGATGGTCAGGCCTTCGACAGTGCCGGCATGCCCGGAGTCGAGCACCACCCAGTCGCCGATGGACAGCGTGTCTTCGATGATGATGAACAGGCCGGTGATCACATCCTGCACCAGTTGCTGCGAACCGAAACCGATGGCCAGGCCCACCACCCCGGCACCGGCCAGCAACGGCGCGACGTTGATGCCCAGGTTGGCCATGGTGGTGATCGCGCAGATCACCAGCAGGATGATCTTCACCGCATTGCGCACCAGCGGCAGGATGGTTTTCACCCGCGTGCTCGGCTGACGATTGGAGCGTTTATTCACCGGTGGTTTCAGCGCTTCCTGGATCGCCGTGTCGAGCACCACCCAGAACAGCCAGGTCATCAGCAGGATCAGGCCGATACTGCTCAGCGAGTCGCTGATCGCCCGGCCCACCGAATTGCGCTGGGCGAATTCAAACAGCGATACGCCCCAGATCCGCCCGAGGATTTCGATAAAGGCGATGGCCATGACAATGCGCAGGATCGCGTGCAACAGGCTGAGAAAACGCTCCTTGTAGGCACTGCTGCGCTGGATCGCCACCTGGCTGCGGGACTTGAACAGGTGTTGCAGCACGGTGCTCAAAAACACCGTGCCGATCAGCAGGATCGTGGTGAACAGCGCGCAGCGCAGGGCCTTCTGGTTATCGTCGCCGGCCCCGATCAGGTTGATCGCCGACACCAGCACCATCAACAGGATCGGCCAGTACCAGAGCCCGGAAAACACCCGCAACGACTGTTGCAGCGCCGGATGCTTGAGGCGTTGGGCCAAGGGCCGGTTGCGGATCAGGTGTGCCACCGGACGGCGCAGGCGCACCACCAGCACACCGAAGATCACCGCCGCGAATAGGCCGGTGAACACTGCAATGCTGCTGGTGATATTGCCGCCGAGCTGGCGGGCGATCTGCGGGCTGGTCAGGGCGTCGCTGAGCGCGGCGAGAAAGCCGATCAGGAACAGCGGCTTGGGGCAGTAGCTACGGATGATCTGCACGGCCGGGCGTTTATGGCCGACGTTGAACATGACAATGACGCATAGCAGCATCGACGTGGAAAAAATGCCGCTGCTGGTGGCGTAGGCAAAACACAGCGCCAGCGCGCGGCCCACGGACGTGGGTAAAAAGTGACTGACGTAGAGCGTCAGCGGCAGGCAAATCAGCGCAGGAATCGTGTAAGGCACCACATACCCGAGCACTGCTTGCAAGCGCCCACGCCGTTCGACAAACGGCCGCCGGCTCAAGCGCTGCACGATAAAACGCCCGAGCAGCGCCAGCACGGCAAAGGCACCGATCCACACACCGGAGAGCAACAAGAAGTCCCCGGCCACACTCCAGGGCGAACGCTCGGCGGTCTGGTCGACCAGGCGCCCCACTTCGTCCGCCGCACGGTCGGCACGCAGGCGCCAGGCGTCCACCAGGTTCTGGTTGAGGTCGAGTTTGTCCTGCACGTCATCGATGCTGGAACTGATGGCGCCGAGCAAACCGCCTTCGACCAACAGCTCCGGTTTGGCCGGTGCGGTCGCCGCAGGTGCAGGGGTTGCGGCTTGCAGTGCGCCGTTGCCACACAGCAGCAGCGCGCCGAGGAGTAATGCAGCTCTGAGATTCAGCAAAACACCGGGCTCCTTCAACAGGGTCTGTAAGGAACTGACGGGATTGAGCCTTGATCGTTCCCCTCTTTCGTCATCTTGGGCGCAGGGTTGACCACTGAATCAGTCACAACACAGATCCCCTGTGGGAGCGGGCTTGCCCGCGAATGCGGTACATCAGCCAATCAATTAACGACTGACCCACCGCTATCGCGGGCAAGCCCGCTCCCACATTTTGGAATGCGTGCCGTCTGTAGGACGGTGGAAACTTTCCGTCAAAAATCGCAGTCAGCCATAAACGGGGGCCAGGCCCCCATGGTTTTTTCAGGAGCAACCATGGCTGCGAATCCCGACTGGATGCCCACCACACCCAGCATCGCCATCACGCGCTTCACGGTGCTGACGGTCAATATCCACAAGGGCTTCACCGCCCTGAATCGGCGCTTCATCCTGCCCGAGCTGCGTGAAGCAGTGCGCAGTGTGGGCGCCGACATGGTGTTCCTGCAGGAAATCCACGGCACCCACGAGCGTCACCCCCAGCGCTACAGCGACTGGCCGAACATGCCGCAGTATGAGTTCCTCGCCGACAGCATCTGGCCGCAGTTCGCCTATGGGCGCAACGCGGTCTACCCCCATGGCGACCACGGGAATGCGCTGCTGTCGAAGTTCCAGATCGTGCGCTACGACAACCTCGACATTTCCCAGAGCGGCCACGAAAACCGTGGCCTGCTGCATTGCGTACTGCGCCTGCCGGGCACCGGCCAGGAGGTGCATGCGATCTGCATTCACCTGGGCCTGCGCGAAGTGCATCGCCAGCAACAACTGCGTTTGCTCGAGCAGCGCATCAGCGAGATACCGGCCGACGCGCCGCTGGTTGTCGCCGGCGATTTCAACGACTGGCGCCAGCGGGCCGACCTCAGCCAGAGCGGCCTGCGGGAAGTGTTTATCGAGACCCACGGCAAATTGCCGCGCACCTTCCCGGCGCGCCTGCCGTTGCTGCCCCTGGACCGTATTTATGTGCGCAACGTGAAGGTGCATAACCCCCGAGTGTTGACCACTCGGCCTTGGTCCCACTTATCCGACCATGTGCCGTTGTCGGTGGAGATCGAGCTATGAACGTCGCCGTCGAACACATCGCCACCGACCAACCACCGGACGAAGCCAAGGCGCGTGATCTGGATTACGGCTGGCAGAGCGGCAACCGCGTCGAGTTGCTGGAGAACGGCGAGGCGTACTTCCCCAAGGTGTTCGACGCCTTGCGCGGGGCCCAGCGCGAGATCTTGCTGGAGACCTTCATTCTGTTTGAAGACAAGGTTGGCCTTGAGCTGCAAGGCATCCTGATCGACGCGGCGCAGCGTGGGGTGAAAGTCGTGATGAGCCTGGACGGCTTTGGTTGCGGCGAGCTGAGCCCGAGCTTTTTGGGCGAACTGGCGGAAGCCGGGGTAACGGTGCAGATGTTCGACCCGGCGTCCAAGACCCTGGGGGTTCGCACCAACTGGTTTCGCCGCCTGCACCGCAAGATCGTGGTGGTGGATGCCAGCGTGGCGTTTATCGGCGGGATCAACTTTTCCGCCGATCACCTGGGCGATTTCGGCCCCGAGGCCAAGCAGGATTACGCGGTGCAAGTGACTGGCTCGGCCGTGGCCGACCTGCACCATTTTGCCTTGGCGCAAAGTGGTCGCCAGGTGCGCACGCGACGCGGTTGGCGACGGCGCCAGCAACGGCCATCGCCGTGGGCCACCGACAACAGCGACGGCCTGGTACGCCTGATCTACCGAGACAACGTGCAACACCGCGATGACATCGAAGAGGCGTACATCCACGCCTTGAGCAAGGCGCAACAGCGCGTGGTGATCGCCAACGCCTACTTCTTTCCCGGTTACCGCCTGCTGCGGGAAATTCGCAACGCGGCGCGCCGTGGCGTACAGGTGCAACTGATCATGCAGGGCCAGCCGGATGTGCTGTTGGCCAAGCTCGCGGCGCGCATGCTCTACGACTATTTGCTCAAGGACGGCGTGGTGATTCACGAATATTGCCAGCGCCCGCTGCACGGCAAAGTTGCGCTGGTGGACGACGAATGGAGCACCGTGGGTTCCAGCAACCTGGACCCGCTGAGCCTGTCGCTGAACCTGGAAGCCAATGTGCTGATTCGCGACCGTGCGTTCAATCAACACCTGTATGAACGCCTGGAAACACTCGCCAACAATCACTGCCAGACCATGCCGGAAAACCGCAAGCCGCGCCTGTGGCTCTGGCGGTTGACCGTGGGTTTCCTGGTGTTTCATGTGATGCGCCACTTCCCTGCGCTGACCGGTTGGCTGCCGGCGCACAAGCCACGCTTGAAACCCGTCGGGAGCCAGGCCCATGAGCACTGAATCCGGGTTCAAGCGCTGGAAGAAACCGCTGACCGTTGTGTTCTTCCTGCTGCTGATCGTGCTGTTCACCCTGCTCGCCCGGCGCATCGACTGGAGCGAAGTGGTGCAGACCCTGGGCGACTTCAAGCTGCGCACGTTGCTGATCGCAGGCGCCCTGACGCTGTGCAGTTTCCTTGTGTACGCCAGCTTTGATTTGATCGGCCGCACCTACATCCGCCAGCCGTTGGGCTGGAAGCAGATCCTGCCGGTGGGGGTCATCAGCTATGCGTTCAACCTCAACCTGAGCGCGTGGGTGGGCGGCATTGCCATGCGCTATCGGCTGTATTCGCGACTGGGGGTGAGCACCGGCAATATCGCCAAGATCCTTGGCCTGAGCCTGGCGACCAATTGGTTTGGCTACATGGCGTTGGCCGGGGTGGTGTTCAGTAGCGGGCTGGTGACCATGCCACCGGGCTGGAAGGTCAGCACCGTTGCGTTGCAGGGCATTGGTGCATTGTTGGTGCTGGCCAGCTTGGGTTATCTGGCCGCGTGCCAGTTTTCAAAGAAGCGCGCATGGTCGGTTCGCGGCATGGAGATCAACCTGCCGTCGGTGCGCATGGCCTGCCTGCAACTGGCGCTGGGCGCGTTGAACTGGTCGCTGATGGCGGCGGTGATTTTCACCCTGTTGCCAGCCAAGCTGGATTATCCGTTGGTGCTGGGGGTGTTGTTGATCAGCGCGATTGCCGGGGTGGTCACGCATATTCCGGCCGGGCTGGGCGTGCTGGAGGCGGTGTTTATTGCGCTGTTGCAGCATGAGGCTTCGCGGGGGAGTTTGCTGGCGGGGCTGATTGCCTACCGGGCGATCTACTTTATTTTGCCGCTACTGATCACGTTGGTGATGTACCTCGTGGTGGAGGCCAAGGCCAAGGCGTTGCGGGTGAAGAAGGCACCGGCTTGAAAGGGTGTTGACGGGTTAATCGCCATCGCAGGCAAGCCAGCTCCCACAGTTGAAGGTATTCACAATTCAAAAGGTGTGAACCCAATCAAATGTGGGAGCTGGCTTGCCTGCGATGGCGATCTCAAGAGCACAAAACTATCGGGATTGGATAATGCTCAACCGCTCCCCCACCACCATCTCGGTAATCCAATCCACCAGAATCGACGTATAGGCCTGCTGCGACACCGGATCGCTGAGCGCATGGTCGGCGCCATCGATGATGCGGTGGGTCAGCGAGTGCGTCTGCTGGCACGCCGCACGGTAGCTCATGATGGTGGCGTGGGGCACGTGGTCATCGGACTCCGACTCCACGATCAACACATCCCCGGTAAACGCCGAACACGCGTGCAACGCACGGTTGGTTTCGGCATGCACCAGCGTGCTGCGGTAATCCATCAAGTCCGCCTTATCCAGATCCCGCTTGGGCTTGAGCCACTCCTGATCGCGGTACAGCGCCGGCACACGCAGCGCCAGCCAGAGTACCGGGCGCAATGACGTGAGGATCGCCGCCAAGTAACCGCCATAACTGGTGCCCACCACCGCGACTGCCGAGGTATCGATGGCCGGGTGCGACAGCAACCGGTCGTAGGCCGCCAGCAGATCGCGCAGGTTGTCTTCACGGGTCACGCGAGACAGCGGAATGCCGGTGCCCGCATGGCCGCGCAAGTCGAACGTGAGGCACACGCAGCCCAGGCCTGCAATGCCTTTGGCGCGTTCCAGGTCGCGCTCCTGGCTGCCGCCCCAACCGTGCACGAATAACACGCCAGGCACTTTGGACTTGGGGCTCAGGAAGGTGCCGCTCATCTGTTCGTCGTCGATATCGATCGCAATGCTTTCGCTTCTAGCCGTCATAAGCCTTAACCGTCACGTATTTGAGAAGAAAGTCGCTGTTTTCCGCGGGCCCGCGGTATACCTCGATGGCGTCAGCCGGCAGAGGCTGGTCCACGTAGGTCTCGACCGAGGCCACTTGAATGGCGCGCAGGCCTGGGTGATTGATAAAGCTCTGCAGCGCCGCGACCTCCGCGCTGCTGGCCCCGCCCATGCGCCAGGATTGTTCGAGCACGCCG
This sequence comes from Pseudomonas sp. B6002, assembly GCF_013385985.1. GTDB lineage: Bacteria > Pseudomonadota > Gammaproteobacteria > Pseudomonadales > Pseudomonadaceae > Aquipseudomonas. The sequence goes on along the minus strand of NZ_JACAOY010000036.1, from coordinate 45,083 downwards.
CTGCGGCGTTGGCCGTCGCTGTCCAGGCCCTGGGCGATGTCGTAGTTGCGCCGCGACGCATAGAAACCGGGGTAGGCCTCGTCGGCAGCGTTGTCGAACACCCGGGCTTGTTCGATGGCTTCGCGCACATCGTCGGCCATTGGGAGGCGCAACAGGTCTTCGTAATAGCCAGGCACCACCAGCAGGTTGGAACCGCCGTAGACGTCCTCGCCCTGCCCGTCTTTTGTGAGGTACTGCTCGCCGCAGTAGCTGATTACATGATCGCCGATGAAGCTCTGGCCGACACTGTGGGTGATCACATCGCTCAGGTCTTGCTCCAGCACCACGCCGTCGTCGAACAGGCGCGCGCTGTCTGGTCGCGCCAGTAAGGCTTCGAATTCGTCGAGGCTGTGGATAACTTCCTGACCGCGCCCGGCGCACGCATGCACGGGCTTCAGGCGGATGGGGCCGCTGTAGAGCAGGCGCGTGGCCGCAGGGCGCGCATCTTCGAGGGCAAAGACGCTGAGGCCATCGAGCACGACGGCCCGTACTCGCTCGCAGAACAACGGCGACCAGCCTTCGGGCGCCTTGGCGCCGGGGCCGAGCAGGCCGTGACTGATGGCCTTGGTGCAGATGAAGTCATGCTCGACATACCCGCCCCACAGGTCTTGCGGCCCTTTGATATTGAGCTGCCGCGCTTGCTCGGCACCCACCAGCGTTTGCGTGGGTAGCAGGTACAACTCCCGGCCGGCATGCCGATCGGGATCATAACTGCCGCCGAATTTGAGCCCGAGAATCTGCGCCAGCCAGCGCGCCAGCGCGAGGTTGGTTTGAACCTCGTGCAACGGCGCGCCTTCGCGCGTGGAGTGAGAAACGACGAGCTTTTTGCGTTGAGTCGGGGTCATGCGTCCCCCTTGGCTATCCCGCCCTGTGTGTGAGGGGAAAGTTGCAGGGATCAGGCCAACGCCTGTTATGACGCGACGGTTTGCAAATCAAGCAGTTGCGGGGAAAGCGATGGCAGTAGGCCTGTTTTATTCTGCACGACGGCCCGTGAATGGCGCGGCGTTCTGCACGATTCAGACGCCGAAGCGGCTGCGGTAATCGCTGGGTGCCAAGCCGGTGATTTTCTTGAACGTGGCGCGGAACGCACTGGGGTCCTGATAGCCCACGGTCCAGGCGATGTGGTCAATGGTGCCGTTGGTGAATTCGAGCATCTGCCGCGCCTTGCCCACCCGCAGGTGCTGGCAATATTCGGTGGGTTTGAGCCCCGTCGCGTTGCGAAAGCGCCGCAGGAAGGTGCGCTCTTCCAGCCCCGCCTCCTGCGCCATTGCAGTGACCGACACGTCCACCGCGCCGCTGGCTTGCAGCCAGTGCTGCACCTTGAGAATCGCAGTATCGCCATGCCCGAGAATCGGCGCGAAGTTGCTGCCGCACTGGCTGGCGCTGTCGCTGTGCTCGATTACCAGGAATCGCGCCGTACTGGCGGCAATGCTCGGTCCCATCAGGCGATCAACCAGACGCAGGCCGAGTTCAGACCAGGCCATCAGCCCGGCCGTGGTGATCAAGTCGCCGTCATCCACGATTGGCTTGTCGGCTTCCAGGCGCACGGCCGGGTAACGCAGGGCAAAGGACTTGGCCGAGGACCAATGGGTGGTGGCGCTGCGTCCATCCAGCAGGCCACTGCGCGCCAGCATGATCGAACCGATGCACACGCCACCGAGCACGGTGCCTGCAGCATGCCTTTGACGAAGCCATTCCAGCAGAGCGGGTGGCGCTTGTTCTTCAGTGAATTCACCGATGGAGGGCGGCACCAGCACGGCCATCATGGGTTGGTCTGGCCCGGGGTGGCTATCGAACACGCGGGTGGGCGTGCCGATGGCGTCCACCTGCCAATGGCTGACGCGCAACAGGGGCAGTTGCGAGGATTGATGCTCGGCAGCGATCCGATTGGCGACGCCGAACAGGTCGGTCAAGCCATGCACGGCCGCCAATTGCGCACCTCTGTAGATCAACACACCCAGCTCAACAACCGCCATTGTCAGTTTTCCCCCTGTTATTGTCGGTGCGGCCAATCCCGGGTGCGGGCGCCAGCTAAGATACTAAGCCCCATCAACCCATCACGAGGCAACACACATGGCCAAGCAAGCGCTCATCCTAATCGATATCCAGAACGACTACTTCCCGCAGGGCAAGTGGCCGCTCGACGGCGTTGAAGCCGCGGCCGACAAGGCTGCGCAGGTGCTCCATGCTTTTCGCCAAGCGGGGGATGCGGTGATTCATGTGCGCCATGAGTTCACCTCCGATGACGCGCCCTTTTTTGCCCCGGGCTCCGAAGGTGCGCACTTGCACCCCAAGGTGCTGAACGAAGGCAGCGAGCCGGTGGTGCTTAAACATTTCGTGAATGCGTTTCGTGAAACCAACCTGCGCACCTTGCTGGAACAGCGCAGCATCACCGACGTGGTCGTCGTCGGCAGCATGAGCCACATGTGCATCGACGCCGTGGTGCGAGCGGCGGCGGATCTTGGCTACAAGGTCACGGTGATTCATGACGCGTGTGCCACGCGTGACCTGGAATTCAACGGGCAGGTGATTCCAGCGGCGCAGGCGCACGCGGCTTATATGGCGTCGCTGGGGTTTGCGTATGCAGACGTGCTGTCGGCGGACGAGTACTTGAAAGCGCAAGCGGCGGCGGCATGACCGCCACTTGCTGGCCAGGTATCAGCGGGTCGCAATGATGAACAGGCGCGGGAATGGCAGCAGTACAGTGCCATCGCTCAGGGCTGGATAAGCTTGGGTAATCCGCGCCTTGTATTCCTGTAGGAAGGCGGCTTTTTCGCTATCGCTCAACGGTGCGAGGAAGGGCCTCAGGGCCGAGGCCTTGAACCATTCCACGACCGCCCCGTGATCGGCCAACGGATGCTGGTAGGTGGTGCGCCACACATCGACGGTGCTGCAGTGTTTGCTCAGCAGCTCGTAGTAGTAGCTCGCCGCATGCCGTTCGTTGTGCTTAACCGCGCCGATCTTCGCAGACCACGGGCCATCGGCTGCCACTTCACGGGCCAGGCGGTGCGCAGGTTCGTCGAGGTTGTCCGGGGTTTGTACCGCCAGCGTGCCACCGGGGGTGAGCTGGTGGACCAAGTGTGGATAAAGCGTGGCGTGGTCCGGCAGCCATTGCAGCGAGGCGTTCGCCAGTATCACGTCGTAGTGTTGCGCAGGGTTCCAGGCACCAATATCCGCCAGTTCAAAGGCCAGCGCTGGCAGACGCTTGCGTGCATCGACCAGCATGTCATCGGAGCTGTCCATGCCGGTGACGTGGGCCTGTGGATAACGCTCGGCCAACACCTCGGTGGAATTGCCCGGCCCGCAGCCCAGGTCGACGGCGCTGCGAACTTCGGTATTCGGGATAGCCGCGACCAGGTCACGGACGGGACGGGTGCGCTGTTGTTCGAACATCGTGTACTGCTTGGCAGACCAGGTCATCACGGCTTTCCTTCTTTTTGAGGTTGGCTACAGCCTAAATCTTGTGAGCCATGAGAACAAATGCCAGGATTGGAGCACTCCCATACCTGGAAAGTATGACTATGTTGGAGCTTCGCCAGCTCAAGGCCTTTGTCGCGATTGCCGAAGAAGGTTATATCACCCGCGCCGCCGAACGCCTGGGCATGCAGCAGCCGCCGTTGACGCGCCTGTTGCAAAGCCTTGAGGCGGAGTTGGGGGTGGTCTTGATGGAGCGCCTGCCCAGAGGGGTGCGCCCCACCACTGCCGGGCTGGCCTTGCTGGATGAGGCGCGGGAAATCCTCGCCAGGTCTGAAGGCATCGCCGAAGTGGTACGCCGTGCCGCACGGGGTGAACGCGGGCGCCTGGCAATCGGCTTTACGAGTTCGGCAGCCCTGCATCCTTTTGTGCCGAGTGTGTTGCGGTTGTTTCGCGAAACCTTTGTCGGCGTCTCGGTGGTGCTGGAGGAAGCCGGTACTGGCGAACTGCTGGACGCGCTGGTGCATGAGAAGCTCGATGCGGCGTTTATTCGCTCGCCACTGAGCGGCACTCAATCGTTACAGGATGAACCTATCCTGGTGGAGCCGATGTTGCTGGCGCTACCCACCGATCATCCGCTGGCAATCGATGCAGGCTCTCCCCTGCCCTTGAAGGCCTTGGCGACCGAATCCTTTGTGCTCTACCGCCGTCGAGTGGGATTGGGGTTGTACGACGCGATCCTGGTGGCCTGCCGTGAGGCCGGGTTCAGCCCCCAAGTGGTCCAGGAAGCACCACGCATGACCGCCACGTTGAGCCTGGTGGCGGCGGGCCTGGGCGTGTCCATCGTGCCGGCCTCCATGCAGCGGTTGCGTGGCGACGGCATCGTTTATCGAGCGCTGACGGAATGCCAGAGCCTGGTGGCGCCGCTGCATTTGGCAACACGGATCGGGGATGGCTCGGCGGTGTTGCAACGGTTCAAGGAGATGGTGGTAACGGCCGCGTCGACGGATGCCTGATCACGGGCAATAAAAAACCCCCGGCGCTTTCGCGGTCGGGGGTTTTGGTGTTCCGGGTCTCAGACCTTAGAACGGGATATCGTCATCAAAGCTGTCGAAATCCGGAGCCGGTTGCGGAGCAGCCTGCTGTGGCGCTGGACGCGACTCACGCTGTGGCTGCTGGCTTGGCTGTGGACGCGACTGCTGTGGACGTGGAGCCGAGTTGGACATACCGCCCTGGCCCTGTTGGTCGCCCTGTGGACGGCCGCCCAGCAGTTGCATGGTGCCTTGCATGTCGACCACGATTTCAGTGGTGTAACGCTTGATACCGTCTTTTTCCCACTCGCGGGTCTGCAGCTTGCCTTCGATGTAGACCTGCGAACCTTTGCGCAGGTATTCACCGGCGATCTCGGCGACCTTGCCGAACATCGACACACGGTGCCATTCGGTTTTCTCGACCTTCTGGCCGGTCTGCTTGTCGGTCCACTGTTCGCTGGTCGCCAGACTCAGGTTGGTCACGGCGTTACCGTTAGGCAAGTAGCGAACTTCGGGATCCTGGCCGCAAGTACCGACCAATATGACTTTGTTAACCCCACGGGCCATAACGTTCTCCTAGGCTGGGCGCGCTGTCGGCACTGGGTTGACCAGTTGCTCGAGCGTCGCGCGATCCAATAATTCGGTGTCCAATTTGATGTAGATGGCGGCTTCTTCGGCGATCACTACCGCATCTGTTACCCCAACAACGGCCTTAAGGCGCTCTACCAGGCCGGCTTCACGAATTGCTTCGGGCGACAAAGGCAGGCGCAGGCTTGTGACGTATGGCGGTTCGCGCATGGTAACAGCAAAGGCTAACCAAAGTGCAGCCAGCCCGGCGCATCCCAGGAAGACAACCGACAAACCGCCATGCTGGAACATCCAGCCACCCATGATGCCGCCCAACGCAGAACCGAGGAACTGGCTGGTGGAATACACTCCCATCGCCGTGCCCTTGCCACCGGCCGGTGAAACTTTACTGATCAGCGAAGGCAACGAGGCTTCCAGCAGGTTGAACGCGGTGAAGAACACCACCGTGCCGATCACCAGCGCCCGCAGGCTGTCGCCGAACTGCCAGAAGAATAGCTCAGTGAGCATCAGCGTCGCGACGGCGCCGAGCAGCACTTGTTTCATCTTGCGTTTTTTCTCGCCATAGATGATGAACGGGATCATGGCGAAGAACGAAATCAGCAGCGCGGTGAGGTAGACCCACCAGTGCTGTTCCTTGGGCAGGCCGGCTTTTTCGACCAGCGCCAGAGGCAGCGCGACAAAGCTGCACATCAGCATCGCGTGCAACACGAAGATACCTAAATCCAGGCGCAGCAGGTCCGGATGCTTGAGCGTCGGCAGCAACGCCTTGCGCGCCACACCGGACTCGCGGTGCTGCAAGGTGCCGGTAGAACGCGGCACCATCAAGGCCACGATCACGATCCCGAACAACGCCATGCCACCCGTTGCGAGGAACAGACCGTGCAAGCCGAACGCGCGAGTCAGCAAGGGGCCGACCACCATGGCCACGGCAAACGACAGGCCGATGGTCATGCCAATCATGGCCATGGCCTTGGTGCGGTGTTGTTCACGGGTGAGGTCAGACAGCAGCGCCATGACCGCTGCAGAAATCGCGCCGGCACCTTGCAGGACGCGACCGGCAATCACGCCCCAAATAGAATCTGACTGAGCGGCGAGCACGCTGCCGAGGGCAAAGACGATCAATCCCAGATAGATCACCGGGCGGCGGCCGATACGGTCGGAAATGATCCCGAAGGGGATCTGGAAAATAGCCTGGGTCAGGCCATAGGCGCCAATCGCCAGGCCGATCAATGCGGGGGTCGCGCCTGCGAGGTCCATCCCATAGGTCGCCAGCACCGGCAACACCATGAACATGCCAAGCATACGGAAGGCGAACACCAGGGCCAGACCGCTTGCCGCTCGGGTCTCGCCGCTACTCATGCGTTCGCTGTGGGGATCGTGCATGGAAAAACCTCGTGTGAACCGGCGGCGATTCTACCAGTCCCATCGATTGAGAGGGTATATGCGGCGCTTTGCCGCGCAGCTTTCATGTAAGGCTGCAAGCGGCGTTTTGACAGTGTATATTCATCCAGTCTTTAGCCGTATACTCCAGCATTATTTACGCCCGCCGTGCGAGGCCATCTTGGACAAGATCCTGATTCGTGGGGCTAGAACCCACAACCTGAAGAACATCGACCTGACCCTGCCCCGGGACAAACTGATCGTCATCACCGGCTTGTCCGGGTCCGGCAAATCGTCCCTGGCGTTCGACACGCTGTATGCCGAAGGCCAGCGTCGTTATGTGGAATCGCTGTCGGCCTATGCCCGCCAGTTCCTGTCGATGATGGAAAAACCCGACGTCGATACCATCGAAGGCCTGTCGCCGGCGATCTCCATCGAGCAGAAATCGACCTCCCACAACCCGCGCTCCACCGTGGGCACCATCACCGAAATCTACGACTACCTGCGCCTGCTGTATGCGCGAGTCGGTATTCCGCGCTGCCCCGACCACGACATTCCCCTGGAAGCCCAGACCGTCAGCCAGATGGTTGACCTGGTGCTGGCCCAGCCGGAAGGCGCCAAGCTGATGTTGCTGGCGCCGGTGATCCGCGAGCGCAAGGGTGAACACCTCTCCGTCTTCGAAGAGCTGCGCGCCCAGGGCTTTGTACGCGCACGCATCAACGGCAAGCTGTATGAGCTGGATGAAGCGCCGAAGCTCGACAAACAGAAGAAGCATTCGATCGACGTGGTGGTGGACCGCTTCAAGGTGCGGGCTGACTTGCAGCAGCGCCTGGCGGAATCGTTTGAGACCGCGTTGAAGCTGGCGGACGGTATTGCCCTCGTGGCGCCGATGGATGACGAGCCGGGCGAAGAAATCATCTTCTCCGCTCGTTTTGCCTGCCCGATCTGCGGCCACGCCATCAGCGAGCTGGAACCCAAGTTGTTTTCTTTCAACAACCCGGCCGGCGCCTGCCCGACTTGCGATGGCCTGGGGGTCAAGCAGTTCTTCGACATCAAGCGCCTGGTCAATGGCGAACTGACGTTGGCGGAGGGGGCGATACGCGGCTGGGACAGGCGTAACGTCTACTACTTCCAGATGCTCGGGTCGTTGGCGGCCCACTACAAGTTCAGCCTGGAAGTGCCGTTCAACCAACTGCCTGCCGAACAGCAGAAAGTCATCCTGCATGGTAGCGGTTCGCAGAACGTCGATTTCAAATACCTGAACGACCGTGGCGACATCGTCAAGCGCTCCCACCCGTTCGAAGGCATCGTGCCGAACCTGGAACGCCGCTACCGCGAGACCGAATCGGCGAGCGTGCGTGAAGAATTGGCGAAGTTTCTCAGCACCCAGCCCTGCCCGGATTGCCGCGGTACGCGCCTGCGTCGCGAGGCTCGCCATGTGTGGGTCGGTGAGAAGACCTTGCCGGCTGTCACCAGCCTGCCGATCGGCGATGCCTGCGAGTACTTTGGTGTGCTCAAGCTGACGGGACGCCGTGGAGAGATTGCCGACAAGATCCTCAAGGAGATTCGCGAGCGGCTGCAGTTCCTGGTCAACGTTGGCCTGGACTACCTGTCGCTGGATCGCAGTGCCGACACCTTGTCGGGTGGCGAAGCCCAGCGGATTCGCCTGGCCAGCCAGATTGGCGCCGGCCTTGTGGGCGTGTTGTACATCCTCGACGAGCCATCGATTGGCTTGCACCAGCGAGACAACGACCGCCTGTTGGGCACGTTGAAACACCTGCGCGATATCGGCAACACCGTGATTGTGGTCGAGCACGATGAAGACGCAATTCGCCTGGCCGATTACGTGGTCGACATCGGCCCGGGTGCGGGCGTGCACGGCGGGCACATTGTGGCCGAGGGCACGCCGGCCGAGGTCATGGCCCATCCCGACTCGCTGACCGGCAAATACCTGTCGGGCCGAGTGAAAATTGAAGTGCCGGCCAAGCGTACACCGCGCAACAAGAAGCTGGCGCTGCACCTCAAGGGCGCGCGAGGCAATAACCTGCGCAATGTCGACCTGGAGATTCCGCTGGGCCTGCTGACGTGTGTGACCGGGGTTTCCGGCTCGGGCAAGTCGACGCTGATCAACAACACGCTGTTCCCGTTGAGCGCCACTGCCTTGAACGGCGCGACCACCCTGGAAGCGGCTGCACACGACAGCATCAAGGGCCTGGAGCACCTGGACAAAGTGGTCGATATCGACCAGAGCCCGATTGGCCGCACACCGCGCTCCAACCCGGCGACCTACACCGGCTTGTTTACGCCGATTCGCGAGTTGTTCGCGGGCGTGCCGGAATCCCGCTCACGGGGCTACGGGCCAGGTCGTTTTTCGTTCAACGTCAAGGGCGGCCGCTGCGAAGCCTGCCAGGGCGATGGCTTGATCAAGGTGGAGATGCACTTCCTGCCGGACATCTACGTGCCGTGCGACGTATGCAAGAGCAAGCGCTACAACCGCGAAACCCTGGAGATCAAATACAAGGGCAAGAGCATCCACGAGACCCTTGAGATGACTATTGAGGAAGCCCGGGAGTTCTTTGATGCCGTTCCAGCGTTGGCGCGCAAGCTGCAGACGCTGATGGACGTAGGCTTGTCGTATATCAAGCTGGGGCAATCGGCGACAACGTTGTCTGGTGGTGAGGCACAACGGGTGAAACTGTCCCGTGAGCTGTCCAAGCGCGATACCGGCAAGACCCTGTACATCCTCGATGAACCGACCACCGGCCTGCACTTCGCGGACATCCAGCAACTGCTGGACGTGCTGCACCGTCTGCGCGATCACGGCAACACGGTGGTCGTGATCGAGCACAACCTGGATGTGATCAAGACGGCCGACTGGCTGGTCGACCTGGGGCCGGAAGGCGGCTCCAAGGGTGGCCAGATCATCGCGGTGGGTACGCCGGAGCAGGTCTCCGAAATGCCGCAATCCCATACTGGTTACTACTTGAAGCCGCTGCTGGAACGCGACCGGGCCTGATTATCGGGCCCAATAAAAAGCCCCTGTCACTTTGCGGTGACAGGGGCTTTTTCGTAGCCGGGAATCAGAACTGCGATTGCAGGTAATTCTCCAGGCCCACCAGCTTGATCAGACCCAGCTGCTTTTCCAGCCAGTAGGTGTGATCTTCTTCGGTGTCGTTCAACTGCACGCGCAGGATCTCACGAGTGACGAAGTCGCTGTGCTTCTCGCAGAGCTCAATGCCCTTGCAGAGTGCGGCTCGCACCTTGTACTCAAGACGCAGGTCGGCAGCGAGCATGTCAGGCACCGTGGTGCCCACATCCAGATCATCAGGACGCATACGCGGCGTGCCCTCGAGCATGAGGATACGGCGCATCAGTGCGTCGGCGTGCTGTGCCTCTTCTTCCATCTCGTGATTGATACGCTCGTAGAGCTCGGTAAAGCCCCAGTCTTCGTACATGCGCGAATGGATGAAATATTGGTCACGCGCTGCCAGTTCGCCCGTCAGCAACGTGTTGAGGTAATCGATTACGTCGGGGTGACCTTGCATCGCCCTACATCTCCCTGCTTGAAAGTCTGTAGTTTGAACCATGATGACTCGGAGGTCACGAGACCAACGGCAGAAAAGTGAAGATTTTCAGAGAAAAGTAGCTGATTTAACGCAAAAACCGCCCAAATGAGGGCGGTTCTGCTTATCGTTTAGAGTCAGTTAAGCGATACACCCAATGCCTTTGCGATTGCTTCTCCATAAGCCGGGTCTGCCTTGTAGAAGTGCCCCAACTGGCGCTGGACCACATCACTGGAGACGCCGCCCATGGCGCCGGCGATGTTGTTGACGAGCAATGCTTTCTGCTCGTCATTCATCAGGCGGAACAGCGCACCGGCGTGGCTGTAGTAGTCCGTGTCTTCGCGGTGATCGTAACGGTCCGCAGCACCATTCAGAGCCAGCGCTGGCTCCGCGTACTGAGGAGCTTGCTTCGGTGCATCGCTGTAGCTGTTCGGCTCGTAGTTAGGCGCTGCGCCACCGTTGCTTCCGAAGGCCATCGAACCGTCGCGCTGGTAGCTGTTCACTGGGCTACGTGAAGCGTTCACCGGCAATTGCTGGTGGTTGGTGCCCACACGGTAGCGGTGCGCATCTGCGTAGGCGAATACGCGGCCCTGCAGCATGCGGTCTGGCGACAGACCAACACCTGGAACCATGTTGCTTGGGCCGAACGCTGCTTGTTCCACCTCAGCGAAGTAGTTCTGCGGATTGCGGTTGAGCTCAAGTTCACCGACTTCGATCAGTGGGAATTCCTTCTGCGACCAAGTCTTGGTTACGTCGAACGGATTCTCGTAGTGAGCGTTGGCCTGAGCCTCAGTCATGATCTGAATGCAGACGCGCCATTTCGGGAAATCACCACGCTCGATCGCACCAAACAGATCGCGCTGGGCGTAATCAGGGTCGGTACCGGCCAGGCGTGCAGCTTCTGCAGGCGCCAGGTTCTTGATGCCTTGCTTGGTTTTGTAGTGCCACTTCACCCAGTGACGCTCGCCGTTGGCGTTAATCAGGCTGTAAGTGTGGCTGCCGAAGCCGTGCATGTGACGGTAGCCATCAGGGATGCCACGGTCGGAAAACAGAATGGTGACCTGGTGCAGCGCCTCCGGGGAGTGCGACCAGAAGTCCCACATCATTTGCGCGCTTTTCAGGTTGCTTTGCGGCAGGCGTTTCTGGGTGTGGATGAAGTCAGGGAACTTGAGAGGGTCACGAATGAAAAACACCGGAGTATTGTTACCCACGATGTCCCAGTTACCTTCTTCGGTGTAGAACTTCAAGGCGAAACCGCGTGGATCGCGCTCGGTATCAGCCGAACCGCGTTCGCCCCCTACAGTGGAGAAACGCAGGAAGGTCGGCGTTTGCTTGCCAACGGATTCGAACAACTTGGCGCTGGTGTATTTCGTGATGTCCTGGGTGACCGTGAAAGTACCGTAGGCGCCTGAACCTTTGGCGTGCACACGGCGCTCAGGAATATTCTCACGGTTGAAGTGAGCGAGCTTCTCGATCAAGTGAAAATCGTCGAGCAGCAACGGGCCGCGTGGGCCGGCGGAACGGGAATTCTGGTTGTCCGCAACGGGGGCGCCGCTGGCGGTAGTAAGGATTTTATTCTGGCTCATGCTCAATTTCCCTCAGGTCGGACTTGGAACTGCCGGCTAATCGGCTTGGAGGGAGTATTGATCATCAACATGACGTCTACAAATTCATTAAATTGTAGGCATCAATAGAAAATTTCTACCAAACTCTAGCTGACCCATAGCGTTAAGCACTCCCCATGAAGTTTTGAACACACTGCACTTTTATTACGCGCACAAAAAACCGGGCACTAGGCCCGGTTCTTCGTTACAGCTTGTCGTCTTACTCGGCGCTTACAGCTTCGCCAGCAGTAGCACGATCAACCAACTCGACGTACGCCATAGGCGCGTTGTCGCCAGCGCGGAAACCGCACTTGAGGATGCGCAGGTAGCCACCCTCACGGGTAGCGTAACGCTTGCCCAGGTCGTTGAAGAGCTTACCAACGATAGCTTTCGAACGAGTACGGTCGAAAGCCAGACGGCGGTTAGCCAGGCTGTCTGTCTTGGCCAAAGTAATCAGCGGCTCAGCAACGCGACGCAGTTCTTTAGCTTTCGGCAGTGTAGTTTTGATCAGCTCGTGCTCGAACAGCGACACCGCCATGTTTTGGAACATGGCCTTGCGGTGCGAGCTGGTACGGCTCAGGTGACGACCACTTTTACGATGACGCATGGTTCATTCCTTACCAAACTCACGTTCGGTGATTACGACGATCAGGCAGTCGCCTTGTCGTCCTTCTTAAGACTTGCAGGCGGCCAGTTGTCGAGGCGCATGCCGAGGGACAGACCGCGGGAGGCCAGAACGTCCTTGATTTCAGTCAAGGATTTCTTGCCCAGGTTCGGAGTCTTCAACAGTTCTACTTCGGTACGCTGAATCAGGTCGCCGATGTAGTAAATGTTTTCCGCCTTAAGGCAGTTAGCCGAACGTACAGTCAGTTCCAGATCGTCAACCGGGCGAAGCAGGATCGGATCGATCTCGTCTTCCTGCTCGATTACCACTGGTTCGCTGTCACCTTTGAGGTCGACGAACGCAGCCAACTGCTGTTGCAGGATGGTTGCAGCGCGGCGGATAGCCTCTTCAGGATCCAGAGTACCGTTGGTTTCCAGATCAATAACCAGCTTGTCCAGGTTAGTACGCTGTTCGACACGGGCGTTTTCCACCACGTATGCGATACGGCGAACCGGGCTGAACGAAGAGTCAAGCTGCAAGCGACCAATGCTGCGGCTTTCGTCTTCATCGCTCTGACGCGAGTCGGCCGGTTCATAACCACGACCACGAGCTACGGTGAGCTTCATGTTCAGGGCGCCGTTAGACGCCAGGTTAGCGATTACGTGATCGGGGTTAACGATCTCGACATCATGATCCAGCTGAATATCGGCAGCGGTAACCACCCCCGAACCCTTCTTCGACAAGGTCAGCGTAACTTCGTCACGGCCGTGCAGCTTGATAGCCAGACCTTTAAGGTTCAACAGGATTTCAATTACGTCTTCCTGTACACCTTCGATGGCGCTGTACTCGTGGAGCACACCGTCAATCTCGGCCTCGACTACTGCACAGCCGGGCATTGAGGACAACAGGATGCGGCGCAGCGCGTTGCCCAGGGTGTGGCCAAAACCACGCTCGAGAGGCTCGAGCGTGATCTTGGCGCGGGTTGGACTGACAACCTGCACATCAATGTGGCGGGGTGTCAGGAACTCATTTACCGAAATCTGCATGGATGCACCTATTTTCTAGCCCTTACTTGGAGTAGAGCTCGACAATCAGGCTTTCGTTGATGTCGGCGGACAGATCACTGCGAGCAGGAACGTTCTTGAAAACGCCCGACTTCTTCTCAGTGTCTACTTCTACCCATTCTACGCGGCCACGTTGGGCACACAGATCGAGAGCTTGGACAATGCGAAGTTGGTTTTTTGCTTTCTCGCGAACTGCAACCACGTCACCAGCACGAACCTGGTAGGACGGAACGTTTACGGTCTGACCGTTAACGCTGATCGACTTGTGCGATACCAGCTGACGGGATTCGGCACGAGTAGAACCAAAGCCCATACGGTATACAACGTTGTCCAGACGGCATTCGAGCAGTTGCAGCAGGTTTTCACCGGTTGCACCTTTCTTGCCAGCAGCTTCTTTGTAGTAGCCGCTGAATTGACGCTCGAGAACGCCGTAGATACGACGGACCTTCTGCTTTTCACGCAGTTGGGTGCCGTAATCGGACTGGCGACCGCGGCGTTGGCCGTGGATACCAGGTGCTGCTTCAATGTTGCACTTCGATTCGATCGCGCGCACGCCGCTCTTCAGGAAGAGATCGGTGCCTTCGCGACGAGCGAGTTTGCATTTTGGACCAATGTAACGAGCCATTCTTTACAATCTCCTGGATTACACGCGGCGCTTCTTCGGCGGACGGCACCCGTTGTGCGGGATTGGCGTCACGTCGGTGATGCTGGCGATCTTATAGCCACAGCCGTTCAAAGCACGGACAGCGGACTCACGACCTGGACCTGGACCCTTGACGTTAACGTCGAGGTTTTTCAGGCCGTATTCCAGCGCAGCTTGACCAGCACGTTCAGCAGCTACTTGAGCAGCAAACGGGGTGGACTTGCGGGAACCGCGGAAACCCGAACCACCAGAGGTAGCCCAAGACAGCGCGTTACCTTGACGGTCGGTGATGGTCACGATGGTGTTGTTAAAAGAAGCATGGATGTGGGCGATGCCATCAACCACTGTCTTTTTAACTTTTTTACGAGGACGAGCAGCAGGTTTTGCCATGATAATTTTCCTGTCGATTCGCTGGGGCGATTACTTGCGGATCGGCTTACGCGGACCTTTACGGGTACGCGCGTTAGTCTTGGTACGCTGACCGCGTACTGGAAGACCACGACGATGACGCAGACCGCGATAGCAACCGAGGTCCATCAAACGCTTGATTTTCATGTTGATTTCGCGACGCAGGTCACCTTCAGTGGTGAACTTCGCCACTTCGCCACGCAGCTGTTCAATCTGCTCGTCGCTCAGATCCTTGATCTTAGCGGCTGGGTTTACCCCAGCAACTGCGCAAATTTTCTGCGCAGTAGTGCGACCAACACCATAGATGTAGGTCAGCGAGATAACAGTGTGCTTGTTATCTGGAATGTTAACGCCTGCAATACGGGCCATTCAGTGGGACTCCAATTGACAGCTACCTACGCCCCGGAAGCCAAGAAATAGGGCGCGAGATAATATCGCTGTAATAACAAATAATCAACCCGGCAGCGCACTAGCTGCCGGGCTTCAAGCGGATCACACTCAGCCTTGGCGCTGTTTGTGACGCGGTTCCGCGCTGCAAATTACTCGAACAACACCTTCGCGGCGAATAATCTTGCAGTTACGGCACAGCTTTTTCACCGATGCACGAACTTTCATCACCAACTCCTCGAACCTTATGGGTACTCAGCGCAACATGCCGCTGCCGTAACCCTTCAGGTTGGCTTTCTTCATCAGGGATTCGTACTGGTGCGAAACGAGGTGCGATTGTACTTGGGACATGAAGTCCATCACAACCACGACCACGATCAGCAACGAGGTCCCGCCAAGGTAGAACGGAACGTTTGCTGCAACCACCAGGAACTGGGGCAGCAGGCACACGGCCGTCATATATAGAGCACCGAACAGGGTCAAACGAGTCAGAACGCCATCAATGTAGCGCGCAGACTGCTCACCTGGACGGATGCCCGGAATAAAGGCACCGGACTTCTTCAGGTTTTCCGCTACGTCTTTCGGATTGAACATCAACGCCGTATAGAAGAAGCAGAAGAAAATAATCCCTGCACTAAACAGCAGAATATTCAACGGCTGACCAGGAGCGATCGACTGAGAGAGGTCCTGCAGCCAGCCCATATTTTCAGACTGACCAAACCAGGTACCCAACGAAGCCGGAAACAGCAAAATGCTGCTCGCGAAAATTGCCGGAATAACACCGGCCATATTCACTTTCAGCGGCAAGTGGCTGGTCTGCGCAGCAAAGACCTTACGGCCCTGCTGACGCTTGGCGTAGTGAACAGCAATACGACGCTGGCCACGCTCAATGAACACCACAAAACCGATAATCGCTACTGCCAGCAAACCGATGGCAACCAGAGCGAAGATATTGATATCACCCTGACGTGCAGACTCGAAAGACTGCCCAATTGCTCTCGGAAGACCGGCGACGATACCTGCGAAAATCAACATCGAGATACCGTTGCCAACACCACGCTCAGTAATCTGCTCACCCAGCCACATCATGAACATCGCACCAGCCACAAATGTGGATACCGCGACGAAATAGAAGCCAAAGTCACCAGTGAACGCAACACCCTGCCCAGCCAGACCAACGGACATGCCGATAGCCTGGACCAAGGCGAGGATGACAGTGCCGTAGCGGGTGTACTGGCTAATCTTGCGACGGCCAGCTTCACCTTCCTTCTTCAACTGCTCCAGCTGCGGGCTGACGGCGGTCATCAGTTGCATGATGATCGATGCCGAAATGTACGGCATGATCCCCAGTGCAAAAATGCTCATCCGTTCCAGCGCGCCGCCGGAAAACATGTTGAACAAGCTAAGAATGGTCCCCTCATTCTGTCGAAACAGGTCTGCGAGTCGGTCCGGGTTGATACCTGGAACCGGGATGTGTGCGCCTATTCGGTAGACGATAATCGCCAGGAACAGAAAACGCAGACGAGCCCAAAGTTCAGACATACCGCCTTTGCCGAGCGCTGAGAGAGCACCTTGCTTAGCCATTTATTCCTCGAACTTGCCGCCAGCTGCTTCGATAGCCGAACGCGCACCTTTGGTGGCGCCGATTCCCTTGCCGATAGTGACAGCGCGAGTCACTTCACCGGACAGCATGATTTTCACACGCTGTACGTTGACGTTGATCACGTTGGCATCTTTCAGGGTCTGCAGAGTAACGATGTCGCCGTCCACTTTAGCCAGCTCGGACAGACGCACTTCCGCGCGATCCATAGCTTTCAGGGAAACGAAACCGAACTTAGGCAGGCGACGATGCAGCGGCTGTTGACCGCCTTCAAAGCCTGGAGCAATGGTGCCACCGGAACGGGAGGTTTGACCTTTGTGGCCACGGCCACCAGTCTTACCCAAACCGCTACCGATACCACGGCCCGGACGATGCTTTTCGCGACGGGAACCCGGCGCTGGACTCAGATCATTGAGTTTCATCGATTAACCCTCTACACGCAGCATGTAGTAAGCCTTGTTGATCATCCCGCGATTCTCGGGAGTATCCTGGACTTCTACAGTGTGACCGATGCGACGCAGACCCAAACCTTTAACACACAGTTTGTGGTTAGGGATGCGGCCGGTCATGCTTTTGATCAGCGTTACTTTAACGGTAGCCATGATCAGAAGATCTCCTTGACAGTCAGGCCACGCTTGGCAGCGATGGACTCAGGAGACTGCATAGCTTTCAAACCTTTGAAAGTGGCGTGAACCACGTTTACCGGGTTAGTCGAGCCGTAGCACTTGGCCAGAACGTTCTGAACGCCAGCAACTTCGAGGACAGCACGCATAGCGCCGCCAGCGATGATACCGGTACCTTCAGAAGCAGGCTGCATGTACACCTTCGAAGCGCCATGGGCGGACTTCATTGCGTACTGCAGAGTGGTGCCGTTCAGATCAACTTGGATCATGTTGCGACGAGCAGCTTCCATTGCCTTCTGGATCGCAGCAGGCACTTCACGCGACTTGCCACGGCCGAAGCCAACACGCCCTTTACCATCACCTACCACGGTCAACGCGGTGAAAGTGAAGATACGGCCGCCTTTAACGGTTTTGGCTACGCGGTTAACTTGAACCAGCTTCTCAATGTAGCCTTCGTCGCGCTTTTGGTCGTTATTTGACATAACTTAGAACTCCAGCCCAGCTTCACGAGCAGCATCAGCCAGCGCTTTCACGCGGCCGTGGTACTTGAAGCCAGAGCGGTCGAAAGCCACTTGCGAGACGCCAGCGGCCTTAGCACGCGTAGCGACCAGCTGGCCAACCTTTGTGGCCGCGTCGATGTTGCCAGTGGCACCATCACGCAGTTCTTTATCCAAAGTCGAGGCGCTTGCCAGGACCTTGTTGCCGTCGGCCGAGATGACCTGGGCGTAGATGTGCTGCGACGAGCGGAACACGCAGAGACGCACGACTTCGAGTTCGTGCATTTTCAGGCGTGCTTTGCGAGCGCGACGCAGTCGAGTAACTTTTTTGTCGGTCATTTGCTATGCCCTACTTCTTCTTGGCTTCTTTACGACGGACGACTTCGTCCGCGTAGCGCACACCTTTGCCTTTGTACGGCTCTGGTGGACGGAAGTCGCGGATCTCAGCAGCCACTTGACCTACCAGTTGCTTGTCGATGCCCTTGATCAGGATATCGGTCTGGCTAGGAGTCTCAGCGGTGATGCCTTCCGGCAGTTCGTAATCCACTGGGTGCGAGAAGCCAAGGGCCAGGTTCAAAACCGTGCCTTTTGCTTGCGCTTTGTAACCAACACCGACCAGCTGGAGCTTACGCTCGAAGCCTTGGCTTACGCCTTGGACCATGTTGTTTACCAACGCACGCGTGGTACCGGCCATTGCGCGAGTTTGTTGATCGCCATTGCGAGCAGCGAAACGCAGCTCACCAGCTTCTTCAACGATCTCAACGGACGAATGGATGTTCAGTTCAAGAGTACCCTTGGCACCCTTCACCGAAAGCTGTTGGCCTGCGAATTTGACTTCGACACCGGCTGGCAGCTTAACGGGGTTCTTAGCGACGCGAGACATGCTTATCCCCCCTTAGAACACAGTGCAAAGAACTTCGCCGCCGACACCGGCAGCGCGCGCAGCACGATCCGTCATCACACCTTTGTTGGTGGAGACGATAGACACGCCCAGACCGCCACGAACTTTCGGCAGATCTTCAGCGGACTTGTACTGACGCAGGCCTGGACGGCTAACGCGCTTCACTTCCTCGATGACCGAACGGCCTTCGAAGTACTTCAGCTCGATGGACAGCAGTGCTTTTACATCGCTGCTGATCTGATAACCCGCAATGTAGCCTTCGTCTTTCAGGACTTTGGCAACAGCTACCTTCAACTTGGAAGATGGCATGCTTACGACGGACTTTTCAGCCATCTGGGCATTACGGATACGAGTTAGCATGTCCGCTAACGGGTCCTGCATACTCATGGGCTAGACGCTCCTAATACAAAAAAATTAGCCTTGCGGCTACATATGTCGCCGAGAATCTCCGGGCATAGAAAACACGGGCTCAGGCGAGCCGGGTATTCTAGACACACTCCGGAAATGAAACAAGCCCCAAAAGGGGCTTGTTCCAGATTCAAGGTCACCGGTGGTCGCTATCTTGCGACGCCAACCACCTGGACTTCGAAAGTACTTACCAGCTGGCTTTAACCAGACCTGGTACGTCACCACGCATTGCCGCTTCACGCAGTTTGTTACGGCCGAGGCCGAACTTGCGGTAAACGCCGTGTGGACGACCGGTCAGGCGGCAGCGGTTACGCATGCGCGAAGCGCTTGCGTCACGTGGCTGCTTCTGCAGAGCAACTGTAGCTTCCCAACGCGCTTCTGGACTTGCGTTCAGATCAACGATGATTGCTTTCAGTGCTGCACGCTTCTTGGCGTACTTGGCAACCGTGAGCTGACGCTTCAGCTCGCGGTTTTTCATGCTCATCTTGGCCATGGTCCTACTCCAATCAGTTGCGGAACGGGAATTTGAAAGCACGCAACAGGGCGCGACCTTCATCATCGTTCTTGGCAGTGGTGGTCAGGGTGATGTCCAGACCGCGGAGAGCATCGATCTTGTCGTAGTCGATTTCCGGGAAGATGATCTGCTCTTTCACGCCCATGCTGTAGTTACCACGACCATCGAAGGACTTGGCATTCAGGCCGCGGAAGTCGCGAACCCGAGGCAGGGAGATCGACAGCAGACGATCCAGGAACTCGTACATACGCTCACGGCGCAGGGTCACTTTGACGCCGATCGGCCAACCTTCGCGGACTTTAAAGCCTGCGATGGATTTCCGAGCGTAGGTCACAACGACTTTCTGGCCGGTGATCTTTTCCAGGTCAGCAACAGCGTGCTCGATGACTTTTTTGTCGCCGATCGCTTCGCCCAGACCCATGTTCAGGGTGATTTTGGTGACGCGCGGAACTTCCATCACGTTCCCGAGCTTAAGTTCTTCCTTAAGCTTGGGGGCGATTTCCTTCCGGTAAATCTCTTGTAGTCGTGCCATGGTCTTATCTACCTAGCAGTGTTCAAGCATCAACCGCTTTTTGGGTCGACTTGAAGACACGAATTTTCTTACCGTCTTCTACTTTGAAACCAACGCGGTCAGCCTTGTTGGTTTCGCCGTTGAAGATGGCGACGTTAGAAGCGTGCAGTGGCGCTTCTTTCTCGACGATACCGCCCTGTACGCCCGACATCGGGTTAGGCTTGGTATGACGCTTGACCAGGTTCAGACCACCAACGACCAGACGGTCGTCAGCGAGAACCTTCAGCACCTTACCGCGCTTACCTTTGTCTTTGCCGGCGATCACGATGATCTCGTCGTCACGACGAATCTTTTGCATGTCGGATCTCCTTACAGCACTTCTGGGGCGAGCGAGACGATCTTCATGAACTTCTCAGTACGAAGTTCACGGGTCACTGGCCCAAAGATACGGGTGCCGATCGGCTCTTGCTTGTTGTTCAGAAGAACAGCAGCGTTGCCATCAAAGCGGATAATGGAGCCATCTGCACGGCGTACGCCGTGACGAGTGCGGACTACAACAGCAGTCATCACTTGGCCTTTTTTCACTTTACCGCGAGGAATTGCTTCCTTCACGGTAACTTTGATGATGTCACCGATACCAGCGTAACGACGATGGGAGCCACCCAGCACCTTGATGCACATAACACGGCGAGCGCCGCTGTTATCGGCCACATCGAGCATGGATTGAGTCTGAATCATATAATTTCTCCGACCCCTAGTCCTTAGACTTCCACAGCGCGTTCGAGAACATCAACCAGCGCCCAAGACTTGGTCTTGGCCAGCGGACGAGTTTCACGAATAGTGACTTTGTCGCCGATGTGGCACTGGTTGGTTTCGTCGTGCGCGTGCAGCTTAGTCGAACGCTTAACATATTTACCGTAGATCGGGTGCTTAACGCGACGCTCGATCAGAACGGTGATGGTTTTGTCCATCTTGTCGCTGACAACACGGCCAGTCAGCGTACGGACAGTCTTTTCGGCTTCAGCCATGATCACTTACCTGCCTGCTGGTTGAGCACAGTCTTCACGCGAGCGATGTCACGCTTAACTTGCGAGAGCAGATGAGACTGCCCCAACTGGCCAGTTGCTTTCTGCATACGCAGATTGAACTGGTCGCGCAGCAGGCCGAGCAGTTGCTCGTTCAGCTGCTGTGCGGATTTTTCACGAAGTTCATTCGCTTTCATCACATCACCGTCCGTTTAACAAAGGAGGTGGCGAGCGGCAGCTTTGCAGCAGCCAGGGCGAAAGCCTCACGCGCCAGCTCTTCAGAAACACCCTCGATTTCATACAGGACTTTGCCTGGCTGAATCTGGGCTACCCAGTATTCCACGTTACCCTTACCTTTACCCATCCGAACCTCGAGAGGTTTTTTGGAGATCGGCTTGTCCGGGAATACACGGATCCAGATCTTGCCACCACGTTTTACGTGACGGGTCAGAGCACGACGCGCTGACTCGATCTGACGAGCGGTGAGACGACCACGAGCTACAGACTTCAGCGCGAACTCGCCGAAGCTGACTTTGCTACCGCGCTGAGCCAGACCACGGTTGTGGCCTGTCATCTGCTTGCGGAACTTCGTACGCTTAGGTTGCAACATTTGGCGTACCCCTTACTTAGCAGCTTTTTTACGAGGCGCTGGTGCTTGTGGTTTCAGTTCTTCTTGGCGACCACCAATTACTTCGCCTTTGAAGATCCAAACCTTTACACCGATCACACCGTAAGTGGTGTGAGCTTCGTAGTTGGCATAGTCGATGTCGGCACGCAGGGTGTGCAGTGGCACACGACCTTCGCGATACCATTCAGTACGTGCGATTTCAGCACCGCCGAGACGACCGCTCACTTGGATTTTGATGCCTTTGGCACCAATGCGCATGGCGTTCTGTACGGCACGCTTCATAGCGCGACGGAACATTACGCGACGCTCCAGCTGCTGAGCTACGCTCTGCGCAACCAGCATACCGTCGAGCTCCGGCTTGCGGATCTCTTCGATATTGATGTGCACAGGCACACCCATTTGCTTGGTCAGGTCCTGACGCAGTTTCTCAACATCTTCACCTTTCTTCCCGATAACGATACCTGGACGAGCGGTGTGGATGGTGATACGTGCAGTTTGGGCCGGACGATGGATATCGATACGGCTTACGGACGCGCTTTTTAGTTTGTCTTGGAGATACTCACGCACCTTCAGATCAGCGAACAAGTAGTCCGCATAAGTCCGACCGTCTGCGTACCAGACGGAGGTGTGCTCCTTGACGATTCCCAGGCGAATGCCAATGGGATGTACTTTCTGACCCATCTCTTCGACTCCGTTACTTGTCAGCAACCTTGACAGTGATATGGCAAGACCGCTTGACGATGCGATCAGCACGGCCTTTGGCACGTGGCATGATGCGCTTCAGCGAACGCCCTTCGTTGACGAAAACGGTGCTGACCTTCAGGTCATCAACGTCTGCGCCTTCGTTATGCTCGGCGTTGGCTACGGCCGACTCCAGCACTTTCTTCATGATCTCGGCGGCTTTCTTACTGCTGAAAGCCAACAGGTTGAGCGCTTCGCCCACCTTCTTCCCGCGGATCTGGTCGGCGACCAAGCGGGCTTTCTGGGCGGAGATTCGAGCGCCCGACAACTTAGCGGCTACTTCCATTTCCTTACCCCTTAACGCTTGGCTTTCTTGTCTGCCACGTGCCCACGATAAGTGCGGGTACCGGCAAACTCGCCCAGTTTGTGGCCGACCATGTCTTCGTTAACGAGAACTGGGACGTGTTGACGACCGTTGTGTACTGCGATGGTCAGACCGACCATTTGTGGCAGGATCATCGAACGACGCGACCAGGTCTTAACTGGTTTGCGATCGTTCTTTTCCGCCGCCACTTCGATCTTCTTCAGTAGGTGAAGATCAATAAAAGGACCTTTTTTCAGAGAACGTGGCACTGTCGTATCCCTCTATTTACTTGCGACGACGGACGATCATTTTGTCGGTACGCTTATTACCACGAGTCTTCGCGCCCTTAGTCGGGAAGCCCCATGGCGATACCGGATGACGACCACCAGAGGTACGACCTTCACCACCACCGTGTGGGTGGTCAACCGGGTTCATGGCAACACCACGAACGGTTGGGCGAACGCCACGCCAGCGTTTGGCACCAGCTTTACCCAGCGAACGCAGGCTGTGCTCGGAGTTCGAGACTTCGCCCAGGGTCGCGCGGCACTCAGCCAGCACTTTACGCATCTCACCAGAACGCAGACGCAGGGTCACGTAGACACCTTCACGAGCGATCAGCTGAGCCGAAGCACCAGCGGAACGAGCGATCTGTGCGCCTTTACCTGGCTTCAATTCGATGCCGTGTACGGTGCTACCAACTGGAATGTTACGCAGTTGCAGAGCGTTGCCCGGCTTGATCGGTGCCAAAGCACCTGCGATCAGCTGGTCGCCAGCGCTCACGCCTTTAGGGGCGATGATGTAGCGACGCTCGCCATCTGCGTACAGCAGCAGAGCGATGTGAGCAGTACGGTTTGGATCGTATTCGATACGCTCGACAGTGGCAGCGATGCCATCTTTGTCGTTGCGACGGAAGTCGACCAGACGATAATGCTGCTTATGGCCACCACCGATGTGACGAGTGGTAATACGACCATTGTTGTTACGACCACCAGACTTCGATTTCTTCTCGAGCAGCGGTGCGTGAGGAGCGCCTTTATGCAGCTCCTGGTTGACCACCTTGACCACAAAACGGCGGCCAGGGGAAGTCGGTTTGCATTTAACGATTGCCATGATGCACCCCTTCCTTACTCAGCACTGCTGCTGAAATCGAGATCTTGGCCTGGCTGAAGGGAGATAACTGCCTTCTTCCAGTCATTACGCTTGCCCAGACCGCGAGCAGTGCGCTTGCTCTTACCCAGAACATTCAGGGTAGTAACACGCTCAACTTTCACGCTGAACAGGCTTTCGACGGCCTTCTTGATTTCCAGCTTGGTTGCGTCAGTTGCAACCTTGAAAACGAACTGGCCTTTCTTGTCAGCCAGAACCGTAGCCTTTTCGGAAACGTGCGGGCCAAGCAGAACTTTAAATACGCGTTCCTGGTTCATCCCAGCAGCTCCTCGAATTTCTTCACGGCCGACACGGTGATCAACACCTTGTCGTATGCGATCAGACTAACTGGATCGGAACCTTGCACGTCACGTACATCAACGTGTGGCAGGTTGCGAGCAGCCAGGTACAGGTTCTGATCAACAGCTTCCGACACGATCAAAACGTCGGTCAGGCTCATGTTGTTCAGTTTGCCCAGCAGGTCTTTGGTTTTCGGGCTTTCAACAGCGAAGTCCTGAACCACGACCAGACGGTCGGTACGCACGAGTTCAGCAAGGATGGAGCGCAGAGCTGCGCGGTACATCTTCTTGTTGAGCTTCTGCGAGTGATCCTGAGGACGAGCTGCGAAAGTGGTACCGCCGCCGCGCCAGATTGGGCTACGGATAGTACCAGCACGAGCACGGCCAGTACCTTTCTGACGCCAAGGGCGCTTACCGCCACCACGAACGTCGGAACGGGTCTTTTGCTGCTTGCTACCTTGACGGCCGCCGGCCATGTAGGCCACGACTGCTTGGTGAACCAGCGTCTCGTTGAACTCGCCGCCAAACGTCAGTTCGGAAACTTCGATCGCTTGAGCGTCATTTACGTTTAATTGCATGTCAGCTTCCCCTTAACCGCGAGCCTTGGCCGCTGGACGTACAACCAGGTTGCCGCCAGTAGCGCCAGGAACAGCACCCTTGACCAACAACAGATTGCGTTCAGCGTCGACGCGCACTACTTCGAGGGACTGCACGGTCACGCGCTCAGCGCCCATATGACCGGACATTTTCTTGCCCTTGAATACACGACCAGGAGTCTGGCACTGGCCAATAGAGCCCGGGACGCGGTGGGAAACGGAGTTACCGTGAGTGTTGTCTTGGCCACGGAAATTCCAACGCTTGATCGTACCCTGGAAGCCTTTACCTTTGGACTGACCGGTTACATCAACCAGTTGACCAGCAGCGAAGATTTCAGCGTTGATCAGATCGCCAGCCTGGTAGTCGCCGTCTTCGAGACGGAACTCCATGACAGTGCGACCAGCTGCAACGTTTGCTTTAGCGAAGTGACCTGCTTGAGCAGCAGTCACGCGCGAAGCACGACGCTCGCCGACAGTGACTTGCACTGCACGATAGCCATCGGTTTCTTCAGTTTTGAACTGGGTGACGCGATTCGGCTCGATCTCAATGACCGTGACCGGAATGGAGACACCTTCTTCGGTGAAAATACGGGTCATACCGCATTTACGACCGACTACACCAATAGTCATGTTGTAAACCTCATGAGTGTACGGGGCTTTCACCCGCTATGGCCGCCCATTTCAGAGCGTTACACGACTAAGACCCGAGTCTTAGCCGAGGCTGATCTGTACTTCCACACCGGCCGCCAGATCGAGCTTCATAAGTGCATCAACGGTTTTATCCGTTGGCTGGACGATGTCCAGTACGCGCTTATGAGTACGGATCTCGTACTGGTCACGCGCGTCTTTGTTGACGTGCGGGGAGACCAGAACGGTGAACCGCTCTTTACGGGTAGGCAGTGGAATTGGACCACGCACTTGAGCACCAGTACGTTTCGCGGTTTCCACGATTTCCTGGGTGGATTGGTCGATCAGGCGATGGTCAAAAGCCTTCAACCTGATACGGATTTGCTGATTTTGCATTGGATTTCAGACTCCGGCTGCTATTCCCACCGGGCGCAATGCGCCCGTTAAAAGGAGGCGCAATTCTATAGACGCCCCAGATAGGTGTCAACCCAATAAAAAAGCCCCCGCTGAGCGGGGGCTTTCTCAAAACATCGGAGCTATCTCAGAAGAGATAATTACTCGATGATTTTAGCTACAACGCCAGCACCAACGGTACGGCCGCCTTCACGGATAGCGAAGCGCAGACCGTCTTCCATTGCGATGGTTTTGATCAGGGTAACAGTCATTTGAATGTTATCGCCTGGCATTACCATTTCAACGCCTTCTGGCAGTTCGCAGTTACCGGTCACGTCAGTAGTACGGAAGTAGAACTGTGGACGGTAGCCTTTGAAGAACGGAGTGTGACGACCGCCTTCTTCCTTGCTCAGAACGTAAACTTCTGCGGTGAACTTGGTGTGCGGCTTAACCGAACCCGGCTTAACCAGAACCTGGCCACGCTCAACGTCGTCACGCTTGGTACCACGCAGCAGAACGCCGCAGTTCTCGCCAGCACGACCTTCGTCGAGCAGCTTACGGAACATTTCAACACCAGTGCAGGTGGTGACGGTGGTGTCACGCAGACCAACGATTTCCAGTGGATCCTGAACGCGAACGATACCGCGCTCGATACGACCAGTCACAACAGTACCGCGACCGGAGATCGAGAATACGTCTTCGATTGGCATCAGGAACGGCTTGTCGGTCAGACGAACTGGTTCTGGGATGTAGCTGTCCAGGGTTTCAACCAGTTTACGAACGGCAGTGGTGCCCATTTCGTTTTCGTCGTTACCTTCCAGAGCCATACGAGCAGAACCGATGATGATCGGAGTGTCGTCACCTGGGAAGTCGTAAGTGCTCAGCAGATCGCGCACTTCCATCTCAACCAGTTCCAGCAGCTCAGCGTCGTCTACCAGGTCAGCCTTGTTCAGGAAAACCACGATGTACGGAACGCCTACCTGACGGGACAGCAGGATGTGCTCACGGGTTTGTGGCATCGGACCATCAGCGGCCGAGCAAACCAGGATCGCGCCGTCCATCTGGGCAGCACCAGTGATCATGTTCTTCACGTAGTCAGCGTGACCTGGGCAGTCAACGTGAGCGTAGTGACGAATAGTCGAGTTGTACTCAACGTGAGCGGTATTGATGGTGATACCACGAGCTTTTTCTTCTGGTGCGCTGTCGATCTTGTCGAAGTCAACACGAGCCGAACCGAAAACTTCGGAGCAGACGCGAGTCAGAGCAGCGGTCAGAGTGGTTTTACCGTGGTCAACGTGGCCGATGGTGCCAACGTTTACGTGCGGTAGGGAACGATCAAATTTTTCTTTAGCCACGACAATTAACTCCTTGCCTAAAGGACTGAATCAGCCTTGTTTTTTGGATACAGTTTCAGCGATGTGCGCCGGAGCTGTGTTGTATTTTTTGAATTCCATAGAGTAGCTTGCGCGACCCTGGGACATGGAGCGAACGTCGGTCGCATAACCGAACATCTCACCCAACGGAACCTCGGCGCGAATCACTTTGCCGGAAACCGTGTCTTCCATACCCAAGATCATGCCGCGACGACGGTTAAGGTCGCCCATGACATCACCCATATAGTCTTCAGGTGTAACAACTTCTACCGCCATGATCGGCTCAAGCAACTCACCACCGCCCTTCTGGGCCAGTTGCTTGGTAGCCATGGAGGCAGCCACCTTAAACGCCATCTCGTTGGAGTCGACGTCGTGGTAAGAACCGTCAAAAACGGTTGCTTTCAGGCCGATCAGCGGATAGCCGGCAACAACACCGTTCTTCATCTGCTCTTCGATGCCCTTCTGGATAGCCGGGATGTATTCCTTAGGAACCACACCACCAACTACTTCGTTCACGAATTGCAGACCTTCCTGACCTTCGTCAGCAGGAGCAAAACGGATCCAGCAGTGACCGAACTGACCACGACCGCCGGACTGACGAACGAACTTGCCTTCGATTTCACAATTCTTCGTGATGCGCTCACGATAGGAAACCTGAGGCTTACCGATGTTGGCTTCGACGTTGAACTCACGGCGCATCCGGTCAACCAGGATGTCCAGGTGCAACTCGCCCATGCCGGAGATGATCGTCTGACCAGTCTCTTCATCAGTTTTAACGCGGAAAGATGGATCTTCCTGAGCAAGCTTGCCCAGAGCGATACCCATTTTTTCCTGGTCATCCTTGGTCTTAGGCTCAACGGCAACCGAGATAACCGGCTCCGGGAAGTCCATGCGAACCAGGATGATTGGCTTGGCAGCGTCGCACAAGGTTTCACCAGTGGTGACGTCCTTCATGCCGATCAGGGCCGCGATGTCACCAGCGCGTACTTCCTTGATCTCTTCACGGGCGTTTGCGTGCATTTGCACCATACGACCCACACGCTCTTTCTTGCCTTTAACCGAGTTGATCACGCCGTCGCCGGATGCCAACACGCCCGAGTAAACGCGGACGAAGGTCAAAGTACCCACGAATGGGTCGGTAGCGATCTTGAACGCCAACGCCGAGAACGGCTCGTCATCACTTGCGTGACGCTCCATCTCTTCTTCCTCGTTATCAGGGTTGGAACCCTTGATAGCAGGAATGTCGGTTGGAGCAGGCAGGAAGTCGATAACGGCGTCGAGAACCAGGGGAACACCCTTGTTCTTGAACGAGGAACCACAAACAGCCAGGACGATTTCGCCAGCGATAGTGCGCTGACGCAGAGCGGCCTTGATTTCCACGTTGGTGAGTTCTTCACCCTCGAGGTACTTGTTCATCAGCTCTTCGCTGGCTTCGGCAGCAGCCTCAACCATGTTGTTGCGCCACTCGTCAGCCAGCTCTTGAAGCTCGGCAGGGATTGGCTTGCGAACAGGAACCATACCTTTGTCAGCGTCATTCCAGTAGACCGCTTCCATGTTGATCAGATCGATCTGACCCTGGAAGTTGTCTTCGGAGCCGATGGCCAATTGGATTGGCACCGGAGTGTGACCCAGACGCTGCTTGATCTGACCGATCACGCGCAGGAAGTTGGCGCCAGCACGGTCCATCTTGTTTACGTAAACAAGACGTGGAACGCCGTACTTGTTGGCTTGACGCCATACGGTTTCCGACTGAGGCTCAACACCCGAGGTACCGCAGAACACAACGACAGCGCCGTCGAGTACGCGCAGGGAACGCTCTACTTCAATGGTGAAGTCTACGTGGCCCGGGGTATCGATTACGTTGAAGCGATGCTCGTCTTTGTACTGCTTCTCGGAACCTTTCCAGAAGGCGGTAATAGCAGCAGAAGTAATGGTAATACCACGCTCCTGCTCCTGAACCATCCAGTCTGTGGTCGCGGCGCCGTCATGCACCTCGCCCATTTTGTGACTTTTGCCGGTGTAAAACAGTACGCGCTCGGTGGTGGTGGTTTTACCAGCATCCACGTGAGCAACGATACCGATGTTACGGTAGCGGCTAATCGGAGTAGTACGAGCCATAAAGCCCTCGCAAAATTAGTGAAGCTAAAATTAGAAGCGGTAGTGCGAGAAAGCTTTGTTAGCTTCAGCCATACGGTGCACGTCTTCACGCTTCTTAACAGCAGCACCTTTACCTTCAGCAGCGTCCAACAGTTCGCCAGCCAAACGCAGAGCCATAGACTTCTCGCCGCGCTTACGGGCGAAGTCTACCAACCAGCGCATTGCCAGAGCGTTACGACGGGACGGGCGAACTTCAACCGGAACCTGGTAAGTAGCACCGCCTACACGGCGCGACTTCACTTCGACCAGCGGAGCGATGGCGTCGAGAGCTTTCTCGAAGATTTCCAGGGGGTCGCTGTTCTTGCGTTCTTTAACCTTTTCCAGCGCGCCATAAACGATACGCTCGGCAACGGCTTTCTTGCCGCTTTCCATCACGTGGTTCATGAACTTCGCCAGGATTTGGCTTCCGTATTTTGGATCGTCAAGCACTTCGCGCTTGGCTGCTACGCGTCTTCTTGGCATGGATAAGCCCTCAAACGGTCTTCAGGTTCGCTCGGAATCGGTGCCCTTTCGGGACGCCTCCGACCTTACTCTTATCGACTCAGAAAATTAGATGATTCAGTGTTACAAAAAGCCGCTACTACTTAGGCTTCTTGGTACCGTACTTCGAACGACCCTGGTTACGACCTTTAACGCCGGAAGTATCCAAGGAGCCGCGTACGGTGTGGTAACGAACACCTGGCAAGTCTTTTACACGACCGCCGCGGATCAGTACCACGCTGTGCTCTTGCAGGTTGTGACCTTCACCACCGATGTACGAGGAAACCTCGAAACCGTTGGTCAGGCGCACACGGCATACTTTACGCAGTGCCGAGTTAGGTTTTTTCGGCGTAGTGGTATACACGCGAGTGCATACGCCACGACGTTGCGGGCAGTTCTGCAGCGCAGGTACGTCGGATTTCTCGACGATACGCTTACGCGGCTGACGTACCAGCTGGTTGATAGTTGCCATCTACTAGCTCCACTGTTGTCTTGCGACGCTATTGTCTTGCAAGAAAAGCAAAATGGCAGGAACGAATTCCCGCCAAATTTAGGGGTACAAGAGTCTAAAGAGGATCTTGCCCCCAGTCAAGGCAAGGCCCCGACCTCCCCTCTCATCGAACCGGGGCAAAATTGCCTCGATCCGACGAATGGGGCTGCCAGGGCCCGGACTTATTTATCGCAGAACTCAGTTACCGCTAGAGTTCAGCGCTTCGGTCAGTGCAGCTTCCACTTCACTGGCGCTTACGCGCAACGGCTTGTCAGCATCACGGCGACGCTTACGCTCGCTGTGGTAAGCCAAACCGGTACCGGCCGGGATCAGACGACCCACAACCACGTTTTCTTTCAGGCCGCGCAGGTAATCGCGCTTGCCGGTTACCGCTGCTTCGGTCAGTACGCGAGTGGTCTCCTGGAAGGAGGCCGCCGAGATGAACGACTCGGTCGACAACGACGCCTTGGTGATACCCAGCAGCACGCGAGTGAACTTGGACACGAATTTGTCTTCGTTCGTCAGGCGCTCGTTTTCCACCAGTACGTGAGTCAGTTCCATCTGGTCGCCCTTGATGAAACTGGAATCGCCGGATTCAGCGATTTCAACTTTACGCAGCATCTGACGCAGAATGGTCTCGATGTGCTTGTCGTTGATCTTCACGCCTTGCAGGCGGTAAACGTCCTGGATCTCGTTGACGATGTACTTGGCCAGCGCACTCACACCCAGCAGACGCAGGATGTCGTGTGGATCGCTCGGACCGTCGGAGATAACTTCGCCGCGGTTTACCTGTTCGCCTTCGAACACGTTCAGGTGACGCCACTTCGGAATCAGCTCTTCATACGGATCACTACCGTCGTTCGGGGTAATGACCAGACGGCGCTTGCCCTTGGTCTCTTTACCGAACGCGATGGTGCCGCTGACTTCAGCCAGAATCGACGCTTCTTTCGGACGGCGCGCTTCGAACAAGTCGGCAACACGCGGCAGACCACCGGTGATGTCACGGGTCTTCGAAGTTTCTTGCGGGATACGCGCGATAACATCACCGATCGCGATCTTCGCACCATCCGCTACACCGACCAGGGCGTTGGCTGGCAGGAAGTACTGAGCGATAACGTCAGTGCCTGGCAGCAACAGATCCTTGCCGTTGTCATCAACCATCTTCACGGCTGGACGGATGTCTTTACCGGCAGCTGGACGATCTTTAGCGTCGAGTACTTCAATGTTGGTCATACCGGTCAATTCGTCAGTCTGACGCTTGATCGTGATGCCTTCTTCCATGCCCACGTAGGTCACGGTACCTTTCATTTCGGTAACGATCGGGTGAGTGTGCGGATCCCACTTGGCCACGATTGCGCCAGCGTCGACCTTGTCACCTTCTTTAACCGAAATCACAGCACCGTACGGCAGCTTATAACGCTCACGCTCACGACCGTAGTCATCAGCGATTGCCAGCTCACCGGAACGGGACACAGCAACCAGGTGGCCATCCACTCGCTCAACGTGCTTCAGGTTGTGCAGACGGACGGTACCGCCATTCTTCACCTGAACGCTGTCGGCTGCAGAAGTCCGGCTTGCCGCACCACCGATGTGGAACGTACGCATGGTCAGCTGGGTACCCGGCTCACCGATGGACTGGGCAGCAATAACGCCGACCGCTTCACCGATGTTCACCTGGTGACCACGAGCCAAGTCACGGCCGTAGCACTTGGCGCAAATGCCGTAGCGGGTTTCGCAGCTGATCGGCGAGCGAACGATCACTTCGTCGATGCTGTTGAGTTCGATGAACTCGACCCACTTTTCGTCTACCAGGGTGCCAGCAGGAACGATAACTTCCTCGGTACCCGGCTTGAATACGTCACGGGCAATAACACGACCCAATACGCGCTCACCCAGCGGCTCTACAACGTCACCGCCTTCAATGTGCGGCGTCATCAGCAGGCCATGCTCGGTGCCGCAATCGATCTCGGTTACAACCAGATCTTGTGCAACGTCTACCAGACGACGAGTCAGGTAACCGGAGTTAGCGGTTTTCAACGCGGTATCCGCAAGACCCTTACGAGCACCGTGAGTGGAGATGAAGTACTGGAGTACGCTCAAACCTTCACGGAAGTTCGCAGTAATCGGCGTTTCGATGATGGAACCGTCCGGCTTGGCCATCAGGCCACGCATACCGGCGAGCTGACGGATCTGCGCAGCAGAACCCCGTGCGCCCGAGTCGGCCATCATGTACATCGAGTTGAAGGACTCTTGGTCAACTTCGTCGCCGTGACGGTCGATGACTTTCTCTTTCGAGAGGTTGGCCATCATCGCCTTGGAAACTTCGTCGTTCGCCTTCGACCAAAGGTCGATTACCTTGTTGTACTTCTCGCCCTGGGTTACCAGGCCGGAGGCGTACTGGCTTTCGATCTCTTTCACTTCGTCGGTGGCAGCACCGATGATGCGGGCTTTTTCATCCGGGATAACGAAGTCGTTAACACCGATGGAAACGCCGGAAATGGTCGAGTAAGCAAAACCGGTGTACATCAACTGGTCAGCGAAGATCACGGTCTCTTTCAGACCAACCACGCGGTAGCACTGGTTGATCAGCTTGGAGATCGCCTTTTTCTTCATCGGCAGGTTGACGACGTCGTACGACAGACCTTTTGGCACAACTTGATACAACAGCGCACGGCCGACAGTGGTGTCGACGATACGGGTGTTGGTCACGCTGCCACCATCACGGTCATTGACGGTTTCGTTGATCCGCACTTTGACCTTGGCGTGCAGTGCGGCTTCGCCGGCACGGAACACACGGTCAACTTCTTGCAGGTCAGCAAACACACGACCTTCGCCCTTGGCGTTGATCGCTTCACGGGTCATGTAGTACAGACCCAATACAACGTCCTGCGACGGAACGATGATTGGCTCACCGTTGGCTGGCGACAGGATGTTGTTGGTCGACATCATCAACGCACGCGCTTCCAACTGGGCTTCCAGTGTCAGCGGTACGTGCACGGCCATTTGGTCGCCGTCGAAGTCGGCGTTGTACGCAGCACAGACCAGAGGGTGCAGCTGGATAGCCTTACCTTCGATCAGTACCGGTTCAAACGCCTGGATACCCAGACGGTGAAGGGTCGGTGCACGGTTGAGGAGAACCGGGTGTTCGCGAATCACTTCAGCGAGAACGTCCCAAACCTCTGGCAGTTCGCGCTCGACCATTTTCTTGGCCGCTTTGATGGTGGTCGCGAGACCGCGCATTTCCAGCTTGCCGAAAATGAACGGTTTGAACAGCTCCAGCGCCATCTTCTTAGGCAGACCGCACTGGTGCAGACGCAGGGTCGGGCCTACGGTAATTACCGAACGACCGGAGTAGTCAACACGCTTACCGAGCAAGTTCTGACGGAAACGACCTTGCTTACCCTTGATCATGTCAGCCAGGGATTTCAGAGGACGCTTGTTCGAACCGGTGATAGCGCGGCCACGACGACCGTTGTCGAGCAAGGCGTCGACCGCTTCTTGCAACATACGCTTTTCGTTGCGCACGATGATGTCCGGAGCAGACAGATCGAGCAGGCGCTTCAAGCGGTTGTTACGGTTGATCACGCGGCGGTACAGGTCGTTGAGGTCGGAGGTCGCGAAACGACCACCATCCAACGGTACCAGCGGACGCAAGTCTGGCGGCAGAACCGGCAAAACGGTCAGCACCATCCACTCTGGCAAGTTGCCGGAACCCTGGAAGGCTTCCATCAACTTCAGACGTTTGGACAGTTTCTTGATCTTGGTTTCGGAGTTGGTTTGCGGAATTTCTTCGCGCAGACGGCCAATCTCGTGCTCCAGATCGATAGCGTGCAGCAGTTCGCGGACAGCTTCGGCACCCATGCGGGCATCGAAATCGTCGCCGAACTCTTCCAGCGCTTCGAAGTACTGCTCGTCGTTCAGCAGCTGACCTTTTTCAAGGGTAGTCATGCCTGGATCGATAACGACATAGCTCTCGAAGTAGAGAACGCGTTCGATATCACGCAGGGTCATGTCCATCAGCAAGCCGATACGGGACGGCAGCGATTTCAGGAACCAGATGTGGGCAACCGGCGAAGCCAGTTCGATGTGCGCCATGCGCTCACGACGAACCTTGGCCAGTGCAACTTCAACGCCGCACTTCTCGCAGATCACACCACGGTGTTTCAAGCGCTTGTACTTACCGCACAGGCACTCGTAATCCTTTACCGGGCCAAAAATCTTGGCGCAGAACAGGCCGTCACGCTCAGGTTTGAACGTACGGTAGTTTATGGTTTCCGGTTTTTTAACTTCACCGAACGACCACGAACGGATCATCTCAGGCGATGCCAACCCAATACGGATGGCGTCGAACTCTTCGACTTGACCCTGGTTTTTCAGCAAATTCAGTAGGTCTTTCAAGGCCTTTCCTCCTGGCGGAGCAGAGAGCGGGCTAAGCAGCCCCGCTCTCGATTCGCGTCACGTGTTATTCGGTTTCCAGATCGATATCGATGCCGAGGGAACGAATTTCTTTGATCAACACGTTGAAGGACTCGGGCATGCCCGGCTCCATACGGTGATCGCCGTCCACGATGTTTTTGTACATCTTGGTCCGACCGTTCACATCGTCCGACTTCACTGTGAGCATTTCTTGCAGAGTGTAAGCAGCACCGTATGCTTCCAGTGCCCAGACCTCCATCTCCCCGAAACGCTGACCACCGAACTGAGCCTTACCACCCAGCGGCTGCTGGGTAACCAGGCTGTACGAACCGGTAGAACGAGCGTGCATCTTGTCGTCTACCAAGTGGTTCAGCTTCAGCATGTACATGTAGCCAACAGTAACCGGGCGCTCGAACTTGTTGCCGGTACGGCCGTCGAACAGCTGCATCTGGCCGCTTTCTGGCAGGTCTGCCAGTTTCAACATGGCCTTGATTTCGCTTTCCTTGGCACCGTCGAACACCGGGGTAGCCATTGGAACGCCGCCGCGCAGGTTCTTCGCCAGATCCAGGATTTCCTGGTCGGAGAAGGTGTCCAGCTCTTCGTTGCGACCGCCGATCTCGTTGTAGATCTCGTGCAGGAACTTGCGCAGGTCTGCGACCTTGCGCTGCTCTTCGATCATACGGTTGATCTTCTCGCCCAGACCTTTGGCCGCGAGGCCCAGGTGGGTTTCAAGGATCTGACCAACGTTCATACGCGAAGGTACGCCCAACGGGTTGAGGACGACGTCGACCGGGGTGCCATTGGCATCGTGCGGCATGTCTTCAACCGGCATGATCACGGAGACCACACCCTTGTTACCGTGACGACCGGCCATCTTGTCGCCCGGCTGGATGCGACGACGGATTGCCAGGTAAACCTTGACGATTTTCAGCACGCCTGGAGCCAGGTCATCGCCCTGCTGCAGTTTGCGCTTCTTGTCTTCGAACTTGTCGTCCAGCAGACGGCGGCGATCGACGATGTAGGCCTGGGCCTTCTCGAGCTGCTCGTTCAGAGCATCTTCAGCCATGCGCAGTTTGAACCACTGGCCGTGCTCAAGACCGTCGAGGATTTCGTCGGTGATGTCCTGACCCTTCTTCAGACCTGCGCCACCTTCAGCCTTGTGGCCTACCAGAGCGGAACGCAGACGTTCGAAGGTCGCGCCTTCAACGATACGGAACTCTTCGTTCAGGTCCTTGCGGATCTCGTCGAGCTGGGTCTTCTCGATGGACAGTGCACGAGCATCACGCTCAACGCCGTCACGGGTGAAGACCTGTACGTCGATGACAGTACCTTTGGTGCCAGTCGGCACGCGCAGGGAGGTGTCTTTAACGTCGCTGGCTTTTTCACCGAAGATGGCACGCAGCAGTTTTTCTTCCGGAGTCAGTTGGGTCTCGCCTTTCGGAGTGACCTTACCGACCAGGATGTCGCCCGCGCCTACTTCAGCACCTACGTAAACGATACCGGCTTCGTCCAGCTTGTTCAGTGCAGCTTCACCCACGTTCGGGATGTCTGCAGTGATTTCCTCTGGGCCAAGCTTGGTGTCACGCGCCACACAGGTCAGTTCCTGAATATGGATCGTGGTGAAGCGGTCTTCTTGAACAACACGCTCGGACAGGCAGATGGAGTCTTCGAAGTTGAAGCCGTTCCATGCCATGAACGCGATGCGCATGTTCTGACCCAGAGCCAGTTCACCCATGTCGGTGGACGGGCCGTCGGCCATGATGTCGCTACGCTGAACGCGATCACCCTTGCTCACCAGCGGACGCTGGTTGATGCAGGTGTTCTGGTTCGAGCGGGTGTATTTGGTCAGGTTGTAGATGTCGACACCGGCTTCGCCAGTTTCAACTTCGTCATCGGCAACACGAACCACGATACGGCTGGCATCAACGGAGTCGATCACGCCGCCACGACGAGCCACGACGCAAACGCCGGAGTCACGGGCTACGTTACGCTCCATGCCGGTACCTACCAGCGGCTTGTCAGCACGCAGGGTCGGTACAGCTTGACGCTGCATGTTGGAACCCATCAACGCACGGTTGGCGTCATCGTGTTCCAGGAACGGGATCAGCGACGCTGCAACCGAAACTACCTGCTTCGGCGAAACGTCCATCAAGGTCACGTCTTCCGGCGCCTTGACGGTGAACTCGTTCAAGTGACGAACAGCTACCAGCTCGTCGACCAGGACTTTCTTGTCGTTCATCGTGGCCGAGGCCTGAGCGATCACGTGATCAGCTTCTTCGATGGCGGACAGAAACACGATCTCGTCGGTGACCAGTGCGTCTTTCACCACGCGGTACGGGCTCTCGAGGAAGCCGTACTGGTTGGTGCGCGCATAAGCGGCCAGGGAGTTGATCAGACCGATGTTCGGACCTTCCGGCGTTTCGATCGGGCAAACACGACCATAGTGCGTCGGGTGTACGTCACGAACTTCAAAGCCTGCACGCTCACGGGTCAGACCGCCCGGGCCCAGTGCGGATACACGGCGCTTGTGGGTGATCTCGGAGAGCGGGTTGTTCTGGTCCATGAACTGGGAAAGCTGGCTGGAACCGAAGAACTCTTTCACCGCCGCAGCCACCGGCTTGGCGTTGATCAGGTCTTGCGGCATCAGGCCTTCGCTTTCTGCCATCGACAGACGCTCTTTGACCGCACGCTCAACACGTACCAGGCCAACGCGGAACTGGTTCTCGGCCATCTCGCCTACGCAGCGAACACGACGGTTACCCAGGTGGTCGATGTCATCGACGATGCCTTTACCGTTACGGATGTCGACCAGGGTCTTCAGTACCGCGACGATGTCTTCCTTGCACAGCACGCCCGAACCTTCGATCTCGGTACGACCGATACGACGGTTGAACTTCATCCGGCCGACCGCAGACAGGTCATAGCGCTCAGGACTGAAGAACAGGTTGTTGAACAGGGTCTCGGCAGCGTCTTTGGTTGGTGGCTCACCAGGACGCATCATGCGATAGATCTCGACCAGCGCTTCCAATTGGTTGCTGGTGGAGTCGATCTTCAGTGTGTCGGAGATGAACGGACCACAGTCGATATCGTTGGTGTACAGGGTCTCGATGCGAACAACCTGGGCCTTGGCGATCTTGGCCAGGATCTCGGTGTTCAGCTCGGTGTTGCACTCGGCCAGGATTTCGCCTGTTGCCGGGTGAACGATGACCTTGGCGGTAGTACGACCCAGGACGTAGTCCAGAGGTACTTCCAGCTCTTTGATACCGGCTTTTTCGATCTGGTTGATGTGGCGTGCAGTAATACGACGGCCAGCTTCAACAATGACCTTGCCTTTTTCATCCTGGATGTCCAGGACGGCAATTTCACCACGCAGACGCGAAGCAATCAGCTCCAGCTTGAGGGTTTCATCCTTCAGGCTGAATACGTTGGTGGTGTAGAAGGCGTCCAGCACCTGCTCGGTGGTATAGCCGAGCGCGCGCAGCAGTACCGAGGCCGGCAGCTTGCGACGACGGTCGATACGTACGAACACGCAGTCTTTCGGGTCGAACTCGAAGTCCAACCACGAGCCACGGTACGGAATGATCCGCGCGGAGTACAGGAGCTTGCCGGAGCTGTGCGTCTTGCCGCGGTCGTGGTCGAAGAACACGCCCGGGGAACGGTGCAGCTGGGAAACGATCACACGCTCGGTACCGTTGATAACGAAGGTACCGTTCTCTGTCATCAATGGGATTTCGCCCATGTAGACTTCTTGCTCTTTGATGTCCTTGATCGCTTTGTTCGACGATTCTTTGTCGAAAATGATCAGGCGCACTTTTACCCGCAAAGGTACGGCGTAAGTAACACCGCGCAACACGCATTCTTTGACATCAAATGCCGGTTCGCCCAGGCGATAACCGACGTACTCCAGCGCAGCATTGCCGGAGTAGCTGATGATCGGGAAAACGGATTTGAAGGCCGCATGCAGGCCCACGTCGCGGAACTGATCTTTGGTCGCTCCCGCCTGCAAGAATTCACGATACGAATCCAGCTGGATAGCCAGAAGGTACGGGACATCCATGACGTCCGGCAACTTGCTAAAGTCCTTGCGGATACGTTTTTTCTCAGTATATGAGTAAGCCATCAGCGTTCCCCAGCTTGGTCACCTGCTTGTTTGGCCCCTCCGACGGGAGCAGCCAGAAAATCTTGCAAACCCCATGGTTTGCACCACCGCATCGGGTGGCTACAGCGCGTTAATGGCGGCGACCGAGTCGACAGCCAAGAACGGAAAAAGGCCGGTGGCAAGAGCCACCAGCCATCAGCCTTCAGCTTAACGCTTGGGCTGGAGACGCAAGGTCGATGCTTACTTCAGCTCGACTTTAGCGCCTGCTTCTTCCAGTGCTGCTTTGGCTTTGTCAGCTGCGTCTTTGGCAACAGCTTCCAGAACCAGGGCAGGAGCGCCGTCAACTACAGCCTTGGCTTCTTTCAGGCCCAGACCGGTCAGTTCACGTACTGCCTTGATCACGTTTACTTTCTTCTCGCCAGCTTCGGTCAGCATGACGTTGAATTCGGTTTGCTCTTCAACAACGGCAGCAGCAGCAGCTGGGCCAGCGGAAGCAGCGGCAGCGGAAACGCCGAATTTTTCTTCGAAAGCTTTGATCAGCTCAACAACCTGCAGAACCGACATTTCAGCTACGGCGTTGAGGATATCTTCTTGGGAGATAGACATTACTGTATTTCCTGAATTGGGGGACGGCCTACGAGGCCATCGAAATAAACAAAAATACGCGAGAGAAGTTGCTCAGCCTTAGGCTGCGGCAGCTTCTTTTTGCTCGCGAACTGCAGCCAGAGTACGAGCCAGCTTGCTGGTAGCGCCTTGAATCACGCTCATCAGCTGCGAAATGGCTTCGTCGCGGGTCGGCAGTGTTGCCAGTACGTCGATTTGGTTAGCTGCGAGGAACTTGCCCTCGAACGCAGCTGCCTTGATCTCGAACTTATCCTGACTCTTGGCAAACTCTTTGAACAAACGGGCAGCAGCGCCTGGATGTTCTGTGGAGAACGCGATCAGAGTCGGGCCAGTGAACACGTCGTTGAGAACACTGTATTCAGTGTCAGCAACAGCGCGCTTGAGCAGGGTGTTACGTACAACACGTACGTATACGCCAGCTTCACGAGCCTCTTTACGGAGTCCGGTCATAGCGCCTACTGTCACACCACGGGCATCAGCCACGACAGCGGACAGAGCAGCTTTGGCAGCCTCGTTGACTTCAGCGACGATGGCCTTCTTGTCTTCGAGATTAATTGCCACGGGTTTAACTCCTGCTTGTTACCGTTTCATCTGGCCGGAGCCGGATGTCGTTTTGGTGTCTGATTCGGTAAGGAACCGGGAGCACCATCTGCGTAGGCTTGTGGTTTAAGACTTGCGTCGCCTACGGTCTTGGATAGCCCCCGCCAGGCAGGGACCCCAATTTTTTTCAATTGGCGCAATCTCTCGCGCCAACTTGTGTCTTATACGTCCAACGAGCCTTGGTCGATGACCAGACCTGGGCCCATAGTGGTGCTCAGGGTAACGCGCTTGACGTAGATACCTTTCGAGGAAGCTGGCTTGATACGCTTCAGGTCAGCGATCAGGGCTTCAACGTTTTCCTTCAGCTTGACGGCGTCGAAACCGACCTTGCCAACGGAGGTGTGAATAATGCCGTTCTTGTCGGTGCGATAACGGACCTGACCAGCCTTGGCGTTTTTAACCGCGGTAGCTACGTCTGGGGTTACGGTGCCGACTTTAGGGTTAGGCATCAGACCACGTGGGCCCAGGATCTGACCCAACTGACCTACAACGCGCATTGCATCCGGGGAGGCAATAACTACGTCATAGTTCAGGTCGCCGCCTTTCATTTCGGCAGCCAGGTCGTCCATGCCAACGCGGTCTGCGCCAGCGGCCAGAGCAGCTTCAGCCGCCGGGCCTTGGGTGAAGACAGCAACACGTACAGTCTTGCCAGTACCGTGTGGCAGCACAGTTGCGCTACGAACGACCTGGTCGGATTTACGTGGGTCAACACCCAGGTTTACAGCAACGTCAACGGACTCGCTGAACTTGACAGTCGACAGCTCGGTCAGCAGGGCAGCAGCGTCTACAAAGTTGTAGGACTTGCCCGCTTCGATTTTGCCGGCGATAGCCTTTTGGCGCTTGGTCAGCTTAGCCATTACACACCCTCCACGTTAAGGCCCATGCTACGAGCAGAACCGGCGATGGTACGCACGGCTGCATCCATATCAGCTGCAGTCAGATCCGCGTTTTTGGTTTTCGCGATTTCTTCCAGCTGAGCACGAGTTACGGTGCCAACCTTAACGGTGTTAGGACGAGCGGAACCGCTAGTCAGACCAGCAGCTTTCTTCAGCAGAACCGAAGCCGGGGTCGACTTGGTTTCGAAAGTGAAGCTACGGTCGCTGTAGACAGTGATGATCACTGGAGTCGGCAGACCTGGCTCAAGACCCTGAGTACGGGCGTTGAAGGCCTTGCAGAATTCCATGATATTCACGCCGTGCTGACCCAGAGCTGGACCGACGGGTGGGCTTGGGTTGGCCTGAGCGGCCTTCACTTGCAGCTTGATGTAAGCGGTAATCTTCTTGGCCATGAGGCACTCCAATTACGGGTTCAAACGCCTCGAAAGGCTCCCCGGTTACTTGCGCGTTTATCCCAGTGACGACAAAACCCCACAGCCTAAGGCTGCGGGGTTGGGATGCTTGCTCAGCTAGACCTTCTCGACCTGACTGAACTCCAACTCTACCGGAGTAGAGCGACCGAAAATGAGCACAGCCACTTGGATCCGGCTCTTTTCGTAGTTAACTTCTTCGACAGTGCCGTTAAAATCAGCAAACGGACCATCTGTAACACGAACAACCTCACCCGGTTCGAACAACGTCTTCGGCTTGGGCTTGTCGCTGCCATCAGCAACACGACGCAGAATTGCTTCCGCCTCTTTGTCAGTGATTGGAGCAGGCTTATCAGCTGTACCGCCGATAAAACCCATAACACGAGGGGTATCTTTGACTAAGTGCCAAGTACCTTCGTTCATGTCCATTTGAACCAGCACGTAGCCTGGAAAGAACTTGCGTTCGCTCTTGCGCTTCTGGCCATTCCGCATTTCGACCACTTCTTCAGTGGGAACCAGAATTTCGCCGAAGCCATCTTCCATGCCTGCCAGCTTTACGCGCTCCAGCAAAGAGCGCATAACATGCTTCTCGTAACCCGAGTAAGCATGCACAACGTACCAACGCTTAGCCACGGGACACCCTTAGCCAACAATCAAGGAAACAAGCCAGCCGAGCAGGGAATCAAGCCCCCACAACAGCAACGCCATAACCAGAACAACAGCCACCACAATCAGGGTGGTCTGCGTAGTTTCTTGGCGAGTCGGCCAAACGACTTTACGAATTTCGGTGCGAGCTTCCTTTACCAGGACTGCGAAAGACTTACCCTTAGCAGTCTGCAGGCCTACAAAGGCAGCTACAGCAGCAAGAGCAAGCAATGCGAGCACACGGTACAGGATCGGCGAAGCAGAATAGTACTGATTGCCAACAACGCCTACGACCACCAACGCGACCACGGCGAGCCACTTGACCAGATCGAAACGAGAGCTTTGAGCTTCAGCCTTAGGAGTCATCTATGAAGATCCTGTGAAAAGAAAGCCAGACACACCACGTGAATCTGGCAGGTCAGGAGGGAATCGAACCCCCAACCTACGGTTTTGGAGACCGTCGCTCTGCCAATTGAGCTACTGACCTAAAACAAAATCAGGCCGACCATTATGCAGGCCTGAAAAAGACTTTACAACAACCAACCCCAAGAGACTTGAAATCACCCAGCAACAAAGCCAAGCACAACACCATCAAGCCGAGGCAGCTGTTAAAACAAAGGCAGATATTTTCATATCTGCCTTGTTATATGGAGCTCTTGAGCGGATTTGAACCGCTGACCTCACCCTTACCAAGGGTGTGCTCTACCAACTGAGCTACAAGAGCGAAACACCTTGCACAACCTGCAAACTTGGAGCGGGTAGCGGGAATCGAACCCGCATCATCAGCTTGGAAGGCTGAGGTTCTACCACTAAACTATACCCGCGGAGCTTGCAGCTCACGCTAAAAATGGTGGAGGGGGAAGGATTCGAACCTTCGAAGTCGTAGACGTCAGATTTACAGTCTGATCCCTTTGGCCGCTCGGGAACCCCTCCTAAGCGAGCCGGCATTTTACATTACGCCGACCTTCTGTCAAGCATTTTCTCATTTAAAAATATGAGGTTAGCTGCGTTGACCTTTGCTTCACCGTGTTGACCGTAAAGGTCTTCACTGCGAAGCGGGCGCCATTCTATGCAAACTATTCGAGAGATGCAACGCCTTCGCACAACATTATTTTATGTTTTAACTCATTGAATTCCTTAGCAAGGTTTTCAAAGGGCAGATCGTCAGCGAGGCGCCTGCTTTCAGGGGCAACACGAAGCCAATAACCCGAGACCTCCGACGTATTGAGCAATTGCATCTTGACCTTTATATCCAGACTGATGAGGCGCTGCTCAAGCACTGATGCTTGTCGCTGATCCGCAAAGCCACCCAGGTACAAGCAGGTATTCACCTCAGAGGCCTTGCCCCTGTCACGTTTTTGCACCGCGTCGGAGGACTCACTCAGCAGGCGGATATCCTGCTGAGAGCCCTTGTAGAGACTCAGAGGAGTGACATCCTTTGCCCGTAACGGCGCCTCTTGCTGATGCCAAATGTAGTAAAACGCATTGAGGACCAGTAAAAGTAGAAATAGCCAACGCATAAACACCTCAGGACAAAGGGCACGCCATCGCCAGACCAACAAATACCAGATCCGGAACAAGCCGAGCTTGAGGCACAGCCTCCGAAACGAGCTCGGCATCCCCGCCTGTGAGAAACACCGTGAACTCATCCCCCCAGTAACTTCGAGCAAGCTCCAGTTGAGTCAGCACGAACCCTCTCAGCATGAGCGTACAGCCGCGCTCGACTGCCTCTACGGTGGTACGACCTGGCGACAAGCGTGCCAATGCCTGCTCGGCGGCGGCATCGTCGTAACGTATCTTGCGGGTATGAGTTCGCAACTGGTTACGCATTAGCGGCATCCCAGGGCAGATGAAGCCTCCCAGGTGCTCACCATCCGCAGCAATAAAATCGGCCGTTGCTGCTGTACCGAAATCAAGCACCAGGCAGGCACTCGAAGCTAATTTGAAGGCACCGAGCATTGCCAACCAGCGATCGAGCCCGAGGCGCTCGAACTCCTCATACCCATTGCGAACGCCCGCCATGTCGCGGGCGGGCGCAGCGCAAGACACGACAACCCCAAAAGCCGCCTCCAAGGCCGCAACCAACTTGCTCGTTTCCTCCAAAGCCCGAACACTCACCAAACGACAGCGTGTCAGCAAGAGGCCTGGTATCGCTGACAGGCTATCTATCAACGCGACATCCGAACCGACGACGCCTTCCGCAAAAGCGCCTACCGCTGGCAAATCAAGCACACGCCACTTGATGAAGCTGTTCCCACAGTCGAGCTCAAGAATCATCACGCAACCTCAGGCTTAATTCACCACCGCTGTATGTCTTTTCGACACCCTCGACACTCAACCGCAATGCCCCCTGACGATCGACACCCAAGACCACCCCTTCAATATGGTTAACTCCGGCTATGAGGGAAACAGCTTTACCCTGCCACAAATGATTCCGCTCCCACTCTTCCTGGAGCGCGGAAAAGCCGGAAGCCTTATGCAGGTCCAGATAGTGCTGCAGCTGCTGGCCAAGCCTTGCAACAAGAAGGTTGCGATCAAGAGGAAAACCGGTTTCCAGTTGCACCGAAGACCACTGCTGATCAACCTCTGCTGCGTTCTGCATATTCACGTTGATCCCGATGCCCAGGACAACATGACAGATATCAGCGGGGTCTCCGACCAACTCAAGCAAAATTCCGG
Organism: Pseudomonas sp. B6002; assembly: GCF_013385985.1. Taxonomy (GTDB): domain Bacteria; phylum Pseudomonadota; class Gammaproteobacteria; order Pseudomonadales; family Pseudomonadaceae; genus Aquipseudomonas. The sequence goes on along the minus strand of NZ_JACAOY010000036.1, from coordinate 676 downwards.
CAATTTTCTTCCGACCGACCAGAACGTCGTTTGGCCACTTCAAAGCCGCGCCTTGTACCCCCGACTCACGTAGAGCCTGCATGACAGCCAATCCGACGACGAGGCTCAACCCCTCTAACTGCCCCAGACCGCCCTCAATGCGTAACACAAGGCTGTAATACACGTTCTGTGCAAATGGACTGACCCACGCCCTCCCCCTCCTCCCCCGGCCTGCCGCTTGCTGCTCTGCGAGCACCAGGAACGGCGCGGCACAACCGGCCTCGACAAGGCGCAATGCTTCGGCATTGGTGGAGTCAATGGAGTCTGAAATATGAACGGGCCAGGCCGCAGTAGCCGAATTTGAAGCGATCTCCTCGGCATCCAAGAAGACCAGGGGGGATGCCAACTGATATCCCCGTCCTCGAACCTTATGGATAGGGAGATTCAATTCAGTCTCCAGATGCTGCAGCTGCTTCCAAACAGCACTGCGACTGACGCCAAGCGCAGCCCCCAATGCCTCTCCGGAATGGAATCGGCCATCTTTCAAGAGTTTCAACAACGTCAACATGCAAGTATCGCCTCACAATGAGGCACGCATGATAGCCATGCATAGAGCCATTGCATAGAAAGGCAGGGGATTGGCGCGAAAAGCGCGCGCAACAAAAGCATCAAATACTTTTCGACCGCCCAAAACAAA
>NZ_JACAOY010000035.1:91580-91867 GCF_013385985.1 Pseudomonas sp. B6002 | reverse complement strand
AGCAAAAGCAAAGGCAAACGCGGTCCACTGTAGGAGCCGGCTTGCCGGCGATGGTCGTCAACGATGACACTAAAAACCAGGCAGAATCCGGTGCATTTTCTGTGGGAGCTGGCTTGCCTGCGATGGCATCAACCGGGTATGCCTGATTCACCGAGGTGTCTGCATCGCCGGCAAGCCAGCTCCTACACGTATCTGCCTTTGATCTAACCACTCAGGTCGGCTACCAGGCCGCCGTGCTCTTGCTGTTGATCTTGATTTTGATCTCAGGCGCCCCGTCAAACACGCTG
>NZ_JACAOY010000035.1:0-91448 GCF_013385985.1 Pseudomonas sp. B6002 | reverse complement strand
CGCTGTAAGAGCGGAACCAATACCAGCCATCACCCAAATAACGGATATGCCCCCAACCCCCGGTCACAAAACCGTCATCCCCCTCATCTAGCCTCGCGACCACGAATGCCCCCCGTGAGTCCGTATCCATGTTCAGAGGCCTGCTATCCGTCGCCCTCCTGCTAGTCACCGTCACCGTTACCGCCCACGCCGAAACCTGGCCAGACAAGGACTGGGCCAAGGGCACGCCGCTCGCAGGCCCCGCTGTCGACGCCCTGAATGCCTACGCTTTTCCCCCTCGTGACGACACCACCCGCCAGGGCATCCGCACCGACGCGCTGTTGGTGATCCGCGACGGCGAAGTCATCTACGAACGCTACGCCGCGCCCACCACCGTCAGCACGCCGCACCTGACCTGGTCCGTCAGCAAGAGCCTGATGGCGACTGTATTGGGCGTGGCCTACGGCGAAAATCGCTTCAAACTGACCGACCCCGCCGCACGCTTTTACCCGCCGATGAAGCAGCATCCCAAAGTCACCATGGCCGACTTGCTGCACTGGGCGTCGGGCCTGGACTGGCAGGAAGACTATGAATTCGCCCCGCTGAAATCCTCGGTGGTGGCGATGCTTTACACCCGCGGCCGCGCCGACATGGCCGACTTCGCCGCCGATACGGACGCCGCCAGCGCGCCCGGCCAGGTGTTCCGCTATTCCAGCGGTGACACCAACATCCTGTCCGCCACGCTTAAAGGCATGCTCGGCCACAAGGCGTATATGAGCTACCCGTGGGACGCGCTGTTCAAACCATTGGGCATTCGTAGCGCCACCTGGGAAACCGATGCCGACGAGACGTTCGTGGCCTCGTCCTACGCCTACCTCACCGCCCGCGACCTGGCCCGCGTCGGCCTGCTGATGGCGCGCGATGGTCGCTGGGGCGAGCAGCAATTGCTGCCCAAGGACTGGGTCGCCTTCAATCGCCAACCCTTCACCAATTACCGGGCGGGCCAGGATGAGGCCGTGCCGGGTGGCCATTGGTGGCTCAATAAAGGTGCGCCGCGGCCTTGGCCGGATGCTCCCGGTGACACGCTCGCCGCCCTCGGCCACTGGGGACAGGCGTTATACGTGATGCCCGCCGAACACTTGGTGATCGTGCGCTACGGCGATGACCGCGACGGCAGCTACCGCCACAACGACCTGCTCAAGCACGTGCTCGCGGCGGTGCAACCATGATCCGTCGCCGGCCGTTTACCAGCGTGTTTCTGTTGCTGGTGCTCGCTTTGCTGGGCTGGATCTGGCACGAGCGCGTCAACCTGCAAGCCTTCCCGGACATCATCGCGGCGTACACGGCCAAGGAGTACTGCTCGTGCCGCTACGTCGAGAACAACCCGGCTGACTATTGCCGGGGCTACGTGAAGCAATACGTGCCCACCAGCGCGTTCAGCGACAACCCCGAGCGCAGCGAAGTCACCGCCAGCGGACTGGGCCGCACCCACACCGCCCGCTGGCTCGGCGACCGCCACGGCTGCCGCCTGACCCCCTGACCCCACTTTCCTGTGGGAGCGGGCTTGCCCGCGATGAGGCCAGTTCAGACGCTGCATGCGGTGACTGACCCACCGCCATCGCGGGCAAGCCCGCTCCCACAGGGTTCAGTGACCCACAGTAAAACACTGAGGTTCCACAGGGTGGAACCACCTTTGATTGTCCTCCTGCGCACATCGCGGTTAGCTGGCGGTGTGCAGCAAACAAGAACGGGAATACCCGCCTGTGAGGAGAATCACCATGCGCCCACACCAGCACATCCTGGATTGGCTCAGCGACGTTGCCGGCGACTTGCACGCCGTGCGCCACGACATCCACGCCCATCCTGAACTCGGCTTCGAAGAGAATCGCACCAGCGCACTGGTCGCCCGATCCTTAAAGGAATGGGGCTACGAAGTGCACACCGGCATCGGCAAGACCGGTGTGGTCGGTGTGCTGCGTAACGGCAGCAGCCCTCGTACCCTGGGCATTCGCGCCGACATGGACGCCTTGCCCATCATCGAAAACACCGGCGCGGCCTACACCAGCCAGCACGCCGGTTGCATGCACGCCTGCGGCCACGACGGCCACACCACCATGCTGCTCGGTGCCGCCCGTTACCTGGCCGCCACGCGGCAGTTCGACGGCACGTTGAACCTGATCTTCCAGCCCGCCGAAGAAGGCCAGGGCGGTGCCGAAGCCATGCTCGCCGACGGCTTGCTGGAGCGCTTCCCCTGTGACGGGCTGTTCGGCATGCACAACATGCCGGGCTTGCCGGCGGGGCATCTGGGCCTGCGAGTGGGGCCGATGATGGCGTCCCAGGATTTGCTCACCGTGACCCTTGAAGGCGTCGGCGGCCACGGTTCCATGCCGCACCTCACGGTGGACCCGCTGGTGGCGGCCGCGAGCATGGTCATGGCGTTGCAGACGGTGGTGGCGCGCAATATCGACACCCAGGAAGCTGCTGTGGTGACCGTCGGCGCCCTGCAGGCGGGCCAGGCGGCCAACGTGATTCCGCAGCAAGCGCTGTTGCGTTTGAGCCTGCGCGCACTCAACCCGACGATCCGCGAGCAGATGCTGGAGCGCGTGTTCGCCATCATCCACACCCAGGCCGCCAGCTTCGGCTGCACCGTGCAGATCGAGCATCGCCCGGCCTACCCGGTGCTGGTCAACCACCCCGAAGAAACCGAGTTCGCGCGCCAGGTCGGCGTGGCTTTGCTCGGCGCCGACGCGGTGGACGGCCACACCCGCACGCTGATGGGCAGTGAAGACTTTGCCTGGATGCTGCAACGCTGCCCCGGCAGTTACCTGTTTATCGGCAACGGCGTGTCGCGGCCGATGGTGCATAACCCCGCCTATGACTTCAACGACGACATCCTGCTGACCGGCGCCGCCTACTGGGGCGCGCTGGCCGAGAGCTGGCTCAAGCCTGCCTGACGTCCCTCACTTTTTTCTGCCGCTGGACCCTTTCCCACGTTCGGTTGAATGGAGTGTTCCTCATGCAGACTTCACACACAGGCGTCTCCCGCACCCGCCAGGTCGTGGCGGCCGTGATCGGCAATGCGCTGGAATGGTATGACTTCATCGTTTATGGCTTTCTGGCCAGCATCATCGCCCGGCAGTTTTTCCCCTCGGACGATGAGTACGCGTCGCTGTTGATGGCCCTGGCCACCTTTGGCGTGGGCTTTTTCATGCGCCCGGTGGGCGGCATCCTGCTGGGCATCTACGCCGACCGCAAAGGCCGCAAGGCCGCGATGCAGTTGATTATCCGGCTGATGACGGTGTCCATCGCGTTGATCGCCTTTGCACCTAACTACGCGGCCATCGGCATGGGCGCGCCGCTGTTGATCGTGGTGGCGCGCATGCTGCAAGGCTTTGCCACCGGCGGTGAGTACGCCAGCGCCACAGCGTTTCTGGTGGAAAGTGCACCGGCCCATCGCAAGGGCTTGTATGGCTCCTGGCAATTGGTGGGGCAGTGCCTGGCGGTGTTTGGCGGCGCGGCCATGGTGGCAGCGGTTACGCACTTCTTCTCGCCGGCAACGCTTGACCTGTGGGGCTGGCGCCTACCGTTCGTGTTCGGCTTGCTGATCGGCCCGGTGGGGCTGTGGATTCGCCGGCACATGGAAGACCCGGAGGCATTCATCGAAGCCCGCAAGCAAGCCACCGGCCCCGCGCCGAGCCTCATGCAGGTGGTGCGCGAACACCGGCGCAGCATTCTCGTATCGATGGGCCTGGCCTGTGGCGCAACGGTGTCGTTCTACGTAGTGCTGGTGAACATGCCGACCTTCGCCCACAAGAACCTCGGCCTGCCGCTGGACCAGGTATTGATGGTGCAGATGTTCGCGGTGGCGCTGATGACCGTGGTGATCCCGCTGTCGGGCCTGGCGTCCGATCGCTTTGGACGGCGGCCGGTGTTGATGGCGTTCACCCTGGCGTTTTTTGTGATGGTCTACCCGCTGTATGTGTGGGTGGCCGCCGCGCCATCCATCGAGCGCTTGCTGGTGATGCAGGTGCTGCTGTGCACGGCCATTGGCGGGTTCTTCGGCCCGGCGCCGACCGCGCTGGCCGAGCAGTTCCCCATCGAAGTGCGCTCGACGGGCGTGTCGGTGGCCTATAACGTGGCGGTCATGGTGTTTGGCGGGTTTGCACCGCTGATCGTCACCTGGTTGAGCAAGGTGCTGGGCACACCGGTGGCGCCAGCCTTCTATGTGTTGTTCGCGTGTGTGCTCACGCTGCTGGGCACTTACTGCATGCATGAAGCACCGCGAGCCAAGCAGCCGCAGCCGTTTTCGAAAGAGGTGAAGCCTTGAGTATTGTCGATTGGGATGCCACGCAACTGTCGCAGGCGATCCACGCGCGGCAGGTGTCGTGTGAAGAGGTGATGCAGGCGTATCTGGCACAGATCCAACGCTTCAACCCCGGCGTGAATGCACTGGTGTCGCTACGCGATGCCGATGAGGTACTGGCCGAAGCCCGGGCCTGTGACCTTGAGTTGGATCAGGGCCAGTCACGCGGCTGGATGCACGGCATGCCCCAGGCGATCAAGGACCTGGCGGCCACCCGAGGTTTGCGCACCACCTTGGGCTCGCCGCTGTTCGCCGAGCAGGTGCCGAGCGAAGACGCCATCAGCGTGGCGCGGGTGCGGGCCAGTGGCGCCATCATCATCGGCAAGACCAACGTGCCGGAATTCGGCCTGGGCTCGCACACCTACAACAGCCTGTTTGGCACCACCGGCAACGCCTATGATCCGCGCTTGAGCGCCGGTGGCAGCAGCGGCGGGGCGGCGGTCGCGTTGGCGTTGCGCATGCTGCCGGTGGCCGATGGCAGCGACATGATGGGCTCGTTGCGCAATCCCGCTGCATTCAACAACGTGTTCGGCCTGCGCCCGTCCCAAGGGCGCGTGCCCCACGGGCCGATGCCGGAACTGTTCGTGCAGCAACTGGGCACCGAAGGCCCGATGGGGCGCAGCGTGACGGATGTGGCGCGGCTGCTGAGCATCCAGGCGGGTTACGACCCTCGGGTGCCGCTGTCCTCCAGGGACGACGCCACTGTGCTGGGCCAGCCGTTGCAGCGTGACTTCAAGGGTGCGCGCCTGGGCTGGCTGGGGGATTACAACGGCTACCTGCCGATGGATGACGGCGTGATGAGCCTGTGCGAATCGGCCCTCGGCGACTTCACCGCGCTGGGCTGTGAAGTTGAAAGCTGCCAACCGGATTTCTCCCTGGCGCGCCTGTGGCGCTGCTGGTTGGTGCATCGTCACTGGCTGGTGCACGGCAACCTCGGCGCGGCCTACGCCAACCCGCAAAAACGCGCGCTGCTCAAACCCGAGGCGCAGTGGGAAGTGGAGGGCGGCCAGGGCTTGAGTGCCCAGCAGGTGTACCAGGCGTCGGTGGACCGTAGCGAGTGGTATCGCGCCCTGGCCAAACTGTTCGAGCGTTACGATTTCCTGCTGTTGCCCACCGCCCAAGTGTTCCCTTTCGATGCACAACAACCCTGGCCGCGCCTCGTCGGTGGGCGCGAAATGGACACCTACCATCGCTGGATGGAAGTGGTGATCGGCCCCACCCTGGCCGGTTTGCCCAGCATGAGCGTGCCGGTGGGCTTCAACCCACAAGGCTTGCCCATGGGCCTGCAGATCATCGGCCCGGCCCAGGCGGACCGGGCAGTGTTGCAGTTGGCCTACGCCCATGAGCAACTGACGCAATGGGTGCAGCGTCGCCCGCCGACCTGCCTTGAATCGACGCGTTGAGGCACGACCGGGCCTGTATCTTGCTGTGAACAATGATCATCCACCGGCATCAGGGAGATCGAACATGGAGACAGGCACGGTACGCTCGGTTGAACGCGCACTGGCAATCGTCGAGCTGCTGGGCGAACACCAGGCTCTGGGGCTGGAGGAATTGCACTACCTCACGCGCCTGCCCAAGGCCACGGTGTCGCGCATGTTGCTGACCTTGCAGGACCAGGGCTGGGTCTACCGCGGCTTGAGCGACCGGCGCTACCGCCTGCGGGCCCAGCGGCTGTTCGGTGACAGCCAGCAGCGCTTCAAGCGCCGGGTGGTGGAAAGCGCTGCGCCGTGGCTGCTGGAACTCAGCGAACGCACCGGGTTGGTGGTGGACCTGTCATGCTTTGATGGTGAGCGCCTCGAAGTCATGGAAAGCGCGATTCCCGGTGTGCTGCGCAAGCTGTATCCCAACAACTGCCAAATCGTCGGCCAGCACGCCAGCCTGTTTCATTCGGCCATGGGAAAGGCATGCCTCACGCAATTGCCGGCCGAGGAAGTGCAGCGCCTGGCGGGCCGTGACCATGTGGCGGCGCACGAACAGTACGATGCCTGCGAGAGAACCCAGCACCAGGGGTTTGGCCAGCGTACCGAAGGCTACTGGGAATACCCGGTGCGCCTGCCGTTCCTGATCCGCGCCGTGGCCTTGCCGGTACAGGCCAACGGCCGCCTGGTAGGCAGCATGGCGCTGCATTGGCCGATGCACCAGGCGCCGGTGGAGCGGGTGTTGAACCTGCACATGGCCAGCCTGGAGCAGACCGTGCGGGAAGTGCAGCGGGCGTTGGCCTGACAGTCACCGCCTCCTCACTGAAGGAATGGTGGTTTATGTGGGAGCCGGGCTTGCCCGCGATGCAGGCAACTCGGTCTGTCAGTGATACCCAGTCGATGCCATCGCAGGCAAGCCAGCTCCCACATTGGGTTTGCGTCGCTTGTGACATGCGCTTAAGGTTCGTTCAGGTTTTTCGTCCCACGAGTCTTCAATGTCCATCAAACCCCTGGCCTTCGCCCTGCTGGCCGCCGCTGCGGCGCCTGCCCAGGCCGACTGGTACCTGGATAACGAATCGTCACGCCTGTCGTTCGTCACCACCAAGAACACCGAAATCGCCGAAGTGCAGCGCTTCCTGGTGTTGCACGGCAAGGTCGACAGCAAAGGTGCTGCGCAGTTGGAAGTCGAGCTGGAGTCGGTCAACAGCGGCGTTCCCTTGCGCGACGAGCGCATGCGCAATCAACTGTTCGAGATCAAGACATTCCCCGACGCGCTGATCAACGCGCAGATCAACCTGCAGCCGATCAATGATTTGGCGCCCGGCGCGCAACTGGAGTTGCGCCTGCCGTTGGCCGTGACCCTGCACGGCAAGACCCAGACCTACAACGCCGAGCTGCTGGCCACGCGCCTGGATGACCGACGTTTCCAGGTGGTGACCCTGGAACCGCTGGTGGTGCACGCCGAGGACTTCGACCTGGTGCCAGGCGTGGCGGCGTTGCGCCAGGCCGCTGGGCTCGAATCGATCAGCCTGTCGGTGCCGGTGGGTGCGGTACTGATTTTCACGGCGCGCTGACATGAGCGGCGCAGTGTTCCCCTGGCGCAGCGCCAACCGTTTCGAGTTGTTGATCGACGGGCCACAGTTCTTTCCGCAGATGCTGGTGGGCATTGCCCGGGCCGAGCGCCAAGTCGATCTGGAGTTGTACCTGGTGGAAGCCGGCGCCTGCGCCGACGCCATGGTCAGCGCCCTGGTGCAGGCCGCTGAACGCGGTGTGCGCGTGCGTTGCCTGTTTGATGATTACGGCAGTCTGGCCTTTACCCTCGGCTTGCGAAAACGCCTGACCGACGCCGGTGTGGAGCTGCGCTTTTACAACCGCCTGAGCTGGCGTCGCTGGATGCGCAACCTGTACCGCGACCATCGCAAGGTGTTGCTGATCGATCAGGACGTCACGTTTGTCGGTGGCACTGGCGTCACCGATGAGTTCTGGACACCGGGGCAAGATCCCGCCGACTGGCATGAAGTGATGGTGCAGATCAGCGGCCCGCTGGTGATGGATTGGCAGGCGTTGTTCGACCGTCAATGGCATGCCAACGCGGCCCGCCGTGAGTGGAAACCTGCCACCCATTTTGGTTTGCCACGGTTGCCCAAGCTGCCGGCGACCGGTCCGGGTCTGGGCCGTGTCGCCTATGCCGACGCCCGTCAGCATCGCGACATTTTGCAGTCGCTGATTCGCGCCCTGAACAGCAGCCAGATCCGTATCTGGCTGGCCACGCCGTATTTCCTGCCCACCTGGAGCGTGCGCCGGGCCCTGCGCCGTGCGGCCGGGCGCGGGGTGGATGTGCGTTTGTTGCTCACCGGCCCGCGCACCGATCACCCGTCCGTGCGCTACGCCGGGCATCGCTATTACCCGCGCCTGCTGCGCTCGGGCGTGCAGATCTTTGAATACCAGCCGTGCTTCCTGCACCTGAAGATGGTGCTAGTGGACGATTGGGTCAGCGTGGGCTCGTGCAACTTCGATCACTGGAACCTGCGTTTTAACCTGGATGCCAACCTGGAAGCGCTGGACCCGGAATTGACGCTGGCCGTGGCGGGCAGTTTCGAGCGGGATTTCGAGCAGAGCCAGGCGGTGAGCCTGGAGGCGTGGAAGGCGCGACCGTTATGGCGGCGGGTGAAGCAGCGGGTGTGGGGGTGGATTGACCGGTTGGTGGTCAATTTGCTCGACCGACGCGGCTAAGAAGCACACCGCAAAACAAATGTGGGAGCGGGCTTTTGTGGGAGCCGGGCTTGCCCGCGATGCAGGCACCTCAGTGTGTCAGTCATACCGAGGTGATGCCATCGCAGGCAAGCCAGCTCCCACACAAGCCGGATTTACAGCCTTGGGTTACAGCAGTTCAAAGGTCTGCTGCTGCACATCCTGGGAATCCAGCCCGATCTGCACATTGAACTCGCCCGGCTCTGCCGCGTACTTGAGCTGGGTGTTGTAGAACTTCAAGTCGTCCTCGGTGATGGTGAAGTGCAACGTGCGTTCTTCACCGGCCTTGAGCATGACTTTCTGGAAGTTCTTCAACTCCTTGATCGGGCGGATCATCGAGCCCGCCACGTCCTGGATGTACAACTGCACCACGGTTTCGCCATCCACCTTGCCGGTGTTCTTGACGGTGACGCTGGCGTCGAGCTTGCCGGTCTTGTTCAGGGTGGTGGACGACAGCGCCATGTCCGACAGGCTGAAGCGGGTGTAGCTCAGGCCATAACCGAACGGAAACAGCGGCCCGGTGATGTCATCGAAGTACTGCGAGGTGTAGTTGCCCGGCTTGCCAGGGGTGAACGGGCGGCCGATGGTCAGGTGGTTGTAGTAGGTCGGAATCTGCCCCACCGAACGTGGGAAGGTGATCGGCAGCTTGCCCGACGGGTTGTAGTCACCGAACAGCACGTCGGCGATGGCGTTGCCGCCTTCGGTGCCGGCGAACCAGGTTTCCAGGATCGCGTCGGCCTGTTGGTTTTCTTCCAGGATCGACAGCGGACGGCCGTTCATCAGCACCAGCACCAATGGCTTGCCGGTGGCCTTCAGGGCCTTGATCAGGTCGCGCTGGCTTTGCGGGATGTTCAGGTCGGTGCGGCTGGACGACTCGTGGGACATGCCACGGGACTCACCCACGGCCGCCACGACCACGTCGGCGTTTTTGGCCGCCTTGACCGCTTCGTCGATCAACGCTTGCGGCGAGCGAGGGTCATCCACCACTTCCGGGGTGTCGAAGTTGAGGAAGTTGAGGTAGTCGACCACCGCCTTGTCATTGGTAATGTTGGCACCGCGTGCGTACACCAGCTTGCCTTTGCCGGCGAGGGCGTCGGTCATGCCTTTGAGCAGGGTCACCGATTGTGCAGGGCGACCGGCGGCGGCCCAACTGCCCATGATGTCGATCGGGGCATCGGCCAGTGGGCCGACCAGCGCGACGGTCGCGGACTTCTTCAGCGGCAGGGCGTCGTTCTGGTTTTTCAGCAACACCAGGCTGCGGCGCGCGATATCACGGGCATCGGCGCGGTGCAGTCGGTCTTCGGAATAGGTATCGGCCGGGTCATCCTCGGCCTTGCCGATGCGCAGGTACGGGTCCTTGAACAGGCCCATGTCGTACTTGGCAGCGAGCACCTCACGCACGGCGTTGTCGATGTCGCTCTGTTCGATTTCGCCGGATTTGAGCAAGCCTGGCAATTCCTTGCCGTACAGCGAGTCGTTCATGCTCATGTCGATGCCGGCCTTGATTGCCAGCTTCGCCGCTTCACGCCCGTCCTTGGCCACGCCGTGCTTGATCAGCTCGACGATTGCACCGTGGTCGCTTACGGCCAGGCCCTTGAAGCCCCAGTCCTTGCGCAGCAGGTCATTCATCAGCCAGGTGTTGGCGGTGGCGGGCACGCCGTTGATCGAGTTCAACGCCACCATTACGCCGCCCGAGCCGGCCTTGATTGCCGCGTGGTACGGCGGCAGGTAGTCCTGGTACATCTTGACCGGGCTCATGTCGACCACGTTGTAGTCGCGACCGCCCTCCACCGCGCCGTACAGGGCGAAGTGCTTGACGCTGGCCATGATGCTGTCGGCGTTGGCCGGGCTGACACCCTGGAAGGCCTTGACCATCACTTCGGCAATGCGTGAAACGAGGTAGGTGTCTTCACCAAAGCCTTCGGAGGTGCGGCCCCAGCGCGGGTCGCGGGAGATATCGACCATCGGCGCAAAGGTGATGTCGAGGCTGTCGGCGGCGGCTTCCTGGGCAGCAATGCGCCCGGAGCGGCCGATGGCGTCCATGTCCCAACTGGAGGCGAGCGCCAGGCTGATCGGGAAAATGGTGCGGTGGCCGTGGATCACGTCGTAGGCGAAGAACATCGGGATCTTCAACCGGCTGCGCATGGCCGCGTCCTGCATCGGACGGTTTTCCGGGCGAGTGATAGAGTTGAACGTGCCGCCGATGCGACCGGCGGCGATTTCCTTGCGGATCATCTCGCGGGGCATCTCGGGGCCGATGCTGATCAGGCGTAATTGGCCTATCTTTTCATCGAGGGTCATCTGCTTGAGCAGGTCGTTGACGAACGCGTCCTTGTCCTTTGGCGCGGCGGACCCTGTTTCGGCCCAGGCGGGGTGGCAGGCCAACGTGGCCACAAGGCCGAGCAAACACAGCTTCTTCATGAATATCCTTTCGTGGCGTACTGCGCAGCGACAAAAGGAACGCTGCTCGGCCAAAGTGTTTGGAACATATGTTGTTGTTCGAGTGTTATGTCAGACGAATGCAGCACACATCTGAACTCTGATTCGCGCAGGGCATCTTTTTAGCTGATTGGGTCGATGCATGCCAGTCGTGGTGGCGGATTATGCCCCAGGCGCACGATGTACAGGGTTATCAAATTTCACAGCAATGGTTGCGGAGAGACTTATGTCAGTTATTCAAGGATATCGCTGGGGCTTCAAGGCGGCGGCGATGCTGCTGATCGGTGCGGTGTTGAGCGGTTGCGGCATCAACAAGATCCCCACACTCGACGAACAGGCCAAGGCGGCCTGGGCCCAGGTGCAGAACCAGTACCAACGGCGTGCCGACCTGATTCCCAACCTGGTGGAAGTGGTGAAGGGCTACGCGGCCCATGAACAGGACACCCTCACCGCTGTGATCGAGGCGCGGGCCAAGGCCACGTCGATCCAGGTGGACGCTGGCACCCTGGACAACCCCGAGAAACTCAAGCAGTTCCAGCAAGCCCAGGATGGCCTGAGCGGTGCACTCAACCGGTTGATGGTGGTGTCCGAGCGCTACCCGGACCTCAAGGCCAACCAGAACTTCCTCGCCTTGCAATCGCAGCTTGAAGGCACCGAAAACCGGATTGCCGTGGCCCGTCGCGACTTTATCCAGGCGGTGCAGGCCTACAACACTGAAATCCGCACCTTCCCGGGCCGCCTGTGGCACAGCGTGATGTACAGCGACTTGCCGATCCGCGCCAACTTCGAAGCCACCAGCGCCGATGCTGATAAAGCACCGCAAGTGAAGTTCTGATGGGCGCACGGGGCTGGTTGTTCGCCGCCGTGCTGCTGTGCGGTCAGGTGATGGCGGCTGACACCCCGGTGTCGGTCGAGGCCTTGATCGCCGAGCAGTTTGCCCAGCTGGACGGTCGCATCGTCGACCGCGCCGGCCTGCTCGACGCCGCCAGTACGGCGGCGCTCAAGCGCACGCTGGATAGCCACGAGCAGCAGACCGGCGAGCAGATTGTGGTGGTCACCCTGGACAGCCTGCACGGCAACACCCTGGAAGACTTCGGCTATCAGCTGGGGCGTCACTGGGGCGTGGGCGAAAAGGGCAAGAACAGCGGCGCGTTGTTGATCGTGGTGCCCAAGGCACATCAAGTGCGGATCGAAGTGGGTTATGGCCTGGAAGATCGCCTGACCGATGCCCAGAGTTCAGTGATCATCAATCAGGTGATCATTCCCTCGTTCAAGCAGAACCGCTTTGCCCAGGGGATCACGGCGGGCGTGAACGCCATGGTCCAGGTGCTGGGCGGCAAGCCGGTGCACGCCAAGGCTTCGCACAAGGGCTGGGTGGGTTGGATCTTCGGGTTGGCGGCGTTGTTTGTGCTGGTGATCGGTTTTGTGGTGATCAAGTACGGACGCCGGACCACGCCCTCCGACGATGACGATGACGCCCCGCGCCCAGGCGACAGCGACAAGCGTTTCGATTCTGGCGGTGGCGGCGGCAGCTTCGGTGGCGCAGGGGCGACCGGCAATTGGTAGCCAGGCATTCACAGGCCAAGGGGGCATGATGCGAATAGTACGAATGGGCCTGGCGCTGCTGCTGTTGCTCGGCGCCATGATGGCCCAGGCGGCGCTCACCTTTCCGGCGTTGACCGGGCGGGTGGTGGACGATGCCCAGATGATCAACCCGGCCACGCGCCAGCAACTGACCCAGCAGTTGCAGGCGCTGGAGCAGGCCTCGGGCGACCAGATCGTGGTGGTCACCGTGCCCAACCTGCAAGGTGTGCCCATTGAAGACTTCGGTTACCAGTTGGGCCGCCAGTGGGGCATCGGCCAGAAGGGCAAGGACAACGGCGCGCTGTTGATCGTCGCCCGGGATGAGCGCAAGTTGCGCATCGAAGTCGGCTATGGCCTTGAAGGCGTGCTGACGGATGCGCAGTCGTGGGTCATCATCAACCAGGTGATCGCGCCCAAGTTCAAGGCCGGCAACTACAGCCAGGGCATCAGCGACGGCGTGGCGGCGATGCTGCAGGTGGTGGGCGGTGACCCGTTGGCGGTGCCGGCGCATGTAGCCGACGCGAACTTTGCCAAGGATAATCCCGGGTTTTCCATCGGCCTGTTCATTCTGCTGATCGGCGTCTTGTGGTTGTGCCATCGCATGGGCCTGCCAGTGGGCGCCATTCTCCTGGCCATCCTCAGCAACAGCGGGCGTGGCGGTAGTGGGGGGGGAGGCGGTGGCGGCTTCCGGGGCGGCGGCGGTGGTTTTGGCGGCGGCGGGGCTTCAGGCGGGTGGTAATGACAATAACTAAAAAAGAGCATCGACAACCATGGCATTACTGACTGAACACGAGCAGCGCCAAGTCGCCGAAGCGATCGCCCGCGTCGAGAAAACCACCGACGCCGAACTGGTGACCGTGCTGGCGGCGCGTGCCGACGACTACGCCTACATTCCGTTGTTGTGGGCCAGCCTGATCGCCCTGGTGGTGCCGGGCGTGGTGCATTACCTGTCCGGCTATTTGACCATGTACACCCTGCTGCTGGCGCAATGGGCGACGTTCATCGTGTTGTGCCTGGTGTTCCGATTGCCAAAAGTCACCACGCGGTTGATCCCCCGTTCGGTTCGTCACTGGCGCGCGTCCAACCTGGCGCGGCGCCAGTTCCTGGAGCAGAACCTGCACCACACGCTGGGCAGCACCGGGGTGCTGATTTTCGTCAGCGAGGCCGAGCGGTACGTGGAGATTTTGGTGGATGACGGGATTTCCCAGCGCCTGGATGACAGCCGCTGGGAGGTGATCGTCAAGGCGTTTACCCAGCAGGTGAAGCAGGGGCAGACGCTGGCCGGGTTCATCGCGTGCATCGAGGCCTGTGGCGAGTTGCTCAAGGTGCATGTGCCGTTGACGCAGACGCGCAATGAGTTGCCTAACCGGTTAATCGTGTTGGAGTGACCCTGACACACTGATCTCTCTGTGGGAGCTGGCTTGCCTGCGATGCGGGCAACTCGGTCTGTCAGTTAAACCGAGGTGATGCCATCGCAGGCAAGCCAGCTCCCACACAAGCCCGCTCCAAGGTGTGCTAATCGACCGTTGATCAAATAACCCCGTGCCCTCAAGCCCCATCCCCCCTAAAATGCCCGGCATTCCCTGCCCGAGGCGTTTTTGTTCATGTCTGTCACTGTTCAACCGGATCATCACGCCCAGTTCATCGCACTGCTGAGCGACAGCCTTGCGCAGAATGCTTTCATCAAGCTGGTGCTGGCCAAGTACGTCGGTGCCGAAGCCGAATTGCAGCGGCTGATCATCAAGCAGGTGGTGGTCAAGGAGCAGGCCTGCCTGTCGTTCGTGTACCGCTACAAGACCCGCGACATCACCAAGAACCTGCCCCTGGCCGACGGCGTGGCGGCGATTGCCGAGCTGTTGCCGGCCCAGTTCAAGAACGCGCACCTGTTGTCGCTGACCGATGAAGCCCAGCTGGAATACAGCAAGAAGAACAAAAGCTCACTGTTCAAAAGCAAGCCGCAGCAGTTGCGCGAGGCGCCGTCGGCAGAGCACAACCGTGAGAAGAACCGCTACCTCGACCTGAGCCGGCCGTTTCTCGCCGACCTGGGCGTGACCGACGCCAAGCAGGCGCTGATCCCGTCGATGTCGCGCAAGTGGAAGCAGATCAACAAGTTCATCGAAGTGTTCAGCCATGCGCTGACCTCGTCACCGTTGAAGCTGGACCAGCCGGTGCGCGTGGCCGATTTTGGTTCGGGCAAGGGTTACCTGACGTTTGCCATCCACGATTACCTGCGCAACACCCTCAAGGCCGAGGGCGAAGTCACCGGTGTGGAGTTGCGCGAAGACATGGTGACCCTGTGCAACACCGCTGCTGCGCGCCTGGAGCACCCGGGGCTGGTGTTCAAGTGTGGTGATGTGCGCAGCGTGGCGCCGAGTGAGCTGGACGTGATGATCGCGCTGCACGCCTGTGACATCGCCACCGACTACGCGATCCATACCGGCATTCGTTCCGGTGCGTCGATCATCATGTGCTCGCCATGCTGCCACAAACAGATCCGCCTGCAGATCCAGAGCCCGGTGCTGCTCAAGCCGATGCTGCAATACGGTTTGCACCTGGGCCAGCAAGCCGAGATGGTTACCGACAGCCTGCGCGCGTTGTTTTTGGAAGCCTGTGGGTATGAGACCAAGGTGTTCGAGTTCATCTCGCTGGAGCACACCAACAAGAACAAGATGATCCTGGCGGTGAAACGCGCGGAGCCTGTGGACAACGCGCAGTTGCTGGAGAAGATCCAGGAACTGAAGGCCTTCTACCACATCAGCGAACACTGCCTGGAAACCCTGCTGCGCGCCGACGGTTTCTTAAGCTGAACACACCCCCTGTAGGAGCCGGCTTGCCGGCGATGGCGGTGGTTCAGTCAGCACCGCTATCGCAGGCAAGCCAGCTCCCACATTAGATTGTGTTCGGCCTTGGAATTGGCGCGGGTTGTACGGCGGTTTTGCGCCCCAACATCACCGTCACGATCACCCCACACGCAAACAGCCAGGTAATTGGCTCGATATGCTCACCAAAGAACAACGCCGAAAACGCGATGGTGAAGAAGATCTGCAACAGCTGGATCTGGCTGACCCGTGCAATGCCGCCCATGGCCAGCCCGGCGTACCAGGCGAAGAACCCCAGGAACTGCGAGAACAACGACACATAGCCGAACGCCCACCAGGCACGCATCGAGATTGCACCTTGATGCTGCGCCGCCAGGTACCACACCGGGCCGATCAACACGGGTGTTGAGAGCACCAGCGCCCAGCAGATCACCTGCCAGCCACCCATTTCCTTGGCCAATCGGCCGCCTTCGGCATAACCCAGGCCACCCACGGCAATCGCGCCAAGCATCAGCAAGTCGCCGGCCTGGATACTGCCGGCGCCGGTGATCAACGCATAACTGAGCACCAACGCACTGCCGAGCGCGGCACAGGCCCAAAAGGCTTTGGACGGCCGCTCATGGGACAGCCAGGCGGCATACAGCGCCACGCACAGCGGTTGCAGACCGTTGACCAACGCGCCATGGGACGCCGGCAGGGTTTGCATGGCCCAGGCCGACAGCACTGGAAAGCCCAGGATCACACCGGCAATCACCAGGCACAGCCCGCGCACCTGGCGCCAGGTCGGCCAGCGTTCACGGCGCCACAGCAATAGCGCCGCCGCCGGGACCGCCGCGAACAGCGCACGGCCCAGGCCGTTGAGCAACGGGTGGATTTCCTGCACGACGATGCGCGTGAACGGCAGGGTCAGGCTGAAGATGATGACGCCCAGCAGGCCGAGGGCCATGCCGGTGTTTTCGCGCGAACTCATGGTGAGGGGACCGGGATCAAGAGGGCTTCAAGGGAAGCCCATCTAGCCACAACCCCCGGCAAATCAGGGCCTACAGCTGGGTGCGGATTTATCCGTACAGTTTCAAAAACTGCTGGGTGTGTGCAACGACAAAGATCCACTGTAGGAGCCGGCTTGCCGGCGATGCAGGCAACTCGGTTTTCAATTGGACCGAGGGGATGCCATCGCTGGCAAGCCAGCTCCTACAGGTGTGCGGGTTTAGAAGAAGCGCGTGACGCTGATCTTCGCATCGCGGCCCTTGGTGTAGGCGCGGTCGCCGCTCAGGGCCGGGCGGAAGTTGTTGTTGAACAGGTTGTCCACGGTGAAGTTCACCTCGGTGCCCTTGAGGTAGGCCTGCTGCGGTTTCCATTTGGCGAACAAGCCTTGGGTGTTGTAGCGCTTATTGCCGTACTGGTCATAGAACAGGTCGCCGACGCTGCTGCCCGGGCCACCGGAATAGCTGTCGCTGGGCAGGCGTTTGGTGGCGCCGATGAACTGGCCCATCCAGCCTACCTGCGCGTCCAGCGCCGGGATGTTGGTGCCGAGCACCAGCACCCATTTGGTCGGAGGAATATCCCGCGCGGCCACATCCGGCCCCCATGGGTTGGTGTAGGCGCCTTCGTGATCGCCCTTGGCATAGGCGAACGAAGCGGAGCCGAACAGGTAGGTGGAGTTGTAGAACGTTTCCAGCTCAAAGCCCTTGATCGTCAGCCCGCCGATGTTGCGGTAGTTGGACATCGCGCCGGGTGGGCAGGCGCTGGAGATGGTGCCGCCGTTGATGGCCTGGTTTTGGCAGCCGACGCCGGTAGCTTTGAAGATTTCGTCTTCGACCTTGTTGTGGAAGAAGGTGGTGCGCACTTGCAGGTTGTCGTCCCGGGCGATCAGGTTGTCGAAGCTGCTGACGCTGCCCACGCTGATCGAGGTGATGCGTTTCGGGTCGAGGTCGACGCTGGTGGCGGTGCGACTGCCCAGGCCCTGCACTTCGTATTGCTCGTCGATCACCGGGGCGCGCCAGGTCTGGCTCCAGTTGGCGAACAGCCCCAGGTTCGGGTTGACGGTCCAGAACAGCGCCAGGCGTGGCGACCAGCCGGTGTAGGTGCGGTCGCTGTAGTCGTGGCCGACGGCCGGGTCCGGGTTGTTGTAGTACGGCGCGTCGTTGCCTTCGCCACGGTTGCGCACGTGGTCGTAGCGCAGGGACGGTGTGATGGTCACATCGCCGATAGTCACCGCGTCCAGGATAAAGAAGCTGTTGGTATCGACCTTGCCGTGGGGCATGAAGCCCGGCTGGAAGTGCCCGTAGTTGTAGCGTGGGGTGTTGTAGGTGGCGCCGGGCATCCACATCTCGGTTTCGCGGATGTGCTTGCGGATCTGCCCGCCGACAGTGAGGGCGTGTTGCAACGGGCCGGTGTCGAACAGGCTGACGTTACGGACATCGAGGTTCTTGTCGGTGTAGGACGTGTCCATCTTGCGCCCACCGGTGGCCAGCTGAAAAAACGCGGTGGCGTCGCGCTCGTCCGTCTGCTCGGTGTTGGACTGCGAATATTTGACGGTCAGGTCCACCAGCGGGTTGTCCACCGGGGTGAACTCATACTTGCCCGACCACGTGGTGTCGACGGTGTCGCGATGGGCCAGAAAACGCTTCAACGCCCCTTCGTAGCCGTAGCGGTCGATGTTGGCCTGGGTTGGCGGCGTCGGGTAGCTGGCGGCGGAGAACGGCGTCCAGCGGTTGCTATGGGAGCGTGAATAGGAAAGGCCGACGCTGTGTTCCTCGCTGAGGTGCGCGTTGACCTTGAACAGCTTGCCGTCCACATCCTGGGCGGTGTTGGGCAGGCGCTTGGGGTTGATCGGGTACTGGTTGTTCTCGTTGGGCAGTTCGGCGGCCACCTTCATGTCGCCGCCGTCGCGTTGGGTCAGGTAGGCGAGGGCGTCAAAACGGCCGTCGTCGGTACGGCCATACACTGCGCCGCTGTAGACCTGTTCGTGGTCGTTGCTGGAGTAACCGTATTTGAGCATGGCGCCACTGTTGCGGCCGTCCTTGAGCAAGTCGGGGGCGTCCTTGGTGGTCATGTTGACCGTGCCGCCAAACCCGCCATTGCCGGTGAAGGGCGAGTTGGGGCCTTTCTCCACTTCAATGCTCTTGATCAGCTCGGGCTCGATAAACACCGTGCCTTGCTGGTAGCGCTCGAAGCCGCTCTTGGTGGCGCCGTCGACGGTCAGCGGTACGTCTTCGGCATCGCCGAAACCGCGGATGTTGATGGTCTGGCCACCGGGCTTGAGCGAGCCGCCCTGGCTGACACCGGGCAGGGTCTGCAACAGGCTGGGAATGTTGTTGGACTGGTAGCGGTCGATGTCTTCCTGGGTCAGGGTGGAACGGCCGACGGTGCTGGAGTTCACTTCCGTGCCGGTGCCGATCACGCTGAGGGTTTCCAACTGGATCGCACCGCTGTTGGTGGTTTTGCCTTCATCGGGGCGTACCACGTAGGTGGTGCCGACTTTGATCAAGGTGAACTCGCCGTTTTTCAGCAGGGTGCGGATCGCCACTTCCGGGGTGAAGTCACCGTTGAGTGCCGGCGCCTGCACGTTCTTGAGCAGGGTCTCATCGAACAGCAACTGGATTTTTGCCTGTTGCGCCACTTGGCTCAAGGACGTCGCCAGCGGCTGGGCGGGCAGTTGCAGCGTGAGCGACTCGGCATGGGCGCTGAGGCTGAATGCCAGGCAGGTGGCGATGATCGACGGTCGAAGAAACAGGTGCGAAACGTGGCAAGGCGCGCGAAACATGAAATCCCCCGGAGTGGCCAAACGGCCAAAAAGGCGTGCGTATCAAACGCAGACAGGGGGAAGACGGGGCAGGCAAAAAAATCCACACATGCGAATGCAAAATATTCTCAAGTGTGGGTTTTTTGCGGGGTTATTTGCTCGGTTCGATCCGCACGATGCCATCCGCTGACGGCACGGTTTTCACCGGAAGCAGGGCCGGCAGGGCGTTGAGCAGGGCGTCTGGGTCATTCACGTCCAGGTTGCCCGACACCTTCAACTGCGCCACCGCACGGCTCACCTGCAGCGGCGCCTGGGGGCGGTAAAGGCTCAATTCGTCGATCAGGCTGGCCAGTTCGCGATTGCGAAACGTGAGGTGCCCGCTCCGCCAGTCGGCGACTTCTTCGGCGTTCAGGCTTTGCTGCTGCAACGTGCCCTTGGCATAGCTGTAGGTGGCGCGCTGCTGGGCGCCGAGCAGGGCTACCGGGCTCTTGGGGTCCGGCTCGAAGGCCACCTGGCCGTGGGCCACGCTCACCACCAGTTGCTGCTGGCTGCGGCGCACATCGAAACCGGTGCCCACCACCCGCACATTCGCCTCGCCCGCCTGCACGTAGAGGGGCCGTTCCTTGTCGGCGGCCACTTCGATATAGACCTGGCCTTTGTCGAGATGAACGATGCGTTGGTGCGCGGTGAAGTCGATTCGCACGCGGGTATTGGCATTCACATACAAGGTGCTGCCATCGGGCAGGTTCAAGGTGCGCATGCCTTTGGCATGGGCGGCTACCTGGCTGTGGTAGAGCGCACGTGGGGCGTCGATAGCGCTGGCCATCACGGCGCAGACCAGGGCAGCAGCCACGGCCAGGGCAGGGCGCCACACCGACGGTTTGCGCTTGGGCAGCGCCACAGGTTTGTTCAGTTGCTGCAACTGGGCGAGGTCGGCCCACAGTTGTTCGAATTCGGCATAGGCGCGGGCATGGGCAGGCTCCGCTTGCCAGGCGGCAAAGGCTTTGCGGTCGGCACGCCCCGCCTCGTTGCGGTTGCGGGCAAACCAGCTGGCGGCTTGGGCATCGATGGAGTCGCTCTGCTCGATGTCCAGGGCGTCGATGTCGCTCAGGCGGTTCATTCTGGCTGCTCCGTGCCGGGTTCGTTGTGAAGGCGTCGCTTGCAGTGCAGCAGGGCAAAGGCGATGTGCTTTTCCACCATGCTGGTCGAAATGCCCATGCGCTCGGCGATCTGCGCCTGGCTCAAGCCTTCGAAGCGGTGCAGCATAAGGGCTTCTCGCCTTCGGGGCGAGAGTTCGGCGAGGACTTCTTTCAACTGTTCCAGGCGTTGCAAGCGCTGCGCGGCGGCCATGGGATCGTTTTGCTCATCGGTGACCGGCTCGGCGTCCATGTCGGCCGGATCTGAGTGGACGGTCTGCCGTACCTTCTGCTTGCGCCAGTGATCACGCAGCAGGTTGCGCGCCATCTGGAACAGAAACGCCCGTGGCTGCTCGACCTTGGCCCGGTCGCGGTAGTCCAGCCATTGGGTGAAGACATCCTGGGTCATGTCCGCGGCGTCGCTGGCGTTGTCCGTGCGTTTGCGCAGGAAATACAGGATATCTGTATAGAACCCGCGAAAGGCATCGGCCGACAACGGGTCGGGCTTGGGACGAGACATGGAGACCCTTCTTGAGGAAGCACGACGTAGAAAAGTCGTGAATGGTATCGAGAACCATTGTCATTTGTCTCTATGAATCGGATATCCCCTTCCAAAATTGTGCACGGGTTCCCTGTAGGGGCCGGCTTGCCGGCGATGCAAACACCTCGGTGTAATCGTTAACCGAGGTGATGCCATCGCCGGCAAGCCAGCGCCTACAAGGGTTAGCGCAGCAATGTTTTCAGCTGTTCGATCGCCGCTTCACCCAGCGGGAAAACCGGCAATCGAGGATCACCCGCTTCCAGCCCGGTCAACCGCAACCCCGCCTTGATCGTCGCCGGCAACCCACCTTTGAGGATGAACTCCAGCAACGGCAACTGGCGATAAAACAGCTCTCGCGCCTTGACCAGGTCATTGGCCAATACCGCCTCATACAAATCCAGATTGAGTTGCGGAATGAGGTTCGGCGCCGCCGTGCACCAGCCCTTTGCACCTGCCGCGAAGGCTTCCAGCGCCAGCGGGTTGCAGCCGTTGTAGAACGGCACCTCCGTCTGGCGATGCAGCTGATGCATGCGCTGAACATCCCCGGTGCTTTCCTTGACCATGGTTACGTTGGCCACCTGCTTGATGATGCGCAGGATCAGCGCCACCGACATGTCCGTACCACTGGTGGCCGGGTTATTGTAGAGCATGATTGGCACGCCGATGCTGTCGCCAATGGCGGCGTAGTGGGCGAGGATTTCCGCTTCACTGAGCTTCCAGTACGACGCCGGCAACACCATCACCACGTCGGCGCCGTTGGCTTCGGCGTAACGGGCGCGGCGCACGGCCTTGGCGGTGGTCAGGTCGGACACGCTGACGATGGTCGGCACGCGCCGGGCAATCTTTGCCAGGCTGAAGGCGCTCACTTCGTCCCACTCGGCGTCGCTCAAGTAGGCGCCTTCGCCGGTGCTGCCCAGGGGCGCGATGGCGTGTACGCCGCTGTCGATCAAGCGGTCGATGGAGCGGCCCAGGGCGTCAAGGTCGATGCGCTGGCCGTCGGCGCTGAACGGGGTGATGGTGTAGCCGATGATGCCGTGAATCGTTGGGCTGGACATAAACAGTCTCCGGTCAAAAAGGGGCAATCAGTTCAGGCAATCGGCGTGTTGGCGCAGGTTCTGCCGGGCGTAGTAATTGAACGCGGCGCCAAAGCGCTTGGGCTTGGAGATCCAGTCATGGGCCTCGCGCCCGAGTTCCGGCAGGATCGGCTTGATCGTACCCGCGGCCATCGCCAGCAACTGCAACCTGGCTGCGCGTTCGATCAACTGCGCGATCACGCAGGCCTCCTCGATGCTCGCCCCGGTGGACAACTGGCCGTGGTGCGAAAGCAGAATCGCGCGTTTGTCCCCCAGTGCCGCCGTGATGATTTCCCCCTCTTCATTGCCCACCGGCACGCCGGGCCAGGCTTCCAGGAACGCGCAATCCTCGTACAGCGGGCAGAGGTCCATGTGGGACACCTGCAGCGGCACTTCCAGCATCGACAGCGCCGCGATATGGGTAGGGTGGGTGTGGATGATGCAATTCACATCCGGCCGTCCACGGTACACCCAGGTGTGAAAACGGTTGGCCGGGTTGGGAATGCCATGGCCTTCCAGCACTTCCAGGTCTTCGTTGACCAGCAACAGGTTGCTCGCCGTGATCTCATCAAACCCCAGGCCCAGTTGCTGGGTGTAATAGGTGCCAGGCTGTGGCCCGCGTGCAGTGATCTGCCCGGCCAGGCCGGAATCGTGACCGTGCTCGAACAGGATGCGACACGTGAGCGCCAGCTTTTGCCGGTCGGTCCACGTATTATCCGCCAGGGTGTTTTGCATCTGGATCAGTGCTTGCTTGACCAGTTGGTCTTTGGGGAGTGCTAATGTCTTGGCCATATCGGGTGCCCTCGGTGGCTGCAAATGACACTAACGATGCTATATGACACTTTGTATCATTGGCAAGCATGGCTCTTGCCTTTCTGCAGGGATTAACCGCAGCACATGTCTATCCGTTTGAAACTATTGAGAAAAAAACTTGGCGTGACCCTGGAAGCCCTGGCTGAAAAATCCGGGATGACCAAGAGTTACCTGTCCAAGGTCGAACGCGGGCTCAATACGCCGTCGATTGCCGCCGCGCTGAAGCTGGCCAAGGCCTTGAACGTGAAGGTGGAGGAGCTGTTCAGCGAAGACAGTGTCAGCCTCGACAGCTACAGCCTGGTGCGCAGCCACGAACGCCCCGACACCTCGCCGGGTTACGCAGTGCTCGCCCACCAGGTCAGCGAGCGCAGCCTGCTGCCGTTCATCATCTACCCGCCGGCGGAGTTCACCGACAAGACCTTCAAGGAGCACGTGGGGGAAGAGTTTCTGTTCGTGCATGAAGGCCGGGTGGAGGTGGACTTCATGAACGAACGGGTGATTCTGGAACGCGGTGATGCGCTGCATTTCAATGCGCAGAAGCCTCATCGCCTGCGTTCGGTGGGCGATGTTCAGGCGCAGCTGCTAGTCGTAGTCCACAGCTCGGAAGACTGACTACGCCAATGACCTGAAATGCAATCCACTGTGGGAGCTGGCTTGCCTGCGATAGCGGTGGGCCAGCTTGCACATGGTTAACTGACAGATCGCTATCGCAGGCAAGCCAGCTCCCACAGTTGAGCGAAATCGCCCGTGAGATCAGCGTTCGACAGGGACGGACAGTGCAGGGTTGCCCAGCGCATGGGTGCGTGCTGCAAAGAACCTCAGTTCCACCCCCGTACCCTCGAACAACGCCGAATACCGCCGCTTCTGCTGACGAATAAACCCGTCACTGCGCCCCGACACCGAGATCGCCAAGGTCGATACATTCGCCTGGCGAATCGCGTCCACCAGGTGCTTGTCCTGCGCGCCCAGCTCATGGCCAAAAATGCACAGCGCCCCCTCATGGGTCAGCAACTGCTCATAACAGAACGACAGGTAATCCGAACTGCGGATGGTCTTGAGCTTCTCTTCAACCTTGCCCTCGCTGACAAACAGCGGCACATCGTCCAGGGTCTTGAGCGTGTTGTTGATGGCAAAACTGCTGAGCAGGGTGCTGTCGGTGGACGGCAATTTGCGTGCGGTGCCGTCGAGGTTGCGCACCAGGTGCAGGCCACCGTGCAGGTAGAGGATGCGCGTTGCTTCGGTGCGGGTATTGCGCAGGTCGAAGCTGGTGTCGGCGCTGCGGAACAGGTCGTCAATGCCCGGGGTATGCAGGATCGCCCAGTAGTTGAGCAAGTCGTAGTTGCTGGTGAATACCGTAGCGTAGCGCGCCAGTTCAGCGTTGATCGTCGCCAATGTCGACGGCTGCACCAGGCGCCAGGGAATGTGCACGCTGTGGATGGTGTTGATCAGCGCTTCCTTGATCGCGTAGTAGCGATTACGCGGCGCCGCCGAGCTGACGGCCAGGGCCTTGTTGACCCGGCTGGTGGTTTTCAACGCGCCCAAAGCCTGCTCGAAACTGCGGGTTTGCAGGGCGTCGAACACACTCAGCTCGGACTGGCTCAGGGGTTTTTCTTCGACGGTGCGCGCGTTTTCGAACAGCGAGTCGTAGGCGAAGTCTTCCCAAATCGTACGGCTGGCACCGTTGCCGATCAAAATCGCGCTGAAGTCGACGGCGCTGCGCAGCGCATTCCAGTCTTCTAGGTGGGCGTCACTATCCTGGAAATCCTTCATTGCGGCGGGTCTACTCGAAATCGGCTGGGCGGTGACTTTATCACGAGCGGGCGTTGATCCTGATCAAGATACGCCGCGCGGTAGAGGTGGATTCTGTTGGCATAACGCCTCTGAGGATTGACCATGAGCAGCACCTTCTTCATCCCCGCCGTGAACATCATGGGCATCGACTGCCTCGACGAAGCCATGACCGCCATCCGCAACTATGGTTTTCGCAAGGCGCTGATCGTCACCGACGCCGGCCTGGCCAAGGCCGGCGTGGCGGCCATGATCGCCGAGAAACTGGCCATGCAGGACATCGACTCGGTGATCTACGACGGCGCCAAACCCAACCCCACGGTTGAGAACGTCGAGAACGGCCTGGCGCTGTTGCAGCAAAGCGCCTGTGATTTCGTGGTGTCCCTGGGCGGCGGTTCGCCCCATGACTGCGCCAAGGGTATCGCCCTGTGTGCCACCAACGGCGGGCACATCGGCGACTACGAGGGCGTCGATCAATCGAGTAAGCCGCAACTGCCGCTGGTGGCCATCAACACCACGGCCGGCACCGCCAGCGAGATGACCCGCTTCTGCATCATCACCGACCAGACCCGCCACGTGAAAATGGCCATTGTCGACCGCAACGTCACGCCGCTGCTGTCGGTCAACGACCCGGCGCTGATGGTCGGCATGCCCAAAGGCCTCACCGCCGCCAGCGGCATGGACGCCCTGACCCACGCCATCGAAGCCTACGTGTCCACCGCCGCCACGCCGATCACCGATGCTTGTGCGATCAAGGCCATCGAACTGATCAGCGCCAACCTGCGCCTGGCGGTCCGCGACGGCAGCGACAAGGCCGCGCGGGAAAACATGGCCTACGCGCAATTCCTCGCCGGCATGGCCTTCAACAACGCGTCCCTGGGTTTCGTGCACGCCATGGCCCACCAACTCGGCGGCCTGTATGACCTGCCCCACGGCGTGTGCAACGCCGTGTTGCTGCCCCATGTGCAGAGCTTCAATGCCAGCGTCAGCGCCAAACGCCTGAGCGACGTGGCGCGCGCATTGGGCGCCGACATCAAGGGCCGTACCCCGGAAGAGGGCGCGCAAGCCGCCATCGCCGCGATCCGCAGCTTGTCCCACGACGTCGAGATCCCGGCCGGCCTGCGGGAACTGGGGGCCAAATTGCAGGACATTCCCCTGCTGGCCACCAATGCCTTGAAGGACGCATGTGGGCTGACTAACCCGCGGCGCGCGGATCAACGTCAGATCGAGGAGATCTTTCGCAGCGCGTTCTGATCGGACCTGCATCGGGCGGCGCACGCGAATGCGCCGCCCGCCAGCGCCATGCACATCAGCGCCAACGGCCAGGCCTGCGCGGTTACCAGCAGGCTTGCCAGGCCACCAATCAGCGCGGCCATCATTTGATGCATAAAACCACTGAGTGCCATCGCATAAGAGCCACCTACCGGCGACTCATCGTTGGCCAGTGACAAACTGATCGGGTAACTCATCGACTGGCCCAGCACGGCGAGGCAATACGGCAGCCATAGCAATACTGCGAGCCCGCTGGCAAACACACTGCCCAGCAGCATCACCGCGGTGCCCAGAAACACCAGCGTCACACCCCAGTTCATCATCGTCGACCGCCCCGTGCGGGCAACGAAACGATTGACCATCAACGCCCCCGCCAAATACGCCCCGCTGATCGGCCACCCCAGCCAGCCATATTGCGTCGCACTCCATTCGAAATGCCCCTGCAAGATAAGCGGCGCGCAGGTGTTAAACGCAATGATCACCCCATAACCCAGCCCACCGGCCAACGCCGCGTGCAGAAAGGGCGGATGTTGCACAATCTTGGTATAGATGCGCCACGTAGACTCTGGCGAGTCAGCCTTCACCAAGGTCGGGAACGTGACCCGCTGCAACACCACCATCAACGCCAAAGCCCCGGTCGTCAACGCATAAAAGATCGCTTTCCAGCCAAACGCCAGCTGCAATATCGACCCCATGAACTGGCCGATACCCAGCGCGATCACAAACGTCATCCCCAGCCACGACAAACCCTTGGCCAGCAAGGCGCCGCTGAAACTGTCCCGCACCAGGACGCGCGCCATCACTGAAACGCCCCCGGCGCCCAGGCCTTGGATCAGCCGTAAACACAGAAAGGACTCAATGTTGAATGCCGATGGAATCGCCACACTCGCCAACGCATACAGCGCCAGTGCGGCGAGCAGTACGGGCTTCCTGCCAAATCGTTCACCCAGGCTTCCCCATAACAGCATTGGCAATGCCATGCCCGCCAAATAGATCGCGAGTGCGAGCGCCACCTGATCCTCTGCAGCGGGCAGAGAATGGGCGATGGCCGGGACTGCGGGCAAGTAGCTACTGATGCCCACTTGGCCGAGGAAGGCGGCGCAGCAGGCGAGGGTGAGGATCGCGGTTTTTTTCAACGAAAGTCATCCATCACTGAAAATGTTGAGTGGATAAAATTAAACCAGACTATCGGATAATCCATAGAGCACGTAATTTTTCTGAGTGCGTGAAAGCCTCAGGCTAGTTTGTGATTTTGTTTTCCTCTATCAGACTCAATAGTTTTGAGCAAAATGAATATATCGTTTCGTATTCCATGTCTGCTCGGAGCGTTATTCGAATGGCAGCTTTGTTTTTTGGAACCACAGGGAAAAATACGGCCGAAGTGAAAAAGCCGCTGTCTGCGAGTTGTATGGCAAGCGCGTTCGCTTTTTCAGCCGTTCCGCAGTTCATTAAGCGAACTGCGGTGTTGGTGTTGTGTTGCTCCGTGTGTATGAGGCTGTCAAATAACTGGATGTTGGCGAGGAGCTTTTCTTGGAGTGCGGGTAGTTCTGCCGATCGATGGATTTTTATTGACGCTAAGCCAGCGCCGATAGCTGCTGAATTTAGGCTTTGGGACCAGTTGCTGGGGCCGCCGTATCGATACATTAAGTTTTTTTGTTTTTCATTTCCGAACATTATCAAACCACCGCTTGCGCCAAATGCTTTTCCGAGAGAGGCTACGATTAATGTTCGATCATCTAGCTCTTTCAGTTGTGGTCGTATAAACCCGCTTCCTTGCTCGCCGAATGCCGATAGCGCGTGTGAGTCGTCGAGGTAAAGAAATAACCCATAGCGAGACTTGAGATGGAGCAGCCCATCAATATCTGCCTTACCGCCCATGCTGTAGAGGCCGTCCGCAATGTACGCGACATTTTTGCGCTTTTTACAAATTTCTTCAATGAAGGAGATGTCGTTGTGAGGAGCTGTTACTACCTCAGATTCATCTGCGCAAGAAGCTTTGATATGGTTCATTGAGTAGTGAGAGTGTTTGTCGAATATCATAATAGGTGGGCAGTCATTGGTCAGCGCTCCACTGGCAAGTAGAGGCAGTAATCCTGAACTAGCAGCGCTGCAGGATAAAGTGCTTAGGCAGGTCGATTTGAAAAGACTCGATAGTTCGACTTCATACTGTTCAAGCATTTGAAGCTTGCATCGATTTTTTGAATTGGCAATGCGAAGTGTCTTTGCTGTTATTAATCCGTTTATGGCGCCTTCCAATATGTCTTGGTGGTAATCAAGGCCAAGGTATGAAGTGGTGCAGAAGTGATGGAGTTCACGTCCAAATTGATCTGTAAGGTAGTTGCATTTTTTTACGACGACATTTAGTTCGCTAATTCGACCTGTTTTAGCCGAATGCCAATCATTGTCGGAGATGCCGATTATTTTTTTATAGTTGGAAAATTTATTAAGTTGTCGGGTGTTTTCCATTTTTTATTCGTCCTTGGGGAGAGATGGAAAACAGTAGCGGGAATTTTTTATAAAATAAGTCAGGCGTTTCCCATGCAAACTACTCAGGATGATGGTTTCGGCGTGAGTAGGTTCCTACATTTCTGATGGCTAATGGGTATTGTTTTGATATTGTTTGATGGGGTTTACGCAAGGACGCACCTGACTGTGTTGTGGATAAATAGTGCAAGCGTCACGCTATTTACTGAGGTCGAACTGCACCAGATTGAGTAAGGTGTCAACTGAATGGCCGAATGTGATGATGGCCTTCAAAGATCTGACTGTTGGGTAGTCAAAACTGGCTGGATGAAGGAAGTACTTGATGAGAGTTCTATTATTCGGCGCCACCGGCATGGTCGGCCAAGGCGTGCTGCGTGAGTGCCTGTTGGCTGCCGATGTCCAGGAAGTCGTCGCCGTCGGCCGCACGCCGTTGACCCAGGAGCACGGCAAGCTGCATCAGGTGTTGCACAGCGACATGCTGGATTTCCAGCCACTGGAAAACCTGCTGCAAGGCTTCGACGCCTGCTTCTTCTGCCTCGGCGTTTCTTCGGCCGGGATGAACGAGATCAAGTACACCCACCTCACCTACGACCTCACGCTGGTCGCGGCCAGCACGCTGGCGCGGCTCAATCCGCAGATGACGTTTATCTACGTGTCAGGCGCTGGCACCGACAGTTCCGAAGCCGGCAAGTCGATGTGGGCACGGGTCAAAGGCAAGACTGAAAACGCCTTGCTGCGCCTGCCGTTCAAGGCGGTATACCTGTTCCGGCCGGGGGTGATCCAGCCGTTGCATGGCGTGCGTTCGAAGACGCCGTTGTATCAGTCGTTCTATACCGTGCTCGGGCCGTTGCTGTCGTTCTTTCGCCGGATCAAACCGGATTGGGTGGTGAGCACCGAGACCGTCGGCCGGGCGATGTTGCAGGCGGCGAGCGTGGGCGCGCCGCAGCCGGTGGTGGAACAGGCCGGGATTAATCGCTTGGCTGACGAGCGTCACTGATGTTGCACAAGAGCCTGGTGCGCCGTCTTGATTTGATTACGCTGCAATTGTTCGTCGCGGTGTATGAAGAAGGCACGCTGACCCGTGCCGCCAACCGCGAAGCCATTGCCGTGTCGGCGGCCAGCAAGCGCTTGATGGAGTTGGAGCAAGTGCTCGGCGTGAGCCTGTTCGTGCGCCGTGCCAAGGGCATGGACCTGACCGCCGCCGGGGAAACCCTGTTGCATCACGCCCGGCAGATGTTGTTCAACGTCGAAAAAATGGGCCTGGAGCTGGGCGAGCACAGCCACGGCGTACGTGGTTATGTGCGGATGCTGGCCAACTTGTCGGCGATCATTCAGTTTCTGCCCGAAGACCTGCGGGACTTTTCCCAACTGCACCCCGAAGTGAAAACCGATCTGGAAGAGCGCCCCAGCAACGGCGTGGTGCAAGGGGTGCTTGATGGCGTGGCCGACTTGGGCATCTGCTCCAGTGACACCGACACCAAAGGCTTACCCGGCGTGACCTACCGTCTCGACAAACTGGTGGTGCTGATGCCCGCCGATCATCCGCTGGCCACGCGCGACAGCCTGGCGTTCGACGAGACTCTGGACAGCGATTACGTCGGCTTGCACGCCGCCAGTTCGATCAACATGCGCACCCACGCGGCCGCGCGCGAGGCAGGCAAGATGCTGCGCCTGCGCATTCATGTGCCGGGGTTTGATGCGATGTGCCGGATGGTCCAGGCGAACATGGGTATCGGTATCCTGCCGCAAAAAGCCTATGAGCTGTTCGGCCGGGCGCTGGGCCTGCACGCGGTGCCGTTGACGGATGCCTGGTCGGACCGCAGCCTGATCCTGGTGGTGCGCGATGAGGCGCAATTGTCGCCGGTGAGCCGCCTGCTCTTCGACTACCTGCGCAACGCGCAGGTGTAATTGAAACCCTGTCGGCCTCATCGCGGGCAAGCCCGGCTCCCACAGGGGAATGCGGTCATCTGTAGGAGCCCGGCTTGCCGGCGATGGCGGCCTCGAAATCGGCGCAAAGCTTGAGGCTGCCATCGCCGGTAAGTCGTCTCCTACGGATGATTCCCTGATCGTTCGTGTTTGGCGAACGCTCGTTGCCAACTGACGGTTGGATTTCTCCTGGCACTGCCCTCTAGTCTTGGCCCCACATTCCAAGAACAAGAGGTACACCCCATGACGGCTCCCCTGAGCGGTATCAAGGTGATCGAGATCGGCACCCTGATTGCCGCGCCGTTCGCCGCCCGGCTGATGGCCGAGTTTGGCGCCGAGGTGATCAAGATCGAAGCCATGGGCCAGGGCGACCCGCTTCGCAAATGGCGAAAGCTGCACGAAGGCACGTCGCTGTGGTGGTACCTGCAATCGCGCAACAAGAAGTCCCTGGCCCTGGACCTCAAGTCCCCGGAAGGCCTGGACCTGATCAAGCAACTGCTCGGCGACGCCGATGTACTGATTGAAAACCTGCGTCCCGGTGGCCTGGAAAAGCTCGGCCTGGGCTGGGATGTGCTGCAGGCCATCAACCCCAAGCTGACCCTGGTGCGCATCTCCGGCTACGGCCAGACCGGCCCTTACCGCGACCGTCCTGGCTTCGGCGCCATCGGCGAGGCCATGGGCGGCATTCGCTACACCACCGGCAACCCGGATTCACCGCCTGCGCGGGTTGGCGTGAGCCTGGGTGATTCCCTGGCTTCATTGCACGGCGTGATCGGCGCGCTGATGTCGCTGCTGCGGGTCAAGACCGGGCAGGGCGACGGGCAGGTGGTCGATGTGTCCCTGGCTGAAAGCGTGTTCAACCTGATGGAAAGCCTGGTGCCCGAATACGACATGCTCGGCCATGTGCGTGAGCGCAGCGGCGGGGCGTTGCCCGGCATTGCGCCGTCCAACACCTACCTCACCGCCGACGGCGCCTATGTGGTGATCGCCGGCAACAGCGACCCGATCTACAAGCGCCTGATGACCACCATCGGCCGCGCCGACCTGGCCGACGCGCCCGAGTTCGCCCACAACGATGGCCGCGCCGCCAAGAGCGGTCTGCTCGACGCGGCGATCACCCACTGGACCAGCAGCTTGCCCATCGACCAGGTGCTCAGCGCCCTGGAAGCTGCCGAAGTGCCGGCCGGGCGCATTTACTCCGTGGCTGATATCGTCAGCGACCCGCACTACCAGGCGCGCGACATGTTGCTCACTGCCGAGCTGCCGGGTGGTGTGTCGGTGAAAATGCCGGGCATCGTGCCCAAGCTGTCCGAAACTCCGGGTGGCGTGAACTGGCAAGGGCCGACCCTGGGCCAGCACACCGACGATATCCTCGGCAGCCTGGGCCTGACCGGCGCCGATATCCAACGCCTGAAAACCGCGGGAGTGGTGCAATGATTACTGATTATTCCGACGCGCTGATCGTGCAGGAAGTGTCCCCGCGTGACGGCCTGCAGATCGAACCGACCTGGGTTGAAACCGCTGACAAGATCGCCCTGATCGACGGGCTGTCCCAGGCCGGATTTTCGCGGATCGAAGCCGGCTCGTTCGTTTCGCCCAAGGCCATCCCGGCGCTGCGCGATGGCGAGCAGGTGTTCCAGGGCATCACGCGCACGCCGGGTGTGATCTACGTGGCGCTGATTCCCAACCTCAAGGGCGCTCAGCGCGCCATCGAGTCCCGCGCCGATGAACTGAACCTGGTGATGTCCGCCAGCCAGGCCCACAACCTGGCGAACATGCGCATGCGTTGCGAAGCGTCGTTGGCGGCGTTTGGCGACATTGTCAGCTTTGCCGCCGAGCATCCGGTGAGCCTCAACGGCAGCATCGCCACCACCTTCGGTTGCCCGTTCGAAGGCAAGATTGATGAAGACCGCGTGCTGCACATTGTCGACGCTTACCTGGCGTTGGGAATACCGGGCATCAGCCTCGCTGACACCACCGGCATGGCCAACCCGCGTCAGGTAGCGCGCTTGGTAAAACGCGTGCTGGAGCGTGTGCCCGCCAGCGACCTGACCCTGCATTTCCATAACACCCGGGGCCTGGGTCTATGCAATGTGCTGGCCGCCTATGAAGCCGGTGCCCGCCGTTTTGACGCGGCCCTTGGCGGCCTGGGTGGCTGCCCGTTTGCACCGGGTGCGTCGGGCAATATCTGCACCGAAGACTTGGTGAACCTCTGCGACGAAGTCGGCATTCCCACCGGCATCGACCTGCCGCACCTGCTGGACATGTCTCGCCGCTTGCCGGCCCTGCTGGGCCATGAATTACCCGGCCAGGTGGCCAAGGCCGGGCGCAACTGCGACCTGCATCCGCCACCGGCGTACATCGCCACGTTGTAACGCCGCACCAGACAACAAAAACAATCGGGCGCCTGTGAGCAGCCCGCTGGAGAGAAACCATGAGCACTAATACGTTAGAGGCCGGCGCGCGCACGGCTGATGAGATTGACGCGGAAAAAACCCTGGTCAGCAAGGTCGCCTGGCGCCTGATGCCACTGATCATGGTGTGCTACCTGTTCGCGTTTTTTGACCGGATCAACATCAGCTTCGCCAAGTTCCAGCTGCAGGCCGACCTGAGCCTGAGCGACACCGCCTACGGCCTGGGGGCCGGGTTGTTTGTGGTGGGCTATGTGATCTTCGAAGTGCCCAGCAACATGATGCTGTACAAGGTCGGCGCCCGGCGCTGGATTGCGCGGATCATGATGTCCTGGGGGCTGGCCACGGCGGCCATGGTGTTTGTCACTGCCGAGTGGCAGTTCTATGCGCTGCGTTTTCTGATCGGTGCCATGGAGGCGGGTTTCGCGCCGGGCGTGCTGTATTACCTGACGCTGTGGTTTCCCCAACACTTCCGTGGACGCATCACCTCGATGCTGTTCCTGGCCTCGGCCTTTGCCGGGCTGGTAGGCGCACCGTTTTCCGGCCTGGTGCTGGAGCACCTCGACGGCGTGCTGCAAATGCGTGGCTGGCACTGGTTGTTCCTGCTTGGCGGCTTGCCGTGCATCGGCCTGGGCTTGATGGTGTTGACCCTGCTCAAGGACCGCATCGAAGACGCCCATTGGCTGACAACGGCGGAGAAGGCCTTGCTGTCGAGCCGTATCGCCAAGCATGAGCCGAACTCGCACGGCGGTTCGCTGCTGTCGGCGATCCGTATTCCCGGTTTCCTGATGCTTGGTTTTATCTACTTCCTGATCCAGGTCGCGTCCTACGGTCTCAACTTCTGGGCACCGCAGTTGATCCGCAGCGCCGGCACCCAGAGCCCGGTGATGATTGGTTTGCTCACGGCCATTCCCTATGTATGTGGTGCGATCAGCATGGTAGTGATCGGGCGCTTGTCGGACGCTACCGGCGAGCGACGCAAGTTTGTCAGCGGCCTGGTGTTGCTCGGTGCCGTGGGCTTTTTCAGCGCCGGCATCTTTGCCGACCACACCACCTTCCTGATCATCGCCCTGGGCATGTTGGGAGCCGGCATCATCGCCTCGATCCCAACCTTCTGGACCTTGCCACCCAAGCTGCTGGCCGGTGCCGGAGCAGGTGCGGCGGGCGGCATCGCGGTGATCAATACGCTGGGGCAATTCGGCGGCATCGTCAGCCCGGTGATGGTGGGGCGCATCAAGGACCTGACCGGCAGTACCACACCAGCGCTGTACGTGATCGGTGTGTGTGCGCTGTTGGCGGCGGCCCTCTTGTTGTGGGGCTTGCCGCAAAAATTGCGCACCCTCGACAAGGGCTGATCAGCCCGCCGTTGCCAAGGTCCGGGCCGGTGTGGCGCTGAACTGAATCAACGCCACACCGCCGATCAACAACAACGCCCCCAACACGCGGGGCGTTGTCAGTTGGCGCTCCACCAGGCCGAACAGGCCGAAGTGATCGAGCAGCAGCGAGGCGAGAATCTGCCCGGCCATGGCCAGCGCGATAAACCCCGATGCGCCCAGCTTGGGCAGCAGCATCAACGCCAGTGAAATGAAGCACACGCCAAACGCACCACCGGCCCACATCCACAGCGGCGCTTTGCTGATAAAGGCCAGGCTTGGCAACGGCAGGCGCAGCGCCAGGATCACCGGTAGCAGCACGATGATGCTCACCAGCAACGAGGCCAGGGTGGCCCACAACGGGTGGCCAAGCCCGCGCCCGAGGTTGGCGTTGATCGCGCTCTGAAACGGCACCACCGCGCCGGCGATCACCGCCAGCACCAGCAAACCCACCCAATGCAACGTCGTCATGTCGAATCTCCCAGAGGTTTTGCTGGACTCTAAGGTATTCGTCACGCACATTTAAATTCCAAGTTCTTATGGTGAGCATGCAGCTGATGAATGATCTGCGTCGCATCGACCTCAACCTGCTGGTGATCCTCGACGCGTTGCTGACTGAGCAACATGTCACCCGCGCGGCCGAGCGTTTACACCTGAGCCAGCCGGCCGTGAGCCATGCGCTGGCGCGCTTGAGGGACTTGCTGGGCGACCCGCTGCTGGTCCGCCAGGGCGGCAGCCTGGTGCCCACGGCCCGTGCCTTGGAGCTGGCAAACCCACTGGCCGAGGCGTTGGCGCAGGTGCAGGCGCTGCTGGCGCCGAACCGGTTTGATCCGGCGTCGGCCAAGCGCCGGTTTCGGGTGGCCATGTCGGACTACAGCGCGGCGATTTTCCTGCCTGGCCTGGTGCGTACCTTGCGCCGCGAAGCACCGGGTATCGACTTGCAGATTGTCCAGGCCAGCCGTGAAGGCATGGTCGATGGCGTGCTCAATGGCGACCTTGATTTGGCCGCCGGGGTGTTCCCCGACATGCCCGCCGAATTACGCACCACGCCCTTGTTCGAAGAGCACTACACCTGCCTGGTGGACCGCAGCAGCTTGCCGGAGGATGGCTCGCTGGACTTGGCCACTTACCTGTCGCGGCCCCATGTACTGCTGGAAATGCGCGGCAGCGGCACGCCGGAAATCGAGCGCGCCCTGAGCGCCATTCGTGAGCGGCGACATGTGGCAATCAGCCTGCCGCATTGGGGTGTGGCGCCCCAGCTGATCCAGGGCACGGACCTGATCTTGACGGTGTCGTCCCGGGGCTTGCTCAGCATCGATCACCCGGCGCTGGTGAGCGTGCCGCCGCCGTTTCATATTCCTTCGTTTGCCGTTGAACTGGCGTGGCATGCGCGGCGGGGCGGGGATTCGGGGTTGCAGTGGTTGATCGAGCAGGTGCAAGGCGTCTTGTCTTACACCCCCTAACTGTAGGAGCTGGCTTGCCAGCGATTGCGCCGGGTCAGCTTGCCCACGTATTGCCTGACAGTCCCCAATCGCCGGCAAGCCGGCTCCTACAGGAGGGCAGGGTTTTTTTCAGGATTGCGCTCCTCGGCAGAACGTGCAGAATCCCATCACCTTCCAACTGTTTGTTTGAGTCGCGCCCATGACCCCATCCTTGCTGCTCGCCGTCCTTGCTTCGGGTTTTATCTACGGTATTACACCCGGCCCGGGAGTACTGGCCGTATTCGGTATTGGCGCCGCTCGTGGCCGTCGTGCCGGTGCGGGTTTTCTGTGCGGGCACTTGCTGGGGGATGTGGTGTGGTGCAGTACGGCGCTGATCGCCATTGTTGGCGCGCGGGAAGTCGGCAGCAGTGCGTTTGATGTGCTGGGCGTACTCAGTGGCCTGTACCTGTTCTGGCTCGGCTGGCGCGCGATCCGCACCCAGCGTCGCAGCAGCGATGCGCCCCAGGGGGCGGCCCGCCATCCGTTCTGGCACGGCATT
This sequence comes from Pseudomonas sp. B6002, assembly GCF_013385985.1. Taxonomy (GTDB): domain Bacteria; phylum Pseudomonadota; class Gammaproteobacteria; order Pseudomonadales; family Pseudomonadaceae; genus Aquipseudomonas. Next base: position 55,550 of record NZ_JACAOY010000035.1, on the reverse strand, counting down.
CTGTTTGGCCTGACCAACCCCAAGGCTTACCCGGTGGCAGTGGCAACCTTCACGGCATTGCTGTCCAGCCGCGCCGAATTGTTGACCTGGGCGATGCTGCCTTCGCTGATCTTCCTGAGCTTTGTCGGCGGTCTGCTGGCCTACGCCATCCTCATCGGCGTAGTCGGTGCCCAGCGCGTGCGCACGGTGTACCAGCGTCATGAAATCCTGATCACCAAGCTCTGCGGCGTGATGTTCATCGGTTTCGCCATCAATGCCCTGGCACACGCGTTGCCGGGCCTGTTTGGCAGTAAACCGGCCTGATAGACCGACGACCGTTCGTCGCACTGGCGAGTTTTTTCTAAACCTTTGCCGCCCTGAAAATTCGAATTCAGGGCGGGGCGTATTCTCCCCGCACCTATTTTTGCCCTGGAGGAACCCATCATGAGCCGCATGGCTATCCGGTTACGCACCGCCAGTTTCGCGATGCTGCTGGGCCTCGGCGCCAGCAATGCTTTCGCCCAGTCGCCTGCCGAATTCATCGAGCAGGCTTCGGCCAAAGGTATGGCCGATATCGAAACCAGTCGCATGGCCCACGCCAAAACCTCGTCCCAGGAAATCAAGGACTACACCATCGAGGTGATCAACGAACGCACCCTGGCCAACCAGCATTTGGCCGCGATCGCCAAGAAGCTCGACTTGCCTGTGGCGCCCCGGGAAAAGATCGTCGACAAGGCCGAGACTTTGATGCCTGAACTCAAGGACGGTGATTCCTTCGATGCCGCCTACACCGCCCAGCAGGTCAAGGAAAACGAAGACGCCATTGCCCTGTTCAAACAGGAAGGCGCGGCGTCGGATGTACCCGAAATAAAAGCACTGGTGGATGAGACGCTGCCCAAGCTGGAAGAGCGTCTGCAAAAGGCCCGTGCCCTCGCGTCGACCTATGGCAAAGGTCATCAGGGCGACGGTTGATCACGCCACGTGAAATGAACAACGGCGGTTGGAGCTTCTCCAACCGCCGTTTTTTTACGCCTGGTTCAAATCGGTTTTGCTCGGCGCCGCATCATCGGCAGCCTGCCCGCAACTGCTGTTGAGGTTCACGGTGCCGGTGTTGCCGATGCTGCGGTATTCCTGGCGCAGTTTTTCCAGCTCCTTGCGGTCCAGGCCGTCCAGGCTCAACACGGCATTCTGTGCATCCTTGGAGACCCGCAGCAGCTCGTCGATCTTGATGTGCAGGATGTCGTTGTCGCGGTTCTGCGTGTTCTGGATCAGGAACACCATCAGGAAGGTGATGATGGTGGTCGAGGTGTTGATGATCAACTGCCAGGTGTCGTTGTAATGGAAATACGGCCCGCTCAGGCTCCACGCCAAAATCAACACCACCGCCGCGTAGAACGTGCGGGGGCTGCCTGCCCAGCGGGACAGGGATTGCGACACTGCGGAGAATTTCATGACCGTGATTCCTTGAACAAGGGGGTGATGAAAGTATGGACCGCAGGGTCGTTCTGAAATTTCTTTTTACATTTGGGTCGGAGGGTTTCTCAGAACGCCCACCGCGCCTGGCCTGTACCTTCCAGCGCGAGTAGATATTGCTTGGCTTCCAGCCCTCCGGCAAAACCGGTGAGTTCGCCTGAAGCACCGATAACCCGATGGCAGGGCGCGATGATCGAGATGGGGTTGCGCCCATTGGCCGCGCCGACCGCACGCACGGCCTTCGGGTTGCCGATCTGCCGGGCGATGTCGCTGTAGCTGCGGGTTTCGCCAAAGGGAATGGTCAACAACGCCTGCCAGACCTGCTTTTGAAAATCGGTGCCGGTGAAGTCCAGTTCGAGTTCGAAATGGTTGCGCGTGCCGGCGAAGTACTCCTTCAACTGACGCTGGGTTTCCAGCAGCACCGGGCTGTCATTGGCTTCGTGCAAATCCCCCAGGCGAACGCGGTTGGGCCGGTCTTTTTCCCACAGGATGGCGTTGAGTTTGCCGTCGCGTGCCACCAGGGTGAGCTGGCCGACGGGGGAGGGCATGAGCGTGTAGTGGAATAGCATGGTCGGGCTCCTGGGTGAGGTGTCGTTGCAGTCTAGGGCGACGGGCACATCGGCAAACTACGTTTCTTGCGGTTGAATTCGGCCCGGTCAGTTGGCCTGCTGGAGCACCTTGAGCGCAGCCGAAGCGAGGAAGCCCGAGCGGCTTTTTTCTTCGGGGTGGTGCAGTACATATTCATCAATGCGGTTGAGCAGATAACCCGGCAGCGTGATGTTGAGCTTCTGTGCCTTGCCCAGGTACTTGGTGACATCAATGTCTACGACAGCCCAAGTGCATCCCGCGTATTGCGGGTTGGCGGCATGCAAGGTGACTTTTTGCGCGGTGGGAATCGGTGCGCCATCTTCGGCAAGGATTTCGAAGTGCCCTTCGATTGCTTCGCGAGCCATGGCCATGGCGTCGTCCAGGTCGTCACCCGCCGAGTAGCAGCCAGGGATGTCCGGTACTTCCACGCCCCAGGCGTGGTCGTCGTCGCCGGTTGAAATTGCGATGGGGTAAAGCATGTCTGTTGTCCTCCAGGGACGCTCAACTCAATAGCGCCTGTTTCAAAATACTCTTGGCGGTCTTGTCCAGCAGGTCCTTCTTTGGATGAGGGATCGTCACCAGCCCCGGTTTTGTCGGGTGCTTGAAGTGGTGATGACTGCCTCGTATGCGCACCAAATACCAGCCGTCTGCAACGATGTGACCTATCAAATATCGGCTATCCACAACACCTCCTTGTGGTGTGTGTTGGTGGTGACTATAACCACTGAAATTAATTTATCAACACTCTACCTACCGGCGGTCGATGGCCCGTATTTCGGTAGGGGGTCAATGCAGTGTATGAGCGCGCAGGAATGGCGCCGGAAAGAGGTATTGCGAGGTTTTTCGAAGGTATTAGCGGATGTGTAAGGCGTCGGTGATCACGTTGAGAAACGCATCGACTAACACACTTTTAGTCTTGGCAGGCGTCAGCACCAACAACTGCGCACACGCATCCACCTCCACCAACGGCCTGTATGTCACGCCCTTGTTCATCAAGCTCTGCGTACAGGCCGGCACCAGTGCCACGCCTTGCTCAGCCGCCACCAGCGCAATGATCGAGGTGATCTGCCGCCCGGTCGGCCCTGGGTGCAGGGGCTGGCCGTGATGGCGGTAAAGCTGTTCGATGGACTGGTTCAGCCCAGAGCCATAATCGGCAGGAAACAGGATCAAGGGATAGGCACTGAGTTGCGCCAGGCTGACTGCATCAAGATCGGCCAGCGGGCTGTCCTTGGACACTGCCGCTACCAGGCGTTCCTCACCCAGGGACAACGCCTGGACCTCGTCGCCCTGGGGCAGCAGGCGGCTCAAGCCAATGTCCAATCGGCCATCTGCGACCTGAGCACCCAGGCTGCCGGAGGCGCACTCCACCAGGGTCAGTTGCACGTCCGGGAAGCGCTGGGCAAACGCCTGGATGGCGTGGCTGAACAGGTCCGACAAGGCGATCGAGCTGACATAGCCCAACGCCAACTGCCCGGCTGTGCCTGCCGCGAGCTTGCCGGCGATCACTTGCGCCAGCTCCACTTGCTCCAGCACACCGCGCGCGTAGGGCAGAAATGATCGGCCTTGCGCGGTGAGGGTCACCGTGCGGCTGGTGCGATCAAACAGTTTGAAACCCAGCTCGGTTTCCAGCGCGGAAATCTGTCGCGTCAGCGGCGGCTGGGCGAGGTGCAGGCGAAGGGCGGCGCGGCCGAAGTGCAATTCTTCGGCGACCGTCAGAAAGTACCGCAGCTTGCGTAGGTCGAGCATCCTGGCCCCAGGGTATTGATCGGTCCGAATTCGGTATTGGTTCAGCACCTGCCCGCCATTCTATAAAGACCTCACAAAATAAAACGAGAGGTTTCATGAAACTGCGCCTGCATTGTGCCCGTCTGGCCCTGTTCCTCTGTGGCTGCGCGGCGTTTCTCAATCTCTATGCCACCCAGAGCATCCTCCAAGTGTTTGCTGCACAGTTTGATATCGGCGCCAGGGCGGCGGGGTGGAGCATCACCGTCACCACCTTGGCCGTGGCAATCACCGCGCCCTTTGTCAGCCGCCTGACCGGACGTTTCGAGCAGCGAACGGTGATCAGTGTGGCGGCGTTGCTACTGGCGGTGCCAGCCTTGATGACCGCCAGGGCCGACAGCTTTACCGAGGTGCTGGTGTGGCGATTTGTCGAAGGCATGCTGATTCCAGTGGTGTTTGCCACCAGCGTGGCTTACATCGGCGACCGCTGGAGCGGCGGCACTGTGACGGAGGTCACCAGCCTGTATGTGGCGGGCACCGTATTGGGTGGGTTTGCCGGGCGTTTCGTGACCGGCGTGATGACTGAATACGTGGGCTGGCGCGAGGCTTTTGAATGGCTGGCAGTGCTGAGCCTGATGGTGAGCGGGTTCATTCAGTTCCTGCTGCCGCCCAGTCGTTCTCGGCCTGTGCAGGTCAACGCGTCGGTTTCGAGTGTTTTTCGCAGGCCGCTGCTGGCTGCCTATGCCGTCGGTTTTTGCGTGCTGTTCTCCCAAGTTGCCGCCTTTACCTACGCAGGTCTGTACCTTGGCCTACCGCCGTTCAACCTGGGGCCTGCCGCATTGGGCACGCTTTACATGGTGTTCTTGCTGGCGCTGATCGTGATCCCCATCGCCGGCCGTCTCAGCAAGGCCCGGCCCCATGCTGAACTGCTGAGCATCGCCGCCGTGCTGGGCGTCGTCGGCTCAGCCCTGACCCTGGCGCCATCCTTGTGGTGCATCGTGTTGGGCCTGGCCCTCAGTTCGACCGGTGTGTTCCTGGCGCAGGCGGCGGCGAATGCCTTTACCACCGCCACTGCGCGCGACAACAAGGCCGGCGCGGTGGGCGTGTACCTGACCTGCTATTACCTGGGCGGCAGTTGCGGCGCCATCGTCCCGGCGTTGATCTGGGAGCGTTGGGGTTGGGTTGGCTGCGTGGTGCTGATCATCACTTTTCAACTGTTGATCCTGCTGATCGCCCTGACCGGCTGGAAGCCCCTCAAACCTGAACCGATTCCAACACCATGACCCTGACTGCCCGCGAAACAATCACCCGCCGTCGCCACCTGGTCGCCGGCTGCGGCGCCCATGCCGTGCACGATGGTCTTACCGATGTGATCTACGTGCTGCTGCCGATCTGGCAAGCGCAGTTCGCCTTGTCCTACGCTCAGATCGGGCTATTACGCGGCGCCTATTCCGGGATGATGGCGGTGTTCCAATTGATGGCGAGCCGAGCCGCCAGGCGCTGGGGCCGCGTACCATTGCTGGTGGGTGGGACTGGGCTCGCCGGGGTTGCCTACTTGCTCGTTGGGCAAGCTACGGGACTGGTCATGCTGCTCCTGGCGTTGCTGTTGGGCGGCCTGGGCGCCAGTACCCAACATCCACTGGCTTCCTCGATGGTCACCGACGCCTATGAAGATGGCGGGGGCGTGAAGCAAGCCTTGTCCCAGTACAATTTTTCCGGTGATATCGGCAAGACCTTGGTGCCCGGCCTGGTTGGCCTGCTGCTGACGGTGATCAGTTGGCGCGCCAGCGCCACGTTGCTGGGCGTGCTGGGGCTCGCATCGGCCGGGTTACTGTGGTGGTTGATTCCCCGCCAGTTGCGCACCGCCACGGCCCCGGTGGTCGCCAGGCTTCATGCTGGAACCGGCTCTGTTACGGGCCTGCGGGCCTTGATTGTCCTGGGCACCCTCGACAGCGCAGTGCGCATGGGCTTCCTCACGTTCTTGCCGTTCCTGTTGCAAACCAAAGGCGCTGGCACCGCCGGCATCGGCCTGGCCCTGACCCTGCTGTTTATCGGCGGTGCGTTCGGCAAGTTGTTCTGTGGTTACCTGGGCGCGCGCATCGGCATGATGAGGACCGTGTGGCTGACGGAAACCAGCACGGCCGCGCTGATCGTTATGGCGGTGTACCTGCCGCTGGAGGGCTTGATGCTGATGCTGCCGCTGCTCGGCCTGGTGCTCAATGGCACGTCTTCGGTGCTGTACGGCGCCGTGCCCGACCTGGCCGGCGCGGGTAAGCGGGAGCAGGCGTTTGCGCTGTTCTACACCGGCACCATCGGCGGCGGAGCGCTGGCGCCGGTGGTGTTTGGTGGCGTGGGGGATGCGCTGGGCGTGCCGGTGGCGGTGATGGTGTTGGCGGGGGTGTTGTCGGTGACATTGCCGTTGGCGTGGGGGGTGGAGAAGGAGTCGCGTGCTAACGCATGAGTTGGAGCGACCCCTTGTCTTTCAGTTTTGCCCTTCAGTCAGTGGCGGATAAAGCGCGCAAAATGTTAGAAATTACAACGTGGGCTTGGGTTTTTGTCTGCCCGGCTTGGGTGTTCCCAGTACACGATTGAGCTCTCCGGCAACGGCGATCAATTGCTGTTCCAGTGCCTCTACTTCTGAATGACTGATCCCGTTATTAATGACTTGAAGCGTTTTTGCTTTCTTTTTAGGCGCAGGGGCCAGGTCATGGACTTCCTGAGAAATAAGCGCCTGACGAAGGATATTGTTGATAACAGTCTGGTAGCCCGTACCCGCGTTTTCGGCACGTTCCCGAGCGGCTTCGATCACGGCGTCATCGAGCATAATGGTGATCCGGGTTTTGCCTTTGCTACTGGCCACAGCGCCACGTTTGGCGTTGTCGAGGTCGTATTCGTCTTTCATGGTTCAAGCCTCCAGATACTTCCTTCGTTCATTTTTGGATGCGAGCCTTGCGCTGATGGGCCTTACAAAATTCGGGTCACGGTAGGTATAGGCGACCAACAGTATTCTTCCTGTTGCGTCTTTGCCGATGATGCACCAGCGTTGCTCTTCATGATCATGGGTTTGCCATACCAACGCGGCTTCGTCATAGAACACCGGTTCTGTGTCTGCAAGGCTTACACCGCTATGCTTCATTTTGTTCAGTGTGTTTTTTGTGGCGTCATACTGGATTCTGAAGGTTTTCATTATGCATATTTTATATGTATAAAAAAGCGGTTGATGGGACCGCTGATCTTCAGAGCTAAGAGTGGGTATGTCTGTCCGTACGCACGGATAGCGTACGTCGGGGAGGGCGGTTAAGTGTGTAGGGAAAGTTGGTGTCTCAAATTTCAGGCATAAAAAAACCGGCCACCAAGGACCGGTTTTTTCATGCATCCCCCGCCAAAACCAACCTGGCGCGAGAGCAGAATCTGAGTGGAGCGGGTAGAGGGAATCGAACCCTCGTCGGAAGCTTGGGAAGCTACTGTTCTACCATTAAACTATACCCGCTCAGAGCGGCTGACTTTGTACCAGATGTTTGCCTGGATTTGAAGTTTTTCTTCAAAAATGTGTGGGTTACAGGTGCAGAGGCTGACTTGTCTGCGATACCGGCACTTCTGTGTGTCAGTCACACTTCGGTGATGCTATCGCAGGCAAGCCAGCTCCCACATGAGCCCAGTTCCTGCATAACCAGGTAACTCTCCGATACTGCATTTCAGATTGCAAAGGCATGCTGCGTCTGGCCCTGGTGGTAGCGCAGGCGACTGACCGGGCGCTGCTGTTTCAGGAAACCGACGACTGCGTCCCGGCTGTCCCGGCACGCCGCCTTGTGCTCCATGTCCAGGAAATGCCCGGTGGCCTGGATGGTGCTGAAGCTGCTGTTGGCCACATGCTGGCCAAACAGCTTGGCGTCCTGGGCGCTGGTGTACTCGTCCCATTCACCGTTCAGGAACAGCACCGGGATGTCGATCTGCTTGGCCGCCCTGAGGTAGCACAGGCGATCGCTGTTGAGCACGTGGCTGATGTGAAAGTGCATCTGCCCATACTCATGTTCGGCCAGGCTGCTCACGTGTTTGTAGTTGAACCGCTTGAACAGCGACGGCAAGTGTTTGCCGATGGTGCTGTTGACCAGGTGGCCGACGCGGTCGCGGTCGAGGTTGCCGAGGTAGTCGACCCCACGCTCCAGATAGTCGCGCATGGGCGCGTTGATCACTGGGGAGAACGAGCTGATCACCGCCTTCTCGACGCGGCGCGGCCGGTGGGCGAGGGCGACCAGGGTGGCGGCGCCCCCCCAGGAAAATGACAGTACGTGTTCAGCGGCGAAGTGGTCGATGAGTTCCAGCAAAATCTGGCCTTCGACTTCCTTCGTCAGCATCTGCTCATGACGGTTATGGATCTTGGAGCGGCCAGCGTAGGGCTGATCGTACAAAACCACATTGAACTGCGGGTACAGGCTTTTCACGGTTTGGGCGAAGGATGCCGTGGTGGCCATCGAGCCGTTGACCAGGATGATGGTCTTTTCAGCAGCGTCCGCGCGATAGAACTCCGTGTAAACCCGATACTGACCCTGTATATCCAACACAGCGATTTCTGGCCTCATGTCGTAAGACTCCTGGCAAGCGGGTAGGGCGCGCAGATCACTCTGCACGAGCTTTGTGACAGGTAGGCATACGCCTGGAAAAGGTGGGCCCATGTCGATCCGATGACGGCTGGCCGACGGGTGTTGTTATGGCGGGCTGTTTGCCTGAGAGGCCCGTAGATCAAGCGCGGGCGGGGCAAGGTGTTTCTTGGAGGTTATGGGTGACTCGCCAGTCATCATTTGGCTGACGGTTTGATTCAAGCAGCAGACCCGGGATGTCGCAAGTCACACAAATGGGTTTTTGCCATCACCGGCCGAACGGTCATCAGACCTGTCGGATTTCGTCGTCGGTCAGTGCCCGGTACTCGCCTGGCGCCAGGGCGGCGTCCAGTTCCAGCGGCCCCATGCGCTCACGGTGCAGGCCGATCACCTTGTTATCAAAGTGCCCGAACATGCGCTTCACCTGGTGATACCTGCCTTCGATAATGCTGAGCCGCGCTGTGGTCGGCCCCAGCACCTCCAGCTCGGCGGGCTGGGTGGTGAGGTCTTCGAAGGCGAAATACAGGCCTTTGACGAATGTCTCAGCGTACTCGGCGCCGATGGTCTGTTCGGTCTCGACGAGGTAGACCTTGGGCAGCTTGGTGTGGGGCTGGGTCAGGCGGCGCGACCATTGGCCGTCATTGGTGATGACCATCAGACCGGTGGTGTTGAAATCCAGACGACCGGCAATGTGCAGCTCATCCTTATCCGGCTCATCGAGCCAATCCAGCACCGTCGGGTGTTGCGGGTCCGACGTGGCGCTCACACAGCCCTGGGGTTTGTGCAGCATGAAATACCGCGCTGGCTTACCCGCCTGCAGCACTTCATCGCCCACGCACACCCGGCTGAATGCCCGCACCTCATGGTGAGGATCGCTGACCACTGCGCCATCCACCGTCACCCGCCGTTCCACCAACAGCAGGCGGACTTGCTTGCGATTGAAACGCGGCAGATTGCTGAGGAACCGATCAACGCGCATTAGGAACGCTCGGCCCCACGTAACTGTGCGTCCACCTGGGCACAGCGCGGGCACAGGCACGCTTTATTGCGCAGTTCGTCGGGCAACGCTTCAAGCACCGCAGGGTCGATGGTGACGCTGTAGCACCAGCACGCCTGGTCGGCCGTGCGTGGGTCGGCCAGGGTGCAATCGTTGCGGGCGCCGCAGGCGGGGCAGAGGGTTGGCGTGGTCATGGGGGTATCGTGCAGGACGGTTCAGAGCCTGCACGATACAGCGCCGGTCAGTCCCGTTCCAGCACCACGACCCGTTGGCCGGCGCCGATGCCACTGCCCGGTTGCACCGGGATTTCCCGTACCACGCCGGCAAACGGCGCCAGCACCGGGATCTCCATTTTCATCGACTCCAGAATCACCAGCACATCCCCCGCCGACACGCGTTCACCTGTCACCACCTGAACCTGCCAGAGGTTGCCCGCGATAGGGCTGTCGATGCTGTGCTCGTTGGCCTGCAACGGTGTGTCCGCAGCCTGCGGTGCCGCCAGTTCCTCGCTGTCGAAATGCGCCTGGCCGCTGGCGATCCAGCGTTCGCGCTCGGCGTTGAACGCCTGCTGCTGTTGCGTGCGGAACGCGTCAATGCCCGAGGCTTCGCGCGTCAAAAAGGTCTGGTAATCCGCCAGGTTCAACTGGCTCTGCTCGATAGTCAGGTCATAGCGCCCCAGCGGGAAGTCGCGACGAATACGCAGCAACTCCTCAGCACTCACCGGGTGGAACCGGATCTGGTCAAAGAAGCGCAACAACCACGGCTTGCCGTCGAACGCCGCCACTTCGCGATAGCGGTTCCACATCTGCAAGGTGCGCCCCACAAACTGATACCCCCCCGGACCTTCCATGCCATACACACACAAGTAAGCGCCGCCGATGCCCACCGAGTTTTCCGCGGTCCAGGTGCGCGCCGGGTTGTACTTGGTGGTCACCAGGCGATGACGCGGGTCCAGCGGCGTGGCCACCGGGGCGCCAAGGTAGACGTCGCCCAGGCCCATCACCAGGTAGCTGGCATCGAACACCGTGTGGCGCACTTCATCGAGAGTGGCCAGGTCATTGATGCGGCGGATGAACTCCAGGTTGCTCGGGCACCACGGCGCGTCCTTGCGCACGGTGGTCATGTATTTTTCGATGGCCAGCTGGCACGCCGGGTCGTCCCACGACAGTGGCAGGTGCACGATGCGCGATGGCACTTGCAGGTTTGGCGTGGCGCACACGGCGGTCCATTCGCTGGCGATTAGCGTGAGCAACTCGGCCAGGGGCAGTTGCTCGGGTTGGTAGTGGATTTGCAGCGAGCGGATGCCGGGCGTCAGGTCGATCACGCCATGCAGGGCACGGGCTTCCAGCGCTTGCATCAAGGCGTGGGCGCGGAAGCGCAGCACCAGGTCCAGTTCGGGCGCGCCGATTTCCAGCAGCAGGTGCGTGTCGCCGGCGAGGCGCGCGACCAGGCGAGTGCTGCCTTCACCCCTATCGAGCACCACAGGAGACCTGTAGGAGCCCGGCTTGCCGGCGATGGCGCCCTTGAGAATGTCATCGCCGGCAAGCCGGCTCCTACAGGTGGTCCATTCCAAGGCGAAGTGGCGGGCGGTGGGTAGATCGACCGGCTCGAAGCGGATTTTATCGCCGGCCTTGAGCTGGCCCAATTGCCAGAGGTCGGCCTCGATCACCGTGACCGGGCACACGAAGCCGCCCAGGCTTGGGCCATCCGGCCCGAGGATCACCGGCATGTCCCCGGTGAAATCCACCGCGCCGATGGCGTAGGGGTTGTCATGGATATTCGACGGGTGCAGGCCGGCTTCACCGCCATCCGTGCGTGCCCACAATGGCTTGGGCCCAATCAACCGCACGCCGGTGCGGCTGGAGTTGAAATGCACTTCCCATTGAGTGGCGAAGAAGGTGTCGATGTACGCGGGCAGGAAGTATTCCGGCGCGCCGTGTGGGCCGTAGATCACCCGGATCCGGCGCACGTCTGGCAAGGGCTCTGGGACAATCTGTTGCCCGGCACTGGTGTCCTGCAACGGCAGCAGGTGCAGCACATCCCCGGCCCGCAACGCCCGTCCGCCGTGCCCACCAAACTGCCCGAGGGTGAAGGTGCTCTTGCTGCCCAGGTAGTCCGGCACCTGCAACCCGCCGCGCAGGCACAGGTAGCTGCGCGCACCGGCACCGGCGATCGTGCCGAGGCTCAACACCGACCCGGCCGGGATCAGCAATGCGGTGTTCATCGGCACCGCTTGATCATCCAGCAACAGCGGGATTTCAGCCCCGGTGACGGCAACCACCGCCGCACAGTTGAAGCGCAGCAGTGGCCCGCTCATGGTAATTTCCAAGGCGGCGGCGCCTTCGCTGTTGCCCAGCAGGCGGTTGCCCAGGCGCAGTGCACGGCTGTCCATCGGCCCCGATGGCGGCACGCCCACGGCCCAGTAACCGAGACGACCGGGGTAGTCCTGCACGCTGGTCTGGGTACCGGCGCTGAGTACCTCGAACGTGTCGGCGGTGTAGACCAAACCTTCCAGGCAACGTGTCCATGGCCGGCCACTGGCGAAGGGCGCCGCGAGCAGGATCTGGCGCAGGTAGTCGCGGTTGGTTTCCACGCCGTACAGCTGGCTGTCGTTGAGTGCCTGATGCAGGGCCAGGCGCGCCTGTTCGCGGGTGGGCGCCCAGGTGATGAGCTTGGCGATCATCGGATCGAAGTAGGGCGGGATCTCGCAACCGGCCTCGACCCAAGTGTCGATTCGCAAACACTCGGCCACCGGAAACTCTACCTGGGTCAACAAGCCAGGGCTGGGCTGGAAATCCCGGCCGGGGTCTTCTGCGTACAGGCGCGCCTGAATGGCATGGCCCTGAGGCGTTAACTCCAACTCACTCAGCGGCGGCATTTCTCCCGCCGCCAGTTGCACCATCCAGCGCACCAGGTCCACGCCCCACACCTGTTCGGTGACGCCGTGTTCCACCTGCAGGCGCGTGTTCACTTCGAGGAAATAGAAGCGTCCGTCGGCACTGTCGAAGATAAATTCCACGGTGCCGGCACTGCGGTAGTTCACGGCTTTTGCCAGGGTGATAGCCGCCGCGCACAAGGCGTCTGCCATGCCGTCAGGCAAGTTCGGTGCAGGGGTTTCTTCGAGGACTTTCTGGTTGCGCCGCTGCACCGAACAGTCGCGCACGCCAAGGGCAATGACCTCACCGGCGCCATCGCCGAATACCTGCACTTCCAGGTGGCGTGCGTGCTCGATGTACTTCTCGATAAACACACCGGCATCGCTGAAGTTGTTCTGCCCCAGACGCTTGACCGCCTCGAAGGACTCGCTCAATTCCATTGCACTGCGGCACACGCGCATGCCAATCCCGCCACCGCCGGCGGTGCTCTTGAGCATCACCGGGTAGCCCACGTTGTCGGCGGCCAGCAAGGCGGCTTCAAGGCTGTCCAGCAGTTCGGTGCCTTCCAGCAGCGGGATCTGATGCCTCTTGGCCAAGGCCCGCGCCGTGTGCTTGAGGCCGAACACTCGCAGTTGCTCCGGTGTTGGACCGATGAAGGCAATGCCGGCGTTTTCGCAGGCTTCGGCGAACGCCGCGTTTTCCGAAAGAAACCCGTAGCCCGGATGAATTGCCCGGGCACCCGTGGCCTTGGCAGCGGCGAGGATTTTCTCCACCGCCAGGTAAGTGTTCGCCGCCGCGCCTTCACCAAGGCTATAGGCTTCGTCGGCCTGCTGGATATGCAGGCTGGCCGCGTCGGCTTCGGCATACACGGCGACGCCTGTGACGTGCAGCTCGCGCAAGGTGCGCAGGATGCGGCAGGCGATGGCGCCACGGTTGGCGATCAAGACTTTTTCGAACATGGCAAAACCCTGCGGGCCGTCCCGCAAAATGGTTCAAGCGCCAAGGTCGTCCGTGGCGCAAATCTCTGGAATGAACGCGATCCACCGTAGGAGCCGGCTTGCCGGCGATGAGGGCCTTGAACCAGGCGGCGACTTTGAGGCCGCCATCGCCGGCAAGCCGGGCTCCTACAAGGGTTAGCGGTGTTTTTTAAGGCACTGCCCGGCGCGGGCCTGGCACAGGGTGAACAGCCATTGGCGCAGTTGCTTTAATCTCTGTTCCATACCAGCAGCTCCGCAGGGGTGGGGTTGTACGCATTGCACGGGTTGTTCAGTTGCGGGCAGTTGGAGATCAGCACGATCACGTCCATTTCCGCACGCAGGTCGACGTACTTGCCGGGGGCGGAAATCCCGTCTTCGAAGGTCAGCCCGCCGTCGGCCGTCACCGGCACATTCATGAAGAAATTGATGTTCGGCCCGATGTCGCCTTTACCCAGCCGGCCGTCGTGGGCACAGGCGCGCAGGTAGTTGTCGCGGCAGCTGTGCATGTAGCGTTTTTCCAGGGCGTAGCGCACGGTGTTGCTCTCCTGGGCGCAGGCGCCGCCGAGGGTGTCGTGGCGCCCGCAGGTGTCGTCGACGATGGTCAGCATCGGCTGGCCGAGGTTGGAATACAGCACGCTGCCGGTGCCCAGGTACACGCTGTTCTGCCGACGCAACGTGCGTTGCACGTCGTAGCGTTCGCGCGGGTTCTTGACGCTGTAGAACAGCGTGTCGACGGCCTGGTTGCCTTCCAGGTCGAGGATGCGCAGGGTCTGCCCGGCCTTGACCTCCATCAGCCAGGGTTCACCGGCGGGAATGGTGGCGCGGTACACGGCCGCATCCGGTTGTTTCAGTGCGATAGACATGGCAGCTCCTCAGGCGAACAGACGGTCGGTGTTGATAAAGCCGCGCTCGTTTTCCGGGCGCGAGGTGCGGCAGTGTTCGGCGACACTGGGGTCAGCGTTCATCCAACTGAGTTTCAGCGGTTGGGGCGCGTAGTCGGGGTTGGGGTCCATCGGGTGTTGCAGGGCGGTGAGCACCACCAGGGTGTCCATCGGCGCATAGAGTTCGATGCAGTCGCCGGCCTTGGAATTACCCGGCACGAAATGCAAACCGCCCTCGCTGTCCACGTTGACGCGACTGAACAGGTTGAGGGTCATCAGCAGGTCGGACAGCCCCAGGCCCCATTTGCCCAGCTCCACCAGCAGGTTGTCGGTGCCGTTGCGAAAGAAGCCGTTGCGCAGTTCCTGATAGCGGCCCTTGCCGTACTTTTCGGCGACTTCGGCGGCGCACAGCACGCCGCCAATGCTGTCACTCCAGCCGCAGGTGTCGGCGGTAATGGCAGCCAGTACGCGGCCCATGTCCGAGTACAGGCAGTGGCCCGCGGTGAGCTTGGCGGTGTGTTGGCATTTGAGGCTGTCGGGCAGGTTCAGGCGCTCGGTTTTTTCGTTGGCGTTGAGCAACGTCAGGCTGACGTTGGCGCCACCGCGCAGGTCGGTAAGGCGCAACAGTTGGCCGCGCTTGAGCACGAAGGAACGGTGGCCGCCACCGGGGAGCATTTCCTCGGCGAAGGGGGTGAACAGGTGGGTGGATTCGGTCATTTGGAAGTCGCTCCAAGTTCAGCGGCGAGCGCATTGCGGCGGTCGCTGTTCAAAGGGATGTCGTAGGTGATGCGGGCGCCATAGGCGCCGGGGGCGTGCGGGTCGACGCGGACCTTGTCGAATACCAGCAGGCGGGTGCCCAGGCTGAAACCTTCGCTGAGGTCGTGGGTGACCATGAACACGGTCAGTCGGGTTTCGCGCCACAGTTCCAACAGCAGTTGGTGCATGTCTTTGCGAATGCCCGGGTCGAGGGCGCCGAAGGGTTCATCCAGCAGCAAGACGCGGGGTTTCATGATCAGTGCCTGTGCGATTGCCAGGCGCTGTTGCATGCCGCCGGAGAGTTGCGCCGGGTACTTGTCGAACGCATGGCCGAGGCCGACTTTTTGCAGCAGGATGGCGGCCTGTTCGCGGGCGTCTTTCTTGGCCTTGCCCAATAGCCGCCCGAGGACGCGTGAGCGCGGCAGTTCAAGGCCCAGGACAACGTTGTCGAGTACGCTCAAGTGCGGGAACACCGAGTAGCGCTGGAACACCACGCCACGGCTGGCGTCCGGTTCGGCGGCAAGGGTGTTGCCGTCGAGCAGGATCTGGCCCTTGCTCGCGGTTTCCTGGCCCAGCAGCAGGCGCAGGAAGGTGGACTTGCCACACCCGGAGGTGCCGACCAAGGTGCAGAACTCGCCTTCGTTGACGTGCAGGTTGAGCCCTTCGAGCACCACCTGGTCGCCATAGCGCTGCCACACATTGTTGACGCTGATAAAGCTCATGAGCGCGCTCCTTCGTACCAGGGGAACGCACGTCGGGTCAGGGCCTTGAGGCCCCAGTCCATCACCCAGGCGAGCAGGGTGATCCACACCACGTAGGGCAAGATCACGTCCATCGCCAGGTAGCGGCGCACCAGGAAGATCCGGTAGCCCAAACCGTCGGTGGAAGCGATGGCCTCGGCCGCAATCAGGAACAACCACGCCGAGCCCAGCATCAGCCGCAGCGAGATCAGCAGGCGTGGCAGCAGTTGTGGCAAGACCACGCGCAGCATCAGGGTCCAGGTGGAGGCACCGAGTGTCTGCGCTTTCACCAGCAGCTCGACGGGAATTTCCCGTGCACGTTGTTCCAGGTCGCGGGCCAGCGCCGGGGTGATGCCGATCACGATCAGCATCACTTTGGACAACTCCCCCAGCCCGAACACGATGAATAGAATCGGCAGGATCGCCAGCGGCGGCACCATCGACAGCACCGTCAGCAACGGTGACAGCGGCGCGCCGAACAGCGGCAAGGTGCCGGCCGCGATGCCCAGGCACAGGCCAGCGAGGGCGCTGATGCCCAGGCCAATGCCCAGGCGGCGCAGGCTTGACGCGCTGTCTTGCCACAGCACGTATTCACCGGTGCGCGCGTCGGCACTGAATGCCAGGCGTTTTATGGCGTCGCCCATTTGCACGGCGCTGGGCAGCAGCTTGTCGTTGGGGTTGTCCGCCAGTCGCTCGGCCGAGCCCACGAAGTAGGCGAACAGCAGCAGGGCGAACGGCAGCAGCACCAACAACAGGCGGCTGGAGCGTTCCGGGTGACGGTTGATCAGGCGCATGGCCGGGTCCTCTTACAGCGTGCCGTCGGCGGCCATCTGCACGTAGCGGGGGTCGAAATGCAGCTTGAGGTTGGCGGTGTCGCCGCTGGTCACGCCGTTGGCAAAGCTCATGCCCACGGCGCTGGTGTCCTTGGCGCCTTCGCCGAGCAGGCCGTGCTCAAACGAGAACTCGGCGACCTTGCGCATGGTGGCCGGCAGTTGCGCGCTGGTGGCAAACGCCAGGGCTTCCTTGGGCGTGGCGAACAGCTTGGTGGTGTCCAGTTGTGCCTGGAACCCTTTGAGGTCGGTGCCGGAGGCCTTGGCCATATGTTCGAGGGCTTCGGTGCTGGCGGCGCCCTTGGCGTTCATCAGCGCGACGGTTTCAAACCAGGCGCCGGTGAGGGCCTTGCCCAGGGCCGGGTTGTCCTTCAGGACCTGGGTGTTGACCACCATCATGTCCATGATTTCGCCAGGCACTTTGCTGGAGTCGAACACCTGGGTGACACCGGGCTTGGCCTTGATCTCGGAGAGCATCGGGTTCCAGGTGGTCACGGCTTGCACCTGATCGGTATTGAAGGCGGCGGCAATGTCGGCGTCGGAGGTGTTGACCACCTTCAGGTCTTTTTCCGTGAGGTCAGCCGACTCCAGGGCGCGGGCCAGCAGGTAGTGGGACACGGAGAGCTCCACCAGGTTGACGTTCATGCCCTTGAGGTCGGCCACGGTCTTGCCGGTGCCCTTGATCACCACGCCATCGTTGCCGTTGGAAAAGTCACTGACTACCAGCGCGGTGCTGTCCACACCGCCTGCGGCGGGAATGGTCAGCGCATCCATGTTGGTCATGGTGCAGCCGTCGAACTGGCCGGCGGTGTACTGGTTGATGGACTCGACATAGTCATTGAGCTGCACCATGTCGATCTTGATGCCGTACTTCTTGGCCCACTTGTCGAGGATGCCCTGGCTGCCGGCATACTCCCACGGCATCCAACCGGCGTAGATGGTCCAGCACACGCTGAAGTGGTCTTTGGCGGCGGCTTGGGTTTGGACACTCAGCACGGCGGCAAACGCGGCGGCGAGCAAGGCGGGTAAACGCAGTGAGGGCATGGGGCTTCTCCAGTTGATCAAGGGCGAGCAGGAGCAACGCGGCACCGTGAACGGTGACTTGTCTCCCGGGCTTTTATCCCGCCGTGTAACCTCAACTGGAGGTCGCCAACTCTCGGACCAGCCACTCGCTTTTGGCGAGCCGGAACCCTAGTCGGCCATTGCAAATTGTGGTGCCGCGAACCTGTTTTCAATCCTGCACGCCAGAGGCAAAGCGAGAGTCGTGCCAAGTGGCAGGCGCGCCTGTAGATCGCGGGTTTGCGCGATACACGAGAACAGGCAGGGCAGGCTGGTGCGTTGTGCTGGTGCGCTGACGCACTGAGTTGAAGCATCCGTTTCGTCTGAAACAGATGTTTCAACCTGTGTCTGAAGCGCACCAGATTCGGTTTTTGATGTCAGATATTTCGTCATTCAGTGAAAGACGAATGCCGCCCTCCAGCGTCGCTGGAGGTGCTCTTCCGCGGTCCAGGAGGCCGCCATGTATCGACGATTGCTTCTCAGCGCTTTACTCGGTCTAACCCTTTCTGCCTGTGTGCCCTATTACGAGGGCGGGCAGAGCTATTACCGTTCCGAGGTCTACACCGCACCGGCGCCGGCGTATTACTACGGCGGCGGCACGGCGTATCAATACGGGCGCAGTTACTACCCGGCGCCGCGTTACTACGCGCCGCAACCGCGCTATTACTCGGCACCGCGCTACTACCAACCGGCACCGCGCTATTACCCTCGGCCCGATTACCGACCCTACCCGAACCAGGGCTGGGGCAACCGTTGGGGCAATGGCGGTGGTCACAACGGCGGCGGTGGGCATGGCGGCCATGGCGGGCATGGAGGCCGCTAAACGTCGGACAAGTCCGCCAGTGGGTGCCGGCCTTCCCAGGCTTTGTGGAAGTGCGCGTGCACCACGGCGTCGGGAATCGCGTTGATGTCCGGCCAATGCCAGTGAGGTTTCTGGTCTTTATCGATCAAGCGTGCCCGCACGCCCTCGGCGAATTCCGGATGGCGGCAGCAATTGAGGCTCAAGGTGTATTCCATCTGGAACACCTGGGATAACGACAGGTGACGGGCGCGCTGGATCTGTTCCCACACCAGGTGCGCGGTCAGCGGGCAGCCCTCGCTCAAGGTGGTGCCGGCACGCTTGAACAGTGGGTCGGCGTGATCTCGCAGCAGGCTCAAGGCTCGCCAAGCGCAGCGCACATCGCCCACGTCCAGCCATTCGTCGATCTGTGCCCGGCGCGGTAGCCACTGGGCTTCGGGTTGCTGGCCGACCGCTTCCTGGGCCAGGGCCTTGAGCAGGCTGTTGATCTGCATCGCGGTCTGTTCCTGCCAGTTCAGTTGCAGCAAGCCTTCGATCAGTTCGTCTTGCTGGTCATCGCGCAGGAAGCGGTCGGCCAGGCCCAGGTCCAAGGCATCACGGCCATTGATATGGGCGCCGGTCAGGCCGAGGAACAGACCGAGCTTGCCGGGCAGGCGTGACAGAAACCAGCTGGCGCCCACGTCCGGGTACAGGCCGATGCTGATCTCCGGCATCGCCAGGCGGCTGGTCGGCGTGACGATGCGCACCGCCGCACTCTGCAACAAGCCCATGCCACCGCCCAACACGTAGCCGTGGCCCCAGCAGATCACGGGCTTGGGGTAGGTGTGCAAGCGGTAGTCGAGGCGGTACTCCGCAGCAAAGAACTGTGCGGCCAACGCCGGCACTTCACTAGGCTGTTCACGGCAGGCCAGGGCCAGGCTGCGCACTTCGCCACCGGCGCAAAACGCCTTGGCGCCATTGCCGCGCAACAGCACACAGACAATGTTGGGGTCTTTGGCCCAGGCGTCCAGGCGTTCGCCCAGCGCCAGGATCATCGGCAGGGACAAGGCATTCAGGGATTTTTCAGCGTCCAGGCTGGCGATGCCCAGGCGGGCACCGTCGCTGCCGCTCAGCTCTTCGAAGTGCAGGTTCATCATGACCTCATTCGGGGGAGTGAAGGTTCAGTATGCTCGCATCCCAGGAAAGTGCCGCAGGTGTGTCAGATCAATTGACAAGCGGGGGCGGCTTTCCTAGGGTTCGCCTCATTCTTTTTTACAAGACCATTCAAACATGACCGACGGCGACCGTATCAAACTCGAACCCAGCTGGAAGCACGCCCTGCGTGATGAGTTCGAAAAGCCCTACATGGCCGAGCTGCGCGAGTTCCTGCGCCTGGAGCACGCGGCCGGCAAAGAGATCTACCCGCCGGGCCCGCTGATTTTCAATGCGCTCAATTCCACGCCGCTGGACAAGGTCAAGGTGGTGATCCTCGGCCAGGACCCGTACCACGGCCCCGGCCAGGCCCACGGCCTGTGCTTCTCGGTGCAACCGGGCGTGCCGACGCCGCCGTCACTGGTCAACATCTACAAAGAACTCAAGCGCGACCTGAACATCGACATCCCCAATCACGGTTGCCTGCAGAGCTGGGCTGACCAGGGCGTGCTGTTGCTCAACACCACCATGACCGTCGAGCGCGCCAACGCCAATGCCCACGCAGGCAAGGGCTGGCAGTTCTTTACCGATCGCATTATCGAGGTGGTCAGCGAGCACCAACCCCACCTGGTGTTCCTGCTGTGGGGCGCCCATGCCCAGGGCAAGCAGAAACTGGTCGATGCCACCAAGCACCTGGTGCTGACTTCGGTGCACCCGTCGCCGTTGTCGGCGTATCGCGGGTTTCTGGGATGCGGGCATTTCAGCCGCACCAACAAGTTTCTTGAGCAAAATGGCGAGACGCCGATTGAGTGGTGTTTGCCGCCGCTTTAAGCACGCGTGGGTACAACGCAAGCAAGCGTTGCACCGTAGGCACCTGTGAGTTCTGACAGTATTCAACCTGTCGATTTACGTTTTAACTGTTCTCCTGACCGTAGGCGGAGGGTTCGCACCAGCGCAGTAGCCCATGGTCGCCACATCATGGGTTGCGTTGGGAGAATGAGATGACTGACTCGAAGGTGCGCCAACAGAAAAAAACCGTCGCCCAAAAGGCCCGTCCCAACAAAAGAAAAAAGAGCTCTCCTGTTGAGCCTGCCGCACCATCGCCCGGGGTGGTGGGCCCACTACCGGAAGACAGCCTTCCACTGTTATGGGACGAAGCCGCACACAAAATCCCCCTGTCAGTTCGGGGCCAGCCTTTCAAAGTCACCATTCCAAGCGTGTGGACGCCCAATAACGCAGCCACAAACGTGCGCACCAACATTGAATACTTCTGGAAGGGCGACCACGTGTGGACCGAGGAGATCCTCGGCCCCTATGATCCCGCCGTCTTGTTCCCGTACACCAAAGCGCTGCCGGCATGGTTGCTGGATACGCCCGGTGTCAGCCAGATGTATTACAAGATCAGTGGGGTATTGTTGCCGACGGGCGAGTCGGAGCGAACGCTGATTGATGTCGACGATCTTGCCCCCAACCAGGATAACCCGGGTGCCGAACTTATATTCGGCCCCGACACACTTGACGGCGTGAGTGATGCCGAGCTCACCGCCGACGCAGGTATCCCCTGTGAAGTTCCACGTTACCTGGTCATGCGCACCGAAGACGTGGTCATGGTGTTCTTTGGGACCATCCCCAATATCGACTATGTCGGCAGTTTTACGGTTGAACGGCGTCACATTGAAGACGGTGACCCACTGCTGTACCTGATTCCCGAGGCAGTTGTTCGCACCAGTGGTGGTGGTGAAAGGTGGGCGTCCTATCGGTTGATGGACCGTGTCGGCAACATCGGACCTTTTTCCGATCCGGTCAAACTCGATATCAACCTGGTTTCCTTGCCCGATTTGCTCCGGCCTTTGGTGCCTCGGGCAGAAACCGATGGCCTGATTGACCTGGATGATATCCGCCAAGGCGTGAGTGTCTCCCTGCAGGAGGTGATAGGGGCGGAGGAGGGCGATACCCTGACTCTGCGCTGGAACACCCATATTCTGGCGACGATTACCGTAGGTGCGACGCAGATCTGGCCCATTTCCGTGGACGTCACGTGGCCGATATTCCTGGTTGGCGGGTTTGACGCTCGATACCCGGTAAGGGTGTGGTACGCGTTTGCGCGGGGTTCGCTCACCAAGAACTCACCGGACACCTTCATTGAAGTCGATGCTACGGTGGCAGGTGATCCCCCGGTCAGCCCCGATCCGATCAACCCCGCGTTGCCGATTGTAACGGTCAAAGGGGTCACCGCGGATAACGTGGTCACTCCTGCAGACTCACCCGGCCCTGTTTTGGTTGAGGTGCCTTTGTTCTTCAATCCGCAGGTGGGGGAAAACCTGCGTCTGTTCTGGGGCAATGACGCCACATTTGCCGATATAAAAGTGGTCGACCCCGGAGATGTCGCCGGGCAGACCGTGCAGCTGTATGTGCCGTGGGCCTTGATCGTCGCGGGGGGTGGGCTGGTAGAGGTTTATTACTGGACCTATAACGGCGTCAATTATCAACGAAGCCGTGCCACCCAGGTTCGTGTTGAGTTGGATACCTTGACGGGGCTGGCAGCGGCAAGCTTGCTGAACAATCACCCGTCTAAAATGATCGCGTGCGATACCGTCCCTCAGCCCTATGAGGCGGTCATCCTGGGGATTCCCTGGAGCACGACTCACTTTGAAGTCGGCGATAGGGTCAGGTTGTTCTGGAGCAGTCACCGCACGACCAATGGAGGGGGGGCGCCTATTGCGGGGTCTCAGGTCTGGTTTGAACTGGAACTGACGGACGCCCACAGGACTGCTGGAGTGGCAGAGGTCTACATAGAACCCTTCGACCCGTTGATCACAGTGCCTGGGCTGATTCCAACCAATGGTTCCGGGTTGTTTTACTACCGTCTCTACAAAATGTCGGGCCCAACCGGCAAGTCAGCTGCCAATTTCGCACGGATTGATCTGATTCGGCCCGGTGGAACGACATGCCTCGCGCCTCCTGCAGGTAAGCCGTCGAAACCCGGCAAAGCAAAAACCCAGTAGAAAACAGGTTGAATGTCAGGGGGGGCCTTAGGCCCCCTTGTTGTTTTGATTCAAGCGGGCACTGGCAGGGTTTGATCACATTAAATCAATCGTGCATGTCCTTATTGTCGTCAGCGATGTGCGTAGGGGCGCGACGATAAAACAACGACGACGCAGAAGTGGATAACACGCAAAACTGTCAATGTTGACAGGTGTGCGAATGTTTTTTGGGGCGCTTAATACAAGTGGCTACCTGTCTGTTTTTGAAGCGGGCACGTTATCTAAACTTCCGGAGTCAACCAAGATGGCAAGTTTAAAGAAACCCAAAAATATCAAGGAACCCAAAGCGCCCAAGAAAGCCAAGAAAAAAGCCAAAGCTTCCGGTCGCTCGGTTTTGACAGAGCCTCGATCCACGCGAAGAGCCCCCCGTGCAGGTTTACTTGTTCCCATAGACGTGGTGAATGCACTGCCAGATGTGCCCGGTGGCCAGCCTGGTTTGATGAGTATCGAGACGCTTTATCTGGAGGGTTTGATGATTGAGATCCCCAGATGGTCCCCAGGGGGAGGCGGCCCGTTTGCGAGCTACGGTCTGGAAATCAGGATCAATAATTCGCTCGTGGGGCCCCGTGAGGACCTTGGCCCCAACCTGAATGCCCCCGAGCTGGTATGGCCTCGTCCTTACACGTTCAATCAAGCGCAATTGGGTGATCATGGTCTCAAAAACCTGACCTACGAAGTGTTTCATGGTACGACGTCTGATAGTTCGAGTGGGCCCGCGGTCGTTACGGTTGACCGATACGACACGCACGCCAGGATCCGGCCGGCCAGAGCAACGCTTCCGGCTTGGGTGGTCAATGGCAAAGTGACGGTGGAGTTGCTCAACGTTCCGACCAACATTTTCACCGTCACCTGCAGCCCTCGGTTTGATCCTCAGGTAGGGGACCGACTCAGTATTTTCTGGCATTACACGGATCCGACGCCGATTGCCACAGTCACCGGTTTGCCCGTCAATAATTTACCGGTGAGCGTTACCTTGGACAAGGCGGACATATTGGCCATGGGATCAGACGTCTACCAACTGGCGTATATCTACTACGACCGCGCCGGTAATGAAACGACCTTCCCCCCGTATTTGACGGAGATAACGCTTACACTTGAACCCAGTCCTTCAAACCTGCAACCGCCTGTCGTGCCCGAAGCGCCGCTGGATCGGGAAGATGCTCAGTTGAATCGCGCCTATGTTCGAATCACGGGCTACGACAACGTTGAAATTGGCCAACAAATCGTTGTCAATTTTAACGGGCGAATGATCTATGCACCGGTTAACAACTTAACGTTCCCTAAAGACATTCCAATACCGTGGGCCGATTTGGCGTCTGGAGGTGAGGGTGCCCCTTATTCTGCCACCGTCTTTTACTCGATTATTGCAAACGGTACTGCCTCCCCGACTTCCACCTCGATCAGCGTTCCCGTGGATCTGACTGCTCCGGGCCTGACACCAGATCCGGGTGGCCCCGGTCCGGTCAATCCTAATCTTGGGCTGCTCACAATCACCTCGGCTGGCGGTTTGACCAACGAGATCGGCCCGGGCGATACAGGTAATGCCACGGCCACTTTTGCGGTCTATACCGGCGCTGTGGCAGGTGACCGAATCCAGATTTACTGGAACGGCTCTCCGGCGCTTTTACCACCCTACACCGTTACGCTGGCGGATGAGACGGCTTCACAATTCAGTATCCCGGTTCCTGCGTCAGTCATTGCCCTGGTGGGTAACGGAGTCCACGATGTTTATTACAGCCTCAACAATGGAACCAACAACAATTTCATTGATTCCCTGCCAACCCCAGTCGATGTAAAAGCGTTCGTGATTGGAGATTTGGAACTGCTGCAATATCCAGATGCGCAGGGGACTGGGGCTGACGACGATCCGTTCTTCATTAACTGTGATGATGGCATTACGTCAGGCATCAAAACCAAAATCATCAGCCCGGGCAAATTGAAAGCTGGCGATCAAGTGACCCTGGTATGGGTGATCTATGGGCCTGATGACTTCTTCTCGTCAGTCGTGGTGCTCGAACATGAGTTCCCTCCGGTGACCGTCACGTTGGATCACTTTGCCGGACACCCTGGCGAAATATTCACGGTGCCCTACGCCACTTACATCTCCCCCGTCACACAGGGGCGTGTCGAGGCTTATTACAAAGTACTCACGCTGGGGGGGACTCCGGGAGAGTCCGACCCTAGTGCCTTGTACGTCAGTCGGTATCAGCTGGGCGGAGGCGTTTGCGGTTAAAGCGCTGTTTCAAATGCATTGAGTGACGCCCATTAACCCTTGGGGGCAAGCCCCAAGGGTTATCGATGCTGGCTTGAGGGTTCACCTCAAAATTTCGCCCACTCACCATTAAGGAAAGTCCTACAGGGTCGTTGATTCGGCCTACATGAAGTTCCCCTTCGGGTACGTAACCTCGGCGCCTCTGAAAGCCTGAGTCGATGAGTCCTGTAATCGATTGGCTTGTTCAGTCATCCGACTAGAGGTTCTACCCTATGAATACCCAAGTACTCTTCAAGCGCTCGCGCTTGTCTACCGCGATCAAAATCCTGGCGATTGCACCTTTTTCACTGGCGGCAACTCACGTGTCTGCCGTAGACCTGGGCGCAGGTCAGCAACTCGTCATTGATGCCGAGAGCCCGTTTGATCGCTACACCCTGAAAGACGGTGCCAAGCTGACTTCCAACGGTGGTTCGATTCTCAGCGTGCTGTCGCAGAATTCGATCTTTGAAATGAATGGCGGCCAAGTGGTTGCGGGCTCCGAAGACGGCGTTCGGTTGTTCGGCAGCCAGGCAGCCATTCGCGACGCTCACATTTCCAGTGCAAGCGGCATGGGGCTGGTCGTGGGCGAGCAGGATGGTGTGGGCAGTCACGCGGTGGTGTCCAACAGCCTGATTGAAGGGGCCACCTATGGCGTCAACCTGGGGCGGGAAAGCACGCTGCAGATGATGAACACCGATGTCGTCGGTGGAGAGTTCGGTGTGTTGGCGATCGACGGTAACCTGGCCGCCCAAGGCGGCAGTCTGACCGGCGGCACCAATGGTCTTTACGTCTATCGCAGCGGTGGAGAAACCGCACCCACCCGCTTTCACCTTGATGGCACCCGCGTCGTCGGTCAAACCGGTGCCGCCATTGTGGTGGATGGGCCGGGGACGGGAGTTACACCGATTACCCTCAGCAATGGCACCACACTGGAAGGTGGCAACGGCAACATGCTGGAACTGATCAACGGCGGCTCCGCTGACGTACTGGTCAACAACAGCAACCTGGTCGGCAACATCCAGGTCGGCAGCGGCAGTGCGCTGGACCTGAACCTGGATTTCGCCTCGATGACCGGCGACATCATCAACAACGGCGGCACTGCCAATGTGGGCCTGAACAACGGCGCGATCCTCACCGGCCGCCTGGAGAACGTCGACAAGTTGTCGGTCAACAGCGACGCCACCTGGGTGCTGGTCGATGGCCAGGATGAACTCAAGGAACTGTCGATGAATGGCGGTAACGTCAAGTTCGGCGACTCGGGCGCGTTCTACCAACTGGACGTGACCAATCTCAATGGCACGGGCGGCACCTTTATCATGAAGGCGGATTTCTCCACCTTGACGGGTGACTTCCTCAACGTGACAGGGACTTCGTCCGGCGCCCACCAGTTGCTGATCTCCAGCACCGGTGCCGACCCGATGTCCGATGACCGTTTGCATGTGGTCCACACCGCCGACGGCGGTGCCACATTCAGTCTGGTCGGTGATCGTGTTGATGTGGGTACCTATTCGTACGGCCTGGTCAGCGATAACCGTGACCAGGACTGGTACCTGGACCCGAACAACAAAGTGATCAGCCCGAGCACCAATTCGGTACTGGCGCTGTTCAACGCGGCACCAAGTGTGTTGTTGGGCGAAATGACCACCCTGCGTACCCGCATGGGTGAGTTGCGCTTCAACGATGGCAAATCCGCCGGGTTGTGGAGCCGTGCCTACGGCAACAAGTATGAAGTGTCCAACGACAAGACCGGTCTGGGTTACAACCAATCCCAACGCGGTTTCACCATCGGTGCCGATGCACCGCTGCAAGCCGGTGATGGCCAGTGGTTGATCGGTGCGATGGCCGGCCACAGTACTTCGGACCTGGACCTCAACCGTGGCAGCAAGGCTGAGATCAAAAGCTACTACGTGGGTGGTTATGCCACTTGGCTGGATGCCGAAAGCGGCTTCTACTTCGACGGCGTGCTCAAGCTCAACCGCTTGCACAGCGATTCTGACGTGGCGATGAGCGACGGCAAGAAAGCCAAGGGCAACTACACGCAAAACGCTGTGGGTGCTTCGGCAGAAGTGGGCCGTCACATCAAGTTGGACGATGGCTATTTCGTTGAGCCGTATGGACAAATCGCGGCAGTGATCACCCAGGCTCAGAGCTACACCCTGGACAACGGCCTGCAGGCTAAGGGCGATCGTTCGAGCACGGTGATCGGTGAAGTCGGCGTGACCGCTGGCCGCAACTTCCAACTGGAAAGTGGCAGTGTGTTGCAGCCGTACCTCAAGGCCGCAGTGGCCCATGAGTTCGACCAGAGCAACAAGGTGTTCGTCAATGACAACGCGTTCAATAACGACCTGTCGGGTTCACGCTTGAAGCTGGGCGCGGGCGTGGCGATGTCGGTGTCGCAGAACCTGAAGCTGCATGCGGATCTGGAGCGCAGTGTAGGGCAGAATATCAAGCAGCCGCTGGGGGTTAATGTGGGGGTGCGTTGGGAGTTTTGAGGTTGCTGGTTAACAAAACCGCATCCTAAGATGCGGTTTTTTTGCCTGTGAAAAAGGCTTTTGCTAAGGTCACCATTAAGTCCAGTTGATAGGGTAGTTATTCGAAGCGGTGAAAGGCTCCTCCTCTTCGTTTAGGTAATAATCTTTAAACATAATTACGGCTTGTGACGACTTGGCCGACCATGTAGTTTGATTTGCGTAGATTGTAAAGTTAAGGAATCCTCCTGATGGAGAACCTAAACTAACCGCTCTGCTTACGGGGAATGCACTGCAAGTTCCTTCAAATGCGATGACGGAGTACCTCACTGCGCTGCCTCCCGGAGGAACATAAACACCACCCAGGTTTTCATTTACGGCTCTTGTAATTGTTCCGGCAGCCAGGGGTTGCGTAATAGTGAATTGATGGGGCGCAGACACCGGATTATCTCCATATACACCTCGTGCGGTAATGCTATGACTTGTTCTGCTGAGTGAGCTTAGAGGGTGGGTTGATATACCATTGGCATCAGCCATTTTTTTACTTTTTAAAATGCCTCCATCGAGCACCTCAACTTCTTTGTTAGGTTCGGACTCTATAACCACGGTCACACTTGTCCAAGAGGTGTATCCAGAGAGCGAAATTGCTTTTTTGGGTGTGTTTATTTTCGTGACGCTTGGCGTGATAAATACGGGCGCACTGACGATGTAAGTGACTTCTTTCAACGCAATTGCCGCTGAAATATCTTGGGTGCCATCTAAAGATAAGTATCCCTTAATCGTCAATGTGCTTCCATCTTCAAGACTGTTGAGAAAACTCTGCGGAATTGGATTTGAGGTGTACCCCACCGTGTACTCAGAGGGGCTGACGACTGTGCCATCGCGCAGTGTTAAGTTGCCTGAGGTATTTTCAAGGAAAATAAACACTGCTTGTCCAGCTTTGAAAAATGGCCACTGCGTAACGCGCACATTGTTGGTGCCACTGGCAGTAATAACCCCCCCCACCGCTTCAGGTACGCTCACTAATTCAAGTGTTTGTTCCGACAGCGCATCCACGTTAACGGTCAGCTTAGGAGACTCAATAACGTTTCCGTTGCGCTGCACTTCAGCATGCGCGGTGAAGGGCTCACCCAAATAAGCTGCGACAAAGTCACTGCCGTAGGCAAACGTGATGTAGTCATGGCCTGCATCCGGAACGCCGGGTTTAGACGGGATAGAGGGCATTCCCAGACCTGGCTTGCCCTGCACCACCAGTGTCACAAGATCTGTAGGCTGCATCAGATATTTGACCCTGAATGTGACGATACGAGGCGAGGGCGTCCAGACGTTCAGCGGATTAAGTTGCGTGACGCAAGGTGACACAAAGGTGCTTTCGAGCAGGCTTGGGCAGTCGGTGATTTGCAGCATCGCGCCTACGTTGACGATCAACGGTAGAGATTTGAGCGGTGTGTCTGTAGGCAGTGTCCTGACTTCCCAGTGCAGTGTCATGGTGCCTTCTTTGTTCGCCAGCACAATCGCGCGCGCAATCGTGAAAGGCAGCGGTGAGTTAAACCAGGTGGACGTCACTTTCAACCACGCGGTGGTGATACTGCCACCTGGTTTGCTGCCAATGGCAACAACCCGGACCTCATCGTTCAGGGCGATGCTCGAATGTGGATGGACGAGTGCCTTCAGGTTGCCTTTGCTGACGAGTTCATCAAATACATGGTCAGGCGGTGGTGCTTCTGGCGAAGTAGGAGGCGGCAGTGTCACCGCAATGTCGCCCACCTGAACGACTACCGATTTCGACGGACGAGTGGTGTCGTCATTGACCACATAGTACGCCTTGAAAGATGAACCCTCCAGAGGGGCGAATACGCTGGAGTAGTCCAGAAAGTAGTCGAGGTCTCCCGTGCCTGCGATCTCAGTGTATTTCGCATACACAGGGGTGCCGTCCAGGGCCTTGCCTTCGATGATCAGGTCGACCTTGTCACTGGGGTCTTGTCCGAAGAAGGGCACGGTAATTTCCACTGGATCAGTATCTACCGGCAGGACACCGCCTACGAGCCCTTTGACCACGGGGGCTGGCCGGCTGTTGTCAACAGGCGTGCCGCGCATGCTGTAAACGACGGCATTGGAGGGCGTATTCGCCTCACCCACTCGCACGCGTTCGTAAGTAATCAACAAGCGGCCCCCCGCAAGTTTTTTGGCAAACTCCAATGGTAGGGGAACGTAAATTCGCAACGCGTTGGGCTGTGGTATGTCAGCGGTTTCGATATGCTTGAGAGGCTCACCTGTCGAGGTAAGCCCTAGATAGGTGACAAGTACTTGGTCGTTGAGGGCCCAGCCATAATTTCTGATTGATATTTCAGTGTTCAGGTCGCTCAATTGTGCATCAGTGTCAATGAAGTCTTCGTCTGAACCCCCGTCGTAATCGGATTCAAGCACATACGGTTCAGGCAACAACGGGCCGGTACCCCCGCCCACGTTGCTTTGTATAAGCCTTGGAATCGAAAAGCCGTGGGATTGATTGCCAGCCTTATCCCGCACGTACCATTCAAGAATGTTTACCCCGGGCGTCACCTGCAACCAAATGCCGTAGTTGATGGTAATAACGATGGGCGCGTTGCCGGAGGCCTCAAAACTGGTGACTGTGTGGGTGACGATCACCCCGCCAATACTGATGAAGATCACATCACCTTCTTTGCGGTGGTAGACCTGATCCACCAGCGGGTTCACCGGGTAATCATCAATGATCACCTTGATGCCGAGTTGAGCGGCCGCCTGGGTGATGATGCCGAAGGCTTCGATGGTGGGATCTTCGAAGCGGGGACGCGCCAGGTTTTCATTGATGGTGGGGGTACTGGCCTGTGGGTCTAGGCCCCCGGGCGCTTTGGTGTCCACCCAGACGTTCAAAAGGGTGGTCTCCTCGACGACACCGCTCAAGCGCCTGACGAAGCCTTGCAGTGTGTTGTTTGCCTGGTCGATAAACCGAACGGACTCAATGTTCAGCGTAATATCCTTGCCAAGGGCGGCGTCAGTCTCGGAGACGGTGTAGCTTTTGACCTCTAAACCATTGAGTTCAACCCAGACGAAGTCATTCTCAGCCTGCTCGAGCCAGGCGTAGAGGATGTAGATGACGCCGAGGGCGCTGACTGTCAGGGCGGCGTTATTGAGGGCTCCGTCGGTGCCGACGATGGGAGTGAGATTCGGAATATAGGGGTACAGCGCAGCGAAGGGCTGTCGGGATGACGGTGGCCTGTGAAAGCCTGGGGGGCAGCCTCCAGGATCAGGCCTGTCAGGTAGGCGCCCCCCAGGTTTTCTACCAGGTTTTCTGCGTTGCACTATGGGTACGCAGCCGCAGGGCACGGCTGGCGGCTGGGTTTGATCAGATGTCAAATCCGTCGATGTGCAGCTACAGGTGGTAGCTGGTAGGGAGTTTTGATCATGTGTCATGACGGGATACCTGTCTGAGTATTAATCAAGAGCACGACCCGTGATTCATCGTTGAATTGAGTCGAGGCCTTGATTCAGCGCTCCGCCTCACGGCCTGACCAGCTGTGAGAATTGACAGTTCAGACCAGCGGCCGTAGCTCGTTGCGAGCCACGCCCGTCCAGGTCAAGGTTGGCGGTTCCAGTGCCGGAACAACGGCTCCGCCAGAAACAACACAAACAACAAGCGCATCACCTGCATCGCCGTCACCAACGGCACCGACAGTTGCAGGGTTTCGGCGGTGAGGCTCATCTCGGCAATGCCGCCGGGCATCATGCCCAGGGTCAGCGAGCGCAAGTCCAAATGAGTCAGCGCACTCAACCCCACCGCCGCCAACGTCGCCAGTGCCATGGTCAGCGCGGTGCCGATCAAGGTGCGGCCCATGAACGAAGGCGCGCGGCGAAAGAACTGCCGGTTGAAGTGGCAACCCAGGCCGCTGCCGATCAACCATTGGCCGATCTGGCTGCCGCCATCGGGCAAGCCGATGTGCAGATCCCACACAACGCTGGCAGTCGCACTCACCAGTAAGGGCCCGAACAGCCACGGGTTCGGCTGGCGTAAACGTTGCCAACCCCAGGCCACCAGTGCGCCCATCGGAAACAATGCGAACAGCCAAGGCCAACTGACCGGCGCCGGATGAAACTGTGGCGTGCCGCCTTCAAGCAGGTACTTGAAGATCGCCGGCACACACAGCACCACCACCAACACCCGCAGACTCTGCCCCGCCGCGACACGGCTGAGCACCGCGCCGTTGCGTGCGCCGAGGTTGACCATCTCACCGGAACCGCCCGGCATGCTGGAGAAAAACGCCGTGGCGCGGTCTTCACCGCTGCGGCGCATCAACCACACGCCGACAATGCTCGACAGGCTGGTGACCAGTGCGCCGAAGAAGATCAGCCCGAAGTGGCTCATCACCTGCTCGATCACCACCGGGGTGAAGTGCAGGCCAATGCCGATGCCCACCACCCATTGGCCGCATTTGCGCCCGCCGGGAATCTCCGCCAACTGCCACGGCGTGAGGCAACGCACCAGAATGATCGCCAGCAACGAGCCGACCATGTACGGCAAAGGCCAGCCGACCAGGCTGGCCAGGTAACCGCCGGCCAGGCCGACCAGCGGTGTTCCCCACCAATGTTTAAAGGTGACCTCAGACATCGGCCAGGGCACGACGCTGCAGGGCACGTTTGCGGTAGATGCGCACCAGCGGGAAGGCCAGCATCAGCGCGGTCAGTACCCACACACCAAAGGTGATCGGGCTCGACCAGAGGATGTCCAGCGCTCCGTTGGAGATCGACAGCGCACGGCGCAGGTTCTGCTCCATCAGGCCGCCGAGGATAAAGCCCAGCAGCACCGGCGACAGCGGGAAGTCGAGCTTGCGCAGGATATAACCGAAGATGCCGATACCGACCATCAGGAACAGGTCGAAGGTGGTGGCGTGAACCGCGTACACACCGATCGCGGTGATGATGGCGATCACGGGTACCAGCGCCCAGTTCGGTACGGCGAGGATGCGGGTGAAGATGCGGATCATCGGGATGTTGAGGATCACCAGCATGATGTTGGCGATGAACAACGAGGCGATCAGGCCCCAGACGATGTCGGGTTGCTGTTGGAACAGCAGCGGGCCCGGGGTGATGTTGTACAGCGACAGGGCGCCGATCATCACCGCCGTGGTGCCCGAACCGGGTACGCCGAGGGTCAGCATCGGCACCAGGGCGCCGCAGGCAGAAGCACCAATGGCGGTTTCTGGGGCGGCGAGGCCGCGCATGTCGCCCTGGCCGAATTTGCCGCTGGCACCGGCCAGGCGTTTTTCGGTCATGTAGGCAACGGCCGAGGCCAGGGTGGCGCCGGCGCCGGGCAACACGCCCATGATGAAACCCAGCAGGCCGCAGCGGATGTTCACCACGAAGACCGCCGAGGCTTCCTTGAAGTTGAACAGCATGCGCCCGGTGGCTTTGACCGCTTCCTGGCCGCGGTGGGTTTTTTCCAGTAGCAGCAGAATTTCGCTGATGGAAAACAGGCCCAAGACCAGCACGACAAATTGAATGCCGTCGGTGAGGTGGATGTTATCGCCGGTAAAACGGTACACGCCGCTATTCGCGTCGATACCGACCGCCGACAGGAACAGGCCGATCAGCGCCGCCACGAAGGTCTTCAGCGGTTTGTCACCGGCCATGCCACCGAGGCAGACAATCGCGAACACCATCAGGACGAAATATTCCGCCGGGCCGAAGGCAATCGCCCATTTGGCCAGCAGCGGCGCAAACAGCACCATGCCGCAGGTGGCGATAAAGGCTCCGATGAACGAACTCCACGCCGACAACGACAGCGCCACACCGGCCAGGCCTTTGCGGGCCATCGGGTAGCCGTCGAGGGTGGTCATCACGGTGGAGGCTTCGCCCGGGATGTTCAACAGGATCGAGCTGATACGGCCGCCGTATTCGCAGCCCAGGTACACGGCTGCCAGCAGGATCAACGCCGACTCTGGCGGCAGGCCCAAGGCAAACGCGATGGGGATCAACAGCGCAACGCCGTTGATCGGGCCCAAACCCGGCAACAGGCCGACCACGGTGCCGATCAAGGTGCCGCACAGCGCGGTCACCAGGTTGTAGGGGGACAGTGCAACGCCGAAGCCCTGACCCAAATAGCTGAAAGTATCCATGTCAGTTCTCCAGAACGTCGAGCAGGCCGAGGGGCAGCGGTACATCCATGGCTTTGTCGAACAGCAGGTACAAGCCGATGGCCATCAACGTGACGATCACCACGCTCGGCAACCAGCGGCCACCGTACAGGCGGGCCATGGGGATGCCGATCAGCATGCTGCTGAGGATGAAACCCAGGGGTTCGAAGGTGCCGGCAAACACGATCAGCAGCGCCACGCAGATGCCGATCTTGATCAGGGTCTCGCGGTCCAGCGCCGGTTCGTCTTCGGTGTGCTTGGTGGGCTGTGGGCGAAACAGCATGTAGATCAGGCCCAGGCTCATCAGCCCAAGCATCAGCAGCGGGTAGGCGCGCGGCCCCACCGGCTCGTAGGAAAACGCGGCCTGATAAGGCCAAGCCATCAGCGCGAGACCGGCACAGACCAGCAGCATCACGCTGGCGAAAATGCGTTGTAAAAGCATAGGAAGCTCCTAGGCCGCTTTTGTGGGAGCGGGCTTGCCCGCGAAAAATCCAAGGACGCTGCGCGTGTCCAGGCAGCACGCGTCATCGTTGATGTCTTTCGCGGGCAAGCCCGCTCCCACAGAAGGGCGTTTACTGGATCAGGCCGAACTCTTTGGCCAGCACTTTGTAGTCAGCCACCTGTTTCTTCACGTAGGTGTCCAGCTCGGGGCCGGTCATGGCGAACGGGAACAGCTCGCGCTGGTCACGCAGCTTGGCGAACTCGTCGGACGCCAGCAGTTTGTCGAACGCGTCTTTCCACCAGGCGTAGTCGGCATCGCTGACTTTTGGCCCGAGGTAGAAGCCGCGCACTACTGGCCAGACGATGTCGTAGCCTTGCTCTTTGGCCGTCGGAATGTTCTTCATTTCTGGCTCGTCCAGGCGCTGCTCGGAGAACACCGCCAGCAGGCGCATGTCACCGCTGAGGATGTGCGGCATGGAGTCGGAGATGTCGGTACTGCCGACCTGGATGTGACCTCCGAGCAGGGCAGTGGCGATTTCACCGCCGCCTTCGAGGGCCACGTAGCGCAGCTCGCGCGGATTGATCCCGGCGGCCTTGGCGATCAGGGCGGTTTGCATCCAGTCCTGGCTGCCGACGGTGCCACCGGAACCGATCACCACGCTGCCCGGATCTTTCTTCAGGGCTTTGACCAGGTCGTCGAGGGTCTTGTAGGGCGAATCGTTTTTCACCGCGATGGCACCGTAGCTGGTGCCGACGGCTGCCAGCCATCGCACGGCGCTTTCATCGAAGCGGCCGAACTTGCCCTGGGCCAGGTTCAACAACGAACCGCTGGACCATGCCACCAGGGTGCCGGCGTCCGCAGGGCGCTGTGCGACCACCGCGTTGTAGGCCACCGCGCCCACGCCACCCGGCATGTAGGTCACGCGCATTGGCTTGCTCAGCAGCTTTTCGTTGACCAGCGCGCTTTGCGCCAGCTTGCAGGTCAGGTCAAAACCACCGCCTGGCGAGGCCGGGGCGATGCACTCCGGGCGCTTGGGCTCGTCGGCGGCCAACAGTTGGCCGGCGAACATCATGCAGCCGGCGGCGAGGGCCAGTTTACGCAGTGAAAAGGTCATCTGTTTATCTCCGTCTTTGTTGTTATGAGGGGCTACTTACCAGAGAACGACGCTGTAGCTGACCAGCAAGCGCACTTCATCCGCATCACGGGCCGAGTAGTTGGTGCGGTAGGTGGCATTGCGCAGGCGCACGGCCACATCCTTGAATGTGCCGCTCTGCACCACGTAGCGGATCTCGCTGTTGCGTTCCCATTCCTTGCCGGTCTCGCCGTTCTTGAGCTTGATGTTGTCACCCGACAGGTAACGGCTCATGAAACTCAGGCCGGGAATGCCCAGCTTGGCGAAGTCATAGTCGTAGCGGGCTTGCCAGGAGCGCTCTTCGGCGCCGGCAAAGTCGTTGATCTGCACGAAGTTGACCAGGTACGGGTCGCTGCCATCCACATACGGAAACGCGCTGTCACCGAACATGCGCTGGTAGCCGGCGCTGAGCTTATGGCCATTGAGGCCATAGCTGAACAGGCTGCTGAAGGATTTGTTGTCGATCTTGCCGCCACGGGCGTTGCCGGTGTCATCACTGATGGCCAGGCGCAGGTCGGTGCCAAAGGTGCCGGGGCCCATCGGGCGTGCGGCGACCAGGCCGAGGAAGTGCTGGCGGTACACGTTGTCGAGCTGGGCGAAGTGGTAGCTGCCGGTGATCTTGTCGGCGAATTTGTAGTCGGCGCCACCGAAGTTGAAGTGCTTGCCGGTGGCTGCGGTCAGGAAGCGGCTGTTCTTGTTGTTGAGGGCGATGTCTTCGTAGTTGGTGTCGTCGCGGTCCTTGGCTTTGTCCAGGCGGCCAGCGGTGAACACCAGGTTCTTGAACTCTTTGGAGGTCAGCAGGCCGCCGTTGAAGGTCTGCGGCAGGATGCGGCCATCGTTGGGCTTGAGAATCGGCAGCTCCGGGATCAGGGCACCGATCTTCAACTCGGTGGCGGAGATCTTCACTTTGCCGGTCAGGCCCAGCTTGGAGTATTCATTGGCGGCACGGCCGTCGTCGTGGGTCGGCAACAGGCCGGTGCCGGTGCGGTCGGGGCTGGAGTCGAGCTTGACCCCGAGCATGCCCAGCGCGTCCACGCCAAAACCGACGGTGCCGTCGGTGTAGCCCGATTGCAGGTTGAGCATGAAGCCCTGGGCCCATTCGTCGCGCTTGGATTGCTGTGCGCTGGTGCCGTCGCGAAAGTCGCGGTTGAAGTACATGTTGCGGGTTTCGAGGGTGGCGCTGCTGTCTTCGAAAAAGGCAGCCTGGCTGAGCGGCGAGAAGCCGGCAAAGGCAGCGGCACTGGCGAGGGCGGTTTGGGTCAGGCGGGAAAAACGAACAGGCGAGGACGCCTGGGGCTGTGTCGACAGCATCGTTGTGTACTCCGTTATTGTTCTTATTTTGGCGAAAACGCTTCGAGGCGTTTTTCGGGCGCTACGGATCAGGTAGCTGGGCGGGCAGAACCCACCGTTGCCCGATGCTAAAGGGCGAAGCTTTCACTAACCTTTCAGTTGCCTTTCAATGTTTTCGGGCTTCACAGGGCAGGTAGCGCCTGTAAACTGCCCGGCAAAGCGTGGCGTCGACCATGCCCGAATGAGGTAAAAAAACCATGCGTGTCCTCCTGGTTGAAGACCATTTGCAGCTCGCCGAAAGTGTCGCCCAAGCGCTCAAGAGCACGGGGTTGACCGTCGACGTGTTGCACGATGGGGTGGCCGCGGACCTGGCCTTGAGCAGCGAGGAATACGCGGCGGCGATCCTCGACGTGGGGCTGCCGCGCATGGACGGTTTCGAGGTATTGGCACGCTTGCGCGCCCGTGGAAAAAACTTGCCGGTGCTGATGCTGACGGCTCGCAGCGATGTGAAAGACCGCGTGCACGGCTTGAACCTGGGCGCCGACGACTACTTGGCCAAGCCGTTTGAACTGACGGAACTGGAGGCGCGGGTCAAGGCGCTGTTGCGACGCAGCGTGTTGGGAGGCGAGCGTCAGCAGGCCTGTGGGGTGCTGGTCTATGACCTGGATACGAGGCGCTTCACCGTCGGCGGCGAGCTGATGACGTTGACCTCTCGCGAGCAGGCGGTACTGGAGGCGTTGATCGCTCGCCCGGGCCGCGTGATGAGCAAGGAACAACTGGCCTCCCAGGTGTTTGGCCTGGACGAAGAAGCCAGCCCTGACGCGATTGAGATCTACGTGCACCGCCTGCGCAAGAAACTCGATGGCCAGCCCATCGCCATCGTGACATTCCGCGGTCTCGGCTATCTGCTGGAAGCCCGCGATGCATAAGCCCAGCAGCCTGCGCTGGCGGCTGCTGTGGAACCTGGCGCTGTTGCTGGTGCTGTTGATGCTGGCCAGTGGCATGAGTGCTTACTGGAATGGTCGCGAGGCGGCCGATACGGCCTACGACCGCACGTTGCTGGCCTCGGCGCGCACCATCGCAGCGGGCCTGACCCAGGTGGACGGCACCCTAAGCGCCAATGTGCCGTATGTGGCCTTGGATACGTTTGCCTACGACAGCGCCGGGCGTATTTATTACCAGGTCAATGACATCGATCAGAAGCTGATCTCGGGTTACGAGCACCTGCCCGGCCCACCGCCCGGCACGCCGCGCACCGATGATTATCCGGCGCTGGCACGCTTTTACGACGCCGTGTATCAGGGCCAGCCAGTGCGCGTGGTGAGCCTGCTCAAGGCCGTCTCCGAGCCGAACATGAACGGCATGGCGGAAATCCGCGTGGCGGAAACCGACGAAGCACGGGTGGCCATGGCTCGCAGCCTGATGGCCGACACCTTGCTGCGCTTGGGCATGCTGGCCATTGGTGCGTTGATGTTGGTGTGGTTCGCCGTAAGTGCGGCGCTGCGCCCGTTGGAGCGCCTGCGAACGGCGGTAGAAGAGCGCCAGCCCGATGACCTGCGCCCACTGCCGCTGGTGGAAGTGCAGCATGAGTTCGGCCCGTTGGTGCGTTCCCTCAACCACTTCACCGAGCGCCTGCGCGGGCAGTTTGAGCGCCAGGCGCAATTCATTGCCGATGCGGCCCACGAGTTGCGCACGCCGCTGGCGGCGCTCAAGGCTCGGCTCGAATTGGGCCTGCGTGCCGAAGAACCGGCGACCTGGCGCAGTACCCTGGAAACAGCGGCCCAGGGCACTGATCGCCTGACGCACCTGGCCAATCAGTTGCTGTCCCTGGCGCGCATCGAAAATGGCGCCCGGGCGATTGCCGAAGGTGGCGCGCAATTGCTCGACCTCAGCCAATTGGCCCGTGAGCTGGGCATGGCCATGGCGCCTTTGGCCCACGCACGAGGTGTTGCGCTGGCCCTGGAGGCGGATGAACCGGTGTGGTTGCGCGGGGAGCCGACGCTGCTCAATGAACTGCTGAGTAACCTGGTGGATAACGCCCTGGCCCACACGCCACCGGGTGGTAATGTGATTTTGCGCGTGACGACGCCGGCGGTGCTGGAAGTGGAAGACGATGGCCCGGGCATCCCGCTGGACGAGCGGGACCGGGTATTCGAACGTTTCTACCGACGCAACCAGCAAGGCATGGGGTCTGGCCTGGGGCTGGCGATTGTCGGGGAGATCTGTCGGGCCCACCTGGCTCAGATCAGCTTGCATGATGGCGAGTTGGCGGGGTTGAAGGTGCGGGTGAGTTTTATCGCGGGTGATCAATAAAACATCGAACGCGCCTCATCCAGCTCGGCGCGCAGCGCGTCGCTGTAAGGGTCTACGCGCAGCTTCTTGATCGCCGGAAGACTGGAGACAGCCACACTCGCCAGCGGGTGTTGGGTGCCACGATGGCAATACAGCACGGCGACCTGCACCAGGTCGATGTAATCCAGGGTCGCCGAGTCGCGTTCCAGGTCCAGGTACTGGCCCGGCAGGTTCGCCAGCATTTCCGGGAAGTCCCAGCCACGCAGCAGTTTGTCGCCCAGTACGGGATGGATGCTGTCGATCACATGGTTGAGGCTGACCGGGTCGGACAGCAGCTCGTAGTGGTCTTCGGCGTAGGTGAGGATCGGTAGCACACCGATCTGGTGCACCAACCCGCCGAGCGCAGCCTGATCCGGCTTGAGCTGGCTGTGGCTGCGGCACAGGGCATAGCTCACGCCCGCCACTTCCAGGCTGCGGCGCCAGACGTCGCGCATCTTCTGCTCGACCGCTTCGGAGCGGGCGTGAAAGATCTGTTCCATCACCAGCCCGATCGCCAGGTTGCTGCTGTAGTTGGTGCCCAGCCGGGTGATCGCAGTGTGCAGGTCGGTGACTTCCTGGGACGCGCGCAGCAGCGGGCTGTTGACCACTTTGATCAGGCGCGCCGACAGCGCGGTATCGCGACCGATCACTTTGCTCAAGTGGCTGATGCTGATATCCGGGTCTTCTGCGGCCTGACGGATGTTCAGGGCCACTTCCGGTAATGTCGGCAGAACCAGGTCATCGTTATCGATGGCCGTCACCAAAGCCTGTTGGACTTTTTCCGCCAGCTTGTTCATTCATGATCTCTAGGGTGTTGCAAAAAGGTACGGCGATTAACGCTGGATCTCTCGGTCACGGTCGAGCGTGTAAGGCAGGTCGTGCAGTTGCAGGCTGGGGCCTTCCGGTGTGCCTAAGTGCACATCGCCACTATCGGCAGCTTCGGCTTGCAGCACGGCAAGAAGTTCAATCGTCTGGTCAGCTTTTGCTGCCAGCACCACTTCGCCGATCGAGCTGTTATGGCTAGGGGAAAACAGCGGGGTGCCTGGCTCGGGCATTTGCGGCGCATCGAGGCTCAAGCGGTACAGGCGACGTTTGAGTTTGCCAAGGTACTGCATGCGCGCGACGATTTCCTGGCCGGTGTAGCAGCCTTTCTTGAAGCTGACGCCGCCTACGGCTTGCAGGTTGAGCATCTGCGGGATGAACAGTTCGCGGGTTTGCGGCATGACCTGGCCGATGCCGGCACGCACTTGGCCGAGCAGCCAGTCATTCAAGTCGGCTTCTTTCAATTGGGCAGCCAATTGGCCGCGCACGGTATCGGCCTGTTCGGCTGGCACCCAGAGCTCGGCGCGTCCAGGGGAAACGCGGATAGCGATCAGGGCATCGGTGCGTGCGACGCTGTCGGTTTCAGCCGGCAGCTCAAGGCCGAGGCTGGCCAGGGCTTGATCCGCATCGACCAGACCGAAGCGTGCCCAGGCGGCGCTTTCGTCGGTGAGCTTGGATTTGGAGAACACGGCGTATTTTTTCAGGTCGGCCAGTTGCGGTTCGAGCAGCTCGATGGCCATGGCCAGGAGTACGCCATCACCTTGCAACAGGATGCGAAAGCTCGACTGCATGCGGCCTTTTTGCGTGCAGCGCGCGCCGAGGCTGGCCTGGGTATCGCTCAGGTAATTGAGGTTGCAGGTCAGTTGCCCTTGCAGGAACTTGGCAGCGTCGGCGCCGCGGACGGCGAGAACGCCTTCGTGGGACAGGGGGCAGAAGAAAGCAGAGTCAGCCATGGGTCATCGCAGGTCAAAAAGTCATGGGTGCATCATAGAGGGGCGCCCGGCAAATGGATAGTTTCCGTATGGGGCGACCAAAGCCGACTGTTCCAGTGCCGTCGGGGCTGTATACTTGCCGCCTATTTGAGGAGCGCTCCATGGTCGAAGATGTAGAAATCAATCGTCTCTTCTGGCACAGCCGTCGTGGCATGCTGGAGTTGGACGTGTTGCTGGTGCCTTTCACCAAAGAGGTCTACGCGACCCTCAACCAGGTCGATCGCGACCTCTACGTCCGGTTGCTGACCTGCGAAGATCAGGACATGTTCGGCTGGTTCATGGAACGTTCCGAATCCGAAGACCCAGAGCTGCAGCGCATGGTCCGGATGATCCTGGACCGTGTCCAGCCCAAGTAACCGATTCGAATGCCGCTGGCAGGCCTCACGGTTATTGCTGGCGGCGTATCTTTTTGCCCAGCTGTTCGCGCTGGGCGCCTGTTTACTTGTTGATTTACCTTATTCGAGCCTCGGCCTGCTGGTGTGCTTGGCGCATGCCGCCTGGGTTT
Source organism: Pseudomonas sp. B6002 (assembly GCF_013385985.1). Classification (GTDB taxonomy): domain Bacteria; phylum Pseudomonadota; class Gammaproteobacteria; order Pseudomonadales; family Pseudomonadaceae; genus Aquipseudomonas. The sequence continues at coordinate 14,715 of NZ_JACAOY010000035.1, read as the reverse complement.
TACCGCGACACATCCTGCTGACTCACCGTTCGTCGGTTTCTGGCCTGCGTCGCGACGAGGACGGCTGGCAGTTGTTCAGTGCCGAGCGTGGTTGGCACGGCGTGCAATTGCGCCCCGACAGCCTTGCGTTGCCGTTGATCGTGGTGCTGCGCTATCGGGTGCCGGGAAAGGGGTGGGTGCGCTCGATCTGTGTGCCGAGGGATTCACAGGTCGCCGATGTGCACCGGCGCCTGCGGGTACGCCTGAAGTTCAGCCGCCGTAGGTGGTTGGCACCAGGATAGTGTCCCGGGCTTCGGGCAGCATCTGCGGGTAGTCGAGGGTGTAATGCAGGCCCCGGCTTTCCTTGCGCTCCATGGCCGAGCGGATCATCAACTCCGCCACCTGGGCCAGGTTGCGCAGCTCGATCAGGTCGCGGCTGACTTTATAGTTGCTGTAGAACTCGTCAATTTCATCAAGTAGCAAGCGCACGCGATGCTGTGCGCGTTGCAGGCGTTTGTTGGTGCGCACGATCCCTACGTAGTCCCACATGAAGCGTCGCAGCTCGTCCCAGTTGTGGGCGATGATTACGTCTTCATCCGAATCGGTCACTTGGCTGGCGTCCCAGCGGGGCAGGGCGGCGTGCACCGTAATGCGTGGCAGTTGTTCGAGGATGTCGGCCGCCGCTGAGCGGGCGTAGACGAAGCATTCGAGCAAGGAATTGCTGGCCATGCGGTTGGCGCCGTGCAGGCCGGTGAAGCTGGTTTCGCCAATGGCATACAGGCCCGGCACGTCGGTGCGGCCGTGCTGGTCGACCATCACGCCACCGCAGGTGTAGTGCGCGGCCGGCACCACGGGGATCGGGCCTTTGGTGATGTCGATATTGAAGGCCAGGCAGCGTTCATAAACGGTGGGAAAGTGGGTCTTGATGAAGGCTTCGGGCTTGTGGCTGATGTCGAGGTAGACGCAGTCGATGCCTAGGCGCTTCATTTCGTGGTCAATGGCGCGGGCGACGATATCGCGCGGGGCCAGTTCGGCGCGCGGGTCGAAGCGCTGCATGAAGCGCTCGCCGTTGGGGAGTTTCAGGTGGGCGCCTTCGCCGCGCAGGGCTTCGGTAATCAGGAAACTCTTGGCTTGCGGGTGATACAGGCAGGTGGGGTGGAACTGGTTGAATTCCAGGTTGGCCACCCGGCAGCCCGAACGCCAGGCCATGGCAATGCCATCGCCGCAGGCCCCGTCGGGGTTGCTGGTATAGAGGTAGACCTTGGCGGCGCCGCCTGAGGCAAGAATAGTGAAGCGTGCGCCATAGGTGTCGACTTCACCACTGGCGCGGTTGAGCACGTAGGCGCCGAGGCAGCGCTCGCCTTCCAGGCCCAGGCGTTTTTCGGTGATCAGGTCGACGGCGACACGCTGTTCCAGCAGCTCGATGTTGGGGCGCTGGCGGGCCTGGTCGAGCAGGGTCTTGAAGATGGCAGCGCCGGTGGCGTCGGCCGCGTGGATGATGCGGCGGTGGCTGTGGCCGCCTTCGCGGGTCAGGTGGAATTCAAAGCCGCCGTCGTCACTGCTGGCGTGTTCGTCGCGGGTAAAGGGCACGCCTTGGTCGATCAGCCATTGGATGGCTTCGCGACTATGCTCGACGGTGAAGCGCACGGCCTCTTCATTGCACAGGCCGCCGCCGGCGTTGAGGGTGTCTTCGACGTGGGATTGCACGGTGTCGGTGTCGTCCAGCACGGCAGCGACACCGCCCTGGGCCCAGAATGTCGAGCCATTGGCCAGATCGCCTTTGCTCAGTACTGCAATCCGCAGGTGGCTCGGGAGGGTCAGTGCGAGGCTCAAACCGGCCGCGCCGCTACCAATCACCAGGACATCGTGTTGAAACTGTTGGCTCATTTGAAGGATTCCGCAAAAAGCGATCCGAAGGGGGGCGCAAACAGGACGCCTGGATCGGCGAATCAAAGGGTCACACGGGCCACTAGTATATAGAGGGGGGGAGCGGCACAATAGCCGGGCATTCGTGGCAATGTGAGATTACGGTGCACGGCTTGGGTCAGATCGGCCAGTTATTGAAACGGGAACTTTTTGCATAGCCCCGAACTCAATAGCAGGTTGCCCGAAAGCTGGGAAAACGTTGAGTTTATTGGCCCGTCGGGAGCATTGGACGCGTCAGAAAACCGGCGACAAGATTATTCGCGCAGCCGGCGATGCCCGCGCTGCGTTTTTCGTGTGTGCCAAATCAGTGCGTGCCGGAAACTTGCTTGAAGGGGGAGAACTTTTGCGAAAAGTCCGAGTCTATGTTTGCAAGCCTGATCGTTTAGTTATGCAAGCCTCCTTCAAGTACAACGAGGAGTGTTCATGCTAACCCAGGAAGAGGATCAGCAGCTTGTCGAGCGCGTTCAGCGCGGCGATAAGCGGGCATTTGATCTGCTAGTGCTGAAATACCAGCACAAAATTCTCGGGTTGATCGTGCGGTTTGTGCACGACACCCATGAAGCGCAGGACGTTGCACAGGAAGCCTTTATCAAGGCCTATCGTGCACTTGGTAATTTCCGCGGTGACAGTGCGTTTTATACGTGGCTGTATCGCATCGCCATCAACACGGCGAAGAACTATCTGGTGTCTCGCGGACGCCGCCCGCCAGATAGTGATGTGAGTTCAGAAGATGCAGAATTTTACGATGGTGATCACGGCCTCAAAGATCTCGAGTCGCCGGAGCGTGCATTGCTGCGCGACGAGATCGAAGGAACCGTTCATCGCACAATTCAGCAACTGCCAGAAGATTTACGTACGGCGTTAACTTTGCGTGAATTCGATGGTCTGAGTTACGAAGACATTGCGAGCGTCATGCAGTGTCCGGTGGGGACTGTAAGGTCACGGATCTTCCGGGCCCGGGAAGCCATCGATAAAGCCTTGCAACCGTTGTTGCAGGAAAACTAAAGACAGCGGCGACAGCCAAGAGAGGAACCGCCATGAGTCGTGATGCCCTGCAGGAATCGCTGTCCGCAGTGATGGATAACGAAGCGGATGAACTGGAACTTCGTCGAGTGCTCAATGCATTTGATGACGCCGAAACCCGTGATACCTGGTCTCGTTACCAAGTCGCTCGGGCGGTGATGCACAAGGATCTTCTAATCCCTCGTCTGGATATTGCTGCGGCCGTTTCTGCCGCGTTGGCCGATGAAGCCGTTCCGGCAAAAGCTGCTCGTGGACCTTGGCGTAGCCTGGGTCGCCTGGCAGTTGCTGCCTCGGTAACTGTTGCAGTATTGGCGGGTGTTCGCCTGTATAACCAGGACGAAATTGCTGGTGCCGAACTGGCCCAACAGACCCAGCAGCCGGTGATGGCTGGACCTCAGGTCAAAGGCCCTGCGGTATTGGCCGGCTACAAGGAAAGCTCTGACAGCACCGGCCCGATGGCCAATGGTGTACTGCAAGGGCAATCCGGCTGGCAGGACCAGCGTCTTCCAGGCTACCTGCGCCAACATGCACAGGAATCGGCTCTGAAAGGCACTGAAAGCGCTCTGCCTTATGCGCGTGCCGCAAGCCTGGAAAACCGCTGATTCGTAAGGAGCTCTATGCGCGCCATACCGCTCCTTACGCTTTTGCTCAGTGGTTGGTTTGCACTCCCCGCCCACGCCGATGAAGCCCAAGACTGGCTGACTCGACTTGGGCGTGCAGAGCAGCAGCAAAGCTTCGAAGGTTCGTTCGTCTATGAACGTAATGGCAATTTTTCTACCCATGACATCTGGCATCGTGTCCAGGACGGTCAGGTCCGAGAGCGGCTTTTGCAGCTCGATGGTTCCGCCCAGGAAATTGTGCGGGTAGATGGCCGAACCCAATGTGTCAGCGGCACGCTCGTGGCCGGCCTTGGCAACTCGCGGGAGGGTTCTTCCCCTGCGCTTGATCCGCAAAAACTCACTCAATTCTATGATCTGGCTGTCATCGGTAAATCCCGAGTGGCCGGTCGCAATGCCGTGATTGTTTCAATCACGCCCCGCGACCAATACCGCTATGGGTTTGAGTTGCATCTGGATCGCGAAACAGCGCTGCCGCTCAAGTCGTTGCTACTCAATGATCAAGGACAGTTGCTGGAGCGCTTCCAGTTCACGCGCTTGAACACTTCGGTGACCCCGGACGATCGCAACCTGCAGCCCAGCAGTGAATGCACGCCTGTGGCGGTTTCCGACAGTAAGGCCCCGCAAGTGCCTGCCACTCAGGCCTGGCATCTTGATTGGTTGCCCCCTGGTTTCCAGCTCACCAACAGTAGTGCACGCAAAGACTTCGAGACAAAATCCACCGTCGACAGCCTTATGTATGACGATGGGCTTGCGCGTTTTTCGGTGTTTCTTGAGTCGACCGATGGTGCTAGCGTCATCGAGACCCGCACTCAGCTGGGTCCGACGGTCGCGGTGTCTCGCCGTCTGAATACGGTTGAGGGTGAGGTGATGGTGACGGTTGTCGGCGAAGTGCCCATTGGCACGGCCGAGCGCATTGCGCTGTCGGTACGCGGTGAAAAGTCCGCTGCAAAACCATGAGCCGTTAATCCTATGTTCATCCTGATCTTTCAATGTCGTTGCATGCCAGGTCTGTTGCCGAGAGCATGAAATGTCCGGATCAGTATTTTCACTTGCAAAAACCCCCTATGTTTTTTATAGGTCAGGGCCTAATTGGCTCTGGCCTTGTTTTGTTCGCGGAACAAAGATGTCGGTGGCAGTTTCCGGCGTTTCTTGAACCCTGTCGCTCAACCCTGCTCGTCGTAACGGGAGCTGTATGTCGATACCACGTTTGAAGTCTTACCTATCCATAATTGCCACGGTATTGGTGCTGGGTCAGGCCGTGTCTGCGCAAGCAGCCGAACTGCCTGACTTCACCCAACTGGTTGAGCAGGCCTCGCCCGCCGTGGTGAACATCAGCACCACACAGAAATTGCCGGATCGCAAAGTGTCGAACCAGCAGATGCCAGACCTGGAAGGACTGCCTCCGATGCTGCGCGAGTTCTTCGAGCGTGGCATGCCGCCGCAACAGCGCTCTCCTCGCAGTGGCGGTGGCCAGCGTGAAGCGCAGTCCCTGGGTTCGGGCTTCATCATTTCGCCGGATGGCTACATCCTCACCAATAACCATGTGATTGCCGATGCGGACGAGATCCTCGTCCGCCTGGCCGATCGCAGCGAGCTGAAAGCCAAGTTGGTGGGCACAGACCCACGTTCTGACGTGGCCTTGCTAAAAATTGACGGCAAGGACCTGCCCGTGCTGAAGCTGGGTAAATCCCAGGACCTGAAGGCCGGTCAGTGGGTTGTCGCGATCGGTTCGCCATTTGGCTTTGACCATACCGTCACCCAAGGTATCGTCAGCGCCATCGGCCGTAGCTTGCCAAACGAAAACTACGTGCCATTCATCCAGACCGACGTGCCGATCAACCCGGGCAACTCCGGTGGCCCGCTGTTCAACCTGGCCGGTGAAGTCGTGGGGATCAACTCGCAGATCTACACCCGTTCCGGTGGTTTCATGGGCGTATCCTTTGCGATCCCGATTGACGTGGCCATGGACGTTTCCAACCAGCTGAAAAGCGGTGGCAAGGTCAGCCGCGGCTGGTTGGGCGTTGTGATCCAGGAAGTGAACAAAGACCTGGCTGAGTCCTTCGGCCTCGACAAGCCAGCCGGTGCCTTGGTTGCGCAGATCCAGGACGATGGTCCGGCTGCCAAGGGTGGCCTGCAAGTGGGTGACGTGATCCTGAGCATGAACGGCCAGCCCATCGTCATGTCGGCTGACTTGCCGCACTTGGTCGGCGCACTCAAGGCGGGTAGCAAGGCCAAGCTTGAAGTGATCCGCGACGGCAAGCGTCAGACTGTTGAACTGACCGTCGGTGCGATTCCTGAAGAGGGTGCAACCCTGGATGCTCTGGGCAACGCCAAGCCCGGCGCGGAGCGCAGCAGCAATCGCTTGGGTATTGCCGTGGTCGAACTGACCGACGAGCAGAAGAAGAGCTTCGACCTCAAGAGCGGCGTCGTGATCAAGGAAGTCCAGGACGGCCCGGCCGCCCTGATCGGCCTGCAGCCTGGTGATGTGATCACTCACCTGAACAACCAGGCGATCAACTCCACCAAGGAATTCACCGATATCGCCAAGGCGTTGCCGAAGAATCGTTCGGTGTCGATGCGTGTCCTGCGTCAGGGCCGCGCCAGCTTCATTACCTTCAAATTAGCCGAATAATCCGGCAGTAAAAGAAAAGCCCCGCCTTCGTTAAGCGAAGACGGGGCTTTTTTGTGGGCGATGGGTTTAGCTCATCATCCCTTTGACCAGGCGTTCCTGTTCGATCAACTCACGCTGACGTGCGTCGATACGCGAAGACAGAGGAAAGTTGTTGCCGGCCCGGCGCTTGGCGAAATCCAGTTGCTGAATGGCCTGTTGGAAGTCGCCCACCAAGGCGAAGTATTCGGCGCGCGCCTGGTGCAGGCCGATGATATTGCCGGACAAGCCACGCGTCTCGGCGACCTGGTACCAGACGTCCGGGTCATCAGGGCGGGACTTGAGCAAACCATCCAGCGCCTTCTCCGCATCGGCCGTGCGATTCTGTTTAAGCAGCAGGTCCACCCGCACCTGGTTCAGCGGATAGTTACCGGGGTATTGGGTGAGCATGCGATCAGTGCGTTGCTGGGCATCCGGAAAGCGGCTGTTGGCAATGTCCAGTTCGATCTGCGCCAAGTTATACGTGATGTCGTTGGGGGCTTTCGCCAGCAGGGGGGCCAGGCTTTCCCGCGCTTCTTTGTACTGGGTGCCTTTGATCTGGGCGATGGCCAGGCCATAACGCGCCACATCGTTTTTCGGGTTTTCATCCAACTGCGCCTGGAAGCGTTTGGCTGCCAAGCCAGGCGTGTCTTCGTATTGCAACTGCACCCGAGCGCGAATCAACTGGTAGCGCAGGCTGTCTTCCTTGCCACCGGGCTTGGCCTGTTCCGCGCGGTTGCGGGTGTCGGCGATACGGGACTCGGTCACCGGGTGTGTCAACAGGAATTCCGGTGGCTTGGCGTCGAAACGGTACTGACGCATCAGGCGTTCGAACATGGTGGGCATGGAGCGGGGGTCGTAGCCGGCCTTTTCCAGGTTGAGGATACCGATACGGTCTGCCTCCTGTTCGTTTTGACGGGAAAAGCGGCGCTGCTCCTGGATCGCTGCAGCCTGGCTGCCGGCAATGGCGGCAATCCCGGCATCACCTGCACCGGCTGCCGCCGCAATGATGCCGCCGAGCAAGGCCGCCATCATCGGGATCTGCATGCGCGATTGTGCTTCTACGCCCCGGGCGAAGTGACGCTGGGACAAGTGGGCCAATTCGTGGGCGAGTACCGAAGCATATTCACCCTCGGTCTGGGCATTGAGAAACAGGCCGCCGTTGACGCCCACGATCCCGCCAGGTGCGGCAAAGGCGTTGAGCTGCGGGCTGTTGATCAGGATGAACTCCAGGCGCCGGTCATTGACCTGGCTGGTCTCTACCAGTTTATACACGCTGGTTTCGACGTAGTCCTTGAGCTGAGGGTCATTGAGTTGCGAGACCTGGCCGCGCAGGTAAGCGAGCCATGCGCGACCCAGTTGGTATTCCTGTTGTGGCGAGACAATGGCAGAACTGGCGTCGCCAAGTGACGGCAGGTCGTCAGCAAAGCCTGGAGAGGCCAGCAGGCAAGCCAGCGTCAGCAGGGTAGGGCGCAAAAAAGTCATGCACAAAGCCTTTCGACAAAGAGCTTACTGTAGCCGGACACTGAGCTTCGGACCAGATATTCTAAGCAGCCCGAACCCATGCCCGGAGTAAATTCATGACCGACGCTGTAGCCTTTGACGCCGAGCTTGATGCCAGTGGACTCAATTGCCCGTTGCCTTTGCTGAAGGCCAAGCTGGAACTCAATCGACTGGCCAGTGGTGCGGTGCTCAAGGTAACCGCCACGGACGCTGGCTCCCAGCGGGATTTCCGGACGTTTGCCAGGCTGGCTGGGCATACGCTGTTGCACGAAGAAGATGTCGCCGGCGTGTACCGCTACTGGTTGCGCAAGGCCTGAACCGTTTGCCCACACCCTCCGAGGTTGATTGATGTTCAAAGTGTTACGAGACTGGATACAGCGCTACTTCTCCGATGAGGAGGCCGTGGTGCTGGCCGTCCTGCTGTTCCTGGCCTTTACCGCAGTCCTCACCCTCGGCGGCATGTTGGCGCCGGTTCTGGCGGGAATGGTGCTGGCGTACCTGATGCAAGGCCTGGTCACTACGCTGGAGCGTTTGCGCCTGCCAGGTGGTGCCGCAGTGGGGCTGGTGTTTGCGTTGTTCATGGGCGTGTTACTGGTCTTCATCGTGGTGGTCGTGCCGTTGTTGTGGCATCAGTTGATCACCTTGTTCAACGAACTGCCGGGCATGCTCGCCAAATGGCAATCGCTGTTGTTGTTGCTACCTGAGCGCTACCCGCACTTGGTGTCGGATGAACAGGTATTACAGGCCATCGAAGTGGCGCGCGGCGAGATCGGAAAGTTCGGGCAATGGGCGTTGACCTTTTCCCTGTCCAGCTTGCCGTTGCTGGTCAACATTATGATCTACCTGGTGCTGGTGCCGATCCTGGTGTTTTTCTTCCTCAAGGATCGCGCCATGATCGGCCGCTGGGTGCGTGGCTACTTGCCGCGTGAGCGGGCGCTGATCACGCGGGTGGCCGAGGAAATGAACCGGCAGATTGCCAACTACATCCGTGGCAAGGTCATCGAGATCGTGATTTGCGGGGGCGTCACCTACATCGCCTTTGTCGCGCTTGGACTGAACTATGCAGCACTGCTGGCATTGCTGGTGGGGGTATCGGTGGTGGTGCCGTATGTGGGGGCGGTGGTGGTGACCGTGCCGGTGATGTTGATCGCGTTGTTCCAGTGGGGTTGGAGCGACCAGTTCATCTACCTGATGGCGGTATACGGCATTATTCAGACCCTGGACGGCAACGTGCTGGTGCCGCTGCTGTTTTCGGAGGCCGTCAATCTGCATCCAGTGGCAATTATCTGTGCGGTGTTGTTGTTTGGTGGGCTGTGGGGATTCTGGGGGGTGTTCTTTGCGATCCCCCTGGCGACGCTGTTCAAGGCCGTACTGGATGCGTGGCCGCGGCAAGAACCGGTGGTTGCGCCGCTGCTTTAAACGTTGTGGGGGAATTTAAGATGCTATCGCCGGCAAGCCAGCTCCTACAGGAGAATGCGTTCCACCTGTAGGAGCCGGCTTGCCGGCGATGCGATCAAACGGTTGCCGCAGCAATCATGCCTTGTTCAAGGCTTGTGCCGCTGCCAAAACGGCATCCACATGCCCCGGCACTTTCACGCCGCGCCATTCCTGACGCAGCACGCCATCCTTGTCGATGAGGAAAGTGCTGCGGTCCACGCCCAGGTATTCCTTGCCGTACAGCTTCTTCAGCTTGATCACGTCAAACAGCTGGCAAACCGCTTCGTCCTTGTCACTGATCAGCTCGAAGGGGAACGCCTGCTTGCCCTTGAAATTTTCGTGAGATTTCACGCTGTCGCGCGAAACGCCGAACACTTCGGTGTTGGCCGCCTTGAAGGCTGCGTACTGGTCACGAAAACCCTGGCCCTCGGTGGTGCAACCCGGGGTGTTGTCCTTGGGGTAGAAGTAGATCACCACTTGCTTGCCCTTGAGGGCTGCGAGGCTGAAGGTCTGGCCGCTGGTGGCCTGGGCTTCGAAATCGGCCACAGGTGTATCGAGAGCTACCGGCATGGGATCTTCCTTACATTGGGTTCTGTGGGCGCCATGGTTCGATCAGGGCGTCGAGGTTCAAGGCGTCGGCGAAGTCCAGGAACTGGTCGCGCAGCCAACTGATCTGCACACCGGGCGGCAAGGTCACGGTGAAAGTGGCGTTGAGCATGGTGCCGCCGGTCTGCGGTGCCTGGTAAGTGTCGCAGGTCAGGTTTTCCAGTTCGACGTTGTGGTCGATGAAGAACTGGCACAGCTCGTTGACGATGTCCGAGCGGTAGGCCGAACTGACGTAGGCAACATAAGGCAGCGCCTGCGGGCGGTTCTCCAGTGCGGCGCTGCGCACGACATTCACGGTGAAGTCGTGCTTCTTGGCAAGGCCCGGCAAGCCGGTTTCCAGGCGCGCCAGGGCGTCCCAGGTGCCGGAGATCTGCAGGACCAGTGCACTGCACTCGCCATGGCGGGTCAGGCGGGAGGTCACGACGGCGCAGCGGTTCTCATGGCTGGCGCGGCACAGGACGTTGGTCAGCTCCATGGGGTTGGCGCCGAGGGCACTGATAACAAGGAATTGTTCGCGAACTGTGGGGGTGGACATGCAGCCTTCCTAAAGCGATGAGCGGTCGATACCGTGTGGGCCGTATCGATCAAAGGATGAAGGGTAGCGAAAAGCGTCGCCAAGGGCTAGGAGGTGGCGTTTTCATTACGTGACCGATTGGATTTCATCCTGTGTGAAGTGATGCATTGGCCCAATGATGGCATTGCCTGTCGTTTAGTTACGTCAGAACGCATCCTCACGTGGTACTTCGCTTGTACAAGCATCTTGGCGCCAGTACCATTACGGCTCTCTTTTTCCGGCAGGAGCGGTTGCATGATTGCGGGCAGTATGGTGGCACTGGTCACACCCATGGATGCACAAGGTCATCTCGACTGGGACAGCCTGGGCAAACTGGTGGACTTCCACCTGCAAGAAGGCACCAACGCCATCGTGGCGGTCGGCACCACAGGTGAGTCGGCCACCCTCGATGTGGAAGAACACATCCAGGTCATCGAATTTGTCGTCAAGCGTGTTGCGGGCCGCATCGCCGTGATCGCTGGTACGGGCGCCAACTCGACGCGCGAAGCGATCGAGCTGACCAAAAACGCCAAGAAGGCCGGCGCCGATGCCTGCCTGCTGGTGACCCCGTACTACAATAAGCCGACCCAGGAAGGGTTGTACCAGCACTTCCGCGCTATTGCCGAAGCGGTCGATATCCCGCAGATCCTCTACAACGTACCTGGCCGCACCGCATGCGACATGCAGGCTGCTACTGTGATCCGTCTGTCTACCGTGCCGAACATCATCGGTATCAAGGAAGCCACGGGCGACCTGCAGCGCGCCAAGGACATCCTGGCCGGTGTGAGCAGCGACTTCCTGGTCTACTCCGGTGACGACGCCACCGCGGTCGAGCTGATCCTGCTGGGCGGCAAGGGCAACATTTCCGTGACTGCCAACGTGGCTCCGCGTGCCATGAGCGAAATGTGCGCTGCCGCCATCGCCGGTGACGCAGTGACCGCGCGTGCTATCCACGAGAAGTTGATGCCGCTCAACAAGACACTGTTTATCGAATCCAATCCTATTCCCGTGAAATGGGCGCTGACTGAAATGGGCCTGATGCCGGACGGTATCCGTCTGCCGCTCACCCGCCTCAGCGAAGCCTGTCACGAACCGCTGCGACAGGCCCTGCGCCAGTCCGGCGTCCTGGTTTAATTGAGGAAGCACTACGCATGAAGCGATTGGCCGGACTTTCCGCACTTGCCTTGATTATCTCCAGCACCAGTGGTTGCGGTTGGATCTGGGGCCCGGAAGGCTACTTCCGTGACCGCGGTAGCGATTACCTGGAAGCCCAAGCAACCAAACCGATGCAATTGCCACCGGATGTCAACGTCGCCAAGCGCCTTGACCCGTTGCTGCCGATTCCCCGTAACGTTGCCGACGACACCACCAAGGGTGAGTACGTGGTGCCGCGTCCGCAGCCGATCTCGGCCGTGGCAGATGCCAGCGACTACAGCCTGCAAAAGAGTGGCGACAACCGCTGGATCATGGCCCAGCGTCCACCTGCCGAAGTCTGGCCGGTGGCCCTGCAGTTCTTCCAGGACAACGGTTTTCGCATTGACGAGCAGCGCCCGCAGACTGGTGAGTTCACCACCGCCTGGCAGCAGGGCAGCGAGCTGTCCGCCAGCATGGCCAAGCGCCTGCAGGCAGGTGGTGTAGCCGCCGACAGTGAAGCCCGTGTGCGTGTGCGCATCGAGCCTGGCGTGCAGCGCAATACCAGTGAAGTCTACGTGGTCAGCGCCGAGCGTCCTGCTGGCAGCACTGCTAACGTCGACTTCACCAACCGCTCGATCAACACTGGTGTGGACTCCGCGCTGGTCGACGAGATGCTGGCCAGCATGAGCCGTATTTCCGAGAAGGGCGGTTCCGTTTCCCTGCTCGCCGCACGTGACTACGACACGCCTAACCGTGTCAGCCTCACCGAAGACGGCAGCGGCAACGTGGTGCTGAACCTCGGTGAAGACCTGGATCGTGCCTGGGCCAGTGTCGGTCGTGCGTTGGAGCAAGGTCCTTGGCGTGTTGAAGACATCAACCGTAGCCTGGGCCTGTACTACATCAACGTGGCTGAAAAGGCCGAGAAGAAAGATGAAGAGCCAGGTTTCTTCGGCAAGTTGTTCGGCAGCAAGCCGACCAAGGAAGAGATCGAGACCCGTGCCGAGCGTTACCAGGTTCGTTTGAGCAAGGTGGGCGACAGCGTACAAGTGACCGTCGAGAAGAACATCAATACCGTTGCGCCAGCTGAAACAGCGCGCAAAGTGTTGGGCGTGATTCAGGACAACCTGGGCTGATCCAATGCGTTTTGCCGTTCTCGGCAGCGGTAGCCAAGGGAACGGCACGCTGGTCGCACATGACGACACGTATGTGCTGGTGGATTGTGGTTTCTCGTTAAAAGAAACCGAGCGGCGCCTGCTGCGCCTGGGGGTTCGCCCCGCGCAGCTGAGCGCGATTCTGGTGACGCACGAACATGCTGATCACGTGCATGGCGTGGGTTTGCTGTCTCGGCGCTACAATCTGCCGGTGTACCTTAGTCGTGGCACGTTGCGCGGGATGCGCAAGCCCATTGAGCCTACTGGTTTCCTGGCCGGTGGCGAGAATCTGCAAATCGGTGCGCTAAGCATCGATGTAATTGCGGTAGCGCACGATGCCCATGAGCCGACGCAATACGTATTCAGTGGGGGAGAGCGGCGCTTTGGCGTGCTCACCGACCTGGGGTCGTACTGCGCCAAGGTGCTGGAAGGGTATCGCGACCTCGATGCGTTGATGATCGAGTCCAATCACTGCCGAGACATGCTGGCTCGCGGTCATTACCCCTACTTTCTCAAGCAGCGGGTGGGCGGCGAGCTGGGGCATTTGAACAACCACCAGGCGGCGTACCTGGTGTATGAGTTGGGCTGGCAAGACCTGCAACACCTGGTCCTGGCCCACCTGAGCAGCAAGAACAACCTGCCGCAGCTTGCCCGGCAATGTTTTGTCGACACCCTTGGGTGCGACCCGGACTGGCTGCAACTGGCCGATCAAGATTCAGGGCTCGATTGGCGACACATCGCCTAGCCCACCCTTTAGTAAGCGGAGCCCATCATGGAAAAGCGTGAAGAACTCTACCGCGGTAAAGCCAAGTCGGTGTACAAGACCGACGATGCCAACCGCCTGATCCTGCTGTTTCGCAACGACACCTCGGCGTTCGACGGCAAGCGGATCGAACAACTTGATCGCAAAGGCATGGTGAACAACAAGTTCAACGCCTTCATCATGCAAAAACTCGAAGCGGCCGGTATTCCGACCCAGTTCGACAAACTGCTGGGCGACAACGAGTGCCTGGTCAAGAAGCTGGACATGATTCCAGTTGAATGCGTCGTGCGTAATTACGCGGCTGGCAGTCTGGTTAAGCGCCTGGGCGTGGAAGAGGGGCTCAAGCTTAATCCTTACACGTTTGAACTGTTCCTGAAGGACGACGCCAAGGGCGATCCGTTCATCAACGAATCCCACGTTGTGGCTTTCGGCTGGGGTACTGCTGAGCAACTGGCGCGCATGAAGGAGTTGTCCCTCAAGGTCAACGACGTGCTGAGCAAGTTGTTCGACGATGCGGGTCTGCTGCTGGTCGACTTTAAGCTTGAGTTCGGCGTGTTCCACGACGGCTCCATCGTCTTGGGCGATGAATTCAGTCCGGACGGCTGCCGCCTGTGGGACAAGGACACTAAGAAGAAGATGGACAAAGACCGCTTCCGCCAGGGCCTCGGTGATGTGATCGAAGCCTACGAAGAAGTCGCCAATCGTCTGGGTGTACCGCTTTAATCGACGCAAGCATCTGATAGCACGGAAAAAAATCGCTTTTGGGGTTTGCTTCTGCGAAACACGCTGTTATGATGCGCGCCGTTGGAGAGATGCCAGAGTGGCCGAATGGGACGGATTCGAAATCCGTTGTACCTTCACCGGTACCTAGGGTTCGAATCCCTATCTCTCCGCCATATAAGTACAGAAAGGCCCCATTTTATGGGGCCTTTTTGCATTCTGCGGTTTCTGTTTCCCTTCGCCCTTTATTTACGTGCTTTTGCTCTGCTGTTCTTTAAGAGGGCTTTCGCGTTTTTGGAGCTTTTCTGACCTATATGACAGAAATGTGAAGAAAGGCGTTGACGGCAGATTATATCTGTCTATAATTCGCCCCACTTCCGGCGCAGTCTAAACGGAAAACTCCTTGATAAACAATGGGTTATGTAGGTTTTGACGGTAAGTTGCTTCAGTTCATCGGAGCCAAAAGGAAGTTGAAAAAGAGGTGTTGACAGCAGCGTGTAACGCTGTAGAATTCGCCTCCCGCTGACGAGAGATCGGAAGCGCAAGTGGTTGAAGTTGTTGAAGAAATCTTCGAAAACTTCTGAAAATAATCACTTGACAGCAAATGAGGCTGCTGTAGAATGCGCGCCTCGGTTGAGACGAAAGATCTTAAC
>NZ_JACAOY010000034.1:55958-66420 GCF_013385985.1 Pseudomonas sp. B6002 | reverse complement strand
CTGCGTTCGGCCAGCGTGGTTTAACGGGGCGCCTAAGATCAAGATCAAAAGCCACATCAAAAGCCAGAGCCAGGGCAAGGGCAAGGGCAAGGGCACACCACTGTCTACCTGATAAATGGAGATCCAAATGTGGGAGCTGGCTTGCCTGCGATAGCGGTGTATCAGTGCCAGATAAGCTGGCTGACACACCGCCATCGCCGGCAAGCCGGCGCCTACTGGGGTTGGCGCGCAGCAAATACGCCGCGCGCAATCCCCCGCGCCACACAATCGGCCGCTGCGGCGCCAATCCGGCCGATTTCCACCTGCCGCCGTGGCCCATCGGTTAAGGCCACCGCCGCTGAGGCCAGGGCAAACACTGTGTCGCCATCAAACGGCAAATGCGCCGGCCGCACCGCTCGCGCTATGCCGTCCTGGGCCATGATCGCCACGCGCTTGCATTCGGCCACGGTTAATTGCGCCGTGCAGGCCACTACCACCAGCGTGGTGTTGGCGCCGGCTTGCAGGCGGCCCATGGAGTCCAGCCGCGACAGTTCCGGCATCGGGTCGCTGCAATCCGTCTCCGTTTGCGGCCGCTGGCCACCGAACTCCCCCGCCACTTCCCAGGGCCAGGCCCAGAAGGTTTGGCCGTCGGGCATATACACCGAGCCGATGGGGTTGGCGACCACCAATGCGGCGACCACCAGCCCGTCGCCCAGGTCCAGCGAGGCAGTGCCCAGCCCGCCTTTCAGCACCCCGGCCATGGCGCCACGGCCGGCGCCCACCGAGCCCAGCCCAAAATCCTCGCAGGCATTGGCCAGCGCCTCAAAGCCCAGGCGCCGATAAGGCGGCTCCAGGCCCCAGTCTTTGTCGCCGCCATTGGCCAGGTCATGCAGCACCGCAGCAGGCACGATGGGGATGGCCGGCGCACCGGGCTTGAGGTGCAGGCCCACCTGGTCCTGGGAGAGTTTCGCCGCCACGGCATCCGCCGCGCCCAGGCCGAATACCGAGCCGCCGGCGAATACCAGCGCGTGGAGTTGGCCGACCATATTTTCGGGCTCCAGCGCCGCGGTTTCCCGCCCGCCTGGGCCGCCGCCGCGAATGTCGATGCTGGCGGTCCAGAAGCCATCGGGGCGGATCACCGTAACGCCGGTGTCGACGTGCAGGTCCGTGGCGTGGCCGACCGTGAGGCCTGGGATATCGGTGAGGGCGTTGCGCGGGCCGGGTCTAGGCATACAAAAAAAGCTTCCTTGGGTTGAGGTATGGCCCGAAGGCAGCAAGGGCTATGCCAAACACCGTTCTCTGTAGGAGCCGGCTTGCCGGCGATAGCGTGTGCTAGGTCGGGGGGCCTCATCGCCGGCAAGCCGGCTCCTACAGGGGCGATGGGTGCTGTAGGAAAATCAGCAGCCTGCTGATGGCGCTGTTAGAAAAACACCAAAGTGCTCTATCACCACATAACAACCCATTGTTTTTAATAACTTTTTAACGATGGCACAGCCTTTGCTCTCCAGCCTCTCACCAGAGCTTGAACCCAACAAGCCGACCTCGATCAAGGCCCAACGCCTTAACCAACTGGAGTGTTTCCCATCATGAATGCATCACGCGCCGCCGGCAGCCGACCCGGCAAGGCCTTCGCCCATACCCTGTTATTTATCGCCCTGTGCGAGGCGGCCAGCTACAGCAGCCTGGCCCTCGCCGCCGATGCCCCGGCCAGCGACAACCCGCTGGACACCGTGGTGGTGATCGGCAACCGTGGCCAGGCGCGCACCCTGGCCGAGAGCCCGGCGCCGGTGGATGTGATTTCTTCCAAGCAACTGCTGGCCACCGGGCAAGGTGACCTGACCCGCGCCTTGAGCAAAGTGTTGCCGTCGCTCAACCAGCCGGCGTCGTCCGGTTTCGGTTCCACCTCGGTGGTGCGCCCCATCAGCCTGCGTGGCCTCAACGGCGACCAGGTACTGGTGCTGGTCAACGGCAAGCGCCGTCACAACAGCGCACTGCTCAACAACGGCACCTACCTCAACTCCGGCTCGCAGCCGGTGGATCTCGACATGATCCCCACGGCGCTGGTGGATCACGTCGAAGTGCTGCGCGATGGCGCCTCGGCCCAGTACGGCTCGGACGCGATCGGCGGCGTGGTCAACGTGGTGCTCAAGCAGACCGACCACGGTGGCAGCCTGTCCACCAGCTACGGCCAGAACTATGAAAACGGCGACGGCGAAACCGTGCGCCAGACCGGCAACGTCGGCCTGGCCCTGCCCAACGACGGCTTCATCAACCTGGCCCTGGACGTGAAAAAGCAAAACGTCTCCGACCGCTCCGACAACGCGCCGTACACCGACTCCGCCGGCAACACCAGCCAGCAACACACTTACTACGGCACCGGCCTGCCCGAGGCGAAAAACTTCAGCCTGGGCTACAACGCCGAGCTGCCGGTGGATGACGCGCTGACCCTGTATTCGTTCTCCACCTACACCCACCGCAACTCGGAAAAACCCCTGGCCTTCCACCAGCCGTCGAGCTTCAACGGTATCCAGACGCCGTACCCGGAAGGCATCGAAGACAACCTGCGCTTCATCGAAGAGGACTTCCAGGTCGCATTCGGCGGCAAAGGCAAGGCCGCCGGTTGGGACTACGACCTGTCCAGCACCTTCGGCCAGGACCATGCCCGCGCCACGCTCACCGACACCTACAACCTGAGCTACGGCCCGACGTCGCCGACCTCGGTGGACACCGGCGTGAAGACCTTCAGCCAGTGGACCAACAACCTCGACCTGACCCGCGCCTTTGACTTGGGCCTGTACAAGCCGACCCAGATTTCCTGGGGCCTGGAGCAACGCTACGAGGACTACAAGATCGGCAAGGGCGACCTCGCCTCCTACGCCAGCGGGCCGTTCAGCACCGGCGCCAACGGTGCCTTGATCCCACCCGGCACCATCTCCGGCGCCGGCACCACCCCGGCCGATGCCGCGCAGAAAAGCCGCACCAGCCTGGCCGGCTACGGCGAGATCGGGCAGGACTTCACCGACAAATGGCACGTGGACCTGGCCGGGCGCTACGAGCATTACAACGACGGCTCCGGCACCACCACCAACGGCAAGTTCTCCACCCGTTACCAGTTGACCCCGATCCTGGCCGTGCGTGGCACCGTCAGCACGGGCTTCCGTGCGCCGTCCCTGGCCCAGCAGATCTACAGCGCCACCTCGCAGACCAGCGTCAACGGCCAACTGTTTGACTACCGCAACGTGGCGGTGGACTCCGACGTGGCCAAGGCCCTCGGCGCCAGCAAGCTCAAGCCGGAAAAATCCACCAACTTCAGCGTCGGCTTCACCCTGCAGCCTACCGATGCCACCAACATCACCCTTGATGCGTACCAGATCAAGATCAAGGACCGCATCGCCCAGACCGGCTACCTCGGCGGCACCGCACAGATCAACGCGATCCTCGCGGCTGCCGGCCTCAACCCGAACCAGGCGGTCACTTACTTCACCAACGCACTGGACACCACCACGCGCGGCGTCGACCTGGTGGGCGACTACCGCCAGGACATCGGCGCCTGGGGCAGCCTGAAGTACTCGGCAGGCTTCAACTGGAACACCACCCAGATCGACGACATCCATGCCTCAGCCGTTGCCGCACAGGCACTCGGCCCGGACGGTGGCTATGACCGCCAGCGCCAGGGCAACCTCAAGTACGGCTTGCCGCAATCCAAGTTGCTGCTGGGCACCACCTGGACCTACGACAAGCTGGAAGTGGCGCTTAACCTGACGCGCTACGGCGAGTACACCCAATACGGCACCGCCGAGATCTACGACCGCACTTTCTCGCCGGCGTGGATCACCGACCTGAACATCGACTATCACCTGACCAAGGCCGTCACCCTGAATGCCGGCGCCAACAACCTGTTCAACAAGTACCCGGAACGCACCGATCTGGCCAGCAGTTCGGGCGGTTTCCCGTACGGCAACTTCTCGCCCTACGGCACCACCGGCGGCTACTGGTACACCGGCGTGACCTACAACTTCTGACCTGGTGCACGGGGCCGGTTCGCCAGCCCCGTGCCTGACTTGAATGGGAGCCTGCTCATGACCCGCCGTACCGATCAACTCAAGCTGGGGGCGTTTCTCGCCAACAGCGGCCACCATGTCGCTGCCTGGCGCCACCCCTTGGCCCAGGCGGATGCCAGCCTGGATTTCGAGCACTTCAAGCACATCGCCCAAACCGCCGAACGTGGCAAGTTCGATGCGTTGTTCATCGCCGACGTGGTCGCGCTGTGGGGGCATCATCACGATGCCTTGAGCCGCACGGCGCGCGCCGAGCATTTCGAACCCCTGACTCTGATGTCGGCCCTGGCCGCCGTCACCCGGCACATCGGCCTGATCGCCACCGCCACCACCACTTACAACGAGCCCTACCACATCGCGCGCAAATTCGCGTCCCTCGACCACCTGTCCAAGGGCCGCGCGGCCTGGAACCTGGTGACCTCGGTGGTCTCGGATGAAGCGTGGAATTTCGGCCGCGAAAACCATGTGGATCACGGCGATCGCTATCAGCGCGCCGAAGAATTCCATGATGTGGTCAAGGGCCTGTGGGACAGTTGGGACGACGACGCCTTCACCCGCGACAAAGCCAGTGGCGAGTATTTCGACCCGGCCAAATTGCACACCCTCAACCATCGCGGCGAGCATTTCTCGGTGCGCGGCCCGCTCAACGTGGCGCGCTCGCCCCAGGGCCATCCGGTGCTGGTTCAGGCCGGCGCATCGGAGCCGGGTAAGAACCTCGCGGCCCGGGTCGCCGAGCTGATCTTTGCCCATGCCCATGACGTGCAGAGCGCCCAGGCGTTCTACCAGGACATCAAACAACGCGCCGTCGCCTTCGGCCGCGCCCCGGACCACATCAAGATCCTGCCGGGCATCACCCCCTTCATCGCCGACACCCGTGAACAGGCCCAGGCACTCTTCGAAGAATTCCAGGCCCTGATCGACCCGGTGCTGGGCCTGCGCCTGCTGGCGGACACCCTGGGCGAGGACATCGACCTGTCGGGCCATGACCTCGACGGCCCGCTGCCCGACACGCCGGTCGGCCAGCGTGGCAGCCGCCGGGACAAGGTGCTGGAACTGGCGCGCAAGGAAAACCTGAGCATCCGCCAGCTGTACCTGCGCCTGGCCGGTGGCAACCCGGTGATCGGCACGGCCGAAGACGTGGCCGACCACTTCGAGGCGTGGTTCCAGGCGCGGGCCTGCGATGGTTTCAACGTGTTCTTCCCGTATTTCCCCGGCGCCATCGACCTGTTTGTCGACCGGGTCATTCCGCTGTTGCAGGCGCGCGGGCTGTTTCGCGAGGCCTACGAAGGCACCACCCTGCGCGAAAACCTTGGCCTGCCACGCCCTGCCAATCGTTTTACGACGGGGGCCCCTGCATGAAACGCAGCGCCTGGATGCTGGCCTGCGGCAGTGTGTTCGCTTGCAAAGCCTTTGCCTTGAACATCTTGCTGACCAATGACGACGGCTATCAGCACCCGAATATTCGCGCCTTGTACACCGAACTCAAGGCCCAGGGGCATACCGTGCGGATCGCCGCACCACAGAGCGACCAGAGCGCGCGCGGTGGCGCGTTCTTCTTTGGTCGTGAAGTCAGCGTGGGGCGCGACAGCGACCCCGCCTACCCTGACAGTTACTACATCAGCACTCACGAAAACGGCGTGTGCCAAAGCCCTGAGTGCGCCGGCAAGGCCGTGCAGATCGAAATCAGCGGCACCCCGGTGATGGCGCTGCTGATGGGCCTGAAAAAAGTCCTGCCCCACCCCGACCTGGTCATCGTCGGCCCCAACCCCGGCAACAACCTGGGCGCAATCAACCTGGCGTCGGGCACGTTCAACGCCGCCAGTGCTGCGGTGCAGGCGGGCATCCCGGCGTTGGCGGTGAGTACCGACCTGAAGGAACAAGACCCACAGCGCGTCGCCCGGCTGGTGGCGAAGCTGGTTCAAGCCCTCGACCGCCATCGCCAACCCAACGGCGCCCTGCTGCCGACGGGCCTGGGCCTGAACATCAACCTGCCTAAAGAGGCACAGCCCAAGGGCGTGAAACTCACGCGGATTGGTAGCTACGTGGGATTTGAGGCGCTGTACACCGACGACCTCAAGCGGTTCAACCTGCCGGGAAAACCGGGCATCGGGTTCCAGTACAGCCCTGCTGCCACCGCCGCACAACAGCATGATGAAGCGGTGTGGCTGAACAAAGGCTACCTGACCATCAGCCCGTTCAGTGGCCTGCCGGAATCTCTCAATGCCGGTCCTGCGCTGCAAAAACAATTGACCCGGGAGCTGACACCATGAGCACAGGCTTTTCCCTGGGGTTTCTCAGTCGCGTCTACAGCCCCAGCGCTGATCCCAAGGTTTACCGCGACACCCTGACGTTGTTCAAAGCCGCCGAAGAACTGGGCTTCGACAGTGGCTGGGTCGCGCAGCACCATTTTGCCAGTGAGCACGGGCGCCTGCCTTCGCCACTGGTGTTGCTCGCCGCGATTGCCCAGCGCACGCGGCGCATCAGCCTGGGCACGGGGATTATCGTGCTGCCCCAGGAAGCCCCGCTGCGCCTGGCCGAAGACGCGGCGGTGCTGGACCTGCTCTGCAACGGTCGCCTGGAGCTGGGCCTTGGCGCGGGGTTTGATCCCGAGACGTTCCTGGCCTTTGGCCGCGAACATGAGGCAAGGCACCGGGATTACGAGCAGCACCTGCAGCAGTTGCTCCAAGCCCTGGGCAACGCGCCACTGGCTGATAACGGGGCGCGCCTGCTGCCACGGGCCAATGGCCTGAGCCACCGCGTGTGGGAAGCCACCTCGCGAGTAGAGCGGGTGGCGGAACGTGGCCACGGCCTGATCATGGCGCCGAACCCACACTTACCGGCGCACGCTGGCGTGGAGTTGGTGGAGCGCTACCGCAATGCCTGGACCGGCGACAACGGTACTCCGGCCCGCGTTGTGCGGGTGCAGGCGCTGCTTCCGTCGCCCGGCGACGCCACGCGCCGCGACATCCTGGCGTATGTGGAGCGCCAGCAACGCATCGGCGTATTCAAGGGCGCAATTGACGATAACTTCGACACCACGCTCGAACGCCTGGGCATCCTGCATGGCCCGGTGGAACGCATCGTCGAGCAGTTGCAGCAAGGCCCGGCATTGACGGCCCACGACCACCTGATCCTGCAAGTACAGACCGTCAGCACCCCGCTGCGCGACGCCATCCACGCCCTGGAAACCCTGCGCGAACACGTCGCCCCGGCTTTGGGCTGGCAACCGGCCCGGCCCTCAGGAGCCCTGTCATGACCTTCAAACTGGGCTTTCTCAGCCACGCCTTTGGCGACGACCCGCAGCAGGTCTACCACGACCTGATCGAACAATTCGAAGTGGCCGAAGCCTTGGGCTTTGACGGTGGCTGGATCGCCCAGCACCACCTGAGCAACGGTTTCGGCCGGCTGCCCTCACCGCTGGTGTTGTTGGCTGCGGTGGCCGAGCGTACCCAGCGGATCGAGCTGGGTACCGGGGTGATTGTGCTGCCATTTGAAGACCCGATCCGCCTGGCCGAAGACGCCAGCGTGCTCGACGCGTTGAGTGGCGGCCGAGTGCAATTGGGCCTGGGCAGCGGCGGCGCGAACCTGGATAACTTCAGCGCGTTTGACCGTGACCCCGCCCAGCGCCAAGTGGAATTTGCCGAGCATCAGCAACGCTTGCAGCACCTGCTGGCCGGCGAGGCGCTCGCCGGTGAATTGACCCTGCAACCTCCCGCGCCTCGCCTGGGGCAGCGCCTGTGGCATTCCCAGGGCAGCATCGATGGTGCGGTCTACACGGCCCGACAAGGCAACGGCCTGCTGTTGGGCACCGCGACCCACGACCCACTCACCGTGCAAAAACCACTGGCCGAGGCTTACTTGCAAGCCTGGTCACACACCGACCGCTCGCCACGTATCGGCGTGGTCCGTGCGATTTTCCCGGCACCCAGCCGCGCCGACGCCCAGGCCGAACTGGCGGTGGACATCGAGCGGCATATCCCGCGCCTGCAGCGTGAAGGGCTGATCGACGAGGCGGTCGATCTGCAGGCCCATTTGCGCCTGATGAATGTGCACCACGGCCATCCCGATGAAGTGATCGAAAGCTTGCAACAGGATCCTGCGCTGCTGCCTTATGCTGATTACGTGATCGCCGTGGTCCAGGCGGAAAGCTCGACCCAGGCGCAGATCCTCAAGCGCCTGGAAACGATTGCCCGGGACATCGCCCCGGCCTTGGGTTGGAAAAGACGATGACTGACGGAGCTTATGCATGCCCCTTGAATTCAGCTGGCTGATGCCCCTGTGTACCCCCGACTGGGCGGCGCGGCCGGGGCAATGGATTCAACTGGCCCAGGCCGTGGAATACGCCGGCCTCGACGGCCTGTGGATTCCCGGTGGTGCGCTGTGCGCTGACAGCCTGGGCGTGGCGGCGGCGTTGTGTGCGCACACGCGGCGGGTGCGCTTGTCGGTGAGCGTGCCACCCGAAGTGATGCTGCCCGCCGCGTTGGCCACGACCTTGCAAAGCCTGCAATCGATCAGCGGGCACCGGGTGCAGTTGCACCTGCCCAACAGCGAACGCAGCGCCTTTGGCGAATGGCTCAACCGTGACCAGCGCAGCGAGCGCATCGGCGAGTACCTGGAGATCCTGCAGCAACTGCTGGCGCCCGATGATACGGGCCTGGATTACCAGGGCCGGTATTTCCAACTGGAAAACGCCGGCGTTGCCCGCCGTGAACTGCCCGCTCCCGGGTTGATTCTCGACGACAGCCAGAGCCACAGCCTGGTAAGCGCCCATGCCCAGACCTGCCTGCTCACGCCTGGCGCTCCCAAGGCCCTCGCCAAGGAGATCCAGCGCTGGCGGGCGATTCAGCCAGCGCTGGGTTTCGCCTGCACCTTCGGCCTGATCCTCGGCGACAGCGAAGACCTGGCCTGGGAGACCGCCGCCGCGTTGTTGCCCGTGGCGGACGTCCCGGACGAACTGCTCGCCACCCTGCCCCGCGCACGCCACCCGCTGCGCCAATGGGAAGTGCACCCGAACCTGCTGCAACGCGCCCCCGGGCAACCGCTGATCCTGGTGGGCACGCCGCAGCAGATCGCCACGCGCCTGCAGGAATTGCACGGGCTGGGCTTGAACCAGCTGATCCTCGAAGGCGGGCCGGCCGTGGGCGATGTGCTGCGGTTTGGCGAACAGGTACTGCCCCTCTTGCGCAAGGAGCGCCCGTAGCATGAGCACAGACGTACGCCCACCGATCCAGCTCGACTGGTTCCTGCCCACCAATGGCGACGGTCGCCACCTCACCAGCAGCGGCTTGCCCAAGGTCGGGCTGTTCCAACAAGGCGAACGCGCGCCCACCCTGGACTACCTGCGCCAGATTGTGCGGGCCACCGAACAGGCCGGTTTCGACGGCATCATGGTGCCCACCGCCAGCGGCTTCGAAGACCCGTGGCTGATCACCGCCGTGCTGGCCCAGGAAGTACGCCGCCTGAAATTTTTGCTCACCCTGCGACCCGGCACCGAGTTGCCCGCCTACACCGCGCACCGTGCGGCCACCCTGCAACTGCTCAGCGAAAACCGCCTGGCGCTGCACGTGGTGACCGGCTCCAGCCGCTTTGAACAGCGCTCCCTGGGGGATTTCCTGGAGCATGACGAGCGTTATGCGCGCACGGCTGAATTCCTGCAGATGTTCCAGGCCGTGTGGGCCGGGCAACCGCCGATCCACCCGGGCCGTTACTACCGCAGCGCGATCCATACACCGATTGCACCGGGCGCCGAGGCACCATCGATCTACTTCGGCGGCGCCTCCGAAGCCGCCGAGCGGGTCGGCGCGGCCCATGGGCAAACCTACCTGATGTGGTGCGAACCACCGGCGATGATCGCCGAACGCATCCAGCGCATGCGCGACCTGGCCGCCGCCCAGGGCCGCATCTTGCGCTTCGGCCTGCGCCTGCACGTGTTCGCCGCCCCCACCGACGACGCCGCGTGGGCCCATGTGGAACATCTGCTGCAAGAAATCCCCAAGGACGCCATCGATCAGGCACAGCGGCAGATGGCGGCCTATGAATCGGTCGGCCAGAACCGCCAGACCCAACTGATGCAAGGCCGTGGCCGTGGCGCCCGTGAGCTGGAAGTGTCGGCCAACCTGTGGGCCGGTGTGGGGTTGGTCCGTGGCGGCGCGGGGACCGCACTGGTGGGCAGTTATGCCCGGGTGGCGGAGCGGATCGAGGAGTATCACCAGCTGGGGGTGGACAGTTTTATCCTGTCGGGTTTTCCACATTTGGAGGAAGCGATTCATGTGGGGGCGGAGGTGTTGCCGTTGTTGCGCAACCTGGCCGCCTGAGCGTTGCCGACAGGTCTGGCGCCATCGCCGGCAAGCCGGCTCCTACAGAGGAAAAAAACGCATCCACGATGCGTAGCGAGTCGCTTTTGATTTTGATCTGAGGCGCCCCGT
>NZ_JACAOY010000034.1:32228-55864 GCF_013385985.1 Pseudomonas sp. B6002 | reverse complement strand
GCCGAGTGGTGGGGCAAGAGCCTTTTGCTTACTTTTGGGCTCCTCCAAAAGTGAGTCGCTGTAAGAGCGAAACCCTAAGTAGCCGTTACCACAACAACGGATATGTACACCGACAAACCGCCATCGCAGGCAAGCCAGCTCCCACAGGTGGCGCCGCAGTCAGATACGGCGCCGGCGATTGAGCTGCGGAATGGCAGTCTCAGGCACTTCCACCCGCTGCACCTGCGCCACCGTGCAAGTCGCCAATTGCGCCAGCGTCGGCTGGCTGAACAAGGTGCGCGCATCCACCTCCAACCCGGCCTTGCGCAGGCGCGCCACCAGGTTCACCGCCAGCAACGAATGCCCACCCAATTCGAAGAAGTGGTCGTGCCGCCCCACCCGCTCCAACTTCAGGACATCGGCCCAGATGCCCGACATCAAGGTTTCCACCTCGCCAACCGGCGCCTCATAAGCCCGGCTGAGCACCGACTCCAACCCCGGTTCCGGCAATGCCTTGCGGTCCAGCTTGCCCGCCGGATTCAGTGGCAGCGCCTCCAGTTGCACAAACGCCGCCGGCACCATGTATTCGGGCAATTGCTCCAGCACATGGGCACGCAACAGGTCCAACGTCGGCGCCTCCCCGCGCACGGTGAAATACGCCACCAGGCGCTCGTCCCGGATCAGTACCGTCACTTCGCGCAACGCCGGATGCGCCGCCAACCGTGACTCGATTTCCCCCAGCTCCAGGCGCACCCCGCGCAGCTTGACCTGGAAGTCATTGCGCCCGAGGAATTCAAGGTTGCCATCGGGCAGATAACGCACCAGGTCGCCGGTGCGATACAAGCGGTCGCCCTCGATAAAGGGGCTGTCGATAAAGCGCTCGGCCGTCATCTGCGCCAACCCCAGGTAACCACGGGCAACCCCCACGCCGCCGATGTGCAATTGGCCGCTGACGCCCATCGGCACCGGTGCATCGTGTTCATCGAGCACATACAGGCGCGTGTTGTGGATCGCCCGGCCAATCGGCAACTGCAACGCCGGCACCGGCGCGCCGGGCTCCAGCGTCCAGGCGCTGCTGTCCACCGTGGCTTCGGTCGGGCCGTAGACGTTATGCAAACGCACCCCTGGCAAGCGGGCTTGCACGCCCCGGGCCAGGGCTTCGGTGAGTTCGCCGCCGCCGCACAGCACGTCAGTGAGGCTGGTGCACAAGGCAGACTCTTCCAACTCAAGGAACTGCTGCAACATGGCCGGTACGAACTTGATAACGGTGATCTGCTGCTCGCGAATCACCTGCGCCAGGTAGGCCGGTTCGCGGTGGCCGTCGGGCCGCGCCAGCACCAGGCGCATGCCGTTGGTGAGCGGCCAGAACAGCTCCCACACCGAACCGTCGAAGCTGAACGGCGCACGCTGCAACAATGCGCCGCCCTCGGCATTCGGGCACAACCGGGAGCCCCAATGCATCAGGTTGCCCAGGCCGCGATGCTCGATCATCACGCCCTTGGGCGTGCCGGTGGAGCCGGAGGTGTACATCACGTAAGCCAGGTTGGCGACGCTCAGGCCCGGCACCAAGGGGTTGCCGCTGGGCGCCTGGCTCCAGGCGCAGTGGTCGAAGTCGATGACCGGGATCGATACCTCGCCCGGCAGGTCACGGGTGGCGGCGTGCACCAGCAGCGCCACCGGCTGGCTGTCTTGCAGCATGTAGGCGAGCCGTTCGCGGGGGTAGCCCGGGTCCAGCGGCACATAGGCGCCGCCGGCCTTGAGGATGGCCAGCAAGCCCACCACCAGGTCCAGCCCGCGTTCGACGCACAGCGCCACCCGGACGTCTGGCTGCACACCGCGCTCGCGCAGGTAGAAGGCGAGTCGGTTGGCGCGTTCATTGAGTTCGCGATAGGTGAGCTGCCGCTCGCCAGCCTGTACGGCAATGGCGTGGGGAGTATGCCGCGCATGGGCTTCGAACAGCGCTTGCACGGTGAGGGTGTCGGGGTAGTCGGTCTCGGTGGCGTTGAAGTCCACCAGCAGGGTGTTCAGTTCACCGGCGGGCAGCACCGGCACCTCGCGCAATGGTGTTTGCGGCGCATGCTCCAGTGCCTCCACCAGGTGGGTCAGCACGGTCTCCAGGTAGTCCAGCAGGCGCTCGGCCCCCACCTTGCGCGGGGCCTTGGCCTTGAGCAGGAAGCCGTTGGCGGTGTCGTCCACGGTGAGCATCAACGGGTAGCTGAGGATGTCTTCGCTGCTGATCAAGGCGATGCCCGGCACCAGGGTCAGGTCGCGCTCGGCGTCGGTATGGCGGTAGTTGAGCAAGCTGTTGAACAGCGGCGATGCACTGCTGCAACGCTGGGCCAGGGCCAGGGAAGCCTGCTCGTGGACCAGCAACGCACTGAGCCGCGCGTGGGTGTCGCGCAGTGCATCGGCCACGCTCTGGCCGGCCAACCGCAAGCGCAACGGCAAGGTGTTGATGAACATACCCAGGGCACGGTCGGCGCCCTCGCCCGCCTGCAAGCGGCCGAGCAATACGGTGCCGAACACCACGTCGTCGCGGCTGCTGACCCGGCCGAGCACCTGGGCCCAGGCAAGGTGGAACAGGCTGGCAACGCTGACCCCCAAGCCACGCGCCTGGCCACGCAAGCGCTGATTGAGGCTGTCACTCAATGGGCGTGCAGCCTCTTCGGTCTGCGCCCGATCCGCCTGGCGTTCCTGCAAGCCGTACGCCAGGGTCGGCTCGTCTACGTCTCCCAACTGCTCGCGGAAAAACCCCTCGTGCGCCGCTTGCCGAGCCGGAGACCGGGCCTGCACCACCACGTTGCGATACGGCACCGGCACGGGCAACTGCGCCTGCTGGCCCAGCAGGTGGGCACGGATCTCCTGCATCAGGATCGTGGTGGAGGTGGCGTCATTGACCAAATGGTGGAAGCGCAATCGCGCGATCCAGCGTTGCGCGTGGGGCTCTTCGGCATAGTCCAGGGCCATCAGCGGTGCCTGGCGCAGGTCCAGCGGCGCAGGGTGTTCGCCCATGGGTTCGACACGCAACGGCGCGGTGCGCCACACCACTTGCATCGGTTGTTCCAGGGCGTCCCAGACCAGGCTGGTGCGCAGGATATCGTGGCGGTTGATCACCTGTTGCAGGGCCTGGGCAAAAGCATCCAACTGGTCGCGGCGGGCAAAGCTGAACAGGGCCTGCTGCTGATACGGGTCGTGCTCATCGGTGATGTGGTGGTAGAGCAAGCCTTCCTGCAACGGGGCCAGCGGGTAGATGTCTTGAATGTTCGCCGCGCCGCCGGGGATGCTCGCGACAATGCGCGCCAGGCTGGCGTCGTCCGGGCTGGCCAGTTCGGTCGCCTCCACGTCGCCGGCTGCGCTCGCCGCCGCCAACGCCGCCAGGGTTGGCTGGCCGAACAGCACCTGCACATCGGCGCTCAGGCCCACCTGGCGCATGCGCTGCACCAGTTGCACGGCCAGCAACGAATGCCCGCCCAGCTCGAAGAAATGGTCATGACGACCGATCTGCTGCACCTGCAACAACTCGGCCCAGATCTCTGCCAGCAGGGTTTCCACCCCGGGGTGCGGCGCTTCATAGCGGCGGGTGACAAAGGCCTCCTGGGTCGGCGCCGGCAGGGCCTTGCGGTCGAGCTTACCGTTGGCGGTCAGCGGCAGCGTATCGAGCGCCATGTAGGCCGCCGGCAGCATGTAGTCCGGCAACGTAGCCTGCAGATGGGTACGCAGGGCTTCGATGGCCACCGGTTCACGCGGGACGAACCAGGCCAGCAATTGGCCGTCGCGGTACTGCACCACGGCTTCCTGGACCTGGGGATGGGTGGCCAGGGCGGACTCGATTTCGCCCAGTTCGATCCGCACCCCACGGATTTTCACCTGGTCGTCGTTGCGCCCCAGGTAGTCGAGGTTGCCGTCGGGCAACCAGCGCGCCAAGTCGCCGGTGCGGTACATGCGGCCCTCGTTGAAGGGGTCGTCGAGGAAGCGCTCGGCGCTGAGTTCGGGACGATTCAAGTAGCCCCGCGCCACGCCCTTGCCGCCCACATACAGCTCCCCCGCCGCGCCGATCGGCACAGGGCGCTGCTGCTCGTCGAGCAGGTACACCCGGGCATTGGCGATCGGCCCGCCAATGTGCAACGGCCGGCCGACGTCCACGCGGCCCGACGTGGCGACCACCGTGGCTTCGGTGGGGCCATAGTTGTTGATCACATCAAACGTCTGCGCCCGGGTGAAGGTGCGCAAGCGGTCGCCGCCGATCAGCAAGGTGTGCAGGGTCGGGTGTTCCAGGCGCTGGCTGAAGGCGTACTCGGCCAAGGGCGTGGGCAGGAAGCACACGTCCAGTGGCTGCGCTTGCCACCAGCCCAGCAGCGCGTCGATGTCTTCCGCACCCTCGTGAGCGGGTGGCAGGTGCAACGTCGCGCCTACGCACAATGCCGGCCAGACTTCCCAGGCCATCGCGTCAAACCCGAACCCGGCGACGCTGGCGGTGTGGCTGCCGGCGCGCAGGTGGAACGCCTGGCAGTGCCAGTCCACGAGGTTCGACACGGTGTGGTGCTCGACCATCACGCCCTTGGGCAAACCGGTGGAGCCGGAGGTGTAGATCACATAGGCCAGGTTGGACGACGTGACGGCCACCCGCGGATTGCTGCCCAGGTGGAAGATGGGGCGGTCCAGTTCGATCACCGGCACGTTCGATGCCGGCAGGCGGTGCAGCAGGTCGTGCTGGGTCAGCATCACCACCGGGGCACTGTCTTGCAGCAGGTAATTCAAGCGCTCGGCCGGATGGGCCGGGTCCACCGGTACATAGCAGGCGCCGGATTTGAGAATCGCCAGCAACCCCACCAGGGTTTCCAGGCTGCGCCGGGCCAGGATCACCACGCGGTCATCCGGTTGCACGCCGTGTTCCAGCAGGCGATGGGCCAACGCATTGGCCTGTTGATTGAGCTGGGCGTAGGTCAGGTGCCGGCCCTGATAAATCGCCGCGATGGCCTCCGGTGTACGGGCCGCCTGGGCTTCGATGCGCCCGTGCAGGGTGTGCCGCTCAGTGTTGGGTTGGGCAGTGGCGTTCCAGCGCTGCAGCAGCACCTGTTCGGCAGGCATTACGAGGGAAAACTCGCCGACTTGCAACGCGGTGTCTTCCAGCCCTTGCTCCAGCAACCAGGTAAAGCGCTGTGCCAGTGCCTGCACTTCGTCGTGCTGCAAATAGGCTTCGTTGTACACGCAATGCAGGCACGCGGTGTCCTGGTAGCGGTTGCTGCGCAAGTGGATGGCGAGGGGCAACGGTTCATGCAGGTTGGACACCTTGACCGCCCGCGCCTGGACCTGGCCGTAGCGCAGGTCATGGTCGTCCTGCTCGAACGACACCGACAGGTCGAATAACTGGCCGCGATCCGCACGGCGCAGGCCCAGCTCGCGGTTCATGTCGCTCAAGGGGAAGCGCTGATGGCGGAAGTCCTGCTTGAGCTGGTCACGCACCCCGCGCACCAGCGCGCTGAACGGCAACTGTTCGCTGAACTGAAACCGTACCGCACTGACCTGGGTGAACAGCCCGACGGTGGAGCGGAAACGTGCGTTGGAGCGATTGAGGATCGGCAGCCCCACGACCCACTCATCGCGCTGATGGGTGCGAGTGAAGTACACGTACATCGCCGCCAGCAGTACGTGGAACGCCGACGCCTGGTAACGGTTGGCCACTTGTTCCATGCGGTCGAGCAAGGCCACGGGAAAGGGTTGCACGAAGGTATTGCTGGCGGCTTGCGCGGTGTGCCGGGGAGTGAGCAACGGCTCGGGGAGCGCCTGGTATTTGTCCAGCCAATAGGCCCGGTCGCGCGCGTAGCGTGGCGACTGGTGGTAACGCTGGTCGGCCTCGATAAAGTCGACATAGGACGGCGCCAGCGACTCGGGTGGCCGCCCCTGTTCCAGGGCGGTGTACAGCCGTGCCAGGGATTGCAGCATCTGGCCGAAGCCCCAGCCATCGAGAATCAGGTGATGGGCTTGTGTGCCCAGGCGATAGTGGCTGTCATCGAGCTTGACCAGGAAAAACCGGAATAGCGGCTCGCCTTGCATGGCATAGGGTCGGGCCATGTGCGCATGCATCAGGGCCTGGGCGGCGACCTGGGGGTCGGGCAGCGCAGAAAAATCGTGCAGGGCCACTTCAGCCGGCAATTCGTCGGCAAATGTCTGCCGAGGCAGGCCATCGGCATCGCTGTGCAACTGGGTACGCAAGGCATCGTGCTTGGCGACCAGTTGCTCGATGGCGCGCTGGATCAATTCGGGCACCACCGCACCGGCGAAATCGACATAACCGCCGATGTTGTACAGCGGTGAGTCGCCTGCACGCAGTTGGTCGAGCCAGATGTCCTGTTGCGCGGCGGTGAGGGGGAAGCTGGCCGGCAGGCTGGGGAAATGCTTCATAAGATCCTTCTCATGGGGGGCAGGCACTGGCCGCGCAGGGAGGCCCATGACGGCGAAATTGCCGGATTTGAGCATGGGGGTGGGGGACTGTCTGTCACCCGAAACCCGGACATCCAAACGGATCGAAACAGGGCCTGCTGATGGTTCACTGCTGAATCGATTAAATGAGTGTAGGAAATTGGCTATATCTGGCCGATGTCGTTTTTACCGAATTGGCTCCGCATATCATTTTTATCTTTATTTTTCAGATAGTTAAAAAACTCTAAATGCCCTGAATGAAATATCTTCGGCGGAATGCGCCGTCAGAAACGTCGAATTAATGACGATGTTTTTATGGCAGTTTGTGTCCCACGTTTCCGCTACATACGTAGGACAAATCCACTGGCTAAATGCACTCTCGAGCGCCGACTCACGTTCATGAGGAACGGATCGCCCCCGCAGAGGCCCAGGGAGTCCGTTGACGGTGTTCGACTTCAAGGATGAGATGGCTATGAGTTTGACGCGCAGCATCAACAACACGGAAAGCCCGCATTTCTACGCCGAAATGGGCGAGTTGATTTCCACCAGCGGCCACGAGGATTTTGCCAGCAAGATGCTGCACCTCGTGGACAAATGGGTACCGATTCACCTGGTGGACTTGAGTGAATGGACCCTCGACGAACCTCGCGACAGCGTGCTCGACATCAAGCTGCTGGGCAGCGCCGGCCTGAACAAGGACCTGCCGATTTCCCAGACGCTGCACCCGCTCAACGACCACCCGCTGCTGCGGGAAATGCTCGGCATGCAGGACCCGCTGCTGATCCAGATGAAGGCCAAGGCCAAGAGCACGCACCTGCGCGGCACGTCGCACCAGTGCAACCTGGTGTCACGCCAGGGCAATCGGCGCTGTGTGATTTCGCTGTACCGCTTGCCGGGTCAGCGTGGGTTTTCCCTCGCGGAGCTGTCGTTTCTCAAGAGCCTGTCGGACACGCTGTTGCCGTTGATGGAACGCCACGCGCAGATCCTGCGCCAGGCGCCGCCCGCCTCCACCGAGCCGGCGCACAGTTTGCTGGAGCAGTCGCAGTTGCAACGTGAGTTCTACAAACGCTTGTCCCTCAGCGATATCACCCTGTCGGCCCGGGAGCAGGAAGTGTGCCTGGGCTTGTTGACCGGCGGCACCGTGCCGCAAATGGCGGAAAAACTCAGCGTGAAAAACAGCTCGATCGAGACCTACCTCAAGCGCGCCGCCGCCAAGTTGGGCGTGAGCGGGCGCCACGGCCTGGCCAAATGGATGGTAGGCGCCTGATGAACAGACTGACTCTCACGGGCGTTGGTCTGGCCTGGATGCTCGGCGGCTGCTCGTTGATCCCCGAGTACCAGCGCCCCGAGGCGCCGGTGCCGGCGCAGTTTCCGCAGAATGGGGTCTACCGCCTGGCGCAGGCCGGCACCATGACCGTCTCGCCGGACTGGCGCCAGCTGTTTCACGACCCGGCCCTGCAACAGTTGATCGGCGACGCATTGGCGAATAACCGTGACCTGCGAGTGGCCGCGCTGAACGTGGAAGCCTTCCAGGCGCAGTACCGGATCCAGCGCGCCGACCTGTTCCCGGCAGTGTCTGCCACGGGGGCCGGCAAGCGCCAGCGGCTGCCGGGCGATGTGACCGGTACCGGCAAGCCTGCGATCACCTCCAACTATTCCGCCACGCTGGGCATCAGCGCGTATGAGCTGGACCTGTTCGGCCGTGTGCGCAGCCTCAGCGAACAGGCGATGCTGGCTTACCTGGGCACCGAAGAAGCACGCCGCAGCGCGCAATTGAGCCTGGTGGCCAACGTCGCCAATGCCTACCTGACCTGGCGCGCTGATCAGGAATTGCTGGCCCTGGCCCAGCAGACGCTGGTCGCCAACGATCACAGCTGGCAGTTGACCAGCCGCAGCAAAAGCGCCGGCAAAGCCTCGGCGCTGGATGTGGTGCAGGCCCGTACGGCGGTCGAGAGCACCCGCGCCAGCGTGGCCCGTTATGAACGCCAGGTTGCCCAGGACCTCAACAGCCTCGCGCTGCTGGTCGGCGGTCCGGTGGATGAGCGCCTGCCGTCACGCCCGCTGGCCGATGATCTGGTAGCACGCGTGCCAGCCGGCCTGCCGTCGGACCTGCTGCAACGGCGCCCGGACATCCTGCAGGCCGAATACCAGCTGCAGGCGGCCAACGCGAACATCGGCGCGGCCCGAGCGGCATTCTTTCCGTCGATCAGCCTGACTGCCAACGCCGGCAGCACCAGCAATGAACTGTCCGGGCTGTTCAAGGGCGGCGCGGGCACCTGGACGTTCCAGCCGCAGATCAACCTGCCGATCTTCAACGCCGGCAGCCTGCGCGCCAGCCTCGACTACGCGAAGCTGCAAAAAGACATCGGCGTGGCCCAGTACGAAAAGTCCATCCAGACCGCCTTCCAGGAAGTCGCCGACGGCCTCGCTGCGCGCCAGACCTTCAACGACCAGTTGGCCGCACAGCGCGATTTCGTTGCCGCCAACCAGGCGTATTACGACCTGGCGCAACACCGCTACCGCAGTGGCGTCGACAGCAACCTGACGTTCCTCGATGCGCAGCGCTCACTGTTCACTTCTCAGCAGGCGTTGATCGTCGATCGACTGGCGCAGCTGATGGCCGAAGTGAACCTGTACACCGCGCTGGGCGGTGCGTGGGGCGTCAACCCAAGCCCGACTGCCGCAGCCGATACTCCCCCGGCGTCACCTGCGCATAACGAAGGAAAAACCGGCTGAAATACGCCGGGTCCTTGAAGCCCAGCTGGTAGCAGATCTCGTTGGCCGAGCTGCCGGTAAACAGCAGCAGGCGCTTGGCTTCCTGCATCACCCGTTCCAGGATCAAGCGCTTGGACGGCAGATCGGCCAGGCGTCGGCACACCTCATTGAGGCGCGCTTCGGTCACGCCGATCCCCTCGGCGTAGCGCGCCAGTGGCCAGTGTTCCAGGTAATGGGCCTCGATCAGTTCGTTGAAACGATGAAAGATGCGCAGGTCTTCGTGCCGCGTCGGGCGTGACGGCAAGGAATGGGCGCACAGGCGCAGCAGGCGAATCATGATCAGCCGCGTGAGGCTGTCCAGGGCGGCGGCGCGCCCGGGCCGCTGGGCGTTGATCTCTTCGTTCAAGTCTTCGAACAGCGCATCCAGGCCCTGGTCACCGGCCGTCAGCGCCACGCAGGCGGCGCCGGAGGCCAGACTGGAGTCGGCGTCGATCAAGGCCCATACCAATTGCTGGCGCACCGTCAGCACATGGCCGTCGGCGTCCGCTTCGGTGACAAACGCGTGGGGCACGGTGGGCGGCGTGAGAAAAAACATTGGCCCCGATTCCACAAACTGGCGGTCATCCAGATACACCCGCACCGCGCCGCTCTTCACGTAATGCACCTGGAAAAACCGGTCATGCCGATGCACGGGCATGTTGCGCCCAAAAAACCCTGCCAGGTTGCCGAGCTTGTCGTAATGCACCTCGGCGTCGCTGTAACGCTGGTCGTAGACCTGCCCGATGTTGATGTTGGGAATCGGCTGCACGCTGCCCCCCTTGTTGTTATTTGAATGCTGCTGGATTTTGCCACGCTTGACGGTAGTTAACATATTAATTATAACGTTAACACATTAACGAACTGCCTATGCAGCAGTCGCCACCGCCAGGAGAAACGCATGAGCCGTACCCTGCATGATGTTGCCAACGGCACCCTGTTCGGCGTTGCGCTGAACTACCAGGGCCTGCTGGATCAGCATCTCGCCGCCTTCCAGCAGGCGCCCTACCAGAAGCCGCCCAACAAGCCGGTGCTGTTTATCAAGACCCCGAATACCCGCAACGAACACGCTGGCGTGGTGTTGCACCCACAGGGCGAGCGCCTGCAACCCGGCCCGGCGCTGGGTGTGGTGATCGGCGAACGCGCCAGCCGTGTCAGCCTGGAAAATGCCATGGCCCATGTGGCCGGCTATGTGGTGGTCAACGAGTTCAGCCTGCCGGAAGACAGCTACTACCGCCCTGCCGTCAAAGCCAAATGCCGCGATGGGTTCTGCGTGCTGGGGCCGCAACTGGTTCCACGCGATCAGGTGGCAAACGCCAATCAGTTGAGCCTGAAACTGTGGGTCAACGGTGAACTGCGCCAGGAAAACTCCACCGCCAATTGGGTGCGAGACATCCCGCAGTTGATCGCCGAAATCAGCGAGTTCATGACCCTGCACCCTGGCGACGTGCTGATCACCGGCACGCCCGAAGGCCGCGTGGATGTTCTGCCCGGCGACAAGGTTGAAGTCGAGATCAGCGGCGTCGGCCGCCTCGTGAGCCATATCCAAGCGGAGACCCCAGCATGAAACACGCCCGCATCCGCTATGAAAATGAAATCCACGCCGTGACGGTCGAGACCGACAACGCCGTGCGCCTGAGCGACGGCCGCCTGCTCGCCGAGGACCAGGTCGAGTGGCTGCCTCCCGCCACCGGCTCCATGTTCGCCCTGGGCTTGAACTACGCCGACCACGCCGCCGAACTGGCCTTCACCCCACCGACCGAGCCGCTGGCCTTCATCAAGTCCGTCGGCACCTACACCGGCCACCGCCAGGTCACCTGGCGCCCGGACAACGTCGCCTACATGCACTACGAGTGCGAGTTGGTGGCGGTCATCGGCAAGGCCGCGCGCAACGTCAAGCGTGCCGACGCCCTGGACTACCTGGCCGGCTACACCCTGTGCAACGACTACGCGATCCGCGACTACCTGGAAAACTACTACCGCCCCAACCTGCGCGTGAAAAACCGCGACGCCACCACCCCGGTCGGTCCGTGGATTGTCGACGTGGCGGATGTGCCCGACGCCAGCAACCTGACCCTGCGCACCTGGATCAACGGTGAGCTGCGCCAGGCAGGCAGCACCCGCGACATGATTTTCGATATCCCCTACCTCATCGAATACCTGTCGAGCTTCATGACCCTGCAACCCGGCGACATGATCGCCACTGGCACCCCCGAAGGCCTGGCCGATGTGGTGCCCGGCGATGAAGTGGTGGTGGAAGTCGAAGGCGTGGGCCGCCTGGTCAACCGAATTGTCAGCGAGGCGGACTTTTTCTCCGCCCGGAAAGAGGCGTGAGCGACATGATCAAACACTGGATCAACGGCCGCGAGGTCGAGAGCAAAGACGTATTCATCAACTACAACCCGGCCACCGGCGAAGCCATTGGCGAAGTGGCCAGCGGCGGCGCAGAAGAAGTCGCGCAAGCGGTAGCGGCCGCGAAAGAGGCATTCCCGAAGTGGGCCAACACCCCGGCCAAGGAACGCGCACGCCTGATGCGCAAGCTCGGTGAACTGATCGAGCAGAACGTGCCACGCCTGGCCGAACTGGAAACCCTCGACACCGGCCTGCCGATCCACCAGACCAGGAACGTGCTGATCCCCCGCGCGTCACACAACTTCGATTTCTTCGCCGAAGTCTGCACACGCATGGACGGCCACAGCTACCCGGTGGACGACCAGATGCTCAACTACACCCTGTACCAGCCGGTGGGGGTGTGTGGGCTGGTGTCGCCGTGGAACGTGCCGTTCATGACCGCCACCTGGAAGACCGCGCCGTGCCTGGCCCTGGGCAACACCGCGGTGTTGAAGATGTCGGAACTCTCGCCATTGACCGCCAACGAGCTGGGGCGTTTGGCGGTAGAAGCCGGGATTCCCAACGGCGTGCTCAACGTGATCCAGGGCTACGGCGCCACGGCCGGTGATGCGCTGGTGCGCCACCCTGACGTGCGGGCGATCTCCTTTACCGGTGGCACCGCCACCGGCAAGAAGATCATGCAGACCGCCGGCTTGAAGAAGTACTCCATGGAACTGGGCGGCAAGTCGCCGGTGCTGATCTTCGAAGACGCCGACCTGGAACGCGCCCTCGACGCCGCGCTGTTCACTATCTTTTCCCTGAACGGCGAACGCTGCACCGCGGGCAGCCGCATCTTCATCCAGGAAAGTGTCTACCCGCAGTTCGTCGCCGAGTTTGCCGCCCGCGCCAAACGCTTGATCGTGGGTGACCCGCAAGACCCGAACACCCAGGTCGGCTCGATGATCACCCAGGCGCATTACGACAAGGTCACCGGCTACATCAAGATCGGCCTCGAAGAAGGCGCCACCCTGCTCGCCGGTGGCCTGGAGCGCCCGGCCAACCTGCCGGCGCACCTGAGCCGTGGCCAGTTCATCCAGCCGACGGTATTTGCCGACGTGAACAACAAGATGCGCATCGCCCAGGAAGAGATCTTTGGCCCGGTGGTGTGCCTCATCCCGTTCAAGGACGAGGCCGAAGCCCTGCAACTGGCCAACGACACCGAATACGGCCTGGCCTCGTATATCTGGACCCAGGACATCGGCAAGGCCCACCGCCTGGCGCGCGGAATCGAAGCCGGCATGGTATTTATCAACAGTCAGAACGTGCGCGACCTGCGCCAGCCATTCGGCGGGGTCAAGGGCTCCGGCACCGGCCGTGAAGGCGGCCAGTACAGCTTCGAAGTGTTCGCCGAGATCAAGAACGTGTGCATTTCCATGGGCAGCCATCACATCCCGCGGTGGGGCGTGTAACCCGGCACATGCACACCCCTTGTAGGAGCCGGCTTGCCGGCGATGCAAACGACGCGGTGCGTCAGGCACATCCGGTTGATGCCATCGCCGGCAAGCCGGCTCCTACAGGTCCCATTTGGCCGTACAAGAATAATTATTCAGGAGAATCATCATGGGCGAAGTGGTCCTGGCGGCGAAGATCTGCCACGTACCGTCGATGTACCTGTCGGAACTGCCCGGCAAGCATCACGGCTGTCGCGAAGCGGCAATTGCCGGGCACAAGGAAATCGGCCGGCGTGCCCGCGAGCTGGGCGCCGATACCGCCGTGGTGTTCGACGTGCACTGGCTGGTCAACAGCGGTTACCACGTCAACTGCGGCGAACAGTTCCAGGGCACCTACACCAGCAACGAGCTGCCCCACTTCATCAAGAACATGGACTACGCCTACCCCGGCTGCCCCGAGCTGGGCGAGTTGATCGCCGCCGAAGCCAACGAAGCCGGCGTGCGCAGCATGGCCCACAACATCCCGAGCCTGGAGCTGGAATACGGCACTCTGGTGCCCATGCGCTACATGCACATGGGCGTGCCGGAAGATGA
This sequence comes from Pseudomonas sp. B6002, assembly GCF_013385985.1. Taxonomy (GTDB): domain Bacteria; phylum Pseudomonadota; class Gammaproteobacteria; order Pseudomonadales; family Pseudomonadaceae; genus Aquipseudomonas. The sequence goes on along the minus strand of NZ_JACAOY010000034.1, from coordinate 42,338 downwards.
AAAATTCAAGGTCATCTCCATCGCCGCCTGGTGCGCCTGGCATCGCCTGGAAGACAGCTTTGCGTTTGGCGCCGCCGTGCGCCGGGCCATCGAGAAGAGTGATCGCAAGGTGCTGGTGCTGGCTTCCGGTTCGTTGTCCCACCGTTTTTCGGACGACCGCCAGGCCGAGGCGAATATCCATAACTGGACCCGCGAATTCGACAAGCAGGTGGACCTGCACGTGGTGGAGATGTGGAAGCAAGGCCGCTTCAAGGAGTTTTGCGCGATGCTGCCCGACTACGCCGAGCACTGCTTCGGCGAGGGCAAGATGCACGACACCGCCATGCTCCTGGGGCTGCTCGGCGGGCCGGAGTACGCCAAGCCGGCCGAGATCATCACGCCGCCGTTCGGCAGCTCGGGCACCGGCCAGATCAACGCGATTTTCCCGCTGTAACCCTGGGAGAAACCCATGCCGCACTTTATCGCCGAGTACACCGACAACATCGAACAACAGGCCGACCTGCCCGGCCTGTTTGAAAAGGTCCACCACGTGCTGGGAGACAGTGGCGTGTTCCCCCTGGGTGGTATTCGCAGCCGAGGCGTGCGCCTGGACACCTGGCGCATGGCCGACGGCAAACACGACTACGCCTTTGTGCACATGACCCTCAAGGTCGGCCATGGCCGCGACCTGCCCACGCGCCAGGCGGTGGCCGAGGCGGTGTTCGCGGCGATCACCGCGCACTTCGCTGAACTCCAGGCACAACGCTTGCTCGCGCTGTCGTTCGAGATGGTCGAGCTGCACCCGCAGCTCAACTTCAAGCAGAACAATGTGCACGCCTTCCTGAGCCAACACACCCCCTTGTAGGAGCTGGCTTGCCAGCGATCGCGGTACAGCCGGCACATCGATGCTGAAGCTACCGACGCTATCGCCGGCAAGCCGGCTCCTACAGGGATTTGCATCCACGGCCTCTCAGACAAAAAGTACAACATCATGAGCACAGCCCACACCACGGCCAGCCGCGTGCTGGCCGAGCACGACCGCACCCATCGTTTAGTCACCTGGCGCCTGATGCCCCTGTTGCTGGTGTGCTACCTGTTCGCCCATCTGGACCGCATCAACATCGGCTTCGCCAAGATGCAGATGAGCAGCGACCTGCATTTCAGCGACACGGTCTACGGCTTTGGCGCCGGCCTGTTTTTCATCGCCTACGCGCTGTTCGGCGTGCCCAGCAACCTGGCGCTGGACCGCGTCGGGCCAAGACGCTGGATCGCCAGCCTGATGGTGGTGTGGGGCCTGTTGTCCACCGGCATGCTGTGGGTGGAGAGCGCCCGTGGCTTCTACGTGCTGCGCTTTTTGCTGGGGGTGGCCGAGGCCGGGTTTTTCCCGGGGATCCTGGTGTACCTGAACCGCTGGTACCCGGCACGCCGCCGCGCCCAGGTCACCGCCTTGTTCGCCATCGCCGTGCCCATGGCCGGCGTGCTGGGCGGGCCGTTGTCCGGGGCGATCCTGGAGCACTTCCATGAGGTGGGCGGCCTGCGCGGCTGGCAGTGGATGTTCCTGATCGAAGGTATGCCGGTGGTGCTGCTGGGGCTGGTGGTACTCAAGGGGTTGCCGGACAGTTTCGATTCGGTGCACTGGCTGACCGCCGAGCAAAAGCGGCAACTGGGTACCCAACTGCGCAGCGAAGAACAACGCAAGACCATCACCTCGTTCGGCGGCATCCTGCGCGACCCGCAAGTGTGGTTGCTGGTGGCGGTGTATTTCGCGGTGATGCTGGCGGTGAACACCCTGGCGTTCTGGATGCCCACGCTGATCCACGGCGCCGGTATCGGCCGCGACAGCCAGGTGGGGCTGCTCAGCGCCGTGCCGTACCTGGCCGGGTGTTTCTTCATGATCGGCTGCGGGCGTTCGTCCGACCGCCATCGCGAACGTCGCTGGCACCTGTGCGTGCCGCTTCTGATGGCCGCCGTCGGCATCGCCGTGGCCGGCCTGGCACCGCACAACCCGCTGCTGGTGATGGGCGGGCTGGTGGTGGCCGGCATGGGCGCCAGCGCCGCATTGCCGATGTTCTGGCAACTGCCCCCGGCATTTCTATCGGACACCACCCAGGCAGCCGGCATCGCCATGATCAGTTCGTTTGGCAGCGTCGCCGCGTTCCTCGCGCCCTACCTGATCGGCTGGATGCGCGACGCCACCCAGAGCGCCAGCCTGGCCCTCTACGTACTCGCCCTGTTTATCGCCCTCGGCGGCTTGCTGGTGCTGCGCACCCACGCCGCCATCGTCAACCCACACTAAGGACCGTCGCCATGCTCGACTCCCAGCAAATCCTCGCCGCCGCTGCCCAGCTGGACCGCGCCGAACGCAGCCGCGAACAGGTGCGCCAGTTTTCCCTCGACTACCCCGGCATCACGATTGAGGACGCCTACGCGATCCAGCGCGCCTGGGTCGCGCAGAAGATCAAGGACGGACGCACGTTGAAGGGCCACAAGATCGGCCTCACCTCCCGGGCCATGCAGGTGTCGTCGAACATCACCGAACCGGATTACGGCGCGCTACTCGATGACATGTTCTTTGACGAAGGCAGCGACATCCCCTTCGAGCGCTTCATCGTGCCAAGGGTGGAAGTGGAGCTGGCATTCATCCTCGGAAAACCGCTCAAGGGCCCAAACTGCACGGTGTTCGACGTGCTCGACGCCACCGAATGGGTGATCCCCGCACTGGAGATCATCGACGCGCGCATCCAGCAGGTCGACCCGCAGACCAACGCCACGCGCAAAGTGTTCGACACCATCTCCGACAACGCTGCCAATGCCGGTGTGGTGCTGGGCGGCCGTGCGGTACGGCCTACCGAGATCGACCTGCGCAAAGTGCCGGCCGTGCTGTACCGCAACGGCGTGATCGAGGAGTCCGGCGTGTCGGCGGCGGTGCTCAACCACCCGGCCAAGGGGGTGGCCTGGCTGGCGAACAAGCTGGCACCCTACGACGTGACCCTGCTGCCCGGGCAGGTGATTCTCGGCGGCTCCTTTACACGCCCGGTCGCGGCCCGCCCCGGCGACACCTTCCACGTCGACTACGACTTGCTCGGCTCGATTGCCTGCCGCTTCGTCTAACCCCAGGAGGTTTGTCATGGACATGCCCATCAACCGCTTCAAGCAGCGCCTGCACAACGGCGAGGTGCAGATCGGCCTGTGGCTCGGCCTCGCCGATGCGTACTGCGCGGAGCTGGCCGCCAACGCCGGGTTTGACTGGTTGCTGATCGACGGTGAACACGCGCCCAATCAGCTGCCAGGCATGCTCGCCCAGTTGCAGGCCGTGGCGCCCTACCCCAGCCAGGCGCTGATTCGCCCGGTGATCGGCGACAGTGCGTTGATCAAGCAACTGCTGGATATCGGCGCCCAGACCCTGCTGGTGCCCATGGTCGAAAGCGCCGCCCAGGCCCGCGAGCTGGTGCGCGCCATGCGTTACCCGCCCCAGGGGATTCGAGGGGTGGGCAGTGCCTTGGCGCGAGCTTCGCGCTGGAACAGCATCCCCGGTTACCTCGACCAGGCGGATGAACAGATGTGCCTGCTGGTGCAGATCGAGAACCGCGAAGGCCTGGCGAACCTCGATGAGATTGCTGCCGTGGACGGCGTGGACGGCGTGTTCATCGGCCCCGCGGATTTGAGCGCGTCGATGGGGCACCGGGGTAATCCGGGGCATCCCGAAGTGCAGGCGGCGATTGAGGATGCCATCGGGCGCATCGTGCAGTCGGGCAAGGCGGCGGGGATCCTCAGTGCCGATGAAAGCCTGGCGCGGCGCTACATTGAGTTGGGCGCGACGTTTGTGGCAGTGGGTGTGGACACCACGGTGTTGATGCGCGGGTTGCAGGCGCTGGCAGGGAAATTCAAGGGCACTCCCGAGGCCAACCACAGCGGTGGTGTGTACTGAGCCCCCCCCTGTAGGAGCCCGGCTTGCCGGCGATGGCGCCCTCAAGATTGCCATCGCCGGCAAGCCGGGCTCCTACAGGGATGGGTGGTGTTGATTCAGCGCTTGAGGTTGATGTTTTTCAGGTCATCCAACAGGCCCAGCAGGGTCTGCAATTTCTCTTCGCCCAACTGATCCTGCAAGCGCTGGTAGTTGCCTTCCATGCACTGGCTCATGGACTCGAAACTCGCCTTGCCCTTGTCGGCCAGGGTCACCAGCACGCGGCGCTGGTCTTGCTCGGCCTTGCGCCGGTGCACCATGCCGGCGGTCTCCATGCGCACCAGCACGCCGGTCATGCTCGGCTTGAGGATGCAGGCCAGTTCGGCCAGCTGGTAAATCTCCAGCTCACCGTGTTGTTCAAGGATGCGGATGATGCGCCATTGCTGTTCGGTCAGGCCGTGTTCGTTCAAGGACGGGCGGAAAAAACTCATCGCGGCCTCGCGTGCTTGCAGCAAGGCCAGGGTCAGGGACTGTCGAGGTTTGGGCATAGGGATCAGGGTCACGGGGTATTTAGTTAATAATTTAACGAAACTCTAGCATTCCCTGCCCGCGAGCGCGCTATAACTTGTCTGTCGCTGCGCCCCCTGGCGCGCTGAATCAAAAGCCTGGGCAGGCAGGATCAAGACTTCTCATCCGCCAGGGCCCCTAATGGAGGCATCCGCTTTAGAGCCTTCCTTCACTTTTTCAGGCTGCGCCATGATCAACATCGAAACCCCCACGTATTACACCGCCACCAAGAAATACAACCTCAGCTTCCCCACCCTGGAACAGGATATCGACGCCGACGTGGTGGTGATCGGCGGCGGTTTCTCCGGCATCAACACGGCCCTGGAACTGGCGGAAAAAGGCATCACCAACATCGTGGTGCTCGAAGCGCGTTACCTGGGCTTTGGCGGCACCGGTCGCAATGGCGGGCAGATCATGGCGGGCATCGGCCATGACCTGGAGAAGATCAAGAAGGATGTGGGTGAAGACGGCCTGCGCCAGGTGTTCGAGATCAGCGACCTGGGCGCGGACATCATCAAGAACCGCATCGCCAAGTACAACATCGACGCGGACTTCTGCCACGGCTATGGCTACATGGGCTTCAACGCCCGCCAGGAAAAAACCCTGCGCGCCTGGGAGAAGGACTTCAAGTCGATCAACAGCCAGCACGAGATCCGCTTTCTCGGCGGCTCCGACGTGCAGCAGATCATCGGTTCCAAGGCCTACAGCAGCGCCCTGCTGCACATGGGCGGCGGCCATGTGCACTCGCTGAACCTGCTGCTGGGCGAAGCCACCGCGCTCGCCAGCCATGGCGTGCGGATCTTCGAGAACAGCCCGGCGCTGGAAGTCAGCTATGGCGAACGCATCACCGTGCGTACCGGACGGGGTTCGGTGCGCGCCAGCAAGTTGCTGTGGGCCTGCGACAGTTTCCTCAACAAGCTGGAGCCGGAGCTGCACCGCTCGACCATCAACACCTATGCGTTCCAGATGATGACCGAGCCATTGTCCGAGGAACTGATCCAGCGCATCAGCCCGATTCGCGGGGCCTACAGCGACATCCGCCCGGTGATCGATTACTACCGCGTCACCAACGAGAACCGCCTGCTGTTTGGCGCCGCCACACCGCTGGTGGAGCACATTCCCGGCGACCTCAAGGCGTGGAACCGCCACCTCATGCTGAAGATCTTCCCCTACCTCAAGGACGTGAAAATCGACCTGGCCTGGGGCGGCCCGATGGCGTGCAGCCCCAACCTTTTCCCGCAGATCGGCACCTTGCCGGGGCGCAGCAATGCGTTTTTCGTGCAGGGCTATTCCGGCTTTGGCGTAACCCCCAGCCACATCATCTGCAAGGTGCTGGCCGAAGGCATGAGCGAAGGCTCGGCGCGTTATGACCTGGTCAGCTCGATCCATCGCCCGACCATCCTCGGCAAAGACGCCATCCGCCCGCTGTTGCTGACGGCGGGCAAATCCTGGCACCAGCTTTCCGGCTACTGGAACGGGCGCCGCTGACCCTACACCCACGTCCCTGTAGGAGCCGGCTTGCCGGCGATGGCGATTTCAAAGACGCCATCGCCGGCAAGCCCGCTCCTACAGAGCGGATTTCTGCACATTCATTTATTCATCAGGAGCAACTGCCATGACCCTTACGACCCTCAAGCACAATGTCCAACTCGCTGAACTCGACGCCTGGGGCACCGTGGCCGACCTCGGCTCGGAGATCCTCGAAGGCGAAGTGCGTGCCTTCGGCAAGATGACCTTCGGCGCGCCCACCGACCCGGTCAGCAGCGCCTATTTCGGCACCACCCAGGGCAAGTTCCGCATGGTCTATCCGTTCACCGAACAGGCCACCGTGGTCACCGGCGAAGTGCTGCTGACCGACGAATCCACCGGCCAGACCACGCGCTATAAGGCTGGTGACAGCTGGTTCGTGACCAAGGGCACGCCGGTGCTGTGGGACGTGGTCAGCGAGAGCTTCGTCAAACACTACTTCGCCGTCGTGTAAGGGAGGCGCAGCCATGAGCACTTCTTCCGACTGGATCACCGTAGGGGCGCTGGCCGACGGTTTCGCGCCGGACGCATTCATCCTGCCCAACCTCGCCGACCTGGCGGGCCAGACCTTCACCCTGCACTTCGCCAATGGCTGGCAGATCGAACACCGCTTCGAGCCGGACCGCCTGGCCTGGCACGCCGCTGACGGGCATTCCACAGGCAGCGCAACGTACCGCGCCACCTCGATCCGCCCGGGCCTGTACCTGGTGGATTTCATCAAGCACGAGGTCGGGCACAGCTGGTCGATCAGCCTGGTGCTGGACACGCCGAACGCCTCCTTCACCGCAGTGATCGGGCGCCTGCCGGATCAAGCCGACACCCACGAAGGCCTCTACCACCGCGCCCTCGCCGGCAAGCCGCTGACGTCAGTGGAGGTCGATTTCCTGCACGGCAGCCTCGACCGGCCGTGGCAGGCCGGCCATTGCTTGCACGCGCCCACCGATGAACTGGTGGGCCTGCACAACCGTTATCGCTACAGCCCCAGCGAGGTCTACGAGCACATCTACCTTAACGAGCGCTTCTACGCCTGGCAGTGCCTCAAGGGCGTGGAGCAAGGCCTGTGCGACACCGACCGCTGCCATTACTACAAGATCGCCGACCAGCTGTACCTGTTCGTGTGGCAAGAGAAGATCGTGCCCACCCTCGGCCTGGTGCTGATCGACCTGCAGCAGCACCGCAGCGACGGCAAGATCTTCGGCTACGCCGGGGCGTCGTTCGATGCGCTGTCGAACTTCCCGGTGAGTTCCTATTGCCAGGTGCTCAACCGCACGGAATACCCCCGTGACTGAGCCGCGCACGGTGGTGATCACGGGCGCCGGCACGGGCATCGGCGCGGCCTGTGCCCGGCTGTATGCCGAAGAAGGCGCGCAGTTGGTGCTGCTCGGCCGCCGCCGTGAACCGCTGGAACAGGTGGCGCAAGACACGGGCGGCCTGATCCTGGTGGGTGACGCGGCTTGTCCGGCCACATGGGAGGGGTTTATCGACCAGATTCGCGAACGGTACGGGCGTCTCGATGTGCTGCTGGCCTGTGCCGGCGGCCATGGCCTGGGCAGCGCCACCCAGACCAGCCCGTCCACCTGGGAAGGCGCCCTGCGCAGCAACCTCGACAGCGCGTTCTACAGCGCCCGCGCCTGCCTGCCGCTGTTGCAGGAAAGCGCGGGCAACATCGTGCTGATCGGCTCCATCGCCTCGTTGGCGGCGGGCCCGGAAGTGTGCGGCTATACCACGGCCAAGCATGCACTGCTCGGGCTCAATCGTTCCCTGGCCCGGGATTACGGGCCGCACGGCGTGCGGGTGAACGCGGTGTGCCCGGGCTGGGTACGCACGCCCATGGCGGACGCGGAAATGCAGCCGTTGAGGGACGCCTATGGCGATACCTTGCAGCAGGCCTATGCCCGGGTCTGTGCCGATGTACCGTTGCGCCGGGCGGCCAGTGCCGACGAGATTGCCAAGGTGTGTCGCTTCCTGGCCTCCCGTGATGCGTCGATCATCACCGGGGCGACGTTGGTGGCAGACGGTGGTTCAAGCATCGTCGACGTGCCGACACTGGCCTTCGCTCACTTGGAGAATGCCCATGAATGACCTGGATTTCAGCGGGCACGTGGTGCTGGTGACCGGCGGCGCCCAAGGCATCGGCCGCGGCATCGTCGAGGCGTTTGCCAGGCGTGGCGCCCGGGTGGTGATTGCCGACCGGCTGCTCGCGCAGGCCCAGGACGTGGCCGTCGAGCTGTCAGCCCGGGGCTGTCGCGTCGAGGCGGTGGGGGTCGACCTGGCCGACTCGCAGGCGGTGGTTGAGTGCGTTCAGCGCCTGCCGCAGTTGGACATCCTGGTGCACAACGCCGGGTATTTTCCGCTGACGGCGTTTGAAGACATTACCCCGGAGATCCTGCAACGGACGTTGGCGGTCAACCTGTCGGCGCTGTTCTGGCTGACCCAGGCGGCCTTGCCGGCGTTTCGCGAACAGGGCCGGGGTTGTGTGCTGGTCACCTCGTCGGTGACCGGCAACCGTGTCGGTTACCCCGGGCTCAGTCATTACGCGGCGTCCAAGGCCGGGGTCAACGGGTTTATCCGCAATGCGGCGCTGGAACTGGCGCCGTTGCATGTGCGGGTCAACGGTGTGGAACCGGGCATGATCGCCACGCCGGCGATGGGCAATCTGGGCGATGTGGCGTTGAATGACACCATTGCCAGCCGCGTGCCGCTGGGGCGCTTGGGCGCGGCAGCGGACATTGCCGGCGCCATGCTGTTCCTGGCCTCCGACCTCGCCAGCTACATCACCGGGCAGACCCTGGTGGTGGACGGCGGCGCGACCCTCCCCGAAGTCTGAAAACTCCCCCCCGTAGGAGCCGGCTTGCCGGCGATGAGGCCCTTGAGATCAACGTTGTTCTCACGGCCGCCATCGCCGGCAAGCCGGCTCCTACATTGGGCAGGCGGTCAGACTGCTTGTAGCCGGCTCGACCGGAAATCCTTCGGCGACACCTCGAACTGCTTCTTGAACGACCGGCTGAAATGCGCCGAGTCGGTAAAGCCCCATTTGTAGGCAATCGAGGTGATCGACTCGCTGCGCAGGAACGGGTTGGTCAGGTCATCCGCGCTGCGCTTGAGGCGTGCGCGCTGGATGTAGCGGCAGACGCTGTCGTCCTGCTCCTCGAACAAGCGGTACAGGTGCCGCACCGAGATATTCAAACGGTTGGCCAGGCCGATTGGGCTCAAGCCTGGTTGGCTGAGGGACTCATCAATGACCTTCTGCACGTAGCTGCGCAGGTTGTTGCCCTGCAGCGCCGCCACGCCCTCGCGGCACTCATCGCCCTGCTCCAGGGCCGAGCCCAGCAGCGAGACGAAGGCGCTTTGCAGCGCTTCCACTTCGCCGGCGCCGTCTGCGGTGTCGTCCTTGCACAGTTGGTCCATCAGCACGTGCAGCATGCGCCCGCAGGCTTTGGTCGAGGAGATCTTGCCGAAGGCGCGTGCATCGCCGCCCAGGTGTTTGCACACGTCGGCGCGGGACAGCGACAGGGAGGCGTGTTCGATCAGGCCGAAGGGGGTGATTTCGATGGAGCCTACCGAGTCCATCAGCAGCATTTCGCCGGGGGCCAGTTGCAGGGTCTGGCCGTTTTGTACGATCTGGGAGTAACCGCTGCGTTGGCTGACCAGGAAGCAGTCCTGGTCGTTGTCGTGGTCGGCGTGGTGCGCGGGGCGTTTGATCAGCCCGGCATTAGTGCGCAGGATGGCCAGGCCGCGTGGGAGGTCGCGGATTTCGCCGATGAACAGGGAGCGGTTGAAGGCCAGTTCGGTGTCGAAGTAACCGCAGGCGGCGCGCAGGTCGCGGTTCCAGGTGTCGAGCCCGTCGTGTGCATGCTGGGGGATGCTCATGGGGTGTCTCCGCAGTGGCTTCTTTTTGTTGTTCTGGTGCAATAGTTAACATGTTATCTATATGCGTGCAAGAACATCGTGGTTGGGGGGTGTAGAAGCACTATTGATGCCAATCGGTGGGGGATCAAACGGGTTGCATCGGATCATTAAACTGTAGGAGCCGGCTTGCCGGCGATGGCGGTCTCTCGGGTGTCGGGGGGCTTCGGACGGGGTACATATCCGTTGCTGCGGTAACGGCTGATATTGGTTCCGCCCTTACGGCG
>NZ_JACAOY010000034.1:0-32157 GCF_013385985.1 Pseudomonas sp. B6002 | reverse complement strand
GGCGCGGGGCGGCTAAACCGGCATCCTTGCCGGTTTACCCCCCAAATCCATGTCGGCTTACGGCCAGCGTGTTTGACGGGGCGCCTAAGATCAAGATCAAGAGCAAGATCAAAGGCGCTCGCTTCGCATCGGGAGTGGTTTTAGAAGCTTGACAGCAGTCTTTGGAGGCCTGCCAGGGTGGTTAGGAGGTGGGTGCGCTGTGGTGGGCTCAGGGTGATGTAACGCCGAAACGCTGGCAGGCGATTGACGACTTCGCTGCCGCCCATGTGTTCAAGGCGTACGCACCATTGCTGGTTGTTCAGGTCGATGCGCAGGCGTTTGAAGTCCAGTGGCATCAGGGCCTGGAACAGTGCGGTGTCTGCCAACAGTCGCGCCTGCAGTTCACCCGCCAGGGCCTGGTTGCCGCTGCGGTGGCGCACGTGCAGGCCACTTCGTCGAATCGCGCCGCGGTGGTGCACCTCGTAGCGTGCGCTGCCCTCTGTGGCAGCAGGTAGGCGCAGCACGAATTCGGTCAGCACCAGGTGCATCAACAGTTGGGATTCGGTGCGTTCGATGATCTCGAACGCCACGCCGTCCACTTCCAGTGTGGCCAGCCCGAGGTTGCGGCGCAGGTGCGCCAGGGTCACGCCGGGGCGGTAGCCGGCGGGGGCGCGGTCGGCGCGGAGCAGGTCAGACAGTCTTTGCCGCAAAGTCGTTGTAACCATCATGGGGCTGCTCCGGTTCGTTGCTGAATTCCTTGGCCAATACGTCCTCGACGGAGGCGGGCTTGAAGGGGTTGACCTTGTGCACCACGAGGGTCCAAAACAAGGCGTAGGCCGCCGTGCCGGCGAGCATGACGCCGAAGGGGATGTAGATGTCGGCAGGGTTCATGCCGGGTGGGGTGATGAACCACATGCCGAGCAGGATGCCGATGCTCGACACGATCTGCGGCAACGGGAACCACGGCGAACGGTAGGCCCGTGGCAGGTCTGGCCGGCGGATGCGCAGGCTCACCACTGACACTGTCACCAGCAGGTAGGCAAAGCTCCAGGCGCACACCGCCGCCAGCACCAGGTGCATGATGTTGTCAGTGTTGCCGCCCAGGTACAGGGCGTGCAGGCAGGGAATCAGCATCGCCACGAGGATGCACAGCAGCGGTGTCTTGAAGCGCGGGTGCAGGTAGGTGAAGACCTTGGGCAACGCGCCGTCCACCGCCATGCCGTAGAGGATGCGCGGCACGCCGGCCATCAAGGTGTTGATGGTGGCCGCACCGGCAAACAGGAAGCCGATGCCCAACCACAGTGGGCCGATTTGGCCCATCACTTGCTCGGCGAATTTGGGGATGGCCATCGGCGTGTCCAGCAGGTGTACGCCACTGGCAGCGTCGAGCACCACGTTTTCCACCTGGCGTTTCATCGCGGCGCCGTAGATGAACATGCACGTGGCCACGCCCATCAGCCCCAGCATCATCGCGCGCGGCATGACCTTGGCCGATTGGCGCAGGTCCGGTGCCAGAGGGGTGACGAACTCGCAGCCGACAAACATGAACATCGCCATGCCCACCAGCGACAGCACGGTGACCAGGTCGGTGCCCACCAGCGACTCGCCGAACCAGCCCTCCAACTGCACGGCAGGCGCGGCGATCAGGCCGAGCACGCCGAACACCATGAGGGTGGTCCACATGCCGAAAGTGAGGATGATTTCCGCGCGGCCAAACGCGCTCACGCCGAAGGCGTTCAGCACACCAAAGACGATCACGAAGCCCACGCCCAGCAGCCATGAACCACCGGCCGATTCTGCCAGGGTGTTGAGGTGTTCGAAGTTCACCAGGGCCATGACGCCGGACAGGATGGTCTCGGCGGTGCCGGCGAACACATGCACGATCAGGTACGCCGACAAGGTGCCGGTGATCGCAAAGAACCGCCCCATGCCGCAGTTGATGTAGTCGTACACCGAACCGGTGGTGGGCAGGATCGACGCCGCCTCGGCGAAGGTGGTGGCCTGGGCCAGCATCATCACCACGGCGATCAGCATCGCCAGGGCGAACGCGCTGCCGCCGATGCCGAAGCCCATGGTGGCGGTAAGAATCACCGGGCTGGCCATGATCAGGCCAATGGTGCTGGCCAGCGCGGTGGGGAAACCGACCGTGCCCCGGTTGAGGTGCGCGGTGAGTCGGTCGTTGATCGACATGGTGGGGTCCTCGTAGACGGTTTTTTTAATGTGCAATCACTCTGCGCCCCACTCGAGTTGATCGTCTTGCCCCTGTCTGCCGGCGCTTTTGTTGCTCCCTGCCACGGCGTGCAGCGTGGCGGCCTGGGTCAATTCCCTGGCACGCAAATGAAAGACTTGGCCTCCCACCGCTCGCCCTAATGCGCCCTCACTCTTAACCAAGCTGGGGACAATAACAATGGAGCACACACTGAAAAATCGCCGCCTGCGTCAGGCGGTCGGCCTGGGCATTGCGTTGCTGGTGGGCCAGGCCCAGGCGATCGAGTTGTACGCCGACGCCGACACCAAGGTCACCGGCAACTTCCTCGCCGTGTACGGGATGTTCAACAGCCCGAAAAACTACGACGGGCGCAGCGGCGGTTCCACCTGGCGCGAGGCGTTCATCAAGTACGGCTTGAGCGTGGAACAAAGCCTGGGCAGCTTTGGCGGCGTGTACGGCACGGCCAACCTGGTGAGTTCCGGCACCTGGGGCGACGGCGATGCCTCCGGGGTGACCACGGGCAAAGAGCGCACCACCAAGTTTGACGAAGCCTTCGCTGGCTGGCGCTCCGGTGACCTGTTCCCGGCGCTGGGCAAGGACGGCCTGGACCTGTCGTTCGGCCGGCAGATCATCACCCTGGGGGACGGTTTTATCGTCAACGACGACGGCCCCAACCTGGGCAAGGGCGTGGGCAATGGGGAATTCAATCGTGGCGGCGCCTACTACATTGCCGCGCGGCATGCGTTTGACAAGACCGCCGTGATTCGCCTCGGTGGCAAAGATGGCGTGCATGGCAGCCTGATGTGGATCAAGTCCGACAACCCGGCCCAGGCCATGACCGAGATGGCGGCCGGCACCCTGGAATACAGCGCCGCTCCCGGCACCCTGGGGCTCACCTATATTCATGGCATCGACGTCGACGAACGCTTCGCCACCGACCTGCAGCGCCAGCGCAAAGGCATGAACCTCTACAGCGTGCGCGGCGCCGGCAACGCCGGCATCGACAACGCGCATTTCGCCTTCGAACTGGCCCGCCAGGACCGCCGCGACAGCCAGCAGAACGCCGGCTATGCCGAGGCCGGCTACACCTTCGCCGACCTGCCTTGGTCACCGGACCTGACCTACCGTTACGCGCGCTATTCGAGCCATTGGGACGGGATGTTTTCCGGCTTCAACCGGGGTTACGGCACCTGGGTGCAAGGTGAAGTGGCGGGCAACTATTCCGGCCCCTACAACAGCAACACCGCCGTGCAGCACGTGGCACTCAAGGTCAAGCCGCTGGAGAACCTCACCCTCGGCGCACTGTTCTTCGACTACAGCACCGTCAGCACCCGCGACCAACTGAACCTGGATGGCCGCGAGCTGGACCTGTACGCCGAGTGGGCGGTGAACGAGCACCTGATCATCACGCCGCTGCTGGGTCTCTATAAACCCGACAAGGATGGCGCGAGCGGCGGCAACCAGGTCGGCGGCAACGGCACCAATGTCTACAGTCAGCTGGTGGTGGCCGTACCGTTCTGAGCCGCCTCGGGCGCGCACGGACGCAGCGCCTGAACCTCGGCATACGCCCCCTGGTGATACAGCAGCGGGGCGCGGCCGAAGTCGTCGAAGGCCACCACCTTGCCGATCATGATCCAGTGATCGCCGCCGTCTACCTGCTGGTACTTCTCGCAGTGGAACCGCGCCGAACAATCGGCAAACACCGGCGAGCCACCCTCCCCCGGTTCGTATTCGATCAGGGCAAAGCGGTCTTCACGGGGGCGCGCAAAGTTGTTGGACAGGTGGACCTGGTCGGCCGCCAGCACGTTCACCGCAAAGTGGCTGGCTTCCTCGAACACCTCATGGCTGTTGGAGCGTTTGTCGATACTCCACAGCACCAGCGGCGGGTCGAGGGACACCGAGTTGAAACTGTTGGCGGTCACGCCCACCTTGCGCCCGGAGGCGGTGGCGGCGGTGACTACGGTCACGCCGGTGGCGAAGTTGCCCAGGGCACGGCGAAACGCTCGTGGGTCGAAAAGGCTGCTCTCAGACATGCAAGACTCCCGGGCGCCCTGCAACGGGCGCCCTCATTGTTGTAGTGAAAGAACCCGTCACACCATGCTCGGGTCGGGCTCCAGCCCCATCAGCTCACGGCCGAGGATTTGCGCGCAGACGTCGTAGTCGGTGTAGGCATGGGCGCCGGTCATGTGGGAATCGCGGAACAGGCGCTGCATTTCGTTGTGGTCGAACCAGGCGTTGCCCCCTGCGGCGGCGAACAGGCGGTCCACGGCCTCGATGCACATCTTGGTCGCGTAGGCCTGGTTGGTGCGCCAGAACGCCAGGGTTTCGCGGCTGGGGTAACGGTGGGCGGCGCTGTGTTCGGCGTGGTCCTGCCAGGTTTTTTCCAGGAACGCCCGGGCAGCAGCCACCTGGTGGGTGGACTCGGCGAGGCGCATCAACGCTGGGGTTGCCGCTCCGACGGCAGCGCCGGTGTAGGCACGCACACGGTTGCTGGTTTTTTCGCGGAACACTTCCAGCATGCGCTCGGCGATGCCCAGGCTCACGGTGGAGAACCCACTGGCGAAATACGGGCGGTACGGCGCGTAGAAAATCGGGCTGTCGGGATACAGGCCAAAACCTGCGGACTTACCCTCCATCATGTCCTTGGCCTTCTGGATGCGATGCTCGGGCACCCAGGCGTTGTCGATGACCAGGGTCTTGGTGCCGCTGCCTTTCATGCCGGCCGCGTACCAGTCGTCACGAATCTGGTAGTCGCTGCGTGGCAGCACGGCAAAGCAGTAATCCTGGCCGCCCTCGGTGTTCTGCCGACGGCAGCCGACAATCGCCCACTCGCCATGGTCACAGCCGCTGCTCCAGCCCATTTCACCGCTGAAATGCACACCGCCCTCGCCCTCCACCACCCGGCCGAACGGCGCAATACTGCTGCTGGCCGTGGCGTCGGGGTTTTCGCCCCAGATTTCTTGCTGCAACTGCGCCGAAAACAGCGCCAATTGATGGCTGTGGGTACACAGCAAACTCATGGCCCAGGCGGTGCTGGCGCAACTGCCGGCAAGCGCGGCGATGCACTCGGCAAACTCGGGCAGCGAGAGTTCCAGGCCACCAAAGGCCTTGGGCTGGAAGGCACGGTGCAGGCCGATGCTTTTGAGCCGTGCGATGTTTTCATCCGGCACCTGGCGCTGTTGTTCGGCACGGCTGGCATTCGCCGCAATCAGGGGCAGGAGTGGCTTGAGGTCTTCAAGGAGCGGGTTTGGCTTTTTCATGGACGGCCCTGCTTATTATTGGAAGTCGGGCAGACGCTCCGAGTCGCGGAACGACGCCTGATGCAGAGCCAGTATCGAGGGGACCGCGCGCCCGGAAAATGCACGTTCCACAGGAGAGGTTGTACTTTCCATGGCGCTGGCAGCCACAGACATGGGACGCGGCAGGCACAGACAAGCTCGCCGGGCCGCCCGCTGGTTACCCTCGGGTTTTCTTTTGTGAACTGCCAGGAAACCTGCCATGAGCGATATCCCGCTGCTGCCTCACGTCGAAGCCTTTTTGCGCCGGCCCCACGGGCTGTTCATCGACGGCGCCAATGTGCGCAGCCATTCCAGCCAGACGCTGGCCGTGACCAACCCGGCCACTGGGCAAGTCATCGCCCAAGTGGCCGATGCAGACCTGGCAGATATCGATGCGGCGGTAGACTCCGCCAACCGCGGCTTCAAGTTGTGGTCACAGGCTGCACCGGCAACCCGTGGCAACGTGTTGCTCAAGCTGGCGGATTTGCTCGAGCGCAACCGCGAGGAACTGGCCCAGATCGAGACGTGCCAGTCGGGCAAGATCATCCAGATTTCCCGAGCCTTCGAAGTCGACCAGGCGGCGCACTTCCTGCGTTATTACGCCGGCTGGGCTACCAAGCTCAGCGGCCAGACGATCACCCCGTCGCTGCCCTCCTTCAACGGCGAGCGCTACACCGCATTCACCCTGCGCGAGCCGGTGGGCGTGGTGGTGGGCATCGTGCCGTGGAATTTCTCGACCATGATCGCCATCTGGAAACTCGCCTCGGCGCTGGTGACCGGCTGCAGCATCATCATCAAGCCCAGCGAGTTCACGCCGCTGACGATCTTGCGCATTGCCGAACTGGCCATCGAAGCCGGGCTGCCGGCTGGTGTACTCAATGTGTTGACCGGCAGCGGCCACGTCGGCAAAGGCCTGGTGGAACATCCGGGCACGCACAAGGTGTCTTTCACCGGCTCGGTGCCCACCGGCATTGCCGTGGGCCGCAGCGCCATGGGCGCCGGCCTCACCCGTGCGACCCTGGAACTGGGCGGCAAGAATGCAGCGGGGTTCCTGCGCGACGTGGACGTGGACAAGGCGGTGGACGGCATCCTTGAGGCGGGCTTCTTGCACTCGGGGCAAATCTGCGCGGCGGCCGAGCGCTTCTACGTGCACCGCTCGCAGATCGACGCAGTGCTGGGCACCCTGAGCCAGCGCCTCAGCCGCCTGACCATCGGCTCGCCCCTGGATGAACGCACCGAGTTCGGCCCGGTCACCCACCAGCAGCACCAGATGAAACTGCTCGGCTACATCGACCGGGCGCGCGCCGAGCACAACACGATCATCCACGGCGGCACCCTCATCGACCGCCCCGGCTGCTACATCGAACCCACGGTGATCCTCGCCAACAGCGCCGCCGACACCTTGCTCAACGAGGAAACCTTCGGCCCCATCGCCACCTTCCTGGCCTACGACAGCGAAGACGAACTGCTCGCGCTGATGAACAACAGCCCCTACGGCCTCAGCGCCAGCCTGTGGACCAACGATTTGGGCAAGGCCCTGCGCATGGTGCCGGCCATCAACGCCGGCACCCTGTGGGTGAACATGCACACCCTGCTCGACCCGGCCGTGCCGTTTGGTGGCAACCGGTCTTCGGGGGTTGGGCGGGAATTTGGGGGCGCGTTCATCGAGGACTACACCGAGCTGAAGTCGGTGATGATCCGCTATTGACCGCACCTTGCCGGCAATGACCAACCCCTGTAGGAGCCGGCTTGCCGGCGATGTCGCCCGTGAGAGCAACGTTGATTTCAGGGGCCTCATCGCCGCCCGCTGTTGTCGGTAGGCAAACAAGGCTACCCCATCGGCCTCACGCACTCTGCCGGTTCAATATCCCGCCACACTTGTAGTGAGCGAGCTTGCCTCGCGCGGCGGTGTGTCAGGTGTAAATAAGGGGCCTGATACGCCGCCGCGCGAGACAAGCTCGCTCACTACAGGTCATCTTTAGTCAGGTTACCAGGGCCCCATGGCCAGGCTGAACGGTGAAAACTCGGCAAACTGCCAGCGCAACGCCAATGCTCCGGGACGTCGGATCATGTGTTCCACGGTCACAGTCCACAGCCGTTGTGCCCCTTCAAACTGCGCCACTTCAGGGCCTTCGAGGATCAACGCGGTACGCCCGGTTAGCTGCAATACATCGCCCGACTCAAAGTCGATGAACAACAACCCCGCCACCGGGTTGGCCTGCAAGTTGCCCAGGGTGTTGAAGAACTGGTTGCCGGCAAAGTCGGGGATGGTCAGGACGTTGCCGTCGACGCGCACAAAGCCGGTATTGCCGCCTCGATGAGACACATCCACCGAGCGTTCGCCTTGCACGTCCACGTAGCTGGCGACGAAGAATGTATCCGCGTCGCGGATCATGGCGCGGGCTGTATCGTCCAGCCCATCGATGCGCTCCACCACGCTGCCGGGCTTGCGGGCGATCGCGTCGACCGGGCGCAGTTGGATGTATTTGGGGCAGTTGCCGTAGGTCTGCACCACGTCGATTGAAAAGCCGTCGTGATCAAGGGCGCCAATCCGGCCGTTCATGCGGTTGCGGCGACGGGTGTTGAGGTCGATGCCCAACAAGCCCACCGCAGCGCCCGGGCGAAACGCGGTGCGGGCTGGGTCGCTCATCGACGGCAGGCTGTCGACCTGCAAGGTGTAAGGGTCCGGCGAATGGGCAAACCCCGGCGCACCTTCCACCATCGTCGCCCAGGGAATGCCCTGCTCGTCTACCACGCCGAGCAGCAGGTAGGGCAACAACGGGTAGAAGTCGCGATGCTGTTCCGGCAGGTGATCGCGGATCACCTTGGGCCCGACCACCGCCATGCGGTCAGCCACACCCACGGCTTCTTGAATCTGCCGTTCGCCGGCATGCCAGGGCGATTGTTCGATCAGGTTCATGGCGAGCACCTCCGAGTAGATACCGCAATGCTGCGCCCTGCCAGCCGGCGTGAGAATCACCACGCCAGGCAATCCACTATTACGCCAGCTGAAATGCCGGATGCTCGCGCAACGCTGCCACGCAGTGGTCGACAAAGCTGCGCACGCGCATGGGGGCGTTACGGCCTTCGCGGTACACCACATTCACAGGCAGGGGTGGCAGCTCAAAGTCCGGCAAGACACGGCGTAACTGCCCACTCTGCAGGTGTTCGTGAACCGGATAGCTCAGGCAACGAATCAACCCCGCGCCATGCACAGCCGCGTTGATTGCGCCTTGCACCGTGGCACAGCCCAGGCGGGCGCGGGCCTTGAGTTGATAGCCCTGGAAATCCCAGTGCACTTGATCGGCACCGGCAATCAGCCGATGCCGCTTGAGGTCGTCCGGGCGTTGGGGCTCGCCGTGAGCCGCGAGGTAATCGGGGCTGGCGCAGAGGATAGGCCGCACCCGCCCCACCGGCCGGGCAATCAACGCCGAGTCGGGCAGCTCGCCGACGAGGATGGCCACGTCGAGCCCTTCTTCGTGCAGGTTCGGGTAATAGTCATGGTAGTGAGCGACCAGGTTTACCTCGGGATAGCGATCCAGGTAACTGGCCAACACCGGCGCCATCACATAGCGGCTGAACAAAAACGGCAAGAACACCCGCAGGTTGCCCTGGGCCTGCACATGCAAGCCTTTGGCCGAGGCTTCGGCGGCGTCCACGGCCGCAAGCAGGCGCACGCAGTCGGCCAGGTAGGCACTGCCGGCGTCGGTGAGGCTCACGCCACGGGTGCTGCGGGCCAGCAACGGCACGCGCAAACGCGCTTCCAGGCGGGCCACCGCGCGGACCAGGGTCGGGCCCGACACCTGCGCGCAACGCGCCGCCGACGCCAGGCTCGGTTGCCCGGCCAGGGCGCCGAACAGCTGCATGTCGCGATAGCGCTCCATCAACTGCGCCGTTTCATCGCCGGGTTCAGGGCAGCGTCCTGGCCCAGGCGATGGCTGAGGAAATCGACAAAGGTGTTGATCTTGGCCGGCACGCGGCCGCTCTTCTGGAACACCACCTGGATCGGCAGCGGCGGCGGTTCGAAGGCTTCGAGCACCACTTCCAGCTCACCGACTGCCACGGCGGCCGCCACCTGATAGGACAACACGCGCGTCATGCCCCAGCCCAACCGTGCCAGGTTGATCGCCGCGTTGTTCGCCGTGACCACCAGGCGCGGCTCGATGGGCACCGTCAACGGCTGGCCCGCCTCGATAAATCCCCACTCGCTGACCAACTGGCTGGACGACGACGTGGCGATCTTGGCCTCACGCAACTGCGACGGATGGCTGGGTCGCCCGTGCTGTTGCAGATAAGCCGGCGAGGCGCACACCACTCGGCGCACTTCGCCCACCTTGATCGCCTGCTGCCCGGGCTCGTGCAGATGGCCGATGCGCACCGCCACATCCACACCTTCGTCGGTCATGTTGACCACACGGTCGACCAGCAAGGCGTTGATGTTGACCAAGGGAAACCGGTCCAGGTAATCCCCCAAGACCGGCGCCACATACAGCTCGCCAAACAGCACCGGCGCGGTCACGGTCAGGTGGCCACAGGGGATGGAATAACTACCCGCCGCCGCTTCCTCGGCCTCATCGAGTTCCGCCAGGATGCGTCGGCAATCTTCCAGATAACGCTGGCCGGCTTCGGTGAGGTGCAGACTGCGGGTGGTGCGCGCCAGCAGTTGGGTGCCGATGCGCTCTTCCATGGCGGCGATGGCGCGGGTCACGCTGGGCGGCGAGGTTTTCAGGCGACGCGCCGCCGCGGCAAAGCCCTCCTCCTCGGCCACCGCCAGGAACACCTGCATTTCGTGAAATCGGTCCATCGGTTCCCCTTATCAAACAACTCGCTATTGCGCCTGCAAACCCACCGCCGTGCGCGGCATGCCGACAAACCCAGGCAGCGCTTCGATGTTGGCGAGCCAGGCGCGTACATGAGGGTAGTCGGCCAACGACACATTGCCTTCCGGCGCATGGGCCACGTAGGTGTAGAACGCGATATCGGCAATCGTGGGTTGCTCACTGGCCAGGAAGCGGCTCTGGCTCAGCTGTGCTTCCACCAGTGTCAGCAAGGCATGGGACCGGGCAATGGTGGCGACGGTGTCGACCTCGGCACCAAACACTGTGGCCAACCGCGCCGCCGCAGGCCCGGCGCTCAGTTGGCCCGCTGCCGCCGACAACCAGCGCTGCACCCGCGCTTGCCCCGCCGCGTCGCTCGGCAACCATTGGCCCTTGCCGTAGGTGTTTGCGAGGTACACCAGGATCGCGTTGGAGTCGGCCAGTACCACACCGTTGTCATCAATCGCCGGCACCTGGCCAAAACTGTTGATCGTGGCGATATAGTCCGGGGCTTTTTGCGCGCCGACCTTGAGGTCCACCAGCACAAATTCGGTGGGCAGGCCCAGCAGGGACAACATCAGCTCGACCCGGTGGGAATGACCGGACAACGGGAAACCATAAAGCTTGATCATGAAAAGCTCCAAAAGCGTGGGTGATCGACGCCTCGCATCGTCTACCGCTGCCTCGGCCGTTGGAATCACCAGGATTTACAATCCAGCATTTCATCGGGCGAAACAATTACTCGCCAAACAATTCCACGATCAGGTTGAACACGGTGGTCTTCACCGCGCTGTCCAGCTCGGTCCAGGCCAGGCCGGTGCAAGCCTGGAACGCGCCCAGCTCCAAGGGCCGCGACACGCAATTGGCCGGCAGTGCCCGTGCCGCCTGCTGAGGCAACACACCCACGCCCAACCCGGCAGACACCAGCGCAAGCATGGTAGTGAACTCGCCCAACTCGGAGGCGATCGCCAGGGGCAGGCCCACCGCCTGGATGAATTCGTCGTAAAAACCCGGCGCATAGCGACGCGCCAGGATGTACACCGGCACCTGGAGCAGGTCGGCGGGATGCAGGCAGGCCTTGGACGCCAGCGGGTGATCCACCGGCAACGCCACGCAGAAGTGCTCGTGCAGCACCGCGCGGGTCTGCACGCCGGGGTGGCTGGCGGGCAGGCGCATCAGGCCGAAGTCCAGCAGGCCGTTCTTCAGCGCGGCCGCCTGGTCCGGCCCGGGCATGTCCTTGAGTTCCAGCTCGATGCGCGGGTAGCGCTGGTGCACGGCGCGGATCAATTCGGGCAATAGTTGCGGCAGCACCGACGACACAAACCCCAAACGCACCCGACCGATTTCGCCACGGTTGGACGCCCGCGCCGCGTCCGCCGCACGCGCCGCCTGGTGCAAGGTGGCCTGGGCCTCGGGCAGAAACGCCCGGCCTGCATCGGTCAGGGTTACCGAGTGGCGGTTGCGGTCCAGCAAGCGCACGCCCAGGCCACTCTCCAGCAATTTGATCTGCATGCTCAACGCCGGTTGCACGATCGAAAGCTGCGCCGCCGCCCGGCCGAAATGCAGTTCCTGGGCCAGCACCACAAAGGCGCGCAAGTGCTTGAGCTCCATCAATTCAGCCTGCTTATCACAAACATTGATCACCCGATCACAAATGAAAATTGGACGCTCGCCTGCGCCTGCGGTGAAGTAACACCCTGTCATACACGATATGACAGGGCCTGGCCTATAACAATGAGAACAAGGAGGCACCATGCTCGGCATGGCTAACGACACTTATCTGCTGCTCGATGCGCTGGTCACGATTATCGGATTGATATTGTTGATCACCCACCTCAAGGTCCACCCCTTTGTCGCCCTGACCGTGGCCGCAGGCTTCCTCGGCCTGACTTCCGGCATGCCGGTGGATAAGGTCATGAAGTCGTTCCAGGACGGTTTTGGCGGTGTACTGGGCTTCGTCGGCATCATCCTCGGCCTGGGCACCATGCTCGGCAAGTTGATGGCCGACTCCGGCGGTGCCGACCAAATCGCCCGCACCCTGATCCGCGCCTTCGGCAAACAGCGTGTGCACTGGGCGATGATGTTTTCGGCGTTCCTGGTGGGCATTCCGCTGTTTTTTGAAATCGGCTTCGTGTTGCTGATTCCCTTGGTGTTCATCGTGGCGCGGCGCACCGGGCTGTCGCTGATCAAGGTCGGCATGCCGCTGCTCGCCGGCCTGTCGGTGGTGCACGGGCTGGTGCCGCCGCACCCGGGGCCGTTGCTGGCCATCGGCATCTTCGGCGCCGATATCGGCAAGACAATTTTCTACGGGCTGGTCGTCGGGCTGCCCACGGCGGTGATTGCCGGGCCGTTGTTTGGCAACCTGATTTCGCGCTATGTGCCGGGCAAGGCCTCGGATGAACTGATGGAGCAACTGGCCAAGGAGTCCTCGGGTGACAACCTGCCGGGCTTCGGGATTACCGTCATCACCATCCTGCTGCCCGTGGTGCTGATGTTGCTCAAGACCTTCGCCGACGTGGCCTTCGCCGCCGACGCCACCTTCCGGGTGTGGATGGATTTTATCGGCCACCCCATCACCGCCCTGCTCGCGGCCTTGTTGCTGGCGTTCTATACCTTTGGGGCGGCGCGCGGGTTCTCGCGGGAGCAACTGAGCAAACTGCTGGATTCGAGCCTGGCCCCCACCGCCGCGATTGTGATGATCGTCGGCGCGGGCGGTGGCTTCAAGCAGATGCTGGTGGCCAGCGGCGTCGGTGATGTGATCGGGCATATGGCGGTGCGTGCCGAGATTTCGCCGATCCTGCTGGCATGGCTGGTGGCGGCAGTGATTCGCGTGGCGACCGGCTCGGCAACGGTTGCGACCATCACCGGCGCGGGCATTGTTGCACCGGTCATCGGCCTGATGCCGGGGGTGAACCGCGAGCTGCTGGTGCTCGCCACGGGCGCCGGTTCCCTGGTGCTGTCCCACGTCAACGACGCCGGTTTCTGGCTGGTCAAGCAGTACTTCAACATGACCGTCGTCGAGACTTTCAAGACCTGGACGCTGATGGAGACCGTGCTCTCCTTCGCCGCCCTGGGGTTCATCATGCTGCTGTCGTTGGTGGTGTGAAGCGTTAGGAGAGGTAACCCATGAGAAGCGTTTTAGACAATTTCCGCCTCGATGGCCGGCTCGCGCTGGTCACCGGTTCCAGCGCCGGGATCGGCCTGGCGATTGCCCGTGGCCTGGCCCAGGCCGGCGCGCAGGTGGTGCTCAACGGGCGCAACCGCAGCACCTTGCGCGACGCGGCGGCCCTGCTCACTGCCGAAGGCCTGCAGGTACACACCCAGGCATTCGACGTGACCGACAGCGCGGCAATCCAGGCCGCCGTGGCCGACATCGAAGAACGCCTGGGCCCGCTGGAGATCCTGGTGAACAACGCCGGCATGCAACGCCGCGGCCCGCTGGAAGACTACAGCGAGCAGCACTGGCGCGAGCTGATCAGCACCAACCTCGACAGTGCGTTCCTGGTGGGCCAGGCGGTGGCACGGGCGATGATCCCGCGCAAACGCGGGCGCATCATCAACATCTGCTCGGTGCAAAGCGAACTGGGCCGCCCGGGCATCGCGCCGTATGCCGCGAGCAAGGGCGCGCTGAAAATGCTCACCAAGGGCATGGCCATCGACTGGGGCCCGCACGGTTTGACGGTCAACGGTATCGGCCCGGGCTACTTCAAGACCGAGCTTAACGCCAACCTGGTGGCCAACCCCGAGTTCAGCGACTGGCTGGTGCAACGCACCCCAAGCCGGCGGTGGGGCGATGTCGAGGAGCTGGCGGGCGCAGCGGTGTTTCTTGCCAGCGATGCGGCGAGCTTCGTTAACGGTCATATTCTGTACGTCGACGGTGGCATCACCGCGTCGCTGTAATCCTGGAGAACCTTATGCACGCCATTGTCTGCCACGCCTCGAAAGACCTGCGGGTCGATCCCCAGGATGACCCGCAAACCCTCGCCCCCGACCAACTGCGCGTGCGCATTGCCCGGGGCGGCATCTGCGGCTCGGACCTGCATTACTACCAGCACGGCGGTTTCGGCACTGTGCGCCTGCGCGAGCCGATGGTGCTCGGCCATGAAGTGTCGGCGGTGATCGACGCGGTGGGCCGTGACGCCGACGCGTTCAAGGTCGGCCAGCGTATTGCGGTGTCGCCTTCGCGCCCTTGCGGCGGCTGCCGTTATTGTCACCAAGGCTTGCCCAACCATTGCCTGAACATGCGCTTCTACGGCAGCGCAATGCCCTACCCGCATATCCAGGGTGCGTTTCGCCAGAGCCTGGTGATAGAGACCCATCAGGCCCACGTGCTGGCCGATGAAGTCAGCCTCGCCGAAGGGGCATTGGCCGAGCCGTTGTCGGTGGGCTTGCACGCGATCCAGCGCGCTGGCGCGGTGTTTGGCAAGCGGGTGCTGGTGACCGGCTGCGGGCCCATCGGCAACCTGCTGATCGGCAGCCTGCGCGCGGCGGGCGCCGGTGAGATCGTTGCCGTGGACCTGTCCGCCAGCGCCCTCGCCTGCGCCGAAAAAATGGGCGCCACGCGCACCCACAACCTGGCCGATGGCGCCGACGCACTTAAGCGCTATACCGCAGAGAAGGGTTACTTCGACGTGATGTTCGAGGTATCCGGCAGTGCCCAGGCCCTGCGCAACGGCCTGGAATGCATCGCCCCGCGTGGCGTGCTGGTCACCGTCGGCCTCGGCGGCGATGTGTCGCTGCCGCTCAACCTGCTGGTGAGCCGCGAGATCGACCTGCGTGGCACCTTCCGCTTCCACCCGGAATTCGCCCAGGCCGTGGATTTGCTCAACCGCCGCATCATCGACGTACGCCCGGTGATCTCCCACACCGTGCCGTTCGGCGATGCCGTGCAGGCGTTCGAGCTGGCAGCGGACAAGACCCAGGCGATGAAAGTGGTGCTGGACTTCGGCGTGCCGGACTAGCCCAGCGGGCGCTGGCTTGTGTAGGAGCTGGCTTGCCAGCGATCGCGGTAGTTCAACCAACACAGATGCCACCCGGCAGGCCGCCATCGCCGGCAAGCCGGCTCCTACAGGTTTACCATCCCCTGTGGGGCCTGGCTCCTGCAGGGGTCAGCGCTCTTGCAGGCGGTCGCGCAAAAAGCGGTGGCTGGTGGAGAACAACCGGCGGTAGGTGAGCAGCACCGCACCCACCGTGCCCAACGCCGACGAGGCGGCGATCAGGAACATGATCACGATCTGATAACGCACCGCGTCCACCGGGCTTTCCCCGGCCAGCACCTGGCCGGTCATCATGCCCGGCAGGCTGACGATGCCCACCACGGTCATCTGGTTCAGCGTTGGGATCATCCCGGCACGCACGGCCTGGCGGATGGCTTCCTGGGCGGCCTCCCAGCGTGAACCACCCAAGGCCAGGATCATCTCGATGGTGTTGCGCCCCGAGGTGAGTTCCTGGGTCATGCGCTCTATGCCCAGGGACACACCGGTCAGGGTATTGCCCAAAATCATGCCAAGAATCGGGATTGCGTACTGCGGCTCATACCACGGGTGAATGCGGATCACCGCAAACAGCCCCACCGCCGTGACCAGCCACGAGCTGCCCCACACCGACACAATGCTGTCGACCCGCTGGCCCTTGTACGTGCGCCGCCCCCGGCCCGCCGCCGAGACACCGGCAATCAAGGTCATCGCGCACATCAACGGCAGCACCACATACCAATAGGCAAACTCGAACACCCAGCCCAACAGGTAACCAATCGCCAGCAGTTGCACCACGGTGCGCACTGCCGCCCATAGCAACTGGCGCTCCAGGCCCAATCGCAGCAGCAGCGACAGCGCGCCGTTAATCAGGATCAGCGAGGCAGCAATGCCCATGTCCAGCGCGGTGAGGTTGTGATAGTTCATGGCTGCACCGCCGTGCCCAGCACGCCGGCACTCATCTGCAAATGGATGTCGCTCATGCGCCGGGCCTGGTCCAGGTCGTGGGAGACCCAAATACAGGCGCGAGAGCGGTCTGCGGCAAACCAGGCATCGATCAGCGCTTCTACCTCACGGGACGACGCAGGGTCGAGGGCCGCGGTGGGTTCGTCGAGCAACAGCACTTCAGGATTGAGTTGCAGGGTGCGGATCAGCGAGACCACCTGGGACTCACCGCCCGATAGGTCGGCGGCACGCTTGACCAGGAAGTCCGGCGCCTTGCCGGCGTGCTCCAGCAAGGTGGTGACCGTGGCCAGGTTGAAACTGCGGTTGCGCGAGGTCTTGAGGCTGAAAGGGAAACGCAGGTTGTCTTCCACCGTGCCCTCCAGCAGCGCCGGGCGCTGGGACAGGTAGCTGATGTGGCACCGGTAATGGGGAATCTGCGCGTTGCTGATCGGCTGGCCGTTCCACAGGATCTGCCCGGAGCTGGGCGCATCCAGCAAGGCCAGTGCGCGCAGGAACACACTTTTACCAGAGCCGGACGCGCCGGTGATCGACACGCGGTCGGCGGCGTTCAAGGTGAAATGGGTCGGCTGCAACAATGCCACGCCTCGGCGTTCATCCAGGCGCGTAAGGGCGCGGGTTTCCAGCAATGCATTCATAGACTCACTTGGGCTCCTGTTTGAAACGCTCATGCTTGGCATGGCCGATGCGCTGGGCGTGATAAATGCCAGTGTGCCCGGAGACCAGGTAACTGGCGATGCAGGCGATGGCGGCCAAGGGCGCAATGTCCGGGCCGAACAGTTCCATGGCCATCACGATAGTCGCCAGCGGCGTGTTCGCCGCACCGGCAAACACCGCCACAAAACCGATGCCCGCGAGCATCGCAAAGGGCAGGTGCAGCAACGGTGCCAAGGCATTGCCCAGGGTAGCGCCGATATAGAACAACGGTGTGACCTCCCCGCCCTTGAAACCGCTGCCCAGGGAAACCACGGTGAACACCAGCTTGCCCAGCCAATCCCACGGCGCCATCGGCACATTGAAGGATTGCACGATACTCGGAATACCCAGGCCGATGTAGGCGTAGGCGTCCAGGGCCCACACCGCCACGGCGATGACCACGCCGCCGAGCAACGGCCGCAGCGGCCCGTAGGGAATCATGCGCTTGACCCACGCACCCAGACGGTGGGCCGCGGTGGCAAACAGCATCCCCACTAACCCAAACACCACGCCCGCCGCAGCCACCGCCAACACACTCCACAGTGACACCGGCACCACTTCGCCAATGGGGTAATGGGTGTGCACCACGCCCCAGGCCAGGCCGACCTGGTCGGCCACGATGGCAGCGACGACACAGGGGAACAGCGCGTCATAGCGCATGCGCCCGATGGCCAGCACCTCCAGGCCGAACAAGGCCCCCGCCAGCGGTGTGCCGAAGACCGACGCAAAGCCGGCACTGATGCCCGCCATCAACACGATGCGCCGATCTTCACGCCGCAGGCGGAACACCCGGGTCAGCTGGTCTGCCAGCGCCCCGCCCATCTGTACGGCGGTGCCTTCACGGCCGACCGAGGCACCAAACAGGTGAGAGACCAGCGTGCCGCCCAGCACCAGCGGCACCATGCGCAACGGCACTACTTTTTTGGGATCGTGGATTTCGTCGATCAACAGGTTATTGCCGCCATCCACCGGCTTGCCCACCCAGTGGTACACCAACCCTACTGCAAACCCCGCCAAGGGCAACAGCCAGATGATCCAGCGATGGGCTTCGCGCCACGCGGTGGCGTTGTCCAGCGAGAACAGGAACAGCGCCGACGCACTGCCGGCGAGCACGGCCACCAGGCTGGCGAGCAGCAACCATTTGATCAGGTACGGGATAAGGTCGAGTTGTTCAGGGCGCTTGATCGGGAACATGGAATCAGCCACAAAAAACCAAAGGGGCCGGATCAACGAGGGAGTTTATGCGCGAACGCCTACAGCCCTGAGTTGACCAGGTGTCTGTAGGCATCATCAGCTGCGGAACGCAGCGGTTGGGTCAAGGAGGAATGCCATCTCCAGGCGACCGATCATAGAGAGGCGCGATGCGGATGTAAAATGATGTTTCAGGAAAGCCCATTGTCATACACCACCGCAGACCGATGAGGCCATGCCCACTGGAGCGGCTGATGGATACTCTGTCGCCGCGGCGAGACTATAAGCCCGAAACAAACATCCGCTGAGTCTGAACGCCGAGTAAATCGCGTATGCTTTCTCGCCTCTTTCGATCGCCATTGCCACACTGACTACGGAGCAGCTCCATGCCCAACCTGGACCAGGGCCAACCCACCGAGATCGACGATGCACCCATCCGGGTGCCTGATACGAAACTCAAGCGCGAATTGGAAAAACTGGAAGCAAAAGCTTCACAGGACATTGCGCCGTTGAGGGTGCCAGTTGAAGTCCTCGGCGACCGAGAGTTTGAGTTGCTGGTTTATCGCCTATTCCAGGACGGCCAAGGCTCTTACGCAAAGACCCAGTGCAGCCTGGAAATTGATCACGATGACACGGCCTTGATGCAAGGCACCGGCGACCTGGGTCGCGATGTTGCACTCTATCGAAATGGTGTCGCAGTAGGCGCGGTGCAATGCAAACATTATGCAAAGCCTTTCGAGCAACCGGACGCACTGAGACAGATCTGCAGGTTCATTCTTGCGGCCAAGCAGAATCCCGAGCTGATGCCCAATCCACAGGACTTCACTTATGTCCTAATGCTCTCCCGGTCGGCCAACAATAAAACCGTGTCGTTGTTTCATGAGACAGCAACGGTACTGAAAAAGGAACCAACGCTGCTGCCCAACGCGGTGAGCGATGCGCGCGAAGAGTTCAAAAAACTGCAGATACTGGGTCAGCGCGAGTCACTGGCCTATGTAAAGGACATCTTGGGCAAAATCAAACTCAAACTGGTGCAAGGCATAGATTTGGCCATCTGGCTTCAACACCGCGACGCCGTGTTTTCCACCTTTTTCCAGACTCGGTTTGTCGTGGAAAAAGAGGACGTACTGCGACAGCTGGAGGAAATCAAAAACGCATTGGAGGGCAAGTTTCCGATCCAGTCTCTCGACCAGTCACAGGAAACCTCGGCATTGGCTATTGCCCGCACCCAAGGGCAGGACGGATGTGACCGACTGATCACGATCAATGAGGTATACATCCAACGCACACTAGAAGCCGAAATTGACCAGAAAATCGAAGACGCCGATTACTCTACCGGCGAAGGAGTTCTGATTGCCGTCATTGCACCCGCAGGTTTCGGGAAGACCAGCCTCCTATGGGGGTGCCTGCGCCGTTGGCGCGAGAAAGGCAACACGGTAACCCTGGCGTTGACTGCCACGCAACTGGCGACACTGATCCCCAGCGAGCAATTCGTGAAAGTCCGCACCGCTCTGCTCAACCATGCCGCCACTCTGCGTGATGGTGGCGTTCGGTTCGTGGTCGGCGTCGATACTTTCGACGTGTTGATGCACAGCGAACAACTGGCTGCACCAGCGCTGAAGCTCATTCATGAGCTAGTGCAGTCAGGCGCATCCCTCGTCTTTTCCACCCGCCCTGAAGAAGTGGCCGATATAAAGCTGGACCAACTCGTACCACAGTCGGTTGCGCTGCATTTACGTGAATACAGCACTGAAGAGTTTGCCCTGGCGCTGAGATCCTACTGCGCAGCGTTTTATTGCGGGGCAAATGCCGACGCGCAAGCATCTTTGTACGCAGACCGATTGATAGCCCTGGTCGCCTCGGGTCGGCCTGCACGTGGTGTGTGCCTGAATCCCCTGGCCCTACGCATGCTGTTTGAGCTCTATGCTCCCGCCGAAGTCCCTGAAGACATCAACGCACATGATCTGTATCGCCGTTACTTGGTAGACCGCGTCAAGGCAGACGTGCGAGCCGGCGCACCTCTTGCCACCGCCCGTGGCCAGAACCTTCTGCCCGCCGCCAAACAGGTCGCAGGCGCAATGTTCACCTTGAAAGTCCCCGCGTTGACGGATGAGCAATTCGTTCAACTTGGAATAGAGATGGACGTTGATCAGGATGAACTGAACGCGTTGGTCAGCCGCCACCTTTTAAGGCGCTCCGGTGGAAGAGTAGAGTTTTTTCACCAGACGTTCTTCGAATACATCGCAGGTCTGGTAATGGCCGAGAACAGCCAATTCTGCGCCACAGCCTGCAAGACAGCCCTGATTGATCACGCAAACGATCGCTTCGAGTTCCCGATCCGAGAGCACCAACTCTGGCACTGTGCAAATTCGCTGAAACGAGACAACGAGCTGATCAACTCAACCGTGGGTGATCTCCTTACCCTCACACACCCGGGACCTTCAGGCGCGGCGTTACGACTGCACATGATGGACAGGATCGGTTACGACAGTGGGCGAGCCTACATGCTAAGAGAAGCCTCAGCAGGTAACGCCTTCGCAATGAAACGCTATGCCCAGTTCATTTATCACCTTCAACCCGTGCGTACCCAAGAAGTTCGTAGTGTGATTCAAGCGTGCCTTCCCCATCGTTTCTGGAGACTGCTGCAGTCCACATCCCAGATGATCATTTGGCTGGCGCCTTTCGATTGGTTGGCCTGCAAACAACTTATCACGCACAACAACCTGATCGACGACCTGTGTGCAGCAGGACAACAAGGTACAAACGTCGCGAAAAGCGTAGCGGACATCTTGCGCGCAGGAATCAACCATGACATGACGTTCGTGCTGGAGACAGCAATAAAGTGCCTTGATCTGTTCCGTGAAAAAGCCACGTTCATCAATTTCCTAGAGCTGTGTGCTCACTCTGTCACGTCGGCTCAAGGGCAATTTTTGGGAGCGGAATTAACCGCGTGGATGGATCAAAAGTCAGAACGTGCACTTCGCACATTACGGGAACCGGCTGCACGCTGCCTGAGCAGTCTATGGCTTCACCTCCCTGCTCTATGCCCGCTGCAGGGCGAACGTACCGCATTGGTAGACAGTACCGCGCTTCGACTGTCGATCAACGCGCTCTCGCTCACCCACCACGCCGCGCTTGAAGCGGTATACATAGGGTTCATCGGGCGCTTGAATATCGACCTAGACGCCGAGGCCCTGCGAATAGTGCTTCATCACCTGGTGGCTCCGCTCTTGAAGGCGCCGCAGCACTCCTCTGATCCTGCGCGAGCGCTTGCGGTGCAACAATGTGAACGGTTACTGGCTGATCTAAGCATTCCAACAGACCAATGCCCACAAAAAGAAAAGGCCAAGGCGCAGGTTATTTTCGACTTCATCCGCGAACTTAAGCAGAACGGCGCCTGCCCTCCTTCGCTGCAACGTTTCATCACGACAATCCCGACCCATCAGTGGCTTGATAGCGCATTTCTGCGACACCTCCTGCCAATGGCAGTGGTTGAACAGGTGGAAAATGCAACAGCGGCCCTGGCAATCATTTCGAAGACGCCGCAGCCATACACTCATCATCTCGAAATACTCTGCGCGGCACTGCCTGGCCTTTTGCGAACACCAGACCATCTGGACATGGCGCTGAACCTGGCCATCAAGGCCCAATCCAGTCAACTGGCGAATGCCGCCTTGGTGAAGACGCTTGGCACTCAACGACAAGACGCCCTGTATCGCATAGCCAAGCAACATGCCCCCGCACTTCAGAGCTTTTGCTTTGCTCATGCCTCAAGGCATCAATATTCGGCCTACCTGCTGCTCGATCAACTGATCACTTACCAACTGATTGAACGAGTCGACCCTATCCAGGCCCTGAGTTGGGTGCAAAGAGAAGCAACGGAGCGCCAGACGCGCGCGCACACGGCGGCGCAAAAACTCCTTGTCAGTTGCACCACTGCCAGCCATGCAGAACGCACGCTCTGTGAGTTGCTCGACAGTGTTCCAGATGATTGCGTGAACGTGAAAGACCATATCGCCCCTTCGCTGCAACACATCCTTTGCAGCTATGGACAGTCTCTAGGAAAGGCTACTCTTGACAGGCTTGTCACCTTTGCCCTGCGACCCGGTGCAGGGCCTTCACTGATTAGCCTTGCCGGCTGGGTAGTGGATATCTACTTGGTGCGAGGCGACCTTCCAGACGCAAACAACGCAGCATTAACGGTCTTGCGTAGCCACTCCATCGATCAACTGAGCCAAATGCAGAATCGCAAGATTTGCCATCGCTTGGATAAGCCTTTCCAGCGCCTTTATAGCCAACTGACTGAGCACGAACTCAGGCTGCATCTGGAAGAGTTGTACCGTATTGATCCAATGCTGGGGAGAGTCATCGTTATTGCACTGTGCAAGTCCAGCAGCCCCCATAGAGATGCATTGGCGCGGCAGCTCACCGAAGATAAAGACATTGACTCGGCATTGCGCACAATCGTCCATGATTACCGGCAGTTTCGTTGGATACCGCAACCGGCGACGGTCTGAAAGCCTTCTAGGATTGCGCAGTTTTTTTCCAACAGGTAACGCAAGGAGGCGGGCAACATCGGCCCATGATTTAAATCGGGAAACACCTGGCACACAAACTTTAGCCCTTCGACTCGTTGCAACTTGGCCAAGTGTTTTTTGTTCCCCCATCCTATCCCCTCCGGGATTGCGTCAGCACGACGGGGTGGGCCGGCTCTTCTTCACCGCCCATCATCAGCAATGATGCAGGCCTGCCCTCCCGCCGTTGTGCCAACCCCTCGGCATGAATCACACCACCGTTCCATCAAACGCCGGATTCGTGGCGGGGTATTCATCAATCAGTGGAGTGATGTTGATGCCATTTTCCGTCGGGACGAGTGTGGTAATTACACTTATCGCCAAGGCCGAGTAAAAGACTTTGCTGATCGATCACCCCACACCCACCTCTCGCGTAATCGCATCAACTCTTCTCAGCGACGTGCGCTGACCGCCGACCCATCATTGGACACGATCACTTCCACGCGACGGTTCAACTGGCGTGACTGCGCACTGAGGTTATCGGCCACCGGAAACTGCTTGCCGTAGCCGATGACGGCCATGCGCTCGATCCCCACGCCAAGCCGTTGCAGGCCACGGGCGACGGCCTGGGCACGACGCTCGGACAGGCTCTGGTTGAAGGTATCGCTGCCGGTGCTGTCGGTGAAACCCTCGACACGCAGCTGGCGCTCCGGGTTTTGCAAAAGGAAATCCGCCAGTGCCTGAAAGTCGCGCTGGCTGCCCGGCTTCAAGTCGGCCCTGCCAGTATCGAACAGCACATCACCAAAGGTGACCACCTGGCCGCGCTCGGTTGGCTGGGCCTTCATTGCCTGCAACGCCTTGAGTTGCGCGGTGCGCACGTCGAGCTGCACCTGGGTGCGGTCAACTGCGATATTGTCGAGCTGGGCATCGGTTTGCCGGCTGATGATGGTTTGCTCGGCCACCGCGATTCTCTGGGTCGCCAGGTACGCCAGCTGGTCGATCTTCGGGTCGGTACGGCTGTGCAGGGACAGTTGGTTGGCGCGGTCCAGCGCGTTGGACGCAATGCGGGTTTCAACCGCCGCCAGGGTGTTGGACGCAGGGTTCTGCTGCAGGGTGGAGAACTGGCTGCGCGCTTGCAGCAGTTGCGGGTTTTCCGGTGGGGTGGCGCACCCGACCAGGGCCAGGGTCAGGGCCGACAGGACAGGTATGACGAGAGTGGCACGCATGGGAGGCTCCTCAGTGGGTGGTCGCGGGGGCGTTGAGCATTTCCTGCTTGAGCACCTGGATGCCCTCGCGCGCCTGGTTCAAAACCTGTTGTTTACGCACGGCAGTGGCTTTGACTTCGGCCAGGTTGGCGTCGACTTCGATCTGCTCGGCCAGGCTGTCGACCAGGACGTAATTTTTTTCGCCGATGGCTTGCTCCATACGGGCCAGCTTGTCCTGTGCGGTTTTCATCTCAAGCGGTGCGAATTGGGTGGCTTGCGCCGCCAGGGCACGCCCGACCGAATCACGCGCCAGGGTGGTTTTTTGCTCGGATGGCGGGGTCGCGGCACAGCCTGCCAGCACTCCCGCGACGATCACGGCCCAGGCCGAGCGGCGCAGGCGTTTGCTCACACAGGTCATTTTCATGGTTTGACTCCTAGGCATTTGCGGGCCTGATGCCCTCTCGCTTGGGGTCAAGCGAGGGGGCCATCCTAGGAGGTAAAGGTCGGGCAGGAATGATGAAATCTCCGGCCGCAATGTAGGAATTTTCTCAACAAAAACAAAGACCCTGTAGTGAGCGGGCTTGCCCCGCGCAGCGGTGTGTCAGATAAGCTTGAGCCGCCTGACACACCGCTGTGGTGTGTCAGGTAAATTTTAGGTGGCAGACACGCCGCCGCGCGGGGCAAGCCCGCTCACTACAAGTCGGGGTGTGAAATAAAGGGGTGGTTCAGGAGGTTCTGGCGGCGATGGCTTCGACT
The DNA here is from genome assembly GCF_013385985.1 of Pseudomonas sp. B6002. Lineage (GTDB taxonomy): Bacteria > Pseudomonadota > Gammaproteobacteria > Pseudomonadales > Pseudomonadaceae > Aquipseudomonas. The sequence continues at coordinate 7,576 of NZ_JACAOY010000034.1, read as the reverse complement.
TCGACCAAAGCCCCCGGCAACGGCAATGCCACCACTTGCAACGCGGTGCGCGCCGGTTTGTTCGGTTGCTCCGGTGTGCCAAAGAACTGCGTATAGCCGGCCTGCAACCCGGCAAAGTCCAGCTTGCCGCCGGTTTCTTCAGCGCCCACCAGGAACACGCGCAACTGCACGATATCGCCGAGGTCCAGGTCTTGCTGGCGCAGGATCTTGCGCAGTTTGTTGAACACCGACACCGTCTGCACTTCGGTGTTGCCATAGGCTGCCGGGGTGCCGGCCGGGGCGTTGGCGTCATGCAGGTCGGGCAAGGTGCCGCTGACGAAGATCAGGCTGGCAGAGGCCGGGACGGTGACGGTTTGCGAGATCGGAAAATCGCCGACGCTGGTACGTTGAATGCTGTCGCTCATGATGAAGCTCCTTAGGAGGCGGCAAGGGCCGCGATCTGTCGTTGTTGAGTCACGCGTTCGGCCAGTTGCCCGACCACATGGCGCGCCGAGTTGGCCGCCGATTCCTGCCAGATACCCACGCCGCTTTGCACCAGGCCGTCGCCGGCGAAGTACACGCGGCCGTGGCCGGCTTCGAGCAACGCGCTGGCGTCGGCCGGGAAGTGCTCGCGTTGCAGCCACGGGCCTTCGCTGTAGGGGATCTGCTCCCACGACACGGCCAACGGGTCGCGCAGGTGTTTGGAATAGCCGGGGTGCAGCAGCTCCACTGCCTCCTTGGACGTGGCGTACTGCTTCTCGAACGGTTGCGCGCCAAACACATCGGCGCCCTCCCCGGTCACGTAACCGGCCACCAGCAAACCTTCGCGGGTATTGAGGTCGTTGCTCGGGTACCACAACAGGCGCGCCGGGTGTTCGATCCAGGACAGGCCGCCGTAGGTGCGGTAGTCGGTTTCCCAGAAGCGCGGCGACTGCCACGCCACCTTGGTCGCCTGGTCGCTGCGGGTGCTGAGCAGCGCGGCCTTGATCGGGTCGCTGAAGTCGGTGTCGAGCCTGGCCAGCAAGGGCAGCGGCAAGGTCGAAATCAGGTAATCGGCGCGCACTACCTGTTCACGACCGCTGTGTTTGTCGTGATAGGTCACGGCCACACCGTCCTCCAACTGACGGATCTGGCGTACCTGGGCGCCGAGCTGCACGTGGTCGCGCACCCGTTGGTAGAACGCATCGGTGATACGGTCCATGCCGCCGACCGGTTGGAACATGGTGGCGGAAAACTCCGGGAACTCGGTGTGCAGCAACGCCCCCCACAGCTCCGGGTGCAGCAGTTGATCCAGCGCCAACGGGCGGCGACTGGCGGGCAAGGCGCCCGGATGCGTGGGCGATTCCAAATGCCCAGAGCGCAGCGTGCCCTCGAAGGCCAGCTCCTGTGACAGGTCGCCATACACCTGCAGGAACGCCAGCAAACGCGTGCGCTCCTCGTGACTCAACACATCATCCAGTGCGTCACGCTGCACCGCCTTGGCCAGCAAGCCAGACACGTGACCGCGCGCATCGTTGATCGCCTGGCCGACGGTGAACGCCGGCTTGCTCACATCCGGCCGCACCTGGGCGCCATGGCTGCTGTTGACCAGCACTTCCAGCGGCACCCCCAGCTCGCTGCAATAGTCGAGAATCGTGCGGTGTTGGCTGGGGATCCTGGCCGGGCCTGCGTTGAAGTAATGCCCTGGGTCGAACGCGGCGGTCTGGGTGCGGCCGTCCTTGTAGTCCACGCGGTCGCCGTGGCGGATCGTCCAGGTGCGGCCGCCCGCCCGATCACGTGCTTCCAGCACCTGCACGTCGAACCCGGCGCGGGTGAGTTCCAGGGCCGTGACCAGCCCGGCAATCCCGGCGCCCAGTACCAGCACGCGGGTGCCCTGCCCCAGGCCTTCCTTGAGTTTCAGCGGCTGCGGACGGCGGTGCGAAGATGGCCCCAGGCCCAATGCCGCCAATGCATCCTTGACCGCCTTGTCGCCGCCTACCGCAGCGATACTCGACAGCGCTTCACGTCGTGTCAGTCCCATGCTCGATACTCCTTAATCCGGCAGGCCCGGTGGGTTGATCAGCGACGTGTCGACGCGCTCGATATCCAGGCCCCAGCGTTGCAGCACCTGTTCGTATTGGCCGCCGGCAATCGCGCCTTCCAGGGCCGTGTGGATCGGCTTGACCAGGCCGTTGTCCTTGCGCGTGGTCACCGCGATATCGGCTTTCAACGGCCAGCCACCGTTGACCGTGCCGACGAGCTTGATGCCTCCGGTGATGGCCGCCGAATAGGCGTACACCGAGTTGGGCCCGAACAGTGCGTCGCTGCGCCCGGACTGCACCGCCAGTTGCGCGGCGGCCTGGTCGTCGAAGTACTGCAACAGGGCCGGCTTGATGCCAGCTTTTTCATTGGCTTCGTTCCAGGCCAGCAGAACCTTTTCCTGGTTGGTGCCAGAACCGACGATGATCTTCAACCCGGCGATGTCGGAAGCCTGCTTGATCTCGCTGATTTTGCTGGTGCTCTTCACATAGAACCCCAGGACGTCCTGTCGATACGTGGCGAAGTCGAAGCGCTTCTTGCGCGCCTCGGTCACCGTGACGTTGCTGATCACCGCGTCGTATTTACCCGAGCTGACGCCCAGGGGCCAGTCTTCCCAGCTGGTCTGTACCACGTTGAGTTGCAGGCCCAGGCTGTCGGCGACCAGCTGCGCAGTGTCGGCCTCGCTGCCGATGGTGGTCTTGTCGTCATTGGCCAGCAGCGCCAGGGGCGGCCCGGCCACGCCGGACACGGCCACGGTGAACTTGCCCGGCTGGGCGAACTTGAAGCCTGGCGGGATCTGCGCGATGGCGGCTTCGTTGCGCGGCACGTGGATACGCGGGCGGTCGGGGCTGAGGTCGACCTGTTGCACGGCCAAGGCGGTTTGCGCCGCACTGACGGCAAGCGCCAGCAAGGCCACACGAGCGGTATGAATGAACATGGGCAGTCACTCCTTGAACTAAAGCACCTTGCCGAGAAAGGCCACAGTGCGGGGATGTCGGGGTTGGCGGAAGATCTGTTCGGGCGGGCCTTCTTCGATCAACTGGCCGTCGCAGAGGAACACCACGTGGTCGGCCACCTCGCGGGCAAAACCGATTTCGTGGGTGACGATCACCAGGGTCACGCCCAGTTGGGTCAAGCCCTTGATCACGTCGAGCACCTCGCCGACCAATTCCGGGTCGAGGGCCGAGGTGGGTTCATCAAACAGCAGCACCTTGGGGTCCAGTGCCAAGGCTCGTGCAATCGCAACACGCTGCTGCTGTCCACCGGAAAGCTGCCGGGGATAAGCATCAATTTTGTCGGCCAGGCCGACCTTGGCCAGCAATTCGGACGCCTTGGCCCGCGCCTCGGACTTGCGCCAGCGTTTGTGGGCCAGGGGCGCTTCGGCGATGTTTTCCCAGGCGGTGAGGTGCGGGAACAGGTTGAAGTTCTGGAACACGAAGCCCACATCGATGCGGCGCTTGAGGATTTCGCGTTCTTTCAATTCGTACAGCAGGTCACCCTTGCGGCGGTAGCCGACGTATTCACCGTCAATGGTGATGTGGCCGCTGTCGATCTTCTCCAGGTGGTTGATGGTGCGCAGCAAGGTGGACTTGCCCGAGCCCGACGGCCCGAGAATCACCGTGACCTTGCCCGGGTCGATGGTCAGGTCGATGTCCTGCAACACCTGCTGGTTGCCAAAGCGCTTGCCCACGCCCTGGATCTGAATGCGCCCGGCGCGTGCTTCAGCCATGGGTTTTCTCCTTGAGCCAGCCACGGATGCGCTGCAGCGGCGTCGGTGGCAGCACCCGCGCCGTGCCGCGCGCAAAGTAGCGTTCGACGTAGTACTGGGCGCTGGTCAGCACGGTGGTGATGATCAGGTACCACACCGTCGCCACGATCAGCAGCGGGATCACCGCCTGGGTGCGGTTGTAGATGACCTGCACGGTGTAGAACAGCTCCGGCAGGGCCAGCACGTAGACGATGGAGGTGCCCTTGACCAGGCCGATGATCTCGTTGAACCCCGACGGCAAAATCGAGCGCAGCGCCTGGGGCAGGATGATCCGGAAGATCCGTCGCGACGCCGGTAAACCCAGGGCCGCCGCCGCTTCATGCTGGCCGGCATCCACGCCGATCAGGCCACCACGGATGATCTCTGCCGCGTAGGCCGCCTGCATCAGGCTCAGGCCGAGCACGGCCACGGTGAACTGGCTGAGTACATCCACCGTCGACCACTCGGCGAACACCACCTCGGTGAACGGCACGCCGAGCACGATGTGGTCATACAGGTAGGCGAAGTTGTAGAGGATGATCAGCACCAGCAACGCCGGCATCGAGCGGAAGAACCAGATGTAGCCCCAGGCCAGCGCCGCCAGCAGCGGCGAACCCGACAACCGCGCCAGCGCTAACGCCGTGCCGAGGATCACGCTGAACACCGTGCTGAGCAGGGTCAGCAACAGTGTCTGGCCAAGGCCGCGCAACACCGACGGCGAGAAGAACCACTGGCCGAACACGCCCCACTCCCAACGCGGGTTGGTGGCCAGGGAATGCGCGATGGCCAGCAGCACCAGCGCGGCGAAGATCGACCCCGCCCAGCGCCACGGGTGCCGCGCTGGCACCACTTGCAGGGCCTTGATGGGCGTGGCGACACGCGCCTGGCGAACCGGACGCACGTCTTCGATCAGGTCATAGGTTTTGGCGACAATGGGCATGTTTGTTCCTCCGCCTTAGAAGGCATAGGTCAAGCGGGTGTAGTAGTACCCACCGGTAAAACCGTAGGGCGAATAGGTGCCGTAGCTGGCGAGCATGGTGCTGCTCGGCACGCCTTGTTTCTTGGGGTACAGGTCGAACAGGTTCTTGGCGCCGATGGCGATGTTCAGGTCTTTGGTGAGGTTGTAGCCAAGGTCGAGATCGGTGATCCAGCGGGCGTTGTAGACCCGGTCCAGGTCGCGATTGGCCGAGACGTTGACCTCTTTGTAGGCGCCATAACGGGTCAGGGCCAGGTTGAGATTGAAGCGGTCGATGCTCCAGTCGCCCCCCAGGATCAGCTTGGTTTTCGGTTGCACGTCGGTGATCAGGCCCCGGGCCTGACGGTCCATCAGGTCATACGAGGTGCCCAGGATCGTCGTGGATTCCTTGTAATTGAGGATTTTGGTCTGGTTCCAGTTGAACGCCGCCGTCCACTTCAGCGAGCCGAACGCGCCGAGGTCCTGGTTGTAGTTGCTGACCAGGTCCAGGCCTTTGGTGCGGGTGTCGGCGCCATTGATGAAGTATTGGCCGCCCGAGGTGGAGTTGATGCCGTTGTTCTGCAGCACCTGGGTGACTTCCGGGCCAAGCAAGGTGCCCGTGAGGGTGATGCGGTCACGCAGGTTGATCACATAAGCGTCGGCGGTGAAGTTCAGGCGGTCGGTGGGCGTGAGGGTGAAACCCAGGCTGAAGTTGGTCGAGCGCTCGGGCTTGAGGTCCTGGGCGCCCAGGGCCTTGGCCGCCGCCGAACCCACCGGCAGCACGCCGTAGTTGATCGACTGGTACACCCCGTCCACCACGCCATAGGTGGTGGAGCGCGCGCTGAACAGGCTATTGGCCAGGGACGGCGCGCGGAAGCCGTTGCTCACCGTGGCACGCACGGCGAACTGCGGCGTGAAGTCGTAGCGCGTGGTCAGCTTGCCGCTGCGGGTGGCGCCCACGCCTTCGTTGTAGTGCTCATACCGAAAGGCGGTGCCGACGTACCAATCCGGCAGCGGGTTGAAACCCACGTCGACATAACTGGCGAGGCTGTTGCGCGAGGCGCTGCTTTCTTCATCCGGCGAAATGCCGTTGGTGACCTGGGCCCCCGACGATGCGCAATTGCCCGGCGCCACGCAGTAGCCGCCGTTGGCATAGGACGCATAGTCACCGGCCTGCACCTCATAAGTGTCACGCCGATGCTCGAAGCCATAGGACAGGTCGAGGGGCTTTTGCAGGCCGATGTCGAAGCCGCGCTTGAAGTCCAGGTTGGTGGTCAGCTCGGTGGAGATCCAGGTGCCGGAAGTAAAACTGTTCGGCGTGGCCTCGCCCAGCGACGGGTTCTGGTTGTGAGTGGTGCCCTGCTCTGCCGCGTTGCGCCCGTAGGTGGTGGACAAGTCCCAGGCCCACTCGCCGACGGTGCCTTTGCCGCCGAACGCCGCCTGGAAGTCGTCTTCATCGATGTACCAGGTGGGCGTGTACCCCGACGGGTAGCCGTTCGGCCCGGTGGTGATGGTGTTGGTGATGGTCGGCAGGCGGAAGTTCTGCCCCTGCTCGGCCTTGCGTCGTGAATAAGTGGTGAAGGAGTACAGGCTCAGGCTGTCATCGATCGGCAATTCGGCGTTGTAACCCAGGGTGAGCAAGTTGGTCTTGGGCGTACCGTAGCCACCATAGGTCGCCTTGCCCGCCAGGCCATACGCCTGCTCGTAGGTGTAGCCGTTGGCGCTGGCCTTGTTGTCGTCGTTCTGACTGCGTGCATCCAGGGCCAGTTGCACGATGCCGCCGTTGCCGATTTCGAAGCCCTTGTTGAGGCTTTGCTGCACGGTCTGCTTCTTGCCGTCGTAACCCTGGCCGACGTTGGTCACCGAGGTGCCGCTGGTGTCGGCCTTGAGGATCACGTTGATCACCCCGGCGATCGCATCGGAACCGTATTGGGCAGCGGCGCCATCGCGCAGCACTTCCACGTGGTCGATGGCGCTGATGGGGATCAGGTCCAGATCCGCCGGTGCGGCGCCGGTGTTGATGCCGTTGATATTGAGGGTGGCGCTGGTGTGGCGGCGCTTGCCGTTGACCAGCACCAGCACTTCGGCGGCACTCAGGCCGCGCAGGTTGGGTGCGCGGGCGATGCCGCTGGCGTCCCAACCGGTTTTTTCCGGCAGCGTCAGCGAGGGGATCACAGCGCTGAGGGCTTCCATCAGGCCGGGCTTGCCGGTGCTCTGTAGTTGTTTGGCGCTGACCACGTCGATCGGCACGGGGCTGCTGGTGACGGTACGTTGTTCGGCGCCTCGGTTGCCGGTGACCACCACGGTGGAGAGGGTGCTGTCGTCCTGGGCCTGTGCTGGGTTGGCCAGCAGAGCCAGGGCGAATACGGCGGTGGGTTGTAGGGCTCGCTTCATATCCATTCCTGCAGGTTCAAATCGCGAAGTCGGGCAGGCACGCGGTCGTGCGCGGTGCTCGGCGTTTTTGGGGGTGTTGCGGCGATTTGGGGCTAGGTGTGGGGCGAGTGCGGGGTTTGAATCGACAACATACGTTGAACTCCCTTCCAACGATTCTGCTGCGGGGTGGTTAGCCGGTTATGGGCGCAGAATCCGAATCACGATGGGTACCATCCGAGGTCAGGGGTAGGCTGTTGAGTTCAAACATAACGGAATGGGTTTTGAAAATATAATGCTATTTGGGCATAAGCTAATATTCTTGAATTTCATTATTGCTTGTTAGATTTATTCTTATAAGTAATGTTTTTTGGGTGGGGTACATATCCGTTTCTGCGGTAACGGCGGCTATGGGTTCCGCCCTTACGGCGGGTCACTTTGGAAAAGCCACACAGTAAACAAAGGGCTCTTGCCCCAACACTCGCCGACTCGTTCAAGCTTCGCAT
>NZ_JACAOY010000033.1 GCF_013385985.1 Pseudomonas sp. B6002 | reverse complement strand
GGTGCCGAGTGGTGGGGCGAAGGCCTTTTGGTTACTTTTGGGCCTTTCCAAAAGTGACCCGCTGTAAGAGCGGAACCATAGGTGGCCGTTACCGCAGCAACGGATATGTACACCGACCCACCACCGCTATCGCAGGCAAGCCAGCTCCTACAACGCACACCCCTCACGAAACCACCTCCCCAACCACCACCCCATCCAGCCACCACCGCGCCAACCCCTGCACATTCGGCGCCTTGAGCAACGTAAAGTGATTCCCTGCACCATACCAAACCTGCACCCCACTCCCCTGTCTCCCCCAGCCCTCAACCATCAACCCCTGCTCCCGCTGATTCCCCGCCGCATCCAGGGCCGGGTCCTGGGCCAACACCAACCGCACCACCCCGCGATACCGCTGCACCGGCCGATACACCATCCGCAACGCCGCCGCATAGGTCCGCGCCGGCCCCTCCATCGCGTCCACCGAAGCACGCCCCGGCAACAACCCAACGCTCACCATCCCCCCATGCAACAGCTGCCGTTGCACGCCTTCATCACGCCCGGCAAAATCAAGCGGATCAATCCCCAACGACTTCCCGGCCGACACCTGCATCGCCTCGATCAAACGCAACAACGCCGCCGTCGTCGTATACGGCCGCCCCACCACGCCGTTACCGCCCGGCGACTCACTGTCGATCACCGTCAACGACGCCACCTCGCGCCCCATCGCCTGCAACCGCAGCGCCATTTCCAGCGCCACCCAGCCACCAAACGAATGCCCCACCAGGTGCACCGGCCCGTGCGGGCACTCGTGCGCCAGCGCCGCCAGGTAACACTGCGCCGCCGCTTCGACCTGGCTGTGGGGCACCGCCTCACCGTCCAGGCCACGCGGCTGCAGGCCGTACAACGGCCAGTCACGCCCCAGGGCCTCGCCGAGCCCGACGAACCCGGTGACGCTGTCCCCCGCCCCCGGCACACAGAACACGGGGGCATTCCCGGCCCGGCCACCCTGGATACGCAACAACGGTTGATGCACCGCATGCGCCATCGGCACAGCACCCGCCAAGGCGTCGGTCATCGCACGGCCCAGGGCCTGGATATGTGGCGCCTGCATCATGCTCTGGTGATCGCCCGGCACTTCCACCTGGCGCAACTGCCCCGGTGCCAACGCCTCGCTCCAGCCCAGGGACTGGCTGCGACGGGACAGCTCGGTCGGCCGTTGCTCGGCGCTGAACAGGTGCACCGGGATTGGCAATGGGAACAGGCTGTAGTGCGCCAGCGCATGCCCATGCCCCACTTCGCGCTCGATGAAGCTCAAGAGGTCGGCGTCCGACGCCGCCGCCATTTGCGCGTATAGCAAACCTTGATCGCGACAGCGTTGCAGCAAGCCCGCAAAGTCCAGCTGTCCAAGGCTCGCCTCCAGTTGCCCAAGGCTTTCCAGTTCATTCGCACCTCCCTGTGCTTTCCAATACGCCGTGCACTGCAACAGCAAATGCCGCTTGAGGGCCTCGGGCCCGCTCCAGCGCGCCTTGCCCTGGTCGGTCATGCGCGGCACGTAGCTGTCGATCAAACCGAGGAACGCCACCGGCTCATCCAGCCCGAGCAGTTGCATGGCGACCTCATAGGCCAACACGCCACCAAACGACCAGCCCGCCACGCGATACGGCCCGTGGGGTTGCAGGCTGCGGATCAGCCCGACCATCCGCGCCGCCAGGCCTTCCAGGGTGTTCAGGTGCGCTTCACCCAGCGGCACACCCGGCAGGCCATAGATGGGGTAATCCCCCGGCAGGTGCTGGCCCAAGGCAGGGAAATACACGTCCATGCCACTGAACTCATGCACCAGGAACAACGGCGGTTGCGCGCCGCTGCTGCGCACGGTGATCACCGCGGGGTCACGCTCCGGCTCACCCGTGCGTTGGCGCAACAGGTTCGCCACGCCGGCCACACTCGCGTGCTGGAACAGCTCCGCCAGGGACACCGGCAACCCGGCCTCTTCCAGCAGGTTGACCAGACGGATCGCCAGCAACGAATGCCCGCCCAGCTCGAAGAAGCTGTCGTGCCGGCCCACGTGTTCCACCTTCAGCACCTCGGCCCAACGTTGCGCCAGGGTCTCTTCCAGTGCGTCGGCCGGTGCTTCGAAATCGCGGCTGCACAGGGCTTCCATGGCCGGCACAGGCAGTGCTTTACGGTCGATTTTGCCGTTGGCGGTCAGCGGCAGTTGCGCCAGCGGCACATAGGCCGAAGGCAGCATGTAGTCCGGCAGCTGGCCTTGCAGATGGGCGCGCACGCGGTCGATCTCCAGCGCCTCTGCCGCCCAGGTGAAATAGGCCACCAGCCGCTTGTCTCCGGGATTGTCTTCACGGGCCAACACCACCACCTCCCGGATGCCGGCGAAGGTGGCGAGGCGCGCTTCGATCTCACCCAGCTCAATGCGGAAACCGCGAATCTTCACCTGGTCATCGTTGCGCCCGATGCATTCGAGCAAGCCGTCCGCCGTCCAGCGTCCCAGGTCGCCGGTGCGGTACATCAGGGCACCCGGGTTGAACGGGTCACTTACGAACTTCTCGGCCGTCAGCTCGGGACGGTTCAAATAGCCCCTGGCGACGCCGTCGCCGCCGATGCAGATTTCACCCGTCACGCCCAGCGGCACCGGCTGCAAGTGCGCGTCCAGCACATGGATGTGGGTATTGGAAATCGGCCGGCCCACCGGCACGCTTTCCGCATCTACGGCAATGGCGCGCACTTCATGGGTGGTGGCGTAAGTGGTGGTTTCCGTCGGCCCGTAGCAATGCACCAGGCGCAACGCCGGGGCTCGCGCCAGCAGGCTGCGGAATGCCGCCGGGTCCGCTCGCTCGCCGCCGCACAGCAGGATGCGCAACCCGGCCAGGGCGTCGGGGATCATCTGCACATACTGGTTGAACAGCGCCGTGGTCACGAACAGCACCGTCGCGCCTTCCAGGGCCGCGCCGAACGCCGCCGGGGCGAGCAAGGTGGCGTGGTCGATCACCTGCACCTGGCCGCCATTGAGCAACGGTCCCCACACGTCCATGGTGCTGGCGTCGAACGCCGGGTTGGAGGCGAACGCCACGCGGTCGGCGGCGTTGAAATCGGCATAGCCGTTGTTGATCACCAGCCGCGTGATGCCACGGTGCGGTACCAGCACGCCCTTGGGGGTCCCGGTGGAACCGGAGGTGTACATGATGTACGCCACACTGTCCGAGGACTGCGACAGGTCCGGGTTGTGGCTGGGCTGCGGGTCGAGGGCCAGGGTGTCCAGGTCCAGGCGCCGGGTCGGGTAGCCGACGGGCATATCGCTGCGGGTCAACAGCCACGCCGCACCGCTGTCCTGCAGCATGAACCCCTGGCGTTCGGCTGGCGCATGGATGTCCAGCGGCACATAGGCCGCCGCGCACTTGAGCACGGCCAGTTGGCTCACCAGCAGGTCGACAGAGCGCGGCAACAGGATCGCCACGTTGTCGCCCGGCAGAACGCCCAGTCCCAACAGATGATGAGCCAGATGATTGGCGCGAGTGTTCAACTCACCGTAGCTCAGCGTCTGCTCGCCATGACGCACGGCCAAAGCGCCCGGGCGAGCTTGGGCCTGGGCTTCGAACAGGCGCTGCACGGTGTGTTCACGGGGAAAGGTCCGCGCCGTGGCGTTGAAACCTTGCAGTTGCAAAACTTCGGTCGCCGGCAGCACGGGCAAGCGGCCGATGGCAATCTCGCTGCGTTGCTCCAGGGCCTGCACCACCTGCTCCAGCGCCACCTGCAAGTACTCGCACAAACGCCGCGCGCCCGGCCCCGTGGCCTTGAGGCTGAACCCTGCACCGAGGTCATCCACGCTCAACGACAGGCCATAGTTGGTGTGTTCCTCGGCCTTGAGCACTTGAATGCCCTGCCACGCCTCGGCCACACCTCCGGCCTGCGGCGCGCTATGCCGGTAATTGAACAGCACGCTGAACAGCGGCGTGCCCACCGGCACGCCACTGCAACGCTGGGCCAGTGCCAGCGGCGCGTGTTCATGGCTGAGCAGTTGCGTCAGCCGCGCATGGGTGGCCCGCAGCGCCTCACGCACCGGGCGCTCGCCCAGGTCGACGCGCAACGGCAAGGTGTTGATGAACACCCCCATGGCCCGTTCGGCGCCCTCGCCCCCTTGCAGGCGACCGAGCATCACCGTGCCAAACACCACCCGCTCACGCCCGGACACTTTGCCCAGCACATGGGCCCACGCCAGGTGCATCAGGCTGGCGCTGCTCACGCCGGCCTCACGGGCCTGGCTGCGCAAGCGCTGGCTCAACTGCGGGTCCAGCGCCAGCTGCGCAGGCGCGCCATCGCCCAGCGGTTCGACTTCGGTCGGCTCGTCGATGTCGCCCAGCATCTCGCGGAAGAACCCTTCATGGTCACCGCCCCCCAGGCGGGTCTGGGCCACATAGTTGCGATACGGCACCGCTTCGCCCAGCCCTTCCTGATCGCCCAACAGGAACGCCTGCATGTCGTGTTGCAGGATCTCCAGGGCGATGTGGTCCATCACCAGGTGATGGAACAGCAAGGTGGCGACCACCCGCCCGGGTTCCTGGGCATACACCAGGCGCATCAACGGGGCCTGGCCCACGTCCAGGCGCAGGGGCAACGCCCCGGTTTCAACACGCAGCGCCGCGTCGCGCCATACCACTTGTACCGGTTCTTCCAGGCCGTCCCAGTGGAACGACGAACGCAGGATGTCGTGCCGTTCGATCACGGCCTGCAAGGCCATGGCGAATGCTTCCAGGCGTTCGTGATGGTCGAAGGCAAATTGCGCCTGCAACAGGTAGGCATCGCCTTCGGGCACCGCGCGATGGTGATAGAGCATGCCTGCCTGCAACGGTGCCAGCGGGTAGATATCCTGCACATTCGCCGCGCCACCGGGGATGCACGCAACGATGTGGTCGATGGCCGCTTGCTCCAGGGTGATCAGCGGCAAAAGGTCCGGGGTGATATGCGTGCAACCGGCGCCAATTCGATTAGCGGGCACTGCCACTTCACGGCTGCCGCCCACTGCCGCCGCCAAACCGGCTAACGTCGGCTGTGCAAACAGCACTTTCACGTCCGCCGACAAGCCCAGGCCACGCAGGCGCCCCATCAGGCTGACCGCCAGCAGCGAATGCCCGCCCAGCTCGAAGAAGTTGTCGTGACGGCCTACGCGCTCCACGTTGAGCAACTCGGCCCACACACTCGCCAGGGCCACTTCCGTGTCGCCCTGGGGTGCCTCGTACTCGCGCACAGCCAACGACTCCAGGCCCGGTGCCGGCAGTGCCTTGCGGTCGAGCTTGCCGTTGGGGCTCAACGGCAGTGCATCGAGGTGAACAAAGGTCGCAGGCACCATGAATTCCGGCAGGTGCTGCAACAGGTGGGCACGCAAGACGTCGATGTCGCTGTGTTCACCGGTGTAGTACGCCACCAGGCGCTGTTCGCGGGCGATGACCGCGGCTTCGTTGATCGCCGGGTACTCGGTGAGCCGCGCCTGGATTTCCCCCAGTTCGATGCGCAAGCCACGGATCTTCACCTGGTCGTCATTGCGCCCCAGGTATTCGATGGTGCCGTCGGGCAGGTAGCGGCCCACGTCACCGGTGCGGTACAGGCGGCCCTCGGTGAACGGGTCCTTGAGGAAGCGTTCGGCGGTGAGTTCCGGGCGGTTCAGGTAGCCCCGCGCCACTTGCACACCACCGATGAACAGCTCGCCCACCACACCCAGGGGCACCGGCTGCAACTGCGCGTCCAGCAGGTACATGCGCGTATTGGCAATCGGCTTGCCGATGGGGGTGTTGTCCGGCGTCACCGGCCCCGCGCAGTTCCAGGCGGTGACATCCACCGCCGCTTCCGTCGGGCCATACAGGTTGTGCAGTTGGCTGCCCGGCAGCTGCCGCTTGAAGCGCCGCACCAGGCTGCCCGGCAAGGCTTCGCCGCTGCAGATCACCCGCACCAGCCCGGCGGCCTGGCTCAGCTCGCCATGGGCGAGGAACACGTCGAGCATCGACGGCACGAAATGCAGGGTGGTGACCTGCTCCGCCGCGATCACCCGGCACAGGTACTGCGGGTCCTTGTGCCCACCCGGCGCAGCCATCACCAAACGCGCGCCGGTCATCAACGGCCAGAAGAACTCCCACACCGACACGTCAAAGCTGAACGGGGTTTTCTGCAAGACCGTGTCGTCGGCCGTCAACCCGTATTCGTCCTGCATCCATAGCAGGCGGTTGACCACCCCGGCGTGATCGTTGATCACCCCCTTGGGCTGCCCGGTGGAGCCGGAGGTGTAGATCACATAGGCACTCACGGCCTCGGTGTGCGGATTATCAAGGGACAGGTGCTGCCAGGTCGGCTGCTCCAGGTCGATCACCGGCACATCGCCGAGCAAGCCTCGCGTGCTGCCTTGGGCCAGCACCACCTGGGGCGCGCTGTCGTGCAGCATGTAGGCGATACGTTCCGGCGGATAGGCCGGGTCCAACGGCACATAGGCGGCGCCGGCCTTGAGGATCGCGTACAGGCCGATGACCATCTCCAGGCCGCGTTCCACGCAGATCGCCACCCGCGAATCGGCGTGCACGCCCTGCGCCAGCAGGTGGTGAGCCAGCCGGTTGGCCTGGGCGTTCAGTTCGGCATAGGTCAAGGTCTGCTCGCCGGCCTTGAGTGCTACCGCCTGCGGCGTGCGCGCCACTTGCGCTTCGAACAGGCCGTGCAGCGTCTGGTCGAGGTTGTAAGGGACGTCGGTGGCGTTGAAGTCGAACAACACCTGCTGACGTTCCCGCTCGCCCACCAGAGGCACGTGTTCCAGCACCGCCTGATCGTTCTCGACCATGGCCTGCAACACGCGAATGAAGTACCCCACATAACGCTGCACCGTGGCTTCATCGAACAGCGCCACCGCATACTCCAGCGCGCCGAGAATGCTGCCCTGCACTTCGCCGAGGTTCAGCGACAGGTCGAACTTGGCAAAGTGACTGTTCTCCACAATCCCTTCCAGCGCCAGGTCGCCCAGGGCCAGTGTGGGCGCGCTGCTGTCCTGCCAGGTCAGCAGGGTCTGGAACAACGGGCTGTGAGCCAGGCTACGTACTGGCCGGGTGATTTCCACCACCTGCTCGAAGGGCAGGTCCTGATGGGCCTGGGCTTGCAGGGTCTGCGCCTTGACCCGCGCGAGCAACGCCTCGACGCTCAGCTCGCCCGAGGTGTCGATACGCACCGCCAGGGTGTTGACGAACAGGCCGATCAGCCCTTCCACCTCACTGCGGGTGCGGTTGGCCACTGGCGAGCCGATCACCAGGTCCGACTGGCCGGACAACCGCGCGAGCAAGGCTGCCCAGGCGGTCATCAAGGTCATGTACAAAGTGGTGCCGTGGCGTTGGCTCAAGGCCTTGAGCCCGGCCGTAAGGCGCTCGTCCAGGCGCACGTCGACGCTGCTGCCGGCGTAGTCCTGCTGCGCCGGGCGCGGGCGGTCGGTGGGCAACGTGAGCAAGGCCGGCGCACCGGCCAGGGCCTGCTGCCAATAAGTGCTTTGGCGGTGCAGCACCTCGCCACTGAGCCACAGGCGTTGCCACACGGCGAAGTCACCGTACTGGATCGGCAAGGCCGGCAGCGGGTCCGGCAAGCCGTGGCTGAACGCCTGGTACAGCGCCATCAACTCGCGGGTGAGCACGCCCATGGACCAGCCATCGGAGACGATGTGGTGCAAGGTCAGCAACAGCACATGGTGATCGTCGGCCATCACCACCAGGCGCCCACGCAGCAACGGGCCACGCTCCAGATCGAAGGGCGCCGAGGCTTCGCCATGGATCAACGCGTCCAGCGCCTGTTGCGGCTGCGGGTGGCGGCGCAGGTCCTGCACTTGGAGGGGCAGCACGTCTTCGGCCGGCACGATCAGCACCTGGGCCGTGTCACCGTGCTGGGCGAAGCGGCTGCGCAGGGTTTCGTGACGCGCCACAATGCGCGCCAGCGCCCGTTGCAGGGCCTGCACATGCAGTTGCCCGCGCAGGCGCAGGCCGATGGGGATGTTGTAGGCGGTGTTGGCGCCTTCCATCAGCGCCAGGAACCACAGGCGTTGCTGGGCGAACGACAGCGGTACGTCTTCATCGCGGTTGGCCGGCAAGATATCCGGCAAGGTGCTGCGCCCGGCCTGGGCCAGCACCTCGGCGACCGCGCACAGTTCGGCGTTGGCAAACAGGTCGCCCAGTTGCAGCTCCACCCCCAGGCGCTGGCGCACCTGGGAGACCATGCGCATGGCCAGCAGCGAATGCCCGCCCAGTTCGAAGAAATGATCGTGGCGCCCAACGCGCTCAACCTGCAGCACGTCGCTCCAGATACTCGCCAGTACGCCTTCGATCTCGCCCTCGGGCGCGGCGTATTCACGGGTGAACACGGCGGCCTGGTCCGGCGCCGGCAAGGCCTTGCGGTCGAGCTTGCCGTTGGCGGTGAGGGGCAACGCGTCCAGCTTCATGTAGGCCACCGGCACCATGTAGTCCGGCAGGTGCGCCACCAAGTGGGCGCGGATCTCGCCGACCGCCAGCGGATCGAGCTGGGGGTTCTCGGTGAAGTAAGCCACCAGGCGTTCTTCACGCACCAGCACCACCGCTTCAAGGATGCCGGCCAATTGGTTGAGCTGGGTTTCGATCTCCCCCAATTCGATGCGCACGCCACGGATCTTCACCTGGTCATCGTTGCGCCCCAGGTATTCAAGGTTGCCCTCCGGCAACCAGCGCGCCAGGTCGCCGGTGCGGTACATGCGCCCGCCGTTGAACGGGTCATCGAGGAAGCGTTCGGCGGTGAGTTCCGGGCGGTTCAGGTAACCCCGGGCCACGCCCTTGCCGCCCACGTACAGCTCCCCCGCCACGCCCAATGGCACCGGGCGCAGTTGTTCATCCAACAGGTACACCGTGGCATTGGCGATGGGTTTGCCGATATGCAACACCCCGCCCGCCTCCACCTTGCCGGACGTGGCGACCACCGTGGCCTCGGTGGGGCCGTAGTTGTTGATCAGCTCGAAATGCTGCGCCCGGCCGAACTGGCGCAAGCGGTCGCCGCCGATCAACAGGGTGCGCAACGTGGGGTGTTCGATCTGCTGGCTGAAGGCGTACTCGGCCACCGGCGTCGGCAGGAAGCACACGTCCAGAGGCTGCGCGCACCACCAGGCCAACAGGGCATCGATGTCTTCGGCGCCGTCACTGGCCGGCGGCAGGTGCAAGGTCGCACCCACGCACAGCGCCGGCCACACTTCCCAGGCCATCGCATCAAAGCCGAAACCGGCGACGCTGGCGGTGTGGCGCCCGGCGCACAGGTCAAACGCCGTGCAATGCCAGTCCACCAGGTTGGCCACGGTGTGGTGCTCCACCATCACCCCTTTGGGCAGGCCGGTGGAACCGGAGGTGTAGATCACATACGCCAGGTGTGAGGGGGTGACGGCCACCTTGGGGTTGCTCGCCGAATGGTGCTGCCAGGTGTAGCGGTCGAGGTTGATCACCGGCACTTCCAGGGCCGGCAGGCGATCAAGCAGGGCCTGCTGGGTCAACACCGCCACCGGGGCACTGTCGGTCAGCAGGTAGTTCAAGCGTTCGGCCGGGTGGGACGGGTCCACCGGCACGTAGCAGCCACCGGCCTTGAGGATTGCCAGCAACCCGGCCAGGGTGTCCAGCCCACGGCGGGCGACGATAGCCACGCGGTCATCGGGCTTCACACCCAGTGCCAGCAGGTGGTGGGCCAGCAGGTTGGCCTGCTGATTCAGCTCGGCGTAGGTCAGTTGGCGGCCTTGATGCACGGCCGCAATGGCCTCGGGCGTCCGGGCCGCCTGGGCTTCGATGCGCCCGTGCAAGGTGGTGCCCTGGGGGAAGTCGGCGTGGGTCGCGTTGAACTGTTCGAGCAGCAATTGCTGTTCGGCGGCGGGCACTACAGCCACCTGGTTCAGGGCGGTGTGGGGGGCCTGTTCCAGTGCCGCCACCAGGTTCTCCAGCGCGGTGTGCAGGTAGGCACACACGCGCTGCGGGTCCACGGCCGTGCTGGCGAGCAGGCTCAAGCCAAACCCTTCGCCCAGGTCATCCACGCTCAAGGTCAGCGGGTAGTTGGTGCGTTCTTCGGCACTCAGGGCGGCAATGCCCTGCCAGGCCGATGCGGCGTTGGCGCTGGCGGCCGGCGCACTGTGGCGGTAGTTGAGCAAGGCACTGAACAGCGGCGTCGGCGCCACCACCCCACTGCAGCGCTGGGCCAGCGCCAGGGCCGCGTGTTCATGGCGCAGCAAGGTGGTCAGCCGCGCGTGGGTGGCCTTGACCCCGGCACGCACGTCGGTGGCGTCCACGTCCACGCGAAACGGCAAGGTGTTGATGAAAATCCCCAGGGCCCGCTCGGTGTCATGGCTGCCTTGCATGCGCCCCATCAACACGGTGCCGAACACCACCTGCTGCTTGCCGGCCAACGCCCCCAGCACTTGCGCCCAGCCCATATGAAACAGGCTCGCCGCGCTCACGCCTAACTGCCGGGCCTGAGTACGCAAACGCTGGGCCAGCGGCGCAGGCAGCGGCAGGTTGACCTCGGTAATGCCACGGGCATCGCCCTGCACATCCTGCAAGCCAAACGGCAAGGTCGGTTCGCTGATATCGCCGAGCATCTGGCGGAAGAAACTTTCGTGCTCCTGCTCGCTGATCCCCAGCCGCGCCTGCGCCACATAGTTGCGAAACGGCACCGCCTGGCCCAGCGCCGCGCCCTGCCCCAACAGGCACGCCTGCAGTTCATGGCACACCACTTCCAGCGCGCTGTGGTCCAGCGCCATATGGTGGAACAGCAAGGTTGCGACGATGCGCTGATTGGTCGGGTCGTCGGCACGCACCAGGCGCAGCAACGGCGCCTGGGTCACGTCCAGCCGGTAGTGGCGGGCATCAAACAATGCATGCAGTTGCGCGGCGATGTCGCCGTCGGCCGGGTCCAGCACCAGGGCCTGGATCGGCAACTGCGCCCGGCGCCACACCACTTGCGACGGTTCTTGCAGCCCTTCCCACACCACCCCGGTGCGCAGGATATCGTGGCGATCCATCACCGCCTGCAAGGCCTGGGCGAACGCCTCGAAACGCGCCAGGCTGTCGAACGAGAACTGCGACTGCATCACATACGGGTCGCCCTGTTCAGCACTCACGTGGTGAAACAGAATGCCTTCCTGCAACGGCGCCAGCGGGTAGATGTCCTGGATGTTCGCCACGCCGCCGTCGACCGTCGCGACGATGCGCTCGATCTCCTCCGGGCTCAACGTCGACAACGTCAACATGGCCGGGGTGATGTATTCGGTGCCGGGCGCGATGCCATTGGCCGGCACCTCGACTTCACCAGCCTTGGTCGCAGTGTAGTCGCCGGCCTTGATCAGCTCGATCAACCCCGGTTTGTGCTCGCGCAACGCGGCCATGATGGCCGGGTCACTCAGCGCCTGTTTATTGCCTTGCACCGCCAACTGTTCGCCCTTGAGCGCCAGTTGGATGTCTTTGCTCTTCAGCGTCGCCAGCAGTTCGAGAATGCTCACAGGACGATCTCCATTCGTTCGGTTATGGCGGCGTAGCCAGCCAGGGTCGGCTGTTCGAACAACGCCCGCACATCGGCTTCCATGCCTTCCTGGCGCAAGCGCCCGATCAAGCTCACGGCGAGCAGCGAATGCCCGCCCAGTTCGAAGAAATTGTCATGCCGCCCCACCCGCTCCACGCCCAGCAGTTCGGCCCACAGCCGCGCCAACAGGGTTTCGGTTTCGCCTTGCGGTGCGGCGTACTCGCGCACGCTCAGCGCTGCCATGCCCGGGGCCGGCAGGGCCTTGCGGTCGAGCTTGCCGTTGGGGCTCAGGGGCAGCGCCTCCAGGTGCACGAACAGCGCAGGCACCATAAAATCCGGCAGGTGCAGCAGCAGGTGGGCGCGCAGGCTGTCGATGTCGGTGGGCACGCCGGTGTAATAGGCCACCAGGCGGTCTTCGCGGGCCACCACGGCGGCTTCGCTGACCTGGGGATGGTCGAGCAGGCGCGCCTGGATTTCCCCCAGTTCGATGCGCAGGCCACGGATCTTCACTTGGTCGTCATTGCGCCCCAGGTATTCAATGTTGCCGTCGGGCAGGTAGCGGCCGACGTCACCGGTGCGGTACATCCGGCCGTCGCTGAACGGGTCCTTGAGGAAACGTTCGGCGGTAAGGTCCGGGCGGTTGAGGTAACCGCGCGCCACTTGCACGCCGCCAATGAACAACTCGCCGACCACGCCCAGGGGCACCGGTTGCAATTGCGCATCCAGCAGGTACATGCGGGTGTTGGCGATGGGCTTGCCGATCGGCGTGTTGTCCGGCACTTGCGGCCGCGCGCAATTCCACGCGGTCACATCCACCGCCGCTTCGGTGGGGCCGTACAGGTTGTACAGGCCGATCTGCGGCAGTTGCTGCTTGAAGCGCCGCACCAGGCTGCCCGGCAGGGCTTCGCCGCTGCACATCACGCGCACCAGCCCGGCCGCCTGGCTGACGTCGCCGTGGGCCAGGAACACATCGAGCATCGACGGTACGAAGTGCAAGGTGGTGATGTGCTGCGCTGCGATCACTTCGCACAGGTAGGCCGGTTCCTTATGCCCGCCCGGACGCGCCATCACCAGGCGTGCGCCGGTCATCAGCGGCCAGAAGAACTCCCACACCGACACGTCGAAACTGAACGGGGTTTTCTGCAGTACCGCGTCATGGGCCTTGAGGCCATAGGCGTCCTGCATCCACAGCAAGCGGTTGACCACCCCGGCGTGTTCGTTGATCACGCCCTTGGGCTGGCCGGTGGAACCGGAGGTGTAGATCACGTAAGCCTGGTGCTGCGCCGTCAGACCCGGCACCTCAGGGTTGCTCAAGGGCTGGTGCTGCCAGGTTGGTTGGTCGAGGTCGATCACCGGCACCTCGCCCAACAGGCCCCGGGTTGCGCCCTGGGCCAGCACCACCACCGGCGCACTGTCTTGCAGCATGTAGGCGATGCGGTCGAGGGGGTACGCCGGGTCCAGCGGCACGTAGCCGCCCCCGGCCTTGAGGATGGCGAACAGGCCGATGACCATATCCAGGCCGCGCTCGAGGCAGATGCCCACCCGCGAATCCGGCTGCACGCCCTGCTCGCGCAGGTGATGGGCCAAGCGGTTGGCGCACTCGTTCAGTTGTTGATACGTGAGCTGCTGGTCTTCGGCCTTGACGGCGATGGCATCCGGCGTGCGCTGTACCTGGGCTTCGAACAGGCCGTGCAGGGTCTGGTCGAGGTCGTAACTCACCTCGGTGGCGTTGAAGGTCACCAGCAGCCTGTGCCGTTCTTCTTCGCCCAGTACCGGCAGGCGATTGAGCGCCTGCTGCGGCGCCTGCTCCAGGGCCTCGACCAGGCCGCACAGAGCCACGTGCAGGTAACCGCAGACCCGTTGTGGGTCGAGTTGCGCCAAGGCCGTCACGTCAAAGCCGTCGCCCAGGTCATCCACGTTCAGGGTCAACGGGTAGTTGGTGCGCCCGTCATTGACCAGCGTCTGCATGCCTTGCCATGCCTGTTGCGCGTCCACCGAGCGGGTCGCCGCGCCGCGATGGCGATAGTTGAGCATCGAACTGAACAGTGGCGCGGGGGCGGCCACTCCGCTGCAACGCTGGGCCAGGGCCAGGGACGCGTGTTCATGACCGAGCAGCGCACTCAGCCGTGCATGGGTGTCTCGCACGGCGGCGCGAACGCCTTGGGCGTCGATATCCAGGCGCAGCGGCAAGGTGTTGATGAACACCCCGAGGGCACGGTCGGCGCCCTCGCCCCCTTGCAGACGGCCCACCAGTACGGTGCCGAACACCACGCTGTGACGGCCGGATGTGGCCGCCAGCACTTGGCCCCAGGCCAGGTGGAACAGGCTGGCGGTGCTCACGCCCAACAGACGGGCCTGGGCACGCAGGCGGCGGTTGAGGTCGCTGTCCAGGTGCAGGGTGTGTTCGGTGATCGCGTTGCCGTCGCCGCGCACATCCTGCAAGCCAAAAGGTAGGGTCGGTTCATCGATATCGCCGAGCATGCCGCGGAAGAACGCCTCGTGCTCCTGCTCGCTGATCCCCAGGCGCGCCTGGGCCACGTAGTTGCGGTACGGCATCGGCGCTGTCGTCGGGGCCGGCTGGCCGAGCAAGTGGCCCTGCATTTCGCGCAGCACCACGTCGAACGCGGTGTGGTCCAGCGCGATATGGTGATACAGCAGCACCACCACCACCCGCGCATTGGCCGGGTCTTTGGCGTACATCAGGCGGATCAGCGGCGCCTGGCTGATGTCCAGCCGGTAGCGCCGTGCATCGAACCGCTCATGCAGGCCCGCCAGCACATCACCTTGCAGGTGCAGCTCCTCCACGCTCAGTTGCGCGCTGCGCCACACCACTTGCAGCGGTTGCGCCAGGCCTTCCCAGACCACACCGGTACGCAGGATGTCGTGGCGGTCGATCACCTGTTGCAGCGCCTGGGCGAAGGCGTTCAGGCGCTCGAGGCTGTCAAAGGCCAGGTGCGATTGCAGCAGGTAGGGGTCGCCGCTTTCGGCGGTGATGTAGTGATAAAGAATGCCTTCCTGCAACGGCGCCAGCGGGTAGATGTCTTGTACATTCGCGGCGCCACCCGGGACACGGGCGACCACGTCGTCGAGGGTCGCCTGATCCAGCGTCACCAGCGGCAACAGGTCCGGCGTGATGCGCTGGCAGCCCGCAGGAATTCGGTTGGCCGGCACCTGTACTTCACGGCCACTGCCCACAGCGGCGGCCAGTGCGGCCAGGGTCGGCTGGCTGAACAGCACGCGCACATCGGCGCTGAGGCCCACCTGACGCATGCGTTCGATCAGGCTGACCGCAAGCAAGGAATGCCCGCCGAGTTCGAAGAAATGGTCGTGCCGACCGACCTGCTCCACCTGCAACACCTCGGCCCAGATCCGCGCCAGGGTGGTTTCAACCTCGCCCTGGGGCGCCTCGTAGTCGCGGCTGAGCAAAGCGGCTTGATCGGGTTCGGGCAGGGCCTTGCGGTCCAGCTTACCGTTAGCGGTCAGGGGCAGCGCGTCGAGTTTCACATACGCCACCGGCACCAAGGCGTCGGGCAACACGGCTTGCAGTTGCTCGCGCAAGCCTTCAATCGCCAGCGGCCGTTGCTCGGTGAACCACGCCACCAAGCGGCCGTCGCGCACCAGCACCACCGCTTCGCCGACACCGTCCAGGGCGGCCAGGCGGCTTTCGATTTCGCCCAGCTCCACCCGCACACCGCGCAACTTGACCTGGTCATCGTTACGCCCCAGGTACTCAAGATTGCCGTCGGGCAACCAGCGCACCAGGTCGCCGGTGCGGTACATGCGCCCCGGGTTGAACGGGTCTTGCAGGAAGCGTTCGGCCGTCAGGTCTGCGCGGTTCAGGTAACCCCGCGCCACGCCGCTGCCGCCCACGTACAACTCACCGGCCACGCCCACCGGCACCGGGCGCTGTTGCGCATCCAGAACGTAGACATAGCCATTGGCGACCGGCCGGCCGATGTGCAAGCCCTGGCCGGCCCGCACACGCCCGGAGGTGGCGACCACCGTGGCTTCGGTGGGGCCGTAGTTGTTGATCACGGCAAAGCGCCGTTCCTGGTTGAACTGACGCAGGCGATCGCCGCCGATCAGCAGGATGCGCAAGGTCGAGTGCTGCAGGTTTTGGCTGAAGGCGTACTCGGCCACCGGCGTCGGCAGGAAGCTCACGTCCAGCGGCTGCGCCAGCCACCAGGCCAGCAATTCGTCGATGTTCTCGTTACCGACGCTGGCGGGCGGCAGGTGCAGGGTGGCGCCCACGCACAGCGCCGGCCAGACCTCCCAGGCCATCGCATCAAAGCCGAAACCGGCCACGCTGCTGGTGTGGCTCGCACGGTCCAGGCCGAAGGCTTCGCAGTGCCAGTGCACCAGGTTTTCCACGGTGCGGTGTTCCACCATCACGCCCTTGGGCTGGCCGGTGGAGCCGGAGGTGTAGATCACGTAGGCCAGGTGCGCCGGGGTCAGCGCAGGCACGTGTGGGTTGTGGGTGGGTTGCTGCTGCCAACTCGAATCCTGCAAGTCCACGCTGGCTACCGATCCCAACAATGCCTGGGTACTGACTTCGGCCAGCACCGTTACCGGGGCGCTGTCTTGCAGCAGGTAGCGGATGCGCTCGGCGGGGTATGCCGGGTCGATTGGCACATAGCCGGCGCCGGCCTTGAGAATGGCCAGCAAGCCCACCAGCATCTGCGGGCCACGACGGCAGCAGATCGCCACGCGGTCATCCGGTTGCACGCCGAGCGTCAGCAGGTGATGGGCCAGCTGGTTGGCGCGTCTGTTGAGTTGCGCATAGCTCAGCGCTTCGCCGTCTTGCACCACGGCAACGGCGTGGGGTTGGCGCTCGGCCTGCACCTCAAACGCGCCGTGCAGGGTCTGGCCCGTCGGGTAGTCTGCGGCGGTGGTGTTGAAGTCGCGCAGCAGGGTATCGCGCTCGGCCACCGGCAGCACGGCCAGTTGATTGAGCGCAGTGCCCGGTGCGGTTTCCAGTGCGGTCACCAGTTGCGCCACCGCGTTGTGCATGTAGTCGCACAGGCGCCTGGCACCGATCTGCGGCAAGGCCAGCACCGTCAGGCCAAACCCTGTGCCCAGGTCATCCACACTCAGGGTCAGCGGGTAGTTGCTGCGCTCTTCACCGCCGAGCAACTGCACGCCTTCCCAGATGCCCTGGCCATCGCGGGCCATTTCGCCCGGGTTGCTGTGACGGTAATTGAGCAAGGTGCTGAACAACGGCAACGCGGCCGCCACGCCACTGCAACGCTGGGCGAGTGCCAGGGAGGCGTGCTCATGCCCGAGCAGGGCCGTCAGGCGTGCATGGGTGGCCTTGACCGCCACGGCCGCGCCGGCCGCCACGTCGACCCGCAATGGCAAGGTGTTGATGAACATCCCCAGGGCCCGGTCCGCGCCCTCGCCGGCCTGCATGCGGCCCATCAACACGGTGCCGAACACCACCTCATCACGCCCAGACACCAGCCCCAGCACCTGCGCCCAGGCCAGGTGCATCAGGCTGGCCGCGCTGACGCCTGCCAGCCGCGCCTGCTCGCGCACCCGCTGGGCCAGCGTGGCGTCCAGCGCCAGCTCGGCTTCTTCGATATCACGCCCGTCGCCCTGCACATCCTGCACACCAAAGGGCAAGGTCGGCTCATCGATGTCGGCCAGCATGTCGCGGAAGAATTGCTCGTGCTCGGCCACGCTCACGCCGAGGCGCGCCTGGGCCACGTAGTTGCGAAACGGCGCGGCCGCCGGCAAGTCTTGCGCCTGGTTGAACAGGAAGGCGCGCATTTCCTGGCCGACCACTTCCATGGCGGTGTGGTCCAGGGCCAGGTGATGGAACAGCAGGATCGCTGCCACCCGCCCGTTGGCCGGGTCCTTGGCGTAGACCATGCGCAACAACGGCGCCTGGGTGATATCAAGGCGGTAATGACGTGCATCGAAACGCGCATGCAGTTGTTCGATAATGCCGCCGTCGGCCGGGTCCAGCGCCACTTCTTGCACCACCAACTGGGCGTCGCGCCACACCACTTGCACCGGGCTGTCCAGACCTTCCCAGACCACGCCGGTGCGCAGGATGTCGTGCCGCGCAACCACCTGTTGCAACGCGCCCATGAACCCGTGCAGGCGCTCCAGGCTGTCGAAGGCCATGCGCGACTGCAGCAGGTACGGGTCGCCGTGTTCGGCGCTGATGTGGTGATACAGAATGCCTTCCTGCAATGGGGCCAGCGGGTAGATGTCCTGCACGTTTGCCGCGCCGCCCGGCACGCTGGCGACGACTCGGTCGATGGCCGCCTGGTCGAGCTGCACCAGGGTCAGCATGTCCGGCGTAATCCGGGTGCAGCCCGCAGGAATGCCATTGGCCGGCACCCGCACTTCGCGCCCGCTGCCCACCGCTGCCGCCAGCGTGGCCAGGCTCGGCTGGCTGAACAGCACGCGCACATCGGCACTCAAGCCGACCTGGCGCATGCGTTCGATCAGGCTGACCGCCAGCAACGAATGCCCGCCCAGCTCGAAGAAGTGATCGTGACGCCCTACCCGCTCAAGCTTGAGCACGTCCTGCCAGATCTGCGCCAGCAGGGTTTCTACCTCGCCTTCCGGCGCTTCATAGCCACGGCTGAGCAGCGCGCTCTGATCCGGCACCGGCAGGCCCTTGCGGTCGAGCTTGCCGTTGGCGGTGAGTGGCAATAGCTCCAGCCACACATAGGCCGACGGTACCATGTAGTCGGGCAAGCGGCCTTGCAGGTGGCTGCGCAGCGCTTCGATGTCCAGAGCTGCGACAGCGGTGTAGTACGCCACCAGGCGCTTGTCGCCAGGTTCGTCTTCACGCACCAGCACCACGCTGTCGTTCACCCCCGGGAAAGCGGCCAGGGCCGCTTCGATTTCGCCGGGCTCGATGCGGAAACCGCGAATCTTCACCTGCAGGTCATTGCGCCCCTGGTACAGCAAGGTACCGTCCGCCTGCCAGCAGGCCAGGTCGCCGGTGCGGTACAGCAGGCCGTCGCCGAACGGGTTGGCGATGAATTTTTCGGCGGTCAGTTGCGGCTGGTTCAAGTAGCCCTTGGCTACGCCCGCACCGCCGATGTACAGCTCGCCGACCACCCCCAGCGGCAGCGGCTGCTGGCGCGCATCGAGCACATAGGCCTGGGCATTGGCGATCGGGCGGCCGATGGGAATGCCACCCTCGCCCACAGCGGTGATTTCATGGGTGGTAGAAAAGGTGGTGGCTTCGGTCGGCCCGTAGCCGTTGAGCAGGTGTTGGGGCTTGCCGTGCTGGAGCACGCGGCTGATCACCAGCGGGTCGAGCACATCGCCGCCGACGATCAGGTAGCGCAGTTGGCGCAAATGCGGCATCAGCGCATCGGCGTATTGGTGGAACAGGCCCGCCGTCATCCACAACACGCTGACGGACTGCTCCTGCAACAGTTGCGCGAACGCGGCCTGGGACAGCAACACCGCGTGTTCGACCACCACCACGCAGCCGCCGTTGAGCAGTGGCGCCCACACTTCCAGGGTGCTGGCGTCGAAGGCCGGGTTGGAGGCGAAGGCCACGCGGTCACGCTCGTTGAACTCGGCGTAGCCGTTGTTGAGCACCAAGCGCGAGATGGCCCGATGCGGCACCTGCACGCCTTTGGGCGCGCCGGTCGAGCCGGAGGTGTAGAGGATGTACGCCACGCTTTCTGCCGACTGGGGCAGTTCGGGATTGCGTGGGGACTGCGCGTCCAGGTTCAAGTCGGCCAAGGTGTTGAGCACCCGGCGCGCGCCGCTGTCCTGCACGATAAAGGCCTGGCGCTCGAGGGGGGCGTTGACGTCCAGCGGCACGTACACGGCGCCGCACTTGAGGATCGCCAATTGGCAGACCAGCAGGTCGAGGGAGCGCGGCAAACCGATCGCTACGCTTTCGCCGGGCTGCACGCCTTGGCCGATCAGGTGATGAGCCAGGCGATTGGCACGACGGTTGAGGTCACGGTAACTCAGGGACAGCTGGCCATGCACGGCGGCCACCGCTTCGGGCCGGGCCAGCGCCTGGGCTTCGAACAGCTGGTGCACGGTAAGCTGCGCCGGGTAGTCGCGGGCGGTGGCGTTGAAGTCCACCAGCAGTTGGTGACGCTCGGCGGGCGGCAGGATCGAGATAGCCTGCAACGGCGTGGTAGGCGCCTGTTGCAGCGCGATCACCAGGTGGCGCAGCGCGGTGAGCATGTAGTCGCCCACCCGTTGCACGTCCAACGTGGCCAGCCCTTGCACGGTGAGGGCGAAGCCGCTGCCCAGGTCATCGACGTTGAGCACCAGCGGGTAGTTGCTGCGCTCTTCGGAGCTGAGGATTTCGATACCGGACGCCGCGAACGGGCTGGCCCCCGGTGCTTCGCCCGGGGCACTGTGGCGGTAATTGAGCAGTGTGCTGAACAGCGGCAGCGACGCCGGCACGCCACTGCAACGCTGGGCCAGGGACAACGAGGCATGCTCATGCCCGAGCAACTGCGCCAGGCGTGCGTGGGTGGCGCGCACCCCGGCCTGCACGCCAAGCGTGCCGAGGCTGACCCGCAGCGGCAAGGTATTGATGAACATGCCGAGGGCGCGGTCGGCGCCCTCACCGCCCTGTAGGCGGCCCAGCAGCACCGTGCCGAACACCACGTCCTGCTGGCCGGAGACCTGGGCCAGTACCTGCGCCCAGGCCAGGTGCACCAGGCTGGCGGTGCTCACGCCCAACTGCCGTGCCTGTTCACGCAGGCCCAGGCTCAATGCCGGTTCCAGCGGCAAGTGCGCCTCGACGATGCCACTGCCGTCGCCATTGATATCCTGCAGGCCGAAGGCCAGGGTCGGCTCGTCGATGTCGCCGAGCATCTCGCGGAAAAACCCTTCGTGTTGCGCCTGGCTCACGCCCAGTCGCGCCTGCGCCACGTAGTTGCGGTACTGCACCGCGTCGGGCAAGTGCGCGCTGCTGCCTGTCAGGCTGGCGCTCATTTCCTCCACCAGCACCTGCAACGCGGTGTGGTCGAGCAGGATGTGGTGCAGCAACAGAATGCCGACGAAATGGCCGTGCTGCTCGGCATAGGCCAGGCGCATCAACGAGGGGCGCGTGAGGTCCAGCCGGTAATGGCGCGGGTCGAAGCGTTGTTGCAGGGTGGCCAGGGCATCAGCGCCCGCCACCTCGATGCCCTCGACCACCAGCGGCGCGTGGCGCAGCACCACTTGCACCGGCTCATCCAGGCCTTCCCAGAGGATGCCGGTGCGCAGGATGTCATTGCGCTCGATCACGCTGTTCAAGGCCCGCGCGAACGCGTCCACCGCACCTTTGTCGGCGAAGCTGAGTTGCACCTGCAAGACGTAGGGGTCGCCTTCGGTGGTTGCCAGGTGGTGATAGAGAATGCCCGCCTGCAAGGGAGCCAGGCCGTAGATGTCCTGCACATTGCCCAGGCCGCCGGGCACGCTGGCGAGGATATGGTCGATGGCAGGCTGTTCCAGCGCCACCAGGGGCAACATGTCGGGGGTGATGCATTGGCTGGTTGCGGTAATCCGATTGGCCGGCACCGCCACCTCCTGCTGCCCGCCCACTGCCGCCGCCAGTGCCGCCAGGGTGGGCTGGCCGAAGAGCACGCGCACATCGGCGCTCAGGTCCAGCTGGCGCATGCGTTCGATCAGCTTGACTGCCAGCAGGGAATGCCCGCCCAGCTCGAAGAAATTGTCGTCGCGGCCAACACGGTCAAGGGTGAGCAGCTCTTGCCAGAGCCCCGCGATAGCGGTTTCCACTGCGCCCTGGGGCGCTGCATAACCGCGCCGCACCAGCGCCTCGGCATCAGGTGCAGGCAAGGCCTTGCGGTCGAGCTTGCCGTTGGTGGTGAGGGGGAATTGGTCCAGCAATACGAACGCGCCAGGCACCATGTAGTCGGCCAGGCTCAGCAGCAGATGGTCGCGCAAGGCGGCGACACTCAGCTCACCCTCGGCAATCACGTAGGCCACCAGGCGCTTGTCCCCCGGCACGTCCTCGCGCGCCACGACCACGGCGTCGCGCACGCCGGGCGCAGTGGCCAGCCGCGCTTCGATTTCCCCCAGTTCGATGCGGAAACCACGGATCTTCACCTGGTCGTCATTACGCCCCAGGTACTCGACGCTGCCGTCAGCCTTGAGGCGGCCCAGGTCGCCAGTCTTGTACATGCGCAAACCGGTGGCCGGGTCGGCCAGGAAGCGTTCGGCGTTCAGCGCGTCACGGTTGAGGTAACCCCGCGCCACGCCGGCACCGCCCACGTACAACTCGCCGACCACGCCCACTGGCAGCGGCTCGCGCTGCTCATCCAGCACGTACAGTTGCAGGTCGGGGATGCGCACGCCAATCGGGCTGACGCCCACCAACTGCGCGTCCGCCGCCTCCAGGGCGCGGTAAGTTACGTGCACGGTGGTTTCGGTGATGCCGTACATGTTCACCAGTTGCGTGCCGGCGTTGATCGCACGGGCATACCACGGTTTGAGCATGCCCGGCTCCAGGGCCTCGCCACCGAAAATCACCTGGCGCAAGGAGTGGGCCTGGGGGCTGTCGGCCTGGGCGGCGATCAATTGGCGGAAGGCGCTGGGCGTCTGATTGAGGATGCTCACGCCCGCCTCGCACAGCAGCGTGTAGCACTCGTCCGGTGACCGGCTGACCAGTTGCGGCACGATCAGCAACTGGCCGCCGTGCATCAACGCGCCCCAGATCTCCCACACGGAGAAGTCGAAGGCAAAGGAGTGGAACAGCGCCCACACGTCGTTGCTGTTGAAGCCGAACCAGTGCGCGGTGGCGGTGAACAGACGCGCCACTTGGCGGTGTTCGATCATCACGCCCTTGGGTTGGCCGGTAGAGCCCGAGGTGTAGATCACATAGGCCAGGTTGGCCGGGCTGACGTTGACACGCGGGTTGACCAGGGATTCGCCACGCAGGCCGTTGAGGTCGATCTGCGCCAGGTCGCCGACCAGGTGGCGGGTGTTGGCTTGCACCAGTACGGCCAGCGGTGCGCTGTCGGCCAGGGTGTAGGCGATGCGTTCCAGCGGATACGCCGGGTCGATCGGCACGTAGCCGGCACCAGCCTTGAGGATACCCAGCAGGCCAATGATCATTTCCGGGCCGCGCTCGACGCAGATCGCCACACGGTCGTCCGGGCGAATGCCCTGGGCCAGCAGGCGATGGGCGACCTGGTTGGCGCGCTCATTGAGCTGGCGGTAGGTAAGCCGTTGGTTGTCGAAACGCAGCGCAATGGCCTCGGGCTGGGCGGCGGCGTGGGACTCGACGAGGTGGTGGATCAGGGCCGTATCGGCGTAGTGCGCAGGGCTGTGATTGAGGGTGTGCAGCAGGTGATGGCGTTCGGTGTCGGGCAGGATGTTCAGGCCGCTGAGCGGCGAATCCGGTCGCTGCTCCAGGGCATCGGCCAGGCTTTCCAGGGCCGTGTGCAGGTAGCTCGCAACGCGCTGCGCGCCGATGGCGGCGTCCACCATCACGGTCAACGCGAAGTCTTCACCCAGGTCATCGACATTGACCGTCAACGGGTAGTTGGTGCGCTCTTCGGCGCCCAGCACCTGGATACCTTCGGCCACCTCAATGACCTCGTCCATGTCGGTTGCCGCGCTGTGCCGGTAGTTGAGGATGGCGCTGAACAACGGCGTCGGCGCGGCCGCGCCGCTGCAACGCTGGGCCAGGGCCAGGGATGCATGCTCGTGATGCAGCAAGGTGGTGAGCCGCTCATGGATCGCCTTGACCCCGGCACGCACGCCCTGCCCGCCCACATCGGCGCGCAGCGGCAAGGTGTTGATGAACATGCCCAGGGCGCGTTCGCCGCCCTCGCCCGCGCCCATGCGCCCCAGCATCACGGTGCCGAACACAACGGCCTCGCGACCGGACACCACGCCCAACACCCGCGCCAGGCCCAGATGCATCATGCTCGCCACGCTCACCCCCAGTGGCCGCGCCAGCTGGCGCAAGCGGCGGCTCAACGTGCTGTCGACGGGCAGGCGCGCTTCGTCGATGCCCTGGCCATCGCCCTGCACGTCTTGCAGACCGAAGGGCAGTGTCGGCTCGTCGATGTCGGCCAGCATGTCGCGGAAAAACGCCTCGTGCGCCTGCTCGCTGACGCCGTGGCGCACCTGGGCGATGTAGCTGCGAAACGGCACCGGCTCACCGGCCTGGGCCTGCTCGCCGGCCAGGTACAGCTGGATTTCATGGCGCACCACGTCCAGGGCGGTGTGATCGAGGATGGTGTGGTGGAACAGCAGCATCGCCACCACCCGCTGGTTTGCCGGGTCGTCGGCGAACACCAGGCGCAGCAGCGGCGCCTGGCCCAGGTCCATGCGGAACGTGCGTGCGTCATAGCGGGCGAGCAATTGGGCGAGGATGTCGCCACCGCTCAACGGTACCTCTTCACAGACCAGCGGCGCCTTGCGCCACACCACTTGCAGCGGCTCGTCGAGGCGCTCCCACACCATGGACGTGCGCAGGATGTCGTGGCGGTCGATCACCCATTGCAGCGCCTGGGCAAAATGCTGCAGGCGCGCGCGGCTGTCGAACACGAACTGCGCGTGCAGCACGTAGGGGTCGCCCTGGTCGGCAGACAAATGGTGATAGAGCATGCCCTCTTGCAGCGGCGCCAAGGGGTACACATCCTGCACATTCGCTGCGCCACCGGGGATGGCAGCCACGATCCGGTCGATCGCCGGCTGGTCGAGGTTGACCAGCGCCAGCATGTCCGGCGTGATGCGGTAGGCCGGGCTCAACCAGTCACCGCCATGTTCGGCAACCAGTGCCAGCAGCTGGGGTTTGTGGGCGATCAGTTGATCCCACAGGGCGTCATCCAGTGCTTCGTCATCGCCGAGGATGATCAGGTCGCCTTCTTCAGTTTGCAGACGGATCGCATGGGTGGAAATCGCTGCCAATAATTCGCTGAACTGCATGGGGGTAACCTGCCTGATAAGTCACGGTTGAGGAGAAAGTCCGTTTTCAGCTGCCGCTTGGATCGGGGTGTGCTGGTTGCCCGGTAAAAAATGCGGGCGCAGCCGGGGGCCTGGAGGGGCTTCCGACAGGGTTGGGAAATTAAGGGATTTGCAGCGCGGGGGGTGACATGGGAAGCGGGGACAAGCGCGGATCAGAGCGGGTTCAATTTAAATTCAGGTTTTTTTGAGCGCCCCCACGATGAAGCGTGAGAGCGATCGAAGGCTCACTTGAGCTTCAAGTTGCGTGCATACCACGGCCGTTTCGGCACGCGCTTGAACAAGCCCTTGAGCACGTCTTCATCCGCACCAAAGGTAATGCGCAGAGCCAGCTTCATGACCTCCGGGTCCATCTCCATCGACTTGCCCACCTGCAACCCGGGCGTGGTGCTGCAGCCGTGGGTGTCCGGGCCCAGCCAGGGGTCTGCCACTTCCACCCAACGGCCCGGGGCGAACCAGGCCACGCCGTTGACTTCCAGCCGGCTGACCTCGCCCGGGTTGAAGCGCTCATGGGCACGAAACCAGTCTTCGACACGGTCGTCGATCCAGCCGTGGAAGTGCCAGAACACCGGGTTTACATGGGAGGAAAACGGGTCGCCGAGGAAGTCGTTCTCGGCCGCGTACCAGCGGGCGGCAAAGTCGGCGGGGTCGCGGGCAAACGGCACCGGGCCGCCGTTGGACGGGTCACGGGGCACGGAGGCCCAGCGCATGTGCAACCAGTCGTGCAGACCCAGCTCCATCTCCGACCCCAACTGGCCCAGAGTCAGCTTGGCCAGGTAGCGCGGGTCGCGGTATTGGGATTCCCACACCTGGAAATTGCTGTGGTAGGTCTCGGCGGCCTTGATATCGCTGACCCATTGTGTGTAGTCCGCGTCGTTTGGCGCCGACCAGGTGGGCGGCAAGGCAAAGCCGTCGCTGTTGTCGAAGTAGCGCACGAAGCCCAGGCGGTCACGTTCCAGCGCCGGCTGGGGCTCAGGGAATTGCGGCCACGACGGCAGGTCCTGCATGGAGCGCGCCGTACCGAGCATGTGGCGGTGCATGAAGAAGAAGTCGATGCCCGAGCCGTTGCGGTCCTTGCGCTTGCCCCGTGCGTCGCGCTCCTGGCCGCGCGGCCCGGGCTGCCAGCCGATGCCGCGCAGGGCTTCCCGTTTGTCTTCGGACAGCTTGTGCCATTGGTCGCGGGTGGCGTGCCACAGCTGGTGGAACAGGCGATGTTCGGGGGCGATCAGCCAGGCCAGCAGGGTCGGATTTAGGCCGATTCGCTCGCGGGCTTCGGGGAACAGCTGTTTGTGGGCGATGAAGCGGTTGTCACGCTCGGTCAAGGCCAACGGGCGATCAAGGTTGAGGATCTGCCCGCTGAGGGTGCCGCTGCCGGCATTGCCAAACCCGCTCCAGACTTCGTCGAGGGTCATCTTGAATTCATAGGCCGGCACGCCACCGACGGCGTCACGGTCGATCAGCCGCCAATACAGCACGGCGCCGTCGCCGGTCAGCAGGTCACCCAGCACGCGGTAACGCGGCTCGCCTTCGGCGCGCAGGTTGGCGGCTGTGTCCAGGTAGCCCCGCAGGCCACGGCCACGGGGGGCGATGTCGAGCAGCAGCTCCAGGCCTTCCAACGGCAGCCCCTTGAGCCCGGCGTCATGCCCTTCCAGGCGCAGGCTCCAGACGCCGCGCAGGGTGTTCGCCAGGTGCTGGCCGTCGGTATCGGCCAGGTCCACCGTGGCCTCGCCAGGGGTGATCGGGAATTCTTCACGCGTCAGCTCGCGATGGGCATAAAGGGCCGCCGGCACGGCAGCGCCGGTCAGCGCCAGGCCTGCGATGAACCCACGTCGAGAGATCGTCATTGTCTACCTTAGGAAACGGCTTAATCAGAGCTAGAACGTTTGCAGCCACGGGAAATTTACCGGCGTGGCGCCGCCACCTAAATTTCCCCCGCCATCGCTCGTTCTTCCCTGATAGCAAAGGCCTCAACTGACTGAGATGGCAATGACAAAACCACGTTCGAAAAAGGCGCTGTACATCGGCCTGCCACTGGCATTGGCCATCGGTGCCGGCGCAGGCTTCCTGGCCTGGGACCACTGGTTCCGTGGCAATGCCGGCTACCCGCTGGCGGTGATCAAGCAGGCCAATGAAATGCAGGACCGGCTGCTGTCATTCGACAGCCACATCACCGTGCCCCTGGATTTCGGCACCGCCGACAACGAGGCCGACAAGGACGGCAACGGTCAGTTCGACCTGGCCAAGGCGGCACGCGGGCGCTTGTCGGGCGCCGCCCTGACGATCTTCGGCTGGCCGGAGATCTGGAACGGCCCCAACGCCCCGCACAAGCCCACCGACGGTTTTGTCGAGGAGGCCCGCCACGAGCAGGAGGTGCGCTACAAGATCATCTCCGGCATGGTGCGCGACTTCCCCAACCAGGTCGGCATTGCCTATACGCCGGACGATTTCCGTCGCCTGCATGGCGAGGGCAAGTTCGCGATCTTTATCAGCATGCTCAATGCCTACCCGTTGGGAAATGACCTGAACCAACTGGACCTGTGGACGGCGCGCGGCATGCGCATGTTCGGCTTCAGCTATATCGGCAATAACGCGTGGTCCGATTCGTCGCGCCCGCTGCCGTTCTTCAATGACTCCACCGACGCCCTTGAAGGCCTGTCGGAGATCGGCAAGCAAGCGGTGCACCGCCTGAACGACCTGGGCGTGATCATTGATGTGTCGCAGATGTCGACCAAGGCGCTGGAGCAAGTGGCGCAGTTGAGCCGCACACCGATGATCGCCTCACACTCGGCGCCGCGTGCGTCGGTGGATATTCCGCGCAACCTCAGCGACAAAGAACTGCAACTGATCAAGAACAGCGGCGGCGTGGTGCAGGTCGTGGGCTTCCCGGCCTACCTGCGCCCGCTGAGCCAGCCGACCCAGGACAAGCTCAATGCCCTGCGCGCACGGTTTGACCTGCCTCCCCTGCCCAACCTGGCCATGGCCCTGATGCCCGGCGACGCAATCATCGCGGCCTGGCCGGAGCAGAAGTTCGGCCAGTATGCCCAGGGCCTGTACGGCATTCTGGAAGAGGAACCCAAGGCCACCCTCAAGGACTGGGGCGATGCCATCGACTACACCGTGCGCAAGATCGGCATCGATCATGTCGGCATCGCGTCGGACTTCAACGACGGCGGCGGCATACAGGGCTGGGAGAACGTCGGCGAGGTGCGCAACGTCACCGCCGAACTGATCCAGCGCGGCTACTCCGAAGCGGACATCGCCAAGCTGTGGGGAGGCAACTTCCTGCGGGTGTGGGACCAGGTACAAAAAGCCGCCAAACCCTTGGCCAATCGCTAATCACCCATGAAGTGAGTCCATGACCGACCGCCGTACATTTCTCAAGCAGGCCGGCGTATTCGCCGCCAGCCTGCCGTTGCTCCCGCAGGCATTGGCCGCCGCGCCGAGCCTGGCAGCAAGCTCCCCATGGACGGGGCTCAAGCAACTGTTCAACCAGGACCCGAGCTACCTGCATTTCTCCAACTTCCTGGTGGCCTCGCATCCCAAGCCGGTGCGTGAGGCCATCGAGCGCTATCGCCTGCAAATCGACCGCAACCCTGGGCTGGCGATGGATTGGGGCCTGGAAGAAACCTGGAAACGCGAAGGCCAGGTGCGTGAATGGGCGGGTCGCTACCTGAACGCCAAACCGCCGCAGATCGCCCTCACTGGCAGCACCTCCGAAGGCCTGGCGATGATTTATGGCGGGATCAAAGTGCGCCCCGACCAGGAAATCCTCACCACGGTTCACGAGCACTACGCCACCCAGAACGTGCTGGATTTTCGTGTGGCCAAGGAAGGCACACAGGTGCGCCGGATCACGCTGTTCGAAGACACCCAACACATGTCCGCCGATGAAGTGCTGGGCACTATCCAGCGCAGCATCCGCCCCAATACGCGGGTACTGGGCATGACCTGGGTGCAGTCCGGCAGCGGCGTAAAGCTGCCGATCGGCGAGATCGGCAAGCTGGTGCAGGCACTCAACCGCAATCGCGACGAAAAGGACCGCATCCTCTATGTGGTCGATGGCGTGCATGGCTTTGGCGTGGAAAACCTCGATTTCCCGGACATGCACTGCGACTTCTTTATTGCCGGCACCCACAAGTGGATGTTCGGCCCGCGCGGCACCGGCCTGGTCTGCGCCCGAGACAGCGAGAACAAATACGTCACGCCG
Source organism: Pseudomonas sp. B6002 (assembly GCF_013385985.1). Taxonomy (GTDB): domain Bacteria; phylum Pseudomonadota; class Gammaproteobacteria; order Pseudomonadales; family Pseudomonadaceae; genus Aquipseudomonas. The sequence goes on along the minus strand of NZ_JACAOY010000033.1, from coordinate 14,405 downwards.
ATGGTGCCGACCTTCTCCGAGGACACCAACTTCGCCACCACCATGACCCCGGGCGGCTACCACGCGTTCGAGCATCGCTGGGCGGCGGACGAGGCCTTCAAGCTGCACCTGCAACTGGGCAAGCCGCAGGTGCAGGCACGCATCCATGAACTTAACACTGAACTCAAGAGCGAGTTGCTGGCGCGGCCGAACATCGAGCTGGTCACCCCGCGTAGCCCCGAGTTATCGGCCGGCTTTACGTTCTTCCGGGTCAAGGGCCAGGACAGCGACGCGGTGGTGGAGCACATGATGAAAAACCGCGTGGTGATCGACGCCGTGAGTCGCGATGTCGGCCCGGTGATCCGTACCGCCCCCGGCCTGCTGAACAACTCGGATGAGATCCAGCGCTTCATGACCTTGCTGAGCCAAGTGTTGTGACCTCCCCTTCCCTTTGAACGAGATGCCCACATGATTCCATCCCGACTCAAACCCCTCACGGCCCTGGCGCTGACCGCCTTGTGTGGCGCGCTGTTGCCCGGCCTGGCCCAGGCCGCCACCCCGCAGCCAGGCAAAGTGTTCAAGGACTGCAAGGACTGCCCGGAAATGGTGGTGCTGCCTGCCGGCACCTTCACCATGGGCACCCCGGAAGACGAAGTCGGCCGCGAGCCCGACGAAGGCCCGATGCACGAAGTGACCTTCGCCAAGCCGTTTGCCATGAGCCGCTTCCACGTCACTGCGGGCGAATGGGACAGCTATGTGCGCCAGACCGGGGTCAAGATCGCCGATGGCGACACGCGCCCGGGCCGCGAATGCATCGCCAGCAAGCCGCGCTACCCCCAGGGGCCACGTCAGCCGGCGGTGTGCATGGACATGGACGACATAAAGAACTACGTGGCCTGGCTGTCGAAAAAGACCGGCCAAAAGTACCAGATGGTCAGCGAAGCCCAGCGTGAATACGCCGCACGCGCAGGCACCAAGGGGCCGTTCCCCTTCCCGTTTGATGCGGGCAAGGGCTACAGCATCGCCGAACACGCCAACACCTATGGGCCGGCGGACGGCTATAGCTACTCATCCCCCGTGGGCAGCTACCCGCCGAACGCGTTTGGCATGTACGACATGCATGGCAACGTGTATGAGCGGGTTGCCGACTGCTACCACGCGAATTATGTCGGCGCGCCAACCGATGGCAGTGCCTGGACGGAGCAGAACTGTGAGCTCTACATCATCCGTGGCAACGACTGGGGCGAGGCGCCGGTCTTCTCGCGCTCGGGCAACCGCAACAACATCTACCCGCAGACGCGGGGGGATTGGATCGGGTTTCGGGTAGTGCGCGAACTGTAAACACCTCCCCCTGCAGGAGCCGGCTTGCCGGCGATGGCGATCTCACTGACGCCATCGCCGGCAAGCCGGCTCCTACAGGGATGGGATTGTTCAGGCCTGTTTGGCGAGTAGCTCCAAACCTTCGTGCAGCGCCGGGAACAGGCTGTTATTGAAGTTGTTCCAGCGCAGTTCGAGGATGGTGTCTTCCGGGGAAATCTCGGTTTTCAGCACGTCGTGGAACACTTCGCCGGAGTCGATGCCGTTGTCCACGTAGTGGAACGAGGCGCCGGTGAGGTATAGCGGTTCGCACGGTTTGGTTTCCTTGGTGGCCCAGTCCACCACCGCCTGGCCACGTGCGCCGTACAAAGCGTTCCAGGTGGCGTACGCGCCGCGACGCTCGTAAGGCGATTCGATACGGGTGATGCCCGGGTGGATGTTCATGATGCGTCGCGCAAACGGCGCGCCCGGGCGTACCAGCTCGTCGAGGATCACCAGCAAGCCATCCAGCACCACGATGTCGGCCTTCAACTCCACCAGGGTGTCGTACAGGCGACGTTCGAAATCCTGTTTGCCGGCGATATGCTCGGCGCTGCCACGCGGCAAGCGGCGGTAGGTGGACGGCACGCTCAACAGGAGGTCGTTGACCAGGTTGCCCTGCACGCGAAGGTCGGCGGGGTACAGCCACTGGCGGCCCTGCTGGTAGGCGAAGCCATAGTCCTTGACCAACTGCTGGTCGCGCGGGTTCTGTTCGTCATCGTCGTAGACCACACCCACCAGGTTGTAGGCCTGGCCCAGCGGCGTGTCGTTGAGCGACCCCACCAGAAACTCCAGCACCGACTTCATGTAGCGCTCGTGGTCCTTGTAGGCCACTGGCTGCCCGGCCTTGTCGGCGGCGGCATTTCTCAGGGACCAGACATACACCAGGTTCTTTTTCGTCATTGTTTCGCTCTCGCTGGATGGACTGCGCACGGCCTTGATGCACGTGCGCCTACAGAACAAGAACGAACCAGCCCCCCGTGGATTTATCCGCCACCGCCACCACTTGGCACACCGCGCTAAATACTCGCCCCGGCGCTTCGTTTGTCATGGGTAAGGGTCTGTGTGCCCAGCCCCATTTTTCACTCTCCGGGATGTATTTATGACTGACCCCAAGCGCGGCGCCTTCAACGGTCTGCTCGCATTGCTCAGACCCTTTCGTACCATCGTGACGGTCTCCGTTGCCCTGGGCATGGCGGGCGGCCTGGCCATCACGTTTCTGCTGGCCACCATCAACAATGCCCTGCACTCCTCCACCGGCATGACCCAGGGCGTGGTGCTGACCTTTGCCGCCCTGTGTGTGCTTGCCCTGACCAGCTCGATCGTGTCCGACATCGGCACCAACTACGTGGGCCAACGCATCATCGCGGCGCTGCGCAAGGAACTGGGTGAAAAAGTGCTGTCGGCACCGATCGAGCAGATCGAGCGCTACCGCTCCCACCGCCTGATCCCGGTGCTGACCCACGACGTCGACACCATCAGCGACTTCTCGTTTGCGTTCACGCCGCTGGCCATCGCCACCACCGTCACCCTGGGTTGCCTGGGTTACCTGGCGTACCTCTCGGTGCCGATGTTCCTGATGATGATCGTGGCCATTGTCATCGGCAGCAGCGTGCAGTTCATCGCGGGGCATAAGGGCATCCGCGGTTTCGACGAGGCCCGCGACCTGGAGGACGAACTGCAACGCTACTACTCGGCAATCGCTTCGGGCGCCAAGGAGCTGCGCATCCACCGCCCACGCCGCTATCGCATGAACACCCACCGCATCCAGGAAACCGCCGACCAGATCAGCGACATCCAGGTGCGCTCGGTCAACATCTATATCGTGGCCAAGACCTTTGGCTCGATGCTGTTCTTTGTGGTGATCGGCCTGGCCCTGGCGATGCAGGCCTACAGCCCCAACCCGGACCCGGCGGTGATCACCGGTTTCGTACTGGTGCTGCTGTATATGAAAGGCCCGCTGGAACACGTGGTGGGTTACCTGCCGATCATCGGCAAGGCGCGCATTGCGTTCGGGCGTATCACCGAGCTGGCCGATCGCTTCTCTTCCCCCGAGCCCCATTTGCTGATGGACAACTCCGAAGCGCCCAACCCTCTGGTGCAAAGCCTGGAGCTGCACAATGTGCGCTACAGCCCGCCGCCGGTCGAAGGCAGCGAGCCGTTCCACCTGGGGCCGATCAACCTGAGCATCAAGCAGGGCGACATCGTGTTTATCGTCGGTGAGAACGGTTGCGGCAAGACCACCCTGATCAAGCTGCTGCTGGGTCTCTATCAGCCGCAATCCGGGGAGATCCGCCTCAACGGCGAAACCGTGACCGACCCGGTGCGCGATGACTATCGCCAGTTGTTCACCACCGTGTTCGCCGACTATTACCTGTTCGATGACCTGGTGCAGGGCAGCGCCACCCAGTCGCTGGACAGCGCGACCAAGTACCTCGAACGCCTGGAGATCGCGCACAAGGTCAGCGTCAAGGACGGCGTATTCAGCACCACCGACCTGTCCACCGGCCAACGCAAGCGCCTGGCCCTGGTCAACGCCTGGCTCGAAGAACGCCCGGTGCTGGTGTTCGACGAATGGGCTGCCGACCAGGACCCGGCCTTCCGCCGCATTTTCTATACCGAGCTGCTGCCGGACCTCAAGCGCCTGGGTAAAACCATCATCGTCATCAGCCACGACGACCGTTATTTCGACATCGCCGACCAGTTGGTGCGCCTGAGTGCAGGCCAGGTGGTGCACGAAATGGAGCCGGCTTGAAATTTCTTTTCCGGTTTTACCAAGTAGGAACGTCTCACTAGTGGTAATGAGAACCAGCCTCAATAAGCACTTAATAATCTGCCCACTTAAAACCTAGAAGAGAAAGCATTCATGCCAGTACGACTCGGTCGGAGCCCCTTGAGCAAAGCGCTATCCATGCGACGGGCCTTGAACATCAACCTGTTGCCCAGCGCCCTGGCCCTTGCGGTCTCGCTGCCTATAGCCGGTTATGTGCAAGCTCAGGAGATCGAGCTCGATATTCCTGCACAGCCACTGGGAACGGCACTGCAGGCGTTCGGCCAGCAAACCAACCTGCAAGTGCTGTACAGCCCGACTGATGTAGAGGGCAAGAACAGCACGGCGGTCAAAGGCAAGCAGGACCCGAACCAGGCGATCGCCACCCTGCTCAAGGGCACCGGCATTCACTACAGCCTGCAAGGCAATGCGATCACCATCAGTGCCGCGGCCGCTTCAGGGCTGGAACTGGGCGCCACGCAAATTACCGCCAACCAATTGGGCACCGTGACCGAAGGCACCGGTTCCTACACCCCGGGCACCATCGCCACCGCGACACGCCTGGTGCTGACACCACGAGAAACACCACAATCGATCTCGGTGGTGACCCGCCAGGTGATGGATGATTTTGGCCTGACCGCCATCGACGACGTGATGCGCCACACCCCGGGCATTACCGTCTCGACTTACGACACTGAACGTACCAACTACTATTCTCGCGGCTTCTCGATCGTCAACTTCCAGTACGACGGGATCCCCACATTGCGCGACGCCCAATATTCGGCGGGCCAGACCCTGACCGACATGGCGATCTATGACCGGGTCGAAGTGCTCAAAGGCGCTACCGGCCTTCTCACCGGCGCCGGCGGCCCGGGCGGCACCATCAACTTGATCCGCAAAAAACCCACGTCCGAGTTCAAGAGCAGCATCGAACTGGGCGCAGGCTCCTGGGACAACTACCGCTCGCAAGTCGATGTCAGTGGCCCGTTGACTGAAACCGGCAACGTGCGTGGCCGCGCAGTGGCAGCGTATCAAGACAAACAATCGTTCCTCGATCACTACTCGCGCAAAACCGGCGTGCTCTACGGCATCCTGGAATTTGACCTGGACGAAAATACCCTGCTGACCCTGGGCGCCGATTATCAGGACAGCGACCCCAAAGGCTCTAGCTGGACCGGCACCCGCACCATTTTTGATGCCACCGGCAACAAGCTCGACGTGCCGCGCTCGTTCAACAATGGACCGAAGTGGGGTTCATGGGAGCAATACAGCCGCACGGCTTTCGCCACCCTGGAACACACATTCGATAACGGCTGGGTTACCAAGGGTCAGTACAACCACCAGATCAATGGCTACAACGCCCCCCTGGGCTACATTTCCCAGGATTCCGCTACCGCCAGTTCCATCTACGCACGTAAATACGTGGGCGACACCACCAGTGACAGCCTCGACGTGTACGCCTCGGGGCCGTTCGAACTGTTTGGTCGCGAACATGAATTGGTGATCGGCCAGTCCCTGTCCATCTCGAAATGGAAGGCCAAGGACTACACCGCCACCACCTATTTCGACAACTCCTATGACTTCTACAATTGGCGCGGCCAAGCCATTGAGCCCCTGTGGACCGCTACCAAGATCAATGACGAAACCACGCGCCAGACCGGCACCTACGTCACCGGCCGCTTCAGCCTGACAGACGAACTGCACCTGCTGCTCGGCTCGCGTGTCGCCAACTATCAGGTCACCGGCACCAGCGACACCCAGGAAAGTGGCAAGGTAGTGCCCTACGCCGGCCTGACGTATGACTTCACTGACAACTTCACCGCCTACGCCAGCTACACCGAAATCTTCCAGCCGCAAACCCAATACCGCACCCGTACACGCGCCATGCTGGCTCCCAACGAAGGCAAGAACTACGAGTTTGGCGTCAAGGGTGAGTTTTTCGATGGCCGCCTGAACTCCAGCCTCGCCTACTTCGAAGTGCACGAAGAGAACCGTCCACTGGCTGACACGGCGTGGAACTCGCAACCGGGCGTTGACTACTCCTATATCGGCACCAAGACCAAGACCAAGGGCTACGAAGCGGAGATCTCCGGTGAACTCGCCCAGGGTTGGCAGTTGCAGGCGGGCTACACCCACAAGATCGCCCGCGATGACGACGGCAAAAAAGTCGCGACCTGGGAGCCGGAAGATCAGGTCAGCTTCTATACCACCTACAAACTCAAGGGCAGCCTCGACCGGCTGACCGTGGGCGGCGGTGCCCGCTGGCAGAGCGCTGGCTGGCAGACCGTCAACAACTGGGGCTACCCGGGGGGTGGTCGCTCTGAAAAGTTCACCCAGGAACCCTACTGGCTGGTGGACTTGATGACGCGTTATCAAGTCACCGATCACCTGTCGGCAACCTTGAATGTCAACAATCTGTTCGACAAACACTACTACACCAACATCGGCTTCTATGACTCGGCCTACCCAGGCGACCCGCGCAACGTGATGGTCACCACCCGCTACGACTTCTAAACCCGCGCAAACACAAAAGCCCCGTATCGCAGGATACGGGGCTTTTTTGTAGCCGAAGCATTATCAAATACCCACCACAGACGCCTCTGGATCGAAGCAACCCGCCAACCGGCCGTTGTAGTGAGCGGGCTTGCCCCGCGCCGAGGGCACCGCAACCCCCAAGCCAACCTCCGAATCAGCACCTCGTACAGCGCATGGCTCGGTATTTGGGGGCGCCCGGCGCGAGGCAAGCTCGCTCACTACAAGGCGGTGAAGCTTTTGATGAACTCGGCGTTGTCGACGATGCGGTGGTGGGTGGTGTCGATCACGACTGAACGCTGGATGCCACCCTGGCCAATCACCTCGCGCATGCCACTTTCGATCAGCGCCTGATGCAACCCCGCCTCACTGCGCGCCGCCCACCAACAGTGGAGCGGCGCCTTGATTGCACGGTAGTCGGTGTCTTGCAAGCGCTCATCCAGCACCTGCTTGATTGCCCAGGAACGCTCGGTTTCACCGCCTTCCTGCAATTCGTCCTTGAGTGCACGGTAACCCTCCCCCAAGGTCGCGTCGGCCCAGTCGGAAAGGCGTTGCCATTGTTGATCCTCATTGCCGGGCGCGCTGTGCCAAACGTCCTGGATCTGCTGCGCAAACGCCGGGAACATCACCGCCAACAGCTCGGCACGTCGCTCAGCCGCAGAGATGACCCGCTCGTCCACCAGGGCACCCTGGTTCCAGAAGGCGGTATAGCGGGCCGGCGGTGGCGCATCGATCCAGCCGACGGATTCCACCGTGCGTCCAGCCTGCTCCAGAAGGTAAGCCACTTCCATGGCCAGGTTGCCACCGAGTGACCATCCCGCCAGGCGGAACGCACCGTGTGGCTGAGCGGCCAACAACTGTTGGGTGTAATCCTCGACCATCTCACTCCAGGCTGGCACCTCGCCCCCCTCCTCCACCAGCGCTCGGCAGACCACCCCCATCACCGGGCGCTGCTCACGCAACGCGAGGGCCAAGGCCTTGTAGCAATGCACCGAACCGAAACTGGGGTGAAACAGGTACAGCGGCGTACCTTCAGTCTGCGTATTGAGCCTGACGATCAACGAACGCTCGCCCTCCCCCTCGATGCACCGGGCCTGGCCCGCCACCGTGGGGTGCAGCATCAACTGGTTGACCGCAAGCGTGACACCACAGGCCTGGCTGAGCGTGTTCTTGAGCATCAGCACCAACAACGAATGGCCGCCCAGCTCGAAAAAGTTGTCATGCAACCCCACGCGTTCCACCTTCAGCACCTGCGCCCACACCGCCGCAATCCGCTGTTGCAGTTCGCTGCTCGGGGCCACGTAGCCTTGGCTCGACGCATGGGGTGTGGGCAGGGCCTTGCGGTCCAGCTTGCCATTGGGACTGAGCGGCATCTGGTCCAGGACCACCCATTGAGCCGGCACCATGTAGTCCGGCAAATGGCTGCCCAGATAGGCATTCAAGCGCTCGCGCCAGTCGTCGCCAGCCTGTTGCAGCACCAGGTAACCCACCAGGTGCTTGCCTTCGAGCACCAACACCGTCGCTTCACGCACCGCAGGGTGCTCCAGCAGGCGCGCCTCGATTTCACCGAGCTCGATCCGAAGGCCACGCAGCTTGACCTGATGATCAAGGCGCCCGAGGTATTCGATCACACCGTCGGCCCGTTGGCGTACCCGGTCCCCGGTGCGGTAAAGCCGCGCGCCGTTGTGGAACGGACACGGCACAAAGCGCTCGGCAGTCAGCCCCGGGCGTCGGTGGTAACTGCGTGCCAGGCCTTCGCCGCCCAAATACAACTCACCGGCCACACCGACCGGGACCGGTGACAGACCGGCATCCAGCACATGAGTGCGCAGGTTGGCGATCGGCTCACCAATCGGCACCGTGTCATGGCCCTCATCGACGCAGGTCCAATGGGTGACATCGATGGCCGCTTCGGTAGGACCATAAAGGTTGTACAACCGGGCGTTCGGCAATTTGGCGAAGACTTGATGCTGGGCGTCCACCGGCAGCGCTTCGCCGCTGCACACGATGCGTTGCAAGCTGTGGCAACTGGACACTGCCGCATCCTGCAGGAACGCCTGAAGCATCGACGGTACAAAGTGCAGCGTGGTGACCTGCGCCTGGTTGATCAAGTCGACCAGCCTGGCTGGATCACGGTGATCGCCCGGCGCTGCCACGACCAGGCGTGCACCGGTCATCAGCGGCCAGAAGAATTCCCACACCGACACATCGAAACTGAACGGAGTCTTTTGCAGCACGCTATCGCTGGCGTCCAGGGCATACGCCTCCTGCATCCAGCACAACCGGTTGATCAGCGCCGAATGCCGGTTACCCGCGCCTTTAGGCTGGCCGGTGGAACCCGAGGTGTAGATCACATAGGCCAGGTTCTCACCGTCCAGGACGATGCCCGGGTTCTGTTCCGGGTACCCTTCAAACCACGACTCGCCCAGTACCAGGTGCTGCACGCCCGGCGTTATCGGCAAGTCTGCCAACAGGTGGGCCTGGGTCAGCAGCAGTTTCACACCGCTGTCCTGCAGCATGTAGGCCAGGCGTTCACGGGGGTATTCCGGGTCCAGCGGCACATAGGCGCCGCCCGCCTTGAGCACGGCCAGCAAGCCGACCACCATTTCGATAGAACGCTCGACGGCCACGCCCACCAGCACATCCGGGCCTACACCCGCCTCGATCAAGCGATGCGCCAGACGATTGGCACGCTGGTTCAGCTGCTCGTAGCTCAGTTGGTGTTGGCCAAACACCAGCGCCGGCGCCTGCGGCGTGAACGTCACCTGGTCTTCGATCCAATGGTGCACCGCACTTTGAAGTGGGTAATTGCGCGCGGTCGCGTTCCACCCCTGCACCGCCAGCTCACGCTCGTGCAGGTCCAGCAGCGGCAACTGGTCGACACGTTGCTGCGCATCACCGGCGATCCCCTGCAACAGGTTGAGCCAATGCTGTGCCAGACGTGCCAGTGTCGCCGACTCGAACAGGTCCGTGGCATAGGTCAGTGACGCTGCAAGCCCTTCGGCGGACTCGTGGGTGTTGAGGCTCAGGTCGAACTGCGCCGTCTGGCTGTCCCAGCCCAAGCCGCTGACCGCCAAGCCTGGCAGGGGTTGACCGTCATATTGCCCAGGCGCCTGGGTTTGATGGTTGAACAACACCTGGAACAGTGGGTTCACCCCCAGGTTGCGCTCGGGTTGCAGGGCTTCCACCAGCTGTTCGAAAGGCAAATCCTGATGGCTCTGCGCGTCCAGGGCTCGCCGTTTGACCTGTTGCAGCAGTTGGCCGACGGTGGTGTGCCCATCGATATCGGCCTTGAGTACCTGGGTGTTGACGAAGAAACCGATCAGACGCTCGGTCTCCACCCGATTGCGGTTGGCAATCGGCACGCCCACGCGGATGTCCCGCTGGCCGCTGTAGCGATGCAACAACGCCTGGAACGAGGCCAGCAACAGCATGAACAACGTCACCTCCTCACGCTGGGCCTGCGCACGCAGGGCGCTGAGCAGCGCGGGCGGCACCGCTATCTCAATGCTCGCGCCGCGATGGCTGGGTTGCGTGGGCCGTGGATGATCCAGCGGCAGCTCCAGCACCGGCTGTTCGCCGCCGAGCAGGGCACGCCAGTAATCGAGCTGGCGCGCCTTTTCGCCGCCCTCCATCCATTGGCGCTGCCATACGGCGTAATCGGCATATTGGATCGGCATGGCCGGCAAGTGTGGCGTCTGCCCCTGGCTGTAGGCGGCATACAGTTGCACCAGCTCATCGACCAGCACCTGCATCGAGCCACCGTCGGAGATGATGTGGTGTTGCACCAGCACCAGCACATGCTCATCTTCGGCAATACGCAGCAAGTGGACACGCATCAGCGGCCCCTGGGTCAGGTCAAACGGCCGGGCGATCAGGCCTTCTACCTGCGTCTTCAGTGCAGCCTCATCAGTGTCGGCTGTGACGATGTCCACGCTCGCGTCCGCCACTATCACCTGAACGGCACGCTCGCCCTCGTGGCGCAGGTGGGTGCGCAGGCTTTCATGACGCGCTACCAAGGCATCGAAACTGCGCTGCAACGCGACCCTGTCCAACGCGCCTTTGAGGCGTAATGCACCCGGCACGTGGTAAGCGGCGCTGTTGGGGTCCAGTTGCCAGAGGAACCACTGGCGTTCCTGGGCATACGACAATGGCAACGGTTGCTCGCGACCCACAGGTAACAGAGGTGGCGCCAACGCGACACCGGCGTCCGCCGACAAAGTCGCGACGAAGCCTTGCAGGCGCGGTTGTTCGAAGAGGCTGCGCAATGCGACCTCTCGCCCAAGCAGATTGCGCAAGCGCGACACCACCTGCATCGCCAGCAACGAGTGCCCGCCCATCTCGAAGAAATGGTCGGTCAAGCCGACGCGCTCGGCGCCGAGGATGTCGGACCAGATGGCAGCGACTTGCTGCTCCAGTTCGGTCACCGGTTCAACCCACGCCTGTTGCGTCAGGCTGGTATCCGGTTTTGGCAGCGCCTGGCGGTCCAGCTTGCCGTTAGGGTTGAGCGGCATGCGCTCCAGGAAGATCAGGTGCGCCGGCACCATGTAGTCCGGCAATTGCTCGCGCAGCACGGCTTTCAAGGCCTCGGCGTCCTGCTCGGCAGCCACCAGGTAGGCGACCAGTTGGTTGTCGGCAGCCAGGACCAGGGTTTCGCGCACGCCTTTCTGAGCCAGCAACAGCGCTTCGATTTCTCCCAGCTCGATACGGAAACCACGGATTTTCACCTGGTGATCCACACGGCCGACGTACTCAATCACGCCATCGGCGCGGTACCGCGCCAGGTCGCCGGTGCGGTACAGGCGGTCGCCGCCAAACGGATCCGGCACGAAGCGCTCGGCCGTCAGCAGCGGCCGGTTCAGGTAGGCACGGGCCAGGCCGCACTGGCTGCCGATATACAGCTCACCCACAGCACCCAGTGGTGCCAGGTTGAGGTCGCGATCCAGCACATACAGCGCACGCCCTGGCAACGAGCGGCCAATCGGGCTGGCCGTGGCGCCGATGGTTTCTTCGCTGCTGGTGCAGTCGAGCACGCTGGAGACCACCGTGGCTTCGGTCGGGCCGTAGGTGTTGAGCAAACGGACATGGCCCAACCCGGCCTTGATCCATTGCGCCGGGCCGTCCAGCGGCATGGCTTCGCCGCCGATATGGACCTGGCGCAGCGCGCCGTAAGCACGTGGGCCGGCTGCCAGGCAATCGAGCAGGAACAGGTTCCAGTAGGCGGTGGGCAAGTCGGCCAGGGTGATGCCCTGGCGGATGATTTCGGCATACAGGCGGCCGCTGTCCCACAGCTCGGCCCCGCGCAATACCACGGCGGCACCGTGGGTCAGCGCCGGGTACAGCTGCTCGACGAAGCCGTCGAAGTTCAGGGTGGCAAATTGCAGGACGCGGTCGTCCTGGGTCAGGCGTGAGTAACCGGCGGCGATGCTGGAGAACTCGGTGAGCGCCGCATGGTTGATGGCCACGCCCTTGGGCTTGCCGGTGGAACCGGAGGTGTAGATCACATAGGCAAGACTCTGCGCGTCAACCCGCACCTGAGGGTTCTGGTCAGCACACAGAGCCAGCTCGCCCGCTGCCAGATCCAGCGCAAGGCCAGGCATCCCTTCAGGCAGCGACATCGGCACATGGGACTGGGTGAGCACCAGGCTGACGCCGCTGTCTTCCAACATATGCAGCAGGCGTTCACGCGGGTACTGCGGGTCCAGCGGCACGTAGGCGCCACCGGCCTTGAGCACCGCCAGCAGGCTGATCACCATGGCAAACGAGCGCTCTACCGCAACGCCCACCAATACCTCGGGGCCAACGCCCTGCTTGATCAGGTAACGGGCCAACCTGTTGGCCTGGCGGTTCAACTCGGCATAGGTCAGCGATTGTTCGTCGAGGCACAGCGCAATGGCGTCAGGACGTCGTTGCGCTTGCACTTCAAACAACCCATGAACACCGAGCGGGCTTTGGAACGCTGCGCCGCCGTTGTTCCACGGTTGCTGCTCGATACCCGCCAGCAATGGCAACTCGCTGACACGTTGACGGGCATCGGCGGCCACCGCCTGCAACAGGTTCTGCCAGTGCTGCGCCATGCGCCCGATGGTGGCCGCGCTGAACAGGTCGGTGGCGTAGGTCAAGGTGGCCCACAGGCCGTCGGCCGAGGCCTGGGTGTCCAGGCTCAGGTCGAAATGCGCCGGATGACTGTCGGACTCCAGCCCTTCCAGGCGCAGGCCCGGCAATTGCTCACCCTGGGAGGCACGCAACTCGGACTGGTGGTTGAACATCACCTGGAACAGCGGGTTGTGGCTCAGGCTGCGCTCCGGTTGCAACGCTTCGACCAACTGCTCGAACGGCAGGTCCTGGTGCGCTTGGGCTTCCAAGGCGCGGCGCTTGGTCTGTTGCAGTACCTGGGCGAAGGTCATCTGGCCGTCGAGATCGGCCTTGAGTATCTGGGTGTTGACGAAGAAGCCGATCAGGCGCTCGGTCTCGACCCGGTTGCGGTTGGCAATCGGTACGCCGACGCGAACGTCCGCCTGCCCACTGTAGCGGTGCAGCAAGGTCTGGAACGACGCCAACAGCAGCATGAACAAGGTCACGCCCTCGCGTTGCGCCAGCGCCTTCAGGCCAGCGACCACGCCTGCGTCCAATGCGACTTCCAGTTGCGCACCCCGGTAGCTCTGCACGGCCGGACGCGGATGGTCCAGCGGCAGTTCCAGCACCGGTTGTTCAGCCCCCAGCAGTTCGCGCCAATAACCCAGCTGCCGCTGTTGTTCACCGGCGTCCATCCAGGCACGTTGCCACAGGGCGTAGTCGGCGTACTGCAAAGGCATGTCGGGCAACTGAACCTCGCGGCCCTGGCTGTAACCGGCGTACAACTGCACCAGTTCATCGACCATCACTTGCATCGACCAACCGTCCGAGACGATATGGTGCTGCACCAGTACCAGCACGTGCTCCTGCTCACTGAGTTGCAACAGCGTGACGCGCAGCAGCGGGCCCTGGCGCAGGTCGAACGGGCGGGCAATTTCCGCCTCCACCCGTGCCTGCACCTGTTCCGGGCTCGGGTTGTCGAGCACGCCGCTGTCGATCACCAGCGTGGCGGCCGGCACTATGCGCTGCAAGGTGCGCTCGCCTTCGCTGACAAATACCGTGCGCAGGGTTTCATGACGGGCCAGCAGGCTGTCGAAGCTACGCTGCAAGGCATTGCGATCCAAGTGCCCGATCAGGCGCAGGGCGTTGGGCACGTGGTACGCCGCGCTGTCGGGCTCCAACTGCCAGAGGAACCATTGGCGCTCCTGGGCGTAAGACAAGGCCAGTGGCTGGCCCCGCTCCACCGCCAGCATGGCTGGGGCCAACGGCGCGTCATCGGTTTGCAGGGCCTGCAAGGCCAACACAAAACCTTCCAACTGCGGCTGTTCGAACAACGTGCGCAGGGCAATTTCGCGGGCCAGCAATTGGCGCACGCGCGAGATCACCTGCATGGCCAGCAGCGAATGCCCGCCCAGCTCAAAGAAATGATCAGTCAAGCCGATGCGCTCGGCACCCAGCACCTCGGCCCAGATCGCGGCCACTTGTTGTTGCAACGCAGTCACCGGCTCAACCCACACGCCCTGTGACTGCGCGGCGTCCGGTTGCGGCAGGCCTTTGCGATCAAGTTTGCCGTTGGGGGTCAGCGGCATCTGCGCCAGGAACATGAAGTGCGCGGGCACCATGTAATCCGGCAAGTGGGTTTTCAGCGCACGGCGCAAGGTTTCACGGAATTCGGTCTCGTTGACCAGCGGGC
>NZ_JACAOY010000032.1 GCF_013385985.1 Pseudomonas sp. B6002 | reverse complement strand
GGGCTGAAGAGCACGTCTTCGCTGCGCTGGCCGGTCATCAGGCTGCTGAAACTGAGCGACTCGCCCCACAATTTGAACGGGTACAAGTAACTCACCGTCGCGGTGTATTTGCGGTAGCGCGCATCCGGCTGGCCCGGGCGCGGGTTGTGATTGGCCTGGGCGTCGAACGCGCCGATGCCGTCCTGCATGCCCAGGTCGATGTTGAGGAATGAGCCGCCAATGCGTCGGCCATGGTTGATGCCGAACTGCGCTTCGCTCAAGCGGTTGCTGCTCAGGGCCAGCTTGCTGTCTTCGATGAAGTTGTTGGTGCGCAGGTAAGCTACGCCGGTGCTCAAAGAGGTCTTGCTCAGCGAGTCGCGGTGGATCACCCGTTCCAGGCGCAACTGGTGGTTCTGGCTGTCGCCCGATTGCTTGAAGTTGAAGTTGCTGGCCTGGGCCAGGGAGCGGTACTCGGACTCGCTGTAGGTGTAATTGAGGTTCCACCAGCCAAAGGGCAGGTTGTAATTGAGCATCGAATTGCGCGAGGTTTTCTGGTGGTCGCT
>NZ_JACAOY010000031.1 GCF_013385985.1 Pseudomonas sp. B6002 | reverse complement strand
GCCGGATTACGGGCACACCGAGCCTAGGCGAGGTGCCGAGTGTTGGGGCAAGAGCCCTTTGGTTACTTTGGGGCTTTTCCCAAAGTGACCCGCCGTAAGGGCGGAACCATAAGCAGCCATCACCCAAAAAACGGATATGTACTCCCACCCCAAAAACAAGCCACTGCTTCACCCCCAACACCCACTGCTGCCCCACTGCTGCTCCAGCAGCACCCCCTCTCCCCAATCCCCCGCCAACCCAAGCCCACGTGGGCCCAACGCCCCATGGCATGCCCGTTGCACACATCCCCCCATCAGGTCCCTCGCACCTCGCACGACCGAATCAGGAGCACCCATGAGCACTGAATTTTTCTGGCGCCTGCCACTGGGCACCGACGGCCCGCAACTCACCACCGACAAACACAACCGCGGCAACCCCCACTACCGCCCCGGCCACATCGCCCCTGGCCGCCTGCCCAACGGCGAGCCCGACGACTTCACCTACATCGACTACATCGCCCAAGTCGCCAAGGCCGCCGAACTCGCCGGGTTCGAAGGCGCGCTGCTGCCCACCGGCCCCGAGCCGTGGATTGCCGCCGCCGCGCTGGCCCGGGAAACCCGGCGCATCAAGTTCCTGATCGCCTTCCAAGCCACCTGGACCCTGCCCGCCTACGCCGCCCAGCAGGCCGCGATCCTGCAGAACCTCAGCCGTGGCCGCCTGGACTGGAACATCATCACCGGCGGCAACCCCGCCAGCCAGCGCGCCAATGGCGACTTCCTGGAACACGACCTGCGCTACAAACGCACCGGCGAATTCCTCGACATCATCCAGGGCCTGTGGGCCAACGAAAAATTCTCCTACGACGGCGATATCTACCAGCTCGAAAACGGCGCCCTGCCCCACGGCCTGCAGAACGAGCGCAAGCCCGGGGTGTATTTCTCCGGCTTTTCGGACGCCGCCCTCGGTGTGGCTGCCAAGCACGCCGACGTCTACCTGAACTGGGCCGAGCCCATCGACAAACTCAAGCCGCACATCGACCGCGTGCGTGAGCTGGCCGACAAACAGAGTCGCAGCGTGCGGTTTGGCCTGCGGGTCGACCTGTTCGCCCGCGAGACCGAAGAGCTGGCCTGGAAAGACCTGCGCCGTCAGTTCGACAAGCTCGAAGGCAAGCCCAGTGCCGTGGCGAAGGGGTTTACCAGCGGTTCGGACTCGGTGGGTGCTGCGCGGCAGACCGCCTACCACCAGAACGTCGACCGTTTTGACGACCTGATCATCGGCCCCAACCTGTGGGCCGGTTTTGCCAAGGCCAAGCCGGGCCCCACGGTCGGCCTGGTGGGCAGCCACGAAAACATCGCCGAGCGCCTGGTGGAATACCGCGACGCCGGCTTCTCGACGTTTATCCTCGCCGGCAACCCGCACCTGGAAGAAGCCCTGCGCATTGGCCAGGAAGTCTTGCCGCTGGTGCACCAACGCCCGGCCCTGCAACCCTTGAAAGCCAGCGCCCGAGCGCTGCGGGAGAACCTGTGATGACGCAACCCCTCGACACCCTCTGGTACACCCGTTGCCCCGTGCCCACCGGCCTGGGCATTGCGGTGCAGAAAGGCTGGCTGCAAGACACCGTCGGCGCCCTCGGCACCGAGGTGCAGTCCCTGCGTGAGTCCAATGACAAGGCCGTGCGCGAGTCGCACTTCGACCACACCCTGCAAAACTCGGTACGCCACGGCGGTAATATTCCGGCGATCTGGGCCCGTGCCCAAGGCCGCGAGACCCGTGTGATCGGCTTGTCCTGGGCCGATGAGGTGCAGCTGATCCTGACCCGCCAGGACAGCGGCATCAAGACCGTCAAGGACCTCAAGGGCCGTACCTTCGGCCTGCCGGACTGGGCCGCCGCGCAGATCGACTTCACCCGCGCCCAGGCCTTGCGTGGCCTGGAAAACGCCCTGTCGCTGGAAGGCTTGAAGGTTGGCGATGTGAAGCTGGTCAACTTCCGCTACGGCGGCACGTTCAGCGACAGCGCGGTGCGCAATGTGGCTGGCACGCCGGTCAACACCCAAGTGAGCGAGCGCAACCTGGAACTGATCGGCCTGTTGCGCGGCGAGGTCGATGCGATCTTCCTCAAGGGCGCCAGCGCGGCCCAGCATGCCCATGATTTCGGCCTGCACACGGTGATCGACACCGGTTCCCACCCCGACCCGCTGATCCGCAGCAACAACGGCACACCGCGCACCCTGGCGGTGGACCTGAACCTGCTGGAGCAGCATTTCGACGTGGCCGTCGGCATCCTCGACTCGGTGCTGCGTGCCGAGCAATGGGCCCACACCCACCCCGAAGACACCCGCCGCTACCTGGCGCAGGAAACCAACAGCAGCGAGTACTGGGTGAGCGCCGCCTACGGCGAAGATGCGCACCTGCGCCTGCGCACCGAACTGGACGAACAAGCCATCGCCGCCCTGCAGGACTTCACAAACTTCCTGCACCGCTGGCGCTTTATTCCCTACACCTTCGACGTGCGCGAATGGATCGATGCACGGCCGCTGCATGCGCTGCAAGACGGCAACACCGCACTCGCCAGCTAACCCTGTAGGAGCCCGGCTTGCCGGCGATGGCGTACTCATGGCCCCCATCGCCGGCAAGCCGGGCTCCTACGGATCGGGCAGCGTCGAAATTTCATGGAGTTGAACGAAGACCTTTATGAGCAAACCACTCGATACCCTCTGGTACACCCACAGCCCGGTGCCCACCGGGCTTGGCATTGCCGTGCAATCCGGGCGGCTGGCCGAAGCCTTCCTGCCCTACGGCACCAACATCCAATCGTTGCGCGAATCCACTGAACGGGAAGTGCGCGAAGCCCACTACGACCATCACCTGCAAAACTCGGTGCGCCATGGCGGCAACATCCCGGCGATCTGGGCCTATGCCAGTGGCGTCGAGACCCGCGTGCTGGGGCTGTCGTGGAGCGACGAAGTGCAGTTGATCCTGACCACCGCCGAAAGCGGTGTGAAGAGCGTGCGCGACTTGAAGAACCGCCGCTTCGGCCTGCCCAAATGGGCCAACGTGCAGATCGACTTCACCCGCGCCCAGGCCCTGCGTGGCCTGGAAAACGCGCTGAAGCTGGAAGGTTTGAACGTCAGCGATGTGGAGCTGGTGGACTACCCCTACGGCGGCACCTACAGCGACAACCAGACTTCTTACGTGTACGGCCCCGAAGTCAGCCTGGGCGTCAGCCGTTTCAGCCGGCGCAACAACGAACTGATCGGCCTGCTGCGCGGCGATATCGACGCGATCTTCCTCAAGGGCGCCCATGCCGTGCACCTGGCCAACGAGTTCGGCCTGCACGTGGTGGTCGACACCGGCTCCCACCCCGACCCGCTGATCCGCAGCAACAACGGCACGCCGCGCACCCTCACGGTGGACATCAATCTGCTGCAGGAACACTTTGATGCCAGCGTGAAAATCGTCGACACCGTGTTGCGCACCGAGCAATGGGCCTGGGCCAATCCGGATGAGACCCGGCGCTTTCTGGCCAAGGAACTGAACACCAGCGAGTACTGGGTAACCGCGGCGTATGGCGAGGATGCGCATCGGCGGTTGCGTACCACCCTGGACTCGCGGTCGATTGAAGCGTTGCAGGATTTCACGGATTTTCTGTTTCGCTGGCATTTCATTCCAAGGCGCTTCGATGTGCGTGACTGGATTGATTTCAGTGTGCTGGAAAAGGTCATTGGTTCTACCTCCCGCGTTGCCGTCTAACCCCGCCCCACTATTGCGGCTTACCCACACACTTGTAGGAGCCCGGCTTGCCGGCGATGGCGATTTCAAGAACGCCATCGCCGGCAAGCCGGGCTCCTACAAGGTACGTGTGAACCAACAAAAATGTGTTGGTCTGGCAACACCTCTCTTGCTGCTCCAGCAGCACCCTCCAAGCAACTCCTGCTGAATCTTCGACAGGCTGTTTTCACGGCCTGGTTTTATCCGTAAAAAAACCTCACTTCCAATATTTTATTACTTATAAAACAGCACGTTAGCCATACGTATCAAACCTGAAATCCTCTTGGCACGATCTCTGCTCTACCCCCTTCAAGGACACATTTTCCGGGGGAGATTTTCATGCACACCATCAATCCAATCACCAAGGGCTTATGGCTCGCTTTACTCGTCGCAGGCGGCGCTCACGCCGCTGAAGAGGACACCACTAAAACCGAACCGGCCCTCAAGACCGTGACCGTTACTGCACAACACCGCGAGCAAACCCTTCAAGAGGTTCCGGTGGCGGTGTCGGCGGTACAGGGCACCAACATTGTCGCCGACGGCGTGCGCAACATGGGCGACATCACCACCTTCATTCCCAACGCGTCGGCGAAGAACCCGGACGGCGATGGCCGCCCGCGCTGGTACATCCGTGGGTTGGGCACCGGCGACACCGGTGCGGCCACGGTGTACCCGGTGGGTATCTATGCCGACGACGTCTACTTGAACGCGCCGATTGCCGGGGGTGGGCCGCTGTGGGACCTGGAGCGCATCGAGATCCTGCGCGGCCCGCAAGGCACGCTGTACGGCAAGAACACCACGGCGGGCGCGGTGAATATCATCTCGAAAAAGCCCACCTTCGATACCGACGGCTTCGGCACCATCGGTTTTGGCAGCAAGAACGAACGCATCTTGAGCGGCGCCCTGGGCGGCACGTTGGTGGACGAGAAACTCGCGGCGCGAATCTCGTTGTATTCGGAAGAACGCGACGGCTTCCAGAAAAACCTGGTGGACGACCACACCTACGGCGACGTGAACAAAAAGGCCGTGCGCCTGCAGTTTTTCGCCCAGCTCAACGACGACCTCGATGCCCTGTGGAAGATCCACAGCCGCGAGTTCAAGGGCGACGGCGCCAACGGTGCGCTGACCCTGGGCCGCTATTACAACGTGGGCTACCAGCGCCCGGCCGGGCGCAACATCGCGCTGAACGTGGATGACGACTCCAAGCTCAACCACGACGGCACCTCGCTGACCCTCAACTGGCACCTGGGCGACTACACGCTCACGTCGATCACGGCGTACGACTACATTCGCGGCCAGTCCAGCAGTGACGCCGACTACACGCCGTACGAGGTCAACGGCACGTCCACTGCCGACAACAAATACACCCAGTATTCCCAGGAAATCCGCCTGGCTTCGCCCCAGCAGGAAACCCTGCGCTGGCTGGCCGGCGCGCACTATTTCCATGAAGACCTCGACAGCCAGGCCGGGCGTTTCATCGTGCCGGGGCCGACACCCAACGGCACCGGCTCCAACCAGATCGGCGGCGCCACGGACTTTCGTGACCTGAGCTACGACCACAAGACCGACAGCTACGCGCTGTTCGGCAACCTGACCTACGACTTCACCGACAACTTCAGCGTCACCGGTGGCCTGCGCTGGACCCAGGAAAAGAAAGACATCGACCTCAACCTCACCCAGTTGACCCGCGCCACGGCCAACGGCCCGTTGATCCCGCTGGCCGGTGTCGGCACCAACGGCAATCGCCAGGAAGACAAGACCTGGGAAGCCTGGACCTACGACCTGACCCCGGAATACCGCATCAACGACAACGTGCGGGTGTTCTTCCGTTATGCCCACGGTTTCCGTTCCGGGGGCTTCAACACCGGGCTGTCCACCAGCTTGTCGCAGCTGACCACGGTGGACCCGGAACAACTGGACGCCTATGAGTTCGGCGTGAAGTCGGAGTGGTTCAACCACCGCCTCACGGCCAACGCGAATATCTTCTACTACGACTACTCGGATATTCAGGTGAACCTGCTGACGGTCAACAACGGCGTGCTGACCACCGCGCTCACCAACGGCGCCAAGGGCAAGGTCAAGGGCGCCGAGCTGGAGCTGGAAGGCCAACCCACCGACTACCTGCACCTGCGCGCGGCGATCTCGTTCCTGGACACCGAATACACCGACTTCAAGAACACCAACCCCAACACCGGTGCGGTCACCGGCGACTACAGCGGCAACAGCTTCGTGCGTTCACCGCGTAACGTGGTGTCCCTGGGCGGCGACTACACCTTCCCGCTGGAAATCGGCGGCAAGCTGGTGGCCGGTGCCGACGTGAGTTTCCGCGACAAGGAATACTTCCTCGCCGACCGCCAGAGCAGCGCCGACAAAGACCTGAGCCAGCCCCACTACACCTTGGCCAACAGCCGGCTGACCTGGTACAGCGCCGACGAAAAACTCAGCGTTACCGGTTTCGTCAACAACCTCACCGACCGCCGCTACCAAGTCCATGGCCGGCCCAACGGTGGCCTTGGCCAATATGTGATCACCTATGGCGACCCCCGCACCGTGGGCCTGAGCGTGACCAGCCGCTTCTAACCTTCTCATTCACACCCCCAACCCACTGTAGGAGCCCGGCTTGCCGGCGATGGCGGCCCTGAGATCGCTATCGCCGGCAAGCCGGGCTCCTACAGGGCTGCGGTGTAATTTCCTCTAAGGACCACTTTTATGTTCCAACGCACTCCGTTGGCCGGCGCCATTGCGCTGGTCATGGGTAGCCTTGCCGTGCCTGTCTTTGCAGCCGACAACAGCCAGCCCACCGCCAAAAACGATCACCTGGACACCGTCGTGGTGCTCGGTACCCGCCGCAGTGACTTGACCGCCCTGCAGAGCGCTGCCCCCATCGACGTGTTGTCCGGCGAGCAACTGCAGCAGACCGGCGCCACCGATTTGTCCGGTGCGCTCACCGCCCTGTCGCCGTCGTTCAACTTCCCGCAGTCGCCCCAGGGCGCGTTCGCCGGTTCCATCGCCCAAGGCGCGTCGCTGCGCGGCCTGGCCTCGGACCAAGTGCTGGTGCTGGTCAACGGCAAGCGCCGTCACAGCAGCGCCAACATCACCCGCCAGAGCCTGGTGAACGGGCGCGGTGCGGCAGCGGTGGACTTGAGCCTGATCCCCCTGAGCGCGATCCAGCGCGTGGAAATCCTGCGCGACGGCGCCGCCGCGCAATATGGCTCCGACGCCATCGCCGGGGTGATCAATATTGTGCTCAAGGAAAACGACGACGGCGGCAACCTCGGCTACCGCTTCGGTGGCTATGACAAAGGCGATGGTATCCAACGCAAACTCAGTGGCTGGAAAGGCTTTGCCCTGCCCAACGACGGCTTCCTCACCCTGAGTTTCGACGCCGGCAGCCAGGACCCGGCCAGCGACACCAACCCTGACAATCGGATCTTTTATCCCGGCGACACCAGCGTCAACACGCCACGCGAGCAGAACAACCGCTACCGCACCTGGCGCTGGGGCTCGGGCAATGTCTCGGACCAGTACAACTTTGTGGCCAACAGCGAGATCGGCCTCGGCGAGGGTTTCACCGCCTACGGCTTCGCCACCTACGCCCACAAGAACACCGACGCCGAGGGCTTCTTCGACCCGCCCACCACCTTGCGCAACAACTACGGCAGCACCGCGTTGCAACGTTACCCGGACGGGCGCTTGCCGGTGACCCGCTACGGCCTGGAAGACTATGCCGTGACCGGTGGCCTGCGTTTCGAGGACGACCGGCTGGGCAAGTTCGACCTGGCGCTGAACCATGGCAACAACACACTAGAGTCCGATGACCGCAACGCGATCAACCCCAGCTATGGCGTGAACAGCCCGTCGAACATCTACACCGGCAAGCGCGAGAACGACCAGACCAACCTGACCCTGGACTGGGTGCGGGACTTCCCCACCGACTTGCTGTTCAAGCCGCTGACCCTGTCGGCTGGCCTGGCCTGGCGTAAAGAGAACTACCAACTCAGTGCCGGTGAGGCGGCGGGCTGGCAGAACGGACCGTTGTTCAATACGGTCGACCCGATCACCGGGCGGCGCATTCCCGGTTATTACTCGGGCATTACCCAGGTGGACGCGGCGTCCCTGGAGCGCAAAGTGCTCGGCGCCTACATCGACGTCGAAGGCCAGATCACCGAAAAATTCCAGGCCGGCGTGGCGGTACGCACCGAACACTATTCGGACTTCGGCGACACCACCAACGGCAAGCTGTCGCTGCGTTATGACTTCACCCCGCAGATCGCCGCACGGGCCACTGCCAGCACCGGCTACCGTGCGCCGTCGCTGGTGCAGAGCGGCATGTCGTCGTTCAGTGTGCAGGTGGTGGAGCAGCCGCCGGGCAGCGGCAACTACGTGGAGGTGCAACAACGCACCCTGCGCGCCAACAGCCCCGAAGCCCAGGCACTGGGCGGCAAGGCGCTCAAGCCGGAAGAGTCGACCAACTACTCCCTGGGCCTGGTGTGGCGCCCCCTGGAAAACGCCTCGGTGACGGTGGACGCCTACCGCATCAACATCGACAACCGCATCACCCTCTCCGACCAATTGCCGGCCAGCGTGGTGACGCCGATCTTTGCCGGCACGCCCTACGCCAACATCCAGAGCGCGGCGTTCTACACCAACGTGGCCGACACCCGCACTGACGGCATCGAGCTGACCGGCAACTACCAGTGGGACCTGCAGCAATGGGGTCGCCTGAACCTGAGCAGCGGCTTTGCCAAGACCAATACCACCATCACCGGCTTGCGCGACGTGGGCAATATCAAGGGCTCGCAGATTGTCGGGCGCAACACCCAGGGCCTGATCGAGGACGGCACGCCGGATTCCAAGCTGACCTTGAGCGCCAACTGGCTGTATGAGAACTGGGGCCTCACCGTGGCGCAGCGTCGGTATGGCGAATGGAAAAGCCTCAACGCCACCAACCCCAACCTGGACCAGACCTTCAGTCCGCAATGGGTGACCGACGTGGACCTGTCGTACACCTTCCACAAGGGCATCAAAGTCTCGGTGGGCGCGATCAACCTGTTTGACACCCACCCGGACAAGGCCGACGGCGCGCAACTGTACGGCGTGCCGAAGTACTCGATCACCAGCCCCGAAGGTGCCCAGGGTGCGTTCTACTACACCAGTGTGAGCTACGACTTCTGAGGCGACTGCTGAAGGGGTGCTGCTCCAGCAGCACCCTTCTGCTGCCCAGGCATCAACCCGTCTCCCTGAAGATCCACTGTAGGAGCTGGCTTGCCAGCGATGGCGGCGGCACAGCCAACCATGATGTCGACCGGAACATCGCTATCGCTGGCAAGCCAGCTCCTACAGGGGATCTTCAGGGTGTTCGGGATTCGTACATGGCACATGTCTTGCGATAGCTGTCGGGTATTCAGCTGAATTAAGACCTGCCATGCGCCTCCTTCGACTGCTCTCCTGGCTTATCTCACCCCTCGCCCTGCTCGCCACCTGGGCGCTGGTGGCCCATCTCGGCATTTTCCCGCGCAACCTGCTGGTACCACCGGCCCAGGTGCTGCAAACCTTTGAAGAGCTGCTTGCCAGCGGCGAACTGCTCGACCACCTGGGCAACAGCCTGTCGCGCCTGGGCCTGGGGTTTGGGATCGGCTCGCTGTGCGGCCTGGCCTTTGGCGTGCTGATGGCGCTGTCGAAAAACGTCGAGGCGTATTGCGGCCCGCTGTTCCACACCCTGCGCCAGATCCCGAGCATCGCGCTGATCCCGATGTTCGTGCTGCTGTTCGGCATTGATGAAACCTTCAAGATCATCATCGTCGCCAAGACCGCGTTTTTCCCGGTGGCCCTGGCGGCCGGCGAAGGCGTGCGCGGCATCCCGCGCAGTTACTTTGAAGTGGCCGATGTGTATCGCCTGCGCTGGCCGACGTTTGTGCGCCTGGTGGCCCTGCCCGCCGCCGCGCCGCCGATCATCACCGGTTTTCGCATCAGCCTGACCCGCGCCTGGGTGGTGCTGGTGGCCACCGAGTTGCTGGCGGCCGACAGTGGCCTGGGGCAAATGATCGAAATGGCCCGGCAGATGCTGCGCATCGATGTGGTGATGGTCGGCGTGGTGGTCACCGGAGTGATCGGCTTCGGCCTCGACTACGGCTTTCGACGCCTCGAACAACGCCTGTTCCGTTGGCAGACCCGTTAGGAGTTCACCATGCTGCCCTTGTTGAAAAAATCACGCGGCCTGTTGCTGCCGCTGCTGTTGGTCCTGGCCTGGGAATACGCCTCGCGCCAAAACGCGGCAGGCGCGTATGCGTTTGTGCCGCTGTCGGCGATTGGCGCCGCGTTGTGGGAAATGCTCGGCAACGGCGAGTTGCTGGTCAACCTGCTGGCCAGCCTGGCGCGCACCAGCACTGGCCTGGTGCTGGGCAGCCTGTTCGGCGTGACGCTGGGGGTGCTGATGGCGCTGTCAGGCGTGGCCAACCGTTTGATCGGCCCGCTGTTCCATTCGATTCGCCAGGTGCCGATGCTCGGCTGGATCCCGCTGATTGCCATGTGGTTCGGCAACGGCGAGTTCTCCAAGGTGCTGATCGTCAGCCTCGCGGCGTTTTACCCGATGGTGCTCAACACCTATCAAGGCTTCAGCCATGTGGAGCGCCGCTACCGTGAAGTCGGCCAGGTGCTGGTGCTGACGCCGCTGCAACAGTTCACCCAAGTGCTGCTGCCCGCTGCGTTGCCGAGTATCGCCACTGGCGTATTGCACGCCCTGGCGTTTGCCTGGGTCACGGCGATCGGCAGTGAGCTGTTCCTGTCCTCCGGCGCCGGCCTGGGCAACTTGATGATGAACGCCGAAGCCGGCTCACGCATGGAAGTGATCGTGCTGAGTGTGCTGTGCATCGGTTTGCTCGGCTACTTGATGACGCTGTTATTCACCCTGCTGAGCCGCCACCTGTTGCGCTGGCGCAACCTCCGTTGAAAGGTCCCGATATGAATGCCATTGCCCACCACACCCTCCACCAGCACGTGCAGACCGGCGCCCTGCAGATTCGCGGCCTGAACAAGGCCTATCGCATCGAAGGCCGCGACCTGCCGGTGTTGCAGGACATCCACCTCGACGTGCGCCCGGGGGAGTTCATCAGCATTGTCGGCGCCAGTGGCTGCGGTAAATCCACCTTGCTGCGTCTGATCGTCGGGCTGGAAGCCGAGTATCAGGGCGACATTCTGCTGGACGGCAAGCGCATTGCTGCCACAGGCCTGGAGCGCGGCATTGTGTTCCAGGATCACCGCCTGTTCCCGTGGATGACCGTCAGCCAGAACATCGCCCTGGCCCTGAAAAACCACACGCTGCCCCAGGCCGAAAAAAGCCGTTTGGTGACCGAGCACATTGCCTTGGTGAACCTCACAGGCTTCGAGAACGCCTACCCCCATCAACTTTCCGGTGGTATGGCACAACGTGCGGCAATCGCGCGGGCGCTGATCAACACACCCAAGGTGTTGCTGCTGGACGAACCCCTGGGCGCCCTGGATGCGTTGACCCGCGTGCACCTGCAACGGGAGCTGCAACGTATCTGGGTGCAACAGCGCTGCACGGTGATCATGGTGACCCACGACATCGAAGAAGCGCTGTACCTGGGTGACCGGGTGATTGTGATGGACGCCCACCCCGGGCGGATCAAGCATGAAATCCGCGTCGCCCTGCCCCACCCACGGGACCGTGCCTCGCCGGTGCTGCAAGGCTACAAGGAACAGTTGCTGGAGGAACTGGTGGGCCACTGAGGCCAAAGCGCATGTGACAGACGGAACTTTACAATTTGTCTTGATATGGATATTTTATCCAAACATAGACAACAGGGCTTCCGTGCCCGGGTACTTTTCCAGAGGTCCGTCCCATGCAACTGTCCACCTACCACGACGTCATCGCCGCCGCCCAGCGCCTGGAAGGCTTTGCCCATCGCACGCCCGTGTTCACCTCGCGCACCCTGGATGCCGAGACCGGCGCCCAGGTGTTCATCAAGTGCGAGAACCTGCAACGCACCGGCTCGTTCAAGTTTCGCGGCGCGTTCAATGCCCTCTCGCGCTTTGACGAGCCGCAGCGCAAGGCCGGGGTGGTGGCGTTCTCTTCCGGCAACCACGCCCAGGGCATCGCCTTGGCCGCGCGCCTGCTGCAGATGCCGGCGACCATCGTCATGCCCACCGATGCGCCGGCAGCCAAGGTCGCAGCCACCCGTGAATACGGTGCCAGCGTGGTGTTCTACGACCGCGTCACTGAAGACCGCGAGCAGATCGGCCGGACCCTGGCGCTAGAGCACGGCATGACCCTGATCCCGTCCTACGACCACCCCGACGTGCTCGCGGGCCAAGGCACCGCCGCCAAGGAACTGCTGGAATTCACCGGCCCCCTGGACGCGCTGTTCGTTGGCCTGGGCGGCGGCGGCATGCTCTCGGGCACCGCGCTGTCGACCCGCGCACTGGCGCCGGACTGCCTGCTGTATGGCGTCGAACCCGAGGCCGGCAATGACGGCCAGCGTTCATTCCAGACGGGCAGCATCGTGCACATCGAGACCCCGGCCACGATTGCCGACGGCGCTCAGACCCAGCACCTGGGGGAGTACACGTTCCCGATCATCCGTGACCAGGTTAACGACATCCTCACGGTGTCCGACGCGCAACTGGTGGACGGCATGCGCTTCTTCATGCAGCGCATGAAGATGGTGGTAGAGCCCACCGGTTGCCTGGGCCTGGCGGCCTTGCGCAATGCCAATGGCCGGTTCAAGGGCCAGCGCGTGGGCATCATCGTCACCGGTGGCAACGTCGACATCGAAAAATACGCGAGCCTGCTACAAGGCTGACCCGCACCCCGCACACACCTGATTAATGGCCGAAAAGCGCCCGCCGAGGCGCTGACGGCCCCGCTTTGCCTGCTGAAAACTGCCGCCGATAAAAAACGCCCGGGCGTGCCCCGGGCCTCAACAACAAGAGGTGCTTATGAAAAACCGTTACCTGGCCCGGGCCATCGTGATTGCGATCCTCCTGGGTGTACTGGTGGGAGCCGTGTTGCATGCGCAACTGGATGCCGACACCGCCAAGACCCTCGCCGGTTACTTCAACCTGGTGACCGATGTGTTCCTGCGCCTGATCAAGATGGTGATCGCGCCGCTGGTGCTGGCCACGCTGATCAGCGGGGTCGCGAGCATGGCCGACAGCGGCGCCATTGGCCGTGTGGGCCTCAAGGCGATGAGCTGGTTCCTGCTGGCCTCAGTGGTGTCGCTGCTGATCGGGCTGCTGCTGGCCAACCTGTTCCAGCCCGGCGTGGGGCTTGGCCTGAATACGCCCACCAGCGGCGCCAGTGGTTTGAACACCGCCAGCTTCAACCTCTCGGGCTTTTTGTCCCATGTGTTCCCGCGCAGCATCGTCGAGGCCATGGGCAATAACGAGGTGCTGCAGATCGTGGTGTTTTCGTTGTTCTTCGGTGCGGGGCTGGCGTTTGTCAAAGGCCAGGGCAAGTCGAGCATCCTGAACGTGCTCGAAGAGCTGACCCAGGTGATGTTCCGCATCACCGAGTACGTGATGTGGGTGGCGCCGCTCGCGGTGTTTGCGGCCATCGCCGCCACCATCAGCCTGTACGGGCTGGGCATGCTGGTGAGCTTCGGCAAGTTGATCGCGCAGTTCTACCTCGGCCTGGCGCTGCTCTGGCTGGTGATCGGCGGCGCTGGCTACATCGCGCTGGGCGCACGCTTCAAGCGCCTGTTGCACTTGCTGCGCAGCCCGGTGTTGCTGGCGTTTTCCACGGCCAGCAGCGAGGCCGCCTACCCCAAGACCATCGCCGCCCTCGACAACTTCGGCTCGCCCAAGCGCGTGACCAGTTTTGTACTGCCCCTGGGTTACTCGTTCAACCTCGACGGCTCGATGATGTACCAGGCCTTTATCGTGATGTTCATCGCCCAGGCCTACGGCATCGACATGAGCTTCGGCCACCAGGTGATGGTGCTGCTGACCTTGCTGGTGATCAGCAAAGGCACGGCCGGCGTGGCCCGTGGCTCGCTGGTGGTGCTTGCGGCCGGCTTGCCGATGGTGGGCCTGCCGGAAGCCGGTTTGCTGCTGATCCTGGCAGTTGACCCGATTCTGGACATGGGCCGCACCGCCACCAACGTGTTCGGCTGTGGCGTGGCCACGGCAGTGATCGGCAGCACCACACCCGACGAACAGCCTCAACCTGCTCCCCTTCCCTCCCTTGCTTGAGACCACTATGACTCTGCATCACACCCCAAACGCGTCGCCGCCTGCCGGCCATTATTCCCAGGCCGCCAGCCACAACGGAACGCTGTACATCTCCGGGCAATTGCCGGTGAGCCCCGACGGGCGCCATAACTTGTCGGCCCCGTTTGCCGAACAGGCCCAGCTGGCGTTGGATAACCTGCTGGCAATTTTGCAGGCCGCCGGCGGCACGCCCCAGGACCTGGTGAAGGTCACGGTGTATGTGGCCGGGGTTCGGCACTGGCCGGAATTCGATCGCGTGTACGCCGCCGCGCTGGGCGAGCATCGGCCGGCACGGGCGGTGGTGCCGGTGCCGGAGTTGCATCATGGGTACTTGGTAGAAATTGAAGCGGTGGCGCGCTACTTGGCGTAGGTGTAGACCGCCGCGCGCGACACGCCCAGGTGCGAGGCCACGGTCTCCATGGCCCGGCGCACGTCCATGCACCCGGAGTCCTTGAGCTCCTGCATAAGCAGGCGCCGGTCTGCGGCCTTGAGGGCTCGCGGGGTGGTGGCCAGGCGCGCGGCGAACTGGTCGATGCGCGCACGGATGGCATCGGCCCCGGACGGGTCCAGGGATTCGCCGGGCTTGTCGCCGCTCACCGAGCCGAACTGTTCAAGCAGGCCCTGCAAGCCACGGAACAACGACAGGTCGACGTTCATGCACAGGGCCGCCACGTATTGGCCGCTGGCGTCCTTGATGCCGATGGAGGTGCTTTTGACCTGGCGGCCATCGCTGAACTGGTTCTGGTAGTTGGCAATGATTTGCGGGTACTCGGGGTCGGCGATGCGCGCCAGGCCCAGCTCGGTGGCCGGATCGCCCGGCGCACGGCCCGAGAGGTTGTTGTGGATGGCCAGGATCGCGTGCTGCGGGTCGCGCAAGTCGTGCAGCACCACTTCGCAGAACGGGCTGAAGGTTTGGCTCAAGCCTTCGGCGATCTGTTCGAGCTGGCTGATCAGGGTGGTTTCTTCAAGCGAGGTCTTTTTCATGCAAGACAACATATCCAGTCCTGGACAGGGCGTCAATTTCGACCCTGCCCCCTATCATGGAGCTTCAACCATGGACACCCCTGCCGCACTGATTGATACCGTGAAAATGCAGCGCAATCTCCGGCGCATGCAGCAAAGGGCCGACGCCCTGGGCGTGCAGCTGCGTCCGCATGTCAAAACCCATAAGTGCGCCCAGGTGGTGGCGGCACAAATCGCGGCGGGCGCCCGAGGCATCACGGTGTCGACCCTCAAGGAAGCCGAGTATTTTTTTGATCTGGGCATCCCTGACATTCTCTACGCAGTGGCGATGGCACCGCATAAGCTGCCTCAGGCCCTGGCACTGCGCCGTCGCGGTTGTGCCTTGACGCTGATCACCGACAGCCTCGCCGGGGCCCAGGCGATTGTCGATTTCGGCCGCGAACAGGGCGAAACCTTTGCGGTGATGATCGAGATCGATTGCGACGGCCATCGCTCCGGGGTCAAGCCGCAGGATCCCGTCTTGCTGGAGATTGCCCGCGTGCTAGGCGACAGCCTGGTGGGTGTGCTGACCCATGCGGGTGAAAGTTACGGGCTGGACACGCCCGAGGCCTTGCAGGCCATCGCCGAACTGGAGCGCTCCCGCTGCGTGGAAGCGGCCGAGTGCATTCGTGCCGCCGGGATGCGTTGTGGACAGGTGAGCGTGGGCTCCACGCCGACTGCGCTGTCGGCGGTGAGCCTGGAAGGCGTCACCGAACTGCGTGCTGGTGTGTATGCGTTTTTCGACCTGGTGATGCACAACATCGGCGTATGCCGCACGGATGAGTTGGCGCTGAGCGTGCTGACGACGGTGATTGGGCACCAGCCGGAAAAAGGCTGGATCATCACCGACGCCGGCTGGATGGCAATGAGCCGGGACCGTGGCACGCAAACGCAGAAGCGCGATTTTGGTTATGGCCAAGTGTGTGACGAGGCCGGTGAGCTGATCGATGGGTTGCTGTTGAGCAGTGCCAATCAGGAGCACGGTGTGGCGCAGTTCCAGGGGCACGGGGTGGAGGTGGTTGCACAGTTTCCACTGGGGACACGCCTGCGAATTTTGCCGAACCATGCGTGTGCCACAGGGGCGCAGTTCGGCAGTTACAACGCGGTGTTGGAGAGTGGTGACGTAGAGGTGTGGGAACGCTTGCGCGGCTGGTAAACCCAGCATGCCCATCGATGGGTTGCGATACGCCGGGATCTGTAGGAGCCCGGCTTGCCGGCGATGGCGTCCACGAGGCGTGTGCATGACTCAAAGGCCCCATCGCAGGCAAGCCAGCTCCCACAGAGAGAGGTGATGCACCGGGCATTGTAGGAGCCCGGCTTGCCGGCGATGGCGTCCGCAAGGCCTGCAGAAGATTCGAGGGCCCCATCGCCGGCAAGCTGGCTCCTACATACCTGTTGGGTATCATCTGATACTCACTTGATATTAGACGCCAACAAAACAGAGGGGTGAAACTAGCGCCAACTATAAAAATACCTAAAGAGTATAACCATGCCCTCCCATTCCTCCTGGATCGTCCTGTCCATCACCGGCCTGTACATGTTCAGCCTCGCGCTGATCAGCTACGGCGTGCGTCGGCACTCGCGCAGTGCCACTAACTACACCACCGGTGGCGGGCATTTCCCGGCCTTTTTGATTGGCTTCCTGATGCTCTCGGAGTTCATCGGCACGGCGGTGAGCATTGGTACCGCGCAGACCGGGTTCAAGGTTGGCTTGTCGGCCGCGTGGAACCTGTTTGCCCTGGCCCTGGGCTTTGTGCTGTTCGCCTGGTTGCTGGCGCGCAAGTACAAGGAGTTGGGCGACAACACCATCTCCGGCGTGCTCTCGCGCAACTACGGCCAGCGCACGCGCTTTGCCACGTCCATCATCACCATTTTTGCCCTGGAGATCGTCGCCGTGTCGATCTACGCCAGCGGAGGCGCGGTGTTGGCGAGCGTGATGCAAGTGGACCGCACCCTGGCCATCGTTATCGTCGGCGTGGTCTCGGTGGTGTACGTGAGCATCGGCGGCATGCGTTCGGTGATCTACACCAACTTTGTACACGCGGCGCTCAAGTACCTGGGGGTTGGCCTGGCACTGTGGTTCGGCCTTAAGCAGGTGGGCGGCATCGGTCAGTTGCAGGCGCAGTTGCCGGCCAGCATGTTCGAATGGACCACTGTGGGCTGGGGTCAGATCATCGCGTGGATGATCGCCGGCATCGGTTCGATCTTCTCCACCCAGTACGTGATCCAGGCAGTCAACACCGTAAGCCATGCCGGCAAGGCCCAGCGGGCGTGTTTCTACGTGGCGGTGCTGATGGTGCCGTTTGGTATCGGCGCGGCGTTGATTGGGATGTGCAGCGCGGTGCTGTTTCCCCAGGTGGATTCGCTGCAAGCCTTTCCCAGCCTGATCGCCAGCATGGATCAACTGACCGCAGGCCTGGTGGTGGCGGGCCTGGCCGGTTCGCTGTTCGGCACCATTTCGGCGGTGAGCATGGGCTCGGCGACGTTGTTGCTGCGCGACTTTTACGAACCGTGGTTCAACCCGGAAAAAAGCGACGTGAAGAACCTGCGCTTCGTGCGCCTGGCGACGATTGCAGTGGGTTTGCTGCCCATTGCCCTGGCGCTGACCTCGGACAAGGTGCTGATGATCGCCTTCCTCGGCAAAGCCCTGCGCGCATCCCTGGCAGTACTGGTGTTGCTGGTGTTCTATGCACCACGGTTTGGCACAGCGACGGGGGCGTTCCTGAGCATCATTGCGTCATTGGTGGCGACGGTGGGATGGTTTCTGGCGGGGAACCCGTGGGGGGTTGATAACGCCTACGTGGCGTTGCTGACGCCGTTGATCATCATGAGTTTGAGCCATGTGATGCAGCGCCCCACCCCGTTGACCACACAAGCCACCTGACCTGTAGGAGCCCGGCTTGTCGGCGATGGCGTCCGCAAAATCAACACATGATTTGAGGGCCCCATCGCAGGCAAGCCAGCTCCCACAGGGCGACGGGTTAGCCGGCGTCTTGCAGGATCAGGTCGGCGCCCTTCTCTGCCACCATCAACACCGCCGCGTGGGTGTTGCCCGAGGTCACGTTCGGGAAGATCGACGCATCGACGATGCGCAGCCCCTCCAGCCCATGCACCTTCAAGCGCTTGTCCACCACCGACACCTGCGGGTCCGAGCCCATGGCGCAGGAGCCGCACAGGTGGTAGATCGAGCCGCTGTTCTCGCGGAAGTATTGCAGCATTTCTTCGTCGGTCTGCACCGCCGCGCCCGGCAAGACTTCGGCCACGGTGATGCCCTTGAGCGCCGGCGCTTGCATGATCTTGCGCATCAACCGGCTGCCCTGGATCACCTCGTCGATGTCCTTCTGGGTGCTCAGGTAGTTGGGGTCGATCAGCGCCGCATCACGCGGGTTTTTCGAGGCGATGCGGATGGTGCCCCGGCTGGTCGGCCGGCACGGGTTGAAGCACAGCAGGAAGCCGGAATACGGCTCGGGCTTGAGGCTGGCCTTGTTGTTTTTCGGGATCTGGTACGACAGCGGGTTGAAATACAGCTGCAGATTCGGGTCTTTCTGCTCTTCGTTGCCGCGAAAGAAACCACCGGCCTGGTTGACGCTCATCGCCAGTGCGCCCTTGCGGGTGAACAGGTATTTGAGGCCCAGCTTGAACTGGCCGAACAACGAGCTGAGCTCATCGTTCAAGGTCGGGATATTCGCCTTGTAGTAATAGCTGGCGCACAGGTGGTCCTGCAGGTTTTCACCCACCGCCGGCAGGTGCTTGACCAGCGGAATATTGTGCTCGGCCAGCAGTTGCTGATCGGCCACACCGGACAACTGCAGGATCTTCGGCGTGTCTACCGCGCCAGCGCAGAGAATCACTTCCTTGCGCGCGGTAAACGTGCGGCTCACGCCATGCTGGGTCACGGCAATGCCAGTGGCCCGTTGCTGGTCGTCGAACAGCACGCGGTCGACCAGGGCATGCAACTCCACCGTCAGGTTGGAGCGCCCCAGCGCCGGGTGCAGGTGCGCAAAGCTGCTGGAACTGCGCTCGCCGTTGCGGGTGTTGACGTCATAGAGACCGGCGCCTTCGAAGTTCGGGCCGTTGAAGTCGTCGCTGTGGGCATAGCCCAGTTGCTCGCAGCCCTTGAGGAATACGTCGCAGATTGGATGGGTCTGGCCCTTCATCGGCGTGATGCTGATGGGGCCGCTGCTGCCGTGGTATTCGGTGTCGCCCAGCGGGTGGTTTTCCAGCTTGCGAAAGTACGGCAGTACGTCTTTGAAGCCCCAGCCGTCGTTGCCGTTGGCCGCCCAATCATTGAAGTCATGGGCCTGGCCACGCACGTAGATCATCGCGTTGATCGAGCCCGAACCGCCCTGCACCTTGCCCCGTGGGGCGTAGATGGCGCGGTCGGCCAGCTGCTTTTGCGGCTGGCTGTAGTACATCCAGTTGAAGGTCGGGTTGTAATACATCTTGGCGAAACCGACCGGGATCTTGAACCACCAGGAGCTGTCCTTGCCGCCCGCTTCCAGCAGCAACACGGAGTGTTCGCCCGAGGCGGACAGCCGGTTGGCCAGGACGCAGCCTGCGGCGCCAGCCCCGGCGATGATGTAGTCATATGTCATTCACGGTTACCGCGTAGTCGTTTTTTTTAGCCCTTGGCGGGCGAAGTGTCTTTTACGTCAGCCGGTGTGGGCGCCATTTGCAGGTGCAGGCGCTCGCCGGTGTACGGCGTGTGTTTGCGCACCACGTCCATGTTCAGCTCCACCCCCAGGCCCGGCTCGGTGGACGGGATGATGTAGCCGTCCTCCCATTGCAGCGGCTTGGTGAGGACTTCGGCATGGAACCCGCCCCAGGTCATGATGCTTTCCTGGATCAGGAAGTTCGGCGTGCAGGTGGCCAACTGGAAGCTGGCGGCCGCGCCAATCGGCCCGTTGTACAGGTGCGGGGCGATCTGCGCGTAGTAGGCCTCGGCCATGCTCGCGATCTTCTTGGCTTCCAGCAGCCCGCCGCAGCGCGCCACGTTCATCTGCAGGATCGACGCGCCACCGGCTTGCAGCAGCTTGAAGAATTCGTACTTGGTGGTCAGGCGCTCACCGGTGGCAATCGGGATGCTGGTCTTGGCCGCGACCTGGGCCATGGCGTCTTCCTGGCCTGGCGGCACCGGTTCTTCGAACCACAGCGGGTCGTATTTTTCCAGGCGCTTGGCCAAACGGATCGCCGACGACGGCACCATCTGCCCGTGGGTGCCGAACAGCAGGTCGCATTTGTCGCCCACTGCTTCGCGGATCTTGCGGCAGAAGGTTTCGCAACGCTCCAGCACTTCCAGCGAGATCTGGTGACCGGAGTACGCGGTGTATGGGCCGGCCGGGTCGAACTTCACGGCGGTGAAGCCCTTGTTCATGTTCTCGATGGCGCACTCGGCCGCCAGGTCCGGGTCGTCGTAGTCGTACTCACCCTTGCTGTTGACCGGGTACAGGTAGGTGTAGGAGCGCAGGCGCTCGTTGACCTTGCCACCGAGCAGTTCGTAGACCGGCTTGTTCGCCGCCTTGCCGATGATGTCCCAGCAGGCCATTTCCAGACCGCTGACCACGCCCATCATGGTCAGGTCCGGGCGCTGGGTGAAACCGCTGGAGTAGGCCTGGCGGAAGAAACGCTCGATGTGGTGCGGGTCATGGTTGAGCAGGTAGCGCTCGAACACGTCCTCGATGATCGGCAGCATGGCCTTGGGGCCGAAGGTGGCGGCGTAGATCTCGCCGACGCCTTCGATGCCGCAGTCGGTCTTGAGCTTGACGAACAGCCAGTACATGCCGCCGATGTGCGGCGGTGGAACGGCAACGATATGGGTTTCAAGGGCGACGATTTTCATCTCAGGCACCTGTCTGGTTGAATTTTTTACGGTTGATACGGGCGCGCAGGGTCAGGGCCGCGAGGGTGCCGAGCACGCCGATGAAGGCGATGTAGCCGAAATACAGGTTGTAGCCGGCCTTGCCTGGGTAGGTGTCGGTCAGGTAGCCATTGATCAGCGGGATAAACGTGTCGGGCAGATAACCCACCACCGAGACGATGCCGATGGCCAGCCCGGTGATGCGCAGCGGGATGTCACAGCTGTCGAGGATCGCCCAGTACAGGCCACGGATCGCGTAGGTCATCAGGCCGATGAAGATCACGGTGCCGATCAGCAGGCCCAGGCTGTTGAACGCCGGGAACACGATCAGCCCGACCATCGCCAGGGTCACCAGCGCCAGGGCGACGATCAGCACCGCGATGTTCGAGAACTTGTCCCCCAGCCAGCCGCCACCGATGCCGCCGATGGGGCGCATCCACAGCTTGATGGTGGTGATGGTGCCGGCCATCACGGCGGTCATGCCGCTGCCTTGCAGGTAGTCGGAGAAGCTGTAGGTGGCCCAGAACATGTGGTAACCACAGAACACGATGGCGGTCACCAGCCACAGCTCGGGGATTTTCACCAGGGTGGTCAGGTCGGCGATCAGGTTGAACTTGCCCTTCTCCACCGCGGCGGTCTCGGCCAGGGACTTGGGGTCCTTGAGCAGCACCAGGCCGCAGCCGATGGCGATACAGATGAACGAGTACATGTACACCACATGCTTGAAGCCTTCGGCGGCCGACTCGCTGCGGGTCTCGGTGGCGTAGGCGAACAAGCCCAGGGCGACGGTGGCGAGCAAGGCTTCCACCAACCCACGGCCGCCGTCGAGGATGCCGAAGAAACGGCCCTGCTCGGTGTGGTGGGCAATCATCTTCACGCGCTTGAGCACCGAGGCCCAGAACGTCAGGCCGGTGGTCAGACCCCAGCAGCCGAAGATGATCATCAGGCCGGTCATCGACGGCACGCTGGCGTACCACAGGCCCAGTGCGCCGGTGGCGACCAGGGAGAAGAAGATCAGGAAACGTGGTGGCAAACGGTCGGCCAGCCAGCCGCTGGGCAGGTAGCTGAGCAGAAAGATCGTGCCCAGCATGGAGTACAGGTAGCCCAGCTCGCTGTGGTTGATGTGGAACACTTCCAGCATGGTGGTCTGGTAGACCTGGCGCAGGTAGAGGATCGGGTAGATCGCCCCGGCGGCCAGTACCAGCAACAGCAATTGGACGTAGCGACTGGCTTTGTCGCTGTTTGCCGCGGACACGGCAACGGAAACCTGGGCAACGGGTGCAGGCTTGGACATCGTGTGGACCTCAGGCACCCGATGCGCGGGTGCCCTGATAATTGTTTTTATTGAAGGTGCAGCAGGTGTTCGTGGATCAGTACTTCATGACCACCAAGCGGGTCTGGGTGAATTCAAGCATCCCGTGCTTACCGTCATCGCCGCCCAGCCCTGAGCGTTTCCAGCCGGCGTGGAACCCTTGGTAAGGGTCGGCCGGGGTGCGATTGACGTACAACTCGCCGGCTTCAATGGCATTCGCCACTTTCATCGCCGTGCGGTAGTTCTCGGTGTAGAGCACCGACGACAGGCCGAACTGATGGTCGTTGGCCATGGCCAGCGCTTCATCGATGTCGCGGTACTTGAGCACCGGCAACACCGGGCCGAAGATTTCTTCCCTAATGATTTCCATGTCCTGGCGGCAGCCACTGAGCAGGGTCGGCGGGTAGAAATGGCCCGGGCCCTCGGGCAGCACGCCGCCTGTTTCCAGTACAGCACCGGCGGCGACGGCGCGCTCGACCATGGCGTGGATATTCTTTTGCGAACTGGCGTTGACCAGCGGGCCCATCAGGCTGGCGTCGGTTGCGCGATCGCCAAACTTCACCGCACTGATCTTTGTTTTCAGCAAGTCCAGGAACCTGTCATAGACAGCCTCGTGCACGTAGACACGCTCCACCGCCGTGCAGAGCTGGCCGCAGTGGGTGGTCTTGGAGGCGACGATGGCGCTGGCGGCCTTTTCCAGGTCGGCGTCGGCTTCGATGATCGCCGGGGTCTTGCCGCCCAGTTCCAGGGACGGCTTGGCGATGTTGGCCTTGCAGTAATCCAGCACGATGCGCCCGGCATTCACGCTACCGGTGAGGGTAATCAGGCCCACCGCTTTGTGGGTGCAGACGCTGGCAGCGGTGCCGTGGTCCATAGTCAGGATATTGATCACGCCTGCCGGAATGCCGGCCTTGACCACCGCGCGGGCAATCTCGAAGGCCGACAGCGGCGTGTTGTTGCTCGGGCGCACCACCACGGTATTGCCCGCGATCAACGCCGGGGCGATCTTGCGCAGCAGGGTGTAGACCGGGTAGTTGAACGGAATCAGGCAGGCCACGACGCCAATCGGCTCGCGTTGCAGGAACAGGTTTTCGTCCGGGGTATCGCTGGGGATGATCTCGCCTTCGATACGGCGCGCCCATTCGGCGTGGTAACGGGTGATCTGGGCGGCGTAGCGCGCTTCGTTGCTGGCGTCGCTGACGCTCTTGCCCGACTCGCTGGCCAGGGCCGTGCCGATGGCTTCGGCGCAAGCGTCCAGAGCATCGGCAAAGGCCCGCAGGTGTTCGGCGCGTTCGATACTGGTGAGCTTGCCCCAGGTTTTCTGGGCGATGGCGGCGGCGTCGACGGCGGCAATCGCCTCATCGGCGGTGGCCGCGCTGACGTGGCCCACCAGGGTTTCGGTGGCCGGGTTGTAGACGGCGATCAGCGCGTCGCTGGCAGGTTCGACAAATTGACCGTTGAAAAAATTGCGCTCGAGTTGCATGTGGTTCGCCCAACGTTGTTGTTATCCGAGTGACATGCAGTTTTGTCATCGGCCAGCCGTTGGACAAACGATTTATTGCGTGGGGTAACGTGCGAAAAATGCAGGTTAGTCGGTTTTGGCCCTCACAAGCCGCGTTGGCGCAGCCACTGCAGGAAGCCCTTCTTCACCGGCACCACCGGCGCCTCCTGGGTCAGGGCCTGCGCGGCGTGCACGCGGAAATCGAGCAACGCCTTCATCGCCTCGCTGATGTCGTGGCGCGCGTCCAGGCACGGCTTCAAGTATTCCTTCTCGATGCGGTACAGGGTGCAAAAGGTCTTCGCCGAAAAATCCGCCAGCGCGGCCTGGTCCGACAAGATCCCCGCCTCGCCAATCACCTCCCCCGGCCCCATGCGCCCGGCCTCAAACTT
Source organism: Pseudomonas sp. B6002 (assembly GCF_013385985.1). Classification (GTDB taxonomy): domain Bacteria; phylum Pseudomonadota; class Gammaproteobacteria; order Pseudomonadales; family Pseudomonadaceae; genus Aquipseudomonas. Next base: position 7,931 of record NZ_JACAOY010000031.1, on the reverse strand, counting down.
ATGGCCGCCCTTGATCAGCATCACCGAGACCACGCCGGACTCGACAATGAACAAGTGATCGCTGACCTCCCCGGCCGGCAAGATCATCTCGCCGGTGCGGTAGGTGTGCAGGGTCATGTTCTGGCTGAAGGTGTCTTTTTCTTCCTGGCGCAAGGTGGAGAAGATCGACGAACGCTCCAGCAACGCCCGCGCCGCAGACATGGCCGGCGGTGCACTGCTTTCAGTGGCCGACAACAGCCCCACCCCCGCTGCCTGCAGGTGCCGGAACGCCAGGTCGTACAGCTGATTGCGCACCTCGCGCTTGAGGGTCATGGTCGGCACGAAACCACTGATTTCGTATTCGACGCCGCCACTGGCAGAGGTCTTGAACGCCACGCTGGGCGCCGGTTTGGCCAGCAGCGGCCGGCAACCCTGCATCGCCCGCTCCAGCGCCTCGATCACGATTTGCGGGCGCGCATGAGGGCTGACTTGCAGGCTGACCGACAAACCGAACATATCGGCCGGACGCGAAAAGTTGATGATCTTGGCCTTGGCCGCCAGGGAATTGGGGATCACCGCCAGGCTGCCCTGGGAGGTTTGCAGACGCGTGGCGCGCCAGTCGATGTCGGTGACCCGGCCTTCGGTGCCGTCGATGGAGATCCAGTCATCGATCTGATAAGGCTTGGTGGTGTTGAGGACGATCCCGGAAAACACGTCGCTGAGGGTGCTTTGCAAGGCCAGGCCGACGATGATCGCCACCGCGCCTGAGGTGGCGAGCACACCCTTGACCGGCAGGTCGAGCACATAGGCCATGGCGGCAATGATCGCGATCAGGAAGATCACCGCGCCCATCAGGTCCTGCAACAGCCGCCCGGTGTGGCCGACCCGCTGCATCATGATCGTGCCGAGCAACACCGTGAGGGTGCGCGCCGCGAACAGCCACCAGCCGATCTGCAAGGCCGTGGCCGCCAGGTGCAAGGCCGTGTTGTCGGCATAGGGCGCCATTTGCATGGGGTTCATGCCGTCATTGAACAGCACGGCGCTGTACACGGCGAAGATCGCCAGGCGTGCGGCGAGCTTCCAGCTGGCGAGGTTGACGGAGATGAGGCGCCACACGGCGATGTCGATAAAGATCAGCGCCAGGGCGCACAGCATCGGGTGTTCAGCGATAAATGAGGGCATCCAGGCGGCTCCAGGGGACATGCCGAGAAGATCGCATGAAATGAAAACGCTGGAAACAAAATGTGGGAGCTGGCTTGCCTGCGATGCAGACGCCTCGGTGTATGAGTTACACCGCGCTGATGCTATCGCCGGCAAGCCGGCTCCTACAGGGTTTTGCGGTGAGCGGTCAGGCGTGCATCTGGCCGAATTTGCCCGAGTGGAAGTCCTCGAACGCCTGGTGGATCTCCTGCTCGGTATTCATCACAAACGGGCCGTGGCCGACGATGGGCTCGTCGATCGGCTCGCCGCTGAGCAGCAGCACCTTGGCGTCGTCGTTGGCTTCCAGGGTGAGCTGGCGACCATCACGCTCGAACAGCGCCAATTGGCCTTGGCGTGCGACTTCTTCGCCGTTGACCAGCACCGTGCCGCGCAGGATCACCAGCGCGGTGTTGCGGCCGGCGTACAGGTCCAGGGTGACCGGTTTGCCGGCGTTGAGGCGCAAGTCCCAGACGTCGATAGGCGTAAAGGTGCGCGCCGGGCCCTGGGCACCGGCAAACTCACCGGCGATCAGGCGCAGGTGCCCTGCGCCGTCAGCCAGGGGCAACACAGGGATGTCGCCGTCGACAATCGTCTGGTAACCGGCGTCGGCCATTTTGTCCTTGGCGGGCAGGTTGACCCACAGTTGCACCATCTCCAAGGCGCCGCCGCGACGGGCGAAGTCTTCGGAATGGAACTCCTCGTGGATGATGCCCTTGGCCGCCGTCATCCATTGCACGTCGCCAGGGCCGATTTTGCCGCCGGCACCGGTGGAGTCGCGGTGTTCGACCTCGCCGTCATACACGATGGTCACGGTCTCAAAACCGCGATGCGGGTGTTGGCCGACGCCGCGACGTTGTTCGGTGGGGGTGAAATCGGCCGGGCCGGCGTGATCCAGGAGCAGGAATGGGCTGATGTGCTTGCCCATCGAGTCGTAGGAAAACAGCGTGCGCACCGGGAAGCCGTCACCGACCCAATGGGCGCGGGGGCTGGTGTAGATGCCGATCAATTTTTTCATGGTGTACCTCCAAAGTGAGTACACCTTAAGTCGGTTGGCCGGTGAGCACTAGCCGGCAAAAGCGGCCTTGATCGTTCTATGTATAGGACAATCCCTTGACCTGGCGCTGACGCAGCAGGTGAAACGCGATAAAGGCCGTCACCGCAAAACAGGCCTGGATGATGATCATCGGCGCGGCACTGCCATCGCGCAGCTGGCTTAACAATACGCCGCTGCAGGTAGCGCCGAACATCTGCGCAAAGCCCATCAAGCCTGCAGCCAGACCCGCGCGGTGCGCATTGGGCATGACGCCACCGGTGACCGAGCCCGGCAACACCAGGCCACCGCCAAGGGTGACCAGCGCGATCGGAACATCCAGGCCAAGTACCGATAAGCCGAACAGCTCGTAAATGGCCACGGCGGACACGCCGCCGACAGCCACCATTGTCACACCGATCGCCACAATCCGCTGCGGGCCCAGGCGCATGATGTTGCGCCGGGTATAGGTGGAGCCAACGATGAGCATCGACACGATCAGGCCGAAATTGATGCCGTACTCCAGACTGCTGAAGCCCAGCAGATTGATGAACACGGCCGAAGAACCGGCAATCACCGCAAACATGGCGCCATAGGTGCACGCCAGGGCCACGGCGAATGCGCGGTATTGGCGGCCCTTGAGCAGGTCCAGGTATTGCCCGCCCAGCGTGCGCCAGTGGCCGGCCTTGGGATCGAGGAAGTGGTTGCTCTCGCGAAAGAACAGCAGGGCCAGCAGTAACACCACGCTGCCGATCACCAGCGCCAGGATGATCGGCGCATGCCAACCGAACAGCTTGATCAACAGGCCACCGACCATCGGTGCCACCACAATGGCGTAGAGCATGCCGATCATGGTGCAACACGCGCGCTGCGATGAATTGGTGAATGTCGTGGACCAACAGCATCGACAAGGTCGCCAGCACGTAAAGCACCAGGCCGCCGATCAGAACCGGGCGACGGCCAATACGGTCCGACAGCGGCCCGAACAGCAATTGCCCAAGACCGAAGGCCGCCACAAAGGCCGACAGCGCCAGCAGCGCCGAGCCCGCTGGCGCCGCCAGTGCGTGCTCGATAGCGCCGAGGCCGGGAATGATCAATTGGGTCGAAACCTCACCCAAGGCGGTAAGGGCAACCAGTAGAAACAACAAGCGGCGTGACGGTACCGGGGCGTTTGCCATGGGGAATATCCGGGGGCTGGATTAATTTATATTTCGACCATAATATGCGTAAAAAATTATATCCATAATTTTTTGCCCACTGGTTACCCCCGGAGCCCGTCATGAACCTTCTCCCCCTGCGTCTTCTCACGCCCCTGGCCCTGTTGATCACCCTCAGCGGCTGCAACAGCAAGGCTGACACCGCCGCCGAAGTACCCCTGCCCCGCCCTGTACTGGCCGCCAATGTCGAAGCCGCCGGCACCCAGCAAAGCGCCTACACCGGCGTGGTGGCGGCGCGCACGGAAAGCGACCTGGGCTTCCGGGTCAGCGGCAAGGTCATCGAACGCAAGGTAGACCCGGGCCAGCACGTATCCCGTGGCGACGCCTTGCTGGTGCTCGACATCGGCGACTTCGAGCTGGCCCTGCGTTCGGCGAAGAACCGCGTCAACGCCGCCCAGGCGCAGCTGCGCCAATGCCGCGACGATGAAAACCGCTACCAGCGCCTGGCCAGCACCGGCGCCGTGTCGCGGCAGATCTTCGACCAGTCGGCGACCAACCTGCGGGTGGCCGAAGCCGAACTGGCAGCCGCACAATCCGACGCCAGCCAGATCGAAAACCGCCGCACCTATTCCATCCTCAAGGCCGACGGCGACGGCATCATCACCGACGTGCGGGTCGACCGTGGCCAAGTGGTCGCCGAAGGGCAGATCGTCGCGCGCCTGGCCCATGACGGCGCCCGTGAAGCCATCGTCAACCTGCCGGAAAACAGCCGCGACCAGGCCTCACAGAAAGCCCTGGCCTTCCCCTTCGGCGCCCCGGACCAGGCCGTCACCGCCACCTTGCGCGAGCTGTCCGCGAGTGCCGACCCCACCACCCGCACCTACCGCGCCCGCTACGTGCTGCACGGCGCCGTCGACCGCTTCGCCCTCGGTTCCACCATCACCGTACGTCTGCAAGGCAACGGCCAGGCCCAGCAAACCCGGGTGCCCATCGGCGCGTTGCAGGATTCGGGACAAGGCACCGGCGTGTGGCTGATCGGCGCGGACGACAAGGTCACCTTCGCCCCGGTGAAAGTCGCCAGCCTCGGCCAGGAAGACGCCCTGCTCGACAGCGGCGTGACGCCCGGCCAGACCATCGTCGCCCTCGGCGCGCACTTGCTGCACAGCGGTGACAGCGTGCGCCTGCTGCCGGCCCAGCAATTGGCCCTCAACCGTAAACAGGACCACTGAGCATGCGCGGCATCAACCTCTCGGAACTGGCGGTCAAGCACCGCGCCGTCACGCTGTTCCTGATCATCGCGATCCTCGCGGCCGGGATCTTCTCGTTCGGCAAGCTGGGGCGCGCTGAAGACCCCTCGTTTACCGTCAAGGTCATGACCATCACCGCCGCCTGGCCCGGGGCAACCGCCCAGGAGATGCAGGAGCAAGTGGCCGATCGCCTGGAAAAACGCCTGCAGGAACTGGATTACTACGACCGCGTCGAGACCATCGCCCAACCGGGCTTTGTCTCGATGCGCATGACCTACAAGGAGTCCACCCGGCCCAGCGAGATCCAGGACCTGTTCTACCAGACCCGCAAGAAGCTCAGCGATGAAGCCTCGAAACTGCCAAAGGGCGTGATCGGACCGTTCTTCAACGATGAGTATTCCGACGTCTACTTTGCGCTGTACGCCCTGGAGGCCGAGCACCTGCCTCATCGGCAACAGGTGCAAATGGCCGAGGACCTGCGCCAGGGGTTCCTCAACCTGCCGGGGGTGAAGAAGGTCAATATCCTCGGCGAGCAGGCGCAGCGCATCTTCGTCGAGTTCTCTTATGAACGCCTGGCGACCCTGGGCATCAAGCCCGACCAGATCTTCGCCGCCCTCGCCGCCCAGAATGCCGTGGCGCCTTCGGGCTTCGTGGAAACCGCCGGCGCCCGCGCCTACATCCGCATCGACGGTGCCTTCGACAGCCTGGCGTTGATTGAAAACGTGCCGCTGGAAGTCAACGGCCGCGTGCTGCGCATCGCCGATGTGGCCAGCGTCAGCCGAGGTTATGAGGACCCGCCCAGCTACCGCATTCGCCATCAGGGCGACCCGGCGTTGATGCTCGGGGTGATCATGGAGAAGCACTGGAACGGCCTCGAACTGGACAAGAGCCTCAAGGCCCAGGAAGCCAAAATCCAGGCCGACCTGCCCCTGGGCGTGAACTTCGCCAAGGTGTCTGACCAGGCGAAGAACATCAGCCTGGCGGTGAATGAGTTCATGCTCAAGTTCTTCGTCGCCCTGGCCGTGGTGATGGTCATCAGCCTGCTGGCCCTGGGGTTTCGCGTGGGCTTGGTGGTGGCCGCAGCGGTGCCGCTGACCTTGTCGGTGGTGTTCGTGATCATGCTGCTCACCGGGCGCGAGTTCGACCGTATCACCCTGGGCGCGCTGATCATTTCCCTGGGGTTGCTGGTGGACGACGCGATCATCGCCATCGAGATGATGGTGGTGAAGCTCGAAGAAGGCTTCGACCGGATCCATGCCGCGACCTTTGCCTGGAGTTCCACGGCGGCGCCGATGCTGACCGGTACGCTGGTCACGATCATCGGCTTCCTGCCCGTGGGCTTTGCGCGCTCGGGCGCCGGGGAATATGCCGGCAATATCTTTTGGATCGTCGGTTTTGCGCTGATTTCGTCCTGGCTGGTGGCCGTGGTGTTCACGCCCTACCTCGGCGTGAAACTGCTGCCACAGATCAAACCCGTGCCCGGTGGCCACGACGCGATCTATGCCGGACGCTACTACCAGAAGCTGCGCAGTTTGGTGGAGGCCTGCGTGCGCGGCCGTTGGCTGGTCACCGGACTGGTGGTGGCCGCGTTTGTGCTGTGCGGGCTGGGCATGGGGGTGGTGAAGAAGCAGTTCTTCCCCAACTCCGACCGTTCAGAGCTGATCCTGGAGGTGTACATGCCGCCGGGCAGTGCATTCAAAAGCACTGAAGCGGTGGCCGCGCAGCTGGAAAAAGCCCTGCTGGAAGAACCGCAAACCAGCTTGGTAGACGCCTACGTAGGGGGCGGCGCGCCACGCTTTTTCCTGTCGCTGAACCCCGAGCTGCCGGACCCGGCCTTTGCCAAGCTGATCGTGCAGACCCCGGACTCCCATGCCCGTGACGCCTTGAAGCTGCGTATGCGTGAACGCATCGCGGCGGGTGAATTTCCGTCGGCACGGGTGCGCGTGACGCAACTGCTGTTCGGCCCGCCAGTGCCGTTCCCGGTGGTGTTCCGTGTCTCCGGACCGAACGTGGACGTACTGCGCGGTCTGTCTGAAGAGGTGCGCAAAGTCGTCGCCGCCAACAAACTGACCAAGGACGCCTTCCTCGATTGGGGCGAGCGCACCAGCGGTTATCGCCTGGTGTTGGATCAGGACCGTCTGCGCCTGCTGGGTTTCACGCCCAATGAGGTCAAGTCGCAGCTCAATGCATTGCTCAGTGGCAACCCGATCACCGAAGTGCGCGAAGGTAACCGCACTGTTTCGGTTGTTGCCCGTGCCCAGGGCAACCAGCGGGAGAACCTCGGCAACCTGAACAACATGACCCTGACCAACAGCGCTGGCACCTCGGTGCCGCTGGCCCAGGTCGGGCATTTCCAGGCGGTGATGGAGGAGCCCATCCTCAAGCGTCGCAACCGCGCGACCACGATGGAAGTACGCGCCGACATCATCGACGGCGTGCAACCGCCCGACGTGGAAATGGCCGCCTACAAAGACCTGCAACCGCTGATTGCCAAGTTGCCGGCCGGCTACCAGATCGACATCGGCGGCCCCGTGGAAGAAAGCGCCAAGGCCAACGTCGCCCTGGCGGCGCTGTTCCCGATCATGATCCTGCTGACCCTCACGGTGATCATGTTCCAGGTGCGCTCGTTCGGCGTGATGTTCATGGTCTTCGCCACCGCCCCGCTAGGGTTGGTCGGTGCGGTGCCGACCTTGCTGCTGTTCAACCAGCCGTTCGGCTTCAACGCGATCCTGGGGTTGATCGGCATTGGCGGGATTTTGATGCGCAACACGCTGATCTTCACCGACCAGATCCGCCAGAACGAGGAACACGGCATGGCCATTCGCGAGGCGATCATCGAAGCCACAGTGCGCCGTGCAAGGCCAGTGATATTGACCGCGCTGGCGGCGGCGCTGGCGTTCATTCCGCTGACGCTGTCGGTGTTCTGGTCGTCGCTGGCGTATGTGCTGATCGGTGGGGTGTTGGTGGGCACGGTGTTGACGCTGTTGTTCCTGCCGGCACTGTGCAGTTTGGTGCTGGGCCGCAAGCGTACGAATGCTGCTGAAACCTCGCACGTAACGGCCGGATAAGCTCTACAGATATCGCCTGAAAACCACTGCAAAGTCCTTCGCCTGATCACACAGTGCGAAGGATTGCAGATGGATTTTCTTGTTAGCGCCCTGATTGCCGGAGCTGTCTCACACGCCTCTCTCATCGGGAGGCGTCGCGCATGACCAACGACTCCCACATAGCGTTTATCGAACACGAGCTGGATGGCTTCCATCAGAGCCTGGCGGAGTATCGCCAGCAGATGGGCACCTGGTACGCGCAGGCGTTGGA
>NZ_JACAOY010000030.1:15220-22403 GCF_013385985.1 Pseudomonas sp. B6002 | reverse complement strand
CCGAGTGTTGGGGCAAGAGCCCTTTGCTTACTTTGGGCTGGGCCGGCATTCCGGCTTTTCCAAAGTGAGCCGCCGTAAGGGCGGAACCGTACTCAGCCATCACCCAAATAACGGATATGTACCCCGCAAACCCAACCAACCCCAAAACCTGGCCCGACTCTTGCTCTACCTCCCAATACTGCATCCCCGATCCCCAATGCAGTGGAGACCTTTACCTATGCCAGTCGCCCCGAACACCCTCCTTCAGGCTGCCCCCGCAGCCAAGCCTCAAGCGCCCGCCGCTACACCTCCGGCAGCGGCTGCGGCCCCACAGGACAAGGGCCCTGGCTTCGCTCAGGTGTTCGCCAGCCAAGGCACCAAGCCGACGGTAAAGACCGACGACACCCCGTCCAAACCTTCTCGTGACAAGACCTCCGACGCCAGCGCCAAGCCTGCTGACAACAGCAGCAAGCCTGCCGCCAGCACGCCAGCGGTTGCCGATAGCGGCAAACCCTTGCCTGCCACGCCACCGGCCAAGTCCGATGACAGCGCCAGCAGCGACGACGACAAACCCACCGACCCGTCCCTGGTCCAGCAACCTCCGGTTGACCCGGTGGTCGACCCCGCGCTGATCGCCACCGTCACCCCCGTGGCGGTCCCTGTGCCTGCGGTAACCCCGGCGCCGGCCGCTGCCCCGGATGAAAAGGCTCAACCCGTGGTTGCCCCGCCCGTCGCCGCCACCGACGAAGCCAAGCAACCCGCCTTCGACCCTTCCGCCGACCCACTGGACTCAATGCCGGCCGTGCGCCTGGCGATGGAGCAGGGCGGTCACGTCTCCGCCAGCAGCCAGACGCCGCAAAAAGCCGCGTCTGCGCCGACGCAGGACCAGCCGACCGCCGCGCAGAACTTCGCCGCAGGCCTGGCCAATATGGTCGACCAGCAAGCAGCCAAGGACAGCACCGACACCGGTGGCGACAAGACCTTCAACGGGCTCATCGACGGTGGCCTCAAGGACTTGAAGGACGCCAGCAGCGACACCCGTGTCGATGACTTCGCCAACCGTCTGGCGGCGCTGACCCAGGCCGCCACGCCGAAAACCGCAAACGCCTTGCCGCCCGTGGCCAACGCGCCGTTGGCGATGCACCAGAGCGGCTGGACCGAAGAAGTGGTCAACCGCGTGATGTACCTGTCGAGCGCCAACCTCAAGTCGGCCGAGATCCAGTTGCAGCCGGCAGAACTGGGGCGCCTGGACATCAAGGTCAACATGGCGGCCGACCAGCAGGCCCAGGTCACCTTTATGAGTGGCCATGCGGTAGTGCGTGAAGCGCTGGAAAGCCAGTCCGGCCGCCTGCGTGAGATGTTCGCGCAGCAGGGCATGGGGCAGGTGGACGTCAACGTTTCCGACCAGTCCCGTGGCTGGCAAGGTCAGGGCCAGGAGCAACAACAGCAGAACCAGGCTCGTGGCGTGAGTGGCCGCGGTGGCCGCGGTGATGGCGGCGATGCGGCGGACCACGCCGAAGTCGCAGCGGCCGTCGCGCCGGTCACCACCACCGTGATTGGCTCCAGCGCCGTCGACTACTACGCCTGACCCAAGCGCGATCACGGTCTAAATGTGGGAGCTGGCTTGCCTGCGATAGCGATATATCAGTCACAGAGATGTTGGCTGACCCACCGCCATCGCAGGCAAGCCAGCTCCCACATTTGATTAGCGTTGCCTGCTCTTCCCCCGAATGCCAGACAACTCTGGCATAACACTTGCTCTTGCCTTTCCGTAGATCTATGAATCCCCGAATAGTGACGGATTATTGGCATGGCGAAGAGCGACGACGCAGCAAAACCCCCGGCAGGTAAAGGCAAGCTCAAGCTTATCTTGTTGATTGTGCTGGGCCTGGTCCTGGCCATCGGCGCGTCGGTGGGCGGCACCTGGTACATCATGCACAGCAGTGCCAGCAAACCGGCCCCAGCCGCCGAAACCGCCACCAACGTCAAGCAACCGGCAATCTTCGAGCCGATGCTTCCGGCCTTTGTCGCCAACTTCAATCAGAACGGTCGTCAACGCTACCTGCAGGTGAGCATCACCTTGCTGGCACGTAACCAGGCGGACCTGGATGCGCTCAAAGTGCACATGCCGGTGATCCGCAACAACCTGGTGATGCTGTTCTCCGGGCAGAGCTTCGACAGCCTGGCCACCCCGGTGGGCCAGGAAATGCTGCGCCAGAAGGTCACTGCCAGCGTGCAGGAAGTGGCCCAGAAAGAGCTCGGCAAAGTCGTGGTCGAGCAGGCGCTCTTCACTAACTTCGTATTGCAGTAGGATCACGACATGGCCGTGCAAGACCTGCTGTCCCAGGATGAAATCGACGCGCTGTTGCATGGCGTCGACGATGGTCTGGTACAGACCGAAATGGCTGCCGAGCCCGGCAGCGTCAAAAGTTATGACCTGACCAGCCAGGATCGCATCGTCCGTGGACGCATGCCCACCCTGGAAATGATCAACGAGCGTTTCGCCCGCTACACCCGTATCAGCATGTTCAACATGCTGCGCCGTTCGGCGGACGTGGCGGTGGGCGGCGTGCAGGTGATGAAGTTCGGTGAATACGTGCACTCGCTGTACGTGCCCACCAGCCTCAACCTGGTCAAGATCAAGCCGTTGCGCGGCACTGCGCTGTTCATCCTCGACGCCAAGCTGGTGTTCAAGCTGGTGGACAACTTCTTCGGCGGCGACGGCCGTCACGCCAAGATCGAAGGGCGTGAGTTCACCCCGACCGAACTGCGTGTGGTGCGCATGGTGCTGGAGCAGGCCTTCATCGACTTGAAGGAAGCCTGGCAGGCGATCATGGAGGTCAATTTCGAGTACATCAACTCGGAAGTGAACCCGGCCATGGCCAACATCGTCGGCCCCAGCGAAGCCATTGTGGTGTCGACCTTCCACATCGAACTCGATGGCGGCGGCGGCGACCTGCACGTGACCATGCCGTACTCGATGATCGAGCCGGTGCGCGAAATGCTCGACGCCGGTTTCCAGTCCGACCTCGACGACCAGGACGAACGCTGGGTCAAGGCCCTGCGCGAAGACCTGTTGGATGTCGACGTACCGCTGAGCGCCACCGTGGCCCGTCGCCAGTTGCGCCTGCGCGACATCCTGCACATGCAGCCGGGTGACGTGATCCCTGTGGAACTGCCGGAAGAACTGATCATGCGCGCCAACGGCGTGCCGTCGTTCAAGGTCAAGCTCGGTTCCCACAAGGGCAACCTGGCGTTGCAAGTGGTCGAGCCGATCAACCGTCGCTGATCCGCCCTAATTTATTGATGAATTTTCGCTGCGCCGAGGACATGTAATGGCTACCGAACACGAAAACACTTCCGCCGAAGACCAGGCCCTGGCTGACGAGTGGGCTGCGGCCCTGGAAGAAACCGGCGATGTCGGCCAAGACGACATCGACGCACTGCTGGCTGCCGATGCCGCCACTGCACCGGCCGGCAACCGCCTGGCGATGGAAGAATTCGGCAGCGTGCCGAAGAACAACGACCCGGTGAGCCTCGATGGCCCGAACCTGGACGTGATCCTCGACATTCCGGTGTCGATCTCCATGGAAGTGGGCAGCACTGAAATCAACATCCGCAACCTGCTGCAACTGAACCAGGGTTCGGTGATCGAGCTCGACCGCCTGGCCGGTGAGCCGCTGGATGTGCTGGTCAACGGCACCCTGATCGCCCACGGCGAGGTGGTGGTGGTCAACGAGAAGTTCGGCATCCGCCTGACGGACGTGATCAGCCCGAGCGAACGCATCAAGAAGTTGCGCTGATATGAAGTATTCGATGGCGGGACTGTTTCTGGCGCTGCCATTGAGCGCCCTGGCGGCCGAGCCGGTGGCGCAAGCCGCGACGGCAGCGGCACCCGTGGTGAGCAGCGGCATCGGTGGGCAATTGACCCAACTGGTGCTGGGTTTGCTGCTGGTGGTTGGCCTGATCTTCGTGCTGGCCTGGCTGATGCGCCGCGTGCAGCGCATCGGGCCGGGCAACGGCCAGGTCATCGAGATGATCGGCTCGCGCGCCCTCGGCCCGCGGGACCGGTTGGTGCTGGTGCAAGTGGGTGATGAGCAGATTCTGCTTGGCATCACGCCCGGGCGCATCACCCCGTTGCACGTGCTCAAGACGCCGGTGGAAGTGGCCCAGACCCAGGCCGCCACACCCGAATTCGCCCAGCGCCTGATGGAGTTGCTGGGCAAGGATCAGAAGGATAAGAAGTAATGCGCGTTTTATTGACGCTCATGCTGTTGCTGGCCGCGCCGATGGCGATGGCCGCCGACCCGTTGTCGATTCCGGCGATTACCCTGGGCACCAACGCGGCCGGGGCCCAGGAATATTCGGTCAGCCTGCAGATCCTGCTGATCATGACGGCGCTGAGCTTTATCCCGGCGTTCGTCATGCTGATGACCAGCTTCACGCGGATCATCATCGTGTTCTCGATCCTGCGTCAGGCCCTGGGCCTGCAGCAGACGCCGTCGAACCAGATCCTCACCGGCATGGCCTTGTTCCTGACACTGTTCATCATGGCGCCAGTGTTCGACAAGGTGAACCAGCAAGCCCTGCAACCTTACCTGGCAGAAAAACTCACCGCCCAGGACGCCATCGACAAGGCCCAGGGCCCGATCAAGGACTTCATGCTGTCGCAGACCCGTTCGAGCGATCTTGAACTGTTCATGCGCCTGTCCAAGCGGACCGACATCGCCACCCCGGACCAGGCGCCGCTGACGATCCTGGTGCCGGCGTTTGTCACCTCTGAACTGAAGACCGCGTTCCAGATCGGCTTCATGATCTTTATCCCGTTCCTGATCATCGACCTGGTGGTGGCGAGCGTGCTGATGGCCATGGGTATGATGATGCTGTCGCCACTGATTATTTCGTTGCCGTTCAAGATCATGCTGTTCGTGCTGGTGGACGGCTGGGCGCTGATCATCGGCACCCTGGCCAGCAGTTTCGGCGGGGTATAGCGCGATGACGCCAGAAGTAGCGGTCGACCTGTTTCGTGAAGCGCTGTGGCTGACCACCATGATGGTTGCCGTGCTGGTGGTGCCCAGCCTGTTGGTGGGCCTGCTGGTGGCGATGTTCCAGGCCGCGACCCAGATCAACGAACAGACCTTGAGCTTTCTGCCGCGTTTGCTGGTGATGCTGATCACCTTGATCGTTGCCGGCCCATGGCTGGTGCAAACCTTTATGGAATACATCCTGCAGCTGTACGGCAGTATTCCGCAGTTGATCGGCTGACCGCATGCAGTCTGTGCTGGCATTGACCGACACCCAGATCAGCACCTGGGTGGCGTCATTCATCTTGCCGATGTTCCGTGTCACGGCCGTGCTGATGACCATGCCGGTGTTCGGCACCACCCTCGTGCCGCGCCGTATCCGCCTGTATTTCGCGTTCGCCATCACCGTGGTGATCGTGCCCGGGTTGCCGCCGATGCCGCCGGTGAATGCCCTGGACCTCAGTGCCTTGTTGCTGATTGCCGAGCAGATTTTGATCGGGGCGCTGCTGGGGTTCTCGCTGACGTTGTTTTTCCAGGCGTTCGTGATTGCCGGGCAGATTATCTCGATCCAGATGGGCATGGGCTTCGCGTCCATGGTCGACCCCACCAACGGCGTGTCGGTGGCGGTGATCGGGCAATTCTTGACCATGCTGGTGACCTTGATTTTCCTGGCCATGAACGGCCACCTGGTGGTGTTCGAGGTGATGACCGAGAGCTTCACCACCTTGCCGGTGGGGTCCGGACTGGTGGTCAGCCACTTCTGGGAGCTGGTCGGCCGGCTCAGTTGGGTGCTGGGCGCATCGTTGCTGCTGGTGCTGCCGGCAATCACTGCGTTGCTGGTGGTCAACATCGCGTTCGGTGTCATGACCCGTGCGGCGCCGCAGTTGAACATCTTCTCTATCGGTTTCCCGTTGACCCTGGTGCTGGGCATGGGGATTTTCTGGATCGGCATGGCCGACATTCTCAATCAGTATCAACCGCTGGCGACCGACGCCTTGCAGTTCTTACGTGATCTGGCACGGGCGCGTTGAGCCATGGCCGAGAGCGAGAGTGGTCAGGACAAGACAGAAGACCCCACGGAGAAACGTAAAAAGGACTCCCGGGAAAAGGGCGAGATTGCCCGCTCCAAAGAACTCAATACCCTGGCGGTGATGCTCGCCGGTGCCGGTGGCCTGCTGATCTACGGCGGTGGCCTGGCGTTGGACCTGATGGAGTTGATGAAGCTCAACTTCTCCCTGCCCCGCGAAGTGCTGCTCAGCCCAGGCGCCATGGGGCTGTACCTGCTGCACTCGGGAAAAATCGCGATTCTGGCGGTGCAACCGGTGCTGATTACGCTGCTGCTGGCGGCGTTGATCGGCCCGGTCTCCCTCGGCGGCTGGTTGTTTGCGCCCGGCAGCATGGCGCCAAAGTTCAGCCGTATGAACCCCGGGCCCGGGCTCAAGCGCATGTTTTCCAGCAAGGCGCTGGTGGAACTGCTCAAGGCCTTGGCCAAATTCATTCTGATCCTGTTTGTGGCGCTGACGGTGTTGTCATCCGACATTGATGATTTGCTGCGCATTGCCCATGAACCGCTGGAGTCGGCGATCATTCACAGCGTGCAATTGGTGGGCTGGAGTTCGCTGTGGATGGCCTGCGGGCTGATCATCATTGCCGCCGTGGATGCGCCGATCCAGCTGTGGGAAAGCCACAAGAAGCTGCTGATGACCAAGCAGGAAGTGCGCGACGAGCACAAGGACCAGGAAGGCCGCCCAGAGGTCAAGCAGCGCATTCGCCAGCTGCAGCGCGAGATGTCCCAGCGCAAGATGATGGCCGCAGTGCCCGACGCCGATGTGGTCATCACCAACCCGACCCACTATGCCGTGGCGCTCAAATACGACCCGGAGAAGGGCGGCGCGCCGATGCTGCTGGCCAAGGGCAGTGACTTCACCGCGCTGAAGATCCGCGAGATCGCGGTGGCCAACGACATCCTGCTGCTGGAATCGCCCGAGCTGGCGCGGTCGATCTTCTACTCCACTGATCTAGACCAGGAAATCCCGGCCGGGCTGTACCTGGCCGTGGCGCAGGTATTGGCCTACGTCTATCAGATCCGCCAGTACCGCGCGGGTAAGGGCAAGCGCCCGGACCCGCTCAAAGACCTGCCTATCCCCCCAGAGCTGCGCCGCGACTCCTGACAACCCGCT
>NZ_JACAOY010000030.1:389-15179 GCF_013385985.1 Pseudomonas sp. B6002 | reverse complement strand
CCCGCTCACTACAATTTACCGTTCGTCGTTGATGGGGGGCGACCTGTCAAGGTTGACAGTGGTCGTTGGCATGGCTTCGCGGTTTGATAGTGCTGCAAGTTCTTAAGCAGCTGTCGGGAGTAAGGCAATGGCGACGGGCACGGTCAAATGGTTCAACGCGGCAAAGGGCTTTGGGTTCATCACCTCGGACGATGATCAGAAAGACTTGTTCGTACACTATTCAGCCATTGAGTCCGACGGATTCAAGACGCTGGAAGAGAATCAAAAAGTTGAGTTCAGCGTTGTGGAAGGCCCCAAAGGCCCTCAAGCCGCGAAGGTCCATCCACGCTGACGGGTGAGCAAAGACGCCAGTCGTGTATTCCTCAAGCAAAAGTTGGAAGGCTTCTTGCAATACCGCCTGCAAGTCGCTTTTCGGCGTCAAAAGTTTGCTTCAAGGAAACGAGGAATACCGGTGGTGGATCGCTCTCAAATGCTCGGCACGGCCCGCAGCACCCTGACTGACCTGTCGCGAGGCAATCTGGGTGTGCCGTTGTTGTTGCTGGTGATGCTGGCAATGATGATGTTGCCGATGCCGCCGTTCCTGCTGGACGTGTTCTTCACCTTCAACATCGCGCTGTCGGTGGTGGTGCTGCTGGTCTGCGTATACGCCCTGCGGCCCTTGGATTTCGCGGTTTTCCCGACCATCCTGCTGGTGGCGACCCTGTTGCGCCTGGCGCTCAACGTGGCGTCTACGCGGGTGGTCATGCTGCACGGCCAGGACGGCCACGCCGCCGCCGGTAAGGTGATCCAGGCCTTCGGTGAGGTGGTGATCGGCGGCAACTACGTGGTCGGTATCGTGGTGTTCGCGATCCTCATGATCATCAACTTCGTCGTGGTCACCAAGGGTGCCGGGCGGATCTCCGAGGTGAGCGCGCGGTTTACCCTCGACGCCATGCCCGGCAAACAGATGGCCATCGACGCCGACCTCAACGCCGGCCTGATCGACCAGAACCAAGCCAAGGCTCGCCGTCTGGAAGTGGCCCAAGAGGCTGAGTTCTACGGTTCGATGGACGGTGCCAGCAAATTCGTGCGTGGTGACGCCATTGCGGGGCTGTTGATTCTGTTCATCAACCTGATCGGCGGCATGGCTGTCGGTATCTTCCAGCATGGCATGACCTTCGGCGATGCCGGCAAGGTGTACGCCTTGCTGACCATCGGTGACGGTTTAGTGGCGCAATTGCCATCACTGTTGTTATCTACAGCAGCGGCCATCATGGTGACCCGTGCTTCGGGCTCCGAAGACATGGGCAAGCAGATCAGCCGCCAGATGTTCGCCTCGCCCAAGGCGCTGGCCGTGGCGGCCGGTATCATGGCGATCATGGGCATCGTGCCGGGCATGCCTCACGTGTCGTTCCTCAGCATGGCAGCCATGGCCGCCGGCGGTGCTTACCTGTTCTGGCGCAAGCAAAACCAGGTCAAGGTGCTGGCCCAGCAGGAAATCGCTCGTCAGCAGGATTTGCTGCCTTCCCCGGCCCGCGCCCAGGAAACCAAGGAACTTGGCTGGGATGACGTGACCCCGATCGACATGATCGGCCTGGAAGTGGGCTACCGCCTGATTCCGCTGGTAGACCGCAACCAGGGCGGCCAACTGCTCGCGCGGATCAAGGGTGTGCGCAAGAAACTGTCGCAAGACCTGGGGTTCCTGATGCCCACTGTGCACATTCGCGACAACCTCGACCTGGCCCCGAGCGCCTACCGCCTGACCCTGATGGGGGTGATCCTCGCTGAAGCGGAGATCTACCCGGACCGCGAGTTGGCGATCAACCCCGGCCAGGTGTTTGGCTCGCTCAACGGCATAACCGCCAAAGATCCGGCTTTTGGCCTTGACGCGGTGTGGATCGAAGTCAGCCAGCGCAGCCAGGCCCAGTCCCTCGGTTACACCGTGGTAGACGCCAGTACCGTGGTCGCGACCCACCTCAACCAGATCCTCTACAAGCACTCCCACGAGCTGATCGGCCACGAAGAAGTCCAGCAATTGATGGGTTTGCTGGGCAAAGCCTCGCCAAAACTCGCCGAAGAACTGGTGCCGGGCGTGCTGTCGCTGTCGCAATTGCTCAAGGTGCTGCAGGCGCTGCTGGCCGAGCAAGTGCCGGTGCGCGACATCCGCAGCATTGCCGAGGCCATCGCCAACAATGCCGCCAAGAGTCAAGATACTGCCGCCCTGGTGGCCGCCGTGCGCGTCGGATTGTCGCGTGCAATCGTGCAAAGCATTGTAGGGATTGACTCCGAGCTGCCTGTGATCACCTTGGAACCAAGGTTGGAACAAATATTGCTCAATAGTATTCAGAAGGCAGGACAAGGCCAGGAAGAGGGCGTTCTGCTGGAGCCAAGCATGGCTGAGAAGCTGCAGCGTTCGTTGATCGAAGCCGCGCAGCGCCAGGAAATGGCAGGCCAGCCGATCATTCTGCTGGTGGCCGGCCCCGTCCGCGCGATGTTGTCGCGATTTGGGCGCCTGGCAGTACCGAATTTGCACGTTTTGGCTTATCAGGAAATTCCTGACAACAAGCAAGTGACTATCGTCGCGACAGTAGGGCCCAACGGCTGAGGGTAGTGGGTTATGCAAGTTAAGCGTTTTTTCGCCGCCGATATGCGTCAGGCCATGAAACTGGTTCGTGATGAATTGGGCGCCGACGCCGCGATTATCGGAAACCGCCGCATTGCCGGTGGTGTCGAGCTGACGGCTGCCCTGGATTACACCCCCCAGGCGCTGGCGCCGCGTGTGCCGAACATGGAACTCGAAGACGAGCTACGCAAGACCGCTTCGCGCATTGTGTCGGCCCAGGCTGAACTGAGCATGCGTGGCGACAGCGATGCCACCACCAATCGCCAACTGTTCGCCGGCCTGCCGCTGACCGCTGCCGAGCCGTTGGTAGAACCGACCTTCAAAGAACCACCGCGTCCTGCTGCGCCAGCCCCGGCCCCCGCAGTCGACCCGCGTGTGTTCGACTCGATGCGTTTTGAACTCAATGGCCTGCGTGAGCTGCTGGAAGTCCAGCTTGGTTCGCTGGCGTGGACCCAACTGCAAGGCAGCAAGCCGCAACAGGCCAACCTGTGGCGCCGCCTGCAACGTATCGGCTTGTCCGGCCCGTTGTCCCGCGACCTGCTGGCCCTTACCGCCGAAGTCGAAGAGCCTCGCCAGGCCTGGCGCATGTTGCTGGCCCACCTGGCACGCATGATCGTCACCCCGGAAATCGAGCCCCTGGAAGAGGGTGGTGTGATCGCCATGGTCGGCCCTGCCGGCATGGGCAAGACCACCACCCTGGCCAAACTGGCTGCGCGTTACGTGCTCAAGTACGGCGCGCAGAACATCGCGCTGGTGAGCATGGACAGCTACCGTATTGGTGCCCAGGAACAGCTCAAGACCCTGGGGCGTATCCTCAATGTGTCGGTGACCCACGTCGACCCGGGCCAGTCCCTGGCCAACGCCCTCGACCCCCTGCTGCGCAAGCGCGTGGTGTTGATCGATACCGCTGGCCTGCAAGCCAGCGACCCGGCGTTGCGCATGCAACTGGAAAGCCTGGCCGGGCGTGGCATCAAGTCGAAGAATTACCTGGTGCTTGCAACCACCAGCCAGAAACAGGTTCTTACCGCTGCGTATCACAGCTACAAGCGCTGCGGCCTGGCCGGTTGCATCCTGACTAAACTCGATGAAACGGCGAGTCTGGGCGAGGTGTTGAGCCTGGCCATCAGCCACGAATTGCCGGTTGCCTACCTGACCGACGGGCCGCGGATCCCGGATGATCTGCATCTGCCGCGCCGTCATCAGTTGGTCAGCCGTGCAGTCAGCGTGCAAATGCAAGAAGAGCCTAGCGAGGAAGCGATGGCCGACATGTTCGCTGACCTTTACCACAACCCGGCAAAACGGGTCGGTTGAGGGCAGCATGAACACCGTGAAATGTATCTACATCGATGGTCTGCAAGCGATTCACGCGGCCAAGCCATGTAGCCTGCGTCTAAGCAAGACAAGGTAAAGAAATAAAATGGGCAGCATGCATCCCGTACAGGTGATCGCGGTGACCGGCGGCAAAGGTGGCGTCGGGAAAACTAACGTGTCAGTGAATTTGTCCCTGGCCCTGGCAGAGCTTGGCCGTCGCGTCATGCTGCTGGATGCTGACCTGGGGTTGGCGAACGTCGACGTTCTGCTGGGGCTGACACCCAAACACACCCTCGCCGATGTGATCGAAGGCCGTTGTGAGCTGCGCGATGTGCTGCTCCAGGGCCCCGGTGGCATTCGGATCGTGCCGGCCGCCTCGGGCACCCAGAGCATGGTGCACCTGAGCCCGGCGCAGCATGCCGGCCTGATCCAGGCCTTCAGTGATATCGGCGACAACCTCGACGTGCTGGTGATCGACACCGCTGCCGGGATCGGCGAGTCCGTGGTCAGCTTCGTGCGCGCGGCGCAAGAAGTGCTGCTGGTGGTCTGCGATGAACCCACCTCGATCACCGACGCCTACGCCTTGATCAAACTGCTTAACCGTGACTACGGCATGAACCGCTTCCGCGTGCTGGCCAACATGGCCCAAAGCCCGCAGGAAGGGCGAAACCTGTTCGCCAAATTGACCAAGGTCACGGATCGCTTCCTCGATGTCGCCTTACAATACGTCGGCGCAGTTCCTTATGACGAGTGTGTGCGCAAGGCCGTGCAAAAGCAGCGTGCGGTCTATGAAGCGTTCCCTCGTTCGAAGTGCGCACTGGCGTTCAAGGCCATTGCCCAGAAGGTCGATACCTGGCCGTTGCCCGCCAACCCGCGGGGGCATCTGGAGTTTTTCGTCGAGCGATTGGTGCATCAGACGAGCGCAGGACCCGTGCTATGACAGCGACTGGCTACAACGCGTACAAGAAGTCTGCCCGTGACAGCCAGGGCGAGTTGATCGAGCGCTACGCGCCGTTGGTCAAGCGTATCGCCTATCACCTGCTGGCACGCCTGCCGGCCAGCGTCCAGGTCGAAGACCTGATCCAGGCCGGCATGATCGGCCTGCTCGAAGTGTCGACCAAATACGACGCGAGCAAGGGTGCGAGTTTTGAGACGTATGCGGGTATCCGCATTCGTGGCGCAATGCTTGATGAAGTGCGCAAAGGCGATTGGGCACCGCGTTCGGTGCACCGCAATACGCGCATGGTCAGTGATGCAATTCGCGCAATTGAAGCAAAAACCGGTCGTGACGCTAAAGATCATGAAGTTGCGGCCGAACTCCAATTGAGTCTCGATGATTACTACGGGATTTTGAACGATACCTTGGGCAGCCGCCTGTTCAGTTTCGACGACCTGTTGCAGGACGGCGAACACGAAGGGCTGCACGAGGACGGCGCGAGTGCACATCTCGAGCCGTCGCGTGACCTGGAAGACGAACGCTTCCAGGGCGCGTTGGCGGACGCGATCGCCAATTTGCCGGAGCGTGAGCGACTGGTGTTGGCGCTGTACTACGACGAAGAGCTGAACCTCAAGGAAATCGGTGAGGTCCTGGGGGTCAGCGAGTCGCGTGTCAGCCAGCTGCATAGCCAGTGCGCAGCCCGCTTGCGGGGGCGATTGGGAGAGTGGCGAGCGCGCTGACAGGCAGTGTGGGGACACTGCAGACGCTACCGTGAAAGCCCACGCTTTCGCGGGTTCGTACCGTGGTGCCCTGGGCAGTCCTTTTTGTGTAACGCCTGTTGATTGAAATGGCGCGTCCAGGTGCTGGGCGCGTTTAAGACTGCTTGGAGGTCGAATTGGACAAGAACATGAAAATCCTCATCGTTGATGACTTCTCAACGATGCGGCGGATCATAAAAAACCTGTTGCGTGACCTTGGGTTCACAAACACGGTCGAGGCGGATGACGGCATTACGGCGATTCCGATCCTCAACAGCGGGAGCATCGACTTTCTGGTAACCGACTGGAACATGCCGGGCATGACCGGTATCGATTTGCTGCGCCACGTGCGTGCTGATGAAAAACTGCGCAGCCTGCCTGTGCTGATGGTGACCGCCGAAGCCAAGCGTGAGCAGATCATCGAAGCCGCCCAAGCCGGGGTAAACGGTTACGTGGTCAAGCCATTCACTGCGCTGGCCTTGAAAGAGAAGATCGAGAAAATCTTCGAACGCATCGGTCATTGATGCTGCCACGGGGGAGCTATGGAGCATAAAGAAACGTCACAGGGAGACTTCGAGTCGACCCTGAAAAAGCATGCTCACCAGTTGGTCGACAGCCTTGAAAAAGGCCAGTTTGGCGACGCGGTGCAGTTAATCCATGAGCTCAACCAGACCCGTGACCGCGGCCTGTACCAGGAAGTGGGCAAGCTCACGCGCGAGCTGCACAGTGCGATCGTCAATTTCCAGATTGACCCGCACATGCCCCAGGCCGAAGAGATTTCGCAAATCACCGATGCCACCGAACGCCTGTCCTACGTGGTCAGGCTGACTGAGGCGGCGGCCAACCGCACCATGGACCTGGTGGAGAACGCCACGCCCCTGGTCAATGGAATGGCCAATGAAGCCCAGGCCCTCAGCGTTGACTGGGGCCGCTTCATGCGTCGGGAAGTGGGCGCGGAAGAGTTTCGTGAATTGGCGCGTCGGGTCGACGGCTTTTTGTCGCGCAGCGAGCAGGAAAACCGCACGGTTTCCAGCAACCTCAACGACATTCTGCTGGCCCAGGATTACCAGGACCTCACCGGCCAGGTGATCAAGCGTGTGACCCAATTGGTCACCGAAGTGGAAAGCAACTTGCTCAAATTGGTGCTTATGGCAGGCCAGGTTGACCGCTTTGCCGGTATCGAACATGACCGCGCAGCGATCCTCTCGGAAAAAGATCCACAAAAACATCTCGCCAAGGGTGAAGGTCCGCAGATTCATGCCGATAAACGTGAAGACGTTGTATCGGGTCAGGATGATGTTGATGACCTGTTATCCAGTTTAGGCTTCTAAGGAGCACCCACATGAGCTTCGGCGCCGATGAAGAAATCCTTCAGGATTTCCTTGTAGAGGCCGGCGAAATTTTAGAGCAACTGTCCGAACAACTGGTCGAGCTGGAAAGCCGACCGGATGATGCGAACCTGCTCAATGCAATTTTTCGCGGTTTTCACACTGTAAAAGGGGGCGCCGGCTTCCTCCAGCTCCATGAGCTGGTGGAGTGCTGCCACATCGCCGAGAACGTGTTCGACATCCTGCGCAAGGGTGAGCGTCACGTTGACTCGGAATTGATGGACGTGATTCTCGAAGCACTGGATGCGGTCAACGGCATGTTCAGCGAAGTGCGCGACCGTGCACCGATCACTGCCGCCACTCCGGAACTGCTGGCCGCCCTGGCGCGCCTGGCAGAACCTGCCGACACCTCGGCCGCACCCGTTGCGGCTGCGGCGCCCGAGCCTGTAGTGGAAGCCGAGCCGGACGTGACGGACAGCGAGTTCGAACAGCTGCTCAACTCCCTCAGTGCCGTCAAAGCCGAGGCTGAGGCCCCGGCGGCTGCGGCGGCTGAAGTCGCGGCACCGACCAGCGAAGACATCACCGACGCAGAGTTCGAGTCACTGCTCGACCAATTGCATGGCAAAGGTCAGTTCGCGGCTGACGCCGTGGCGCCTGCCGCCGCGCCAGAAGCGCCGGCGGCCTCCGCCAACACCGACATTACCGACGACGAATTCGAAGCGTTGCTCGACCAACTGCACGGCAAGGGCACCTTTGTGGCCGACGCCTTGCCGGAAGTCGCTGCAACCGCCGCCGCGCCTGCCGCCAGTGCCGCGCCGGCCGATGACGGGCTGATTTCCGATCACGAGTTCGAGTCCCTGCTGGACGAATTGCACGGCAAAGGCAAGTTCTCCGAAGTGGCCCCGGCCGCTGCGGTAGCAACGGCCGCACCGGTAGCTGCCAAAGCCGCCGCGCCTGCTGCTAAGCCCGCTCCGGCCCCTGCGGCCACTGCTGCACCTGCGCCTGCACGGACGGCTGCCGCGCCGGTGGCCGACAAGCCGGCCAGTGAAGCCGAAACCACCGTACGGGTTGATACCGCACGCCTGGACGACATCATGAACATGGTCGGCGAGCTGGTGCTGGTGCGTAATCGCCTGGTGCGCCTGGGCCTTAGCAGCGGTGATGAAGCCATGCAAAAGGCCGTGTCGAACCTCGACGTAGTGACCGCCGACCTGCAGACCGCCGTGATGAAAACGCGGATGCAGCCGATCAAGAAAGTCTTCGGCCGCTTCCCGCGCCTGGTTCGCGACCTGGCACGCCAGCTCAAGAAAGAGATCAACCTGGAACTGGTGGGTGAAGAAACCGACCTCGACAAAAACCTGGTCGAGGCCCTGGCCGACCCGCTGGTCCACTTGGTGCGCAACGCTGTCGACCACGGCGTGGAAACTCCGGAAGAACGCGAAGCGTCGGGCAAGTCGCGCAACGGCAAGGTGATCCTGGCCGCCGAGCAGGAAGGCGACCACATCCTGTTGTCGATCACCGATGACGGCAAAGGCATGGACCCGGCGATCCTGCGCAATATCGCGGTCAAGCGTGGCGTGATGGACAAGGATGCCGCCGACCGCCTGACCGACACCGAGTGCTACAACCTGATCTTCGCCC
The DNA here is from genome assembly GCF_013385985.1 of Pseudomonas sp. B6002. Classification (GTDB taxonomy): domain Bacteria; phylum Pseudomonadota; class Gammaproteobacteria; order Pseudomonadales; family Pseudomonadaceae; genus Aquipseudomonas. The sequence goes on along the minus strand of NZ_JACAOY010000030.1, from coordinate 6,602 downwards.
CGGGCTTCTCGACCAAGACCGAGATCTCCGACGTGTCCGGCCGTGGCGTGGGCATGGACGTGGTGAAGACCAAGATCAGCCAGCTCAACGGCTCGATCAACATTTACTCGACCAAAGGCCAGGGCTCGAAGATTGTGATCAAGGTGCCGTTGACCTTGGCGATCATGCCGACCCTGATGGTGATGCTGGGCAACCAGGCGTTCGCCTTCCCGCTGGTCAACGTCAACGAGATCTTCCACCTCGACCTGTCGCGCACCAACGTGGTGGACGGCCAGGAAGTGGTGATCGTGCGCGACAAGGCGTTGCCACTGTTCTACCTCAAGCGCTGGCTGGTGGCATCGGCCAAGCATGAAGAGCAGCGCGAAGGCCATGTGGTGATTCTCTCCGTGGGCACCCAGCGTATCGGCTTTGTGGTCGATCAACTGGTCGGCCAGGAAGAAGTGGTCATCAAGCCTTTGGGCAAAATGCTGCAGGGGACCCCGGGCATGTCGGGTGCGACCATCACCGGTGACGGCCGGATCGCGCTGATTCTCGATGTTCCGAGCATGCTCAAGCGTTACGCCGCTCGGCGTATTTGATTCTGGTGGGGCAGGGCGGTATTGCCCGCCCCGCCTAACGGAGTGTTTATGGCAGTCAAGGTCCTGGTGGTGGACGATTCGGGTTTCTTCCGCCGCCGCGTCTCGGAAATTCTTTCCGCCGATCCAACGATCCAGGTGGTCGGCACGGCCACCAACGGCAAAGAGGCGATTGATCAAGCCATTGCGTTGAAGCCGGACGTGATCACCATGGACTACGAGATGCCGATGATGGATGGCATCACCGCAGTCCGGCACATCATGCAACGCTGCCCGACCCCGGTGTTGATGTTCTCCTCGCTGACCCACGAAGGCGCCCGGGTGACCCTGGATGCGCTGGACGCCGGCGCGGTGGACTTCCTGCCGAAGAACTTCGAAGACATCTCGCGCAACCCCGAGAAGGTCAAGCAGATGCTGTGCGAGAAGGTGCACAGCATTTCCCGCAGTAACCGTCGCAGCCTGTTCAGCACCCCCGCGCCTGCGCCAACCCCGGCTCCCGCAGCGGCCCCGACCAGCGCGTTCGGGCGTCCTGCGCCGGCACCGGTTGCGCGTCCTGTGGCACCTGCACCGGTGCGGGCTGCTGCGCCGGCTGCCGCTCATTCGCCTGCCCCCAAGCGTAAAGCCTACAAACTGGTGGCCATCGGCACGTCCACGGGCGGCCCGGTTGCCCTGCAACGTGTGCTGACCCAGTTGCCGGCCAACTTTCCGGCGCCGATCGTGCTGGTGCAACACATGCCGGCCGCGTTCACCAAGGCCTTCGCCGAGCGCCTGGACAAGCTGTGCCGCATCAGCGTCAAGGAAGCCGAGGATGGCGACATCCTGCGTCCTGGCCTGGCGCTGCTGGCCCCGGGTGGCAAGCAGATGATGGTGGACGGCCGTGGCGCGATCAAAATCCTGCCGGGCGATGAGCGCCTCAACTACAAGCCTTGCGTGGATATCACCTTCGGTTCGGCAGCCAAGTCCTACGGCGACAAAGTTCTGGCGGTGGTGCTCACCGGCATGGGCGCCGACGGCCGTGAAGGCGCACGCCTGCTCAAGCAGGGCGGCAGCGCCATCTGGGCCCAGGACGAAGCCAGCTGTGTGATCTATGGCATGCCCATGGCCATCGTCAAGGCTGACCTGGCCGATGCGGTCTACAGCCTGGACGACATCGGCAAGCATCTGGTGGAGGCCTGCCTCTGATGGATGTGTTGAGCCTGATCGGCATCATCATGGCGTTTGTCGCGATCATCGGCGGCAACTACCTCGAAGGTGGCCACCTCGGCGCCTTGGCCAACGGCCCGGCCGCGCTGATCGTGATCGGCGGCACCGTGGGCGCGGCACTGTTGCAATCGCCCCTGAGCTCGTTCAAGCGCGCCATGCAGATCTTGGTGTGGATCATCTTCCCGCCACGTGTGGACCTGCCAGGCGGCATCGACCGTGTGGTCAACTGGAGCCTCACCGCGCGCAAGGAAGGCCTGCTGGGCCTGGAAGGCGTGGCCGATGCGGAGCCCGACAGCTACGCGCGCAAAGGCCTGCAGTTGCTGGTCGACGGCGCCGAACCGGAAGCGATCCGCAGCATCCTGGAAGTGGATTTCTACACCCAGGAAAGCCGCGACATCAACGCCGCCAAGGTCTTTGAAAGCATGGGCGGCTACGCGCCGACCATCGGCATCATCGGTGCGGTGATGGGCCTGATCCACGTGATGGGCAACCTCGCCGACCCTTCGCAGCTGGGCAGCGGCATTGCCGTGGCGTTTGTCGCCACCATCTACGGTGTGGCCAGTGCCAACCTGGTGTTGTTGCCGGTGGCGAGCAAACTCAAGTCGATTGCCATGCGCCAGTCGCGTTATCGCGAGATGTTGCTGGAAGGTATTTTGTCGATTGCCGAGGGCGAGAACCCGCGCTCCATCGAATTGAAGCTTCAGGGCTTCATGGATTGATGAACATGCACCCTGTAGGAGCCGGCTTGCCGGCGAAAGTCGTCAACGATGACGCGGGTTGCCGGGCACCCTGCTGTGTGCTCGGGTTTTTCGCCGGCAAGCCGGCTCCTACAGGGGATTTGTGTTGCCGGGGGAGGTGCCTGTGAGCCGTCGCCGTCGCGAACCTGAAGAACACGTCAACCACGAGCGGTGGCTGGTGTCCTATGCGGACTTCATCACCTTGCTGTTCGCGTTTTTTGTGGTGATGTATTCCATTTCGTCGATCAACGAAGGCAAGTACAAAGTCATTTCCCAGGCGCTGATCGGTGTGTTCAACGATGCTGACCGCGCCCTCAAGCCGATCCCCATTGGTGAAGAGCGGCCCAAGACCGTGACCCCGGCCAAGCCGCTGGTCAACGACAGCGACGAAACCGCAGCCGGCGTGGGGGGCACCAGCGACCCGCTGAAAAGCATCGCCGATGACATCAGCGCCGCCTTTGGCGACCTGATCAGCTCCAACCAGATGACCGTGCGCGGCAATGAGTTGTGGGTCGAGATCGAGCTCAATTCCAGCCTGCTGTTCGCCAGTGCCGACGCGATGCCCAGCGACCAGGCGTTCACTATCATCGACAAGGTGGCGGCGATCCTCAAGCCGTTCGAAAACCCGATCCATGTGGAAGGCTTTACCGACAATTTCCCCATCAGCACCGCGCAGTACCCGACCAACTGGGAGCTGTCTTCGGCGCGTGCGGCAAGCATCGTGCGCATGCTCGCGATGCAGGGGGTGAACCCCGGGCGCCTGGCGTCGGTGGGCTACGGTGAGTTTCAGCCAGTGGCCAATAACGCCACGGCCGAGGGCCGCGCGAAGAACCGCCGCGTGGTGCTGGTGGTGTCGCGCAACCTCGATGTGCGCCGCAGCCTGACGGGCACGGGGACGGCAAATGCGACACCGGATGCGGCGTTGAAGCGGGCTGGCACACAAACTGCACCGGCCCCTGCAAAGCCGCCGGTTCGTTCGGGCAACGTCAATTCTCCGTCACCGGCTCAATAACCCTATGCAATGTCTCGGTCGCGCCTGTGCCCACCGGGAGGAACCAACCGAATGAGAGTCTGGGCAGTTGCCAATCAAAAAGGTGGGGTCGGCAAGACCACCACCTCCATCGCCTTAGCCGGCTTGCTGGCCGAGGCGGGCAAGCGTGTGGTTGTGGTCGACCTGGACCCCCACGGCTCCATGACCAGCTATTTCGGCTACGACCCGGATGCGCTGGAACACAGCAATTACGACCTGTTCCTGCACAAAGGAAGCGTACCGGCCGACTTGCCGGGGCAATTGCTGCTGCCCACCAGCAACGAAAGCATTTCCCTGCTGCCGTCCAGCACCGCCCTGGCCACCCTTGAGCGCCAGTCGCCCGGGCAGAGCGGCCTGGGCCTGGTGATCGCCAAGACCCTGGCGCAACTGTGGCAGGACTTCGACTACGCAATCATCGACAGCCCACCGTTGCTGGGCGTGCTGATGGTCAACGCCTTGGCAGCGAGCCAGCAGTTGGTGATTCCGGTGCAGACCGAGCACCTGGCCGTCAAAGGCCTGGAACGCATGGTCAGCACCCTGGCGATGATCAACCGCTCGCGCAAGCAGGCGCTGCCATTCAGCATCGTGCCGACCTTGTTCGACCGCCGCACCCAGGCGTCCCTCGGTACGCTGCGCGTGTTGCGCGATGCCTACCCGGACACCATCTGGAACGGCTACATCCCGGTGGACACGCGCCTGCGTGACGCCAGCCGCGCAGGCCTCGCGCCGTCGCAGTTCGACCCGAAAAGCCGTGGCGTGCTGGCCTATCGCGCGTTGCTCAAGCATCTGCTGTCCCAGCAGCTTGTGGCGCAGGTGGCGTGATGAACCGTCCCGTCGAACTCAAGACCCGGCCGCAACTGGCACTGGAGTCCTACCTGGACGCCTTGCTGCAGGACGCGACCGCTGAAGAATTGCCCGAGCCGATCCTGGTGCTGGAGCCGGCCGTCGAACCAGAAAGCACGTTGGATGAATTCCAGCTGGCGGTGCTGGAAGAACAAGCGCGTGATGCCCAAGTGGTTGTCGCGCCGGTTGTGGTGCCGATCGTCCCCGTGGTGGTGGCGACTGTAGCGCCCGTGGTGGTCGAGCCCGTGGTCGAGGTGCACCTGCCGCCGAGCATCACGCCGCCACCGGTGACGGGCGACGACCGACCCTCCTGGGCCGCTGAGCCTTTCGAATGCCTGCTGTTCGATGTCGCAGGCCTGACCCTGGCCGTGCCGCTGGTGTGCCTGGGTTCGATCTATTCTCTGGAAGGCCAGGAGCTGACACCGCTGTTTGGGCAACCGGAGTGGTTCCTCGGCATCCTGCCGAGCCAGGCGGGCAACTTGAAAGTCCTCGATACCGCGCGCTGGGTGATGCCCGACCGCTACCGTGATGACTTCCGCCAGGGCTTGCAGTACGTGATCTCGGTGCAGGGCTACGAGTGGGGGCTGGCGGTTCATCAAGTCAGCCGCTCGTTGCGCCTGGACCCGAACGAAATCAAATGGCGCAGCCACCGGGGCCAACGGCCTTGGCTGGCAGGCACAGTGATCGAACACATGTGCGCGTTGCTCGACGTCGCCGAGCTGGCCGAGCTGATCGCCAGCGGCGCCGTCAAATCGATGCCACTGAACAAACACAGTTGATTGAACAATAAGGGTCGCATGCGAATGCGGCCAATGAAGCACACACGCCGTGTCATGCGGCATTTGAAGGGGTCAGGGGTATGAATAAATCAGCGTCCGCACAAGGTTTGGATGATCCGATCCTGCAATGGGTGACCTTCAAACTGGACAACGAGTCCTACGGCATCAACGTGATGCGCGTGCAGGAAGTGCTGCGCTACACCGAGATCGCGCCGGTACCGGGTGCGCCAAGCTATGTGCTGGGCATCATCAACCTGCGTGGCAACGTGGTGACGGTGATCGACACCCGCCAGCGCTTTGGCCTGGTGCCGACTGAAGTCAACGACAACACCCGTATCGTCATCATCGAAGCCGACAAGCAAGTGGTCGGGATCATGGTCGACAGCGTGGCTGAAGTGGTTTACCTGCGCCAATCGGAAGTGGAAACCGCGCCGAACGTGGGTAATGAAGAATCCGCCAAGTTTATCCAGGGCGTGTGCAACAAGAACGGCGAGCTGCTGATTCTGGTTGAGCTGGACAAGATGATGAGCGAAGAAGAATGGTCGGAACTGGAGAGCATCTGATTGTTCCTTGAGGCGGCGGTGATCGTCCTGGCCCTGTTGTGGGCCGGGACGCTGGCATTTGTGCTGCGCTATGTGCGTCAGCAGCGGGAATTGGCTTTGCAGCAGGCCGAGCGTGATGCCGTGCGGGACCGACGCCTGGTGGAGTTGGCCAAGCGGGTTGATCACTTCCAGCAGAGTGCGGTGAAGGTCGGGGACGAGGTGCACGAGTTGCGCGCGATCCTGGGGCCGTTGCCGGATAAGTTGGCGCAGATTGAACAGCGTGATCCGTCCAGCCTTTCGTTTGCGCAGGCGGCGAAATTGGTGGGGATGGGGGCGACGGTGGATGAGTTGACGCAGTCTTGTGGGTTGACTCAGGCTGAGGCGCAGCTGATGAGTAAGCTTCACAAGAGCTGACCGAGTACATATCCGTTATTTGGGTAACGGCCGCCTATGGTTCCGCTCTTACAGCGGCTCACTTTTGAAGAGCGCAAAAGTAAGCAAAAC
>NZ_JACAOY010000030.1:0-261 GCF_013385985.1 Pseudomonas sp. B6002 | reverse complement strand
AGATCAAAATCAAAAGCAGACGCGGCGGCCTTAGAGCCGACCGGTGATGCTTGCCGACCGCATTCCCCTGTAGGAGCCGGCTTGCCGGCGATGCAGACACCTCGGTGAATCAGGCATACCCGGTTGATGCCATCGCATGCAAGCCAGCTCCCACAGAAAATGCGCGGTGTTCTGCCTGGTTTTAGCGTCATCGTTGACGACCATCGCCGGCAAGCCGGCTCCTACAGTAGACCGCGTTGGCCTTTGCCTTTGCTCCACACC
>NZ_JACAOY010000003.1 GCF_013385985.1 Pseudomonas sp. B6002 | reverse complement strand
AGTGAGGGCACACCGAGCCTGGGCGAGGTGCCGAGTGTTGGGGCAAGAGCCCTTTTGGTTACTTTTGGCTGGGCCGGCATTCCGGGCTCTTTTCCAAAAGTGACCCGCCGTAAGGGCGGAACCCTAAGTAGCCATCACCGAAATAACGGATAAACCCCCTGTCATCCAACCGTCACCGGAACTTCATGGAGATGACACCGAGCCTACATAGCCTGAGTTTGGACAAACAAGTCGACCGGCCGAAAGTGGCTGGCACTCGGAGATTCGCCATGACTCAGATCGCCCGCATCAGCGACACCGGCAATGAACGCCGTCTGCAAGCCGAACGCCTGATTGGCGCACAGGCTTTGCAGGAAGCCCAGGCCTTGCGTTTCAACGTGTTCAGCGGCGAGTTCAACGCCAAGCTGAAAGGTGCGGAACAGGGTCTGGACATGGATGACTATGATGTTCACTGCAGCCACATCGGCGTGCGGGACTTGAACACCGGCCGCTTGGTGGCGACCACCCGTTTGCTCGACCACCAGGCGGCCAGCACCCTGGGTCGTTTCTACAGCGAAGAAGAATTCAGCCTGCATGGCCTGCTGCACCTGCAAGGCCCGATCCTCGAAATCGGCCGTACTTGCGTCGACCCGGCTTACCGCAACGGCGGCACCATCGCGGTGTTGTGGGGCGAGTTGGCCGAGGTGCTGAACCAGGGCGGCTACAGCTACCTGATGGGCTGCGCGAGCATCCCGATGCACGACGGCGGCATCCAGGCCCACGCGATCATGCAGCGCCTGCGCGAACGCTACCTGTGCAACGAACACCTGCGCGCCGAACCGAAGAAGCCACTGCCGGCACTGGACCTGCCGTCCAACGTGATCGCCGAGATGCCGCCCTTGCTCAAGGCCTACATGCGCCTGGGCGCGAAGATCTGCGGCGAGCCGTGCTGGGATGAAGATTTTCAGGTGGCCGACGTGTTCATCCTGCTCAAGCGCGACGAGTTGTGCCCCCGCTATGCCCGTCACTTCAAGGCTGCAATGTGATGAGCCGCCTGCGGGTGTACGGGCGCATTGCCCGCGTGCTGCTGGTGGTGGCGCTGGGCTTGAGCATGGCCAGTGTGTTTGGTGTGTTCGAGCGTTTGGGCATTGCCAACTCGATGGTGCGTCGCCAGCGTTGGTCGCGGTTTTTCATGGCACGGCTGACCAACGCCCTGCCCTTTCGCGTGACGGTGCACGGTGAGTTGCCACAAACCCCGATGCTGTGGGTGAGCAATCACGTGTCCTGGACCGACATCCCGTTGCTGGGGATGGTCACGCCGATGTCGTTCCTGTCCAAGGCCGAAGTGCGCACCTGGCCGGTGGCCGGCTGGTTGGCGGCCAAGGCGGGCAGCTTGTTTATCCGCCGCGGTTCGGGCGACAGCCAGTTGATCCGCAAGCAGATGACCCGCCATCTGGAACAACAGCACCCGCTGCTGATGTTCCCCGAAGGCACGACTACCGACGGACGCAGCCTGCGCACCTTCCACGGGCGTTTGCTGGCCAGTGCCATCGATGCAGACGTGTCGCTGCAACCGGTGGCGATCCGGTATCTGCGTGATGGGCAGGTGGATTCGTTGGCTCCGTTTATTGGCGATGATGATTTGCTGTCGCACTTGATGCGACTGTTTGCCAATGATCAGGGCGATGTGGAAATCCATGTGCTCAAGCCAATTGCCTGTGCCGGGCAGGAGCGTGCAGCGCTGGCGTTCCAGGCGCAGCAGGCGGTGCAGAAGGCGTTGTTTGGGCCGGTGCCTGAAGCAGAGCAGATCGCGGTTCGACCGGCATTCGCGGCTTAAAGCGGGCACGGTTAAACATGTGGGAGCTGGCTTGCCTGCGATGGCGTCTGTGAATTCAACACCGCCATCGCAGGCAAGCCAGCTCCCACATTTAGATCTCGGCGGTCAGTTGATTTTGTGCAAAGGCCTGCAATTCGGGATAGAAGATCCGGAAGTCTTCACTCAGCGGCTCGTAGAGCTCACGCAACTCCTGCATCGCAAACCCCAACTCCCCCGGCTGTGACAGCCGCCGCGAAATCCCGCGCAACACCTGCTCCATCACCGCAAACTCGCGATACGACCCCAGCCAATCATCCGCCGCCATCCACGGTGCAATCTGCGCCAATCGCCCTGGCAATTGCGGCTCGGCCGCGAGCACGCGGTACACCTGCGACGTGAAATGCTCCAGCGGCTGGTCGGCATACAGTGCCCAATCCCGCGCCAGGCAGTGGTCGAAAAACACATCGAGGACGATCCCGGCGTAGCGCTTGCGGGTCAGGGTGAAACGCGACAGCGCCTCCCCTACCAACGGGTGGCTGTCGGTGAAACGGTCGATGCTGCGGTGCAGCGCAATCGACGCTTCGATTTGCGGGCTGAACCGGCCCTGCAGGCGGCCCTTGACGAAGTCGCCATACAAACTCCCCAGCAGTTGCGCAGGAAGTTGGCCGCCCAGGTGCAGATGTGCGAGATAATTCATGGTGCGCAGTCTAACACTGCCATCAACGTATCGTTATAACCCGATATACCGATTTGAGCTGGACTCAGATCAAATTCATATTGGTATATCGGGATATAACGATTTAAAGTTCGCCTCATCGCGATATAACGCTGCACGACACCGAGCACCTGCCATGTCCATCGACCTCGACGAAATAATAAAAGCCCTGGCGCACCCAGTACGGCGAGACATCCTCAACTGGCTGAAAGACCCGAAAGTGCAATTCCCCGAGCAAGTGCACAACCACGAATACGGCATCTGCGCCGGGCAAATCGACCAGCGCTGCGGCTTGTCCCAGTCGACCGTGTCGGCCCACCTGGCCACGTTGCAACGGGCGGGTCTGATCAGCAGCCAGAAGGCCGGACAGTGGAATTTTTTCAAACGCAACGAGGACACCATTCGTGCGTTCCTCGATGCGCTCATCACTGAGCTAACCCCCGACATCAGCGAACCGCTGTAACCAAGGAAACGATAATGCCCCTCTCGCTACTCATACTGGCCCTGAGCGCCTTCGCCATCGGCACCACCGAGTTCGTCATCATGGGCCTGCTGCCCGATGTGGCGACGGACCTGGGCGTCTCGATCCCTGGCGCCGGCTGGCTGGTTACCGGCTACGCCCTGGGCGTGGCCATCGGTGCGCCCTTCATGGCACTGGCCACCGCCAAGCTGCCACGCAAGGCCGCCCTGGTAGCGTTGATGGGGATCTTCATTATCGGCAACCTGCTCTGCGCTCTGGCCAGTGACTACAACGTGCTGATGTTTGCCCGTGTGGTCACCGCGCTGTGCCACGGTGCGTTCTTTGGGATTGGTTCTGTGGTAGCGGCCAACCTGGTGCCGGCCAACAAACGGGCTTCGGCCGTGGCCTTGATGTTCACCGGTTTGACCCTGGCCAACGTGCTGGGCGTGCCTTTGGGTACCGCGCTGGGCCAGGAAGCCGGCTGGCGTTCGACCTTCTGGGCCGTGACCGTGATTGGCGTCGTGGCACTGATCGGCCTTATCCGCTTCCTGCCGGCCAAGCGTGACGAAGAAAAACTCGACATGCGCGCCGAACTCAAAGCCCTCAAGGGCGCCGGTATCTGGTTGTCGCTGACCATGACCGCGCTGTTCTCCGCGTCGATGTTCACCCTCTTCACCTACGTCGCGCCGCTGCTGGGCGATGTGACCGGCGTGTCGCCCAAAGGCGTGACCTGGACCCTGTTGCTGATCGGCCTGGGGCTCACCGTGGGCAACATCATCGGCGGCAAGCTGGCGGACAAACGCCTGGCAGCCACCCTGATCGGCGTGTTCGTCAGCATGGCGGTGGTCTCCACGCTGTTGACCTGGACCAGCGTTGCGGTGATCCCGACTGAAATCACCCTGTTCCTGTGGGCTGCCGCTTCGTTTGCCGCCGTACCGGCGCTGCAAATCAACGTGGTGACCTTCGGCAAGGCGGCACCGAACCTGGTGTCCACCCTGAACATCGGCGCGTTCAACATCGGCAACGCCCTCGGCGCCTGGGTCGGCGGCACGGTGATCGCCCACGGTTTCGGCCTGACCAGCGTGCCCTTGGCCGCTGCAGCCCTGGCGATCCTCGCGCTGCTGGTGACCCTGATTACCTTCCGTCAGAGCGGCGATGCCGACCTGGCACCTGCGACCCACTGATCAATCCACTTAAAGAGAAGGGTGTTATCCCATGACGACGATTTTCGATCCCATCAAACTGGGCGACCTGGAACTGTCGAACCGCATCATCATGGCACCGCTGACCCGCTGCCGCGCCGATGACGGTCGTGTACCCAACGCGCTGATGGCCGAGTACTACGTGCAACGCGCATCTGCTGGCTTGATCCTCAGCGAAGCCACCTCCGTGACGCCGCTGGGCGTGGGCTACCCGGACACCCCGGGTATCTGGTCCAACGACCAGGTGCGTGGCTGGGCCAATGTGACCAAGGCCATCCACGGCGCGGGCGGCAAGATCTTCCTGCAACTGTGGCACGTGGGCCGTATCTCCCATGAGTCGTACCTGAACGGCGAAAGCCCGGTGGCCCCGAGCGCGATCCAGCCCAAAGGCCACGTCAGCCTGGTTCGCCCACTCGCCGACTACCCAACCCCACGCGCCCTGGAAACCGCTGAAATCGCCGACATCGTCGACGCCTACCGCACCGGTGCCGAAAATGCCAAGGCTGCTGGCTTTGACGGCGTGGAAATCCACGGCGCCAACGGCTACCTGCTTGACCAGTTCCTGCAGAGCAGCACCAACAAGCGTACCGACAACTACGGTGGCTCCCTGGAAAACCGTGCGCGCCTGCTGCTGGAAGTGACTGACGCTGCCATTGAAGTCTGGGGCGCAGGCCGTGTGGGTGTGCACCTGGCACCACGCGCCGACTCCCACGACATGGGCGACGACAACCTGGCTGAAACCTTCACTTACGTCGCCAGCGAGCTGGGCAAGCGCGGCATCGCGTTCATCTGCTCCCGTGAAAAAGAAGGCGCCGACAGCCTCGGCCCACAACTGAAAAAAGCCTTCGGCGGCCCGTACATCGCCAACGAACGCTTCACCAAGGACAGCGCCAATGCGTGGCTGGCGTCGGGCAAGGCTGACGCAGTGGCCTTCGGCGTACCGTTCATTGCCAACCCGGACCTGCCGGCTCGCTTGAAGGCCGATGCGCCGTTGAACGAACCGCACCCGGAAACCTTCTACGGCAAAGGCCCGGTCGGCTACATCGACTACCCGACCCTGGCGATCTGATGTAACTCGCTGAAACGAAAAAGCCCCGGTTCGCAGGAACCGGGGCTTTTTCATTGGCGCTGGGAAACATTCCTTCACAGCCTTGCAACAAAATCGCTACAAAATACTTAGGCGGCTACCTATCAACCGCCCGCCAGCCCGTATATAAAGTCACCCCACCTATCAGTCGAAGGGGCGATTGACTGCCTCTGGGCTTTACTGTTGACACAACTGGATGCAATTACGCATTTTGTCTTAATTGCGCAGGCTGGGGCTCAAGCGCAGCATGTCCAACCCTGCATCCACCCAGCGTTCGGCGTCCTGATGCAACTGGAAGCTGTCGGGCACCAGCAGCCACTGGCCGATCAGCCCGTGAATGTAGGCATGGATGCACACCGCACCGCGGGTTGTGTCCAGGTTTTCCGGAAGCTGCCCGCGATGGACCGCGTTGCGCAATGTCAGCCCGATGCGCAGGTTGCACTCAAGACTGTGGGTTTGGCGTTGACGCCGCATGTCACACATTTCATCGGTGAACTCGCACTTATGAAACAGGATTTCGTTGATGCGCCGGGTTTTCGGGTCCAGTGCCACTTGATGATAGAGATGAATGAGCAACTTGCGCATACAGCCCAGCGGGTCGACTTCATCTTCGCTTTCACTCGCCCGGGCCAACTCGTCCAGCGGCTCGTGCAGCGTGTCCAGCAGCGCCTGGAGCAAGTCGGACTTGTTGCTGAAATGCCAGTAGATGGCCCCCCGCGTCACGCCCGCCAGCGCGGCGATGTCTGCCAGCGTAGTCCGCGCAACACCGCGTTGGTAAAAGGCTTGCTCGGCGGCATCGAGAATCTGGCTGCGCGTTTCCTGAGCTTCCTCTTTGGTGCGACGAACCATGGCAGTAAAACCTCTATCAGGACACTGTGGATGGTGCTGGACCATCATCTGAATAATTGTGGGACGACGCCGTCATGGGCGCCGAACGTACTAAAATCGAGGCTTTCGGAGCTGCTTTGTCAACATTTCGCAAAGCCTGTCAAGAGTTTACAAACAACCGTGAACGTAAGTATATTGCGTAGCAAGCTACTTATCTACTCACAGCTTGTTTTTTACCCTTCCACACTTCTTGTGCGCAGTCTGCGCGCCTGACCCGAGGATCTTCATGCAACTTAAGCCAGCTGTTACCGCTCTGGTTACTGCCGTCGCCCTGGCATCGCTGCTCAGCGGATGTAAAAAGGAAGAAGCGGCTCCGCCCGCTCAAACCCCTCAGGTCGGCGTGGTCACCATTCAACCGCAAGCCTTTACCCTGACGTCCGAACTGCCAGGCCGCACCACCGCCTACCGCATTGCGGAAGTTCGCCCACAGGTCAACGGCATCATTCTCAAGCGCCTGTTCAAGGAAGGCGGCGACGTGAAGGAAGGGCAACAGCTCTACCAGATCGACCCGTCGGTGTATGAAGCCACCCTGAAAAGCGCACAAGCCAGCCTGACCCAGACCAAGTCCATCACTGACCGCTACAAGCAGTTGGTCGATGAACAAGCCGTCAGCCGTCAGGAATATGACACAGCCGTCGCCAACCGCATGACCGCAGAAGCAAACGTTCAAACCGCCCAGATCAACGTGCGCTACACCAAAGTGTTCGCGCCGATCTCCGGGCGTATTGGCCGTTCTTCGGTGACCGAAGGCGCACTGGTCAGCAATGGCCAGACCGACGCCATGGCAGTGATCCAGCAATTGGACCCGATCTACGTCGACGTCACGCAGTCCTCGGCCGAGATGCTGAAACTGCGCCGCGACCTGGAAAGCGGCCAACTGCAGAAAGCCGGCGACAATGCCGCCAAGGTCAAGCTGACTCTGGAAGACGGCAGTTCCTACGCCCAGGACGGCAAGCTGGAATTCTCCGAAGTGTCGGTCGACCAGACCACCGGTTCCGTGACCCTGCGCGCCGTGTTCCCCAACCCTGACCACACCCTGCTGCCAGGCATGTTCGTACACGCCCAACTGCAAGCCGGCGTGAACAGCAAGGCCATCCTCGCACCGCAGCAAGGCGTGACCCGCGACCTCAAGGGCATCCCGACTGCGCTGATCGTGAACAAGGACAACAAGGTCGAGCAACGCGTACTGGTTGCCAACCGTACGGCCGGTGCCTACTGGCTGGTGGAAAAAGGCCTGGACGCCGGTGACCGCGTGATCACCGAAGGCTTGCAATTCATCAAGCCGGGCATCGAAGTCAAGGTCAAGGACGCCGATAACGCCAAGCCTGCTGGAACCGCTGCTCCTGCTGCCACTACGGGCAAAGGGGAGTAACCCATGTCTAAATTTTTTATCGACCGTCCCATTTTCGCCTGGGTAATTGCCCTGGTGATCATGCTGGTCGGGGCACTGTCGATCCTGAAGTTGCCCATCAACCAGTACCCGGCCATTGCGCCAACCGCCATCGATATCCAGGTGACCTACCCGGGTGCCTCTGCACAAACCGTGCAGGACACCGTGGTGCAGGTGATCGAGCAACAGCTCAACGGTATCGACAACCTGCGTTACGTCGCCTCGGACAGTAACTCCGACGGCAGCATGACCATCACCGCGACGTTCAACCAGGGTACCAACCCGGACATCGCCCAGGTTCAGGTGCAGAACAAGCTGAACCTGGCGACCCCACTGCTGCCGCAAGAAGTGCAGCAGCAGGGTATCCGCGTGACCAAGTCGGTGAAGAACTTCCTGATGGTGATCGGTCTGGTGTCGGAAGACGGCAGCATGACCAAGGACGACCTGTCCAACTACATCGTGTCCAACATCCAGGACCCGATCTCCCGTACCGCAGGTGTGGGTGACTTCCAGGTGTTCGGTTCGCAGTACGCCATGCGTATCTGGCTCGACCCGGCCAAGCTGAACAACTACCAGCTCACGCCGGTGGATGTCAGCAACGCCATCGCGGCCCAGAACGTTCAGGTGGCCACCGGCCAACTCGGCGGCCTGCCTGCCCTGCCCGGTACCCAGCTGAACGCCACCATCATCGGCAAGACTCGTCTGCAAACCGCTGAAGCGTTCGGCAAGATCCTGATGAAGGTCAATGCCGACGGCTCGCAGGTTCGACTGGGCGACGTTGCCCGTATCGAACTGGGCGGCCAGAACTACAGCATCAGCGCACAGTTCAACGGCAAACCGGCTTCCGGTATGGCGATCAAGCTGGCAGCCGGCGCCAACGCCCTGGACACTGGCAAGGCCATCCGCGCCACCGTGGCGTCCCTGGAACCGTTCTTCCCGCCAGGCATGAAGGCCGTGGTGCCGTACGACACCACGCCTGTGGTGACCGAATCGATCTCCGGTGTGGTTGACACCCTGGTCGAAGCGATCGTGCTGGTGTTCCTGGTGATGTTCCTGTTCCTGCAGAACTTCCGCGCCACCATCATCACCACCATGACCGTACCGGTGGTATTGCTGGGTACGTTCGGGATCCTCGCGGCCTTTGGCTTCACCATCAACACCCTGACCATGTTCGGCATGATCCTGGCCATCGGCTTGCTGGTGGACGACGCCATCGTCGTAGTGGAAAACGTCGAGCGGGTGATGGCCGAGGAGCATTTGTCGCCCAAAGAAGCGACGATCAAATCCATGGGCCAGATCCAGGGCGCCCTGGTGGGTATTGCCCTGGTACTGTCGGCGGTACTGCTGCCGATGGCATTCTTCGGCGGTTCCACAGGTGTGATCTACCGACAGTTCTCCATCACCATTGTGTCGGCGATGGCGTTGTCGGTACTGGTTGCCCTGATCTTCACCCCAGCCTTGTGCGCCACCATGCTCAAGGACATCGACCCTGAAAAACACGGCCAACCCAAGCGCGGTTTCTTTGGCTGGTTCAACCGTACCTTCGACAGCGGCGTGCTGAAATACGAGCGTGGCGTCGGCGGCATGATCAAGCACAAGATCCCGGCGTTCCTGGTGTACGCGTTGATCCTGGCCGGCATGATCTGGATGTTCACCCGTATTCCGAGCGCGTTCCTGCCCGAGGAAGACCAGGGTGTGATCTTTGCCCAGGTGCAGACGCCGGTCGGTTCGTCGGCTGAACGTACGCAAAAAGTCATCGACGACATGCGTGCCTTCCTGCTCAACGACAAGGAAGGCGAGCCTGGCGAAGGCAAGGCCGTAAAGTCGGTGTTCACCGTGAACGGTTTTAACTTCGCCGGCCGTGGCCAGAGCTCGGGCCTTGCGTTCGTGATGCTCAAGCCGTGGGGCGAGCGGGATGCCACGCAATCGGTATTTGAAGTGGCCAAGCGTGCCCAGGGTTACTTCTTCGGGGCCTTCAAGGACGCCATGGTCTTTGCCATCGTGCCGCCTTCGGTGCTGGAACTGGGTAACGCCACGGGTTTCGACGTGTTCCTGCAAGACCAGGGTGGCGTCGGCCACGAGAAGCTGATGGCTGCACGCAACCAGTTCCTCGGTGCCGCAGCGCAAAGCAAGGTCCTGGCGGGCGTGCGCCCCAACGGCGTAAACGATGAGCCGCAATACGAACTCACCGTTGACGACGAAAAAGCCAGTGCCCAGGGCATCAGCCTGTCGGACATCCAGCAGACCCTGGCGATTGCCTTGGGTGGCAGCTACGTCAACGACTTCATCGACCGTGGTCGCGTGAAGAAGGTGTACGTGCAGGGTGACGCCGCCAGCCGGATGTCTCCGGAAGACCTGAACAAATGGTACGTGCGCAGCAACTCCGGGAAGATGGTGCCGCTGTCGGCCATCTCGTCGGGCAAGTGGATCTACGGCTCGCCGAAGCTCTCGCGTTACAACGGTGTAGCGGCGATGGAAATCCTCGGTACGCCAGCACCGGGCTACAGTACCGGTGACGCGATGGCCGAAGTCGAGCGTATTGCCAAGGACTTGCCAGCCGGCGTGGGCTACGCCTGGACCGGCCTGTCGTACGAAGAACGCCTGTCCGGCTCCCAGGCGCCAGCGTTGTACGCCCTGTCGCTGCTGGTGGTGTTCCTGTGCCTTGCGGCCCTGTACGAAAGCTGGTCGATCCCGATCGCGGTGATCCTGGTGGTGCCACTGGGTGTGATCGGTGCATTGATCGCCACCAGCCTGCGCGGCCTGTCCAACGACGTGTTCTTCCAGGTGGGCTTGTTGGTGACGGTGGGCCTGGCGGCGAAAAACGCCATCCTGATCGTCGAGTTCGCCAAGGAGCTGCATGAGCAAGGCAAGGGCATCGTGGAGGCGGCCATCGAGGCCTCCCGCATGCGTCTGCGTCCGATCATCATGACCTCCATGGCGTTCATGCTCGGCGTACTGCCCCTGGCGATTTCCACTGGTGCCGGCTCGGGCAGCCAGCACGCCATCGGTACGGGCGTAATTGGCGGTATGATCACCGCCACCGTGCTGGCGATCTTCTGGGTGCCACTGTTCTATGCAACCGTGTCCTCGGCTGGCGAACGTAAAAAGAAAGACACCACTGAAACTCCTAAAGAGGCTGGCCAATGAGCAAGTCGCTACTCTCCTTAGCCGTCACGGCATTCGTGCTCAGTGGCTGCTCGCTGATACCTGACTATCAGCGCCCTGAGGCGCCGGTGGCCGCCCAGTTCCCGCAGGGGCCGGCGTATTCGTCGGCCCAGGCGCCGAGCCAGGCCGCGGCGGAGCAAGGCTGGAAGCAGTTTTTCCATGATCCTGCCCTGCAACAGTTGATCCAAACTGCACTGGTGAACAACCGCGACCTGCGTGTCGCGGCCCTGAACATCGATGCCTACGCCGCGCAGTACCAGATCCAGCGCGCCGACCTGTTCCCGGCCGTCTCGGCCACGGGCAGCGGCAGCCGTTCGCGTACCCCGGCCAAGCTGTCGCAGACCGGCGAATCGACCATCAGCAGCCAATACTCGGCTGGCCTGGGTATCAGTTCTTATGAGCTGGACCTGTTCGGTCGCGTGCGCAGCCTTAGCGAGGAAGCCCTGCAGAAGTACTTCGCCACTGAAGAAGCACGGCGCAGCACCCAGATCAGCCTGGTGGCCAGCGTAGCCAACGCCTACCTGACTTGGCAGGCCGACAAAGAACTGCTCAAGCTCACCCAGGACACCCTGGGCGCGTTCGAGCAGAGCTACAAGCTGACCTCGCGCAGCAATGAAGTCGGCGTGGCCTCGGCCCTCGACCTCAGCCAGGCGCGCACCTCGGTGGAAAACGCCCGTGTGCAACTGGCGCGTTATACGCGCCAGGTGGCCCAGGACGAAAACAGCCTGACCCTGCTGCTGGGCACCGGCTTGCCGGCCAACATCACCAGCAAGCCGCTGGCGGATGACCTGCTCAGCGAAGTGCCCGCCGGGTTGCCTTCGGACCTGCTGCAACGTCGTCCCGACATCGTGCAGGCCGAGTACAACCTCAAGGCCGCCAACGCCAACATCGGCGCAGCCCGTGCAGCGTTCTTCCCGAGCATCAGCCTGACGGCCAGCGCCGGCACCGCCAGCCCGACCCTGGGCGGCCTGTTCAAGGGCGGCTCGGGCACCTGGTCGTTCGCCCCGCAGATCAACATCCCGATCTTCAACGCCGGTAGCCTGCGCGCAAGCCTGGACTACTCGAAGATCCAGAAAGAGATCAACGTGGCCAACTACGAGAAGGCCATCCAGACCGGCTTCCAGGAAGTCTCCGACGGCCTCGCCGCGCGTGAGACCTACAAGCAGCAGCTGGATGCCCAACGTGGCTTCGTCGCGGCCAACCAGGATTACTACCGCCTGGCCGAGCGTCGCTACCGCATTGGTGTCGACAGCAACCTGACGTTCCTCGACGCCCAGCGCCAACTGTTCAGTGCCCAGCAATCGCTGATCACCGACCGCCTGGCGCAGCTCACCAGCGAGGTCAACCTGTACAAGGCCCTCGGCGGTGGCTGGAACGAGCAGACGGCCAAGAACGAGCCGCTGAAAGAAGAAGCGCCGCCGTTGAAGTTGTTCTGATAGCAGCGCTTTACACCAAACCGCTTCCCTCACCGGAAGCGGTTTTTTTATGCCCGCCGCTCTCTGTAGGAGCTGGCTTGCCAGCGATGGTGATCTGTCAGCAACTACATTTTTAGCTGACACACCGCTATCGCCGGCAAGCCGGCTCCTACAGAGAGCGGCGTAGCGTTGTTGCCTTGCTTTTCGCCCAACCCTTCAGGGTAAAATTGGTAACAGATTCTTACAGACCACAGAGGGAGCTTGTCGTAATGATCGTAGGAATCGACCTGGGGACGACCAACAGCCTGGCCGCCGTCTGGCGCGGCGATGCCGCCGAAATGGTGCCCAATGCCCTTGGCCAACTGCTGACCCCCAGTGTGGTCGGCCTGGATGATCAAGGCCGTGTCCTGGTGGGCCAAGCCGCCAAGGAACGCCTGCACACCCACCCGCACCTGACCACCTCGCTGTTCAAGCGCTACATGGGCAGCGCCACCGAAGTGCGCCTGGGCGACCGCTCGTTCCGTCCCGAAGAACTCTCGGCGCTGGTGCTCAAGAGCCTCAAGGAAGACATCGAGCGCACCTACGGCCAGACCGTCACCGACGCCGTGATCAGCGTGCCCGCCTACTTCAGCGATGGCCAACGCAAGGCCACGCGCATCGCTGGCGAGCTGGCCGGGCTCAACGTTGAAAAACTGATCAACGAACCCACCGCCGCCGCCTTGGCCTACGGCCTGCACCAGCGTGACAAGGAAACCTCGTTCCTGGTGTTCGACCTGGGTGGCGGCACCTTCGACGTGTCGATCATCGAGCTGTTCGACGGCGTGATGGAAGTGCGTGCCAGCGCAGGCGACAATTTCCTTGGCGGCGAAGACTTCGACACCCTGCTGCTGGAACACTTCGTCGACAGCCAGCGCAACGCCCAAGGCTTCCCGCCCACCAGCAGCGTGCTGCAAGCCCTGCGCCGCGAAGCCGAGCGCGTGCGTAAAGCCCTGGGCCAGGACGACAGCGCCGAGTTCAGCCTGCGCGTCGACGGCCAGCAATGGGTCAAGACCATCACCCAGCAAGAACTCGCCAAGCTCTACACGCCCCTGCTGGAACGCCTGCGCGCGCCGATCGAACGCGCCCTGCGTGATGCGCGGATCCGCGTGGGCGACCTCGATGAAATCCTGCTGGTCGGCGGCACCACGCGCATGCCGCTGGTGCGCAAGCTCGCCGCCGGCCTGTTCGGGCGCTTCCCGTCCATCAGCCTCGACCCGGACCAGGTCGTCGCCCACGGCGCGGCGATTCAGGCAGCACTGAAGGCCCGCTCGGCGGCGCTGGAAGAGGTGGTGCTCACCGACGTCTGCCCCTACACCCTGGGCATCGAGACCTCGAACCAGTACGGCGGCCATATCGAAAGCGGCCACTACCTGCCGTTGATCGAACGCAACAGCAGCGTGCCGGTGAGCCGGGTCAAGTCAGTCGTGACCCTGCATGACAACCAGAGCCAGGTGCTGCTCAAGATCTTCCAGGGCGAAAGCCGCCTGGTCAAAGACAACATCGAACTCGGCCAACTGGACATCGCGGTGCCCAAGCGCAAGGCCGGCGAGGTGTCGCTGGACGTGCGTTTTACCTACGACAACAACGGCCTGCTGGAAGCCCAGGTGAAGATCCCGTTGACCGGCGAGCAACACTCGCTGGTTATCGAGAACAACCCTGGCGTGTTGAGCCCGGAGGAGATCCAGCAACGCCTGCAAGCCCTGGCGCAGTTGAAGGTTCACCCGCGTGATCAGCAGGTCAACACCGTGCTGGTCGCCCGCCTCGAACGCCTCTACCAGGAGAGCCTGGGCGAGGTGCGCGAACAACTCGGCCACTGGGCCGCACAGTTCCAGCAAGTGCTCGACACCCAGGACGAACGCCGCATCCGCGAGGCCCGCAGTGAACTCACCCGTCACCTTGAGCAACTCGACAACGGGTTCTGGCGCTAAAGGAAAACGACATGGATTGTTGGACAGTGTTGCAACTGGCAGACGATGCCGACGAGCGCACGATCAAGCGCACCTACGCGCGCCTGCTCAAGGGCTGCCGGCCGGACGATGATCCCGAAGGCTTCCAGCGCCTGCGCGAAGCCTACGAAGAAGCGTTGAATGAAGCACGCTGGCGCACAGATGACGAGGCCGAGGAGACCGTTCACGCGCCTGTCGCCGAACCGGCCTACGCCAACCTCAGCGACCTGGCCGAACTGATGGACGTGCGCCCGCTCAGCCCTGCGCCGTTTGACGCCCCAGCACCGAGCCCGGCCCAGGCCCTGCTCGCTGGCCTCAATGTGCACAACCTCGATGAACGCTGGGCTCACGCCCAACTTCAAGGGTGCGCCGACGCCTTCCAGGACGGCCTGTTGCGCCACTGCTTCGACGCGCCAGGCGAGCGCAGCGCCATCGCGCGCTGGGCGGCTCAGCACCTGGAATGGCTGACACCCTGGCAACAGGTGAGCATGACGCCCTGGCAGCACGAGGCCCTGAGCGCCGAACTGTTGCAGGACTATCGCCTCACCTTGCAAGAACTGCTGGAGCAAAAGGCCGAGCGCGAATTCATCACCCAACTCACGCAGTACAACAGCCAGCCCTGGCTGCGCGTGTTCGACCTGCAGCAACAGTGGCAGCGCATCGTCCTTCAACTACTGTACGACACCCAGTGGAGCGTGCCGCTGTTCGAGCGGGTGTGCCAGGCGTTTGGCTGGGATGACCAGAAAGGCGTGTTCCCGGAACCCGCGTGGATGTGGCGCCAACTGGTCTCGCGCTGCGAGCAGGAAAGCTTCTTCGCCAATCTGCAAGACAAGGCCCAGGACCCTCGGCGTACGTCTCCGGATGCCTTGGCGGCGCGGCTGTTGCTGACGCCAATGTCGGCCACCCAACACAAACGCATCATCGACACATTCGGCGAAAACGAGTGGAACGCGTGCCAGCACCTGGCCGAGACCCTGACCTGGCGTTACCCGCAACTGGCTGAGCGCGTGCCGCAAGACGACCTGTTTTTCTGGCGCAGATTTGTCCCCCGGCCGATCTACACCCAAGTATTTATCCGACTGTGGGCCGTCTTTGCATTAGGCCTCGGCCTGAGCATCGCCCACGACAAACCCGACCGCATGGACCTGATGTCGATCGTGATCTTCATGCTGATGGCGTTCGTACCGGCCGGGATTGGCTTTCGCGTCACGCAGCTGTGGGCAGGAATGAGTTCGACCTTCAAGGTCCCGGACCTGTGGCTGACTGAGCGCCTGGTGCCCAAGCGGTTCAACCCCAACAGTTATTGGCTGGTGATACGTCACGGCGTGCCGCAGGCCGTCATGTTGCTGGCCTGCGGGCTGATGCTCGGCGTGCTGGGCATGGTCACTTACGCCGGCATGGTGCTGATCAACCTGCTGCATAAAAAACGCATCGGCCACATCAGCCAGGCGTTCAGCCACGGCTACCCGTGGCTCAACGGTTTGCACTGGGCGTTCTGGAGCCCGCTGCAAGTGGTGTTCCTGGTGGTGATGGTGAGCGCGATTGTTGCGGCCCAGCATTACTTGCCGGCGGTTCCCTGGACCCACTTCGACCTGCCCCGGCGTTAAGCCCAAAGGCGGGCCTGAGCGCAACGCACAGGCCCGCCAACTTGCGTTCGATCATCGCCCACAACCCGCCTTCCCCCACTTTCAACGCCCCTGCACCGCCCTTCACCATGGCCGGCACCTGCATAACCCCAATAACAACAGGTCCTACACCATGAGCATTTTCCACCCGCGCCAGTTCGTGCTGGCGACCGCTGTCGCGTGCGTTACCCTACCCGTCCTCGCCGAGGAACACGGCTTTCTCGAAGACGCCAGCGTCAACCTCAACCTGCGCAATTTTTTCTTCAACCGTAACTACACCAACCCGACCAAAGCCCAGGGCGGCGCGCAGGAGTGGACGCAGAGTTTCATCCTCGACGCCAAGTCCGGCTTCACCCAGGGCACCGTGGGTTTTGGTATGGATGTACTCGGCTTGTACTCGCTCAAGCTCGACGGCGGGCGCGGCACCGGCGGTACGCAGTTGCTGCCGCTGGACCACGATGGCCGCCCTGCCGATGAGTTCGGGCGCCTGGGCGTGGCGTTCAAGGCGCGCATTTCCAAGACCGAAGTGAAGGTCGGCGAGTGGATGCCAGTGCTGCCGATCCTGCGGTCCGACGATGGCCGCTCCCTGCCGCAAACCCTGCGCGGCGGGCAGATCACCTCCAAGGAAATCAGCGGCCTGACGCTGTACGGCGGCCAGTTCCGCGCCAACAGCCCGCGTGACGACAGCAGCATGAGCGACATGTCGATGTTCGGTAAAACCGCCTTCACCTCCGACCGCTTCAACTTCCAGGGCCTGGAATACGCGTTCAACGACAAACGGACCCAGGTCGGCCTGTGGAATGCCCAGCTCAAGGACATCTACAGCCAGCAATACCTCAACCTGACCCACAGCCAACCCGTGGGCGACTGGACCCTGGGCGCCAACCTCGGGTTCTTCTACGGCAAGGATGACGGCAGCGCCCGCGCCGGGGAACTGGACAACAAGACCTGGTCCGGCCTGTTCTCGGCGCGCTACGGCGGCAACACCTTCTACGTCGGCCTGCAACGACTCACCGGCAACAGCGCCTGGATGCGCGTCAACGGCACCAGCGGCGGCACCCTGGCCAACGACAGCTACAACGCCAGCTACGACAATGCCCAGGAAAA
The DNA here is from genome assembly GCF_013385985.1 of Pseudomonas sp. B6002. Classification (GTDB taxonomy): domain Bacteria; phylum Pseudomonadota; class Gammaproteobacteria; order Pseudomonadales; family Pseudomonadaceae; genus Aquipseudomonas. The sequence goes on along the minus strand of NZ_JACAOY010000003.1, from coordinate 131,226 downwards.
ATCCTGGCAAGTGCGCCACGACTTCAACTTCGTCACCCTCGGCGTGCCGGGCCTGACCCTGATGAACCGCTACATCAGTGGCAGCAACGTGCACACCGGCACCGTCACCGATGGCAAGGAATGGGGCCGCGAGAGCGAGCTGGGTTACACCGTGCAAAGCGGGCCACTGCGCGACCTCAACGTACGCTGGCGCAATTCGAGCATGCGCCGCGACTACAGCAACAACGAGTTCGATGAAAACCGGTTGATCGTCAGTTACCCGCTCAGCCTGCTGTAAACCGGCGCGGCAGTTGCTGTATGGTGCGCGCCTGCCGCTGCTGATCCACCCAGCAGCGGCCTTTATTCGAGCCCGTGCACACCATGAAATCCCTCGCCTTAGCGTCTGCCCTCCTGGCCGTGGCACTGAGCCTCAGCGGCTGCATCGGCGCGCCCATCGCCCTGACGCCGCAGACCGAGCAACGCCTGCAAGCCCAGGCGCCGATCCGTTTTCTGCTGACTTTCGATGACGGCCCCAGCGCGTCGGGCTACAACAACCCGAGCCGTTCGGTGGTGGCAGACCTGGCAAACAACCCGATACTGCCGGGCATCAAGGCGGTGTTTTTCCTGCAGACTGAAGCGTCCCGCTCCGGTGGCAGCCCACGCGGTCACAAGACCATGGAGCGCGAATATGCCGCCGGCCACATCCTGGCCTTTCACACCGCCACGGCGTTTCACACCAATCACCGTTGGCTGAACGATACCGAGCTGGAAAGCACCCTCACCCAGGGCGCGGCGGACATTGCCGCGATCACTGGCAGCCCGCCCAATCTTGTGCGCCCGCCCTTCTGGAATTACGACAAGCGCACCTTCGCCGCCTACCAGCGCCATGGCATGCACGTATTGTTGACTGACCTGAGTGCCAACGATGGCAAGATCTGGGGTTTCAACGGGAGCCCGCGCCGCCGCGCCAACCTGTACCGACAACTGTCAGTGTTGCGCGAACACATCGCCCTGGGCGAGTTGCCGACGGTAGACGGTGTGATCCCGGTGGTGGTGACCTTCCATGACATCAACCGCTACACCGCGCGGCATATGCAGGAGTACCTGCAGATCCTGCTGGACAGCGCGCGAATCAATGGCATGAAGACGGCGGCCGAGCCGTTCTATACCGACCATGACGCGTTGGAACGCGCTGCATTGGCACGCACGGTCAAGGACGTGAATGAGCCGGTGCATCTGCCCGGCGTGTGGAATTGGGTGTGGAGCGCCGATACCCGCTGACCCCACGGTTAAATGAGCTTTTCTGTGGGAGCTGGCTTGCCTGCGATGCAAGCACCTCGGTCTGTCAGGCAGACCAGGGTGATCCTATCGCAGGCAAGCCAGCTCCCACAGGTTGATCGCATTTCAATTCAGGCTTCGCGGGACTCGACGCCCAGCTCATCCCACACCGACTCAGCCAGATGAAAGGTGGCGTTCGCCGCCGGAATCCCGCAGTAGATCGCGCTCTGCATCAGCACTTCCTTGATCTCGGCGCGGGTCACGCCGTTGCTCGCGGCGGCGCGCAGGTGCAGCTTGAGTTCTTCGCTGCGGTTCATGCCGATCAGCATGGCGATGGTGATCAGGCTGCGGGTGTGCCTAGGCAGCCCGGGGCGGGTCCAGATATCGCCCCAGGCGTGACGGGTGATCATTTCCTGGAACTCGCTGTTGAACTCGGTCAGGACATTGAGGCTGCGGTCGACGTGGGCATCACCCAGCACTTCGCGGCGCACTTGCAGGCCCTCGGCATAACGTTGTTTCTCGTCCAAAAAAACTACTCCTCTACACCTGTAGTGAGCGGGCTTGCCCCGCGCCGCGGTATGTCAGGCACCTCATACGAAACTGACACACCGCCGCGCGGGGCAAGCCCGCTCACTCCATTATTGGGCTGACAGAAATTCCAGGACGCGCGTGCTGAACGCTGCGCCGGCCTGGACGTTGGACAGGTGCGCCGCAGGGAACTCGGCGTACTCGGCACCTCGCACATGGGCCTGGATAAAGTGGCTGCCGGCAGGCGGTGTAACGGCGTCTTCCGTGCCGGCAATCACCAGGATCGGTACCTGGATCGACGCCAGTTGCTCACGGAAATCCGCATCCCGCACCGCCGCGCAGTTCGCGGCATAGCCTTCGGGCGAGGTGGCCGCCAGCATGTCGGTGATCTGCTTGGCCTGGTCCGGATTGGCCGCCGCAAAATCAGCGGTAAACCAGCGCGCAATCGACGCATCACGCAGGGCGACCATCGCCGCCGCGCCATCGCGCAGCACCATCTCGATGCGTGGGTTCCACACCTCGGGCGTGCCGATCTTGGCGGCGGTGTTGCACACCACCAGGCGGTTCAAGCGATCGCCCGCGTTAATCCCCAGCCATTGGCCAATCAAACCGCCCATGGACAAACCGCAAAAATGCGCACGCTGAATATCCAGCGCATCCAGCAGCGCAATCACGTCGCGCCCCAGTTGCTCGATGCTATACGGGCCTTCGGTGACCAGGGATTTGCCGTGGCCACGGGTATCGAAGCGCAGCACACGGAAATGCTCGGTGAAGGCCGGGATCTGGATGTCCCACATATGCAGGTCGGTGCCCAGGGAGTTGGACAGCACCAACACCGGTGCCCCCTCAGGGCCATCCAGTTGGTAATGCAGTTCGCCCTCGGCGAGTTGTACAAAGGCCACGGTGGTCTCCTCAAGCAAAGTGTTCGGTCACGGCGCGGGTGACCCAGGTACGGGCCTGACCCAGGTAGTGGGCCGGGTCGAGCAGGCGGTCGAGTTCGGCCGCAGACAGCTCGTTGGTGATCTGTGCTTCGTCCGCCAGCACTGCGCGCAAATGGCGACCTTCTGCGACGGCACGCTTGCAGCACTGCTCCAGCAAATGGTGCGCGGTTTCCCGGCCCAGGCGCTGGGCGAGCACGATGCTGACGGCTTCGGCCAGCACCAGGCCCTGGGTCAGGTCGAGGTTTTTGCCCATGCGCTCAGCGTCGACCTCAAGCCCTTCGCTCACCAGCAGCGCCTGCTGCAAAGCGCCAGACACCAAACGGCAGATCTCTGGCAGGGTTTCCCATTCGGCATGCCACAAGCCAAGGCTGCGCTCGTGCTCCTGGGGCATGGCGCTGAACATCGTCGACACCAGCCCCGGCACGCGCGTGGCGGCGCTGATCAATACAGCGGCGCCCACCGGGTTGCGTTTGTGCGGCATGGTCGACGAACCACCCTTGCCCGGCGCGGAAGGCTCGAACACCTCGGCCGCTTCGGTCTGCATCAGCAGGCTGATATCGCGGCCCAGTTTACCGAGACTGCCAGCGATCAGACCGAGCACGCTGGCGAACTCCACCAGGCGATCACGCTGGGTGTGCCAGGGTTGCTCGGGCAACGCCAGTTGCAGCTCCGCCGCCAGGGCCTCGGCCACCGGCATGGCGTGCTCGCCCAACGCAGCCAAAGTCCCGGACGCGCCGCCAAATTGCAGCACCAGCAGGCGCGGTTTCAATTGGGCAAGACGCTGCCGACTGCGGGTCACCGCCCCCAGCCACCCGGCGATTTTCATCCCCAGGGTGACGGGCGTTGCGTGCTGCAACCAGGTGCGCCCCGCCAATGGCACGTCGGCGTACCGTTGGGCCTGGGCCGCCAGGATGTCGCCCAGGCGTGCCAGGTCGGTCTCAATCAGTACCACGGCCTGGCGCAGTTGCAGCACCAGGCCCGTGTCCATCACGTCCTGGCTGGTAGCGCCCAGGTGCACATAGCGCTCGGCGCCGGCATCTTCACTGGCAATCAACTTGCCCAGCGCCTTCACCAGCGGAATCGCCGAGTTGCCCGCCGTGGCAATCGCCACGCCCAGGGCATCCACGTCGTACAACGAAGCCAGGCACGCCTGGGCAATTGGCGCGACGGCAGCCTGGGGGATCAACCCCACCTGGGCCTCGGCCCGGGCCAGTGCGGCTTCGAAATCCAGCATGCCCTGCAGGCGCCCTGTGTCGCAGAACACCTCGGCCATGCTGCCCGCCGTGAAGTAAGCGTCGAACAATTGATTGCTCGTGCGCAGCGTCATAACACGTCCCTTACAAATCGTGGTGCAGGTACTCCGCCTGCTTCGGCAGGCGCAGGCTGAACAGGAAGGCCACCGCCATCATGCCGGTGACGTACCAGTAGAAGGTGTTTTCCATGCCCATGGACTTGAGGCCCAAGGCCACGTATTCCGCCGAACCACCGAAGATCGCGTTGGCCACGGCATAAGCCAGGCCCACACCCAAGGCACGCACATGCGGCGGGAACATCTCGGCTTTCACCAGGCCGCTGATGGAGGTGTAGAAACTCACGATGGCCAGGGCCAGGGAGATCAGCACAAACGCCAGGAACGGGCTGGTGACGGTTTTCAGGGTCAGCAGGATCGGCACGGTGCACAGGGTGCCGAGGGCGCCGAACCAGAGCATGGAATTACGACGGCCGATCTTGTCCGAGAGCATGCCGAACAGCGGCTGCATGCACATGTACACGAACAGCGCGCCGGTCATGATGTAGCTGGCGGTCTTGGCGTGCATGCCGGCGGTGTTCACCAGGTACTTCTGCATGTAGGTGGTAAAGGTGTAGAAAATCAGCGAACCGCCCGCGGTGTAGCCCAGCACGGTGATGAACGCCGCTTTGTGGTTACGGAACAGCGCAGCCATGCTGCCGGCGTCTTTGTCCTGGCGCGTTTCCTTGCTGGTGGTTTCCTTGAGGGTGCGACGCAGCAGCAGAGAGATCACTGCCGCAATGGCGCCGATCACGAACGGAATCCGCCAGCCCCAGGCACGCAATTCTTCTTCGGTGAGCAGTTGTTGCAGGATCACCACCACCAGCACCGCCAGCAGTTGCCCGCCAATCAGGGTCACGTACTGGAACGAGGCGAAGAAGCCCCGCTGGCCCTTGAGCGCGACTTCACTCATGTAGGTCGCGGTGGTGCCGTATTCGCCACCCACCGACAGGCCCTGAAACAGCCGCGCTACCAGCAGCAACGCTGGGGCCCAGGCGCCGATGTCTTTGTAGGTCGGCAGGAAGGCGATGACCAGCGAGCCGGCGCACATCATCAGCACCGAGATCATCATCGAGTTTTTACGCCCGTGCTTGTCGGCCACTCGGCCAAACAGCCAGCCGCCAATGGGGCGCATCAGGAAGCCAGCGGCGAACACACCGGCGGTGTTGAGCAGTTGCACCGTCGGGTCGTCCGAGGGGAAAAACGCCGGGGCAAAATAGATGGCGCAGAAGGCATAGACGTAGAAGTCGAACCATTCGACCAGGTTGCCGGAGGAAGCACCGACAATCGCAAAAATCCGTTTGCTGCGTTCTTCTCCGGTGTAGTGACTCGTTGTTGTTGTCATGTTTTTTTCACTCAGTGGGAACGGTTATAGCCTAGACATACTTTGCAACAACCATGTCATGCAAGCAGACTTTTGGATGGGTGTTGCCTGAGCGGGCCTCATCGCCGGCAAGCCGGCTCCTACAGTTGATTGCATTCCAGAGTTGGAACTCGATCAAATGTGGGAGCTGGCTTGCCTGCGATAGCGTCCTCAAGGCCAACTCAATAATCGAAGAACACCGTTTCTTTATCTGTGCCCTGCAAAATCACATTCCACTGATACACACCCTCTGCATCAGGCTTGGCAATCAAGGTACCGCGCCGCTCGGCAGGCACACACGCCAACAGTGGGTCATCCCCATTCAATGCCTCACCGTCAAAATAGATCCGCGTGAGCAGGTGCTTCACCAACCCACGGGCAAACACCAACACCACCAAATGCGGCGCTTGGGTCGTGCCCTTCAACCCCGGTACGGCACCGGGCTTGATGGTGGTAAAGCGAAACCGCCCTTCTCCATCCACCGGGACCCGGCCGAAGCCTTCGAAGTTCGGGTCGACGGCCTTGTCTTGTTCATCTTCCGGGTGGTCGTACTTGCCGGCGGCGTTGGCCTGCCAGACTTCAAGCATGGCGTCGTTGACGACATCACCGTTGCCATCCACCACTTGCCCGCTGATCGCCACGCGTTCGCCGAGGGTGGCGGCGATGGTCAAGTCTTCACGGTTCAGCCAGGTCAGGCCGATGTGGTAATACGGCCCGACGGTGTGGGACGTGGTCGCATTGAGTGTCATCTCATTTCTCCATCGGCGTGGCGTCGCGGCCGCGCAGGACGATGTCCCAGCGGTAGCCGAGGGCATAGGAAGGAATGGTTTTTTCCAGGTCGAAGCGCGCGATCAGGCGCTCCTTGGCCGAGGTGTCCGGCACGCAGTTGTAGATCGGGTCGTATTCCAGCAGCGGGTCGCCGGGGAAATACATCTGCGTGACCAGGCGCGTCAGCACGCTGGGGCCGAACAGCGAAAAGTGGATATGCGCCGGGCGCCACGCGTTGTGGTGGTTGCCCCACGGGTAGGCGCCGGGCTTGATGGTCTGGAACTGGTACCAGCCGTCGGCATCGGTGACGGTGCGGCCGGTGCCGGTGAAGTTCGGGTCCAGGGGCGCATCGTGCAGGTCGCGCTTGTGGTTGTAGCGGCCGGCCGCGTTGGCCTGCCAGATCTCCACCAGAATGCCCGGCACTGGCAAGCCGTTTTCATCCAGCACGCGGCCGTGGATGATGATGCGTTCGCCTTGCGGCTCGCCGTCGTGCTGCGCGGTGAGGTCATTGTCCTTCTCGTTGACCCGTTCGGCACCGATGGTCGGGCCGGTGATTTCCGACAACGAATGGGGCAGGAACACCAACGGCTGGGACGGCGAACGCAGGTTCGTCGACTGGTAGGCCGGGTGCAGGTAATCAGGTTGAGTGCCCGCTTGCGGGCGCCGGTAACCGGGCTTGTCACTCATGGAGCAATCCTCTCTTATTAGATGCGTTCAATCGCCAGCGCCAGGCCTTGGCCAACGCCCACACACATGGTTGCCAGGCCTTTGCCGCCACCGGTTTTTTCCAGCTGGTGCAACGCCGTCAGCACCAACCGCGCGCCGCTCATGCCCAGCGGGTGACCGAGGGCGATGGCGCCGCCATTCGGGTTGACCTGCGGCGCGTCGTCGGCAATGCCCAGCTCGCGCAACACCGCCAGGCCTTGGCTGGCGAAGGCTTCGTTGAGTTCGATCACGTCAAAATCAGTGACCGCCAAACCCAGGCGCTCCACCAGCTTGCGCACTGCAGGCACCGGGCCGATGCCCATCACCCGTGGCGCCACGCCAGCGCTGGCCATGCCCAGTACCCGGGCGCGGGCGGTCAGGCCGTGTTTCTTGACGGCTTCGGCGGAGGCCAGAATCAGCGCGGCCGCGCCGTCGTTCACACCCGAGGCATTGCCGGCGGTCACGGTTTTGTCCGGGCCGTTGACGGGCTTGAGTTTGGCCAGGGCTTCCAGAGTGGTTTCGGCGCGGGGGTGCTCATCGTGCTCCACCACGGTCTCGCCTTTTTTATGGGCGACGCGTACCGGCACGATTTCTTCGGCGAAGAAGCCGGCAGCCTGGGCGGCAGCGGTGCGTTGCTGGCTGCGCAAGGCAAACGAGTCCTGGTCGGCACGGGACACGCCGTAGTCATCGGCCACGTTGTCGGCGGTCTGCGGCATCGCATCCACGCCGTACTGGGCCTTCATTAACGGGTTGATAAAACGCCAGCCGATGGTGGTGTCTTCCAGCTTCATGTCACGCGAAAACGCCGCGCCCGCCTTGCCCATCACAAACGGGGCGCGGGACATCGACTCGACGCCACCGGCAATCGCCAGTTCCATTTCGCCGCTGGCAATGGCGCGAAAGGCCGTGCCGATAGCGTCCATCCCCGACGCGCACAAGCGGTTGAGGGTCACGCCGGGAATGCTGTCTGGCAGGCCCGCCAGCAACAGCGCCATGCGCGCCACGTTGCGGTTGTCTTCGCCGGCCTGGTTGGCGCAGCCGAGGAACACTTCATCGACCGCGTTCCAGTCCACCGACGGGTTGCGCTCGATCAGTGCCTTGATCGGCAGCGCCGCCAGGTCATCGGCGCGCACGGTGGACAAGCCACCGCCAAAACGGCCGATGGGGGTACGAATGGCATCACAGATAAATACGTCGCGCATCAGGCTTCTCCCGGCGCTTGGCCGTGGGCGGCGGCGGTGCGGGCTTCGAGGTCACGCAAGGCCGTCAATTCGATTTCGGTGGGTTCGTCGGTGGTGCTCACGTGCGGTGCAAACCGGATCGGCCAGCCCGTAGCGGCAACCACTTGCTCGCGGGTCACGCCTGGGTGCAAGGCGGTGACGACAAATTCATGGGTGCCGGCTTCGGGTTCCATGATGCACAAGTCGGTAATGATGCCGACGGGACCGGCGCCCGGCAGGCCCAGGCGTTTGCGCGAATCGCCGCCTTCGCCGTGGCCCACGGAGGTGATGAAGTCCAGCTTGTCGACAAACGAACGGGCCGACTGCTTGAGGATGATCAACACGCTCTTGGCCGAACCGGCGATCTCCGGCGCGCCACCGGCACCCGGCAGGCGCACTTTGGGCTGGTGATAGTCACCGACCACGGTGGTGTTGATGTTGCCGAAACGGTCGACCTGGGCCGCGCCGAGGAAGCCCACGTCGATGCGCCCGCCTTGCAGCCAGTAGCGGAAGATCTCGCCGGTCGGCACCACAGTGTCGGCGGTTTCTGCCAGTTCGCCGTCACCGATGGACAGCGGCAGTACCGACGGTTTCGCGCCAATCGGGCCGGACTCGTAGATCAGCACCACGTCCGGCGACGAGGTCAGGCGCGCCAGGTTGGCCGCCTTGGACGGCAGGCCGATGCCGACAAAGCAGACAGAGCCATTCTTGAGGCGTCGCGCGGCGGCGACGGTCATCATTTCATTGGTGGAGTAAGCCATTACTTGGCCTCCTGCGCGGTGGCCAACTTGGCCTGGAATTCGGTGAAATCGGCAGTGCCATGGATGTATTCGTCGATCCAGGCGGTAAAGGTCCCACGGTCACGGGCAATCGGATCCCACGCCTGGTAGAAGCGGTTATCCCGCTCGTTGTAGCCATGGGCGTAGGACGGGTGCGCGCCACCGGGTACATGGCATACCGCTGTCAGCGCCCAGGTCGGCAGCACGCAGCTGTTCATGGGGGCGTTGAGGTCATCGACGATTTCCTCGACGGTGACGATGCAGCGCTTGGCCGCCAGGGCCGCTTCTTTTTGCACACCGAGGATGCCCCAGAGCAGTACGTTGCCCTTGCGATCGGCTTTTTGCGCGTGAATCACGGTGACATCCGGACGCACCGACGGCACCGCCGCCAGCACTTCGCCGGTGAATGGGCAGGTGACGGTCTTGATCAGCGGGTTGACCTTGGGCAGGTCGGAACCGGCGTAGGCACGCAGCACCGCGAACGGCAGGCCCGACGCCCCGGCCACGTAGGCATTGGCCAGGTCGGCATGGCTGTGTTCTTCGATTTCCAGCGGTTGCGGCCATTGTTTCTCCACCGCGTCACGCAGGCGGTGCAAGGAGCCCACGCCCGGGTTGCCGCCCCAGGAGAAAATCAGCTTCCTGGCGCAACCGGCCCCGATCAACTGGTCGTAGATCAGGTCAGGCGTCATACGCACCAGTGTCAGGTCTTTCTTGCCCTGACGAATGATTTCATGACCCGCTGCCGTAGGGATCAGGTGGGTGAAGCCTTCCAGTGCGACGGTATCGCCGTCGTTCACGAATTGCTTCACCGCGTCGCGCAGCGCAAGAATTTCAGCCATGGGGTTCGGGCTCCCGGTGTGGATCGAAAAAGGCGCTGAGGTGGCGCCGGAGTGCTTGAAGATTAAGCCGGGGAAATGGCCCAAACAATCCGATAATCGACGCAGCGTTCGATTATCGAACGGATTGTTGTCTAGCTAATCTTTTGTGCTGACTCGGTCCTCTGTGGGAGCTGGCTTGCCTGCGATGCAGGCACCTCGGTCAATCAGGCTTATCGAGGTGATGCCATCGCCGGCAAGCCGGCTCCTACAAAGGCCTGTTTCAACAGGGGCGATAATCAGCCTCAGGTAGCGTCGGCGTGGCTGACCATGCCTTTGATCACGACGGCAGTGGTGGCCAGTGCGGCGGGGATGACCAGCGCAGTGAGCACTTGCTCGAAGTTCCAGCCCAGGCCCAGCAAGGTCGCCCCCATCCACGCGCCGAGGATCGCGCCAAAGCGGCCGATGCCGAGCATCCACGACACGCCGGTGGCCCGCCCTTGGGTCGGGTAGAAACGCGCGGCCAGTGACGGCATCGCCGACTGCGCGCCGTTCACACACATCCCCGCAATCAACACCAGGGTCGCCAGCAGCGTGATGTTGCCCAGGCTCTGCCCTACTGCGTAGGCAAACACCCCTGCCAGCAAGTAGAAAGTGCCGATGACCTTGTGGGGGTTGAACCGGTCCATCGCCCAGCCCACACCTACGGCGCTGAGGACACCGCCAAACTGGAACAGCGCGCCGATGAAGGCCGCCTGCTCCAGGCTGGCGCCGCTGTCACGCATCAGCGTCGGCAGCCAACTGGTCAACAGGTAAACAATCACCAGCCCCATGAAGTAGGTGAGCCACAGCAATAAGGTGCCAGCGCTGTAGGTGCCGGAGAAAATCACCGCGAAGACATTGCGTGCCTTGACGCTCTTCTGTTCGGGGACACTGAAGCTGGTGGCCTGCGCCACCACATGGGGCTCGATGGGCGACAGGGTCTTGCGCACCTTGTCGGTGCCATGGTTGCGCACCACCAGGTAGCGCGCCGACTCCGGCAGCCACAGCATCAGGACCACCACCAGGATCAACGGCAGGATGCCGCCGATCATCAACAACGCGTGCCAGCCGAACGCCGGAATCAGCTTGGCCGAGATAAACCCGCCACCGGCCATGCCCAGGTTGAAACCGCAGAACATGCTGGTCACCAGCAGCGACTTGTGGCGTTCAGGGGTGTATTCGGAAAGCAGCGTGGTAGCGTTCGGCATGCCCGCCCCCAGGCCCAGCCCGGTGAGGAAGCGCAGCACCAGCAACTGGTCGACATTGCTGCTGTAGGCCGAGGCCAGGCTGAATGCACCGAACACCAGCACCGCACCCACCAGTACCACCTTGCGCCCGAAGCGGTCGGCCAACGGGCCGGAACCCAGTGCGCCGAATACCATGCCGATCAACGCGGCGCTCATCACCGGGCCAAGGCTGGCGCGGTCGATGCCCCAATCCTGGGACAGGGCGGGCGCGATAAAACCCATGGCGGCCGTATCGAGGCCGTCGAGGAAGACGATCAGGAAACACAGGATGACTACGCGCCACTGATAGCGTGACAGCGGCTGGGCGTTGATAAAGGACTGCACGTCCAGGTTGGTACCGACAGAAGGCTGATTCATTATTCTTATTTCCACACCGATGGGCGGGCCAACGACCTGGGGTCGTCATTATTATTGGGCGGCGCACAGAGCGCTGCCGCACCTTAATAAGCCAGGGGAAACATCGTCAATTCATCGAACCGGGATCTGTGCGGTCACCGCACACTTAGGCAAACAACTGCGCACTCAACTCACGGCTGGCACTGAGCATGCTCGGTAAAAAACGCTGTTCCAGCTCGCTGCGGCTGACCCGTGCCGCGTGGGTGCTGACGTTGAGCGCAGCCAGCACCTGGCCGGATGCGTCATACACCGGCACGGCGATGGAGCGCAGGCCCTGTTCCAGTTCCTGGTCGACAATGCACCAGCCCTGCTGACGCACTTGTTGCAGGCATTCGAGCAAGGCGTCCGGGGTGGTGAGGGTGCGGCTGGTCTTGGTTTGCAAGTCGGCGTGGTCGAGGTAGTCACGCAGCGACGCATCATCCAGCGCCGCCAGCAGGATGCGGCCCATGGAGGTGCAATACGCCGGCAGCCGCCCACCCACCGACAGGTCCACGGAAATCAGGCGCTGGGTCGTCGCTGAACGGGCAATGTAGAGGATGTCATCGCCCTCCAGGGTCGCCATGTTGCAGGCTTCGTGGAGCTGCTCGCTCATGCGGTCCAGGTAGGGTTGGGCCGACACCGCCAAGGGTGTCGAGGATAAATAGGCATGGCCCAGGGTCAGCACCTTGGGCAGCAGCGAGTAGGTACGCCCGTCGGTGGTGGCGTAGCCGAGTTTGATCAAGGTGTGCAGGCAACGGCGCACGGCGGCGCGGGGGATTTCCGTGCGGTGGCTGATCTGGGCGATGGTCAGGTGGCGCTTGCGCTCCTGGAAGGCCTGCACCACCGCCAGGCCACGGGCCAACGAGGTCATGAAATCCGGATCGCCGGTAAACGCCTGGATGCGCTTGGCCGGCGAGGCCACGATCGGCGGCGCCACTGACGCGAAGGAGTTGCGCAATTGATCGTTCATTTCAAGGGTCCTTTCTCTTGTTTTCAACCGCTGGGAGGGTTGGCCGCTATTACAAGCCGCGCCGCTTGGGATGCACAAGGCGGGGCCGGCAAGATTGGGCGATTATCGGACGATCATTCGATTATCGCAATTTGGCCGACCCGCGCCGGCGACGGGCAGATAGGCCAAGTTGGGGCGTTACCCAATAACGCGATAAAAAGCGCGCATACGGTGGTAGTTAGAACGTGTGGGAAATTTATGACGCCAGAATTGTGCAACTACTGACGCAGCCATGTAACAAAACGCTCACACAACGCTGGCACCTTTTAACTTCATGGAGATAGTGTTATTCAAACACGCCGCTATAATGCAACCTGTGCAGAGGTCAGCCCGGTATCATAATCGGGATCGGAGCTCGCCGGACGATGCAGGCTATGTGCATCACCGACCACAAGTACCGGCTTAAAAGAAATCACGTTCGGCAGCCTTTCAAACTTGAACCGCTCAATCGTTCAACTTGAAACACCCCGAGGGCGACTTTCAGGCAAGACGCTGCACGGTAATTAAACTCAACTCAATTAGGTAACACTGTGACGAAAGATGAACTGCGCGCGGAACTTGAGCGCCAGGAGCAACGTTACAAGGACGTTTACGGCGGGGAAGTCACCACCTACGCCGCCCAGCCTGAACCTGAGCGCAAGCCATGGCGCAAACGAGCCAGCCTGTTGGATCAGGCATTTGCCCAGGAAATCCAAAAGATTGAACAGGAGCTCAAAGCCGAAGAGCCATAAGCGCTTCGATTCGAGCCTCCAGGGTTTGCTGTCTCTGCCGGTCCACCGCCGGCGGAGGGCACCTCGCTTACACCTGATTATTCAATATCCTGCTGCCAGCAGCGAAATTTCATACAAATGTTTCACGCAGGCCATTTGCCTGGCAAAACCCCGCCTTTTCAGCCCCGTGCTTTAAAAATCAAAGACTTGCCAAAGCCCCGAAAACCCTGGGATGCGCCCCTTTTCGGCGCACCTTTGGGTCGAGAAATGTTACCGATGAGCAGCTAATGCATCGATTACTGAGGTTTTCTGGCATAATCGCGCCCCCTTACGACCGGGTCAGAAAACCTTCATGATCGATTTATTCAGCGGACTGGATGCTTGGGTTCTAGTGAGCCTGTTGCTCGCCCTGGCCTTTGTCCTCGCCTTCGAGTTCATCAATGGCTTTCATGACACCGCTAACGCGGTGGCCACAGTCATCTATACCAAAGCCATGCCGCCGCACCTGGCCGTGTTCTTCTCCGGGGTGTTCAACTTCCTCGGCGTGTTGCTCGGCGGTGTGGGCGTCGCCTACGCCATCGTGCACTTGTTGCCGGTAGAACTGCTGATCAATGTGAACACCGGCCACGGGTTGGCCATGGTCTTCTCTTTATTGGCAGCCGCGATCACCTGGAACCTGGGCACCTGGTACTTCGGTATCCCGGCGTCCAGTTCCCACACCCTGATCGGCTCGATCCTCGGTGTCGGCCTGGCCAACGCCTTGATCAACGACATCCCCCTGGCGGACGGTGTGAACTGGCAGAAAGCGATCGATATCGGCGCTTCCCTGGTGTTCTCGCCGATGGCCGGTTTCCTGGTCGCAGCCCTGGTGCTGATCGGCCTGAAATGGTGGCGCCCACTGTCGAAGATGCACAAGACCCCGGACCAGCGCCGCAAGCTCGACGACAAGAAACACCCGCCGTTCTGGAACCGCCTGGTCCTGGTGATTTCCGCCATGGCCGTGAGCTTCGTGCACGGCTCCAACGATGGCCAGAAAGGCATCGGCCTGATCATGCTGGTGCTCATCGGTATCGTGCCGGCGCAGTTCGTGCTCGACCTGGGCAGCACCACCTACCAGATCGAACGCACCCGTGATGCCACCGTGCACCTGAGCCAGTTTTACCAGCGCAACAACGCCACCCTCGGCGAGTTCCTGGCCCTGGGCAAGAGCGTGAAGAACGACCTGCCGGGCAAGTTCCAGTGCAACCCGCAGCAGACCGAGCCGACCATCAGCGCGCTGATGGAGACCCTCAAAGGTGTGTCCGACTATCACTCGCTGACCGCCGAGCACCGCATTGAAGTGCGTCGCTACCTGCTCTGCCTGGACGACACCGCGAAGAAAGTCGGCAAGCTACCGGGCCTGGATGCGCGTGAGAAGTCCGACCTGGACAAGCTGCGCAAAGACCTGACCGCCACCACCGAGTACGCGCCGTTCTGGGTGATCCTGGCCGTTGCACTGGCCCTGGGCCTGGGCACCATGGTCGGCTGGAAACGCGTGGTGCTGACCATCGGTGAGAAGATCGGCAAGCAGGGCATGACCTACGCCCAGGGCATGTCGGCACAGATCACCACCGCCAGCATGATCGGCCTGGCCAACATCTTCAGCCTGCCGGTGTCGACCACCCACGTGCTGTCGTCCGGTGTGGCCGGCACCATGGTTGCCAACAAGAGCGGCCTGCAAGGCGGCACCGTCAAGACCATCCTGATGGCCTGGGTGTTGACCCTGCCCGCCACGGTTGGCCTGTCGGCCGGTTTGTTCTGGCTGGCGTCGAAGGCGCTGGGCAGTTGATCGTTTCCCGGTAATGAAAAAAGGTGCGAACCGCGAGGTTCGCACCTTTTTTTATGGCTGCCCGTTAACCGTTTTTACCTGTTCACCCCAAACTTGTAGGAGCCGGCTTGCCGGCGATGGCACCCTCACCATCACCGCAACTTTCAAGAACGCTATCGCCGGCAAGCCGGCTCCTACAGTGGGACAACGTTATTCCTGGCACAAAAAAAGGGCGACCGAAGTCGCCCAAAATGCCTTGCGTGCTCATGTAACCTGGAAAGAACTAAGGTTTTTTCCGCTTGTTCGCGTCTTTCCAGATAAAAATTCCAAATCCTACAAAAAACAGCACCATGAGGCTGACCGTCAGCACTCCGGCGAATACCACATTATCGATAAACATGACCGGCCTCCCGTGCTTGCCCTGTTGCGATAGGGCTAAGTTAATGGAGAAGGCACTTGGGAAAATTGACGGGGATCAATGTCGCCCGCAACGGGGCGTAAAGAAGGGCAATAACTGACCTGCATCAATAGATGCAGGGCGTTTCAACGCTTTTTCGGTTTGTTCTTTGGTTTTTTCTTAACTTTGCCGAGAGGCATCGCCTGTTCAAACGCCTGGCGCACTTCATTCAGGCGCTTATCGTTGAGGTCATGAACCCGCTTGGCGCGTTCGGCATTCAGGTCGATCAGCTTGTCGTCATCACTCATGGCTTGGCTTACGTCGTGGCGGGAATGGCCCAATAATGCGGCCTCCTCTTCTCGACGGCAAATCAGCGGGCGACAAAAGGCGGGCCATCGCACAAAATCGGCCTATCTCCCCGGCTCAAGAGGCACATTCAGGTGGCACTGCACAAGGACCTTCCCCCGCTGCTGGCCCTGCGCGCGTTCGAAGCCGTGGCGCGGCACTTGAGCTTTATCAAGGCGGCGAACGAGTTGTCAGTGACCCAAAGTGCCCTGAGCCATCAGGTGCAAAAACTGGAACAGCACCTGGGCAAAGCGCTGTTTATCCGACGCACCCGTGCGATCGATCTGACCACCGACGGCCAACACTACTACGACGAAATCCGCCCTGCCCTCGATGCCATCGCCGCTGCCACCCGCGCCCAGAAAACAGCCCCCAGCAGTACCGTGCTGCGCGTCGGCTTGCTCGCATCCTTTGCCACCCTGTGGCTGGCCCCACGCCTGGCCGTGTTTCTCAACCGCTACCCGCATATCCAGGTGGAGTTGCTGCCGGCGATTCAACTGGCAGACGTCGCGGCAGCCGAGGTCGACCTGGCGATTCGCTACGGCAAGGGCGACTGGCCCGACGTGCAGGCCACACGACTGATGCCCGAAGTGATCTCCCCGGTGTGCAGCCCGGCTTTCAAGGCCAGCCACCTGCGCAACGGCCCGCTGTTGATGGCCACCTCGCACCGCCCGTTTGAATGGACAGACTGGTCCGCCCATTATCAAGTCGACCTGGAGCGCCACCCCCGCGTGATGCTGCATGACTACAACATCGTGGTCGAAGCCGCCGTGGCCGGCCAAGGCATCGCCATGGGCCGACATCGCTTGATCGAGCGCAGGCTCCAGGACGGCAGTTTGGTCGAGGCATTCGACTGGCCGCCCTACCACAGTGAAATCGGCTACTGGCTGATCGCCCCGCAAGGCCCGTCCAGCGAAGCGGCGGCCTGCTTCGGCGCATGGTTGAAGGAAGCCTGCAGCGACGTGTGAGTTATTTCGATACGTCAGGTGAGATCTATCCGTTTGTCGCCCATCGGTGCAGCCAACATGCTGGAACCTCTCAACCCAGGAGGATTCACCATGAGCAACTCCATCCGCGAACGCGTACAAGCCCTCGGCCTGACCCTGCCCACGCCCGGCCAGCCGATCGCCAACTACATCAACTACGTGGTCAGCGGGAATCAGCTGTTCGTTTCCGGGCAGATTCCGCTGGTGGACGGCAACCCTGCCTACGTAGGCCGTTTGGGCGAATCCCTCAGCGATGAAGAAGGCGCCCAGGCCGCAGAGTTGGCCGCATTGGGCCTGCTGGGGCAATTGAGCCACGCCTTGGGCGATGACCTCACGCGTCTTGTGCGCACCGTGCGCCTGGGCGTCTTCATCGCCAGCAGCGGCGAATTCCAGCGTCAGAGCGTGGTCGCCAATGGCGCTTCGAACCTGCTGGTCAACGCCCTCGGCGACAAGGGCCGCCATGTGCGCACCGCCGTGGGGGTGTCCAGCCTGCCGGCCGGTGTTGCCGTGGAGGTGGACGGGATTTTCGAGTTGCTGCCGTGAGCCCGCTGGAAGTCCAACACCTGCGCGACGACACGCCCGGCTGCCAATCCGGCATCGTGCATTTCAACCACGCCGGTGCGTCCCTGCCGAGCCAGGCGACCCTCGACGCCATCGTCGATCAACTGCAACGCGAAGCCCGCGACGGCCCGATGGAAGCCGGTGAGCATGGCGCCGTGCTGGTGGAAAAAGCCCGTCGCGCAGCCGGGCAATTGCTCAACGCGCCAGCGTCCTCGATTGCCTTCACCAGCAGCGGCTCGACCGCCTGGAGCATGGCGTTCCAGGCCTTGGGCCCGTGGCAACCTGGCGACCGCATTCTGGTGGGCCGCCATGAATGGGGCGGCAACCTGGCGAGCATGCAGGTGGCATTGCAAGCCGGCGCGCGAGTGGAGGTGATCCCCTGCGATGAGACTGGCGCGGTGTGCCCACAGGCGCTGGAAACCATGATCGACGCGCGCGTAAAGCTGATCGACCTGACCTGGCTACCGGCCAACGGCGGCCTGATCAATCCGGCGCAGGCCATCGGCGAAGTGGCGCGGCGCCATGGCATTGCCTACTTCATCGACGCTGGCCAGGCCGTCGGCCAGATGCCGGTGGATGTACAAGCCTTGCACTGCGATGTGCTCAAGTCGGCCGGTCGCAAACACCTGCGCGGGCCACGGGGCACGGCGCTGTTGTATGTGCGGCCGGATTTTCTCCCGCGCTTGAACCCGCCCCAGCGCGATGTGCTCTCGGCGCCTTGGACCGAGGAAGGATTCGACCTGCGCGACGACGCCCGACGCTTTGAAACCAGCGAAGCTTCCTACGCCCTGCTGGCCGGATTGGGCAATGCGTTACAGGAAGCCAATCGACTGGGGGTGGAGCGGACGTGGGAAAGGGTTTTGCAAATCAGTGGGCACATTCGCCAAGCGTTGCGTGAGATGCCAGGGATTTCCCTGCATGACCTGGGCACGCAGCATTCAGGGCTGATCGCCTTCAACCTAGACGGCTGGGACGCCTTTGAACTCAAGCGAAGATTGGGGCTCAAGCGCATCAACATCGGCGCCAACGGTGTGGCCTACACCCCGCTGGACATGCAGGCGCGCGGCCTTGAGAGTATTGCGCGGATTTCGGTGAGCCCGCTCAACACCGAGCACGATGTCGAATTACTGATGGCGGCGCTGCGAGAACTGCGCGGCTAGATCTCGATGTCCACCCACAACCCCTGGCGCGGCGCATCTTCAATCAGCGGCACCACCGGCACGGTGTTGTCGGCGTTGAGCACATCGCCGGGGATTGCCAGGTGCGCCTCGGGGTCTTCATCGGCCTCACGCCGGCGTTTCTGCTGCTCTTGCTGGCGGCGTTGCTCTTCGCGCAGCAGAAAGGTCGACTGCTCGGCATCGCCCTTTTTCAGGTCGATCGTGCTTTCGTTGGAGCCCGCCTGGACTGGCACCACGGGCGGGATATCCGGCTTCTGGCGGACCGGATCGAGTTGTGACGTGACCGGCACAACGCTGACGGGCAGCATGGGTGGCAGCATAAGGTTTGTTCTCCTGATCAACAGGCTGTCGGCGGGTTGCAGGGTGACTTGAGCACCGGCTTGCCAACCTGTGACTCAGTCGACACTTGCAAGTGCCCGCCACCCGTCGATTCGACTCCCGATCCTCCCCCCAAACAGAGTAGTTTTTGCCAGAGTCCTTTGGATGAGGGCCTTGTTCCGTTAAGATAGTCGGCTTTTTCACGGCGGGAGTCAGGCAGCATGGCGCAGCAGTATCAACCGGGGCAACGCTGGATTAGTGACAGCGAAGCAGAGCTGGGGTTAGGCACCGTTCTGGCACAGGACGGCCGCTTGTTGACCGTGCTCTATCCGGCCACTGGCGACACGCGCCAGTACGCGCTACGGAATGCGCCCCTCACCCGCGTGCGGTTCTCGCCGGGTGACACCATTACCCATTTCGAAGGCTGGAAAATGACCGTACAGGAAGTCGACGACGTCGACGGCCTGCTGGTGTACCACGGCCTCAATGGGCAGAACGAGCAGGTCACCCTGCCGGAAACCCAACTCTCCAACTTCATCCAGTTCCGCCTGGCCAGCGACCGCCTGTTCGCCGGGCAGATCGACCCGCTGGCCTGGTTCTCCCTGCGCTACCACACCCTGGAACACACCAGCCGCCAATTGCAGTCCTCGCTGTGGGGCCTGGGTGGCGTGCGTGCGCAACCCATCGCTCACCAACTGCACATTGCCCGTGAAGTCGCCGACCGTATCGCACCCCGGGTATTGCTGGCCGACGAAGTGGGCCTGGGCAAGACCATCGAAGCCGGCCTGGTGATCCATCGCCAGCTGCTGTCGGGCCGCGCCAACCGCGTGCTGATCCTGGTGCCGGAAAACCTGCAGCACCAGTGGCTGGTAGAAATGCGCCGCCGCTTCAACCTGCAAGTGGCCTTGTTCGACGAAGAACGCTTCATCGAAAGCGATGCGACCAACCCATTCGAAGACACCCAGCTCGCCCTCGTGGCCCTGGAGTGGCTGGTGGACGACGAGAAGGCCCAAGACGCGCTGTTCGCCGCCGGCTGGGACCTGCTGGTAGTCGACGAAGCCCACCACCTGGTGTGGCATGAAGATAAAGTCAGCCCGGAATACGCGTTGGTCGAGCAACTGGCTGAGGTGATTCCCGGCGTCCTGTTGCTCACCGCCACCCCGGAACAACTGGGCCAGGACAGCCACTTTGCGCGCCTGCGCCTGCTGGACCCGAACCGCTTCCACGACCTGGCCGCCTTCCGCGCCGAGAGCGAGAACTATCGCCCGGTGGCCGAAGCCGTGCAGGAGCTGCTGGACAAGGGCCGCTTGTCTCCGGCCGCCCACAAGACCATCCAGGGTTTCCTCGGTGACGAAGGTGAAGCCCTGCTCACCGCCGTCAACGATGGCGACACCGAAGCCAGCGCACGCCTGGTGCGTGAGCTGCTCGACCGCCACGGCACCGGCCGCGTGCTGTTCCGTAACACCCGCGCCGCAGTGCAAGGTTTCCCGGAGCGCAAGCTGCACGCCTACCCGCTGCCGAACCCCGACGAATACCTGGAACTGCCGCTGGGCGAACACGCTGAGCTGTACCCGGAAGTCAGCTTCCAGTCGCAACCGGATATCGAGGAAGAGAACCGCTGGTGGCGCTTCGACCCACGCGTGGAGTGGCTGATCGACCAGCTGAAAATGCTCAAGCGCACCAAGGTCCTGGTGATCTGCGCCCACGCCGAAACCGCCATGGACCTGGAAGACGCCCTGCGCGTGCGCTCCGGCATTCCGGCCACGGTGTTCCACGAGGGCATGAACATCCTCGAGCGTGACCGCGCCGCCGCCTACTTCGCCGATGAAGAGTTCGGCGCCCAGGTGCTGATCTGCTCCGAAATCGGCAGTGAAGGCCGCAACTTCCAGTTCTCCCACCACCTGGTGCTGTTCGACCTGCCGTCCCACCCGGACCTGCTGGAACAACGCATCGGCCGTCTGGACCGGATCGGCCAGAAGCACGTGATCGAACTGCACGTCCCGTACCTGGAAACCAGCCCGCAGGAGCGTCTGTTCCAGTGGTACAACGAGGCACTCAATGCCTTCCTCAACACCTGCCCGACCGGCAACGCCCTGCAACACCAGTTCGGCCCGCGCCTGCTGCCGCTGCTGGAAAACGCCGACGACGGCGAGTGGCAAGCCCTGATCGACGAGGCCCGTGCCGAGCGCGAGCGCCTGGAAGAAGAGCTGCACACCGGCCGCGACCGCCTGCTGGAGCTCAACTCCGGTGGCGCCGGTGAAGGCGATGCGCTGGTGGAAGACATCCTTGAGCAAGACGACCAGTTCGCCCTGCCGATCTACATGGAAACCCTGTTCGACGCCTTCGGCATCGACAGCGAAGACCATTCGGAAAACGCGCTGATCCTCAAGCCAAGCGAAAAAATGCTCGACGCCAGCTTCCCCCTGGGCGACGACGAAGGTGTGACCATCACCTACGACCGTAACCAGGCGCTGTCGCGCGAAGACATGCAGTTCATCACCTGGGAACACCCGATGGTGCAGGGCGGCATGGACCTGGTGCTGTCCGGCTCCATGGGCAACACCGCCGTGGCGCTGATCAAGAACAAGGCGCTCAAGCCGGGCACCGTGTTGCTGGAGCTGCTCTACGTGAGTGAAGTGGTTGCGCCGCGCTCGCTGCAACTGGGTCGCTACCTGCCACCGGCCGCCCTGCGCTGCCTGCTGGATGCCAATGGCAACGACCTGTCGAGCCGTGTGTCGTTCGTGACCCTCAACGATCAGCTCGAAAGCGTGCCACGGGCCAGCGCCAACAAGTTCATCCAGGCCCAGCGCGACCAGCTGACGCCACGGATCAACGCCGGCGAAGACAAGATCACCCCGCAACACGCCGAGCGCGTGGCCGAGGCCAAGCGTCGCCTGGCGGCAGACACCGACGAAGAACTGGCGCGCTTGACCGCGTTGCAAGCGGTCAACCCGACCGTGCGTGACAGCGAGCTGGTGGCGCTGCGTCACCAGCGCGAGCAAGGTTTGGCGATGCTGGATAAGGCGGCGTTGCGTCTGGAAGCGATTCGGGTATTGGTCGCAGGTTGATCGCTGCTTGAAAAAAAAGGCCCGCGCAATGCGGGCCTTTTTTATTGGGCTTCAGGGCCTCATCGCCGGCAAGCCGGCTCCTACAGGTATACGCAATTCCTTGTGGGAGCTGGCTTGCCTGCGATGGCGTCGCCTCGGTTCTAAGCCGTCACCGCCGCAGCCGGCACCTCCACCGCACTCAACCCCTCTTTCATCTTCTTGGCATCGCGTACAAAACTGCGCGACGCCTGGAACAGAAACAGCATGGTCAAGAACAGCGCCACCGGAATCAGGTACATGGCGTCGTGCAGGCCCACCGCCTTGTATGCCTCGGTCATCTGATCAGCGCCCGCCGCATACATCGCCGAATGGGCAAAATGATCGGACAACCCGCCAACGACAATCGGCCCCATGCCGCCGCCCAACAGGTACAAGCCAGCAAAGAACAGCGCCATCGCCGTCGCCCGCAAGCGCGGCTCCACCACGTCCTGGATCGCCGTGTACACGCAGGTGTAGAAGTTATAGGCAAACAGCCAGCCCACGCTGAACAGCGCCACGAACACACCAATCTCGATGCGCCCGGCGTGCAACGCCCAGGCAGTGGTGACGGTTGAGATGATCAGGCTGCACGCGGCAAACAACAGCCGGCCGTTGGCCACCCGCTGATGGATCTTGTCGGCGATCCAGCCGCCCAAGGTCAGGCCCACCAGGCCGGTGATGCCGACGATGACACCGGTGGCCACCGCCGCGTCCTGCAACGGCAGCAGGAAATAGCGTTGCAGCATCGGCACCAGGAACGAGTTGCACGCATAGGTGGCGAAGTTGAAGCACAACCCGGCCAGTACCAGCCAGAGGAACGTCGGCACCGCCAATACGCGGCGGATCGGGCGGTCGACGCGCTCTTGGGAAACTTGCACGGTTTCGGCCGCGCCGCGCTTGGGTTCCTTGATATAGAACATGAACACCGCGAGGATCAGCCCCGGCACGGCCGCAATAAAGAACGGCGCGCGCCAGCTGTCGAACGCCTTGACCATGGCGCCGATAGTGAAGAATGCCAGCAACAGGCCCAGGGGCAGGCCCAACATGAAAATCCCCATGGCCCGGGCGCGACGATGGGCCGGGAACAGGTCGCCAATCAGCGAGTTGGCAGCCGGCGCATAACTGGCCTCGCCAATGCCGATGCCCATGCGCACCAGCAGGAACGTCCAGAAACTGCCGACCAAGCCGTTGACCGCCGTCAGCCCGCTCCAGGCGAACAGGCCCCAGCCCATCAGCTTGCTGCGCGAGCCGGTGTCGGCCAGGCGCCCGAGGGGCAGGCCGGCAATGGCGTAGACGATGGTGAAAGCGGTGCCGATGATGCCGAGCTGGAAGTCGCTCAGGTGCCATTCCATGCGGATGGGTTCGATGATGATCGCCGGGATGGTGCGGTCGAAGAAATTGAACAGGTTGGCGAGGAACAACAGGAACAGAATGCGCCAGGCATTCGCCGCTTGGGTCGAGTTCTGCATGGGTCCGTCTCTTTTATTGTTATGAGAGCTGCGATGCCCGATGCATCCTGCCCGGTACCTGCAACATAGTCAGGCGGGCTCCGGTTGTCTGTAATGATTCGTAAAGCTGATAGGGCATGATTTCACCCGGCAGCGCGGGACTTCGCCTACAAAAATATAAGTTCCTGCCCCCCTTCCCAACGGCCATGGCCCGGATAGAATGGCGAGCCTTCCGTATCACCCCACTCCTACTTTTCTTATCGATGACGCCCATGTCCGAAGCCAGTCCGTGTCTGAATTGCGGTGCCTGCTGTTCACACTTTCGTGTGTCTTTCTTCTGGGGTGAGTGCGCCTCGTCAGGGGGCACGGTGCCTGATGACCTGGTGGTGCAGATCAACCCCACCCGTGTGGCAATGATCGGCACCGACCAGAAGCCCGCCCGCTGCTGCAGCCTTGAAGGCGAAGTGGGCAAAAGCACCAGTTGCTCGATTTACGAGCTGCGCTCGAGCCCTTGCCGCGAATTTGATGCGTCCTGGAGCCAGGGCGAACAGAACGTCGACTGCGATGCAGCCCGCGCCGCCTTTGGCCTGGCGCCCCTGGAAGCACCCTTCGAGATGGAGCTGCCCATCAGCGCTTAGCATCAAACGCTATGGCCGGCATGCCAAAATCGTTGAGAGCAAAGTGCCATTACCCATGGCAAACCCCGTGAGGCTTCTATACTCGATGTCGTAGGTCATTGCTGTAGGCAGTGACGTAATGACGCTATGACGGGACATGCTATGGAATGGCTTGGTCTGCATTTTTTTACCGACCTTCCAGACAACGGGCACTTATTACTCAATTGCAGTCATAACCCCTTTCTGGTGCTACTGGCTTACCTGGTGGCGTGTGCGGCCGGGTTCGGCACGCTGGACATGGCCGAACGTGTCGGCCATGTGGAAGACCCCACCGCTCGCCGCCACTGGCGCTGGCTGGGTGCGGGGTGCCTCGCCGGGGGTATTTGGTCGACTCACTTCATCAGCATGCTGGCCTTCCAGGCACCGATTGCCATTCATTACGAATTGCTCATCACGTTTGCCTCGCTGCTGATCGCCCTGATCGCATCGCTGTTTGCCATGCAGACCCTTAGTCACGCCCAGCTCAAGTTCCATCAATACCTGTTGGCCTCGGTATGGATGGGCCTTGGCATCGCGCTGATGCACTACGTCGGCATGTCGGCAATGCGCTCCCAGGCCCAGGTGTATTTCGAGTCGGGACTGTTCATGGCCTCGGTCGGCATTGCGATTGGCGCGAGCCTGGCGGCGTTGCTGCTGTCCAGCTACCTGCGCAACGGCTCCGGTGTGTTTCATCAATTGCTCAAATACGCCGCCAGCCTGGTGTTGGGCGCGGGCATCCTGAGCATGCACTTCACCGGCATGGCCGCCATGCAGATGCTGGTGCCCAATGGCGCGGACCTGTCATTGCCAGTGGATAACAACCCGATTCAGCTGGGCTTGTCGGTGGCGGTCATTACGTTATTGGTGATCGGTAGCAGCATCAGCGCAGCCTTGGCGGATAAAAAATTGCAGCACAAGGAGCGCGACCTGCGCCGGGTAAATGCCCTGCTCAGTGAACTCGACCAGGCGCGAGCCTCGCTGCAACAGGTGGCGCACTTCGATGCGCTGACCAGCCTGCTCAACCGTCGGGGCTTCAATCAGATCTTCGCGGAAAAACTCGCCGAAAAAACCGCTTCACACGGCATGATGGCGGTAATCTTCCTGGATATCGACCACTTCAAACGCATCAACGACAGCCTTGGACACGACGCCGGTGACCAACTGCTCACCGTGCTGGCCGGGCATATCAAGGGCTCGGTGCGCAGCCATGAAGACGTGGTCGCCCGCTTTGGCGGGGATGAGTTCTGCATCCTGATCAGCATCCATCACCGCGATGAAGCGCGGCACATGGCCCAGCGCATCATGCAAAGGATGAAGGACCCGATCGAGCTGGCCGGGCGGCGCATGGTAATGACCACCAGCATCGGCATCAGCCTGTTTCCCGATGACGGCCTGACCTGCGAAGAGCTGTTGAAAACTGCAGACCTAGCGCTGTATCAATCCAAGGACACCGGGCGCAACAGCCTGAACTTCTTCAGCTCCAACCTGAAAACCCGCGCCTTTCTCGAACTGCAACTGGAAGAAGAGTTGCGCGCCGCCCTGCGCACGCGCAACGAACTGGTGCTGTTCTACCAGCCGATCTTTGACATGAAGCTGGGCAAGGTGACCCGCCTGGAAGCCCTGGTGCGCTGGCAGCACCCGCAACACGGCTTGCTGGCCCCGGACCGCTTCATCGGCATCGCCGAAAGCAACGGGCTGATTGCCGAACTGGATCACTGGGTATTGCGCCAGGCCTGCCACGACTTGAGCCTGCTGTCGGATCGCGGTTACACCGAACTGACCATGGCGGTGAACTGCTCGGCCCTGAACCTGGCCCGTGACGAATTGGCCGATGAAATCGAAGACGCCCTGCGCTTCGCCGGTGTGGCCGCCAACCGCCTGGAACTGGAGGTCACCGAAAACGCGTTGATGGGCAATATCAGCAGCACCCTGGCGTTGTTGCGGCAAATTCGCTCGCTGGGCGTGTCTTTGGCCATCGACGATTTCGGCACGGGTTATTCCTCCCTGGCCTACCTCAAGCGCCTGCCCCTCAATACCTTGAAGATCGACCGCTCGTTTATCCAGGACATCCCCAAGTCCACCGCCGACATCGAAATTGTCCAGGCCATTATCGGCATGGCCCACACCCTGCACCTGCAAGTCGTCACCGAAGGCGTGGAAACCCAAGCGCAATTCGACCTGCTGCTCAAACACGGTTGCGACTACATTCAAGGGTACTTGCTGAGCCCGGCCGTGCCCGCCAGTGACATCATCGGCGTAATGCAAGGCATACAGATGCGCAACCCGCTCTACCCTTTTAGCGTGGAGGGCAACAAGGACGTCCCCTCCCCCAAAGACCCCTCCCCCACACGGGTAGGCCCCGCCTCTATCGTCAGGCCAATTCGCTGACGCCTAAACTTTGGCATTTCGCCATCATTTGGCTAAAGAACGCCGACGAACGGCCGATTCATCAGAGTCCGGCCAGGATTTCCCGTGAAAAATCAGGGTTGAACCCGACTGTCCCGGACTAAGACGCACTGTAAAAGTCGCGAACTCTCATTCAGTGATGGCTTCTTGATTCTTTTTGGCCATCCGTCCAGGTACATGGCGCCCAATGACTTCCAACAATAACTCTGCCACCGTAATCTCCGACGTGTTGCCGACAGCTCCTGCGGAAAAACCCTCAAGTTCCAAGTCATTGAGCAGCGCCCGCCCGCTGGCCACCCAGCAATACCTGTACTTCACCGAAACCAACACCGACCGCATCCTCGACAACCTCGACGGCCTGCGCGACATGGTGTTCCCGCGCCTGCCTCACCTGGAAGGCGACAACGATCCGCGCAACGAGCAGGAATTCCCTTCGGTGTGCCTGATCGGCCTTGGCCGTTGCGGCTCCAATATCGCGCTGGACGTGGCGGAGTTGGTGTACAACGCACGCAAGTTCTACCTGAACGAGTTCAGCAACGAAGACAAGTCGCAGGACAAGGGCTACAGCCCGGCCCAATGGATCCGTAACAACCTGCGCCTGGGCGGCGGCAAGGCCAGTAAACCGGTATTCCTGGTGGAACCGCTGGTGATGCTGGGCGACCTGGACAAGGACATCGCCGGGCGTATCCGTTTCTCGCGCAAGGGCGAAAAAAGCGGCTTTTTGCGCGACTACAGCAAAATGAAAATCATGGACCTCTCGGAAGTCCATGCCGGTGGTGCCGGTAACGCACCGATCCTCGGCCAGTACCTGGCCAAGATTATCCTGAATAAAGACACCCAGCGTTTTTCCAGCCCCGACTGGAAGATGATCCACTCGTACCTGATCGACTCCTGCGGCATCAAGGCCAACCAGTCGCGCCTGTACTTCTCGATCTTCAGCGCCGGCGGCGGTACCGGTTCGGGCATGGCCTCGGAGTTCGGTCTGGCCCAGCAGCACTCGTACATGAACAAGACGTTCGACACCAAGCCCGCCGACGAGCATGACAGCAAGAGCGGCCACGCGTTTGTGTTCGAGCCGATCTTCACCAGCGGTATCTGCGTATTGCCGAATATTTCCGATCACCGCAGTGAAATGTCCGAGGCGCTGCACATCAACGCCGGGCGACTGCTGTGCAAATACCTGTCGGAAGAATGGGATTTCTCGTACAACTTTGCCAATGAAGACACCAGCGAAGCCAGCGTGAAGGGGCGTATCCGGCCGTGGAACGCCATGATGCTGATTTCCAACGACATCATGCGTTACGCCGAAGAAAGCGATGACGGCAACATCCAGAACATTGACGTCAATGCCATGGAAAAACACGCCAACCAGTACATCTCCCAGCAGATCTTCAACATCCTCACGGCCCAGGCCGTGACCACCGACTACGACCAGAACTACTTCAGGCGTGCGGGCATCGACATTGGCGAGACCATCCGCCTGGACGCCAACGACCTGTTCATGAGCCTGGCCGGCCCGGTCGCGATTGCCTACGCCGAGTCTGTGGTGCCGGAAACCCCGGCACCGTCCAACGACAAGTTCAAGGTGTTCGACAAAGAGCCACAGCGCCTGAACATCGATGACCTGTTCTTCCGCTCCATCGACCTGCCGCACTTCAACAAGGTCACCCAGGCTATCGAGGGCATCAGCCTGTTGCCGATCGAGTCCAAGCGCTACAAGGCGTCCCTGGAGCAATACAAGAATTCCGGCTACGACGCCGCCGCGCTGCACGACCTGCACTTCTTCAAGAACTGCTCGTCGGTGGTGTCGATCGTCTCGCTGCCCAAGGACTACAAGCTGTCCTACATGGACCTGAACCGGCTCAAGACCCACCTCAACAGCCTGTTCCCCAACACCACGCTCAAGCGTTATGCGTTAGTGATCGGTGCGTCGGCCAACCTGTCGCTGACCACGTTGATCGCTAAAAGCCCGTGCCTGTCGGATGATTTCCTGACCTTGATCGTGGCGTTCATCAAACGCTGCTTTGCGCGCAACCCGTACCGTTTCGACGACACGCTGGACAACTCGATCCTGGATTTCATCATCCACGAGGACTTCGACGAAGACCGTATCGACGAATTGCTCAACGAGTTTGAAAACCCGGCGAAGATCCTCGACACCAACTGGTATGCGATCAAGCCGATGTACGAGAAGAAGTACCGCGAGCTGATCAACGACAAAGAGAAGTTCGTGTCGATCAATGACATTCGCCTGTCACGGGATTGCGTGAAGAAGTCGATCAAGTACCTGCGCGAGATTTACCGTCACCGGATTGGCAAGACCAAGGTTATCTCGTTGAACAACCATACCGGCAAGACCGCCTAGACCGAGGCGCGCCCTTCGCAGGCAAGCCAGCTCCCACACTTGGAATGCATTTCAAATGTGGGAGCTGGCTTGCCTGCGATGACGGTCTGTATTGCAACAAAAATGTATAGCCTTGCCACACCAAGAAACAATTCCGCAGCCGTTTAGCCGCCCGCCCAACTGTTCCCGTGACGCGCACGTCACCCTCGGCTGTGACCTTTCTCTACGGCAAGATGCCATCACCGCCTCAGCGGTTACTCCGCTACACACTTAGGGCGACAAAAAAGACGCACCTTTTCAGTGCGAGCCTTTCTTACGCCGCCCTTTCCTGGATCAGAATCCACGGCGACACAACCACTGCCCACAGGCTTGGATCGCGCTCCACCAGGTCCAATGCCCGCGTCGCAGACACTTCGCCAAGGCTGCCGGAAGCCAGCCACGCAGCGACTTTGTCACGGTTATCCTCAGCCATTCCCTCGGCCGCTTCGATCAAATCCAGGCCGGCGTCGACCCACAATAGGGCACCCTTGGCGAAGAACGGTTCAAGCTCCTTCCAGGAAATTTCGGCGGTTTCACCGAGCAGCTTGGCATAGAGGGTGCTAGGTTCTTGCGTCATGGGAATTCACCTGAGTAAAAAATCGGCGCAATCATAACGTCGTGGCTCTTGCGGAAAAACCCAGTTGCAAATGAGGCATCGATCGAAAGTGTCAGGAAAGCCAAGGATTGCCCGAAACTCTGGCATCACCCCGCCGCAATTCTGTCTTTTTCTTTCATTTAAGCGACATACCCGGCTTTTGCCCCCAGCAGCCAGCTTTTCAAGCGATCAACCGGCGCTCTACACTGTACCGGTACAGTTGCCAGGGCACTGCCGGGGGGATATCCGAGATATCTGATCCGGTTCTGCAGCTCACAAGGCCGCTAGAACTATAAAAAATACAACAGTAAGAGTGGAGCACTATGAATAAGGCTACTAAGCAGATTTCCAAACTGTTTGCCGCTATGGTCCTGGCTGGGGTTGCCGGCCATTCGTTCGCAGCCGACACCATCAAGATCGGTATCGCAGGCCCTAAGACCGGTCCTGTGACGCAATACGGCGACATGCAATTCATGGGTGCCAAGCAAGCCATCGCCGACATCAACGCCAAAGGCGGCGTAGACGGCAAGATGCTTGAAGCCAAGGAATACGACGACGCTTGCGATCCAAAACAAGCCGTTGCCGTAGCCAACAAAGTGGTCAACGACGGCGTCAAGTTCGTAGTCGGTCACCTGTGCTCCAGCTCCACTCAGCCTGCGTCGGATATCTATGAAGACGAAGGCGTCATCATGATTACCCCGGCTGCCACCAGCCCGGAAATCACTTCCCGTGGTTACAAACTGGTGTTCCGTACCATCGGTCTGGACAGCGCCCAGGGCCCTGCAGCCGGTAACTACATCGCCGACCACGTGAAGCCAAAAGTCGTTGCGGTCATTCACGACAAGCAGCAATACGGTGAAGGCATCGCCACCGCCGTTAAACAGACCCTTGAGAAGAAAGGCGTGAAAGTTGCCCTCTTCGAAGGCATCAACGCTGGCGACAAAGACTTCGGCTCGCTCATCCAGAAGCTCAAGCAAGCCAACGTCGACTTCGTCTACTACGGCGGCTACCACCCTGAGCTGGGCCTGATCCTGCGCCAAGCCAAGGAAAAAGGCGTGAACGCCAAGTTCATGGGCCCGGAAGGCGTCGGCAACGACTCCATCTCGCAAATCGCCCAGAACGCTTCCGAAGGCCTGCTGGTGACCCTGCCGAAATCCTTCGACGCAGACCCGGCGAACAAAGCCATCGTTGATGCGCTCGTAGCAGACAAGAAAGACCCAAGCGGCCCGTTCGTGTTCCCGGCCTACTCGGCTGTTGAAGTCATCGCTGGCGGTATCGCTGCCGCGAAGAGCGAAGACACCGCCAAAGTGGCTGCTGCCATCCACGCAGGCACCTTCAAGACCCCGACTGGCGACCTGAGCTTCGACGCCAAGGGCGACCTGAAGGACTTCAAGTTCGTGGTCTACGAATGGCACTTCGGTAAACCAAAAACCGAAGTTTCCCCTCAGTAAGCCAGGCGTTACTGGTCCAACAAGCCCACTGTGAGAGCAGTGGGCTTTGTTTTACGAGGTTTATGGGCCTGACACCCGCGATCCGGGCGCTGGCTCACCTGAAAATCTTAAAACCGTCACCAGCGGTTCGCTGGCAAACGCTTTGTGCAAATGTGCTCATAGAACACAGCGCAGGGCCGGAACATGACTCCACCAGTGAAATGCGTATCGGGTTTTTAGGAGCGCTGTAATGCCTGAGATCTATCATTTTTTCCAAACGCTGGTTAACGGGATGACCGTTGGCAGCACCTATGCCTTGATAGCCATTGGCTACACAATGGTTTACGGCATCATTGGAATGATTAACTTCGCCCATGGCGAGGTGTACATGATTGGCTCCTACGTGGCCTTCATCGCCCTTGCCGGGCTGGCCATGCTGGGTATCCACTCCCTGCCGCTGTTGATGACCGCTGCGTTCCTGGCGTCGATCATCGTGACCAGTGCCTATGGCTACAGTATCGAGCGCGTTGCCTACCGTCCCTTGCGTGGCAGCAACCGTTTGATCCCGCTGATTTCCGCCATCGGCATGTCGATCTTCCTGCAGAACACTGTATTGCTGTCCCAGGACTCCAAGGACAAGTCCATTCCCAACCTGATCCCGGGGAGCTTCTCCTTCGGCCCAGGTGGCGCACAAGAAGTGCTGATTTCGTACATGCAGGTCCTCGTTTTCGTCGTCACCCTGGTGGCGATGCTGGGCCTGACCCTGTTCATCTCCCGCTCCCGTCTGGGGCGCGCCTGCCGGGCCTGCGCCGAAGACATCAAGATGGCCAACCTGTTGGGCATCAACACCAACAACATCATCGCCCTGACCTTCGTGATCGGTGCTGCGCTGGCCGCCGTCGCGGCGGTGCTGCTGAGCATGCAGTACGGCGTGATCAACCCCAACGCCGGCT
Organism: Pseudomonas sp. B6002; assembly: GCF_013385985.1. Classification (GTDB taxonomy): domain Bacteria; phylum Pseudomonadota; class Gammaproteobacteria; order Pseudomonadales; family Pseudomonadaceae; genus Aquipseudomonas. The sequence continues at coordinate 99,630 of NZ_JACAOY010000003.1, read as the reverse complement.
TCCTGGTAGGTCTCAAGGCCTTTACCGCAGCGGTATTGGGCGGCATCGGCAGTATCCCGGGCGCGATGCTCGGTGGCCTGGTGCTGGGTGTGGCCGAAGCGTTCGGCGCCGATATTTTCGGCGACCAGTACAAGGACGTCGTGGCGTTCGGCCTGTTGGTTCTGGTGCTGTTGTTCCGTCCGACCGGCATTTTGGGCCGTCCGGAGGTTGAGAAAGTATGAGCAGATATCTTAAATCGGCGTTTTTCAGCGCCTTGCTGGTATGGGCCGTGGCCTTCCCGGTACTCGGCCTCAAGCTGAGCATTGTCGGCATCAACCTGGAAGTGCACGGCACCGGTCCCGTGACCCTGACCATCATCGCCCTGTGTTCGGTGCTGATGTTCCTGCGCGTGTTGTTCAGCGATCAGTTCAATGCCCTGCTAAAGGGCAACCGTGGTCCGTTGGTATCGCCCAAGGTCAGCCAATTCCTGACCCTGCCGCGTACCCAGCGCTACATCATCATCGCGTTGATCATCGCCGCGTTGATCTGGCCGTTCTTCGGTTCGCGCGGTGCGGTCGATATCGCCACCCTGATCCTGATCTACGTGTTGCTGGGCCTGGGCCTGAACATCGTGGTAGGCCTGGCTGGCCTATTGGACTTGGGTTATGTGGGCTTCTACGCCGTGGGTGCCTACACCTACGCGTTGCTGTCGCACTACCTGGGCTGGAGCTTCTGGATCTGTCTGCCGCTGGCCGGCATGGCGGCGGCCACGTTCGGCTTCCTGCTGGGCTTCCCGGTACTGCGCTTGCGCGGTGACTACCTGGCGATCGTGACCCTGGGCTTCGGTGAAATCATCCGACTGTTCCTGCGTAACCTCACCGATATCACCGGCGGCCCCAACGGTATCAGCAGCATCCCCAAGCCAACGTTCTTCGGGCTGTCGTTCGACCGCAGCGCTGCCGAGGGCATGCAGACTTTCCACGAGTACTTCGGGATCGACTACAACCCGGTGAGCAAAGTGGTGTTCCTGTACCTGGTGGCGCTGTTGCTGGCGCTGGCGGCCCTGTTCGTGATCAACCGCCTGCTGCGCATGCCGATCGGCCGTGCGTGGGAAGCGCTGCGCGAAGATGAAATCGCCTGCCGTGCCCTGGGCCTGAACCCGACCATCATCAAGCTCTCCGCGTTCACCCTGGGCGCCGCGTTCGCCGGTTTCGCCGGCAGCTTCTTCGCGGCTCGCCAAGGCCTGGTAACGCCAGAGTCGTTCACCTTCATCGAGTCGGCGATCATCCTCGCCATCGTGGTACTGGGTGGCATGGGCTCGCAGCTGGGTGTGATCCTGGCGGCCATCGTGATGATCCTGCTGCCGGAAATGATGCGTGAGTTCAGCGAATACCGCATGTTGATGTTCGGCGCCATGATGGTGCTGATGATGATCTGGCGCCCTCAAGGCCTGCTGCCCATGCAACGTCCACACATGGAGCTGCGCAAATGAGCCGCGAGATCCTGAAAGTCGAAAACTTGAGCATGCGCTTCGGCGGCTTGCTGGCGGTCAATGGCGTGGCCCTGACCGTGAAAGAGAAACAAGTGGTTGCCCTGATCGGCCCTAACGGCGCCGGCAAGACCACGGTGTTCAACTGCCTCACCGGTTTCTACAAGCCGAGCGGTGGCAGCATCCTGCTGGACGGCCAGCCGATCCAGGGCCTGGCCGGTCACGAGATCGCCCGCAAGGGCGTCGTGCGGACCTTCCAGAACGTGCGGCTGTTCAAGGACATGACGGCGGTCGAGAACCTGCTGATCGCCCAGCACCGTCACCTGAACACCAACTTCTTTGCCGGCCTGTTCAAGACCCCGTCGTTCCGCAAAAGCGAGCGCGAGGCCATGGAATATGCAGCGTACTGGCTCGACAAGGTCAACCTGACCGAGTTCGCCAACCGCCCTGCTGGCACCCTGGCCTACGGTCAGCAACGTCGCCTGGAAATCGCCCGCTGCATGATGACCCGCCCGCGGATCCTCATGCTCGACGAACCGGCTGCCGGCCTGAACCCCAAGGAAACCGAAGACCTCAAGGCGCTGATCAGCGTGTTGCGTGAGGAAAACAACGCCACGGTGTTGTTGATCGAACACGACATGAAACTGGTCATGAGCATTTCCGACCACATCGTGGTGATCAACCAGGGCACGCCGCTCGCCGACGGGACCCCGGAGCAGATCCGCGACAATCCTGAAGTGATCAAAGCCTATTTGGGGGAAGCGTAAAATGCTGCAATTCGAAAACGTTTCCACTTTCTACGGCAAGATCCAGGCCCTGCACAGCGTCAACGTGGAAGTGCGCCAGGGTGAGATCGTCACGCTGATCGGTGCCAACGGTGCCGGCAAATCGACCTTGCTGATGACCCTGTGCGGTTCACCCCAGGCTCACAGTGGCAGCATCCGCTACATGGGTGAAGAACTGGTCGGCAAGCATTCCGCTGAAATCATGCGCAAGAGCATTGCCGTGGTGCCCGAAGGCCGCCGCGTGTTCTCGCGCCTGACCGTGGAAGAGAACCTGGCCATGGGCGGGTTCTTCACCGACAAGGGCGACTACCAGGAGCAGATGGACAAGGTGCTGCACCTGTTCCCTCGGCTCAAGGAGCGCTTCAGCCAACGTGGCGGCACCATGTCCGGCGGCGAGCAGCAAATGCTCGCCATCGGCCGGGCGCTGATGAGCAAACCCAAGCTGCTGCTCCTGGACGAACCGTCCCTGGGCCTGGCACCGATCATCATCCAGCAGATCTTCGACATCATCGAACAGCTGCGTAAGGACGGTGTAACGGTGTTCCTGGTAGAGCAGAACGCCAACCAGGCGCTGAAAATCGCTGACCGTGCCTATGTGCTGGAAAACGGCCGGGTGGTGATGCAGGGCACGGGTGAGCAGTTGCTGACCGATCCGAAAGTACGCGAGGCGTACCTCGGGGGTTAAGAGACGGTAGCTGTAGAGACCGGATCTAAAATGTGGGAGCGGGCTTGTGTGGGAGCGGGCTTGCCTGCGATGGCATCACTGCGGTGTGACTGACACACCGAGGTGGCTGCATCGCGGGCAAGCCCGGCTCCCACACGCGCCCGCTCCCACATTTTTTTGTGTGCCCCAGATTTTTTTAATTATTTTCGCCAAGCATGTAACGAAACCCAGCCTGCTGCCTCTAGTGGAGTAAGCAGGCAAACAAGCCTGATACCTCAACCCACTGCTGGAGATACACCATGACCACCAAACTGTCCGCCGCTACCCTCGTCCTGGCCCTGGGTTCCGCCCTGAGCCTGTCCGCCCTGACCACCACCGCCCACGCCGCCGACGACATGCAGAAGTGCTTCGGCGTCGCTGAAGCCGGCAAGAACGATTGCGCCGCTGGCGCTGGCACTTCCTGCGCCGGCACCTCGAAAGTCAAAGACCAGGCCAATGCCTGGAAACTGGTCCCGGCCGGCACCTGCGCCAAGACGCCAAGCTCCACCTCGCCGACCGGTTTCGGCCAGGAAGCCGCCTTCACTGCCAAGTCCTGATTCAACCCGCAACCTGAGTACTGATGATGACGCTTTCACCCCAACACACCGTCTCACCGGCTCAGGTGCCCGGCCTCCCCTACAGGGCCGGGCTGGGGCTGAAGAACGAGCACTTCAGCGAAGTGCTCGAGACCTCACCCGACATCGGTTTTTTTGAAGTGCACGCCGAAAACTACATGGTGGCCGGCGGCCCGTTCCATCACTACCTGGGGCTGATTCGCGAGCAGTACCCTCTGTCGCTGCACGGCGTGGGGCTGTCCATCGGCGGTGAAGGCCCGTTGAACCGTGAGCACCTGGGGCGGCTGGCCACGTTGATCGAGCGCTATCAACCCCACTCTTTTTCCGAACACCTGGCCTGGTCCAGCCATGGCCCGGTGTTTCTCAATGACTTGCTGCCCCTGGCGTATGACGCGTCGACCCTGAACCGGGTGTGCGAACACATCGACCAGGTGCAAAGCACCCTCAAGCGGCCAATGCTGCTGGAGAATCCGTCGACTTACCTGCAGTTCGAGCGCTCGACCCTGGATGAGACTGACTTCATCAGCGAGATCATCCGTCGCACCGGCTGCGGCCTGTTGCTGGACGTCAATAACGTCTACGTGTCGTGCATCAACCATCAGCGCGATCCGCTGGCCTACATCAATGCGTTGCCTTTGCACGCTGTGGGTGAGATTCATCTGGCAGGCTTTGCCGAAGATACCGACAGCCTGGGCGACCGACTGTTGATTGATGACCATGGCGCGCCCATCGACAACGCCGTATGGCAGCTGTACGAGCAGGTACTGGCACGGACCGGCCCGGTGGCCACGTTAATCGAAAGGGACAACCAGGTGCCGGCGTTCAGCGTGCTGCTGGCTGAAGCCCAACACGCCGAATGGCACCTGGCGCAGGTGAACCCATGAGCCTGCATGAAGCGTTTGCCAATGCGTTGATATCGCCTGACCTGCCCTGCCCCGACGGCCTGTTCAGCAGCAACGGCGCCGACCCGGCCAGCCGTTTTGCGGTGTATCGCAACAACGTTCACAGCTCGTTGATCAATGCACTGGTAACGGCCTACCCCGTGACCTTTCAATTGGTCGGCGAGGCGTTTTTCCGCGCGATGGCCGGCCTGTTTGTACAGGCATGCCCGCCCACCCAACCGCTGATCAGTGAGTATGGCAGCGCCTTCCCCGCGTTCATCCAGGACTTTGAACCCGCCGCCAGCGTGCCCTACCTGGCTGACGTGGCGAGGCTTGAGCGCCTGCGGGTGCGTGCTTATCACGCGGCCGATACACCATCGCTGGATCAGCAGGCCGTGCTTCAAGCCCTGCAAGGTCAAACCGACCTGGGAAAACTGCGCCTGCAACTGCATCCGTCCCTGGCCACCTTGAATTCTGCCTATGCGGTCGTGGCGGTGTGGGCTGCCCACCAGACCGAGGGTGCCATGGCCACGCTGAACCCCTGGCACGCTCAAGGAGCGCTGGTGCTACGCCAGGGCCTGGCGGTCAAGGTGTTCACGATTGACGCGGGTTCGGTCGCGTTTATCGACAGCCTCAGCCACGGCACCGAATTGGAAATGGCCGTGACACACGCCTTGGAAGCCTCGGCCGAATTCGACCTGCACCAGTGCCTCACGGTGCTGATCAGCCACGACGCCATCACTCATTTGCACCTGGAAGAAAAGGTATCGCCATGAACGCATCCCCAACGTGCCTGATCAAACGGGCCATCGCATTGTTTGAAAAAATCCCCTACAGCCTGATCGCCTTTCTCGCACGCTTTTCGATTGCGGCGGTGTTCTGGAAGTCCGGGCAGACCAAAGTTGAAGGCTTTGCCATCGATCTGATCAGCGGCACCTTCCAACTCGGAGAACCGCGGCTGGCCGCGTCGACACTGCCGCTGTTTCGCAGCGAATACCACGTGCCGTTGCTGTCGCCAGAAGTGGCCGCGCACATGGCGGCGTTTGCCGAGCACTTTTTCCCGGTGCTTATCCTGGTGGGCTTTGCCACCCGCTTCTCAGCCTTGGCGCTGATCGGCATGACCCTGACCATTCAGTTGTTCGTGTACCCGGACGCCTACCCGACCCACGGCACCTGGATCGCCTTATTATTGCTGCTGGTTGCCAAGGGCCCGGGCTGCCTGTCCCTCGATCATCTGATCGCACGTCGCTATCGTTAAAGGCGGTCGAGGGCCTCGCCGCTGCGCTTGAACCAGTCCACCAGATAATCGGCCAGGACCTGGGTGCGCCGAGGCAGCCCTCCCAGGTAAGGGTGAACCAGGTACATCGGCATGCTCCGTGTCTGATAGTCGCGCAGGAGCCAGCGCAATCGACCGTCAGCCAGTTCCGCAGGTAATACGTAGGACGGCAGGCGCGCAATTCCCGCCCCCACCAGTGCGGCCTTCTTCAACAGGTTGTAGTGGTTGGACGCAAACGTGCCGCTGACCCGCACCCGCAGCAGCTCATGCTGTTGGTGATACAGCCATTCTTCACGCCCGCTGTAATGGCTGTTGAGCAGGCAGGTGTGGGCGGCCAGGTCCGCCGGGGTCTGCGGCTCGCCATGCTGTTCCAGGTAGGCCGGGCTGGCGCAGGTCATCTCATGCCAGGCCAGCAGCGGCTTGGCCACCAGTCGCTCGTTTTCGATCGCCCCCGAACGTACCCCCAAATCGAACCCATCCCGCGCCAGGTCGCGATAGTTGTTGTTCAACTCCAGTTCGATCTGCACCTGGGGATAGCGCTTGGTGAACTCCAGTAGCAAGCCATCAAAGAAGGTTTCGCCCAATGACACCGGAACCGTCATACGCACCGGCCCGGCCAAATCGTCCTTGAGCCGCGCCAATGCCTGACGGGCTCGGTCCACCTGAACCACCAGCGCCTGGGCCTGGGGCAACAAGGCAGCACCGGCTGCGGTGAGGCTGAGCTTGCGGGTGGTGCGGTGCAGCAACACCACGGAATACTGTGCTTCCAATTGGCTGATGCGTTTGGACAACTGGCCCTTGCTGCACCCCAGTTGCTCGGCCGCCACGGTAAAACTGCCGGCTTCGATCAAAACGGCAAAGGCAGCCAGGTCATCCATCTCGCTCATGGATTGTTTCCATTTGAAAACCAAAGGTTGCCTATTAGCACGTTTATCCACCCAAAAAGCCACACTAGACTGAACCTTCACTTACCCCTGGAGGAACAGCACGATGAAAATCCTATTGATTGGTGCCAGCGGCACGGTTGGTTCAGCGGTGAAGGCAGAGCTGGCGCAGCGCCACGAAGTGATCAGCATCGGCCGCAGCAGCGGCGACTTCCAGGTGGATATCAGCGACAGCGCCTCGATCCGCAAACTGTTCGAACAGACCGGCAAGTTCGACGCGCTGGTCTGCGCAGCGGGCAGCGTCAACTTCGTACCACTGGGTGACATGAGCGAAAAAGACTTTGAATTGGGCCTGCGCGACAAGCTGATGGGCCAGGTCAACCTGCTGCTGATTGGCCGCGAGTACGCCAATGATGGCGCTTCTTTCACCTTCACCAGCGGTATCTTGAACCGTGACCCGATTCGTACCGGCGCCTCGGCAGCACTGGTCAATGGCGCACTGGATGCCTTCGTCAAAGCAGCGGCGATCGAATTGCCGCGCGGCCTGCGTATCAACTCGGTGAGCCCGACGGTCCTGCTGGAAGCCATGGGCAGCTACGCGCCGTATTTCCGCGGCTTCAAACCGGCGACAGGTGCCGATGTGGCGCTGGCCTACGCAAAAAGTGTCGAGGGCCTGCAGACCGGTCAGACCTACATCGTAGGTTGAGAGGCCATTGCCTCACGTGAGAACTCAGACATCCATTCAACCGCCAGTGCACGCGGGGCCAAAAACCTGAACGCCCCGCCCAGCTGGCTTTGAACCCTGGACGTACTGAGTTGATAGCCGTCTACGTAGAGTGTTACGTATTTTTGGTAGGTTAGCAGCGTAATGGATTGTGTTCTTGCCTTCGCCTCCGGACTCAGCGAGACATCCACCTCAACATAGGCGGGGTCAGCGTTCCCGGCCCCTTTGAGTGTCACCGAAATATGCGTGAAATCCGTGGCCGACGAGTAGTCGAGCCGGGCGGGTTCGTCTGAAAGGGCAACATTTGCCCAGAGCAACAGTACGCAGATACTCCATTTGATATTCATGGCCGCCTCCGGGCAAAAAGAGGTCGACACTCTCACGACGCTCTCACCCTGAGTGTAGGAAAAGTCTCTATCAGCAACGCTCCATTTCCCTTCATTGCGACGCAGGCAATTCAAACGGTGTCCCGCACTTGTGATGCAGCGCCAGCCTGCGTAACGTGGCGGCACTTGTTTGGAGACCGATCAATGCGTGCCGTCCGTACCCTCGCCCTGTTTGCCCTGCTGCCCTTGTTCACCGCTTGCCAGATGTTCGAGAGCGAGCCGGCTAAACCCTCTACCGCCGGAATGACCCGCATGCAGGGTGAACTGACAGCGGTCGGCGGCAAGCTGCTGTTCCAGCCGTGCGGCGACCAGCGTAACTACGTCGTCAACGATACCGGCGGCACCAGCGTGCTGCAGGAAGCTGCTTCCCTGGCCGGCCAGCAAGGCGCACTGTTCGCCGACCTGCGCGGCAAGTTCTCTGGCGTGGCGGCCGGCACCCAGGGCTCGGTGGAGCTGCAACAGCTCTACCGCGTCGAGCGCTCGACCTCGGCCTGCAACGACCCGGACTTCAAGCGCATGATCCTGCGGGCCAACGGCCATAAACCGGCTTGGGCGATGAACGTCACGGCCAAGGGCATGGTGCTCGAACGCGAAGGCCAACCACCGTTGGCGGTGCCCTACGTGGAAGAACAGATCGGTGACGGCCGCTTCAACCTGATGACCGAAGCCAACAACCAGCACGTCGAACTGTGGGTGGCCCCGCAGCGTTGCGTCGATCCGGTCAGCGGCAGCCTGCAGCACATGACCGCCGAATTGCGCGTGAACGGCCAGGTGCAGCGCGGTTGCGCGGCGTTCGGCGGCTCCCGGGACGACTGATTCGGCCCTGCGCTGTTTTAACCTGACCGAAATCCGCCATTGGGGCTTATAATCGCCGGTTTGCAAAACAGCCGGCCTCTTTGCCCGCCGCCTACCCGGACCCTGTCATGTTACGAATCACCGAACTCAAGCTGCCCATCGACCATCCCGAAGAAGACCTGCGCCCTGCCATCGTGCAGCGCCTGGGCATCGCCAGTGATGACCTGCTCGATTTCACCCTGTTCAAACGCAGCTACGACGCTCGCAAGAAGTCCTCGGAGCTGTGCTTCATCTACACCATCGATTTGAACGTGAAGGGCGAAGCCGCCCTGCTGCTCAAGTTTGCCGATGACCGCAACGTCAACCCGGCGCCGGATGTCAGCTACAAAGTGGTAGGCCAGGCGCCGGAAGGCCTGGCAGAGCGTCCGATCGTGGTGGGCTTTGGCCCCTGCGGAATTTTCGCCGGGCTGCTGCTGGCACAAATGGGCTTCAAGCCGATCATCCTCGAGCGCGGCAAGGAAGTGCGCCAGCGCACCAAGGACACCTGGGGCCTGTGGCGCAAAAGCGTGCTCAACCCCGAGTCCAACGTGCAGTTCGGTGAAGGCGGTGCCGGGACCTTCTCCGACGGCAAGCTCTACAGCCAGATCAAGGACCCGAAATTCCACGGTCGCAAAGTGCTGCACGAGTTCGTCAAGGCCGGTGCACCGGAAGAGATCCTCTACGTCAGCAAGCCGCACATCGGCACCTTCCGCCTGACGGGCGTGGTGGAAAACATGCGCGAGCAGATCATCGCCCTGGGCGGTGAAGTGCGTTTTGAGCAGCGTGTGACCGATGTGCTGATCGAAGACGGCCAACTGAACGGCGTTGTGGTGGATGGCGGCGAGCAAATCCTTTCCAAGCACGTGATCCTGGCCCTGGGCCACAGTGCCCGCGACACCTTCCGCATGCTCCACGGCCGCGGTGTATACATGGAGGCCAAACCGTTCTCGGTGGGCTTCCGTATCGAACACCCGCAATCGTTGATCGACGCCGCGCGCCTGGGCAAGTACGCCGGGCACCCAAAACTCGGCGCGGCCGACTATAAGCTGGTGCACCACGCCAAGAACGGTCGTTCGGTCTACAGCTTCTGCATGTGCCCGGGCGGTACCGTGGTGGCAGCCACTTCCGAGCCGAACCGCGTCGTCACCAACGGCATGAGCCAGTACTCGCGTAACGAGCGCAATGCCAACTCGGGCATCGTGGTGGGCATCACCCCTGAGGTGGATTACCCGGGCGGCCCGCTGGCCGGTATCGAGTTGCAGGAGCGCCTGGAATCCCACGCCTACATCCTCGGCGGCAGCAACTACGAGGCTCCGGCACAGCTGGTGGGTGACTTCATCGCCGGCAAGCCGTCCACGGCCCTCGGCAGCGTGGAGCCATCCTACAAGCCAGGCGTATCCCTGGGTGACTTGGCGCTCGCGCTGCCGGACTTTGCCATCGAAGCCATTCGTGAAGCATTGCCGGCGTTCGAAAAACAGATCAAGGGCTACTCGCTGCACGACGCGGTGCTGACCGGGATCGAGACGCGCACGTCGTCGCCGCTGCGGATTACCCGAAACGAATCGATGCAGAGCCTGAACGTCAAAGGGTTGTTCCCGGCCGGTGAAGGCGCCGGTTATGCCGGTGGGATCCTGTCGGCAGGTGTGGACGGCATCCGTATTGCAGAAGCGTTGGCCCGGGATATGTTGGGCCTGGAGGCCTGACCCTTCAACGTGTAGGAACCCGGCTTGCCGGCGATGGCGGTCTTGAAATCAACGTTGAATTCAAAGGCCTCATCGCCGGCAAGCCGGGCTCCTACAGGTTCAGATGTTGGCGCGCAGAATGTTGTCCGGCAACGGCTCGCCGCGCTCGACACTGGCCGCAACAGCCGCGATCAAGCCCTCCAACCCATAGCCCTGCGCTTTAAGCCACGCCTGATCGTAATAGGTGGTGGCATACCGCTCGCCCCCATCACACAATATCGCCACGATCGATCCCGATTCCCCTGCCGCTTTCATCTGTTGTGCAGCCACCAAAGCGCCAATCAGGTTAGTCCCGCTGCTGCCCCCGACCCGCCGCCCCAAGCGTTCGGCCAGGTAGTGCATAGCCGCCAGCGATAACGCATCCGGCACCTTGACCATCGCGTCGATCACCTTCGGCAGAAACGAGGCTTCAACCCGTGGCCGACCAATGCCTTCGATGCGAGAGCCGCAATCCAGGCGCAAGCTGGCGTCGCCGCTCTGGTAGAAGTCGAAGAACACCGAACGCTCGGCATCCGCGCAGAGCACCCGGGTGCAATGCTGGCGGTAGCGTACATAGCGCCCCAGGGTCGCGGTGGTGCCGCCCGTGCCCGGGCTGGAGATCAACCAACTCGGTTCGGGGTAATGTTCGAATCGCATCTGCTGGAAGATCGACTCGGCGATGTTGTTGTTCGCCCGCCAGTCGGTCGCCCGCTCGGCGTAGGTGAACTGGTCCATGAAGTGACCGCCACTTTCCTTGGCCAGGCGTTCGGATTCGGCGTAGATCTGTGTCGGGTCCTGTACCAGATGGCTCTTGCCACCGTAAAAAGCAATCTGGGCGATCTTTTCCTGAGACGTGGTGGCCGGCATCACCGCGATAAACGGCAGGCCAAGCAGGCGCGCGAAGTAGGCTTCCGAGATTGCCGTGGAGCCACTGGACGCCTCGATCACCGGCGCACCTGGCTTCAGCCAGCCGTTGCACAGCGCATACAGAAACAGCGAGCGGGCCAGCCGATGCTTGAGGCTGCCGGTGGGGTGGCTGGACTCATCCTTGAAATACAACTCGATACCCGGCAACCCCGGCAGTGGCAAAGGGATCAGGTGCGTGTCGGCGCTACGCTGAAAGTCCGCTTCAATGATGCGAATGGCTTCGCGGGCCCAGGTACGTTGGTCGCTCATAAGGTGAGTCTCTAAGAATTTCATCCGCAATCTTAGGGGGTTTCCTACACTGCACACAGATACAGTGACGACTCAATTGGACACACAATTGCTAGGCTTTGGCGCAACGCCTCCCCGGGCCATCGCTTATAACAAATAAGAATATAACTTTTGTTTTAACAACTAACGGTACGGGTTAGGGTACCCACCTATTGAACCTGGATTGGAGAGCATCCCGTGCCTCTGCGTAGCACTTTCACCCGTTTCTTCCAGCTGGAAGCCGCCAGCGGTCTGTTGTTGATCGCTGCTGCCGCCCTGGCGCTGATCATCAACAACTCTCCGTTGTCGCACCTGTACAACGCCTTCCTCGACGTACCGGTGGTGGCCCAGGTGGGCGCCCTGAAAATCGCCAAGCCCGCCCTGCTGTGGATCAACGACGGCCTGATGGCCTTGTTCTTCCTGCTGATCGGCCTGGAGGTCAAACGCGAGCTGCTCGACGGTCACCTGTCCAAGCCTTCGCAAGTGGTGCTGCCCGGTGCAGCGGCCATTGGCGGCATGGTGGTACCCGCCTTGATCTACTGGGCGCTGAACAAAGGCAATTCAGCCGCACTGGCCGGCTGGGCGATCCCCATGGCCACGGACATCGCGTTCGCCCTGGGCGTATTGGCCCTGCTGGGCAAACGCGTGCCGGTATCGCTGAAACTGTTCCTGATGACCCTGGCCATCATCGATGACCTGGGCGCGATCATCGTCATTGCCCTGTTCTATTCCACCGACCTGTCCGGCGCCTCCCTCGCCGGCGCGGCGGCGTGCCTGATTGCCTTGATCGCGATGAATCGCCTTGGTGTGATCAAGCTCGGCCCGTATCTGATCATCGGCCTGATCCTGTGGGTCTGCGTGCTCAAGAGTGGCGTGCACGCCACGCTGGCCGGCGTAACCCTGGCATTCTGCATCCCGATGCGCACCAAGAATGCCGAGCCTTCGCCGTTGCTGACCCTGGAACACGCCCTGCACCCCTGGGTGGCCTATGGCATCCTGCCGCTGTTCGCCTTCGCCAACGCCGGTGTCTCGCTGACCGGCGTCAGCCTGGACAGCTTCACCCACCACGTACCGATGGGCATCGCCGCCGGCCTGCTGATCGGCAAGACCGTCGGCGTGTTCGGCCTCACCTGGATAGCCGTGAAAACCGGCCTCTCCGCCCTGCCCTCGGGCGCCAACTGGGGCCAGGTCTTCGGCGTGGCGATCCTGTGTGGTATCGGCTTCACCATGAGCCTGTTCGTCGGCTCCCTGGCGTTTGTGCCGGGTGTCAGTGAGTTCGCCGGGGAAGACCGTATGGGCATCCTGACCGGTTCTATCCTGGCAGCGTGCATTGGGTATGCGGTCACGGCGATGGCGAGTCGCAAGAAAGCTTGAGCCTGCTCAGGAGCCGGACATCCGGCTCCTGAATTCCTCCAATTCCTTCCTGTCCCCCGGACGCGACCTACATCCCGACTTTTCTGGTTGCCATAACGTCATGAGCCCGACTAACCCGCCGGGCTTCGTTATCTAGCAAACACAATTCAGCCAAGCCCCATGGCCTGAAAACGGAAGAGATCCAGGGAGGAAAAATAAAGATGCGATATCACGATCCAGATTTGGAACACGATGAGGCAGTACGTTATCTAGCAACATCGGACGTGAATAAAGTGACAGAAGCCCTGATATCCATTGGGCTTAATGAGCTGAATGGAGAGTGGGCGGAGCACACTTGCCTCCAGTTCATCGACCATCCTGACGATAGCTTTTCGGCAGCGGCTATCGTAGCGATCGGTCACATAGCACGTCGATTCGGCGCGGTAGACATGGCGAAAATCACACCAGCGTTCGAACGAGCAAGACGCAGATCCCCCTCGTTGTCGGCTGCAGTGAATAACGCCATGGACGACATAGAAATGTTCACCTGAGGCCCAAAACACCTCACACAAAAAACCTCAACCGCTCACCCGGTTGAGGTTTTTCTTTTTCCTCTGCGAACCCCCAACATGAAACTTGCCCACCCAGCCCCCATCCCCCCCTAAAGACTTCACGCTCACCGCCGACTAGCTGGTGTGGCGCCTCGACTGTCCCGGCCCGGGACGCCCGCCCGACTTTGCTCTTCAACGCGTTTTCAGCCCGAGCGTAAACCCCATGTTCCTGAGAAATATAAGAATCGCAGCCAGGGCCTTCATCGGCTTCGCTGCCATTGCGTCACTGAGTGTGTTTCTCGGCCTGTTTGCGCTCAAGCAGATTGGCGAAGTGCAGTCCCAGGCGGCCGACATCCAGAACAACTGGATGCAGCGCGTCAGGATTCTGGCCCTGGCCAATGCGTCGCTTGACCGTTTTCGCTTGGGTGAAATGGCGCACATCCTGTCGTCCAGCGATGGCGATATGCAGACCTACGAAGACAAGTCCGCAGGTCGCCTCAAGGCGGTCAAGGAGCAGTTGACCCAGTACGCGGCGCTGTTGCGTACACCGGAGGAAAAGTCACGGCTTGAGGTGTTCAACCAGAGCCTTGAGGCTTACGCGAAAAACCATACCGAAATGCTCAAGCGCTCGCGCTCAGGCGATAAAACCGGCGCGCGGGACTTTCTCAACAGCATTCGAGAAAGCTATGAGCAGATGACCAAGAACTTCGACCAACTGATCGACCTTGCCAACAAGGGCGCAGAACAGGCCGGCATGACGTCCGTCGGCGCTTACCAGCATGCGGTGAGCGGTATCACGCTCGTGATCCTGCTGGTCAGTGGCGGCACGGTGCTGGTGGCCTGGTTGCTGACGCGCAGCATCACCAGCCCGATCAACGAAGCGGTGCAGGTGGCCGAGACCATTGCCAAGGGCGACCTGACCCAACCGATCACCCCCACGGGCAACGACGAAGCCACGCGTTTGCTCAGGGCCCAGGAGGTCATGCGCAACAACCTGGTGCAGACCCTGCGGCAGATCACCGGCTCGTCCAGCCAACTGGCGGCGGCGGCCGAAGAGCTCAATGCCGTCACTGCCGAAGGTAGCCGTGACCTGCAGCAGCAACATGGCGAAATCGAACAAGCCGCTACTGCCGTCACCGAGATGACCACGGCGATTGAGGAAGTGGCGAGAAATGCGGCGTCCACCTCCGACCTGTCCCAGGAGTCGCGAAGCATTGCCTTGAAAGGCCAGCAGCGCATGGTCGAAGCGCTGAACGCAATCCAGGCGCTGACCCGTGGTGTTGAACTCAGCTCCGGCCAAGTGGGCGGCCTTGCCGAGCAGGCCAAGGGGATCGGCAAGGTCCTCGACGTGATCCGCACGATTGCCGAGCAAACCAACCTGCTGGCGCTTAATGCGGCCATCGAAGCTGCGCGCGCGGGCGATGCGGGCCGTGGGTTTGCCGTGGTGGCCGATGAAGTGCGCGCCCTGGCCCACCGCACCGCCCAGTCGACCCAGGAAATCGAACAGATGATCGGCAGCATCCAGACCAACACCGCCAGCACCGTCAACACCATGCTCGACAGCAGCACCATGACCGAGCAAACCCTGGCGCTGGCCGAACTGGCGCAGAAAGCGCTGGCAGATATCCTGGCGGCCAACGATGAGATCAATGACCGCAACCTGCTCATCACCACGGCAGCGGCTGAGCAAGCTGATGTGGCCCGGGCGGTTGACCGCAACTTGCTGAACATTCAGCAGTTGTCGGTTCAATCTGCGCAAGGCTCGACCCAAACGACGGCTGCGTCGCAGTCCCTGGCAAGCCTGGCCCATGAGTTGAACACCTTGGTGAAGCACTTCCAGATCTGAGGACAGCCTGAGAAACCAAAAAGCCGTCTCGGTTTAAACCGAGACGGCTCCACTTCTTAGACCTTAAAGGTCATCGAAGCTGTCCCGCAGGAACACCCACACGTGGTACACACGCAGGGCATTCACTACGAGGTTCCACGTACGTCGTGCAAACTTCGACATACTCGGCCCTCCAAATGTTGGGCCTTGCCTCCAGCGTACTTACCGGAACATGCGCGCCTTCGGATGCTGTCATCGCGTCCTTTGAGGTGGCTGGGTTGATGGGCCACCCGCATCAATCCGGCACGGATTACTAGCCCGTGGCGGTTGGTCCGAAAACTTCGGCGTTGACCCAGTTGATCTGCAAAGTGACGAACGTGGAACGGCGTTGATACTAACGGGGCATAGAGCCAAAGGTGTGACCAAGCGCAGCTGAATGCAGTGGATTGCGCTTAAAGTGTATTACCGTCTTTTGCAGAAAAATCCGGTAAAGGAAATCTCATAAATCATGCTCACCTCCCATCAATGAGCCTTGCGCGACACTTTAAGCAGCATTAGTATTTCGCCCATGTCATCGCGTCCTGTGAGTATGCAAGCCCAACCAGAACTGGGATTGCAATAAAGAACCGCCCTACTAAGGCGGTTTTTTATTGCCTGTATTTTTAGTCCATACGAAAGCGCTTTCACTTCAACTCTAATGCTCAGCCAACCTTGCCCCACGTAATAAAAAAACCCCCAACCAGTCACCTGGTTGGGGGTTTTGTGTTTCTACAACCGACGCTTAGCGAGTCACGCGGCTGGTGCCGTTAACGGTCATGATGCGAACGCGGTCACCAATGCGGAAGATCTCGTTCTCTTCAACCGCTTGCACGTAGGCGCGCATGCTGCCGTCGTCTTCGCGAACGGTGATTTCAACGCCTTGGGTGCGGGTCAGGCCTTCTTCGGTGGCCGAGCCCAGCAGGCCGCCAGCGACGGCGCCGATCACGGCAGTGACAATGCTGCCACGGCCGCCGCCGATGGCGCTGCCGCCAACGCCGCCGATGACTGCGCCAGCAGCGCCGCCGATTGGGGTCTTGGTGCCTTCGATTTTCACCGGACGCAGGGATTCAATGGTCCCCATGCGAACGGTCTGTACACGACGCGCTTCGTCACGGGAGTACGAGTCGCCGGTCAGACTCGAGGCGCAGCCACCCAACAGCAACGACAGGGTGGTAAAGCAGGCAACTAGTAAAACGGACTTACGCATAGCATCAACTCCAAAGGACAGGTATTCATTAGACGCTGCGGCTTGGCGCCTGTCACGGCAAGCACGGCAGAAAATTGCTTTCATTCAGCCCTAGTACAGACTGCCCTTACCAGAAAACTCGACGAACGGTAGTACTCTCCTTGTACCAAGAAGTGTCACGCATACGCTTGCCGGTGGAGTTGTCCGCAATCAACAACCCGAAGCCTCTTGATAGAGACGCCGGGCCTGCGGACATTATTCAGGTGAGGTGACGAAAGGTGAGGCTCAGGGCGCCAGGCGCTCGCGTGTCCACTCGCCCGCTTGCAGGCGATAGTTCAGGCGGTCATGCAGGCGGCTGGCGCGGCCTTGCCAGAACTCGATGCGCTCAGGCAGCAAACGGTAGCCGCCCCAATGCTCGGGGCAATCGGGCTGGGTATCACTGAAACGCTGCTCGGTTGCCTTGAGCAAGTCCTGCAGTTCTTCACGGTCACGGATGACCTTGCTCTGCGGCGACGCCCAGGCCCCCAGGCGGCTGCCCAAGGGACGCACCTGGTAATACGCGTCCGACTCTTCAGGCGTGACCTTGACCACCCGCCCCTCGATACGCACCTGGCGCTCCAGGGTCGGCCAGAAGAAAGTCATGGCCGCGAAGGGCCGTGCCGCGAGCTGTTCACCCTTGGCACTCTGATAGTTGGTGAAGAAGGTAAAGCCCTGCGCATCCAGCCCCTTGAGCAACAGGATGCGACAGTGCGGGCGACCTTCGGGGTCGACCGTCGCCAGGGTCATGGCATTGGCTTCCACCGGTGGCTGCTCGGTTTTCACCGCATCGGCAAACCACTGGTGGAACAACGCAAACGGTTCATCCGGGGCCTGGGCCTCGCTCAAACCGTCCCGTGTGTAGTCACGGCGCATATCAGCCAGTGCCTGGGTCATGCGACTTTATCCTTGTGCTTCAACAGATCAGTTTTTCGCCTGGTCGTTCGCAGCCGGTGCAGCAGCCTTGGCTGGAGCCGGTTTCTTCGCGGCGGGTTTGGCCGGCGCTTTTTTGGCGGCAGGCTTGGCAGCGGCTTTCTTGGCCGGAGCCTTTTTCGCGGGAGCCGCTTTCTTCGCAGCGGGAGCCGGAACCGGCGCTGGCGCCGTTTGTACCGCGACCATTTCAGCCACTGGCGGTTTGCCCGAGCTGTATTTGTTCAGCAGGGCGAGCATCGTAGTGCGCTGGGTGAACAGGATTTCCATGCGACGGTTCAGTGCGCGGCCCTGGGTGCTGTCGTTGGCCGCACGCGGCATCAGGTCACCCATGCCACGCAGCATCAGGCGATCCTGCTTCAAGCCGCTAAGGCTGAAAATCGACGCGATGGACTGCGCACGCTCCTTGGTCAGGGCTTGACTCACCGGCTCCGCGCCATTGGTGTCGACGTGACCCAGAACCAGTACGGCGGTTTTCGGGTCGCCTTCAACGGCCTTGGCTACACGAGTGAACGGGCCCAGGGTCACCGGCAGCAACATCGCCGGGCGTTTCGGGTTGTAGGAACCATCCACCGGGGCGATCACGACCAGTACGTTTTCGCGGCGCTCCAATTGCAGGTTGCTGTCCTTGATGGCAGCACGCAGGCGCGGCTCGTAGTCGTCCAGCCAGGCTTGGGTGATTTTCGGATCAGGCATTGGCACGTTGGTCACATCGACCTTGGCCAGTGGCTTTGGCTTGCTTTCGAACGGCCACCACCAGTGGGTCTCGGTGTCGGTCTTGGCAACCTCCGGCGCGGCGGCTGGCGACGGCGCTGGAGTCGCAGCCTTGAGGTCGGCTTTCAGGTCAGCCTTGGCGTCGGCCGCCTTGTCGTCGGCGCTCTTGGAGGAGAACGGCCACCAGCTGGAGCCGGTATCCGCCTTGGCGACGGGGGCTGGCGCGGCGGCTGCAGGAGCCGGTGCGGCAGCGGCAGCGACAGGCGCAGCAGGCTTGGCGCCAGCAGCCGGCTTGGCATCCGGCTTGGCGTCGGTTTGGGTCACTGCGTCCTTGGTAGCAGCCTTATCAGATCCAAATGACCACCAATGCCCACCTTCGGCATCATTTTGTGGAGTTTGTGCGCAGCCAGTAATAGTGAGGCACAGCGCCAGTGCCAAGGACTTGTTCGATAACATGAGATATCCACAAAATGAGAAAAAACCAGGGGGTCTGGATGACCCGTTAAACAGACGCTTACTGAACATTAAAGTTACATCATTTCGCTCAGCGTCTTCTTATAGTTGCCTTTGTAACAAAAAAACGTGAAACAGCAAGGGGTTTACAGACAACCGGCCAATATTCCGACCAACTTCTGTGCACGTGGGTCCATAAGTACATAAGGCCCCAGTGTATTAGTCACAAAACCAAACGCTACATCATGTTCAGGGTCGGCAAAACCGACCGAACCGCCCGCCCCGGGATGGCCAAACGCACGCGGGCCAAGGCCGAAGGTGGCATTGGGCAATTGCGGTTGATCCAACATGCAGCCAAGGCCGAAACGGGTTTGGGTCAATAAGGTTTTATCCGGCCCCATACTGTGTTCGCGGGTCAATTGTTCGAGCATGTCGCTTTCCAGCAAACTACCGTCCAACAAACCGCTATAAAAACCGGCCAGGCTGCGGGCATTACCGTGACCATTTGCCGCTGGCTGCTGCATGCGCCGCCATTCGGGTTTATTAGTGCTCGTCAGAATAGACGGTGGATTGGCAAATGCCCGCGTAGTCATGGCCGTGGGCTCGCGCATCATTACTTGAAGTAACCGTTGAGCCGCCTCATCGCCCATATTGCCTTTGCTGCGCGCTATATGTGCAACACGATGAAACTCTTCGTCCGCCAGCCCCACGTGGAAGTCCAGCCCCAAGGGCCGCGCCACTCGCGCCACGATGGACTCCCCCGGGCCCCGCCCGTCGGCACGGCGCAGCAATTCGCCCACCAGCCAGCCATAGGTGATGGCCTCGTAGCCATGGCCTTCGCCGGGCGTCCACCACGGGGCCTCGGCCGCCAGGGTGTCGACCATCAGTTGCCAGTCGTACAGGGCTTCGGTGGGCAGCATTTCGCGGATCGCCGGCAACCCGGCCTGGTGGCAGAGCAGCTGGCGCAGGGTGATGGCCTCTTTGCCCGCCGCTGCAAACTCCGGCCAGTAGTTGGCCACGGGCGCGTCGAGTTGCAGCTTGCCTTCGGCCACCAATTGCAGGGCCGTAACGGCAGTAAAGGTCTTGGTGCAGGAGAACAGGTTGACGATGGTATCGCTGTGCCAGGCCTCGGCTCCGTCCTTGTCGGCGGTACCAGCCCACAGGTCGACGACCGTTTCGCCACCGATCTGGATACACAGCCCGGCACCACGCTCCTGTGGGTCATCGAACAACGCTGCGAACCCTTCGCGCACCGCTTCGAACTGGAGCTCGTAATGACCCTGAATCTGCACCTAAGCCCCCTCGGAAAATACCGTAAAAAGTGGCCGCCATTGTTCCAGCCCTTGTGGGTTTTGTGAACCCGTCAACGCTCAATCAATGGCCATTTCCAGAGTGCCCACCGGCATGCCCGGCGCCCTGCCCCGGGCCTTTGCCGTCATGCCCGGCCTGCTTGCCCTCGGCCTCACGCGCAGCGTTGGCCGCCTTGGCCTTTTCGGCCTCTTTGCCCAACTGGTCGACGGCCGCCAGGTTGCTCTTGCGCACGCTGTCGACAAAGCCCTGGAAAGGTACATCAGTGATCCCCACCAGACCGAAATGACCGTTCTCACCGTCCAGCAGGCGCCCCGTAACCGGCTGGTCCAGATACTGGAACCAATGCACGCCGACAATCGACGGTTCCGCCATGGCCTGCTTGAGGAAATTAGCGTACGCCGCGCCACGGTCTTCTTCCCTGGCCAGTTGCGTCACACCGCCCCAGAACGGCC
Source organism: Pseudomonas sp. B6002 (assembly GCF_013385985.1). GTDB lineage: Bacteria > Pseudomonadota > Gammaproteobacteria > Pseudomonadales > Pseudomonadaceae > Aquipseudomonas. The sequence goes on along the minus strand of NZ_JACAOY010000003.1, from coordinate 79,349 downwards.
CACGGTCCGCCGAGCCAAAGTTGAATTCGGTGATCAACACCGGCTTGTCCAGCACGCGCAGGGCGGCGAAGTCATAACCGTCCTGGGGTTTTAGGGTGTACATGTTGAAACTCAGCACATCGCAGTACTGCGCGCAGGACGCCACGGCCTCCGGCGTGCTCACCGCATAACGCCCGCCCAGCAACAGTTGGTTAGGCGCATGCCATTTGAGCGAGTCGGAGATGGTCTTGAAATACGCATCGGCGAAGGTCTTCTGGAAATACTTGAAGTCAGCCTCGATTTCCGGGTGTTCGGGGTTCGGCATCGGCGGCTCAAAACCTGGGTCTTCCATCAGTTCCCAGCCTGCCAGGTGAATGCCCCAGGCTTTCGAAAGGCCTTCTTCATTGCGGTATTTGTCGCGCAATTGCTTGAGGAACGCGCGCTTGGCTGGCACGTCGGTGGTCATGCGCAATGTGCCGTAGGCCAAGGCGTAGCGCGATTTTGGATCGTCACCCGGACCGGCCCAGGCCAGCTCGTTGTCGGCGAAGTAGCCGATCAGCCACGGGTCGTCACGGTGATCGCGGGCCGCAATGGCCACGGCACGTTCGGTGGCCATGGCGAAGCGCGGGTCGAACGGGTCGGGCATGCCACCCCACCAGTCGGTGCCGGTGCTGATGCTGGCGTAATCGCCCACGATCGACAGCGGCAAGGTGTAGGGCACGCGATCAGCGGTGGCCAGGCTTTCGTCGCTCCAGTTACCCACGGTGTTGAAACCCCAGGCTTGCAGGCGGTCGAGGGTGTGGCTCACCCAGCGTTTCTGGTCGAAACCTTCGGTGCCGTAGGTGCGTTCCAGGTTGGCGCCGTAGAAGTCATACCAACGCCCGGCGCCAAAACTGCGACCCTCGCCTGCGCCGTTGCCGGTGCGGTTGTCGGCGCTGCCGTAATACTTGTCGAAGGGCTCACCGGCCTTGGGCAAGGCTGCAAACATCCACTCGCGCCCGGCGACGTAGGTCTGATTGTTATCCGGGGCGACGGTGTTGACGCCCAACGAGTAGAACGGATGGCCCAGCGGGGTTACCAGGTACCAGCGGCCGTCGCGCTTCTCGGTGCGGAAAAACCCACTGGCCTCGAACGCCGGGCCTTTGTTCCAGCCGCCGTATTGATCCAGTGAAGATTTATCCCGCTCTGCCAGCCACCCCTTGAGCTGTTGTTGCTCCTTGGCGGCAGCGGCCTTGAGTTGGTCGTCGCTGCTGACCTTTTCCGGCCAGCGCGCGCGGGTGGACTGGCCATAGGCATCCACCAGTTCGCTGTAGGCGGCCTTGATCACCGGCTCGCTGTCCTGCACGCCAAAGCGCTCCAGCAAAATGCTCTGGGCGGCGTTGGGTTTGATCATCGAGAGGGTTACCGACACCACCTGGCTGCGGTCGATCTCCCCCGCACTGCTGGCCAGCAATACGCGCTGGCCGTCCACGGTGATAGGCATCGGCGGGCCGGCCTTCATGCCCTGGCTCAACGGTGAGTTGGCCTGCAGCGGAACCAGCAGGGTCTGCGCCGGGCCGGCAGGCAGGTCGATGCGGCTGACCAGGGTCTTGCCATCAGCGCTCTGCACCTTGACGTAGAGGGTCAGCGCCCAATCCATGGCACTTTGAATGCGCAGGCTCATCGCTCCGGATTGGGACCAGTCCCACGCGCCGCTTTGCGGGCTGAGGACCAGGCTCGGCTCGGCAGCCGGGTTGAACGTGATGCGGCGCAGCACTTCGCCTTCGGGGGTTTGTTCGGCGTTGTACTGCGGCAGGCTGGCGTCCTGGGTCGCCACCTTGACCACATCGGCAGGCCGGACGAAGTTGAACAGCGTTTGTTGCCCTGCGGGCGCGGCCATCAACGGCGCAGTGAACAGCAGGGCAAACAGGGCGGGCAGCGTGCGAATCATACGAACAAGGTTCTCCCAATCGGCCGGTGAATGGCCTGATGACATAAATCGATAGCAGTGAGATAGACCACGAAGTGGGCGAATTCGCCCACGGTGGCTTAAGAAATTTCGCGCCTGAACGGCGGCAAGGCATTCAGGATAGCCTTGCCATAGCGCTGGGTGACCAAACGGCGGTCGAGCAAGGTGATGGTGCCCCGGTCCTGTTCGGTCCGTAGCAAGCGGCCGCAGGCCTGCACCAGCTTCAGGGACGCATCCGGCACCGAGATTTCCATGAACGGGTTGCCGCCCCGCGCTTCGATCCATTCGGCCAGTGCGGCCTCGACCGGATCATCCGGCACCGAGAACGGGATCTTGGCGATCACCACGTGTTCGCAGTAGGCACCAGGCAAGTCCACGCCTTCGGCGAAACTGGCAAGGCCAAACAGCACGCTGGAATCGCCGCCATCCACCCGCGCCTTGTGCTTGTTCAGGGTTTCCTGTTTGGACAGGTTGCCCTGGATAAACACCTGCTTGCGCCAGTCACGGTCGAGGCCGTCGAACACGTCCTGCATCTGTTTGCGCGACGAGAACAGCACCAGAGTACCTTTGGAGCCCTCCACCAGGTCTGGCAGGTCGCGGATGATCGCAGCCGTGTGGGCCGCCGCATCCCGAGGGTCAGCCTTGAGGTCCGGCACCCGCAACACACCCGCGTCGGCGTGATGGAACGGGCTCGGCACCACGGCGGTAACCGCCTTTTTCGGCAGGCCGGCGCGCATGCGGAAGCGGTCGAAGGTGCCCAGGGCGGTCAGGGTGGCCGAGGTCACCAGGCAACCGTAGGCCACGTTCCACAGGTTGCGGCGCAGCATTTCAGCGGCCAGGATCGGGCTGGCATTGACCTCGATGTCAAACAGCGCGCCGCTTTCCGACAGGGTCAGCCAACGCGCCATGGGCGGGTTGTCTTCCGGGTCTTCGACGGTGAAGGCGGTCCACAGCTCCCAGTTACCCTGGGAACGGGACAACAGGCTGCCGAACAACGGGTACCACTCTTCAGCCTGGTTGCTGGCGATACCGATGTTGACCTCGCCATCCATGCCTTCCTTGAGCAGGTCGGTCAGCCGTGTGAACAAGTCGGTCAGGCGCGAAAAGCCCTTCTTCAACTCGATGCCCATTTCACGCATGTGCTCGGGGATCAGCCCGCCGACGAAGCGGTGACGCGGCCGCTCACGGCCCTCCACGTCTTCGCCGGGCTTGAAGTCGGCCACCTGCTCACAGGCGCTGAACATGAATTGCTGCTGGGTCTTGATCTCCCGCGCCAACTCCGGCACTTGTTCGATCAGCTTGCCCAGGTCGCCGGGCAGAGGGTGCTGGGCGAGCAACTTGGTGAGGTTCTTGGCGGTGGTCTCCAGCCAGTCGGCGGTAGAGCGCAGGCGGGTGTAGTGGGCGAAGTGGCCGATGGCCTTGTCTGGCAGGTGGTGCCCTTCGTCGAATACATAGAGGGTGTCGCGTGGGTCCGGCAAGACGGCGCCGCCGCCCAGGGCCAGGTCGGCCAGCACCATGTCGTGGTTGGTGACGATCACGTCGACCTTGCCCATGCCTTCGCGGGCCTTGTAGAACGCGCACTGGCCGAAGTTGGGGCAATGGCGGTTGGTGCACTGGCTGTGGTCGGTCGTCAGGCGCGCCCAGTCGGAATCTTCGAGGGCGGTGGGCCAGCTGTCGCGGTCGCCGTCCCATTTATTGCCTGCCAGTTTCTCGATCATGCTGGTAAACAGCTTCTGGCTGGCTTCATCTACTTCGATCTTGAAGCCTTCTTCTTCGAACAACTGCGCGGTGGCGGTTTGTGCGTGGCCTTCCTGCAGCAGCACATCGAGCTTGGACAGGCACATGTAGCGGCCACGGCCCTTGGCCAGCGCAAAAGTGAAGTTCAAGCCACTGTTGCGCATCAGGTCGGGCAGGTCTTTGTAGACGATCTGCTCTTGCAGGGCCACGGTGGCGGTGGCAATCACCAAGCGCTTGCCGGCCGCCTTGGCGGTCGGGATCGCGGCCAGGCTGTAGGCCACGGTCTTGCCGGTACCGGTGCCGGCCTCGACGGCCACGACCGCAGGCTCACCCTCGCGGCGACCTTCGTCGTCGGTGTCGATATCCCCGAGGACCTTGGCCACTTCGGCGATCATCAGGCGTTGGCCGTAGCGCGGTTTCAAGCTCTTGGCTTCGAGAAAACGCGAATAGGCGCCCTGGATCGTGGTTTTGAGTTCAGTGCTGATCATGAATAGTCGGGCGCTAAAAACGCTGGATAAATTTTCAGTGGTTCGGATCGGCGGCTATCATACCCCGCTAATGAATCCCGCGCAGAACGGAGTACCACAATGACCGTGTTTAGCCTCGCCTACACCCTGCATGTATTAGCCGCCCTGGTCTGGGTCGGCGGCATGTTTTTCGCCTGGATGATCCTGCGCCCCGCCGCTGTGGCGGCACTTGAGGGCCCTGCCCGACTCAAGCTGTGGGCAAATGTGTTTCAACGTTTTTTCGTATGGGTGTGGATCGCCGTGGCCATTTTGCCGATCAGCGGCATTGGCTTGCTGCAATTGCGCTTCAGCGGGTTTGAGACGGCGCCGCGCTATGTGCAGGTGATGATGGGCTTGTACCTGGTGATGACGGCGCTGTTTATCCGGATCCAGGCGCTGAAATTCCCGGAGTTGCGCGCGGCGGTGGCGGCGGAGGATTGGCCGGCCGGGGCTGCGGTGTTGGGTCAGATCCGCAAGCTGGTGGGGATTAATTTGATCGTGGGGTTGGTGGTGGTGGCGATTGCTTCGGCTCGGCCGATGTTCTGAGGCGATCTTGAGAGGGCTATCGCCGCCAAGCCGGCTCCTACAGTTGATCGTCTATAACCCGTAGGAGCCGGCTTGCCGGCGATGGCGTCTTTACAGGCGCTGAATAGTCACAGCCCCCGCAGGCCCGGCCGGCCCCGGCTGCCCTTCCAAACCTGGACGGCCCTTTTCACCGCCATCGGCACGGTACACCAGGCAACCTTTGGACTGGCCACCACGACCTGGCTTGCCTGCTGTGCCCGCCAAACCGCCCGCACCGCCATCGACCCAGACCTTGATGTGTTCGGCCGGGAAATCCTGCGGCAACTCGACCCGCACCTGCGCGCCTGCTGCACCGGGCAAGCCGTCGCCACCGTTATCGCCATTGGCGCCGCGGCCGGCCGAACCCCAGGTGCAACCCGGATCCACGCCATTGGCGCCATCCAGGCCGGCATAACCCTGGGCACCGGCACCGCCGCGGGCATCCACCGACAACTCATCAGCCGTCAGCGCATTGATGCGCAAGGTCAGGTCGCGTCCCGCCTTGGCCGGGCGTTCGTGGGTGCCGGGGGCGCCACGCGAGGTGATTTGGCTGCCGTGGTCCAGTTGCGCATGGCGTACCTGCAATTGCAGGCCGGTATTGCCCGGTGCGATGGCGATACGTGCTTCACGCCCCAGATGCAGCTCATCCACCGTGACCTGGCTGATCGTCGCCGGAATCAGCAAGGTGCCGTAATCCGCGACGTCCAGGCGTTCCAGTTGCAACACGCTGGTACTGCTGGGCAAGCGCATCAGCGAGTTGCTTTCAACACTGACGGTCTGCGCCAGGGCAATGGGGCTGACCAACAGGGCCAACAGAAAAACCTTACGCATGATTGGCCTCCTTGTTCGTTTCATTAACCGCCGCAGGCGCCGACAGGCCCTGCACGTGGAACATACCCACCAGCAGAATCTGCAAGCGGTCACGCCAGGGATGGGCACGGTGTTTCACGCTGCTGTTGAACAACAGCAACTCCAGCAAATGGGTGAGGAACAACAGACTGCCGGCCAGGCTGACCAACAGGTGGAACGGACTGGCCAGCGGTCGCACTATATTGACCACTACCACGACCCAGAACAGTAACGTCAAAAACTTCCCCAGCCCCCAAAACACCTTCATCCCGCATGCCCCCTTGCCTATTATTCTTTGGGCGCACAGTACCGACTTCTACAGGCGATTTGCCAGTGAAGGTTAAAAAAACTTGATAAAGGGCAGGTATGCCAGCTGTTTCGGCGAGGATCGCCAGCAATGCCCCTGTGACTGGCACAGGGGCAAGGGCTGTCAGCGGTTGATCTGGATTTCCACGCGACGGTTCAGTGCGCGCCCTTCGGCGGTTTTATTGTCGGCCACCGGATGGCTTTCGCCGGCACCGGTTACCGAGACAAAGTTGCTGCGAGGCACGCCGGCACCGATCAAGTAGTCAGTGACCGAGTGTGCGCGTTTTTCCGAGAGTTTCTGGTTGTAGGCGTCTTTACCGACGCTGTCAGTGTGCCCGCTGACCCGCAGTTGCGCGCTTGGGGCCTCTTTTTTCAGGCGGGTCGCGATGGTGTCGAGCTTGGTTTTGTCCGCAGCGGTCAACTTGGCCGAATCGAACTGGAAGTGCACATCGCGGATCACGATGGTTTCTTCTTTAACCACCACCACTTCCTCGACCACCGCTGGCGGCGCCACAGGAGGGCAACCATTGGCATCGACCTGCACGCCTTTTGGCGTACCCGGGCACTTGTCGCGGCTGTCCGGCACACCGTCGCCGTCTTCATCGCCATCGCCGTGTACCCAGCAATAGGCGCCAGCCATGCCACCGATCAGCAGCGCGCCGTAGCCCGCGTAGGCTGAACTTTCAGTGGCGCCGATCGCCGCGCCCGTCACACCACCTACGGCGGCGCACGTGGGCCAGTCGGTTTTCTGCAAGCCTGCGCAACCTGTCAATACTCCGGTTAGCAGAACCAAGGGTAGAGCTGTCCGCATGATGCTCATCTGTTTTCTCCTGAGGGGATCGGCGGGGGCCGATGGGTGGAGTAAAGACGGCTCTTTTCATCTGCGCCACTACGCCGCGCCCCTGTATTCATTGAGGATCGTCGCTCTCGTAGGACTTTTCGCCGCCACCCGCTCTAGGCCCGCACGCTCAGCCGCGCTAGTCTCTACGGTCCTGATGTGAGGATCTGTGATGACCGCCGGTATTTCTTCCCGTACACCCCAGCAAGCCTTGGCTGCCTTGCTCGATCTGCACCAGCCCAAACGCCTGTTGCTGTTGGGTGCCAGCCAGTTTCCGGCGCTGGACGCCTTCCAGGCCGAGCACCCCGACACCGTCGTCGCCATCGCGCCGCCCGGGCCGTTGCCTGAAGCGCTGGCGGCGCAACGTTTTGACCTGGCGCTGGTGGTCGACTGCCTGGAGCACCTGTCAAAACCGCAAGGCCTGACCCTGCTCGGTGGCGTGCGTAACCTCAATGCCAGCCGTATTGCCGCGCTGGTCGACCTGAACGCCTGCGGCTGGAAGGAAACCGACTTCTTCTCCCTGGCCCTGCAGGCCGGCGAGCGTTTCCAGCGCGATGAGCAGGTTCTGACGCTGTTTACCTATGATCTGCTTGACTATAAACAGGTGCCGGACTGGCTCAACGCCCGTTTCTGGGCCAACCCGGAAAACTTCGGAAAGTATTGGTGGTAACCCCGATGAGTACATCCATTTGCCCCTGCGGCAGTGGCAACCTGTTGGATGCCTGCTGCGGCCATTATCACGCTGGCCACCCCGCGCCCTGCGCCACCGCCCTGATGCGTTCGCGCTACAGCGCCTATGTGCTGGGCCTGGTGGACTATCTGGTGGCAACCACCTTGCCGGCACAACAGGCTGGCCTGGACCGCGCAGCCATCGGCGCCTGGAGTGCCCAAAGCACCTGGCTGGGCCTTGAGGTGGAAAGCTCCGAGGTGTTCGGAGGCCAGCCGGAACATGCGTTCGTGACCTTTACCGCTCGCTGGCACGACAGCACCGGTGAACATAGCCACCGCGAGCAGTCCTCTTTCGTACAGAATGATGGGCGTTGGTACTTCATCGACCCCACCGTCGAGGTCAAGGCAGGACGCAACGATGCGTGCCTGTGCGGCAGTGGTCAGAAATTCAAGAAGTGCTGCTCCAGTTACCTCTAAACCCTCTGACAGGAAAAACGCCATGCTCCGGATCTACAGCTTGATGCTGGCGTTGACACTGGGCCTGACCGGCTGCGCCTCGTGGTTCGAAGACGATACGCCGGCGCCCCATGTGTCCCTGGTCAAAGTCGAAGTGGTGCGGGCCAAGCTGCTGGAGCAGAAGTTCAAGCTGTACTTTCGTGTGGACAACCGCGACGACGCCGACCTGACGGTGCGCGGTCTGATCTACAAGGTCACCCTGGACGATTTTGTGCTGACCGAAGGCGAGTCCAACGAATGGCTCACCGTGCCGCCGCGCAGCCACGCGTTCTTCCGGGTGTCGGTGCGTACCAACCTGTGGCCGCAGATACGCGACGTGGTGCAGATGCTGAAAAATCCCACCCAGCCCGTGCCCTATCGCCTGGAGGGAGAGCTGAAAACCGGATTATTCATCGGTAATGACGTGCAGGTGTCCCACAATGGCGAGATAATCCCCGGCGATTTTATTCCGGAGCGACATCGATGACTCAGCAACCCCATGTCCATGGTCCTGACTGCAACCACGATCACGATCACCATGATCACGACCACGGCCATGTCCACGGCCCGAACTGCGGCCACGCTCACCAGGAGCCGGTGCGCAACGCCTTGAAGGACGTTGGCCGCAACGACCCTTGCCCTTGCGGCAGCGCGAAGAAATTCAAGAAGTGCCACGGGGCGTAATGCCCTGACTCAGGCTGTGTAGGAGCTGGCTTGCCTGCGATGGCATCAACTGGGTGTGCCTGATGTACCGAGGTGTCTGCATCGCAGGCAAGCCAGCTCCCACATGGATGGTGTTACAGGTTCAGGGCTTGCGCTGGAACTGCAACACCACTTCCAGCCCCCCGCCTTCCCGATTGCTCAAGCTCAACCGCCCGTCATGCGCCCGCGCAATCGTATGGGCAATGCTCAGCCCCAACCCATACCCGCCCGTCTCGGCATTACGTGAGCCCTCTACCCGGTAAAACGGCTCCATCACCTGTTCCAGCTGTTCCTGGGGAATCCCCGGGCCACGGTCGCTGATGACGATCTTCAGGCTGTCTGTCTGGTCCTCGACCTGCACCACCACTTCACAACCATAACGCACTGCGTTTTCCAGCAAGTTCTGCACGCAGCGCTTGAGGCTGCGGGCGTATCCCGGCAACGGGTGTCTGGCCCGGCCCACGATCGTCACGCTTTGCCCCACATCCTCAAGATCAGCCTGCAGGCTTTGCAGCAAGGCGTTGATGTCGATGTTCTGCCGCGTCTCATTGATTTCGCCGCTGCTGACAAAATCCAGGGTGCTGGAGACCATGTGCTCCATTTCTTCCAGATCGCTGCGAAACCGCTCCTTGGTGCGGGTGTCTTCCAGCATCTCGGTGCGCAGGCGCAGGCGTGTGATCGGTGAGCGCAGGTCGTGGGAAATCGCCGCGAGAAAGCGCGTGCGTTCGGCGATGTTGGCGATCAAGCGTTGCTGCATCGCGTTGAAAGCCTGCGCCGCGCGGCGGACTTCGGTGGGGCCGTCCACCGACAGCGGCGGGCGCTGGATATCACGCCCCAACGCCTCGGCCGCCTTGGCCAGGGCATTGAGCGGGCGGATCGCCAGGCGTACAGCCACCAGGGCGATCACCACCAGCACCAACACCCGCAGCAAATAGATGCGCATCACATAGTCGAACAGCAGGTCCAGCGGCGACGTGCTGGTCCAGCCCTGCTCTTCACTCGCATCCACCTGCAACCAGCGCCCATCGGGCAAGCGCAGGTCAATCAGGAATTGCCCCACCACCGGCTTGGAGCCAAGCAGGGTCGACAGCCCGGCGGTTTGCCCTTCGCCATCCACCAGGGACAGGCGCAACAGGATCAGGGTCTGGGCGTAGCCGGTTTTCTCCGACAACACCTTTTTGATCAGGCGCTCGGTGGGTCGGTCGCTGTCGGTGAGGGTGCTGGGCGTGCTGCTGGCCTGGTCGCTCACGGTGAGGCGAAAGTGCGGCGTGTTGAGCAGTTTGATCAACTGGTCCGCCTGCTGCGGATCGCTGTGCACCAGGCGCACCACGTCGGCCAGGCGCGTCGCGATCAACCGCGCGGGAATTTCCAGCACCTGGCCATGACGACGGTCGTACCAGATGCTGCTGGTCAGGGCCTGGGCCGCGAGCATGCCGCTGACCAGAATCAGCACCAGCCGCCCGAACAGCGAACGCGGCAGCAGTCTCACGAGCCCAGCACCACATCGTCGGCGGTGAGCATGTAACCCTCGTTGCGCACGGTCTTGATCAGCCCGGCCGGCAGTTGGGAACGCAGGCGGCTGACGCACACGTCGATGGAGCGGTCGAACGGCGTGCTGTCCTTGTCGAACACGTGGTTGAGCAAAAAGTCGCGACTCAACGGGCGGTTGGGGTGCTGCAACAACAGGCGCAGCACGCGGTAGTCCGAATTGCCCAGGCTGACCACTACACCGTCCGGGGTGAGCAGTTGCCGCGCCCGTGTGTCGAGCTGCCAGCCGGCGAAACAGATACTCGGTGCTTCATCCAGCCGTGCACGGTCCGGGAAACTCTGCACCCGGCGCAGCACCACTTTGATGCGCACCAGCAATTCACGCGGGTCGAAGGGTTTGGGCAGGTAATCGTCGGCACCGATTTCCAGGCCGACGATACGGTCGATCAACGAGCCCTTGGCCGTGAGCATCACCACCGGCGTGTTGGAACTCACCCGCAGTTCACGGCACAGGCTCAGACCGTCTTCGCCAGGCAGCATCAGGTCGAGCACGATCAGGTCGATCACATTCAGCGCCAGGCGGCGGCGCATTTCCTTGCCATCGGCGGCGGTGGACACCTGGAAGCCGGCGTCGCTCAGGTAGTCGCAGAGCAGTTGGCGGATTTGCGGGTCGTCATCGACGATCAACAAGTGGTCTTGCTTGGCCATGGGCAGTCGGTCCGAAAACTCAAAACGCAGGAGATAGCCGAAAGTTCAGCCAGCAGTACGCGCAAATGTAATGGAATGTTGTGGGAAACGATAATCACGCATCAGCGATACAAACCCAGGGCATGGCAGGGGAAATCGCTCTTTAGACTACCGAACCTAAATGAGAGTAATTGTAATTTAGACTCGGAACTCGCCTATGTCACTGCCCACACCTCGCAGCCACACGCTGCACACCACCCTGGCGCCGATGTTCGGTCTGCTGGCTGCCGGTAGCGTTGCCCCGACGGCCTGGGCCGATGCGCCCGCTGCCGCGACCAACGACTCGGTGCTGAGCCTGCCGGAAATCAAGGTGGATGGCGAAGCCACTTCCACCTTCAAGGTCGACCGGGTGACCTCCGCCAAGATCAGCCAGCCACTGCTGGATGCACCGCAAAGCGTGACCATCGTGCCGCAACAGGTGCTCAAGGAGCAGAATGCGCAGACCTTGCAGGAAGTGCTGCGCAACGTGCCAGGCATTACCTTTATGTCGGGCGAAGGCAACCTGGGCTGGGGCGACCTGTTTTCGATTCGTGGTTTTTCGTCCGAGCAAAGCCTGACCGTCGATGGCGTGCGCGATGCGGGCATGTCCACGCGCACCGACACCTTCAACCTGCAACAGGCTGAAGTGTTCAAGGGCACCGGGTCGATTGAATCCGGGGTGTCCGCGGTGGGCGGCAGCGTCAACCTGGTGAGCAAAGAAGCGCACTTGGGCGACGCCAATAAAGTCTCGGCCGGGATCGGCACCGACAGCTACCGCCGCCTCACCGCCGACCTGAACAAACAGATCAACGACACCACCGCCGTGCGCCTCAACCTGATGAAGCACTACAACGGGGTGGCCGAGCGCGACGACGTGGACTACGACCGCTGGGGCATCGCCACCTCGTTCGGCTTCGGCCTGGGCACCGACACGCGGTTCTTCGTCGACACCTTCTATCAGAAAGACACCAACACCCCGGACGGCGGCGTGCCGATCCAGCGTGGGACGAATGGCGACCGCATGCCGGGCGTGAAGCGCTCGAACTGGTACGGCGACTCCAGCCTCTACACCCAGCAGAACGAAACCACCTCGCTGACTGCCCGTTTCGAACACGATTTCGACTGGAACGAAGCCAACCTGCGCAACCAGACCCGCTGGGAACGCAGCGACAACTTCGCCGTGCTCTCCCCGGCGCGGTTCTTTGCCGCCAATGCCAACGGCCAGAAAACCTGTTCCGGCACGCGCTGTGCGACCTTGGGCTACACCGGTGTAGGCCCGATCAGCCAAGTACCGGGTAGCACGGTCAATGCCTACACCGACTACGTGAACAACAGCAACACGGCCTACGGCATCCTGCGGGGCAGCGATTTCGGTTTGTCCAAGCGCTACACCATCCTGGATAACCAGACCGACTTCAGCTTCAAGTTCAACACCGGCAGCCTGCAGCACGCGGTGGTGTCAGGCCTTGAGTTCTACCACGAGACCTACGGCGGCCTGAAACGCAACGCCGAAGTGCCGGCCGGCAACATGTTCTTCGACATGAGCGACCCAAGCCACAGCTTCGCCAGCACCTATGTGACCAAAGGCGAAGGCGACCCGCGCTCGGTGATCGACAACGCCGGCATTTATGCAGGCGACACGGTCACCCTCAACGACCAGTGGCAAGTGCTCGGTTCGCTGCGCTACGACAACTGGCGCGCCCAGACCACCCAGCGTGGCCAGGCAGATATCAGCAGCACCGATGGCGCCGTCAGTGGTCGCGTCGGCGCGGTGTACAAGCCGTTGCCTAATGGCAGCATCTATGTGTCCTACAGCGAAGCGGCGCAACCGTCGGCATTGGGTGCGTCCACCAACAACCAGATCTACGGTTCGGCCACCACCAGCAACTACAGCCCGGCCAAGTCCAAGACCTATGAAATGGGCACCAAGTGGGACATTGCCCACGACATGCTCAACGTGACGGCGGCGATCTTCCGTACCGAACTGGACAACGCCTGGGAATACCAGGACGGCGAGTCCGCCCCGGTCCGCGCCCTGCCCGCCAAACGCGTAGACGGCGTGGAGCTTGGCCTGCAAGGCAACATCACGCCGCGCTGGACCGCCTACACCGGGTTCTCGGCGCTCAAGAGCACCCAGACCAAAGGCATCAACAAAGGCGCCGAAGCCAAGAACGTGCCCGACCTGACCGCCAACCTCTGGACCACCTACGCCGTCACCGACGCCCTGAGCCTCAGCTACGGCGAGCAATACGTGGGCCGTCGTCGCTACAGCGACAACAAATACGTCGGCGGCTTGAACAACAACAGCAGCTACGCCAACGGCCCGTCCGGGGTGAATGCCATTTATGTACGCGACAACGAAAAGGCCCCCGGCTACTGGCTGAGCAACGTGGCGGCGCAATACAAGGTGAACAAGGACACCACGGTCAACCTCAACCTCAACAACGTGTTCAACAAGTTCTATTACAGCCAGGTCGGCGCGTCCCTCGACGGCTTCCAGTTGTACGGCATCCCCGGGGCCGGGCGCACCCTCACCGCCAGCGTCGACTATGAGTTCTGACCGGTGCTGATCGAAATCCCGGGGCTGCTCAGCCCCCGTGAAGTCGAGACCATCGCGGCCGCTTTGCTCGATCAGCCGTGGGTTGACGGCAAGGTGACCGCCGGGCAGCGCTCGGCCCTGGCGAAAAACAACCGGCAGTTGCCGGAAGATTCGCCGACGGCCATCCGTGTGGGTGAGCAGATTCTGGCGCGGCTGTCGGACAACGCGCTGTTCATGTCCGCCGCCCTGCCCAAGCGCATCTACCCGCCGCTGTTCAACCGCTACAGCGGCGGCGAGGCCTTCGACTGGCATATCGACAATGCCATTCGCGGCCTCAAGGGTGTGCGCGAACGGGTACGCACTGACATCTCCGCCACGTTGTTCCTGGCCGACCCGGCCAGCTACGACGGTGGCGAACTGGTGATCCGCGACACCTTCGGCGAACACGCGGTGAAGCTGCCCGCCGGCCACCTGCTGATCTACCCCGGCAGCAGTCTGCACAAGATCAACCCCGTCACCCGTGGTGAGCGCCTGGCCAGTTTCTTCTGGATCGAAAGCCTGGTGCGCGAAGACAGCCAGCGCCAACTGCTGCTGGACATGGACGTGGCGATCCAGACCCTCACCGCGCAACACGCCGACCACCACGCGCTGCTGCAACTGAGCGGCGCTTATCACAACCTGCTGCGGCGCTGGAGCGATGTCTGATGCGCCGCCTTCACCTGGAGTCCTTGCCATGTTGAAACCCCGAAACGCGCTCAAGCTCGGCGTGCTGTTCGCCGCGCTGGTCCTGGGCCATGCCGAAACCGCCGCCGCCCATGAAGTCACCGACGTGCTGGGCCGCAAGGTCGAAGTGGCCGACAACGTCAAGCGTGTGGTCCTCGGCGAAGGCCGGCTGATTTCCGCCTTTGCCTTGCTCGACAAGGAGGCGCCGTTCCAGCGCATCGTCGGTTGGCAGAACGACTTGAAGCTGCTGGACCAGCACACCTACAACGCCTACGTGGCGAAATTTCCGACGGTGAAAGACATCCCGCTGATCGGCCAGGCGTCGGAGCAAAGCGTCAGCGCCGAGGAAATTCTTTCGCTCAAACCTGACCTGGCGGTGTTCAGCATTTCCGGCCACGGCCCCACCGAACACAGCCCGGTCGCCGATGTGCTGGCCAAGGCGGGCATCCCGGTGTTGTTCGTCGACTTCCGCATCAACCCGGTGCAAGGCACCCACACCAGCATGACCGCGCTGGGTGACGCGCTGGGCCGTGAAGCCCAGGCCAAGGCGTTCCTGGACTTCTATGACCAGCACATCAAGGTCATCACCGACGCCGTCGCCACCTTGCCTGCGGGCCCGCGCCCGAGCGTGTTCCTCGAACTGCTGGCCGGTGCCTGGCAGGCGCCGGGGCACACCACCGGCAAGAGCGGCATGGGTGAAGTGATCAAGCTGGTGGGCGGGCGCAACATCGCCGCCGATGTGGTGCCGGGTGCGCTGGGGGACATCAGTGTCGAGTACGCGTTGAAGGCTGATCCGGATGTTTACGTCGCCACGGGTAACCACAAGCCGGGGCTGATCCTGGGCGCTGGTGTGAGCACCGACGAAGCACGTGAAGCGTTTGACCGGGTGCTGGCTCGTCCGGAATTCGCCAACCTGCGTGCGATCCGCGCAGGCAATGCCCACGGCCTGTGGCATGACTTCTACAACTCGCCGTACAACCTGCTGGCCATCGAGTCGTTGGCCAAATGGGTACACCCCGAGTTGTTCGCCAAGCTGGACCCGCAGGCGACCATGGAAGCAATTAACCAACAATTCCTTGGCATGCCGTTACAGGGTGCCTATTGGATCGACGCTAAATCCAAGTAACCCCGCCCCCCTGTTGAAATGCGTTCATTGTGGGAGCTGGCTTGCCTGCGATAGCGGTCTATCAGCCACCCCATTTGGTGGCAGATGCACCGCTATCGCAGGCAAGCCAGCTCCCACATTTTGACCTTCTTCGTTTTCACAACTGTGTGAGCCACATGACCACTCAAACCCTCGACCTCGCCAGCGCCACCCAGGGCTACCGCCGCCTGCTGGCGCGGCGTGCCTGGCTGCTGGCGTTACTGGGCAGCGCGCTGGTCTGCGCCATCCTCGTGGACCTGGCCAGCGGCCCGTCGGGCATGGGCCTGCTGGCGCTGCTCGACGGCATTTTGCACCCCTCCCACCTGAGCGCCACCGACCAGGTGATCATCTGGAACGTGCGCCTGCCCTACGCCTTGATGGCGGTGCTGGTCGGTTGCGCGTTGTCGCTGGCCGGGGCCGAGATGCAGGCCATCTTGAATAACCCGTTGGCCAGCCCCTTTACCCTGGGCGTGTCCTCGGCAGCGGCGTTGGGCGCGTCTCTGGTGATTGTGTTTCCGGTGACCACCGTGTGGGTCTCGACCAATACCGCCATCTCTATCTCGGCGTTTATCTTCGCTGCCGCCTCGGTGTTTTTGCTGCAAGCCATGTCGCGCCTGCGCGGTGCCGGGGTTGAAAGCCTCGTGCTGTTTGGTATCGCTCTGGTGTTCAGTTGCAACGCGGTGGTGGCCCTGCTGCAGCTGGTCGCCACCGAAGATGTGCTGCAACAGCTGGTGTTCTGGACCCTGGGCAGCGTGACCCGGGCCAACTGGGACAAGCTCGGCATTCTGGCCTTGGTGGTTGCCGTGGTCATGCCGTTTTCCTTCACTGCCGCACCGCGCCTCACGCTGCTGCGCATGGGCGAGGACCGCGCGCAAAGCTTCGGCGTGGATGTGAAGCGTCTGCGATTTTTCTCGTTGCTGCGTATCAGCCTGCTGTCGGCGACCGCCGTGGCGTTCGTAGGCACCATCGGTTTTATCGGCCTGGTGGGTCCGCATATCGCGCGGATCCTGGTGGGCGAAGACCAACGCTTCCTCCTTCCGGCCAGCGCCCTGACCGGCGCGTTGCTGCTGTCGCTGTCGTCCATCGCCAGCAAGCTGATCATGCCCGGGGTGATCGTGCCGGTGGGCATTGTCACGGCCTTGGTGGGCGTGCCGATTTTCGTGGTGCTGGTGTTCAAGCGTGGGAGGCAGTTATGAGTGCAGGGTTATCGGTACACAACGCCAATGTGAGTTACGGGCGCCGGCAGATCGTGCACGACCTGAACCTGCCCACCCTGCCCCACGGCAGCCTGACCGCCTTGATCGGGCCCAACGGCGCCGGCAAATCCACCTTGCTGCGCGCCGTGGCCGGGCTGGAAAAGATGCAGGGCGTTGTACGATTGGGCGACCTGGACCTGTCAGCCATGTCGGTGGCCGAGCGCGCACGGCGCGTCACCTACATGCCGCAAAACCTGCCGCCCGGCCTGAGCCTCAGCGTGATGGAAAGCGTGATTGCCGCCTTGCGCGTGGCCAATACCGACGGCGTTCCCCTGTCCAATGCCGCCTGCCTGCGCGAAGCCTTTGAGGCGTTGCAGCGCATTGGCATCACGCATTTGGCCGATCAACTGTTAAGCACGTTGTCCGGTGGCCAGCGCCAATTGGTCAGCCTTGCCCAACTGATCGCGCGTCGCCCCCAGGTGATGTTGCTCGACGAACCCACCAGCGCCCTGGACCTCAACTACCAATTGAAGGTGATGGAGTGCGTGCGTTCACTGGTGCGTGAGCACAACTTGATCGCCGTGGTGGTGCTGCACGACATCAACCTCGCCGCGCGTTTTGCCGACCGTATTGCGGTGCTGCGCCAAGGCCGCTTGTACGCCAGCGGTACAGCGGATGCGGTGCTCGACCCGCTGATGTTTGCCGAGGTGTACCGCGTGCAGGTGCGCATCGAGCGCTGTTCGCAGCAGTCGTTGCAGGTGCTGGTGGACGGTGCTGTGTGATTCGCTTCTAAGGGTATGCACAAATGTTTCATTGAATTTTCGTCGGTGGAACATTACCTATACCTACAGGCATTCGCTCAAGCATCACCACCTTTGGAGAGCTTCATGATCGACCTGTATTACTGGACTACCCCCAACGGTCACAAAGTATCGCTGTTCCTGGAAGAAGCCGGCCTGCCCTATAAGGTGCACCCGATCAATATCGGCCAGGGCGACCAGTTCAAACCCGATTTCCTGAAGATCGCTCCCAACAACCGCATCCCGGCCATCGTCGATCAACACCCGATCGACGATGGCGCGCCGATTTCGCTGTTCGAGTCCGGCGCCATCCTGCTGTACCTCGCGGAAAAAACCGGCCAGTTCATTCCCAAAGACCTGCGCGGTCGCCAGGAAACCCTGCAATGGTTGTTCTGGCAAATGGGCGGGTTGGGGCCAATGGCCGGGCAAAATCACCATTTCAGCCAGTTCGCGCCTGAGAAAATTCCTTACGCCATCAAACGCTACGTAGACGAAACCGCCCGCCTGTATGGCGTGCTCGACCGCCGCCTGGCGGATCGTTCCTTCGTGGCGGGCGAGGACTACAGCATTGCCGACATGGCGATCTACCCATGGATCGTTTCCCACAAATGGCAGAGCCAGCGGTTGGAAGACTTCCCCCATCTGCACCGCTGGTTCAACAGCATCAAGGAGCGGCCGGCGACGGTTCGGGCCTATGAACTGGTGCAGAAGGTCAACCCACCCAAAGCCTGACCCCACCACTCTGTAGGAGCCGGCTTGCCGGCGATGGCGTTAGACCTGCCGCCATCCCTGCTGTGGCTGACGGCCTCATCGCCGGCAAGCCGGCTCCTACAGGTGTGTAATCCGCAAAATAAGCATCGCCTCCCGCTTGCGTCGTTTCGCCGCGCTCACTAACGTAGCGCCTTTACTGATGCTACCCCCGCAGGAGCTTTGCCATGGCCTCGCCAGCCCTCTCACATTTTCTTCCCCGGTTCGGCGTTGCCGCGGCAGTGGCCAGTGCATTAAGCCTGGCCGGTTGCCAGCTCCAGAGCACCCAGGACACCCTGCTCCCTGCCGCCGGCGTACAGCCGATCAAGGGCCTCGCGCAGAACGTCTCGGTACGCCGCAATGCCCAGGGCATGCCGCTGATCGAAAGCAACACCTTCCACGACGCACTGTTCAGCCTCGGTTATGTGCACGCCAGCGACCGCATCACCCAGATGGTCACCCTGCGCCTGCTGGCCCAGGGCCGCCTGGCGGAAATGTCCGGGCCGGAAGTGCTGGACGTCGACCGTTTCATGCGCGCCGTCAACCTGAAGAAAAGCGCCGGCGAGCTGTACAACGCCTCCAGCCCGCGCCTCAAGCGCTTCTTCGAAGTGTATGCGCGTGGCGTCAACGCCTACCTGTTCCGCTACCGCGACAAGCTGCCGCCAGACCTGGCCCAGACCGGCTACAAGCCCGAGTACTGGAAGCCGGAAGACTCGGCGCTGCTGTTCTGCCTGCTGAATTTCAGCGAATCGAGCAACCTGCAGGAGGAGCTGTCGTCCCTGGTGCTGGCGCAGAAAGTCGGCACCGACAAGCTAGCCTGGCTCACCCCGAGCGCGCCGGACGAAGCGATCCCGCAGGCTGAAGCCGACAAACTCAAGGGCGTGAACCTCAGCCAGATCACCGGGCTGGCCGGACTCGAAGCGGTTGGCCAGCAGCTCAACAGCCTCAACGCGCTGGCCGTGACCACGTCGAATAACTGGGCCGTCGGCCCGCAACGCAGCCGCAGCGGCAAGAGCCTGCTGGCCGGTGACCTGGCGGCCCAGCCGCAAGCGCCATCGCCGTGGAACTACGTGCAGATCCGTGCCCCGAAATACCAGGCCGTCGGCGCCTCGATTGCCGGCTTGCCAACCCTGTTGTCCGGCTTCAACGGCAAAGTGGCGTGGAGCATGAGCGCGGTCAAGGGCGATACCCAGGACCTGTTCCTCGAAAAGGTCAAACGCCAGGGCAACGGGCTGTACTACGAGAACAATGGCAAATGGCTGCCGGCCGGTGTGCGTAACGAGACCTTCTTTATCAAAGGCCAACGTTCGATCCGCGAAGTGGTGTACGAAACCCGCCATGGCGCCCTGCTCAACAGCAGCCAGGCGCTGACCACCGGTTTCGGCCTGGCCCTGCAAACCGCCGACTTCAAGGACGACAAGAGCCTGGATGCGTTCTTCGACCTGTCCCGCGCGCAAAATGCCGGCAAGGCCTCGGACGCGACCCGGGAGATCCGCGCCATCGCCCTGAACATGATCTTCGCAGACGCCAGCAACATCGGCTGGCAAGTCACCGGCCGCTTCCCCAACCGCCGCGAAGGCGAAGGCTTGCTGCCCTCGCCGGGCTGGGATGCGCGCTTTGATTGGGACGGTTACGCCGACGCAATGCTGCACCCGTATGACCAGGACCCGGCACAGGGTTGGATCGGCACGGCCAACCAGCGCACGGCGCCGCGCGGCTACGGCATGCAACTGTCCAACTCGTGGGACGCGCCGGAGCGCAGCGAGCGCCTCGCGCAACTGGCCAACGCTGGCAAGCATGACAGCCGCAGCATGATCGCCATGCAGTACGACCAGACCACCACGTTCGCCGCCAAGCTCAAGACCATGTTCCAGGCACCGGGCATGGCGCAACCACTGAAACAGGCGATCGACGCCTTGCCAGCAGCCGAGCAAGCCAAGGCCCGCGAAGCCCTGGGCCGCCTGATGGCCTTCGACGGCCGCCTGGTGTCCACCTCCGCAGACGCGGCGATCTACGAGCTGTTTCTGCAGGAAAGCGCCAAGCAGATCTTCCTCGACAAGCTCGGCCCGGAAAACAGCGCGACCTGGAAGGCGTTTGTCAGCAATGCCGGCCTGTCTTACTCCGCCACCGCCGACCATTTGCTCGGCCGCGAAGACAGCCCGTTCTGGGATGACACGCGCACGCCGCAAAAAGAAGACAAGCCGGCGATCCTGGCGCGCAGCCTGGCCGCAGCGATCAGCGCAGGCGACAGCCAACTGGGCGGCGATCACAAGGCCTGGCAGTGGGGCAAACTGCACAGCACCACCTGGAAAAACATCAACGGCCAGGTGATCCGTGGCCCACTGGCCAGTGGTGGCGACCACAACACCTTGAACCCTGCGCCGTATAGCTGGGGCCAAAACTTCAACACCACCCAGGTGCCGGCGCTGCGCATGATCGTCGACTTCGGCCAAGCCGAGCCGATGATGGGCCAGGGCGGCATCGGCCAGTCCGGCAACCCGGCCAGCCCGAACTATGCCAATGGCATCGACCCGTCGCTGAAGGCGCAATACCTCAGCTTCCCGATGCAACCGCAGAACTTCGACAAGGCCTACGGCAAAACCCGGTTGACTCTTACACCCGGCAAGTAACCCGGCCTCACGGCCACAACCAAACCTGTAGGAGCCGGCTTGCCGGCGATGAGGCCCTCACCGACGCCATCGCCGGCAAGCCGGCTCCTACAGGGGCGTTGAATCAGATCGAACTTGTTGCGACGGGTTTGCCTCCTAACTGATAAGCCCATTGCCCCGGCACCGCCCATGGACCTTGTCATCGCCCGGCCCGAAGGCCTCTATTGCCCAGCCGGTGATTTCTACATCGACCCCTGGCGCCCGGTTGAACGCTCGGTCATCACCCACGCCCACGGCGATCACGCCCGCACCGGCAATCAACACTACCTGGCCGCTGCGCCGGGCGAAGGCATCCTGCGTTCGCGCCTGGGGCAGGACATCAACCTGCAAACCCTGGCCTACGGCGAACCCTTGGTGCATCACGGCGTGACCTTGAGCTTTCACCCCGCCGGCCACGTGCTCGGTTCAGCCCAGGTGCGCCTGGAATACAGGGGCGAAGTGTGGGTCGCGTCCGGCGACTACAAGGTAGAGCCCGATGGAACGTGCGCGCCGTTCGAGCCAGTGCGCTGCCACACCTTTATTACCGAGTCGACCTTTGGCCTGCCGATCTACCGCTGGCAGCCTCAAGCGCACATCTTCGCCGGGATCAACGACTGGTGGCAGGCGAATATCGCGGCCGGCAAGGCCAGCGTGTTGTTCTGTTATTCCTTCGGCAAAGCCCAGCGCATCCTGCATGGCATCGACGCCAGCATCGGCCCGATCCTCAGCCATGGCGCGGTCGAACCGCTGAATCGGGTGTACCGCGAAGCCGGGGTGTATATCCCCGAAACCCTCTACGCCGGTGATTTCAACAAGACTGACCCGCTGCTGCGCCAGGCCCTGATCATCGCCCCGCCCTCAGCCGGTGGCAGCAGCTGGATCAAGCGCTTCGGCGATTACAGCGACGCCTTTGCCAGCGGCTGGATGCGCCTGCGTGGCACACGGCGGCGGCGCGGTGTGGACCGCGGTTTTGTGCTTTCAGACCACGCCGATTGGCCGGGCCTGTTGTGGGCCATCGAACAGACCGGCGCCGAGCGCGTGATGGTCACCCACGGTTCTGTCGGCGTACTGGTGCGCCACCTGCGGGAAAAAGGCCTGGATGCCCAGGGTTTCACCACCGAATACGGCGATGACGAAGAAGAGGCCACGGCATGAAGGCCTTCGCCGAGCTGTACGCCAACCTCGACGCCACCACCTCCAGCAACGCCAAGCTGGCGGCCTTGCAAACCTACTTCTCGCACGCGCCGCCCGCCGATGCGGCATGGGCGGTGTACTTCCTGTCTGGCGGACGGCCCCGGCAACTGGTGCCCACGCGCCTGCTGCGGGACATGGCCACTGCAGCGTCAGGCATCGAGCCTTGGTTGTTTGAAGAAAGCTACCAGTCCGTGGGTGACCTGGCCGAAACCATTTCGCTGCTGTTGCCAGAATCGCCCTATACCTCTGAAGACGGCCTGGCGGTGTGGCTGGAAGAAAAACTCCTGCCCTTGAGAGGCTTGCCACCCGGGGACTTGACCGAACGCCTGCCCGCGTTATGGGCACAACTGGATCAACCCAGCCTGATGGTGTGCATCAAGTTGATCACCGGCAGTTTTCGCGTGGGCGTGTCCAAGTTGCTCGTCACCCGGGCTCTCGCTGCCATGGCTGACCTGGACAGCAAACGCGTGGCCCAGCGGCTGGTGGGCTACACCGATTTATCCAACCGTCCGACAGCAGAGGGTTACCTCAAGCTGATCGCGGCTGAATCTTCGGACGAGCACGCGCAAAGAGGCGGGCAGCCCTATCCGTTTTTTCTCGCCCATGGTTTGTCGCAACCGCTGGAACAATTCGACGCCCTGCTCGGTTCGCCCGCCGACTGGCAGGTGGAATGGAAGTGGGATGGCATTCGCGCACAACTGGTCAAGCGTGAGGGCCGCTTGTGGATCTGGTCCCGAGGAGAAGAACTGGTCACCGAACGCTTTCCTGAACTGCACAGCCTGGTGAGTGGTTTGCCGGATGGCACGGTGATTGACGGTGAAATTGTGGTGTGGAAAGACGCGGTGCAACCCTTCGCCCTGCTGCAACAGCGCATTGGTCGCAAGACTCTGAGCAAAAAGGTGCTCGACGAGGCGCCCGTCGTGGTCCTCGCCTACGACCTGTTGGAGTATCAGGGCGACGACTGGCGCAACCATACCCAGGCTGAGCGCCGCGCCCAACTCGAACAGGTGATTACCCTGTGTAACCAGCCCGTGTTGCTCGCCTCGCCACTGCTGACAGGCACGAGCTGGGAAGCGCTGGCGAAACAACGCGAAGCCTCTCGCAGCCTTGGTGTGGAAGGCATGATGCTCAAGGCATGCGACGGCCTCTACGGTGTGGGTCGCACCAAGGACATGGGCGTCTGGTGGAAATGGAAGGTCGACCCGTTCAGCGTCGATGCCGTATTGATCTACGCCCAGCGCGGCCACGGCCGGCGCGCCAGCCTGTACAGCGACTACACCTTTGCCGTGTGGGACGGCCCGCCCGGCAGCGAGCGCACGTTGGTGCCGTTCGCCAAAGCGTATTCAGGGCTCACCGACGAAGAGATGCGCAAAGTCGACGCGATTGTGCGCAAGACCACGGTGGAGAAGTTCGGCCCGGTCAGCAGCGTAACGCCGAGCATGGTGTTTGAGCTGGGGTTTGAGGGGATTGCCTTGTCGAAGCGGCACAAAAGCGGGATTGCGGTGCGGTTCCCACGGATGTTGCGGTGGCGGCAGGATAAGACGGTGGAAGACGCCGACAACCTTGCCACCCTGCAAGATCTCCTGACCTGACATCTCCCTGGCAAACACTGCAAATCAATGTGGGAGCCGGGCTTGCCCGCGATAGCGGTGGATCAGACAGAGCGATGTAGCTGACCCATCGCTATCGCAGGCAAGCCAGCTCCCACATTTTGATCAATGCCAGGATCCAAAATAGTGCACTGAAAAACCAATGCCCATTTTCGGGCATCTCCTACACTCAAAACGCCCTCGTCTCACCTTTTAAAACGCTCATTCGGAACTATGGTGCAGAAATTGCTACTTGTGATCCGTCTGACACCGTTCAGTAACAGTCCTAAACGCGCCACAAGCGCTTATCTTGGTTTCCAGGGATTACATAATGAAAAAAGCATTGCTGACCCTTTCTGCACTGGCTCTGTGCATGGCTGCAGGTGTTGCGACAGCCAAGGAATACAAGGAATTGCGTTTTGGTGTCGATCCGTCCTACGCGCCGTTCGAGTCCAAGGCCGCTGATGGCAGCCTGGTGGGCTTCGATATCGACCTGGGCAATGCGATCTGCGCCGAGCTGAAGGTCAAGTGCAAGTGGGTTGAAAGTGACTTCGACGGCATGATTCCGGGCCTCAACGCCAACAAGTTCGACGGCGTGATCTCCTCGATGACCGTGACCGAAGCCCGTGAAAAGGCGATCGACTTCTCCAGCGAGCTGTTCTCCGGCCCGACGTCCCTGGTGTTCAAAAAAGGCGCGAACTACTCCACGCCTGAGTCCCTCAAGGGCAAATCCGTGGGCTACGAGCAAGGCACCATCCAGGAAGCCTACGCCAAGGCCGTGCTGGACAAAGCCGGTGTGACCACCAAGGCCTACGCCAACCAGGACCAGGTGTACGCCGACCTGACTTCGGGCCGACTGGACGCTTCCGTGCAGGACATGTTGCAAGCCGAGCTGGGTTTCCTGAAGTCGCCAGCCGGTGCTGACTACGAAGTCAGCAAGGCCATCGACGACCCATTGCTGCCGTCCAAAACTGCGGTCGGTATCAAAAAAGGTAACAAAGAGCTCAAGGCGTTGCTCGATAAAGGTATCAAAGCGTTACACGATGATGGCACCTACGCCACCATCCAGAAGAAACACTTCGGCGACCTGAACCTGTACAGCGGTAAATAACACCCCGGCGCCCACCTGTTTCAGGTGGGCGCTTTTTTATCGCCATAGGTCCTGAATTCATGTTTGAAGATCTTTTACAAACCCTGGGGCTGAGTGCCTTCAGCTTGAAAGGGTTCGGCCCACTGTTGCTGCAAGGTACGTGGATGACCGTGAAGTTGTCGGTCGCCTCCCTGGCCGTCAGCGTCTTGCTGGGCCTGCTCGGCGCCAGCGCCAAACTCTCCAGCGTCGCCCTGTTGCGCGTTCCGGCGCAGATTTACACCACCCTGATTCGCGGCATACCCGACCTGGTGCTGATGCTGCTGATATTCTACAGCCTGCAGATCTGGCTGACCGGCCTCACCGACTTCATGGAATGGGAGTACATCGAGATCGACCCATTCAGCGCCGGGGTCATTACCCTGGGCTTTATCTACGGTGCCTATTTCACCGAGACCTTTCGCGGCGCGATCCTCGCGGTGCCCCGTGGCCAGCTTGAAGCGGCGACCGCCTACGGGCTCACCCGTGGCCAGCGGTTTCGCTTCGTAACCTTCCCGCAGATGATGCGCTTTGCCCTGCCCGGCATTAACAACAACTGGTGCGTGATGCTCAAGGCCACGGCGCTGGTGTCGATCATCGGCCTGGCAGACCTGGTAAAGGCCGCCCAGGATGCGGGCAAAAGCACCTATCAACTGTTCTATTTCCTGGTGCTCGCCGCCTTGATCTACCTGCTGATCACCAGCGCATCCAACGTCGTGCTGCGCTGGCTTGAACGCCGTTACTCCGCTGGGGCCCGGGAGGCCGTGCGATGATCGAACTTATCCAGCAATACTGGCGGCCTTTCCTGTATAGCGACGGCCAGCACATCACCGGGCTGGCCATGACCCTGTGGCTGCTCAGCGCGGCATTGGTCATCGGTTTCGTGGTGTCGATCCCGCTCTCCATCGCCCGGGTTTCGCGCAAGCGCTACATCCGCTGGCCGGTGCAGTTCTACACCTACCTGTTTCGCGGCACGCCGCTCTATATCCAGTTGCTGATCTGCTACACCGGCATCTACAGCATCGCGGCAGTGCGTGCGCAACCGGTGCTGGACGCGTTCTTTCGCGATGCGATGAACTGCACCATCCTGGCCTTTGCCCTCAACACGTGCGCCTACACCACCGAGATCTTCGCGGGTGCGATTCGCAGCATGGCTCATGGCGAAGTCGAGGCGGCCAAGGCCTATGGCCTGACCGGCTGGAAGCTGTATGCCTACGTGATCATGCCCTCGGCGTTACGCCGTTCGTTGCCCTACTACAGCAACGAAGTGATCCTGATGCTTCACTCAACCACCGTGGCCTTTACCGCGACCGTGCCCGACATTCTCAAAGTGGCCCGGGACGCCAACTCGGCCACGTACATGACCTTTCAATCATTCGGCATCGCTGCGCTGATCTACCTGACCGTGACCTTTGCCCTGGTCGGTCTGTTTCGCCTGGCGGAGCGCCGTTGGCTGGCCTTCCTCGGGCCGAGCCACTAAGGAGTCTTCATGCGTCATCAGGTACATGATCTGATCGCGCCGGTGCCAGGTACGGCGCGGCAGATTCACAGTTTCCACTTCGGCCCGGAAGAAGCCGCTGGCAAGGTCTACATCCAATCGTCGCTGCACGCCGATGAGCTGCCGGGCATGCTGGTGGCCTGGCACTTGAAAGTACGCCTGGCCGAGTTGGCCGCCGCCGGGCGCCTGCGCAGTGAAATCGTGCTGGTGCCCGTCGCCAACCCGGTGGGCCTGGAACAGGTGCTGATGGATATTCCGCTGGGCCGCTACGAGTTGGAAAGCGGGCAGAACTTCAACCGCTGGTTCGTGGACCTCAGCGACGAAGTCGGCAACAGGGTCGAGGACCTGCTGGGGGGCGATCCACAGCACAACGTCGAACTGATCCGCGCCGCGCTGTCCACTGCCTTGGCAGCACACACCGCCGACACCCAGCTGCATTCCCAACGCCTGGTGCTGCAACGTCTGGCCTGCGATGCCGACATGGTGCTGGACCTGCATTGTGATTTCGAAGCCGTGGCACACCTGTACACCACGCCTGAAGCCTGGCCGCAGGTGGAACCGCTGGCGCGCTATATCGGCTCGGAAGCCAACCTGCTCGCCACCGATTCGGGCGGGCAGTCCTTCGATGAGTGTTTCACCCTGGTGTGGTGGCAACTGCAGCAACGCTTCGACGGGCGGTTCCCAATCCCCATGGGCAGCTTTTCGGTGACCGTCGAGCTGCGCGGCCAAGGTGACGTCAATCACGGCCTGGCCGCCCTCGACTGCCAGGCGATCATCGACTACCTGATCCACTTCGGCGCGATTGCCGGTGACGTGGCGCCACTGCCCGACCTGCCCTACCCGGCCACGCCGTTGGCGGGGGTGGAACCGGTGGCCACGCCTGTCGGCGGTTTGCTGGTGTTCAGCGCCCTGCCCGGCGAATACCTGGAAGCCGGGCAACTGATCGCCGAAATCATCGACCCCATTACTGACCGCGTAACGCCTGTGCACTGCCAGAAGGCCGGCCTGCTTTACGCCCGTTCGCTACGGCGCATGGCCACTGCCGGGATGGTCATCAGCCATGTCGCTGGCAGTGAGGCCTACCGCAGCGGCTACCTACTTTCGCCTTGAGGATGCACGCCCCATGTACAAATTGACCGTTGAAGGCCTGCATAAAAGCTATGGCGACAATGAAGTGCTCAAAGGTGTCTCACTCAAAGCCAAGACCGGTGACGTGATCAGCCTGATCGGCGCCAGCGGCTCGGGCAAAAGCACTTTTTTGCGCTGCATCAACTTCCTGGAAACCCCCAATGACGGCGCGATGACCCTCGACGGCCAGCCGATCCGCATGGTCAGCGACCGCCACGGCATGCGCGTGGCCGACGACGCCGAACTGCAACGCCTGCGCACGCGCCTGGCGATGGTGTTTCAACACTTCAACCTGTGGAGCCACATGAGCGTGCTGGAAAACATCACCATGGCCCCGCGCCGGGTGCTGGGCTGCAGCAAGAAGGACGCCGAAGACCGCGCCCGCCGTTACCTCGACAAGGTGGGCCTGCCGGCACGCGTGGCCGACCAGTACCCGGCATTCCTGTCCGGTGGCCAGCAGCAACGGGTGGCCATCGCCCGCGCGCTGGCCATGGAACCGGAGGTGATGCTGTTCGACGAACCCACCTCGGCCCTTGACCCGGAACTGGTGGGTGAAGTGTTGAAGGTCATCCAGGGCCTGGCCGAGGAAGGCCGCACCATGATCATGGTGACCCACGAGATGAGCTTTGCGCGCAAGGTGTCGAGCCAGGTGCTGTTCTTGCACAAGGGCCTGGTTGAGGAACAAGGCGCGCCTGAGGATGTATTGGGCAATCCGAAGAGCGAGCGCCTGCAACAGTTCTTGAGCGGTAACTTGAAGTAAACCTTTGCTGCGCCTGGAGGGTCTTTGAAAGAGAGCCTCCAGAGCGTCAGCCGCCGAATGGCAAAACCCGTCGACTTCGCCAAAAAATGGTTTGCCGCCAAAGGCTGGAAACCGTTCGCCTTCCAGAAAGCCGTGTGGGCAGCGGTGAAGGACGGTCAGTCCGGTTTGCTGCATGCCAGCACCGGCGCGGGTAAAACCTACGCGCTGTGGTTTGCGGCCCTCAATCGTTTCGCCATCATTCGCCCGCCTGTCACCGCAAAGCGTAAACCGCCTGCCGAGCCTTTGACTGTGCTGTGGATCACGCCGATGCGTGCGCTGGCCGCCGACACCGCGCGCGCCCTTGAGGCGCCATTGCAGGCGCTGCAGATTCCGTGGAGCGTCGGCCTGCGTACCGGCGACACCAGCAGCAGCGAGCGCGCGCGCCAGACCCGCCGCCAGCCCACCGCACTGGTCACCACCCCGGAAAGCCTGACGCTGATGCTCGCCCGCGCCGACAGCGAGGCGAGCCTTGGGCACCTGCGCATGGTCATCGTGGATGAATGGCACGAACTGATCGGGAATAAGCGCGGCGTGCAACTGCAACTGGCGTTGGCCAGGATGCGGCGCTGGCACCCTGAGCTGATGGTGTGGGGGATCTCGGCAACCTTGGGTAATCAGTCCCACGCCTTTGAGGTATTGGTCCCGCAAGGCAACGGAATCAATGTGCAGGGGCAAACCGCCAAGCAGTTAATCGTCGATACCCTGGTGCCCCCAGTGACCGAGCGTTTTCCGTGGGCCGGACATCTGGGTTTGAAGATGCTGCCGCAAGTGGTCGCCGAGGTGGACGCCAGCACCAGTTGCCTGGTGTTTACCAACACCCGTGCGCAATCGGAGATCTGGTATCAAGCGCTGCTGGAGGCGCGGCCAGATTGGGCAGGGCCGATCGCGTTGCATCACGGTTCGCTGTCCCGGGAAACCCGCGACTGGGTCGAACGGGCATTGAAAGAAGGCCAGCTCAAGGCCGTGGTGTGCACCTCCAGCCTGGACCTGGGGGTGGATTTCCTACCGGTGGAGCGGGTGCTGCAAATTGGCTCGGCCAAGGGCGTGGCGCGCCTGATGCAACGCGCCGGGCGTTCGGGGCATGCGCCGGGGCGCCCCTCGCGGGTGACGCTGGTGCCGACCCATAGCCTGGAGTTGGTGGAGGCCGCCGCGGCCCAGGACGCCATTGCCCGGCGGCATATCGAGGCCCGGGAATCCCCCCACAAGCCGTTGGACGTACTCGTACAACATCTGGTGAGTATGGCTTTGGGAGGCGGTTTTACGCCGGATGCACTTTTGGCTGAAGTTCGCGGCGCCTGGGCGTATCGCGATCTCACCGACGCCGATTGGGCCTGGGCCCTGGGGTTTGTGCGCCATGGAGGCCTGTCGCTGACGGCCTACCCGGATTACCGCCGCGTCGAGCCGGATGAGCACGGCATCTGGCGCGTCCCGGATGCACGCCTGGCACGTCGGCATCGCATGAGCGTGGGCACGATTGTCAGCGATGCCAGTATCCACCTGAAGTTCTGGAGCAAGGGCGGCGGCGGCAAGAACCTGGGGAGTGTCGAGGAGGGCTTTATTGCACGGCTAAAACCGGGGGATGGCTTTCTGTTCGGCGGGCGCCTCTTGGAATTGGTGCGGGTGGAAAACATGACCGCGTACGTAAAGCGCAGCACTGCGAAAAAGGCCGCCGTGCCGCGCTGGAATGGCGGGCGAATGCCGCTTTCCAATGAGTTGGCGCAGGCGGTGGTGGAACGCTTTGACGCAGCTGCACACGGGCACTTCGATGGCCCGGAAATGCAGGCAGTGCAACCCTTGTTGCAAACACAGTTGCGCTGGTCCGGGCTACCGACACGCAAGCATTTATTGGCCGAGGCTCTGAAGTCTCGTGAGGGGTGGCACCTGTTTCTCTACCCCTTCGCCGGTCGGCAGGTGCACCTGGGGCTGGCGAGCCTGTTGGCGTGGCGGGTCAGCCGTGATCAAGCAGTCACTTTCTCGATCGCGGTCAACGATTACGGGATGGAATTATTGAGCGCCACAGAAGTGCAATGGCCGACCTTGCTGAACGAGGCGTTGTTGAGCCCCGACACGCTGTTGGAAGACGTCGTTGCCAGCCTGAACGCGGGAGAACTGGCCCTGCGGCGCTTTCGCGAGATCGCACGCATTGCCGGGCTGGTATTCGCCGGCTACCCCGGCGCGCCGAAAAGTACACGGCAGGTACAGGCTTCCAGCGGGTTGTTCTTTGAGGTGTTCAAGCAATATGACCCGCAGAACCTGCTGCTGGCCCAGGCGGGGGAAGAAGTCTTGCGTGATGAATTGGATATTCGCCGGCTGGAACAGACGTTACGTCACCTGTCGACACTGAAATTGGACATGCATCTGATCGAACGTCCTACGCCCCTGGCCTTCCCACTGCTGGTGGAGCGGATGCGCGAAAGCATGAGTTCGGAAAAACTCTCGGAACGCATCGCACGGATGGTCAGGGACCTTGAAAAAGTCGCGGACAACGGGAAGCGTTGATGGCCTGTTCAGTCATGCTTGAGGGTGAAGAACTGTGGCTGCTGGCAGACAAGGCGGTTTATTGGCCCGCTCGCCGCTGCCTGCTGATCGCAGACGTGCACTTTGGCAAGGCCTCGGCCTATCGCCGCCTGGGGCAGCCGGTGCCCCAAGGCACCACCACGGAAAACCTGGCGGTGCTGGATCGGCTTCTGGCGGCTTTTGCGTGCGAGCAGGTAATTTTTCTCGGCGACTTCCTGCACGGTCCGGGCTCCCATGCATCGGGCACCCTGGGCGCGTTGAGGGCGTGGCGAGCGCAAAACGCCTCGCTGTCCCTGGTGCTGGTCCGCGGTAATCACGACAAACGTGCTGGCGACCCGCCCATCGATTTGAACATCGAGGTGGTTGCAGAGCCGTTGCTGATGGGACCATTTGCCCTGCAGCATGAACCTCAGGCCCATCTCAGCCACCACGTGCTGGCGGGGCATGTGCACCCGGTGTATCGCTTGCGCGGTAAAGGCCGGCAGAGCTTGCGCCTGCCGTGCTTTCAGATCGGCAAACGCGTGAGCTTGCTGCCAGCGTTTGGTGCCTTTACGGGCGGTTATTCAGTGGAATCGAACGACGATCAGCAGGTATTCGTGATCGGCGATGCAGAGGTATGGCCGGTACGCTGAAGAACCGGCCATGTCTGCTGCACACCTCAATCAGGCGACAGGTGCGGGTGGCGGCTCATCAGGAAGGGTGGGCTCACCGGGCTCGGTGGGCTGCTGTGGCCAGTCTTCATCGGGCTGGCCGGGAATGCCGCCCGCAAACGCTGGGTCAGCCATCAGGGACCAGGCCAGAACGCCAATCTGGTTGGGTTCAAGCCGGGCGAGTTCGGCGCTTATTCGCGGGTCGAGCTTCATAAAGTACTCCTCAAGCGTGGCTCGGCGCGTTTTGCACGCGCCGAGGCAGTACACCCAATAGAGTCACTTCCCGCAGACAAATTCCCTTTGCGTGTAAGACCTTTCGATCAAGCGCGTGGGAGAGTAACGCCGCGCTGGCCCTGGTACTTACCGCCACGGTCTTTATAGGACACTTCACAGGCCTCATCGGACTGCAGGAACAGCATCTGTGCCACGCCTTCGTTGGCGTAGATCTTTGCTGGCAGCGTGGTGGTGTTGGAGAACTCCAGGGTCACGTGCCCTTCCCACTCAGGCTCAAGCGGCGTGACGTTGACGATGATGCCGCAACGCGCGTAGGTGCTTTTACCCAGGCAAATGGTCAGCACGTCGCGGGGGATACGGAAGAACTCCACGGTGCGTGCCAGGGCGAAGGAGTTGGGCGGGATGATGCACACGTCGCTCTTGATGTCGACGAAGCTCTTTTCGTCGAAGTTTTTCGGATCGACGGTGGCCGAGTTGATGTTGGTGAACACCTTGAACTCATCGGCGCAACGCACGTCGTAGCCGTAGCTGGAAACCCCGTACGAAATCAGGCGTTCGGCGCCTTCGCCACGCATCTGACGCTCTACGAAGGGCTCGATCATGCCGTGCTCTTGCGCCATGCGGCGAATCCACTTGTCCGATTTGATGCTCATGGCGGGTGTCCTGAATAGCGAGGTGGAAAAATTCTGTGGGGCATCTTACCGGGGCCGGCCCCGGGGTTCAAAGGCCATGGGGCTTTTCTTGACGAATGCACAGGCTGCTGTAAGCCGCGGCCAGCGGGGCCGGGACCTGCGTTGCAGGCGGCCGGTGACCTTAAATACCACCGCCAGTCACGAAAATAGAGAAACCTTCGGAAATATCATTGGCACGTCCCGGAAAAAGGGTTAAGGTGGCGCCACTGTGCTGCTTGTGTCACTGAGAATCTCTACACGATATGTTGAATTTCGATCCAACCATCTCCAAGAATTTTTCCTGCTCTTTGCACTCAGTCTCGGCCAGGGCTTTTCCTGAGTCGCAGTTAACTTTGTCCAAGGAGATACACCATGTCTAATCGCCAAACTGGTACCGTTAAGTGGTTCAACGATGAAAAAGGCTTCGGCTTCATCACTCCACAATCCGGTGACGACCTGTTCGTTCACTTCAAAGCTATCCAATCCGACGGCTTCAAAAGCCTGAAAGAAGGCCAACAGGTTTCTTTCATCGCTACCCGCGGTCAGAAAGGCATGCAAGCTGAAGAAGTTCAAGTTATCTAACTTGTACTGACTTAGTCGAAAAGACCCCGCCCTTAAAAGCGGGGTTTTTTTATGCCTGCCATTCGGTGCTACACCTTCCCTCGTAGGAGCCCGGCTTGCTGGGGATAGCGATCTCAGAGCCGCCATCGCCGGCAAGCCGGGCTCCCACGAGGGGGGAGTAGGTGTTGGCTATGAATGATCAGCACACAGCAAAACGCCCGGTGCACTCCCATACACCGGGCGTTTTGCTATAGCCGTCCTGATCGTTACTGGAACAACGACTCACTCGACAAGCCATTCTTCTCCAGGATCTCACGCAAGCGCTTGAGGCCCTCTACCTGGATCTGACGCACCCGCTCGCGGGTCAGGCCGATCTCCAGGCCTACATCCTCCAGGGTGCTGCTCTCATGGCCGCGCAGACCGAAGCGGCGAATGACCACCTCACGCTGTTTGTCCGTAAGCTCCGACAGCCACTGGTCAATGCTTTGGGAAAGATCATCGTCCTGCAACAGCTCGCAAGGATCTGTAGGGCGATCATCCGTCAGGGTGTCCAGCAGGGTTTTATCCGAATCCGGACCCAGCGAGACATCGACCGAAGACACACGCTCGTTCAGGCCGAGCATGCGCTTGACCTCCCCTACCGGTTTCTCCAGCAGGTTGGCGATTTCTTCGGGCGAAGGTTCATGATCGAGTTTTTGGGTAAGCTCACGCGCTGCCCGCAGGTAAACGTTGAGCTCCTTGACCACATGGATCGGCAACCGGATCGTACGGGTCTGATTCATGATCGCCCGTTCGATGGTCTGGCGAATCCACCAGGTGGCATAGGTTGAAAAGCGGAAGCCCCGCTCAGGATCGAACTTCTCCACCGCCCGGATCAGGCCCAGGTTGCCTTCCTCGATCAGATCCAACAGGGAGAGCCCACGATTGACATAACGTCGGGCGATTTTCACCACCAGGCGCAGGTTGCTTTCAATCATGCGCTTGCGCCCAGCCGGATCGCCCTTTTGCGACAAGCGCGCAAAATGGACTTCTTCTTCGGGAGTCAGCAGAGGGGAAAAGCCGATTTCATTGAGGTACAGCTGGGTCGCGTCGAGCGCCCGTGTGTAATCAATGTACTTGTGTTGCTTTAACGCGGTGGAGTTCTTGGATTTGGTGCGAACTGAAGGTGCAGCAGCCCCCTCATTATTCGACATCGATTCCGTATCGATGGGTTCTCCCATAAGGAGAAGCTCATCGTCGATGTCAAACTCCGGCGCTTCTTTACTGAGAGCCATTGTTATAGTCCTTTGGTGAGTTCGACCTCAAGCTCAAGCGACGCCTTTATCCTTGGCAACGCTGGAGCCTGTTCCTTCTACGTGAGGGAACAGGCTGTGCAACACATCAACGACGGGGCAGGAATTGCAGCGGATCTACAGGTTTTCCTTGGCGGCGAATCTCAAAGTGCAGTTTCACCCGGTCTGTACCAGTTGACCCCATTTCGGCAATTGTCTGTCCGACTTTGACCTGCTGCCCCTCCCGAACCAACAGCCTACGGTTGTGGCCGTAAGCACTGACGTAGGTATCGCTGTGCTTGATGATGACCAGCTCGCCGTAGCCCCGTAAACCACTCCCGGCGTACACCACTGTCCCATCAGACGCAGCTAAAACAGGCTGTCCCAAATCTCCGGCGATATCAATGCCTTTATTCAAACTACCGTTTGAAGAGAATTTTCCAATCAATACACCGTTCGAAGGCCATCCCCAACCGGTCGGCGCAGGGCCTGGAGGCGGCAACGGCGCGGGTGCCGGCTTGGTCGCAACCGCAGGCGCGGCGGTGCCTGCAGGCCGGGTAATGACGGTGGTTCGGCTCGAAGACGACGGCGAAGATCCGGTGTTTGTCACAACTCGCGTAGGCGTTGAACCCGTGCGCCCGTCAAAGCGAATGACCTGACCTATTTGTATCGTATAGGGCACAGGAATATTGTTACGAGCTGCGAGCGCCTTGTAATCCCAACCGTATCGGAAGGCGATCGAGAACAGCGTGTCCCCCTTTCGTACCACATATTGCCCGGTGGTGACCGTCGGCTTTTGAGGTACGGCACTGGCGTTGTTGCGGTCGACAACCCGCGCGCCGCTGGAGGGAGAGCTGGAGCAGCCCGCCAACAAGGAACTCAAGACAAGGCCAAGCACCAGTCGCTGAAAGCTTGTTTTACTCATACGCTGCGCAAGACCTGTGAGACTCACCCGCCGCTCCCTTTTATGGTGGCTGAACATGAATGCCTGTATCAGGCTTGAAATATGACGCAAGTATAACTGGGCATTGGTTTTTTACCGGCACACGACTGAAACGAAAAATTCATCGTGTTTAAAGCCAACAGCAGATCATGTTGACTTCATGAACCCCGCTGTAAGACACATCCCCACCAGCAGAATTCACTGCCCGCGCACAAATGATCAGGCCAGCGGGCCATTGAGCAACGGCACAAAGCGCACAGCACCCAGCACATGCCGTGAAAAACCTTCGTCCTCACGGATAATGAGCATCAATTGTTGCACTTCGCCGGAGCCCACCGGGATCACCAGCCGCCCGCCTGGGGCCAGTTGATCGAGCAGTGCCTGGGGAACATCGGTCGCCACGGCGGTGACAATGATGCCGTTGTACGGCGCGAGTGCCGGCCAGCCTTCCCAGCCATCTCCCCAGCGGAACACCACGTTGCGCAGATTCAGCTCCACCAGGCGTTCCTTGGCGCGGTCCTGCAGGACCTTGATGCGCTCCACCGAGAACACCCGCTCCACCAACTGCGAAAGCACGGCGGTCTGGTAACCCGAACCGGTGCCGATCTCCAGCACCTTGTCCAACGGCCCCGCCGCCAGCAGCAACTCGCTCATGCGCGCAACCATATAAGGCTGGGAGATGGTCTGGTTGTGGCCGATCGGCAACGCGGTGTCTTCGTAGGCGCGGTGCGCCAGGGCTTCATCGACAAACAAGTGCCGTGGCGTACGCCGAATCACTTCCAGCACCTGCGCATTGGACAGGCCTTCTTCATACAGGCGCTGGATCAAACGCTCGCGGGTGCGCTGGGAGGTCATCCCGATGCCACGGCGCAGCAGGTCATCCTGTTCACGAGCCATCAGCGCAGCCTCTCCAGCCAGCCATCGAGACGACTGAAGGCATCACTGAAGGTGCGATCAAGTTGCAGCGGGGTAATCGAAACATAACCTTGCATCACCGCATGAAAGTCCGTGCCGGGGCCACCGTCTTCGGCATCGCCCGCTGCGGCAATCCAATAGCCTTCCTTGCCACGCGGGTCGACCACCTTCAACGGTGCCGCCGCACGGGCACGATGGCCCAGGCGCGTGAGCTGGATGCCGCGGATGTGGTCGAGCGGCAGGTTGGGAATATTGACGTTGAGCACAGTACGCGGCGGCAGGTCCAGCGAACCGTGGGCCTCTACCAGCTTGCGCGCGAAATAGGCGGCAGTGGGCAGGTTATCCAGTTGCCGCGAGGCAAAGGAAAAGGCAAACGAGGTCCGGCCAAGAAAGCGCCCTTCAAGGGCCGCCGCCACCGTGCCGGAATACAGCACGTCATCGCCCAGGTTGGCGCCGAGGTTGATCCCCGACACCACCAGGTCCGGCTCACGGTCCAGCAGGCTGTTGATTGCCAGGTGCACACAGTCGGTGGGCGTGCCGTTCACACTGATAAAGCCATTGGCCAGGACTTGCGGGTGCAGCGGACGGTCGAGCGTCAGCGAACTGCTGGCGCCGCTCTTGTCCTGGTCCGGGGCAACCACCACGCACTCGGCATAATCCTGCAGCGCAGCATGGAGCGCAGCAAGGCCGGGTGCGGTGGCACCGTCATCGTTTGATATCAGAATACGCATGGGTTGTCCGTCTGCCCCACCGGCACCAGATCAACAAGCTCGCGCACCAAGACAGTGGCGAAGCATCCGGCCGGCAGGACGAATTCCAATTGCAGAATGTCCAGCGACGGATAATGCCACGTCAACCCGCCAATGGGCAGTCGCAGAATGCGACGTTCCTGGCTCATGCCTGCCTTCACCAGCCAATCGCGCAAGTCGGCTTCACCGGCGGCGACGGCCTGCTCCAGTTCAAAGGTTGCGCCCGCGGCCGGTGAATCCCCCTCGCCCCACTGTGGTCCGGTGGGATGCAGGTCGAGAATCGCCAGGCGCGGATCGCTGCATTCAGCCTCCCCGGCCGGGAAGAAACTGCGGCTGTCGGTGAACGCCAGCAGATCGCCGACTTGCGCACGCTGCCAGGAGCCATCGGCCACCCGCGCCGCCAACACTTTGTTGAACAGGTAACTGCGCGCCGTGGACAGCAGGCGTGAACGCACATTGCGCTGCTCTGGCAAGGCTTTGCGCGCCGCCCACTCGCGAGCATCCACCACATTGCCACCGTTGTGGCCGAAGCGCTGGGCGCCGAAATAATTGGGAATGCCGTGTTGTGCAATCAGTTGCAACCGCGCATCGATGGCGGCGGTGTCACCGGCCAGCTGGGTCAGGCGCAGGGTGAAACCATTGGCCGAATGTGCGCCGCGTTGCAGCTTGCGTTTGTGACGCACGATTTTCAGGATCTTGAGCGTGTCGTTTTCTGCACCGCTCATGTCCGGGTCGGCCTTGCCGGGCAGTTGCACGCTGAACCACTGGCGGGTCAGCGCCTGGCGATCCTTGAGCCCGGCATAGCTGACCGTGCGCAACGGCACGCCCGCCGCCTTGGCGATACGCCGCGCAGCTTCCTCAGTATTGAGGCCACGCTTCTCCACCCACAGCCAGAGGTGCTCGCCGTCACCGGTCAGTGGGATGTCCAGCACTTCGTCGACTTGGAAATCTTCAGCCGTGGCTTTGAGTACCGCGCTGCCCAAGGCCTCGCCATAGGCCCGCGGGCCCAGCAGTTGCAGGTCATTCATGCGCGCAGCAACAAGGCAACGGAGTGCACCGCGATGCCCTCTTCACGACCGGTAAACCCGAGCTTTTCGGTGGTGGTGGCTTTCACGTTCACTTGATCCAGTTCAATTTGCAGGTCTGCGGCGATCAGCGTACGCATCGACTCGATATGCGGCGCCATTTTCGGTGCCTGGGCCACGATGGTGTTGTCGACGTTGCCGACCTTCCAGCCCTTGGCGTGGATCAGGCCGACCACGTGACGCAACAGCACACGGCTGTCCGCGCCCTTGAAGGTCGGGTCGGTGTCCGGAAAATGCTTGCCGATGTCACCCAACGCCGCAGCGCCGAGCAAGGCATCGCTCAAGGCATGCAACACGACATCGCCGTCCGAATGAGCCAGCAACCCATGGTGATGTGCAATGCGCACGCCACCCAGGGTGATGAAATCGCCGTCGGCGAAACGGTGCACATCATAGCCGTGACCAATACGCATAAAAAAACGCCCCGATTTAATTCAGGGCGTGATTCTACCTACTTTTGCCTGACATTAACCGAGCAAAGCACGTCCGTGATGACGCAAATGATCGTCAATGAAGCTGGCGATAAAGAAGTAGCTGTGGTCATAGCCGGGTTGCAGGCGCAGTTCCAGCGGATGGTTGGCCGCCTTGGCCGCTTGCTGCAGGGCTTCGGGCTTGAGCTGGACTGCGAGGAAATCGTCACGGTCGCCCTGGTCCACCAGCAGTGGCAGTTTTTCCGAGGCTTCGCTGATCAGCACGCAGGCGTCCCATTCGCGCCACTTGGAGCGCTCTTCGCCCAAATAACGCGAGAAGGCCTTCTGGCCCCACGGACAATCCATCGGGTTGTTGATCGGCGAAAACGCCGACACCGATTGGTAACGCCCGGGGTTGCGCAGCGCACACACCAGCGCGCCATGGCCACCCATGGAATGGCCACTGATGCCACGTTTGTCCGAAGCCGGGAAATGCGCCTCAACCAGTGCCGGCAGTTCCTGCACCACGTAGTCATGCATCCGATAGTGCTTGGCCCAAGGCTCCTGCGTGGCATTCAGATAGAAGCCCGCCCCGAGGCCGAAATCCCAGGCGTTGTCCGGGTCACCTGGCACCCCGGGGCCACGGGGGCTGGTGTCCGGTGCCACGATGATCAACCCCAGTTCGGCCGCCATGCGCTGGGCGCCGGCCTTCTGCATGAAGTTCTCGTCGGTGCAGGTGAGACCGGACAGCCAGTACAACACCGGCAGCTTGCCGCCCTGCTCCGCTTGCGGCGGCAGGTAGACGGCGAAGGTCATGTCACAACCCAACACATCGGAATGATGCTTGTAGCGTTTATGCCAGCCGCCGAAGCTCTTCTGGCACGACAGGTTTTCCAGACTCATGGCCGACCTCAGAAGTGGATGACGGTACGAATGCTCTTGCCTTCATGCATCAGGTCAAACGCTTTGTTGATGTCTTCCAGGCCCATGGTGTGGGTGATGAAGGTGTCCAGCGGGATCTCGCCGGTCTGGGCCATTTCCACGTAGCTTGGCAATTCGCTGCGGCCGCGCACGCCGCCGAACGCCGAACCGCGCCAGACGCGCCCGGTGACCAATTGGAATGGGCGGGTAGCGATTTCCTGGCCAGCACCGGCCACGCCGATGATCACCGACTCGCCCCAGCCTTTGTGGCAGCACTCTAGGGCGGCGCGCATCAGTTGCACGTTGCCGATGCATTCGAAGGAGAAGTCCACGCCGCCGTCAGTCAGGTCGACGATCACATCCTGAATCGGGTGATCGTAGTCTTTCGGGTTGATGCAATCGGTAGCGCCCAGTTGCTTGGCGATTTCGAACTTGGCCGGGTTGATGTCGATGGCAATGATGCGACCAGCCTTGGCCTTCACCGCGCCGATCACCGCCGACAAACCGATACCGCCCAGGCCGAAGATGGCCACGGTGTCACCCGGCTTGACCTTGGCGGTGTTGATCACCGCACCGATGCCGGTGGTGACGCCGCAACCCAGCAGGCAGACCTTTTCCAGCGGCGCTTCTTTAGGAATCTTGGCCACGGAAATTTCCGGTAGCACGGTGTACTCGGAGAAGGTCGAGGTGCCCATGTAGTGGAAAATCGGCTGGCCCTTGTAGGAGAAACGCGTGGTGCCGTCCGGCATCAGGCCCTTGCCCTGGGTGGAGCGAATGGCCTGGCACAGGTTGGTCTTGCCCGACAGGCAGAATTTGCACTTGCCGCATTCCGGGGTGTACAGCGGGATCACGTGGTCGCCCACGGCCACCGAGGTCACGCCCTCGCCGATCGCTTCAACCACCGCGCCGCCTTCGTGACCGAGGATCGACGGGAAGATGCCTTCCGGGTCTGCACCCGACAGGGTGTAGGCGTCGGTATGGCAGACACCGGACGCGACCACGCGCAACAGCACCTCGCCGGCCTTGGGCATGGCCACATCCACTTCAACGATCTCGAGGGGCTTCTTGGCTTCAAAGGCTACGGCGGCGCGGGACTTGATCATCCGGGTTTCTCCAGGGGGTTAAAAACTGAGACGGTAAGTGTAAAACATGGCCTGTTGATTAATAATCCAGCCAAAAGCAAAACTTTATTGCCGTACAGGGATAATCACCATGTTGGAAAACCGCTGGGAAGGCATTGATGAGTTCGTCGCTGTAGCCGAATGCAGCCAATTCACCGCCGCGGCCGAGCGACTTGGGGTATCTTCGTCACACATCAGCCGGCAAGTGGCACGCCTGGAAGAGCGCCTGCAAACCCGCCTGCTCTATCGCAGTACGCGCAAGGTGACGCTGACCGAAGCTGGCCAGACCTTTCTGCAGCATTGCCAGCGCCTGCAGGATGGACGTGAAGAAGCCCTGCGCGCAGTCGGCGACCTCACCAGCGAGCCCAAGGGCATGTTGCGCATGACCTGCGCGGTGGCGTACGGCGAACGCTTTATCGTGCCGCTGGTCACGCGGTTCATGGCGCTCTATCCGCAATTGCGCGTGGACATCGAACTGACCAACCGCCAACTGGACCTGGTGCACGAAGGCCTCGACCTGGCGATCCGCCTGGGCCGCCTGCAGGATTCACGCATGGTTGCCAGCCGCCTGGCGCCCCGGCGCATGTACCTCTGCGCATCGCCGTCCTACCTGGAGCGGTATGGTCGGCCACATAGTTTGTCGGAATTGAGTCGGCACAATTGCCTGATCGGCAGCTCGGATATCTGGCAACTGGCACAGGACGGGCGGGAATTTTCCCAGCGTGTGCAGGGAAACTGGCGCTGCAACAGTGGGCAGGCGGTGCTGGATGCCGCACTTCAGGGCGTGGGGTTGTGCCAGTTGCCGGATTATTACGTGCTGGAGCATCTGCACAGTGGTGCGTTGGTGTCGCTGTTGGAAGCGCATCAGCCGCCGAATACGGCGGTGTGGGCGTTGTATCCGCAGCAGCGGCATTTGTCGCCGAAGGTCAGGAAGCTGGTGGACTTTTTGAAGGCTGGTTTAGCCGAACGCCCCGAATATGAACACCCTCTGTAGGAGCCGGCTTGCCGGCGATGAGGCCAGTTGCAGCATCGTAAGCCTCGAGGACGCCATCGCC
Organism: Pseudomonas sp. B6002; assembly: GCF_013385985.1. Taxonomy (GTDB): domain Bacteria; phylum Pseudomonadota; class Gammaproteobacteria; order Pseudomonadales; family Pseudomonadaceae; genus Aquipseudomonas. Next base: position 38,308 of record NZ_JACAOY010000003.1, on the reverse strand, counting down.
GGCAAGCCGGACTCCTACAAGGGATCCCGGTTGGCCCATCGCAATCTGAGCCACTCCAGATCTTCCGGCCGGGTTACTTTGATATTGTCCGAACGCCCTTCAATCAGGCGCGGTGCCTGGCCGGACCATTCCATGGCCGAGGCTTCATCGGTGATCACCGCATCGGCCACCAAGCTGTCCGCTAGCGCACGATGCAAAGCACCCAGGCGGAACATCTGCGGCGTGTAGGCCTGCCAGATCAAACTGCGGTCGACGGTTTCCACCACCCGACCGTGCTTGTCGACCCGCTTGAGCGTGTCGCGGGCTGGCACCGCCAACAGGCCGCCGACGGGGTCGTCCGCCAGTTCAGCCAACAGTTTGTCGAGGTCGTCGCGACTCAGGTTCGGCCGCGCCGCATCATGCACCAACACCCAGTCGTCATCGCTGGCGCCCAGGGCATTGAGGTGCAGCAAGGCATTGAGTACCGAGCCCGATCGTTCCGAGCCGCCGTCCGCACGCAGAATACGCGGGTCGGCCGCACACGCAAGGCCAGGCCAATAAGGGTCATCAGAAGCAAGACTGACCACCAGGCCCTTGAGGCAAGGATGGTCGAGGAAACAGCCGAGGCTGTGTTCAAGAATAGTGCGCCCGCCCAGTTGCAAGTACTGCTTGGGACGGTCCGCAGCCATACGGGCACCCACGCCCGCGGCAGGAATCACGGCCCAGAAGACCGGTGAGGAGTTGCTCATTGGGCCAACTGGTAGAGGGTTTCACCCTCCTTGACCATGCCCAATTCATGACGAGCCCGTTCTTCAACGGTCTCCGTGCCTTTTTTCAACTCAAGCACTTCGGCATCGAGGACGCGGTTGCGCTCCAGCAGACGTTCGTTTTCGGCATGCTGGTCGGCAATTTGCTGGGTCAGTTCTTTCACCTGCGCAAAGCTGCCATTACCCACCCAAAGGCGGTATTGCAGGCCAGCCAGCAACAAGAGCAAGACGAGGAACAACCAATTGGGACTGCGCATCGAAATCCGGGTATCCAGTAAAAAAAGACAGCCATGCAAAACTTTTGAAGCAACTGATAGCACGAAGCCTGGAAAAACCAGGCTTGTGCTTGATAGCCATCAGATTAGCGCCGAAATCCACTCCATCGAGTTTTTTCCGACGCAACCCGTCGACTTTTTACCATGCTTTACATCAAGTAGCGATCAGCCGCGGAACTCGCCACGACCGTTGTACTTGGCCTTGCCAGCCAGTTGCTCTTCGATGCGCAGCAATTGGTTGTACTTGGAAACGCGGTCGGAACGGCACAGGGAACCGGTCTTGATCTGACCCGCCGAAGTACCCACGGCCAGGTCGGCAATGGTGGAATCTTCGGTTTCGCCGGAGCGGTGGGAGATCACGGCGGTGTAGCCCGCAGCCTTGGCCATCTGGATGGCTTCCAGGGTTTCGGTCAGGGTGCCGATCTGGTTGAACTTGATCAGGATCGAGTTGGCGATCGACTTGTCGATGCCTTCTTTCAGGATCTTGGTGTTGGTCACGAACAGGTCGTCGCCCACCAATTGGATCTTCTCGCCGATTTTGTCGGTGAGGACTTTCCAGCCAGCCCAGTCGGACTCGTCCAGGCCGTCTTCGATCGAGATGATCGGGTAGCGCTCGGTCAGGCCTTTGAGGTAGTCAGCGAAACCTTCGGAGGTGAACACGTGGCCTTCGCCGGACAGGTTGTATTTACCGTCCTCGTAGAACTCGCTGGCCGCGCAGTCCAGGGCCAGGGTCACGTCGGTGCCCAGCTTGTAGCCAGCGTTGGCCACGGCTTCGGAGATCACTTTCAGTGCATCTTCGTTGGACGCCAGGTTTGGTGCGAAACCACCTTCGTCACCCACTGCAGTGCTCAGGCCACGGGCCTTCAGCACAGCCTTGAGGTGGTGGAAAATCTCGGTGCCCATGCGCAGGCCTTCGGAGAAAGTCTTGGCGCCAACCGGCTGCACCATGAATTCCTGGATGTCGACGTTGTTATCGGCGTGCTCGCCACCGTTGATGATGTTCATCATCGGAACGGGCATCGAGTACACACCCGGGGTGCCGTTCAGGTTGGCGATGTGAGCGTACAGCGGCAGGTCCTGGTCCTGGGCAGCAGCCTTGGCAGCGGCCAGGGACACAGCGAGGATGGCGTTGGCGCCCAGGCTGCCTTTGTTCTCGGTGCCGTCGAGCTTGATCATCGCCAGGTCGAGGGCTTTCTGGTCAACAGGGTCTTTGCCCAGCAGCAGGTCGCGGATCGGGCCGTTGATGTTGGCGACGGCCTTGAGCACGCCCTTGCCCAGGTAACGGCTCTTGTCGCCATCACGCAGTTCCAGCGCTTCGCGCGAACCGGTAGACGCACCGGACGGCGCGCAGGCGCTGCCGATGATGCCGTTATCGAGAAGCACGTCAGCTTCGACGGTGGGGTTGCCACGGGAGTCGAGAACTTCACGACCTTTGATGTCGACGATTTTTGCCATTGTTGTAAACACTCCAAAGTTGACGAAAACGCTCTATACCGCTCGATTTAACTTGTGGTGCAAATTGCTTCTTTGTAGGAGCCGGCTTGCCGGCGACGGGGCCCGTTAGATCGCCACAAGGCTTGAAGGCGCCATCGCCGGCAAGCCGACTCCTACACAGGGATCGTGATGTTACGCGGTTTCGACGGCAGGGAAACGCTTGACCAGTTCGTCCAACTGCTTGAGCTGGGTCAGGAACGGCTCCAGCTTGTCCAGGCGCAGGGCGCAAGGGCCATCGCACTTGGCGTTGTCCGGGTCCGGATGGGCTTCCAGGAACAGGCCCGCCAGCGACTGGCTGATGCCCGCCTTGGCCAGGTCCAGCACCTGGGCACGGCGCCCGCCCGCAGAGTCGGCGCGACCACCGGGCATTTGCAGCGCGTGGGTCACGTCGAAGAACACCGGGTATTCGAACTGTTTCATGATGCCGAAACCGAGCATGTCCACCACGAGGTTGTTGTAGCCGAAGCTCGAACCGCGCTCGCAGAGGATCAACTGGTCGTTACCCGCTTCCACACACTTGTTCAGGATGTGTTTCATCTCCTGAGGTGCGAGGAACTGGGCTTTCTTGATATTGATCACAGCGCCGGTCTTGGCCATCGCGACGACCAGGTCGGTCTGGCGCGACAGGAAGGCCGGCAACTGGATGATGTCGCACACCTCGGCGACCACGGCAGCCTGCTCAGGCTCGTGGACGTCGGTGATGATCGGCACGCCGAAGGCTTGCTTGATGTCCTGGAAGATCCGCATGCCTTCTTCAAGGCCCGGGCCGCGATAGGAGGTCACGGACGAACGGTTGGCCTTGTCGAAGCTGGCCTTGAATACGTAAGGGATACCGAGTTTCTCGGTAACCTTGACGTACTCTTCGCAGACCTGCATCGCCATGTCGCGGCTTTCCAGCACGTTCATGCCGCCAAACAGCACCATGGGCTTGTCGTTGGCAATCTCGATGTCGCCGACGCGAATGATCTTCTGGGCCATCAGGGTTACGCCTTCTTCTGGTGTTGCGTCAGTGCAGCCTTGACGAAACCGCTGAACAGCGGGTGACCGTCACGCGGCGTCGAAGTGAACTCAGGGTGGAACTGGCACGCCACGAACCATGGATGATCCGGTGCTTCAACCACTTCAACCAGCGCGCCATCACCGGAGCGACCGGAGATTTTCAGGCCGGCTTCTTTGATCTGCGGCAGCAGGTTGTTGTTCACTTCGTAGCGGTGACGGTGACGCTCGACGATCACGTCCTTGCCGTAGCAGTCGTGAACCAGCGAGCCCGGCTCCAGCAGGCAGTCTTGCGCGCCAAGGCGCATGGTGCCGCCCAGGTCGGACGCTTCGGTACGGACTTCAACGGCGCCGGTGGCATCTTCCCACTCGGTGATCAGGCCCACGACCGGGTGGCCGCTCTTGCTGTCGAACTCGGTGGAGTTGGCGTCTTTCCAGCCCAGCACGTTACGGGCGAACTCGATGACGGCCACTTGCATGCCCAGGCAGATACCCAGGTACGGTACTTTGTTCTCACGAGCGTACTGCACGGCAGTGATCTTGCCTTCCACGCCACGCAGGCCGAAACCGCCCGGGACGAGGATCGCGTCGACACCTTCGAGCAGCGCAGTGCCCTGGTTCTCGATGTCTTCAGAGTCGATGTAGCGCAGGTTGACCTTGGTACGGTTGCTGATACCGGCGTGGCTCATCGCTTCGATCAGCGACTTGTACGCGTCCAGCAGCTCCATGTACTTGCCGACCATGGCGATGGTGACTTCGTGCTCAGGGTTGAGCTTGGCGTCGACCACGGCGTCCCACTCGGACAGGTCCGCACCACCGCATTGCAGGCCGAAACGCTCGACCACAAAATCGTCCAGGCCTTGCGAGTGCAGGATGCCCGGGATCTTGTAGATGGTGTCGGCGTCTTCCAGCGCGATCACCGCACGTTCTTCAACGTTGGTGAACTGCGCGATCTTGCGACGCGAGGAGATGTCGATCGGGTGATCGGAGCGGCACACCAGCACGTCCGGCTGCAGGCCGATGGAACGCAGTTCCTTGACCGAGTGCTGGGTGGGCTTGGTTTTGGTCTCGCCGGCGGTCGCGATGTATGGCACCAGGGTGAGGTGCATCAGCATCGCGCGCTTGGCGCCGACTTCGAAACGCAACTGGCGGATGGCTTCGAGGAACGGTTGGGATTCGATGTCACCCACGGTGCCACCGATCTCGACCATCGCCACGTCGGCGTCGCCTGCACCCTTGATGATGCGGCGCTTGATTTCGTCGGTGATGTGCGGGATCACCTGGATGGTTGCACCCAGGTAGTCACCACGGCGCTCTTTGCGCAGCACGTGCTCGTAAACACGGCCAGTGGTGAAGTTGTTGTTCTGGGTCATGGTCGTGCGGATGAACCGCTCGTAGTGGCCCAGGTCCAGGTCGGTCTCGGCGCCGTCATGAGTGACGAACACTTCACCGTGCTGGAACGGGCTCATGGTGCCCGGGTCAACGTTGATGTACGGGTCCAGCTTGAGCATGGTGACCTTAAGTCCCCGCGCCTCCAGGATGGCCGCCAATGAAGCGGAGGCAATGCCTTTCCCCAATGAAGAAACAACACCGCCCGTGACGAATATGTAGCGCGTCATGAAAAACCCTAGAAGTCTGCGTTAAAGCGGTCCGAGCCGCCGGGGAAAGCGAAGGAAGGCCGAAGCCCCCGATCACCTGCATTAATCACAGTGCACCTTTCAAAAAAACCGCCGCGTTGTGACAGACCAGCAGTGAAACACCGGTACGTTGATCGCTACACATTTTTTGGAATCGCCCAGCAAAGACTGCTTGGTAATCGGCAACTGCTGCGATTCAGGAGAATCCACAGAAGTTGTATCAAGAAGGGAGCGTAGTCTACCGGAAAGGCTCTATCAGCTCAAACCTCTATCGCAGGTCTGTGGCGTCCAATGCAATTGCCAGTCGGTTGCCGGGCCGCGCCACAGCCCGGCAAGGGTTGGGGCAGCCAGCAATTGCTCGCCCTCATACAGCAGCGGCAATCTGCCACGGATGAAGCCCGGCACCCCGCATTCATTAAGCAGGCGCTTCAAGTCACGCCGCCCGCGACCTGGCACTTCCACGATTTCACCGCCGTGGCGATAGCGAACCTCAAAGGGCCCTTCGGGCGCCTTGCCGACAAATTCCAGCTGGCCATTGCCGGGCAACGCCAGTGGTTTTTTTGGACGAATCCAACTCACTGCGTCGCCCGAAAAATCCGACCAAGTGACAGGCAACCACCAGATGCGCTCGCCACAACGGTGCAATTCACCGTCCGCCAGGCGCCATAGGGGTTGGGCATCACCCTTGGCATCGCGCAAGGCGTTCCAGCCAGCCCAGTGGTCGCTGTCGGGCAAACGGGTCAGAGGGTTCAACCAATGACGCAAGGCATTTCTTTGACGGGCGTCAGAAAGCTCGCGCAATGGCGCAAGAGCCAGGGATGGTAAAGGCAGCCAGGGAAAGGGTGAGGGTTGATCGGCAGCGTGCAGATCCATCCGAGCCAGCTCATCCAACAGGCCCTGGGCTTCACTCAGATGCTCAGCAGTACGCGCCAGGCTCGAGACGGCCTGGGGCCAGCGCTCGGTGAGCACGGGAAAGACGCGATGACGCAAGTAATTGCGGGAAAAACGCGGGTCGGCATTCGAGGGGTCTTCGATCCATTTGAGCTGATGCTCTTGGGCGTAGGCTTCCAGCGCTTCACGCGAGACATCCAGCAGAGGCCGCACCAGGTAACCATCCGCCAATGGGCGCTGCACCGGCATGGCCGCCAACCCGCGCACGCCTGCCCCGCGTAGCAAGCGGAAGAGCAGGGTTTCAGCCTGGTCATCGCGATGCTGGCCCGTCAGCAGCACCTGCCCTGCCCCGGTCACCTCGGCAAAGGCCTGGTAGCGTGCGTCACGGGCGGCACGCTCAAGGCTGGCACCGGGCTGGACCTGTACGCGCATGACCCGCAGCGGCACGCCCAACTTGTCGCATACCGACTGACAATGCTCCGGCCACAGGTCAGCAGCCGCTTGCAGGCCATGGTGCACATGCACAGCACTGAGGTGTGGCAGGGTTTCGGTGCTTGTCAAAGAGGCCAGGAGGTGCAGCAGGACGGTGGAATCAAGGCCACCCGAGAATGCGATGTGCCAGGCCGGGGCGTTGCGCCAGGGGGCCAGGGTTTGCAGGAGTTTGGCAGGCAGAGCTGGTTTCATCACAGGTTACCGCTGCAAATCTGGAGTACGTCAGCCCAGCATACACAAAGCAAATGTGGGAGCGGGCTTGTGTGGGAGCGTGGCTTGCCCGCGATGCAGGCGCCTCGGTTATGCAGTTGCACCGAGGTGACGCTATCGCAGGCAAGCCAGCTCCCACACAAGCCGGCTCCCACATTGGGTATTGCGTGGGTCTTAGAGACCGTAGCTCATCAGGCGCTCGTAGCGACGGGCCAGCAACGCTTCGTTATCCAGCTTCTTGAGCATCGCCAATTGCGAAGCCAGCTCAGCACGAATGGTGGCAGACGCGGCAGCCGGGTCGCGGTGGGCGCCGCCCAAGGGCTCGGCGATAACCTTGTCCACGATACCCAGGCCTTTGAGGCGATCAGCGGTGATGCCCATGGCTTCCGCAGCGTCCGGTGCCTTTTCTGCGGTTTTCCACAGAATCGAGGCGCAACCTTCAGGCGAGATCACCGCGTAGGTCGAGTATTGCAGCATGTTCAGTTGGTCGCACACGCCAATGGCCAGTGCACCACCGGAACCACCTTCACCAATCACGGTGGCGATGATCGGGGTTTTCAGGCGGGCCATGACGCGCAGGTTCCAGGCGATGGCTTCGCTCTGGTTGCGTTCTTCGGCGTCGATACCTGGGTAAGCACCCGGGGTGTCGATGAAGGTCAGGATCGGCATCTTGAAACGTTCAGCCATTTCCATCAGGCGGCAGGCTTTACGGTAACCTTCCGGACGCGGCATACCGAAGTTGCGGCGCACTTTCTCACGCACTTCACGGCCTTTCTGGTGACCGATCACCATCACCGGCTGGTCGTCCAGGCGAGCGATACCGCCCACGATGGCCGCGTCGTCAGAGAAGTGACGGTCGCCGTGCAGTTCGTCGAACTCGGTGAAGATGTGCTGGATGTAGTCCAGGGTGTACGGACGGCGCGGGTGGCGGGCCAGGCGCGCGATCTGCCAGCTGGTCAGCTTGCCGAAGATGTCTTCGGTGAGCGTCTTGCTCTTGTCTTGCAGGCGGGAGATTTCATCGCCGATATTCAGCGAATTGTCATTGCCGACCAGGCGCAGCTCTTCGATCTTGGCTTGCAGGTCAGCGATCGGCTGTTCGAAATCAAGAAAATTCGGGTTCATAAGCGTCCGTCTTGGGTCGACGGCCAGGGAGTGCCTGGCCAGCCGGTTGTCTATTCGCGCCCTACCTTAAGGGAGAGGCGCGTTTAGGTCGAGATTAAATGTTCAGTCGAGATCAGGTGCCCTGACCGTCAACGGTATTGGAGGAAGACGTTGTCTCGCCCGAACTGGTCACGCAAAGCTTGAATCAAGCCATCGGCGGGATCAATTCGCCAGGTCTCGCCAAACTGCAACATGGCCTTGGCGTCGCTGCCGGTGTACTCCATGGTCACCGGGCACGCACCACGGTGGCGTTTGAGCAGGTCACCCAACCAGCGTAGCTGATCGCCCTTGAGCGCTTCAGTTTTCACCTTCAAGCGCAGGCTTTCAGCCAGGTTGGTGCGGGCATCTTCCATGCTCATCACCCGCTTGATCCGCAGGCGCAGGCCGCCGGAGAAGTCATCGTTGCTGACCTCCCCTTCCACCACCACCATGGCGTCGGTCTGCAGCAGCGACTGGGCGGAGTGGAACGCGTCGGCAAACAGCGAGGCTTCGATACGGCCCGAGCGGTCGTCAAGGGTGATGAAGCCCATCTTGTCGCCCTTTTTGTTCTTCATTACCCGCAGGGCGATGATCATGCCGGCAACGGTCTGGGTATCCCGAGCAGGCTTGAGGTCGATGATGCGTTGACGGGCGAAGCGGCGGATCTCGCCTTCGTACTCGTCAATCGGGTGACCGGTGAGGTACAGGCCCAAGGTGTCTTTTTCACCCTTGAGGCGCTCCTTGAGGGTCAGCTCCTTGGCCTTGCGGTGGTTACCGTACACATCGGCATCTTCCTCGACGAACAGCCCGCCAAACAGGTCGGCGTGACCACTGTCGTGGGTGCGCGCGGTTTGCTCGGCGGCCTTGATCGCTTCTTCCATGGCGGTCAACAGCACCGCGCGGTTACGGTCGATGTTCGCCTGGTAGGCCTTGGGCTCATCATGGAAATACGGGCCAAGACGGTCGAGTGCACCGCTGCGGATCAGGCCATCGAGGGTTCGCTTGTTGATGCGCTTGAGGTCAACCCGCGCGCAGAAGTCGAACAGGTCCTTGAACGGCCCGTCCTGACGCGCCTCGGTGATCGCTTCCACCGGACCTTCACCCACACCCTTGATCGCGCCCAGGCCATAGATGATGCGGCCTTCGTCGTTCACCGTGAACTTGAACTCCGAGGCGTTCACGTCCGGCGCGTCGAGGCGCAGCTTCATGGTGCGCACTTCCTCGATCAAGGTCACGACCTTGTCGGTGTTGTGCATATCCGCCGACAGTACCGCAGCCATGAACGGCGCCGGGTAGTGAGCTTTCAGCCAGGCGGTCTGGTACGACACCAGGCCGTAGGCGGCGGAGTGGGATTTGTTGAAGCCGTAACCCGCGAACTTCTCTACCAGGTCGAAGATGTTACCGGCCAGGTCCGCGTCAATATTGTTGGTGGCGCAACCCTCAATGAAACCGCCACGCTGCTTGGCCATTTCCTCGGGTTTTTTCTTACCCATGGCTCGACGCAACATGTCCGCGCCGCCGAGTGTGTAACCGGCCATCACCTGGGCGATCTGCATCACCTGTTCCTGGTACAGGATGATGCCGTAGGTCGGTGCCAATACAGGCTTGAGGCCTTCGTACTGGTAGTCGGAGTGCGGGTACGCCAACTCGGCGCGGCCGTGCTTACGGTTGATGAAGTCATCCACCATGCCCGATTGCAACGGGCCCGGACGGAACAGCGCCACCAGTGCGATCAAGTCTTCCAGGCAGTCGGGCTTGAGCTTCTTGATCAGCTCCTTCATGCCGCGGGATTCAAGCTGGAACACCGCCGTGGTTTCGGCTTTTTGCAGCAGGGTGTAGGTCGGCTTGTCGTCCAGCGGGATGAACGCGATGTCCAGCGGCTCCTCGCCCACCTTGGCGCGGTCGCGGTTGATGGTCTTGAGCGCCCAGTCGATGATCGTCAGGGTTCGCAGGCCGAGGAAGTCGAACTTCACCAGGCCGGCCGCCTCCACGTCATCCTTGTCGAACTGGGTTACCAGGCCGTCGCCTTCTTCGTCGCAATAGATCGGCGAAAAGTCTGTGAGCTTGGTCGGGGCGATAACCACACCACCGGCGTGCTTGCCAACGTTACGCACCACGCCTTCGAGCTTGCGGGCCATATCCCAGATTTCGGCGGCTTCTTCATCGACCTTGATGAAGTCACGCAGGATCTCTTCCTGCTCAAAGGCCTTTTCCAGGGTCATGCCGACTTCGAACGGGATCATCTTCGACAGGCGATCCGCCAGGCCGTAGGACTTGCCCTGCACCCGCGCCACGTCACGGATTACCGCCTTGGCCGCCATGGAGCCGAAGGTGATGATCTGGCTGACCGCGTTGCGACCGTATTTCTCGGCCACGTATTCGATGACGCGGTCACGACCGTCCATGCAGAAGTCGACGTCGAAGTCGGGCATGGAAACCCGTTCCGGGTTCAGGAACCGTTCGAACAGCAGGTCATATTCCAGCGGGTCGAGGTCGGTGATCTTCTGCACATAGGCTACCAGCGAGCCAGCACCTGACCCCCGGCCAGGCCCCACAGGCACGCCGTTGTTCTTGGCCCACTGGATAAAGTCCATCACGATCAGGAAGTAACCGGGGAACCCCATCTGGATGATGATATCCAGCTCGAAATTCAGCCGGTCGACATACACCTGGCGCTTGGCGTCGTAGTCTTCGGTGGTGTCCTTGGGCAGGAGGACCGCGAGCCGCTCTTCCAGACCATCAAACGACACTTTGCGGAAATACTCATCGATGGTCATGCCATCGGGAATCGGGAAGTTGGGCAGGAAGTGCTTGCCCAGCTTCACTTCGATATTGCAGCGTTTGGCGATTTCGACGGAGTTTTCCAGCGCCTCGGGCAGGTCGCTGAACAGCTCGGCCATTTCATCGGCGCTTTTGAGGTACTGCTCTTCGCTGTAATTCTTCGAACGACGCGGGTCATCCAGGGCCCGGCCTTCGCCGATACACACGCGAGTTTCGTGGGCCTCGAAGTCTTCCTTCTTGATAAAGCGCACGTCGTTGGTGGCCACCAGTGGCGCGCCCAGCTTGTCGGCCAGAGCCACAGCTGCGTGCAGGTGCTCTTCATCGTTGGGGCGGTTGGTGCGCTGGACTTCCAGGTAGAAACGGTCGGGGAAGACCTGCATCCACTCGCTGGCCAGCACTTCGGCTTCCTGGGGATTGCCGCCCAGCAGCGCGATACCGATCTCACCCTCTTTAGCGGCCGACAGCATGATCAGGCCTTCGCTGGCCTCGGCGACCCACTCGCGCTCGATGATGATCGAGCCATTGCGCTGGCCGTCGATAAAGCCGCGGGAAATCAGCTCGGTGAGGTTGCGGTAACCCACGCCATTCATCGCCAGCAGGCTAATGCGGCTCAAGGGGTTATCCGGGTCTTTGTTGGAGAGCCACAAGTCGGCGCCGCAGATCGGCTTGATGCCAGCGCCCATGGCGTTCTTGTAGAACTTGACCAGGGAACACATATTGTTCTGATCGGTCACCGCGACCGCAGGCATGTTCATGCCCACCAGGGTTTTGACCAGCGGTTTGATCCGTACCAGGCCGTCGACCAGGGAGTATTCAGTGTGCAGGCGTAGGTGAACGAATGAAGCCGGCATAGTGATCTCTTATACGTGGAAAACAACAAGGCCCGGATTGTACCGGGCCTTGGCAAAAACATCAGCCTCGCGACTAAACCTCGCTGAGGCTCTCCCGCGCCTCGTAAGCCTGGCGCACCGGGGCGAACGAGCGGCGGTGGATCGGCGTGGGCCCCAGGCGAGCCAGGGCTTCCAGATGAACGGGCGTCGGGTAGCCTTTATGCCCACCCATGCCGTAGCCGGGGTAGATCAATTCGAAAGCCGCCATTTCACGGTCACGGCTGACCTTGGCCAGGATCGAGGCGGCGGCAATGGCTGGCACCTTACTGTCCCCCTTCACCACCGCTTCAGCTGGCATGGCCAGCTTGGGGCAACGGTTGCCGTCGATCATCGCCAGTTTTGGCGTGACGTGCAGGCCTTCCACCGCGCGCTGCATCGCGAGCATGGTGGCATGGAGGATGTTCAACTCGTCGATTTCCTCGACCTCGGCTCGGGCGATATGCCAGCTCAGGGCTTTCTCGCAGATCTCGTCGAAAAGCTTTTCGCGGCGGGCCTCAGTGAGCTTTTTCGAGTCGTTGAGACCGAGGATCGGGCGGTTCGGATCAAGAATCACCGCGGCCGTGACGACAGCACCGCACAACGGGCCGCGCCCTACTTCGTCAACGCCGGCCACCAATTCATGGGCTTCGGCAACCAGACTGAAATCCAGACCCATTTGCGTCGTCATAGGGCTTCCTGTTTGTGGCCGATCAAGGTCAGCACGGCATCCGCCGCCTGGTTCGACGCATCACGGCGAAGGGTGCGGTGAATCTCGTCAAAGCCACGGGTTTGCTCTTCGCCACCCTCGATCAGCGGGAAGAGGGTTTGCGCCAGGGCTTGCGGCGTCGCATCGTCCTGTAACAACTCCGGCACCAGCAGGCGCTGGGCCAGCAGGTTGGGCAAGGAGATGTAAGGGCTTTTGACCATGCGCTTGAGAATCCAGTAGGTCAGCGGCGCCAGACGATAGGCCACGACCATCGGGCGCTTGTACAGCAAGGCTTCCAGGGTGGCGGTACCGGAGGCGATCAACACCGCATCGCAGGCCGCCAACGCCAGGTGCGACTGACCGTCGAGCAAGGTCAACGGCAGGTTGCGGCCTTCCAGCAGTGTTTCGATCTGTGCCCGGCGTTGCGGGCTGGCGCACGGCAGCACAAAACGTACCCCGGGCTTCAAGGCCATCAAACGCTCGGCAGCATCAAAAAACAGCGCCCCCAGCCGACCGACTTCACCGCCGCGACTGCCCGGCATCAATGCGACCAACGGGCCGTCAGGCAAACCCAACTCGGCACGGGCAGCCACGCGGTCGGCTTGCAGCGGAATGGCGTCGGCCAGGGTGTGGCCAACAAACCGCACCGGTACGCCCTTTTCTTCGTAGAACCTGGCCTCAAACGGCAGCAGGGTCAGCATCAGGTCGCAGCCTTCACGGATCTTCAGCACGCGCTTCTGCCGCCACGCCCACACTGACGGACTGACGTAATGCACGGTCTTGATCCCGGCCTGACGCAACTTGAGTTCGATATTAAGAGTGAAGTCCGGCGCGTCGATTCCGATAAAGACGTCGGGCTTTTCTTCGATGAGCGTCTGGATCAGCAGCTTGCGGCGGGCGAGCAGCTCACGCAGCCGGCCCAGCACTTCCACCAACCCCATGACCGACAAACGCTCCATGGGAAAGTAGGAAGTGAGGCCTTCGGCCTCCATCAGCGGGCCACCCACGCCAATGAACTCCACCGCAGGATGCTGGGCCTTGAGGGCCCGCATCAAACCTGCACCCAGAATATCGCCGGAAGCTTCTCCGGCCACCAACGCGATACGCAGATTGGCCATGATCAGCGGGTGATGCCGCGAGTCGACGCCTGGATCGAGTCGCGGAACACGGCGACTTCCGGGAACTGTGCTGCCGGCTCGGCCAGTTCGGCCAACGCCTGGTCAACAGTCAGCCCCTGGCGGTAGACCACCTTGTAGGCACGACGCAGGGCGTGAATCGCATCTTCGCTGAAACCACGACGGCGCATGCCTTCGAAGTTCATGCTGCGCGCTTCAGCCGGGTTGCCGAATACCGTGACAAACGCCGGCACATCCTTGCCGATGGCGGTGCCCATGCCGGAAAAGCTGTGGGCGCCGATATGGCAGTACTGATGCACCAGGGTGAAACCGGACAGGATCGCCCAATCATCAACGTGCACATGGCCCGCCAGGGCGGTGTTGTTGACCAGGATGCAGTGGTTGCCGATCACGCTGTCGTGGCCGATGTGCGCATAGGCCATGACCAGGTTGTGGTCGCCCAGCGTGGTCTCGGCACGATCCTGCACGGTGCCACGGTGAATGGTCACGCCTTCACGGATGATGTTGTGATCACCGATTACCAGGCGTGTTTCTTCACCCTTGTACTTCATGTCCGGGGTGTCTTCGCCTACCGAGGAGAACTGGTAGATGCGATTGTGTTTGCCAATGCGGGTCGGACCTTTGAGGATCACGTGCGGCCCGATGACTGTCCCCTCGCCGATTTCCACACCTGCGCCGATGATCGACCAAGGGCCGACCTCAACGTCGGCGGCCAGTACGGCCGACGGATCGATGATTGCGCGAGGGTCAATCAAACTCATAGTTTGCGTTCCGCGCAGATGATCTCAGCGGAGCACACTGGCTTGCCGTCGACCGAGGCCTGGCACTCGAACTTCCAGATCTGGCGCTTGCAGCTGATGAACTTGGCTTCCAGGATCAACTGGTCACCCGGCGTGACCGGGTTGCGGAAACGCAGCTTGTCGGAGCCCACGAAATAGTAAAGCGTGCCGTCGGCAGGCTTGAGGTCGAGCATTTTGAAACCAAGGATACCGGCAGCCTGGGCCATCGCTTCGATGATCAGCACGCCTGGCATGATTGGATGCGCAGGAAAGTGACCATTGAAGAACGGTTCGTTGATGCTGACATTCTTGTAGGCACGAATGCGCTTTTCCTCGACATTGAGGTCCACTACGCGGTCCACCAGCAGGAACGGGTAACGGTGAGGCAGGTATTCGCGAATCTCGTTGATGTCCATCATTTCGGGGGGAAGCCTGTAATAAAGATTGGGGGCGGGCGAACTAAAGCACGCCCCGCTAGCAAATCAAGGAGGCAGTCTAGCGGCTGTGCACACTTGATATGGAAATGGTATCAGCCTTCTGATGAAGCATTACCGCCAGGGGTCACGTCTCCAACACGCTTTTCCAGCTGTTTGAGACGTCGAGCCATGTCGTCGAGCTGCCTCAAGCGCGCTGCACTCTTGCGCCATTCAGCGGCGGGCTGCATGGCGGTTCCGGATGAGTAGGCCCCGGGCTCGGTAATCGAGTGGGTGACCATGGTCATGCCGGTAATGAAAACGTTGTCGCACACTTCGATATGCCCCACCAGCCCAACGCCACCGGCGAGCATGCAATGCTTGCCGATCTTGGTGCTGCCGGAAATACCTACGCACGCGGCCATGGCGGTGTGATCGCCGACCTGTACGTTGTGGGCGATCTGAATCTGGTTGTCGAGCTTCACGCCATTGCCCAGCACGGTATCGGCCAGGGCCCCGCGATCGACAGCGGTGTTGACGCCGATTTCCACGTCATCGCCGATCAATACACCGCCCACCTGGGCGATCTTGTTCCAAATGCCTTTCGAATTGGCGAAGCCGAAGCCCTCGCCACCGATCACAGCACCCGACTGGATGACCACGCGCTCACCGATACGTACATCGTGATACAGGGTCACACGGGGCGCCAACCAGCCATCGGCACCAATGGTGCAGCGGGCGCCGATAAAGCAATGCGCACCCACCGTTACCCCGGCCGCAATGCGCGCGCCACTTTCGATCACCGCAAAGGCGCCAATGCTTGCCGCAGGATCAACCTGGGCATCATCGGCGATCACCGCAGACGGATGAATCCCGGCTGCGGCCTTGGGTTTTGGATCGAACAGGTGCGACGCCCGTGCATAAGCCAGGTACGGGTCAGCTACCACCAATGCATCCCCCGTAAACCCTTCGGCGTCGGCGGCCTTCAGCAACACGGCTGCGGCTTGGCTATCAACCAGGTATTTACGGTATTGAGGATTTGCGAGGAAGCTCAACTGAGCTGGGCCAGCCTCCTGCAAGGTGGCTAGCCCAGTGATTTCTTTCTCCTTGGAGCCACGCAAGGTGGCCCCCAGGAACTCGGCCAACTCGCCGAGCTTGATAGTCGCGGTCATGGCTTACTTCAGCTGGTTCATGCGCTCGATCACCTGACGGGTGATGTCGTATTGAGGCTTGACGTCGATCACAGCGCCACGCTCGAACACCAGGTCAAAGGCACCTTTCTTGATGACTTCTTCCACAGCACTGTCGAGTTTCGGCTTCAGCTGTTTCAGCATTTCACGGTCGGCAACAGCCTTGGCTTCGTTCAGCTCTTTGGACTGGAACTGATAGTCACGGGCCTTTTGCTTGAACTCAAGCTCCAGACGCTCGCGCTCGCCTTGCTGCATCTTGTCACCACCGGCAACCAGACGATCCTGGATACCCTTGGCGCTGCTTTCCAGCGTCTTGAGCTTGGTCAGTTGCGGACCGAACTTCTTCTCGGCATCCACGGCGTATTTCTTGGCCGCGTCCGACTCCAGCAGAGCCATCTGATAGTTCAGGACGGCGATTTTCATTTCGGCGAAGGCCGGGGTGGTTACCAGCACAGTTGCCAGCAGAACCAATTGAGTCAACTTACGCACGATGTACTCCTACAGAATCCGTTGTCGTTATCTTGGGTCAGACGCTTAGAACGTCTGGCCGAGGGAGAATTGGAAAATCTGGGTTTCAGCGTTATCCGGTTTCTTGATCGGCATGGCCAGAGCAAAGCTCAACGGGCCGAGCGCAGTCACCCACGTCACACCCACACCCACGGAACTGGCGAGGTTACTCAGACTGATATCGTTGCACTGAGTCTGAGACTTCACGCCACTCGGGTTGGTGATCTGGTCGCACTTGGAGTCGAACACGTTACCCACGTCCCAGAATACCGAGGTCCGCAGCGAACGCTGATCCTTGACGAATGGCAGCGGGAACAGAATTTCCGCACCACCCTGGATCAACACGTTGCCACCGAACGGCAGCGGGTCGTTGTCCGAGTCAGCCACTGTGCCATTGTTGCCGGTTACGCCAACACCACGGCTCGGAGTACCACGCGGGCCGAGGGTGCTGTCCTTGAAACCACGTACAGAGTTAAAGCCACCTGCGTAGTAGTTCTCGTAGAACGGTAGACCATGAGTCGAACCATAACCATCGCCATAACCCAATTCGGTGTGCAGGCGCATGGTGTAGTTATCGCTCAGTGGCTGGAACAACTGGCCACGGTAGTCGAGCTTGAAGAACGACAGGTCGCTGCCCGGCGTGGTGGCTTCCAAAGTCAGGCTCTGGGAGTGGCCACGGGTCGCCAGTACGCCTTTGTTCAGGGTCGACTCGGACCAACCGGCCGATGCCTTGAAGTTCAGGAACTTGTCACCTTCGGTACGCACGAAGTTGAAGATCTCGTCCACGGTGTACACACCAGTCTTGATCTCATCCTGTTGCGCGGTCAGGCCGAACGTCAAACGCGAGGTTTCGCTGATCGGATAACCGATGTTGACACCGGCACCCAGGCTGTCGATCGCATAGCTTGCAACGTCAACGTCGAGGTCTTTGTAGTCGGTGGTGCGATAGAAGGCGTTGTAGCCCAGGCTCACACCGTCAGCAGTCCAGTAGGGGTCGACATAACCGAAGTTATAGCGGCTCTGGTATTCGCTTCGGGTCAGGCCGATGGAAACCTTATTACCGGTACCGAGGAAGTTGTTCTGGGTAATCGAACCACCGAGGATCAGGCCGGCACTCTGTGCAAAGCCGACGCTGGCGGTGATCGAACCCGACGCTTGCTCTTCTACGGCGTAGTTCACGTCAACCTGGTCATCCACACCCGGTACAGCCGGGGTCTCAACGTTGACTTCCTTGAAGAAGCCCAGGCGCTCAAGACGGGTCTTGGACTGGTCGATCAGGTAAGTCGACGCCCAGCCACCTTCCATCTGGCGCATTTCACGGCGCAGCACTTCGTCCGCAGACTTGGTGTTGCCACGGAAGTTGATACGGTTCACGTAGGCACGCTTGCCTGGATCGACAACGAAGGTGATGTCCACGGTGTGGTCATCATCATGCGGGGTCGGTACGCCGTTGACGTTGGCGAAGGTGTAGCCTTCGTTACCGAGGCGGCGGGTGATCAGTTCGGAAGTGGTGGTCATCAGCTTGCGCGAGAACACTTGGTTCTTCTGCACCAGCAGCAGGGCCTTGACCTGGTCTTCAGGGACTTTCAGGTCACCGCTGAGCTTCACATCACGAACGGTGTACTTCTCACCTTCGTTGACGTTGACTGTGATGTAGACGTGCTTTTTGTCCGGAGTGATGGACACCTGGGTCGAAGCGATATCCATGTTGATATAGCCACGGTCCAGGTAGTAGGAACGCAGGCGCTCCAGGTCACCGGACAGCTTTTCACGGGCGTACTTGTCATCGTTCTTGAAGAACGACAACCAGTTGGTGGTCTTGAGTTCGAACAGGTCGATCAGGTCGTCATCAGAGAACTTGGTGTTGCCCACCACGTTGATGTGCTGAATGGCGGCCACGGTGCCTTCGTTGATGTTGACCTTCAGGCCGACACGGTTACGAGGCTGCGGGATCACTTCCGTTTCCACGGTCGCGGAATAGCGGCCCTGGGCAACGTACTGGCGTTGCAGTTCGTTACGCACACCCTCGAGTGTGGCGCGCTGGAAGATCTCGCCTTCGGCCAGGCCGGATTGCTTGAGGCCCTTCATCAGGTCTTCAGTAGAGATCGCCTTGTTACCCTCGATCTCGATACTGGCGACGGAAGGTCGCTCGACGACGGTGATGACCAGGACGTTGCCTTCGCGACCCAGTTGGATATCTTGAAAGAACCCGGTTTTGAACAGCGCACGAGTGGATTCCACCAGGCGACGGTCATCAGCCTGTTCCCCGACGTTCAACGGCAAGGCACCAAAGACGCTACCTGCGGAAACCCGCTGGAGGCCGTTGACGCGAATATCGGAGATAGTGAAGGACTCGGCGTGAACTTCGGCGATCATCAATACGGTGAGAACCGCAGTTAGCAGCAGACGTTTCATGAAGTCCTTTCTTATTCCAACTGGCAATAAACAAACTGCCGCAAAATGCGGCAGATTCGCAATTCAGCGAAGCGTTACAGTCGTCCCAGATCGTTGACCAGAGCTAACAACATCACCCCGACCACCAAACTGATACCGATCTGTATCCCCCAACCCTGCACCCGATCCGACAAGGGGCGACCACGCACCCACTCGACCAGATAAAACAACAGATGCCCCCCATCCAATACTGGAATGGGCAGCAAATTCAAAACCCCCAGGCTAATACTCAGATAAGCCAGGAAATTCAGGAAATCTGCGACACCCGACTGGGCAGAAGCGCCCGCCACTTTAGCAATGGTTATCGGTCCACTCAAGTTTTTTACCGAGAGCTCGCCGAACAACATTTTCTTGAGGGATTCGAGGGTCAGTACACTCATGGTCCAAGTGCGTTTCGCACCCTCGCCAATCGCTGCCAAAGGCCCGAAGCTGACCTCGCGCACCATCGACGGCGGCCACTCTACGCCCTTGACGCCAGCACCCAGGTAGCCCCCGGCCGCCTTGGCTTCGCCCCGCGCCGACAAGGTCACAGGGACGTCGATTTGAGCACCATCGCGCTCAACTTTCAGCACAATTTTGGTATCAGGGCGTACACGCACCAGATCGACCACCTGCTGCCAGTCACCCACCGACTGACCATCGAGCGCCAGCAGGCGATCACCGGTTTTCAGGCCGGCAGCCTGGGCCGGACCTTTCGGGTCCAGCTCGGCAAGTACTGGCGGCAACGCAGGGCGCCACGGGCGAATACCCAGGGATTTGATCGGGTCCGGCTCATCGGCACCCTTGAGCCAATGATCGAGGGCCAGCTCACGTGGCGTTTCAGTGGTGGAATCTTGTTCGCGCACCACCACATTAACGGTACCGCTTTCGCCCAGGCGACGAACCAACTGCAGGTTGACCGCGCCCCAACCGGTGGTGGGTTCGCCATCAATGGAAACAATTTCTTGCCCAGCAGCCAGGCCGGCCTTGGCCGCCATGCTATCTGCCTCGACCGCACCGATAACCGGACGCACCTGCTGGCTGCCCAGCATGGCCAAGACCCAGAAGAACACCATCGCCAACAGGAAGTTGGCAATCGGGCCCGCGGCAACAATGGCAATGCGCTGACGAACGGTCTTGCGATTGAAGGACTGGTCAAGTTGATCAGCCGGCACTTCGCCTTCACGCTCATCGAGCATCTTGACGTAGCCGCCGAGCGGAATAGCCGCAATGACGAACTCGGTGCCATGGCGGTCGTGCCAGCGTACCAGCGGCATGCCGAAACCGACGGAAAAGCGCAATACCTTGACGCCGCAACGACGCGCCACCCAAAAGTGGCCGAATTCGTGGAAGGTAACCAACACACCCAGAGCAACCAGGGTGCCGACAATCATGTAGAGCGCACTCATCTAATTTCTCCGCATTCCAATCCAGTGCCCGAAGGCCTACTGCGCCGACAGACTAACGCGCATTGCGGTTCAGCCATTGCCCGGCCAGCGCTCGAGCCTTTGCATCCGCCTCGAACACCGCGCCCAGGTCATTCACCGCGACCACAGGCTCAAGGCTCAGCACGTCCTCGATGATACTCGCGATCTGCGGAAAGCGGATGCGCCCATCAAGAAACGCCGCCACCGCCACTTCGTTAGCCGCATTGAGCATGGCCGGCGCACTGTTGCCGGCCTCGGCCGCTTGTCGCGCCAGGCGCAGACAAGGGAAGCGCTGCTCGTCCGGCGCCTCGAAGTCCAGGCGGGCGATGGCAAACAGATCCAGAGGCGCGACCCCGGAATCGATCCGCTCAGGCCACGCCAGGGCATTGGCGATCGGTGTGCGCATGTCGGGGTTGCCCAACTGCGCCAATACCGAACCGTCCACATAGTCGACCAGGGAATGAATCACACTTTGTGGGTGAATCACCACCTCAACCTGATCCGGCCGGGCATCGAACAGCCAGCAGGCTTCGATCAACTCCAGGCCCTTGTTCATCATGCTGGCTGAGTCTACGGAGATTTTGCGCCCCATAGACCAGTTCGGATGAGCACAAGCCTGGTCAGGAGAGACATGCTCCAGCTCCGCCGACGGCGTCTGACGGAACGGGCCACCCGAAGCGGTCAGCAGAATGCGACGCACACCGACCTGGCTCAGACCACGGGAAAAATCCCCCGGCATGCACTGGAAGATCGCATTGTGCTCACTGTCGAGAGGCAGCAATACGGCGCCGCTCTTGCGCACCGCCTGCATGAAGAGTGCGCCGGACATCACCAGCGCTTCTTTATTGGCCAGCAGGATCTTCTTGCCCGCATCAACAGCCGCGAGCGTCGGACGCAGGCCCGCAGCACCAACGATGGCTGCCACGACGGTATCGACCTCGGCATCTGCCGAAACCTGGCAAAGTCCCTCCTCGCCCACCAACACTTGAGTGGCAAGACCGGCTGCCCGCAGGTCTTCCTGCAAGCCACGGGCTGCCGCCGCCTCAGGCACTACAGCAAAACGCGGCGCGTGGCGCACGCACAAGGCCAGCAGCTCATTCAGGCGGGTAAACCCGGTCAAGGCGAAAACTTGATAACGGTCCGGGTGACGCGCGATCACATCCAGGGTGCTCAACCCTACCGAGCCGGTCGCACCCAGCACGGTCACTTGCTGCAGGCGGCTCACGAAGCGGTCATCCACAACAGTACGGCGAAGATAGGAATCGCAGCAGTCAGGCTGTCGATACGGTCCAGCACACCACCGTGACCTGGCAGCAGGTTGCTGCTGTCCTTGATCCCGGCCTGGCGCTTGAACATGCTTTCAGTGAGGTCGCCGACTACGGAGATAAACACGACGACAGTGGTACCCAACAGCGCCAGGAAGATCTCCTTGGCTGACCAATCGCGTACAACACCAACCACCAGCGTGATGACCAGGGTCAATGCCAGACCGCCGTACACCCCCTCCCAGCTCTTGCCCGGGCTGACAGCCGGCGCCAGCTTGCGCTTGCCGAAGGCCCGACCTGAGAAGTACGCGCCGATATCAGCGCCCCACACCAAGACCATTACCGCCATGATCAGCCAGTTGCCCATGGGCGAATTCTTGATTTCCACCAACCCTTGCCAGGCCGGCAGCAGAATCAACAAACCAATCACCAGCTTGCTGGCAACGCTGGACCAGTGACCGCTGGTGCGCGGAAACGTCAACACCAGGAAGGTCGCAAGCGCCCACCACAACACAGCCGCCCCCAACACCCAAGGCACGACGATGCTCGACAGGGTATGCATCAGAAACAGCAGCACCGCGACCACGGCGGCGTACACCACGCGCGGCAATTGCGCATTGAAACCCGCCAGGCGCGCCCATTCCCAGGCGCCCAGGGTCACGACCAGGCCGATGAACAGCGCAAAGCCGGAACCATCGAGCAGGAAGAACCCGCACAGGGCGATCGGCAGCAGGATCAGTGCAGTGATGATTCGTTGTTTAAGCATTTAAACCCGGGCTCCAGCTTCGATCTGCTCGCTCGTTTTACCGAAGCGACGCTGACGGGAAGCGAAATCGGCCAGCGCATTGCGCATGGCATCGTGTTTGAAGTCCGGCCAGAACAGGTCGGAGAAGTACAGCTCGGTATAAGCCAGCTGCCACAGCAGGAAATTGCTGATGCGGTGCTCACCACCGGTACGGATGCACAGGTCCGGCAACGGCAGGTCACCGGTGACCAGGCAGGTTTGCAGCAGTTCGGGCGTAATGTCGTCCGGCCGCAGATGACCGGCCTGCACTTCGCGGGCAAGGCGTTGCGCCGCTTGCGCGATATCCCACTGACCGCCGTAGTTGGCGGCAATCTGCAGCACAAAACGGTTGGCGCCGGCCGTGATAGCTTCCGCCTCGCGCATGGCTGCCTGCAGCTCCGGGTGAAACCGCGAGCGATCACCAATGATGCGCAGGCTGATGTTGTTGTCGTTGAGGCGTTTGGCCTCACGACGCAGGGCCTTGAAGAACAGGTCCATCAAGGCACTGACTTCTTCGGCAGGGCGCTGCCAGTTTTCACTGGAGAAGGCGAACAAGGTCAGCACTTCGACCTTGGCTTCGGCGCACACCTCAATCACAGCCCGCACCGCATCGACACCCGCTTTATGCCCGGCTACACCCGGCATAAAGCGTTTCTTCGCCCAGCGATTATTCCCATCCATGATGATCGCGACATGGCGCGGCACCACAGAGGGTACAGTCTGCTTGGTCTTTTCCATGAAGGCGTCCTGACCCCTTATACGGCCATCAGGTCCTTTTCTTTTTCTTCCGTGGCCTTGGTGATCTGGGCCTCGGCATCTTTGGTCAGCTTGTCGATATCGGCAACCGCACGACGCTCTTCGTCTTCGCTGATTTCCTTGTCCTTGACCAGCTTCTTCAGGTCACCCAAGGCATCGCGACGGATGTTGCGCACGGCAACACGGGCATCTTCTGCTGCGCTGCGCGCCTGCTTGGTGAAGCCCTTGCGGGTTTCCTCGGTCAGGGCTGGCATGGAGATCAGCAGCAACTCACCCAGGTTGGTCGGGTTGAGGTTCAGGCCGGCGCTCTGGATTGCCTTGTCGACCGCGGCGAGCATGTTGCGCTCGAATGCCACGACCTGCAGGGTACGCGAGTCTTTCACGGTGACGTTGGCCACGCCGCTCAGCGGGGTGTCAGCGCCGTAGTAAGGCACCATCACGCTGCCCAGGATGCTCGGGTGCGCCTTGCCGGTACGAATCTGGCCGAATGCGTGGCTCAGAGACTCCAGGGATTTCTGCATACGCGCTTGGGCGTCTTTCTTGATTTCGTTGATCATTGTTGGCCTTCCTCGATCAGAGTCCCTTCCGCGCCGCCGTGTACGATATTCAGCAGGGCGCCGGGCTTGTTCATGTTAAATACGCGCAGCGGCATCTTGTGGTCGCGGCACAGGCAAATAGCCGTCAGGTCCATCACGCCCAGCTTGCGATCCAGTACTTCATCGTAGGTCAGATGATCGAACTTCTCGGCATGCGGGTCTTTGAATGGGTCTGCGGTGTACACACCATCCACCTTGGTGGCCTTGAGCACCACATCGGCATCGATCTCGATGGCACGCAGGCAGGCAGCCGAATCGGTGGTGAAGAACGGGTTACCCGTGCCAGCGGCAAAGATCACCACTTCCTTGGAGTTCAGGTGGCGCATGGCTTTACGACGATCATAGTGATCGGTCACGCCGACCATGGAAATAGCCGACATCACGATGGCCGAGATATTGGCGCGCTCCAGGGCGTCGCGCATGGCCAGGGCGTTCATCACAGTGGCCAGCATGCCCATGTGGTCGCCCGTGACCCGATCCATGCCGGCCGCACTCAGTGCCGCACCGCGGAACAGGTTGCCACCGCCGATCACCAGGCCGACTTGCACGCCGATACCGACCAGTTGGCCGACTTCCAGCGCCATGCGGTCGAGCACCTTGGGATCGATCCCGAACTCTTCCGAGCCCATCAGGGCCTCGCCGCTAAGCTTGAGTAGAATGCGTTTATAGCGAGCCTGATAACCACTGCCCTGCTGAGCCATTGCGAATCTCTCCTGCGGCGTATTTTTTAAAAATTCTTGGCGAGCCGTTTACGGCTTGCGTTCACTCTAGCTGGACGCTATCACAGCGCCATCGGAACACGGCTTTGTAAGCCAGTTCCGAGGGGAAGCCAAATAAAATCGGCCTTCCCATTTGAAAAGAGGCTGCGCGCGTGAGCGGGCAGCCTCTTTCGGGCGACAGTTTAAAACTGTCTTATTGCTTGGCGGCAGCCAGCTGGGCAGCAACTTCTTCAGCGAAGTTGTCGACCGGCTTCTCGATGCCTTCGCCTACTTTGAAGTAGGTGAAGGAAACGATTTCAGCACCGGCTTTCTTGGCCAGGTCGCCAACCTTGATTTCAGGGTTCTTGACGAACGCCTGCTCAACCAGGCTTGCTTCAGCCAGGAACTTGCTGATACGGCCTTTGACCATGTTCTCAACAATGTTTTCTGGCTTGCCTTTGATTTTTTCTTCGTTCAGCTGCAGGAATACAGCTTTTTCACGCTCGATCGCTTCGGCCGAAACTTCCGAAGGCAGCAGGAACTCAGGGTTGCTTGCAGCAACGTGCATAGCGATGTCTTTGGCCAGCTCTACGTCGCCGCCTTTCAGAACAACCGCTACACCGATCTTGTTGCCGTGCAGGTAACCACCAACCACGTCACCTTCAACTCGGACCAGGCGACGGATGTTGACGTTTTCGCCAACCTTGCCGACCAGTACCAGGCGAGCAGCTTCTTGAGCTTCGATCAGAGGCTCAACAGCAGTCAGCTTGTCAGCGAATGCTTTTTCAACGCTGGCAGCTACGAATGCCTTGAAGTCGTCCTGCAGAGCCAGGAAGTCGGTCTGCGAGTTCACTTCCAGCAGAACAGCGGATTTACCGTCTTCTTTCAGAGCGATAGCGCCTTCAGCAGCGACGTTGCCGGCTTTCTTGGCAGCCTTGATGGCGCCCGAAGCACGCATGTCGTCGATGGCTTTTTCGATGTCGCCGCCGGCCTTGGTCAAGGCCTTTTTGCAATCCATCATGCCTTCGCCAGTACGCTCACGCAGTTCTTTAACCAACGCTGCAGTAATCTCTGCCATTTCAAAATCCTCTTGGATAGGTTTTCAACCATTCCACCCGATCAAACGGGCGATCAATTCTTCCCGAATCACCCTTGTAGGCTGCTGCACGTTACAGTCGCTAGGTTGCGCTGTCACAAGTGAGCGCCGACAAATGGTTTTCGAGGTGGCAAAAAGGGGGCCAAGCCCCCTTTTTGCTTACTGAGTCAACGCCAGGGCGCTATTACTCAGCGGCAGCTACCGGAGCTTCTTCAACGAACTGCTCGGTACCACCAGCAACGTGGTTACGACCACGGATTACAGCGTCAGCCATCGAACCCATGTACAGCTGGATAGCGCGGATTGCGTCATCGTTGCCTGGGATGATGTAGTCAACGCCTTCCGGGCTGCTGTTGGTATCGACTACGCCGATAACAGGGATGCCCAGCTTGTTGGCTTCGGTGATCGCGATGCGCTCGTGATCAACGTCGATAACGAACAGTGCGTCAGGCAGACCGCCCATGTCCTTGATACCACCCAGGGAACGATCGAGCTTTTCCAGGTCACGGGAGCGCATCAGCGCTTCTTTCTTGGTCAGCTTGGCGAAAGTACCGTCTTCGGCTTGTACTTCAAGGTCACGCAGACGCTTGATGGAAGCACGGATGGTTTTGAAGTTGGTCAGCATGCCGCCCAACCAGCGGTGATCGACGTACGGCGAACCGCAACGTGCTGCTTCTTCAGCAACGATCTTGCCAGCGGAACGCTTGGTGCCGACGAACAGAATCTTGTTTTTGCCCTGGGCCAGACGCTCTACGAAAGTCAGAGCTTCGTTGAACATTGGCAGGGTTTTTTCAAGGTTGATGATGTGGATCTTGTTACGCGCGCCGAAAATGTATTTACCCATTTTCGGGTTCCAGTAACGGGTCTGGTGACCGAAGTGCACACCGGCCTTCAGCATATCGCGCATGTTGACTTGGGACATGATAGTTCCTTAATAAGTCGGGTTTGGCCTCCACGTATCCCAATGACCAACCAGCGGCATCAAGGCCTCCGGCACCCAGGTCATCGTGTCGACACGTGTGTGGATTTAAGCTTTGCGGGGTATCCCCGGAAAGCGGCGCATTTTATACCACAGCATCGACGAAAACGAAACCCGCAATCACATCTGCCGTCGACCGCTTTCACGCAAGCCCTTGAATAGAGCCCACAACCCCCTACCTTATAGAGAGAAGCGATTATCAGAGGCTCATGATTTGACGCCATCGTCTGTTAGAATCGCGTTTTTTGTGGCTTGTGCGAATTCTGTAACCTTTTGTCGCACGCCCGTAAACCGTATTGATTTCAGCGCGTCGCGCTAGAGAGAGCCTGTATGACCGTAAGTTTGAAAACCGCCGAAGACATCGCCGGCATGCGCATCGCCGGCAAACTGGCTGCCGACGTGCTGGAAATGATCGCCGAACACGTCAAGCCCGGCGTCACCACTGACACCCTGAACCAGATCTGCCACGACTATATAGTCAATGTGCAAAAGGCCATCCCTGCCCCACTGAACTACAAGGGTTTCCCCAAGTCGATCTGCACCTCGGTCAACCACGTGGTCTGCCACGGGATCCCGGGCGACAAACCCCTGAAGGACGGCGACACCCTGAACATCGACGTCACCGTGATCAAGGACCGCTACTTCGGCGACACCAGCCGCATGTTCCACGTCGGCACTGTGCCGGTCTGGGCCGAGCGCCTGTCCCAGGTGACCCAGGAATGCATGTACAAGGCCATCGAAATCGTCAAACCCGGCTGCCGCCTGGGCGACATCGGTGAAGTGATCCAGAAGCACGCGGAAAAGAACGGCTTCTCGGTGGTGCGCGAGTTCTGCGGCCACGGCATCGGCACCGTGTTCCACGAAGAGCCACAGATCCTGCACTACGGCCGCGCCGGCACCGGCATGGAGCTGAAAGCAGGCATGACCTTCACCATCGAGCCCATGATCAACCAGGGCAAGGCCGACACCAAGGTGCTGGGCGACGGCTGGACCGCCATCACCAAGGACCGCAAGCTCTCGGCCCAATGGGAACACACCCTGCTGGTCACCGAAACCGGCTACGAAATCTTCACCCTGCGCGCCGACGACACGATCCCGCGCACGTCGGGTGCGGCTTCGGCGTAAAGCTTGCTTAGGTTTTCCCCCACTGTGTTGTGACTGACTGATAGATAGAAAGGAAAACCGATCGATGCCCCAGGTGGATCCCGAACTCTTCGACCGTGGCCAGTTCCAGGCCGAACTGGCGTTGAAGGCAAGCCCCATCGCCGCCTTCAAGAAGGCTATCCGCCAGGCCCGCGAGGTGCTCGATGAGCGCTTTCGCAGTGGCCGGGACATCCGCAGGCTGATTGAGGACCGCGCCTGGTTCGTCGATAACATCCTGCAAAAGGCTTGGGAGCAGTTCAGCTGGAGCGAAGACGCCGACATCGCCCTGGTGGCCGTCGGCGGTTACGGGCGCGGCGAACTGCACCCCTACTCCGACATCGACCTGCTGATCCTGCTGGACAGCGCTGACCATGAGATCTTTCGCGATTCCATCGAGCGCTTTCTCACGTTGCTGTGGGACATCGGCCTGGAAGTTGGCCAGAGCGTGCGCTCGGTGGACGAATGCACCGAAGAAGCCCGCGCCGACCTGACCGTCATCACCAACCTGATGGAAAGCCGCACCATCGCTGGCCCCGAACGCCTGCGCCAGCGCATGCTCGAAGTCACCAGCACCGCGCACATGTGGCCGAGCAAGGACTTCTTCCTGGCCAAACGCGCCGAGCAGAAGGCCCGGCACCACAAATACAACGACACCGAATACAACCTGGAACCCAACGTCAAAGGCTCGCCCGGTGGCCTGCGGGATATCCAGACGATTTTGTGGGTTGCCCGTCGCCAGTACGGCACCCTGAACCTGCGTGCCCTGGCGGGCGAAGGCTTCCTGGTGGAAAGCGAAAACGCCCTGCTGGCCGCCTCCCAGGAGTTTCTGTGGAAAGTGCGCTACGCCTTGCACATGCTCGCCGGGCGCTCCGAAGACCGCCTGCTGTTCGACCACCAACGCTCCATCGCCACCCTGTTGGGGTTTGAAGGCGAAGACGCGAAGACCAGCATCGAAAGCTTCATGCAGCAGTACTACCGGGTGGTCATGAGCATTGCCCAGCTCAGCGACCTGATCATCCAGCACTTCGAAGAAGTGATCCTCGCTCCTGAGGACGAAGCACCACCTCAGCCGATCAACTCACGCTTCCAACTGCACGACGGCTATATCGAGGCGCGCAACGACAACGTCTTCAAACGCACCCCGTTCGCCATGCTGGAGATCTTCGTGCTGATGGCCCAGCAGCCGGAAATCAAGGGCGTGCGCGCCGATACCATCCGTTTGCTGCGGGAAAACCGTCACCTGATCGACGATGAGTTCCGCAACGATATCCGCAACACCAGCCTGTTTATCGAGCTGTTCAAGTGCAAGATCGGCATCCACCGCAACCTGCGGCGCATGAACCGCTACGGCATCCTCGGGCGCTACCTGCCGGAATTCGGCTTTATCGTCGGGCAGATGCAGCACGACCTGTTCCACATCTATACCGTGGACGCCCACACCCTGAACCTGATCAAGCACCTGCGTAAGTTGCAGTACACCCAGGTGTCAGAGAAATTCCCGCTGGCCAGCAAACTCATGGCCAAGCTGCCCAAGCCCGAACTGATCTACCTGGCCGGCCTGTACCACGACATCGGCAAGGGCCGCCATGGCGACCACTCCGAAGTCGGCGCCGTCGACGCCGAGGCGTTCTGCCAGCGCCACCAGTTGCCCCTGTGGGACAGCCGCCTGATCGTCTGGCTGGTGCAAAACCACTTGGTGATGTCGACCACCGCCCAGCGCAAGGACTTGTCCGACCCGCAGGTGATCCACGATTTCGCGGGTATCGTCGGCGATGAAACCCGTCTCGACTACCTGTACGTGCTGACCGTCTCCGACATCAACGCCACCAACCCCACGCTGTGGAACTCGTGGCGCGCCAGCCTGTTGCGCCAGCTGTACACCGAGACCAAGCGCGCCTTGCGCCGTGGCCTGGAAAACCCGGTGGACCGCGAAGAGCAGATCCGTCGCACCCAAAGCGCAGCCCTGGACATCCTGGTGCGTGGCGGCAATGACCCGGACGACGTCGAGCAACTCTGGTCGCAACTGGGCGATGACTACTTCCTGCGCCACACCGCCGGCGACGTGGCCTGGCACAGTGACGCGATCCTGCAGCAACCGGCCGATGGCGGGCCGCTGGTGCTGATCAAGGAAACCACCCAGCGCGAATTCGAAGGCGGCACGCAGATCTTCATCTATGCGCCGGACCAGCACGACTTCTTTGCCGTGACCGTGGCTGCCATGGACCAACTCAACCTGAATATCCATGACGCACGGGTCATCACCTCCAGCAGCCAGTTCACCCTCGACACCTACATCGTGCTCGACACCGACGGCGACTCGATCGGTGACAACCCGGTGCGGGTGAAAAAGATCCGCGAAGGCCTTACCGAGGCCCTGCGCAACCCTGACGACTACCCGACCATCATCCAGCGCCGGGTACCGCGCCAGCTCAAGCACTTTGCGTTTGCACCCCAGGTGACCATCTCCAACGACGCCCAACGGCCGGTGACCGTGCTGGAACTCAGCGCACCGGACCGCCCGGGCCTGCTGGCACGCATCGGCGGGATTTTCCTGGAGTTCGATCTGTCGTTGCAGAACGCCAAGATTGCGACCCTCGGCGAGCGCGTGGAAGACGTGTTCTTCATCACCGACGCCGACAACCAACCGCTGTCCGACCCGGAGCTGTGCCTGCGCTTGCAGGAAGCCATCGTGCAGCAGTTGAGCGTGACCCAGGAACCCGGCGTTGAACTGACACGCCTGACCATTTGAATTGTTAACTTTGTGAACACGACCCTTTTTGTAGGAGCCGGCTTGCCGGCGATACGGCCACGTCGGTGCCTCAGGTGTACCGAGGCGATGCCATCGCAGGCAAGCCAGCTCCCACAAGGTCGGTGTTCACCGTGATAGAGGCTTACATGAACAACGCCCTGAACCAGCTGCAGCCCTACCCGTTCGAGAAACTGCGCGCCCTGCTCGGCAGCGTCACGCCGAACCCGGAAAAACGCCCGATTGCGCTGTCCATCGGCGAACCGAAGCACAAATCCCCGGAATTCGTCGCCAAGGCCCTGGCTGATAGCCTCGACCAGATGGCGGTGTACCCGACCACCCTCGGCATCCCGGCCCTGCGCGAGGCCATCGGCGCCTGGTGCGAACGCCGCTTCAATGTACCCAAGGGTTGGCTCGACCCGGCGCGTAACATCCTGCCGGTGAACGGCACCCGCGAGGCGCTGTTCGCTTTCACCCAGACCGTGGTCAATCGCGGTGACGACGCCCTGGTGGTGAGCCCGAACCCGTTCTACCAGATCTACGAAGGCGCGGCGTTCCTGGCCGGGGCCAAGCCGCACTACCTGCCGTGCCTGGATGCCAACGGTTTCAACCCGGATTTCGATGCCGTGACGCCGGACATCTGGAAACGCTGCCAGATCCTGTTCCTGTGCTCCCCAGGCAACCCAACCGGCGCGCTGATTCCGGTCGACCCCCTGAAAAAACTCATCGCCCTGGCAGACGAATATGACTTCGTGATCGCCGCCGACGAGTGCTACAGCGAGCTGTACTTCGACGAACAAACCCCGCCACCGGGCCTGTTGAGTGCCTGCGTCGAGCTGGGCCGCCAGGACTTCAAGCGTTGCGTGGTGTTCCACAGCCTGTCCAAGCGTTCCAACCTGCCGGGCCTGCGCTCCGGCTTTGTGGCCGGCGACGCCGACATCCTCAAGGCCTTCCTGCTGTACCGCACCTACCACGGTTGCGCGATGCCGGTGCAAACCCAACTGGCGAGCATCGCTGCCTGGAAAGATGAAGCCCACGTGCTGGCAAACCGCGACCTGTACCGCGAGAAATTCGACGCGGTACTGGCGATTCTCAAGCCGGTACTGGATGTGCAAAGCCCTGACGGTGGGTTCTACTTGTGGCCGAATGTGAAGGGCGACGACGCGGCGTTCTGCCGGGATCTCTTCGTGGAAGAACATGTGACGGTGGTGCCGGGTTCGTACCTGTCCCGTGAAGTCGACGGTTTCAATCCGGGTGCCGGGCGTGTGCGCCTGGCGTTGGTTGCGCCATTGGCGGAGTGCGTTGAAGCCGCAGAGCGGATTCGCGATTTCATTCAACGCCGTCAGTAATTCCGCAAAACCCGCACTGTGCAATGCAGTGCGGGGAGGCGACCCGCCGAAAGCCGCGGCCTGGCACTTCAATCACCGGCATGGAACTGGTCACTCAGGGCCCACCACCAAACGGGCGGACTCATGAACTGAATGGACGCTCTTACCCACCGAAGATGGCCCTGACACTTAGATGATCAATAATCTCTCTCGCTACGCTTATAACGACCCCGCACTCATTCAAGCCCAAATAGCCGAGCCGACACTCATCAGGCACGCTCGCGGCATCGCCTCGACTCAATACTTATGGCCGCAAGGTTCAACGTTGAATATCTCAATATTCGACATGCCAGAGAAAGCAATAGAATACATAAAGAAAAATATAAATCTCTGGCAACCCTATACAAACTTGAAGTTCAACTTCATCAACACCCGAGACGGCGACATCAGGATATCGGGTAAAGACGACGGTTCTGGAAACTGGTCTGCCATCGGTACCGAGGCAAAACTAAAGCCTCTGCACGAACCCACGATGCACATTGACCTCCTTCAGACGGCCGACATGCTCAACCACACTATCCGGCACGAGTTCGGGCATGCGCTTGGATTGTTACATGAACATCAGCATCCGGATAACGAGATACAGTGGGATAAGGAAAAACTGTACGAGGAATCCGGGAAACTGGGTCATACACGACAGGACACCGACGAGAATTTTTTAAACCCTCCCGATTCGAAAACCACCATTACCTCGACCTATGACTCGAGGTCCGTGATGCACTACAAAGTTCCGGCAGAGGTTACGAGCAATGGCGTCGCTGTGGCTTTCAACGAGGACATATCGGAAGGCGACAAGCAATTTATAGCATTACTTTACCCGCCAACGCATGTCCAATTATTGGACGATTAATACTGTTTCGGGTATTGCCACTGCTCTCGACACCGCCAGCAATATGCCGGATGCGAGACACTGGTTAACATCCTCACACAACACGCTCGGAACTTTTCCTGCGACCTGAACGAATAAACCAACACATTCGTCCTCAGTCGTCGCAGGAAAGTACACATGATAGCCGTCAGCTCCCTACCCGTTTTCCACTACCCACCTGCTGCTTCGTCCTTCGAAAATATTGCCGACGCCGCACAACCCCTTTCCAGAAACCGGCGCAACATTGGTGAACCCGCCAAATACTGGCCCCAAGACAGTACGATCAAAATCGCCATGTATGACTACGACATGGACGATCCCTACGTATCGGCCGTCAAGAAAGCCGCCAGCGAATGGCTGCCCCACATCAATCTGAAGTTCGAGTTCGTGCCTGGAGAGGAAGGCGACGTTCGCATTACTCAGAATATAAACAATGAAGAAGGGGGTAGCTCAGCCATAGGGACAAAGGCGCTCGATATGTCTCCCGCAAGCCCCACCATGTCATTGCCAAGGGACCATACGCACCCACGATTCAAGTATGTGGTGATGCATGAATTCGGTCATATGCTCGGCGCTCATCATGCCCATCAACACCCTGACGCCAACATTCCGTGGGATATGGACAAAGTGTATGAGGGCTATAACCGTATCGCCGGGCTAGACCGGAAAGGTGTGCAAAAAAACGTGCTCCCTCTGCCTCGCTCCGACCAATACGACTTCCTGCCCTACGATGGCGACTCGCTCATGCACTATGAAATCAGCCCTCACCTGACCCATGGAGGTTGGGGACAGTCTGAAAACTGGTCGTTGAGCGATGGGGACATCGCCTGGGCAAAAAAAGCCTACCCAAAAGCAGAAGCCGCTACTTCTTGAGCCCCAGGTTCGCCTCACTCATATCCAGCTC
Source organism: Pseudomonas sp. B6002 (assembly GCF_013385985.1). Taxonomy (GTDB): domain Bacteria; phylum Pseudomonadota; class Gammaproteobacteria; order Pseudomonadales; family Pseudomonadaceae; genus Aquipseudomonas. The sequence continues at coordinate 4,963 of NZ_JACAOY010000003.1, read as the reverse complement.
GGCCAACACCTCACGCAGCACGTCATCACCGATCTGGTGGTGACGGCTCAAGCTATACAATTCCAGGCGCTGTGCCCGCAGGGCTTTGAGGCGCAACTTGCGTTCAAGCAGGTCCATCTGGTGCGCCAGCGCCTGGGCCTCGGCCGAGTCGTTGAACACTTCCAACTGGTGGCGGTATTCTGACATCAAGCGCGCCTTTAACTCAGTCGCGAGCGCAGCCTGGGCAGCGTCCTGGGGTTCGGCTTCGGCCGGTTCTTCAGTTTCCAGGGCATGGATCGCGGCCACGGCGGTCTTTTTCCAGGCCTCGCGAATTTCCTTGTGGCGCTTCTCATCCGGGCTCTTTTCGATACCGCGCAACAGCAGCGGCAAGGCAATGCATGCGGCGATCAGCGACAACAGAATCACCCCTGCGGCAATGAAGATCAGCAGGTCACGCTCAGGAAAATCCTGGCCCGGCGCCAACAGCAGTGGCACCGACATGACACCGGCCAGGGTTACGGCACCGCGTACGCCGCCGACGGTCAGCAGCCAGCAAGAGCGCGCGGTCGGCACCAGTGTCAGCTCACTTTTCCCACGCAGCCTGCGCAGCAACCCTGACAGCCGCCAAATGCTCTGCACCCAGACAAACCGCAACACCACCAGCACCAGGAAGATCCCGATCACATCGAGACAGCGATAGAACAGGGCCGGCCATAATGTCGGCTCATGACTCACCACCGCCTTGATGATGTCCGGCAGTTGCAGGCCCAGCAGCAAGAAGATCAAACCGTTGAAGGCAAACTCCAGCAGCGACCACACACTGCGATTGAGCAGGCGCGTGCTGGTCTGGCGCGGCAACAGGTCCAGCCAGCTTTGCATCATGCCGGCTGCGACCGCGGACAAAATGCCCGAGGCCCCCAGACGCTCAGCCAACACATACGCGGCAAACGGCAGCAGCAACATGAACACCACGTGGGTCGCCGGGTCATCCCACCCCCGGGCAATCATCCACGCGCGCAGGCGGCCGACCAGCCAGCTCAGCGCAACACCCACGGCCAAACCACCGACGGCCACCAGGACAAACGTAAGGCTGGCATCCGCAAGGGAAAACACCCCGGTCAACGCAGCGGCCAGGGCGAACTTGAAGGTCACCAGGCCCGATGCATCGTTCATCAGGGCTTCACCTTGCAGCATGTGCATCAGCGGTGTGGGCAGGCGGTTCTGGGAAATGGCCGACACGGCCACGGCATCCGTCGGCGACAACACGGCCGCCAGGGCGAAGGCCACCGGCAGCGGGATCGTAGGCAATATCCAATGAATGAAGTATCCGGCACCGACCACCGTGAACAGCACCAACCCCACTGCCAGCGTCAGGATCGGCCCACGCAACCGCCACAGTTCACGCTTGGGCATGCGCCAGCCATCGGAGAACAACAACGGTGGCAGGAACAGAAACAGGAACAGCTCCGGGTCGAGCGCCACGTGCAGCCCCAGCGTGGGCCACGCCAGCAAGGCACCGGCGGCAATTTGCACCAGGGGTAACGGCAGAGGAATCACACGCCCGACCAGACGCGAAACGCTGACCAGCATCAGCAGGATAAGAACGGTGTAGGCGGTTTGCATAAAGCGGTTTTCCCGGACAATCGACGTGCAACGACACACATACGGCAACAACTCGCCGTTGAAGTGCCATATAACCCAGCTATGTTACCCACCTGGCTGCAGCCTGGCATTTGCACATAAGTCGCACGCCGGCATGACGAGCGGCACTCAAACCCGCTGGTCGTGGCATAATCCGTGACCTTCCGTTTTCACACGCTCAAAGGGGGCAATTCCTTGACCGCTTCAAGCAAAACGTTGCACCTTTTTGGCATCAAAGCCTGCGACACCATGAAAAAGGCCCGCACCTGGCTCGATGAGCACGCTGTGAGCTATGAGTTCCACGACTACAAAACGGCCGGTATTGACCGCGAACACTTGACCCAATGGTGCAACGAGCACGGTTGGCAGGTGGTTTTGAACCGTGCGGGCACCACCTTTCGCAAACTCGAAGACGAACGCAAAGCCGATCTCGATCAGTCGAAAGCCATTGAATTGATGCTCGCACAACCTTCGATGATCAAGCGCCCGGTGCTTGATCTCGGTGACAGAACCCTGATTGGCTTCAAGCCAGATAGTTATTCGGCGGCCCTCAAGTAGGCCAGCCCTTTCCATTTTTGTAGAGGTAACAGCATGTCCAATTCCCTGTTCAGCCTGGGCTTCGGCGTCGGCACTCAGAACCGCCAAGGTGCTTGGCTGGAAGTGTTTTACGCACAACCGCTGCTCAACCCATCGGCCGAGATCATCGCCGCCATCGCACCGATCCTCGGTTACACCGAAGGCAACCAGGCGATCACCTTCACTATCAGCCAAGCACTGCAACTGGCTGATGCGCTCAAGAATGTCGATGCGACCCAAGCCGCGCTGCTCAATCGCCTGGCTGAAAGCCACACGCCACTGGTCGCCACCCTGCTGGCCGAAGACGCCGCACTGACCTCCACGCCTGAGGCCTACCTCAAGCTGCACCTGCTGTCCCATCGCCTGGTCAAGCCCCACGGCCTGAGCCTGGCCGGTGTGTTCCCGCAACTGCCGAATGTGGCCTGGACCAGCCAGGGCGCCATCGACATCAGCGAACTGGCCGAACGCCAACTGGAAGCGCGCCTGCGTGGCGAGCTGCTGGAAGTGTTCTCGGTGGACAAGTTCCCGAAAATGACCGACTACGTGGTTCCGGCCGGCGTGCGTATCGCTGACGCGGCCCGTATCCGCCTGGGCGCCTACGTGGGCGAAGGCACCACCGTGATGCACGAAGGTTTCGTCAACTTCAACGCCGGCACCGAAGGCCCGGGCATGATCGAAGGCCGTGTATCGGCTGGCGTGTTCGTCGGCAAGGGCTCGGACCTGGGCGGCGGTTGCTCCACCATGGGCACCCTGTCGGGTGGCGGCAACATCGTGATCAAGGTGGGCGAAGGCTGCCTGATCGGCGCCAACGCCGGTATCGGTATCCCGTTGGGCGACCGCAACACCGTGGAGTCGGGCCTGTACGTCACCGCCGGCACCAAGGTTGCGCTGCTGGACGAGCAGAACCAACTGGTCAAGGTGGTCAAGGCACGCGAACTGGCCGGCCAGCCGGACCTGCTGTTCCGCCGCAACTCCGAGACCGGTGCCGTGGAGTGCAAAACCCACAAATCGGCCATCGAACTGAACGAAGCGCTGCACGCTCACAACTAAGCAGCCACTCGATGCCACTAGCGAGCCCCCACCCCGGGGCTCGCTTATACGAGTCTTTATCACCATGCTTGTGCCCTCTCCCTGGCGCGCCGATTTCCCGGCCATCGCCACCCTGCAACGGCAAGACCAGACCTACCTGGACAACGCCGCCACCACACAAAAACCCCAAGCCCTGTTGGATGCCATCAGCCATTACTACGCCAATGGCGCAGCCAATGTGCACCGTGCCCAGCATTTGCCGGGGGCTCACGCGACTCAGGCGTTTGAAGACAGCCGCAGCAAGGTCGCGCAGTGGTTGAATGCAGGTGACAGCGGGCAAATCGTGTTCACCCACGGCGCGACGTCGGCGCTGAACCTCTTGGCCTATGGCCTTGAGCACTTATTCAATGCGGGCGATGAGATTGTCATCAGCGCCCTGGAACACCACGCCAACCTGCTGCCCTGGCAGCAACTGGCCAAACGCCGCGCGCTGAACCTGGTGGTATTGCCCCTGGGTGACGACGGCGTGATTGACCTTGCCGCCGCCGCCGAACTGATCGGCCCGCGCACGCGCCTGCTGGCGGTGAGCCAGTTGTCCAACGTGCTCGGCGCCTGGCAGCCACTCGACGCCTTGCTGGCACTGGCCCAGCCACATGGCGCACTGACCGTCGTCGACGGTGCCCAGGGCATCGTCCATGGCCGTCACGACGTACAGGCCCTGGGGTGCGACTTCTATGTCTTCTCCAGCCACAAACTCTACGGGCCGGACGGCGTCGGCGTGCTGTTTGGTCGCAACGAGGCCCTGCATCACCTGCGCCACTGGCAGTTTGGTGGCGAGATGGTGCAACAGGCCGACTACCACAGCGCCAGCTTTCGCCCGGCGCCCCTGGGTTTCGAAGCCGGCACGCCGCCGATCGCCAGCGTAATCGGCCTGGGGGCCAGCCTGGACTACCTGGGTTCGCTGGACCAAAACGCAGTGATCACCCACGAAGCCGCCTTGCACGACTATTTGTTGCGCGGGCTCAAAGCGCGCAAGGGCGTGCAGGTACTGGGATCGCCACAGGTGGCCTTGGTCAGTTTTGTGGTCGAGGGCGTGCACAACGCTGATCTTGCCCACCTGCTGACTGAGCAAGGCATTGCCGTGCGGGCCGGTCATCATTGTGCGATGCCGTTGCTCAAGGCGATGCAACTGTCGGGGGCGATTCGTGTGTCCCTGGCGCTGTACAACGACTCCGACGATCTGGAGCGTTTCTTTGAAGCGCTGGATCAAGCGCTGGATATGCTGCGATGAGTTTGCCGGTGGATGCAGTGGCAGCGCTTGAAGCCTTCCAGGCTGTCGGCAGTTGGGAACAGCGCGCGCGGATGCTGATGCAATGGGGCGAACGTCTGCCGGCCCTGGCCGACGGGGATAAAGTCGACGCCAACCTGGTGCAGGGCTGTGAAAGCCTGGTCTGGTTGGTGGGGCACTTGCAGGATGGCCGTTGGCAGTTTGCTGCCGCCAGCGATGCACGGATGATTCGCGGGTTGGTGGCATTGCTGCTGGCGCGGGTGAATGGGTTGACGGCCGCCGAGTTGCAGGCCGTTGATCTGCCGGATTGGTTCAACCAGCTGGGGCTTTCCCGCCAACTGTCGCCGTCCCGCAGCAATGGCCTTAACGCGGTCCTGCAGCGCATGCGAGCGTTGGGCTATACATAAAAACAAATGTGGGAGCTGGCTTGAACTGGTCAAGTAATCTTGG
>NZ_JACAOY010000029.1 GCF_013385985.1 Pseudomonas sp. B6002 | reverse complement strand
AGGCTTTTCCAAAGTGACCCGCTGTAAGAGCGGAACCAATAGCCGCCGTTACCCAAATAACGGATATGTACTCGACCCAAAAAAAACGGGGCAATCAAAGATCACCCCAAAGGTACATCGAGAGGCCCTTCAAAAACCCTACAAACTGATCTGCCTGCGCTCCTCATCCGTCAACCGCACCTGCGCCTGTTCACTCAACGGCCCCGCGCCCAACACCTGCACCGGACTGTCCGGGTTATAGCTGGAGGTTTTAGGCTTCGCCGACGACTCCTGCGGCAACGGTTCAGTACCCAGGCTCAACACTTCGACGGTCATGATCGACGGCCGCCCCTGCTTCGCCGCCGCCTGCTGGCTACGCGCCGCATCCTCGACCGCCTGGGACGCCGCCGCCCCCGCCGCACTGGCCGAACTCATGGCCCCGGTGTTCACCGCCGCCGCAACCGGCACCCCGGATGAATTGCCCTGGGTCTGGATATTCGCCGCGTTCACCACACGCAAGGCCGCGATGTTGACGTTGCCCGACACCCGAATCCCCGCCTCGCCCGCATCAATCGTGCCCAACGGCGCGATCAGGTCGATGTCCCCCGCAGGCACTTCCGGGATCGGGTTGAGCGTGGCGATCCCCGCACCGGTACTCGGCACGGCCGGCGACAGGCCCACGTTGCCCCAGTTGTCATAGACACGCTTGGGTGGCGTGTACACCACGGTGGTCTTGGAGCCGCGCCCGGCGTTGATGTCGCCCTCGCTGGTCCAGCCCATGATCGAGCCACCGAAGGTGGTCATGATGCGGCTCTGGCCCAGCAGGATGCTGCCCAGGGAATACAGCTGGATATCCCCGGCGCCCTGGGTGATCACCCCGGCCGTGGCCGGTGGTGCCGCACCTTCGATGCCGAAGGTCTGGTTGCCACCCGGCGTGAGCATCTGGATCGAACCGCCGAAATTGGTGTGAACACCCGCACCACCGAACATCGTGATGTCACCTTTGTAGGTGATCGGGTTACCCGCCACGTCGTGGCTGGGGAACAACGCTGCAATGGCAGCCCGGCCGCGCACATAGCTGCCCTGGCGCACACCGCCCGCCTGGGTGTACTCGCGGCCGGCGGCCTTGAGTTCGGCGAAGTACACATCGCGGGCAAATACCCGTTGCTGTTCAGCAGGCAGCGCCGCGTAGTAAGCACGCGCCTGCTCGGCGTCGCCGACAAAACCGAAACGCTCGACGAGCCAGCCGACCAGTTCGTTTTCGTAGGTCTTGGCGACCTTGCCTGCCTGTATCGACTCACCGGGTTGCGCCAGGTTGGCCGGGTTGAGGTAGGCCTCGACGAAGCGACGGTAATCCGGCCCGTTTGGCCCCACGCCCGCCTGCAGGACGATGCTGGCGCCCGGTCGGGTATCGCCCGCTGCGACGGCGCCCAGGCTGTTGATACCGACCTTGTCCTCCATCTGGATAGTGCGCCCGGCCGTCAACTCCAAGGTGCCGGGACCAGCCACGTTGAAGCTGCTGTAGAGGATGTCGCGGCCCGCGCTGACCACCGAAATATCAGTGGGCACGGTGTGCACAAACAGGTTGCCGGTGAAGGTGTACAGGCCAGTGTCCGCATCGCCGCCGGTAGCCCCGCTCAAACGCGTACCGCTGCTGACGATATCGCGCCCGGCCTGCATCCAGACCGGGCCAGCCCCCTCGTAGTAGGTCTGCCCGAACCGGGGGTCGTTCGACGAATAAATACTGATCGCCCTGCCGCTGTTGACCCCAAGCAGGTCGCCGCTACGCGCATAGAAACGTGCCGGCTCCAGGGCCTCGGTCCAGGCCAGGCTGGCTGTGTTGGGGCCAAAGGCGAACAACGGCGACAACCCGAAGCGCGCGATGCTGCCATCGCTGGACAGGTTGCCGCTGCCAGTGACCGGGCGTAAATCGCTGCCGAACCCCACGAAGGCCGGGTGCAGGATGGTCGCCAGGCTCTGCGGGGTGGCGCTGGAGCGGCTGATGGTCAGGTCGCCGCCATAGATCGAATCACCGGCCAGCAGTTCCAGTTGCCCCTTCGCCGCGGGTGCGAGCACCAACGCTTTGAGTGGCTGCGGGGTTGCGGGATCGCTCGTCGATGCACGCCCGTAGTAGAGGCTGCCGCTTGCGGCCACGGCCCGCAAGGTGGCGGGATAGACCGCCGCCATATCGGTTTCCAGTGTCTGGGTCAGCGGCGTGAGGTTGCCCCCGGCAGAGAACAGGTCCACCGCCGTTCGGTCGGTCCACAGGCTGAACCAGCTCTGGCCAATCCCGTTGACGCCCGCGTTGACGTAGGCCAGGGCGTTCATCTGCGGTGCGCGTCCAGGGTCGGCGACATCTTGCAGCACCAGGTCGCCCCGGGTGGCCAGGCTGAAGGTCGCATCGCCGGGCAGCAGGCTCATGCCCCCCGCCGCCAAGGCCGACGTCGAGCGCAACGGGTCGTAGGCGCGCACTTCGCTGGGGCTCTGGTCCTTGAGCTGGTTGCCGTAACGCAGGGTCAGGCTGCCCAGCGCGCCACCGGTCATCTGCACATGCCCGCGCAGGTTCACCAGCGCACCATTGAGGTGATCGGTGACCACCTGGCTGGCCGGGTTCAGCGCACCGCCGACCCGCAGGTTCAAGTCACCACCGCCGGTGAGTTGCAGGCTGCCATCGGCCGCGACCCGGCCCGTGCTACCCACGGCCAGGATCAGGCCCTCGCTACGTCGGCCGATATTCTGCGCCACCGTAGGCACTGGGTTGAGGATGCCTGCGTCCCCCCCGACATCGACGTTGAGGTTGCCTCCGCCGAGGGTGCCGAAGCCTGTGAACCCCACCATCTTGTCCGACTGTTGACTGGCGACGTAGGAGCCGAAGTTGATCCACCAGGCAGTCGCCTGGGCCTGGCTGCCACTCAGGCCATTACCCTGGCGCCACAACCAGTTACCCACGTTCGCGGAATCCACCCCGAAGTCACCCAACGGACGCCCGCCGCTGATCTGCGCCGGGCTGGTGATATTGCCCGTCAGGTCACCGCCCACTTTCAGCAGCAAGTTGCCGCCCGTGTCCGGGTACCACGCGCGATACAGGCTATCGGCACCACCGTTGACGAGTTTTTCGTTACCCCCCGCGTTGGCCAGTACCTTGCCGTTGCTGCCCAGGGCGCGTTTAAGGTTGTAAGGATCATTGGCCGAGGTGCCAGTGGACGAACTGCCAGCGGTATAAACACCGAACAGAGACTCCATGCTCAGGTTACCCGCAGCCAACAGATCCAGGTCCGCTGCGCCGGTACGGATGACGCTGAATCGGGCGCTACTGCCGGCAACCAAGGTATAGGCGTCCCCATCGGTGGAACAGAACTCAGGAAAATCCGTGCAGACTTCCGGGTAGCCAATACCGACGAAGTCGATAGGTTGGCCTGTCATGCTGTCATCACCGAACCATCCGATAGAACCTTCTTCGGTCCACACCACCGCCGCCTGCCCATACATCCCGTAATGACTGTCGGCCAACCTCAGGTTGCCACTGACCGGATGCGGCTGCAGCAGGCGACTGTCCGCCGCCTCGGTGTCGGCCCCCGCCACCAGGCGAATCGCCCACGACTGCGAACCTTCCTCCAGCATCGGCGCAATCGCCCAGTTCTTGCCCTGGCGGCCGGCATCGGCAACGCGCAGTTGCACCGACTCCACACCGCCCGGCAACTTGACGTCGGTGCCAAACGGCAGCAACGCCCCACGGGGCAGCACGGTGCTGACGGCCAGGATCACGTCGGCGGCCAACGGTACGCCCTTCGGCCAAATCAGGCCGTTGACGCTTATTCTGTCGCTCAGCAGGCTGCCGGCATCCAGGACGCTGCCGGCGGCGAGCGTCTGGCTTTCGGCCAACAAGGTTCCGGCCGCGAACAGCACGTTACCCGAGGCATCCCGGACAGCTGCCGACAACACGGTGCCGGCAGGCAGCACCAGCGGCTGGCTCAGCGTCGCCGCGACCGGCAGGCGAGTACCCGCTGGCAACGACAAGGGCTTGGTCTGCAGATCGAAATTCAGCGTGGCCCCCTTGGGAAACACAGTGCCATCGGCCAGGGTCACCCCACTGCCCGGCACCACCACCGTACCGCCGGTGTAGTCGATGCCCGCCCGCAGTATCCAGCCATTGTCGTCGTCCGTCTCCGATGGCGCAGCGAAGCCGTCGTTGATGCTGCCGTAGATGTTCAGGTCGCCACCGGCGCGAAGGGTCAGGCTGCCGGCTTCGGGCGGCTGGGTCGACTTGAGGCTGGCGTAGCGATAACCCGACAGGTCCAGGTCGCCCTGAACCACCAGGTCGCCGTCCGGCGTCTTGCTGATGATTTCCACGCCTGGACGCAGGTGGAAGGTGTCGCCGTAGGTGGCGTTGTTCAACCCGGCGAGCTTGTTTTGCAGCAGGTTGCTGTTGCCGAGGGCCGCGTTGATGAACGCGGTGCTCAACACATGCTTGGCATCCAGGTACGCCTGGTCGATAGCCTGGTAAGGCTGCCCGTTGGGCGTGGCATCGGTCTTGGTGGGTGCGTCGTCGTAGGTGATCATGCCGTTGAGGGCTATGGAGCGTGCGCCGTCGATGCTCAGGTGCCCGCTGGCGTCGATGGCGATGTCATTGCTGGTGCCGTCGGGGTTGATGATCCGCGGCGCGTTCAACTCCAGGGTGCCACGGCTGCGCCCGTCATTGCCGGTGGCGTCGGTACCGTGGCGCAGGTCGATGCGCGCACCATCGGCCAAGGTCAGTTGGCCGGTACCGGAACTCAGCACAACGGTGGCGCGGTTGGGCGAGTCGATGATCTTGCCGTAGCTGTCTACCCGCAGTTGCGTGCCGTGGGCGTCGAGTACGGCGCTGCCGTCCAGGGTCAGGCCCTGCTTGGCGGCGAGGTTGATCGCGCCCACGCGTTCGCCGCTGGCGTCCACCCGGCCGGTCACGCGCAAGCTGCCGTTGTCCACCGAGACGTTGACGGTACTGGCCTTGACGTCATTGCCGATGACCAGGTCGCCCTGCTTGAGCTGGAAGCTGCGGGCCCCGAACACCTGGCCCTCGTTGAGGCGCTGGTTGAGCGCCGCGAACTGCTCAGTCAACGTACCGCTGGCACCCAGGCGCTGGGCCTGGACTTCCACCGCACCGGCCAGGTACGGCACCAAGGTGCCACCTGCGTCGTAATAACCGTTGGTGCCGGCAACAATCTTGCCCGCGAGGTCGACCATCCCCGCCGCGCTGTCCACGGCCACCGCGCGCAATCGACCGGCCTGGTTGTAACGGGCCGACAGGTCGATGGTCGAACCGGCTGCCTGCACGACGTTTCCTGCGCGGCTTTCCAACAGCACTTCGCCGCCCGCGCTGTACTTGGTCAGGTCGTTGAACGGGATGGCGCGACCGGCGACGTCAATCAAGGCCGCATCGGTCAACACCACGTCACCCCGGGCGCCCAGAGTCACCTTGCCGCTCGGCAATACCACCGCAGTGGCCAGGCGAATGCTGTCGCCCTGCAAGGACAACTCGGCGCCGATGCCGTCGACTTTGCCCACCGGGCCCGCCGAAGCGCTCACATCGATCGCGCCACCGGCAGTGATGCGGTTGACCGAACCGGCTTCGCCCGTCATCAACGGCGTGAGGATATTCAGGTTGCCACCGCTGTAGGAGAAGCCCTTGACGGCATCGTAGGCGCCCTGGCTCTGATACACCGACAGGCTGCCCTTGTGATTGGCGGTGATGCGCTCGCTGGCAGTGAGGTTGACGTTGGCAAAGCCGAGCGCCAGGCGGTCGAAGGACTTCGTGGTGCTCGGTTGGGCGAAAGCCCCATAGCCGAACTCGATGCGCTCGGCATTGATGTCCAGGCGCCCGCCGCCCGTGCCAGCGCCGCCGCCCACCACTGCGCCCGGCGCGGCATCGGTGCCCTGCCAGATCAGGTTGGCGGTGTGGATGGTCGCCACGTCATTGGCCCCGCCGGCGCCGTAAATCGCCGGTGTGGAGAGCATCAGGTTGCTCAGCAGGGACTTGCCGGTCACGGCGTCATAGGTATCCAGGGTGGTGGTGCCGTAGAAATTGAGGCTGTCGCGCGCCGACAGTTGCAGGGTCTCCAGGGCCGGCGCACCGAACTGGGTATCGCCGCGCAGCAGGCGCTCCAGTACTTGCTGGTTGAGGGTCAAGCCCGCTGGCAAGCGATGGCCTGCCGCCGCGTCGGCCAGGGCTTCGGGGCTGCCAACGTTGATGCTGGACACCCCGAGGTTCAGGTGGCGGGTGCCGTAGCGCACTGCATCGCCCATCTGCAAGGTGCTGTCGGTCAACGCGACGATCGTGCCTTCGGAATACAACGCGGTCTGCCCGCTGCATGGCGCACCACTGCACCCGCCCAGCTCGATGCCGCCACTGGTGCCATTGGAGGACGGCGACGCAACGATATTGAGCAAACCGTTGGACACTGCCAGGACATTCGCCAGCTTGTAGACAAAACCGTCGCGGGCGTCATAGCTGGCCTTACCGCGACCGATCGTGTTGATCGACGCGCCTTGTTCCACGGTAATTTTGCCGGAAGTGGTTGCCAGCATGACCTCCGGTGCCGCCAACGTCGCGCCCTCACGCAGAACGATGGAGCTTGAGGCCGCGTTGGTCAGGCCGATGTAGTTGCCGCCCTGGCCATACATCACCACGGTCATGCCACCGACCAGCAGGCGCGCAGCGCCCAGGGCATTGAGGCTGTCGGCCTCCACGCTGATGCCGCTGAAACCCGCGGTGGCGCCCTTGCCCGCCGCGACAATTTCGATGTCCTTGTCAATGCCCCGGCTGGCGTTGGTCAGCGCCACAGTGCCGCCATAGCCACCCTCGGCCGCGTCGAAGCGACCGATGCCCTGGAACGAAAAGGCGTCCGTGCCCGCGCCTGAGCGCAGGTTCAGTTGCAGGGTCTTGGCGTCCACCGGCAGCAAGGCACGGGGCACGCCCAGCCGCGCGGCATCGGCCACGGCAAACTGGGCGTAGCCGGTTTCGTTGTATTGGGAGTAACGACGCAGCGTATCGGCCGAGGTGAGAATGACCTGGCTGAGCGTGCTGTTGCTGATGCCGGTATTGGCAATGGACAGACGCCCAGCGGTAGACCACGAGCCATTGCGCAATGCCTGGGCCGAACCGTCGCTGCCCAGCCCCGCCAGGCCATTGATTTCCACGCGGAAGGCGCCCGGCATCAAGGCATAGTTGGACGGCATCAGCGTGTAGGTGCCCGCCGCCAGGCCCGGTACGCCGGCACCGATGGTGATCTGCTGGCCAATCAGCGGATCCACCGCGCCGCCCTCCGGCGCCACCGGCGCGTAGCCGGGTTGTACACCCGGCACAATCGCGTAGATCGGGTTGGTGCCCAGACCTGGCAACACAAACCCGCCCGTGGCACCAAACTGCACCAACGGGTTGTAGCGGGCATCCGTGGAGCCGCCGCGACCGGAAATGAAACCGGCCCCCAGCAGCTCACCGCCACCGGACAGGTCCACGGTGGCGTCAGGCATGACCTTCAGTGTCTGACCGCCCAGCACAATCCCCACATTGAGGCTGCCGTTCTCGTTGGGAATGGCGCCCTGGCCCAGGAACGTCACCGTCTTGCCGTTGTACTTGTAGACCTGGCCATCCACCGTGCCGCCATAGGGCAGCACCAGGCCCTTGCCGCTCACCGAGGTCAGGCTGCCGGGCAGCAATTCGACGTGGCTGGTGCCCAGGTTGCCGATCTCGATCAACCCCAGCGGTGCACGCACCACCCCGCCCTGCTTGATGGTCGGGCCGCCCAGTTGCAGGCGGCCAAATGCCGAGTAAGGCACCGCTGCGTTGCTGTTGCCGGTGCGCGCGATGGTCAAGGTGCGGGTGGGGTCGAAGTTGAAGCCCGAACCGTCGGCCGCCGCCTTGTTCAGGTAGCCGGCCAACACCCTGGCGCCGACTTCGGTGGTCGGGTACAGCTGCGCTGCACGCAAGGTCAGGTCGCCCCGGGTCAGCAACTGCGTGCTGATGCCCTGTGCGATCACATCCGCACCGGCCCCGGCCAGGAAGCGCAGGTCACCCTGGCTGTTCAGTTGCACATCATCGAAGCCACGACGATCAACGCTCACCTTGCTGGCGTCGCTGTGTGTCAGCTCACTCGTGTTGCCAAACAGCACGTTGCCGCGCACATCAATCAGGTTGCCGCTGGCGTTGAACACGGCTTGGCTGGCACGTTGCGACATGTTGGAGGCCAATACCGGGTGCAGGTATTGGTCCTTGCTCGGGTCCAGCGGTGCCAGGATGCCTGCCAGCAACAGGTAAGGCGCCGACAGGTTGATGCGCGACTGGGCCGCAGCGTTTTCACTCAGGCCCATGGCGCCGCTGTACAGGCGCAGGCTCTGGCCCATGTTCAGCGAGACGTCGCCGTCAAAACTCAGCAGGCCGTTGCTGAGCAAGGCCAGGTTGTCGAAGCCACCGGCGCGGACCTGGTCCACCCCGAGGCGAGCGTGGCCGTATTCCAGGTTGCCGGCCGCATCCTCGGCAGTGCCCGGCAACATGCTGCCTTGATGGGTTTGGCTGATCACCAGTTCGCGAACGTTGAGCACCCGGTCGGTCACGGCAGACTTGAGGTAGTAAGGCGTTTCCAACGCCAGCGACAGGCTGCCGCCTGCAGCACCGGCCCCGCCAGCCCGGGCGACAACGCTGCCATCCAGGTACAGGCCATTGTTGGACGCCAGGCTGATGCTGCCGCCATTGCTGGCCACCTGCACGCGGCCCTGCCCCGGAATATCCAGGGTTGCGCGGGTGCCGGAAGCGTCCAGGCGTGCCCCTTCACGCACCACCACGAACAAGTCGCTGGCCTTGGCAATGCCGGTGGCCAGGTCGATGTCGCCGCCGATACTGATCTTGCCGCCATTGCGTACCTGACCGTAGTAGCGGCCACGGTTGTCCACGGCGCTCACGGCCCGGGCGGCCACGTCGATCAACGCCTGCTCGCCAATCCAGATCGAACGGCCATGGCCTGCCGCATTGGCTGCCTCGGAGCCGACTGCGGTGAGGCCGCCCAGAGTGACGTTGCCACCCCAGGCATTGAGGGTGCCGTTCAGGGTCAGTTGCCCGACGCTGCGCAGGTTGATGCCCTGGCCCGGGTCGACATTGATCACCGCACCCTGGCCTACCACCAGACTGGTCGTGGCCAATTCGGCCGCCGTCGATTCCTGCCGTCCGGCCGTCAGGGTCAGGCTGGCGCCACGGCGCTGGGTCAGCACGCCCTTGGTCGCGTCCTCTTGATACAACGCTGGCGTCCAGCGCTCCAGGGCCGCAGCCGGGTCGCTGCCACTGGGCGTGGCGGACGTCTGCTCGCCTGCACGCAAGACCGGTGTGGTGACATCCACCCGCGTGCCATCGGTGACCAACAGCCCTTCGTTGCCGGTGATGTCATAGGCCGAGAAGCCCTTGTTGAAGAAATCACCGCCCAGTTTCAACGTGTCGGCGGCGGGCGCCGTGGCACTGTCACCGATCTGCACCTTGCGCGCTTGCAACGCCAGGGTGCCGCCACCGTTGACGCCATACCCGCGAACTTCACCGTTGAGCCCCAGGGCGCCGAGCGCACCGAGGGTCACGTCGCCGCCCTTGCCGCCGCTGAGCTTGCCATCCACACCCAGGGTGGCGCCGGAAGACGCGTCCACCACGCTACCCGCGGCGAGGTTCACATTGCCGGAGCTGCGCAACGACACTTTGCCGCCGTTCACATACGCCACGCCGTCACGATTGTTCGGGTCCAGCAGCAGGTTGTTCCAGCGCCCGGTGGCATCGAGCTTGACCCCGGTGGCCACATCAAGCCGCCCACTGCCCGCCAGGATCACATCACCGACGGTATTGCCCGAATTGAGGTTGACCTGGTTGAGGATGTTCCCCGCGTTGATGCTGCCGCCATGGGCCGTCAGGTTGGCGTTGATAGCCACCCCGGGGCCGTACAGCGTGATGTCGCCACCGTCCGCCACCTTGAGCGCACCGTTGACGGTGATCTGTTGCTTGGCACCGACCTTGATCGCGCCCAGTTCCAGGCCGTTGAGCGAGTCGCTGTCGAGCACCATTTTGCCTTGGCGATCGGCCGGCAATGCGGTGCCGAGGTCCAGGCCATCGGCGATTTTCTGAGTATTGCTGTCGATCAGTACCTCATTAGTGCTGGCGCCCAAGGCGTAGCGCAGCGTGCCAGTGGTCTTGTTGTAGATCGGGATGTACTGGCCAATGATCAACTGCGCGCGCTGCGCCCTGGCCTTCTGGGATTGCTGGTAGCCGTCGAGGTTGATGTTCGGTGCCTGGGTCTGGCGATCGCCCTGGAACACATCGCTGATCACCTGGCCTTCGAGCACTGCGCTGGTGGTGCCGATCACCAGCTTGCCGGCATCACGCCCCACGGTATAACCGGCCTCGTAGCGGCGTTGCGGGGCAATCAGCGGGTTGTAGTAATACGCCGTCTGGCCCCAGCGTGCGCTGGCGTCCTCAAAACCCTTGTAGAACCCGGAATACAGGATGTCCCCTGGTGCCTTGGACAACTCATACAAGCGCCCATCGGGGCCTTTGAGCCAGGTCTGCTGGATATACCCGGCCTGCACATCCACGGTACCGCCCGACAGGTTGATCTGTGCGCCCTGTTGGGTCACCACTTCTTTGCCGGTAAAGGTCACGGTGCCGCCCTGGGCCATCCACTCGCCCACCGAATGCCCCTGGGTGCCAAGGTAGCCGCCCACCTCCAGCAAACCGCCGGCGGTGTACCACCGGTCCGTGGCATAGCCGTTGGTGCCGGCCGGCACGAACACCAGCTCACGCAGGTCGACCCATACATCGTTGTTGATCAGTTGCCCGCCGTCGCGGTTGACCGGCGCATCCCGCTGTTCGTTGCCCTGGACGTTGATCTTGATGTTGTTGGATTCCATCGACACCTTGACGCCGACCGCACCCGACACGTCGATCTTCGCCCCATCACGCACCAGGCTGCGCTGCCCGGCACTGACCGCCACCTGGCCACCGGTGGCCAGGGTGATCGAGCCCTTCTGGAAATCCACGGTGCCGCCGCTGACGATCTCGATGCGCGACTGGTCGGTGCGGTCGACCACGGCACTGAGGTTGTTGAACTGGCCGGTGATCTGGTTGGCGGGCGTACCGTCGAGCTTGATCAAACCATTGTTCTTCTGGCTGTCGAGGGCGGTGCTGCCGCTGCTGTCCAACAGGATCGCGGTAGTACTGCCCTCGCCCAGGGTCACGCTACCGGTGGTGTCGGTGGCGGAGTTGAGCAGGTGGATTGTGCCGCGCGTATCCACCGAGGTGCTGGCCAGGGCCACGCCGTTCTGCTGCACCTGGTGCCCGGTCAGGGTGATGTCACCGGTGGAGGCCATGATCAGCCCATTGTTGGTGACTTTGCCAGCCGTGCTGCCGGCTTTGAGGCTGGTAGCCACCTCGTTGCCCCGGGTAGTGGAGCGGTCATTGCCGGTGGTGCTGACACCCTTGCGAATATAGAAGCTGTCGCCAGCTGCCAGGGTGGTCTGGCCCTTGGCCGTGATGATGGTGCCGGCGTTTTCCACCTCGGCACCCAACAGCAAGGCATACCCCCCGGCATCGGTGGACGTGGCCGGGTTGTGGGTCTGGATCAGCGCACCCCGCTGTACTTCGACCTTGCCCGCTGCATCGGTGAAGGTCGGCTGGGTGCCCGTGGCGTCGACGTAGAGGCCACGCTGGGTGAACTGGTCATCGGTGATGGTCGCGGCGGCGGCCACCAGGTTCCGCACGTTGACCTGGCTGGTGCCGCTGAAGACCACACCGTTGCGGTTCATGATCATCACGGTGCCAGCGCCGTTGATCTGGCCCTGGATCTCGCTGGGGCGTGCGTCGGGGTCGTTGACGCGGTTGAGCACCGCCCAGTTGGACTGCTGCTGGAAATCGACCGTGGTGTTGCGCCCGACGTTGAAGGTCTCCCAATTGAGGATCGCCTTGTCGGCGGTCTGCTCGATGGTCACAGTGGTCTTGCCGCCGGCCTGGGTCTGTACCGGGCCCTTGGCGTTGGTCCAGCCTTGGGTCAGGCTGTTATCGACTTGCAAACCGCCCTTGCCGAGGCCGTCGGGAATGTTCGACACCTGGCCGAACGCCGCCTGGCGCCCCGCCGCTTGCGCCGCCTGTTGGGCCGCGATTGCCGCGACACTGGCATTGAGCGTGCTGATGGAGCGCGACAACTGCTGGTTGACCTGCGCCTGCTGGTTCAACGACGGAATCCCCGGCACCTGCCCCGCACCGGTACGGGCTGCCGTCGCCGCCTGGCTCGCGCCCTTGGCCGCGAACCAACCGGAACTGAACGCCGAAGCCGCGTGGGCGTTGCCCGCCACCATCAACAAGGCAATGGCATGGGCCAGGGGCTTGAGGCGCAACACGGGGTGGGCTTTGCGGTTAACCGGGGGTTTGCAGCGGACCATCGGGCATCTTCCTTCGTTGTTTTCGTGCGGGGGCCATCAGGCACGACAGGCTCACGTATGAGAGTTAGGCGGTTGGCGAGGGGCGCGACTGAACTTCTGTCATGCAAAGTTCATAAAGGCCTGATAACGGGTTGAAAACCGCACCCACGCAAAAATCAGCAACGGCGCAGGCCGTTGCTGATCAGGTGTTGCAGGTCTTTGAACGCTTGGGTTACAGCGGACGACCGATACCGTTGCAGACGTTGGTGTTGCCGATGCTCAGGGCGTTGCTGGCGGTCAGGAAGCTACCGCGGATAGCGGCTTTCCAAGCGGTTGGCAGCGGCACGAAGGCATTGGCGGTAATCGCGGCATCGTTGTTGGCCGATGCGCCGTAGTGCTTGGTGAAGAAATCACGCACTTGGGTGGTTTGGGTAGCGTCGGCGTAGCACTGGCTGAAGATCAGGTTGGTGAAGCCCAGGATCGGGTAGCCCGACGTTGGGTAAGGCACGACACCAGCGGTGTTGGCTTTACCGAATACTGGCACCCAGGCGTCTGGTTTGTCGCGGTCGGTAGCGGCAGGCAACGGTACGGCGTTGATGGCGGCCGATACGTTGGCAGCAGCAGGCGAAACGCCTTGAACGTTAGCGGCGACATCCTTGCCTACGCGAGCAACCTTGGTAGCGTCGTCCAGGCCAGCCAGGGTTGGCGCGGCAAAGTCCGGGCTCATGTAGGTGATACCGCCGTCGGCGCCAGCCAGGGCAGTCATCACGCCTTGGCTGCCAGTGGCAGAAACAGCGCCGGCAGGCAGGCCACCGGTGTAGCTGGTGCCGAAGGTGGTGGTGACGTTGAAGGTACCGGTTTCAGCGCACTTGGCGTTGAGGAAACGGGTGAACAGCTCGGTAGTGCCGCTGCTTTCGCTGCGGTAAACCACTTTGATCGCACCCGTACGACCGGAACCGGAGATGCCGTTCCAGTCAACGATACGGCCCGAGAACACACCGCACAGCTCGTTGACGCTCAGGTCAACGGCTGCAGTACCGCTCTTGTTGAACGGGATAGCCACGGCGGTGCCCACGGACGGCACCTGGATCAACTTGCCCCAGGTCGGTTGCTTGGCAGTCGCGTAGGTCGACAGTTCAGCGGTGGTCAGCTTGGAGTCGCTACCGGCCCAGTGCACATTCTTGTCAGTAACGCCGGCCACGAACTTGGTGTAGTCATTGTTCAGGAAGGCAGCCTTGCCGTTGCCGCTGCCGACGCCGATGTAGGGAGCGAAGCCGGCGGTGAGTACGCCGGAAGTCTGGTACAGCGCCTGTGGCAGGGTAGCACCGCCGCCGTTGATGTCAGCCATTGCAGCCTGGGCCGAGCACAGTGCAGCGAGGGTCATGGATACCGCGAGAACGTTGCGCTTAAACATGAAGAAGCTCCTTTCGTCGTGTTTGTACGTTTGGGGTAGATGGCTCTTGCATGACGCCATGGCTCCAATCCCAAGCCGTGTACTGGGGGTGACTGGGGGGTGAAACCATGGGAGAGAAAGTCGCAGTTTCCGATGACGGTTGTGGGAAAAAACCTCGGGAGAAAGGCGTTGATTTTTAAAAAGATTCTCGGGTGTTTTGGTCATCGTTTTGAGCGGTTTGGCGGGAGGTGACAGCGAGGTTTCAGGCGGGTTTGCTGGAAGCGGCGTAAACCGGAAAATATGACGGAATGAGGAACCCGAGGATGAGAGATTTGGCGACGGGAGCCAAAAAGGCACCGCGGAAAAAACCGTAGGAGCCGGCTTGCCGGCGATCGCGGTGGGTCCGTTTCGAATGAGCGAGCAGACAGGTCGCAATCGCCGGCAAGCCGGCTCCTACAGTATCGGTGCAGTCAAGTGACCAGTTGGTTGATCTCGATGATCGGCAGCAGCACCGCCATCACGATCACCAGCACCACCGCGCCCATCACCACGATCATCAGCGGCTCGAGCAACGCGGTCATGCCCATGGCGCGGCGCTCGATATCGCGGGACAGGGTTTGCGCCGCACGCTCCAGCATCGGCGGCAGCGAGCCGGTTTTTTCGCCACTGGCAATCAGGTGGATCAGCACCGGCGGGAAGACTTTTTCCACGGCCAGGGCCGGCGCCAGGTTGACACCTTCACGCACCTTGGCCGTCGCATCGTTGACGCTCTGGCTCAGGCGATCGTTGGACAAGGTCTGGCGCGCCGCCTCCAGTGCGCGCAACAGCGGCACACCGGCGCCGCCGAGGATCGCCAGGGTCGAGGCGAACCGTGCGGTATTGAGGCCCAGCACAAAGCGCCCGATCAGCGGCAAACGCAGCACGCGGCTGTGCCAGTTCAAACGCGCCACAGGGTTGCGCAGGTACAGGCGCCAGCCCCAGAAACTGCCGACGATCCCGGCAAAACACAGCCAGCCCCAGGCGCGAATGAAGTCACTGGCGTTAAGCATCGCCAGGGTCAGCCCCGGCAAGTCCTGGCGCGCCTGGGAAAACGCGCTGACCACCTGGGGCACCACGTAGCTCAGCAGGAAAATCACGATGCCGATGGACACCAGCCCCACCACCCCCGGGTAAATGAACGCGGTGAGGATCTTGCCCCGCAGGTTGTTGCGCTCTTCGATGTAGTCGGCCAGGCGCTCCATCACCTGGGCGAGGTCACCGGACTCCTCCCCCGCCGCGATCAGCGCCCGGTAGATCGACGGGAAATCCCGGGGCCGCGCCGCCAACGCATCGGCCAGGCGCATGCCGCCACGTACATCGGCGCGCACCGCGCTCAAGGTCTGGGCGATGTGTTTTTTCTCGGCCTGCTCCACGGTCGCACTCAGCGCCGCTTCCAGTGGCAGGCTCGCACCCAGCAGGCTGGCCAACTGGCGCGTGGCCCAGGCCAGGTCGTTGTCCGACAGTTTGGCGGCGAACAGGCTGCTGCCGGCCGTCGCTTGAGCGTTGCCTTCGACCTGCACCAGCAACGCAGTCAGCCCACGGCTGCGCAAGCTGGCAAACGCCGCGCTCTGGCTGTCGGCCTCCACATGCCCGGCTTCGACTTTGCCGCTGGCATCGGCGGCTTCATAGCGATAGCGATTCATCAGGCGTCCCGTGTCACACGCAGGATTTCTTCGGGCGCGGTGGCGCCGCTGCGCACCCAGCGCTCGCCGTCTTCACGCATGCTGAACATCCCGGCACGGCGCGCAGCCACGCGCAGGTCCTGCTCACCGGCGCCCTGGTGGATCAGGCTGCGCACATCGTCATCGACGCAGAACAATTCATGGATACCGGTACGGCCGCTGTAGCCCACCTGATTGCACTGGGCACAGCCCACCGGGCGCCAAGTGCCAGGCGCAGCGGGATCTTCCTGCTTGCAGTGCGGGCACAGGCGGCGCACCAGGCGCTGGGCCAACACGCCCAACAGCGACGAAGCCAGCAGAAACGGTTCGACGCCCATGTCGATCAGCCGGTTGACCGCCGACACCGCGTCATTGGTGTGCAAGGTTGCCAGCACCAGGTGACCGGTGAGCGAGGCCTGCACGGCGATTTGCGCGGTCTCCAGGTCGCGGATCTCACCGATCATGATGATGTCCGGGTCCTGGCGCAGGATCGCGCGCAAGGCCAGGCCGAAGGTCATGTCGATCTTGGCGTTGACCTGGATCTGGCTGATGCCCGGCAGGTCATACTCCACCGGGTCTTCCACGGTGAGGATATTGCTGGTACTCGCATCCAGCCGCGCCAGGGCGGCGTACAGGCTGGTGGTCTTGCCGCTGCCGGTGGGGCCGGTGACCAGCACGATGCCGTGGGGTTGGCGGATCAGCGTGTCCAGGCGGGCCAACAGCTGCGGCTCCATGCCCAATGTTTCCAGCTGCAGGCGCCCGGCTTGCTTGTCCAGCAGACGCATGACCACGCGTTCGCCATGGCCGGTGGGCACCGTGGATACCCGGATGTCGATGGGCCGCCCGGCCACGCGCAGGGCAATGCGGCCGTCCTGGGGCAGGCGTTTTTCGGCGATATCGAGTTGGGCCATGATCTTGATGCGCGACACCAGCGCGCCGTGCAGGGCCTTGCGGGGCGAGACCACGTCACGCAGGGTGCCGTCGACGCGGTAGCGCACCACGGAGTGGGTTTCATAGGGTTCGATGTGGATGTCACTGGCTTCGTCGCGGGCGGCCTGGGTGAGCAAGGCGTTGATCATGCGAATCACCGGGGCGCCGTCCTGGGTGTCGAGCAGGTCGGTGACTTCGGGCATGTCTTGCATGAGGCGGTCGAGGTCGACCTCGTTTTCGGCGGCGCCCACCACGGCGGCGGCGCTGCCGGTGTCGGCGTAGGCGCTGGCGAGCAGGCCGTCGAGCTCGTCGTCGCGCACGTGGTCGATGGGGGATTGGCCGAACTGGCGTTGGACTTCGCTGATGGACCAGCCGGGGGTTGAGGGGCACACGGTCAGCAGGTGGCCGGCTTCGGTGGGGCGCAGGAGGATGCGTTGGGATTTGGCCCAGGCGTAGGGGAGCAGGCTCATTGGTTTGGCCCTGTTTTGTGTACATATCCGTTTTTTGGGTAACGGCGTCTTAGGGTTCCGCCCTTACGGCGGGTCACTTTGGAAAAGCCCCAAAGTAACCAAAG
>NZ_JACAOY010000028.1:49892-103690 GCF_013385985.1 Pseudomonas sp. B6002 | reverse complement strand
CGCTATGACGACCTTGGCCGCCAGGTGGCGCGGGAGGATGAGCATGGCGCGCTGACCCAGTATCAGTGGGACAGCGTGGGGCGGTTGATTCGGGTAGTTCTGCCGGGCGGATCTTTTAGGGAATACAGCTACAACCCTTATGGAAAAATCACTTCTGAGCGGGATGAGTTAGGCCGCGTTACCCGCTACGAGTATGCGGATGGGCTGCATCTGATCAGTCGGCGCATCAATGCGGATGGCACCCAGGTCAAGTATCGCTACGACAACGCGCGGTTATTGCTGACTGAGATCGAAAACGAGGTTGGCGAGACCTACAAACTCGATTACCACCTAAACGGTCTGATCCAGCAGGAAGTTGGGTTCGATGGACAGCGCACGGCCTACGTCTACGACCTCAACGGCAATCTGCAGGAAAAGACCGAACACGGCGACGACGGCAGTCAGTTGGTTACTAAATACCAGCGCGATCCTGCCGGGCGCCTCGTAAGAAAAACCCTCCCCGACGGCAAAACCGTCGACTACACCTACGACCGCCAAGGCAACCTCCTCGGTGTCGAAGACGGTCACTGGGCGCTGGCCTACGAATACGACAGCCAAAACCGCCTCACCGCCGAACACCAGGGCTGGGGCACCTTGCGCTACGGCTACGACGCCTGCGGCCAACTCCAGCACCTGCGCCTGCCCGACAACAACCGTCTTGTTTTTAATCATGCCAAGGGCGGTCACCTCGCCACCATCGAACTCAATGGCGAAGTCCTCACCTCCCACCTGTTCAACGCCGGCCAGGAACACCAACGCCAACAAGGCCAACTGCTCAGCCACTACCACTACGACGACCAACAACGCCTGCACGCCCACACCGTCACCCAGCAGGAACACCACCTCTACGCACGCCACTACACCTACGACAAATCCGGCAACCTCACCCGCCTGCTCGACACCCGCAAGGGCCAACACGACTACGCCCACGACCCACTGAACTGCCTCACCCGCGCCGACCACTCCCAAGACCTGCAAGAACGCTTCTCCCACGACCCGGCCGGCAACCTGCTCATGCAAAACCGCCCCGGCCCGGACATCGTCGCGGGCAATCGGTTGATGATTCAGGGGGATAGGCATTACGACTATGACGCTTTTGGCAATCTGATCCGTGAGCGGCGTGGCAAAGGTCACCTGCTCGTCACCGAGTACCGCTACGACTGCCAGCATCGGCTGATTGGCATCACCCAACCCAACGGGCAGACCGCCAGCTATCGATACGATCCGTTTGGGCGGCGGATCAGCAAAACCGTTGATGCAATAACGACCGAGTTCTTTTGGCAAGGCGACAAGCTGATTGCCGAGCATCACAAGGACCGGCATCGCAGCTACCTCTACGAACCCGGTAGCTTCAGGCCGCTGGCTTTGCTGGAAGGCTTCGGCCCCAAACAAACCAAGCCCTTCCACTACCAACTGGATCACCTTGGAACACCACAGGAGTTGACCGCCCCCAACGGTGAAATCGTCTGGTCCGCCCACTACCGCGCCTATGGCGAAATCAGCCGTCTGGACGTCGGAAAAATCGACAACCCGCTGCGCTTTCAGGGCCAATACTTCGATCAGGAAAGCGGGCTGCACTACAACCGGCATCGCTACTACAATCCGCATATTGGTCGTTACCTGACGCCCGATCCGGTGAAGCTGGCGGGTGGGATCAATGCGTACCGGTACGTGCCGAATCCTACGGGGTGGGTGGATCCACTAGGATTGGCATGTGCTCCGTATGATTGCCCAAACCCTGTAGCGGGCACTAGGTGGATATTCAATCCAGACGTAGATATTGATAGACGTCATGAAATGGGTAACGCCTACGAGCAAATGCACCGAGGGGTTAAAGAAGCAATGCAAAGAACAGGCGCAGCCAAGGAAGAATTTGAAGTAACTAAATGGGGAAAAGACCAATATGGAAAATCTTTCCCGACTGAATGGCGTGTTTCGGAAGGACCAAATAAAGGCGCTGAAGTAAACATAGACGACCCAGCACTAGCTCACAGTACAAATGGCCCTCGCACACCTCACATTGGATACCAGGCAGCAGGTAAGCGCCGAACAGGCGGAACTACAAGAGGGCATATATTGCTGACACTAGTTCCCGTCAGCCGATCCCGAATTGGAGCCCCCAAATGAGTTATCTAGAAACAGAAATCGATGAAACCTTAGAAAATCTACAAATTAAAAATACAAAGTTCAACACCGATGAACTGAAGACGTTGATCACGTCCCTTTGCAAAATTTTTTTTGGAGGCGCTCAATATCTAGACCCAAACAGCCTAAAAATCAAACACGCCGAATATAATCCTAAATTTTGGCAAGAGGTCTCAAAACGCATATACAACGATCAGTTGATCCTCATTGTCGTCGACACTGCGTACAGGGCATGGGCGATTGAAAAAGCAGAACACATCGAGAACATCTTGTCGGAAACTACTGGATATCCTTTTTGGATAACCGATAAAAAGCTTTCGTTCTTGATCTACATGGACGATCATGACTGCGTGAGCTTTGCCTAGACCGAGCATTACAGGACCAATATTTCATATTCGCCAGAGCGCGCTCACCACAAAAATGTGCAATTTAACTTTTCACAACTCACCGAACCCTTCTAACAAGACGACCACCTGATTACCTAGCACTACTTAAGCCACATTCACAACCAGAACTGAAAAACAGGCAAAAAAAAAAGCAAATACAACAAATCTGCTGCGCCAACAAAAAAACATGAAGACAATCTGCGTCCCACTCACCTCGAAAGCCATGCACTTATTGGATACAGACTCCTGCCCTGACTCATTACTCGAAACAATCAACCTCACCTCCGAAGAATATTATCGACTCTTAAAATCCGGCGCAATAGACACTATAAATACTTCGCTTGGCAAAATAATCGATGAATACGAAGATGAAAAAATCGACACGCCTGAAGATCTCAAAAAGACACTAAGCATCTTAGAGGCACGAAAGACAGCTACCAACTCAGACATCATAAACAAAATAATAAGTTTAAATACCTTAGCAATACACAACCATACAGGGCTATTTTTCTTCTTTTAGCCCCCTACAACATCCATTTTACAACCACCTCAAAGCATCATCATTCGAACCATCAAACCACAAAATCAAAAATCGCTCAAAGGACTACGAACAAACTCACAATCGCCGGACCACTTAAAAAAACAATCTAATCAGCGACGAGATTTTACAATGAATTATTTCGACGAAGAAGTTATTAAGGACTTCCAAAACCACAATACAGAACTTATTATATTGACTGAGGCCGAATGCGACCTATTAATAAATGCAATCAGCAGCCTCCCTTTTTCCGGAATCCAGATCGCATGGAACTCCTTAAAAGGAAGCACCTATCTCGGAACAATGGAATCACCAGAAGCGCAAAACTCGCTTGTGGAAAAAATAATTTCGGCCAGCAATGACGATATTCTTATAATCGGGGACACTGCTGACAACGCCTATTCAATAGACGTCAAAAACCTGGCTCTAGCAGTCGAAATATTTTCGCAATTACCTCAGCACACCTTTATCACTCAAAAAAATCTCAGCTGGATAGCTTGCATATCATTTAGAGGCCACATCGATTTTTCGACGCTATAAGTTTTATAGCCACGTTACTTACTTAATTACTCTAAAAACACCTTAGACGTTTTAAGCCAGGTTAATCGCGAAAGGGTCACCATAAAAAACATGATATCCAAATTTTCAAACCAATTAAAAACCACGAACAACACTTTTAGAGCGCTCAACTATCGAAGAACTAAAGTGAACATACTAATCACTGCAGCAATACCGGCCGACGACGGTCTATCCGTGAGCTTCCACTCGCCTGCCGGAAGTGGCACAGGCACATGGATGGGCATCACACCCAAGATCGGCGATGAACTGGATGTAGAGTTCGACCTAGAGGAAGTCTTCTCATTGGGGAAAAACCTCATGCCCTCATCCCGAAAGACTCCCTCCATCACGGTCGAAAACAAAGTCACATACATAACCGCTGAACTTATCCAAGATGAAGACGGCGAGTACACCGCGCTAAAATTCGGCGACTCAATAATCCTTATCGAACTTGACGAACCACTCACTCAAAAAGTCGGCTTTGTTGAGGTGACGGCATCAAGAATCCGCCTCTACCCCACAAACACCTGAGCCTCACCCCCACGCCACCACCAACAACCCCACCCCCAACACCAAACACAACGGCGAATAAAAATACGTATCCAACTTCGCAAACCTGGACCCACTCACCTTCTTGAAAAACCCCACCAGCTCCGAATCCCCGATCGCCCTGGCAAACATGATCACGGCTATCGCGCTGATCCCCCACTGCAACGCGCCATGGGACACCGCCGAGAAATACAATCCAGCGCGCAGGCACACCAATAGCGCTATCGCCACCAGCCCCATCGCCACCAGAAAGGTGCCCAACGCCGAAGGCTTGAACGCTGGCCGTGGCCCTCGGGCGAATTCGCCGGGCAACTGGGGGATGGCAGCCAGGCTGCCGAGTTTGCCGCCTGCGGCCCAATACAGGTGCACCATGCTGATGCAGGTGAAAATCCCGACGATCCATCGTGCAATGACAAAGCTCATGGCTGGCTCTCCCTGAAAACGTGCGAATGAGGATAGTCGGCCTGAGATTTTTTGTAGGCATTTCGTCGGCCGCTGATGGTAAAGTGCCGCCCCATGAAAATCGCCCGTGCCGACCGCCCGCTCATTGCCTGGATGCTCTATTGCTGCGTCCTGTTCAATGTGTTCGCGTGCAGTATTGGTCATGGGCAGATGCTGGGGATGCAGCTCAATGGCATCGGCGGGCAGTTCTGTACGGTGGACCCGCGCACCCAGGCGCCGGTACAAAAGAACTCGACCGACGAGAACCTGCCGACGTTGTCGAAGGCGTTCGGTTGCCCGCTGTGTTCATCGGGTGGAATGGGCCCGGCGCTCAATACCAGCCTCAATGTGGCGGTGCTGCCACAACCCCACGCGCCACCACCTGCGGTGGTTGTGGCTGCCGACATCCCTGCCCGCTTCACCTGGCCCACGGCTCACCCGCGCGCGCCGCCTGTTTTTGCCTGACACCTTCGCTTTCTGATCAGCACTGACCACCGTTCCCGTTGGGGATTACGGCCGGCTGTGCGTTGTTTTCAAGCCAAGTTTTTCAGGATTCAACCATGAAACATCTCCCCCTGTTGGCGGGCCTGTTCGGCTGCCTGCCTGTTTGCGCCGTGGCCATCGAGTTGGCCCCCACGACCATTGATGGCGATCAAGCCACCGAACCCGGCCTGACCCTGGATCAATCCAGCGGCATGGCGTCGCGCCTCGGATTGAGCGTGCGGGAAACCCCAGCGTCAGTGGCTATCGCCAATCGAAATGACATCGAGCGCCATGGCGCCAAGACCTTCCGCGATGCGGCCAACACCCTGCCCGGCGTCAACGCGAGTGCGCCGCCGGGGTTTGGCGGGTTCGTGTCATACCGTGGCTTTACCAGCAGCCAGATCACCCAGATGTTCAACGGCATCAACGTCGCCACCGGCCTGGCACGTCCGGTGGATGCGTGGATCTACGACCGCGTCGAACTGGTCGGCGGCCCGTCCTCGCTGATCAACGGCGCCGGCTCTGTGGGCGGCTCGCTGAACTACGTGACCAAACTGGCCACCCGTGAAGAGCAAGCTGCCGAGGGCCAACTCACCTATGGCAGCTACGACACGGCCGGCATGGCCTTCGGCGTCAATCATGCCCTGACCGAACCGGGCGCCGAGGTGCAGCACTACGCGCGCCTGGATGTAAGCCGCAACACCAACCACAGCTACATTGATCGCGATCAGCGTGATGCCTGGAGCGTGGCGTTT
The DNA here is from genome assembly GCF_013385985.1 of Pseudomonas sp. B6002. Lineage (GTDB taxonomy): Bacteria > Pseudomonadota > Gammaproteobacteria > Pseudomonadales > Pseudomonadaceae > Aquipseudomonas. The sequence goes on along the minus strand of NZ_JACAOY010000028.1, from coordinate 97,796 downwards.
TCCCTGCTCAGTGACTTGACCCCCGACCTGTCCCATACCCTGGCCCTGGAATACCAGGACGAGCACGAAGACAGCCCCTACTGGGGCACGCCGGTACTCAACCCCAAGGCCGGCGAGCTGAAGATCGACCGGCATAACCGCTTCAACAACTACAACGTCGCCGATGGCCGTTACGAACAACGCACTATCTGGGCGCGTTCGATCATCGATTACCGGATCAACGACAGCACCACCCTGAAGAACACCCTGTATCACCTGGACAGCCAGCGCGACTACCGCAACCTGGAAACCTACCAGTACAACGCCGACAACAGCGCGGTGAACCGCTCCACCGCCTACCAGGTGCGCCATCAGGGCGAGCAGAACGGCAACCAGTTCGAACTGCGTCACGACAGCAGCCTGTTCGGGCTGTCGACCACCTGGTCCGGTGGCTTTGAATACAAGGTCAACAGCACCACCAACAACCCGCTCAACGTACCGGGCAACAGCACGGTGGACCCGAACAATTACAACCCGGGGCACTTCTATGACATCCCGGGCACCAAGCCGGGCTTTGTCAGCGACAAGACCAACGAGGTCACCACCCGTGCGCTGTTCGTGGAAAATCGCCTGGGCCTGACCGATAAACTCTCCCTGCTCACCGGCCTGCGCTACGACGCCATCGACCTGGATGTGACCAATCACCGAACCGTAACCGCAACCAACCCACGGCACTTCACCCGCAGTTGGGAACCGGTAACCGGCCGCGTGGGCCTGACCTACCAATTCATCCCGACGGCCAATGTGTATGTGCAATACAGCACCGCCGCCGAACAGCCGAACACCACCACGCAAGTGTTCGACGTCTCGACGGGAAAACAGTGGGAAGTGGGCAGCAAGTTCGACTACCTGGACGGTCGTGGTTCGGCCACCGTTGCCGCCTACAAGATCGAGCGAAAGGACTTTGCTGTCACCGACCCACTGGACCCGACCAACAGCATTCCGGTGGGCGCGCAATCGTCCAAGGGCATTGAGTTGGCCAGCTCGCTGCGCATCACCCCGAGGCTATTGGCCGAAGGCAACTTCGCCTGGGTCGACGCCGAATACGATGACTTCAACGAGAAAATCGCCAGCGGCGCCGTGGTCTCGCGCAAAGGCAATACGCCGACCAATGTGCCCAAGCAGGTGGGCAACCTGTGGCTGACTTATGACTTTGCCGAGGACTGGCAAGGGGGTGTGGATGCGAGGTATGTGGCGCAGGTGTATGCAGACAATGCCAACACACAGACGGTGCCGGCCTACACGTTGTTCGGGACATTCCTGCGCTACAAGGTGGACTCGCACACTTCGGTGACCGGGCGCGTGCGCAACCTGACCAACGAGGTGTATGCCGAGTTTGCCCATGTGTCGCCGGCGTATTACCTGGGGTCGCCGAGGACCTTTGAATTGGCCGTGCAAACCAAGTTCTAAAACATACCACCCGGTCAATGTGGAAGCCGGGCTTGCCCGCGATGGCGGTATGTCAGGTAACAAATTTGTTGCCTGACTCACCGCCATCGCAGGCAAGCCAGCTCCCACAGTTGGAGCTCCACTGGGTGGTAATACCTGCAATTACTTCAAACTTGCTTCCACCTTCTGCGCCACATCCTCAGTCAACCACGCCTTCCACACCTCGGGATGCTCCTTGAGAAACACCTGGGCGACATCCCGCGGCGGTGTGTGATTTTCGCTCATCGCGGCCAACGCTTTATTCAACGGCCCGATGGGAAACTGAACCTTGGTAAAAAACTCGGCGATCTGCGGATGTTCCTTCTGAAACGGCGTCGACACACCAATGCTCAGCTTGGACGCCAACGAACGCGTCGGCCTCGGGTTGGGGTTGTCTGCATCGGTGAGCGTCTTCCAGGCATCGGCATCAAACGGTGGCTCTTCCAGCTGGATCAGCTTGAAGCGGCCCATCAGGGGAGTCGGTGACCAGTAGTAGAACAGCACCGGCTTGCCACGACGAATCGACGAGGCGATTTCGGCATCCAAGGCTGCGCCCGAACCGCTGCGAAAATTCACATAGCTGTCGTCCAGGCCATAGGCCTTGAGCTTCTGGGCGTTGACCACTTCCGAAGTCCAGCCGATGGGGCTGTTGAGAAAGCGCCCTTTGCCAGGGGACTCGGGGTCCTTGAACACGTCCTTGTAGCGCGCCAGGTCCTGCACGCGCTTGAGGTCGGGCGCCAGGGGCTTGAGGCCTTTGGCGGGATCACCCTTGACCACGTACTCCGGCACCCACCAACCTTCGGTCGCGCCTTTGACCGTATCGCCCAGGCCCACCACCTTACCTTCGGCTTCGGCCTTGATCCACACGGGGCTGCGGCCAGCCCACTCTTCGCCGATCACCTGGATGTCATTCTTGGCGAGGGCGGTTTCCAGGGTGATGGTGGTGCCGGGCAAGGTATCGGTGGGCAGGTCATAGCCCTTCTCCACGATAAACCTCAGCACCTCAGTGATGAGGCTGCCGCTTTCCCAGTTCAGGTCGGCGAAATGCACCGGCGCCTCGGCAGCGGTCACAGGCGACGCAGCCATCGACAGGCCCAGTGTGGTCAGCGATGCAGCCAACAGCGTTCTCAATCCTTTCATGCCTTTGCACCTCGCGATGTCGCAGCCAATAGCGGATGGCTTTGCTGCCTATGCGCGAAGCCTCTGAATAGTTAAGTCAACTCAACTGTAGTAGAGGTTCCGGGAGAGAACGGTACACGCGGTGTTTATGGACTACTCGCTGGCCTTGAAGGTCACCAGCTCGCCCTTGCGCCACTTGGCGGCCTTGCCGGTCACGGCCTTGAGGGTCTTGGTCAGCCCTTCCTGCAATTGTTCGTTGGCGGCGAATACCAGCATCACACTGTGGCCTTCCTTGAACACGATGCCCTGCCCTTCGGCAGAGGACACAAAGGCGTAATCGCCCAGGCCATACACGGTCAACTTGATATCGCGGAACTTCAGTTCGAACTTGCCACCTTCGCGACTGGGCAATACCGCCGCACGAAAGTGATCGCCTACCTTGAGTTCCAGGCGTGGCTTGTCATCCACGACCATCGCTGTTTCGGTATCGATCTCAGCGATATAGATGCCTTCCGGCGTCTGTTCAGTGATGTAAACAAAACGTGATTGGAACTGCTTGACCAACTTTGCGCGCAAATCACCCAGCACGAATAACGCGTGCATATCCAGATTACTGACTGCCAAGGAAACGCCCCCACATCGAAAAGAGCGCTGACCGCCTGAGCGGGCAGCACAAAAAAAGGCCGTTACGGCTCGATCACACAACGCATTTGTAAAAAAGCTGAAGTAGAGCCTGCTGCTGCGCCGTAAGACTAGTACAGACGTACGCGATGGACCCTTTGCAAGGTCATCCGGCACCACAGGAGATCACAGGTTCAACGACCAGAGAACACGGGTCGGCCAACTTCAGAGAATAACCCAATTAAAAATGCAGTTTTCCGACAGCCTAAACAAATGTAACGATCTGGCTTGGAACTCGACCAAGGCTGCCGCCAACAATACTAAAACAGCAACACGGGTCAAAACCACCCGAAACGCTGCTGGTGGGTCAACAAGATCGATCAACGGGAGCTGGCCATGCAACACCCTCGACACGATACACTCTATTCCACTACTCGTTCATCTTGCCAGGACGAGAGCCCATATTACCGCCTGCACGGCCATGACGGGTATCCGGATTCAGTCCTTTACCAAGTCATTCCTGCCGGCAGGAATTTTTTCCATATCCGTGAAGTCACCAGTGGCCGGGTCAAAGGCTTTCGCAGCAATCACGACAAAGCCTGTGAACTGGCCAAAAAGCTTGAAGCGATCCTGCACGCCCCTTACGGCGCAGTCGTTTCATCAGCTGGGTGAGTTTACTGCGCCCTCGCCCGCCAACAACTGCCATACTGGCCCGTCCATTGAAGTTTGTCCCTAGCGGGTCAAGTTTCATCAGTGCAGTTACCTTGAAGGGAAGGCTATACGTGACGGAATTTGATATTGGCGAATTTTTCATCCATGGCGATGCCAGGGAAGTAGACGGTGAGTTTCAGGCAGTCATTATCATGCGCGCCAAGCCACCGCTGACCACGGTCACCACGCACCAGGTCGAAAAAGATCGCTGGTTCAAAACCGTCGACGCCGCGGCCATCGCGGCCAAGGAAGCCGCAAAGGCGTTGAAGGCTGCGGTGGATTGCGGCGCACTCAATTCCTGATAATCCGATAGAACTCTGAAGCGCGGCAGGCCTCCCATGCACAACGACCATCACCTTGCAGGGAGATCGATATGGATGCGCCACTACCCACGCTGGAAACACTGTTCGAACAACTGGGCCTGGACTCTACGCCCGAGGCGATTGACGCCTTCATTGTCGCGCACCCGCTGCCTGAAGACGTGAAGCTGATCGACGCGCCCTTCTGGACGCCCCAGCAAGCGCAGTTCCTGAAAGAAGAGTTGCGCGAAGACGCTGAATGGGCGATTCCCGTGGACGAGTTGAACCAGCGCCTGCACCAACCTCAATAAGGCTGCTCAATGCAGGCTGTCTGATTGTTCCAGGCGCAACAGCGCTTGCCAGGCAGCCTGGCATTCCTGCGCTTCTTCACGGCTGGCGAACGCCGTGCCGCGCTGCTCCCCATTCAGCAGCACCACCCAGCAAGCTTTCTGGCCCAGCGCACGCAGGGTTTCAGGTACGCCACTGCCGATCATCACGGCGACATCGACTTTGTTTTGCATGGAGCTTCTCCGCAGCATTAGTTAGCTGGCTAACAATGTTCGCCATGCTACGGTTTTCTGCCAGTAGGAAAAAGCTATCCCCGGAATAGCTGCGTTGCATAAACAGCAACAATCACTAGCCCGTGACCTTCGCCCCCTCCGGTTTATAGCCCAGACGCAACCCACCCCAATGGCGGCCCTTGACCATGATCGGCACGGACAAGTCGTGCATCAGCTCCCCGGTATCACGGGTGTAAGTCTGCAACAACACCGCCTGTTGATGGCTGCCACAACGAATGCCAGTACGGTCCTCGAACTTGCGTTTGGTGCGGTTCTGCACGGAGTCGACCTGCGCATCGCCGGTCAGGGCGTGAGAAAACGCTTTGTTATGGGTCGGTACATAGCCTTGGGGCGTGCAGGCAATTGCAAATACCAGCCCCTCATGACGGGGCAGCAAGGCTTCCTGGATCGCCGGCAAGACCTGGTCGGTATAACCGTCAAAACGCGAGTGGTATTTGGTGGGGCTGGTATTGGGAATGGCGGTGTAGCTGCGATCGAACAAGTCTTCCAAGCTGATGCGGCTTTGCTGCACATCGGCCTCGAACTGCTCGGCAATACGATTGGCACCTTCGCGGGCCAAGTCGTAGATCCGCTGGTGATAGTCATCCAGGCCAACTTCGGCCAGGCGCTCGCTGATGGTCTCGGCCTGCCCTTCCATTTGCACGGCTGCGTCAGCGAGCTGACGGGTTTGCTGGTCGCTGACGGTAAGGTCGCTGCGCATCTGCTCCACGGCGTGGAACAGGCTGTCGAGCTGGGTGCGGTTGGTATCGGCGCCCTCGGCGATCGCATTGACCTGCCCTTCCACGTCCGCCGCCAGGCTGGCGATGCTCTCGAGTTGCCCGCCAGCATGCTCCACCTGTTCGACGCCAGTGTGCAGGTCCGCCGAAAGCTGGCGAATCTGCTCCACCACCTGGGCCGTGCGTTGCTGGATGTCGGCGACCATAACCCCGACTTCATCGGTGGCCGTGGCGGTGCGCCCGGCCAGGCCGCGCACTTCATCAGCCACCACGGCAAACCCGCGCCCATGCTCGCCAGCCCGCGCGGCTTCAATGGCGGCGTTCAGCGCCAACAGGTTGGTCTGGCTGGCGATGGACTGAATCACCAGGGTAACCCGCTGGATTTCTTCGCTGCGCTGGCTCAGGGCTTCGATCAGCTCGCGGCTGGCGTTCGCGCGCTGACTGAGCTGGTGCATGCGGGTGATCGATTGGGCCAACACTTCGCGGCCTTCGGTGCTGCGCTGATGGGCCTGGCTGGCTGCGCCCAGCGCTTGACGGCTAAGTTCAGAGGTGACCTTTTCGGTGCCGATCATCACCTCGGCGCTGCTGACAATTTGCTTGGCGGCGCTCAACTGCGACTGCAAGCGTGCAGCCAGTTGCTTGACCGAATAGGCCACGCCGGCAGCGGACAATGCGTTATGACTTGTTGTGTAGGAAAGATCGCGGGTTAGCTCGCCAATCGCATCGGCGCCTTCAGAAGGAGCGATCACCGGAGTACGACTTTTAAGGCGAGGCAGCCAGATCACCAGCAAGGCCAGTGGCAGGCACAGATATATCGGCAAGCTGGCAAACGCCAGGCTAAGCAGCACGAGCACCAGGGCAGCGCTCTGCAAGAACGGCGTCAGCCAGCCGGGCAGCGTGCGCGCCACCGAATGCGGTGGCACTGCTGCGCCCATCAGAGATCCGTCTCCAGCCATCGTTGTTACCCCACTGCTTGTCGTTATTGTGTCTGCATTAAACGCCACTATCGGGCCATTATCCATGGGCCTTTAGTGGGGTGGCTTGCAGCAGATCAATAGACGGGGCGTAACAGGTGTTTCTCGGGGCACCGACGGCTCGGCCCCCCGTTTCACCGCATCAGGCTTGACGCTGGTGCTTGTCGATCTGCTCGTGGCGCTCTTGCGCTTCGATGCAGTACTTGGTGGTCGGGCTGATCAGCAGGCGCTTGAGGCCGATAGGCTCGCCGCTGTCATCACACCAGCCAAAGGAATCTTCCTTGATGCGCTCCAGCGCGCGTTCAAGTTGCGGCAGCATGCGCTGGTCGCGATCAATGGCGTTCACCAGCCAGGTGCGCTCTTCTTCAACGGAAGCGGCGTCGGCCGGGTCAGCCGGGGTGTCCAGGCTTTCAATGGCGATACGGTTCTGCTCAATGCGCTCGTGGTGTTCCACTTTCATGTCTTGCAGCAACTGCTCGAAAAAAGCGTGCTGTTCGGCATTCATGTAGTCATCCGCCGGCATGGCCAGCAACTTTTCCTTTGTCATTGATTTCTCTATAAAAAATACGTGCATTAAGGCGAATAAGGGAGCGTTCCGGCCGACCTCTGCAGGTCTCGGAAGGGCGCCGTCCATTCCAAGCGCCACCCGGCACTCAATTTACGAGGGGCGGCAGTCTAAGGCCGACTTGAGGGCGCAGCAACTGAAAAGACAGGCAATTTTTCCCAAACAACCCCCAAAAGCACCAGGACGGGCTCGGCGAATGGTCATCGGAGTGCGTTTATAGCAAGAAATTCAGGGTTGTGGAGCTATATGAAAGACGAATGGTTGATTTAGGGCCCAGCAATAGCTACCGCCAGGCCGAGGGCCAATGGGCATTAGCTAAGGCCTGTTTCCATTATCGACCCGAAAAGGCCCCGTTATGCCCCTCAGTTCTCCCCCATCGCCTGCCGGTGAACCTCTCAGCGGCGCGGTCAACGCGCAGTTCGCCTCCCGCCCGACACTGGCTGCAGTCACTCAGCATTTGCTGGCGACATTCATCGCCCAAGCCTATCCCACGCTCAACATCGACCTGAACCGCACTCAATTGCTCATCCCCACGTCCCGGGGTGGATGGGCCCGGCAGTCACTCATGGCGCTGACGCTCGATTATCTCGCCAACGGCAAGGCGCCGGACTTCAGCGACCGCCACGGTCGTCCTTGCCACCTCAGTGACGAAACGACCACGCCCTTGCGGGCCAATGATCAGCCACTGGACATGACGCTGATCCAGGCACTGATCGAATCTCTCCCCCAGACCCTGCCGACCGCCCTGCAAAATGCCCTCGCCGCTTACTGGAACAGCCCAGGCGACGCTGGCGTAACGCGCTGGCACTGGTTCAGCGAGGCGCTCAGAGACACCTTGCGCATGACGCTCATCCAAAAGAATGACCTAATGCCCGAGGAGCGCGAGATGCTCGATCAACTGGTTGAATGCCCCGACCACGACCAGCGCATTGCACGCTTTGGTGATGCCGCCGTCCATGCTTACTTTCCGATGGCGACGTTCACCGCTGGCAAGCGAGCTCAGCAACGCCTGGGTGCGGACTTGATACTGATACCGGTTTATAAAGGCCAGCCGCATATTTTAAGGTGCTCCGTGGCGGGCGGTTACGAGCGTGACTACACCATGGATTCGGCGCTATCGGACTGGGCCGCGCCCCTGGAACGGGACGCCGCATTCGAACGTATCACCACCCAACGCTTCGAGGCAGACGGTCACCTGTTTGATGCCCAAACGGCCATCATCCTCAATCGCCAACTGCAACAGTTGCAGGGGCTGAGATTGGGCACCCCATTCGGGCTCCAGGCGTTGCAGGCTGTGTATTGGCAGATCACCGATCCGGTGGCGAGCTTTGACAACGCCGCGCTCTACAGCTCTCGCACACTGACCACGTTGCGCCGCGACCTGCCTGAATGGCTGAGCCGGGCCACCCCTGGCGAGCGCATGCAATACCGGCATTACAGCCTGAAACTGGCCAGCGCGAAAAAGCGCAGCGAGGGCGAGACGTTTCTCAGCGATATACCGGATATCCGTACCTACACCCAAACCGCCTTGCTCAATCAACTGCTCAAGGATGAAGCCCGCCTGGGCACTGCCCACTCCGGGCCGGAACACGCCGCGCAATGGGATCCCGATGACCTGCAACTGACCTTTCATGTGGCTGCCGGCTACCCAGGCGGCGCGGGCTACGTCGAAAAAATCCACATGAGCCTGACGGACCTGGCCATCAACAACCTGCAAAGCCAGCCACGGGGGCAACTCACCGTGGCCCATCGCAACAACCTGCCCCTGCCCGCCTGGCTCACGGCCGACTATATCAATGGCAGCGGTGGTCTGATCCAGCAGGTCAACATTGGCAAGAACTACCCTGAAATGCTCAAGGCCCATCTACTTGAGGGTAACGAAGCAGTACAGCAACGAGAACGTCGATTTGCCGAACAAACCGAAGCGCAACTCCCCTTGCTTGCACTGGAGTCGAGCCTCAGGCAAATCAATGGCTTTACGGCACAGGGCGCCGCCTATGTCACCGCATTGGTGGCTCGTCAGGCAGATGAACGACGAGTAGACGGCCGCGCCGTCGTCATTCGCCAACTCGCCCTGATGCGCAAACCCGGCGCTTCGGCCGATGCGGTCACCAACATGTACATCATCGAAAGCGAAGCCGGCGAAACCGGGCCTCATATCCTGTATCGCCCGCTGTATACCGACATGCTGCTGCAGTTCAATAGCCGCGAACAGTTGATGAGCGCCATTGCCACACCGGGCGAGCTGCAAACCAGCGTCCTGACCTGGCTGTCTGACGGTGCGCGGCCGATCTACGACAACGGTGGCTTTCAGCAGCCGCACTACGTCAGGTTTGGTGCCGGCAGCGAGTTCGACCTGCCCGAAATCCCAGTACCGGCTACGCTTGCCGCGAACGGTATCAATGATGAGCTGTTGCAGTTTTTAGCCAATGGCCAGCTGATGCAGTACCTGTACGGCGCTAATGCGCGAGCGTTGGTCGATCAGGCTGAACGTGAGTCCGTGTCCAATGCCGAGAGTCGCTGGCAAGTGCTCCTCGAGGGTGCCGGGCTGCTGTTCAGTACGTTGCTGCTACCGCTGGCGCGTGGGCCGCTGATGCTGACCGGCTGGTTGTTGAGCCTGGCAGGCAGCGCCAGCCGGGACATCCCGGCACTCAACAGTGCAGACGCCGAGACGCGAGAACTCGCATGGGCAGACCTGCTGCTGAACGTCGGCCTGCTGATGTTCGAACTGGCACCGACACTCGTGTCACCCAAACGCAGTTCGTCGGACGCCCACACATGGCAGATCCAGCGCTCACCGCTGGAACGGCGCGCACCGGAACAATGGCCGCCGCTTCCGGCCCCGGTTATTGAACATGGCACCGTCCTGTTGGGCGGCGGTAGCTCGGGGTTGGAAAGCTGTGTGTTCGACTTCAGCTTTGCCAGCGCGCGCCAGCGGCTGACAGCCGACCAGCAGCAGCGCCTTTCACTGCTCCAGGCGCCCAAACCCGAAGTGCTACCTGACCCCGTGTCGAGCGGGCCGCATCGCGGCCTCTACCACCATCTACGGGACTGGTACGCACTCATTGACTCGCGCTGGTATCAGGTTCGCCTGGAAACCGATGGCGTGGTGATCGTCGATCCTTTCAATACCCGACGCGAAGGCCCTTACCTTAAATCAGACGGCCAGGGTAACTGGTCGATCGACTTGCAGTTGCGCCTACGCGGCGGCATGCCCCCCAAGCGCATTGCGGCCGAACGCGAACGCAAAGCCTTGCGCAAGCAGCAACTGGGCGAAGAACAGACACGGTTCACCAACAGCCCTCAAGTCATGCAACAAGGTCGCCTGGTGAGCCTCAAAAGCCCGCAACAATTGCTGCAAGAAAAGGTAGACATGGCGCAAATGCTGATGGAAAAAGCCGCCACCGACCCCAAGTACAGCGACCAGGCCCGCGCCAACACACGCAAGAATTTCGACAATGCCCTCCATGAACAAATGAATGTTTTCATGGGGTTTCTCGACAGCCGTAAGGAACGTAGCGAACTGGGGATTGCGATGCCCGCCAACGTCGCCGCCATCTTTCTGGAAAACACTGTGAACAATGCGCGCAAGTCGGTGGTGGTCGCCGACATGGATCGCCAGGCGCTGTACGCCGAAAACCCAGACTTGAAAGCGCCCTACGAGCAGGCGCTGCCGGCAATTCTTCTGAACCCGCCGCGCTACGCGCAGTTTCTAAAGGATATAAGCCTGATCAATGAGCGCCAGATCAACGCTCTGGAAATCAAGGATCGCTCCTTGCTGGAGCTATTCAACCTTGGCAAGCCCGGCCCAGAGGCCTACAACCGCCTGACAGAAGGGCGTCCGGATGAAATCAGCGCCCTCGCCCTCAAATACTCGCAATTACAGAACTTCAAATACCTGAGCAAAAAGAACTGGCGCGACGGTTTGCTCCACAACGAGCTGGATCTGATCCTCGACCCACTGGGCCGACACCTACGCACCCATAGCGAACTCAATACCCTCAACCTCGGCCCTGCCGACCGAATCGCCGTACTGGACAGCCTCTTCCAACATTACGCCCCCGCAGTGGATGCCTTACAGGGCCTCACCATCGTGCACGCCGAGAGCCTGGATATGGCCCATTTCCAGCCTTTGCAGGCACTGGTGAACTCGCTGTATCAAGACGTCATGCAACAGTTGGCCGCCGAGGTCAAGCCATTGCCCGAAACGGCGAAGCGCCCGCCCAAGCGCGCACTGAGCGCTCCCGATAGAATCCAGAAAAAAGTGATCAAGACCCGCAGGCAAGGCATTTTGATCGGCAACATGAAGCCCGCCGACAACGTCTTACCTATCGATACGGTGGAGGTTCGTTCCGAGCAAACAGACCAGTTGTTGGCCACTTACTCGGAGCACGAAAGTGGTTGGGATGAGGTCGAGTTCCAGCATCGGCCCTCCGCGTCGGGGTCGCAGCCGAAAACCCGCGCGCTCAGTATCGTCAAGGGGGAGGCACGCCAGCGTCTAAACGCCTTGGAGCCGACAATCAAACGCCAGGAACGCTATGCGCAGATGTCGCGGTTCCCGATCGAAATACAGGAGAGCCTGGATGTCGAAGCATCGCGTTACGCAGAGCTGGCCAATGAGCTGGATCGCGCCATTTCAGCCCAGCCCAAAGAAGAGCAGGCCAGCGCCGACCTAAACCTGGTCAGCCAATTACGCAACGCGGTGGATACCTTGAAGGGCAAAGGCCGCGCTCTGCGCATTGAGCGCACCCTTGCCCTTGTGCCGACCGACAGCCATGTGGCCTACCTGCTTGAGCAGGATCAGGTCCAGTTGGCCAGCCTCGGGTCGCGCATTCCCCTGCGTGGGGAACGTTGCGACTTTATCCAGGAATATGCCATCAACGACAAACGCGGCTCCCCGTTGTGGTATGCGCACTTTCACTACCCGCAGAAGGCAGCCCCCAAGCTTGAGTACACCGTGGCCCATCTCAAGACCAAAGCCCAGCGCACCGAGAGCTATTACTCGCTGCTAAGCAAGGCACAAAACCCGCAAAACGTGGTGGATGTGCATCGAGGGAGCATCAGCCGAGGGCTGGCTGAACGATGGTTCCTCCCGCTGGCGCCTTGAATCCCCCGCGGCGCACCTGAAGCAGTAGTTAGCAGGCTTGCCCTGCGCCAGGCGCACCACCTATCCCAACCCAACCACTGTGTTCCATCTATTGATATTCGGAGCCCGGTTGGGGACCGCGTTGCGGCTGGCGCGGGGCAAGCCCGCTCACTACAGGACCTGCGTGTGATCAGCGTTTGAGTTTGCGCTTGTTACGGTATTGGTCGATCACCACCGCGATGACGATGATCAGGCCCTTGATGATGTCCTGGATGTACGCATCCACGCCGACAAAGGTAAACCCGCTGGCCATCACCCCGAGGATCAGCGCGCCGATCACGGTGCCGGTGATGCGCCCTACCCCGCCCGCCAGGCTGGTGCCGCCGATCACGGCCGCCGCAATCGCGTCCAGCTCATAGGACATGCCCATGCCCGCCTGCCCGGTCGCGGCACGTGCCGAGGCCACCACACCGGCCAAACCTGCCAAGAGGCCTGCGATGCTGTACACGATGATCAAATGGCGCTTGACGTTGATACCCGAAGTCCGCGCCGCCTGCATGTTGCCGCCGATGGCGTAGGTGTATTTGCCGTACTTGGTGTAGCGCAAGGCAATGTGGAAGATCACCGCCACCACCAGGAAGATGATCACCGGCATCGCGCCATGGCCGATGGCCGTGTACGAGTCCGAGAGCATGCTCACCGGCTGGCCTTCGGTGTAGTAACGCGCCAGGCCACGGGCCGACACCATCATGCCGAGGGTTGCAATAAAAGGTGGAATCCCCGTGACGGCAATGATGCTGCCGTTGATTGCCCCGGCCAACAGCCCCACACCCAATCCCATCGCCACCGGTATCCACACCGGCAAGTCAGTCAGGCTGGGGAACACCGCCCGGGAAAAGTCCGAGGTCTGCGCCAGGCTCGCGGCGATCATCGCCGACAGCGCCAGCACTGAGCCCGAGGACAGGTCGATCCCGGTGGTGATGATCACTTGCGTCACACCGATGGCCAGCAGGCCGATGATCGACACCTGCAGGATCATCAGCACCAGGCGCTGGGAGTTCATCAAAAAGCTCTGGTCGCGCACGATCCAGCCGAACAGTTCAAACACCAGGCCGATGCCGATCAGCACCAGGAAAATGCTCAGTTCGGTCGGCATGCGTCGACGGTGCTTGACCGGTGCCGTGGCGGGCTTGTTGTCTGTTATTGCGTTCATAGCCAATCACCTTCTTATTCTGTAGTCAGTGGACTGCGGTCATACCGGAAGCCAACTGCATGACTTTTTCCTGGGTCGCTTCGCTGCGGTCCAGGGTGCCCATCAGGTCGCCCTCGTGCATCACCATCACCCGGTCGCTCATGCCCAACACTTCGGGCAGCTCGGAGGAAATCATGATCACTGCCATGCCTTCACTGGCGAGGAAGGAAATCAAACGGTAAATCTCGGCCTTGGCGCCCACGTCGATACCACGGGTGGGTTCATCGAGAATCAGCAAGCGCGGGTTGGTCATCAGCCAGCGCGCCAGCAAGGCCTTCTGTTGGTTGCCGCCCGAGAGGGTATCGATGCACTGCTCCAGGGATGGCGTCTTCACCCGCAGCTTCTTGCACATGTCTTCGCACAAGGCGCGCAGGGCTTTCTGCTGGATAAAACCGTTGCCGGTGTAGTGCGGCAGCACCGCCATTTCCATGTTCTCCAGCACCGACAGGCACGGGAACAGGCCACTGAGCTTGCGGTCCTCGGTCAACAGCGCAAAGCCCTTCTCGATGGCCATGTGCGGGTCGGTGATGCGCACCGGCTTGCCGTCCAGGGTGATCTGCCCGCCAGAGCTTGGGGTGATGCCAAAAATGGTTTCCGCCACGTTGGTGCGACCCGAGCCCATCAGCCCGGCAATGCCAAGGATTTCACCGGCATGCAGGTCGAACGACACGTCCTTGAACACGCCATCCAGGCGCAGGTCACGCACCGACAACAGCAGGTCGCCAATCGGCGTCTCGCGCACCGGGAACAGCTGGCTCAGTTCACGGCCGACCATCATCGAGATCAGACTGTCACTGTTCATGCTGTCGGCGCGTTGCAGGCCGATGTAATGGCCGTCACGGAACACCGCCACTTCATCGGCGATGGCGAACACTTCGTTCATTTTATGGGTGATGTAGACGATGCCTTTGCCCTGGGACTTGAGGTCGGCAATGATCGAAAACAGGTGGGCCACTTCCTTTTCGGTAATAGCCGAGGTCGGCTCATCCATGATCAGGATGTCGGAGTCGTAGGACACGGCCTTGGCAATCTCGACCATCTGCCGTTCGGCGATGCTCAGGTTGCCCACGTGTTCCTCCGGGTCCAGGTTGATGCGCAAGCGCGCCAGCAATTCGGCGGTGCAGCGGTGCATTTCGCGGTGGTTGACCATGTGCAGGCTGTTGAGCTGCTCGCGGCCGATCCAGATGTTCTCGGCGATGCTCATGTGCGGCATCAGGTTGAGTTCCTGGTGGATCATCGCGATCCCGGCCTTCTGCGCTGCCAGGGGCGTTTCAAACACAATCGGCTTGCCGCGCAGGCGGATCTCGCCGGCGTCGGGCTGGTAGATGCCGGCGATGATCTTCATCAACGTCGACTTGCCCGCACCGTTCTCGCCCATCAGCGCCAGCACCGTGCCGGGACGCACCCGCAGTTGCACGTCGGCCAGGGCCACGACGCCGGGAAAGCCTTTGCTGATGTTGACGATTTCCAGCAGGTAGGGTTCTTCCAACGGCTGGGGCTGGATACCAGGAGGCTGCGAGACAGTCGCTTGAGCGAGCATAGAAGGTACTCCATCTGCGGGGCGACCGAGGCCGCCCCGCCGGCTTATTGTTGTTATGTCAGGGCTATTTGAAGTCTTTGACGTTGTCCGGGGTGATCAGCTGGAACGGGATCACCACGTTCTGCTCGATAGGCTCGTTCTTGGCCATCTTGCGCGCCGTCTCCACCGATTTGTCGGCCTGGCCCTTGGCGTCCTGGAAGGCCGACACGGTCATGTCGCCCTTGGTGATCGCGTTCAGGCCGTCTGGCGTGCCGTCGACACCGGCGATCAACACGCCCTTCTTGCCCGCCGACTTCAGGGCCATGGAGGCACCAATCGCCATCTCGTCGTTGTTAGCCAGCACCGCCTGGAAGTCGCGCCCCTGGGTCAGCCAGTCGTTGACCAGGGTCATGCCCTTGTCACGCAGCCAGATGCCGGTCTGCTCCTGTTCCACCTTGATGCCCGGGTACTTGGTGAGCACTTCCTTCACGCCCTTGGTGCGGTTGGTGGTGGAATTGTTCGCCAAGTCACCCAGCAGGATCACGATATTGCCCTTGCCGCCGAGTTTTTCGGCGATGTACTGCATTTGCAGCTTGCCGGCCTCGACGTCGTCGGAGGTCACGGCCGCCACGCCGGGGGCCAGAGTCGGGCTGTCAGGACGACGGTTGACGAACACCAACGGGATTTTTGCCGCGGTAGCCGCCTTGATGATGTTGGCGGTCGATGCCGTGTCCACCGGGTTGACGATGATCGCGTCGACCTTCTGGCTGATGAAGTTCTCCACCTGGCTCAGTTGCTTGACCACGTCGGCGCGGGCGTCTTCGAACTGCAGTTGCACGCCGTCCCCCTTGGGGTAGGACTTGGCTTGCTTGTCCATGTCTTCGCGCAGGTAAGTCAGGAAGGTGTCATCGAACGCGGACATGCTCACACCTATCTTGAGGTCGGCAGCCGAGGCAAAGCCGCTGGCAAGCAGCATGGACAGGGCCAGCGCGGTAAAACGGATCGGGGTCTTCATGAACGGTCTGTCTCCAATTTCTTGTTGGTTTTGTGGACGTTGCGTTTTTCAGAGCGGTACGGGCGAAGACGGCAGTCGAACCACCGGCGCACCGGGAATGCAGCACACCAGCGCGTCTTTGTTTTCGACGATCAGCACATTGAGAAAGGAGAAGTAGAACGGCCGGGCGCGGGGCAGGCCGCGTGGCGTGTGGGCAGGGCGTAAAACTCGCAGTACAGCGTTGAAGATTTTCATCTGACGGTACCTGGTTGTTTTTGATCTTGTTTTTGTTGAGCCGCCCGAATCGAGTCCGAACGTACTTTATGCAACCTGGAAAAGACTTTATTGGAAAATAATTTCCATATCAACATGTTTTAGAATTTTATTCTATTTTTCTGGAAAAGCCCTACAGCGCCTTCGTTTCGACCACCTGACGACGCTCATGACTGAGGCGTGCGGCGTCCAAAATACGCGTGGTTTCCAGCGCATCCGCGGCCTCCACCGGCAACGGCCCCTGCCCTTGCACAGCACTGTGCAACTGGCGATAGAACTGCGTCCAGCAGCCTTTTTCCGAAGGCACCCGCTCACGCTCCTCGCCCTGCTCAAACCAGCCCCAGCGCCGGTGTTCTTCCGCGCCCCAGTGCTCGCCTTCGGTTTTCGGCGACTTGCCAGCCATCAGCAACGCCTCCTGGCCGTCCAGCCCGTCGACGGTGTAGCACCCGGCGGTGCCGCTGACCCGAAAGCGCGGCGCCTGGCTGTTTTGCAACGCGCTGCCCCACAGGTGCGAAATCACCCCGTTGGCATGAGTCAACGAGACAAAGAAGCCGTGATCGAGGGTGGGGTATTCAGGGCTGAACTGCAGTTGCGCAAACACCCGGTCGACCGGGCCGAACAGTTGCAGCGCCTGGTCCACCAGGTGGCTGCCCAAGTCGCGCAACCAGCCGCCACCGCTGGCGTTACCCACGGCCTCGGGGGTGTAGCGTTCCACACGGGATTCGAAACGGGTGACAGTGCCCAGGGCGCCGGCATCGATCAGCTTGCGCAGGGTCAGGTAATCCGAGTCCCAACGCCGATTCTGGTAGACGCTGAGCAGCGAGCCCTGGCGCTCGGCCGCCGTGATCAGGGCCTGGGCCTGCTCGGCGTTGGCGGCAAAGGGTTTGTCACTGACCACGGCAACACCGTGCTCGATGGCTTCCAGCACCAGCGCCGGGCGGCCTTTGAGGGTGGTGGAAATCACCAGGGCGTCGACGCCGGCCTCGACGATCTGGCCGATGGAGTCAAAGGCCTTCACGCCCGGATGATCAGTGTTCAATTGCTGACGGCGCTCGGCGGAGCGCGTGACCACGCCGACAAACGTGGCGCCTGGCAGCGTGGCAATTAGCGGCGCATGAAAGAAGCGCCCGCCGTGGCCGTAGCCAACCAATCCAATTCTCATGAGTCGATTCCTTCTTGAATTGGAAACCCGGTCAAATGTGGGAGCTGGCTTGCCTGCGATGGCGGTGTATCAGGCACTCCATTGTTAAATGAAAGACCGCTATCGCAGGCAAGCCAGCTCCCACATTTTTGACCGAACTTCTTCAGTGGTTCAGCCGTAGAAGTGCGGACGCTCCGGCAAGCTCACCTTCACGATCTGTTCACTGCCCTGCGCCTCAATGCACGCATCCGCCGCCACAGCCGCCGCAAACCCATCCCACGCCGACGGCCCGCCGACTTGCCCGGCCCGTACGCTGTCGATAAAGGCCTGCAACTCCACGTCGTAGGCACCGATGAACCGGTCCTTCCAGTCCATCAGAATCGCGTTGGACAGCTTCGCGCCACTGCGCAGTTGCACTTGCGACGGCTCCGGCAGCTTGGCGATGCCGGTCTCCCCCACCACTTCGCACTGGATGTCGTAGCCGTACTGGCAGTTCACGAACACTTCCACGTCGATGCGCGTGCCCTTGGCGGTTTCCAGCAGCACGATCTGCGGGTCACGCAGGTGGGCCAGGGCCTTGCTGGATTTGCGCGGGAACACCACCTGCACCGACACGTAGTCGTCGTTGAGCAACCAGCGCAGCACATCCAGCTCGTGGATCAGGGTGTCGGTGATCGCCATGTCGGTCTTGTAGTTCTCGCCCACCGTCGGGTTGCGGTGCGCGCAGTGCAGCATCAAGGGCTCGCCGATCTGGCCGCTGTCGATCACGGCTTTCAGGGCGCGATAGCCTTCGTCATAAGGGCGCATAAAGCCGACTTGCACCAGGCGTTTGCCAAAGGCCACTTCGGCGTCGACGATCTTGCGGCAGCCTTCTGCGGTGACCGCCAGGGGTTTTTCGCAGAACACCGGCTTGCCGGCCGCAATGGCGGCAAGCACGAACTCTTCGTGGCTCGGGCCCCAGGAGGTGACGAGCACCGCTTCCACTTCAGGCGAGCGGATCAGCGCATGGCCGTCGGCGTACACTTCGGCGCTGATATTCAGGTCGGCCACCACCTTGGCAGCCTGTTCCAGGTTGATGTCGGTCACCGCCACCACCTGGCTGTTGAGCAGGGTCTGGCTGCAACGGCGAATATGGTCCCGGCCGATGGCGCCCGTACCGATGACTCCAAGCTTCAAAGACATACAAACCTCCTCTTGTTATTAGTACTGCCGGGCCTTCGCCAGGTGTTCGTTGAGTTTTTTCGCCGCCGCATTCGTGCGTTCGCTGGTGGACACCTGCGCCACGCCCACCCGCCACCACGACAGGTAGCCGTGGACCATGGTCTTGGGCAGCACTTTGATGTCGATCAGCGTCGAGACGGTTTGCGTGCGCGCATCCGCCAGGGCCGCTTCCAGTTGCTCCACGGTGCTGACCTTGTAGGTCTTGCAGCCATAGGCCGCCGCGCTCATGGCGAAGTCCACCGGCACCAGGCCGCCGTCGAGCTTGCCGCTCTCGGGGTTGCGGAAGCGGAATTCGGTGCCGAAGCTGTCCATGCCATTGCCGATCTGCAGGTTGTTGATGCAACCGAAGGCCATGTTGTCCAGCAGCACCACGTTGATCTTGCGTCGCTCCTGAATCGAGGTGGCCAGCTCCGAATGCAGCATCATGTAGGAGCCATCGCCGACCAGGGCGTAGACCTCTTTTGCCGGCTCGGCGAGCTTCACGCCCAACGCCGCGTTGATCTCGTAGCCCATGCACGAATAGCCGTACTCGACGTGGTAGGTGTTCACACCCTTGCTGCGCCAGGCGCGCTGCAAGTCACCCGGCAGGCTACCGGCTGCGGCGACGATGATGGCGTCGTCAGCCAGGGTTTCGTTGAGCACGCCCAGCACGCGGCTTTGGGTCAGGCAGGAGCCGGTCAGCTCGATGAATTCACGCAGCACCGCGCGGTCCAGGCGGTCATCCACCTCGGGCACAAAGCCGTCGCCGGCATATTCCACCTGGTGCACACGGTCCACTTCGGCGTCCAGCTGCGCCTTGGCCTCGGCGACCTGCCCGCCCCAACCGGCACGGTAGTCGCCCAGGGCATCGGCGAGGGCGTCGAGGGCCACCTGCGCGTCGGCCAGCACCTGCACGCCGTCCAGTTTCAACGCATCGCAGGGGCTGATATTGAGGTTGAGGAATGTCACATCCGGGTGCTTGAACAGCGACTTGGACGAGGTAGTGAAGTCGGTGTAGCGCGTACCCACACCAATGATCAGGTCCGCCTCGGGCGCCAGCAGGTTGGCCGCCAGGCAGCCGGTCTCGCCAATGCCGCCGACGTTTAGCGGGTGGCTGGAGACGACAGCACTCTTGCCCGCCTGGGTTTCTGCGAAGGGAATATCAAAGCGCTCGGCGAAGGCTTGCAGCGCGGCATTCGCGCCGGAGTACTTCACCCCGCCGCCACAAATGATCAACGGTTTGCGCTTGCCCCGGAACGCGGCCAGCGCGTCGCCGATCATCGCGGCCGTGGCCGGGCGACGCTCGATACGGTGTACGCGTTTTTGCAGGAAATAATCCGGGTAGTCCCAGGCCTCGGCCTGCACGTCCTGGGGCAGTGCCAGGGTTACGGCGCCGGTTTCAGCCGGGTCGGTGAGCACACGCATGGCGTGGATCGCCGCCGTCATCAGTTGCTCGGGGCGGTTGATGCGGTCCCAGTATTTGCTCACGGAACGGAACGCATCGTTGGTGCTGATGCTCAAGTCGTGGAATTGCTCGATCTGTTGCAACACCGGGTCCGGCTGGCGACTGGCGTAGACGTCACCGGGCAGCAACAGCAACGGAATGCGGTTGGCCGTGGCGGTGGCCGCCGCGGTCAGCATGTTGGCGGCACCGGGGCCGACCGACGCGGTGCAGGCGTAGATCTTGCGGCGCAGGTGCTGCTTGGCAAAACCGATGGCCGCGTGGGCCATGCCTTGCTCGTTGCGGCCCTGATGCACCACCAGGTCGCCGGCGTCCTGCTCAAGGGCCTGTCCCAGGCCCAGCACGTTGCCGTGGCCGAAAATGGTGAACACCCCGGCGACGAATTTGCTCTGTACGCCATCGACTTCGATGTATTGGTTATCCAGGAACTTCACCAGGGCCTGGGCCATGGTCAATCGTGTTGTACTCATGTCTTACACCCTGTGGAAATGCGGTCCATTGATCAACAGAGATCCAATGTGGGAGCTGGCTTGCCTGCGATGGCGGCGTGGCAGGCACTTTATTTGCTACTGACAGACCGCTATCGCAGGCAAGCCAGCTCCCACAGGTTGATCGGTGTCAGGTTCGGGATTTCTGTAGGTGGGCAATACTCGCGCCCAACGCATGCTGGATATCCGCCAACTCATGCACGCTCTCGGCAAACGGTTCGAACGACAGGTAACCGCTGTAACCCGTGCTGAGCAACGTGTCGATCTGCGCGGCATTACCCAGAATGTCGCCCTCGCCCACCAGCACGCGGTGGCCGTCGCGGATCGCGTTGAGCGGCGCCTCGGCATCGTCCACGCCGGAGATATGCACCAGCCCGGTCAGCTCCGGGAAGAACTCATGCTCGCTGGCCAGGTGATGGTGGAAGGTGTCGTGCACCAGACGGAACACATCCAGGCCACCAATGGACTGGATCGCATCCACCGCCACGCGTTTGCGCCGCAGTGCGCATTCTTCAAAACCCAGGGGCTCGATAAATCCAAGAATCCCGTAGTCACGCAGGATCAACGCCAGCTCGCTCAGGGCCGTACGCAAGCCCGCCGCACGCTGGGCTTCGGTGCGGGTGTCGCCGCGCTCATTGAGCGGGCACATCACCAGGCCCCGGGCCCCGCATTCACGGGCGTAGGTGGCGAGCTGGAGGGCCTGGGCACGGCGCTCGTCGTTCCACACATCGAACGGGTACAGCGCGTTGATCGACAGCACCGTGATGCCCTGCACCGCGCACAGTTCACGCACGCGGCTGGCCGGGGTGCCGAATTCAATCTTTTTGTCCCCGAGATCATTGCGGATTTCGATGGCATCGCATTTCAACGCCGCCGCCAACTGGATGAAGTCCGGCAGGGACAGGTTGGGGGCGACCATGCGGTTAAGGGCAAAACGTAACGGCAACTTCATTGTTGTTCTCCGTCCAAACCGGTTAAAGGTCCAACAGCCAACTGTGCTGCGGGTCGTTATGGAAATGCCAGGCGCGCTTGGGGCCGGCCATCACGTTCAGGTAGTACGACTCGTAGCCGTACGGCACGCTGACGGGGTGGTAACCCTTGGGCACCACCACCAGGTCGCTGTTTTCCACGGCCATGGCCTGGTCGATGCTGCGATCGTCGGTATAGACGCGCTGAAACACAAAGCCCTGGGGCGGGTTGATCTGGTGGTAATAGGTTTCTTCAAGAAAGCTCTGGTGCGGCAGGTCGTCGGTGTCGTGCTTGTGCGGCGGGTAGCTGGACGAGTGCCCGGACGGCGTGCGCACTTCCACCACCAGCAGCGAATGCGCCGGCTCGCTGTCGGGCAGGATGTCGCACACATAGCGGGTGTTGGCGCCTTTGCCGCGCACACTGCGCTTGCACTGCTCGGGCCGAATCAGCCGGGGTTCGTAGCCGCTGGCACCCGGCGCGGCGCAGACGGCAATCTGCACATCGCTCAAGGCGGTGACCTGGGCATCGGTGCCGGGCGGCAGGTAGGCGGCAAACGGTGATTTGTCTTCAAACACCGACTGGCGATCACCGAGGTTCTGCCAGTTGAAGCCCTCGCCCTCGATGTTCACGCGACCGCTGAGCAGCACCAGGCAGAGCTCTTGATCGCCGGCGGTCACCGGCAGGGTTTCGCCCAGGCTCAGGCGATACGCGGCAAAACCTACGTACTCCAGGCGCCCGTCTTCCAGGGCGACCATGGTTTGCCCGCGTTTGCTGCTTTTGACCAACAGGCTCATTGTCCAACCCTCTCAGTGAGAAGCGCGCGCAACGTGTCATAACCTTTTTTCGCATAGATGTAGCTGGGTGCCACAGCCGGGTCCTGTTCGGCTTCTACCACCAGCCAGCCTTCATATCTGGCGGCCAGCAGCACATCGAGCAGTTCGGCAAAATCGATATCGCCGTCGCCAGGCACGGTGAAGGTGCCGTTGACGATGCAATCGGGAAAGCTCCACATCTGGTTGCGTGCCAGCTGCACCACCGGTTTGCGCACGTCCTTGAAATGCACATGGCAGACGCGGTCGATGTGTTTGCGCAGCACGTCGATAGGCTCGCCACCGCCCATGTAGCAATGGCCGGAATCAAACAGCAGGCCGACTTCCGGGCCGGTGCGGCTCATCAACTGGTCGATGTCTTCCGGGGATTCGACGTAGGCGCCCATGTGGTGGTGGTAGGCCAGGCGCACGCCCTGGGACAGGGTGAAGCGCGCCAGTTCAGTGAGCTTGTCGGCATAGTCCTGCCAGGCCTGTTCACTGTGAAAACGCGGGCGTTCGATCAGACGGATTTTCGAGCCCTGGATCGAATCGGCGACCTCGCCGTATACCAGCACGGTGGCGCCGTTTTGCTTGAGCAGCTCGACATGCCCGGCGATGGCTTCGATTTCTTCCGCCACCGAGCGGCGCGCCAGGCGGCTGGAGTACCAGCCGGAGACAAGGGCCAGGTCATAGGGGCGCAACACATCGCCCACGCCCTTGGCGTCCTTGGGGAACTTGCCATTGAGTTCAAAACCTTCGTAGCCGATGTCCTTGCCTTCGCTCAAGGCAGTGCTCAGGGGCGTCTCGCCGCCCAGGGCCGGCAGGTCGTCGTTGCTCCAGGAGATCGGGTTGATGCCAATTCGGATTGCGGGCATGGCTGCACCTTTTATTGTTTTCAGATATCACTGAGATCTGGCTTCTGTGGGAGCTGGCTTGCCTGCGATGGCAGTGTGTCAGCCAATGAATCTGTGACTGGAAGACCGCAATCGCAGGCAAGCCAGCTCCCACATTGGATTGCATTTCAGGTTGAGCGCTTTTTCAGTCTCTGGCTTGGCGCCAGGCGTTAATAAGCTGTTCGAAGGTGGCCTGCACTTGCTGGATCAGCTCCTCGTCATCGATCTCCCCCGCCAGCCACGCACGGCTCGGTTCCTGGAAGATCGTGCGGCCTACGGCAAACCCTCGGCAAGTGGTGCTCTGGGCGGCCTGTTGGAAGCCATCGGCGAGGCATTCGGCCGACGCATTCAGGCCCAGCAGCACCACGCCTCGGCAGTACGGATCGCGTTCCTGGATCAGCTCGTCGAGCTTCTTCCAGTCTTCGGCCGACTGCGCCTCGATCTTCCACCACGCCGGGTAGATGCCCAGGTTGTACAAACGCTTGAGGCTGCGGTAGAGCACATCCGGGTAGGTGGACGGGTGATCCTTGGGCGGGATGACTTCCAGCAACAGTTCATGGCCACTGACTATCGACGCCTCATACACCGCCTTCAGCTGGGCTTCCTGCTCCAGGCGCAGCATCGGCTCGTCATCGGGATGGAATTGCACCAGGCACTTGATGATCTGTTCCTGCGGCCAGGCGATCAGGTTGCTGCCCACCGAGCGGCCGTGTTCGAACGCCAGGGGCCGCGAGTTCTGCACTTCCACCGGGCGCGCGATCCACCAGCCACGGCCGCTGGCGGCGTTGAGCGCATCCTGGCCGAAGCGCTGGTCGGCCAGCAGGCCCACGTCGGCTTCAACGCCTTGCTCGGCGAGTTTTTTCTCGACGCGTTCGATGGCCTGGATAAACAGTTGCTTGGCATGGCTGATGCGCGCCGGGTCCTGGCCGCCCCTCTGCGCCAGGTCCACCAGTTGCCAGCGATGGTCGAAGGCAAACACGAACAGCTGCTTCCAGGCCTTGCGCGGCACCGTCACCCGGTGCAGGCGTTGCAGGGTCACGTCCTGATCGGGCCGGGTGATCGGCACCGGGCTGTTGAACAGGTAGTCCAGTTCAGCGGGCGTCGGCATGGCCGGTGCACAGGCGTGACGCGACACCACCAGGCCGCCACAGGCGTTGGCCAACTGGCTGCAGCGTTCGTCACTGGCATCGTTGAGCCAGCCGCTGAGGAAGCCCGACATAAAGGCATCGCCGGCGCCGAGCACATTGAGCACCTCGACACGCACGCCGGGGTAGATGGCGCCGTCTTCCAGGCGGTCCGGGATCGCGCCGTGGATCACCGTGCAACCCTGCGGGCCGAGCTTGACCACCAGGGTGGCCGGGGTCAGTTCGCGCACGGTACGCAGCGCGGTGAGCAAGTCTTCGCTGCCACCGGCGATCAAAAATTCCTCTTCGGTGCCGACGATCAGGTCAAAGCGCGGCAGGATGGTTTGCACGTGCTGGCTGACATTCTGGTCGGCGACAAAGCGCGTCTCGCCGTCGGCCTTGCCCGCCAGGCCCCACAGCACCGGGCGGTAGTCGATATCGAGGACGCGCTTGACGTTGTGCTTGGCGGCGTAATCCAGCGCCTGGAGGCTGGCCTTGTACACGCCCTCGGTGGAGAAATGCGTGCCGGTGATCAACAGGGCTTTGCTGGAGGCGATGAAGGCTTCGTTGATGTCTTCGGCGCGCAGGGCCATGTCGGCGCAGTTTTCGCGGTAGAACACCAGGGGGAAGGTTTCGCGGTCCTTGAGACCCAGCAGTACCAGGGCGGTGAGGCGCTCCGGGTCGACCTTGATGCCGCTGACATCGCAGCCTTCGCGGGCCAGGGATTCCACCAGGAAACGCCCCATGTGGTCGTCCCCCACCCGGCTCAGCATGGCCGACTTGAGCCCCAGCCGGGCGGTGCCGAAGGCAATGTTGGCGGAGGACCCGCCGAGGTACTTGGCGAAGCTGGACACGTCCTCAAGCCGCGCACCCACTTGCTGTGCGTAGAGGTCGACGCCCAGGCGCCCGAGGCAAATCAGATCCAATTGACGCCCACTGGCAAAACGAGTCTGGCCCATGCTGGCTCCTGTTATTTTTATCAGCCTGCGTTGTGCCGCCGTGGCGACGGCAAACGCTCTTGGTGGGAGCAGACTAGAACGTCCGGCGACGGCAATCAATATTTATTCCATAATTATTTTTAGTGGAATATTTTTTCCAATACGTCACCCTGAAGGCTCTGCCCCGACACTGCATCGTTTCAGCAGGCCAGGCACGCCGTGATGCCGGGGTATTTTTTTGCGCCTACCCTGTAGACTTGCGCCACCCATCAGCGCATCAGACGAACAAGCCAGAAGGATTGCCCATGTCCAGCACCGATCACGAGACCACCCTGGAAGGAACCATCGCCAGCCCTCCGATCAATGCCGAGCGCCTGTTGCAGCTGATCACCGACGAATACGAAAGCCTGCCGCGCCAGCTCAAGCGCATCGCCAGCTACATGAGCCAACAGAGCGACCGGATCATGGTCGACCGCATCAGCGACATCGCCCGCGAATGCGAGGTGCACCCTTCTGCCATCGTGCGGTTCTCCCAGCGTTTCGGGTTCAGTGGCTTCAGCGAAATGCAGGCGCTGTTTCGCGAGGCCTACACCCACAAGACCACGCCGGTACAGAATTACCAGCAGCGCATCCGCAGCATGATCGCCAACAAGTCGCAGAAAGCCAGCGGCGGCGACCTGGCCCGGGAATGTGTGAACGCCACCCTGTCCGGCATCGAGCGCCTGGGCCTGGAACTGGACGACGCAGCCTTTGAAAAAGCCGTGGACCTGGTGGTCAATGCCGACAACATCTACGTGGTCGGCGTGCGCCGGTCCTTTGCGGTGGCCGATTACCTGGTCTACAACCTGCAGCACACCAACAAGCGCATTCACCTGATCTCGGGCCTGGGCGGCAGCTACCGCGAGCAGATGCGCAGCGTGCGCGCCAACGACCTGGTGATCGCCATCAGCTTCACGCCCTACGGCAAAGAGACCCAGCACTGCCTGCGCATCGCCCAGCACCATCAGGCCAAGACCCTGATCATCACCGACAGCAACCTGTCGCCCCTGGCCAAGCGGGCGAACGCGGTGCTGCTGGTGAACGAAGGTTCCTCGTTTGCCTTCCGCTCGTTGAGCGCCACCTTGTGCCTGTGCCAGGCGCTGTTCATCGCCGTGGCCTACCGCCTGGAACTGAAGGTGGACGAGATCCACGAGCAGGTCGGGTTCGACGACTGATCTTGGGTGTTTGAAGATCCCCTGTGGGAGCTGGCTTGCCTGCGATGGCGGTGGGTCAGCTTACATCTTCGCTGACTGACACTCCGCCATCGCAGGCAAGCCAGCTCCCACATTTTTTGGTTAGTGTTTGGCTTTACGCATCAGGTAGTACGCCGCCGGGATGACGAACAGCGACAGCAACGGCGCCGTGAGCATCCCGCCAATCATCGGCGCAGCAATGCGGCTCATCACTTCACTGCCCGTACCGCCCCCCAGCAGAATCGGCAACAGCCCGGCGATGATCACCGCCACCGTCATCGCCTTGGGCCGCACCCGCAGCACCGCGCCTTCGCTGATAGCGGCCAGCAGGTTGCCGTCCTTGCGCTCGGCCCAGGCGTTTTTCAGGTACAGCAGCATGATCACGCCAAACTCCGCCGACACCCCCGCCAACGCGATAAACCCCACACCCGTGGCCACCGACAGGTTGAAGCCCAGCCAGTAGAGCAACCACACCCCGCCCGTCAGGGCAAACGGCAGCGTCGCCAGAATCAACAACGCCTCCTCCACCCGGCGAAAGGTCAGGTACAGCAGCACAAAGATGATCAGCAATGTGGCCGGTACCACCAATTTCAGACGCTGATTGGCGCGCTCCAGGAACTCGAACTGCCCCGAGTAACTCAAGCTCATGCCCGGTTGCAGGTGCACCTGCGCGTTGATAGCCGTGCGTAGGTCTTTCACCACCGACGCCAAGTCACGATCACGCACGTCGATATACACCCAGCCCGAAGGCCGCGCGTTTTCACTCTTGAGCATCGGCGGGCCATCGTTGACCTCGATTTTTGCCACCGTGCCCAAGGTAATCTGGCTGCCCTTCGGTGTGTACACCGGCAGGTCTCGCAGCGCCTGCACCGAGTCGCGCCATTCCTTGGGGTAACGCAGACTGATCGGGAAGCGTGCCAGGCCTTCCACGGTTTCGCCGATGGTCTCGCCGCCCACCGCCCCCGACACAATCGACTGCACATCGGTGATGTTCAGCCCATATTGCGCGGCGGCGGCACGGTCGATGTCCACGTCGATGTAACGCCCGCCGGTCAAGCGTTCAGCCAGGGCCGAACTCACCCCCGGCACGCCTTTGGCGACCTTCTCCACGGCCTGGGTCACGGCGTCGATCTGCATCAGGTTGCTGCCCGCGACCTTCACGCCAATCGGGCTCTTGACCCCGGTGGCGAGCATGTCGATGCGGTTGCGGATCGGCGGGATCCAGATGTTGGTCAGGCCCGGCACCTGCACCACTCGATCCAGCTCCTTCACCAGTTTGTCCGGGGTCATGCCGGGGCGCCATTGGTCCCTGGGCTTGAACTCGATAGTGGTCTCGAACATCTCCAGCGGCGCCGGGTCGGTGGCGGTTTCGGCGCGCCCGGCCTTGCCGAACACATGGGCGACCTCGGGCACGGTCTTGATCAGCCGGTCGGTGCGTTGCAGCAACTCGCCCGCCGTTTGCGTGGACAAGCCCGGCAACGCCGACGGCATGTACAACAAGTCGCCCTCATCCAGCGGCGGCAGGAATTCACCGCCCAGTTTCGAGACGGGCCACAGCGCACTGGCGACCATCAGCAACGCCACCAGCAAGGTCATGCGCGGCCAACGCAGCACGGCGTCCAAGGCCGGCTGGTAGAGCTTGATCAAGCCTCGATTGAGCGGGTTGCGCTGTTCATCGGGAATGCGCCCGCGAATCCAGTAGCCCATCAGTACCGGGATCAAGGTCACCGACAAGCCGGCAGCCGCCGCCATGGCGTAGGTCTTGGTGTAGGCCAGCGGACCGAACAGGCGGCCTTCCTGGGCCTGCAAGGTAAACACCGGAATGAACGACAAGGTGATGATCAGCAGGCAGAAAAACAGCGCCGGGCCAACCTCCACCGCCGCTTCCGTCATCACCTTCCAGTGCGCTTCACCTTTCAGCTCCCGCCCGGGATTGGCGTGGTGCCAGGCTTCGATTTTCTTGTGGGCGTTCTCGATCATCACCACCGCCGCGTCCACCATCGCGCCGATGGCAATCGCGATGCCGCCCAGGGACATCAGGTTGGCGTTGATGCCTTGGAAGCGCATGACGATAAAGGCGATCAGCACCCCCACCGGCAGCGAGATAATCGCCACCAGGGACGAACGCAGGTGCCACAGGAAAATCCCGCACACCAGCGCCACCACCAGGAACTCTTCCAGCAGTTTATGGCTGAGGTTGTCCACGGCGCGGTCGATGAGCTTGCTGCGATCGTAGGTGGTGACGATCTCCACGCCGGGCGGCAGGCTGGCTTTGAGCTGGTCGAGTTTGACCTTGACCGCCGCGATAGCTTCCCGCGCGTTCTTGCCGCTGCGCAGGATCACCACGCCGCCCACCGCCTCGCCCTCACCGTCCAGCTCACTGATGCCCCGGCGCAGGTCCGGGCCCAACTGGATGTTCGCCACATCGCCGAGGGTGACCGGCACGTTGTTCGCGTCCAGGCGTAACGGAATGGCGCGGAAGTCGGCCAGGCTTTTCAGGTAGCCGGAGGCTCGTACCACGTATTCGGATTCGCCCAGGTTGAGCACCGAACCACCGGTTTCCTGATTGGCCTTGTCGATGGCCTCCTTGACCTGCGCCTGGGTGATCCCGCGACTGGCCAGCGCCAACGGGTCGAGTTGCACCTGGTACTGCTTGACCTGGCCGCCGATGGTCGCCACTTCCGCCACGTTGGGCAGGGTCTTGAGCTCGAACTTGAGGAACCAGTCCTGCAAGGCGCGCAATTGCGCCAGGTCATGCTGGCCGGTGCGGTCCACCAAGGCGTACTGATAGATCCAGCCCACCCCCGTGGCGTCAGGCCCCAGCGAGGGTTTGGCCGACGCCGGCAGGCGCGCCTGCAATTGGCTGAGGTATTCCAGCACCCGCGAGCGCGCCCAGTACAGGTCGGTGCCTTCATCAAACAACACGTACACATAGCTGTCGCCGAAGAACGAAAAACCACGCACGGTCTTGGCCCCCGGCACCGAGAGCATGGTGGTAGTCATGGGGTAGGTGACCTGGTTCTCGACAATCTGCGGCGCCTGGCCCGGGTACGGCGTGCGGATAATCACCTGCACATCCGAGAGGTCCGGCAAGGCGTCCACCGGCGTGTTCTGCACCGACCAGACGCCCCACGCCGTGATGAACAGCGTGGCGAGCAACACCAGGAAGCGGTTGGCCACCGACCAGCGAATCAACAAGGCAATCATGGCTGGGCTCCCGGCTGCATGTTCATCGCGGCTTCGGCAGGGGTCGCGGTGATGCCCTTGAGACTGGCCTCGGAATCGAGCAGGAACTGCCCGGACGCGACCACCTGCTGGCCTTCCTGCAAGCCGCTGACGACTGCGGTCTGGTCCTGGCTTTCAGCCCCCACGTGCACCTCGACGGGCCGGTAATGACCGCCCTCCTCGGCCAGCATCACCAGCACCCGCTTGCCGGTGCGGATCAAGGCTTCGCTGGGCACCTGCACCACCGGTTGTGCGCTGCCTTGCGCCAGGCTGACCTGGGCCGTCATGCCGGGGCGCAAGGTGCCGTCGGGGTTGGGCAGCTCGACACGCACCTGCACGGTGCGGCTGTCCAGGGCTGCGGCCGGCAGGATCGCGCTGACCGTGCCGGTGAGCGTTTTGCCCGGCAAACCGACAAAGCGGCTCTGCACGCTTTGCCCCACGTACAAGGCAGCGCCCTGGGCTTCGGGCACGGCGACCTGTAACCACACCTGATCCAGGCCATTGAACCGCGCCAGTGTCTGCCCCGCCGCGACCGTCATGCCCTCGCGCACCTCCAGGGTCTGCAGCGCGCCATTCAACGGGCTGGTGATGGTCAACACCGACTGCACCTGGCCGCTGCGCTCCATCTGTGCGATCAACGTTGCGGGCATGCCACTCAGGCGCAGGCGCTGGCGGGCGGCGCCGATCAGGCTGCCCTCACCGCTGCGGCGCAGTGCCAGGAACTCCTCCTGGGCGGCCGCCCACTCGGGTACCAGAATGTCCGCCAGCGGCGCCCCGGCCTTGAGCACGTCCCCCGGTGCCCGGGCGTAGACCCGCTCGACAAACCCCGCCGCCCGCGCCTGCACCACGGCCACGTCACGGTCGTTGAACGCCAGGGTGCCCGACACGTCCAGCGTCGTGGTCAGTACGCCCCGGGTTACCGGCGCCAGGCGCACCCCGATGTTCTGGGCCTGGCGCGGGTCGATCTGCACCGCAGGCATTGCGGCCGCTGCGCCACCGTCGGCGTAGCGCGGCACCAGCTGCATGTCCATGAAGGGCGACTTGCCAGGCTTGTCGAATTGCTGCTGCGGGTACATCGGGTCGTACCAATACAGCGCTTTTTTGTCGTCTTTAGCCGGTGCCGAAGCGGTGGGATGCAGCTGTGCCAGCCCATAACCTGCGCCCAGCCCCAGCAGCACTAGCGCCGCCACGATTCGATTATTCATTGGCAGGTTCCCCATAGGCAAAATACAGCTGGGCGCCGACCAGGGCGCGTTGTTCCAAGGCATCAATCTGTTTGAAACGGGCTTCGACCAGTTCGCGACGGGCGCTGACCACGCTCATCAGGTCAGCCTTGCCCGCCCGGTAACCGGCCAGGCTCAGGCGCACCTTTTCCTCGGCGAGCGGCACCAGGCTGTCCTGGCTGCGTTGCACCGCCCGGTCCAGGCGCTGGTACTGCGCCAGGTCGTCGTCGAGCATCTGCACATGCTCGCGAGTGGCGGCTTCACGCTCGGCGTCCAGCTGGTCCAGCTCTGCCTGCTTGGCGGCGATGCCGGGGTTCTGACGGCGGCCGGGAAAAATCGGCAGGTCAAAGGTGAACTGCACGTTGACCATGTCACCGAACTCACGGCTGCGATGGCCGTAGTCGACTTCCCAGCTCCAATCCGAGGTCTTTTGCGCCTTGGCTTCCTGCAACCGTGCTTCGGCCTCGCGGGTACGCGGCGCATAGGCTTGCAGCTCGGGGTGTTGGTGCAGGTTGTGGCTCAGGCCGTGGCTGTCGAGGGTCCAGTTGGGCAACGCACCGCTGGGGGCTTGATTGGCGGCCGGGCCGATCCAGCGCTTGAGGGCTGCACGGGCCTGGGCACGTTGCTCGGTCAGTTCGTCTTCGCGCCCGTTCAGGTCGGCGGCTTCCTGCCGGGGGATCACCGCATCCGACGCCTGGCCACGCCCACCCGCCAGTTGCGCGCGCACGCTGTCTTGCAGCAACCGATTTTGCTGGTAGAACGCCGGGAACAGCGCTTGCTTTTGCTCCACCGCATAGGCGCGAATCCATGCCTGGGCGGTGGCCTGGCGCACGTTCAGGCGTTCGATACGCCCTTCGGCGGCCGTGCGTTCGACGGTGGCATCGGCCAGCTCGACCCGTGCCTTGCGCTTGTCGCGGCTGGGCACTTGCTGCTGGATACCGATCATCTGTTGGGTCATGTCATCGCCATACAACGTGCCGCGATTGGGCCCGCCGATGGGGAAGTTCTGCAAGCCGACCACCAGTTTGGGGTCGGGTAACTCGCCGGCCGGGATCGCTGCCTGGGTCGCGGCGTGCAACTTGGCCGACTCGGCCGTCAACGACGGCGCGTTGTTTTGCGCCAGGCGCAGGGCGTCATCCAGGGTCAGCGCGCTCGCCAACGCCGGCCACGCCAGCACGCCCATCATCAGGGCGCGCAGGTAGAGGGCATTCATGGTGAAGATTCCTGATCTGTTCCACTGCGCGCCGCGTTATGCGGCCCACAGCAAGGTCATCCCGAGGGAGGAATGAGGCTTGAGGTGCTACAGGAATCAGGAACGGGGTGGGCGCCAGACGCCGGACGGCGTGCGGTCGGGGATGAAATCCGAGGCGAGGTTTACGGCCAGGGGATGGGCCAGGGTCAGCGGTGCCTTGAGCACCGGCATCGACAATTGCAACACGCCGCCGGTCTTGCATTCCTGCCCGGGTTTGCACGCTTTGCCATGGTCGACGCCGCTCTGGCAGCAGTCGGGGGACATGTCACTCATCAGGCGCATGTCGCTCATCTTCATCGGACAAGGCTCGGTGCTCGACGGCACACCCGCCATCCCGGTGAGGGGAAGCGTGAGGCTCAGTAGCATGACGAGGATGACACGTAGAAGGCGGCTCATGGGGCGCGAGTCTAGCCAAGCGCGCGTTAAGCCGCCATTAACAAATGTGGGAGCGGCGGTGCGACGATTCGACTTGCTCGCGAAAGCGCCGTGTCAGCCAACTCATCAGTCGCTGACACACCGCATTCGCGAGCAAGCCCGCTCCCACAGGGGACCGAGCCAGGCTCGGGATCAGTGCATGAAGATCGCGATCAGGATGATGACCGGGATAGGCACACCGAGGAACCACAGCAGTAATGAGCGCATGATGTTCTCCTTGAATTAACGTACGAAGTGTTCGGTTTCGACATACACCACTGCATCACGGCGGCGACCGCCGTAGGTAGCAGCGAAGCTGGCAAAGAACGCACCGATCAGCAGGGAAATGAAGGTCCACAGCGAGGTATACGCGGCGACTTTCGCAGCCGTATCAGCAGCCTGCTTGGCTTTGAGCTTGGCGTCTTCCACAGCCTTGCGGGCGTCGCCATAGACTTTGTCGATACGTGCTTCGGCGTCGGCCTGGCTGAGGTTGGTGCGCTGGCTGATCAACTGGGCCAGGTAGGCACGATCCTCTGGGGCCAGTTGGCCGTCATTGGCGAGGGTACGGGTGAAGATGCGCGCTACCACGCCGTGGGCCGCGTCATCGCTGACGGCAACCGGGCGGTCGTCGCGGAACAGGCTGTCGACGTAGTAGCCGAAGTCATCGCCTTTCACGCCTTGGGCGGCGCTGCCGACGGCTTGGGCTGCGCCCGAAGCCACACTCGCACCGGCTTTGACGCCGCCACCGACCACACTGCTGACGGAGCCGACCACCAGCATCGCGGTCACCAGGGTAGCCACGGCCCAGGCCAGGAAGCCGTGGGCGGTGTCGCGAAAGTACACCTCATCGCCGTGCATATTGGCCCACTTCACGCGTAACCGACCGGCGATGTAGCCGCCCAGGCCCGACGCGACGATCTGGGTGAAGGCCAGCCAGACAATCGTGGAAATGCCAAGCCCCTTGGCGCTGACACCGCTGTCGGCCCACGGCGACACCGCCGAGAAACCCAGGCCAAAGCCCAGCAAAACGAGGATAAGGGACAATGCCGCCGCCGCAGCGGCCCCGGCAAAGATCGCCCCCCAGGAAACCCCGGAGAGCGTGCTCGACTCTTGCAGCGTGGATGAGGATGTGATCATTGTTGTTGTACTCCAGGCAGAAAAATGGTGTTACAAGTCTCAAAAGGGACAGTGCAGGCACCATGCCAGTCGTCGCGAAAATAAAATGCCTTGTTTTTCAATGCGTTAAATAACTTGAACTTCCTAGGACCGTGCAACTTGCAAGAACTGATCGATTGCGGCGGGCGTTATGCACTCCCGCCAAACGTGTAGGAGCCGGCTTGCCGGCGATGGCGGCCTACCTGCTGCCCCGTGCGGTGCCTGATAGACCGCTATCGCAGGCAAGCCAGCTCCCACAGAAGGAAGTGTTGCAACATGAAAATGTGTCGGTTTTGCCAAGATGAAGTTTAATTTAGGAAGCGTTCAGGCATTTCTTGGCAAAATGGCCCCACCTCTGTCGTGTGAACCGCTCACCAGGTAATCCTATGACCCGTATTTTGACAATCGAGGATGACGCCGTAACAGCCCGCGAGATCGTCGCCGAGCTGAGTAGCCATGGACTGGATGTGGATTGGGTGGACAACGGCCGCGAAGGCCTGGTCCGTGCTGTCAGTGGTGATTACGATCTGATCACCCTCGACCGGATGCTGCCGGAACTCGATGGCCTGGCCATCGTGACCACCCTGCGCACCATCGGCGTGTCGACGCCGATCTTGATGATCAGCGCCCTCTCCGATGTCGACGAGCGAGTCCGTGGCCTGCGCGCCGGGGGCGACGACTACCTGACCAAGCCGTTCGCCTCCGACGAAATGGCCGCCCGCGTCGAAGTGCTGCTGCGCCGCAAAAGCACCGTGAAGGAGTTCGAGACCGCCCTGCGCGTGGCCGACCTGGAACTGAACCTGATCAGCCGCGAAGCCAGCCGTGCCGAGCAACCCCTGAGCCTGCTGCCCACCGAGTACAAGTTGCTCGAATTCCTGATGCGCAACACCGGCCAGATCCTGTCGCGGATGATGATTTTCGAGGAAGTCTGGGGCTACCACTTCGACCCGGGCACCAACCTGATCGACGTGCACATCGGTCGCCTGCGCAAGAAAATCGATCCCCCGGGCCTCACGCCGCTGATCCGCACGGTACGAGGCTCCGGCTATGTCATTGCTGAACCCCTCTAAGGGCTGGCGTTCCTCCAGCAGCCGCTTGCTGGCGCTCTACAGTTCGTTGTTCGTGGCGTGGAGCTGCATCCTCATGGGGGTGCTGTACTACGAAGTGTCGGGCTACCTGGGCGACCTGTCGCGCCATTCCCTGATGCAGCGCCAGCACCTGTTCCAGCGTTTCGACGGCGAAGAGCTGGTCGAAGCGCTGACCACCAGCATGACCTTCGACATGAAGGGCGTGGACGCCTACGGCCTGTTCGATGAACAGTTCCGCCCCCTGAGCGGGCCGATTCGCGCCGTGCCGCCGGACCTGCCGCTGGACGGCAAGATCCACGCCCTGGCCAACTGCGTCGACTCCGACGACCCAAAACTGCCCAAGGACAGCTGCGACGCCGTGGCCACCCACACCGAAGACGGCCGCTGGCTGGTGCTGGTGCGGGCCAACGGTTCGCTGTTCGGCGTGACCCGGATCATCTGGCATGCGCTGTTGTGGGCACTGTCCCTGACCATCATCCCCGGTGCGGCCGGCTGGCATCTGTTGCGGCGTCGCCCGCTGCGGCGTATCCGCGGGATCCAGGCGAGCGCCGAAGCCATCGTGGCTGGCGACCTCACTCACCGCTTGCCGCTGTCGAACCGGCGTGATGAGCTGGACATGCTCGCGGCCATCGTCAACGCCATGCTCGACCGCATCGAGAAGCTGATGAACGAGGTCAAGGGCGTGTGCGACAACATCGCCCACGACCTGCGCACCCCGCTGACACGCCTGCGGGCGCAGTTGTACCGCATCAAGCAAGAAGCTGAAGAGGACTCGGGCTACGCGGTAAAACTCGATGATGCCATTGCCGAAACCGACACCTTGATGGCGCGCTTTCGCGGGCTGTTGCGCATCTCGGAGCTGGAAGACCACCAGCGCCGTTCAGGCTTCCTGGTGATGGACCCGTTGCCGCTGTTGCGCGAACTGCACGACTTCTACCTGCCGTTGGCCGAGGAAGGTGAATTGCAACTGCGGCTCGAAACCCCGGAATCCCTGCCGTGGATCACCGGCGACCGCGCCCTGTTGTTCGAAGCCCTGGCCAACCTGCTGAGCAACTCGATCAAGTTCTCCCCACCGGGCGGCGAGGTGATTTTGCGCGGGGTCAATGATGCGGGCAGCACGCGCATTGAAGTGCACGACTCCGGCCCCGGCATACCGGTGGCGGAACGCGATGCGGTGTTCCAGCGCTTCTATCGCGTGGATGAAAGCGACCAGCAAGGCGGGTTCGGGTTGGGCTTGTCGATTGTGGCGGCGATCATCAACTTGCATGGGTTCAAGTTGGAGGTGGGCACCAGCAAGCAAGGCGGTGCCCGCTTGATCCTCGAGTGCCGCCAACAACTCATGCCCGAATAACACAACCCCCACACAACCCTGTGGGAGCTGGCTTGCCTGCGATAGCGGTGGATCAGTCAATAATTCCGGTGACTGATACACAGCTTTCGCAGGCAAGCCAGCTCCCACATTGGATTTGTGTTGTCTGGCGAGTCGGGTTAGAAGTTGGCGCGCAGGGCCTCAAGGCCGCCGCTGTAGACGCCGGCAAACAACTCTTCCACCGCCGCATCGGTAGTGCCCGCGACCGGCGTGAACACACCGGACCAGGTCACTTTCGCCGACGAGTCGGTCAACGCCTCAACCTGCAAGGTCGCCAGGTACGCGCTCACCGGGAACGGCGATTGCTCGATGGTGTAGCTGTAGGTGCGAGCCACGTTGTCAAACGTCTGCAAACGCTCGACCACCACCCCGCCGTCAGCGGTTTGCAAATGGCGTACGCGGCCGCCGTCACTTGGCTCGCTCTTGACGATAAACGGCAGCCAGTCCGGCAGCGCGTTGAAGCCGCCCACCAATTGCCAGACCTGATCGGCCGATACCGGAACTTCGATTACAGAAGAGGCTGTTGCCACGATAAATACTCCACGCAATTAAAAGAATTCAGATCGCCATGCTGTCGACAACGCCACCGTCGACCCGCAGTGCAGCGCCTGTGGTTGCCGACGACAGCGGTGAGGCAATGTACGCCACCAGGTTCGCCACTTCATCCACATTGGCCGCACGCTGGATGATCGACGTAGGGCGCGCCTGGCGCACAAACACATCGGCCTCGTCCCGCGCACTGCGCCCCGACTTGGCGGTGGCGTCCTTGAGCATATGCTCCAGGCCATCGGTAAACGTCGGCCCCGGCAACACCGCATTGACCGTCACCCCGGTGCCCGCCAAGCGCTTGGCCAGGCCGTGGGACACCGCCAGGTTAGCGCTCTTGGTCACGCCGTAGTTGATCATGTCGGCCGGGGTCGCCACGCCGGACTCCGACGACAGGAAGATCACCCGCCCCCAGCCCTGCTCGACCATACCCGGCACATAGTGCCTCGCCAGGCGCACGCCGGAGATCACATTGACCTCATAGAAGCGCGTCCACTCACTGTCGGGCGCCTCGAAGAAGTCCACATCGTTGAAGATGCCCAGGTTGTTGACCAGGATGTCGGCGCGGGGTTCGGCGGCGAACAGCGTTTGCGCGCCGTCGGCCGTGCCCAGGTCGGCCACCAGGCCACGCAGGTCGGCGCCCGGCACCGCCTGGCGGATACTGGCCAGGGCCTCGTCGACCTTACTCTTTTCACGCCCGATTACCACCACGGTCGCGCCGGATTGCGCCAGGGCCTGGCTGATACCCAGGCCGATCCCGGCGGTGCTGCCGCTGACAATGGCAACCTTTCCACTTACATCAATGTTCATCGCAAGAGTCCTTGAGTTAGAGCGGCAGAGGTGCGCGGTCCGAAATCAGTCGGGCGTCGCGCAGGGCCAGCCAGAAGGCTGCCGGAATGGTTTCTGACAACGCCGCGACGTCTTCGGCAATCCGCCCCGGACGACTGGCACCCGGAATTACAGCAGCCACGGCCGGATGCGCCAGGGAGAATTGCAGTGCAGCGGCTTTCACGCTGACGCCGAAGGCCTGGGCAATCGCCTTGATCTGCTCGACTTTGCTGATGATCGCCGGGCTGGCCTTCTGGTATTCGAAGTGCGCGCCACCGGCCAGGATGCCCGAGCTGTAGGGGCCGCCGACGACAAATTCGACGTTCTGTGCGTGGGCAGCGTCCATCAGGCGTTGCAGGGCGCGGTCGTGGTCCAGCAAGGTGTAGCGGCCAGCCAACAGGAAACCGTCGGGCTGCGCCTCGCTCAGGTCCAGGGTCAATTCGCACGGCTCCACGCGGTTGACGCCCAGGCCCCAGGCCTTGATCACACCTTCTTCACGCAAGCGGGTCAGCACCTTGAAGGCGCCGGTGCGGGCCTGGTTGAAGTACTCCAGCCATTGGTCGCCGTAGAAGTCCTGGGCGATGTCGTGGATCCACACAATGTCCAGTCGGTCGGTTTTCAGGCGGGTCAGGCTGTCTTCAATCGAACGCAGCGTGGCGTCGGTGCTGTAGTCGTTGAGCATCTTGTTGGGGCGGCCGTGTTCGAATACGCCGCTCTTTTCGCCGAGGTCACGGGCGCTTTCCTCGACTTCATCGAGAATCACCCGGCCTACTTTGGTGCTGAGCACGAAGTCGTCGCGGTTGTACTGCGCCAGGGCCTGGCCCAGGCGGATCTCGGAAAGGCCCGAGCCGTAGAACGGCGCGGTATCGAAGTAACGCACGCCCTGGTTCCAGGCCGCCTCGACGGTGGCCTGGGCCTCGTCTTCGGGAATGGCGCGGAACATGTTGCCCAGTGGCGCGGTGCCAAAGCCCAGTGGCCCGGGCAGTTTGTCTTTCAAGCTCATTGTGGTTCCTCAATCGGTTCGTGGTCGCGGTGACCGTTGAGCAGATCCTAGATTGCCAAGATCGGACCGTCCAAGACATACTCCGACCGACTTGAGTCCCACGAGGTCTAACATGATCGACCTACGCCAACTGCGCTATTTCGAAGTGGTCGCCGAAGAAGAACACGTCGGCCGCGCCGCCGAGCGCTTGCACATCTCCCAGTCGCCGTTGAGCCGGCAGATCGCCCAGCTCGAAGAACGCCTTGGCCTGACCCTGTTCGAACGCAGCCAGCAGCGCATCCGCCTGACCCGTGACGGCCAGACCTTTCTTGCCGAAACCAAGGCGTTGCTCACCCATGCCAATCGCCTGGAATCCCTCGGCAAGCGCCTGGGACGCGGTGAAGAAGGCGGCTTGTGCATCGGCTATATCGAGAACGCCATGCATGCCGGTGTGCTGCCCAATGCCTTGCGGGTATTGCGCGACGACCGCCCGACCGTGCACATCAAGCTGTACAACCTGCCTTCACTGGAACAGCTCGAAGGTTTGCGTCAGCGCAGCCTGGATATTGCACTGGTGGGCGAACCACCGGCTGCTGATGACCCGGACCTGACCGCGTTGCAAGTATTGGACGACCCGATGTTGCTGGCCTTGCCCGAGCACCATCCCCTCGCCCACCAAAAAACGCTGCTGCCCGAGCACCTGGCGGAGCAGGAGTGGATCGGCGTACAACGCAAACCCGGCGCCAGCCCCACCGATGACTTCGTGGCCGCCTGCATCCGCGCCGGCTTCACCCCGCAGATCCCCATGGAAGCCAGCGAGCCGTTCACCGCCCTGGGCCTGGTGGCCTCGGGGCTGGGCGTGGCCATGGTGCAAAAAGGCCTGAGCCGCAACGCGCCGCCCGGCGTGGTCCTGCGCGAACTGCCATGGCTGACCTACACCACCCCGCTGTGGGCAGCATGGCACCGGATCAACCTGCGGCCATTGGTAGAAACTTTCCGCAAAGTGCTCACCGAACCCAAGGATTGACCGATCCCCTGTAGGAGCCGGCTTGCCGGCGATGGCGGTGTATCAGCCACCGCACAAGTCGACTGGACCACCGCGATCGCCGGCAAGCCGGCTCCTACAGGGGATCAGTGGCGCACCCAGCTTCCCGGCCAGGCATAGATCCAAATGTAGGAGCTGGCTTGCCGGCGATGGCGATGTATCAGACACCGCATAAGTCGACTGAACCATCGCGATCGCCGGCAAGCCGGCTCCTACAGGGGATCAGTGGCGCACCCAGCTTCCCGGCCAGGCATAGATCCAAATGTGGGAGCTGGCTTGCCGGCGATGGCGATGTATCAGCCACCGCATCAGTCAACTGGACCACCGCGATCGCCGGCAAGCCGGCTCCTACAGGGGTTTCAGGCCAATTCCTTCAGGCGATACCAGAGCATGCCCAGCGCCAGCAGCGGCGAGCGCAGGGCCTTGCCACCCGGGAAAGTCATGTGTGGCACCTGGCTGAAGATATCCAGGCCAGTGCTGTGGCCGGCGTGAATCCCTTCGGCCAGCAATTTTGCACACCAGTGCGTCACGTTCAGCCCATGCCCGGAATAGCCCTGGGCGTAGAACACGTTGGGGTACTGCTTCAACCGCCCCACCTGGGGAAAGCGGTTGGCGGTGATGCCGATCTTGCCGCCCCATTGAAACTCGATGGCGGCATTGGCCAACTGCGGGAACACCTTGAGCATCTTCGGTTGCATGTAGGCCGCGATGTCCGCCGGATCGCGCCCGGAGTAATGGCAGGCGCCGCCGAACAACAGGCGACGGTCAGCAGAGAGCCGGTAGTAATCCAGCCCGACCTTCTGGTCGCACAACGCCAGGTTCTGCGGGATCAACTGGTTGGCCAGTTCCGTTGACAACGGCTCGGTGGCGATGATGTAGCTGCCCGCTGGCAGCACCTTCCCGCTCAGGCGCGGCTCCAGTTCCTCAAGATGGGCATTGCAGGCCAACACCAGCGTGTCAGCGCGCACCGTGCCACCCGCGCAGCGCACTTGCACCCTGTCGCCATGGATCAGCTCCAGCACTTCGGTGTTCTCATAGATCAGCACCCCGAGGGACTCGGCCACCTGGGCCTCGCCCAGCACCAGGTTCAGCGGGTGCAGGTGCCCAGAGCCCATGTCCACCAGGCCACCGGCGTACACCGTCGAGCCGACCACTTGCTGGATGTCCTGCGGGCCAACCAGGCGGGTTTGATGGGCATAGCCCAGGGCGGCAAGGTGCTCTTGCTCAGCGTTGAACGCAGCGAATTGCGCCGCCGTGTTCGCCAGCTCGCAGAAGCCCCAGCGCAGGTCGCAGTCGATCTGATGATCGCGAATGCGCTGCCCCACCAGTTCCACCGACTCGATCCCGGCCCGCTCCAGGTAACGCACGCCCTCCTCGCCCACGTACTTGGCGAACCCCGACACGTCATGGCCAATCCCGCGGATCAATTGCCCGCCATTGCGCCCACTGGCGCCCCAGCCAATGCGCCGGGCCTCCAGCAGGATCACCGACAGCCCGCGCTGGGCCAGTTCGATGGCGGTATTCACCCCGGTGAACCCGCCGCCGATCACGCACACATCGGCGCTCAGATCAGCGCCCAGTGACAGGCGCTGCTGCATGGCGTTGGCCGTGGCCCGGTAATAGGAACGGGCGTGGTCGTTGGACGCGATCATTTGTTGGTCTTCACTTTGCTCCAGGCGCGGGTCATCAGGCGCATGGTCGCCGGGGTGGGCGTGGTGGAAATGTAGAGTTTGTCGAGCACTTCCTGGGACGGGTACACCTCAGGGTTGTTCACCAGTTCCGGGGCCATGAACGGTTTGGCCGCCGGGTTAGCGTTGGCATAACCCACCGAGGCGCTGACCTTGGCGATCACCTCAGGGTCGAGCAGGTAGTTGATAAACGCATGAGCTTCTTTTGGGTTGCTGGCATCGGCGGGAATCGCCAGCAGGTCGAACCACAGGTTGGAGCCTTCCTTGGGGATCGAGTAGGCGATGTTCACGCCGTTCTTGGCTTCCTTGGCGCGGTTGGCCGCCTGGAACACGTCGCCGGAATAACCGAAGGCCACGCAGATGTCACCGTTGGCCAGGTCGGAGATGTACTTGGAAGAATGGAAATAGGTGATGTACGGCCGCAGCGTCAGCAGCTTGGCTTCGGCCTGCTTGTAGTCCTCGGGGTTCTCGCTGCGCGGGTCCTTGCCCATGTAGTTGAGGATCGCCGGGAACAGCTCATCGGCCGAGTCGAGGAACGCCACGCCGCATTGGTTCAGCTTCTTGATGTTCTCCGGCTCGAACAACACCGCCCACGAGTCGATATGGTCGATGCCCAGCACTTGCTTGACCTTGTCGACGTTGTAGCCGATGCCGTTGGTGCCCCACAGGTAGGGCACCGAGTGGGCGTTGCCGGGGTCATTCTTTTCCAGCAGCTTGAGCAGCTTGGGGTCCAGGTTCTTGAAGTTGGGCAACTGCGAACGGTCCAGCTTGAGGAACGCTCCGGCCTTTACCTGGCGTGCCAGGAAGTGGTTGGACGGCACCACCACGTCATAGCCGGTGCGCCCCGCGAGCAGCTTGCCCTCCAGGGTTTCATTGGAGTCGAACACGTCGTAGATCACCTTGATCCCGGTCTTGGCCTGGAAGTCGGCCAAGGTGGTCTCGCCGATGTAGTCGGTCCAGTTATAGACGCTTACCGTCTGCGCGGCCTGACTGGTGCTGCTGAACGCTGCGACGAGAGCCAGCGGAAGAAGCTTTTTCACAAGACGCATATCGACACCCCTTTATTGGTTTTTTTAGACGCTCAACAGCAGGAACTCACGCTCCCAGGAACTGATCACGCGCTTGAAGTTTTCATGCTCAGCGCGCTTCACCGCGACGTAGCCGCGCACGAACTTGTCGCCCAGGTAGCGCTTGACCGTGTCGCAGTCCTCCATGCGCGCCAACGCATCTTCGAGGGTGAACGGCAGGCGCAGGTTGCGGCGCTCGTAGGCGCGGCCTTCCACCGGCGCACTCGGTTCGATCTGCTCAATCATCCCCAGGTAGCCACACAGCAGACTAGCCGCAATGGCCAGGTAGGGATTGGCATCGGCACCCGGCAGGCGGTTTTCCACGCGCATGGCATCGGGGCTGGAAGTGGGCACGCGCAGGCCGACGGTGCGGTTCTCTTCGCCCCACTCCACGTTGACCGGCGCCGAGGTGTCCGGCAGGAAGCGGCGGAACGAGTTCACGTTGGGTGCGAACATCGGCAGCAGCTTGGGGATGTACTTCTGCAAGCCGCCGATGTGGTGCAAAAACAGCTGGCTTTTGTTGCCGTCGGCATCGACGAACACCGGCTTGCCGGTGGCAATGTCCACCACGCTCTGGTGCAGGTGCATGGCGCTGCCCGGCTCGTCGGCCACCGGCTTGGCCATGAAGGTGGCGGCCACGTTGTGCTTGAGCGCGGCCTCACGCAGGGTGCGCTTGAACACGGTGATCTGGTCGGCGAGGTCGAGGGCGTCACCATGGCGGAAGTTGATTTCCATCTGCGCCGGGCCGTCTTCGTGGATCAGCGTGTCGAGGTCCAGGCCCTGTGCCTCGCACCAGTCATAGACATCTTCAAACAGCGGGTCGAACTCGTTGGCGGCGTCGATGGAGAACGACTGACGCCCGGTTTCGGCGCGGCCGGAGCGGCCCACCGGGGTTTTCAGCGGCAGGTCCGGGTCTTCGCAACGCTGGGTCAGGTAGAACTCCATTTCCGGCGCGACAATCGGCTGCCAGCCTTGATCGGTGTAGAGCTGCAAGACCTTTTTGAGCACGTTGCGCGGCGACAGCTCGATGGGGTTGCCCTGTTTGTCGAAGGTG
This sequence comes from Pseudomonas sp. B6002, assembly GCF_013385985.1. GTDB lineage: Bacteria > Pseudomonadota > Gammaproteobacteria > Pseudomonadales > Pseudomonadaceae > Aquipseudomonas. Next base: position 54,427 of record NZ_JACAOY010000028.1, on the reverse strand, counting down.
TCGTGGATCACAATCGCGGTGGGCTCGATGGCCCACGGCACCACGTAGGTCGCGTTGGACACCGGGCGGCAGACCATGTCGATGTCGGCCGGGTCCAGCAGGTCGTAGTAGATATCGTCGTCGACAAAGTCCCCGGTCACCGTTTGCAGCAGCACACTTTCCGGCAGGCGCATGCCTCGCTCATGCAGGAACTTGTTGGTGGGTGCAATCTTGCCGCGTGCGATGCCAGTCAGATCACTGATCACGCATTCGACTTCGGTAATCTTGTGTTCTTTCAGCCAGGCGGACAGCTGATCGAAGGGGGCGTTCATAAGGACCTCGTCATGGGTTGGGTGCATGCGCCGGCTTGTACTCCTGGCGCATTGAGGTCTATCTTGGGCCGGCCTTCAAACGGCATCTATCCACTTTGCACGAACCACAACGCACCAATAGAGTGCGCACGGATCACCCATGACACAGGCAACAGCCTTGCGCGTACAGGCCTTCACCACCGGTGATGTAGCCGCCCAATGCAATGCGACACCCGGTTGGGTGCAGCAGTACCAGCAGATGTCCCCGGGGCATTTCGCCGGGCAGATCCGCTACCTCGACCTGCAGGGCGTGGAGGTGTACGAAGAGTGCATGAACACCCGCGTCGAGCAGCATTTCAATGCCCCGCCCGGTGCCCTGGCGTTCTGTTTCGACGGCAGCGACAACGCGCTGTACATGCTCAATGGCGAAAGCCGCAACACCTGGATCACCCCCGAGAACTACCGCGAAGTGGCGGTGGTGTTCGGCCCGCAATTCGTGCAGCGCCAAGGCCTGGACGTGGCGAAACTCGAAGGCCTGTTCATGGCGCCGCTGACCTGCCAGCAGAACGCATTGTTCACCCGCTGGCTCAGTGGGACGTTGACGCGCTTGTCCACGGTGATCGACCCCGTCAGCCGCGACACCCTCACCCAGCAACTGCTCGACGACTGCCTGTTTATCCTCGACAACGCCTGTGTGTGCCTGGACCGCAGCTCATTGCAAAAGCGCAGTGAAGAACGCCGGCTGATGGCGCGCATCGGCGAATGGGCGGCGGATGCGCCGGACGAGACCGTCAACCTGCTGGAGCTGGCACAAATTGCCGGGGTGCCGCTGCGTCAACTGCAGCAGGGCTTCAAGACCTACACCGGCATGAGCCCGGCACAGTGGTTGAGGTTGCGCCGGCTGAACGGGGCGCGGCGCGAACTGCTCAGTGCCAGTGACACCACCGTGGCCGAAGTGGCGATGAACTGGTCGTTCTGGCACCTGGGGCGGTTTTCCAACAGCTACCGGGCGCTGTTCCAGGAACTGCCGAGCGAAACCCTCAAGCGCTCCACCTGAACCGCAACCCTCACTCTGTGGGAGCTGGCTTGCCTGCGATGGCGCCCTTGAAATCACTGCATTATTCAAGGGCCTCATCACCAGCAAGCCGGCGCCTACGGAAGGCTTGTAAAAGACCACGCTTATGCCTAGCTTATGCGCCCCCCTGCCCTGCGCTTTAAGGCCCTGCCCCCATGGTTTTGCGTTTTCGTCCCGTTGTCACCTCACGTTTCGCCCTCGGCCTGCTGCTCACAGGCGGTATCGGCAGCAGCTTCGCCGCAGAACTGGAATTACCGGCGGTAAACGTCCAGGGCCAGGATGAATCCGGCTACCGCAACTCAACCGCCTCGGTGGCCGGCTTCGACGAGGCGCCGCTGCTGGACACCCCGGCCTCGATCACGGTGATCAACGCGGCCATGCTCAAGGACCAGCAAGCGCGCCTGCTCAGTGAAGTGCTGCGCAACGACGCCTCGGTGGGCGACAGCTACGCGCCCATCGGCTACTACGAAAACTTCGTGGTGCGCGGTTTCTCGCTGAACGCCGCGAGCAGCTACAAGATCAATGGGCGCACCATCACCGGGGAGCAGAACGTCGCCCTGGAAAACAAGCAGCAAGTGGAAGTGCTCAAAGGCCTGGCCGGCCTGCAAAGCGGGATTTCCGAGCCCAGCGGCGTGATCAACTACGTGACCAAGCGCCCCGAAGATGTGCGCTCGGTAACGGTGTCCACCGACGACCGGGGCAGCGGTTATGTGGCGACCGACGTCGGCGGCTGGTTTGGCAGCGAACAGCAGTTCGGCCTGCGCGCCAACGTGGCCCATGAAGACCTCAATTCCTATGTGGAACACGCCAACGGCCAGCGTGACTTCGCGTCCCTGGCCTTCGACTGGAACATCAGCCCCGACGCCTTGCTGCAACTGGACGCCGAATACCAGAACAAAAACCAGCGTTCGGTGCCGGGCTATCAACTGCTCGGCGGCACCGAAGTGCCCCATGACGCCTCGCCGAAAAAACTGCTCGGTCACCAGACTGGCTCCCATCAGGTGGGTATCGACTCGCTGAACCTGAACGGCAAGTTTGAGTACCGCTTCAGTGACCAGTGGAAAGGCAGCGTGAGTGCGGCGCGCAGCAAGGTGGTGATTGATGATTACAGTTCGTTTGCCTGGGGCTGTTATTACGTAGGGACTTGCAACGCCAACACCTTCAGCCCCGAAGGTGACTACGACATCTACGACTACCGCAGCCCCGACGACACACGCCGGGACGATGAAGTGCAGGCGGCCATGACCGGGCTGTTCGACACAGCAGGCCTGGGCCACGAACTGACCTTTGGTACCAGCGCGTTTCGCCGGGTGGTCGACAAGCGCGAAGCAGTCAACGAGTACATCGGCAGCGGCAATATCAACGAAGATGCACCGAGCTTCACGCCAACCGACAAACCGTTGAACGACAGCCATCGCAACCTCGACAGCCGCCAATACGGGTTGTTTATCACCGACCGCATCACATTCAACGAGCAATGGCAAACCATCGTGGGTGGCCGCGAAGTGCGCCTGGATGAAAAGGCCTTCGACGGCACCACTGGCGATCAGACGCGTCACACCCAGCAATACGTGTTCCTGCCCCAGGCCGCGTTGATCTACAAGCCAGTGGAAAATATCTCGCTGTACACCAGCTACAGCAAAGGTTTGTCGTTGGGCGGCACCGCCCCCTGGTTCGCGACCAACAACAGCACAACCTTGGCCCCGACCACCTCACGCCAGATCGAAACCGGCGTGAAATACGACTGGCGCCGCATCAGCTTCGCCGCCGCCCTGTTCCAGACCCGCCAGGCCTACCAGTACGCCAAGCCCGACGGCGCCGGTCTCTTCACCTACGTGCAACAGGGTGAGCAGAAAAACACCGGGCTGGAATTGTCGGCCAACGGCTGGGCCACCGACCGCTTGCAGATCGCAACCAGTGTGGCCGCGATTCGCGCACGGGTGACCGGCAGCGGCACGCCTGAATATGAAGGCCACCAGGCGATCAACGTGCCCAAGCTGCGTGCGAGTGTGTATGCCGACTATGCGTTGCCGTGGGTCAACGGGTTGGCGGTGCTGGGCGGTGTGCAATACAGCGCAAAGAAGTACGCCAACCGCACCGGCACTGTGGAAGTGGGGGATTACGCGGTGGTCAATGTGGGCAGCCGCTACACCACAAAAGTGGACGGCTATGAAACGGTGTTTCGCCTGAGTGTCGACAACCTCTTCGACAAGCGCTACTGGCGCGATGCGGGCGAATACCTTGGCGATGACTACCTGTTCCAGGGTGCACCGCTGACGGCACGCCTGAGTGCTTCGGTGAACTTCTGACGCTATCGCCGGCAAGCCGGCTCCTACAAAGGTTATGGCGACCTCGACATGTTGCTCGGCCTACCGACGAACTGTAGGAGCCCGCTTGCGGGCGATAGCGGCTCCGGCCTCTGCACCGTATTCAAGGGCGCCATCGCCGGCAAGCCGGCTCCTACAACGGTTGTGGCGACCTCGACATGTTGCTCGGCCCGCCGACACACTGTAGGAGCCCGCTTGCGGGCGATAGCGGTGCCGAGGTTGGCGCCGTGTATGCGGGGGTTATTTAGGCATTTTGCGAAAACCGATGGCCAGGCGGTTCCAGCTGTTGATGGTGGCGATGGCTACGCTCAGGTCGACCTGTTCCTGAGCACTGAATTCGGCGGCCAGGGCATTGAAGTCTTCGTCCGGGGCGTGGGTCTGGCTGATCAGGGTCAGGCTTTCGGCCCAGGCCAGTGCAGCGCGTTCACGCGGGGTGAAGAACGGAGTTTCGCGCCAGGCGGACAGGGTGTAGAGGCGACGTTCGGTTTCGCCGCCTTTACGGGCGTCGGCGGTGTGCATGTCGAGGCAGAAGGCGCAGCCGTTGATCTGCGATACGCGCAGGCGGATCAGTTCCAGCAGGGGCAGTTCGATGGACAGTTTGCTGGTGGCGGCTTCCAGGGCGAGCATGGCTTTCATGGCGTCTGGGGAGGCAGTGTAGAAATCGGTACGGGTTTGCATGGTGGTGCTCCAGGACAGTGGGGGTTGATGGCTAGGTTAGTCATCGGGGCCTGGGGGAGGAATATCCAATTTGGGGGAAGAATGGGTGACCAATTTTTTGCTGGGGTTTTGGGTACATATCCGTTTTTTGGGTTACGGCGGCTTATGGTTCCGCCCTTACGGCGG
>NZ_JACAOY010000028.1:49451-49691 GCF_013385985.1 Pseudomonas sp. B6002 | reverse complement strand
GGCTTGCCGGCGATGGTCGCCAACGATGACGCAAAAAAACCAGGCAGAACGCGGAGCCCCACTGTGGGAGCTGGCTTGCCTGCGATGGCATCAACGCGGTGTACCTGATTCACCGAGGTGTCTGCATCGCCGGCAAGCCGGCTCCTACAGGGGAATGCGATCAACAAACGCTACCGGTCGGCTACCAGGCCGCCGCGTCTGCTTTTGATTTTGATCTGAGGCGCCCCGTTAAACACGCTG
>NZ_JACAOY010000028.1:13908-49289 GCF_013385985.1 Pseudomonas sp. B6002 | reverse complement strand
CGCTGTAAGAGCGGAACCAATTTCAGCCATCCCCCAAATAACGGATATGTACGCAATCAAACCACCCGAGCCATATGCTCCCCAATCCTCCCCCGCAACCACCGCTCCGCCGGGTCATTGTCATGCACCCCACTCCACACCATCGACAACTCCGCCGCATCAATCGCAAACGGCGGATCCTCCGCCCGCAACGTCGTCCCCTCAGTCAACGCACACGCCGCGTAATCCGGCACCGTCGCAATGATCTGCGTGCCCGCCAGCAACGCCCGCAACCCACTGAACTGCGGCACCGCCAACACCACTCGCCGCGACCGGCCAATGCGTGCCAAATCAAGGTCGATATTGCCGCTCAAATCCCCCGAAAACGACACCATCGCATGGGGCCGCGAACAGTAGTCGTCCAACGTCAGCGGCTGCACGCCGTCATCCCCACGCAACACCTTGCACGGGATATCCCGCAGTTTCTTGCGTTTGGCATTCGCCGGCAGTTCGGTGGTGTAGCTCACCCCCACTGAAATCTCGCCGCTGGCCAGCAACGACGACATCAGCAGGTAATTGGCCCGCCGCACCACCACGATAATCCCAGGGGCCTCCTCGCGCAGTTGGCTGAGCAACGGCGGGAACAAGCCGAATTCAGCGTCATCGGACAGGCCAATGCGAAACACCGCACAGCTGGTAGAAGGGTCGAAATCCTTGGCGCGGCTGACCGCGCCCGAAATAGTGTCCATGGCCGGTTGCAGCTCCTTGAGTATCGCCACGGCGCGTGGCGTGGGCTCCATGCCCCGCCCGTTGCGCAACAGCAACGGGTCGTCGAACAAGTCCCGCAAACGTCCCAGCGCCGCACTCACGGCGGGTTGGCCCATGAACAGTTTTTCGGCCACCCGGGTCAGGTTCTTTTCGAACATCAGCGCTTCGAAGATCACCAGCAGGTTCATGTCGACGCGGCGCAGGTCGTTACGGTTCATGGCGTGTATCCAAACGGTTGGCAAGCCGCCAGATAAGCACGCCAGTCGGCGCCGCGATTGCACGTCTGTGCTGTCTTTTCCGGCCCCGGACCTGGCGAAATTAACAACGATTAACTCGTCAGCCAGACGGTCCGGCAACAAGATTGGCCACGTCTACACTGCATCCATTCACCGGGAACGCTCCCATCGACTGCGGATATTCGTCATGGCCCGACTCGAGCACTGTGCTCCCCGCTTATCCGCTACCGGCGGCCTATGCCCTCGGCGCGAGCGTATTGCCAAACAGTTGATCCTCGCCAACCTCGGTGAAAGCTTGGCCATTGCTGACCTGGCCCAGGCTTGCGCGCTGTCGCGCAGCCATTTTTCCCGCGCGTTCAAGTGCACCACCGGGCTGTCGCCCCAGGAATGGATACGCCAACAGCGCATCCAAAGGGCCAAAGAGCTGATCACCGGCTCCGCCCTGAGCCTGACGCAAATCAGCCTGGAGTGCGGGTTTTGCGACCAGGCGCACTTCTGCCACATGTTCACCCGCAGCGAAGGCGTCAACCCGATGACCTGGCGAAACCACCAATTACGCCACAAGCCCCAAGTGATCGCGGCCTAGTGGTCTGCACCCGTGTGGCATATGCTGCCCAGACCCTTTTCCCAGAGCACGGCCACCCATGAGTGACCCCCGCGACCAGGCCGTGCATTTCGGCCCCTACCGTGTCCACCCGCACCAACGCCTGGTGCTGGAGGCCGGTCGCCCGTTGCGTTTGGGGCGGCGCGCAGTCGAGATCCTGCTGGTGCTGCTGGAACACGCCGGCAATGTGGTGAGCAAGCAGGAACTGATCGCGCGGGTCTGGCCCAAAAGCGTGGTCGAGGACGGCAACCTGCGCGTGCACATGGCAGCGCTGCGCAAGGCGCTGGGCGATGGCCAGGCCGGGCAGCGCTATATCGTCACGGTGGCGCAGCGTGGCTACAGTTTTGTTGCGCCACTGAGCATCGAACCGATGACACTGCCCACCGACGGCGCTCCCCAACGCGCGTGCCACAACCTGCCGCTGCGCCACACCCGCATGATCGGCCGCCAGGCGTTGATCGACACGCTGGTGCAGCAACTGCCCCAGCAACGCTTCATCACACTGACCGGCCCCGGGGGCATCGGCAAGACCACCGTCGCGTTGCGCGTGGCGGAACTGCTGATCGGGCATTACCGCGACGGCATCCGCCTGCTGGACCTGGCACCGCTCAGCGCACCGTCGATGATCCTGCCCAACCTCGCCGCCCTGCTCGACCTGACGTGCGCCGAGCATGAGCCCCTCGCCGCCTTTGCCCATCAATTGCGCGACCGCCAGCTGTTGCTGGTGATCGACAACTGCGAACACCTGCTCGATGACATCGCGCTGATCAGCGAAACCCTGCTGCGTCACGCCCCTCACCTGCATATCCTCACCACCAGCCGCGAGGCCTTGCGGGCCGAAGGCGAATGCGTGCAACGCCTGGACCCCCTCGCCTGCCCGCCCGCCACTGGCAACCGTGCCCAGGCGTTGGGCTACCCGGCCTTGCAATTGCTGATCGAGCGGGCCATGTCCCACCAGGACAGCTTTGAACTGAGCGAAGCCGAGTTGCCGCTGGCGATTGATATCTGCCAGAGGCTGGACGGCATTCCCCTGGCCATTGAACTGGTTGCCGCCCAGATCGAACGCTTCGGCCTGCCGGGGTTGCTGGTGCAGATGGAAGACAACTTCCGCCTGCTCACCCGTGGCCAGCGCAGCGCCCTGCCCCGTCAGCAAACCCTGCGCGCCACGCTGGACTGGAGCTTTGACCTGCTGACCCCTTGCGAGCAGATCTGCCTGCGTCGCCTGGCGGTGTTTCGCGGCGGGTTCAGCCTGGCGAGTGCCGCCGCGGTGATTGCCGGGGAGCAGATCGCGCCCAGCGAGGTACTGGGGTCGATCACCCAATTGGTCGCCAAGTCCCTGCTCAACGTGGAAGCCGGCGATGACGAGATGGTCTATCGCTTGCTGGATATCACCCGCACCTACGCCCTGGAACAACTCAGCGTGGCCGATGAACTCCAGGCCACCCGTGAACGCCATGCCGAACGCTGCCTGGCGTTGATGAACCAGGCCCAGGATGACTGGGAGTTGATTGCTACCCAAACCTGGATCGACCGTTACGCACCTTTGCGTGAAGACATCCGCGCCGCCCTCGATTGGGGCCTGGGCGACCAGGGCACGCACCTGCTGGGCATTCGCCTGACGGTCGGCGCCATGCCGCTGTGGCAAGAGTTGTCGCTGCTGCGCGAACACGGCCTGTACGTGGGCAAGGCCCTGGCACGGCTCAAGCAATCGAGCGCGCCAAGCCAGCGCCTGCACATGTTGCTGCAACTGGCCCTGGGCAGTTTTTCCTATCACACCCAGGGCGGCACACCGCAGACCATTGCCGCCTTTGCCTGCGCACGGCGCCTGGCCGAAGGCGGCAAGGACCTGGCCGGCCAGTTGCGTGCAGTGTCGGGGCACATGGCGGTCAACCTGTGCTGCGGTAACTACCGTGAAGCGCTGGCGCAAAGCCTGCACTTTGATCAACTCGGCCCGCACACCGAACCGCTGCTGGCCCTCAGCGCCCAGCGCCTGCGGGTGCTGGCGCAGCATTTCGCCGGCAACCAGGCGCTGGCGCTGCACAACGCCGAGCAGGTGATCCAGCGCATGGCCCACAGCGGCCACCTCAACCGGTTTACCCATGGTTTCGGCGTGCAGTACGACCAGAGCGTGGCGTCCTTGACCATCCTGGCGCGTACCCTGTGGCTGCGCGGTTTTCCAGAGCGCGCCTGGCGCACGGCCAGCCAAGCCCTGGAACTGGCGTTGCAGATCAACCACGGCACGTCGATCTGCTACACCCTGGCGCTGGCCGGTGTGGTGATCGCACGCTACAACGGCGACACCCCGGCAGCACAGGCGTTACTGGAGCTGTTGTTGCAACAATCCCAAAAACACTCGGTGCAGTTGTTTCATACCTGGGCCCAGCACTACGCGGGCACGGCGCAACACGCATCGCTGCAAGGCCTGGGATTGGTCGAAGACCTCCTGCTGACCTTCCAGGCCAGCGAAGTCAGTGACACCGCGTTTGAGCGCGCCCGAAACGGTGCGGCCGGTTGGTGTACCCCAGAGATTCTGCGGGTCAGGGCTGAAGGCATGGCGGACGCCCGTAGGGCCGAAGCGTTGCTGCTGGAGGCCATGGGCCTGGCCCATCAGCAAGGTGCGCTGGCCTGGGAATTACGCAGTGCCACGTCACTGGCGCGGTTATGGAAAGACCAAGGCCGCTTGCGCGTCGCCCGCGAACTGATGGGTTCGGTCTATGGGCAATTCACCGAAGGGTTTGCCACCCATGACCTAACTCGCGCACGCCGCCTGCTCGACGAGCTGCAAGACAAACGGCCGGCCTGAAAACGGCCCCAGGTAATGCCCATAGCCTTGTTGCAGGCGCGCCACTTGCTCGGGGTTGCGCAACTGCGCCAGGGCGTAGCTGCGCACACTGTTGAGCAGGCGGTAGCGCGTAGGCCCGGGGCCGGGTTCCACGGTCAGCAAAGAAGTACCCGCCAGGCGCCCCAGCAAGTAAGACAAGTCGGCATGCTCCAGCTCGGTGCCGGCGACCAGTCGGCTCAAGGCCGGCAACGTCACCGCCATCTTGAACAGCGCCATCTGCAGGAACAGCCAACGCTCCGGCAAGCTCAGGCGCTCGTACGTCCAATCCAGGGCGGCCGTGAAGGACTGGTGCCGCTCAACCGCCGTGCGGCGGCCACGGGTCAGCAGCTGCAAGCCTTGCTGCAATTGTGCGTGTACGCCGTGCACACCCAGGGCACTCACCTGGGCGGCCGCCAATTCGAGGGCCAGCGGGATGCCATCAAGGCGCCGGCAGATATCGCGCAGCGGGGCCAGTTCCTGCGGTCGCAGGGCAAAGCCTTGTTGCGCGGCGCGTACGCGTGCAACGAACACCTGCACCGCCGGGTAATCCATGGCCTGCTCGACACTGGCCCACGCCGAGGGCGCCGGCACAGCCAGGCGCGGTACGGGTTGCACCCATTCGCCCGGCACCTGCAAAGCTTCGCGACTGCTCAACACCACGCTGACCTGAGGCGCCTTATCCCGCAGGGCACGCACCAGGTGACGGCAGGCACCGAGCAACAAATCCGCACCGTCGAGCACCAGCAACAGCTGGCGCGTCGCGAGCTGCTGGCACAGGTCGGTGGCGCTGCCACAGGGTTGCAGGTGCAGGGCGCTGGCCAGGTGGCGCAGCATCTGGGTGGGCGCGTCGACTGTCGCCAGGTCCACCCACCAGACGCCGTCGCGGTATCGCGGCAAGACCCGTTCGGCCAGGGCCAGCGCCAGGGTGCTCTTGCCCACTCCCGCGCAACCGGTGAGGGTCATCAAGCGTTGCCCCGACAGGCGCCGTGCCAGCGTTCCCAGCAACTCGTCACGACCGATCACCGGGCTGAGCCGCGCCATCAGGTTATGCCGAGGCGCCGCCGCGGGCAGCACGTCTTGCTGCGGCGCTGCAAAGCAGTAGCCGCGTTGCGGTTCGTTAAGGATATAGGGGTGGCCGGTCAAGGCCCGGCGCAAGGCCGCGATGTGCACCCGCAGGTTGTTTTCTTCCACCACGCTGCTCGGCCAGACCCGGGCAATCAGCGTCTGCTTGCTGACAAATTGGCCTGGCGCCTCCAGCAGCACCGCGAGAATGTCCACCGCACGCCCACCCAATGGCACCGGCCAGCCGGCCTTGCTGACCAAGCGTTGCTGAGGATGAAAGATGTAGGGGCCGAAGCTCACCGAGTGAGGATTATTCATCTATGTAAAAGCGCTGGAACGCCCGGCCTTGGGCGGCTGCGCATCCTTTTCCGTGGGCCTGTGGCTATCTTGCCAGCCTGTCGTGACAGGACAATGCTGGCAGGGGGAGCGACACGGACATTCGGGTGCCCCAGACGGACATCCTGTCGTTAACTGAACTGTTGTCGGTACTGGGTCGGGTTCAGGCCGAGCTTGTCACTGAACAGAAAGCGCATGTAGCGCACGCTGCCAAAGCCTGCGTGGAACGCCACGGTCTTGAGCGGCAGGTCGGTGGTTTCCAGCAGGTGCCGGGCGCGGTCGATGCGCGCACCTTGCAGGAAGGCCATGGGCGTCATTTGCACTTCCTTGGTGAACATCCGCGCAAAGTGGCGTGGGCTCATGCCGGCCAATGCGGCCATCGACTCAATGGTGAACGGCTGGTCCAACTGCGCCAGCACCTGGTTCTGCGCCCGGGTGATCGCGCTTTCATGGGGTGCCACGGCGGCGGTCATCGGGCTGAACTGCGCCTGGCCACCCTGGCGTTTCATCACCACCAGCAGCACTTTGGCCACCTCCACCGCCACCGCCTTGCCGTGGTCCTGGGCGACGATGGACAGCGCCAGGTCGATGCCGGCCGTGACGCCACCCGACGTGATCAGCCGACCGTCCTGCAGGTAGATGCGATCGGTCTCGACGATCGCCTTGGGGAACGCCTTGATCAGGCGCTCGGTGTAGTGCCAGTGGGTGGTCACGCGGTGCCCGTCGAGCAAACCGGCATGCCCGAGCACAAAGGCGCCGGTGCAGATCGAACCGAAGCGCCGGGCCCGGGGTGCGGCGGCTTTCAACCAGGGCAGCAACGCCGGGTGGCATTCGTTGTAGGCGCCGGGGCCACCGGGGATCAGCAGGAGGTCATAGTCATCAGCCGCCTGCTCAAGCAGCAGGTCGGGCTGCACGCTCACACCGTTGGAGGCACGCAGCGGCCCGGGCTCGATGCCGAGGGTGAGGATCTGGTAGTGGTCGGCCTGCGGCAGGTAGCGGTTGGCAATGGAAAACACTTCGAGCGGGCCGGCCATGTCGAGCAGGAGGAAGTCGGGGAACAGCGCCATGGCCACGGTTTTCATAAGGAGCAAGGTCCATCGTCAAGGAAAGCGGCGGACATTATGGCATGCCTTTTACTGTCAACTTTAACGAGACAGTTATTCAGATTTCAGCTTCTTAATGAATTTATCCGTAACCATTAACCTTCTTCTCAACGCAAGCGACCTGCATCTCGCAGACCCCGCTCACTTGAGGACAAGACCATGCTGACCCTTCGCAAAGCTTCCGAACGCGGCGCCGCCAATCACGGTTGGTTGAAGTCGTTCCACACCTTCTCGTTCGCCAACTACTGGAACCCCAGCGAGCAGGGTTTTTCCGACCTGCTGGTGATCAACGATGACCGCGTGGCGGCCGGCAAAGGCTTCGGCCAGCACCCGCACCGCGACATGGAGATCTTCTCCTATGTGCTTGAAGGCGCCCTGGAACACAAGGACACCCTGGGCACCGGTTCGGTGATCCGCCCGGGTGACGTGCAACTGATGAGCGCCGGCAGCGGCGTGGCCCACAGCGAGTTCAATCACAGCCAAAGCCGTGGCGTGCACTTCCTGCAGATCTGGATCGTGCCGAACGTGGCCGGCGCAGAACCGCGCTACCAACAGGAGCACTTCAGCGAAGCGCAAAAACGCGGGCGCTTGCAGTTGATCATCTCGCCGGATGGCGCCGAGGGGTCGCTGCATGTTCGCCAGGATGCGCGGGTGTATGCCGGGCTGTTCAACGGCAGCGAAACCGCGAGCCTGGACCTGGCGCCAGACCGCCACGTGTACATCCATGTGGCCCGGGGCAGCGTCGAGGTCAACGGCCAGCGCTTGCAGGAAGGTGACGGCGCCCGTGTACGGGATGAACGCCAGATCCGCCTCGGCGGCGGCGGGGACGCCGAGGTGCTGGTGTTCGACCTGCGCCCGCAAGAACTGCCGCAGATGCCATGACGTGCACCACGATGGCCCCCTGAAACGGGCCATCGCTGGCGTCGATAGTCACCATCAGTGCAATGAAGTTCTCTTAAAAAATCCAACGCGTACCATCAAACCCATACCCAGCAGCAACCTACTTAAACACTCGGAGCACACAACCATGAAACGCCAAATCCTGCTTAGCCTCGCTTTCTCGGTACTCGCTGCCAACGCTTTTGCTCACCCTGTTGTCGCTGAAGGCGGCGCAGATCGCCTGATGGACAGCCGCGTGGCCGAGGGTGGTGCCGACCGCCTGCAAGGTAACCGCGTTGCCGAAGGCGGTTCTGATCGCTTGCTGGAACGTCGTGTCGCTGAAGGCGGTGCTGACCGTCTGCAAGAACGTGGCCTGGCCGAAGGCGGTGCTGATCGTCTGCAAGAACGTGGCCTGGCCGAAGGCGGTGCTGATCGTCTGCAAGAACGTGGCCTGGCTGAAGGCGGTGCTGATCGTCTGCAGGAACGTGGCCTGGCCGAAGGTGGTTCTGATCGTCTGCACAGCAACAACGCATAACCCTCGCCGTTGGCGAGGTGCCCCAAACCGGCCTGATCAGCCGGTTTTTTTTCGCCTGTGATTAATGCAGGTCGCGGTCGATCCACAGCACGGCCTTGCCGATCTGTTGCCGGGCTTCGATCCGTGCGTGCACCTGCTGCACCGTTTCCAGGCTGTAATGCCCTTCGATGTCCACACTGAGCGACCCTTCCAGCATCGCCGCAAACACCGCATTGGCACGCCGTTGCACGGTGGCGCCGTCGGCCATGTGGTCGGCCAGCCGTGGGCGGGTCAGGAACAACGAACCCGCTTCACCCAGTTCAATCGGGTCCAGGTCGGTCAGCGAGCCCGAGACGTTGCCGTAATTGACGATCAACCCGCGGGTCCGGCAGGCGCGGAAACTGTCACGCAGGGTGGTTTTGCCCACCGAGTCGAACACCACATCCACGCCGCGCCCCGCTGTGGCGTCCACCACCCGGTCGGCAAAGCCGTCATAGGTCCAGGCCTGGTGGGCGCCGCGCTGAAGCGCTATCGCGCATTTTTCGGCGGTGCTGCCAGTGGTGAACACGGTGGCGCCCAAGCGGTTGGCCATTTGTACGAGTAATTGGCCGATGCTGCCAGACGCGGCATGAATCAGGCAGGTGTCGCCGGCCTGCAAACGCGCCACGTCATCAATCAGGTAGTGGGCCGTGCAGCCCTGGAACATCGCGGCAGCCGCCTGATCGAACGTGATTTCGCTGGGAATCTGCGCCACTTTGTCGGCCATGATGTTGGCGTATTCGGCATACGCGCCCCAGGCAATGCACCACGCCACCCGGTCGCCTACGGCCAGGTGGCTCACACCGGCGCCCACGTCCACCACCACGCCGGCGCCTTCCATGCCCAACGTACACGGCAGGCGCACCGGGTAGGTCACCGACTGGGCGTATTTGCCCTGGCGCGTATGAATGTCCATGAAGTTGATCCCGGCGCAGGCGACTTTGATCAGCACATGCCCCGGGGTGACCTCGGGTTTGGGAACATCGTGGCGCAACGGGGCGACTTCAGGGCCGCCATAGGCTTGCAAGGTGATGGCTTTCATCGGGCAACAACTCCGTTTGCTCTGGGAAGCGGCCATGGTAAAAGGAGCCTATCAGTAGGAAAATTCCCCAATCTCTCCCAGCCTCTGTGCGGAAATACCCCGATGTTCGACTGGCAAGACTTGTATTACTTCACCGTGTTGGCGCGTACCCAGTCGCTGTCGGCGGCTGCCCGCGAGTTGCAGGTGGAACACGCCACCGTGGGGCGCCGGGTCGATGCATTGGAAAAAGCCCTGGGCGTAAAACTGGTGGACCGCCTGCCCCGCAGCCGCCCGCTCACTGCACAAGGCCTGGCGTTGGCCGAACTGGCGGCGGGCATGGACGCAATGGCGACCGACGTGATGCGCTTGTCGCGGGTCGCTTCCATCGAGATGGCCGGCACGGTGCGGGTCAGTTGCCCGCCGTCCATCGCCAACCAGTGCATCGCACCGCATGTAGCGCGATTGCGCGCGCAGTACCCACAGCTGAATCTGGTGCTGATGCCCTCTACCCAACTGGCTGCGTTGGACAAAGGCGAGGCGGATATCGCCCTGCGCACCGTGCGTCCCGATGAAGACGCGCTGGTACGGCGCAAGGTCGGCGTGGTGCGCTTCGGGTTGTACGGCGCTGCCGAATTAGCGCAACAGCCTTCCGCTCAATGGGTGTTCATCGCCTACGACAGCAGCCGTGACCACTTGCCCCAACAGGCCTGGATGCACCAACTGCGCGGCCAGCGCCCCATCGTGTTTGCCGCCAGCGAACTGGTCACCCAGCAAATGGCGGCCCGCGCCCAAGTAGGCGCGGTAGTGCTACCGACCCTGGTGGGCGACCACGACCCACTGCTGACCCGCTTGCCCACCGCCACCGACGGCCCCATGCGGGACATCTGGCTCACCGTGTACCCGGACATGCGCCGCTCGCCCTTGGTGAAAGTGGTGATGGAGTTTCTGGTGGCGTGCATCGAAGGTGAAGCGCAGTTGCGCCGTTAAAAAATTCGACCGCAAGCCGCAGAGTTCCAAGCCGGCACAGGCCCCCTAGACTCCGCTCATCTGCCCACCGATGAGCGTCAAGGCCATGCACACCCCCAGAGACAACGCCCCCGCGCACGACTGGAGCCGCATCGCCCGTGAGCTTGAAGCCCACGGAAACGCGGTGCTGCCCGCGCTGCTGACAGCCCAACAGTGCGAGGCGCTCGCCGCGCTCTATGCGCAAGAAGCCGGTTATCGCTCGCGGGTGGTGATGGCGCGGCATGGGTTCGGGCGCGGCGAGTACAAATACTTTGCCTACCCCTTGCCGCCGTTGCTTGAGCAACTGCGGCACGCGCTCTACACAGGTCTCGCCCCGATTGCCAATGCCTGGAACCTCCAGCTGGGCCTCGACGTGCAGTACCCAAGCGAACTGAACGAGTTCCTGCGCCACTGCCATGTCGCAGGCCAGGCCCGCCCTACCCCGTTGATCCTCAAGTATGGCGCCGGTGACTACAACTGCCTGCATCAGGACCTCTACGGCGAGCATGTCTTCCCGCTCCAGGTGGCGATCCTACTGTCGCAGCCTGGCCGCGATTTTGTCGGCGGCGAGTTCGTCATGACCGAGCGTTCATCCCAAGGCCAGCGCGCCGAAGTCATCCCGCTGCGTCAGGGCGATGGGCTGGTGTTTACCGTCAATCAGCGGCCGGTCGTGGGCCCGCGCGGTCTCCGTAGAGTCGCCATGCGCCACGGTGTGAGCCGCATCCGCAGTGGCCAGCGCCATGCCGTCGGCCTGATTTTTCATGATGCGAGGTAAACATGAGTCTGTTTGAATTCGATGCTGCACTTGATCAACTGGACTGGGCCGACCTCCACCGCCAACTCGATAGCGAAGGCTACGCCGTGCTGCCTGGGTTGTTGAGCCCAGCCGGCATCGACTCACTGGCCGGGCACCTCACCGCGCAGGACCTGTTTGCGCAATGGCGTTATTTCGAGACAGACCTGCCCGCCCCGCTGGCCGAGTGGCGCACGGCGCTCTACCGGCGCCTGGTGCCGGTCGCCGACCGCTGGAACGAAACCCTGGCCATCGACGCGCGCTACCCGGCTACGCTGGATGAGTTTCTGAGGCAAAACCACGACGCCGGCCAGACCCGAGGGCAGTCCCACCTATGCCGGTTACGTGTGCATGACCAGGTGCCCCTGCATCAACGCAATGCCGGGGTCCATGTGTTTCCCCTGCAACTGGTTGCGCTGCTGTCCGAGCCGGGGACGGACTTCCAAGGCGGTGAGCTGGTGATGACCGAACAGCGCCCGCGTCTGCAATCGCGGCCGATGGTGGTGCCGCTCAAACGCGGTGACGTGGCGATCATCGCCACGGCGGTGCGCCCGTTCAGAGGCAGCCGGGGTTGCTACCGCGTGAACCTCAAGCACGCCATCAGCCGCGTGCGCGGTGGCGAACGGGTGGGATTGGAAGTGCTGTTCCATGACGCGCCTGATGCCCAGGAGGGTGGCCGATGAAGACGTTCACCTTGCTCGGGGTAACGGGCAAACCTTACGCCAGCCTTGTGCCGGGCACCTGCGCCGGGCATCGCGGCACGCGGATCTACGGCCGCCTGGACTGCCGCGCTGCACGACGAGCAATCGCCAACGGCGGTTATGTGAAACACCGCGTGTTCTTTGCCGACGAGCCCACCGCCATTGCCGCCGGCTACAGGCCTTGTGCGGTGTGCATGCCCGAGCAATACGCGATTTGGAATTCCACTAAAAAAGGTGACGCATGAAGCTTTCTGACGGTGTTCGACTACTGGTACTGGCGGCGATCTGGGGCGCCAGTTTTCTGTTCATGCGCATCGCCGCGCCGGTGTTGGGCGCCTTGCCCACGGCGTTTTTCCGCGTGCTGTTGGGGGCCATCGGGCTGGCGGTGATTGTCACCGTGCTGCGTACCCGCATCGCGTTTGACGGCAAACTCAAACCCACCCTGGTGCTGGGCGTGATCAATTCCGGCGTGCCGTTCCTGATGTACGGCGTGGCGGCCACGTTGCTGCCGGCGGGCTACTCGGCGATCTTCAACGCCACCACCCCGCTGATGGGGGTGATGATGGGCGCGCTGTTTTTCAGCGACCCGCTGACGCCGAAAAAAGCCGCTGGGGTAGTGATCGGCTTGATGGGCATCACCCTGCTGACCACCACCGGGCCGGTCACCCTTTCGGTCGCCGTGGTGATTGGCGCGTTGGCGTGCCTGGTCGCCACCGGGTGCTACGGCGTTGCAGGGTTTTTGACGCGCCGCTGGATCGCCGACAAGGGCGGGCTGGACGCCAAGCTCGTGGCCTTTGGCAGCCAGATCGGCGCGACGTTGTTCCTGCTGCCGTTCTTTGGTGTTTCAGCCGTGCTCAACCCGCCGAACAGCTGGGGCAACCCGACGGTCTGGATGGCGTTGGGGGTGGTGGGGTTTGTGTGCACTGCGTATGCGTACATCCTGTACTTTCGCCTGATCGCCGATATCGGGGCGGTTCGTTCACTGACGGTAACCTTCCTGATCCCACCGTTTGGTGTGCTGTGGGGGGTGCTGTTCCTGGGTGAGCACCTGTCCATCGCGCACCTCTATGGCGGCGGCCTCATCTGCCTGGCCGTGTGGTTTGTGCTCAGCGACAGCCGGCCCAAATCAGCCGCCTGACCCTTCGCGGGGATTGTGGCGGCGCGCGGTTGTAGTGAGCGGGTTTACCCCGCGCGGCGTAATAAGCCCCACCGCCTATATTCCCGGGAAACCTGCGGTGTTCGTGGCGGCTCTGGCGCGGGGCGAGCCCGCTCACTACAAGATGAGAAAGTGCTTTAAGCTCAGATCGAAAGAGTATTTATCGATTGGTTTTTAGAACTTTATGCTTGGCGCCATTCCATTGAAGATCGAGCGCGCCATGTCTATTCGTCGTCCCCTCGCCGTTGTCATCGGGCTTCTGGCTTTTTCCGTGGCGGTCAGCGCCGAGGCCCAGGAGACCGTGCGTATCGGTTACCAGAAATCATCCACCCTGATTACCCTGCTCAAGACCCAGGGCACCCTGGAAAAGGCCCTCAAGGCCGACAACATCGACGTGTCCTGGCACGAGTTCCCCAGCGGCCTGCCGCTGCTGGAGGCACTCAACGTTGGCAACGTCGACATCAGCGCAGACGTGGCTGACACCGTGCCGATCTTCGCCCAGGCGGCCCAGGCCAAACTCACCTATTTCGCCCAGGAAGCGCCCTCGCCGTCGGCCCAGGCCATCGTGGTGCGCAAGGACTCGCCGATCCAGCAACTGGCCGACCTCAAAGGCAAGAAAGTCGCCGTGACCAAAGCCGCCGGCACCCACTACCTGTTGATCGCGGCGCTGGCCAAAGCCGGCCTGGCGTTTTCGGATATCGAACCGGCCTACCTGACACCGGCCGATGGCCGCGCCGCATTCGAGAACAATAAGGTCGATGCCTGGGTCACCTGGGAACCCTTCCTCACAGGCGTGCAGCGCCAACTGCCCACCCGCACCCTCGCGGACGGCGCGGGTCTGGCCAGCTACAAGCGCTATTACCTGACGGGCACGCCCTACGCCAAGGCCCACCCTGAGGTCCTGAAGGTGGTGTACGAACAATTGGAAAAAGCCGGCCAATGGGTGAAAACCCACCCGCAAGACGCGGCCAAGGTGCTGGGCCCGCTGTGGGGCAACCTGGATGTGGCCACCGTTGAAGCGGCCAACGCGCACCGCAGCTATCAGGTGCAACCGGTGACGCTCGATCAGTTGGGCGAACAGCAGAAGATTGCCGATGCGTTCTTCAAGGCGGGATTGCTGCCCAAGGCTGTGGATGCCAAGGACGTGCAGACCTGGAAGCCATGAACATCTCCAGCCAGCAACCCGATCACCTGTAGGAGCCGGCTTGCCGGCGATTGCGGTAGGTCAGGCTGGCCGCTATCGCCGGCAACCCGGCGCCTACAGGGTTGATGTTTGGGGGTTAGAGAAGGGTGCGGGCCAGAGCCTTTTTCCATTCGGCGTAACGCCCTGCCATCGCCGGATCCGCCTGCGGCTCGAAGCGCTCACGCTGACGCTCCAACTGGCTTAGCGCTTCGTCACTCGCCCAAATCCCCAACGCCCTACCTGCCAGGTGCGCCGCGCCCAATGCCGAGACTTCCGGCGACAGGCTGCGCACCACCGGGCGTTGCAGCAGGTTGGCGAGGAACTGCATCAGCCAGCGATTGCGCGTCGCGCCGCCGTCGACCCACAGCTCTTTCAACGGGCTGCCGATGTCCTGCTGCATCGCCTCAAACACATCACGAATCTGATAGCCGATGGACTCCAGCGAGGCGCGCAAAATATGCGCGCCCGAAGTGGCCTCGCTCAGGCCACAGATCAAGCCACGGGCGTCGGCTTGCCAGTGCGGTGCCCCCAACCCGGACAGCGCCGGCACAAAGTACACGCCGCCGTTATCCGGCAATTGCGCGGCCTGTTCGGTCAACGCGTCCAGCGACTCACCGGCCACCAGCCGCGAGGCCCACTGCACGGCGGCGCCGGTATGCACGATGTTGCCTTCCATGCCGAACGTCGCCGCGCGGCCGTCATGCCAGGCCAAGGTGGTGGAAAGCCCATGGGTAGATGCAATCGGCCCGCCCATCGGTGTCATCAACGACGAGCCCGTGCCGAGGGTGGCCTTGACCAACCCGGGGGCGAAACCACCCTGCCCGTACAGCGCCGCATGGGAGTCGCCAATCATCGACATCACCGGGATACCCGCAGGCAAGCCGCCCAGCGCGACGGTTTCGGCGAAGAACCCCGCACTCGGCCGGATCGGCGCCAACGCCGCAGCAGGAATCGCGAACAGCGCCAACAGCTCCGGGTCCCAGGTGCCGGTGTGCAGGTTGAACAGTTGCGTGCGCGCGGCGTTGGAATAGTCGGTGGCAAACACCTGACCCCCGCTGAGCTTCCACAACAACCAACTGTCGACGGTGCCCAGGCAGATTTCACCGGCCGCCGCACGTGCATGCCCATTGTCCAGGTGGTCGAGGATCCAGCGAAATTTACCGGCCGAAAACATCGGATCGAGGGCCAGCCCGGTCTTTTCCAGGACCAGTGCTTCATGCCCCTGCTCATGCAACTGTGCGCACAACGCCGTGGAGCGCCGGCATTGCCAGCTGATGCACGGCGACAATGGCTCACCGCTGCGCCGGTCCCAGGCCACCACCGACTCGCGCTGGTTGCTGATGGCCAATGCGGTGATCGGCCGATCCACCTGGGCCAGGCATTCTTCAATCGCAGCCAGGGTGTGCAGCCAGATCAACAACGGGTCCTGCTCGGAAAACCCGGGCTGGGGGTGATTGATGCTCAAGGGCCGCGAACCCCGGGCAATCACCTGCCCGAGTTCGTTGACCAGCACCGCCTTGGCGTTACTGGTGCCTTCATCTATCGCCAGGATCAGCGGAGTGTGGTTTGTCATGGGTTCACCGCAACCGAGTGGCAGCCGCCACAATCCCAGCCGCGTCGATGTTATGCAAGGCGCGCGTCGGTTCGCGGGCGCCGGCCGCGGCGTATTCACCGTCGGCGATACCCAGGCGGACCAGCGCTATGCCCAGCCCGGCTTCAGCCAGCACTTCGGCGACCAGGCTGCCAACGCCGCCATTGATGTTGTGTTCTTCGACGGTAATCACTGCGCGCGTGGTGCTCAGTGCACTGAGCAAGGCGTCACGCTGCAACGGGCGGATCGACGACAGGTTGACCACCTGCGCCTGGATGCCCTGCTCGGCCAGCAAGGCCGCCGCATCCACCGCCTCGTGCACCACGGAGCCCAACGCAACGATGCTCACGTCCGCCCCCTGGCGCAGGATGTCCACTTGGCCGGGCACAAATTGATAGTCGGCGCCATGCACCTCGGGCAAGGCTTTACCGTCGAGCCGCACATACACCGGGCCTTTATAGCGCAGTGCGTAATCGATGATCTGCCGGCACTCCAGCGCATCGGCCGGGGCGAAGATCTGCACATTGCCAAACCCGCGCATCACCGAAATATCGTCAAGGCTGTGGTGGGTGCTGGCCAACGGGCCATAACTGGCGCCCGCGTTCAGGCCGAACATCTTGACGTTGGCCTGGTTGTAGCAGACGTCCACCTTGATCTGTTCGTTGGCGCGAGAAATCAGGAACGGCGCGGCATTGCAGGTGGCCGCGATCTTGCCGCCCAACGCCAGCCCGGCCGCCACGCTGACCAGGGACTGCTCGGCAATGCCGACGTTGATCAACCGCTCGGGGAAACGCTGGGCAAACGGGCCGATCTTGGCTGTGGAGGTGGAGTCACTGACCACCGGCACCACGTCCAGGCCGGCATCGACTGCCGCGATAAACGCCTCCACCATGACGCTCGCCAAGTGTTCACTCGCCATGATTCAACTCCTCCAGTGCTGCGTTGATTTCGTCACCCTTGGGCACGCGGTGGTGCCATTCGGGACGCGCTTCGATAAACGACACGCCCTTGCCCTTGATGGTGTGGGCGATCAGCACCTGGGGTGAGCCGGTGTGGGCTTGCATGGTTTCGAGGGTCTCGATCAATTGGCCGACGTCATTGCCGTCGCACTCGCTGACGGTGAAACCGAAGGCCGCCCATTTCACGTCCAGCGGGTCCAGCGGCATGATCTCGGCGGTCAACCCGGCCAGTTGCAGTTTGTTCTTGTCGACGATCACAAACAGGTTATCCAGCCCGTACTTGGCCGCCGCCATCGCCGCTTCCCAATTGGAGCCTTCAGCCAGTTCGCCATCGCCGGTCAGCACGTAGATGCGCTTTTTACTGCCCGACAGCTTCGCCGCCAACGCCAGCCCTACCGCCACGGGCAAGCCGTGGCCAAGGGCGCCGGTGTTGAGTTCGATGCCCGGGGTTTTCTGCCGCACCGGGTGGCCGGGCAAGTGGGAATTGAAGTGCTGGTAGGTCGGCAACCAGTCGGTGGGGATGTAGCCGGCCTGCGCCAGGCAGCAGTACAAACCGCCCACGCCATGGCCTTTGCTCTGGATGTAGATATCGCGCTCGGGGTCTTCGGTGCGCTCGGGGCCGGTGTTGAGGATGCGAAAATACAGGGTGGCGAGGATGTCGGTTTCCGACAGGTCCGCCCCGGTGTGACCGCCTGCCGGGGAGTCGGCATTCAAGCGGATCACGTGGCGCCGGATCAAACGGGCCTGTTCTTTGATCTGGTGGGCGTCGTACTGGAAGGCATTCATGCAGCGGCTCCTTTGAGGCTGACCACGCGGGGTGAAAGCGTCCACGGCTGTTTTGAATATTTATTCAGCAGTGACAATATATTTCTATTTAGACGCCGATCCCGCAGCAGGTCAAGTGAGCGAACGGCGGAAAAATGAAATAAAACCCGGAAATGCCCCTCGGACAGACGGCTAAAATCCCACGCGCGCTTATCTATCCCGTGGCTTTGCGCCCGGCAAAAACGGCGGTCTAGAGGCATGCATGAAAAATTAAGCGCTTGACTTTGCCACGGTGTCACTGGAATCTGAATTAACAGTCAGGCACGCATAAATATTCACGCTACCTGAATGAACTCCAAAAAAAATAAGTCAGGAGAACAATGTGGACGCCAAAGCCTCTGTCCATCACCCGGCCGATCTCAAGCCGACCCGCCGTCCCCGGCTGGTGAAACTGCTCCCCAGCAATATCGGTGGCCCGCTGATCGGCCTTGTGCTGCTGGTGCTGGTCTTCTCCTTCAGTTCCGAATTCTTCTTCTCGTTGCGCAATGGCCTGAACATCCTCGATCAGGTCACCGTGCTGGGCATCCTGGCGATTGGCATGACGGCGGTGATCGTGATCGGCGGCATCGATCTGTCGGTCGGCTCGGTGC
The DNA here is from genome assembly GCF_013385985.1 of Pseudomonas sp. B6002. Classification (GTDB taxonomy): domain Bacteria; phylum Pseudomonadota; class Gammaproteobacteria; order Pseudomonadales; family Pseudomonadaceae; genus Aquipseudomonas. The sequence continues at coordinate 31,124 of NZ_JACAOY010000028.1, read as the reverse complement.
TGGCGTTCTCGATGATGATGCTGGGCTGGTTGTACCAGGACCAGGCCATGCCCCTGGGCTTTGCAATTCCGATCTCGATCGCCAGCGGCATGCTCGCCGGGCTGGTCTCCGGTGGGCTGATTACCTATGCCAAGCTGCCGCCGTTCATTGCCACGCTGACCATGATGTCGGTCGCCCGAGGCCTGGCGAATATCCTCACCGAAGGCCGGCAGATCGTCGGCTACCCGGACTGGTTCACCAGCCTGGCCACGGTGCGGCATTTCGGCTTCCTCTCGGCCACCGTCGGACTGTTCTTGGTGATGCTGGTGGTGGCCTGGGTGTTCCTGCGCTTTCGTGCCGGTGGCCGCAACCTCTATGCCATGGGCGGCAGCCCCGAAGTGGCGCGCCTGTCCGGCATCAAGGTGCGTGCGATCACCCTGTGGGTCTATGCCATCAGCGGTGCCCTGGCCGGTATCGCCGCCGTCACCCTCGCCGCCCGCCTCGATTCGTCCCAACCCAGCGCCGGCCTGAGCCTGGAACTGGACGCCATCGCCGCCGTGGTGATTGGCGGTGCCAGCCTCAGCGGTGGCGTGGGCAGCATCGGCGGCACGCTGGTCGGCGTGCTGATCATTGGCGTGTTGCGCAATGGCCTGAACCTGCTCGGCGTCTCGCCCTTCATTCAACAAGTGGTGATCGGCGTGGTCATCGCCCTCGCCGTGACCATCGACACCCTGCGACGCCGCTCCAGCACCGCCCGATAAACCTGTTCGACAGTTGACACCCTCCAACAATAAAACCAGGAGTCACCGACATGTTCAGCCCCAAGAAACTGCTTATCGCCACCGCACTCGCGGCCGCCACCCTCACCGCAGCCGGCACCACCTGGGCCAAGGACCTGACCATCGGCCTGGCCGTGGCCAACCTGCAGGCCGACTTCTTCAACCAGATCAAGCAATCGGTGGAAGCCGAGGGCAAGGCCAAGGGGATCAAGGTGATCACCGTGGACGCCCAGGGCAACTCGTCCACCCAGGTCAGCCAGATTGAAGACCTGATCACTCGCCAGATCGACGTGCTGATCTACATCCCGGCCGGCGCCACCGCAGCCGGTGTGCCCGTAAAAGCCGCCAAGGCCGCCGGCATCCCGGTGATTGCCGTGGACCGCAACGCGCCCGATGCGCCGGGTGACACCTTTATCGCCAGCGACAGCGTGGCCGGGGCCAAGACCCTTGCCGAATACGTGGGCAAGATCACCGACGGCAAAGGCCGCATCGCCATCCTGCAAGGCCAGTTGGGCACCACGCCTGAAATAGACCGGGCCAAAGGCTTCGAAGAAGGCTTGAAAGCCTTCCCGGACCTCAAGGTGGTCGCCCAGCAACCGGCCGAATGGGCCCAGGACAAAGGCTTCGCCGTGGCCCAGGACCTGCTCCAGCGTGACCCGAACATCAGCGTATTCTTCGGCCGCGCCGATGCCATGGCCCTCGGCGCCGCCCAGGCGGTGAAGGTCGGCAACCTCGATCACAAAGTCGTGGTGGTGGGTTTCGACGGCGACGTCGCCGGGCTCAAGGCCGTGGAAAGTGGCGTGCTGAACGCAACCATGACCCAGCAGACCCAGAAAATGGGGCGCCTGGCCGTGGCGTCGGCCATCGACCTCAAGGCCGGTAAAGCCGTGCCCAAGGAACAACTGCTGCCGACCGTGCTGACCACCAAAGAAAACGTCGCGCCGTTCCTGCAACAGCACCCGTAAACCTCGGAGGTCGTCATGAGAGCAGCCGCTCTGGATACCACCGCTGAGGCGGTGCTGTGCCTGCGCAATATCAGCAAGGCCTATGGGCCGGTGCAGGTGCTGTCCCAGGTCAACGTGGACATTCGCCCCGGCGAAGTGCTGGCCTTGCTCGGCGAGAACGGCGCGGGCAAGTCGACCTTGTCGTCGATCATCGCGGGGCTGGTGCAACCCGAAGCCGGGGGCAGCATGACCTGGCTTGGCCAGCCCTACGCCCCTGGCTCGCCGGGGGCTGCGCTGGGCGCCGGTATCGGCCTGATCCACCAGGAAATCCGCCTGCTGCCGCAATTGTCGATCGCCGAGAACATCTTCGTCGGCCGCCTGCCCATGCGTCACGGGCGGGTCGACCGTGACTACATCGAAGCCCAGGCGCAGATCCAGTTGGAGCGCCTGGGGCTCAAGGTGCCAGCGTCGCGCAAGGTCGAAGGCCTGAGCGTGGCCGCCCAGCAGCTGGTGGAAATCGCCAAGGCGCTGACCCTCAAGGCGCGGCTGCTGATCCTCGACGAACCCACGGCCGCCCTGGGCGGTGAAGAAACCGAGCTGTTGTTCCAGCAGGTGGAGCGGCTCAAGGCTGAAGGCGTGTCGTTCGTCTATATCAGCCATCGCCTGGAAGAAATCGCGCGCATCGCCGACCGCGTGCTGGTGCTGCGTGACGGTCGCCAGATCGCCCTGCACGCCACTGCCCAAGTGCCGGTGCGCGAGCTGGTGGAACAAATGGTCGGGCGCAGCCTGGAGCGGATTTTCCCGACGTTGCAGGCGCCCAAGGAACAGGTGATGCTGCAGGTCAAGGACCTAAGCTGCCGTGAGTTTGCGCTGCACGGCATCGATTTCAGCGTGCGCGCCGGCGAAGTGTTTGGCATTGCCGGTGTGGTCGGCGCCGGGCGGACCGAGCTGGTGCGCACCATTGCCGGCGCGGCCCAGGACATTAAAGGCCACATGGTGTTGGATGGTGAGATTCGCCAGTTGCGCTCGCCCTTCGAGGCAATCCAGGCCGGTGTGGTGCTGGTGCCCGAAGACCGCAAGCAGCAAGGCGTGGTGGTGGAACATCGCATCGAAGACAACCTGATCTATGGCAACACCGACCTGCTGGACAAAAGCGGTTGGGTGCTGCCTGCCCCGCTGCGCGAGTTCGCGCGAACGGCGGTGGCAAGGCTGGGCGTGAAAGGTGCGCCGCAGTCGCGGATTTCCAGTTTGTCGGGCGGCAACCAGCAGAAGGTGATCATTGCCAAGTGGCTGGCGCGCAACCCCAAAGTATTCATTCTGGATGAGCCCACACGCGGTATCGACGTGGGTGCACGGGCGGCAATCTATGAAGTGATCGCAGACCTGGCAGCCAAGGGCATGGCGGTGATTGTGGTGAGTTCGGACCTGGACGAAGTGCTCGGTCTGTCCCACCGGGTGATGGTGATGAGCCGGGGCCGGCAGATGGGGATATTGGAGCGCGGCGAGGCCACACCGGTTTCGGTGATGGAAATGGCCACGGCCTAGTGCCCTACCCTCGCAAACAATGAAGATCCAATGTGGGAGCTGGCTTGCCTGCGATAGCGGAGGGTCAGCCAATGCAAATGTGACTGAGCTACCGCCATCGCAGGCAAGCCAGCTCCCACAGGGGTTCGGTGTTATTTCAAATAATGGAGTCGTTCATGCAACTTTTTAGTCTTCACGGCCAGGTAGCCTTCGTGACCGGCGCCGGCAGCGGGATTGGCCAGGCCATCGCGGTCGGGCTGGCCGAGGCTGGGGCCGATGTGGCTTGTTTTGACCTGCCGGGCAGCCCCGGCATCGCCAGCACCGTGGAACGCATCCAGGCCTTGGGCCGTCGCGCCCTGGCCCTGAGCGGCACCGTCACCGAACGTGCTGCCCTCGACGCGGCGGTGGCGCGCACCGAAGCCGAACTCGGCGAACTCAGCGTGGCCGTCAACTGCGCCGGCATCGCCAATGCCCAGGCCGCCGAAGACCTGGAGCTGCAACGCTGGCAAACCACCCTGGACATCAACCTCACCGGCATTTTCCTCAGTTGCCAGGCCCAGGCTGCCGTAATGCTGCCCCGAGGTAAAGGCGCTATCGTCAACATCGCGTCCATGTCCGGCAGCATCGTCAACCGTGGCTTGCTGCAAGCCCACTACAACACGTCCAAGGCCGGGGTGATCCACCTGAGCAAAAGCCTGGCGATGGAATGGGCCGACAAGGGCCTGCGGGTCAATTGCATCAGCCCCGGCTACACCGCCACGCCGATGAACTCGCGCCCGGAAGTGGCCGACCAGGTGAAGATCTTTGAACAGACCACGCCTATGGGCCGCATGGCCAGCGTGGAAGAAATGGTCGGCCCGGCGATTTTCCTGGTCAGCCAGGCTTCGTCGTTCTGCACCGGCGTCGACCTGTTGGTCGATGGTGGTTTTGTCTGCTGGTAAACCTTTTTTTGGAGCCATTTGTCATGTCGCAACGCTTCAGCGGTAAAACTGTAGTCATCACCGGCGCTTGCCGTGGCATCGGCGCCGGCATTGCCGAACGCTTCGCCCAGGAAGGCGCCAACCTGGTGCTGGCCTCCAACGACCTGGAGCGCGTGACCTTCACCGCCGACCAGTTGGCCCAGGAATACAAGGTCGCCACCCTCGCCCTGGGCATCGACGTCACAGACGAAGAGGATATCGAAAAGCTCTACCGCGAAGGCCACGCGCGCTTTGGCAGCATCGACGTGTCGGTGCAGAACGCCGGCATCATCACCATTGATCACTACGACAAAATGCCCCGTGCCGACTTCGACAAGGTGCTGCACGTCAACACCACCGGCGTCTGGCTGGGCTGCCGGGAAGCAGCCAAGTACATGGTCAAGCAAGGCAGCGGGCGCTTGATCAACACCTCGTCCGGCCAGGGCCGCCAGGGGTTTATCTATACCCCGCACTACGCGGCGAGCAAGATGGGCGTCATCGGCATCACCCAAAGCCTGGCGCTGGAACTGGCGCGCCACAACATCACGGTCAACGCGTTTTGCCCCGGCATCATCGAAAGCGAAATGTGGGACTACAACGACCGCGTGTGGGGCGAGATCCTCAGCAACGATGAAAAACGCTACGGCAAGGGCGAACTGATGGCCGAATGGGTCAAGAACATCCCCCTGCGCCGCGCCGGCAAACCCTCGGATGTGGCGGGTCTGGTGGCGTTTCTGGCCTCCGACGATGCGGCCTACCTGACCGGCCAGGCGATCAATATCGATGGCGGCCTGATCATGTCGTAAGGGTTTGGTATCCTCACCGACATTGATTCATTTATTGAGGCTTTCATGAGCCAGATCGAAGAACAGCGCCTGATCACCAAGATCGCCAGCCTCTATTACGAAGAAGGGCTGAAGCAGTCCGAGATTTCCGAGCAACTGGACCTGTCCCAGTCCTTTATCAGCCGCGCCCTGCGCCGGGCGCTGCAGGAAGGCGTGGTGAAGATCAGCGTGATGCGCCTGCAAGGCCTGCACCTGGAACTGGAAACCCAGTTGCAACGCCGCTACGGCGTGCGCCGGGTGATCGTGGTGGAAGCCACCGAACCCGGCAACGATGAAAGCATCAAGCAGGCCATCGGTTCGGCGGCGGCGCATTACCTGGAAACCAGCCTGTCGCCCCAGGACCATATCGGCATTTCGTCGTGGAGCAGCACCATCCGCGCCATGGTCGGCCATTTGCACGCGCAACCGGGCAAGCAAGGCGCCCAGGAAGTGGTGCAATTGCTCGGCGGCGTGGGCCACAAAGGCGCCTTCGAAGCCACCCTGCTCACCCAGCGCCTGGCCACCTTGCTCAACTGCCCGGCATTCCTGCTGCCGTCCCAGAGCATCGAGCAATCGGTGGAAAGCAAGCAGCGCATCGTGCAGATGGAAGAGGTCAAGGAAGTACTGCAGCGCTTTGACAGCATCACCCTGGCGATCGTCGGCATTGGCGACCTGGAACCCTCGCAACTGCTGCGCAACAGCGGCAACTACTACACCGAAGACATGCTGCGCCTGCTCGCCGAACGCGGCGCCGTGGGCGATATCTGCCTGCGTTACTTCGACGCCCAGGGCAAACCGGTACTGGAAGAAGACGAAGAATTCGTGGTGTCGGTGGCGTTGCCCAAACTGCGCTCGATCCAACGTGTGTTTGGCCTGGCGGGCGGGCTGAACAAGGTCCAGGCGATTCGCGGCGCCCTCAAGGGCGGCTACCTCGACATCCTGATCACCGACCTCGACACCGCCCAGGCCCTGAACCACTAACCCCTTTTCTGGAGACTGCCGCCCATGACGTCCAAGCTCGAACAACTCAAACAATTCACCACCGTGGTCTGCGACACCGGCGACCTGGAAGCCATCAGCCGCCTGCGCCCGGTGGACGCCACCACCAACCCGTCGCTGCTGCTCAAGGCCGCGGCCATCCCGGAATACGCTGAACTGCTGCGCAGCGCCGTCGCCCACTCCAAGGGCAATGTAGACCTGGCCTGCGATCACTTCGCGGTGTCGGTGGGGGCTGGCATCCTCAAGGTGATCCCGGGGCGTATCTCCACCGAAGTGGATGCACGCCTGTCCTTCGATGAAGACGCGCTGTGGGCCAAGGCCAACCAGTTGATCGCCCTGTACGACCAGGCCGGTATCGGCCGTGACCGTGTGCTGATCAAGCTGGCCTCCACCTGGGAAGGCATCCGCACCGCCGAGCGCCTGGAAAAAGCCGGTATCCAGACCAACCTCACCCTGCTCTTCTCCTTCGCCCAGGCCGTGGCCTGCGCCGACGCAGGGGTGTTCCTGATCTCGCCATTCGTGGGCCGCATCTACGACTGGTACCGCAAGAACACCGGCCTGGACTACACCGGCGCCGAAGACCCGGGCGTGCAGTCGGTGACGCGCATCTACAACTACTACAAGGCCAACAACATCCCGACCGTGGTCATGGGTGCCAGTTTCCGCACCCTCAGCCAGATCGAAGAACTGGCGGGGTGTGATCGTCTGACCATCAGCCCGGACCTGCTGCAAAAACTCGCCGAAGACAACGGCACGCTGGCACGCAAACTGGTGCCGGGTGCCACGGGCGAAGCGCGCCAGCAACTGACCGAAGCGCAGTTCCGTTGGGCGTCGAATGAAGATGCGATGGCCACCGAAAAGCTCGCCGAAGGCATTCGCCAATTCGCGCGAGACCAGGAAAAACTCGAGGCCGTACTGGCTGCGCTGTAACGCAGGTTTTATGCAGGAGCGCACAAGCACGCTCCTGCAAAAGCCGCCGCATTACTGCGGGCTGCGTTCGTCCAATGCACGCGCCGCCAACGCGCCCAGCACCCCGCCGACAATCGGTGCCAGCCAGAACAACCACAGTTGCGCAATGTACTCACCGCCGGCAAACAACGCCGGGCCGGTGCTGCGTGCAGGGTTGACCGAGGTATTGGTCACCGGGATCAGGATCAAGTGAATCAGGGTCAAGGCCAGGCCGATGGCAATCGGCGCGAAGGCGGCGGCCGGGCCCGGCGCGGTGACGCGCATGATGATCAGCACAAAGAAGAACGTGGCAATCACTTCAGCCACCAGCGCGGCCTTCATGTCGAACAGGCCTGGGCTCAACGCGCCGTAGCCGTTGGCCGCAAAGCCGCCCATTTCGAAACCTGGCTGGCCGTTGGCAATCACATACAGGGCCGCAGCCGCGGCAATCGCGCCGATGACTTGCGCCACGATATACGGCAACACCTTCGCACCACACACACGCTGCCCCACCCACAGGCCGACGGTCACCGCCGGGTTGAAATGCCCGCCGGAAATTCCTCCCACCGCATAGGCCATGGTCAACACGGTCAGACCAAATGCCAGGGCCACACCGGCAAAACCAATGCCCAACCCAGGGAATGCCGCCGCCAGAATGGCACTGCCACAGCCGCCGAACGTCAGCCAGAAAGTGCCCAGAAACTCTACAGTCAAACGCTTTTGCACACGCGACTCCATTGCTACTCAGGTGCCATCACACGGGATGTGTGCGGTCCTGGGCGACGGTAGCAATGCGCAACAAGATACTCCGTGAGACTTGTCTGGTTTTTACGGGGTCTTCTTTACCAGTCTTCGGTCAATGCATGAAACCTGTGGATCGCCAGATAGTGGCCTGTAGCCACTTTTCGAGATAGCATTGCCTCTTTAGGTCTTACAAGGAAGAAAGGCATATGCCGCATAAGTTGGAGTTCTCTGATTGGCATCCCTGGACAAACCGCAACGAACTGCCCGGGAAACAATTACCCGGCGTTTATTACATTGCTCGCAGCGAAAGCAAACCTGACTCACACACCGGGCATGAGTTAACTATCTACATCGGTGAGACCACCGGGCAGACGCTTGCCAAACGACTGCAGCAGTTCAATGTGTCTGCGTTCAACGAACGGCCAGGTCACTCAGGCGGCAACACCTTCAGACAGACCCTGAGGGAGACCACGCCGGTCGAACACCTGTGGGTGTCCGCCTGCCCGGTTGACATTGGAAGCCCTCAAACGAAGGCCTATATCAAGCACTTGGAACGCAAGCTGCTTTGGGAATACGTTCAAACCTGGAAACGTTATCCAGTGTGCAATCGCTCCTGATTGCCGAAACCGATTGAGGCGTCACGCCGCAGAAATCAGAGCGCTATCAAAACGGCCCCTTCGTCATCACCCGCTCATCAATAAACCGCCGCAACATGCCAATGCGCTGCGTGTAAGCGTTGCTCAGACAGCTCACCTGCGAACCAAAGGCTTGACGCTGTTTGAGCCATTCGGCCTGCCCGTCCATCAACGAGCCGCGCCCGCCCATGGCCATGAAGTGCTTGTTCAGGTCGTAGAGCAACGCCATCGTCACATCCTGGTCATTCAGGCTGACGGTCTTGCAGATGGTGATTTCGTCAGGCGCCTTGGCCTTGGTGCAATCGAAACTGGCGGCGAAGCTCGAAGGGCTGAGCAACAGTGCCGACACGCTGGCAAGCAGCGCAAGCACCAAAGGTTTGATCGTCATAAGGTCTCTCCTCACTGACGGGGTACACCCGTCCCGAACTTGCGAATCGCCAGGCAATACCCAATCAACGCCACTGCCGCAAGCAACCCACCCGCCGCGCCGATCCAGGCGAAGCCGAACTGGCTGCCAACCCAACTGCCCATCAGGGCGCCGCCGCCGATGCCGATGTTGTAGATGCCGGAGAACATCGCCATGGCCACGTCCGTGGCATCCGGCGCCAGCACCAGCACCTTCGATTGCATGGCCAGGCCGAAGCCCATGATTGCCATGCCCCAGAACACGCTGAGTGCCACCAGGTACGACTCGGCCCCGCTCAGGGGCAGCAGCAGCGCCAGGCAGGCGGCCAGGATGGAGACCGCGCCGACCACGAACAGGTGCGGGTTAAAGCGGTGTACCAGGCTGAACAGCAGCGAGCCGATGATGCCCGCGCCGCCGAAGACCAGCAGGATCAGGGTCACGGCGCCGCCACTCATGCCGGCAACGCCTTCAACGAAGGGTTCGATGTAGCTGTAGGCGGTGAACTGCGCGGTCACGGTCATGGCGGTGAGCACGTAAAGCGCCACCAGCGCCGGGCGCTTGAACAGCAATGGCAAACTGCGCAGGGAGCCGGAGTTCTGGCTCGGCAGCAACGGCAAGGTGCGCGCCAGCCAGAACACCAGGGCGGCCGCAAAGGCGCCGATCACCAGGAACGTGGTGCGCCAGCCCATGGCTTCGCCCAGCAGGCGGCCCAGGGGAATGCCCAGCACCATCGCCAGGGAGGTGCCGGTGGCCAGCAGACCGAGGGCTTGCACCTGCTTGCCTTCTGGCGCCAGGCGCACCGCCAGCGAGGCGGTGATCGACCAGAACAACGCATGGGACAAGGCAATGCCGACCCGGCTGAGCATCAAAATACCAAAGCTGGTGGCGACGCTGGACAGGACATGACTGGCGATGAACAGGCCGAACAGCACAATCAACAATTTGCGCCGCTCGACGTTGCGGGTCAGCAGCATCACCGGCAGCGAGGTCAGGGACACAATCCAGGCGTAGATGGTGAGCATCAGGCCGACGCTGGCGATGGGCATGTCGAAGCTGGCGCCAATGGCGCTGAGCAGCCCGACGGGGACGAATTCGGTGGTATTGAACACAAACGCGGCCAGCGCGAGGGCGATGACCGGTTGCCAGTTGGCTTGGGGGGTTGCGGCTGAAATGCTCATTGAAGGGCGCGGTACTCTGGCGATGATCAAGCGGCCGCCCAGGACAAGCGCCGCCGCCGAGCATTCTATAGGTTTGCGACCTGGTTGTTGACGCTCATCCCGCTCAAATTAACCTCAAGCGCCCTCAAGGCGAGGTCATAGTGACCACGTAGGCCCCCGATTGAATGGGCTTGCCCCGTGAATCCACCAGCACATACCGCTGGTCGTAATAGCGCCCCTCGCCGCTGTCCGTCACCAGCTTGACGTTGACCGCAGCGTTGCCCAGCGCCTGGACGCTACGGGCAGGCTGCACGTCGAACTGGCTACCGCGAGACGCTTGCGGGCAGTTTTTAAACAGCATCGTGGCCCCGTCCGGTGCGTCTGGGACACAACCAGGCTCGACGATGCTCCCGTGAAACTGAATGACGCCCGAAGAGGCGGCCATGCAGCTTCCCGCCCACACCGCAAGAAAGCCGGTAACCAATGACAAACGCTTGAGGTTCATGCCGACGCTCCTTCTTGTGTAGTTAAGAAGGTAGTCGTCCACGACGGCTCGGACTTTAGGCCGTTTGTCGCTGGGGCACCGCGTAGATCAACGCCTGCCCCACCCGTGGGTGCTCCAGGCAATAGGCCGACAGGTCGAAACGCTCGCTCACGCCCAGGCTGGCGTTCACCAGCACCAGGTCAAAGCCCATACCACCGTAATCGAGCAGCGTGAGCATTTCATCAAGGCTCGACACCGGCGCAATGGCGTAATACCCCTGGCGGTTGAAGTCCTGTTCCAGGCGCAGGCGCTGGTGGTGCTGCGGGTCGGCGATCATGATGCGCAAGGCTTTATTGATCATGGCTGGCTCCAACGGCGCAGTTGCGCGTCGCCTTGCAGCAAGCGCAACAGGTCGGCGCCCTGCATCGGCCGCGCATGCCAGTAGCCCTGACCCTGGGTGCAGCCCAGTTCCAGCAGTTGCTGGTGTTGCTCGGCGGTTTCGATGCCTTCCACCACCACCGACATGTCGAGGGTCTTGCCCAGGGCCAGGGTGCTGCCGATCACCGCGCGGCAGCGTGGCTCATGGGCCAGGCCACGGACGAATTCCGCGTCGAGCTTGATCTCGTTGAACGGCAACTGGCACAGGCGCTGCAACGAGGAGAACCCGGCACCAAAGTCATCGATGGACAGGCGGCACCCCAGCATGCGCAGGCGCACCAGGTTTTCCAGGGACACGGCTGGCACTTCCAGCAGGCCGCTCTCGGTGAGTTCAAAGGTGATGCCTGCGCACGGCGCCTGGTAGGCACTGAGCAGGCCTTTGATGTGGGCGGTCAGGCCGGCATCGGCCAACTGCGCCGCGTGCAGGTTGAACGCCAGGTCCAGGCTCAAACCCTGGCCCTTGGCCTGGCGTTGCAGGGCCAGCCCCTGGCGCATCAGGGCAAACAGCAGTTCGTCCATCAGGCCGGCTTTTTCCATCGCCGGCAAAAACACCGCGGGCGACTGCACCCCCTTGAACGGGTGGTTCCAGCGCGCCAACACTTCCACCCCGAGCACGGCACCGGTCTGCAGGTCGAACTTGGGCTGGTACCAGGCCTCCAGTTGCTGGTCGAGAATGGCCTGGCGTACCTGCGGCTCATCGGCGATGTCCAGCGGCGACTGCACCTCAGGAACCACCGGGCGCTGGCTCAACGCAAGTTCCAGCAACGGCTGCAGGGCTTCGGCCTGCAACGGCTTGCCAATATCCCCGAGCATGTTCACGCCCAGCAGCGCACCCATCTGGCGCACCGCGCGGCGCACATCCCAAGGCAAGCCACTGCTGACGATGATCGCGCCCACCTGCCCGGTGGCACTGATGCGCTGGATAAACTCCAGGCCATCCATGCCATCCATTTGCAAGTCGCACACCACCACATCCACACTGCCGGCGCGGTGCAGCGCCACCAAGGCCTCGTCGCCATTGGCGGCTTCCAGCACTTCGCCACAGCCCAGTTGCTTCAACAAGCTGACGGCCACGGAACGTTGGAACAGGTGGTCCTCTAGTACCAGGACCCGCAGCGGTAGAAATGACATGTAAAAGCCTCAGTAATAGTCAATGGTGAAGGTGGCGGTGGCATTCGCCGGACCGGCCGTGATGCGGTCTTCGGTCTGGATGTAGCGGGCCTTGAGCGGTATGGAATAGCTGGCCCCTTCATCGGCACGCGGTGTGATACCACTGGCACGCAAGGTGGCCAGGGGCAACGGCGTGCCGTGGCTGTCGGCCACCTGCACCCCCACACCGGTAGCAGCCGGGCTGTCGCCGGGCGCGCTGGGGTTGACGTTCAGAATGCCCTGGGTGGGGTTGACCGCCGCCAGCGTCGGGTCGATGCGCACCCGCAGCACGTTGCTCTTGCGTGAATCCAGGTTGCCCACCACGCCGCTGCCGCCATCGCTGACCCAGGTCGGCCCACTGCTCTGGTAGTAGCCGTTGAACGCCGGGCAGTTGTTCAGGGCAATGGAGAAATCCTTCCAGGGCGTGAAGGTGTTGCGCCCGGAAAACTCACTGAGCTGATGGCTGCCCATGGGCACCGCGACGTCCGGCGTGGCGCAGGTGCGCGAGACGATATTGATGCTGCCGGAGAAGTTGAGGCGGATCATGTCCATCGTCATGTCGGTGATCAGGTTGCGACCCGGCGATGGGATATTGCTGCCATTGACGACGCCCGCAGACACAGGCCCGGTCTTGATGAAAAGCACCGTGAACGAGAGCGTCCCCGTGCCCAGCGAAATCACGCAGGTGACGGTCCAACCGGTGCAGTTCATCCAGTTCCAGTCATAGGGCAAGGCATCATTACCATGCGTCACTACGATGCCGATCCCGGGCACGCCACTTTCATAGATTTTCCCGGCATAGGGGCCCGAGGACCAACTGCTCAACGGCATCGGCGTGCGGGTGAAGAAATTGCGTTCAATCGCGTAGGTGCTGATGTCGTTGCACGTGGTTTTGATGACGCTGGCGGGCGCGAACGTCTGGCGATACACCTCAGCCCCCAGGGGCACATCACGACCCACCGTGATGTTCGTCCCCAACAACGGCATGGTGGCTGTCACACCCCGGTTTCCCAACGGATTGTCGTCCGAAAAGCGGCACACGGCGGCGAACGAAACCTGGCTGCCGAACACACTCAACACACACGCCAAAATGGCCAATACAGACTTCATATAACCTCCGAATCAGTTCGACCGCGCGGCACTGAGCCGCGACGTGTCCGTTGGTGAGGCACACACCACATCCAGCTGGCGCAGTTGCTGGCCGTCACTTTTGCCGGCGGGCAGCGGCAACGCACATTGCTGGCCGGCCTGGGTTCCCCAACTGATCAACAAACGCCGCGCATCCTCCTTGACCCGCGCATACAGCTGGCCACCCTGCCCCACCACGCCCACGGACACGCCTCGGTCATCGGTCACGCTGGCACCGAACGGCAGCGCACTGCCATCGGTGAGCGTCACGTTGAGCAACAGTGCTTCACCGGTGCTGGTGCCGTACTTGAGGGCCACCACCGCACCGGCGCGCGGGGCGACTTGCTGGCTGGTTTCGGTGAGTTCCACGTCCAGGGAAGAGCCGATCGGGTCGATCGCCACTTCGTTCAATTCATAGGGGCGCAGGTAAGGCACCACCGCATTGCCTCGGCCATCGAGCTTGAGGCCCGGGAAGCCGACCACCTTGGCGCCCTGGGCACCTGGCGCGCTGATCACGGCCATGGTTTCGCCGCGATACGGGGTAAACGTCACGCCTTCGGGGTGGGCGACCACGCTGCCGCTGGCATTCAGCGACAGGCTGTCGTAGCCCTGCCCACGGCTGACCGTGCCACCGACAATCGCCTTGGGCCCGATGTATTGGCCGTTGACCGAGGTGCTGTTGGCACCGCTGGCACCTTCATGGCCACCGGTGAGGCTGTATTGATACTGACGATCCTCGCCGGCAGTGCCGCTGAGGGTCGCCTGCTCGCTGTAGCTGCCCTGGGTGTCACGCATGACCCGCGCCGACAGTTGCGGCTGGTGGGTGGACTTGCCGAACTCCAAAGGCATGCTCACGGTGAACAACAGGCTGGTGTCCATCTCGCCCAGGCCGACACGGCTGCGGTTGGCGCTGATGCCATAGCTGACCTGGCGCACTTGCTTGCTGTAGCTGAACTGGTATTGCACATCGCGGCCCGGCTGGTTCCAGTAATTCTGGGTGAAGCCGCTGAACGCCACCTGGCCCCACGGGCCGAGGCTCTGGTTGGCGGTGAGGGACACACGGCTGCGCGGGCGTCCGAACAGGCTGGTATCCAGGCCCGTACGCTCGGCATCCAGCAGTTGCATCGCGTTGGTGAAATCCAGGTAGTCCTGGGTGGAGAAGCGCGTGGCCGCCACGGCGAAGTTGCTGCCGGTGCTGAGGATGTTCTTGCTGTAGCTCATGCGCACGCTCTGCCCTTTGGCCTGGCCGCTTTTAAGGTCGGTCTGGGCCTGGGTCACATCCACCGCCATGGCGCCAATCGGCGTGCCGAACGCCAGCCCGCCGAGCAGCGCGCGATAGTCATCGCTGCCCTGTACGCCGCCGTAGCCGGTGAAGATATTGCTCAGTCCCAGTTGGTAGGTGCCTTGCACAAGCTTGGCCTGGCGGTCGAGGTAGTTGCTGCGGGTTTCACCGGCGGTCACGCTGAAGCGCGAGGTGCCCGGGCGCAGCAGTTGGGCGGTGGCGGCGTAAGGCACGACGAAGCGTTGTTCGCTGCCATCGGCCTCGTACACGGTCACGTCCAGGTCGCCTCCGTATCCGGTGGCGTACAGGTCGTCGATCACGAAGGCGCCGGGCGCCACGGTGGTTTCGTAGAGCAGGTTGCCGGCCTGGCGCACCGCCACCCGTGCTCCGGTGCGGGCAATGCCACGGATCACCGGTGCGTAGCCGCGCTGGGACTCGGGCAGCATGCGGTCATCGGTGCCCAGTTGCACGCCGCGATAGGCCAGGGTGTCGAAGATCTCGCCGCTGGTATTGGCCTCGCCCACGGTCAGTTGGCTTTGCAGGCTTGTCACGTCGCGCTGGGCGTAGGTGTTGAGGGTCTGGTAGTCCTGGCCCGAGTCCTTCTGCCAATTGAGCGAGCCGTTGTGGCGCAGGCGCCAGTCGCCGAGGTTCAAGCCGGCATTCAGGCCCAGGTAGGCCGAGTCGTAGGTGCCAAAGTCGGTCTTGTTGTGGTTGGCGTTGAAGGTGTAGCTCAAGGTGCCGGCCGTGACGCCACGGTCCCACAGTTCAGGGCTGACATACCCACGGGCGTCCCGGCGCAAGGCCACCTGCGGAATGCTGATATCCAATTGCTGGTTGTCCGGCGAAAAGGTCGCGATGGCGCCTTCGATCAACTGGCCCAGCTCCAGGCACGTGGCGCCGCTCTCCAGGGCGGCGCTCGCGTGGGCCGACAGCTTGTGCATGTCCACGCCAATCAGCTGCAGCAGGCCGCTGTTGAAGCACACCACGGGGTGGCTGCCATCGGCATCGGCGTTGATACGGATGTCCTGACGGCTGACCAGGCTGCCGTTGACCGCCACATCCGCCCGATAGTTGCCCGGCAGCACCGGGTTGCTCTTCTGGTACGGGGTGAGGTCGAGGCTGCGGGAATCCTCGGGCAGGAAGGCGTCGTTGAACTGCACGTCTTCAGCCCACGCCGACGGTGCCAGGCACCCGACCAGCGCGGTGATGACACCCACTGCGAGCGGGTTGACGGCAAAGCGCGGTTGCGCCTGCGGGCCGTGGCCCAGGCCTGGAATAGTCATGGTCAGTTACTCGTGCGCGATGGAGGTCAGGGCTTGAGCGGTTGTTGCATCGGCATCAGGGCGCCGTAGTCGTTGATGGCGTTGAACTCGACCTGGCCTGCGCCCGGCAAGGCCTTGAGGCCATTGACCGCAAACACGCGGGTCGCACCCGGGTCGACCATGCCGTTCTCACCTTCGAAGCGCTGGTTGCCGGTCGCGAGGGTCAGTTCCACCAGCGACACATGGAACGCGCTCGGGTTGTAGGCCTGCAGCGCATAGCCCTGGCCCTGCGGGATGACCTTCCATTGCAGCCCGGCGGGTGCATCGGTGGCACTGCCCGGCAGGCCATCGGGGCGGTAGAAAATCTTGATCCGCGAGCGAAACGCCATCTGCAGCATATTGAGGTCCACCGGGCCATCGGCCTTGGGCGGGATTTCCAGGATGTTGAGCCAGTACACCGACTCTTTATCGCTGGACAATGGCGCGCCGGTGAACATCAGGCGCAGGCTCTGGCCCTTGCTCGGGTCGATGCGCGACACCGGCGGCGACAGCACGAACGGTGCCTTGGAACTGGTGGGGCTGGCGTTGATATCACCGGTATCCACCCAGGCCTGGACCAGCGCGGGGTGCATCCCGTTGTTGTTCAATTTGACGGTGATTTCCTTCTGGCCCGCGGGGTAGACCAAACGGGTACCGGTGATCACCACACCGGCCATGGCCTGGGAGCAGACCAACGTGGCGAGGGCCACACATGCGCTACGGCGGAGCATTTTCAGGCAGGACATAACACACCTCATCAGCCGCACATCGGCGCGCCGCACAGGCCGCGCGCAGATGTGACTGGGGCTTACTGGTAGTCGACGTTGTACGTGATGGAGCTGACCACGGTGCCGGCGGTGGTGGTCCCGGTGGCGAAGTACTGCACGGCGTACGGCATGTTGGCCGCACCGCTGGCGTCGATGGTGTTGCGGGTGGTGCGGGTGAGCTGGTTGGTGTTACCGGCCTGGATCACCGCGCCGCCTTGGGCGTCAACCAGTTGCAGCTGCACATTGGTGGCGGTGCCGGTCATGTTGTTCAAGTTGCCGGTGACCGGGTCTACGGTGGCGCCCGAGTTGAAGAACGCAGCAGCCGTGGCGGCAGAACCGACGCAGTTGCTCAACTGGATGTTGAAACCGGTACGGCCTTCGGCCTGGCCGGCAGCGGTCAACAGGCTCGTGGAGATGGTTGGCAGGGTCACAGTGGCAACGGCCGGGCTGACAACGCCGTCAACGGCGATGGTGCAGGTCTGGTTGACCAGCTCACCGTTGAAATTGATGGTGCCATCGGCAGCATTGGCGAACTGGGCGCCGGTGGCGCAAACCAGGGCTGCGAGCGAGAGGGCTTTGATCTTCATGGTGCAACTCCAAGGGGAAAGTTTTAATCACTGTCGCCATGCACGGATGAGTTGCCAGGCGCCGGATACGCGCCTGAAATAAACAAAGCATCTGCTGTGTCGACGTGATTTATTTTCCGCCTCGGGATTACCCAGCCCTGTAGTCCCCATCCCTGCAACGCGTAGGAAATTTCCCACACCGC
>NZ_JACAOY010000028.1:0-13835 GCF_013385985.1 Pseudomonas sp. B6002 | reverse complement strand
CGCTCACTACAAGCCAGGTAGGTGTCGAGGTGGTGTTCGAGTTGTTCCATGGCTTGTTGCAGGGCGTCGACGGCGTCGGTCAGTACGGCCGAATTGAGCCCTTCGCAGGCGGTTTCCAAGGCTTCGCAGGCCTGGATCAGGCGTTGTGCCTTGATGATCCGCGCGCCGCCCTTGACCCGGTGCGCCAGGTCGGACAGGCCGGTGACGTCGTGCTGGGTGAACAGCTGCATCAGGCGTGACATGTCCTGCTGGTTGCTGGTGGCCAGATCGTGCAGCAGGCTTCTGATGGAGGCCTCGTCGCCCCGGCTGAGTTGTTCCAGGCTGGTGAGGTCGATATCGTCCGGCAAGACCTCAACCGGCGTCGGTACGCTCTCCGGGGTCAAGGAGGTCAGGCGTGCACTGAGGTCCTGCAGGCTGATGGGCTTGAACAGGCAATCATCCATGCCGGCCTTCACGCAGCGATCTTTTTCTTCAGGTTGGGCATTGGCGGTCAGGCCGAGGATCAGCCCGGGTTGCAGGCCCCGGGTGCGCTCTTCGTCGCGGATCGCCCGGGCCAGTTCATAGCCATTCATCAACGGCATATTGCAGTCGGTGATCACCACGTCGAAATGCTCCGCACGCCAGGCCCGCAAGCCATGGGCGCCGTCCTCGGCATCCACCACGCGGTGGCCGAGGTAATGCAATTGCTGGGTGAGCAACAGACGGTTGGCCGGGTAATCGTCGATCACCAGCACCTTCAATGCCTGGGACGCCGGCATCTGCACCGGCTCGGCAGCCGGCGCATGTTCCAGCGCCGCCAGGGTGGGCAGGCTGGCGCGCATTTCCACTTGGGTGCCCTGCCCCAGCACACTGTGCAGCACCAGGGTGCCGCCCATCATTTCGCACAATGTGCGGCTGATCATCAGGCCCAGGCCAGAGCCGCCACGCGCCGACTGCCCATGGTTGCTGGCCTGGGCAAACGGGCTGAACAGACGCTGCTGGTCTTCGCTGGAAATGCCGCTGCCGGTGTCTTCCACCCGCAGGCAGATCGCCAGGCGCTCATCATCGGCGGCAGGTTCGGCGCTGACCCGCAGGCGCACCTGGCCTTGGCCGGTGAACTTGATCGCATTGCTCAACAGGTTGGACGCAATCTGCTTGAAGCGCAGCGGGTCCACCAGCACCTCACGGTTGATACTGGCATCCAGGTCGAGGATCAACTGCAGCTGTTTCTGCCGCGCCAACCCTTCGAAAATCCGCGCCACCGACTCCACCAGTTCACGCAGGTTGGCGCGCTCCGGTGCCAGGGACAGGCGGCCGGATTCGATGCGCGCGATGTCGAGAATATCGCCGATCAGGTCCAACAGGCCGCGAGCTGCGCCCGACGCCACTTCGATGGAGAAACGGTCGGTGACGCCCTGGTCGGCCTTTTTCATCGCCAGTTCGAGCATGCCGATAATCGCGTTCATCGGCGTGCGAATTTCATGGCTCATGGTCGCCAGGAACGTGGTCTTGGCCCGGTTGGCCGCGTCGGCACCTTCCTTGGCTTCACGCAGGGCTTCAAGCAGGTGCTGGCGTTCGCTGATGTCGATCCAGCCGCCGATCATGCCGCTGACTTCACCGTCACTGCCGCGATACGGCAGCATCCAGTGGTAAATGGTCAACACGTTGTCCGGCCCCATGGTCAGGCGGCGGTCCTGCACCCGGGGTACCCCGTCGGCCATCACCTGCAAATAGTCTTCGTGGTAGGCGGCGGCTTCGTCGGCGCGCTTGAGCACGCCTTCGACTACCGTCTTGCCAAGCACGGCGTCACGCTCCACGCCGAACACATCCAGGTAGCCGCTGTTGCAGATGCGCAACCGCCCTTCACGGTCACGCACATAAATAGGATGCGGCGTGCCGTCGATCAATACGCGCATGAACTCCATCTGGTCGTTCAAGGCGATCTGTGCCTGCTTGCGCTGGCGCATCAACATGCGCAGGTAGGCGATCCAGCCGAACGCCACCAACAGCAAGACTGCGGCAACGGCAAAGCCTTGCAGGATCAGGGCACGGTTGCGCAGCCAGTAGCTGTCATCCACAGCAATTTCACTGCGCCAGCGGTTGGTGACTTCGTCCATCTCCTCCGGCGGAATGCTCAGCAGTGCCTTCTCCAGGATCGAATACAGCTCCAGCGCACCACGCGAGGTGGCGAACGCAACCCGCGCCGATTCGGTGCCGACCGTGGTGGTGATGCGCAAACGGTCGCGGTACTGGCGCGAGATCATGTAGCGCGCCGTGATCAACGAATTGACCGCCGCATCGGCCTCCCCGTTGGCCACCTGGGCCATGGCCTGCTGGGCGTTCTGCGCGTTGACCAGGGTGATGTTCGGGTACTGATCCAGCAACTGGTCGCGCACCGGGTTGCCGGTGATCACGGCCAGGCGCTTGCCGGCCATGTCATCCAGGGTGGCCGGGCTGTTCGGGCCGGTGCGGCTGACCAGCACGTAAGGGGTGCTCAAGTAAGGCCGTGTGAAGCGCATCTGGCTTTCACGGGATTGGCTGGGGGTGACGGTAATCAACAGGTCGGCTTTGTCCGTGCGGATCTGCTCGATCATGCCCGCCACCGACTGCGTGTTGCGCACGTCGAACTTCAAGCCGGTGCGCAGCGCGACCTTGGCCAGCACATCGGCGCTGATGCCACGGAACTCGCCGTCTTCGTTGAAAAACGAGAACGGCACGAAGCTGTCGTCGACCGACACCCTCACATGAGCGTGCGCGGCCATCCAGCGCAGCTCGCTGGCACTGAAGTTCAGTGCAGTCCGCCCCGGCATGCTGCCGCCACCCGCGCTCCAGCGGCGCAGGATGGTCATGCGCTCGCCCTGGGGGATCGCCGCCAGCGCGGTGTTGATGATGTGCAACAGACGGGTGTTGGCCTGCGCCACCGCAAAGGAGAAGTTGCTGACCTCCATCCGCGAGAAGTCGGCCAGTTGCACGTTGTTCAAGTAGTTCTTGTTGATCAGGTACTGGGCGCTGATGGAGTCGCCCAGGTACACGTCGGCATTGCCGAAGGCCACGGCGCCGATCGCACTCAACGTCGAGGGATAGAGTTGCAAGGTGGCCTTGGGGTAGAACGCCTCGACTTCCTGCGGCGGCAGGTAGTGGTAGAGCATCGCGATCTTCTTGCCGGCCAGGTCCTCAGTCAGGGTCTGGCTGTTGGCGACCTGGGTGACCAGGGTTGGCTGGTCCTCGGCATAGGACGTCGACATCAGCAGGTCGTGGTCGGCCTGCTCAAAACCATTGGCAGTGCCGAGAAAGTCCACTTCGCCGCGCTTGAGCGCCTCGATCACATCGGCCCGGGAGGCAAAGCGGCGCACTTCCACCGGGGTGCGCAACAGTTCGCTGAGCAGCTTGGCGTAGTCGGCGGTGATGCCTTCGTAATCGCGGCCGTTGGTGGTCATGCCAAACGGCGAGTAATCCGGGGCGGACGCGCCCAGCACCAGGGCGCCCTTTGCGCGCAGCCAGCTCCAGTCCTGCTCGGCGAGCGAGACGGCGTACTCCGACACATGGGAACGGCCCAGGACCTGATAGGTGTCAGCCGGCGCGGCCGCCAGCACGGCGCCGTTCAGGGTGCCAGCGAGCAGTGCGCCCATCAGCCATTTGCGCGAGGAAGTGTTCATTCAGACCAGGTTATTGCGCTTGGCGAAATCGGCCAGGTACACCACCGACTTGACCTTGAGCTTCTCGATCAGGCGGGTCTTGTAGGTGCTGATGGTCTTGTTGCTCAGCAGCATCGCATCGCCGATTTCCTTGTTGCTCAGGCCATTGGACAGCTGCTGCAAGATGGTCAGTTCGCGGTCGGACAGGCTCTGGATCAATTCCAGGTCGGTGGTTTCAGCGTCACTGCGGCGTACCGAGCTGTGGGCCAGGTTGGGGAAGAATGTGTAGCCGCCCATGACCGCCTTGATCGCCTTGATCAGCTCATCCAGGTCGTTGGTCTTGGAGATATACCCCGCCGCGCCGGCCTTCATGCAGCGCATGGAATAGAACAGCGGCGACTGCGAGGTCAGCACCAAAATCTTGCACCGCAGGCCCAGGGCGCAAATGCGCGCGATCACTTCCAGGCCGTCGAGCTTGGGCATGGCGATATCCAGCACGATCAGTTCAGGCTCGTGTTCACGGGCCAACTGCACCGCATCGGCGCCGTTGTCGGCCTCGGCCACGACCTCAAAGCCTTCCTGCTTGAGGAGCATCTTCACCGAGGAGCGAATAAACGGATGATCATCCACGACTAAAGCTTTAAACATAACAACCCCTGTGAGACACGCCGCCACAAAATACACGAGCGCGACCTGAGTGTAGGAAATTTCTTAGAGCTTTGAATAGCCCGATGCCTGCGCTTCCAGCCAGGGCAGCAAACGGTAGCCCGCCATGGGCCGGGCCAGGTAAAAACCCTGGCCCAGTTCACAGCCCAGGGCCAGCACACCGTCGCGGATCTGCGGGTCGCTGACCCCCTCGATCACCAGGCTCATGCCCAGGAACCGCGAGAGTGCAAGGGTGCTGCTGACCATGCTGGGGCTATGGCGTACAAAGCCGCCGTCCAGCTTGAGCTGGTTGAAAGGCAGTTGGCAGAGCAGCTTGAGGGACGTAAAACCGTTGCCGAAGTCGTCGATCGCCAAGCCACAGCCCAACATGCGCAGGCGCAGCAGGTTTTCCTGGACCGCTGGCGAGGCGTTCAGCAAACCGTTTTCGGCAAACTCGAATACCAGGGAAGCGCCGGAAAAACCGTGCTGCCCAAGGGCCCACTGAATGTGGGCGACCAAAGCACCACTGAGCAATTGCGACGCGTGCAGGTTGAACGCCAGCTCCAACTGCATGGCCTGGCGGCGCAACACGCCGAGCAGGCTGAGGCCTTGCTCGAGCAATTGCTTGAACATGTCGTCGATCAGGTCATAGGCCAGCACAGCGGCCAGGAAGTCTTCGGGCAACAGCACGCCCCGCGCCGGGTGCTCCCAACGCACCAAGGCCTCCACGCCCGCCAGTTGGCCGGTGTGCATGAAGAACTTGGGTTGGAACCAGGCGCGAAATTCACCCAAGGCCAGGCCACGCTGGATCTCCAGCTCACTGGGCAAGGGTTTGACGGGGGAAGAGGCCATGCTTACCAACCACTTTGCGGGTGCGAATGGGGTAATAGTGGCTGGGAATAGTCTTGATCTATAAGGGAAACTTCCCACCTATACGTAGGAAATTTCCCAGGAGAGGATTAAGGATCGACCTGCGCCATCAGCTCTGGAATCGACTCCGGGCGCTTGGCATAGCGCTGCGCCAGGGCGGCGCAGACCATCAGCTGGATCTGGTGGAACAGCATCAGCGGCAGAATCAACACGCCCATGGTCGCCCCGGCAAACAGCACCTGGGCCATCGGCACACCGGTCGCCAGGCTCTTCTTCGAGCCACAGAACAGGATGGTGATACGGTCTTCCTGGTTAAAGCCGAAGGCCTTGCCCAGCAGCGTGGACGCCACCAGTACCAGGGCCAGCAACACGCAGCACGCCACCACCAGGCCACCCAGTTCCCACAGCGGGATCTGGTGCCAGATGCCTTCGTTGACGGCCTCGCTGAACGCGCCGTACACCACCAGCAGGATCGAACCCTGGTCGACGAATTTCAGCCAGGCCTTGTTGCGGCCGACCCACTCGCCGATCCAGCGACGGGCGATCTGCCCGGCAATAAAGGGCAGCAGCAGTTGCACGCTGATTTTCAGGATCGCATCGACGGTCGAGCCACCATCGCCATGCACATTGAGCAGCAGCGTGACGAGCAACGGCGTCAGGAAAATCCCGAACAGGCTGGAGGCCGCTGCGCTGCAGATCGCGGCCGGGATATTGCCCCGCGCCAGGGAGGTAAAGGCAATCGCCGATTGCACCGTGGCCGGCAACGCGCACAGGTACAACATGCCCATGTACAGGTCTTTGCCGATCAGCGGCGACAGCACCGGTTTGAGCGCCAGGCCCAGCAGCGGGAACAGCACAAAGGTCAGGCTGAACACCAGCAGGTGCAGGCGCCAGTGGCCGGCACCGGCCACGATGGCCTGGCGCGACAGCTTGGCGCCGTGCAGGAAAAACAGCAGCGCGATGGCCAGGTTGGTGACCCAGCCGAAGGCCACGGCGGTCTGGCCGCTGGCGGGCAGCAGGGAGGCGAGGATCACCGTGGCAATCAGCGTCAGGGTGAAGTTGTCAGGCAGAAAACGCGGGCGGGTCATAAGCAAATCTTCCAGGGGTTGCCAAGAGCATCCTCGCGACTCTAACGTAACGGCTTGTTACCGACTAACGCCAATGAGCCAGTAAATGCCGCCTAAAGGACATGACAAGACCGTCCGCCGCACGGTGCCCGGGCTTTCCAGCCTGCCACGCCCGGTGTATGGGCGCACCGAATCGCTGCCCAACCGGGCGCTGACCCGTCGGCACAGCCACCCGTGGGTGCAATTGTCCTACGCGATTTCCGGGGTGCTGGAGATTCAGACCAGCGTCGGCCGCTTCGTCGCGCCGCCCCAGCGCGCGGTGTGGATCCCCGCAGGCGTGCCGCACCGGGTGTTCAGTTCGCCGCACACCGAAATGCGCAGCCTGTACCTCGATTGCAGCGTGACCACCTGGGCGGCCGAACGCTGCCATGTACTGGAAGTGAGCAGCCTGTTGCGCGAGTTGATCCGCAGTTTCAGCGAGTTGCCGGTGGAGTATGCCGAAGACGGACCCGACGGGCGCCTGGCCCAGGTGGTGCTGGACCAACTGGCGGCCGCCCCTCAGGTCGACCTGATGCTGCCCTTGCCGCTGGATCCGCGTCTGCGCCAGATCTACCGGAGTTTGAATGCCCACCCGGAGCAGCAAACGACGTTAGGCCAGTGGAGCCAGAAGCTGGGGGTGAGTGAGAAGACCCTGAGCCGCCTGTTTTTAAGGGATACCGGCCTGACGTTTCGTGCCTGGCGCCAGCGCCTGCGTCTATTGAGCACCCTGCCCGCCCTAGAACAAGGCGAGCGTGTCACGGATGTGGCGCTGGGTTGCGGGTATGAATCGACATCGGCGTTTATCAATGCATTTCGCCAGCAGTTCGAGACGACGCCGGGGGAGTTCTTTCGCTGAGCGTCATCCCGGCAACGGGATCACGCGCAAGGGTCGGACGGATTTGTAGGAAAAGCTCGAATAGATCTCCTTGACGCACGGCAGGGTCTGCAACACCTCGCGGGCAAACTCGCCAAACGACTCCAGGTCCCTGGCCACCACTTCGAGCAAAAAGTCATAGCGCCCCGACACGTTGTGGCACGCCACGATCTCCGGAATCTCGAGCAGCCGCTGCTCGAACTTGCGGGCGATTTCCTGGGTATGGCTTTCCATCATGATGCTGACAAACGCGGTCACCCCATACCCCAGGGCTTTGGGCGACAGGATCGCCTGATAACCGCTGATCACCCCGCTCTCTTCCAGGTTCCTCACCCGGCGCCAGCACGGCGATGTGGTCAGGGAAACGCGGTCGGCCAGTTCGGCCACGGTGAGGCGAGCATTGCCCTGCAGGGCGTTTAACAGGGCTTTGTCGGTGCGGTCCAGACTCACGGGCATAACGTGCCTCTATTCATTGTTTTTATAGGAGATTCAACCCAGGACGCGGGATTTATGCGCATTTTTTGCAACGTTCATCTCTGGTTATGAGCATAGCATTGTAGGAAATAAGGAGCGTCCGACATGAACAATAAACACAATGCATTCGGCTTTTCCACCCGCGCCATCCACCACGGCTACGACCCCAAGGACCACCACGGCGCGCTCGTCCCGCCCACCTACCTGTCGGCAACCTTTGCCTTCCCCACCGCCGAATACGGCGCGGCGTGTTTTGCCGGCGAGGCCAACGGGCACTTCTATACGCGCATTTCCAATCCGACCCTGGCGCTGCTGGAATCACGCATGGCCACCCTGGAAAACGGCGAGGCCGCGGTGGCGTTCAGCTCCGGGATGGGCGCCATCGCCGCCACGTTCTGGACCCTGCTGCGCCCGGGCGACGAGGTGATCGTCAGCCAGACGCTGTACGGCTGCACCTTCGCGCTGCTGCACCACGGCATTGGCGAATTCGGTATCAAGGTGCGCCACATTGACCTCACAGACCCGCAGGCATTGCGTGCCGCGCTCTCCCCCGCCACGCGCATGATCTATTGCGAAACCCCGGCCAACCCCAACCTGCAACTGGTGGACATTGCCGCCGTGGCCGACATCGCCCACACGCACGGCAACATCACGCTGGTGGTCGACAACACCTATTGCACCCCTTACCTGCAACGCCCCCTGGACCTGGGCGCAGATGTGGTGGTGCACTCGGCCACCAAATACCTCAGCGGCCATGGCGATATCACCGCGGGCATCGCCGTGAGCAGCCATGCGCTGGCCCAGCGTATCCGCCTGCAAGGGCTCAAGGACCTGACCGGCGCCGTGATGTCGCCGCAGGATGCGTCGTTGTTGATGCGCGGGCTAAAGACCCTGGCCCTGCGCATGGACCGCCATTGCAGCAACGCCCTGGCCGTGGCCGAAGCGCTGCAGGCGCACCCGGCTGTGGTCAGCGTCACTTACCCCGGCCTGCGCTCCTTCCCACAGTACGAATTGGCGACGCGGCAAATGAGCCAATCGGGCGGCATGATCGCCTTCGAACTCAAGGGCGGGATCGACACTGGCCGACGCTTCATGAACGCACTCAAGCTGTTCACCCGCGCGGTCAGCCTGGGGGATGCCGAATCCCTGGCCCAGCACCCGGCCAGCATGACTCATTCCACCTACACGCCCGAGGAACGGGCGGCCCATGGCATCAGTGAAGGCCTGGTGCGCCTGTCGGTGGGGCTGGAAGATGTCGCCGATTTGCTGGCGGACGTGCAGCAAGCACTGGCCAAGTGCACACGCACAACCCCGCGTCATGCCGCGATGGTTGCTCACGCTGTCAGATAAGGCTCAAGCACGGCACTTTCCCACAACGGTGGTCGGACAGGTCCGACCACCGTTTTGTGTTTTTAATGTCGACTTTTTACAGATTGGATCCCCATCCTTTCGCCAGGCTGTACTAGCATACGTTCCGACGGGACGCATTATCACTGTGGGTTATTCGCACTTGTTACCTTCTTAATCCCCGTCGCTATATAGCCGAATGCCTGCACCTGAAACTCATGGACGAATTGATGAACTCACACCTGTTCCCACATATAGGCAAGGTCATCGCCAGCACCGGCAGTCGCCATTTCCCACGCATGCTGCACGACCTCATCCTCACCCAACTGGCAGTGGACGCCACGCATATCTCGCAACTACGGGTGAGTTCCGAAGGGCAATTGCGCCGCAAGATCAGCCCCGTGTACACCGATTCCATGACCGCGCTGGGGGAAGAACAGCCCGCGGCACAACTGCACCTGACGCGGCGCAAAGACGACATGCGCTATGTGCTGTCGGTGTACCGCGCGAGCCAGTCCGACAGTTTTTCGCCACAGGAACGCAGCATGTTGCAGGACTTTTCCTCGCTGTTGCTGCCCATGGTGGAAAAACACATCGCCGCCATCCAGCCGTGCCGCACCGACAGCGAACTGCAGGTACCGCAAAGCCAGGGCATCGACACCCTGCGCCGGCGCATTGAAGAACGCCTGGTGCAATCGGGGCTGACCTTGTCCAACCGCGAACTGGAAGTGTGCGTCGGCCTGCTGGCCGGGCGTACCGCGCCGGAATTGGCGGAGCAACTGGCGTTGAAGGTCAACACCATCGAAAGCTACCTCAAGCGCGCATCGATCAAGCTGGGGATCAGCGGGCGGCATTCGTTGTTGCGGTGGATGTATGCCACTGAAGAAACCACAGCACTTTAAGGCACCGCTGAACAAATGTGGGAGCTGGCTTGCCTGCGATGGCGGTGGGTCAGCTACCCTTGGGTTGACTGTTACACCGCCATCGCAGGCAAGCCAGCTCCCACATTTTGACCTTCACCGTTCGTGAAGCATCAATCCCGGGCCAATGCCTCGATGGGGTCCAGGCGTGCGGCGTTTCGTGCCGGTACAAAGCCGAACACAATGCCGATCATCGTCGAACAGGCGAACGCCGTGACGATCGAGCCCAGGGAGAACACCATTTCCCATTCCTTCACGAACAACGAAAACAGATAGCCAATGGCAAATGACAGCGAGATGCCGATCATTCCGCCGATCAGGCACACCATCACCGCTTCCACCAAAAACTGCTGACGGATATCTGACTGCCGCGCGCCCACCGCCATGCGGATACCGATCTCGCGGGTGCGCTCGGTCACCGACACCAGCATGATGTTCATCACCCCAATGCCCCCCACCAACAACGAAATCACCGCAATCAACGACAACAGCAACGCCAGCGAACGGCTGGTTTTCTGCACCGTCTGCATGATGCTGTCGAGGTTATTGGTGAAGAAGTCCTTGGTGCCGTGGCGTTGCAGCATCAGCTTGTTGACGTTGTCTTCCACCACCTTGCTCGGTTGGCCGTCCTTGATGCGCACGGTGATGCTGTCCAGGTGGCGTTGCCCCAGCAGCCGCCCCGCTGCGGTTTCATAGGGCACCCACACGTTCAGCGCCTTGCTCGCGGCGAACATGTTTTTGTTGTCGGCCGTCACCCCGATCACCGTGCACGGCAGGTTCCCCACCAGGATCACCTGGCCGAGGGGGTCGATGTTCGGCCCGAACAGGCGCTGGCGGGTGTTGTGGTCGATCACCACCACCTGGGCCTGGCGCCGCGCATCGCTTTCGCTGAAGGCAATGCCTGCCTCGAGCTTCAAGCCCTTGACCTTGAAGTAGCGGTCGCTCACGCCGTTGACCTGCGCATCCAGGTCGATGTTGCCAAAGCGCAGCAACAGGTTGCGGCCCACCACCGGCGTGGCGCTGTCGACGTAATACAGCTGGTTCAACGCCTCCACATCCGACGGCATCAACGTCTCGATGGCCGAGGCACGGCTGTCGCCAAAACTGGTGCCGGAAAAGATGTCGATGGTGTTGCTGCCGATCGCCTGGATGTCCTTGAGCACATAGCGCTTGGCCCCTTCGCCGATGGCCGAGATCGACACCACCGAGGTGATGCCGATGACGATTCCGAGCATGGTCAGCAGCGTGCGCATGCGGTGGGACACCAGCGCGACCCAAGCCATGTTGAACGCTTCCTTGAACAACCCCAGGCTGGCCACCAAACGCCGGGCACCGCTGCGCTTGGGCTCGATGGGCGCCTCAGTGTTCAGCTCCAGCCCGACGCTGTCGTTGGCCTTGTCACTGACGATCTCACCGTCGCACACCTCGACAATGCGCTGGGCATTGGCGGCCACCTTGGGGTCGTGGGTGACGATGATCACCGTGTGCCCGGCCGCGTGCAGTTCGGCGAGGATACGCATCACCTCCTTGCCGCTGTGGGTATCGAGGGCGCCGGTGGGCTCATCGGCCAGGATCACTTCCCCGCCATTCATCAAGGCCCGGGCAATACTCACTCGCTGTTGCTGCCCGCCTGACAACTGGCTGGGCCGGTGGGTGGTGTGCCCCGCCAGGCCCAGGCGCGCCAGCAGCTCGCGCGCGCGGCTGTGGCGCGCGGTTTCCGGCGTGCCGGCGTAGATCGCCGGCATTTCCACGTTGTGCAAGGCACTCAAGTGCGCCAGCAGGTGGTAGCGCTGGAAGATAAAACCGAAGTAGTCGCGGCGCAGTTCCGCCAGTTGTTCATCACCCAGGGAACGGGTTTCGATGCCGTTGATCTTGTAGCTGCCGGCCGTGGCGTAATCCAGGCCGCCGAGGATGTTCATCAGGGTGGACTTGCCCGACCCCGAGGCGCCGATGATCGCGACCATCTCCCCGGCCTGGATCGTCAGGTCGATGCCCTTGAGCGCAATGAACTCGCGCTCGCCGGCCATGAAACTGCGGGTGATGCCCTTGAGTTCCAACAGTGGCTGGGTCATCGATCAATTCCCCGCCACAGCCGGCGTGGCGTCGCCGATCACCACCTTGTCGCCTTCGGCCAAGCCTTCGAGCACCTGCACCTTGACGTTGTTATTGATGCCGGTTTTCACCTCCCGCGACACCGCCTTGCCCTTGGCGTCGAGCACCCGCACCGAGTAAGTGCCATCGTTGTTGCGCGGCCCCAGCGCCGCCACCGGCACCATCAGCGCCGCCTGGGCGGTGTCGAGCACGATACGCACCTGCGCGGTCATGGCGATGCGCAGGCGATGGTCGGGGTTGGGCACGTCAAACAGCGCGTTGTAGAACACCGCTGTGTTTTGCTTGGGGGTGCCAGCGGGCTGGGTTTCAAGGAAGTTCTGCGGTGCCGGTTCGGTGCCGCGCAGCTTGGCGTAATAGCGCTTGTCCGCCTCGCCGAGGATGGTGAAGTACACCTGCTGGCCCGGGCTGATGTGAATCACATCGGCCTCGGAGACCTGGGCCTTGACGGTCATGGTGTCCAGGTCTGCCAGCTTGAGCAGCACCGGCGCCAGTTGGCTGGCGATCACGGTCTGGCCTTCCTGGGTGACGATGCCTACCACGTCGCCGTCGATGGGCGCGACGATGCGGGTGTAGGCCAGGTTGACCTTGGCGGTGTCGATCTGGATGTGGGCGCTTTTGATCTGTGCGTCCAGGGACAGCAGGTTGGCCTGTTGCACCTGGTAGGTGGACTCGGCGTCTTCGAAGTCCTGGCGTGAGACCGATTCGTCGATTTGCAGGCCTTTGTAGCGTTCGTACACGGACTTGGCTTGCTTGAGCTGGGCGGCCGTGGCGCGGCGTTGGGCCTGGAGGTTTTCTTCGTCGACCTGGGCCTTGCGCAGGGTGTTTTGCAGGATCAAGGGGTCGATTTCGGCGAGCCATTGGCCCTTCTTGACCTTGTCGCCGACTTTGACTTTGAGGGATTTGAGCTGGCCGGAGACTTGGGCGCCGACGTCGACCTGTTTGATGCCTTCGAGCAGGCCGGTGGCCAGGACGGCGTTTTCGATGTCACCGCGTTCGGCGGTGGCGGTGAGGTATTGGGGGGCGTCGGCGGGGGCTTGGACGGTGTAAATGAGTAGGCCGATGGCTACGGCTAATACCGTTAGCATTCCCAGCTTGCGTAACTTTGACTTTTCCATAGATGGCCTTTGATCGGGTACATATCCGTTGTTTGGGTAACGGCTGAAATGGGTTCCGCCCTTACGGCGGGTCACTTTTGGAAAAGAGNNATCCCAGGCAGAACGCGGCGCCCTCAGGTTCATCGCCGGCAAGCTGGCTCCTACAGGTGATGCAGATGCGGATTCGTGTACACCCCGCACCGTAGGAGCCGGCTTGCCGGCGATGGTCGTTAACGAAGACGCAAAACTCCAGGCAGAACGCGGCGCCCTCGGGTTCATCGCCGGCAAGCCGGCTCCTACAGGTGATGCAGATGCGGATTCGTGTACACCCCGCACCGTAGGAGCCGGCTTGCCGGCGATGGTCGTTAACGGAGACGCGAAATCCCAGGCAGAACGCGGCGCCATCCGGTACATCGCCGGCAAGCCGGCTCCTACAAGTGATGCGAATTCGCGTACACCCCGAACTGTAGGAGCCGGCTTGCCGGCGATGGTCGTTAACGATGACGCGAAACCCCGGGCAGAACGCGGCGCCCTCGGGTTCATCGCCGGCAAGCCGGCTCCTACAAGTGATGCAAATTCGCGTACACCCCGCACCGTAGGAGCCGGCTTGCCGGCGATGGTCGTTAACGGAGACGCGAAACTCCAGGCAGAACGCGGCGCCCTCGGGTTCATCGCCGGCAAGCCGGCTCCTACAGGACCGCGTAACCACGATGCGAAGCGAGTCGCTCTTGCTCTGGCTTTTGATCTTTGGCGCCCCGTAAAACCACGCTGGCCGAACG
>NZ_JACAOY010000027.1:166187-234018 GCF_013385985.1 Pseudomonas sp. B6002 | reverse complement strand
GCTGCAGGGAGACAGGCCCATGCTTACTTTTGGGCTCTATCAAAAGTGAGCCGCCGTAAGGGCGGAACCCATATCAGCCGTTACCCAAAAAACGGATATGTACACCGACCAAAAAAACTCCAGCGCCTAACACATAGCCATCGCAGGCAAGCCAGCTCCCACATTTAGATCTCCAATCTTCAGGTAAAGCGTGAAACCCGGGCTCTGGCATTCGCCGCCTGCTCCGGCAAACCCAGCGCCTCATACACCCGCCCCAAACTCCGATTAGTCGGCACATCCCACCCGTCATACCGACGCCGTAACTCCAGCGCCTGCTGCGCCCCAAACCAATCCCCAGCCTTCAACCGCGCGTCCAATTCCACCTGGGCAAACAGATCACGCTGCGCATGGCTACCACCAATCTCATTCAACCGGGGCAGGGCGATGGCCAAGTGTTCCAGCGCACCCTGCGCATCCCCGCGTGCATGGGCCAACAGCCCTCGCGCCAATGGCAAGGTCACCTCACCCCACACCGGCCGCGCCGCAACACTATGCTCGCGCAACGCCGCCAACAGCTCATCCGCCTCCGGCTTGCCAGCGCGTGCCAGGCCATACAGGTACTGCACGCTGAGAAACGGCTGCACCACATCCCCGGTCCGTCGCTGCAGGTACGGCGCCAACCCCTGCCAACGCTCGCCGACGTCGATACCCGCCAGTTCCAGGCGTGCCAGCAACGACACCGCCCCCACCTGGTCCTGGGAATACTCCGGCAGGATGCCCCACACGTGTTGGTCGTAGATCTCCAACACCCGCTGATCCTCACCCCGCGCCAGGTAGAACAGCGCCAGGTGCCACCAGTTGTGGGTGTACATGAACGAGTTCAAGCCGGCCCAGTGATGGGCCACGCTTTCAAGGAATTCGGTGCCTTCCTCGATGCGTCCCTGGGTCAGCATCACATGGGCCAGGGCATGTTGCGCCCAGGGCTCCGAGGGTTGCAGGCGCAGGGCTTCGCGGGCGCTGGCTTCGGCCTCTTCGAGCAAGTGGCACTGCTCATAAGCGAAGGCCAGCAGGCCATGGCTGTGGGCGATGTCCGGCGCGCCCGCGACAGCCTTGAGGCCGATGCGCAGCAACGCCGGCCAGTTGCCCCGGTTGAACTCCAGGTACTGGTTGAGCTTGGCGGCGAACAGGTCGCGAGGATAGCGGCCCAGCAGGTGTTCGCTCAGGTGCAGGACCTGGTCGAGGTCGTCGTTGATCCAGGCGCTCAAGGCGGCCAGGTACAGCTGGGCGCGCGGGTGATCGCTGTTCACGGCGGCTGCGCGCTGGCGGTAGTGCTCGGCCAGGGTCGGGCCCTGGGGGGACTCGATGAACATCAGCAGCAAGCCGGCGAAGGCATTGGCCAGGGCCGAGTCGGGCGCGGCGTCCGCCGTGGCGAGAATGCCTTCGGCGCGGGGCTGGTAGCCGAGGAAGCCGCCGATGAAATCGTCCAGGCCCTGGCGGGTGGACGGGTCGAGGGTGTCGATGGGGTTGCCCAGGTAATCCAGTGACATGGTGAAGAGGCTCGTGGGGTCAGAGACAGCTGAAGGGGCAAACCTTGTGCCATGACGCACTGTAGGAGGCGGCTTGCCGGCGATGGCGGTGTGTCGGCTTGCATCTTTGCTGGCGGATGGACCGCTATCGCCGGCAAGCCGGCGCCTACAGGCGGGCGGTGGGCTGTTGTTTTTTGCACACTCGCGCAGGCCGTTGTGGTTTTTTCATCACCCAGACGGCAACCAACACCCGCAATCGCGCCGAAAACCCCCATGGCACAGCCCTTGCAAAATCCCTCCCAGAATCTTTCCATTCGAGGAGCCTCAATGCGCCCATTCTCTTTCCGCCGTGCCCTCTCCTGCGTGGGGTTGTGCAGCGTGCTGCTGGCCGGCCAGGCCCAGGCGCAACCCCAGGAGGGCGGGGTGCTGAACCTGGTGGCCCAGCCTGAACCGCCGTCGCTGATGCACGGCGTGGTCAGCCATGTGTCCACCCAATACGTCAGTGGCAAGATCCTCCAGGGCCTGCTGACTTTCGACACGGACCTGAACCCCAAACCGGTGCTGGCCAAGTCCTGGGCTATCTCCCCGGACGGCCTCACCTACACCTTCCAACTGCAAGACAACGTGCATTGGCACGACGGCCCGGCATTCACCGCCGATGACGTGGTGTTCAGCTTCCAGACCTTCTACCCGGAAGTGGACAAGCGCCTGGGCGGCATCATCACCGAGTACGTCGACAGCATCACCGTCACCGGCCCGCTGCAAGTGGTCTTCCACCTGAAGAAACCCTTCGCGCCGTTGCTCTCGGCCCTGGGCAGCGGCCTGCGCCCGGTGGTGCCCAAGCACCTTTACGAGAACACCGATTTTCGCAACAACCCCTACAACCTCAAGCCGGTGGGCACTGGGCCGTTCGTGTTCGTCGAGTGGAAACGCGGTGCCTACATCAAGCTGGCCAAGAACCCCACCTACTGGAAAAAAGGCCTGCCGCACCTGGACGGGATTGTCTTCCACGTGATCCCCGACGGTTCCTCCCGCGCCGCAGCCTTCGAGCGCAATGACGTGCAGGTGCTGCGCAGCGGCGATGCCGACTATTCCGACCTCAAGCGCCTGGGCGCCTTGCCGAATGTGCAGTCTTCCGAGAAAGGCTGGGAGTTGTATGCCGGCCTGGTCTTCCTGCAGATCAACACGCGCAAGCCACCGCTGAACAACCCCAAGGTGCGCCAGGCGATCCTGTATGCGCTGAACCGGCAGTTTGTCGTGGACAACATCTTCTTCGGCTCGGGCAAGGTCGCCCAGGGCGAGTTCGTGTCGGGCACGCCCTACCACGACCCCCACTTGCCGCAGTACGCCTATGACGTGAAAAAGGCCAAGGCGCTGATTGCCGAGTCCGGCGTGGACGTGGGCGCGGTGCGTATCCGCTTGCTCAACGGCGAGAAGGGCGGTGCCTGGGAGCGCCTGGCCGAGTACACCAAGCAAGCCCTGCAGCCGCTGGGCTTCAAGGTGCAGGTGTTGACGTCCGACGCCGCCACCTGGTTCCAGCGCGTGAGCGACTGGGACTTCGACCTGACCTACAACTTCATCTTCCAGATCGGCGACCCCTACCTGACCAGCGCCTACCTGTACCGCTCCGACTACATTCTCAAGACCTCGCCGTTCGCCAACGTCAGCGGCTACAACAGCCCTGAAGCCGATGCCTTGTGGACGAAAATCGCCGACACGCCTGAAGGGCCTGCGCGCACCCAGCTCTACAGCCAACTGGAGAATCGGCTGAACACCGACCTGCCCATCGCGCCGATCTTCGAGATGCGCAACCAGACGCTGTTCCACACGCAGGTGCATAACCTGCTGCAAACCGCCACCAGCCTTAACGAAGACTACGAAAGCGTTTACCTCGACGCGCCTGCGCCATGAACGGCGTGGTGTATCTCGGCGGGCGCCTGGTCAAGGCGCTGCTGATGGTGGTGGCGGTGCTGGTGCTGAGCTTTGTGTTGATCCACCTCGCGCCGGGTGATCCGGCATTGCTGCTGGCCGGTGAGGCGGGGGTGGACGATGTGCAGTTCATCGAACAGTTGCGCCAGACCATGGGCCTGGACAAACCACTGCTGCAACAGTTGCTGATCTACCTGGGCAATGTGGCGCACCTGGACCTGGGTTATTCCTACCGTAACCAGACGTCGGTGTGGTCGCTGATCGCCGAGCGTTTGCCCGCAACGCTGGCCTTGATGGGCTCGGCGTTCGTGGTGTCGTCGGTGCTGGGGGTGACCTTGGGCGTGCTGGCGGCGCGGGCACGGCAAAGGCGCCATTGGCTTGATGGGGTGATTTCCCATGGCGCGTTGCTGTTGTATGCGATGCCGCCGTTCTGGCTGGCGATGCTGTTGATCTTGCTGTTTTCGGTGAGTCTGGACTGGTTGCCGGCCTTTGGCATGGAAACCGTGGGCCGGGACTTTTCATTGCTGGATCGCCTGCAGCATCTGCTGTTGCCGTGCCTGTCGTTGAGCGTGTTGTTCCTCGCCCTGTACATCCACCTGACCCGCGCCGCCGTGCTGGACGCCCTCGGCCAGGAGTATGTGCGTACCGCTCACGCCAAGGGTTTGCACCCACGGCGGATTCTGTACGTGCACGTCTTGCGCAATGCGCTGCTGCCGGTGGTGACCTTCGCCGGCCTGCAACTGGGCCAGTTGGCCAGCGGCGCCTTGCTGGTAGAGGTGGTGTATGCGTGGCCGGGCATCGGCCGCTTGATGTACGACTCCCTGGCCCAACGCGACTACGGCGTGCTGATGGGCGGGTTCCTTGTGATCTCGATGTTGGTGGTGGGCTTCAACGTGTTGACCGATGTGGTGTGCCGTTACCTCGACCCGCGCATTGGCGCCGGAGGGCAGGGCTGATGGCGGTGTTCAGACGTTTTATCCGCCAACCCTCGGCGCTGGGCGGTGCGCTGTTCTTGCTGGTGTTGGCGGCGCTGGCACTGGCAGCGCCGTGGCTCACCAGCAGCTCGCCGTGGGAAATGAACAGCCAGCCGATGCTGCCGCCGTTTCACGACGCCGCCCACTGGCTGGGCAGTGACCTGCTGGGGCGCGACCTCGGCAGCGGCTTGCTCTACGGGGCGCGGGTGTCCCTGGCCGTGGGGGCGCTGGCCAGTTTGGCAACCCTGGTGGTGGGGCTGATTATCGGGGCCATCGCCGGTTACTTCGGGGGCTGGCTCGACGGCGTGCTGATGCGCATCGCCGAGTTTTTCCAGATCATCCCGCAACTGGTGTTGGCGGTGATCCTGGTGGCGGTGCTGGAGCCGTCGCTGGGCACCATTGTGCTGGCGATTGCCCTGGTGGCCTGGCCGGCCGTGGCGCGGTTGGTGCGCAGTGAATTCCTCACGCTGCGCCAGCGTGAATTCGTGCAGGCGGCCCGTGTGCTGGGCCAGTCGCCGCTGGGGATCATCACCCAGCAGATCCTGCCCAATGCCCTGGGGCCGCTGCTGGTGGTGATGACCTTTGTCATGGCCACCGCGATCCTCACCGAAGCCGCCCTGGCGTTCCTTGGCTTGAGCGACCCGGAAGCCATGAGCTGGGGCTACATGATCAACGCTTCCCGTGGCCTGTTGCGGGACGCCTGGTGGATGAGCTTTCTGCCGGGCCTGGCGATCGTGCTGTGTGTGCTGGCGGTGAACCGCGTGGGCGAAGGCTTGCGCGTGGCGTTTGAGCCGGGGAGATCGCGATGACGTTATTGAGGGTTGAACACCTGCGTATCGCCTTGCCCGACGGGGCGGACCGCAGCCATGCGCTGTACGACCTGTCGCTGCAACTGCACAGCGGTGAATGCTTGTGCGTGGTGGGCGAGTCCGGTTCGGGCAAATCCATGTTGGCGAAGGCGCTGCTGCGCCAGTTGCCGACGCCGCTAACGGTGCAAAGCGGGCGTTTGGTGTTTCGTGATGAAGACTTGGCCAACCGTGGCGAAGCCGCCATGCGCGAACTGCGTGGGCGCGAGATCAGCATGGTGTTCCAGGAGCCGATGAGCGCACTCAACCCATTGCTGCGGGTGGGTGAACAGATCGATGAAACCCTGCGTGCCCATGGGGTGAAATCGGCCGGTGAGCGCCGCCGGCGGGTGATAGACCTGCTGGGTTACGTCGGTCTGCCGGACCCTGAGCGCCTGCGCCTGGCGTATCCCTTTGAGCTGTCCGGTGGCCAGCGCCAACGGGTGGTGATCGCCATGGCCCTGGCATTCGATCCGGCGCTGTTGATTGCCGATGAGCCGACCTCGGCGCTGGACGTGACCACCCAGTCGCAAATTCTTGAGCTGTTGCGCAAGATCCAGCGGGACAAGGGCATGGCGCTGCTGTTGATCACCCATGATTTTGCCGTGGTTGAGGCGATCGCCAACCGTGTGCTGGTGCTGGAAAAGGGCCGTGTGGTGGAGCAGGGCAGCGCTCGCCAGGTGCTGGACGAACCCCGGGCGCCTTACACCCGGCAACTGCTGGCGGCGGTATCGGCGCAACCACGGGAGCCCCGTGGTGTGGTGAGTGGCGCCGTGGTGCTCAAGGCCGAACAGTTGAACAAAGTCTTCAGCACCCGTGCGGGCTGGTGGGGGCGGCGCAGCACCCGTGCGCTGGATGCAGTGCAGTTGCAGCTGCGCAAAGGCGAGACCCTGGGCATCGTCGGTGAGTCTGGCTCGGGCAAGTCCACCCTGGGGCGTTGCCTGGTGCGGCTGTTACGGGCCGACAGCGGGCACATCCAGTGGCTCGGCCAAGATGTGGTGGGGTTATCCGAAGGGCGATTGCGGCCGCTGCGCAGTGAGGTGCAGATGATCTTCCAGGACCCGTTCGCCTCGCTTAATCCGCGCCAGACGGTGGGCCGCATCATCATGACCGGGCCGTTGGTGCAAGGGCATTCGAAGGCCGGTGCCGAAGCGCGTGCGCGCGCCTTGCTGGAGCTGGTGGGTTTGCCTGCCACGGCGTTCGAGCGCTACCCCCATGAGTTCTCCGGAGGGCAGCGCCAGCGCATTGGCATCGCCCGTGCGTTGGCGGTGGAACCGAAGGTGTTGATTGCCGACGAGTGCGTGTCGGCCCTTGATGCGTTGATCCAGGTGCAGATCCTGGAACTGCTGGAGTCCCTGCAGCGGCGGCTGAAATTGAGCATCGTGTTCATCACCCACGACTTGCGCGTGGCGGCGCGGTTGTGTGATCGCATTGCGGTGATGCAGAACGGGCGGGTGGTGGAGCAGGGCGACACCGCTGGACTGTTCGCTGATGCCCAACACCCCTACACCCGCGCGCTGTTGCAATGTGCGACTGTAGCCCCGGTACTTGAGCCTGACGCCATTTAATGTGGGAGCTGGCTTGTCGAGTCGTCGCACCGCTGCGATAGCGGTCGTGACTGATACACCGCTATCGCAGGCAAGCCAGCTCCCACACCGACCGAGTGTATTTATCGAGGAGCGTGGCGTTTATGAATGCCCCATTGACAGACCTGCCCATCGTCCGCGGCCAGCGCTTGGACATCCGCCCCAACCGCTCCCTGAGCATTGCCCACCATGTAGGCACCACCCAGCCCGACACGGTGGTGTTTTTCTGCCACGGCGCCGGTGGCAACAAGGACCAATGGCGCCTGCAGTGGCAGGCGCTAAAAGCCGACGGCTACAGCCTGGTGGCCTGGGACCTGCTGGGCCATGGCGACAGCGCCAAGCCCCGCGATGAGCACGCCTATGCCTGGTCGGAACTGGTGGCGGACTATGGGGCGATCCTGCAGCGCTACGGACGCGCCCACAACCTGATCGTGGCCCATTCCTTTGGCACCGGGCTGAGCCTGAGCACACTCTTGGCCGACAGCGGTGTGACCGTCGAAGCGGTGCTGTTGCTGGGCACGATGTTGCACCGGCCGGTGACCCGTGGCGGGTTGATGTCCTTGCCCGCATGGCTGCTCGAATGGCTGCGGCCGCTGTTGGCCAAAGGCTTTCGCGAGCGCGCCTGGCACGCCACGGCCGACCCGGCGCTGGTGGCCTATGAAGAGAAGCTCACCGAGCGCAACCCGCTGTACATGTTCAAGGCACTGATGAAACATGCGCGCTGGCCCGACGCCTCACGGATCCCCACCCTGACGTTGCCGGTGAGTGTTCTGGCCGGTGACAGCGACGGTTTGACGCCCGCCAGTGGCGGCCAGGCCCTGGCCGCGCAATTGCCTGATGCGCAGTTCCAAGTGCTGGAGGCGTGCGGTCATCAGCTGATGCTGGAAAAGCCCGTGCAGGTGCTGAATGCATTCAACACCTTGCTGGCAAAACGCTTATAACCAAAAAACTCTGAGCTATGCGATTCAGCTATTGGATTGTTCATAAGGTAATGCATTTAATTCGGGACCTAACTCATTGTTGCACGGAATAAATCAGCGTCTTCGCGCGTTGTAATGAGTCATCGTTCCGCCTTAGAGATTAGCCATGAGCAACCCCGTTGCCGCAGCACCCGCGCCGTTGGTCCGTGTGCGTCACCTGAGCAAGGCCTTTGGCGCCCAGTCGGCGCTGGATCAGGTCAACCTGGACATTTACCCGGGTGAAGGCGTGGCATTGCTGGGGGCCAGCGGGGCCGGCAAGTCGACCCTGGTGAAAATCCTCGGCGGCCTGTTGGCACCGGATGCGGGGGAAGTGTGGGTCGATGGGGTGCAGCAGCGGTTTATTTCACCGTTGTCGGCCCGTCGCGTCGGCATCGTTGCGGTGCACCAGCGCCCCGATGACGGTATCGCCCCCGGCCTGAGCGTGGCCGAGAACCTGTTGCTCGACGAGCTGTGCCAGCCTGACGCCGACTTCCTGCTCAACCGCAGGAACCTGCTGCAGCGCGCCCAGGCCATCGCCGACGGGCTGGGCCTGGACCTGCCGCTGCAACACCCGGTGGAACGCCTCGGTCAGGCCGATCGGCAACTGCTGGTGCTGGCCCGGGCCTTTGCCCTGCAACCCAAGTTGCTGATCCTCGACGAGCCCACCGCTGCGCTATCGGAACTCGATGCCGAGCGCTTGCTGGGCCTGATCGACAGCCAGCGCGCCCGGGGCGTGGCCATCCTCTACATCTCCCAACGTCTGTCCGACCTGCAACGGGTGACCAACCGCGCCATCGTCCTGCAGGAAGGCCGCCTCACCAGTGACCTCAATACGCGGCACTTGCCGAGCGCGGCCTACACCCTGTTCGGCGATGTGGCCGAGCACCCCTTGGTCACACCGGACAAGACGCTGCCGGTACCGTTTCTGGAACGCTTCACCCGCGCCGGGTTTATCCGCAACCGGGCAGAGGGGCGGGCGGTGCAGGAACAGGTGGCGGGGTTAGCGGTCGATCCTGGCGTGGCGGGCTTGCCACACACGCGCAAGTACACCCCTGAGCGCTGAGCCGATGCCCGTTTATCCCGTGCATTTGCCGGCAGGGCGTGGATCCCCCAGACTGGCACACCCGGCAATCCTTCAGTAGCCCAGAATGCCTGACACCTTGCTTCCCCTGGCCCTGCCTGGCATTGCGCTGCGACGCTGGCGCCTGCTGCACCGCGTAAAACAGCTGCATGCCGCGCAGTTGTTCGGGGTCACTCAATCGACCATTTCGCGTTGGGAAAGCGGCACGCAATCCATGGACTGCGCAGCACACAAGCAGTTGGAGCACTTGTTGGCGGCTCGCCTGGACGGTGCGGCCGACCAAGTGCTGGCCAGGTTGGTCAGCGAGAGCCCACGGCCCATGCACCTCATTTGTGACCTGACCCATCGGCTGCTGGCGTGCTCGCCCGGTCGTGCCGCCGAGTTCACCCGGCCTGTCAGCGAATTGTTGGGGCTTTCGCTCTGGCGTTTCGCGACGCCGGATATCGTCAGCAAGGAACTGGCCCTCAAGACCTCCGGATGGCGGGACGCGTTGGCGCCGCCGGCGCTGGAGTTCACCACGGGCGCCAACGACTCCCTGCTTGTCCCCATTCGCCCCGGTCGTTGCCGCTGGACGCGAATTCCACTCTCGGACGGAACAGCCGCGCGCCTGGTCGAGACGCTCTGAAGCCCATGTGACGCATATTTTATGCGTGGACGCCCACCCTTGCCGCGCTTAGGCTGGCAATGACGGCGTATAGCGTGTGCAGAGGGTGTTATGGAGATTGAAACAATCAAAGGGCGGCTTGAATTTCTTCGCGAGGCGGAAAAACTCAAGGACGTGCTCAGAAGCGCGCACACCTCATCGGGGCGCGCCGAAAGTACCGCAGAACATAGCTGGCGCCTGTGCCTGATGGTGATGGTCTTCGCCGACCAACTGGCCCATCTCGATGTGCTGAAGGTGCTCAAGATGTGCGTCATTCATGATCTGGGCGAGGCGATCAATGGCGACATTCCTGCCGTCAGCCAGGCGTTGTTCCCCAACAAAGGCGAGCAAGAGCGAAACGATCTGCTGAGCCTGACCCGCACCTTGGACGACAGGCTGCAGGCCGAGGTGCTGGCACTCTGGGATGACTACGAACGTGCGCAGTCGCCGGAGGCCCTGGCCGTCAAGGCGCTGGACAAGCTGGAGACCCTCCTGCAACACAACCAGGGCAAGAACCCACCCGGTTTCGACTATGAGTTCAACCTGGCCTACGGCAAGCGCTACACCGACGCCGACCCACTCTTCCAGTTGCTTCGCAGCCTGATTGACGAAGGCACCCGGGAGAAAATCATCATCAACCGCAAGGCCTGCGACGAGTAGTCCGCTGGCCTATCGGGCCGATGGCACAAACGCCACGCTGCCACCGCCACGCTTTTGAAACAGCCGCTCGCCATTGTCCGGTTGGGTGGTGATCACCTGATGATCAGCCCCCAAGTAGGCCAGCGGCGTGGGATCGTCCCTGGTGTATTGCGCGAAGATGATCGTGCGTTGCGGGTCGAAGGCCTGGCCGCTGGTTTTTTTCAGCCAGGCCAGCATCGCGGCGCTGTCGCCCTGGCGTGGGAAGTCCTGGGTTTCGGCGACGTAGTAGAACGGTTTGCCGCCGTTTTGCAGGTACATCGGCAGCTTGTTGTCGACTTCCACCAGCACCATCTGCCACTGGTTCCACGGCGCGGTCTTGACGGCCTGGGTTTGCACGTCTTCGACGAAACGCGTGACGCCGCCGTTGCCGTTGGTCCACGGGTAGACCACGCCCAGCACCAGCAGCATCAGTGCAGCGGCGATGCCAAAACCTTTCTGCCAACGCGGCCAGCTGGCCGGTTTTTTCTGCAGGCGTTCGCTTAGCCACCAGGCGGCCAGCAGTTGTGCAAACGGCACCAGCGGCAGCACGTAGTAGCTGCGGCGGCTGCCACTGGCGGTAAAGAACACAAACAGCAGGCCTAGGCCCCATACCAGCCAACGTACGTTGGGCGGGGTTTGCTGCCAGTGCCGCATTGCCAGCCACAGGCCAAGCACCCAGCACGGTGCCCAGGGCAGGGTGTAGGCGGGCAGGTAGATCAGGTAGGTGTAGATCGGCCCCATGTGGTCGAAGGGGTTGAAGAAGCGCACCACGTTTTCCTTGAACACCAGCTCCAGGCCGCTTTCGCCGTAGGTCGGTGCGCCGTAGAGGTGAGACAGCACGAACGGAATCGCATAGAACCCCGCCGCAATCACCAGCGCCAGCAGCAGGCGCAGGTTGAGGTGGCGCTTGTAACGCCCCTCGCTGAGCAGGTGTGGCAGCAGCACCAGGCCGGGCAGCACAAAACCGATCAGGCCCTTGAACAGCGACGTGGCCGCCAGCAGCAGGAAAAATACGCAGTAGCGCCCCAGCCGAGTGTCATCCGGCCCACGCCAGTACCACCACACGGCCGCCAGCACGCCGCACACGGTGAGTATGTCGGCAGTGGCCACGCGGGCCCAGAACAGGAAGTAGAAGGTGGTGGCGAGCATCCAGCCGGCAATCAGCCCGGTGCCTTTGCGGAACAGGCGCTCGCCGATCAGGTAGACCAGCCAGATGCTCAGCCACGCCGCGATCACCGACGACAGGCGCAACGACCACGGGCCGAGCCCGCCCATCATGTTGGCAAAGCCGGTGATCAGCCAGTACGACGGCAGGGGTTTGTCGTAGTAGGGTGCGCCCTTGAGAAACGGGTCGAAGTAATCGCCGCTTTGCAGCATCTGCAGGGCGATGTTGGCCCAGCGGGTTTCCGGCCCCCACACGTCGCGGCTGCCCAAGCCCGCCAACAGCAGCAGCGCCGAGACGCCCAGCAGCAACAGCAGGGCGCCGCGTTCGGTTTTCCAGAAACTCATGGGGCTGTACTCGTGGCAGGCGTCGCGTTAAGGAAGTTTTGGGTAAATGATCAGTAGCAGGGCGCCCTTGCGATAACGCTTGCCGCCCGCCGGCAACTGGCCTTCCTCGCGGTGTTCGCTGGTGCTCTTGACCCGCATCAGCACGCCGACCGAACCCTGTTGGCGAGCCTCGGCCAACCACGGCTGGACACTGTCGAGACTGACTTTGCGGTGCACTGAACCCGCGTACTTGAGGCCATAGCGCAGTTCACCTTCGGTGTCGTAGAACGCCACTTCCGGCCGGCGCAGGCGCCAGGACAAGGCAGACGCCGAACCCAGTTCGTTGCTCAGCAAAGCATGGGTTTGTTGCAATTCATCCAGATGCTCCAGCACGAACTGGTCGGGCATTTCGTTATCGGTGATCTCTTCGGGCATGCCGGCCGGCAGCAACGCCACCAGCAGGCCGATGCCCAACGCCGGCATGGCCCACAGGGTCAGCGGGCGGAACGCCTGCAGCAGGTTGGCGAGGATCCAGCCCAGCAGCACGATAAAGGCCAGGGACAGGCTGAACATCTCGGCGTGGCTGTTGCTGTAGAGCGGGTCATCGATCTGCAGGTAGATCAGCGCGCCCATCGCCACGAGGCCAATGGCGAAGTTGAGCAGGCCGTTGAAGCGCAAGGCGCGGGTCTTGCCCTGGTTGAGCTGGTCGATCAGGGCGTGGCCCATCAGCAAGGCCAGGGGCAGCAGGCACGGCATGATGTAGGTCGGCAGCTTACCGTTGCTCAGGCTGAAAAAGCCCAGGGGCAGCAGCAGCCAGAGGGCCAGGAACACCATCTTCGGCTGGGCTTTTTCTTTCCAGGTTTTGAGTGCAGTGGTGGGCAACAGCGCTGACCACGGTAGGCACGACACCACCATGATCGGCAGGAAGAACCACCACGGGCGGGCGTGCTGGGCATTGTCGGCAGAGAAACGGCGGATGTGCTCGTGCCAGAAGAAGAAGCGCCAGTAGTCCGGCTCCTGCAGATGAATTGCCCACACCCACGGCAGGCACACCACCACCGCCACCAGAATGGCCAGCGAGCCATAGCGCACCAATTCGCCCAGGCGGCGTTGCCAAAGCATGTAAGGCACAGCGATCAGCACGGGTAACAGCCAGGCCAGGAAGCCCTTGGTCATGAATCCCATGGCACAGGCTACGCCCAGCAGCACCCAGGCACCGAGCCGACCGCGCGTGGTTTGGCTGTCGAGGGCAAACCACAGCGCGACGAAGCTTAGGTTGACCCAGAGGGTGAACTGCGGATCGAGGTTCGAATACCCGGCTTGCCCGGCCACCAGGCCAAAGCTCATATACAGCAGGGCGCAGGCGAAGCTCTTGCGCGGGTCGTTCCACAGGCGACGTGCGATGAGATACGCCAACAACACGCTCAGGCCGGTGGTGATGGCCGAGGCAATGCGCACGCCGAACAGGTTTTCACCAAACACCGCCTGGCCGAGGGCGATCAACCAGTAGCCGGCAGAGGGCTTTTCGAAGTAGCGCACGCCCATGAAGTGGGGTGAGACCCAGTTGCCGCTCAGGAGCATTTCCTGGCTGATCTGGGCGTAGCGTGTTTCATCCGGGATCCACAGGCCGTGCAGGCCCATGGGCAACAGGTAGAACACGGCGAAGGCCAGCAGCAACACGGGCAGGGGTTTCAAACGGGTCATAAAAACGTCGCTCCTTGACGTTCAGTGGCAGAAAAAGGGTGCAGGAAAGTAGTAGTGCAAAACATCAAAATGTTCACTAAGTCACTGAAAATAATCATGGCGTCCCTAACTAACAGGCACAACTAAACATGCCAGAAACGGGCTGTCGTTTTGCTGAACACGACAGCCGCTGGATATGTAAAAAAGTGTGTTTAAAGTTGTTTGAGCGCGGCGGGCCAATCCTGGCTGTTCATGA
Source organism: Pseudomonas sp. B6002 (assembly GCF_013385985.1). Taxonomy (GTDB): domain Bacteria; phylum Pseudomonadota; class Gammaproteobacteria; order Pseudomonadales; family Pseudomonadaceae; genus Aquipseudomonas. Next base: position 220,391 of record NZ_JACAOY010000027.1, on the reverse strand, counting down.
TGCCCAGGGTCTTGAACTTGCCATTGGGCAGTACCTTGACGAACAGGGCGCTGCCGTATTCGGCGGTGATGGCGTGGGGGAAACCCAAGGCCTGTTCGAAGTCGTTGATGCAGGCACTGTGTGTGATCAGCACCAGGTTGTGATCGGGACGTTTGTTGCTGAGGATCTCTTCACCCATGGCGTCTCCACAGATGGCCAGCGGGCCAGCGGATAGCTCGGTCTTGCCGAACACGAACAGCGACGTCTGGGCGGTGCGGGTGGTGGGGCTGCTGAGCACGTCAGTGGCCTGCATGCCCAAGGCGTGGAAGGCTTTGCCCAATTCGGTGGCATGCTGCGTGCCGTTGATCGTGAGGCCATCGGCGGGGCCGAAGCAGGGGTTGGTCGAGCGGTCGCAGCGTTCTTCATGGCGTACCAGCACCACCACGTCACCGTTGCGCCAACTGGCCAGGAGCCCGGAGTTGATCAGGTGGTTGCGCACGCCCAGGTTCGTCGGCGACCTGGGCCAGAACACGAAACCGGACACCAGCAGACTGACGATGGCAATGCCCAGCCAGAGTCTTTTCAGGCGTCTGAAAAGGCTTCGGCGCACACGCGGTTTGGTCAGGGTAAGGTCAACCACACTATTCACCATGGGCACTGTTGGCAGTGTTGTTATCAAACAGGCGCAGCGCATTGACGGATGCCCGTAGTGGAGTAGGAGACTGTCACAGGGCTGCTGTCTTTTCGCTGAACATCCAGCTGTTAAAAGTTGTCGTCGCTGGCAACTAACAAGTTGCCGCTCTACGACGCTTGGTGGGCAATTTAGAGAGGCGTGGGTGGGCGGGCGGTGAAATCCATGTGAAAAATTCGCACGGGGCGCAAAGTCAGCCGTTATCCTCGTTTGCAGACCCCCGAACGAGCGTATTTATGTTGCAGGTGCAAGGTGTTCTCAAGAGCTATGCCACCGCGCAAGGGCCCCTGGCGGTGCTGGCGGGTGTCGACTTGCAGTTGGCGGCGCGCAGCAGTCTGGCGCTGATGGGCGAGTCGGGCAGTGGCAAGAGCACGCTGCTGCACCTGGTGGCCGGCCTGGACCGGGTGGACGGTGGCAGCATCCAGGTGGGCGAGCAGCGTCTTGACCAATTGAGTGAGGCGCAACTGGCCCACTGGCGGCGCACCGAGATCGGCCTGGTGTTCCAGCAGTTCAACCTGATCGGCAGTTTGCGCGTGGAGGACAACCTGGCGTTCCAGGCGCGCCTGGCCGGGCGATTTGACCCGCAGTGGCAGGCGCACCTGGTGGAACGCCTGGGTCTGGGCGACTTGCTCAAGCGCTACCCGGAGCAGCTCTCCGGTGGTCAGCAGCAACGGGTGGCGGTGGGGCGCGCATTGGCCTCGCGGCCGGGCTTGTTGCTGGCCGATGAACCCACCGGCAACCTCGACGAAGCCACCAGCGATGACGTGCTGCAATTGTTGCTGGACCTGCTGCGCGACAGCCCCACCAGCCTGCTGATGGTCACGCACAGCCCGCGCATTGCTGCACGGCTCGACCGCCAGGTGGTGTTGCAGCGTGGCCGTGTCGTACCTGCGGACGCCCGTTGAGGTGGCCGTTTTTTATTGGGCGTTGCGTGCGCTGCTGAGCCACTGGCGGCGCCATCCCGTGCAGTTCTTCAGCGTGTTGACCGGCCTGTGGCTGGCCACGGCGTTGTTGACCGGTGTGCAGGCGCTCAACAGCCAGGCGCGGGACAGCTACGCACGCGCCAGCCAATTGATCGGCGGTGAGCCTCAAGCCAGCCTCAGTGCGACCGGTGCATCGAGCTTCCCCCAGGCCCTGTTTGCCCAGTTGCGCCGTGCGGGGTGGCCGGTGTCACCGGTGGTGCAGGGGCGGGTGGTACTCAAGGGGCATGAGGAGGTGCGCCTGCAACTGATGGGCATCGATCCGGTGTCATTGCCGGGGAATGCCGCAGTGGCCGGGCAACGCCTGAGCCAGGCGCAGATGGCTGCATTCTTCGCGCCGCCTGGACGCACCTGGATTGCTCCGCAAACCTTGCAAGCCCTGGGCCTGCACGATGGCGAACAGCCGCAGACGGCAAACGGGCAAACCTTGCCGCCGTTGCAGGCCCAGGCAGACATGGCCCCCGGGTTGTTGCTCACCGACATCGGCTTTGCCCAACCCTTGCTGGAGATGCCCGGGCGTCTGTCGCGGCTGCTGCTGGACAACGCCTTTGCCGCCACCCATCCCACCCCGCCCGCCGAATTGCAACTGCACCTGGCCGAGGACAACAACCTCTCACGGCTGACCGAAAGCTTTCACCTGAACCTCGACGCCCTCGGCTTGCTGTCGTTTGTGGTGGGACTGTTTATCGTGCATGCCGCTATCGGCCTGGCGCTGGAACAACGGCGCGGGCTGCTGCGCACCTTGCGCGCTTGCGGGGTCAGTGCGCGGATGCTGATCCTCAGCCTGGGGGTGGAGCTGGGTGTGTTGTCGCTGCTCGGTGGCGTGCTCGGCGTGGCCAGCGGTTACCTGGTGGCCAGCCTGTTGCTGCCGGATGTGGCGGCCAGCTTGCGTGGCTTGTACGGCGCCGAGGTGCCCGGCCAGTTAAGCTTGAGCCCTGGCTGGTGGTTGACGGGGTTGGGCTTGAGCCTGCTCGGCGCACTGTTGGCGGGCGCGAGCAGCCTGTGGCGGGCGGCGCGCCTGCCGTTGCTGGCACTGGCCAATGCCCAGGCCTGGCACGAGGCCCATGGGCGCTGGTTGCGACGCCAGGGTTGGGTCGCGGCTGCGGCGTTGCTGGTCGCACTGCTGGCGTTGGGATTGGGTAACAGCCTGGCTGCCGGTTTTGTGCTGATGGCCGCCTTGCTACTGGGGGCTGCCCTGGGTTTGCCGGTGATCCTCAATGCGGTATTGAAGGCGGTGCTCGGGCGCAGCCACTCGGTGCTGGGGCAATGGTTTCTCGCCGACTGCCGCCAGCAACTGCCGGCGTTGAGCCTGGCGTTGATGGCGCTGCTGTTGGCGATGGCGGCGAACATCGGCGCGGGCTCCATGACCTCGGGCTTTCGCCAGACCTTCAATAATTGGCTGGAGCAACGCCTCACCGCCGAGCTGTATCTCAATCCGCAGAACCCGGCGCAGGCCGAACAGTTGAGCCACTGGTTGGCGCAGCAACCCACGGTGAACACCGTACTGCCGACCTGGCAAGTGTCGACGCAGTTGCAAGGTTGGCCGGCTGACCTGTTCGGGGTGATCGACGACCCCACTTATCGCCAGCACTGGCCGCTGCTGGAGGCCGCCAATCAACCGTGGGACCGATTGCAGCAGGGCGACACGCTGATGCTCAGCGAGCAACTGGCGCGGCGCTTGAACGTGCGGCTGGGCGATGAGGTGAGTATCCCAACGCCTCAGGGGCCCTGGTCACCCACGGTGGTGGGCATCTACGCCGACTATGGCAACCCCAAGGGCCACGTGCTGGTCAATTCCACCCACTTGTTGGCGCATTGGCCGACGCTGTCACCGGCCCGCTTTAACCTGCGCATGGCCCCCGAGGACGTCGCGCCGCTGGTGCAGGACGTGCAGCGCGCATTTGCGCTGGAGGACAGCCGCATTGTCGATCAGCAGCAACTCAAGGGCTATTCGAGCCAGGTGTTCGAACGCACCTTTGCCGCCACCGCCGCGCTGAACAGCCTCACCCTCGGGGTGGCCGGCGTGGCGCTGTTCATCAGCCTGCTGACCCAGAGCCAGAGTCGCCTCGGCCAGCTCGCGCCGCTGTGGGCGCTGGGGGTGACGCGCCGCCAACTGATGCTGCTCAATTTGGCGCAGACCTGGTTGCTCGCGCTGTTGACCCTGGTGTTGGCGTTGCCCCTGGGCCTGTTGCTGGCCTGGTGCCTGGACGCGGTGATCAATGTGCAGGCGTTTGGTTGGCGCCTGCCGTTGCAGGTGTTCCCGTGGCAACTGGCGCAACTGCTGGGGCTGGCGATGTTGGCCACCTCTCTGGCGTCGGCCTGGCCGCTATGGCAGTTGTACCGCAGTCGCCCGGCGGACTTGCTGAGGACCTTTGCCCATGAAGATTAAGGCGTTGCTGGGAGCGGTCTTGTTGCTGCTGAGCGGCTGCGATAAGGCGCCTGCACCCCAGGAAAGTTTCGCCGGCTTGGGCAGTGAGGCTGCGGACTTTGACCAGGTGGTGCCGGGCAAGGTGTTCAGCTTTCCCGAGGACCACGGGCCCCACGCCGGTTTCCGCATCGAATGGTGGTACGTTACCGCCAACCTCAAGGATGCCGAGGGCAATGTGTTCGGCGTGCAGTGGACCTTGTTTCGCAACGCCCTCAAGGCCGGGCCGGCGCAGGCGGGGTGGCAGGACCCGACGATCTGGCTGGGGCACGCGGCCGTCACTTCGGCCACCCGGCATTACGCCGCCGAGCGTTATGCGCGCGGCGGTGTTGGCCAGGCCGGCGCCCAGGCGGCGCCGTTCAATGCGTGGATCGACGACTGGAATTTCGCCACTCGCCCCGGCGCCACCAGCTCCCTGGCCGACATGCAACTCAAGGCCCATGGCCCGCAGTTCGCCTATGACTTGCACCTGACCTCCAGCCGCCCGTTGGTGCTGCAAGGCGATAACGGCTACAGCCGCAAATCCGATCAGGGCCAGGCGTCGTATTACTACAGCCAGCCTTTTTTCACCGCCAGCGGCAACGTGACGATCGACGGCAAGGCGTATCAGGTCAGTGGCAGCGCCTGGCTCGACCGCGAGTGGAGCAGCCAACCCCTGGCCGCCAGCCAGACCGGCTGGGACTGGTTCTCCCTGCACCTGGACCGTGGCGAGCAGTTGATGCTGTTTCGCGTGCGGCAAACCGACGGCGAGGGTTACCTGACGGGCACCTGGATCGATGCGCAGGGCCGCACCCAGACCCTGCACAACGCCGACATCCAGCTCACGCCACTCGCCCCCACCGACATCGACGGGCGCCGAATTCCCACGCGCTGGTCGCTGAAAATCCCCGGCAAACAGCTGGATATCACCGCACAGGCGGTCAACCCGAAGGCCTGGATGAACCTGAGCATTCCTTACTGGGAAGGGCCGGTGCAATTCGACGGTGGGGTGGGCTATCTGGAAATGACTGGCTATTAGGTGAAGAAAATTTCATAAAAATACTGGACATGCATACAGTATCTGGCTAGATTCCATCCCAGGTGACCGGATGTCACCTGAGCTTCAATTTTTAACTATGGATGGATAAAAAATGAAATCGAAAAAAGCCTTTATGTTGGGCGCGGCCATGGCGGCCTCCTGCTTTGTCTCGGCCTTTGCCCTGGCCGAACAGTACCCTTCGCAACCGCTGCCCAAGGTGAGCGCCCAGGCCGTCAAGGAGGCGGTGCACAAAGCCCTCAAGTCCGGTGGCAAGCTCGAGTCCAAGGCGGTTGCCTCCCAGCTTCAGCAGAAGCTCAAGGCGGCCATGACCGCGAAAGCGCCGGCCAAGGCCGTGGCGAGCAAGGCGGCGAAACTCTCCGCCGTCGCCACCGTCGACAGCGAACTGAAGAAGCCCGACCAGGACAAACTCAAGGTCGCTGCCGCCGAATTCGTTCCGCTGTTTCAGACACTGGACATCAACACCCTCTACACCTTGACCGAGGTGCAGACCGGCCAGGACTTCCCCTACCACTTCCACCTGCCACAGAACGGTCGTGCGCTGGTGCAACTGGTTGACCAGAGTGCGGGTGCCAACATGTCGCTGAGCCTGTTCCGCGACGATGGCCAGGGCAACCTGGAGCTTCTCGGTACGTCCGACAACCCGGGCAACGCCGATGAATACATCAGCGCCGTGCTGCCGGCAGGTGACTACTACTGGTACATGGTGGCCAATGAGGCCAACAACGCCCAGTTCAGTTTTGGTGTAGGTGTGGACTTCAACATCGATGCCTATGAACCCAACGACACCCCGCAGACCTCGTTCGTACTGCCCGACGCCCTGAACCGCGTGACGGGCAATATCGACAACCCCAACGATATCGACTACTTCGCCTTCCAGGCCACCCGTGGCCAGAACGTGGCGATGGCCCTGAGCGATGACCAGAAGGGCGTGCGTAACCAGTGGATCTTCGAGCGTCTGGAGGGCAACAACTGGGTGGTGGTGCCGGCCGGTAACAGCATGACCCTCTCAGGTGTCACGCCAGGCTATGTGGCCCAGGTTCGCGTGCGGGCCAACCCGGCCGTGGTCCAGGACCCTACCGCCCAATACAAGCTCACCCTGGGATCGGCGCCGCGCCTGAACAGCTTCGACGTGAAGGGCGACAACGTGGTGCGCGTGCCGAGCACGATCTTCTGGATGGCCACCCAGGCGGCACGGAACCTGACCTGGACCACCAACTGGTCCGACTCCACGGGCGCGCCGTTGTTGGGCGTTACACCGGTGCTGCGGGTTGACAAGCACTTCACCGGCACCGAGTTCAACTGGACCGACTTCAAGGCCACCACCGACAGCACGGGTGCGTCCCTCTCGGGTGCGGCACTGGGCAGTTGCTTCGGCGAGTACCGCGTGGAGTACCCGGACAGCAGCACCGGCGTGAAGTACAACTGGGCCACCACCTTCAACTTCGGCGGCTGGCGGATCGAGCTGGACGAGTTCCCGGGTGTGGGCGTGGGCGGCGACAACGTGCCTTACGTGACCTTCGGGCACATCTGCACCCAGGACATCATCCATTGATGCACTGAGTGAACGAGGAGGGGCAGCCTGCGAGGGCTGCCCCTTTTTTTCATTCCCGGGCCAGGGCCAGCTTCAGCGGCAGGCGCGCCATGCTCGTGCTTTTCAGTGAGCCAAGGTACAGCCAGTCGCCATATTCCCGGGCGGTGGTGATGGGCGAGTAATTGCCTGCGCTGCCGTCCTGCAGGTTGGCGATGACCTTGCCTTCGGTATCCAGCCCCAGTACGAAGGCTTTGCGCTCGATCGGCTTGGGCACCACCATCAGTGCCCGCACCATCACTTTGCGCAGCAATGGGTAGCCGGCGAAACCATCCAGCAGCGGATTACGGGGTGAGTACAGCGCCACCCAGAAGCGGTCGTGGCCGTTGAAACTGAGGTTGTCCGGCAAGCCAGGCAGGTTGTCGATAAACAGGTCGTGGCTGCCCGCTCGCTCGCCCTTGAGCCAGTAGCGGCTGATGCGATAGGCGCCGGTTTCATTGACCAGCACGTAGCTTTCATCCGGGCCCAGGGCGACGCCGTTGGCAAATTGCAGGTGATCGAGCAGTACCTCGGTGGTGCCGTTGCTGAAGTCATAGCGCAACAGTCGGCCGTCACCGCCGTGTTCGATCACGGCTTCACCGTCCTGCCCGTAACCCCAGCGGCTCGACGCATCGCTGAAGTAGGCATAGCGCCCGCTGGCGTCCACGGCCACGTCATCGGTAAAGCCGAAGGGCACGCCATTGGCACTGCTGCTCAGGGGCGCGAGCTGACGGTTCGCATCCAGTGCGAGCAAGCCCTTGATCCCGTCGGCAATGATCAGGCGCCCATCCGGGTGCAGTGCCATGCCGAGGGGCCGCCCACCGGTGTTCGCCAGCACTTCCAGGGTGTGGCTGTCGGGTGAGGTGCGGATGATGCGTCCGTCATGCAGCCCGCTGATCAGAAAACCCTGGGCATCCAGCAGCAGGGCCTCGGGCCCGGCGATGTCCTGGGCGCCGATCCGTTGCACATCCTTGAGGCGTAAGTTCTCGGCAAAGGGCCCCTCTTTCATCGAGGGCGCCTTGGGCGGGGACCAGTTCACCGGCTGCACCTTGGTAGGCATCAACAGCAAAAAGGCGAGCACGGCCAGCAGCAATACGAACAGCAGATGACGCAGTTTCTTGGGGCGGGTACTCATGACGGTTCCTGGTTGTCGTGGGCGTTCGGCTCCCAGTGCAGGGTGCCGAACAGGTAGTCCATTAGGGGAAACACAATATTGAAATTACGCCCCTGCATCAGCTCGCGGCGGTGGTGCAGGGCGTGCAAACGGTGCATCTGGCGGATCCACGGCAGGCGCGCCACCGGGTGTTCGACGGGCAGGTGTTCACAGGCGTGAAACACTTCGTAGAGCAGGTAGCCCAGCAGCATGCATCCGGCGAAAAGCCCGGCGACGTTGGGGCTCAGTTGCTTGAGCAACCACCAGGCGGGCAGGGTGATCGCCAGGCTGTGCAGCACGATCAACCAGGCGGGGAAGAGGATGACACGCCAGTCTCGGGGGCTGTCGTAGGTCATGTGGCCAGGGGTGAAAAAACTGTGGTGGTCGCCGGTATGACGGGCGTAGAACAGCCGGGCGAAGCTGTGCTTGTGGTGGCCGAGGTGGCGGTGCACGAGGTAGATGCACAGGTTGAAGAACACCAGGGTCAGGGGGACGGTCAGCCACTGGAGTGGAGTGATGGACTGGGTGGAGGACCAGGCCAGGGTGATGCAGATTGCGCCGTAGAGAAGCACGAAGACGGCGTGAAGCCAGGGGTTGTAGTGCCGGGACACGGCGGCGCGGTAGCGGGCGCGAAAAGCCTCGGTAGCGTCAGGCATAGTGGCGGGCTCATAGTGTTTTTTGTGGTGACTGAGCTTAGTCTCCCTTCGTGATTGTGCTAGTCGGGCGCCGTTCTCAAATCAACGGATCCCAACGCTGCGACCAGTCGGATTCCGCCTTGACCACTCCCCGCAGCAATTCCAGCGCCTGTTGCAGTACCGCCGAATCCCGCGCCCGCGAATACACCAGGTACGTGGGGAAACTGAACTCCGGCGCCTTGGGCACCCGCTGCATCACGCCGCTGTCGAGGTAGCTTTGCACGACACGGGTGCGGAAGTAGCCGGCGCCGCCGTTCTCCAGGATGTACTGCAACGCCAGCGGCCCCAGGTTGAAGCTCAGGGCGGCGCGGGCTTTGTCGGGCAGAGCGGTGTCGTGTTGCTGGCGAAACCCCGGGCCCCAGTCGATATACACGTAGGGATCGGGTTTGCTGACCAACTGCACCAGGATCAGTTTTTCTTCCAGCACCTGCTCCACCTGCAAACCGGGCCAGTATTGCGGCTGGAACACCAGCGCCGCGTCGAGTACCCCCAGTTCCAGTTGGCGCAACAGGTATTCGCCTTCACGCACCTCGGTGCGCAGGGCATGGCCGGGGATGTGTTCGCGCAGGGCCTGGGCCCAGCCCAGCATCAACGGGTTGCACAGGCTGACTTCGCCACCGATATGGAGCACGTTGCGATAGCCATCCGGCAACGGCAGGTCGCGTTTGGCCGCTTCCCAGGTTTGCAACAACTGGTTGGCGTACACCACAAAGGCCTCGCCATCCGGCGTCAGGCGCGCCCCGGCGCGGTTGCGCACGAACAAGGTGCTGCCCAACTGGCTTTCGAGGTTCTTGACCCTGGCGGTGATCGCAGTCTGGGTGACGTGCAGCTTCTCGGCCGCCGCGGCCAGGCTGCCGCAGCGAGTGATTTCGAGGAAAGTGCGTGCCAGTTCGATGTCCATAAGCGTCTCGCAGGATGGCTCAAGCCAGGCAGTGTAAGCCTTCAGGCAGGCGAAAAGATCAGTTCGACGTCGATGGTGTGTCCCTGGCGCACCACGTATTCCTGCAGGCCTTGACGATTGCGAATCAGATAACCCGGATCATAGACGAAGCAGATCAATTGCCGGCAACGTGGGTGCTCCGCGTAGCGGGCGATATCCACGATCAGCTGCTCGCCCAGGTGCTTGTCCTTCAACCCCGCACGGGTCATTTTCACTTCGATGCCGACCTGCGACTCGTGCAGCAGGAAATCCATACGCGACGAGGCGCCCGCACAACTGGGTACGGGTTCCTCGGGCCGCAGGTCGGGGATATGCACTGTCAGGAGCGCACGCAGCAGATCCTGCACATCATATTCGTTCTTCACCGACAGCCCCGCCTGGCCATCATGTCGATGGTTCAGGGCAATGCAGAAACGATGGAAGTGCCGCATCAAGTGCCTGACCGTGTCGAGTGGGGCCGGCGAGGCCACAGGTTGATCCGGCTCGTCGCCAAAAAAACGCGCCAGCTCACGGTCTTCAAAATCGCGCATGGCCACCGGGTCTTTCAAACTCAGGTAGACCAGCATCAGCAACCAGATGGTTTCGGCCAGAATAAACAGGAGCAGCCCCGGCAATGCCGGGCGCACCGTTATTTCTGGCTCGTAACGATAGTGCGGCAGTGTGCCGTCGGTTTTTTCAGCTTTCGGGAGCAATTGGAACTTCAGGCTGACGTACACCCACAAGTGTCCGCGGTCGGGCACGAAAAAGCTCGGCAGCGCATTCAGTCGCTCGTCGCTCGGCTCGCGGTTGTAGGCTTTTAGCCGCTCGAACAGCGGGTCGGTGTATTGGTGGAACTCATCGGAGGTCATGAGAGTGTAGACCGCAGGGTTGCTTTGGTCGGCAGGCTGGAACACCTCATTGATCGTCAGCAGGTAGGTGACGGCGGTGCTCACCAAGAGCAGCACCAGTGACAGGCGATTCCAACGCTTGTAACGCCGGGTGTTCAGGATCACCTGCGCCAGGGTCGGCGAGGGTTCACTGCGCCAAAGGGATTTGAACCAGCGGGTCATAAACGTCGTTCTCACTGAATACCAATCGACCAATGTTGGGTGGTCTGGTCTTCATGGAGCTGGTCGATATCCGTCTCGTATTGGCATTGCGGGCCCTTGCAGCTGTAGTCGACGGTCAGCGGTGCCAGGGTTTTCACGGGGAACAGGGTTTTGTTCTGGGCGGGGCGCTCGGCCGGCGCAGCCTCCACCGGCGGTGCTTCGTAGCTGAGGTCCAGGCTGGCAGCGTGGGCCAGGGGCGGCAGGAGGGCGAGCATTGCGCTCACCAGGACGGTCCTTGTGAATAGCATGTGAAACAATCCGGGCAACAGAAAAGAAGCGCGGATTATAGGCCATTAGCACCCCGGGATGCACAGGTCGATCCCGGGGCGTAAGGCTTGAGTTAGAGCGCTCGCGGTGCTTCCAGGTGCTCAGTCGGGAATGCCTGTGCATACACCTGGCACACCCTTAACACTTGCTCATCGGCAAACCGTGCGCCAACCACATGCAAGCCCACCGGCAGGCCATTCGCTGCCAAACCGCACGGCACCGAGGCGGCCGGTTGTTGGGTCAGGTTGAAGGGATAGGTAAACGGCGTCCACTCCATCCAGGCCTGCATGCCCGAACCGGGCGGTACATTGTGACCGGCCTCGAACGCGGTGATCGGCATCATCGGCGAGACCAGCACGTCGTAGTGCTCATGGAACGCGGCCATGCGCGCCACCAACGCGGCGCGGGCTTCAAGGGCTGCGTTGAAGTGATCCAGGCTCAAGCGTTCGCCCTGTTGCGCGATGCTCAGCAACCCGGGGTCGAGCAGCTGTTTCTGCGCCTCGTTCATGGGCCCGGTGAGGCGTGCGGCACCGGCCGCCCACAGGGTGCTGAACACCTCCAGCGGGTCGCTGAAACCCGGGTCGATTTCTTCCACGTGGGCGCCCAGTTGCACCAGGCCCTGCACGGCCCGGGCGACGACGCTGGCCACCTGCGGGTCGACGTCTACATAACCGAACGTGGGGCTGTAGGCCACGCGCAAGCCTTTGAGGTCCGTGCCCGGGGTGAGCCAGGGCGTGGTTCTGGGCGCGCCGATCAGGCCATCCCGCGCGTCGGGTTGCGCGACGGTCTGCAGCATCAGTACCGTGTCCTCCACGGTACGGGTCATCGGCCCCAGGTGCGACAGGATCGTCATGGAGCTGGCGGGCCATTGCGGCACGTAGCCGAAGGTTGGCTTGATGCCGAACGTGCCGGTAAACGCGCAGGGAATCCGGATCGAACCGCCCGCATCGCTGCCCTGGTGCAGCACGCCGAGGTTCAAGGCCGCCGCCGCGCCTGCGCCGCCCGAGGAGCCGCCGGCGGTGGTGCGGGTGTCCCACGGGTTGCGGGTGATGCCATACAGCGGGTTGTCGGTGACGCCCTTCCAGCCAAACTCCGGGGTGGTGGTCTTGCCCAGCAGCACCGCGCCGGCCTTGCGCATGAAGGCCGAGAAGGGTGCGTCCACGTCCCACGGCCCTTCGGCGGACGAGGTGCGTGAGCCTTTGCGGGTGGGCATGCCGACCGTCAGGGTCAGGTCCTTGATCGACGCGGGCACACCGTCAAGCGCGCCGCACGGCTGGCCCTTGAGCCAGCGTTGTTCCGAGGCGCGTGCGGCGTTCAGTGCGCCCTCCGGGTCGACATGGCAGTAGGCATTCACCACCGGGTTGTAGCGTTCGATACGCAGCAACGCGTCCTCGGTGACGTCCACCGGCGACAGGCTCTTGTCACGAAAATGCGCCAGCAGTTGCACCGCCGTCAGTTGGCCGATCTCACTCATGCCACATCCCCCTGGGCTGCGTTGACCATGGCGCGCAGCAGCACCGCGCAGCCCGCCGCCAGATCATCCGGCGCGGCGTTTTCGATTTCGTTATGGCTGATGCCGCCTTCGCACGGCACAAAGATCATCCCGGCCGGGCCCAGTTCGGCAACGAAAATCGCGTCGTGCCCGGCGCCACTGACGATGTCCATGTGGCTCAAGCCCAGGGCCTGGGCGCCTTCGCGCACGGCGTTGACGCACGCCGGGGCAAAGTCCAGCGGTGGAAAGTCGGCCGTCGGCGTCAGCTCAAAGCTCAAGCCGTGGTGTTTGGCGGTGGCTTCGATCACGCCGCGCACCTCATCGACCATGGCTTGCAGCTTGTCGGCGTGCAGGTGGCGCAGGTCGATCGTCATGTGCACCTGGCCGGGAATCACGTTACGCGAACCCGGGTGCAGGCTCAGGCAACCGACCGTGCCACAGGCATGGGGTTGCTGTTGATGGGCGATGCGGTTGACCGCGCTGACCACCTCGGCGGCGCCCACCAGAGCGTCCTTGCGCAGGTGCATCGGTGTCGGCCCGGCGTGGGCTTCGACGCCGGTGAAGGTCAGGTCGAACCACTTCTGGCCCAGGCAGCCCATGACCACGCCGATGGTAGTGGCCTGGTCTTCCAGCACCGGGCCTTGTTCGATGTGTGCTTCGAAATACGCACCCACCGGATGGCCAGGCACGGCGCGGGTGCCAGCGTAGCCGATGCGCTGCAATTCGGCACCCACTGACAGGCCCTGGTCGTCGAGTTTGTCGAGGGTTTCCTGCAAGTCGAATTTACCGGCAAATACCCCGGAGCCCATCATGCACGGCGGAAAGCGCGAGCCTTCTTCGTTGGTCCACACCACCACTTCAATCGGCGCTTCGGTCTCGATGTTCAAATCGTTGAGAGTACGGATCACCTCCAGCCCGGCCATCACCCCGTAGCAGCCGTCGAACTTGCCGCCGGTGGGCTGGGTGTCGATATGGCTGCCGGTCATCACCGGGGGCAGGGCGGGATTGCGCCCGGCACGACGCGCAAAGATATTGCCGATGGCGTCGACCGTGACGCTGCACCCGGCCGCCTCGCACCACTGCACGAACAGGTCACGGGCCTGGCGGTCCAGGTCGGTCAGGGCCAGGCGACACACGCCGCCCTTGACGGTGGCACCGAGCTGGGCCAGGTCCATCAGCGATTGCCACAAACGGTCGCGGTTGATCAGCGGGGCATTGCTCTGGAGCGGTTGCGCAAAACTATTCATCTGCAATCTCCGGTCAGGCACTCAGGGCCAAATAGCGATTCTTGATACTCGGGTCGGCGCGGAAGTCAGCGGCGCTGCCCTCGTACACCACGCGGCCCTGTTCGAGCACGTAATGGCGGTCGGCGAGCTTGTCGCAGACCATCAGGTTCTGTTCCACCAGCAGCACGGGCAGGCCATCGTCCTTGACCTTGCGCAGGATCTTCACCAGCTCGTCGACGATCACCGGGGCCAGGCCTTCGGTGGGCTCGTCAAGGATCAGCAGCTTGGGATCATTGAGCAGGGCGCGGGCGATGGCGAGCATCTGCTGCTCACCACCCGACAGCGCGTGGCCGGCGTTTTTGCGGCGCTCCTTGAGGCGCGGGAACATGGCGTACACGTCTTCGAGCTGCCAGCGGCTGGTCTTGCGCGCGGCGATGCGCAGGTTCTCTTCGACGCTAAGCAGGCGGAAGATCCCGCGATTTTCCGGCACCAGCGCCAGGCCCTGACGGGCGATTTCAAAGATCTTCTGCCCCACCAACGCCTGGCCGTTGAAGTGGATCTGGCCCTGGCGCGGGCAGATGATCCCGAGGATGCTGCGCAGGGTGGTGGTCTTGCCGGCGCCGTTACGCCCCAGCAGGGTCACCAGTTCGCCAGGGTTGACGGTCAGCGAGACGCCTTCGAGCACGTGGCTCTTGTCGTAGTAGGAATGAATGTTCTCGACGATCAGCATCAGGCAGCCTCCCCAAGGTATGCAGTGCGCACACGCTCATCGGCGCGTACGAATTCCGGCGTGCCTTCCACCAGGATCTGGCCGTGGCTCATCACCGTGATGCGTTGGCTGATGGACATGACGATGCTCATGTTGTGTTCGATCAGCAGCACCGTGTGGTCGCGGCCGAGGTCGCTGATCAGCTGGGTCATGATCGGGATGTCGTCGATGCCCATGCCCGAGGTGGGCTCATCCAGCATCAACAGTTTGGGCTTGGAACAGATCGACATGCCCACCTCCAGCACCCGCTGCTGGCCGTGGGACAACTCGCCGGCCAGGGTGTCGGCGCGGGTGGTGAGTTGCAGGCGCTCCAGCACCTGGTCGGCCATGTCCAGGTGTTCGCGTTTGCTGTCGACGCGGCGCCAGAAGTTCAGCGCACGGGCACCGTCACGGCCCTGGGCCGCCAGGCGCAGGTTTTCGCGCACGCTGAGGTTCTGGAACAGGCTCGTGAGCTGGAACGAGCGCGCCATGCCCAGGCCGACGCGGCCATGGGCGGGTTTGCGCATCAGGTTCCTGCCGTCGAAATGAATCGCCCCGGCCGTGGCCTGGCGCTCGCCGGTGAGGCAGTGGAACAGGCTGGTTTTGCCCGCGCCGTTGGGCCCGATGATGGTGTGGATGGTGCCAGCCTCGACCTTGAGGTTCACACCGTTGACCGCATGGAAGGCGCCATAGGCCAGTTCCAGGTCTTTGGTTTCCAGCAGGATGCTCATAGCCCTTCCTCCTTGGCGACAACGGCGGCCTTGCGGCTGCCGCGTACCTTTTCGAACAGCGACGCCAGGCCGCCCCACAAACCGCCCCGCATGAAGATCACCACCAGGATCAGGATCACCCCCAGCAGCATCAGCCAGCGCGGCCACAGGTCGGAGAGGAAATCCCCGAGCAGCACGATGGAGCCGGCGCCCAGCAGCGAGCCAAACAACGAGCCGGTGCCGCCGACGATGGTCATGATCAGGATGTTCTCGGACATCGCCAGGTCGATGTTCGACAGCGGCACGAAGTGCAGCAGCATCGCGTACAGCGCGCCGGCAATCCCGGTGACGGCGCCGGACAGCACAAACACCAGGATCTTGAAGTGGCGGGTGTCGTAGCCGATGGCCGAGGCGCGGGTTTCGTTTTCGCGGATCGCCATCAGCGTGCTGCCGAACGGTGAGGCGATCACCCGGCGCGCGCCGATGAAAATCAGCAGGAACAGCACCGCGACAAAGGCATAGAAGGCGCGGGCATCGCTGAGCGACAGCAGCACCGTTTCACCGATACGGATCTCCGGACGCGGCACGCTGAGCAGGCCGTTGTCGCCACCGGTCCAGTCGCTGAGGGTGTAGGCGACGAAGTAGGCCATCTGGCTGAACGCGAGGGTCAGCATCACGAAGTAGATGCCGGTGCGGCGGATCGCCAGGGCGCCCACCAGCAAGGCCAGGAAGCCACCGGCCACGGCGGCGCCGAGCAGGGCGGCGAACAACCCCAGTTGCAGGTGCAGCATCAGCAACGCGGCGCAGTAGGCGCCGGCGCCGAAGAAGATGCCTTGGCCAAACGACAGCAGCCCGGTGTAACCCAGCAGCAGGTTGCAGGCCAGGGCCGCCATGGCAAAGATCAGGATCTCGGTTGCCAGGGTCGCCGACGGCAGGATCAACGGCAGGCCAATCAGCACCGCCAACACCCACAGCAACATCGCGCGCGATTGCGTCTTGGCAAACGGCAGGGGATTTTTCTCGCTCATGTCAGGCTCTCCCGAACAGGCCGTAAGGACGCACCAGGATCACCACGGCCATCGCGCCGTAGATCATCAGGCTCGCGCCCTGGGGCCAGAGTGTGGTCATCAGGCTTTGCACCACGCCCACCAGCAACCCGCCGACCAGCGCACCGCTGAACGAGCCCATGCCGCCGATCACCACCACCACGAAGGCGACGCCGAGGATCTCCGGGCCGACAAAGGGCTGGGCGCCGCGCAACGGGGCGAACAGTACGCCCGCAACGCCGGCCAGGGCCACGCCGAGGGCGAAGGTCATGGAGAACAGGCGGAAGATATTGGTGCCCAGCAACGACACGGTTTCAGTGCTTTCACTGCCGGCGCGCACCAGGGCACCGAAGCGCGTGCGTTCCAGCAGCAGCCACAAGCCCAGGCCGACCAGGCCGGAGAAACCGATCAGGAACAGGCGGTAGTGTGGGTACACGAAGTCGCCCACCACCAGCACGCCGCGCAGCAATTGCGGCACCGCAACGCTTTTTCCCACCGGGCCCCAGATCATCACGCTGGCTTCCTGGATGATCAGTGCGATCCCCAGGGTCACCAGGATCTGGAACATGTGCGGCAAGTGATAGATGCGCTGGATCAACAATCGCTCGATCACCCAGGCCAATGCTGCCACCACCAATGGCGCGATCAGCAGCGCCAGCCAGAAATTGCCGGTTAGGCTGACGGCGGTGTAGCAGATGTAGGCACCCAGCAGAAAGAACGCGCCGTGGGCGAAGTTGACGAAGTTGAGCAGGCCGAAAATGATGGTCAGCCCGACGGCGATCAGGAAATAGATCATTCCCAACCCCAGGCCGTTGAGTATCTGGAACAGGTAAAGATTAAGCATGCAGGCACCCTCGGCAGGAAGCTGCTCGCGCAGCCCTGCTGTGCAATGTTCAGGGGATCAGGCGAGCGTGCAGCCGGTGGCTTCCACGGGCGGGAACGACTGGCCGGCGCTGAGTACCTTGGCCAGGTCGTCCTTGTCGACCATGTCGCCAGCGGCCTTGCCGACGAGCAGGTAGTAGTCCTTGATCACCTGGTGGTCGCCGGCGCGGATCGATTCCTTGCCGGTCGGGCCTTCGAAGCTCAAGCCTTGCATGGCCTTGGCCACGGTGGGGCCGTCGAAGCTGCCCGTCGAGATGATGGTGTCGAGCATAACCTTGGTGCTGATGTAGTCGGCGGCCAGCGGGTAGGTGGGGTTGATGCCGTATTTAGCCTGGGTGAACTTGACCAGCTCGCGATTGAGCGGGGTGTCGACCTGGTGCCAATACTGCGCGCCGAGGTACACGCCTTCGAGCACATCGCTGCCCAGCTCCTGGAATTGATCGAGGCCGGCGGACCATACCAGCAGCACTTTCATGCGTTCCTTGATGCCGAAGTTCACCGCCTGGCGCAGGGTGTTGGAGGACTGGCTGCCGAAGTTGAGCAGCACCAGCACATCGGGCTTGGCCGCGATGGCGTTGGTCAGGTAGCCGGAGAATTCCTGCTCCTGCAACGAGTGGTAGCTGTTGCCGATGTGCTCCAGGCCGTGTTCCTTGAGCACATTCTTGGCGCCTTCGAGCAGCGCTTCGCCGAACACGTATTGCGGGGTGATGGTGTACCAGCGCTTGGCGTCCGGCAGCAGCTTGATCAGCGGCACCATGGTTTCGCGGATCGCGCCGTAGGTGGGCACCGACCAGCGGAAGGTCGCGTGGTTGCAGTCTTTGCCGGTGACTTCATCGGCGCCCACCGGGGTCATGAACACGCCGCCGACCTTGTCCACTTCCTTGGCCACCGCCAGCGCCGACGACGACAGGGTGCAGCCCTGGAAGAACCGTGCGCCGTCCTGCTGGATGGCTTCCTGCACCTTGCGCACCGCCTTGCCGGCGTTGCCTTCGGTGTCGATGACCTTGTAGTTCAACGGGCGGCCGAGTACTTCGGGGTGTTGGCCCACCGCCAGGCGTGAACCCATGTCGGCAAACTTGCCATAGCTGGCAAAGGCGCCAGACATGGACTTGAGGCCGTAAAAGGTAAAGGGCTCGGCGGCGAATGCCGACCGCACGCTCAGCGGGAGGCTGAGGGCGGCGGCTGCGGTAAGACTGGCTTTCAATAACGTACGACGCTGCATGGGGTGACTCCCTGGTTTAGTTATTGGCAGGAGCGGCAAGGGCGATACGGTGGAGCAAGGGCCTGTGGGCAGGCCTGTTATTGGATGGCGCGGAAGTTGGTTGGAATGCGGTCAAAATGTGGGAGCTGGCTTGCCTGCGATGCAGGCACCTCGGTGTGTCAAATGCACCCAGGTGATGCCATCGCCGGCAAGCCGGCTCCTACAGGGTCAGTGGTGGTGATCAAACTCCAACAGAAAATGCGGGCTGACCTCGCCTTCAAGGGCGGTCATGTGGTGTTCGGCATCGCACATGTGTTCATGCATCAGGCTGCGCACGGCGCTTTCGTCCCCGGCACGAAAGGCGATCAGCAACTGCTTGTGATAGTCGAGGTTGGCCGCATCGAACTGTTTGCGCTTGGGTTTGTAGGCTTTTTTCAGCACCACCAGATCGCGCAGCAGGTCGTTGAGAAACTGCGCCATGAAGCTCAGCAGCGGGTTGGGGCAGGCCTTGGCCAGCAGGTTGTGGAACTCCAGTTCCGCCAGGCGTTGTTCGCGCTGGCCGGCTTCGCTGTCTTCCGGTGCGCTGCAGAACGCCACGTTGTCCTGCAGGGCCTGGTAGTCGTCCTCGCTGAGGCGCCCGAGTACCGACACCGCCAGTTCCACCTCGATGACTTTGCGCAGTTGGTACACCTGCTCGCCGTCCAGGTGCTGGAAGTGCAGGTAATTGCGCAACGCCCGGCTGGCCGGCTCGGTGCCGGCCTGGTTCAGGTACGCGCCGCCGCTGGGGCCGGTGCGGGTGTTCACCAGGCCTTCGACCTCCAGGGCCTTGAGCGCTTCGCGTGCCGAGCCTTTGGAGCACTGGAAGCTTTCCATCAGCTCACGTTCGGTGGGCAAACGGTCACCGGGCTTCAAGGCGTCGGTGACGATGGAGCGCTTGACCGACTCGACAATCACATCGGACAGCTTCTGACGTTTGCGTTTCAGCGGGCGGCTTAGCATGGCTTCGATTTATCGTATTAATGCGGATAAATAGTACTTAATAACGCTTGAGCCCTCAGGTCAACGCAGGGTGTCGTTTTCGGTGGCAAGGGGTCGCAAATGCGTGAGTGCGGGTGTTAGTCCCATTGGCCATTGTCGAGACAACGTGCTGAAGGCGGCGGTTGTTTTCCATAAATCAGGAAGTCGCCCAACCATCGCTCGACGCAGCCGTTGGCGAGGTTGCTCGGGGCGGGTGGCGCCTTGAGCAACAGGTGCTCGATACCCGATGTGATGGGTTCGCCGTGGCTGGCATTGACCAGCACCATGCGCGCGACACGCTGCGGAAACAGCGCGCCATAGCGGCTGCCGAGCCGCGTGGCGTCAGCGTTGCCGACAAAGTTGAGGCGTGCCTCGCCCAGTTGGGCGCGTACGAACTCCATGTCCAACGCGGCTTGCTCGACGCCTTGGGCCTGGCGCAAATCTCGTGGGGTGAGTTCGATCACGTCGTAATGGTTGGTCAGTGCGCGGTAGGCCGGTGTGGCGTAGGACTCCCAGCGGCTGGCGAGGTGGAGAGCGAAAGGGGTGTGTTTGCCGTGGTGCGGTTCGCCGGATTGAGCGAACACCACGCCCTCGCGGTTCAACGGCTGGCGGGCGCCGACACGGGTCAGCACCAGGCGCACGCGGCCACGGGAAGGAGCCGCATGGTCGCGGGGCACGCTCACCACGCCGCATTGCGTGCGGCCCAACACTTCCGGGTCCAGCCGGGCGACGGTGGGCAGTGGACAGTCCAGCAGCCAGTCAATGGCGGTGGGTGGGATCAGCGGTTCGGCCAGGGAGGGGGCAGCGATGAGCCCGATCAAAGACCAGGCCAGGCGAGTCAGGCGAACGCTGGGTTTCATCAAAAGGTCCTGGGCAGCCGTGTGAGAGCGGCTTTTTTACCAAGGACCCCGGGTTGAAAAATGTAGGGTGATAAAAAGACTTCAGTAGGAAACCAGACTTTCGTTTATCAGATTTCGGTTTTCCAACCGCCGCCCAACGCCTTGTACAAGGCAATGCTCGCCTGCAGCCGTGACAGCCGCAGTTGCACGTTCAAATCTTGCGCGGCATACAGGGTGCGCTGGGTTTCCAGTACCGTCAGCAGGTCCTCGGCACCCGCCTGGTAGCGGCTTTCGGCGATCTGGAAGGCGGTCTGGGCCTGCTCCAGTTCTTCTGCCTGCCACTGACGTTGCTGGTCCAGGCGCGTGATGCTGCTCAGGGCTTTCTCCACGTCGGCAAAACCATTGATGATTGCGCCGCGATAGGTTTGCAGCAGCTCATCCTGGCGGGCACTGGCCTTGTCGCGTTCCGCACTTAAACGGCCATGGTTGAAGATCGGTGCCACCAGCCCCGAAGTCAGGTTGTAGAACGGGCTGCGCAGGATGTCCTCGGCCTTGTACGACCCCGAACCCACGGTGGCGCCCAGGGTGACCGTGGGCAACATGGCCGCACGGGCCACAGTGACGTCAGCACGGGCGGCCGCCAATTGCGCTTCGGCCTGGGCCAGGTCGGGGCGACGGCTCAGCAGTTGGCTGGGCACACCCGGGCCGATAGCGGGCCAACTGAGGGCCTGGAACCCTTCGCTGCCCAGGTCCAGGGCCTGCACGGGCTGGCCGAGGAGGGCGGCGAGGGTGATCCGGGATTCTTCCGCCACTTGCTGGATCAACGGCAATTGCCGTTGTTGGCTGGCGACCAGGCTTTTTTGCTGGGCCAGTTCCAGGGCGGTGGCGGAGCCGGCGGTGTAGCGAGTTTGCACCAGGTCCAGCACGTTGCGCGCATTCGTCAGGTTCAGCTCGGCGATCTGTTGGCGCTGGCGTGCGGCCAGGGTTTGCGCGTAGCGGTCGGCGACGTTGCTGAGCAGGGTCAGCTCCACGGTGGCCTGGTCGAACTCGCTGGCGCGTAGCGTCTGCAAGGCGCTATGCCGTGCTGCGGCGCGGCCCCCCCAGAAGTCCACCTCATAACTGGCGGTGAGGTTGGCGCCGAAGCTGTCGACGGTGTTATTGCTTTCGGTGGCGTCCAGCGCCGAACTGCCGCTGCCGCGCAGCAGCTTTTCACGGCTGGCGGTGAGGTTGAACTTTACCTCGGGCAACAACGGCGCACCGGCGATCACGGCGCTGGCCTGGGCCTGGCGCACGCGGGCCATGGCGGCAGCCACGTCGTAACTGTCGCGGCGGGCCTGGTCGATCAGGCGGTTGAGTGGCGCGCTGCCAAACTGCGTCCACCAGCGGCTGTTGATCGCCTGGGCGGCATTCCGTTCGGCGTACTGCCAGGCGGCGGGTGGTGCGATACCGCTGTCGACGGTCGGCGGGTTGCCAGTGCAGGCATTGAGCAACAGGCACAGGCTGAGCACGGACAGGGGCGGTGCGATGGATCGTTTATTCACTGGTCAACGCCTTAACCGGATCGAGCCGGGCAGCTTTACGGGCCGGCATAAAGCCGAATACGACACCGGTGACCAGCGCACAGCCGAACGCGCCCAGCACCGCCACCAGGGAAAACTGCACCGCCACTTCGGCCAGTACCAGCACACCCCCCACCAGCAACGCCAGGGCGATGCCGAACAGGCCGCCGACCACCGAGAGCATCACCGCCTCGGTGAGGAACTGGCGCAGGATGTCGCGCTGGCGCGCACCGGTGGCCATGCGGATACCGATTTCGCGGGTACGTTCGCGCACGGTCATCAGCATGATGTTCATCACGCCGATCCCGCCCACCAGCAGGGAGATGGCGGCAATCGAGCCGAGCATCAACGACAGGGTGTTCTGGGTGCGCGCCTCGGCCTGGATCATTGCGGCGTTGTTGGTCAACTGGTAGTCGCGCTTGCCGTTGTGCAGCTTGAGCATGAGCTGGTCGATGGCCACTTCGGCCTCGTGCACCTTGCGTGCGTCGGTGGTGGCAATGGCCACGTACTCGGGGTTGTAGGTGCCGAACAGGCGCACGCTGGCAGCGGTGTAGGGGATGGCGACGCGGTCGTCGCTGTCTTTGTTGCCGGAGCTGGAGCCTTTTTCCGCCAGCACGCCGATCACTTGGAAAGGCACGTTCTCGATCAGGATGTACTGGCCGATCGGGCTGGCCACGCCCTTGAACAGCTTTTCGCGGATGCGGTGGCCGATTACCGCCACGGTCGCCCCGGCGCGCTCATCGGCCTCGGTGAAGTAGCTGCCCTCGACCACCGGCCAGTTGAAGATTTCCGGGAAGTTGACATCGTTGCCGCCCACGTACGCCAGGTAATCCACATTGCCGAAGCGCACGCCGGCGTCACTGCCGTTGACCGGCATGATGCGCTTGACCTGGGGCAGTGCCGACAGCGCCGCGACATCATTGAGGGTGACGATCCCCAGCGGCGTGCGCGGGTTGGGCGAGGAGCCGCTGAGGTAAATAATGTTGGAGCCGAACGCGCCCATCTGTGCCATGACCTGGCGCTTGCTGCCTTCGCCGACGGCCAGCATGACCACCACCGACGCCACGCCAATGATGATCCCCAGCAACGTCAACGCGGTGCGGAACCGGTTGATCCACATCACCCGCCAGGCCGCCTGCACCGCGTCGACCAGTTCGGCCTTCCACGCACCGTTGTGCTCGGCGCCGTCGGCCAGGCGCTGGCGCAGGTCCACGGCTTGCAGCGCATCGCTGTTGGCCGTGGCCGGCACATAGGTCTCGCTGTCGGCAGAATCGCTGATGATCAGGCCATCGCGGATCTCGATGATGCGGTTGGCCCGCGCCGCCACTTCGCGGTCATGGGTGATCAGGATGACCACGTGGCCCTGGCTGGCAAGCTCGTCGAGCAAGGTCATCACTTCGGCGCCGCTGTGGCTGTCGAGGGCTCCGGTGGGTTCGTCGGCGAGGATGATATGCCCGCCGTTCATCAATGCCCGGGCAATCGATACCCGCTGCTGCTGGCCACCGGAAAGCTGGTGCGGGCGGTTGGCGGTGCGGTCGGCCAGGCCCAGGCGAGTGAGCAGGGCCTTGGCGCGAGCATGGCGTTCGGTGGCGCTGATGCCGGCATAGATCGCCGGCATCTCGACGTTTTCCTGGGCCGAACCCGACGGGATCAGGTGATAGCCCTGGAACACAAAACCGAAGGCTTCGCGGCGCAGCCAGGCCAGTTCGTCGCTGCCCAGGTGCGCGACGTTTTCCCCGGCGAACAGGTAGTCGCCCTCGGTGGGGCGGTCGAGGCAACCGAGGATATTCATCAGCGTGGATTTGCCCGAGCCGGAAGCGCCGACGATGGCGACGAACTCGCCGGCGTGGATCGATAGGTCGATCCCGCGCAATACGTCGACCTGCGGGCTGTCGCCGCCGCCGTAGGACTTGCGGATGTGCTTGAGTTCGATCAGAGGCGTGCTCAACTCAACCCCCGCTGCCGTCGGCCGGGCCGATCAGCAGGTGATCGCCTTCGCTGAGGCCGCCCAGCACTTCGACCCGCAGGCGATCACTGATGCCCAGGCGCACTTCGCGTTCCTCGATGGACCCGTTTTTTGCCACTACGCGGGCGATCTGCTTGTCGGTGCCGTGGCTGCCCAGCAGGGCGGCGACCGGCACCGTGAGGGCGTCCTTGACCTGGCTGGCGACAAAAAATACCTGGGTGGTCATTTCGGCCATCAGTGCATTGTCGGCGTTGTCCACGTCCAATAGCACGGTGTACAGCACCACGCGGCCGCTGCCGCTCTTGCTTGAACTGCTGGGGCTACCGCTGCCCTGGCTGGTTTCATTGAGCGGCTTGGGCGGGATCGGCAGGATCTGGCGCACCGTGCTGGTCCAGCGCCGGTTGCCACCGGCCAGGGTGGTGAAATAGGCGGTCATGCCGGGTTTGACGTGACCGATGTCGGCTTCGGAGACCTCGGCCCACACGGTCATCGGCGACAGCTTGGCAATACGCAGGATCAACGGTGTCTGCTGCTGGGCATTGAGGGTCTGGCCGACCCGCGCGTCCACCGCGACCACGGTACCCGCCATGGGCGCGAAAATCCGCGTGTAGCCCAGTTCGGCTTCGTCACTGCGCAGGCTGGCCTGGGCCTGGCGGATCTGCGCCTGGAACATGTCGACCCGCGCCTGGGTGGCGCTCAGCTCGGCCTTGGCGGTTTGCACATCTTCTTCGCGGGTGGCGTTGCCGGCGGCCAGACGTTGCTGGCGCTGGTACTTCTGACGCGCCAGTTCGTGCTGGGCTTTTTGCTCTTGCAGTTGAGCTTTGAGGTTCTCGATGGCATAGCGGCTGGCGTCGAGCTTGGCCTTTTGCGTGGACGGGTCGATCTCCACCAGCAACTGGCCTTCCTTGACCTGGTCGCCGGCCTCCACGTGGATCTTCTGGATCTGCCCCGAAGCCTGGGCGCCCACGTCGACATAGCGACGCGGTTGCAGGGTGCCCAGGGCGGTCACGCTGTTTTCAATATTGCCGCGGGTGACGGTGACCGTGGCCAGGTTGTCGCGGCCCGACGGCAGCACCTGCCAGGCGGCAACCGCGATGATGGGGATCAGGCACGCCACAACAAGCAGGGCGCGTCGGGCAGGTCGAGGGCGTTTCATGCTTAGGTTCCAGCCGGGAAAGTTCGGAGCGCAGTTGCGCTGAGCTGACAGTTAAACGTTGGAAATGCGTGGGGATTTAGGCTGTTACACAAGCGGTTACAGGTCTGGTCGGTAAAAAAATTTGCGTGTGGGTGTGAGACTTCTTTAAAAGTAGATGAGAATTACTATAAATTGCACGCACTCAAACTGCCATCATCGATGGGCTGTCTTCTTTAGCACTCAAGGATCTGATGCCGCCCCTCCGGACGGCCGGGAGTCATGTTGGAAAACTACTATCGCGAGCTGGTGTGTTTCCTCAACGCCAAGCTGGGCAACCGTCAGGTGGCCGAGGATGTGGTGCATGACGCTTATGTCCGGGTGCTGGAGCGCTCCAGCGACACGCCGATCGAGCAGCCCCGGGCGTTTCTGTACCGCACCGCGCTCAATCTGGTGATCGACGGCCATCGGCGCAACGCCCTGCGCCAGGCCGAACCCCTGGACGTGCTCGACAGCGAAGAACGCTTTGCCGCCAGTTCCCCCCACGCCACCCACGACCAGGGCCAGCGCCTGGAGATGCTCGAGCGCGCCCTGGCCGAGCTGCCCGCGGTCTGCCGCGACAGCTTCCTGTTGCGCAAGCTCGACGGCTTGTCCCACCCGCAGATCGCTGAACGCCTGTGCATTTCCCGCAGCCTCGTGGAAAAGCACATCGTCAATGCCATGAAGCACTGCCGGGTGCGCATGCGCGAGTGGGAAGCACACTGATCAGCGATCAGTTAAATTTTATTTCACTGTCCTCGTTTCCTATCAACACACGGCCTGTTGTTCAGGCCTTGAAGGTATTCCCGCCCCAATCGCCAAGGGGCTTATCCAGAGGACACTGGAATGACACAGGCAATTGCTTCGCCCGCGGTTCACGACCTGATCGGTATCGGTTTCGGCCCTTCGAACCTGGCGCTGGCCATCGCCCTGCAGGAGCGTGAAAAGGCCCAGGGCAAACTGGACGTGCTGTTTCTCGACAAGCAGGCCGACTACCGCTGGCACGGCAATACCCTGGTGACCCAGAGCGAATTGCAGATCTCGTTCCTCAAGGACCTGGTCACCCTGCGCAACCCCACTAGCCCTTACTCCTTCGTCAACTACCTCAAGGCCCACGACCGCCTGGTGGACTTCATCAACCTGGGCACCTTCTACCCGTGCCGCATGGAGTACAACGACTACCTGCGCTGGGTTGCCGGGCAGTTCCAGGCCCAGGCCCGCTACGGCGAGGAAGTGCTGGCCATCGAGCCGATCCTGCACCAGCAACAGGTTGAAGCCTTGCGTGTGATTTCCCGCGATGCCGTGGGTGAGCAGCATGTGCGCACCACCCGCTCGGTGGTGGTCAGCGCCGGGGGCACGCCGCGCATTCCTGAAGCCTTCAAGGCCCTCAAGGACGACGGCCGCGTGTTCCATCACTCCCAATACCTGGCACGCATGGCCACGCAGCCGTGTGTCGAGGGCAAGGCGATGCGCATCGCGATCATCGGGGGTGGCCAGAGCGCGGCCGAGGCCTTTATCGATCTGAATGACAGCTTCCCGTCGGTGCAGGTCGACATGATCCTGCGCGGTTCGGC
The DNA here is from genome assembly GCF_013385985.1 of Pseudomonas sp. B6002. Lineage (GTDB taxonomy): Bacteria > Pseudomonadota > Gammaproteobacteria > Pseudomonadales > Pseudomonadaceae > Aquipseudomonas. The sequence goes on along the minus strand of NZ_JACAOY010000027.1, from coordinate 194,136 downwards.
GCTCAAGCCCGCCGATGACAGCCCGTTCGTCAACGAAGTGTTCTCGCCGGCCTTTACCGACCTGGTGTTCCAGCAGGTGGGTGCCGAGCGTGAGCGCCTGGTCGCCGAATACCAGAACACCAACTATTCGGTGGTGGACCTGGACCTGATCGAACGCATCTACGGGATTTTCTATCGTCAGAAAGTCTCCGGCATTGCACGCCAGGCCTTCCGCACCATGACTGTGGTCGAAAAAGCCAGCGCCAGCCCGCTGGGTATCGAACTGGCCTTGCGCAACAACGCCACCGGCGAAACCAGCGTGAGCCATTACGACGCCGTGGTGCTGGCCACCGGTTACGAGCGCCAGATGCACCGTGAGCTGCTGGCGCCGCTGGAAGCCTACATGGGCGACTTCGAAGTGGCGCGCGACTACCGCATCGTTACCGACGAGCGCTGCAAGGCGGGCATCTACATCCAGGGCTTCAGCCAGGCCAGCCACGGCCTGAGCGACACCTTGCTGTCGGTGCTGCCGATCCGCGCGGATGAGATTGCCGCCTCGTTGTTCGAGCACGACCGCAGCCGTGGCAAGGCGCGCTCGGTGCAGGACCTGTTGCTCGCCACGGCCAGCTGATCCCTTGCGCTGATCGCGCGCCCCCCTGTAGGAGCCCGGCTTGCCGGCGATGGCGTCCCTGAGATCCCCATCGCCGGCAAGCCGGGCTCCTACAGTTCGTCATTGCACGCTGGCATTTGCGGGTGCTCGCTGATACTGTACAAAAAACCAGTATCGGTAGCCCTCCATGCAGTTGATCGAAAAACTCAGCATCCTCGCCGACGCCGCCAAGTACGACGCCTCGTGCGCCAGCAGTGGCGCACCCAAGCGCAGTTCCGAGGGCAAGGCGGGGCTGGGTTCCACCGATGGCATGGGCATCTGCCACAGCTACACGCCCGACGGGCGTTGCGTCTCGCTGCTCAAGGTGTTGCTCACCAACTTCTGCCTCTACGACTGCCAATACTGCGTCAACCGACGCTCCAGCGACGTGCCCCGTGCACGCTTCAGCCCGGAGGAGGTGGTCACCCTGACCCTGGATTTCTACCGGCGCAATTGCGTCAGCGGGCTGTTTCTCAGTTCCGGCATCATCCGTTCGTCCGACTACACCATGGAACAGCTGGTGCGCGTCGCGAAACTGCTGCGCGAAGAGCATGACTTTCGCGGCTACATTCACCTCAAGACCATTCCCGACGCCGACCCTGCGTTGATTGCCGAAGCAGGGCGCTATGCCGACCGCCTGAGCGTGAACATCGAACTGCCCACCGAGGCCAGCCTGCAGACCCTGGCGCCGGAAAAAAAGATCGTGTCGATCAAGCAGGCCATGCAGACCATCTACACCGGCGAGCAAACGGTGCGCAACGAACCGCGCGCGCCGCGTTTTGCCCCGGCCGGGCAGAGCACCCAACTGATTGTCGGCGCCGACGACACCGACGACAGCACCATCCTCCACGGTGCCGAGGCGCTGTACGGCAATTTCAAGCTGCGCCGCGTGTATTACTCGGCGTTCAGCCCCATCCCCAACAGCCCGAAAAGCGTGCCCCTGGCCGCGCCGCCTCTGATGCGCGAGCACCGCTTGTACCAGGCCGATTTCCTGCTGCGCAGCTACGGGTTCAGTGCCAATGAACTGTTCGAAGGCCCCGGCCACCTGGCCCTGGACATCGACCCCAAGCTGGCCTGGGCGCTGGAGCACCGTGAGGTGTTCCCGCTGGACCTGAACCGCGCCGAGCCCACCTTGATCGCACGTATTCCCGGCATTGGCCTGCGCACCACCCAGCGTCTGGTCGACCTGCGCCGCGAACGCAAGATCCGCTTCGAAGACCTGGCCCGCATGCGCTGTGTGCTGGCCAAGGCCAAGCCGTTTTTCATCACCAGTGACTACCACCCGCAACAGGCTGACAGCACCAGCGTGTTGCTGCGCGAGCAACTGCGCGACCGCCCGCAGCCGCAACAAATGGGGTTGTGGGGATGATCAGCCTGGAATGCGACAACCTGTTCAGCACCTGGCGCGACCAGGCACGTTGGCTCCTTAGCCATCAGGTGGACCCCAGCCAGGTGAGTTGGGGCGAGGTGCAGGCGGCTGACCTGTTTGCCACTGATGAACCCATTCCCGAAGGTCTTGGGCCGTTCCAGACCAGGGTGCCGAAAGCACTGCTGGAGCTGCTGGAGTCCGCCGCCTGCTACCACGGCGACCAGCGCTGGAGCCTGTTGTATGAAGTGCTGTGGCGCGTCAGCCATGGCGACCGCACCGCGATGCTGGCCGGTGACAAGCTGGGCAGTGAGTTGCAGCGGCGTATCAAGCATGTGAGTCGCGAAGCGCACCACTTGCATGCGTTTGTCCGGTTTGTCGCGCTGCCGGCCGAGGCGGGCCCTGAGTTGCCGGAATATGTGGCATGGCATGAGCCGGCCCATGACATATTGAAATCTGCCAGCCAGCATTTTGTCGGGCGCATGGGGCGCCATCGCTGGATGATCGCCACGCCGCTGGACGGGGTGTATTACGACGGCGAACAGATGATTCACCAACGCAAGTGCCCCGAGGCCTGGCAGCAATTGGCGCAGAACGTCGAGGACCCCCACAGTGACATGTGGCTGACCTACTACAGCCACATCTTCAACCCGGCACGCTTGAATCCCAAGGTCATGGAAGGGCATTTGCCCAGCCGGTTCTGGAAGAATTTGCCGGAGGGCAAGTTGATCCCGGGGTTGATCACCGAGGCGCGGATGGGCAAGCAGAAGGATGGCCAGGCCAAGCGGATAGGCGCCAAACCCGGCAAACAAATCGCAAACCCGGCCACTGTAGGAGCTGGCTTGCCAGCGATAGCGGTGGGCCAGTCAACCCAAGGCTGACTGACCCTCGCGCAACCCATTGTAGGAGCCGGCTTGCCGGCGATGAGGCCCTTCAAACCGCTGCACGATTCAAGGCCGCCATCGCCGGCAAGCCGGCTCCTACAGGGGGATTGGGTTTCAGGTCAGCTCGGTGGCGGTGTTCTTGACCACCGCCAACTCCGGATGCGCCACCAGCTTGTCAATGTGCAGCTCGTCATTGTTCAACCAGGTTTCCGTCAACACCCGGTAGTGCTCCATGTCACGGCAGCGCATGCGCAGGCTGTAGTCGAACGGCCCGCTGATCAACTGGCACTCGAACACCTGCGGGCAGGCTTTGACGCAGGCCTCGAAGGCTTTTTGCGCCGAGCGCCCGCTCTGGTTGGACAGGGCCACCAACACCAACAGTGACAACCCGGGCGAGACCATCTGCACGTCGATGATCGCGCCATACCCGCGAATCACCCCGCGCCGCTCCAGCTTGCGCACCCGTTCCAGGCACGGCCTGGGCGTCAGGTGCACCAGCGACGAAAGCTTTTCGTAGGTGATACGCCCCTGGTGGCGCAGCACGTCGATGATCGCCTCATCGATGCGATCCAGCGCAGGGGAGGAGTGGGGTCCGTTGGCCTTGGTATCCATGAGTTCACTTCAAACGGTTGGAAAGAAATTGCTGCAAGCGCTCGCTGCCGGGGTGGTCGAGGATCTCGGCGCCGCCTTGTTCCTCGACCCGGCCCTGATGCAGGAACAGCACTTGGCTGGACACCTGGCGGGCAAAGCCCATCTCGTGGGTGACCATCAGCATGGTACGACCTTCCTCGGCCAACGTCTGTATGACTTTGAGAACTTCTCCTACAAGTTCTGGGTCCAGCGCTGACGTTGGTTCGTCGAACAGGATGATCTCCGGCTCCATCGCCAGGGCCCGGGCGATCGCCACCCGCTGCTGCTGGCCGCCCGACAGGAACGCCGGGTATTGGTCCGCCACGCGGCTTGGCAGGCCAACCTTGTCGAGGTACAGGCGTGCGCGTTGTTCCGCCTCGGCGGCGCTCACGCCCAACACTCGGCGCGGGGCCATGGTGATGTTTTCGAGCACGGTCATGTGGCTCCAGAGGTTGAAGTGCTGGAACACCATGGCCAGGCGCGTGCGCAGGTTCTGCAGTTGGGCCTGGTGCGGCGCGCGGGTGCCGGCGCGGCCTTGCTGCATTTTGATGCTGATGCCGTCCAGGGTGATCACCCCGGCATCGGGTTGTTCAAGAAAGTTGATGCAGCGCAGCATCGTGCTTTTGCCGGAGCCGCTGGCGCCGATCAGGCTGATCACATCGCCCTGGCGTGCATTCAGCGACACGCCCTTGAGCACTTCGTGCTCGCCGTAGCGTTTGTGGATGCCCTCGACTTGCAGCTTGACGGCGGCGGTGACGGGTTTGGCAAAGGGGAGGTCGACGGGATAAGCGGCCAGGGCCTGCGCGGACTGATTCATGGGTTAGCCTCGGGTAGGAACAAGAAAGCGCATCCAGCGACGTTCGGCCAGTCGAAACAGGCCCACCAGTGCAAAGGACAGCAGCATGTACAACAGGGCGGCGATGCCGAAGGCCTGGAACGTCAGGAACGTCTCGGCATTTGCATCGCGGGCCACCTTGAGGATGTCGGCAACGGTGGCGGTAAACGCCAGTGAAGTGGCGTGCAGCATCAGGATCATTTCGTTGCTGTAGGCCGGCAACGCTCGGCGCAGGGCAGCGGGTACCACCACAAACAGGTTCAGGCGCCAGCCGTGCAGGCCATAGGCGCGGGCGGCTTCGATTTCGCCGTGGGGGATATTGCGGATCGCCCCGGCGAAGATCTCCACGGTGTAGGCGCAGGTGTTGAGGACAAAGGCCAGCAGCGTGCAGTTCAGCGCATTGCGGAAAAGCTGGTTGAGCAGGGCGTTGTCCTGCACCAGTTCCAGGCTGTACAGCCCGGTGTAGCAGATCAGCAATTGGATATACAGCGGCGTGCCGCGAAACAGGTAGGTGTAGACCTCCACCGGCCAGCGCAGCCAGAAGTGCGGCGAGACGCGGGCCAAGGCCAAGGGGATCGACAGGCAGAATCCCAGGACCACCGAGACAATGAACAGCCACAAGGTCATGGCGACGCCGGACAACCCTGCCCCATCGCTGAACAGGTAGGCCAGGCCGTATTGCTGGAACAGTTCGATCATCGCGCCATCCCCTTGATGCCCAGGTTGTAGCGCCGTTCCAGGCGCTTGAAGATGCGGTTGGAGAGGGTGGTGATCACCAGGTACACCAGGCCCGCAAGAATCAGGAAATACAGCGGTTCATTGGTGCTCTTGCCGGCGTTCTGCGCGGCCTTGACCAGGTCCGACAGGCCGATGATCGACACCAGCGCCGTGGACTTGAGCAGCACCAGCCAGTTGTTGCCCAGGCCCGGCAGGGCGAAGCGCATCAACTGCGGGAACAGCACCAGGTGAAAACGCTGCCAGCGGCTCAGGCCGTAGGCGGTGGCGGCTTCCAGCTGGCCGGCGGGCACACTGAGGATCGCCCCACGGAAGTTTTCGGTGAAATACGCGCCGTAGATAAAGCCCAGGGTCACGACGCCCGCGGTGAAAGGGTCGATTTCAAAGTAGTCCCAGCCGAACGTTTCGCTCAGGTCGTTCAGCCACAGTTGCAGGCTGTAGAAAATCAGCAGGATCAGCACCAGGTCGGGCACGCTGCGGATCAGCGTGGTGTACAGGGTGGCGGGCACCCGCAGCCATTTCACGCTGGACAGCTTGGCTCCCGCGGCGATCAGGCCCAGCGCAAGGCTCAAGGCCAGCGCGAGGAACGCCAGCTTGAGCGTCATCCAGGCGCCGTGGGCGAGCATCGGGCCGTAGCCCTGCAAGTTGAGGAATTCGTTCATGGTGGGTATCTCTCAAGGACACAGACGCCCCTTGTAGGAGCCGGCTTGCCGGCGATGAGGCCCTTGAATTCAGCGCAACGCTTCAGGCCGCCATCGCCGGCAAGCCGGCTCCTACAGGGGGGAGGCGTTGGGATCACTCGTTGTAGATGTCTTGATCGCCGAAGTACTTCTTCTGGATCTGCGCGTAGGTGCCATCGGCCTGCACGGCGGCGATGCCCTTGTTGATCAGCGCGCGCAATTCCTGGTCGTTCTTGCGCAGGCCCATGGCGATGTCCAGGGGCAGGGTCGGGTCCTTGAAGGCCGGGCCGGTCTTGTAGTCGGCGCCTTCAGGCTTGGACAGGAAGTTGAGCTGGGCTTCGAGCTTGTCGGTCAGGGTGGCGTCGAGGCGACCATTCTGCAGGTCGGCGTAGTTTTGCTCCTGGGACTGGTACGCCTTGATCTGCGCCCCCAGCTTGGCCAGGTGGGCACGGGCATAGGCTTCCTGCAGCGAGCCTTGCAGCACGCCCACTTGCTTGCCTTTCAACGATTCCGGCGTATCGCCGAAGTCGGCGCTTTTGCGAGTGATCACTGAGGTCGGGCTGAGGAACAGGCGGTCGCTGAAGTCGATGACCTTTTCCCGCGCCGGGGTCACGGCCATGGACGACATGATCGCGTCGAACTTGCGTGCGCGCAGGGCGGGGATCATGCCGTCGAATTCGTTGTGCACCCAGGTGCACTTGACCTCGAGCTTGGCGCAGATCGCGTTGCCCAGCTCGATATCAAACCCTTGCAGGCTGCCGTCGGCGGCCACGGATTCGAAGGGTGGGTATTCGGGGAATACGCCGAAGCGGATTTCTTTCCAGTCCTGGGCGTGAGCGGCGCTGGCGCAGAGTGGCAACAGCAACGCGGCGAAGAGTGATCGCAGTGGAGTCATGGGTTGTCCCTATATGTTGTAATTGATGTCAGGGCATTGAATCGTTGGGCACAGAGAATGCTTCATGATGGTGCGTTTTTTGTGTCGTTTACCCCGTGCATAAAGCGCGAATTGCGCTGTTAAAAAGCGTAATGCAGCGGAATCGGCTGCCGCACGCGCTGAATCGGCTTTTTATCGGTTGAATTCTGGCCGGCCCTGGTCGCAAAGGGGCAGGCCAGAGCGGTCTCAGGCGCGCTTTTTCTGCTGTGCGCAGGGCTGTTGGGCCAGGCGCGCGAACAAATCTTTCGGATCGGCCAGCGCTGGCACCAGCTCCAGGGTGCTGCCCACGTCCAGCGCCTTGGCCACGTCCAGCACATAGCGCAGGGCCGAGTAGTCTTCGATGGCAAACCCCACCGAGTCGAACAGGGTGACCTGGCGCGCGTTCTCGCGGCCGGGTTTCTGGCCGTTGATGACTTGCCACAATTCGGTCACCGGCGAGTCTTCCGGCATGTGCTGGATCTCCCCCTCGATGCGGCTTTGCGGTTCGTACTCGACGATCACCCGGGCGCGTTCGACGATGCGTCGGTCCAGCTCGGTCTTGCCCGGGCAGTCGCCGCCCACGGCGTTGAGGTGCATGCCCGGCTCGATCATCTCGTCGGTAAGGATGGTGGCGTAGGCCTTGTCGGCCGTGACGGTGGTGACGATATCGGCGCCCTTGACCGCTTCGGCCACGCTGCCGGCCAGGATCACCTTGATGGCCGGGAAGGCCTTGAGGTTAGCGGCCAGCTTGGCGGTGGCCTTGGCGTCGATATCGAACAGGCGGATCTCATTGATACCGAGCATGGCGTGGAAGGCCAGCGCCTGGAATTCACTTTGTGAGCCGTTGCCGATCAACGCCATGCTGCGGCTGTTTTCACGCGCCAGGTAACGGGCGACCAGGGCCGAGGTGGCGGCGGTGCGGATCGCGGTGGTCAGGGTCATTTCTGCCAGCAGCACCGGCTCGCCGGTGTCCACATCGCCCAGGGCGCCGAAGGCCATCACGGTGAGCATGCCGGCCAAGGTGTTTTTCGGGTGGCCGTTGACGTACTTGAAGGCATACAGCGAGGCGTCCGACACCGGCATCAACTCAATCACGCCATCCGGCGAATGGTTGGCCAGGCGTGCGCATTTCTCGAAATCCTGCCAGCGCAGGTAGTCGGCGCGGATGTACTCGGCCATTTCGGTGATGCAGGTCTGCAGGCCTTTTTGCGAGACCAGGTAGCTGAGGTCGTTGACGTCGATATAGCGGGTCATGGCAAGACTCCTTGAGTTATTGGTAGGTAGCGCGGGCGGGCAGGTGCACTTCCGCCAGCATGCAGCGGGCACTGCCGCCGCCGATGCGTTCGATGTTGTCGATGTTCACCACCACCGGGCGCGTGTGGCGCTCCACGTGCTGGCGCTGCGCGGGCTGCAGGGCACCCCAGGCACTGGCGGACATCACCAGCAGTGGCTGGCCGTCGCGGTCGTGGACTTCAAGCATGTTGCCGGCGAAGGCTTCCAACTGATCGAAGTCGAGGGCCAGGATGTCTTTGCCGGTGTCGCGCAGAGAGCGTTCCAGGGTGCGGCGCTCGTCGGTGTCGGGCAGGGCTTGCAGGCACACCACCGAGAGGTCGCGGCCAACGCTCATCATCACGTTGCTGTGGTAGATCGGCGCGTGATGGCGGTCGACGGCGTGGAACACGCAGAGCTGGTAATCGAGGCGTTCGGCGAATTGGCGCAGGGCGTCGTGGTGGGTGCGCCCGGAGTGGCAGGCGTAGCTGATGCGGTGCTGGCGGTCGAGCACCATGCTGCCGGTGCCTTCAAGAAAGATGTTTTGTTGTTCCAGGTGGCTCAGATCAATGGTGCTGTTGATCGCAAAGCGTTGCTCCAGCACCTGCAGCACGCCTTTGTTGCGTTCCAGTCGTCGGTTCTGGCCTTCCATCGGGTACAGCACCAGGCTGCCGTCGGCATGGCTGCTCCACCAGTTGTTGGGGAAGATCGAGTCGGGGGTGTGGGGGGCCGGCGTGTCTTGCACCACCAGCACTTCCACGCCGTGGCTGCGCAGGGTGTCGACGTAGCCGTCGAACTCTTCCAGCGCTTTCTGCTGTGCACTGAGCGGGTCCTGGGGCGGGCGCTGGAAACGGTTGTTGATCGCGGTGTCCGGGTTGAAGGCAAAGCGCGCCGGGCGAATCATCAAGACGGTGTTGGTGGTTTGCATGGGTGCACGAATCCATGAGGTTGAGCTGTGCGCTTATTTTGTGGCTTGTGCGGGATGAATCCCGGCTGAAACAGCGGGGCGGTTCAGCCGGGAAAGCTGAAAAGGGCAGTGGCACAGCCGAATCGGCTGTCGATCTGAAATGCTTTCAAATGTGGGAGCTGGCTTGCCTGCGATAGCGGTGTATCAGCAACAGATGCTTCGACTGACAGACCGCTATCGCAGGCAAGCCAGCTCCCACATTAGTATGGGGATGGTTTTGGTATCTGATTCTGCAAGGAGCCCTGCATGTCGACTGCCGTTCGTCTCGCCCAACCCACCGACGCTGAAGGCATCAGCCAGGTCATCCTGGCCGCCCTGCACAGCAGCAATGCACGGGATTACCCGGCCGAGGTGATCGCCCGCGTCGCAAGCAACTTCACGCCTGATGCGGTATTGGCGTTGCTCACGCGGCGGCTGGTGCTGGTGGCGGTGCAGGGCCAGGTGATCGTGGCCACGGCCGCCCTGGACAGCAACGTGGTGCGTTCGGTGTTCGTCAACCCCGACCTGCAAGGGCAGGGCATTGGCCGCCTGTTGATGATCGAGATCGAGCTGCGTGCCCGCGAGGCCGGGGTGACGGTGCTGAGTGTGCCGTCATCGCTGACGGCCGAGCCGTTCTACACCAAGCTGGGGTTCCACACCGTGCGCGACGTGTACCACGGCAATGAGCGCACGCTGGTGATGGAAAAGGCGCTGTCGTCCCGGCATCCCATCGGCCCGTATCGCGACCGACAGCATCGCGCGCAGGTGGTGGCGTTGTGGCAGGAGGCGTTTGGCTATGACACCGCCCACAACCTGCCGAGCCTGGCGATAGACAAGAAGCTGGCGGTCAACGATGGGCTGTTCTTTGTGGCAACGGATAAAAAGGCCGTGATCGGCACGATACTCGCCGGGTACGACGGTCATCGTGGCTGGTTGTATTCGGTGGCGGTGCACGCCGATTATCGGCGCCAGGGGCTGGGCGCCTCACTGGTGCGGCATGCGGAGCAGGCACTGATTGCGCTGGGCTGCATGAAGATCAACCTGCAGATCACCAGTGGCAATGAGGCGGTGGTGGGGTTCTACGGGGCGTTGGGGTATGGGGTGGAGCCGAGGATCAGCATGGGCAAGAAGATTGCCCAGAACATTCCGGCCCAACCTTGAGAACACTGAAAACAAATGTGGGAGCTGGCTTGCCTGCGATGGCGGTGTGTCAGTCACTGTAAATGTTGACTGATACACCGCCATCGCAGGCAAGCCAGCTCCCACAGGGTTTTGTGGTGTTGCCACTTGGAACGCTGGGCTTAGACCTTGACGATCCAACCCGCTGGCGCTTCAACGTCGCCGGTCTGCACGCCGGTCAGCTCTTTGTAGAGCTTCTGGGTGATCGGGCCCACTTCGGTCTCGCTGTGGAACACGTGCAGCTTGCCGTTGTACTGGATGCCGCCGATTGGCGAGATCACCGCAGCGGTACCGCAGGCGCCGGCTTCCTTGAACTGGTCCAGCTTGTCGATGAACACTTCGCCCTCGACCACTTCCAGGCCCAGGCGGGTCTGGGCCAGTTCGATCAGCGACAGACGGGTGATGCCCGGCAGCACCGAAGGCGACTTCGGCGTGATGAACTTATTGTCGTGGGTGATCCCGAAGAAGTTGGCCGAACCGACTTCTTCGATTTTCGAGTGGGTCATCGGGTCCAGGTAGATCGCGTCGGCGAAGCCGGATTTCTTCGCTTCGGAACCTGGCATCAGGCTGGCGGCGTAGTTGCCACCGACCTTGGCGGCACCGGTGCCTTGTGGCGCGGCGCGGTCGAAGCTGGAGATCTGGAAGTTGTGCGGCACCAGGCCGCCCTTGAAGTAGGCGCCAACCGGGATCGCGAACACCGAGAAGATGAATTCCGGTGCGGTGCGCACGCCGATGTTGTCACCGGTGCCGATCACGAACGGGCGCAGGTACAGCGCGCCGCCACTGCCGTACGGCGGGATGAAACGCTCGTTGGCCGCGACCACTTTTTTGCAGGCTTCGATGAAGTCTTCGGTCGACACGTGCGGCATCAGCAGGCGGGCGCAGCTGCGTTGCATGCGGGCGGCGTTCTGGTCCGGGCGGAACAGGTTGATCGAACCGTCCTTGCAGCGGTAGGCCTTGAGGCCTTCGAAGCACTGCTGGCCATAGTGCAGGGCGGTGGAGCCCTCGCTGATGTGCAGCACGTTGTCGTCGGTCAGGGTGCCTTCTTGCCATTCGCCGTTTTTCCAGACCTGGAGAAACCGCTTGTCGGTCTTGATGTAGTCAAAACCCAGCTTGTCCCAATTGATGCTTTCGTTACCCATGACACCCTCTATCTCTGGTCAACCGCCTGGTCGAAGGCAGGCTTGTCGGTTTTTTTCTGGATGGGCGCAACAATACTTCATTCTGCAGCGGGTTTGTAGGAGCCGGCTTGCCGGCGATCCAGGCAATTCGGTTTACCCGACGACCGCCATCGCCGGCAAGCCGGCTCCTACAGGGGCTGTGTTTACAGGTGCAACGCGTGGCCCAACGCTCGCAACGCCGCTTCCAGCACCGCCTCACCCAGGGTCGGGTGAGCGTGGATGGTGCCCGCCACGTCTTCCAGGCGCGAGCCCATTTCCAGGCTCAGGCCAAACGCGGTAGACAGTTCCGAGACGCCCACGCCCACGGCTTGCCAGCCGACGATCAGGTGGTTGTCACGGCGCGCCACCACCCGCACGAAGCCGGTTTTCGACTCCAGCGTCATCGCCCGGCCATTGGCCGCAAACGGGAAACTGGCCACGACGCAGTCCAGCCCGGCGGCCTTGGCCTCGTCCGGGGTCTTGCCGACCACCACCACTTCCGGGTCGGTAAAACACACGGCCGGGATCGCGGCCGGGTTGAATTCGCGGGATTGACCGCTGATCAGCTCGGCGACCATTTCACCCTGGGCCATGGCGCGGTGTGCCAGCATCGGCTCGCCGCTCAGGTCGCCGATGGCATACACATTGCGCATGCTGGTCTGGCAACGGCTGTCGATCTTGATCGCCGCACCGTTCATCTCAAGGTTCAGCGCTTCAAGGTTCCAGCCCTGGGTATTGGGTTTGCGGCCCACGGCCACCAGCACTTGGTCGGTTTCCAGCGACAGCGTGTCGCCATTCGGATCGCGCACTTGCAATTGCTTGTCGGCAAAGCCCGTCACGCTGTGCTTGAGGTACAGCTTCACCCCCAGTTGCTTGAGGGATTCGGCCACCGGCGCGGTCAGCTCAGCATCGTAGGCCGGCAAGATACGCTCCTGCGCCTCGACCACACTGACCTCGGCGCCCAGCTTGCGGTAGGCAATGCCCAGTTCCAGGCCGATATAGCCGCCGCCCACCACCACCAGGCGCTTGGGCACGCTCGTCGGCGCCAGGGCTTCGGTGGACGAGATGATCGGCCCGCCAATCGGCAGCATCGGCAGGTTGACGCTTTTCGAGCCGGTGGCCAGCAGCAGGTGTTCGCAGGTGATGCGCTGGTCGCCGACGTCGACGGTCTTGCCGTCCACCACCTTGCCCCAGCCATGGATCACCTGCACCTTGTGCTTCTTGAGCAACGCCGAAACGCCGGTGGTCAGGCGGTCGACGATGCCGTCTTTCCATTCCACGCTCTTGCGGATGTCCAGGGTCGGCACATCCACTTCGATGCCCAGTTTGGAGCCTTGGCTGTGGTGCACGGTTTGCTGGAACTGCTCGGCCACATGGATCAGGGCCTTGGACGGAATGCAGCCGATATTCAGGCAGGTGCCGCCCAGTGCCTGGCCTTCCACCAGGATGGTCGGGATACCCAGTTGGCCGGCGCGGATCGCCGCCACATAACCGCCAGGGCCGCCGCCGATGATCAGCAGCGTGGTGTTCAAAGTCTGCGTCATGCCTTACTCCAGGAACAGGCTGGCGGGTTGTTCGAGCAGGCCGCGAATGGCCTGGATGAATTGCGCCGCGTCCATGCCGTCGACCACGCGGTGATCGAACGAGCTGGAGAGGTTCATCATCTTGCGCACCACGATCTGGCCTTTGATCACCATCGGCCGCTCAACGATACGGTTGACGCCAACAATGGCCACTTCCGGCAGGTTCAGCACCGGCGTGCTGACGATGCCGCCCAAGGCGCCGAGGCTGGTGAGGGTGATGGTCGAGCCCGACAGTTCGTCGCGGCTGGCCTTGCCATTGCGCGCGGCGGTGGCCAAACGTGCGATTTCCTCGGCATTGCCCCACAGGCTGCGGGCTTCGGCGTGGCGCACCACGGGCACCATCAAGCCGACGTCGCTCTGGGTGGCGACGCCCACATGCACCGCGCCAAGGCGGGTGATGACCTGGGCTTCGTCGTCGTAACGCGCGTTGATCTGCGGGAAATCCCGCAACGCCACGACCATGGCGCGCACGATGAACGGCAGCAGGGTCAGCTTGCCGCGTGTGGCGCCGTGTTTCTCGTTGAGGTGCACGCGCAGCTCGTCGAGGGCGGTGACGTCGATCTCTTCCACGTAGCTGAAATGCGCGGCGCGCCGCGTGGCGTCCTGCATGCGCTGGGCGATCTTGCGGCGCATGCCGATCACCGGGATCTGTTCTTCGGTGTTGCGTTCGGCGTAGGGGTTGGCAGCCGTGGATGCCTTCGCCGTGCCTTGTTGCAGGTAGGCGTCGAGGTCTTCGTGCAGGATTCGCCCGGCCGGGCCGGAACCCTGCACCAGGCGCAACTGAATGCCGGCGTCCAATGCGTGTTTGCGCACGGCCGGGGAGGCCAGCGGACGCTCGTCGGCTGCACGCGCCACGGGTGCCTGGGCTGCGATAACCGGCGCAGGTTTGCTTTCAATCGCCGCCGGCGCAGGCTTGGCCTCAACCACCGGTGCAGCTTTCGGCGCTTCTTTCGCGGCGGGCGCTTCCTTGGCGTTGCCCGCGCCTTCCACTTCGATGCTGATCAAAATACTGCCCACGGCCATGACTTCACCCGGCTCGCCGCCGAGGGAAATCACCTTGCCGTGCACCGGCGAGGGAATGTCCACCATCGCCTTGTCGGTCATGACATCCGCCAGTACCTGGTCTTCAACCACCAGGTCGCCGACCTTTACATGCCACACCGACAGTTCAACTTCCGCGATGCCTTCGCCAATGTCCGGCATCTTGATAACGTGCGTGCCCATTCAGACCTCCATGACCCGTTTCAACGCCGCGCCCACGCGGGACGGCCCTGGGAAATACGCCCACTCCTGCGCGTGCGGGTAGGGGGTGTCCCAGCCGGTGACGCGTTCGATCGGCGCTTCCAGGTGGTGGAAGCAATGCTCTTGCACCAGCGACACCAACTCGGCACCAAAACCGCAGGTGCGCGTGGCTTCATGCACCACCACGCAACGGCCGGTCTTTTTCACCGACTTGACGATGGTGTCCAGGTCAAGCGGCCACAGGCTGCGCAGGTCGATGACCTCGGCGTCGATACCGGTTTCTTCGGCCGCCACTTGCGACACATACACGGTGGTGCCGTAGGTCAGCACGGTCACGGCAGAGCCCGGGCGCACGATGGCGGCCACGTCCAGCGGCACGGTGTAGTAGCCGTCCGGCACTTGGGCTTGGGGGTGTTTCGACCACGGGGTTACCGGGCGGTCGTGATGGCCATCGAACGGGCCGTTGTACAGGCGCTTGGGCTCCAAGAAGATCACCGGGTCATCGTTTTCGATGGAGGCGATCAGCAGGCCTTTCGCGTCATAGGGGTTGGACGGCATGACCGTGCGCAGGCCGCAGACTTGGGTGAACACTGCCTCGATGCTCTGGCTGTGGGTCTGGCCGCCGTAGATGCCGCCGCCGCAGGGCATGCGCATGGTCAGCGGCGCGGTGAACTGGCCGGCCGAGCGATAACGCAGGCGCGCCGCTTCGGAGATGATCTGGTCGGTGGCGGGGTAGACGTAGTCGGCAAACTGGATCTCGGCCACCGGGCGCAGGCCGTAGGCGCCCATGCCCACGGCGACGCCAACGATGCCGCTTTCGGAGATCGGGGCGTCGAATACCCGCGAGCTGCCGTACTTGTTCTGCAAGCCTTCGGTGCAACGGAACACGCCGCCGAAGTAACCCACGTCCTGGCCGAACACCACCACGTTGTCGTCACGTTCGAGCATCACATCCATGGCCGAGCGCAGGGCCTGGATCATGGTCATGGTGGTGGTGGTCATGGCGGTTTCCACTTCAATGCTGTTGTTGTGATCGTTCATGTCAGATCCCCAACTCTTGACGCTGGCGCTTCAAGTGCTCCGGCATCTCTTTATAGACGTCTTCGAACATGGTCGCGGCGCTTGGAATCTGGCCACCGGCCAGGGTGCCGTACTGTTCGGCTTCTTTCTGCGCGGCGATCACCTCGGCTTCCAGCTCGGCACTGACCGCCGCGTGTTCCTCTTCGGACCACTGGCCAATCTTGATCAGGTGCTGCTTGAGGCGCGCAATCGGGTCGCCCAAGGGGAAGTGGCTCCAGTCGTCGGCGGGGCGGTACTTGGACGGATCATCGGAAGTGGAATGCGGGCCGGCGCGGTAGGTGACCCACTCGATCAGCGTCGGCCCCAGGTTGCGGCGCGCACGCTCGGCGGCCCACGCGGAGGCGGCGTATACAGCGATAAAGTCGTTGCCGTCCACGCGCAGAGAGGCGATGCCGCAACCGACGCCGCGTCCGGCGAAGGTGGTGGCTTCACCGCCAGCAATGGCCTGGAAGGTGGAGATGGCCCACTGGTTGTTGACCACGTTGAGGATCACCGGCGCACGGTACACGTGGGCGAAGGTCAGGGCGGTGTGGAAGTCGGATTCAGCGGTGGCACCGTCGCCGATCCAGGCCGAGGCGATCTTGGTATCGCCCTTGATCGCCGAGGCCATGCCCCAGCCCACGCCTTGTACGAATTGGGTCGCGAGGTTACCGGAAATAGTGAAGAAACCTGCGTCCTTGACCGAATACATGATCGGCAGCTGGCGGCCCTTGAGCGGGTCGCGCTCGTTGGACAGCAACTGGCAGATCAGGTCCACCAGCGGCACTTCGCGGGCCATCAGGATGCTTTGCTGGCGGTAGGTGGGGAAGCACATGTCGTCGATGTTCAAGGCCAGGGCCTGGGCGCTGCCGATGGCTTCTTCGCCAAGGCTTTGCATGTAGAACGACATTTTTTTCTGACGCTGGGCGACCACCATGCGGTTGTCGAAGATGCGCGTCTTGAGCATGGCGCGCATGCCGCGGCGCATGATCTCGACGCTAACGCCTTCGACCCACGGCCCCAGGGCCTGGCCCTGGTCGTCGAGCACGCGGATCAGGCCCTTGGCCAGGTCGGCGGTGTCGGCGGGTTCTACGTCGATGGCGGGTTTGCGCACCGTGCCGGCGTCGGTCAGGCGCAGGTACGTGAAGTCGGTCTTGCAGCCTGGGCGGCCCGAGGGTTCGGGAACGTGCAGGCGCAGTGGTTCGTACTGCTGGGTCATGGCTTTCTACGCTCTATCTTGTGAATTTCTTGTAGTGGGCGCGCTAGCTGACAGTCAGTCCCCGGGTAAGGGAAATCTTGTCCTACAACAATCATAGGCGGGGCGTAGAAGAATATTTATCTGTGTTTCATTGCGCTCAAGATCATTTGCGGATAAAAAAACTGCATAAACATAAAAAACAGGTGATTTCGTCTCATGCGCAAACTGGACCGTACCGATATCGGCATTCTCAACGCCTTGCAGGAGAACGCCCGCATCACCAACGCCGACCTGGCGCGTTCGGTGAACCTGTCGCCCACGCCGTGCTTCAACCGGGTCAAGGCGATGGAGGAATTGGGGCTGATCCGTGACCAGGTCACCTTGCTCGACGCCGACCTGCTCGGGCTGCACGTCAACGTATTCATCCACGTCAGCCTGGAGAAACAGAACGAGCTGGCGCTGCAGCAGTTCGAGGGCGCAATTGCCGACCGGCCGGAAGTGATGGAGTGCTACCTCATGGCGGGCGACCCGGACTATCTGATCCGGGTGCTGGTGCCGACGATCCAGTCGCTGGAGCGGTTCATGATGGACTTTCTGACCAAGGTGCCGGGGGTGGCGAATATTCGGTCGAGTTTTGCGCTCAAGCAGGTGCGCTATAAAACGGCGCTGCCGTTGCCGGCCAATGGCATCAACCTGGGCACCTGACCCAACTCCTCTCCAGCGGTGAAATACTGGCGCCTGTGGGAGCTGGCTTGCCTGCGATAGCGGTCTATCAGTAGCAAATGTGCCAGCTGACCCACCGCTATCGCAGGCAAGCCAGCTCCCACATTTAGAGTGTATTTCAGAGTTGGTTGAGGGGAATCTTCAGGTAGACAACGCCATTGTCTTCCGCCGGCGGCACATTCCCCGCCCGCACATTCACCTGGATCGCCGGCAGCAACAGCGTCGGCATGCCCAGCCCGGCGTCCCGTTTGGTACGCATTTCGACAAATGCCGCTTCATCCACCCCGTCATGTACGTGGATATTCCCCGCGCGCTGTTCGGCCACGGTGGTCAGGCATTTCGCTGCGCGCCCCTCGGGTGGGTAGTCATGGCAGACGTACAGCTCCGTTTCCAGCGGAAACGCCAGCAACTTGCGCATCGACGCATACAGCTGCCGCGCATCGCCGCCCGGGAAATCGCAGCGCGCCGTGCCCACATCGGGCATGAACAGCGTGTCACCCACCAGGATCAACCGGCCGTCGATCAGGTAGGCCATGTCCGCCGGCGTATGCCCGGGTACATGCAGCGCCTGGGCCTTCAGGTTGCCGATATGAAACACCTCATCCGGCGCAAACAGGTGATCGAACTGCGAGCCATCCACGCGAAATTCCGGCTCCAGGTTGAACAGGTTCTTGAACACGCCCTGCACGGTGCTGATGGACTGCCCGATGGCAATTTTGCCGCCCAGGGTGCGCCGCAAATACGGCGCGGCAGACAGGTGGTCGGCGTGGGCGTGGGTTTCCAGCAGCCATTGCACCTGCAGGTGGTGTTCGCGGACAAAGTCGATGACCTTGTCGGCCTGGGCCGTGTCGGTGCGCCCGGAAGCCGGGTCGTAGTTGAGCACGGAGTCGACGACGGCACAGGGGCCGCCGTCGGCTTCATAGATGATGTAGGTGTAGGTCGACGATGCCTCGTCCAAAAAAGGTTGAATCAACGCGGGCATGGCGGCTGTCCCCAATTGAAGAAAAAAGTCGTTACAATCAGTTTACGTTTACACATAATGTTTTGAGCTTAAGTGACAAAAAGGACCCGAGGCAAATGGAATCTACTCTGAGTGAAGGCGAAGTCGCCCAGCTGCGCGCGTCGGCGTCCAAGGCCTGCTCCTTGCTCAAGGCGCTGGCCAATGAGGACCGTTTGTTGATCCTCTGCCAGTTGACCCAGGGCGAGCGCAACGTCGGCGAGCTGGAAACCATGACCGGCGTGCGCCAGCCCACGCTGTCCCAACAGTTGGGCATCCTGCGTGACGAAGGGTTGGTCGCCACCCGTCGGGAAGGCAAATACATCTTCTACGGGCTGGCCAGCCATGAAGTGATTCAAGTAATGAAGACCCTGTCCGGCCTGTACTGCGGCGCGGTGATTAAAAGCTGGGCGTGACGCCATCCGGCAGCGACCCTTGTGTGCATTGAATAAAAAAGGCGATAGACCATGACCGACCAACACTGGGGCCCAACCATCAGTGGCGACATCGTAGTCATCGGCGGCGGCTCGGCAGGCATCGGCCTGCTGGCCAGCCTGCTCAAGCGCGACCCCCACCTGAACATCACCCTCATCGAACCCAGCGACCACCACTGCTACCAGCCGGCCTGGACCCTGGTCGGCGGCGGTGCCTACGACGTGAAAAAGACCCGTCGCCCACTGGCCGATGTGTTGCCCAATGGCGTGACCTGGATACAGGCTGCCGTCACCGAAGTACTGGCCGATGAGCAGATTCTGGTACTCGACAGCGGCCAGCGCGTCAGCTGGAAAAACCTGGTGGTGTGCCCCGGCCTGCGCCTGGCCTGGGAGAAAATCGAGGGCCTGCAGGACACCCTCGGGCGCAACGGCGTCACCTCCAACTACAGCTATGAACACGCCGCCTACACCTGGCAACTGGTGCAGCAGCTCAAGGGTGGCAAGGCGATCTTTACCCAGCCGGCCATGCCGATCAAATGCGCGGGCGCGCCGCAAAAGGCGATGTACCTGTCCTGTGATCACTGGCTCAAACAGGGCGTCCTGAACAACATCGATGTCGAATTCAACCTGGCCGGTGCCGCGCTGTTCGGCGTGCCGACCTTTGTGCCGCCGTTGATGAAATACATCGAGAAGTACAACGCCCGCCTGGCGTTCAATGCCAACCTGGTCAAGGTTGACGGCCCGGCGCGCAGGGCCTGGTTCGAGGTGAAGGACGCCGGGGGCAACGTCACTGTTCAAGAGAAAAGCTTTGACCTGCTGCACGTGGTCCCGCCGCAGGTTTCCCCGGACTTCATCCGCCACAGTGCGCTGGCCGACGCGGCCGGCTGGTGCGAGGTCAACCCCCACAGCCTGCAGCACCTGCGTTACCCGCACATCTTCGGCTTGGGCGATGTGTGCGGCACCACCAATGCCAAGACGGCCGCCGCCGTGCGCAAACAGATCGTAGTGGTCGCGGAAAACCTGCTGGCCCTGCGCAAACAGGCGCCGCTGCCCCTCAAGTACGACGGCTATGGTTCCTGCCCGCTGACGGTGGAGAAGGGCAAGGTGGTGCTGGCCGAGTTCGGTTATGGCGGCAAGCTACTGCCGACCTTTCCCCTGGACCCGACCCAGGCGCGCCGTTCAATGTGGTTCCTCAAGGCGACGCTGCTGCCGTGGTTCTACTGGAACGGCATGCTCAAGGGCCGCGAGTGGCTGACCCGCCTGAGCAAGGTGGACTGAATGCTGCTGGCCAGTGTGTTGGGCATCTTGATGGGCCTGGTCATGGGCCTGACCGGTGCCGGTGGCGGCATCCTCGGCGTGCCGGCGCTGGTGCTGGGGTTGGGCCTGAGCATGACCCAGGCCGCACCGGTGTCGCTGCTCGCCGTGGGGGCGGCGGCAGCGGTGGGGGCCATCGACGGCTTGCGCCATGGCCTGGTGCGCTATCGCGCGGCGTTGCTGATCGCCGTGCTCGGCGGGTTGTTTTCACCGGTGGGGGTGTTCTTCGCCCACCAATTGCCGGAATACCTGCTGATGGGCTTGTTCAGCGCACTGATGGTGCTGGTGGCCTGGCGCATGTTGCAGCGCGAAAAGACCGACGCTGGGCCGAGTGACCATGGTGCCGCGTCCTGGGGCCAGAAGAATTGCATGCTCAACCAGCAGACCGGGCGCCTGGCCTGGACCGCCAAATGCACAGCCACCCTGGCTGCACTCGGCGCCGTGACCGGTGCCGTGTCGGGCCTGCTCGGTGTGGGCGGGGGCTTTCTGATCGTCCCGGCGTTCAAGCAGCTCACCGACGTGCAGATGCGCGGCATTGTCGCCACCTCGTTGATGGTGATCAGCCTGATCTCGTTGATTGGTGTGGCGGGCGCGTTCCATGCCGGTGTGCGCATCGAGCCGGTGGGCTGGATGTTCATTGGCGCCAGCATCGTCGGCATGCTTGCCGGTCGGCGCCTGTGTGCGTTGATCCCCACGCGCACCCTGCAAGTCGGCTTTGCCGGCCTGTGTGTGCTGGTGGCGGCGGGGATGTTGATCAAGGCCGCTCTCTGATTCCACCGGCTTGCCCGCGGCGGAAAACGCTCACCGACCTGTAGGAGCCGGCTTGCCGGCGATGAGGCCCTGAAGAACACGCTCGTTCTCAAAACTGTCATCGCCGGCAAGCCGGCTCCTACCTGTACACTGTTACCCAGCCTTGCACTTCTAGGTCTGTAAATGGACAAATACACCCCCCACGCCTGGGAACCCCACGAGCGCCCGAGCCTGCCCGGTTCGCCGTCGACGCCGTTGCACCCCACGCACAAGCGCTGGCTGTTCGCGATGGTGGGCGTGCTGGTGGCAATCACCGGGGGCTTGGGCAACGCGCTGGTGATTGCCAACCTGCAATACCTGCAAGGTGCCCTGGGTGCGACCACCGCCGAAATGGCCTGGCTGCCCGCCGCCTATGTGATGACCAACGTGTGCATGAACCTGCTGCTGGTGAAGTTTCGCCAGCAGTTTGGCCTGCGCGCGTTCACCGAGGTGTTCCTGGTGCTGTATGCGCTGGTGACCTTCGGCCACTTGTTCGTCAACGACCTCAGTTCGGCCATCGCGGTGCGTGCGGCCCACGGCATGGTGGGCGCGGCGCTCAGTTCCCTGGGCTTGTACTACATGATCCAGGCGTTCCCGGCCAAGTGGCGCTTGAAGGCGCTGGTGCTGGGCCTGGGCACGGCGCAGCTGGCGTTGCCGTTGGCCCGGTTGTTCTCTGAAGACCTGCTGCAAATCGCCGAATGGCGCGGCTTGTACCTGTTCGAACTGGGCATGGCACTGATCTGCCTGGGCTGCGTGTTCCTGCTCAAGTTGCCGCCGGGCGACCGCTTCAAGACCTTCGAAAAACTCGACTTCCTCACCTTCGCCTTGCTCGCTACCGGCGTGGCATTGCTGTGCGCCGTGTTGTCCCTGGGGCGTATCGACTGGTGGCTCGAAGCCCCATGGATCGGCGTGGCGTCGGCCTGTTCCCTGGTGCTGATCATGGCCGGCCTGGCCATCGAGCATAACCGCAGCAACCCGATGCTGATGACCCGCTGGCTTGGCAGCGGGGTGATGATCCGCCTGGCGCTGGCGGTGATCCTGATTCGCATGGTGCTGTCCGAGCAGTCCACCGGCGCGGTGGGTTTCATGCAGATGCTGAACATGAGCTACCAACAGATGCACACGTTGTACGTGGTGATGCTGGCCGGTGCGATTGCCGGGCTGGCGGTGAGCGCGTTGACCATCAACCCGGCGCACCTGTTGATGCCGTTGGTGATCTCCCTGGCGCTGATGGCGGTGGGGTCGGTGATGGACAGCTTTTCCAGCAACCTGACCCGCCCGGAAAACCTGTATGTCAGCCAGTTTCTGCTAGGCTTCGGCGGGACCTTCTTCCTCGGGCCGACCATGGTGTTGGGCACCAAAAACGTGCTGACCAACCCGCGCAATCTGGTGAGTTTTTCGGTGATGTTCGGCATTTGCCAGAACCTCGGCGGGCTGATCGGCGCGGCGCTGCTGGGCACCTTCCAGATCGTGCGGGAGAAATTCCACTCCAGCATGATCGTCGAGCACCTGACCCTGCTCGACCCGCGTGTGGCCGCACGGGTCAACAGTGGCGGCTCGGCCTATGGCGGCATCATCGCCGACCCCGAGCTGCGCAACCTCATGGGCATTCGCAGCCTGGCCACGGCGGCCACCCGTGAAGCGAACGTGATGGCCTACAACGATGTCTTCATGTTGATCGCGATCATCGCGATACTCACCATGATCTGGATCTTTATCCGCAGTCTGTGGCTGATGAGCACCACCCGAGCAGCCACTCCCGTTCAACCCAGCGGCGCATCTTCATGACCGAACCTTCCACCACGACCACCACCGCCATTGCCGCCACGCCGGAAGGCAGCACGCCCCCCGGCGCCGTGCCCACCGAGCTGCGGCCGTTGCGCGTACGCATTCTTTCGTCCCTGGGCTTTGCCGCGATCGCCGTCGTCGGCGTGCTGATCGTGCTGTACGCCTGGCAGCTGCCGCCGTTCAGCAGCGCGGTGGAAACCACGGAGAACGCCCTGGTGCGTGGGCAGGTCACGATCATCGGGCCGCAACTCAGCGGCTATGTGTTCGAAGTGCCGGTGCAGGACTTCCAGTACGTGAAGGCCGGCGACCTGTTGGTGCGCCTGGATGACCGCATCTACAAGCAGCGCCTCGACCAGGCGCTGGCCCAACTGGCGGTGCAAAAGGCCGCGTTGGCCAATGTGGTGCAGCAGCGCAACAGCGCCGAAGCCACGATCAAATTGCGCCAGGCGGCCCTGGCCGACAGCGAGGCGCAGTCGCGCAAAAGCACTGCCGACTTGCGCCGCAATCAAGAGTTGATCAGTGACGGCTCGGTGTCCAAGCGCGAGCTGGACGTGACCCGCGCCGCCAACGCGCAGACCATCGCCGCTGTGGCCCAGGCCCAGGCGAACCTGGAAATCGCACGGCAGGACCTGCAAACAGTGATCGTCAATCGCGGCTCCCTGGAAGCGGCCGTCGCCAGTGCCGATGCGGCGGTGGAGCTGGCGCGGATCGACCTGTCGAACACGCGCATCACAGCGCCGCGTGACGGCCAGTTGGGACAGATCGGCGTGCGCCTGGGCGCCTACGTCAACTCCGGCGCGCAGTTGATGGCGCTGGTGCCGCCGCAGCTGTGGGTGATCGCCAACATGAAGGAAACCCAGATGGACAACGTGCAGGTCGGCCAGCCGGTGACCTTCACGGTGGATGCGCTGAACCACCGTAAATTCCACGGCACGGTGCAGCACATTTCCCCGGCCACGGGTTCTGAGTTCAGCCTGTTGCAGGCGGACAATGCCACCGGCAACTTCGTGAAGATTGCCCAGCGGGTGCCGGTGAGGATCACGGTGGACCCGGACCAGGCCGAGAGCGAGCGCCTGCGGCCGGGGTTGTCGGTGGTGGTGAGTATCGACACGGCGGGGCGTCTGAAGAACAGCCCACCCTGATCCCTGTAGGAGCCGGCTTGCCGGCGATTGGGCCCGAACGCCTTGCGGTGATTTTGATGGCCCCATCGCCGGCAAGCCGGGCTCCTACAAGGGGTGATATTTCAGGGCGAAGTTGAGGTGGGTGGACTGGCCTTGTTCCAGCAGTTTCAAGCCGGGTCTGCCGGGCAGGTGGTGGGCATTGACGGGATGGCTTACCGGTTCGATGCAGAAGAACTCCAGCCCCGGTGGGCAGTACAGTAAAAAGTAGTCGCTACCTTCGGCGTGGCATTCCAGGGTGTAGCCCAACTCAGGCTGTTCAATCACGCAGTGGCCGTCCCACTGGCAAAAACCATTGTCCACTAGCCCTTCGGGCAATCCTTTGAGCGCCTGGAAATCCCACTCTGACGGCACCGGCGCCAGCCCCGTCGGCAGCTTTGACGCATCACTCAACCACACTTGCGACGCCTCTGCCTGCAGCCGTGTCCGCGGTTTGCGCGGCAAGTAAGGATGCAATCCCAAACCATGCCACGCAGGCTGTGCCGCCAGATGGGTCACGCGTAATGCGATGCTCAGCTCGCCACCCTCCAATCGAAACCGTTGTTCGGCGCGATAGGCGAACGGCGTGTCGCACTCCACCGATAGCACCACTTCGTCGGCAGATTGGCTGACCACCTGCCAAGCCTGTTGCCAGGCGGAGCCATGAATCGGCAACGGGTCGAGGGCGCTATTGGGCGTCAACGCCAGCCAACCCCCCGGGTTATCAAAACCGCCTTCGGCAATCCGGTTGGACCAAGGCGCCAACGGGTAGCACCCCAGCTTGCCCGGCAAACCGGTGTCCAGCGCCTGTTGGTCACTGTGGCGCAGCAACGGCTGTCCGGTGGCGCGCACCCGCCAGTTGACGATGCTGCCGCCCACGGCCGGGGCCAGGGTGAGGTGGGTGAGGGCGTCTTCGAGTTCGATCAGCATCGGCATTCACCTAAAGCGCGAAGGTCGGTTCTGGCAGGCCTTGCACGCCCGGGTTGAGGGCGAATACGCCGCCGGACACGGACTGTTCGCTCTGATCATCGCGGATCGAGGTGACGAACAGGGTGTCCAGCCGGCTGCCACCAAAGGCGCACATGGTGGGTTTCTTTACCGGTACTGCCAGGGAGCGGTCCAGGCGACCGTCAGGGGTGAAGCGGTGAATCAGCCCGGCGTCATTGGCACAGATCCAGTAGCAACCCTCGGCGTCGACCGCCGCACCGTCGGGGCGCCCAGGGTAGGCCTGCATGTCCACGAACACGCGGCGGTTGGACGGCGTGCCAGTGTCGGTGTCGTAGTCGAACGCCCAGATCTGTTGCACCAGCGGGTGCGAGTCTGACGCATACAGCGTGCGCCCATCCGGGCTGAACGCCAGGCCGTTAAGGGTGATGAACCCACCCAGTTGTGCATGGGGCACGGTGCCGCTGGCGTAGCGATACAGGGTGCCTTCGGCTGCGTTCAGACCCATTTTCAACACCATGCTGCCGGCCCAGAACCGGCCCTGACGATCACAGCGGCCATCGTTCAGGCGCATGTCGGCGCGCGGGTGCTGCACGTTGGCCAGCAGGGTGGTGTCGAGGCTGCCATCGTTGTGCGGCGTGAGTTGGAAAAAGCCGCTCTCCATCCCGGCCACCCAGTTGCCCGTTTGCGTACGGGCAATGCAGGCGAGCATCTGCGGGGCTTTCCAGGCGGCGACATGCCCGGTGGCGGCGTTCCAGCGTTGCAGGCCGCCGTTGGGGATGTCCACCCAGTACAGCGCGTTTTCTTCAGGCACCCACACCGGGCATTCGCCCACCGCGTTGCGCGCATCGACGATCAGTTCTGCACTCATGGCTCAATCGCCGAACGGGCCGGCCGCGCAGAATGCGCCGCCCTGGTAGACCTTGGCCGGGTCATCGGCGGCCAACGGTGGCTGGGTTTCAACCTGTGCGCGGAACACTTCGGAGTTGTCCTTGGGGGCATAGCCCAGGTGGGCGGCGTAGCGGTTGTCCCACCAGGTGTCGAGGTTATCCGACATGCCATAGACCACGGTGTGGCCGACGTCTGGCGTGTACAGCGCACGTTCGAGCAGTTGGGTAAGGTCATCGAAACTCAGCCAGGTGTGCATCATGCGGCGGTTCTGCGGTTCCGGGAACGAGGAGCCGATGCGGATGCTCACGGTCTGGATGCCGTAGCGGTCGAAATAGAAGCTGGCCATGTCTTCGCCGTAGGACTTGGAGAGGCCGTAGTAGCTGTCTGGGCGGCGTGGCGAGTGGGCGTCGAGGATTTCGCCTTGCTTGTGAAAGCCGATCACATGGTTGGAACTGGCGAAGATCACGCGCTTGACGCCATGGCGACGGGCGGCTTCATAGATGTGGAAAATGCCGCTGATGTTGGCGCCGAGGATCTCCTCGAACGGGCGCTCTACCGATACGCCGCCAAAGTGCAGGATCGCGTCGACGCCTTCCACCAGGTGGTGCACGGCCTGTTTGTCGGAGAGGTCGCAGGTTTGCACTTCTTCTTGGGCGCCGGCTGCGGGGGCCATGGCGGCGATGTCCGACAGGCGCAGCACCTGGGCATAAGGGCGCAGGCGTTCGCGCAGGACTTTACCCAGGCCACCGGCAGCGCCGGTGAGCAGCAGGCGGTTGAATGGAACGGGTGCAGTAGTCGTGGTGGTCATGGGGGTTCCATTGTTGTTGTAGGTTGTCGTATGACTTTGCCAAAGTATCCTTACGGACCCCTCGGCTTGTCAACACACACCTCCCTGTAGGAGCTGGCTTGCCAGCGATGGCGGTCTTAGGTCTTGCGATGGCTTCAAGGACGCCATCGCCGGCAAGCCGGCTCCTACAGGTGTGTGTCAGAGTAGAGAGAGGGGGTAGCTGATAAACAGCCGGTTCTCATCAAATTCATTGTTGCTGAAGTCCCGGCGCAGCGACGAATTCCTCCAGCGTACGTTCAGGTCCTTCAGCGTACCGCTTTGGATGGTATAGGCCAGTTCCGACTCGCGGCCCCATTCCTTGCCATCGGTGATCGCCCCGGTGTGTACGTTACTGCCGCTGATGTAGCGGTTCATCATGGTCAGCCCGGGAATGCCCAGCACCACGAAGTTGAAATCATGGCGCACCTGCCAGGATTTTTCCTTGGCGTTGTCGTAGCTGGCGTTATAGCTGTCGTTGGCCAGCGTGCCGCCGCTGGTGCCGTTGACCTTCATCCACACGCTGTCGCCGGTGAGTTTCTGCAGGCCCACATAAAAGGCGTTGCCCTTGTACTTGGCCGAGAGCAGCGCAGAGAAGGTCTTGTTGTCGAGATCACCCGCCAAAGCGCGTCCGTCTTCCTTGCCGGTGAAATAACCGAGGTTGGCGCCCAGGGTCCAGTCGCCCACTGGCTGGCTGTGGGTCAGGTTGAAATAGCGTTGCTGGTAGATGTCGGCAAGCTCGGCGTACCACACGCCCACCTGGGTGCGCTTGTTATTGAAGCTGTATTCGCCGCCGCCAAAGTTGAAGCGGTCGGACGTGAACGCAGCTTTGCCGTTCATGAACAGGTCTTCCATGCTCGCGTCGTTGCGCGGGCTGTTGCCGCGAAACTGCCCGCCGTAGAGGGTCAGGCCGGCGATTTCGTTGGAAGTGACCTGGCCGCCCCGGAAGGTCTGCGGCAGGGAGCGGCCGTCATCGGAGCGCAGGATTGGCAGCACCGGCATCCATTCGCCGACCTTCAATTCGGTCTTCGACAGCCGGGTCTTCAGCGCCACGCCCAGACGCCCGAAGTTGTCGGCCGGGCGCCCGTCATCGTGAATCGGCAATAACTGGGTGCCACCGGTGCCTTTGCCGCCATCCAATTTTTGCGAGTACAGGCCCAGCACATCCAGCCCGAAGCCGACAGTGCCCTGTGTGAAGCCGGACCGGGCGTCGAGAATGAAGTTTTGCGTCCACTCCTGGGCCTTGGCCTGGGGGTAGGTAGGGTTGGTGAAGTTGCGATTGAAGTAGGCGTTGCGCAGGTTGAGCGTGGCCGTGGCGTCGTCGATAAAGCCGTCGGCGTGGGTGGTCAGGGGTAGGGTGCAAACCAGGCTGCCAAGACCGAGAAGGCCAATACGCGAGGAGGAATTGCGGGCGAATGGACTCACAGTGAAACTCCCTTTTATTTGTTGTTTTTATTATTTGTCGTACGTCGTCGTACAACATTGCGCGGATATTTACGGGGTTTTCAAGGGGTGTCAAGCAGAAGTTATACGATGACTTGGGCCGTACGGATCAAAATGCGGGCACGGTTCATGTGGGAGCTGGCCTGTCGGATCGCCGCACCGCTGCGATGGCCTCAACCGGGTATGCCTGATTCACCGAGTTGCCTGCATCGCCGGCAAGCCAGCTCCTACACGTACCTGCTTTTGACCTAACCACTCAGGTCGGCTACCAGGCCGCCGTGCTCTTGCTTTTGATCTTGATCTTAGGCGCCCCGTTAACCACGCTGGCCGAACGCAGG
>NZ_JACAOY010000027.1:45982-166109 GCF_013385985.1 Pseudomonas sp. B6002 | reverse complement strand
CCGAGTGGTGGGGCAAGAGCGCTTTGGTTACTTTCGCGCTTTTCGAAAGTGACCCGCCGTAAGGGCGGAACCAATAGCAGCCGTTACCTAAGTAACGGATATGCACTCGATCCTAGTGGCCAGACATACCGCCTTCGCAGGCAAGTCGAACCGTCGCACCGCAGCTCCCACAGTGATGGCATTTCAACGTGAATTTTTAACCCGCCATGACCATCGGCGGCAGGGTACCGAGCAAGGAAACCGCGGCAACCGCGCCAATGCCCAGCGCCCATTCCAGCATCACGCTGGCTTTCAAACTGCCCACGCGCTCCTCGCAGCGTTCGATGCGCAGACGATTGAGCAACGCCAGGGCAAGCATCCCCAACACCAGCATCACCTTGATCAGCAGAATCAAGGCAAAGCCACTGAACAAAGGTGTCGGCCACACTTGCCCAGTCAGCACGCGCACATTGATCAGCCCGGTCACCAGCAACCCGACGACCACGCCATACCCCACACCGCTGAAGCGCCGCAGGATCGACTCCAGCCTATGACCCTGCGGTTGGCGCAGGACCAACACCAGCACCAGCAAGCCACCCAACCAGGTACCGACACACGCTAGATGCACCACCTGGTTGAGGATCAACAGTTGCCCGCTGAGCCCATCGAGCATGGCGCCGTGCCCCACCGGTGCCAGCGTCACCAGCAGCAGGGCGATCAACGGCAGGCGCAGCGCGAGCCAGGGTTTGATCAGCGCCAGCACCAGCAGCAGGTTGAACAACAGGTGCCAGGCCCACACCTGGCCAAAGAAGGTTTTACCCAACACCAACTGCACGGTGGCCGGTTGCAACGCCGCGTCCCAACTGCCCGCCATGCTGGCAGTGATCAACAGTAGCCACGCTACGCCAGAGAACAACCCGACCCAGGCCAGGGTGCGGGTGATGCGCAGCAGTTGCCGGTCCAGTGCCGGTAGCGGTTCAGCGCCGAGCAGCCAGGGCCTGAAGACACAGGCCCCGAACATCAGCAACACGACGATGAAATGCAGGAAGCGACACAGCACCAGCAGGGTCGCCATGGGTTATTGGCCGACCTTGAAGCTGTATTCACCGTTGCTCTTGTGGGTGTCGACCGACACCGCATTCCACACCACTTTGTAGTTGCCGGCAGCCAGCGGGGCGGCCGGTGTGACCACCAGGACTTTCTTGTCGGCGTCCGGCGTTTCCAGGCCCTTGATGGCGATTTCGGTGCCGTCCTTGCTCAGGGACACCTTGGTGAACGTGGCTTCGACGCCTTCGCTGAAGGTCAGGCGCAGGTCGGCTGGTGCCGCGACAGTGCTGTCGGCGGCGGGGGTGGAACTCTTGAGGTGGGCGTGGGCGAACGCTGCCGAGGCCCCCAGCAGGGAGGCGAGCAGCGCGACAGCGGTGAGGGTTTTCTTGATCAGCATGGTTCAGTACCTTCAGGTGAGGGCGTCGGTAACGCCAAGTGCAGCAAGGGAAAGGGCTTGCCTTCGCCATCCAGCGGCGAACGCGCGACCTGGGTAAAACCATAGTGCAGGTAGAACCCCACGGCCTGGGGGTTCTGTTCGTTGACGTCCACCGTCAGGGTGTCGTGGCGGGCGCGGGCGTGGTCCAGCAGTTGGCGGCCAACCCCTTGGCCACGGCGCGCAGGCTCGATGAAGAGCATCTCCACATTGTGCCCACCGGTGCCGATAAAACCGGCCACGCCGGCGCTGTCTTCATACACCCACACGTCGAGGGCGGGCATGGGCAGGTAGGTATCACGCACCAGAGGCAGCAGACGTTGAATGTCATCCTCGGGGAGGAAGTCATGGGTGGCCCGCACCGAGCGCTCCCACAGTGCTCCCAGCACTGGGTCGTCGGCGGCCACGCGAGGTCGAATAGTCATGGATTGATCCTTCATTGGGATCGCGATCCTAACCAATCCGATTTCCAGGGGAAAGGCTCGCACAGGAAGTTTCACCTGGCGTGCACGCGGCTCTTCACTCCGCCGCAAGCCTGCGCCGTTTCGTCTGGTACATGTCACCGTCTGCATGGCTGAGCAGCGTATCGGCGTCCTCACCGTCCGCTGGATAAAACGCCACGCCGATGCTGCAGGACGGCATCTTGATCCCTTCGAAGCCTGCGCCCAACGGCTCTGCCATGACCGCGAGGATCTGGGTCACTTTCGCGTAAACGGCGTCCTGGGACTGGATATCCGTCAGCAGCACCGTGAACTCATCCCCGCCCATTCGCGCCACCAGGTCGCCCTCACGCACACAGCGTTCCAGCCGTCGTGCAATCACGCAGAGCACCCGGTCGCCCACGCCATGGCCATGCACGTCGTTGATGCCCTTGAAGTCATTGACGTCCAGAAACAGCAACGCCAGGGTGCTGTTGTGCCGCTGCGCGGCTTGCAGGGCCGAATCCAGCCCGTCATTGAACAGCGAGCGGTTGGTCAGCGCCGTCAGCGGGTCGTGATGGGCGAGGAAACGCAGTTCCTCCTCGGCCTGGGTGAGGGCCGTGACGTCCCGTGCAACGCCGATCCGCGCACCCACCTCTTCGGACCAGAAGGCGGCCCACAGGATGTGCACGACGCCGCCATCCTTGCGGATATAGCGGTTGCGGAAGTCGACGTGGGGCTTGCCATTCATGACCCGCACGATCGAAGCGCGGGTGCGCGCCAGATCTTCCGGGTGCATGTAGTCGGTGATGAGCGTGCCGGTCAGTTCGTCGGCGCGATAGCCGAGCAGCGTTTCACAGGCATCGCTGACAAAAACGATCTGGTTGTTGCTTTCGACCACGAAGACCGTGTCCAGCATCAGGTGGATCAATTTTGGATAGAGGGTGTGCAGGTCGACGGCCATAGGTCAGGGGTCCGGTTCAGATGTGCCGATCATAGCCCGATCACGCAGCCTGACGCCGAGGAAAACTGCAGCCTTTGCGCCGCGAAAGCCGACCTGTCGATCAACGGCATGTCCGGGCAATCGGCTGCGTAAGCCGAAGTTGAGGCGGCAGGTGTGTGGCCTAATGTGTCTGTTCGTGATGTGATGGCGCACGTGCCGTTTGAAGCGTCCATAGACAGTGAGTGGGTTTGTAGCCTTTATGGGTAATCACAAGATCGGAATTCGTCGAGTCAACGTCGAGAAAATCCTGCTGGCGGCGGAGAAAATCTTCGCCGAAAAAGGCTATGGCAGCACCGCCATGGCCGACATTGCCGAAGAAGTGCAACTGCCGCGCTCCAACCTGCATTACTACTTCACCACCAAGAGCGAGCTGTACAGCGCGGTGCTGTTCGACCTGCTGGAAGTATGGAAGCAGGACGCCCTGAGTTTCGAAACCTTCGATGACCCACGGGTGGTGCTCAGCAGTTACATTCGCGCCAAGATGCAGCGTTCGCGCACGCGGCCGTATGGATCCAAAGTGTGGGCCAACGAGATCATCCATGGTGCACCGACCCTCGGTGAGGCGCTGGATGAAAGCCTGTATGACTGGGCCAAGATGAAGGAAGCGAAGATTCGCCAGTGGGTGGAGGACAAGCGCATCCTGCCGGTGGAGCCGTCAAGCCTGCTGTATATGATCTGGGCATCGACCCAGCACTATGCCGACTTCGATCACCAGGTGAAGATCCTGAATGACCACCAGCCGTTGTCGGACATGCAGTTTGAGAAGGCGATACAGACGGTGACGAGTGTGATTTTGCGGGGGATTGGGTTGGAGCCTTGATTTTTGTGTGAGGGCTGATGGCCCTATCGCCGGCAAGCCGGCTCCTACAGTTGGAACGCAATCCCCTGTAGGAGCCGGCTTGCCGGCGATAGCGGTCTACAGAACTACACCGCCTCCCGGTAGGGATTCCTCGGATCCTGCGTCCAATTCAAAAACGGCTTGCCGGTGTCCATCGGCACCATCTCGATACAGTCCGCCACCGGGCAGGTGATCTGGCACAGGTTGCAGCCCACGCACTCTTCATCGATCACCTCATATTTATGCGTGCCATCCGCCAGTTTCACGCTCTCGATGGCCTGGTGCGAAGTGTCCTCACAGGCGATATGGCAACGCCCACAGCCAATACAGGCCTCCTGGTCGATCTTGGCGATCACCTGGTAGTTGATATCCAGGTACTTCCAGTCCGTGGTATTGCTCACCGCTCGCCCGGAAAATGCCTGCAGGCTCGTGTAACCCTGACTGTCCATCCACCGCGACAGCCCATCCTTCATCTCCTCGACAATCCGGAACCCATGCAGCATCGCCGCCGTGCACACCTGCACCGCGCCGCAACCCAGCGCGACGAATTCCGCCGCATCGCGCCAGTTGCCGATGCCGCCAATGCCGCAAATCGGCAGGCCCTGGGTCTGCGGGTCGCGGGCGATTTCGGCAACCATGTTCAGCGCGATCGGCTTGACCGCCGAGCCGCAATAGCCGCCATGGGTGCTCTGGGTGCCGACCACCGGCAGGGCGACCATGCGCTCCAGGTCGACGCTGGTGATGGAGTTGATGGTGTTGATCAGCGACACTGCATCCGCGCCGCCGCGATACGCTGCCCGCGCCGCCACGCGGATGTCGGTGATGTTCGGCGTGAGCTTGACGATCACCGGCAGTGAACAATAGGTCTTGCACCAGCGCGTCACCTGTTCCACATACTCCGGCACCTGGCCGACCGCCGCGCCCATGCCGCGTTCGGGCATGCCATGGGGGCAGCCGAAGTTCAGCTCGATGCCATCGCAGCCGGTGGCTTCCACCAGGGGCAGGATACGTTTCCACGACTCCTCCACGCACGGCACCATCAGCGACACGATCAATGCGCGGTCTGGCCAATCCTTTTTCACCTGGGTGATTTCCCGCAGGTTGATCTCCAGGGAGCGGTCGGTGATCAGCTCGATGTTGTTGATACCCAGCACTTCACGGTTGGCGCCGTAGTGGGCCGAGTAGCGTGACGACACGTTGACCGCCGCCGGGTCTTCACCGAGGGTTTTCCACACCACGCCGCCCCAGCCGGCTTCGAAGGCGCGGACCACGTTGTAGGCCTTGTCGGTGGGCGGCGCAGAGGCCAGCCAGAAGGGGTTGGGGGCTTTGATACCGGCGAACACAATCGAGAGATCGGCCATTACGCAGCCTCCACATTCAGCATGAGTTGGGCGTGCATGGCCTCGGCGGCCAGCTTGCCGTGTTGCACCGCCTGCACGGTGAGGTCCTGGCCGAGGCTGACGCAATCGCCCCCGGCGTACACCCCTGGAACGCTGGTTTGCAGGTGTTCATCGACGAAAATCCGTTCGCCCACCCGATGCAGTTGTTGGGCCAACGGATCGTGCAGTGCCGCGCTGTCGAAGCCCTGGCCGATGGCCTTGAATATGGCATCGGCGGCCAACTCGAAGGTTTCGCCGGTGGGGTGCAGGCGACCGTTTTCCATGCGCGTGCGCAAGAAGCGCATGCCGCGCACCTGGCCCCTGTCATCCAGCAACACTTCTTCTGGCTGGGCCCAGGTCAGCAGGCGTACCTGGTTGGCCTTGGCGATGTCCTGCTCATGGTGGGTGGCGCCCATGTCCGCCAGGCCACGGCGGTACACGAGGTTGACGTCGCGAGCACCGAGGCGGGCCATTTGCACGGCCATGTCGATGGCGGTATTGCCGGCGCCGAGCACGATGCAGCGGTCGGCCAGGGGCAGTTGAGTGAGGTCATCGGCCTGGCGCAGTTCACGGATGTAGTCGGTGGCGGCGAGCAGGCCGGGGGCGTCTTCATGGGGCAGGCCGAGTTGTTTGCTCGCGGCCAGGCCGAGGCCGAGGAACACCGCGTCGAATTGCTGGTGCAGTTCGCTCAAGGTGAGGTTGTCGCCCAGGCGTTGGCCGTGGCGAATCTCAATGCCGCCGATCTGCAGCAGGAAATCCAGCTCCTTCTGGGCGAAGTCATCCACCAGCTTGTACTTGGCGATCCCGTATTCATTCAGGCCACCGGCTTTTTCCCGGGCTTCGAAGATCACCACGTCATGGCCATGCAACGCACTGCGGTGGGCACAGGCCAGGCCCGCAGGTCCCGCGCCGACCACGGCGATGCGCTTGCCGGTCGACGCGGCGCGATGAAATGGATGCTCGGTGAAGTGT
Organism: Pseudomonas sp. B6002; assembly: GCF_013385985.1. Classification (GTDB taxonomy): domain Bacteria; phylum Pseudomonadota; class Gammaproteobacteria; order Pseudomonadales; family Pseudomonadaceae; genus Aquipseudomonas. Next base: position 160,039 of record NZ_JACAOY010000027.1, on the reverse strand, counting down.
GCGTTGTCCACCGCGTAGCGCTGCAACAAACCGATCAGCACCGGGGCGCATTCTTCGGCGTTGTTACGCACACAGGCCTGCTGGCAGAGGATTTCGGTGGGGCACACCCGCGCACAACTGCCGCCGAGGATGTTGGCCGAGAGGATCTTCTGCGCGGCGCCTTGGACGTTTTCGGTGTGGATGTTGCGGATGAACGATGGGATGTCGATCTCGCTGGGGCACGCGTTGACGCACGGCGCGTCGTAGCAATACAGGCAGCGCGAGGCTTCCAGTTGGGCCTGGCGCGCGTTGAGCGGCGGAGCCAGGTCGGTGAAGTGGCTGGCGAGTGTTGCCCCGTCTTCATGGGGATGGGGGAGGTGGGTCAGGGTCTGGATCACGGGTTTGGCCTCACGGTGATTGAGGTGCTGCCTCTGATGGGCATTGGTTTTTGTGTTGCCTGTGCTGGCCTCATCGCAGGCAAGCCAGCTCCCACAGTGGAATGGGTTCACATCGTTCGATGTGTGAATACAGTCAAATGTGGGAGCTGGCTTGCCTGCGAAGGCGGCCTCAGCGTTTCACAGCCGTGGGCCTGGAATGCTCAGCCCGCTTGCTCAACTGCTCAAACACCGCCGGATACGCCGGCCGCTCCACATACCGCCCGGCCCCGCGTTCAGCCCGCAAGTCACCGTCGGCCCACACCAGCTTGCCCTGGCTGATGGTGTGGCTCGGCACGCCGCGCACGGTCTTGCCTTCGAAGATGTTGAAGTCGACTTGCTGGTGGTGGGTCTTGGCGGAAATGGTCCGCGTGCCCTCGGGGTCCCACAGCACCAGGTCGGCATCGGCGCCGACGCGGATCGCGCCTTTGCGGGGGTAGAGGTTGAAGATCTTGGCGGTGTTGGTGGAGGTCAGTGCAACGAATTCCTGCATCGACAAGCGACCGCTGTTCACGCCTTCATCCCACAGCACCGCCATGCGGTCTTCGATACCTGCCGTGCCGTTGGGGATCTTGCTGAAGTCGTCACGGCCAGCGGCTTTTTGTTCGGCGCAGAAGCAGCAGTGGTCGGTGGCGGTGGTGTGCAGGTTGCCCGATTGCAGGCCATGCCACAGCGCTTCCTGGTGCCCACGCGGGCGGAAGGGCGGGCTCATCACGTAGCCGGCGGCGGTCTGCCAGTCGGGGTGCTGGTACACGCTGTCGTCCAGCAGCAGGTGGCCGGCGAGCACTTCGCCATAGACCGGCTGGCCTTTGCTGCGGGCGTAGGTGATTTCATCCAAGGCTTCCTTGGTCGAGACGTGTACGAGGTACAACGGCGTACCAATGGTTTCGGCAATGCGGATCGCCCGGCTGGCCGCTTCGCCCTCAACCTGGGAGGGACGCGACAACGGGTGCGCTTCCGGCCCGGTGATGCCCTGGGCCATCAGCTTGCGCTGCAGGTGATACACCAGCTCGCCGTTTTCGGCATGCACGGTGGGCACGGCGCCCAGTTCCAGGCAGCGCTCGAAGCTCGCCACCAGGGTGTCGTCGGCCGCCATGATCGCGTTCTTGTAGGCCATGAAATGCTTGAAGCTGTTGATGCCGTGGTGGCTGACCAGCTCGGCCATTTCTTCGCGCACCTGCTCGCTCCACCAGGTGATTGCCACGTGAAAGCCGTAGTCGGAGGCGGACTTTTGCGCCCAGCCGCGCCACTGATGAAACGCCTCCAGCAAGGACTGCTGCGGGTTGGGGATTACAAAGTCGATGATCGAGGTGGTGCCACCGGCCAGGCCAGCGGCGGTGCCGCTGAAAAAATCTTCACTGGCCACGGTGCCCATGAAGGGCAGTTGCATGTGGGTGTGGGGATCGATGCCGCCCGGCATCAAGTATTGGCCGCTGCCATCGAGTACTTCAGTGCCGGCGGGAATATCCAGGTTCGTGCCAATGGCCCGAATTAGACCGCCTGCGCATAAAACATCGGCGCGGTAACTTTCATCATGGGTAATAACGGTGGCGCCACGGATCAACAGCGACATGTCGAGTTCCTCACAGGCTTGACCGGCTTGTGCCAGTTCTAAGTGTTGTAATGCTGCTTACCGATGGTCGGTTAATTCCTGTCATCGGTGACAGGAATAGAAACTAGCCCGAGTTTTTAGATTGGGCAAGAAGATTTTTTATAAGCTTATATCGTATTTAAAGTATTGATTTATAAGGTTTAAAAACGATTTTCACCAAAATGAAGCGCCGTCTCACCATTTTGACGCACTTGACAGGTTCTTAAATTGAGCAACATTTCTTATTGCAAATCAGACGCTTGAGACATGCCACTTGACGGGCATGGGAAATAAAAATAATTGTGTTGCACCAGATTGAGTCCTGACAGTTCGAATAACTTGCGCGTTATCTAGCCTGAGTCACGCAGCAAGTACCCAGGGCCCAATCGGAAAGCTGATAAACATCAGTACGTTATATAAGCGGTGCGGTTTCGGTAACGGTTGTCGGCACGGTTATTGAGTGCAGTGGCGGCTGGCCGGGCCCGTGATGTCATGTTGTTTACGAGGTACTCCGGCCACCCGGCGTGATGCGTTGGGTGAGCAAAAATAATTCGAAAAACCGTGGAGCGGCCATGCAACAGAACAGATCGCAAGTCATTGAGCGCAACGGCCTGTACGAACTCGACGCCGGCCCCGACGTCCTCGACAGCCCTCGCTACAACCACGACATGGCACCGACCAAGGTGCATGAACGAACCTGGAACAAATGGCACATCACCGCCCTGTGGGTGGGTATGTCGATCTGCGTGCCCACCTACACCTTGGGCGGGGTGCTCACGGCGTATTTCGGCTTGTCGGTGGGCGAGGCGCTGATGGCGATCTTGCTCGCGAACATCGTGGTGCTGATCCCGCTGACCCTCAACGCCTTCCCCGGCACCAAGTACGGCATTCCGTTCCCGGTGTTGTTGCGGTCCTCCTTTGGCATCCTCGGCTCCAACGTGCCGTGCCTGATCCGCGCGCTGGTGGCCTGTGGCTGGTTCGGCATCCAGACGATGTTCGGCGGGCTGGCGATCCACCTGTTCCTGGGTTCGATCTTCGAGGGCTGGAAGTCCCTCGGCGGCACCGGCGAGGTGATCGGCTTCATGATCTTCTGGACGCTGAACCTGTGGGTGGTGCTGCGCGGCGCCGAGTCGATCAAGCGCCTGGAAACCCTCTCGGCACCGCTGCTGGTGGCGGTGGGCATCGGCCTGCTGGTATGGGCGATGCCCAATGTGTCGATCAGCGAGTTGATGGCGATCCCGCCCAAGCGCCCCGAAGGCGCGAGCCTCACCGGTTACTTCATGGCCGGCCTTACCGCCATGGTCGGCTTCTGGGCCACCCTGTCGCTGAATATTCCGGACTTCAGCCGCTACGCCAAAAGCCAGAAGGACCAGATCCTCGGGCAGATTTTCGGCCTGCCGCTGACCATGTTCCTGTTCGCCGCCCTCGGCGTGATCATGACCGCCGCGTCGGTGAAACTGGTGGGCGTGAGCGTGTCCGACCCAGTGACCCTGATCGGGCATATCCAGAGCCCGGTGTGGGTGGCCATTGCCATGGCGCTGATCATTATCGCCACCTTGTCCACCAACACCGCGGCGAACATCGTCTCGCCCACCAACGACTTCCAGAACATCGCGCCGAAGCTGATCAACCGCACCACGGCGGTGATCCTCACCGGGCTGGTGGGGCTGGCGCTGATGGGGCATGAGCTGCTGAAAAAGCTGGGGCTGATCGTGTCCGATGTGAGCCTGGAGACGGTGTATTCCAACTGGTTGCTGGGCTACTCCAGCCTGCTGGGGCCTATCGCCGGGATCATGGTGGTGGACTATTTCATCACCCGCAAACAGCAACTGGACCTGGCCGGTTTGTACCGCGATGACGTGTACCCGGCGTGGAACTGGAGCGGCTTCATTGCCTTCGGCGTGCCGGTGGTACTGACGCTGTTGTCCCTGGGCAGCGATGCGTTCAGCTGGTTCTACAGCTATGGCTGGTTCACCGGATCGGCGTTGGGCGGCTTGATGTATTACGGCCTGAATGCCAAGCGAGCGGCCCCTCCAGTCACCGCCAAATCCCCGTTGTAAATACGGTCAATGTGGGAGCTGGCTTGTCGGGTCGCCGCATCGCTGCGATAGCGGTGTATCAGTTGATCCTGTTTTAGCAGACAGTCCGCCATCGCAGGCAAGCCAGCTCCCACACAAGCCCGTTCAACCTATAAAAATGTAGCCTGAGGAGATCCCCATGAACGCTGCCCTCGACGTTCTGCAATCCACCCATCAGCACATCAACCGCGACCGTTTGTGGCAGTCCCTGATGGACCTGGCCAAGCTCGGTGCCACGCCCAAGGGCGGCGTGTGTCGCCTGGCCCTGACCGACCTCGATCGCAAGGCCCGCGACCTGTTCGTGCAATGGTGCGAAGCGGCGGGCTGCACGGTCACCGTCGACGGTATCGGCAATATTTTTGCCCGCCGCCCCGGGCGCAACCCCAACCTGCCACCGGTGATGACCGGCAGCCATATCGACACCCAGCCCACCGGAGGCAAGTTCGACGGCTGCTTCGGCGTGCTGGCCGGCGTGGAAGTGTTGCGCACCCTCAACGATCTGAAGGTGGAAACCGAGGCACCGCTGGAAGTGGTGGTGTGGACCAATGAAGAGGGCTCGCGCTTCCCGCCGTGCATGATGGGCTCGGGGGTGTTTGCCGAAAAATTCACCCTGGCCGATACCCTGGCCAAGGTCGATGCCGACGGCGTCAGCGTGGGTGATGCGTTGAATGCGATTGGCTATGCGGGAACGCGTGCCGTCAGCGGGCACAAAGTCGGTGCTTATTTTGAAGCGCACATTGAGCAAGGCCCGATCCTTGAGGATGAACAGAAAACCATCGGCGTGGTGCTGGGGGCGCTGGGCCAGAAGTGGTTCGACCTGAAACTGCGCGGCGTGGAAGCCCACGCGGGACCTACCCCGATGCACCTGCGCAAGGATGCCCTGGTGGGTGCGGCGGCGGTGGTCGCGGCGGTGAATGCGGCGGCGCTGGGCCATCAGCCGCACGCGTGTGGCACCGTGGGGTGCCTGCAGGCGTATCCGGGGTCGCGCAATGTGATTCCGGGCGAGGTGCGCATGACCCTGGATTTCCGTCACCTGGAGCCGGCACGTTTGGACTCGATGATTGCCCAAGTACGCAAGGTGATCGATGAGACCTGCGCCAAACATGGCTTGAGTTTTGAAATGGAGCCCACAGCGGACTTCCCGCCGTTGTACTTCGACAAAGGCTGTGTGGACGCCGTGCGTGATGCGGCGAATGGGCTGGGCTTGTCGAACATGGACATCGTCAGCGGGGCAGGGCACGACGCGATCTTCGTCGCCGAGCTCGGCCCGGCCGGGATGATTTTTGTGCCGTGTGAGGGGGGCATCAGCCATAACGAAATCGAGAACGCCGCCCCGGATGACCTGGCAGCGGGGTGTGCGGTGTTGTTGCGGGCGATGGTTGCTGCGTCTGCCGCGATTGCCAGCGGCAAGCTCGCTGCCTGAATCACCACCCACTGTAGGAGCCGGCTTGCCGGCGATAGCGGAGTGTCAGGCAAAGCAATGCTGCCTGGTTTATCGCCATCGCCGGCAAGCCGGCTCCTACAGGTGATTACGGGGTGTCAGGAGGAGGGTTGCCAGCCGCCGCCCAACGCTGTGACTAAACCGACGCTGGCTTGCAACTGCCGCGTCTGCACCGCCTGCAACGTGCGCTGTGCCTGCAACGCGGCGGTCTGCGCGGTCACCACATCCAGGTAACTCACTGCCCCTGCCTGGTAACTGTTCATCGCCAGCGCCTGGGTATGCTGCGCCGCATCCGCCGCGGCTTGTTCATCCTGGGCTTCCTGCTGCAAATCCCGCAGTTGCGCCAGGTTATCTTCCACCTCGCGGATGGCTTTCAACACGTGGCTGCGGTACTGCGCCGAGGCCTCTTCGAATTCGGCCTTGGCCTGACGCTCATTGGCGCTCAAACGGCCGCCATCGAAGATCGGTAAATTGACCAACGGCCCTAGCGCCCAATAACGATTACCCGCCGACAACAGGTTGCCCACCCCTTGGGTCTGCCCGCCAATCAAACCGGTGAGGCTGAAATCCGGGTACCAGGCCGCCTTGGCCACGCCGATGTTGGCGTTGGCGGCAAACACCCGGCGTTCCGCCGCAGCAATGTCCGGGCGCCGTTGCAGCAGGTGGCTCGGCAGCTGCGATGGAATGCCAGGCAACGCGATCAATTGCTGGCTCGGCGGCAGTGTGAAGGTGCTCGCGGCTACCCCCACCAGTTCGCCAATCGCATGCTCGGTGAGGTTGCGCTGGGCCCGCACTTCATCCAGCTGGGCCTTGGCTTCGGCCAGCTGGTTTTGCGCGCGGGTCAGGTCCAGCTCCGAGGCAATCTGGCCTTCGTAGCGGCTGCGGGTCAGTTGCAACGCCTGGCTGAAATCGTCCAGCGAGCTGTTGAGAATCCGCGCCTGGGCATCCAGGCCGTTGAGCTGCACGTACAAGGTCGCCAACTGATGCTGCAGGCTCAAGCGCGCCACGGCCAGGTCATCGCCAGAGGCTTGCGCCTGGGCATCGCCGGCCGCGACCTGGTTGCGGATCTTGCCCCACAGGTCCAAGTCATAGCTCAACGAAAACCCGGCGGTGTTGCTGTTGTACACCGACGGCTGTGTGCTGCCACGCAACGGTCGTGTGTCCGATTGCCGCTGGCGCAGGGGTTGTGCGCTGGCGGTGATCTGCGGGAACAAGCCGGCATGCAGCTGGCTGGCATAGGCCTGGGATGCATCAAAGTGCGCCAACGCTGCGGCCAGGTCCGGGTTGGCCTTGAGCAGTTGTTGTTGCAGCGCGCTCAGGCGCGGGTCGTTGTAAAGCTTCCACCATTCGGGCGCCAACTGGTCGGACGGCTGCGCGCTGTGCCACGGGCCGTCGCTGGTCTGTTCGCGATAGCTGGCGGGCAGGTCCACGCTTGGCACCTTGTAGGTGGGCGCCATCGAGCAGCCTTGCAATGCCAGCAGCATCAAGGCCGCGAGGGGCTTAAGCCTTGGGCGCATGCGCACCTCCGGCGGCGTCGGCCAGTTGCACCGGGTCACCTTCGCGCAGGGCATCGGGCGGGTTGTCGACGATGCGGTCGGCGGGCTTGAGGCCCTGGTCGATCACCAGGCGTTCGCCGAGGTCGAGGCCGATGTGGATGTTTTGCAGGTGCACATGGTTCTGCGCGTCCAGCACCGCCACTTGGGTGCCTTGGGCGCGGAAGATCAACGCGCTGGCCGGGATGCTCACGCCGTGGGTGTCGGCCGGGATCGGCAGCGTGGCTTCGGCGTAGTCACCGGGCAGCAATTCACCGTTGGGGTTATCGGCCACGAACTGCGCGAGCAAGGTGCCGGAACGCCGATCGATGGCGGTGGAGTCACCGATCAGGCGCGCCTTGAAGTGCTCGCCCGGGTGTTCCGGCACGGTCAGTTCAGCTTCGAGGCCTGGGTGGATCACTGCCGCATAGTTCTGCGGCACCGGCACGTACAGGCGTAGTTGGTGGGTATCGGCAATGTTGAACAGCTCCGGGTCGCTGTCGGTATCGGCCTTGATCAACTGGCCGATATCGGTGTTGCGCGCGGTGATGGTGCCAGCGAATGGAGCGCGGATGGTCTTGTAGCTTTCCAGTGCCGACAGCCGTGCATAGTCGGCAGCGGCGGCTTCGGCATTGGCTTTGGCTGCGGCGGCGTTAGAGGTTTTTTCATCGGCTTCCTGGCGCGACACCGAATGGCTGGCCAACAGGTTTTGCCAGCGCGTGGCGGTGGTCTCCGCCAGGCGCGCATTGGCTTGCTCCTGCATCAACCGGGCGTGGGTTTGCGCCAGTTGCTGGTCCAGGTCCGGGCTGTCGATTTCGGCGAGGACTTGCCCGGCTTTGACTTGGGTGCCGATGTCGGCTTTCCAGTCCTTGAGATAGCCACTGACCCGGGCATGAATCGGCGCTTTGCTCCAGGCCTCCAGGTGCGCCGGCAAGCGCAGCGTGTCACCCGCAGCGTTTTGCTTGGGCTGGAACACCATCACTTGGGGGATGGCGGCGGTTTCCGTCCAGGCGGTCACCGATTGTTCGTGCATCGTGCGGGCGTGCAGGCCGTTGGCGACCAACAGGGCGGCCAGAGTCAGGCCGCCGACACCCATGAGCATCAGACGCTTGCGCGAGGGTTTGTGATCAGACGACATGTGAAGTTTCTCCAGCAACAGCGCGAGTAGGATGACGCCCGTGGACCAGGCTGAAGACCACGGGAACAAACAGCAGGGTGGCGACGGTGGCGAAGATCAAACCACCGATCACCGCCCGGCCGAGGGGGGCGTTTTGTTCTTGGGAAATCGCCAGTGGCAGCATGCCGATGATCATGGCCAAGGCGGTCATGCACACCGGGCGAAAGCGTGTGTAGCCGGCTTCCATCGCGGCCTTGAGTGCATCGCCATGTTCGGCCAGGCGCTCACGGCAGAAGCTCACCACCAGGATCGAGTTGGCCGTGGCCACGCCCATGCACAGGATGGCCCCGGTGAGGGCCGGCACTGACAACGATGTGCCGCTGAGGAACAACATCCACACGATGCCGGCCAATGCGGCGGGCAGTGCGGTGATGATCACAAACGGGTCGGCCCAGGACTGGAAGTTGACCACGATCAGCAGGTAGATCAGCACCACCGCGCCGAGCAGGCCAAAGCTCAGGCCGCTGAAGGCTTCATGCAATGCATCGATCTGCCCGTGCAGGCTGATCACCGCGCCTTTGGGGCGCATGGAGGCGGTGTCATCCAGCACTTTTTGCACGTCGCGGGCGACGCCGCCCAAGTCACGCCCTTGCACGTTGGCGTACAGGTCCAGGGTCGGTTCGATGTTGTAGTGGGTCACCACCGCCGGGCTCTGCACCCGCGAGATGGTGGCCACGCCGCCGAGGATTTGCGACTGGCCATCGGCACCGGTCACCGGCAAGGCTTCCAGGGTCGGCAGGCTGTCGAGACGGTACTGCGGGGTGGCGGCGACGATTGAGTACGACACGCCGTTGGCCGGGTTGAGCCAGAACGTCGGTGCCACCTGGGAGCTGCCGGCGAGGGACGCGACCATGCTGTTGGTCACGTCACGCTCGGTGATGCCCAGGCCATTGGCGCGCATGCGATCCACGTTCACTTGCAGCGACGGGTAGCCGGTGGACTGCTGGATGCGCAGGTCGGCGATGCCCGGTACGTGTTGCAGGCGACGCTCCAGTTCCACCGCGTAGGCGCGGTTTTCTTCATCGCTGCGCCCGGAGATTTTCACGTCCAGCGGGGCGGGTGCGCCGAAGTTGAGGATCTGGCTGCTGATGTCGGCGGGCAGGAAGGCGAAGTGGCTGCCGGGAAAGCTTTCGGGCAGGGCTTCGCGCAGCTTCTTCACGTAGTCGGCAGTCGGCGCATGGTCCTTTTTCAAGGTGACCTGGATGTCGCCATCCTGTGGGCCGATGGTGCCGCTGCTGCTGTAGGCCATGTCGATGCCGCTGAGGGGAATGCCGATGTTATCGACAATGGTGTCGAGTTCTTCGGCCGGGATCACCTCGCGGATCCGCGCTTCAATGCGGTCGAAGGCGGCCGCGCTTTCTTCGATGCGCGTGCCCAGTGGCAGGCGCACGTGCAGGGCGAGGGCGCCGGCGTCGGTGGCCGGGAAGAAGTCCTGGCCCAGGCTTGGCAGCAACAGGAACGAGGCGAGTACGCAGGCCAGGAACCCGACGATGAAGCGCTTGCGATGGTCCAGCGCCAAGGTCAGCAGACCGTGGTAGGTGTCGCGGATATTCGAGAAGTGGCGCTCGAAACCCTGCTGGAAATTCAGCACCGCTTGCAGCACGGCATTGCGCGGTTTGGTGTGCTGCTCGCCCTCGTGATGGTTGATGAACTCATCTTCCGGGTGATGCCCCGGCCCTTGCTCCGGCACATGGGGCTTGAGCAGGAACATCGCCAGGGTCGGCACCAGCGTGCGCGACAGGATGAACGAGCTGGCCATGGCAAAGATCACCGCCAGGGCCATCGGCCGGAACAGGTAGCCGGCGATGCCTTGCAGCAGGAACATCGGCACGAACACGATGCAGATGCACAGCAGCGAGACAAACGCCGGGCCGACGATTTGCGCGGCGCCGTCGAGGATCGCGGTTTTCACCGCCTTGCCTTGTTCCAGGTGCCAGTTGATGTTTTCGATGGTCACCGTGGCGTCGTCCACCAGAATCCCCACCGCCAACGCCAGCCCACCCAGGGTCATGACGTTGAGGGTTTGCCCTGTGGCGGCCAGCAGGGCGATGGCCGAGAGCACGGCCAGGGGAATCGAGGCGGCGATGATCAGCGTCGACCGCCAGCTGCCGAGGAACAGCAGGATCATCGCACTGGTCAGCAGGGCGGCGATGATGCCTTCCTGGGCCACGCTGCCCACCGACTCTTTGACGAACACCGAGGCGTCACCCAGCAGTGAGGTCTTCAGCGACGGTGGCAGGGTTTCGTTGATGCGCGGCAGCATCTGGCGGATGCCGTCGATGATCGACAGGGTGGAGATGCTGCCGTTTTTCAGCGCCGGCATCAGCACGGCGCGGTGGCCGTCGACGCGCACGATGTTGGTCTGCGGTGGTGAGCCGTCACGCACGTGGGCCACCTGGCCGATGGTGATCAGCGCACCGTCGACGGTCTTGATCGGCAGGTCGTTGAGTTCATCGATCGCCTTGGGGCTGTTGTTGAGCAGGATTGTGTATTCGTTGGGGCCGAGCTTGGCGGTGCCCACCGGGATGATCTGGTTCTGCAGCGCGAGCGCGTTGCCCACGTCCTGGGCCGACAAACCTTTGGCCGCGAGCGCCTGCGGGTCGAGGTCCAGCGTGATCTGGCGTTGCTTGCCGCCCATTGGCGTGGGCATGGCCAGGCCGGGCAGGGCGCTCAGGGGCAGGCGGATGTTGTTCTGCACCAGGTCGCGGATCTTGGCCTCCGAGAGGCTGGGGCTGGAGAACGCCAGTTGCAGGATCGGCACCGTGGAAGCGCTGTAGTTGAGGATCAGCGGTGGCGTGATGCCCGGTGGCATTTGCTTGAGGACGGTTTGTGAAACGGCCGTCACTTGGGCGTTGGCGGTGCGGATGTCCACGCCCGGTTGGAAAAAGATCTTGACGATGCCCATGCCGGGCAGCGATTGCGATTCGATGTGTTCGATGTCGTTGACGGTGGTGCTCAGGGAGCGTTCGTAGGTGTAGATCACCCGACCGGCCATGGCGTCCGGCGACAGGCCGTTGTACTGCCAGACCACGGCGACCACGGGGATGCCGATATCGGGGAAAACATCCGTAGGGGTTCGCAGGGCCGCCATCGGCCCGATGATGCAGATGAATATGGCCAACACGATAAACGTGTACGGCTTTTGCAGTGCGGTCTTTACCAGCCCGAGCATGCGTGAACCTCCATTGGAGCAGGATTGCAAACCCCGGCAGTCTTGCCCGACCCACCTAACACGCGCCTTTCAGCGAGGTGAAGGAACATTTAGTTAAGGGCTGAAGATCGTTTCATATGTATTCATTTGTTCTACAAAGGGTGGCTCCTCAAGCTTGTAACCCATCGGACGCGACACAGTTGAGTGCCGTCCACCGTGTTTATCGATGTCCTTTTGGAGCCTTGCCATGTTACTTAAACCGTTGTTGTTGATTCCCGCCCTGGGTGCTGTCCTGTTGTTGTCGGCGTGCGCCGGCCCCCTTCCCAAGGCTGACCCGAGCGAAGCCTGGATTGGTCTGAAGGAAGAAGCGCCGAATGACCTGATGGCCGAGCGCGTGGATGGCAAGCGCGTGGATGACGGGCGCTTTTTTGAAGTGACCCCGGGCGAGCACCGCCTGGACGTGACGCTGTTCGAAGAAGAGCCAGGCGACGACAACCAGCAGGACTGCCAGGGTCGGGTCGACTACAAGAACTTCAAGGCGGGCGAGCACTACACCCTGGTGGAATCCAGCCTCGGCACCACCGTGCGCGCCTCCCTCAAGGATGGGCACGGCAAGGAAGTGGCCGCGACGCAGGACTTCAGTTGCATGCCTGGCTAGGCGTGGTGCACCGCAGCCTTATGGGGCTTGGTCGGTGCAGCCGGTTTGACGTGGGGGTGATGGTGCCGACGGGTCACGCGCATGACCCCCCACAACATGGCGCCGGCAACCGCCAGCCAACCGCAGATCAACATAAAAATCGTTGTTGCAAGGCTCATTCGGGCCTCCTTTCGCCCCCTGCGGGGCACACACAGTCTTCTCAATGGACAGTCTAGTCACCTGGCGGTTGCCCGCTATTGACCAATGGTCGAGTCCTTCCAACTTCTTTGCTCTATCCCGCGCGTTTTACTAAGGGCTTGGGCTATACCGGCGTGGCTCGGCGCCCTATGATCAAGGCCCTTACCGGAAGCTGATCAAGCGAGTAGAAAATTGCGGTTACGGTCGAACCTTCAAACATCCTTGTTGCTGGCCTGCGCGCTGGGGTTAGGCGCCTGTTCCGGGCATCCTTCGAAACTGGCGGGCCTGCCGGAACGTGTCGAACTCAATGGCGTGCCAACCTTTCGCAGCGAGGCCTATCAGAGCGGCCCTTCGGCTTTAGCCAGCATGCTGTCGCAACAAGGCATTGTCATGACACCCGGGCTGCTGGATAAACCCCTGCACTTGCCGGGTGGCGAGGCGGACCTTGAGCGCAACATGCAGGTGCTGGCGCGCGAGTACGGGCTGATGGTGTACCCGGTGGATGCCAAGCTGACGGCGGTGCTGGCACAGGTGGCGGCGGGTTACCCGGTGATGGCGCGGATCAATTCAAGCTTTTGGTCGGGGACGCGCTACGTCGTGGTGGTGGGGTTCAACCAGCAGAAGAGCACGGTGCTGCTGCGATCGGGTATGGACCGGCGGCTGTTGATGAGCTTCAGCGACTTTGAATCGGCGTGGAAGAGTGCGGGTAACTGGGGGATTTTGACCCAGCGCCCAAGCCAGTTGCCGGCCAATGTGGAGGCACAGCGTTGGCGCGATGCGGCCAATGCGACGGCGCAGGCTGGGCAGGAGCAGGCGGCGGCGCAGGCACTTAAGGTGTTGGCGGAAAGAAAGTAACGGCCAGCCTCTAAAGGCCAGTGTGGGCATGTGGGAGCTGGCTTGCCTGCGATAGCATCACCGCGGTGTAACTGAAACACCTTGGTGTCTGCATCGCAGGCAAGCCAGCTCCCACACAAGCCTGCTCACACAGGGAGGTGGCGTGTTTAGCGGCGCACTTCCGCGGCGTTAGGACGGTTCTTCAGGTTTTTGTCGGCCTTGTAGCGCAATGCTACGTCAGGCACCGAGCCGCTCTTGCCGGTCTCGACCCAGTTGCGGATGCGGCCGGCATCGGCGAAGTGGGTGAACTTGCCGAAAGCATCCAGGATTACCAGCGACACCGGGCGGTTACCCATGCTGGTCACCAGCACCAGGCAGTGGCCGGCCTGGTTGGTGAAACCGGTCTTGGTCAGCTTGATGTCCCAGTTGGCGCGGTTGATCAAGTGGTCGGTGTTGGAGAAACCCAAGGTGTAGTTGGGTTTGCGGAACGACACGGTTTTTTCCTTGGTGGTGCTCAGCTGGCTCAACAGCGGGTAGTGGCGCGCAGCGGCCAGCAATTTGCTCAGGTCACGGGCGGTGGATACGTTGTGGATCGACAGGCCGGTGGGCTCTACATAGTGTGTGCTGGTCATGCCCAGTGCCTTGGCTTTGGCGTTCATCGCCGCAATAAACGCCGGGTAGCCGCCCGGGTAGTGGTGGGCAAGGCTGGCAGCGGCGCGGTTTTCCGAGGACATCAGGGCGATCAGCAGCATTTCCTTGCGCGGCATTTCGCTGCCGATTTTCACGCGGGAGAACACGCCTTTCATTTCCGGCGTGTCCTTGATGTTGATATCGATGTACTCATCCATGTTTTGCTTGGCTTCAAGCACCACCAGGCCCGTCATCAATTTGCTCACCGACGCGATGGGCACCACCACGTCCGGGTTACTGGAGTAAATGACCTTGTTGGTCTGCAAATCCACCAGCATGGCGCTGCCGGAGGCGATTTGCAGTTTGGAGGTATCACGCGGCGCCAGGGTGGTTTCGGCGGCGTGTGCAAAGGTGCCTGTAAACGCAAAAAATAGGCTGACGAGAGAGAGACGAATTTTCACGCGGATGAACTCGCTAAAAAAGTAAGGAAATACCGTTCGGAAACGGGTTTTTGATAAATGCCGTTACATTTTAGGAGTATGGATCAGAAACTGTCGAATGTTCTTCTAGAACCGGACGAAAGTTCTTAAAAACTAAGAAAAAACAGGGTTTCCTGCGGACAATAAAAAGCCCTGCGATAAGGCAGGGCTTTTTCAGTACGCCTGGTTATTAACCGTGCAGGGTCTCTGCGGCATACAGGGTGTTTTCCAGCAGGCAGGCACGGGTCATCGGGCCAACGCCGCCGGGTACCGGCGTGATCCAGCCGGCACGGGGCAGGGCGGTTTCGTACACCACATCGCCAACCAGCTTGCCGTCTTCCTGGCGGTTGATGCCCACGTCGATCACGATGGCGCCTTCCTTGATCCACTCGCCCTTGACCAGGCCCGGCTTGCCGGCGGCAACGACCACCAGGTCGGCGCGGCCGACGTGGCCTGCCAGGTCCTTGGTGAAGCGGTGGGTGACGGTCACGGTGCAGCCGGCCAGCAGCAGCTCCATGGCCATTGGGCGACCAACGATATTGGAAGCACCGACCACGACGGCGTCGAGACCGTAGAGGTCGACACCGGTGCTTTCCAGCAGGGTCATGATGCCTTTCGGGGTGCACGGGCGCAGCAGCGGGATACGCTGGGCCAGGCGACCGACGTTATAAGGGTGGAAACCGTCCACGTCTTTGTCGGGGCGAATGCGCTCCAGCAGTTTGGAGGCGTCCAGGTGTTCCGGCAGCGGCAGTTGCAGCAGGATGCCGTCGATGGCCGGGTCATCGTTGAGGCCGTCGATCAGGTCGGTGAGGGCCTGTTGGGTGGTCTCGGAAGGCAAGTCGTAGGCCTTGGAGATAAAGCCGACCTCTTCACAGTCTTTACGCTTGTGCGAGACATAAACCTGAGAGGCAGGATCGCTGCCGACCAGGATCACCGCGAGGCCGGGCGTACGCAGGCCTTGCTGGCTACGCTCGTTGACGCGTTTGGCGATCTGCTGGCGCAGGCTGGCGGCGATTGATTTGCCGTCGATAAGTTGTGCAGTCATTACGCGTGATTAACCATCGAGAGGGGGAAGAAAAGTGCGCGCATTCTCGCATGCCAGGACGTGAGGGCAAAGGCGCTTGGTCAGCAAATTGCCCTAACCCCTTAAATAAAATGAATTTTTTTCAAAAAAGATTTGACGGGTTTCCAGGCCCTCTATACTATTCGTCGCACTTGTCGGGCACAGCCTAGCACTGGTCAAGAAGGTCGAGCAGAATTGTTGTTCTGTAAGGCTGGAAGCACTTAGTTTGTAATCCTCCAAGAGTACAGATTAATAAGGCGCCCGTAGCTCAGCTGGATAGAGCATCCGCCTTCTAAGCGGATGGTCGCAGGTTCGAGTCCTGCCGGGTGCGCCATTAGGCAGCTTTGGCACAAGTAGCGCAATATGGTGGGCGTAGCTCAGTTGGTAGAGCACAGGATTGTGACTCCTGTTGTCGTGGGTTCGATCCCCATCGTCCACCCCATATTTCGAAAGGCGCCAGATTAAACATCTGGCGCCTTTGCTTTAAGAGCTTCAAGCGCGGATGTGGTGGAATTGGTAGACACACTGGATTTAGGTTCCAGCGCCGCGAGGCGTAAGAGTTCGAGTCTCTTCATCCGCACCAATTAAGCTTTACCAGGCCTTCGGGCAGGGTGAGGCCAGACAAGGAAGATGTTCGAGTTCTTTGTTGATGCAAGATGGTGGGCGTAGCTCAGTTGGTAGAGCACGGGATTGTGACTCCCGTTGTCGAGGGTTCGATCCCCTTCGTCCACCCCATATTCAGAAAAGCGCCAGATCTATGATCTGGCGCTTTTTTTTGCATCCGGAAAATGCTGCGCCACGTATGTATGGGCGAGGATGGCCTTGCGTGGGTCTGGGTCCTCATCGGAAGTTATCGTCGAGGATCTGGATATGTTGGCACTCCAGCAGGATGAGCATCAGCACGTGATGGGGGAGGCGCAGTTGCTGGATCGCCTTTTGCAGGGTGAGCAGTCTGCCTATTGCGACTTGGTCAATGCGCATCAGGGCGCCATGCGAGCGGTGGCGTCTGCTATTGCGGGGCATCGGCATGTGGATGATGTGGTGCAGGACGCCTGGCTGGCTGTTGTTCGGGGCTTGAGTGGTTTTCAGGGGCGCTCCAGCCTCAAGACCTGGGTGCTGACCATCACAGCCAACAAAGCGAAAGGTCGTTACGGTCAAACTCGTCGTGAAATGTTTGTCGATGATGGGCTGCTCGATGAGCGTTTTGGTGCGGTCGACGGGCAATGGGCGCCCCCGCCTGGCGGGTGGCACGAGGACACGCCCGAGGCTCTGGCGAGTGAGGAAGAGTTGCGGGTGTGTATCGAGCATGCGTTGCAGGCGCTTTCGGCATCTCAGAGCGCTGCCTTGGTGTTGCGTGAGCGTGTTGGGCTTGAGCTTGAAGAGATTGCCGAGTTGCTTGGCGTGAGCCTCTCCAATGCCCGGGTGCTGTTGCATCGCGCGCGAATTCGGGTGTTTGCGGCGGTTGATCAGTATCAGGCCTCGGCCGGTTCTTGACGCACAGAAAAAAACAAGCATTCTCAATGCCTTGGCGTTAGAATCGTTGCCGGTTTTGAGCGTGTGGAACTGATTCAGGGCTATTTCCGGATCAGTACAGCTATTTAATAGCGAAGACGGCACAGTACCTGGAAACGGGGCTGTGCCGTTTTTGTTTAAGTGTTTCGAGTTTTCAGGGTAGGGCGTTTCGTCGTATTTGTGTGTCTCGATGCTGTCGCCGTACCCGCTGGCCTTGCTCGCAAGTCCAGTGGCCAGGGGCGCGCTCCCAGGCTCTTCTATATATAGAAGGGCTGACGCAGAGCCCTGGCGTGATGAGCTGTATTTGCTAACGGGATGAGGTGCATGCGTGCACTTGAACCTATAAATGGCCTGCTGTTTTTCTACCCGTTTTCAGTAGGGTGACTTCTTGAGTTTGACCCACTAGAATGCATGCCCTTGATTCTGGGGTCGGAAACGGCCGGCTAACGTCTGTGCAACGAGGAATATCCATGCAAGTTTCTGTTGAAAATACTACTGCCATCGAGCGCCGCCTGAGCATCACCGTTCCGGCAGAGCGTATTGAGACTGCGGTCAACAAGCGTCTGCAGCAGACTGCCCAAAAGGCCAAGATCGCTGGTTTCCGTCCAGGCAAAGTGCCAATGACCGAAATCAAGCGCCGTTTCGGTGCCGATGCGCGCCAGGAAGCGATTGGTGACGTGATCCAGGCTTCCTTCTACGAAGCCGTTGTCGAGCAAAAGCTGAACCCGGCTGGCTCGCCTTCGATCGAGCCTAAATCCCTGGAAGCTGGCAAGGACCTGGAATACGTTGCCGTATTCGAAGTGTTCCCAGAGTTCGAAGTTGCCGGTTTCGAAGGTATTGCCGTAGAGCGCCTGAGCGCTGACGTGGCTGATTCGGACCTGGACAACATGCTGGAAATCCTGCGCAAGCAGAACACCCGTTTCGAAGTGGCCGACCGTGCAGCCCAGAACGAAGACCAGCTGAACATCGATTTCGTTGGCAAGGTTGACGGCGAAGCATTCGCTGGCGGCTCCGCCAAGGGCACTCAGCTGGTGCTGGGTTCCAACCGCATGATCCCTGGCTTCGAAGACGGCCTGGTTGGCGCTAAAGCCGGCGAAGAGCGCGTTCTGAACCTGACTTTCCCGGCTGACTACCAGAACCTGGACCTGGCGGGCAAAGTTGCTGAGTTCACCGTGACCGTCAACAGCGTTTCCGAGCCTAAGCTGCCTGAGCTGAACGAAGAGTTCTTCGCTCAATTCGGCATCAAGGAAACCGGTATCGAAGGCTTCCGCACCGAAGTTCGCAAGAACATGGAGCGCGAGCTGCGTCAGGCCATCAAGTCCAAGGTCAAGAACCAGGTTATGGACGGTCTGCTGGCTGCCAACCCGATCGAAGTGCCTAAGGCTCTGCTGTCCAACGAAGTGGATCGCCTGCGCGTTCAAGCGGTTCAGCAGTTTGGTGGCAACATCAAGCCAGACCAACTGCCGGCCGAGCTGTTCGAAGAGCAAGCCAAGCGCCGTGTTGTGCTGGGTCTGGTCGTGGCTGAAGTGGTCAAGCAGTTCGACCTCAAGCCTGACGAAGATCGCGTTCGCGAAATGATCCAGGAAATGGCTTCGGCCTACCAGGAGCCTGAGCAGGTCGTGGCTTGGTACTACAAGAACGACCAGCAACTGAACGAAGTACGTTCGGTTGTGCTGGAAGAACAAGTTGTGGATACTGTTCTGCAGAAGGCTAAGGTGACCGATAAAGCGGTCTCTTACGAAGAAGCAGTCAAACCGGCGGAAGCAGCACAAGCCGACTGATTGTCCAACTCGTTGGAAATTCAACCATAAGCCAGCCTCGCGCTGGCTTATGCGTTTTCAAGACATGACTATTTGGGAGTAACTGCAGAGCATGTTCCGTAATTCCTATATTCAGCAGAACTCTGATATCCAGGCCGCTGGCGGCCTGGTCCCGATGGTTGTAGAGCAGTCCGCTCGTGGCGAACGCGCCTACGACATCTACTCGCGCCTGCTCAAGGAGCGAGTGATCTTTCTGGTGGGCCCCGTAGAGGACTACATGGCCAACCTGATCTGTGCGCAACTGCTGTTCCTTGAAGCCGAAAACCCGGACAAGGACATCCATCTCTACATCAACTCCCCAGGCGGTTCGGTCACTGCAGGCATGTCGATCTACGACACCATGCAGTTCATCAAGCCGAACGTGTCGACCACCTGCATCGGCCAGGCCTGCAGCATGGGCGCATTCCTGCTGACCGCAGGTGCCGAGGGCAAGCGTTTCTGCCTGCCTAACTCGCGCGTGATGATTCACCAGCCACTGGGCGGTTTCCAGGGCCAGGCGTCAGACATCGAAATCCACGCCAAGGAAATCCTGTTCATCCGCGAGCGTCTCAACACGCTGATGGCCAAGCACAGCGGGCGCACCCTGGAAGAAATCGAGCGCGACACCAACCGCGACAACTTCATGAGTGCCGAAGCGGCTCGTGAATACGGGTTGATCGACGCAGTGATCGACAAGCGCCCCGCTTAATATAAGCCGCTCAAAATAGGGCTGGTCGGCATGTCCGACCACTGGCGGGCTTGAAAAAGCCCGCATAAGCCTTCATCTTGTGTTGCAAGCCTATCGGATTTGGATCGAACGAATGACTGACACCCGCAACGGCGAGGACAACGGCAAGCTGCTCTATTGCTCCTTCTGCGGCAAAAGCCAGCATGAAGTACGCAAATTGATTGCCGGCCCCTCGGTGTTTATCTGCGACGAGTGCGTCGACCTGTGCAATGACATCATCCGCGAGGAGGTGCAGGAAGCCCAGGCCGAGAGCAGTGCGCATAAATTGCCTTCGCCTAAAGAAATCAGCGGCATCCTTGACCAGTATGTCATCGGTCAAGAGCGTGCAAAGAAGGTTCTGGCCGTAGCGGTATACAACCACTACAAGCGTCTGAACCAGCGTGACAAGAAAGGCGACGAAGTTGAACTCGGCAAGAGCAACATCTTGCTGATCGGTCCTACAGGCTCGGGTAAAACCCTGCTTGCAGAAACCCTCGCTCGCCTGCTGAACGTTCCGTTCACCATCGCCGACGCCACCACCCTCACCGAGGCTGGCTACGTGGGTGAGGACGTCGAGAACATCATTCAGAAACTGCTGCAGAAGTGCGACTACGACGTAGAGAAGGCCCAGATGGGTATTGTCTACATCGACGAGATCGACAAGATCTCGCGCAAGTCCGACAATCCGTCGATCACCCGGGACGTTTCCGGTGAAGGCGTGCAGCAAGCCCTGTTGAAACTGATCGAAGGCACGGTCGCTTCCGTACCGCCTCAAGGTGGCCGCAAGCACCCGCAGCAGGAATTCCTTCAGGTTGATACGCGCAACATCCTGTTCATCTGTGGCGGTGCGTTCTCGGGTCTGGAAAAAGTTATCCAGCAGCGCTCCACCCGTGGTGGCATCGGCTTCAGTGCCGAAGTGCGCAGCAAGGAAGAAGGCAAGAAGGTGGGCGAGTCCCTGCGTGAAGTCGAGCCTGACGATCTGGTCAAGTTCGGTCTGATCCCGGAGTTCGTTGGCCGTCTGCCAGTCCTGGCCACGTTGGACGAGTTGGATGAGGCGGCTTTGATCCAGATCCTCACCGAGCCGAAAAACGCCCTGACCAAGCAATACGCCAAGCTGTTCGAGATGGAAGGCGTGGACCTCGAGTTCCGCACCGATGCCCTCAAGTCCGTTGCCAAGCGGGCGCTGGAGCGCAAGACCGGTGCACGTGGCCTGCGTTCGATCCTCGAAGGCGTGTTGCTCGACACCATGTACGAAATCCCCTCGCAGTCCGAGGTGAGTAAAGTGGTGATCGACGAAAGCGTTATAGAAGGCAAGTCCAAGCCACTGTATATCTACGAAAACAGTGAGCCGACTGCCAAGGCTGCGCCAGACGCGTAAGCGTTTTGCAGTCGCAGAGCAAGCAAGGGGCCTTTCGGGGCCCCTTGTTTTTTGGGGCGGTTTTTAATTCGCGTGTATTCATGCGTTTAACTGCTGGCATTGCGCTTGTTTTTTTTGCATGCAGCCCCCATCTTGGTTTCAAGCTTATTTTTCATCTGTCATAGAGGCGAAATCATGAAGACCACCATCGAATTGCCTCTCCTGCCGTTGCGTGATGTCGTCGTCTATCCGCACATGGTTATCCCGCTGTTCGTGGGGCGCGAGAAGTCTATCGAAGCCCTCGAGGCCGCGATGACGGGCGACAAGCAGATCCTGCTGTTGGCCCAGAAAAATCCTGCTGATGATGATCCAGGCGAAGACGCCCTGTATCGCGTCGGCACCATTGCCACTGTCTTGCAATTGCTCAAGCTGCCTGATGGCACCGTCAAGGTCCTGGTAGAAGGCGAGCAGCGTGGTGCGGTAGAGCGTTTCATGGAGGTGGATGGCCACCTGCGCGCCGAAGTGGCGCTGATCGACGAAGTCGAAGCCCCTGAGCGCGAATCCGAAGTGTTTGTTCGCAGCCTGCTCTCGCAGTTCGAGCAGTATGTGCAGTTGGGCAAGAAAGTCCCGGCTGAAGTCCTGTCTTCCCTCAACAGCATCGATGAGCCAAGCCGCCTGGTCGACACCATGGCTGCGCACATGGCGCTGAAGATCGAGCAGAAGCAAGACATCCTCGAGATCATTGACCTGTCGGCCCGTGTCGAGCACGTGCTGGCCTTGCTGGATGCGGAAATCGACCTGCTGCAGGTTGAGAAGCGCATCCGTGGTCGCGTGAAGAAACAAATGGAGCGCAGCCAGCGCGAGTACTACCTGAATGAGCAGATGAAGGCCATTCAGAAGGAACTCGGCGATAGCGAGGAAGGCCACAACGAAATCGAAGAGCTGAAAAAGCGCATCGATGCCGCAGGCCTGCCAAAAGACGCCCTGACCAAAGCCACCGCCGAGCTGAACAAGCTCAAACAAATGTCGCCGATGTCGGCCGAAGCCACCGTGGTGCGCTCCTACATCGACTGGCTGGTGCAGGTGCCGTGGAAGGCCCAGACCAAGGTGCGCCTGGACCTTGCGCGTGCCGAGGACATCCTCGACGCCGATCACTACGGCCTTGAAGAAGTCAAAGAACGCATCCTCGAATACCTCGCCGTGCAAAAGCGCGTGAAGAAGATTCGTGGCCCGGTGTTGTGCCTGGTGGGTCCGCCTGGTGTGGGTAAAACCTCCCTGGCCGAGTCCATTGCCAACGCCACCAACCGCAAATTCGTGCGCATGGCCCTTGGCGGTGTGCGTGATGAAGCGGAAATTCGTGGCCATCGCCGTACTTACATCGGTTCGATGCCAGGAAGATTGATTCAAAAGATGACAAAGGTCGGCGTGCGCAACCCGCTGTTCCTGCTCGATGAAATCGACAAGATGGGCAGCGACATGCGCGGCGATCCGGCGTCGGCGTTGCTGGAAGTGCTCGATCCTGAGCAGAACCACAATTTCAACGACCATTACCTGGAAGTCGACTACGACCTGTCCGACGTGATGTTCCTGTGCACCTCCAACTCCATGAACATCCCGCCAGCACTGCTGGATCGGATGGAGGTGATTCGTCTGCCGGGCTACACCGAAGACGAGAAGATCAACATTGCCGTCAAATACCTCGCGCCCAAGCAGATTTCAGCCAATGGCCTGAAAAAAGGCGAGATTGAATTTGAGGTCGAAACCATCCGCGACATCGTGCGCTACTACACCCGCGAGGCCGGTGTACGGGGCCTGGAGCGCCAGATTGCGAAGATTTGCCGCAAGGCTGTCAAAGAGCACGCACTGGAAAAACGCTTCTCGGTGAAGGTGACAGCCGACTCGCTGGAACACTTCCTCGGCGTGCGCAAATTCCGCTACGGCTTGGCAGAGCAGCAGGATCAAGTAGGGCAGGTGACTGGCCTGGCGTGGACCCAAGTGGGCGGCGAATTGCTGACCATCGAGGCGGCGGTGATCCCTGGCAAAGGCCAACTGATCAAGACCGGTTCCCTCGGTGATGTGATGGTTGAATCCATTACCGCCGCGCAGACCGTGGTGCGCAGCCGCGCGAAGAGCCTGGGGATCCCCCTGGACTTCCACGAGAAGCACGACACCCACATCCACATGCCGGAAGGGGCGACCCCGAAAGACGGCCCTAGCGCTGGCGTAGGCATGTGCACGGCCCTGGTCTCGGCATTGACCGGCATTCCGGTACGCGCTGACGTGGCCATGACCGGTGAAATCACCTTGCGTGGCCAAGTATTGGCGATCGGTGGTCTGAAAGAGAAATTGCTGGCTGCACATCGGGGCGGTATCAAGACCGTGATCATTCCGGAAGAGAATGTTCGCGACTTGAAGGAAATTCCTGACAACATCAAGCAGGATCTTCAGATTAAACCGGTTAAATGGATTGACGAGGTCCTGCAAATTGCGCTGCAATACGCGCCGGAGCCCTTGCCGGATGTGGCTCCGGAGATAGTCGCGAAGGACGAAAAACGCGAGTCTGATTCCAAGGAAAGAATTAGCACGCATTAATGCGATTAAGCCTGGTGGCTTCCTTGACAGCTTTTTAGAGCCCTTGTTATAAAGCGGCTCTTAAGTGTCTGTAGGCCATTCAGCACTGGTTTTTGCTTTCACCAAAAAACTTAGAATCATACTCAATAGATATATAAGGGGACTTAGAGTGAACAAGTCGGAACTGATTGATGCTATCGCTGCATCCGCTGATATCCCGAAAGCTGCTGCTGGCCGTGCGCTGGATGCAGTAATCGAATCCGTCACTGGCGCTCTGAAGGCCGGCGACTCCGTGGTACTGGTAGGCTTCGGTACTTTCTCTGTGACTGACCGCCCAGCTCGCACTGGCCGTAACCCACAGACTGGCAAAGCACTGCAAATCGCTGCTGCCAAGAAACCAGGTTTCAAAGCCGGTAAAGCCCTGAAAGAAGCCGTTAACTAAGCTTCGCTCAAGCCTTACCTACCCGGGTTGGACGAACGTCCGGCCTGGCAGCGGAGCGGCAGCTGACCCAAGTATCCATCGGGTCGCCACGCCGGGGGTGTGGGTTCAAACCCCCGTCCGCTCCGCCAGTTACGAGAAGGCGCATCCTCGGATGCGCCTTTCTTCTATCCGGACTCTACCCACGCTCCACGGTTGCCCAATTTTGAAGTTCAACCGTTTCTGGGGGACGCATGCTGCAGAATATCAGGGACAATTCACAAGGCTGGATTGCCAAGACCATTATCGGGATCATCGTCGCGTTGATGGCGTTCACCGGTATCGAGGCCATTTTCCAGGCTTCGACCAACAACAAGCAGGACGTTGCCAAGGTCAACGGTGAAGAAATCACCCAGACCGAACTCAGCAGTGCCGTCGATATGCAACGCCGTCAGCTGATGCAACAGCTGGGCAAGGATTTCGATGCTTCCCTGCTGGACGAAAAGCTGCTGCGCGACGCGGCCCTCAAGGGCCTGATCGATCGCAAGCTGTTGCTGCAAGGCGCTGCGGATTCCAAGTTCGGCTTCTCTGAAGCGGCACTGGACCAAGTGATCCTGCAAACTCCGGAATTCCAGGTGGACGGCAAGTTCAACGCCGAACGCTTTGACCAGGTGATCCGTCAGCTGGGCTACAGCCGTATGCAGTTCCGTCAGATGATGACCCAGGAAATGCTGATCGGTCAGGTTCGCGCAGGCATCGCCGGCAGTGGCTTTGTGACTGACGCCGAAGTGCTTGCCTTCGCCCGTCTGGAAAAACAGACCCGCGATTTCGCCACCGTCAATCTCAAGGCCAACCCTGCTGCGGTGAAACTCACCGACGATGAGGTCAAGGCTTACTACGACCAGCACGCCAAAGAGTTCATGACCCCGGACCAGGTGGTCATCGACTATCTGGAGCTGAAGAAGTCTTCCTTCTTCGACCAGGTCACCGTCAAGGACGATGAACTGCAAGCGGCTTATCAGAAAGAAACCGCCAACCTCGCTGAACAGCGTCGTGCCGCGCACATCCTGATTGAAGTCAACGACAAGGTCACCGAGGCGCAAGCCAAGGCCAAGATCGAAGAGATCCAGGCGCGCCTGGCCAAGGGTGAGAAGTTCGAAGCCCTGGCCAAGGAGTTCTCCCAGGACCCGGGTTCGGCCAACAATGGCGGTGACCTCGGTTTCGCCGGCCCTGGCGTCTACGACCCGGACTTCGAAACCGCCCTGTACGCCTTGAACAAGGACCAGGTGTCGGCACCGGTGCGCACCTCCTTCGGTTGGCACCTGATCAAGTTGCTCGGCGTTGAGGCACCGCAAGTGCCAACGTTCGCCAGCCTGAAAGACAAGCTGACCCGCGAGCTCAAGACCCAGCAGGTTGAACAGCGTTATGTCGAAGCGACCAAGCAATTGGAAGATGCGGCATTCGAAGCCTCCGACCTGGCGCAGCCGGCTTCTGACCTGAAACTGACTGTGCACACCTCCGCGCCCTTTGGCCGTGAAGGTGGCGAAGGTGTTGCGGCCAACCGTGCCGTGGTGACCGCAGCGTTCAGCCCGGAAGTGCTGGATGAGGGTGCCAACAGTTCGGCTATCGAGCTGGACCCGGAAACCATCATCGTGCTGCGTGCCAAAGAGCACTTGAAGCCAGCACAACTGCCGCTGGAAAGCGTCTCTGCGGCGATCCGCACCCAGATGACCAAGGAGCGCGCCAGCGCGGCGGCCAAGGCCCATGCTGACGAGTTGATCACCAGCCTGCGTGATGGCAAGACCCCGCTGAACCAGCCGATCGACGGCCAGGCCTGGAAGGTGACCGAAGCGGCTACCCGCAACCAGGAAGCGATTGACCCGGCCGTGCTGCAAGCCCTGTTCCGCATGCCCAAGCCTGCGGCCAAGGACAAGCCGACCTTCACCACCGTGACCCTGGCTGACGGTAGCCTGGTGATCGTGCGCTTGAACGGCGTCAACGAAGCGGCTGCTCCTACGGACGAAGAGAAAGCGCAATACCGCCGCTTCCTCGCCTCCCGTATTGGCCAGCAAGACTTCGCGGCGTACCGCAAGCAGTTGGAAGCCAAGGCTGACATCAAGAAGTTCTGATGCTCGCCTGAACAAAAAGCCCCCGGCCTGAAAAGACCGGGGGCTTTTTTATGTGCGCTAGACTGGCTATTCGCTATTGCCGAACCAGGAGTCTCAAGCGTGTTTGATCAAGGAAGAGAAGGTGGGCTGATCCGTCGCGCCAGGGTGGCGGATGTTCCCGCCGTGTTGCAGGTGTTTGATGGGGTGATCACCTGGTTCGTCGGCATGGGCAATGACGCCCAATGGGGGACTGAGCCCTGGTCGGCTTCGCCTCGGCGCGTCGAGCAAGTCATGCAAGCCTGTGCGATGCCGGATGCGTGGGTCGTCGAAGCCCCCGACGGCCGCATCCTTGCCGCACTGGTGTTGGGTGAGCCCATGCCTTATGCGCCACCGGCAACCGAGCCGGAGCTGTATGTGCGCTTGCTGATCGCCGCGCGCGATGAGCGTGCGCGCGGCGTCGGTCGGCAACTGATGGGCTTTGCCGATGAGCGCGCCCGCGCATCCGGCGTGAAGCGTTTGCGGGTGGATTGCTACGGCGGCGGGAGCGGCGATCTGGTGCGCTTCTATGAATCCTGCGGCTATGAGCGGCTTTCAACGTTCGACGTGGAAGGGTGGCCGGGCCAGTTACTGGGGCGCAGTCTTTAGCGCGCCGGCAAAGGCCAGTAGCATCAGCAGCACCACTGCCCAGGCAAACGCCCCGACGCCCCAGCCTTGGAGCAACACGCCACCCGCTAAGCCGCCACCTGCAATGCCCAGGTTCCACACGGTCACCAGCATCGATTGCGCGGCATCCGCCGACTCGCCGGCCGACTTGGCCAGCGCTGTTTGCAGCAAAGCCGGCAGCCCGCCGAACGCCAGACCCCACAAGGCCACGGCGAGGTAGATGACCACCGGCTGCATGATCCAGAATGCCAGCACCCAGGCAATCAGCCCAAACAGTGCGCAACTGATCAGCAGCAATGTGCGCAACCATCGATCAATCAACACACCGGCCAGCCAGATGCTCAACAGCGCGGCGAGGCCGAACACCAGCAGCACCCGGTCGACATCGGCGGCAATGCCCGCAGGCACCAGCAGCGGGGCGATGTAGGTGTAGAGAATGTTGTGGGCCAGCACGTAGGTAAAGGTCACCCACAACACCGGACGAATACCCGGCAAGGCCACTACCTGATGCAGCCCCAGGCGTTTACCCGCCTGCTCGCCAGCGAAGTCCGGAAGTTGCAGGCGCGCCCAGATCAGCAACACCAGCGTGAGCCCGGTCATGATTGCAAAACTCAAGCGCCAACCTACGGCCGCACCGAGGAAAGTGCCGGCGGGCACCCCCAGCGACAGCGCCAAGGGGGCGCCGAGCATTGCCACCGCGATTGCGCGGCCTTGCAGGTGAGGCGCCACCATTCGGCTGGCATACCCGGCGAGCAGGGCCCAGAGCAGACCGGCAAATACACCTGCAAAAAAGCGTGCGACCAGGGTCAGCCCATAGTGACTGGAAAGGGCCGTTACGCTGTTGACCAGTGCAAAGCCACCGATTGCCACGAGCAGTAATGGCCGGCGTCGCCAGCTTCGGGTCAGCAGTGTCAACGGGATGGCCGCCAGCAGTGATCCAAGGGCATACAGCGTGACCAGTTGGCCGACGAGCGCGGGTGACACGCCGAGGCCTTCGCCCATCTGCGGCAGCAGCCCTGCAGGCATGGCTTCGGTGAGGATGGTGATAAACCCGGCGCTTGCCAAAGCGAGCAGGCCACCCAATGGCAATGTGTCCCGCTGGGTGGTCACGGGAGATTCGGTCAGTGAGGTCATCGCGCTCGATCCATGCAAAAGGCAAGGCGGCAGAGTAGGGGGCTGTGGTCAGCGGAAAAACAGGCTAAGGTTCCGAACTTATCGGACGCTAGTGTCCGCAATCATCAAGGAACCTGTCATGGACAGTCTGGGCAGCCTTTCGGTCTTCGTGCAGGTGGCCGAGACTCGCAGTTTTACCGTCGCCGGGCGTGTGCTGGGCGTGTCATCCTCGGCCATCGGCAAAACCATCGCGCGTATGGAAGAGCGCCTGGGCGTGCATTTATTTCACCGCAGTACGCGCAGCATCACCCTGACCGGGGAAGGTGCGCTGTTTCTGGAGCGCTCGCGGCGTATCCTGGCTGAAGTCGAGGCTGCCGAGCGCGAGCTCACCGAGGCCAGCGCCACGCCCCGTGGCAAATTGCGCATCAGCGTGCCGCAAGTGCGCGGCCTGTTGATGCCGGTACTCAGTGACTTCATGCGCGCCTATCCGGAGATCGAACTGGATGTGGATTTCTCTGACCGCATGGTGGACGTGATCGAGGAAGGGTTCGACGCGGTGATTCGCACCGGCAAGCCCGAAGACTCCCGACTGATGGCCCGTCATCTGGGGCATTACCAACTGGTGCTGGTGGGTACCCCGGCCTACTTTCGCGAGTACGGCACGCCGCAGCAGCCCCAGGATTTGAACCGCCATGCCTGCTTGCGCCACAAGTTCTGCGCGACGGGCAAACTGGAGCCCTGGCCCTTGCGGCTCGACCCCGGCGCCGCCGAACCGGTGTTGCGCACGCCGTTGGTCAGCACCACCATCGAGTCACTCAACCATGTCGTACACGAAGGCTTGGGCATCGCCTGCCTGCCGGACTACATGGTCAAGCAGGCCGTGGCCGACGGGCGCTTGCAGCGGGTACTGGACGATTACCTGGAGCATCGCGGCAGTTTCTGGATGCTCTGGCCCTCCAGCCGTCATGCCTCGGTCAAACTGCGCGTGTTTATTGATCATATGTGCGCAGGGCTTTTTCCTGCAGGCACCGGTGCGTAGGTCTGTGACGTTTTACCGACAGGAATCCGCGCGCCAAGGCCTCGTTCTGTTGCACAATACCGCCCGGACTGTTTTTCTCAGGATTTTCGATGTCGACATCATTTCACTTGCGTAACCTCGGGTTGGCGCTGGTGCTGGCGGGCGCCGCGGGCTGCTCGTCACCCAAGACCGCTATTTATGAACATGAGAATTTCGACGACTCCGGCACGTTCTCCCGTGATTACCCGGTCAGCGATGCGGCTGCCTGTGAGGCGGCGCGGCGTGCGTTGTTGAGCCAGGGTTACATCATCACCAGCAGCGATCCGAAGTTGGTGGTGGGTAACAAGAGCTTCCAGCAAACCGGCGAAACCCACATGCAGATCAGCTTCAACGTGGTGTGCGCCAATGATGGCAAGGGCAACAATCACTCGACGATGTTTGCCAACGCCTTGCAGGACCGCTATGCCCTGAAGAAGGTCAACAACTCCGCGAGCCTGGGCGTCGGTGTGTTGGGGTCGGTGTCGATGCCGATCGGCTCCACCGATGACTCCATGGTGAAAGTGGCGAGCGAGACCGTCTCCGCGCCGAAGTTCTACGAGCGTTACTTCGCCCTGGTGGATGTGTTCCTGCCGCAGGAAGTGAAGCAGGCCGAACATATTCCCGAGAAGCCCAAGGCTGACTTGGGTGTACCAGAGCCCAAGGCTGCCCCGGTTGCCGAGAAGGTCGAGGCGCCGAAGGAAGAACCGGCCGCGCCGGCCGCGTCCGAGCCGGTGGTACCGCCTGCCGAGCCGGCACCGGTTGTGCCCCACGAAGAGCCTGCACCGGCACCCGCGCCGACCAACCCAAGCCTGCCGGCGCCGACAGAAGCGATTCCGCCCCTGCCAACGCCTGCGCAATAACTCAGACCGCTACGGGGTCGGCCTTGTCGACGTCGATCCCGTAGCGGCTGATGGCTTCACCGACCTTCTCGCGGCCGATCACGCCGTCATCCGCCAGGGCCTTCAGCGCCGCCAGCACGATGAAGTGCCGGTCCACTTCAAAGAACGCACGCAAGGTTTCCCGGGTGTCCGATTGCCCGAAACCGTCGGTGCCCAGCGCCACAAACCGGCGGCCGCTGACGAATGGGCGAATCTGGTCGGCGAACAACTTCATGTAGTCAGTCGCCACCACCACCGGCCCAGCCTGGTCGGCCAGGCACTGCTCCACATAACTCACGCGCGGCTCGCTTTCTGGATGCAGCAGGTTCCAGCGTTCCACCTGGTGCCCGTCACGGCGTAACTCGGTGAGGCTGGTCACACTCCACACGTTGCTGCGTACGGCAAAATCCTTATCGAGCAATTCGGCGGCGGCGATCACCTCCCGCAGAATCGAACCGCTGCCCATCAACTGCACCTGTGGCTGTTCGCTGGCCGTTAGCCGGTACATACCCTTGAGAATCCCTTCCTCGACACCTTCGGGCATGGCCGGGTGTGGGTAGTTCTCGTTGAGCAGGGTGATGTAGTAGTAAATGTCCTCCTGCTCGACATACATGCGCCGCATGCCTTCGCGAATGATCACCGCCAGCTCGTAGGCAAAGGTCGGGTCATAGGACACGCAGCAGGGAATCACCGACGACAGGATATGGCTGTGGCCGTCGTCATGCTGCAAGCCTTCGCCCATCAGCGTGGTACGCCCGGCCGTGGCGCCCAGCAGGAAGCCACGGGCCCGTGCATCGCCGGCCGCCCAGGCCAGGTCGCCGACTCGTTGGAAGCCGAACATCGAATAGAAAATGTAGAACGGCACGGTCATCAGGCCGTGGTTGCTGTAGGACGTACTGGCCGCAATCCAGGAAGAAATGGCACCCGACTCATTCAG
Source organism: Pseudomonas sp. B6002 (assembly GCF_013385985.1). Classification (GTDB taxonomy): domain Bacteria; phylum Pseudomonadota; class Gammaproteobacteria; order Pseudomonadales; family Pseudomonadaceae; genus Aquipseudomonas. Next base: position 129,675 of record NZ_JACAOY010000027.1, on the reverse strand, counting down.
GCCTTCCTGCATGATCTGTCCGTCTTTGCTCTCTTTGTAGTAGCTCAGTTGCCCGGCGTCTTGTGGGGTGTAGAGCTGGCCGACGGCAGAATGGATGCCGATCTGGCGGAACAGGCTTTCCATGCCGAAGGTGCGCGATTCGTCCGGCACGATGGGCACGATCAGCTTGCCCAGGTTCGGGTCCTTGAGCAGGGTGCCGAGGATGCGCACAAACGCCATGGTGGTGGAGATCGCGCGCTCGCCGGTGTCCTTGAGCTGGGTGGCGAAAGCGCTCAGCTCGGGAATCTGCAACGGCTCGACCGCGCTGTGACGCGCCGGTACGTAGCCGCCCAACGCCTGGCGGCGTGCCGCGAAGTAGCGCGCCTCTTCGCTGTCGGGCGCTGGCTTGAGGTAGGGGATCTGGTCGAGCTGGTCGTCCGCCACGTCCAGGTCGAAGCGATCGCGAAAGGCCCTGACGGCGTCGGCGCCCATCTTCTTGAGCTGGTGGTTGATGTTTTGGCCTTCGCCGGCTTCGCCCATGCCGAAGCCCTTGACCGTCTTCGCCAGGATCACCGTCGGCTGGCCTTTGTGGCGCATGGCGGCCGCGTAGGCGTTGTAGACCTTGTCCGGATCATGCCCGCCCCGTGAGAGCTTCCAGATATCGTCGTCGGACATATCGGCGACCAGTGCCAGCAACTCCGGGTACTTGCCGAAGAAATGTTCGCGTACGTAGGCGCCGTTCTGCGATTTGTAGTTCTGATAATCGCCGTCGACGCACTCCATCATGCGCTGGCGCAGCAGGCCGCTCTTGTCCTTTTCCAGCAGCGCATCCCAACCGCCGCCCCAGATCACCTTGATCACATTCCAGCCGGCGGCGCGGTACAGGCTTTCGAACTCCTGGATCACCTTGGCATTGCCGCGCACGGGGCCGTCCAGGCGTTGCAGGTTGCAGTTGACCACGAAGATCAGGTTGTCGAGCTTCTCGCGCCCGGCCAGGGAGATGGCGGCCAGGGATTCCGGCTGGTCCATTTCACCATCACCGAGGAAGGCCCACACCTTGCGCCCTTGGTGCTGCTTGAGTGCGCGCAGTTCCAGGTAGCGCATAAAGCGCGCCTGGTAGGCCGCGGTGATCGGCCCCAGGCCCATGGACACAGTGGGGAATTGCCAGAAGTCCGGCATCAGCCGAGGGTGAGGGTAGGACGACAAGCCATCGCCACTGGCTTCGCGGCGGAAGTTGTCCAGTTGGACTTCGCTGATGCGGCCCTCGAGGTAGGCGCGACCGTAAATGCCTGGGGATGAGTGGCCCTGGATGTACACCAGGTCGCCGTCGAACGTGTCAGTGCGGCCACGGAAGAAATGGTCAAAACCTACGTCGTACAGCACGGCGGCTGACGCGTAGGTCGCGATATGCCCACCCACGCCTGAGTGTTTGCCGGCGCGCAGCACCATGGCCATGGCGTTCCAGCGGATAAACGCGTTGGTACGGCGTTCGATGGACAGGTTACCGGGGTAGGGCAGCTGGCGTTCGAGCGGGAGGGTGTTGACGTAGGGTGTGGTCACCCGCCCGTGGAAGTCGCCATGCCGCGCTACGTCGAAATCCAGCAACTGATCAATCAGGTAGTGCGCGCGGGGGCGGCCTTCGGTGGACAGCACCGATTCGATGGACTCCAGCCATTCGCGGGTTTCCTGCGGATCGTTGTCCGGTCTTACTGCGTGATTCGTGGTCATGTGCGGCTCCAGGGTAGGCAGATTTCAAGCGGCAGGCTCTTTGTGGGAGCGCTGCAAAAGTAATTGCAATTGCAACTACATGCCAGAATCTAGCGTGGGATGAGGTACTATTGCAACCTTCTTGAAAACCCCCGGATGGTGTTGCATGTCGTCGAAAGAGCCTGATGTCTGGTTCCGTTTTGTCAGGGCCCACAGGACGGTCATCCGTGAAATTGAACGCCGCCTGGCCGAGGCGGACCTGCCGCCCTATGCCTGGTATGACGCCTTGTGGGGCCTGGAAAGCGGCCCCGACGGCACCCGCCGCATGCACGAGTTGGCCGATGTGCTGGCGATCGAGCGCTACAACCTGACCCGGTTGGTAGACCGCCTGGAAAAGGACGGCCTGGTGGTGCGTTCGCGTTCCGAGGGTGATGGCCGTGCGGCGTTTGCCTCGATCACCGACGCGGGCCGGGTGTTGCGCAAAAAGATGTGGAAGATCTACGAAAGCACAGTGGATGAACTGTTCCTCTCGCAGATCGAGCCGGAGCAGCGCCAATTGTTTGCCGACACCCTGGAGCGCACGGCGGGATTGGCGATGGAGGCGGGTATACAGCCCCGCAGCCGACGCAAACCCTGACCTCTGTGGAGATCCATTGTGGGAGCTGGCTTGCCTGCGATAGCGGACTGTTAGTCAATACATTCTTGGCTGATGCACCGCTATCGCAGGCAAGCCAGCTCCCACAATTAACCGCATTCCAGTTCATTCGAGTGGGTACAGGGCCATCGCTGTTTCCACCTGCTGAAGATCAATACACCCTTCATCCGCCAGCGCTTTGAGCGCCGACACCACGATCCAATACCGGCTCGGCGCCGACGCCTGCACCGTCCCCGCACCCAGTGCGACAAACCTGGCACTCACATGCCCGCCCAACTGATCGACAATCGCCTGCGGGTAGCCGGTCACGGCAATCACTGGGGCTGTGCTGCCTTCCAGGCAATCACGTAAGTGGCTGCTCTGCCTGGGCGCTGTGGGATGCAGCCGGTTCCATCGTTCGGCCGCCGCCGCTTCACGGGCCAGGCGGGTATAGCTGGGGCAGCTCCACACCTGAGCTGAAATATTCCAATCCTGTTCCAGCAATTGCGCAGCGTGCAGCACTGCTTCCAGCGCCCGGCCGGCGCCGAGCAGTCGCACGTCGGCCGGGCCGTCAGGCGTGATCCGGTACATCCCCTTGAGTGCGTGCTTGCGCTGCTGGGTATTGAGCGGCATGGGGTTCTCATGGTCATGCAGCGTCAGGTAATAAAAACCGGGCATGCCGTCGACATACAGCCGGCGCAAACCTTCCAGCACAATCGCGCGGGCTTCTTCTGCGCAAGCCGGGTCATACGGGGTGCAGTGGGGATGGGTAGCGAGCCACAACGGCAGTGAAGGTTGTGCGCCTTTGGGCCAGGTCGAGGATTGGTTCTCGATGCTGTTGCACAGGATGCCACGCCGCGCCGTCTGGTCCGAGAGTGCACACAACTGCGCAGAAGACGCGGCACTGTGCAGGTACAACAGCGGTTTTTCCGCGGTGTTGCGTCCGAACCAAACCGGCCAGCTGTTCGCACGGCGAGAGTGTGACTGGCCGCGAATCACCCAGGCATGACGGCTGGACTCCAACGTATTGGCCATCGCCATGACGGTAGACAGCGGTGAGCGGCGCGACTGCCCGGCAGCCTTCAATGCATCGATGCAGAGCAGCGCGGAAAGCGCGGTTGAAGCGGGCATGGGTCGAGCCCCCTGATGGCGAAAGCCATACCCTAATGGAAATATCCATATGATTGCAATTGCAATGATTGCAAAAGTCGCTCAAATCCGAGGTGCTAAATCGTCGCAACGCTGCTACGTTTATTCTGCAAGTGCAGGAACGTCATGGCGTCGACATTTTTTCGTCATCACGGCACTTTAGGCTGGGTTTGCAGGTCATTTATCTGCAACCGCTTTCAACCTGAAAAGGAGTCCACCATGGACGATTACCAAGAAGAGCTGCTGGAGTACCACGCGTTTGAAATGGATCCACTGGATCCAGCCGACGACGCTACCGAGCTGTAAGACCGACTTCAGGCGGAATGCCGCTGACTGCGGCGAAATTCCCCTGGGGTCTGGTTGTTCCACCGCCTGAACGCCCGTTGAAATGCCTGGGCCGAGGCAAAACCGAGCAAGTAGGCGATCTCGCCGAACGCCAGTTCCGTGTCGCGAATGTAGGTCATGGCCAAATCGCGGCGGGTATCGTTGAGAATCGCGCGAAACTGAGTGCCTTCTTCGGCCAGTTTGCGGCGCAGCGTCCAGGTTGGCAGCTTCAAGCGTGCCGCCACTTCTTCCAGGTCGGGTTCCCGGCCGCCATTGAGCATCGGCCCGAGCAACCGGGTAATGCGCTCGCGCAGGCTGCGGGTGCGGGTCAACTGCTCCAACTCCCGTTCACACAATTGCAGCAGCATCTGCCAGGTACTGGGGCAGTGCTGAGGGTTGCGCAGGGCCAGGGTGTGCTGGCTGAGGCGCAGTTGGTTGGCCTCGGCGCCAAAGTGCAACGGGCCATCGCCCAGCACGCTGTAGTCTTCGCTGTAGTCCGGCGCTTCGAACTCGATATCAATGCGCTGTGCCTGCACTGGCTGCTGGGCCAGGCTCGACAATTGGTGCAGCCAGCCGGCGATGATCGAGTCCACCACGAAGCGGTTGTAGGCGTTGTAGGGGCTGATGGAATAGAAGCGCAGCCAGGCGCCTTCGGCGTCCTCATGAAAGCTCGACTGCCCGCGATAGTTGGAACCGTACAACGCTTCGAAACGGGTCAGGGTGCGCGCCGCTTCCCGCACGTTGGGCGCCTGGGCGGCCGTCACGCCCGCGAGGCCGGCCTGGCTCAGGCGGCTGAGCTGGCCCATGCGCAAGCCCAGGCTGGGCGCGCCAGTGAGCTGGATAGCCGCGTGACCCAGGCGCATGTAGCGCGGGATCGACAAACGCGCACCCGCTTCGGCGAGACGCGCCGGGTCAAGGCCGTATTGCAGCAGCAGCGGTTGCGGGTCCAGGCCATGGCTGTGGATGGCATCGGCCAGCGCTTGCACGAAGCCGACCGACAGATCCCCCAGGCGTACGGGCTTCACGGTGTCACAACCAGATATTCAACAAGCGTGCGCCACGGGTGCCGCTGTCGGCGGTGACTTGCCCGTTGCTGCTGAGGAAGCTGTGGCCGGCAGTGCCCAAATCCCAGAACTGCCCGCGCAGGAACACGCTCATGCCGGCGGTGGCTTGGCTGACCGGCTGTTGGCTGATCAGGGTCAGGCGGCGCCACGCTTCGCCTTCGCTGAGTTCTTCGGGCTTGAGGCTGATTTCAGTCGGCGTCGAGACACTTTTAAAGCCGCGCCAAGGGCGATCCCAGGTGTCGCGGCCGGTGACGAACGCCGGCACTGCCACCAATTGTGCGCCTTGCTCATTGAGTTTGCGGTAGTTGTCCGGGTACCAGCTGTCGCTGCCAATCAACACGCCCAGGCGACCGGCCGGGGTATCCACCACGCTGACGATGTTTTCATCTCCCGGTTCGATAAACCCGCGCTCATCGTAGATCGGGTAGAACTGGCGCTGCGGCTGGCCAACGGGCAGGCCGTCGGTACCGAACACCAGGCTGGCGTTGTACAGCGCGCCATGGCCGACATGCAGTTGGCCGTCTTGAACGCTCGGGTTGGGCAGGGCGATGGAGCCCGCCACCAGGGTCACGCCAAATTCCTTGGCCAGGCCACCGAACAACGTTTGGTAATCACGGGCCATGCCCTTGGCTTTCATGCGCAGGTAGGCGTCGTCGGTGCGGTTATCGCCGGTGGCGCCGATCCAGGCACGGGCAAACAGGAACGGGTTGCTGGCCGACAGCCAGTTCATTGCATCTTTAAGGTGGGTGGCCTGGTACAGCTCGTTTTTCTCGCCGCTGAGCATCAGCCAGGTGCCGATGTGTTCGGGCAGCACCACGATGGTTTTCTGATTGATCAACCCCTGGTCCCGGGCCTTTTGCAGATAGGCCGCGAGCTTCAGGTGCAGGCGTTCCAGGCTCTGGTAGTCGGCCGGGAACAGTTCCGGCTGGATGCCCAGCAAGTTGCCCCGATCGGCCGGCAGGCCTTCATTCACGGCCAGGGTAATGCGCAGGTCCGACAGGTAATGCGCCACGGGGCGCTCCTGGGTCCAGACCAGATACGCGGCGACGGCGGCAACCAGGGCCATGGTGACGGTGAAGGCAAGAAGTTTACGCATGGGGCAACAGACAACAGACCGTGTATAGGGTTCGCCGACTAGGGTAGGGCCCATGGCGGGGCTTGCCAAGGGGCGCTGTGCATTTGGATCAATAACTTGTGAGTTTCGGTCATTGAGCCGTCGTCCAGCGCCTCTTAGTCTGTGGGACATAAACCGATGGCAGGCCATTCGAGCCTGTCACGTCCCGTGATGATCCGTTGTGGAGCTGTACCATGACCGCTGCTGCCTACCCGCACCTGCTGGCCCCGTTGGACCTGGGTTTCACCACCCTGCGCAACCGTACCCTGATGGGCTCGATGCACACCGGCCTGGAAGAAAAACCCGGTGGTTTCGAGCGCATGGCCGCCTACTTTGCCGAGCGCGCCCGTGGCGGTGTCGGCCTGATGGTCACCGGTGGCATTGGCCCGAACGATGAAGGCGGTGTGTACGCCGGTGCGGCCAAGCTCACCACCGACGAAGAAGCACAGAAGCACAAGATCGTGACCCAAGCGGTGCACGAGGCGGGCGGCAAGATCTGCATGCAGATCCTCCACGCCGGCCGTTATGCCTATAGCCCCAAGCAGGTGGCGCCGAGCGCGATCCAGGCGCCGATCAACCCGTTCAAGCCCAAGGAGCTGGACGAGGAGGGCATCGAGAAGCAGATCCAGGATTTCGTCACCTGCTCGTTGCTGGCCCAGGTGGCCGAGTACGACGGCGTCGAGATCATGGGCTCCGAAGGCTACTTCATTAACCAGTTCCTCGCCGCCCACACCAACCATCGCACCGACCGTTGGGGCGGCAGCTACGAAAACCGCATGCGCCTGGCGGTGGAAATCGTGCGCCGTGTGCGCGAGGCCGTGGGCCCGAACTTCATCATCATTTTCCGCCTGTCGATGCTCGACCTGGTGGAAGGTGGCAGCACCTGGGAAGAGATTGTGCAGTTGGCCAAGGCCATCGAGGGCGCGGGCGCGACGATCATCAACACCGGTATCGGCTGGCACGAAGCGCGAATCCCGACCATCGCCACCAAGGTGCCGCGTGGCGCGTTCAGCAAAGTCACCGCCAAGTTGCGCGGTGCGGTGCAGATCCCGTTGATCACCACCAACCGCATCAACACCCCGGAAATCGCCGAGCAGATCCTGGCCGAGGGCGACGCCGACATGGTGTCCATGGCGCGGCCGTTCCTCGCCGACCCGGAGTTCGTCAACAAGGCGGCGGCCGGACGTGCCGATGAAATCAACACGTGCATCGGCTGCAACCAGGCCTGCCTGGACCACACCTTCGGCGGCAAGCTGACCACTTGCCTGGTCAACCCGAGGGCGTGCTACGAAACCGAGCTGAACTACCTGCCGGTCAAGCAGATCAAGAAAATCGCGGTGGTCGGCGCTGGGCCTGCGGGCTTGGCGGCAGCCACGGTAGCGGCGGAGCGCGGTCACCAAGTGACGTTGTTCGATTCGGCCAGCGAAATCGGCGGCCAGTTCAACATCGCCAAGCGCGTGCCGGGCAAGGAAGAGTTCTTTGAAACCCTGCGGTACTTCAAACGCAAGTTGCAGACCACCCACGTCGAGCTGTGCCTCAACACCCGCGTGGATGTGGCGCAATTGGCGGCCGGCGGCTATGACGAAATTATCCTGGCCACCGGTATTGCCCCGCGCACGCCAGCGATCCCGGGTATCGAGAACGCCAAGGTGCTGAGCTACCTGGACGTGATCCTGGAGCGCAAGCCCGTGGGCAAGCGCGTGGCCGTGATCGGTGCTGGCGGTATCGGTTTTGACGTGTCGGAATTCCTCGTGCACCAAGGTGTGTCCACCAGCCTGGACCGTGACGCGTTCTGGAAAGAGTGGGGCATCGACACTCAGCTGCAAGCCCGTGGCGGCGTGGCCGGCATCAAGCCGCAGCCCCATGCGCCGGCGCGTGAAGTGTTCCTGTTGCAACGCAAGACCTCCAAGGTGGGCGACGGCCTGGGCAAGACCACCGGCTGGATTCATCGCACCGGTTTGAAGAACAAACAGGTGCAGATGCTCAACAGTGTCGAATACCTGAAGATCGACGACGAAGGCCTGCACATCCGCATCGGTGCCGAGGGCGAGCCCCAGGTGCTGGCGGTGGACAACATCATCATCTGCGCCGGCCAGGACCCGTTGCGCGAACTGCAGGACGGCCTGGTTGCCGCCGGGCAGAACGTGCACCTGATCGGCGGTGCCGACGTGGCCGCCGAGCTGGACGCCAAGCGCGCCATCAACCAGGGCTCGCGCCTCGCCGCCGAGCTGTAAAAGCGGAAAAGGGACGGTGTTAGACTACCGTCCCTTTTTTCATGCAGATATTTGCCGATGGGCCCGTTCGATTGGCTTCCCCAGGCACCCCTTGAACCTTTGCCGTTGGACTGGCTGAAAGGTGTCGAGTTGGCGGTGCTGCGCCTGGATCGTATCGACCCGCTGATCAGCGGCAACAAGTGGTTCAAGCTCACCGGGCACCTGGCCCAGGCGCAAGCCGCCAGGGGCCTTATCAGCCTGGGCGGCGCTTACTCCAATCATCTGCACGCCGTGGCGGCGGCGGGGAAACGCTTTGGGTTCCCCACCGTCGGCCTGCTGCGCGGCCACCCGCAAGACACCCCCACGGTTCTCGACCTCAAAACGTTCGGCATGCAACTGCATTGGCTCGGTTATGGCGGTTATCGCGCGCGCCATGCGCCGGGTTTCTGGGCGCCTTGGCAGGAGCAGTACCCGGATTTTCACCCCGTGCCCGAAGGCGGCGGTGGGCAGGCGGGTGCAGCGGGGTGCGCGGTGTTGGTTGAGCAGGTGCGCGGTCAGTTGGCGGCGCTCGGCTGGGACGATTACGACGCCTGGTGGCTGGCGGCGGGTACCGGCACCACGTTGGCGGGGTTGGCACTGGCGGAGGCCGGCGCGCACCCGGTATACGGCGCCATGGCCGTGCCCGATGATCATGGTGTCGCACAGAATGTCGACGCCATCGTGCGGGGTGGTTATGAACTGCTGGACGCCAGCCGAGGAGGCTTTGCCAAGGTCGACCCGCTGCTGCTCGACTTCATCGACGCCACCGAACGCGCCTGCGGCCTGCCGCTGGAGCCGCTCTACACTGGCAAGGCGTTGTTGGCGTTGAAGCAACAGATCGAAGCCGGTCGCTTCAGCCCCGGCACCCGCCTGATCTTCGTGCACACCGGTGGCCTGCAAGGCCGCCGGGGCTTTGCAGCCTAGCGCAGATCCCCTGTGGGAGCGGGCTTGCTCGCGAATGCGGTCTATCAGTCAACTGTTTTGGTGGTTGTTCCGCTGCCTTCGCGAGCAAGCCCGCTCCCACCTGGCATCATTCTCAAGGCAGTGTTATCGCGCAGCACATAATGATGAAAGATACCCGCCAGGGCATGCAGCCCGATCAGCCAGTAGCCGATCTTGCCGAAGAGCACGTGCCAGCCTTCGATCTGCTTGGCCAGGGCCTTGTTCTCGGCGATCAGCGGTGGCAACTCTATGCCATAGAACATCACCGAATGCCCCTCGGCGCTGACGATCAGCCAGCCGGCAATCGGCATGCCGATCATCAAGGCATACAGCGCAAAATGCATCAGGGTGGCCAATAAGCTCTGCCATTGTGGCGGTGCCGGTACGATCTTCGGCGCAACGCCCAGGCTGCGGGCAAACAGGCGTAGCCACACCAGTACAAACACCGTGAGGCCGAACATGAAGTGCATCTCGACGATCAACGTTCGCCCGCCACTGCCTTTGGGGAATTGGCCGCGTAACTCAATGCAGGCGTAGACCACCGCCAGCAGCACCACCATCAACCAGTGCAACGCGATCGACATGGTGCTGTAGCGCGTATCGGAGTTTTTCCACGGCATCGCTGGGTTCCTCACTCATCAGGGCAAACCTCCGCTCTAGGGCGGCGGAGTTCTTTAACTGTATGCCGGTTTTGAGCGGTTTGCCTGGCGTGAATGCCGTTGTTTTGACCTCTATCAGTGGCTTTGCGGCATTTCACCGCGGGCCAGGCGCTTGTTGATATCGGTGATGATCGCCGGCAAGTCGTTGAGGGTGTCGATCAGGTAATGCGGGCGCGAGCCTTCGAACAGCGCTTCGATGCGCTTGCGCTCGCTGGCCAGGGTGGCCGCATCCAAGGCACGGAACTGCTCGTAAGTCAGGCCCAGGGCGTTGCCGGAGCAGGTCAGGGCCACGGTCCACATGCCGGCGCGGCGACCTTCGAGAATGCCTGGCACGGTGTCGTCAACCTTGACGCACGCCGCCACATCATCGATGCCCAGGGCAATCACGTTGGCCAGTGCCTGGGCCGGCCAAGGGCGACCGTTGGGCACTTCGTCGGTAGCCACCACATGGTCGGCGATGTAGCCGTTGGTGGCGGCCAGGGCGACGACCTTGTCCATCACTTGCTTCGGGTAGCCGGAGCAGCTACCCACCTTGATGCCTTGCACCCGTAGGCGCGCAATGGTGTCCAGGGCGCCGGGGATCAGGGCCGAGTGTTCGGCGATCTTCTCGATCTGCAGCGGCATGAAGCGCTGGTAGATGGCGGTCACATCATCGTCGGTCGGCGTGCGGCCAAACGCTTGTCGGTAGCGCTCGGCAACCTGCGGCTGATCGCAGAGCGTGCGGATGTGGTCCCACTTACCCATGCCCATCGGGCCACGGGCTTCTTCGATAGAGACCTGCACGCCGAACTCGGCGAAGGCTTCGACAAAGATCTGGGTGGGCGCGAACGAACCGAAGTCGACCACGGTGCCGGCCCAGTCAAGGATGACGGCCTGTAGGGTGTTGGGGTTCTGATAGTTCATACACAAATCCTGTAGGAGCTGGCTTGCCAGCGATGAACGAAAATGAGGTTTTACAGAGAGACCGCGTCGCCTGTGATCGCCGGCAAGCCGGCCCCTACAGGTTCGAGCACGTTCATGTCTTGCAGTGCTTGCGTGATCGCCGTCACGGCAGCCCGCATCCCGTCTGCATCCACATGCCCGATGCAGCCCACGCGGAAGGTCTCAACCTGGGTCAACTTGCCTGGGTAAAGGATGAAACCCTTGGCCTTGACCCGTTCGTAGAAGTCCTTGAACTGATAACGCGGGTCTTTGGGGGCGTGGAAGGTGACGATGATCGGCGCCTGGATTGCGGCCGGCAGGAAGCTGCGCAAGCCCAGCGCGGCCATGCCGTCCAGCAACGCCTGGCAGTTTCTCGCATACCGCTGGTGCCGAGCGGGCAGGTCGCCTTCTTCGTGGTATTGCAGCAAGGCTTCGTGCAGGGCCGCGACCACGTGGGTCGGCGGGGTAAAGCGCCACTGACCGGTCTTGGCCATGTACGCGTGTTGGTCGAACAGGTCCATCGCCAGGGAGTGACAGTTGCCCTCGGCGACGGCCAGCGCCTGCTTGTCGGCGAAGACAAAACCCATGCCCGGCACACCTTCCAGGCACTTGCCCGAGGCGGCGATCAAGGCGTCGAACGGCACGTGGCGGGCGTCGATGGCGAGTGCGCCGAAGGAACTCATGGCGTCGATGATCAAGCGCTTGCCGTGCTGTTTCACGACCTGGGCGATTTCCGGCAGCGGGTTGAGGATGCCCGTGCTGGTTTCGCAGTGGATCAGCGCAACGTGGGTGATGCTGTGGTCGGCGAGCAACAGGCGCTCGACGTCGGCGGCGGTGGTGGGTTCGTCTTCGGCGGTTTCAAAGGTGCTGAAGTCGCGACCGAGCACTTCGCAGATCTTCGCCAGGCGTTTGCCGTAGGCGCCATTGATCAGCACCAGCACCTTGCCGTTGCGCGGTACGAGGGTGCCGATGGCCGCTTCGACGGCGAAGGTGCCGCTGCCCTGCAACGGCACGCAATGGTGGCTGGCTTCGGCGTGAAGAATCGCCAGTAGTTGGGCGCAGACGCTGGCGGTGAGCGCGTTGAAACGGTCGTCCCATGAACCCCAGTCCACCATCATCGCCTGGCGTGTGCGGTTCGAGGTGGTCAGGGGGCCGGGAGTCAGCAGGATCGGCGCGGCAGTGGTCATCTCAAGTCCTCGCAAAGCATCGGGGGTTGAATCTACGGCGCCTAAATTGCAGTTTGGCTTGTTATCAATCAAATTGTTTGTTGTTATGCGAGCTATCAGTGAGGCCGATAGCTATGAACCTGTTCCAATTGCGTGCATTCGATGCCGTGGCCCGCGAGGGCAGCTTTACCCGTGCCGCCGCGCGGCTGTTTATCAGCCAGCCGGCGGTGACCGGGCATATCAAGGCCCTGGAGGAGTACTACCAGATCCCGCTGTTGCGCCGCACCGCGCGGCGCGTGGAGTTGACCGAGGAGGGCACGCGCCTGGCGGCCATCACCCGGGCGATCTTTGGGTTGGTGGACGAGGCACAGACGCTGCTGGAGGCCAACCGACAACTGCTCACCGGGCGCCTGGAAGTGGCCGCCGATGGCCCGCACCTGGTGATGCCGATGATCGCCAGCCTGCGTGCGCGCTACCCCGGCATCACCGTCAACCTGCGCCTGGGCAATGCCCAGGAAACCCTGGCGGCGCTGTTGTCCGAGCATGCCGATGTGGCGGTGCTCACCGAAGTGGAACCGCGCACTGGCTTGCACCTGCAGCCGTTGAGCGAGTCGCGGATCTGCGCCCTGGTGCCGGCCGGGCACCCGTGGACGGTCGAAAAGGCGGGCATTCGCCTGGAGCAGTTGAACGAGGTGATCATGGTGCTGCGTGAACCCAGCTCCATCACCCGGCGCACTTTCGACAATGCCTGCCTGGCGGCCACGGTGCAGCCCAAGGTGTTGCTGGAGCTGGACAGCCGTGAAGCGGTGACCGAAGCCGTCGCCGCCGAGCTGGGGGTGGGGGTGGTGTCGTCGATGGAGGTCAGTCAGGACCCGAGGGTGCGTGCGGTTGCGCTGCAGGGCGAGGGGCTGGTGAACCGGCACATGCTGGGCTGCATGGAGCGGCGTCGATCGTTGCGTCTGATCCAGGCGTTTTTCGAGCTGGCGCCCTGACGGTTTTTGGTGGAACGATGGGTTTTTGCGCTATAAACTCTGCCCCCAAAGCGCCGGCCAGTAGACGTTTGGGCGCGATGGACGAAAAGAGAGTGAGTCATGGGCGCACAGTGGAAAGTCAAACATAAAGAAGCGGCAGCCAATGCCAAGGGCAAGATCTTCGGCAAGCTGGTGAAAGAAATCACCATCGCCGCCCGCAACGGCGCCGACACCGCCACCAACGCCCACCTGCGTCTGGTGGTGGAGCAGGCCAAGAAGGCCTCGATGCCCAAGGAAACCCTGGACCGCGCCATCAAGAAAGGCGCCGGCCTGCTGGGTGAAACCGTGCAGTACCACCGCGTGACCTACGAAGGGTTTGCTCCGCACCAGGTGCCGCTGATCGTTGAGTGTGTGACCGACAACATCAACCGCACCGTGGCGGAAATCCGCGTGGCCTTCCGTAAGGGCCAACTCGGCGCGTCCGGCTCCGTGGCCTGGGACTTCAACCACGTCGGCCTGATCGAAGCCTCGCCGGACACCCCGGACGCCGACCCGGAAATGGCCGCCATCGAAGCCGGCGCCCAGGATTTCGAAGACGGTGAAGAAGAGGGCACCACCCTGTTCATCACCGAGACCACTGACCTCGACGCCGTGCAGAAAGCGCTGCCGGAGCAGGGCTTTACCGTGCTGTCGGCCAAGTTGGGCTACATCTCCAAGAACCCGGTGAGCGGTTTGACCGACGAGCAGATGGCCGAAGTCGAAGCCTTCCTCGAAGGCCTGGACAACCATGACGACGTGCAGGACATGTTCGTCGGCCTGGCAGGCTGATCAGACCAACTCTTTGTCTGATACCCCCACCCTGTAGGAGCCCGGCTTGCCGGCGATGGCGTCCTCAAGATCGCCATCGCCGGCAAGCCGGGCTCCTACAAGGTTTGCAGCGTCGTTTCGATTTCGTTGAAACCCGGCCGCGCCAGCACGTCGGGTTGGCAGCAGCGTTGCTGCAACGCGATCAACGCTTGATCGACCGACCCCGTCTCCACCCGCTCCAACAATTCCCCCAGCAACACCCCGAACGCCCTGACCTCGATCCGCTGCAATGCGCGGGTTTGCTCGGTATCCGCCGTGGCATGGAACGACGCCGCGCCAAAATCCCCCAGCAGGCAATCACCGGCTTCATTCCACAGGATGTTATGGCCGTAGAGATCGCCGTGGGTAATGCCGTGCCGGTGCAGATGGGCCGCCACCGAAGCAATCCCCCGCGCCATGCGCAGCGCTACTTCGAGGCTGAAGCGAGTACCCGGCTCATAGATGTCGCGAGTGCACGACGCCAGGCTCGGCAGGGCCGCGAGGTTGCGGTAGCTTGGGTCGATCAGGTCCATGACCAGTGCAGCCCCGTCGTCCGGATGGCCGACCACACGGCCTTCGACCTTGATCAGGTTCGGGTGCAGCCCGGCCGCGATGCAGGCCTGCATTTCGTGCAGGGGCGAGCCATCGCTGGTGATCGTGCCTTTGTACAGCTTGACCGCGACCGGCTTGGCGGCAGGCTTCCACAGCGCTTTGCGGATAACGCCCGAAGCCCCTTCACCCAGCACCTCGGCCAGTTCCAGTTCTGACCAGGCGATATCCGGCGTCGCGTCGTCGGCCGACACGTCCACCGCCATCTCCACCGGGTTGCCCGCGTACGCCAGCCAGGTCAGGCTTGGCAGGGTCAACAGCCACTGTGGCAACTGGGTAAAGCGGTTGGAAGCGATGCGCAGCAGTTCCAGGTTCTTGCAGTTGACCAGGCTCCGGGGCAGCGCCGTCAGCCGGTTGCCGGCCAGCATCAGTTTTTGCAGCAAGGGCCGCTCGCCCAGTTCGTCAGGCAGTTCGCTGATGTGGTTATCGGTGAGGATCAGCCAGCGCAACAACGGCGGCAACGCAGCGGCGGGCACGTGAGCGATCCCGTTGGCCTTGAAGCCGATCATGCTCAAGTTGGCGCACTGGCCCAGGCACTCCGGCAGTTCGGTAAAGGCGTTGTCCGAGCAGAACAGCACGCGCAGGTGCGTGAGGCGGTGCAGGTCGTCGGGCAGGCGGCTCAGGGCGTTGCCCGTAAGGTTGAGGATTTCCAGCGAGTCGGCCAGTTCGAAGATCTCCGGCGGGAATTCAGTCAGCCCGCAGGACAGGTCCAGGCGTTTGATGCCGGCCAGTTGGCCGGCCTTGAGTTGGGCGAAGGTATTCATGAACGGCGCGATCACTCGGCAAGAGGGTGTAAATGGCGCTCATGATACCGGGTCGGGCGAGTGTTGCGGGCTCACCGATTGCAATTGGCCCAGGCGGCTGGCGGTGCGAGCCAGGTCGATGGCCTGGCCCTCCAGCGATTCCACCAAGGGCTGTCGGCCGATCAGGGTCAGGCGCTTGTCCTGGTCGTAGAGCACGTCGACCAGGTTGATGAAGCGCTGCTGCACGGCGATCGGGCTGTCAGCCAGTTGCGGCAGCCCGTCGATGATCCAGTGGTCAAAGTCCTGGCACAGCAGCAGGTAATCCATCACGGCGGTGAGCTGCTCGCACAGGTCATTGAAGGTAAAGGCGATGGTGCGCCCCTGGCGGCTGCGGCAGGTCAGCTGGCGGGTGCCGACGGGCAAGGGTTGTGGCGGGCAATCGGCGGCGGGCAGTCCGAGGGCCTCACGCTGCTCGACGCTGCCGGGCCATACGTAGTGGCCGCTGGTGAAGCGCTGCTGCGCGTGGGCCTGGGGCAGGCTGCGAAAGTCTTGCGGCGAGCTGACCTCCAACACTTCCATGCGCGCGGCGATCAGGTCGATCACCGGCTTGAACCGCTGGTGATACAGCGGGTTGGGCAACAACCCTTCGGGCGCGTAGTTGGATGTCACCAATACCAGTATGCCGCGCTGGAACAACGCCTTGAATAAGCGGCTGATGAGCATCGCGTCGCCGATGTCGTGGACATGGAACTCGTCGAAACACAGTACGCGACAGCCCGCCAGCAGCTCATCCAGGGTGACGCCCAAGGCATCTTCATCGGCCTGGTGCTTGAACATGCCCCGGTGCAATTGGGCAAAGAAAGCGTGGAAGTGCACGCGCTGTTTCTCGGCAATCGGCAGGGCCTGGAAAAAACCGTCCAGCAGCCAGCTTTTGCCACGCCCCACCGGGCCGTGCAGGTACAGGCTGCGGGTAGGCTGGCCAGCGAGCAGGTGCCCGGTTTCGCGGGCCAGGGCGGCAATTGCCCGGGTCTGGCCGTCGCTGAGGGTGTAGCCCTGTTGCTCGGCCTTGGCCTGGAAGAACGCCGGGATCGGCGATGTGCCCAAGGCTTCGGTGGGTTTGCCGAGCAGGCGCCGGATTAGGGAAAGCACGGCCAATGCAGGTCACTCTGTATTTCGAGGGTCGCCCACTTTAGGGTGCCCGCCACGATTTGACCAATAGAGAAGGGCGCTGCCAGCTATCTCGAAAAGGCATGGCGCAGCGCTGAACCCGCCCAGACTGGCAGTTTCCCCCTGAGTGACTAACCTCATACACAGCAGTCACCCCTGTATAAGGATTTGGGGCAGTGAAGGGACGAGCGGTATTGGCAGTCATGGGCGCGATGTTCTGCAGCACGGGTTACGGTGCGCAACTCCAGGTGGAGGTGCGGATCGACGTGCAGCGGGGCTGCCAGCTGGTGGGCACCACCCGCAGCGCTGGCATCGAGCAGCTTGGCGTACTGGATTTTGGCAGCGGCCCGCGTCTGGATGACCCGGCCGGCCCCCTGAGTGCGGCCCTGATCAGCCAGCGTCAGCCGCGGCTGGAATGCAACCCCGACACCCCTTACCAAGTGCGCGTCGACGGCGGCCTGCATGGCGGCACGGGCGATGTGCGTTACCTCGCCGCTTCGGCACCGTCCACCAAACCCATTCCCTACCGTCTCTACGCCGATGCCGCGCGCCGCATTCCGTTGCCGGTGAATGAGCCGCTCAGCGGTCGCGTGCCGGACACCGGCAGCGTTGACCTGCCGCTGTACGGCCGCATCGAGCCGCTCAAAGAGATTCCCGCCGTTGGTCGCTATAGCGACCTGCTCAAGGTCACCGTCACATGGTGAGCCGGTGCCTGGCCCTGGTGGCCATGGGCGGCCTGTTATTGCTGGCGGATGACGCGCAGGCGGCCGTCAGTGGGCAAATCCATGCACGGCTGGTAATCACCGCCAGTTGCGAGGTGAGCAAAGGCGTCGACAGCGCGCCGGTCAGCCCCACGGGTGGCACGGCCCTGCTGGACTTTGGCAGCCAAGGCCCGACCTGGAACAACACATTGGGTGCAGGCGTTACCGACGGCGACAAGGCGCCGCTGTCGGTGTCGTGCAACCCGTCGGTTGTCAGCAGCTTCACGGTGACCATCGACGGCGGCGCCCACGGCGACGGCACCACCCGGCGCTTGAGCAACGGTCGCCAGACCATACCGTATCGGCTCTCGGCCGACCCGCTGGGGCAGAGCGCTTACAGCATCGGCCAGCAGCGCAATTTCGTCGTGACCAGGGGCACACAGATACCAATTCCGGTATTCGGCTCAGTGGTGGCGAATACCAGGGCCTTACCGGCCGGCATCTACACAGACACCCTGACGGTGACTCTGGATTGGTAAATCATGAGGATGACTATCATGCATGTACTTGTATCGCGAATAGGCGTTTGCGCACTGGGCCTGGCGATGGCGTCGAGCCTGAACGCGGCGACCACCGTGACCGGGCAGATCAGTTCCACCTTGATATTGACGAACAGTTGCCTGGTGAACGGTGTGGGCGGCACCACGGGCCTGAACTTTGGTGCGTTGAACTTCGGTACCACCAACAGCTTGTACACCGAGGCCGATGCCCAAGTGCTGGGCGGTGGTGGTGCGGCGTTGTCGATCCAGTGTTCGGCCGGCACCACGCCAGTCTTCACGGTGACGTCCGGGGTCAATGACGGCAAGTCTACGGGCGGTACTCGCGCCCTGGCCGACGGTGCAGGTCACTTTGCGCCTTACGATATCTACACCGACTCGGCCCATACACAGATCCTGGCCAACTCCGGCACCATCAACCTAGCGGCCAGTACCGGGGCAGCGCAGGCGGTGAACATCTACGGCAAGTCTCCAGGTAAAGCGGGTCTGCCGGCGGGCACTTACACCGATACGATTTCCGTCACGCTGACGTTTTAAGTGCCATGAACCGGCTGGGGTGTGCGGCGCTGTTGGTACTCGTGGGCTGGGGATTGCCCTTGACGTTGCCGGCAGTGACCAGCCAGTCGTTCCAGGTCAGTGCGACGATCACGCCGGGGTGCCTGGTGGTCGGCGGTGTGTCGAATTACGGCAGCCTGGCGTTTGGCAGCTATTCGGCGTTGTCCACCAGTACCGTGTCGGTGGCGTTGACGGGGGGGGTGACCCTGCAATGCACGCCCGGCGTGACGCTGAACATGAGCGTGAATGGCGGCTTGTACAACAGTGGCGGACGGCGCATGCAGCTCAATAGTGGCAGCGCCCAGATCCCCTATCAACTGTTTCAGGACGCTGGCCTGAGCCAGAGCCTGGGTATCAGCCAGACCGTCGCGGTGGCCTACAGCAACGCCAACAACATCACCTTGCCGATTTATGGGCGAGTGCAGTTACCGGGTAATCAGCCTGGGGGGACGTACAGCGATACGCTGCAGGTGCAGCTGTCGTGGTAAGGCGATTGGCATAAGGAGTGGGACCTATGTTTGCAGCTTCCCGGCGTTGGTGGGCAGCGAGTTTGAGCGGGTTTTTGGCGTTGGCGGCGGGGCAGGCCCAAGCGGCGAGTTCGGTGCTGATCTGGCCGATCGACCCGGTGCTGGAGGCCGATCAACAGGCCAGCGCGCTGTGGTTGGAGAATCGCGGCACCGAGACCGCCAACCTGCAGATTCGCGTGTTTGCGTGGAGCCAGAGTGGTTTCGATGAGCAGTACCAGAACCAGCGCGAGGTGATTGGCAGCCCACCGGTGGCCAAGATCGAGCCGGGGCAAAAACAACTGGTGCGGCTGACCCGTACCAAGGAAGTGCCGCCCGGTCAGGAGTTGGCCTACCGGATCATCATCGATGAAATTCCGTCCGCCACGCCAACAGCTGCGCCCGCCGATGGCAAGACGTCGGCCGCGATCCGCTTCCAGATGCGCTACTCGGTGCCGTTGTTTGCCTACGGGGCGGGCCTGTGGAGCAAGGTCGACAGCACCCGTGATCGCGACCCGAAAAGCGCCGGCAAGCCTGACTTGAGCTGGAAGAAAGTCAGCGTAGGCGGGCGCAACTATGTCGAGATGCGCAACACGGGTGCGGTTCACGCGCGCTTGACCGATGCCACCTTCAAACAGGGTGGCCAGCCTCGCCCACTGGTGGAAGGCCTGATGGGCTATGTGCTGCCGGGCGCGACCATGCGCTGGCCGGTGCCGGAGGGCGTGCCGGCCGATCAGCCGTTACAGGTACGGGTCAATGGTGCGGCGCAATTGGAGAGCCTTGCACCGGGGCGATAAAGCAGTGCGTTAGGGCATGGAACAGCCCCTGGTGTTAACGGATGGAGATGTCCATTGATGGACACAAAGCCTTGGTGAGCCACGATCGGGCTCGATGTCTATGGCGATCGGTGTGGGTAGTGGGTGGCTTGTCGAGCCTTGGGTTTGTGCCACTGAGTGTGGCAGCGCCACTGCCACCGCCGCCCAGCAGCATGGAGGCGATAGCCGATGCGCAGTTGTTCCTGGAACTGGTGGT
This sequence comes from Pseudomonas sp. B6002, assembly GCF_013385985.1. Lineage (GTDB taxonomy): Bacteria > Pseudomonadota > Gammaproteobacteria > Pseudomonadales > Pseudomonadaceae > Aquipseudomonas. The sequence goes on along the minus strand of NZ_JACAOY010000027.1, from coordinate 110,080 downwards.
CAACAGCATGGATACCGGCCGCGTGGTGGCGGTCAATCAGCGCGCCGGGCAGTTGTTCTTGCCGGCGTCGGTGTTGCAGGAGATCGGCATGAAGCTGCCTGCCGGAGTATCCAGCGATATCGCCTTGGAAAACCTGCCCGGGATGCACACTGATTACGACAGTCAGGGCCAGCGCCTGATGCTCACCGTGCCGCCTGCCTGGCTGCCGGAACAGTTTATCGGCAACCGCAGCAACTACCCGCGCACCCAGGCCCTGACCAGCTTCGGCGCGTTGCTCAACTATGACGCCTACCTGAACGATACCGATGACGCCGGCACTTACCTCGGCATCTACAACGAAGTGCGCTTGTTCGATACCTGGGGCACGTTGTCGAACACTGGCCAGTACCGCACCACTATTGGCCGCGAGATGGCCGGCAGCAGCCTGGACAACGGTTACCGGCGCTATGACACCACCTGGCGGTTTTCCGACGACGAACGCCTGCTGACCTACGAAGCGGGCGATGTGATCAGCGGCGCCTTGCCCTGGAGTACCTCGGTGCGTCTGGGTGGGGTGCAAGTATCCCGTGACTTTGGCGTGCGCCCGGACCTGGTGACGTACCCGCTGCCGCAGTTTGCCGGCGAGGCAGCGGTGCCGTCGTCGGTGGACCTGTTTATCAACGGCTATAAATCCAGCAGTGCCGACCTGCAGCCGGGGCCCTACACGCTGACGAACGTGCCCTTTATCAACGGGGCAGGGGAAGCGGTGGTGGTCACCACCGACGCCCTGGGTCGGCAGGTGTCGACCACGGTGCCGTTCTACGTTACCAGCACGCTGTTGCAAAAAGGCCTGTCGGATTTTTCGGTGGCCGCCGGTAACCTGCGCCGCGACTACACCGTGCGTGACTTTGGCTATGGACCGGGGGTGGCCAGCGGGACGTTTCGTTACGGCCTGTCAGACATGTTTACTTTGGAGAGCCATGCCGAGGCGTCCAACGACCTGACCCTGGGTGGCGTGGGTGGCAACCTGCGGATCGGTAATTTCGGCGTGCTCAATACCGCCGTCAGCCAAAGCCAGTTCGACGGCAGGACCGGCCAGCAACTGAGTGTGGGTTACCAATACAGCAGCCAGCGTTACAGCCTGTCCTATCAACGCGTGGAACGCCGTGATCAATATGCCGACTTGAGCCTGGTAGACACACCCTATGCCAGCCTCAGCAAACGCAGCCAGCAGGCGACGTTGAGCCTGAACCTCAACGACTTCGGCAGCCTGGGTGTGGGCTATTTTGATGTGCAGGCAGCAGACGATTCGCGAACCCGACTAGTCAACCTGACCTGGAGTAAAACGCTGTGGCGCAACAGCAGTTTTTACCTGTCGGCCAACCGCGAGGTCGGCGACAGCAATTGGGCGGTGCAAGCGCAATTGGTGATTCCCTTCGACGCCTACGGCAGCCTCAGCTTGAGCAATGAACGCAGCCAGGCTGGGCAGACGCAACAGCGCGTCAATTACAGCCGTGCAGTCCCTGCCGAGGGCGGCGTTGGCTACAACCTGGGTTACGCCAGCGGTGACGGGCCGGCTTACCGTCAGGCCGACCTGACCTGGCGCCTGCAGTCGGTGCAGCTGCAAGCGGGTGTGTATGGCAGCAGCGACGCCGAGACCCGTTGGGCAGATGCCAGCGGGTCGCTGGTGTGGATGGACAATCAAGTGTTCGCCGCTAACCGCGTCAACGATGCGTTTGTGGTGGTGAGCACCGACGGTTTCAGCGGCGTCCCGGTGCGCTACGAAAACCAGGTGGTGGGCGAAACCGATCGCAATGGCCACCTGCTGGTGCCGTGGAGCAGTGCTTACTACCGCGCCAAATATGAAATCGACCCGCTGAACCTGCCGTCCAATGTGCAAGTGCCGAATGTGGAGCAGCGCGTGGCGGTGCGGCGCGGCAGTGGTTACCTGCTGGAGTTTCCGGTGCGCCGGGTGATCGCAGCGAGTATCACCCTCGTCGATGCCCAACATGAGGATTTGCCCCTGGGCAGCCAGGTGCGTCACGAGCAAAGCGGTGGCGTGGCCGTCGTGGGATGGGACGGGTTGGTGTACCTGGAAAACCTGGCGGCGCATAACACCCTGTACGTCACGCTGGGCGACGGCAAGAGCTGCCAGGCAATGTTTGAACTGGATACCACGCAGGAGCAGGTGCCGCTGATCGGGCCACTGGTGTGCCAATGAGATAAGGAGTGTGCGTGTGCGGGTCAAGGAATGGCTGTGGCGAGGCTTGGTGCTGGCGAGCCTGGGAGTGGCGGGGCAGGCGCAGGCCGCGTGTTCGGTGGTCAGTACCCTGCCAGCCAGTTTTGGTACGACGGTAAGTTCGATGACGGTGCGCACCACCTCCCTGCCCAGTTCCACCACCAACGCCGGCTTGAGCTGTGCGCCGGTGGTACTGTCAGTGCTGGCTTCCAACGATCATTTTTACGGCACCATTACCGGCTCGACGCAGGGCGGGATGGTCGGGCCTACCGGGGATGTCATTAAGTACACGGTGTATGCCAACAACACCACGTCTTACCCGATGACGCGGGGCACTGCCTTCGACTTTGGTGGCGCCGGGGGGATCGCGGCGACCTACGGCCTGGTGTTCGGCCCTGGCACGAAAACCTTGCCGCTCTACCTGGGCACCCTCACCGGCAGCAATGTGGCGGCAGGGGTGTACACCGAAACCTTGAGCATTTTCTGGAACTGGAACTACTGCTCGGGTATCGGCGTGGGGGGGATTTGTGCCGGACGGGATATCAACAGCGGCACGACGACGCTGACGGTCAGCATGACGGTGGTCAACGACTGCCAGATCACCACGCCGCCGATTGCATTCGGCAGCGGCCCGGTGATCAGCGCGTTTTCCACGGTAACCGGGCAGGCCAGCGTCGCCTGCACCAAGGGCAGTGCCTACACCGTGGGCCTGAGCGATGGGCAAAACCCGGTCAGTGTGGGCGGACGGCGACAAATGGTGTCCAGCGGTAACTACCTGGCCTACGATATTTTCGTCAGTGCCGGCACCACCCGTTGGGGCAGTGTCGGCGCGGCGCGGCGCGCCAGCGCTTCGGCGGATATCAACCCTGGCAACGGCCTGGGCACCGGTAGCCAGGTGTTCAACTACAACGCCAAGATCTACACCGACCAGGCCACGCCGCCGGGCGGTACCTACCTCGACAACGTGGTGCTCGACGTGGGGTTCTAGAACTTGATCGTCTGCTTGATCAGCCGCGCGGTCGGTTCATCGTTGGGGCTGACCATCGCATAGTTGTAGCCGGCGCCGGACCAGTATTCGGCCTGCAAACCGTCGGCGCTGCGGCTGCCCCGGGGCAGAAAGTTGTTCTCCGGGCCCGGTGGGCGAATATAGAAACTGATCTTGTGGCCTTCACGGTTTTCATACACCACCATCGCCGCCGCCCCGGATTCGGTGGTCAGCAGGCGCCCGCTGACCGGTGTGAAACCGGAGGCGCTGAGGTCGGGCAAACGATGGGCCTGGTTGAAATAGCGGTCGAGCCAGGCCTGCATATTGCTGTTGCCCTGAGTGTTGTAGTCGGCGGGCATGATGCCGTCCTGGGCAAACAGGCGAAACGCTTGCATCGCATCGGCCATCGGCAACATCGGCGGTTGAGTGACCTCGCGGGCATGCCAGCCGCCAACGCCGCCAAGGCTGACGGCTATCAGCAACACGGCGGCCGTTGCCAGGTGGCGACGGGACTGATGCCGGATGCGCTGGCGAATCAGCGCGGGGTCCAGCTTGGGGTTGGCCGGTTGCTGCAAAGTACCACTCAATGAGGCGCGCAGTAATTGCGCATCCTGTTGCCAGGCCTGGACCTGGGCGGCAACGTCGGGTTGGGCAGCCAGGTAGGTTTCGAGCACACGGCGATCACTCTCCAGCAGTTGGTGATCGACGTAGGCATGCAAATCGCGTTCGCTGGGGGGCAGGCTGATCATTTGAGTATCCGCAGGGAAGGGCTGGCTATTTCGCCATCACTGAGTTGACGCAAGGCTTGGCGCGCCCTGGACAGGCGCGACATCACGGTGCCGACGGGCACGTCGAGGATCTCGGCGACCTCCTTGTAGCTCAAGCCTTCGACCGACACCCACAGCAGCAAGGCGCGCTGTTCGGTGTTGAGTCGGTCGAAGGCTTGCAGGGTCGATTGGGCCATCACCGTGCGTTCGACTGACGGTTGCGCATCATCGCGGCCGGTGAAGAATTCGAGCATGCGCGCATAGCGCCGGCTGCGACGGTGCGCATCAAGGAACTGGCGGTAGAGGATCGAGAACAGCCAGGCGCGCAGGTCGCCTTCGAGGCGTTTGTCGGCCCAGCGGATGATCGCCCGTTCCAGGGTCGATTGCACCAGGTCGTCGGCGCTGCTGGCGTTACGGGTCAGGGACACGGCAAAGCGCCGCAACCTGGGGATGAGTTCACGTAACTGTTCGTCGAGTTCATGCATGGTCGGCTGGCTGATCACTACGCTGGGACTAGAGAGACGTCCGGCGTTGAAGGTTATTCCCCGCTCCCAAAAATAAATCCAGGGCCAGGGAATAGAGCAGATCGGCGTTCGTCTTAATGCTCCGACCTTATGTTCCACCCCTAAGGCCTTTGGCCCTGGAGTTTCTTCATGGTAGATCACTCATCACCGCCGCGTCCCCCGTTGAGCACGGCGAGCCTGATCGCACGGCTCATCGGTATCGGTGCCGTGGTTGCGGTCGTTGCCGGGGCATTTGCCTACGTCAACGGCACACTCGACCCACAGCGCCTGCGGCCCAAGACCCTGGTCAATGCCCTGGAAACCAATAACGGCATCCACCCGGGCTTCCGGCGTAACCATGCCAAAGGTGTGTGCGTGGCGGGTTACTTCGAGAGCAGCCCAGAGGCGCGTGCCTACTCCAGCGCCCAGGTGTTCAGCGAGGCCAGGACCCCGGTGATTGGTCGGTTTGCCTTGCCCAGCGGTAACCCTTACGCGCCGGACAGCAGCGTGCCAATCCGCAGTTTTGCGTTGCAGTTCAGCCAGGCCAACGGTCAGCAGTGGCGCACCGGGATGAACAGCATGCCGGTGTTCCCGGTGGGCACGCCGCAGGCGTTCTACCAGATGCTCCAGGCTGGCGCACCCGACCCGGCCACTGGCAAGCCGAACCCGGCGAACATGCCGGCGTTCTTTGCCGCGCACCCTGAAACCGCGCCGTTTTTGGCGTGGGTCAAGACGGCCAAGCCGTCCGCCAGCTACGCGACGGAAACCTATAACGGGATCAACGCGTTTTTCCTGGTGAGTGCCGATGGCAAGCGCCAGGCAGTGCGGTGGGGCGTAGTGCCACAAAGCCAGGACGCGCCGGGCGACGTTGCTCCGGCAGGCAGCGACTTCCTCGAAAAAGACCTGGTGCAGCGCCTGGCCTCGGGGCCGTTGCGCTGGCAGTTGAACATGACGTTGGCCAACCCTGGCGACCCACTGGACGATGCCAGCAAGGCCTGGAGCGGTGAACACAAGGTGTTGAACGCCGGCACCCTGGTGTTGCAGGGCAGTCAACCGCAAGCGGACGGCGATTGCCGTGATATCAACTTCGATCCGCTGGTTCTACCCAGTGGTATCGAGGCTTCCAACGACCCGCTGCTGGCGGCACGCTCGGCTGCGTATGCCAGTTCGTACTTGCGTCGTGCCGGTGAAGTCAGCCCCTTGCACAGTGCCCCTCAGGAGTCGAAGCCATGAATGTTCAACCGCGGTTTTTCGCCCCTCTGGCGCGCTTGCTGCACTGGCTGATGGCGTTGATGATCATCGCGATGCTGTTTATCGGCGCGGGCATGGTGGCATCGGTGTCGGAGCGCCATGAATGGCTGATCCACCTGCACAAACCGCTGGGGATCGCGATTCTGGCTCTGGTGATCGTGCGCTTGGTGGTAAGGTTTTCGACGCGTCAGCCGCCGTTGCCGGTTGACTTGCCACTGTGGCAAGTGTTGGCAGCCAAGGCGTCCCATATCGTGCTGTACGCGTTGATGCTGGTGTTGCCGGTGCTGGGCTGGGCGATGATCTCAGCGGCGGGCGACCCGGTGATGCTCAGCAGCTCGGTGCAGTTGCCAGCCTTGGTGGGTGCCAATGCGCCGTTGTTTGCGGTGTTGCGCAAGGCCCACGGCTTTCTCGCCTACCTGTTGTTCCTGACAGTGTTGTTGCACCTGGCGGCGGCGTTGTTCCACGGGCTGATCCGACGTGATGGTGTGCTGCAAAGCATGACCGGCAGCAAACGCTGACCGTGTAGGACCCGGCTTGCCGGCGATGGCGTCCTTGAAATTCTTGCTGTTATCAAGGGCCTCATCGCCGGCAAGCCGGCTCCTACAAAGGGTTAGCGCAGGATGGTCACGATGTCGGCGACCGTGCTCAATACGTCCTTGCCCAACTGCTTGGAGCGCTCACCGGACCAGCCGGTTTTCGGGTTGGGCGCGTCGTCGTTGTCCTTGAACGGCATTTCCAGGGTCAGGGACAGGCAGTCGTACTTCTGGCCAACGGCGTTGCAGGCCAGGGTCATGTTGGCTTCGCCCGGCAGGTCGCGGGTGTAGCCGTGGGCGGTCTGGAAGTCGCGGGTGAGGGCGCTCAAGTGGCTGCGGAAATGTTTTTCAAGGCCTTCGATACGCGGGGTGTAGCCCGGGTTGCCCTCGCAGCCTGCGGTGAAGACGTAGGGGATTTCTTCGTCACCGTGGATGTCGAGGAACAGGTCCACGCCGTACTTATCCATTTGCTGCTGGGCGAACAGCACTTCCGGGCTGATTTCCTGGCTGGCGCTCTGCCAGGCACGGTTGAGGTCCTGGCCCATGGCGTTGGTGCGCAGGTGGCCGTGGAAGGCGCCGTCGGGGTTCATGTTGGGGATCAGGTACAGGTCGGCCACGGACAGGAGCTTTTTCAGCTCGGCGTCACCGTCCTGTTGCAGGCGCTCGATGATGCCTTCCATGAACCATTCGGCCATGTGTTCGCCAGGGTGTTGCTGGGCAATGATCCACACGTTGCGGCGACCTTCGCCACCTTTGCCCCGGCGCAGCAACTGGATGTCACGGCCTTCGGCACTCTTGCCGGTGGCCAGCAACTGGGTGCCGGCACCGTTCAGGGCCTGCTCGATCAGCCAGTCATGGCGCTCGCGGCTATAGGGTTCGAAGTAGGCGACCCAGGCGTGCTTTTCGCGGGTTTCCAGGCTGATGTGCAGGATCTCGCCATCAAAACGCGTGGGCACACGGAACCAGTTGATATGGTCGTAGGACGCCACTGCGTTGTAGCCGCTCCACGCATGCTTATACGAAGACTGGCCCGCATTGCTTAGGCGGAAGGTGTGGGTGTGGCCCACATGCATGCCTTCGGCCTTGAAGTGGAACCATTGGAAATGTGGGCTACGGGTGTCGGGTTTGATCGCCAGCAGCAACTGATAGGCGTCGCTGGCATCCAGGACCTGGATGTTGCCGCTGTCGAAGTCGGTGCTGATCTTGATGGAGGTCAAGGCCACGGTCATGGTCGGGTCGCCTGATTAGCTGTGTTGTGGCAGATATCTTACACAGGAGTCGGGCAAAATCTTGATGCAAAATTGTTGCATGGGGAGGGGGCGTCATCCTTGACGCGCCAGCAGCTTAGAATCTATGAGATTGATTCTCAAGCGCTATTTCTTAAAGATCCGGGCTAGAGCGCTCGTTCGGCTTTCTTTTGGCGATGGTCTTTTGCTACCATGCGCGCCATCAAGCAACACACAGTCTTCATTAGCCTGAAGCCACGCCAGGGAAACTGGCAAAAAAAAGACCCGGCCAAAGAGCCGGGTCAAAAACCGTGATTAGCCTGATGAGGAGATATTCCAAGAGTCCGACCTAAGGTCCCTTGGTCTATCGACTGATCTCGCGACCAGCTGCGTTCAATAATAATCATTATCATTTGCAAGTCAAATGTTTTTATCCGAGGGATAGAAATATTTTTCTTTCGCGCCCGTTACACGTTTGCCGATGCCTGCTGCGCCTGCAACGACCGCTCCACCATCGCCTTCGCCATATCGATCAAATACACCACTGAAAATGCCAGGTCGCGTTGATTGCCATGATGGCTGCTCGCAGACTCATAGGCCGTGGCCGCCGCACTGCGCAACAGGTCAGAAGCGTGCACCAACGCTTCCTCCTGGCTGATGCCGGGCTTGATGGCAAACAGGGCGCCGTCCGGCACGGGGGCCGACACATCCTCTTTCAAGTAATAGTCCAGCGCACGTTGGGCGGCGCTGCTGCTGCACATGTCGTGCAACTCATCGTTTTCAGCGGTTTCAGGCAGGAGGTACGGGCTTGTCGTCATAAGGGTCGGTACTCTGTGGGGTGTCGAAAACCATATGACCGATGATAGTACGTATCGTATTTATGTCGTTTTATGGATTACTACAAACTGTTTATTGCCCTGAAAAATACGCGACGTATTGTCAGGCCCCATGGATAACTGGATAGCGTTGGTCAAGGCCAACATGAAAGACCGCAAGGTCACGCAGGACCAACTGGCCGAACGCCTGGGCATGTCCCAGGGCGGTGTGGGCCACTGGCTCAACAAACGTCGCGTGCCGAGCCTGGAAGACATGAACCGGCTGTTGCAGGCATTGGGGCTTGATGAGCTGGAAGTGGTGCTTGAGATTCGCGAGCGGGGCGCTGAACAGGTGCTGTTACCGATAAAACACTACACGCCGTATTTCCGTTACCCGGTCAGCGACTGGAAGGGCCTGTGCGAAATCCGCGAAGAACCCGCGCGCTATGACGCCCAACGATTCGAACTGACAGATTATCGGTGCGAAGGCGAGGCGTTCTGGCTGCCCGTCACCAGCGACGCCATGGCGGCCCCCAGCGGCTTGAGCGTCGGCGCTGGCATGATGATCCTGGTAGACCCGGCCATAGAAGCCGAACCCGGCAGGCTGGTGGTCGCACAATGGGCCAACAGCACTCACGCCACCTTCCGCCAGTTGATGGAAGAGAGCGGCCAGCTCTACCTGACGCCGCTCAATCCCACTTACCCCAAACAACTGCTCACTGACGACTGCCGCATCCTCGGCGTTGTCGTGCAAGCCACGGCGAAGTTCTAGCCCGCCGTTTCCAGCTCCACCAGCGCGCTGCCTTCGGCCACCATTTCACCCTCCTGGCAGAACAGTGCCTTGACCATCCCGGCCTCAGGCGCGCGAATGCTGTGCTCCATCTTCATCGCCTCCAGCACCACCAGTTGCGCGCCGGCTTCCACGCTTTGGCCGACTTCAACCAACACGCGCACGATGCTGCCGTTCATGGGCGCCGTGAGGCCGCCCTGGTGAGACTGGTTGGCCTCGACCGCCGCAATCGGGTCGAACAGGCTGATGGCGTGCATCTCGCCGTCCCAGCGCAGGAACACGCCGCCCTCGCTGCGCACGGCCAGAAGGTTGCGACGCACGCATTGGTGCTCGCTCGACAACTGCTCGCCGTGCAACCTGAAGGCATCCCCCTGCAACGTCACCAACCGATCCTGCCCATTGCAGCTCAAATGCAGCGAAACCTCCGCAGGCAGCCCCGCCCGGAACCCGCGGGTGTCCGCCCAAGGCCCATCGCCGGCCGGCAAGCTCTGCATAAAAGCGGCGCCCGCCGCCTGCCAGAACTCCTCGCTCAAGGCGCCAGCGGCCGGCAACAATTGGTCCTGATAGCGTGGAATGAACCCGGTATCCAGTTCGGCGCTCGCAAAGGCCGGATGGCCGATGATCCGGCGCAGAAAGCCCAAGTTGGTCTTGAGCCCGCCCACGGCAAACTCATCGAGCATGCTCAATAACCGCAGGCGTGCTTGCTCACGGTCCTCGCCCCAGGCGATCAACTTGCCGAGCATCGGGTCGTAGAACGGCGACACGTCGTCCCCTTGTGCAACGCCGCTGTCCACACGTCGCCCGGGGCCTGGGGCAGATTCGCGATACAACGCTAAATGCCCGGTGGCTGGCAGGAAATCATTTGCCGGGTCTTCGGCATACAAGCGCACCTCAATGGCATGGCCGATCAACGGTACCTGCTCCTGGGTGATTGGCAGCGCCTCGCCCTGTGCGACACGGATTTGCCAGGCCACCAGGTCCAGGCCGGTGATCGCCTCGGTCACCGGGTGTTCCACTTGCAAGCGTGTGTTCATCTCCATGAAGAAGAATTCGCCACGGGCATCCAGCAAAAATTCCACGGTACCGGCGCCCACATAGCCGATGGCCTGGGCAGCGCGCACGGCGGCTTCACCCATGGCTTTGCGCTGCTCGACGCTCAGGCCTGGCGCCGGTGCTTCTTCCACGACCTTTTGATGGCGACGCTGAATCGAACAGTCGCGCTCGTTGAGGTAGAGGCAATGCCCGTGCTGATCGGCAAACACCTGAATCTCCACATGACGCGGCTTGATCAGGTATTTCTCCACCAGCATTTGCCCGTTGCCGAAGGACGACAGCGCCTCACGCTGGGCAGAGGCCAGGGCTTCGGCCAGTTGGCTGACCTCCTCGACCACCTTCATGCCCTTGCCGCCACCACCGGCCGTGGCCTTGAGCAGCACCGGGTAGCCGATGCGCTCGCAGGCGGCGCGGAAGGTGTCCAGGTCCTGTGCTTCGCCGTGGTAGCCGGGCACCAGCGGCACGCCGGCAGTTTCCATCAACGCCTTGGCGGCAGATTTGCTGCCCATGGCATCGATGGCCGAGGCAGGCGGGCCGAGGAAGATCAGGCCCGCTGCTTCAATGGCACGGGCGAAGCCGGCGTTTTCCGACAAGAAACCGTAACCCGGGTGGATCGCCTGGGCGCCACTGGCCTGTGCGGCAGCGATCAGCTTGTCGATTTGCAGGTAGCTTTCGGTGGCTTTGCTGCCGCCCAGGTCCACGCGAATATCCGCCTCACGGCTATGTCGCGCGTCGCGGTCAGTGGCGCTGTGCACGGCCACGGTGGTCAGGCCCATGGCCTTGGCGGTGCGCATCACGCGGCAGGCAATCTCGCCACGGTTGGCCACCAGCAGGGTGGTCAGTGTGCTCATGAGCGCGGCTCCTGTGCTTGCCAGCTGGGCGGGCGTTTTTGCAGGAATGCGCGCAAGCCTTCCTGGCCCTCGGTGCTGACGCGAATCCGCGCAATGGCGTTTTCGCAATAGCGGCGCAGGGCCGGTGTCAGGGCGCCATTCCCGACTTCACGCAGCAAATCCTTGCTGGCACGCATGGCGGCCGGGCTGTTCTGCAGCAGGTTGGCGACCCACAGCTGCACCTGCAGGTCCAGTTCGCTGGCGGGGTAGCTGTCGGCCAACAAGCCGATTTCCCGGGCGCGCTGGCCGTCGAAACGTTCGGCGGTCAGGGCATACCGCCGCGCCGCGCGTTCGCCGATGGCCTGCACCACGAACGGGCTGATCACCGCCGGTGCCAGGCCGATGCGCACTTCTGACAGACAGAACTGCGCGTCATCGGCGCCAATCGCCATGTCGCAGCAACTGATCAGGCCCAGCGCACCGCCGTAGGCCGCGCCTTGTACCACCGCCAGCGTGGGGATCTTCAACTTGGCCAGGTTGTACATCAGCTCCGCCAGCTCGCGGGCGTCGTCCAGGTTGGTGTGGTAATCGAGTTCGGCCGATTGCTGCATCCAGGCCAGGTCGGCCCCGGCGCTGAAGTGCTTGCCACGTCCGCGCAGCAGCAGAAAGCGCAGGGATGGATCGCCCTGTACCCGGTCGAGGGCGATGATCAGTTCGCGGATCATCTCGGCGTTGAACGCGTTGTTCTTGGCTTCACGACTGAGCCACAGGGTGGCAAAGCCACGGCTGTCGGTGATCAGTTCGAGGGTGTTGAAATCGCTCATGGGGTACAGCTCCATTTACATGCGGAACACGCCGAAGCGGCTCGGCTCGATGGGGGCATTCAGCGAAGCGGACAGGGCCAGGGCCAGCACGTCACGGGTCTGCAGCGGATCGATCACGCCGTCGTCCCACAAGCGCGCACTGGAGTAATAGGGGTGGCCCTGGGTTTCGTACTGGTCGAGGATTGGCTGCTTGATCGCCGCTTCTTCCTCGGCACTGAACTCGCTGCCAGCCCGTTCAGCCTGCTCACGCTTGACCTGCACCAGCACGCCGGCGGCCTGTTCGGCGCCCATCACGCCAATGCGCGCGTTCGGCCACATCCACAAGAAGCGCGGGTCATAGGCGCGGCCGCACATGCCATAGTTGCCAGCCCCAAAGCTGCCGCCGATGATGACGGTGAACTTCGGCACCTTGGCGCAGGCCACGGCCGTGACCAGCTTGGCGCCATGCTTGGCGATGCCGCCCGCCTCGTACTTCTGGCCAACCATGAAACCGGTGATGTTCTGCAAAAACAGCAGGGGAATGCCACGCTGGCAGGCCAGTTCGATAAAGTGCGCGCCTTTCTGCGCGGCCTCGGCAAACAGGATCCCGTTGTTGGCGAGGATCGCAATCGGGTAACCGTGCAGGTGCGCAAAGCCACACACCAAGGTGGTGCCGAACAGCGCCTTGAATTCATCGAACACCGAGCCGTCCACCAGCCGCGCGATCACTTCGCGCACGTCGAACGGCTGCTTGGCATCGGCCGGGATCACCCCGTACAACTCTTCGCTGCTGTACAGCGGCGCAATCGGCGTGCGTTGCAGCAACTGGCCCTGTTTGCGCCAGTTGAGGTTGGCCACACTGCGTCGCGCCAGCGCCAGGGCGTGTTCGTCGCTGTCGGCATAGTGGTCGGCCACGCCGGAGATCTTGCAATGCACATCGGCACCACCGAGGTCTTCGGCGCTGACCACTTCACCCGTGGCCGCCTTCACCAGCGGTGGCCCGGCGAGGAAAATGGTGGCTTGCTGGCGCACCATGATCGCTTCATCCGCCATGGCTGGCACATAGGCGCCACCGGCGGTGCAGGAACCCATGACCACCGCGATCTGCGGGATGCCCTGGGCGCTCATGTTGGCCTGGTTGAAGAAGATCCGCCCGAAGTGCTCGCGGTCCGGGAACACGTCGTCCTGGCGTGGCAGGTTGGCGCCGCCGGAGTCCACCAGGTAGATGCACGGCAAGCGGTTCTGTTCGGCGATGGTCTGGGCACGCAGGTGTTTTTTCACGGTGAGCGGGTAATAGGAGCCGCCTTTCACCGTGGCGTCGTTGGCGACGATCATGCATTCCACGCCTTCCACGCGACCGATCCCGGCAATCACCCCGGCTGCCGGTACGTCTTCGCCATACACCTGATGGGCGGCCAGTTGGCTGAGTTCCAGAAATGGCGAGCCCGGGTCCAGCAGGCGATTGATGCGTTCACGCGGCAGCAGCTTGCCCCGTGAGGTGTGCCGCTCCTGGGCCTTGGCGCCGCCCCCTTGCTGCACATGGGCGAGCAGGGTGTGCAGGGCGTCGACCTGCTGGCGCATGGCGGCGCTGTTGGTGGCGAACTCCGCCGAACGCGGGTTGAGCTGGGTGTGCAAGGTGGCCATGGCGCGCTCCTTCAGCGGGTTTCGTTGAAGAGTTCGCGGCCGATCAGCATCCGGCGAATCTCACTGGTGCCGGCGCCGATTTCGTACAGCTTGGCGTCGCGCAGCAGGCGGCCGGCGGGAAACTCGTTGATGTAGCCATTGCCGCCCAGAATCTGGATGGCATCGAGGGCCATTTGCGTGGCGCGTTCGGCGCTGTAGAGGATCACCCCGGCAGCGTCCTTGCGCGTGGTTTCACCGCGCTCGCACGCCTGGGCCACGGCGTAGAGGTAGGCGCGGCTGGCGTTGAGCTGGGTGTACATGTCGGCGACCTTGCCCTGGATCAGCTGGAATTCGCCGATGCTCTGGCCGAACTGCTTGCGGTCGTGGATATAGGGCACGATCAGGTCCATGCACGCCTGCATGATCCCGGTGGGGCCACCGGAGAGCACCACGCGTTCGTAGTCCAGGCCGCTCATCAACACTTTCACGCCGCCGTTGAGGGTGCCGAGGATGTTTTCTTCGGGCACTTCCACGTCATCGAAGAACAGCTCGCAGGTGTTGGAGCCGCGCATGCCCAGCTTGTCGAACTTGTTGCTGCGGCTGAAACCCTTCCAGTCGCGCTCGACGATGAACGCGGTGATGCCGTGGGCGCCTTTCTCCAGGTCGGTCTTGGCGTAGATCACGTAGGTGCTGGCGTCGGGGCCGTTGGTGATCCAGGTCTTGCTGCCGTTGAGCACGTAATGGTCGCCGCGTTTGTCGGCGCGCAGTTTCATCGACACTACGTCGGAGCCAGCATTCGGCTCGCTCATGGCCAGGGCGCCGACGTGTTCGCCGCTGATCAGTTTGGGCAGGTACTTGAGCTTCTGTGCATGGTTGCCATTGCGGTTGATCTGGTTCACACACAGGTTGGAGTGGGCGCCGTAGGACAACGCCACCGAGGCCGACCCCCGGCTGATCTCCTCGATGGCCACCACGTGGGCCAGGTAACCCAGGCCCGCGCCGCCGTACTCTTCCGGCACGGTGATGCCCAGCAGGCCCATGTCACCGAACTTGCGCCACAGGTCGGCGGGGAACAGGTTGTCGCTGTCGATCTGTGCCGCGCGAGGTGCGATTTCCTTGGCTACGAAGTGCTGCACCTGTTCGCGCAGCATGTCGATGGTTTCACCGAGGGCGAAGTTCAGGGACGGGTAACTCATGGACAGGCACCTTAATGTGAGCGTTGTTTTTGTGTGGGTGGCGCGCCAGGGAAGGGTGCTCACCTTTACGTTAACGTAAGCTTGCGTTACGGCGCTGTCAATCGTAGTTTACGTTTACGTCAACCTACAAAAAAGACAACAGGGGTCGTTATGGATCAACCGAATCAGAGCTACAGCCGTGGCTCTCAGGACAAGACCTTGCTGGCCATGACGATTGGCCAGGCGTTCGATCGCACCGTTGCACAATTTCCCGAGGGCGAGGCCCTGGTGGTGCGCCATCAACAGCGTCGCTACACCTGGCGGCAACTGGCCAACGCCGTTGACCTGCACGCCCGTGCCTTCCTGGCCCTGGGCATGCAGGCTGGCGACCGCCTGGGCATCTGGGCGCCCAACTGCACCGAGTGGTGCATCAGCCAGATCGCCAGCGCCAAGCTCGGGGTGATCCTGGTCAACATCAACCCGGCGTACCGCAGCAGTGAGCTGGACTACGTGCTCAAGCAGTCGGGCTGCTCTTGGCTGGTGTGCGCCGGTTCGTTCAAGAGCTCCGACTACCACGCCTTGCTCCAGGAACTGAAACCCGACCTGCGCGGCATCATCAGCCTGGACCCCAGCCCGCCCGAAGGCTTCATGCCCTGGTCGCAGTTGGCGGTGCTTGGGGCTGGCGTCCCGCCCGAGCAACTGCACGCACGCCAGGCCAGCCTGCACTTCGATCAGCCCGTCAACATTCAGTACACCTCCGGCACCACCGGTTTTCCCAAGGGCGCCACCCTCAGCCACCACAACATCCTCAACAACGGCTACATGGTCGGTGAAAGCCTGGGCCTGACCGCGCAGGATCGCCTGGTGATCCCGGTGCCGCTGTATCACTGTTTCGGCATGGTGATGGGCAACCTGGGTTGCATCACCCACGGCACCACCATGATCTACCCCAATGACGGCTTCGACCCGTTACTCACGCTCACCGCCGTTGCCGAAGAACGCGCCACGGGCCTGTACGGCGTGCCGACCATGTTCATCGCCATGCTCGACCACCCACGCCGGGGCGAGCTGGACCTGGCCACCCTGCGCACTGGCATCATGGCTGGCGCCACCTGCCCCATCGAGGTGATGCGGCGGGTCATCAGTGAGTTGCACATGGGCGAGGTGCAGATCGCCTACGGCATGACCGAAACCAGCCCGGTTTCCTTGCAGACCGGTGCCAACGACGACGTGGAGCGACGCGTCACCACCGTCGGCCGCACACAACCTCAGCTGGAAAATAAAATCATCGACGCCGATGGCAACACGGTTGCGCGCGGTGAAATCGGTGAGCTGTGCACCCGTGGCTACAGCGTGATGCTTGGCTACTGGAACAACCCCGACGGCACCCGTGAGGCCATCGACGAGGCTGGCTGGATGCACACCGGCGACCTGGCGACCATGGATGAGCACGGCTACGTGTGCATCGCCGGGCGTAACAAGGACATGATCATCCGGGGCGGCGAGAACGTGTACCCGCGCGAGCTGGAGGAGTTTTTCTTCACTCACCCTGCGGTGGCGGACGTGCAGGTCATCGGCATTCCGGATGAGCGTTATGGCGAAGAGATCGTCGCCTGGGTCAAGTTCCACCCCGGCCATGTGGCCAATGAACTGGAATTGCAAACCTGGTGCAAGGGCCGCATCGCGCACTTCAAGACCCCCAGGCATTTCAAGTTCGTCGACGAGTTCCCGATGACGGTCACCGGCAAGATCCAGAAATTCCGCATGCGCGAGATCAGTATCGAGGAGTTGCGCAACGACCGCTAAGAGGCGGTGCATGTCTACTGCTCCGGGCTGAACGGGGGGCCCTAAAGTGGCGCATTACTTCGCCACTTGAGGGTCATGCCCATGACCAGCCCCCTTATCGATCCGCCCGTGCGCCCGGTTGCCGACGACCCCAGCCCCCACGGCCGCGTGATACAGGACAACACCCCAGACTGGTACACCGAAGCGCTGGATGAGCGCAAAACCGAATTGGCCTCATTGCAACTGCGCATTCCGGACTGGTACACCCATGCCTCGACGGCTGCGAAGGACCGTCTGCGGGCGGTCCATCTGCGCAGTCGGCGTTCCTTGAATGAGCTCGATCAAATGTTCAAGCCATTCAAAGGGCCGGCGGCCTTTGCCGAGCCGTTGCTGGTGGCCGCGATTGAAAAGAAATTCGGCCAGCGCCTGGACACTCGAAAGGTATTTTTTGCCCGCAAGATGGAGCAGAAAGAATGCGAGGCCGGCCCCCAAGAGGTCTCGACCAGCCGCACCAGCACATTGGCCCCGCAATTCTATTCCTACCAAGGCAACAGCCTGTTGGGAGCGGCGCTAAATAACTTCACCCAGGATGAAGCGACTGAGCCGGTTTGCGCGGATTGCCACCTGGTCACCCGTTACGACTTTTCCCGCTCGTCACGCGTCAGGCTTCCCTCTCCAGGCGACGTCCAGTCGGTCAAGCTGAGCATCAAGGCCCACGAGTTTGCCCAACTTTGCCGGGAACTGGATCTGGGCGGCTCGTACAACGAGTATGTGCGAACCTTCATCAATAGCCGGATACATATCACCAGCACGGAAGCAGGCTTCGGCAAGCTGTACAGCACGTTGATCCTCAGCCATCGGCATCAGTTGGAGTTGGCGGCAGAGATTGCCTTGATGAAGGGTGATATCCATCCCGATGGCCACCAATTGATCATCGATCTTCTGCGAAGCCAGGCACAGGTGACATGGGCGGGGGAGGAGGTCAAGTTTTCACCGTTTCGGTTATTCGCTTTCGACATCGAAAACATCCTGATCATCGGTCCGGTCGTGTGGCGGGCGAACCTCAGAAACGCCGAATTGGTCTCCCGGCCTTGCATTGTCTACATCCCGGGTGACCCCCAGTATCCACTCAAGTTATATGATGATATTGCCGCGTTTACCGACCACCTGACGACACGCCTGTGCCGGGTCGAGTACCGCACTTTCTTCAGCCAGTTCGTGCCGCTTGCCAGCCAGGATGCATTCTTCACGCGGCTCAAGGCCTTTCTGGACCCGGACGCCCGTCACGCCGACGATGTGGACTTTGTGCCCACCCAAAAGGAGCGGATCAATCGGCACGGCAGCTACGCGCCGCCATGGCGTGATGTGTGGGCGGACTGCGCGATAAGGCGCATGCAGCTGATTGTGGAAAATGCTCGCACCAGCGTGGTACCTACCCGGGATGTGGATGAGCGCGTCTACAACGCCTGGCTATGGTCATTCGGCAGCCGCGCGCTGGACATTCTCAATCTTGCCTCGTTCGTGGTGCCTTTCCTGGGGGAGGCGATGCTGATCGTCGCCGCCGTGCAGATGGCTTACGAGGTCGGCGAAGGCATTGAAGCCTGGTCACAAGACGAAACCCAAACCGCCTGGGCACACGTTTCGGCCGTGGCGCTCAACCTGGCTGGGCTGGCCGTGCCGCCTGGGCTGATGGCAGCCAAAGATGCCCCTTTCATCAAGCGCCTGGTGCATGTGGAGTTCGATGGACGCAAGCGCTTGTATGCATTCGACCCCGCACACTACCTGCACCGGATAACGCTGCCTGACGGTCAACGACCCAACATCCAGGGCCTGTATCGTCATGAAGGCGAGCTGTACCTGTCGGCAGGGGGCGGCAATCACTACAAAGTCCGGGCCAGCGACGAACCCAATGAGTTCAGGCTCCTGCATCCCGATGGCGATTCACGTTATGCACCCCGAATCCAACACAACGGGGAAGGCGCCTGGGTGCATGAGTTCGAGCAGCCTTTGACTTGGGATCGCAAGACCTTGTTGCGGCGCATTGGGCATTCTGTCGATCACTTGAGCGATAGCCAATTGGAATTGGCCAGGGCGTTCAGTGGTGTGTCGGATGAAGAGTTGCGAAGCGTGTTCATCGATCATCACACGCCCGCGCCGCTGTTCAAAGACATGCTCCGACGATTTGAATGCGACAACAAATACCAAAGGGTTATCGACCAGCTAAAGCACCCGGACCCTGTGGTTTTTGGCCGGATCGACTGGCGGATGCAAGTGCAGTTTTTGATGGAAGGCGGCTTGTGGCCCGAGTCGCGGGTATTGGTGGCACTGGACGCAGGGGGGCAGCCGGTATGGCGCTCAGCCGTCCCGAACGGTTCCACTCAAGTGGTTGAACTGACGCACGAACAACTCGAGAGTGGGCTGCTGTTTCGGTCCTTTGTCCAGCAATTGACGGAGCCTGAAATTCGTCAGTTGCTGGGTGAGGAACTGATGACAGAGCGAGAAGTTGGCGAACTTTACCTGCGTACCCGAGACGTATCAGATGATGGTTGGGCTGCGCATTCCCAGACCCGGGAAGATGAAAGCGCCGATCCGTTGAGGCAGCACTTACGCAGGCCGTATGCAAGGTTCGTGAGGTATCGAGACCGTTTGCTGAGCGCGGCTAATAGCAACAGAGACAAACTAGTCAAGCGTGAAATAGCAGGGGGTGATGTTTCCAACGACGTCAATGTTCAACTGATCCAGCGCGACTTCCCCGGCTTGCCTAAATTGGCCGCCGAAGAAATGGTGGCCCATGCCAACGCTCAGGAGCTGGCCCGCATGAGGTCCGCGTCGCGCCTACCGCAACGTTTGGCCGAGGAAGCGCGTGTGTACCTGCAGAAGGCGCGGGTCATGCGGGCGCAGGCTGACCTTCTCTTCGACAATGCACTCACACTGGACGGCGTGCACCTGGCATTGCACAAGATGGCCGCTATCCCCGGGCTGCTCAATGAGACGTGTATCGAGCTCCGCTCGGGTACCTACGACGGCGCCTTGCTGGACAGAGTGGGCGATGTCAGCGGCGCTCGGCAGCTTCGTCTTATCCACACCGATTTGACGGAATGGAAGCTCTGCAGCGGCCCGGAAAAAGTCGAGTACTGGCGCCGCGACAAGGATGCCTTTTTCAATGCCCTCTGGATGGCGAGCAGTGGCGAATTCACCGGTTGGGCAGTCTTCAACGCGGCTGCGCAACGGTTGAAGAGGCAGCTGGCAGAACAGCCTCTGAGTGAGTTGCAAAGCCGGCGAGCACTTGGCTTGCAAGCGATCAAGCCCGGTTTCAAATCACCCATGCGCCTGGCTGACGGGCGCGTGGGCTATCCGCTCAGTCCATTGGGCGGCGCGACTGAGCGTCCCTGGGTGTGCAGGATGAAAGCACTGTCGCTTTATCCGTCAAAATCCATGCAAGAGATCGAGACAATGCTCGGCCTTGAGGGGGTGGGTGACAGTGTGCTACTGGCGAAGCTGAACCAGCTCGAAGAAGAATTTGTCGCGCTGGATCAAGCGCTGGTCAGTTGGCAGCAGGCAGGGGAAGCGGGCTACGCGAGCGCCAGGCGCAGAGTGTCGGGGACCATCAAGGCAGCCTGGCGCAGAACGGGTACACAGGCATTGGCAGGGGACCAGACACCGATCGGCTATGTGCTGGATCTTTCGGATGAAAGCGTGGGCGAGCTGCCAGCGCTCAACGCCAACATGGATCACGTGGGGTACCTGGTTCTGCGTCGAATGGCGCTATCGGATGCTTCGCAGCCGTTCCTGCATGCCTTCGGCGGTTTGCGCTGGCTGAACATGAGTGACAACAACCTGACGCAACTGCCGGACTTCGCCAATGACGGCGCCGGGCTGACCAAGCTCAATTTGAGCGGTAATGACATTCAACTGAGCGAACACAGCCGCCTGCGCCTGGAAGGGATGCAGAGCCTGAAGATTCTCAAGCTTGGCGGCAATCGTCGCCTGGGCTGGCGGGCGGATTTGCGCAGGTTGCGAAACCTCAACCAGCTTTATCTGCCAGACACCGGCACAACTGCATTTCCTGCAGGCGCCGAACAATTGCCTAACCTGGCCCGCATTGATCTGCATTCAAACCAGATCACCACGTTGCCTGAATACGCGTACCAGCATCTGGAACGTATCAATGTGCATGACAATCCCTTGTCGGCGGCAACGCTCGCCCGGCTGGATCAGCGTTTTAACCCGGTGCAGTGGGATGAGCACATCTCCGTGGACGAAGCACGGGGCTTATGGCTGGAGGGAGTGTCGGCGACCGAGCTGGCACGGCGCGGTGAGGTTTGGGATGAACTGCGGGGCAGCCCCGAATCGGCGGCTTTTTTTGCAGTGGTGGCCGACATCACCCGCAGCGCCGAGTATGCCAGCGAGGTGACTCGCCCGGTACTGGCTGAGCGGGTGTGGGACATGCTGACGGCGGCGAGTGAACACCAGGCTATTCGCGAAGCGTTATTCACCGCTGCCGATGATCGGGTGACCTGTGGTGATGGCAGTTCGGTCGAGTTCATGAACCTTGAAAGTGAGCTGATGGGGGCGAGGGCCGTTGAACGGGCAGAAACGGACAATGCCGAAGGCGCGCTGATCGCCACCGCCAGGCAGCTGTTTCGTTTAGCGTTGGTCGACGCCATTGCTCTACGCGATGTTGCGGCAAGAGGGCCAGGGTTTACCGAGCAGGTTGAAGTCGTATTGGCTTATCGAACGCGGCTTGCCGACTCGCTGGAATTGCCAGTCAAATCCCGCGGCATGTTGTTTCCACAACAGGCCAACGTGGCCCAGGCGACACTTGATGCAGCGTATGGGCAGGTACTCCGGGATGAGCGCAACCCTGTGCTCGAGGAGGAATTTTTTGTCGGGCGCACGTTCTGGGAGACGCACCTGCGTACCCGTTATTCGCAAGCGCTGAGCGCGCTGATGGCTCCTGAGCTTGACGTGATTGATGAGAAAAGTGCGGCTTTGTTCGAACTCTCGGACTTGCAAGGCCAGCCGGACGCAGGAGAGGACTGGCAGGCCAGGCACGGTGCGGCAGCGGACCACCTGGCGGGACTGTTGGGTAAACGCAGGGATGAAATCCTGGTGAACGGCTCGATGCAAAGCGCATTTTATGAGCGAGAACTCAACAGCTTGGGCGCTGAGCGCCACCTGTTGGAGCAGCGAGCCTTGAAAACCTTGACGCGCAGGGTACTGAACAACTTCGCGGCCACGAGCGGGACCGCCCTCTGAATTAAAGGGACAGACAGCACAAAGGGGACCCGAGGGTCCCCTTTAATTTGTCGTTGCGTGCTCTTTTTTATTATTGAGGGGCGGCCTGTTGTTGTTTTTGGCAGCCGTGACCCTTTACCGCTGTTTTTGGCGACCCCCATCCGGGGTCAAGAGCAAACGTATTTTTTTGAGCGCTGATCTGCTTCTTCGCACGCGATCCAACCAGTGGGTAGCTACCTTGAGGTAGTTTTGTTCTTCTCTAACCGGTTGCGGGTTTCGGCACGCCGTACCCTGCGAAGCACATCTTCTCCAAAAAAATCTGTTAGCTGCGTCTCTGCCGTGTTGTTCTTGTTATGTCAGAGTCGTTTCGTCTTATTTTTATTAGGTTTGGCGCTTTTTATTCTTGTTATGCCATAGAGAAAGCAGAAGCCGTGCCAACTTTTAAAAGTCCTTTAAAATCAATGAGTTGATTTTTATGTAGGGTTTGGCCTACGGCAAATGCGACAAAATATGTTCCCGTGTTACTCGTTATGTAAGGCGGCGGTAACACATTGTCACGACTAAGCTACTCAACCGGCGTTACGTGCCTTGGCCACGCGCGAGCCGGTAGGCCGGCCCAGCACGTTGCTGATCTCCTGGCCCGCGCCAATCAAGGCCTCCAGGTCGATACCGGTCTCGATACCCAAGCCATTGAGCAGGTACACCACGTCTTCGGTGGCGACGTTACCGCTGGCACCCTTGGCGTAGGGGCAGCCGCCGAGGCCCGCGATAGAGCTGTCGAACACGTTGATACCCTCCAGCAGGCTGGCGTAGATATTGGCGATGGCCTGGCCGTAGGTGTCATGGAAGTGACCGGCCAGCTTGTCCCTGGGCACCTGTGCACCGACGATCTCGAACAAGCTGCGTGTGGCACCCGCCGTGCCGGTGCCGATGGTGTCGCCCAGTGAGACTTCATAGCAGCCCATGGCGTACAGCTCGCGGGCGACGGCCGCGACCTGTTGCGGTGCGACTTGGCCGTCGTAAGGGCAACCCAACACACAGGACACATACCCACGCACGCTGACGCCGTGTTGTTTGGCGGCCGCCATGATCGGCGCGAATCGCTCCAGGCTTTCACTGATGGAGCAATTGATATTGCGCTGGGAAAACGCCTCGGAGGCCGCCGCAAACACGGCCACTTCCTTGACCCCGGCCGCCAGCGCATCTTCAAAGCCGCGCAGGTTCGGCGCGAGGGCGCCGTAGGTCACCCCGGGCTTGCGCTGGATCTGCGCAAACACCTCGGCGGAGCCGGCCATCTGTGGCACCCACTTGGGTGACACGAAGCTGCCGACTTCGATGTAACCCAGGCCCGCCGCGCTGAGGGCGTCCACCAGTCGAACCTTGTCGGCCACGCTGATGGGCTGGGCTTCGTTCTGCAAACCGTCGCGCGGGCCGACTTCAACCAGGCGCACATGGGAGGGGAGGGACATGGCAGTTACCTTCTGATCAATGGCCAACCTGGCTCATGGTGTGGGCCAGGGCCTGTGTGCAGCGCTCTTCGGCGGTGTCCAGTTCCAGCTTCATCTGTTCGATGTCCAGCAGCTGTTGCTCCAACTGCTCGCGGCGCTCGGCGATCTTGGCCAGCATGCTGTTGAGCTGGATGTGGTTGCCGCTGGTGGGGTCGTAGAGTTCGATCAGCTCGCGGCACTCGGCCAGCGAGAAACCGATGCGCTTGCCGCGCAGGATCAGCTTGAGGCTGACCTTGTCCCGCGCCGAATAGATGCGCTCCTGGCCCCGACGCTCGGGGCTCAGCAGGCCTTGTTCTTCGTAGAAGCGGATGGCGCGAGTGGTGATGTCGAGCTCGCGGGCGAGGTCGGAGATGCTGTAGGTGGTGCTCATGGCGGCGCTCAAGAAGGTCTTGAACGCTAGGCTAGTGTCTGGTTGACGTTAACGTCAAGCACCGCTCTGTAGGAGCCGGCTTGCCGGCGATGCTCGTCAACGATGACGCTGGCTACCTGACTACGCGCGGTGGCAGCGAGATTTTCGCCGGCAAGCCGGCTCCTACAGGGGGCGTGAGGGGTTTCAAGCCTGTTTGCCATCGAGTTTCTTTTCATGGGCCGTCACTTGCTGGCAAAGCTCGATCATCTGCTCGCGCATCCAGCGGTTCGCCGGGTCCTGGTCGGTGCTTTCGTGCCAGTACAGGTGGGTTTCCACCGGTGGCACGTCATTGACCGGCAAATTGAACCAGTGCAGTTCATGACGACGGGCGAAGCGCTCGGGCACGGTCATCACCATGTCGGTCTGTTGCAACACCTGCGAGGCCATCAAGTAATGCTGGGAGCGCAGGGCGATCTTGCGTTGCAGGCCCATCTTGCCCAGTGCCAGGTCGACATGGCCGAGGCCGTTGCGGCGGCTGGAAATATGGATGTGGGTCAGGCCCAAATAATCATCGAGGGTCAGTTTGTCCTTGCTCGCCAGCGGATGGCCCTTGCGCATGGCGCACACGTAGCGGTCTTCCATCAGCTTGACGTGGCGCACCTGCGGGTCGGTGTTGAGCGGCGCATCCACGGCAAAGTCCAGGCGCCCGGCCGCCAGTTCCTTGGTGGTTTCGCGGCGTTTGGACAAAAAGCTCTCGATCACCACCGTCGGCGCCAGGCGGCGCAGGCGCTGGAACAGCAGCGGCAGGATCACCGCCTCGGTCAGGTCGGTCATGCTGATGCGGTAGGTCTTGGCCGCCTGCTGCGGGTTGAAGATGCGACTTTCCTGCACCGACACCCGCAGCAACGACAACGCGTTGCGCACCGGGCCGATGATGTTCTGCGCCATGGGTGTGGGCACCATGCCTTGGGCGGTGCGCACGAACAGCGGGTCGTTGAAGGTCTCGCGCAGGCGGGCCAGAGCGTTGGACACCGCCGGCTGGGTGATGCCGACAATCTGCCCGGCGCGGGTCAGGTTGGCTTCGGTGTAGATCGCGTCAAAGACGATAAACAGGTTCAGGTCGACCTTGCTCAGATTCATTTCGTTGCGCTCTTATTGTTAGGTGTCCATGCGCCGATCATATATCGGTGATGAATGTTAATACACGCCGAGAATAGGCTAGGTAAATTATCAACGCTGTTCTAGCATCGATTGCATGACCTAAACAACCTCTCAGAGAAGGGAGCTGCTCATGGATTTCGCCTATTCGCCCAAGGTTCAGGAACTGCGTGAACGCGTCACCGCGTTCATGGATGCTTACGTTTACCCGGCCGAGCCGGTGTTTGAACGCCAGGTCAGCGAAGGTGACCGCTGGCAGCCCACCGCAATCATGGAAGAGCTGAAAGCCAAGGCCAAAGCCGAAGGCCTGTGGAACCTGTTCCTGCCCGAATCCGAACTGGGCGCGGGCCTGACCAACCTTGAGTACGCACCGCTGGCCGAGATCATGGGCCGTTCGCTGCTGGGCCCGGAGCCGTTCAATTGCTCCGCCCCCGACACCGGCAACATGGAAGTGCTGGTGCGCTACGCCAATGAAGAACAGAAACAACGCTGGCTGGAGCCGCTGCTGCGCGGCGAGATCCGCTCGGCGTTCGCCATGACCGAGCCGGACGTGGCTTCTTCCGACGCCACCAACATGGCCGCCCGCGCCGAGCGCCAGGGCGACGAGTGGGTGATCAACGGCAAAAAGTGGTGGACCTCCGGCGCCTGCGACCCGCGCTGCAAGATCCTGATCTTCATGGGCCTGAGCAACCCGGACGCGCCACGCCACCAGCAGCACTCGATGATCCTGGTGCCGGTGGACACCCCCGGCGTGAAGATCGTGCGCCCGCTGCCGGTGTTCGGTTACGACGACGCGCCCCACGGCCACGCCGAAGTGCTGTTCGACAATGTGCGAGTGCCTTACGAAAACGTGCTGCTGGGTGAAGGCCGCGGTTTTGAAATCGCCCAGGGCCGCCTTGGCCCAGGCCGTATCCACCACTGCATGCGTTCCATCGGCATGGCCGAGCGCGCGCTGGAACTGATGTGCAAGCGCTCCGTCAGCCGCACCGCGTTCGGCAAGCCCTTGGCACGCCTGGGCGGCAATATCGACAAGATCGCCGACTCACGCATGGAAATCGACATGGCCCGCCTGCTCACCCTGAAAGCGGCGTACATGATGGATACCGTGGGTAACAAGGTGGCGAAAAGCGAAATCGCCCAGATCAAGGTGGTGGCGCCGAACGTGGCGTTAAAGGTGATCGACCGCGCGATCCAGATCCATGGCGGCGCCGGGGTGTCCAACGACTTCCCGCTGGCCTACATGTACGCCATGCAACGCACCCTGCGCCTGGCCGACGGCCCGGACGAAGTGCACCGTGCGGCGATCGGCAAGTTCGAGATTGGCAAATATGTGCCTAAAGAGCTGATGCGCAGCGGCCAGTAACACCGCGTCGCCTGCATCGCGGGCAAGCCCGGCTCCCACACGATCAACTGTGGGAGCCGGGCTTGCCCGCGATGAGGCCGGTTTGAACAATACAACCCTCAAGGTCAGTAGACCCACACCTCCACCCGCCGATTCTTGATCCGCCCCTCATCCGCCGTATTCGCCGCCACCGGCATCTGCGCGCCAAACCCCTGGATATCGCGCAGCACCACACCGTTTTTCACCAGCTCACGGCGCACCGCCATGCCACGCAATTTCGACAGCAACGCCGCGCGCTGCGGGTCGTTCTTGGCATCGCCAAAACCCACCAGCGTGACCTGCTTGTCGAGCTTGCCGTGGGTTTTCAGGTAAGCCACCACCCGCTGCAGGTCCTGGCGCGCCTTGTTGTCCAGGCTCGCGCTGCCTTCTTCGAATCGGAAATTCACACTCAGGCGCTGGGCCTCACGGGCGATTGCCTGATATTCCGCCGGCATCGACGCGCGCGGTTCCACACCCATGGCCTGCACCTGCTGTGCGATAAACCCATTGGCCGCCACGATCGCCTGGCCCTTGCTGCTCTGGGCGAAGTTCACCAGCGCCTTGGCCCACGGGTTATGGCTCGACGGTGGCAGGTAAAAGAACAAGCGGCGCGACAGCGGGTAATCCTCGGTCGCGATCAGGCTGTTGAGCGGCAACATCGGTTGTGAATCGCCGTCGACAATCGCCACCGCCTTGGCCTGGCGTACGTAGGGCAGGCCGATAAAACCGATGCCCTGAGGATCCTGGCTGACCGCATCGGACAACTGCTCGCTGGATTCAAAACGCTTGGCCGACGGCGCAAGGGGTTTGCCACGCAGGCGCAGGACCAGGTCCTTGAAGGTGTCGTAGGTGCCGGACTGGTCATCCCGCGCATACAGATGAATGGCCCCACCGACGCCGCCCAAGGCTTCCCAGGTGCTGATTTCACCGTTGAAGATCTGCGCCAGTTGCTCGGTGTTCAGGGTGTTCAAGGGGTTTTGCGGGTTGAGAATGATCGCCAGGCCGTCGATGGCGATCACTTGCTCGGCCTCGGGGCTTTTCAGGTCGCCCAGGGCTTCAAGGTCGACCAGCTCCGCGTCCTTGATCGGACGGGATGAGGCCGCGAGGTCCGCCGTGGCTTTTTTCAGCGCGCTGAAACCGGTGCTGGAACCGTGGGCGGCTACCTCGATTGTCACCGTCTTGCCTGCGCGGGTTTTGCCGACCACGCGTTGTTCATTGGCGCCGTCGGCCGGTTCGCTGTGCACGCCTTGCAGGCCCTGATGCTCCATCAACCCTTTGACCAGCGCCGGCCCCAGCGCCGCGCCGATGGTATTGGAACCCTGCACGCGTAGCGCGGGGCCTTGATCGGGAGCGGAGAGGGGAGCAGACACAGCGAACAGGGGGTACAGCACCAGCAGGAACAGAACGCGCAGCCTCATGCCGGCACCTTCTCAAGCCAAAGGGAGTGCCGCGAGAATAAGTCAGGCAGGTTGCAACAATATGACGACCAACTGTAGGAGCCGGCTTGCCGGCGATGAGGCCCTTGAGGCTTATACAAGTCGCTCGGCAAGCTGGCTCCTACAAGGGTTAGCTCAGTTCAAGCCAGATCGGCGCATGGTCCGATGGTTTTTCCAGCCCGCGCAGTTCGTAATCCACCCCCGCATCCTTGACCCTCGACACCAGGCCGTTGGACGCCAGGATCACATCAATACGCAGCCCACGCTTGGGCTCGTCCTCGAAACCACGGCTGCGGTAGTCAAACCAGCTGAAACGGTCGGCCACCGCCGGGTTGAGGTGACGGAAGCTGTCCACCAGACCCCAGTTTTTCAGGCGGGCCATCCACTCGCGCTCTTCGGGCAGGAAGCTGCACTTGCCGGTCTTGAGCCAGCGCTTGGCATTGTCGGCGCCGATGCCGATGTCGATGTCTTCGGGGGAGATGTTGATGTCGCCCATCACCACCAGCGCCTGCTCATTGCTGAACTGGCTTTCCAGCAATTGCTGCAGGTCTTCGTAGAAGCGCTGCTTGGCCGGGAACTTGGTGGGGTGGTCGCGGCTTTCGCCCTGGGGGAAGTAGCCGTTCATGATGGTGATCGGGTGGCCGTTTTCATCGGCGAACGTGCCCCAGATAAACCGACGCTGGGCGTCTTCTTCATCGCTGGCAAAGCCTTTGTGCACGCTCAAGGCTTCTTTGCGCGAGAGCAGGGCCACGCCGTAGTGGCCTTTCTGGCCGTGGTAATACACGTGATAGCCCAAGGCCTGTACTTCGGCCAGGGGGAACTGGTCGTCGTGGACCTTGGTTTCCTGCAGGCCGATGACGTCCGGTTGGTGTTTTTCGATCAGCGCCGCCAGCTGATGAGGGCGGGCGCGCAGCCCGTTGATATTGAAAGAGACGATTTTCATGGTCGGCAGTCCATTCTGGCAAAAGGGCGATGCTAGCCGACAAGTCGGACGGGAGCCAGCGTGGCGGTAGGGCAGATGCGCTGCTAATGTCTGGGAACGACTCGTTCCGTGCAGGTTCGTACCCATAAGAACGCCATCTTTTTCAGTGGCGCCCAGGGAGATTGACCGTATGCCTGAAACTTCGACTGCCGTTGCCGAAATCCGCCTGCTCAACAGCGGCTATTCCCGTGAAGCGCGCTCCTTGCTGTATCAGGCTTACCGGCATGAGCCGACCTTTGCCTACATCTTCGAAGCCGAGCGTCCCGGCTATGAACAGCGGGTGCGTGCCACGGTGCGCGAGTTGGTCAAGCAGCATTTTTTCCAGAAGCTGCCCGCCCTCGGCCTGTTCGTCAACGACCGCCTCATCGGCATCGCCCTGATCGCGCCACCGCAACGACGCCTGGGCATCACCGAAAGCTGGGCCTGGCAGATTCGCATGTGGCTGAGCACCGGTGTGCGCGGCACGCGGCGTTACCTCGACTACCATCACGCGGTGCTGGCCTGCCTGCCGAGCGAGTCGGTGCATGTACTGCCGCTGTTGGGCATCCACCCGCAATTCCAGGGCAAGCATTACGGCGAGCAGTTGTTGGAAGCGGTGCACAACTGGTGTGCCGAAGACCCGCATTCCTCAGGCGTGGTGCTCGATACCGGCAACTCGCGCTACCTGGAGTTCTACAAACGCCAGGGTTATGAGGAAATTGGTGAAGTGGCCGTAGGGCCGGTGCTTGAGCACGTGTTTTTTCATCCCAACCCCCAGTCGTTACAGGTTAAAACGGCTTAGGACAGAATTATTCAGACAATTCCCAATTCAAAGAAACTCCCTAGCTCGTGTAGCATCCGTGCCTATGAAGTTTCCAGGAAGATATACCAGCGGCTTGATTCTGCTGTTCACAAGCTGCAGCGTTTTTGCGCAAAGCGAGTTGGACGTGCGCATCAAGCCTTCAAACGACGCGTTGAAAGCCAACATCGAAGGCTACATCGGCGGGGTTGGCGATCGTGATGAAGAAGCCTTGCTGCGGTTCAGCCGTGGCGCCGAGGAGCAGGCGCGCAAGGCGGCCCAGGCCCTAGGCTTCTATCAACCGCAGATCGAGAGTGACGTAAAGGGCGGCAAGAACCCGCGCCTGATCCTCACCATCGACCCCGGCGAACCGGTGCATTTGCGTAACGTGACTATTCGGGTCGATGGCCAGGCCGCGAACCTCAAGGGGTTTCGCGTACCCGCCAGCGACGACCTCAAATCCGGCGCCGTGCTCAACCACGGCCACTATGAAGACGCCAAGCGTCTGATCCAGAACCAGGCCTCGCGCTACGGCTTTTTCAGCGGGCGCTTCACCAGCCAGAAGTTATCCGTCGACCCCCAGGCGGGCGTGGCTGACATCGAACTCATTTACGACAGCGGCCCGCGCTACACCATGGGCGCTGTCAGCTTTACCGGCGACACGCCGTTTGATGAAGACCTGCTGCAACGCATGGTGCCGTTCAAAAGCGGCACCCCCTATGACTCTGAACTGATCGCTGAACTCAACCAGAACCTGCAAGGCAGCGGCTTTTTCGAAGGCGTGCGCGTGGATGCCGCGCCAGCCGCCGCAACCAACGACGTGATCCCGGTGGCCGTGCAACTGGAAACCCGCAAGCCGCGCACCATGGGCCTTGGCCTGGGTTTCTCTACCGACGTCGGCCCACGCGGCAAAGCCAATTGGACGCGTCACTGGGTCAACCCCCAGGGCCATAGTTACGGCTGGGAGGCCGAATTGTCGGCGCCGCGCCAGAACGTCGGCCTGTGGTACGACATTCCCCTGGACCCGCCGCTCACCGACAAGTTGCGTTTCGCCGGTGGCTACCAGAATGAAGAACTGGCGGGCACCGACACCTTGAGCAAACTGCTCACTGTCGGCCCCGAATGGCACAGCAAGTTGCCCAGTGGCTGGACTCGGGTGATCTCCCTCAAGTACCAGCGCGAAGAATATCGCCTGGGCAATGATTCGGGCCTCAGTAACCTGGTCATGCCCGGTGTCACCTATTCCTACTTGCGCAGCGACAACCGCATCGACCCGCACAATGGCTATCGCCTGATGTTCGATACCAAGGTCGCCAAGGAAGGGCTCGGCTCCGACACCAACCTGCTTTACGGCACGGCTACCATCAAGGGCTTGACCACCCTGTGGGACAACCATCGCTTCCTCGCCCGTGCCCAGTTCGGCGGCAGCGCCACCAATGGCTACAAGTCGGTGCCGCCGTCGCTGCGTTTCTTTGCCGGTGGTGACCAGAGCGTGCGCGGTTATGAGTACCAGACGCTGTCACCGGAGAACGATCGCGGTGATCGCATCGGCGGCCGCTACATGATGGCCCTGAGTGCCGAATACCAATATTCCATCGCCGATAAATGGCGGATCGCCACGTTCATCGACCAGGGCAACTCCTTCAACACCCTGGAAATGCCCAGCCTGAAAACCGGTGTGGGCGTGGGCATACGCTGGGTTTCGCCCGTCGGCCCGATTCGCCTTGACCTGGCCCATGCCCTCGAAGATCCGGGCGGCATTCGTTTGCACTTTTCCATGGGGCCTGAGCTGTGATGCGTGGTTTGAAAATAGCGGGGCTGGCCGTGTTGGCGGTCCTGGCGTTGGTATTGTTGGCGCTATGGAGCCTGCTCGGCACCCAGGCGGGCAGTCGCTGGGCTCTGGGCCAGGTGTCGGGTTTGAGCGTAGAGAATTTCCAGGGCCGCTTGGGCGGCCAATGGAGCGCTGACCATCTGGTGTGGCAGCAGGACGGCAGTCGCGTGGAACTCACAACGCCGACGTTCGATTGGTCGCCCGGGTGCTTGTTGCGCATGACCCTGTGCATCAACACGCTCGATGTTGAGCAGGTCAGCCTGCAATTCCCGCCCAGTACCGAAGAAAGCAGTGGGCCAATCCAGCTGCCTGAGTTGAAGCTGCCGGTTGCGATCCAGTTGGGCGACGTTCGCGTCGGTAGCCTGCTGTTTAATGGCAGCGAAGAACTCAAGGGCTTGCAACTGGCGGCGCACTGGACGGCGGCCGGCATGCAGATCGACTCGGTGCACCTGCAACGTGACGGCCTGGTGCTGGACCTCGCGGGCCTGCTGCAACCCACCGGCAACTGGCCGCTGAACGCCAGCGGTAACCTGAGCCTACCCTATGCGCCGGGCGGCGCACCGTGGACGGTGGCCCTCAAGGTCGAGGGCGACCTGCTCAAGACCCTCAAGCTCGACGCCGACAGCAGCGGCTACTTGCCGGCCAAGCTCACCGGTGAACTGCAACCCCTGGTGGAAAACCTGCCCGCCCAGGTGCACATCACCGCTGACGGCTTCAAAGCCAGCGCAGACTTGCCCGACACCTTGCAACTCAATGGGCTGGACCTCACCGCCAAAGGCGACCTGAACAGCGGCTACCAACTGCTCGGCAAAGCCGTGCTGCCCGCCGAAAAAGGCCCGGTGGATCTGCTGCTGCAAGGCAAGGTCGATGCCAAGGGCGCGCAGATCGCCGGCCTGGATTTGACGGCTGGTGACAAGCAAAGCCTCAAGCTCAGCGCTCAGTTGGATTGGCAGCAAGGTTTCAGCGCCGACGCCAAAATCGACTGGCTCGATTTCCCCTGGCATCGCCTCTATCCGTTGATCGACGAACCGCAGGTTGCATTGCGCACCTTCAATGGTGAGATTTCCTACAAGGACGGCAACTACCTGGGCAACCTCAAGGCCGATCTCGACGGCCCAGCGGGCAAGTTCAATGTGGTCACACCGTTCAGCGGCGACCTCAAGCAAATCTTCCTGCCCGAGCTGAAACTCACGGCGGGCCAAGGCAAGGCCGAAGGTCACCTGAATGTGCAGTTCGCCGATGGTATCGCCTGGGACACCGCGCTGGACCTGTCGGCCCTCAACCCGGCGTATTGGGTCGCGGAGCTGCCCGGCACCCTGGCCGGACCGTTGCGCAGCAAAGGCGAGTTCAAGAACGAGCAACTCAAGCTGAACGCCGACCTTGACCTCAAGGGTCGCCTGCGCGGGCAGACCGCGGTGCTGGCGGCCAAGGCCGAAGGTGCGGGTGAGCAATGGACCCTGGCCAACCTGGATATCCGCCTGGGTGACAACCGCATCAATGGCAGCGGCAGCCTGCAACAGCGCCTGGCCGGCCAGATCGACATCAAGCTGGCGCGCCTGGCCCAGTTGTGGCCGCAGTTGCGTGGGCAAATCAACGGCCGACTCGACGTGGCCGGCAGCCTGAAAGCCCCGCAAGGCAAGCTCGACCTCAAGGGCCAGCAGCTGGCGTTTGCCGACAACCGTCTGCAAACCCTCACGCTCGACGCCACCCTCGACAACGCCCAGCGCGCCAAGCTCGACCTCAAGGGCAGCGGTATTCAGTCGGGCGACACCCAGGTCGGCACCCTGACGGCCAGCGCCCAAGGCGACATCAAGAGCCAGAAGGTCCAACTCGACCTGGCCGGCCCGCTGGCCAAGCTGGCCCTGGCGCTGGATGGCAACCTCGACAAAGGCAACTGGCGCGGGCGCCTGGCCAGTGGCGATGTACAGGCCGGTGGCCAGGACTGGAAGCTGCAAGCGCCGGCGAAGATCGAACGCCTGGCCGACGGCAAGCTGACCTTCGCCGCGCATTGCTGGGTGTCCGGCCCTGCCAGCCTGTGCGGTGAAGACCAGCGCCTGATGCCGGAGCCCAAGCTGCGTTATCACCTCAAGCAGTTCCCCATCGACAGCCTCGCGGCGTTCTTGCCCAAGGACTTCGCCTGGCAGGGCAAGCTGAATGCCGACGTGCAGCTCGACTTGCCCAACAGCGGCCCCAAAGGTGTGGTGTCGGTGGACGCCAGCGGTGGCACCTTGCGAGTCAAGGACAAGGACCAGTGGCTGGATTTCCCGTATGACACGCTGAAGCTGGAAACCACCCTGAACCCCAAGCGCATCGACACCCAGTTGAATTTCCGCGGCGGCAAGCTCGGCGAGTTGCTGTTGCAGGCGCAGATCAACCCGTTGCCGAAGAACAAGCCGATCACCGGCACCTTCAACCTGACCGGCCTGGACCTGGCCGTGGCGCGACCGTTTGTGCCGATGGTGGAAAAGCTCAACGGCAAGCTCAACGGCAGCGGGCGTATCTCCGGTGGCCTGCTGGCGCCGCAGGTCAACGGCAACGTGAACCTGATCGGCGGCGAGATCTCCGGGCCGGAACTGCCGGTCAGCCTCGAAGGCTTGAACGTGCAGGCGCTGATCGCCGGCGAAAGCGTGCAACTCAATGGTGGCTGGCGCAGTGGCAAAGCCGGGCAGGGCAGCCTCAAGGGCACTATCGGTTGGGGCCAGGCATTAGTCGTCGACCTGGCGCTGCAAGGCTCGCAACTGCCGGTGACGGTCGAGCCTTACGCCGTACTGGAAGTGGCGCCGGACCTGAAGATCAGCCTCAAGGACGACAAGCTGGCCATCGCCGGCAAGGTGCAGATCCCGCGCGGCGACATCACCGTGCGTGAGTTGCCACCGTCGACGGTCAAGGTCTCGGATGACACGGTGATCGTCGGCAGCCAGACCGAAGAAGGCAAACCGCCGATGGCCATGGCGATGGATATCGACGTCGCAGTGGGCGAAGACAAGCTCAACTTTTCGGGCTTCGGCCTGACGGCCAAGGTGCAGGGCCACGTGCATATCGGCGACAACATGGACACCCGTGGCGAGCTGTGGCTCAACGACGGTCGCTATCGCGCCTACGGCCAGAAGCTCGACGTGCGACGTGCGCGCCTGCTGTTTGCCGGGCCGCTGGATCAGCCTTATTTGGACATCGAGGCGATTCGCAAGACCGACGACGTGATTGCCGGTATCCGCCTCAGTGGCAGCGCCGAACAGCCCACCACGCAGATCTTCTCGGAACCGGCCATGAGCCAGGAACAGGCACTGTCCTACCTGGTGCTGGGGCGTCCGTTGAGTACCACCGGTGAGGACAACAACATGCTCGCCCAAGCCGCGTTGGGCCTGGGCCTGATGGGCAGCGCCGGGGTCACTTCGGATATCGCCAAGAACCTCGGCATCCAGGACTTCGAACTCGATACCCAGGGCAGCGGCACCACCACGGCGGTGGTCGCCAGTGGCAAGATCACCGAGAAACTCAGCCTGCGTTACGGGGTGGGGGTGTTCGAACCGGCCAACACCATCGCGCTGCGCTACCTGTTGAGCAAGAAGGTGTACCTGGAGGTGGCCAGTGGCGTGGCCAGTTCACTGGATATTTTCTACAAGCGCGATTTCTAACCCTTGTAGGAGCCGGCTTGCCGGCGATGGCGCCCTTGAATGTGGCAGTGAATTCAAGGGCCTCATCGCCGGCAAGCCGGCTCCTACAGTTGCTTTGGGGGTGTTTTCAGAGGTGTGGCGAGCACACCAACTCCACCCGCTCGTAGTTCAATGCCTTGTTGCGTTCTCCGAGTGCATACGGCGCCTGGCACTGCTGTTCACCCCACTTGATCACCAGCTTGCCGCTGTCCTCTTCAATCAGCGCCAATGCCTTGCCGCTCGGGTCGGCGATCGCCAGTTGTTTGCCGGCAACACTTTCCAGCGACGCGCCAAACGCGATCGGCTGGTGGCGGGTGTCGAACAGCGCGAACTGCACCCGTCGCCCGTGTTTGCTGGCATAACGCGCTACCACCACCGCGCCGCGTCTCGGCACCACTTGTTGGGTGGCGTTATCAATCTCGATATCACCGCCCAGGTCGCGGGTGTCCAGGCTGATCCAGTTGACCCGGTAAGGTTGCGCGTTGGGTACCACGGCATAGCCGTTGTCTGCCGTCTTGGTCCCGCTGAAACTGCCGATCTTCACGCCTGACACGCCTTCGACCTGCGCCAGCGCAAATGTCTCGCCCACGGTCTGCCCCAGGTTGATCCCGCCCGCGTGGGCCACCACCGAACCGGACAGGTTGAGGTTCTGCGTGTTGTACCCACGGCCCTGGCTGTAGCCGCCGCTGATGTCCATTACCGACGTGCGGGTGCTGAGGTTGGCCGAACCGGTGCTGCCACCGGTGCTGCTGTTGCCGCCTTGCAGTGAGTAATAGGTGTCGCTGTTCTCCGACAGGTAGCCGTTGACGCCCACTTGTGTGGTGTCGTTGTCTTTTTGCGTGCTGGCTGTCACAAACGCCCGCGGTGCGCGCGGTGCCGAGCCCAGGGGGAAGGAGACTGACAGGTTAACCAGCGTGTCGTTGTTCGTCGGCCCATAGTTGCCCACATCCTTGGTGTAGGTGGCGCTGAGGTTGTAGCTCACGTCGCCCCAATAGTTGCTGTAGCCCGCCGACAGGCTTTGTGAACCGCCACGTCCCCAGTAGCGCTGGTCGCTGGCGTTCACGTACACACTGCCAAACTGCTGGTTGCGGCCCAGGCTCTGGTTGACGGTCAAGTCGGTGCGGGTCTTCGAGTTGCCCGTGCGTTTCTGGCCATCGTTGCTCAATTCCTCGACGTGGTCGCTGAGGGTGCGATAACCCTCGGTCGAATACCGATAAGCCGCCAGGGTGAAGTTGGTGTCGGTGCCGGTAAAGGTTTTGGCATACAGCGCACGCAAGCTGTTACCCGTGACCTGTTGGCCGAACGTGCGGCTGACGGAGTGGGTCATGTCCAGTGACACCGCGCCAATCACCGTATTGCGCCCGGCCCCCACGGACAGCGCCTGGAAGTCCTGGGTGGCTTGCACCCCGACGATCCCCGACAGGTTGCTGCTCACCCCATAGGCCAGGGTACTGCTGACAAACTGCGGCTTCTTTTGCGCATCGCTGTTGCTGTTGTATTGGCCGGCCGAGACGCTGTACTTCACCTGGCCTTCACGCACCATGATCGGCAGGCTGGAGAATGCCTGTACGGTGACTCGACGGCGGCCATCGGCTTCGATAACGGTGATTTCGAGGTCACCGTTGGAGCCACTGGGGTAGATGTCACTGATCTCGAACGGACCTGGCGGGACGTTGGCGGTGTAGAGGATGTAGTTGTTCTGGCGGATTTCCACGGTCGCGCTGGACTGCGCAATGCCCCGCACAATCGGCGCATAGCCGCGCTCACTGTCTGCGCGCATGCCGTCATCGGACGCCAGTTTCAGGCCACGATAACGCACGCTGTCGAACAGGTCGGCGTCCGAGAAAATATCCCCGGCGCTGAACTGGCCCTTCAAGGCCGTCACGTCGTGTTGCAGGTAGCTGCGATTGCTCTTGAACGTGCTCGGGCTGCCGGTGCTGCTGTTGAAATTCGACTCGTTGCGCAGCCGCCACGCGCCCAGGTTGATACCGTTGCGCAGGCCCAGGTTATTGGAGAGTGTGGTGTCGGTATCGGTGCTGCTGCGGTTGCTGCTCAACTGATAGTTGATGAAGGCAGCGGGCACGCCTTCGTCCCACAAGGCAGGGTCGACATAACCACGCCGACCGCGCGCCATGGCGCGTTGCGGCACGCTCACCAACAGGCGCAGGCGCGGCATATCGTAGCGTACGCTTGCATGCTCGATCAGCGTGGGCAGGTCCAGGCAGGCGTTCGGGTCGGTGTCGACGAGCTTGCCGCTGGCCTGCAATGCGTCGGTATCGACACCCAGTTGCTGCAGCATTTCCAGGGTCAGGCAGGCTTCAGTCCTGCCACTGTGCGGGTTGCGGCGAAAGTCGATATCGCGACGGCCCACCAGGGTGTCGTTGCCGTAGAGGTCGACGCGGTAGTTGCCCGGCAACACGCTGCTGCTGGCGAGCAACGTTTGCAGGTCGACGGAAGAGGCCGCACCCTGCAAAAAAGAGGTGTTGAACTGTTCATCGCCTTCGGCCTGGCACACCGAACTGAAGCCCAGGGCAATCAATAATGGCGCCAACCCTTCGCGCTTAAATACAAACATGCAGGAACCCTATATCACCTCCGATACGAACTAGCGGAGCGAAGAGAAATACAGTAAAAGTGCGGCAGCGTTAAACGCAGGCACGTTATGGCGATTCTTTGTTCACACTCGCCCGCGTAGGCGTGTTGTTGGAAAGTTGCGCGGTATAAGCGTCTTGTGCGCCGTAGTCATTGATGCTGCTGAACTTCAATTGCAACGGCTGGGCAGGCTTAAGTTGCTTTAGAACGAACTCTTTTTGTTCGCCGGGCGCAATCATCATCGAATCGAACGGGTGTTCTATGATGGCGCCGGCCTGCAGGGTGATGTCGGCAATCGACACGTGATAAACCCCGGGGTTGCTGACCTTGAGCGCGGCCTTGCCACCGACTTCAGCCGCTTGCCAGACCAGTTCGGTCGGCGCCAGGTAGGCGTTTTTATTCAACCCCGCCGGGCGGAAAAACACCTTGATGCGCTGGCGTACGGCAAGCTGCAAGGTGTTCTCGGTTTTCGAGGCCTGGGGGATTTCCTGCACGTTGAGCCACACCACCGACTCGCGGTCAGCGGGCATGCCCGTGCCTTCGTAGATCACCCGTAACAGTTGCTGCTCGTTGTCCCGCACCCGCGCCAACGGTGGGGTCACGGCAAAGGGGGCCGGGCTGGCATCGGTGGTGTCGACCCAGGACTGGATCAACACGTCTTCACCGCTGTTACGCACAGTAATCCCGGCTTCTTTGTGCTTGCCGTCGAACACCAGGCGCGTACTGCTCAACGAAATGCCGGCCGTGGCCTGGCTGATCGCGAACAGGCACAGAAGGCCCGCACAGAGGGACAGTGAATGGCGAAAATACATAGTGGTTACCGCTGAATTCGAGAGGTATGCGAGGCCCGCAGGCCTCGCATCAGGCTGGGTTATTCGTATTGCAGGGTGAACGGCAGGGTCGCGTCGCCACGCCCGGCCACGGCGGAGGCGGCGTCGACGGTGGTGACATAGGCAGCCGAAAATTTCAGCGTGGTGTTGCTGTCCTGCAAGGTGTTCTCGATCTTCGCGGTGCTTGGCGAACTCAGGTCGATCAATGCACCGTTGGCGTCCAACAGGGCGATACCCACGTTCTTGGCTGCGCCCAGGCCGTCGATCAGCTTCAGCACTTTGGTGCCCGCGACGATGCCTGAACCGGCGCCTTTGGTCGGTTCGAAGATCATCGCCACCTTGGTGCCGGCGTTGCAGCTGATTTTCATGTCGAAGTTCTCGGCGCTCAGGGTGCCATTGCCTTTAGGAGCGGTAGCGGTGCCCATGTCCTTGATCGACACTTCGCCCATGTTGATCGAGATGGTCTTGTTCACGCCGATACCTTCTACGGAGCAGGCATCGTTATTGATACTGCCGGTGAAGTTAATGGTGCCGCTGCCGGCTTTGGTCGGTACCGGTGGATCGGCGGCGAAAACGTGACCGGCGGCGAAGATCGACAGGGCCAGAAGTGTGCGAGACAGATGTTTCATGTTGTTATTCCATGGTGGGGTTAAAACAACACGATAAGGTGGCGGGGCTTAGTGGAACATCAGACGATCCCTAGAAGTGGCCTTAGTTGAACAAGTTGCGTTCTATGCAGTAAGCCAACAAGTCCTGATCGCTGCTGACTTCCAACTTGCGCATGGCCGAGACTTTTTGCGTACTGATCGTTTTGGCACTTCGATTTAACCCGCGGGCAATTTCGTTGACGCTTTGGCCTGAAACAAACAGGCGCAGAATCTCATGCTCTTTGGGGGACAACCGGGTAAAGCGTTCGTCCAGGTCGAACGATTCAAGTACCGAAGAGGCTGGCGGCACCTTGCTGCGGATCGGCGTGCCCCGGGCGATGGCCTTGAGTGCCGCCTCTATTTCGATATGCAGCTGGTTTTTCTGGATCACGCCCAGTACCCCTAGCTCCTGCAGGCGCGTCAGGATCAGCGGGTTGGAGATCATCGTCAGTACCAGCACCTGCACCTTGGGAAAGTGTCGCGCCAGGTATTCCACCAACTTCAGGCCATCGCCGTAGGGTGAGTCTGCCGGCATGTTGAAGTCGGTGATCACCAGGTCCACAGCGGTGCTTTTGAGCAGTTCGATCAACGCGTTGGAGCACACGGCTTCGCCCACCACTCGAAAGCGCTTGTCGCGCTCGACCAGTTCCCGCACCCCGACCAGCACGATGGGGTGGTCGTCTGCGATGACTACGTTGAGGGTTTCCATGGGTTGATTATCCAGAGTGAAGTTATTCAAGGGAGTCGAGCAATGCCGTGAGGCGAGCCAGGTTTTGCCGCACTTCCAGGGCCAGGGCGGTGGTGACTGCCATGCCGGTCAGGCGCTGTTCCAGCTCGACGAAGGCGGTGGCCATGTCGCCGACCTGCACCGCGCCGAGGGCGCCGGCCATGCTGTGCAGCTGCTGCGCAGTACGGTTGGCGTCCTGATGATCCAGCGCGGCCAGTGTGGCCTGCACATCCTGACGCAGGGTGGTGACAAACAGTTCGCGCATTTTGGGCGACAACGGCGGCATGTCGACAACGGCAGGCACCTCGATCTTGCAGTACTTTTCCAGCTTGGTGCGCAAGGTGGCGAGGTTCAGCGGCTTGACCATCCACGCGTTCATGCCGACGGCGGTGCAGTGTTCGCCTTCTTCACGCATGGCGTTGGCCGTTACCCCGATAATCGGCAGCGCAGCATCTTGCTGGCGCAACGCTTTGGCGAGCTGGTAGCCATTCATCACCGGCATGTTCACGTCGGTCAGCACCAGATCGAAGCGACCGGGTAACCAGTGGGTCAGCGCCTGTTCGCCATTGGCCGCCAACACCACCGAGCAGCCCAGGGCTTCCAGTTGTTCCTTGATGATCGCAGCATTGATCACATTGTCTTCGGCCACCAGCACCTGCAGGTTAAGCGGCCGTGCCTGGAGCGGCAGTGCAGGGCGGTCGTCGTGGGTGGCCCCTTGCTGTGCCAGATGGACCGCCCACGCCACTGCGCGCACATCGTCGGCATCGACGGCCCAGTCGGTGCCGTTCAATTGCGCCGGGTTCGGCCCGCCCGCCGTGGCAATGAGGCGAGTGCCGGACCAGGCTTGGCCGTGGGCCAGGTCAACCAGCAACGCGGACGGCGGCATGTCGATTGAAGCGGCACGACAATCGAGCCCCAGGCGCTTGAGCCAGCTGATCATGTGCTGTGCCCGTTCCGGTGCGTGAGCGCGCACATACACGGCCGGCATATTGGGACTGAAGGTCGGGCAGTTGTCCAATTCACCCGGCGCGGGTTCAAGGGCAATTTGCAGCGTAAAGCTGCTGCCAAGACCGGGCTCGCTGACCACCTTCAATTGGCCGTGCATCAACTCGCTCAGCCATTTGCAGATCGCCAGGCCCAGGCCGGCACCGGCCTGGCTGGTGGCATCTTCGGCCTGGTAGAAGGGGTCGAACAGCTGGTGCTGCTGCGCCTGGGAAATGCCCACGCCGGAATCGCTGACCTGCCATTGCAGGTTTACTCGGCCCTCGGTGTGTTCCAGGGCTCGCAGACGCAACACAACATGGCCGTTGTCGGTGAACTTGATCGCGTTGCTGAGCAGGTTGTTGAGGATCTGACGAATGCGCAGCGGGTCACCGCGCAACCGATCCGGCAGGTTCGCGTCGATGCACGCATACAGCTGCAGGCCCTTGGAGCGGGCGAAGGCGCTGTAGGTGCGTACGCAATCCTCCGTCAGTTCCAGTGGGCAGAAATCCTGGAGTTCGAGGGTCATCTGCCCGGCCTCGATCTTCGACACGTCGAGCACGTCGCTGATCAGCTGGAACAAGGTGGTGGAGGAGCGTTGAATAGTCTGCAGATAATCCTGCTGGCGCGGCGCGAGCGACGTGAGGCCGAGCAGTTCCAGAGTGCCGAGCACGCCATACAGCGGCGTACGAATTTCGTGGCTCATGGTCGCGAGGAAGC
This sequence comes from Pseudomonas sp. B6002, assembly GCF_013385985.1. Lineage (GTDB taxonomy): Bacteria > Pseudomonadota > Gammaproteobacteria > Pseudomonadales > Pseudomonadaceae > Aquipseudomonas. The sequence continues at coordinate 68,912 of NZ_JACAOY010000027.1, read as the reverse complement.
GGCTCTTGGCCTCACTCGCCGAGTCTGCGGCCTGGCGCGCTTCTTCGAGGGCGACGGCGTCTTCGATATGCCGGGTCACGTCGTGCACCGCGCACAGCCATGCGTCCTGGCCCTGGTAACGGGTGGGCACGAAGGCCACGTGCAGGTGGCGGCCTTCGCTTTCCAGGTCGGCCTGGCCCGGAGCGGTCTGTGTCTGTTGCTTGAGCAAGTCGAACAACGGGCGCCCGTCTTGCCACTCCAGGGCGCGCTGGTTCTGCAAGAGCACGTGATGGTCGCTGCGACGGATCACACACAAACCGGTCGGTGCGGTGTCGATGACTGCTCGGGCGAATGCCGAGCTTTCGGTGATGCTGGCATGGGCTTGGTGGGCAGGCAGTACCACCCGTGCGGTGTACCAGCGATTGAACACGCGACTGCACCCCAGCATCACCAGCACGACGGCCACCAGGCACAGCAAAGGCCATAGCGCATAGTCGAGGAAGCGTTGCAGGCTGATCACGTAGATTGCTGTCCAGGCTTGCTCGCCTTTGCTGGTCAGCTTGAACACCAGGCCGTCGCGGTTGAGGTTCACACCTTCATGCAGCACCTGGCCGGGTTTCACGGCGCCGGTCAGCACCACGCCGTCCGGGGTGATCAAGGTGAAGTCGTCGTAGATCGACCACTGCATCAGCCGCTCGATGTTATTGACCTTGGACAGGTCCAGCAGCGAGGCCACCACCACCCAGGAGTTGGCGCCGGTGACGGTCATTGCGGTGGCGGCCAGGTTGATATCGACATAACCCAACACTATCGGCGCTTCCTTGTCATCGTGGGCGGTGTCGTAGGGTTCCCAATGCACGGTGTGATTGTTGAGGGAGGTGTTCTGTAGGTGCAGGCGCTCGTTGAGTTGGGTCATCACGTCCACCAACATACCGATATGCACGTGGCCGCCATCGCGCAGCCGGCCGGAGGAGGGCACGGCAATGTCGAAGTTGTCCGGGCCGTTGACCACGACCACTTGCGGGGCCTGGTAGTGCGAGCCCGCCCAAAAGGCGCTGTAGTAAGCCGACAGGTAGGTGCCCAGGGCGAAGACGTTGGGGTATTGGTCGGCGGCGATCTTGTCGGGGTTGATTTTCAGGCTGTAGGGCAGGGAGAACGGCAAACCGCGGCCTTCATAGGTATTCGGTCCTTCTTCGGGCAACGGCTTTTGCACAAAAGGCGGCGGCGCACCCATGGCCTTGTATTTACCGGAGGTGCTGCCCCGTGAAATATCGCCCAGGAACACTTCCTGCTCGCGGATGTTCTCCATCAGCCGGGCGAAGTGGAATTGCAAGGTGTCGCGTTGCTCCTCGATCATGCGTTGCGCGCCAAGATAGCTGATGCCCAGCAGCACGAGCACCAAGGCTCCCAGTACCAGCAAGCCCTTATTCAGGCGCAGTGAACTGCTGGTGAGTTTCTCCAGGAAGGCGTTGGGGTGATGCATGACGCGGTGACCTCGCAAGCAAGCGGTGTTGGTTCACACCCGGACAGCGGGTCAATAGGCACTCGCCGGCCCGTCATGGGCCAGCAATTGCTGGAACTGGTCCGAAGACACGGCGTGAGAGATCAGAAATCCCTGGACCTGAGTGCAGTCGATCTTACGCAACAGCGCAAGTTCCTGCGCGGTTTCCACACCCTCGGCGACCACGGTCAACCCCAGCTGGCGCCCCAGGCTGACAATGCTGGTGAGCGCTTGGGCCAGTTCTTCGTTGGTATTGCAGCCTTGCACCAGTGCGCGGTCGATCTTCACCTCGGTGAAAGGCGCCGACACCAGGTTCATATAGGAACTGTAGCCCTTGCCGAAATCGTCCTGGGACAGGCCGAAGCCCTTGATGCGCAAACGGCAGGCACCGGCGTAGAAGTTGCTGATGTCATCCGGCACGGAGCACTCCATCAGCTCAAAACAGATGCGCGCGGGCAAGCCCTGATGCTCCAGCACGAAGGCGAGGATGCGGTCGGGCAGGTCATGGCTGTTGAGCAAGTGCGTGGGCAGGTTGACCGATACCGGAATGTCATAGCCCAGCTGGCGCCACGCCAACTGAGCGGCCATCGCTTGTTTGAGCACGCACCACAACAGGCGCTCTTCCAGGCCACAGGTGATCAATGCCGGCAGGAATGTGCCGGGCAACAACAGGCCGTGCTCGGGATGGATCCAGCGCACCAAGGCTTCGGCTGCGACGATGCGACCATTGCTCAAGGCTTTCTTGGGTTGGAACCAGGCTTGCAGTTCGCCGTCGTCCAAGGCGTTCATCAGGCTTTGGCAATCAATGCCCGGCTGGGTCTCGGCCGGCACCACCTGACGCAGTGCCTGCAATTGATCGATCAAACAGCGCAGGGCGGCGGCATTCACCGGCTTGGAGATCAGCCCGATCACCTTCACTTGCAGGTTGCTGGCCACCAGGCTTGCGCCCATCAACATGCGCCGTGACGCCGCACTCATGATCGCCAGGGCAGGGCGCGAAGGGTGCGCGGCCAGGCTCTGGATAAATTGCACACCGTCCATGCCCGGCATCAGCAGATCGGTGAGCACCAAGTCGAAATCCCGCTGTTTCAGGCAGGCCAGTGCTTCTTCACCGTCCCTGGCGCATACCAGGTCAAACTCCCCGAGCTCGTTGAACAGGTTTTGCAGGTACAGGTGCTGAATGGGGTGGTCTTCGACAATCAAAATGCTACAGGGCTTCATGGGTGACTCGTTCGTAGGGAGCCAGGACAGTGAACAAGGCTCGCAGCGTGAAAGGTTTGACCAGGCAGTGATTCATGCCGGCCGCGAGGCACAAGGCATCTTCGCCGCGCAGGGCGTTGGCAGTAGCGCCGATGATCGGGATGCTGCAGCCCTGGCGCCGCAGGGCTTCGGCCAGCTCGTAGCCATTGAGCCTGGGCATGTTGACGTCAGTGAGAACAATGTCGAAGGCGCCGTCGGACCAGCGTGACAAGGCGTCTTCGCCGTCACCTGCCAGCTCTACGGTGCAGCCGAGTTCTTCGAGCTGGTCACGCAGAATCAATTGGTTGATGACGTTGTCTTCGGCCACCAGGATGTGCAGGTGCAAGGGGCGCAGGTCGCGTACAACACCGCGCACCTGGGGCGAAATCACCTGGCCGTTCTGGGCGTGGCGAACCGCTTGGTGGATGGCGCCCAGATCGTTGAGGTTGACCTGCCAGCCATCGGCGCAGAACTGTGGTTCGTGGGCGCCGTCGTTGCTGGCGAGCACCCGCGGCCCATTCCATGGCACGTCGTGGCGGCGTTCGACCAGTTCAAGCAATACACAAGGCCCCGCCAACTCGGTGCTGGACGGCAGGCCGACTTGAGCGCGGGCACCCCAGCGGCGCAGCCAGCCGCAGAGGCTGTCGGCCAGTTCGCGGATCGGCGAGAGCACATACACAATTTCCGCTGCCAGAGGCTGCATGACCGTCAGCCCGATGCAGGACGGTTGCTCCAGTGGCACGGTCAGGGAAAAACTGCTGCCCAGCCCCGGCTCGCTGACCATGCGCAGGGTGCCGTTCATCAAGTGGGTCAGGCGCAGGCAAATCGGCAGGCCGAGTCCGGTGCCGGCGATCACATGGGAGTTGCCTTCGCTCTGATAGAACGGCTCGAAGATAAACGCCTGGTCGGCATGGGCAATGCCTCTGCCGGTGTCAGAGATTTGCCATTGCAGGCACACCCGTTCACCTTCGCGGCTGAGCTGTTTGACCCGCAGCACCACGCGCCCGGAGTCGGTGAACTTGACCGCATTGCTCAACAGGTTGTTGAGGATCTGGCGTACACGGCTGGCGTCGCCGATCAAGCGAAGCGGCAGTTGTGGGTCGAGACAGGCATACAGTTGCAAGCCCTTGCTTTGCGCCGCCGCCGCGTAGCCTTGCACCACTTCTTGCACCAGGGTCGGCACACAGAATTCGCTCAGTTCCAGGGCGAGTTGGCCGGCTTCGATTTTCGACACGTCGAGCACGTCGCAGATCAGTTGCAACAACGTTGCCGAAGACCCTTCGATGGCGTGCAGGTAGCTTTTCTGCTGCGCATCCAGGCGGGTGCGAGCGAGCAATTCCAGGGTGCCGAGCACGCCGTACAGCGGCGTACGAATTTCATGACTCATGGTCGCGAGGAACAAGGTCTTGGCTTCGTTGGCGGCGTCTGCCGACTGGCGCGCCTGTTCCAGTGCCGTTTCGATCTGCGTGCGTGCGCTGATGTCGCTGAAGGCACACAGCAACACGTCTTCACCCTTGTAGCGGGTGGGTGCGCAGCTCAGGTAAAGGTGGCGGCCGTCAGCGGCTTCAAAGTAATCGGTGAGGCAGGGGGCCTCGGGGTCAAAGGCGTGACGAATCCAGCCGGGGCCCAGCTGTGCGCCACGTTCACCGAGCCATTGTTGGGCAAGGGTGTTTTTCAATACCACGGCGCCGTCGGTGCGGCGCAGCACACACAGCGCCACGGGGGCAGTCTGGATCACGTCACGGCTGAACAACTCGCTTTCCACCAGAGCCTGAATGCGGTGGATCGCCGGGGTGATGAAACGGTGTTCGAGGCGACGGGTCAGCAGGCACACCAGGCTGATGCTCAGCAGGCAGAACAGCAGCGCGCCAATCATTTGCGGCCACAGCGCCCACAACACTGCGCGCAGGTCGATGGAGTAGGTGAGCTGCCAGTCCGAAGACTTCAGTTGTTTGCGCAACACCAATTGCTCGGGCAGCCAGCCGTCGCCGACAAAGCCGAAAAAGTCCTGTTGGCGCAGGTGCGGCAAGTTCTGCCCGGGCGGCGGTTTGCGGCTGTTGCTGAACAGCGGCATGCCCTGGGCATTGAACATGGTGAACTCACCGGCGCTGTGGTCGCTCAGGGCGTTGGAGACTTCGCGGTCATCCATCTCCAGGCCGAGCCAGCCGGAGTTCACGTCGCGCTCGTCGAGGCGGATGAAGATGTACAACTGCGAATGGTCGTCGGATCTGTGGGTCAGCCACAGCTCCTGCACGCTGCCGCTGAGCTTGAGGGTTTCCAGTTGGTCCAGCATGGCCTGGGGGAACTCACTGCACACCGGGGTGGCGTTATACAGCCGCAACACCTGGGCTTGAGTGCCGACATACAGCAGGTTGAGCTGCTTGGCTTTGAGGTAGCCGCGCATGCGCTGGGTCAGCCAGATGCTCCATTGCTTGCCCGGGGTTTGCCCCAGCAGCAGGCGGATTTCTTCATCGGACACTGGCAGGTCCAGCTCGGACTTGCGTGTGGCCGACAGGCTGAGGCTTTCCAGCAGGGCTTCACGGGTGGTGAAAAACGTATGGGCTTCGGCAATGGCGCTGCTCATGTAGCTGCGCCGCTGGGAGATCTCATTGTTGAAGGTGAACAACAGGAAGCTGTACACGCCGCCCAGTATGCCTACCAGCAACACCAGCGCAAAAATGCGCAACAGTCGTCGCGCGGCATGGGGCGTGGACAAGACGGGACTGATCTGGTGGAGGTAGTTCTTTAATCTCATCCCGGCACTTTAGGGGCGGCCGGGTGCAGGCAAAATCAGACGATCCTTAGAACCCACCATTCATCCGGCAAATACCAAGCAAGCTAATTATTCCATTTGACATTCGCTGCCTAAGCAGTAACATCTGGTCATACATTCACTGCCTAGGCAGTAATAAGGTGACTTCCCAATGAAACACTTCACCCCCGACAACTTCCACAACTGCCACCTCGGCTTGTTGCTCGGCCGCGCCGCACTGCTCAAAGACCGCATCATCGACACCCACATGGAGCCGTACGGCATCACTGCCGCGCAGTTCAAGGTGTTGGTGATCATGGCGCTCTATGGCATCGACACCCCGGCCGAGCTGTGCCGCCACCTGTCGCTGGACAGTGGCTCGATGACCCGCATGCTCGATCGCCTGGAGCAAAAGGGCCTGCTCGAACGCCAGCGCAGCGCCCAGGATCGTCGCCAGGTTCAGCTGGTGTTGACGGCCGAAGGCCAGAAATTGGCGGACACCTTGCCCCATGTCGGCACCGACGCCCTGAACCAACTGGCGGGCTCCCTGGAACCCGGCGAGCTGGAAGCGCTGGAGCGGATTCTCAAGAAAATTCTGATAGCCGCAGGTGACTCCATCACCCTGCTGCGGGTAGGTAAAGAATGAAAACGCGTGCACTGAGCCTGGTGCTGGTGGCGATGAGCATGGCCGGTTGTGCCAACTTCAGCGGCCTCGACACCCAGGGCCAACGCCTCGACGCCAACACCCTGCAAACCGGTAAATCCTTGAGCGGCGTGACCCTGTCGCCCGCCGCCTGGCCGACTGCCGACTGGTGGAAGAGCCTTGGCGACCCTCAACTCGACGGCCTGATCCAGGAAGCCCTGCAAAACAGCCCCGACATGCAAGTGGCCAGCGCCCGTGCCCACCAGGCCGAAGCCGCCGCCTTTGCTGCCGACGCCGCGCGCATGCCGACCCTGGACGCCAGCGCTGGCGTCAGCCGTTCGCGCCTGGCCAAGGACCAGGACCCGCGCGGTGAAGGCGATGCCTACGCTACCGTGCGTAACATCGGCGCCAGCTTCAACTACAACTTCGACCTGTGGGGTGGCCAACGTGCCGCCTGGGAAGCTGCGTTGGGGCAGGCGCGTGCCGCCGAAGTCGACCAACAGGCCGCACGCCTGACCCTGGCTGCCAACGTGGCCAAGGCCTACAGCGACCTGGGCCAGGCGCACATCGTGCGTGACCTGGCCAACGACGACCTCAAACGCACCCGCCAGATGCTCGACCTGGGCAAGCGTCGCCTGAATTCGGGCATCGACAGCCAGTACCAGTACCAGCAGACCGAGAGCCTGGAAGCCAGCTCCGAGTCGCAACTGATCGACGCAGAAAAACAACTGCAGAGCGCCAAGATCGCCCTGGCAGTGCTGCTGGGCAAAGGCCCGGACCGGGGCGGCGAACTGGCCCGCCCCAACGTGCTCAAGCCCAGCGCCGTCGCCGTGCCTTCGGTGTTGCCGGCCGAGCTGCTGGGCCGTCGCCCCGACCTGATCGCGGCCCGTTGGCGCGTAGAGGCTGCGAGCAAGAGCGTGGCCGCGAGCAAGACCCGCTTCTACCCCAACCTCAACCTGAGCGCGAGCGCCGGGGCCGAGTCGTTGCTGGGGGATGCGATGTTCGGTTCGGCCAGCCGCTTCTTCAGCATTGCGCCGACCATCTCCCTGCCGATCTTCGACGGCGGTCGCCTGCGCGCCGACCTCGATGCCCGCGACGCCGATTACGACCTGGCGGTGGCGCAGTACAACAAAACCCTGGTGCAGGCCCTGGGCGATATCGGCAACAGCCTGGTGCAATTGCGCGAAACCGGCCGGCAGATCCAGGCCCAGCAACACGCCGCGGATATTGCCCAGCAGTCCTACGACACCGGCGTGCAGCGCTACAGCTCGGGCATCGGTAACTACCTGGATGTGCTCAGCATCGAGCAGCAATTGCTGCAGGCCCAGCGTCAGCTGGCGACCTTGAACGCTGCGCAGATCGATCTGTCGATTCAATTGATGCAGGCCCTGGGTGGCGGATTCAACGCCGCAAACGTGGCAGCGGCCACCCCAGCAACGCGTACGGAATAATCTGAGGTATTAGTCATGGCCACTGCCGACAGCAACGCCGCAACAGAAAAAGACACCAACCCACGCAAGCGCAAAGTGATGCTGATCGGCCTGGCGCTGATCGTCATCCTTGGCATCGTCGGCGTGTGGGGCTGGTATGAACTCTACGGCCGCTTCAATGAAAGCACCGACGACGCTTATGTGAACGGCAACGTGGTGGAGATCACCCCGCTGGTCACCGGCACCGTGGTCAGCATCGGTGCCGACGATGGCGACCTGGTCCACGAAGGCCAGGTGCTGATCAACTTCGACCCCAACGACGCCGCCGTCGCCCTGCAAAGTGCCCAGGCCAACCTGGCTCGCACCGTGCGCCAGGTGCGCGGCTTGTACAGCAATGTCGACGGCATGAAGGCCCAGGTACTGGCGCAGCAAGCCAACGTGCAAAAGGCCCAGGACAACTACAACCGTCGTAAGAACCTCGCTGCCGGCGGCGCGATTTCCCAGGAAGAACTGTCCCACGCCCGCGACGACCTGACCTCGGCGCAAAACGCCCTGGCCAACGTGCAGCAACAGTTCAAGACCAGCAGCGCGCTGGTGGATGACACCGTGATCTCGTCCCACCCGGACGTACAAGCCGCCGCTGCCCAGTTGCGCCAGGCCTACCTGACCAATGCGCGCAGCACCTTGATCGCGCCGGTGACCGGCTATGTGGCCAAACGCACCGTGCAACTGGGCCAACGCGTACAGCCAGGCACTGCCTTGATGGCCGTGATCCCGCTGGACCAGCTGTGGATCGACGCCAACTTCAAGGAAACCCAGCTGCGCAACATGCGCATTGGCCAGCCAGTGGATATCGAGTCGGACATCTACGGCAGCGACGTGAAGTTCAGCGGCACCGTCGACAGCCTCGGCGCCGGCACCGGCAGCGCGTTTGCCCTGCTGCCTGCGCAGAACGCCACCGGTAACTGGATCAAGATCGTGCAACGGGTGCCGGTGCGCATCCACATCAACGCCGACGAACTGGCCAAGCACCCGCTGCGCGTAGGCTTGTCGACAGTGGTCAACGTTGACCTGCACGACCAGAGCGGCCCGGTACTGGCGCAACAAGCGCCGCAAAAAGCCTCGTTCACCACCAACGTGTACGACCGCCAACTGGCCGAAGCCGACGCCATGATCACCCAGCTGATCCATGACAACAGCCTCGCCGCGCCCAAGGCTGTGCAACGCTGATGAGCAATAACGCCTCCTTCACGCCACCCAGCCTGTTGATGGCCACTATTGGCCTGTCGCTGGCGACCTTTATGCAGGTGCTCGACACCACCATCGCCAACGTGGCGTTGCCGACCATTTCCGGCAACCTGGGCGTGAGTTCGGAGCAGGGCACCTGGGTGATCACCTCGTTTGCGGTGAGCAACGCCATTGCCTTGCCGCTCACCGGTTGGCTGAGCCGCCGCTTCGGCGAGGTGAAGCTGTTCCTGTGGGCGACCATCCTGTTTGTGCTGGCCTCATTTCTTTGCGGTATTTCCACCTCGATGCCCGAGCTGATCGCCTTCCGGGTGCTGCAAGGCTTGGTGGCGGGGCCGCTGTACCCGATGACCCAGACGCTGCTGATTGCGGTCTACCCCCCGGCCAGGCGCGGCATGGCCCTGGCGTTATTGGCGATGGTCACGGTGGTAGCGCCGATTGCCGGGCCGATCCTCGGCGGCTGGATCACCGACAGCTACAGCTGGCCGTGGATCTTCTTTATCAACGTGCCCATCGGCATCTTTGCGGTGATGGTGGTGCGTTCGCAGCTGAAGAAACGCCCAGTGGAAACCAGCTACCAGCCGATGGATTATGTGGGCCTGCTCAGCTTGATCGTCGGGGTGGGTGCGTTGCAGATCATCCTCGACAAGGGCAATGACCTGGACTGGTTCGAGTCCAACTTCATCATCATTGGCGCGGCGATTTCGGTGATTGCCCTGGCGGTGTTCGTGATCTGGGAACTCACCGACAAGCACCCGGTGGTCAACCTGCGCTTGTTCGCCTACCGCAACTTCCGTATTGGCACCATTGTGTTGATCCTGGGCTACGCGGGCTTCTTCGGCATCAACCTGATCCTGCCGCAGTGGCTGCAAACCCAGATGGGCTACACCGCCACCTGGGCGGGCCTGGCGGTGGCGCCGATCGGCATTCTGCCGGTATTGATGTCGCCGTTCGTGGGCAAGTACGCGCACAAGTTCGACCTGCGCCTGCTGGCGGGCCTGGCGTTCCTGGCGATTGGCTTGAGCTGCTTCATGCGGGCGGGCTTCACCAATGAGGTGGACTTCCAGCACATCGCCCTGGTGCAGCTGTTCATGGGCATTGGCGTGGCGCTGTTCTTCATGCCGACCTTGAGCATCCTGATGTCCGACTTGCCGCCACACCAGATCGCCGACGGCGCCGGCCTGGCGACGTTCCTGCGGACCCTGGGCGGCAGCTTTGCAGCATCGCTGACCACCTGGATCTGGATTCGCCGAGCAGACCAGCACCATGCGTACATGAGCGAAAACATGACCACCTACGACTCGGCGACCCGCGATGCGTTGCAGGCGCTGGGCGGGGCAGGGCACAAGGCGTATGCGCAGCTGGACCAGATCCTCACCAGCCAGGCGTACATGATGTCTACCGTGGACTACTTCACGTTGCTGGGGTGGATGTTCATGGCCTTGATGTTGCTGGTGTGGCTGGCCAAGCCGCCGTTTGGCGCGAAGGCTGGGCCGGAAGCTTCCGGCCACTGATCTACAAAGATTGGAATGCAAACCCCTGTGGGAGCTGGCTTGCCTGCGATGCGGGCACCGCGGTGTATCAGATGCACCGAGGTGATGCCATCGCCGGCAAGCCGGCTCCTACAGTGGGTGGGGCAACGCCAACTGCGGATTGACGAAGTCAAACGCCGCCAGCTGAAACCCTTGCTCATCCACCTGCAACGCCCACCCTTGCTTGTCCCAATCCCCCAGCACAATGCGCTTGGCCGCCTGGTCGCCAATCTGCAGCTTATGAATGGCGGGGCGGTGGGTGTGGCCGTGGACCAGGGTGCGCACGCCAAACTGCTGCATCACCCGTGGCACTTCCTCGGGGGTCACATCGACGATGTCGTTGGCCTTCATGCGCGTCTGCGCACGGCTTTCACTGCGCAGCTTGCGCGCCAGCTTGTGGCGGGTGCGCAGGGGCAGATGACGCAGTATGAACAGCACAATCGGGTTGCGCAGGATGCGCCGCAGCTTCATGTAGCCGACGTCGCGGGTGCAGAGGCTGTCGCCGTGCATCAACAGCACAGGCTCGCCATGGAGCTGCACGACACTCGGGTCCTTGAGCAAGGTGGCACCTGCGGCTTTGCAGAATGCCTTGCCGATCAGGAAATCGCGATTGCCGTGCATGATGAAAATCGGGGTGCCGCTGTCGCTCAGCTCACGCAGAGCCTCGCCAATCGAACGCTGGAAGGGGGTCATGCCGTCGTCGCCAATCCAGGCTTCAAAGAAGTCCCCCAGAATGTACAACGCCTGGGCGCCACGGGCGCGGCCGTGGAGCAGATCCAGAAACGCCCGGGTAATGTCCGGGCGTTCCTCTTCCAGATGCAAATCTGAAATAAGCAGGATCACGCTTAGATGATCTCGGCTTTCTCGACGATAACGTCTTCTACCGGAACGTCCTGGTGGCCGGCTTTACCGGTGGTCTGCACGCCTTTGATCTTGTCGACGACGTCCTGGCCTTCGGTGACTTTACCGAATACCGCGTAGCCCCAACCCTGCACGTTCTTGCCGCTGTGGTTCAGGAAGGCGTTGTCGGCAACGTTGATGAAGAACTGCGCGGAGGCCGAATGCGGCTCCATGGTACGGGCCATGGCGACGGTGTACTTGTCGTTGGAAAGGCCGTTGTCCGCTTCGTTCTGGATGCTTGGGCGCTTGTCTTTCTTTTCTTTCATGCCTGGCTCGAAACCGCCGCCCTGGATCATGAAGTTACCGATGACACGGTGGAAAACGGTGTTTTCGTAGTGGCCGGCGTTCACGTACTCGATGAAGTTGGCGACGGTGATCGGCGCTTTCTCGGCGTTCAGCTCGATGACGATGTCACCGTGGTTGGTGGTCAGTTTGACTTGAGTCATGTTCACTACTCTTTTCAGGGAATTCGTGGGTTTGGGTGCCCGGGGCACCACGACCGGTATGGCGAAACTGCGGCCAAGGCGCGCAGTTTAGCGTGACCTGCAGGAATTTCGAGGTGGTTTTTTACCGCCCATGCAATAAATGCAGCAGTTTTCGGCCTCGCTCTGTCAGGTGCTTGACAGCATCGGCTATGATATCGCCTTTGTTTTGTCGGCCTAGCCCGGCCACGTACTTGTCTGTTCAAGGATCCTATGAGCAAGCCCACTGTCGACCCTACCTCGAATTCCAAGGCCGGACCTGCCGTCCCGGTCAATTTCCTGCGCCCGATCATCCAGGCGGACCTGGATTCGGGCAAGCACACGCAGATCGTCACCCGCTTCCCGCCAGAGCCCAACGGTTACCTGCACATCGGCCACGCCAAGTCGATCTGTGTGAACTTCGGCCTGGCCCAGGAGTTCGGTGGCGTCACGCACCTGCGTTTCGACGACACCAACCCGGCCAAGGAAGACCAGGAATACATCGACGCCATCGAAAGCGACGTGAAGTGGCTGGGCTTCGAATGGTCCGGTGAAGTGCGCTATGCCTCGCAATACTTCGACCAGTTGCACGACTGGGCCATCGAACTGATCAAGGCCGGCAAGGCCTACGTCGACGATCTGAGCCCGGAACAGGCCAAGGAATACCGTGGCACCTTGACCGAGCCGGGCAAGAACAGCCCGTTCCGCGACCGTTCGGTGGAAGAGAACCTGGACTGGTTCGCCCGTATGCGCGCCGGTGAGTTCCCGGACGGCGCCCGCGTGCTGCGTGCCAAGATCGACATGGCCTCGCCGAACATGAACCTGCGCGACCCGATCATGTACCGCATCCGCCACGCCCATCACCACCAGACGGGCGACAAGTGGTGCATCTACCCGAACTACGACTTCACCCACGGCCAGTCGGACGCCATCGAAGGCATCACGCACTCCATCTGCACCCTGGAGTTCGAAAGCCATCGTCCGCTGTATGAATGGTTCCTGGAGCATCTGCCAGTGCCGGCGCACCCGCGCCAGTACGAGTTCAGCCGCCTGAACCTGAACTACACCATCACCAGCAAGCGCAAGCTCAAGCAACTGGTTGACGAGAAGCACGTGCACGGTTGGGACGACCCACGCATGTCCACACTGTCGGGCTTCCGTCGCCGTGGCTACACCCCGGCGTCGATCCGCAACTTCTGCGACATGGTCGGCACCAACCGTTCCGACGGCGTGGTCGACTTCGGCATGCTCGAATTCAGCATCCGCCAGGACCTCGACGCCAACGCCCCGCGCGCCATGTGCGTGCTGCGTCCGTTGAAAGTCGTGATCACCAACTACCCGGAAGACCAGGTCGACAACCTCGAGTTGCCGCGCCACCCGCAGAAAGAAGAACTCGGTGTGCGCAAGCTGCCGTTCGCCCGTGAAATCTACATCGACCGCGATGACTTCATGGAAGAGCCGCCAAAGGGCTACAAGCGCCTGGAACCGGCCGGCGAAGTGCGCCTGCGTGGCAGCTATGTGATCCGCGCCGACGAAGCGATCAAGGACGCCGATGGCAACATCGTCGAACTGCGTTGCTCGTACGACCCGGACACCCTGGGCAAGAACCCGGAAGGCCGCAAGGTCAAAGGCGTGATCCACTGGGTGCCGGCTGCCGCCAGCATCGAGTGCGAAGTGCGCCTGTACGATCGCCTGTTCCGTTCGCCGAACCCTGAGAAGGCCGAAGACAGCGCCAGCTTCCTCGACAACATCAACCCTGACTCCCTGCAAGTACTCACTGGTTGTCGTGCCGAACCCTCGTTGGGCGAAGCGCAGCCGGAAGACCGTTTCCAGTTCGAGCGCGAAGGTTACTTCTGCGCAGATATCAAGGACTCGAAACCCGGTCGCCCGGTATTCAACCGTACCGTGACCTTGCGTGATTCGTGGGGCCAGTGATTCTCTAAGGAAGCCGTTGTGCTAACGATCTACAACACACTCAGCAAGACCAAAGAAGTCTTCAAGCCGCTGGATGGCAACAAGGTGCGCATGTACGTGTGCGGCATGACCGTGTACGACTACTGCCACATCGGCCACGGCCGCAGCATGGTTGCCTTCGACCTGGTGACCCGCTGGTTGCGTTTCAGCGGCTATGACTTGACGTACGTGCGCAACATCACCGACATCGACGACAAGATCATCAACCGCGCCAACGAAAACGGCGAGTCGTTCGACGCGCTGACCGAGCGCATGATCGCCGCGATGCACGAGGACGAGGCGCGCCTCAACATCCTCAAGCCGGACATGGAACCGCGTGCCACGGACCACATCCCTGGCATGCACGCGATGATCCAGACCCTGATCGACAAGGGTTACGCCTACGCCCCGGGCAATGGCGACGTGTACTACCGCGTCGCCAAGTTCATGGGCTACGGCAAGCTGTCGCGCAAGAAGATCGAAGACCTGCGTATCGGCGCACGTATCGAAGTGGACGAAGCCAAGCAAGACCCGCTGGACTTCGTGCTGTGGAAAGGCACCAAGCCGGGCGAGCCGAGCTGGGAGTCGCCATGGGGCGCGGGCCGTCCGGGCTGGCATATCGAATGCTCGGTGATGTCCACCTGCTGCCTGGGCGAGACCTTCGATATTCATGGCGGCGGCAGCGACCTGGAGTTCCCGCATCACGAAAACGAAATCGCCCAGAGCGAAGCGGCCACCGGCAAGACCTACGCCAACGCCTGGATGCACTGCGGCATGATCCGCATCAATGGCGAGAAGATGTCCAAGTCCTTGAACAACTTCTTCACCATTCGCGACGTGCTGGAAAAGTACCATCCTGAGGTTGTGCGCTACCTGCTGGTGTCCAGCCACTACCGCAGCGCGATCAACTACTCGGAAGACAACCTCAAGGACGCCAAAGGCGCCCTGGAGCGTTTCTACCACGCGTTGAAAGGCCTGCCGAGCGTAGCGCCTGCCGGCGGCGAAGCCTTCGTGGCCCGCTTCACCGAAGTCATGAACGACGACTTCGGCACCCCGGAAGCCTGCGCGGTGCTGTTCGAGATGGTGCGCGAGATCAACCGTTTGCGTGAGAGTGATCTCGATGCTGCGGCAGGTTTGGCAGCGCGCCTGAAAGAACTGGCCAGCGTGCTGGGGGTTCTGCAAATGAAGCCTGAAGACTTCCTGCAAGCCGGCGCCGAAGGGCGTGTGGATGCGGCTGAGGTGGATGCGCTGATCCAGGCGCGCCTGACGGCGCGTGCCAACAAGGACTGGGCGGAATCCGACCGTATTCGCGACCAACTCACCGCCATGGGCGTGGTGTTGGAAGACGGCAAGGGTGGCACCACCTGGCGCTTGGCTGATCAGGCTTGATCGGTAAACGCTGAACAAAAAAACGCCCCGACTGGTTCGGGGCGTTTTTTTGCACATCACTTTAACAACTCACTCGATCAAACTGTGGGAGCTGGCTTGCCTGCGATGGCGGTGGATCAGCTTGCACATCAGTGACTGATAGACCGCCATCGCAGGCAAGCCAGCTCCCACATTTAGACTTGGGCCGACATTAAGATCCCAGTCGGCTCCTATGCCGCCATCGCCGGCAAGCCGGCTCCTACAGGTGTGTGGTTTCAGGTTTTTGCAATGGCATAGCGGCTCTGCACAAAGCCGTTTGCCGATACCTCTGTGCCAAGATGGCGAAGCGCGTGCTCGCTGCCAATCATGCCGAACAACGCAATGCCTTGCCCCAGCAACACCGGAATGCGCGTGATGATCAGCTCGTCGATCAGGCCCGCCTCAAGAAGCGCCTGGATCGTCTGCCCGCCGTCGATATACAGATGCTTCATGCCGCGCTCGGCCAACTGCTTGACCAGTGTGCCCACATCCGCCGCCAGCACTTCCACCTTGCCCTGTAGATGCGCGGGAATCTCCAGCGCCTGACGAGACAGCGCGATGACCGGCAAACCCTCATAAGGCCACTCGGGAAAGGACAGGACTTTCTCCAACGTCTTGCGACCCATGACCAAGGCATCGACGCTGGCAATGAAGTGTTCATACGTCACGCCATTCAAGGTGGCGATTTCATATTCCGGGCGGTGAAGCCACTCGATGTCGCCGTCAGGCCGTGCAATGAAACCGTCAACGCTGGCTGCGATAAATACCGAACACTTGATTTCCATGGGGGATGAATCTCCTTTTTCCTATTTGTTTTGACGCGTGCCAAATCGTAGCTTTAGATAACCCTACGACCCAGCCCACGACGAAAATGGCAGTGATTAAAATGGATTGTATTTTCTGCAGCATCGTTAAAAAAACCGCCCCAGCCCACATCCTGTGGGAGGACGACCAGCACATGGCCTTCCTTTCGATCTTCCCCAATACCCCGGGTTTCAGCGTGGTAATCCCCAAACAGCATTACGGCAGCTATGCGTTTGCGCAGTCGGATGAAGTGTTGTCGGCGTTGATCGTGGCGACCAAGAAGACTGCGTTGCTGATCGACCGCGCGTTTCCCGATGTGGCGCGGACCGGGATGATGCTGGAAGGTTATGGCGTGGACCACCTGCATGCGAAGTTGTTTCCCATGCATGGCACGGGCTCGGACAGTACCTTCAAACCGTTGAGTTCGAAGGTGGACAAGTTCTTCGAGGCCTATGAAGGCTATATCTCGTCCCATGACCATGCGCGGGCGGATGATGCCGGGTTGGCGGATTTAGCGGCGCACATCCGATCTTTCGCCTAGCAAAATCCCACTGTAGGAGCCGGCTTGCCGGCGATGGCGTCCTCAAAATCGCCATCGCCGGCAAACCGGCTCCTACAGGGTTCAAGAAATCAGCGCCGGCTGCTGACCTCGGCCGGCACATCATCACCGGCCATACGCTTGCGGAACAACGCCGTGCGTGCCAACAGCAACGTGGTCACCGGCACCGTGATCGACAACAAAATCGGGATCAACCACCCGTGCAACACCGGCCCGGACTTGAGCACCGAAAAATAGATAATCGACGCCAGCGCCACGCACCAGGCACCCAGCGTCGAAGCCAACGCAGGCGGGTGCATGCGCTGGAAAAAGTCTTTCATACGCAGCAAGCCGATCGCGCCAATCAGCGCAAACACGCTGCTGAGCACCAGCAGCACCGCCACGATCACTTCCACCCATAACGGCATCATTCAATCACCTCCCCACGCAGCAGGAATTTCGCCAGGGCAAACGAGCCGACGAAGCCGAACAGCGCAATCAGCAGCGCCGCTTCGAAGTAGGTGTCACTGGCGTACCGAATGCCCAGCACCAGCATCATCAGCATCGCCAGGATGTACAGGTAGTCCAGCGCCAGTACCCGGTCCTGGGCCGACGGGCCTTTGAACAGGCGGATCAGCGTCAGCACCATGGCCAGCGAGAACAGGAACAGGCTGAACAGGATCGCATTGGAGAGCAGGGCGCTCATTCGAAGATCTCCATCAGGGGCCGCTCGTAAGTGGACTTGAAGTGCTCGATAAAGGGCGCTTCCTCCTCAAGATCAAACACGTGCAAGAGCAGGATGCTGCGGTCCAGCGCCAGTTCCGACCAGATGGTGCCGGGCACCACGGTGGTGATCATCGACAGTGCAGCCAGGCCGTTGGGGTCGCGCAGGTCCAGCGGGATCTTGATAAAGCGCGAGCGCGGCGGGCGCGAGCCGCACATCAGCACGCCCCAGGCCACTTGCAGGTTGGAGACGATCACATCGCGACCCACCAGGAAGAACAGGCGAATGATCACCCCGGGGCGGCGAATGCGGATCGGCAACGGCCGCAGCGGCGCCATCATCAGCGGCGCGAGAAACCCCAGCACCGCGCCCAGCAACAGGTTGCCGGGGCTCACGGACAGGTTGAGCACCAGCCACAACAACCACAACGCCAACGACAGCCACGGGGCAGGGAACAGGCGCTTCATGGTTGCACCTCCAGCGCGGCGGCCTTGGCTTCAGGGCTCGGCACCGGGCGCGTTGCCATCACTGCCATCACGTAGTGTTCCGGGTTGTTCAGGCTGACGGCGGTGTCCTGGGTATAGCGCATCAGCGGCTCGGCCTTGAAGGTCAGCAGGATGCTCAAGCCCAGCAGGAAGAAGATCGGCACGCACTCGTAGCGCCGCAGCAGTGGCGAAGGGCGCTCTTCCGGGGTCCAGAAGCGCTGGATGCCCAGGCGCGCGAAGGCGATCAGCGAGGCCAAGCCGGAGAGGATCAACAGCGCCACCAGGCCCCACGCAGCAGGGCGGATCGGCGCATCGATGCTGACGCCCAGGCCCAGCGGGTTGACCAGTGCACTCAACAAACTGAGTTTGCCGATAAACCCGGACAGCGGCGGCATGCCGATGATCAGCAGGGCACAGGCGATAAAACTCAAGCCCAGGAATGCCATGGTCCAGGGAATCACCTGGCCGACCACGGCTTGCTGTTCATCGTCGAGGTTCACGCCGGGACGCGGGTGCAGGGACTCCATGGCCTTGGGCAGCGCGTCGATTTCTTCATCCAGCGGCAAGTCGTTGGCCGAGCGCGAACGCTCGATCAACTCGGCCAGCAGGAACAGTGCGCTCAATGCCAGCGTCGAGCTGACCAGGTAAAACAGCGCGCCAGCGGTCAAGCTTGGCTGAGCAAAGCCGACGGCGGACAACAAGATCCCCGCCGACACCAGAATGCTCAAGCTGGCCATGCGCTCCAGCCGCTGCGCCGCCACCATCGCCAAGCCGGCGCAGATGATGGTCGCCATGCCGCCGTACACCAGCCAGTCACCGCCAAACAGCGCCGAGGCACCGGCCTGGCCAGAGAACAGCAAGGTCCACAGGCGCAGCACGGTGTACACGCCAACCTTGGTCATGATCGCGAACATCGCCGCCACGGGCGCACTCGCCGAAGAATAGGCGGGTGCCAGCCAGAAGTTCAGCGGCCACATGCCGGCCTTGGCCAGGAAGGCCGTCGCGAGGATCGCCGCCCCTGCGTGCAACAAACCTCGATCAGCTTCCGGCACCAACGGGATTTTCAATGCCAGGTCAGCAAAGTTCAGCGTGCCGGTGACGCCGTAGATCATCGCCGCGCCAATCAGGAACAGCGACGACGCCAGCAGGTTGATCGCGATGTAATGCAGCCCCGCCGACACCCGCGCCCGGCCCGAGCCGTGCAGCATCAAACCGTAGGACGCTGCCAGCAGCACCTCGAAGAACACGAACAGGTTGAACAGGTCGGCGGTGAGGAAGGCGCCGTACAAGCCCATCATCTGCACCTGGAACAACGCGTGGAAGCTGGTGCCCGCGCGGTCCCAGCGGGCCATGGCGAATATAAGCGCGCTCACGCCGATGATGCCGGTGAGCACCAGCATCAGCGCCGACAATTGGTCCACCACCAACACGATGCCGAACGGCACCTGCCAGTTGCCCGGCAGGTATACGCCAATCGAGCCGGGGCCGCCTTTTTGCGTCCAGTACAGCAGCAGGATCGCGATGCCCAGCCCGATGATGCTGGAGACCAGGTTGATCTGTGCTTTCAGCGGGCGGCGTTTTTCGCCA
The DNA here is from genome assembly GCF_013385985.1 of Pseudomonas sp. B6002. Taxonomy (GTDB): domain Bacteria; phylum Pseudomonadota; class Gammaproteobacteria; order Pseudomonadales; family Pseudomonadaceae; genus Aquipseudomonas. The sequence goes on along the minus strand of NZ_JACAOY010000027.1, from coordinate 49,732 downwards.
AGCATCAGCATCAACGCGGCGGTCATCAGCGGCAGCAGGATCGGCGCGACGATCAGTTGATTCATCCACGTCATTCCTTGGGCTCCCGGCCGTCCACATGGTCCGTGCCGGTCAGGCCCCGGGAGGCGAGCAGCACCACCAGGAACAAGGCGGTCATGGCGAAGCTGATCACGATGGCCGTGAGCACCAGCGCCTGGGGCAGGGGGTCAGTGTAATTGAGCAGGTCTTGCGGCACGCCGTCCTTGATGATCGGCTCCTTGCCGATGAACAGGCTGCCCATGCTGAAGATGAACAGGTTCACCCCATACGACAACAGGCACAGGCCCATCACCACCTGGAAGGTCCGTGGGCGCAGGATCAACCACACGCCGGAGGCCGCCAGGACCCCAATGGCAATTGCGATGACTTCTTCCATCAGGCGGCTCCTTCTGTGGCGGCCACGGCTTTGGCCTGGTTGCTCGGTTTGTGCGCGCGCACCGACTGGTGGCCGAGGGCGGTGAGCATCAACAGCGTCGAGCCGACCACCATCGCGTACACGCCGACGTCGAAGAACAGCGCGCTGGCGATATGGATATCACCCAGCAGCGGCAGGCTGAAATGCCAGGTGTGGGTGGTGAGGAACGGGTAACCGGCCAACAACGCGCCGAGCCCGGTGAGGGTTGCAGACAGCAGGCCGAAGCCCATCCAGCGCATCGGCCGCAGGCTCATCTGTGCCTCGACCCACTGCGTGCCGGCGACCATGTATTGCAGGATAAACGCCACCGACATCACAAGGCCGGCGACAAACCCGCCGCCCGGTTGGTTGTGGCCGCGCATGAACAGGTAGAACGACACCACCAGCGCAATCGGCAGCAGCAGGCGCACCAGCACCGCTGGCACCATCATGAAGCCCAGCGCGGTGTCGCTGGCCTGGCGCGGGTTGACCAGGTCGGTGGCCACGTCCGGTGCCAGCTGACGCTGTTGTGGCGGCAACTCCATGCTCTCTTTGGATGGACGGAATCGTCGTAGCAGCGCATAGACCGTCAGCGCCACGGCGCCGAGCACGGTGATTTCGCCGAGGGTGTCGAAGCCCCGGAAGTCCACCAGCATCACGTTCACCACATTGCTGCCGCCGCCTTCGGGCAGGGCGCGGCTCAGGTAGAACGAGGAAATATCGTTGGGCGTCTGGCGCGTCAGCATCGCGTAGGACAGCAACGCCATGCCGCCACCGACCACGGTGGACAGCAGGAAGTCGCGCAGCCGACGGATGCGTGCCTTGCGCAAGGAGCTGGGCAGTGGCGAGACCTCTTCGATCCGCCGTGGTAGCCAGCGCAGGCCCAACAGGATCAGCACAGTAGTGACCACTTCGACCACCAGTTGGGTCAGCGCCAGGTCCGGCGCCGAGAACCACACGAAGGTCACGCAGGTCATCATGCCGCACACGCTGACCATAGTCAGGGCTGCCAGCCGGTGGTACTTGGCTTGCCAGGCGGCGCCGAGGGCGCAGGCGATTGCCAGCAGCCACAGGGTGACGAACACGATGGAACCCGGGATTTTCGGGCGATCACCCCAGCTGAGGCCGCTGTTGAGCATCGGGATCATGCCGCCGACCACCGCCACCAGCACCAGCAAAAACAGCTGGGTTTGCAGGCGCTTGGTGCTGATGCGTTTCTCGATCTTGCGCACGCCGCGCATCATCACCACCAGGCAGCGCTCGAACATGCGCTTGCCGTTGAAGTAGCTGATGATCGGCGGGTATTTGAAGCGGCCGCGCTTGAGTTGCTTGCGCAGCACCAGGTACAGCACCACGCCGCAACTCATGGCCACCAGGCTCATGATCATCGGCGCATTCCAGCCGTGCCAGATCGCCAGGCTGTATTCCGGCAGCACCCCGCCGACCACCGGCAAGGCCGCAGCGGCGAGAATCGAACCGACCACTTGGGCCGGGAAGATCCCCACCAACAGGCAGGTGAACACCAGCAATTCAACCGGCGCGCGCATCCAGCGTGGCGGTTCGTGAGGCGTGTGGGGCAGGTTGGTGGCGGTGGGGCCGAAGAACACGTCGACGGTAAAGCGCAGGGCATAGACCACGCTGAACGTGCCCGCGATGGTCGCGATCACCGGCAGGGCGAACTCCACCCAGGCGGTGGAGGAGATGAACACGGTTTCGGCGAAGAACATTTCCTTGGACAGGAAGCCGTTGAGCAACGGCACCCCGGCCATGGACGCGCTCGCGACCATCGCCAGCGTGGCGGTGAACGGGATCAGCCGGACCAGGCCGCTGAGCTTGCGGATATCCCGGGTGCCGCTTTCATGGTCAATGATCCCCGCCGCCATGAACAACGAGGCCTTGAAGGTGGCATGGTTGAGGATGTGGAACACCGCTGCGACGGCAGCCAGCGGGCTGTTGAGGCCCAGCAGCAAGGTGATCAAGCCGAGGTGGCTGATGGTGGAATAGGCCAGCAGGCCTTTGAGGTCGTTCTGGAAGATGGCGCAGTAAGCGCCGAGGAGCAGGGTGAGCGCGCCGGCACCGCCGACGATGTAGAACCATTCTTCGCTGCCGGACAGCGACGGCCACAGGCGGGCCAGCAGGAACACGCCGGCCTTCACCATCGTCGCCGAATGCAGGTACGCCGACACCGGCGTGGGGGCCGCCATCGCGTGGGGCAGCCAGAAGTGGAAGGGGAACTGCGCGCTTTTGCTCAAGGCGCCGATCAACACCAGGGCCAGCATCACCGGGTACAGCGAATGTGCGCGAATCTGATCGCCCGCCGCCAACACCTGGTCCAGGTCATAGCTGCCAACCATATGCCCCAGCAGCATCACGCCCGCCAGCAGGCACAAGCCGCCCGCGCCGGTGACCATCAACGCCATATAGGCGCCACGCCGTGCATCGGCGCGGTGGTGCCAGTAGCCGATCAGCAGGAACGAGAACAGGCTGGTCAGTTCCCAGAAGAACACGATCTGGATCAGGTTGCCGGAGATCACCAGGCCAAGCATGGCGCCCATGAACGCCAGGAAAAACGCGAAGAAACGCGGCACCGGGTCGTCCGGCGACATGTAGTAGCGCGCATACAACGACACCAGCGTGCCGATGCCGAGCACCAGCATCGAGAACAGCCAGGCAAACCCGTCCATGCGCAACACGAAGTTCAGCCCGAGGCTGGGCAACCACATGAATTCTTCGCGGATCACGCCACCGTGGGCGATCTGGGGGTAGAGCAGGGCGACTTGAATGGTGCCGACCAGGGCCACAAGGCCGGCCAACAGGGATTCGGTGTTACGTGCATTGTGCGGCAGCATGGCCGCCAGACAGCTGCCAATGAACGGCAGAAGCAGTAGAACTATCAGGGACATAGGCTTCTAATCTGCGGGAGTTTGGGATGCATCATACGTGCCGCTTTCACGATCACCAAACGGCAACATGTGGCAGGATCCTACAAGGTAGGCCGAAAATGCCTACTTGGCACTGTTGCACCGGCGTCAATATTGAAATGCGATCCCTGTGGGAGCCGGGCTTGCCCGCGATGGCGGCCTGGCAGTCGGCCCGGTTCTATCAGGTGTAAATCAGTCAAATGTGGGAGCTGGCTTGCCTGCGATAGCGGTATGTCTGTGTACATATCCGTTCCTGCGGTAACGGCCACTTATGGTTCCGCTCTTACAGCGGGTCACTTTTGGAAGGACCCAAAAGTAACCAAAAGGTCCTCGCCCCACCACTCGGCACCTCGCCTAGGCTCGGTGTGCCCTCTCTCCGGCTTGAATCCGTGGGCC
>NZ_JACAOY010000027.1:14765-45947 GCF_013385985.1 Pseudomonas sp. B6002 | reverse complement strand
CAGCGTGGTTGACGGGGCGTCTTGGATCAAGATCAAGATCAAGATCAAAAGCAAAGCAGATCAAAAGCGGGGGGCCTTAACCCATGCGTTCCTGCTCCAACGCATCTTCTCGCTCTGCCGCCCTCTGCCCCTTGGTCTTCATCTCGCTCACGATCACCGCTGCCACAATCAACGCTGCCCCCAGCATTGCAATCGGCGGGAAACGCTCACCGGCAATTCGCCCAACCACGCCTGCCCACACGGGCTCACCGGCATAGATCAACGTGGCGCGTGTCGGCGAAACGCTTTGCTGCGCCCAGTTCATTGCGACCTGGATCACCGCGCTGGTCAGGCCCAACCCCACTGCGCTGAACAGCAGCAACCACGAGAACCCCGGCAGCGCTTCGCCCATCGGCACCACCATCATGAAGGACAGCACCGAGGCGGTGGCGAGTTGCACCACGGTCACCCGGCGCACGTCTACCTGGCCGGCAAAGGCGCCGATCAGGATGATTTCAGCGGCAATCGCCACCGCGCCGATCAGCGTGGCGATTTCGCCCGGGCTGAAATTCAGCGATGCGCCCGCCGGCCCGGTCAGCAACATCAAGCCGGTAAACGCCAGCATGATGCCGATGCTCGGCATCAAGCCCGGGCGACGGCCCAACACCACCCATTGCAGCAACGGTACAAACGGCACATATAACGCAGTGATAAACGCCGACTGGCTGCTGAGGATCGTCTGCAAGCCAATGGTCTGCAGCCCGTAGCCAAACATGATTGCCACGCCGATAAATACACCGGCCTTCAACTCGAACAAGGTCAGGTCGCGCAGGGTGCGCAAGGAAAAGAAGCCCACCACGATGGCGGCCGCGGCAAATCGCAGGCCCACGAAAAACATCGGGCCGCTGACGGTCATCGCGTGCTGCACCAGCAAAAACGTGCCGCCCCAGATCATGGTGATCACCACCAGGATGCATTCGGCTTTACTGAAACGGTTGAAACGGGGTGAGGCGTTCGGGGTGGTCATGGCGGCTCGGTCTTGCAAGGGAAAGGCACGGACCGCACAATGCGCCGCACGCTGGGCAGTATACTGCGCACACCCACCCATTGAGCAATATAGTGCACAAAGAAAATCCACAACGGGCCTCGGTCCTGCAGCACGTCAGCCAGAACGTTCGTCGCCTGCGCCACGCCGCCGACTTGAGCCAGACCGCGCTTTCGGAAAAGTCCGGGGTCAGCCGGCGCATGCTGGTGGCCATCGAGGCGGGGGAGAAGAACGTCAGCCTGTCCACCCTCGACCGTGTGGCCGAAGCGCTGGACGTGGCGTTCAGCGACCTGATCCAGGCGCCGGACGCCCCCGACCACAGCCGCATCAACGAGCTGGCCTGGGCCGGTGAAATTCCAGGCAGCAAGGCGGTGTTGCTGGCCAAGGCCACGGCGCGGCGCGAGGTTGAGTTGTGGGAGATGCAGCTGGAGCCGGGCGATCGCTACAGCCCAGATCCCGATCCGGATGGCTGGAGCGTGCAATTGTTTGTGTTCGAAGGCTGCCTCACCTTGTTGGTGGGCGAGGAAGACAAGCGCGTCGCCGCCGGTGAGTTCTACATGTTCGCCAGCCGTCACGTGCATGGCTATCGCAACGACGGCGACGTGCCGGTGCGGTTTGTGCGCAACGTGGTGATCTAACTGTTCGCCCGGCAACAGTGGATGGACACTTTGCTGGTTTGAAACGCCACGCAAACACCTGATTAGCCAGCAACTGGCTGATTTTATTGGGTATTAAATTCAGGCACGACTCCTGCAATCCCTCCGATATCCCATCGGAGCCTGGAGTCGGCCCATGACAGCCCACCCTCAACACCCTGCCCATATCATCCGCTCGGACGCGGAAGCCATCGAGGTCGCCAAGCGGCTGGCCGCACGTTTTGCCGTCGACGCCAGCGCGCGCGACCGCGAGCGGCGCCTGCCGGTGGTCGAGCTTGACGAGTTCTCTGCCAGCGGCTTGTGGGGCATCACTATTCCCAAGGCCTACGGCGGCGCCGAGGTGTCCTATGTGACGGTGGCCGAGGTGATCAAGTTGATCTCCGCTGCCGACCCCTCTCTGGGGCAGATTCCGCAGAACCACCTGGGCGTGGTGGACATCCTGCTGCAAACGGCCACGGAGGAACAAAAGCAGTATTACTTCGGCAAAGTCCTGCAAGGCTATCGCTTCGGTAACGCCTTCTCCGAGGCCAAGAGCAAAAACGCTGGCACCTTTGACACGCAGATCCGCTTCCACGGCGACACCGCGCAAATCAATGGCGAGAAGTTCTACTGCACCGGCGCGCTGTTCGCTCATTTGGTGCCCACGGTCGGCAACAATGAACACGGCCAGGCCTACATTGCCTTTGTCGAGCGCGACGCCCAGGGCTTGAACGTGATCGACAGCTGGGACGGCTTCGGTCAGCGCACCACCGCCAGCGGCGGCGTAACCCTCGACGGTGTCACGGTGCCGCGCAGCGCGGTGATACCGGCCCACCTGGCCTTCGATCAGCCGACGGCCAACGGCCCGATTTCACAGATCATCCAGGCAGCGGTGGATACCGGCATCGCCGTCGGTGCCCTCGAACAAGCCAAGCTCTACGCCCGCCAGGCGCGGCCCTGGATCGACAGCCAACAGGATCACGGCTGGCAAGACCCGTTCACCATCGCCGCCATCGGCGACCTGCAATGGCGCGTACATGGCACCGAAGCCATCCTCGCCAAAGCCGGCCTGGCCGTAGACCGCGCCCTCGCCGAGCCGAGCGAAGACAGCGTGGCGCTTGCCTCGTTGGTGGTGGCCCAGGCCAAAGTGCTGTCGGCCGAAACCGCTTTGCTCGCCAGCAGCAAACTCTTCGAACTGGCCGGCACCCGCTCGGTGACCGGCAAACACAACCTCGATCGCTTCTGGCGTAACGCCCGCACCCACACCCTGCACGACCCGGCGCGCTGGAAATACCACCTGATCGGCAACTTCGTGCTTAACGGCGTGAAGCCTGCGCGCCACGCCTGGAACTGAGGACGACCCATGACCGCATTGAACCTTGCGCGCCAATTGCTGGACAGCACCCGCCGCCACGTTGAAAAAAGCGACGATCCCTACGTGATCGGCCGTTTTGGCGACTTGCAGATCCGTGTCGACGTGGCCGCCGCGTTGCTGGAACGCGCCGAAACCCACCCTAGCCCTGTCGCCGCGACCGAAGCCCAGATCGCCGCCGCCGAGGCGCTCATCGCCGCGAGCAACGCCGAATTCGAACTGACTGGCCAACGCACCGAACTGCCGTCGACCCTCGATGATCCCTTGCGTACCAAATACCAGATCGTCGGCAACTACCACCTCAACGGAGTGCTTTGATGGCCCGTGAAATTCGCTTGAATGCCTTCGACATGAACTGCGTCGGCCACCAATCCCCCGGCCTGTGGGCGCACCCCCGTGACCGCTCGTGGCAGTACAAGGACCTGGAATACTGGACCGACCTGGCCAAGATCCTCGAGCGCGGCAAGTTTGACGGCCTGTTCATCGCCGACGTGCTCGGCATCTACGACGTGTACAACGGCAATGGCGACGCGGCGATTCGCCAGGCGGCGCAGGTGCCGGTCAATGACCCGCTGTCGCTGATCGCGCCGATGGCGCTGGTCACCGAGCACTTGGGCTTCGGCCTGACCGCTTCGCTGTCGTTCGAACATCCGTACCCGTTTGCACGTCGTCTCTCGACCCTCGATCACCTGACCAAGGGCCGCATCGGCTGGAATATCGTCACGTCTTACCTGGAAAGCGGCGCCAAGAACCTTGGCCAGAAAGCCCAGACTGAACACGACGCGCGCTACGACTACGCCGAGGAGTATCTGGAGGTTTGCTACAAACTCTGGGAAGGCAGCTGGGAGGAGGGCGCGGTGTTGCGTGACCGCGAACGGCAGATTTTCAGCGACTCGAGCAAGATCCACGAGATCCGCCATGTCGGCAAACACTTCCAGGTGCCCGGCATTCACCTGTGCGAGCCATCGCCGCAGCGCACACCGGTGCTCTACCAGGCCGGCGCGTCCAGCCGTGGCAAGCAGTTCGCCGCCGAGCAGGCCGAGTGTGTATTTGTTGCCGCGCCATCCAAGGTGCTGTTGAAAAAGACCGTCGCCGACATCCGCCGCCGTGCGGCCGAGGCCGGGCGTGATCCGAAGAAAATCCTGATCTTCAACCTGCAGACAGTGATCGTCGGCGAGACCGACGCCAAGGCCAAGGCCAAGTTCGAGGAATACAAATCCTACGTCAGCTACGAAGGCGCGATGGCGCTGATCTCCGGCTGGACCGGCATCGACTTCAGCCAGTTCAAGCCCGACGAGCCGCTCAAGCATGTGCACACCAACGCCATTCAATCGGCGGTGGAAGCCTTCTCCACGGCGGACCCGAACAAGGTCTGGACGCCGAACGAACTGGCCGATTGGGTCGGCATCGGCGGCTTTGGCCCGCTGTTCGTGGGCGGCCCTGAGACCGTGGCGGACCTGTTGCAGGAATGGGTGGAAGACACTGACGTGGACGGCTTCAACCTGGCCTACGCGCTGACCCACGAGACCTTCATCGACGCCGTGGACTTGCTGGTGCCGGAGTTACAGAAGCGTGGTGTGTACAAGACCGAGTACGCCAAGGGCACCTTGCGCGAAAAGTTGTTTGGCGACGGTGCCCGGCTGGGCGCGAACCACCCCGGCGCCGGCTACCGCGACCTCAAGGCCCACTCAATCTAACTGAAACACCTCGGTCAATGTGGGAGCTGGCTTGCCTGCGATAGCGGTGGGTCAAACAGAGCTGAATCAACTGACAGTCCGTTATCGCAGCGATGCGGCGACCCGACAAGCCAGCTCCCACAGTTGATCGGTGTCGATCCAGAAATCCCGGCCAGCGGACCACCGCACGCTTAACCCTAAATAGGAGTACTCCCTATGAGCGTGCACGAACTCAAACGGCCGCTGGTGCTGGAATGGCCCGCCGAACTGCTCGGCAACTTGCCCAAGGCCCTGGAACAATTGCACCACTGGGCGCAGATCACGCCGCTGCATACGGCCCTGCGCCACAAGCGCCAGGGCCAGTGGTATGCCTGGCGCTGGATCGACGCTCTGCGCGATGTCGAGCGCCTGGCCGATGGCCTGCGCCAGCAGGGTTTTGGCGAGCAGTCGCGCCTGGCCCTGAGCGGTGCGTTCGAACCCAACCTGTTGCTGTTGGCCCTGGCCGCGCAATCCATCGGCGGGCAGGTGCTGACCCTGGCCGACAACCTGGAACCCGAGGTGCTGCAACAGCACCTGTGGCGCATTCGTCCCACCCATTCCTTCACCCAGGACCGCCAGCAGATAAGGCATTGGCAGTCTGCCAACCTGCTGGATTTCGCCCAACTGCTGGGCCCGGTAGATCCTGCCCAGCACCTCGCCCGCTGGTGGCAACCCACCGGTGAAACCGCGTTGTGGAGCGAGGAGGGTACCCATTGGCAGGGCGGCCTGGCGGTGTTGCTGGAGCAATGGCTCAACAGCGGTCACGGCCTGGCGTTCCCGGAGAGCCTGGCCTCGGCGCAACGCGATCGCCGCGAAGTCGCCCCCACTGGCCTGCTGTTGTCTGCCGCGCGCTTGCAGCACCTGGCCGATGAAATCGAACACCGCCTGGCCCCCCACGGCACCTGGCGCCGGCGCCTGTGCGACTGGGCCATCGCCCACCCGCAAAGCGGCCTGCGCCGGCTGCTGAAAAAACGCGTGCGCAAGCTGCTTGGTTTCCAGCGCCTGGCCTATATCTGGCAACCCCTCAAAACCACCCCCGAGCCCGCCTGGCTGGCCGAATTCAAACGGGACATCGCATGAGCCAAGCCATCCTCCAGGTGCGGGATATCTCGCTGTCGTTCAAAGGGGTCAAGGCGATTAATGCCTTGTCCTTCGAGGTCGCACGCGGGGAAATCTGCGCGCTGATCGGGCCCAACGGCGCGGGCAAAAGCTCGCTGCTCAATGTGCTCAACGGCGTGTACCGCTTTGACGCTGGCCAGATCGTGTTCGAAGACCAGCACTTCCACCGCATCGACCCGCTGGGTGCAGCGCGCCGGGGCATCGGCCGCACGTTCCAGAACAACGCGCTGTTCAAGAAGATGAGCGTGATCGACAACATTCTCACTGGCCTGTCGCGGCATACGCGCAGCACCTTCATCGAACAGGCCCTGGGCCTGCCTCGCGCACGTCGTGAGGCCGAAGCCTTCCGCCTGCGCGCCCAGGGCATCCTCGAATTCCTTGAGCTGCAAGCCCACCGCGATGTGCTGGTGGGCAACCTGTCCTACGGCCTGCAAAAACGTGTGGAGTTGGGCCGGGCGCTGATCGCCGGGCCCAGCCTGTTGCTACTGGATGAGCCGATGGCCGGGATGAATGCCGAAGAGAAACAGGAAATGGCGCGTTTCGTCGCTGACGTGAACCGCGACCTCGGCACCACCGTGGTGTTGATCGAACACGACATGGGCGTGGTGATGGGCCTGTCCGACCACGTGGTGGTGCTCGACTACGGGCGCAAGGTCGGCGACGGCACGCCCGCCGACGTCCAGGCCAACCCCGAGGTGATCGCAGCTTACCTGGGGGCGGTGCACCCATGACCTTCTTCTTTGAAACCCTGCTCGGCGGCTTGCTCGCGGGCACTATGTACTCGCTGGTCGCCATTGGCTTTGTGCTGATCTACAAGGCCAGCGGCGTGTTCAATTTTGCCCAGGGCTCGATGCTGCTGTTCGCGGCCCTGACCTTTGTCAGCCTGCACGATCAAGGTGTGCCGTTTGCCCTGGCGTTGCTGCTGACCGTGATCGTGATGATCGTCGGCGCCTTGCTGATCGAGCGCCTGGTGTTGCGGCCGTTGGTGAATCGCTCGCAGATCACCCTGTTCATGGCCACGCTCGGTCTGTCGTTCATCATCGAAGGCCTGGCCCAAGGCTTGATGGGCTCGCAGGTACGCGCCCTGGACCTGGGCATCGACGACGTGCCGTTGTTTGTCGGCCCGTTGATGCTCAGCCAGTTCGACCTGATCGCCGCCACCGCAGCCGTGGTGCTGGTGACGGTACTGGCGCTGCTGTTCAACAAGACCCGCATCGGTGTGTCGCTGCGCGCTGTGGCGGATGACACCACGGCGGCGCTGTCCATCGGCATTAACCTCAACCGCATCTGGCAGATCGTCTGGGCCGTGGCTGGCGTCGTCGGGCTGGTGGCCGGGCTGCTGTGGGGCGCGCGCCAGGGCGTGCAGTTTTCGTTGTCGCTGGTGGTGCTCAAGGCCTTGCCGGTGCTGATCATCGGCGGCTTCACCTCGATTGGCGGGGCGATTGTCGGCGGGTTGATCGTCGGTGCGGCGGAGAACCTCGCCGAGGTGTACATCGGCCCGCTGATCGGTGGCGGCATCACGCCGTGGTTCGCCTACGTGCTGTCCCTGGCTTTCCTGTACATCCGTCCCGCCGGCCTGTTCGGCGAGCGCGCCATCGAGCGAGTCTGAAACCATGACGATCCCTGTTGTTCAAGAAACCGCGCCGTTGCTGCTGATCCAGCGGCGCGTGCCCTGGAGCCTGATTGGCCTATCGGTGCTGGCGTTTGCCGTGGTGCCGCTGTGGGGCAATGACTATTGGCTCAATGCGATCCTTATCCCGTTCCTGGTGTTGTCCCTGGCTGGGTTGGGGCTGAACCTGCTGACCGGCTACACAGGGCAAACCTCAGTGGGCGCTGCCGGCTTCATGGCGGTCGGCGCGTTTGCCACCTACGGGTTCTTGCTGCGCCTGCCAGAGCTGGGCTTGCCGCTGGCGCTGCTCGGTGGCGGGATCATCAGTGCGCTGGTCGGGCTGTTGTTCGGCTTGCCCAGCTCGCGCATCAAGGGCTTCTACTTGATGGTCACCACCCTGGCCGCACAGTTTTTCCTGGAGTGGCTGTTCGTCAAATTTCCCTGGTTCTACAACTACGGCTCGTCGGGCACCATTTCCGCACCGAAACTCTCGTTGTTCGGCCAGGACCTCAACACGCCGCTGGGCCGCTACCTGCTGACCCTGGTCACCGTGCTGGTGCTGACGTGGACCGCCGTCAACCTGGTGCGCAGCCAGGTGGGGCGCAATTGGATGGCGATCCGTGACATGGACACCGCCGCCGCTGTGGTTGGCATTCCGGTCGCGCGCTATAAGCGCCTGGCGTTTGCGGTCAGCTCGTTCTACCTCGGTATCGCCGGTGCGCTGTGGGCCTTCGCCTACCTGGGCACGGCCAGCGCCAGCAGCTTTGATATCAACCGGTCGTTCCAGATCCTGTTCATCATCATTATCGGCGGCATGGGCAGCATCGCTGGCAACTTTGTCGGCGCGGCCTTTATCAGTTTGCTGCCGATCTTTCTCAGCCATGCCGGGCAGGCGCTGTTCGGCGGTTCGGTGGACGCGGGACAGTTGCAGAACCTGCAGAAAATCATTTTTGGCGTGTTGATCATCGTGTTCCTGATCAAGGAACCCGAGGGCTTGATTCGCCTGTTGCACAACCTGCGTGACCGTGTGCGGCAGTGGCCGCTGCGTTTCTAACTTCCCAAGAGAATCTTCCATGCGTGCATCCTTGAAACGATCCCTGGCCGGCGCTGCCTTTGCGCTGGCGGCATTGGCCGGCGCAGTGCCCCAGGCCGTGGCGTCGGCCGACCAGCAATTCATCCCACTGGCCACCTACCGCGTCGGCGCCTACGCCTCCAGCGGCGTGCAGGTGTGGGCCGGCATGATCGACTACCTGCGCTACATCAACGAAGTCGAAGGCGGCATCAACGGCGTGAAACTGGTGTGGCAGGAATGCGAGACCGAGTGGACGGCAGAGAAGGGCATCGAGTGCTACGAGCGCTTCAAGAACGGCCTGGATGGCGCGCCGGTCGCGGTGTACCAACCCAACGGTGCCCCGGCGGCCTATGCCTTGAGTGAGCGGGCCGAAGTGGACAAGATCCCGCTGATCACCCTCGGCTATGGCCGCACCGAAGCCACCGACGGCACGGTGTTCCCCTACAACTTCCCGGTGATGCTGACCTTCTACAGCGAGGCCTCGACGCTGGTGAACTACATCGCCCAGCGCGAGGGCGGTTTCGACAAGCTCAAGGGCAAGAAGATCGCCACGGTCTACCACGACTCGGCCTACGGTCGTGAAACCCTCGGCCCGCTGAAATTACTGGCCGAGAAATACGGTTTCGAGAACATCCAGATTCCGGTGGCCGACCCGGGCAACGAGCAGTCCGCACAATGGCGCCAGGTACGCCAGGCCAATCCGGACTGGGTGTTCCTGCGCACCTGGGGCGTGTCCACCCCGGTGGCGGTAAAGACCGCGGCGCGTTTCGGCTTCCCGGTAGACCACATCATCGGCGATATCTGGGCCAGTTCCAGCGAAGACGTATTGCCCGCAGGCGCCGCCGCCAAAGGCTACCTGGCACTCACGCCGTACCCGGCCGGTGCCGACTTCGAGATCCACAAGCGCCTCAAGCAATACATCCTCGACAAGGGCCACAGCGACCTCAAGGACCTGAAAAACTTCGGCAGCGTCTACTACAACTCCGGCCTGGTGAACGCGGCCGTGGCGGTGGAAGCGATCCGCACCGCCCAGGCCAAGTTCGGCAAGCGCCCGCTCAACGGCGAAGAAGGCCGTTGGGGCCTGGAACACTTGAGCATCGACGACGCACGCCTCAAGGCCATGGGCTACTTCGGCCTGATGCAGAACCTCAAGCTGTCGTGCCGCGACCACGAAGGCGGTGGTTCAGCGCGGGTGCAACAGTGGGACGGCGCCAACTGGACGCTGATCAGCGACTGGATCGCCGCCGACCGCGCGTTGCTGCGCCCGCTGATTGATGAAAAGTCCGCCGCGTTCGCCAAGGAAAAAGGCCTGACGCCGCGCACCTGCACCGGGGATGAATAAGCCATGAGCCAGCCCGCCACCGAACCTGGGAGCCCGTCGCTGCTGACGGTCAACGATATCGAAGTGATCTACGACGGCGCGATCCTCGCCGTGGCCGGGGTGTCGCTGCAGGTGCCCAAGGGCGCGATTGTCGCGTTGCTGGGGGCCAATGGCGCGGGCAAGAGCACTACGCTCAAGGCGATCTCGGGGCTGGTGCGCGCCGAGCGGGCCGAGGTCAGCCGAGGATCCATCGAATACGCCGGTGCCGACCTCGCCGGCATCGATCCCAGCCAGCGCGTGCGCCATGGCATGGTCCACGTGTTGGAGGGCCGCCATGTGTTCGGCCAACTCACGGTGGAAGACAACCTGCGCAGCGGCGGCTTTGTGCGACGTCTGAGCCGCAAGGCCATGGAGCAGGACCTGGAGCGCATTTACAGCTGGTTCCCCCGGCTCAAGACCAAGCGCAACACCCGGGCCGGGCTGACCTCCGGTGGCGAGCAACAGATGGTCGCCATTGGCCGAGCCTTGATGACGCGTCCGACGTTGGTACTGCTCGACGAGCCGTCCATGGGATTGGCGCCTATGATCGTTCAAGAGATTTTCGAGATCATCGCGCAGCTCAATCGCGAGCAGCAGGTGAGCTTTTTGATCGCCGAACAGAACATCAACGTTGCGCTCACCTATGCGACCCATGGCTACGTGCTGGATACTGGGCGGGTGGCCTTGAGTGGCAGCGCGGCCGAACTGCTGGCGCGGGGCGATTTGCACACCATTTATCTGGGTAAACAGTAAGGGCGAATTTGCATGACTGAATCCATCCGCAACGCTGATGTCCTGATCATCGGCGGCGGGCTGAGCGGCACAATGCTGGCGGTGCAACTGCTGCGCCTGCCCGGCCAACGCCAGATCCTGGTGATCGAGCCGCGTGCCGAACTCGGCCGTGGCGAGGCCTACAGCGCCGTCGAACTGGGCCACACCCTGAACGGCAATGCGGCGCGCATGAGTGTTGACCCGGACAATGCCGACGACCTGACCCAATGGCTCACCGACTACATCGGCGCCGGTGGCTGGCCGGAGTCGGACCAGCAGCACGTGCCCATCTGTGAACTGTTCCCGCCACGCGGGATTTTCGGCTTGTACGCGCAGCAACGCCTGAGCGAGGCCAGGGCGCTGTCGGCGTCGACGGTCGAGCATGTGCGCGGGGAAGTGGTCGACCTGCAAGTGGATCAAGCCTCTACGTTGCTGACGCTGGACAACGGCCAGCAATTGCGCGGCAACTATGCCGTGTTGGCCACCGGGATGTTCCCGGCGGCGCGCACGCCACAAACCGAGTCAAGCGGCTTGAACGCGGCGTCGGTTGACCCCTGGGACGTCAAGGCCATGCGCCAGATCGACCCGCAGGCGCCGGTGCTGATCATCGGTTCGGGGCTGACCATGGTGGATGCCGTGGTCTCGTTGGAGCAGGCCGGGCACCGTGGGCCGATCGAGGTGTTCTCGCGTCATGGGCTACTGCCCCACGTGCGCCGGCAACCGCCGAGCTGGGTGGATTTTCTCGCCGAGGATCACCGCCTGCGCAGCCCGCTGCAATTGCTGCGCGAGGTGCGCCGCCAGTGCCGCATCGCGATGGCCCAGGGCATCGATTGGCAAGCGCCGTTGGACACGGTGCGGGCGCATATCGCTCGCTTGTGGAGCCAGGCCAGCGAACCTGAAAAACGCCAGTTCGTGCGCCATGTGCGGCCGTGGTGGGAAAGCCATCACCACCGCTCGCCGCCGTTGAGCGCGCAACTGGTGGCGCGCTTGCATGGGGAAGGGCGCCTGCGCATTCAGGCGGCGTCGTACAAAGGGCTGGAAGTGTCGGCCAGTGGCGTGACCATTCGCTTGCGCTATCGGGGCGACCAAGCTGTGACCCAGGTGTCGGGTGCGGCGTTGATCAATTCCAGCGGCATCGAATACGACTGGCGCCGTGTGGCCCGGCCGTTGCCGCAGCAGTTGCTCAAGCGCGGGTTGATCAAGCCTGGGCCATTGGCGTTGGGGATCGCGGCGGATAAGTCAGGTGCTGTGGTGGATGCTCAGGGGCAGGTCAGCCAGCGCTTGTTCGCCATGGGCCCACCGCTGCGTGGCCTGTGGTGGGAAAGCACGGCGGTCACCGATGTGGCGCTGCAAGCCAAAGCGTTGGCCGCAAGGCTGACACAACTCTAAATGTGGGAGCTGGCTTGCCTGCGATAGCGCTGGGTCAGTCACTATCGCATTAACTGATAGTCCGCTATCGCAGGCAAGCCAGCTCCCACAGAGGAAGGGTGGGTTAGCTTCCGGTCTTTACGAAACCGGGTTTGAGGCCGAACACTTCCACGCCTTGTGGCGTGGACTGCCCGGTGGTGACTTTCACCCGCTCAACCGGCTTATCCATCGCCTCCCGGTACTCCACCTCACCCCCGTTGATCGCTTGTACCGGCACCACAATCGCCTGCTCATTGTTGTAGGTCACAATGGTCAACCGCGCACTCATCCCCAGCCGCACCCGCTGTAACTGTTGCGGCGTGAGCTTGGGAATCGACAGGGTCACCGGAAACTGAGCGCTGCCCTGGCTATCGCCCGCAATTGCCAGGCCACTGACCACGCTGACGGAACCGGTCAGCCGTTCACCGTCGAAACCGTCGCCCATCACTTCCACGGCCTGGCCCTGATGCAACTGGTTGATGTCCAGCTCCGAAACCTTGGCGACGATCTTGAGCCGTTCGATATTGGCCAGGCCGAACAGCACCTGACCCTGGCTCACCTTGCTGCCAGCCTGCACGGGGGCATTGTTATTGCCGCCGCCTTGGGACGAACTGCTGTTGCCGGGAGCCGGGACCACGATGCCGGAAAACGGCGCCTTGACCTCGCGGCCATCGAGCAGTTTGTGCAGGGCGTCGTATTTCACCGTGGCGTTGGTCAGCTCCATGTCAGCGATCTGGCGGTACTCGCCTTTGCCCTGATCCAGTGCCTGTTGCAGTTCACTGCGTGCCGAGGCCAGGTCCAGTTGCTGCTGTTGGGTTTGTTGCCGCAGGTCGTCGAGCTCATTGCGCGGGATGATGCCGCGCTTGAACAGGTTCTCGCTTTCGGTGAGTTTGCGTTGGTTATTGCCGGCGGTCATCTCCGCCGTGCGCAGGGTGCGACGCGCGCGGCTGACCGTCGTGCCGCTGTCCCAATCCTGCATTTCCTGCACGGTGCGTCGGGCCTTGAGTTGCGCAGACAAGGCATCGCGCAGTTGTACTTCGAGGGTGGACGGGTCCATCTGCAACAGCACTTGGCCGGCCTCCACACGCTGGCCCTGTTCCACCAGGTTGGCCTGCACATTGCCGTCGAAGGGCGCGGTGAGGGTGATGGTGGTGTCGGGTTCGATCTTGCCCACCAGGCCAATCTGATGCACCAGGGGGGCGGGTTTCACTGCCAGCCACTGTTCGGCTGCGGCGGTCTGGTTGGCGGCAGGGCTGCGCACGCTCAGCAGGGCGATGCCCGCACCCGCCAACAGCACGATCAACACAGCACCCAGCAGGCGTTTGTTTTTAGTAGTCATTGAGGGCGATTTCCCAACTTTCCAGCGTCATGCCCAGGGTCAAATCGAGCTGGGTCTGGGCGTTCAGATAAGCAATCAGCGCATTAAGCTGCGCGTTTTCGGCGTTGCGCAAATCGGTTTCGTAGCTCAACACCTGAAAGTTGGTGGAGCGCCCGGCGCTGAGTTTTTCCCGTTCGATCTCGATCTTGCGCCGCGACAGTTCCACCGCACGCTGGGAGATTTCATATTGGCGCCAGCGAGTGCCGAGGTCACGCACCACGTCGTTGACGCTGCGCTCCAGTTCCTGGCGTGCGTCGGTGATGCGGATCTCCTGGTCTTCCACATTGACCCGCGCGCGCACTTCGGCTTGGCGCGTGCTGATGTCGCCGATGGGGATCTGTACCTGCACCCCAGCGTAGCTGTCCCAGGTGCGGTTGTTGGTATTGCCGGCGTCGTTGTTGTAGGCATCGCGTATCTGGTTGGCCCCGGCCACCAGGTCCACTTGCCAGCGTCCGGAGTCCTTGGCGATTACCAGGTTGAGGTCGGCCTGCTGGCTGCCGAGCAGGGCGGCAAGGTATTCCGGCTGCTGGGTCTGCGCCAGGTTGAAGGCCTGGCGCTTGTCGATGACCATCGGCTTGGCCTCCAGGGCTTCACTGGCGCGGATCGGCGTCGACAAGTCCAGTGCCAGCAGGCGCAGCAGGGCCAGGCGGCTGGTGTCGAGCTGGTTCTGGGCCTCTTCCACGCCCAGTTGCTGGGTGGCGATATCGGCTTCAGTCTGCACGATCTCAAACTCGGCCATGCGCCCGGCGGCGATCAGTGCCTTGTTCACCTCCAGCAAGGTCCCGGAACGTTTGAGGGCGTCCTGCACGATGCTCAGTTGTTCCTGGGCGCGCAGCAGTTCGCGGTAGGTGGCGATGATCTGGCTGATGGTCTGCGCCACGGTGGCTTTGAGGTTCAGGCGGTTGGCCTGTTCCGACAGGCGTGACAGGCGCAGCGGTGCGGTGGTGGCGTCCCAGCCGGCGCCGCGCATCAGCGGCTGGATGATCGCCAGGTCCAGGCCATCGCTGCGGTAGCGCCCGGCGCGGTCGGCGTTGTTCAGTTGCTGGGTCCAGGCCATGCTCAAGCGCGTGCCGTACTCGCCGAGCAGGGTTGCGTTCGGCGCCAGGTTGGCGTTGCGCGAGTTGTCCGCCGAGCCGCGAGTGTTGCGGTAGTAGCTGTTGAGGGTGAGCTTGGGGTTGAACGTGTCTTCAGCGACGCGCAGGTCGAATTTCTGC
Organism: Pseudomonas sp. B6002; assembly: GCF_013385985.1. GTDB lineage: Bacteria > Pseudomonadota > Gammaproteobacteria > Pseudomonadales > Pseudomonadaceae > Aquipseudomonas. Next base: position 31,271 of record NZ_JACAOY010000027.1, on the reverse strand, counting down.
GCCACCCGCTGCAGGTACGCGCTGCGAATCGCCGGGTTGTTGCGCAGGCCCAGGTACACCGCATCACCCAGGGTCATGGTGGTGACCTGGGCGTTCAGCGAAACGCCGCGGTCGTAGCCGCTGCGTGTGGTACTGGGGGCCGATGGGTTGATCACCACGTCGGCCGCCGCGCAGGGCAGGCTTGCCAGGGCGAGGGCCAGCAACAGGCCTTTATTCATCGCGCAGGGCCTCCACCGGCTGCAACTTGGAGGCCGACACCGCCGGGTAGATCCCGAAGAACAACCCCACCAGCAAAGTACTGCCCACCCCCAGGGGCAAGGCGGCGGCGGCCAGCACAAATGCCCAGCCCGACATCCACGCATAGAGCCAGGCGGCTGTCATGCCCAGTACCGCGCCACACAGTGCACCCACGGCGGTCAGCGTGACCGCTTCGAGCAGGAACAGGTTGCGGATGTCTCGCTGGCGCGCGCCCAGCGCCATGCGGATACCGATTTCGCGGCGGCGCTCCGAGACATTCATCAGCATCACGTTCATCACGCCCACGCCGCCCCCCACCAGCGAGATAGCCCCCAGGGCCAGCAACAGGTAAGCAAAGGTGCGGCTTTGCCGGGTCATGCCGTCGATCATTTGCTGAGGCACCTGGATGTCGACCGTGTGGTCGGTGAGTTGGCGTTGGAGCTCGGTGGCGGCGTTGTGGGCGATACGTTCCATGTCCTGGCCGGGCGTGGCGCGGATGATGACGTTGCCGATCTGCGGCGTGGCGTAGATACGGCGCATGCCTTCGGCGGGGATGAACAGTGATTCATTGGCTTGTACGGGCATCAAGATGGCGCGGGGCTGGTTCTTTAGAATGCCGATCACCAGGAACAGGTAGTCATTGATGCGCACGCGGTCACCCAGTTTGATCGGGTCGCCGGGGGCGCCCAAGGCCTGGGCGAGCTGGTCGCCGATCACGCCATAAGTTTCATTGGCGTCGAAGACGGACAGGAAGCGGCCTTCACGTACGACGATGCGCATAGCGTCTTTAATGTCCGGTGTTGTGCCGACAAAGTTCGCATTGGTGGTGCGGCCATGGAAAACCATGGGCCCGCTGAACAAAGTGAGCGCACCAATGTGAGCGATGCCCGGCACGGCCTCGCGCACGGCTTCCAGATCAAGGCGGGCGCGCATCGGGGCAGTGCTGTTGCCTTTCGGGGGGAACTGGGCCACCAGGGTGTCGGTGCCCATGTCCTTGAAAATCATCGCGGCGTCGACCGCCGCGTTGTGGCCGATATTGATCAGGGCCACCACGGACGAACTGCCGATGACAATGCCCAGCAGCGCCAGGACCGAGCGTTTGCCCAGGGTGCGCAGGCTCACGAAGGCTTCATGCAGCAACTGGCTGAGGCTCTGTTCGACCCGCAGGCTCATAGGCCTCCTGCCTCTTGCACCACGCCGTTGCGCACCAGGATCTTGCGGTCCAGGCGTTCGGCGATGTGAGGGTCGTGGGTGACGATGATCAGGGTGACCTGTTGCTCGCGGTTCAGGGCCAGGAGCAAGTCCATGATCTCTTGCGCGGTGGTGCTGTCGAGGTTGCCGGTGGGCTCGTCGGCGAGGATCACCGAGGGCTTGCCCACCAGCGCCCGGGCAATCGCTACACGCTGGCGCTGGCCGCCGGACAGGTCGGCGGGGCGGTGATGGGCGCGTTCGGCCAGGCCGACCTGGTCGAGCATGCGCAGGGCCTGCTCCACCGACTCGTGGCGTGATACACCCCGGTAGCTCAGGGGCAGGGCGACGTTGTCGAGGGCGCTGAGGCGCGGCAGCAGGTTGAAGCTCTGGAACACGAAACCGATCTGCTGATTGCGGATCGCGGCCAATTGGTCGGGGCTGGCGCTGAAGATATCGTGACCGGCAAAGTGATACTCGCCGCAGTTGGGCAGGTCCAGCAGGCCGAGAATGTTGAGCAGGGTACTTTTGCCGGAGCCGGAAGCACCGAGAATGCCGCAGCTGTCACCACTGGCGATGGACAGGCACACATCATTGAGAATGGACAGTTCTTGCCCGGCGAGCTGATAACGCTTGCCGATGCCTTGCAGGGAGATCAAGCCTGGGTGCGCGGGGATATCTGTCATCATGACTACGCCTGCAGTCTCGACGGTGCCTCCATGCCCCCGGTAAATCCTTGTAACAAGTTCGGGAGCTGCCTGGTACGCGTCACGGACTGGTTTTATTTCTTGTTTTTAAAATATTGTTTGAATAGTAACCGTGTTCCAGGCGCTCCGCCAGCCATGGATGTAGAGCGGTTTTACCCTTTGAAACGATTTTTCCAGCGGCCGTTCCGGGGGGCAAAAAAACGTCTCAGCTAGCGGCGATGTGCCCGTTTATACAGGCTTTTAGTAGTATGGCGCAGTGTCACTACTTGCTTTCGAAAGGCCGCCCCGGTATAAAAAATCAAATTATTTTTTAAAACAATATTTCCCACGTGGAACCCCTATGGTCGCGAAGAAACTCAGCGCTCCAAACGTTACCAAGACTCGACTGCTGGATGCGACAGAGGCTCTCTTCATCAAATACGGCTATGACGCCGTGCTGCTCCGGCAGATTACCGAGCGCGCCCAGGTGAACCTGGCCGCCGTGAACTACCACTTCGGGGACAAGGATTCCCTGATGAAAACCCTGTTGATGCAACGTCTGGAGCCGCTCAACGAGCAGCGCCTGGAATTGCTCGCGCGCTGCGAAGCCGAATCCGACGGCCCGCTCGATTGCGATACCTTGCTCGGCGTGCTGTTTGCCCCGGCCATGGGCCTGGAGCGCAGTGACCCGGCCAGCGCCAGCGGGGAAGGGCGTTCGTTTATCCGGTTCCTGGGCCGGGTCTACAGCGACACCTCGCCGTTTATCCAGGAATACCTCAAGGTGCATTACCAGCCGGTGTTCCAGCGTTTCTTCGAAGCCTTCGCCCTGGCCTTGCCCGACCTGCCACGCAATGAGCTGGGCGTGCGCCTGCAATTTGCCCTCAAGGCGATTTCCGGGGTCATGGCCGGCACTGAACTGCGCCTGCTGATGAACTCCATGAGCCTGGGCCGCCCGGCCACGGATGCTGAAGTCATGGCCAAGCTGATCACCCTGGTGTCGGCGGCGATTCGTGTGCCGCAGCAGAGCCCGGAGGCCGAGAATGCCTTGGCCAAGGTGCTGGATACCCAACGGGCTATTCGTGAACAGGCCAATGAACCGGCCGCGAAGGCCTCGCGCTAGCTCGAATTCCAGGCAAAAAAAACCCGCTGGGGCGGCGGGTTTGATGTGCAACATTTGTAACGGATGAGGCTTCACACTACGGCTCGGGATGTGAATAAAACGTGAAAAGTTTGTAAGGGAAAGTGTGAAAACGTTGAGATGTGTAAACGTTTCTGAATTTTCCTATTGTGCCGGCCGAATTCAGATTTTCCAGTAGCCGGCGCTCTTCGCCAGCCGCTGGCGCATTGCGTCCACGTTCTGCGCCAATTGCACGGTCAACAAGCGATAACCATCCAAAGCGCTATAAACCGGAGCGTCCAGCGCCGGTTCTGCCCCGATGTGGCTGGGACGCTCCAACCGCTCCGTCACCCCCGATTTCAACGCCCGCGCCATCCCCACCAACTGCACGCGGATCTGCCGGTGCTCGGACTTCAACATCACCTGCATCCGCGCGCTTGCCTGTTCATCGCGCGGGTCCGGCCGCGTATTGCCCAGAATCTCCAGGGTGCTGATGCACATGCGCAGGTGCCGCTGGATCGCATCCAGCTCGGTCATGGAGATGCGCACTTCCTTGGACACCGACGGCATCAACGAGCGCAATTGCAGCATCGCCGCGTTGAGGCGGTTCATCAGCTTGAGGTGTTCATCGTCGGTCACCGAGCGCCCGCTGATGATCCGGCTATAAATCTCGGCACAATCACGCAGCGCACTGGCCAGGTTGTAGCGCCACGAATACACCGCATACAGCGGCAGGGCGAAGGAGAAGGCCAGCGCCAGCACGATACCGATCAGGATATCCACGGTACGCCACAGGCCATCGGAGATCGGATTGTCCCCGTGGCCTGCGACGATAAACACCGTGATTGCCGACAGCAGCGCGATGTACCCACCCTTGCCGATGGCGTGATAGGAAAAGAACCCGCACACCACCGACATCAACAGGTACGTCAAGAGCGGCTGGCCGAAATAAGCCTGTTGCAGCACCAGCAACAAACCGACACTGGCGCCGATCAAGGTGCCGTAGGCGCGCTCCACCGCTTTTTTGCCGATATTGCCGTGATGCTGCAAGCCGCCGATCACGATCAGCATGGTCACCGATGCCCATTCTCCGTGGGGCAGGTTGATGCCGGTGGTCAGCAGGATCGTCGCCAGCAAGCCAATGGACACGCGCACGGCGTGGATCAGCTTGGCGTGGCGGTAGCGGCGGTAGGGGTCGAGCAGGGGGCGCAGCAGGCGCCGGGCAAACAAGGGCAGGTTCATCGGTAATAAAAGGGCCTCAAGAACTTAGGGTTGACGCGATCAAAAATGTGGGAGCTGGCTTGCCTGCGATAGCGGTGGGTCAGCCACTGTTGCATTGGCTGGACGTCCGCTATCGCAGGCAAGCCAGCTCCCACAGGTGCCCGTTTTCATAACGGGCGTCGAGATATTGTCAGAAAATGTAGTCGGTGGTCAGGAAGCTCGAATCGCGGTTGCGCAGGATGTCGCTGACCAGCGCCTTGTTGCTCTCCTGGAACTTGGTCGCCACCAGCGTGCGGATCGAGAACACCCGCAACGCGTCATGCACCGACAGCGTGCCCTCGGCCGAATTCTTGCGCCCGTTGAACGGGAAGGTGTCCGGCCCGCGCTGGCACTGGGCGTTGATGTTGATGCGGCCGACCTGGTTGGCGAAGGTATCGACCAGGCGCCCGACTTCCACGGCGTTGGTGCCGAAGAGACTCAGCTGTTGACCGAAGTCCGAGTCCAGCACGTACTCGATCACGGTTTCCAGGTCGCGGTACGGCACGATCGGCACCACCGGGCCGAACTGCTCTTCGTGGTACACGCGCATCTGCGGATTCACCGGGTACAGCACCGCCGGGTAGAAGAACGACCCACGGCTCTCGGCGCCGTGCTCATTCACCACCTTGGCGCCGTGCTGCGCGGCATCCGCCACCAGCCCATTGAGGTAATCCACCTTGCCCACTTCGGGCAAGGGCGTCAGCGCCACGCCGTCTTCCCACGGCATGCCGGGTTTGAGCGTGGCCACCTTCTTGTTGAATTTGTCGATAAAACTGTCGACCACGTCTTCATGCACAAACAGGATTTTCAACGCCGTGCAACGCTGGCCGTTGAACGACAGCGAACCGGTGACGGCTTCGCTCACCGCGTTGTCCAGGTCCACTTCGGGCAGCACGATGCCGGGGTTTTTCGCATCCAGGCCCAGGGCAGCACGCAAACGGTGTGGCTTGGGGTGCAGCTTTTTCAGGTCGCTGGCGGCCTTGTTGGTGCCGATGAACGCAAAGATATCGATCTTGCCGCTGGCCATCAGCGCGCTGACGGTTTCGCGGCCGCTGCCGTAGATCACGTTGATCACCCCGGCCGGGAAGCTGTCGCGGAACGCCTCCAGCAACGGGCGGATGAGCAACACGCCAAGCTTGGCCGGCTTGAACACCACGGTGTTGCCCATGATCAGCGCCGGGATCAGCGTGGTGAAGGTTTCGTTGAGCGGGTAGTTGTAGGGGCCCATGCACAACGCCACGCCCAGGGGCACGCGGCGGATCTGGCCGAGGGTGTCCTGTTCCAGCTCGAAACGGCTGCTGCGGCGGTCGAGTTCCTTGAGGGCGTTGATGGTGTCGGTGATGTAGTCGCAGGTGCGGTCGAATTCTTTTTGCGAGTCCTTGAGGTTCTTGCCGATCTCCCACATCAGCAGCTTGACCACCGCTTCGCGCTGCTCGCGCATGCGCCGCAAAAACGCTTCTACATGCTGGATCCGATCAGCCACGCGCATCGTCGGCCATTCACCCTGGCCCCGGTCGTAAGCGCGCACGGCGGCGTCCAGGGCGGTGAGGGCGGTTTCGGCGTCCAGCAGCGGCGTGCTGCCAATGTGCACGCGTTCTTCACCGAACTGCACCGGGCTTTGTACCCGGGCCAAGGGGCCGTTCCACACGTGCAACTGGCCATCGACCAGGTAATCCCGTTGTTCGATGGGCGCCCCAAGCTGGAATTGCGCGGGAATCTCGGCGGCGGAGGCGGGAAACAGCTGGGCGAGCAGGTTGCTGGTGGTCATGTCGCTACCCCTGGAATAGTTGCAAAACATGACTAGAGAGTCACCCATCAGAGGCCTGTGTGGCAAGGGCTAGACGCATCACAGCAGCCCGCTGGCCAGGGCGACCCCCAACGCAGCACCCAGTTGCCGGGCAGTGTTGAGCGTGCCGGCGGCCAAACCGGCCTGTCCCGGGTGCACCGCGTTCATCATTGCCGCGGTGGCGGCAGGGGTGATCAAGCCCGCCGCGAGGCCAATCAAGGGCAGGGGGACGACGAGCAAGGCGTAAGCGGGGGTGGAGCCGCTCATCAGCAACAAGGCGAACCCCGTCCCATATAACAGCAGGGCGCTGCCGATCAGCCACCGGCTGCCGAATGCGCGAACACACTTGCCGGCCATCAGGCTGCCAACGCTGACCAGTACCGTCAGTGGCAGGAAGGCCGCGCCGGTGCGCAGCGGGGAAAAGCCCAGGGTGCGCTGGAAATACAGGCTGAGTAAAAACATCAGGCCGTACAACAACAAGGCCGAGACCAGGGACACCGCCACGCAGGCACTGAACGCGCGGTTGCCAAACAGTTGCAGGGCGAGCCGCACGCCCCAGCCCGGCCCGTGGGCGAGTGCCGCATTGACGGCAACCCGAGTGGTCAAGCCGACAGCGAGCAGCCCCAGCGGCAGGTTGGCCAGGAAAATACTGCGCCAGCCCAGTACCTCGATCAGCACGCCACCCACTAACGGCCCCGCCGCCATGGCGACGCCACCGCACCCGGCCCAGACACCGATGGCCGCAGCGCGCCCGCCCGGGTCGTGTTGATACGCCTGATTGATCAGGGCCAGTGACGCCGGCACCAGCAACGCCGCACCGACACCTTGCAGCACCCGCGCCGCCACCAAGGTCATGCCGTGATCGGCCAGGCCACACAGCACCGACGCCAGGGTGAACAGCAACAACCCGGTCATGTAAAGCCGGCGAGCGCCAAAGCGGTCGGCCAGGAGGCCACCGACCAGCAGCAAGCCGCCAAACGCCAGGGTGTAGGCGCCGACGACCCATTGCAACGCGGTGATCGTGCTGTGCAAGGCGACGGCGATAGGCGCCAGGGCGACATTGACGATCGACGTGTCAAGGATCACCAGCACATAGCTGAGGCTGGTGGCAGCCAGCACCTGTCGTTGTTGCATGGGCATCATCCTTGAATCCTGGAAAGAGACAGGGTGCGAATCTAGCGCGGGCGTGCGGCTGGATGCTTCGACGGCGACCGAAGCATGCCGCCTCACGGCGCCGTTATACTCGACCGCACTTGCCGGAGAAGCGCCATGTCGACCCCAACGCCGTTTACTGAAATTGCTGCCTTGATCGCCGAACCCGCCCGTGCCGCCATGCTGTTGGCGCTGTTCGACGGGCGGGCGCTCCCAGCGGGTGAGCTAGCGTTTTTTGCAGGCGTTACTCCGCAAACCGCGAGCACGCATCTATCCAGGCTGGTGGCTGGCGGCTTGCTCGCCTGTGAAACCCAGGGCCGTCATCGGTATTACCGATTGGCCGGTGCCCATGTGGCCCAGGCCATCGAATACCTCAGCGCCATCGCCCCCTTGCCGCCCATCGCTGCCAAACCGCTGAACCGTCAGGCCGAGGGTTTGCGTTTTGCCCGCTGCTGCTATAACCACCTGGCCGGGCAATTGGGCGTGGCGGTGACCCAGGCGCTGGAAAAAAACGGCTACTTGCGCGCTGTCGCCGACAAACACTACGAGGTGCTGCCCGACGGGGCCGTGTGGTTCCGTTCACTGGGCGTGGACACGGCCGTGTTGAAGCCGGCTCGCCAATGCCTGGACTGGACCGAGCGCACCCATCACCTGGCCGGGCCGTTGGGCGTGCAATTGCTCAGCGCGTTGTGTGAAGCCGGGTGGTTACGCCGTTCAAAAGACTCGCGCGCGGTGCGGGTCACGCCCAAGGGTTGGGCGCAGTTCAAGGCGCAATTGGATCTTGCGCCGCGCGATCTGGAAAACCCTGAGCACAAGGGGGCGTGCGCCGGGTAAACTGCGCGGCTTTTCAGAAGGAGTTCACATGAGTCAGTACCAGCCGGGCATTCTTGCCGCACCGGTGCCGTTGCAGGCACGCCATCTGTTTTTTGCCGTGGAAAGCCTGGCCGCCGTGCCCGCAGCGCTGGACGCACTGGTGCAGTTGACCGATTCGGCGGTGGTGGTCGGTTTCGGTGAGCCGCTGGTCAACGCTTTGGGTGTTCACATTGATGGCCTGCGCCCATTCCCGGCCGTCAGCGGCCCGGGCGCGCACAACCCGTCGACGCAGCAGGCGTTGTGGGTGTGGTTGCACGGGGTGGATCGCGGTGAACTGCTGCTGCGCAGCCGCGCGTTTGAAAAAGCCCTGGCCCCGGCGTTTCGCCTGGTGCAGATGACCGAAGGTTTCCGCTACAAGACTGGCTTTGACCTCACCGATTACGAAGACGGCACCGAAAACCCCCACGACGACGCCGCCGTCGAAGCCGCCCTGACCGACAGCGGCGCCAGCTTCGCCGCGATCCAGCAGTGGCAGCACGACCTTGACGGTTTTGCCGCGCTGCCGTCCCAGGAGCGCGACCACATCATCGGCCGTCGCCATGGCGACAACGAAGAACTGGACGACGCCCCGGTGTCCGCCCACACCAAACGCACCGCCCAGGAAAGCTTCACCCCGGAAGCCTTCGTGGTGCGCCGTTCGATGCCATGGGCCGAGAACGGCCAGGCCGGGTTGATGTTCCTCGCGTTTGGTCATTCCTTCGACGCGTTCGAAGCACAACTGCGCCGCATGAGCGGGCTGGAAGACGGGATTGTCGATGGCCTGTACCGCATCAGCACACCGCTGACCGGTGGCTACTACTGGTGCCCGCCGATCAAGGACGGGCACCTGGACCTGAGCGCACTCGCGTAGCTCCATCTACCTGACATACCGAGCCGCCTGCATCGCCGGCAAGCCAGCTCCTACCATGGATATGCGCCACAGCGCCAAACCTGTAGGCGCTGGCTTGCCAGCGATGGCGGTGCGTCAGCTTGCATCGCTGCAACGGATAGACCGCGATCGCCGGCAAGCCGGCTCCTACAGTGGGTGCGTCGTGCCCCCCATCCTCTCGATCAGTTGTTCTGCATATCCCTGTGCGCCGCCTGGCGCTGCGCAAACAGCGGCATCATCCCGGCGCCCCGGCAGTGGCGGCAGCCATACACCCCCAGCACCACCGGCTCCTTGACCACGGGCTTGGGCGCAGGCGCCTGCTCGAACCACGTCGGCGCCACAAAACGGTAGCCCTGGCCCGGCGCCGTGGCGATGTAGAACGAATCATCGTCGTCGAGGGCACGCCGCAGTGTCTTGATCTGCGTGCGCAGGTTGCATTCTTCCACCACCAGTTTTGGCCAGGCGATGTCGAGCAGTTCGGTTTTCTCCAGCAGTTTGCCAGGCCGTGAGGCGAGGGCGATAAGCAAGGTCAGGGCACGACTGCCCAATGCCACGGGTTGCCCGTGCTTGAGCAGCAGATGACGTTGGGGCAGCAGGCGAAACGGGCCGAAGTGGATCTCGAAGGAAGCGTCATCGGTAAGGAGGCTGCGGGTCGGGTACGTCATGTCATTTAACCTTTATGCGTTGGAATCACAGCCCGGTGCGGCTCCCTTTTGCGCCGGGTTGCAGGGGAGGGTCAGGTAGTGATTGCAGGGATCGAATGTGCAGTCATGGAACACCTGGAAGTTCTTTCATATAGCGGCGCCTGCGAACTAAGGGTTTTGGCTATTAGTGCAACTGTACTAATTTGCTTGGAAAAATTAGTTGCCCACGAGGTTTAAGGTCACTCGCGCCGAGCTATCAAACGCGATCATTAAGTCGCTTTTGTTACAAATGGAAATATCTGGGAAGTTGGGCAAAAGGCTATTTGCGAAAAATGTGAAGTTGTCCCGAAAAAAGTTGTGAAGGTGTGACCTATCAGTCACTTCGGTGCGGGTTTGCTGGGCAGCAAGGCTCGATGAGTCAGAGTGAGAGCCCCGTAAACAGGGGGTTCTGGCGTGTCTTGAATTTTTTATAAAAGTTCCATGACCCTAGCCTGGTGAGTTTTTCTCAACGCAACGTTGAGCCAAACCTTTCACACGCTGTATCTGAAACGTTTCACAAGCTTTCACAGCGAAGGCGTTTTGATCCTGAGTAGTATGGATCCCATGCAAACCAACGGCGGTTCGAAAGCTCACTGTCTGACGTTTTGGGCATTCACCGGTTTGCATACTTTCAGTTTGCTGTTGCGCAACTGAATAACTTCCCTATCGATGCAAGGAGATGAACATGGCTGATGTCCCACCAGTAAAAGCAGGCGGCGCCGACGACGCTATCGCGAAGATGGAAGCGACCTTCAACATGGCTATCGAGAAGTCGGCCAAGATCACCGAAATCAGCACCGCGAAAAAAGCGGAGCTCGACGCTACCAAACAGCGTCCGCAGAACTGATTCGCCAAAACGGGCGGCGCCGGCGCTGCCCGTTTACCTCCTGATTGTTGACCCCGTTGCACCGTTGTTGATCGGCACAGGCGTGCCTGCGGCCTGTGATTCTCAAGGGGGCAAACCCGAACATGACAGCCTTGATTTCTTTGGGCCCGGTCGCCGGTATTGGCGCGCCGACCCTGACAGTGACCGGTGGTTTGCACCAGGGCAGTTCCCTGGTGCTCGACCAGCCGGTCTATACCATCGGCGCCGACCTGGCGGCCGATCTTGTACTCAGCGATCCCGGCATTGCCGGCCTGCACCTGCGCCTGCGTTTTGAAGGCGGGCACGTGGCGGTCGAGGCCCTGGGTGGCGAGGTGCTGATCGCCGGTCTGGTGCGTATCCCCCAAGGCAGCGGCCATCGCGCGCGGCTGCCCTTGCAACTGCGTATTGGCGCGGCAGGCGTGAGCCTGGCACTGCCGGCGGGCGCAGAACAGCCTGTGGCCGCACCGCGCAAGTGGACGCCGTGGATCGTCGCCACGGCGTTGCTGTTCATCTGCGCGGGCGCGTTGGCGTTTCGCAGCGAAGCACCGCTGATTCCCGCAGCCGCCGTGGCCGAGACGCCGGCCGTGAAAAAACCTTCCCGCGAGCAGGCCAAAACCTGGCTTGAACAGCAATTGCTGGCAGCCCGTCTGGACGGCATCAAGGTCAGCAACGGCAACGGTCAGCTCAGCGCCGTGGGCACCTTCGAGCAGTCCCAGAAACCGCAGTGGCTGGCCTTGCAACAAGCCTTTGACCAGCGTTACGGCCAGCAAGTGGTACTCACCCCCCGGGTCACCGCGCGTGCGGATGCAGCGCGGCCGCGTGTGCGGTTCCAGGCCGTGTGGTTCGGCACCCACCCTTATGTGATCAACGACAGCGGCAAGCGCCTGTACCCCGGCGCGGCACTGGCGGACAACTGGGTGCTGGAGCGCATCGAGAACAACCAAGTGATTCTCGCCCGAGGCGAGGAGCGCTTTACCTTCACGTTATGAGCACGTCCATGGAATGCACACGATCCAACCGTAGGAGCGCCCTACGCCCAATACGAGCCCATGCATGAAAGTCGAACCCCGCCCGCTCATCCAAAGTGACGTACGCAGCGCGCCGGTCGAAGCCATTCGCCCGGTCAGTTCGCGCCAGGCGACCGCGTTCGAAGCGGTCCTCAAGACCCGCAAAACCCAGACCCGCCGCTCCCTGCGCAGTGACCTTGAAGAACTCACCAGCGCCGCCGGCGTCGACTCGCTGCTGTTTGGCAGCGCACGTTCCCTGGAGCTGCTGGAGCACGTGATGGAACACATCCTGCCGACCCTGGACGCTGAGCCGCACATCAAGGAACTGGCCACCGAGTTGATCGGCGAAGAGATCGAGATGCGCCGCAACCTCGAACAGCAACGCTCGGAGGTACATGCCTGATGGCCCGCGATAATGACGACGCCGTGCAACTGCTCAAGGGCATTGGCGAGCTGTACCGGCGCAATGGCCAGTCCCAGCGCGCCCTGGTGATGTTGCTGATCGCCGTCAGTGTCGCGCCCCAGGACGGCGTGCTGCTGCGTTCGCTGGTGCTGGCCTTCACCGACAGCGGCGATGCCACCCGTGCGTTGGGTGCCCTGGACCGTCTGGTCGCCCTTGAAGGCGAGTCCGCCAGCCTGTTGCTGCTGCGCGCCCGCGCCTTGTGGTACGGCGAGCGCAAGGACGAAGCGCGCCAATGCTTCAAACGCTACCTGGCCGCACGCAGGGCCGGCGCATGAGTGCACTCAACCGCCTGAACAACCTGGCGCGCCTCGCTGCGCAGCGCACCGACGTGATCATTGTCGCCTTTATGCTGATGGCGATTGTGATGATGATCATCCCGCTGCCCACCTACCTGGTGGATGCGCTGATTGGTCTCAACATTGCCCTGAGCATCCTGATCCTCATCGTCGCGTTCTACATCGGCCATTCCGTGGAGTTCTCCGCGCTGCCGCCGCTGATCCTGCTCAGCACGCTGTTCCGCTTGTCGCTGTCGATCACTACCACGCGCTTGATCCTGCTGCACGGCGACGCCGGCCATATCGTCAAGGCCTTCGGTGACTTCGTGATTGCCGGCCAAGTGGTGGTGGGCATGGTGGTATTCCTGATCATCACCGTGGCGCAGTTCGTGGTGATCACCAAGGGCGCCGAGCGCGTGGCGGAAGTGGCCGCGCGCTTCACCCTGGACGCGATGCCCGGCAAACAGATGAGCATCGACAACGACCTGCGCAACGGCGATATCGACCAGGCCGAAGCCCGTCGTCGTCGTTCGCGCCTGGAGCGTGAAAGCCAGATGTTCGGCGCGATGGACGGCGCCATGAAATTCGTCAAAGGCGACGCCATCGCCGGCCTGGTGATCCTGGCGGTCAACCTGCTCGGCGGCATGCTGATTGGCATGATCGAGCGTGACATGCCCTTTGGCGTGGCGGTGCACACCTACTCGCTGTTGACCGTGGGTGACGGCCTGATCGCACAGATCCCGGCGCTGCTGATTTCGGTGGCGGCGGGCACGGTGGTGACCCGTGTGAACAGCGACGGCGAAGCCGGTGACCTGGGCAGCGAGATCATCAAGCAACTCGGCGCCAGCTACCGTGCGCTGGGGTTGACCGCGCTGATCATGATCGGCGTGAGCCTGTTGCCGGGCTTTCCGACGTGGGTGTTTATCGGCTTGTCGGCGGTGTTTGGTGGCGCAGCGTTCATGATGTATCGCCGCCATAACCGCCAGCCCGAGGACGAGGTTCAGGTGCTGGCCGAGCTGCCGGAGCCGGTGGTTGACGTGCAAGCCGAACTGGATGACAACCTGCTGCCCGACACTCGCGTGCTGCTGACCCTCGGCAGCGGCTTGTCCCAGAGCGCGCCGCGCCAGTTGCTGCGCCAGCGGGTCGAGGCGTTGTGTCACGACATTCGCACCGACCTGGGCGTGGATGTGCCGGTGCCAGGCATCTACATGGAAGCCAAGGCCACGCCCGGCAGCTTCCGCGTGTCCCTGGAAGGCGTGCCGGTGAGCGAAGGCGAGTTGCCGATCAACTGCCTGCTGCTGCAGGACGACCCGGTGCATGTGCAGTTGCTGGACATCGCCACCGAGCAGGCCGATTCGCCGCTCAACGGCCGCAGCGCGCACTGGATCGAGCGCCAGCACGAAGACACCTTGCGCAACGCCGGCATCGGTTTCCTGCTACCTGATGAAGTGCTGCGCGGTGTGCTCGAACGCAGCCTGCGCCGCTATGCCGCTGACTTCCTCGGTATCCAGGAAACCCGCTTGCTGCTGGAACGCACCGAAGCCACCTACGGCGAACTGGTCAAGGAAGCCTTGCGCCTGGTGCCCCTGCAACGGATGGCCGAAACCCTGCGCTTGCTGGTGGGCGAAGGCGTGTCGATCCGCAACCAGCGTGCGTTGCTCGAAGCCATGGTGGAGTGGGGCGCTCGCGAAACCGACGCCGGGCGCCTGACCGAACACCTGCGTGCCGCACTGGCGCGTCAGATCAGCCATCAGTACGCCGACCGCAACCGCGTCATCGGTGCGTTGGTCTTGGCGCCGGGCCTGGAAGACCAGTTGCGCGCATCCCTGCGCCGCCAGGAGCCTCAGCGTGAATTGATCCCCGAAGACATCAGCCGCGCCTTGCTCGCCCAGTTGCGCCAGGCCTGCGAGAACACCCGCGAGGTCAACAGCGCGGTATTGCTGGTGCACCCGGAACTGCGCCGCAGCCTGCGTCGCCTGGTGCTGCGCGGCGAATTGGACCTGGCGGTGTTGTCGTTCCGCGAGCTGGCCACCGAATACAACCTGCAAGCGCTGGTGACCATCAGCCTCACCGATATCTCCAACCGTCGCGCGCCTGCCGCGGCTTCCGTCACTTCCCTGGCGTCTGCCTCATGATGCGTTTTTGTGTGTTGTTGTTCGCGTTGATTTGCACTGCCAGTCAGGCCCAGGAAATTGCCGCCGGCGCCGGGGGCACCCTCAACCTGGCGTCCGGTGAAGGGCGCATCCTGCACTTTGTGGCACCGGTGGATTCGGTGCTGGTGGCCGAGCCGAACGTGGCCGACCTGCAAGTGGTGTCACCCGGCACGCTCTACATCTTCGGCAAGGCACCGGGCAATACCAGCCTGATTGCCTTGGGTAACGACGGTAAACAGATTGCCAGCCTGACCTTGTCGGTCAGCAGTGGCACCCAGGCGGTGACGGCACCGATGCAGGAACTGCACCCCGGCAATGGCGCGCAGATCACGGGTGCCGGTAACCGCCTGATCGCCAAGGGCACCGTTGGCTCTGTCGCTGAAGCCACCGACCTTAATGCGCTGCTCAACCCCCAGGGCCAGGGCTTTCAAAGTGCGATCAACACCACCGAATACACCGGCGCCGCCCAGGTGAACCTGCGCGTACGGTTTGCCGAAGTGTCGCGCTCGGAACTGCTGCATTACGGCGTGAACTGGAACGCGATGTTCAACAACGGCACGTTCTCGTTCGGCCTGATCACCGGTGGCCCGTTGGCGGCCGCGACGGCCGGTGGCCTGGCGACGGCGGGCACCGGCTCCGGCAATGTGAACATCGACGGCATGCTCGACGCGCTGCAGGCCAACGGCATTCTGCAGATCCTCGCCGAGCCGAACATCACCGCCATGACCGGCCAGACCGCCAGCTTCCTCGCCGGTGGCGAAGTGGCGATTCCGGTGCCGGTCAACCGTGACCTTGTGGGCATCGAATACAAGTCGTTCGGGGTGTCGCTGCTGTTCAACCCGACCTTGCTGCCCAACGGCCGCATCGCCCTGCAAGTACGCCCCGAAGTCAGCAGCGTGGTCAGCGGCGGTACCGTGGATTTCGGCAACTTCCACGTGCCGTCCTTCAGCGTGCGCCGTGCCGATACGCGGGTGGAAGTCGGCAGCGGGCAGACCTTTGCCATCGCCGGTCTGTTCCAGCGTGAAAGCAGCCAGGACGTCGAGAAACTGCCGTTGCTGGGCGACCTGCCGATCCTGGGCAACCTGTTCCGCTCCAAGCGCTTCCAGCGCAATGAAACCGAACTGGTGATTCTGATCACGCCTTACCTCGTGGAGCCGGTGCGCGGTCGCACCCTCGCCACGCCCCTGGACGCACAACCGGCTACCGCAGCGGCCACCGGACCGCGCAGCGGCGGGGCGTTCGGTTTCTACATGAATTGATGAGGGGGCCTGCGATGACTGCTTTGCGTGTGTTGATGCTGTTGCCCCTGGCGCTGATGGGCTGCCAGACCCACTTGGCACCGGCGTATTACTCCTCTGAATACCGGGCGGATGGTTTGCCGACCCAGTGTCAGCAGCCGCCGGCGACGGACACCATCGGCTTGGGTGAGGATTTCAAGCCGACCCTGGCGTTGGGGTGTGCGAATAATTTGAATTTGATGCAGATGGTCGAGCGCAAGCAGGACCTGACCCAGGGCCGTGCGACGGGCCCGGCCATGGCGGCGCCGGTTGGGCGGGCGGCGCAGGTGTATATCGAGGGGTTTGATCGTGAGCAGTTGCAGCGGCGCAAGGATCAGCAAGAGGCCAAGGCTGGTGCAGCGGGGGGCCAACAATGACCTCCTTCACTGGCACCCGTTATCTCTCTGATTCCCCACATCCCAACGGTAGGAGCTGGCTTGCCAGCGATGGCGGTATGTCTGTGTGCATATCCGTTGCTGCGGTAACGGCGGCTTATGGTTCCGCTCTTACAGCGGGTCACTTTTGGAAAGGCCCAAAAGTAACCAAAAGGCCTTCGCCCCACCACTCGGCACCTCGCCTAGGCTCGGTGTGCCCGAACGCAGGCTTGAATCCGTGG
>NZ_JACAOY010000027.1:398-14705 GCF_013385985.1 Pseudomonas sp. B6002 | reverse complement strand
GCGTTCGGCCAGCGTGGTTTTATGGGGCGATTGAGATCAAAAGCAGATCAAAAGCAGGGCGGTGTTGTGTCAGTTGGGGGCTACCAAGCCCAGCTCTTTTGCTTGCGCCACCGGGTCGCTGATGGCTTTGATGCGTTTCGCTTCCGTCACCAATCGCTCACGCTCGGCAGCGGGGATATCGTCCAGCGGCAGCGTGGCAACGCGCTGTTCGTACCCGGCCAGTACCATCACCAGCAGCACATTGCGCTGGTGCCGGGGCAGGGCGCGGGGGGATTGGGTGACGGGGGCGATGGCGTCCAGCGCTTGTTGCGATTGCCCGCCGAGGGCGTAGGCCAGGGCCAGGTTGCAGCGGTTGTCGAGGTCGTCGGGCTTGAGGCTCAGGCTCTTGGCGAAGGCGGTTTGCGCGGCAGCGGCCTGGCCATTGAGGACTTGCGCGACACCCAGGCGGGTGTAGGCCACCGGCAAGCCGCCGAGGTCTGCGGCTTGGCTCAGGGCCGTGACGGCGCGCTGGGTCTTGCCCAATTGCAATTGCGCGGTGCCCAGGCCGAGCAGGGCGTCGGCGTTGCGGGCGTCGAAGCCCAGGGCTTGCTGGAAGGCGCGTTCGGCGCCGAGCGCGTCCTTGGCGTCGAGTTTGGCCTGGCCGAGCTTGAGCCACAGGTCGATGCCGGCTCCCGGTTGCGCAGTGGCACGTTCGTACAGCGCCGCCGCGCTGGCGTAGTCGCCGCGTTTGCTCAGGTCATTGGCCAGTTGCAGCGACTTGTCGGAATCGGTCGCAGGTTTGCTGGAGCAGGCAGCCAAAAGCAGGGTACTGGCGAGCAGGAAATTCTTGGACATCGTCACGACTCGTTGGGCGAAGGCGGACGCCATGTAAGCATATTTTTGATGGCGGTCCTATGCCTGTTCGGCAGCAGTTTCGCCCGCGCCGCCGAAGAGCCGGCGTGGTTCTCCCAGCCTTACGCCTACGTGCTGGTTGACCAGGATGTGCGCAGCGCCCTGGAAGAATTCGGCCACAACCTCGACGTGCCGCTGGTGCTCTCCGACAAGGTGCGCGGCAAGGCCCGCAGCACGATTCGCGCGGCCACCGCCGGTGAGTTCCTGCAGACCCTGTGCAGCACCAACGGCCTGACCTGGTACTTCGACGGCAACCTGCTGTACCTCAATACCAGCGACGAGATCACCACCAAGCTGTTCAAGGCCAGCGCGCTGAACCTGGACCAGTTGCAGGCCTACCTCAACAGCCTGGACGTGTTCGGCCAGCAGCTGTCGATGCGCAATGGCCCCGAGGGCGATGAAGTGTTCGTGTCCGGCCCACCGCCGTACCTGGCGCTGGTGCAGCAGCATGTGGATCACCTGCAACCCAAGGTCGTGGCCGCCCCGGTGGCGCGCGAGCGCGGTGTGCGGGTGTTCCGTGGCGCGCAAGTCAGTACCGAAACCCCAACCCAGTAAAGGAGCAGCACCATGTCCGTTACCCCGATCGACAGTACGCCCGGCACCGGTGGCCCAAGCCCCGAAGCCAAGTTCAATGCCGCGGTGAACAACGCCAAGGCTGCCGATAAACCGGCCGACACCTCCGACACCAGCGATGCCGAATTCAACGATGCGCTGATCACCCAGGCGGTCACCATCGGCGGTCAGTTCATCATCATGCCGAAGATGCAGGAACTGCTGAACGACGCCATGTCCGATGACGACGACGAGTAGGTAACCCTTATGACTATCAGTCTCGCCGCTGGCGCTTCGGCCTTGCCGCCGTCCGCTGGCGCGGGGCCCGCAGGGGCCTCGCAGAATCTGTTCGAGCACATGGCCAATACCGCCAAGGGCATGCCCGAAGGCGCGAGCCCGCACCAGATCGGCTCGGGCTTGATGGAGCGCATGAACAGTTTTATCGACCGCACGCGGGCGTTTTCCGAGCGTGCCGACGTCCTCACCAATAACCCGTCGGCGCCGCCACCAGCCTCGTCGGAAATCCGTACCGCGAGTGCTTCTCCACAAGGCGAGCCGGGTAAAAAAGTCGGCGAGCAACAGGTCGACCAGATCGTCCACTCCCTGGGCAAGATGTTCGACTACTCCATCGAAACCCAGATGGTGGTGCGCGGTGCGACGCAGATTTCCGGTTCCGCCAACACGCTGCTCAAGGGTCAATAACGCCATGCCAAGCCCAAACCGCGCCCTGCGCCTGTTGCTGATCGGCCTGCTGGCCAGCCTGTTGCAGGCGTGCAACACCGACCTCTATACCAACCTCAGCGAGCGCGACGCCAACGCCATGGTCGCGGTGCTGCTGCGCGGTGGCATCCCGGCGGAACGCAAGACCCAGGACAACGGCCAACTCAAGGTGGTGGTCGACGAAGAACGCTTCGCCGAAGCCATGACCCTGCTCGACAACGCCGGCCTGCCGCAGCAGAGCTTTTCCAATATGGGCGAGGTGTTCAAGGGCAACGGCCTGGTGTCGTCGCCGGTGCAGGAACGGGCGCAGATGATCTATGCGCTGAGTGAAGAACTGTCGCATTCGGTGTCGCAGATCGACGGCATCGTGGCGGCGCGGGTGCACGTGGTGCTGCCGGACAACGACTTGCTCAAGCGCGTGATTTCGCCGTCGTCGGCCTCGGTGCTGGTGCGCTATGACCCGGGCACCGACATCAACACCCTGATCCCGCAGATCAAGACCCTGGTCGCCAACGGCATCTCCGGCCTGAGCTACGACGGCGTCTCGGTCACGGCGATCAAAGCGGCCGTCGCCATCAGCCAGAACCCCGCGCAGCCAAGGTTGGCGCGCTTCATGGGGCTGTGGTTGCTGGAAGACAACCTGCCCCAGGCGCGCCTGATGTTCGGCGGCCTGTTGCTGATCGCCCTTGGCGCCCTCGGTGTGTTGGCTCGCCAGCAATGGGCAAGGCGCCAGGCCCAGGCGTTGTATGTACTCAAGGAGGGTGAATGAGCGTGTTTGAACGTTGGCAAGGACTGATCGCCGAGCCGTTGCAGTTTGTGCGCGGGCCCAGCCTGGGCGCGTGTTTTGCCGCTGAGCTGCCGGACGAGGTGCTGCACGCCATGCACCGCCAGCCGCGGTTTCGCCAGCGCCTGGAACAGTTGCTGGTGAGCCATTATCAATTGGCCCCGCTGGACCAGCTGGTGACGCCCCTGGCCGCCGATTTGCCGGTGCTGCTGTTGTCGCCAGCGCAGTTCGCGCGCTTGCCGAGGTTGTGCGGCGCCATCTGGCACGCCTCGACCTTGAGCCGCGAAATTCGCCGCGACGTGGTCAACGAACTGCGCGAAGGCCTCGGCGCTGATGTGTTCAGCCAGGCCTTGGCATTGCGCCAACTGGGCGGTGCGGCGGATTTGCTGCGCGACCCCGGCGAGCTGATCGACGCCATCGACCGCGACGGCCAGGGCTGCGTAGCTACCTGGTTGCACGCCCAGCAGGCAGACCTGCAAGGCTGGCTGCGTTTGCGCTTTGTTTTCCCCCAAGGTCAGAACGCCCGGTTGCCCCGCGACCTGGAAATCGTGCAGGCCGCCGCCGCGTGCCTGGCCGCTGAGGACACCACCCCATGAGTGAATTACCGAGCCGGCCCACGGCGCGCATTCTGCGGGCCGAAGAAGCGGCGTTGTGGACCGAAGGCTTTGCGTTTCTGGAGGCGGCCAAGGAGCAAGCGCAACAGGTCAAGGCCGACAGCGACCAATGGCTGCAGGCCGCCCGCGCCGAAGGCTTTGAAAGCGCACGCCTGGAGGGTGCCGAGCAGGTGGCGCAATTGCTGGTAGACACCCAATCCCAGGTGCAGCACTACTTGAGTGGCCTGGAGGCGTCGCTGGCCGACCTGGCCTTGGGCATCGTGCGCGAAGTGCTGGGTGAGCTGGACAACGCCGAGCGTATCGCGCGCTGCACCCGCCAGGCACTGAGCGCGTTCCGCCAGGACCAGGCGCTGACCCTGTGGGTGCCGCCCGCCGATGTCGATAGCCTGCGTCAACGTCTCAAGTCCGAAGGCCTGGCGATTGCCGTGGACGCCGATGAGCAACTGGGCGCCGGCCAGGCCCGTCTCAACAGCCCCGCAGGCTCTGTCGAGCTGGGCCTGGAAGCGCAGTTGCAGAACCTGCGCCGCAGCCTGCTGCCGTTTGCCGAAGAAGGTGTGGCATGAACCTGCAGCACCTGTTGCCGCGCTTGCATGAGCGCTTGGCCCAGGCCCGCCTGCGGCCGATGCACGGCACGGTGTTGAGCATCCGTGGTGTGCTGTTGCGCGCCAGTGTGGCCGGCGCGAGCATCGGTGAGTTGTGCCAGCTGCGTGACCCGGGCAGCGGCCGCAGCTTGAGTGCCGAGGTGATCGGCTTTGATGGCGACGAGGCGATCCTGTCGCCCATCGGCTCCATGGAAGGCCTGTCGACCCGCACGCAAATCACCGCCACCGGCGAAACCCTGGGCGTCGCCGTGGGCGATGCACAGCTGGGTCGCGTGATCAGCCCCATGGGCGATTTCCTCGACGGTGACGGGCTGGCGCCAACCCTGGCCTTGCAGCATTACCCGCTGCACGCCGAACCCCCTGCGCCGTTTTCCCGGCAACTGATCGTACGTTCGATGGCGCTGGGGATCCGCTCCATCGACGGCTTGCTGACCCTGGCCCAGGGCCAACGCATGGGCATCTTTGGCGAGCCGGGCGTGGGCAAGTCGTCGTTGTTGGCCAGCATTATTCGCAACAGTGAGGCTGATGTGATTGTGATCGGCCTGATCGGCGAGCGGGGCAGGGAAGTGCGTGAACTGCTCGACGTGCAACTGGATGCCAAGGCGCGGGCGCGCACGGTGGCGGTGGTCGCGACGTCGGATCGCCCGGCCGCCGAGCGTGTGCGGGCAGCATTTGTCGCCACCACCCTGGCCGAATATCACCGCGATCAGGGCCGCAACGTGCTGTTGCTGATGGACAGCCTCACCCGTTTCGCCCGCGCCCAGCGCGAAATCGGCCTGGCAGTGGGTGAACCGCCGACCCGTCGCGGTTACCCGCCGTCCTTCTTCTCGGCCTTGCCGCGCCTGCTGGAGCGCGCCGGCCCCGGGCCGACCGGCAGCATCACCGCGTTGTACACCGTGCTCACCGAAGGCGATGCCGCCAGCGACCCGGTGGCCGAAGAGGCACGTTCGATTCTCGACGGGCACATCGCCCTCAGCGCCGAACTGGCCCAGCGTAACTACTTCCCGGCGGTGGACGTGTTGCGCAGCCGCAGTCGCTTGATGGAACAGGTTGCTGGTGATGAGCACAAACGCCTGGCCATGCGCATCCGCGAGTTGATGGCGCGCTATGGCGAGATCGAAATGCTGATTCGCGTGGGTGAGTACTCCGCCGGCAGCGACCCCCTGGCTGACGAAGCCATCAACCGCCACGCCGCGATTGAAGCCTTCCTGCGCCAGAACGCGGATGAGCCGAGCAACCTGGAACAGACCCTGACCCGTATGCGCCAGGTGTTGGCATGAGAACCCAAGGACATACACCGACCCTTTGTAGGAGCCGGCTTGCCGGCGATAGCGGTGTGTCTGACCCACCGCGATCGCCGGCAAGCCGGCTCCTACAAGGGATCTTTATGGATTTACAGAGCGTTGTGCCGGCATGACGAAGGAGCAAACCCGATGAAAACCGATCAACTGCGCACCCTGCAAACCCTGCGGGTACTGCGTGAACAACGGGCCGCCAGCCAACTGGCTGCCCAGCAGCAGCGCTGCGAACAGACCCACGGCGTGTTGACCGACGCCAAGGAACAATTGCGCCTGCACCGGGAAGCCATCGCCGAAGAAGCGCGCCAGGTGTATGCGTCGCTCACCGAAGGCTTGTCGGTGGCCAGTTGGCAGGCAGCCCAGGATCGTCTGCGCGGTTTGTCCGATGATCAGCAACAGCTGGAAAACGACGTGACCCACGTGTCCA
Source organism: Pseudomonas sp. B6002 (assembly GCF_013385985.1). Lineage (GTDB taxonomy): Bacteria > Pseudomonadota > Gammaproteobacteria > Pseudomonadales > Pseudomonadaceae > Aquipseudomonas. Next base: position 8,817 of record NZ_JACAOY010000027.1, on the reverse strand, counting down.
CCACCCTGCAAAGCCAGGAGCGTGAGCGTGACCTGTTTCGCCAGGAGCGCCTCAGCCGTCAGCGTCAGTCGGACGCCTGGCAAAGCCTGCTGGACGGCCGCGAAAGCGACGAGCGCCGCGTGGGCGAGCTGCGCGACGAAGGCGTCGGCACATGATTGCAGCCCTTGCCGATCCGCTGTCGCTGTGGCTGACCCACTACGACCCGGCGCTGCTGGCGTTGCACAACCAACTGCACCGGCGCCGTCGTGCCTGGCAGGGGCGCTGCGCCGGGCAAGACCTGCGTGTGAGCTGGGCCGCCGAGCCGCAGCCCCTCAACGCGCCACGGGATGTGCTGCTGTTGCTGGGGCGTGCACCGGTGCGCCTGCGTTTGCCCACCACCGCCCTGGAGCAGGCCTTGGCGCCGCTGGCGTTGCAGTTTGACGCGCAGACGCTGCCGTCGCTGCCGCGCTCGTTGCTGCTGGAGCTGGCGGTGCTCGACCTGATCGAAGCCCTCGAACCGCTGCTCGGCCACCCGGTGCAATTGCTGGAGGCCACCGAAGGCCTGGACCAGCGCCCGTTCGCCGTGCACCTGGCCCTGGAACTGAGCTTCGGCAACGGGCCGGCCTTCAGCGCACAGCTGGATCTGAGCGAAGGCGCCGCGGTGCTGGTGGCGCAGTTGTTGACGCAATTGGGCGAGGTCGAACCCGACCCGCTGCCCGGCCTGCGCCAGACCCTGGCGGTCGTCGCCGGCAAACAGTGGCTGAGCCTGGGCGAACTGCGCAGCCTGCGCCCCGGCGACGTGCTGATGCTTGAACCTGGCAGCGGTTTGCTGCTCGACCTGGACGGCCGCTTGCAGGCGCGCTGCCAACACCAGGGTGATGCCTTGCGCCTGCAGGAAGCCTTGAAAGCCCCCCTTTTGGATGCGGAGAACACGATGAGTGACGTTGATGCGGCTGCGGCCCTGGATGACCTGCCGCTGAAATTGGTGTGCCAGGTCGGCAGCCTGGAACTGACCCTGGCGCAATTGCGCGAACTGGGCGCCGGCAGCCTGTTGCAGCTCAACACCCCCGGCGTGGACAGCGTCGACTTGATGGTCAACGGGCGGCGTGTCGGCCAGGGCCAACTGGTGAAAATCGGTGACGGCCTGGGCGTGCGCCTGCTGAGTTTTGCCACCCCATGACCGGTTATCAGCCGAACCTGATCGAGATCATTCTGGTCGTTGCGACGATCGGGCTGATCCCGTTGGCGGTGGTGACACTCACCGGTTTCATGAAGATCTCGGTGGTGCTGTTCCTGATCCGCAACGCCTTGGGCGTGCAACAGACGCCGCCGAACCTGGTGCTGTACGGCATCGCGTTGATCCTGTCGGTGTACGTGACCACGCCGCTGATTGGCGACATGTACCGCCAGGTGGAGGGGCGCGACCTCAACATCGAGCATGTGGAGCAACTCAAGGATCTGGGCGATGCCCTGCGCCCGCCGTTGCAGGCGCACTTGAAGCGCTTTGCCAATGAATCCGAGCGTGGCTTTTTTGTGCAAGCCACCGAGACCATCTGGTCGCCGGAAGCCCGCGCCGATTTGCGCGATGACGACCTGGTGGTGCTGATCCCGGCGTTCGTCAGCTCGGAACTGACCCGTGCCTTCGAGATCGGCTTCCTGCTGTACATCCCGTTCCTGGTGGTGGACTTGCTGGTGTCCAACGTGCTGATGGCGATGGGCATGTCGATGGTCTCGCCGAACCTGATCTCGATCCCGCTGAAGATCTTTTTATTCGTGTCCCTGAGCGGCTGGTCGCGCCTGATGCACGGTTTGATTCTGAGTTACGGCTAACCCTTGTAGGAGCCGGCTTGCCGGCGATGGCGCCCTTGAGGGCCTCATCGCCGGCAAGCCGGGCTCCTACAGGGTGGTGTGTGTTGAGGGGGGAAGATGGGCCAGGACGTATTTTTGTCGTTGATGAAACAGGCGCTGATGACGGTGTTGATGCTCTCTGCGCCCGCGCTGGGGGTGGCGATTATCGTGGGTTTGAGCGTGGGCCTGTTCCAGGCGTTGACGCAGATCCAGGACCAGACGCTGCCCCAGGTAGTGAAGCTGGTGGCGGTGCTGTTGACCATCGTGTTCCTGGGCCCGGTGCTGGCCGGCCAGGTGGCGGAACTCGGCGGCCAGGTGCTGGACAATTTCCCGATGTGGACGCGCTGACCGCCCATGGATGCCAGCCTGACCGCGCAGTTCCTGGAGGTCGCCTACCCGGTGATCAGCTCCGCCTCGCTCGCCGCCTGTCGCGCCATGGGCGTGGTAGTGATCACCCCGGCGTTCAACCGCCTGGGCCTTACCGGCATGATCCGTGGCTGTGTGGCCGTGGCGATTTCCATCCCGATGTTTTTCCCGGTGTTCGAGTCGCTGACCTCGATGCCCGAACACGGCAGCGTGTTTATCGCCGGCTTGCTGATCAAGGAGTTCCTGATCGGCATCCTCATCGGCCTGTTGTTCGGCATTCCGTTCTGGGCCGCCGAGGTGGCGGGGGAGTTGATCGACCTGCAACGCGGCTCGACCATGGCGCAACTGGTGGACCCGCTGTCGTCCGGCGAGTCCAGCGTGATGGCGACGTTGCTCACGGTGATGCTGATCACGCTGTTCTTCATGTCCGGCGGGTTTATCCTGATGGTCGACGGTTATTACCACAGCTACCAGCTATGGCCGGTGACCTCATTCACCCCGGTGTTTGCCAGTTCGGCTTTGCTGGCGGTGCTGTCGATCCTCGACCAGATCATGCGCGTGGGCGTGCTGATGGTCTCGCCGTTGCTGATCTCGCTGCTGATCACCGACCTGATGCTCGCCTACCTGTCGCGCATGGCGCCCAACCTGCATATCTTCGATTTGTCGCTGCCGGTGAAGAACCTGTTCTTCACAATCCTGATGGTGATTTATATCGGCTTTTTGATTCCGCTGATGCTTGACCAGCTCTCCGAATTCCGCGGCACGGTCGAGCTGCTCAAGACCCTGGCAGGCATGGAGTAGCCATGGCCGATACCAGCGAAGAGAAGTCCCAGCCGGCCACGGACAAAAAGCTCAAGGACGCGCGCAAGAAAGGCCAGGTCGCCAAGAGCCAGGACCTGGTGTCGGGCATGGTCATTCTGTTCTGCACCCTGTGCATTTCGATCCTCGCGCCCCGGGCCAAGGCCCAGGTCACTGCGTTGATCGACCTCACCGCGCAGATCTACATCGAACCCTTCGCCACCGTGTGGCCCCGGGTGCTCGACCATGCCGAGCAACTGGTGATCAGCATCACCCTGCCGGTGATGGCGGTGACCACGGGCGTGGTGATCCTGACCAACATCATCACCATGCGCGGCTTCGTGTTCTCGGTGGACCCGATCAAGCCCGAGTTCAAGCGCATCAACCCGGCCGAGGGCATGAAGAAGATCTTTGCCCTGCGCAACCTGGTGGAGTTCATCAAGGGCTTGATCAAGGTGCATGTGCTGGCGATTGCTTTCTACGTGGTGGGCAAGCACGCGTTGCAGGCGTTGATGGAGTCGTCGCGGTGTGGCGCGGAGTGCATGGAGTCGACGTTCTTCCTGGTGCTCAAGCCGTTGGTGTTCACCGTGCTGTGCGCGTTCATCCTGGTGGGCGGGGTGGACGTGATGATGCAGCGCTGGTTGTTCGGCCGCGACATGAAGATGACCCGCAGCGAGACCAAGCGCGAGCGCAAGGACATCGACGGCGACCCGCTGATCAAGAGCGAACGGCGGCGCCAGCGCAACGAGATGCAGGCCTTGGCCACCAAGCTGGGCTTGAGTCGCGCGTCGATGATGATCGGCACCACCGACGGCTGCGTGATCGGCGTGCGCTATGTGCGCGGGGAAACCCCAGTGCCGGTGGTGGTGTGCCGCGCATCACCGGAAGAAGCCTTGCTGATGCTGCAGGAAGCCTATGACCTGGGCATTCCCCACGCGCCGGACAAGGCGCTGGCCGGTGAGATCTACCGCAAGACCGTGCCAGGCGACCCGGTGCCGGATGCCTCGTTCCAGGCCGTTGCGGATTGGCTCGTGGCTGCGCGCCTTATCTGACAAGGTCTTACGCCTGGGGGAAATGCGTGTCGTATTCCAGGCTGAGGGCCTTGGCTTTTGCCGCGTCGAAGCCACCTTCGGCGGCCAGTGCGTCGATGGCCTGGAAGTACGTATCCTGGCCACCCGGCAAGGTCCAGTCGAGCATGCGCGCCACGGTGCTGCCGATGTTCTTGAAGCTGTGGACAGTGCCACGGGGAATGAACAGCAGCGTCCCGGCGCCGACGGTTTGCTCAACGCCGTTGACCCTGACGTGATAGGTCCCTTCGACCACAAAAATGAACTCTTCCTGCGAGTGGTGCAGGTGAGGAGGCGGGCCTTCACCGGGGTTGTGGCTGGCGATGATCACCGAGGTGGCGCCACCACTGGCTTCAGTGCTCAGCAAAATGCGCATGTCGAGCCCGAACGGGTGGACCGGTAAACCGTCTTCAGGCGTGACGACAAGTGGGCGCAAGGGTGATGGGGTCATGGTGTGCCTCCGGTGGCTGTCAGCAGGGAAGGTGAGTCTTGTCCTGACTAAACAGCTGAAGGCGTGTTTTATTCCATCCGCCACGCCCCCCTGTAGGAGCCGGCTTGCCGGCGATGGCGCCCTTGAGATCACCGCAATTTTCAAGGACGCCATCGCAGGCAAGCCAGCTCCCACAGTTGATTTGAGGTGAGGGGGGCGGTCAGCCGTTGTCGACGTCGTGGTACGGCCCGCCGTAGCCGTCGCCCACGCGCCAGATGATGTCGTGGTTGTCGTTTGTCCACTCCGACGGCTTGAGCGAGTACTTGTAGTCCTCGGAGTTGCGGTTGTTGCCGTCGCCGATGTAGTCCGGGTGGTCGCGCCGATGGTCGCCGCCGCGAATGCTGGAGCGCGCATCCCATTCTTCCTTGCGGAAATCAAAGATGCTCTGGTCTTGCGGGGCATCGCGCTGGCCCCAGTCGGACAAGTAGGTCTGCAGCCACACGTAGGCTTCATCGCCATTGGGCTTGAGCAGGCCGTCCTGCTTGAAGTCCTGGATCTGGTTCCAGTTCTGCATCGAGATCTTGTGCAGCTTGTGCGACTGCACGGTGCTGAGGATCGCGCCGACAAACGACAGTGCACCGGAGATCAGGAAGCCCACCGGGCCGAGGAACGGGATGATGCGGCCGGTGACGCCGAGGGTGGTGAGCACGCCGCCACCGGCGGCCACCAGGCTGCTGACGCCACCGGCCATGGACAGCGAGCCGGAGGCGATTTTCACCGGGTCTTTTTCCCGCACGCCGTCGCGCAGGGTGAACGCGGCCTGCACCACGCTGATCACACCACCGGCCACGTCGGTGGCCATGCCGATCACCTTGATCGCGCTGCTGGCGAACTTGGCACCAAAACCGGCACCGGCCACGCCGCCACGGCTGGCGATGCCTTTCTCGATGCCTTCCTGCACCTTCTTCGCGCCTTCATCGCTCCAGCCGCCGCTGTTGAGCACCTTGCCCACGTCCTTGCCGTCATCCATGGCCTGGTCGACGATCTCGAAATACTTCTTCTGTACCGCCTCGGCGTCCTTGGGCAGGGCGTGGTAACCCTCGCCGGGCTTGGCCCACAGGTCGGGCAGCGAGCGGTCGAAGCCCATCAGTTTGTAGGCGTTGGTGCCGCGCAACTTGTCATAGACCTTAAGGCCCAGGGTGGCGAAGTGCGAGCCGGTGCCGAGGAAGCCGAGGAAGTCGTTGGCGATCCCCAGGCGCTTCATCGGCGTGTCGGCCAGCTTGCCGCCCTGGCCAGCCAGTTGGTAGACGATGCGGCCCATGCCGATGGCGCCGCCGACCGAGCCGAGTACGCCGTTGTCCTTGAGGAAGGTCAGGTTCTTCACGAACGAACTGCGGTTCTCTTCGCTGAGGCTCGGCATGATCTCCTTGCTCACCGCGTGTTCGATATCGCTGAAGCTGATCACGCCGTTCTTCTGCCAGGTATCGCCCAGGGAGATCATCGCCTTGCCGAAGTCGGCGGCGGCGCCCTTGTCCTTGAGCAACTGGTCGACGAACTTGGAATACACCCCCAGCGCCTGGCGCGGCAGGCCGTCGGCGCTGCCCTTGAGCATCGAGAGGATGGCCAGGGTGTTGTCCTGGGTGGCCAGGGCGGTGTTGTCATCGCTGATCTTGCTTGGGTCGTCCATCAACTTTTCAACGGCATCGGTGTAGCCGTCGATCTGCAGGTTCTGCAGGAAGTTGTCGGCCTTGGCCGGGTCCACATCCGCCAGGGCGGTGTAGGCGGTCTGGATCTCCTGGGTGGCCAGTTCGGTCTTGCCGTCGTCCTGCAGCGCCTTGATGTACTTGGTGAAGTTCTCCGAGGAGGTGCTGTCGATGAGCTTCTGGTGCACTTCATCGACCTTGGCCTGGCCGCCGTCGACCTTGCCCAGCGCCGCGTCGTGGTTGCTCTTGATGTCAGCCTGGATGGTCGAGTCGCCGAGCAAGTCGCTGATGGTCTTGTCGATGGACTTGGTGTCGAAGATGTTGTCACGCACATCCCGCGAGGTCACATCGATCGGCGTGGTGGCGATGCCCTGGTTGCCGAAGCCGTGCTCGGGAATGATCGACATACCGTTGTCGGCCATGCTCTTGGCTTCCACCGCACGCAGGAATTTGGCGCGCGGGTCGTCCTTGCCGATGCTGCCGTCCTTGACCCCGGCCCGGTAGCTGTCCACCAGGGTTTTCATCGACAGGTCCTGCACCGACAGCGGGTTGCCGCTCTCATCTTTTTCGGTGGTGGCGAGGTTGTCCACCGACACGTCCTTGAGCGGCGGCAGGCCGTTGTCGGCGCGCAGTTTGTCGACGTCGGTGGTCTGCTGGGCGATGTCGGTGCGGTAGCCGGAGATCTGCTCGAACATCTGCGGGTTGCTGTCTTCGCTGACCACGATCTTCTCTTCGGCGCCGCCCGGCTTGTGTTGGGTGAAGGCGATCAGGCCGGGGCCATAATCGCCCACGCCGCCGACGCTCATGATGTCTTCGGTGGACGACAGGTACGCATCCGGCCCGGCCAGGCTGTAGCCGTCGCCCTTGGCCTTTTCGATGCCGGCCAGGGTCTGGCCCTTGGTGCTGTAGGCGGCGAAGGCTTCGGGGGTGATGTCCTTGGACACCACCAGCAGTTTGCCGTCGGTGCCGTTGACCACCAGGATGCCGTCCATGGGCGCATCGACCTTGCTGATATCGCCCAGCTTGAGGCTGGCCTCGTCCTTGCGCAGCAGCTCCTGGCCGGGCAAGGACTGGGCGTTCTTGATGTAGTCGAAGGTCTGGGTGCCTTCGCTTTTGTGCACCGCGTGCAGGAAGTTGTAGAAGCTGCTGCCGGCGTTGGGGTTGGGGTTGCTCAGGTCCGCGCCGGGCTGCGGCAAGGCGGCCTCGGACTGGCTGATCATGTACTTCTTGCCCTGGTGCTCGAAGAGGATCACGCCGGATTTGGGGTCTTCGGAGACCACCTTGAGCTGACTGAAATCCAGGTCGCCGGGCAGGCTGGTGACCGCTTCATACCCTTTGGCCTTGCCCTCGGCGAGGGCCGCCTTGGTCACTCCGGCGCTGTTGAAACTGGCGAAGGCCTCGGGCGTGAGCGCTTCAGAGATCACCAGGGTCTGGCCGCTTTCCATCTCGACCTTGACCACCCCGTCCTTGGCTTCACCCACAGATTTCACATTGGCCAGGCGTACGGTGGGGTCGTCTTCGCGCAGCAGTTGCTGGTCGGGGTTGCCCAAGGCTTCACGAATCTCCTTGCCGGCCGGAGTGCCCTGGGTTTCGGCGAGGGTGTGCAGCAGGTCATAGAGCGGCGTACCTTCATCCGGACCACCCTGATTGACCGGCGCTACCGCGTGGCCGAAGTGCAGGCCCTTGAGGGTGTCGAAGCCTTCCTGGACCTTCTCGGCGCCTTCGCGGGTGATCTTGAATTTGCTACCGTCCTGCTCGAAGTAGATGACACCGGCGTCCTTGTCTTCGGACACGACTTTGAGTGTGTCGATGTCGAGCTTGGCGGGGAGGGCGGTGACTTCCTTGTAGTCGTCGGGCTTGATCTCGCTGGGCTTTTTCAGGGCCTCGCCGGAGTGGGCGGCCAGCACTTTGGGCTTGAAGTTTTTGTCGCCCGACCCGGCGGCTGCCAAGGTCTTGGCCTTGTTGAGCAGGGCGTCGAACACACGTTCCGGTGCCTTGGTTTCGGGGATGCGCGGCGAGGCGGCTTTTTCGGGTCGGTTGATCATTGTTCAGTCCATGTGAGTGGGGGCGCACGAGGACTTGATACTAGGGGGTGGCGGGGGGTGAAAGCGGGATTGTTGGCAAGATCTCACAAGCTTTCACAGGTGTGAAATGTGGGGGTCATGTGGGTGTGCTTGGGGGCATATCCGTTATCTGGGTAACGGCCACTTATGGTTCCGCTCTTACAG
>NZ_JACAOY010000027.1:0-258 GCF_013385985.1 Pseudomonas sp. B6002 | reverse complement strand
GCCTAAGATCAAAATCAAAAGCAGACGCGGCGGCCTGGTAGCCGACCGGTATCTGACTGTCGGGCCGGGTCAACTGTGGGAGCTGGCTTGCCTGCGATACAGACACCTCGGTGAATCAGGCACACCGCGTTGATGCCATCGCAGGCAAGCCAGCTCCCACAGGGTGTCGCGTTCTGTCTGTTTTTTTTGCGTTATCGTTAACGACCATCGCCGGCAAGCCGGCTCCTACAGTGGGTCGCGTTTGCCTTTGCTTTTGCT
>NZ_JACAOY010000026.1 GCF_013385985.1 Pseudomonas sp. B6002 | reverse complement strand
GCGATTGCGGTGGATGTACAAGGTGCACTGATGCTTGATAACCCCACATTGATGCTTCAAGCCGCCAGGGCGGGAATGGGGCTGACTTATCTGACGGAATGGAATGCCGCGATGGACCTTGCTGAAGGAACGCTGGTGCGCGTCCTGGAGGAGTGGACGCCCTCTTACGACAAGCTGCGCCTTTACTATCCTGGAAGGCGCCATGTGCCTGCCGGGTTGAGGGCGCTTATTGAGTTGATCAAGGATAAGGGGTTTTGATGTGAGGGTGTTTGGGCTTATTGGCAGGAACTGCTGGCTTTTCGACCGCCCAAAACAAAACCCCATCTGCTTTCGCAAATGGGGTTTCGGAATTTAATCTTGACGATGACCTACTCTCACATGGGGAAACCCCACACTACCATCGGCGATGCATCGTTTCACTACTGAGTTCGGGATGGGATCAGGTGGTTCCAATGCTCTATGGTCGTCAAGAAATTCGGGTACTGAGTCGTGGCCGGTTGGCCTCGCTTCAGCAAATTGGGTATGTGACAGCTGTCGGTGTTTTGTGAGCGTCGAACTTTCGGTTCATTTCGTCTTCACACACCGCAATCTGGCCTTTCGACGCAAATTGCTTGGGTGTTATATGGTCAAGCCTCACGGGCAATTAGTATTGGTTAGCTCAACGCCTCACAGCGCTTACACACCCAACCTATCAACGTCGTAGTCTTCGACGGCCCTTCAGGGAACTCAAGGTTCCAGTGAGATCTCATCTTGAGGCTAGTTTCCCGCTTAGATGCTTTCAGCGGTTATCTATTCCGAACATAGCTACCCGGCAATGCCACTGGCGTGACAACCGGAACACCAGAGGTTCGTCCACTCCGGTCCTCTCGTACTAGGAGCAGCCCCTCTCAAATCTCAAACGTCCACGGCAGATAGGGACCGAACTGTCTCACGACGTTCTAAACCCAGCTCGCGTACCACTTTAAATGGCGAACAGCCATACCCTTGGGACCGGCTTCAGCCCCAGGATGTGATGAGCCGACATCGAGGTGCCAAACACCGCCGTCGATATGAACTCTTGGGCGGTATCAGCCTGTTATCCCCGGAGTACCTTTTATCCGTTGAGCGATGGCCCTTCCATACAGAACCACCGGATCACTAAGACCTACTTTCGTACCTGCTCGACGTGTCTGTCTCGCAGTCAAGCGCGCTTTTGCCTTTATACTCTACGACCGATTTCCGACCGGTCTGAGCGCACCTTCGTACTCCTCCGTTACTCTTTAGGAGGAGACCGCCCCAGTCAAACTACCCACCATACACTGTCCTCGATCCGGATAACGGACCTGAGTTAGAACCTCAAAGTTGCCAGGGTGGTATTTCAAGGATGGCTCCACGCAGACTGGCGTCCACGCTTCAAAGCCTCCCACCTATCCTACACAAGCAAATTCAAAGTCCAGTGCAAAGCTATAGTAAAGGTTCACGGGGTCTTTCCGTCTAGCCGCGGATACACTGCATCTTCACAGCGATTTCAATTTCACTGAGTCTCGGGTGGAGACAGCGCCGCCATCGTTACGCCATTCGTGCAGGTCGGAACTTACCCGACAAGGAATTTCGCTACCTTAGGACCGTTATAGTTACGGCCGCCGTTTACCGGGGCTTCGATCAAGAGCTTCGCGTTAGCTAACCCCATCAATTAACCTTCCGGCACCGGGCAGGCGTCACACCCTATACGTCCACTTTCGTGTTTGCAGAGTGCTGTGTTTTTAATAAACAGTCGCAGCGGCCTGGTATCTTCGACCGGCATGGGCTTACGGAGCAAGTCCTTCACCCTCACCGGCGCACCTTCTCCCGAAGTTACGGTGCCATTTTGCCTAGTTCCTTCACCCGAGTTCTCTCAAGCGCCTTGGTATTCTCTACCCAACCACCTGTGTCGGTTTGGGGTACGGTTCCTGGTTACCTGAAGCTTAGAAGCTTTTCTTGGAAGCATGGCATCAACCACTTCGCTAACTAAAAGTTAGCTCGTCATCAGCTCTCGGCCTTAAGATCCCGGATTTACCTAAGATCTCAGCCTACCACCTTAAACTTGGACAACCAACGCCAAGCTGGCCTAGCCTTCTCCGTCCCTCCATCGCAATAACCAGAAGTACAGGAATATTAACCTGTTTTCCATCGACTACGCTTTTCAGCCTCGCCTTAGGGACCGACTAACCCTGCGTCGATTAACGTTGCGCAGGAAACCTTGGTCTTTCGGCGTGGGTGTTTTTCACACCCATTGTCGTTACTCATGTCAGCATTCGCACTTCTGATACCTCCAGCAAGCTTCTCAACTCACCTTCACAGGCTTACAGAACGCTCCTCTACCGCATCACTTACGTGATACCCGTAGCTTCGGTGTATGGTTTGAGCCCCGTTACATCTTCCGCGCAGGCCGACTCGACTAGTGAGCTATTACGCTTTCTTTAAAGGGTGGCTGCTTCTAAGCCAACCTCCTAGCTGTCTAAGCCTTCCCACATCGTTTCCCACTTAACCATAACTTTGGGACCTTAGCTGACGGTCTGGGTTGTTTCCCTTTTCACGACGGACGTTAGCACCCGCCGTGTGTCTCCCATGCTCGGCACTTGTAGGTATTCGGAGTTTGCATCGGTTTGGTAAGTCGGGATGACCCCCTAGCCGAAACAGTGCTCTACCCCCTACAGTGATACATGAGGCGCTACCTAAATAGCTTTCGAGGAGAACCAGCTATCTCCGAGCTTGATTAGCCTTTCACTCCGATCCACAGGTCATCCGCTAACTTTTCAACGGTAGTCGGTTCGGTCCTCCAGTTAGTGTTACCCAACCTTCAACCTGCCCATGGATAGATCGCCCGGTTTCGGGTCTATTCCCAGCGACTAGACGCCCTATTAAGACTCGCTTTCGCTACGCCTCCCCTATTCGGTTAAGCTCGCCACTGAAAATAAGTCGCTGACCCATTATACAAAAGGTACGCAGTCACAGAACAAAGTCTGCTCCCACTGCTTGTACGCATACGGTTTCAGGATCTATTTCACTCCCCTCTCCGGGGTTCTTTTCGCCTTTCCCTCACGGTACTAGTTCACTATCGGTCAGTCAGTAGTATTTAGCCTTGGAGGATGGTCCCCCCATATTCAGACAAAGTTTCTCGTGCTCCGTCCTACTCGATTTCATGACTAAGAGATTTTCGCGTACAGGGCTATCACCCACTATGGCCGCACTTTCCAGAGCGTTCCGCTAATCTCAAAGCCACTTAAGGGCTAGTCCCCGTTCGCTCGCCACTACTAAGGGAATCTCGGTTGATTTCTTTTCCTCAGGGTACTTAGATGTTTCAGTTCCCCTGGTTCGCTTCTTGCACCTATGTATTCAGTACAAGATAACCATCTTATGATGGCTGGGTTCCCCCATTCAGACATCTCCGGATCAAAGTCTGTTTGCCGACTCCCCGAAGCTTTTCGCAGGCTACCACGTCTTTCATCGCCTCTGACTGCCAAGGCATCCACCGTATGCGCTTCTTCACTTGACCATATAACCCCAAGCAATCTGGTTATACTGTGAAGACGACATTCGCCGAAAATTCGAATTTCTCAATTAAGAGAACTCACAAATTTTACCTTAGCCTGATCCGTTACCAGTGAAAGTAACGTTCAGTCTATCTTTCTATCACATACCCAAATTTTTAAAGAACGATCTAATCAAAGACTAGAAATCAACATTCACCATCAACCTGATGGAATGCTCATTTCTAAGCTTTCAAAACTTTCAGAAGCAGTAGTGGTGGAGCCAAACGGGATCGAACCGTTGACCTCCTGCGTGCAAGGCAGGCGCTCTCCCAGCTGAGCTATGGCCCCGTATTTCTACAGGCGTTTCCCACACAAAATTGGTGGGTCTGGGCAGATTCGAACTGCCGACCTCACCCTTATCAGGGGTGCGCTCTAACCAACTGAGCTACAGACCCAATTTCGGGCTGCTTCTTTATCGTCTTCTTCAATGAATCAAGCAATTCGTGTGGGAACTTATGGAGCAGCTGATGTCGTCGATTAAGGAGGTGATCCAGCCGCAGGTTCCCCTACGGCTACCTTGTTACGACTTCACCCCAGTCATGAATCACACCGTGGTAACCGTCCCCCCGAAGGTTAGACTAGCTACTTCTGGTGCAACCCACTCCCATGGTGTGACGGGCGGTGTGTACAAGGCCCGGGAACGTATTCACCGCGACATTCTGATTCGCGATTACTAGCGATTCCGACTTCACGCAGTCGAGTTGCAGACTGCGATCCGGACTACGATCGGTTTTATGGGATTAGCTCCACCTCGCGGCTTGGCAACCCTCTGTACCGACCATTGTAGCACGTGTGTAGCCCAGGCCGTAAGGGCCATGATGACTTGACGTCATCCCCACCTTCCTCCGGTTTGTCACCGGCAGTCTCCTTAGAGTGCCCACCATAACGTGCTGGTAACTAAGGACAAGGGTTGCGCTCGTTACGGGACTTAACCCAACATCTCACGACACGAGCTGACGACAGCCATGCAGCACCTGTCTCAATGTTCCCGAAGGCACCAATCCATCTCTGGAAAGTTCATTGGATGTCAAGGCCTGGTAAGGTTCTTCGCGTTGCTTCGAATTAAACCACATGCTCCACCGCTTGTGCGGGCCCCCGTCAATTCATTTGAGTTTTAACCTTGCGGCCGTACTCCCCAGGCGGTCAACTTAATGCGTTAGCTGCGCCACTAAAAGCTCAAGGCTTCCAACGGCTAGTTGACATCGTTTACGGCGTGGACTACCAGGGTATCTAATCCTGTTTGCTCCCCACGCTTTCGCACCTCAGTGTCAGTATTAGTCCAGGTGGTCGCCTTCGCCACTGGTGTTCCTTCCTATATCTACGCATTTCACCGCTACACAGGAAATTCCACCACCCTCTACCATACTCTAGTCAGTCAGTTTTGAATGCAGTTCCCAGGTTGAGCCCGGGGATTTCACATCCAACTTAACAAACCACCTACGCGCGCTTTACGCCCAGTAATTCCGATTAACGCTTGCACCCTCTGTATTACCGCGGCTGCTGGCACAGAGTTAGCCGGTGCTTATTCTGTCGGTAACGTCAAAACAGTTACGTATTAGGCAACTGCCCTTCCTCCCAACTTAAAGTGCTTTACAATCCGAAGACCTTCTTCACACACGCGGCATGGCTGGATCAGGCTTTCGCCCATTGTCCAATATTCCCCACTGCTGCCTCCCGTAGGAGTCTGGACCGTGTCTCAGTTCCAGTGTGACTGATCATCCTCTCAGACCAGTTACGGATCGTCGCCTTGGTGAGCCATTACCTCACCAACTAGCTAATCCGACCTAGGCTCATCTGATAGCGCAAGGCCCGAAGGTCCCCTGCTTTCTCCCGTAGGACGTATGCGGTATTAGCGTCCGTTTCCGGACGTTATCCCCCACTACCAGGCAGATTCCTAGGCATTACTCACCCGTCCGCCGCTCTCAAGAGAAGCAAGCTTCTCTCTACCGCTCGACTTGCATGTGTTAGGCCTGCCGCCAGCGTTCAATCTGAGCCATGATCAAACTCTTCAGTTCAAACATCTTTGGGTTTTTAAGAAACCCTAAACTTGGCTCAGCAATCGTTGGTTACATCTTTGATTTCTCGCGGAGTAACTTGTGATGCTGATAATCTTGTTGACTATCAGTCTGACTCCACAAGCACCCACACGAATTGCTTGATTCAGTTGTTAAAGAGCGGTTGGTTAAGATCTTTCGTCTCAACCGAGGCGCGCATTCTACAGCAGCCTCATTTACTGTCAAGTGATTATTTTCAGAAGTTTTCGAAGATTTCTTCAACAACTTCAACCACTTGCGCTTCCGATCTCTCGTCAGCGGGAGGCGAATTCTACAGCGTTACACGCT
>NZ_JACAOY010000025.1 GCF_013385985.1 Pseudomonas sp. B6002 | reverse complement strand
CGCTGTAAGAGCGGAACCAATATCAGCCATCACACAGATAACGGATATGCCCCCGATCTACCGGTCCAAAGAGGGCCGCAACAACCGCATCTGCTCCCGATAATCATCCGTCACCTCCCGCGCCTGCCCGCTGTTGGTCACCACCCGAGGCGTAATCAACACAATCAACTCCGTGCGCGCCTTGGACTTGCTGGTACTCCCAAACAACCACCGCAACCCGGGAATTTTCCCCAGGTAAGGCACCGCACTCACCCCCTCGGCGTTGTCCTGCTTGATCAACCCCCCGAGCAACACCGTCTGCCCACTCTGCACCGCCACCTGGGTCGACACCGAGCGCGTCGAAATGCGCGGGTTCACCGGCGTGTCGCTGTTAGCCGCCGTATCCTGCGCATCGCTGACCTGCTGCTGGATGTCCATGTACACCAACCCACCCGGGTTGATCCGCGGCACCACGTCCAGGATCACCCCCGTCTGCACATACTCCACACTGCTCAACGTGGTGTCCGACACACCGGTATTCACGGTGGTCTGGCTGATGGGAATGTTGTCCCCCACCTGGATCTGCGCCGGCTGGTTGTTCATCACCACCAGCGACGGCGCCGACAACACCTGAGTGCGCCCGTTCTTTTCCAGGGCATGCAGCGCCACTTGCAGGTTGGAGCTGACAAACGAATAGAACAACGAATCCGTCGCCCCCAGCCCCGCCCCGCCGCCGCCCAGTGCGCCCTGGCTGCCGGAGGCGTTGGCCACCGTGGTGCTGGCGGAATTGCCGGCGAGACGCCCCAGGTACCACTGCACACCCAGGTCCAGTTCACCGCTCAGTTTGACTTCCAGAATGCGCGTCTCGATCTGCACCTGCAGTGGCGGGTTGTCGAGCCGTTTGATTGCCGCTTCGATCTCCTTCCATTGCGCCGGGCGTGTACGCACTAGCAGTTGATTGCTGCTCTGTTGCGCGGTGATCCGCGTGCCGGCTTCAAGGTCGCTGCTGGGGGCGACGGTCTTTTCTTCCGGCTCAGGTTCGGGCTCATCCGCCACCGGGGGTGTGTTCTGCAAGCCGCCCATGCCGGGCGAGGCCAGGGTGGTGGTGCGCAACCCCGGCGCCACCTTGGCCGGCGTGTCGTCCTTGATCGCGCCGGTGCCGTAGATCTGCCGCAGGTACTTGGCCAGGTCGGCGGCCTTCATGTTGCGCACGTCGTAGACATACATCTGCGGCTCGTTGCCGCCGCCTTCGTCGATGGTGCGAATCCAATCCCCCACTTCACTGAGGTACTGCGGCTGGGACGAAATCGCCACCACCGAGTTGGTGCGCTCGATCGGCAGGAACCGCAGCATGCCCGCCAGGGGCATACCACTGTCGGGGCCGAACAGGTGTTGCAGCTCGGGCATCAGCTCGGCCACCGACGCGCGTTGCAGGCCAAACACGCCCACCGACATGCCTTTGAGCCAGTCCACGTCGAAGGTGTCGATGGTGTCCTGGTAGTTGGCCAACTCATCCGGCGTACCGGCCAGGCTCAACACATTGCGCGCCGGGTCCACCAGCAGGAATGCGTTCTCACGGGCGAAGGGCTTGAGCAGTTTTTGCATCTCGGTGGCCGAGATATAGCGCAGCGGGAACAACCGCGCCGAGAGCCCGCTGGGCGGCTGGGCCACGCGCATCTGCGGCACCAGTTTGCCCGCCACGGCCTCGTTGGCCGGCAGGATCACGTAGCGCGAACCCTGGCGGATCATGGCGTTGTCGGTCCAGGACAGCAGGGTCTCGAGGATCGACAGTGCCTGCTGCTTGCTCACCGGCTTGGAGGTGGAAAAACTCACGCTGCCCTTCACGCCCTGGGCGATGCTGTAGTTCTCGTGCAGCAGGTCGCCCATCACGCTGTTGATCACCGCTTCGATGGGCTGGTCGGCGAAGTTGAACACGATGTCGCCGCCCTCCTCCTGTGCGCTCGGCGCCGCACCGGGTGCACGCACGAACTGTTGGCTGCCGCGAATCAACTGGCGCTGCGGCGGCGTTTTTATCGGCGGCTGCGGGCTTTCGGCCACCGACTGCTCGAGCGGCGGGCGTTGCGCGCCGGTGCCCTGCAGGGCCTCGTGCATCAGGTCCTCATCCGGGTCGGCACGGTCTGGAAAGGAGCCGCAGCCGCTCAAGGCAAGAGCGGTGGCCAGGCAAAACGTTGAGGTGCGCATATCGATCAAGGGAGAGGCTCGCGGGGCAAAGTCATCGGGGGGCGGCTGGACGGCGGCGGCAAGCGCTTGGCGTAGAGGCTCAAGGTCTGGGTGCGGCCGTCCAGGCTGAATCGGGCGTATTGCGGGGTCAGGTGTTCCAGGCGCCAACCGTTGGGCAGCGCCTGGCCCAGGCGCACCGTGAGGGTCGGGCCACTGGCCGGTTTAAGCATGGCCATCTGCAGGTTGCCGGTGATCATGATCCCGCTGAGGGTGAGGTTGGCCAGGCTCGACACCTGGGCCTTGCCCACTACACGGTCGGGGCTGCGATCAGGGCTGAACAGCGGGGTTTGCCAGGTGGCGGCCAGGTCTTGCAGCGCGATACTCGGGGCTGTTTGCACACGGCTCGAAGGCTGGGCCGGGGCGCTGGGTTCCGGCAGCCACTGCGGCTCGTCGCCGATGCTGCTGAGGATCACCGCCATCAACACGCCCAGCAACCCGGCCAGGCCGAGCAGGCCCCATTCCAGGGGCCGCAGTACGCTCGTCATGGCGTCACCCGCGCCGGTTGCAGGTAACCGCGCACCAGCAGGTGCACCACCAGTTGCCCCGCGCCGCCACTGGCCGGGGCCTGCTGGCTGCGGCGGATACGTAACTCATCGACGAACAGAAACGGTGGCTGATATTCAAGTTCATGCAACAGCGCCTCCAGGGGTTCGATGGCGCAGTTCAGCGTGAGGCTGACCTTGACCTGGCGGTACGGCTCGCCGTCATCCTGCTCCGGGGTGATGGGTTTGCGCTGGGTCAGGCGGCAGCCGCCGCCAAGGTCGGCATAGCTGTTGATCAGGTCGGCGAGGCGCTGCATCAGGTCGGCGGCGACCACATCGGGATCGTCTCCCGGCAACAGGCTGGTGCTGCTGGCCGGGTCCTGGCGCGCCTGCTGCAATTGCTCGCGCAGCGCATCGCCCTGGCGCAGCACGCCGGCATAGCGTTGCTGCTGCTCGCGCAACTGATCGGCGCGCTCGCCCATCTCGCGCAACGGCCCGGCGAACCAGCTGTCGATCAACAGCCAGTAGGCAGCGCCCACCACCAGCGCCAGGATCAGCAACGCCGAACCGCGACGTTCACGGGGTGTGAGGGATCGGCGCATCGGCCACCTCCTGGCGCAAGTGGGCACGCAAGGCAAACTGGTCCTTGCCGGTGCGCGCATCCGGTTGAATCACCCCTTCGAACTGGGCGTTTTCCAGGCGATGGCAGCCCTTGATCCGCGTGATCAGGCCGCTGGCCTTGGCGCTTTGCCCAGAGAACGACACCTCACCGTCTTTCACGTCCAACTGGTCGATCCAGGTGTCGGCCGGCAGGCAGGTGGTCAGGTCATTGAGCAGCGCGGCCAGCGGGGGCTGCGCCAGTTTGCGGCGGGTGAGGTACTGCGCTGCACCCCGGGTGTTGAGCAATTGCTGGCGCAGGGCGTGCACCTCGGCGACCTGAGCTTTCTGTTGTTGGACGCTGGCCTGCATGACGTCGAGCACGCGCTGGCGGTCGTTGAGCCACAGCAGCATCGCCGCAATCAGCAAGGCCCCGCACAGCCACGGCAGGCTGCGTTGCAAGCCCTTGCCCGGTGGGTGCTGGCGCGGTCGCAACGGCGCGGGCAACAAGTCGACACCGAGGTCGCCCACTTCCACGCGGTGGGGCTGCAGGCCAAGGGCAGTGCAATCGGCGAGAATCCGGTCGAGGTGCTCGCGCAGGATCGCCACCAGCCGCACCTCCAGGTGGGCGGGTGTGCGGCGCAACGGCTGCGCAACGAAGTACAGCTGATCGGCGTTGAACGGGGTGTAGCGGTCCAGCTCATAGCCCACCACGGCGGTGAGGTTGCGCGCCGCCGCCAGGGGCAACTGCACGGTTTGCAGCAACACGGCGTCGGTGGCCAACACCAGCACCTGGCGCGTGTTGCCCGGCGCAACCGGCTCGCTCAACGGCCAGTGATGACGCTGCTCGGGCGGCTCGTGAAGGGCCAGCCAGCACGGCACACAGCCACGTAATTCAGCCAGCCACAGGCGCCAGCCCTGTTGCAACAGGCTGCCGCGCCAATGCCGGGCAAAGGGTTCCAGTCGATTCATTCTTGCCACCGCACCACCCGGTAGGGTTGTGCGCTGTCCTCCGATGGGCTCAATAAAACGGTGGCTTGCACGCGCGCCTGATACCCGCCCGGGCGCTCAGCGCGGCTGTCGACCTGCAACACCAGGCCAGGGTCGGCGCCCTCGGCGTTCTGTTGCGGCAGGTTGAGGGCCTTGCGCATCAGCGGGCTGGCAAAGGCGGCGTCGGGGCGATCCAGGTCGCTCCACAAGGTGATTTCAGGCAGCAGTTGGCTGTAGAGCGCTTGCGTCATGCCCGGCAGCTGGCGCACTTCTTCCAGTACGCGGAACGGCGCCAAGCCCCTGTTGCGGCGGGTTTCGAGGGCCTTGGCCAACGCGCTCGCCTGGGCCTGGCTGGCCCCGCACGCCAGGGCCAGGCGCATGAAGTCATCCGTCTCGGCGTTGATCAGGTACAACTTGCCGCGCTCGCTGCGCAGGCTGACGTGCAGGTGGGCGTCGTCGAACGTCAGTTGAATATCACGCCCGTCGACCACCCGGCGCGGGTCAGTCATGGCCAACGCGATACCGGCTTCGGCGGCCAGGACAGTCTGGGTATGTTGCCGAAACCACAGGGCCTGGCGGCTCTCCAACTGCACCCAGCCCACCAGCCCGCCCAGCAACACACTGAGCAACGCCAGCACCCACAGCACCAGCAGCAGGGCTGCACCGCGCTGACGCTTCATTCTCCCGCCACCCCGCTGGCCAGGTTCAAGCGCAACGCAATCACTTGGGTAACCCACGGCACCGGTCCGTTGAGCTGGGCAGCAATGCGCACCGCGTCAGGCAAGCGCCTGGGCCACGGCCACTCATTGAGCCAGCCGGTAGCCTGCCCCAACGGGGAGATGCCGCGATAACTCAATTGCAGGCCGTCTAGATCGTGCAGCAACACCTGAGGTTCGCGGTCGGAGAAACCCACCTGCAAATCCCTCTCGACGCGTTGCACGGTGAAACACTGAATCCCGCCACCCAGCACCCCGGGCAAGGTCGAGACGAACTGCAAATGCTCGGGTGCACCGACAAAAAAACCTTCCGTTGCAGCGGCGTGGTCTACCCCGCTCAACGGCAGCGCTTCGCCGATGGCCGTGCGCAAAAACTGCTGGGCGGCGCGCACTTCGTCCAGGCTCACCGTGTAGCGCTGGGCCTTGGACACCGCGCGATTAGCCCCCAGTAATGCCCCGCCCACCAGCACCAGCAACACGGCGAGCAGGCTGAGCACCACCAGGATTTCCAGCAGCGTGAAGCCTTGCTCGCGGCGTTTCACAGGCGTGCCTTCAAGGTGCTGAAACGGGCCTGGTGCGGGCCCTCGCGAAGGCTCAGGTCGAGGCGAAACACCTGGGGTTGCTGGCGGGTGCAGTTCAGTTGCCAGTGAATGCCATCCAGCTCACCCTCGCGCACGCCGACACTCAAGCGCCCCGCCGCCTCCTGATCGAAAATCGACAGCGCGGCGTGCGTGAGCCGATCACTGTGGGCCACCTGGGAGAGCGAACGCGCACTCTGCCCGAACGCCACCAGCAACACGCTGCTGCACACCGCCATCAGGGTCAGCGCAGCAAGCATTTCCAACAGGGTGAAACCGGCCTGGCGCTTCATGGCAGGGCCTTTGACTGCACGCTGCCGGTGAGCCAGCCGACATCGATGCGCCAACGCCGGGTGCCGCTGGCCAGCAGCAGGTTGCCCCCGGTTGAACTGCCGTCGGGGTAGAACTCGACAGCTGGCCCCACCTGTTCGGCCGTGTGCAAGGTCACCTGCAACGGCTCGGGCCATTGCTGCCGCGCACGCCCCGGTGCCTGAAATGTCCTGGCGTGCAGGTCAAACTCGGTGCGCGCCGCTTGGCCGCCAATAATTGCCCCGGCTCGTGTGGCACGCAATGCCTCCACCATCTGCCCGACGGCACGGCGTTCCTTGGCGACCTGCAACCCTTGGCGCACACCCAGGCCGAGCAAGCTGACTGCGAGGCTGATCAACAGGATGACCACCAGCATCTCCAGCAAGGTAAAGCCGCGCTGGGCCATGGGCCGGTTATTCCCAGTTGCCCAGGTCGGCGTTGTAGCCTTCGCCACCGGGCTGGCCGTCACGGCCGTAGAAAATCAGGTCGAAAGGCCCATGCTCACCGGGGAAGCGATAGCCGAAGGCATGCCCGAAGGGGTCCTTGAGGTCCGAAGGCTTGGCGTAGCCGCCGGGCTTGTCCACCAGCTGTTGCAGGGTGCCGGGCGGCGAGCCGACGTCCAGCGCATAGCTGTCGATCTTCATGCTCAGGCTGGCGAGCTGGGCCTTGCCGGCGCCGTACTTGCCCTTGTCCACATTGCCGCCGACCTGGCGCACCACAATGGTCGCGACGATGCCCAGCAGCACGATCACCGCGAGCATTTCGAGCAAGGTAAAACCGCCTTGGCGGCGTGAGGTTTTCATGGGGTCCGCTCCTTCATAAATGGCTGGTGAGGCTCATCAGCGGCAGCATGATCGCGAGCATGATCACCGCCACCAACACCGCCATGACCACGGTCAGCGACGGCACCAGGGCGGCGAGCAGGCGGTCGATACCGCGCTTGGCTTCGACGTCGAAAATGTCGGCGACTTTGAGCAACATGCTGTCCAGCTCACCGGACTGTTCGCCGACTTCAATCATTTGCAGGGCCAGGTCGGGCAACAGGGGTTGAGTGCCAAAGGCTGCACCCAAGGTGCCGCCACCCTTGACCGACTCCGCCGCGACCGCGACTTGCGCCTGCAACGCACGGTTGCTGCAGACTTGCCGGGCAATCATCAGGGCTTGCAGCAGCGCCACCCCATTGCTCAGCAGCGTGCCGAGGGTGCGTGCCAACCGGGCGGCTTCGACCCGTTGCAACAGCGGGCCAATCACGCGCACACCGAGCAGACGTCGGTCGAAGGCTTCCCGGTGCCGGGGATCGCGCAGGCGAGCGGCGAGCCCCCAGGCAGCCACCAGCAACCCCGCCAACACCGCCCAGCCATAGCGGCCGAGGAACTCGCCGAGTGCAAGGATCGCCTCGGTGATCAGTGGAATCGGTACACCGAGGTCCTCGAAAATCGGCACGAACTGCGGCACCACATACGCCAGCAACAGCGCCAGGGAACCCAGCACCCCCACCACCAAAAACGCCGGGTAGATCAGCGCATTGATGACCTCGCCGCGCAGCAACTGGCTGCGTTCCAGGTAGTCGCCGAGCTGGCGCAAGGTGCCTTCCAGCGCACCACCGGCTTCACCGGCGCGCACCATGCTCACGTACAACGGCGAGAAGCCGCCCTCCGCCTCCAGCGCCATGGACAACGGCTGGCCGGCCTTGACCTGATCGCGGATGCGCTCGATCAATGCCCGCACCTGAGGCGGGCCGGGCTGTTTGAGCAGCAGGCCCAGCGAGCGCTCAAGGGGCTGGCCGGCGCCTAGCAGCGTCGCCAATTGCTGGGTGAAACTCACCAGGGCCGCGCCCTTCAACTGCCCGCGCGTGCTGTTCGACCTGAGGCCGCCTGCCGACTCGATCTGCAACAACAGCAGGCCACGCTTGTGCAAAAGGGCAACAGCGGCAGCCTGGTCCTTGGCTTCAAGCGTGCCGTTGTGGGCAGCACCCTGGCTGTCCAGAGCACGGAACTTGAACAGGCTCACGCGCCCTCTCCCCGGGTGACGCGCAACACTTCTTCCAGTGACGTGATGCCTGCCAGCGCCTGGCGCAAACCTTCTTCATGCAAGGTGCGCAAACCGGCGCGGCGCGCGGCCTGCTCCAGGGTGGCGGCGTCGGCGTGACGCATCAGCAGGCTGCGCAGTTCGTCGTTCATCACCAGCAATTCAGTGAGGGCGCTGCGGCCTTCATAACGGCCCCGGTAAAGCAGGATCGGGCGCGCGTCGGTCAAGCGGTCCAGGCCGTGTTCTGCGATCAACTCCGGGGGCGCTTCGAATGCTGTGCGCGTGGCCGGGTCCAGGCGGCGCACCAAGCGTTGGGCGAGGATGCCGCTGACGGTCGACGCAATCAGGTAGCTTTCCACGCCCATGTCGAGCAGGCGGGTAATGCTCGCGGCGGCGCTGTTGGTGTGCAGCGTGGAGAGGACGAGGTGGCCGGTGAGGGATGACTGAATGGCGATGCGGCAGGTTTCCAGGTCGCGGATCTCGCCGATCATAATCACGTCCGGGTCCTGGCGCACGATGGAGCGCAACGCCCCGGCGAAATCCAGGCCGATGGCGGGCTTGACCTGGATCTGGTTGATGCCTTCGAGCTGGTATTCCACCGGGTCTTCCACGGTGATGATCTTGCGCTCGGCGGTGTTGAGCCGCGACAACGCGGTGTACAGCGTGGTGGTCTTGCCCGAGCCGGTGGGCCCGGTCACCAGCAGGATGCCGTGGGGCCGTTCCAGCAAGTCGAGGAAGGCCGCCAGGCGCTGGCCGTCGAAACCCAAGTGCTGAAAATCGAACTGCACGGTCTGGCGATCCAGCAGGCGCATCACCACCGACTCGCCAAAACTGGTGGGCACGGTGGACACCCGCAGGTCCAGCGCCTTGCCCTGGATGCGCAGCATGATGCGCCCGTCCTGGGGCAGCCGGCGTTCGGCAATGTCCAGGCGCGCCATGATCTTCACCCGCGAGATCACTGCCGCCGACGAGCTGGCCGGTGGCGCCTCCGCCTCATGCAGCACGCCGTCGATGCGGTAGCGCACCTTGAGCTGGTTTTCGAAGGGTTCGATGTGGATGTCCGAGGCCCGCTGTTCCACGGCGCGTTGCAGGATCAGATTGACCAGGCGAATCACCGGGGCTTCGGAGGCCATGTCCTTGAGGTGTTCGATGTCTTCCAGCGCACCGCTGCGCTCATCGAGGTTTTCGATCAGCGTGCCCATGGCCGAACGGCCCTGGCCGTAATAGCGTTCGATCAGCGTGTCGACCTCGGTACGCGGGCCGATGGCCAGCCACACCGGCACCTGGCAGGCGTAGGCCAACGCCTGGAAGGCATAGTGCTGGGCCGGGTGGGCGGCCAGAACCTGCAGGCCGTCTGAACTCCAGCCCATGGGCACCACTTGGTAGTGGCGCATGAAGCGTTCGGTCAGCGGTGGCAGTGGGTCGAGCAACGCAGGCGCGGCGTCGGCCAGTAACAGCGGCGCGTCCAGCAGGTTGGCCCAGGCGCTGGCCAGTTCGATCTCGGAGACCAGGCCCAGGCGCGTGAGCAGGCCCAGCAGGTCGCTGGCATCTGTGGACAGGCGCTGGGCACGCTCCAGATCAACGGTTTTCAACCCAGCGTGCTGCCTCAGCCACGCGCACACTTGGTCTGTGTGCGGTATCTGCATATGGCAGGCATCGATAAGGGCTGACGACATAATGTTGGGTGTCTGGTTGCGAGAAAGTATGGCTATTTGGAACTACTGATAAGTGCCATTAGTTAGCCACGCCCGGAGACAAAGTTGGCCGGGTTAATCGACTGGAAGTTGCAACGCTAGTTCCTGAGATGGGGAAACAAACTGAAATGAATGGCCATCATCTGTCCCGGATTTCCGTGACAGTGCTGGCGCAGGCCTTGTGGTTTTTGGGCTTGGGCTGTGCTGCGGGAGACCTGATGCCTCAACTTTTCCTGGCACACCGCGGCGCGGGGCAAGCCCGCTCACTACAGGTTTTTATTAGTTGGGGAAGTCAGGGCGGCAATAACAATTAACGGGCGCTCTTTTCTATCAGGCACATGGGCGTGCCAGCCACTGGTTCATTGATGATTTGTACTTGCACATCGAATACCTGGCGCATCAATCCAACACTGATGACCGCAGCCGGGGCGCCATCGGCCACCAGGCGACCGCCATGCATCACGGCCAGGTGGTCGGCATAACGGCAGGCCTGGTTGATGTCGTGCAGCACGGTGATCACGGTCTTGCCCTCGGCGGCCAACTCCCCCATCAGGTCCAACAGCTCAACCTGATGGCTGATGTCGAGGTAGGTTGTGGGTTCATCCAGCAACACCACCGGCGCGTTTTGCGCCAGCACCATGGCGAGCCAGGCACGCTGGCGCTGGCCGCCGGACAAGTCCGCCAGCGCGCGGTCGGCCAAAACGTCCAGTTCCAGGCGTTGCATGGCCTGCGCCACATGGGACTGATCGCTGCCGCTCAAGCGCCCCCACAATGAGTTATGCGGGCTGCGGCCATAGGCAACCAACTGGCGCACGCTGACCCCTTCGGGCACCGGCAGCACTTGCGGCAAAAAGGCGATCTGCTGCGCCAACTGGCGGGCGGACAGGCTGGCGTAGGCCTGGCCGTCCAGGGTCAGTTCTCCCGCGCTCGGTTTGAGGATGCGTGCGAACGTCTTGAGCAAGGTGGACTTGCCGCAACCATTGGGGCCGATCAGCGCGGTGACTTTTCCGGCGGGCGGCGTGAACGACAGACCTTGCACGATGCGGGTGTCGCCGTAGCCGATGTCGAGCTGTCGTGCTTGAAGAATACTCATGGGATCAGCCCTTGAACCGTGCCAGCAACCAAAGAAAATACGGCGCGCCGATCACCGCTGTGAGCACCCCGGCGGGGATTTCACTGGGCGCAATCAACGTGCGCCCCAGCGTGTCGGCCAGCACCAGCAGCAGCGCGCCAATCAGCATCGCGGCGGGCAACAGCCACTGGTGATGCCCGCCCACCAGGCGCCGCGCCATATGCGGCGCGACCAGGCCGATAAAGCCGATCGGCCCGATCACGCCGACGCCAAGGCTGGTGAGCAGCACCGCGCACGTCATCGCCAGCCAGCGCGTACGCCGTAACGCTGTGCCCAGGCTGTGGGCCGCTTCATCGCCCAGGGCGATCAGGTTCAGCGGCTTGGCCAGGCACAGGCCCAGCGGGATCAGCAGCAGGAACGGCAACACCAGCGCCACATGGTGCCAGTTGCGGCTCCACAGGCTGCCGGTGAGTGCGAGCAAGGCGGTGTTGATGTCCAGCGGGTGGGACAGGATCAGAAACTCGGTGACGCTGGACAAGGTCACCGCAATCGCCACCCCGGACAGCGCAAAACGCACGCCGGAAAAACTCACGCCGGTGTTGTACAGCGCCAACAGTAACGCACCACCGGCACCGCCCAGGCAGGCCACCAGCGGCAACCAGGCAATCGGCAAGTGCGGCCAACTGATGATCGCCACGGTCAGCGCCAGGCCCGCGCCCTGGGTCACGCCGAGGATTTCCGGCGAGGCCAGTGGGTTACGGATCACGCCCTGCACAATCGCCCCGGCCAGGCCGAAGGCGGCACCGGCGAGGATCGCGATCAGGCTGCGCGGCAGGCGGTGGTTCCACACTTCGAAGTCGAGGGCATCGTGGGCCAACAGGCGCTCCAGCACGGTGGCGGGCTTGAGCCACAAGGTGCCGGCGCTGAGACTGATAAAGGTCGCCAGCAGCAACAAGGCGAGCAGCACCCACAGGCGCAATCGAGGGCGGATCATAGGGTGCGCCTGGCAAGAAACAGGAAGAACGGTGCACCGATCAGCGAAGTGACCACGCCGGCCGGGGTTTCCACCGGGAACGCCACGGCGCGGCTGAGCAGGTCGGCGCCCAGCACGATCACCGCGCCCAAGGCGGCACTCAGGGGGATCAGCCAGCGGTAGTCGTTGCCCAGGAACTGGCGAATGATGTTCGGCGCAATCAACCCGACAAAGCCAATCGGCCCCACCGCGCAGACACTCGCGCCCACCAGCAACAGGCTGGCGACAAACACCTGCAGGCGCAGGCTGGCGATGCCGACCCCCAGGGAGCGAGCGGCGTCTTCGCCGAGGTTGATCAGGTTCAAGCGCGGCGCGCACCACAGCGCCCACAGGCCACCGATCAGGGTGCACGGCCACAGCAGCTGAACTTGCGCGGCGCCCACATTGGCCAACGAACCGGCCAGCCAGTTGAGCACGCTTTGCGCCTGGGCTTCGACCAGGATCACCGTGAGGCGAGTCAATGCCGCACACAACGCGGCGACCGCGACGCCGGCCAATACCAGCCGCCCTTGCGCCGTGGCCGGCGACCACGCACCGCCCAGGCTGAACACGGTGATCCAGGCCAGTGCACCGCCCACGCAGGTCATCAACAGCGCGCCACCGGCAAACGGCAGCGCCACCAGACCGGTGGAAAACAGCGCCAAGCCGAGCGCCGCGCCGGCCGTCACGCCAAACAACGACGGCGAAGCCAGGCGGTTGCGGGTAATGCCCTGCATCAGCGCGCCGGCCAGGCCCAGGCAGGCGCCGACCAACGCTGCGCACACCGCACGCGGCACCCGTAACTGGGCGACAATGTAGGCCATGTTGCCGCCCACGCTGCCCTGGTGCACCAGCCCATTCCAGGCATCTGCCGGGGTGATCACGAACGGCGACCAGCTGTACAGCGAGTACCAGAACAACAAAGCCCCCAGCAGCACAATGCCGAGGGCGGCGAGACTACGCTGCACGGTTATTGGCTCAATACGGCGTTGCCGCCCTTGAGAATCGCCAGCGCATCTTCAGCAATCTGCTCGGAGGCCAGCACGCCCCGATTACGCGCCCAGCTGTCGCCGTCCACTTCGGCTACGTGCTTGTTGCGAACCGCGCCGAGCACTTGCCACAAGGGTTGTTTGCTCCAGGTATCGACAATGCTGGGGCGGCGGTAATGACCCACCAGCAGCCAGCCCGGGTCCAGCGCCAGCAGTTGTTCCAGGCTGACGAACTCGGTGGGCGCGGCGTTGGTGCGTACCGACGGCACTTTCAGCCCGATGGCTTGCAGCACGCTGCCGGCGTAGGAGTCCGGGCCGTGCACGGAGAAGCTGTCTTCACGGGCAACGCCGAACAACACGCTGGCGCCGGCGGGAATCTGCTGGGCAATGGCCTTGAGGTTTGCACGGTTCTGCTGGATTCGCGCTTCCATCTGCGGGCTCCTGCCAAGGGCCTTGCCGATCAGTTCGGCGGACTTGAGGCTGCCCTCGTAATCTTCCCCGCGTGACGGCAGCAACAGGGTGGGCGCGATGCTCGACAGGTCGCTGTACAACGCCTGGTGACGGTTGAGGTCGGCGACGATCAGGTCGGGCTTGAGCCGCGCGATTTCCTCGATGCTCGGCTGCGAGCGCAGGCCCACGGATGTCCATTGGCCGATGGCCTGGCGTACACGAGGCAATACGCGATTGGCATCACCATCATCGGCGGCGCCTACCGGGGTCACATCGACGGCGGCGAGGCTGTCGAGAAAGGAGAATTCCAGCACCACCACGCGCTTGGGCGCGTCGGGCAGATGCACGGTGTGCTGGCCGTCATTGAGGTCGATGGGGGCAGCGTTCAGTACGCTTGAAGACAACGCCAGGAGGCAGGCGGCAAGGGTCGGGATGGAGCGCAACAGTCGCATGGCAAGGTCCTCGGCGTTAAAACACCCCGGCTAGACGGGCCGGGGAAAACGGCGGGTACTATTCCATATCGTGGCGGCGCAATCAAAAAACATTCTCATTGGCGCCGCCCATCGGGCATTGGGTGAGCTTTCTGTGGGAGCTGGCTTGCCTGCGATGCAGGCGCCTCGGGGTGTCAGATGTACCAAGGTGATGCCATCGCAGGCAAGCCAGCTCCCACACAAGCCCACATGCATCAGGATCAGCGGTTAGAAGTCGACCGTGGCGGAAAGCAGGTAGGTACGAGGGGTCGACAAGGTGAGCCCCGGTTCGCTGTCATCCGAGGCGCCAGCCGAGCTCCAGTAGCGCTTATCGGCGACGTTCTCCACGTTCGCGCGCAGGGTCACGTGTTTATCGTCCACTTTGAAGGCGTAGCGCGCGCCCACGTCGAGGCGGTTCCAGGCGTCGATTTCCTTGACGTTGGACTGGTCCAGGTACTGCGAGCTGGAGTAAATGCCACGGCTGGTCAGGGTCAGGCCTTCAAGCCCCGGCACATCCCACTCGGCGCCCAGGTTGACGTTGTATTTGGGCGTGGCCGGGGCGCGGTTGCCGTCCCAGGTGCCGTTGGTGGTGTCTTGGAGTTTGCTGTCGATGTACATCACACCGCCGAGCAAGCGCACACCCTTGAGCGGTTCGCCGAACACGCTCAGTTCCGCCCCGGTGTTCTGGCGCTTGCCATTGGGGCCGAACACTCGCGTGGTGGCGTTGGTTTCATAGGCTGGCTGCTTGATGCGGAACACGGCGGCCGTGACCGCGAAGGCGCCGGCGTCGTACTTGGCGCCCACTTCCACCTGGCGGCTGATGAAGGGCGGGAAGATCTGGTCTTCGTTGATCGAGGTGGACGGCGCGATCTTGCCCTGGCTCAAGCCTTCCATGTAGTTGGCGTACAGCGACAGCTTGTCGGTGGCCTTGAACAGCAGCCCGCCCGACGGCGAGACTTTTTCTTCGTCGTAGGCGGTGTCGCCCTTGATGCCATCGCTCCAGTCATCCACTTTGACCCGCTGCCAGCGTGCTCCGAGAGTCAACAGCAGACGGTCATTGAAAAAGCCCAGGGTGTCGGACAAGGCCACGCCACTGAACTTGTTTTCGGTGTAGACCTTGGCGTCCTGGCGTGTCGCCCTGGACGGGGTCGGGGTTTGCACGGGGTTGTAGAGGTTGCTCGGCGCGGCGGCATAACGTGCGCCGCCGTTGGTGAAGTCCATGTCGAAGTAGCTGGCGGCCAGGTTGACCTCGTGGCTCACTGGCCCGGTGTGGAACCAGTTGCGCACGCCAGCCGTGTAGGTGCGCACGTTTTCATCGCGGGTGAAGTCACGCGGCAGCACGCTGAAATCACCTGCCGCATTGCTGACGGAGACCGCATGACGCAGGAAGTCGTGGTTGCTTTTGCGTAAGCCGACACCGCCGTACAGCATCACGTCATCGCTCACATCATATTCAGCGTTGAACGTACCAAAGGTGTCCTTGGTGCGCGCCTTGCTCCAGGCTTGCGCATAGTTATGGCGCACATCGTTGGCGCTGGGCACGGGCGCGGCAGCCGCGACCTGGACACGCTCCTGGGGCGCGTCGGTGTCGCGCTCGGTGTGGCCGATGTCGGTGGAAAGGCGCAGGCGCTCGCCACGGAAATCCAGGCCCAGCACGGCCATTTCGCGGTCGACGCTCTGGTGATCCCAGTCGGTGTCGCCCGCCTGTTTCACGCCGTTGAAGCGGATACCGAATTTATTGTCTTCACCAAAGCGCCGCCCCACGTCCACCGCCCCGCCCGCCTGGCTTTCGGAGGCCCAGGTGCCGGTGAACGAGTTGATGTCCTTGTCGGTGGCGCGCTTGGGCACCACGTTGATCCCGCCGCCCACGCTGCCCCGTGGCGAGATGCCGTTGATCAATTGGCTGGGGCCTTTGAGGATGTCGACGCGGTCGGCCATTTCCATGTCGATGGTGTAGGTGGGCAGCACGCCGTAGAGACCGTTGTAGGCCACATCACTGTTGAACAGGCTGAAGCCGCGAATGGTGAACTGCTCGTAACGCCCACCGGCCGGGTTGGTGGCGCGTACCGACGGGTCGGCGGCGATCAGGTCGCCCAGGGTGCGGGCCTGTTGGTTTTTCACCGCTTCGGCGGTGTAGGTGGTGATGCTGAACGGGGTCTCCATGAAGTCTCGGGTGCCGAGCATGCCCTGGGCGGTGCGGCGCGCCACCTGGCCGCCGGCGTAGGTGTCGCCGTCGTACAGGCCGGTGGTGCCGAGGATTGAGGTCGGTGCCAGTTCCAACGTACTGCCGTCCGGCGCCGGCACCAGCATGTAGGCCTGCGCGCCCATCGATTGCAGCTGCAGGCCGGAGCCTTGCAGCAGGCGGGCAAAGCCCTCCTCCACCCCGAACTCGCCCGATAAACCGACGCTGGTGCGCCCGCTGACCAATGCAGGGTCTACCGACAGGTTGACCCCCGCCAAACCGGCAAAACGGGTAAGCGCCGCGCTCAGGCTGCCGGCCGGCACCTGGTAGCTGCGGCGGGTGACGGTGTCTTCGGCGTAGCTGACGGCGGCGAAGAACGGGCTGGCGCTGAGGCTCAGCAGCAGGCTCAACTTGAGCAAGGGACGGACAACGGGCATTGGAGGAAGCTCTCGATTTTGTTCACTTACCTGGAATGACCGGTGACGGCAAAAAAAGGGACAGGCATGTTCGCTTATTTTATCAACGCCTCCCCGAAATCTGTGAATCCCCCAGAATCTGTAGTGAGCGGGCTTGCCCCGCGCCGCGGTGTGTCAGGGTAAACCGCGGCGCCAGTGAAGGTTGGAGCCGGCTTACCACACCGCGATATGGGAATCCGTGCGAGGCTCGGTCCCACCACACAGCACCCCGCTGACCGGATCGCGCAGGATAATCTGCCCTCGCCCATAGTCGCTCAGGTCACTGTCGACCTGCACCTTGTGACCACGCCGAGCCAGCGCATTGGCCAGATCACGGGAGGCGCCCTGTTCGATGCCGACCTTCATGTCGCCCAGCCATTGCCAGCGCGGTGCATCCAGCGCGGCTTGCGGGTTGAGGCCGAAATCCACCAGGTTCATCACCATCTGCACATGCCCCTGGGGCTGCATGTAGCCGCCCATCACGCCAAACGGGCCGAGGGCCTGGCCGTCTTTGGTGAGGAACCCGGGAATGATGGTGTGGAAGGTTTTCTTGCCCGCCGCCAGGCAGTTGGCGTGGGCCGGGTCGAGGCTGAATTCCTGCCCGCGGTTCTGCAGGGCAATGCCGCTGTCGGGCAGCACCACGCCGGAACCGAAGCCGTGGTAGTTGCTCTGGATGAACGAAACCATGTTGCCCTCGGCGTCGGCCGTGGCCAGGTACACCGTACCACTGGCATGCGGGTCGCCAGGTTTGGGCGGCTGGGCCTGTTCACCGATCTGGGCACGGCGCCGGCTGCTGTAGTCGTCACTGAGCAAATCCGCCACGGCCACGCGCATGTGCAGCGGGTCGGTGATGTAGTGCAGGCCGTCGCTGTAGGCAAGCTTCATGGCCTCCAACTGACGGTGCCAGGTCTGCTGGCTGTCGCGGTGATCGAAGCTGAAACCTTCGAGGATCTTGAGCGCCATCAACGCCACCAGGCCTTGGCCGCTCGGGGGGATTTCCCACACATCCACGCCCCGATAATTGATGTGGATCGGGTCCACCCACTGGGCGCGGTAGTCCTTGAGGTCGCTGGCCCGCAGGTAGCCGCCACTGGCACGCGAATGGGCGTCCAGGCGTTCGGCCAGGGCGCCGCGATACAGGCTTTCGCACCGGGTGGCGGCGAGTTCTTCGAGGGTGCGGGCCTGGGCCGGGTTGCGGAATATCTCCCCGGCGCGAGGTGCGCGGCCGTCCATCAGGAAGGTGTCGAACCAGGCCTCCAGGACCGGGTCACGGTGGGGGCTGAACTCATCCAGCGCGGCCTGCCACAGCTGGGCGATCACCGGCGACAGCGGGAACCCGTCACGCGCCAGGCGGATGGCCGGTTGCAGCAACTCGGCAAACGGCAACTGGCCGAAGCGCTGGGACAGCTCGGCCCAGGCCGATGGGCAGCCGGGCACAGTGACCGGCGTCCAGCCATACAGCGGCATCTGGTCGTGCCCTGCCGCTTTCACCGCCTCGATACTCAAGGCGGCCGGCGCGTGGCCGTTGCCATTCAAACCATGCAGCTGGCCCTTGCACCAGACCAAGGCAAACGCATCGCCCCCCAGGCCACAGCCGGTGGGCTCCACCACGGTCAACGCGGCCGCCGTGGCGATGGCCGCATCGATGGCGTTGCCGCCCTTTTGCATGATCTCGATGCCGGCCTGGGCGGCCAAAGGTTGGGAAGCCGCGACCATGCCGCGCCTGGCGAACACGCTCTGGCGTTGGGAGGGATAGGGATACTCGTGAGCAGAAAATTTCAACATGGCAGGGACTCTTCGATTCATTGGCCGGACTTGATGCGGTTCCATTCCCGGGTCATCAGGCGCTGGATGTTTTCCGGCAGGTCGGCGGAGACAAAGGTGTGGTTGATCACGTCATCACCGGGATAGATGCCCGGGTTGCCACTGACCTTGGGGTCCATCAGGGGCGTGGCGTCTTTGTTCGGGTTGGCATAGCCCACGTAGTCGCTGACGGGCGCGATCACCTCGGGGCGCAGCAGGTAGTTGATCAAGGCGTGGGCATTGGTTGGGTTGGCGGCGTCCTTGGGAATGGCGAGCATGTCGAACCACAGGTTCACGCCTTCCTTGGGGATCAGGTAGCGGATGTCGATATTCTTACCGGCTTCCTTGGCGCGGCTCTGGGCCTGCATCACGTCGCCGGAATACCCCACTGCCACGCAGATATCACCGTTGGCCAGGTCGGCGGTGTATTTCGAGGAGTTGAAGTAGGTTACCGACGGGCGCAGCGCCATCAGCCGCGTCGAGGCCTGCTTATAGTCGTCGGGCTTGGTGCTGTTGGGGTCCAGGCCGAGGTAAAGCATGACCTGGGGGATGATCTTCACCGGCGCATCGAGGAACGCCACGCCGCAGCTTTTGAGCTTGGCCAGATTGGCCGGCTCGAAGACCATCGACCACGAATCCAGCACCGCGTCCTTACCCAGCACGGCGCGCACTTTCTCTGCGTTGTAGCCGATGCCCACGGTGCCCCACATGTACGGCACAGCGTAGCGGTTGCCAGGGTCGGCAGCTTGCAGGCGTTGCATCAGGCGCGGGTCGAGGTGCTTCCAGTTGTCGAGCAAATTGCGTTGCAGCGGCTGGTACGCACCGGCGCGGATCTGCTTGGACAGGAACTGGCTGGACGGCACCACCACGTCGTAGCCCGAGTGCCCGGAGAGCAACTTGGCTTCGAGCATTTCGTTGGTGTCGAAAATGTCGTATTGCACCTTGATGCCGCTGTCTTGCTCAAAGTTCTTCAGAGTGTCAGGGCCGATGTAGTCGGACCAGTTGTAGACCTTGACCACCGAGTCGGCAGCTTGGCCCATGGGCACAACGACGGCGCAGCACAGCGCCGCAAACACGCTCGATAAACGCATGGCACAGTTCCTTGTAAGGGTCATAACACGCGGCTGAGAAAGGCCCGGGTACGGGGATGGCTGGGGTGGCTGAAGATCTGTTCCGGCGGCCCTTGTTCGATAAGCTCGCCCTGGTCGAGCACCACCACGCGATCGGCCACTTCACGGGCAAAGCCCATTTCGTGGGTGACCACCACCATGGTCATGCCCTCTTCCGCCAGCTCCTTCATCACTTGCAGCACTTCGCCGACGGTTTCCGGGTCGAGGGCGCTGGTGGGTTCGTCGAACAGCATGGCCTGGGGTTTCATCGCCAGGGCGCGAGCAATCGCCACCCGCTGTTGCTGGCCGCCGGAAAGCATCGACGGGTAATGGCTGGCCTTGTCCGCCAGGCCCACCCGCGCGAGCAAACCACGGGCCTGCTCCAAGGCTTCGGCGCGTGGCGTGCCGAGCACGTGGATGGGTGCTTCGATGATGTTTTCCAGCGCGGTCATGTGGGGGAACAGGTTGAAGCGTTGGAACACCATCCCAATGTCGCGGCGCTGGCGGGCAATGTTGCGTTCAGAGTCACGCACCAGGCTGCCGTCGCTGCGTTCGCGATAGCCCATGGCGCGGCCGTTGACGCGGATGCGTCCGCCCTGGATGTCTTCGAGCAGGTTGATGCAGCGAATGAAAGTGGTCTTGCCCGAACCGGAGGCGCCGATCAGCACCACCACTTCGCCACGCCGCACTTGCAGGGAGATGCCCTTGAGAATCTGCAGGTCGCCAAACGACTTGTGCAAGTCGAGGGCTTCGATGATCAGTTCTTCACTTTGGTGCGCCATGGTCAGCGTCCTCTCAGCAGTTTCAGGGTGCTGCGCCCGAACATGCGGCTGGACGCGGGAGGCGGTGCGGAAGGTCGGTCGGACTGGCCGAAACGCGCTTCCAGCCAACGCTGGAAGAAGCCCCAGAGCGTGGTGAGCATCAAGAAGTAGATCGCGACCACCAGGTACAACTCGAACACGCGGAACGTCGCCGAGGTGACCATCTGGGTGCTGAGCAGCAACTCCTGCACGCCGATCACGCTGACCAGGGTGGTGTTCTTGAGCATCACGTTGAACTCGTTGCCCAGGGGCGGCACGATCACGCGGAACGC
Organism: Pseudomonas sp. B6002; assembly: GCF_013385985.1. Lineage (GTDB taxonomy): Bacteria > Pseudomonadota > Gammaproteobacteria > Pseudomonadales > Pseudomonadaceae > Aquipseudomonas. The sequence continues at coordinate 201,537 of NZ_JACAOY010000025.1, read as the reverse complement.
CTGGGGCAGCACGATGCGTCGCATCAACTTGGCAAAGCCCATGCCCAGGGAGCGCCCGGCTTCGTACTGGCCCTTGTCCACGGCACCGATGCCAGCGCGGATGATCTCGGCCATGTACGCGCCTTCATTGAGGCCCAGAGCGATGATGGCCGCCTGGATATTGCCCGGCACGATCAGGCCGAACAGCTCGATGTCCTCAAAGCGAAAAATCCCGCCTGCCGCCAGCGCCGTGTACAGGAACACGATCTGCACCAGCAGTGGCGTGCCACGCATCAACCACACATAAAAGCGTACCGGCAGGTGCAGCAGCGGGTTCTTCGACAGGCGCAACAGCGCCGCCGCCAAGCCCAGCACGCAGCCCAGCAGCATCGCCGACACCGCGATCAGGCACGTCAGCCAGAGCCCGGTGAGGTACACCCCGCTGGGCTGCAACAGGTACTGCCAGAACACATCCCAATTGAAGTTCATGGCTGGAAACCTCAGTCGAGAGTGTCGCTGCTAACATGCCATTTATTGAGCAACGCCACGTAGCTGCCGTCGCTGCGCATGTCGCTGATCACCTGCTGCACGGCGGCAGTGAGTTGCGGATCGTCCTTGCGCATGCCCAGGCCCGTGAGGATGCGGCTGAAGGCGGGTACGCCTTCCTGGAACAGGTCGGGGGCCATGGCGGCGTAGTAACCGGCGGTTTCTACGGTGGTGCCGTAGGCGTCGACCTGGCTGATGCGCAGGGCCTGGAAGGCATCGGTGTCGGTGTTGTAGACCACCAGCTTCATCGGCGGCTTGCCGGCCTTAGTGAGGGTGTCGTTTTGCGCGTCGAGCAGGGTCTTGATGGTGGAGCCGTTGAGCACCGCGACCTTGTGCCCGGACAGGTCATCCAGCGACTTGATGCCTTTGGGGTTGCCCTTGGGCACCACCACCGACTGGCTGGAGTACATGTAGTTGACGATGTCGATCACCTGGCGCCGTTCGGGCTTGTCGAATAGCTGGTCGACGATCATGTCGCACTGCTGGGCGAGCAAGGCTGGCACCAGGCCGGAGAATGGAATCACCCGCCACTGCACCTGTTTGTCGCCCAGGCGCTTGGCGATTTCCAGGCCCAGGTCAACGGTAAGTCCCCTCGGTTTCTGCGCTTCATCGAAGGACACGAGGGGCGGTGAATCCATCCCCGAGCAGTAGACGAGTTTGTCGGCGTTCTTCAAGCGCTCCGGCACCTGGGGCGCAGCAGAGGCCCATTGGGTACAGAGGCCGAGGGAGACAGCCACCAGCAAGGCGCGGCGTTTATGCATGACCAGACACTCCAGTTCGTTGGTTAACGGGGCAGGACTCAAAGTCAAAACACGGGTGGGCTTGGGCCCACCTCTGATTATTTTTCCGACTGCAAAAACTGGATCAGCGCCGGCACGGTGCCTTCGATGTGTTCGCGCACCACGGCTTCGGCGCGAGCGGCGTCACCGGCGCGAATCGCATCAAGGATCACCGCGTGTTCTTCGCGGGCGCTGAGGGGTTTGTCACCGTGTTGCAGCCACAGGCGCATGGGCGCTTCCACCAGCGAGTACAGCGCCGAGATCTGCTTCACCAAGCGCGGGCGGCCGCTGAGGCTGCACAGGTATTCGTGGAAAGCACGGTGGCGGCCGACCCAGGCGGCGCTTTCGTCGCGGTAATCGTCCATCTCGTCGAGCATGCGTCCCAGTGCGGCCAATTGGCGCTCGCCGATCCGGCTGACGGCCACACGTACTGCCAGGCCCTCGAGGGCGCTGCGCATCTCGAAGACTTCGTGCAACTCGTCGATATCCAGGCCGCTGACGACGGCGCCGCGGTTGGGCCTCAGGGTGACCAGACCCTGGGCATCCAGGCGGCGAAAGGCTTCGCGCACCGGCATGCGGCTCATGCCGATTTCACTGGCGATGTCTTCGGCAATCAGCCGGTCGCCCTTGCGGTAGCGGCCACTGCAAATGGCATCAAGCAGGAAGTTGTAGGCCTCCTCCTCGGCGGTAAGGGGCTGGCGGTCAACGTAAGCGGGGGCAAATTGCATCGGCAGCACCTTTTGTATTTTTGTATCCAATTATCCATGAATGCAAAAAAGCAGGATGCGTACCAATTGGGTGGGTGGTGAGGCAAGTGGTTGATTTGGATGGAATAGATGAGATACGCAGCGGATTGGCAGGAATGCAGACGTAGGAATCTGCTACCAAATGGCTCAGAAAACGCCCCACCGGTGGGCGGAAGTAACAGCGTGAGGGCATATCCTTAGCTGTCGATATTCTTATTCCTGGCGGGGCTGGATCGGTAGATTGATAGCCACGGACTTCATGGGAGCGAAGGTTGATGGCGGAATCAGTGGTGTGGATCGCCGGGGTCGGCGCGGTGGTTGGGCTGGGTTGCGTTCGGTGGCGCAGTCCTTCGCCAGGGAGTTCGGCCCTAAAAATGTACATGTCGCCCATGTGGTCATCGATGGGTCCATCGACGGCGACCGCATAAAAAGCCGCGCGCCCGAGTACCTGACCACGCTGGGTGAAGACGGCGCATTGAAGCTCGATGATATCGCCGACGCCTATTGGTACCTGCATACCCAACCGCGCAGCGCCTGGACCCAGGAGCTGGACCTGCGGCCATTCAAGGAACCGTTCTGACCTCTGGAGGTGGTTTTATGGGCACCCATCAGACTCAGCTCGCCCCCGCCTCGGTGCGCGGCGTGCTCAATTACCTGCTGGACACCGGAGAACGTCCGGTGAACTACACCTACCCGCCGCCCGAAGGCGTCGCCCAACGCAGCGGTGTGCTTGACCCCACCCAGGTGACTATCCATAACGCGCGGCTGTTGGATGAACCGGCCAATATCAATCGCAACGGCTTCGAGAAAGTTGATCACACCAGCGCCGTCGCCAACCTGGAAGATGATGAGCAAGTGCGCCTGCTGTACTACCCGGAAACCGAAGCGCTGCTCAAGCAGCAGACGGGTGCCGTGAAGGTGGTGATTTTCGATCATACGATTCGCGTGGATAACCCAGGTCGAGAAGCACGCGGGCTGCGCGAACCCGTGCGGTACGTGCACAACGACCAGACCGAACGCTCGGCCGTTCGCCGAGTGCATGACCACCTGCCCAGCGATGAAGCGCAGCAGCGGCTGCTCAAGCGGTTTGCGATTATTAATGTATGGCGACCGATCGGAGCGCCGGTTTTGAGCACCCCACTGGCGTTGTGCGACGCACGCAGCATGGCGGCGAGTGACCTGCTGCCCAGTGACCTGGTGTATCGCGACAAGGTCGGCGAGACGTTTTCAGTCAAGGCCAACCCGGCACATCGTTGGTATTACTACCCGCAATTGCGACCTGATGAAGCATTGCTGTTGAAGATCCATGATTCGCGGCAGGATGTGGCGAGGTTGAGCGCACACACGGCGTTTGACGACCCCACAACGCCAGATGATGCACCACCACGGCGAAGTATCGAGGTAAGGGCGTTGGTGTTCTTCGACGCGTGATTGGGGCGGTGAAATTTGGTCGACACGGGAACGGGCCAAACACCTGAGCGGCTCCCAGGCAGAACGCCTCGCCCGCGCTGATACCGTGATGATGCGTCGGCAGATCAGGCCTTTTCTGGCGCTGGAGACGAAAAAGCCCCTGCTTTGCAGAGGCTCTGAATAGGTAAGGCCCAGCACTGAGCTGGGCCTTAGGGGTGGCCAAAGAGGGCAAACCCTCTTTAAGACCCGTTCAATCAGGCAAGATCGTCATAGGTGGTGTAAGCGTAAGAGGGACTGAACCCCCCTTCGACCGGCGCCCACCAAAGACCTTGACCTGCCGGAATGACAACTTCGCCCGACGGGCTGCCCAAGCCAAGGAACACAATCGGGAACGCCGTAAACTCGCCATTAGTTGGAACGGGCGTTACCGTGCCGGTAAGCATTTTCCCGCCGTAGGCGTAGCAGGTTCGCAGCACGATGCCGTTGGTATTTTCTGCCGGTGTGATAATTGGACGAACAGGCTCAACGAAGCCGTCGTAGTTGATGAATTTTGCGCCTACTTTCAATTGTTCCATGATTATTTACCTTTGAGTCGAATGATTGGTCGCGGAGAATTCCGCTTTTATGTCGCTCAAAGGCGATTGCTCAAGGCTCGTGGCCTTCACATGATTCAAGGTCCCGCATCGGGTGCACTTGATCTGGAGCTCTGTAAACCCACCCGTACGGGCGAGAAGTCTTTTGCAGCTACCGCATCTGAACTCTTTCAACATCAGCAAATTCCTTTTGCTGAACCGCCCTTTCCGTGGGCAATCACAAACCTCGTATTGATTGAGGCTCAAGTAAGTGTAGGAAGCCAAAAATTCCAGGACCGGACAGTGCTCGCGGAGGCCTGTTCGTCGCTGCCTACTGTCTGGCCGGTTGTTACCCGGCGATGGAGTAAATATCTCCTATGGAAGTACTCATGTCAACTCCATTGGAGATTTTTATTTCCCAGGGAGATAAATAACACTCAGTGGCAAGTTTGCGGATGAAGCCGTGGAAAGCAGAAACAAGAAGCCCGGCACTGGGCCGGGCTTGGTGAGCTGGATGACGCTTGCAAAGGCATTCACGTAACTAAAGCACTCCGCCTCGCCAAATCACGCGCCCAATGATACGAATTTCATTTATCTCCCCGTCACGCAGCGCTTCGTCGCCGTAGCGCGTCTTGTCAGGGTTATCACTGCGGATGATCCAACCGTCAAAGTCGGACCTCACCAGGCGCTTTACGATCGTCCCCTTGGACGCGCTCTGCATGGCAAAGATTTGGCCGTCCTTTGGCTCGATCTTCGACTCGTCAATCAGCAGCACGTCACCATCATTGATGGTCGGCTCCATGCTGTGGCCGCTGGCGTAGATCACGTCCAGATGCCGCTGGTTGAGGTTGTTGGCGCGCAACCATTCTGTTTTGAAAGCCAGCACACCACGTATCTCGACGTGCGAGTTGTCATCGCCGCCACCGGTTGATCCGCGAGCGGTCAGTTGCAAGACGCCGGTGTAGCTCTCGTCATCGGCAAGGTCGAAGCTGCGCGGTGGAATGCGTTCGTCAACGTTCGGGCCGGCGATTGCCGAGTTGATGCCAACGGCAGAGGCCATTCGGCCTATGTCGGCTTCAATCCGCTTGCTGAAACATCCGATTGGAACGCCGAGCATTTGCGCCATGGAAACGGCAAGTTTTTGGGTTAAAGGTCGGTGACCGTTGAGATGGCTTCCCAGCGTTCCCTGGCTCATCCCTACGGCATGGGCTATTTCGTCTTGGGTAAGGCGCTTGTCCTTGGGGCGCGCAGAATTGTAGTCCGCAAGGGCCTTTTTCAAAGCCGCGCACTCATCGCGCTCCCAGTCCAGCAATTGGCGTCTTTCGTTCGTCATCCAGCAAGAATATTCCCAATGGAAATAGTTAGCCATCTCCAAGTATCTGCTAAATAAGCTTTTGCGCTTTTCGCGAATTTCCCGCAGACACAAAAAAGCCGATCCAGTTGATCGGCTCAAATGTCTGACTTTACTCAGGAATAATGGTCGGGACGGAGTGATTCGAACACTCGACCCCTAGCACCCCATGCTAGTGCGCTACCGGACTGCGCTACGCCCCGACTAGGCGTGTTACTGGGTTCGCTTCTTGAGGAAGCGAACCGGAATATACCGCAAGCTTTTGAAATGTGGAAGTATTTTAAAAGCTGGAATTACTTCTTCAGCACCACCAGCACATCTTCGAGTTCGGAGATCATCTGGCGGATCAGTTGTTTGTATTGGGTGGTGTCGTCTTTGGCTTCATCACCGGACATACGCTGGCGCGCGCCGCTGATGGTGAACCCCTGGTCGTACAGCAACGCACGGATCTGTCGGATCATCAGCACATCCTGGCGCTGATAATACCGACGGTTCCCGGTGCGTTTGACGGGGTTGAGTTGAGGAAACTCCTGCTCCCAATAGCGCAGCACGTGCGGTTTTACCGCACAGAGCTCGCTGACTTCACCAATGGTGAAGTAGCGTTTGCCTGGGATGACGGGTAGCTCGTCGTTATGACTTGGTTCCAGCATAAGCCTCAACTCGGGCCTTCAACTTCTGCCCTGGACGAAAGGTGACCACACGGCGAGCCGTGATCGGGATTTCTTCTCCCGTTTTTGGATTGCGGCCAGGCCGCTGGCGTTTGTCCCGCAGGTCAAAATTGCCGAAACCGGACAATTTGACCTGTTCGTTGTCTTCCAGAGCGTGTCGGATCTCTTCAAAAAACAGCTCAACCAATTCCTTGGCCTCGCGCTTGTTCAGACCCAGCTCTTCGTACAGACGTTCCGCCATCTCAGCTTTCGTCAAAGCCCCCATACGTCACTTCCTTAACGTGGCGTTCAACCTTTGTTCGAGCGAGGTGAGGATATTTTGTGTCGTGGTATTCACCTCATCGTCATTAAGAGTGCGCGATGGATGCTGCCAGGTCAAGCCAACTGCAAGGCTTTTTCTATGCGGATCAATACCTTTACCCTGATAGACGTCAAATAGCCTGAGGTCTGTCAGCCATTCCCCTGCATTTTCACGGATTACATCCAGAACGGCAGTGGCGGCGACTTCACGGTCGGCAATCAGCGCGAGGTCACGACGCACTTCAGGGAAGCGCGACAACTCGCTGAATTTAGGCATCTTGCCCGACGCGACTTCAGCCAAGACTAGCTCAAAAACAAAGACCGGACGGTCCAGGCCGAGGGTTTTCGACAGCTCAGGGTGAATGGCGCCGACGAAGCCCACCAAACGACCTTCACGTTCGATACGTGCAGTCTGGCCCGGGTGCAACGCCGGGTGGCTGCCAGGCAGGAAGGTGAAGTCATCCAAGGCACCGGCAAAGCCCAATACCGCTTCCACGTCTGCCTTGACGTCGAAGAAGTCCACGGGTTCGCGACCCTGCGCCCAGCCTTCCGGCAGGCGGCTGCCGCACACCACACCGGCCAGCATCGGCTCTTGCTTGAGGCCGTCCAATTGACCGACAAAACGCAGGCCGCTTTCGAACATGCGCACGCGGTCTTGCTGACGGTTCAGGTTGTGGGACAGCGCCTTCACCAAGCCTGGCCACAGCGACGAACGCATGGCAGCCATGTCATTGGAGATCGGGTTGGCCAGCAACAGCGGCTCGACGCCCGGGTTGAACAGTTCGAACTGCTTCGGATCGATGAAGCTGTAGGTCACCGCTTCCTGGTAACCACGAGCCACCAGCAGGCGACGCAGCTCAGGCAGGTGCGCACGCGCCTCGGCCTTGGGTTGCGGGGCCAGGCGCGCTTGCGGGTAACGAACCGGCAGGCGGTTGTAGCCATACAGGCGGGCCAGTTCTTCGATCAAGTCGACTTCCAGGCTGATATCGAAGCGATGGCTTGGCACTTCAACGTGCCACTGCCCTTCCCCGCCGGCGGTGATACCCAGGCCGAGGGCGGACAACAGTTGCTCGATTTCAGCCGGCTCAATCACCAGGCCGAGCATTTGCTCAACGCTTTTGGCACGCAGAGTGATCGGCGCAACAGACGGCAGGTGCTGCTCGCTGACAGTTTCAGTGATCGGGCCGGCTTCACCACCGGTGATTTCCAGCAGCAGGCCAGTGGCGCGCTCCATGGCTTCACGGGCCAGCTTCCAGTCGACGCCACGCTCGTAGCGGTGCGACGCATCGGTGTGCAGGCCGTAGGAGCGGGCCTTGCCAGCGATGGCGATCTGGTCGAAGAACGCACTTTCAAGGAAAACGTCACGAGTGGTGTCAGACACGCCGCTGTGCTCGCCACCCATCACGCCGGCAATCGCCAGGGCACGGGAATGGTCAGCAATGACCAGCGTGTCGGCGCGCAGGCTGACTTCCTGGCCATCAAGCAGAACAAGCTTTTCGCCTTCTTCAGCCATGCGCACGCGGATGCCACCGTTGATTTCGGCGAGATCGAAAGCGTGCAGCGGCTGACCCAGCTCCAGCATCACGTAGTTAGTGATGTCGACAGCTGCATCGATGCTGCGCACGTCGGCGCGACGCAGACGCTCAACCATCCACAGCGGGGTTGGCTTGGACAGGTCGACGTTACGGATCACACGACCCAGGTAACGTGGGCAGGCGTTTGGCGCCAGCACTTCAATCGGGCGCACCTCGTCGTGTACCGCAGGCACGGCAGCAACGACCGGGCGGGTGACCGGGGCGTTGTACAGCGCGCCCACTTCACGGGCCAAGCCGGCCAGGGACAGGCAGTCGCCACGATTCGGGGTCAGGTCGACCTCGATGCTGGCGTCTTCCAGTTCCAGGTAAACGCGGATGTCCTGGCCCACTGGCGCGTCGGCCGGCAGTTCCATCAGGCCATCGTTGCCCTCACCCACTTGCAGCTCGGCCTGGGAGCACAGCATGCCGTTGGACTCAACACCACGCAGCTTGGCTTTCTTGATCTTGAAGTCGCCTGGCAACTCGGCACCGATCATGGCAAACGGGATCTTCAGGCCGGGGCGCACGTTGGGCGCTCCGCACACGACCTGGAAGGTTTCCGCGCCATTGCTGACCTGGCACACACGCAACTTATCGGCATCGGGGTGTTGCTCGGTGCTCAGCACCTCGCCAACCACCACGCCATTGAAAACACCGGCGGCCGGAGTAACGCTATCGACCTCAAGACCGGCCATCGACAGACGAGCAACCAGCTCGTCGCGGCCTACCTGCGGGCTTACCCAGCCACGCAGCCATTGTTCACTGAATTTCATCCTGCTCTCCTAAAGGTTCGTTACGACTAGCGAAATTGCGCGAGAAACCGCAAGTCGTTGTCGAAGAACAGACGCAAGTCGTTCACGCCGTAACGCAGCATGGCCAGACGCTCAACGCCCATGCCGAAGGCAAAGCCCGAGAATTCTTCCGGGTCTATCCCGGACATGCGCAGCACGTTCGGGTGAACCATGCCGCAGCCCATCACTTCCAGCCAGCCGGTTTGCTTGCACACGCGGCAGCCTTTGCCGCTGCACATCACGCATTCCATATCCACTTCAGCGGATGGCTCGGTGAACGGGAAGAACGATGGACGGAAACGCACCGCCAGCTCTTTCTCGAAGAACACACGAAGAAACTCTTCGATGGTGCCCTTGAGGTCGGCGAAGTTGATGTCGCGATCAACCAGCAGGCCTTCGACCTGGTGGAACATCGGCGAGTGGGTGATATCGGAGTCGCTGCGGTACACACGGCCTGGGCAGACGATGCGGATCGGCGGCTTGTTCGCTTCCATGGTGCGGACCTGTACTGGCGAGGTATGGGTGCGCAACAGCATGTTCGCGTTGAAATAGAAGGTGTCGTGCATCGACCGGGCCGGGTGGTGGCCTGGGATGTTGAGCGCCTCGAAGTTGTGATAGTCGTCTTCGACCTCAGGGCCCTCGGCAATGCCGTAGCCAATGTGGGTGAAGAACTGCTCGATACGTTCCAGAGTCCGGGTGATCGGATGCAGGCCGCCCGAGGCCTGGCCACGGCCAGGCAGGGTTACGTCAATGGACTCGGCGGCGAGTTTGGCCGCGAGATCGGCCTCCTCCATCGTCGCCTTGCGCGCATTGAGAACCTCTGTAACACGCTCCTTGGCGACGTTGATCAGCGCACCGACTTGCGGACGCTCTTCAGCCGGCAAATTCCCCAGGGTCTTCATCACCTGAGTCAATTCACCCTTTTTGCCAAGGTAGTGAACCCGGATTTGCTCCAGGGCATTGATATCTTCAGCGCTTTGCACAGCCTCAAGAGCTTGAGCGACGAGCGCGTCCAGGTTTTCCATGTACAGACTCCAGATACAAAATAGGGGAAGAGCTTGAAGGCTCTTCCCCTATTTATGACGTTTACCACCCTGGGCTGCAGGAGCAACCCAGAATGACTGTCGGGGGTACTTAAGCCAAGGTGGCTTTAGCTTTCTCGACAATCGCGGCAAACACCGCTTTTTCGTTCACTGCCAGATCAGCCAGAACCTTACGGTCGATCTCGATGGACGCTTTTTTCAGGCCAGCGATGAAACGGCTGTAGGACAGACCGTTAACACGTGCACCAGCGTTGATACGAGCGATCCACAGAGCGCGGAACTGACGTTTTTTCTGACGACGGTCACGGTAGGCGTATTGGCCTGCCTTGATTACCGCTTGCTTGGCAACACGGAATACGCGTGAACGCGCGCCGTAGTAGCCTTTAGCAAGTTTCAGAATTTTTTTGTGACGTTTACGGGCAATGACGCCACGCTTTACACGAGCCATGAGTTACTTCCTCTATTCTTGATCCAAAAATTAACGAAGGCGCAGCATGCGCTCGACTTTTGCCACGTCAGACGGATGCAGCAAGCTGCTACCGCGCAGTTGACGCTTACGCTTGGTCGACATTTTGGTCAGGATGTGGCTCTTGAAAGCGTGCTTGTGCTTGATACCGTTAGCAGTTTTCAGAAACCGCTTAGCAGCACCACTTTTAGTCTTCATCTTTGGCATGTTCGGATACTCCGCATTCAGTTGATAAACATAATCAGAAGGCCTGCCGTGCCCTGTTGATTACTTCTTCTTTTTCGGGGCGATGACCATGATCAGCTGGCGTCCTTCCATCTTAGGATGCTGCTCGACGGAACCGTACTCCAGCAGGTCAGCTTCAACCCGCTTGAGGAGTTCCATCCCCAGCTCCTGGTGGGCCATCTCACGGCCGCGGAATCGCAAGGATACCTTGGCCCTGTCCCCATCACTCAGGAAACGTACCAGGTTGCGCAGTTTTACCTGGTAATCCCCTTCCTCCGTCCCTGGACGAAACTTGATTTCTTTTACTTGAATCTGCTTTTGGTTCTTCTTCGCCGCAGCAATCTGCTTCTTCTTTTCGAAGATCGACTTGCCGTAGTCCATCACCCGGCAAACAGGCGGGACTGCGTCGGCGGAGATTTCCACCAAGTCCAACTTGGACTCTTCAGCGATACGAAGCGCTTCATCAATCGAGACGATGCCAATCTGCTCGCCGTCAGCGCCAATTAACCGAACCTCGCGTGCCGAGATATTCTCGTTGATCGGGGCTTTCGGTGCAGCTCGTTTATCTTGTCTCATTTCACGCTTAATAATAATTACTCCGAATCTGGGCGACCACGCCGGGAAACCGCTTGCGCGAGGAACTCAGCGAACTGGGCGACGGGCATCGAGCCCAGGTCAGCACCTTCACGAGTACGCACAGCGACAGTCTGCATCTCGACTTCCCGATCTCCGATAACCAAAAGATAGGGAACCTTGAGCAAAGTATGCTCGCGGATTTTAAAGCCGATCTTTTCATTTCTCAAGTCGGACTTGGCACGAAACCCGCTTTCGTTGAGAGTTTTTTCAACTTCAGCGGCAAAATCTGCCTGTTTATCAGTGATATTCATGATCACTGCCTGGGTCGGAGCCAGCCACGCAGGGAATGCACCCTCGTAGTGCTCGATCAGGATCCCGACGAACCGTTCGAACGAACCGAGGATCGCCCGGTGCAGCATAACCGGGTGTTTACGGCTGTTGTCTTCGGACACGTATTCGGCGCCCAGACGGATCGGCAGGTTAAAATCGAGCTGCAGGGTACCACACTGCCAGACACGGCCAAGGCAATCTTTCAGCGAGAACTCGATCTTCGGACCGTAGAAAGCACCCTCGCCTGGCTGCAGGTCGTACGCAAGGCCCGCGCTGTCGAGCGCTGCGGCTAGTGCCGATTCGGCGCGATCCCACAGCTCGTCGGAACCGACGCGTTTTTCCGGACGAGTGGACAGCTTCATTTCGACTTCGGTAAAGCCGAAATCGCGATAGACATCCATGGTCAGCTTGATGAACGCGGCGGATTCGGCCTGCATCTGCTCTTCGGTGCAGAAGATGTGGGCGTCATCCTGGGTGAAGCCACGCACGCGCATGATGCCGTGCAGCGCACCCGATGGCTCGTTACGGTGGCAGGCACCGAACTCGGCCAGGCGCATCGGCAACTCGCGATAGCTCTTCAGACCCTGGTTGAACACCTGCACGTGGCAAGGGCAGTTCATGGGCTTGATGGCGTAGTCGCGGTTTTCCGACTGGGTGGTGAACATGTTGTCGGCGTAGTTGGCCCAGTGCCCGGATTTCTCCCACAGGCTACGGTCAACGACTTGCGGCGTCTTGATCTCCAGGTAGCCGTTGTCGCGCTGAACCTTGCGCATGTACTGCTCAAGCACCTGGTACAAGGTCCAGCCGTTCGGGTGCCAGAACACCATGCCCGGCGCTTCTTCCTGGAGGTGAAACAGGTTCAGGCGCTTGCCAATCTTGCGGTGGTCGCGCTTTTCAGCTTCTTCGATGCGCTGGATGTAGGCAGCCAGCTGCTTCTTGTCAGCCCAGGCGGTACCGTAGATGCGCTGCAGTTGCTCGTTTTTCGCATCGCCACGCCAGTAGGCGCCGGACAGCTTGGTCAGCTTGAAAGACTTGAGGAAACGCGTGTTCGGCACGTGCGGGCCACGGCACATGTCGACATATTCTTCGTGGTAGTACAGGCCCATGGCCTGCTCGTCCGGCATGTCTTCCACCAGGCGCAGCTTGTAGTCTTCGCCACGGGCGGTAAACACGTCGATCACTTCGGCGCGCGGCGTGACTTTCTTGATCACGTCGTAATCTTTTTCGATCAGCTGATGCATGCGCTGTTCGATCGCGGCCAGGTCGTCCGGTGTGAAAGGACGCTCATAGGCGATGTCGTAATAGAAGCCTTCTTCGATGACCGGGCCGATCACCATTTTCGCGGTCGGATACAGCTGCTTGACCGCGTGGCCAATCAGGTGAGCGCAAGAGTGGCGAATGATCTCCAGCCCCTCCTGGTCCTTGGGCGTGATGATCTGCAGGCTGGCATCGGTGGTGATCAGGTCGCTGGCATCGACCAGCTTGCCGTCGACCTTGCCGGCCACGGTGGCTTTGGCCAGGCCTGCACCGATGGATGCGGCGACATCGGCTACGGAAACCGAATGATCGAATGAACGTTGACTGCCGTCGGGAAGAGTAATAGTTGGCATGGCGCCTCCTCTCCTAGTGGTGACCCCTACCAAAGGTCACGTGGGTTGGGATGAGCCAGTACAAGATCCAATACCAGGCCGTTCAGTGATGAACGCCTGCCTTACAGCGGCAGGAGCCTTTCGGCCAACCGATAATCGAACCAGAGTGACTGGAGTGAGCTAAAAAGAACATGGCAAGGCGGCAAATGGCGCGCCTGGAAATAGCCAGGTCGACGATGCTAGCACAGATGAACGGTCGTCGCGCCGGCGCGGCCTCATGTAAAGAAAAATTCCGGGCTTTACTGCTGCAAAAGTGAACTTGAGCTGTACGCACTACCTCAAACCCACTGAGAATTGCTGTTCGTCCTCGACCCAAAGGAGCATCCCATGATGCGTTTTACCTCGACCCTCGCCCTCGCCGCCTCCCTGACGCTGATGTCCCTCGGCGCACATGCAGCCGCTCCCTCGAACTGGCCTGCCGGCGCCCGCGATAGCTTCGTCAAAGATTGCAGCGCAGCAGCCCAGCAGAACGTCGACGCCAAAACCGCCAAAGACCATTGCGAATGTGGCGCCGACAAGATCAATGCCGAGCTGACCACGGCGGAAATCACAGAGCTCATGAAAAACCCGAATGCCAGCCCTGCGCTTAAAAACAAGGCGGTTGCGGCGATTTCGTCCTGCAAAGTCGTGAAAAAATAGTCAGCCATACCCGTGTTCAGACGGTCAATTTGTTGAAAAAACAGCCTGAAAATTGCCTTATCTCACAAATTACGCAGCTTTTACGGCTTTTTTTAACAGCTGATATTTCGCGCCAAAGCCCCGTAGATCGGGGCTTTCAGCCGACCGAAGCACTAAACGCAACGCTATTGATTAGCAAACAATGCCTTGGGGGGGCTCCCAAGCCGAACATTTCGACTATGATAGCCCGGTGTGCCCAGTTGGCCTGAGCAGCACAGCACTACTGAAAATATATGTTTCTTGGAGATACACCATGTCTAATCGCCAAACCGGCACCGTTAAATGGTTCAACGATGAAAAAGGCTTCGGCTTCATCACTCCTCAAGGTGGCGGTGACGACCTGTTCGTACACTTCAAAGCTATCGAAAGCGACGGTTTCAAAAGCCTGAAAGAAGGCCAAACCGTTTCCTTCGTGGCTGAGAAAGGCCAAAAGGGTATGCAAGCTGCACAGGTTCGCGGCGAGTAATTCTCCGCTGAGCTAAAAAAACCCCGTCCATGTGGCGGGGTTTTTTATGGGCGCTGTAAAAGCCTTGAAGCGATCAGCCGCAATTGACCCGCGTGATCACCAGGTTGTCGTCGGTGTTCAGGTTCAGGCGATCGGAGCGGTATTCCAGGGTAATCATGTCGTTTGGCTTGAGAATCCGTGCGTTCTGCGCACCGGCACGGGTACGGGCCTGCTCCAGCAACTGGGGCGAGGCTTTCTGGCCGATTGCGAACTCGGCGGCTTTCGACTCACAGCGGGTATGAGTGACGTCAGCGGCGGCGGTTGCTTTGCCTGGCTCAGAGGCACCCGGGGTGCTGCAACCCGCCAACGCGAGTGCTGCCAACAAAGTACCGAATGATGCGAGCTTCCAAGGCATGAAGCCTCCTATGATAAAAATGGACAGAGATCGTGCGACAGCGATATGGCGGATTGGTTTCAAGACGTAAACCGCCGGAGGGCAAGTCTGCCCTACTCTTGCGCGGCATTCGCCCGAGCAATCGTCACCAGATATGAACGTACTCAGTAGATATCGATGTAGTCGGACGAAGGTTTTGGCCAGTTCTGCGTAAGCGCATTCAGGATCTGGGTCACCCAGACTTCATCGCTGGCAGCCACGTTGCCGACGTAGCCTGAGCCCTTGGCCCAGGTCTCCAGGCGAAACAGCAACCCTTCGATCTCGACACCACCCACCGCCCTGCCAGAAGAGATATAAGCGATCCCGGCCTTGGTCACCCGCAATTGGGCATGTTCATCGTCACTGGCACTGGCAATCAACTGGCGCACGGCGGCCAGGTTCAGGTTGTCGGGGTTGTTCAAATCGATCTGCACGCGTTCATTCCCGGCAATTAAACAGGGAGACAGTGTCGCACAGCCCCTCGCTCATGCCTAAGTAGCAGTGCCAAACGCGGCGCAAAATGGTTAACTGCGCCGGCAAGAACCGCGTTCCAGCGCATTACCCAGTACTTTCAACACCGCGAGACAGCCATGAGCACTGTAACCCTCCAAGCCGATATCAAAGCCAAGTGGCCTCAGGGACAAAGTTCCTACAGCCCCGGAAGCCCGGAAGAATTGGCAATCATCGGTATCGACCTGCTGGTCAAGGAATTGGGCACCCAAGCGGCGCAAGCCTTTATCGGTCAGGTATTCGAAAAATACCCGGCCGATCACATGGGTGCACACGACCCCGAGCGGGAATAAGAACCGGTCGACGAGCGCCGACCGGCAAACACCTTACTTCAAGCGTGCCAAGCGCTCAGTCAGCAGATCGAAGAAGCCCTGGGCGTCGCCGTTCTCGACCCAGAACACATTCTTTTCCTGCTTCAGGCCGTCGTACCAGTCGACGATGGTCTGACCGAAAGTCGGGCCTTCGCGGCTATCGACCACCATATTGGCCTGACGGCCGCTGAACAGTGAAGGCTTGAGCAGATAAGCAATCACCGTGGCATCGTGCACCGGGCCACCGGGGATGCCGTAGTGCTCCATATCGCCTTTGACGTATTCGTTAAGGATATTGCTGACGACTTTGCTCGCGTTGTTGTTGAGGTCTGCGATCTTTTTTAAACGCGTTTCGCTGGTCAGGACTTTGTGGGTCACGTCCAGCGGCAGGTAGGTCAACTTGACGCCACTCTTGAGTACGATCTCGGCCGCAACCGGGTCGGCGAACAGATTGAATTCGGCCACTGGCGTAATGTTGCCGCCATTGAAGTGCGCACCGCCCATCACCACGACCTCCTTGATGCCTTGGGTGATTTCCGGCGCCTGGGTCAATGCCAGCGCCAGGTTGGTCTGCGGACCGAGCATGGCGATGGTGATGCTATGGGGCTTGGCGGTGCTCAAGGTCTTGATCAGGTAATCAACCGCATTGCCTTCGGCCAGGCCCTTTTTCGGCTCATGCACGGTGACGCCGGAGATGCCTTCCTTGCCGTGGATATTCTCGGCATAGATCGGCGTGCGCAGCAGCGGCTTGGGTGCGCCGGCATACACCGGAATATCTTCGCGCCCTGCCCACTCACGGGCCAGCCGTGCGTTGCGGGAAGTCTTGTCCAGGCGCACATTGCCGGCGACAGTGGTCAGCGCTCGAATGTGCAACTCCTCCGGAGAAGCCATGGCAAACAGCAAGGCTACTACGTCATCAGCACCGGGGTCGGTGTCGATGATCAGGTCGATTTTTTCCGCCGCATGGGCGCTGGCTGCGGTGAGTGCGGACAAGAGCAGGACACTCCGGAACAGGTTTTTCAGGGTGGGTAGACCACGTTGCATGAAACACTCCTTGTCATTGGGAACGCTAGAAAGTTACGCCGGACACCAGCGCGATGTTGCAATAAGGCTGGCACTCGCCCGTGCGCACGACGGCGCGAGCCTTGCGGCTCAATTGCTTGAATTCTTCATGGCTGACCAGACGGCGCTCGCCCAGGGCCGCCTGCTCGGTCAGGGTATTAAGGGCCGCCAACGCCGGTGGCTGCTTGAGCAGGATCTCCTCGGCCAGCACGTGGCTTTCCACCTGCATCTCGCTGAGCACAATGCGCAAGGTGCTGATGAAATCCGGAATGCCTTGGGTCAGCGCCAGGTCAATCAGCTCGACGCCAGGCGGTACCGGCAAGCCGGCATCACCGATCACCAGCACATCGCCGTGACCCAGGGACGCGATGACGCGTGACAGTGCAATATTGAGGAGCGGTGTCTTTTTCATGAGGGCACAAAACCTTGAACGTCGTGCAGCGTGGGAATAGAGGGCTGCGCACCGGCACGTGTCACTGACAGCGCCGCTGCCACTTGGCCAAATCGGATAGCCTCGGCTTCGCTCTTGCCATTGGCCAGCGCCGCAGCAAAGCCTCCGACAAAGGTGTCACCGGCCGCCGTGGTATCCACAGCCTTGACCTTTGGCGCCACCAGGTGTTCGAAGCCCTTGCCATCGGCCAACAGCGCGCCTTGGGCACCCAGGGTGATGATGACTTTGCCGGCGCCGGCCTTGATTAATTGTGTCGCGGCAACCTGGGCACTTTCGAGAGAGTCCACCGTCACGCCACTGAGGGCCGTGGCTTCGCTCTCATTGGGGATCAGGTAGTCGATCGCGGCATACCAGTCTCCCGGCAACGGGCCGCTGGCCGGCGCCGGGTTCAGGATGACGACCTTGCCCAGCTCACGCCCGCGCTTGAGCGCATGGCCAACGGTGGCCATCGGCACTTCAAGCTGGCAGATGATCACATCGGCCGCCTGCAGAACGGCGTCAGAGGCTTGCAGTGACGCAGGTGTCAGCTCACCGTTGCTGCCGGCCACGATCACGATCGCGTTCTGGCTGCTGTCGTCCACCACTATCAATGCCACGCCGCTGGAGCCGTCCACCGTGGCGACGGCCTGGCAATCAATGCCTTCCACCAGCAGCGCATCGCGCAACTGGGTGCCGTAGGCGTCAGTCCCCACGCAACCGACCATCGCCACCTCGGCACCCAGGCGCGCTGCCGCCACCGCCTGGTTGGCACCCTTGCCGCCAGGCACCGTGGTGAACGTCTGACCGATCAAGGTTTCACCGGCACGCGGCAACCGGCTGGCACGGGTCACCAGGTCCATGTTCAAGCTGCCTATTACCACTACTTTTGCTGGCATACATCAGTACTCATCAATTCGGTTCAGCGGTATTGGGCGAAGACCCCGGCAAAAGGTGCCGTGGACTCTCGCAACACAATACTCGGCGTCACGATGCGTTGATCGATCGGCAGTTGGGGGGTTGCAATTCGTTGCAGCAAAAGCTCGGCCGCCGTCTCGCCCAGCTGCACGATCGACTGCCCGACCGTGGTCAGCGCCGGGTACACGTAGCGGCCCATTTGAATATCATCGAAACCGATCACCGACAGTTCGCCCGGCACGCGGATGTTGCGCTCGGCCGCCGCGCGTAACACGCCGAAGCCAATCATGTCGTTGCTGGCAAAGATCGCGCTGGGCGGGTTCTGCGCCAATAGCTTCACCGCTGCGGCATAACCACCGGTGCTGGTGAAATCGCTTTCTTCGGTGCGCCCCGCTGCCACTTCTACACCCGCCTCACGCAGCGCCCGGTGATAGCCCGCCAAACGCATCTGCGCTACGCGGGTATGCCCCGGGCCGCCAATGCAGGCAATGTCCCGGTGACCCAGCTCCAGCAAATGTTTAGTCGCCAGGTAGGCGCCCTCTTCGTGGTCGATGCGTACCAGGTCGACATCAATGCCGTCCAGCGCGCGGTCGACAATCACCATCGGCGTGCGCACCGCGCTCAAGCCGGCCGCGAGGCCGCTGTCGTCACCGCCTACCGAGGTCACGATCAAGCCGTCGATGCGTTTCTCCAACAACACGCGCAGATAATTGCGCTGCTTTTCAGCATTGTCGTCGGAGTTGCAGAGGATGACGCAGTAGCCATTACGCTCGCAGTAATCCTCAATGCCCCGCGCCAGCTCCGCAAAATACGGGTTGAGGCTGTTGGGCACCAACAGACCGATGGTGGCGGTGGTCTTGGCCTTGAGCGAGCGTGCAACAGCACTCGGTACATAGTCCAGCTGCTTGATCGCCGCCTCGACCTTGATCCGCACAGGCTCGCTGACCGGGCGCGTCTTGTTCACCACATGGGACACCGTGGTGTAGGAAATACCTGCAAGCGCTGCCACATCCTTGATCGTTGCCATGGTTCAGCCTCGCCGACTGGCGCGCTGGCTGCGGTAGGTATCGAGAACCACGGCGATCACGATCACGGCACCGGTAATGATGCGCTTTGTGGGCTCCGTGGCACCAATCTGCGCCAGTCCAGCTGCCAGTACCGAAATAATCAACACACCAAAGAAGGTACTGATGACCGAACCGCGCCCGCCCATCAGGCTGGTGCCGCCGATCACCACGGCGGCGATCACCTGCAGCTCGAGGCCGGAGCCGGCATTCGGATCAGCCGCTTCGAGCCGTGAAATCTGGAACAGTGCCGCCACGCCTGCCAACAGGCCCATCAGGCTGAACACCAGGATCTTGTAGGGCTTGGGATTGATCCCCGCCAGGCGCACGGCCTCTTCGTTGGTACCGATGCCGATCAGGTAACGACCGAACACCGTACGGGTCAACACCAACTGGGCGGCGATGATCACCAGCAGCGCAATGATAAACGATGGCGAAATGCCGAACGCCACCGGGTTCGATAGCCAGGCGAAGGAATCACCGATGTACGCCGTGCGCGAGCCCGTCATTTGGTAAGCGACACCACGAGCCATTTCCAGCACGCCGAGTGACACGATAAACGACGGAATCCGCCACGCCACGGTGATCGAACCGGTGATGGTGCCAGCCAATGCCGCACAGCCCATGCCGAGCACAGCGGCCGGCAATACGCTCCAGCCCCAGCCCAGGATCGCCACGCTGACCGCCGACGCAGCCAGTGCCAGCACTGAGCCTACCGACAGGTCGATGCCACCGATGATGAGGATGAACGTCATGCCCACCGCCAACACCATCAGGTCAGGGATCTGGTTGGCGAGGGTGCTGAAGGTGTCATAGGACAGGAAGTGATCGCTCAGCACCGAGAACAGCGCAATCATCGCCAGCAACGCACCCGCCAGCCCAAGATAAGTGCCCAGGCCGTAGAAATTGCCGCCGGTTTTACCAGGGGAAGTTGTTGTTTTCATGGGGTATCCCTAAGCACTGCGTCGTTGAGCAGCGCATCACGTTTCTGATAGCCGGCAAAGGCGGCGGCAAGCAATTCATCCTGGGTCCAGCTGTCGCGCTCGAATGTCTCGATCAAGCGCCCGGCCGAGAGCACACCGATGCGATCGCAGATCAGCATCAGCTCACGCAGGTCACTGGACACCACCACCAGCGCTTTGCCCTGGCGAGTCAGTTCGCCGAGCAAGGCATAAATGTCGAACTTGGCGCCCACGTCGATGCCGCGGGTCGGCTCGTCGAACAGCATCACCGCACAATCACGCTCCAGCCAGCGGCCAATCACGACTTTCTGCTGGTTACCACCGGACAACTCGGACACCAGTTGTGCCGGGCTGGAACTGCGGATGCGCATGGCGTCGATCTGGCGCTTGGCCAGGGCCGTTTCGTCACGCGCATTCACCACGCCACCACCGGAGATTTCCGGCATGTTACCCAGGGCGATGTTGGCACTGATGGATTGAGTCAGCAGCAGGCCTTCGCCCTTGCGATCTTCGGTAATCAAGGCGATGCCATGCCCTACCGCATCCACTGGCGAACGGATGCTCACCACCTGGGCCGGCGAGCCCAGCGCAACGGTGCCACTGTCTGCCAGGTCAGCACCGAAGATCAGGCGCAGCAATTCGGTACGGCCAGCGCCGATCAGGCCGGAAATGCCGTAGATCTCGCCAGCACGCACTTCAAAGGACACATCGCGGACCTTGTCCGAACGCGTCAGGCCCTTCACCGTCAGGGCCGGGCCGCCGATAGTGCGCGGCCCCAGGTCGATCTGCTCACCCAACTCGCGACCGACCATCAAGGTGACCAGTTGCTCGCTGTTGTAGTTGGCCATCGGCTCGACACAGACCAGCTTGCCATCACGCAATACTGCAATGCGCTGGGCGACACGGGCCAGCTCTTCGAGCCGGTGCGAAATATAAATGATCGCCACGCCGCGGGCCTGCAGGCGGGTGATCTGTTCAAACAGCATCTCGACTTCACGGGCGGTCAACATCGCCGTGGGTTCGTCGAGGATCAGCACATGGCAATCGCCAATCAGGTTACGGGCGATTTCCACCATCTGCTGGTGGCCGATACCCAGGGTACCGACGAGGGTGTCAGGGTCGATCGCATCCAGGCCGACCTGGGCCATGGCCTCGATTGCGGCTTTGCGTAGTTGCTTGCGGCTGATCCAGCCACAGTGGCTGGGCAGGTTGTCCAGGAACAGGTTTTCAGCCACGGTCAGGGTCGGCAGCAGGTTGAGTTCCTGCATGACCATGCGCACGCCCAACTCTTCAGCCTGGGTGCGGCTGCCCGGACGGAAGTCCTGGCCGTTGAACTGCATGTGCCCGGTGGTCGGCGTGACAAGGCCACCGATGATCTTCGACAAGGTGCTTTTGCCTGCGCCGTTTTCACCGGTCAGCGCCAGCACTTCCCCGCGATTGAGCGTCAGAGTGATGTCGGACAGAACCGGTTGGGCATAGGTCTTGCCGATACCGCTGACCGAGAGGACAGCGTTCGGGGCGGAAGATGACATAGGAAAATCTCCAGGCGCCCGCTCAGGACAAGCGGGCGCTGTTGGGTGCTGCCAGGATTACTTCTTGAGGACGAGTTCGACCGGGGTTTCGATCACGCCGTCTTTGGCATCGACTTTCTCACCCTTGACCAGCTTGAGCGCGTTCTGGATGCCGAACACAGCTTGCTGGGCAGCAGCCTGGTCGGCGGTCGCCAATACGCGGCCGTCCTGCAACATCGGCTTGATCGCTTCGATATTGTCATAGCCCACGACCAGCACTTTGCCCGCTTTACCTGCCGCACGTACGGCGGAGACGGCGCCCAGGGCCATGTTGTCGTTACCGGCCAACAAGGCCTTGAGGTCCGGGTATTCGCTCAGCATGGCGGACGCCACTTTCTGGCCTTGGTCGATTTCCCAGTTACCCGACTGGGTGGAGACGATCTTCATGCCGGCAGCGTCCATCGCATCCTTGTAGCCTGCGGTACGTTGCTGGGCGTTGGTGGTGGTCGGAACGCCTTCGATGATGCCGACCTTGTCACCCGAAGCCAGTTGCTTGGCCAGGTAATCGCCGACCAGCTTGGAACCTTTGCGGTTGTCCGGGCCTACGAACGGGATGTCGAGGTTTTTGCTTTTCAGCACGTCCGGGTCAAGACGGTTGTCGATGTTGACGACCTTGATGCCGGCGTCCGAGGCTTTCTTCAGCACGGTAACCAGTGCCTTGGAGTCAGCAGGGGCGATCACAATCGCATTGACCTTGGCGAGGATCATCTGATTGACGATATCGATCTGCGCACTGGTGTCGGTTTCGTTCTTGATCCCGTTGGTGATCATGTCGAAATCGGCGGCATGTTCTTTCTGATACGTCTTGGCACCGTCTTGCATGGTGACAAAGAATTCGTTGGCGAGGGATTTCATGACCAGGCCGACCTTGGGTTTGGCGGCAGCGTCATCGGCAAATGCAGAGGAGAGCGGCAGGGCAGCGGATGCGGCAGCAAGCACAGCGACAGCAAGAAGACGTCCAGCAAATGGCAGCTTCATGGGTTCACTCCGATCTTATGATTATTGTGAGCAACGCTTGCACCGAAGAACGCTTCGGCAGCCGGCCCACCCGGGTGGCTGATACGAGCTGTCACGATACCTCAAGGCGTGCATCGTGAAACATCTCGCAAACGTTTGCGTTACACCAAACTATGAGAACCTTGTCGAGATTTGTCAACGGGAGAAAACAGCCTTTCATCCACGCCCTCCCTCCCCTGTCCCAGGGGCCCATGGTTGATCCTGTTAAACATTCAACTGCTTGGGTCGTTCTCTAAAACGACAGGCGGCGCTGCCGGCTCCTGGCGCTGACCGAGCACGCTTTCGGACAACCGAACGCCAGCCCACCCCAACGTTCGGAAAGCCGGACACCCACTCAAACTAAAAACCCTAAAACCAAAAATAAACTGATTAAAATCAATAAGTTAATTTATAACTGCAGACACAATCAGCCTGGTACAAATCCTGCTCTTACCCTGCACCTCGAGGCATTCAGAATCGCCCGGGTGTTCTAGATGAACCTGCACCAGCACTCATCAAAAACCAGAGAGAAAAATAATGAAATCTGCACTGAAGAACTTTGTTCCGGGCGCGTTAGCCCTCCTGCTGCTGTTCCCCCTTGCCGCCCAGGCAAAGGAAGCTGAAACCAAAACCAAACTCTCCAACGTCGTCATCCTTGCCACCGGCGGCACCATCGCCGGCGCTGGCGCCAGCGCGGCCAACAGTGCCACCTACCAGGCGGCCAAGGTTGGTATCGAACAATTGATCGCCGGTGTTCCTGAGCTTAGCCATATCGCCAACGTTCGCGGCGAGCAAGTGATGCAAATTGCATCTGAAAGCATCAACAACGAAAACCTGCTGCAACTGGGTCGCCGCGTAGCCGAACTGGCCGACAGCAAGGACGTGGACGGTATCGTGATCACCCACGGCACCGACACCCTGGAAGAAACCGCCTACTTTCTGAACCTGGTCGAAAAAACCGACAAGCCAATCGTGGTCGTAGGTTCGATGCGCCCAGGCACCGCCATGTCGGCTGACGGCATGCTCAACCTGTACAACGCCGTGGCCGTCGCCGGCAGTAAAGACGCGCGTGGCAAAGGCGTGCTGGTCACCATGAACGACGAGATCCAGTCGGGTCGTGACGTCAGCAAGATGATCAACATCAAGACCGAAGCGTTCAAGAGCCCATGGGGCCCGCTGGGCATGGTGGTCGAAGGCAAATCCTACTGGTTCCGCCTGCCTGCCAAGCGTCACACCATGGATTCCGAATTCGACATCAAGAACATCAAGAGCCTGCCCGATGTTGAAATCGCCTACGGCTACGGCAACGTGAGCGACACCGCCGTCAAGGCCCTGGCCCAGGCTGGCGCGAAAGCCATCATCCATGCCGGCACCGGCAACGGCTCGGTCTCGTCCAAAGTCGTACCGGCCCTGCAGGAACTGCGCAAGCAAGGCGTGCAGATCATCCGTTCTTCCCACGTGAATGCCGGCGGTTTCGTTCTGCGTAACGCTGAACAGCCTGACGACAAGTACGACTGGGTTGCCGCCCATGACCTGAACCCGCAAAAAGCGCGGATCCTGGCCATGGTTGCCCTGACCAAGACCCAGGACAGCAAAGAGCTGCAACGGATGTTCTGGGAATATTGATTCCTGGCTGCATCTCGGCACGGGCGGCTTGTCCGCCCTTGCCACCTTTCAGATACGCCCCGCCTGCATGAATTCGCCCAGACAGCTGTCAGACCTAACTCCTGAAGTTTAAGCAGTTGCGAAATTGCCCACAGTTAAATACTGTATGCACGTACAGCTTACTAAGGAATTCTCCGTGGCAACGTCCTCTTCCGCACTGCCGACTCCACCTGATGCCTACGAGCGCCTGGCCATTCGGGTGCAAAAGATCATCAACTCGACCAACGCACAGAAAGCCAAGGCCGCCCTGATCTTCCGTTTGCCGGATGAGCCGGTGGACGAATGGGAGCGTCTGCTGGAAGAAATTGCGGAGAACGATAACGTCACCCTCGCCTACCGGGATGACGGCGGCGTGCAGATTTTCTGGGTTGTGCCGAAGGAAGATTGATTCAATGAGTGTCCGTTTTACCGCTGTGGTTTGCTTGTTCTTTGCCGTCACCGCCCATGCCCAGGCGCCCCGAACCTTCAGCGAAGCCAAGAAGGTCGCCTGGAAACTCTACGCCCCACAATCCACTGAGTTTTACTGCGGCTGCAAATACAACGGTAATCGGGTAGACCTGAAAGCCTGTGGTTACGTCCCGCGCAAAAACGCCAGCCGCGCCGCTCGTATCGAGTGGGAACACATCGTCCCGGCCTGGCAGATCGGCCATCAACGCCAGTGCTGGCAAGCTGGAGGACGCAAGAACTGCACGCGCCACGATGACGTGTTCAAGCGCGCCGAGGCCGACCTGCACAACCTGGTACCCAGCATTGGCGAGGTGAACGGCGACCGTAACAACTTCAGTTTTGGCTGGCTGCCGGTGCAAAGCGGGCAGTATGGTTCATGCCTGACCCAGGTGGACTTCAAGGCCAAGAAGGTGATGCCGCGCCCTTCCATTCGGGGCATGATCGCCCGCACTTACTTCTACATGAGCAAGCAATACGGTTTGCGCCTGTCCAAACAGGACCGCCAACTGTATGAGGCCTGGAACAAGACCTACCCGGTGCAACCCTGGGAGCGCCAGCGCAATCAGACCGTGGCCTGTGTGATGGGGCGCGGCAACGAATTTGTCGGCCCGGTGAACCTCAAGGCCTGCGGCTGAAAGGGGGCGGGGAACCCGCCCAGCCTTCCGATTACTGCGCGGTCTTGTGTTCGATGACCTGCGACTCGGTGTCGTTTTTCTTGGCGCGGGCCAGCTTCTCGGTCAACAGCGCCTGCTTGGCTTCTGCTTCGGCTTTGCTGGCGAACGGCCCCAGCAATACCTGGTCCTTGCCGTCTTCCTTCACGATATAAAAATTGAAACCATGTTCCAGCAGCCAGGCGGTCAGGTCGGTGAGCGCCTGCAACTTGTGATCCGGCGGGCCCACCCATACATCCCATTCCTGGGCAGCAATTGCGCCGGTCTGTGGCTGGCTTTCGGTCACGGCAGGCTTGGCCTTGGGGGCGTCGACGCTTTTGCCTTCACCGCAACCGGCCAAGGCCAACACCGCAATTGCCATCGCTACTTTACGCACTGCCCTGCTCCTTTAAGGATAAAGAGGCAACTTTATCATTCACTGTCTATTCTGGCCGTCATAAACGTTAGCTTAAACAATGCGAATGATGTATCGCAGACCTGTATGATGCCGCCATGGGAATTAATGTCGCCTCTATGCGTCCTAAAAGAGGCAGTCACAGGGAAGCGCTTAAGCAGTAAGCTACACACATCCGACATCTGCCCTGTCTGAAACATGTGTCCTTAAAAGTAATCAAGGAGAAGTCCATGCTTATACTCACCCGCAAAGTTGGTGAAAGCATAAACATCGGTGATGACATCACGATCACCATCCTGGGCGTCAGCGGCCAGCAAGTACGAATCGGCATCAACGCGCCCAAGGATGTTGCCGTGCATCGCGAGGAGATTTACCAGCGCATCCAGGCCGGCCTGACTGCTCCGGATAAAAACCAGACGCCTTGAAGCGCCCTCAGTAGCCAGCCTTTTCGTTCACTGTAACGGCTGGCGAAAACCTGCTTGGCCTGTTCACGTGGTTGTGGCGTGATCAGCGCGCCCCGCCCTGCTTCCTGGCAACAAGATGAAACTGTCTTCACGCCTGGAACTTGTTGCTTTATTCATAGCCGAAACTCCTGACTCATTCCTTGCCATCGGAGTGCACCGGGAGCACACAGATGAGGCGATCCACTGCGCAGCCATTTGTAATTCGCTCTTGGACGATCACGCTGCTGATAGGGCTAATCTTCTTGGGGTTCGAATATGGCCTGAGGTGTGAAATAAACCCGGATAGCGGGCGCCAAGCCCATTCGTGGCTGGACCTGATGCTCTTCCTCGGTGCCTATCTGTTCGCATTCTGCCTCAAGCCGATTCAAACGGCGATGCAACGCAAACTGTGCCGTCGCGCAAACCATTCCCCACCGCAGAAAACAGCACGTTGACGGCCCGTGCAGCGCTATCGGATCGCTGGTATTTACAGTCTCCCGGCAAGTTCTATGCTTGGGTTTGCACGGTCCGCAATAGGCACAAAAGCAGATGGATACCCTGAGTAAATCCGAAATTGAAGCCGCACTGGCAGCGCGTTTGCCCAGTTACAAGATCGCCTGTACGCTGCACGCCGACGGTACGCTTTCAGCCATTCTCAGTGGTCCCGAAACAGATCATTTCGCAGTCACCGGTATCGTCCGCGCCCACTACCGTGGCGCCGAAGCCATTGCCCGGCTCGCCAACGAAATCCTCAGGGAAATGGTGCTGTCGCGCCAAGGCATGAAGAACAACCGGCTACAAGCGCCCCCAGAACCTCCCCTTCCCAACGACAAGGACGACCGCTAGCGGGAACCGCTTCAGCCCACACGGTTCGACAGCAGCAACAACCCCTCATCGTCACGCCGGGCCTGTAATTGCCCATAACCGTCGATCGAAAGATGCGGCGTGTGCATGGGCTTCAGGTGCGTCGACGTCACCACGACCACATCCGCCCCCGCTGCTTCCCCTGCGCGAATACCCACCGCTGCATCTTCAAACACCAGGCAATCCTGCACCGGAACGCCCAAACGCTGCGCGCCCAGCACGTAACACGCCGGATCCGGCTTGCCGACCGCCACATCCTCAGCGGTCACCAGCACCGCCGGCGGACTGATACCGGCAGCCTGCAGGCGCCGCAACGCAAGCTCCCTGGGTGCTGACGTGACCAACGCCCATTGATCGCCTGGCAAGCCGTTCAGAAACTCGACAGCGCCGGGTATCGCCACGACCCCCTCGACATCGTTGATTTCGGCCTCGGTAATCCACTGCGCCTCAACTTCCGGATCAACGCCCAGCAACGCCTGGCGAGTAATGGTGTCGATGGCCCTTGCCCCGTGAATGGTTGCCAGGAACGCCGCTACATCCAGGCCATGGCGCTGCGCCCAGATGCTCCACACGCGCTCCGCCGCAGCGATGGAATTGAGCAGGGTACCGTCCATGTCAAACAGAAAGGCGCGGTAACGTCGGGCAAAAATGGCAGGAGCGGAGATAGACACTGCTGGGCTTCCTCTTGGGCAGGGACACGTAAAAGGCCCGATGCAATCTACGGATCACGCCCGCGCTTGTAAACGACGGCGGCGCACGCCAAGCCGATTGGATTACAGGTTTGTAATGAAGCTGTCAGTCTAAGAAGCACCCTCACTTCATACAGTGGAGTCGTCAGTCACCCACACCGGTTGACGCCACTTCCCACTGATGAAAAAGGGTCCACCCATGAAGCCTGCAAGCAAACTTTGCCTGATCGCCGCCAGCCTGTTGATGCTGGGAACCGGCACCGCCATGGCCAGCACCGTCGCGCCGGTCAAAGCCAACAACGTGGTACTGGTGCATGGCTCCTGGGCCGATGGGTCGAGCTGGTCCGAAGTGATCACTCGCTTGCAAGCGGCCGGTCTGCACGTCACCGCGGTGCAAAACCCGCTGACCTCGGTCGCCGATGACGTTGCCGCGACCAATCGCGTCCTTGATCAACAGGACGGCCCTACCGTACTGGTCGGCCATTCATACGCCGGCACCGTGGTCAGCGACGCTGGCGCGAATTCGAAAGTCAGCTCGCTAGTGTACGTCGCCGCCCGTGCGCCGGACGCCAACGAAGACTTCGTCGCCCTCTCCGCCAAGTACCCGACCATGCCAGTACGTGCCGGCGTTGAAGACCACGATGGCTACCTCACCCTGAGTCAGGACGCGTTCCTCAAGTACTTCGCCGCTGACGTGCCTCGCACCAAGGCCCTCGAGCTGTATGCCGTGCAGCAACCCATCACCAAGACCTTGTTCAGCGGCCGCACCGTGAACGCCGCCTGGCACACCAAGCCGTCCTGGTACGCGGTGTCGGCCAATGACCAGACCATCAACCCGGACCTGGAACGCTTCCTCGCCAAGCGCATGAACGCCACCACCATCGAGCTGCCGTCGAGCCACCTGTCGCTGGTGTCCCACGCCAAGGAAATCACCGACCTGATCCTCGAAGCGTCGGGCCGCCAGCCTTAAGCCCTTCATTACGAACTTGTCATCATCCTGTTGGCTGGCTGTTTGCGTCACCTGGTTACCGTGAACTTACTGCCAGGACCTGGCAGCCAGCCCTTAAAGAGAGATACCGCCATGAAACTGTTTATCCTCGGCTTTACCGCTTTGCTTGCCACCGGTTCAGTGTTTGCTGCCGACACCGCACCCGCCGCCAACGTGATCCACGACAAGGTCGGTTTCTTTGTTCACTTGGATGTCGACAAAGTGCTGTCGAGCACCGACACCTACGGCCAATGCGGCATCGTCCCAGCCCGCCTCGACTACCTGGACCACCAGGGTCGCGAACACGTACTGGACTACCAGGTGCAAGGCATCGGTTGCGCCAGTGACAATTGATCGGGCTACACTTGCGCAACGCGACGAACCAAGGCACTTCCCATGAATATTCTCGTAGTCGAAGACGAACCCAAGGCCGGCAATTACCTGCTCAATGGCCTGCAGGAACTGGGCTACTCCGTGAGCCTCGCCCGTGATGGCGTGGACGGGTTGCACCAGGCGCTGGAAACGCCGTTCGACGTGATTGTGCTGGACGTGATGATGCCTAAAATGGACGGCTGGGAAGTGTTGCGTCGCCTGCGCAAGGAAGCGGATACACCCGTGTTGTTTCTGACCGCCCGCGATGACATCGCCGACCGCATCAAGGGCCTGGAACTGGGCGCCGACGATTACCTGATCAAACCGTTTTCCTTCGCCGAACTGGTCGCACGCCTGCGCACCCTGACCCGTCGTGGCCCGAGCCGCGAAGAGGAACAGCTGCAGATCGCCGACCTGCAAATCGACGTGCTCAAGCGCCGCGTCACCCGCGCCGGCACGCGCATTACCCTGACCAACAAAGAGTTCGCCCTGCTGCATCTGTTCGCCACGCACCAGGACCAGGTGCTGTCACGCTCGATGATCGCCTCGCGGGTGTGGGACATGAATTTCGACAGCGACACCAATGTGGTGGACGTGGCCGTGCGGCGCCTGCGCCTGAAAATCGACGACCCGTTCCAGCTCAAGTTGATCCACAGCGTGCGGGGCATCGGCTACCGCTTCGATACCCAGCCATGAGCCGCACTCGCCATTACTCCCTGACCCTGCGCCTGGCGTTGATCTTCGCCTTGCTTGCCTTCGGCCTCTTGGCCACCCTGGGCGTGGCGTTGTATCGCGAGCTGGAACGCGAGCTGATCAAACGTGATGACGCCGCACTGATCTATCGCGCAGATCAGTTGCGCAATCTGCTCAACGACAGCAACACGCTGGACCTGATCAAGACCAAGCCGGAACTGTTCCAGAATATGCTGGGCAACAGCGAGTCGGTGCTGAGCATCGCGGCGCCGGGCCAGACACCGTTGCTGCTGGTCAACCCGGGCAACATTGAAATGCCTACCGTGACCCCGGTGCCACGGGGCCATGAGCTGGGTTTTTCCGACGTGCACCATTTGCCCGGCGTGAATGGCGTGCCCTTCGCAACCGTGGCCGCCTCCATCGACTCCGGCGACCTGGGCAGCCTGCAGGTCACCACCGGGCGCCTGATGACCGAACGCACCGCCATGCTCGCCAGCTATCGCTTGAGCGTATTTGTGCTGGCGACCATTGCCGCGATCATCCTCGCCCTGGTGGGTTACCTGTTGGTCCACCGCGGGCTCGTGCCTCTGCGGCGCCTGGCCAGGCACGCCCAGGGCATCGGCGTGGGCAACCTGGCCGAACGCCTCGACAGCCACGGTGCGCCCAAAGAACTGCTGCCGATGATCGATTCCTTTAACACCATGCTGGAGCGACTCGCCAAGGGCTTTGTGCAACTGGGCCAAGTGTCCACCGACATGGCCCACGAGCTGCGCACGCCGATCAACAATCTGTTGGGGGAAACCCAGGTGGCGCTGCAGCAAAACCGCAGCATCGAGAGCTACCAGCAACTGCTGGCTTCCAACGTCGAAGAACTCGAACGCCTGGCGCGGATGCTCGACAACATGCTGTTCCTGGCCCGCACCGACCCCGCCAGCGCCTTGCGCCAGCGTCAGGAACTGAGCGCGGCTGATGAAGTGGAGCGGATGGCCGACTACTTCGAAGGGCTGGCGAGTGATGTGGACATCAGCATTCTCGCGCAAGGTGACGGCGTGATCTGGGCCGAGCCGATGTTGCTGCGCCGCGCCCTGGCCAATCTATGCGCCAATGCCATCAAATATGGCGCGCCGAGTTCCGAGCTGGTGATTGCGGCAGTGCCGAACGACGACGGCATTCACCTGAGTGTCAGCAACCGAGGCGAAACCATTGCGGCGGAGCATTTGCCCAGGCTGTTTGAACGCTTCTACCGGGTGGATGAGTCGCGGGAACGTTCGGCTCAGTCCAACGGGCTGGGGTTGTCGATCGTGGCGACCATCATGCAGTTGCATAACGGGCGGTACAGTGTGAGCAGTGAGGCGGGAACCACGCGTTTTGAATTGTTCTTTCCTCGGCGGGAGGAGTGAGAACCGCACGCCAGGCGTTCCGAGTTATTTTGCAAAAATTTCAATGTCACAGCCGCGCCGAACTCCCACTACTCTTGCTTCCAACGTGCTCTTTCAAATGATCGGAAACAGGTGTCAGGCGTTGGAGAAAAAACAGTATCGACTCAGCGCAGAAAGTACGCTGAACATGCCGGCTCAAGGCAGAGGCGGTGGAGGAAATGGAGGAGGTTCGGGCGTGGAAAAAAGATTGGGCTTACTTGAAAAGGGGCTGGCGGAAATGAAAGAGAAGCTGATCGCCGTATCAAGCAGAACAGATTCCTCAGAAAAACACTTCGCCACGCGGGCAGACCTCGCGACGACCGAGCTCAACCTCATCAAATGGTATGTAGCCACAGCCTTCGCGATGACAGGACTGGCCTGCGCTATTACTTTCGGCTTGACCCGACTTCTGACAAGTTGAGCCCCTGCGGGCTGGTCAACTGACCTGCCCGCCCGTTTCACTGATATCCACTGTTGTTCGCCACGCCGCCAGGAGTGCCACTCGTAACCCTTCAACCAACGTTCCCAGCGCCATCGAAGGCTGCCCCGATCCCATCACCTGCTCCGGCAGGTTCGGCACATGAATAAACCCACTGCGTACGCCCGACCCAACCAGTGCATGTTGCAATCGATAGAACACCTGGTTGCACACAAACGTCCCTGCCGTTTGCGAGACTGACGCGGCAATGCCCGACTCACGCACAGCCTTGACCATGGCCTTGGTCGGCAACGTGGAAAAATAGGCAGCCGGGCCATCAGGCACCACGGCCGTATCAATTGGCTGCGCACCCAGGTTATCCGGGATTCGCGCATCGTTGAGGTTGATTGCCACTCGCTCAA
This sequence comes from Pseudomonas sp. B6002, assembly GCF_013385985.1. GTDB lineage: Bacteria > Pseudomonadota > Gammaproteobacteria > Pseudomonadales > Pseudomonadaceae > Aquipseudomonas. The sequence goes on along the minus strand of NZ_JACAOY010000025.1, from coordinate 169,671 downwards.
CGGAGATATCGCTGCGCCCAGGCCCCAGGCCCGTCGCAATGACCATCGACGGTCGCAGCTCATCGATCAACTGGATCAGGCAGTCTCCCGCCGTGGCAAACGCACAGGGCAAGCGACGCGCAACAACCTGCATGTCGCTCCCTACTTGCACTCCATCCAGTTGGCGAACCGCTTCCCAAGAAGGATTCACCGGGTCTTGATCAAAGGGCTCAAAGCCCGTCAGCAAAACAGTGTGCATCGTTAGCCTCACATCAACAGGTAGAGCAGGACAATATTGACCACCAGCATCATCAAGGCGGTCGGCAGCTGCGCCTTGATCACGGCATTCTTGTCGGGCAACTCGAGCAACGCTGCCGGCACGATGTTGAAGTTGGCCGCCATCGGCGTCATCAGCGTACCGCAGTAGCCGGAGAACATGCCGATCGCAGCCATCACCGCCGGGTTACCACCATAGATCCCCACCAGCACAGGGACACCCACGCCACCGGTCATCACCGGGAACGCGGCAAAGCCGTTGCCCATGATCACGGTGAACAAGGCCATGCCCAGCACATAGACCATCACCGCCACCAGCTTGAAATCCAGGTTGATGTAAGTGGTGGTGACATGCGCCACCGCCGTGCCGACCCCGGCCTCGTTGAACAACAGCCCGAGCATGGCCAGCATCTGCGGCAGCACCATGGCCCAGCCCAAGGCTTCGGTCAGGCGTCGTGACTCGCGCAGGGCTTGCACCGGCGTGTCACGGGTCAGCCAGCACGCCAGGCCGAGGGCGATCAGGCAGCCAATGCCGAGGGAGACGAACGTGGTGTTCTTCGGGTCCAGCAATGCCACGCCGCCGATTTGAGTGTTTTTGAGCAGCACCGAACCAATCACCGTGGTCAACGGAATCGCCAGCGCCGGGATAAACAGTTTGTGGCCCAGGCGACCGGCACTGGCGCGGGCAGCCTTGTCGTGCAATTGGCCATGAACCCCGCGCCCTACGCCACCCAACCCTGCGATCAGCGCCATCACCACCACGCCCATCCCGATGACCACCGGCGGCAGGCGCTCGCCTACCAGGAACGGAATAGCGAAAAGTAACCAGAACAACGCAGTGGACCAGCGTTTGGGGTGGTTTCGATCCAGCAGGATCATGCCCGCCGTGATCAGCAGCAACACACCGGCCAGCCAGTACAGGTATTGAATGGAGATGATCATTGCGCAGCCTCCACTGAGGTGGCTGCCGGCGTCATGTCGCGGGTGAGCCTTCGGTCAAATCGATGCAGGCGGATCGCATGGATGATGAAAGCGCAGATCGCCGTCGGGATGCCCCACACGGCGATGTGCAGGGGCTCCACGTCGATGCCGGAGCCCAGCAGGAAGGTGTGCATCAGTGCAATCGCACCAAAGGCGACGAAGATGTCCTCGCCAAAAAACAGGCCGACGTTGTCGGTCGCCGCGCACATGGCCAGCACTTTGTGGCGCAGTTTATCAGGCAGCTTGCCATAGCGTTTTTCCGCCGCACCTTCCGCCATCGGCGCCAGCAACGGGCGCACCATTTGCGGGTGGCCACCCAGGCTGGTCAAGCCCATGGCCGCGGTGGATTCGCGTACAAACAGGTAGATGATCAACAAGCGCCCGACGGTCGCACGCTCGAACCGCGCAATCCAGTTTTGCGCATGCAAGCGCAGGCCATGGCGCTCCAGCAGGCCAATGACCGCCAGGGGCAGTAACAGAATCAGTTGCAGGGCGCGGGTCTGAAGGAAACCTTCACCCATGCTGGCGAGAATTTTCTCCGACGGAAACTGCGCTGCCAGCCCGGTGGCGATGGCGGCTGCGGTGACCACCAGCAGCGGATTGAAGCGCAAGACAAAGCCAACCACGATGACAAGTACGCCGATTAACGGCCATAGGTTCACAACAGTTTGCATGACGATGAGGTCCTGAATGCGCGCTGCGGCGCCGTGATAGCAGGTTGTGAGCCAAGGGTTCACAGCATGAAAGTGGCGTGCAGCCCGGCGCGGTTTTTATTGTTGACCTTGAAGGTCGAGCGTCAGTGGCGGCAACTTTGCTGCCTGGGGGCGGGGGTGTCCAACAAGAAAAATTGTTGCTGCAAACCAATAATTCTTGTGGGTGATTGCAGGGCTGAACGTAACAAGATGTGGACAAACAACCGCATGGTCGAGCATCGTAGCGCCGCCCGATTCTCGGGTGCGGTGCCGACACCGGCGCGCCCTCCCCAAACTGTTGTGGATATGGAAATTCAATGAAAGCCCCAAAGGCCCTGATCGTTCTCTCGTGTGCTGTAGCCCTGTCCATGCTGGGGGGTTGCGCCGCCAAGGTAAAAAGTGGCGGTAGTGAAGCGCTGGCCATCCCCGAATCTGCCAAGCAGAACCTCGTCGTCAGCATCAAAGGCGAAAACCAGGTGGAGCAGAATCCGGACTGGAACCTGCTCAAGCGTGACTGGAACAACGCACTTGCGGTTGAAGCGCGCCAGGCCGGTTTCAACCTGACGGAAAGCCCGTCGGTCACCACTGGTGCCGCAGACGGCGTCGGTATCAGCATCAACGTCAGCAAGTTCCGCTACATCGAACCGGGTTCGCGCTACGTGGCCGGCGCCCTGGTGGGGAATGCCTGGGTGTTCTCACGTGCCGACTTTTCTGACCTGAAATCCGGCGCGCCGATCGGCTCACGTACTTACGACACGTCGTCGTCCGCCTGGGAAGGGATTGCCTCGGCCATGACCCAGAAGCAGGTCCAGGCGATTGCCAAGCAATTGATCAGCGACATCAAGAGCGCCAAAGCCAAGTAATTCGCCTGCAAGAAAAGCCTCGCTGATGGCCTGAAGGTCATCCGCGAGCGCCCCTCCTCACTCCGGCTTGAGCAACGCCTCATAGTCAGGGCTGATCTCGGCCAGGATCATCAGGGCGGCCGCCCCCAGCGCCACCGCATCCTGCCCCGCCGCGCCCATCTGAATGCGCGAATACTGACGGCCCGAACGGCTGCTGATCGAACGGCTCAAGGGCTCAAGGCGGGTGATCAAGCGCGCCAGAATGGCGTCGGGCAGAAAGCCGCTGATCAAGATAGTCTGCGGGTCGAGCACCGACTCAAGAATGTTGATCGCTTGGCGCAACGCTGGCACCGCCTCATCCAGCCAACCCTCTACGCGCGCGTTGAGCACCTGATCGTTGGCGTCCCAGGTGCCGAGGTCATGATCGGCGGGATATCCCAGGTGCTCGAGCAATGCAGCGATCGAAATGTAGCGCTCCAGGCATCCCTGGTTGCCGCAAAAACACGCCTTGCCCCCCGGGATGACCGTCATGTGACCGATCTCACCGGCATTGTGCCAATGGCCGGAATACAAACGGTTACCCAGGTAAAGACCCGCGCCAAGCCCACTGCCGATGAACAAATGCACGAAATTGTTCAGGTCGCTGGCAATACCGTACAGGCGCTCGCCCATGGTCGCGGCGGTGGCGTCGTTTTCAATCAGCACCGGCAGGCCGACCTCTTGCTGCAAGCGCAACGGGATACCTGGATCGTCCCAGCCGGACATCGCCGTTGGCCCCACGGCCGTCATGCCCTCGACGCTGAAAGGCCCGGGCAACGCAATGCCCACCCCCAGAAAACGCGCCCCCGGTCGTTGCTGCCGAAACCCTTTCACATGGTCCAGGATCAGCGGCAACGCCTGCTCGAAAGTGGGATAGCTGACCGTCAGGGTGACTTGAGCCACCGTCTCACCGAGCAGGTTTAGTAATACCCCGATGATGCGGTGCTGCTCGATATGAAACCCAATGGAATAGCCGCCCTCAGGGTTCAACGACAGCGGTACCGGCGGCTGGCCTCGCCCACCCTTCTCGGCCGCGTGGGCCAGCAACACGCCCTCCTCCTGCAACTCGGTGACGATGTTGGAAATCGTCTGCGCAGTGAGCGAGGTCAGCCGTGTGAGGTCGGCACGGGTCAGGCGCCCGCTCTGGCGAATGGCTTCGAGAATCACCCGACGATTATGCAAACGGGCGTGTTCGGCGTTGGTGCCGGTGGTGACGGTGCGTGTGTTCGGGAGGTTCTTCATGGGCCGATAATCCGTGCAGGTGATTAATTAAATCAAGTTGAATTAATACTCTTGCTGTGGTTTTCTAGGCGCCTCGGTCTCTCGCACCCACTGCGAATGCCGGTTACGCCCCATAAAAACAATGACGGGTCGACAGCACCCTCGATGGCAAGCAGGCCCTTTTGCAATCTGCCCTCACGCGTCTGTCACTCGAACAAGAGGTCGTCCCCATGAGCACGCTGACACCCGTCGATCCGGATTTGCCCAACGGCAAACGCAAAATCGGCCTATTCCCCGCCATCACCCTGAACATGAGCCAGATGTGCGGCGTGGGCCCCTTCATTACCATCCCGGCCATGATCGTGATCATGGGTGGGCCCCAGGCCTACCTGGGCTGGATTCTCGGCGCGCTGTTGGCGCTGTGTGACGGGCTGGTTTGGGCCGAACTCGGTGCGTCGCTGCCGGGTGCGGGCGGCACTTACGTTTACCTGCGCGAAGCCTTTGGCAAACGCACCGGCAAGCTGCTGCCATTTCTGTTCGTGTGGACGGCGATGCTGTTTATCCCGCTGATCATGTCCACCGGCATCATCGGCTTCGTGCAATACCTCACCTGGTTCTGGCCCGACATGAGCCCGACGGCTGGCAACCTGATCGGTCTGGCCGTCATCTGGCTGATCATCGTCATGCTTTGGCGCAAAATCGAATCCATCGCCAAATTGAGCATCGTGCTGTGGGCGATCATGCTGGTCAGCATCGGCGCACTGATCGCTGCCGCGCTGTCCAATTTCCACGCCGACCTGGCGTTCACTTTCCCGGAAGGCGCGTTCAACCTGGCCGACAGCGGTTTCTGGTTCGGCATGGCCGGTGGCCTGACCATCGGCATCTATGACTACCTGGGCTACAACACCTCGGCCTACCTGGCGGGTGAAGTCGAGCAGCCCGGGCGGGTGATTCCCAAGTCGATCATCCTGTCGATCGTCGGCATCCTGACGATCTACCTGGTGATGCAAGTGGGCGTGCTGGGCGTGGTGGACTGGCACCGCATGCTGGATCCGGAATCTGCCGCGTACAAATCCGTCGCCTCCGTGGTGCTCAGCGAAACCTGGGGCAGCACCGCTGCGGGCATTGTTACCGTGCTGATCCTGATCACCGCCGTTGCCTCGGTGTTCGCCGGCTTGCTCGGCGGCTCCCGCGTGCCCTTCGAAGCGGCCAAGGACAACGTGTTCTTCAGTGCTTTCAGCAAGACCCACCCCAAGCATGAGTTCCCCACCTGGGGCATCTTGAGCATGGGCCTGCTGACCTCCGTGGGTTTCATGATCGGCCGGCTGACTGACTTGAACACGCTGATCCAACTGCTGACAGCGGTGATGATCCTGGTGCAGTCGGTGGCGCAGATCGTCTCCTTGCTGGTGCTGCGCAAGACCAAGCCGCACCTGGCACGGCCTTACAAAATGTGGCTCTACCCAGTGCCTGCGCTGATCGCTCTGCTGGGCTGGGTCTATATCTACATGGCGTCCAACCACAATGCGCCTGGCGCCTACCCTGTCCAATGGTCGCTGGTGTGGGTGCTGGCCGGCAGCGTGGCCTACCTGTTCTGGGCACGGGTCCAGCGGTTGTGGCCTTTCAATAAGTGATCAATGCAATGCACGAAACCATCGAATCAACGGGCGCTGCGGCGCCCCGGCAAGGCTTGCTGCTGGCGATCGACGTGGGCGGCACCAAGACGCAGGTGGCCTGCTACGACACCGCTCGCCAGCGTATGAATACGCGGATCCTCGCCACCCACGCCGACGGTTTGTCTGGCGTGCCGGCTTTGCAGCGCATCCTCGACGCCGCGCGCGACTGCGTGGCGGAATTCGACAGTGCCCAAGTGCTGAGCGTGGCCGCGGTGTTCCCCGGCGTGGTCCGCGGCCCGACCTTGCTGATGGCGCCCAACACACCAGGCTTCGAGGGGCTCGACTTACAGGCATTGATCGCCCGCGCCTTCGGCAACGTGTGCGTCACCCTCGACAACGATGTGAAAGCCGGCGCCCTGGCGGAAGTGCGCTGGGGTTCGTTGGCCGGTGTCGACAACGCGATCTACTTGAACCTGGGCACTGGGCTTTCTGCCGCCGCCATCGCCAATGGCAAGCTGGTACGCGGGCACAATGGCGCCGCGATGGAAATCGGCTACCTGCTCTCGCCCTTTATCGACCCGGCACATCCTGAGCAATGGGCCACCTTCCAGAACGGCAACGCGCCCCTGGAAGAACTGTTTTCCGGCAATGCGCTGAGCCGCTTGGCTGACGAAATGCTCGGGAACGGGCATCAGCCTCTGGATCTGTTTGCCAGCGCCAATCCCGACGTGCGCAGAGCCCTTGAGCTGCGCATTGCCGCATGTGCCGTACAGGTCGCCAACCTGGCGGTAGCGCTGGATGTGGAGCGCATCGCGATTGGCGGCGGCCTGTATCGCCAGGCGTCCCTGTTGGCACCGATGATTGAGCAATTGATCCAACGCGTAGTGCCCTTCCCGCCCGCGCTCACTACCGCGTTTTTCACCCACGATGCGCCGCTCTGGGGCGCCTTCAGCATGGCCATGGACGCCGCCGGGTTGAACGCCATCGCCCACCAGTTGATCGCCGCTGGCGAGTCCATTGACGCCCTTGGAGATTGATCATGTCGTTCATGTTGAGTGAAACCCTTTCCATCCCCGCGATCGTGCAACGCATGCTCGACGAGGACAGCGCCGTGCGTGCGCTGAGCCAGCAATGGGCCCACGCGCTGCCCGAACTGATGATCACCGTTGCACGCGGCAGCTCGGACCATGCAGCCGCCTATTTCAGCTACGCCCTGATGAGCCAGGTGGGCGTGCCTAGCCTGTCGATTCCGTTGTCGCTGGTCAGCCTGCAACAGCCGCCGCTGCGCCTGAAAAACGCGTGGGTCGCGGCCTTTTCCCAGTCCGGCAAAAGCCCGGACCTGATCGACAGCGTGCGCTACCTGCAGCAACGCGGTGCACGTTCGGTGGCGCTGGTCAACACACCGGCCTCGCCGCTGGCGGCGGTGAGCGATCATGAAGTGCTGTTGCCGGCCGGCCTGGAACAGAGCGTGGCCGCCACCAAGAGCTATGTGGCGATGTTGATCGCGGGCGCTCAATCCGTGGCCTACCTGGCCGACGCGCTGGCCATCGACAACGGATTGACCAGCGCCCTGCATCTGCTGCCGGAGCAAATGCGCCAGGCGGCCAGCGAAGACTGGTCGGCGCTGCACACGTTATTGGCGACCGCCGACAAGATGATCGTGATCGGCCGAGGGGCAGCCTTACCCATCGCGCAAGAAGCCGCGCTCAAGTTGAAGGAAACCTCCGGCATTCAGGCCGAGGCGTTTTCCAGTGCCGAAGTGCGTCATGGCCCGATGGAGATCATTGAAGAAGGCTACCCCGTGCTGGTCTTCGCCCCCTCGGGCCCGGAGCAGCCGGGTAGCCTGGCATTTGCCGAAGAAATGCGCGCCCGCGGCGCCCAGGTGCTGGTGGTGGCCCCGCGTGACACCGTCTGCGAAGGCTTGCTGCCCAGCGTACCGACGGCGCACCCGTTGCTGGAGCCGTTCACGATGATCCAGGGGTTTTATCTGAGTGCTGCGCAGTTGGCGGTGGCGCGCGGGCGTAATCCCGATCAGCCGAGGTTTTTGAAGAAGGTGACGCAGACTCACTGACTTCAGCGACAGGCGAGGCATACGGCAGAAACAAAAATGGGCCAATCTTTCGGTTGACCCATTTTTTTATTCGAGGTCAGAGCTGCTTGAGTGTTTCGCGCGACACTTCCTGCAAACCGGCCTCGGTGATCTTCTTCCAGTCGTTTTCAGTCACTGCCTGCATGCTTTCGTTTTTACGGGTGACCACATTCAACTCAGTGGCACCCGGCGTCTCGATGCGCAGGTGGGACTTGTTGCTGACGTCGACGTAGAAGAACCCCGGGGTGAACCACGACCAGAACTCAACGATGTGCACCTTCACGGCCGTTGCATCGGCGGTGCCCGGCTCGGTCACCACTTGGTAGCCGGCCTGCTTGTAAGCGGCGGCGACCGACTCATTCACCAACTGGGACACCGTGCGCCCCGACGGCAGCAGCACATCGCCCAGGCCTTTGCCATAGCTGTTGCGCTTGCGCGCAATGGCGCGCTCGGTGATCGACTTGTCCGTCACTTCATCGTTTTTCAGGGAGGGGACATCGGGGCTGCGAGGGGAGATCTGGAAGACACGATCATCGACGGTGCTGATCAGCACCTTCTTGCCATTGCTGGCGGCAGCCGCCTGCGTGGTATTCAGCGGTGCAACATTGACATCCACTTCCGAGCGACTGGTGGCACAACCTGCCAACATCACCAATGCTGCAACCCCAAACGCAATCCGAACGCTCATAACCACCACTCCCTATCGCCGTCATTGGCTCGACCGGTTATCGGTCGGGGGCGATTGTACATAGATGATGGCACTTAGGTATTACTGATCAGATGTGAAAATACAGAGCTTCCATCGCCTCGCAGGCACAGTGCCAGCCCAACAGTGACGAATTCTGTTACAGACCTATACTCAATTCAGGCCTTGCGCGTTCCCGCGCATCGCCGACGGCACTGTTGCCGATCAAGAGGGTAGCCGCTATGTACGCCGGACAAATGGGAATGGCGACAACGAATGGTGAAATACGCTGCCAAATGGTGGTGCAAATCATCTGCCTGCTGTCGGTGGCTACACTTTTCTGCTGACTCTCCTGTAGCAACCGATATTGGTGATTAAGGCCAAGGGAGCCGCTTGGCCAAATCACAGGCAACAAAAAAGGGCTCACCTTTCGGTGAGCCCTTCTAGACCGCCCAGCAGAGCGGATTTTGTTTGGTAGGCGCGATTGGACTCGAACCAACGACCCCCACCATGTCAAGGTGGTGCTCTAACCAACTGAGCTACGTGCCTGCTGTGAGGCGGCATTCTACGGAATTCCGAAGGGGTGTCAACATCTTTTTTGCAGCTAACCCTATGAATATGCGAATTTTTTATTTGCGTAGGGCACACCTGTGGTTTTCGGGTGGCTGGCAGGCAATTTTCAACTCAGGTAGGATCTGGGCACTCGTAAAAAATATAAAACAGAGGTTCCAGGATGGCGAACACCCCCTACCCCCAGTCGTATTACGCCGCGTCCGCCAATGCGGTCCCGCCTCGCCCAATGCTGCAAGGGGACGTCGAAACCGATGTGTGCGTGATTGGCGCCGGCTACACCGGCCTCTCCAGCGCGCTGTTCCTGCTGGAGAACGGTTTTCGCGTCACGGTACTGGAAGCCGCCAAGGTGGGGTTTGGCGCTTCGGGCCGCAATGGCGGGCAGATCGTCAACAGCTACAGCCGCGATATCGACGTGATCGAGCGCAGCGTCGGCCCGAAGCAGGCGCAACTGCTGGGGCAGATGGCGTTTGAAGGCGGCAAGATCATTCGCGAGCGGGTCGCCAAGTATCAGATCCAGTGCGACCTGAAGGATGGCGGCGTGTTCGCCGCCCTCAACAGCAAGCACATGGGCCACCTGGAGTCGCAGAAGCGCCTGTGGGAGCGCTACGGGCACACACAACTGGAGCTGCTGGACGAACGCCGTATCCGCGAAGTGGTGGCGTGCGACAACTATGTCGGCGGCCTGCTGGACATGAGCGGCGGCCATATCCACCCACTCAACCTGGCACTCGGCGAAGCGGCGGCCGTTGAATCCCTGGGCGGCACCATCTACGAGCAATCGGCAGCGGTGCGCATCGAGCGCGGCGCGAACCCTGTGGTGCACACCGCAGAAGGCAAGGTCAGAGCCAAGTTCATCATCGTCGCGGGCAACGCGTATCTCGGGAACCTGGTGCCGGAGCTGGCGGCCAAGTCCATGCCCTGCGGCACGCAAGTCATCACCACCGCGCCGCTGGGTGATGAGCTGGCTAAAACGCTGCTGCCGCAGGATTACTGCGTCGAAGACTGCAACTACCTGCTCGATTACTACCGACTCACCCGCGACAAGCGCCTGATCTTCGGCGGCGGTGTGGTGTATGGCGCGCGCGACCCGGCCAACATCGAAGCGATCATTCGTCCGAAGATGCTCAAGGCGTTCCCGCAGCTCAAGGATGTGAAGATTGACTACGCCTGGACCGGCAACTTCCTGCTGACCCTGTCGCGCTTGCCGCAAGTGGGTCGCCTGGGCGACAACATCTACTACTCGCAGGGCTGCAGCGGCCATGGCGTGACGTACACGCACCTGGCAGGCAAGGTACTGGCCGAAGCGCTCAGAGGCCAGGCAGAGCGTTTTGATGCGTTTGCCGACCTGCCGCACTACCCCTTCCCGGGCGGGCAACTCTTGCGCACACCGTTTGCCGCCATGGGTGCCTGGTATTACGGCCTGCGCGACAAGTTAGGTTTCTAACTCAACCCTGTAGGAGCCCGCTTGCGGGCGATGGCATCCATGAAATCGCCATCGCCCGCAAGCGGGCTCCTACAGACCGTATTTATCAAATCGCAGAAACAAAAAACCCCGGTCTTTCGACCAGGGTCTTTGCTATCGGATCAAAGTAGCCAGAGGCTTGCTTTGTGCTTCAAGGCGTTCAGTGGGCCTTGATGCAGATATGGCGCAGCGGACGGGACTCGAACCCGCGACCCCCGGCGTGACAGGCCGGTATTCTAACCGACTGAACTACCGCTGCGTATCGCTTGACTGACTGAGCGAAACCGCTCAACCGTCTTTAAACATCTGATCAATCAGCCTTGACTGTTCAATCTCAAGCCCGACGAGTCGAACCTGGAAAATATGGCGCAGCGGACGGGACTCGAACCCGCGACCCCCGGCGTGACAGGCCGGTATTCTAACCGACTGAACTACCGCTGCGCGTCGGTGCAACCTTTAACGTTGCGTCTTGCCCTGGGGCAAAACTCTCAAGAAGTGGTGGGTGATGACGGGATCGAACCGCCGACCCTCTGCTTGTAAGGCAGATGCTCTCCCAGCTGAGCTAATCACCCTTTGCTTCGTTGAGGCCGCGAAATTTACGCAGGTAACGGACCTAAGTCAATACCCTGCTTGAAGTTTTTCTAAAAAAGACAAAATTACTTCAAGACGGCCACCCGCCTCACTCGCTGTAAATCATCTTCTTGCTCATGCCACCGTCCACCACAAACTCTTGCCCGGTGACAAAGCCTGCCTGACGCGACAACAGCCACGCGACCATCGCAGCAACATCTTCCACCGTGCCTACCCTGCCCGCCGGATGCTGAGCATGATCAGCATCGCTCAACGGCTCGGCACGGCGTGCAGCCGGGTCACGCGCGTCGATCCAGCCCGGGCTGACGGCATTGACCCGCACTTCCGGCCCCAGGCTCATGGCCAGTGCGTGAGTCAGGGCCAGCAAGCCACCCTTGCTCGCCGCATAGGCTTCGCTGTCCGGTTCCGATTGACGGGCGCGGGTCGAGGCCAGGTTGACGATCGCCCCGCCGTGAGCACGCAGGTACGGCGCACAGTGCTTGGCCAGCAGCATCGGCCCGCTCAGGTTCACCGCCAGCACCCGGTTCCAGTAAGCCAGGTCGAGGCTTTCCAGGGTGATGTTGTGCGGGTCAGCCACTGCAGCGTTGCACACCAACGCATCCAGGCGCCCGAACTGGCCGAGCACCTCGGCAACGCCCTGGGCCACCTGCTTCTCGTCAGCCACGTCCATGGTGATAAACCAGGCGTTGTCGCCCAGTACCTTGGACACCTTGGCACCGCGCTCGCGGTCCAGGTCGGTCAACACCACCTGCCAGCCTTCGCTGATCAGCCACGCCGCGATACCGAGGCCAATGCCCCGCGCGGCGCCTGTCACCAACGCTACACGGCCGTTACTGGCCGTCGCTGCTTCCATGGACCACTCGATCACAAGGCTGCCAGCCCGCGAGCCAGGTCAGCCTGCAGGTCGACCACATCTTCCAGGCCGACCGCGATGCGGATCAGACTGTCGCGGATACCGGCCGCTTCACGCTCCGCCGGCGCCAGACGCCCGTGGGACGTGGTGCTCGGATGAGTGATAGTGGTCTTGCTGTCACCCAGGTTGGCGGTGATGGAGATCAGCCGCGTGGCGTCGATAAAGCGCCAGGCGCCCTCTTTGCCGCCCTTCACTTCAAAGCTCACCACCGCACCGAAGCCACGCTGCTGGCGCTGGGCCAACTCGTGCTGCGGGTGGCTCTTGAGGCCGGCGTAATGCACCTTCTCGATACCGTCCTGCTGCTCCAGCCACTCGGCCAGCGCCTGGGCGTTGGCGCAATGGGCCTTCATCCGCAGGTTGAGGGTTTCCAGGCCCTTGAGGAAGATCCAAGCGTTGAACGGGCTCAAGGTCGGGCCAGCGGTACGCAGGAAGCCGACGACTTCTTTCATCTGCTCGCTGCGACCGGCCACCACACCGCCCATGCAACGACCCTGGCCGTCGATGAACTTGGTGGCCGAGTGCACGACGATGTCCGCGCCCAGCTTCAACGGCTGTTGCAGCGCAGGCGTGCAGAAGCAGTTGTCGACCACCAGCATCGCGCCCTTGGCGTGAGCCACTTCGGACAACGCGGCAATATCTACCAGTTCAGCCAGCGGGTTGGACGGCGACTCGACGAACAGCAGCTTGGTATTGGCCTTGATCGCCTTATCCCAGCCAGACAAGTCCGCCAGGGGCACGTAGTCCACTTCGATACCGAAGCGCTTGAAATACTTTTCGAACAGGCTGATGGTCGAGCCGAACACGCTGCGCGACACCAACACATGGTCGCCCGCGCTGCACAGGCTCATTACCACTGCCAGGATCGCTGCCATGCCGGTTGCCGTGGCAACCGCCTGCTCAGCCCCTTCCAGCGCCGCGATACGCTCTTCGAACGCACGCACGGTCGGGTTGGTGTAGCGCGAATAGACGTTGCCCGGCACTTCACCGGCAAACCGCGCAGCCGCATCGGCCGCGGTGCGGAACACATAGCTGGAGGTGAAGAACATCGGATCACCGTGCTCACCTTCCGGGGTGCGGTGCTGGCCAGCGCGCACAGCCAGGGTATCGAAAGCTACGCCATCGAGGTCGCTGTCCAACCGACCGGCATCCCATTCCTGACTCATGCTGCCACTCCTTACTCAATTCTTTATTTAAGATACAAAACCGGCCCCTCAGGGCCGGTGTTTACTCAGTTGTTGTACAGATCGATGATCGCGCTGACCGCCTGGGTCTTGATCTTCGAGGAGTCGTTACGCGCCTGCTCGATCTTGTTCAGGTAAGCCTCGTCGACGTCACCGGTCACGTACTTGCCGTCGAACACGGCGCAGTCGAACTGCTCGATCTTGATCTTGCCACCGCCGACCGCTTCGATCAGGTCCGGCAGGTCCTGGTAGATCAGCCAGTCGGCGCCGATCAGGTCAGCCACGTCCTGGGTCGAACGGTTGTGAGCGATCAGCTCGTGGGCGCTCGGCATGTCGATGCCGTAAACGTTCGGGTAACGCACGGCTGGCGCTGCGGAACAGAAGTACACGTTCTTCGCACCGGCTTCGCGGGCCATCTGGATGATCTGCTTGCAGGTGGTGCCGCGTACGATGGAGTCATCCACCAGCATCACGTTCTTGCCGCGGAATTCCAGCTCGATGGCGTTGAGCTTCTGACGCACCGACTTCTTGCGCGCTGCCTGGCCCGGCATGATGAAGGTACGGCCGATGTAGCGGTTCTTCACGAAGCCTTCGCGGAACTTGACGCCCAAGTGGTTGGCCAGCTCCAGCGCAGCGGTACGGCTGGTGTCCGGAATCGGGATCACCACGTCGATGTCGTGTTCAGGGCGCTCGCGCAGGATCTTCTCGGCCAGCTTCTCGCCCATGCGCAGGCGCGCTTTGTAGACCGAAACGCCGTCAATGATCGAATCCGGACGCGCCAGGTAGACGTGTTCGAAGATGCACGGGGTGAGTTTCGGCGCCACGGCGCATTGACGGGTGTGCAGCTTGCCGTCTTCGGTGATGTACACCGCTTCGCCCGGCGCGAGGTCGCGAATCAGGGTGAAACCCAGCACGTCCAGGGACACGCTTTCGGAAGCGATCATGTACTCGACGCCTTCGTCGGTGTGACGCTGGCCGAACACGATCGGGCGGATGCCGTGGGGATCACGGAAACCGACGATGCCATAACCGGTGACCATGGCCACGACGGCGTAGCCACCGACGCAACGGTTGTGCACGTCGGTCACGGCGGCAAACACGTCTTCTTCGGTCGGCTGCAGCTTGCCGCGCTGGGCCAGCTCGTGGGCGAACACGTTGAGCAGCACTTCCGAGTCGGAGCTGGTATTGACGTGGCGCAGGTCAGATTCGTAAATCTCCTTGGCCAGCTGTTCAACGTTGGTCAGGTTACCGTTGTGCGCCAGGGTGATGCCGTAAGGCGAGTTGACGTAAAACGGTTGAGCTTCGGCCGAAGTCGAGCTACCGGCAGTCGGATAACGCACATGGCCAATGCCCATGTGCCCGACCAGGCGCTGCATGTGACGCTGATGGAACACGTCACGAACCAGGCCATTGTCCTTGCGCAGGAATAACCGGCCGTCGTGGCTGGTCACAATACCGGCAGCGTCCTGGCCGCGGTGCTGGAGGACGGTTAGCGCGTCATACAGCGCCTGATTGACGTTCGACTTACCGACGATACCGACGATGCCACACATGCGACGCAACCCCTACTTAATGAATCTTGACTGAACACAACTTACTGAGGCGTTTTGGCCGGTAAGAGGTGTTCCTTGAACGGAAGGTCAGCGGGTACGCTGATTCCGCTGGCCAGCCACTGACTGCTCCACCCCAATATGAGGTTCTTGGACCAATCTGCAACCAATAGAAATTTTGGCACGAGCACAGACTCTTGCCACCACGAATCCTGCTGTACTGGCCCCAGGCTCAACAGCCCGACCGCCACAACCACCAGCAAGCCGCCACGTGCGGCGCCGAAGGCCATGCCGAGAAATCGATCGGTCCCGGAGAGGCCGGTGACACGTATCAACTCGCCAATAAGATAATTGACCATTGCCCCCACCAGCAGCGTGGCGATGAACATGATGGCGCAGCCCGCGATGACGCGAGCCGAAGGTGTCTCGATGTATCCGGCCAGGTAGACCGACAGTGAACCGCCGAACATCCAGGCTACGACTCCTGCAATGATCCAGGTCAGCAACGACAGCGCTTCTTTTACGAAGCCGCGGCTTAGACTGATCAAAGCGGAGATGGCGACGATGGCAACGATCGCCCAATCAACCCAGGTAAATGGCACAGTGCAGCCTATGGACAGATGAGGCGGCGCATTTTAGCAGAGCGCTGGGCTATCGGTAAGCTGTGATTACGGCTGCTTTGCAAATCAATAGGTTGGGGTTGGAATATCCGATTTCAACCTCACCCCAAAACCAATGTGGGAGCTGGCTTGCCTGCGATGGGGCCGGCACATTCAACATCACTGTTGACTGACCCACCGTCATCGCAGGCAAACCAGCTCCCACATTTGGCTTGCATTAGGCGGTATTAACCGCGCTCAGGCTGGAAACGGGTGACGAAACCCTTCAGGTTCTGCTGGCGATCCAGCAGGTCACGCAGGCGGTCCGCCTCGGCACGCTCGATCAGCGGCCCGATAAACACGCGGTTCTTGCCATCGGCACTGCGGATATAAGCGTTATAGCCCTGGCTGCGCAGCTTTTTCTGCAAGGCATCGGCACCTTCACGGTTGCCCAGGCTGGCAACCTGGATGGACCAACTGATCGGCAAGCCATTCGGGTCGATGCGGCTCTGACCCACATCCGGCTTACCCGGCGCAGCCGGTTGCGGCGCTACGGGCTTGGGTGCAGGTGCCGGGGCGACAGGCTTGGCCGCAGCCACCGGCGCAGCAGGCGCCGGCTTGACCACTGGCACACTCGGCTGCACAGGCGCAGACGGCGGTTGCTGGGCGGCCACTTCCGCATCGCTCGGCACCGGCTCTTCTTCCGGCAACGCCTGAGGTTCGGGCACCACCACCGGCTCAACCTGCACCTGAGGCACAGCGGGCGCCTGGGGCGCAGCCGGGGCTTCTACGACCACTTGGCGCTGCTCGTCCTGGCGGGAAAACAGCATCGGCAGAAAAATCACCGCCAACGCCACCAGAACCAGGGCTCCGACCATTCGCTGCTTGTATGCGCTATCCAGTAATGCCATGTGCAGCTTCCTCCGTGGAGCGCCGGGCCAACCACTCAAGCGCCTCGGCAACACAATAAAATGATCCGAACAACAGGATTTCGTCCTCGGCCGTTGCCACCGCACACTGCGCTTCAAGCGCCGCGGTGACGCTTGCATACGACGCCACCGGCGCACCAAGGTTCTGCAACGCCACTTCCAGCTCGGCGGCCGGGCGGCTGCGCGGCGTATCCAGCGGCGCTACAGCCCAGGCCTGGACATTGCCCAGCAAAGGCGCGACCACGCCCTCCAGGTCCTTGTCGGCGAGCAAGCCAAACACTGCAAGGCGGCGCCCCACCGGCGGCGTGCGGGACAGGCGTTGCGCCAGGTACTCGGCGGCATGGGGGTTGTGCCCCACGTCCAACAACAGGTTCAGGCGCTTGCCCTGCCATTCGAACTCACGACGATCCAGACGCCCCACCACGCGAGTCGCCAACAAGGTGGCGGCGATCTGCTCGGCATTCCACGGCAGGTCCAGCAGCAGATAAGCCTGCAGTGCCAGCGCGGCGTTCTCCATCGGCAGGTTCAGCAACGGCAGGTCGCGTAGCTCGACAACCTGGCCGCGCACATCACGCCCACGCCATTGCCAGGATTGAGCACCAATATCGAGATTGAATTCGCGACCACGCAGGAAGAACGGGCAATCCAGTTCGCGCACCTTGTCGAGCAAGGTGTGCGGCGGGTCAAGATCACCACACAGCGCCGGCTTGCCCTGACGGAAGATCCCGGCCTTTTCAAAGGCCACGGATTCGCGGGTATTGCCCAGGTAATCAGCGTGATCCACACCAATGCTGGTGATCAACGCCAGGTCGGCGTCCACCACATTGACCGTGTCCAGGCGCCCGCCCAGGCCAACTTCCAGCACGACCACATCCAGCTGGGCGCGCTCGAACAGCCAGAACGCCGCCAGGGTGCCCATTTCGAAGTAGGTCAGGGAAATCTCGCCACGCCCGGCATCGAGTGCGGCGAAGGCTTCGCAGAGTTGCGCGTCAGTGGCTTCGACGCCATTGAGCTGCACCCGCTCGTTGTAACGCAGCAGGTGCGGGGAATTGTACACGCCCACTTTCAGCCCTTGGGCTTGCAGCAGCGCGGCGACAAAGGCGCAGGTAGAGCCTTTGCCGTTGGTGCCGGTCACCGTGATCACTCGCGGTGCCGGGCGGCCCAACCCGAGGCGGGCCGCTACCTGTTGCGAGCGCTCCAGGCCCATGTCGATGGCGGACGGATGCAACTGCTCAAGGTAGGCGAGCCATTCGCCCAGGGTACGTTGGGTCATAGGTTTGCTGGCACCGGTGGCACAACGATGGGTTCGACTTTAGGCGCAACGTAGACAGGCGTCGGCAGGCCCATCATCTGTGCCAGCAAGTTACCCAGGCGCGGGCGCAGCTCGCCACGCGGGATGATCAGGTCGATCGCGCCGTGCTCCAGCAGGAATTCGCTACGCTGGAAGCCTTCCGGCAGTTTTTCACGCACGGTCTGCTCGATCACACGCGGGCCGGCAAAGCCGATCAGGGCCTTTGGCTCGCCAACGATCACGTCACCCAGCATCGCCAGGCTGGCGGAAACGCCGCCGTAGACCGGGTCGGTCAGCACGGAGATGAACGGAATGCCTTCTTCACGCAAACGCGCCAGTACCGCCGAGGTCTTGGCCATTTGCATCAGGGAGATCAGGGCTTCCTGCATGCGCGCACCACCGGAGGCGGCGAAGCAGATCATCGGGCAACGGTTTTCCAGGGCGTAGTTGGCAGCGCGCACAAAGCGCTCGCCGACGATGGCACCCATGGAGCCGCCCATGAACGAGAACTCGAACGCCGAAACGACGACGGGCATGCCCAACAGCTTGCCGCTGACGGAGATCAGCGCGTCTTTCTCGCCGGTCTGCTTCTGCGCACCGACCAGACGGTCCTTGTACTTCTTGCTGTCGCGGAACTTGAGACGGTCAACCGGCTCCAGGTCAGCACCCAGCTCGTTGCGGCCTTCGGCATCCAGGAAGATGTCGATGCGGGCGCGGGCGCCGATACGCATGTGGTGGTTGCACTTGGGGCAAACGTCCAGGGTCTTTTCCAGCTCCGGGCGGTACAGCACCGCGTCGCAGGATGGGCACTTGTGCCACAGACCTTCAGGAACCGAGCTTTTCTTCACCTCGGAACGCATGATCGAAGGGATCAGTTTGTCTACTAACCAGTTGCTCATGCTTTCTTTCTCCAGTACCGGTGGCTTGAACACAGCCCCGCGTATGCCCTTGAGCTAAATTCATATGTGGCGATGACGCATGCAGGACGGGGTCAGGTGTTCGACCGGCCATTTCCTGCACATATCCTCAGCCTTCCAGACAACCTGCCAGTGCAAGGTTGCCACTTCATTTCCGGGCCTCCCGCAGGCGGCACCGGTGCTGTTTCACACAGTGGTAGTTATGGACGGCGGCAGACTGCCAGCCGTCACATCCCGCCACTGCTGTTGCGCACGGCCTGCATGAATGCGCGAATCTTGCTGTGATCCTTGATGCCCTTGCCCTGCTCCACCCCACCGCTGACATCCACGGCATACGGGTGCACCTGCTCGATCGCAGCCCCGACATTCGCGGGGTTGAGCCCGCCCGCCAGGATGATCGGCTTGCTCAGCCCCTCGGGAATCAGCGACCAATCGAACGCCTCGCCGGTACCGCCGGGTACGCCTTCGACATAGGTGTCCAGCAAAATCCCGCGAGCGCCGGTGTAGGCTGCGCATGCCGCCGCGATATCGTCACCGGCCTTGACGCGCAACGCCTTGATGTACGGGCGCTGGTAGCTCTCGCATTCGTCAGGGCTTTCGTCACCGTGAAACTGCAGCATGTCCAGTTGCACGGCATCCAGGGTTTCGTTGAGTTCGCAGCGGCTGGCGTTGACGAACAACCCCACGGTGGTCACGAACGGTGGCAGTGCCGCGATGATCGCCCGCGCCTGCAACACAGTCACCGCGCGCGGGCTCTTGGCATAAAACACGAAACCGATGGCATCCGCCCCCGCCTCGACTGCCGCCAGCGCGTCTTCTATGCGGGTAATCCCGCAAATCTTGCTGCGAACGGCGGACATGTCGTAAAAACCTCAGGCATCGGACCGATAAAGTCCCGGATGGTAACAAAAGCTTTTCCGGGCGTCAGCCGCCAAGTTCGCTGAAGCCGGTGAGGAAGTGCGGCCCGATGAAACGATCCGGCAATTCGAACTCGTCGCGGTACTCCACGTCCACCAGGTACAGGCCAAAGGGGTGAGCCGTCACGCCACCGGTACGGCGGATCCGGCTTTCCAGCACTTCCTTGGCCCATTCCACCGGGCGCTCGCCCGTGCCGATGGTCATCAGTACACCCGCGATGTTGCGCACCATATGGTGCAGGAACGCCCCGGCGCGGATATCCAGCACGATCATCTTGCCGTGGCGGGTCACCCGCAGGTGGTGGACTTCCTTGATCGGCGACTTGGCCTGGCACTGGCCGGCACGGAACGCACTGAAGTCATGCACACCCACCAGATACTGCGCGGCCTCGGCCATGCGGTCGGCGTCCAACGGGCGGTGGTTCCAGGTGATTTCTTCGTTGAGGTGCGCCGGGCGGATCTGATCGTTGTAGATCACGTAGCGGTAACGCCGGGCGATGGCCTTGAAGCGCGCATGAAAGTGCGCAGGCATGACCTTGGCCCAACTGACGCTGACGTCATGGGGCAAATTGATATTAGCGCCCATGACCCACGCCTTCATCGAGCGCTCGGCCTGGGTATCGAAGTGCACCACCTGGCCACAGGCGTGAACGCCGGCGTCCGTGCGCCCGGCGCACATCAGCGAGACGGGCGAGTCGGCGACCTTCGACAAGGCGTTTTCCAGGGTTTCCTGCACCGTGGGCACACCCGAGGCCTGGCGCTGCCAGCCGCGATAGCGCGAGCCTTTGTATTCCACGCCCAGGGCGATGCGGTAAAAGCCTGCGGCCGCCATTTCGGCGGCCGGGTTATCTATATTTGCCAAGAACTGAGAGCCTGATGAGTTGCGCAAAGGTGGCCATTATGCCGATTTGTGTGGGAGCTGGCTTGCCTGCGATGCAAGCGACGCGGTCTTTGCAGCCAAACCGAGTCGAGACTATCGCCGGCAAGCCGGCCCCTACAATGCAAAACGGCGACTCGAAGGTCGCCATTGCGTCAACAATGGCCTGTTATGCCAGTCGGCCGAGCATTTCCTTGGCCTCGCCGCGCTGGGCCTCGTCACCCTCGGTCAACACTTCGCTGAGGATGTCCCGCGCGCCGTCGGCATCCCCCATATCGATATAGGCCTGGGCCAGGTCCAGCTTGGTCGCGACCTCATCGGTGCCGGAGAGGAAATCGAACTCCGGCTCATCGCCCCCCAGCGCCGCGTCTTCAGCAGTGAAGGACGGCTCGATAGGCGGATGCTCCAGGCTCTGGGACAGGCGATCCAGCTCAGCGTTGACATCATCCAGTTCCGACGCAAATGCATCAGGCTTGGCGGCAGCAGGCGTCTCTGGCTCATCGGCCAGGGACAGGTCGAAGTCTTCCGGCAGGTCGAAATCGTCCAGCGCAGCCGGTGTGAGGGTCGGCGGCTCAACGGCTGGGACGTCCTTCATCTGGTCTTCAAGACCCGAAAGGAAGTCGTCATCGGACTGCACAGAGGTCGGCGCGTCCAGTCGCAGGTCCAGGTCAAAGTCCGACAGGTCGTCCGGGCTGGCCTTGGCTTCGGTCTGCTGTTGCAGCACCGACTCAAAGCTCAACTCATCATCCGGATTGACCACAGCCGGGGAAGCGGCCTCCAGGTCGTCCAGGCTCAGGTCGAAGTCGGTGTCGAACGCATCAGCCTCAGGAGCCGGCGTCGGTGCCGGTGCGGCCGGCTTGTCTTCCAGCAGGTCCTTGACGTACTGGGCGTCCAGTGCAGCGGCGGCAACCGCGGCGCTGACACCGGCCGCCAACACGGCCATGGCCGGGAAACGCGACTTGAGCTGCTCGACCTGGGCATGGTTTTCACCATTGGCCACCAGTTGGCGCTCCTGGGTCACGAAACCGTCCTTATCGTTTTGCAGACCGTAGACTTCCATCAGCTTCAAACGCAGGTCGCTGCGCTTTGGCTCGTGCTTGATCGCCTGCTCCAGCACATCGGCGGCCTGGTTCAGGTGGCCGCGATCGATATGGGACTGGGCCTGAGCCAGGGCATCGCTGGAATTCATCGGCGCCACTGCAACGGCCAACGGTGCGAGCACGGAGGCCACGGTTGGTGTGATTACCGGCTCCTCAACCACCGGGGCGGGGGTTGGGGCCGCTGCCAGCTTTACATTGGGAGCAGGTACCTCCAGGCCTTCGAAGCTGTCTGGTGGCAGGTCATGATCAAGGTTGGAGGTGAACTCTGGCTCTTCCGCCAGCGCCCGCGCCATGCGCAGGTGTTTTTCCTCCTCGCGGCGAGCATTGCGATGACGCGCCCACAGCAGCAGGAGCAACAACACCACCAGGCCTGCCGCACCGCCGACCACGCCGAGCACGATCGGGTTGGTCAGCAGGTCATTGAATTTGTCTTCGGTCGTGGCAGGCGCGGCTTGCGGCTTGATCGGCTCGGGGGCCGGCGCAGCGGCCTCCGGGGTCGCAGGCGCAGGCGTGGCAGGTGCCGCGGCGGCCGGAGCGTTGGCCAACTGAGCCGGCATCGCTGCCGTCGCAGGAGCAGCAGCCGGGTCGCCTTTTTCGGCCTGCAAGCGCGCCAGCTGATCATTTTTCAGCTGGATCAGCTTTTGCAGCTTGTCCAACTGGCTTTGCAGGTCGGCCGCGCGGCTTTTCAGTTCTTCGTTGTCGCGACGGGTGGTGTCCAGTTGTTCCTGGGTCATCGCCAGCTTGTCGCTCAGGGCACGGTTGTCACCCGCCTTGCCCTTCGCGCCTTTTTTGGCGGACTCGGCCGAGACCAGGCTCAAATTGTCTTGGGCATTGGTCGTCGATGGCGCACTGCCCGCCTGGGTCCGCTTGGTGGCGTCCAGTTGCTGCTTGCCGGCCACCGGGTTCGTCGCCGCGCGACGGCCCTGGCGCCAGGCATTGTTCTGCGCGGTCACCTCGGCAATGGCCTTCGATTGCGGCAGGCTGGTGGCTTGCACACGATCCGGCAGGCGCAGGACCTGGCCGGTTTTCAGGCGGTTGATGTTGCCGTCGATGAAGGCATCCGGATTAAGCGCCTGGATGGCCAGCATCGTTTGCTGCACCGACGCGCCATTGCGGTTCTTCTCGGCAATTTCCCACAAGGTGTCGCGTGATGTCGTGGTGTGCTGGGCCGGTTTGCTGACAGCAGGTGCGGTACTCGCCGGCGTGTTCGCGCGCACGACGGGCGCAGGCGCTGCTGTCGGTGCAGGTGCCGATTGGTCAAACTTGGCCGGGTCGAGCAGCACGCTGTAGTCGCGCATCAGGCGGCCATTGGGCCATTGCACCTGCAACAGGAAACGCACGTAGGAATCGGGCAGCGGCTTGCTGGAGGTGACACGCACCACACTGCGGCCGTTCGGGTTGATGACGGGGGTAAACGTCAGGTCATTGAGGAACGCCTGGCGATCGACACCCGCGTCCACAAACGCCTGGGACGACGCCAGGCTCGGCGTGATCTCGGACGCGGTGAGGCCACCGACATCTAGCAGTTCGATTTCCACCGACAACGGCTGGTTCAACTTCGACTTGAGGGTCATCTCCCCCAGCTGCAGCGCCTGCGCCATACCGGAGGACAGCGCCGAGGCGGCCGCTATTGCTAACACCAGTTTGCGAACTTGAACCATAGCCTCATCCTTTGTTTGAACACTCCCCGGCCCGCGAGAAGGTTGGTAACCGCTGCCATAAGGCATGGCGAGCCGATAGGTCACCGACGCGCATCTTTTGCTGCTTGGGGCCAAGCATAGCGCCTGGCTAGAATCAATCTACAAATTGCCGCCAAGTATCTTTTACACAAGGCCTTTTATCAACAACTGCGCCAGCTGTACCGCATTCAGGGCGGCGCCTTTGCGTACGTTATCTGACGTCAGCCACAGATTTAGTTCCGCGGGGTCATCCACACCTGCGCGAACCCGGCCCACGTAGACCACGTCCTGGCCCACCGCATCGCCCACGGCCGTTGGGTAATCCCCCTCCTCGACCAGCTCGATACCCGGTGCGGCGTCAAGCACGCGGTTGACCGCTGCCAGATCGACCGGCGCGCCCAATTGCAATGACACAGTCAGGCTATCGCCAAAAAACACCGGGGCTTGAACGCAGGTTGCGGAAATCTTCAGCAAAGGCATTTCCAGCACGGCGCGCAGCTCGTGTACGAGGCGCTTCTCCAGGGCTGTATGACCTTGGGCATCTGACTTGCCGACCTGGGCCAGCAGGTTGAAGGCTACCTGGCGATCAAAAAACTGAGGTTCCATCGGGCGTACGTTCAACAGCTCGGCCGTTTGACGAGCCAACTCGCTGACGGCTTCGCGGCCTTGGGCAGAGATTGCAAGGTTGGCAGTGACACTGACACGCTGGATGTCCAGCAAGCTGCGCAATGGCGCCAGCACCACCGCCAGATTGGTGGCCGATGGGCTTGGGCTGCCGAGCTGAAACGGCTTCTTCAGACCATCAAGTACGTGGGCATTGGCTTCCGGCACGACTTGGGGTGCCTGGTCACCCGGCAAGGCGCCAGACAGGTCGATCACCGAGCAACCCGCCGCCGTTGCGCGCGGGGCGAAGCTCAAGGTCACGGCCGGGCCCGCGGCAAAGAACGCCAGCTGCACCTTGCTGAAGTCGAACTCGTCGACTTCCTTGACCCGCACGTTCTTGCCGCGAAACGGCACCGACGCACCCGCCGAGTTGCTGCCAGCCAGCAAATGCAGGGCGCCCACCGGGAAGTCCAGTTCTTCGAGGATCTGCACCAGGGTTTCACCGACAGTGCCGGTGGCGCCAATCACGGCGATATCAAAGGTCTGGGTCATGGGGGCTGCCTCGGGCATTGCGGGGGGAGCGGCACTTTACCGGGTGGTGGGGTAATTGGGCCAGTTTTTGTGGTGAAGCTGATGGCCCCATCGCAGGCAAGCCAGCTCCCACATTTGACCGTGCTCACAAATCGAAATGTGGGAGCTGGCTTGCCTGCGATAGCGCCTCAAGAACAACAAAAAACCCGCGTCTGTCACCAGTCGCGGGTTTCTCTGATTGCCTTACGCGATCAACGCTCCAGCAAGATCCGCAGCATGCGGCGCAGCGGTTCGGCCGCGCCCCACAGCAGTTGGTCGCCAACGGTGAACGCGCCCAGGTACTGGGTGCCCATGTTCAGCTTGCGCAGGCGGCCCACCGGTACGTTCAGGGTGCCGGTGACCTTGGTCGGGCTCAGCTCCTGCATGCTGATGTCGCGGTTGTTCGGCACCAGCTTGACCCATGGGTTGTGCTGGCTGATCAACGCTTCGATATCGGCGATCGGCACGTCTTTGTTCAGCTTGATGGTCAGCGCCTGGCTGTGGCAGCGCATCGCGCCGATACGCACGCAGATGCCATCCACCGGGATCGGGTTCTTGAAGCGGCCGAGGATCTTGTTGGTCTCGGCCTGGGCCTTCCACTCTTCACGGCTCTGGCCGTTCGGCAGTTCCTTGTCGATCCACGGGATCAGGCTACCGGCCAATGGCACGCCGAAGTTCTCGGTCGGGTACGCATCGCTGCGCATGGCTTCGGCCACACGGCGGTCGATGTCGAGGATCGCGCTGGCCGGGTCGGCCAGTTGATCGGCCACGGCGGCGTGGGTCGCGCCCATCTGCTTGATCAGTTCACGCATGTTCTGCGCACCGGCACCGGAGGCCGCCTGATAAGTCATGGCGCTCATCCACTCGACCAGGCCAGCTTCGAACAGACCACCCAGGCCCATCAGCATCAGGCTGACGGTGCAGTTGCCGCCGACGTAGTTCTTGGTGCCCGCATCCAGCTGCTGGTCGATGACCTTGCGGTTCACCGGGTCGAGGATGATCACGGCGTCGTCCTGCATGCGCAGGCTTGACGCGGCGTCGATCCAGTAACCCTGCCAACCAGCTTCGCGCAGCTTGGGGAAGACTTCGCTGGTGTAGTCGCCACCCTGGCAGGTCACAATCACGTCGAGGGTTTTCAGCTCTTCAATGCTGTAGGCGTCCTTGAGCGGGGCAATATCCTTGCCCACGGACGGCCCTTGGCCACCCACGTTCGAAGTGGTGAAAAACACCGGCTCAATAAGATCGAAATCCTGCTCTTCCAGCATCCGCTGCATGAGCACGGAACCGACCATACCGCGCCAACCGATCAGACCTACACGTTTCATCGCAACTACACCTTGTTAAAAAGTGGGCCGCCTGCAGCAAACTTCTGCAAGGGGGCCCGAGAGATTACAGATTCCGCAGCGCGGCGACTACTGCGTCGCCCATTTCTTGCGTCCCAACCTTGGTGCAACCCTGCGACCAGATGTCGCCGGTGCGCAAACCCTGGTCCAGCACCAGGCTCACGGCCTTCTCGATGGCGTCGGCCGCTTCACTCAGGTTGAAGCTGTAACGCAGCATCATCGACACCGACAGAATGGTCGCCAGCGGGTTGGCAATGCCTTGTCCTGCGATGTCCGGTGCAGAACCGTGGCAAGGCTCGTACATGCCCTTGTTGTTGGTGTCCAGGGACGCCGACGGCAGCATGCCGATGGAACCGGTGAGCATCGAGGCCTGGTCGGACAGTATGTCGCCGAACAGGTTGTCGGTGACGATCACGTCGAACTGCTTGGGTGCGCGCACCAGTTGCATGGCGGCGTTGTCGACGTACATGTGGCTCAGTTCGACATCCGGGTAGTCCTTGGCCACTTCTTCGACGATTTCACGCCACAGCTGGCTGGAGGCCAACACGTTGGCCTTGTCGACCGAGCAGACCTTCTTGCCACGCACGCGGGCCATGTCGAAGCCGACACGAGCGATACGGCGGATTTCGCTCTCGCTGTACGGCAGGGTGTCGTAGGCCTGGCGCTCGCCGTTTTCCAGCTCGCGCACGCCGCGTGGCGAGCCGAAGTAGATACCGCCGGTCAGCTCGCGCACGATCAGGATGTCCAGGCCCGCGACCACTTCCGGCTTGAGGCTCGAGGCGTCAGCCAGTTGCGGGTAGAGGATCGCCGGGCGCAGGTTGCCGAACAGGCCCAATTGCGCACGGATCTTCAGCAGGCCGCGCTCAGGGCGAATGTCGCGCTCGATCTTGTCCCATTTCGGGCCACCCACGGCGCCGAGCAGTACGGCGTCGGCCGCACGGGCACGGTCCAGGGTCTCATCGGCCAGCGGTACGCCGTGCTTGTCGATGGCGGCGCCGCCGATCACGTCGTGGCTCAGTTCGAAGCCCAGGCTGTACTTGCTGTTGGCGAGTTCCAGGACTTTGACCGCTTCGGCCATGATTTCCGGACCAATACCGTCGCCAGGGAGAATCAGAATCTGCTTGCTCATGGGTTCCTCATTTCATCAAGCGACCTGCCCGCGGGCAGGTCGGGAAAAATCAATCAGCGTTCGGCAAAGACCACCAGCACGTCGGTACTGAAGGTGCCGTCGGCTTGAATGTCGTAGTAATCACGCACTTCCTGACCCATCGCCTGTTGCAGCTCAAGGATGGCTGCGCGCAGCACCTCTGGCGTGCGCATGCGCTCGACCCACGAGGTGTATTCCAGGCGCAAGCGCTGGCGGCTGCTGTTGCGCACATGCAGGCCGGACTCGCTGAGCTGCTGCATCCACTCGGCGGCGCTGTAGTCGCGCACGTGGCTGGTGTCGCGCAGCACTTCGACGGTTTGCAGGTAAGTGTCCAACAGCGGGCTGCCCGGTGACAAGACGTCGACAAAGGCCGCCACGCCGCCCGGCTTCAGCACCCGGCGCACTTCGCGCAGGGCCAGGCCGAGGTCGCTCCAGTGGTGGGCCGAGTAACGGCTGAACACGAAGTCGAACTCAGCATCGGCGAACGGCAAACGCTCGGCGGCGCCGTGCACGGTGCGGATGTTGCCCAGGTTACGGTCCTTCGCAGCAGCTGCGACCACGTCGAGCATCTGCTGGGACAGGTCGTAGGCCACCACTTCGTTGACCAGCGGCGCCACGTGGAAGCTGACATGACCGGCACCACACCCCAAATCCAGCAGTCGCGCACTGCCCTGCCCGGCCAGTTCGGCCTGCAGCAGAGCAAATTCGGTGCCTTGGGCGTGCACGGCACTGCTCAGGTAGGCGGAGGCTTGCTCGCCGAATTGTTTTTGCACGACTTGGGTGTGGGCGGTGCCGGTCATGGTGGTTTTCCTTGGGTTTTGGGGTGTTGGTACGGGCGCTATCGCAGGCAAGCCAGCTCCCACAGTTGGAATGCATTCCAATGTGGGAGCCGGGCTTGCCCGCGATGGGGCCCGCACGGTCTACCGCCAATCAGGCATCGCGAAACAACCAGGGCTGGCTCGCCCGGTGCCTGGCCTCAAACGCGGCAATCGCATCGCCGTCCTGCAAGGTCAGGCCGATGTCGTCCAGGCCATTGAGCAGGCAGTGCTTGCGGAAAGCATCCACTTCAAAGTGATACACCTTGCCATCCGGACGGGTCACGGTTTGCGCGGCCAGGTCGACGGTGAGCTGGTAGCCCTCCTCGGCTTCCACTTGCTTGAACAGCTCATCCACTTCGGCATCGCTCAGGATGATCGGCAGCAAGCCGTTCTTGAAGCTGTTGTTGAAGAAGATGTCGGCATAACTCGGCGCGATGATGCTGCGAAAGCCATATTCTTCCAGGGCCCATGGCGCGTGTTCACGGCTGGAACCGCAACCGAAGTTCTCGCGGGCCAGCAGCACGCTGGCGCCTTGGTAACGCTCGGCGTTGAGCACGAAGTCCTTGTTCAGCGGGCGCTTGGAGTTGTCCTGGTAGGCGTAGCCCACGTCCAGGTAACGCCACTCGTCGAACAGGTTAGGGCCGAAACCGGTGCGTTTGATCGACTTCAAGAACTGCTTGGGGATGATCTGGTCGGTGTCGACGTTGGCACGGTCCAAAGGAGCGACAAGGCCGGTGTGTTGGGTAAAAGCACGCATCGGGTATTCCTCAGATCAATTCGCGAACGTCGATGAAACGACCGTTGACGGCAGCAGCAGCGGCCATGGCCGGGCTGACCAGGTGAGTACGCCCACCGGCACCCTGGCGGCCTTCGAAGTTACGGTTGGAGGTAGACGCGCAATGCTCGCCCGACTCCAAACGGTCCGGGTTCATCGCCAGGCACATCGAGCAGCCTGGCTCGCGCCATTCAAAACCGGCCTCGAGGAAAATCTTGTCCAGGCCTTCGGCTTCGGCTTGCGCCTTCACCAGGCCTGAGCCCGGCACCACGATGGCTTGCTTGATGGTCGAGGCCACCTTGCGGCCCTTGGCGATGACGGCTGCGGCGCGCAGGTCTTCGATCCGCGAGTTGGTGCAGGAACCGATAAATACGCGATCCAACTGAATGTCGGTGATGGCCTGGTTGGCCTGCAAACCCATGTACTTCAAGGCGCGCTCGATAGAACCACGCTTGACCAAATCGGCTTCTTTAGCCGGGTCCGGCACGTTCTGGTCGACGGCCAAGACCATTTCCGGCGAGGTGCCCCAGCTGACTTGCGGCTTGATCTGGGCAGCGTCGAGTTCAACCACGGTGTCGAACACCGCATCGGCGTCGGAGACCAGGTCTTTCCAGGCTTCAACGGCAGCGTCCCAGTCAGCACCCGCGGGTGCAAATGGACGACCTTTTACGTATTCAACGGTCTTTTCGTCCGCTGCCACCATGCCCACGCGGGCACCGGCTTCGATGGACATGTTGCAGATGGTCATGCGGCCTTCGATAGACAGGTCGCGGATGGCGCTGCCGGCGAACTCGATGGCGTGGCCGTTACCGCCGGCGGTGCCGATCTTGCCGATCACGGCGAGGACGATGTCCTTGGCGGTCACGCCGAACGGCAAGGTGCCCTCGACCTTGACCAACATGTTCTTCATCTTTTTGGCGACCAGGCACTGGGTGGCGAACACATGTTCCACCTCGGAGGTGCCGATGCCATGGGCCAGTGCGCCAAACGCACCGTGGGTGGAGGTGTGGGAGTCGCCGCAGACCACGGTCATGCCTGGCAAGGTGGCGCCCTGCTCCGGGCCGATCACGTGAACGATCCCTTGACGCACGTCATTCATCTTGAATTCGGTGATGCCATATTCGTCGCAATAGTCGTCGAGGGTCTGCACCTGCAAGCGCGACACCTGGTCGGCGATGGCGTCGATGCCACCTTTGCGCTCGGGGGTGGTCGGTACGTTGTGGTCCGGGGTGGCAATGATGGAGTCGACGCGCCAAGGCTTGCGCCCGGCCAGCCGCAGGCCTTCGAACGCTTGGGGCGAGGTCACTTCATGGATGATGTGACGGTCGATATAGATCAGCGACGAACCATCGTCGCGCCGTTTCACTTCATGGGAATCCCAAAGCTTGTCGTAAAGCGTTTTGCCGGCCATCAGTCGGTCCTCATCAGCGGTGTTTCATACGCCGGGCTTTTCAATAACCCTTTGGCTTGTGAGGCTGATGGTATGGCGCTACATTAAATAACTCAAATTCATATTTTTTATGCTTTGGATTACCAACTGGAATACCACAATGGACTTGGCCAACCTCAACGCCTTTATTGCCATCGCCGAGACCGGCAGTTTCTCCGGCGCCGGTGAGCGCTTGCACCTGACCCAACCGGCGGTCAGCAAACGCATTGCCGGCCTTGAGCAACAACTGAAGGTGCGTTTGTTCGATCGCCTGGGCCGTGAAGTCGGGCTGACCGAGGCCGGACGGGCCTTGCTGCCCAGGGCCTATCAGATCCTCAACGTGCTGGATGACACCCGCCGCGCCCTCACCAACCTCACCGGTGAAGTCAGCGGGCGGCTGACTCTGGCCACCAGCCACCATATTGGCCTGCACCGCCTGCCCCCGGTGCTGCGCACCTTTACCCGGGAGTACCCCAACGTGGCGCTGGATATCCAGTTCCTCGATTCTGAAGTGGCCTACGAAGAAATCCTCCACGGCCGCGCCGAAGTGGCGGTGATCACCCTGGCGCCCGACCCGCACAACCTCGTCAGCGCCACCCCGGTGTGGGATGACCCACTGGATTTCGTGGTCGCGCCGGAACACAGCCTCACCAGCAACGGCACCGTCAGCCTGGCGGATATCGCCAAGCACCCGGCAGTTTTCCCCGGTGGCAACACCTTTACCCACCATATTGTCAGCCGGCTGTTCGAAGCCCAGGGCCTCACGCCGAACATCGCGATGAGCACTAACTACCTGGAAACTATCAAGATGATGGTGTCCATCGGCCTGGCCTGGAGCGTGTTGCCGCGCACCATGCTCGATGATCAGGTGGCAAGCATCGCTTTGCCGGGCATACAGCTCAGTCGCCAGCTAGGCTATATCGTGCACACCGAAAGGACGCTGTCGAACGCTGCGCGGGCTTTCATGAGCCTATTGGATGCACAGGTCGATCTGCCAGGGATACCGGCATGAAGCTGTGCGGCCTATAGGCCTGAACCAACCCGCGCCGAACGCCCATTGAGCGAAGGCCCTTTGATAATGCGCAACCCCGTCGATTCCGTGCCACCCCTGCCCCGCATCTACGCCCTTGACCCTCAAGAGGCGGAACAGAGCTGGGACAGCGCCCCACAGCTGCTGGCAGCCCTGAACGCTGCCCGGCTGGGTGCATGGTGCTGGGAAATCGACACCGGGCGCATCAGCTGGTCGCGGGGCACCCAGGCGCTGTTCGGCTTCGACCCCCGCCAGCCGCTGCCCAAGGACCTGGACTACCTCGACCTGCTCGCCCCCGAAGACAGTGCCCGCGTGGTGCGGGCCTTTCACGCGGTGCTGGCCGGCGAGCCGTTCGAGCAGGCCATGCACCATCGCATCCAATGGCCCGATGGCAGCCTGCATTGGCTGGAAATCAACGGCAGCCTGGCGCCGGATAAAAACGGCCGACGCCGGATGATCGGGGTGATCCGCGAAATCACCCACCAGCGCGAACGGGAAAACGCCCTTGGCCACTCCGAAAAACGCTTCGCCACGCTGTTTCACCTGTGCCCGAACATGGTACTGCTCACCCGCCAGTCCGACGGCCTGATCAGCGAGGCGAACCAGTATTTCGAGATGCTGTTCGGCTGGCCAGTCGCCGACGTCATCGGCCGTACCACCCTGGACCTGGGCCTGTGGCGCCACCCCGACCAGCGTGCGCTGCTGGTCAAGGCCACCCAGCGCAAGGGCGAGCCGATCACCATGGAGGTGCAGTTTTGCGCCAGCAACGGCCAGATCCATGACGGCACCCTCAGCGCGCAGAAGGTCGAGCTAGAGGGCGAGGCCTACCTCATCAGCACCTTCCTCGACACCACCGAGCGCAAAAACGCCGAGCAGGCCCTCAAGGACAGCCAGGAACGTCTCGACTTGGCCCTGGACTCGGCGCAGTTGGGCACCTGGGACTGGCACATCCCTACCGGCATGCTCTACGGCTCGGCCCGCGCCGCCCAATTGCACGGCCTGCCACCCGAACCCTTCCATGAATCCTTCGAGGCGTTTTTCGAGGGCATGTCCGATGAAGACCGCGAGGGCATGCGCAACGCCTACCGCAGCCTGCGCGAAGGCCCGGAGGGTAACTATCAACTGACCTATCGCGTGTTGATGGAGGACGGCAGCCCGCGCTACCTGGAAAGCCGCGCCCGCCTGTATCGCGACGACGCTGGCAAGCCGCTGCGCATGGCCGGCACCTTGCTGGACATCACTGACCAGGTGGAGCGCGAGCAACGCCTGACCGCCTCCGAAGAAAAGTTCGCCAGCCTGTTCCAGGCCAGTCCCGACCCCATCTGCGTCACGTGCCTGGACAGCGGCGAGTTCATCGAGATCAACCCGGCCTTTACCCAGACGTTTGGCTGGACGGCCGCCGAGGTCATCGACAAGAGCGCCGAGCAGATCGGCCTGTGGGACGATTCGAGCAAGCGCCTGCAACGCATTGAGCGGGTGATTCGCGAGCAATCGTTGAGCAATGTGGCGATTGTGGTGCACCACAAGAACGGCCAGAGCCTGACCTGTGTGATTTCCAGCCGGCTGATCAAGGTCGGCGACCAACCGTGCATCGTCACCACCTTGCGCGATATTACCCAGCAACAGCGTTCGGAAGCGGCGCTGAAGGCCAGCGAAGAGAAGTTCGCCAAGGCCTTCCATTCCAGCCCCGACGCCATCTCCATCACCGAGCGCGATACCGGCCGGTACGTGGAGGTCAATGACGGGTTCTGCCGGTTGACCGGTTATCGCGCCGAAGAAGCCATCGGCCTCACCCTGTACCAGATCGGCATCTGGGCCGATGAAAACCAGCGCGCTGCACTGCTGGCCGAGTTGCAGATCAAGGGGCGCATCCACCATCTGGAAATGCTCTGGCACAACAAGCGTGGCGAGTTGCTGGCAGTGGAGGTGTCGGTGGAGCCGATCACCCTCAACGAAATGCCCTGCCTGCTGCTGACCGCCCGCGATGTGAGCCTGCTGAAAAATGCCCAGGCGCAGATCCGCCACCTGGCCTACCACGACCCGCTGACCAACCTGCCCAACCGCGCCCTGCTGATGGACCGCCTGAGCCAGCAGATCGCCCTGCTCAAGCGCCACAACCTGCGCGGCGCGCTGCTGTTCCTCGACCTGGACCACTTCAAGCACATCAACGATTCGCTGGGGCACCCGGTGGGCGACACCGTGCTGAAAATCGTCACCGCTCGCCTGGAAGCCAGCGTGCGCATGGAAGACACCGTGGCACGCCTGGGTGGCGACGAGTTTGTGGTGCTGCTCAGCGGCCTGGACGGCACGCGCACCGAAGTCAGCGCCCAGGTGCAGGAACTGGCCGACACCCTGCGCGAGCTGCTCTCGGAGCCGATGTTCCTCGACGGCCACCGCCTGCAGGTCACGCCCAGCATCGGTGTGGCGCTGATCCCCGATCACGGCTCCACCCCGGCCGACCTGCTCAAGCGCGCCGACATCGCCCTGTACCGCGCCAAGGACTCGGGGCGCAACACCACGCAAATGTTCCACAACAGCATGCAAAGAACCGCCAGCGAACGGCTGCGCATGGAAACTGACCTGCGCCTGGCCTTGTCACGCGGCGAGTTCAGCGTGCATTACCAGCCTCAGGTGGATGCACGCGGCAACCAGATCATCGGCGCCGAAGCCCTGGTGCGCTGGCAGCACCCGCAACTGGGCGCGCAGTCACCCACCGAGTTCATCAAGGTGCTGGAAGACAGCGGCCTGATCCTGGAAGTGGGCACCTGGATTCTCGATGAAGCCTGTGCCGCCTTTCAGCAATTGATTGCCGACGGCCTGGTAGACCCGCTGAAGTTCAGCCTGTGCGTGAACATCAGCCCGCGCCAGTTTCGCCAGAACGACTTTGTGGAACGGGTGCAGCGCAGCCTCAGCCAGCACGACCTGCCGTGCAGCCTGCTGAAGCTGGAGATCACCGAAGGCATCGTGATCCAGAACCTGGACGACACCATCAGCAAGATGCGCCGCCTGAAAAAACTCGGCGTGAGCTTTGCGATGGATGACTTCGGCACCGGCTACTCCTCGCTCACCTATCTCAAGCGCCTGCCGGTGGATGCGCTGAAGATCGACCAGTCGTTTGTGCGTGATGCGACCCACGACCCCAACGACGCGGAAATTATCCGCGCCATCGTGGCCATGGCGCGCAGCTTGAATCTGGAAGTGATTGCCGAGGGCGTGGAAACCGAGGAGCAACTGGCGTTTTTGCAGAGGCTGGGTTGCCATGTGTTCCAGGGCTATTTGCATAGCCGGCCGTTGCCGATTGAGGGGTTCAGGCGGTTGTTGGGCTAAACGCGCCATGCAGGATTTTTCTGATAGGCGCCGTCCAGACAGATTTGTAAGGTCAGGCGTTTACCTATCTGGACACGCCAATCATGCAGGACGCAGCTTCCCCCCCTCCAGCACTGCTGGGTATCGACTTGGGCACCACCAACAGTGTTTGCGCCGTCTGGCAATCGGGTAAGGCCATCCTTATCCCGAACGCACTGGGTGATGTACTGACCCCCTCCGTGGTCAGTCTCGACGAAGACGGCCATATTCTGCTCGGCAAGGCCGCCCGATCACGCCTGACCACCCACCCCGAGCGCAGCGCAGCAGCCTTCAAGCGGTTTATGGGCAGCGACAAACGCTTTCAATTGGGCGATCAAGGGTTCAGCCCTGAAGAGTTGTCAGCGTTGATTCTCAGCGCATTGAAACAGGATGCCGAGACATTTCTGGGCGTTGAAGTGTCAGAGGCGGTTATCTCGGTTCCGGCGTACTTCAGCGACGAACAGCGTAAACGTACGGTCTTTGCGGCTGAATTGGCCGGGCTTGCCGTCACGCGCTTGATCAACGAACCCACCGCTGCGGCAATGGCTTATGGGTTACACGAACAGTCATTGCACCGCACCCTGGTTTTCGACCTGGGGGGCGGGACATTTGATGTCACTGTGCTTGAGTACGCGCTGCCGCTGATAGAGGTGCATGCGTCAACAGGAGACAACTTTCTCGGGGGCGAGGATTTCACCTCGGCCTTGGTGCAGGCCTGCCTCGATGATTGGAAACTGGCGAGGGAGCCACTGGATACCAAAGCAGCCGCCAGCCTTGAAGACGCGCTTGAACAGCTCAAGTGCAAGTTGCTCGACGGCCCACAAACCCTGCATTGGGAGCATGCAGGCCAACGCCGTGAATGGTATTTGGACAATGAGTTGGCACATCGCATCTGGGCCCCCCTGCTGCTTCGATTGCGTGCACCAATCGACCAAGCCTTGCGCGATGCTAGGCTTCGCCCTCAAGACCTCGACAATCTGGTATTGGTCGGAGGTGCCACGCGCCTGTCAGCCGTGCAAAAGATGGTCGCCACCTTGTTTGGCCACCTGCCTTACCGTCACCTGGACCCGGACACCGTGGTTGCATTGGGCGCTGCCGCCCAGGCCGCCTGCAAGGCGCGAGACCAGGCCATCGAAGAGCTGATCCTCACGGATGTTTGCCCTTATACCTTGGGTATTTCTTCCATGCGCGGGGAAGACAACAGCGGCGCCTTCTCCCCCATCATTGAGCGCAATACCGTCATTCCCACCTCCCGGGAGCAGCGTTTCTACAGCAGCCTCCCGCACCAGAGATTCATACGCATCGCGGTCTACCAGGGCGAACGACCGTGGGTACAGGACAATACCTTCATTGACGCCTTCGAAGTGCCGCTGACACCGACGGAAGAAACCCAGGCCATCGATGTGCGCTTCAGTTACGACATCAACGGTTTGCTGGAAATAGACGTCACGCTGCTGGAAAACGGCGAGCGCCATAGCCACAGCATCGACCACACGCCCAATGGCCTGGATGAGGAAGCTCGAGCCCGCAGCCGACAACGATTGGCCGGCCTGAAAATCCACCCCCGTGAAAGCCTGCCCAATCGAACGCTGGCCGCCAGGCTGGAGCGTGCCTGGGCCAAGAGCACGGGGAATGAGCGCCAACAGATTGGCGAGTGGCTGGACGCGTTCAACCAGATACTGTCTGCCCAGCAAACTGCTGATATCAACGAGTCTCGCCAGCAACTCAACCGAATACTGGATGAGTTGCACCTTTAATCAATCGGCCCTCAATCGCCTGCGACGGTCGCTTCAGCCTTGCCGGGAGGACGGCCAAAGCGATTTGGCAGGCTGTCACCCGGCCATAAACACAGGAGAAGCGGGAAGAACGGTACGATCGCGGTCAAAACGATGCCGAGCATTAACGTGGGCAACCCACGCCCCATGTCGTGCAGCCGGCGCAATACAGCACCGGCGAGCAAGAAGAGCACAAAGGCCAGCAGCGTTATCGACAAAACAGGCGCCGCAGGTATAGACCAAACCCCATAAACCCCAAGCGCCAATCCTGTCGCGACCTGCCCAGTGAACGCTCTACGCCCCAACCTCGAACCAAAGCACCAAAAAGCCCAAGGCGACACAGGCTCAAGCGAGCGGCCAACGTTTGCAGCAGGCAATGCTTCAGGCTCAGGCGAGTTGCGCATCGCCGACAACCTATCGATGCGTTGCCGCGCCTGATGACGAAACCCTTCCAGGATCAGCTCATCCAGCACGCCAACGATGGGCTCCTGCTCCAGCACCTGCTGCAATTGCTTCAAATCCCCTTCATGCAAGGCCCATGCGTGGCGATAAAAACGCAATAAATCAGCCTCAGCCTGGCCATCGCGCAAGCGTGCAAACAACGGCTGACTGTCGCCACCTGTGACCCATTTCACGTAAGCCCCCGCAACACCTGGCAGCCTGTCGTGTGACGCGTTGTACCACCGGGCCAATGTTTCCGCACGCATGCCCGGGCTAGCCAGCGCCTCATCAATGTCCCGTTGCTCCTGGACCAAATCCAGGGAAAGCGCCTGACAATCGAACGCCTGAATCAACAGCGGCAGGCGCTGTGGCTGATGGCGTGCACATAACGCCAACAGCCACACCGCCGCTTTGGGATGTTGAAATTGGCGCCACAACGCTACCCACCCTTGCAGCGCCTGCTCCTCCAACCCCAACAAACCGTTTTGAGTGGCCGCGAGGTACAAGCTATCGGGATCATCGGGCATCTGTGGGTGCCTTTCGATAATCGCCTCCCTCAAGCCCCTGCCACCGATACCGGCATGTGTGAACTGCGCCAGCAGTCGGCAGATAAGCGTGGGGTCACTCGGAAGCGGCAGGCAGGTATGCAAGTTTGCGAATTCGCAGTACTCATCCAAAGGGCGATGGAGGGACAGATAGTCCAGGTGTCGGATGTACCAGAGCACTTCAAGCTGAACCGGCGCGGGCCACTTTCCCATCATCGTCAGGTCGAAAGGGTCTGGCCGCTGAATGCGCTGGAGAAACTGGTCGATTCGGTTTGCACTGTCAAAGTCGACTTCAAGCAACAACCCGGACCAACCCAGACGATTCGCCAACAGCTGTGCGCATGCATGCGGTACATGCCGGATCTCAATTAGCTCGCTCAACAACCTCAAACTGACAGACTGCAGTGCCTCCAGGGGTAATTTGTCCAACTGAAGCATGAAAACCTTCCAGGCTTCCACGTCATAACGCTGGGTGGAATCCTCGAGAAGCGCGTCGAACGAACCCATTGCCTGAAGCTCTGCCTCTTCCTGAACACGGCTGTGCGTGTCCCTGTCCAGAAGCATTTCATGGGCTAACGCCAGCGCTGATTCGTAGGCACCCCGCAACGCTTGAAACCCCGACGGATCGCGTTCTGGATGGAATGCTGGCAAGCGTGCCCGATAAGCACCCCGGATCAGATCGCTGTCGGTGGTGGGCTCGATACCCAGGATTACCCAGCACGTCATGACCAATCGAACCCACGCAAGCTGGTGGGCCGAGGAGGTGCCGCCAAGGCAAGCTCCCAAGGCAAGCCCTCCAAGAACGCCGCCTCGTCATTGACCAGTGCATTAACGATCAGACGCTTGCTTTCGCAGTTTCCCTGACGATTCAAAGCCTGCGTGAGCGAGTCGACAGGCAACCCCTCACAGCGCCAGAACGCGTGACCGATCAGGAAGCCATTGAAGTAGCTATTCCAATCGCCGTAATGATGGCGAGCGCGTAAAGCAATTCGGCTTTGCAGCCAAAGGCTCTCCGGCGCGTCAATCCATTGGTTGCGCAACCCACAACGCAGTAAAAAGCCCATTCGCCCCAAGTCCCAGGCTCGAATCCCGCCCTCACCGCATTCACCGTGCGTGCGGCTGGCAAACTCATACAACGCACGTTCGCGCGGGTCCAACTGCGACAGCAGGGTTTGCCACTCGCTGGGCAAACACCGCGACCATTGGTCGTACGCGTCATTGAGATGCCGCGCATGCCCGTCATCCGCCATGCCCAGCATGTCGAACAACTGGTCGCGGTCGTTGATTCCCCAACTGCAATTCAGATTGATATAGCTGGGATCAGCATAAAAGGCGGGCTCCGCGTACCCGGCTCCCGGATTGAGCGCAACCATGGGAGCAGACAAGGCATACAGCCAACGACGTTGAGTTTCGTCCATCTAAAGGGCATTCCATGACCAGTGAGAGACCAAAAAGGCTAGACACTGAGCCTTGGAATGCATAAGAGGGTTATCTGATAGCGTGGGCGCTTCATCTCCTTTATGAGTAGGAAAAGAGCAGGCTTGGCGATTGACTCACACCAGCTTCAACGCGCGAAACCCGGTGTTCATCCATCGGGAAGACGCCAGGTCATGTTTCTGCCCGTACAGGTCGAACGCACCATTGATGACGACCACCGAATGGCCATTACCCGCCAGCGTGCCGATGGCGCCTTTGGCGAGTTCATTCACGTCGCTTTCCCTTAGATAGCCAAACAACCCCAGCCGGCGCAGGGCCTGGCCCGGGAATTCGCCATCGCTGAGTGTCGCCAGGGCCACATCGTAGCCTTGGCTGGCGCGAAAATCATTGTTCTCCAACTGGGCACGCTTGGCACTTACGGCGTACAGGAAGTTAGCGTCTTCGAGCAGTTGCTGGTCAGCGCCCGCCAGCCATGAGGCAGCCCTGGCCTTGTTCAACTCTTCATGGGTGAGGCGCAAGGTGAAGCTGTCTCGCATGACCACTTCATACCCCGTCGAGGTTGCAGTGACCTGCCGATAAATAGCTTGGGGGCTTTGCCCGAACCGCATCATCGCCGCCTTGATCGCCGACACCGTGACGCAATTGCCCTGCACGCCCTGGTAGAAACCACCCCATATATCCTTTGGCCTTTCGCTGGCCGTCAACTTGCCGAGCGAAACCACCTGCGGCTTGTCCGGGAACAGTACGTAGCCGTAGCGATCACCCACTGCGCGCTGCCCGGCGTAATGATGCCCGACGCCATCCACCACCAGTGCACTGCCCAGGCTATGGGTCTCCATCACCGCGACGACGCCCTTCCTCTTCATCTCGCTTGGCGGTACGTGCTGGGACAAGCCTGACACGCCCATCCCTTTCAACACCCTGAGCGTGGTTTCGCCCTGAAGCGTTTTTTCCAGGGCCGCTTCAAAACGGGGATAGTCGCCTGCCACCTGCTTACGCTTCACAAACACAGCCAACGCAAAATTGGCATTCATGACCACTACCGGGTCATCACCACTGAACCTGGAGACCTGCGCCACGCGCCTCAGCTCTTCCTGGGTGACGTGAACCTTGAATTCATCCTTCATCGTGACGTCGCAACCACGACCAGACGGAACGACATGGCGGAACATGTCCGACGGACTCGGCCCCAGGGCATGCATCATCATCTTGATCACGGCGGCGTGAGTGCTGCCGTCAAAGTTCTCGCCAAACCTGCGTTCGGCGACGTTGAACGCATGGGCAATAGGTCGCGATTTGCCGCTGGAGGCCTCGTAGGAGCAAGTGTGCGGGGTATTCATTGGAACAAACGGGCATTTTGATATGAAAGCACTCATGGACCAGATTCCTGACGTATAGGCCCTGAGGTTCGTGGGGAATGACGCTATCGAGTTCCGCGCATCACATTTCACAATAAGAAAAGGGCGCCAATGGCGCCCTTTCTTGGGAAGTGAGTATCAGGCCGCGACGGCAGGATGGGACATGCCCAGCAAGCGGCTGACCTGCTCCAGGTCGGTCTCACGGCGCAAGGCCGTGAACAACTCCACCGCCTCGGGGTAGTTGCGCGTCAACATTGCCAGCCATTGTTTCAAGCGGCCCGGCGCCTGGCGTTCAGTCAGTTGCTCGACCGACTGGGTCCAGAAGTCCTGAAGCATGGGCTGCATCTGCGCCCAGGTCATTTCCACGACCTCTTCACCGGCCCGCGCAGCAGCGATCTGGCGCGCCAGGTCGGGACGTGCCACCAGGCCACGGCCGAGCATGATGTCTTCGGCGCCGCTGACTTCACGGCAGCGCTTCCAGTCTTCGACGCTCCAGATGTCGCCATTGGCAAACACCGGCACCTTGACCACGTCCTGCACACGCGGGATCCACTCCCAGTGCGCGGGCGGCTTGTAGCCATCGGTCTTGGTGCGCGCATGCACCACGATATGCGCCGCGCCACCTTCGGCCAGGGCCGTGGCGCACACCAGCGCGCCGTCCGGGCTGTCGAAGCCCAGGCGCATCTTGGCAGTCACCGGGATATGCGCGGGCACCGCGCGACGTACGTGCTCAACGATCTGATTGAGCAGCTCCGGCTCCTTGAGCAGCACCGCTCCACCACGGGACTTGTTCACGGTTTTGGCGGGGCAGCCGAAGTTCAGGTCGATCACTTGCGAGCCCAACTCACAGGCCAGGGCGGCGTTTTCCGCCAGGCACACCGGGTCGGAACCCAGCAATTGCACACGCAGCGGCACGCCCGCCGCGGTGTGGGCACCGTGCAGCAGCTCCGGGGCGAGCTTGTGGAAATAGGCCGGGGTGAGCAGGCGATCGTTGACGCGGATGAACTCGGTCACACACCAGTCGATCCCGCCGACGCGGGTCAGCACGTCCCGCAGGATGTTGTCGACCAACCCCTCCATGGGCGCCAAAGCAATTTGCATGGAAAACACTCAACAAAAATCGTGGCGCAGTTTACTGGGTTTCCCACTGCAACCGCTAACCCCCCGTCAGTTGCGCAGCGCCGGGCCGTAACCGTCGAGGAACTCGGCCGGCATGCGCTTGGGCTTGCCCGTGGACAGTTCGATGCACACAAAGGTGGTCTGGGCACGCAGCAGGGTCGCACCATCGCTCGGGCGCACCAGTTGGAAGCGGCGGGTCATTTTCAGGCGCTGGTCCCAGTCGACGATCCAGGTGGCCAGTTGCAGCTCGTCGCCCTCATAGCCGGCGGCCAGGTAGTCGATCTCATGGCGCACCACCGCCATGGCACGGTCCAGGCGGCGATACTCGGTAAGGTCCAGCCCCAGGCGCTGAGAATGGCGCCACGCGCAACGCTCCAGCCAGGACACGTACACCGCGTTATTGGCGTGCCCCAGGCCGTCGATGTCTTCAGCGGCGACCTGCAGGTCGATGATAAACGGTGTTGCCAGATCCCAGCCCATGCCTTGCTCCAGTCGATTGATGTCGGCCGGGGCAGTGTATCAGGCCGTTTGCCGCTCCTGCACACGACGGCCGGCCAGCAGGGCCAATACGCCCTCGATCACACGGGGATCTGCCAGCACGCGCTGGTGCCCGCCCTGTTCCAGGCGCAGCAGGCGGCTATCAAACCAAGCCTCGTGGATGGCCTGGGACGCCTTGACCGGCACGAACGTGTCGTCCTCGGCGTGTACGATCAGGCCAGGCATATTCATCTGGTAGTGAGCGACATCCAGGTGCTTGAGCGGCATGCCGAAGGTCAATTCGACCTCCTGGATAAACGCCGAGCGCGCACGCGGCGGCAAACCTACCATCCGGGTAAAGCCGCGCAGCACATCGAGAAAGCGCGACGGCGCAGCAATACTGACCAACGCCTCGGTACGCAGCCCCAATTGCACCGCCAGCATCGCGCTGGCGCCGCCCATGGAGTGGCCGACCACGGCGTGCAAGGGTGGCAACTCGTTGGCCGCCTCAAGCATGGCACGGGCGAACAGCAGCACGTGCGCTTCACGCCCTGGCGAACGACCATGGGCCGGGCCATCCAGGGCAATCACCGAATACCCGTTTTGCACCAGGGCACTGATCAGGCTGGCGAACTGTGTTGGGCGCCCTTCCCAGCCGTGCATCAACAGCACCGCGGGGCCTTGCCCCCAACGCAGGGCGGACAGACCGAAACGCAAAGTGATGCGCTCCGATTGCGCCAGCAGTGGCAGCTCCCAGTCACGCGGCGGCAGGTCGCGCGGGGTCATGAAGGTACGCCGCATCTTGCTCGCCACCGTGTGCGGCGCCAGGCGGCCAACGGTGTTATTGAAACCACGAATCCATGTCAGGGCGCCCATGATGCGAATCCTCTCTTAGCGCACGGCCGACTTGGCTGCACGGAGTACACGGTCGGACAACTCACCCGGGCCCAAGGCGCGAGCCAAGGCCAGGCCGCCGATCATCAGCGCCATGTCGGCCAGTGCCTTGTCGGTGTCTTCGGGGCTGGCGGCCAATTGGGCAGCCATCAGCTCCACGTGTTCGTTCAAGGCTTCGCGAAAGGTGTCCGGCAAGCGGGCCATCTCGCCGACAGTGGCGGGAATCGGGCAAGCCTGGGCCGTGGAGTCACGGTGCTTGCGCGACAGGTAGAACGCGGCTACCAGGCTCCTGCGCTCTTCGCCGGTCAGCTGCTCGTCCATGTCGTCAATCGACGCACGGCGCTTGGCCAACAGCTGGGTGAAAGCCTCCAGCATCAGCGCGTCCTTGCTTTCGAAGTGCGCGTAGAACCCACCGACGGTGAGCCCTGCCGCCCCCATGACTTCCCCGACGCTCGGCTCGGCCGGGCCGCGCTGGATCAACGCCGCACTGGCAGCCTGCAGAATGCGTTCGCGGGTTTGCGCTTTTTTATCGCTCATCAAAGCCTCCGTTTCTCATGGGTTGAATATTATTACCATAATAATATTTGGCAAGCCACCGGCATGACCGCTCGTCTGAGCAGCGCATGCAAATAAATGGAATAAAACCGTCGCTTCAGCCGTTGTCGATGCAACGAACCCTACAGCGGAGAGAACGTCATGGCCTGGACGCAGCAAAACGAAAACTGCGCATGGGTGGCCGGCGAAGCCCCCTACGTCTTTGACAATGAGTACAAGGCCAACTTCATCAGCGGCTTTCGCACCGTGCTGATTTCGAAGATCGAAGCGGAAGGCGTGGGCAACCAGCCATTCGGCAAATTCTTCAACGACCGGGACGGCCACGCCGAAGCCAACTTCCTGGAGGCATTGCGTGCCAATGAATGGGTATTCGATGCCGGCTATCAAGAGATCGTGGTAAGCATCAACAACTCACCGTGCCGACAGTGCTGCGTGCTGTTCAAGCAATACATGGAAGAGATTCAGCTGCGCTTTCCGAATACCACGCTGGTCATCGAGACCGCCAACATTTACCACCCCAACGACCCGCAAGACCAGGCCTGCCTGCGCGCACTGTCGCGCCTGCCCGGTATTCGTGTGGAAATGTGGAACGTCGCACTGGTAAACGCCCAGAACCAGGGCCCAGAAGTCAGCCCTGCGCAGGAACTGGCGCGCATCAACAAATCTTTGCGCACCGCTCATGTGGTTCGACGAATGCCGTAAACAAGGGCGGGCAAAAACCCAAACGCCAGACAAACAAAAGGGCCATTCAATAATTGAATGACCCTTAAAAATCCCGCAGAGCGGGTAATCGTGGCGTCCCCTAGGGGACTCGAACCCCTGTTACCGCCGTGAAAGGGCGGTGTCCTAGGCCACTAGACGAAGGGGACACAAACCTTCTATACACCTGATCAGTGCTGAGAACTGATCGATTCAAGGACGGTGTGGCCAGACCTTGAACCTGTAAATTGGTGGAGCTAAACGGGATCGAACCGTTGACCTCTTGCATGCCATGCAAGCGCTCTCCCAGCTGAGCTATAGCCCCGGATTTTTCGTCTCGCGACGCAGCAGGCCTCTCGAACTGCTTGTTGAAACTGGCGTCCCCTAGGGGACTCGAACCCCTGTTACCGCCGTGAAAGGGCGGTGTCCTAGGCCACTAGACGAAGGGGACAAAACCTTCTGTACAACTGATCAGCGCTGAGAACTGATCGATTCAAAGCCGGTGTGGCCAGACCTTGAACCTGTAAATTGGTGGAGCTAAACGGGATCGAACCGTTGACCTCTTGCATGCCATGCAAGCGCTCTCCCAGCTGAGCTATAGCCCCTCATCGGTGAGGACGGGGCGAATCTTAATGGCGCTTTGGAAGTGTGTCAAATTTATTTTCAACAATTTCCAAAATTTTTTGCCGGGATAACAATCACTTACCGGCGAAACCCCGGAAAACCGGGGTTTCGTCGTTGTAGCAGGCTGATTAAGCGATAGCGCCCAACAGCTTTTCCCACTCTTTGTTTTCTTTCTTCGACACACCACCAAGCAAATCAAGGGCTTGGCGCAGACGGAAACGCGTGAGGTCCGGACCGAGAATTTCCATCGCATCCAGCACCGACACCGAACTCGCCTGCCCAGTGATCGCGGCAAACATCAGCGGCATGGCATCACGCAACTTCAACTCCAGGGATTCCACCACCGCCTGGATCGTCGCGGTGATCGCGTCCTTCTCCCACTGGCGCAGGCTCTCGAGCTTCCACAGGATCAGCTGCATCAACTGGCGCACCTGGTCGCCCGAGAGTTTCTTGGACTCAAACAGCTTGGCATCCGGGTTCACGCCCCCGGCAAAGAAGAAGCTGGCCAACGGCGCGACCTGGCTGAACGTCTCCACCCTGCCCTGCACCAGCGGCGCGATCTTCATCATGTACTCGGGGTTCAGCGCCCACTGCTGCACACGGCTGGCGAATTCTTCCACCGG
The DNA here is from genome assembly GCF_013385985.1 of Pseudomonas sp. B6002. GTDB lineage: Bacteria > Pseudomonadota > Gammaproteobacteria > Pseudomonadales > Pseudomonadaceae > Aquipseudomonas. Next base: position 125,065 of record NZ_JACAOY010000025.1, on the reverse strand, counting down.
CAGGTCACGCAGCCATTGGCCGTTGAGCCACGACAGCTTCTCGATATCGAAGATCGGCCCGCCCAAGGAAACGCGGGACAAGTCAAAGTTGTCGACCATTTCCTGCAACGAGAACTTCTCGCGCTCGTCCGGCATCGACCAGCCCATGCGCCCCAGGTAGTTGAGCATCGCTTCAGGCATGAAGCCCATGCGCTCGTAGAAGGTCACCGAGGTCGGGTTCTTGCGCTTGGACAGCTTGCTCTTGTCCGGGTTACGCAGCAGCGGCATGTAGCACAGCTGCGGCTGCTCCCAACCGAAGTACTCGTAGAGCAGGATCAATTTCGGTGCCGACGGCAGCCATTCTTCGCCACGCAGTACGTGGGTGATGCCCATCAGGTGGTCATCGACCACGTTGGCCAGGAAGTACGTCGGCAGGCCGTCGGTCTTCATCAGCACCTGCATGTCCATGCGGTCCCACGGGATCTCAACGTCGCCACGCAGCATGTCCGGCACCACGCACACGCCTTCACTCGGCACCTTCATGCGGATCACATGGGGTTCACCGGCCGCCAGGCGGCGCGCCACTTCTTCTTTGGACAGCAGCAACGCACGGCCGTCGTAGCGCGGGGTCTCGCCACGGGCCTGTTGCTCGGCGCGCATCTGGTCCAGCTCTTCAGCCGTGCAGAAGCACGGGAACGCGTGCCCCATGTCGACCAACTGCTGGGTGTACTGCTTGTAGATGTCGCTGCGCTCGCTCTGGCGATACGGGCCGTGCGGGCCGCCGACGTCCGGGCCTTCGGCCCAGGTAATGCCCAACCAGCGCAGGGCATCGAAGATCTGCTGTTCCGACTCGCGGGTGGAACGCAGTTGATCGGTGTCTTCGATCCGCAGGATGAATTCACCGCCGTGCTGCTTGGCAAAGCAGTAGTTGAACAAGGCGATGTAAGCAGTGCCGACGTGGGGATCCCCAGTGGGCGATGGCGCGATGCGCGTGCGGACGGTGGTCATGGCAGGTCTCGAATGGGCGATAAAACTGAAAATTGAAACAAGGGGCGAATGGTAACAGCCCCAGGTGGTTGGGCTCCAGCTTGGGTGATTCTGATGGACCGCGCCGCCCCTATCGCAGGCAAGCCAGCTCCCACCTCGAACTGCGAACGCGGTCAAAATGTGGGAGCTGGCTTGCCTGCGATGAGGCCAGGCCAGTCACCGCAAATCACACTGCCAGCAAACGCTCGCGCAACTTGCCAATCTCATCCCGCGTCTGCGCCGCCGCCTCGAACTCCAGGTCCCGCGCCAGTTGGTACATCTTCTCTTCCAGTTGGCGGATACGCTTGGTGATCTCACTCGGCGAGCGCAATTCGTTCTCGTACTTGGCGCTTTCCTCGGCCGCCTTCGCCATACCCTTGCGCTTCTTGCTGCGCGAGCCCGGCACGGTGGCGCCCTCCATGATGTCGGCGACGTCCTTGAACACACCCTTGGGCGTGATGCCGTTGGCCAGGTTGAACGCAATCTGCTTGTCCCGCCGACGCTCGGTCTCGCCGATCGCCCGCTCCATGGAGCCGGTGATGCGGTCCGCATACAGGATCGCGCGACCATTGAGGTTACGCGCCGCACGGCCGATGGTCTGGATCAACGAACGCTCGGAACGCAGGAAGCCCTCCTTGTCCGCATCGAGGATCGCCACCAGCGACACCTCCGGCATGTCCAGGCCCTCACGCAGCAGGTTGATGCCCACCAGCACATCAAAGGTGCCCAGGCGCAGGTCGCGGATAATCTCCACGCGCTCCACGGTGTCGATGTCCGAGTGCAGGTAGCGCACGCGCACGCCGTGGTCGGCCAGGTAATCGGTCAAGTCTTCGGACATGCGCTTGGTCAGCGTGGTGACCAGCACCCGCTCCTCCAAGGCCACGCGCTTGGTGATTTCCGAAAGTAAATCATCGACCTGGGTCAATGCCGGGCGGATTTCGATTTCCGGGTCCACCAGGCCGGTCGGGCGCACCAGCTGCTCAATCACACGGCCCGCATGTTCGGCCTCATAGTTGCCCGGCGTCGCCGACACAAAGATGGTCTGCGGGCTGATGCTTTCCCATTCGTCAAAGCGCATCGGCCGGTTATCCAGGGCCGACGGCAGGCGGAACCCGTATTCCACCAGGGTCTCCTTACGCGAACGGTCGCCCTTATACATCGCGCCCACTTGCGGCACGCTGACGTGGGATTCGTCGATCACCAGCAGCGCGTCCGGCGGCAGGTAGTCATACAGCGTCGGCGGCGGCGCACCGGACTCACGGCCCGACAAGTAGCGCGAGTAGTTTTCGATGCCGTTGCAGTAGCCCAGCTCCAGGATCATCTCCAGGTCAAAGCGCGTGCGCTGCTCCAGGCGCTGGGCTTCCACCAGCTTGTTGTTGGAACGCAGGTACTCCAGGCGCTCGGCCAGTTCCACCTTGATGCCCTCGACAGCCCCCATCAGGGTTTCGCGCGGCGTCACATAGTGGCTTTTCGGATAGAAGGTAAAACGCGGTAGCTTGCGGATGACCTCGCCGGTCAGCGGGTCGAAGGCCGACAGGCTCTCCACTTCATCATCGAATAGCTCGATGCGGATCGCTTCCAGGTCGGATTCGGCCGGGTAGATGTCGATCACATCGCCGCGCACGCGGAAGGTGGCGCGGGCAAAGTCCATGTCGTTGCGGGTGTACTGCAGGCTCGCCAGGCGGCGCAGCAATTCGCGCTGGTCAAGTTTGTCGCCACGGTCGACGTGCAGCACCATCTTCAAATAGGTTTCCGGGCTGCCCAGGCCGTAGATGCACGACACCGTGGTGACGATGATCGCGTCCTTGCGCTCCAGCAACGCTTTGGTCGCCGACAGCCGCATCTGCTCGATGTGGTCGTTGATCGAGGCGTCCTTCTCAATAAAGGTGTCGGAGGACGGCACGTAGGCTTCGGGCTGGTAGTAGTCGTAGTAGGAAACGAAGTACTCCACCGCGTTGTTCGGGAAGAACGACTTGAACTCGCCGTACAGCTGCGCGGCCAGGGTCTTGTTCGGCGCCAGCACCAACGTCGGGCGGTTGATCTGCGCGATCACGTTGGCGATGCTGAAGGTCTTGCCCGAACCGGTCACCCCGAGCAGCGTCTGGTGCGCCAGGCCGGCTTCAATGCCTTCGACCATCTGGCGAATGGCTTCCGGCTGATCGCCGGCGGGTTCGAAGCGGGTGACGAGCTGGAAATCCGACATAACGTACCTCGTGAAGTCACCCCAGACTCGAAACCGCCAGGGACGAAATAGCTCAGCAACCCGCGAATAGTCATCGCAGGTTGCAGGAAAAAACCATGATAGCTGTAGAAGTGGTGCCGAATGTGACGGGTTTCAAGGCAATCGTCCTACCTGCCGCTCAGGATCAATGTTGCAATAAGACTAACGGTCAGCAAATAAACCGAAAAACTTGGCCGAAAAGCCGTTTCGGTTGTCGCCTCAGGCGGTGATGGCCTCTATACTAGCTCCCCGTTTGTGCACCGCTCTAGTGCATTCGGCTGGAGCGCGACACGTCCCTCCCTTCCCCCATAGAGCTGCCGCAAAAATGAGCCTGTTCTCCGCTGTCGAAATGGCACCACGCGATCCTATCCTGGGCCTCAACGAAGCATTCAACGCCGACACACGAACCACCAAGGTCAACCTTGGCGTAGGCGTTTACTGCAACGAAGAGGGGAAGATTCCACTCTTGCGTGCCGTTGCCGAAGCGGAAGCCATTCGCGTGGCGCAACACGCCGCTCGTGGCTACTTGCCAATCGACGGCATCGCGGCCTACGACAAGGCCGTGCAAACCCTGCTGTTCGGCGCTGAGTCGCCCCTGCTGGCCGCTGGCCGCGTCACCACCGTACAGGCCGTTGGCGGCACCGGCGCACTGAAGATCGGCGCAGACTTCCTCAAGCAACTGCTGCCAGATGCCGTCGTGGCCATCAGCGACCCCAGCTGGGAAAACCACCGCGCCCTGTTCGAAACCGCCGGTTTCCCGGTGCAGAACTACCGCTACTACGACGCCGCCACCCACGACGTGAACCGTGCCGGCCTGCTCGAAGACCTCAACGCCCTGCCGCCACAGTCCATCGTGGTGCTGCACGCCTGCTGCCACAACCCGACCGGCGTCGACCTGAGCCCGGCCGACTGGCAGAACGTACTGGACGTGGTCAAGGCCAAGAAACTCGTGCCGTTCCTCGACATGGCCTACCAGGGCTTCGGCGACGGCATCCACGAAGACGCCGCTGCGGTGCGCCTGTTCGCTGAGTCGGGCCTGACCTTCTTTGTGTCCAGCTCGTTCTCCAAGTCGTTCTCCCTGTACGGCGAGCGTGTGGGCGCACTGTCCATCGTTGGCGAGTCCAAGGAAGAAAGCGCGCGCATCCTGTCCCAGGTCAAGCGCGTGATCCGCACCAACTACTCCAACCCGCCGACCCACGGCGCGGCAATCGTGGCAGCGGTGCTGAACAACCCTGAGCTGCGCGCCCAGTGGGAAGCCGAGCTGGGCGAAATGCGCCTGCGTATTCGCGGCATGCGCGAGCAGATGGTATCGGAACTGGCCAAGGCCGCTCCAGGCCACGACTTCAGTTTTGTCGGTCGCCAGCGCGGGATGTTCTCCTACTCCGGCCTGACCGTTGAGCAAGTCACCCGCCTGCGCAGCGAGTTCGGCATCTACGCCCTCGACACTGGCCGTATCTGTGTGGCGGCGTTGAACCAGTCGAACATTGATGCCGTGACCAAGGCGATCGTTCAGGTGCTGTAAGCCTTTGCGGTTGTGAAAAAAGGGAAGCCATTGAGTGGCTTCCCTTTTTTAATGCCTGTCGCAAAAAGCCCTGCTCCCCTAGACTGAAGCCATGCAGCAATCCCGTAGGAGCCCGGCTTGCCGGCGATGGCGCCCTTGAAAACGCCATCGCCGGCAAGCCGGGCTCCTACAGGTCATGTGTTCCGCCATTACCCTGTGAGTGACCTATGAGAAACGACGACCTGGACCTGCGCGCCGACCGCGACGAACTGCACGACTACGCCCCGCGCGCGCCACAGGTTAAGCGGCAGAAGAGCCTGGTGTTGCAGGTGGCGCTGGGTGTATTCCTCGGCGGTCTGGCCCTGTGGCTGGTGCAGTTGGGCGCCGCAGCCATCATGGCAAAACTGGCCATGGGCACCCTGCAATTCGGCGGCTGACTTCACCTCACCCTCCCCCCAAAAAAATCCCTTGTGGGAGCTGGCTTGTCGAATCGTCGCACCGCGGCGATGGCGTCCGTGAAATCGCCATCGCCGGCAAGCCGGGCTCCTACAGGTGTCAAGCGGCCACCAGGTCGCGTTCTTCCAGCAGTTTTACGAAGCTGTTCAGGCTCTGCGACACCGTCCCCCGTCGCCAGATCAGCCACGTGTGCAGAATCCGGAAGCTGTCGCTCAACGGCCACACACTCACCGCCGTAAACCCCGGCATGCTTTCGAGCATGCTGCGTGGCATCAGCGCCAGGCCCGCACCGGCACTGACGCAGGCGAGCATGCCGTGGTAGGACTCCATCTCGAAGATCCTGCCCGGCACCGCGCCATCCTGTGAAAACCAGCGCTCGAAGTGATGGCGGTAAGAACAGTTCGAGCGAAACGTATAGATGCTCTCCCCCGCCACATCCTGCCCCCGGGTAATCGGCGCATGGTGCAGCGGTGCGATCACCACCATTTCCTCCTCGAACACCGCCACCCCTTCCAGGGTCGCGTGCAACACCGGCCCATCCACAAACGCCGCCGCCAGTCGCCCCGACAACACCCCTTCGATCATCGTGCCCGACGGCCCGGTGCTCAGGTCGAGTTCGACCTTGGTGTGCTTCTGGTTGTACGCCGCCAGCAAGGCTGGGATGCGCACCGCTGCCGTGCTCTCCAGCGACCCCAGGGCAAACGCGCCCTGGGGCTCCTCCCCCGCCACCGTGGCGCGGGCTTCTTGCACCAGGTCGAGAATGCGCCGCGCATAGCCGAGGAAGTTCCAGCCCGCCGGCGACAGGCGCAAGCGGCTCTTCTCGCGGATGAACAATTCCACGCCCAGGTCCTGCTCCAGTTGCTTGATGCGCGTGGTCAGGTTCGACGGCACACGATGAATCAACTGCGCGGCGGCGCTGATGCTGCCTTGCTCGGCAACGGCCTTGAAGATTTCCAGCTGCACCAGATCCATATCATTCTCCAATCGTGAATGTATTGCTTAATATTATTCAGTTTCCAGAAAAGAGATAGCCCCGTAGCCTAAACCCAATCCATTCATTCAGCAGGACGGTGCCATGAACGCAACCACCCACGCTCTCTCGATCAACCCAGCCACCGGCGAAACGGTCGGCAGCTACCCCTACGAAAGCGCGGCGCAACTGGACGCCGCCCTGAACCGCGCCACCGCCGCCTTCCGCACCTGGCGCCGCCAGCCGGTCGGTCAGCGCGCCGAACTGCTGCTGGCCCTGGCCGCCGCCCTGCGTGAACAAGCCGAAGACATGGCGCAGATGATCACCCTGGAAATGGGCAAGCCCATCGCCCAGGCCCGTGCCGAAATCGAAAAATGCGCCCTGCTCAGCGAGTGGTACGCCGCTCACGGCCCGGCCATGCTGGCGCCGGAACCGACCCTGGTGGACAACGGCAGCGCCCAGATCGAATACCGCCCGCTGGGCCCGATCCTCGCCGTGATGCCGTGGAACTTCCCGGTGTGGCAAGTGCTGCGCGGCGCCGTGCCGACCATGCTCGCCGGCAACACCTACGTGCTCAAGCACGCCCCGAACGTGATGGGCAGCGCCTACCTGATCCAGCAGGCGTTCCACAAAGCCGGTTTTGCCGAAGGCCTGTTTGAAGTGATCAACGTGGGCAACGAGGGCGTGTCCAGCGCCATCGCCGACCCGCGCATTGCCGCCGTGACCCTCACCGGCAGCGTGCGCGCCGGCATCGCCATCGGCTCCCAGGCCGGGGCTGCGCTGAAAAAATGCGTGCTGGAGCTGGGCGGCTCCGACCCGTTCATCGTGCTCAACGACGCCGACCTCGACGCCGCCGTGCAAGCGGCCCTGATCGGTCGTTTCCAGAACAGCGGCCAAGTCTGCGCCGCCGCCAAGCGCCTGATCATCGAAGCCGGCGTGGCGGAAGCCTTCACCGCCAAATTCGTTGAAGCCAGCCGTGCCCTGGTCATGGGCGACCCGACCCTGGCCACCACTTATGTAGGCCCGATGGCACGCTTCGATCTGCGCGACGAACTGCACGGCCAGGTCCAGGCCACCCTGGAAGAAGGCGCCACCCTGCTGCTGGGCGGCAATAAAGTCGCGGGTGCTGGCAACTACTACGAGCCGACCGTGCTGGCCGGCGTCACCGACCAGATGACCTCGTTCAAACAGGAACTGTTCGGCCCGGTGGCCTCAATCATCACCGCCCGCGACGCCGACCACGCCGTGGCCCTGGCCAACGACAGCGAATTCGGCCTCACCGCCAGCATCTTCACCACCGATGCGGCCAAGGCCCGCGACATCGCCAACCAGTTGGAAACCGGCGGGATCTTCGTCAACGCCTTCAGCGTGTCCGACCCTCGGGTGGCGTTTGGCGGCGTGAAAAAGAGCGGCTTTGGCCGTGAACTGTCGCACTTCGGCGTACGCGAATTCTGCAACGCCCAAACCGTGTGGCTGAACCGCAAATAACCCACCGCCCTGTAGTGAGCGGGCTTGCCCCGCGCGGCGGTGTGTCAGGTGTATCCAAGGGGCCTGATATGCCGCCGCGCGGGGCAAGCCCGCTCACTACATCACGTTCCAGCAGCGGTTCATGAGGGCCAGGCGCTGCTGATGAGCCTCTTTGGCAGACTGCTCGGCCTGCCGACTTGCCTTCGTGTAGGCAGCAAACCGATCACTGAACAATCCACGCCACAGGCTAAAGGGATTTCCATACCCCGCTGACGGCTCCTTGGCCAAGGCTTGAAGCTGCGCGTCACTGAGTCGGCTCAACTCATTACGGTACGTCTTCTCGTAGTCGTACAACGCCTTATCATCGCGCTGGCTCAGTGCATAACGAAAGGCTTCCAGCTCCTGCTCGTAGAGCGCCCAATAGGCATCGGGCAAGGCCCGTTTTTCCTTTCCACGCAGTTGGGCAATCTGTTCCTCGGGCGCAGGGGGAAAGGACTGATAGCGCACCAACCGCATCAGCATGACCGGGTCCGTGTACACGATATGTAAAATCCAGTTTTCTCGCGCCGCCGTGCTAGGCAGCGGCTTATCCAAAGGTTCAGGAGAAGAGGCACATCCCGAGAGCACAAGCGCAATCAAGAGGAGTAAAGGGCGCACACGCATAAGCTCTCCATGAGCAGGGGATCAATCAAAAGGCTGCACAGATGATATCACCAAGCCACTACCCAAGAAGCTCCCTCTGCGCCCCTCAATCGACTACCATACCGCGCCGGTTCCCAAACGGGACTAATAGGGAATCCGAAGCGCGGCCCCCCGCGTCAATCGGAACTGCCCCCGCAACTGTAGGTGCTGAGCCTGCTCCACACTGCCACTGAGCCTTGCTCGGGAAGGCCGGAGCGTGGCGACGACGCACGAGTCAGGAGACCTGCCGGCCAAGCGTTATCACGACCGGCGGGGTGTCCGGGAAGGACATCCTTGCCCTGCCCTTCGGCAGCGTCCATGGCTGTATTTCCACGACCGTACCTCCCCCTGCTCACTGTACGGTTCACACGGAGATTGCCCCATGCTGCCACGCGTTACCGCCCTGCTCACCGGCCTTGGCTTCTGCACCCTGGCCCAGGCCGCGCCCACCCATTACCCGCTGACGCTGGAAAACTGCGGCAGCACCCAGACCTTCCAGCAAGCCCCCGCACGCAGCGTGACCATCGGCCAGGCCGCCACCGAAATGCTCTACGCCCTGGGCGTGGGCGACAAAGTGGTCGGCACTTCGCTGTGGTTCAACAATGTGTTGCCGCAGTTCAAGGCTCAGAACGACACCATCGAGCGCCTGGCGAACAACGAGCCGAGCTTTGAGTCGGTGATCGCCAAGCGCCCGCAACTGGTGGCCGCCGAGCTGGAATGGGTGGTCGGCCCCCAAGGCGTGGTCGGCACCCGCGAGCAATTCCAGGAACTTAAGATCCCCACCTACCTGCTGCCCTCCGACTGCGAAGGCAAGGACAACCTGGTGGGCGCCGACGGCACGCGGCTGGAGCCGTTCCGCATCGAGACTATCTATAAAAGTATCAGCCAACTGGCGCAGATCTTCGACGTGCAGGACCGCGGCCAACAGCTGAACGACGACCTCAAGGCGCGCCTGGCCAAGTCAGTCGCCACCGCCCAGGGCAAAGGCCTCAAGCAGGCCAGTGCGCTGGTGTGGTTCTCCAGCGCCGAGATGGCCGCCGACCCTTACGTGGCCGGCCACAAGGGTGTTCCGGAATTCATGTTGCAGACCCTTGGCCTGACCAACGTGGTGCAGTCCGATGAAGAGTGGCCCGCCGTCGGCTGGGAAACCATCGCCAAGGCCAACCCCACGTTCCTGGTAATCGCACGCATGGACCGCCGCCGCTACCCGGCTGACGACCATGAAAAGAAACTGGCTTTCCTGCGCAGCGACCCGGTGACCCGCAACATGGACGCGGTGAAAAACAACCGCATCATCATCCTCGACGCCCTCGCGCTGCAGGCCAGCCTCCGTACGTTCGACGGCCTTGAACAACTGGCCACGGCCATCGACGGCTACGACCCACTCAAATGACCCGTACCCTGCTCGCCCTGGCTCTGCTCCTGGCCGCCGTGCTCGCCGGCGTGGCCATCGGCGAAACCGCCATCTCGCCGCAGGTGGTGCTGCAGGTGCTCGCCAACAAACTGTGGGCGGCGGGCTACGCGCTCGACCCCATCGACGAAGGCGTGGTGTGGAACTACCGCCTCACCCGCGCCCTGGTGGCCGCCGCGTGCGGTGCAGGGCTGGCGACCTGCGGGGTGATCCTGCAGTCGCTGTTGCGCAACCCGTTGGCCGACCCGTACCTGCTCGGCATCAGCGCCGGCGCCTCGACCGGTGCAGTGTTGGTGGCGCTGATCGGCGTCGGTGGCGGGCTGGTGTCGTTGTCGGCGGGGGCATTCGTGGGGGCGATGGCGGCCTTTGCCCTGGTGATTCTGCTGGCACGCGCCAGCGGTTCGGCCAGTGGCACCGGCCAGATCATCCTCGCGGGCATTGCCGGCTCGCAGTTGTTCAACGCGCTCACGGCCTTCCTGATCACCAAGTCGGCCAGCTCCGAACAAGCGCGCGGCATCCTGTTCTGGCTGCTGGGCAACCTCAGCGGCGTGCGCTGGCCGTCAGTGTGGCTGGCCGTGCCGGTGGCCATGGCGGGCTTGGCGGTGTGTTTGTGGCACCGGCGTGCGCTGGATGCATTCACCTTCGGCACTGATTCGGCGGCCTCCCTGGGCATCCCGGTGCGGCGCGTGCAGTTTGTGCTGGTGGGCTGTGCCGCGCTGGTGACGGCGGTGATGGTGTCGATTGTCGGCTCCATCGGCTTTGTCGGGCTGGTGATCCCCCACGCTGTGCGCCTGCTGCTGGGCACCGGGCACTCGCGCCTGCTGCCGGCCAGCGCGTTGGGCGGTGCGCTGTTCCTGATCGCGGCGGACGTGCTGTCGCGCACCCTGATCAAGGGCCAGGTGATCCCGGTCGGCGTGGTCACGGCATTGGTTGGCGCGCCAGTGTTTGCGCTGATCCTGATCGGCCGGAGGCACCCGCGATGAGCGTGCTCAGTTGCAGCGGCCTGGGCTTCACGGTGCGCGACGCCGAGTTGCTGCGCGATGTTCACCTCGACGTCGAAAAAGGCGAAACCCTCGGCATCGTCGGCCCCAACGGCTCCGGCAAATCCACCCTGCTCAAGCTGCTTGCGGGGTTGCGCACGCCAGCCAGCGGCGACGTGCGGTTGGGCGGCCAACGCTTGGGCAGCTTGTCCCGTCGCACCATCGCGCAACAGCTGGCGGTGGTGGAACAGCAGGCCGACACCGACGACGCCATCCGCGTCTTCGACGCCGTGGCCCTGGGCCGCACGCCGTGGCTGTCGGCGCTGAGCCCGTGGTCGGCGCAAGACGACACCATCGTGCGCCAGGCCCTGCACGACGTCGACGCCACCCACCTGAGCCAGCGCGCCTGGCGCAGCCTCTCCGGCGGCGAACGCCAACGCGTGCACATCGCCCGCGCTTTGGCACAACGGCCGCAGATTTTGTTGTTGGACGAGCCAACCAACCACCTGGACATCCAGCATCAGCTTGGCATCTTGAAGGGCGTGCAAGCGCTGCCCGTCACCACCCTGATTGCCCTGCACGACCTCAACCAGGCGCTGACCTGCGATCGCTTGGCCGTGCTCGATCACGGACGTTTGGTCGCCCTCGGCAAACCGCTCGACGTACTGACGCCACAGCGATTGCAAGACACGTTCGGCGTGCAAGCGCACTACCTCACAGACCCGTTTGATGGCGCGCAAATCCTGCGACTACGCCCCCACTAAACAGCCTACCGCCATCTTGTAGTGAGCGGGCTTGCCCCGCGCCGCGGTGTGTCAGGTGTATATAAAGGGCCTGACACGCCGCCGCGCGGGGCAAGCCCGCTCACTACAGGTACGGTTTCATATTCGTAGCGAGCCGTTCTGCTAGCATCGCCGCCTGCCTTTTATCGAGTGGCCCGCATGCTACGGATTGCAGCCTTTACCCTCCTCGCCACCCTGTGCACCCAACCGGCTTTCGCCGAGCAAACCTTCGACTGCGCTGGCGCCACCGTGACAATCGGCGTTGACCCAACCCTGCCCTTGCTCACCACCGAAAGCGCCGAAGTCCTGCTGCGGGTAAAGCGCGGCCCCCGGGAAACCCTGCTGCGCTACTACGGCATCGACTCCATCGGCGGCGCCTGCGACACCCACGCAACCGGCGGGCCACGCATCGTCTACCAGGCCGTGTGCAACGGCAGCGGCTGCCACGACCTGTCGAACTGGGGCGTGATCAATCCCCAGACCTTGCAGGTACTGCTCATCCCCGCCGATGACAGCCTGGAACCAGCGACCCGCCTGCTCGGCCACCCGCCCGCACTCGAGGGTGAAAAGGTGAATGTGAGCCTGGAGGCACATCGCCTGGGGTTGCCCACACCTTGATCAGTGCGCCAGTTCAAGCCAGCGCCTACAGGGGGCAGTGACGCTTCACCTGTAGGAGCCCGGCTTGCCGGCGATAGCGGTGGCCCGACTTGCACCGATGTTGCGCCCCCCTGTAGTGAGCGGGCTTGCCCCGCGCCGCGGTGTGTCAGGTGTATATAAAGGGCCTGACACGCCGCCGCGCGGGGCAAGCCCGCTCACTACAAAGCCGTTTATATCTCCCTCAGAAATCGTTCTGCTAGCATCGCCGACCTCTGTGCTCAACCCGCGTTCGCCGAGCACACCTTCGAATACGCCGACGTTAGCGTCATCAACGTAAACCAAGAGGGCTAAAATGACTGAACTCCCCATGGCCGACGCACGCCAAACGGATAAAAACCGCAAGATCATTCAGGCCGCTATCAAGACAAGAAACCTGGCAAGCGCCGCGAACAACACCAAGTGGAACGAACTGATCACACACATGCGCCAGCGCACGGAATGGTGTCCGTCCTATCGTTCAAAATCCATCACCGGCTATATCTCTGAATGGGATGTGGAATGGTTCTACCACCTGCCGTTTCCCTTTGCGTATGTCCAATGGTTCGACATTGGTTTGTGGCAAGAAGCCCCCTCGTTGGGCGTGTTACTGCCACGCACATACATTGACCACACCCAGGAAATCTCTCAGGTCGTCTCGCAAGTAGGCTTCGAATTTGAAGTGCAGGCCGACGTGCTGAGGATCTGGGGGTACCTGCCAAAATGCTACGAAGACTTTCCACCCGCACCCGAACTGTAGGAGCCCGGCTTGCCGGCGATCGCGGTAGCCCGACTTGCATCGGTGCCGGCTGACCGGCCGCCATCGCTGGCAAGCCAGCTCCTACAGGGGTTCGGTGGTGCTCAAACTGTAGGAGCCCGGCTTGCCGGCGATTGCGGTGGCCCGGCTTGCATCGGTGCTGGCTGATCGGCCTCAATCATTATCCCGCCGTCACCTCCACCCGGGCACTGATCCACTGGCGACTATAAGCAAGCACACTCCCCGCCATCGCGACCGGAAAATGGATAAACCCGTGCGCCGCCTCCGGCACTAAATGCGCCTGCGCTCCCGGCCAGCGTTCGGCGATCAACAGCGTGTCGTCCTTCAGCGGGTCCAGCGTCCCGACAAACATCAACGCCGGGGGCAGGCCGCTCAAGTCCCCGTACAGCGGTGACAACGGCGGCTGCCGGCGCGCCTCATCACTCAACCCCGGCATCAGCAGCGCCAGGGCCGTAACCATGCCCGGCCCGTCCAACAGCAAGGTGTCGGGACCCGCCGCGCGTACGCTGGGTGTGCCGCTCAGGTCGTACACGCCGTAATACAACACCGCCCCGCTCACCCGTTGCAGCAGCGCCGGCCATTGTTTCAACGCCAGCAACGTCGCCGCTGCCAAATGCCCACCGGCCGATTCGCCGACGACAATCACCGGCAGCCCGGCAAATTCATCGGCAGTCAGCAACCACCGTGCGGCCGTGAGGCAATCCTCCATTAAGCCTTCCACCGGCGTATCGACCGCCAGCCGATAATCCACCGACACCACCGCCACGTCGCAGGCGCTGACCATGCCCAGGTTCAAATCGTCATCCATCTGCGCATTGCCAATCACCCAGCCGCCTCCGTGGATATCCAGCACCACGCCCCTGGGCTGGCCGCTCGGCAGCAGGATGCGCACCGGCACGCGCTGGCCGTCCACGCCTACCAGCCGAGTGTGCGCCGGGTGTTGCCGCCTGACCTTTTGACTGACGCGCAACAACGCCTGAATCACACGCGGCGTCACGCGGTTGCGGATTTTAAAGCGCGGCATCCAGGCCAGCTTCTTGTTGAACGCGCGCATCTGCGCCAGTTCGGGCTCGCTGGCCGACCAAGGGGTATGAGCCATCAGCGATTACTGCGCAGGATCGAGAAATTCAACGCCACCGCCACACTCAACCACGCCAGGTAGGGGAACAGGATCAAGCCGGTGATCAAGTCCAGCCGCAACGCCATCACCACCAACGCCGCCACCACCAGCCACAGCAGCACAATCACCACCATGCCCGCGACAATGTGATGGGCGCCAAAAAACACCGGTGTCCACAGTGTGTTCAACGCAATCTGCGCCGCCCATAAACCCAGGGCCAGTTGGCTGCCGGGGATCATCGTGAGGCGGTAACCGGCCCAGGCCAGCAGCAAATAGATAACCGTCCAGGCCACGGGGAAAAGCCAATTGGGCGGGGTGAAGCTGGGTTTGACGAGGGATTCATACCATTGGCCCGGTTTGAAGATCAGGCCCGTACTGGCGGCGGCGCCGCAGGCGATAAGGAAAATCAGGAAGATCATGGCCTGTCCTTAGCTGGGGTCAGCTGTAGAGGGTGTGTTTCAGAATAGGACGCCTGAAGAATGGGTAAAAGTTCACCGCAGGCTTCAAGAATGTTCCGGCGTCACGATCTTCAACCAGGGCCAGCGCGCCTGATAACTGAGGGCTTTACGCTCAAACAACTCGCGCTCCGGGTGCAGCGGGTTAATGCGCAGCACACCCTGGGCCACATCTTTCAAGCCATACGGCGCATACAACTCGCCCGTTTCAATCTCCAGCCCGATGCACGTGCCCGCCACCAGGTAACGGTCCACGCCCTGCTTGGCCGTGTGCAATTGCGGATAAGGCCGGCCGAAGCGCTGGCCATACCAGAGATGAACCCGCGCCTGGTTCTTGACCTCGACGTTGACGCCCAGGTCCTGGAATAAGCGCTCGGCGGCGCGGATGACGTTGTCTTCCGCCTCGTAGGACAGGTCGGTGTCGAAGTAAAAAACGTCGTAGTCCTTCACCCCGTGATCGGCCGGCAAATTCGACTGATGATTCCACACCGCCTGGAACAGGCAGCCCGCCGTGAGCATGCACTGCTCAACACCGAGGGCTGGTAGGCGCGCAGTGATTTCGGCGTTGATGGGGTTGGCCATGGCCAGTTCGAGCAGGGTGTCGACGGTCAGTGTCATGTTCAGTCCTTTGATAGCGGGCGCATTCAAGCCCGCAACATTACACCACCCCGTGATGAGTTTCGTGACAGCGCAAAGGCTGTCGTTACCCCTTCAACTCACTGGCGCGGTGGCTCGCGGCGTCGTCGTAGGCCACATACAACGCTTCCGCGACTTGGCTTTTGATGGCCTTGGTGGACTCCAACCCCAACACAAACCCTTCCGCCTTGCCGCCTGCGCGATTGAGCGCTTCGTGGGTGGCGGCGCCGGTGATGGCGTCAAGAAGCTTGGTGGCATGGGGGCCTACGCCCTTGGGGAGGCTGATCTGGTCGATGGACATAGCGATACCTTCAAAGAGAGAAATCGGTAGCGCGTGTAACCACTGCCGGGGTGGCATGGTAGTCCTGTTTCGGCACAAAGGGGGGCCAGCTCAGCCGGCAATCGCCTCTGCCGCCATCGCCAGCCGCTGGATCGCGGTGCGGATTTCCTCCTGGTTGAGCGAAGCAAACCCCAGCCGCAAGGCATTTTCACGCTGGCCAAAGGGTGAAAACAGCCGACCGCTGCGCACCACCAAATCCAGCGCCAGCGCCTTTTCACACAGCCGGTCGACATTGATGGCGTCGGCAAACTTCACCCACAGCGCCAGCCCGCCTTCCGGCTCCTGCACGCTGATCTGCTCGCCAAACGCTTCCCGCAGGCCACTCAACAACACCTCCCGGCGCCGACGGTATTCCTTGGAAACCCGACGCAAGTGCTTCTTCAATTCCCCGTCGTTGATCAAGTCCGCCAGCATGCGCTGCATCACCGCATCCCCCTGCCCCAGGCTCACCGCCGCCGTGCGCTCCAGCACCTGGATCACATTCGACGGCGCCACGATATAGCTGCAGCGGAACGTGCTGCCGAGGGACTTGGACAGCGAACCAATGTAGATCACATGCCGCTGCGCGCTGTCGCTGGCCAGCGGCAAATAAGGCCGCCCGGCAAAGTGATATTCGTGGTCGTAGTCTTCCTCGACGATGCAGAAGTCATGCAGCCGCGCCAGTTCCAGCAACTGCTGGCGGCGCCCGGCGCGCAGGCTGACGGTGGTGGGGAATTGGTGATGGGGCGTGAGGTACATCATCCGCACGTCGTGCTGGCGGCACAGCGCATCGAGCTGATCGACCCGGCAGCCTTCGTCGTCCAAATCGACGGTGACCAACTGCGCGCCCAACTGGCGAAAAATCTCCCAGGCCGGTGGGTAGCTCAGGCGCTCCACCAGCACCACATCACCCGGCTTGAGCAACACGCTGGCCGTGAGGTACAGCGACATCTGCACGCCCTGGGTCAGGCAAATCTGCTCGGCGCCCACCGTGAGGCCACGGTTGTGCCGCAGCATTTCCGCCAGCGCCCGGCGCAGGTAGGCGCTGCTGCCCTCGCTGCCATGGCGCACGGTGTTGGTGGTGAAGCTGTGGCGCAGCGCATTGCGGTAATAACGGTGCAGCACCGCTTGCGGCAGCAACCGGTGGTCACTGGCGCCGTTATCGAAAAACAGCGCGCCCGGCCGGTGTTGCAGTGCGACGGCCTGTTCGCCCGGGGAGAAATAATCCGCCGCCGGCGAGTCGCGCAGCGCCAGGGCAAAGGGCTGGAGCGCGCTGGGCGCCGCCACCGCGCCGCTGGCCAGTTGCGTGCTCACAAAGGTGCCGCGCCGCTGGATGCTCACCAGCCAACCTTTGGTCACCGCCTCCTCGTAGGCCAGGATCACCGTCTTGCGGTTGACGTTGAGCAGTTGCGCCATCTCCCGCGTGCCGGGCAGCAACGTACCGGGGCGCAGGCGGCCTTCGGTGATCGCACTCACCAAGCCCTCGATGATCTTGCGGTACGACGCCTGGGGCTGCGCGCCATCGAGTTTGAGCAACGGGCGCCATTTGCGAAGCTGGACCATGTGAATTATCCAAAACTGGAGGTTCTTCTGGTCCTAGTCTACCGCAACAATCGAACCTCAATTGCCCCGAGGTGTTTATGCACAACCGCCATGTCGTTGAACTGTTGCCCTCGGGCAAATCCTTCGAAGCTGCCGACCACTTGCTGCTCGACGCCATGCTCGCCAGCGGCCTCGCCGTGCCCTTTTCCTGCCGTCGCGGCGCCTGCGGTTCGTGCAAGGTCAAGGTGGTGGCCGGCGAATACCGCGCCAAACAGCTCGCGCCCGACGCCCCCGCGCCCTCCTACCCCCTCGCGGCGGACGAGATGTTGCTGTGCCAGAGCCACGCCTGCAGCGACATGCGCCTGGAAATCCCCGGCTGGTCGCTGGACACGCCGACGCTGGAAACCACCGCACACGTCATCAGCAATCGCCCCTTGAGCGCCGATATCATCGAACTGGTATTACGCACCGACCAGCCTCTGGACGTGCGCCCCGGCCAGTACCTGCGGTTTCGCCTGGAGGATGGCGACAGCCGCTGTTTCTCCGTCGCCAACCTGCCCGCCCAGGACGAGGGCCAACTGGTGTTCCATATCCGCCAAGTGCGCGGCGGCCGATTCTCCGAAGGCATCCTGCCAAACCTGCACGCGGGCGCTAGGGTGAACCTCGAAGGCCCGGTGGGCGCCTGCACCTGGCAACACAAGGGTGAGCGCCCGGTGGTGCTGTTCGCCACCGGCACCGGGTATGCCGGCATCAAGCCATTGTTGCTGACCGCCCTGGAACGCGGGGCCGAGGTGACCTTGTACTGGGGCAACGCAGCGCCGGCGGATTTCTACGACGCTGAATTCCTCGACCGGGCCAGCCAGGCGCACCCACATTTTCGCTGGCATCGCGTGCTGTCCGTCGACGCCCGCGTGCAGCAGGTCGCCCTCACGCAGCCCCACGACTGGCCCGACAGCCAGATCTACGCCTGCGGCAACAGCGGCATGATCAGCCAGGTGCGCGAAACCTGCCTGGCGGCCGGCGCCCAGCCCCATCGGTTTGTCGCCGAAGCCTTCGTGCCCAGCGGCGCCTTGGCGCCCACCGCGTCACTCAACGCCCTGGACCCGGTGCTGGAAAAAGTCGGCCCGCGCTACTCGCTGGACGGCATGCTCGCCGCCCGCGAGCAAACCGTGCGGGCCCTGGCCGCCATCGCCGAGCAATTGAAGGTGGGCATGACCACCGCCCAAGCCCTCGACATGGCCAGCCACACCTTGCAGGCCATGGGCGCATCCCACACCTGGCACCCCACCTACATCCGTTTTGGCGACGACACCGTGCGCACACCCCGCCAAGGCATCGACCCGCAGCGCCAACTGCGCGCCACCGACATCGCCGTGGTCGACCTCGGCCCGGTGTGGGACGGCTACGAAGGCGACTACGGCGACACCTTCGTGTTCGGCGGGCACCCGTTGCATGAAGCCTGCGTCAAGGCCCTGCACCAAGTCTTCGATGAAACCCGCGACGCCTGGCACCAAGGGCTCACCGGCCGCCAGCTGTATGACTTCGCCGAAGACAGCGCCCGCGCCAAAGGCTGGCGCCTGGAGCGTAACCTGGCCGGCCACCGCATCGCCGACTTCCCCCACGCCCTGTTCAGTCAGGACAAACTCGCCGACGTCGAGATCGTGCCGAGCGACATGGTTTGGGTGCTGGAGATACAACTGTGCCACCCCACCCTGCCGATCGGCGCGTTCTTTGAAGACATCCTGATTGGCGAGCCCACCTACCAGCGCCCTAACGCCATGGCCCAATCCCACGCATAAACCGGCCCGATCCCGCGCGCCAACGTCCCGCCTTTCCGAGCATGCTGGCTCGCGACGCCTCAGCCCCGAGGCGTCGCAGCCCATTAAGACCGACCAAAAACAACAAAGAGGTTCTTATGCCCGTGCTCCCTCGCCCGTCCTCGCGCTTTGAGCGCCGCCCGCTGCGGGTACTGATGTGCGCATCCACCCTCGCGCTGTCGCTGGCCGCCAGCGCCACCCACGCCGACACCGCCAAACCCTACCCTCACGCACAAGAGCCAATTGGCGACGTGCAGGCCATCTACGACGGCCGCCTCAGCCCGGAACTGGCGATCACCACCTTCCGCAACACCGACCGCCTGTTCCCGGTGCGCACCATCAAGGCGGGCGGCCACCCGTTCCCGCTGCCGCGCAGCGCCAAACCCCTGGCCCCCGTGGCGTTCGAGTTCAAAGGCAAGCACTACAGCCTGGACGACTACGTGGCGACCAACCGCGTCACCGGCCTGCTGGTGCTCAAGGACGGCAAGATCGTCGACGAGCGCTACGCCCACGGCAACACCGCCGAGACCCGCTGGATGTCGATGTCGGTGGCCAAGTCCGTCACCTCCACCCTAGTGGGCGCTGCCCTGCAAGACGGCGCCATCAAAAGCCTGGACGACAAAGTCACCCATTACCTGCCCGCCCTGGCCGGCAGCGCCTACGACCAGGTCACCGTGCGGCAGATCCTGGCGATGCGCTCCGGGGTCAAGTGGAACGAAAAATACACCGACCCGTCCTCCGACGAACGCCACCTGATCCAGCTGCGCAGCGAACAAGTGCCCGGCTCCCTGCTCAAGTTTATGGCCACCCTCAGCACCGCCGCGCCACCCGGCACGCGCACCAACTACAGCACCGGCGAAACCCAAGTGCTGGGCCAACTGGTCAGCGCCGCCGTGGGCAAGCCGCTCACCCAATACCTCAGCGAAAAAATCTGGGGCCCCTACGGCATGCAGACCGACGCCAAATGGTGGCTCGACGGCGCCAACGGCAACGAAGTCGGCGGCAGCGGCATCAGCGCCACGCTTGAAGACTACGGCCGCTTCGGCCAATTCGTACTCAGCGGCGGCAAGGCTGGTGGCAAGCAAGTGTTGCCGGAAGGCTGGTTGAGCTTCGCCAGCGCGGTCACCGGTTCGGACGCTGCCTACGGCGACTTCGCCTCCATGTGGTGGCCCGGCTGGACCGACGCGTCCAAAGCCGACAAAGCCTTCACCGCCGCCGGCACCTTTGGCCAGTACGTCTACATCAACCCGACCAAAAACGTGGTGATCGTGGTGTGGCAGGCTCAGACCCAGCCGACTGGCGGCGAAGTGATCGATGACATGGTCGCGTTTGACGCCATCGCCAAGGTGCTGCCGTAACGAAAAAGGGGCGAGCCATGCTGACGCTGGCCCGCCCCCCCTCGATCACCGCCCCAACACCCCTTTTACAAAGTCCACAAAACTGCGCACCTTCGGCGTCACCTGCCGACCCGCCGTGAACAACAGGTTCATCGGCGACGCCGGCACCTGGTAGTCCGGCAACAGCGCCACCAGCGTGCCCTTGCGCAGCGCGTCGTTCACCAACTCCTGAGGCAACAACACCACGCCCAACCCGGCGACCGCCGCCGACAACAGCGGGTCGCCCTGATTAATCGTCAAACGGCTTGTAATCGGCACCTCCACCCGGCCTTCCGGCCCGTCGAACTGCAAGTGCGAGCGCCCATCCGAATAGGCAAACGCCAGGCACTCATGCTCCTGCAAATCCCACGGGCTGGTGATAGCGGGCCGTCGCGCCAAGTAAGCCGGCGCCGCACACAACAGCATCTGGTACGGTTTGAGGGGCAACGCGGTGAGGCCGCTGTCGCTCAACTCGCCGATGCGAAACACCACGTCGTAGCCGTCTTCCACCAGGTCGATCAACTCGTTGGACAAGGTCAGGTCCACCGACACCTGCGGATACTTGACCATGTACTCCAGCAAACGCGGGGCCAGGGTGCTCACGCCAAAGGTGACCGGCGCATTGATGCGCAGGCGACCGCTGGGCACGCCACGGGTGACGGCGGCCATTTCTTCGGCGGCGTCCATGTCCGCCAGAATCAGCTTGGCGCGCGGGTAAAACGTGCGGCCAAAGTCGGTCAGACTCTGCTTGCGCGTGGTGCGGTTGAGCAGCGACACACCCAAGTGTTGCTCCAGCAATTTGACCTGCTTGCCGATCAATTGCGGCGACAGGTTCAGCTCATCCGCCACCGCACTGAACGAGCCCAGCTCCACGGCTTTGACGAAGGTGGCCATCAAGGTAAGGCGGTCCATTGGAAACCCGTTGTTTCTAGTGTTGCGCCATCCTAGGCCTTTATCCCGTGCCGGCCCAAGCCTAAATTGAACGCCTTATTGCTCAACACCGAGGTTTACCCCCATGGCACGCATTGTCCGACTCCACGCCTACGGCGACGCCAGCGTCTTGAAACTCGAAGACATCGACGTCCCCGCCCCCGCTGCCGATGAAGTGCAAATCGACGTCAAAGCCTTCGGCCTCAACCGCGCCGAAGTGATGTTCCGCAACCACGCCTACCTGCAAGAAGCCGAATTCCCCAGCCGCCTGGGCTACGAAGCGGCGGGCGTGGTCGCCGCCGTCGGTGCCAATGTCACCGACCTTAAAGTGGGCGACGCCGTCAGCGTGATACCACCGCTCGACATCGCCCGCTGGGGCACCTACGGCGAAGTCGCCAACGTGCCCGCCCACCTCACCGTCAAACACCCGCACACCCTCAGCTTCGTCCAGGCCGCCGCCTCGTGGATGCAATACGTCACCGCCTGGGGCGCCCTGGTCGAACAAGCCAAACTCACCACCGGCGACGTCGTACTGGTGACCGCCGCCTCCAGCAGCGTCGGCCTCGCCGCCTTCCAGATCGCCCGCAGCGTCGGCGCCACCGCCATCGCCGTCACCCGCACCCGCGCCAAACAACAAGCCCTGCTCGACGCCGGCGCCCACCACGTCATCGTCAGCGACGAAGAAGACCTGGTGCAACGCGTGATGCAACTCACCGACGGCAAAGGCGCCCGCGTGGTGTTCGACCCCATCGGCGGGCCGGGCTTCGAAGCCCTCACCCAAAGCATGGCCCTGGGCGGGATCTTGCTGGAGTACGGCGCGTTGAGTGCCGAGCCGACGCCGTTTCCGTTGTTTACCGTGTTGGGGAAATGTTTGACGCTCAAGGGGTATTTGTACGCCGAGATCGTCGGTGACCCGGCTGCGTTGGAACGCGCTAAAGCGTTCATCTTGGATGGGCTGGCGTCGGGCGCGTTGGCGCCGGTGATTGCGAAGACGTTTGGGTTGGATGAGGTGCAGGACGCACATCGGTATTTGGAGGCGAACCAGCAGGTGGGCAAGGTGGTGGTGACGGTGTGAGGGCGATGTCCTAGGACATTTCCCAAAGCTGGGGAGTGGGTTGCCCGATTGCCTACGCCTGCGTCAGAATCCGCCGGCTTGTGCGCTGGGGTGGTGGAATCTATGGTTGCGCGGTCGCTGAATTTCTCGGTGATCGGGTTTAGTAGCCTGATGGTTCAATTACGTTGAGTGCACAAGCTTCATCAATCTGACATTCCCGTCGGTGCTTGATGGTGGCTGTGCGTAGGGCGCCTTCGGGCGCGCCGGCTTTGCGTAATTCCCCGGTCTACTAACCTGCGTACAGCTGCCACCCTTTCGTTTAGTAGCGCAGAGGTGTCGGCCTGACTTAGGAATTACGAATATGATAAAAGTCCCATCAAACTCATCCTCCCTCTTCACCGTCGTTGCCGACGCTAACAACGAAACTCTCCTTACCAACAGTTACGAAACCTTTACCTCTGTCAGCTCTCTGCTGCTTAACCTATCCGAAGATTTGACCGGCAAACACCGTGATATTGCACTCGCCATTCATCAACTGAGTGAGTTAGGCGTGCTGCTTACAGCCAAGCTTCTCGACCGAGCAGCGCCTTGTACTAGCTGATTACACGCCATCCAGATCGCGAAGTCGTCTGGTCGTGATTCGTAGCACGGAAAAAGTAGACGGACTGACTTAATCTCAATCCGTCCCTTTTTCTCTTTTTGCTCCAAAAAGAGGCGATGCGAAGCACAGAATTCAATTCCTTCTGGTGCAGAGAAACTGTACAATCCAGAAGAGGCCATTTGCCATTACAAGACTCGTTTGATTGATTGAATTTTGTTGAGCAGACGACATACTAGAAACCTTGCAATGACCCCCCCCAAAAAAAGTAATAATTCAAGTTATACATGGAGGTTTTTTTGGCGCACCTAACGGACATGGAGGAGCTAGTATCCTCTATTAAAAATGAAAATATTCGAGATTACATGAGGGAATCGCTCGCCTGCTACATGGCTGGCGCTTACCGAGCATCAGTAGTCCTGACATTTATTGCATTGTTCGACGATATCATTGAAAAACTTGGAGAGCTGGGAAAGGTAAACAAAAAGGCAAAAGTTATATTTGAAGCAGCCTCACAAAAACGCATAGACCAAGATGTTTTTGAAACATACTTAATTGATCAACTAAAATCAAACATGCTCTTCTCGACACTAGATGCCGAGTTCCTTGAAATACTTCGCAAACTTAGAAACAAAGCTGCCCACCCTTCAGGTCACCATGCATCGGCGGAGGAAGCACGTTTCGTCTACCACCAAGCCGTATCTAGATTTTTGTCCAGACCTATTTTGTCTACCACCCAGCTCGCCGATGAAATTCTGGCATCTCTTAGCAATGCCAACTTATTCCCCTCCATCAACATTGATATAATTACAAAAGTGGTAAAAAAAGAGCTCGAAAATATTCACTACGAAACGTACCCATATCTCATTCTTAAAATATTAGATAAAACCCAAGAGACCGATAACGGCACAGCAAGAAATTCTAGATTTTTTCTCGCGGGCATGGCCAGAGCGGGGGATCTTGAGGCTGCCTCAGCCCTAAAAAAATATGTAATTGAAAAAAAAATATCTAACACTGCATATAAAATGGCAATTTTTTCGCTGCTTTGCTCGAACGGAAAATTATTCTCTGATCTTGACGAGGTCACTTATCACAGATTCTCTGTTTTAGTTACAGAGCAGATTAAGAATGTAGAGCCTACAATCGAGCACACCAGCCATTTTCATCCTGCCGCTCTATTCGTTTCTCTCCTCGAGCAAAACCCTTTTGACTTCGTCATTGAGAAACTAGGCACACAATTTGATGCATTCCTTGAAAGATTTGCTTATAGCGCTTATTTTTGCTCCCACATATCAGAATCCGGCCCTGTAAAGCCTTTACTATTGAAAAAATATTATGAGCGAGCAGGCTCCAACGATTATCAAACAGCAAACAGCTTTATGAAAAACATTTCCGATATTGAGAAAACTTTGGCGGAAGTATTTTCCCCCGAAGAAGCGTTCAAATTAATCATGAATATAACTCATGCAGCTAATCGCGGCGCATTCTCTGCAATTGACATACGTAACGCTTCATTTGGCACAATCCAAAAATTCAAAAAACTTGCCACTCAATACTTAGACGAAAATACCGACAAAGCCAAGATTATTGCTTCCGATCTTCTATACGTAAGTGCAGAACATCTGGATCAATACCTAATTCACTTGCAGGAAGACAATCCACAACCAATTACCCCTCCCTAAAACACATATCAACACCGCAAAAGACTACGCCAGCACTAAGCGTAGTCTTCTCCAAAACTCCACGCCAACAATCGCCCTCCCGAACGACAAGTCCTACCTCCCCAACAACTCCCTAACCCTCCCCCCCAACACCTCCACCGCAAACGGCTTAGTCAACACCCCCATCCCCGCCCCCAGTTGCCCATACCCCATCACCGCATTCTCCGCGTACCCCGTAATAAACAACGTCTTCAACCCCGGCCGCAGCTCCATGCCCGCTTCCGCCATCTGCCGCCCATTCATCCCACCCGGCAACCCCACATCCGTCACCAGCAAATCAATATGCACATCCGACCTCAACAGTTTCAGCCCCGCCGCGCTGTCAGCCGCTTCGATCACGGTGTAGCCCAGTTCGCCCAGGACGTCGGCGAGCAGCATGCGTACGGTGGATTCGTCGTCGACCAGCAGCACGGTTTCGCCGTGCCGGGCGACTTCGAGGGCGGTTTGGCCGGGTTGCAGGTCGTCGCCCGGGGCGGCGCCATGGTGGCGTGGAAGGTAGAGGGACACGCAGGTGCCTTCGCCTTCGGTGGAGTGCAGGTGCACTTGGCCGCCGGATTGTTGGGCGAAGCCGTAGATCATGGACAGGCCCAGGCCGGTGCCTTGGCCGATGGGTTTGGTGGTGAAGAAGGGTTCGAACACGTGGGCCATCACGTCGGGGGACATGCCGGTGCCGGTGTCGGTGACGCTCAGGCGCAGGTACGGGCCGTCGGTGAGGTCGAGGGCGCGGGCGGCGTTGGCGTCGAGCCAGTGGTTGCCTGTTTCAAGCAGGATGCGGCCGCCTTCGGGCATGGCGTCGCGGGCGTTGATGCACAGGTTGAGCAGCGCGTTTTCCAGTTGGCTGACGTCGACGAAGGCGGTCCAGGCATCAGGGGCGCCGAGGGTTTCGATCTGGGTGCCGGGGCCGACGGTGCGTTGGATGAGTTCGGCCATGCCGTACATCAGGGTGTTGACGTTGGTGGCGCGCGGTTCCAGGGTTTGCCGGCGCGAGAAGGCCAGCAGGCGTTGGGTGAGCACGGCGGCGCGTTTGGTCGAGCCTTGGGCGGCGACCATGTATTTGTCCACATCGGCCAGGCGGCCCTGGGCGATGCGGCGGTTCATCAGTTCCAGCGCGCCGGAGATGCCGGCGAGCAGGTTGTTGAAGTCATGCGCCAGGCCGCCGGTGAGTTGGCCGACGGCTTCCATCTTTTGCGATTGGCGCAGTTTCTCTTCGGCCTGCATGAGCAGGGCGGTGCGTTCGGCCACGCGCTGTTCCAGGGTTTCGTTGAGGGCGCGCAGTTCGGCCTGGGCGTCGCGCAGGGCTTCGTCGGCGATGGTGCGTTCCAGCAGGTCGGCGGCTTGGCGGGCGAGGATGTCGAGCAGACGCAAGTCGCGGTCGGATGGCTGGTGCGGCGTGCTCCAGTGGGTGGAGATCATGCCGAGCAGGCGGCCATCGCGGGAGCGCAACGGCGTGGTCTGGGCCGAGCGGATGCCCGCACGGCGGAAGGCGGCCAGGTCTTCAGTGCCGGCGATCTCGGACCATTCTTCGAAGTCGGGGATGATGGCGCGCTGGCCCAACTGCAGGGCCATGGTGCAACTGCTGTAGGCCATGGGGCTCACCCATTGCCAGAACCCGACCGCTTCCGGTGGCAAGCCGCGCGAACACAAGAGCTGCAACTGGCCGCCATGGCCAGACGGGTGCCCCTCGGGGCACAGCAGCTGCATGGTGCCGAACTGCGAGCCGGTGATGGACACGGCGGCGTCGACGATCTTGCCGTAGAGGGCTTCGAGGTCTTGCTCGCCGATCAGGTCGAGGCTGATGCGGTGCAGGAATTCGATGTCCGACAGGGCGGTTTCCGAGTCGCGGGAGGCGGCGCTGGGAAAGGCGGCCGGGAAGGCGGTGCGTAGGGTTTTCATGGGGCTACCAAGGGAATGGCATTGAGCTATTAGCAGCGTATCAGCAAAGCTGTGACCACGCGCTATGGGCAGACGTTCGGTGGTGATCGCGGCAGAACGCGTGTGCAGGGCGACGTGCGCGTTTAGACTGACGCTTTTGCGCCAATCACTCAGGGAAGAAGCCGATGTCTACCGATCCGTTATGCCTGGTTTTCGTGCCTGCCCTTGTGGCCGTACTTGTGGCGGCCGAGGCAAAAAAGGGCGCGCCGCTGAACGAAACCGAGGTGTGTGAGGTCCGAGACGCAGCCACCTGTATTGCGCTGCCGTTCAGCGCCGCGCTGGCGATGGAAACCGAACGGGGTTATCCGGATATCGTCCCGGAAGACTGCTGGAACGAGTGGCAACGCGTGCGCCCTTCGCTTTCGTAACCCCGTTTTTTGCCCGCTACGAATGGAATCGACCCTTGTGTTCACATCGCTACGCCCGTTAAAAACCTTCGCCGGCCTTACGCTGCTGGCCACCCTCACCGCCTGCGGCGCTATCACCGATGTGCGCTCGTTCTCCACGCCCTACACCTCCCCCACCAGCGGCGAGACCGCGCGCCTGCGGGTCATGAGCGACGGCATGGTGCGGGGCGTGCCCAAGTCCGGCTGCATTGACTTCCGCCTGCCCGGCGCGGGTGTGATGGTGGCCAACCGCGACGGCTACGCCGACCGCAACGGCGAAACCCTGGGCATGGCGCCCGTCGCGCGCTACTCAAGTAACACGGTGATGACCGAACTGTTGGTACCGGCTGGGCAGCCCATCGCGTTTCATTACATCGGCGACCGTTGCTACAACATGTTCAGCTTCGTGCCGGAAGCGGGGATGGACTACGAACTGGACGCCGCCAACCGCTACAAATGCGGGGTGACGCTCAAGCGCATGTTGGTCGGCGAGATCAAAGGCTCCCTGGTGCCTTTGGGTGAAAGCAAGTTGTGCAATTGGGCTGATAATTTCTAAGGAAGGCTCACACGCCATGGATATCCACGAGATCCAGCAACGCCTGGCGCGCCCGGCCCTCAAGCTGATCGCGGGCGGCTTTCGCCCGGCGGGCACCGACGAAGAAAGCTGGCTGGGCAATGTCTTTCTGTTCCGCCCCGATGAAGGCATCCCCACCAACGGGGCGGGGGAGCCGTTGCTGCCCTATGCGCAGTTCTACTTGCCCGCCCTGCCCTTCAACAGCCCGGCGCTGGAAGGCGTACGGGTACTGACGCTGTTTATGTCAGACCCGTTTCCCGAGCATTTCGAGCCCATGGGCGATAACTGGGTGCTACGCGAATACGGGCCGGGCGAGGTACTGGTGCGCAAGACGCTGACGGCCGAGGGCACGTTTCTCAAGCCTTTCCCGTTAAAGGCCGAGGCGGTGCCGCAGGACTTTCCCCTGTGGGATGGCGGCGGCGTTCCCTCGGCGCTTGAGGACGAAATACTCAAGCTGGAACGCGCGGGGGTGATCCAGAGCTATTACGACCTGGTGACCCACACCTACGAACACAAGCTCGGCGGTTACCCGTCGTTCTGCCAGTCGGGAGTCGATCCCGGAGAGGGCTTTGAATTCGTGTTCCAGATCTCGTCAGACGCCAAGATCCAACTCAATGTGGTGGACAACGGCAGCCTGATGTTCTGGAAGCACACCGTGACCGGGGAATGGGCGTTTTACTACGATTTCTACTAACCCCCCTCCCCCTGTGGGAGCCGTCGAGCCCCAGCGAGGCCGCGAAGGCGGCGGCACAGCCAATAGAGAAGTCGCCTGCCCCACCGCCTTCGCAGCCTCGCTAAAGCTCGACAGCTCCCACAGGGGGCTGCGTAACGACGAAGATCCACTGTAGGCGCTGGCTTGCCAGCGATGGCGGTGGGTCAGCTACAACTTTGTTCACTGATGGATCGCTATCGCCGGCAAGCCGGCTCCTACAGTGAGTGCAGGTCAGCGGGTGTACTCGGTCAACTGTGGGAGCTGGCTTGCCTGCGAAAGCGGCGGCACAGTCAACAGTGATATCGCCTGAACCTGCGCCTTCGCAGCCTCGCTAAAGCTCGACAGCTCCTACACCAGACACTCTGTTACCCTGCTGCGCCTGCCCCTTTGCCAGAGCTTCCCATGGCCCTCTCAAAACGCGACATCACGCGCCTCGAACGCGAACTGGTCACAGCCCTCACCGACGCCTGCGACACCGCCAAAACCGAAATCCCCGGGTTTGAATGGCTGACCCACACCGTCAACCACGCCGACTTCCCCGCCAGCCTGCGCATCACCTGGGTCTTCGACACCCGCGCCAGCAAGGACCACGCCGTGGCCACAGGCCTGGACGCGCGCATCCACGAATTGACCGCCGCCGCCCTGCACAAAGCCCAGCTCCCACCCATGCCGCTGCAACGCTGCATCCAGCTGGACAGCGAAGAAGCCTGCCAAACCCAACACGGCGGCAATTGGCGTTTGCGCCTCACCCGCTCAGCCAACTAGAGCCCGGCGCCCAACTGCTGGATAATGCCCGCCCTGCTCCCTGCTCGTCGAAAAGGAAGTTCCGCCCCATGAAGTTGCCGTTTTCCGCCGCCCTGCTCGCTGCTGCCTTGCTGGTGCCAGCCGTGTCCCACGCCGACGATGCCGCGCTCACCGACACGCTCAAGGCGTTCACCCGTTGCGACGAGAGTTTCTTCAGCAGCCTGAACAGCCACCGCGATGCGTGGCAGGCCTATGCGCCGCTCAAGCAGGACAAGACCTTCAGCTGGATCGCGGTGCGGGATCGCACTAACCCCAAGGCCAATACAGTGCCGGTGAGTGCGCCGGCCATCGCGGGGTTGAAGCTGCTGTCGTACAACGATGAAGTCGCCGATCTCGGCCCGCTGGGCCTCTACTACTATTGGGGCTTCGTGGTGGACGGCGGTCTCGACGAGGTCGCCCAGCGCCTCGCGCCGCTGATGGAACAACGCGGCGCGCTGATTAAAACCGAGGGGCAATACAGCCGCAGCGAGCTGAAGGTGGGCAACGGCTGGCAGTCGATCAAACCCATGCCAGGCAAGGCGCCGGGGTTGCGCCATGTAGAGCGTGTGCTGATCGTAGAGCCAGAGAACACGCAAGGCACGCAAACGCGGGTGAGCTGTTCGGTACAGGGCGGCGTCAACGCCGGGATCCTGGCCGTGGTGCGCCCGGACATCGCGCCGGTGGACTACCCGCGCACCGTCGTCGAAACCTCCATCGGCGACGTGCCGGTGCCCGCCAACGTGCGCCAGCAACTGGACGTGCCGCTGTTGCAGCCCAGGTTCAAGACGTTGAGCTACAGCTACGTGTCGAAGGACGGCAGTGGCAAGGACAACCCGGTCAGGGTCACCTTCAATGCCGAGGGCGGCTTGCTGCGCAAGAACGAAGCCTACGGCGAGGCGTTCAATGTGGACCGCCTGATGCTCGCCGATCTGGTCCAGCTGAAATCAAAAATGAACGGCTTGGGCGCAGACCAGGTCATGCAAACCCAGTCGGCTGAATTGAAGGTGCCGAGCCGTTGGGCCCCCGGCCAAACACTGAGCGCTTACATGAAAATGGCCTATGTGCCCGTCAAGCCCACCGACAAACCGACCGACACGACCTTGACCTGCCAGGTAGGCGAGCGCTTCCCGGCAAGCCAAGTGTTTGCGTCGTTGACGGGCGATGCAATCCGGCTCACCTGCGAGCAGGGCGACTATAAGTCCACTCGTGCGTTCATCGAGGACCTGGGTGTCGCCCTGACGCTGGAGTCGGTGTCGAGCAAGGCGCGTATTGTGAATGAATTCACCGCATTCGACGTGGTGCGCTGACTAAAGCCCCAGCCCCTGCAACACCGTGTCGACCTGGCGCTCGAAGCCAGGTCGTTCGAACTTCACCAAGGCCATGCGCCACAGGCCTTGCAGATAGGTGAGGATCACCGTGGCGGTCACTTGCGAGTCCAACGAGGCCGGCAACAAGCCCTGGGCCTGATCCTCGCCCAGGCGCTCGGCCATGATGCCGCGCACCGCTTCCAGCCCTTGCTCGGCGCGCTCGCGCAGCTCCGGGTCTGACAACACCACGTCCGTCACCATCGCCGCCACCATGCACAGGGGCGATGGCATCTGTGCGCCTTCCAGGTCATCGAGGATCACGCGGAAAAATGCGCGGATGCCCTCGGCCGCCGTGGGCGCCGCCACCAGGGCTTCCAGGCGCCGCGCCACCACGTCGTCTTCGTAGCGCTGCACGCAGGCCAGGTAGAGCTGCTTCTTGCTCTTGAGCGAGTTGTAGAAGGAGCTTTCGCCGATGTCCATCACCTTGAGCAAGTCGCGCAGGCCGGTAGCCACGTAGCCACGCTGCCAGAACAGCACCTTGGCCTTCTCTACGGCTTGGTCGTAATCAAACGCTATTTTTCTTGCCATGGGGCACCTGCTGATTCTGTATCGGCCGATACAATATCATTGACGCGGGATTTCTGCTCGGGCTATTTTGTAGCGGTCGTTACAACCAATTCCCCTGGAGACAGAAATGCCCGCAACATACGATTTTTCCGCCCATCGCCCCCTGGTCTTGCCGCCTGCCACCGAGGCCGTCACGCCGTTTGAAGTGCACGTGCCCCAGGCCGCTCTCGAAGATTTACAGCTGCGCTTGCGCCTGGTGCGTTGGCCCGATCAGGAATTGGTGGAGGACTGGTCCCAAGGTGTGCCGCTGGAGGCGGCGAAGTCGCTGGTGGACTACTGGCTCAACGGTTATGACTGGCGCCGGTTTGAAGCGCGCTTGAACAGCTTCCCTCAGTTCCGTACGCGGATCGACGGCGTGGGCATCTACTTCATCCACGCCCGCTCGCCGCATCCGAATGCCACGCCGATCCTGCTGACCCACGGCTGGCCGGGCTCGGTGCTGGAGTTTCTGGAGGTGATCGAGCGCCTCACCGATCCGGTGGCCTTCGGCGGCACGGCCGAAGACGCGTTTGATGTGGTGGTGCCGGCGATTCCCGGCTACGGCTTTTCCGACAAACCCACCGAGCAGGGCTGGAACCCGGCGCGTATCGCCCGGGCCTGGGCGGTGCTGATGCGCGAGCGGTTGGGCTACCCACACTGGGTGGCCCAGGGCGGCGACTGGGGTGCGGCCATCACCACTGCGCTGGCCGGCCAGGCCCCCGAAGGCTTGAAGGCAGCGCACGTGAATTTGCCGATGGTGGTGCCGGCGCAGTTGCCCGCCCACCCCACCGAGGAAGAACGCCAGGCCCTGGAAGACATCGAGCGTTACGTCAGCGACAAGGCTGGCTACGCCAACCAGATGAACACGCGTCCGCAAACCATCGGCTATGCCCTGAACGATTCGCCGGTGGCCCTGGCCACGTGGATGTATGAAAAATTCTGGGAATGGACCGACAACAAGGGCCGCCCCGAAGACGCCCTCACCCGTGACCAGATGCTCGATGACATCTCGCTGTACTGGTTTACCGGCACGGGCACCTCAAGTGCTCGCCTGTACTGGGAAGGCGTGGGCGCGACCATTCGTGGCGCGGACTTTTTCTCGTCGGCCCGGGGTGGTGTGGAGCGCATCCAGGTGCCGATGGGTGCGAGCCTGTTCCCCGCCGAAACCTTCAAGCCGCCACGCGCCTGGGCAGAGGCGGCGTGGGCCAACCTGTTCTATTGGAATGCCGTGGACAAGGGCGGGCACTTTGCGGCCTTCGAACAACCGCAGGTGTTTGCCGAGGAACTGTGGAAGGCGTTCCGACCGTTTCGCGCCAGCGCCGGGTAATCGCGGCCATTGTGTTTTAGCCGTGGTTGCACTCAACTAAGCGCCCTCCCCTCTAGCGAGTATCGACAGTGGAACGTTATGAATCGCTGGTCATCGGTTTGGGCGCCATGGGTGCCGCCACGGTGTACCAATTGGCCAAGGCCGGCGTGAAGGTCGCCGGCATCGACCGTCATCACCCGCCGCACACGCTGGGTTCCAGCCACGGCGACACGCGGATCACGCGGTTGTCGGTGGGCGAAGGCGCGCCGTACGTGCCCATCGTGCGTAACTCGCACCGTATCTGGCGGGAGCTGGAGGCGGTGTCGGGGGAGGCGTTGTTCGAGCAGACGGGGTTGTTGGTGCTCACGTCCAGCGAGGATTTCGACCCCAGCGACACTACCGATTTCACCCTGCGCACCATCGCTTTGGCGCAAACCTACGGCATCGAACACGAGGTGCTGAATGCCACACAGATTCGCCAGCGCTTCCCGCAATTTGCCACGGTGGCCGACGATGCCATCGGCTACTACGAGCCCGGTGGCGGGTTTGTGCGGCCGGAGCGTTGCATCGATGTGCAGCTCAAATTGGCCGAGCAGCACGGCGCCACGCTGTACAAGGGCGAGACCGTGACCCACATCCGCTCGGATGAACACGGTGTGACGGTGACCACCGACAGGCGCACGTTACAGGCGGACAAGCTGGTGGTGAGTGCGGGCAACTGGGCAGGTGGGTTGTTGGGCGCGCCGTTTGATCAATTGCTCAAGGTGTACCGGCAGCAGCTGTTCTGGTTCGAACTGGAACCGGGCGCCGACCTGGTGGGGAAATCGCCCACCTACATCCTCACCCACGGCCGGGGCGACAGTCAGAACCACTACGGCTTCCCCGCGCTGCCCGGCGAAGGCAGCCTGAAGGTGGCCACGGCGCAGTATCACACCCACGCCACGCCGGAAACGCTGGACCGCACGGTATCCCCGGCGCAGGAACGGGAAATGTTTGAGAGCCAAGTGCAGGGCCGTATTGCCGGGCTGACGGGCAAGGTGGTGAAGTCGGCCGTGTGCGCCTACACGGTGACGCCGGATCATCACTTCATCATCGACCAACACCCGACGTTGCAGCACACCTTGGTGGTGTCGCCTTGTTCGGGGCATGGGTTCAAACATTCGGCGGCGCTGGGTGAAGCGTTTGCCCAGTGGTGCATGCACGGCAAGAGCGAGCTGGATTTGTCCTCGTTCTCCCTGGCCCGCTTCAACGCTCCCTGACCCACGCAGGAATTGGCGTAAAACCAACCTCGTAGGAGCCGGCTTGCCGGCGATGGCGGCGGGTCATTTAATGATGGGCCAGCTGATGTACCGCTATCGCTGGCAAGCCAGCTCCTACACAAGAACTTGCGTCAAACCAACCTTGTAGGAGCCGGCTTGCCGGCGATGGCGGCGGGTCATTTAATGATGGGCCAGCTGATGTACCGCTATCGCTGGCAAGCCAGCTCCTACACGGAAATCTGCGCAAAACCCACCTTGCCGGCGATGGCGATCATTGCAATTAAAAGCTGTGGATCAGGGTGCTGAAGAGGTCGTTCCTGGGCATTTTGCTTAGCGGGATCTCGGCGTTTTCGAACCATTCCTGGCTGGCCTCGGGGTGCGGGCCGCTGAGCACCACCACGCCCTTTTCAAAGGTATACCGCGCCGCCGCGACGTCGCCGTTGCGGTAGGTCGCGAGGGTCGTATAGCGCCCGGCCTTGGGCATGTAAGGGCCGTCCTGAAAAAACACCTGATCCGCCTTGCCGCCCCACGTGACCTGCACGGCGGCGTCGACAATACCGGGCACTTCGAAACCGGGACGCCCGGCTTCGCCGTCGAGGTCTTGGGGGATCAGCCCGAGGTTGGTGTCATCCGCCAGGTAGGCGCCCATGCACAACCCCAGGTAGCGACCGCCGTTGGCGACGTAATCACGGATGGCCTCGCTGCGCGCTTCCCCCAGGCTGCGCAGGGCGCCGGGGATGTCCTGGCCGCCGCCCGGCTGCACATAGAGGTCGTAACGCACCAGGGTTTGCGGCGTGATATCGACGGGCTCATCCGCCCCCACAAAATCGATGTGGACGTCAGGATTGACCCGTCGCAGAGCCTTCGCCACGTTCTCGGAACAGTCGTCACACCCCGCCGCTCCCCGATAGATGGCGACACGGGTGATGGACGCCGCGGCCTCGGCCGGTGACGGCAGCAACAGGGCAAATGCAAACAACGGCGCGACGATGGCTCGCAGGTTCATGGCAATAGGCTCCAGGGCGGACAGCCCAAAGCCTATAGCGATTGCGTCGTCTAATCCGTTAACAGTTGTAAGCAACCCCGCCCAGCGTCACCGGGCGAACGCGTATTCACCGCCCTGCTCTACCGCCTTGCGATACGCCGGCCGCGCCTGGAAGCGTTGCACCCACGCCGCCAGGTTCGGGTACATCGGCAACTTGCCCTGGGCCTTGGCGACTTCGCCGATAAAACTCATCTGGATATCCGCCCCACTTAACTCATCGCCCAGCAGGTACGGGGTTTTTCCGAGCGCTTCGTTCAGATAGCCCAGGTAATTTGCCACTTCCGATTCAATACGCGGGTGCAGCGGCGCGCCCGCTTCGCCCAGCCGGCCGACATAGAGGTTGAGCATCAGCGGCAACATCGCCGAGCCTTCGGCGAAGTGCAGCCATTGCACGTACTGGTCATAGGCGGCGGTAGCCGGGTCCGGCTGCAGGCGGCCCTGGCCGTGGCGGCGGATCAGGTAGTCGATGATCGCGGCGGACTCGATCAGCTTCAGGTCGCCGTCTTCGATCACCGGAGATTTACCCAGGGCATTGATGGCCTTGAGTTCCGGGGGTGCGAGGTTGGTTTTCGGGTCGCGCTGGTAGCGCTTGATCTCATAGGGCAGGCCGAGTTCTTCGAGCAGCCACAGGATGCGCTGCGAGCGCGAGTTGTTGAGGTGGTGAACAATGATCATGACGTGCTCCGAAGGGCCAGTGGGGTCTTGGCAAGAGACTACGCCAGCAGCCGAGAGTGCCGGCAAATAAATTTCTAGGCGATACGCGCCATGGTTAGGATAGGCATCGATCTACAAGGAGCCCGCCATGGACCTGAAATTCAGCCACGTCGACATACTCGTCGAACACCTCGAAGACGCCTGCGCCTATTACGCGCGCATCCTCAAAGCGCGTATTTCCAAGACCTTCGTCTGGGAACGCGGCGGTTTGCACGTGCGCTATGCCGTGGTGCTGATGGGCCAGGAGCGCTTCATGCTGGTCCAGCCGATTGCCGGCAACTTGCGCGAGCTGTTGGACGCCCACGGCGAAGGGATGATTTACCGCCACTGCTACACCACGCCGGACGTCGAAGTCGCCTACGACGAACTGGTCGCCGCCGGTGTGCAGCCCGAAAATGAAAACGGCGTGCCCCTGGCCCGCGAGAACCTGCAGTCGCCCTCCGGTGGCCGCATCATCTGGCTGCCCAAACGCTTCGGGCATTTCTCCATGGAGATCCTCGAAGAAGCCACGCTGGAAGCCTTCATCAAGGACGCGTTTGACTGATGGACGCCCATGCCGCCTGCGCCAGCAACGGCGCATGGTCAATCGGGCTGTTCTTGACCCGCCCGGACAACCACGCCCGGGCGTAACTCTCCGCCGCACCGATGATCAGCGACAACAACAGCTCGGGCGGAATATGGCTGAACGCTTCACGGCGCTCAGCCTCGCTCATCCACTCGGTCAACTGCCGGTTGCGCTGTTTGTTGCGAGTGAGCAGTTCGTCCTTGTGCGGGCCGTTGGCCACGGCGAATCGGCTCTGGAACACAAAGCGCGCCCATTCGGGTTGCGCGTCGACCCATTCCACATAACTGCGCACCAGCGCTTCCACACCCGCCTGGGCGGTTTGCGCCTGCTCTAGATGGTGAGCGCGCAAGGCCGCTTGATCTTCCAGCGCGGCAAAAAACAGAGCGGCGACGATGCCTTCCTTGTTGCCGAAATGATGGTAGATCGCGCCCACGCTGGTCTCGCAGCGGGCGCGAATGGTATCGATGGTCGTCGCTTCAATACCCACGTCGTTAAAGCAGGCCAGGGCCTCGCGCAGGATGCTGCGTTTGAGGTCGCTGCGCCGGCCCGGAAAGGTGCGCTCGAACAGATCAGGTGCGTGCATGAAGTGGCCCGGCAAATGTACGGAGTCTAAAGCGACAGTGGCCCAGAGAGAAGGCATGGCCTTGACACCTCTGGAATTTACAGAATATTGTTCCGTCACAGAATATTATTCTTTAAATCACCCAGAGGAAAACCCATGAGCCAGTTTCTCACTATGTTCAACAGCGCAGGCCCTGCCGCGTTCAGCCAGATGGCCTGCCAGGTGGCGCCCTACTTCAGCACCATCAACCCGCACATCGCCGAACTGCGCCCGGGGCACGCGGTGGTCAACGTGCCGTTTCGCAAGGAAATCACCAATCACCTGGCGTCCGTGCATGCCATTGCCTTGTGCAACGCGGCGGAACTGGCGGGCGGCACCATGACCGACGTGTCGATCCCTCAAGGGGCCAAATGGATTCCCAAAGGCATGACCGTGGAATACCTGGCCAAGGCCAAGTCGAACATCCGCGCGGTGGCCGATGGCAGTGGCATTGACTGGACGACAGCCGGGGACAAGATCGTGCCGGTGGCTATTTTCGACGAGGGCGAGGTGAAGGTGTTCACCGCCAACATCACCATGAATGTGAAGCTCGCCTGAGGCCCGGGCGGCAGGCTCGGCCTGGGCCGAGCCTCGCTTCACCCAACCGCCACCATCGACCACAACGAAGCCCCCACGCCGGTGATGCTCTCCCCCGCAATCAACCCCGCAGCCGCGGTGATCGCAAAGCGTTCGGTGAGGCTCGGCCAGCGGCAGCTCACCAGCCAGGTGAGGATCGCGCCCAGGGCCATCATCAGCGAGACCGAGGCCGGCAGCACAAAGGCCAGGCCCAGCGCGGCGGCGCTCGGGAGATAACGGG
Source organism: Pseudomonas sp. B6002 (assembly GCF_013385985.1). Classification (GTDB taxonomy): domain Bacteria; phylum Pseudomonadota; class Gammaproteobacteria; order Pseudomonadales; family Pseudomonadaceae; genus Aquipseudomonas. The sequence continues at coordinate 88,005 of NZ_JACAOY010000025.1, read as the reverse complement.
CACGATGGGCGGGCAAGGTGCTGTCCAGAATGCCCAGCAACACGCCGACCAGACCGCCAAGGGCGATGGCCCAGCGGATACTCGTCGACAACGAATCCAACCCATGGGTGAGGGTTTGCGCCACGGCCTTCCAGGTGGCGACGGCCGGTGCCGGCCACTCCTCGGTGAGCAACATGGAGGACGGGTCAGGGATCAGCGCCAGGTAGGCGAACACACCGACGATGCTGCCGATGAAAATCCCCAGGATCTGCGCGATCACCTGTTTGTGCGGCGTGGCGCCAATGGCCTTGCCCACCTTGAAATCATTCATCAAATCGGTGCACTGCCCGGCTGAACCGCCAGCCGTATTGGCGCTCATCAGGTTGATCGGCACCTGCCCCGGCGCGGCGATGCCAAAGCTCAGTTGCGACAGTTGCCCGATCGCCCCAATCGGCGGAATGCCGGTGGCGCCCACCACGCGCGCGGCGACGGCGGCGAGGCAGATCGCCAAGGGGATGGTGAGCAAGGCCATGCCCAGGTGGATGCCGAACAGCAACGCCTGCAGGCACACCACCAACACGATCGACAGCGCCAAGCCGGCGGCCGGCCCTGGCTTGGGCAGCGTCCAGGTGGCCGCGCCGCTGGCGCGCGTCGAGCGATGCAACGCCCACAAGCGAATCGTCAACGAAGCCAGGGTGGAACACACCATCAGGCTCACCCCCGGCCACAGCAACCACTCCACCAACGCGGCGAATTGCGGGCCGCTGCTGTCTGCGGGCAGGGTCACCAGGTGCTGCGCCAGCAGCCAGGGGCCCAAGCCACCCCAGGCGAGCAAGGCGCCAAGCAGCAGGGTCAGGCCCACGCGAATGCCGATGATGCCGCCGAAGCCCACCAGCAACAGTGACGGGTCAGCGGTAAAGGTCAGGCGCTCCAACGCGGCGCTGGGCGACCAACGTGGGAAGGCCCACACAAAGGTGTCCACCCACTTGACCAGCCCCGACAGCAACGCGGCACTGAGCAGCACTTTCAAACGCGTCGCGGCTTCACGGCCGTGGTTGTAGATGTGCAGCAGGGTTTCCAGGGTGGCCATGCCTTCGGGAAATTTCAGCGCCTTGTCGTTGAGTAACGACGGGCGCAGGTACCAGGCGATCCAGATGCCCAGGAAACTCACCGAGAAGACCCAGGCAATCATCGGCAGCGCGTCCAGCTGGTTGCCGGTCAACAAGGTGTAGGCCGGGATCGGCGCCACCAGCCCGCCGGAGATGATCGACGCGGCGGCCGACGCCACGGTCTGGTTGATGTTGCTTTCGTGCAACGTCCACGGCAGCTGCTCGCCGGAGCGCTTGGCCAAACCCTGGAAAATCGCGTAGCCGATCAGCAAGGCAATGATCGACATGTTGAACGACCAGCCGATCTTCAGTCCGGCGTAGACGTTGGAAGGGGTGAGCAGAATGCCGAGCACGCTGCCAGTGATGACGGCACGCAGGCTCAGTTCGCGGGTGACGGGGCCGTGCGGCAGGGTCGTTGCAGGCATGCGGATTCCTTTCGGCAAGGGAACGGGCTACCTGATAAGTGAGCCCTGCCTGCGCCGAAGGTTCAGGTGGAAGACCTGACCGGCCCCTGAAAACACCTGAGAACAAAATGTGGGAGATTCTGTGTTGTAGGGCAAGCCTGCCCCCTCAACATTTGAATCTGCGCCAGACTCGGAGAATAGGCATAGCGCCAATCCCCTGTGGGAGCGGGCTTGCCCGCGAAAGCGGTGTGTCAGTGGCAGCTGCAATAACTGATACACCGCCTTCGCAGGCAAGCCAGCTCCCACAGGGGGGATGAGTTGTGTCAGCTCAACCCAGGCGGAACCGCGCCGTGTTATCACTCAACGCCTGGCTGCCCTTGCTCAAGGTATCCGCCGCACGGTTCACCGCCCGCGCACCGTCCAACAAACGCCCGGCCGCCTGGTCCACCTGCTGGATATTGCCGCTCACTTCATCCGCCGTCGCCGCCTGCTCCTCCACGGCCGTGGCGATCTGCGCCAGGGTGTCGGTGACGTGCTGCACCGCCCCGGCGATTTCACCCAGGCGGGTGCCCAGGCCGGTGACGGATTCGGCATCCGTCAGCGCTTGTTCACACGCGGCGCCCATCAACGCGACGGCCTGGCTCACGGTGGCGCGCAGGCTGTCCACCGTGCCGGCGATCTGCGCGGTGGAGGCCTGGGTGCGTTGCGACAGGCTGCGCACTTCATCGGCCACCACGGCAAACCCACGCCCCTGCTCACCGGCGCGGGCGGCTTCGATGGCGGCGTTGAGCGCCAGCAGGTTGGTCTGTTCGGCGATGCCGCGAATGGTATCGACCACCGACTGAATCTGTTGGCCTTGCTGGCTGACCTGCTCCAGCGCGTTGGCGGTGTCGCCCAGGCGTTTGTTCAGTTGCTGGATGCTCGCCGTGGTGCGCTGGCTGTCGCGGCTGCTGTCTTCGGCAATCTGCCGGGTCTGCTGCGCGCTGCCCGAGGCCTGCTCGCAGCTCTTGGCGACGCCCATGGAGGTGGCGGCCAGTTGCGTGGCCGCTGCGGCGATCTGGCTGATTTGTTGTTGCTGGTCCTCGACCTCGGTGAGGGTGCTGCCGGACTGCGTGTTGAGGGTGAGCACGGTGGAGCCCAACTGCTGCGTCTCGTGGTTGACCCCCAGCAAGCTGGTGCGCAACTGCACCACGGCGACGTTGAGCGCCGTGCTGATCGCCGCCAATTCGTCGCGGCCTTCCACCGCCACTTCTACGCACAGGTTGCCGTCACGCAAGGACTCGGCCAGGGTGGTGATGCCGCTGGCGCTGCGGCGGATGGACGCTTGCAGGCACATGAACAGGTACAGCGCCGCCAGGGCCAGCAGACTGAAGGTTGCCACTACCGGGATGAAGTGTTTGAGCGAGCGGTCGCGGTAGTAACCCAGGCGTTCGTCCAGCGAATTGAGCGACTGGCTGCGCAATGCGCCCAATGCACCGAGCATGCTGTCGACACTGGCGTCGAACGTCGCCATGTCGAGCTTGATGGTGCCGCCGAACACGCCTTCATCCAGGGCTTTGAGTTGGGTATCGAGCAGTTGCAGGCTGCTGTCGTACTGCACTGTCCATGGCTCGAGACCTGGGTATTGCTTGGCCTTGAGCGAGGCGGCGGCCTTGACCAGCTGGTCCCGCGCATCACCGATGCGCCCGCGCAGGTCACGCATCTGCAGGCGGCTTTGCAGGGTGAATTGCCCGGAGGCAATGGACGACTCACCGACACTCGCCGTGCGGCCGATGCGCTCGATCAGGTCGGGGGTGTGCTGGGTGGAGATCTGCATCAGCAGGTAGGTTTCCAGCCACGGGTCGAGGATCAAGCCGGCGTCGAGGGTGATCTGTTCACGCAGGGCTTGCAGGGCGGTCAGCGCGGCGGTGAAACGGTCATAGCCGTCCGGCCACCAGCCCACGGTGCGCAGGGACTGGGTGTCCATGCCCTTGACCGTGGCCTGCAACGCTTCGAAGCGCGCCAGGGTGTCAGCGCTGGCGTTCTGGGCTTTGAGGGCCTCGCCAAGGGCTTGCAGACTCTGCTGGATAACGGGGCTGCCGGCGTCCACCTTGTCCATCGCCGCCTGGGCTGCGGGGGTGGGGGCGTGCAGTATGTCGACCGCTTTCCAGCGTGCAGCCAGGTTGCGCTGGGCGGTGAGCTGGGCGTCCAGCGCGTCCAGAGCCAGCAGTTGGCGCACGCCGGATTGTTCGCTGGAAATCACCGCGAGTTTGTCGCGGTAGTCCTGGCCGATCATCCACAGACTTCCCGCCAGGGGCAGCATGAACAGGAAGAACAGCACCTGGAACTTACGCGCAAAACCCAAGCGCCCGAGCAGGCGGATACCGGGGGACAAAAGACTGTGCATGGCCGACCACTCCCTAAAACAACCCACACGGTGCACCGAGGGGCGAAGTCTTGAAATGACTAGCAGCAAAATGCCATGTCATTGATTAGCTTGGCTCTAGCAAGATACGGGCCGTTGGTTGAGACGCAGGAGATCAGCGGGGTTGCACACTACAGGTGCACAGCAAACGCCCTGAAATGGGGCAAAAGCACTCAGCCTTGGGGGCAGACCTGTAACGGATAAACACCCCGATCAACGGTAGGAGCCGGCGTCAAACCCCATTTGTAGGAGCCGGCTTGCCGGCGATGGCGGCGGGTCAGTTATCCAGGTTTCAGCGGGTGACGCCCATGTACCGCTCGAAATTGTTGATGTGATCATCCAGGTTGTCTTCCAGCATCATCCGGTACTGATCGCAGAAATACTTGAGCATCGCCTCCCGCGCATCGGCCATTTCTGCGCCGGACTTGAAGTTGCGCGCGCTGGCCCAGGCGCTGAAGCGGGTGGCGCCGAATGTCATTGAGGCGCTGACCTCGCCGAGGTTTTCGCAGGTCTTGAGCTGCTCGTTCGACAGCTCGATATGTGCATCAGCACGGTCGTAGAAAGCTTGATCAGTGGCATCTGCCATGGAGGGGCTCCTGGGTGAACGAAGAATGGCGGGCATTGGAACATATCCGCCAGGCGCCCCCAAGCGGGAGACGTCCAGTCACTCAACCCAGCAACGCCGCAATCCACTGCGCCTGCCGGGCGACTTCCTGCCGCTTCTCGTCCGGCACCGCCTGACGTGCGCGCTCAAAGCTGGCCAGGGTTTTCTGTTTCTGGCGCAGCAAGTGTTGCCATTTGGCCAGGAACACCGGGCTGCGCGCCTGCATCTGCAGCGGGCCGAAGTACAGTTCTTCGCCGGTGTAGGTCACAGGCTCGGCGCGCTCGGCCACGATGATTTCGTAGTAGAAGCGGTTTTCCCGCAGCAGCTCTTCACGGAGGATGCGGTAGCCATGTTCCATCAGCCACTGGCGCAACGGCTGCTCGCCGCCATTGGGTTGCAGGATCAGGCGCTCCCGACCACTGAGGTGCGCCTTGCCGGCGTCGAGGATGTCGCGGATGGTTTCGCCGCCCATGCCGCACAGGCTGATCGCAGTGATGCCGTCCTGGGGCTCGATGGCCGCCAGCCCGTCGGCCAGGCGCACCGTCACGTTCGCCTCCAGGCCGTTGTCGCGCACGGTTCGTTGGGCCGCGTGGAACGGCGTCGCCGCCACCTCCCCCGCCACCGCCGCCGTGATCGCGCCACGACGCATCAGCGCCACCGGCAGGTAAGCGTGGTCCGAGCCGATGTCAGCCAGGCGTGCGCCCGCCGGCACGTTGGCAGCCACGCGCTCCAGGCGCTGGGATAAGGTGAGTTCGTTCAACGCGTTTTACTCTCCAGAAAATCGATCGCGACTGTTGGTCAGGTGCAACACCATGGCCGCCCGCGCGGCATCCGGGTCCTGGCGCTTGATCGCATTGAAGATCGCTTCATGCTCCAGGTTCGCCAGTTGCCCCAGCTTGGCGAAGTCGGCGCCACCGCGCTCGGCGCCCTTGACCTGGGTGCGCGGGATCATCGCGTTGCCCAGGTGCAGCATGATCTCGGTAAAAAAGGTATTGCCGGTGGCCTCGGCGATCAGTTGGTGAAAGCGCTTGTCTTCCTCCACGCAACTGTCGTTGTTGGCCAGCGAGGCTTGGTAGTCATCCAGCGCCTGGCGCATGTGGGTGAGCTGTTCATCACTGCGGCGCTGCGCGGCCAGGGCCACGGCCTGCACCTCCAGCCCCAGTCGCAGCTCCAGCATGTTGCGCACGCTGGCGACGGTGTCCACGTGCAAGCGCAATCCCTGCTGGGCACTTGGCGCCAGCACGAAGGTGCCAATGCCGTGACGCGTCTCTACCAGACCCGAGGCCTGCAACTTGGAAATCGCCTCGCGCACCACCGTGCGGCTCACGCCGTGCTCACCCACGATGGTGGATTCCGACGGCAGTTTTTCACCGGGCTTGAGCTGCCCGAGCAGGATGCGCTGGGTCAGTGCATCGACCACGCCTTGGGCGAGGTTGTTGGAGCGTTTACGAACAAGGGTTCCGCTTTCAATGGGCATCGCGACGGTCCACGGGGCTGAGCTGGTGGGAGCTTAACACCCCGTCCGGAGCCCAAGCTGGCTCGATGCAAAAAACACTCAACTTGTATGACAACTAATATTCATGCCGCGACCCTCTCAGTCTCTGCCAGAAGGCCAGACACCTCGCTCTCCACGTACATATTCCGTCAAAAACCCCAATAAACACGGGATAAATAACCAAATATCCCGGTTCACCTACCGCCTTATAAGAACAAAATCACGCCACCCTGCATTGCGAACCCAAGAAAACCACTTGTATGATGTCTATCAACAAAACACGCAAACCCGCATAAAAATAATCAGGGGGAGTTTTGAATTGTGAACAATTCAAACCATGCAGCTGCCACGCCAGATACAGAGTCCGTGCTCGCGCGCACCGTCAGCAAAGTGAAGAGCCACGTGCTCCCACTGTTCGTGATCATGTTCATCCTCAACTACATCGACCGGGTCAACATCGGCTTCGTGCGTACGCACATGGAGCATGACCTAGGCATCGGCGCGGCGGCCTACGGCCTCGGTGCTGGACTGTTCTTCATCGGTTACGCGCTGTTTGAAGTGCCCTCCAACATGCTGCTGCAAAAGGTCGGCGCCAGAATCTGGCTGACCCGCATCATGTTCACCTGGGGCATCGTCGCCACGCTGATGGCGTTCATCCAGAACGAAACCCAGTTCTACATCCTGCGCTTCCTGCTGGGCGTGGCCGAAGCAGGCTTCTTTCCCGGCGTGATCTACTACTTCACCCGCTGGCTGCCCGGCGTGGAGCGCGGCAAAGCCATTGCGATCTTCCTCAGCGGCTCGGCCGTTGCTTCGCTGATCTCCGGCCCGCTGTCAGGCGCGTTATTGCAGATCGAGGGTTTTGGCTTCCACGGCTGGCAGTGGATGTTCGCCATCGAAGGCCTGGCCTCCGTGGCGCTCGGCTTCTTCGTATGGTTCTGGCTCGATTCCAAACCCCACGACGCCAAATGGCTGACCCGTGAAGAACAGGACGCCCTGGTGGGCGCCATCGATCAGGAACAGCGCGAGCGCGAAGCCCTGACCACCGTCAAACCCACCCTCGGCAAACTGCTCAAAGACCGTCAGATCCTGCTGTTCTGCGTCTTGTACTTCTGCATCCAGCTGACGATCTACGCCGCCACGTTCTGGCTGCCGAGCATCATCAAGAAGATGGGCGACCTCAGCGACGTGCAGGTGGGCTTCTTCAACTCGATCCCGTGGCTGATTTCGATCATCGCCATGTACGCCTTCGCGTCGCTGTCGGGCAAGTTCAAGTTCCAGCAGGCCTGGGTTGCCGCCGCGCTGTTGATTGCCGCGGCGGGCATGTTCATGTCCACCACGGGCGGGCCGATCTTTGCCTTTGTGGCGATCTGTTTTGCGGCCATCGGCTTCAAGTCGGCATCGTCGCTGTTCTGGCCGATCCCCCAGGGCTACCTGGACGTGCGCATCGCCGCGGCCGTGATCGCGCTCATCAACTCCATCGGCAACCTTGGCGGCTTTGTTGCGCCGACCACGTTCGGCTTTCTTGAACAGACCACCGGTTCGATCCAGGGCGGCCTCTACGGGCTGGCCGGCACTTCGATTCTCGCCGCGATCCTGGTGTTCTTTGCCAAGACTTCGCCCTCTGCCGTGTTGACGTCGCCAGGCGCCGTACCCACCGGCGCTGCCCTCAGCAAACCCCTTTGAGCTTATTTAGGAACGTGCCATGACCACTCCTGTTATCACTCACTTTCAGGTCATCCCGGTGGCCGGCCACGACAGCATGCTGCTCAACCTGAGCGGTGCCCACGGCCCTTACTTCACGCGCAATATCGTGATTCTCAAGGACAGCAGCGGCAACACCGGCGTCGGCGAAGTACCCGGTGGCGAACGCATCCGCGAAACCCTGGAAGACGCTCGCAGCCTGGTAGTCGGCCAACCCATCGGCCAGTACCAGCGCATCCTCAACCAGATGCGCAGCACCTTTGCCTCCCGGGACGCGGCCGGTCGCGGTCTGCAAACCTTTGACCTGCGCATCACCATCCATGCCGTCACCGCCATGGAAGCCGCGCTGCTCGACCTGCTCGGCCAGTTCCTCGAAGTGCCGGTGGCGGCGTTGCTCGGCGAAGGCCAGCAGCGCGACGCGGTGAAAATGCTCGGCTACCTGTTCTACGTCGGCGACCGTAACGCAACAGACCTGGCCTACCGCAACGAGGCCGACGCCGAGGACGACTGGTTCCGCCTGCGCCACGAAAAAGCCCTGACTGCCGAGGCCGTGGTGCGCCTGGCCGAAGCGGCCAAAGCCAGATACGGTTTCAACGACTTCAAGCTCAAGGGTGGCGTGCTCAGCGGCGACGAAGAAATCGAAGCCGTCACCGCCCTGGCCGAACGTTTCCCGGATGCGCGCATCACGCTTGATCCGAACGGCGCGTGGTCACTCAAGGAAGCCATCCGCCTGTGCCGTGACCAGCACAAGGTACTCGCCTATGCCGAAGACCCGTGCGGCGCCGAAAACGGCTATTCGGGCCGCGAAGTCATGGCCGAGTTCCGCCGTGCCACCGGCTTGAAAACCGCCACCAACATGATCGCCACCGACTGGCGCGAAATGGGCCACGCGATCCAGCTGCAATCGGTGGACATCCCCTTGGCCGACCCGCACTTCTGGACGATGCAAGGCTCGGTGCGCGTGGCGCAGATGTGCAACGAATGGGGCCTGACCTGGGGTTCGCACTCTAACAACCACTTTGATATTTCCCTGGCGATGTTCACCCAGGTGGCGGCCGCCGCACCGGGCGACATCACCGCGATCGACACCCACTGGATCTGGCAGGACGGCCAGCGCCTGACCCACGAGCCGCTGAAGATCGAAGGCGGCTACGTGAAGGTGCCGAGCAAGCCGGGCCTGGGAGTGGACATCGACATGGACGCCGTGGCCAAGGCCCACGAGCTGTACAAGGGCATGGGCCTGGGTGCCCGGGATGACAGTGTGGCGATGCAGTTCCTGATTCCGGGTTGGGCATTCAACAACAAGCGGCCTTGTCTGGTGCGTTGACGGGTTCGACGGGTGCAGCCAGGGCCAGTTTCAACAGTTCCTTGCGCTGCATCCCGTGCGGCAGCACCGCCAACGACCCTTGCCATTCAACATCGACCAGCCGGCTCAGCTTGTGCCGGCTGAGTGATGACCCCGCCAGCCAATAGCTTTTGCACTCGCGAAGGCTGATGGCGTTCAACAGCCAGTCCTCTCCTTGCGCCGCCAGCCATTGATCGATGGCGGCGTGGTGCTGATGGATCAACTCGCCTGCGTCCCATACCGTCATCTGCGCGATGCGTTGCGGCAGGTTGGGCGTGGCCGTCATTCGCTTCATGTCAGCCGACAAGGCACCCGTCAGGTCAGCCTCGATGGCGGCCTGGCATTCGCCGAAATAGCACTGTGGCCACTCCGCTGAAAGGTTGGCGCGCCGTGCGAGCACGTCATAGGCGCGAGTATCTTGCGGCGTGGTCATTTGGCCGGTGAAGTTGAGGGTATTGTCCAGGATCGCGGTGGCCAGCAAGGCTGCGCTGTGCGGGCTGATATGAGTCAACGCTTCGGCGGCCTCCCAGCGCAGGAATACCAGGGTAGCGGCCGCGCCGATTGGCTGAATATCGGCGGCGGTGCCAAGTCTCTGTGCCCAATAATGTTCAAAACCAGGGTGGTGGTCGATCACTTCCCGTACGTTTGCAAGTTGCACGAACGGGTCGAAGTGATCGGGGTCGCTGACGTCCATCAGCACATACTCGTCGCCGGCCACCGGTCGATAATCGTCGAGGCGGGCGTCCCAGCCCAGCACGCTGTTGGAGATACTGGTGTTGAGGGGTGCACTGCTCACCGCGCGCGCCGCAATGCCCTGCTGGTTCAACAATTCGGCGTAGGCGATACAGCAGGCGTAGGCGTCGATGTCCAGATACGCCGAGCCAGAGGTCACGACTCGCATGATGGGTTCTCCTTGAAGTGCCGCTTCCCGGGTTGGAGCGTGAGGCCGAAGGACGTTCCCATGGGCGTATGACAAACGCATGACAAGCGCGGGTGCGGCACAGTCACTCCTGTTGAGATTTCAACCGGCGTCGCTGCCCGGCGGGTATGGGCTGCACGGTCAGCTCTACCCCCAACGCCAGCATCAGCTTCTGGATGGTTTCATAACGGGTTTTCGAGCCGCCCTTCAGGGTTTTGTACAGACTCTCTCGATTGACCCCCGCCGCCTCGGCCACCTTGTTCACGCCTTGGGCCTTGGCCACTTCGGAGAGCGCCTTCATCAGCACCTGCGGGTCCTGGGACTTCATGCTTTGCGCCAGGTACTCACTGATCACTTCCGGGCTGTCGAGAAAGCGCGAAGCCTCATGGACGCTGGTGCCGGATGTATCCAGGTCGAGGATCGGCATGTCCTCGGGGTTGAATGTCGACTTGCTCATTTCATTGACCTCTCAGGGCATCGAGAATCTCTTTTGCCCGCTTGATTCCTCTGTGCTGGTCGGTTTTATCACTGCCCCATAACACCAGGTAGGCGCTGATGCCCGTGCGCACAAAGTAGATTCTGTAGCCGGGCCCGACAAACACACGCATTTCACTCAAACCGCCACCAACGGGCTCGCAATCACCAAAGTTGTTGTCTTCGGCGCGGTCCAGTCGGATCAGAATCGCCGCTTTCCCGCAAATGTCCTTCATACCGTCGAGCCATGTATCAAACTCCGGCGTCCTGCCGATCATGTTGGTCACAGATTCACATGTAGCCTACTGGCTACTCCTTGCCGATGCCAGTGAATTTTCATCTCGAATGAGACCCAGACAAAAAACCCTAGCCGAGCCCCCGAACACACAGGGGATCGATCTATTAGCGCTTGTGTCTTTAAAACCTGCCCCCCCTAAACGCCCCGAAATCGGCCTGGCATTCACATTCAAATGTGGGAGCTGGTATACCTGCTGGCACAGCGTTAACTGACCCACCGCCATCGCCGGCAAGGTCTAGGGGTGGCCGTTGCTCACAAATTCCACCACCCGCGCCAACATCCGGTCACATGCCGCCAGTTGCTCCACGCTGATGAACTCATCTGGCTTGTGCCCCTGCTCCATGCTGCCGGGGCCGCACACCACGGTGGGAATACCGGCCCGGTCAAACAACCCGCCTTCTGTACCAAAAGCCACGGTGCCGAATGCACGCGAACCACAGAATTGCGCCACCCATTCAGCGGCCTGGCTTTCCAGGGAGGTGGCCAACCCCGGGTAGCTGGACAACTCGCTGAAACTGATCGCCGACTGCGCGCTCACCGCCTGCATCGCCGGCAGCAAGATCTGTTCGGCATACCGCTGCAACTGCTGCGCAACCTGCCAGGGATCCTGGGCCGGCAACGAGCGCACTTCAAAATCAAAGGTGCAATTCTGCGGGACGATATTCAGCGCCTTGCCGCCACTGATCACCCCGGTCTGCACCGTGGAAAACGGCGGGTCAAAACGCTCATCCAGCTGCGACGGCGCCTTGAGCCCTTCGCCGAGCCGCACCAGCTCGCTGATCAAGCACGCCGCGTATTCAATGGCGTTGACCCCGGACGGCGCATACGCCGAATGGCACGCCGCGCCCTGCACCTCGCAACGCAGCGCCAATTTGCCTTTGTGGCCCAGCACCGGCTTAAGCTCGGTGGGTTCGCCGATCACGCACAGCAGCGGCTTGACCGTCTGCCCATGAAACCGCTCGATCAGCGAGCGCACGCCCAGGCAGCCCACCTCTTCGTCATAGGACAAGGCGATGTGCACCGGCATACGCAACGGCGCCTGCAACAACGCCGGCACGCTCGCCAACACACAGGCGATATAGCCCTTCATGTCGGCCGTGCCGCGCCCATACAACTTGCCGTCTTTCTCCGTAAGTTCGAACGGCGCCACGCTCCAGCGCTGGCCGTCCACCGGCACCACGTCGGTGTGCCCAGACAGCACGATGCCCGGCACATCCACCGGGCCGATGGTCGCCAGCAGGTTGGCCTTGCTCTTGTGTTCGTTGTAAACCAGCTCACAGGCCACGCCGAGGTCCTGCAGGTAGGTGCGCACAAAGTCGATCAAGGCCAGGTTGGACTCGCGGCTGGTGGTGTCAAAACGCACCAGCTGGGCCAGCAGGTCGCGGCTGTTCATCGGTCATCCCCCGGCACGGCATAGCCCGGGGCGATGTGCGGGTTGAGGGCGCGGTCGATGTAAGCCTGCGATTGCCCGCGATAGGCCTGCCAGAGTTGGTCGAGGGCACCGATCGGGTCCTCCTCGACCCAGTCCACCCGCAGGTTGACGATGGGCCAGAGCAAGTCGTCGACCACCACCAGCGCCGCCGAATGCACCGGCCCCGCTTCACCGCCTCGCGCCTGCCCGGTGTGCAGGGCGGCCAGCAGGCGATCCGCGAGGGGGCCGGCAGCGTTTTCGAACGCACGCACCATGGCGTCAATCACCCCCGAGCCCGCCAGCATGTTGCCCGCCGCCACACACTGCTCGCCGCTGACCGCGCCATGAATGCCAAGGGTCTGGGCGCCACTGAAATGCGCGGTGCGGCCCTGGCTGTCGATCACCGTCACCTGACGGTATTCGCTGTGCGCCTGCCCGGCCAACGCTGCCAGCGCATCGCTTGGCGCCACGCCCTGCTCCAGCAAGTCCAGCACCTGCGGCCCGAGGCTGGGCAAGGTGATGTTCTGTGACGCCACCGCGCCCACGCCGGGCCGCAGCCACGGGCAACGGGCGCCCACGGCAATGCTCGACGAGCTGATGGCAATGCCCAACTGGCCCGTTTCGGTGCAGCGAGCGACAACGGAAAACGTCATGGAAAGGCTCCTCAGTCGAGCACGGAAGGGTCAGCGTCGATCATCAACTGCTTCATTTCTTCAAAGTGCTGGCGCGAAAAATCCGCAATGCCTTCCCAGCCCCGTGCGGTTTTTTCTGCGACGTCATCCGACAGCACCCGCAGCGGTTGCCCGGTGGACCACGCCGTCACGAGGATCTGGCAGGCACGCTCCAGGGTCCAGATATCGTCGAAGGCTTCGCCGATGGACGTCGCGGTCACCATCACGCCGTGGTTGCCCATCAGCAGGCGGCGCTTGCCGTCGAGCAGCCCGGCCAGGCGTGCGCCTTCGGCTTCGGTATCGGCCATGCCGCCGTACAGCTCGTCCACGGCCACGCGGTTGAAGTAACGCGCGGTGTTCTGGTCGATCGGCGGTACGTGGGGCTTGGCCAGGCACGCCACCGCCGTGGTGTAGACCGGGTGCAGGTGCAGCACCGCGCGGGTGTGCGGCAACAGGCGGTGGATCTGCCCATGGATCGACCAGGCGGTGGCGTCCACGTTCGGGTTTTCGGCACAGGCCGGGTCATCGGCGTTGAGCAACAACAGGTCGCTGGCACGGATGCGCGAGAAGTGCTTCCACTTGGGGTTGAGCAAAAACTGTTTGCCATCGGCCGACACGGCGGCGCTGAAGTGGTTGGCCACCGCTTCGTGCATGCCCAGGTGCGCGATGATGCGAAAGGTCGCGGCCAGGTCGATGCGCGTCTGTTCTTCGAGGGATAACGCCATGAATCGGACTCCGCAGGGCGCGGCCGCACACGAATGCGGCACGCGCAGGTAGGTTTACTGCGGCATCAGCGCCGCGATGTCGGCCTCGGTGGGTGCCTGGAAGTTGTACTTCTTCAGCAAGGCCGCGTATTCAGGCGTGGCGCGGTATTTTTCCAGGCCGTCGAGCAGGGCCTTTTTCACCGTGTCATTGCCCTTCTTCACGCCGAAGCCGTTGAGCACCGGGTAGATCAGGGCGTCGGAAGAAATCACCACGCGGTTGCCCAGCTTGTCGATCACGCCACGGGCCACGGCCGCGTCGGTGATCTGGGCTTCAACTGCGTGAGCCAGCAAGGCCTGGGTGGTTTGCGGGTCGGTGCTGTATTCGCTGATCTGGATCGGCTTCAAGCCCTTGGCCACGCAATATTCCGCCGACAGTTTGTTCATCTGCGCCAGCCACGAGGTGGCGCCCATGGAGCCGATCTTGTGGCCGCAGAATTCTTCCGGGGTCTTGGGCTGGAAAGCGCTGTCCTTGAGGGTGAGGATCGACTCGCCGCTCTTGAGGTAAGGGATCATGTCGATGACCTTGACCCGCTCGGCCGTGATGTACATCGACGAGTTGGTCAAGTCGAAACGCCCGGCCTGCAGGCCGGTGATCAGGTTGGGAAAACGCGTGTCGAGGGTCTCGACCTTGCGCCCCATGACCTTGCCCAGGCCGTCCATGAACTCGATGTCAAAACCTGCCGGCTTGTTGTTATCCATGTATTCATAGGGAAAGAACGTCACATCGGAACCGGCGATGATCTTGCCGTCCTGCTGGAACGCCGAAGCCGCCAACGAAGTCATCGCAACCGCGGCGCCCAACAGGCATGCGGCAAGGGGACGAACACTCATACGAAACGCTGTCATGGTTTTTACCTGCAAGGGTTTGAGTTGGGTTAGGCAGTGGCTGAATCTTGTCCGGCCTGTTGCACGAAGAACGAGGCGCCACGGGGTTTCTGCGGCAAGCGCATGTGGTTGTCCGTGGAACGCACCAAGCCGCTCTCTTCACCGGCTACCAGCAGGCCGGCGTGTGCACTGGGCAACGGGTTTTCGCCGAATGGCAACGCGTCTTCAGCGGCGTAGACGCTGATGAACAGAGTGCGCGGGAGTTCGGTCTCGTTAGGGCTGGAAGCATGCAAAAGCCGGGTGTGCATGAAGCACACGGAGCCGGCCGGGCCGTAGCAGGCCACCGGCTGCTGGCAGTGTTCCTCGACCACCGCGTCGTCCACCGAGCCGGTGAAACGCTGGTGCTGCCAGTGTGACCACAGCGGGCCTTTATGGCTGCCGGGGATTACATTCAGCGGGCCGTTTTGCGGGGTCACTTCGCTGACCATCAGCAAGGCGGTGACGATGTCATCGTTGCTGTGGGGCGTGAACAGAAAGTCCTGGTGCCACTTCACCTGGGTCGCGGTATGAGGCAGTTTGGAGTTGATCTTGCTGTGGTGAAAACGCGTGCCCTGGGCGCCGATCAGTTGCGCGGAAATCGCCGCCATACGCGAGTGCAACGCCACACGCTCATACGCCGGGGAAATCTCGGTGGGCGAGCTGACCCGGCGCAACGACGGGTGATCGGCGCGGTGATCGCCTTCCAGGTCAAAGCGTTCGCGGCCATCGACGGTCGCGCCCCAACCTTTCTGGTGGCTTCGGCTTTCTTCTACCCATTGGTCGAAGTCCTGCTGCAGTGCGGCCACTTCGTCCTGCGACAACACGTCTTCGACCACCAGGAAACCGTCACGCTGGAACTGTTCGATTTGCGCTTGCTCGATCATTGTATTTTTTCCTGAACGTTGAGGGGGTCACGCCAGCGAGACGTCCTTGAGGAACGCCTCCACGCGTGGGTTGTGGCCGCTGCGCAGGGCGCCCGGCGTGTCGTCGCAGACCACGCGGCCCTTCTCCATGAACACGATGCGGTCGGACACCTTGAAGGCGAAGTTCATCTCGTGGGTGACGATCACCATGGTGATGCCCTCCTCGGCCAAGGCCTCGATGACCTGCAGCACTTCGTTGACTTTTTCCGGGTCGAGCGCCGAGGTGGGCTCGTCGAACAGCATGATCTGCGGGCGCATCATCAAGGCGCGGGCGATGGCTACCCGTTGTTGCTGGCCGCCTGACAGCTGGTGCGGGAACTTCCAGGCGTGGTCGAGCATGCCCACCTTGTGCAACAGCGCGTAAGCCTGTTGCTTGAGGTCGGCCAGGCGCCCCAGGCGGTGGTATTTGGGCGCCATCAGCAAGTTGTCGAGCACGCTCAAATGCGGGAACAGGTTGAAGCTCTGGAACACCATGCCGATGTTCAGGCGGTGCTCGGCGTGTTCGACAAATTGCGGCTTCTGCGCGCCGACCTTGTTGAGGTGAATGAAGGGCTGGCCGTTAATCCGGATCTCGCCGTTGTCCAGTTGCTCCAGGCCGTTGAGCAAACGAATCAGGGTGGTTTTGCCGGAGCCGGACGGGCCGATCACCGACACCACTTCACCGGGCTGAATCTGCAAGTTCACCGAGCCGAGCACTTCAACGTTGTTGTAGGCCTTGTGCAGCCGCGCCGCCTGCAATGCCGGTTCGCCGTTGCTGGCCGGGCGCACCAACGCCGTGCGCTGCTGAGTGGCCAGCGCCAGCACTTCAGCGTCCGGCACACGGGACACGTTGCGTTGGTTGACGTCGAGAAAGCGCTCCAGGCGTTTAAGCAGAAAGTCGAACACGGTGACGATGAACACGTAGAAAAACGCCACCGCCGCCATGGTTTCGATCACCAGGAAGTTCTGCGAATACAGGCGCTGGCCGACCATCAGGATCTCCGTGAGGGAGATCACCGACACCAGGGAAGTGAGCTTGACGATGGAGATGTATTCGTTGGCCAGCGAGGGCAGCGCCACCCGCAAGGCTTGGGGGATCACTACGCGCCACTGGGTACCCAGGAACCGCAGGCCCAACGCCCGTGCTGCTTCGCCCTGCCCCTTATGAATCGAGAGCAAGCCGCCGCGATGGATCTCGGCAACGTAGGCGCTTTCACAGATCACCAGGGCCAGCAGGCCGGACCAGAACGGGTCCGCCAAAATCGCCGAGGTGCCGGGCAATGCCTGGGGCAGGTTGTAGATAAAGATCAGCAGTACCAGCAGCGGCAGACTGCGGAACAACCAGATATAACCACGGGCCGGCACGCTGAGCAGGCCGTGCCTGGATTGCTTGGCCAGCGCCAGCACGAACCCGAAGACGATGCTCAACAACCAGGTCAGGGTGCTGAGCTTGATCACCGTCCACGTCGCACGCCAGAACTCGGCGTCGCCGAGCAAACCAAACATGTAGTGCCAGTCGAATGTCATCGTCGTGGTGCCCTGAATAAGTTGATCTACATCGATGGGTTGAGAGTCGTGGCGGGAGGTGGTCAGGGTCAATTCGTAAAAGCCGGGGCACTGGGTAGGCAGAACCTATGCAGCCATTTGAGAGCACTGATAACTCATGTGGGAGCTGGCTTGCCTGCGATGGCGGTGGCTCAGTTGGCCCCTCATTTCCAGATAGACCGCTATCGCTGGCAAGCCAGCGCCTACAGGGGAGCTGTGTTGCGCCTGGCCAGAATGGTGCACGGGCAAAACCGCATGCCCGCCCACGCCACCTATTGGTGCAAAATCAGCTCACGCCACTCATCACCCGCACCGCATGCGGGTCAAAAAAGCTCGGCGGTGCCATGCCGGGGATGTATTGGTCGGACACAAACATGCGGCAACGCTCGGCAAACGCCGACACCACCCGCGACAACTGGGTGTTGCTGGCCGTGGCGTAGCCCAGGCGCATCGGGCGATGGGAGCCGGCCAGGCGCAGGCGGATCACGCGCTTGCCGTCCTGGGACACATTGGATTTGGGCCGTGCATTCGCGAAGGAATAGCCGATGCCGTTGCCGACCATGGCACGCACCGTTTCGAGGTTGGTGGAACGCATGATGATGTTTGGCGTGGTGCCCGCCTGGATGAACAAGCTGAGAAAATAGTCGCGGCTCCAGGGCGTGTCGAGCAGCACCACCGGGTAGGCTTCGAGGTCTTGCATGCTCACCGCCGGCAGGTTTGCCAACGGGTGGTATTCGCCGACCATCACATAGGGCGGCAGTTGGGCCAGGGGCTGGAAGTCGATGTCCGGACTGGTCACCAGGTCGTAGGTCAGGGCGATGTCCAGCTCGCCGCTGCGCAGTTTCTCCAGCAGTTCCTCATGGTTGCCTTCGGCCTGGGTCAGCCGCACGCCGGGGAACGCACGACCAAAACCAAACACCAGTTCCGGCGTGATCATTGGTGCCAGCGATTCCAGGCAGCCCACCCGCAACGGTCCGCGCACGGTGTTCAACGACTCCGAGGCGATGGTGTAGAGGTTGGTCATCTGCTCCAGGATCAGCTTGGCCTCCTGCATCACCTGGCGCCCGACGGCCGTGAGGGAAATGCCCTGGGCGTGGTGCCGCACAAACAGCTGGATGCCCAGCTCTGCTTCCATATGGGTAATCGCCGCCGAGATCGACGGCGACGACACATGGATGCGTTCAGCCGCAGCACTGATGCTGCCCGCCTCGCCGGACGCGACAAAATATTCCAGTTGGCGCTGAGTAATTCGACTGAGCATCACGCCTCCACAACAACAATGGGTGTACGTGATCGATAGTGCAGGGTTCGTGCCGGGTCACCGCGCCAGCCGATGAGGGGCACGGGCTTCGGTTTTTCCTAAGCACTACCGCGCACAAATGCTGGTTTCGCCGGAACCTTGGCGATGTGAAGCTGCGGTCATCCCGTTTCCAACGAGCTAACCGCGATGCCCACCCACACTCGAATTCGTATGTTCAACACCCGGGAAACCTACCCCAACCAAAGCCTGGACAACGACCTGTCCCAGGCCGTGCGCGCCGGCAACACCATTTATGTGCGCGGCCAGATCGGCACCGATTTCGAGGGCAACCTGGTGGGCCTCGGCGACCCGCGTGCCCAGGCCGAACAGGCGATGAAAAACGTCAAGCAACTGCTGGAAGAGGCGGGCTCCGACCTGTCGCACATCGTCAAGACCACCACGTACCTGATCGACCCGCGCTACCGCGAGCCGGTGTACCAGGAGGTGGGCAAATGGCTCAAGGGGGTGTTCCCGATTTCCACCGGGCTGGTGATCTCAGGCCTCGGCCAGCCGGAATGGTTGATGGAAATCGATGTGATCGCCGTGGTGCCGGATGACTGGCAGCCCTGAATAACCTGGAGTACGCCATGAGCCACCGTGTGATGTTCCTCAACGGGCCGAACGCCAACCTGTATGGGCTGGATAAACGCGGCACCTACGGCAGCGAGAGCTTTGCCAGCATCGAAGCGCGCTGCCAACGCCACGCCGCTGAATTGGGCCTGACCCTGGACTTTCGCCAGAGCAACCACGAGGGCGTGCTGGTGGACTGGGTTCAGGAAGCGCGGCTGAACAGCGACGCCATCGTGATCAACGCGGCCGGGCTGACCTACAGCTCGGTGCCGATCCTCGATGCGCTGCTGGCGTTCGACGGCCCCATCATCGAAGCGCACATGAGCAACATCTGGAAGCGTGAGAGCTTCCGGCACCACTCCTATATATCCAAGGCCGCCACCGGCGTGATCGCCGGGTTGGGGGCGCTGGGTTACGAACTGGCCCTCAGCGCCGTGGCCCAGCTGCTCCACGAACGCCAAACCACCACCGAGCACCTGTAGGAGCCGGCTTGCCGGCGATGGCGTTGGGTCAGCCAGCCCATCTGTCATCTGGGGCACCGCTATCGCCGGCAAGCCGGCTCCTACAGTGACAACGGGTGTTGCAGACAAACCTTTTACCTTTCGGGAAACGCCTATGTCCGTCGAAACAATCAACACCCTGGTGGTCGGCGCAGGCCAGGCCGGGGTTGCCATGAGTGAGCACCTGTCCCTGATGGGCGTGCCGCACATCGTGCTGGAACGCCACCGCATCGCCGAACGCTGGCGCTCGGAGCGCTGGGATTCGCTGGTCGCCAACGGCCCGGCCTGGCACGACCGCTTTCCCGGGTTGACATTCGAGGGCATTTCCCCCGAAGCCTTTCCCCCCAAAGAGCGCATGGCCGACTACTTCGAAGCCTACGTCGACAAACTGCAGGCGCCGGTGCGCACCGGTGTCGAGGTGCAGCAAGTGGAGCGTCATGTGGGTCGCCCTGGCTTCAAGGTCACGACCTCGGCCGGTGTCATCGAAGCCACCAACGTAGTCGCGGCCACCGGTCCGTTTCAGCGCCCGTCTATCCCCGCCCTCGTCCCGGCGTCGGCACCGCTGTATCAATTGCACTCCTCTTCCTACAAGAACCCTGGCCAATTGCCCGAGGGCGCGGTGCTTGTGGTGGGGGCCGGCGCCTCCGGCTCACAGATCGCCGAAGAACTGCAAAAAGCCGGCAAGACCGTGTACCTCTCGGTGGGCGAACATTACCGCCCTCCCCGCGCCTACCGTGGCCGCGACTACTGCTGGTGGCTGGGTGCGCTGGGCTTGTGGGATGAGGTAAAGATCCAACCGAAAAAGAAGCACGTAGCCTTTGCCGTCAGTGGCTATGAAGGTGGCAAGACCGTGGACTTCCGTCGGCTGGCCCATCAGGGCATCCATCTGGTGGGCGTCACCCAGGGCTGGGACGCAGGCGTCATGACCTTCGCACCGGGCCTGGCCGACAACGTGGCCGAAGGGGACCGTGCGTATTTCGAGGTGTTGCGCGATGCCGATGCGTACATCGAAGCCAACGGCTTGCCCTTCCCCCTGGAGCCCGAGGCCTGGGAACTGTTGCCCGACCCACCGTGCCTGCTCACCCCCACCCTGAGCCTGGATTTGGCCGAGGCCGGCGTGACCACGATCCTGTGGGCCACCGGCTTCACGTTCGATTTCGGCTGGTTGAAGGTCGATGCGTTCGATGAGAAAGGCGAGCCCTTCCACAAACGCGGTATCTCGGCCCAGAGCGGGATTTATTTCCTGGGCCTGCCGAACCTGGTGAACCGTGCCTCGTCGTTTATCTATGGGGTGTGGCACGACGCGAAGTACGTGGCCGACCATATCGTCTTGCAGAATGAATACAGGGCATACCGCCAGTCCTGAACGGGACTGGCGGTCTACCGCACCGACTCAAGCACGCTTGGGCAGTTTCCAGTTTGGGCGTATGAAGTGACAGGTATAGCCGTTGGGGATGCGCTCCAAGTAATCCTGGTGCTCTGGTTCTGCTTCCCAGAATGGCCCGGCCGGTTCGATTTCAGTGACCACGCGGCCTGGCCACAGTTTGGAGGCATCGACGTCAGCCGCAGTGTCTTCAGCGATATCCCGTTGCTGTTCGCTGAGGTAATAAATCGCGGAGCGGTAGCTGGGCCCCAGGTCATTGCCCTGGCGGTTCGGCGTGCTGGGGTCGTGTATCTGGAAGAAGAATTCCAGGATCTGCCGGTAGGTAATAACGGCCGGGTCAAACACGATCTCGATCGCTTCCGCATGGTTGCCATGGTTGCGGTAGGTGGCATTTGCCACCTCGCCGCCGGTGTAGCCGACGCGTGTGTGCAGCACGCCGGGGTAGCGCCGCAACAGGTCCTGCATGCCCCAGAAGCAGCCGCCGGCAAGAATGGCGGTTTCGGTTGTGTTGGTCATGGTCTGTCACCTCGATGGATACACGCGTAGTTATGGGGCTGTGTGGGCCAAACCCAAGTCCCGGGCGTCGGTTTCACGCTGACCGGCCGGCCTTGATAGCCACCACATTCTGTCGAGGCGGTGCGCCGAACAGCCGTTTGTATTCGCGGCCAAACTGGTTGGCACTTTCATAACCGACCGTTAAAGCGGCCTGGATCACATCATAGTGTTCCACCAGCATCAGGCGCTGGGCTTCATCCAGGCGTAGACGTTTTTGATATTGCAGCGGGCTGAGGGTCGTGACTTCTTTGAAATGCTTATAAAGCGTTGAAGGCGCCATATTCAACCGCGCGGCCAACTGATCCACCTGCAGTGTTTCCCGATAATGTTCACGCAGCCAGATAACCGCCTGATCAATCTTATTGCTTTGAGAACCCAGCGTATTAAGAAGGCGAAGTTGATGACCAAAGGGGGTCATCAGCAGTCGGTAGTGAATTTCTCGATGGATCAATTCGCCCAGCGCCTTCGCCTGATCGGGTTTATCCAGCAATTCAAGCAACCGCAAAAAAGCATCGAGCAACTCCGGGTTGAGCCCTTGCACCGCTGCGCCGACAGTGCTGTCGGCGCCGTACTCAAGGGGCGGTGGAAGTTTGGCCGCCAACTCGGCCATCAAGCCTCGATCAAGCGCCAGCGACATCGACAGGTAGGGTTGCTGCGGGGTCGCCTCCACCAGGCAACTGGTGACGGGCATGTTCACCCCGGCGATAAAGCAGGTGTGCTCACCGAATGAAAGGTCCTGGATGCCGATACGCACCCACTTCTTCCCTTGTACCGCGACGATGAGGATCGGGTCGTAGAAATGCGGCGTGGCCGTATCGGAGTGGTCATAGCGGTGGAGGGTAAATCCGTCTATCGACGTCGGGAAACGGCCGGCCTCCGGGAGCAGTTCAAGCAGTGTTTCCCTGAGCGCCCAGCAACCCTCTTCAAATGCATAACGAGCGTACTTCACCAACCATGACCTCCCGCGCGGAATGCGTGGATCATGCGCCGTCGTTATACGGCACTCAATGCTTTTATGGTGTGTAGAGAATCAGGCAGCAACCCTGGAGAAACGTGACTATTGCAACGCTCCAGCTCATGGAAACATAGGCAATTGCAACGACACTCCCTACTCAAGCCCTCCCCCACTCCGGTAATTATCATGCCAAGCAATGTCATTGAACGTAAAACCTACGCCGCCCTTCCGCCCGCTGTCGGGCCTTATTCCCACGCAGTGAAACATGGCAACACGCTCTACCTGTCCGGCTTCACCGCCTTCGGCACCGAAGCCCAAGGCCAGAGCCTGGAAAAACAGGCCAACGCCATCCTGGAACAGATCAAGGCGGTGGCCGCCGACGAAGGCACCGACATGTCCTCACTGCTGAAGGTCACCCTGTTCATCACCGACTTCAGCCAGGTGGGCGACCTGCGCAAGGTGCTGGCGCATCACTACGCCGGGAACCTGCCGGCCAGTTCCTTGGTTGAGGTCTCCAAGCTGTTTTCCCCAGAGTTGAACATCGAGATCGAGGCCATTTTCGGGGTGTAAGGGCCACGAGGCTCGCGTGCCAAACTCACGCGGGCCCTCTACCCAAGCAGATCGGTTCCCTGCATGATGCGCCCACAAAAAATCAAGGATGATTAACAACAATGAAAAACACCCTTATCGCCCTGCTTCTGCTGAGCGTGACCGCCCCCGCACTCGCGCAGGAAAGCCCCATCGGTTTTCGCACCGCCACCCTCCCCGACGCGCAACACAACCGCCCCGTCGACATGGTGGTCTGGTACCCCGCCGCGACCCAAAGCCAGCCCGAGCCGATCGCCGACGATGCGGTCTTCGTCGGTGCCCTTGCCGTACCCGACGCACCGCCGGCCAGCGGTGAACATCCCTTGGTAATCATCTCTCACGGTTACGGCGGCAATTGGCGCAACCAACTGTGGTTGGCCAGCGCGCTGGCGCATCAGGGTTATATCGTGGCAGCGGTCAACCACCCCGGCACCACCAGCAAAGACCGCAGCCCTGCTGCCGCCGCGCAGTTGTGGCAGCGGCCTGCCGACCTGAGCCGCGCCATCGACGCGGTGCTGGCCCAACCCAAGCAATTTGGCGAGGTCAAAAAACAGCAGATTGCCGTGGTAGGCCATTCCCTCGGCGGCTGGACGGCATTGGAAATTGCCGGCGCCCGCTTCGACCCGGACCAGTTCACTCGCGATTGCGGCGTCCACACGAAACTAAGCCCTTGCAAGGTCTACACACAGATGAACCCTGGCGGCACGCCGGAGGGCAAGGCCAAACTGGCGGCAGACTTGAGCGACAAGCGTGTGACCGCCATTGTGTCCCTGGACCTGGGCCTGTCCCGTGGCATGACCAACGCAAGCCTGGCGGCGCTGCACGTGCCGGTATTGGTGCTGGCCGCAGGCGTGCCATCAGACGAACTTCCCGCCCAGTTGGAATCGGCCAACCTGGCCAAACGCCTGCCCAAGGCCTCGACCGGGTACGTCGAAATCAGTGATGCCACCCACTTCAGCTTCATGGCGATA
The DNA here is from genome assembly GCF_013385985.1 of Pseudomonas sp. B6002. Lineage (GTDB taxonomy): Bacteria > Pseudomonadota > Gammaproteobacteria > Pseudomonadales > Pseudomonadaceae > Aquipseudomonas. Next base: position 64,293 of record NZ_JACAOY010000025.1, on the reverse strand, counting down.
TGCAAGCCGACGGCCGTGGCGTTGATCGAGGAAAGCTCGCCCGGCGACGGCATCATTTGCGGCGATGGCGAAGGCGCTCGCCCACGGGCAGTGATCCAGCAACAGGTCATTACCCTGATCAGCGGGTTTCTCGCGCAGTCTTTTCGCCAATAACCGTCCGTTCAAGCGTGTTGCTTTAAGCCTCGGCGTAGGGATTACTGTAGGTCGACTCTACTGCCGAGGTGACATGCGATGTTCGAACTGGCCCCCATCCTCACGTATATAGCCGTAGTCATCGGCCTGTTCCTGATCCCGGGCCCTGCGGTGCTGCTGGTCATCACCCGCACGCTGCAGGGCGGGCGCAAGGCCGGTATCGCCACCGGGCTTGGGATTGCGACCGGCGACCTGATCCATACGCTGTGTGCTGCCCTGGGCCTCTCGGCGATCCTGATGACCTCGGCCACGGCGTTCAACGTGATCAAAACGGTGGGCGCCTGCTACCTGATTTACCTGGGCGTGCGGGCGTTCCTCGCCCGGCCCGGCGCAACCTCACAGAAGCACCTGCCCAGCGTGACCTCTGGCCAGGCGTTCTTGCAGGCCGTGGGCGCAGAAGTCCTGAACCCGAAAACCGCCCTCTTCTTCCTGGCCTTCCTGCCGCAGTTCGTTCACCCGGAATCAGGCTCCTCCCTGACGCAGTTCGCCGTGCTGGGCCTGATTTTTTCGGCGCTCAGCGCGGTGTACACCAGCCTGATTTCCATCGCCATCCGCCCACTGAGCCAATGCTTTGCCAGCCTGTCCAAACTGCGTCGGTGGGAAGGCAAGATCATCGGTACGCTGTTCATGGGGCTGGGGTTGAAGATTGCTTTTCAGCAACGCTAGACCTATGGCTTCCACCCCAAAGAAACGCCTATGCAAAGAGAAACGCATCACATACGATGCATTTAGAGATATTCTCATTAAATGCATTGCATAGGATGCATATTTAAATGGATGACTTAGGTCCCTTGATCAAACGCCTGCGCCAAGACGCCGGGCTCACGCAAAGCCAACTCGCGGAGCGGCACGGTATGAGCCGCGCGACCATTTCCGGGATCGAGAACAATACGGTCCCTGAAATCGGGATTCGCAAGGTCGCCGCCATCCTGGAAGGCTTGGGGTACGAATTGACCGCTGTGCCAAATCGTCGACGCAAAACGCTCGATGAACTCAAGGCAGGAAACGTGCATGAGTAAGCCACGTGATCGGCTGTACATCGGCGCAGGGGACGCGGCGGCCGGGATATTGGGGCGCAGTGCGCAAAACAGCCGCGACGCTGTGTTCTCGTATAACCCGGGCGTTGCCGAAAAAGACGCGGTGTCCCTGACCATGCCGGTGCGCCTGGAGAGCTACAACTGGGAATACGGCATCCATCCGCTGTTTGAAATGCACATCCCCGAGGGGCATCTCAAAGAAGCGCTCGTGCGACGGTTCAGCAAGTCTGTACGCGGTTTTGACGACTTTGCGCTACTGGGGATTGTCGGGCCGCACCAGTTAGGCCGCATCAGCGTGACCCACGCCAGTGGCGACGAATCACTGCCCCAAATCGTGCTCTCCGACTTGCTGGTCCATGACGGCGCGAAAGATCTGTTCGACGAGCTGGTAAACACGTATGCCGCCTACTCAGGGGTTTCCGGCGTTCAACCGAAGGTCCTTGTACGCAGCGCTGAAGAGCTGGGCAACGATGTTGAGCGATTCACCCACCGGGGCGCCACGCACCTGGTGAAAGCGTTCAACGAAACCGACTTTCCGCAGTTGGCGGCCAATGAGTTCTTCTGCATGCGCGCCGCCTTTCACACCGGCCTTGAAGTGCCGGAGTGCCAACTAAGCCAGCACGGTAAATTGCTGGTGGTGAAACGCTTCGACATTGGCGAAAACGCTTACCTCGGGTTTGAGGACATGTGCGTGCTTTCCGGTTGGGGCACCGTCAAGAAGTACGACGGCACCTACCAAGGGTGCGCGAAGCTGATCAAGTCTTACGTCTCCCCCCACCGCGTCACTCAGGCACTGGAAGATTTCTTCATGATGGTGGCGCTGTCGGCCGGCATCCAGAACGGTGACGGCCACCTGAAGAATTTCGGCCTGCTCTACGAGGATTGTGCCGAAGAGGCCGACATCTGGCTCGCACCCGCTTACGACCTGGTGACCACCACTGTGTATCAGACCAACGACATCATGGGCCTGCTGCTGGGCGGGTCAAAAGCCTGGCCGAAACGCAAGATGCTGGTCCAGTTCGGGCGCAGTTCGTGCAACCTGACCGAAGCGCGCTGCAACGCATTGCTGGGCAGGGTGAGCCACGGCATGCATCGCGCGCTGGCTGAGCTTTCCGAGTATCGAATCTCTCATCCTGAATTCGATGACGTAGGGGAAAAGATGACCGCTGCCTGGACGGCAGGGCTGGAGAAAAGTATTGAGCCCCCTGATGTTCAAGGGTAGCGGGAAGACCCGGCCACCTCTCGGCGCCGGGTCTTCCCACTGACGATCAGAACGGCTTGGTCGGCAGGTACTTGCCATCCAGGGTGATCACCGCACGGGAACCGCCTTCCGGGTCATCGACTTTCTTGATGTCGAGCTTGAAGTTGATCGCGCTGATGATGCCGTCGCCAAACTTCTCGTGCACCAGGGCCTTCAGTGTGGTGCCGTAGACCTGCAGCATTTCGTAGAAGCGGTAGAGGGTCGGGTCGGTCGGCACACCGTTGCCGAGGCTGCCGCGCAATGGGATGGTTTGCAACAGGGCCACCGCGTCGGCGTCCAGGCCCAGGATGTCGGCGACGGCCTGAGCAGCATCGGCCGGCAGCGGGTGCTGGCCCAGCAAGGCGGCGGTGACGAAGGCTTCGGACAGGCCGGTGCCCTCGGCGATCTGGGCGAACGACAGGTCTTTGCGGGCCTTGGCCAACAGGATCACGTCGGTCAGGGCGAGGCGGCTGTTCTGGCTGATTTGTGACTGGATCATGGTGTTATCTCCGTGGGTAAAAAGGCGTGTCGGGGTTAATGCGAAACGGCGCGTATATCCGGGTTTTCGGCCAGGGACACAAACGTGCCGGTGCTGCCGTCAAAGGCCTGGATGCAGCCACTTTCGATGTCGTAGACCCAGCCGTGCAGCGCCACACGCTTCTCTTCAAGGGCAAGGCGCACCGAAGGGTGGGTCTGGAGATTGGCCAGCTGCGCGATCACGTTCTCACGCACCATTGAAGCCACTTTGGCCTGCGGGTCTTGATGCTTGCGCGCTTCGTTCACCACCCGGCCTGAGTCGGCATAGCGTAGCCAACTGGCCACGGCGGGCATGTGATCCAGGCACGTGCAGCTGGCGATGGCGGTCATGGCGCCGCAATCGGAATGCCCGCAGATCACAATGTCGCGCACTTGCAGGGCCGCCACGGCGTACTCCACCGAGGCCGACACACCGCCTGGCTCCGGGCCGTAGGACGGCACGATATTGCCGGCATTGCGGATGACAAACAGGTCGCCTGGCTCGCGTTGCGTGACCAGTTCCGGCACCAATCGGCTGTCGGAGCAGGAGATGAACAGCGCACGCGGGCTCTGTTGCGTGGCCAGCTCCTTGAACAGCGTGGCGCGCTCGGGGAACGCGTCACGCTGGAACCTGAGAAAACCGTCGATGATGTCTTTCATGGGGTAACTCCCTTGGATCGCAATGCGATGAAGCAGAGGTTACGTAGCCCATGAAATAAGGTAAAAGTCTGATATATGATCAACCGCATCAGATAATCTTATGAGTAATGGCATGCTGGCTCGACACATTCACTACTTCCTCGCCGTGGCCCAGCACGAAGGTTTCACCAAAGCGGCGGCGGCCCTGCATGTGTCGCAGCCTGCACTGTCGCAGCAGGTCCGGCAGCTGGAAGAAAGCCTGGGCGCGCAGTTGTTCGACCGTTCAGGGCGCAAGACACGCCTGACCGACGCCGGCGAGGTTTACATGCGCTATGCGCTGCGGGCCGCGCAGGAACTGCAGGGGGGCCAGCGCGCAATCCATGACGTGGGCGACCTCAGCCGAGGGGCGCTGCGGGTGGCGGTCACGCCCACCTTCACCAGCTACCTGGTGGGGCCGCTGGTGGAAGCGTTTCACCGGCGCTATCCGAACATCACGCTGAACGTGCGTGAAGTGGCCCAGGACGCCATGGAACACCAACTGCTGGCCGACGAACTGGACGTGGGCATCGCCTTCGACGAAGCACACGCCCCGGATATCGACGCCGCGCCCCTGCTGGTGGAAACCCTCGCCCTGGTGGTCGGCCGCCAACACCCCCTGGCCACCGAGCGCGCCATCGGGCTGGACGCGCTGAATGCCGAATCACTGATCCTGCTCAGCGCCGAGTTCGCCACACGCGAACAGATCGACCGCTATTGTCGCCAGCACGGCATTCGCCCGCGCGTGGTGATGGAGGCCAATGTCATTGGCGCGCTGATCGAGGTGGTGCGCAGGACCACGTTGTCGACCGTACTGCCGGCCACGATTGCGCGGGCGCACCCGGACCTGGTCGCGATAGAGCTGGGGCCGCAGCAACTGCAGCGCACGGCGGTGCTGATGCAGCGCAGAGGGGGGTATCAGTCGGCGGCAGCGCGGGCGTTTATCGCAGTCGCGAATGACGTGGCGACGGGGCTGGAAGCCTAAACCGTACCTGTCAGGGCTGGCGATCGCTTGCAGCCTGGGCCAGCAGCCACTCCCGAAACGCCTTCACCTTGGCAAGGTCAGCCACTTCGGGCCGGTGCACAATGTAGTAAGCGAACGCCAGCGGCCGGCTGGCCTCACCAAAAGGCCGGACCAACCGCCCCGCTCGCAGGTCATCGCGCAGCATCACGCTGCGCCCCAGCGCCAGCCCCTGGCCGTCAATCGCCGCTTGAAGCACCGCCGCCGAGTTGTTGATGCGCAGGCCGTGCTCGGCATTGACCCCGGGGAACCCCGAGGCGTCGAGCCAGGTGCGCCACGTCGGGTATTGGGGGTCGCCTGCCATCGACAGGTCGTGGATCAACGTTGCCTCGGCGAGTCTTTCCAGTGGTAAACGGCCCTGCTCCAGCAGCGGATAGGTGGGCGCACACACCGGGTACAGGTCCTCGTCCATCAATGGGGTGGCGACCAGCCCAGGCCAGTGGCCGGCTCCATAACGCACGCCGATGTCCATGCCTTCGGCGATGAAATCCACCGGCCGCAGGTTGGTGTCCAGCAGCACATCGGTCTGCGGGTGGGCACGCTGGAAATGTTCGATACGCGGCAACAACCACTTGGCCGCGAACGCCGGGCTGACCGTTACCGTAAGCCCTGTGCCGAGAGCGCCCTCCTTCAACCGCGCCACGCCCAGGCGCAAGCGATCAAACCCCTCGCGGATATCCGGCAATGCCTGGCGCGCCACCTCGGTGAGCACCAGGCGCGCAGTGCCGCTGGACGCACGCGTGAACAACGGCACGCCAAGCCAGGATTCCAGGGTTCGTACCTGCTGCCCCACCGCCGCAGAGGTCACGTGCAATTCTGCTGCGGCCGCAGAAAAGCTCAGGTGCCGGGCGGCCGCTTCAAAGGCTCTGAGTGCATTGAGGTAGGCAGGCGTATTCATCGTTAAAGTTTTTCTTTAGTAGGCGGCAATGAATTCTGGTTTGTGAGGCAGTGTCACGCGGGCAAAGAATAGCAGCCAAGGACGTAGTAGATCAGCCTCGATAGCGATCAACCGTTCAAGCACGTTTTCTTTCACACCCCACAGGACACTCTCAACATGAAAAGATTTTCTTCCAAGGTTGCCATCATCACCGGCGGTGGTTCGGGTATCGGCAAAGAAGTCGCACAACGCCTGGTCGCCGAAGGCGCCAGTGTCGTGATCAGCGGTCGCGATGCAGCAAAACTTGAAAAAGCCGCCGCGCAGATCGACCCCAGCGGCCAGCACGTTCGTACCCTGGCGGCGGATATCGCCAAACCCGCGACCGCCAAAGCGCTGGTGGAACTGGCCACCAGTGCGTTCGGTGGCGTGGACATCCTGATCAACAACGCCGGCGTCTTTAGCCCAAAACCCTTCCTGGAACTGGACGAACACGAGTACGACGGTTTCGTCGATATCATCCTCAAGGGCAAATTCTTCATGGCCCAGGCGGCGGCCAACGCCATGCTGAAACGGGGCGGTGGCGCCATCGTGCAAACCGGCTCGCTCTGGGCGTTGCAAGCCATTGGCGCCACACCGTCGGCGGCCTATTCAGCAGCCAACGCGGGTGTGCACGCCCTGACCCGTAACCTGGCGATTGAACTTTCGTCCTCGAACATTCGCATCAACACCGTGGCGCCGGCTGTGGTGGAAACACCGGTGTACAACACGTTCATGGACAGTGAGCAGGTCAAGGCCGTGCTGCCAACGTTCAATGCCTTCCACCCGTTGGGGCGCAATGGCCAGCCAGCCGACGTTGCCGAAGCCATCCTGTTTTTGGCCTCGGAACAAGCGGCGTGGATCACCGGCACCGTGCTGCCAGTGGACGGCGGCGTCACAGCGGGCCGCATCTGATCATCGTTCCCCTGGGAACATCCACCACCGCCAAACAGGTGCGTTTGGCGGTGGCTTGCGCGATACTCGCCCGCCCCCACACCGAGGCGGCGCGAGTGATCATGGACAGGCCCTCAACTACCCCTTTCGCCTACCAGGCGGTGTACCGCTACCTCGTCGAGTTGATCGCGGCCAGCCCGTCACACTCTGAACATAAGCTGCCATCGCTGCGCCAACTGGCCCAGCGCCTGGGCGTGTCGGTCTCGACCACCAAATACGCGTACGCCTTGCTCGAAGACGAAGGCCGCATCATCGCCCGGCCCAAGTTCGGCTACTTCATCAAGGCAGCGCCCGCCCCGCTCTCGCAAGACGATACCCCCAGCCTGCTCGACCAGGCATTCGCCCAGGCGCGCATGCCTGGGAGGATGGCCTTGAGCAGTGATGCGCCGGCGATGCTGCTGGCACTGGACAACCCGTTGCTGATGATCGAGCGCGAACTGGCGCGGCAATATACGCGGGCGCCCTCGCCGCCCTACCTGCCATTCGGCGAGCCCGAATTACGCGGCGCATTGGCCGAGCGCTACACCCAGTCGACCGAGCGTTATTGGCAGGCCGACCAGGTGTACATCGGCTCCGACCTGCACAGCGTGCTGAACCTGGCACTCAACGCCCTCGAGCTGGCCGGCACGGTGGCGCTGGTGGAGTCGCCCTGTTCGTGGGCCGTGCTGCGGCAGTTGGAGGCGGCGAATATCCGTGTGATCGAAATGCCGCTGGGCGCTGATGGGCGCTTCGATCTGGCCGCCTTCAATGAACGGCTTACACATGAGCCCATTCGCCTGGCCGTGCTGTCATCCACGGTAAACATGCCCCACGGCAGCCGGATGCCTGCCGAGGACAAGCAGCAGATCTGCCAGTGGCTGGCGGAACGCTCAATCTGGCTATTTGAAAACGACACCTACGGCGAGCTGTATTTCGACGCCCCCCCACCCCGTTATCGCGACTTCGCCGACCCGCAGAGGCTGTTGGTGTTCTCAACCTTTGAGAAGGTGATCGGCGCAGAAGCGCCCTTCGGTTACCTGTTATGCCGCGAACACGGCGCACGGTTGCGCGAGTTGTTCCTGGCGCGGGGGTTTCGCCTCTCGCCGATTCGCCAAAAGGCTATCGCCCGGCTGTTCACCACCCAGCGCATCGACGCGCATCTGAAAGCACTGCGGGCCCAGTTGATTGCACGCATGAATGAGATGAACACCTTGCTGCACGCACAGGGCAACGGCCTATGGGAGGTGATGGCACCACAGGGCGGCGCGACCTTCTGGCTCAAGGCAACACGCCCGGTGGACATGCGCCGGGTATTCGACCAACTGTTGGCCCGGCACATCGTCATCGCCCCCGGCGAACTCTTCAGCCGGCAAGGGCATTGGCCGTACCACCTGCGCCTGAGCTACACCCTCGACTGGAGCAAGGATGTCGCCCAGGCCATCAGGCAACTGGCCGACGCGATCCGTCACAGCCCGTAGCAATGCCGCGCTTCAGGAAAACGACCTTGGCGCACCTCGTCGGCAAACCGCTCACAGGCGTCACGAATCACCGCACCGACGTCGGCGTACTGTTTGACGAAACGCGGCACGTGATCGCCGCCCAGGCCCAGTACATCCTCAGTCACCAGCACCTGACCGTCGCAGGCCGGTGACGCACCGATGCCAATGGTGGGCATGGCCGAGTCCAGGGTGATCTGCCGGGCCAGGCCTTCCGCCACGCCTTCGAGCACCACGCTGAAGGCCCCCGCCGCCAGGTTGGCCCGCACGTCTTCGGCGATCACCGCGCCGGTGTGTGCCGTGAGGCCCTGAGCCTTGAAGCCGCCCATCACGTTGACGAACTGCGGCATCAGCCCCACATGGGCCATCACCGGAATACCCCGTGCCACCAAAAACTCGACGGTGCCTGCCAACGCCTGGTTGACCTCCAGCTTCACCGCATCACAACCGGTGCGTGCCAACACCTGGGCACAGTTGCGAAAGGCTTGCTCACAGGACTCCTGATAACTGCCAAACGGCATGTCGGCCACCACACACGCCAGGCGCGTGCTGTCGACCACCGCCCGAGTGTGGCCGATGATTTCTTCCAGTTGCATGCTCAAGGTCGACGCCCGACCGTAGCCGACCATGGCCGTGGAATCGCCCACCAGGATGAAATCCACCAGCGGGTCGATCAGCCTGGCAATCGGGCTGGAATAGGCGGTAAGGGAGACGATTTTCTGCTGGCCCTTCATGGCGACCAATTGAGGGACGGTCATGCGTTTGGTGCGGGTATGGGTGCTCATCGAAGTCTTCCGTTTACGCGGGTTGATCAAGGCTTACCCGGCCTGATTATTGGCCAAACGCAGCGTGATTCAATGCACAGATTGGCGCTAAAAAGCGACCCAGGCAGATAGGCCCCGGTGCGGGGCGCCAACTGATATCATCGCGCCCATTACCCGCCGGATAGATCACCATGAACCGCCAGAAAAAACTCCAGCAGCTCTTCAAGGCCAAGGCCAAGAAGGCCAGCGCCAAATTGGCGCCGAAAAGCAAGGACCGCTACATCAGCAAGGCCGACCGCGCGAAGCTGGCGGCCGAAGCCGATCAAGCACCCACCACGCCCTCCGACGCGGCCTGCTGAACAAAGCGCTCGATCAGCCACCGCGCGGCAGGGCCCGGTGGCAGGTCCGTGCGATAGATGACGTTGAAGGTGTACTTGCCACTCGTGTATTCCGGGATGTTGAGTTGCACCAGCCGACCACTGCTCAAGTCTTCCTCGACCATCGGCGCCGGCATGTTGCCCCAGCCGATCCCCTCGCGCAGCAGCATGTGTTTGGCGCCCAGGTCTGCCAGGCGCCAGGTGCGGTTGCTGAGTACGGCAAAGTCCCTGTCTTTGGTCAGCAACGAGCGATCCGAGAGCACCAATTGAGTCAGCTCGCGGCTGGCGCCTGGCGCATTCGCCGCGCTTAACGCCAACGGATGCTGGGGCGCGGCCACCGGAATCAGCTCGACACTGCCCACGCCAATCCTTTCCACCCCGTCGATGCCTTCGTTCATCGGCCCACTCACCCCGATAATCGCCCCCCCGCTGACCACCCGTTCGGTGACGGCGCCCAGCGCTTCCATGTGCAGATGCAGCGCAACCGTGGGGAATGCTTCGCGAAACGCCTTGAGTGCGTCCACCACCCGTGCGGCGGGCAGCATCACATCGAGCACCAGATGAACCTCGGCCTCCAGCCCCTGGAGCAAACCCTTGACCTTGGCGCGCAGCCCGTGGATGCCATTGGCAATGGTCCGGGCCTCAGCCAGTACGGTGCGGCCCGCCTCGGTCAGTTGGGGTTTGCGAGTGGTCTGGCGGTCGAACAACGACACGCCCAGCTGCACTTCCAGGTTGGCAATCGAATAGCTGACCACCGACGTAGCGCGGTGCAGCTTGCGCGCAGCACCGGCGAAACTGCCGACTTCGACCACCGTGAGAAACACGCGCAGTTGGTCCAGCGTGGGGGTGCCAGGGTCGGAGATCATCTCGGGGTCCTTATAGGGTGAGCGGAATTACTTGCCTATTTTATCGAACGTAATCGTCGAAATTAGTCGGCTATTCAGGTTAGCTGATCACGTTCAAGATTTCCTCACTCGGGCGGTTCATGTCGAACCGCACCTCATTGAAGGAAATACACCATGACCGCTTCGACCCTGACCACCGCTGAGCAAAGCCGCTCCGACGCAACCCAAGCCTCCGCCGCCCTGGTCGGTCGCGTGTTGCTGAGCACCCTTTTTATCCTCTCCGGCGTTTCCAAGCTGGCGGCGCCCGCCATGATGGTTGGCTACATCAGCTCGGTAGGCCTGCCCTTCCCCCAACTGGCCCTGGCGCTGGCGATCATCGTCGAAATCGGTGGCGGCCTGGCCCTGATCGCTGGCTACCGCGCCCGCGCCGTTGCCGCCGTATTGGCGCTGTTCAGTGTGGCCACTGCACTGGCGTTCCACAGCGCGCTGGCTGATCAAAACCAGTTCATCCACTTCTTCAAGAACATCGCCATGGCCGGTGGTTTCCTGCAAATCGTGGCCTTCGGCGCCGGACGTTTCAGCCTGGATGCACGCCGCCGCTAATTGCTCCCTCTCCCGGATTTGGAGGTTTCCATGAAAGCCTTACGTGCGTACGAATACGGCGGCCCTGAAGGGTTGCGCCTGGAGGACCTGGCCGACCCTGTGGCCGGCGCAGGTGAAGTATTGATTGATGTAACGGCAGCCGGAGTCAACCCGATTGACTGGAAAGTGTTGTCCGGTGCGATGAAAGCGTTCATTCCGCTGCCACTGCCCTTCACACCCGGCATTGAAGTGGCCGGCACCGTGGCGGCGCTGGGTGAAGGGGTGACGGCGTTTGCCGTGGGCGATGAAGTGTTCGGCTTCATCAACATCGTCGGCGGCTACGCGACCAGAGCGGTCGCCCAGGTTTCCAAGCTGGCCTTGAAACCGCGCACCCTCACTGCGCTGCAGGCCGGCGCAGTGCCCGCAACGGCGCTGACCGCATGGCAAGCCCTGACTGAGCACGCCGCCGTGCAGCCACGCCAAAAGGTATTGATCCACGGCGCTGCCGGTGGCGTGGGCAGCATGGCGGTGCAGATTGCCAAGTACCTGGGTGCCGAAGTCTATGCGACGGCTTCTGCACAGAACCACGCGTACCTCAAAGCCCTCGGCGCGGACCACATCATCGACTACACCCGCGAAGCGTTCGAAGCGCGCGTGGCCAACGTCGACGTGGTGCTGGACCTGGTGGGCGGCGAGACACAGAACCGCTCGTTTGCGGTGCTCAAGAAGCACGGCGTGCTGGTGTCGCCCGTGAGCCAGCCAAGCATTTCACTGGCTAACGATCACGGCGTCACGCCCGTCAACTTCGCCACCCGCTCGGACGGCAGGCAGCTGTCACGTATCGCCGAACTGTTCGACAAGGGACGCTTTTCGGTGACTGTGCAGGTATACCCGTTGAGCGAAGCCAAGCGTGCCATCGAGAGAAGCCTGGGTCGCCACCTTCAAGGCCGGTTGGTGCTGGACACCACGGCGTAACGGTTCGCCGCCCCCAACCCTTTTTCCAGTGAGTGAACAGCATGACGCTAACCCAGCAGTCCCTCCCCAACCATGCACCGGCGCGTGCAATCCGCTACCGCACCACGGGCAGCGGGCACGGCGCGATCGTGCGGCTGATGAGCCCTTCCGACCTGGGCCACCAGATCAAGCCTTTTGTGTTTCTGGACCGGTTTGAAGGTGAGAGTTCGTTTATCCACGGCATGCCCATGCACCCGCATTCGGGGATCGCCACGGTAACCCTGATCACCGAAGGCAACTTGCGCTTCGAGGATGCCGACTCGGGCACAGGGATGATCGATTATGGCGGCGTGGAGTGGATGCGCGCAGGCAGTGGCGTCTGGCACGGAAAAGAGATGTCGGTGGGCACCTCGTCACGTATCCAGGGCTTCCAGCTGTGGGTGGCGCTGCCGCCAGAGCTTGAAAACGCGAGCGTCGACAGCCAGTACCTGGAGTCGGGGGCAATGCCTGAAGTGGGACCGGCGCGGGTGATTCTCGGCACGTACCAAGGCGTGGCGAGCCCGGTGCGTGCTCCGGCAGGCATGAACTACTTGCTGGTTACCCTGCGCGCCGGTGAATCCTGGCGCTACGTACCACCGCCGGGGCATGAGTCACTGTGGTTGAGCGTCAGCCGCGGCGCACTGACGGCGCCGGGCCTGATCAACGCCGGCGAGATGGCAGTGTTCGAACCCGGTGACGGTGCCGTGACGCTGGAGGCCACGGGCCGCGACACCGTGTTCGTACTCGGGTCGGCAGCGCCGCATCCTTACGAGCTGGCGCTGGGCAACTACTCGGTGCACACCAACCCCCAGGCCTTGCAGGCCGGCGAAGCGAACATTGCACGCATTGGCGCACGGTTGCGTGAGTACCTGCGAACGCCCGGCGCGTCAGCGTCCGGCCCCATACCCGTATTCAAATAATCAGCGTTTCAGCTCGCCCTGGGAAGTTTCGCGCAACGTGGTCAACGCCACCAGTGCACACACCGCCGCCCCTGCCATGAAGAACCCCGGCACCAACAGGTTGCCGGTCGAGCCGATCAGTGACGTCACGATGTAAGGCGTGATCCCGCCGCCCAGGATGGCGCCCAGGTTGATGCTGATGGCCATGCCGGTGTAGCGCACCCGGGTGGGGAATTGCTCGGCATAGGTGGGGTAGCCCACTGACTGGATCACCGGCATGGGCAGCGTCGCCACAAAAAACGCCAGGACCGCGATCAGCAGGCTGCTGTTGTTCATCAGCACCATCATCGGGATGACCAGCACGGCATAGCCCAGAAAGCCAATGGCCAGGGCTTTCTTGCGGCCAATTCGGTCAGACAGCCCACCCCAGAACGGCATCATCGCAGCCATGCACAGGCTGATACCGGCAATCACCCAATAGATCTTGGCCTTTTCAAAGTGCAGGTAAGTGGTGAGGTAGATGTTCATGAACACCAACCCGATGTAGTACCCGGCGTTCTGGGCGAAGGCGAACACCACCACACGCAGTACTGCAGGCAGGTTGCCGGTGAGCACTTCGCGCACCGGCGCAGTGGGTGGTTTTTCCACGGCCAGGAAGGCTTTGAACTCCGGGGTTTCCTCGACGTTATGGCGCATCACGCACGAGAAGATCACCAGGGGGATCGCCAGGAAAAACGGAATGCGCCACGCCCAGGCCTGCAGTTGCTGGGCATCCACCAGGCCGGTGGTAATGCCGCAGATGATCGCCGCCATCGACCCACCCACCGCCACGCCCACCGGGGTGAAGGCGCCGTAGAAACCTCGACGCCCCTTGGGAGAGGATTCGGCCAGGAACGCCGCCGCGCCAATCACTTCGCCCCCGGCGAAAAAGCCTTGGGCCAGGCGGATCAGCACCAGCAGGATCGGCGCAACAATCCCCACCTGGGCGGTAGTCGGCAACAGACCGATGGCTGCCGTTGCGGTGCCCATGCCGATCACCGTGCTTAGCAAGACTTTGCGCCGCCCGATACGGTCAGCCAGGCGACCGAGCAAAATGCCACCCAGTGGCCGGATCAGAAACGCACTGCCGAATACAGCCAGCGTGGCCAGCAACGCGGCGGCGGCGTTATCGCTGGGGAAAAACAGCGGCGCGATGATCGTCGCCATAAAGCCGTACACGCCGAACTCGTAATACTCCACCGCCGTGCCCGTGGCGGCGGCAATCGCCGCACGCTTGGCGATCTGGGTGGAGCTGCGGGTCGTGATTTTTTCGATCTCACCGAAGCTGACCGAGGGGGACGCCGTAGCGATTACGCGAGACATAGACACCTTCCACTCTGGCCGTTGGCCATTTGAGTTGTTGAGGTGGAAAGATCCACCCAGAAGTAAACCCACCGGGGCGCCTGGCCCGCAGAGGTTTGAATGCTCGACAGTAAGAATTGCCTGGAAATGGGCGGGATCATGTAGCGCTCCTGTTTTTATTGTTTGGCGGCTACGCAGGTTTTTATGGGTGGGCGGCCTCCAGTTTTTTCAGGGTGCGCATGCGCGTCACCAGCAAGTGCTGAGCCGTGGGTAAATCAATCAGCGAGAACCGCACCGCATCGCCCGGCATCAGTTGGGCGAGCTTGGGCAGGTCGACGCTGGCGACCTGGGCGATTCGTGGGTAGCCGCCGGTGGTTTGGCGGTCGGCCATCAACACAATCGGTTGGCCACCGGCCGGCACCTGCACGGTGCCGAAGGTGACGCTTTCCGAGAGCAATTGCCGGGGCTGGATCAACGCCAGGGGTGCACCCTCCAGCCGGTAACCCATGCGGTCCGACGCGGCGGTCATGGCGTAGGGTTCCTGCAGGAAGTCATGCCGCGCGGCGTCCGAGAAGTCGGCCCACTCGCGACCGCGCAGCACCCGAATGCACACCGGCTGGGTCGGTGGGGAAAACAACAACCCCTGCGGGATATTCAACCGCACAGGGTTGGCAAATGAGGAACGGATGGGAATCAGGTCGCCGGCTTTCAGCGCACGCCCGCACAGCCCGCCAAACCCGCCTCGGCTATAGGTGCTGGTGCTGTCCATCACAGGTTCGAGCAAATAACCCCCGTTGACCGCCAGGTAGGCACGCGCACCGTATTCACGCTTTTCGAAGCTGAGCACGGTGCCCGGTTTTACAGCGATGGCGTGCCCGGGTTTCAGCGCGACACCGTCCAGGCGCGCCCCCAGATCGGCGCCTGCCAGGGCAATCAATGCCTTGGCCTGAAAGCACAGCACCGGGCCTTGAATCGTCATTTCCAACGTGGCGCCAGCGATCGGGTTACCCACCAGCACATTGGCCAACGCATGGGCGTCCTGGTCCATGGCCCCGTTGACCGGCACGCCCCAATGCTGAAAGCCGATGCGTCCGCTGTCCTGGAACGAGGAAAACAGCCCGGGTTTGATCACTTTGAGGGTCATCGCTGCGCGCCCGCCAACTGTTCAAACTCATGGGCGGTGATGGGCACAAAGCGCACCTGGTCGCCGCCCGTCAGCAGGCACGGTGGCGTGTTGGCGGGCGAGAACAGGTTCAACGGTGTGCGACCGACGATGTTCCAGCCGCCCGGCAAATCCGAGGGGTAGATCACGCTCTGGCAGTTGGCCAAGCCCACGCTGCCTTGTACTACCCGCGTGCGGGGCACCGCCCTGCGGCCCAGATTCAGCGAAGGTGCGTGCATGCCGATATAGGGGTGGCCGGGGGCGAACCCGACCATCAGCACATCGATCCAGCTGGCGGAGTGCGCGGCAATGACTTCACTCGGGGTCATGCCGCAGGCGGTGGCAATGTCCGGCAGGTCGGGGGCACAGTCGCCCTCGTAACACACCGGAATTTCCAGGCGCTTCGGCACGGCCTGGGCGATGTTCTGCACACGCGCCAAGGCATTTTCCAGCCGTTCGATCACGGCGTCATAAGGCAGGGTTTCAGGGTGTAGCGTCGCAAAAACGTAGGGGCAGTAGTGGATGCCCACGGACACCATCGCCGGCACGATGTCAGTCACGCCATCGAGCAAACCACGTACCAGCAGATCATGCAGGGCGGCGCTCAAGGTCACGGCACGGTGGTTGGCTGCGGAGCTGAACACCGTGGCAAACACCACTACCACGCAGCTATCGCCGCAGGCTTCGAAGCGCCAGTCCTGCACAGCACGCAGCGGTGCGGGCGCATCACGGGTATCACAGTGAACGTTAGACATAACGTCGTTTCCCTCATGCGGCAGGCATGAAGATCCGCCCGGCAAGGCTTCACGGTATTGTTAACGCCGTCGCTCTGATGGCGACGGTCGCGTGTGTCGGCAAATTACTTCGCGAACAGCTGGCTCATGTCCTTGAACGCCTTGAACTCCAGGGCGTTGCCACACGGGTCGAACAGGAACATGGTGGCCTGCTCGCCGACCTGGCCCTTGAAACGCACGTAAGGTTCGATGACGAATTGAGTCTCACGTGCCCGCAACCGATCGGCCAAGGCTTCCCATTGTTCCCAGTGCAGGATGATGCCGAAATGCGGGACCGGCACATCGTGGCCATCCACCGGGTTGGAATGCACCGACTCCTGGGAGTGGGTCTTGGGGTGTTCGTGGATCACCAACTGGTGGCCGTAGAAATCGAAGTCGACCCATTGCGCGCTGGAGCGACCCTCGGAAAGGCCAAAGACATCACCATAGAAGTGACGCGCGGCGGCCAGGTCATACACGGGAATCGCTAGGTGGAAAGGAGAAAGGCTCACGGTGGCTACCTGCTGGTTCTGTTATTCAGAACTCGATTCTTCACCAGAAAGACCGGGGGATAAAGCGCATATCCTTGGTCCTGAGCCTCAAAAATTTTGATGCTCGCCCCTTATTGGGGCGCGGCCAGCACACTGATGACGCACGAGCGGAATAATTCGAAGAGTGGCAGTTGGCGCTGGGTGTACTTGGTCAGCAGCACGATTTCGCGGAAAAACGTTAGTTTGTCCAATCGCAAAACCCGCACGTCGCTGTCATGTTCCAGCCACAACCCGGCCAAGGGCACCAGGGACACGCCGAGGCCGCTGCGCACCATCTTGACGATGGCGTCCAGCTCATCCAGTTCCAGCGCCAGTTGGGTCTGGATCTTTTGCTCCTTGAGGAACTGCGTCACCTGGCGTCCGCCAAACGAGCCCCGGTCGTAGCGCACAAAGGGCTGTTCGCGCAGGATCTGCAACGGGTCATCGCCCGGCACGTCGTTGGCGGTAATCAGCACAAACGGCTCGCGGGCGATGACTTCAATGTTGAGGTCTTTGGGCAGGTTAAACGGCGGGTTGATCATGATCGCCAGGTCCAGGTCACCGGCATCGACCTGGCTGAGCAGGTTCAACGAAACGCCGGGCACCAGGCTGACTTCGATAAACGGCGCACGCTGCTTCAGGGCTACCAGCGCCTCTGGCAAGAGGCCGGTCTGCACGCTGCCGATGGCGCCGATGCGCAACGAACCCTGGAAGTTGTTGGCACTGTCGGGGGTGCCCATGCGCGAGAAGATATCGAGGATCTCTTCCGCCAGCGGCACCGCCCGCTGCCCCGCCGAATTGAGGGTGGCGGAGCGTCCGGTGCGGTCGAACAGCTTGACCCCCAGGGCGTCTTCAAGGTGCTTGATCTGCGCGCTGACCGCCGATTGCGTCAGCCCCACTTGCTGGCCAGCGGCCGCAAAGGTGCCTTTGCGCGCCGCGCATACGAAGGTCCGCAGTTCTCGAATCATCCAGGCACCCTGTGGTTGAAGGTTCAGCAGCCGCTTAAGGCGACCTGCGGCCGCTCGCCGGCAAAAAAGAACGGGCGCAGGCGCACGCCCACGCTGTTGCCGATGAACGCGGCCACCAGCCACACCCAGCCATGCAGGCTGCCCGAGGCGATGCCGCTGAAGTACGCGCCGATGTTGCAACCATACGCCAGGCGCGAGCCATAGCCGAGCAGCAGGCCACCGATCACCGCCGCCACCAGCGAGCGTGCGGGGATTTTCAGGCTCGGCGCAAAACGCCCGGTCAGGCCCGCCGCCAGCAGCGCGCCGAGCACGATGCCGATGTCCATGACGCTGGTGATGTCTTCCCACACCGGCGCGGCCAAGGCTTTGGCATTGCCCGGCATTTGCCAGAACGCCCAACTGGCCACGTCCACGCCCAGGCCACTCGCCACCTTGGCGCCCCACAGCGCGAACGCCGAGGTGATGCCCCACGGGCGACCGGCCAGGGCCAGGGTCGCGTAGTTGAGCAACGCCAGGCCAATCGCGCCCCACACCAACGGCCACGGGCCGCGCAGGAAGCGGCGCAGACCGGTGTGTTCACTGGTGACGCCTGCTTCCAGTTGGCCGTGACGGGCTTTTTCCAGACGTACGGTGATCACCGCGATGAGGGCAAACACGGTGAGGCTCAGGCCCATGGCCGGCGCCACGCCGAAGCTCTTGACGATGGAAATCGCCGGGAACGCCGGCAGCGAGAACCACCAGTCCACGTGGTGGGTGGCGATCAACGAACCGCAAATAAAGAACAACAGCGTCACCAGCATGCGCGCATTGCCGCCGCCCACCGTGAACAGGGTGCCCGACGCACAGCCGCCGCCCAACTGCATGCCGATGCCGAAGATAAACGCACCAAACACCACCGACACCCCGGCCGGCGCTACCAGCCCGACCACCGGCTGGCCGAACAAAGTGCCGGCGCCCAGTGCCGGGAAGAACAGCAGCACCGCCACCGCGAGCATCACCATTTGGGCGCGCAAGCCGGCGCCGCGCCGATCATTGATGAACACCCGCCACGCCGAGGTAAAGCCAAAGGCGGCGTGGTAGAGGGTCAAACCCAGCGCCGCACCGACCACCAGCAACAGCACCTGGTGCGCACCAACGCTGGTTTGCAGGAACACGGCGCCAAGCACCAGGAAGATAAAGGCCACCAACGGCGCGACGGGCTTGCGCACGGGGGCGATGGGAAGAGAGGTGCTCATGGGGTTCTCGGTTCGTGTGAATGGGTGGGTTGCGAGGGGGGCAAGTATAAACCGCGAGGTGGCGCCAGCCTTGGTTTATTGGCCCCGTATGACGCGCCAGGGTTTATGAAGAAAATTTAATACAGCCAAACTGTACAGTTTTCCTGCGCGGGTGCTACGGTTCAGGCATGACCGACTCTTCTGTAACGTCCGCCCACGACTCTGCCGCCCTGGCCGCAGCACTGCGTATTTCCCTGGGCAAACTCAGCCGCCGCCTGCGCGAACAGACCCACGCCAACGATTTCACTTCGGCGCAAAAGTCCGTGTTGCTGCGCCTGGACCGCGACGGCCCGGCCACCGTGTCCGCCCTCGCCCGCGCCGAAAGCGTGCGCCCGCAATCGATGCGCATCACCGTGGCCGGGCTTGAGGCCATGCAGGCGGTCAGCGGCCAGCCAGACCCCTGCGATGGCCGACAAACCCTGATCACCCTGACGCCCGCCTTGCGCAAACACCTGACCGAAAGCCGCGCCGCCAAAGACGACTGGCTGCTGCGCGCCCTGCACGAACAACTGTCGCCCCAGGAACAAGATGAACTCGCCGCTGCGGTGGCACTGCTGGAGCGTCTCGCCGATTTTTGACCGACCTGCTTTACGAGGTGCCTGACCATGCAATGGCTTGACCTGCTGTCCTACTTTTTTGGTGGAATGTTCCTGGCGAATGCCGTGCCGCATTGTGTCAGCGGCGTGAGGGGCGAAGCGTTCCAGACGCCCTTTGCGCGGCCCCGTGGTGAAGGCTTGTCGTCGTCGACGGTGAATGTGCTGTGGGGCTTTTTCAACCTGCTGGTCGCCTACCTGTTGCTCGGCCGCGTCGGCGAGTTTGACCTCAAGCACACCAGCCACCTGCTCGCGCTCGGGCTCGGCGCGCTGTTGATGAGCCTGTTCATGGCGCGGCACTTTGGCCGCTTCCACGGTGGCAACACGCCGCAGCCGTCATGAGTTTCCTTGGCACCTTCCGCTCCCTGCGCAGCGTCAACTACCGCATCTGGGCCGCTGGCGCACTGGTGTCGAATATCGGCACCTGGATGCAGCGCACCGCCCAGGACTGGCTGGTCCTCACCCAGCTGACGCCGCACAACGCGTCGGCCGTGGGCATCGTCATGGCGTTGCAGTTCGGGCCGCAACTGCTGTTGCTGCCCTGGACCGGCTTTGCCGCCGACCACTACGACCAGCGCAAAATGCTGATCGTGACCCAGGCGGTCATGGGCCTGCTGGCACTGACGTTGGGCGTGCTGACTGTCACCGGCCTGGTGCAGTTGTGGCAGGTGTATGTGTTCGCGTTTTTGTCCGGCTGCGCGTCGGCCTTCGATGCGCCGGTGCGGCAGATCTTCGTCGCCGAACTGGTGGCCGAGAAGGATTTGTCCAACGCCATCGCGCTCAACTCCACCTCGTTCAACATGGCGCGCATGATCGGCCCGGCCGTGGCCGGTGTGACGATTGCGTCGGTGGGCACCGGCTGGGCATTCCTGCTCAATGGTTCGAGTTTCTTTGCGGTGCTGGTGTCGCTGTTTTTCCTGCGGGTCTCGGGCCAGGCCACTAAAGTGCGGGCGCTGCGCACCAAGGGCAGCCTCACCGAGGGCATCCGCTACGTGTGGGCACGGCCGGACCTGAAGGCGATCCTGTTGATGCTGTTCCTGATCGGCACCTTCGGCATGAACTTCCCGATCTTCATCTCGACCATGGCCGTCAGCGTGTTCCACGCCGATGCACGCGGCTATGGCTTGCTCACCTCGACCCTGGCCATCGGCACCATCGCTGGCGCCCTGCTCGCTGCCGGGCGCGAGCGGCCGCAGTTCAAATCGCTGCTCAGTGGCGCGGCCGTGTTCGGCGTCGGCTGCACCCTGGCGGCCCTGGCGCCAAACTACTGGACCTTCGCAATTGCGCTGGTGATCATCGGCGTCGGCGCGATGACCTTCAGCAACACCACCAACAGCTTGATGCAACTCACCACCGAACCGCACATGCGCGGCCGGGTGATCGCCTTGCGGGTCGCCGTCGCCCTCGGCGGCACCCCCATCGGCGCGCCCATCGTCGGCTGGGTCGCCGACCACCTGGGCCCGCGTTGGGCGCTGGTCGTCGGCGCGGTGTCAGGTATCCTTGCGGTGGCGGTGGCGATCTATACCTTAAGACGCCAGTTGGACCGGCCAGCTTCTGCGATCGAAGCAGTCACAAAATGAGAGGCGCAGTAACCCCTTGGCCAAAGACATCGAAAACCCGTGCATTTCCATCTGCCAGCTCAGCGGCGACCTCTGCGTCAGCTGCGGGCGCAGCAAGGACGACATCCGCAAATGGAAACGCATGAAACGCCCCGAGAAGATGGCCGCCGTACAACGGGCGACCCAGCGTCTGAAGGCGTTGAAAAAGTCCAAATGACGGTCAGGTGCGCCCGACCGATCCCGATACCGGAAGGTTGCCGAGCAACTTGAGCCCGGTGCTCTTCACGAAGGTCTCGTAGTCCATCGGCTTTTGAATGCGCGTCTCGGCGTTGGGCAGCACATAGGCCCAGGCACGTTTGCTTGAAGCGTCGTACACCAGCTTGAACAGGCGCGTCGGCACCCAGACCTGGTTGTCGCCGATGGTGCCGTAGCCGGCATCGAACAGCGGCCCGGTGAACACGTACACATCGCCGCCGGCACGCACGGCGAACTTGCGCACGTCGGCCTCGACCTTGCTCCAGATCTTGCGGTTGTTGGTCGGGTCCTGGGGCACCATGTTCGACAGGGCAAAGGACTGGGCCATGGCGTTGGCATTAGGTGCATCAGCGGCCGGGGACTGGTGGCCACGGTCCATGTGCTGGGCGCGGTAGTCGCTCAACTCGGCGCGGCCGCCCTTGGGGATACGCGGGTCGGCATAGAACTGGTTGGTGCGTTCTTCGCCCTTGGCGTCTTTCAGCTTCGCGGCGTTCAGGCGTTCGACCACCACCAGCGGTGTCTTGCTGGTTTGCGAATAGAGCACGGCGAAGTGATCGGAACACAACGCCAGCGGTTTCATGCTGGCCGGCACGGTGGCGGTGTTGATGGGGTTGGCAGCGGGAAACAGGTCGGCGCAGGCGTCGAACGTCAGGCGTTTTTCCTGCGGGGAATACAGGTCGGGCAGGCTGCGGGCGCTGACCCCGGTGGAGAGCAAAACAAGGGCGGACAGCCCAACGGCAATTTTGCGAAGGTGCATGCATTAATTCTTCGAATGGGAATGAAGCGGCAGGCTCCGCGGTGCGGAGCCAAGTGGATGATATTGCGGGAATTATTGACAGGGCATTGTACGATTAGTGCCCGGCGACTGTAGGTTTTCCTACTGCTCGCGCACCCGGCTTGAACCCATGGCTGCGCGCGCCCCAGGCAATCGCAAACGACACACCGATCAACAGCAGCATCGCCCACGGAAACGACGCGACACCCCAGGTATCCAGCAACACACCGCCCACCACACCGCTGCCAGCGATGGCGCTGTTCCACGCCACCACATTCAACGACAACGCCACATCGGCGCCCTCGCCCGCCGCGTCGGCCAGGGCGGTTTGCAGCAGGGTCGCGGCACCGCCGAAGCTCAGGCCCCACACGGTGATCCCGAGGTAAATCACCTGGGGCACATTGCCCAGCAAGCCGAACAACACACTCACCGCCGCAAAGGTCGCCAGGCTCACCAGCACGGTGTTACGCAGCAACGGTTCGACCAGCCTGGCGGTCAGCCAGATCCCGGCCAGCGCGGCGATACCGAACACCAGCAGCACCAGGTCGACCCGCTCCGCCAACCCTGCAGGCGCCACGAACGGCGCGATGTAGGTGTACAGAATGTTATGCGCCAGCATCCAGCTGATCACCACCGCCAGCACCGGCCGCACGCCGGGCGTGGTCAGCACTTTGCCGAGGGACAAGCGCTGGTGCGCAGCCTGCGGCGGATAGTCCGGCACCTTCACCAGCACCCACACGATCAGCCCCAGCGTCAGCGCCGACATCAGGCCAAACGTGGTGCGCCAGCCCACCAGACCACCCAGCCAGGTGCCCAACGGCACGCCCAGCGACAGCGCTATCGGCGTGCCGACCATCGCCAGGGCCAGCGCCTTGCCTTGTTGATGAGGCGCGACCATGCGCCGCGCGTACCCGGCCAGCAGGCTCCACGCCAGCCCCGCCGCTACACCGGCAAAGAACCGCGCCACCAGCGTCACGCCGTAATGGGACGACAGCGCCGTGATGGAGTTGAACAGCAGAAACCCGACGATGGTCAGCAGCAACACATTGCGCCGGCGCCAGCCACGGGTGGCGATGGTCATGGGGATCACCGCCAGCACCGAGCCCAGGGCGTAGGCGGTGACCATCTGCCCGGCCATGGACGGCGAAATCGCCAGGCCATCGCTGATCAACGGCAACAGGCCCGCAGGCAGGGTTTCGGTGACGATGCAGATGAAACCGGTCATCGCCAGGGCAAGCAAGGCGCCAATGGGCAAGCGATCGGACGAGGCCAACAAGGTGATTGAGGGGGTCACGGTAAGCTCCTAAGGCAGACTTAAATACTGATCGATACAAATGTTGCAGGCGCACACGGCGCGTTGTCAACGACTTATGTATCGACTAGTATTTATCTCGTTTTCCACCGGAGATCGGTAATGGCAACCATGGGCCGCCCCCGCAATTTCGACCGTGACCAGGCCGTCGACCAGGCCTTGCACCTGTTCTGGCAACACGGATACGACGCCACGTCCCTCACTCAACTCAAGGCCGGCCTGGGTGGCGGCATTTCCGCGCCAAGCTTTTACGCCGCGTTCGGCTCCAAGGAGGCGCTGTTCGATGAATGCGTGCAGCGCTACCTGGCGACCTACGCCCAAGTCACCGAATGCCTGTGGGACGAAACCCTGGCACCGCGCCAGGCCGTTGAAACCGCGCTGCGCCAGTCGGCCCGCATGCAGTGTGAAGATGGGCACCCAAAAGGCTGCATGGTGGCCTTGGGTGTGATGAGCGCCCCGAGCCCGGAGAATGCTCGGGTGGCCGATGCGTTGACCCAGTCACGGGCACGAACGCGTGCGGGCATCGTGGCGTGCATCGAACGGGCAGTGAACGCGGGGCAATTGCCGGACACGCTCAACGTAGCGGCGATGGCGACGGTGTTTGACAGCTTTTTGCAGGGCGTTTCGATTCTGGCGCGGGACAACGTGCCACACGCAACCATCAATGCGGCGATCAGTCAGCTCCTGCTGACATGGGACATTGCCGCCTCTACGGCGCCGCCCACTCGTCACGACACGCCATCAGAAAATCCACAAACGCCCGCACCCGATGGGGCACATAGCGCCCATGGGGATACAGCAAGGTAAACGGTCGCGAGCGGCCGCCAAAGGGTTTCAACACCTCCACCAGGCTGCCGTCCGCCAGTTCCTGCTCGACGATGAACTTGTAGGTCTGAAACAACCCGGCGCCATGCTTGGCCAGGGTTACGCCGCCCAGCACATCGTCGGAGCAACTGTAGCCCGCCTCCCCCGCGTACTCCCGATCCTTGCCGTCCACCTGGAACAGCCACGGAATGCGCCGGCCATTGCTCGGCAATTCGTATTGGATGCATTCGAACCCTGGCAGATCCTCCAGCGTCTGCGGGACGCCGGCGCGTTGCAGGTACGCCGGTGCAGCGACCACCACCAGCTCGGCGTCTTCCAGCAGGCGCGCAATCAACGATGAATCCGGCTGGGCCCGCACGCGCACCGCCAGGTCATAGCCCTCGGCGACAAAGTCGATGTTGCGGTTGCTGATGTGGATGTCCACGCTGACGTGCGGGTACAGCGCGCGGAATGTTGGCAGCAAAGGCAGCAAGCGGTGGTGCGCATAGGTGGTGGGAATGCTGATGCGCAACAGGCCGGACGGCACGGACTGCGCGCCCATCACTTCCTGTTGTGCCTCCACCAGTTGGCCCAGGGCCTGGCGGCATTGTTCGAAGAACGTACGGCCGCTGTCGGTGAGACGGATGCTGCGCGTGGTGCGCACAAACAGGCGCGAGCCCAGGCGCTCTTCCAATCGCGAGACGCTGCGGCTCACTGCTGCCGGCGTGACACCCGCCACCTGCGCGGCGGCGGTGAAACTGCTGGCTTCGGCGGCGAGGCAGAACAACTCGATGCTGCCCAGCTGCAAGTCTTCGAAATGGCGCTTCATGAGTGACACCGGCTACACGACGATTGAGGCGCTGATGATCCTGCCCAACGGCCCTTCACCACAAGGCCCGCGTGTACGTGATCAGCACCCGCACTTCATCTGCATCACGGCTGAACGAGGAACGGTAGGTGGCGTCACGTACCCGCAAGGCCAGGTTTTTAAAAGTGCCGCTCTGGATGACGTACTTCACTTCGGTGTCGCGCTCCCATTCCTGGCCCGACATCGCACCGACCCGGGCCTCACTGCCGGAAATATAGCGGCTCATGACGCTCAACCCCGGCACGCCCAGGCGCTCGAAATTCAGGTCATAACGCGCCTGCCAGGAACGCTCGTTGGCCTCGGCAAAATCGCCGATCTGCGAGAAGTTGACCAGGTACGCATCACTGCCTTCCACATAGGGAAACGCACTGCGCCCGGCCATGCGCTGGTAGCCGACGCTGAACGCCTGCGCGCCCATGGCGTAACCGAGCATTGCGCTGAGTGCCCGGTTATCAATCGGCCCGCCGCGCGCCGCGCCCTGGTCTGTGCTGGAAAAAAACCGCACGTCGGTATTCAACGTGCCCGCCCCAAAAGGCTGCGCTACCACCAGCCCGACAAAGTGCTGGCTGTAGACGTCGCTCAACTGCGCATAGTGATAGCTGAACTTCACCCGTTCATTCAGGGCGCGATCAAAGCCGGCCAGGCTCAGGTGGCCGCCCGGCGCATTGCGGGCAAACCGGTTGTTCTTGTTGTTGAGGGTGATGTCCTCATAACTCGTATCGCTGCGAGCCTTGGCTTGTTGCAACTGCCCCGCCGTCACCAGCGTGTTGGCCAACGCCTGGGAGGTGACCAGCGCGCCCTGGAACGACTGCGGCAAAATCATCCCGTCATTGGGCCGCAAGGTCGGCAGCGCCGGGATCAGCGAACCCACCTTCAGTTCGGTACTCGCGACGTTGACCTTGGCGGTCACGCCCAACTTGCCGTAGCTCGCCGCCGCCCGACCGTCAGAGCGTACCGGCAGCAGGCCGCTGCCGGCGCGGTCGGGGCTCGAATCCAGGCGCACGCCGACCATGCCCAACAGGTCCACACCAAAGCCGACAAGGCCCGGCGTGTACCCCGATTCGAACTTGAGCATCAACCCTTGCGCCCATTCATCGCGCTTGGATTGCTGCGGTCCATCCCGAAAATCCCGGTTGAAGTACACATTGCGCGTCTCGACCGTGGCGTGGGAATCGCTGAAAAAATCTGCGTGAGCCACGCCACTCAACCCCATGAGCAGCAACACGCCAAACCGCAGCCTGCGCATCGCCTTACACTCCGCGTTGCAACAGGCTGAGCAGGCGCTCGCCAAACAAGGTCAGGCCTACCCCCAGCACCACCACCGACGCGCCGATCATTTTGATCGATGCGGCAGGCCGCACCACGGCGCCGAGCCAACCGAAGTGGTCGATGGCCAGCGACGACAGCAATTGCCCGGCGATCACCAGCACTAACAGGTTGGCCAGGCCAATGCGCGGCGCCAGCCACACGGTGCAGAAAATCGCCGCTGCACCCAGCACGCCGCCCACCAGGCGCCAGCCCGGTTGGCTGGGGATCACGCTGAGGGCGTCAGTCAGGCCTCCGCGCAGCAATGCCATTACCCCCAACACCAGCATGCCGGTGAAGAATGAATAAAACGCCGCCGCCAGCGTGTTGCCCGTCATGGCCCCCGCCAATTGGCTGTTGACCGCTGCTTGTAGCGCAATCGCGATGCCGGCCAGGAAGGCCAGCGCAAAGGAAATCAGGACCATGACAAATACCTCTTACAGGGCAGGCAGAGGGGAAAAGTGTTCGGCAAACGGGTCTGGGCGATAGCCAGCCGCGCTGAACAAATGCTCGCGGGACTCTTCGGTGGCGCGCTCCAGCTGCTCGCGGTCCACACCCAGCACCACACCACCGCGTTTGCGCAGGCGGCCGGCGATGATCACGGTGTCGATGTCGCCGCGTTCAGCCGCATGCACCACGGTGCCCAGGGCGTTGTTCGACGGATAGATACCGAGGTTGTCAGTGCGAATCAGCAGAATGTCGGCTTGTTTGCCCGGAGTGAGGCTGCCGATTTTTGCGTCGAGACCGGCACAGGCGGCGCCGTCAAGGGTCGCGGCTTTGAGCAGTTGGCGAGCGTTGACCAATGCCGGGGCCGCAGGTTGGCCATGGAAGCGGGCGTTATGGGCAGCGGCGCGTTGCAGGTAGAACGCCACGCGCATTTCGCCAAACATATCGCCGCCGTAGGAGCTTTCGTTGTCGACGCTCAGCCCAGGGTTCATGCCGTGGTCCACGGCTTTTTGCCAGGCGAACACGCCATCCTCCAGACCGTAGTGGGCGTCGGAGCGTGGGCACACGTTGACCTTCACGCCAGCGTCGCGCAGCACCGACCAGCCACGGTCCGGCAGGCAGGTACAGTGGTTGAAGATGTTGTCCGGGCCCAACAGGCCTTCCTGGTGCAAGGCGTCCAATTCACTGGCCATGCCCGCGCCGAAAAACTCGGTGACGATGCTCAAGCCCAGCTCACGGGCGACGGCCCATTGGCTGCGGTCGATCTGCGCCATCATCGCCAGGCTCACCAGTGCGTCGGGGTCGGTGGCGTATTTGCCCTTCAAACGGCCGAGGTCTTGGGGCCACTGGTCGCAAGCCCAGGTGCCGGACAACGGCGCGCCCGGCGCATGCACGGCGCGGATACCCGCATCCTGCAAGGCCTCAATGGCCGCATCGGAGTGCGCACCGCTGCGCGCGTTGTGGGAGTTGTCGATGATGGTGGTGATACCGGCGTTGATGCAGCCCAACGCGGTGAGCAGGTTGCCGACGTACATGTCCTGCGGCCGGTAGTACTTGGCAAACGAGAAGTGCGTGGCGTTGCAGTAGTCTTCTAGGCTCGGCGAGTCCGGGTTGATACGGCGCAGCTGGCCTTCCCAGGCATGCCGGTGGGTGTCGACCATGCCCGGCATGACGATCATGCCCTTGGCGTCGATGACCTGGGCGCCCTCGGCGTCGAGGTGCTGGCCGACAGCTATGATTTGAGTACCACGCACCAGCACATCGCCTTCGGCAAAGTTACCGAGGGCATCGTCCATCGTCAGCACGGTGCCGCCACGGATCAGCAGCAGGCGTTGGTCATCGGGCAACGGCGCCAGGGCCGTGGTCAACAGGTCAAAACGGGCGGAAAACGACATGGGGTGAACTCCTCGGGCCTGGGCAACATTGCCGCATGCCTGAATTGTCCGACCCGTGGGGTTTATTTAGAATATCGAAACATCTTCAAACATTATGAAGGAGCGCATACACAATGCGCAGTCAGGATTTCCCCCACCTCAAGGCGTTTTTCACCGTTGCCCAGGCGCGCAATTTCTCGCGGGCGGCGCAGTCTCTGGGGGTTTCGCCGTCGGCGTTGAGCCAGACCATCAAGGGCCTGGAGGAGCGTTTGGGCGTCAGGTTGCTCAACCGCACCACGCGCAGCGTCTCCACCACCGAGGCGGGCACTCAGTTGGCCGAACGCCTGCGGGTGATTTTCGATGACCTGGATGCCGCCCTCGAAGCGCTCAACCACTACCGCGACACGCCCACCGGCACCCTGCGCATCTGCGCGCCGCAGGTGGCAATGCTGCACTTTATCCAGCCGATCCTGCCGGCGTTTCAGGCGGCGTACCCGGACATCCAGCTGGAGCTGACCAACGACGACAGCACGACTGACATCGTCGCCCAGGGCTACGACGCGGCGATTCGCCTGGGTGAGTTCATCGAGCAGGACATGATCGCCCTCAAGCTCAGCGAGCCGCTGACCCAGATCGCTATTGCCTCGCCCGCCTACCTGCATCAGCGCGGTATTCCGCAGGCCCCGGCCGACCTGCTGCAACACAGCTGCGTGAACTGGCGGCGCTCCGGTGAGAGCGGCTTGTACAAATGGCGGTTTTTCAACGACGGCACGCCGTTTGAGCTGAGCGTCAAAGGCTCGCTGGTGGTGAGCGATTGCGCGGTGGCGCTGCAATCGGCAGTGGACGGCCTGGGCATTACCGTGTGGATTCGCGAATGGCTCAAGGCCGAGCTGGACAGCGGCGCCCTGGTGCCGCTGCTGGAAGCGTGGTCGACACCCTTCCCCAGCTTTTACCTGTACTACCCCAGCAACCGGCAAATGTCGTCGGCGCTGCAGGTGTTTATCGCAGCACTACGCCAGGGCCATGCCGGCTGATCGGCGCGGCCCGTACAGCACCGCCTTGATCACGATCACCAGCAACGACAACCCGGCAAACAGCAACCCGCAGACGAGGGTGCCGGGCAAGCCGTAGGTGTCGATGAACACCCCGCCGATCCATGACCCCAGGGCGATCCCGGCATTCGCGGCCGACACATACAAGCTGGTGGCAAAGGACTGCGCCTGGGGTGCTGTCTCGGCCAGCCACATCTGGGAAATGACCATGCCGCTGGTATGAATCGCGCCCCACAGCACCACGATGACTGCCATCGAACCCACCGAGGCGCTACCCAGGCTGTGCAACACCCCGTAGGCCGCGCTCAACAGAATCGGAAACAGCACCACGGTTCTGACCAGGTGATTGCTCAACGCTCGCCCGGCCAACAAGTTGCCCAATACACCACCGACGCCAAAGATCACCAGCATCAGGCTGATGGTCTCAGCGTCCATGCCGGTTTCGCTGCGCAGGTATTCGGCCGCGTAGCTGTACACCGCAAACTTGCTGGTGAAGATCAGCACCGTGGCGACTATCGCCAACCACACGGCCGGGCTTTTCAGGATCGACAGCTGGCTGGCAAAACTCTGCGGCACCGTGACCTGGCGCGGCAATTTCAACAACAGGCCGATACCCGCCAACCAGGTCGCCGCCGCGCAAAACAGAATCGAGGCCTCATAGGAAAACCGCCCTGCCACCCACGCCGTGATAGGCACACCAAAGACCAGGCCCAGGGTGGTGCCTATGAACGCCACGGTGGTGGCATGGGTCGCGCGCTCCTTGGGGTACAGCGACACCGCCGCCGCGAACGCAGCCGAGAAAAACACCGGATGCAGCATCGCCGGCACCACGCGCAAGGCCATCAACGTCGAGTAATTCGGCGCATACGCCGACAGCACGCTGCACAGTGAGAAACACAGCAAAGCGCCCACCAGCACGTGCTTGCGATCAAAGCGCGAAAACACCAGCACCAGAAACGGCCCGCACAGCGCGACAATCAAGGCAAACAGACTCATCAGCAAGCCGGCTTGCGCCACACTCACCCCGAAACGCTCGACGATCATCGGCAAGATACCGACCACGCCCAACTCCAGGGTATAGAGCCCGAACAGGCCCAAAATGATGAAGGGCATCACGCTCATGGGTTTGATCGGCGTGCTCATAGGGCCAGGTCCACCACCACTTTGCCGAAGGCGCCACGGTTCAAGTGGGCGAAGGCCTCGGGCACTTGATCAAACCCGTAGGTGGCATCGATCACCGGCGTTATGCCGTGATGTTCAATCATGCGCACCAGGTCTTCCAACGCACGGCGCGGGCCCACGGCCACCGCGACGATGGACGCACGGCTACCCAGCAGCGGCATGATCGGCGTGCGCAGCTCATCGGACTCCAGCAGGCCGATAATCGACACGCGCCCACCGGGGACTACCGCTTGAAGGGAACGCCCGAGGTTATCGCCACCGGCCATTTCCAAGACGTGATCGGCGCCACGGCCGTCGGTCAGGGCCAACACGGCGGTGTGCCAATCCGGGTTCGTGGTGCGGTTGATGCCATGGGTCGCGCCGAGCGCGATGGCCTGGGCGATTTTCTCGTCGCTGCTGCTGGTGACGATCACCTTCGCCCCGCTGGCGGCGGCCAACTGCACGGCAAACAGCGACACCCCGCCCGTGCCTTGCACCACCACGGTTTGCCCGGCGTGCAAATGCCCCAGCTCGATCAATGCCATCCAGGCCGTCAACGCCGCAATCGGCAAGGTGCTGGCCTGCACCGGCGTGAGGTTGTTCGGCGCGCGCACGCACCAGTCGGCAGGTGTGGCAACGTACTGCGCGAGCATGCCCTGGATCGGCCCGCCCTGGGTTGGCATTTGCGCCCAGGTTTGCGGATTGCCGTCGATCCAGTTGGTAATGTAGGTGGAGATCACCTTGTCACCGACGGCAAAACGCGTGACGCCCGGGCCAATCGCAACCACGGTACCCGCCATGTCGGAGGCCGGGGTGAAGGGGAATGCCAGGGTGGCGGTCATGCCGTTTTCCACGACTTGGGTGTCGCGGTAGTTGAGTGATACGGCATCAACTTTAACCAGCACCTCACCGTATGCAGGGGTTGGCAGTGGCCGTGTGGCGAGCTGGAGGTTATCCAGGCCAAACGCGGAAATTTCCCAGCGGTGCATTGAATCGGACATGGCGGCGATCTCGGTGGTTGGACAGTAGCGCCGATGATAGGAGCCGGATACGCCGGGAATAAGTGGGTGACCACTCCTCGGTCTGCGGACGTTTTTGTCCGTAATGGCGTAAGGTAGCGGGTAATCCCCTGCCCGCCTGCGAGAGTGACCTTGGACAGCTTGAATGCGTTGACGATTTTCGTGTCGGTCGCCGAGACCCGCAGCTTCGTGGCCACCGGCCGATTGATGGGCGTGTCGGCTTCGGCCATCGGCAAAAGCATTGCGCGCCTGGAGCAACGCTTTGGCGTCCGGCTGTTCAACCGCAGTACCCGTAGCATCACGCTGACCGATGAAGGCGAACGCTTCCTGGAGCGCAGCCTGCGCATCCTCGGCGAAATCGAAGCCGCCGAAGTGGAGTTTTCCCAGACCAGCAGTACGCCCCAGGGCCGCTTGAAGATCAGCTTGCCGCTGGTCAGTGAGCCTTTCTTGCCGGTGCTGGCACAGTTCAAGAAGGCCTACCCCACGGTGGACCTGGACCTGACCTTTGATGACCGCCGCGTCGACGTGATTGAGGAAGGCTACGACGCGGTGATTCGCGCCGGTGACGTGCCGGACTCCAGCCTCACATCACGCTTGCTCGGGCGTTACCAGATGATCGTGGTGGGCGCGCCGGACTACTTCCGTCAATACGGCGTGCCGCAGCACCCCCGGGACCTGTTGCAACACGCGTGCATTCAGTTCCGCTTTCCCAACACCGGCAAGCTGCAGGTCTGGCCCTTTGGTGGCGAGCACGCCGATTTCGACCTGCCGTTGCCGACATCAATGGTCTGCAACAACCTCGAAGCGCGCATCTGCTTTGCCATCCAGGGCATCGGCATCGCCTACCTGCCTGACTTCGCCATCCGCCCTGCGCTCGACGCCAATGCACTGGTACAGATCCTTCCCGACTGCTCGCGAGGTGAGGTCTACCGGATCATGTGGCCTACGGGCAAACACCCGGCGCCGAAGTTGCGGGTGTTCATCGACTTCCTTCGGGCACGGCTGTTTCCCGAGCAGCACTGACCGCCATTGTGGCCTGCGGGCCTCCTGTGGCAAGCGGGCTTGCCGCAATTGAGCCGAAACAAGCCGACACCGAAAGCCACCGGCCCCCGCCCCACGCCCTGCTAGCGTCAAGGATTCCACCCCTTTCACCCAAGGAGCAACGGATTGCCCCCTCAACCCAACTCACACCTTTTGCGTCGCGGCCGCTACTCCGAGCCCGGCCGCGCGTATCTGGTCACCGTCGTTGTCCATCAGCGCCAGCCCTTGTTCCGGGATTTTCACCTGGGTCGACTGTTGGTGGCAGAACTGCGGCGTGTTCACGAGGCAGGCCTGGTCAACTCACTGGCCTGGGTAGTGATGCCCGATCACTTTCATTGGCTGTTCGACCTCAACAACACAACCTTGCCGGACGTGATGCGGCAGACCAAGTCCCGGAGCACCCTGAGCATCAATCGGGCGCGACACAGCCGAGAAAAATTCTGGCAGCGCGGCTATCACGACCGCGCCGTTCGCACCGAAGAAGACCTGAAGAAAATCGCCCGCTATATCATCGCCAACCCCCTACGGGCGGGGCTGGTTGAGCGGGTGGGTGATTATCCATTGTGGGATGCGGCGTGGTTGTAGTGGCTTGTGGGGTTTCTGTGGCCTGTGGGCTTTCTGTGGTGAGCGGGCTTATTGTGGTTTGCAGGTTTATTGTGGCGAGCGGGCTTGTCGTGGCGAGCGGGCTTGCCCCGCGTTGGGCTGCGAAGCGGCCCCAAAACCTCCCACCCCGGTTTTTCTGAAACACTGCGGCGGCCTTACTGGGGCGGCTTCGCCACCCAACGCGGGGCAAGCCCGCTCGCCACAACAGGTCCACTTGCAACAACAAGCCCGCTCGCCACAGGGGGGGTTTACAGCTGTGCCAACAACGCCTCGCTCAGCGCATGAGGCTCGCCGTTGAACAGCACGCCCAGCGGATTACAACTGCCCAGGTGCCGATACAGAGCACTGCGTTCGGCATAACTCCCCGCCATCCGCACCGCCGCTTCCACATAGTCTTCATGGGTGCGGGCAATGCTCCACAGCGGCAACCCCACGCGGCGAAACAGGCCTTCGTCGATATGTTCGAACACCTGCGGCCCGGTCTTGCACACGCCCGGCAGGCCCACGGTGAAGGCGTCGATGATGCCGTTGGTGTTGCCGAACGGGAACGGGCTGAGAAACATATCGCAGCCATTGAGCGTGGCCATGTAGTCGGCGTAAGGCTGGTGCGGGTACACCGTGGCATCGCCGACGTAACGCTCGATCAACCGCACCAGTTGCGGGAACAGCAAGCCCTGGGCCTGCCCCACCAAAAAATGAAAACGCACGCGCTTGCCGCTGCTGTGCAAGGTGCGCACGGCAATCGCCTGGCAGGCGCGCAGGAAGGTCGGGTTGAGTTTCATGGTGGTGGCCGCGACGGCGATGTTGACCCAGGGCGTGTCTTCGCGCACGGCAGCCGGCAAGTCGACCGCGATGGCGGAGGGCCGATAGGGCTGCCCATTGGCGGGCAGTTGCAGCAGGCGCTCGGTGAAGCACGCCGGGTCGCCGACAAAATCCGACTCGACGCTGATGCAGTCGATGTGCCGTGACGCGGTCGTGGCCGGATGCCCCAGCGCCGCCACCTGCAAAGGCGCAAAGCGCAGGTTGCTGGCAAACATCGTGATCTGGAACATGCCGACGCTGGGCATGTAGAACACGTCGGGCTGGCGTGCGGCAGCGAGGCTGGTGAGTTGCCGCAGGCAGGCAAACAGGTCGTCGGGCTCGCGCAATTCGATGAATTCATCAAACACGGCGCGGCCCAGGGCATCCACATTGGCAGCGTACCCCACCGCCACCACGTGAAAATCCCGACGTGCCGCTTCCAGCGTGAGCGAGTGGGTGCGATAGATCGAATGCCCACCGGAGAACCATTCCAGCAACACCAGCATCAACGGTTTTTCACGCGCCGGCGCAACGCCCCTAGGCACGCTGCGAATGCCCACGCTGTCGAGCTTGCGTTCGATCAGCGTGTTGATCGACGCCTTGATGCGGTGGCGTTGTGGCAAGTCGGCGTAGCTGCAATGCATGTACACGTCGTGCAGCACGTTCAGCGGCAAGGTATCCAGGCTATCCAGTTGCTCCAGGCGACCAGGCAACCAGGCCAGCAGCGCCTCGCGCTTGGAGTGCGCAGCCGGCGTGCCGAGAAAGCGCGGCGACATCAGCGCCATGAACAGCGCGGCTGCGAGCGTTGGGTTTTGTGCCCACAGCAGTTCCACATCCAGCGGCAATTGCGACTCCGGCGAATACAGCAGGCAGAACTTCACCAGGTCCTGTTCGGCGATGCGGTAGTCGTTGCCGCCGTGCCCGAGCAAATTCAGCGAGCGCAGGATGTGATCGGCGTTGATAAAGGCGCTGGCGGCAAACAACGAAGACAGCCAGCGCTGCAAATTGATCAACTGGCCGAACCCACCTGGGCTGATGCTGAAGCCCGGGTCGGAAAACAATGCGGTAATCGCGCAAGTCAGCCGCGTGAGCACATGGCTTTCCAGCTCGCCGGGGGTGAGCGCGGGCGACACGCTGAGGGAAAATTGCTCCGACAGCTTGCCGTAGTTGCGGTCGATCAATTGCAGCAGGCGCACCAGTTCACGGGCGCCGCCCTCGTGGTCGCGGCTGTAGCACAGGTACTCGAAGGCTTCGAGGGAAAACACCGGTTCGTTCATGGTGCGGTGCCCTGGGCCACGTCGATGTTCACCTGGTCGGCAGCGCTGCCCAGCGGCGTGAGGTGATAGTCGCCGGTCAGCGGTTGGCGCCAGGTGTCGCCGACCATCTGGCTCTGGTGATACTGGCGCGTCGGTTCGGAGGAGGTGTCCAGCAGGCTGTTGTGGATCAGCCCGCCACGGCTGATCAGCACCGCGCCACTGCCGGTGGCCAGGATCGAGGACGTGCCGTTGCCCTGATTGAGGTAATTGCTCGACGGCGTGTCGAGGTCCAGGCGCAGGGTACCGTCCACCACTTGCAGGGTGTTGGTGCCATTGTCGAAGCTCAACGCCGCACCGCTGGCACTGCGCGCGGTGACGGTGAGGTCGCCGCCGCCAGCGGTCATTACGTTGTTAAATCCGCGGGCGTTGGTGGCGGTGAATTGCAGCCCCGCCCCCGAGCCCAGCGCAGTGCCTTGCAGGCGAATATCGCCACTGTTCGACAGGATATTCACCCCATTGCCCGCCCCCGACGCGCCGCTGCGAATACTCAAGCCCGGCGCAGCAGAAGCCGCGCCTGCCGTCCCGCTCAGCGACAGGTTGCCGTCCAGGGTCGTCAGGTTGATCACCGAGCCGGTGCCCGTGGAATTGACCACCGTGCCCGAGTCGCCGGCGCTGCGGCCATCAACCACAATATCGCCACCCGCACCCGCGCTCAGCGTCACCGCTCCGGTAGTGGAGGCCGCCAGGAAAACGCCACGGCCCGACGCCGCAGCACCCTGGACCGTCAAGGTGCCGCTGCCCACGCTCAGGGTTTGGGTGGATGACGCCGCCGTCGAACACACCAGCACACCACTGCCCGACACCGCACTGCCCCGCAGGGTGACATTGCCACTGCCGGTGGCCGCGATGGTGTTGCTGGTGCTGAAGATCCGCGTACCGTTGCCGCTGCCCAGGTTGGTGCTGTCCACCGTGATGGAGCCCACACCCGAGGTCACGATAGTGCTGCCACCGGTCAGCACAAAGGCATCGCCGCTGCCCGTGCTGCTGGCCTGCACGGCGGTGATGCTGATGTTGCCGCCACCGGCGTCCAGGGTGCTGCGGCTGATGTTGATCGCCGTCGCGGTAGAGCCGGCGGCCAGGCTGGCGGACGTGGCGCCGCGCAAGGTGATGTCGCCGCCGCTGGTGCTGATGCGCGTGCCGTTGGTCAACGAAATGCCCACGCCATTGCTGACGTTGGTGCTGGCCCAGGACGTCGCCGGGTCTACTGCGCCGCTGAGGGTGAGGTTGCCGCCATTGGTGCTGATACTCGCGTTGCTCAGGGCCACCGAGCCGTTGCCGCTGTTGTTGAAGTTGGAGACCAACGACACGTTGAGGGTCTTGCCGGTGCCATTGCTGATGCTGGTGTTGGTCATCACGATATTGCGATGCGCCTGCAGGGTCAGGGTCGCGTTGCCCACGCCCTTGACGTTGTCCAGCACGTTGATATCGCCGGACGTGCCCGCCCCTGAAGAGGTGGTCACGAGGATGTTCGCGCCTTCCGACAACGAAGCATTCAGGGTCGCCGAACTCAGGTTGGAGCTGGCCCCCGCATTCGGCGTGAAAGGCGTGCTGCTGGACGTGCCGGTGCTGGCGGTGCGGGTGATGTTGATGTTGAACGGGTCGATCAGCCACGTGCCGCCCTGCCCCGACACCGCGCTGAGGTCGACCACGCCCATCACATCCAGCGCGTGCCCGGAGGTTTCCACCAGCCCGCCACGCCCCTGGCTGCCGGCACCGCGCACGCTGATGCCGCCATAAAATTGCGTGCTGTCCCTGGACCAGAGGATCACTTTGCCGCCGTCACCCTGGCTCAACGCATTGGCGCTGATGCGTGCATCGCTGCCCATGAAGGTGCTGTCGGCCTGGTGCAGGTTGCCGCTGCCTTGATAATCGCCGCCCATCAACACCGTGCCGCCGCCGATGTCGCCGTCGGCATCGATACGGCCGCTGTCGAACAGGCCCACGTATTGGCCGGTCATGGTCACGTTGCCGCCGCGCTCGCCGGCGTTTTTGCCCGACACATCGAGCACGCCGCTGTTGACCACCACCCCGCTGTCACCGCCATCGAGAATGATGCGGCCATTGCGCTGTTGCAGGCTGCGGGCTTCGATCACGCCTTCGTTGTTCACCACATTGCTGAGCATGGCCTGGGAGTCGCGGGCGGTCATGGCCACGGCGCCGCCGTTGGCACTGAGCAGCCCGCGGTTGATCACGCTGGCGCCGATGGCCGGGTCGTTGACCTCGACGTTGATCAGGCCGTCACCGGTGAAGTCCAGGGTGATCTTTTCCCCGCCGCCCAACACCACCGAACCGAGCCTGGCGACCACCGTGCCTTCGTTGCGCACCTGGCTGCCCAGCAGCGCGACGCTGCCGCCATCCCGCGCACTGATCGTGCCCTGGTTGATCACCGCGCCACCGCTGGGCCCGGAAAACACGTACTTGCCGGCCATGAAGTCGCTGTTGGAAATGTTCAGCGAACTGGCCACCAGCCCGCCCACATCCACCATCGACCCCGCGCCAAACAGCACGCCCTGGGGGTTGATGAGGAACACCTGGCCATTGGCATTCAGGTGCCCAAGGATTTGCGAACCGTCGCTGCCGGTGACCCGGTTCAGCGCTACCGACGACGCCCCCGGCTGCAGGAAATTCACCTGGGCGGCACTGCCGATATTGAACGTGTCCCAAGTGGTGATCAGGCGGTCGCTGCCCTGGTGCACGGTCATCACATTGCCGTTGCTGCTGATGGTGCCGCTGCCAGCGACCACTTGGCCATTGGTGGGCAACGCGTTGCTGTCCAGGGCCAGCGCGGGCAACGGCGTCAGGCTGTAGAGCGCGCAGAGCACGGCGAAACTCAAGGGTTTGAGAACAGGCAGCGCGGTTTGGAATTGTGGTTTGCTCACAGCCTTCTCCTCAGAACGAATAGTTGATGCCAGTGCCGACGGCGCTGATGGTGGTGCCCGCGCCGGGCGAATAACCGCTGGCCGCCGTGACGCCGGTAAGGGCGAAGTTGTAGTTGGCCAGGGAGTTGTTCTTCAGCAGCACGTACTGGGTGAACAGGTCGATGCGCTTGGTCAGCTTGTAGTTGGCGCCAATGGCGTACTGGGTGGCGCCCATGCCGTGGGTGTCGCACTCCACCGGGGTGGCGCGGATCATCTCGCACTTGCCGGGCAAGGCCTTGCCGTAGCTGGCCTTCAGGGTCCAGGGGCCGATCTTGTGGGACGCCCCCACCAGGTAGGCCCGGCGGCGGTACTTGGAAAGGTCGCTGGTGGTGGTGCTCGTGTTGATCACGCCGTCTTCGGAATAGGACAGGTCATCGGCGATCAGCGACAGCTTGGTCGCGCCAAAGTCGTAGGCCAGGCCGTAACGGAAACTGAAATCATCCGACGAGGTGCCGTCGGTGACATGGGTGCTGCTGCCCAAGCCGCGCGCGTTACGGCCCAGGTCGGCAATACCGAAGTAGTTGATGTGCCGCTCGGTGGCGAACACCGCCGTGAAGCCGCCGTTGTTGTAGGTCAGGCTGCTGCCGTAGACATAGCCTTTGTCCACATCACTGGCGGCGCTCATGCCGTTGTTCGAATAGGCCAGTTTGAGTTGCAGGCCGTTCCACTCCGGCGTCCAGTATTCCACCACGCCGGCCTGGCGGCGGTTGAACGCCGCGTCGCCATTCACTGCCGTGTCGTTGTAGCTCTGCGGGCCGTTGACGTTGGTCGACAGGCCGGCGCTGAAGCCCGGCGAGCCGATGATGTTGAAGTACGCCGCACTGGTCTTGCCGTTGAACGGGTCCAGGGTGGTGGTGGACTCTTTCATCGGCATGTCCCACACGCCATACAGCAGCGTGCCGTAGTCGGTGTTATTGAACGCCGCACCGGTGTTGCGCAGCTTGGTGCTCGGCGATGCCGACGGGTTCACCGACTTGTCGTTGCTCGCGGTGTAGTTCATCGAGATGCCGTATTCCAGTTGCCACAGCAGCTTCCAGTCATCGGTGAGGCCATAACCACCGTGCACGCCGAGGGCGGACACGTTGTCGCGGGCGCGCCAGAAGCTCGCCATGTTGCGCCCGTTCGGCGTGGCCAGGCGGCTCTGGTCAGCCGGTGCTGCCGGGGTGGAGCCGTGGCGGTCGACGTATTCAGGGACGATGCCGAAGTTGCCGTAGATGACGGTGTCGGTCTCGGCCACTTCGAAGTCTTCGCCCTTGGAGCCGATGTCGCTGGCCAGCCCGGCGAACGCCTGGGGCGAGCCGGAAATCGAGAACCACAGGCGCTTGGCCGCGCGGTCATCGCTGGTAGGGTCGGCTCCCGGGGAGAACGCCAGGCTGGTGTTCATCACCAGGTCGCGGTGATAGAGGTTCAAGCCCACGCCGTAGCCGTAGCGTGTGAGGGTGTTTTCGCTGGCGTCCCACGGGTTCTTGTTGACCGTGACCTTGCCCGCATCGGCAAACAACGTGCCCTCGGCGATAGCGCCGTTGAAGCGCCCGAGGTATTTGCGCAGCTCCAGGCGGCCGAGCACGCCTTCATCGCCGGCCACTTCACCGACAGGATAGGCGCGCACACCGTTAGGCCCGCCAAGGCTGAGTTTTTCCGAAGAGTCGAGGTTCTTGTCGGCCCACTGCCCGGTCACCGAGCCAAACAGCGAGTAGCCATTGCCGAGGTATTGCAGGCGGCTGAAGCTCAGGTTGGCCTTCTTGTAGTGCCCGGCAGCGTTGGAGGTGAGCGCATCCAACGCGGCGTCGGCCGGCGTTTTCTTGTCCAGGTCACCAATGCCGTAGGCCAGGCTCCAGGTGTTGCTGCCTTGCCAGTCATCGCGCCAGTTGCCGTACAGCGTGGCGCTGCGAAACACCGCCGACTTGTTCACGGTAAAACCACCGGCGGAGTCTTCAAAGCGCCGGTGATCTTCGGCCAGGTTGACACTGATATTGCTGTCACGCGAACGCAGCAGCGAGCTGTTGATGAACACCGAAGACACCTGCGCGGTGCCGTCGGCATCCAGGCCCTTGAGGTTCTTGCCGATGCTGTATTCCAGCTCGGCGTAGTTGGCGCCCACCGAGATCCCGGTGGCGCCCAGCGGTTGCTGGTAACCGATGCCCTTGATGTTCAGGCCTTCGAAGGAGTTCTGCGAAGTGGCGGTAAAACTGTCGCCAAGGCCCAGGGCGTCGTTGAGGCTGACGCTGGAAGTCAGGCGGTTGCTGCCGGTGTAGTAGTTGCCGTAGTTGTCGATGGCGGCGCGGGCGGTCCAGGCGGTCATCTCGCTGAGCTTGAGCACGATGTCGGCGGCGCCGGGCTGCTGCGACGGCCGCAGGATCGCGTGCACGGCCACGCCGGTGATGTCCGACAGGCGCAGCAACACGCGCTCCAGGTCTTGCTCACGGATGATGGTGCCGGAGGGCAGCGCATGGATGAACTGCTGCTGCACTTCAGGGCGCAGGCGCACATTGGCGTCCGGCAATGCGCTGACCTGGCCGATCACGCCCTCGGAGACACCGATGGTTACCTGGCCATTTTGAATGTCCTGGGCCGGCAGGTAGGCCCGCGCCACCAGGTATCCCCGCGCTCGGTACAGCGCCGTAACTTGCGCGGCGGCGTCACGCAGGCCATCCAGGTTCAGGGTCTTGCCGGCGTAGGGCAGCAGCACCGGTTGCAACTGGGCATCGCTGAGTTCGCGGTTGCCGGTGACCACGAAGCGTTTGACCTGCACTTGCACCGTCGAGTTGCCCGCTTTGGGCACTGGCGTGTCGTCCTGGCTTTCGATGCGCACACTGCCGGGAGCGGCCGGCTGCGCATTGTCGGTGGGGCGCAGCACCGAGCGGCTGTTATCGAACAGGGTGCCGGACGACGGCAGCGTGTCGGCCTGGGCCTGGGCAGCGATCAGGGCGGCGGCCAGCAGCGACAATGCGCCAGGCCCCCAGGTGCGTGGCACCCGGGCAGTGGGGAGAGTTGGGCTCATACAGTTCTCTTATTGTTTTTATCGAGACGCAGCGTTGGGCAAACAGCGTGGTGCTCAGGGAAACAGCATTCGCGCCACCGCCTTGTCACCCAGGAGGCGCGCCGCGTTGTGGCCGATACCGGGAATCGTGTGCTGGGGATGGCGCAAGGGGATCTGCCATTGGTTCGACAAGAACTGCTCGTAGCTGACGAAATTCAATTGCCGATCAAGCCGGGTGTCGCCCTGGTAATTGGCCCCGCAGGAGCTGTCGAGCACACGGCTGGTGGGGTTGTTGTCCTGGGCACCGACCAGGTAGGTGATATCGCGCGCGGCATAGCGGGCAAACACTTGGCGGTTCGTCAGGTGCTGGTTCTGCAGGTAGGCGGGCGCATTGTCGAGGCCATAGCGATAGCGGCTGTAGCTGGGGCACATGATGCTCACCACCGGCTTGAACACGCCGTCCTGCCAGCGGTTTTCGTCGAAGTACACATAGCTCGAGGGGCTGGCGACCACGTAGCGGATCGTCAGGCCGTGGGCCTTGAGGCTGGCGTCGAGGTCATTCATCACCGCGTAGCGTTGCATCAGTTGCGCGCCGGCCGAATGGCTGACCATCACGATTTCCTTGAGCGCCGGGTATCGCTGGCGATCGGACAGGTAGCCGACCACATCGTCGAGCACCTGGAAGGCTGGAATGCCTTTGCGCCCGAACTGCGATTCGATGCCGTGCATCCACTTGTCCCGTGGCCACAGCGGCATGTCATTGCTCACGCCTGAATCGGTGGGGGTGAGGAAATTCGGCGCCAGCAACAAGGTGGTGGTGCTCGGCAGACGGGCGTTGCCCAGCAGCTTGTGACCGGTGTTGAAGTACTGGTCGGCGTCACGCTGCACGCCATGCAAAATCACCACCGCACGCTCCAGGGTCTTGGGCGGGTTGTAGAGGTCGGCGTTGGCGTAGATCGGGAACGGGTAGGCGCTGTCATCGTGGCCCAGACGCAAAACCTGGCGGGCATCGGCTTCAGGCTTGTCGACGCCTTCGCTGTGCACGTCGACCTTGGCGCAACTGCTCAGGGTGCCCATCAGGGCGAGGGAGGCCAAAACGGCGGTGAAGGGTTTCAGGGCGGTGGGCAGGCTTATGAACATGACCGGGCACTTCTCTTGTTTTTTTAAGAGCCTATCAGTGCTGTCCACCTATTAAAAATATCTAAATAACGGGGTTTGGATACTTTAAAAATATGCCTATCAAGCGCCCAGCACACGCCCTACCCGCTCGCGGATCAGCCCCCAGGCTTCGGGGTTCAGCAGATGGGGCGGGCGCTCGCCACGCAGCAACGCCGCGATCTGCGCCGCCGATGAACGCGCCACATTGCGCCGCCCACCGTGGGTGACGCCTGCCGTGTGAAAGGTCGCGACCACATTGGGCAAGCTCATCAACGGTGCATCCTGGGGCGGGGGTTCACAGGCCCACACATCCAGCCCGGCGCCGCTCAAATGGCCGTTCTTGAGGGCCACGTACAACGCCGCTTCATCATGGATGCCACCCCGGGCAGTCGAGAGGAATACCGCCCCCCGCTTCATCGCGGCGAACTGCTCGGCGCCCATCAAGTGGCGAGTGCTGGCATCCAGCGGGCAATGCAGGGACACAACATCACTGCGCCGCAACAGCTCGGCCAAGCTCACCGGCTGCGCGCCATGGGCCTGCATCTGCTCATCGCGCAGGTGGGGGTCGTAGGCCAGCACCTCCAGGCCAAAACCGCGGGCGATGGTCGCCACGCGCCGGCCGATTTCCCCCAGCCCGATCAGGCCGAGGGTGCGCCCATGGATCTCTTCGCCCATCAGGTCTTCGCGGCTGAAACCGGTGGCGTGGTGCAAGGTGTTGTGGGACTCGACGATGCGCTTGACCACCGCCAGCAGCAGGCCAAACGTGTG
Source organism: Pseudomonas sp. B6002 (assembly GCF_013385985.1). Classification (GTDB taxonomy): domain Bacteria; phylum Pseudomonadota; class Gammaproteobacteria; order Pseudomonadales; family Pseudomonadaceae; genus Aquipseudomonas. The sequence continues at coordinate 21,654 of NZ_JACAOY010000025.1, read as the reverse complement.
CTCGGCCACCGAGTGGGCGTTGGCGCCCGCCTGATTCATCACGGCAATGCCCGCACGGCTGCAGGCGGCGACATCCACGGTGTCGAACCCCGCGCCGCCCGACGACACGCAGAGCAATGCCGGGCACTGCTCGATCAACGCCTGGCCGGCAAACCAGTGCCTGGGCAACTCGTCCTTGGCGGCCGAGACATGGTAGGCATGGGCCTGGCGCAAGGCGGCCAGGGTACGGGCATCGTCGCCCTGGCGCGGCAGCACCTGCAGCGCCAGTTGGGGGTTGGCCTGGATCATTTCGTCAAAGACGGGGTTGATCCAGAAATCGAGGCGACACACCTGCATCACTCGGTTCATCCGGGCTCCTAGGCTTGTGGGTTGGCAGCAGTTGAAGGGCGTGGCTCGACCATGGTGAGCACGATGGCGAAGGTGATCAGCGAGCTCACCCCGAGAAAACCAAACACGTAGTCCCAATTGAAATGGTCGAGCAACAAGCCGACCACAAACGGCGTGAAGGCACCGCCCAGAGAACCGCCGGTGTTGACGATGGACGCGGCGAACGGCACACGTTCCTTGGTGGCCAGGCCCATGGGGTACACCAGGAAGGTCGAATAACCGATGTTGAGCAGGATGCCCGCCAGCAGGAACACCGCCGACAACAGCAAGGGATCGCTGGGCGCGTTGAGCAGCACGACCATCATCAGCACCGTGGCCAGCGAGCCGATCAGCATCGCCGGTTTGCGCCGACGGTCGAACACCCGGTCCGAGAGCCAGCCACCCAGCAGGTTGCCGATGATCGCGCCGACCCACGGCGCGGAGGCCACCATGCCCATCTTCAACACCGAGTACTGCTTGACGGTGATCAGGTAGGTGGGCACCCAGGTCATGATCGAATAGGTAATGCCCACCATCAGGAAGTAGCCCATGGCACAGGCCCACACGTTCCATGAGGCGAGGATGCTTTTGTTGTCGGCCAGCAGCGGCACCTGGCGGGTGCGGATCAGCCGGTCGAACCACGCCGGAATGCGCACCATCGGCTGGACCGAGGCCGCGCCCTGGGCTTGGCTGCCCTGGATATGCTGCAACTCGCTGGCCGAACAGTGCGGGCTGTCGGCCGGATCGTCCTTGACCAGCCACCACCACAACAGGGCCACGAAGAACCCCGGGATAGCGAAGAAAAAGAACACTTCGCGCCAGCCGTACAGGTGCACGATGTAGGCACACAGCGGCGGCACGATGGCCGGCGCCACCTTGATCGACGACATGAAGATGCCCGTGGCCAGGCCCTTTTCGCTCGGCGGAAACCAGCGGTTGATGATCGACACGATGCCGATGTTGATCGGCCCTTCCGCCGCCCCCAGCAACGCCCGCGCCAGCTTGAGCTGCAGCACGCTGGAGGTGAAGCCGATGAGCAAGGTGGCCAGGGAGGTCAGGACCAGCGAACCGGTCAGCAGCTGGCGGATGCCGTAGCGGCCGAACAGGTAGCCGGCGGGGATCTGCACGATGGCGTAGGTCAGGTAGAACAGGCTCGCCAGGGCGCCAATGTCGGTGTTGCTCAGGTGGTATTCCTGTTTGATGAAGGGCACCACCACGCCGATGTTGGCACGGTCGGCACCGGCCACCATGTAGGCCAGGAAAAACAGCGCCGCCACGACCCAGCGGAAACGGCTGGTGGATTTGGAGTCAGCTTTCATTTCTTCACCGATCTTTCTTGGAGTTATGGTCGGTACGCCGTGAAGAAAACCTCACGCCAGTAGGCCGTGAGCGGGATAGTGCCGAGGAAATTTAAGTAGACATAGAGATATTCCGTGAACTAAAAACATTCCAAAAACAGATGAGAGTCACCCTGTGCCTACCTTCAAACAGCTGGAAGCGCTGATTGCCGTGGTCGACCACGGCACCTTCGACGGCGCGGCCAATCGCCTGGGCCAGGTGCAGTCGGCCATTTCCCGGCAGATCCAGGAACTGGAGCACTGGCTAGGGTTTGCGCTGTTCGACCGCAGCGGCCGTGGCGCCCGGCTCACCGCGCTGGCCGCACCAGTGGTGGCCCAGGCCCGCGACGTGCTGTTGCAGCGCGACATCGTCAACAGTTGCCTGATCAGCCCGCAGGTGCTCAGCCGCCGGTTGCGCATCGGCATCACCGAACTCAGCGCCCTGACCTGGCTGCCACGGCTGATCAAGGCGGTTTCCAGCCACTACCCCAAGGTGCGCATCGAGCCGGAGGTCGACCTCAGCGTGCGTCTGCACGGGTTGCTGATGGCCGGCCAGGTGGATGTGATCGTGGTGCCGGATGCGTTCAGCAGCAATGGCCTGATCAAGGTGGCACTCGATGAGGTGCGCAACAACTGGTTCTGCGCACCGGGCGTGCTCGATCACCAGCAGCCTCTGAGCCTGGAAGATTTGAGCCATTGCACCCTGCTCGCCCAGGGCCGGCTGTCGGGTTCCGGCCTGCTGGTGGACAGCTGGCTCGCCACGCACCAGGCCAGCCCCAGCGCGCACATCCCGTGCAGCAGCCTGGCGGCCCTGATCGGCCTGACCGTGTCCGGCCTGGGTGTGACCTACCTGCCCGACATCACCGCCGCGCCCTACTTGCTCAATGGGCAGCTGGTGAAGCTCGATGTGACGCCGCCGCTGCCCACCACGCCCTATGTGGCGCTGGCGCGGGCCGACAGCTACAGCCCGTTTCACCGGCATGTGATGGAACTGCTCGGCGAGCACTGCGACCTGCAACAGGCTTATGGGCGCCCGGCATGATCAACATCAAGCAGATCGAAACCTTTTACTGGACCCTCAAGCTCGGCACCTTGCAGCGGGCCGCCACGCGCCTGTTCATCACCCAGTCAGCCGCCACCAAGCGCCTGCAGGAATTGGAAAAACAAGCCTGCCTGCCGCTGTTCGAACCCGGCAGCCACAAGGTGCAACTGAGCGCCAAGGGCGCCGAATTGCTGGAGGCCAGCGAAGGCCTGATCGCCAGCCTGGCCCGGCTGGACGCCTTGCGCGGCGCCGCCCACCAGGTACAGCGCGCCGTGCGCATGGGGTTGACGGAACTGGTGACCATCACCTGGTTCACCGACTTCGTTGCGCGCACCAAGGCCCAGCTGCCAGACATCAGCCTGCACCCGGACGTGGACCTGTCCGCGCGTTTGCAACGCAAGTTGCTCGACGGTGACCTGGACCTGGTCGTGATCCCGCAGGACTACGTCACCGCCGCCATGGCCTCGATCCCGCTGCAATCGATCAGCTTCACCTGGCTGGCACCGCCGCACCTGTTCCCCGAAGGCACCACGCTGTCCCTCAAGCAACTGGCGCTGTGGCCGATCATCGTGCAAGGCCCGGACTCGGGGATCACCCAGCGCTGCGAGCAGCTGTTTGCCCAGGAGGGTATCGAGTTCAACCACGTGTACGGCAGCAACAGCCTGTTCGCGCTGCTGGCGTTGATCCGTGCGGGGGTGGGCATCAGCTGTTTGCCCAGGGGTTTGTTTGTGGAAGAGATCGAACGCGGGGAATTTCAGGAAGTGACGCTTGAGGTGCCACCGGCGGCGGTGAACTATCACCTGGCGTTTCTCAAGCATGGGCGCACCGCGCTGATTGACACCCTGGCCGACCTGGCGCGCCAGTCGACCCAGGGCGATGCCAGCCGTTAGAGCAACAACCGCGAGAAATCGCAGCAGGCCTGGGCCATCTGCGCCACGTCCTGGTTCAAGCCGAACTGGCGATCGACCCGGTGCAACGCCACATAACGCACGCTCGGCAATTCCGGTTCGGTGATCAACGCACGCAGCGAACCTTGTTCGATCAGATGGGACAGGCACGCCTTGGGCAGGTAGCTCACGCCAATCCCCGACAGCGCCAGGCCCACCTGCACCAACAGGTTGTGGCTGGTGAGCGTGCGCGGCATCTGCACGTTATGGGTGGCCATCCAGCGCTCATAGATCAAGCCGGTGCCCGACTGCGAGCCCTGGGTGAGCACGGTGTAGCTGGCCAGGGTTTCCAGGCTGACCGGGTCGGCGTCAGGGATCAGCCCGGGCGAGCAGATCCAGGCGTTGTCCACGCTTTGCAGCGGGGTGCTGTGAAAACGGGAGTCGCTGTAGGCGTCGGGCACGATCACCAGGTCCAGTTGATCGCTTTCCAGTTTGCGGAACAGTTCGCTGCTGAGTTCCACCGACGGTTCGATCTGCACCTTCGGGTAAGCCTGACGCAGCGCCTCCACCAGGGCCGGCAGCCAGGTCAGCGCGGTCAGCTCGGTGACCCCGAGGCGAAACCTGCGCACCAGCACGTTGCGCGCGCTGACTCGTTCGAGCAACTGGTCGCGGCTGTTGAGCAGGTCGCGGGCGTAGTCGAGCAATTCGCCGCCCTTTTCAGTCAGCCGCGCATTGCGCTTGCTGCGGTCGAAGATCTCCACATCGAAGGTTTCTTCCAGCTCCTGGATGCGCTTGGAGATTGCCGACTGCGACATGTTCAGCTTGTTCGCCGCCGCTTCGAAGCTGCCCAGTTCGGCAATCCAGTAGAGCGCGTCGATTTGCTTGAAGGTGATCATGCCGGCCAACTCATGAGAAAAAGCGATGCTAACACATCATAAAATATCGCTAAAACTGTCCGTTCATCGCTCCTAAGATTTGGCCATAGCCCGTCGCTATCCAACGATTCTGGAGATTTGCCATGTCCTTGCCCGGTTCCCGCATCCTTCCCAACGCACCGATGGCCCCGGCCGAACTGGTGGAGGCGTTCGCCCATGTGGTCACGCCGCACATCAGCGACAACCTGGGCCGGCACATCGGCGCCCGTGGCCTGACGCGCTACAACCGCACCGGCAAGCTGGTGGGCACGGCGATCACCGTAAAGACCCGCCCCGGCGACAACCTGCTGATCTACAAAGCCATGAGCATGATGCAACCCGGCCACGTGCTGGTGGTGGACGGCCAGGGCGACACCAACAACGCGGTGATCGGCGAACTGGTCAAGCTCTACGCCCAGCAGCGCGGCTGCGTCGGGTTTGTGATCGACGGTGCGATCCGCGACGTCGCCAGCTTCGACGACACGCCCTGCTACGCCCGTGCGGTGGTGCACACCGGCCCTTACAAGACCGGCCCAGGCGAGGTGAACGTGCCGGTGTCCATCGGCGGCATGCTGATCAACCCGGGCGACCTGCTGGTGGGCGATGAAGATGGCCTGGTGGCTTTCTCCCAGGCCGATGCCGCCGAAGTGCTGCGCCGCGCCGGGCAACACGCCGAGCATGAAGAAGCGGTGAAGGCCGAAATCGCCACCGGCGCGGTGCGCCAGAGCTGGATCGACAAGGTGCTGGCCAACGCTGGCCTGGCGGACTGAAGGACACCCTGATGAGCACTGCATTTCTTTCCGACCGTGTCCTGGGCATTGCGCCCTCCCCCAGCGTTGCCGCCAATGCCCTGGTGAGCGAGTTGCGCGCCCAGGGCCGTGACATCGTCAACTTCACCGTGGGCGAGCCGGACTTCGACACCCCGCCGCACATCCTGCAAGCGGCCAGCCTGGCGATGCACAGTGGCGACACCCACTACACGCCGACCACCGGCACCCTGGCCCTGCGCCGGGCCATCTGCCTGAAGCTCGCACGGGACAACGGCCTGGTCTATGGCCTGGACGAAGTCGTGGCCGGCTGCGGCGGCAAGCACATCATCTATCACTCGCTGGCCGCCACCCTGAACCGTGGCGACGAAGTCATCGTGCACACGCCGTATTGGGTGTCCTACCCGGACATCGCGCGACTCAACGATGCCACGCCGGTGATCATCCCCGGCGATGAAAGCCTGGGCTTCAAACTCGCCCCCCACACCCTGGAGCAGGCGATCACCCCGCGCACCAAGTGGGTGATCCTCAACAGCCCCAACAACCCCAGCGGCGCGGTGTACAGCGAGGCCGAGCTGCTGGCGCTGGCCGACGTGCTGCGGCGCCATCCCCATGTGCTGATCATGGCCGATGAGATCTACGAGCACTTCGTCTACGGCGACGCCCGGCATGTGCCGTTGACGCGCCTGGCGCCCGACCTCAAGCCGCGCACGCTGATCGTCAACGGCGCGTCCAAGGGCTACGCCATGACCGGTTGGCGCCTGGGGTTTGGGGCCGGCCCGGCATGGTTGATCAGCGCCATTGCCAAGCTGCTGTCGCAAACCACCACCTGCCCCAGCTCCCTGAGCCAGGCCGCTGCGGTGGCCGCCTTTGCCGGCGAGCAGGCACCCATCGCCGACATGCGTGCGCAATACCAGCAACGTCGCGCGCACATGCTGGGGCTACTGGCGGACATCCCCGGGGTGAGCTGCACCCCACCGGACGGCGCGTTCTACGTGTTCGTCAATGTGAGCGCGTTGATGGGCAAGCTCACCCCGGCGGGCGACCGCCTGGAGGACGACACGCAACTGGTGGATTACCTGTTGCGTGACTACGGCCTGGCCACGGTCAGCGGCGCGGCCTACGGCATGTCGCCGTATGTACGCCTGTCGTTTGCCAGTGCCGTGGACGTGATTGAAGAAGGATGCCGTCGTCTCAAAGACGCATGCCACGACCTGCGCTGACGGCTTCTCGCTGCACCGGCGGCCCACCACGGCCGCCTTTCGACTGCCTAGAACAACAACTTAAAAATCATTGATCGCAAATGAGGCATTCCTATGCACACGCCCCGCATCGCGCTGGTCTGGCAAATCGTTATCGGCTTGCTCACCGGCATCGCCATCGGCGCCCTGTTGCACCGCTTTCCCGAGTCCCGCCCATGGCTGGTGGACAACGTGCTGCAACCGGCGGGCGACATATTTATCAAGCTGATGAAGATGATCGTCGTGCCGATCGTGTTTTCCTGCATGGTGGTGGGCATTGCCGGGCACGGTGACGGCAAATCCCTGGGCCGCATCGGGGTCAGGTCCCTGGGCTATTTCTTCTGCATCACCACCCTGGCGATCATCGTCGGGCTGGTGCTGGGCAACCTGCTCAAGCCCGGCGCCGGCACCGAGCTTTCCAGCCTGCACGCCGCCACTATCAGCCTGCCCACCAGCAGCGGCGCCGGGCATAGCCTGGGCCAGATCATCGTCGGGATCATCCCCGACAACGTGATCAGCGCCATGGCCCAGGGCAGCCTGTTGTCGGTGCTGTTCTTTGCGGTGATGTTCGGCCTGGGCGTGTCGCGCTTGCCCGCCGAACGCAAAGACCCGGTCATCGCGCTGTTGCGTGGGGTCAGCGATGCAATGTTCAAGGTCACCTCGATGATCATGGCCTACTCACCGATTGGCGTGTTCGGGATGATCGCGGTGACCGTGGCCAACTTCGGGTTTGGCTCGTTGTTGCCGTTGGCCAAGCTGATCCTGGTGAGCTACGTGTCCATCGTGTTTTTTGTGCTGGTGGTGCTGAACCTGATTGCACGCTTGTGCGGGATCAACCTGTTTGCCTTGATGCGCCATATCAAGGACGAACTGGCGCTCGCCTTCTCTACCGCAAGCTCCGCAGCGGTGATGCCACAGCTGATGAAAAAGCTCGAAACCTACGGCGTGCCACCCTCGCTGGTGAGTTTTGTAGTGCCGGTGGGTTACTCGTTCAACCTGGACGGTGCCTCGTTGTTCCTGGGCATCGGCACGTTGTTTGTCGCGCAGCTCTACGGTATCGACCTGAGCCTGGGCGACCAGGCCTTGCTGGTGGTGACCATGGTGCTCACCTCCAAGGGTGCAGCCGGGGTGCCGGGCTTCATGTTCGTGATTCTTTCGGCCACCCTGGCCAGCGCCGGCCTGCCGTTGGAAGGCATTGCGTTTATCGCCGGTGTGTACCGCTTGATGGAAATGCCCACCACGGCGTTGAACGTGCTGGGCAATGCGTTGGCGCCGTTGGTGATTGCCAAGTGGGAGGGGCATGAACGTCAACCGGTCATAGAGGCAGCGCCTGTACGACGGGGATAAGGACGCAACGCCTATCGAGCAACGCTCACCTGTGACAGCCGGATGCACTGGCGCGCGAGGATCGTGGTGGGGTCCACCAGCGCCACGCGGTGACCGTTGATCTCGAAAGCCTCGCTGTGAGCCAGCACCAACGGCAACTCGGTGCAGCCGAGGATCAACACCTTCGCCCCCTGCTCACACAAGTGCTCGGCCGCCAGCAGCAATTGCTCGCGGCAGATGCCGTCGGTAAACCCCGCCTTGATGCCCCGCTCACCGTAGATCGCCTCCATGACCAGCGCCTGGTAGTCAAAGCCCGGCGTGATTAGCTGCAACCCCACACGCCGCGCCGCGTGGTGATAGACCTGGCTTTGCACCGTGCCGGAGGTGGCCAGCAGCCCGACGGCCTGGCCGCTGCCGTAGTGCTGCGCGATCCACTCCACGGTCTCGCTGAGCATGTTGACGATGGGCACGCGCAGGTGCGGCTGGAGGCGCTCGACAAACGCATGGGCGGTGTTGCACGGAATAGCAATGGCCTGGGCGCCGGCGCTTTCCAGGCGTTTGCAGGTGGCGTACAGCGCCAGGGTCGGGTCGGTTTCATCACGTAGCAGGTTGGCGGTGCGATCGGGAATCTGCGGGTTTTGCTCGACCACCATCTTGATATGGTCCTGGTCTTTGCCGGCCGGCGTGTGGGCGACCACCTTGCCCATGAAGTCCACGGTGGCGGCCGGGCCCACGCCGCCGACGATGCCCAGCTTGAACGGCGCTTGGCGGGCCGGGCCGTCGGCCTGGGTGGCGAAGTCGGCGTAGAGCTGGTTGATGTCGAGTGCGCTGATGCCGCGCCGCTGCAAGTCGCCGCAGACCAGTGACAGCTCGGTCATGCCCGGCACGATCAGCGTGGCGCCCTGCTCTTGCAGGGACAGGCAGGCCTGGTACACGCCCTCCAGCGGTACGCCGTCGAGGTGGCCGTCCTTGATGCCGTTGACGCCGTACATCGCTTCCATCAAGGCAGCCTGCGCCTCGGCGTCGGGGTACAGCAGGTTGAAGTGCTGGCCGAGGTGTCTTTCAAACAGGCCGCAGTGGCGCACGAAGTCCGACGCAATCACGCCCAGGCGCGTGCCAGGCGTAACGCTGCGGGTGATGTGCCGGACCAATGCTTGCATCATGTCGAGCACGGGGACGCCCAGCTCCTGCTGGATCTCCTCGCGAAAGGTCTGGCTGGCGAAACACGGCAGCAGCACCGCGTCCACTTCGCTGTTTTCAAAGGTCTTGCACACCTGGAACACATAGAACTTGCGTGAGGTCATGCTGGCGTTGCGGTCCAGCGGCAGCAGCACGTCCTTGAACGGGTGCTGCTCAAACAGGAAGTGATAGCGGCCCTGGTCCTCCAGCACCGCACGCGACTTGACCAGCTTGTAGAACAGGTCTGCCCCGGCCAGCGAGCCCAGGCCGCCGACGATGCCCAGCCGTCGGGTACTGCTCATGTGCGCACCGCCTGTGGCGCTTCGACGGGCTCTTCTTCGGCCTCCGATTGCGCCACCACCGCCGTGGCGATGCTGTTGCCGACCACGTTGGTGGCGGTGCGCGCCATGTCGAGGAACTGGTCGATGCCAATGATCAGCAGCAACCCGGCTTCGGGCAGGTTGAACATCGGCAAGGTCGCCGCCACCACCACGACCGATGCACGGGCGACGCCGGCCATGCCTTTGCTGGTGATCATCAGCGTGAGCAAGATCAGCAGTTGCTGGGTGAAACTCAGGTCGATGTTGTAGGCCTGGGCGATGAACATGATCGCGAAGGCCTGGTACATCATCGAGCCGTCGAGGTTGAACGAATAGCCCAGCGGCAGCACGAAGCTGGACACGCGCTTGGGGGCGCCGAATTTCTCCAGTGCTTCCATGGTTTTGGGGTAGGCCGACTCGCTGCTGGCGGTGGAAAACGCCAAGAGGATGGGCTCGCGGATCAGCTTGCCGAGAGTGAACACCGAGCGCCCGAGGAACAAATAGCCGGCCGTGAACAGCAGCCCCCACAACAGGACGATCCCCAAGTAGAACTCAGCGATAAGCTTGGCGTAATCGGCGAGCAAGCCCAGGCCATTGGTGGTGATCGCCGACGCAATCGCCGCGAACACACCGATCGGCGCGAAGGCCATCACGTAGTCGGTGATCTTGAACATCACCTTGGCCAGCTCATCCACGGTGTCGGTGATGCGCGTGTAACCGGCGCGCTTCACACCCGCCAGGGCAAAGCCGAAGAACAGCGAAAACACCACGATCTGCAGGATCTCGTTGTTGGCCATGGCTTCGGCGATGCTGCGCGGGAACACGTGGCTGATAAACGCCTTGAGGCTGAAGTCACCGGTATTGACCGGCACCGCCGCCGCCGCGTTTTGCACCACTTGCAGGTTCATCCCCGCACCGGGCTGGAACAGGTTGACCAGACCCATGCCCAGCAGCAACGAGACCAGCGACGCCGTCACAAACCACAGCATCGCACGCAGGCCGATACGCCCCACCGAACGCGAACTGCCCAGGCTGGCGATGCCGCCCACCAACGTGGCGAAGACCAGTGGCGCGATGATCATCTTGATCATGCGCAGGAAGATGTCGGTGACCATCGAGAAATACCCGGCCAGCTCCTTGGCGCCCTGCTCGCTCCCTGCATAGTGATGACACGCCCAACCCACCAGCACGCCCAAGGCGATGCCGGCTGCAATTCGACGGGGAAGTTTGTTGTGCTTCACAGTGCTGCCCTCATGTGGTTTTTGTTGTGTGGGTGATGGGCAGAAATTCTAGGGACCGCTCACAGGCCTCATGATGAGTAATCCGGCTAACCCCATGCGCTTTTGGAATAGTTAGCGAAAAGCCACGCCTGGCCTGGGCGCGGCGACATACACTCAAGGCTCACACCCTGGAGATCGGGCATGCAGATCAAATGGTTGGACGACCTCTTGGCCATCGCTGAGTGGAAGAATTTCTCCCGCGCTGCCGAAGTGCGGTGCGTGACCCAATCGGCGTTGTCGCGGCGCATCCGCTCACTGGAAGAATGGGTGGGCGCCGAACTGGTCGACCGAGGCACCTACCCCGTGCAACTCACCGCCGCCGGCCAAGCCTTCTGCACCGAAAGCCGCGACGCCCTCGCCGGCCTGATGCGCCTGCGCGCCAGCCTGCGCGAAGTGGAACGCATGCCCGGGCGCTCGATCCAGGTGACGGCGGGGCACAGCCTGTCGATGACCTTCCTGCCCAAATGGCTGGCGCAGTTCCAGCGCCAGACCGAACAGTTCAATGCGCGCGTCGTGGCCGCGAATATCCATGACGCGGTGATCGCGCTGGAAGAAGGCAGCTGCGACCTGATGATCGTCTACCACCACCCGCTGGCGCCGATCCTGCTCGACCCGCAACGCTTCGGCAGCCTGGCCCTGGGGCATGATGCGTTTATCCCGTTGTGTGCTCCGGATAAACGCGGTCGCCCGCTGTACCGCTTGCCCGGAACAGCCGGGAAACCGGTGCCGCATTTGGCGTATACCGCGACGACTTTTTTGGGGCGTGTGGCTGAAATCGTGATCAAGAATGGGCCGTCACCCGTTGTGTTGGAGCGCTGTTATGAGGCGGATATGGCGATGTTGTTGATGCGCATGGCCATCGAGGGCTATGGCGTGGCGTGGTTGCCGCAGAGTGCGGTGGTGGATGAACTGGAGCGAGGGGTGCTGGTAAGGGCTGGTGGGGAGGAATGGAGTACGCGGTTGGAGATTCGCTCGTATTGCGCGGTGGAGAATCAGAATCCGACGATGAGGAAGTTGTGGCGGGCGTTGGAGGGGCTGTGAATAGAGCGCGACTGAAATCTCGTTGAAACCTCTGGTGATACGTCTTCTGGGACGCAGGTGCTTAAAAAGTACTGAGGCGCTCTAACCCGAACTTGCTGATTGCTAGCGCACTTGGAACACGAAAGTTAGTCGCGCCGGACAACTATCATGACCCATTACTGTTGAAAACCAGGCTCAACTATTTCTCCATTCGAAAAGACAGAGACTATAGATCCTTCCCAGCCATAGACAATCATACCTTTATCAACATGCTCCACCTCGAATCCCGTTTCAAAACACCCTCCTTGCCCAACAATGTCAACTGACGCTCCAGGCTTAATCAGGTATTCTTCAGCCCAGGGCTCGATAATAAGCAGCATCACTGCTTCACTTCCATTGATGCAATTAATTCTCTGCATAGACTTCGCTCCCAACTGCTAACATTTCCCTGGCCAACGCAATACAATGCCGCCACCTTGAAAGATAGATTTTCTTTCAAAATCAATCATATCTAAAATTTTCTGTAATTTTTCTGGATCAGCAGCAACACCGAAATGATAAGCCAGCTTCGTAGGGGTTTCTTCAGACTTTTTCTTAACGACCCAATAAGGAATATAAAATCGTCCTTGAAGGATAGCCTCTAACCAAAGCGGCTCAGCGTCTGCCACCATTTCATAAGGTCCATATGTCAGATCTACACATACAAGAACCCGATTACCAGACACACTGTGAATCATACGCCCCCCCTATTTTAGTTCGCGATAATCCGAATCGATCAAGTCAAGTATTGCTTGCAGCTTTTCCACATCTACCACCGGGCCAAAATAGTACTCAGCCCCTCCGAGAAACTGTAAGTCTTTGGGCTTGCCGATCCAGTAAGATACGTAATACTTGTCATCTAGCAAGTCTTCAAGATCCATACTGTCTTCGTAGCTCGACACGCGAACATAGGGACCATACGTAGGGTGTTCGATCAGTAATATTTTTTGGCCGGTTATCGAATCAATCATGCTGCCCCCTTTCTAGCGCGTTGAGTTGGAGTATAAAACACTGTCACACATCTCTCGCACCTTCTAAAAAAACACAAGTATTTTTAGTGCTACGACCCTTCAACCAAACAAATTCAAATGGATAATCTTACCCTTTGATGCCACTAATATATTCATAAGCCTGTCAAACGCTTCAGAAACAAAACCTACCTCCTCTGGGGACAGTAGCACATTCATTATCTGCTGCTCACTCGGGCAGTCATAAACATCGATAGCAATCCACCCCTTAGACCAAAAATCGACGGTTACGAGTTTGTTCAGACCTTCCAACTCAACTCTTTCAAGGTCCCCAAACTCTCCATTGGCAAACGACGAGCGCTCCAACATAAAATCATCCAACAATGACTTAATTTCATCACAAAACTGGTCAACTTGCATAAAATTCCTTATTTCTTGCTCAGGCCAACTATAAACTCGATGTTAAATTCGGGCAGACTGAATCGTAGAGTTTTATCATACTCAAGCCAGAAGCCGCCTCATTCAAAATTGTAGCGCATCCTTAAGACCGTAATGAGCGGCCGAGCCCCGGGCGCGCTGTTTCAAGCCCAGCATATTTATCCGACACACAGCAGCGCGTGGGACAGGCCCGCTTGCTACAGGGGTGCGAAGTTCAAGGCAAACAAAGCATGCATCTTCTGTAGGACTTTCTCTGTCTGGCTTCCCGACGTGGACTCGAACCAGGGACCCAATGATTAACAGTCATTTGCTGGCTGTTAGACGCACCGGGGCCACGACGAAATGTGGCGCAGAAATAGGATTGCTGCATAGCGTGGGTCGCATGAATGCGTCACGCCAGGAAAGTTAGTCGGGTTGGGTTGGCTTGTCAAAGCAGGGGAAATCAATGATCTGTAGGAAAAGGGGACAGATATGGTCAGCCATTAATCTGGAATTTTCCCTTGAAATGGATTCTGAGCACCGGCATACGCTCCATGACCATCACATTTGTTCCCCTGAGCCCCGCGATTTAAATTAATAGTTTTACCGGCATAGTCCACACTAAACCTAAGTGTTTTGGAAAAGCCAGTATTCGCCTTTGCAGCAACGAATCAGATTATCTCGGCGAAAACCTTCTATGCAGAAATGCTTTATAACTTTCAGGAGCCACACTTATTAGCTCTTCCAGCTGGTCACCACGAACTAAAGACCAATCAACTATTGACTCGACGAAGTAGTACAAATACTCAGGACAGACACTCAACTCCAATTCAAAACTTCGAAAAAACTCTAAAACACTTTGAAATGAGTTTCTTTGCACCAGAGCCCGACCTAAAGACTCGTACGCAGATATATAATATGAATTTTCAATAATGCCATCCATCCCGCCTAGGTCTTGCAATGACCCCTCCAAAACTTCGGCAGAAAGGAAAGACGAAGAAACCAGCCACAAAACAAAACTTTTTAAACATTCATCGGCCAAGAGCATTGTCAAGATCCTTAATTAATTGCTTAGCAAAATCAATATCCCGCTGACTGTAAGGATATTTGCCCGGCGGCTGATTATTGGCATTCCTAACTAGCTCACCTAATCTATTGCTGACCTCAATTGCCTTTTGCTCATGGCCAGCAGGAGATAACATTTCGCCTGTAGCTTTTTCATAACGCACAGCGTCGGCCAATCCGCCGTTTCCGACCCTGCTACCAGTTTTAACCGCACCGTAATACGAAGTCAGAATCTTTTCAAACTGATCACTATCTGCTGGCCGATAAGTAGGCCCAAATCCACCCTTGGGCGCATCCACGCTAGCTTTTCCACCGGCCACTACCTCCTCGGCGGCAGCTCCCGTATCCCCGACGACTGCACCGCCAGCATTCGCACCAATCTCTGACGCGCCACCCGCACCGGCCCTGGTCCCCGCTCCAGCCAATGCTTCATCTGAAGACTTACTGAACATTCCAGTAAGTCTCCCCAGCCAACCTTCCGCCCTCACCGCCAACAACTCCGGAAAAAGGCCAGTCAATATAAACAGAGATATCTCTGCTTTGAGCTCGTCGACTGCGGATGTCGCTGGCTGTAGTGGCGCCCCGCTATCATCAAACCATGATCCAGTTGGATCGTGAAACCCCTGATCATTGTACTTTTCCGCCGTGCCGCCAATCAGGCTACCTGTCGCCGGGTTCCCACCCGCGGCTCCCGCAGCAATCAAACCAATGATCTGCGCTGTTCCGATCTTCAGCTGGCTTCCCGCGTCGCTTAGGTCAGCCGCCTCAAAGCGTGAGCTGACATACTCCGCCAACAAGCCATTCGCAATGGGTGTCAGCCCTTGAGCCACACCGCCTGCAATTGCTCCACTGGCAAAACTCTCTCCGCGAGCCTTGGCGATCAGGCCACCCAATGCCGCATGCAGTACCAGCTTCTCAGCTATCTTGGGGGCAACGTCCAGATTCGCCGCCAAGTCACCAATTTTCTTGTTCCCGATTGCGGCACCTAGCTCAATGCCTTCACCAATGAACGCCTCTCCCAGATTCGAACCTAGGCTTCCGCCGGTAATGACTGTAGAAACGCTGCCGTTGATGAGTGCATGGGTGCCACTTCTCAGGAGAGTATCGGCCCAGTTTTCCGGTTTGAGCATGCTTGAGGCGTAGCCAGGATTCTGTATCGGCCCGCTGGAGACAACTGTTGAGCCGCCATTAGTCGCTCCACTCGCATCGGAAAACCACTTCGTGTCTGCGTAGTCGATTAGACCCGCCGTCACGCCCGCAACAGCAGCGTTTTTCAAGCTGCCCGCACTGAACGTTTCTTTCACCGCCAACCCAAGATTGCCCTTGTTGTTGATGGTGCTCGTGACAGCAGTTGTCCCCAGGCTTGTCGCCACGGCCAAGTTGGCGCCCTGCAACCCGAAACCTGCAGGGCCCATGATGAACGACATCAAGATTGCGATGGCGATCTTCGCCCCCGCCCCCAACCCGGAAGACTCGTACTTGAAGCTATTGTGAATTTCCTTGACCTGTCGCCAATCGATGTCGCCACGCGCTTCTGCTTGCTTCATCCAGGCGAGATTCGGGTCGGCTTGAACCATCGCATCAATGGTTTGACTGACGCTTTGCTGGTCGACTTGTTTGATGTCGATTCGAACGCCTTCAACAGCCTTGATCACCAACTTACCCTGAGCAATCAAGGCGCTTTGCCGCAGCGTCTCGTCTGTCTTTCCTTCGCCCTTCATCTTGTACCAAGCCAAGTCGCCCTTGCTCTTGGTATGGCTCTCGTCGTGATAGTCCTTCACACCCTCGAACACGATGCGGCCACCGCTATCCAGCGTCAGGTCCTTACCGCTGTCCAGGGTTGCCACTTGGTAACGTTGATCGCCGCCACTTTTGAGTGTGAGATTGCCACCCGTCTTGATTTCACTCCCGAAGTTCGTGTGCTGCGTTACCTCATCGCGTTTCGCCGCATTGCTCCCCCAACTGCCTTTTTTGGTCATGTCATAGAGGGAGTAGTCGCGGTTGAGCTCTGCCAACAAATTCAACTTGTTCCCGGCA
Source organism: Pseudomonas sp. B6002 (assembly GCF_013385985.1). Taxonomy (GTDB): domain Bacteria; phylum Pseudomonadota; class Gammaproteobacteria; order Pseudomonadales; family Pseudomonadaceae; genus Aquipseudomonas. The sequence goes on along the minus strand of NZ_JACAOY010000025.1, from coordinate 5,449 downwards.
GCCAGGTAGGCCTCATTTCCGGCGTCGATCTTGCTGGAGACCATCGTCACATCGTGCAGCGCAGCGACTTTTACATCCCCACCGGCCTCAATCGTTGTGCCCTGCTGCCGAGCATGCTCTTCTTCCTGGTTGATCTTCTTGCCGCTACGCTTGTAGCGATATTCGCTCGACTCCTCGTTGGCAGCCGCGAGGAGGCTCACGTCAGTGCCTGATAAGTTGACGTCGCCACCGGCTTTAATATGACTGGCAACCATCGTCAGTTCATTCGTCGCATTAACCTCAAGATCTTCACCGACCTTGATCTCACTGGCGTGCTGCACCGTCTGGCTTTGATCCCAGAAATGCCGTTTGTCCTGGCGCATCGACCCGGTTTCTTCGCGAGCCGCCGCGATAACAACATCGTTACCCGCGCTCAACGACGCGCTCTTGCCTGCCGTAATGGCCCCGCCCACGTTCAGCAGGTCGCGAGCGGCATGCATCGTCAGGTTGTTTCCAGCTTCAATGCTCGCAGCGCTATCTACGACTGCAGTCTTGGAGCTGAAACCCTTCCCACTGTTCTCGATCGTGGTGATGGTCCGGTCGTTGCGGATATCGCCGGTCAACGTGCTCAGCTCAACATTCTTGCCCTTGAGGATGCCGCCCTGCATGTTCACCAGGTCCTTGCCTGCGATCAACTTGAGCTTTTCACCAGCCTCAGCCAGGCGTGTATTCACCAGATTGCCGCCCGCCGCTGCGGACAGGCTTTCACTGGCGCGCAAGGTCCCGGCGTTCTTCAAGTCCGCACCGGCAATCAGCGTCACATCCTTGCCTTGAATCAGCGCGCCATCCGCCGTCAGGCGATTGTTCGCCTGGGCCATGTACAACACGGGCACCAACACGTGTTCACCATTGACCACCTGGTCTTCCATCCAGACGATGTCGTGGGTCAGTGCGGCGACTTGTTGTGAGGTGAGGCTTACACCCACGGAAAGGTTGAGTTGATCCTTGCTGGCAATGGCATTGTTCATCAGGTACTTGAACATGCCTTCATCGGTGGTCTGGCCAGCGATGAAACGTTGGCCGGTTCGGGCAGTAACGGCTTGTTGGATCAGGCGCTGTTCATAAAGGCCGTCACCCAGGCGTTTCCAGCTGGTTTCGGGGTCATAGCCGAGGTGGCCGAGCAGGTAGTCCGAGCTCATGAATTGCTTGAGGTCGGTAAAGGCAGAGTTGGTTTCGACCAGGTATTTAGGGCCAACAACTACGCGACTGGCGTCCGAGCCCTGGATGTTGGCCTTGCTCAGGTCCTGGCTGTTTTTGGCGGCAGCGGCGCTATCGACCACATGGAACAAGCCATTCGTACCGCTCGGCAACGTGAAGCCTGGCAGGGTGGTCGGGTTGACTTGTTGCTGCGCCAGGTCGGGTGGCAATTGCGGGTTCAGCACAACCACGGCGGGTTTGGTCACCGCAGTGGCGCCGCCTTTGTCCGGAACAGGTGTAGGCGGCGCGAACTGTACGATGCTGCTGTTTTCCAGCTGCTGGGTAGCCAAGATACTGACGTTGCCACCCGCTTGAATTACCGAGGCAATCGGATCGCCCGGGGTAACGGTGGTGGTATCACCTACCAGGCTGAAGGAGTTGAGTGCGCCAACCGGCAACACCTTGGGGTTAGGTTGTGCGTTGTAGGGGTAGATCCAGTTCGCACGGAAGCGGTCATCGGTACCGTCAGTTATGCGGCCTGTGTTCCAGGTACGTGTACGCGTGCTGGTGCCGGTAGTCGCGCCGATGTTGGCGAAGTTATCCGCGGTGATCACCAGGTCGGCACCCGAAGCCATGGTGCTGTATTTATTGAGCACGCTTGAACCGTCGACGGTCAGCTTGGCGCCACTCTGGATCGAGGAACTGGCCGAATCCGTTGCCACCACACTCTTGGAGACTTCGTGTGCCACATAGTCGACGTTGTGGTGGTCGCCACCGCAGTCGTAACAGGTCACGCTGAGGTAGCCCGAGACAGCCTCATCGACCGTGCTGAATACGTCCTTGCGGTTGATCACGCTGTCGCTGCGCACCAAAACATCGTCGGTGGCTTCGATATGACTGGAGATGTTTTCCAACGACGCACTACGTGCCACGCCGTCGCGAGCCATCATGCTCAGGCTGCCCAGGCTGTAGATATCGGCGTAGTAATTGGTCAGGTTCTTGAAGCGCAACGCCATGTCGGTGCCGCTGAAGATCAGGCCGTGGTCGTTGCGCACGGCTTCGGCGTTCAGATCCACCTTGCCGGCACCACCGAGGGTACCGGTGTTGATGACGTTGGTCGCGGTCAGGGAGAACGCCCCGCCGCTGGTGATGCGCCCGGCATTGGTCCAGGTGTCGCCCTGACCGGTGAAGCGCTGGCTGGCGGCAAGCTTGCCGGTAGCGGCCTGGTTGAACTGGCCTACGGTGACGTTCAGTACATCGGCTTGAACGTCGGTACTGTTATCCCACTTGGCCGCATCGATGGTCAGTGTGCCGGCAGTGGCGACGCTGCCGCCGATGTTGCTGAACTTCGCCAGATCGACGCCAAAGGTCCCGGTGCCGACGTGCTGGATGTTGCCCCCCGCGTTATTGAAGCTGGCCATGCGCAACGAGACGTCATGGTTAGCCGCTTCGATCATGCCGCTCTGGTTATCCAGCAACTGCGCACTGGCCACGCTGGCGGTGCCTTGTTGGCCCAGGGAACGTAACTTGCCGTTCTGGTTGTTGATGGAGGCGGCGTCGATCAGCAAACCGCTGCTGCCCTCGACAAGGCCTGACTGGTTGCTCAGTGCGCCGGTCAGGCCCAAATCGATGGCGTCGCCGGCCGCGCGGCCCTGGGTGTTGTTGAGGTCGTGAGCGCGCACCACCAGCTGTTGCTTGGCCAGCACGGCGCCGCCCTGGTTGTCGAGGGTGGCGGTGGTGATCAGGGCATCGCCATTCAAGGCAGACACCTGGCCGCCGTTGTTGAGCACGGCCTGCTGGGCACCGAGGTTGAGCGACTGAGCCTGAATCAGCCCCGCCTCGCCGGGCGTGCTGAGCGACTTGCCGTTATCCAAAACAGACGCCAGGGTGGTCTTGAGTTTGCCCGCGACACTCGCCAAAACGCCCCCACGGTTATCGACGCCGTCGGCATCAATCGTGAGGTCGCCTGTTTGCGTGATGACGCTACCGTCTCGGTTGTTGAGCCCCTCGCTCAACGTAGCGGTAATACCGCTCTGGCTGAGCAGGCTGCCGGTGGTGTTGTCCACCGCACCGCCGTTGATCGTCAGGCCCTGCTGGGTGCTGATAATGCCTTTGCCGGTGTTGATCAATTGCTGGTGGGCCGTAAGGCTCATGGCATTGGCGGACGCGATGTAGCCGTCAAGACTGTTATCGAGGGTGTCGGCTACCAGGGTGAGCTGGCCCTGGCTGATCAACTTGCCGCCTTGCTGGCTGAACGTTTTGGCCGTGGCGAGGATGTCTCCCTGACTGGTGATCTGACCCTTGGCGTTTTCAATGGTCGTGCCATCAAGGGTCAGGGTGTTTTGGGCGGTGATCTTGCCGCTGGTGTTGTCGAGGCTGGCTACATCCAGGCCGAGCGTGTCCTGGCTGCTGATCACGCCATCAGTGTTTTTTACCGCCGCCGCGTTCAACGTTTGCTCGCCGCCGCTGGCGAGTGTGCCTTGGTCTCGATTATCGAGTGTGCCGCTGAGGGTGGTCTTGACCGCGCCCTGCCCCGTCAAGGTGCCGCCACGGTTGTCCAGATCCTGCGCGTCAAGCGTCAGGCGGGCGTTGGCTGAAAGCGTACCCGCCCGGTTGTCGAGTGCTTCGGCAGCGGTGGCCTTGAGGTCGCGGCTGGCGACAACGCTCTGGCCACGGTTGTCGATGCGCTTGGCGGTGAGCACCACGTCACCCGTCTGGTTGCGGGTGTTCTCCGGGGTAACGCCGGCTTCGATCATGCCCAGGTTTTCAAGCTGACCCGCACTGGTCAGCGCAACGCTGTCTTGGGCAGCGATGGCGCTGCGATTGGTCAACGTACCTTGGGTGGTCGCTTCAACGCGGGTGCCGGCGTAGATCTTGCCCTGAGCGTCCAGGCTCTGTGCCTTGATGACAACCGCTTCGGCGGCGGTGGCTTGCACCAGACTCAAATGACCATTGGCATCCAGTTGCATGTCACCGCCACTGGCGAGCATCTTGCCGTCGAGCTTTACGCCCACACCGGCTTCACTGCTGACCAGCTTGATTGCGCCGGCATACATACCGCCCAACGCTGAAGAGTCGATGGCCAGTTGAGGGGCGGTCGCCGGGTCAGCGGCACGCGCCGTGGTTTTGAGGGTCTTGGCATCGACGTCATTGGCGCCGGCGATGATCGCCAGGTTCTTGGCCTGGATCTCGGCATTGAGCTTGGCCGAGCGGGTGATGATTTCGAAGCGGTCGATATTGTTGGCGTTGAGCCCGGCGCCTTCGATGGAGACACTGCCCTTATCCACTTGATAGCGGCTGACCTGGCCGTTCTCGATAACCGTCTTACCCGTGGTCAGCGTCGCCTGTGGGGTGTTGATAAAGCCGCAGCCGTTGCAGGTGATGCCGTAGGGGTTGGCGACGATCACATGGGCCGACTGCCCCGCCACTTCGGTGTAGCCGCGAAGCTGGCTTGGGCTGCCACCGTTGACTTCATTGAGGATGGTGCTGGCGGCGCGACCGTTGAGGTTCGAGTTGCCAAGGATGATCCCGCCCAGTTGCGTGGACTCGGTCCGATTGGTCGCGTTGTTAAGGATGAGCCCGTTGGCGCCAACGTTGTAGTCCTTGAACTGGTTATGCGACAGCCCGCTGGCATTGGGCGCCGCGATATTGACGATGGGCACGCCATTCGCTGCCTGGCCCAGGCTGGTGCCGGGTGCGCTGACCACAATGCCGTCCGCCTGTGCCAGCAACGGCTGCCAGAACATGGCGTTGGCCAACACCAACGCCAACCCGCGTTTGGGCAGCCCCAAGAAGTTGGAACGACTTTTCAGGGCCGCAGAAGGTTGGCGCGCAAGGAAGGCGAACTGGCGAACGTCCATGTGATGTCTCGATGCCCAGAAGGCGGTAAAAATTTAAAGGAAGAAATCCAGGCGGAAATAGATCGGCGCTTCACGCTCGGTGATCGGCCCCGGTCTTTCCAAAGAGTGTGCGAAGGTCACCGTGGCGGCGACGTTCTGGCCGCGGGCAAACAGGTCGACCGAGTTGCTGCTCATGCGCCCATGCTGCTCGGCGTTATAACGGCCGTGGCTGATCACGCCCTGGTCGTAGCCGAGGCTGGTGCCGTACTCGCTGAACACCGGTTGCAGCCAGGCCCAGGTCACCGGGCGGCTCCAGCGCAGGTCGTTGCGCCAGTAGCCGCCGCTGTCGCCGCTGAGGGTCTGGTCCTTGTAGCCACGAATCGACGACTGCCCGCCCAGGCTCATGCGTTGTGGGCTGAAGAGCACGTCTTCGC
>NZ_JACAOY010000024.1 GCF_013385985.1 Pseudomonas sp. B6002 | reverse complement strand
CGATGGCAGCCAGGAAGTCTATGTGCATGACGAGCGTGCGCGGCTGGTGCAGCGTGTTGATCCGGACGGCGCCGAGCACTTCAAATCCTACGATAACAAAGGCCGGCTGACGGTTGAGCAGAACCCGCTGGGCGCGATCACGGCCTATCAGTACGACGAAGCTGGGCGTTTGGTGGCGCTGTTTCCGGGGGACGACGAGCCGACCTCCTACGAGCATGACAACGGATTCGTACGGGTTGTAAGGCGCGGTCAGGCGGTCTGGAAATATGAGCGTAATGACAGGGGCGATATCACCCGCAGGATTGATCCTGAAGGCCACAGCACCGACTACAGCTACAACAAATATGGGCAGCTGACGGGGGTTTGGTTTCCGGATAACAGTTGTCAGCGATTGGTGTGGAATGAGCGGGGGCAGTTGCTTGAGGAGCATCTGCCGGAAGGTGGGATCAGGCGATATCGCTATGACGACCTTGGCCGCCAGGTGGCGCGGGAGGATGAGCATGGCGCGCTGACCCAGTATGAGTGGGACAGCGTTGGGCGCTTGGTTCGGGTGGTGTTGCCGGGGGGAGCAGCGCGGGAATACAGCTACAACCCTTATGGAAAAATCACGGCTGAGCGGGATGAGTTAGGCCGCGTTACCCGCTACGAGTATGCGGATGGGCTGCATCTGATCAGTCGGCGCATCAACGCGGACGGCACCCAGGTCAAGTATCGCTACGACAATGCGCGGTTGTTGCTGACTGAGATCGAAAATGAAGTCGGTGAAACCTACGGATTGCAGTATCACCCCAATGGCCTGATCCAGCAGGAGATAGGGTTTGATGGCCAACGCACGGCCTACGTCTACGACCTCAACGGCAACCTGCAGGAAAAGACCGAACACGGCGACGACGGCAGTCAGCTGGTTACCCGCTACGAGCGCGACCACGCCGGCCGCCTTGTACGAAAAACCCTCCCCAACGGCAAAACCGTCGACTACACCTACGACCGCCAAGGCAACCTCCTCGGTGTCGAGGACGGTCACTGGGCTTTAGCCTACGAGTACGACAACCAAAACCGCCTCACCGCCGAACACCAAGGGTGGGGCACCTTGCGTTATGGCTACGACGCCTGTGGCCAACTCCAGCACCTGCGCCTGCCCGACAACAACCGTCTTGTTTTTAATCATGCCAAGGGCGGCCACCTCGCCACCGTCGAACTCAATGGTGAAGTCCTCACCTCCCACCTGTTCAACGCCGGCCAGGAACACCAACGCCAACAGGGCCAACTGCTCAGCCACTACTACTACGACGACCAACAACGCCTGCACGCCCACACCGTCACCCAGCAGGAGCACCACCTCTACGCACGCCATTACACCTACGACAAATCCGGCAACCTCACCCGCCTGCTCGACACCCGCAAGGGCCAGCACGACTACACCTACGACCCACTGAACCGCCTCACCCGCGCCGACCACTCCCAAGACCTGCAAGAACGCTTCTCCCACGACCCGGCCGGCAACCTGCTCATGCAAAACCGCCCCGGCCCGGACATCGTGGCGGGCAATCGGCTGATGATCCAAGGGGACCGGCATTACGACTATGACGCTTTTGGAAACTTGATCCGTGAGCGGAGTGGGCGTGGGCACGCACTGGTCACCGAGTACCGTTATGACTGCCAGCATCGGCTGGTTGGCATCACTCAACCCAATGGGCAGACCGCCAGCTACCGATACGATCCATTTGGACGGCGGATCAGCAAAACCGTTGATGACATAACCACGGAGTTTTTCTGGCAAGGCGACAAGCTGATTGCCGAGCACCACAAAGACCGTCATCGCAGCTACCTCTACGAACCCGGTAGCTTCAGGCCCTTGGCTTTACTGGAAGGTTTTGGCCCCAAACAAACCAAGCCCTTCCACTACCAACTCGACCACCTCGGCACCCCACAAGAACTCACCGCCCCCAACGGCGAAATCGTCTGGTCTGCCCACTACCGCGCGTACGGCGAAATCAGTCGCCTGGACGTCGGAAAAGTCGACAACCCGCTGCGTTTTCAGGGCCAGTACTTCGATCAGGAAAGCGGGCTGCACTACAACCGGCATCGCTACTACAATCCGGATCTGGGTCGCTACCTGACACCGGACCCGGTGAAGCTGGCGGGTGGGATCAACACGTACCAGTACGTGCCCAATCCTACGGGATGGGTGGATCCATTAGGCCTTAACGCGAATTGCCCTGGCTCAATAGGGAAAAATCCTGCTTGCTCAAAGTCTACTGAACCGAGCGTCCCTGGCGTATCGCGTAAGGGAGCTTTCAGACAAGCTAAAAGGGACGCCGGTATACCGATGAATCAAAGTCCAGATGTAATGACTCATCCAATTTCAGGGCAAACGACACAGTACAAAATAGAAAACATGACCGATAAAAGTGATAAAAAAATATTGGATGCTGCTGGTCAACCCATTGAGACAAGGGTTTATCAATTTACAAGAGAAAACGGCACACAAGTTCTCATCCAAGATCACTCTGCCGGGCATAAATTCAATAGACCTGATGGAGTAGGAGACCAAACAACACATTTTAACTTAAGATCTATTGAGTATCCTCGAAACGGAAAGGTTACCGGTGCAAAAACACACTATTACTTTAGGAAACAACAATGAAATACTGGAACGAAATAAATAAGAATGTTTTTTTTGAAAAAATCTTCAGCCGGCCTGTCGAGATAGGTGATATCTCTGTCTTCTCTTTACAAATAGACAATGACCGACCGAGACTGGGAATTGGATTTGACATACCTGAGTTTCCGGATGTCCTACCGGAAAAATGGAAAGACAAGGGCTACAACGTCTGCAGGCTCGGCATTGACTGCTATGAAATTAGCGATCTAAAAATACTCAACATACCAAACAGAGATACTTTCGCAGTAGAAATAACAAAAAAAGACGGCCAACTTCACTTTAAAGCCGCCAACAAACACTCTTTAATCGAATTCAACTCTAAGGACATTTCATTGATCAACCCAAATGTTTACATCAGAGGCAATGATGAGGACTTTTAAAAAGCGCTCTTTAGCGAAAACAATCTAATTCTGTTGGTATGCGACTCAAAATACAGAGGTTGGCAAGTCGGTGGTGCACACGATGTTACATCTCTCTTGGGTGAAACAACCGGCTACCCATTCTGGCTAACCGATACCCACCTCACGCTTCTAATCCATATGGACGAGCATGACTGCGTCACTTGGGCATGAAAAATGCCTCTCTATAACCCCCATAGCCATCCCCAATTCGCCCACCCGTCCCACCCCGCCTAAACTCTGTCCAAGATGTTTCAACGGACAGAGGATTCACCATCATGGGCAAACGTCACCCCAATCTCCCCGCCTGGCAATGGCGTAACTACCCACAAAACCATCAACACCCGACCAACCTGGCGTTGCACCTGATTGCCGTGCCGCTGTTCATCATCGGGTTCTTGTTAATTGTGTCGGGCGTGTTCAGCCTGAGCCTGGCGAGTTTCGCTGTTGGCGTGGTCGGCATCCTGGCCGGCCTGGCGTTGCAGCGCCATGGCCACAGCCTGGAAGCCGAGGCCAGTGAGCCGTTCAGTGATCGTAAAGATGCGGTGCAGCGCCTGGTGGTCGAGCAGTTTGTGACCTTCCCACGCTTTGTATTAAGCGGCGGCTGGTGGCGTGCCTGGCGGCAGCGCCATCGGCACTGAGCCTCAGGCGAAGACCACCACGGTCTGGCGGCTGATGGCGATCAATTCGCCGGTCGGGCTCCACAGCGCGGCGGCGGCGTGGCCGTAGCCGTCGCGGGCGTGCTCGATGTTGACGTAGTACTGGCACCAGTCGAGGGTCGTCAGCTCTTGCAGGGGCTGGATGAACTCGATGGTCCAGGTCAGCGTGCTGCCGGGCGCGGGCTTTTTCAGGTGAGGAAGCAGGGCCGGGGGCCACGCGTCGACCAACGCGAGGATGTGCGACTCGGTCAACGGTTCTTCCTTCACGTCGCCGCGCAAGCGTACCCAGCCGCCCATGTCGCGAGACTTATTGCCGGTAAACGGCAACCCGCCGACGCTCCAACGCATCGCCACGTGTTTCATGAACTCAGGCGTCACGCCCTTGATGTAAGGCAGCTCCTGGCATTCATCCCAATGCTTGAACGTCGGCGGCGCTTCACTGGCCACATCAATCTCTGACTCGCGGGATGCGCCAAAGCTGGCTTGCACCAGGGTCGCCACTTCACCGTTCTGCACCACGCGACCCAACAATTGGCTGACAGCCTTGCCTTCACGCAGCACTTCAACCTGATAGCGGGCGGGAACATCCGCTGTCACCGGGCCGACAAAGGTGACGGCCAATGACCGCAAAGGCCGGCCATCCGGTACCTGAGCACGCAGGGCTTCGTATTGCAGTGCGGCGACCAGGCCACCAAAGGTTGCGCGCCCCTGAGCCCATTCGGCGGGGATGGTGACATCCAGCGGGTTGCGACGGGCGGCGTCGAGCAAATCACTAAAGCGCATGGCGACCTCACATCAGCTAAACAGATGGGGGGATGTTAACCATCGCGCCCTTGCGATACAGCGCCTATTCCGGCCAAAAACCGGACCGTTTCAGAAACAATCGGCGCTGAGTTTTTCCAGCACTCTGTCTGCCTGCCCTTCTGCCTTGGCCATGGTGCGATGCCACGTCGCAACACAGGGCTGCAGGTCTGGCTGATGCTCGGCCTGGGCCAACCATTGCCAGCAGTCATGCCAATCACCGAGGGCACCCTGGGCTTTTTTCAATCGGGACATGGCGTTGGCAGGGAGTTTGTCCAACTCGGGATAAGCCTCGGCAGCGTAGCGCACGCGCTTGATCAGCAACCGCAAGCGGTGACGATCATGGCCGGGATCCTTGAGTGCTTCATCAAGCTTCTGCCATTGCTTGGCCAGGCGTTTCTCGATGCGGGGGCGCAGGCCCTTGAGCAGCTTTTGGTGTTCAGAGGCGCGGATAAAACGCGGGAAGGCATCCAGGATGAGCAGCAGGTGCGCCAACTCCGGGCTTTGCGCCACGTGTCGATACGCATCGGGTTGCAAGCGCAAGCGCCGGTCTGCCGCCGCATGATGACCATGCTGATGCAGGTACGCCGCCAGGACCTCTCGGTCCCGCAGCGGCGTGGTGATCTGGCCGACCGTGCTGGCCGCCAACTCTAGCTGCTCGACACCTGGCAGCCCCCGTAAAGGGCGCAACAAACTGCGCAAGCGCCGCACGGTGGTGCGCAGGTCATGCAAGGCTTCATCGTCGGTGACGGCGGCGAGGCGAGCCTGGCAGCTCAGTAACCCTACTTCCAGGCCAATGACCTGAGCGACTAACTGATCAACCAGCGCTGACATCCCTTCCTCCCCTGACGATGAAAATCCCTGATCACGGCTACAGGTCAACGCCCGGCGCGCGACTCACGAATATAGAACCGCGCTTTCTCGGCCTTGTTGGAGCAGCCTTCAAACGCTTCGAATTGCTGTTGGGTCTTGGCACCGGTCAGCAAGGACAAGGCCTTAGAGTAGCTCACGGTGCCGGCGAAGCCTTCGGCCTTGGCCAGGTCCAGCTCATGCCACGCGGCATCCAGTTGCGTGCCGCAGCTGTCGCGGTACGCGGTTTTCCCGGCACAACCGGCCAGGGCCAACACGATCACAGGCACACACATCCAGGCTTTCATCGATGACACCTCAAATAAAGAAAAACAGTCGTACGTTGTAGACGTTGCCTACAAGAAAAAGTGCCTTGTCTGTCAGCCCCAAATCAAAAGCGCCTATCGCCAGAGCATACCCGAGCACCGCGTCCCGCCAGCAAAAATATTACCGCCCCAGGCGAAGATTGAAGGCGCCCCCTCAATGGGTGCATTGTGGGCACCTGCCTTGGGGAGGACATGGACCATGAAAAAACGTGTTGCCTTGGTACTGGGCTCCGGAGGGGCCCGGGGCTACGCTCACATTGGGGTGATCGAAGAGATTGAACGGCGCGGCTACGACATCGCCTGTATCGCCGGATGCTCCATGGGCGCCGTAGTCGGCGGGATCTACGCGGCGGGCAAGCTGGACGACTATCGAAACTGGATTGAAAGCCTCGATTACCTGGATGTGCTGCGCCTGGTGGACGTGAGTTTTCGCCTGGGGGCGATTCGTGGCGAGAAAGTCTTCGGGCAAATCCGCAAGATCGTCGGTGAGATCAACATCGAAGAACTGCGCATCCCCTACACCGCCGTCGCCACCGACCTCACCAACCAGCAGGAAATCTGGTTCCAGGAAGGCTGCCTGCACCAGGCCATGCGCGCCTCGGCCGCCATCCCCAGCCTGTTTACGCCGGTGATGCAAGGCAACCGAATGCTGGTGGACGGCGGCCTGCTCAACCCGCTGCCGATCGTGCCGGTGGTGTCGAGCCATTGCGACCTGATCATCGCGGTCAACCTCAACGCCACCAACCAGAAGCACTATCATCTGCCGGTGATCCAGCGCCCGCCAGCGTTCAAAAGCCGCTTCAACAGCTTGGCCAAATCACTGGGCTCGCACCTGCCCTTTCGACGCAAGCAGGCCGAGCAACTGATGAAGCTCGAACAGGAAGCCTTGCAGGCTGAAGCGGCGGAGATCAACCCGTGGCTGGAGTCGGCCGAGCCCGAATACCAGCAACCCGCCGCCGCGCCGGAAAAAGCCGGCGCGCCCAAGTCAGCAACCGGTTCGTTCATCATCGACAACGTGGGGCCGGCGTCACTGCTGGACCTGATCAACCAGAGTTTCGAGGTGATGCAGACGTCTTTGGCGCAGTACAAGATTGCTGGCTACCCGCCTGATGTGTTGATCAACGTGCCAAAGCGGGTGTGTCGGTTTTTCGAGTTCTACAAGGCGCCGGAGTTGATTGCGTTGGGACGGGAAATTGCCAGTGATACGTTGGATCGGTATGAGAGTGAGCAGCGCTGAGCGTGTTGGTGTGGCTGAAGGCCTCTTCGCGGGCAAGCCCGCTCCCACAGTTGATCGCGTGCCGCGTGGCGAAATGCGAACCTCTGTGGGAGCTGGCTTGCCTGCGATAGCGGTGGGCCAGACACCACAAACCTATGCGTTTAACAGACGATATCCCACCCCCGCCTCGGTCACGATAAAACGCGGCTGCGTCGGATCATCCGCCAGTTTCTGGCGCAAATGCCCCACCACGATCCGCAAGTAGTGGCTGTCCTCGGTATGGGTCGGGCCCCAGATGTCCTTGAGCAATTGCTGCTGGGTGATCACTCGCCCCGGATGCCGCGCCAATTGCGCCAGCACTGCGTACTCCTTACGAGTCAGGGCGACTTCGACACCGTCCAGCAGCACCCGGCGATAGGCCAGGTCCACCGTCAGCGGGCCAAAATTCAACGCCGCTTCCTGGGCCTCCCCGGCCGGTGCCTGGCGCAATAAAGCGCGCACACGGGCGAGAAACTCCTGGATGCCGAACGGCTTGGTCACGTAGTCATTGGCACCGCTGTCCAGCGCCTCGACTTTCTGCACTTCACTGGCCCGCACCGACAACACCAGCACCGGCACCGTCGACCACTCGCGAAACTCGCGTAGCACCTGTTGGCCGTCCATGTCCGGCAGGCCCAGGTCGAGCACCAGCAAATCCGGTTTGCTCAACGCCGCTTGCGCCAGGCCTTCGTTGCCGGTGCCGGCCTCGATCACCTTGTAGCCCTGAGAGGCCAGGCTGATGCGCAGGAATTTGCGGATCTGCGGTTCGTCATCAATGACTAATATCGTCGCGGTCTGGCTCATGGTGTCCAATCAAAATCCGTGGAGAAAAGAGGGTAGCTCAAGCCTCGCGTTCCAAGCCAGGCTGGGTCGGCAATGGCAGGAACAGGGTGATGCAGGTGCCACGCCCTTCAATGCCATCGGCCACGCTGATATGCCCGCCGTGGGCACCGACCATGCCCTGGCAGATCGCCAACCCGAGGCCCGTGCCCTGCCCGCCGCGGTCGCCCCGGGCGGCGGTGTAGAACATGTCGAAAATCTTCGCGCGCTCGTCTTCAGGAATACCCGGCCCCTCATCGGCCACCGCGAAAAACAGCTGATCATCGGCGACCCCGGCGCTCACCTCCAGGCGGCCCTGGGCGGGTGAAAAGCGTGCCGCGTTTTCCAACACATTGACCAAGGCCTGCTCGATCAACGCCGCGTGGACATACAACAACGGCAACTCGACGGGCACATCGGCCTTCACCTGCAACGGCGCCAGCACCGCACGCAACCGGCCGAGGGCGCTACCGACGATGTCACCCGGCGAGACCCAGTCACGCGCCAACTTCAGGGCGCCGTGGCCCAGGCGCGTCATGTCCAACAGGTTCTGGATATAGCGATCGAGACGCTCGGCTTCATCGCGGGTGCCTTCCAGCAGTTCGCGACGATCCTCCAGGGGTATGGCTTCGCCAAGGGCCAGCAGGCTGTCGATGCTGCCACGCATGGCCGTCAGCGGCGTGCGCAAATCATGGGACACCGAGGCGAGCAAGGCGCTGCGCAGTTGCTCGGTTTCGCCGTGCAGGCGCGCAGACTCCAGCTCCTGTGCCAACTGCGCCCGGGCCAACGCCTGGGCCAGCGGTTGGCTCAATGCAGTCAGCAAACGGCGACGCTGGCCGCTCAGTTCCAGCCCCGGTTTGGGGCTGACGCCGAGCAGGCCCAGCGGCCCCTCCTCGCCCGACAACGGCCACCACCACCAACGCCCGAACGGCAAGGTGCCGGTGCCCATGCCGGCCGGTTGATCGTGCTGCCACGCCCAGTCGGCAGCGGCGCGCTCGGCTTCGGTGAGGTTCAATGCGGCACCGGTCTCGACCTTCCAGCCGCCCTGGCCGTCACGGTTGACCAGGCACAGGTCCAGGTCGCTCCACCCCTCAAGGTGATGAGCCGCCGCACTGATAACGGCCTGGCGGTCGGTGGCCGCCGTGAGTTTGCGCGACAGGTCGAGCAGTTCGCTGGTTTCTTCCTGGGTATCGCGCAGTGCCTGCAATTGCCGGCGTTGGCGTGCGGCGAGGTTGCCGGTCAGGGCGGCCATCAACAGGAAGAACAACAGGGTCAGCACGTCCTCTTCGCGCTGGATGGCGAAGGAGAAATTCGGCGGGATAAACAAAAAGTCGTAGGTCAGGAATGACAGCGCGGCGCACACCAGGGACGGGCCCAGGCTGCTGCGCACCGCCACCAGCAATACGGCAGCCAGAAACACCAACGAGATGTTCGGCAACGGCAACACACTGGCCACCGCCCAGGCCAACGCCGCGGCCACGATGGTCGCCACGACTGCCAGGCCGTAGTCGAACCAGACCAGCCCGCGCACATCCGGCAAGCGTGGCGGCGCGGGGATGTCGTCGCTGTCCAGCACGTTGATTTCCAAGCCGCGTGCGTTACGCAACAAGCGAGCGGCCAAACCGCCGCCAAACAGCCGACGACGCCAGCGCATCCGCGACTGCCCGACCAACAACAGGCTGGCGCGGCGTTCGGCGGCGTGCTGGATCAGCGTCTTGGCCACCTCCCCCGCCCGCAGCAACACCACTTCACCGCCAAGCCGCTCGGCCAACTGCTGGGCGTTTTGCAGGCGCAGGCGCGACTGCTCATCCCGCGCCCGGCCGTTGTCGACATGCACCAGGCTCCACGGCAGATGCCGGCGCTGGGCCACGCGGCTAGCGTGACGCACCAGGCGTTCGGCTTGCGCATCGCCATCCACGCCCACCAGCAAACGACCGCGCACGGCCGGCGCCGCCTGCCCGAGTTGGCGATAGCCCTGGGCCAAGTCGTCGTCGACGTGGGCGGCGGCGGTTTGCATGGCCAGCTCGCGCAGGGCCATCAGGTTGGTTTGGGTGAAAAACGCGTCGATGGCCGCGCGGGCCTGTTCCGGCACATAGACCTTACCGTCGCGCAGTCGCTCCAGCAGCTCGCGAGACGGCAGGTCGATCAGCAGCAGTTCATCGGCTTCTTGCAGCACCCAGTCCGGCAGGGTCTCGCGCACCTGCACGCCGGTAATGCCGCGCACTTGATCGTTGAGGCTTTCCAGGTGCTGGACGTTGACCGTGGTGAACACGTTGATGCCGGCGGCGAGCAGCTCCTGGATGTCTTGCCAGCGCTTTTCATGGCGACTGCCGGGGGCGTTGCTGTGGGCCAGTTCGTCCACCAGCACCAGCTTGGGCTTGGCGGCAAGCAGGCCGTCGAGGTCCATTTCTTCGAGCATCACGCCGCGGTATTCGCTGCGCAGCAACGGTTGTTGCGGCAGGCCGCTCAGCAAGGCTTCGGTCTCGGCGCGGCCGTGGGTTTCGACCACGCCGGCGATCAGGCGCACGCCTTGGCGCAACTGAGTGTGGGCGGCCTGGAGCATGGCGTAGGTCTTGCCCACACCGGGCGCAGCGCCCAGGAAGACTTTGAGCCGGCCACGACCATCCCGTGGCAGTTCGGCTAACAGGGCATCGGCGCGGCCGGAGTCGCTCATGCGCGGGGGTTCCTTCAGGTGTTTATCGGGTGAACGTCAGGCCGCCATCGCGGGCAAGCCCGACTCCCACATTTGGAATGCATTCCCCTGTGGGAGCTGGCTTGCCTGCGATGGCGGCACCACTGCCTACAACTTTTCCAGGGCCATGTTCAGCGCCAGCACGTTGACCACCGGAGGCCCGATCAGCGGGCTTTCGATGTGTTCATCCAGCAACCGCTGCAAGGTCGACACCGGTACATTCCGTGCGGCAGCCACTCGCGCCAGTTGATAGGCAATCGCCTGTGGAGGCAAGTGTGGATCAAGACCGCTGCCAGAGGTAGTCAGCGAGGCCAAGGGCACGGGGCCCTGGCCGGGTACCAATTGTTTGTTGGCATCGTCGAAGATGCGTGTCGCCAGTGCCGGGTTGCTGGGGCTCAAGTTGCTGGCACTGCTGGAAACGGTGGCGAAAGCACCGGCCGAGGGGCGCGGGTGGAACCAGGTGTCGCCAGAAAAATCCTGGGCGATCAGGCTGGAGCCAACCACCTTGCCGCTGGCGTCGTGCACCAGGCTGCCATTGGCTTGGTCAGGAAAGGCCACTTGAGCGACGCCGGTGACCACCAGTGGGTAGGCGACGCCGGTGATCAGGCTCATGAGCACCAGCAGGCTCAGGGCCGGGCGGATGATGTTAGACATTTCAACTTCCTCGCATTGGATCTGTAGAAGCCGGCTTGCCGGCGATGGTGGTGGGTCAGTTGCACCGTGTCGGACCGATCGCCGGCAAGCCGGCTCCTACGAGAGTTAGGGTTACACCAGGTGCAGCGCCGTCAGCAGCATGTCGATGGCCTTGATGCCCACGAACGGCACCAAAATCCCGCCCAGCCCGTAGATCAGCAGGTTGCGACGCAGCAACGCTGCCGCACTCGCCGCCTGCACGCGCACGCCGCGCAGCGCCAGGGGAATCAGCACCACGATGATCAAGGCGTTGAACACGATGGCCGAAAGAATCGCGCTCTGCGGGCTCTGCAGGTGCATCACGTTGAGCACGCCCAATTGTGGGTAGATCGAGGCAAACAGCGCCGGCAGGATCGCGAAGTACTTGGCCACGTCGTTCGCGATAGAGAAGGTGGTGAGCGCGCCACGGGTCACCAGCAATTCCTTGCCGATCTGCACCACATCCAGCAGCTTGGTCGGGTCGCTGTCGAGGTCGACCATGTTGGCGGCCTCGCGAGCGGCCTGGGTGCCATCGTTCATGGCCATGCCGACGTCAGCCTGGGCCAGCGCCGGAGCATCGTTTGCACCGTCACCGCACATCGCAACCAGGCGGCCGTCGTTCTGCTCATGGCGAATGCGCGCGAGCTTTTTCTCCGGGGTGGCCTCGGCCAGCACGTCATCCACACCGGCTTCAGCGGCAATCGCCGCGGCGGTCAACGGGTTGTCGCCGGTGACCATCACGGTGCGAATCCCCAGCTTGCGCAACTCGGCGAAGCGTTCACGGATGCCGGGCTTGACCACGTCTTTGAGGTGGATCGCGCCCAGCAATTTGCCATCGGCACACACCAGCAACGGGGTGCCGCCGCTCTGGGCGATCTTGTCGATTTCACGCGACAGCGCAGGTTGCAAGTCACGACGTTGTTGGCCGATGAAAGCGAGCAGCGAATCCACCGCGCCTTTACGGAACACACGGCCCTGGTAATCGACACCGGACAAACGGGTTTCGGCACTGAAGGGCACCGAGGTCAGTTGGTCCAGCGACGGTTCGGCCTGAGGGTGCAAGGCACGCAGGTATTCAACGATGGATTTGCCTTCCGCCGTGTCGTCCGCCAGCGAGGCCAACAGCGCGCCCTCGGCCAGGTCCCGGCCACTGACGCCGGGTGCTGCGATTACCGCTGCACAGCGACGGTTGCCGAAGGTGATGGTGCCGGTCTTGTCCAGCAGCAACACGTGCACGTCGCCCGCCGCCTCTACTGCACGACCGGATTTGGCGATCACGTTGAGGCGCACCAGGCGGTCCATACCGGCAATACCGATGGCCGACAGCAAGCCGCCGATGGTGGTAGGAATCAGCGTCACCAGCAGTGCGACCAGGAACACCAACGGCAAGCTGCCATTGGCGAAGTGGGCGAACGGCTGCAGGGTCACCACCACCAGCAGGAAGATCAGCGTCAGGCCGATCAGCAAGATATCCAGCGCGACCTCGTTGGGGGTTTTCTGGCGCTTGGCGCCTTCAACCAGGGCGATCATGCGGTCGAGGGTCGACTCGCCTGGGTTGGCGGTGATGCGGATCAGCAGCCAGTCGGATACCAGGCGGGTGTTGCCGGTGACGGCCGAACGGTCGCCCCCGGACTCGCGGATCACCGGCGCGGATTCACCGGTGATAGCCGCTTCGTTGACCGCCGCGATGCCTTCGATAACTTCGCCGTCGCCGGGGATCATTTCCCCGGCGGCGACGCGCACCACATCGCCTTTGCGCAGGCTGGTCGCCGGCACCACCTTGAAGCTGCCATCGGCTTCCTTGCGCCGTGCGCTCAGGCCTTCGCTACCGGCCTTGAGGCTGTCGGCGCGGGCCTTGCCGCGACCTTCAGCCAGGGCCTCGGCAAAGTTGGCAAACAGCACGGTGAACCATAGCCATACGGCGATCTGCACCGCAACATAGGTGGGCACTGCTGTGTCGGGCACAAAGCACAGCACGGTGGTGAGGATGGCGGTCAGTTCGACCACCAGCATCACAGGCGAGCGTTGCAACTGGCGCGGGTCCAGCTTGACGAACGCCTGGCCCAGCGCCGGGCGCCACAGGGCGGAGATTGCAGTCTTGGCTGACTCCTGAGTGGTCACAGGGGCAGCATTTTTTGCAGGCATATTCATTTTCATATCCCCTTAGAAGCCCATGCTCAAGTGTTCAGCAATGGGCCCCAACGCCAGCGTCGGCAGGAAGGTCAGGCCGCCCACCAGCAAGATGGTCACGGTCAACAGGGTCACGAACAGCGGGCCATGGGTCGGGAAGCTGTTCTGGCCGATCGGTGCGGTTTTCTTCATCGCCAGGCTGCCGGCCAGGGCCAGTACCGGGAGGATGTAACCGAAGCGACCGAGCAACATGCTCAGGCTCAACATCAGGTTGTGGAACGCTGTGTTGGCGCTGAAGCCACCGAACGCCGAACCGTTGTTGGCACTGGCCGAGGTGTAGGCATACAGCAGTTGGCTGAAGCCGTGCGGCCCCGGGTTGCTGATGGCACCGGCCGGGCCAGGCAGGCTGGCAGCAATCGCGCCCAATACCAGAGTGCCAATTGGCATCACCAGCAAGGTCACCACCAGCAACTGCACTTCCTTGGCCTGGAGTTTTTTGCCCAGGTATTCCGGAGTACGTCCGATCATCAGGCCGGCGAGGAACACGGCAATCAGCACGTTGAGCAACATGCCGTACATGCCGGCGCCGACGCCGCCGAAGATCACTTCGCCGACCATCATGTTGACCAGCGACACCATGCCGGTGAGCGGGTTGACGCTGTCCTGCATGCCGTTGACCGAGCCGTTGGACGCCGCCGTGGTGGCCACCGACCACAACACAGTGCCAGTGGTGCCGAAGCGTGCCTCTTTACCTTCCAGCGGGGCGGTCTGCTCGACAGCCGGGTTGCTCAGCGCCGGGTTGGGCTGGTATTCGGCCCACAGCGAGGTCGCGCCGCCGATGATGAACAACGCCAGCATGCAGCCGAGAATGGCGCGGCTCTGGCGCAGGTCTTTCACGTAATGGCCGAAGGTGAACACCAGCGCCACCGGTATCAGGATGATCGCCGCCATTTCGAACAGGTTGGCCCACGCCGTCGGGTCTTCGAACGGGTGCGCCGAGTTGACACCGAAGAAGCCGCCACCGTTGGTGCCCAGTTGCTTGATCGCAATCTGGCTGGCGGCCGGGCCCAGAGGGATCACCTGGTCCACGCCCTGCATCGTCACGGCATTCACATAATGGGCGAAGGTTTGCGGCACGCCCTGCCACACCAGGAACAGCGCCAGCACCAGGCACAGCGGCAGCAGGCCGTAGAGGGTGGCGCGGGTCATGTCGACCCAGAAGTTGCCAAGTGTCTTGGTGGACTTGCGACCAATCCCACGGCACAACGCGACCAGCACGGCGAGCCCCGTGGCAGCGCTGACGAAGTTCTGCACGGTCAGGCCAACCATCTGGCTGAGGTAGCTCAGGGAAGCCTCACCGCTGTAGGACTGCCAGTTGGTGTTGGTCATGAAACTGATCGCCGTGTTGAAGGCTAGCGTCCATTCCTGGCCGGGCAATTTCTGCGGGTTCAGTGGGAGATAGTCCTGGAACAGCAGGATCGCGAACAGCAGCACAAAGCCTGCGAGGTTAAATGCCAGCAAGGCCAGCGTGTATTTTTGCCAGCTTTGTTCTTGATGCTCATCCACGCCCGACAGGCGATAACAGGCGCGTTCCACCGGGCCAAGCACCGGCGTGAGCCAGGTACGCTGGCCTTCCATCACGTTGTAGTAGAACCGCCCCAGGAACGGCGCGGGCACCAGCACCACGGCGAAGAAGGCAATGATCAGCCAATAGTCATAACTGTGCATGGCCAGCTCCTAGTTCCGATCCGCGCGTAACAGCGCAACCAGCAGATAAATGAACAGCGCCACGGCCAATAGCAGTGACACCCCGTCCAGAACGCTCATGGAAGTCTCTCCGTTGTGCGGCGATTGCCGCGTGTGAGGCAATTGTCGGCAGGAGTGGCGTAAAGGAACGAGAGCGAGGGTATGGGTGGGGCGTAAAGACGGCGTAAAGAGTGGGTTTATGCGGGGTTTACAGGGGGATTTGTGGTGAATTTGAGGCCCTCATCGCGGGCAAGCCCGACTCCCACACTGGACAGCGTTTGAGCAGGATATGCACGGTCCAATGTGGGAGCCGGGCTTGCCCGCGATGGCGTCAGTTGAGCCAACACTGCACTCACGTGGTGCATTGACGGGAAATTTCAAACGCCAAACCGTCCCCGTGGCGACAGTTGCACCGCTTTACGACAATGATTCTCAGGCTGGCATGCCCACTGCAACACCCTGAATAATTCCAACCGGTTCAGGGAGAGCAACACGATGAACACACAACTCAAACCCACTTTAGGCACCCTGCATTTGTGGGGCATTGCGGTCGGGCTGGTGATTTCCGGCGAATACTTCGGCTGGAGCTATGGCTGGGGTGTGGCGGGTACGCTGGGCTTCCTGGTGACCTCGCTGATGGTCGCGGCCATGTACACCTGCTTTATCTTCAGTTTCACAGAGCTGACCACCGCCATTCCTCACGCCGGCGGGCCGTTTGCCTACAGCCGTCGCGCCTTCGGCGAAAAAGGGGGCCTGATCGCCGGCCTCGCCACCTTGATCGAATTTGTCTTCGCCCCGCCCGCCATTGCCTTGGCCATCGGTGCCTACCTGAATGTGCAGTTTCCGGCACTGGACCCGAAACACGCAGCCGTGGGTGCCTACATCGTATTCATGGGCCTGAACATCCTCGGAGTGAAGCTCGCGGCGACCTTCGAACTGGTGGTGTGCGTACTGGCCGTCGCCGAACTGCTGGTGTTCATGGGCGTGGTTGCCCCGGCGTTTAGCTTCAGTCACTTTGCGCTGAATGGCTGGGCGGGCTCTGACACCTTTGGCGCCCCGGCAATTGCCGGGATGTTTGCGGCGATTCCGTTTGCGATCTGGTTTTTCCTGGCCATCGAAGGCGCGGCCATGGCAGCCGAGGAAGCCAAAGATCCAAAGCGCACCATTCCAAAAGCCTATATCAGCGGCATCCTGACCCTGGTGCTCTTGGCCATGGGTGTAATGTTCTTCGCCGGTGGCGTGGGCGACTGGCGCACGCTGTCGAACATCAATGACCCGTTGCCACAGGCCATGAAAACCGTGGTGGGCGACAGCTCCGGCTGGTTGCACATGCTCGTGTGGATCGGCCTGTTTGGCCTGGTAGCAAGTTTCCACGGCATCATCCTGGGCTACTCGCGCCAGTTCTTCGCCCTGGCCCGCGCCGGCTACCTACCCTCCTTCCTCGCCAAACTGTCGCGTTTTCAGACACCGCACCGGGCAATCATTGCCGGCGGCGTGGTCGGCATTGCCGCCATCTACAGCGACGGCCTGATCAACCTGGGCGGCATGACGTTGACCGCGGCGATGATCACCATGGCGGTTTTCGGGGCCATCGTGATGTACATCATGAGCATGCTCAGCCTGTTCAAACTGCGTAAGACCGAGCCATTGCTGGAGCGCACCTTCCGGGCGCCGGGTTATCCGATCGTGCCCGGCATTGCGCTGGTGCTGGCGGTGGTGTGCCTGGTGGCGATGGCGTGGTTCAACGCGCTGATCGGGATGATCTTCCTGGGCTTCATGCTGGCGGGGTTCGTCTACTTCCAGATGACTGCGCAAGACCGCGCCGATGCACCGGCGGATGCGATGTTGACCGGGCTCTGAGTTAAGGAGGCGGAACAGGCCTACAATGAACTACTCAGAACGCCTGTTGCTCAAAGCAGTTATTACTGTGGGAAAATTCTCCCACGGTGATCCGCCTCAAGGAGAGCCTTATGCCGTGGTATGCGTGGTTGATTATGGTGGTCGCGATCGGTTCGATCGTCGGTGGTTTGATGATGCTGCGTGACAGTGCCAACAAGGTGGAACTCACCGACGAACAACGCAAGCGCGTGGCCGAGCGCAACGCCCAGGCGGATGCCAAGGACGCGCAGGATCGCTGATCCGCTGCAATGACGTCGTTCACTGTAGTGAGCGGGCTTGCCCCGCGCCGGGCTGCGAAGCAGCCCCTCCCCCAATCACCCCCAAGCCGCCTTGGCAATCTGCAACCCATGCTGCCCCTTATAGGCCGCACGCTCCGGCTGGCTCCAGCCGCTCAGCAATTGCTCTTCCAACCTGTAGATTTCAACCCCCAAAGGCCGACACACTGTCAGCGGGTCCTGCGCCTGCGGCCCCCACATCGGCAGCGATAAATCACCACCCGGGCACGTGGACAACGCACACAGCAGATCAATCTCGGCAAAAAACTCCAGATAGTCACCCTTCTGCGCCGGGCACGCCTTCATGAAATACATATCGTCGTGGTTAAGACCGGTGCATTGGAAAATGTTCAGTACGTCATGCACATCAAATTCCGTCAGGCCGTGGGGCAATACCGCACGCGTCAGGTTGGAATGGCAGTGGTGGTGAAAGTCTTCGCCGGTGAGCATGCGGTTCACATAGGGGTCGCAGCGAGTACCCAGTAAATCGTGGAGCCGGCCGCCGTGTTCGTCGATACCATAACCGGCCAGGCTGTCGTCGGTGATCGTCACCAGCGGACGCAGAAACGGCAGGTTCGACCACAAACGGTCATGGATACTGACATGGGCGCCCTGCAACTGGCGAGTGCGTGCCGCCCACAGGCGTTCGCGGGGGTCATTGGCGTTCCACACGTTGAAGTCACCAACTTGGGGCCCCACTGGCGTGGTGACACGAAACACATGCCCGGCCGGCACCTTCCATGCCCTGCCCGTGCGAATCGGCACCTCGAACTGCTCGATGAGTTGGCGCTGGTCTTTGCGGTCACGTATGCGTTCGTAAAACGCTGTATCAACCTGCAACGACGAACCTTTACTGACCTGATAAGCGGCTGGATAGTCTTTGTACATGGGGCAATCCTCCATCAAGGGTGATCAAACAGGGCCAGCGAAAGGCGCTCGGAATCGTGCAAGTACAGCTCCATCGCCTCTTGCGCAGCAGGTTTATTACCGATGGCGAGCAGCGTGTAGATCTCACGGTCGCGCTCCAGCCAGGGCGACTGAAAACGTTGTTCATCGGGCGCGGCACAAAACACCAGGCGCAGTTGCGCGATGACCTGGGCAAAAAACTCATCGAACAACGGGCTGTGCATCAAACCAACGACGTGCTGGTGGAACACCAGGCTGTGGGTGGCCACGGCGCGCCAGTCCTCACGCTCTCGGGCCAACGTTGTGGCTTCGATGGCGCTCTGCATGCAGTCACACTGTGTTTCAGTGAGCGTGTCGCTCTGGGCGATCGCCTGCAATTCCAGGGTGCGACGCACTACAAACAAATCGCGCACTTCATCCCGTTCCAGCCGTCGCACCATGACGCCTTTGTTGCGTACATAACGGGTGAGCCCCTCTTGCCCCAAACGGTGCAAGGCTTCGCGAATCGTATTGCGCGATGCGCTGTAGACCTTGACCAAGTCCACTTCGACCAGCGCCATCCCCGGCAGCAGTCGCCCGCCGATGATAGCGGCACGCAACTCCAGGGCGATCTGGTCGGCTAAAGACAAACTGAGCGTCATGACTACCTCACGATTGTTGAACAATCTCTTGCTTAGGCGTAATCACTTTTCATGCCAACAGCCCAGGGGTTGCCTGGATGCGTTAAACCGCTTAACTCCGTTAAACTGCCTTCACGCTTTCGAGGCATTTCTATGCGCTATTCACAAGACCACAAAGCCCAGACCCATCGGCGCATCATCAAGGAGGCCTCCGTACGCTTTCGCCGCGACGGCATTGGCGCTACCGGCTTGCAGCCATTGATGAAAGCGCTGGACCTGACGCACGGCGGGTTTTATTCGCATTTCAAATCCAAGGACGAGTTGGTGGAAAAGGCCCTGCAGGCTGCCGCCGCCGAATTGGATGCCCATTGCGAAACACTGTTCAGCCAGGAGCGCCCGCTGGAAGCGTTTATTGATAGCTACCTGTCGGCGTGGCACCTGACTTCGCCAGCCGAGGGATGCCCCTTGCCCACCATGTCCTCAGAGCTGGGCCTGAGAGGCCAGCATAGTGCGACGACGGATGCCGTGCTTGGCGCCCGGCTCAAGCAAATCAAAACAGCGCTGGGGGATGGTCGTGGTGAGGAGCAGGCCTTGATGGTGATGTCGACGTTGGTTGGGGCGTTGGTGCTGGCCAGGAGCGTCGAAAAGCCAGCACTGGCGCAGCGGATCTTGGACGTGGTGCGAGATAACTTAAAGGCATTGAACCTGGAGGGCGAAAGGGCCGGCCAATGACCGGCCCTGTGAATGGCTTAGTTGAGTGCCAGCCTATCGCGGTTTTTCTCCAGTAACGCCTTGCCAATACCTTTCACTTCCAACAACTCATCCACTGCCGTGAAAGGGCCATTGCTTTCACGATAAGCCACGATTGCCTTGGCTTTTGCCGCGCCGATACCGAAGAGGTCACGGCGCAGGGTTTCAGCATCAGCGGCATTGAGGTTGACTTTGGCGGCTTGTTCGCTCTTGGCTATCTGGGCGGTAATGGGGGCCGGGGCTTCAGGTTTGACGGAGGGCGCTGCAGTGGCCGCGACGGAGAGAGTGGTGAGGAAGGCGAAGATCAACGAAGAAAGATAGGTGTTTTGCATTGGTGACGCTCCATGACATCAGTAAAAGAAAGCAGCTTTTCCGAAGCTGCTTTTCCACGTTAGATCAAACATCAACCAAGTCAAAAACCCTCATGTTACAAGGCATGAAGTGATTCAATAATTCCATCTTGAGCGCGGCACCAGTAAGGCCAGGTATTTTGTTTAAGCTGATCAGCAAGGCAACTGCCATCTTCATCATCTCGCCCACTTAGCCAATATCGAAGTTGCGCCCATAGAGTGCCAACCTCAAACCAGAGACCGGCAATAGCACGCAGGTAGGGCCCCCGATACATTCGAGCGGGCTTGATGCACCCGCGCAAACCGGGTGGCAGAGCACATCCGCGTGTGTTTAACAACTCACAGAAGCATAGTGGCATCTGGTATATTGCACTCCTTCAACACAAGCAGGTCCAACGTGGCGGAGCAGATTTTGAGTGCCGGGAAGCCCCCTGTGACTGGTTGGCTTCCAGCCGTGCGCGCCCCTGTACAATCGCCGATACGTAACGATTGTGGGGATGGTTCGTGGAGGGTATCTACCCGATGGAAACTGATGGCAGTTCGCTTTCACGAGAGCCCGGTCTCTAGGCGCTGCAGCGACATCGACTCAATGCCCAAGCGTACAAATCGTCAAACTTTTCGTGTACCTCAGGGCCGCTTCGCGTAATCTGGAAATTTTAAGATTTACGCAAAAAATGCTAAAGGCCCGAAACGCAACGTTATTTGTTTTATTAAAATTATTGAAGATAGTGGGATGAGTCAGATGAGCTTAATCAAATGGATTGATTTTCCTAGTTTAGGTGATGAAAGGGGGGGATTGGTAGCTCTCGAAATCGGCATGGAAAAGGCAATCCCTTTTGATATCAAGCGTGTCTACTATATCTACCGTACTGCCGAGGATGTTAGCCGAGGATTTCATGCGCACCGCAACTTGAAACAAGTTGCCATTTGCGTCATGGGAAAACTTAGAATGGTCCTCGACAATGGTTTAGTCCGCGAAGAATGCTGGATGGAAAACCCAACAAAAGGAATATTGATCGAAAGCATGGTATGGCGAGAAATGCATGATTTCAGCCATGACTGCATTCTGTTAGTACTGGCCAGCGAGCACTATGATGAATCGGACTATATTCGTAATTATGAATATTTTTTAGAGGCTGCGAAAAATGCCTAAGATTCACGCGCTGGCAGACGTCAAGAGCGAAAACATTGGGGCTGCTACTCGAATTTGGCAATTCAGTATTGTTTTTGAAGGTGCCGTCATAGGCAGCAACTGCAATATTTGTGCGCACACTTTAATAGAAAGTGATGTGGTAATTGGCAACAATGTCACTATAAAGTCAGGCGTCTTTTTGTGGGACGGCACCCGCATCGAGGATGATGTTTTTCTAGGCCCTAATGCGACGTTCACCAATGACTCCATGCCGAGATCAAAGGTTTACCCCGAATCGTTTACGGGCATAACCATCAAGAAGGGTGCCAGCATTGGCGCCAATGTCACACTGCTGCCCGGTATCACGGTCGGATGTTACGCGATGGTGGGCGCCGGCGCCGTGGTGACAAAGAACGTTCCGGACCGGGCTGTCGTTATTGGCAACCCCGCAAAAATCATCAGGTATGTTGACAAATGATTAGCTTTCTCGACTTAAAGAAAATCAACGCTGCAATGCGCGAAGAGTTAATTGAATCTTGCACTCGCGTTATTGATTCAGGCTGGTTCATTGGCGGCAATGAACTGACCAAGTTTGAAGCACAATTTTCAACGTATACACAAAGCCGACACTGTATTGGTGTTGCCAATGGATTAGATGCGCTGAACTTGACACTGCGCGCATGGAAAGAACTGGGCAAACTCAAGGACGGCGATGAAGTTATCGTCCCCGCCAACACCTATATTGCAAGCATTCTTGCGATCACAGAAAACCGATTGGTACCGGTGTTGGTGGAGCCCGACGCGGCCACCTATAATTTGGACCCCCTGCTTGTTGAAACGGCTATTACCTCCAAAACCCGGGTCATCATGGCCGTGCATCTGTACGGGCAGCTTTGCGACATGACAGCGCTAATGACACTGGCGCAGCGACACAACCTGCTCGTACTGGAGGATTCCGCCCAAGCACACGGCGCCCGCCATGCCGGCCGTTGTGCGGGGAGCTGGGGCCATGCTTCCGGGTTCAGTTTCTATCCAGGAAAAAATCTCGGGGCATTGGGCGATGCTGGAGCGATCACCACCGACGATGATCAATTGGCGGACACACTCAGAGCCCTGAGGAATTATGGTTCACACGAAAAGTACAAAAACCTCTACCAAGGCGTAAATAGTCGCCTCGACGAAATACAAGCGGCCATGCTGAGTGTCAAGCTCAAATACCTGGATGAACAGACACAACTTCGCAGAGCCGTTGCCCAACAATACATGGAAGGCATCCGTCATCCGGGTATAACGCTCCCGTTGGCGGAAGGCACATCGGCGCAAGCCCTCGAAAGTCACGTATGGCATGTATTTGTCATCCGTTGCGAACAACGCGATGAACTTCAGCGTTATTTGCACGCGCGCGGGATTCAAACGATCATTCACTACCCCGTACCCGCACACCAGCAACAGGCTTACAAGCAGTGGAACAACTGCAGTTACCCGATTACTGAGGCGATCCACCAGGAAGTACTGAGCCTGCCGATAAGCCCTGTCATGACCCCGTCAGAAGTTGAGTCTGTCATCACAGCTGTCAACAATTTCGTAAGTGAAGCGTGAACTGATGATTGCATCGTTAATACGACTCTGGAAGTGCCTGACACTTAAGAGAAAGGTACAGCTATCAATCATCCTCGTTCTTATGATCATCGCGTCGTTTGCAGAGGTTCTGAGCATCGGCGCGATCGTTCCATTTCTAGCGGTGCTGATCAATCCAGAAAAAATCATGGATCAGCCATTGGCAAGCGGGATGTTCGCAGCACTGGGTATAAATCCCGCGGATGGATTGCTTCTGCCTCTTACCGTTATCTTCGCACTGGCAGCCATTTTTTCCGGGGTAAGCCGTTTTGTATTGATGTGGGCGCAGAATCGTTTTAGCTCCGCAGTAGGCAGTGACTTGGCCGGGGGCATCTACAAAGCCGTCATACATCAACCGTACAGCATGCACCTTTCGCGAAATAGCAGTGAAGTCATCACGGCTATTTTCAACAAGGTGGATACTGTTGTTCGTGAGTACCTCATCCCCACATTGACGATAGCGAGCTCGGCTTTCATGATGCTCGCGATACTGATCATCGTGCTGGCCATTCAACCTGTCGTTGCTTTCCTTGCTTTTGCCAGTTTTGGCAGCGTTTATATCGCTGTCATTCTTGTGACTAAAAAGCAACTGGGCCGGGACAGCCTTCAGGTAAGTTCCAGCTCAGATAAAGTTCTGAAGTTGTTGAACGAAAGCCTTGAGGGGATTCGTGACGTTATCATCGACTCTTCTCAGTTGAATTACCGGAAAGACTTCGACGCTGCCGATTCAAAATTGCGTCGGGCTAAAGCCAACATACAAA
Organism: Pseudomonas sp. B6002; assembly: GCF_013385985.1. Classification (GTDB taxonomy): domain Bacteria; phylum Pseudomonadota; class Gammaproteobacteria; order Pseudomonadales; family Pseudomonadaceae; genus Aquipseudomonas. Next base: position 25,462 of record NZ_JACAOY010000024.1, on the reverse strand, counting down.
TTATCGCCAACGCGCCACGCTATACGATCGAATCGTTTGGCATGTTGATGGTCGCTGTTTTCGCCTACTGGCTAGCACAGCAACCGGGGGGGCTGCTTGCCTCTATCCCCATGCTCGGAGCGCTGGCGCTGGCAGCACAACGCTTATTGCCGGTACTGCAACAGTCCTATGCCGCATGGGCCTGCATCAAAGGAGCACATGACTCCCTGTTGGACGTTCTTAACCTACTGCCTGAAACAGACACTCCACTCGACACTGAGAGCCCCCGAGTCCATCAGCCTTTCAATGAGTCGCTGTCACTCAATGCCGTATCGTTCCGCTATGGTGAAGAGGGTCCGTGGGTTCTGAAGGATATCAATCTGAGTATTCCCAAAGGCGGTCGCATTGGTTTAGTGGGAGCGACAGGAAGCGGTAAGAGCACCCTGCTCGATATGCTGATGGGGTTATTGCCACCCACCGAAGGCAGCTTCCTTGTAGACAACGCACAGATCACAACTGCCAATGCTCGCAACTGGCAGGCGAACATCGCACATGTGCCGCAGCTCATATTCCTGTCCGACGCTTCTGTGGCAGAAAATATTGCGTTCGGCATTCCTTATCAGGACATAGACTTTGAACGCGTTCGACGGGCTGCAGAGAAAGCGCAGATGGCTGACGTCATTGAATCCTGGGCCAACGGCTACGACACCCCTGTAGGGGAAAGAGGCGTTTTCCTGTCCGGCGGGCAGCGTCAGCGTATTGCAATTGCCAGAGCCTTTTATAAAGAAGCAAAAGTTATCGTCCTGGATGAAGCAACCAGTGCCCTTGACAGTAAAACGGAGCAAGAGGTTATGCGAGCCGTAGAGGGGCTGGGAGAAGACATCACATTGATCGTTATTGCACATCGACTGAACACCCTCAAGGGGTGTGACACAGTGGTCGAAATAGAGCATGGCGTGATCGTAAAAAGCGGCTCCTATGAGTCCTTGTGTGGTACTTCGGTAAAGCAGTCCATATAGGCAGCAACTCTTAATCATAGGCCTTGAATTTTATGACTCAAAATGCGCACCCGGTAGCCAAAAGCGACTGCACGGTCATCATTAACTCCTGCGACAACTATGAAGATGTATGGCTGCCCTTCTTTAGTGCCTTCAAGGAGATGTGGCCGGATTGCGACTGCAAGATCATTCTAAATACCGAACACAAAAACTTCAGCTTTGAAGGATTGCAAATAGTCTCATTAAACCTAAGCCCGGAAGAAAGTAAGAATCCGTGGGGCTGGCGACTGCGTAGAGCGCTATCCTTAGTGAATACTGAGTTCGTGATTGCACTATTTGATGACTTCATCCTGGAAGCGCCAGTCAATACGCAAAAATTAGCCAAGTGCATCCAGGAGATGAAAGATAACACTGAAATCAGTGTATTTTATTTTAGCAATATTCCGGGCGCTAACAGCACAGCCCCAGAACACGAAGACTTCGAATTAATCGGCAAGAGAAATGACTACCGATTGAACTCAGCGCCGGCGCTGTGGAAAACCCAAAAACTCTTGGAGTTCACAGGCGAGCTGGATTCACCATGGGCCTGGGAATTTTTTGGCAGTGCGCGGACGTATGGTGATAGCGGGGAATTTTATTGCGCCCAACTAGACAAGGAAAACACCTTTGTCTACAACTACACACTCGGAGGCGCAATACGCAGAGGGAAATGGGTGCCAAGCGTCATTATTCCCGTCGTAAAAAAATACAACCTCTCTCTGGACCTTGAACGCAGGGGTATCGCCAGCGAGTCTTTATCAGATGGTAAATACAGCTTGAAGTGGAAAGTTGAATTCTTCTTGTTGGGTTTCAAAATGGTCGGCCTGAGCGCCTTCATTTTTCTCTATCGAGTTTTAGCTAAAAAATTACATAAGCGCTTTCAAAGGTACACTGCATGAATAAGGAAAAATTCACTTTTGCCGTTCTAACCTACAATCACGAATCGTATATAATTGAACACCTTGAAAGCATTAAATTTTTAATCGAAAATTTCGGCGCCGCCTATCACTTCATCCTAATCATTGCGGATGATGGCTCGAAAGACAGGACTGTTGAACTGGCAAATCAGTGGATATTGGCAAACACTAATTTATTTTCCGACATCAAGGTCTTGGCGGACGGATCGAATAAAGGCACCTGCTTTAACTACACACGGCTGTGGCCACTGATTGAAGGCGACTTGTTCAAAATAACGGCGGGCGATGATGTTTATTCTTGCATCGACATGTTCAAAGAAGTTGAAACTTTAAAAGAAAATGACTTTTTCTCAGGCTTACCGCTGCTGCTGATCGATGGAAAAATTGGAGAATCACGCTCGACGATTTTTCACATATTGGCGACTGATGTCATCTATAAAGGAAAAAAGCTGATAGAGCGCCTTAGAGGGATCAGCAGCATCAATACACCTAGTTTATTTTGCAATAAAAAGTTCCTGAAAGATTACGAGCTATCAAACTTTATAAATAGCTTTAGCGTTACTGAAGATTTTCCGATGATCGTGAAAATCGCGAACTCATACGAAAACATCACTTTCGCTCAAGCGAATAAAATATATATTTACTACAGGCGCACTTCAGGCTCAACTTATCTTATTCGAGGTTCCGATTTCGACCTGGACAAACTGAAAGCCTTTGATTACATGTTATCCAATGAAAAAAACTGGCTGGATAGACTAATCCTGAAGAACAGAATCTATTGCTACAAACTCAACAACACACCAATGAAAAAAATCCTGAACATCGGATATTACCTGTATCTTTTTAAAGCAATTGTTAATTTACGCGCTATCACACAAGCATGCTCAAAATCCCCTTCCGACACACACCTCCACCAAGCACACTATGACTTAATTGCAAAAAGAGCAAACGCGTTTCTAAAGGATCAGCAAAACAAACGCACCCCACACGAAAATGCAACACCATAAAAATATAGAAATATACCAACGCCATACTGCAAGACAAAGCAACACCATCTTTAAGGAGTTGAAGAGTGAACACCGTGAAAAGCTATGCACCGTTGCTACTGGTCGAGGCCTATTTATTATTTGGTTTGTGGATTTTCTTTTTTGGGCCTATTTATTGGCCACTGGAAAACAAAAGCGAATTCCTCGGTTTCATTTTCTTGTACCATGCGTTCTTTATTGCAGGGTATATTCTGCAAAGCTCATTCTTCCTTAAACACCGAGCGACGCTGGCGCCAACAGAAGCATCTACAGATGATAATGTATTCGTCAGGTATTTCTGGATCATTCTGCTCTTGGCTTTTGCAGCCAACGTAGTGGTGCATAGGAACACTACGCTTTCCAATTCATACATCCCCGATAATTTTTTTTCCAGCCTTTATAGAGGATTGGTAATCCCTTGGGAGGCCAGGGCCTTCTACGCGTCAGAAGCGTCCATGATTGGTTTTGTAAAAAACCCCTATATAACGGCAATAACGCTATTCGCCGGCCTTTTCAAGTACATCCTGCTGCCGGGGCTTGTATTCTACTGGCACGCACTGAGCCCCCCTCGCAGGGTTGCCGCGATGCTTGTCCTTACCATTCCATTGCTGACAGGGATTATCGCCAGCCTAAGTGTAATCAACTTCTCTTATGTTTTTATCATCTCCACGTGCTTGGGCGTGATGGTTGCCTCCAAAAGTTCCAAGGGCGTGATAAATACACTCAAACAACGAAAATTTTTTATAGCCTTCCTGGCATTCATGTTTTTGTTCTCATTTTGGCAGTTCTACAGCGTCAAATCAGCACACTCGCCCTATCAAGTTATTGTCGAAAAAAGCAAGCCCCAATCCTTTGACTACCTAAAACAAAAAGGTATAACTTTCAAAAGCGAAGACCCTGGCGCAGAAAGATCCAACGCAATAGATTTTTATGAAAAACTCACCAGTTACATGGTCCAAGGCTATTATGGAATGTCAATTTCGCTCGACGAAAGTTTTCAATCGTCGTTTGGCATAGGACACTCCGTCTTTCTACAGAAGTCTTTCGCCCAATACCTGGGTATTGACGTCAGAAATAGAACCTTCCCGCATAAAATAACGGAAAAGTGGGATGAATTTGTCTATTGGCACTCTTTCTATACTTATATAGCCAACGACGTGGGGTTCTGGGGAGTAACTATTGTCATGCTCATACTGGGCGCTTACTTCTCAAATGTTTACCTCTCAGCGATTCTGCATGATAACTTTTATGCAAAAATGCTCTTACCTCTATTTGGGATTCTTTTTCTATATATCCCTGCTAACAACCAGATTTTCGGTTTCCTAGAAACAATGGTTTCTTTTTGGATTCTAACGCTACTGTTTATTCTGTCAAAGCGTGCTCGCGCCAGTGAGTGTGCTGAAGTTAAAAGTATTTAAGAGTCTTCTCGACCCTCAACCCGTGCCTGACATCACGAGTTGAGGGCGTTGGCAGGCAGCACCATACTTGCACCCAGCTACGGCTAAATGAGCGCAATTGAGCCGGACACTGACGTTGAATGGTCGACACCAGGGTTGATCACCTCCAAGGAAGGAGGCGACAAGACGTGTTAATGCGCGAGGAAATCGCGCATAGGGCTTGCGCGACAAAACAGCAGGGCGCTACGGACAGCCTGACGGGGCATGAACTCCTCGCTGCGATTACAACACAGCATAGGGTCTTGAGGCTGAATCTACCTGACGGCTAACAACCTGATGGAGAGCGAGCAGGCAATTCGGCGTCACAGTGCCGTTGAGCATGCATCCAGTCAACAATCTCACCTTCTGGGCTATAGCCACTAACGGTGCCTTGCAGAATCTGTCTGACGAGGACGTAATCATTTTCTTCAACGCCGGCCAACAATGCTTGCAGCCTTACCTTGAGAACATCCCAGGTCAGAAACTCCTCACTTGCTCGCATAATCATTGGATGACTCGTCGCTGCAACGTTGTCACCAATCAATAGTTCTTCATAGAGCTTTTCACCCGGGCGCAACCCGCTGAACTTGATCAGAATATCTCCATGCGGGTTCTTCTCCGAACGCACGCTCAACCCCGACAGATGAACCATCTTTTCAGCAAGCTCTACGATCTTTACTGGCTCCCCCATGTCGAGCACGAAGACATCTCCGCCCAACCCTAGAGAACCTGCCTGAATCACTAATTGTGCAGCTTCAGGGATGGTCATGAAGTAACGCGTGATCTTGGGGTGGGTCACCGTCAAGGGTCCACCCGCCTGAATCTGTTTGTGGAACAACGGGATTACCGAGCCCGAGGAACCCAGTACATTCCCGAACCGAACCATGGTGAAGCGTGTTTTGTTAACACGGGAAACTTTAGAGGTATCACCAAATAAAACGGGGGCCAGCTCCTTGCTTAATGCCTGCAGAACCAGTTCTGCAAAACGCTTGGTGCTACCCATCACGTTGGTCGGTCGTACAGCCTTGTCAGTTGAGATAAGCACGAAGTTTTCGACACCAGCCTGCAGCGCAGCTTGAGCGGTGTTAAGTGTCCCCATCACGTTATTGAGCACGCCTTCGGCGATATTGTGCTCCACCATGGGCACATGCTTATAGGCAGCCGCGTGGTAGACCGTATCCACGGACCAGGCCTTCATAACTTCGAGGAGCCTGTCCTGATGCCGTACAGAGCCGAGTATGGGTAATAGCTTTACACTCAGGGACTCCGACTGAACACGCTGCTCAAGCTCGGACAGGATGCAGTACAAGTTGTATTCGCCATGATCAAACAACAACAATGTCGTAGGCTCAAGCGTCAGTATCTGGCGACAGAGTTCCGAACCGATAGAGCCACCCGCTCCCGTTACCATGACCACGCGTTGCTTGATACACATTTCCAGTAGTTCATCCTGTGCGGGTACCGGGTCCCGCCCCAACAGATCGGCAATATCCACTTCCTGGATATCATCGACTTTGACCCGACCACTGGCCAGGTCCATGAACCCTGGGACGCTGCGTACGTGCAGCGGGTAGCCTTCAAGGTACCCGAGGATTTCCCGACGTCGCGCTCTTGTGGAAGATGGGATCGCCAGCAACAGCTCCTGTGCACCAGTCTCGTTGATCATTCGCTGGATGTGTTTTGGCTTATACACCTGCAAACCGGAAATCACACGGTCAGCAATACTATTGTCGTCATCGATGAAGGCCACCGGGCGCATCAACTTGCCCATACGCAAGGCCGCCACTAACTGATTGCCTGCCGCGCCCGCACCATAGATAACGACCTTGGGCAGACCGTCATCACGGTTTGTAAAAGGAACATGTTGAGCCGCAGCAAACCAATCGCCGAGGAAGTATTGACGCATACCAAGACGCAGCCCGCCGATGATGACCATGCTCAACCACCAATAGTTGAATACGATCGAACGAGGGACGACTGTCTGATGGTTGCTATAAAGGTATACGACGAGCGCCAACAACAAGGCTGAGAGGCTGACCGCTTTGATGATGGCGATTAATGCGTCATTTCCAAAATAGCGCATGACGGCACGGTACATGCCAAAGTTGATAAACAGTGGAATTGCAATAACCGGTGCACAGAGAAACAGCCACAAGTGCACGACAAATGGGTTATTCAGGTCATCAAAACCCAAGCGAACGACAAACGCCAGCCATAGCGCCACCCAGACAAGCACGATATCGGTGGCCACTTGCAAAATGCGTTTTTGCCTGCGCGGCAAGCCCAGCAGGCGGGTGCGTAGAGTATCCATAAACCCTTTTTATACCTCAGTCCTTAATATCGCCAGAAAAAACAGCAGCTCCATATTGTGTTTCACGCAATTTTCCAACGATGCCGCCAACAAATTATCCCGTTTTTTCCAGCTCGCCTGCATGAAATTTGATGGCCAGCAACACCAATGGAACATAAGCCAACACAAGCCCCACCACACCATCGAAGCCAAATCCAACGCAGATGCCGATGGGCAGCAACCAGAACAAGTTGATGGCTGTCACTGCCAAAGTCACAGGTAAATGACGCCCTGCCTGGCGCGACGCGTACTGGTAAGCATGACTGCGATGCGCCTCGTATACCTTGTCGCCACGTACCAGGCGCCGCCCCAGGGTAAAGGTCGCATCAACGATAAATACACCCAGCAAAATGAGCCATACCCACAGCATCTCACTGGAGATCCAAGCGGCCTGTAGTGAAAGTACGCCAATCACGATGCCAAGAAAGCCACTACCCGCGTCCCCCATGAAAATGCGCGCAGGTGGAAAGTTCCAGTACAGGAAGCCGAGTACAGCCACCGCGAGCAATAAAGGGCCCAGCATGAGTGCTTCGTGCCCGGTCAGCCAGTACACAAGGCAAGCCCCCAGGCAAACACAGACTGCCTCGACACTCGCGATCCCATCGATACCATCCATGAAGTTGTACAGATTAAGCATCCAGACCAGGTACATCGCGGCGAGCAAATGCCCAAGCCAGCCGAGGTTCAGTTCAAGGCCGAACACCTGGATAACGGGCAAGCCTCCCATCCAGAACAAAGCCCAGCCTGCCGCGATAAAATGGGCCATTAAACGCCATCGCGCAGCAATGTGGCCGTGATCATCTAGAAAGCCGACCACCGCAATCAGTGCACCGCTCCCCACAAGCGGCAACGCAGCCTCCCAACTGATTGATCCAGCGCAAGCCATCAAACCAACCGCGGCCAAATACGTCAGAACAATGGCAACGCCGCCACCTCGTGGTGTAGGAACGGTATGGGAACTGCGTCCATTGGGAATGTCCATCAGACTTCGCGCCAACGCATAACGGCGGAGTACCCAAGTCAACAGAAGCGACGCTGTGAGCACCGCAGCGAATACCAACCAGAGGGTCATGTAAGATTTTTTTCCTGAAACAAAATGCGGGCAAGAAAAGCGTCGCGAATATTGCGACGCCACCAGGCCGGTAAGATTTCTCGAAGGCTGCCTGACTATTTTTTAAGGCGACAGCCCACTCTGTTAGGTGCAGAAATGCAGAAATAGGGTCCCGCGCAGGCAATTAGTCAGACGCCAGCACCCACCTTGCAGACACACTGAACGTCGAAAGCAATGGAGTCCTTACACTGACCACGCGGCTCCACGACAATGCGCCCGTCATTTGTCATTTCGTCTTAAGGTCCCTTTTCTGAAGAGCGACTCAAGACGCTCAAACAACGTCGTTTTTGAAAAGTGTTCGAAGTAATAACGTCTTCCAGCCAGCCCCATTGCCTGGAGTTCTTCTGCGGGCAACGCACTCATGGTGCGTACGATTTCAGCCAACCCCGCGGCATCACCCGAAGCACAAGCCATACCCGCGCCGGCTTCACCCACAACACGGGCAGCCTCACCATCGATCATGGCGATAACAGGCTTCCCTGATGCGAGGTACGCCTGAACTTTGCCCGGTATGGTTTTTTCGAAAACTTCATTTGTCTTCAGCGACACCAACAGCGCATCTGCCGTGGCAAAAAGCGCAGGCATTTTTTCCAGCGGATGCCGTCCCAGCAATATAACGTTATCCAACTGATGTTCAGCGACATGCTGACTCAACCAGTCGCTAGCCCGACCATTCCCTACAATTACCCAGCGCACCGGCACTTCTGAGTTAATCGCCTTGACAGCCGTCATAATGGCCGGAAAATCCTGGGCTTCGCCGATGTTCCCTGCGAAGAGAATCGTGAAGGTGGAGTCATCGCGGGCCAACAAATCAGAAGGCAACTGCAGATCGCCAGAAAAGTCATCCTCGGCCCAACTGGGGAAGTACACCAACCGGTCCGGTGAAATCGGGCGGGTGCAGTACTTCCTGACATCTTCGTCAAAAGACCGCGACTGCAACAACAGATAATCGGTACGGTTGTAGATCCAGGAGACCATTTTCCCTACCAGGCCAAGCAACTTGGGTTTTTTGATAACGCCTACGGCATTCAGGGTTTCCGGCCACAAGTCCAGGACCCAGACGTAGACCGGCACGCTTTTCAGACGCCCAAGCACCAGAGCAGGAATCGCCGCCATGATAGGCGACACGCCATACACGAAGATTGCATCGAAGGACTGGCCCCGTAACCTGTAACACCCGAAGATCGACGCACTGGTAAAAAACGAGAGGTAATTCAAGGCAAGCGTAATGCTGCGCTTGCCACGGGCCAACATCGGCACTCGTATAATGCGCGCGCCCTGATAACAAGAAAATTGTGCAGGATCACGCAGATATTCGGCATAGACCTTCCCTTCCGGGTAGTTGGGCTGCCCCGTGAGCACCGTAACCTCATGACCTTTGGCGACAAAACCTTCGACCATGTTGTTGATGCGCATGTTTTCGGGCCAAAAATACTGGGTGACCACTAAAACCTTGAGCGGGCGTTCCTGGCTGAGCCTATCCAATCAGTATTGCTTCCATACAGTACGCATGACGTAGTCGCGGTAGCTGTGGATGATCCTCACAACCTTTTCGGAGACATTCGGCATGCTGTAGTCAGCAACAAGGCGCAGTGTGCGCTCTTGACCACTGGCCTGGCTTTCCAGCAACTGCAAACCTTGCATGACACGGTTAGTTTCCAGGCCAACCATCATCACGGCAGCTTCTTCCATCCCCTCTGGACGCTCATGAGCTTCACGCATGTTCAGTGCCGGGAAATTAAGGATCGAAGACTCTTCATTGATGGTACCGCTGTCCGAAAGTGCAGCCTTGGACGTCAGTTGCAGCTTGTTGTAATCCTTGAAACCAAGCGGCTTTAGCAGTTGCACATTCTTGTGGAAGACCACACCCATGGCATCTACACGCTTTTGGGTACGTGGATGCGTACTCACAATAACGGGGTAGTCGTAGTGAGTGGCAACGGTATTAAGCACGTCGACCAATTTAAGAAAGTTCTTATCGGAATCGATATTTTCCTCACGATGGGCACTCACGACAAAAAACTTGCCTGCCTCTAGCCCAAGCCGCTCCAGCACATCGGAAGCCTCAATACCTTTACGATAGAAGTTGAGCACTTCAAACATTGGGCTACCGGTTTTAATCACCATGTCCGGCGACAAGCCTTCACGCAACAAATAATCGCGGGCGATACTGCTATAGGTAAGATTAATGTCTGCTGTATGATCAACAATGCGTCGATTGATTTCTTCTGGAACACGCATATCGAAACAGCGATTGCCGGCTTCCATGTGGAAAGTAGGAATCTTGCGACGCTTCGCTGGAATAACCGCCATACAGCTATTGGTGTCACCGAGCACCAATAGGGCCTCCGGCTTTGTTTCCTCCAGAACGCGGTCGACAGCAATAATCACATTACCAATGGTCTGCGCACCACTGGAGCCCGCCGCATTTAGAAAGTGGTCCGGTTTACGAATACCGAGATCCTGGAAAAAAATCTCGTTCAGCTCGTAGTCGTAGTTCTGCCCGGTGTGCACCAGGATATGTTCACAGTGCTCGTCCAACTTGGCCATTACACGCGACAGGCGAATGATTTCCGGACGGGTGCCCACAACCGTGACAACTTTCAGCTTGTTCATCTAAATACTCTTTCCAGAATCATTAACATCGGAATCACCAATCAAGATTGCCGCACCACACGCCTCGTAGATCAGGCCTGAGTGCCTACCGGCAGTGCAAAAGTATCCGGCCGCTCGCGATCAAAGATTTCATTGGCCCACAACATGACGACCATTTCGTCATCACCAACGTTGGTAATATCGTGCGTCCACCCCGGCACTGTTTCCACAACCTGCGGGCGCTCTCCATCTGTGTGCAACTCGTAGAACTCGCCAGACACGATGTGGCGAAAGCGGAAGCAGGCTTTGCCTTTGATTACCAGGAACTTCTCGGTTTTACTGTGATGGTAATGCCCGCCACGTGTAATGCCAGGATGAGCAGTGAAGTAAGAAAACTGGCCACTGTCCTTGGTCTTCAGCATCTCGACAAAAACACCACGGGGATCGCCGTGCTTTTGCACCTCATAGGTGAACTGTTCGACCGGCAAGTAACTCACATAAGTCGAATAGAGTGCACGCACGAGGCCCGTGCCAACAGGCTCACTGATCAACGTGCCACGACTGTCGCGGAATGCATATAACTGATCCGCCAACTCGCCTACAGTAATGCTGTAGACCGGTTGCACTTGAGCATCCGAGTCGGTGAACGACCCAGCGTCCATCACCTTGATAAAACAATCAATGACATCATCGATGTAGACCAAGTTGATCGAAGCGGCTCGATCATTGACTTGAATGGGCAAGTCACGGGTAATGTTGTGGCAAAAGGTTGCCACAGCTGAGTTGTAATCGGGTCGCGCCCACTTACCGAAAACGTTAGGCAAGCGCAAAACTTCTACTCTGGAACCATGGACGTCATGCAGGTCATGCAATGCCTGTTCGGCTGCCAATTTGCTGACACCGTAAGGGTTATCCCGATCAGCCTGAGTCGACGACGTGTAAAGCACAGGAATGGGCTTACCAGTCGCCTTGATCGCCTGGCAAAGTGCAAGCGTCAGGTCGGTATTTCCTACTTTGAATTCATCGGGGGATTGTGGCCGATTGACCCCGGCCAGGTGAAATACAAAATCACAGGCAGCCACACATGGAGCCAACTCCGCGATACTGTTTTCCCGAGTAAAAGGGACAATCTCTACGTCCTTACGCTCTCTCAGGTGTGCGATCAGGTTCTTACCGACAAAGCCATTGGCGCCGGTGATCAATACCTTCATCACTCACTCCTCGGGTGTAGCGTGCTCGCCACGCTGAATCGCCTGCATGAACTCAAGTTTGAGCAAGAGGCGCTGCATGCCGGCTACATCCAACCGCTCAGTATTGTGAGAGTTGTAGTCTTCCGTACGGGAGATTTTCTCTTCACCTTGCTCCACAAACTTTGAGTAGTTCAGGTCGCGCAGATCAGGTGGAACACGGTAGTAATCACCCTTGTCTTCAGCACAAGCCATTTCCTCACGACTCAATAGCGCTTCAAAAAGCTTCTCGCCGTGACGCGTGCCGATCACTTGAATTGGATGTTCCGGTTTGCCAACCATGGCAGTCAAGGCTTTGGCTAGTGTCTCAACCGTCGCCGCTGGAGCCTTCTGAACGAACAGGTCACCATTGCGACCGTTCTCAAATGCATACAACACCAGATCGACAGCATCCGCGAGCGTCATCATGAACCGGCTCATGTTCGGATCGGTTAGAGTCAGCGCCTGCCCTGCCCGAATTTGCTCGATAAACAGCGGGATTACTGAGCCACGCGAAGCCATAACGTTGCCATAGCGGGTGCCGCAGATGACCGTTTTTTTATCATCCACATTGCGGGACTTGGCCACCATCACCTTTTCCATCATTGCCTTGGAAATACCCATGGCATTGATAGGGTAAACAGCCTTGTCGGTGCTCAAGCACACCACACGTTTGACTGCGTTCTGGATTGCCGCCTCAAGAACGTTTTCGGTACCGATAACGTTCGTTTTAACCGCTTCCATCGGGTGAAATTCGCAGGATGGAACCTGTTTGAGCGCCGCGGCGTGAAAAATGTAATCCACACCCCGGGTGGCGTTGAGTACGCTCTGATAATCACGCACATCACCAATGTAGAACTTTAGCTTGGCGTTAGCGTAACGCTTGCGCATGTCATCCTGCTTCTTCTCGTCGCGGCTGAAGATGCGGATTTCAGCGATGTCGCTGTCGAGGAAGCGTTTTAGTACCGCGTTGCCGAATGAGCCAGTGCCACCGGTGATAAGAAGTGTTTTTCCGCTAAACATAATGATTCCTAAAGCAACGCGAACTGCACAACAGGCTTGCAGCCGACCAGCACCTCAAAACCTGCAAACCAATCAATCTACTCGCCGTAGAAATTACATAACGGCAAAAGATACTCAAGGAGATCGTCAGAGTTTGCTAGCCTACGGCCTGAAATCAGCGTTGTGTGGTGCAGTTAAAGGTGATGGATTTTAAAATGGTGTCCATTTTAAGCGCTGCATTCTCAATGTCAAAAGCGAACACAGATAAATAAGGTGCAGCAACACGCTTTAACTGACACATCAGGACAGAATCGGCCTTGACTGGGAAAATACACTGGCTGTGTCGGGACACCCATAATTGCTCAGCCTACAAGCAAGGCCAGAACATACCGATCAGGCTACCCTCTTGGACGAGGCTTCCTGCGCCCCACCAGCAGGGTAAGCACTGGCCCAACAAGCATTCCAAGAATTAATGCAAACGCCACAAACACCGAAACAGGAAATTCGGCTGTCGACCAGCCAAAAAACGCCAACGAAGCGCGCTGCTGGTTTTCCAGCACAAAAACCAATACAAAAAGAGCGACGAACAAAGCAGCCACCACATAAAAAACGCGCCTGGCTCTAAGCATAACCTTCTCCCGTTCCAAACAAACTCAGACGCCTTCTTCTTCGTCTTCGTTCACCCGGTCACGCAATTCCTTCCCAGGCTTGAAATGAGGCACAAACTTCCCATCCAGACTCACCGACTGCCCAGTCTTGGGATTGCGCCCAACACGTGGCGCGCGATAGTGCAGCGAGAAACTCCCAAACCCACGGATCTCAATCCGATCGCCAGTCGCAAGGCACTGGGACATTTGCTCAAGCATGGTCTTGATAGCCAGCTCAACATCCTTGGATGAAAGCAGCCCTTGATGGGTGACAATTCGTTCGATCAACTCCGACTTCGTCATATTTTTCCCTTCTTTTTCAAGCAGCTAGGAAAAGCGCTTCGAAGGTTTTAGCATGACTTGATGAATTTGAACAGCCCACACGCCAACTTATCTGCACGATCAATTCATACCGATAAAACGCGCCTTCCATACTCAATTACACATCACCAGCATCGTCCGGGTCACCGCACCCGCAGGATTCCAGCCAAACAGGTAATCACCCTCATCGTCCTTGGCATCACTGGACCTGGTGATGACCTTGTAGCCCTGCTGCTTACACTCACGGGCAGCGCGCTTCTCGCACTTGTCCCAATTGGAACCGAGACCCGAGCAGTCGATCTCAATGCCACTGACACCGTGCCTGGCGTGAGTCTTGGCACTGGTAGCGGAGCACCCTGCAAGCAACATCATGGCGAATACAACTATAAGCCTATTCATTCAGATCCTTATTGAATCAGCGACACAAGAGCGATTTCTTCAAAGACTATAGTTAGATCTGACCCCGCTCGATAGCTCAAGGTTCTCGGGCGGTGATTCAACAAATTTTAGGCACAAAAAAGGGCGACCGAAGTCGCCCTTTTTACAGCTTTACAGAACTTAGTTCTGCTTAGCCATTGCTTCGCGCAGCAGGGAGGCCATGGTGGTCTCGCCTTGTGCAGCTTCCGGAGCCGATTTCAGGCTCTGGATAGCTTCTTTCTCTTCCACTTCGTCTTTCGACTTGATGGAGAGCTGGATTACGCGGCTCTTACGATCAACGCTGATGATCTTGGCTTCTACTTCCTGGCCTTCTTTCAGAACGTTGCGCGCGTCTTCAACGCGGTCACGGCTGATTTCGGAGGCTTTCAGAGTCGCTTCGATATCGTCGGCCAGAGTGATGATGGCGCCTTTAGCGTCAACTTCTTTCACAGTGCCCTTAACGATTGCGCCTTTGTCGTTCTCTTGAACGTACTCGGAGAACGGATCGCTTTCCAGTTGCTTGATACCCAGGGAGATGCGCTCGCGCTCTGGGTCAACCGACAGGATAACGGTGTCCAGCTCGTCGCCCTTCTTGAAGCGACGAACAGCTTCTTCGCCCACTTCGTTCCAGGAGATGTCGGACAGGTGAACCAGGCCGTCGATGCCGCCGTCCAGACCAATGAAGATACCGAAATCGGTGATCGACTTGATGGTGCCGGAGATTTTATCGCCCTTGTTGAACTGGCCAGAGAAATCTTCCCATGGGTTAGATTTGCACTGCTTGATGCCCAGGGAGATACGACGACGCTCTTCGTCGATGTCCAGAACCATAACTTCCACTTCGTCGCCGACTTGTACGACTTTCGAAGGGTGGATGTTCTTGTTGGTCCAGTCCATTTCGGAAACGTGTACCAGACCTTCAACGCCTTCTTCCAGCTCAGCGAAGCAGCCGTAGTCAGTCAGGTTGGTAACACGCGCAGTTACGCGAGTGCTTTCTGGGTAACGGGCTTTGATAGCAACCCATGGATCTTCACCCAGTTGCTTCAGGCCGAGGGAAACACGGTTGCGCTCGCGATCGTATTTCAGAACCTTGACATCGATCTCGTCGCCAACGTTGACGATTTCGGAAGGATGCTTGATACGCTTCCAAGCCATGTCGGTAATGTGCAGCAGGCCATCCACGCCACCCAGATCGACGAATGCGCCGTAGTCGGTGAGGTTTTTGACGATACCTTTGACTTGTTGGCCTTCCTGCAGGGATTCCAGCAGAGCTTCACGCTCGGCGGAGTTCTCTGCTTCCAGGACGCTGCGACGGGAAACGACAACGTTGTTGCGCTTCTGGTCGAGTTTGATGACCTTGAATTCGAGTTCTTTGCCTTCCAGGTGCGTGGTGTCGCGCACAGGACGAACGTCGACCAAAGAACCTGGCAGGAACGCACGGATGCCGTTAACGTCGACAGTGAAGCCGCCTTTAACCTTACCGTTGATAACGCCCTTGACCACTTCTTCAGCTGCGAAGGCTGCTTCGAGAACAATCCAGCATTCAGCGCGCTTGGCTTTTTCACGGGACAGCTTGGTTTCACCGAAACCGTCTTCAACCGAGTCCAGAGCAACGTGAACTTCGTCACCGACATTGATAGTCAGGTCACCAGCATCGTTGTAGAACTGTTCCAGCGGGATCAGAGCTTCAGACTTCAGACCAGCGTGAACGGTTACCCAGCGAGCTTGGTAATCGATATCAACGATAACACCGGTGATGATGGAGCCTGCCTGAAGGTTCAGGGTTTTTAGGCTTTCTTCAAAGAGTTCCGCAAAGCTTTCGCTCATTTTAATTCCTGTTGATAAGGGCGAAGAATACGCCCATCTCCACACCCCAGACGGTGTGGGTCAGTTTCAGTTAAAAGAAGCCACCGCAGGACTATGACTGGTCCCCTGCGGCCTTCTTGATCACCCGGCGATATCGCGAATGGCGATTTCGCTCAAGATGCGTTCCAGCACCTGCTCGATGGACAGCTCCGTAGAATCCAGCTGTATGGCATCAGCCGCCGGCTTGAGCGGGGCTACTGCGCGCTGGGTATCACGCTCATCGCGTGCACGGATCTCATCTAGCAGACTCGACAGACTAACACCATCGACTTTGCCCTTCAACTGCAAGTAGCGGCGGCGAGCCCGCTCCTCGGCGCTGGCGGTCAGGAAAATCTTCAGCGGCGCGTCCGGGAACACCACGGTTCCCATATCACGCCCATCAGCCACCAGGCCCGGCGGCTCCTGAAAAGCCCGCTGACGCTGCAGCAGCGCATCGCGCACGGCCGGCAGCGCGGCAACCTGGGAAGCCCAGGAGCCGACTTGTTCGTTACGCAGGTCATCGGTCACGTCATCCCCTTCCAGGATGATGCGTTGCGGATGACCTTCCGTCGCGCCGACGAACTGCACATCAAGGTGCGCCGCCAGCAGCTTCAGGGATTCTTCGTTGGTCAGGTCGACGCCATGGTTGCGCGCAGCAAACGCCAGCAGGCGATAGAGCGCGCCAGAATCCAGCAGGCACCAGCCCAGGCGCTTGGCCAGGATGCCGGCGATCGTGCCTTTGCCCGAGCCGCTTGGCCCGTCGATGGTAATCACCGGTGCTTTGATATTCACAATTGAGCCTCTTGGGCAACACGGATGCCGACGTGGGCACACAGTGTAAGAAAGTTCGGAAAAGACGTAGCAACATTGGCGCAGTCACGGATACGAATCGGCGCCGCCGCCCGCAGGGAAGCCACGCTGAACGCCATGGCAATCCGGTGATCGCCATGGGCATGGACTTCACCACCGCCCATCAGGCCACCGTCAATGATAATCCCATCAGAGGTCGGTTCACACTTGACCCCCAGCGCCAGCAGACCGTCGGCCATCACCTGGATGCGATCGGACTCCTTGACGCGCAACTCCTCGGCACCGCGCAGCACGGTACGCCCTTCGGCACAGGCCGCCGCCACAAACAGCACCGGGAATTCATCGATCGCCAGCGGCACCAACGCTTCGGGAATCTCGATCCCCTTCAACGCCGCGGCACGCACACGCAGATCAGCCACCGGCTCACCGCCCACTTCGCGCGGGTTTTCCAAGGTGATATCCGCCCCCATCAACCGCAGGATGTCGATCACCCCGGTACGCGTCGGGTTGATGCCGACATGCTCCAGCAACAGCTCGGAGCCCTCGGCAATCGAAGCCGCCACCAGGAAAAACGCCGAGGAAGAAATATCCCCTGGCACTTCAATATGGGTAGCGGTCAGCGCGTGGCCGGACTCTACGGACGCAGTAGCGCCATCCACCGCCACCGGATAACCAAAGCCACGCAACATACGCTCGGTATGGTCACGGGTCGGCGCCGGCTCCGTCACTGAAGTCTTGCCCTCAGCGTACAGCCCCGCCAGCAACACGCAGGATTTGACCTGCGCACTGGCCATCGGCAACACATAATTCAGGCCCTTCAACACCTGACCGCCCCGAATGGTCAGCGGCGGGCGCCCTTCCGGCCCGGTTTCGATCACCGCGCCCATTTCCCGCAATGGCTTGGCCACGCGACTCATCGGGCGCTTGGACAAGGAAGCATCACCGGTCAGCACGCTGTCGAAGCGCTGCGCTGCCAACAAGCCGGACAGCAGACGCATGGACGTACCGGAGTTACCGAGATAAATCGGCCCCGGCGCCGCCTTCAGCCCATGCAAGCCCACGCCATGAATAGTCACGCGCCCATGGTGTGGCCCTTCAATCACCACGCCCATGTCGCGAAACGCCTGCAAGGTCGCCAGGGCATCTTCACCCTCCAGGAAACCTTCGACCTCGGTCACACCCTCAGCCAGCGACCCCAGCATGATCGACCGATGGGAGATCGACTTGTCGCCCGGCACCCGGATGCGCCCGCTCAAGCGGCCACCCGGTTCGGCGAGAAAGGTCAATTCATCGGCGTTCACTGCGGTTTCCATGTAGGCCCGGCGCGCCAGGATCTTGCTGAAATGCTCACGCGCCACCCGCGCACGGGTGAACACGCCCAATAATTGGTGGCCATCCCCGGCATCAACCGCGTCGCGCAAGGCGTCGAGATCACTGCGGAAGGTGTCCAAGGTACGCAACACCGCCTCACGGTTAGCAAGGAAGATGTCATGCCACATCACCGGATCGCTGCCGGCAATGCGCGTAAAATCGCGGAAGCCACCGGCGGCGTAACGGAAAATCTCCAGGTTTTCGTTGCGCTTGGCCAACGAGTCCACCAAGCCAAACGCCAGCAAGTGCGGCAGATGACTGGTCGCCGCCAGCACTTCGTCGTGACGCTCGACCTGCATGTGCTCCACATCCGCGCCCAACTCGCGCCACAGGCGATCCACCACCGCGAGCGCAGCCGGATCGGTCTGCTCCAGCGGTGTCAGGATCACTTTATGGCGGCGAAACAGCTGCGCAT
Source organism: Pseudomonas sp. B6002 (assembly GCF_013385985.1). Lineage (GTDB taxonomy): Bacteria > Pseudomonadota > Gammaproteobacteria > Pseudomonadales > Pseudomonadaceae > Aquipseudomonas. Next base: position 6,958 of record NZ_JACAOY010000024.1, on the reverse strand, counting down.
TCGACGCCTCCACACCGCTCTGCTCGGAGCCTGCAATCGGATGCCCCGGCACGAAACGCGCCGGCATGCCGCCAAAGGCCAGTTGCGCGGCGCGCACCACATTGCCCTTGGCACTCCCGACATCCGTGAAGATCGCCTGGCCGAGATCCATGCCAGCCAACAACGCCAGCAACTTCTCCATGGCCAGGATCGGCACGGCGAGCTGGATCACATCAGCGCCCTGGCACGCGAGCGCCAGGTCTGCCTCACAGCGATCCACCACCCCCAACTCAACCGCCAGCTTGCGCGATTGCGGGTCCAGGTCCACACCGACCACTTCGCGGCACAGGCCGCTTTCACGCAGGCCCTTGGCGAAGGAGCCGCCGATCAATCCCAGGCCGACCACCACCAGGCGACCGATCATAGGCACAGCAGGTTGCAATGCAGTGACATCAACCACGAGCCAGAACCTTGGCCAACGCCTCCAGGAAGCGGGCGTTTTCTGCCGGCAGACCGATGGTGATACGCAGGTGATTCGGCATGCCGTAGTTAGCGGTCGGACGCACGATCACACCTTCACGCAGCAAGCCCTGGAATACCGGAGCCGCCACTTGGCCGAGGTCAACACAGATGAAGTTGCCCTTGGATGGAATCCAGCCCAGGCCCAACTCACGGAAGCCGTCCTGCAACTGCAGCATGCCGGTTTCGTTGATACGGCGACCTTCTTCCAAGTACTCGGCATCCTTCACCGCCGCACAGGCCGCCGCCAGGGCGAGGCTGTTGACGTTGAACGGCTGGCGTACGCGGTTCAGCACATCGGCAACCACCGCCGTGGACAGGCCGTAGCCCACCCGCAGCGACGCCAGGCCGTATGCCTTGGAAAACGTGCGCGACACCAGCAGGTTCGGGTAGGCCGCCAGGAAGTCCAGGCCGTCCGGCAGGTCGCTGCCTTCGGCGTATTCGATGTAGGCCTCGTCCAGCACCACCAGCACCTGCTCAGGTACGTCCTGCAGGAAGTCGTCCAACGCCTGGGCATCGAACCAGGTGCCGGTCGGGTTGTTCGGGTTGGCGATGAACACCACACGGGTTTGCGCATCGATCGCCGCCAGCATGGCCGGCAGGTCATGCCCCCACTCTTTGGCTGGAACTACCTTTGCGTCGGCCCCCACGGCCTGGGTCACGATCGGATAGACCGCAAACGCGTGCTCGCTGAACACCGCATTCAAGCCCGGCGCCAGGTAAGCACGGCCGACCAGCTCAAGGATGTCGTTGGAGCCATTGCCCAGGGTGACCTGGTTCAGCTCGACCCGGCACTTTTCAGCCAACAGGGTCTTGAGCGCAAAGCCATTGCCATCCGGGTAACGGGTCAGTTCGGCCAGCTCTTCACGGATAGCGGCCAACACTTTTGGGCTCGGGCCCAGCGGGTTTTCGTTACTGGCCAGCTTGACGATATTCGCCGGGTCCAGATTCAACTCACGCGCCAATTCGTCCACAGGCTTGCCCGGGACGTAAGGCGACAGCTGTTGCACGCCCGGCTGAGCCAGGGCGAGGAAGTTGCCACTCATGTTAAAGCCTCACAAAACCGCTTTCGGGTAAGAGCCCAGCACCTTGAGTGCCACGGCTTCCTGACTGATTTTCTCCAGCACACCCTTGACCAGTGGGTCGCGGTGATGGCCGATGAAGTCGATAAAGAACACGTAAGTCCATTTACCGCTGCGCGAAGGGCGAGTCTCGATGCGCGTCAGGTCAATCCCGTTATCGTGGAACGGCACCAGCAGCTCATGCAGCGCGCCGGGCTTGTTGCTCATGGAGACAATGATGGAGGTCTTGTCATCGCCAGTCGGTGGCACTTCCTGACTGCCGATCATCAGGAAGCGCGTGGAGTTGTCCGGGCGATCCTCGATCTTTTCGGCCAGGCGCGTCAGGCCATACAGGCCCGCCGCCATATCACCGGCGATCGCCGCCGAATTCCACTCACCCTTGACCCGCTTGGCTGCCTCGGCGTTGCTGGACACTGCCACGCGCTCGACATTCGGGTAATGCGCATCCAGCCACTTGCGGCACTGGGCCAGGGACTGGGCGTGGGAGTAGATACGACTGATGCTGTCGGTCTTGGTGTTCTCGCCCACCAGCAGGTGGTGGTGAATACGCAGCTCAACCTCACCGCAGATCACCATGTCGTGCTCAAGGAAGCTGTCGAGGGTGTGGTTCACCGCGCCTTCGGTGGAGTTCTCCACCGGCACCACGCCAAAGTTCACCGCACCGGCTGCGACTTCACGGAACACTTCGTCAATCGCCGCCATCGGCTTGCTGATCACGGCGTGACCGAAATGCTTCATCGCGGCGGCTTGGGTGAAGGTGCCTTCCGGGCCGAGGTAAGCCACTTTCAGCGGCTGCTCCAGGGCCAGGCACGAGGACATGATCTCGCGGAACAACCGCGCCATCTCTTCGTTGCCCAGCGGGCCTTTGTTGCGCTCCATCACACGCTTGAGCACCTGGGCTTCACGCTCGGGACGGTAGAACACCGGCACTTCGCCTTCCGCCAGGGACGCCATCTTGACCCGCGCCACTTCCTGGGCACACCGCGCGCGCTCACTGATCAGCTCCAGGACTTTCTCGTCCAGGCTATCAATGCGTACGCGCAGAGCCTTGAGTTCTTGCTCAGACATTAGCCGTGTTCCTTTTCGAACTCTGCCATGTAGGCAACCAGCGCATTGATCGCGTGGATGTCGACGGCGTTGTAGATGGAGGCGCGCATGCCACCGACCGAACGGTGACCCTTGAGGTTCAACAGACCACGCGCATCGGCACCGACCAGGAACGGCTTGTCGAGGCGGTCGTCAGCCAGACGGAACGGCACGTTCATCCACGAGCGGTCAGTCAGGTTGATCGGGTTACTGTACAGGCCGCTGGCGTCGATGAAGTCGTACAGGACGCGCTTCTTCTCTTCGTTCAGCTTGCCCATGGCGGCGACACCACCCTGCTCTTTCAGCCACTCGAACACCAGGCCGGACAGGTACCAGGCGAAGGCCGGCGGAGTGTTGTACATCGAGCCGTTATCAGCTGCGACCTTGTAGTTGAGCATGGTCGGGCACAGCGAACGCGCGCGACCCAGCAGGTCTTCACGGATGATATTGACCAGGATACCGCTCGGGCCAATGTTCTTCTGCGCGCCAGCGTAGATCATGCCGTACTTCGACACGTCGATCGGGCGCGAGAGAATGTCCGAAGACATGTCGCACACCAACGGAACGTCGCCGACTTCCGGCACCCAGTCGAACTCCAGGCCGCCGATGGTTTCGTTGGCGACGTAGTGCACGTAGGCCGCATCCTTCGACAACTTCCACTCGTTCTGACCTGGAATCGCGAAGTAATCGTAAGGCTTGGCAGTGCCCGCCACGTTGACGTTGCCGTAGCGGGAGGCCTCTTCAATGGCCTTCTGACCCCAGATACCGGTGTCGATGTAGTCGGCAGTGCCGTCTTCCGGCAGCAGGTTCAGCGGGATCTGGGCGAACTGCTGGCTGGCGCCGCCTTGCAGGAACAGCACTTTGTAGTTTGATGGGATGTCCAGCAAGTCGCGCAGATCCTGCTCAGCCTTGGTGGCGATTGATACAAACTCATCGCTGCGATGGCTCATTTCCATCACGGAGAGGCCTTTTCCATGCCAGTCGAGGAGTTCACCCTGCGCACGCTGCAGGACTGCTTCAGGAAGCGCCGCGGGACCGGCACAGAAGTTATAGGCTCTCTTGCTCACATCCAATCTCACTCTGATCTGGTGGGGCTGCAATCATGTTCGGCAACACGCTCTTATTGGAGCGGACCGTTGTGGGAGCTGGCTTGCCTGCGATGCAGGCACCTCGGTATTTCAGTGATACCGCGGTGATGCCATCGCAGGCAAGCCAGCTCCCACATGTTTCAAAGGGGACAAACAACAAGGGGGCGAATCTTCATCCGCCCCCTGTGTGTCCGCTTATTCCTGCGGTTCTTCTTCGTCTGCGGCAGCATCGAGGGTTGGCTCGTCGACGTTATCATCGCCTGCTGCGATCACCTCGCCATCGAATACCGCACCTTCTTCGCCTTCCAGCTCATCGCCTTCGACTTCCGATGGCTCCTGGACACGCTCCAGACCTACCAGCGTCTCGTCGCTGGCCAGCTTGATCAGCGTCACGCCCTGGGTGTTACGGCCCAGGCTCGACACTTCGGCCACACGGGTACGTACCAGGGTGCCCTGGTCGGAAATCAGCATGATCTCCTCGCCATCGAGCACCTGGACCGCGCCGACCAAACGGCCGTTGCGATCGTTGCTGACCATGGCGATGACGCCCTGGCCGCCACGCTTGTACTCCGGGAACTCGCTGATGGCAGTGCGCTTACCATACCCACGCGCCGAAGCGGTGAGGATCTGGCTGCCTTCTTCCGGAATCAGCATCGAAATCAGCTTCTGCCCTTCTGGCAGACGCATGCCGCGCACACCGCGGGCAGTACGGCCCATGGCGCGAACGTCGGATTCCTTGAAGCGCGTCACCTTGCCACCGTCGGAGAACAGCATGACCTCACGCTCGCCATCGGTGATGGCAGCCGAGATCAACACGTCGCCTTCGTCCAGCTCCAGGGCGATCAGGCCCACGCTGCGTTGACGGCTGAAGGATTCCAGCGGGGTCTTCTTCACGGTGCCTTTGGCGGTGGCCATGAAGATGAAGTGACCTTCGGTGTATTCCTCGACCGGCAGCATGGTGGTGATGTACTCATCACTGTCCAGCGGCAGCAGGTTGACCAGTGGGCGACCACGGGCGGCACGGGAGGCTTCCGGGATTTCGTAGGTTTTCAGCCAGTACACCTTGCCCTTGCTGGAGAACAGCAGCAGCGTGGTGTGGCTGTTGGCGACCAGCAGGTGAGCGATGTAGTCCTCATCCTTGACGCCGGTAGCCGACTTGCCTTTACCACCACGACGCTGGGCCTGGTACGCAGCCAGCGGCTGGGTCTTGGCGTAGCCACCGTGGGAGATGGTCACCACACGCTCTTCTTCCGGGATCATGTCACCCAGGGTCAGGTCGAGGCGCGCATCGAGGATTTCGGTACGGCGCACGTCGCCGTATTCGGCACGGATCACTTCCAGTTCTTCGCGGATCACTTCCATCAGCCGCACGGCGCTGCTGAGGATGCGGATCAACTCGCCGATCTGGTTGAGGATCTCCTGATACTCGGCCAGCAGCTTCTCGTGCTCCAGGCCGGTCAGGCGGTGCAGGCGCAGTTCCAGGATGGCCTGGGCCTGCTCTGGCGACAGGAAGTACTTGCCTTCACGCAGGCCGTATTGCGGGTCCAGGGTCTCTGGACGGCACGAATCAGCGCCGGCACGTTCAACCATGGCCACCACGGCACTGGATTCCCAAGGCGTGCTGATCAGCGCTTCCTTGGCTTCCGACGGCGTTGGCGAGGCCTTGATCAGCGCGATCACCGGGTCGATGTTCGACAGCGCAACTGCCTGGCCTTCCAGGATATGGCCGCGTTCGCGGGCCTTGCGCAGTTCGAACACGGTACGGCGGGTGACCACTTCGCGACGGTGACGCACGAAGGCCTCGAGCAGATCCTTGAGGTTCAGGATGCGCGGGCGACCGTCGATCAGGGCAACCACGTTGATACCAAACACGCTTTGCAGCTGGGTCTGGGCGTAGAGGTTGTTGAGGATCACCTCAGGCACTTCGCCACGACGCAGCTCGATCACCACGCGCATACCGTCTTTGTCAGACTCGTCGCGCAGTTCGGTGATGCCTTCGAGCTTCTTCTCTTTAACCAGCTCGGCGATCTTCTCGATCAGGCGCGCCTTGTTCAGCTGGTAAGGGAGTTCGGTGATGACGATCTGCTGGCGGCCACCGACCTTGTCGATGTCTTCGATGATCGAGCGGGCGCGCATGTAAATGCGACCGCGACCGGTGCGGTAGGCTTCGATGATGCCGGCACGACCGTTGATGATCGCGGCGGTCGGGAAGTCCGGACCGGGGATGTATTGCATCAGCTCATCGACGGTCAGCTCAGGGTTGTCGATGAGAGCCAGGCAACCGTCGATGACTTCACCGAGGTTGTGTGGCGGGATGTTGGTGGCCATGCCCACGGCGATACCGCTGGAGCCGTTGACCAGCAGGTTGGGAATCTTGGTCGGCATGACGGCCGGGATCATTTCGGTGCCGTCGTAGTTCGGCACCCAGTCCACGGTTTCTTTGTGCAGGTCGGCCAGCAGCTCGTGCGCCAGCTTGGTCATGCGCACTTCGGTGTATCGCATGGCCGCGGCGTTGTCGCCGTCGACCGAACCGAAGTTACCCTGGCCGTCTACCAGCAGGTAGCGCAGGGAAAACGGCTGGGCCATCCGAACGATGGTGTCGTACACCGCAGTGTCGCCGTGAGGGTGATACTTACCGATCACGTCACCGACAACACGGGCAGATTTCTTGTACGGCTTGTTCCAGTCGTTACCCAGCTCGCTCATCGCGAACAGCACACGCCGGTGCACGGGCTTCAAGCCATCGCGCGCATCAGGCAGTGCCCGACCGACAATTACGCTCATTGCGTAGTCGAGGTAGGACTGTTTCAGCTCGTCTTCGATATTGACCGGGAGGATTTCTTTGGCCAGTTCGCCCATGAGAAGCCTGATTCCTTTTTCGGGTGAAACCTCGTCACATCCATATGGGACGAACGAAGCTCGCCGCTGCCGGCAAGTGCCTGACAACGACTTACGACAAATCAACGAGTTATGACACGGATCTGCACGTTATAGGCAGCCCCTCGGGGCAACCCTGGAAACCGCCGGATGTTATCACAATCGCCGCCACGCACCTATCCCCCTGATGCGCATGGAGCATAGTTAGTTGACGGATGACAGGCTTGAGGGGGACGAGAGGGGCTCAGAGGCGAATTGGCGGTATTTTTTGGGGCTGGATCCAAAGGTTTTGTTGACGCTGGCGGCCAATCGCTGGCAAGCCAGCTC
>NZ_JACAOY010000023.1:172266-235101 GCF_013385985.1 Pseudomonas sp. B6002 | reverse complement strand
GGAGCTGGCTTGCCAGCGATGCAGGCACTTCGGTGTATCGGTGAGACCGAGGTGATGCTATCGCCGGCAAGCCAGCTCCTACAAAAGCCAGTTCGCCCAGGGGATTTGCGGTGTTTGGGCCTAGTCTTCGCTAATCGGCAACACGTAGTTCTTGAACTCCGTGTCCTCGCGAAACCCGATTGACTCGTACGTCTTCTGCGCCACTTCGTTGTCACTGCTGGTCGACACCCGCAGCCGTACCGCGTGGGTTTCCTTGGCCATCTTCTTCGCCGTGCGCATCAGGTTGTCTGCCACCAGTTGGCGGCGGGCGTCTTCGGCCACGTAGATGTCGTTGAGGATCCACACGCGCTTGAGCGACAGCGACGAATAGCTCGGGTACAACTGGCAGAAGCCGAGCAGCTTCTTGTCGTCATCATCGGCCAGGGCCAGGTAGATCACCGACTCCTTACGGCGCAGGCGCTTTTCCAGAAAGGCCCGCGACGAATCCGGAAAGGGCAGGGCACCATAAAACTCACGGTATTTGACGAACAGCGGGGTCAACAGGTCCAGGTGTTCCAGGGTCGCTTGAGTAATCCGCATGCCAGGCCTCAACTTCCAAAGGGGGGATGACCACACAAGCGGCCGTGACTCGATGCTGCCTAATGGCGCGAAAAAGCGCAATCGTGCAGCAATCAGTCATCCGGTGAACTGAGCAGGAAATTGCCTTTCATCAGGTCAGGATCATCCGATTCGATGGTCTGAACCTGCGCCTCGTCCTTGAGATTGACCCCCGACAGCTGCCGACGACACGCCTCTCGCATCAAGTAAAGCAGGCGATGGGCGGCCATGCCGTAGCTCAGGCCTTCCAGGCGCACATTGGAGATGCAATTGCGGTAGGCGTCGGTGAGGCCGACCTTGGGGTTATAGGTGAAATACAGGCCGAGGCTGTCCGGTGAACTAAGCCCGGGCCGTTCGCCGATTAGAATGACGGTCATCTTGGCTCCCAGCAGCTGGCCCACTTCATCCGCCACCGCCACGCGGCCCTGTTCAACCAGGATGACCGGCGACAGGGACCAACCGTCGGCGCTGCTCTGCTCCTCCAGACGTGTCAGAAACGGCAAGGTGTGTTTATGCACCGCCAGTGCCGACAGGCCATCGGCGACCACCACCGCCAGGTCCACACCGCCCGGATTGGCCGACGCATGATCGCGCAGCAACTGGGCCGACTCATCGCTCAAGCTCCGCCCCAGGTCCGGGCGTTGCAGGTACATGTGACGGTCAGTGGCCGCACTGTGCAGCAACAGGCTGTCACGCCCACGCTCGGCCAACTGGCTGCTGAGGCCGGCGTGGTCGAAGGGCAAATGCACCGCGTCCCGCGCCTGGGCGTGGGCAAACTGAAAGTCCAGCTGTGCGCTGGTGGGAATGCTGGTGCCGGTGCGGCCCAGGGCAATGCGCGCCGGGGTCAGGCGGCGCAGTTCCAGCCACGGGTTGTCAGGCAGGTCGAGTTGCACGGGCGGCTCCTTCATCCCAGTTGCGCCAAGGCTTGGCGGAAGGCCGGTGGCAGGCTGTTGCCAAACTGCACCTTACCGTCGGCTTGCGTGAAAATGCCCATTTTGGCCAGCCACTGTTCAAACTCCGGCGCCGGCTTTAAACCCAATGTTTGGCGGGCGTATAGAGCGTCGTGGAACGAGGTGGTCTGGTAGTTGAGCATGATGTCATCGGAGCCCGGGATGCCCATGATGAAGTTGATCCCGGCCACCCCCAACAGGGTCAGCAAGGTGTCCATGTCGTCCTGGTCGGCTTCGGCATGGTTGGTGTAGCAGATGTCGCACCCCATCGGCACGCCGAGCAACTTGCCGCAGAAGTGGTCCTCAAGGCCTGCGCGGATAATCTGCTTGCCGTTGTAGAGGTACTCGGGGCCGATAAAGCCTACGACCGTATTCACCAGAAACGGCTTGAAATGCCGGGCCACCGCGTAGGCGCGGGTCTCGCAGGTTTGCTGGTCGACGCCAAAGTGCGCGTTGGCCGACAAGGCGCTGCCCTGGCCGGTTTCGAAATACATCAAATTCTGGCCCAGCGTGCCGCGCTTGAGGCTCAAGCCCGCGTCGTAACCTTCCTGCAGCACGCTCAGGCTGATGCCAAAACTGGCGTTGGCCGCTTCAGTGCCGGCAATCGACTGAAACACCAGGTCCAGCGGCACGCCGCGGTTGATCGCTTCAATCGAGGTGGTGACGTGGGTCAGCACGCACGCCTGGGTCGGGATCTCATAACGCTGGATGATCGCGTCGAGCATCTCCAGCATGGCGCAAATCGAGGCGATGCTGTCGGTGGCCGGGTTGATGCCGATCATGGCGTCGCCGTTGCCGTACAGCAGGCCATCGAGGATGCTCGCGGCGATGCCGGCCGGTTCGTCCGTCGGGTGGTTGGGTTGCAGGCGCGTGGATAAACGCCCGCGCAGGCCCAGGGTGCCGCGAAACTGCGTGACCACGCGGATCTTCTGCGCCACCAGCACCAGGTCCTGTACGCGCATGATCTTGGACACGGCGGCGGCCATTTCCGGTGTCAGCCCGGGCGCCAAGGCGCGTAGGGAATGTTCGTCGGCCGCGTCGCTGAGCAGCCAGTCGCGCAGGCCGCCGACGGTCAGGTGGCTGACCACCGCAAATGCCTGTTTATCGTGGGTATCGATGATCAGCCGAGTGACTTCGTCGCTTTCATAAGGGATCAGCGCTTCTTCGAGGAAGTGCTTGAGCGGGATATTCGCCAGCGCCATCTGCGCCGCCACCCGCTCGCCGTCGTTCTGCGCGGCGACGCCGGCCAGGAAGTCCCCGGAACGTGCGGGGCTGGCCTTGGCCATCACGTCCTTGAGGCTGTCGAAGCGGTAGGTTTGAGCGCTTACCGCGTGGGAAAAGCTTGCCATACAGTGTCTCCTTGACGACGCAGGCAGCGGCCTGCGTCGAGGTTTTCGGCATTCAGTGCAAGGCGGCCTCTGCGGCCTGGATCGCCGCGAATTCCTCTTCGGGCGTGCCTGCTACCAAGTGATGCCGGCTGTAGAAAGCAAAGTAAGCAATTAATACTCCATAGATGATCGCGGCGCCAATCACCACCCGTGGGTCCACCAGAAAGCCCGCCACCACGGCCACGCAGGCCAATACCAAGGCGATGCCAGAGGTAAAGATGCCGCCTGGCGTGCGATACGGGCGCTCCATTTTGGGGCGACGGATACGCAGGGTGATGTGCGCGGCCATCATCAGCACGTAGGAAATGGTCGCGCCAAACACCGCCACCAGAATCAGCAGGTCGCCCTGGCCGGTCAGCGACAGGCCAAAACCGATGATGCCGGGGATCACCAGGGCCAGTACCGGCGCCTTGCTCTTGTTGGTCTGCGACAGTTTGCGCGGCAGGTAGCCCGCGCGGGACAATGCGAAGATCTGCCGCGAATAGGCGTAGATAATCGAGAAAAAGCTGGCGATCAGGCCGGCCAGGCCCACCAGGTTGACGAAGCCGCCCATCCACGTTGAACCGCCGTAGGACAGGGCCAGCGCTTCCACCAGCGGGTTACCCGATTTGACCAGCGCATAGGTGCCCGCGCCGCCCGGTGCGATCACTAGGATCAACAGGGCAAAACTGGTTAGCACCACAATGGCGCCGATCAGGCCGCGGGGCAGGTCGCGCTTGGGGTTCTTGGTTTCTTCGGCGGCCAGGGGTACGCCTTCTACCGCGAGGAAAAACCAGATGGCATAGGGAATCGCCGCCCACACGCCGACATAACCGAACGGCAGGAAGGTGCTGGCGCCCTTGGCCTCCGTCACTGGAATGTCCAGCAGGTTGGCCACGTTGAAGTGCGGCACCATCGACACCAGGAACACGCCCAACGCGATGGCGGCAATGGCGGTAATCACAAACATCAGCTTCAAGGCTTCACCGACGCCGAAGATGTGGATGCCGATAAAGATGATGTAGAACGCCAGGTAGATCATCCAGCCGCCGATACCGAACAGCGACTCACAGTACGCGCCGATAAACACCGCGATGGCGGCGGGGGCGATGGCGTATTCGATCAGGATGGCGGTGCCCGTGAGGAACCCGCCCCAGGGGCCAAAGGCGCTACGGGCAAAGCCGTAGCCGCCGCCGGCGGTAGGAATCATGGAAGACAGTTCGGCCAGGGAAAAACACATGCACAGGTACATGGTGGCCATCAGCAAGGTGGCAAGGAACATCCCGCCCCAGCCGCCTTGGGCCAGGCCGAAGTTCCAGCCGGCATAGTCGCCGGAGATCACGTAGGCAACGCCAAGGCCTACCAGCAGCACCCAGCCAGCGGCGCCTTTTTTAAGTTCGCGTTGTTGGAAGTAGTGGGAGTCAACTTTTTCGAAGTCGACAGAAGATCCAGTCGGTTCGCTAGGCATGGGAAAGTACCGTCCGTTGTTATTGTTTTATTCCGGCCTCTTTGTGCCGAATGCGTTTTGCAAGTACTTATGAAGATCTAAAACTGTGGGAGCTGGCTTGCCTGCGATAGCGGAGTGTCAGCCAATGCATGGCCAACTGGCCCACCGTAATCGCAGGCAAGCCAGCTCCCACATTTGATTGCATTTCAAATGTGGGAGGGGTTATTGGTTAGAAGAACCCGAGTGGATTAATGTCGTAGCTCACCAGCAGGTTCTTGGTCTGCTGGTAGTGATCCAACATCATCTTGTGGGTCTCACGGCCCACGCCGGACTTCTTGTAACCCCCGAACGCGGCATGCGCCGGGTACAGGTGGTAGCAGTTGGTCCACACGCGGCCCGCCTTGATCGCCCGGCCCATGCGGTAGGCGCGGTTGATGTCGCGGGTCCACACGCCGGCACCCAGGCCGAACTCGGTGTCGTTGGCAATCGCCAGGGCTTCGGCTTCGTCCTTGAAGGTGGTGATGCTCACCACTGGGCCGAAGATTTCTTCCTGGAATACGCGCATTTCGTTGGTGCCCTTGAGCAGGGTCGGCTGGATGTAATAGCCGCCCGCCATGTCGCCTTCGAGCTTCTCGACCTTGCCACCCGTGAGCAGTTGCGCGCCTTCGCCCTTGGCGATTTCCAGGTACGACAGGATCTTGTCGAATTGCTGCTCGGATGCCTGGGCGCCGACCATGGTGTCGGTGTCCAGCGGGTCGCCGCGTTTGATCGACTCGATCTTCTTCATGACCACTTTCATGAACTCGGGGTAGATCGACTCCTGTACCAGCGCGCGGGACGGGCAGGTGCACACTTCGCCCTGGTTGAAGAACGCCAGTACCAGGCCTTCGGCGGCTTTCTCGATGAAGGACGGCTCGGCCTTCATGATGTCGTCGAAGAAGATGTTCGGCGACTTGCCGCCCAGCTCAACAGTGGACGGAATAATGTTCTCGGCCGCCGCATGCATGATGTGCGAGCCCACCGGCGTGGAGCCGGTGAAGGCAATCTTGGCGATGCGCTTGCTGGTGGCCAGGGCTTCGCCGGCTTCTTTACCGAAACCGTGCACCACGTTCAGCACGCCCGGTGGCAGCAGGTCGCCGATTACTTCCAGCAGCACGTTGATGCCCAGCGGGGTTTGCTCGGCGGGCTTGAGCACCACGCAGTTGCCCGCAGCCAGGGCCGGCGCGAGTTTCCAGGCGGCCATCAGCAGTGGGAAGTTCCACGGGATGATCTGGCCCACCACGCCCAGCGGTTCGTGGAAGTGGTACGAGGCGGTGTGTTCGTTGATCTCGGCGCTGGTGCCTTCCTGGGCGCGGATGCAACCGGCGAAGTAGCGGAAGTGGTCGGCGGCCAGCGGGATGTCGGCGTTGAGGGTTTCACGCACGGCCTTGCCGTTGTCCCAGGTTTCGGTGATGGCCAGCAGTTCGAGGTTCTGTTCGATGCGGTCGGCGATTTTCAGCAGCACCAGCGAGCGGTCCTGGGCCGAGGTCTTGCCCCAGGCGTCGGCGGCGGCGTGGGCGGCGTCCAGCGCCTTGTCGATGTCTTTGGCCGTGGAGCGCGGGAATTCTGCGATGGGCTTGCCGTTGACCGGCGAGGTGTTGGTGAAATAGTTGCCATCGACCGGCGCAACGAATTCGCCACCGATGTAGTTGCCGTACTTGGCCTTGAACGAAACGATGGCGCCTTCAGTACCGGGGTGTGCGTAACGCATGGTGGGTATCTCCTGGCTCTTATGTTTATTGGGAGTGCAGCGCAACGAGCGCGTTATCAAGCGTAGAGCAAAGGTTGGGCCACCGCTTTGCAGGCCAGGTAAATCAAGAGGTTAGGGTTTGTTGCAAAGGGTTGCTGTGGCAGGGCTGGTACAACGGGTGTGACAGTTTGTGCCACCTTCGGTACAGCCCGTGACCGGTGAGTCCATCCGGGATTGCATTGGCTCAAGGCCTGGGGGATGCTGGGGGTTCTCACGCAGGGAGAATAATAAGAAATGCACAACGATCATTTCAGTCGCCATGCCCAGCAAGTCCTCACTGTGGCCCATGGTCGCGACCCGTCCAGCGATCCCTCTATTGCCCGGTCCTGGCTGCGTTGCCTGGAGGACTACCACCTCGACCCTGCGCAAACCATTGCCCCCACCGTGCTTGAGCATGGCCGCCTGCTGGAAAGCCGCGAGCGCCTGCAACAGGTGCTGCACATCGCCGGCAGTGAGATGAACAGCCTGCACCAGCAACTCTCGGGTGCTGGCCATGCGGTGTTGCTGACCGATGCGCGGGGTGTGATCCTCAACTGTGTCACCGCGCCGTCCGAGCGCAAGATCTTCGAGCGCGCCGGGCTGTGGCTGGGCGCCGATTGGAGCGAGGCGTGCGAGGGCACCAACGGCATCGGCACCTGCCTGGTGGAACGCCAGTCCCTGACCATTCACCGTGATGAGCATTTTCGCGGACGACATACTGGCTTGACCTGTTCGGCCAGCCCGGTGTTCGACCCCCATGGCGAATTGCTGGCCGTGCTGGATGTGTCCTCGGCCCGCGAGGCGGTGTCGCGCCAGAGCCAGTTCCATACCATGGCACTGGTGAACCTGTCGGCGAAGATGATTGAGAGCTGCTACTTCCTGCGTCACTTCGAAAACCACTGGCTGCTGCGTTTTCACCTGCAGGCCGAGTCGGTCGGGTTGTTCAGCGAAGGGTTGCTGGCGTTCGACGGCGAAGGGCGGATCTGCGCGGTAAACCAGAGCGCCCTGAACCTGCTGGGGCAACTGCGCGGCGGTTTGCTGGGGCAACCGGTGGAAGCGTTTTTCGACTGCTCCCTGGACCAATTGCTCGGCCGCGCCAGCGCCAATGCCACGGCCAGTTGGCCTCTGCGCACCCGCGATGGACGGCCATTGTTCGCCGCATTGCGCGGTCAGCCGCGCAGCGTGCCTGCCCCCATCATGGCCAAACCGGCGCCGCCTCAGTTGTCCGGCATTTGCCTGGGCGATCCGGCGCTGCAAAATGACTTTCGCAAAGCGCTGCGGGTGTTTGAGCGTGATGTGCCACTGCTCATCAATGGCGAAACCGGCTCCGGTAAAGAAGCCTTCGCCAAGGCCGTGCACCACGCCAGTCAGCGCGCCAATAAAGCGTTTGTAGCGCTCAATTGCGCCGCCATCCCGGAAAGCCTGATCGAAAGCGAGTTATTCGGCTATCGTGGCGGCAGCTTTACTGGTGCCCTCAAGGATGGCATGCGCGGCAAGCTCCAACAGGCCGACGGTGGCACGTTGTTCCTTGACGAAATTGGCGATATGCCACTGGCTTTGCAGACCCGTCTATTAAGGGTGCTGGAAGATCGCCTGGTGGTCCCCATCGGCGGCGAGCCTCAAGCCGTGAATGTCCGAATTATCAGCGCTACGCACCGTAATTTGCATGAACGCGTACGGGACGGCAGCTTTCGCGAAGACCTGTATTACCGGCTTAACGGCCTGGAAATCGGCCTGCCGGCGTTGCGCGAGCGCAGTGACAAGTCGCAACTGCTGGACTTCCTGCTGGGGGAGGAGGCCGGAGATCAGTCGATCAGTGTGGAGCCCGAAGCGCGCGAGGCATTGCTGGCCTTCGCCTGGCCGGGCAATGTCCGTCAGTTGCGCACGGTATTGCGCACACTGGTGGCACTCAGCGATGACGGGCGGATAGAGTTGTTGGATCTGCCCGCTATGGTGCAATGCCCCCCTGTTCAACACGCCAGCGAGTCACTCCTAGATAATGCCGAGCGCCAGACGTTGCTGACAGCATTGGAGCAACGGCACTGGCATATGACGTACACGGCGCAAGCGCTGGGTATCAGTCGTAATACGCTTTATAGGAAATTGCGAAAATATAATATTAAACGGTGTGCGGCAGTGCCTAGTTAATGTGAGCGTGCCCTGAGGTCTTTAAGGCAGTATTTAAACTCGGGTGGAGGGGGCTTTTCAAAAGGCTGTAGGGAACTGTTTTGTTTTTGGTGACCACGTAATGAACAGAAGCCATGAGGTTTCACTGTTGGGTTTAATGCCCGTTCATTATGAGGTGACTATATGCCGAGAATCAAACCGCCTACCGTTCATGTACCTAAATCTATACCGGCGCCGGCTAGACCGATTCCGCATTACGCGCCTTCAGGCAGTTATTATAATAAGCAAGGGCTCCTGGTCAATAAGCAGGGTCAGTTGCTCAATGACAAAGGGCAGGCGGTTAACAAACAAGGGTTTCTGATTAATTCGAATAACCAGCGGATTAATGAGCAGGGGCAGCGGGTTAATAACAGCGGTCAGGCAATCGGTAATAAGGGCCGTCTGATCGATGAAAAGGGGCGATTGATAAATACCCAAGGAAAACTTATCAATGAGAACAATCATCTCGTCGATACCCAAGGCCGCTTGGTCAATCACTCGGGCCGCTTGGTCAACGCTCAGGGGCACTTGGTCGATAAGGACGGAAAGCGTGTCAATCGAGAAGGCTTTCTGATTGATGGCACTGGAAGACCGCTCGATAAGAACGGCAAGGTAGCAAGGGATCAGGCCAGTGCGGTCAAGGGCAATAACGAACCTCATGAGCAACTGCTTTCGCCCAAAATCAACCAAAAGATTCTCGATTGGAAGAACAAGGTCCCAGCGCCCGCGGCTACGCCTAAAATGACGATTGCGGAAGCCACGACCCGGATGATGAATGCCGAAAAAATGGTCAAGTCGGGCGTGATTCCATCGTCGCCATCTGCGGCGCGTACTGCGCGCGATGCGGCGATCAGTGCCGGGATAACGGGGGTAGTGTCTGCGCCAATTAACATTGGGGCATATGCCGGGTCTACGGCGGCTTCCGAACAAATCAAGGCGTCGTATCTGCCTCAACCCATGATTCCTCCGACGCCGATCGGTAAGTCATCGGTCGAACGTCCAGAGGCGCCGGCGGCCCCAGAACTCAATAAGCTCTACGCAAGAATGGATGATGCTCAGATCCAGGCGTTCACGTTGGCGAATCAGTCGATGGTGCTCAAGTTTGGGGATACCGAAACGGGTTATGTGCCGAGTCAAAATTGGTCGAAAGACCCGCTTGAACGCATGAGCCAACTTGAGAATCTGTTGGACTTCGCTGAACAACATACGAAGGAAGTTTCCGATCAATATGAGGTTTTCTTCAAGCCTCATCTGGCTGCTCAACCGGCTGCCCAAGGCCTTGATGGGCTGGAAAGTCGTATGGCTACACTCGAAGAGCGAATAGCAAAGGTGAATAAGGCACAAGCTGATATTTTGCTGAAAATGGAAAAATCCGTGACTAAACAGTGAGCGGGTCAGTGCCAAATTTCATAGTTGGCTTTTGCAGTGCATGTTAATTCTCAATGTCGATAGGGGGTAGTCGACGGATATTGGTAATAAGCCTGGCGCTGAATGGAGTATCTGTGACAGGCTTTTCTGAAAGATTGCCCGGTAACGCGCAATAGCTTTCGGGGTGTTGCAATGATTTCCAATCATTTGAGTTCATCACGTTTTATATTGTTCTACCCTCAGTCTGAATCGCCGATAGATAATAAGTCTAACAGTGCAACTCCTCCAAATATATCCACAGCTTTCCCACCTTCACGCTATCGACGCAGTGCGGCGTCTTCTTCATCTCCACACGTGGCTGATTATGGCGGGCTGCTAACTAAAGACGTCCCTTTGGCGGCTGACGCCCAGGCCAAATTACGCCAGGTAGTTGCCACTTGGAAAGCCGCTCAACCCAAAGCAAACACCGATGATGCCAGCGGTGTGCCGAGTCTAATCGAATGCTTGCGGCTTACCCTTCCTGAGCCTTTACGGTCTGGTAAGGATGAACCTGAAAAAACCCTTAAAGCCATTCTCGATTCTCCAGAAGGCCTTGCGTTGGCCAGGTTACTCCAGGACAGCATCGACGCAGTACCCACGGCCACCAGCCTGCAGGAAGTACTGCTTAGCGCGCTATTGTTGGATGTGGATTCGGCAGGAGGCCTGGAGCGTAATAATCTGGCTGGGTACGCGTTGCGTCAGCCAGGTAACTGGGGTTACAGCGCTGCGCAAATGGTCACGCGTTTTGAAGCGCACCTGGCCACCCGCTTCGGCGATGCCAATGCCAAAATCATCGCTTTTCAACTGTTGTCGGTTTCCGCCCCCGAGTTTCTGGTGAAGGACCTGCCCTCGTCGCTGGTGTATGGTTCCCACCAATGGGCCTCCTTCAGTGCAGCGGTGGCTCGCCAAGAGGCGAGTCACCCGGGATCAACGCATGCGAAGACCTATGCGCAGATCATGAACCTCGATGAGATAGCGCCTGTTTCTGAGTTTGAAAAGCGTCAACAACAACTCGCTCAGATGACGGCCGTTATCGACTGGGGTATTGCCAACGGCGTCATAGTTGAAAAAAACGATGATGCGTACACCCCCGAAGAAGTCGAAAGCGCGTTGAAGGCCATGCAAGCACAGCATAAGACCTTGGCTGATTCCGTTGATGCATTGTCGACGCCGATGCCAACCCGGCGAGAGTTGGCGCTCGTTGAGCTGCGGCGCGTGTATGGCGTCGAAAATGAAGCTTTTTTTGAGCAGAAGCTGCTGGGGAATATCCCGCCGGGGTCGCCCGGCCGAAAAGCCTATTCGCTGCTGGACATTTACATGTCAGGCGACCTGGGTAATCACTTCTGGATATCCAGCGACCCTGACTTCAATACCGTCAAAGTGAATCTGGGTTTTCCGAAGTTGCCAAACATCAAACAGCAGTTTGATGAAAGCTTCGACAAATACACCCAAGGGCTCAAAGATGGTTTTGCCGCGCAGTTCAAGTATCAACTCTCATTGCTTGCGCTCGAAGACCGGCGGCTGATTGAGTACGGCAAGGTCACGACATTCAACCTCCAGACGCCCAGTGCCAATCAGGGCCCTGTCAGCACCGATCATAAAATTCAAGCGTATATAGGCAGCGGTGCAGTACTTATCAGGGCTGAACGTGATGGGAAGGTTTGTCATTATCTGTATTCACCGGCGCAGGGCCGAATCATCAAGGACGCCGACCCTTCCAGGCCTGGCCTGCAGTTTCCAGGCTCTCGTTTGTACTTCTCCATGTCGCTGCCTGATTCGCCGGGCGGTAAAGAACCGCCGGTCACTATCCTGTGGCAGACAGTCGGTAGTGCATCGCCGAAAAACGATCCGGTGGACTTTTCCGCCTATCGTATCTACCCCTCCAAATCGTTGGAGGCCGGTATACCCGGAGAGCATCCCTCCCCGCCGCCGACTTTTTTTTCGCCTAAAACCGATGAACTGTCAGCCGCTGTCGGTGCTTATTTCACGCGAGGTTTGGATGAGGCGAAAGCAACGGCCAATGGCAGCACAGAGCAAGAGCGGGAAAGCGCGCGTTCAAAGGCCGTCAATGCGTTCTTTTTAGGACTGATTCCTTTCTACAATGCGGTTGAAAGTTTTATTAATGGCAGGCCCGCTGAAGGTTTTTTCAATGTGGTGCTGGATGTGTTTGGCTTTTTTATTCCGGGGCTAAAAGGCGGGGTCCAAGGCGTCAAGCAGGGTGTCAGAGCCGGATTGGGCACGACGCTGAACTTCATCAAGGGGGTTGGCAAGGCCGGTGTGAAGGCGCTTAACCCTCTAGCAGGTATTTATGACGTGGGCCGTGGTGTATTTAAACTGGGTAAAGCAGGCTTTAAAAAAATAAGCCGTCTTGGCGGGCGTGGGCGCAGTTTTGATCTTCCCCAACTAGGCAACAAAGGCGGGATTGCCGAGGGCCTCTACAGGCCGTTGGGCGCTAATAGCCATGCGGTTCACGTCACCGCCGTGGAACGCAACGGAAAATGGTATGCCTTCGACCCTGCGACTCAAACGCCATACGGCGCGCCATTGAAAGGTTTTGCCCAGTACTCTTCTTCCGATTTTGTCGGCCAGGTCAAGCAGTGGGCAATGGAGGCGGTGACCGATGTTGGCATTGGGGCTGCTGTCATTGCGACGCAAAAAGCGCTTCAAAAACACTATGAGCGTCCTGCTGCTCCTGACGGCGGTGTTAACCCCGGCGACGTAGAAGTCGCGGACCTGGGGCCGGTAGTTGAACCCGTTGATCCTGCCCTTCGAGTTCGCCTCGACGCTGCAACGCGGGGCGCCAATGAGTTGGGTAAGTTATCGTTGCAATTGGCGCCGGGTGCTGTGGTGGACATCCCGAAATGGTCCAGCGAGCCGCAGCAGGTCGTCAACCAGTTGGAGGCTTTCCTGGCGTTGCTCGAGGAACTCACGATTGATCTTGCACAGGCTTATGAGGTTTTTTTCAAACCGTACACACACGAAGGCTCCGTCAGTCAGGGCGACGGGGGTGTTGCGGATCGATTGAACACCATTGAGAAAAAAATAGCTGCCATACGTGGTGCGTTGACGCAGGTGTCGGCTCGGCATAAACAGGCCGTCGCATAGAGGGGGCGGCTCACCTAAAGAGTGCGATTTCCCCCTCCCTGCGCTAACCTGCCTCGATGTTTTACGAGGTCGACTATGCACATTCATATTCTTGGTATCTGCGGCACTTTCATGGGTTCGATGGCGGTTCTGGCCAAAGAACTGGGCCATCACGTCACCGGCTCCGATGCCAATGTCTACCCGCCCATGAGCACGCAGTTGCAGGCCCAGGGCATTGAGCTGACCCAAGGTTACGACCCGTCGCAGTTCGACCCGGTGCCGGACCTGGTGGTCATTGGGAATGCCATGTCCCGTGGCAACCCAGCCGTCGAGTATGTGCTCAACAAAGGCTTGCCGTATGTGTCTGGCCCGCAGTGGCTGGCAGACCACGTGCTGCAAGACCGTTGGGTGCTCGCCGTTGCCGGCACCCATGGCAAGACCACCACCAGCAGCATGCTGGCCTGGGTGCTTGAGCATGCGGGCATGAGCCCGGGCTTCCTGATTGGTGGCGTGCCGCAGAACTTCTCGGTCTCGGCGCGCCTGGGCGACACGCCGTTTTTTGTGATCGAAGCGGATGAATACGACAGTGCCTTCTTCGACAAGCGCTCCAAGTTCGTTCACTACCGCCCGCGCACGGCGATCCTGAACAACCTGGAATTCGATCACGCCGACATCTTCCCCGATCTGCCGGCCATCGAGCGGCAGTTCCACCACCTGGTGCGCACCATTCCAAGCGAAGGCCTGGTGATCCACCCGACCACCGAGCCCGCCTTGCAGCGGGTGATCGAGATGGGCTGCTGGACCCCGGTGCAAACCACCGGCGCGGGCGGGCAGTGGCAGGTCAAGTTGCTCAGCGACGACGGCTCCAAGTTCGAAGTGCTGTTTGAAGGCGAGCCCCAAGGCATTGTCGAGTGGGGCATGACCGGCCAGCACAACGTGGCCAACGCCCTGGTCACCCTGGCGGCCGCACGGCATGTGGGCGTTGTGCCGTCCATGGGCATCGCCGCCTTGAGCGCCTTCAAGAGCGTGAAACGCCGCATGGAAAAAGTCGCCGACGTGAATGGCATTACTATCTACGACGACTTTGCCCACCACCCGACGGCAATCGCCACCACCCTGGATGGCCTGCGCAAGCAGGTGGGCGATGCGCCGATCATTGCGATCATCGAGCCGCGTTCCAACTCCATGAAACTGGGCGCGCACCGCGATGGTTTGCCAGAAAGCGTCAACGATGCCAACGAGGCCGTCTGGTACGCACCGGCCAACCTCGGCTGGGACCTGCCGGGCATTGCCGCGCGGTGTACGGTGCCGTCCACGGTGTGTGATTCCATCGAAGGCATCATCGAACACGTCAAGCGCCAGGCCAAGCCGGGCACTCACGTAGTGGTCATGAGCAACGGCGGCTTCGGCGGCCTGCATGGCAAGTTGGCCGAGGCGCTGAAATGAGCGGCCCGGAACGCGTCACCCTGGCGATGACCGGCGCATCGGGCGCGCCTTATGGGTTGCGCCTGCTCGATTGCCTGGTGCGCGAAGACCGCGAGGTGCATTTTTTGATCTCCAAGGCCGCGCAGTTGGTACTGGCCACCGAGACCGACGTCGCGCTGCCGGCCAAGGTGCAGATGATGCAAGCCTTCCTCACCGAGTACACCGGTGCGGCGGCGGGGCAGATCCGGGTGTACGGCAAGGAAGACTGGATGTCGCCGGTGGCCTCGGGCTCTGGCGCACCGGCGGCGATGGTGGTGGTACCGTGTTCCACCGGCACCTTGTCGGCGATCGCCACCGGTGCGTGCAACAACCTGATCGAGCGCGCGGCGGACGTGACCCTCAAGGAGCGTCGCCAGTTGATCCTGGTGCCGCGTGAGGCGCCGTATTCGAGCATTCACCTGGAGCACATGCTCAAGCTGTCGAACATGGGCGTGACCATTTTGCCGGCATCGCCGGGCTTCTATCACCAGCCGCAGACCATCGATGACCTGGTGGACTTTGTGGTGGCGCGCATTCTCAACCTGCTGAACATCCCTCAGGACATGCTGCCACGTTGGGGCGAACACCATTTGAGCAGCGATGAATAAACTCTTGATGGTACTGCTGGCGCTGCAACTCGCCGGCTGCGCGACCGCTCGCACGCTGGACGCCGCGCAACCTGGTGCACCCGTGGTGTATGCCGGTACGCGGCTCGACTTGTATGCGATCAACGGCGGCTGCTGCGCCAAAGACCGCTTCGGCGCCGAGGCGCCGAGCTATCCCCATGTCGACCTGCCAGCCAGCGCGTTGCTCGACACGCTGCTGTTGCCGCTGTCGGTGTTGACGGTGTTGGGGGTGGGGTTTAACGCTACGGGCGGGCTTTAGGGCCCCATCGCCGGCAAGCCGGCTCCTACAATTGGAATGCATTCCCCTGTAGGAGGTGGCTTGCCAGCGATAGCGCCAGTCCAGCCAACAAAGGATTATTTGCCGAGCTTACGCAACTCATCCGACTCCACCACCCGCACCCCGTCCTGTTCTTCCAGTGCCAGGCGCCACATGGCCCGGGCCAGTTCGCACACTTCGATGCCGCGGTATTTGCCGGGGATCAGCTTGGACAACGGCCCGGCCAGTTGCTCGGCCAGACGCGGCTCCAACCGCTCGCCCAGCAGCAGCGAAGGCCGCACGATGGTCAGTTGCGGCCAGTCTTGCGCCTTCAGCGCCTGTTCCATTTCACCCTTGACCCGGTTGTAGAAGATCGAGGATTTCGGATCGGCGCCAATCGCGCTGATCACGATCAGGTGGCGTGCGCCCATTTCCCGTGCACGCTTGGCGAAGGCCACGACCATGTCCAGGTCCACGGCGCGAAACGCTGCTTCAGAGCCCGCTTGTTTGATGGTGGTGCCCAGGCAGCAGAAGGCAATGTCCACGCGGCCGCTCAGTTGCGGCAGGAACACCGCCGGGTCGCCCACCGGGTTTTCCAGGTGCGGGTGTTCGGCCAGTGGCTTGCGGCTTGGTGCCAGTACGCGGGTCACCGTGGGTTCGTTGAGCAGGCGGTCGAGCAGGTGTTCGCCGGTCAGGCCGGAGGCGCCAGCGAGCAGGATATGCTGAGGTGTCAGGTACATGGTGTTTCCCCCTTGTTACACAGTTCAGCTTAGTTGCCTTTGGCTTCCTTGCTATTCATTGAGACGCTTTCGAGCGCCTTTCGTGCCTGCTGTTTGCGTAAAAGTTGCCAGTGGGCGATCACGCCCTTGGGGGCCCAGATCTGCGGCTCGGAGGCTTCGAAGTTGTCCGCCTGTTCGCGTTCGGCCACGTGCTGCTGCGCCAGCTTGAAGGCTTGCTGCAAGTCGTCGGTCTGGTTGAAGGCTTGGGCGAAGAGGGCGTCGCCGAAGTAGGTGAAGTCTGCCTCTTCGGAGCAGCCGAAGGACACGCGGTCGGCGCGGGAGGCGGTCATGATCAGGGTGCGCTCGTCTTTGAGCGCCGGGATGAAACCGCCGGAATAGCAGGCGGAAATCACGATGATCTTGTCGCGGTTCTTCAACGGCGCGAGCACGGCGGCCAGCTCATCGGCGGGCAGGTCGGCCAGCTCCATGCGCGGTTGGTCCAGCACCAGCTCGTGTTCGTGGGTGCCATGGCTGGTCATGTAGATGAACACCAGGTCTTCCGGGCCGGTGCGTTCGGCCAGGGTTTGCACGGCGCGGCGCAGGCTTTCGCGGGTAGCGAGGGGGCGGTCGGCGATATGGTCGCGGTGGTTGACCAGGCGAATCTGCCCACGCGCACCAAAACGGGTGGCGAGCATGTTGCTGACGTAATCGGCTTCGCGCAGGAACACGCTCTGTTTGCCATCACCGGCCAACACCAGGGTGTACAGCTCTACGGCGGGGGTGGACGGCGGCACGGCGGCAAGGGCAGCATCGAGCAAGCGGCCTTGAGCCAGTATTCCGGTTTCCAGCGGGTCGGGCAGCAACTTGCCGTCGGCGTCCCTCACGCGCATGCCATTGACCCAGGTGCCGGCTTGCACCGTGCCATCGGTGAGCACCAGGGTGCCCTTGCCTTGGTAGCTGTCGCTGTCGAAACCGCCGATATAGAAGCTGCCATCGGTGAGGTTCAAGCGGCCTTCGCCGGTAAAGCGCCAATCGCTGAATTGGCCGACATAGTGGCTGCCGTCGATGCCAATCAACTCGCCTTTGCCGCTGAGGGCGCCTTCCTTGAACTGGCCGATCCACACGTCGCCGTCGGCGTTTTCGTAGCGGCCCTTGCCGTTGAGCTGGTTTTGTTTGAACTGGCCGACATAGATGTCGCCATCGGCGCTGTTGAACGTGCCGTTGCCTTCAAGCTGGCCATCGACGAAGTGGCCGCTGAACTGATTGCCGCTGTCGTCATTGCGCTGGCCTTCGCCATTGGGCTTGCCGTGGGCGAACTGGCCCTGGTACTGGCTGCCGTCGGCCAGCTCCAGGCGGCCGAGGCCGGAATACTGGTCGTCCTTGAACTCGCCGCGATAGGTCATCGCCCCTTCCTTGAGGGTGCCTTCGCCATTGCGTCGACCGTTCTTGAAGCCGCCCACATAGCTGCTGCCCGAAGTGGTCAGGCTGCCCTGGCCGTCGAACAGGCCTTGCTGGAACTGGCCTTTATAGACCTCGCCGTTGCTGCCATGCCATTCGCCCTGGCCGTGCCACTGGCCCTTGTCGAACTGGCCGGCGTACCAACTGCCGTTGGGGTAGTCCACCCGGCCCTGGCCTTGCAGCAAACCGTTGACCACATCGCCCCGGTAGCGGCCGCCGTCGGGCAGGCGCGCATCGGGCGGCAACAGCGATTCGCCGTCTCCGCAAGCGGTGAGCAACAGGGCAAGGGCAAGAGGAGCGAGTGGGCGCATAGCGGGATCCGGATAATTGAGCGCCGAGTATGCCGCAGCTGCGAGATTCATACATAAATTTACATACATTGTGGCGAGGATTTTGCCCCGCCACTCACCTGTAGAAGCCGGCTTGCCGGCGATGCAGCGTCGCTGCGTTTATCGCTGGCAAGCCAGCTCCTACGGGGGGCTGGGCGTTACACGAAGCAGAGTGACAACGACTCTGCGATGTAAGCCGGTTTTTCCTGGCCTTCGATTTCCAGGGTGGCGGTGGCCTTGAACAGCCATTGGCCAGGCTTTTTCTCGGTGACGTCAGTGAGCGTGACGTTCAGGCGGACCTTGGAATTGACTTTCACGGGTTGGATGAAACGCACGCTGTCCAGGCCATAGTTGACCGCCATCTTCAGGCCTTCGGGCATGATCAGGATGTCTTCCATCAGCTTGGGCATCAGCGACAGCGACAGGAAACCGTGGGCGATGGTGCTGCCAAACGGCGTTTGCGCGGCCTTGACCGGGTCGACGTGGATGAACTGATGATCGCCAGTGGCTTCTGCGAACAGGTTGATACGGGCCTGGTCGATGGTGAGCCATTCGGAACGTCCCAGTTCCTTGCCGACATAATCTTTGAGCTGCGCTACAGGTACATAGGGCATTGCGACTCTCCTTGGTTCATCGGTTTTTATAGGTGTGCGAAATCCATCTTAGATCATCATGGGCACCCCGCCCGGTCAAGCCACCATGCTTTTGGCGAATGCCTGAGCATAGGGCGGGCGTGCTTATAATGCCGGGACGTTTCGAGGGGGAAGAACGGATGCTGCCACGTGGCCTGACCTGGCTGGTGCTGTTTCAATTGATCGGCACGGCGATCAACCATTTGCTGTTGCCCATCTTGCCGGGGCCGATTATCGGGCTGCTGCTGATGCTGGGCTTTCTGATCTGGAAGGGCGAAGTCGGTGAGCCCCTGAGCCTGGCGGCCAGCAGCCTGCTGCGTTATCTGCCGTTGCTGCTGGTGCCACCTGCGGTCGGGGTGATGGTGTACGCCACGGACATCGCGGCTGACTTCTGGGCCATCGTCGGTGCGCTGGTGCTGTCGCTGGTGATCGCCATGGGCTTTGTCGGCGTGCTGATGCAGCGGATGGTCAAGCGCAAGGAGAAGGATCAATGATCTTCGACTGGCAGGGCGCGTGGACCGCCGTGATTCATCACCCCTTGTTCGGCATCGGCATCACCCTGGGCGCCTATCAACTGGTGCTGGCGGCGTTTGAGAAAACCCGCTGGATCTTCCTGCAGCCGGTGCTGGTGTCCATGCTGCTGGTGATCGGCGTGCTGGTCAGTTGTGGCCTGACGTACGCCGAGTACCGCAAGAGCACCGAGATCATGGGCATCCTGCTGGGCCCCGCGACCGTGGCCCTGGCCGTGCCGCTTTACTTGAACCTGCGGCGCATTCGTCAATTGTTCTGGCCGATTTTTACTACGCTGGTGGTAGGCGGGGTGTTGGCCACCGGGCTGTGTGTGCTGCTGGGCTGGTGGTTTGGCGCCGAACACATGATGTTGATGACCATGGCGCCCAAGTCGGTCACCTCGCCGATTGCCATGCTGGTGGCCGAGCAGATCGGCGGCGTGGCTGCGTTGGCGGCGGTGTTTGTGCTGATCACCGGCGTGATCGGTGCGATGATCGGCCCGGCCTACCTGTCGCGCCTGGGCGTGCACAGCCCTGAGGCGCGCGGCATGGCGCTGGGCATGACGGCCCACGCCGTCGGCACCTCGGTGGCCCTGCAAGAGAGTGAAGAATGCGGCGCCTTTGCCGCGCTGGCGATGAGTCTGATGGGCGTGGCCACGGCGGTGTTCCTGCCGTTGGCTGTGTCGGTGATCGTTTAATCCGGGTTTGAAGGAAACCTTTATGAGTCTGGCGCTGTTCCCGCTCAACACCGTGCTGTTCCCGGGTTGCACCCTCGACCTGCAACTGTTCGAAGCGCGCTACCTGGACATGGTCGCGCGCTGCATGAAAAAGGGCGAAAGCTTCGGCGTGGTGTGCATCCTCGACGGCAACGAAGTGGGCACGGCCCCGGATGGTTACGCGCTGATCGGCTGCGAAGCGCTGATCCGTGATTTCAAGCAACAGGACAACGGCCTGCTGGGCATTCGTGTCGAAGGCGGGCGGCGTTTTCGTGTGCGCGACGCCGGCGTGCAGAAGGACCAACTGCTGGTCGCCGAGGTGCAATGGCTCGAAGAACTGCCGGACCAGCCGCTGGAAGAAGAGGACGCCGACCTGCTGGCGTTGCTCCAGGCCCTGGCGGAGCACCCGATGGTGGCCTCGTTGGACATGGACGCCCATGCCGACGGGCAGCAAGCCTTGGGCAATCAGTTGGCGTATCTGCTGCCGTTCACCGAGGCCGACAAGATCGACCTGCTGCAACTCGATGACCCACAGCAGCGCCTGGATGCGATCCAGATGCTGCTCGATGAACTGCAGGGCGAGCTGTTTACTTAATAGGCATAACGCAGCAGGGCGTGGGGCGTGCCGGTAAACGCGATGACCCCCATCACGGCGACCAGTGTCGGCAACAGCAGCCACCAGGTTTTTTGCGACAGGGCCGGCAGCGGGCTTCGATACTGGCTCACGCCCAGGCTGAACGCGCACACCGTCATCGCCAGCAGCGTGCCGGCCAGGATGTCCGTGGGCCAGTGGGCGCCGAGGTACACCCGTGACAGTGCGATGAAGGCCGCCGGAATACAGCCCAGCAGCATCCAGGTCAGGCGCAGCCGGATGGGTTGCCCGCGACCGGCCAGTACGGCCAGCGCCAGGAAAAACGCAAACGCGCCGGAGGCGTGACCGCTGGGCATGCTGAAACTGGTCAGCGGGTCGGTGAGGATTTCTGGGCGGCCACGGGCGAAAAACAGCTTGGTCCCGGTGTTGATCAGCGCTGAACCGGCCAGGGTCGCGCCGACAAACAGCGCATGGCGCCATTGCCGCGCCAGTAGCAGCAGGCCGGTGAATACGGCGCTGGCCACGAACATCTTCTTGAACTCACCCAGCTGGGTGATGCGCACCATCACTTCGTCCAGCCAGGGGCTGCGGTGTTCTTGCACCAGGGCGCTCAGGCCCTGGTCGAAATCATTGAGGTGGGGGTAGCCGATAAACAGGGTGATCAACATGGCGAGGCTGGCGCAGCCAATCCACAGCGTGGCGCGGCGATGGCCGCGCAGGCTGCTGTTCAGGCTCAGTCCCACTACCACCGCGATACAGGCCGCAACGATGCCGGCCTCGGGCCAGAAACCCTCGGGCAACGGCAGGCGAAACGCAGCGCCGGTCGCCCAGCCCGGCAGCAGATAAGCCACCGACCAGCCCGCCGCCGCAACGATGCTCACCGCCGCGAAACGGGGGAAGGGCATGTCGCACATGCCGGCCACCATGGGCAACATGGGTCGCAGCGGGCCGATGAAGCGCCCGACCAGCAGGCTGGCGATGCCGTATTTGTGGAAGTAGGTTTCGGCGCTGTTCATCCATTCGGGGTGGTGGCGCAAGCCGGGCAGGCGCCGGATGTTCTGGTGGAAATGTCGGCCCAGGTAGTAGGAAACCGCATCACCCAACAACCCGCCGAGGAAACCCAGCAGCAGGGTTTCGCTCAAGGACAGCGCGCCGCTGCCGGCAAGGGCGGCAATGGCGAATAACAATACCGTGCCTGGCACGATCAGCCCGGCAATGGCCAGGCACTCCACGCAAGCGACGATGAAGACCGCCACCGCCAGCCATTCGGGGTTCAGGGTCAGCCAACCGGTAATGCTATCGAGCCATTGGCCCATACAATCCTCTCCATCCAAGGTTGTACACCCTGTAGGAGCCCGGCTTGCCGGCGATGGCGTCCGTGATATCGCCATCGCCGGCAAGCCGGGCTCCTACGGGTCGTGTGATCAAATTAAAAAGTAGTCGCGGCCTTCGACCTGGCCCCGGCGCAGCGGGTTCCGGGTGCAATAAGGCGCGTAGCCAGCATCGACGAAGCGGTACATCAGCTGTTCATCGCGCCCGCTCGGAATACCGAGGCGGGTGGTCTGGATGATCTGGCTCGGGGTCTGGCCCACGTCTTCAACGTAGAGCAACTCCTGGTCGAAGCGCTTGGCGTCCCACATTGGCACTTTCAAACCCAGCGCCTTGCACAGCAGCGTCTGGCCGGCACACAGCTTTTGCGACGGGCGCGGGCTGCCGTTGGCATCGGGGTTGTTCAGCAGCATCTGCGCCAAACTGGCCGGGCCGGACGTTTCATCGACCCACGGATACGCCGACTTGATCAGCACGGCGTTGCCCGGGCCCTGGGCGCTGAAGTTCAGCGAATCGCCGCCGCGGGCGTAGTACATATAGATGTGACCGCCATCCAGAAACAAAGCCTTACGCTTTTCTGTGTAGCCGAGGGAGGCGTGGCTGCCTTTTTCGGCCAGGTAATACGCTTCGGTTTCAATAATTCTCGCCGAAAGCCAGAGATCGCCTACGCGATGGCGGACGATTTTTCCGAGCAGATCCCGGGCGAGCAATTGCGCGTCGCGGTCGAAGAAGCTATCGGGCAGGGCGCTGGCGGGCAGTCGGGGGGTAAAACTGGACATGGCGGTCTGGGGTTAATACGGCTAAATGTGACGGAATCATAACAACTCCCACCTTAATTACCGCTGAAGCCCAGGTTTTTACAGTTCATTTCGACCATCCGCCCCTCACCGCTGTCAGTCGAGCGGCGTCACAGCTATAATCTGCCGCTTTCCTCCCTGCCAAGACTCCCTGACCATGACTGAGTCCGTTCTTGACTACATGACCCGCCTGGGTCGCGCTGCCCGTCAGGCCTCGCGGTTGATCGCCCGTGCGAGCACCGCGCAGAAGAACCGCGCCCTGCTGGCCGCCGCCGACGCTCTGGATGCTTCGCGCTCCGAGCTCACCGCCGCCAACGAGCAAGACCTGGCCAACGGCCGCGCCAATGGCCTCGAGCCAGCCCTGCTGGACCGCCTGGCGCTGACCCCGGCACGAATCGACGACATGATCGAAGGCCTGCGTCAGGTGGCCAAGCTGCCTGACCCCATCGGTGAAATCCGTGATATGCGTTACCTGCCGTCTGGCATCCAGGTCGGCAAGATGCGCGTGCCGCTGGGTGTGATCGGCATCATTTATGAGTCGCGCCCGAACGTGACCATCGACGCCGCGAGCCTGTGCCTCAAGTCCGGCAACGCCACCATCCTGCGTGGCGGTTCCGAAGCCATTAATTCCAACCGTGCCATTGCCGCGTGCATCCAGCAGGGCCTGGCCGTGGCCGAACTGCCGGCCGAAGTGGTGCAAGTGGTCGAGACCACTGACCGTGCCGCCGTTGGCGCGCTGATCACCATGCCGGAATTCGTCGACGTGATCGTGCCGCGCGGTGGCAAGAGCCTGATCGAGCGCGTCAGCCGTGATGCCAAGGTGCCGGTGATCAAGCACCTGGACGGCGTGTGCCACGTGTATATCGACATCGCTGCCGATATCGACAAGGCCATCCGCATCGCCGACAACGCCAAGACTCACCGCTACGCCCCGTGCAACACCATGGAAACCCTGCTGGTGCACGCCGGCATTGCCGAGCGCGTGTTGCCTCCATTGGCGGCTATCTACCGCGACAAGGGCGTGGAGCTGCGCGGCTGTGAGCGCACCCGTGCGCTGTTGGGCGCGGACGTGATCGAAGCCACCGAACTGGACTGGTACACCGAATACACGGCGCCGATCCTGTCGATCAAGATTGTCGACGACCTGGTCGAGGCCATCGAACACATCAACACCTACGGCTCCAAGCACACCGACGCCATTGTTTCCGAGCATTTCAGCGATGCCCGGCGTTTCCTCAACGAAGTGGATTCTGCCTCGGTGATGATCAACGCCTCGACGCGCTTTGCCGACGGCTTCGAGTACGGCCTGGGGGCGGAGATCGGTATCTCCACCGACAAGCTGCACGCACGCGGCCCGGTGGGTCTGGAAGGCCTGACCAGCGAGAAGTACGTGGTGTTCGGCGACGGTCATGTGCGCACTTGATGGGTAAACGCATCGGGCTGCTCGGCGGTACTTTCGACCCCGTGCACATTGGCCATTTGCGCAGTGCCCTGGAAGTCGCGGATGCCCTCGCGCTGGATGAGTTGCGGGTGATGCCCAACGCCCGGCCACCGCACCGCGATACCCCGCAGGTGTCGCCGCAGCAGCGCCTGGAAATGGTGCGCCTGGCAGTGGACGGCATTGCGCCGTTGGTGGTGGACGACCACGAGCTCAAGCGTGATAAACCGTCCTACACTGTCGATACCCTGGAAGTGATGCGCGCTGAAATGGCCGCGGATGACCAGTTGTTTCTGCTTTTGGGCTGGGACGCATTTTGCGGCCTGCCCTCTTGGCATCGCTGGGAGGAACTCCTCCAGCATTGCCACATCCTGGTTTTGCAACGCCCGGATGCCGACAGCGAACCGCCGGATGCCTTGCGCAACCTGCTGGCCGCGCGGTCGGTAAGTGACCCCTTGGCCCTGACCGGGCCGAACGGGAATATTGCATTCGTCTGGCAGACCCCGCTTGCGGTGTCCGCCACCCAGATCCGTCAACTGCTGGCCAGCGGGAAGTCGGTACGTTTCCTGGTGCCTGACGCGGTCCTGGCCTACATCGATGCGCACGGGCTTTACCGTGCGTCGAACTGAAAAGGCGCGCTTGAACGTACGTACAGTCGTACAGCGAGCGCCCGAACATACGAGCAAAACGAGTTTTATATGACGAACAAAGACGTAAGCAAAGTTAAGCGCAAAGGCACGTTCAAAAGCGCCCCGCTGCCAGTTGAAGCCCACACCGGCCCTGAGCTGGCGGGCGAAGAGCTGGTAAAAGTGGCCGTGGCTGCCCTGGAAGACGTGAAAGCCCAGGACATCCAGGTGCTGGACGTGCGCGACAAGCAGAGCATCACCGACTACATGATCATCGCCACCGGTACCTCGAACCGTCAGATCGGCGCGATGCTCGACAAAGTCCGCGAAGCCGTCAAAGCCCAAGGCGTCAAGCCGCTGGGTGAAGAAGGCAAGGGCGACAGCGACTGGGTGCTGCTGGACATGGACGACGTGATCGTTCACATGATGACTTCCAACGCTCGCCAGTTCTACGACCTGGAGCGTCTGTGGAAAGGCGCCGAGCAGAGCCGTGCCGCCGATGGCAAGCACCACAGCCCGGAAGTGGGCCACGCGCACTTCGACAAGCTGAACAAAGACCAGGAATAAGGAACGGCTGTGCGCCTGCGTCTGATTGCTGTCGGTTCACGCATGCCCAAGTGGGTGGAAGAAGGCTGGCACGAGTACGCCAAGCGTCTGCCCGCTGAGCTGTCTCTTGAACTGGTAGAGATACCGCTCAACACCCGGGGCAAGAATGCCGATGTGGCGCGCTTTATCCGTCAGGAAGGCGAAGCCATGTTGGCCAAGGTCGGCCCCAACGAGCGCATCGTCACCCTAGAAGTGCACGGCAAACCCTGGAGCACCGAGCAGTTGGCGGTGGAACTGGACCGCTGGCGCCTGGACTCGCGCACGGTCAACTTCATGGTCGGCGGCCCCGAAGGGCTGGCGCCGGAAGTCTGTGCGCGGGCGGACCAGCGCTGGTCGCTGTCGGCGCTCACGCTGCCGCACCCGCTGGTACGCATCCTGATCGGTGAACAGCTGTATCGCGCCTGGACAGTTCTGTCCGGGCACCCTTATCACAAATAATCTGCGCCCCTCCCGATGACCCAGCCGATCCGCATCAAGGACCACGAGAAAGACGCACGTCTTGTACGCGCGCGCGTGGTGTTTGGCGCAATCCTGGTGGTGGCCTTATTGGGCGTGCTGATTGCGCGCCTGTATTTCCTGCAGGTGATCCAGTACGACTATCACTCCACGCTGTCGGAGAACAATCGGGTGCACGTGCAGCCGATTCCGCCGACGCGCGGGCTGATCTTCGACCGCAATGGCGTGGTGGTCGCGGACAACCGGCCCAGCTTCAGCCTGAGCATGACCCGCGAGCGATCCGGCGACTGGCAGCAGATCCTCGATGTGATCGTCGAGGTGCTGCAACTGACGCCGGAAGACCGGGTGATCTTCGAGAAGCGCATGAAACAGGGGCGCCGGCCGTTCGAGCCGGTGCCGATCCTGTTTGAGCTGACTGAAGAGCAGATCGCGCGCATCGCGGTGAACCAGTTCCGCCTGCCCGGTGTTGAGGTGGTGGCGCAGTTGGTGCGGCATTACCCGCAAGGGCCGCACTTTGCCCACTCCGTCGGCTACATGGGGCGGATCAACGAGAAAGAGCTGAAGACCCTCGACCCGGTCAACTACAGCGGCACCCACCATATCGGCAAGACCGGCATCGAGCGCTTCTACGAGCCCGAGCTGCACGGCCAGGTGGGTTACGAAGAAGTCGAGACCAACGCCCGTGGCCGCGTGCTGCGTGTGCTCAAGCGCACCGACCCGGTGCCGGGCAAGGACATCGTGCTGAGCCTGGACATCAAGCTGCAGGAAGCCGCGGAAATGGCCCTGGGTGGTCGGCGGGGTGCGGTAGTGGCGCTGGACCCGACCACGGGTGAAGTATTGGCCATGGTCAGCCAGCCGAGTTTCGACCCCAACCTGTTCGTGACCGGCATCAGCTTCAAGGCGTACGCCGAGCTGCGTGATTCCATCGACCGGCCGCTGTTCAACCGCGTACTGCGCGGCCTGTACCCGCCTGGCTCGACGATCAAGCCTGCGGTGGCGATTGCCGGCCTGGATGCGGGCGTGGTCACGGCGTCCAGTCGGGTGTTCGACCCGGGCTATTACATGCTGCCCAACTACGACCACAAATACCGTAACTGGAACCGCACCGGTGACGGCTATGTCGACCTGGACACCGCGATCATGCGCTCCAACGACACCTATTTTTACGACCTGGCCCACAAGCTGGGGATCGATCGCCTGTCTGCCTACATGGGCAAGTTCGGCCTCGGCCAGAAAGTCTCCCTGGACATGTTCGAAGAATCACCTGGCTTGATGCCGTCACGGGAATGGAAACGGGCGACCCGCCGCCAGGCGTGGTTCCCGGGTGAAACCCTGATCCTCGGGATCGGCCAGGGCTACATGCAGGCCACGCCGTTGCAACTGGCTCAGGCCACAGCGCTGGTGGCGAACAAGGGCATCTGGAACCGCCCGCACCTGGCCAAGACCATCGAAGGCGAGAAGCCGGTGGACGAGAACCCGATTGCCGACATCGTGCTGCGTGACCCGTCCGACTGGACCAAGGTCAACCACGGCATGCAGCAGGTGATGCACGGCGCCCGGGGCACCGCGCGCAAGGCGGCCGTCGGTGCGCAATACCGTATTGCCGGCAAGAGTGGTACGGCCCAGGTGGTCGCGATCAAGCAAGGCGAGAAATATGACCGCTCCAAGGTTCAGGAGCGCCACCGTGACCACGCCTTGTTTGTCGGCTTCGCGCCGGCCGACGATCCGAAGATCGTGGTGGCGGTGATGGTCGAGAACGGCGAGTCCGGCTCTGGCGTCGCGGCGCCTGTGGTGCGTCAAGTGATGGACGCCTGGCTGTTGGCCGACGACGGCAGGCTCAAACCCGAATATGGCGGCCCCCCTTCAAGCACCGAGGTTACGGCCCGTGAAGAGTAATTTTGACCGCATCCTCTCCAGCGAGGACGTGATGCGTCGCCGTGCGACGCTGCTGCAGCGCATGCACATTGATGGCCCGTTGCTGATCCTGCTGCTGACCCTGGCGGCCGGCAGCCTGTTCGTGCTGTATTCGGCCAGCGGCAAGAACTGGGACCTGCTGATCAAGCAAGCGTCGTCGTTCGGCCTGGGCCTGTTGTCGATGGTGGTGATCGCCCAGCTGGAGCCGCGTTTCATGGCGCGCTGGGTGCCGCTGGGCTACGTGGCCGGCGTGTTGCTGCTGGTGGTGGTGGACGTGATGGGCCACAACGCCATGGGTGCGACCCGCTGGATCAACATCCCGGGGGTGATTCGCTTCCAGCCGTCGGAATTCATGAAGATTTTAATGCCGGCGACTATCGCCTGGTACCTGTCCAAGCGCACCTTGCCGCCACAGCTCAAGCACGTGGGCATCAGCCTGATCCTGATCGGCGTGCCGTTCATTCTGATCGTGCGCCAGCCGGACCTCGGGACTTCTTTGCTGATCCTCGCGGGCGGCGCGTTCGTGCTGTTCATGGGCGGTTTGCGCTGGCGCTGGATCCTCAGCGTGCTGGCCGCCGCCGTGCCAGTGGCCGTGGCGATGTGGTTCTTCTTTATGCACGACTACCAGAAGCAACGGATCCTCACGTTCCTCGACCCGGAGAGCGACCCGCTGGGCACCGGCTGGAACATCATCCAGTCGAAGGCGGCGATCGGTTCCGGCGGCGTATTTGGTAAAGGCTGGCTGCTGGGTACCCAGTCGCACCTGGACTTCCTGCCGGAAAGCCACACCGACTTCATCATTGCGGTGATGGGCGAAGAGTTCGGCCTGGTGGGCATTTGCGCGTTGCTGTTGATTTATTTGCTACTGATCGGTCGCGGGCTGGTGATCACCGCCCAGGCGCAGACGCTGTTCGGCAAGTTGCTGGCGGGCAGCCTGACCATGACCTTTTTTGTTTATGTTTTCGTCAACATCGGTATGGTCAGTGGCCTGCTGCCGGTGGTTGGGGTGCCGTTGCCATTCATTAGCTACGGCGGAACTTCGCTGGTGACATTGCTGTCAGCGTTTGGGGTTTTGATGTCGATTCATACGCATCGCAAATGGATCGCACAGGTTTGAATAAGGTGAAGATGTCAATGCAAGTAATGCGCGGCTGGGCGACTCGGCATGCGTCCTGGATGGGCCTGATCGGGCTGCTGGGCGCGACGCAAGAGGCGCAGGCCGGTGACTACGACGGCTCACCTCAGGTCGCCGAATTTGTCGGTGAAATGACCCGCGACTACGGTTTTGCCGGTGAGCAGCTGATGGGCGTGTTCCGTGAAGCCCAGAAGAAGCAGGCGATTCTCGACGCCATCTCACGCCCCGCCGAGCGGGTCAAGCAGTGGAAAGAATACCGCCCGATGTTCCTCACCGACGCCCGTGTGGCGCGGGGTGTGGACTTCTGGCGCCAGCACGAAGCCGTGCTGGCCCGCGCCGAGCAGGAATACGGCGTGCCGGCCCAGGTCATCGTCGCCATCATCGGTATCGAAACCTTCTACGGGCGCAACACTGGCAGCTACCGGGTGATCGACGCCCTGTCGACCCTGGGCTTCGATTACCCGCCGCGTGCCGAGTTTTTCCGCAAGGAACTGCGTGAATTCCTGCTGCTGGCCCGCGAAGAACAGGTCGACCCGCTGACCCTCAAGGGTTCCTACGCCGGGGCGATGGGCTTGCCGCAGTTCATGCCGAGCAGCTTCCGTGCCTATGCCGTGGACTTTGACGGTGACGGCCACATCAATATCTGGAGCAACCCCGACGACGCCATTGGCAGCGTGGCCAGCTACTTCAAGCGCCATGGCTGGGTGGCCGGTGAACCGGTGGTGATTCGCGCCGAGGTGTCCGGGGAGCGCGCCGACGAAGGCCTGACCCAGGGCATCGAGCCGGCCAAGACGGTCGGGGAGTTGCGGGCGCTGGGCTGGTCGAGTCAGAATGCGCCACGCGATGACATGCCGGTGACGGCATTCCGCCTTGAAGGCGAAAACGGCCCGGAATACTGGATGGGCCTGAAGAATTTCTACGCAATCACGCGTTATAACCGCAGTGTGATGTACGCCATGGCCGTGCATCAGCTGTCAGACATGCTGGTCCAAGCACGGGGCAACAAGTAATGCGGGTATCGCCGATCAAACAACCGCTCAAGCTGGTGGCGTTCGCCGCGTTGTCCCTGCTGGTCGTCAGTTGCTCCACCAGCCGTGGTCCGGCGCAGAAGTCAGGCGGTACGGCCATCCGTTCCCAGCCGGGCCTGGACATCAACCGTGCGCACAAAGACGGCGCGCCGTGGTGGGACGTGGATGTCTCGAAGATCCCGGACGCCACGCCAACCCTGCACACCGGCGCCTACAAGGCCAACCCGTACACCGTGCTGGGCAAGACCTATTTCCCGCTGCAAGACTCCAAGACCTATGTCCAGTCGGGCACGGCGTCCTGGTATGGCACCAAGTTCCATGGCCAGAACACCGCCAACGGCGAAGTGTATGACCTGTACGGCATGAGCGCGGCCCACAAGACCCTGCCACTGCCCAGCTATGTACGGGTGACCAACCTGGACAACAACCGCACGGTGATCCTGCGGGTCAACGACCGTGGGCCGTTCTATTCGGACCGCATCATTGACTTGTCCTACGCGGCCGCGAAGAAACTCGGTTACGCCGAAACCGGCACGGCGCGCGTGAAAGTCGAAGGTATCGACCCGGCGCAGTACTGGGCCCAGCGTGGCAAGCCGGCGCCGTTGATGCTCAACGAGCCGCAAACCCCGCAACCGCAAGTGACGGCGTCGGCGGGCAAGATCGAACAGTGGACCCCACCACCGGCGCAGCACGCGCCGGATACGGTGGTCGTGCCCCAGGCAGCGCCGGGCGCCTCCATGGCCGGTGGGCAATACCTGCAGGTCGGCGCTTTCGCCAACCCGGACGCGGCAGAACTGTTAAGGTCCAAGCTCAGCGGCATGGTCAATGCGCCGGTGTTCATCAGTTCCATCGTGCGTAACCAGCAGACCTTGCACCGCGTGCGCATGGGCCCGATCGGCTCGCCAAGCGAGGTTGCACAAGTGCAGAACAGCGTGCGCCTGGCCAACCTGGGGCAACCCAGTGTGGTCACCGCAGAATAAGCAGTAGACGGATTGATGGCTCGGGCGCGCATGCGGGCCCGGACCTTGGTTGTTGGCTCGTTGAACAATAAAAACCCAGGGGCAAGGGGTGAGCGGGCAACCGAACACGTGACAGTCTGGAAGCGGGCTGTCTGAATAGTTTTGCCCGCGAGGGCAAGTTTCCATAAGCAATTTCGAGAGACGGATGAACATCACCACCTTAGCCAAACGCACGTGCCTGCTTCTTTCGCTGATCATCACCCCGGCCGCCTGGGCGGTTGAAATGGTGCCGGCTTCCCCGCAACTGGCCGCCAAGGCCTGGGTCCTCATGGATGCCGCCAGCGGCAACGTGCTGGTCGAGAACAACGGTGACCAGCGCCTGCCCCCTGCCAGCCTGACCAAACTGATGACGGCCTACATCGCGACCCTGGAAATCCGTCGCGGTCAGATCGGCGAGAACGACCCGGTCACCGTCAGCGAAAACGCCTGGCGCACCGGCGGTTCGCGGATGTTCATCAAGGTAGGTTCGCAGGTGACGGTGAGTGACCTGCTGCACGGCATCATCATTCAGTCGGGTAACGACGCCAGCGTGGCTCTGTCCGAGCACATCGCCGGCAGTGAAGACGCGTTCGCCGACATGATGAACAAAACCGTGGCCGACCTGGGCATGACCAACAGCCACTTCATGAACCCGACCGGCCTGCCGAACCCGGAGCACTACTCGTCGGCTCACGACATGGCGATCCTGGCCCGCGCGATCATCCGTGTCGACCCGGTGCACTACGCCATCTACTCCCAGAAGGAGTTCTTCTGGAACAACATCAAGCAGCCTAACCGCAACCTGTTGCTGTGGCGTGACAAGACCGTCGACGGTCTGAAAACCGGCCACACCGAAGAAGCCGGCTACTGCATGGTGTCGTCCGCTGTACGTGATGGCCAGCGCCTGATTGCCGTGGTCTTCGGCACCAACAGCGAGCAGGCCCGTGCGGCCGAAACGCAAAAACTGCTGACCTACGGTTTCCGTTTCTTCGAAACCCAGACCTTCTACCAGAAGGGCACCGAGCTGGCGCAGGCACCGGTATGGAAGGGCGCAACCCACCAGGTCAAAGCCGGCCTGGCGGAAGACCTGACCCTGACCATGCCTAAAGGCCAGCTGAAAAAGCTCGCTGCCAGCATGACCATGAACCCGCAGCTGGTTGCGCCAATCGCCAAGGGCGACGTGATCGGCAAGGTTGAAGTCAAACTGGACGACAAAGTGGTGCACAGCGCCGACCTGATCGCCCTGGACGCTGTCGACGAAGGTGGTATCTTCCGCCGCGTGTGGGATAGCATCCGTCTATTCTTCTACAGCTTGTTCAACTGATAGTGTGCACCTGCAAAGCCCCGTGTTGATCCGACACGGGGCTTTGCCCGTCGCCACGGCTTACGCTTACGAGGCCGTTACGCCATGACCGATAAAGAAGTAGAAGTAAAGGCGCCGAAGATCGAATTCCCAGTGACGGATTATCCCGTCAAGGTGATCAGCGATACCGGCGTGGGCCGCAAGGACAAGATTCTCGAGATCGTGCGCAAATACGCGACGATCAACGACAACCGCGTGGACGAGCGTCAAAGCTCCACCGGCAAATACACCACGATCCAGTTGCACATCGTTGCGACGGATCAGGACCAGCTCTACAACATCAACAGCGAACTGCGGGCCACTGGCTTCGTGCACATGGTGTTGTGATGTCTCATGTCCTGGGCTTTCGCGAGCTCGGCCGGATGGACTACGAGCCCGTCTGGCACGCCATGCAACGGTTCACCAACGAGCGCGGCACCTCGGCTCCCGATGAGATCTGGCTGGTGGAACACCCGCCGGTGTTCACCCAGGGCCAGGCCGGCAAGGCCGAACACCTGCTGCTGCCGGGAGATATTCCGGTGGTGCAGGTCGACCGAGGTGGCCAAGTGACTTACCATGGGCCCGGCCAACTGGTGGCGTACCTGCTGCTGGATGTGCGCAAGCTGGGGTTTGGCGTGCGTGACCTGGTCACCCGCATGGAGGCCTGCCTGATCGAGCTGCTGGCCAGCTACGGCGTGACCGCTGCGGCCAAGCCCGATGCCCCGGGTGTGTATGTGGACGGCGCGAAAATCGCCTCCCTGGGGCTGCGTATCCGCCACGGTTGTTCCTTTCACGGCCTGGCCCTGAACGTGGACATGGACCTGGCGCCGTTCCGGCGGATCAACCCGTGCGGCTATGCCGGACTGGCCATGACCCAACTGAGCGAGCACGCCACACCGATTAAATTTGCCGAGGTTAGTGCCCGGCTGCGTGCGCAGCTCGTCAAACACCTCGACTATGCTGAGCAGACGACCCTTACGGGCGGAATCGACTGATTATGACTACTGATGCAGTGCAAACCATGATCCCGACGGTGGACGTTACAGACCGTCCGGCCCCGGCCCCGCGTGCCAAGGTGGAAGCCGGCGTCAAGCTGCGCGGCGCCGAGAAGGTTGCACGCATCCCGGTGAAGATCATTCCGACCACCGAACTGCCGAAGAAGCCCGACTGGATCCGCGTGCGCATCCCGGTTTCGCCGGAAGTCGACCGTATCAAGGCCCTGCTGCGTAAGCACAAGCTGCACAGCGTGTGCGAAGAAGCGTCCTGCCCGAACCTGGGCGAGTGCTTCTCCGGCGGCACCGCCACCTTCATGATCATGGGTGACATCTGCACCCGTCGTTGCCCGTTCTGCGACGTCGGCCACGGCCGTCCGAAGCCACTGGACGTCAACGAGCCGGAAAGCCTGGCCATCGCCATCGCCGACCTGCGTCTCAAGTACGTGGTGATCACCTCGGTAGACCGCGACGACCTGCGTGACGGCGGTGCCCAGCACTTTGCCGACTGCATCCGCGAGATCCGCAAGCTGTCGCCGAACGTGATGCTCGAAACCCTGGTGCCGGACTACCGTGGCCGTATGGACGTGGCGCTGGAAATCACCGCCGCCGAGCCGCCGGATGTGTTCAACCACAACCTGGAAACCGTGCCACGCCTGTACAAGGCTGCGCGCCCGGGTTCGGACTACCAGTGGTCGTTGACCCTGCTGCAGAAGTTCAAGCAGATGATGCCTCACGTTCCAACCAAGTCCGGCTTGATGCTGGGCCTGGGCGAGACCGACGAGGAAGTCATCGAAGTCATGAAGCGCATGCGCGAACACGACATCGACATGCTGACCCTGGGCCAGTACCTGCAGCCGTCCCGCAGTCACTTGCCGGTGCAGCGTTTCGTGCACCCGGACACCTTCGCCTGGTTCGCCGAGGAAGGTTACAAGATGGGCTTCAAGAACGTGGCCTCGGGCCCGCTGGTGCGCTCCTCTTACCACGCTGACGAGCAGGCCAAGCTGGTCAAGGCGAGCCTGGTTTCTTAATACAGACTTGGGTATCACCGCTGATCCAATGTGGGAGCGGGCTTCTGTGGGAGCTGGCTTGCCTGCGATAGCACCACCTCGGTGCACCAGATACACCGAGGTGCCGGCATCGCAGGCAAGCCAGCTCCCACACAAGCCAGCTCCCACAGTTCGTTTTGCGACATAACCAGGGAGAACATGGATGACCACTCAACTCGCGGCCGCCGTACCCGCGTTGCGCTCTGAAGGCACCATCGCCCTGATCGCCCCCGCTGGCCCCACCGCACTGGACGTCGACAAAGCCAACCAATGGATGCGTTCCCGTGGCTACGCGCTGCGCATCTTCCCGGGTGTCCATGAAAGCGACGGCTACCTCGCCGGCAGCGATGACGTCCGCCTGCGTGACCTGCACGCCGCCTTCGCCGACCCCGATATCGATGCGATCTTCTGCCTGCGCGGCGGCTACGGCACGCCACGCCTGCTGGATCGCCTGGACTTCGACCTGTTGCGCGCCAATCCCAAGCCTTTCGTGGGGTACAGCGATCTCACCGCCGTGCACCTGGCCATCAGCCGCTACGCAGGCTTTGTGACGTTCCACGGGCCGATGTTCAAAGTCGACCTGTTGGGCGATAAGCAACAACCGACCGAGTCATCACTGTTCAGCCTGCTGCGCGGCCAATTGGGCGCTGGCAGTGAGCTGGCGCACCCGGTGGCCTACCCGTTGACCACTGTCGAGCCTGGCATCGCCTGTGGGCGCTTGCTGGGGGGCAACCTGTCGATGATCGCGGCAGTCATGGGCACCGCCTTTGAGATCGATGCAGAGGGCATCATCCTGCTGATCGAAGACGTCAACGAGCCGATCTATCGGATCGACCGGCTGCTCACTCACTTACGGTTGGCGGGCAAGCTGGATCAGGTGGCGGGTGTACTGGTGGGGGATGTGGCGGGAGTAGACAGTGCCGCGCTGGAGCGACTGCTCAAGCAGACCTTTGGGCCGTTGCGCATTCCAGTGCTGGCCGGCTGGCGCAGTGGGCATTGTGATCCGAACCTGACCTTGCCGATGGGCGCTTTGGTGCGCCTGGATGCGGGGGAGCAGCGGTTGGTGTTGGAGCAGGATGTGGTCTTTAAATAATTGTTGCCTGTGATGGCCTCTTCGCGAGCAAGCCCGCTCCCACATTCGACCGCATTCCAAAGGATGTTCACGGTTAAATGTGGGAGCGGGCTTGCTCGCGAAGACGGTAGTCGCCATAAGCGTTTCTACCGGTTCTGCAGCGATTCCAGCAGCTTCACCGTCGGATACCCATCCGCCGGCCAACCCAGCGCTTGCTGCGCCGCACGAATCGCCTTGCGCGTATTCGCACCGATAATCCCGTCCGGGTTGCCGGCGTCATAGCCTTTCGCACTCAGCGCTGTTTGCAGGTCGATACGCTGGGAGCGACTCAGCGGCAATTCATCCTTCGGCCAATCCCCACGAATCACACCGCCACCACCAAACCGTTCCGACAACAGCCCAACCGCCAGGGCGTAGGACGACGAGTTGTTGTACTTGAGGATCGCGCGGAAGTTATCCAGCACCAGGAACGCCGGCCCACGGTAGCCCGCCGGCAGCAGCAGTGCAGCAGAGAGCTGGCTGACGTTCGGCGGCAGGCTCGCGCCAGGCGGCAATTGAATGCCCAGGCTCAGCCACTCGGCGACGGTCTTGCGCACGCCGCCATCGGCTAATGCGTAGTCGAAATTCGACGGCAGTTGCTTGACCTCGAAACCCCACGGCTGGCCCTTCTGCCAGCCGGAGCTTTGCAGGTAGTGCGCGGTGGAGGCGAGGGCGTCGGCCGGGCTGTTCCAGATATCGCGGCGACCGTCGCCATCGAAGTCCACGGCGTGAGTGTTATAGGTGGTCGGGATAAATTGGGTCTGGCCCATGGCGCCGGCCCAGGAGCCTTTCATCTGGTCGGCCTGGATGTCGCCGTGCTGGATGATCTGCAGCGCTGCCAGCAACTGAGCCTGGGCGAATGCCGGGCGCCGGCCTTCGTAGGCCAGGGTCGCCAGGGAGCGGATCACTGAGTTGTTGCCCTGGAACTGGCCGA
The DNA here is from genome assembly GCF_013385985.1 of Pseudomonas sp. B6002. Lineage (GTDB taxonomy): Bacteria > Pseudomonadota > Gammaproteobacteria > Pseudomonadales > Pseudomonadaceae > Aquipseudomonas. The sequence continues at coordinate 199,259 of NZ_JACAOY010000023.1, read as the reverse complement.
AGTTGCTTTCCATGCCCCACACCGACACCAGTGCCTGGCGATCGACGCCGTAACGCTGTTCGATGCTTTGCAGGATGTCGGCGTATTTGATCAGCAGGGCCTGGCCATTGCGCACGCGTACCGGCGACAGGGCGCCGTCGAGGTATTCCCACACCGGGCGAGAAAACTCGGGTTGGCTGCGGTCGGCGCGAATCACCGCCATGTCGGGTGTGACACCGGCGAAGGCGTTATCGAAGACGGCAGGTGTGATGCCAGCCTTCAGGGCTTCAACGCGAAAGCCCGCCTGCCATTCGGCAAAGGTCTGGGTCGGTTGGATGTCGAGATTGTCCACGGCTACGGGAGGCACGACAGCGGGGGCAACAGCCGGTGCGGTCTGGAGCTTGGGCAGGGGTTGAGCGTCGGCGGCGGTGGGTTTTTCCGCGCAGGCGACGAGCAGAATAAGGCTGGAGGCAGCGATCAATTGGCGAAGGTGCCAACGACGGGAAAGACTAGAGGGCATGCACAGGTCCAGGGATTACAAATCAGGTGCAGACCTTATCATGCCGGAGGGGCGCTTGCCTTCAGGCAGCCAGAAAGTAAGAAGCCTCCCAGCTTTTAGACTGGAAGGCTTCGCGGCGGTAGCTGCCTTTGCCCTTGCCGGCGCGTTCCTGACGGCTGCGGAACAGTGGCTGGGCGATGATGGATTTGGCCTTGTTCGGGCCATGCTTGGATGGCTTTTTGCTCATGGTCGGTACTCTCTGGGTGGGGTGGAGCGGTGCAAATCATCTGCCGAAGTTGGGCGGCTGTAAAGGCTGGCACCTCTCAGAAATTGTAAATGCGCTCAAAATGTGGGAGCTGGCTTGCCTGCGATAGCGGTGGGCCAGCTTGCATCTCTGCGACTGATACACCGCTATCGCAGGCAAGCCAGCTCCCACAGGGGAATGCAGTGTCTGGGAGACATTATTCGGCGGGGAGTGCCAGACGCTGGCCGGCCATCAGCAGCGACAACCGGCTCAGGCTCATCCATGGAGAACCCGCCGCCTGCCCCTTGATCTGCGCATCGATGCGCTGCGCCTCCAGCAATAGCTGCGCCCAGCGTTGCGCCGAGTGCCGTTGCAGCGCTTTGCTCATCAGGGGTTTGCGTTTGTCCCAGACAGGCGGCTTGGCCTGGCTGAACGCCTTGTCCAGCGGCGTGCCCTGGCTGTATTGCAGGGAAATGTTGGCCAGCACCCGCAGCTCCCGGGCCAGGGCCCAGAGAATCACCGGTGGCTCCACGCCTTCGCCGCGCAGGCCTTCGAGCATGCGCAGGGCGTGGGCCGGTTCGCCGTTGAGGATCGCATCCACCAGCCCGAACACGTCAAAGCGCGCACTGTCGGCCACCGCGCCTTGCACGGTTTCGACCGTGATCTGGCCGTCTTCGGCCATCAGCTTGAGCTTTTCGATCTCCTGGGCGGCAGCGAGCAGGTTGCCTTCGACCCGGGCGGCGATCAGTTCCACCGCATCTTGTGTCGCCGACAGTCCCGATTGGGACAGGCGTTGGCGGATCCACTGCGGCAGTTGGTTGCTGTCCACCGGCCAGATCTGGATGAACTGGGTTTGCGCGCCCTCCACCAGGGCCTTGCCCCATTTGGTTTTCTGCGCACTGCCGTCGAGCTTGGGCAGGCTGATCAACAGCACCGTATCGTCGGCGGGGCGTGCGCAGTATTCCATCAGGGCCGCCGCGCCCTTGTCGCCGGGCTTGCCGGACGGCAGGCGCAGTTCCAGCAGGCGTTTTTCGGCAAACAACGACATGCTCGCACCGGCTTGCAGCAGCGTCCCCCAGTCGAAACTGGCGTCGGCGCTGAACACCTGGCGTTCATCGAAACCTTGCTTGCGCGCAGCGCTGCGAATGGCGTCGGCGGCTTCCTGGCACAGCAGTGGGTCATCGCCACTGACGATGTACACAGGCGCGAGGCCACCTTGCAGGTGTTTAGCGAGTTGGGCGGGAGCGAGTTTCATAGGCGGGTCGAACGGGGCGCCTGGGGCGCCCCGTCGGGCTTACTCGACAGGAACTTCAACAGGTGACTGTTTCGGCGTGTTGTCTTCGTACTCTTGTGCCGCTTTCAGCGCGTCAGCATCGGCCTTGGCCTTGTTGTCGGCGGTTTGCTGCAGGGCATCGAGCTGTTGCGGGGTGAACAACGACAGGCGCAGGACCATGCGTTGCACCAGTTCACGGCGCATTTCCTTGCGGACCTGGATCACTTCCGAATCCGAGCCCACGAGGTTGTTGCCGTCATGGGTGACGATTTTCTGTACCTGGATCTTGTCCGCCATCAGCGGCAGATGATCACGGCCCTGGATCTGGAAGAACAGTTCGGTGCTCAGTTCGACATCCGAAGAGCGGCCGGCACTGGCGTAGCTCAGGTTGCGCTGGGTTTCTTTTTCATCGGCCAGGAACAGCTTGTAAGGCGCGCCGTTATAAACGTGCACACCGCTGTTTTCCAGGACCTGACGCAACTGAACCACGGTGGTGCCGTAGGAGTCGCGGGCGCTGACGTCCAGCTCCTTGATCGTCAGATCGTCGGTGCCGGTGCCGCGCAGCTGGAAGCCGCAAGCGCTCAGAAGAACGGCGAGGCCCATCACCAGCAAATTGCGTTTGATCATTTTGTTGCTCCCCTTGAAACCATGTGGGCCTTATCGAGGCCCTAAAGGTTTAGTTCGGCGCAGGGCTCAGGCCCAGCGCCCGATCCGATTAGCTAGCGACGATATTGACCAGCTTGCCAGGCACTACGATCACTTTGCGGATCGTCAGGCCTTCGGTAAAGCGCAGCACGTTTTCGTTGATGCGGGCGGCCGCCTCAACGTCTTCGCGGCTGGCGCTGGCCGGCATGTCGATCTGGCCGCGCAGTTTACCGTTGACCTGAATGACCAGTTGCAGGGTGTCCTGAACCAGGGCGCTGTCGTCCTGTACCGGCCAGCGTGCGTCGATGACGGCGTCGCTGTGGCCCAGGCGGTTCCACAGGTCGTGGCTGATGTGCGGCGTGATCGGTGCCAGCAGCAGGGTGACCGTTTCCAGGCCTTCCTGCACCAGCGCACGGTCCTGTTCGGTGGCTTGCGGTGCTTTTTCCAGCACGTTCATCAGGGTCATCACCTGGGCGATGGCGGTGTTGAACTTGTGGTTCTGGCCCACGTCCTGGCTGGCTTGCTTGATGGCCAGGTGAGTGCTGCGGCGAATGACTTTCTGCTCGTCGCTCAAGGCGGCCACGTCCAGCTTGCCCGGCAAGCCTTGGCTGATGTGGGCGTGCGCCAGGCGCCAGACGCGCTTGAGGAAGCGGTGCGAGCCTTCGACGCCGGAGTCGGACCATTCGGCGCTCATGTCAGGCGGCGAGGCGAACATCATGAACAGGCGGCAGGTGTCGGCACCGAACTGGTCGATCATCGACTGCGGGTCAACACCGTTGTTCTTCGACTTGGCCATCTTCTCGGTGCCACCGATCTCTACCGGCAGGCCGTCGGCGATCAGCTTGGCGCTGATGACCTTGGCTTTGCTGTCGCGCTCAAGCTCGACGTCGGCCGGGTTGTACCAGGTGTAGGCACCGTTGGCTTCGCGGCGATAGTAAGTCTCGGCGACCACCATGCCCTGGGTCAGCAGGTTCTTGAACGGCTCATCGGAACTCACCAGGCCTTCGTCGCGCATCAGCTTGTGGAAGAAGCGCGCGTACAGCAGGTGAAGAATGGCGTGTTCGATCCCGCCGATGTACTGATCGACCGGCAACCAGTGGTCGGCCGCGGATTTCTCCACCAGGCCGCCTTCATAGTGCGGCGAGGCGTAGCGGGCGTAGTACCACGACGACTCGACGAAGGTGTCCATGGTGTCGGTTTCACGCTTGGCAGGCTGACCGCATTTGGGGCAGCTGCACTCGTAGAACTCGGGCATGCGCGCCAGTGGCGAGCCTGCGCCGTCCGGCACCACGTCTTCCGGCAGGACGACCGGCAGTTGGTCTTCGGGGACTGGCACGTCGCCACAGCTTTCGCAGTGGATGATCGGGATCGGGCAGCCCCAGTAGCGCTGGCGGCTGATGCCCCAGTCGCGCAGGCGGAACTGGGTGCGCGAGGCGCCCAGGTTCTTCTTGATCAGTGCCACTTCCATGGCGTCGAAGGCGCCCTGGAAATCCAGGCCATCGAACTCGCCGGAATTGATCAGGGTGCCGTGCTCACCGTAGGCGTCTTGCCACGGCGCTGGGTTGGTGTCGCCGGAACTGGTGCGCACCACGGATTTGATCGGCAGGTTGTACTTGGTGGCGAATTCGAAATCGCGCTCGTCGTGGGCCGGCACTGCCATTACGGCGCCATCGCCGTAGTGCATCAGCACGTAGTTGGCGACCCATACCGGCAGCTTCTCGCCGGTCAGTGGGTGCTCGACGAACAGGCCGGTTGGCAGGCCTTTTTTCTCCTGGGTGGCGACGTCGGCTTCGGCCACGCTGCCGCCTTTGCATTCGGCGATGAATGCTTGCAGCTCAGGGTTGTTCTGCGCGGCCTGGGTGGCCAGCGGGTGTTCGGCGGCCACGGCGACGTAGGTCGCGCCCATCAGGGTATCGGGGCGGGTGGTGAATACTTTGAGTGCGCCCGCTTCGCCGATCGAGTCGACGTTGTACGGGAACTGCACTTCCATGCCCTTGGATTTGCCGATCCAGTTGCGCTGCATGGTCTTGACCTGTTCAGGCCAGCCCGGCAGGTCGTCGAGGCTCGACAAGAGTTCATCCGCGTAGGCGGTGATCTTGAAGTAGTACATCGGGATTTCGCGCTTTTCGATCAGCGCGCCGGAACGCCAGCCGCGACCGTCGATCACTTGCTCGTTGGCCAGTACGGTCTGGTCCAGTGGGTCCCAGTTCACGGTGCCGCTTTTCTTGTAGATCACACCTTTTTCGAACAGGCGGGTGAACAGCCATTGTTCCCAGCGGTAGTAATCCGGCTTGCAGGTGGTCACTTCGCGGGACCAGTCCACCGCCAGGCCCAGGCTGCGCAGCTGGGTCTTCATGTAGGCGATGTTTTCGTAGGTCCACTTGGCGGGGGCCACATTGTTTTTCATCGCGGCGTTTTCCGCGGGCATGCCGAAGGCGTCCCAACCCATGGGTTGCAGGACGTTCTTGCCTTGCATGCGCTGGTAGCGGGAAATCACGTCACCGATGGTGTAGTTGCGCACGTGCCCCATGTGTAGCTTGCCGCTGGGGTAAGGGAACATCGATAGGCAGTAGTAAGTCTCCTTGCCTGGCTGTTCACTGACTTCAAAGGACTTTTGCTCGTCCCAGAAGGTTTGGGCGGCATTTTCTATTTCACGGGGCTGATATTGTTCGTGCATGGCTACTTTTGAACTGAATAGGGGTGGCCTAATCCTCTTCGGTGCAACATTCAGGTTCATCGACACCAAAAAGCGGCGCGTCCGTGCCCAAACCCTGCGGGAAGTGGAGTTACAGGAAGCGCCGTAGCATACATGACCCCACTCTATCGAGGGAAACCCTGATTGCGCTGCCAGGGCCGTCTGTCGCGGCGCCAGGCATGCGCAGCCATGGGGACTACGCTGTTTAGTGGGGAGCAAGTATTTCTTCAATGAGGTGAGGGGATGGTTGAATCGCAGCGAACTTTAACGAAACCGCAGTTGTATGAGGGACTGATCGACCGATTGGGTCGGGCATTGGATGCCGCAAGAACCGCAGGCCGTTTGCGTGATGAGCGGCCTCTGGAGCTGGAGTTGCGAGGCTTGAGCCAGGCAGAACTTGAACTGATCAAGGTTTACCTGGAATTGAATCACCACCGCGCCTCTCCTGCGCAGGCTTCCCCGCCTGCTCAAGAGCCCTCGCGTTCGGCCAAGGTGATCTGGCTGAAGGACTTGTCTGCCGGCCGCGGCCCGGAAAAGCTCCGAGCCGTTCGGAGCAAGTGAAGCACAGCGTTACCCGTTAGCCTTCTCACTGTGTACTGTCACAGAAAGAGTGTAGGTAAAGATTGTCGCTAAATCCCGTTGCATCTAGGCTTCGGGCATCTATGGAGATGCCCGATGCCTATTCGTTATTTCATTAAACAATTGCTTTTGCCGCCTGGCATTTTCTTGCTGTTGCTGGCGTTTGCCTGGTGGTGCAGAAAGCGCCGGTCGCGCCTGGCCGGTTTCTGCTTTGCCGTGGGGTTTGGCGGGATGTGGTTGATGAGCCTGCCGGTGGTGGTGCAATGGGGCGCGCACGCGCTGGAGACCGAGCCGCCGCTGGCCCGTGAAGAGTGGGCGACGCTGGCCCAGCGGGCGGATGCGATTGTGGTGCTGGGCTCGGGGCGTGAACGTGGCGACCCGGCGTGGGGCAGCGACCAGCCCACCGGTATTGGGCTGGAGCGTCAGCGGTATGCCGCGCGGCTGGCCAAGGCGTCGGGGCTGCCGGTGCTGACCACCGGAGGGTTGCACTATGGCACGCCGCCGAGTGAAGCCGAATTGATGGCCGTGTCGATGAGGGATGATTTCGGTGTAGACGTGCGCTGGAAGGAAGAGCGCAGCCGTACTACCTGGGAAAACGCCCAAATGAGCGCTGAGATTCTATTGCCCCAAGGCATCAAGCGCGTGGTGGTGGTGACCCAGGCGTGGCATATGCCGCGGTCGGTGTGGAGCTTTGAAAAGGCTGGGTTCACCGTGGTCCCAGCACCGGTAGGCTTCCTGGGCGTGGACAACGCCCGGCCGCTGGGCGGCTGGATGCCGGAGTTCGTGTCGGTGTGGCGCAGTGGGCAGTTGATCAATGAGGCGGTGGGGCAGGTGGGTTACCGGCTGTTTTACAAGTAACACCGTAGGGCAAATGTGGGAGCTGGCTTGCCTGCGATAGCATCACCCTGGTGCATCTGATACACCGAGGTGTCTGCATCGCAGGCAAGCCAGCTCCCACATTGGTTGTATGTGTGTCAGTTAGACGGTTTTGGCCATTCGCCCCGCCAGCAACGCCCAGCCAAACAGCCCCAGGCACAGGATGATCAACGGCCACGAACGCCATTGCAGGTACGGCGTGAGGTTGTGCATCGGCACCACTTCGCCATACAGAATGCCGCGTTCGAACTGCGGGATCTGCGCAGTGATCTGCCCAAAGGGGTTGATCAGGCCGGTCACGCCATTGTTGGTGGCGCGGATCATCCAGCGCCCGGCTTCCAGTGCGCGCATCTGCGCCATCTGCAGGTGCTGCAACGGGCCAATGGAGCGGCCGAACCAGGTGTCGTTGCTGATGGTCAGCAGCAAGTCGCTCTGGGCTGAGAGGCCTGCGGCGAACTCCGGGTACACCACTTCGTAGCAGATGAACGGTGCAATCTGATAGCCCTTGGCCTGCAGCATTGCCTGGTCGGACGGGCCGCGAGCGAAGTCCGACATCGGCAAGTCAAAGAAGGCGATCAAGCCGCGCAGCATGTCTTGCAGGGGGACATACTCGCCGAATGGCACCAGCTTCTGCTTGAGGTAAGTGCCGTCGCCTTCACCCACCACCGTGATGCCGTTGAAGTAGCGCTTCTGATGGTGCACTTCCTGGCGAATCGGCACGCCGGTGATCAGCGCGGTGTGCCGGTCGGCGGCAAACTTGCCCATCATGCCCAGGTAACCTTCCACCGACTCCTTGAGCACCGGCACCGCCGTTTCCGGCCACACCAGCAGGTCGACACGCTTGGAGCTGAAGCTCATGTCGCGGTACAGCGCCAACTGCGCGTTGAGCTGTTCCGGGTCCCACTTCATGCTTTGTTCGACGTTGCCCTGGATAGCGGCGACGCTCAGCGGCGCGCCGGACGGGGTGGTCCAGGCATGATGCTTGAGCGCCAGGCCAATCGCCCACGGCGCTACCAACAGCATCAGGCCGGCGCCGATAAAACCGTTGCGCTTGCTTGCCAGCAGGCGCGGCAGGTTGCACAGCACGGCGGCGGTCAGCGCCAGCGCGAAGGAGATCAGCCACATACCGCCCAATGGCGCGAGGCCGGTGAGAGGGCCGTCGAGCTGGCTGTAACCGGAGTAAAGCCACGGGAAACCGGTGAGGAACCAGCCGCGAAACGCTTCCTGGCCTACCCACAACGCTGCAAAGGTCAACGCATCGGCCAGCGGCGCCTCATTGCGCCGCAACCAGCGTGCCCACAGCCAGGCGGGCAGGGCGAAGAACCAGGCAATGGCGGCGGTAAACAGCAGCATCAGGAAACCGGCCAGCAACACCGAAGCGCCGCCGAAGTGGTGGATGCTGTAGTAGATCCAACTGGTGCCGGCGCCAAACAGGCCGAAACCGAAGCACCAGCCACGGCCTAGGGCCTGGCGTGGTGTCAGTTCCCGCAATCCGACATAGAACAGGCCGACCGCCACCAGTGCAAACGGCCACAGGTCGAACGGCGCCAGCGCCAGGGTGGTTATGGCGCCGGCCACCACGGCCAGCAAATTACCGGGCCAGCCGGGGCGGGTTAGGCGCTGCATGTCATTCCTTAGCGGGCAATAGGGGTCAAGCGGATCAAGTGAATACGACGGCTATCGGCATTCAGGATGCGGAAGCGATACGCGCCAATTTCGGTGGTTTCGTTACGTTTTGGCAGGTGGCCAAACGCACTCATCACCAGACCGCCCACGGTGTCGAACTCATCGTCGGAGAATTCGCTGTCGAAGAACTCGTTGAAGTTCTCGATCGGCGTCAGCGCCTTGACCAGGAAATCACCGCTGGGCAGCGGCTTGATGTAGCTGTCTTCTTCGACGTCGTGCTCATCTTCGATGTCGCCGACGATCTGTTCCAGTACGTCTTCGATGGTGACCAGGCCGGCTACACCGCCGTATTCGTCGATCACAATGGCCATGTGATTGTGGTTGGCGCGGAACTCGCGCAGCAACACGTTCAGGCGCTTGGATTCAGGTACGAAGGTGGCCGGACGCAGCAGGTCCTTGATGTTGAAGTTGTCGCCGTTCTCCTTGAGGATCAGCGGCAACAGGTCCTTGGCCAGCAGGACACCCATGACGTCGTCATGGCTTTCGCCGATCACCGGGTAGCGCGAGTGCGCCGAGTCGATCACGGCCGGGAGGAATTCCCGTGGGGTCTGGTTCGCCTTGATGCTGATCATCTGCGAGCGCGGGACCATGATGTCCCGAACCTGCAGGTCAGCCACCTGGATGGCGCCTTCGACGATGGCCAGCGCTTCGCTGTCCAGCAACTTGTTCTGATGGGCCTCGCGCAGGAGCTCCAGCAGCTCCTGGCGGTTTTTCGGCTCGTGGGCAAAAGCCTGGGTCAATTTACCCAGCCATGACTTCTGCCCGTTGCTCGATCGGTCTTCGCTCATAGCGATTACTCTGAATCCTTTATTGTTACAGTTGAGTGTTTTTTAAGCTTCGTCGTCCGCATACGGGTCCGGATGACCCAATTCTGCAAGCAACGTTTGTTCCAGTGTTTCCATTTCCTCGGCTTCGTCATCGTCTATATGGTCGTAACCCAAGAGATGCAAGCAGCCGTGGATGACTAGATGGGCCCAGTGGGCCTCAAGTTCCTTGCCTTGTTCCTTGGCTTCACGTTCCACCACCGGTACGCAGATCACCAGGTCGCCCAGCAGCGGGATATCCAGTAACTCATCCGGTACGTCGGCGGGGAAGGACAGCACGTTGGTCGCGTAATCCTTTTGGCGCCAGGTGTGATTCAGTTCACGGCCTTCGGGCTCGTCTACCAGGCGAATGGTCAGTTCCGAGTCGGCGGTGCGCTGGCGCAGGGCCAGGGCGCACCACTGGCGGAACTGTTCTTCGCTGGGGGCGGGTGCATCGGAGGCGACTTGCAGGTCAAGCTCAAGCATCGTGGCGCACATCCTTGGCGGGGGCGTCGTCACGGTGCTCGAAGCGCTCGTAGGCTTCGACAATGCGCTGCACCAGCGGGTGGCGCACGACGTCCTTCGGCGAGAAGTGCGTGAAACTGATGCCCGGTACGTCCTTGAGCACTTCAATCACATGGCCCAGGCCCGACTTGGTACCCCTGGGCAGGTCAACCTGGGTAATGTCGCCGGTGATAATGGCCGTGGAGCCGAACCCGATACGGGTCAGGAACATCTTCATCTGCTCGACCGTGGTGTTCTGGCTTTCGTCGAGGATGATGAAACTGTTGCTCAAGGTGCGACCGCGCATGTAGGCCAGCGGAGCGATCTCGATCACCTGGCGCTCGATCAACTTGGCCACGTATTCAAAACCAAGCATCTCGTACAGCGCGTCGTAGAGCGGGCGCAGGTACGGGTCGATCTTCTGGGCCAGGTCGCCGGGCAGGAAGCCGAGTTTTTCACCCGCTTCGACCGCCGGACGTACCAGCAGGATGCGGCGCACTTGCTCGCGCTCCAGGGCATCCACTGCACAGGCCACGGCCAGGTAGGTCTTGCCGGTACCGGCTGGGCCGATGCCGAAATTGATGTCGTTGCCGAGGATTGCCTTGACGTACTTCTGCTGGTTCAAGCCCTTAGGGCGAATCATGCCTTTTTTGGTTCGCAGGGCCACGCTGGCTTCGGCCACCGGGTTGTTGGCCAGGTCTTCCACGGCCGATTCCTGCAAGTACAGGTGCACGGTTTCCGGCGACAGCTCACTGCCCTTGGTTTCGCGGTAGAGGCGGCGCAGCAGGTTTTCTGCCGATTTTGTGGGCTGGGTTTCACCGATGAGCTCGAACTGATTGCCGCGGTTGCGGATCTCGATGCCCAGGCGTTGTTCGATCAGGCGCAGGTGCTCGTCGAACTGTCCGCACAGGTTGGCGAAACGGCGAGCCTCAAAGGGCTCGAGGATAAAACGATGGGGTTCTGCAATGGGTGCGTTCAAGGTCGCTTTTAGCCGCCCTTTGGCTGTTGAGGTGAAAGAGAGAATAACGCCAGCTGCTTGTGTGCGAAAGCACTTAAATCGGCTGGCCTCGATCTCAATAACAATGAAGAACCCCTGTGGGAGCTGGCTTGCCTGCGATGAGGCCGGCACATCCAAAATAGAGGCTGTCTGTTACACCGCTATCGCAGGCAAGCCAGCTCCCACATTTGATCTTCATTTGTAGTCAGAGCGTTTGTGTCAGTTGATCAGTGACCCGCGCAGCGAATGGGGTTGCGCCGCATCGATGTGTACATCCGCAAACTGGCCGATCAAGGTTGGATTGTCGCAACGGAAGTTGACGATTCGGTTGTTCTCGGTGCGGCCTTGCAGCTCGCCCGGGTCCTTTTTCGAATAGTCGGTGACCAGGATGCGCTGAATCGACCCGACCATTTGTCGGCTGATCTCGAACCCTTGCTGGTTCAGGCGGTGTTGCAGTGCATTGAGGCGCTCTTTTTTCAGCGCTTCCGGGGTCTCGTCCGCCAAATCGGCCGCAGGCGTACCCGGGCGCTGGCTGTAGACAAAGGAATAGGAGAAGTCGAAACCGACGTCTTCGATCAGCTTCATGGTCTGTTCGAAGTCTTTCTCGGTTTCACCCGGGAAGCCGACGATAAAGTCCGAGCTGATGCAGATACCCGGCACGGCGGCGCGCAGTTTGCGCAGTTTGGATTTGTACTCCAGCGCCGTGTGGTTGCGCTTCATCGCCGCCAGGATGCGGTCCGAGCCCGATTGCACCGGCAAATGCAGGTGTTTGACCAGCTCTGGCACTTCGGCGTGGGCCTGGATCAGGCTGTCGGAGAACTCCAGCGGGTGCGAAGTGGTGTAGCGGATGCGCTCGATACCGTCCACGGCCGCCACCACGCGGATCAGCTCCGCCAGGTCGGCCAGGCGCCCGTCGTGGGTCAGGCCGCGATAGCCGTTGACGTTCTGGCCCAGCAGTGTCACTTCACGCACGCCGTTTTCGGCCAGGTGGATGATTTCCGACAGCACGTCGTCAAACGGCCGGCTGACTTCTTCGCCACGGGTGTAGGGCACCACGCAGAAGGTGCAGTACTTGCTGCAGCCTTCCATCACCGACACATAGGCGCTCGGGCCGTCGATGCGCGGTTCGGGCAAATGGTCGAATTTTTCAATTTCGGGGAACGACACGTCCACCTGCGGCAACTTGCTGATGCGCGCGGCGTCGATCATTTCCGGCAGGCGGTGCAGGGTCTGCGGGCCGAAGACCACGTCGACATAGGGCGCGCGGTCGCGGATGGCGGCGCCTTCCTGGCTGGCCACGCAACCGCCGACGGCGATCACCATGTCCGGGTTGGCCAGTTTCAATTCACGCCAGCGGCCCAGCTGGGAGTACACACGGTCCTGGGCCCGCTCGCGGATCGAGCAGGTATTGAGCAGGATTACGTCGGCATCTTCGGCGCGGGCGGTGACTTCCAGGGCCTGGTGTTCGCCCAGCAGATCGACCATGCGCGAGCTGTCGTACTCGTTCATCTGGCAACCGTGGGTTTCGATGTAAAGCTTCTTGGCCATGGGAATCGTCAACTGGTGGTAAAGAACCGCGCATTATAGGGGGCATGCCCATTGGTTCCTAGCGTTGTGCATCGGGTGCCATGCTATAGTTCGCGCCCTCTTTTATATCCCCGATGTGTTATTCGCCCACCATGACCAAACGTGAAGCTCCAATCTACAAGGTGATTTTCCTCAACCAGGGCCAGGTGTTCGAAATGTACGCCAAGCAGATCTATCAGAGCGATCTGTGGGGTTTCCTGGAGGTGGAAGAGTTCGTCTTTGGCGAGCGCACCCAGTTGGTCGTCGACCCGGGCGAAGAGAAGCTCAAGGCTCAGTTTGAAGGCGTTGTGCGCAGCTTTGTGCCAATGCATTCGATCGTGCGCATCGATGAAGTGGAGCGCCTGGGTACGCCGAAGATCAGCGAGGCCCGGGGCACCAGCAATGTGATGCCTTTCCCGATGCCAATGCCTGAGAAGTAAGGCTTTAGACCGCGTCGCGGCCTTCGCAGGCAAGCCCGCTCCCACATTTGAATGCATTCCAACGTTGGAACTCGGTCAAATGTAGGAGCTGGCTTGCCAGCGATAGCGGTAGAAGGGTTTAGCTGAAATCAGGGGAGGGGTGAGAAGGGCGAACGCCCATCGGCACTCTGCAACTCTTGCAAGTAGTTACGGAAAATCTGGCCCAGCACCTGGGTGGCCACTTCCAGTTCATCGCGCTGCATGTGCTCGGCGACTTCGTCGGCAGTGTCCAGCGCATCTTCAGCGCCGTTGACCGCGGCCATCTTCAGCACGATATACGCCTGAACGTTGTTGGCTGGCACGCCTTCGCCCTTGAAGAACATGTTGCCCAGCTCGAATTGCGCCTGGGCATGGCCCTGCAACGAGGCTTTCTCGAAATAGCTCAAGGCTTTGTTGAGGTCGCGGGCGGGGTTCTTGCTGTCGTGGTAGTACTCGCCCAACTCGTATTGCGCCTGCGCATCCCCGCCGTCGGCCTGTTTCTGGCACGCGCTCAGGGCTTCGGCCTGGCTGTCTGGCTGGGTATTGAGGGTGCAACGACCCATCGCTGGGATTAACAACGAGTTGCCGCCTGCTTGTGCATGTGCCAGCAGCGGCTGAAGGAGCAACAGGCAGCCCAGAACCAGGGTGCGGCCGGTGCGTTTCATGGGAATCGACTTACCTCTGACGGGGCACGCGGACCCTCGGGGGTCCAATAAGCGCGCATTATGAAATAAGCAGGCCTCTGCTTACAAAGTCTTTACTCGTTTTTCTGCTGCGTGGGCAAGTTATCTGCCGGATTGCAGGTGATTTCTCGAAAAATGCAGGAAATCTCTGTAAGCAAAGTAGCAAATCTGACGCTGCCTAGGGCAACGTCAGACTCCATCGTCACTTATTTCAGGGCCGCGAAGGCGCGCTCGGCAGCATCCAGCGTCAATTTCAACTCGGCTTCGCCATGGGCGATCGACGTGAAACCGGCTTCGAAGGCACTCGGCGCCAAGTACACGCCACCTTCGAGCATCAAGTGGAAGAAGCGCTTGAACAGGTCGGCATCGCTGCCCATCACGTCATCGAAGGTAACAATGTCGTCGGCGCCACTGAAGTACAGGCCGAACATGCCGCCCGCTTGAGTGGTCACGAACGGAATGCCCGCGGCGTCGGCGCGCTGTTGCAGGCCGTCGAGCAGGCGGGTGGTGTAGTCGGTCAGCTCGGCGTGGAAGCCCGGGCGGCTGATCAGGCGCAAGGTGGTCAGGCCGGCGGCCATGGCCAGCGGGTTACCCGACAGGGTGCCCGCCTGGTACACCGGGCCCAGCGGTGCGATGTGCTGCATGATCTCGCGCTTGCCGCCGAAGCAGCCCACCGGCATGCCGCCGCCGATGATCTTGCCGAAGGTGCTCAGGTCGGGCGTCACGCCGTAATAGGCTTGCGCGCCACCGAGGGCCACGCGGAAACCCGTCATTACTTCGTCGAAAATCAACACCACGCCGTGCTTGTCGCACTGCGCGCGCAGGCCTTCCAGGAAACCCGGTGCCGGTGGCACGCAGTTCATGTTGCCGGCGACCGGCTCGACGATGATGCAGGCCACGTCCTGGCCCACTTCGTTGAGCATCTGCTCGACGGCGCCAATGTCGTTGAACGGCAGGGTCAGGGTGTGTTTGGCGAACGCGGCCGGTACACCGGCCGAGCTTGGCACGCCTTGGGTCAGCAGGCCCGAGCCGGCTTTAACCAGCAGGCTGTCGGAGTGGCCGTGGTAGCAGCCTTCGAACTTGATGATGCTGTCGCGGCCGGTAAAGCCACGGGCCAGGCGGATGGCGCTCATGGTGGCTTCGGTGCCGGAGCTGACCATGCGCACCATTTCCATCGACGGCACGATCGAGCAGACCAGGTCGGCCATCTCGGTTTCCATGGCAGTCGGTGCGCCGTAGGACAAGCCGTGTTCCAGCTGCTTGCGCACCGCGTCCAGCACGTCTGGGTGGCTGTGACCGAGGATCATCGGGCCCCAGGAACCTACGTAGTCCACATAGCGCTTGTCGTCTTCGTCGGTAACGTAGGCGCCTTCGGCATGCTTGAAGAACAGCGGCGTGCCGCCGACGCTCTTGAACGCACGCACGGGGGAGTTCACACCGCCGGGGATGTGTTTCTGGGCATTGGCAAACAGCGTTTCGGAACGGGACATGATGGGGCTCTCTGAATTCAAACTTGCTTTCTATTTAAGGAGCAGAAGGGCGTTGAACGCACGGGCGCGACGGGTGACTTCCGCGGTGCTGTCGGCACCGAACAGGCCGTGCACCACGGCAAGCAGGTCGGCACCGTGGGCCACCAGCGGCTCGGCGTTTTCCAGGGTCACGCCGCCGATCACGCAGATCGGCAATTGCACGCGGGCGCGGGCCTGGGCGAGCATTTCAACGGTGGCGGCAGGTGCGCCGGGCTTGGTACTGGAATTGAAGAAGCGGCCAAAGGCGACGTAGCTGGCGCCTTCCCGGGCGGCCTGCTCGGCCAGTTCGATCTGGCTGTGGCAGGTGGAACCGATGATCGCCTTGGACCCGAGCAGCGCACGGGCCGGGGTCAGCGGGCCGTCGGTTTGCCCCAGGTGCACGCCGACGCCCAGGCGCGCGGCCAGTTCGGCGTCGTCGTTGATGATCAACTGGGTCTTGTAGCGCGAGCACAGCTCCCGCAGCTTTTCCGCTTCACGCAGGCGCCGGGCTTCGTCGCTGCTTTTGTCGCGGTACTGCAACAGGGCCACGCCGCCGTCCAGCGCCGCTTCGACGTAGGCGAGGAATTTGCCGGCCAACAGTTGGCTGTCGGTAATGGCATACAGGCCACGTAGTTTCATCGGGCAGGCCTCTTAAGTCTTACGAGCAAAAATCCAGCGGCAAGCGGCGCGGCACGAACTGGCCCTGGCCGAGTTGTTCGGCATCACGCAGGGTGCGCCAAGTGTAGTTGAGTGCCGATTGCACGGCGCTCACCAGGCCTTCGCCCTGGGCAATCCGCCCGGCCAATGCGCTGGCCAGCGTGCAGCCCGAACCGTGGTAGCTGCCTGGCAGACGCTGGCAGGTAAAGGTCTGGTGCGTGCCGTCTCGGCTGTAGAGGCGGTTGTGCACTTCGTGCTCGTCGCCGTGGCCGCCGGTGATCAGCAGGTGCTTGATATACGGCAGCAGCTTCTCGGCGCATTCGTCGGCCGTGCCGTCTGGCAGCTCGGCCAGGATGCGCGCTTCGGGCAGGTTCGGCGTGGCGATCAGCGACAACGGCAACAGCCGCTCGCGCATCGCATAACCGACCTCGTCCTTGCCCAGGCTGCCACCGCCACCGGCGCGCAGCACCGGGTCGCACACCACCGGCAGGTGGGGGTGTGCCTGCAGCAGTTCGACCACGGTGTCGACCATCGCCGTGGAGCCGAGCATGCCCAGCTTGACGGCCGCCACTTCGGAATCGCCGAGCACGGCATTGGCCTGGGCCAGTACCCACTCGCGGTCGAGCACGCGGAAATCGCTGACATTGACGGTGTTCTGCACGGTCAGGGCGGTGACGGCCGGGGCCGCATGGCAACCCTGGGCGAGCAGGGCTTCGATATCTGCCTGCAAGCCGGCGCCACCACTTGGGTCGTGGCCGGAGAGACAGAGGACAACGGGGCGAGAGCTGTAGATATTCATGGTGCGCGAGCTTACCACCAAACGCTTTTTGCGTGGCTGTCTGGCGAGGGGGGAATTTCACCGCCTGCCAGTCAGGGTTTGTGGCTGTTTGTCAGCCCGTTTTGATGCCGAAAAAGTCGCTGAAAGTGCTGTTCTAGAGCCTTTCAAAAAATTATTTCAATGGTGTCTAATGGCCTGTACCGGCTATGCTAAAGTGGATCCAAACAACTTAATGTATCGCCGGTATACGTCTTCTCAAAAGGAATGGGGGCTTTTGACAGAACCGGACAGGCCACGCTGGGGCTCTATGCGCTATTTGCTGATCTTACTATTGTGCGGGCTGCCGATGCTCGCCAGCGCCATCGAGTTCGACCAGGGCACTCGCAGCCTGCCGCTGGGCCGGGTCATGCAAGTGCTGGAAGACCCCACCGACGCCCTCACCATCGCCGACGTCAGCTCCCCTGCCTACGCTTCAAAATTCAAGACCCATGACAAAGCCACCCTCAATGCCGGCTATTCGCGCTCGGTGTTCTGGCTCAAGGTCGACCTGCATTACGTCGCCAAGGATGCCCGCGCCCCGCGCACCTGGTTCCTGGAACTGGCCTACCCGCCGCTCAATCGCCTGGACCTGTACCAGAACGATGGCACCGGCAACTATCGCCTCACTACTCGCACCGGCAGCGCGCTGCCGTTTTCCAGCCGGGAAGTGCGCCAGAGCAACTACCTGTTCAAGCTCAACTTCGTGCCCGACCAGCAGGAAACGATCTACCTGCGCCTGCAAAGTGAAGGCTCGATCCAGGCGCCATTGACGCTGTGGGCCGGCACCGCCTACCTGGAAGAACAGCCGCTGCGCCTGTACGTATTGGGCGCGATCTATGGCGTGCTGCTCGGCATGTTGATCTACAACCTGTTCATCTACCTGAGCGTGCGCGACACCAGCTACCTCTATTACATCTTCTATATTGCCTCGTTCGGCCTGTACCAGTTGTCGGTCAATGGCGTGGCCGTGGAGTACTTCTGGCCAAACAACCCGTGGTGGACGAACGCGGCGGTGCCGTTCCTGATCGGTTCGGCAGCGCTGTTTGGCAGCCTGTTTGCGCGCAGCTTCCTGCATACCGCGCAGCACAGTCGTTGGCTGGATCGGATCCTGCTGGGGCTGGCCGCCTGTGGTGGGCTGGTGATGGCCCTGGCGCTGTTGACCAGTTACGCCGTGGCGCTGCGCCTGGCCACCGGCTTGGCGCTGGTGTTCACCGTGACCATCTTTGTCGCCGCGATCAAAGCCTGGTGCTGCGGCCAGCGCATGGCGCGCTATTTCATCATCGCCTGGTCGGCGTTCCTGCTGGGCGGGGTGGTCAACACGATGATGGTGTTGGGCTACTTGCCTAATGTGTTCCTCACCATGTACGCCAGCCAGATCGGCTCGGCCATCGAAGTGGCGTTGCTGTCCCTGGCCCTGGCCGACCGCATCAACGGCATGCGCGAGCAGCAGGCGCAGATCCTCTTCGACGCCAGCCAGAAGCTTGAAGTGCTCAACCAGGAACTGGCCCGCAGCAATCGGCTCAAGGACGAGTTCCTGGCCACCCTGACCCACGAACTGCGCACCCCGATGAATGGTGTGATCGGCTCCCTTGAGCTGATGCAGACCGTGCCGCTGGGCGATGACCTCGCGCAATACCAGCAAACGGCCGCTGGCTCGGCGCGGGACATGATGCGCATGGTCAACGGCATCCTCACCCTCACCGAACTGCAGGCCGGCCGCCTCAGCGCCCAGGCCCAGGTCTTCAGCCTGCGCGGCGTGCTCGACACTTTGCGCCAACAGTTCAACGCCAGCGCCCAGAGCAAGGGCCTGGCGTTTTCCATTGACGTGGCCGACGAGTTGCCGGACCGCGTGATGGGCGACGCCGACAAACTGGTCCAGTGCCTGGACTGCCTGCTGGACAACGCCTTCAAGTTCACCCATGAAGGGGTCGTGCGCCTGCGCGTGGTGGGCGTCCCGCACAGTGATGGCAGCTTGCGCCTGAGTTTTATCGTCACCGATACCGGCATTGGCTTTGCGTTCCTCGACGAAGCCACCCTGTACCAGCGCTTCTTCCAGCTCGATGGCTCGACCACCCGTGAATACGGGGGGCTGGGGATTGGCCTGGCGATCTGCCGTCAGTTGATCGAGCTGTTGGGCGGGCGGCTGACCCATCATTCCGAGCCGCGCAAGGGCAGTCGGTTCCAGTTGGAAGTGAGCGTCTCCCAGGTCGCGCCCGAGCCCAAGACCACCGGGCCGGAGCCATTCAGTCAGCGTGCGCCCCAGGAGTGCGCGGTACTGCTGGTGGATGACAACAGCGTGGGCCAGTTGGCCGTGCGCGGCATGCTGCTCAAGCTTGGCTATCGGGTCAAAACCGTGGACAACGGCCCGGCTGCCTTGGCGATCTTGCAGAGTGAAACCTTCGATGCTGTGTTACTGGATGTGCCAGAAGGCGGCTTCTCACTGTGTTGTCAGATCCGCGCCTTGCCGGGCTGTGGCGAACTGCCGGTGATTGCCTTGAGCACTTCGTTACAGGCCCCGGAACGCGAGCGTTGCCATGGCATTGGCGTGACGGATCGCCTGGCCAAGCCGGTGCGGTTCGAGGCGTTGCAGGCGGTGCTGGAGCGCCGTTTGTTGTGCCCGCTAGAGGGCGAAAGCGCCGAGCATTAGGCGCGTATGCCACTTTTTTAAGGGGGGTGACGGTGCTTAACTGAAAAACGGGCCCAACTGAACGCGGCCTTTTTTCCAGGAGGCCCGTCATGAACCTGCATCAATTTGCCGAAACCCACGACGTCACCAACCAGCCCCCGTCGCTCGACGGCACCAACCTGTACCGCGTCGACTTGCCCCTGCAGGAATGGTCGCGCCGCTTTGGCGCCGGCTGGGCCGAGGCGCGTATAGACGCCTACGGTGCGCTGGCCGGTGGGCCGTTGATGGAGGCCGGGTTCCTGGCGAACCAGAACAAGCCGGTGTTCAACAGCCATGACCGGTATGGTCATCGGGTCGATCTGGTCGAGTTTCACCCCGCGTACCACGAGCTGATGCGCACGGCGGTTGAACATGGCCTGCCGTCGTTGCCGTGGGCCCATCCGCAGTCCGGTGCCCATGTGGCCCGCGCCGCCATGACCTACCTGCACAGCCAGGCGGAAGCCGGCACGGGCTGCCCGCTGACCATGACCTTTGCCTGCGTCCCGGCCCTGCGTCTGCAACCGGACCTGGCGCAGGCCTGGCTGCCGAAAATCCTCAACACCCAATACGACCCGCGCAACGTTGGCATCGCCCACAAGGCGGGCGCCACCATTGGCATGGCCATGACCGAGAAACAAGGCGGCACCGATGTGCGCGCCAACACCACCCGCGCTTATCCCGTGGGCGCGGGCGGCCCCGGGCAGGCCTACGAACTGGTGGGCCACAAGTGGTTTTGCTCGGCGCCGATGTGCGATGCCTTCCTGACCCTGGCCCAGACCGACAAAGGCCTGACCTGTTTCCTGCTGCCCCGGCACCGCCCGGATGACACGCGCAACGAATTTTACATCCAGCGCCTGAAGAACAAGCTGGGCAATTGCTCCAACGCCTCCAGCGAAGTGGAGTTCCGTGGTGCCCTGGCCTGGATGATCGGCGAAGAAGGCCGGGGCGTGCCCACCATCATCGAAATGGTCGCCATGACCCGCTTTGATTGCATGGTCGGCTCCAGCGCCCTGATGCGCCAGGCGTTGACCCAGGCCAGCCATCATTGCGCCCACCGTTCGGTCGGCGGGCGTGTGCTCAGCGAGCAACCGCTGATGCAAAACGTGCTGGCCGACCTGGCCCTGGAAAGCGAGGCCGCCCTGGCCTTGAGCATGCGCATGGGGCGCGCACTGGATCACCTGGGCGATGAGAGGGAGGCCAAGTTCGCCCGGCTGGTGACGGCGGTGGGCAAGTATTGGATCTGCAAGCGGGCGCCGGCGATGATCAACGAGGCGGCCGAATGCATGGGCGGTGCGGGTTATGTGGAAGACAGCATCCTGCCGCGCCTCTACCGTGAGGCACCGGTGAATTCGACGTGGGAAGGTTCCGGCAACGTGCAATGCCTGGATGTATTGCGAGCACTGTCGAAAGAACCCGGTGTGTTGGAGGCCTTGTTCGTCGAGCTGGGGGACGGGCATGGCGACAAGCGGCTGGCGCGGCAGATCGAGCAGTTGAAGTCGGCTTTCATGGACACCCAGGACATTCAATACCGCGCACGGCAATTGACCGAGGACATAGCCGTGGCGTTGCAGGCCAAGCTGTTGCTGGAGGCCGGGAATGCGGCAGTCAGCGATGGCTTCATTGCAAGCCGCCTAGGCGAATCGTCAGGCCGGGTATACGGCACCTTGCCGCGCGGCGTGGATGCAGAAGCCATCGTCACCCGCTCAACCCCCACTTTCTGATCGCCGCCCCCCTGTAGGAGCCGGCTTGCCGGCGATGAGGCCCTTGAATTCAATACACGACTTGAGGCCGCCATCGCCGGCAAGCCGGCTCCTACAAGGTGAGGTGTTTCCAACGCCGGTGTTTCGGTGAAGCTGGGATACAGGCAAGATGAAGGCCTGCACGTCAGAACACAGGATGCTTACCGTGACCGAAGCTTTTGTTGTCGTTCAAACCGCCGAGGAAGCCGTGGATCGGCTGGCGGCTCTGCATGAGCGTGCTACCGGCGCGCTCAACCAAGCCCTCAAGCGATACCTCAAAGACCGCGTCGAGCCCGACGCCGAACAACGTGCGCTGTTTCGCTACCCGGAACTGCGCCTGACCTACCACTGCCACGGCGAAGTCCCACAGACCACCCGGGCGTATGCCAAGGTCCAGTTGCCGGGGACCTACAGCGTCACCGTCACCCATCCCGGCGCGTTTCGTAAATACTTGCTGGAGCAACTGGTGCCGCTGATGCACGACTTCACCGTGACGGTGGAAGTGGGCGTCAGCGAACAGAACATTCCCTACCCGTACGTGGTGGAGCAGGGCGACGAGCTGGCCGGCTCCGGCGTGACCGCAGCGACCCTGGCCCGTGTGTTCCCGAGCACCGACCTGTCGGCGGCCACCGATGGCATCGCCGACGGCCTCTACGACTGGGAAAACACCGACCCGCTGCCCTTGGCGCTGTTCGATGCGGCCCGCGTGGACTTCTCCCTGCGCCGCCTGGTGCACTACACCGGCAGCGACTGGCGCCATGTGCAGCCGTGGATCCTGTTGACCAACTACCACCGCTACGTTGACCAGTTCATCCTGCATGGCCTGGAACAACTGCGCAGCGACCCGCGCTTTATCCGCATGGTGCTGCCGGGCAACGTGGTGATCGACAAGTCCATGGACCATGGCGAAGCCTCTGCCATCGCCGCGGGCGTGGTCTGGCACCGTTACCAGATGCCGGCCTACCACCTGCAGGCCAGCGATGGCCATGGCGTGACCCTCGTAAACATCGGCGTTGGCCCGTCCAATGCCAAGAACATCACCGACCATCTGGCCGTGCTGCGTCCGCATTGCTGGCTGATGATCGGCCACTGCGGCGGCCTGCGCCAATCCCAGACCATCGGCGACTACGTGCTGGCCCACGCCTACATGCGCCGCGACGGGATTCTCGACCGCGTGGTGCCGCCGAACATCCCGATCCCGGCCCTGGCCGAAGTGCAGCTGGCCTTGCAGCAGGCGGCGGCCAACGTCACCGGCGAAAAGGGCGAAGAGCTGAAAAAACGCCTGCGCACCGGCACCGTGTTGACCTACGACGACCGCAACTGGGAACTGCGCTGGGCCCAGGAGCGTCCGCTGATCAACCTGTCGCGCGCCGTGGCCGTGGACATGGAAAGCGGCACCATCGCCGCCCAGGGCTATCGCCTGCGGGTGCCGTACGGCACGTTGCTGTGCGTCTCGGACAAACCGCTGCACAGCGAGATCAAGCTGCCGGGCTCGGCCAACGCGTTCTATGAGCGTGCGGTGAGCCAGCACTTGAAGATCGGCATCGAGGCGGTGGATCTGCTGCGCACCGAACTCAACTCGTTGCACTCGCGCAAACTGCGCAGCTTCGACGAGCCGCCGTTCCGCTAGTCGGGATGGTCATTTAACGGTCAGGCCACTAGCATTGTCGGTCCTGACCGTTAGATGTACCGAAGCCATGTCCCGTTCCACTCGTCCCGATTCGCGCCGCCCTGGCGTGAAACCTCCGTATTCCGCTGCACGCCGTGTCGCCAAGGCGCCACCGGCCGAGCCCAAATTGATCCTGTTCAATAAGCCGTTCGACGTGCTGACCCAGTTCAGCGACGAAGGCGGGCGCGCGACACTCAAGGACTTCATCAACATCCCCGGCATCTACCCGGCCGGTCGCCTGGACCGCGACAGCGAAGGCTTGTTGCTGCTGACCAATGATGGCCAGCTGCAGGCGCGCATTGCCGATCCCAAGCACAAGCTGGCGAAAACCTACTGGGTGCAGGTGGAAGGCGAGCCGACGGAGGAACAACTGCAACGCCTGCGCGAGGGCGTGGAGCTTAACGACGGTATGACCTTGCCCGCCGAAGCTCGGCAGTTGGATGAGCCTGAGCTATGGCCGCGCAACCCGCCGGTGCGCTTTCGCAAGAGCGTGCCCACCCATTGGTTGGAGTTGGTGATTCGGGAAGGGCGCAACCGCCAGGTTCGGCGCATGACCGCCGCCGTGGGTTTGCCGACGTTGCGCCTGGTGCGTGTGCGTATCGGTGACTGGTCGATCGCCGGCCTGGACCAGGGCCAGTGGAAGGAAGTGCCGGCGCGCTTATAAAGCGCCGGACTCGATCAGGCCGATCACCACGCTTTTGATGATGAACGCGGCCACGCCCAGCCCCAGCACAAAGAACAGGATGAACGAGCCAAAGCGCCCGGCCTTGGACTTCTTCGCCAGGTCCCAGACGATAAAGCCCATGAAAATGATCAGAATGGTGACCAGGCCGGTCATCATCCATTCTTCAAACAGGGCGGGGTCGATGTTGTTCATGCGGGAATTTTTCCGACAAGGCAGGCGGGAAAGTATACGGCAGTGTTACAGGCACAACATTGACCTGCGTCGTGGCGCGGCCAATGTGGGAGCTGGCTTGCCTGCGATAGCATCACCTCGGATAGGCTGATACACCGAGCCGCCTGCATCGCAGGCAAGCCAGCTCCCACATTGGTTATGCGGCGGTCTTAAGTGCGCAGGTGCGTCAGCGGCAATTCGGTGCTGTTGAGCACCTGGTTCAGCACAAAGCTGGAGCGCACGCTGGTCACGCCTTCAATGCGGGTCAGGTGGCCCAGCAGCAGTTTCTGGTAGTGGTCCATGTCCGGCACCACCACTTTCAACTGGTAGTCGGCATCCATCCCGGTGACCAAACTGCATTCCAGCACCTGGGGCAGGGTGCGAATGGCGGCTTCGAAGTTCTCGAAACGCTCGGGCGTGTGGCGGTCCATGCCGATCAACACATAGGCCGTGAGGCTCAAGCCGAGCATCTTGCGGTCGAGCAGCGCGACCTGGCGGGCGATGTAGCCGTCGTCCTCCAACTGCTTGACCCGGCGTGAGCAGGGCGATGGCGACAGGCCGATACGCTCGGCCAACTCCTGGTTGGAGATCCTCGCGTCGCGCTGCAATTCCGCCAAAATACTCAGGTCGTATCGGTCAAGCTTGCTCATTGGGTTGGCCTTTGTCGTAACTATTGCGGTTAATTATCTATGAAGGGTTAAAAATTGCGCAAGCACTGTTTATTGACGCAATCTTCGCAATCATCTGCCGGGCGCTCGCGGGTATCTTTATCAACAGAATCACCGCCTGGACAACAGTCCACTGCAGCCCGCCCAATCAGGCCCGCTGCGGCCGCCACCCCAGCAGGGTTGAGCCGGCCTCCAGGCTGCACACTGTCCACAAGACGGCGTGAGGTGAGCCAACGTCAAAAGCGTTGAGCCAGGACGAAATTCTCAAGGGGTGGCCGACGGGTCACCCCTTTTTCTTTGCCTTCAGAAAATTGTTCTCGTGACTGATAACCTGTCTTAGAACCGGGTGAGGCTTTTCCAGTCTCATGGTATGAGGCCGGACACTCTAGGCCCTAATCCGCAGTGAGGAATAGCATGAAGCGCATCTGGCGTATGGCAGGTGTAGGTTTGCTGATGATCAGCGTCGGCACGCAAGTGATGGCCGACGACCCACGCTCTGAAGGCGGTGGTCAGCATGAACGAGGGCCCGAAGGCGGGCGGCAAGGCAACGAACCGCCGCGACCGCAGAACAACCAACCGCGACCTGAGAATAATCAGCCGCGCCCTCAGAACCCTCAACCGCGGCCTGAAAACAATCAGCCGCGTCCGCAGAATCAACATTTCGAAAACAACCCGCCACGCCCGCAGAACGAGCATTTTGATCGCGGCGAGCAGCGTGGCGGTGGGCAATGGCAAGGGCGCCCGCAAGGCGCCGAACAGCCTCGGCCTGCGCCGCAACCGGCCCAGCCGGCCAACAACCTGCCTATCCAGGGACGCCCGGATACCGTGCGCCAAACCCAGGAACCGCGCCAGGGTTACTACCAGGACATCCCGCGCCGCAACGACGGCAACCCGCATTGGCAAGGCGGTAACGGCCCAGGCCCGCGCCCGGGAGGCGGTTTCAACGGCCACCCCAATGACGTTCGCTGGCCGGGCCGCCCGGATGGCCACGGCAATGGTTGGGGCCCGGGGCCCCAATATCGCCCGGGGTACACCGTCGACCGCTTCACCGACCGCAACTACCGCGTGCCGTACCGTGGCCAGGATTACTTCTTCTCCGGTGGCTACTGGTACCGTCCCCAAGGCCCGCGTTATGTGGTGGTGACGCCGCCTTACGGCATCCGCGTGCAATACCTGCCCGATTATGCTCGGGAAGTGTGGGTGGGCAGTGCGCTGTTCTTCGTCGCCGCCGGTGCCTATTACACCTACGAAACCAGCTCGCAGCAGTACGTGGTGGTGCAACCGCCTGCACAGCCGCCGGCGCCCCAGGGCAATGGCTATGACGTAGTCGCCTATCCCACCAATGGCCAATCACCGGCCCAGGTGCAGCAGGACGGCTACGACTGTTATCGCTGGGCGGTGCAGCAAAGTGGTTTTGACCCGCAGGCAGTGACCTACGCCCCGGATCCAGCGGTGGTGCAAACCTACCGCCAGGCCCAAGGCAACTGCCTGAGCAGTCGCGGCTATCAGGTGCAGTACTAGGCCTTGTTGCCCGTGACCACCTCCCGCGGGTCGGCGTGCACCAGCACTTCGGCACGCGGGTAGGCTTTGTGAATGGCGTCGGCGGCCTGGTCGCTGATGCCATGGGCCACTGACAGCGTCAATTCTCCTGGCAACTCCAGGTGCAGTTGCACAAACCAGTGGCTGCCGGAAATCCGCGTGCGCAGGTCATGCGCGCCCAACACCCCCGGAACGCCACGCGCCAGTTCCAACATGTGCTGGCTCACGTCCGGTGGCAGTTCCTCATCCATCAACACCGCGAAGCTTTCCCGGGCAATCTGGATAGCACTCCACAGGATGTAGGCCGCGATCCCGAGACCAAACCAGGCGTCCACCTGATTGAACCCGAAACCGGCCAACACCAACGCCACCAGGATGCTGCCATTGAGCATCAGGTCGGAGCGGTAATGCAGCGAGTCAGCCCGCACCGCGTTGGAGCCGGTTTCGCGGATCACTCGGTGTTGCAGCATCAGCAACGCCACGGTCATCACCAGGGAAAACACGATTACCCCGATGCTCAACCACGGCGCACCGACGGGCTCCGGGTGCTGCAAACGTTGATAGGCCTGGAAGGCGATCAGCACCGCACTGCCGGCGATAAACAGCGCCTGGGCCATACCCGACAACGATTCCGCCTTGCCATGCCCGTAACGGTGATCGTCATCGGCCGGGCGCAGCGCGTAATGCACCGCCAGCAAATTCAGCAGCGAGGTCACGCCGTCCAGCAGTGAGTCGGTCAACCCGGCGAGCATGCTCACCGAGCCGCTGAGCCACCAGGCGATGGCCTTGGTGATAATCAGCGCACAGGCCACGCCCACCGAGGCGCGCGTCGCCAGGCGCAAAAGCCGGGCGTGTTCGGGGCTGCTGGTCATAGGCGGGTCGAATCCTTAGGCGGCGGGTTTCAGGCCCAGGGAGGCGAGTTGCTGCACGCTGCCCTTGAACTGGATCATGCGCGGGTCGTCCAGCGGCAGGCGGTGGCCGGTTTCTTTCTGGATGATGGTTTGCAGCTTGGCGTTGTCGACCTTGCCGTCGGCGCCGATGGCTTCGTGGAGTTTTTCCGGAGCCACCTGGGCGGTCTTGCCCGGCTCGAAATAGATGGCGCCGGTGGCGAAGTCCACGCCGAACGCGATCAGGCCCGGGATCACATAGAACAGCAAGCCGATGGCATCGAGCACGGCGACGGTGGGGTCGATCTTGCCGTCGATCTGGCCACGGCGGTCGGGGAAGAAGATCGAGCCGCAGGCCGTCAACTGGCTCAGCAAGGTGACGGTGAGGACACCGCCGATGATGCGGGAAGCGATACGCATGGAGACTCTCCTGGACACTGTTAATACGAAACTATAAGCCAG
>NZ_JACAOY010000023.1:0-172208 GCF_013385985.1 Pseudomonas sp. B6002 | reverse complement strand
AAGCCAGCTCCCACATTTAACCGTGTTGCCAAGCCAATCGGGCGGTGTTTTTGAGACCGCCACCGACCTCAGGCAGTTCGCCGTTATACTCGCCGCTCTGCTTTGGAGCCAGTATGAATTCGTTGCCGATCGATGATGTTTTACCCGCCCTGCGTGACGCCTTGGCGATTCGCCATGAGGCCGTGCTGGAAGCGCCCCCCGGCGCCGGTAAAACCACCCGTGTGCCCTTGGCGTTGTTGAATGAGCCCTGGCTGGCCGGGCAGACCATCCTGATGCTCGAACCCCGCCGTCTCGCTGCGCGCGCCGCTGCCGAACGCCTGGCCAGCGAACTGGGCGAAAAGGTCGGTGAAACCGTCGGCTATCGCATTCGCCTGGACAGCAAAGTCGGCCCCAACACCCGCATCGAAGTGGTCACCGAAGGCATCCTCACCCGCCGCCTGCAGGATGACCCGGCGCTGGAGGGCGTGGGGTTGCTGATCTTCGACGAATTCCACGAGCGCAGCCTCGACGCCGACCTGGCGCTGGCGTTGAGCCTCAACGGCCGCGACCTGTTTCGCGATGAGCAGCCGCTGAAAATCCTGTTGATGTCCGCCACCCTCGAAGGCGAGCGCCTGGCCGGGCTGCTGGACAACGCACCGATTCTGCGCAGCGAAGGGCGCATGTTCCCGGTGCAGATGCGCTGGGGGCGGCCGTACCAGGCCGGTGAATTTATCGAGCCGCGTGTGGTGCAGACCATTCTTGAAGCTGTGCACGACGAGACCGGCAGCGTTCTGGTGTTCCTGCCGGGCCAGGCCGAGATTCGCCGGGTCAATCAGCAACTGGCCGACGCCTTGGGTGATCGCCCGGATGTGCTCCTGTGCCCACTGCACGGTGAACTGGACCTCAACGCGCAGCGCGCCGCCATCGACCCGGCGCCTGCGGGCAAGCGCAAAGTGGTGCTGGCCACCAACATTGCCGAGACCAGCCTCACCATCAACGGCGTGCGCGTGGTGATCGATGCCGGGCTGGCGCGGGTGCCGCGCTTCGACCCGGGCAGCGGCATGACCCGCCTCGACACCCAGCGCATCTCCCGCGCCAGCGCCACCCAACGGGCCGGTCGGGCAGGGCGTTTGGAGCCGGGGGTGTGTTACCGGTTGTGGTCCGAGGACCAGCACGAAGGCCTGGCCGCCTACAGCAGCGCGGAAATCCTCGCCGCCGACCTGGCCGGCTTGGCCTTGCAGTTGGCGCGCTGGGGCGTCACGCCCACTCAACTGGTGTGGCTGGATGTGCCCCCGGCCGCTGCCTATGCCCAGGCCCAGGATCTGCTGGTGCGTCTCGGCGCATTGAATGAAGACAAGCTGACCGCCCACGGCCAGAAAATGGCCGAGCTGCCGGCCCATCCGCGCATCGCCCATCTGCTGCTGCGCGGGCAGGACCTGGGGCTGGCGGCGACGGCCTGTGATGTCGCGGCCTTGTTGGGTGAGCGCGATATCTTGCGCGGTGGCGGCGCGGACCTGCACAGCCGCCTGGCACTGTTATCTGGCGAGGAACGAGCGCGGGGCACAGGCGGTGGCGTGCAGCGGGCCAAGCAACTGGCGCGGCAATATCGCGGTTACCTGCGAGACCAGGCCACGCAGCCGGTGACCGACCCCGACCACCCACGTTGGCTCGGCGCCTTGCTGGCGCTGGCTTATCCGGACCGCGTCGCGCAGCAACGCCGCCCGGGTGGTGCCGAATACCGCCTGGCCAATGGCCGTGCGGCGCTGTTCGCCGAGGCCGACAGCTTGATGAAACAAGCCTGGCTGGTGATCGCCGACCTCGGCAGCCGTCAGGGCCAGCGCGAAGAACGCATCTACCTGGCGGCGGATTTTGATCCCGCGCTGTTCGACACCGTGCTCGCCGAGCAGGTGCGTAACGTCGACCAACTCGACTGGGACGAGCGCGAAGGCGTGCTACGTGCCGAGCGCCAGCGCAAAGTCGGCGAACTGGTGCTTAGCCGCGAGCCGCTCACAGGGCTCGATGAAGCCGCGCGCAGCCAGGCGCTGGTCAACCTGGTGCGCCGCAAAGGCCTGGAGCTGCTGCCGTGGACGCCCGAGCTGCGCCAATGGCAGGCCCGCGTCATGCTCCTGCGCCAACTGGACGCCGGAAAAACCAGCGAATGGCCCGACCTCAGCGACAACGCCTTGCTCGCCAGCCTGGAGCATTGGCTGATGCCCTACCTGGGCAAGGTCTCGCGCCTGAGCCATTTCGCCAACCTGGATATCTCCAGTTTCCTGCACAACCTGCTGCCCTGGCCGCTGCCTCAACGCCTGGATGAACTGGCGCCACAGCATGTGAAGGTGCCATCGGGGTCTTCGGTGCGCCTGGACTACAGCGAGCAGCCGCCGATTCTGGCGGTGCGCTTGCAAGAGTTGTTCGGGCTGGCCGACACCCCGCGCATTGCCGGTGGGCGCCAGGCGGTGAAGCTGCACCTGTTGTCACCGGCACGTCGGCCGGTGCAGGTGACCCAGGACCTGGCGAACTTCTGGCGCAGTACTTACGCCGAGGTGAAGAAGGACCTGAAGGGGCGGTACCCGAAGCACTACTGGCCGGATGACCCGTTGATTGCCGAGCCGACTGCGCGGATCAAACCCCGCAAGTAGGTCATGTGGAGATCAAATGTGGGAGCTGGCTCGCCTGCGATAGCGTTGGGCCAGTGAAATATTCTTCAACTGACCCACCGCTATCGCAGGCAAGCCAGCTCCCACAGGTTTTTGTGGGGGCTTTTACTGCGCAGCCGGCAGCAGGAAGCGGGCGATCACCGGCAGGTGGTTGGAGATGCGCAACGTATCGTCCTGGCGAACCTTCGCCTCCACCCGCTTGATGCGCGGGCTGTAGAACAGGTAGTCCAGCGTGCGATCCGGGCCTGTGGCGCGAGGGTCGTTGGGGAAGTACGTCAGCCATTTCTCACGGTCGATGCCGCTTGATTGGCTGTTGCTCGGGATCATCGGGTACTTTTCCCACAATAGATGCAGCTCGCTGTCTGGCGAATACTGCCCACGCTTGCCCGCGTCCAGGCGCAGGAACTGCCCCAGCGGCAGCAAGTTGAAATCCCCGCCAATCAGCCAGGGCGTGCCCCGGCCTTCGAATTTATCCAACAGTTTGACGGTGCTTTTCACCTGCTCTTGCACGGCGCTGCGGCCAGGGGCGTCACCGTCGAAGCGGGTATTGAGCACCGCCAGTTGGCCGCCGTCGCTCAACGGTAGATAGGTCAGCAGCAGCGCGGGTTTGGGGTGGAACTGACGGGCGATGAAGTTAGCCTCGGGCACTGGCAATTGCAGGCGTTCGGCGTGTTCGATCTGGTAGCGGCTCAAGGTCACGAGCTTGCGGCCGACGCTGCCAAAGATATGCAGGTCGGGCACAAAGTCGGCTTTCCAGTCAAAGGCCTGGGCGCTGCAAGGGTACAGATCGGCCACGCGCTCCTGGAGCAGTGTGACCTGATCCTGATAGTGGGAAGGCTTGGCGTTTTCGTCGAGCTCCTGCAACAGCAGGATGTCGGGTTGTTCTTCGCGGATCACCCGCGCCACTTCGTCTAGGCTGGCAGCCATGTCCTCGACGGTGGGACGTTCGTCCGGGCCGCTGCCATCGGCGGTGTCGTACCAGAACACGTAGTTCTTGCCGGCCAGGTATTGCACGTTCCAGGTCATGACCTTGAGCGCCTGCCCGGGCAGCAGGGTGGGCGCACGGGGCGCGACACAACTGACGGGCAAGGTTTGCTTGGGCTCGGGGCGCCAGGTCAGGCTGTAGACCATGGCGGCGAGCAGGCCGGCGATGATCACCAGGCTCAGCAAGGTTATGCGCAATAAACGGGTCATCGGCTCGGCTTATAGCGTTTGGGAAGTGCCACGGAGCATATCACCGCGCGTCGGCATCGCCAGCGATCAGCATGAATAAACGGAACAGCACCACGCTGGTAAACAGTTGCAGGAAGCTGTGGGCGCTGTCGATCAAAACTCCCAGCAGCGGAGATGGATCGGGATAGGCCGCCACGCTCGCGCCCTTGAGCAGCCACAGCGGCGTCATCACGCACAGCAGGCACACCAGGATTCGCCAGAAATGCCCACGGGTCAGCTGGAAGCTTTCCTTCATCGCCGCCAGCGCCGGCATGCCGCGCAGCACCAGCAGGTATTCGGCAAACGCCAGCACCACCATCAGCCACAGTCCCGGCAGGAAATACAACGACAGGCCCAGCAAGATCAGCAGGGTGCTCATGGCCGTGAGCAGGGCGAAACGCGGCCACAGCGTCAGGGCCATGGCCCATACGTCCTTTGTGCGCGGCGACTCGCCACGGGTGCGGGCGTCGAGAAACAGGATCAAGGCGCCGGTGTACAACGGGTAGACGAGCAACCCCACCACCACGCTGTAGCCGGGGAAGGCGTCCGGGCCCAGCGTGTGGTCGAGCACCTGTTGCAGCAGGGCTTCGAGGATCACCAGTGGCAGGCACAGCTGGACGATGGCGCCCAAATTGCCTCGGGTAAAACGAAGGGAGTCGCGCAATACGTCTAACGGATTCATCGGGTTCATCACAGGCCTGAAAGCAAGGCCCACACTTTAACCGATCAGGGCTGGCGGTAAGCAAACGTAAACCTTGCGTAAAGACCATTGAAACGCCTGGTAACAGCCCCATAACTAGAGGCGTAGCTTGCCTGATCACAGGCAGGCCCATGATTTCTACCGGCAATCTAACGAGGTCGCCATGAACAGCGAAGAGCAAACCCTGATCGATGGACTGTTTTCACGGTTGCAGCAAGCCGAAACGGACTCAGCCCCCCGCGACGCCCTGGCCGAAGCGCGGATCAAGGAGCACATGACTCGCCAACCGGCGGCCGGGTACTACATGACCCAGTCGATCCTGGTGCAAGAACACGCGATCAAGAGCCTCGACGCGCAGAACAAGCAGCAGGCGCAGCAGATCCAGCAATTGCAGGATGAGTTGCAACAGGCCCGTTCCCAGGCCGCACAGCCTGCGCCGAGCAGCGGTGGTTTCCTGTCGAGCATCTTTGGTGGCGGTTCCCGCGACCCGCAACCGGCCCAGAGTGCCCCGGCGTCTTCGGGTGGCGGCTGGCGCGAACCGGCACGGCCTTCGTTTGGCCAGCCCGCGCCGCAACAGAATTACGGTTCGCCGCAACAGAACTACCAACAGCCACAACAAGCCCCGGCCGCCCCGATCGGCAGCGGCTTCCTGGGTGGCGCATTGAAAACCGCCGCAGGCGTGGCCGGTGGTGTGATGTTGGCCGAAGGCATCAGCAGCCTGTTCAATCACAACTCGCAACAGCCACAAGTGGTGGAAGAAATCATCCGCGAAGAACCCGCGCCGGCCAGCGATCAGGGCGGCTGGGGTAACGATGACCAGCGCTTTGCCGGTGGCAATGACAGCTGGGGCGGCAACAACAGCGACAGCTTCGCCGACAACGATTACGCCGACGACTCTTCCTCCTTCGGCGACGACGACTCCTTCGTCTGACCCTCCCAGGCCCGGTGCGCTTCGTCGCCCCGGGCTGATTTTTCGCTGAAACTTTCCTGTGGCTGGCATACTGGCGCCTTTGCGGACCTTCGTCTTCGAGGTCCACGCGGCAGCCATGGGGAAGTGCGGTGAAGAAAATTGCAGTGTTCGCCGATGTACAAAACCTCTATTACACCGTGCGCCAAGCGTATGGCTGCCACTTCAACTATGCGGCGCTGTGGGCTGACATCAGCGCGCGCGGGCAGATCGTCGAGGCGTACGCGTATGCCATCGACCGTGGCGACAGCAAGCAGCAGCAATTCCAGCAGATCCTGCGCAACCTGGGCTTCACGGTAAAACTCAAGCCGTACATCCAGCGCAGCGACGGCTCGGCCAAGGGCGACTGGGACGTGGGCATCACCATCGACATCATGGACGCCACCGACCATGTCGACGAAATCGTGCTGGCCTCCGGTGATGGCGATTTCGACATGCTGCTCGACCGCATCATCCACAAGCATGGCGTCGAAGCCGTGGCCTATGGCGTGCCCGGGCTGACCGCCAATTCATTGATACGCGCCGCCAGCCGCTACGTGCCGATCGAAGGCGCGTTGTTGCTCAAATAAACAGTTAGACGGAGTTGGAACAGGTTTGGAACGTATAGCGGTCATCGACTTTGAAACCACCGGCATCACCCCCAGCAGCCACTGCCGGGCCACGGAAATCGCGGTGGTCATCCTCGAGCGTGGCCAGATCGTGGACCGCTACCAGAGCCTGATGAATGCCGGCGTGCGCGTGCCGGGTTTTATCGAGCAACTCACCGGCATCAGCAACGCCATGCTGCGCAGCGCGCCACCGGCCGAGCGGGTGATGAACGAGGTCAATGAATTCGTCGGCACCACGCCGCTGCTGGCCCACAACGCTGCGTTCGACCAGAAGTTCTGGGACTTTGAGCTGGGCCTGATCCGCCGCACCCGCCTGCAAAAGTTTGCCTGCTCCTTGCTGCTGGCCCGCCGCCTGATGCCGTCGGCGCCCAACCACAAACTCGGCACCCTGACCTCATTCGCCCAACTGCCCCACACCGGCAAGGCTCACCGGGCGATGGCGGATGCGGAGATGGCCGCCAACCTCACGGCGCACCTGGCCCAGGAACTGCGCGGGACGCACGGTTTGCGCGAACTGTCCCACGACCTGCTGTGCAGCTTGCAGAAAGTACCGGCCGCCAAGATCACCGAACACCTGAAGAAACATCGCGGGGTCTGAACCCGCCATCGCCGGCAAGCCGGGCTCCTACAGGAGATTGCATCCAGCCCTGGCGACTCGGTCAACTGTGGGAGCTGGCTTGCCTGCGATGGCGTCGGTCCGAGCGACGAAGTACTCAGGGAATCAACGCCATGACCGAAACCGGCGACCCCGACCCGCCTTCCAGCGCCAAAACGCCGATCACCACCGTCGTGCCCTTGGCCGGCAACCGATCAAGGTTTGTCAGGCACTCCAACACAATCCCGTTCCCCGCCAGCACCGCATGGTTTGTCGCGAAGGTGGTGCTTTGCCCCGGATCGACCCCATGGGTGTCGATGCCCACCCCGGCGACCTGTCGTTTTGAAAGCAGAAACACAATCGCGGCCTCGCCAATCCCGGGAAAATGAGAGCCTTCGGCGTCGTGCCCGAAGAACGCAGTGGGGTCATTCCACAGGTGCTGCCAGCCGGTGTACATCAGCACCACGCTGCCCGGTTCGATGGGGCCGTGCTGGCGCTCCCAGTCTTGAATGTCTTGCACGCTGATTTCGTAGTCCGCCGTGCAACGGGCGCGCACATCAATCACCACCGCAGGCCGCACCAGGTCTTGCGGGGCGTAGCCATCAATTCCCATTCCATCGGCATAGAAACTGTTCGGCGCATTCATGTGGGTGGCGCTGTGCTCCCCCATGCTGAAGCGCCGCAGGAAATAGCCGTCCTGTTCCAGCGAGGCAATGTCTGTGAATTGCACCGGTGGGTCCCCTGGCCACAGCGGGATACGCGGCGTGATCGGGTGGCTGAGGCTCACGACCTTGCTGTATTCAACCACCATTTTTGGCCTCCAGTTGCCCCAGCGGCACCCGCCGTTCTATCGCACTCGATAAGATGATCGAGGTCTTGCTGAACCCAAACTTCGCCACGCGGTTGATCAAGTTTTCCAGCTCGGGCATCGAGCCTACCGCCGCCTGCATGATCACGCACGGGTCGCCCGTCACTCGGTGGCATTCGGTCAGTTCGGGGATCTCTGCCAGGGCGTCGTACACCTTCTGGTTGCCGTGGTTGGTCAAGCGCAGTTCCATCACGCATTGAATCGGCAGGCCGACCTTGGACAGGTCTACCTTGGCCTGGTAGCCGGTGATCACGCCGCTGGCTTCCAGCTTGGCCACGCGTTCGGCGACGGCGGGGGCGGAGAGGTTCACCGTGCGGGCCAGTTGCGCGTAGGACGCGCGGCCGTCTTCAAGCAGGGCGCTGAGGAGCATGCGGTCGTATTTGTCCATGAGAAGGCTCCTGTTGCGCGTGGCTTTCGAAAGCGTGGTTTATAGCCCTCACAACCTTGTTTTGAAAAGTGTATGGCCGCTTTAAACAGGTTTTGTAACTTATGTTTATTGGCCGACCTTTCTAGAAT
The DNA here is from genome assembly GCF_013385985.1 of Pseudomonas sp. B6002. Lineage (GTDB taxonomy): Bacteria > Pseudomonadota > Gammaproteobacteria > Pseudomonadales > Pseudomonadaceae > Aquipseudomonas. The sequence continues at coordinate 164,103 of NZ_JACAOY010000023.1, read as the reverse complement.
AAGCCTCCCGTCCCTGCCGCAGAGCCGCCCAATGCCTGGCCCACGTCGCTTTCCGTTACCGTTGATCGCTGCCTTTTTTGCGTTGTATGTGATTTGGGGTTCCACCTACCTGGTGATCCGCATTGGCGTGGAGTACTGGCCGCCGCTGATGCTGGGCGGGATTCGCTTCCTGGTGGCCGGGATCGCGATGTATGGCTTTTTGCGCTGGCGCGGGGCGCCGGCGCCGACTTGGGTGCAATGGAAGGCTGCGGCCAAGATCGGCGTGTTGCTGCTGACCTTCGGCAATGGCGCGGTGACGGTGGCCGAGCACACGGGCGTTGCTTCCGGCGTGGCCGCGTTGGCGGTGGCGACGGTGCCGTTGTTCACCTTGTTGTGCGGCTATTTCTGGGGCGCACGCAACACACGCCTGGAATGGGCCGGTGTGGTGCTGGGGATTATCGGCATTGCCATGCTCAACATGGGCTCCAACCTGCAATCGAGCCCGACCGGCGCCCTGTTGCTGCTGTTTGCCGCCGCCTCCTGGGCCTTTGGTTCGGTGTGGAGCAAGCACCTGCCGTTGCCGGCGGGCGCCATGGCCAGCGCGGCCGAGATGATCATCGCCGGTGCCTTGCTGCTGGTGGGCAGTGCGCTGACCGGTGAGCGACTGCACGCCGTGCCACCGCTGGAAGGCTGGTTGGCCCTGGCTTACCTCGCGGTGTTCGGCTCGATCATCGCCTTCAATGCCTACATGTACCTGCTCAAACACGTGCGCCCTGCGGCGGCGACCAGTTATGCCTACGTGAACCCTGCGGTGGCGGTATTGCTCGGGATTGTGTTTGTCGGTGAAACCATCGGCAAGGAAGAAGCCCTGGCGATGTTGGTGATCATCAGCGCCGTGGTGCTGATCGGCTTGCCCCAGTGGCGCAAGCCGAAGCCGGAAATAAGGTAAACTCCGCGCCATTGCGACTTGCGCTGAATTTTTCCTACGGTAAACACATGACTTTCGCCACCCTTGGCCTGATCGAACCCTTGCTGCGCGCCCTTGAGACGCTTGGCTACCAGACCCCGACGCCGGTGCAGGCGCAAGCCATTCCGGCCGTGCTGGCCGGTCGCGACCTGATGGCTGCGGCCCAGACCGGCACCGGCAAGACCGCCGGTTTCGCCGTGCCGCTGCTGCAATTGCTGACCCTGGAAGGGCCGAAAGTCGCCGCCAACTCGGTGCGTGCGCTGATACTGTGCCCGACCCGCGAATTGGCCGAGCAGGTTCACGCCAGCGTCGCCGAGTACGCCCAGAACCTGCCGCTGACCACCTACGCGGTGTACGGCGGCGTGAGCATCAACCCGCAGATGATGAAGCTGCGCAAAGGTGTTGATGTGCTGGTGGCCACCCCCGGCCGCCTGATCGACCTGTTCCGCCAGAACGCGCTGAAACTCAACCAGCTGCAAACCCTGGTGCTGGATGAGGCCGACCGCATGCTCGACCTGGGCTTCTCCGAGGAGCTGGCGAACATCTACCGCATGCTGCCGAAAAAGCGCCAGACCCTGCTGTTCTCCGCGACCTTCTCCGATGACATTCGCCTGCTCGCCGGGCAGATGCTCAACGACCCGCTGAGCATCGAAGTCAGCCCGCGCAACGTTGCCGCCAACACGGTCAAGCAGTGGATCGTGCCGGTGGACAAGAAGCGCAAGCCGGAGCTGTTTGTGCACCTGATGCGCAAAGGCCGCTGGAAGCAGGTGCTGGTGTTCGCCAAGACCCGTAACGGCGTGGATGCGCTGGTGGACAAGTTGCAAGGCCTGGGCATCAATGCCGACGGCATCCATGGTGACAAACCGCAGGCCACTCGCCAGCGTGCGCTGGACCGATTCAAGACCAGTGATGTACAGATCCTGGTCGCCACTGACGTGGCGGCCCGTGGCCTCGATATCGAAGACCTGCCGCTGGTGGTCAACTTTGACCTGCCGATTGTGGCCGAGGACTACATTCACCGTATCGGCCGTACCGGCCGTGCGGGCAACACCGGTGAGGCGATCTCCCTGGTGTGTGCCGATGAAGTGAACATGCTGTCGGCCATCGAGATGCTGACCCGTCAGACCCTGACCCGCAAGATGGAGCCGGAGTTCGAGCCGGAGCACCGCGTGCCCGAGACCGATGCCAGTGGCCAGGTGGTGAAGAAGCCGAAGAAGCCGAAAAAGCCAAAGGCGTCCGGTGGTGGCGGCAAGCGTAACCTGGGCAAGTGGGTGGACAGCGGGGAAGTGGCGCCGGCTGAGCCGTCGATCAAGCCGGTGCGCAAGGTGCCGGTGTTTAATACTGGGCCGCGCAAGAAGAAGTGATTTTTGGGTGAGGCTGATGGCCTCATCGCAGGCAAGCCAGCTCCCACATTTTGAATGTATTCACAGATCAGAATGTGGGAGCTGGCTTGCCTGCGATGGCGATCTCGAGGCCGCCATCGCAGGCAAGATCGGTGTTTTAGCGGTTAAGCCATTCCAACACGCCGCGCCCCGCCGCTCGGCCGCTGGCAAAACACCCCGTCAGCAAATACCCGCCGGTTGGCGCTTCCCAATCCAGCATCTCCCCCGCACAAAACACCCCCGGCAGTTGCTTGAGCATCAACCGCTCATCCAGCGCCTCAAACGGCACGCCGCCGGCGGTGCTGATCGCCTCGTCCATCGGCCGGGTTTTCACCAGGGTCAGGGGCAGGGCCTTGATATCCACAGCCAGCTGCGCCGGGTCATTGAAGTGTTCAGCGGGTGCCAGCTCGCGCAGCAACGCGGCTTTCACCCCATCCAACCCCAACTGGCTGTGCAAATGCTTGCTCATCGAGCGTGAACCACGGGGCTTGGCCAGTGCGGCCTGTACCTTATCCAGCGGTTTGCTCGGCAACAGGTCGATGTGCACGGTCGCTGCGCCGTCACGGTTGATCGCTTCGCGAACCGGTGCCGACAGCGCGTAGATCAGGCTGCCTTCGATGCCGGTGGCGGTGACCACACACTCGCCAAGGCGCGGCTTGTCATCGCCCAACCCGATGGCGACGTTTTTCAACGGCGCCCCAGCGAATTTGCTGACCATCAACTCGCTCCAGCCCGACACCTCAAACCCGCAATTGCTCGGCTGCAGCGCGGCGTAAGGCACGCCTTTGTCTTCCAGCAGCTTGAGCCAGGCGCCGTCAGAGCCCAGCCGCGACCAGCTGCCACCGCCCAACGCCAGCAATACCGCATCGCTGTGGATAGCTTTTTCACCGTCCGGGCTGTGGATAAGTAAGTCGCCGCTGGCATTCCAGCCGACCCAGCGATGGCGGGTGTGGATAACCACGCCTTGTTCGCGCAGGCGTTTAAGCCACGCACGCAGCAGGGGAGCGGCTTTCATATCCGTAGGAAACACCCGGCCGGAGGTGCCGACAAAGGTCTCGATGCCCAAGCCATGAATCCACTCGCACAACGCCTCGGCGCCAAACGCGCGCAGCAGCGGTGCCATGTGCGGTGCACGCTCGGCGTAGCGCGACAGGAACGCCGGGTAGGCCTCGGAATGGGTGATGTTCATGCCGCCCACGCCCGCCAGCAGGAACTTGCGCCCCACCGACGGCATGCCGTCGTACAGGTCCACCCGCACACCCGCCTGGCTCAAGACTTCAGCGGCCATCAGCCCGGCAGGGCCGCCGCCGATAATGGCGACGTGGGAGGAGGAAGTGGACATCAGCAGGCCTGGGCAAAAGAAAAGGGCGCCCATTGTAAGCAATTGTGGTGCTTATGTAGTGAGCGGGCTTGCCCCGCGCCGCGGTGTACCAGGCTAACGTGAAGCGCCTGGTCAATCGCGACGCGGAGCAAGCCCGCCCACCACAGGAAACGGCGTGCCCGGGGATCACGCAAACCCGGTGTTGGTGTTTGGCGGGTACTCGTCCGAGCGGTCGGCATCGGTGATCGGGCCACCGGTGAGGCCATATTTGTCCAGCACGGGCACCAGCGCGCCGAAGAACGCGTCCTGTTGTTTCTCGCGCTTGACCACCTCGATGATCGGGAACACGAACGAGGTGATGATGCCCACGCCCGCCGCCGCCCAGCCCAGTACACCGGCGAAGGTGCCGGCGATGGCGGCCGCATCGGCCACGCCAAACAGGCCGGCGCCGCCTTCGATGATCGACGCCACCGCCGCGCCGGTGCCGAGGGCGCCGCTGGTGAGGGAGAAGCCGGCGTTGAGCTTGTCACCGGAGAACGCGCTGTTGACCCCGCTGATCAGGCCGAATACGCCGCCGATAAAGCTGCCGGCGCCGCCGACGATTTTGCCCAGGTTCCCCAGTTTGTTGAGCCCGTCGGTGTTCTGCACCATTTTTCCGGTGGGGAAGTCGCCGATGCCCTGGGGCTTGCTCGGGTCAACCGGCGTGGGTTTCCAGGCCATGCCGTAGCCGGCTTCCTTGGCGTATTTGGTGCCGCCTTCGGTGATCAGGCCGGCGAACTGCATGCCCGCCGCCACGCGCCCGGCGTTGTCGGCCGGGCTGTTGCCACCGGTGGCCGAGCGCGCCGCCAGTACGCCGCCCGCCAGCAGGGCGCTGCCGATGTGCAGCAGACCCTGTTTGTAGGCGTCGCTGGCGTTGAGGTTCAGGCCGTCCACGGCCTTGGGCAGCACGTCGCTGATCTTCTGGGTCTGGCGGTTGACGTCCCACATCGAGCGGATCAGCGAGATCACATCCTGCGGCTTGATCTGCGCACCCGTGGCGTCCTTGAACATGTCCGGGTTGTCGGCCATGGCCTGGTTGAGGATGGCAGTGGTCTTGGCTTCGTCGAAATTGCCGTTGGCGTCGCCGAAGGTGCTTTTGAGCACATCGTCGTTGGCGCCGTTGACCAGGCTGTCGGACACCGCCTGGTTGACGTATTGCTGCACGGTGGAGGAGTCCTGCGCCGAGACCTTGTCGCCGAGGAATTCCTTGAGCAACGAGGCGTTGGCCGCGTACTGGCCGATGACCGTCATCGGGTCGGCATTCGGCGCGGCCAGGCCGTTCTGCAGGTCTTGCCCGCTGACGATGTGGTCCTGGAAGTACTGCTGAATCTCGGCCGATTTACCGGACTTGTCGGCCATGGCCTCCAGGTCCACCGTGCCATTACCGCCCAGGGCCATGTCGGTGAGGGTGGCGTCGGTGCCGGCCAGGCTGAGCCCGTCGATCAGCGACACCGGGTTGCCATTACTGTCCTTGGTCGCCAGCGCGGTGTTGATCACGTTGCCGCTGTTGATCTGGCTGTCCTGGTAGTGCTGCATCTCGGTCTTGATCGCCGGGTCGCTGTTGACGATGTCGCGCATGCCGTCGGCCTGGTTCTGGGCCATGAAGGTCTTCACGTCCGGGTCGCCGGCCAACTGGTTGACGGCCGCGTCCAACTGGTCGGCGACCTTGGATTTGGTCGGGTTGAGGTGATATTCGCTGTCGGCGGTGATCCCGGCATACAGGTCACCGTCGCCGACCTTGTCGCTGGAAGCCAGGCGCGCACGGGCGTCGCTGAGTTCCAACATCACGGCGGCCTTGGTCTTGCCGTCGTAGTTCTGCGGGTTTTGCAGCACGTCCTGGGTCAGCTTCGAGGTGTCGACACCGGCCACCGAGCTGCGGATCGAGGCGTTGCTGAGCATCATCAACACGCCGTGATCGTCGGTGGGCGCCTGGTTTTCCAGCCAGGCACCGAGGTTTTTCTGCTGGGTGATGCCGTCGGCGGTGGCGGTGGCGGGCAGGTCGCCGGCCATGTCGAGGGTGCGCATCATGCCCGGGGTCGACCAGTAGCCGGCAGCGCCGGTCAGTTCAGGGCTCAGGCCGCTGTCGTTCTTGATGGCGTTGAGGTTGTCGGTGGTCAGGCTGCCGTTGTTGGCGCGTTGGTTGGGGCCTTCCATCGCGGGGCCGGCGCTGCTGACCAGCGAGATATTGGCCATGACCAGCGCGGCCGACTTGGCGTTCGCCTTGGCCAGGTCGCTGGCTCCCGGGTTTTTGCTGAGAAAGGTGCTGTAGGACTTGGAGGCGGCCGACAGATCCTTGTTCGACTGACTGACGAAACTGTCGACGTTGCTGTGGGTAATCACGCCGTCGCTGCCGCCCAGGCCGCCGCTGTCCAGGGCGTTCATCAGGCTCGGGCTGCCGGCCAGGTATTTGAGGCACGCCTGGGCTTCGGGCGGCAGGTCGGTCGGTGGGTTGGAGAAGTCGATGGGGCGGTCGTGCATGCCCCATTTGTCCCAGTTGTCGCTGAGCATTTTGGCCGCGGCGCGTGGGCGGTCCAGGTCGCGTTCTTCCTGGGTCGGCGTGCCGCTGGTGTTGCCGACGATCTTGTCCCAGTCCTTGGGGTTGGCGTATTGGGAGTTGTCGATCCAGTTGGTGTCGACGGCGCCGCCCACATTGAAGATGCCGTTGGATTCCTTGACCACCGAGGCATACAGGTCGGGGCTGATGGCCTGGGACACGATCACCTTGTCGCCGGACGCCGTTTCATAACGGATCAGGCCGTGGCCGAGTTCTTCCGGAGTACCTACCAGGCTGACACTCCCGGTTTCGCTGGCGTCGGCGAGGGTGTAACCGGCGTTCTTGCTGTCGTTGATCAGGCCCCAGGTTTGGCCGTCGCCCGCCACCTGGTTGTACAGGTCGGGGTTCACTTCGCGGCTGACCACCACCTTGTCGCCCGAGACGGTCTCGTAGCGGATAAAGCCCGGGCCGATTTCATCCACAGGGCCGATGCCCTTGTAGTCAGCCAACCCCGGCGCGGTATCGCCGGCCTGGGCGATGCGGTAGCCGTCGGCCTTGCTGGCATTGAGCGCGTTGACGGCGTCGACCTTGCCGGCCATGCCGTCGAACAGGTAGGGCGTCATCTGCTTGATGATGACAATGTCCTGGCCGTCGCGGGTCTTGAGGTCCAGCACGTTGTCGGAAATCTTGGTGATGCTGGCGATGTCCGCCAGGGGCACGCCGGTGTTGCTGATGTCGGCGAGGTTAGGATCGTTGAGGCGTTTGATCGCCTCTTGATCGCCGGTGGCCATGACGGCGGCGATTTTCTGGTCTTTGGTGTTGTCGGTCACGCCGCTGGCCAGCACCTTGAAATTGCCGGGCTTGGCCGTGTCCTTGAAACCCGCAACGGCGCGGGCCATGGCGGTTTCGAAGGTGGCGGCGACCTTTTTCAAGGCGTCGTCATTGCCGGGGTTTGTCACGGTGCCGATCTTGTAGGTAGCCATCGCCGGGTACTCTGAAAACGGGAAGGTGTTCAGGGTGACGGTGGCGTGCGGCAGTTTTGTTTCAAATCTGGAACAGGTCGAATGTTCCACAACGTTTCACGGCTGTGGAAAAGTGTGTGGTCAAAAAACGTACAGTTTCCTGCAGGCCATGCGTTGTCTTGCTCTCAGGTGCTTACGCTCAAGTTATCCACAGGTGGTTCCACAGGCATTGTGGGTAACGCCCACAGTTCAGTGACAGCCTGATGACGTCCACACCCGTTGTGCGCTGTGGTGCAGGATGCCATGGCGGCGGGCCAGGGCCGGGCGGTCCTTGCTGTAGCCGCCGCCGATCACGCCCATCACCGGGATGTCGCGGCCCAGGCAGTGGCGCATCACGCTTTCGTCGCGGGCGGCGACGCCTGCGTCGGTCAGCTTGAGGTAACCGAGGGCGTCATCCTTGTGCACGTCCACGCCCGCGTCATACAGCACCAGGTCGGGCTGGTAGAGCGGCAACAGGTAGTTGAGAGCGTCGTCGACCACCTTGAGGTAGTCGGCATCGCCCATGCCCATGGGCAGGGGAATGTCCCAATCGCTCTGGGCCTTGCGCGCCGGGAAGTTCTTTTCGCAGTGCAGCGACACGGTGATGGCGTCCGGCGTGTCGTGGAGGATGCGTGCGGTGCCGTCGCCCTGGTGCACGTCGCAATCGAAGATCAGCACGCGGTTGACCCGGCCGCTGGCCAGCAGGTAATGGCTGATCACCGCCAGGTCATTGAAGATGCAAAAGCCGGCCGGGTAGTCGTAGTGGGCATGGTGGGTGCCGCCCGCCAAGTGGCAGGCCAGGCCGTGTTCCAGGGCCTTTTCGGCTGCCAGGATGGAGCCGCCCACGGCGCGCACCGTGCGTCGGGCCAGCGCTTCGTTCCAGGGCAGGCCGAGGCGCCGTTGGTCTTCGCGGGACAACTCGCCGCCCATGTAGCGTTCGATATACCCAGGGTCATGAGCCAGGGCCAGAATCTCTGCTGGGCACAGCTGCGGGCGCAGCAATTGGCTGTCTTCGGTCAGGCCGCTGTCCACCAGGTGATCGCGCAGCAGGCGAAACTTGTCCATGGGGAACCGGTGGTCTGCCGGGAACTCGGGGCTGTAGTCGTCGTGGTAGATCAGGGGCAGGGGCATGGGATTTTCTGACAGGAACCTGCGACGCATCTTACCCGCGTTGTACACTCACGCACATGGCAAGGGAGGGGACCCATGGAGCCGATACTGGAATTGGAAAGTGCACGTCTGGTGCTGCGCCAATGGCGCGACAGCGACCTGCCGGAATTTGCGCGCATGTGCGCCGACCCGCAGGTGATGCGCTATTTCCCGGCCAAGCTGAGCCACCTCGAAAGCGCCGCATTGATCGGGCGCATACGTGGGCACTTCGCGGAATATGGCTTTGGTTTCTGGGCCTTGCAGCGCAAGGACACGGGCGAGTTTATCGGCCTGACCGGGCTGCAGAATGTCAGCTTCGAAGCGGGCTTCACCCCGGCAGTGGAGATCGGCTGGCGCCTGGCCCGTGAACACTGGGGCCTGGGGTACGCCAGCGAAGCGGCGTGGACGGCTTTGCGCTGTGGTTTCGACCGGTTGCAACTGGATGAAATCCTCGCGTTTACCACCGAGTCCAATCTGCCATCACAAAAAGTCATGCAGGCCATCGGTATGCATTACGATCCCCAGGCAGATTTTGAACACCCCAAGGTCGCAGCCGATGACCCGCTGCGCCATCATGTGTTGTACCGCATCACCCGCGCCCAATGGTTGGACACGCTGCACGGGTAGGAGCCGGCTTGCCGGCGATGTCAGTTTTGGAAGGTGTGTTGAGCTTGAGGGCGCTATCGCCAGCAAGCCGGCTCCTACACGGTAGAAAAGAATTGCTCTGAGGAGAGTGTGAATGAGCCAAGTATTGGAAGACCTAGTGGACTTGCTGACCCTGGAGCCGATCGAGGAAAACCTCTTTCGCGGCCGCAGCCAGGACCTGGGTTTTCGCCAACTGTTCGGCGGCCAGGTGCTTGGCCAGTCGCTGTCGGCTGCCAGCCAGACCGTAGAAGAGGCGCGGCACGTGCATTCCCTGCACGGCTATTTCCTGCGCCCCGGCGATGCCGCCTTGCCGGTGGTGTATTCGGTGGACCGTGTGCGTGATGGCGGCAGTTTCAGCACGCGGCGGGTCACGGCGATCCAGAAGGGCCACCCGATTTTCACCTGCACCACCTCGTTCCAATATGACGAAGAAGGCTTCGAGCACCAGACCACCATGCCCGTGGTGGTCGGCCCGGAGAACCTGCCGTCGGAGCTGGAGTTGACCCAGCAACGTGCGCACCTGATCCCCGAGCACATGCGCGACAAGCTGCTGTGCCCCAAGCCGATCGAAGTGCGCCCGGTGACCGAGAAAGACCCGTTCAACCCGCAGCCGTCCGACCCGGTGAAGTACGTGTGGTTTCGGGCCGATGGCGCGCTGGCCGATTCGCCGGCGCTGCACAAATACCTGCTGGCCTACGCCTCGGATTTCGGTCTGCTGACCACCTCGTTGCTGCCCCACGGCAAGACGGTGTGGCAGAAAGACATGCAGGTCGCCAGCCTCGACCATGCGCTGTGGTTCCACGCTGACCTGCGTGCCGATGATTGGTTGCTATACGCCATGGACAGCCCATGGGCCGGCAACTCCCGTGGGTTCTCCCGGGGCAGCGTGTACAACCGCGCCGGGCAGCTGGTGGCGTCGGTGACCCAGGAAGGCTTGATCCGCCATCGCAAGGATTGGGCATGAGCCTGGCGGACGTTAAGCACTGGGTTTTCGACATGGACGGCACCCTCACGGTGGCCGTGCATGATTTTGCGGCCATTCGCGTGGCGCTGGAGATTCCGCCCGAAGACGACATCCTCACCCATCTGGCGGCATTGCCTGCCGATGTGGCGGCGGCCAAGCATGCCTGGTTGCTGGAGCACGAACGTGAGCTGGCGCTGGGTTCCGTCGCCGCCGAAGGCGCGGTGGAGTTGGTGCGCGAGCTGGCGGGGCGCGGTTATCGCCTGGGCATCCTGACGCGCAATGCGCGGGAATTGGCCCACATCACCCTGCAAGCGATTGGCCTGGCGGACTGTTTTGCTGTCGAGGACGTGTTGGGGCGTGATGATGCGCAACCCAAGCCCGATCCGGATGGCTTGCTGAAACTGGCCGCGGCCTGGGACGTGGCGCCGAGCGAGATGGTGATGGTGGGTGACTACCGCTTTGACCTGGACTGCGGCCGGGCAGCGGGGACGCACACGGTGCTGGTCAACCTGCCGGAGAACCCGTGGCCGGAGCTGGTGGATTGGCATGCAGAAGACTGCTTGGCCTTGCGCCGAATGATCGAACACTGACCCTGTAGGAGCTGGCTTGTGTGGGAGCTGGCTTGCCTGCGATGCAGACACCTCGGTCTATCAGCCATACCGAGGTGATGCCATCGCAGGCAAGCCAGCTCCCACATTTTTGATCCGGTTGTGTCAGTTATTTCCCGAAGAGGACCTTCTGCCCTTCAGGCGAAGTAAACATCCCATCCCCGTTGTGCCCAACGCCTGGCACTTCCACCAGTTTGTGTGTCAGTTGCGGGTGGCGTTGCTTGAGGTAGTCGAAGTAGTTGTGCCCGCGAATCAGGCGGTACGCGCCCTGGGTTTCGGCCGCACAGCTCTTGTCCAGTGCCGGGTGGTTCGGGTCGGTGTCTTGCTGGCCCAGCAGGTAGGTGATGTTGCGTGACACGTAAGCCTGTTCCAGCTGCTCGGCGCTTTGGCCCTTGGCGTAGGCCGGCAGGTTTTGCAGGCCGTATTTCCAATCGTTGAAGCCTGGGCAACTGGCGACGTCAAACTTCACTGGGCGCTGCGGCGTGAAGTAGGCGTAGGACGACGGGTTGGCCACCACGTACCGCAGGCTGATGCCTTCGGTTTGCAGCATCGGGTGGTCGTGGCCGGTGAGGGCGAAACGCTGCACCACCTGGCCGCCGCCGGAGTGGCCTGCCACCACGATTTCTTTCAGGGCCGGGAACAGCTTGCGGTTGCCCAGGTGCTTGATGATCTGGTCGAGGGCGCCGTAGGAGCTGATCTGGCCCGGGCCGGTGGACGGCTCGCCAGCCATCCAGTCGTTGCCATTCCAGCGCAGTACCCCGTTGTCCAGGTGGTTGCGCTTGATATCCAGCTCATTCAGGAACTGCGGCGCGATCACCAGGGTATTGGCGGCCTGGCCTGCGTGTTCGGCTGCGTCTTCGCCGCTTTGCAGGTAGGTCTGTGCGTTGCGCAGGCGCCCGTGCACGATGATCAGGGCGCGGGTGACCTGCGGCAGCGGTTGGTTCCAGTCCTGGCTCAAGCCCAGGCTGAGGTCGCCGGCATCCAGGTGAAAACGATCGGGGCTGACCACCTTGACCCCATGCTCTTTCTCGGCGGCCCAGGTGGCGGTGGAGCAGGACAACATCAAACCCAGCAGCAATCCCAATCGTTTATTCATTTAAAGACTCTTCGCCGTAAAGGTGTCGCATTGAGTGATCTGGCCACCCGCAAAGCCGGTCTTGAACCAACGAACCCGCTGTGCCGAGGTGCCGTGGGTAAACGAGTCGGGCACCACGCGCCCTTGACCCTGTTGCTGCAGACGGTCATCGCCGATGGCGTTGGCCGCATTCAGTGCTTCTTCAATGTCGCCGGGCTCCAGCCAGTTCAGGCGTTTCTGCGCACGGTTGGCCCACACCCCGGCAAAACAGTCGGCTTGCAGCTCCTGGCGTACCAGCAGGCCGCCGTCGCCTTGCATCTGCCGACCCTGTTGGCGTGCGGCCTGGATCTTGGCCGAAATGCCCAGCAGCGTTTGCACGTGATGCCCCACTTCATGGGCGATCACATAAGCCTGGGCGAAGTCGCCCGCAGCCTTGAAGCGTTGTGACATCTCCCGGAAGAAATCCAGGTCCAGGTACACCTGTTGATCCGCCGGGCAATAAAACGGGCCGCTGGCCGAGGTGGCGCCACCGCAGGCGGAATTGACCCGGCCCCGGAACAGAATCAGTTTCGGGTTCTTGTAGGTCAGGCCGTTCTCCTTGAACACCTGGCCCCAGGTGTCTTCGGTGTCGCCCAGCACCGCGCGTACAAAGTCAGCCTGTTCATCGTTGGCCGGTGGCGCCTGGCGGGTCTGCGTGCTCACCGAGGGCGCCTGCTCCATCTGGCCGGTCAACTGGCCGAGGATCTGCAGCGGGTCCTGGCCGGTCAGCCAGCCAATGCCGACGATCAGTACGATGGCCGTAAGGCTCAGGCCCTTGCCGCCGCCAAAGCGCATGCCACCACCACCGCCGCCACTGTCGTCACGGGCATCCACCACGTTGTCGCTGCGTCGGCCTTTTTTCCATAGCATGGGGCAATCCTCTCGATGAACCTGAAAAACATTGTTGTTGGTGCGTGGGCATGGCGCCAGCCCGGCTGTCCGACAGGTACGAGAGCTGCGTAGTATCGCTGCTGTCAGTCCGTGCCGGCAGAGGGGCCAGATGAAAGTTGTGTCAGCTTTGCAGCCGGATCAGTCGCGGCAGTAACCTTCGCCGGTGTCGACCACCAGGCAATCCTTTTTATCCGCCAGCCATTTCAAACCGGTGGCTTCGCCGTCGCCAGCGGTCAATTGTTGCGGGCCGTCCGGGCGGGTGAAGGCGATGCCATCTTCATTGGCTTCGCCTTTGAAGGTGCCGGAGTCGTCGGCGTCGAGGCCGTACTGCATGGTCAGGATGTAATGACCCCGGCCGATGCTGTCGTCTTTGGCGATGGTCAGGTTCAGGCCTTCCACGCCCACCCATTTGCCCACCCATTTGTCGGTGGGCGGGTTGGCCGGCACCAGGGTGGCTTGCACTGACGCAGGGGCCGGTTTGGGGGCGGGTGCTTCCTCCTTGTTACAGGCGGTAAGCAGGGCAAGGGCTGAAAGAACGAAGAGTGTTTTTTTCATAGCGGCAAGGCCTTGGTTAAAAAGTGCACAATGCGGGGGCAAACGTGCAGCGTTGGACTCGAATCCCGTGATTTAGTGCGCTGTTCGCCCGGTGTTTGGTTATGCTCTTGGGGCGCACCCAGGCGCGGCTGCTAGATTACCGGGTTGAGTGCTGCCACGTTCAGTGCTCAGCATTCAGCCTGCCATGCAAGAGAATTCAATGACTGTCAGCACACCGCTTTCCGGCGTCAACCATCCGTTCAAAGGCATCTTGCTGATTGTGCTGGCGACGTTTCTGTTTTCCAGCCACGACGCCTTGTCCAAATACCTGGCCGGGTTCTACCCGATCGTGATGGTGGTGTGGGCGCGCTACCTGGTGCACACGCTGTTGATGGCCGGGATCTTCCTGCCGCAATCGGGCCTGCGTGTGTTGCGCAGCAAGCGGCCGGGGATGCAGGTGGTGCGGGCCTTGTGCCTGCTGGGCACCAGCCTGTTCTTCACGGCGGCGCTGCATTACATCCCGCTGGCAGAAGCCACGGCGGTGAACTTCCTGGCGCCGATCCTGGTGACGGCGCTTTCGGTGCCACTGCTCGGTGAGCACGTGACACGCGGCCAATGGCTGGCGGTGATCTGCGGCTTTGTCGGCGTGCTGATCATCATCCACCCCGGTGGCGAGCTGTTCACCCCGGCGGTGCTGCTGCCGCTGTGTTCGGCGCTGTTCTTCTGCTTCTACCAGTTGCTCACACGCATCCTCAGCCAATACGACACGCCCACCACCAGCAACTTCTTCGCCGGCCTGTGCAACACCTTGGTAATGAGTGCGATGGTGCCGTTCTTCTGGCAAATCCCGACCCTGTGGCACGCTGCATTGATGCTGGCGTTGGGCACCTGCGGGATGACCGCCCACTTGATGTTGACCCAGGCGTTCCGCTTCGCGGCGCCGGCCTTGCTGGCGCCGTTCGGCTATTGCCAGATCGTGTTTGCGGGGCTGTTGGGCTGGCTGGTGTTCAACCATACCCCCGACTTGACCACGGTGGTCGGCATCGGGGTGATCTGCATGAGCGGGTTGGCCGCTGCCTGGCAGCAGCGGCGCAAATAGCTCAGGGGGTAGCTCAGACGTCTACGGTAGGGATCTTGCGCGGCGCCATGAAGTACATCCAGGTCAGCGCAATGAAGTACATCGCCGGGATCAGGGTGAACAACACGGTGTAGTTGTTGTTCGTCACGGTGAGGATGTGGCCGACGATCTGGGTCATGAACATGCCGCCGATAGCCGCGCACATCCCGCCAAAGCCGAACACCGTGCTCATCATGTGCTTGGGCGTGTAGTCCATCACCAGGCTCCAGATGTTGGCGGTCCAGGCCTGGTGCGCACCGATGGCCAGGGAGATGGCGAACACCGCGACCCACAACTGGCTGGAACCGGCCGCCATGATCACGCCGACGATGCAGCAGGCGAACAGCAGCATCGACAACAGGCGCGCCTTGATCGAGTTCATGCCACGGCCGATCAGGAACGACGACAGAATCCCACCACCCACGCTGCCGAAGTCGGCCGTCAGGTAAATGATGATCAGCGGGATGCCCATCTGCGTCACGTTGATGCCCAGGTTGTATTGCTGGTTCAGGAACGGCGGCAGCCAGTACAGGTAGAACCAGAACACCGGCGCGGTCATCGAATAGGCGAGGGCGAAGGCCCAGGTGCCGCGCATGCGCAGGATGCGGCTGAACGGGACGCGGGGTTGTTCCGGTTCGACTTCCTGTTGCACGTAGTCCAGTTCGGATTGTTTAACGGTGGGGTGGTCTTCGGGGTTGTAGTACTTCAGGCCCCAGCACACCAGCCAGATCCCGCCCAGTGCCGACATGCACAGGAACGCCGCTTGCCAGCCCCACACGTGCAGGATCAACGGCAGCAACATGGGCGTCATCATGGCGCCGACGTTGGTGCCGGCGTTGAAGATGCCAGTAGCGACTGCACGCTCACCGGCCGGGAACCACAACCGCGTGGTCTTGACGCAGGCCGGGTAGTTGGCCGCCTCGGTGATCCCGAGGATAAAGCGGCAGACCATGAAGCCGACTGCCGAGGTGGCCAGGCCGTGGGCGCCGGTGGCCAGGCTCCACAGCAGCACCGCGCAGAAGAACACGCGTTTCACGCCGACCCGGTCGATCAACCGGCCTTGCAGCACAAAACCAATCGCGTAGCCCACCTGGAACCAGAAGTTGATGTTGGCGTAGTCCATCGCCGTCCAGCTCATTTCCTTGGCGAGGATCGGTTGCATCACGCCCAGGGCGGCGCGGTCGATGTAGTTCAGGGTGGTGGCGAAGAACACCAGGGCCAGCATGCCCCAGCGAGTTTTACCCACGGCCAGGGCGCCGCGGATCTTGTCGCCGATGCCGGCGTGCGGGTTGCCCGGGCGCGCGGCCAGGACGGAGTTTTGCGAAGGCATGAGGTCGTACCCGTTTTTTGAAATTTTTATGGTGTGTTCTGGGTCTTGTTGCTGAATCGATGGTGCGCAGCGGTTAAAAAATCGTCAATTCGCCAAAGGGGCATAGTGTTCGATAATCGCACCAAAAACTAACCGGTTCGTACATTTTAATTGCTGTGTGTAAAGCTGGGGCCAATAATTTGCCGCAAATAACAATTGCCGGGAGTCGCCCCATGCAACGTTCCATTGCCACCGTTTCCTTGAGCGGCACCCTGCCGGAAAAGCTCGAAGCCATTGCCGCCGCCGGGTTTGACGGCGTCGAGATCTTCGAAAATGACTTGTTGTATTACGACGGCAGCCCTCGGGAAGTTAGGCAGATGTGCGCTGACCTGGGCATTGCCATCACCCTGTTCCAACCCTTCCGTGACTTCGAAGGGTGCCGCCGCGACCGCCTGGCGCGCAACCTCGAGCGCGCTGAACGCAAGTTCGACCTGATGCAGGAACTGGGCACCGACCTGGTGCTGGTGTGCAGCAATGCCTCGGCGGATTCGCTGGGCGACGAACGCATTTTACTCGATGACCTCAGCCTGCTGGCCGAGCAAGCCGGGCGCCGAGGCTTGCGCATCGGCTATGAGGCGCTGGCCTGGGGCAAGCATGTGAACACCTGGCAGCAGGTGTGGAACCTGGTGCGCCAGGTCGATCACCCGAGCCTGGGCGTGTTGCTCGACAGCTTCCACACCTTGTCGCTTAAGGGCGACCCGAGTGGCATCGCCCAGATCCCCGGCGACAAGATCTTCTTTGTGCAAATGGCCGATGCGCCGATCCTGGCCATGGACGTGCTGGAGTGGAGCCGGCATTTCCGCTGCTTCCCCGGGCAGGGCGAATTCGACCTGGCGGGCTTCCTCGCGCCGATCATCCAGAGTGGCTACACCGGGCCGCTGTCTCTGGAAATTTTCAACGACGGCTTCCGCGCAGCACCGACGCGGGCGAATGCGGCGGATGGGTTGCGCTCGCTGCTGTACCTGGAAGAAAAGACCCGCGAATGCCTGGCCCAGGAGCAACCGGCCACGCCGGCGGACATCCTGTTTGAAACCCCAGCCGCCAGCGACTACGACGGCATCGAATTCCTTGAGTTCGCCGTGGATGAAAGCCTGGGCGCCAAGCTGACCCAATGGCTGGAGCGCCTGGGTTTCGTCAAGGCTGGGCAGCACCGTTCCAAGAGTGTGAGTTTGTTGCGCCAGGGCGATATCAACCTGATCCTCAACTGCGAGCCGTATTCCTTCGCCCACAATTTTTTCGAGGCTCACGGGCCGTCGTTGTGCGCCACGGCGATTCGGGTCAAGGACAGCGCCAAGGCGTTGGAGCGCGCGGTGGCCTACAAAGGCCAGCCGTATCGCGGGCTGGTCGGGCCCAACGAATTGGAACTGGCAGCGGTGCGTGCGCCGGATGGCAGCCTGATTTATCTGGTGGATTCGTCCGAAGGTTCGCTGTACGACACCGACTTCAACCTGCAACCGGCGACGGCCTCCAGTGGCGGCCTGCTGCGCATCGACCACATGGCCATGGCCCTGCCGGCCGACAGCCTCGACAGCTGGGTGCTGTTCTACAAGAGCCTGCTGGATTTCGAGGCCGATGATGAAGTGGTGCTGCCCGACCCGTACGGCCTGGTGAAAAGCCGTGCCCTGCGCAGCCGTTGCAGCTCGATCCGCCTGCCGCTGAATATTTCCGAGAACCGCAACACGGCGATTTCCCACGCGCTGTCGAGCTATCGCGGCTCGGGCGTGCACCACATTGCCTTCGATTGCGCGGACATTTTCGCCGAGGTGCGCCGGGCCAAAGAGGCGGGCGTGCCGCTGCTGGATATCCCGCTCAATTACTACGACGACCTCGCGGCGCGCTTTGATTTTGACGACGAGTTCCTCAGCGAGCTGGCGTACTACAACGTGTTGTACGACCGCGACGCCCAGGGCGGTGAGTTGTTTCATGTGTACACCGAGCCGTTCGAAGGGCGGTTTTTCTTCGAGATCATCCAGCGCAAGGGCGGCTATGCCGGCTATGGCGCGGCCAACGTGGCCGTGCGCCTGGCGGCCATGGCCAAGTCCCGCAGCGGCGCGGTGCGCCAGGCGCGTTTATAAGGGCTGGCCAGGTGCTTCCTTCTGGAAGCATCGCGGCCCATAATCAGCGCCTGCATAACAATGGCCGTGAGCGCACCATGACCTCGAGTCCCGAACTCCCCGCAGTGTCAGACGCACCGCGCAAGAGTCGTAAGAACAACCCGGAAAAGACCCGCGAAAACATTCTCCAGGAAGCCATTGTCGAGTTTGTCCAGCAGGGTTTGTCTGGCGCTCGCGTGGACGCGATCGCCGAGCGTATCCACACCTCCAAGCGCATGATCTATTACTACTTCGGCAGCAAGGAGCAGTTGTACGTCGAGGTGCTGGAGAAGCTTTACGGCGACATTCGCAACACCGAAACCCGCATGAACCTCACGGCGCTTGAGCCCCGCGAGGCGATTCGCCGGTTGGTGGAGTTCACCTTTGATCACCATGACCAGAATGTGGATTTCGTGCGCATCGTGAGCATCGAAAACATCCACAATGCCGAGTACGTGAAGCGCTCGGACGCGATCAAGGCGATGAACAGCAACATCCTTGAAGCGTTGGGCGCGACTTTGCAGCGTGGCGCCGAGATGGGGTTGTTTCGGGAGGGGCTGGAGCCGCTGGACGTGCACCTGCTGATCAACTCATTCAGCTTTTACCGGGTGTCCAACCGCCATACGTTCAGTGAGATCTTTCAGATTGAATTGTCGGACGAGGCGGTCAAGCAGCGGCATCGGGACATGATTTGTGAGTCGGTGATGCGGTACTTGCAGGCGTGAAGGTCTCGGCTTGAAATCCACTCAATGTGGGAGCTGGCTTGCCTGCGATAGCGGTGTGTCAGCTATCCATCAGCTGTCTGAAACACCGCCATCGCAGCGATGCGGCGACCCGACAAGCCAGCTCCCACAGTTTTTGAACCGGTTTCGTCAGTCAGGTGTTCAGGCTTTGAAAGTGCGCCAGCATCCTGTCGGCATCCGGCACTTCACCACTGAACAACTCAAACGCCTTCACCGCCTGAAACACCGCCATGTTGCCGCCGTCCAGTGTGCGACAACCCAGGGCGCGGGCATCACGCAGCAGCTCGGTTTCCAGCGGGAAATACACAATCTCCGCCACCCACACCTCGGCGCGTAGCAGATTCGACGGCACCGGCGTGCCCGGCAGCTTGGCCATGCCCATCGGCGTGGTGTTCACCAAACCATCGGCCTCGGCCATGGCGTTTTCCAGATGGCTACCCACCTGGGCACGCCCGGCACCGAAGCGCCGGGCGAGGTTATCCACAAGGTCGCGGGCACGGGTGGGGTCCACGTCGAAAATACTCAACTGTTCCACCCCCTCGGC
This sequence comes from Pseudomonas sp. B6002, assembly GCF_013385985.1. Taxonomy (GTDB): domain Bacteria; phylum Pseudomonadota; class Gammaproteobacteria; order Pseudomonadales; family Pseudomonadaceae; genus Aquipseudomonas. Next base: position 145,149 of record NZ_JACAOY010000023.1, on the reverse strand, counting down.
CAGCAGCGCATGGGCCACCGCTGCGCCTGCACCGCCAGCGCCCATCTGCACCACGCGTTGGCGTGCCACATCGCTCAGGTTCCTGCGAAAACCCTCGGCGAACCCTAGGCAGTCGGTGTTGTGGCCGATGCGTTTGCCATCCCTGAACACCACCGTATTAACTGCGCCAATGCCGCGCGCCTCGTCAGACAGTTCATCCAGCAGCGGCAGGATGGCCTGCTTGCACGGGTAGGTAATGTTCAGCCCGGTGAAGTGCATCAGTTCAGCCGCGTCGAGCAGGTCGGGCAGGGCGTTGATGTTCAGGTGCAGGGGTTCCAGGTCGATCAGGCGATACAGGTAGCGCATGCCCTGGGCGTCACCTTCCTGTTCATGCAGCGCGGGTGTGCGGGACGCCTGGATGCCGGCGCCGATCAAGCCGGCGAGGATGCGCGGTTTCATCGGGCTCACCCTTTCAAGGTGTGGCTGAAATGTTCCAGGGCCAGGTGATAACCATGGCTGCCGAACCCGGCCAGTACGGCCTTGGCGATTGGCGAAACAAAGGAGTGGTGCCGGAACGCCTCACGCGCATGCACGTTGGATAAATGCACTTCGATCACCGGAACTTCACTGGCCACCAGCGCGTCGCGGATGGCCACTGAGGTGTGGGTCCAGGCGGCCGGGTTGATCACGATACCGGCGCAGCGGGCGCGGGCGCCGTGGATCCAGTCGAGCAATTCACCTTCGTGGTTGGTCTGGCGGAATTCGATTTTCAGCCCGAGTTTTTCCGCACTGCGCCCACACAAGGCGGCGATGTCGGCCAGGGTTTCATGGCCGTAGGTGGCGGGCTCGCGGGTGCCGAGCAGGTTGAGGTTGGGGCCGTTGAGCACCAGCACGATGGGCGGCATAAGGGGGTCTCCACATTCTTGTTAGTTGTGGAGATAAAATGTACTGGTTGGTTAATTTGGTCAATTGATCACGGCGGATGTGTTCGATTACCGAACCGATATTCAGACGGTTCCCACGGCAGGATCAGATTAGATATCAATTGAAAATCATTCTCGACAACGCTTACTATGCCGGCCTGTTTCCTTAACATTCCAGGGAGTCGGTTTGTCGGACGTGGATCTCAAAGGCCTGTTTCTCAAGCATGCCGATACCCTGCGCGGGTATCTGGCGCGCAAGGTACGGGACCCGCAGTTGGCCGCAGACCTGGTGCAGGAGAGCTTCCTGCGCCTGGCGGAAAAACCGGCCGGCGAGCGCATCGACAATTCCCAGGGCTATCTCTATCGAACGGCGAGCAATCTGCTGATCGACCATATTCGCCAGGAAGCGCGGCGCAAGACAGACTCCGTGCCCCATGAGGCGCTGGCCGAGATTGAAGATGAAGTGGCCGGGTTGGAGGCTCAGGCAATGGCGCAGCAACAGCGACAGGCATTGAAGCAGGCACTGGCAGAATTGCCGGAACGCACCCAGCAGATCTTCCGCCTGAACCGCATTGAAGGCATGACCCACGCCCAGGTGGCCCGGCACCTGGATATCTCCGACAGCTCCGTGCAGAAGCATCTGGCCAAGGCACTGGCCTATGTGATGCAGCGCTTGCAGGAAGGCGAGGGGGCGCCATCCGACGAATGAGTTACCGAAATGCACTGGGTCAGACGTCACAGCGTTACATAACGAAAAATTCGAGATGCACACGTGAATAGCCAGGGTCCGCAACAGCACAGCATTACCGAGGCGGCGGCCGAATGGGCGGTGCGCCTGCACGCCGGTGCCCTGACCGAACAGGAGCAGGCCGAGCTGCAACATTGGATCGCCTGCGACAGCCGCCATGAAGCGGCGTTGCGCTTTGCCGAACAGACCTGGGCGGCATTGGGCGACGTTTACAAGGACGAGCTCGTACACCGTCAGCGCCCGCAGGCTGCGTCCCAGCCTGTGCGCCGCTCAAAGCGACGACGACCCTGGCAGCGTGCGGCCGCGGTGGCGCTGGTCGTGGTGGTGGCGGGCATGGGCTGGGTGCGCGGGCCGGATGCGCTGCTGCGCCTGCAGGCAGACTACGTGACGCAAAAAGGTGAAGTGCGCACCGTGCACCTGGCCGATGGCAGCACGGTGGAGCTGGACTCCAACAGCGCCATCCGCCTGGATTACGACGGTGTGCAGCGGCGCGTGAGCCTGATCCAGGGCTCGGCGATTTTTGACGTGGCGCCGAGGGTGGGCCCGGAAACGCGGCCCTTCGTGGTGCAAAGCGCCGGCGCGCAAACCCGGGCGCTGGGCACGCGGTTTGTGGTGACGCGTGAGGATGACCGGCAAGCCTGGGTCGGGGTGTTGCAGCACAGCGTCGAAGTCTCGATGCAGGCGCCACCTCGCCAAGGCCCGGCCGAGCGCGTGCTCAAGGAGGGCCAGGCGGCGCGCTACAGCCCACAGGACGGTGTGGTGCCGTTGGATCAGTTCGACGTGGAACGTGCCACCAGTTGGCGGCGGGGTGTGCTGATTTTCGACCGGCTGCCGTTGGCCAAAGTGGTCGAGCAGCTCAATCGCTATCGTCCCGGGCGGGTGGTGTTGACCGACGCTGCGTTGGGTGAGCGGGAAGTCAGCGGAGTGTTCCGTCTCGACATGCTCGATACCGCCCTCGGTACCTTGACCCAGGAGCTTCAAGTGCAACGCTTGGACCTGGCGGGTTATAGCCTGATTTATTGATTTGTCTGCGGGCGGTGGTGATCTCTCGGACGCCATCGCCGGCAAGCCGGCTCCTACAGGGGGCTGCGTTCCTTGAAATTTCCCTCGATTAAAAAACTTTCAAAAAAACCTTACTGAGTTCCTGCGCCTCACACGTCTTGCTAGGTGAGAAGCATTCGCATAAACAAAAACGCTCAGTGCAGGGAAAACCAGAAATGTCAGCATTCACCAAGGGGCGCATTACCGGTAGCCGGTTGGCCCTGGCCATTCACTTGGGGTTGTTCGCCACAGCGGCCCCGGTGTATGCCGCGCAACCTCCGGCCGGTGCTGCACAGCCCGCCGTGCTGATGTTCGATATCCCTGCGCAATCCCTGGGCAGTGCCGTGCTGGCGTTCGCCGACCAGGCCGGCCTGCAAGTGTTGTTCGACAGCCAGCGCCTGCAAGGCCTGAGCAGCACCGCGCTCAAAGGCAGCTTCAGCGTGCAGGAAGGCCTTGGTCGCCTGCTCGGTGGCGCGCCCGTGGAGTACCGTTTCACCGGCGAACGCCAGGTCACGCTCAACCGCGTTGCCGCCGACCACGACAGTGCCGTCACCGTGGGCACCACCACCATCACCGGCAACACCAACGGCCAGGCCAGTGATTGGGTGTACCAGAGCCCAAAGTCCGTGGCGGTGATCAGCCGTGACATGATCGATAAACGCCCGCCTCGTCACGCCGCCGACATGCTCGAAGAAACCGCCGGCGTGTACACCGCCGTCGACCAACGCGACCCTGGCCTGTCGGTGAACATCCGTGGCATACAGGACTACGGCCGCGTGAACATGAACATCGACGGCATGCGCCAGAACTTCAACGTCAACGGCCACCAGCAACGCAACGGCACCATGCTGATCGACCCGGAGTTCATCTCCAGCATCGAGATCGACAAGGGCAGCCAGTCGGGCATGGGCGGCGCCGGAGTACTGGGCGGGATCGCCACGTTCAAGACCCTGGAGGCCAGCGAGTTCCTCAAGGACGGCAAGGAATACGGCGGACGTATCCGTGCCGGGCATGGCATCGGGGAGCTGGGCAACGGCACCTATTTCAACGGCAGTGGCGTGTTTGCCTTCGGCAACGAAGTGGGCGACGTGCTGCTGGGGTTCAGCGAGCGCCACTATGGCAACTACCGCGCCGGCACCGACAACGCTTCCAACCTGGGGTCACAGATCCGCGCCAAGGAAGACCGTCGCGAAGCCTGGAAGGGCTGGCTCAACGGCGAAGTGGGCGACAGCGGCAGCGTCACCCGCTCGCAGTTGATCAAGTTCGGGCTCAACCTGCCTGAAGACCAGCGTGTGCAACTGAGCTACATGCAAAGCGACGCCGACAGCAACGACGCCTGGACCTACAACAGCCCCGACCAGCAGAGCTATTACTACCGGCGTAACAGCAAGAACAACCTGAATGCGCAAAACATCGCGCTCGACTACAGCTACACGCCAGACAACACCCTGATCGATTTCAAGACCAAGCTGTATTACGTCTCCACGGTGCTGGACCGCGACAACGCCGAGAACACCGCCTCGGCCAGTTCAGGCAACAAGTTTGGCGGCTACCGCGATACGTTTCGCACCGACACCTACGGCGCGCAGGTCGAGAACACTTCGCGCTTTGATCTGGGCGCCGGTGGGCACCTGGCGTGGAACTATGGCCTGGAGCTGTATCAGGATCAGTTCAAGCCCAGCACCAACAAGGTGGAAGCCACCAACCAGTTGGGCCTGCTGCCCTACGCCGAAGGCTCGACCCCGGCGGGCAAGCGCACCGTCGCCAGCCTGTTCAACACCCTCAGTTATGAATATGACGACTGGCTGAGCGTGGACGGCGGCCTGCGTTATGACCGTTATCGGCTGGAGGGCAAGACCGGCATCACCCTGTACAAACGCAAGCCGATCAGCGCCAGCAGCAGCGGCGTGCGCACCTCGGAAGTATTTGATATTGACGAACAGCAGGGCCACTTTTCGCCGACCTTCGGGCTGGGCGTAAAGCCCGGGCTGGACTGGCTGCAGCTCTATACCCGTTGGGGCAAGGGCTGGCGCCCGCCGGCAGTGACCGAAGTGTTTATGACCGGCCGCCCCCACGGTGGCGACGCGTCTGAGCGGGTGTTCCCCAACCCGTTCCTCAAGCCTGAAGAATCTCGCGACTGGGAGTTTGGGGTGAACGTGTTCAAGGAATCGTTGTTCACCGGCAACGATCGCCTGGGCATCAAGGTGGCGTACTTCGATACCAAGATCGCCAACTTCTCCTTCCTTAACCACAGCGTGGCCTTGCCCGAACAAACCACCAACGGTGGGCAGTTGGGCACCATGGCGTACGTCAACAACCTCAACGACACGCGCTTTCGCGGCGTTGAATACCAGCTCAACTACGACATGGGGCGGGTGTACACCAACCTCAGCTACACCCACATGATCGGCAGCAACGAGTTCTGCTCCAAAAGCTTTTATATGGGCGGCGCAAAGAGACAGGGCCGACGCGTGGGCAGCGAAATGGTGACGATCAAGTTACCCAACGGCAACACGCTGACTCGCCCTGTGGCCACCTACGAATGGCTGGACAACGACGCGGCCAACAACCTGGAAAGTTGCCAGGCCATGTTCGGCAACGCCAGCTTTATGCCTGCCGACCGGGGCTCGCTCACCTTGGGCGCGCGCTTCCTGGAGCGTCGCCTGGATACCGGTGTGCGCGTGCGTTACAGCGAAGGCAATGGCGGCGATCTGGAGGAGCGGAACTACTCATTCCTCGATCAGGCCACCTGGCCCAAGTACACGGTCTATGACCTCTACGCCAGCTACTGGGCCACAGATAATTTCAACATTGCCCTGTCCCTGGAGAACGCGACCAACGAGGCGTACTTCGTGGCCATGGGCGACGCGAACAACTTGAGCCTGGCGCGTGGGCGCACGCTGAGCGGCATGCTCGAGTACCGGTTCTAATCAGAATTTGCTCAATGGTGAGCAAAAAGTGCGCAGTGTCTGCGCGCTGTCATTCAACGTTCCATAGGGACAGGTGTAGTTATGACTATTTCGGTTAATTACGATTCCGCAGCAGGTTCGACCACTATCGCCAACTACCTGAGCGGCTGGTCGCTGGGCTTCAACACGGCCGGTCACGGCACTGGCAACACCGGCGGTTTCAACACCGGTGCGCGGAACATGAGCGGTGAGCAGTACGCCACCCACGGCGCCAACGGCTCCGAGTACGCGTTCATCGCTGAGAGCGATGCCACCAACGGCCTGCACTACGTGTATGACCGCACCCTGCCGGCCAGCGACAACATGAACCACTACCTGTGGGGCCAACTGGACAACGTCCAACTGGGTGAAGTCCTGACAGGCGGCGCCGGCAGCGAATTCGCCCTGAGCGACTACAAAGTGTCCTTCAACGGCCTGGACCTGGAGTCCCTGGTGGGCGCGGGCCGTGCTGGCAACGCTGTTCAGGACGTGATCTACGGCCTGATGCAGGGCAACACCACCGCACTGGAAGCCGTGCTCAATAACCTGCTGGATGACTACGGCCTGTCCACCGCCGACACCTTCGACCACGTTGCTTCCACCTTGGCCAGCCACGCTGCCTCGGTGGCCACTACCGACGTCGCGCTGGTCGGCGTGCAGGACATCCCTCAGGACTTCGCCCTGGCGGCCTGACCCTCTGCTGCATGAAAAAAGCGAATGGAGGATCGCTCCCCCATTCGCCGCATGACACACCGCTGTCGCCAAGCCTTCTAATTCTTCGGCGGCGGCGGTGCCGAATTCTGCGCAGCGTCGTATCGCCTGTCAACGCGGCGACGCTGCCCGCTCAACCCTTCGAGACTCCCCAGATGCGCCACGCCGGCAACGAAACCCTGGCTGCCCTCACGGCCTATAAAAGTGGCTTCTTCAACATCGGCCTGTTCTCGGCGGTGATCAACCTGCTGATGCTCGCCCCGGCGCTGTACATGCTGCAGGTGTACGACCGGGTGCTGGCGTCGGGCAATCAGATGACCCTGTTGATGCTGACGCTGATGATCCTCGGCCTGTTCGGCCTGATGGGCGCGTTGGAATGGGTGCGCAGCCAGGTGGTGATCCGCCTGGGCACGCAAATGGACATGCGCTTGAACCAGCGGGTCTACGACGCCGCGTTCGAAGCGCAACTCAAGGGCAGCCCACAGGCGGCAGGCCAGGCGCTGAATGACCTGACCACGTTGCGCCAGTTTGCCACGGGCCAGGCGCTGTTCGCGTTTTTCGATGCGCCGTGGTTTCCCGTGTACCTGCTGGTGATTTTCCTGTTCCACCCCTGGCTGGGCGTGCTGGCCCTGGGCGGCGCGGTGATCCTGATCGCACTCGCCTGGATCAACCATCGCGTCAGCCAGGCGCCGATGGCCCTGGCCAGTCAGCTGTCCATCAGCGCCAGCCAGCAGGCCACAGCCAACCTGCGCAATGCCGACACCATCGAAGCCATGGGTATGCTCGCCACGTTGCGCGGTCGTTGGTTCGGCGAGCACCAGGCGTTCCTGGCCCAGCAGAACCTGGCCAGTGAAAAGACCGCCGCCGTCACCGCCTGGTCCAAGGGCGTGCGCCTGGCGTTGCAGTCGCTGGTGTTGGGGGTGGGCGCGCTGCTGGCGGTACAGGGCGATATCACCCCGGGGATGATGATTGCCGGGTCGATCCTGATGGGGCGGGTGCTCAGCCCGATCGACCAATTGATCGGCGTGTGGAAGCAATGGGGCTCGGCGCGTCTGGCCTATGAGCGCTTGTCGCAGATGCTCGCGGCTAACCCTGCACGCCCGGCGCGCATGCACTTGCCGGTGCCCAAGGGCCAACTGGCGGTGGAGCAGCTCAGTGCATCCGCCCCCGGCAGCCGCCGCCCCGCCTTGAACAACCTGGGGTTCAACCTGCCGGCGGGCGAAGTGCTCGGGGTGATCGGCCCATCGGGGTGTGGCAAGTCCACCCTGGCGCGGGTGCTGGTGGGCGCCTGGGCACCGCTGGCGGGCAAAGTGCGGCTGGACGGCGCCGACCTGACCTTGTGGGACAAACAGCAACTCGGGACGCACATCGGCTACCTGCCCCAGGACATCCAGTTGTTCGCTGGCAGCATCGCGCAGAACATCGCGCGGTTTACCGAGGTGGAAGCGGACAAAGTCCTCGCCGCCGCGCAGATGGCCGGGGTACACGAGCTGATCCTGCAACTGCCCCAAGGCTACGACACCGTGCTGGGGGAGGGCGGTGCCGGTTTGTCCGGTGGCCAGAAACAACGCGTGGCCCTGGCGCGTGCGCTGTACGGCCTGCCCGCGCTGATCGTGTTGGACGAGCCCAACGCCAACCTGGATGAAGTCGGCGAACAGGCGCTGCTCCAGGCCATCGCCCAGCTCAAGCAGCGGCGACGCACGTTGGTGCTGATCACGCACAAAGCCAACGTGCTGACCCTCACCGACCAACTGCTGATTCTTAAGGAGGGCCAGCTGCAAGCCTTCGGCCCGACAGCACGGGTACTGGAAGCACGTCAGAAACCCACTGCGCCGGTGACCAAACCGGTGTCGACCATGAGCATGAGTTACCGACTCGGTGAAGGAAAACAGGCATGAGCCAGGGCAAACCGATGCTGGTGAGCGACCAGCCCCACAACGTGCTGGCGCTGGATGACAAAAAGTACTCGCGCCTGGGCTGGTGGCTGGTGCTGGGCGGGTTCGTCGGGTTTCTCGGCTGGGCCGCGCTGGCGCCGTTGGACAAGGGCGTGGCGGTGTCCGGCAAGGTCATGGTCTCAGGCCATCGCAAGACCGTGCAGCACCCGGCCGGTGGGATCGTCGAGCGTATCGAGGTGCGCGACGGTGACGTCGTCAGCGCCGGCCAAGTGCTGTTGCGCTTGAAGGAAACACCGCTGCGCGGGCAGATGCAGTCGCTGCGTAGCCAATACCTGGCGTCCCTGGCCAGCGAGGCGCGATTGAGCGCCGAAAGCGAGGGGCTGCCAGCCATCGACTTCGGCCCGGAACTGCTTAACGACCCGGACGCCGCGGGCACGCTGAACCTGCAACGGCAGCTGTTCAACAGCCGCGCCCAGGCGTTGGCCACCGAGCAACAAGGCCTGCGCGAAACCATCGCCGGCGCCGAAGCACAGTTGCGCGGCACACGGGATTCCCAAGCCAGCAAAGTCCAGCAACGCGCCGCGCTGAACGAGCAACTGCAAGGCCTGCGCGAACTGGCCCGCGATGGCTATATCCCGCGCAATCGCCTGCTCGACAGCGAGCGCCTGTACGCGCAGATCGACGGCACCATCGCCGAGGACTATGGCCGCATCGGCCAATTGCAGCGCCAGGTGCTCGAACTGCGCCTGCGCATCCGCCAGCTCGGCGAAGACTTCCAGAAAGACCTGCGCAGCCAGTTGGCCGACACCCGCACCCGCAGCGATGACCTGCGCAATCGCCTGGCGTCGGCCGAGTTCGAGCTGGCCAACAGTTTGGTGCGGGCGCCTGCGTCCGGCGTGGTGGTGGGGCTGGACGTGTACACCGAGGGTGGCGTGATCAAGCCCGGCCAGGCGCTGATGGACATCGTGCCCCAAGGCGAGCCGTTGCTGGTGGAGGCGCGCGTGCCGGTGCAGATGATCGACAAGGTGCACCCGGGCTTGCCTGTGGAGCTACTGTTCTCGGCCTTCAACCAGGCCACCACGCCGCGAATCGCGGGCGAAGTGACGCTGGTGTCGGCTGACCGCCAAGTCGATGAACGCACCGATGAGCCTTACTACACGCTGCGCGCCCAGGTGAGCGCCGCCGGTATGCAACAGCTGGATGGCGTGCAGATCCGCCCCGGCATGCCGGTGGAAACCTTCGTCAAGACCGGTGAGCGCTCGATGCTCAACTACCTGTTCAAACCCCTGCTCGATCGCACCCATATGGCCCTGGTGGAAGAATGAAGGCGCTGTTGTTTACCTTGTGTTTCGGTTGCACCTCGGCGGCAAACGCCTTGGGTTTGTTGGACGCCTACGACTTGGCGCTGCGCAATGACCCGACCTTTCAGGCGGCCATTCAGGAGCGTGAAGCCGGTGAAGAGAACCGCGTGATCGGCCGTTCGGCGTTGCTGCCGAACCTGTCCTGGAGCTACAACAATTCGCGCAACGAATCTGAAGTGACGGCGGGCAACACTACCAGCGACCGCGATTACCGCAGCTATGCCTCGACCCTGACCTTGCAGCAACCACTGCTCGACTACGAAGCCTATGCGCGCTTTCGCCAGGGCACGGCCCAGGCACTGATGGCCGATGAGCGTTTTCGCGGCAAGAGCCAGGAACTGGCGGTGCGCGTGCTCAATGCCTACAGCCAGGCATTGCTGGCCCAGGAGCGCATCGAGTTGAGCCGTGCGCAGAAGCGCGCGTTTGCCGAGCGCCTGCAACTCAATGACCGTTTGCTCAAGGGCGGTGAAGGCACGCGCACCGACGTGCTGGAAACTCAGGCACGCTTGAGCCTGGCCCAGGCCGAAGAAATCGAATCGCTGGATGCCCAGGACAGCGCCTTGCGCGAACTGGAAGCCATCGTCGGCCAGCCGTTGCAGATCGAAGAGCTGGCGCCTTTGACTCGCCAGTTTGATATCCCGCCACTTGAGCCCAACCGCTTCGAAACCTGGCGTGAAATGGCCATGGCCAACAACCCGGAACTCAAATCCCAGCACCATGCGCTGGACGTGGCCGCCTATGAAGTGGAGCGCAAGCGCGCCGGTCATTTGCCCAAGGTCAGCCTGTACGCCAGCAGCCGCCAGACCCGCTCTGATTCAGAAAGCAGCTACAACCAGAAATACGACACCAACAGCGTGGGTATTCAGGTGAGTCTTCCGCTGTTTGCCGGTGGCTCGGTGTCAGCCTCTACGCGCCAGGCGGCGAACCAGTTGTCCCAGGCCCAATACGAGCTCGATGCGCACACCTCGGCCACGCTGGTGGAGTTGCGCAAGCAGTTCAACCTCAACACCAGCGGCGCGGCGAAAGTGCGGGCCTATGAGATGGCGGTAAGTTCGGCCACGGCGCTGGTCGCGGCGACCCAGAAAAGTGTTAGCGGGGGAGAGCGGGTCAACCTTGATGTGCTCGACGCCGAGCAACAACTATTCACTGCCCGCCGCGACCTGGCAGATGCGCGGCATGCGTACCTGCTGGCAAGGATTCAATTGAAGTATTACGCGGGGTTGCTCAGCGAGCAGGATTTGCGGGCGTTGGCGGGGTATTTCCAACCCTCTGCCTGACCTGAACACACATCCCCTGTAGGAGCTGGCTTGCCAGCGATTGCGGTGGATCAGTCAGCCTATGTGTTAACTGACATACCGTGATCGCCGGCAAGCCGGCTCCTACAAGGGGCGGTTTATCGGCGGGTCAGCAGCACGCCGGATTCCATGTGGTGCGTCCACGGGAACTGGTCAAACATCGCGCACTGGGTGATTTTGTGCGTGTCATGCAGTTGCGCAATGTTCGCCGCCAACGTCTCCGGGTTGCAGGAGATGTACAGGATGTTGTCGAAACGGCGGGTCAGTTCGCAGGTGTCCGGGTCCATGCCGGCGCGCGGCGGGTCGACGAAGACGCTGCCGAACTCGTAGCTCTTGAGGTCGATGCCGTGCAGGCGACGGAACGGACGCACTTCATTGAGCGCCTCGGTGAGTTCTTCGGCAGACAAACGCACCAGAGTGACGTTATCCACCGCGTTTTCATCAAGGTTGCTCAAGGCTGCGTTGACCGAGGTCTTGCTGATCTCGGTGGCCAGCACCTTGCGCACGCGGGTGGCCAGCGGCAGGGTGAAGTTACCGTTGCCGCAATACAGCTCGAGCAAGTCATCCGGGCGATCGCCCAGTGCTTCATACGCCCAGTTGAGCATCTTCTGGTTCACCGTGCCGTTGGGCTGGGTGAAGGCGCCTTCGGGTTGGCGATAGCTGAAGGTGCGACCGCCCACGTCGAGTTTTTCCACCACGTAGTCGTGGCCGATCACATCGCGCTTGCCCTTGGAGCGGCCGATGATGCTCACGTTCAAGTCAGCCGCCAGCTGGTTCGCGGCGGTGTGCCAATGCTCGTCCAGCGGGCGGTGATAGCACAGGGTGATCATCGCGTCACCCGCCAGGGTGGTGAGGAACTCCACCTGGAACAGCTTGTGGCTCAGGGCGGCACTGGCTTGCCAGGCGGCCTTGAGTTGCGGCATCAACTGGTTGATGCGCAGGCTGGCAATCGGGAATTCTTCGATCAGGATCGGCGTGCGCTTGTCGTCTTGCGAAAACATCGCGTAGTGGCGATCACCGCCTTCGCGCCACAGGCGGAACTCCGCACGCAGGCGAAAGTGCTGCACTGGCGAGTCGAAGACCTGCGGCTCGGGGGCGTCGAACGGTGCCAGCAGGTCACGCAAGCGCGTGACCTTGTCTTGCAGTTGAGCGGTGTAGCTTGCGGCGTCAAAAGTCATGCGTTGAACCAGCCCAGCTTGATCACGAACAGGATCGACAGGATCACCAGTGCCGGGTTCAGCTCACGGTAGCGGCCCGAAAGCAGCTTGATGGCGGTCCAGGCGATGAAACCGAAGGCGATGCCGTTGGCGATGGAGTAAGTGAATGGCATTGCCAGGGCGGTGATCACCACCGGCGCTGCAACGGTGATGTCGTCCCAGTCGATTTCCGCCAGGCCCGAGGTCATCAGCACGGCCACAAACAGCAGTGCCGGGGCAGTGGCGAAGGCCGGCACACTGGCGGCCAGTGGCGAGAAGAACAGCGCCAGCAGGAACAGAATCGCGACCACGATGGCAGTCAGACCGGTACGGCCACCGGCGCTCACGCCCGCAGCCGATTCGATGTAGCTGGTGGTGGTCGAGGTGCCCAGCAGGGAACCGGCCATGGCGGCGGTACTGTCGGCGATCAGCGCACGGCCCATTTTCGGCATGTGGCCATCTTTACCCATCAGGCCAGCGCGCTTGGCAACGCCGATCAGGGTGCCGGAGTTATCGAACAGGTCGACGAACAGGAAGGCGAAGATCACGCTGACCAGGCCGATATCCAGCGCGCCTTTGATATCCAGCTGCAGGAAGGTCGGGGCCAGGGACGGTGGCATCGAGGTCACGCCGCCGAACGGGGTGAAGCCCATGGCGATGGAGACGATGGTCACCGCCAGAATGCCGATCAACACCGCACCGCGCACGGCCAGGGCTTCCAGCGCAACGATCAGCGCGAAACCGAGGGTGGCCAGGATCGGCGCCGGTTGTTTCAGGTCGCCCAGGCCGACCATGGTGGCCGGGTTGCTCACCACGATGCCGGCGTTGTGCAGGGCGATCAGCGCCAGGAACAGGCCGATACCGGCGGCAATCGCTGAGCGCAGGGGCAGGGGGATGCTGTTGATGATCCACTCACGGATGCGGAAGATCGACAGCAGGAAGAACAGCACCGCCGAAATGAATACCGCGCCCAGCGCCACTTGCCAGGTATGGCCCATGTGCAGGACCACGGTGTAGGTAAAGAAGGCGTTGAGGCCCATGCCCGGCGCCAGGGCGATCGGGTAGTTGGCGATCAGGCCCATCACGGTCGAACCGATGGCGGCTGCCAGGCAGGTCGCGACGAACACGGCGCCTTTGTCCATGCCGGTTTCGCCGAGGATGCTCGGGTTCACGAACAGGATGTAGGCCATGGCCAGGAATGTCGTGATCCCCGCGAGAATCTCGGTGCGCACGTTGGTGTTGTGTGCTTTGAGTTGAAACAGCTTTTCCAGCATGCCGGCTCCCTGTGACGCTATTGTGCGTCGTTATTTGTTGACCTCTAAGTCAAAGCACAAACTGCGCCAAGCGCCTGTGGTTTCAGAGAGGATCGGAAAAAGCGGCGCATCATACCAGCAGCCGAGGCCATATGGTGTATGGGCTGGGCCTCTTGAACAATCGCTCCGGATCATGGCCTTGAGGCATACTGCGCCGACGTTTAATTCAAGGTCATTGCCAGCATGAAAAAAGCCAACGCGTGGAGTCTAGCTCTGATCGCCAGTATCAGCCTGTGGCTGGGCGCGGCACCGGCGTGGGGCGCGACTGCACCGGCCTTGAGCGAAGTGCGCGTGTTCAAGGTCGAGTCGGCGGCTTGCACTGAAACCATTCCGGAACGGGCGCAAAGCACCCAGATGTGCACGCACCGCGGGCCTACCCGGGTCTCGGTGATGGAAGTCGGCCTGGGCAAGAACCCCATGGGCCGTTTCGACGGTGCGGAGCTGGACGGCACCCGTACCCCCGTGTGCCAGGTGGGCAACATCAGCCAGGCGTGCAACGGCGCGGGCACCCTGATGGGCTACATCTATGTGTTCAGCCTGAATGTCGAAGCGCCAGGCTGGTTCGAGTACAGCAACTCGTCGATCAATGGTCCGCAGAACACCTTGAAGACGCTGCTCAATATCCGCTGATCAATCCCCTTGAACGCTCATTACCCCGGGAAGTCGTACCCCTGAGACGGCGACTTTCCTGAACGCCGCGGATGTACACCAACCCGTGAGGTGTTTATGAGCGCAACTCCCAAAGGCGCGGCGGCTCGACCGTTCGTCAGCCACCCGATACGCCTGACCCTCAACGGGCAGGATCGCCAACTGGACGTGTTGCCCTGGACCACTCTGCTGGACCTGCTACGCGAACAACTGGACCTGATCGGCAGTAAAAAGGGCTGTGACCACGGCCAATGCGGCGCCTGCACCGTGTTGCGCGATGGCAAGCGGGTGAATGCCTGCCTGACCCTGGCGGTGATGTGCGACGGCGCCGAGCTGACGACGGTCGAGGGTTTGGCCAGCGGCGACGTGCTGCATCCGATTCAGCAGGCTTTTATCAAGCACGACGCCTTTCAGTGTGGCTATTGCACCCCCGGGCAACTGTGTTCCGCCGTCGGCCTGGCCAATGAAGGCCGCGCTCACAGCCCCTTGCAGATCCAGGAAATGATGAGTGGCAACCTGTGCCGCTGCGGCGCCTACAGCAATATTCGCGATGCCATCGAAGAGGTTGTATTGGGAGGTGAGCAATGAACCCCTTTCATTACAGCAAGCCGGTGGACATACAGGAGGCCGTTCACCTGAGCAGCGCCGCCTCGCGCTTCATTGCCGGCGGCACTAACTTGTTGGACCTGATGAAAGAAAACATCAGCCGCCCCGAACACTTGATTGATATCACCGGCCTGCCGCTTCAAGGCGTGGAGGCGACCGCCGACGGTGGGGTGATGATCGGTGCATTGGTCAGCAACGCCGACCTGGCCTGGCACCCGCTGATCGAACAGCGTTACCCACTGTTGTCTCAAGCCATCCTCGCCGGGGCTTCGCCGCAATTGCGCAACATGGCCAGTACCGGTGGCAACCTGTTGCAGCGCACGCGTTGCTATTACTTCTATGACGCCGCTGTGCCGTGCAACAAGCGCGAGCCCGGCAGCGGTTGCCCGGCGCGCACCGGCTTGAATCGCATCCATGCCATCCTCGGCGCCAGCGCCCAGTGCGTGGCCACTCACCCTTCAGACATGTGCGTCGCCTTGGCGGCGCTGGAGGCGCGGGTGCATGTTGAAGGGCGTGGCGGCGCGCGGGTCATCGAGTTTGCTGACTTTCACCGCTTGCCCGGTGACGCGCCGCAACGCGATAACCAGTTGGCCGACGACGAACTGATCACGGCCATCGAACTGCCCGCTGATCAACTGGCCCACCATAGCCATTACTTGAAGATTCGCGACCGTGCCTCTTATGCATTTGCGTTGGTGTCGGTGGCCGCCGCCCTTGAGCTGGACGGCGAGACCATCGTTGATGCCCGCCTGGCGCTGGGCGGTGTGGCGCATAAACCCTGGCGTGACCGCGCGGTGGAGTCGGCGTTGATCGGCCAGGTTGTCAGCCGTGAGACCTTCAGCGCGGCCGCCGACGCCCTGCTGCAAGATGCTGAACCGTTGGCGCACAACGCGTTCAAGATCAAGCTGGCACGCCGCGGGATTATTCGCGCCCTGAGTGATGCCACTCTCGCTGGAGCACAACCATGACCGCTATCGGCAAACCGTTGGACCGGGTGGACGGTCTGCTCAAGGTCACTGGCCAGGCGCGTTATGCCGGTGAGTTCCCGGAACAAGGCTTGTTGTATGGCAGCGTAGTGTCCAGCACCGTCGCCAAAGGGCGAGTGACCCGCATCGATGCCGCCAAAGCCCTGGCTTTGCCGGGCGTGGTCATGGTGCTTGATCACCTCAACCGGCCGAAACTCGCGAGCTATGACGACGCTTTTGCTGACGCCGATGCGGCCGACGGTTCTGCGTTTCGTCCGTTGTACAACGACCGCGTGTTGTACAGCGGCCAGCCCTTGGCCCTGGTGATCGCTGACAACCTGGAACTGGCACGGCATGCAGGCTCCCTGGTGGAGATCGAATACGCCACCGAACCCTTCGAGACTGACTTGCTGGCCTTACAGGAACAGGCGCACCCGTCACCCCAAACGCCGCCTGCACCACGCGGAAACTTCCAGGCCGAATGGAGCACCGCTGCCGTCCACCTGGATCTGCACTACAGCACGCCCATCGAACACCACAACCCCATGGAGCCCCATGCCAGTACCGTGCTGTACCAGCCCGATGGCACCTTGCATATCCACGACAAAACCCAAGGCCCGCAAAACTGTCAGGCCTATGTGCAAAAAGTCTTCGGCCTGGATAACACCCAGGTGAGGGTTTTTGCCGCGTTTGTCGGCGGGGCATTTGGTTCAGGCTTGCGCCCGCAATATCAGTTGCCGTTGGCCGTGATGGCGGCCCTGGCGCTCAAGCGTTCGGTGCGCGTGACGCTAACCCGCCAACAGATGTTCACCTTCGGTTATCGCCCGCGCACCTTGCAGCGTTTGCAGATGGGCGCGGCGGCCAACGGTCGGTTGATGGCACTGGGGCACACCGCGATTGGCCAAACCTCACGTTTCGAGGATTTCAGCGAACACGTGGTGGAGTGGAGCGGCATGCTCTACCACTGCGACAACGTGCAGTTGACCTACAAGCTGGTGCCACTGGACGTGTACACCCCGCTGGACATGCGCGCGCCCGGCGCCGCCCTCGGTGTGATCGGCCTGGAGTGCGCGATGGATGAGCTGGCCTGCGCGCTGGGCATCGACCCCGTGCAACTGCGGCTGATCAACTATGCCGAACGCAATCAGAACGAAGACAAACCTTGGTCCAGTAAAGCCCTGCGCGAGTGTTACCGCGAAGGCGCCGAACGTTTCGGCTGGAGCCAGCGCAACCCGGAGCCACGCAGCATGCGCGACGGCCGCCAGTTGATCGGCTGGGGCATGGCCGGCGGCGTGTGGGAAGCGATGCAGATGAAGGCCAGTGCCAAGGCAAGGCTCGACGCTAACGGCAAACTGACGGTCAGCAGCGCCACCACTGATATCGGCACCGGCACCTACACCGTGATGACCCAAATCGCGGCGCAAACCAGCGGCGTGGCAATGGGCGATATCAGCTTTTTGCTCGGTGATTCATCGCTTCCCACAGCGCCTTTGCAGGGCGGCTCGTTTACCGTTTCGTCGGTGGGGACCGCCGTGCAGCAGGCGTGTGAAGCGCTTAACGTCAAGTTGCTGGAAATCGCCCGGCAGACTTATCCGGTGTTCAAGGAGGCCGAGACCGTCCGTTTTGAAGGCGGCCAGCTCCATACCCGCGACGTGAGTGTGTCGTTGGCACAGTTGGTCAAGGACGGGGGCAAAGGCGCTCTGGAAGTGCAGGTCGACAGTGAACCTGACAAGAAGCGCGAAGGTTATTCAACCGCCACTCACTCGGCGGTGTTTGTCGAAGTGCGTGTGGATGAAGACCTGGGCACCCTCAAGGTGAGCCGTGTGGTCAGCGCGATTGCGGCGGGGCGCGTGGTCAATCCGAAGATGGCGCGCAGCCAGATCCTCGGCGGGGTGGTGTGGGGCATCGGCATGGCGCTGCACGAAGAAACCCAGATCGACCATCAGCTGGGGCGCTATATGAACCACAGCCTGGCGGAGTACCACATCCCGGTGAATGCCGATATCGGCGACATTGATGTGGTGTTTGTCGAAGAACATGACGAAATCGTAAATGCCCTTGGGTCCAAGGGCGTAGGCGAAATTGGCATTGTCGGGGTGGCGGCGGCGGTGGCGAATGCGGTGTATCACGCCACTGGCAAGCGGGTGCGGGACTTTCCGATCACCCTGGATAAGGTGCTCTGATACATCTCACTGACTCCAATTGTAGGAGCTGGCTTGCCGGCGATAGCGGTGGGCCAGCGATCGATCAGGTGCTGACACTCCGCTATCGCCGGCAAGCCAGCTCCTACAGGGATTGTTGCTTGGTTCAGGCCTTGGTCTCTTCCACCGGCACATGCATGCGGTCCCGATTGGCCAGGGTCGGGAACAGCTTGATCCACACGCCCGTCACCAGCAGCGTGCCAATCCCGCCCATCACCACCGCCGGCACGGTGCCGAACCAGTGGGCGGTGATGCCCGACTCAAACTCGCCCAATTGGTTGGACGCGCCGATAAACAGGCCGTTGACCGCGCTGACGCGTCCGCGCATTTCATCCGGTGTTTCCAATTGCACGAACGATGCACGGATCACCATGCTGATCATGTCCGCCGCGCCCAGTACCACCAGCACGGCCAGGGAAAACCAGAACGAGGTCGACAGGCCGAAGGCGATGGTCGCCACGCCGAACACGCCCACTGCGGTGAACATCACCCGGCCGACATGGCGGTCGACTGAGAACCGTGCCAGCCACAGCGACATCAACAACGCTCCCACCGCAGGCGCCGAGCGCAACAGGCCCAGGCCCCAGGCGCCGGTCAGCAGGATGTCCTTGGCGAACACTGGCAGCAGCGCGGTGGCGCCGCCCAGCAGTACGGCGAACAGGTCCAGGGAGATGGCGCCGAGGATGTCCGGGCGGCTGCGGATAAAGCGAATCCCGGCGAGCAGCGAGTCCATGGTGGCCTTGGCTTTGTTCAACGGGGTCTGGCGCGCAGGCAGGTTCAGGGTCAGCACGCAGGCAATCAGGTACAGCGCCACGGTGGGGCCGTAGACCCACACGCTGCCGAACGCGTAGAGCAGACCGCCGAGGGCGGGTGCGACGATGGTCGCCAGTTGCTGGGCCGATTGCGACGACGCCACCGCACGCGGAAACAATGCGGTCGGCACGATGCTCGGCAGCAGCGCCTGGGTGGTGGGCATTTCAAAGGAGCGTGCGGCGCCCAGCAGGAAGGCGAGGATGAAGATCATCTCGCGGGTCACATTGCCGGTCAGGCCGCCGATGGCCAGGGACAGGGCAATCAACGCCTGCACGGTCTGGCAGATGGCTGCCACCTTGCGCCGTTCGTAGCGGTCGGCCACGTGCCCGGTGTGCAACATGAATAGCACGCGTGGCACGAATTCCACCAGGCCGACCAAGCCCAGGTCCAGCACGTTGCCGGTCAGTTGGTAGAGGTTCCAGCCGATGGCCACGGTGAGCATCTGGAACCCGCTGGCGGTGAAGATACGCGCCAGCCAGAACGCGATGAAAGGGCGGTGGTGACGCAACAGCAACGCGGGTTCACTAGGCATCGGGAGTTCAGGTCAGGGCCGGAGGGAGCGCCGAGATTATCATCAACTTGTAACAGATAGTTGCAACAACTGAGCTGAGGCAGTCTGTCACGCGGCAAAAGACCACGCCGTCCTACGTCAAAATTAGGACTACTCTTTCAGCAATGCTTGATCCAGATCAAAACCCGCCCCGGGATTGCTCTGGCGGCCGCGAGGCCAGATTCCCTACGTGGTTGGTTAAAAAAGAAACGAATTTGAATTCGCCACACTCCATATCCGTGGGGGCAGTGGGTGCAGGCTCCCAGCCAGCAGCCGGTATTACCTGACAGAGGAAGACTTATGTTCGGTTTGGAGGCGCTAGATCTCGCCCGAATTCAATTCGCGTTCACCATCTCTTTCCACATCCTGTTCCCGGCGATCACCATCGGCCTGGCCAGTTACCTCGCGGTACTGGAAGGCTTGTGGCTCAAGACCCACAACGACACCTACCGTGACCTCTACCATTTCTGGTCGAAGATCTTTGCCGTCAACTTCGGCATGGGCGTGGTCTCCGGTTTGGTCATGGCCTACCAGTTCGGCACCAACTGGAGCCGCTTCTCGGACTTCGCCGGCGCCGTCACCGGGCCGCTGCTGACGTACGAAGTGCTCACGGCCTTCTTCCTCGAGGCCGGTTTCCTGGGGGTGATGCTCTTCGGCTGGAACAAGGTGGGGCGCAACCTGCACTTCTTCTCCACCGTGATGGTGGCGGTCGGTACGCTTATTTCGACGTTCTGGATCCTGTCGTCCAACAGCTGGATGCAGACACCCCAGGGCTTCGAGATCATTGATGGCCGCGTGATCCCAACCGATTGGTTTGCGGTGGTCTTTAACCCGTCATTCCCTTATCGCCTGGCGCACATGGCCACGGCGGCCTTCGTGGCCACGGCGTTCTTTGTCGGCTCCTCGGCGGCCTGGCACTTGCTGCGCGGCAAGGACAACCCGGCGATTCGCAAGATGCTGTCGATGGCGATGTGGATGGCCCTGATCGTCGCGCCGATCCAGGCGGTGATCGGTGACTTCCACGGCCTCAACACCCTCAAGCATCAACCGGCGAAAATCGCTGCAATTGAAGGCCACTGGGAAAACATCGGTAACGAACCCACGCCGCTGATCCTGTTTGGCTGGCCTGACATGAAGGCCGAAAAAACCAAATACGCGGTGGAGATTCCCTACCTGGGCAGCCTGATCCTGACCCACTCCCTGGATAAACAGGTGCCGGCGCTCAAGGAGTTCCCGCCTGAGGATCGGCCTAATTCCACCATCGTGTTCTGGTCGTTCCGGGTCATGGTCGGCCTGGGCTTCCTGATGATCTTCACCGGTTTGTTCAGCCTGTGGCTGCGTCGGGGCGACAAGATGTACACGTCCAAGCCGTTCCTGTACCTGGCGTTGTGGATGGGCCCGTCCGGCTTGATCGCGATTCTCGCCGGCTGGTTCACCACCGAAATCGGCCGTCAGCCGTGGGTGGTCTACGGGCTGATGCGCACGGCGGATGCTTCATCGGGGCATAGCCTGGCGCAAATGACGATTACGTTGGTGTTGTTCGTGGTGGTGTATTTCGCGCTGTTTGGTGCGGGCCTTGGCTACATGATGCGCCTGGTGCGCAAAGGTCCGCAGACCCATGAGGGCAGTGAGCCAACCCACGGTGGTCCTGGCCAGAAACGCACGCCGGCCCGTCCGTTGTCGGCCGCCGATGATGGCAGCGATGACGACCACACCCACATCCAGCACAAGGGGCATTGAGATGGGCATTGATCTTCCGCTGATCTGGGCCGTGATCATCATCTTCGGCATCATGATGTACGTGGTCATGGACGGCTTCGACCTGGGCATCGGCATTCTCTTTCCGTTTATCCCGGGCAAGACTGACCGTGACGTGATGATGAACACGGTCGCCCCGGTATGGGACGGTAACGAAACCTGGCTGGTACTCGGTGGCGCCGCGCTGTTTGGTGCGTTCCCGTTGGCCTATTCGGTGGTGTTGTCGGCGCTGTACCTGCCGCTGATTTTGATGCTGATCGGGCTGATCTTTCGCGGTGTGGCCTTCGAGTTCCGCTTCAAGGCCAAGGACCACAAGCGTCACCTGTGGGACAAGGCGTTCATCGGCGGCTCGCTCGCGGCCACGTTCTTCCAGGGCGTGGCGCTGGGCGCCTTTATCGATGGCATACCGGTGGTTGACCGCCAGTTTGCCGGCGGCTCCCTGGACTGGCTCACGCCGTTCACGATGTTCTGCGGTGTGGCGTTGGTGGTTGCCTACGCCTTGCTCGGCTGCACCTGGCTGATCATGAAAACCGAAGGCAAGTTGCAGGAACAGATGCACAACCTGGCGCGGCCGCTGGCATTCGTGGTGTTGGCCGTGATCGGTATCGTCAGCCTGTGGACACCGCTGGCACACCCGGAAATCGCCTCGCGCTGGTTCACCCTGCCAAACCTGTTCTGGTTCCTGCCGGTGCCGATCCTGGTGCTGGTGACCATGTACGGGCTGATCCGCGCCGTGGCACGTAACGCTCACTACACGCCGTTCCTGCTGACACTGGTGCTGATCTTCCTCGGCTACAGCGGCCTGGGGATCAGCCTGTGGCCGAACATCATCCCGCCGTCGGTGTCGATCTGGGACGCCGCCGCGCCGCCGCAAAGCCAGGGCTTCATGCTGGTGGGCACGTTATTCATCATCCCGTTCATCCTGGGCTACACCTTCTGGAGCTACTACGTATTCCGCGGCAAGGTCACCCACGAAGACGGCTACCACTAGGAGGGTCGCGACATGGCGGGCAAACCTTCGTTGCACGAGATTGAACAGGCCGAGAAACAGCCGTTGTGGCGGCGCCTGGGGTGGTTGGCGATGATCTGGACCGGCAGCGTGCTGGCCCTGTTTGTCGTGGCCAGCCTGATGCGCATGTTCATGAATGCGGCCGGCCTGACCACCCACTGACATCCCGATCCGGGCCTCGCGGCCCGGCTTTTCAACCCTGCCCTTTGCGATAACGGCAGGGTTTTTTTATTTGCGCGCTTTGATGATCACGAACTTCGGCGTGGTGGCGACTTGCTCGACCCCACGGAACAACCGCGCCAGTTTGGTGTGATAACCCAAGTGACGGTTACCGACGATGTACAGGGCGCCACCGACCACCAAACTTTCCCGGGCTTGCTGGAACATGCGCCAGGCGAGGAAGTCGCCCACCACCTGTTGCTGGTGGAACGGCGGATTGCACAGCACCACGTCCAGCGAACCGGGCTCCTGGCCGGCCAGGCCATCACCGGCCCGCACGCTCACTTCACGCTCGCCCAGCGCGGCGCGCCAGTTCTCGGCAGCCGATTGCACGGCCATATAAGACTCGTCCACCAGGGTGTACTGCGCGTCGGGGTTGTGCAGGGCGCTGGCAATCGCCAATACGCCGTTGCCGCAACCCAGGTCGGCCACGCGGGCGCTGCCCAGGTTCTTTGGCAGGTGGGGCAGGAAGGCACGGGTGCCGATGTCCAGGCCTTCGCGGCAGAACACGTTGGCATGGTTGAGCAGCTCGATGGCCGGTGCTTCCAGGGTGTAACGCGTCGGGTAGGGCGATACGGCCGTAGGGCGATCCGCTTGGGTCGCGATCAGCAGGCGTGCCTTTTTCACGGCCAGGGAGGCGTGCATCGGGCCGATGTAGCGTTCCAGCAATTCGCCTGCTGCCCGTGGCAGGTGCTTGACCATGGCGGCGGCAATCACTTCGGCGCCAGGCGCCAATTGGCCTTGCAGGCGGATCAGTTGTTCCTCCAGCAGCGCCAGGGTCTTGGGCACGCGGATCAGCACGCGATCGAACGGCCCGCTCGGCACCTGGCTGGCTGGGACGAACGTGACCGCGTCAAAGGCCTTGCCGTTGCGCACCAGGTTCTTTTCCAGGCCCAGGGCGGCGAGGAATGAGTCGCCGCTGGAGGTGACCTGCACGTGCCCCTCAAGGCTGGCGGCCAGGGCGCCAAAACTGTCGTTGAGCACCAGCACGCGGGTTGTGGCTTCCGGCTGCTGTTCGGCCAGGTAGCTGAGCAAATACTCGTCGGCCGCATCGAAGGCCTGCAATGGATCGTTGTGTTGCTCTGGCTGGCGAATCAGATCGAGCTGGGCGAAGGGGCTGTCGAGCAGGGGCATGGCGGGGGAGGCTCTGGGTCATCGATGGGTGTTCGGCCGGCTGCGCAGGTGCTGGCGGAACCGTCTGAGTGAACTACGAAGCGGTGCTTGAAGCACTGCATCAACACTCAGAATTGGCTGCAAATGTTACTTTTTTTTCGATGTAATTACATGCGGCGATTGATACGTCACTCAAAACAAGCCTGCTTTCGAGGCCGTGAGCACCGCTGCTATTTTGTTATTGACCCCTAACTTGATGAAGGAATTTTTCAAATGAAAGCCTACCGTGCGTTCCGAGAGGCAAAGAATCGTCGCAATATCCCCGGCGGTCTTGCCCATGGCCGACCATTTGAGAATCTCTGTTTCTCTGGGGGATAGTTTGTTGGGCGGTTGAGGCGCGGGCTTGTCTGCGTATTTTTTGGCGACCACCGCGTGCATCGCGTGACACATCCACAACACCTGGCCGGCTTTTTCGTAAAGCTCTTGCGGGCTGACATCACCTTCGCCGCGCACCAGGGTCAACATACTGAAGACACCCTGGAAGTCGTGGACCGATTGGCTCCAGCCCAAGTGCACACCGAACGATTGCGCCAGGTCCCACAAGTTGGGCGTGGCATGGAAGGCTTTCTCCTCCCAGACAATCGGAAGCACGCAACGTTTACAGTGGCCAACAACGGGGTCTACATCATAGAAGTGCGCTTGCTTGTAAAGGGTGTTCCATTCATTGGGGTAATTGTTTATCTGGATCGGTTCAGTTTGATTTTTAGGTAATTGGGAACTCATCGTAAATGAGCAGAATTGGAAGCCGAGCTCGTAGGTGTGGTTGACAACCATTTCAAACACACTGGTGATCTCGTTCTCGCCTTCCAGTTTGGGGAGCCGTGTGTTCCGCCAGTTAAGCATGGGTAAATCTCCATAGGTTTCTCCGTGACTTGGGTACGTCCTAATCCCCCAAAGCAGCACGAAAATGAGTGTAGGACATAGCCTACTGACGCTGGTGAAAAAAAAGTTATGGATAACTTGGCTTTAGGTATTTATGCCTTGTACAACGCACTGCTTTTGGTAAGGATTATTCAGTCTGCGAGAAAAACCTTTTGGTTTTAATGGTTTATCACTAGTGCCAAAGTGATAGCTAATAAGCGTGCAGCGACATCTAGCGAATTATTCCGAGCTTCCTAATAGCGAAATGATTAGTTCGCACTATTTGCCTATTACTGTTTCAAAAACGTAACGCAATTCCACTCAAAGGGCCGGAGAAACCCTGAACGCAACAATGCCAGTACCAATCGTCGGTGTTTGCACGGGTTGTTTTGAGCGACACTAGGGGCCTGTGCAAAACGGAGTTCCCCATGACGGCCAGTGCTGAAAAATTCACCCGCCAGACCTTGCTCGATGTGCAATCGCTGACCCCTAGTCTGTTCACCTTGCGCACCACCCGCGACCCCGGCTTTCGGTTCACGGCGGGCCAGTTCGTACGCCTGGGCGTTACCAAAGCCGATGGCAGTACCGTGTGGCGCGCTTATTCCCTGGTGTCTTCACCGTTTGATGAGCATCTGGACTTCTTCTCCATCGTCGTTCCGGGCGGCGAATTCACCAGCGAGCTGAGTCGCTTGCAGGTGGGCGATACCTTGATGGTGGAGCGCCAGGCCACGGGTTTCCTGACTCTGAACCGCTTTGTCGATGGGCGTGATTTGTGGCTGCTGGGCACCGGCACCGGGGTGGCGCCCTTTCTGTCGATCCTGCAGGACTTTGAAGTGTGGGAAAAATTCGAACGCATCGTACTGGTTTACAGCGCCCGGGAAGCCAAGGAATTGGCGTACCAGTCACTGATCAAGGAACTGGGCGAGCGTGAGTACCTGGCCGAGTACGCGCACAAACTCACGTACATTCCGATTGTCACCCGTGAGCAGCATCCGGGCGCGTTGAATGGGCGCATTACCACGCTGATCGAGAATGGTGAGTTGGAGCGTGCCGCAGGTGTCGAGCTGACCCCCGAGCACTCCCGCGTATTGATTTGTGGCAACCCGCAGATGGTCGACGACACCCGCCAACTGCTCAAGCAGCGCGACATGCAACTGAGCCTGAGCCGACGCCCCGGCCAGGTGGCGGTGGAAAACTACTGGTAAAAAAAAGGCGCCTAGAAAGGCGCCTTTTTTCCGCCGATTAAAGCGGTTTATTGTTCTGGGCCTTGAGCAGGTCCCGAATCTCGGTCAGCAGCTCTTCCTCTTTGGTCGGAGTCGGCGGCAGGGTCGGTGCCACGGCTTCTTCGCGCTTGAGGCGGTTGATGGCTTTCACGCCCATGAAGATCGCAAACGCGATGATCACGAAATCGATGATGCTCTGGATGAACTTGCCGTAAGCCAGCACCACGGCAGGAGCCCCGCCTTGTGCCGCCTTGAGCTGGATGGCCAGATCGCCGAAGTCCACGCCGCCGATCAGCAGGCCGATAGGTGGCATCACCACGTCCCCTACAAACGAGGAAACAATTTTGCCGAAGGCGGCGCCGATGATAATACCGACGGCCATATCGACCACATTACCTTTGACCGCGAAGGCCTTGAACTCACTGATCACGCCCATAGGTTATTCCTTGTTACAGATGAGAAGGGTGGAAGTCAGTGTAATTCAGTCGTAGAGGGCTTGCGCGACACAACTGTTAACACTGTTAGTTTTTATCGACACATTAAATCGCAAATAGTTTGCAAAGTGCCACCAATCGCGCGCGAAATACCCGTGATTTCAGTGGGTTACCACCTTATTTTATTAATCGGGTTGGTACGGCTTTTCTATTTATCTTCCGGCGCTCGGATCACTAGCCTCTGGCAAGCACAACTGAATGTGCATTAAAAAAACCAGAGGAAACCTCGATGAAAACCCCTATGAGTCGCAGGCTTGTTTCAGCGCGAGTCGCGCTGGCATTGGCCACCGCCAGCCTGCTGTCCCTCTCCGTGCAGGCCGCCAACCTGACCCGCGATAACGGCGCGGCGGTCGGTGACAACCAGAACTCGCAGACGGCCGGCGCCAATGGCCCGGTGCTGCTGCAAGATGTGCAACTGATCCAGAAACTGCAGCGTTTTGACCGCGAGCGCATCCCGGAGCGTGTGGTGCATGCCCGTGGCACCGGCGCCCACGGCACCTTCACTGTCACCGACTCGCTCAGCGACCTGACCAAGGCCAAGGTGTTCGCCGCTGGCGAAGCCACCCCGGTGTTCGTGCGCTTCTCGGCGGTGGTCCACGGCAACCATTCGCCGGAAACCTTGCGTGACCCACGCGGCTTTGCCACCAAGTTCTATACCGCCGAAGGCAATTGGGACTTGGTAGGCAATAACTTCCCGACCTTCTTTATCCGCGACGCCATCAAGTTCCCGGACATGGTCCACGCCTTCAAGCCCGACCCGCGCACTAACCTGGATGACGACTCTCGCCGTTTTGACTTCTTCTCCCATGTTCCGGAAGCCACGCGCACCCTCACCGAGTTGTATTCCGACTCTGGCACGCCAGCGAGTTATCGGGAAATGGATGGCAATGGCGTACATGCCTACAAGTTGATCAACGCCAAGGGGGAAGTGCACTACGTCAAATTCCACTGGAAGAGCCTGCAAGGCATAAAGAACCTCGACCCCAAACAAGTTATCGACGTGCAGGGGCGTGACTACAGCCATATGACCCATGACTTGGTCACCCA
The DNA here is from genome assembly GCF_013385985.1 of Pseudomonas sp. B6002. Taxonomy (GTDB): domain Bacteria; phylum Pseudomonadota; class Gammaproteobacteria; order Pseudomonadales; family Pseudomonadaceae; genus Aquipseudomonas. The sequence continues at coordinate 118,172 of NZ_JACAOY010000023.1, read as the reverse complement.
TATCAACAAGGGCGACTTCCCCAAGTGGGACTTGTATGTGCAAGTCCTCAAGCCTGAAGACCTGGCCAAGTTCGACTTCGACCCCTTGGACGCCACCAAGATCTGGCCGAATGTGCCCGAGCGTAAAGTGGGGCAAATGGTCCTGAACCGTAACCCGGCGAACGTCTTCCAGGAAACCGAGCAAGTCGCCATGGCCCCGGCGAACCTGGTGCCGGGTATCGAGCCGTCGGAAGACCGCCTGCTGCAAGGTCGGGTCTTTTCCTACGCCGACACCCAGATGTACCGCCTGGGCCCGAACGCCCTGCAACTGCCGATCAACGCTCCCCGGGTGACCGTCAACAACGGTAACCAGGATGGCGCGATGAACATTGGCAAGACCACCAGCGGCGTGAACTACCAGCCAAGTCGCCTGGAACCGCGGGAAGAACCGCAAACCGCACGCTACAGCCAGCTGGCACTGTCGGGCAGCACCCAGCAGGCGAAGATCCAGCGTGAGCAGAACTTCAAGCAGGCCGGTGATCTGTATCGCAGCTACAGCAAGAAAGAGCGTCAGGACTTGATCGACAACTTCGGCGGCTCGTTGGCCACCACCGATGACGAGAGCAAGCACATCATCCTGTCGTTCCTCTACAAGGCGGACCCGGAGTACGGCACCGGCGTGACCAAAGTGGCCAAGGGCGACCTGGCACGCGTGAAAGCGCTGGCCGAAAAACTCACCGACTAACCCCACACCCCTGTAGGAGCCGGCTTGCCGGCGATTAGGCCCTTGAAGTTTGCGTCGGCTCAAGGACGCCATCGCCGGCAAGCCGGCTCCTACAAAGGGCGCGTTTACGGAGGAAGTGTTATGCGAATTTTGATGGGCGCCGTGCTGGTTTGCCTGACGTTCGGCGCATGGGCCGAGCCCGCCGACCCTGCGAAGCTCAAGGCACAACTGCAGGATTATTACTTCGACGCCGCCCGCCGTGGCGACCTCGACATGCTCAACACCTTTATCGAGTCCGGCTACAGCCTAAATACCCAGGACGACAAGGGCTACACCGCGCTGATCCTCGCCGCCTACCACGGCCAGGGTCCGTTCGTGGAGCGCTTGCTCAGCGCCGGCGCCGACGCTTGTGTGCAGGACAAACGCGGCAACACTGCGCTGATGGGCGCGATCTTCAAGGGTGAGCTGAAAATCGCCCAGCGCCTGCTGGCCACCGACTGCAACCCCGACCAGCGTAATGGTGCCGGGCAGACCGCCGCCATGTACGCCGGGCTGTTCAAGCGGGTCGAGCTGCTCGATGCCCTCAAGGCCAAGGGCGCCGACCTGAATGCCGAAGACCCGATCGGTAACAGCGCTTCACGCTTGGCCAGTGGTGAAATCCGGACCTCGGCGCCGCGCTGAGCTATCATCGCGGTTTTTCGGTTGGAGGTTCTCAAATGGCAAAGGCCAAGCGCATGTACGGCTGCACGGAGTGCGGCGCGACCTTTCCCAAGTGGGCCGGCCAGTGCACCGAGTGCGGTGCGTGGAACACCCTGACTGAAACCATGATCGAAAGCGGCGGCGCCGCAGCTCCCACTGGCCGTGCCGGCTGGACCGGGCAGCAGGCGCAGATCAAGACCCTGGCCGAAGTCAGCGTCGAAGAAATCCCGCGTTTCTCCACCGCTTCCGGTGAGCTGGACCGGGTGCTCGGCGGCGGTCTGGTGGACGGCTCGGTGGTGCTGATCGGCGGCGACCCGGGCATCGGCAAGTCGACCATCCTGCTGCAAACCCTGTGCAGCATTGCCAGCCGTATGCCGGCGCTGTACGTCACCGGTGAAGAATCCCAGCAACAAGTGGCTATGCGTGCGCGGCGCCTGGGGCTGCCCCAGGATCAGTTGCGGGTCATGACCGAAACCTGCATCGAAAGCATCATCGCCACGGCGCGTATCGAAAAGCCCAAGGTGATGGTGATCGACTCGATCCAGACCATTTTTACCGAACAACTGCAATCGGCACCTGGCGGCGTGTCCCAGGTGCGCGAAAGTGCGGCGCTGCTGGTGCGCTATGCCAAGCAGAGCGGCACGGCGATCTTCCTGGTGGGCCATGTGACCAAAGAGGGCGCGCTGGCCGGGCCACGGGTGTTGGAGCATATGGTCGACACCGTTCTGTATTTCGAAGGCGAGTCCGATGGCCGCCTGCGTCTGTTGCGCGCGGTGAAGAACCGCTTTGGTGCCGTGAACGAGTTGGGCGTGTTTGCCATGACCGACCGGGGCTTGAAAGAAGTCTCCAATCCGTCCGCGATTTTTCTGACCCGTGCCCAGGAAGAAGTCCCAGGCAGCGTGGTGATGGCGACGTGGGAAGGCACCCGGCCGATGCTGGTCGAAGTGCAGGCCCTGGTGGATGACAGCCACCTCGCCAACCCGCGCCGAGTGACGCTTGGCCTGGATCAGAACCGCCTGGCCATGTTGCTCGCGGTGCTACACCGCCACGGCGGCATTCCGACCCACGATCAGGACGTGTTCCTCAACGTGGTCGGCGGGGTCAAGGTGCTGGAAACGGCATCCGACCTGGCGTTGATGGCAGCGGTGATGTCGAGCTTGCGCAATAAACCGCTGCCTCACGACCTGCTGGTGTTCGGCGAGGTCGGCCTGTCGGGTGAAGTGCGTCCCGTGCCGAGCGGTCAGGAACGGTTGAAAGAAGCGGCCAAGCACGGCTTTAAACGCGCAATCGTGCCCAAGGGTAATGCGCCGAAAGAGTCGCCGCCGGGCTTGCAGATCATTGCTGTCACACGCCTTGAGCAGGCGTTGGATGCACTTTTTGAATAAACCAGGGATGGATGCCATGCAACGTTCGAAATGCTGGGGCGCAGTCGCCCTGTTTGTCGCCTTGGCCGGGCTGCCTGCTTTGGCGTGGGCCGAGTTGCCGGCGGGTTACCGTCTGGCGCAAAAGCTGGCAACGGATGACGGCAGTGTCCTGCAGGTGCTCGAAGACCAGCGCATCAGCGCTCAGTTGCACAAGGACAGTTGGGGCAATGGCCTGGACGAGGACTCGTTTGACGAGCCTGGCGACCTGGTGGAAAACCCGCTGCTGGAAGCCCAGGTGCGGTTAGTGTCAGCCTCCGGTGACGTGATCGCCCACGAAGACCTCGGCTACCCGCTGGCCGAGGTTAAAAAGGCGCCGCTCAAAGGCCTGCCGGAGACGGTGTATTTCCTGGTCATCGACCAGACCGCACCGATGGGCAGCTACAGTGGCCCGGCCACCCAACTGTTGATGCCCGCCAAACACCACCTCAAGCCGATGGACTGCAAAGGCACCGATGGCAAGATCAAACCATTGACCCTGGCCCAGACCGGCAAGGCCGCCTGGCAGGCTGCCACGCCAGCCGTTGGCGGGGCGGATGAATTGCTGCAAGTGTCGTCCTTCATGGACGGTGACGGCGACGAAGACTTCGTCACCCGTTACACCACCTACCGTTTTGCCGACGGCCTGTGGCAGGCCGCGTCGACTCAGAAAGCCGGCTTCTGGGAGTCGGAAGGCGACTTCCCCGCACGTACGGCGTTTCCCTGACGGCTAAATTTCGAGCAATGCACCCAGTTCGCGGTGCAGCTCATCCTCATCGCCCAGGTTCAGCTCGATCAGCCGCTTCAGGTGGCTGATCGAATCCAGGTCAATGTGCTCGCACACAAAACCCAGTTGCCCGTGATCGTCATGGGCCAGCTTCACCTGCATCCTGATATGCGCCTGTGGGTCCAGGCGGATATCCACGTCAAACAGGCGCTTGCCATTGCCCCGCCAGTCGTCAGGGCGCTCCACCAGCAACCCGCGCAACGACAAATCCACCAATTTCACCGGCCAATTCCAGCTGTCCTGGGCAATGGTTGTCCTGGCATCAAAGGCGATTCGTCGAAAACGGCGGCGGTCAGACGGTTGCTCGGTCATGGTTAAACCCTCTGTGAATAGAAGGATTGTAGCCTTGCGCCATCACCCGGCTTTTATTTCTGCTTTTTTTGCCATGGCAAGGCTCTAGACCAACGTAGGGGGGTGGTCTTTGAAGCCAACAGCGCTAAACTCGGGATGGCTGTCCTTTCTGTCCACCCTGGCTGGAATATAAAAATGAAAAATAATAATAGCCTGCTACGCCACCTACCCTGGCTGGTGCTGGCAATCGTAGGAGCGTGCGCCCTGGGCGTAGTGGCCTTGCGCCGCGGCGAGGCGATCAACGCCTTGTGGATTGTGGTCGCAGCTGTGGCCATCTACCTGGTTGCATACCGCTACTACAGCCTGTTCATCGCGAATAACGTGATGCAACTCGATCCACGGCGGGCCACCCCCGCAGTGCTCAACAATGACGGTCTGGACTATGTGCCGACCAACAAACACATCCTTTTCGGTCACCACTTTGCGGCGATTGCCGGTGCAGGCCCGTTGGTCGGCCCGGTGCTGGCGGCGCAAATGGGCTACCTGCCCGGCACGCTCTGGCTGATTGCCGGCGTGGTGCTGGCCGGTGCGGTGCAGGACTTCATGGTCCTGTTCCTGTCCACCCGTCGCAACGGCCGTTCCCTGGGGGACATGGTCCGCGAAGAAATGGGGCGTATCCCGGGGACCATCGCGCTGTTCGGCTGCTTCCTGATCATGATCATCATCCTCGCGGTGCTGGCGCTGATCGTGGTCAAGGCCCTGGCGGAGAGCCCATGGGGCATCTTCACCGTGATGGCGACCATCCCGATCGCGATGTTCATGGGCGTGTACATGCGCTACATCCGCCCGGGCCGCATCGGCGAGATCTCGATCATCGGCGTGTTGTTGCTGCTGGGTTCGATCTGGCTGGGCGGGCAGATTGCAGCCGACCCGGTGTGGGCCAAGGCCTTCACCTTCAGCGGGATCCAGATCACCTGGATGTTGATCGGCTACGGTTTCGTCGCTGCGGTACTGCCGGTGTGGCTGATCCTGGCACCGCGTGACTACCTCTCCACCTTCCTCAAAATCGGCACCATCATCGCCCTGGCGATCGGCATCCTGGTCACCATGCCAGAGCTGAAAATGCCGGCCCTGACCCAATTCATCGATGGCACCGGCCCGGTGTGGAAAGGCGGCCTGTTCCCGTTCCTGTTCATCACCATCGCCTGTGGCGCGGTCTCGGGTTTCCACGCGCTGATCTCCTCGGGCACCACGCCCAAGCTGTTGGATAACGAAACCAACGCACGCTACATCGGTTACGGCGCGATGCTGATGGAATCGTTCGTGGCCATCATGGCCATGGTCGCTGCCTCGGTGATCGAGCCGGGCGTGTACTTCGCCATGAACAGCCCGGCCGCCGTGGTCGGTGGTGACGTGGTGGCCGTGGCGCAAACCGTCAGCAGCTGGGGCTTTGCGATTACGCCTGAGGCGCTGACCGCTGTGGCCCATGACATCGGCGAAACCACCATCCTGGCCCGTGCCGGTGGTGCACCGACGTTGGCGGTGGGGATCGCGCAGATCCTGCACAGTGTGCTGCCGGGTGAAAACACCATGGCGTTCTGGTACCACTTTGCGATCCTGTTCGAAGCGCTGTTCATCCTGACCGCGGTTGACGCCGGCACCCGTGCCGGGCGCTTCATGCTGCAGGACCTGCTCGGCTCCTTCGTGCCGTCGCTCAAGCGTACCGAGTCGTGGACGGCCAACCTGATCGCGACCGCAGGTTGCGTGGCGATGTGGGGTTACCTGCTGTACCAAGGCGTGATCGACCCACTGGGCGGTATCAACACCTTGTGGCCGCTGTTCGGTATCTCCAACCAGATGCTCGCCGGTATCGCGCTGATGCTCGCCACGGTTGTGCTGATCAAAATGAAACGCCAGCGCTACATCTGGGTGACCATGCTGCCGGCCGTGTGGCTGCTGATCTGCACCACCACCGCAGGCTTCATCAAGCTGTTCGACGCCAACCCGGCGATCGGCTTCCTGTCGCTGGCCAAGAAATACAGTGATGCCCTGGCCAACGGCCAGATCCTGGCCCCGGCCAAAAGTGTCGACCAGATGCAGCACGTGATCTGGAACGCCTACACCAACGCAACGCTGACGGCGCTGTTCCTGTTCGTGGTATTCAGCATCCTGTTCTATGCGCTCAAGGTCGGCGTCGCCGCCTGGGGCAACAAGGAACGCACGGATAAAGAAGCCCCGTTCCAGGCCGTACCGGACGCATGATCGAGGATTGCAACCATGTTCAATGACATCAGTCGCCTCGGTAAATACCTCGGTCAGGCCGCGCGCCTGATGGTCGGCATGCCCGACTACGACACGTACGTCGAGCATATGCAAACCAAACACCCGGACAAACCGGTGATGGACTACAAGGCGTTCTTTAGGGAACGCCAGGAAGCCCGTTACGGTGGCAAGGGTGGGCCCAAGTGCTGTTGAAACACCGCACTTGACCACAACACCTCACTGTAGGAGCCCGGCTTGCCGGCGATAGCGATCTTGAGACCGCCATCGCCGGCAAGCCGGGCTCCTACAGTTTTTTAGCGCATGGGAGATGTGTGTTTTGTTAACCCCCATTCCGGTAACAGTCCTCAGCGGCTTCCTCGGCGCCGGCAAGACCACCTTGCTGCGCCACCTGCTCAAGGCCGAGCACGGTTTGAAAATCGCCGTGATCGAAAACGAATTCAGTGACGCCGGTATCGACACCCAACTGTTGGGCGCCGAGCCGGTGCAAGTCATGACCCTGTCCAACGGCTGCGTGTGCTGCACCATCCACACCGACCTGACCAAAGCCCTGTACCTGCTGCTCGAACGCCTGGACAGCGGCGAGATCGCCTTCGACCGCCTGGTGATCGAATGCACCGGCCTGGCCGACCCGGCGCCCGTGGCCCAGACCTTTTTCATCGATGAAGAACTGCGCGAGCGCTACATCCTCGACGGCATCATCACCCTGGTGGACGCGGCCCACGCCGAGCACCACCTGACCCAGACCATTGCCCAGGCGCAGATCGGCTTTGCCGACCGCCTGCTGGTGAGCAAGCGCGACCTGGTGGACGCGGCGACCTTCGACGCCCTCAGCCAGCGCCTCACGCGCATCAACCGGCGTGCGCCGATCCGTGTGGTCGACCACGGCAACATCGACCTGGCCGAGCTGCTCGATGTGCGCGGCTTCAACCTCAACGCCGGCATGAGCCTGCGCCCGGTGAGTGCTGCGCCGTCCATCGATCGCATCTCCAGCCTGGTGCTGCGCACTGACCAGCCGCTGGATATCGACCGCCTCAGCGAGTTCATGAATGCGTTGCTGGAAGACCATGGCAAGCAGCTGCTGCGTTACAAAGGCGTGCTGAACATCGCCGGGGAAGACCGGCGACTGGTGTTTCAGGGCGTGCTCAAGCTCTACGGGTTCGATTGGGACACCGAGTGGGCCGAGGACGAAGCGCGTGAAAGCGTGATCGTGTTCATTGCCGATGAACTGCCCGAAGACAAGATCCGCCAAGGTTTCCAGCAGCTGTACCAGCCGGAATAAACTGCCCATGCGAGCTGTTATCTCATCAGGCAGGTGAGATCGCAGAGGCAGACCCATGGTGAAAGTGGCACGGACCAACGCCGGCATTGGGGGCAGCGCCAATGCCGGCTAATTATGTTTCCTGGAAAACCCCGATCGGCATGAAAGTGCATCGGGTCGCCAAGTTCAAACAGCGCTCGGCGTTGAGCAATAACGCTGCCATCAAAGAGATGCCCGGCGTGCAGAACGGCGCCTGCATCGGGCTGGCGTTTGCGTGGTTGCGGCGCAGGCTGCAGCAACCGTCGGAGACGCCGCAGCGGCGCATACAGTACCTGGGGCAGGAAGACACGCTGTACAAGGTCGATGTGGATTGCAGCTCCTTCAATCGCTGCTACTACAGGTCCGCCCGTGGCATCGAACGAATTGTCGCGGCAGCGCCCAATATCTGCGGCATGTCGAGCCGTTCGGCCATCGAAGCGAGCGGGCTGACGGGCTTGGAGGTATTGGCCAGTCATCTCGACGAGACCCAGCCGGGCTATTACCTGTGGGAATGCACCTTTACCGAGGGCGTCACGTCCCACGCTTTTGCCTTGTACGCCGACGGCAGCGGGATGAGTTTTTTCGACCCCAACTCGGGCGAGTACCGTATCGGGTCGAAGGGCAAGCTGGCCTACTTCAAGCAGCTGTACAACCACTACCGGCATTACGTTTCGATGAAAGGCGTCAAGGCCGACCTTCAATTCGACAAGCTGTACCTGATTCAGCTGGGACGCCTGTAGCCGGGCACCCTGTTGGCCTGGTCATCAAGCCGAAGCCCAGGCCCTCGGAATAAACCGCGATCACCGACTGTTATTTCAACAGGCACGTTCAGATGTCGGAGATCGACCCCATGGCCACGGCAGCACAGATCCAAGCGGGCAGAAAGAGTGACGGCAAGCTAGCCCAGACTTACCGGGCCAAGACCGGCATGATGACCTTCACCTACCAGGCCTATACCGGGCCTGGCGCGGCGATGATGAGCATCGGCAGCGAAAACGGTGACCCGCTCGCCCAGTTGAAACGCACCGCCATCGACAAGGCCCTGCAAGTGCTGGCGGCAAAGGGCTTCAGCCTGCCGCCGATCACCTTTCTCTGCTCGGCCACCGAGGGCGTGCCGTGCATTGCCTGCATGGGCAACCTGCGCGGCGGCGCCGAATACACCGTCTTCATGGGGCCCAAGACCGGGCAGCACAACCCGCAGATCCAGCTCAATGGCATTGAAGGCGGCTTGGGCAAGGACCCGGGAAGGGGCGTCGCCGACCAGGTGTACGACGGTACCCAGCGCTGGTTCGGCGACCCTAAGATGCATGGGCATGCCGCGACCGTGGTGATCCACGAAATCGGCCATATCCTTCATGAGATGAATCAGCCCGAGACGTTCTGGACCTTCAAGCTCGGCGCGCAAGACCCGTCGATCACGCTCAAGGCGGCCAACAACGGTACGGCGGTGAGCATGTACGCCATGACCAACCCCCTGGAGTTCGTGGCGGAAACCTTTGCCGCCCACCTGTCGGGCAAGTCTTTTGATACCGGTGTGAGCAACTTCTACCGTGAGATAGGCGGTGCGTTACCACCCTCGGGCAGCTTTTAGCAGGCAAAAAAAAGCGCCGACGTTGCCGTCAGCGCTTTTGGTTCAAGCTACTGCTATCAAGCGCCGTAAACCGGCAGCTTTTTGCAGATGGCCTTGACCTTCTCACGGACCGCGTCGATCACGGCTTCGTTGTTCAGGTCTGCCAGGATGTCGCAGATCCAGCCGGCCAGTTCCTTGCACTCTGCTTCCTTGAAGCCACGAGTGGTCACAGCCGGGGTGCCGAAGCGCAGGCCGGAGGTGACGAACGGGGAGCGTGGGTCGTTTGGCACGGAGTTTTTGTTCACGGTGATGAAGGCTTTGCCCAGGGCAGCGTCAGCATCTTTACCGGAAATGTCCTGCTTGATCAGCGACAGCAGGAACAGGTGGTTTTCAGTACCGCCAGACACCACGTCAAAGCCGCGCTCGATGAACACGCTGGCCATGGTCTGGGCGTTCTTGACCACTTGTTGCTGGTAGGTCTTGAACTCAGGCTGCAGCGCTTCCTTGAAGCAGATCGCTTTAGCGGCGATCACGTGCTCCAGCGGGCCGCCTTGGGCGCCTGGGAATACGGCGGAGTTCAGCTTCTTCTCGATGTCGGCGTTGGCGCGAGCCAGGATCAGGCCGCCACGTGGACCGCGCAGGGTCTTGTGGGTGGTGGTGGTCACGACGTCAGCGAAAGGCACCGGGTTCGGGTAGACGCCCGCAGCAACCAGGCCGGCTACGTGAGCCATGTCGACGAACAGGTAGGCACCGACTTTGTCAGCGATAGCGCGAAAGCGTGGGAAGTCCAGGATCTGCGAGTAGGCAGAGAAACCGGCCACGATCATTTTTGGCTTGTGTTCAACCGCCAGGCGCTCGACTTCGTCGTAGTCGATCAGGCCGTTGGCATCGATACCGTACTGGACGGCGTTGTACAGCTTGCCGGAGGAGGAAACGCTGGCGCCGTGGGTCAGGTGACCGCCGTGGGCCAGGCTCATGCCCAGGATGGTGTCGCCGCCTTGCAGCAGGGCCAGGTACACGGCGCTGTTGGCTTGGGAACCGGCGTGTGGCTGGACGTTGGCGTAATCGGCGCCGAACAGCTCCTTGGCGCGATCGATGGCCAGTTGCTCAACCACGTCGACGTACTCGCAACCGCCGTAGTAGCGCTTGCCTGGGTAACCTTCGGCGTACTTGTTGGTCAAGACCGAACCTTGAGCCTCCATCACCGCTGGGCTGGTGTAGTTTTCCGAAGCGATCAGCTCAATGTGCTCTTCCTGGCGCACGGCTTCTTGCTCCATGGCGGCAAAGAGATCGGCGTCGTACTTGGCAATAGTCAAATCACGGCTGAACATGGCGGTCCTCAAGGATCGGGGGCAGAAAAGGAGGGCATTCTAACCCAATGGGTTTTAGATGGCATATGAAAGGACATCATGTCGCGGACAAGTGGCGTTCATCTGGGAACAGGCGGTGATTGTAAGGCCGCCATCGCCGGCAAGCCGGCTCCTACAATTGGAATGCGGTCCCCTGTAGGAGCCGGCTTGCCGGCGATGGCGTCATCAGGCGCGCCGCACAACGTCAATCGAACATGAACAGCGCATCATTGCTGAACTGCGCCTCAAACCGATTCGCCGGCATCGGCCGCCCGAACAGGTAGCCCTGAACCTCATCGCACCCATGCTCACGCAGGAAGTCGAGCTGTTCATGGGTTTCCACACCCTCGGCGATCACCGCCAGGTTGAGGCTGTGGGCCATGGCGATAATGGCGCGGGCGATCTGCGCGTCCTGCTCGCCGGACGGCAGGCCGTCGACGAAGGTGCGGTCGATCTTCAGCACGTCGATGGGGAATTGCTTGAGGTAGTTGAGCGACGAATAACCGGTGCCGAAGTCGTCGACCGCGATGCTCAGGCCCAGGTTTTTCAGGCTGTCGAGGATCTGCATCGCCTCGTTGACCTCACGCATCAGGATACTTTCGGTCAGCTCCAGCTCCAGGCACGCCGGTGGCAGGCCGGTGTCCTTGAGGATGGTGGCAATGCGCTCACCCAACTGGCCGTCCGAAAACTGCCGCGCGGAGATGTTCACCGACACCTTCGGCACGCGCACCTTGTTCTGGTGCCAGGTCTTGAGCTGGCGACAGGCTTCGCTGAGCACCCAGTCGCCCACGTCTACTACCAGCCCCAACTCTTCCAGCACCGGGATGAAATCCCCCGGTGGCACCAGACCGCGGCGAGGATGACGCCAGCGCAGCAAGGCTTCGGCGCCGGTCAGGCGTTTGCCGTCGCCGCTGAACTGCGGCTGGTAATAGAGCACGAATTCGTTCTGGTCCAGGGCGTGGCGCAGGTCGCTTTCCAGCTCCAGGCGTTCCAGGGCACTGGCGTTCATGTCGGCCTGGTAGAACTGGAAGTTGTTCTTGCCGCGCTCCTTGGCGTGATACATCGCCGTGTCGGCGTTTTTCATCAACTGGCTAAGCTCGTTGCCGTCCTGGGGGCTCAGCGCGATGCCGATACTGGCCGTCACAAAGAACTCGCGGCCTTCGAGCACGAAGGGCTTCACCAGGCTGGCGAGGATCTGCTCGGCCACGTGGATCGCCCGGTTCAGCGCCATTTCGCGGCTGACCCGCGGTTGCAGAAGCAGGGTGAACTCATCGCCGCCCATGCGCGCCACGGTGTCGTCTTCGGCCACGCAGCCCAGCAGGCGGGTGGCCATTTCCTTGAGCATGCGGTCGCCGGCGGCGTGGCCCAGGGAGTCGTTGATCGGCTTGAAGCGGTCGAGGTCGAGGAACATCAGCACCACCCACGACTTCTGCCGCTCGGCCGATTGCAGCGCGGTGTGCAGGCGGTCCTGAAACAGCGTGCGGTTGGGCAGGTGAGTCAGGGCGTCGTAGTAGGCCAGGCGGTGGATGCGCTGTTCGCTGGCCTTGCGCTCGCTGATATCGCTGAAGAAGCACACGTAGCTGGCCAGGTCGCCTTCATCGTCGAACACGGCGGTAATGCCGACCCAGGCCGGGTAGTGCTCGCCGTTGCGGCGCTTGAGCCACACTTCGCCTTCCCAGGTGCTGTGCTGGTGCAACTGCTTGAGCACATAGCGCAGGTGGGCTTCCTGTTGTTCGTCGACGGTGAGCATGTTGGGCAATTGATCGAGTACATCGCTCACCGCATACCCGCTGACCCGGCTGAACGCTTCGTTGGCCTGCACGATGTAGCCGGCCGGGTCGGTGATCAGGATCGCCGACGTGGAGTGCTCGAATACCGTGGCCGCCATGCGCAGGTCTTTCTCGGCGCGGCGCTGCTGGCTGATGTCCCGGCCAACGCCCAGGATGCCTTCAAACGCACCGTGCTCGTCCCACACCAACACCAGGCGCAGTTCGATCGGCACCTTGCGGCCATCGGCGCGCAGGCAGTCGAACAGGAACAGCTGGGTTTGCACTTCGTCGCGCAGCTGGTTCAGCGCTGCGGTATCGCCCAAAGCGCGGCTGACCCGCTCCACCAGGCTATAGATGCCGCTCAATTGCTGCGGGTTGGCGATGATCGACTGCCAACCGTTCTTGAACACCCAGTCCACGTCATAACCCAGTACGGCACTGACCGACGGGCTGATGTAGTTAAGGGCCAACTGGCTGTCGGTGGAACAGATCACGTCGCTGATGCTTTCGGCCAGCATGCGGTAGCGCTGCTCGCTGTCACGCAGGGATTCGCTGGCTTCGATCTGGTCTGTCACGTCCTTGGCCACGCCGATGATCCGCGTGACCACGGCGGTCTTGTCCCGGGCCAGGGCCTGTTCGCGGATCTCGAAGCGACGCCACTGGTTGTTGCGGTGGCGAAAGCGCAATTGGCACTGCAACTGGGTGCTATAGCCGGCCTGGCGCTGTTGCTGGCGCAGGTCGTGGTAATGCTCGGCGTCTTCGGGGTGCAGCAGGATTTCCCAGAAGTACTCGCCCATTTGCTGCAGTTCGGCCTTGTTGTAGCCGAGGGTGTGGCCCAGGTGATGGTTGCTGAAGATCATGCGCTGGCTGATCACGTCCTGCACATACAGGTGGTCGGGCACGGTGCGCACCACGTCCGACCAGAAGCTTTCGCGCTCCACCAGCGACAGTTCGATGAGCTTGCGGCTGGTGATGTCGCTGATGCTGAGGATCACCGCCTTGAAATCGTCCTGCTGCTCCGGCAGGCGCATCACCAGCCACAGGTACTGCTCGTTGCCGGCGACATCGTTGAGCTGGATTTCCAGTTCCAGCTGCTTTTGCTGGGTCAGCACCGCCTCAAGCACCTGATAGCCGATGGCCGTGGCGTTGCGTGGGCAATCGTCGATCAGGCGCTCCCACGCCTCTTCGCACGAGGCCACATTGAGCAGACGCACCGCCACCTGGTTGACCTCGGTGATGCGCAGTTCCTTGAGCAGTTGCTGGCGTTCTGCGGGGTTGTCCTGCAGCCAGTCGTGCAATTGCTCGCGGCTGTGCAGTTGCGCCTTGTCGAAGAATGCATTGAGCCCGGACAGGTCGAGCACGCACAGGGCCACGCCGGTGCCCTCGAAAATATCCTGGTAGCGCCGCCGACCTTCATGCACCTGGCGCTGGCGACGGCGCATGTTCAGCAGCACGATCACCGGGATCAGCGAGAACGCCAGGCCCAGCAGGCATTTGCCGATAAATGCGGGCAGCAGTTGCTCCAGTACCGCCGTGCGGTCGAACAGCCCGCGCAGTTGCCAGTCGCTCTTGCTCAGGGGGGTGACCAGTACGCTTCTGTTCAATTCATCCGGGGTGAGGGCGGTGGCCCATTGCGCCGGCATGCCGCTGTCACGGCTGACCACGCGGTGGTTCAGGCGGTTCTCGATGGCCCACATCGGGCGCTGGCCCTGGCCGTCCTGGCGGGTGAGGTTGGTCAGGTAGCTGGGCGCCAGGCGCAGTGCCCAGTACATCCGCGAGCCGCCGCTGGGCTGGTGCAGCAGCAGGTAGATGATGGTGCCGTCGTTACTGTTGCTCAGGTAATAAGGCTGGGAGTGGCTGCGCTGCACCAGTTCTTCAAGCCAGGCGCTGTCCTGGCTGTCTTTGGCGCTGTCACTGATCATCGCGCCACTGGGGGCCAGCAGGGCGATACTGCGCAACTCCGGCAACGAGCGTTGCAGGGTGCGCATCAGGGCTTGCTGCTGTTCGTCGTTGCGCGGCGGCTCGACCATCGGGAGCAGGTTCAGCGCGATTTTTGCGCTCAGGGCCATGTTCAGGCTGATCTGTTCAGCCAGGTCGGCGCTGTAGTCGATGGTGTATTGCTGCTGGTTTTTCTGGTTTTGCTGCAGCTGGTCCAGCAGTTGCCAGAACAATAGTGCGAGCAGCATGAGGACAAGCGTCGCCAATGCGCCTTTAAGGGTGCCGTGCAGGGGCGCTCCCGGCGCTATATGAGCGGCGCGCAGGGGAGTTGGCGGCGTGACTTTGGACAAGCTGTGATCCTGCGGTTTGGCTGGACTGGCGCGCGACGTGCACTATAAGCCGGACGCCCGGAGGGCGGCTAGCATGCCTTGAGTTGTGGCAAAGTGCCAGTCCTTGCCTGGCTGGACTGACCAAGCGCATTCAGGTAGCTTTGCCGGTTACGCGGGGCGTTCCAGCCCCAGACATTCAGGCTTTTCCCGCACGCAGGCATTGATCACCGTCAACGGCCCGCGCGGCGCATGGCCTGCACGGGCTCCGCCCGCTCAATTCATCAGTCACTGACGCTAGGTTCACCATGGCTCAATACGTCTTCACCATGCATCGGCTGGGAAAAGTTGTTCCGCCGAAGCGGGAAATCCTGAAAAACATTTCGCTGTCCTTCTTCCCTGGCGCCAAGATCGGCGTGCTCGGCCTCAACGGTTCGGGGAAGTCCACGCTGCTGAAAATCATGGCCGGCGTCGACACCGAGTTCGAAGGTGAAGCCCGCCCGATGCCGGAACTGAACATCGGTTACCTGCCACAGGAACCGATCCTGGACCCGACCAAGACCGTTCGTGAAGTGGTTGAAGAAGCCGTCAGCGCGATCAAGAACGCCCAGGCGCGCCTGGACGAGGTCTACGCCGCCTACGCCGAGCCGGATGCCGACTTCGACAAGCTGGCCGCCGAACAGGCCAAGCTGGAAGCGATCCTGCAGGCCGGCGACGGCCACAACCTGGAGCGCCAGCTGGAAGTTGCCGCCGACGCACTGCGCCTGCCGGCGTGGGATGCCAAGGTCGAACACCTGTCCGGTGGTGAGAAGCGCCGTGTGGCCCTGTGCCGCCTGCTGCTGTCGGCCCCCGACATGCTGCTGCTCGATGAGCCGACCAACCACCTGGACGCCGATTCCGTCGCCTGGCTGGAACACTTCCTCCACGATTTCCCGGGCACCGTGGTTGCGATCACGCACGACCGTTACTTCCTGGACAACGTCGCTGGCTGGATCCTCGAGCTCGACCGCGGCGCCGGTATCCCTTACGAGGGCAACTACTCCGGTTGGCTGGAAGCCAAGTCCGACCGTCTGGCTGCCGAATCCAAGCAGCAGTCGGCCCACGAAAAAGCCATGAAGGAAGAACTGGAGTGGGTGCGCAAAGGCGCCAAGGCCCGCCAGTCCAAATCCAAGGCGCGTCTGCAGCGCTTTGAAGAAATGCAGTCCCAGGAATTCCAGAAGCGTTCGGAAACCAACGAGATCTACATCCCGGCCGGTCCGCGCCTGGGTGACAAGGTCATCGAATTCAAGAACGTCACCAAGGGTTATGGCGACCGCGTGCTGATCGACAACCTGTCGTTCTCCATGCCAAAAGGCGCGATCGTCGGCGTTATCGGTGGTAACGGTGCGGGTAAATCCACACTGTTCCGCATGCTGATGGGCAAGGAAACCCCGGACTCCGGCACCATCGAAGTGGGCGAAACCGTGCAGCTTGCTTGCGTTGATCAGAGCCGTGAGGACCTGGACGGCAGCAAGACGGTGTTCCAGCAGATTTCCGATGGCTCCGACCAGATCCGCATCGGCAACTATGAAATCCCGTCGCGCACCTACGTGGGTCGCTTCAACTTCAAGGGCGGCGACCAACAGAAGTTCGTCAAGGACCTGTCCGGTGGTGAGCGCGGCCGCTTGCACCTGGCCCTGACCCTGAAAGAAGGCGGCAACGTGTTGCTGCTCGACGAACCGTCCAACGACCTCGACGTTGAAACCCTGCGTTCCCTGGAAGAAGCCCTGTTGGACTTCCCGGGCGCCGCCATTGTGATCTCTCACGATCGGTGGTTCCTTGACCGCGTCGCGACTCACATCCTGGCGTACGAAGACGACTCGCAAGCGGTGTTCTTCGAGGGCAACTACACCGAGTACGAAGCCGATCGCAAGAAGCGCCTGGGTGAAGCCGCTGCCCAGCCGCACCGCGTGCGTCACAAGAAACTGGCCTGATTCGGGTCAGTGGTTTGAAAAAACGGAGCCTTCGGGCTCCGTTTTTTTTTGCGTCTTTTCAGGTGGACCGAGGTGGGTTCATCGCAGGCAAGCCAGCTCCCACATTCGGCCGCATTCCAACAGTAGAAACCGATCAAATGTGGGAGCTGGCTTGCCTGCGAAGACCATTTACAGGCTGGTGCATGCCTGGGGTTGATAATCCCTTTTCAGGTGCACAAAAGTCCTGTTTTTCTGATTTATTTATATCTAATGCACCATTTAAATTCACAAAGGCGACATTTTGCACTTTTCAGGTGCGGCATGAGTTGCTAAGGTCCGGCTCAATCTCATTTAAAAACAATCAATTTGCCGAGACTTCCCATGATCGAATCTGTCGAATCTTTCCTTTCCCGCCTCAAGAAACGCGACCCCGACCAGCCAGAATTCCACCAGGCCGTAGAAGAAGTCCTACGCAGCCTCTGGCCTTTTCTTGAAGCCAACCCCCACTACCTGACGTCGGGCATCCTGGAGCGCATCTGCGAGCCGGAACGTGCGATTACCTTCCGGGTGTCGTGGGTGGATGATCACGGCAAGGTTCAGGTCAATCGTGGGTTCCGCATCCAGATGAACAGCGCCATCGGCCCGTACAAGGGCGGCCTGCGGTTCCACCCGTCGGTGAACCTGGGCGTGCTGAAATTCCTCGCTTTCGAACAGACCTTCAAGAACTCCCTGACCTCGTTGCCCATGGGCGGCGGCAAGGGCGGCTCGGACTTCGACCCCAAGGGCAAGAGCGACGCCGAAGTGATGCGCTTCTGCCAGGCCTTCATGAGCGAGCTGTACCGGCATATCGGCGCAGACGTGGATGTGCCGGCCGGTGATATCGGCGTGGGCGCCCGTGAGATCGGCTTCCTGTTCGGCCAGTACAAGCGTCTGAGCAACCAGTTCACCTCCGTGCTGACCGGCAAGGGCATGACCTATGGCGGCAGCCTGATCCGCCCGGAAGCCACTGGTTTCGGCTGTGTGTACTTCGCTGAAGAAATGCTCAAGCGCAACAGCCAGCGGGTGGAAGGCAAGCGCGTGGCCGTGTCGGGTTCGGGCAACGTGGCGCAATACGCGGCGCGCAAGGTCATGGACCTGGGCGGCAAGGTGATTTCCCTGTCCGACTCCGAAGGCACCCTCTACGCCGAGAGCGGTTTGACCGAGGAGCAATGGTCGGCGCTGCTGGAATTGAAAAACGTACAGCGCGGGCGCATCAGCGAACTGGCCGAGCGCTTCGGCCTGGAGTTCCGTAAAGGCCAGACCCCATGGCAGTTGGCCTGCGACATCGCGCTGCCCTGCGCCACCCAGAACGAACTCGACGCCGAGGCGGCGCGCACCCTTCTGCGCAACGGCTGCATCTGCGTGGCCGAAGGTGCCAACATGCCGACCACGCTGGAGGCGGTGGATATCTTTATCGACGCGGGCATTCTGTTTGCCCCGGGCAAAGCCTCCAACGCCGGCGGCGTGGCCGTAAGCGGGCTGGAAATGTCGCAGAACGCCATGCGCCTGCTGTGGACGGCTGGCGAAGTGGACAGCAAGCTGCACAACATCATGCAGTCGATCCACCATGCGTGTGTGCACTACGGCGAAGAAAACGGTCGGGTCAACTACGTGAAAGGCGCGAACATCGCCGGCTTCGTGAAAGTTGCCGACGCGATGCTGGCCCAGGGCATCGTCTAAGCCTCGGGCTCGATCCGCAGCACTTCGATCAACTGATCGCCGACGGGGCGTTTCCACAGCACTTCGTCGCCGAGCTGGGCCCCCAGTAAGGCGCGGCCCAGGGGCGAGCCCCAGTTGATCAAGTGTGCAGTGGCGTCGGCCTGGTCTTCGCCGACCAGCTGGATGCGCTGCTGTTCGTCCTGTTCATTGGCGAAGGTGACCCAGCTGCCGATCTGCACTTTGTCGGTGGAAGTCGCCGGCGCGACGACTTGAGCACTTTGCACCCGTTGATTGAAGTAGCGCAGGTCGCGCTCAAGGTCAGCCAGGCGCTGTTTGTCGTCTTTGGCAGATTCGACGCTATATGCCTGCTGTAACTGCGCCACCTTGGCCTGCAACTGCGCCAACCCTTGGGCCGTCACTCGGTTGGGCTGCTCGCTGACCTGGCGCTCCACCGGCTGGTCGGCCTGGGCGGCGGCGTTGTCTTCATTCACAAAAGCTCGGCTCATGACGTTCTCCCTCAATGGAGTTTGGGCCATAGTCGCCGCGCTTTAGTTTCGATGGATGTCTGAAAGCGACCTATTGCGAGCGATAGGCCCTGGCGGCGTCGCGGTCTTTCTCTTGCTGCCAGGCACGCTCGCGGTCATCCCAGTGATTGTCCTTGTAGTCGCGCAGCTCTTCGTTTTCACGCATGGCCTTGCATTGGCGGAAGCCATCTTCCCAGCCTTCGGCGTATTCGCGGTCCTTGAGATAGCGCGGCACGTTCTTGCGAAACTCCCCGCTGATCACCCCGGCCGCCTGGCGACCGCTGCTGCAACCGTCGTCAAAACCATCGGCAAAGGCCGGTGGGTAACCCTTGGCCAACAGGTCTTGATGAGTGGACTGACAACCGGCCAACCACACCATCGCACACAGCATTACCGCATACCGCCACATTGCCTGCTCCCTCGCCGTTTCACGGCTGATAGGGGAAGTCTAGAAGGGGATTCGTCGGAGAGATGTGAAAGGAAGGTGAGAACGGTGTGGTCCGTAGGCGCTGGCTTGCCGGCGATGCAGACACCTCGGTGGTCAGGTAACCAGCGGTGATGCGATCGCCGGCAAGCCGGCTCCTACAGGTTGCGTGGATCAAATGTGGGAGCGGGCTTGCCCGCGAAGGCGGTGGTTCAGCTTAAATATCTTTGACTGACACACCGCATTCGCGAGCAAGCCCGCTCCCACACAAGCCCGCTCCCACATTTTTGATCGTTGTGTGCCTTTGGTCAGTAGTGATACCACTTCACTTCCAGCAGCACTTCGTTCACCGGGGTGGACAGGTGGCTGTATTCGCGTTGGGCGCTCAGGCGCAGGCCCAGGTTGCGGGACAATTCCCACTGCTGGTTCAGGCTCAGGCTGCGGCGCACTTCGCCGTTGGTGAAGAAGTCGCCCTTGGCTTCCAGGCTCAGGTTGCCCAGCGGGTTTTTCCACAGCACGCCGGTGTTGAAGCCGGCTGCGGGGGAGATGGCTTCGCTGAAGTCGTTGTTGTGTTCCACGCGCACGGTGCCGAGGGCGAAGCCGAGCATGTCGTCGCTCAGTTGCCAGGTACCACCGGCGCCGCCGTTGACGTGGGCCACCAGGGTTTCGTCGTCGTGTTTGCCGGGCACCCGCTCCAGGCCGCCGGTGACTTGCCAGGACCACGGCTGCAACAGCGCGTTGCGCGGGGTCAGGGAGCGGATGGTGGCCAGGTCCAGTTGCTGCAGTTGCCAGTGGTTGCCTTCGTACTGGCGCAGTTTCATCTGCAGGATTTCGATCTGCGCGCCGAGGGGGAAGCCTTCGGCGTTGTCGTTGAGGTCGTGGTAGGCCATGCGCAGGCCGTACTCACCGAAGGCTTTGTCGCCACGGGTGCCGATACCGGCTTGCCACGTGCGCGACTCATGGCCGTCTTCCGGCAGGCCGGGGCGTTCGACGTTCAGGTCGGGCGCCGGGTTCTGGTTGATTGCGCGCAGCAGTTCAAAGCTGCGTTGGGAACGTTCGGTGTCACGCTCCAAACCGTTGGCGCGGTAGCGGCCCAGGCGGTAGGCGGCGTCGATGATCAGGGCCTGGCGCTCGCGGGGCAGGGCCTTGAAGGCCGGCTCTTGCAGTTGCTTCTGGTCGTCGCTGACCTTGAGTACCCACTGTTGTTCTTCACTGCTCAGCGGCTTGGCACGCTCCAGTAGCTCGCGCTCGCGGGAAGGGCGGTAGTCGATCTTCTCCACCAGCCCTGCATCCTTCACCGCCTTGACGGTGTCGGTAGGGATGGCGGTCAGCGGGAATTGCTCGGTCAGGCGCAGCCCGGGACGTGCGACTTGCAGCAGTTCCAGCAGGCGATAGGAGCAGTTTTCGTCAAAGAAGAAATAGTCGAACTGGATCTGCTTGAGCTCCCACACGTGCTCGACCATGCGCTCGGTCTCGACCTGGGTCAGGTTCAGGCGGTATTCCCACAGGTCGCGGTTTTCGAGGCTACGGTACTCGGAAAGTTTTTCCTGGTAGGGCACCAGGGCGAACAGGCCGGGGTAGCCGCCCATCAGGCCTTTCCAGGCGTAGAGGATGCTGTTGTCCGAGCCTTCGATGTAGGCGCCAAAGTTGATCGCGTAGCTGAGCAAGGCGGTCTTGTCGCGCTGCACATCGGCCTGGTCGATACGCAGCAGGGTGTGGCCGAACATGGACGACGGGCTGTTGAGGTAGGCCGCCGGGAAGATCATCACCGCGCTGTGCGGGGCGACGTCCTTGAACCATTGCTTGAATTCTTTGCAGTCCACGGCGGGCAGATCGGTCAGTTGTAACTGATCCTTGAGCCAGCGGGTGCGTGCGGGGTAAACGCATTGAACATGTTTTTCGCCCAGGCTGGCCGGCGCATAGAGTGCGTCAACGGTGGCCTTGAGTTCGGCGTCCGGGTGGTGGGCGCCGTCGGGGGCGAGGAAGAATTTCTTGTCGCTGACATAGCTGCGCCAGCCCTTGAGCTTGCCGGCTTCGTAATGGCCCAGGGACAACCAGAACGGATCATTGGCCAATTGCTGCAAACGTTGATCATCAATATGCGGGGCCGCGTACAGCGGGGCGCAGGCGAAGAGTGCCAGCCAGGCAAAGCGTTTGAGCATAGGGGCAACTTAAGTCGGATAAAGAGAGACCCAAAGGGGAGGCGGGTCCAAAAATAAAGCCCGTGCCTCGAAAGGCACGGGCGGGTCGAGCTTAAGCCTGGGTAGCGTATTTCGCCAGGCGGGCGTCGCCCTTGAGGACGGCGAGGGTGTTGGTGTGCACATCGTCAGCCGTCACGTCGGCTTTGCTGAAGATCTGTTGGAAGTGCTCGTGGGTCACGGCAGCGAAGTGCTCGCGATCTTCTGGAGCAACGCCCAGTACCACCGCGTAGGTGGTCAGTGCTTCGCCATTGCCTTTGGCCATGTCTTCGGACAGCTCGTTCATCATGCCATTCATGGCAATCCAGGACTTGCCGCCGTAGGTCAGGGCGCTGTTGGTGCTGCAACCGTTGGTGCCTGAGGTCATGCCGAAGGTGGCGTTACCCGAGGTGCCGTTGGTGGTGGACGCCAGGAAGTGAGCTGGAGTACCGCGTTGGCCTTCAAACAACATGTTGCCCCAACCGCAGTTCGGGCCGCCTGGTGCTTCTGCCATTGCATTGAGGGAGACGACGGTGAAGAGAGTACCAAGAAGGATCCGTTTCATAGCTTTGTTCTCTTTGTGTGCAAACCAATGGACAAGGGTTCAGGCGCGTTGCAGCGCCCTAGGGATCGGTTATTAGTCCAACCCGCGCAGTTTGGAGTTTAGGCACGTTCCCGGGGTTCCGTGTTTTTTTATAAAACAATCAGCGATGTCGCGAATTATTTGTAGGACGCCTCCCGTGTCTATGCTTTCCCACAGGCTCGCCTTGCCAGAGCGCGCAAGCGGGAGCCAGAATGCCGTTATCTGCCCCGCCTGATGTAAGGAAGCCCGATGCCTGATCCTGTTGCTGCCAGCTTGCGTCTAGCGCCCGAAGCGCTGACTCGTCCTTTTTCCGCTGAACAGTTCAGCTTCTCGACCACCAATGATTTGGAGCCCTTTCGCGGTGTGCTTGGCCAGGAACGTGCGGTTGAAGCCTTGCAGTTCGGTGTGGCCATGCCACGCCCCGGTTACAACGTGTTTGTCATGGGCGAGCCCGGTACCGGCCGCTTTTCGTTCGTCAAACGCTACCTGAAGGCAGAAGGTAAACGCCTGCAGACCCCATCGGACTGGGTCTATGTGAACAATTTCGATGAGCCTCGCGAACCCCGTGCGCTGGAACTGCCAGCGGGCGGCGCGGCGGCGTTCATCAGTGACATCAGCGGGTTGATCGACAACCTGGTGGCCACCTTCCCGGCCGTGTTCGAACACCCGACCTACCAACAGCGCAAAAGCGCCATCGACCGCGCTTTCAACCAGCGCTACGACAAGGCGCTGGACGTGATTGAGCGTCTGGCATTGGAAAAGGACGTGGCGCTTTACCGCGACAGCTCCAACATCGCCTTTACCCCGATGCTCGACGGCAAGGCCCTGGACGAAGCCGAGTTTTCGCAGCTGCCGGAAGCCGACCGCGAGCGTTTCCACACGGATATTTCCGAGCTGGAAGAACGCCTCAACGAAGAGTTGGCCAGCCTTCCACAGTGGAAGCGCGAGTCGAACAACCAGCTGCGCCAGTTCAACGAAGAAACCATCACCCTGGCCCTGCAGCCATTGCTCTCGCCGCTGTCGGAAAAGTACGCGGAAAACGCGGCAGTCTGCGGCTACCTGCAAGCCATGCAGGTGTACCTGCTGAAAACCGTGGTCGAGCAATTGGTCGACGACGCCAAGACCGACGCCCAGGCGCGCAAGCTGCTCGAAGAGCAGTACTGCCCGAGCCTGGTGGTGGGCCACCCGATCAACGGCGGCGCGCCGGTGGTGTTTGAACCGCACCCGACCTACGACAACCTGTTCGGCCGTATCGAATACAGCACCGACCAGGGCGCGCTCTACACCACCTACCGGCAATTGCGCCCGGGTGCTTTGCACCGCGCCAATGGCGGCTTTTTGATCCTCGAAGCCGAGAAAATGCTCGGCGAGCCGTTTGTGTGGGACGCGCTCAAGCGTTCCCTGCAGTCGCGCAAGCTGAAGATGGAATCGCCGTTGGGCGAGCTGGGGCGCTTGGCCACCGTCACCCTGAACCCGCAGATGATTCCGTTGCAGGTCAAGGTGATCATCATCGGTTCGCGCCAGCTGTATTACGCGTTGCAAGACGCCGACCCGGACTTCCAGGAGATGTTCCGGGTGCTGGTGGACTTCGACGAAGACATCCCGATGGTGGACGAGAGCCTGGAGCAGTTCGCCCAGTTGCTCAAAACCCGCACCTCGGAAGAAGGCATGGCGCCGCTGACGTCGGACGCCGTGGCGCGCCTGGCCACCTACAGCGCACGCTTGGCCGAGCACCAGGGCCGTTTGTCGGCGCGCATTGGTGACCTGTTCCAGCTGGTCAGCGAGGCGGATTTCATTCGTCACCTGGCGGGCGACGAGATGACCGATTCCGGGCATATCGAGCGGGCGCTCAAGGCCAAGGCCACGCGCACCGGGCGCGTGTCGGCGCGGATTCTCGACGACATGCTCGCCGGGGTGATCCTGATCGACACCGCAGGTGCGGCCGTGGGCAAGTGCAACGGGCTGACGGTGTTGGAAGTCGGCGATTCGGCCTTCGGTGTGCCGGCGCGGATTTCCGCTACGGTTTACCCGGGCGGCAGCGGCATTGTCGACATTGAGCGTGAGGTTAACCTCGGCCAGCCGATTCACTCCAAGGGCGTGATGATCCTCACCGGTTACCTGGGCAGTCGTTATGCCCAGGAATTCCCGCTGGCCATCTCGGCGAGCATCGCGCTGGAGCAGTCCTACGGTTATGTGGACGGCGACAGTGCGTCCCTCGGCGAGGCATGCACCTTGATTTCGGCCCTGTCGAAGACGCCGCTCAAGCAGTGCTTTGCCATCACCGGCTCGATCAACCAGTTCGGCGAAGTGCAGGCCGTGGGCGGGGTCAACGAGAAGATCGAAGGCTTCTTCCGCCTGTGCGAAGCGCGCGGCCTGACCGGTGAGCAGGGGGCGATCATTCCCCAGGCCAACGTGGCCACGCTGATGCTCGATGAGAAGGTGCTGCAGGCCGTGCGTGCCGGGCAGTTCCATATCTATGCGGTGCGCCAGGCGGACGAGGCGTTGAGCCTGTTGGTGGGCGAGGATGCCGGTGAGCCGGATGCCGAGGGGCAATTCCCGGAGGGCACCGTCAATGCCCGCGTAGTCGAACGCTTGCGTGCGATTGCCGAGATGATCAGCGAGGAAGACCTGAAAGAGGCGGAAAAGGAGCTGGCGCAGCAAGCGCTGGCCGAAGCCAAGCCCACCTGACACACCTTTGTAGGAGCCGGCTTGCCGGCGATGGCGGCCTGTCAGGCACAAGTGATTACCCTGACACGCCGCGATCGCCGGTAAGCCGGCTCCTACAGGGTGAGGTGTCAGTAAATTGGCTGTTTTTGTGGGGCCAACGCCCGTTGGTCCCTACAACCTTGGTTTGTCGTGGTTTTCTTCTATTCTCTGCTCAAGGGATATCCACAGGAGTCGCTGGATAGAGACAGCCTCGCCGTGCGCTGAGGTTGAACACCGATCTACCGAGGGTCGCCGCCATGCCGCGCAACCTTTGCCTTACCCGTCAATGCCTGGGCCTGGTCACCCGTATCGAATGCTCCATTCGCCCGCTCGCCGGGGATAACGGGATGTGGACCTTGCTGTTTGCGGCCGGGATGACCGGCGAACAGCCGTCCACCATCAAGTCCCAAGGCCCGTTTCATGGGCCCTTCGTGGCAGAAACCATACTGGAATCGATTGTCGACAGCCTCACGCTGCACGGCTACGAGCAAGCGGGCGACCCGCAGATCTGGAGCCTGCACATGCAGGCCCATTTGCGACAGCTCAACGGCGGGCGCTCACAGACGGTCAGTGATACCCATCACTGATCGCTATTGCGCCTGCGGCTTGTCCAGCTTGACCTCGAAGCCGTATTGCACGGTGTTCAGGTCGGTGCGCTGGTAGCTTTCCAGCACGGTCGGCTGGCCGTAGAAGTAATGCACGTCAAACATCGCCGTGCCGTATTCCTCGGCGCGGTGGCTGACGCCGAGGATCTCCTTGAGGTAATTGCCGCTGGCGTCCTTGGCGTAGAAGCGCCAGCTGTCGGACGGGAATGCCTTCTGGTCGACGATCAGCGCGTTGTCCTTGAGCGTCAGACCTTTGGGCAGCTTGGCGACGTCAATCGTGGCCTTTTCGATGTTGGCCAGGAACAGCGGGATCGAACCCACCACAAACGCCGGGTTTTCCGGGAACAGGTTGAGGTCGTAGGTCAGCGTGCCACGGGCTGCATCCAGCTCAAACGCCTCGGCCGGCAGCTCGATGGGTTCGCCGCGCTCGCCCTTGTCGTCGGCCGTGAAGAAGGTGATGGGCGCCTCGCTGCTGTTGCGTTCGCTGCCGACCAGGTCGTCGTTGAAGGTGAACGGGTGGTCGAACACGATGTGCGCGGCGCTGGCGTCTTCGGTCGACTGGGTGATGGTGACGCTTTTTTTCAACTGCTCTTCGGTCAGCGTCGCGTCTTTGAGCCAGCTGGCGGCGCTGTCGTCATACACCGTGACGGGCATCGGCAAGGCTTGCACGGTTTTTTGCAGGCTGTTCTTGTCGAAGCGCATCACCGGCAGGTCGAGGTCCTTGTGTGTGACCGTCGCCTTGGAGAAGTCCAGCACGTTGACCTGCAGGCTATCGATCACGCCGTTGAAGTACACCTTGGCGTAGTGGCTGCTCTGTTTGTGCTCGAACGCCTTTTGTTCGTCGCTCAGTTGCTTTTCAAATGCGTCGGACCAGGCCTTCTGCTTTTGCATCTCGGCCAGTTGTTTCTCGTAGAACGCCACCTGGGCGCTGCTCTCGTTGATCGAGCCCGCGCGGGTGAGGAATTGCCCGGTGGTGTCGCGTGCCTGCACCAGCAACGGGTTAGGCGATTCGTCGCCCACTTCCGGGGCGAGGGGCGCGCTGGTGGTCAGTTCGATCTCGGCGTAGTTCTTTTCAAGCAGCAGCAGGTTGAGGGTGATATCGCCCTCGGTGCGCTTGCGGCCCACGTCTTTTTTCGACAGGTCGAAGGTCAGCACCTTGCCGGGGGCAACCACTTCCACCGCACCTTTGAGGCTGACCGGTTGCGGCTGGCTCTTGTTCTCGGTCTCTACGCCATCGATGAACGGGTAGGTCACCGTCAGGTCATCGGGGTTGGTCAGGTTGGAACTGCTGGGGCTTAGTTGGATACCCGGGTCGGTTTCCGACCATTCAGGCTGGAAGGGGATGACCTTGTTGTTGCTCAGGGTCACCGACTGCCATTCCAGGCCATGGGGAAAGGGAAACTGGTCGGGGCTGTTGAAGTTGAACGGGAAGACCGGCTGCAGATCGGTCAGGTAGTCGGAGTGCGAGGCTTTGCGCAGCACAAACAGGCCGTTTATGTAGGTGTCCACCAAGGCTTGGGGCGTGGGGTAGTGTTTGATCAGGGCCAGGGTGTCTTCGCCGTATTCGGCCTCGATAGGCTTTTCGGCGAGCTTTACGCGCGCCCGCTCCAGCAAGAGCAGCGAGCCGCCGAGATCAGCGATGGCGTCGCGCAGCTTGGGGTCCTGGATGCTGTCCAGGGACTGCTCGAACTTGGCGGTTCTCTCTTCGAGGGTGGCTTGCTTCTGCTCTTCTTTGGGGGAGCAGCCGCCGCTCATCAACAGCATCGCACCCAGGCCGATAGTGGCCAAATGGGATCGCACATCCATCATCTGAGTTTTTCCTATTCGACGTCAGTGAGCCGATTTATTGGCTCGACACTAGCAGAAAAATTCTCTTACAGATGCCGCTCAGGTCAGTTTTCTCGCGGTTACAGGTGTTCTGTAGCGGCTGGTATACTCGCGGCCATTTTTAGCCAAGCTGTGTGAGATCCAATGGAACGCTTTATCGAAAATGCTATGTACGCCTCGCGCTGGCTGCTGGCGCCAATCTATTTCGGCTTGTCCCTGGGGTTGCTGGCGCTGGCGCTGAAATTCTTCCAGGAAGTGATTCACCTGCTGCCGAGCGTGTTCTCGATGGCCGAGTCCGAGCTGATCCTGGTGCTGCTGTCGTTGATCGACATGGCCCTGGTCGGCGGCTTGCTGGTGATGGTGATGATCTCCGGCTACGAGAACTTCGTCTCGCAGCTGGATATCGATGAGAGCAAGGAAAAGCTCAACTGGCTGGGCACCATGGACTCTTCGTCGCTGAAGATGAAGGTGGCGGCGTCCATCGTGGCGATTTCCTCCATCCACCTGCTGCGTATCTTCATGGACGCCAAGAACGTCGATCCGCAGCATCTGATGTGGTACGTCATCATCCACATGACCTTCGTGATCTCGGCGTTTGCCATGGGTTACCTGGACAAGGTCACCAAACACTGATGCCCTGCGCCGGCCTTACTGCTCGACGAAGTAGTAAGGCTGGCGATTGATCGCCATCTCCTTGATGACGGTGACCTTCTCGGTCAGTTGTTCGGTACGGTCCATCAGCGCCACGTTGCCCGGCTTGGCCGTGAGGAACGTGCGCAGCTCAGCCTCGGTCTGCAGGATCGGCAAGTAAGCCTGCAGATAGAACACGCTGGCCCCGGCAATCCGCTCGTTGGGCTGGAATAACACCACTTCCTTACCTTGCGCTTGCAGCGCCTGCACCTGGCTGATCACTGGGATGAACGACTGACGCACGTCCGCTTTGGGCGCAAACCAGAAGGCAGCAATCAGGTAGCAAGCGACCGCGAGGGTGAACACGCTGCCGATCACGGCCTTGTGGTGTTTGTACAGCGACGGCTTGTGCTGCTTGGCCCACTCCAACAATACGCGCGCGTATTCGGCAGCCAGCACGGCGGCGGCTGGCGTCAGCGCCATGAGGTACACCGTGCGCTTGCTGGAAGCCAGGGTCAGCAGGGTGAATTGCGCCACCAGCCAGATGCTGAAAAACAGGTAGTAGCGGTTGCGCACCAGGCTCTTACGGAAGTGCCACAGCCCCAGGTACACCAGGATGTTCCATGGCAGGAACGCTTCGGGCAGTTTGGCGATGTAGTAGTAGAACGGTTCGTAGTGTCCGGCTTCGACGAATGAACCGCTGAACCGGCCGACGCTGTTGGTCCACAACACTTCGCCCACGGCCTGCATCCCGCCGCGCTGGAACAGGAAGCCCAGCCAGATCATCAGCGGCACCAGCGCCAGCAAGGTGAACAGCCCCGGCTTGAGCCAGTCACCGATACGCAGGCGCTTGTCCAGCACTGTGGTCGCGACCAGGTACACGAAGATCACAATGCCCGGCATTGCCAGGCCCAATACGCCTTTACTCAGCGTGGCGATCACCATCCCGGCAGTAAACAACGCCCACGCCCAGGCAGCGGCGCCTTGGCGGTCGGGTCGTACCGCCTGGTAGAACCCAAGCAATGCAGTGGTCACGCCCAGGCTGAGCAAGGAGTCCTCGCCAACACCCCGCACGTTGCCCCAGTAACTGGCCATGGTCGCAAGGATCAGGGCGGCGCAGAACGCCAATGTTTTCGGGCGGCCAAAGGTGCGCAGCATCCCGTAGAACAGCATCACGCTGAACAGCCCGGCGAACGCCGAGGCCAGGCGCACCGCGCCGGTGCTGGCGCCAAACAGGCGAATGGCGCCGGCGTCCAGCCACAGGCTCAGAGGCGGTTTTTCAAGGAAGGGTTCACGAAACAGCTGGGGCACCACCCAGTTGTTATCCAGGTGCATGGCCATGGCGATCCCGGCGACGCGGGCTTCGGTGGAGCCCTGCAGTTCATGATTACCCAGGGCAAAGAAGAACAACAAACCAGCGAGCAGGAGCAGCAGAGGAGCAGGACGCGTCATAGTACTGGCAACCGAGGCAAGGGACCGTTCGGGGGGAACGGCCGTGGCAATCGGCTAGTATCTGTCAGCATTTCTGAATATTTCGTGAATGAGTGTCAGTTTTTTGTAAGGCGCCCTTGTGTGCCTGCTCTGGCAGTCAGGGCGCCTTCAAGCTGGGCAGTGCGGCTTTGCCTTCTGCTGTCAGCACCGGCTCCAACTGTTCCCAGGTAAAACTCAATTCGTTGTCACAGCCATCGCCCTGGGCGGGCGTCGAAAGCTGCACCCCTTCGGTATTGAAGCTCAAGTCGAAGGTGGAGTAACTGGTCACCGCCGGGCAGCCTTCGTCAGTGGTGGTCTGTTTGGCGAGCCATGCGCTGAAGGGCGCAGGCAACTTGATCTGGCCGGAGTAGGGGTTGTCCCACGCTTCACGGCCACCCAGCCAGGTCCACGGGTCGACGCTGTCGCCGGTTTGCAGGTTCCAGGTGTGCAGGCCCCAACTGATGCCACCGCGACCGTAGCCGGCCATCCATCGGTAGAACCGCACGGTGATCCAGTGCGAGGACCAGTAGCGGGGCTCTACGCTGATCTCGCTGGTCGACGTGCCGCCGCCCTGGTCCAGCGAATTGCGCCGCTCCCGGTAGAAATCGGCCTGGCCATCCGGGCTGATGGCCATGCGCGCCAGGTCCCGGTTGATCTTGTCGATGGCCGCGCCGTCACCTTCGAGCTTGAGGATGACCTGGCCGCCTTGGGTCTTCACCTGATAGGCGTGTTCATGAAAGGTGTTTTTCTCCACCTTCACCGGCGGCGGCAGCGCTTCGATCGCGTTGTTGTAGGCGTCGCTGGCACAGCTGTCGACGTCTATGCGTTTCAGCGACAACGCCAAGCCCTTGCCGCCCGGGGTCTTGCTCCAGGTGCCGGTCAGCGTATCGCCTTGGGGTTCGTCCAGTTGCCAGAAACCGCTGTTGCCTTCTTCGGCCCACGGCTCACTTGCATTGGCTTGGGTCAGCTGGATCGGCGTGAGGATACGTTGGTAGTAATAACTGCCATTGGCGCCATGTGCGCCGTTAAAGCACGCGGTGATGGCGGATTTGCCCAAGGTGCCTTGCCACACACCGGCGAGGTCGGCAGCGGTGGTGATTAGCGGGGTGCAGGCGAGTGCGAGGACGGCGAGGGGCTTGAGCACGGGTATCGGACTTCCGATTGTCTGATAGAGGGGGTCAGGGTAAAGGGAAGTGGGGGGGGATTCCAGAGGGGGAGGGTGGTGGTTTCTAAACGTCAGAAACAACAAAACCCGCACTTGGCGGGTTTTGTTGATGCTTTGAATTGGTGGGCCGGGGTAATCTGAAACTAGCCGGCATCTATCTGTTTTGGTTGGTAAATAATTGTTTGGGCAACTCGTTTGGAATACCAGTTGAAAGGCTGCGTGATCTGGATTTCGATGGACGGTGCAATTTGAGCTCTGCTCCCTTAAGCCGTCGAGATTGAATCCATCAGGCAATGGTTGTGAAAACGTTAGCCATGGCTGGTGAATAGTTGCTTTTGATCGTTGCGCGCCACGCGCCACGCGCCCCAGACTGAATTGAAGAATCTTTTGGAGTGCTTGGAAGTCGAGTGCGGGAAGCCGATAGGCTCAGATTACTGTGAGCTGTTAGCTGGCGACGAGCAAGTCGGAGAAATTGGGCCAAGAGACGTATTTGTGGGTACAGTCCGGGATCGTTTCCAGAAGCCAGTTCATCCCCGCTTCCGGTCCGCGTATTCCGCACTCCCAGAGCTCGATCACTCGCCAGCCTGATCTGAGCAGTTCATCTCGGTTTCTGGTGTCACGCTTCACGTTTTGATCGAATTTCGTCTGCCAAAAGTCCTCACGGGTCTTTGGGATCGTGGCGTACCTGCAGCCCGGATGCCTGTGCCAGAAACAACCATGAACTAAGATGCAGACACGATAACGAGGGAGCACGACATCGGGTTTGCCGGGAAGATTTCGCTGATGTAAGCGATACCTGAAGCCTTGCCGATGAAGCAGCTTCCTGACCTTCATCTCTGGCAATGTATCGCTGCCGCGGATGCCCGCCATCATTCGAGACCTGACCTCTCTGCTGACTATGTCCATGAACAACCCCCCAGATGAGCTTGCCTCTGTCGCAGGATACCTCCCTGGAAAAAACTTTTCCGCTTCGTGAGCCAATTTAAATCGTGGATTTCTTCGCCGGTCCCGGGGGGCTGGGCGAAGGCTTTGCCTCATCAGGCAATGGTAAGCATTAGATATCGTCGTTTAGGTCGAGACGGACCCCTTTGCCCGTAAGCCTTGAGGCTCAGGGCATTCTTTCGCCGGTTGAGGCTGGCTAACTGTGAATGTTCATGCAACCTGCGCAGGCGACACCTCGCGGCATTTTCAGTACACTCTGACACGATGTAGCATTTGGCGTCCGGTTGACGATTCGTCAATCCGGGCTGCGCCGTGTGGTATGAGCAGGCCTGATCTGCCGTCCTACTGCGCTCCGTGCAGCTGGTCTTGGCGCATGTTCCCTATGAGAGATACCGGATGTCCATCCAAACCGAGCTGCACAAATCGCAGCCCAGCAACACCTACGAAAAGCCCATTACCCTGGCTGCAGACCTGCCCACCTCGACTGGCAAGAATTCCCGCGAATCTACCCCAGACGACGAACTGATCCGCAGCAAGCTGCAGCGTATTCAGGAAGGCGGCGAAATCCGCTACATGGACATGTTCGCAGGCTGTGGCGGCATCTCCCTTGGTTTCCTGACCGCCGGATTTACACCGGTCGCATCGATCGAAATGGACCCGTGGGCTGCGAAGTCGCACGGAGCCAACTTCGGCTCGCGCTCGGTCGGGGGGGATAAGGAAGCGCACCACGCCCCGCGCGATGCGGTAGCCGAAACCGCAGAAACCGTCTTCGACGATCTCGGACTGCAGGGCGCCACGGACCATCAGATCGATGTCCTCGTCGGCGGGCCACCCTGTCAGGCGTTCGCCCGTGTAGGCCGGGCTAAGCTCCGCGAGCAGGCCCGCCTGCGCGAAGAGGTGACCGCAGACGAAGCCTTCCTGGTGGATGGACGGGTCAGCCTGTGGGAGCGCTACGTCGCATTCATCCGGGCGACAAAGCCTGTTGCGCTTCTGATGGAGAACGTGCCAGACATCCTCAACCATGGCGGCACCAATGTTGCCGAGCTAGTTTCCAAAAGCCTTGCCGAAGAAGGCTACGACGTAGCCTACACACTGCTGAATTCCGTCTGGTATGGCGTTCCGCAGATGCGGGAACGCATGATTCTGGTCGGCTTCCATCGTTCGACCGGCATCAAGCCAAAATTTCCGGTTCCAACGCACCACTTGGTTCTGCCATCCGGCTACACCAGTTCCAAGAATGCTGCGAGGCGAGTTATCAAAGCCGAAGGCTCAGCGCACCACCGCTGGATTCCCGATCCAGCACCCGAGTCTCCCGCGGCCACATCGGCCTCTGATGCGCTGGCAGATCTGCCGCACCTGTACGCCGAAGAAATGCTTCGCTCGGGTGCCATTCGTCGCGGGGCGAAAGACCCGTCAGAACCTGTCGAGTACACAACAAAAAAGCCGTCGACTGCCTATTCGCGCCTGATGCGGGAGTGGCACGGATTTACGACCAAGTCTACGACGGGCCATGTTTTTCGGTATCTGCCGCGCGACTACAAGATCTTCGCCGAGATTCAGCCCGGCTGGGAGTACCCGCAGGTGCATGCCTATGTAGAGCAGAAAATTGCGAACTGGCTTGCCGATCGCAGCAGACTCGGTTTGCCCACCGACCCGAGAAACGCAGACGTCAGCACATACATTACGTCCTGGCGCATTCCGTATGACCCGGGAAAGTTTCCGAACAAGTGGTGGAAGCTCCGCCCCGATGCGCCGGTACGTACGCTGATGGCGCACCTCGGCAAGGACTCTTATTCCCACATCCACTTCGACTCGAAACAGGCACGCACCATTACCGTCCGTGAGGCTGCGCGGCTCCAGTCATTCCCTGACGGTTTCGTTTTCAAAGGATCGATGAACCCGGCATTCAAGCAGATCGGCAACGCCGTACCACCGCTCTTTGCATATGCCATCGCTCGTGGAATGCGGGAGTGCTTGGGAGCACCGGAGACACTGGACATGCGTGTAGCACTGTTCGATTTAGAGCAATCACAAATCAAGACTACTGAGGGCAGTAAGTGAAGTTCACCATTCTCCGACTGCTGACTCATTCCGAACTCGGCATGTTTCATGAGTACCGCCGTCAGGGGAAGGAACGCGCCAAGCAGCGTTCCATCAACTTCGATTTGGACGTCGTCAACAGGGTTTTTCCTTCAGCAGAGAGCTCTGACACCATCGCAATCACCTGCCGGCGTCTCGAAGACGAAGTTACCGTGGTTGAGATTGCTTCATGGCTCAAGCGGCAGCACAAAAATTGGAGATTCGAAGGCGATTGTCCGAAAAGCTCCTTCTACAGTTTCGTTGACCCAGGCGTTCTGTTCGCAATGGTGGTTGACGCCTCAACCACTCCGGCCAATGCATCCTGGGTTGTCATCCCAGCAGACCACCCAGCCCACTCTTCGATCCTCGGCCATGGAGAGAGCACCCGTCTCGGCAAATCCGCAATGATCGCGTTGTACGGTGATGAAGGCCAGCACTGCCAGGTAGTGCTCTCGGATCACTTCCCGCAGCTATTCCAGGAGGCAGAAACCGTGTCCATGACGTCACAAAAAGAAAACGACAACAACCGCGACGACGATGACGCAGCACCTGACCCGCTCGGTCTCTTCAAGATCCTGGCACGTGCGGGGCACAGCCTGCCCAGCGCCGTGGCCGATCTGGTGGACAACAGCCTATCGCATGGCGCTCGGGAGATCGACATCACCTTCCCGAATCCCAATGCGGGCGGCCGGTGGATGTGTATTCGCGACGACGGCACGGGCATGACTCCATCGGGTCTGCGCGACGCCATGAAGATCGGGCACCAGCGTGAATATGACGACGGCGACCTGGGCAAGTTCGGCTATGGGCTGAAGGGGGCGGCCTGGTCCCAGGCCGATCGACTGACGGTCGTATCGAAAGCTGCCGGAAACGAGAGCACGACACTCACCTGGGACAAGTACCATCTTGCCAAGACGCGCCGCTGGGCGCTTCTGAGCGACCCGGTAGCTCCCGAGCATGCCTCGGCAGTGGATATCGGCGACTCGGGCACGGCCGTGCTGCTCACACAGATGCGCCCCTCGATGGAGCCTGCGAGAGGCAGGGCAGATTCTCCCTACGCGCAGGAACTCGCTGCCATCAAGTCGCACCTTGAACTGGTCTTCCACCGATACCTTGAAGGCAAGGCGCGCGGGTGCGAGAAGGTAGTCATCCGGGTGAACGATGACGTTCTGCGAGCCAATAACCCTATGGGGCACCCGCTGACGAAAGAGTACGATCAGCATCGCATCGAGCTCCCCGGCGCTTCTCCGGACAAGACGCCTGCCCTCTATGTTCGTGCGTACGTCACGCCAAACGAGGCAGAGTTCGACGAATACATCAAGGTTCTGTCACCGCTGGAACAACGCGTCGAACGTGACCGCCACTCCCTGAATGGCCGCGCAAACGATGCTCAGGGCCTGTACTTCTATCGACTTGACCGCCTCATCAAATGGGGCGGCTGGGAAGATCTCTTCGCCAAGGATGAGCACACCAAGCTGATTCGTGTCGCAGTCGACTTCGACAGGCTGGCAGATGAGCAGTTGCAGGTAGATATCAGCAAGCAGCTCATTCGTCTGCCCTTTGCGATCACCAAGCCCCTCGGAGACCTGATCAAGGCCCCTCGCGCAGCAGCCCGCCTCCGTTACAACAAGAAGGAAAAACCTGCGCCGGCTCAGAAAGGAGGCGGCAAGACTGTGTCGCCGGCCGGCACGCCAGAGCCAGGCGGCTTCTTGCCTCCAACGACAGCAGCGGGAGGTACTCCCGTGGCGGCACCTGCTCCAGCCCCGGCTGCAAAGAAGGACAAAACTTCAATTCGCCTTGTCAGCAGCGGCGACAAGCCATGGCAACGCAAAACTGGGTTTAAGGGGGAGGAAGTCGAGGTCACCCCGCTGATGCCGACGCTGGTGACGCTCGTGCAGCTCATCGACAAGGATGCCGAGGCCAAGACGGCTCTGTCTGAGTTCCTTCGCGCTCTGGAGACGGCCGGTGTCCCGGACCAGTTGACGGACAACGCCTGATGCAGGTCCGGCTTCCGCTTCCCCTTACACTGAAGCCAGGGCTGACCCTGTGGACGGATGCAACCGCCTGGACCAACTGGTCCCTGCATGAAGCCTATCTGCGGGGCCAGCCCAAATGGAAGCCGCACCAGATTGCGTCGGTCGCGGAAGAGTCCCTGCGGATCATCTCGAAGACCACACCGGTAGGTCGCCCGGAATTCCAGTGCCGCGGTCTGGTCGTCGGCTACGTTCAGTCCGGCAAGACCGCCAACTTCACGGCTGTGGCAGCGCGCGCAGCCGATGTCGGCTATCGCCTGATCATCGTTCTTTCAGGCATTCACGATTCACTGCGGAACCAGACGCAGAGGCGCCTGGATCTAGAGTTGGCCGGGACCGGCGTCGACTGGATCAAGCTGACCGATGAGGCTTCAGACTTTCGTGAGCCGGAGGTGGCCGACGGGTTCGCTTCGACCGGTACCGTTCTGATCGTCGCGAAGAAGATCACGCCGATCCTGAAACGGCTCAACCAGTGGTTTGGCAAGCTCGAAGGCCGGCTCGCTGATGTACCGGTCCTTCTCATCGATGACGAAGCCGATCAGGCCTCCATCAATACACGCGGAAATAGGCGCGACCCCAGTATCGACACCGACACCGAACCGGATGACGACACGGCCCCATCACTGACCAATGCCCTGATTCGCGACATTCTCAGAAAGATTCCTCGGGCCACATACATCGCCTACACGGCTACGCCATTCGCCAACATCCTCATCGACCCTGACGCCAATGACAGCCGGGTGGGCGAAGACCTATTCCCCAAGGACTTCGTCGTGCAGCTTCCGCGGCCGGACGGCTACACAGGAACCGAAGAGCTTTTCGGCGTCAGCTCGCAGGGCCGCGATGTACTGCGCCCTGTAGACGCGGCGGATGTGAAGGCTATGAAGCCGAAGCAGCGCAAAAGGAGCGAGGTGATAGTTGCCCGAGGACCGCTGGATCTTCCCCAGTCGCTCGCCGATGCCCTCCTGACTTTTGCACTTGCTGGCGCCATCAGACTGCAGCGCGGCCAGATGGATAAGCCGAACACGATGCTGGTGCACGTATCCAGGCTCCAGCAGGACCAGTTGCGCATTGGAGAGGCGATCAAGGAACAGATCCGCAGCTGGTTCCATCATGAGAACGCCGAACCCGGCGTGCTCAAACAGATGTTCCGGTCAACGCTCGCAGGGCTGGGACCGGTGCATCTACCTTGCAGCGAAGAGGTTCTACTGGAAGAGGCAGTGACAAATCTAGCCCGTCTAGTGGTTGTTGTGCTCAATAGCACGACGGGCGACGAGCTGGAATACGACACCAAGCCTGGACGGCAGCTTGTTGCAGTGGGTGGCAATCGGCTGTCGCGCGGATTGACGCTTGAGGGGCTGACGATTGCCTACTTCCTACGCACCACAACGCTGGCGGACGCTCTGCTGCAGATGGCCCGCTGGTATGGTTTCAGGACAGGCTATGAAGACCTGATCCGCATCTGGACAACCGAAGGCATTGCTCAGTGGTTCGTGGAGTTGGCGCTGGTTGAAGAATCCCTGCGTGACTCCATCACGGCACTAAACAAGGCCGGCCGCAGGCCTGACCAGATGGCCATTCGGATGCGTGCCCATTCAAAGCTTCTGCTCACCAGCAAGAACAAGAGCAGGATGCAGACGGATGATTCACGATCATGGTCTGGCGAAAACCCGCAGACGATTCTGTTTCCCATGCACGACCGGGAACTGCTGGAACGGAACTTGGACTTGGCGTCCGCCCTGCTCCGACAGCACCCCCCGACACAGGATGCACACGGGGGCGCCATAGCACACGATGTGCCGGCCGAGGACATCGCATTGTTCCTGAGGCGTTATGAAGGGCACTCGAATAGCATTGCATTTCAGGGGGCGGAGATTGCCGACTGGATCCTGGAGCGAGCCGAAGCGGGAGAGATGACGAACTGGACCGTGTTCGTAGCTAACCCGCAGCGGGAACGGCAGGTGCTCTTAGGGGGAAGGCCTTTCGGCCTCGTTCGACGTTCGTTGCAGGCCAGCGAGTCGATCGGCATACTGATCGATCCACGCCATGAAGGTGTCGATCTGTATGGCGGACCGGAGAACTACCGCACTGGCTCCGGCTTCAATGCACGGGCAATGCGTGAGGACCGGCCCGCGCAGCAGGGCCTGCTCCTGCTCTACCCCCTGGATCCCGAACCGCTTCGCGCGCCAACACAGGCAGTGCTGGGCCTCGCGCTTTCGCTGCCCCGCACTGCGGACGGCGAACAACGGCTTGTCGTGAACCGTGGGGTACGCAATGGTTGATATCACGCAAGACCGCTGGGCAAGTCTGCGTGAGCAGCGACTTTCGCACGAGGATATCTACGAGCAAGTGGCCGAAGACATGGACGCAGCGCTGATCGGAGTGTCAAACGACGGACGCCTGCACCTGCTACTGGCTATCGAGGTCGCCCCGCAAAACCTGCCGCCGGACCTGCAGAGCCTTCAGGTCCGCATCTTGGAAGGCGGAAAGATTTGGCTGGACGTTTCCGCGCGCAGCCACCACGAAGAACTGCTTACACTGATAGTCAACAAGGTCCTCCACGCTATCCACATTGAAGGCCGCGATCCTGCTATCTCGGTTGAGCGCATCATTAACGACATGCGTGCGGCATTGCGCCCGCTCTCGGCTGACCTGAGCGCTGCCGAGCAGATTGGTCTTTTCGGCGAGCTCTGGGTGCTGTCCAACGTACTGCTCCCGACTATCGGCCCGCGCGTCAGCCACCTTTGGAGCGGTCCTGAAAGTGAACGTCATGATTTCGTCGGACAGGGGGTCCACATCGAAGTGAAGACCACCACGCGATTGGAACCGAAGCACGAAATATCCCGTTTCGATCAGCTGAAGGCGCCTGCTAGCAAGCGCCTCCTGTTTGTCAGCGTCATGCTGGAGCGTAGTCTGGGCGGCGACGAAACGCTGGCAGACCGCGTCGATGAAATTCGGGAGAAACTGGTGTCCGATGGGCGCGCGCTAGATGTTTTCGATTCACGCTTAGCACAACTCGGCTGGCACGAGGGCCTACGGCAGACAGGCGCCCTTCTCCGGTTCACATTCCGCAATGTCCATGTTTTTGAAGTTGTCGGCAACTTCCCCAGGCTCCCCGATAACTACGTGCCACCACTCGGTGTGACGGGCATTAGGTACAGCATCAATGTAGGCAGCCTGCCGTCGCTTGACGTATCGGAAGTTGAGGAGGTTCTTTTAACCGTCTAGCGCGTTGCCCACAATCTACGCTTCCCAACGCCGCGTTAGATTGCGCAGGGTTGTTTGGAGGTCTTCCCTAGCTCTCCCATAGTCGCCGGTAGGCAATCTCATCATCGGCATGTTTGCGGTTGGGTGTTCTGGTCAAGTTTCTTCGGACACCGATTACGGTGATCAAGCCGCCTGCTGCTCCATGGCTATTGGCGACAAGTAATTGTTATTGCTGTGGAGTCTGATTCGGTTGTATCGCATGAAGAAGCTGGTCACATCCTTCCTGGCTTCTTCAATAGTCATATAGCCCTTGATGGGCACCTACTCTGATTTGAATGTCCCGAAGAAACGCTCTGTTGGCGCGTTGTCCCAGCATTGCCCCTGCGGCTCATGCTTTGTTATCCCATGCTCCAGCAGCGCGGACTGAAAGAGCTGACTGGTGTATTGGGCGGATTCAACCGGTCGTCGCCATCAAAGGCTATTTTCAGCAAGTCAGTGCCTCGGTGGCTTCGGGTTCGAATCTTAATGTTTTTCAACGGCTCCGGTGACACTCTGCTCGATTACATTGTGGATAGCCTATCTGGGGAACTCATTCTATTTAGCGGAGGCTGCATACAACAACGCTGACTTTCAGCTAGACCAAGTAAACCGGGAAATCGCCACGATCAATCAGATTTTTGGGGTTATGGATGGTGCCGCGTTGTTGAGCAGATTTGAAATTGAGGCCAAAGTCATTCTGGATAGCGCTCAACCTAGATGACCACTTCTGGATATCAACAGCATTAGCAGCCTGACGTCCCGACGGGCACAACTGACCAGCTCCAGCAGCACCTGCATAAAAGGATTTGTCGTGAATTTTTATCAAAGCACCAAAAAATCATCACCCCAGCCCCCATCTGGGGCCGAGTACCCCTGCATCGTTTTTGTAAAAATTGATTGGGATGACTTCAACTATAAGACTCAGTTCCGTCTTTTCTTTTTTGAGGATCCCGCCTGCGATCCCACGAGGTGGGGCGATACCAAGATTCTTCATCAAGGTAACCCGGTGACAAAGGTGCCCGCCCATTTTACTGAACTGGACGAAACCTACGTTTCCTTGGGCCAAAATCTGGATTTCTACGAGAACGCCCGCAGAAACATTGGAGCAAAGCTTGGACGAGCGGCACTTGAAGCTATCAACGACGTGGTCCTGACGCCGAAGCTTCAGGATGCTGTAGAAACTACTACTGGGTTCAGGAATTCTCTCGTCCGCTACAACGAAGCCAAGATGGCGTTGCGTTATGGTTTGGGCTCATTTCAAGGGACGGCACGCTCTAAGAAGTATGAATATGCCTTTAAGTATGACGCGCGAATTCCAGGGGCCGATGTTCCCGTCACCGTATCCTTTCCACTAGACAGTAAAGATCCGATACCCGGAAGACTGGTTGCTATTATTGGCCGTAACGGAGTCGGCAAGACCCAGTTTCTTGCTCGTTTAGCCATTGATCTTGCAACGCCTGTAAGGCTCTCGCGCGCGAGTGCTCGCCAGATTGAAGATGCCTTTCGGCCTCAGAGGCCTCTGTTTTCACGAGTGATCGCGTTATCGTTTTCGGCCTTCGATAAATTCATCAGACCCCAGAAAAAGAACATCAGCTACATCTATTGTGGCGTTCTTGATGATGGTGGAAAGCTCTCGCGCACCGCTTTGGAAGCCAGACATATTGAATTCTTGAAGCGCATCCAAGAACTGGACAGGGAAGATATGTGGGAAAAACAGATCGCGCTCATTTCTAATGTCAGCAAAAGAGAGGTTTCCATCGGACGCTATATCAAATCAATCGACGACGGGTCGATCCCTGCGATGAGTTCGGGACAATCGATACTGATCTACTTCGTATCAGCAGCGCTCGCGTATATGAAAGAGGATTCGCTGATTCTATTCGATGAGCCTGAGATCCATCTTCATCCCGCAGCAGTATCAATGCTGATGCGTATTCTTCATTTTCTACTTGAAGAATATGATTCATATGCCATCGTCGCGACCCATTCACCGGTTGTGATTCAAGAGGTCCCGGGGAGTCGCGTCGTGCGATTCGAACGATCCGAATATGTCACCTCTGCCTATCCTCTGGAACAGGAGTCGTTTGGAGAAAATCTGTCTGAGCTCACCAAAATGGTGTTCGAGACTGTTG
Organism: Pseudomonas sp. B6002; assembly: GCF_013385985.1. Lineage (GTDB taxonomy): Bacteria > Pseudomonadota > Gammaproteobacteria > Pseudomonadales > Pseudomonadaceae > Aquipseudomonas. The sequence continues at coordinate 77,567 of NZ_JACAOY010000023.1, read as the reverse complement.
AAACCCCAAGCTTTTACAAACAGACATTTCGAGAACTCATTGACGAATTTACCGTGGGTGAAATCGCCGAAATGTTCGACGGGCAATTGAGCCTGCACGCTAGTGCGTATCTGGCGTCCTTGGCAGGGCGTGGCGATGCATAATCTTGAATTCCCGGCTTGCCAGCCTGAAGAGCAATTGCGAAGCATCATCGATCGTAAGCGAGGTAATACCAAGATTGCCTTGGATGAGGCGTTGACGAGAGTTCTGCAACGGTATGACCTTCTTCAGGAACATTTCGACAATCAGACGCTGACGACGTTGGGGGCTGAGGCTTGGGAGGACGAACACACTGCAGCGCTTCTGCACTGCTATGCAGTTGAGGTGGATGCTCTATCTGAACTCAAGCGGCTTATACGTGGGAATCAGCCACTACCGCTTAGGAAAATATGCCCATATTGTGGTATTGGATCTCCTGGCCAGTTTGATCACTATCTGCCCAAGGCTCGTTTTCCGGAGTTTTCAGTTCACGCTTACAACCTCGTCCCGTGTTGCGGACAATGCAACGCGATTAAAGGCGAGACGTGGCTGGTCAACGGTGCACGGGCATTTATAAACTTCTACGCCGATGCTTTGCCAACCTCAGCCATCGTATGTCCTGAGGTTGACTGGCTAGATGTTGCGGGAACTGCAGTTCCAAATATGACCTTTAGCTTGGTGTGCCCTGACGACTTTGACGCACATCGTTTTGCGCTCATTGAGCAACATTTCGATCGTCTCAACCTTCTTGAACGCTATCGCGAAGAAGCACCCTCCGAGTTTTACGACCTCAGGATCAGTGCGAGAGCCCGCAAGGCAACGACGACATACGACCTCAGGGTTTTTTTGCAGGGCTGGATCGACCAGCATACCGAGGGCAGGGGCCCGGTGAACTGGAAGCTTGCTTTGTACCAGGAGCTCGTCAATCAAGATCGATTTCTACATGATTGCCTGACGTGAGGCCGAATCGAAATCCCGTTGCATCACCAAGTCAGTGATGAAACTGCTCAGCATCTTCCTCGATACGATAGAGCGAGCTTCTGAGGTGAGCCTGATTCGGACTATTGCCTACAAGGCAAATGATCGCCTCTGGCCGAGAGCTGCCCCTTGGTCGATCGCTGTCTGCCGCTAACGGGCCAACGCGAGTACCTTTTCGGTCAGCGGGATACCAGCTGGAATACCAGTGCGCCGGGAACTCAGAAAAACTATTGTGAACCTCACAATTGCAGGAATCCCCTGATTCCGCCGGATTTCAGGCACAAAAAAGACGTCCGTGGACGTCTTTAGATGATGAAGTGGTGGAGCCGGGGGGATTTGAACCCCCGTCCGCCAGTACTCCGCTGTCGGTACTACATGCGTAGCCGTTTCTATTAAGTTAACCCTCAGCGACCCGAAGGGCAGGGTGCTTTGGGCGAGTTGTGTAAGTTTTAGCCGCTTCGTCCACAACGTACTGCACGGCGATTCTGTTCTATATGACAATCACTTTGGGTTTACAGACATCCCCTGGTGATTGCTGGACCCGAAGGTACCAGAAGCTCAGGGCTAAGGCTGCTTACGCAGCGAGAGCGAATTCCTGGCCGTAGTTTTCGTCATTGGCAACTATAAGAAGTTGCAACAGTGGATTTACGAGTTCTGTTACCAACTCGGCATGCACCTAAAGTTTCGCAACCGGCGTCGAATCCTAAACGGCCCCGTGCTTGTAACTCGTTGTTTCTTAGTGAGTGACAAGCTCGTGCAGTGTACGCCAAACGGTCACAGAAGGCCAACCCGAAGGTTGGCCTTGAGTATCCGTGGTTACTGATTGCCGCCTTTGTCGCTGTTTTGCAGGTCTTGCAGGGCCTTGGAGGTGATCTCGATGCACTTCTTGTCATCGCCGGCCGCGTGGGCCGCCTTGGCCTGGGAGACGGCGGTGTCGATTTCTCCCTTTTTGCCGCTGGTATCGGTGGCGAGCAGCGCTTGGCCGTTATTGATTTTGTCCAGGTTGATTTTGCACAGGTCGGGTTCACCGGCCGCGAAAACAGGGGAGGCCAGCATCGCAGCGGTAATGAACAAGCCAGCAAGAGCGGAACGCTTCATAGGGTATCTCCTTGCGCAAAAGGGCTCGACGCTGCTGGCGTTCAACGGCTGCCAGCGACATCACGGATGGGCCTCGTTCGTCGAGGCCTATGCAGATGACTGCGCCGGCGCGCAAGGGTTCTGTTTTTTTGCAGGATCAGTGGGCGCGGGCCTGGGTGACCCGGTCCACGAGGTACACCAGCCCGTGGTAATCGATGCCGCCGTGCTGGCTCAGGCCGATCTCGCAGGTGCGGCTGGTGGAGATGCCTTCAGTGCAATATTGCACGGCGTCCTTGAGCGAGCGCAGCGAGTGGGCGTTGAGCTCCGGCGTGGTAAAGCCTTTGTCGCCGGCGAAGCCGCAGCAGTGGATACCTTCCGGAACCACCACGGTTTTGGCGCAGCGCCGCGCCAGGTCAATCAAGGCCTGGCTCTCGCCCAGGTGCTGGGTGCTGCAGGTGACGTGTACGGCGATGGGGGCTTCCTGTGGGGTGAAGTCCAGGCGATTCATCAAATGGGTGCGGATGAAACGCACCGGGTCGTACAGGTCCAGGCGCGTTTCGCCGAGGTCCTGCACCAGCCGCAGGGTGCAGGGGCTGGTGTCGCAGTAGATCGGGTCAAGACCGCCACGGCTGGCATGGAGCAGGGCGGCGATCAGTTCCTGGCGTTTGTGCTCGGCCTGTTCGGCGTAGCCTTTGGATGCAAAGGGCTGACCGCAGCAGAGGCTGTCCTGATTGTCAGGAAATACGACTTGGTAACCGGCTTTTTCCAGCAGGCCTCGGGTTTTGTCGTACAGCGACGTCTGTTCCTTGTCGTCGGCTGAAGGGCCCATCGCCCGTGAGACGCAGGCCGCCAGGTACACCACGCGCGGTCGTTCGTCGACGACGGCCGGGCTGAAGCGGATGGCTTTTTCCGGTTGCGGCATGGCATTGGTCCACTGCGGGATCTGCCCTTTGAACAACTGGGTGATTTTTGCCGACAGCTTCGCCAGGCGCGGGGCCCCCAGCAGCATGCGGGCGCCATTGGCGACGTGCAGGGTAAAGCGCGCGCCTTGCAGGGCCGTCGAGAAATGGCTGGCGAGCCATTCGGCGGTTTTCGGACGATCAGCCTCTTGGGCGCGCAGCTTTTTCACCAGGTCGCCGGTATTGATGCCCACAGGGCAGCGCTGGGCGCACAGGCCGGTGGCGGCGCAAGTGTCGATGCCTTGATAGTGGTAGGCCGCTTCCAGCTCGGTGGTGTCGATGCCCGCACGTTTTTTAGCTTGGATGTCGCGCCAGATCACGATGCGTTGGCGTGGGCTCAGCGTCAGACCCTTGGACGGGCACACCGGCTCGCAAAAACCACACTCGATGCACTTATCCACAAGCTCATCAGCGGCAGGCAAGGGTTTGAGGTGCTTGAGGTGGATCTGCGGGTCTTCGCTGAGCACCACGTCGGGGTTGAGGATGCCGTTGGGATCGAGCAGGCGTTTGAGTTGCCACATCAGTTGATAGGCTTCGCTGCCCCATTCCAGTTCGACAAAGGGCGCCATGTTGCGGCCGGTGCCGTGCTCGGCTTTCAGCGAGCCGCCAAACTCCACGGCTACCAACTGTGCAACGTCGTCCATGAACGCTTGATAGCGTGCGACTTCTTCGCTGCTGTTGAAGCCTTGGGTGAACACAAAGTGCAGATTGCCTTCCAGGGCGTGTCCGAAAAGGATGGCTTCGTCGTAGTGGTGTTTGTCGAATAGCTCGATCAAACGGTTTACGCCAATGGCCAGTTGTTCGACCGGAAAGGTCACGTCCTCGATGATCACCGTTGTGCCGGTTTTGCGCACGGCGCCGACGGCGGGGAAGGTGTCTTTGCGGATGGCCCACAAGCGGGCGTTTTCCACGGGGTCTTCGGTGAAGTCGACCTGTTTTTCCACAGGGAAAGCGGCCAGGGACGCCATGATCAGGCCGAGTTGTTCCTGCAGTAATGAAGACGATGCGGCGCGGGATTCAATCAATAGCGCGCAGGCATGTTCCGACAGGTGCTGTACGAAGTCGGGCATGCCCGGTTTGTTCTGCACCGAGCGCAGGCTGCGTCGGTCCAGCAGTTCGACGGCCGAGACCGGCTGGGTCTTCAGCGCGGTCACAGCGTTGCAGCACGTTTCGACATCCGGGAACACAATCAGCGCCGAGGCTTTATTCGGGTGGTCGATCACGGTGTCGTAGGTCACCGCGCTGATAAAGCCCAGGGTGCCCTCGGAACCCACCAGCAGGTGGCTCAGGATATCCAGCGGTTCATCGAAATCCACCAGGGCGTTGAGTGACAAGCCGGTGGTGTTTTTCAGACGGTATTTGTGGCGGATTCTTGCCGCCAGCTCAGTGTTGGCCCGCGTCTCACGACCGAGTGCAGCCAGGCGTTCCAGCAATGGGCCGTGTTGCTTTCTAAACGCGGTAACGCTGGCGGCATCTTCGGTATCCAGGCGGCTGCCGTCGGCCAATACCAGGCGAATACCTGCGAGTGTGTGGTAGGTATTCTGTGCGGTACCGCAACACATGCCGCTGGCATTGTTGGCAACGATGCCGCCGATCTTACAGGCGTTAATCGAGGCAGGATCGGGCCCGATCTTGCGGCCGAACGGCGCCAGCCAGGCGTTGGCCTGGGCGCCGATCACACCGGGTTGCAGGCGGATCTGCGTGCCTTGCCCGCGAATCTCGCGGCCGTTCCAGTTGTCGCCGAGCACCAGCAGGACCGAGTCGCTGATGGCCTGCCCGGACAAGCTGGTGCCGGCGGCACGGAAGGTCACGGGTACACGATCGCGCTGGGCCAGTTGCAACAGCGCTACCACTTCGTCTTCCGACTCCACGCGGATAACCAGCTGTGGGATCAGTCGGTAAAAGCTCGCGTCGGTGCCGAAGGCGAGGGTGGAAAGGGGATCGTCGAAGCGTCGATCTTTCGGGATCAGTTGTGCGACGTCGCTCAGAAAAGCAGCAGGCAGGCTCATCGGTCCTCCAGAAATAGCAGACGCCGGACGCAGTGTCCGGCGTCGATTCTTACCCTGTGACGTGCAGGTCTCAGTGCACCAGCATACCGGTGAACCAGTAGGCCTGGGCCAGGGTGATCAGCCCGACGATGGTGGCGAAAAACAGACTGTGCTTGAGGGTGAAGCGGAACAGGTCGGATTCCTTGCCCACCAGCCCGGTTGCCGCACAGGCCACGGCGATCGATTGCGGCGAGATCATCTTGCCGGTCACGCCACCGCTGGTGTTCGCCGCGACCAGCAAGGTGTCGTTGACACCGATCTGATGTGCGGTGGTGGCTTGCAGCGAACTGAACAGGGCGTTGGATGATGTATCAGAGCCTGTCAGGAATACCCCCAACCAACCGAGGAACGGCGAGAAGAACGGGAAGGCTGCGCCGGTAGCGGCCAAGACCAATGCCATGGTCGACGACATGCCGGAGTAGTTGGTGACGAACGCGAACGCCAGCACCATACCGATGGACAGGATTGGCCAGCGCAGTTCGTAGAAGGTTTCTTTTAAAGTGGTAAGACCAGTTTTGATGTCGATCTTGAGCACTAGCATCGAGACCAGAGCGGAGAAGAAAATCGCAGTGCCGGTCGCAGAAATCGGGTCCAGCTTGAACACTGCAGGAATGGCGGTCGGGTTGGTCACGATGGGCGCGACTTTGATCACCAGCTGATCAAGGTGCGGGATTGCGAAGTTGAACACCCAGCTGTACATCGAGCCGCCAGCAGCGAACATCGCCTTGAAGGGCTTGAGGGTCCAGATAGTGACGAGCACCGTGAGGATCAGGAACGGCGACCAGGCCTTGAAAATCTGCCCCAGGCTGTAGGGCGATGCGATTGTGCTGCGCGGCTGGCCGAAGCCTCCGACGCTGGCGGTAATCGCGGCGCTGGAGGTGGCGCCTGCGATCTGCGCGCCGGCCGTGCGCTTGGGTTGCCAGACTTTCAGGAACAGGGTCAGGGCGATCAGGCTGGCGAGGGCGGATGTGATGTCCGGCAGTTCCGGGCCGATGAAATTGGACGTGAAGTATTGGGTGACGGCAAAGCTCAAGCCCGCAACCAGTGCGGCCGGCCAGGTTTCGCGAACGCCGCGCAAGCCGTCCATCATGAACACCAGCCAGAACGGCACGAACAGGGACAGCAGGGGCAGTTGGCGGCCGGTCATGGCGCCGATCTTGAACGCGTCAATGCCAGTGACTTGGCCGGCCACGATAATTGGAATGCCCAGGGCGCCGAAGGCTACCGGCGCGGTGTTGGCGATCAGGCACAGGCCTGCGGCGTACAGCGGGTTGAAACCCAGGCCCACCAATAATGCGGCAGTGATCGCCACCGGCGCGCCGAAACCGGCAGCCCCTTCCAGAAAGGCGCCGAAGCAGAAACCGATCAGCAGAACCTGCAGGCGTTGGTCGTCGGTGATCGACAGGACCGAGCTGCGGATGATCTCAAACTGGCCGCTCTTGACGGTGAGTTTGTACAAGAAGACTGCTGCGACGATGATCCACGCAATCGGCCAAAGGCCGTAGGCAAAGCCGTAGCCCGCGGCGGCCAGCGCCATGTCCACGGGCATCTGGAAGGCGAAGATCGCCACCAGGATCGATAACGCCAACGTGATGCTGCCAGCCACATGGCCTTTGAGGCGAAATACGGCCAGCGCCAGGAAGAAGAACACGATCGGAATAACGGCGGCCAATGCGGACAGGCCGAGGCTGCCGAGTGGGCTGTAGAGCTGTTGCCAGGTTTGCATAGGGGATGGCCCTGATTGTTGTTGTTTGGTCAGCTTGGATAATTGGTAATACCAGTTTACAGTCGCTGTTGGCTAGAGTAAAAGCCTTGCCAGGGGTGTGTCAATTTGCCGCCCGCGAAACTTTGGTCGTAGGCGCGTGGAGATAGGGTTCTGATCGGGTCAATCGAAGGCGTTCTGATAGGTGCTGCGAGCGCGGCGATAGGCCAGAATAGAGGCCCTGGCGAGTGGTCGGGGTTGTGGAGAGTGAGTTATGGGGTTTGATCAGGTGCGTTCGCGCCGTTTGTCTGACGATATTGTCGAGCAGCTTGAGGGCATGATCCTTGAGGGCACGCTGAAGTCGGGCGAGCGCTTGCCGGCTGAACGCGCGTTGGCGGAGCAGTTTGGCGTGTCGCGCCCATCGCTGCGGGAGGCGATTCAGAAACTGGCGGCCAAGGGGTTGTTGGTGAGTCGGCAGGGTGGCGGCAACTATGTGGCTGAGTCCTTGGGCTCAACCTTCAGCGACCCGCTGTTGCACCTGCTGGAAAACAACCCCGAGGCGCAGCGTGATCTGCTGGAATTTCGTCAGACGCTTGAGGCGTCCTGTGCCTACTACGCCGCGCTGCGTGCCACTGAAGTTGACCGTGAGCGGCTGACCACTGCATTCGAAGCCTTGCAGGATTGCTACACGCGCGCCGATGAGGTGAGTCGGGCGGAAGAGGGCGCGGCCGACGCAAGGTTCCACCTGGCGATTGCCGAGGCCAGCCACAACGCGGTGTTGTTGCACACCATTCGCGGCTTGTTCGATCTGCTCAAGCGAAACGTGGTGACCAACATCGGCGGCATGTACCAGCAGCGTACGGAAACCCGCGATATGCTGATCAATCAGCATCGGGATTTGTACCTGGCGATTATCGAAGGACGGGCCGAGCAGGCGCGGGAGGTCTCAACACGTCACCTGCTGTATGTGCAGGAAGTGTTGGAAGAAGTGCGTCAGGAAGTGCAGCGAGTAGCACGAGCGGAGCGTCGCAAGGGCCTGTAGCCTGGGACGCTTCCCCAAGGCTACAGCGTTGCAGGAATTACTCTTCCTTGCCCTTGTTGCGCACGGCGCGATGCAATTCACGGTTGGAATCGCGTTCGCGCTCGGTGTCGCGCTTGTCGTACTCTTTCTTGCCCTTGCCCAGAGCGATCTCGCATTTGACGAGATGCTTGCTCCAGTACCAGGACAGGCAGACGCACGCGTAGCCTTTTTGCTGCACTGACGCTGCGAGCTTTTCCAGTTCGCGGGCGTTGAGCAGCAGCTTGCGTGTGCGCACCGGGTCGGCAATCACGTGAGTGCTCGCGGTGGTCAGCGGGGTGATATGACTGCCGAGCAGCCATGCCTCGCCATCCTTGAGCAGCACATAGCTGTCGACCAGCTGCAGCTTGTTGGCACGCAGACTCTTTACTTCCCAGCCGGCCAGGACCAGACCAGCCTCGAAACGATGTTCGATGAAGTAATCGTGTCGCGCTTTTTTATTTTGCGCGATGGTCCCTGTGGGGTGTTTCTTTTGTTTAGCCATAGGGGCGGCATTATAGGGAGTTGCGAGCGTGTCGGCTACGGTCAACCTGCGTGCTTGAGCGTGTTGGACGAATCCCGGACAATGCGGGCAATTCTTTGGTTTTTTTCTCTCGCGGATCGGGCTGTTTTTTCGCGATGTTTGCCTCAGCAGTGGAAATAACGCTCACATGACGACGCACATTCAACGCTCGGCCTTGCTGCCTTATCCGGCACAAGCGCTCTATGACCTGGTCAACGACGTGGCGCGTTACCCGGAATTCTTGCCGTGGTGCTCTGCCGCCGAGGTGCTGGAAAGCAGCGATGAGCATATGGTTGCCAGTGTCGGGGTGGCGAAGGGCGGCCTTAGCCAGCATTTTGTTACGCGCAATGTGCTGGTGCCGGGCAAGTCCATCGAAATGAACCTGCAGGAAGGGCCATTCACCCAGCTGCATGGGGTGTGGGTGTTCAAGGCATTGACGGACAAGGCCTGCAAGATCAGTCTGGACCTGTCCTTTGATTACGCGGGCCCCATTGTGCGTGCGACGTTGGGGCCATTGTTCAATCAAGCGGCCAATACGTTGGTGGATGCATTCTGCCAGCGGGCCAAGCAACTGCATGGTTGAGATTGAAGTGGTGTATGCCGCCGAAGACCGTCAGGTGCTGGTCGCGGTTGCGGTTGCATCGGGTACCAGCTTGAGAGCGGCAGTATTGGCGTCGGGTATCGCCCGGGAGTTTCCTGGCGTGGAACTGGCGGATTGTCCGCTTGGGATTTTCGGCAAGGTGGTAGCCGACCCGGATGCGCAAACGGTGATGGCGGGCGACCGCATCGAGATTTATCGGCCTTTGCTGGCTGATCCTAAAGAAGTGCGACGGCTGCGCGCGGCCAAGGCGGCATTGGCCAAGCGGCAGAATACTTAGTTGAACCAAACGACAGACAACAAAAAGCCCGGCATGCCGGGCTTTTTGTTGAGCGCCGCTTTATTACTGCGGGCTGGCGTCCAGAGGTTCTGGCGTCGGGACTGGAACGGTTTTCACGCCGTCGACGTCCTTTTGGATCTGGTCGAGCAAGGAGCCCGGCTTGGCCGGCACTTCGGATTTCGGTTTTTCCGCTTCCTGTGCAGGGGCGGTCACGTTCGTACCGTTGTCCTTGCCAAGCAAGGCTTCATCGCGGCTCACGCCGGGCATGAAGTCGCCGGACAGGCTGACAAGCTGGTCATTGCCATTAAAAATGACACTGACACGCTCCTGTTGGCGTTCACCGCCACCTGGTTGAATGCTGTAGAGATAATCCCAGCGATCGGCATGGAAAGTGTCGGTCAGCAGGGGGTTACCCATGATAAACCGTACTTGCCGTCGGGTCATTCCCGGGCGTAACTGGTCTATCATATCCTGCGTGACGACATTGCCCTGCTGGATGTCGATTTTGTAAACCCCGGGGAATGAACAACCGGCGAGTGCGAGCAGTCCCACAAAGGTGAAACTGGTTAGCAAGAGCTTGGTGTTTTGCATCGGTGGGCGACTTCCACTATCTTGGCTGGGACAACGTAAACGCCGATCATACCCGTATTAAGAGAAGCTGCGAAGCAGCATCCGCGAGAAAGCTAACCATGGTTGAAAATAGCGAACTACGCAAAGCCGGTCTCAAAGTGACTCTGCCGCGAGTCAAGATTCTACAAATGCTCGATTCTGCTGAGCAGCGCCACATGAGTGCCGAAGATGTTTACAAGGCACTGATGGAGTCTAACGAGGACGTTGGCCTGGCCACGGTTTACCGTGTGCTGACCCAGTTTGAAGCCGCAGGACTGGTGGTTCGTCATAATTTCGACGGCGGTCATGCAGTGTTCGAACTGGCTGACGGTGGTCATCACGACCACATGGTTGACCTGGATACCAACGAGGTTATCGAGTTCACCAGCCCGGAAATCGAGAAGCTCCAGCACCAAATTGCTGAGGAGCATGGATTCGATTTGGTGGACCACAACCTGGTGCTGTACATCCGTAAGAAAAAGTAAAAAAGATGCAGATTTGCTCTGCGCAATGATCGAAGGCGACCCAGAGGTCGCCTTCGTGCTTTCTATAGAAGAGAGGAAAATGCCAGTTTAAGCCTTGGCGGCCACGACCATTTTCTTCGCGTGGGCCAGGGACTCCTTGGTCAGGTCGATACCCCCAAGCATTCGTGCCACTTCTTCCACGCGTTCCGACTTGTTCAGCTTCGACACGGCGGTGTGCGTCGCGTCGCTTCCCCGTAATTTATGCACAAACAGATGTTGATGCCCTTGGGCGGCCACTTGCGGCAAGTGCGTTACCGTGAGCACCTGGCCGCGATCACCCAGGCGACGCAACAACTGGCCAACAATCTCTGCCGTCGGCCCACCGATACCCACGTCCACTTCATCGAACACCAGTGTGGGGACGCGTGAGGTCTGGGCGGTAATCACCTGAATCGCCAGGCTGATACGCGACAGCTCACCGCCAGAGGCGACTTTTGCCAATGCCTTGAGCGGTTGCCCAGGGTTGGCGCTGACCAGCAGCTCAACTTGCTCCAGGCCATGAGGTTGCAGTTCGCTGCTGGCGTTGGCGCGCAGTTCAATGGTGAACCGCCCGCCCGGCATGCCCAGTCGCTGGATCTCCGCTTCCACTGCGCTGGCCAGGCTGTTAGCCGCCTGCTGGCGCAGGTCGCTCAGTTCGCGGGCTTTTTCTTGATAGTGGCGTGCAAAGGAGGCGAGCTCTTCGCCCAGTCGTTCGATGGACTCATCGTTAGCGTTGAGGGTCTCGATTTCATCCAGCAGTTTCTGCTGCATGGCTGCGACTTCGGTGGGCTGGATTCGATGTTTGCGCGCCAGGGTATAGATGGTGTCCAGGCGCTCTTCGATTTCCTGCAATCGCGCAGGGTCAGCGTCGAAGTGGTCCAGGAAGCGGTTGAGTTCGCCCACGGCTTCCTCGACCTGGATCTGTGCGCTGGTCAGCAACGTGGTGGCTTCGCTCAGGGAGCCGGACGCGCTGTTGACGCTGGACAGGCGGTTGAGGCTGGCGGTCAGCGCATTGAGCACGTTGCCGGAATCACTCTCGCTGCACTGTTCCACGACCTGGCGGCAAATACCTAGCAGGGTTTCAGCGTTGGTCAGGTTTTTGTGTTCCTGTTCCAGCTGTTCAAGTTCGGTCTCGCCAAGCCCCAGGCTTTCGAGCTCTTCAAGCTGATAACTCAGTAGTTGGTGCCGGGCGCGTTGCTCGTCTCCGGAATTGGAAAGGCGCTCCAGTTCCTGGCGAGTCTGGCGCCAACGTTGTGCAGCAAGTTGCACTTGCCGGGCAAGGTCGGTGGCGCCCGCGTACTCGTCGAGTAGTCGGCGATGCGTATCGGTCTTTAGTAGGGATTGGTGTTCGTGCTGGCTGTGAATATCGATCAGCAGCTCACCCAGGGATTTCAAGTCGCCCAGGGGGCAGGGCGTGCCATTGATGTAGCCGCGAGAGCGCCCTTCAGCGGTGATGACCCGGCGCAGGATGCAAGGGCCTTCGATATTCAGGTCGCGTTCTGCCAGCCAGGCTTCTGCCTCGGGAATGTCCGCCAGGTCAAACGTGGCCAGGATATCGGCTTTGTCGGCGCCAGGGCGCACAACGCCGCTGTCGGCGCGGTCGCCGAGGGTAAGGCCCAGGGCATCGAGCATGATCGACTTGCCGGCGCCGGTCTCGCCTGTGATTACGCTCATCCCGCGATCCAGTTCGAGATCCAGGTGTTCAACGATGGCGTAGTTATGTACAGACAGGTGCACGAGCATGAAGACCGCTCCCAGGTGTTAGGTCTGGTTATTTATACAGTGTTTTGTTCGGGGCTGACAATCCTGATGCTTAGCTCGATTTGCTTGAGTGGCCTGGTTTTTTAGTGCGACGAGGAATGACAGCGCGGGAATTGATCCAGAGCACCTGAAAGACTTTTGGTAACGCCTGCACCCTTGAACCTGGAAATTGTGGCCCCATATACCGGAACAGAAGCGCGAGTCGAGTTCGCGCATGATTTTGAAAGGAGAAAACTATGGCTGACGAACAGACGCAGGATACGCAAACTCCAGACGCCAATTCGGCTGTCGGCGATGAGCTGGCAACCCGCGTGCAAGTGCTTGAAGAGCAATTGGCCGCTGCGCAGGATCAGTCTTTGCGTGTTGCCGCTGATCTGCAGAACGTCCGCCGCCGTGCCGAGCAGGATGTAGAAAAGGCTCACAAGTTCGCGCTGGAAAAATTCGCCAATGACTTGCTGCCGATCATCGACAGCCTGGAGCGTGGCCTTGAATTGTCCAACCCTGACGACGAAAACATCCGTCCGATGCGCGAAGGGATCGAACTGACCCTGAAAATGTTCCAGGACACCCTGAAGCGTTATCAGCTGGAAGCGATCGATCCACAAGGCGGCGAGCCGTTCAACGCTGAGCATCACCAGGCCATGGCCATGCAGGAAAGCCATGACCTGGAGCCGAACAGCGTGCTCAAAACGTTCCAGAAGGGTTACCTGCTCAATGGTCGCTTGCTGCGCCCGGCGATGGTTGTAGTGAGCAAGGCTCCTGCACCGGTTTCGCCTTCTATTGATGAGCAGGCTTGAAATACGCCGCAAGGCCCCCATCTATAAGTCAAGCGTTTAAGTGCTACCGCAGTTAGCCACCACTGCTGCGGCAACCAAATTCAAGTTTCGGGAGAGTAAATAATGGGCAAAATTATCGGTATCGACCTGGGGACCACCAACTCCTGCGTCTCCGTCATGGAAAACGGCAAAGCCAAAGTTATCGAAAACGCCGAAGGCGCGCGTACTACGCCGTCGATCATTGCTTACGCAAATGACGGCGAGATCCTGGTTGGTCAGTCGGCCAAGCGCCAGGCTGTGACCAACCCGCACAACACCCTGTACGCGGTAAAACGTCTGATCGGCCGTAAGTTCGACGAAGAAGTCGTACAGAAAGACATCAAGATGGTGCCTTACAAAATCGCCAAGGCTGACAACGGTGACGCTTGGGTTGAAGTCAATGGCAACAAGATGTCTGCTCCGCAGATCTCGGCTGAAGTCTTGAAAAAGATGAAGAAGACGGCTGAAGACTACCTCGGTGAAACAGTGACCGAAGCGGTGATCACCGTTCCGGCCTACTTCAACGACAGCCAGCGCCAGGCGACCAAAGACGCCGGCCGCATCGCGGGCCTGGACGTAAAACGTATCATCAACGAACCCACCGCAGCTGCTCTGGCTTACGGTATGGACAAGGCCAAAGGCGACCACACTGTGATCGTTTATGACCTGGGTGGCGGTACGTTCGACGTGTCGGTCATCGAGATCGCTGAAGTTGACGGCGAGCACCAGTTCGAAGTGTTGGCCACCAACGGTGACACCTTCCTGGGTGGTGAAGACTTTGACATTCGTCTGATCGACTACCTCGTTGACGAATTCAAGAAAGAAAGCGGCATGAACCTCAAGGGTGATCCGCTGGCCATGCAGCGTCTGAAAGAAGCTGCCGAGAAGGCCAAGATCGAGCTGTCCTCGAGCATGTCGACCGACGTGAACCTGCCGTACATCACTGCAGATGCCACCGGTCCTAAGCACTTGAACGTGAAGATCTCTCGCGCCAAGTTGGAAGCACTGGTTGAAGACCTGGTTCAGCGCACCATCGAACCTTGCCGCATCGCGCTGAAAGACGCCGGTATCGACGTTGGTTCCATCAACGACGTGATTCTGGTGGGCGGTCAGACCCGTATGCCACTGGTACAGCAGAAAGTGACCGAGTTCTTCGGCAAGGAAGCACGTAAAGACGTGAACCCGGACGAAGCGGTTGCCATGGGTGCTGCCATCCAGGGCGCGGTATTGGCCGGTGACGTAAAAGACGTGCTGCTGCTGGACGTGAGCCCGCTGACCCTGGGTATCGAAACCATGGGTGGCGTAATGACTGCGCTGATCGAGAAAAACACCACGATTCCTACCAAGAAATCGCAAGTGTTCTCGACTGCCGACGACAACCAGGGCGCTGTGACCATTCACGTGCTGCAAGGTGAGCGTAAGCAGGCTGCTCAGAACAAGTCCCTGGGCAAGTTCGACCTGGCCGAGATTCCACCAGCGCCACGTGGTGTGCCACAGATCGAAGTGACCTTCGACATCGACGCCAACGGCATCCTGCACGTAGGTGCCAAGGACAAGGCCACTGGCAAAGAGCAGAAGATCACCATCAAGGCCAACTCCGGTCTGTCTGATGAAGAAATTCAACAGATGATTCGTGATGCTGAAGCCAACGCCGATGCAGACGCCAAGTTCGCAGAGCTGGCCGGTGCACGTAACCAAGGTGATGCCCTGGTTCACTCGACGCGCAAAATGGTCGCTGATGCTGGCGACAAAGTGACTGCCGAAGAGAAGACCGCGATCGAAGCTGCCGTGGTTGCCCTGGAAGCCGCTATCAAAGGCGACGACAAGGCTGCCATCGAAGCCAAGGTTGAGGAACTGTCGAAAGTCTCCGCGCCAGTCGCTCAGAAGATGTACGCCGAGCAAGGCCAGCCGGCAGAAGGCGCTGCACAGCACGCAGAACCTGAAGCCAAGCACGACGACGTTGTCGATGCCGAGTTCGAAGAAGTCAAAGACCAGAAGTAAGTTGGTCGCCCGGTTGACCGCTATCAAGCGGTGACTGGTAGGATGTCGCCGCGCGGGAGCTTGCTCCCGCGTTGGCGTGTCTGGGGTATGCGAATTTTTACAGCATGCGACAACGTGCGGATGCTGGCGGTGTGATCGGGAATGCTCCTGCTTTCCGAGCAGTAAATACCGCACTTTTGGCCGGGTCCCTGGCTAAAAAGTAGTAATGACCAGGATCGTTGAATTGACGTGAGTTGGGTCCGGGCCTGTATTGGGGCTCAACGAGTTTGGCAAGGCTCAGGAGGGTCTGGCTGAACGTCCTTAAGAGTGCAAAGACTTATGGCAAAGCGTGACTATTACGAAGTGTTGGGTGTGGAGCGCGGCTCCAGCGAGGCGGACCTGAAGAAGGCTTACCGTCGCCTGGCGATGAAGCACCACCCGGACCGTAATCCGGACAGCAAAGAATCCGAAGAAATGTTCAAAGAGGCCAATGAGGCCTACGAATGCCTGTCTGATCCCAACAAGCGTGCGGCCTACGATCAGTATGGCCACGCCGGTGTCGACCCGAGCATGGGTGGCGGCGGTGCCGGTTTTGGTGGTCAGAACTTCTCCGATATTTTCGGCGACGTATTCAGCGACTTTTTCGGTGGTGGCCGGGGTGGTCAGCGTGGCGGTGCCCAGCGTGGCAGCGACTTGCGCTACACTCTGGAACTCAACCTGGAAGAAGCCGTGCGCGGCACCAGCGTCAATATCCGTGTGCCGACACTGATCAACTGCAAGCCGTGTGATGGCTCGGGTGCCAAGAAGGGCTCGTCGCCGATCACCTGCCCTACGTGTGGCGGTATCGGCCAGGTGCGCATGCAGCAGGGCTTCTTCTCGGTGCAGCAGACCTGCCCGCGTTGCCATGGCCAAGGCAAGATCATTTCCGATCCGTGCGATTCCTGCCACGGCGAAGGCCGCGTAGAAGAGTACAAGACGCTGTCGGTGAAAGTGCCTGCGGGCGTGGATACCGGTGACCGCATTCGCCTGTCGGGTGAAGGCGAGGCGGGCACCCAGGGTGGCCCGACGGGCGACCTGTATGTGGTGATCAATGTGCGCGAGCACTCGATCTTCCAGCGCGATGGCAAGCACCTGTTCTGCGAAGTGCCGATCAGCTTTGTCGATGCGGCCCTGGGTGGCGAGCTGGAGATTCCGACGCTGGATGGTCGGGTCAAGCTCAAGATTCCGGAAGGCACCCAGACCGGCAAGCAGTTCCGCATTCGTGGTAAAGGCGTTGCGCCGGTGCGGGGTGGCGGTGCTGGTGACCTGATGTGCCGCGTGGCGGTAGAAACGCCGGTCAACCTGAATCGTCGTCAGCGCGAACTGCTTGAAGAGTTCCGTGGTTCGATGGAGGGTGATGACTCCCACTCGCCGAAAACCGCGGGCTTTTTCGATGGCGTGAAGCGCTTCTTCGGCGACCTGTAAGGAATTGAGTATGCGACGTATAGCCGTGATGGGCGCTGCAGGGCGCATGGGCAAGACGCTGGTCGAGGCAGTGCAGCAGCGCTCGCCGGCCTCCGGGCTGACGGCGGCGATCGTTCGCCCTGGCAGCACGTTGATCGGCGCGGACGCGGGTGAGCTGGCTTCGCTGGGGCGCATCGGTGTTTCGCTGTCGGGCAACCTGGAGCAGGTGGCTGATGAGTTCGACGTGCTGATCGACTTCACTTTGCCGGAGGTGATGCTGAAAAACCTGGCGTTCTGCCGCAAGGCGGGCAAGGCCATGGTGATCGGTACTACCGGATTGACGGTTGAGCAGAAGCAGTTGCTGGTGGAGGCGGGCAAGGATATTCCTGTCGTCTTTGCGGCCAACTTCAGCGTGGGTGTGAACCTGTCGCTCAAGTTGCTGGATCTGGCAGCTCGCGTGCTGGGTGATGAGGCGGATATCGAGATCATCGAGACTCATCACCGTCACAAGATCGATGCGCCGTCGGGCACTGCGCTGCGCATGGGTGAGGCGATTGCCGATGCGTTGGGTCGCGACCTGTCAAAGGTGGCGGTGTATGGTCGTGAAGGTCATACCGGTGCGCGTGCGCGTGACACTATTGGCTTTGCGACCGTGCGCGGTGGCGATGTGGTGGGTGATCACACCGTGTTGTTCGCCACAGAAGGTGAGCGACTGGAGATCACGCACAAGGCTTCCAGTCGTATGACCTTTGCCAAGGGGGCGGTCCGTGCCGCGCTTTGGCTGGAGGGTCGCGAGCCTGGCCTGTACGACATGCGCGATGTGCTGGATCTGCACTAATCAGTAGCTAAAACGGGGCCTCAAGCTTATGCTTAGGCCCCGTTTTTACCCGCTAAGCGACGTCCTGTCGCATTCCCCTGCCTTTAAGGCTCATTAGCGGTGGACCAAAAAAGCCTTTTTCTGTAAGCTACAGCTTTAGTGTGTCCACTAAAAGCGCGCAGAATAATTCAGTGAACAAGCGGGGTGACGTGTCCATACGTCACTCCGCTTTTTTACAACCTGCGATCGCCCTTTCAGGCTTTATTTACGGGAGGTCTTCTTGACTAAGCCAGCCATACTCGCCCTTGCTGATGGCAGCATTTTTCGCGGCGAAGCCATTGGAGCCGACGGTCAAACCGTTGGAGAGGTAGTGTTTAACACTGCCATGACCGGCTATCAGGAAATCCTTACCGATCCTTCCTACGCCCAGCAGATCGTTACCCTGACCTATCCGCACATCGGCAACACCGGTACTACACCGGAAGACGTCGAGTCTGATCGTGTCTGGTCGGCCGGTCTGGTGATTCGTGACCTGCCACTGGTTGCGAGCAACTGGCGTAACACGATGTCGCTGTCCGATTACCTGAAAGCCAACAACGTTGTGGCGATCGCTGGTATCGATACGCGCCGCCTCACGCGCATCCTGCGTGAAAAAGGTTCGCAGAACGGCTGCATCATGGTCGGTGACAATATCTCCGAAGAGGCGGCGATCGCCGCAGCGCAAGGTTTCCCTGGCCTGAAAGGCATGGACCTGGCGAAAGTTGTCAGCGTTAAAGAGAAGTATGAGTGGCGCTCCACTGTCTGGGACTTGAAAACCGACAGCCACGCGACCATCGAAGCCGCAGACCTGCCTTACCACGTGGTGGCCTACGACTACGGCGTCAAGTACAACATCCTGCGCATGCTGGTCGAGCGCGGTTGCCGCGTGACCGTAGTGCCAGCGCAGACCCCAGCCAGCGACGTACTCGCTCTGCAGCCAGACGGCGTGTTCCTGTCTAACGGCCCAGGCGATCCTGAGCCATGCGACTACGCCATCCAGGCCATCAAGGACGTACTGGAAACCGAGATTCCGGTATTCGGCATCTGCCTTGGTCACCAACTGCTGGCCCTGGCTTCCGGCGCCAAGACCCTGAAAATGGGCCACGGCCACCACGGTGCCAACCACCCTGTGCAGGACCTGGATACCGGCGTTGTGATGATCACCAGCCAGAACCACGGTTTTGCGGTAGATGAAGCGACCTTGCCGAGCAACGTTCGTGCGATTCACAAGTCGCTGTTCGACGGCTCCCTGCAAGGCATCGAGCGCACCGACAAGAGCGCGTTCAGCTTCCAGGGCCACCCTGAAGCAAGCCCGGGCCCGAACGACGTAGCGCCGCTGTTCGACCGTTTCATCAATGAGATGGCCAAGCGACGCTGAGTAAGTGGTCTGCGGGCGGCCCCGAGCATCGGTGGCCCCCGCAGGCTCTTCAAAGATTGTTCAAGACGGCTTGCCGACTGACCTGCGGATTTGAGTGACAAACCCATGCCAAAACGTACAGACATAAAAAGCATCCTGATTCTCGGCGCTGGCCCGATCGTGATCGGCCAGGCCTGCGAATTCGACTACTCCGGCGCCCAGGCCTGTAAAGCCCTGCGCGAAGAGGGCTACCGCGTCATCCTGGTGAACTCCAACCCGGCCACCATCATGACCGACCCGGCCATGGCCGACGCCACCTACATCGAGCCGATCAAGTGGCAGACCGTTGCCAAGATCATCGAGAAAGAGCGTCCGGACGCATTGCTGCCAACCATGGGCGGCCAGACTGCTCTGAACTGCGCCCTGGACCTGGAGCGCGAAGGCGTCCTGGAAAAGTTCGGCGTAGAGATGATCGGTGCCAACGCCGACACCATCGACAAGGCTGAAGACCGTTCGCGTTTCGACAAGGCCATGAAGTCCATCGGCCTGGCGTGCCCGCGTTCCGGTATCGCCCACAGCATGGAAGAAGCCAACGCGGTCCTCGAGACCCTGGGCTTCCCGTGCATTATCCGTCCGTCCTTCACCATGGGCGGCACCGGTGGCGGTATCGCTTACAACCGTGAAGAGTTCGAAGAAATCTGCGCCCGTGGCCTGGACCTGTCGCCGACCAAAGAGCTGCTGATCGACGAATCCCTGATCGGCTGGAAAGAGTACGAGATGGAGGTTGTCCGCGATAAGAAGGACAACTGCATCATCGTCTGCTCCATCGAAAACTTCGACCCGATGGGTGTGCACACTGGTGACTCCATCACCGTGGCTCCAGCGCAGACCCTGACTGACAAGGAATACCAGATCCTGCGTAACGCCTCCCTGGCGGTGCTGCGCGAGATCGGCGTGGAAACCGGCGGTTCCAACGTCCAGTTCGGTATTTGCCCGAACACCGGCCGTATGGTCGTGATCGAGATGAACCCACGGGTTTCCCGTTCGTCGGCCCTGGCTTCGAAAGCCACTGGCTTCCCGATCGCCAAGGTCGCAGCCAAGCTGGCGGTGGGTTACACCCTGGACGAGCTGTCGAACGACATCACCGGTGGCAAGACCCCGGCGTCCTTCGAGCCGTCCATCGACTACGTCGTCACCAAGCTGCCACGTTTTGCCTTCGAGAAATTCGCCAAGGCTGACGCCCGCCTGACCACTCAAATGAAGTCGGTGGGTGAAGTCATGGCCATCGGCCGTACCTTCCAGGAATCCCTGCAGAAAGCCCTGCGTGGCCTGGAAGTGGGCGTTTGCGGCCTGGACGAGAAACTCGACCTGGCCAACCCGGAAAGCATGAGCGTGCTCAAGCGCGAGCTGACCGTGCCGGGCGCCGAGCGTATCTGGTATGTCGCTGACGCCTTCCGTGCGGGCATGACCGTCGAAGACATCTTCGGCATGAACATGATCGATCCGTGGTTCCTGGTGCAGATCGAAGATCTGATCAAGGAAGAAGAGAAGGTCAAGACCCTGGGTCTGGCCAGCATCGACCGCGACATGATGTTCCGCCTCAAGCGCAAAGGCTTCTCCGACCAGCGTCTGGCCAAGTTGCTGGGTGTGACCGAGAAGAACCTGCGTACCCATCGCCACAAGCTGGAGATCTTCCCGGTCTACAAGCGCGTTGACACTTGCGCCGCCGAGTTCTCCACCGACACCGCCTACCTGTACTCCACCTACGAGGAAGAGTGCGAAGCAGCGCCGTCGGGTCGCGACAAGATCATGATCCTGGGTGGCGGTCCTAACCGTATCGGCCAAGGTATCGAGTTTGACTACTGCTGCGTACACGCCGCCCTCGCACTGCGCGAAGACGGGTACGAGACCATCATGGTCAACTGCAACCCGGAAACCGTTTCCACCGACTACGACACCTCCGATCGCCTGTACTTCGAGCCAGTGACCCTGGAAGACGTACTGGAAATCGTGCGCGTCGAGAAGCCAAAAGGCGTAATCGTCCAGTACGGCGGCCAAACTCCGCTGAAATTGGCTCGCGCCCTGGAAGCCGCTGGCGTGCCGATCATCGGCACCAGCCCTGACGCCATCGACCGTGCCGAAGACCGTGAGCGCTTCCAGCAGATGGTTGAGCGCCTGAACCTGCGTCAGCCGCCAAACGCCACCGTGCGCAGCGAAGACGAAGCCATCCGTGCAGCCAGCAAGATCGGCTACCCGCTGGTGGTGCGTCCGTCCTACGTACTGGGCGGTCGTGCGATGGAAATCGTCTACGAAGAAGAAGAGCTCAAGCGTTACCTGCGCGACGCGGTGAAAGTGTCCAACGACAGCCCGGTGCTGCTGGACCACTTCCTCAACTGCGCCATCGAGATGGACGTGGACGCAGTTTGTGACGGCACCGACGTGGTGATCGGCGCGATCATGCAGCATATCGAACAGGCGGGTGTTCACTCCGGTGACTCCGCGTGCTCGCTGCCACCGTACTCGCTGCCGGCGCACATCCAGGACGTGATGCGCGACCAGGTCAAGAAAATGGCCCTGGAATTGGGCGTGGTCGGCCTGATGAATGTACAGTTGGCGCTGCAAGGCGAAGACATCTACGTCATCGAAGTCAACCCACGTGCTTCGCGTACCGTGCCGTTTGTTTCCAAGTGCATCGGTGTGTCCCTGGCCATGATCGCTGCTCGCGTGATGGCCGGTAAGACCCTGAAGGAAATCGGCTTCACCAAGGAAATCATTCCTAACTTCTACAGCGTGAAAGAGGCGGTATTCCCATTCGCCAAATTCCCGGGTGTGGACCCGATCCTGGGCCCAGAGATGAAGTCCACCGGTGAAGTGATGGGGGTGGGTGATACCTTCGGTGAAGCGTTCGCCAAGGCCCAGATGGGCGCCAGCGAAGTGCTGCCGACTGGCGGCACGGCCTTCATCAGCGTGCGTGACGATGACAAGCCGCTGGTTGCAGGTGTGGCCCGTGATCTGATCAACTTGGGCTTCGAAGTCGTGGCCACCGCCGGGACCGCCAAGCTGATCGAAGCTGCCGGCCTGAAAGTGCGTCGCGTGAACAAGGTGACGGAAGGCCGTCCGCACGTGGTCGACATGATCAAGAATGACGAAGTCACTCTGATCATCAACACCACCGAAGGTCGCCAGTCGATCGCGGACTCGTACTCCATCCGTCGTAACGCCTTGCAGCACAAGATCTACTGCACCACCACCATTGCTGCTGGCGAAGCCATCTGCGAAGCGCTCAAGTTCGGTCCGGAAAAGACCGTGCGTCGCTTGCAGGATCTACACGCAGGATTGAAGGCATGACCAAATACCCAATGACCGTCCAGGGCTTCAAGGCCCTGGAAGAGGAGCACGCCCATCTGACCAAGGTCGTACGTCCAAAGCTGAGCCAGGACATCGGTACGGCCCGCGAGCTGGGTGACCTCAAGGAAAACGCCGAATACCACGCTGCTCGCGAGCAGCAAGGTATGGTCGAAGCGCGTATCCGTGACATCGAAGGCCGTCTGCAGAACTCGGTGGTCATCGACGTGACGACGATTCCGAAGACCGGTAAGGTGATTTTCGGTACGACCGTGGAAATCGCCAACGTTGAAACTGACGAAAGCGTGGTTTACCACATCGTGGGCGAAGACGAAGCTGACTTTAAACTCGGCAAAATCTCCGTCGGTTCGCCACTGGCCCGCGCCTTGATTGCCAAGGAAGAGGGTGATGTGGTGACCGTCAAGACGCCTGGCGGCGTGACCGAGTACGAGATTGTTGAAGTTCGTCACGTCTGAAAGGCGGCGCCCGCTTCGTGCGGGCGCCATGCTGTGGCAACTCACCCAGATGCTTTGGGTGGGTGGCCTATGGCTGCTGCATATTGGTGTTTTACCAGCGTTGGGCCTGATTGGCCTGGCGCCATTGCTGATCGATGAGATCGACGGACTACTGAGTGCGCTGCTGGTGGGTTTTGCGGCGGCGTGCGTGATTCTCCAGGCGCTGGTGCTGATCAAGGCTGAAGGCCTGGGGAGTTTGTGGCGGGATATTCGCGGCCAACTGCTGTTGATGGCGCTGTATGCATGTGCAATGTTTTGCGCGGTGCATGTATGGTTGCCGGAAGCGTTGCGCTGGCAGCTATTCAGCTATCTTGTGCTAGGGTTTTCCGGCCTGGTGCTGGTTATACAGCCGGCGCCCGGGTGGAGTGGCGGGGCACGCGAAGCGCGCCCGTGACCCTTTGAATCATTTGAAGCGATGAACGTTCGACAGTTGCTTGTTGACGCTGAAGTTCTTGCGATACAGCAGCGCCATCTTGCCGATGACCTGGACCAGGTCCGCTTTGCCAACCTTGCACAGTTCTGCAATGGCAGCCAGGCGCGCCTCGCGGTCGAGGATGTTGACCTTGATCTTGATCAGTTCGTGATCGTTCAGCGCGCGTTCGAATTCGGCTAACACACCTTCAGTCAAACCGTTGTCTGCCACAATCAGAACTGGTTTCAGATGGTGGCCAATGGATTTGTACTGTTTCTTCTGCTCTTGAGTGAGCGGCATAATCTGACCCCTGCGTCTGATCTTGTAAAAAGCGGCGGCCAGTTTACCCGAGGGAGTCCGGGACCGCCCAGTTAATCACGACCCGTTTTATTTTCGAGGTGGCCCGTGGCCCGTTCCAAAACTAGCCTTAAGTGGCTGCAAGAGCATTTCAACGATCCTTACGTCAAAAAGGCGCAGAAGGACGGTTACCGTTCCCGGGCCAGCTACAAGCTGCTGGAGCTCCAGGACAAGGACAAATTGTTTCGCCCCGGCATGAGCGTGATCGACCTGGGCGCCGCCCCGGGTGGCTGGTCCCAGGTGGCCAGTCGTCTGATTGGTGGGCAAGGCCGGTTGATTGCGTCCGACATCCTTGAGATGGACAGCATCCCTGACGTGACCTTCGTGCATGGCGACTTTACCCAGGACGCCGTATTGGCCGAGATCCTGGAAGCTGTGGGAAATTCGCAGGTAGACCTTGTGATTTCCGACATGGCCCCCAATATGAGTGGATTACCGGCTGTTGATATGCCGCGAGCCATGTTCCTGTGCGAGTTGGCACTGGATCTGGCCGGGCGGGTATTGCGCCCGGGTGGTGATTTTCTGGTCAAGGTCTTCCAGGGTGAAGGCTTCGACGAGTACCACAAGAACATCCGCAAGCTGTTTGACAAGGTACAGATGCGCAAGCCGGACTCTTCCCGGGACCGGTCTCGCGAGCAATACCTATTGGCGCGGGGGTTCCGTGGCATTGAAGGCGCCGCCAGCGATGAGCGTCTTTAAAGGTTTGAAGGGAGTCGATAGGTTTTTTTATATCGCTTTCGTCACGAAGCTTTACGAATATTGTGTAGTCAAAGTTTCACAAAGGGTTACAGACGGCGCCTGCCAGAGTTGTAGGTAATGTAGTAAGTTAGGCCGGTGAATATCATGCGAAGCGCGCGCCAGTAGCGGAGCTTGCTTCAGAGGGTAGTTAATTGAACGATATGGCAAAGAATCTGATCCTGTGGTTGATCATCGCGGCTGTCCTGGTGACGGTGATGAACAACTTCTCCAGCCCTAACGAGCCGCAGACCCTCAACTATTCCGACTTCATCCAGCAAGTTAAGGATGGCAAGGTCGAGCGCGTAGCGGTTGATGGCTACGTGATCACCGGCAAGCGCAACGATGGCGACAGCTTCAAGACCATTCGTCCGGCCATTCAGGACAACGGTCTGATCGGCGACCTGGTGGATAACCACGTGGTTGTCGAAGGCAAGCAGCCTGAGCAGCAAAGCATCTGGACCCAATTGCTGGTAGCCAGCTTCCCGATCCTGGTGATCATCGCCGTGTTCATGTTCTTCATGCGCCAGATGCAAGGTGGCGCGGGGGGCAAGGGCGGGCCGATGAGCTTCGGCAAGAGCAAGGCGCGCCTGCTGTCCGAAGACCAGGTGAAGACCACTCTGGCTGACGTCGCAGGTTGCGATGAAGCCAAGGAAGAAGTCGGCGAACTGGTTGAGTTCCTGCGTGATCCGGGCAAATTCCAGCGTCTGGGCGGCCGCATTCCTCGCGGTGTGCTGATGGTGGGCCCGCCAGGTACCGGTAAGACCCTGCTGGCCAAGGCCATTGCGGGCGAGGCCAAGGTGCCTTTCTTCACCATTTCCGGTTCTGACTTCGTCGAGATGTTCGTGGGTGTCGGTGCAAGCCGCGTTCGCGACATGTTCGAGCAGGCCAAGAAACACGCGCCGTGCATCATCTTCATCGATGAAATCGACGCCGTTGGTCGCCATCGTGGCGCCGGCATGGGCGGCGGTCATGACGAGCGTGAGCAAACCCTTAACCAGTTGCTGGTTGAGATGGACGGCTTTGAAATGAATGACGGCATCATCGTCATCGCTGCAACCAACCGTCCGGACGTATTGGACCCTGCGTTGCTGCGTCCAGGCCGCTTCGACCGTCAGGTTGTGGTGGGCTTGCCGGACATCCGTGGTCGTGAGCAGATCCTGAAAGTACACATGCGCAAAGTGCCGATGGGTGATGACGTGGCTCCGGCCGTGATCGCACGGGGTACTCCGGGCTTCTCCGGTGCCGACCTGGCCAACCTGGTCAACGAGGCTTCGTTGTTCGCTGCCCGTACCGGCAAGCGTATCGTCGAGATGAAAGAGTTCGAACTGGCGAAAGACAAGATCATGATGGGCGCCGAGCGCAAGTCCATGGTCATGTCCGAGAAAGAAAAGCAGAACACGGCTTACCACGAAGCCGGTCACGCCATTGTCGGTCGCGTCGTGCCTGAGCATGACCCGGTCTACAAAGTGTCGATCATTCCTCGTGGTCGGGCACTGGGTGTCACCATGTTCCTGCCGGAAGAGGATCGCTACAGCCTCTCCAAGCGGGCGCTGATCAGCCAGATCTGCTCGCTGTACGGTGGTCGTATTGCAGAAGAGATGACCTTGGGCTTCGACGGTGTCACTACCGGCGCTTCCAACGACATCATGCGTGCCAGCCAGATTGCCCGGAACATGGTCACCAAGTGGGGCCTGTCGGAAAAACTAGGCCCATTGATGTACGCCGAAGAAGAAGGCGAAGTGTTCCTGGGCCGTGGTGGTGGCGGTCAAAACGCCAGTTTCTCCGGCGAGACAGCCAAGCTGATTGACTCCGAAGTACGCAGCATCATTGACCAGTGCTACGGCACGGCCAAGCAGATCCTGACTGACAACCGCGACAAGCTGGATGCCATGGCGGATGCGCTGATGAAGTACGAGACCATTGATGCCGATCAGATCGACGACATCATGGCGGGGCGCGCACCTCGTGAGCCTCGCGATTGGGAAGGCGGTTCGGGCACTTCTGGCACCCCGCCAGTGGTTCAGAACGAACGCCCTGAAAACCCGATCGGCGGCCCGGCAGCTGACCACTAAGGCTTGAAATGACTTCTGTGTTGTCCTCCACCCGGTTGCCTTGCGGCAATCGGGTTCTTGATTTGGCCCATACGCATGTCATGGGCATTCTTAATGTAACCCCCGATTCCTTTTCCGATGGCGGCCGTTTCAGCCAGCTTGATGCAGCGTTGCGTCATGCCGAGGCGATGGTGGCGGCTGGCGCGACATTGATCGATGTCGGTGGTGAGTCGACTCGTCCCGGCGCCCGCGTGGTCTCTCCTTTGGAGGAGCTGGAGCGGGTGGCGCCTATCGTCGAGCGCATTGCTCGCGAGCTGGACGTGATCATTTCGGTTGATACTTCAACACCAGCCGTAATGCGCGAGGCTGCGCGCCTGGGTGCCGGGTTGATCAATGATGTGCGTTCCCTCCAGCGCGAGGGTGCCTTGGATGCAGCTGCGGCGACCGGGTTGCCGGTATGCCTGATGCACATGCTGGGCGAGCCCGGAAATATGCAAGACAGCCCGCACTATGATGACCTTGTGGGTGAGGTGAGTGGCTTTCTCGCGGAGCGGGTCGAGCAGTGCGCTGCGGTCGGAATTCCTGCGGAAAAGATCATCCTTGATCCGGGATTTGGTTTCGCCAAGACCCTGCAACACAATTTAAGCCTGTTCAAGCATATGGATTCCTTGCATGCCCTTGGTCGGCCCTTGTTGGTCGGTGTTTCGCGCAAGAGCATGATAGGGCTGGCCTTGAACCGTCCGGTGGGTGAGCGACTGTATGGCGGCCTTGCGCTGGCGGCGCTGGCGGTGACCAAGGGCGCGCGTATCTTGCGTGTGCATGATGTCGCGGAGACTGTGGACGTGGTGCGTATGATTGCCGCTGTAGAATCAGCCGAATAAGAATGATGGAGCACTTATGACTAAAAAATACTTTGGCACCGACGGTATCCGTGGTCGGGTCGGCGAGTTTCCTATTACTCCAGATTTCATGCTCAAGCTGGGTTGGGCGGCAGGCATGGCGTTCCGAAGCATGGGTGCATGCCGTATCCTGGTGGGCAAGGACACCCGTATTTCGGGGTACATGTTTGAATCTGCGCTGGAGGCCGGTTTGTCCGCTGCCGGTGCTGATGTAATGCTGCTTGGCCCAATGCCAACGCCGGCGATCGCTTACCTGACGCGTACCTTTCATGCTGAAGCCGGTATCGTAATCAGTGCCTCGCACAACCCTCATGATGACAATGGCATCAAGTTCTTCTCGGGCCAGGGCACCAAGCTGCCGGACGAGATCGAGTTGATGATCGAAGAGTTGCTGGATGCGCCAATGACGGTGGTGGACTCCAGCAAGCTGGGCAAGGTGTCGCGCATCAATGACGCTTCCGGCCGCTACATCGAGTTCTGCAAGAGCAGCGTGCCGACCAGCACCAATTTTGCCGGTCTGAAAATTGTTGTCGATTGCGCTCACGGCGCCACCTACAAGGTTGCGCCGAGTGTGTTCAAGGAGCTGGGCGCCGATGTGACGGTGCTGTCGGCTCAGCCGAATGGTTTGAACATCAACGAAAACTGTGGCTCCACCCATACAGAGCAACTGCAGGCGGCCGTGCTGGCTGAGCATGCGGACCTTGGTATTGCCTTCGATGGTGATGGCGATCGCGTGCTGATGGTTGATCACACCGGTGCTGTGGTCGATGGTGATGAGCTGTTGTTCATCATTGCCCGCGACCTGCATGAGCGTGGCAAGCTGCAAGGCGGTGTCGTGGGTACGCTGATGAGCAATCTTGGGCTGGAACTGGCCCTGGCGGATTTAGGTATTCCTTTCGTTCGCGCGAATGTGGGCGACCGTTATGTGATCGCAGAACTGTTGGAGCGCAACTGGCAGGTGGGGGGTGAAAACTCCGGGCACGTCGTGTGCTTCCATCACACCACAACGGGCGATGCCATTATTGCCGCGCTGCAGGTGCTGTTGTCCTTGCGTCGTCGTGAAGAAAGCCTTGCCCAGGCCCGTCAGGCGCTGCGCAAGTGTCCTCAAGTGCTGCTCAATGTGCGCTTTGCGGGCGGTGAAAATCCGATCGAGCATCCGGCTGTCAAAGAGGCCTGCGAGCGCGTGACCCTGGCAATGGCGGGGCGTGGGCGGGTGCTGTTGCGCAAGTCCGGCACAGAGCCTTTGGTGCGTGTCATGGTCGAAGGTGATGACGAAATACAGGTTCGCGGCCATGCCGAAGACCTGGCAAAACTGGTAACTGAAGTTTGCGCCTGAATTCGGCTTGCCAGTGATGATGTGGTTGGGTAACATCTGCGCCCACTTTGACCGACGAGGTACAGCATGCGTCGCACTATGGTAGCTGGTAACTGGAAGATGCACGGTACCCGCGCCAGTGTCGCTGAGCTGATCAACGGCCTTCGTCACTTGGCCTTGCCAAGCGGTGTTGATGTCGCGGTTTTTCCACCTTGCTTGCATATCAACCAAGTGGTTGATGGCTTGAAAGGCAAGTCGATCCAGGTCGGCGCGCAGAACTCTGCGGTGGAGCCGATGCAAGGTGCGTTGACTGGTGAAATTTCGCCGAGTCAGCTGGTTGATGCGGGTTGTTCCTATGTGCTCGTTGGGCACTCCGAGCGCCGTCAGATGATGGGCGAGCGTGATGGGACACTCAATCGCAAGTTCGCAGCGGCACAGGCTTGTGGCTTGATTCCAGTGTTGTGCGTAGGGGAGACCCTTGCAGAGCGCGAATCGGGCAAGACTCTTGAAGTTGTCTCGCGTCAGCTGGGCAGCATCATCGAGGAGCTGGGTGTTGGTGCGTTTGCAAAGGCAGTAATCGCTTACGAGCCGGTCTGGGCCATTGGTACCGGGCTGACTGCTACACCGCAACAGGCGCAGGATGTGCATGCAGCCATCCGCGCACAGTTGGCGGCAGAGAATTCTGAGGTCGCGCAAGGTGTGCGGCTTCTATACGGCGGCAGCGTGAAGGCGGCCAATGCGGTCGAACTGTTCGGCATGCCGGATATCGATGGGGGGCTCATTGGTGGAGCTTCCCTGAATGCAGATGAGTTCGGTGCGATCTGTCGCGCCGCGGGAAACTGAAAAAATGCTGGAAACAGTCGTAGTCGTTTTTCATCTGTTGGCTGCCCTGGGCGTAGTTGCCCTGGTTTTGTTGCAACAGGGTAAAGGTGCGGATGCTGGTGCGTCTTTCGGTGCAGGTGCTTCAAATACTGTGTTCGGAAGCCAAGGTTCCTCTACCTTTCTTAGTAAGTTTACTGCTATACTTGCCGCAGGTTTCTTCATAACCAGCTTAGGGTTAGGTTACTTTGCTAAAGAGAAAGCTCATGTGCTGACTCAAGTAGGTTTGCCAAACCCAGCAGTGTTGGAAGTGCCAAAAGCAAAACCGGCTTCTGATGATGTCCCGGTGCTTCAAGAGCAAAAGTCGGCTACTCCAGCGACTGACGTACCTCCAGCTCAAGAGCAAAAGTAAGAAGGGTTGTAAACGCTGTATTGCCGAGGTGGTGGAATTGGTAGACACGCAACCTTGAGGTGGTTGTGCCCATAGGGTGTAGGGGTTCGAGTCCCCTTCTCGGTACCAATTATCAGGAGAGCCCGCAGTTGCGGGCTTTCTTGTAGGTGGAAGGTTACATTGACCCTGTAAGGGATCGGTCGTATACTTCCGCCCCAGCTTTGTCGCGGGGTGGAGCAGTCTGGTAGCTCGTCGGGCTCATAACCCGAAGGTCGTCGGTTCAAATCCGGCCCCCGCAACCAGTTTTAGCGGAGCCCCTTTTAAGGGGCTTTTTGTTAGCTGGACACTTTCAACGCCGTTGTTCGACGGCGTTTCAAGGATGGGCGTTTCGCCCATTTTTTTATTTTGCACAGCATGCACATACATGCACGAGGGGGTTCAGGTGTCGAGCAAGCTAGAAGAGTTGCAGGCCTTGTTGGCCCCGGTGGTCGTGGCCCTAGGCTATGAATGCTGGGGTATTGAGTTTTCGGCTCAAGGTCGCCACTCAATGTTGCGCGTTTATATCGATAAAGAGGGCGGCGTGCTGGTGGACGATTGTGCCATTGTCAGCCGTCAGATCAGCGGTGTCCTGGATGTTGAAGATCCAATTTCCGTTGAATACACCCTCGAAGTTTCCTCGCCAGGCATGGAACGCCCACTGTTCACTATTGATCAGTTTGCAAAATTTGCCGGTGAACAAGTGAAGATCAGGCTGCGATCTCCCTTTGAAGGGCGACGCAACTTTCAGGGCCTTCTGCGCGGTGTAGAAGAACAGGATGTCGTGGTGCAGGTAGACGACCATGAGTTCCTGTTGCCGATCGATATGATCGACAAGGCCAACATTATTCCCAGTTTTGACTGAGACGCGGATCCCGCGGATCCAATGGCTTGCGAAAGGCGAGGCGTACGATGAGCAAAGAAGTACTGCTGGTTGTTGAGTCGGTATCCAATGAAAAGGGCGTACCGGCAAACGTGATTTTTGAAGCGCTGGAGCTGGCTCTGGCCACTGCTACCAAAAAGCGTTTTGAAGACGAAGTTGATCTGCGTGTGGAAATCAACCGCCACACCGGTGCCTATGAGACTTTCCGTCGCTGGACGGTCGTCGAAGAAGCCGATCTTGATGATCCGGCCATCGAAACCTGGCCGAGCAAGGTTGCGCAAACGCACCCTGGCGCCAAGGTCGGTGATGTCGTTGAAGAAAAGATCGAATCGATCGAATTCGGCCGTATTGCTGCACAGACCGCCAAGCAGGTCATTGTGCAGAAGGTTCGCGAAGCCGAGCGCGCTCAAGTCGTTGACGCCTATCGCGAGCGCCTGGGTGAAATCATCTCCGGCACCGTGAAAAAAGTCACCCGCGACAACGTGATCGTCGACCTGGGCAACAACGCCGAAGCGTTGCTGGCCCGCGAGGACATCATCTCCCGCGAAACCTTCCGTGTCGGCGTGCGTCTGCGTGCGCTGCTCAAGGAAATCCGCACCGAAAACCGTGGCCCTCAGTTGATCCTGTCGCGTACCGCGCCGGAAATGCTGATCGAGCTGTTCCGTATCGAAGTGCCGGAAATCGCCGAAGGCCTGATCGAAGTCATGGCTGCGTCCCGCGACCCGGGTTCGCGCGCCAAGATCGCGGTCCGCTCCAAGGACAAACGCATCGACCCGCAAGGCGCCTGCATCGGTATGCGCGGTTCGCGCGTCCAGGCAGTGTCGGGCGAATTGGGCGGTGAGCGTGTGGACATCGTCCTGTGGGACGACAACCCGGCGCAGTTCGTGATCAACGCCATGTCGCCCGCTGAAGTGGCGGCAATTATCGTTGACGAAGATGCCCATGCCATGGACATCGCCGTTGGCGCAGACAATCTGGCTCAGGCCATTGGTCGTGGTGGTCAGAACGTGCGTCTGGCCAGCCAACTGACCGGCTGGACCCTGAACGTGATGACCGAATCGGACATCCAGGCTAAGCAGCAAGCTGAAACCGGTGACATCCTGCGCAACTTCATCGACGAGCTGGAAGTCGACGAAGAGCTGGCACAGGTGCTGGTAGATGAAGGCTTCACCAGCCTGGAAGAGATTGCCTACGTACCGTTGGAAGAAATGCTCAACATCGACGGCTTTGACGAAGACATCGTCAACGAGCTTCGCGCTCGGGCCAAGGATCGTTTGTTGACTAAAGCCATCGCTACTGAGGAAAAGCTGGCAGACGCCCATCCGGCCGAAGACCTGCTCTCGCTTGAGGGTATGGACAAGGATTTGGCGATGGAACTGGCGGTGCGCGGCGTAATTACCCGCGAAGACCTGGCCGAGCAGTCTATTGACGATCTGCTCGACATCGACGGCATTGACGATGATCGTGCCGGCAAGTTGATCATGGCCGCCCGAGCCCATTGGTTCGAGTAACTAGGCGCGGCCTGAGGAGAGAAGTGCATGACGCAAGTCACGGTGAAACAACTGGCCGATGAGGTCAAAACACCGGTAGAGCGCCTGTTGCAGCAGATGCGTGAGGCAGGTCTGCCGCACACCGCCGCCGATGAAGGTGTGAGCGACAGTGAGAAGCAGTCTTTGCTGACTCACTTGAAGAGCAGCCACAAGGCGAAAGTGGAAGAACCGCGCAAGATTACATTGCAGCGCAAAACCACCAGCACCCTGCGTGTCGCTGGTAGCAAGAGCATCAGTGTTGAAGTACGCAAGAAGAAAGTCTTCGTACAACGCAGCCCGGAAGAAATCGAAGCCGAGCGCAAACGCGAACTGGAAGAACGTCGCGCAGTAGAAAATGCTGCTCGTCAGAAGGCTGAAGAAGAAGCCAAGCGTCGCGCCGAAGAAGAAGCGCGTCGCCAGCCTGCTGCTGCGCAACCTGCTGCCACTGAAGCGGTCGCCGCGCCTAGCGCGCCAGTAGAAGCTGTACGTGAGGCCGCTCCGGTTGCCCCTGCGCCAGCCCCTGCTGCCGACGCTCGCAAACGCGACGAACCTCGTCGTCCGGACAAGCCACGTGCTGACGATAACAATCGTCGCGGTGGTGGTGGCGATGGCGAGCGCAAAAACGCTCCGCATCGTGCTTCGGTCAAAGAGAAAGCGCCTGCTCCACGCGTTGCCCCACGTACTACCGACGAAGAAAGCGATGGCTTCCGTCGTGGTGGTCGCGGCAAGGCCAAGCTGAAAAAACGCAACGCCCACGGTTTCCAGAGCCCAACCGGTCCTGTCGTGCGTGAAGTGAAGATCGGCGAGACCATCACTGTTGGCGACCTCGCTCAGCAGATGTCGGTCAAGGCTGCTGAAATCATCAAGTTCATGTTCAAGCTGGGCACCCCGGCCACCATCAACCAGGTACTGGATCAGGAAACTGCTCAACTGGTTGCTGAAGAGCTGGGCCACAAAGTGACCCTGGTCAGCGACACCGCCCTGGAAGATTCCCTGGCCGAGTCCCTGAAGTTTGAAGGTGAAGCAGTATCTCGTGCGCCAGTCGTGACCGTAATGGGCCACGTTGACCACGGTAAGACTTCCCTGCTCGACTACATCCGTCGTGCCAAGGTTGCTGCTGGCGAAGCCGGTGGTATCACCCAGCACATCGGCGCATACCACGTTGAAACCGACCGTGGCATGGTGACGTTCCTCGATACCCCAGGCCACGCCGCGTTTACCGCAATGCGTGCCCGTGGTGCCAAGGCGACCGACATCGTGATCCTGGTGGTTGCGGCGGACGACGGCGTAATGCCACAAACCATCGAGGCTGTTCAGCACGCTCAGGCGGCTGGCGTTCCTCTGGTGGTTGCAGTGAACAAAATCGACAAGCCGGGCGCCGATCTCGATCGCATCCGTAGCGAACTGTCGGTTCACGGCGTGACTTCCGAAGAGTGGGGTGGCGACACTCCATTCGTACCGGTCTCTGCGAAGATGGGTACCGGCGTTGACGAACTGCTCGAAGCCGTTCTGTTGCAAGCCGAAGTGCTGGAACTGACCGCTACGCCATCGGCTCCTGGCCGTGGTGTCGTGGTTGAATCGCGCCTCGACAAGGGCCGTGGCCCGGTTGCAACCGTCCTGGTTCAAGACGGTACCCTGCGCCAAGGCGACATGGTCCTGGTCGGTTCGAACTACGGCCGTGTACGTGCCATGCTCGACGAGAACGGCAAGCCAATCAAGGAAGCAGGTCCTGCTATCCCAGTCGAGATCCTCGGCCTGGACGGTACTCCGGACGCTGGTGACGAGATGAGCGTGGTAGCCGACGAGAAGAAAGCCCGTGAAGTGGCTCTGTTCCGTCAAGGCAAGTTCCGCGAAGTCAAGCTGGCCCGTGCTCACGCCGGCAAGCTGGAAAACATCTTTGAGAACATGGGCCAGGAAGAGAAGAAGACGCTTAACATCGTCCTCAAATCTGACGTACGTGGTTCCCTCGAAGCGTTGAACGGCGCCCTGAACGGCCTGGGTAACGACGAAGTGCAAGTGCGCGTTGTCGGTGGCGGTGTCGGTGGTATCACCGAGTCCGACGCCAACCTGGCACTGGCTTCCAACGCTGTACTGTTCGGCTTCAACGTGCGTGCCGATGCCGGCGCTCGCAAGATCGTCGAGCAGGAAGGCCTGGACATGCGTTACTACAACGTCATCTACGACATCATCGAAGACGTCAAGAAAGCCCTCACCGGCATGCTTGGCAGCGACGTCCGGGAGAACATCCTGGGTATCGCCGAAGTTCGTGACGTGTTCCGCTCGCCGAAATTCGGCGCGATCGCCGGTTGCATGGTGGTTGAAGGCACCGTGTACCGTAACCGTCCAATCCGTGTACTGCGTGAAGACATCGTTATCTTCGAAGGCGAGCTGGAATCCCTGCGCCGCTTCAAGGATGACGCTTCCGAAGTACGTGCCGGCATGGAATGCGGTATCGGCGTCAAGAGCTACAACGACGTCAAGGTTGGCGACAAGATCGAAGTCTTCGAGAAGGTTCAGGTTGCTCGCAGCCTCTAACTCGCGCACTTCCGGAGCCACGCGGCGTGTGGGCATGCAAATGCCCCGCGCAGCGTACGGACTCTAAACGCAACGCCCGGTCTGGCTTTTGTCAGGCCGGGCGTTTGCCGCTTTCAGACCCCACGGGTTTCACCGTGTGGCAGTAACAGGTAACAAGACATGGCAAAAGAATACAGCCGTACCCAGCGTATCGGCGATCAGATGCAGCGTGAGCTGGCCCAACTGATCCGTCGCGAAGTCAAAGACCCCCGTGTTGGCCTGGTCACCATCACCGCCGTTGAAGTGAGCCGTGACGTGGGTCACGCCAAGATCTTCATCACCGTGATGGGCCAGGACAGCAGCGAAGAAATCGCGCAAAGCATCAAGGTGCTCAACTCTGCCGCAGGTTTCCTGCGTATGCAGTTGGCCCGCGAAATGAAGCTGCGCAGTGTTCCCCAGTTGCACTTCCACTACGACGAAAGCGTCGTGCGTGGCGCGCACCTGTCGGCACTGATCGAGCGCGCCGTGGCTGAAGACAGCCAGCACCCGTCCACACCTGAAGACGCCAAGGAGTAAGCGGTGGCTCAGGTCAAACGTATCCGTCGCAACGTCAGCGGCATCATTCTGCTCGACAAGCCCATTGGCTTCACCTCCAATGCCGCGTTGCAGAAGGTTCGCTGGCTGCTCAATGCCGAAAAGGCCGGGCACACCGGCAGCCTCGACCCGCTGGCCACCGGCGTGTTGCCGTTGTGCTTTGGCGAGGCCACCAAGTTCTCGCAATACCTGCTCGATTCCGACAAGGGTTACGAAACCCTGATGCAACTGGGCAAGACCACCACCACGGCCGATGCCGAGGGTGATGTGCTGCAGGTTCGCGACGTGACCGTTGGTCGCTCTGATATCGAGGCTGCGTTACCCGGTTTTCGTGGGCAAATCAGTCAGATACCGCCGATGTACTCGGCTCTCAAGCGTGATGGGCAACCCCTTTACAAGCTGGCACGTGCGGGCGAAGTAGTGGAGCGCGAAGCGCGTTCTGTTACTATTGCGCGCTTGGAATTGCTCGCCTGTGAAGGCGATACCGCGCGCCTGGCCGTGGACTGCAGCAAAGGCACTTATATCCGTACCCTGGTGGAAGATATTGGTGAACATCTTGGTTGCGGTGCGTACGTTGCAGAGCTGCGACGCACACAAGCTGGCCCTTTCACCCTGGCCCAGACGGTCACGCTGGAAGAGTTGGAAGCGGTACACGCCGAAGGCGGCAACGAAGCGGTTGATCGCTTCCTGATGCCATCGGACAGCGGTTTGCTGGATTGGCCATTGCTGCACTTCTCGGAGCACAGCGCGTTCTACTGGCTCAACGGCCAGCCGGTACGTGCCCCGGATGCTCCGAAGTTCGGCATGGTGCGGGTACAGGATCATAACGGTCGCTTCATCGGTATCGGTGAAGTGAGCGAAGACGGGCGCATCGCGCCACGTCGACTGATTCGGTCAGAATGACCGAACGAGTGTGGCTGTTAACAGGCACGGTCAACACTCATTTTTAGATACAGGGATTTGTCCCTGGCCTGTTGAAACTGCCCTTTGGGTGGTTTCCTGAAAAAGGATTGCCTCATGGCTCTCGACGTTCAAGAAAAAGCACAAATCGTTGCTGACTATCAGCAAGCTGTTGGTGACACTGGTTCGCCAGAAGTGCAAGTTGCACTGCTGACCCACAACATCAACAAGCTGCAAGGTCACTTCAAGGCCAACGGTAAAGATCACCACTCCCGTCGTGGTCTGATCCGCATGGTAAACCAGCGCCGTAAGCTGCTGGACTACCTGAAAGGCAAGGATCTGGGTCGTTATCAGACTCTGATCGGTCGCCTGGGTCTGCGTCGCTAATAAGCGATTGCGCTAGAGGTTGGTTGTCTACCGTGTGTCAGTGGGATTCCCGCTGGCTCATGGTAGGCTCCCAGCCTCAAGTTTTATCTGGATACACGTTTTACCCCTGGACCTGGTTCGGGCCGATTCCCGACATTGCCCAAGAATTTCGCAAGAAGACAAGTTCCCCCAAGAGCCACAAAGAAGGTAGGACACCGTGAACCCGGTTATCAAAAAATTCCAGTTCGGTCAGTCGACCGTTACCCTCGAGACAGGCCGTATCGCCCGTCAAGCCTCCGGCGCAGTGCTGGTTACCGTTGACGACGACGTTACCGTTCTGGTGACCGTGGTTGGCGCCAAGACCGCTGACCCGAGCAAAGGCTTCTTCCCTCTGTCCGTTCACTACCAGGAAAAGACTTACGCTGCTGGTAAGATCCCTGGCGGTTTCTTCAAGCGCGAAGGCCGTCCTTCCGAGAAAGAAACCCTGACTTCCCGACTGATCGACCGTCCGATCCGTCCGCTGTTCCCAGAAGGCTTCATGAACGAAGTGCAGGTTGTCTGCACCGTCGTTTCCACCAGCAAGAAGACCGATCCGGACATCGCTGCGATGATCGGTACCTCGGCTGCCCTGGCTATCTCCGGCATTCCTTTCGATGGCCCGATCGGCGCTGCCCGCGTTGCGTTCCACGAAAGCACCGGCTACCTGCTGAACCCGACTTACGAGCAACTGAAAGCTTCGAGCCTGGACATGGTCGTTGCCGGTACCTCGGAAGCCGTATTGATGGTTGAATCGGAAGCCAAAGAGCTGACCGAAGACCAGATGCTGGGCGCCGTGCTGTTCGCCCACGACGAGTTCCAGGCTGTTATCAAGGCCGTCACCGAGCTGGCTGCCGAAGCGGCCAAGCCGACCTGGACCTGGGCGCCACAAGCTGAAGCCACTGAACTGCTGGGCGCTATTCGCTCCGAGTTCGGCGCTGCCATCTCCGATGCCTACACCATCACCGTCAAGGCCGACCGTTACGCGCGCCTGGGCGAGCTGAAGGATCAGGTTGTGGCCAAGCTGTCCGGTGAAGAAGGCCAGCCTTCCTCCAGCGACGTCAAAGCGGCTTTCGGCGAGATCGAATACCGCACCGTTCGCGAAAACATCGTAAACGGCAAGCCACGTATCGACGGCCGCGACACCCGCACCGTACGTCCGCTGAACATCGAAGTCGGCGTTCTGCCGAAGACTCACGGTTCGGCGCTGTTCACCCGTGGTGAAACCCAGGCCCTGGTAGTCGCGACCCTGGGTACTGCCCGTGACGCGCAGCTGCTGGACACCCTGGAAGGCGAGAAAAAAGACCCGTTCATGCTGCACTACAACTTCCCTCCGTTCTCGGTGGGCGAGTGTGGTCGCATGGGTGGCGCTGGTCGTCGCGAAATCGGCCACGGCCGTCTGGCGCGCCGTTCGGTACAGGCCATGCTGCCTGCTGCTGACGTGTTCCCTTACACCATCCGTGTTGTGTCGGAAATCACCGAGTCCAACGGTTCCAGCTCCATGGCTTCCGTTTGCGGTGCTTCCCTGGCGCTGATGGACGCTGGTGTGCCGATGAAGGCGCCGGTTGCCGGTATCGCCATGGGCCTGGTTAAAGAAGGCGAGAAGTTCGCCATCCTGACCGACATCCTGGGTGACGAAGACCACCTGGGCGACATGGACTTCAAGGTAGCCGGTACCGCCAAGGGTGTGACCGCGCTGCAGATGGACATCAAGATCAAAGGCATCACCGAAG
Source organism: Pseudomonas sp. B6002 (assembly GCF_013385985.1). Lineage (GTDB taxonomy): Bacteria > Pseudomonadota > Gammaproteobacteria > Pseudomonadales > Pseudomonadaceae > Aquipseudomonas. The sequence goes on along the minus strand of NZ_JACAOY010000023.1, from coordinate 39,570 downwards.
AAATCATGGAAATCGCCCTGGGCCAAGCCCTGGAAGCGCGCCTGAACATCCTCGGCCAGATGAACCAGATCATTGGTCAGTCCCGTACCGAGCTGTCGGAAAATGCTCCGACCATGATCGCGATGAAAATCGACACCGACAAAATCCGTGATGTCATCGGTAAAGGCGGCGCGACCATCCGTGCGATCTGCGAAGAAACCAAAGCTTCGATCGACATCGAAGACGACGGTTCGATCAAGATCTTCGGCGAAACCAAGGAAGCGGCTGAGGCAGCACGCCAGCGCGTCCTGGGTATCACCGCTGAGGCTGAGATCGGCAAGATCTACGTCGGTAAGGTTGAGCGCATCGTCGACTTCGGCGCATTCGTGAATATCCTGCCGGGCAAAGACGGTCTGGTTCACATCTCCATGCTGAGCGACGCTCGCGTTGAGAAAGTGACCGACATCCTGAAAGAAGGCCAGGAAGTGGAAGTGCTGGTACTGGACGTGGACAACCGCGGCCGTATCAAGCTGTCCATCAAGGACGTAGCAGCAGCCAAGGCTTCGGGCGTTTAATCACCCCAGGCTTTACGCTGAAAAAAAGGACCCTTCGGGGTCCTTTTTTTATGGGCGCGGGAAAGTGAAGGGAAATCAGCCATTTACCCCGAGCCAAAAGCCGCAACTTGCATGCAGGCACGATGGGCTTCATGCAAGTTGCACGATTTCGAAAATCGCCAGTTTTTATAAGTCATTGTTTTATAAGAACTTAATAATCAGTCACGACTTGGCACACTGCCTGCAATATCCCTGTTAACGCTGCAGCATCAAGGTTCATGTGCTGCGGACTTTTAATAAAACAGGAGTTACTCGTATGAAGAAGTTCGCTCTCGCTACTGCTACCGCTCTGACTCTGGCCATGGGTGCTAACGTAGCCTTTGCTCAGACTTCCCAAGCCCCTATGACTTTGGCGGCGGGTGAAGCGACCAAGGCCAAAGAAAGCGTTTCGGATACTTGGATCACTACCAAAGTTAAATCCGATCTGCTGACCGAGAAAGGCATTCCTGGCTCGGACATCAAGGTTGAAACCAACAAAGGCGTGGTTTCCCTGTCGTCCACAGTCGCTATCTCTGATTCGCAAAAAGCCACTGCTGTAGCGATCACCAAGAAAATCAAAGGTGTAACCGCCGTTTCCGCTGATGGCCTGTTGGCTGGCGGCGCGACCAAGGCTGACGGCATCGACAAGACCAAAGGCGCGGCTGCCAGCGCTAAAGAGTCGACCTCTGATACCTGGATCACCACCAAAGTGAAAGCTGATCTGGTAACCGAGAAAGGCATTCCTGGCACCGACATCAAAGTCGAAACCAACAAAGGTGTTGTTTCCCTGTCTTCGGCCGTAGCGGTCACTGAAGCCCAGAAAACCACCGCGGTGAACATCACCAAGAAAATCAAAGGCGTTAAGGCTGTATCGGCCGATGGCCTGAAAGCAGAGTAAATACTGAAGGATTCGTCTTGAACTAGACGGCGGCGGCTAAGGGTGAGTTAGATATCCACCCGATGCACCTCTTGAGTTCATGCGACCGACCACAGGGATGTGGTCATTACAGGCCCCGACACTCGTGTCGGGGCCTGTTCTATTTGAGGCTGGATAAAAACCTCACCACAACATAGACCCAATGTGGGAGCGGGCTTGCCCGCGAAGGCGTCGTGTCAGCTAACCGATGGGTCGACTGATTCACCGCATTCGCGGGCAAGCCCGCTCCCACAGTTGGATGAGGTGCTTAGGAGGTTATTCAGCATCCAGATGCATCGGGGTCACCACCCGACCATCTTTCTCCGCCTGCCCCAGGTTCGCATCAATGAAGTACACCCGTTCATCTTCAAGCTGCCCCTTGTCCACCAAGTAGTCCTTGATCGTGCTGGCGCGGTCCTGGCCCAGCTGACGCAGCAAGACGTCACTGGTGCTCCAGAACTTGATCACGCCCTCACGCAGCTTCGCAGAGCGGTCGTCGTTGCTCAGGTCTTTCCACTCCGCTGGCGGTTGTTGCTTCAGGCGTGTGCGATAAATGCCTTCCAGCAGCGGCGCTTTCTCTTTCTCCGGTACGACCAACAGCGAGGCCTGCGCCGGGACCTTGTCGCCACGGCGTTGCAGGATCTTGTAGTAGTTGTATTGGTATTCACGCTCCAGGCGCTGTGCGGCCAGGAATGGGCCGTCGCTGCTGGCGGCTGCAGTGCCTTCGATTTCCAGGCGTAGGGCTGGACGTTCTTTCAATGCTTTGGCCAGGCTGTTCAAGGCGCCTTCGGCATCCTTGCTCAAATCGCTGGAACCCGCGGCGAAGGACACGTTGCCCAAATCCTCAGCACCGCCGCCTGAGATCAGCCCACCAATGAACTTGAACGGCGCCGTCGCCGCACGTACCACCAAGTTGCGCAGGGTCTGCCACACAATCGGCATTACGCTGAATTGCGGGTTGTTCAAGTCGCCGGTCACCGGCAGCTCGATGGAGATTTTGCCATCGCTGTCCTTGAGCAAGGCAATTGCCAGGCGGATCGGCAGGTCCACGGCGTCCGCACTGTCGACTTTCTCCCCCAATTGCAGTTGCTCGACCACCACTTTGTTTTCGGCTTTCAACTGGCCCTTTGTAATCACATAGTGCAGGTCGAGGTTCAGCCGGCCTTTGCGGATACGGAAGCCAGCGAACTTGCCGGAGTAGGGGGTCAGAGTCGTCAGTTCGACACGCTTGAAGCTGGTGGCGATATCCAGCGCCGCCATCGGGTCGAAAGGGTTCACGCTGCCCTTGATGGTCACAGGTGCATAGCGGTCCACCTTGCCGTTGATATTGACGCTGGCGGGCTTGGCCTGGCGACTGTCAATGGTGCCGATCTGGCCGTTGAGCTGTTGGATCGCCGTGGCGAAGTTGGGTGTCAGGCTGAAGTCGGCAAAGTTGGCCGACCCGTCATTGATCGCAATTTGCCCGATACGAATGCCCAACGGCTTTTCCTTGCTGGCGGGCTTGGATGTTTTGTCGGCGGGTTGCGGGATCAACAGGTCATCAACGTTGGTGGTGCGGTCATCGTTGATCATGAAGCGCGCATACGGCTGCAGCAGGTTGACCTTGTCGATCGACAGGCTGTCGCCATGCTGGTAGTTCACGCCCTCCAGTACCAGGCGCTGCCATTTGACGAAGTCGCGGGTCTTGAGGGTATCCAGGGTATGCAGTTGATCGACCTGCGCCCGGCCAGTGACCTGCAGCTTCAGCGGGTCCGCGCTTTTGAGGTTCACGTCCAGGTTGCTGCCCAACATGCCGCTGCGCAGTTCCAGGCGAATGAACGGGCTGATGTAGGACTGGGCGACCCGCAGGTCGATGTCCTGGGTGTTCACTTTAAGCTTGGCGCTGATCGGGTTGAGGTTCACTTCGCCGGTCGCGAGGATCTTGCCTTGCTTGCCCAGCCCCGTGTCGACCTTCAAGGTGAAGGGGCTCTGGTTGAGGCTGTCGAAGTTCTGTACATCGACATTCAGCGGGCCCAGTTCCAGCGCGACGGCAGGTTTGACCTGGCGGTCGGCCAGGTGCACCTGATAATTGCGCAGTTGCACGTCCTTGAGCAGCACCTGCCAGGGTTTGCTCGGCGCGGCAGGTTCAGGTTTGGGCGAGTCAGCGGTGGCCGGTGCGGTGGCGGGTTCCGCCTTGGCCGGTTTACTCGGTTGACTGGCAAACAGCTTCTGCCAGTCCAGTTGACCATCGGCTTCGCGGGCGGCCCAGGTTTCAAGCTTGTTGCTGCGGATCTTGCCAACTACTACTTGCTGCTTGGCCAGGTCCACCGTGGTTTCGCTGACGTCCAGGCGCTCCAGACGTGCCAGCGGGCGGCCATCGGGGGCCTTGATCGCAAACGGCGCGATGCTCGCAGCGGTGTTGGTCAGGTTGAGTTCGGTCTCTTTGGCCAGGCTGAATTTATAGTCGGTGCTGAAATTCAACACACCGTCTTCAAGTACCAATGGCAAGGCATCGCGTACGTACGGCCACCAAGCTTTCATCTTGCCGTCGGTGACTTTCAGGGTGCCCTCGGAGGTGATCGGCACCAGGCTGAAATTGCCTTTCCAGTCGATTTGCCCGCCTTCGGGGCCTGCGGCCACCAACGTCATGTCGGCGTTGTCTTCAGGCAGGGTGCTGAGGTTTTTCAGCTCGAAGTCGAGTTTGTCGTAAAGGAATTCGATCGGCTCGCTGGGGCGCAGATCCTGGAAATGCACATAGCCGCTCGCTAGCTTGATGCGCTCGATGCGCAGCGGGAACGGTTTGGCGTTGGGATCGGCCGGGGTCGGCTCGCTCGGCGGCAGCTTGAACAGTTGCGCCAGGTTCAGTTGGCCGGACTTGTCGAACAGCAGCTCGGTCTTGGGCTTGTCCAGCTCGACGTCCGCCAGGTGCAGGGCGCGGGTCCAGAGGCTGTCGATCTGCAGGTTGGCGTAAAGGCGCTCGAAGCCGACTTGTTCCTTGCCGGGTTCACCGATTTGCAGGCCCCACACGGTCAGCTCCAGGCTGAACGGGTTGAGCTCGATACGCTCGATGCGCGCCGGCACCGTGGCGTAATGGGCCAACTGTTGGTTGGCGATGCGAAGCGCAATGCCGGGCAAAATCAAAAAGCCCAGCAAGCTGTACAGAGCCAGAGCAGTCAACAAGGCGCCGACGGCGCGAATCAATCCTTTGGGCATGGGTGACGCCATCTGTGTCGAACGAGAGTGCCTTGGAGTATGGCACGGGTTTTCGGTTCCGAAGAACAGGCTCCGTTGGGATAAGTCTTACAGTTGCAGGATCAGGGTTTTCAACGGAGGCTGCTGGTCCCGGGACGGGAAGTCAGCCCCAGGCGTCATGACGGTCCACTCGCGGACCGGGCGACCGGCTTTTTCGGCGCAGCGCAGTACCTGTTCACGCCAGTCATCCATGCTGACCTTCGCCAGGTTGTTGCAGCAGATCAGCACGCCGTTGTCGGCGGTGGCCAGCAGTGCCGGCTTGAGCAGGCTCTGGTAGTCGCGCAACAGGTCGACGGTGCCGAAGGCGCTCTTGGCCCAGGCCGGAGGGTCGAGCAGTACCAGGTCGTATTGACGCTGCTCCAGACGCGGGTAGCTGGGCAACTTCTGGCCGCGCCGCTGGGTGATCGGCAGCCCCGCCAATTGGCGAATCGCCGGGAAGTAGTCGGACTGCACGAACTCCATGGTCGGCAATTGCGGGTTCAACAGGCCGTTTTCGCGCCCGACCGCCAGGTTGCCCTCGGCAAAGTCCAGGTTGCACACCTCACGCGCGCCTCCGGCTGCCGCGCTCAAGCCCACGCCGCAGGTGTAGGCAAACAGGTTCAGCACGCTTTTGCCGGCGCTGTGCGCCTTGACCCAGCCGCGCGTGTTGCGCAAATCGAGGAACAGCAACGGGTCTTGCCCGGCATGACGACCGCGCACACGGTAGTTGAGGCCCCACTCCTGGCCGACCAGGTCTTCCAATGCCGCGGGGTCGGCGCGGTACACCGTGTCTTCACGGTCGATCCGCGAATTGCCACGGGAGCGGTCGTTATAGACCAGCAACAATTCCAGCCCCATGTACTGATTGATCAGTTGATGCAGGTCCAGCAGGTCGGCGGTTTCCAGCGATTGGTGGAAGCTCTGCACCAGCAGTTGCGGACCATAGCGGTCGATGGTCAGGCCGCCAGCGCCCTCCTGGCTGCCATGGAACAGCCGGTAGCAGTCGGTGCCTTGGGCGTGCAGCTCGTTGATCAGGTCTTGGCGATAGTCGAGGGCGGCGCGCAGCGCCTGATTCAGGGGAGACATGGAGCGCGCCTTGCTGGGAAAAGAGGGCGCGAAGTTTAACAGTTATGCGGCGTTGCCTACATCAACCCCATCCGCCGATGGGCGCGTTGCACCGAACCATTGCGCATGGCCCAGCGCAGCAAGGGTGCACTGCGTCTGACCCCGGCGCGGATCATCTGGCGCTGCAACGGGCTTTGGTGCTGTTCGAGCAGGGTGCTCGCCCATTCCGGCAGCAGGTCGATCCCGGCCTGCATCATCAAGCTGCCAAAGGGCTTGGCCAGGGTGCTGGGGGCGGGCGCATTGACCAGCAGGCGCAACACTTCGCGACTGCGTTCGTCGCACAACAGTTGAGGGCGGATACGCTCCAGATAATCCGAAACGTCCTGCCGTGAACGGGGAACATGCCGCGCGCCCAGGCGTTCAGCCACCAAGGCGATTTCGCTGTAGTAGCGGTCCTGATCCCGCCCCGAGAGATGAGGGTTGCGATAGCGCAGGTGCGCCGCCAGAAAATTGCTGACTTCCGCCACGTGCACCCAGGTCAGCAACTCTGGGTCGCTGGCCGCGTAAGGCCGCCCGTCCGGCGCGTGGCCGACCACTTGCAGGTGAATGGTGCGTACTTTCTCGATCAGCCATTCGGCGTCTTGGCGTGAGCCGAAGGTGGTGCCGGAGATGAACTGCGAGGTGCGCCGCAAACGCCCGAGCATGTCCTGGCGGAAATTCGAATGGTCCCACACACCCGCCAGGGCCAGTGGGTGCAAGGCTTGCAACATCAAGGCGCTGATGCCGCCGATCAACATGCTGCTGAAGTCGCCATGCACTTGCCAGCTCACCGAGTCGGGCCCGAACAGGCCAGGATCGCCCTTGGGGTTTTCCAGGTCCAGTTGGCCCAGTGACAAGCCGGTGAGGCTCATCAACTGGGTTTCGATACGGCTGCGGATAAATTCCATGGCGACTCAAGGGTTCCTATCGGTTCAGGCGTTTGTCGATCAGGCCGTCCACCACGCTCGGGTCGGCCAGGGTCGAGGTGTCGCCCAGGCTGTCGAGTTCGTTGCAGGCGATCTTGCGCAAGATACGCCGCATGATCTTGCCGGAGCGGGTTTTTGGCAGGGCTGGCGCCCATTGGATCAGTTCCGGCTTGGCAAAGCTGCCGATTTCCTTGCTGACCAGTTCCAGCAGGTGTTTTTTCAGTGTGTCGCTGGGTTCTACGCCATTCATGGGGGTGACGAAGGCATAGATGCCCTGGCCCTTGACGTCGTGGGGGTAACCCACCACTGCGGCTTCGGCGACCTGGTCGTGCAGCACCAGCGCGCTCTCTACTTCGGCGGTGCCAATACGGTGGCCGGACACGTTGATCACATCATCGATGCGCCCGGTGATCCAGTAGTCGCCGTCCTCATCGCGGCGAGCGCCATCGCCGGTGAAGTAGTAGCCGGGGTAGGGCTTGAAGTAGGTGTCGATCATGCGCTGCGGGTCGCCGTAGACACTGCGGATCTGCCCGGGCCAACTGGCCTTGATCGCCAATACGCCGCTGCCGGCGCCGTGCAGCACCTTGCCGTGTTCATCCAACAGCACCGGCTGCACGCCGAACATCGGCTGGGTGGCGCAACCGGGCTTGATGCGCTGTGCGCTGACCAAGGGGCTGAGCATGATGCCGCCCGTTTCGGTCTGCCACCAGGTGTCGACGATGGGGCAGCGCTGCTCGCCCACGGCATTGAAATACCAGTCCCAGGCTTCCGGGTTGATCGGTTCGCCGACGCTGCCCAGCAGCCGCAGGCTCGCCCGGGAGGTGTTTTCCAGCGGGCCGTGGCCCTCACGCATCAAGGCGCGCAAGGCGGTGGGCGCGGTGTAGAAGATATTCACCTGGTGTTTATCGATCACTTGCCAGAAGCGCGAGCTGTCCGGGTAGCTGGGCACCCCTTCGAACATCAGTGAGGTGGCGCCATTGGCCAGCGGGCCGTACACGATATAGCTGTGGCCGGTGACCCAGCCCACGTCGGCGGTGCACCAGAACACTTCGTCGTCGCGGTAGTCGATCACGTACTTGAAGGTCATCGCCGCCTGCAGCAGATAGCCACCGGTGGTGTGCAGCACGCCCTTGGGTTTGCCGGTGCTGCCGGAGGTGTAGAGGATGAACAGCGGGTCTTCGGCGTCCATTGGCTCGGGCGGGCAGTCGTCGCTGGCGGCCTCCAGGGCGAACTGATAGTTGAGGTCGCGGCCTTCGCTCCAGTTAATGGTTGCTCCGGTGCGTTCCACCACCAGCACCGTGCTCACATTCGGGCAACTGGCCAGTGCCTTGTCAACGTTCTGTTTCAGCGCCACCGGCTTGCCACCGCGTACGCCTTCGTCAGCGGTGATCACGGTGCGACAGTCGGCGTCGAGAATGCGGTCGCGCAGCGCGTCGGGCGAGAACCCGCCAAACACGACGGAGTGCACGGCACCAATACGCGTACAGGCCAGCATCGCGTAGGCTGCTTCCGGGATCATTGGCATGTAGATGCACACGCGGTCGCCTTTCTTCACGCCACGGCTTTTCAGCACATTGGCCAGGCGGCATACGTTTTGGTGCAGTTGGCGGTAGGTGATTGTGGATGATGTTGTCGGGTCATCGCCTTCCCAGATGAAGGCCGGTTGATCGGCACGTTGTGCCAGGTGACGGTCGATGCAGTTGTAGCTGACGTTCAGCTGAGCACCGGCAAACCATTGCGCTGCGCCGGTCTTGATGTCTGAGATTTGAACGGTGTGCCAGGGTTTGATCCAGTCAAGGAAGCCCTTGGCCTGTTCGGCCCAGAAGGTGTCGGGCTGTTCGATGGACTGGCGATAGAGACGCTTGTAGTCCTCTTGGCTGAGCTGCGCAGCTCGGCGGACGGCATCGGCGGTGGGAAATGAGCTGATATCGAACATGAGCGGTCCTTATTCTTGTTTTAGGGACAAGAGGGGAGCGCCCTGTGTGTAGGAGCCGGCTTGTCGAATCGTCGCACCGCGGCGATGGCGATCTTTCGGACGCCATCGCCGGCAAGCCGGCTCCTACACAGGAAGGTGTGCTCCCGCCATTTCAGACCATCAGTGTAGTGCCGATCCCTTAGCCGCGGTGACGACCACGGAAGTAGTTGATCAGGCCCTGGGTCGAAGCGTCCTCGGCCGAGGTTTCTTCGGCGCCGGTCAGGCGGTTGTACACGCCTTTGCCCAGCTCTTTGCCCAGCTCCACACCCCATTGGTCGAAGGCGTTGATGCCCCAGATCACGCTCTGCACGAACACTTTGTGTTCATACATGGCGACCAGCGCGCCCAAGCGGCGCGGGCTGATGCGCTCTACCACCAGGGTGTTGCTCGGACGGTTGCCCGGGATCACCTTGTGCGGGGCCAGCTTCTGAACTTCGGCTTCCGGGATGCCCTTGTCGCGCAGCTCGGCTTCGGCTTCGGCGCGGGTCTTGCCGAGCATCAGTGCCTGGCTCTGGGACAGGCAGTTGGCGTACAGCCACTGGTGGTGGTCAGACACCGGGTTGAAGCTGACGATCGGCACAATGAAGTCGGCCGGGATCAGTTGGGTCCCTTGGTGCAGCAACTGGTGGTACGCGTGCTGGCCGTTGCAGCCGACACCGCCCCAGATCACCGGGCCGGTATCGGTGGACACGGGCGTGCCGTCCTGGCGCACGCTTTTGCCGTTGGATTCCATGTCCAGCTGTTGCAGGTGCTTGGTGATGTTACGCAGGTAGTGGTCGTACGGCAGGATCGCGTGGCTCTGCGCGCCCCAGAAGTTGCCGTACCACACGCCCAGCAGGCCCAGCAGCACGGGCATGTTCTGTTCGAACGGCGCGTTCTGGAAATGCTGGTCCATGGTGTAGGCACCGGACAGCAATTCCTTGAAGTTGGACATGCCGATGGCCAGCGCGATAGGCAAACCGATGGCCGACCACAGCGAGTAACGGCCGCCAACCCAGTCCCACATCGGGAAGATATTCTCTTCGCGGATACCGAAGGCCACGGCCGCGGCGTTGTTGCTCGATACGGCGATGAAGTGGCGGTACAGCTCGGCTTCCGAGCCCCCCTGGGCCAGGTACCAGGCACGGGCGGCCTGGGCGTTCTTCAGGGTTTCCAGGGTGTTGAAGGATTTCGACGAAACGATGAACAGCGTGGTCTCGGCGCGCAGCTTCATGGTCAGCTCGTGGAACTCGCTGCCGTCGATGTTCGCCAGGTAGTGGCAGCGCACGCCTTTATGGGCGTAGGACAACAACGCCTCGGACACCAGCTCAGGGCCGAGGAACGAGCCACCGATACCGATGTTCACCACGTCGGTGATCGGCTTCTCGGTGTAGCCACGCCACAGGCCGTCGTGGATGCGGCCGACCAGGTCAGTGATCTGGTTCAGCACCTTGTGCACGTCCGGCATGATGTTCACGCCGTTGACCGACAGCTTGTCGCCCACTGGGCGGCGCAGGGCGGTGTGCAGGGCAGGGCGCCCTTCGGAGGAGTTGACCGGCTCGCCTGCATACAGCGAGTTGATCGCGTCTTTGAGACCGACTTCCTTGGCCAAACCCACGAGCAAGTCGCGGGTTTCGCTGGTGATCAGGTTTTTCGAGTAATCGAGGAAAAGTCCGCAGCTGCTCAAGGTGAACTGGGAGAAACGCTGAGGATCGGCATTGAACGCTTCGCGCATGCTGAAATCCTGCATGGCTTGGCGATGTTGATTGAGCGCTTGCCAGGCGGGCAGAGCGGTAACGTCATGAGGAGTGCGGTAGTACGCCATCGCTGCGGGTTTCCTTTTATTACGGGGACTGCCTTTAGGACACTTCAAAGTCCGGAACGTCCTGCTTTGTTCAAGCGGCCGACCCCGGACAGCGCTAACCAAGAGCGCAGGGCGATTACATTAAACCTAGCGTGTGAATATGTCTTGGCTTTGTCTGCGCTGTAGCCGGTACTTTTTTATACCGGCACAGCGGGCAGGGCAACAGGCGTGCTGTTTTTGACGTGGGAAAAGGCGGGGAGTGTCAGGCCAGGTTCAGGTGCAGGTTATCGATCAGCCGCGTGGCGCCCAGGTAGGCGGCCACCAGTATCACGATGTCGCGGTCCTCGGCCGTGGCGGGGCGCAGGTGCACGCCTTGGCGAACTTCGAGGTAGTCGATGCGCAAGCCGGCGGCTTCGATCTGCTGGACCTGCTCGGCGCGCAGCTTGGCGAAATCATGCTCACCGGCTTTGATCGCCTCGGCAATCTGGCTAAGGCTGCGGTACAGCACCGGGGCAATGGCACGTTGCTCTTCGGTGAGGTAACCATTGCGCGACGACAGCGCAAGGCCGTCGTCGGCGCGTACGGTAGGCTCGCCGATGATCTGGATCGGCATGTTCAGGTCGTGGACCATGGCGCGGATCACGGCTAGTTGCTGGTAGTCCTTCTGGCCAAACACGGCCATGTCCGGCTGGACCATGTTGAACAGCTTGCTCACCACCGTGGCCACGCCCTCGAAATGCCCGGGGCGACTGGCGCCGCACAGGCCTTCGGAGAGTTGCGGCACACTGACGCGCGTCTGGCTGGTCATGCCGCCCGGGTACATTTCTTCGACGGTGGGTGCGAACAGCAGGTTGCAGCCGGCTTGCAGCAGCTTTTCCTGGTCGGCCGCCAAGGTGCGCGGGTACTTGTCCAGGTCTTCGCCGGCGCCGAACTGCAGCGGGTTGACGAAGATGCTCGCCACCACGAAGTCCGCCTGTTGCGCAGCCTTGGTCACCAGGGTGGCATGGCCGCTGTGCAGGTTGCCCATGGTGGGCACAAAGCCAATGCGTTTGCCGGCGCTGCGGGCGTGGGCCACGGCAGCCCGCAGTTCACGTACGGTTTTTACGGTGTTCATGCAGAGAATCCGTGTTCGACGCCAGGGAAGGTAACGGCTTTGACTTCAGCGACGTAGGCGCTCAAGGCGGCATGGATGCTGTCCTGGCCGGCCATGAAGTTCTTCACGAACTTGGGCACGCGGCCGCTGATCGACAGGCCGAGCATGTCATGCACCACCAGCACTTGGCCGTCGGTGGCCGAACCCGCGCCAATGCCGATGACCGGCACTTTGACGGCCTGGGTGATTTCGGCGGCGAGTTCGCTGGGCACGCACTCCAGCAGGATCATTGCGGCGCCGGCTTGTTCCAGGGCAATCGCGTCGGCACGCATCTGGCGTGCCTGAGCCTCATTACGGCCTTGAACCTTGTAGCCGCCAAGGATGTTCACCGACTGCGGCGTCAGGCCCATATGCGCACACACCGGCACGCCACGTTCCGCCAGCAGGCGGATGGACTCGGCCAGCCACACGGCGCCTTCCACTTTGATCATGTGCGCACCGGCTTGCATCAGCTTGCCGGCGTTCTGGAAGGTCTGTTCGAGTGTTGCGTAACCCATGAACGGCAGGTCAGCAATGATGAACGCACCGTCGTTGCCGCGTTTGACGCTGGCGGTGTGGTAAGCGAGGTCATCGGTCGTCACAGGCAGGGTGCTGTCATTCCCTTGAAGAACCATGCCCAGGGAGTCACCCACCAGCAACACCTCCACGCCCGCCTGGCAACTGGCGTGGGCGAAGGTGGCGTCGTAGCAGGTCAGCATGGTGATTTTTTCACCTTTGAGCTTGAGGCTCTGCAAGGTGGTCAGGGTAATGTCTGGCATGAAAAGGGTCCTCGTTCAGGCGCTTGGAAACAGCGAGTAACGCGCGTGAGTCTTCGTTTATACAGGCGCACTGTCTTGAGAGCAGTGCTTATAAGGCCTGGATTGCGCCCTTAAGCGCCGTGTTGACGGCAGCGGGACGCCTATAGTCGTGATGGGGACACGGGAAGTCAATTGGATGTGTTACCGCATTGTTACGACGGCGGTGTTACCGCTGTTACTGACGCGATTCAGCAACTTCAGCGGCGTTTTCAGGCTACATGGGATCAAAATGTGGGAGCTGGCTTGCCTGCGATGCAGGCGCCTCGGTCTTTCAGTGAGGCCGAGGTGATGCTATCGCAGGCAAGCCAGCTCCCACATTGACCGAGTCAGTCTTGGGGCAGGCGCTCCAGGCCGACGAATGGGCACGCGGCCAACAGGTCACTGAGTCGTTGGCCGTCGGGTAATTGCAACGCGGCCGGTGCCAGCTCAGCCAGCGGATACAGCACAAACGCCCGCAGGTGCATCTGGTAGTGCGGCACCTTCAGGCGCGGTTCGTCGATCAGGCGATCGCCAAACAGCAGGATGTCCAGGTCCAGGGTGCGCGGGCCCCAACGTTCAAGGCGCTCACGGCCCTGATCGTTCTCGATAGCCTGCAAGGCATCGAGCAGTTCCAGCGGCGCGAGGCTGCTGTCCAGGGCGGCCACCGCGTTGGTGTAGCGCGGTTGGCCCGGGAGCAGGGAGTCACTTTGATAAAAGGCCGACACGCCAGCGACGGTTGTGCCGGGCAATTGCGTCAGTGCTTCGATGGCGCTGCGCAATTGCTGGTCCGGGGCAGCCAGGTTGCTGCCCATGCCGATGTAGATGCGCTCCACCTTTATTCGCCCGAAGCGTCAGCCGCACTGCGTTTACGCTTGGTGCCACTGCGACGACGCTTTTTCGGGCCTGCGCCTTCACCGTCACCCTTGCTGCCGAGATCACGGATCATGTCGCGGCGCTCGCTGTCGTTGGCGTCCTGGTAGTCGGTCCACCAGTCGCCCAGGCCGTCGGTCTGCTCGCCAGCGCTTTCACGCAGCAGCAGGAAGTCGTAGCCCGCACGGAAGCGCGGGTTGTCCAGGAGCAGGTCGGCGCGTTTGCCGCTGCGGCGTGGCAGGCGTTCCTGCATGTCCCAGATCTCGCGGATCGGCATCGTGAAACGCTTCGGAATAGCGATGCGTTGGCACTGCTCGGCGATCAGCTCGTGCGCAGCTTCCTGCATGGCCGGAATCGGCGGCATGCCACGGTCTTGCAGGCGCAACACGCGTTTTGGCAGGGCCGGCCACAACAGGGCGGCAAACAGAAACGCCGGGGTGACCGGTTTGTTCTGCTTGATGCGCAGGTCGGTGTTGATCAGGGCTTCGCTGATCAGGGTGTGGGTGTACGTCGGGTTGTATTCCAGTGCTTCGGCGCTGGCCGGGAACAATGGATCGAACAGCTGCAGGTCCACCAGCATTTCGAAGGTGTCGGCGGCGTATCCCGAGAGGAACAGCTTGAGCACTTCTTCAAACAGGCGTGCCGAAGGAATCTCGCGCAGCATCGGCGCCAGGTCGCGAATCGGTGCGGCGGTGTGCTTCTCGATGCCGAAGTTCAGTTTGGCGGCAAACCGCACTGCCCGCAGCATGCGCACCGGGTCCTCCTGGTAGCGCTGGACCGGGTCGCCGATCAGACGGATCAGGTTGTTGCGGATGTCGTGTACGCCATTGGCGTAATCGAGAATGCGCTCGCTGACCGGGTCGTAATACAAGGCGTTGATGGTGAAGTCGCGGCGCTGCGCATCTTCTTCCAGGGTGCCATAGACGTTGTCACGCAGGATGCGGCCGCTTTCGTTGCGCGAAGACTGGTTGGTGTCTTCTTCTTCATCGCTTTGCGGATGACCGGCGCGGAAGGTGGCGACCTCAATGATTTCGCGACCAAAGTGGATGTGCACCAGCTTGAAGCGACGACCGATGATTCGCGCATTGCGGAATTCGGCACGCACTTGCTCGGGCGTGGCACTGGTGGCGACGTCGAAGTCCTTGGGCGTGATATTGAGCAGCATGTCGCGCACACAACCACCGACCAGGTAAGCCTGGTAGCCGGCGTTCTGCAGGCGTTCGACGATGTTCACCGCATAACGGCTGAATTGAGCGCGTTGCAGCGAATGTTGGCTGCTGTTGAGCACTTCAGGCGTGCTGCGTTTGTGTTGCGTACGACGCAAGGGAGAACGGAATGACTGGAACAACTTCTTCAGCATGGGATGCACTGTTTGAAGGAATGTTCGGCCATAACGAAGAATGACCGCATGATGGGCGGGGATTCTAGCATTTAGTCGGGGGATGGTGTAGGAACAAGCTGCAGGCCTTGCGCCATAAGCCTTGGAAGGTCAAATCGCAGAAACTACAAGGGGAGCCGAAGCTCCCCCAGAAGTAGTTGCGTGCTCTATTTTTATTATTGATTTCGGGCTTCTTGTTTTTGTTGATCGCCCTCGCCATGAAGCTTCACCTTCATGACACTCCCAATCGGGAGTCAAGAGCAAACGGATTGCTTTGGTCGCTGTGTTGCTGATCTACGATCCAACCAGTTCAGGCTCTGCCTTAGGGCAGTTTTTGTTGTTCTCGGCCTGGTTGCGGGGCAAGCCCCAAATGCAACGCCTCTCCAAAAGAATCAGTTAGCTGCGCCTCCGCCGTGTTGTTTTTGTTATGCGTGAGTCGATTCGTCTTATTTTTATTGTCTTGTACAAAGCTTGTTATTGTTTTTGTACTAAGCATATAGCAGGGTGCGTGCCAACTTTTGCACCGGCCAATGATTCCGGGGGTTTAAGGTGTTTTTTGGTTTTTGACAGGCCAAAAAAAGCCGGGGCTTCGTTACCGTAAGCCCCGGCTTTTGTTACGTGAAAAATCAGCGGTAACAGTTTTTTCACATCTGAGGGTGTTACCTGTGGGGGCGCACCCTCAACTCTCGCTGGCCACCCCGGTCTTGCGCCGTGGAATACCCAGGCGCTGGCGGCGTTCCCACAGGCACTTACGGCTTACGCCCAGCTTGCGGGCCAGTTCAGTCTCGGTCATGTGGTCCTGATGCTCGAGAACGAAATGCTGGAAGTAGTCCTCCAGTGACAAATCTTCCGTCGGCTCATGGCTGGTATTGCTACCGCTGCCCTGTTGCGGGGCCAGGCCGATGAAATCGTCGTCTTCCAAGTCGCTCAGCTCGATGTCGATACCCAGCAGCTCGGCAGAGATTTCCGGGCTCTCCGACAGGATTACCGCACGCTCGACCGCGTTTTCCAGTTCCCGCACGTTACCCGGCCACGAGTAATGCCGGATGGCCTGTTCGGCGTCCGGAGCAAACTTGAGGTCGGTACGGTTGATGCGCGCGCTCTGGCGCAGCAGGAATGCATTGGCGATCTCGTTGACGTCAGCGCCACGCTCACGCAGGGCCGGCAGCTTGAGGGCGATCACGTGCAGGCGGTAATACAAGTCTTCACGGAACTGGCCGATCTTGGCCAGGCTCTTGAGGTCACGGTGGGTCGCCGCGATCAGGCGCACATCGACCTTCTGCGATTGCACCGAGCCGACACGGCGAATCTCGCCTTCCTGCAACACGCGCAGCAAACGGGCCTGGGCTTCCAGGGGCAGCTCGCCGATTTCGTCGAGGAACAGCGTGCCGCCGTCCGCCGCTTCGACCAGCCCCGCACGCCCGGCGCTGGCGCCGGTGAACGCACCTTTTTCGTGGCCGAACAATTCGGATTCGATCAGCGATTCAGGGATGGCTGCGCAGTTCACCGAGATCATCGGCGCCTTGGCGCGCTTGGACAGGTTGTGCAGGGCGCGAGCCACCAGCTCTTTACCGGTGCCTGACTCGCCCTGGATCAACACATTGGAGTCAGTAGGCGCGACCTTGCGGATCTTGCCGTACAGGTCCTGCATCGGCGGGCAGGAGCCGATGATGCCGATTTCGCCGTTGCTGTTATCCACCCCTGGCTTGTCGGCAGCCTTGCCGGAAGGACGCTGTTCGGCCGGTGCGCTGCTGGCCGACTGACGGTCACGCAGGATGCGGGCCACGGCCTGGAGCATTTCGTCATGGTCGAAAGGCTTGGCGATGTAGTCCACCGCGCCCATCTTCATGGAGTCCACCGCCGAGCGCAGGCTGGCGTAGCTGGTCATGATCAGCACCGGGGTGCCCTGGCCAAGCTTGATCAGCTCGGTGCCCGGAGCGCCCGGCAGGCGCAGGTCACTCACAATCAGGTTGAACGTGGGAATGCTGAACCGCTCCTGGGCTTCCTGCACCGAGCCGGCTTCGCTGACCTGGTACTGATTACGTTCAAGCAGGCGACGCAAGGCAGAGCGGATAATGGTTTCGTCTTCGACGATCAAAATGTGCGGCATTGATTCAATTCTCTCGACGGTCTCAGTTCACAGCGGACGTCGCTTCGACATGACGCGGCAAGGTCACCCGAATACGGGTGCCGCGTTGGCTTTCGGTGTCAGCCGGGCTGTCGATGGTGATTTGTCCATAATGCTCTTCAACGATGGAATAGACCAGTGCAAGGCCCAGACCGGTACCTTCACCGGGGTCCTTGGTGGTGAAGAAGGGTTCGAACAATCGGTCCATGATGTTCTGTGGAATGCCGCTGCCTTCGTCCTCGACGATCAGGTCGACCGTGTGCTCGAAAGCCTCGGTCTTGACCCTTACCGCGCCACCCGCCGGGGTTGCGTCGCGGGCGTTGGACAGCAGGTTGATCAGCACTTGGGCCAGGCGTTGTGAGTCGCCATCGACCCAATGGTCCGGATCACACAAGTTGAAGAACTGTACTTCGAAATTGCGCCGGTTCAAGGCCAGCAGCCCAATGGCATCCTGCGCCACTTCAGCCAGGCAGACGGCTTCGTCCTGATTCTGATGGGCGCCTGCGTGGGCAAAGCTCATGAGCGACTGCACGATGCGCGAAACACGCTTGGTTTGTTCGAGGATCTGCCCGCTGATTTCGGTGATTTCGCCGTCTTCTTCGCGCTCTTCCCGCAGGTTCTGCGCAAGGCAGGCGATACCGGTGATCGGATTGCCGATTTCATGGGCAACGCCTGCTGCCAGGCGGCCAATACTGGCCAGTCGCTCGGAGTGCACCAGCTTGTCTTCGAGCATCTGGGTTTCGGTCAAGTCTTCCACCAACAACACCAGGCCACTGTTACCCGGTGCCAGCGGCTCGTCGATCGCAGCCTTGTGCAGGTTGAGCCAACGGGTCTGGCCGTCGAGGGCCAGGTGCTGCTTGTGCAAGTGTTCGTCGGGCAGGTTGATGAAACCTTGCAGCAACTCCTTCCACGGTTCGCCCAGGGTATTCAGGCGCGAGCCCACGACGCGCTGGGCGGCGATACCGGTGAGTTCCTCCATGGCCTTGTTCCACATGAGGATCTCCTGGTCCTTGGCCAGGGAACACACGCCCATCGGCAGCTCTTGCAGCGTCTGACGGTGGTAGCGGCGCAGGGCATCGAGTTCGGCGGCCAGGCCGGTGAGGCGCGAGTGGTAGTCCTCAAGGCGGCTTTCGATGAAGTGGATATCTTCGGTGACGTAGTTTTCGCCGCCCGCCTTGTAGGGCAGGAAGGTTTCCACCATGTCCTGGGACACGCTCGGGCCCATCAGGCCCGAGAGATTGGCTTCGATACGGTCACGCAAACGACGCAGTGCATACGGGCGCCGCTCGTCGAACGGCAGGTACAGATCGCGCAGCGCTTGCTCGACTTCTTTTTGTGCGGCCTTGGCACCGAGGGGCTTGGCCAGTTGTGTGGCGAACTCCTGGGGCGACGCCGCATGCAACTCGCGGCGTTGCGGCCGGCGTACGTTATCGACCGCGCAGGCTTCGGCGGCGCTGGTTTCTTCCGGGCTGGCGTTGGTGAACAGCGAAATCAGGGTGAACATCAGGACGTTGGCGGCCAGCGAAGCGATGGCCGCCATGTGCCAGCTGGTGTCGTCCAGCACGTAAATCATGTTCAGCAGCGGGATGTAGAAACCCTGCAGGTTGCCGACCAACGGCAAGAGCATGGTGACGATCCACACCAGGATGCCCGCCAGCAAGCCGGCGATAAACCCACGACGGTTGGCCGTCGGCCAATACAGCACCGACAGCACCCCCGGCAGGAACTGCAAGGTGGCGACGAACGCGACGATACCCAGGTTGGCCAGGTCTTGCCCGGCGCCCAGCAGCAAGTAGAAGCCGTAGCCAGCCATGATGATCGCGACGATCAGCGCACGGCGTGTCCATTTCAGCCAGCGGTAGATATTGCCCTCGGCCGGCGGCTGGTACA
This sequence comes from Pseudomonas sp. B6002, assembly GCF_013385985.1. GTDB lineage: Bacteria > Pseudomonadota > Gammaproteobacteria > Pseudomonadales > Pseudomonadaceae > Aquipseudomonas. The sequence goes on along the minus strand of NZ_JACAOY010000023.1, from coordinate 20,889 downwards.
GCGGCAGCACCAGGTGGTTGAGCGCCATGCCCGACAGCGCCAGGGTGGTGACGATGATCAACCCGCTGGCGGCGGAAAGCCCGCCAACGTAAGCCAGCAGCGCCAGGGCCGGGTTGTTGGCGGCAATGCCGATGCCGAGCGTGAAGTATTCGGGGTTGGTGGTCGCGCCCAGCTTCAGGCCGGCCCACAGGATCAGCGGCACTGCCAGGCTCATCAGCAGCAGGAACAGCGGCAAGCCCCAACTGGCACTGACCAGCGAGCGCGGGTTGAGGTTTTCGGTAAAGGTCATGTGATACATGTGCGGCATCACGATCGCCGAGGCGAAGAACACCAGCAACAGCGTGCGCCACGGGCCTTCTTGCAGCGGCGTGTGCAAGGCGGCGAGAGCGGTCTGGTTCTGCAGCAGCCACAGTTCAAGCTGTTGCGGGCCGTCGAACACGCCGTAGAGCGCGTAGAGACCGACGCCGCCGATGGCGATCAACTTGATCACCGACTCGAAGGCGATCGCAAAGACCAGACCTTCGTGTTTCTCGCGAGTGGCGATATGGCGCGAGCCGAAGAAAATCGTGAACAGCGTGATCAGCGCACAGAAGGCCAGCGCCACGCGATGTTGCACAGGCTCGCGGGTCAGGATGCTGATGGAGTCCGCCACGGCCTGGATCTGCAGGGCCAGCAACGGCAGCACGCCGATCAACATGAACACCGTGGTCAGTGCGCCCGCCCAGGTGCTGCGAAAGCGGAAGGCGAACAGGTCGGCCAGGGAGGACAGCTGGTAGGTGCGGGTGATCTTCAGGATCGGGTACAGCAGCACCGGCGCCAGCAGGAACGCACCGGACACGCCAAGGTAGCTGGAGAGAAACCCATAGCCGTATTGGTAGGCCAGGCCCACGGTGCCATAAAACGCCCAGGCGCTGGCGTAGACGCCCAGGGACAAGGTGTAGGTCAACGGATGGCGAATGATCGCCCGCGGAATCATTCCGCGCTCACTGATCCAGGCCACCCCGAACAACGCGGCCAGGTAGGCGGCGCTGATCAGCAGCATCTGGGTGAGGCTAAAGCTCATCGGCATCTTTTTGGCTCTGCAGGATGAAGGTCACGACGATCAGGATCAGCCACAGCAGATAGGGGCGATACCAGGCGCCCGTGGCGTCGATCCACCAATCCATGATGGCGGGAGAAAACAGGTAGATCCCGACGACCAGCAGCAGGACCAATCGATAGATGTACATGTTGGCCTCTGTGTAAAAACGTGCGGCGATGGTAACGGATGCTTGGCAAGCTGCAAGCGCCTTCAGTTCAATTGCGCTTCGGCCAGCGTGAGTGTGCGCGGGATCTCTGCCGCGTCCCAGTGGGCAATGCCCCAATCCAGCAGCTCCCGTGGGCTGGCGTGCAGCAACTCGGCGCCCGGTTGCTGGCCCAGGGCGCGCAGTGCTCTCAATAACAAAGGCGTGGCCTGGTCGGGTGTCAACGGTGGCGATCGGTAGGATTTGCCCAGCTTGTTGCCGTCCGGTTGGATGATCAGCGGCACGTGCAGGTAGCGCGGTTGGCGCAGGCCCAACAACTCTTGCAGGTAGAGTTGGCGTGGTGTGGAGTCCAATAGGTCGGCGCCGCGCACGATATCGGTGACACCCTGCCAGGCATCGTCGAGCACCACGGCCAATTGGTAGGCATAGAGGCCGTCACGACGGCGGATGATGAAATCACCGACATCGCGGCCGAGGTGTTGTCGGAATTCGCCCTGAACACGGTCGGTAAAGTGATACGCAAGCTCAGGTACGCGCAAACGAATGGCGGCGTCCTGCTGGTCGTGCCCGGCATTGCGGCACAGCCCCGGGTAAATCCCGTTGTAGGCTTCCAGTTGTTTGCGTGAACAGGTGCAGGCGTAGGCCAGGCCATGGTTGAACAGGTCGTTCAGTACTTTGGCGTAGGCTTCGTGCCGCTCGCTTTGTCGGACCAGTTCCCCGTCCCACTCGAAGCCATAGCTTTCCAGGGCGTGCAGGATCGCGGCCTGGGCGCCCGGCTCTTCGCGGGGTGGGTCGAGGTCCTCAATACGCATCAACCAGCGGCCATGGTTGGCACGGGCATCAAGGTAGGAGGCGAGGGCGGCGACCAGGGAGCCAAAGTGCAAGTGGCCGCTGGGCGTGGGGGCAAATCGCCCGATATAGGTAGAGGCAGTCATGGGCCGGATACTACTGGAAAATCGGTAAACGCCAGAAACAAAAATGGGGCGTTTGCACGCCCCATTCGTTCAGCCCGGCAGGGATTACTTGCCGACCTGTTTTTCCTTGATTTCAGCCAAGGTCTTGCAGTCTACGCAGAGGTCCGCGGTGGGGCGGGCTTCCAGGCGACGGATACCGATCTCGACGCCGCAGGATTCGCACCAGCCGTATTCCTCGTCTTCGATCAGTTGCAGTGTCTTATCGATTTTCTTGATCAGCTTGCGCTCGCGATCGCGGGCGCGCAGTTCGAGGGCGAATTCCTCTTCCTGGCTGGCACGGTCTGCCGGGTCCGGAAAGTTGGCTGCTTCGTCCTTCATGTGGTCAACCGTGCGGTCGACTTCCTGCATCAAGTCCTGCTTCCACTTCTTCAGAATATTGGAGAAGTGCTTGCGCATGGGCTCGCTCATGTACTCCTCACCCTTTGCCTCGACATAGGGTGTGAAGCCGCTGAGGCCTGAGGATTGTTGTTGCTTTGCTTGGGTGGACATGAATAGACCGCCTCTCACTCTTCTAATCCATTGCGCAGGATTGCAACGTCACCGACACCTGCCGGCCCTGCGGCTGCAAGCGGGCGAACTTACCAGATAGATTCGGGGTGCGCCACTCCCGGTTGTCGAGGCCCATCACGCGGGGGTTGCAAACGGTAGCAGCCCGCCGTGGCTGGTTATGTATCGTCTCGAATGTTGATTTTAGTCGTTTTGCAAGCGCCTGCCCGGTTCATCCTGGACGACCGGGCAGGCAATAGAACATGTTTTACGGCGCGGGTTCGGTAGAATCCGGATTTTGTCCTCACCGTCTAAGGAAGGCTAATGGCTCAGCCCTACAGTGCGCGCAGTCGCGCCATCGAACCTTTTCATGTCATGGCGTTGCTGGCGCGCGCCAATGAGCTGCAGGCTGCGGGTCATGACGTGATCCACCTGGAGATCGGCGAGCCGGATTTCACCACGGCCGAACCGATCATCCAGGCCGGCCAGGCTGCGCTGGCGAACGGCAGGACTCGCTACACAGCAGCCCGCGGCCTGCCGGAATTGCGCGAGGCCATCAGCGGTTTCTACGAGCAACGCTACGGTTTGAACGTGGATCCTGAACGCATCCTGATCACCCCCGGAGGTTCGGGCGCGCTGTTGCTAGCGAGCAGCCTGTTGGTCGACCCGGGCAAGCATTGGCTGCTGGCGGACCCGGGCTACCCGTGCAACCGGCATTTCCTGCGGCTGGTGGAGGGCGCGGCCCAACTGGTGCCGGTGGGCCCGGAGGTGCGCTATCAGTTGACGGCCGACCTGGTGGCCAGGCATTGGGACCAAGACAGCGTTGGTGCGCTGGTGGCGTCGCCCGCCAACCCTACCGGGACCATCCTTACGCGAGATGAGTTGGCCAGCCTGTCGAGCGCGATCAAGGCGCGCAATGGCCACCTGGTGGTCGACGAGATTTACCACGGTCTCACCTACGGCACAGACGCCGCCAGCGTGCTGGAAGTCGACGATGATGCCTTTGTCCTGAATAGTTTTTCGAAGTATTTCGGCATGACCGGCTGGCGCCTGGGTTGGTTGGTGGCGCCACCGGCGGCGGTGGGCGAGCTGGAGAAGCTGGCGCAAAACCTCTACATCAGTGCACCGAGCATGGCCCAATACGCGGCGCTGGCCTGTTTTACCCCGCAAACCCTGAGCATCCTTGAGGAGCGTCGCGCCGAGTTTGGCCGTCGTCGCGACTTCCTGCTGCCCGCGCTGCGTGAGCTGGGCTTCGGCATCGCCGTCGAGCCAGAGGGGGCGTTCTATTTGTACGCTGATATCAGCGCGTTTGGCGGTGATGCCTTCGCGTTCTGCCGTCATTTCCTCGAAACCGAGCACGTCGCGTTTACCCCCGGGTTGGACTTTGGTCGCCATCAGGCGGGGCATCATGTGCGCTTTGCCTACACACAAAACCTCGATCGACTCCAGGAGGCGGTGGAGCGTATCGCCCGTGGCCTGCGGAGCTGGCAAGGCTGATGCGCTTTCATCCTCCCCTCGAAGAAGGGCGGCTGATTCGCCGCTACAAGCGTTTTCTCACCGATATCGAAACCGTTACCGGCGAGTTGCTGACCATTCACTGCCCGAACACCGGCTCGATGCTCAATTGCATGGTGGAGGGCGGGCAGGTCTGGTTCAGCCGGTCCACAGACCCCAAGCGCAAGTTGCCGGGTACCTGGGAAATCGCCGAAACCCCTCAAGGGCGCCTCGCGTGCGTCAACACGGCGCGAGCCAATCAGTTGGTTGAGGAGGCGTTGCGTGCAGGTGTCATCAGTGAACTCAACGGCTTTACCGCCCTGAAGCGGGAAGTGCCCTACGGCCAGGAAAAAAGCCGCATCGACTTTTGGCTGGATTACCCGCAGGGCCAGGCTTATGTGGAGGTCAAGAGCGTCACACTAGGCTTTGACGGTTCGACAGTCGCCGCCTTCCCCGACGCCGTCACCCAGCGCGGCGCCAAGCATTTGCGGGAACTGGCGCACCTGGCGCGCGAAGGCGTGCGGGCCGTGCAGTTGTATTGCGTCAACCTGTCGGGGGTGGATGCGGTGCGCCCGGCCGTGGAAATCGATGCCGGTTACGCCGCGGCATTGCGTGAGGCCAAGGCTGCCGGGGTGGAGGTGTTGGCCTATGGCGTGCGGGTGACGCCTGAAGAAATGTACGTCGACCGGCGCCTGGACGTCGTCATGGGCGACTAGAGTTCCACCCACAATCCCTGCTCGTCCTCGCGGCCGGGCAGGGCGGTCAGGCTTTGGCCCGCGCAGGGGCCGGCGATGCATTCGCCGCTTTCGATCAGGAACAGCGCACCATGGGTGGCGCACTGGATCAGGCTGGCGCTGGTGTCGAGGAATTGATCGGGCTGCCATTCCAGCGGGATACCGCGATGGGGGCAACGGTTGATATAGAAGTAGGCGACGCCGCCCCGGCGCACGGCCAACAATTTGCAACCATCGATTTCAAAACCGAGGCTGCTATCGGGCGCGAGGGTGTCGGAGGGGCAGACAAACTTCATTTCAATCCTTAAGTGCCTTGACGTTCAAATGCAAACAATTATCAAATGCCGGCTTCGCCCGTCGGCTGACTGGGCGCTCAATACGATGCCTGGCAGACGCTGTCTGTCACATCGATGAGTGCTTGAGTGGCCCTGCCCCTGGAAGGAAACCCTGTTATGCGCCTGAGTACCAGCGCTATTGCGCTTGTTGCCTCACTGCTGGTCAACCACGGGGCGCAAGCCTCTGAACTGCCACAACGCTGGGTGAGTGCCGGTGGCGCACTGTCGGAATGGGTGACGGCCCTGGGCGGGGAGTCGAAGTTGGTGGGGGTGGATACCACCAGTCAGCATCCCGAGTCGCTTAAAGCGCTGCCGAGCATTGGCTACCAGCGGCAATTGTCGGCTGAAGGCATTCTGAGCTTGCGTCCGCAGATCCTGGTAGGCACCGAGGAAATCGGGCCGCCGCCTGTGTTGGCGCAGATACGCGGTGCCGGTGTGCAGGTGGAGTTGTTCTCGGCCCAACCGGACCTGCCGACATTGAAAGGCAATCTGCAGCACTTGGGCAAACTGTTGGGCAGCGAGGCGAAAGCCAACGAATTGTTTACCGGATATGAGCAGGCGCTTGAGCAGCAGAAAAGCTGGGTCGCCAAGGCTCAGGCTACGCACAAGTCTCCGGGTGTGCTGCTGTTGCTCGGTCACGCGGGTGGCAAGCCGCTGATCGCGGGTAAAGACACGGCTGCCGATTGGATGCTGCAACAGGCTGGCGGACATAACCTGGCAACCCACAGTGGTTACAAGCCGTTTTCGGTGGAGTCGCTGGCCGGTTTGAGTCCGGATGTTCTGGTGTTTGCTGATCGTGCCCTCACGGGTGATGCAGCGCGTGCAGCCTTGTTCAAGGAGAACCCGATTCTGGCGTCCACCCCGGCCGCCAAGCAGGGCCGAGTGTTTGAAGTGGATCCGACGCTGCTGGTGGGCGGGCTCGGGCCGCGTCTACCGCAAATCCTGGTGAAGCTGTCTGCTGGGTTTTACCCGTCCCAGGCCAAGCCTGCCCCATGACGACGCTGGTTAAACCCAAAACGCTGTTTATCGGGCTGGCGTTGCTGTGTGTGTTGGCGACCTGGCTCTCATTGGCCTTGGGGCCGGTCAGCCTGCCGTTGATGGATACGCTTAAGGCGGCTCTGCGCTTGATGGGCATACCGATTGAGGCGCAAGGGTTGGAGCAGGCCGAGTTGATCCTGGGGCAGATTCGCCTGCCGCGAACGTTGCTCGGACTGGCGGTAGGGGGCGTGTTGGCACTGTCTGGTGTGGCAATGCAGGGATTGTTTCGCAACCCGCTGGCCGATCCGGGTCTGGTGGGGGTGTCCAGCGGTGCTGCGCTGGGGGCGGCGATTGCGATAGTCGGTGGTTCGTTCTTTGGCGGCCTGCCGGATGTGTTTGGGCCGTATTTATTGTCGCTGTGTGCGTTCCTCGGTGGGCTTGGGGTGACGGCACTGGTCTACCGCCTGGGGCGCCGTAATGGCCAGACCAACGTGGCAACGATGCTGCTCGCCGGTATTGCCCTTACTGCCCTCGCCAGTTCGGCGGTTGGGCTGTTTACCTACCTGGCGGATGACGCCACCTTGCGCACGCTGACCTTCTGGAACCTGGGCAGCCTCAACGGCGCGAGCTATTCGCGGTTGTGGCCATTGCTGTTGGTGAGTGCGGGTGTGGCGCTGTGGCTGCCGCGTCGGGCCAAGGCGTTGAATGCGCTGTTGCTGGGAGAGTCCGAGGCCAATCACCTGGGTGTTGATGTCGAGAGGCTCAAGCGTGAACTGGTCTTCTGTACCGCCCTGGGCGTGGGAGCTGCCGTGGCGGCAGCCGGCATGATTGGTTTTGTCGGGCTGGTGGTTCCACATCTGGTGCGGTTGCTGGCCGGGCCGGATCACCGGGTGTTGTTGCCCGCGTCGGTACTGGCAGGGGCGAGCCTGTTGCTGTTCGCCGATTTGGTGGCTCGCCTGGCGCTGGCGCCGGCTGAGTTGCCGATTGGTATCGTGACTGCGTTTATTGGCGCGCCATTTTTTCTCTACCTGTTGTTGCGGGGGCGTGCCTGATGCTGCGCGTGGAAGAGCTGCAGATCCGGCGCGGTCACAAGACGGTGCTGGCTGATGTCACCCTGGACCTGTTGCCGGGGGAAGTGTTGGGTGTGCTGGGCCCCAACGGGGCAGGCAAAAGTACGTTGCTTGGTGCGTTGTGTGGAGAGTTGCTGCCGGATAAGGGCAATGTCTGGCTTGACCAGCAGGCGTTGGCTGACTGGAGTGGTTCGCAACGTGCGCAGCGGTTGGCAGTGCTGCCGCAGGTATCGACGCTGGACTTTGCCTTCCGTGTCGAAGAGGTAGTCGGCATGGGGCGTTTGCCTCATCAAACGGGCCGAGTGCGTGATGATGAAATCATCGAGGCTGCCCTGCAGGCGGCGGATGTGGGGCACTTGAGTGGTCGCAGCTACCTGGCGTTGTCGGGTGGGGAGCGTCAGCGTGTGCATCTGGCGCGGGTGCTGGCTCAGTTATGGCCGGGTGAAGCAGGTCAGACGCTGCTATTGGATGAGCCCACATCGATGCTCGACCCCTTGCACCAGCACACCACCTTGCAGGCTATCCGCCACTTTGCGGACCGGGGGGCGGCGGTGCTGGTAATCCTTCATGACCTGAATCTGGCAGCGCGTTACTGCGATCGCATCCTGTTGCTGGAGCAGGGGCGCCCTCATGCGCTGGATATACCTTCGAAGGTCTTGCTGCCTGAACCGCTCAAGGCTGTCTTTGGCCTGGAGGTGTTGGTACAGCCGCACCCCGAGCGCGGCCACCCGTTGATTATTGCGCGCTGAAACAGGTTTTTACGGGCAAAAAAAGACCCGGCAAGAGCCGGGTCAAATAACCGTGATTAGCCTGATGAGGAGATAATCTGAGAGTCCGAACCAATGGTCTTTCAGTTATCGGCTGATCTCGCGATCAGTTGTGATAATCATAACGATTCTCATTTGAGAGTCAACCTTTGTTTTTGCCTGCTCCTCAGGTTTTCTCAAACAGGTGTTTGTCACGCCTGTAAATGCTGGGTCTGATCGTGAGTCTAGTTCTTTTGCCGTGCTGAAATAGCATCCAACTGACGGTTCAACGCTTCCTTGCGCTCCGAGGGAATGTCGTTCCAGTGCACATCCATCAGCGCGCCTTCGATGGCATACAGCAGCACTTTGGACGCCCGGAATCCACGCGTCCGAACGGCTCGGTAGGCGTCGACCGCTCCCAGGCGGCGCAGGTCGGACGCGCTGTGGATGCCCACCGCATGCAGCCACTGCGCCGACGTCTTGCCAAGATTTTTCAGGTGTTGCAGCTCATCGTTCATCAAGCCTCCTTGCGACGGCCGAATGGTGCGGTGGGTATCGTGACCAGGCAAGCCTGAAAAAGAGTGTAGCGCTCAGTAGGAAAAGCGTAGTTCTTTGGTCAGGAACGGCTCAAATGCTTATAAGAATGACGCGAGGATTTTGACGGCGGGCAGGCATAAAACCCCGGTGTGCCTGGGCGTAACCGGGGTTTTGAACAATGGCTTTACTTGGTGCGGTAACGCAGGCGGGTGCCGAAATTGACCGACATGAGGATCTCATCGGCGGTCAGCTCAGGCGGGAAGTAAGCGCCCGAGATCTGCGCGTGGGCCAGGCTGGCGCCTTCCAGTGAGCAGTCGCGTAAATCCAGGCCGCGCAGGTCGGCGGAGCGGAAGTACGCGTCGGTGAAGTCCACGCCGGTAGCGTTCAGCTCACGCAGGTCGAGCCCGCGAAAGTCGCCGCCGCGCATATCGATGGCACCGTCCTTGGGGCGCTCCTGGTTGAAACCTCGGATGTCATCTTTATGCAGGAGCGAGTAGAGCGGGGTATCAAGAAGCTTGGGCTGACTCATGATGGCGACTCCTGTTGGATTTATGACGCCATTATAGTGCCACTATTGCTGGGTCGTGCGCCCTAAGTCGGTGACACGACCAAGAAATATTTCTTACAGACCCGGCAGGCGCTGGCGAATGTGCTCCACCAGGGCATCGAGCGTCCCGCTTTCATTGGTCTCGACACGATGGCTGAGCAGCAGTTCCTCGGCGGTCAGCGGCTCACGGTTGGCGTGTTGCTCCTCAATAACCGCCAGTGTTGCGTCGGAAGGATCGTTCTTTTCCGCCTGACGTTGTGCCAGCCAGCTGGCGATAACGGCCTGTGGTGCGTTGCAGTCCAGAATCAGGAAAGGTGCGCCAGTCGCTTCAGCCACTTTGGCGGCGGCACTGCGCTGTTCGTGCTTGAGGAAGGTGGCATCGAGCACCACAGGGAAGCCTGCACGCAGCACGGTATCGGCGATTTCATTCAGGCGGGCGTAGGTCGCTGCACTGGCGTCGGCCGCATAAATGCCGGCTTGTGGCGTGTTTTCCACGTGTTGTTCACCAAATAGACGCTTGCGTTCAACGTCCGAGCGCAGGCGCACAGCGCCCAAGGCTTCCACCAGTCGCATCGAGACCTGGCTTTTGCCGACAGCCGAAACGCCGTGGGTAATGGCCAGGAAGCGCGACGGAATGGTGCTGTAGCTTTCCGCGAGGTTCGCGTAGTTACGGTACTGGCGCAGAGTGGTGGCGCGTTGCACCGGGCTGGCCTCGCTCGGCATGCTGAACAGCGCGATCTTGGCGCGGACCAGGGCGCGGTAGGCTTTGTAGAAGTTCAGCACTTCAAGGCCCTTGTAGTCGCCCGTCAATTCCAGGTATTGGCTGATGAAGCGACGTGCCAGGGACTTGAGGCCTCGGTCTTCCAGGTCCATTGCCAGGAAGCCGGTGTCGGCGTAGACGTCGGTGAAGCGGAACGGTTCGTTGAACTCGATGCAGTCGAAGATCACGACTTGGCCATCGATCAGTGTGGCGTTGCCCAGGTGGATGTCACCGTGACATTCGCGAGTAAAACCGTCGAGTTTGCGCTGTGCGAGCAGAGGCTTGAGACGCTCGAAACTGCTTTCGGCCCAGGCTTGCAGGGCTTCCAGTTGTACCAGGTCCGCCTTGTCGCTGAGGAACGGGCGGATCTGTTCGAAGTTCTGTCGCACCGGTGCCATCACTTCGTCCGGTGTACCGGCCGGGTGATCCTGCGGCACTTTCGGGGCGGTCAGGTGAAAGTGCGCGATCTGTTTGGCCATCTCATCAATGTGCGCGCTGGTCAGTTCGCCGTTGGCTTGCAAGGTGCTGAGCAGCTGGCTTTGCGGGAACTGGCGCATTTTCAGCGCGTACTCGATCACCGGGCCTTCGCCGCCCAATTGCGGGGCTTCGGCGGTGCCGGTAATCGGCAACACTTCAAGATACAAATCTTCGGTCAGGCGCCCGTTGAGGCGCAGCTCTTCGTTGCAGAAGTGGCCTCGATCTTCAAGGGCCGTGAAGTTGAGAAAACCGAAATTCATCGGCTTCTTCAATTTATAGGCATAGGGGCCGGTCAGGATTACCCAGGAAATATGGGTTTCGATGACTTGAAACGCTTCAACCGGGTGAGGGTACAAAGCCGGGTTTTGCAGGGCAGCGATCAGGGACTGGCTCACGGGCGATCCTTCAAAGTCGGGGGGAAATCATGGCGGGCATTATGGCCGCTACGAGCGGTCGTGCAAACCGCTGTCCGGCTCATGTTGATCATCAATAAAGTGCGTATAATCCGCCGCCATGACTCGAACCCGATCTCCCCGTTCCCGTAAAAAACCTCCTTCCCGCGGCCTGCGCCCTTGGCTGGGCTGGGCGCTCAAGCTCGGCCTGGTTGGCCTTGTGGTGCTCGCCGGCTTTGCGGTGTACCTCGATGCCGTGGTGCAGGAGAAGTTCTCCGGCAAGCGCTGGACCATTCCGGCAAAGGTGTACGCGCGCCCGCTGGAGCTGTTTACCGGCCAGAAGCTGAGCAAGGATGACTTTCTCACTGAGTTGGATGCACTGGGCTACCGCCGCGAACCCGTGAGCAATGGCCCGGGCGCCGCAGCCGTCAGCGGTAACACCGTCGACCTGAATACCCGTGGCTTCCAGTTCTATGAAGGCCTGGAGAAAGCCCAGCCTGTGCGTGTGCGCTTCTCTGGCGATTATGTTGCCGAACTGTCATCCCTCAACGGTTCGAAGCTACCGGTGGTCCGCCTTGAACCGCTGCTGATCGGCGGCATTTATCCCAAGAATCTTGAAGACCGCATCCTGATCAAACTTGATCAGGTGCCGCCGTATTTGCTGGAAACGCTGGTTGCGGTGGAAGACCGCGATTTCTACAGCCACTGGGGCGTTTCGCCCAAGTCGATTGCCCGTGCCATCTGGGTGAACACCTCCGGCGGCAAGATGACCCAGGGCGGCAGTACGCTGACCCAACAGTTGGTCAAGAACTTCTACCTGACCAACGAGCGCAGCCTGACCCGCAAGCTGACCGAAGCGATGATGGCGATGCTGCTTGAGTTGCACTACAGCAAGCAGGAAATCCTGGAGGCGTACCTCAATGAGGTGTTCGTCGGCCAGGACGGCCAGCGTGCCGTGCATGGTTTTGGCCTGGCCAGTCAGTTCTTCTTTGGGCAGCCGCTGTCTGAGCTGAAGCTGCACCAAGTGGCGTTGCTGGTCGGTATGGTCAAGGGCCCGTCCTATTACAACCCGCGCCGCAACCCGGAGCGTGCACTGGAGCGTCGCAACCTGGTGCTCGATGTGCTCGAGCAGCAGGGCGTGGCCACGGCTGAGCAAGTGGCGGCGGCGAAGAAGATGCCGTTGGGTGTCACCACGCGCGGCAAGCTGGCGGACAGTTCCTTCCCGGGCTTCATCGACCTGGTCAAGCGCCAGTTGCGTGAAGACTATCGCGACGAAGACTTGACCGAAGAAGGCCTGCGGATCTTCACCAGTTTCGACCCGATCCTGCAGATGAAAGCGGAGGCGTCGGTCAACGACACCTTCAAACGCATGACCGGCCGTAAGGGCATCGATGACGTCGAAGCGGCCATGGTCGTGACCAACCCGGAAACCGGTGAAGTCCAGGCCATGATCGGCAGTCGCCAGGCCAGTTTTGCCGGGTTCAACCGTGCGCTGGACGCCGTGCGGCCGATCGGCTCGCTGGTTAAGCCGGCGGTTTACCTTACTGCGTTGGAAAAACCGAGCAAATACACCCTTACCAGTTGGCTGTCGGATGACCCGTTGTCGGTCAAATTGGCAGATGGCCAGGTGTGGACGCCGAAAAACTTCGAGCGTCGCTCCAACGGTACGATTTTCCTTTATCAGGGATTGGCGCATTCCTACAACATTTCCACGTCGCGCCTCGGGCTTGAAGTCGGGGTGCCGAATGTGTTGAAAACCCTCGGACGCCTAGGCATCAACCGCGAGTTCCCGGCGTTCCCATCAATGCTGCTGGGCGCCGGCGCCATGACGCCGATGGAAGTCACTACGATGTACCAGACGATCGCCAACGGTGGGTTCAATACACCGATGCGCGGCATTCGCAGTGTGCTGACCGCTGAGGGCGAGCCGCTCAAGCGTTACCCGTTCCAGATTCAGCAGCGCTTTGATGCAGGCTCTATCTACCTGATCCAGAATGCGATGCAGCGCGTGATGCGTGAAGGCACCGGGCGTTCGGTCTATAGCGTGCTGCCGGCGAACCTGACGTTGGCGGGCAAGACCGGCACCAGTAACGACTCGCGTGACAGCTGGTTCGCCGGTTTCGGCCAGGATGTGCTGGCGGTGGTCTGGATGGGGCGTGACGACAACGGCAAGACGCCGTTCACGGGTGCGACGGGCGCGTTGCAGGTGTGGACAAGTTTCATGCGCAAAGCCGACCCGCTGCCGCTTAATATGCCGCAGCCGGATAACATCGTGCAGGCGTGGATCGATCCGCACACAGGGCAGGGCTCTGATGCCAACTGCCCGGGTGCGGTGCAGATGCCGTATATTCGCGGTAGCGAGCCACCTGCCGGCCCCGCTTGCGGTAGCGGTGCCCCTGCCAGTGCGGAGTCGGTGATGGATTGGGTCAAGGGCTGGATGAATTAAGCAAAGAGGGTTTCAAGTGAACAAGTGGTGGATTCCAGCTATTACAGCTCTGGCTTTGCTCAACGGTTGCGCCAGCGTGCAGCGCGGTTCGATTCCGGTGGTGGACTCAAGCACGACCGTCTCCAACAACGACCGCATCTCGGCCAACGGCGGTTTCCGCCAGACCGTGACGAATCGTCCTGCCCAAGCCCGGCCTCAAGCCGTGCCACAAGATTCCGGTGTAGTGGTGATGGTGCCGGGTGGTGGTGCTGCCACATCCGCGCCGATCAGTGCCGAGCCGTGGACCCCGGGGCCAAGTACTTCAGGGCCGATCGATTCCACGCCGATTCAAACGGCGCCGATCAACCAGGGTACCTACACCATGCCGTCGACGCCAAGCGGTATTCCGTCTTCGTCCAACGCAGGCGGCTTGTCGGCTGACGAGCAGCTGGACGGCCCGGTGCTGGCCTTGCTCACCACCGCCCAGCAGCAGCAGGCGGGTGGTGATCTGAACGGCGCATCGTCAAGCCTTGAACGTGCCCAGCGTGTGGCGCCGCGTGAGCCGCAAGTGCTGTATCGCCTGGCCCAAGTGCGTATGGCCCAGGGCGATGCGCCGCAAGCCGAGCAATTTGCCCGCCGCGGCCTGAGCCTGGCGAACGGTCGTCCCGATCTGCAAGCCAACCTGTGGGCCTTGATCGGTGATGCGCGTGCCGCGCAAGGCGATGCTGCCGGTGCCGCCCAGGCTCGGCAAAAAGCCAAGGTCAGCCTCTGATGGATGCACGGTTTCCGGCAATTGCCGAACAGTTGTTGCTGATAGAACGCGAGTTGCGCGTACAAGGCTGGTGGGACGAAGTGTCCCCCAGCGCCGAGGCGCTCAGCAGTGTCGAGCCGTTTTCGGTCGATACCCTGGACTTTCACCAGTGGCTGCAATGGATCTTCCTGGTGCGTATGAAGCAGATCCTCGAGCAGGATCTGCCATTGCCCAACGCGTCGGGGATCCTGGAGATGGCCGAGATGGTCTACGCCGATCGCCCGACAGAGAGCCTTGGCCTGCGTAACGCGCTGAAAAAGTTCGACCAACTGATCGTCGACGCTCGTTAATTGCCTGACTGCCGGTTTTTCCGGCAGTCTTGCGCACATTTCTACCGCTTGACGACATTCAGGCGAGTTTTATCCCTCCTCAAAGCCCTTTCTTCTACGTTCTCATGCGCTTAGTTGGAAAAAAGCGCAATTATTGCTTGACTTGAAGGGCCTGAAACAGAAGAATCCAAAGTCCGCTGTATCGGGACTGCCAGAAGCAGGCCCGCTCAGCAGATCATGAGGCGCATATCCGCGCCGACCTGTAACACCCGCAACGCGTTACCTCGCGCTGGGTGGGAAAAGCCCGCAACACTTGGGACGATCCCAATACTTGCTCAGTCAGTGCTGACGTAGTCGGCGACCACCGTCGCTCATGCTCTGTTGAGAAGTAAACCTATTAAGACCCGTCGGTTTTCAACGGACGGTATTCTGGCGTTTTAGAGGTGAACAACGTGGAGCTTTTATCTGGTGGTGAGATGCTCGTCCGCTTTTTGCGTGACGAAGGCGTCGACTATATCTACGGGTACCCAGGTGGTGCTCTGCTGCATGTTTACGACGCACTGTTCAAGGAACCGGCTGTTACCCACATCCTGGTTCGCCACGAACAAGCTGCAACCCATATGGCTGACGGTTACGCCCGTGCCACCGGTAAAGCCGGCGTGGTACTGGTAACGTCCGGCCCGGGCGCAACGAATGCCATCACCGGCATCGCGACTGCGTATATGGACTCCATCCCGATGGTGATCATCTCCGGCCAGGTGCCTAGCACCATGGTGGGCACCGATGCATTCCAGGAAACCGACATGATCGGTATCTCCCGGCCGATCGTGAAACACAGCTTCATGATCAAGCATCCATCGGAAATCCCGGAAGTCATGAAAAAGGCCTTCTACCTCGCACAGTCCGGTCGCCCGGGCCCTGTCGTGGTCGATGTGCCGAAAGACATGACCAACCCGGCCGAGAAATTCGAATACGTCTTCCCGAAAAAAGCCAAGCTGCGTTCCTACAGCCCGGCCGTTCGTGGGCACTCGGGGCAAATCCGCAAGGCGGCAGAAATGCTCCTGGCGGCCAAGCGCCCTGTGCTGTACTCGGGCGGTGGCGTGATTCTGGGCGGCGGTTCCGCACCGCTGACCGAACTGGCCAAGATGCTCAACCTGCCAGTGACGAACACCCTGATGGGTCTTGGCGCATTCCCGGGTTCGGACCGTCAGTTCGTCGGCATGCTCGGCATGCACGGCAGCTACACGGCCAACCTGGCCATGCACCACGCCGATGTGATCCTGGCCGTGGGCGCACGCTTCGATGACCGTGTGATCAATGGCGCGAGCAAGTTCTGCCCGAATGCCAAGATCATCCACATCGATATCGACCCGGCGTCCATCTCCAAGACCATCAAGGCCGACGTGCCGATCGTAGGTCCTGTGGAAAGCGTGCTGACCGAAATGGTTGCCGCGCTCAAGGACATCGGCGAGACGCCGAACAAGGAATCCGTTGCCAGCTGGTGGAAGCAGATCGACGAATGGCGTGGCGATCGCGGCCTGTTCCCTTACGACAAGGGCGACGGCAGCATCATCAAGCCACAAACCGTGATCGAAACCCTGTGCGAAGTGACCAAGGGCGACGCCTTTGTGACCTCCGACGTGGGCCAGCACCAGATGTTCGCCGCGCAGTACTACAAGTTCGACAAGCCTAACCGCTGGATCAACTCCGGTGGCCTGGGCACGATGGGCTTTGGTTTCCCTGCGGCCATGGGTGTGAAACTGAGCTTCCCGGATACCGACGTCGCGTGCGTCACCGGCGAGGGCAGCATCCAGATGAACATCCAGGAACTGTCGACCTGCTTGCAGTACGGCCTTCCGGTGAAGATCGTCTGCCTGAACAACGGCGTGCTGGGCATGGTTCGCCAGTGGCAGGACATGAGCTACAACAGCCGTCACTCCCATTCCTACATGGAGTCGCTGCCAGATTTCGTCAAGTTGGTTGAAGCCTATGGTCACGTCGGCATTCGCATCACCGATTTGAAAGATCTGAAGCCGAAGATGGAAGAGGCGTTCGCCATGAAGGACCGCCTGGTGTTCATCGATATTCAGGTGGATACCAGCGAGCACGTCTACCCGATGCAGATCAAAGACGGCTCTATGCGCGACATGTGGCTGAACAAGACGGAGCGTACTTAATCATGCGGCACATTATCTCCCTGCTTCTGGAGAACGAACCCGGCGCTCTGTCTCGTGTTGTCGGCCTGTTTTCGCAACGCAACTACAACATCGAAAGCCTGACCGTGGCCCCGACCGAAGACCCGACCCTGTCGCGCCTGACGTTGACCACCGTGGGTCACGATGAGGTGATCGAGCAGATCACCAAGAACCTCAACAAGCTGATCGAAGTGGTCAAGCTGGTCGACCTGTCGGAGAGTGCCCACATCGAGCGCGAGCTGATGCTGGTCAAGGTCAAGGCCACGGGTGCCCAACGTGCCGAGATCAAACGGACTACCGACATTTATCGCGGGCAGATCGTCGATGTAAGCGCCAGCGTTTATACCGTTCAACTGACCGGTACGAGCGACAAGCTGGACAGCTTCATCCAGTCGATCGGGACGGCCTCGATTCTGGAAACGGTACGCAGTGGTGTCACCGGGATTGCCCGTGGCGACAAAGTACTCAGCATCTAACCCAAATTAGCGAATGGCCTTACGGCCTGGATATATAGAGGAACCTCATGAAAGTTTATTACGATAAAGATTGTGACCTGTCGATCATCCAGGGCAAGAAAGTCGCCATCATCGGCTACGGCTCCCAGGGTCACGCACAGGCGTGCAACCTGAAAGACTCCGGCGTTGACGTAACCGTTGGCCTGCGCAAAGGCTCGGCTACTGTTGCCAAGGCTGAAGCCCACGGCCTGAAAGTGACTGACGTTGCTTCCGCTGTTGCGGCTGCCGACCTGGTCATGATCCTGACCCCGGACGAGTTCCAGTCCTCGCTGTACAAGAACGAAATCGAGCCGAACATCAAGAAGGGCGCCACCCTGGCCTTCTCCCACGGTTTCGCGATCCACTACAACCAGGTTGTGCCGCGCGCTGACCTCGACGTGATCATGATCGCGCCGAAAGCACCGGGCCACACTGTGCGTTCCGAGTTCGTCAAAGGCGGCGGTATCCCTGACCTGATCGCGATCTACCAGGACGCTTCGGGCAACGCCAAGAACGTCGCCCTGTCCTACGCTGCTGGCGTGGGTGGCGGTCGTACCGGCATCATCGAAACTACCTTCAAGGACGAGACCGAAACTGACCTTTTCGGCGAACAAGCCGTTCTGTGCGGCGGTACCGTTGAGCTGGTTAAAGCCGGTTTCGAAACCCTGGTTGAAGCGGGCTACGCGCCAGAAATGGCCTACTTCGAGTGCCTGCACGAACTGAAGCTGATCGTTGACCTCATGTACGAAGGCGGTATCGCCAACATGAACTACTCGATCTCCAACAACGCCGAATACGGCGAGTACGTGACTGGCCCGGAAGTGATCAACGCCGAGTCCCGTCAGGCTATGCGCAACGCCCTGAAACGTATTCAGGACGGCGAATACGCCAAAATGTTCATCAGCGAAGGCGCAACCGGCTACCCTTCGATGACCGCCAAGCGTCGTAACAACGCCGCTCACGGCATCGAAGTCATCGGCGAGCAACTGCGCTCCATGATGCCGTGGATCGGTGCCAACAAGATCGTCGACAAAGCCAAGAACTAAGTCGTACGCATCAAGGGAAAACGCGGCTTAGGCCGCGTTTTTTCGTTTGGGGGCGTGTTCTGGTATAAAGCTGCATCGTTTGCGGGCGAACACGCTCCGCAAGTATTTGTCGAATTCTTTTCACACCGTTGCAAGGTAAAGTCCATGACCGAACGTCCCGAAGAGCCGGGCCAGGCCGCTGACGCCGATAGCCTGCTACCGATCGATGAGCATGTCGAAGAAGGGCATGATGCGGAAGGTCGCAAGGTCCGGCATCGTGGCATCTATCTTCTGCCCAATCTGTTCACCACGGCGAACCTGTTCGCCGGGTTCTATTCCATCATCAACTCCATGAGCGCCCAGAGCGCCCTGGCTGCGGGTGATGCAGCGAGCGCCAGCAAGTACTTCGGTTTTGCGGCTATCGCCATTTTTGTAGCCATGGTGCTCGATGGCCTTGATGGCCGTGTGGCACGCATGACCAACACCCAAAGTGCCTTCGGTGCCGAGTACGACTCGTTGTCGGACATGGTTGCCTTCGGTGTTGCGCCTGCATTGCTGGCGTTTGCCTGGGCGCTGGGAGACATGGGCAAGGTGGGCTGGATGGTTGCCTTCATCTATGTCGCCGGCGCGGCCTTACGCCTGGCGCGTTTCAATACCCAGGTAGGGACTGCCGACAAACGCTACTTCATCGGCCTGGCCAGCCCTGCAGCTGCCGGAGTGGTGGCGGGTATTGTCTGGGCGTTCAGTGACTATGGCATCCAGGGTTCGAAGATGTCGTTCCTGGTGGCCTTGATGGTTGCGGCGGCCGGCATGCTGATGGTCAGTAACATCAAGTACAACAGCTTCAAGGAGTTCGACCTCAAGGGGCGCGTGCCTTTCGTGGCGATTCTGGTAGTGGTGCTCGTCTTTGCCGTCGTGTTCAGCGACCCACCGCGCATTCTGCTGCTGGCGTTCCTGGTCTACGCGGCTTCGGGGCCAGTTCAGTACTTGCTGCATCTGCGTCGGGACAAAACATTGCCTTAATGTAATTTCCCCCATACTCCGCAGTCTATTGGTACATCAGTTCTCCAATACTGCGGAGTTGCCATGCTAATCAAATTGCCCAAAGCGTCCGATTGCCACGAATCTGACGTCACACCTGAATCCTTCTATCTCTTTCGCCGTAGCTTGCTCGGTGGTGCGCTGGCCGGCATTGCTGCCAGTAGCTTGCCGCGTTGGGCAAGTGCCAACGATGCTTCCCGATATGCCGATGTCGAGGCAGGCAAGGCACCAAGCTGGTTTACCGGCAAGCTTCCCGATACCAAGTGGCAGGCTGTGACTGTGACGGGGGAGGCGATAACCCCGTTCAAGGACGCGACCCACTACAACAACTTCTATGAATTCGGCACTGGCAAGGGCGACCCGGCAACCAATGCGGGGTCACTGCAAACCGAACCCTGGAGTGTTGTGATTGACGGCGAGGTTGCGAAGCCAGGGCGCTATGCCTTGGAAGACTTCATGAAACCCTACCAGTTGGAGGAGCGAATCTATCGTTTGCGCTGCGTCGAAGCCTGGTCGATGGTCATTCCGTGGATCGGCTTTCCCATCTCGTCTCTGCTCAAGCAGGTAGAGCCTACGTCTAAAGCAAAATACATCCGCTTTGAAACCCTGCAGGACCCCAAGAGCATGCCTGGCCAGCGTTCAAGCTTCGGTTTGATCGATTGGCCTTATGTCGAGGGATTGCGTTTGGATGAAGCGATGAATCCTTTGGCGATTCTTGCTGTTGGCATGTATGGGCGGGAGCTGCCTAATCAGAACGGGGCCCCGTTGCGTCTGGTGGTGCCGTGGAAGTATGGCTTCAAGAGTGTGAAGTCCATCGTGCGAATCAGCTTGGTGAGTGAGCAGCCGAAAACCACTTGGCAAAGTATTGCGGCGGATGAGTATGGGTTCTATGCGAATGTGAACCCTACAGTGGACCATCCTCGATGGACGCAGGCACGTGAGCGCCGGTTGCCGAGTGGTCTCTTCAGCCCCAATGTGCGCGAGACGCAAATGTTCAATGGGTACTCCGACGAAGTTGCCTCTCTTTATACCAACCTGGATTTGCGGAAGAACTACTGATGCGCTATCCCATCTGGCGCATTGGCGTCTTCATGGCTACGGCGGTGTGGCCGTTGTTCTGGCTCTACGAAGCGTGGAGTTCTGTCCTGGGGCCGGACCCGGGCAAAGTGCTGGTCGATCGCCTGGGGTTGGGCACCTTGATTCTGCTACTGATCACCTTGGGAATGACGCCGCTGCAGAAATTGAGCGGTTGGGCAGGGTGGATAGCGGTGCGTCGGCAATTAGGGCTGTGGTGCTTTGCGTATGTCGTGCTGCACTTGGCGGCTTACTGTGTGTTTGTGCTGGGGCTCGATTGGTCGCAGCTTGGGGTGGAGTTGCGTAAGCGGCCTTACATTATTGTGGGCGCCTTGGGTTTTCTGTCTTTATTAGTGCTGGCGGTGACTTCGAACCGCTATAGCCAGCGTCGGCTTGGGAGTCGTTGGAAGAAGCTGCACCGTCTCGTCTATGTGATTCTAGGCCTTGGCTTGCTGCACATGCTGTGGATTGTGCGAGCGGACCTGAAGGAGTGGGCTATCTATGCCTCTATAGGTGCGTTGCTTCTGGTACTGCGGATACCACCGGTGATGCGCAGAATCCCACGCCTTATTGCGAAAAAACCACTTTCTGCAACAAAAGCGTAATTAAGGGTTGACGGGCGATTCTAGACGTCTATAATTCGCCCCACTTCCGGCGCTGTCGAAACGAAAAACTCTTTGGTAAACAATGAGTTATGTAGGTTTTGACGGTAAGTTGCTTCAGTTCATCGAAGCCAAAAGGAAGTTGAAAAAGAGGTGTTGACAGCAGCGTGTAACGCTGT
>NZ_JACAOY010000022.1:9607-72464 GCF_013385985.1 Pseudomonas sp. B6002 | reverse complement strand
GTTGGGGCAAGAGCCCTTTGCTTACTTTGGGGCTTTTCCAAAGTGAGTCGCCGTAAGGGCGAAACCATACTCAGCCATCACCCCAATAACGGATAAGCCCCCAATCAAACCTCACCCCCGACCCACCCCATTCCCAATCTGCCAAACAAACGGCGGCTCACTCCCATTCACCACCCAATCCCCCACAATCCGCGCCTTGTAAATCACCGGATTATGCGACGACACCGTCCGCGCATTCCGCCAATGCCGGTCCAGCGCTTTCCCCTGGCGCACATCCGAAGCCCCCAGCGCATTGAACAACTCAGTGGTCGCCCGCTGCACCAACTGCGACACCACCACCTGCGCCGTCGCCGACTCAATCTCCGCCACCACATTGGCCTCCCGCTCCAACTCCGCATCCCCCGAAAACCGCGACAAGTAAGCCCGCTGCGCCGGAACAGCCGCCTTCAACGCGCTGGCCTCAGCCGCATACACCAAAGCCGCCACCTCACCCACCACTTGCAGAACCTGCGCATCCTGACTCACATGCGCCGCATTGCCATGGCTATAGATACGTTTACGGCTGCGCACCTGCCGGGCCACATCGTTAAGCGCCGCCCGCCCAATCCCCGCCAGGCTTGCCAGCAGCACCAGTTGGTAGAAGGCCGTCTGATACTTGAACCGGGTAGCAAAATCGATAACGTTGTCGCCCTCGACCACCGCGTCGGTAAATCGCGTAGTGCCACTGCCCGTGGTGCGCTGGCCAAACCCGTCCCAATCATCGCTCTGCACCACACCCGGCTGGCGCGTGCGGGTGGCGGCAATCACCGAGGCGCCGGTGTCGCTGCGCTGGGCGTACACATCGATCCAGTCCGAAAACAGGCTGCCGGTGCTGTAGAACTTCTCACCGTTGAGCTTCCACTGATCGCCGTCCGGGCTGACCTGGGTCACCACATCGCCAATCGCGACATCACCGATTTCCGTCCAGGCGCAGCCGACGATATCGCCGTCGACAAAACGCTTGAACCACAGGTCGCGTCCGGCACCGGGTGGCGCGTTCAGTCGGTCCTCGGCAAACGCAAAGTGCCCGCGCAGGGCCTGGGGCACGTTGGAGTCGGCAGCGGCCAACTCGATCAGCAGTTCGAACAACTGCGGCAGGGACGCGCCGCCACCGCCATATTCCACCGGCACCCGCACCGCGCCAAAGCCGGCTTCCTTGAGCCACCGGATGGGTTCGTAGGGCAGGGTGCGGGTTTGCTCACGCTCAACCGCGCCGTCGGCGATGCGCTGGAAGATCGGCCGAAAGCGTGCGGCCAGTGCGGGGTAGTCGACGCCGATGGACAGCGGGTTGATCACGTGTTGCTCGGTCATGGGAGGCAGCTCCTTGGCAGTGTTCAAGTACCAGGGCGATTGCACAGTCCGTGCCGGGTGTTCCAGCCCGTATTTACGGGCTACAACCTTGGCTGACTGTTGCTCCAGCAACAGTGGAACGACAAAGCAGTGCGATCCCTGACACCCGCGATACAGTCCGTCACTGCCCGGTTTCTTAAGGCAGCGCCCTTACGCCGGGCCTTTGCCGGTGGCTGGCACGCTTGCTGCTCTGACCCTCCTACATCCCTGTGTGCGAGGTAAGGTCCGATGAGTCAGCAAGCCGTGAAATTTGCCTATTGGGTGCCCAACGTCAGCGGTGGGCTGGTGGTGAGCAAGATCGAACAGCGCACCCATTGGGGCATCGACTACAACCGCAAACTGGCGCAGTTGGCCGAAGAGGCCGGCTTTGAATATGGCCTGACGCAAATTCGCTTTACCGCCGGCTACGGTGCCGAGAACCAGCACGAGTCCGTGGCGTTCAGCCATGCGTTGCTGGCAGCGACTACCAAGCTCAAAGTCATTGCAGCGATCCTGCCCGGCCCGTGGCAACCGGCGTTGGCGGCCAAGCAATTGGCGACCATCGACCAGCTCACCAACGGCCGCATTGCGGTGAACATCGTCAGCGGCTGGTTCAAGGGCGAGTTCCAGGCCATCGGCGAACATTGGCTGGAACACGATGAGCGTTATCGCCGTTCCGAAGAGTTCATCCGTGCCCTCAAGGGCATCTGGAGCCAGGACGACTTCACTTTCAAGGGCGACTTCTACCGCTTCAACAACTACACCCTCAAGCCCAAGCCACTGGGCCAGCCCGAAGTGTTCCAGGGCGGCAGCTCACGGGCCGCGCGGGACATGGCGGCGCGGGTGTCGGACTGGTATTTCACCAACGGCAACACCCCGGAAGGCATCAAGGCCCAGGTCGACGATATCCGCGCCAAGGCGGCCGCGAATAATCATTCGGTCAAAGTCGGTGTGAACGCGTTTGTCATCGCCCGGGATACCGAGGAAGAAGCCCGCGCCGTGCTCGCCGAAATCATCGAAAAAGCCGACCCGGAAGCCGTGAATGCATTTGGCGATGCGGCGAAGCAAGCGGGCAAGGCGTCGCCCGAAGGCGAGGGCAACTGGGCCAAGTCCAGCTTTGAAGACCTGGTGCAGTACAACGACGGCTTCAAGACCAACCTGATCGGCACCCCGCAACAGATTGCCGAGCGCATCGTCGCGCTCAAGGCGGTCGGTGTGGACCTGGTGCTCGCCGGCTTCCTGCACTTCCAGGAAGAAGTCGAGTACTTCGGCAAGCGCGTGTTGCCGCTGGTGCGCGAGCTGGAAGCCAAGGCCGCGATCAAGCAGGTGGCATAAACAGCACCACCGCCGCGCGCAACTTGTTATTGCCAAACCGGCACATGCGCTCGAACTCCCCATGGCTGACCGGCAGGTGCTGGCAGTCCAGGGGCTGGCGGTGCTGGCTGTGGTCCACATCCGGGTCGTGTAGGTAGACAAACTCGTCGTCGCAGTCAGTAACCATCACCCAGTGCGGCGACTTGGAGCGCGTAAGGCGGTAGCTGCTGATCAACACCAGCGGTTGCCCGCCTGCCTGCAGCACCCGTGGCAAGTCCAGGGCGCCGCCGAGCACCTGTTCGACGTCGCTGCCTGCCAGTTCTTCCTCGAACGCCTCGTGCACCACACGCATCACGTCCTTCTTGTGCGGGTCGCGCACGCCATCGAGAAACAACGGCCCACGTACATTCACCTGCATCCGCACGCGAAACCCCCGACGCCAGGCGGCCAGCGCCAACCCCTGAGGGCTGCAACCGCCATGGCCGGCGGTCATGAACACGGTGGTCGCTTCGCGCCAGATTTGCAGCTCTTCGCGCCGTTGCGCCACACGCCCAGGCACCAACGCGCCCATGGCCATCAGCAGGCAGGCGGCGCCGCAGGTGAAGTCGGTGGTCTGTTGGTAATACGGCACGCTCTGCGGGCGTGCGGTGTGATGCTGCAGGATGCGTTTTTCCAGGCGCAGGGCGGCGGTGTGGTCTTCGTAGTAATCGTTGATCAGGGCGAAGCGCCGGTAGCCATTGCGTTCGTAGAGGGCGAGGGCGCCGGGGTTGTCGGTGCGCACTTCCAGGCGCAGGTAGGCACAGTCGTGCTCGACGGCGCAGGCCTCGATGCGGGCCAGCAATTGCTTGCCCAGGCCTATGCCGCGCGCGTGTTCGGCAATGGCGATGGAGTACAGGCGCGCCAATGAGGTGCCGCGATGGAACAGCACCAGGGCGTAGCCGAGCAACTGCTCGTCATTTTCCGCCACCAGCAACTGCCCGTGGGCGCGGCTGACCATCCACTGGAAACTGCGCGGCGAGAGCCGGTCGGTGGTGAAACAATGCTGTTCCAAGGCCACCAATTCAGGCACATCGGCCGGTGTTGCAACGCGAAAGGAAAGAGCCATATAACCGCCGTAAAAGTTGCGTAACGAAACGGGACTTCTCTAAAAGATCGTGCTTAATAGAAAAGGTCGAGTTCTCTAAAGCGGATCAAATATTATGTCGGCGGTACAAGGTCATTGGCGTGAAGTATCCGAGCAAACCCTCGCGGCGACAATAACTAACAAAGGTTATTTTTCCGCACCACCCAAAGGGGCCAGTCAAGTTGTGATCATTGTCGAACGCAAGGAAGATTGGGCCTCCTACTTCCCCAGCGAAGACATCGTCACCGCCCAGGAATACCTGGAACAGACGCGGGAAAACGAGAGCGGCAAGCGCGTGCAGGTGATCAACCTGTGCCGCAGCTACAAGTACCTGGGGCACGGTTACTACTGCTCGCTGCTGGCTGAAGCGCGGGGGCACAAAGTAATTCCGTCGGTGCGCACCATCAGTGAACTGACCAAAAAATCACTGTATGGCCTGGCGCTGGATGACCTGGATAAAACCCTCGATAAAGCCTTGAGTCATCACCTTTACAGCAATACCGAAGGGTTTACCCTGACCCTTTACTTCGGCCGCACCAATATAGAACCGTTGCAGGATCTGGCCCGCCAGTTATTTGAAACCTTCCCGTGCCCGATCCTCTTAGTTGAATTCAGAAAGAACAACGGCTGGCATATCGAAGGGGTCAAGTCCGGCGTGCTGCACAAGTTGCGTGATGATCAGGAAGATCAGTTCGCCCACGCCCTCGACAACTTCAGCCGCAAGATCTGGCGCCAACCCCGTTCACGCCGATTGGCCCGTTATGACCTGGCCATTCTTCACGACCCCCAGGAGCAACTGCCCCCGTCCAACGCCCGTGCCCTGGAAAACTTCGTACGGGTCGGCAAAGGCCTGGGTATCGACGTGGAGCTGATTGAACGCAAGGACTACGCACGCCTCGCCGAATACGACGCCTTGCTGATCCGTGAGACCACCAGCGTCGACAACCACACCTACCGCTTCGCCAAGAAGGCCGAGAGCGAAGGCCTGGTGGTGATGGATGACCCGGCGTCGATCCTGCGCTGCACCAACAAGGTCTACCTCACCGACCTGCTTAACAGCCATCAACTGGGCATGCCCGCCACCGAGATTCTCTACAAGGAACGACCGGAAGACTTCGAACGGGTCGGCGAACGCCTGGGCTTCCCCTTGGTGCTGAAGATCCCCGACGGTTGTTTTTCCCGGGGTGTGATCAAGGTGGAGAGCCAGGAGGCCCTGCTCAAGGCTACCGCCGAGCTGTTCGAACATTCGGTGCTGTTGCTGGCCCAGGAGTTTTTCTACACCGAGTATGACTGGCGCATCGGCGTGCTCAATCGCAAGCCGATCTTTGCCTGCCAGTACTTCATGTCCAAGGGCCATTGGCAGATCTACAACCACAAGGCCATCGGCCAGGACATCAACGGCGAATGCCGCACCCTTGCGGTCCACGAGGCGCCGAAGGCCGTGGTCGAACTGGCTGTGAAGACCGCCAACCTGATCGGTGACGGCCTGTATGGCGTGGACCTCAAGCAATCCGGTGACAAGGTGGTGGTGATCGAGGTCAACGACAACCCCAATATGGACGCCGGCATCGAAGATGCCTATTTGCAGGACGACCTGTATGCCCTGGTGCTGGAGGAGTTTGTGCGGCGCCTGGAGCTCAAGCGCCAAGGCCAGGTCTGGTAGCCGGCGATGATCCAGCGCTTTGACCTGATCGATGGCACGCTGCGCAGCGGGGACAGTGACGAGGCCCCCATCCTGTTGTTCAACAACCCTGACCCGGCCGAGCGAGACAGGCTGCGTGACCATTACAAGCTGGATGAACACGCACTGGCCTCGGCACTCGACCCGGACGAAGTCTCGCGAATCGAGTTCCACCCCGACAACCTGTTCCTGATCTGGAAACGCCCGGAAAACTACTCCGGCGGTGGCAGCCTGGTGTTTGAAGTGTCGTCCTGCGGCTTGCTGTTTTCACCGGACCGGCTGCTGGTGATTGCCCCCGATGAAACCCCGCTGACCGGCTTGGGCAAGCGCCACCCCTTGCACGCGCCACTGGACGTGCTGCTCGACTTGCTGCTCAACAACATCCACCACTACCTGGGCCACCTCAAGGTGATCAAGCTGGTTGCACGGGAGTTGCAGCAACAGTTCAACGCCTCCATGAGCAACCATCACCTGATGCAGATGTTCAGCCTCAGCGAGAGCCTGATCTATTACATCAACGCCCTGCACAGCAACGGCGCCGTGCTGACGCGGCTGCGCAATCACGCCGAGAAGGAACACTTCAGCGCCCAGACCCTGGGCCTGATCGACGACCTGATCATCGAAAACCACCAGTGCTACAAACAGGCAGAGATCTACTCCAACGTGTTCTCTGGGCTGATCGACGCACGCGGCAACCTGATGAACAACAGCATGAACAACCTGTTGCGCAAGCTGACGTTGATCAACGTGGTGTTCCTGCCGCTCAACCTGATCGCCAGCGTGGGCGGCATGTCGGAATTCAGCATGATGACGGCGGGTACGCCGTGGTGGATTTCGTACCCGCTGTTCCTGGCGGCGATGGGGCTGGGGGCGGGGTTGATGGTGTTGGGGCTCAAGCGAATCGCCGGCGGCGCCAACGTCGTGTGACCTCTGTCCCCTGTCCCCTGACTCTGTGGGAGCTGGCTTGCCTGCGATGCGGACGCCGCGGTGTTTCAGGAGTACCGCAGTGATGCCATCGCCGGCAAGCCGGCTCCTACAGGGTTATGTCGTTAGGGGGTGGGTTGCAAGGTCAGCACCTCGAAACCATCCGCCGTCACCGCCACAGTGTGTTCCCACTGTGCCGACAGGCTGTTGTCCCGGGTCACCACCGTCCAGCCATCCTTGAGGCTGCGCACCTTGGCGCCACCCTGGTTGAGCATGGGCTCGATGGTGAACACCATGCCTTCGCGCAGTTCCAGCCCGGTGCCAGGGCGACCGAAGTGCAGCACTTGCGGCTCTTCATGCATCTGCCGGCCGATGCCATGGCCGCAGTAATCACGCACCACGCTGTAGCCGTTGGCCTGTGCGTGGCTCTGGATCGCATGGCCGATATCACCCAGCCGCGCCCCGGGCTTGACCTGGCGAATGCCGGCCCACATCGCCTCGAAGGTCATTTCCACCAGGCGCCGCGCCTTGGGCGCCACGTTGCCGATCATGTACATCTTGCTGGAATCGGCGATAAACCCGCCTTTTTCCAGGGTGATGTCGATGTTGATGATGTCGCCGTCCTTGAGGATGTCCTTGGCGCTGGGCATGCCATGGCAAACCACCTCGTTGATCGAGGTGTTGATGCTAAATGGGTAGTCGTATTGGCCGAGGCTGGCGGGGCGGGCTTTCAGGTCGTTGCGGATGAAGGCCTCGACGGCGGCGTCCAGCTCCAGGGTGGAGCGGCCGGCACAGACAAACCCGTCGAGCATGCTGAACACCTGGGCCAGCAGGCGGCCGGATTCACGCATTACGGCCAATTGTGGGGCGGTCTTGATCATCAACTGCGCCCCCGGATCAGGTCGGGCTTGTCCAGCAACAGTTTGTTGATCAACTCGTTGTAGGGCAGGTGGGGGTTGAGTTCGGCGAGCAGGCCGATCTTGATCCAGAACTCGGCCTGGGCGTTGATGGAGCGGTCCATGGCGGCGCTGGCCAGGCGAAGCTGTTCGTGCAGTTGGTCGGTGATCTTGACGATGCCCATGGTCTTCACTGTGCAGGGTTGATATACAAAGCGTATATGTTTCGTATGTTCGTCGTAAACCCCCAGCGGCTAAATGGCAGCAGGCCATTGACTTGCCCGCCAGGCGCCGGTTAATTTCGTTGCATGACATTACAAACCTTGCGTAGCCCGCTGATGATTATTACCGCCATTCCTCATTTGGCGGGATAGCACACGGCTGCACCCCAACCCGCCCTAGAGGCGGGTTTTGTTTTTCCGTCTCCAGGGCCTTCAAACAAAGCGCCAGGAGACACCGATGAGCACGTGCCCCGTTCCCCACACCGCCAACCCGGAACTGCTTGAGCACTACGTGAAAAAGATCCTCGCCGCACCGGTCTATGACTTGGCAGTGCGCACGCCCTTGCAGGCAGCCCCGGCGCTGTCGGCGTTGTTGGGCAATCAGGTGTTGCTCAAGCGTGAGGACCTGCAGCCGACCTTTTCCTTCAAGATTCGCGGCGCCTACAACAAGTTGGTGCAGCTCACGGCCGAGCAAAGGGCCCGGGGCGTGGTCACCGCGTCGGCGGGCAACCACGCCCAAGGTGTGGCACTGGCCGCGCTGGAGCTGGGGATCAAGGCACGCATCGTCATGCCCTGCAGCACGCCGCAACTGAAGGTGCTGGGTGTGCGCTCCCGAGGTGCCGAGGCGGTGCTGCATGGGGAGAGCTTTCCCTTCGCGCTGGCCCATGCGCTGCAATTGGCCAAGACTTCGGGTTGCACCTTTGTGTCGCCGTTCGATGACCCGGACGTGATCGCGGGCCAGGGCACAGTGGCCATGGAAGTGCTGCGCCAGCAACAGGGTGCGCTGGATGCGATCTTCGTACCGGTCGGCGGCGGGGGCTTGATCGCCGGCGTTGCCGCCTACGTCAAATACCTGCGGCCCCAGGTGCGCATCATCGGCGTCGAGACCGAAGGCTCCAGCTGCCTGTTGGCGGCCTTGCGTGCCGGTGAGCGGGTGGTGTTGCCCAGTGTCGACGGGTTTGCCGATGGCACCGCCGTGGCGCAGGTCGGTGCCTATGGGTATGAAATCTGCCGCGACTGGGTGGATGAAGTGATCACCGTGAGCAACGACGAGTTGTGCAGCGCCATCAAGCTGATCTACGACGATACCCGCTCGATCACCGAACCCTCAGGCGCACTCGCCGTGGCAGGCATTCGTCGTTACGTCGAGCGAACCGGTACGCGTGGCCAAACCCTGGTGGCGATCAATTCAGGCGCCAATATCAATTTCGATAGTTTGCGACATGTTGCTGAAAGAGTGGCGGCGCAAACGGCTGTTTAACCGGAAGTCCGGGATTAAACGTTTAATCCCTGCCTTTCGCCGAGAGTTTGATGACTGAATGTAAAAACCTTTCCGGGATATATAACAATCCTCGTCACTTATGAGGAAAGGTTACAACGAGAGGGGATTTTGCCGAGTAGGCTGGTGATTGAAAGCGTCTTCCAGGGTTGGCAAGACGTGGCAGGCACGCACCTGCCAGCAACTTGAGCGTTCATAAAAACTGATTGGCAGTCTCATAAAAGGAGAGGTTGGCCATGCTTTCGGAATTAGAACTTCGCAGCATTATTGAAGGAAGTTTCCTGCCTAAACGGTGCGAGTGCACCAAAGCCGAAGATGCCTCGCTGACGATCAAGGTCTATGACGACCGCGACCGTGACCGAGTGGATCTGGAAGTCAAAGGCATCAACGCCGACAAGCTCGACAGCAGTCGAGCCATTTGCAACCTGATCACCGGGTTGCGCGAAGACCTCAAGCACACCCATGCACCCGCCCTGCAAAGAGTGGGAGGACGCGGCTACTACTAGGCCGACGTCTGAGGTTGAATCACCGACGACCTGTGGGCCTGGATAAACGCCAGGCCCAGTACGGTTTCTGTTGCCACTGCCAGCAGGATGCCTGGCCCTGCATTGCCATTGATCCATTCACTGAACCCCAGCACAGCCAATACCAGGCAACCGGTGATAAAGCCGGTGGTCAGGGCGCTTCGTGTGTCAGAGGGCGGTGCATGGCGAGCGCGGTAGAACATGATGCCGATCGCCAGGAACAGCGCGGCGTTGCGGCGTGAGACCAGCCCGGTCGCGCTGGAATACTCGACGCTCCACAACCACAGCAGCAGGTCGGGACGCAGGCCCCAGACCAACGCGAGGGCAAAGCACAGCAGGGCGGTAAACGTAGCGAGGGCGCGGAAGCTCAGTGACATGGCGAATCCTTTCAGCCTGGTGACAAGCCCGCAAGACTACTCGTTTATGCGCGGGCCTGCCTTGTCTGTTTCAACGGCTCAGTTCTGGAAGTCGCAGGCTTCCGACATCTTGCGGTAGCCCACATCTTCGATTTTGCCGGCTTTATCGACGAACTTGATGTCGGCGTTGATGACTTTGCACACATTGGTGTCGGTTTCGTGCATGGCAATCACTTTGTCGATGTTCAAGGGCATGCCGTATTGATAGGGCACGGGTTTGGCATCCGTTTGCTGGGCAGTGTCAGCCTGGGCGACGCCTGAGAGCGCGGCCAGGGCCAAGGTGCCGGTGAACAGTAAAGTACGCAGTTTCATGAGGGTTCTCCGCAAGTCGTTCGCAGGCCCATCAACACGACGGGCCGGCGGCCGCACGGGCCCCCGGGGGCGGTGAGTGCGGTCAAGTTCACTGTCGACCTGGGGGATTAACCTTCGATTAATGATGCGCTAACTGACAAAACCTTCATGAACGCGTGTTCAGCCCAACTGCTGGCGATACGGCAGGTCCGGCCCGGTCTTGCCACAGGTGAGGGCGGCGGCGCGGATCGCGAAGCCGAGCATGGCGTCGATCTGCGCGCGGGTGAGCTGTTGCAGGCCCTCGACCGAATCCAGATCCTGCTCGGTCAACCAGGCAATCAGCGCGGCCTGGAAGGTATCGCCGGCGCCGACCGTATCGGCCATCACCACCTCTACGGCCGGTTGCGACCAATGGCCGTGCTGGCGGCTGAACACGCTGGCCCCTTCGCCACCCCGGGTGAGGAACACCAACTGGCAGCGGTGTTGCAGCCAGCCTTGCAGCACGCTTTCCGGCGACTGATCGGGGTAGAGCAAGTGCAGGTCTTCGTCGCTGACCTTGATCAGGTCGGCATGCTTGACCAGTTCGGCCACACGGTCACGCCACAACTGGATATCCGGTTGCGGGTTGAGGCGCACGTTGGGGTCGAGGCTGATCAAGCGCTTGCCGCTTTCACGCTTGACCAGGTTCAGCAGCGTGTCGCCAATCGGCTGCACGACCAGGGAGAACGAGCCAATGTGCAGGCCACGGATGTCTGCGCCCAACTCGGGCAGATGGGTGACTTCCAGCAGCCGGTCGGCACAGCCTTCACCACGGAAGTTGTACTGCGGTGAGCCGTTGGCGCCCACGGCCACCATCGACAGGGTGGTTGGTGCGGCGAACTCCACCAGGAACTGCTCGCTGACGCCTTCGTCCCTGAGCACCTGCAACAGGCGGCGGCCGAGGAAGTCGGTGGACACGCCGCCAAACAGCCCGGCTTCGATGCCCAGGCGGCGCAAACCCACGGCCACGTTGAACGGCGAGCCCCCGGCAATGGCCTTGTAGTTGACCTTGGAAGCCTGCCCGCTGGCATCTTCCTCGCTGAAGAAATCGAACAGCGCTTCACCACACACCAGATACATAGTCGTTCGCTCTTAAAGGGTTGCCACGAGTTGTTGATAGCGTTCGTACGCCTGTTGATAGGCGCTGACACTGGCCGCCACCGGCAGGGTACGGCTGGCCGGGTCGACGCTCACGCATTTGTCGCACAGGCTGGCCAGGGTTTCGCCGGACTGGCACCACGCCGCCTGGATCGCCGCGCCCAGGGCGGCGGCTTCGCTTTGTTCTGTACAGATCACTTCGGTGTTCATGATATCGGCAACCATCTGCCGCCACACCGGGCTCTTCGAACCGCCCCCGATCAAGCGGATACTCTGGCTTTGCAGGCCGGTCTGGCGCAGCAGGTCGAGGCCGTAGCGCAGGCCGAAGGTGGCGCCCTCGATCACGGCGCGGCACAGGTTGGCGCGCGTCAGGTTGCTCATGGTCAGGCCATGCAGGCTGCCGGTGGCGTGGGGCAGGGCGGGCACCCGTTCACCGTTGAGGAACGGCAGCATGCTCACGCCATCGGCGCCGATGGGGGCCTGTTCCACCAGCGTGTTGAACGCGACCAGGTCGAGGTCGAACAGCTCGCGGATCACCCCGGTGGCGTTGGTCAGGTTCATGGTGCAGATCAGCGGCAGCCAGCCACCGCTGGATGAGCAGAACGTGGCGACCGAGGCCTGCGGGCTTACATTCGGCTGGTCGGCGAACGCATACACGGTGCCCGATGAGCCGAGGCTCATGGTGATCACGCCCGGCGCGATATTGCCGGTACCGATGGCGCCCATCATGTTGTCACCGCCGCCACTGGCGACGATGGCGTTGGGGTTGATGCCCAGGCGTTCGGCGATTGCCGGCAGGATCGTGCCGACGCGTTGATCGGCCTCGACCAAGGTGGGCAGCGCGGCTTCAAGGCGCCCGCTGGGGTCGATGTGCTTGAGCAGGTCCACGTCCCACTGGCGGTTGCGCACGTTGAAATACCCGGTGCCCGATGCATCGCCATATTCCGCCACGGCACGGCCGGTGAGCCAGTAGTTGAGGTAGTCATGGGGCAGCAGGATATGCGCGATGCGCGCGAAAATATCCGGGTGCTGCTCGCGGGTCCACAGCAACTTGGAGACGGTGTAGCCCGGCGCAATCGCCACGCCGAGGCGCTCCAGCGAACCGCTTTCACCGCCCAGGTATTCGAGCAGGCGGTCGTTTTCGGGCGCGGTTTCAGTGTCGCACCACAGCTTGGCCGGACGCAGAACCTGGCCACTGTCATCCAGCAGCACCAGGCCATGTTGCTGACCGGAAACGCCGATGCCAAGAACGTCCTGGCCGTCCACGCCAGCCTGCTGCAAGGCACGGTGGGTGGCTTCGGTAAAGGCGTCCAACCATTCCTGGGTGTGCTGCTCGCGACGGCCATTGGCGCCGCTGATCAGGCTGTGCGCAGCCGCGCCCAGGCCCAGCACCTTGCCGCTGCTGGCGTCGAGGACGATGGCCTTGGTGCCCTGGGTGCCGCAGTCGATGCCGAGAAACAGGTTTTGCTGGGTCATGGTGGTCTGCTCAGCAGTATTGTCGGAGTGAAATACGCTCCCTGCAGGAGCCGGCTTGCCGGCGATGGCGGTGGTTCAGCCAGCCAAGAAGTGACTGACAGACCGCTATCGCCGGCAAGCCGGCTCCTACAGGTTTAAGCGGGTTGCTTCAGGAGGGTTTGCAGGGTGGCGGTCACGCCGTGGTCGCGCAGGCTCGCAAAATACCGCTCGAACGCTGCCACAAACGCAGGCGAGTTGGGAATAGCCGTGCCGAAAATCTCCTCCACCCCCAGCAGGCGCTTGCTGATCAGCGCATCGTCACTCACCAGCTCTTGGCAAAACTGCGCACGGGGATCCGGGATCTTGTAGCTCACGCCATTCTCATCCACACCCTTCAGGTACAACGCCCAGGCCGCCACCACCAGCGCCGCGCGGTCGGTCTCGCGCCCGTCGGCAATCAGGCGGTTGATGGTCGGCACGGTGAACTTGGGAAACTTCGACGAGCCATCGGAACAGACGCGTTCCAACTGGTCGGCAATCGCCTGGTTGGAGAAGCGGTCCACCAGTGTCTGCTTATATTCGGTCAGGTCGATGCCCGGCACCGGCGCCAGGTTCGGTGTGACGTCCAGGTCCATGTACGCACGCATGTAGGCCACGAACACCGGGTCATTCATGGTTTCGTGGACAAACCGGTAGCCTTTGAGAAAGCCCAGGTAAGTGAGGGCCAGGTGGCTTCCGTTGAGCAGGCCGATCTTCATCTCTTCGTAGGGCGTCACGTCGTCGGTGAACTGCACGCCGACCTTTTCCCAGGCCGGGCGGCCGTTAACGAATTTGTCTTCCAGCACCCACTGCACAAAAGGCTCGCAGACCACCGGCCAGGCATCGTCGATACCGTGCTCGTCGTGCAATTGCAGACGGTGCGCGGTGCTGGTCATCGGCGTGATGCGGTCGACCATTGCATTGGGGAAGCTCACATTGGCTTTGATCCAGTCGTGCAGCTCGGCGTTGTGCAGTGCGGCGAACGCCAGCAGTGCCTTGCGCGTGACGGCGCCGTTGTGCGGCAGGTTATCGCAAGACATCACAGTAAACGCCGGGGTGCCGGCGGCGCGCCGTTGAGTGAGGGCGGCGCAGATGAAACCGAACACGGTCTTGGGTGCAGTCGGGTGCGCCAAATCGTGCTGGATCTGTGGCAAGTGGGCCATGAACTCGCCGTTGCTGTCGTCGATGCAGTAGCCGCCTTCGGTGATGGTCAGCGAGACGATGCGAATCGCCGGGTCGGCCAGTTTGTCGATCAACGCTTGGGCACCGTCTTCGGCCAGCAACATGTCGCTGATGGCGCCGATCACGCGCACTTCGGTGTCGTCGGTATCGCCCAGTTCATACAGGGTGAACAGGTAGTCCTGGCCGGCCAGGTCGTCGCGGGCCTTGCGGTCCTCGGCACGCAGGCCGACGCCGCAGATGCTCCAGTCCAGGCCCACGCCGGTGTTCATCAGCGCGTCGGTGTAATAGGCCTGGTGCGCACGGTGGAAACCGCCGACGCCAATGTGGGCGATGCCCTGGGTGGTGCTGGCAATGGCATACGCCGGGATTTTCACCTGCGGCGCCAACTGGGTGAGGTTATGTTTATTCAGTTTCATGGCAACTCTCGCAAAATCAGGCGGCAGCGCGCAGTGGGCGGGCCACGGCTTTGCCTTCGGTGTCGAACAGATGGCAGTGCGCCGGGTCCAGGTGCAGGTGCAGCGTCTCGCCGTATTGGCTGGCCATGTCGCCACGAATGCGCATGGTCAGCGGCTCGCCGTTGGCGGTGACCACGTGGCAGAAGGTGTCGCTGCCCAGGCGCTCGCCGACGTCGGCGGTGACGGTCAGGCTGGTCTGGCCCGGCGTGGCGATTTCCAGGTGTTCCGGGCGAATGCCCAGGGTCACGGCGCTGCCGACGCTCAGCGTAGCGCCGCTTTGGGGCAGGTTGATCAGGGTGCCGGCGTCCAGTTGCACCTCGCAGCCCTGGCCGTCGACGCGGGTGACCTTGCCTTTGAGGAAGCCCATTTTCGGCGTGCCAAGAAAGCCCGCCACAAACAGATTGGCCGGCTGATGGTACAGCTCCAGCGGAGAGCCGACCTGCTCGATGCGGCCGCTGTTGAGCACCACTACCTTGTCGGCCAGGGTCATGGCTTCGACCTGGTCGTGGGTCACGTAGATCATGGTCGCTTGCAGTTCTTTATGCAGGCGCGCCAGTTCCAGGCGCATCTGCACGCGCAGGGCGGCATCGAGGTTGGACAGCGGCTCGTCGAACAGGAAGATCTTCGGGTTGCGCACAATCGCCCGGCCGATGGCCACACGCTGACGCTGGCCGCCGGAGAGCTGCTTGGGCTTGCGCTCCAGCAACGGGCCCAGCTCGAGGATGCGCGCGGCTTCACTGACTTTGCTCTCGACCAGCTTCTTGTCGACGCCGGCCAGGTCCAGGGCAAACGACATGTTCTTGCGCACGCTCATGTGCGGGTACAGCGCGTAGGTCTGGAACACCATCGCCAGGTCACGCTTGGCCGGGGTCACTTCGGTGATGTCGCGACCGTCCAGCTCGATGGTGCCTTCGCTGACTTCTTCCAGGCCGGCGATCAGGCGCAGCAGGGTGGACTTGCCGCAGCCCGACGGGCCGACGAACACCACGAATTCTTTGTCGTTCACCTCAAGGTCGATGCCCTTGATGATGGAGAAACCTTCGAAGCCTTTTTGCAGATTCTTGATTTTCAGGTTGGCCATGATGGGCCTCCGCTTGTAGTTATTCGTTAAAACCGCACACGCTCTTCGTAGGAGCCGGCTTGCCGGCGATGGCGGCTTCATGGCCGCCACAAGGCTCAAGGGCCTTATCGCCGGCAAGCCGGCTCCTACAGGGTATGTGGGTTATTTCACGGCGCCGAAGGACAAACCGCGCACCAGCTGTTTCTGGCTGATCCAGCCAAAAATCAGGATCGGCGCGCAGGCCAGGGTCGAGACGGCAGACAATTTGGCCCAGAACAACCCTTCGGGGCTGGAGTAGGAGGCAATCAGCGCGGTCAGTGGCGCGGCGTTGGACGAGGTGAGGTTCAGCGACCAGAACGCCTCGTTCCAGCACAGGATCAACGACAGCAGCACCGTGGACGCCAGGCCACCCTTGGCAATCGGCAGCAGCACGCGGACCATTTCTTGCCACAGGGTGGCGCCGTCCAGGCGGGCAGCCTCGAGGATGTCCTTGGGGATGTCCTTGAAGTAGGTGTAAACCATCCACACCACGATCGGCAGGTTGATCAGCGTGTAGATGATGATCAGCGCGATCCGCGTATCCAGCAGGCCAAAGCTCTTGGCCAGCAGGTAGATCGGCATCAGCACGCCCACCGGCGGCAGCATCTTGGTGGAGAGCATCCACAGCAGCGTGCCCTTGGTGCGCTGGGTTTCGTAGAACGCCATGGAGTAGGCGGCCGGCACCGAGATCAGCAGGCACAGGGCGGTGGCGCTGAACGAGATCACCACCGAGTTCCAGGCGTAGGCGAAGTAGTTGCTGCGCTCGTTGATGTGCAGGTAGTTCTCCAGCGTCGGCGTGAAGATGAACTGCGGCGGTGTGGCGAACGCGTCGATTTCGGTCTTGAAGCTGGTCAGCACCATCCAGAAGATCGGGAAGAAAATCAGGATCGCGATGGCCCAGGCCAGGGTGCCGAGCAGCAGGCTTTGCAGGCGGCGGGATTGTTGAAGCGTCATGGCGCGGCCCTCAAGGCTTGTCAGTCAGGTTTTTGCCGATCATCCGCACCAGGATGATCGCCGCGATATTGGCGATGACCACGGCAATCAAGCCGCCGGCCGAGGCCATGCCCACGTCGAACTGCACCAGCGCCTGGTTGTAGATGAGGTACGCCAGGTTGGTCGAGGCGTAGCCCGGGCCGCCGTTGGTGGTGGTGAAGATTTCGGCAAACACCGAGAGCAGGAAGATCGTTTCGATCATCACCACCACGGCAATCGGACGGGCCAGGTGGGGCAGGGTGAGGTGCCAGAAGATCGCGATGGCGCCGGCCCCGTCCAGGCGTGCGGCTTCCTTTTGCTCCTGGTCGAGGGACTGCATGGCAGTCATCAGCAGCAGGATGGCGAAGGGCAGCCATTGCCACGACACAATGATGATGATCGACAGCAGCGGGTAGTGCGCGAGCCAGTCCACCGGCTCGGCACCGAACAGCTTCCACACGGCGGCGAGAATCCCCGACACCGGGTGGAAAATCAGGTTCTTCCAGATCAGCGCACCGACGGTGGGCATGATGAAGAACGGCGAAATCAGCAACACCCGTACCAGGCCGCGACCGAAGAACTCACTGGCCTCCAGCAACGCACTGATCAACACGCCAAACACCACGCTGATCAACAGCACACTGCCCACCAGCAGCAAGGTATTGGTGGCGCCGGGCAAGAAGCCCGAATCGGTGATGAAGTAGGTGAAGTTCTCCAGCCCCACGAATTGGTTTTCACCGGGGTAGAGCAGGTTGTAGCGGATCAAGGAGAAGTACAGGGTCATGCCCAGCGGCACGATCATCCACAGTAGCAGCAAGGCCACCGAGGGGCTGACAAGGAACCAGCCGGGGTTGGCCAGGCGGTTTTTGGGTGGTGTATTCATGGTGATCAAAACCAGTCGATTACAGGCAGGGCCAGCGTCGGAGCGCGATCCAATGTGGGAGCTGGCTTGCCTGCGATAGCGGTGTGTCAGCACACACATTCATCAACTGACAGACCGCTATCGCGGGCAAGCCCGGCTCCCACATTGATGGGGTTCCCACATTTACAAGGGTGAGTCAGGCCTATTTGGGATAACCGGCGCGCTTCATCTCGCGCTCGGTGGTGGTCTGCGCGGCAGTCAGGGCCTGGTCCACCGTTTGCTGACCGGTCAAGGCGCCGGAGAAGAACTTGCCGACCTGGGTGCCAATGGCCTGGAACTCAGGAATGGTCACCAACTGGATACCGATGTACGGCACCGGCTTGAGGGTCGGTTTGGTCGGGTCCGCGACTTTCAGCGATTCCAGGGTCACTTTGGCAAACGGCGCGGCCTTCATGTATTCGTCGCTGTAGGTCGATTTGCGCGTGCCTGGCGGTACATTGGCGATGCCGTCCGTCTTGGCCACGAGCTGGCTGTATTCCTTGGAGGTCGCCCAGCTGGTGAACACCTTGGCGGCGTCCTTGGCCTTGGAACTGGTCGGAATCGCCAGGCTCCAGGAGTACAGCCACGAGGTGCCCTTGTCGGTTTTCTCGTGAGGGGCAAAGGTAAAGCCGACGTGGTCGGCCACTTTGCTCTGGGTCTTGTCGGTCACGAACGAGCCGGCAACACTGGCGTCGACCCAGATCGCGCACTTGCCGCTGTTGAACAGAGCCAGGTTCTCGTTGAAACCGTTGCTGGAAGCGCCCGGCGGGCCGGATTTTTTCATATTGTCGACGTAGAAGGTCAGCGCGTTCTTCCACTCGGGGCCATTGAATTCCGGTTGCCATTTTTCGTCGAACCAACGCGCACCGTAGCCGTTGGCCAAGGTGGTGATGAGCGCCATGTTCTCACCCCAGCCGGCTTTGCCGCGCAGGCACAGGCCGTACTGTTCTTTGGTCTTGTCGGTGAGTTTTTCCGCGAATTCGCCGATCTGGGTCCAGGTCGGGTGCTCGGGCATGGTCAGCCCGGCGTCCTTGAACAGGTCGGTGCGGTAATAGGTAATCGAGCTTTCGGCGTAGAACGGCAGGGCGTACAGCGAGCCTTTGACAGACAAACCGTCACGCACAGAAGGGAAAACATCGTCGAGGTCGTAGGACGCCGGCAGGTCTTTCATTGGCTCCAGCCAACCCTTGGCGCCCCAGAGTGCAGCTTCGTACATGCCGATGGTCAACACGTCGAACTGTCCGCCCTGGGTGGCGATGTCAGTGGTCAAGCGCTGGCGCAGCACGTTTTCTTCGAGCACCACCCAATTCAGCTTGATCTCCGGATGCTCGGTCTCGAAGGTTTTCGAGAGCTTTTGCATGCGGATCATGTCGCTGTTGTTGACGGTGGCAATGGTCAGGGTCTGCGCGCCAAAGCTGATGGCGCTGAGGGTCATGCAGGTCATCATGCAGGTAGAGGCAAGCAGAGCTTTTGCTGTGAACTTCATCGCGCACTCCATTTCTGCGCCCAGGGGGCTACAGAAGGACAGTTATTGTTGTTGTGTCTTCCTGCAACGAGCCAGGAAGAGTGTGCGGTTGATTACAGCCTTGAAATGGCGATGTGACAAATCCTTGGGCGCACTGGCACTGATACTTTTTTGCACTTGCGTCGTGATAGGCTGAAACGATTGACCCAAGCAGACCCCGCCCCCCTGTAGGAGCCGGCTTGCCGGCGATGGCAACGACACGGTGCCCCCGACACGCCGAGGTACCTGCATCGCCAGCCAGCCGGCGCCCACAGAAAGCGATTCAGGCCAGGTTCTGCTCAGTCAACCGCTGCACCGCCAGGCGGCGGTAGTGGGAAGGGGTCATGCCCTTGAGCTGTTGGAAGCGCCGGTTGAAGTTGGAAATATTGTTGAAACCCGACTCAAAGCACACATCCGTCACCGCCTTGTCGCCATCGGCCAACAACTCGCATGACTTGCTGATGCGCAGCCGGTTGACGAACTCGATAAACGTGCGCCCCGTAGCCTGTTTAAACACCCGTGAGAAATACGTCGGCTTCATACCCAGGTAATCCGCCACTTCCTCCAGGGGCAACTCGCGCGCATAGTGGGCAAAGATGTAGTCCACCGCGCGGTTGGTGCGGTCGATGCTGTGTTCGTCGGCCAGTTGCGGCGTGTTCACCCCGGACAGCAACTGGTAGTCCTCGCAGGCGCTGAGCACCTCCAGCAGGATAAAAAAGTGCCCCAGGCGCGCCATGCCCTGGGCGTCTTCGATGCGTTGCATCAAGGTCATGGCCTGGGCGATGGTTTTTTTGCAGCGAAACTCGATGCCATATTGGGCGCGCTCCAACAACGGTGCCAGGGTCTTGAGTTCAGCGAAGATCTGGCTGCCGCTTTCAAACAGCTCATCCGTGAAGTTCACCAGCATGTCGCGCTTGGGCACCACCTCGTCTTCCTCCACCTGGCTGATCCAGTTGTGGGGCAGGTTGGGGCCGGTGAGGAACAGGCTTTCCGGGTAGAAGTTGCCGATATAGTCGCCGATGAACACTTTGCCGGAACTGGCGACAATCAGGTGCAGCTCGTATTCCTTGTGGAAATGCCAGCGCACCAGCGGGCAGGGGAAACCGTGCTGGCGATAGATGATGGACAGTCCGTTGTGGTCGTCCATCAGCTCGTAGGAAGGGTCGGTGATACGCGCTGCTCGGGTCATGCTGCCGTCGCTTTATTGTGGTTGCTGCGTAGGATAATGCCCCCTCGTGCGCGACCTCGCCAGCGCTGGTGTTTACACGACGCGGTTTTTCGCTTCGATCCATTGGGACATGTACTGCGTACTTTTATGCGCATGGTGGCGCAGCATGCTGCCGGTGAAGTTGTCCCGGCGATGGGCTGCCAGGTTGCGGCGACAGTGTTCCAGGCACGCCACCAGCGCCGGGCCATGCATGTTTTGGTCATAACGGCGAGCCAGCAACCGGCGCCCGTTTTCCTGGGCCTCGGTCCAGCGTGCGCGGTCTTGATACAGCGCCACGGCCGCCGCTGCCAGGGCCGAGGCGCTCTGTTCGATCACACCCGGCCACGGTTGGCCGTCGCCCATGGCTTCGGCACCGATCGGCGTGGTGACACTCGGCGTGCCGCAGAGCATCGCGTCCACCAGCTTGCCCTTGATGCCGGCGCCAAAGCGCAGCGGCGCCAGGCAGAGACGTGCGGCGGTCATCACCTGCAACGCGTCTTCGGCCCAGTTCATCACATGAAAGCCCTGCGCCGGGTTGTGCAGCGCCGTGGCCTTGGGCGGCGTGTACGCGCCGTAGACATGCAGCTGGGCGCCCGGCAGTTGCTGGCGGATCAGCGGCCACAGGCTGTTCTTCATCCACAGCACCGCGTCCCAGTTCGGCGCATGACGGAAGTTGCCGATGCTGAGAAAGTGCGCGCGGTCCTCGAATGGCGCGAACGCCTCGGTCGGCGGCTGCAGCATCAGTGGGCACCAATGGAGCAGGGCGGCGGGCACTTTGAACTGCTCGGTGAGCAGGCGGATCTCCACGTCAGAGATCATCAGGCTGATATCACAGCGGTAAATCGCCGCGATTTCGCGCTTGGCCAGGTCAGTGTCGGCCATCAACTGGAACTCTTCTTCCAGCGCGGGTGCGAACAGTGCGGTGAAGTCGTCGCTGTCCGGATCGGCTTTCAGGTGGTTCTTCTGGCGTTGGTGACGTGCGTCGCGCAGGCTCTGCAGGTCGGAAGTTTCCAGTACGCGCAAGGCGTTGGGGCAGCATTTCTCCACGCGCCAGCCGAACTGCTCTTCCATCATGAAACGGTCGAACAGCACGATATCCGGGGCCAGTTCGCGGATAAAGTCGTCGAAGCTGCTGCTATTGAGTTCAATCGCGCATTCGCGGATGCCCAGTGCGGGCAGGTCAGCCTTGTGTTCGCCGACAGTGGCGGGGCTGCTGAAGGTGATGTCCCAGCCTTGCGTCAGAAAACTCTCAAGGATTTGCATCATGTGCCCGCCTGCCGCCGAGGAACGCGGTTCCGGCCAGACGTAACCAATGACCAGGACTTTGGTGGCAGGTGGATTCATCAACAACGCATTCCTTGAAGGGCAGGGGAAAAGCACGCAATTAAACCACAACCACCGGCATGAGAATTTGTGCGCAGCGATAGGTAGCCACCGTAGTTTGTGGTTAACTTCGGCCTCTCGAATTCGTTTCATTAAACCCAGCATAAGGATTCTGTTCATGGCTCAAGTCACCCACCGTGGCAACCCGATCCAGGTTGAAGGCGATCTGCCGCAAATCGGTTCCCAGGCGCCGGACTTCACCCTGACCGCCGGCGACCTGTCGGACGCAACCCTGGCCACCTTTGCCGGCAAGCGCAAAGTGCTGAATATCTTCCCAAGCGTCGACACGCCGACCTGCGCTACGTCGGTTCGCAAGTTCAACGCCCAGGCCAACGACCTGAACAACGCCGTTGTGCTGTGCATCTCCACCGACCTGCCATTCGCCCAGGCGCGCTTCTGCGGTGCTGAAGGCCTGGAAAACGTTAAGAACCTGTCGGACTTCCGCAGCGCTGCCTTCGCCGTCGACTACGGTGTGGCCATCGCTGAAGGCGCACTCAAGGGCCTGACCGCTCGTGCTGTGGTCGTGCTGGATGAAAATGACAAGGTGTTGCACAGCGAGCTAGTTGCTGAAATCGGCCAAGAGCCGAACTACGAAGCAGCCCTGGCTGTTTTGAAGTAACTGTTTCTGCGCATTACTGTCGTTTTGCAGTAACACGCGTGCTGCATGATTGCGGCCTGGCCTAGTCCAGGCCGTTTTTATTTGTCGCTCAAACGCTTAGCCCATTAGCGAATGGACTAAGGTCAGAAGTTAAAAGTTGTAAGTCCAAGGTAAATAGCCGGTAAAGGCGCTTTTCTTAATGCGCACCAGTGCTTATCTTTCAGCCTCCCAAAGAAGAAGCTCTCGCGCCCAATGGTTGATCATTCCATGCAATCCTCCCCCCGCAATTCCCGCCGCTGGCTGTTCGGCCTGCTCGTGCTGCTGGTCATCGCCGGCCTGTGCTGGAAATTCTGGCCCGCCAGCCACAAGGACGCCGCCGCCAAAAAGCCGGCCGAGCGCGCCGGCAAGTCGGGGATGATGCGCCCGGGCTTCGGCGGTTCTACCGGCCCGATCCCGGTGCGCGTGGCGCCGGCGGTATTGGGTGACTTCCCGGTGTACTACAAGGCGTTGGGCACGGTGACGGCGCTCAACACCATCAATGTGCGCAGCCGGGTGGGTGGCGAACTGGTGAAGATCGCCTTTGAAGAAGGGCAGATGGTCAAGGCCGGTGACCTGCTGGCGGAAATCGACCCGCGCAGCTACCAGAACGCCTTGCTCCAGGCCCAGGGCACGCTATTGCAGAACCAGGCGCAGCTGAAGAACGCCCAGGTCGACGTGCAGCGTTACCGCGACCTGTATGCCCAGGACAGCATCGCCAAACAGACGCTGGACACCGCCGAAGCGCTGGTCCTGCAATACCAGGGCACGGTCAAGACCAACCAGGGCGCGGTGGACGACGCCAAGCTCAACCTCGAATTCACCAAG
Source organism: Pseudomonas sp. B6002 (assembly GCF_013385985.1). Lineage (GTDB taxonomy): Bacteria > Pseudomonadota > Gammaproteobacteria > Pseudomonadales > Pseudomonadaceae > Aquipseudomonas. The sequence continues at coordinate 49,631 of NZ_JACAOY010000022.1, read as the reverse complement.
ATCCGTGCGCCGATCAGCGGCCGTGTCGGCCTGCGTCAAGTCGATGTGGGCAACCTGGTGGCGGCCAATGACACCACCTTCCTCGCCGTGATCACCCAGACCCAGCCCATCAGCGTGGTCTTCACCCTGCCGGAAAACACCCTGGACACCGTGCTCACCCGCTACCACGCCGGCAACAAACTGCCCGTCGAAGCCTGGGACCGAGGCGACTTGAAACAACAGGCAACCGGCGTGCTGCAAAGCCTCGACAACCAGATCGACGTGACCACCGGCACCCTGAAGTTCAAGGGCCGCTTCGATAACAAGGACCAGGCGCTGTTCCCCAACCAGTTCGTCAACGTGCATTTGCTTGCCGACACCCTGCACAACGCGGTGCTGGCACCGTCTGCGGCTATCCAGTTCGGCAACAACGGCACCTTTGTCTACAAGCTCGATGGCGACAAGAAGGTCAAGGTTCAGCCCCTGGTGATCGGCGACAGCGATGGCGACAACACCGTGATCAAGGAAGGCCTGGCGGCGGGCGACCGTGTGGTGCTGGAAGGCACCGACCGCTTGAAGGACGGCAGCGAGATCGAAGTGGTCAATGACAGCAGCGAAGTGCCGACCACCCCGACCGAACACCTGCAAGGCAAGCCTGCGGCGAAAGGGGAGACCGGCGCCAGCGCCGGCAAGGCGCAAAAGGTCGGTTCATGAACCTGTCGCGGCTGTTTATCCTTCGCCCGGTTGCTACCACGCTGAGCATGCTGGCCATTGTCCTGGCCGGCATCATCGCGTACCGCTTGCTGCCGGTGTCGGCTCTGCCCCAGGTGGATTACCCGACGATCCGAGTGATGACTTTGTACCCTGGCGCCAGCCCGGACGTGATGACCAGCGCGGTCACCGCGCCCCTCGAACGCCAGTTCGGGCAAATGCCCGGGCTGACGCAGATGGCGTCCACCAGCTCGGGCGGCGCTTCGGTGCTGACCCTGCGTTTCAACCTCGACATCAACATGGATGTCGCCGAGCAACAGGTACAGGCCGCGATCAACGCCGCCACCAACCTGCTGCCCAAGGACTTGCCCGCGCCACCGGTGTACAACAAGGTCAACCCGGCCGATACGCCGGTGCTGACCCTGGCGATTACTTCCAAGACCATGCTGTTGCCCAAGCTCAATGACCTGGTCGACACGCGCATGGCGCAAAAAATTGCACAGATCAGCGGTGTCGGCATGGTCAGCATCGCCGGTGGCCAGCGCCAGGCCGTGCGCATCAAGGTCAACCCGGAGGCCCTGGCGGCCAATGGCTTGAACCTGTCGGATGTGCGTACCCTGATCGCCGCGTCCAACGTCAACCAGCCCAAGGGCAACTTTGACGGCCCCACTCGCGTGTCGATGCTCGATGCCAACGATCAGTTGGTCTCGCCCCAGCAGTACGCCGAGCTGATCCTGGCCTACAACAACGGTGCGCCGTTGCGTCTGAAGGACGTGGCACAGATCGTCGATGGCGCCGAGAACGAACGCCTCGCCGCCTGGGCCAATGAAAACCAGGCCGTGCTGCTCAATATCCAGCGCCAGCCGGGTGCCAACGTGATTGAAGTGGTGGACCGCATCAAGGCGTTGCTGCCGAGCATCACCGACAACCTGCCCGCAGGCCTTGACGTGACGGTGCTCACCGACCGCACCCAGACCATCCGCGCCTCGGTCACCGATGTACAACACGAATTGCTGATCGCCATTGCCCTGGTGGTGATGGTGACGTTCCTGTTCCTGCGCCGTTTCAGCGCCACGATCATTCCGTCCATCGCCGTGCCGTTGTCGCTGGTGGGCACCTTTGGCGTGATGTACCTGGCGGGGTTCTCCATCAACAACCTGACGCTGATGGCCCTGACCATCGCCACCGGGTTCGTGGTGGACGACGCCATCGTGATGCTGGAGAACATCTCCCGCTACATCGAGGAAGGCGAGACGCCGCTGGCCGCGGCCCTCAAGGGCGCCAAGCAGATCGGTTTTACCCTGGTGTCCCTGACCTTGTCGCTGATCGCCGTATTGATCCCGTTGCTGTTCATGGCCGATGTGGTCGGGCGCCTGTTCCGCGAATTTGCCATCACCCTGGCAGTCGCCATCCTTATTTCCCTGGTGGTGTCCCTGACACTTACACCGATGATGTGCGCGCGCTTGCTCAAGCGTGAGCCCAAGGAAGAAGAGCAGGGGCGTTTCTACAAGGCCAGCGGCGCGTGGATCGATTGGCTGATCGAAGCCTACGGGCGCAAATTGCAGTGGGTGCTCAAGCACCAGCCGCTGACCCTGCTGGTGGCCATCGCCACCCTGGGCCTCACCGTGTTCCTGTACCTGGTGGTGCCCAAGGGCTTCTTCCCGGTGCAGGACACCGGCGTCATCCAGGGCATTTCCGAGGCACCGCAGTCGATCTCGTTTGCGGCCATGAGCCAGCGCCAGCAGGAGCTGGCCAAGATCATCCTGGCCGACCCGGCCGTGGAAAGCCTGTCTTCTTACATTGGTGTGGACGGTGATAACGCCACCCTCAACAGCGGTCGCCTGCTGATCAACCTCAAGCCCCACGGCCAGCGCGACTTGAGCGCCGCCCAGGTGATCACGCGCCTGCAGCCGGAAATCGACAAGCTGGTGGGCATCCGCCTGTTCATGCAGCCGGTGCAGGACCTGACCATCGAAGACCGCGTCAGCCGTACCCAGTACCAGTTCAGCATGTCCTCGCCTGACGCCGACCTGCTGGCGCTGTGGAGCGACAAGCTGGTGCATGCCCTGAGCCAATTGCCGGAACTCACCGATGTGGCCAGCGACCTGCAGGACAAGGGCCTGCAAGTGTTCCTGGTGATCGACCGCGACGCCGCCTCGCGGCTGGGCGTGAGTGTGTCGACCATCACCGATGCGCTGTACGACGCTTTCGGCCAGCGGCAGATTTCTACGATTTACACCCAGGCCAGCCAGTACCGAGTGGTGTTGCAGGCCCAGTCCGGCGAAACCCTCGGCCCGGCCGCGCTGAACCAGATCCATGTGAAAACCACCGACGGCGGCCAGGTGCGCCTGTCCAGCCTGGCTCATGTGGAACAGCGCCAGGCACAGTTGGCCGTCGCGCATATCGGCCAGTTCCCGGCAGTGATGATGTCGTTCAACCTGGCCCCCGGCGTGGCGCTGGGCAAGGGCGTGGAGCTGATCAACCAGACCCAGAAGGACATCGGCATGCCGGTGGGCGTGCAGACCCAGTTCCAGGGCGCAGCCCAGGCGTTCGAAGCCTCGTTGTCGAGCACCTTGCTGCTGATCCTGGCGGCAGTGGTCACCATGTACATCGTGCTCGGCGTGCTCTACGAGAGTTATATCCACCCGATCACCATTCTCTCGACCTTGCCGTCGGCCGCCGTGGGGGCGCTGTTGGCGTTGCTGCTCAGCGGCAATGACCTGGGCATGATCGCGATCATCGGCATCATCTTGCTGATCGGTATCGTGAAGAAGAACGCGATCATGATGATCGACTTCGCCCTCGACGCTGAACGCAACCAGGGCCTGGACCCGCAGACCGCGATCTACCAGGCGGCGCTGTTGCGCTTCCGGCCGATCCTGATGACCACGCTGGCGGCCTTGTTCGGCGCGGTGCCGTTGATGCTGGCCACCGGTTCCGGCGCGGAGTTGCGCCAGCCCCTGGGCCTGGTGATGGTTGGCGGCCTGCTGGTCAGCCAGGTACTGACCCTGTTCACCACGCCGGTGATCTACCTGTACTTCGATCGTCTGGGCCGGCGCTGGCGCAAAGAGCCGCAAAGCCTGGAGCCGGTTGAGTCATGAACCTGTCCGGACCTTTCATTCGCCGGCCGGTAGCCACTATGCTGCTGAGCCTGGCGATCATGTTGCTGGGCGGCGTGAGCTTCAACTTGTTGCCGGTCTCGCCGTTGCCGCAGATCGACTTCCCGGTGATCGTGGTGTCGGCCAGCTTGCCCGGGGCCAGCCCCGAGGTGATGGCGTCCACCGTGGCCACGCCGCTGGAGCGCTCCTTCGGCTCGATTGCCGGCATCACCACCATGAGCAGCTCGTCGAGCCAGGGCTCCACGCGGGTGATCCTGGCGTTCGACTCCGACCGGGACATCAACGGCGCGGCGCGGGAAGTGCAGGCGGCGATCAACGCATCGCGCAACCTGTTGCCCAGCGGCATGCGCAGCATGCCCACCTACAAGAAGATCAACCCGTCCCAGGCGCCGATCATGGTGCTGTCGCTGACCTCGGACGTGTTGCCCAAGGGCGAGCTGTACGACCTGGCCTCGACCATCCTGTCCCAAAGCTTGTCCCAGGTGCCGGGCGTGGGCGAAGTGCAGATCGGCGGCAGTTCGTTGCCCGCCGTGCGCATCGAGTTGCAGCCCAAGGCCCTCGACCAATACGGCGTGGCCCTCGACGACGTGCGCAATACCATCGCCAACGCCAACCAGCGCCGGCCTAAAGGTTCCCTGGAAGACAGCGAGCGCAACTGGCAGATCCAGGCCAACGACCAACTGGAAAAAGCCAAGGACTACGAGCCGCTGCTGATTCGCTACCAGAACGGCGCCGCCTTGCGCCTGGGGGATGTGGCCAAGATCAGCGACGGCGTGGAAGACCGCTACAACAGCGGCTTCTTCAACAATGATGCGGCGGTGCTGCTGGTGATCAACCGCCAGTCCGGCGCCAACATCATCGAGACCGTGCGGCAGATCAAGGCGCAATTGCCGGCCTTGCAGGCGGTGCTGCCGAGCAGCGTCAAGCTGAGCCTGGCCATGGACCGCTCGCCGGTGATCACCGCGACCTTGCATGAAGCCGAGATGACCCTGCTGATTGCCGTGGCGCTGGTGATCCTGGTGGTGTACTTGTTCCTGGGCAACTTCCGCGCTTCGCTGATTCCGACCCTGGCGGTGCCGGTGTCGCTGGTGGGCACTTTTGCGGTGATGTACCTGTTTGGCTTCTCGTTGAATAACTTCTCGCTGATGGCGCTGATCCTGGCCACCGGCCTGGTGGTGGATGACGCCATCGTAGTGCTGGAGAACATTTCCCGGCACATCGACGAAGGCGTGCCGCCGATGAAGGCGGCGTACCTGGGCGCCCAGGAAGTCGGGTTTACCTTGCTGTCGATGAACGTGTCGCTGGTGGCGGTGTTCCTGTCGATCCTGTTCATGGGCGGGATTGTCACCAACCTGTTCCGCGAGTTTTCCATCACGCTGTCGGCGGCGATCATCGTGTCGCTGGTGGTGTCGCTGACGCTGACGCCGATGCTCTGCGCACGCTGGCTCAAGCCGCATATCAAAGGCCAGATGACCGGCCTGCAACGCTGGAGCCAGAAGGTCAACGACCGTATGGTGGCCGGTTATGCCACCAGCCTTGACTGGGTGCTGCGCCACCGGCGCCTGACCTTGTTCAGTCTGTTGCTGACCATTGGCGTCAACGTCGCCCTGTATGTGGTGGTGCCGAAGACGTTCATGCCGCAGCAGGACACCGGGCAGTTGATCGGTTTTGTGCGCGGTGACGACGGCCTGTCGTTCGGCGTGATGCAGCCGAAGATGGAAACCTTTCGCCAGGCCGTGCTCAAGGACCCGGCGGTGCTCAGCGTGGCCGGCTTCATTGGTGGCAACAACGGCACCAATAACGCGGTGATGCTGGTGCGCCTCAAGCCCATCAGCGAGCGCAAGATTTCCGCCCAGGCAGTGATCGAGCGCCTGCGCAAGGACGTGCCACTGGTGCCGGGCGGGCGGTTGTTCCTGATGGCCGACCAGGACCTGCAGTTTGGTGGCAGCCGTGACCAGAGCAGCGCGCAGTATTCCTACATCCTGCAGAGCGGTGACCTGGCGGCGCTGCGCGAGTGGTACCCGAAGGTGGTGGCCGCGTTCCATACGTTGCCTGAGCTGACCGCCATCGACGCCCGTGAAGGACGCGGCGCAGCGCAGGTCACGCTGATCGTGGACCGCGACCAGGCCAAGCGCCTCGGGGTGGACATGGCCATGGTCACCTCGGTGCTGAACAACGCCTACAGCCAACGGCAGATCTCGACCATCTACGACAGCCTCAACCAGTACCAGGTGGTGATGGAGGTCAACCCGCTTTATGCCAAGGACCCGATCACCCTCAACCAGGTGCAGGTCATCACCTCCACGGGCGCGCGGATTCCGCTGTCGACCATCGCCCATTACGAAAACAGCCTGGCCGATGACACCGTGCGCCATGAGGGCCAGTTCGCTTCGCAGAACATTGCCTTCGATATGGCGCCCGGCGTGACGGTGGAGCAGGGCATGGCCGCCATCGAACGGGCGGTGGCCAAGGTCGGCTTGCCGGAAGACGTGATCGCCAAGATGGCCGGCACCGCCGATGCGTTTGCGGCGACCCAGAAGGGCCAGCCGTTCATGATCCTCGGCGCGCTGGTGGCGGTGTACCTGGTGCTGGGCATCCTGTACGAAAGCTACATTCATCCGTTGACCATCCTGTCCACCTTGCCGTCGGCGGGGGTGGGGGCGCTGCTGTCCATCTACCTGTTGGGCGGCGAGTTCAGCCTGATCTCGCTGTTGGGCTTGTTCCTGCTGATCGGCGTGGTGAAGAAAAACGCGATCCTGATGATCGACCTGGCGCTGCAACTGGAGCGCCACGATGGCATGAGCCCGTTGGAGTCGATCCGCAGTGCCTGTCTGCTGCGCCTGCGGCCGATCCTGATGACCACCCTGGCGGCGATCCTCGGCGCCTTGCCATTGCTACTGGGTGCTGGCGACGGCGCCGAAATGCGCCAGCCCCTGGGCCTGACCATTATCGGCGGCCTGGTGTTCAGCCAGATCCTTACCCTTTACACCACCCCGGTGGTTTACCTCTATCTAGACCGCGCACGCCATCGCTTCAATGCCTGGCGCGGCGTGCGGACCGATGCTGCCTTGGACACTGCGCTATGACCGATTCAACACCTGCCAATGCACTGCACCGGATCGCTGCTGCGATGCTCCCTGTAGGAGCCGGCTTGCCGGCGAAAAACGCCCAGGCACCGCGAACCGGCGGATTGAGCGCACGCTCGTTGACCACCTTCGCGAGCAAGCTGATGCCTACCGTCGGGTTGGCCCTGCTGCTCAGCGCCTGCGCCATCGGCCCCGACTACAAACGCCCGGACGTCATCGAACCGGCGCAATTCAAGGAAGCCCAGGGCTGGCGCCAAGCCACCCCCAGCGACTCCCTGGCCCGTGGCGCCTGGTGGGAGCTCTACGGCGACCCTCAGCTCAATGACCTGGTGGTGCGCCTGAACACTTCCAACCAAACCGTCGCCCAGGCCGAAGCGCGCTTTCGCCAGGCCCAGGCCCAGGTGCGCAGTGCCCGTGGCGCGTTTTTCCCGACGGTGGACCTGAGCGCCGGTAAAACCCGCGCCAGCCAGGGCACCGGCAGCAGCAATGCCAGCCTGAGCAGTTCCAGCAGCGGTATCCGTGACACCCTCAATGCTCAACTGGGTGTGAGTTGGGAAGCCGACGTCTGGGGCAAGCTGCGCCGAGGCCTGGAAGCCAATGAAGCCACGGCCGAAGCCAGCTCGGCGGACTTGGCGGCGATGCGCCTGAGCCAGCAATCGGAACTGGTGCAGGACTACCTGCAACTGCGAGTCATGGACGAACAGACCCGTCTGCTGCAAGCCACATTGGACGCCTACCAGCGTTCGCTGACCATGACCGAAAACCAATACCGTGCCGGCATTTCCGGCAAGGACGCCATCGCCCAGGCGCAAACCCAGCTCAAGACCACCCAGGCCAGCCTGATCGACCTGATCTGGCAGCGCGCCCAGCTGGAAAACGCCATCGCGGTGTTGATCGGCGAGGCGCCGGCCAACTTCAACCTGGCCGTCAGCCAAAGCATCCCGGCGTTGCCGCAGATTCCGGCGAGCCTGCCGTCGCAGCTGCTGGAACGCCGTCCGGACATCGCCTCGGCCGAACGTTCGGTGATCGCCGCCAACGCCAACATTGGCGTGGCCAAGGCCGCCTACTACCCGGACCTGACCCTCAGCCTGGCCGGTGGCTATTCGAGCAGCACCTACGCCGACTGGATCAGCCTGCCGAACCGTTTCTGGTCGGTGGGGCCCAAACTGGCCATGACCCTGTTCGACGGCGGCCAGCGTTCGGCCGAAGTCGACCGCAGCATCGCCAGCTATGACGAAACCGTGGCCAAGTACCGCCAGACCGTGCTCGACGGCTTCCGTGAAGTGGAAAACTACATGGTGCAGCTCAAGGTGCTGGAAGACGAGGCCGTGGTCAGCAACGAAGCGCTGGCCGCTGCACGCGAATCCCTGCGCCTGACCCAGAACCAGTACAAGGCCGGCCTGATCGCCTACCTGGATGTGGTTACCGTACAGGCCACGGCGCTGAGCAACGAGCGCACGGTGCTGACCCTGCTGCAGACTCGATTGGTCGCCAGTGTGCAACTGATCGCCGCGCTGGGTGGCGGTTGGGATGGCAACACGGATGTGAAGGCTGACTGAGTGTGGGAGCCAGGCTTGTGTGGGAGCTGGCTTGCCTGCGATACAGGCGACTCGGTGGTCAGGTGCAACGAGGCGATGCTATCGCAGGCAGGCCAGCTCCCACATTTGGATCTATGCCCGGCCGGGAAACTGGGTACACCACCGACCCCTGTAGGAGCCGGCTTGCCGGCGATCGCGGTGGTCCAGTCGACTTATGCGGTAGCTGATGCACCGCTATCGCAGGCAAGCCAGCTCCCACACAAACCCCATATTTGGATTCAATTTCGCGCCGAATTTCCTTCGGTTTTGAGTCGGTAGATTGACGTCAAAATGCCAGTGATGGCTATACGCTAATAATTCAACTGTACAAGAATTATTCTCGCTACAATCGCTCGCTTTGCCACCTGGCACGGGCTTTTCAGGCCCGTCGGTTTTGAGAAGTCCCATGCTCATCGGTAGTTATTCTCCCTCTCTTGTCGTGATCTCCTTGTTCGTCGCGATCCTGGCGTCCTATACCGCCCTGGACCTGGCCGGTCGCATCGCGACCACCAAAGGCCGCGCGGTGTACCTGTGGATGACCGGCGGGGCCGTGGCGATGGGGGTGGGCGTGTGGTCCATGCACTTTATCGGCATGTTGGCGTTGCGCCTGCCGTTCGCCCTGGGCTTTGACGTGGGCATTACCGCGCTGTCGCTGTTGATCGCGGTGCTCTCCAGTGGCTTTGCATTATGGCTGATCAACCAACCCCGCTTGCTCGCCTGGCAACTGGCGTTTGGCGCATTGGTCATGGGCGCCGGCATCAGCAGCATGCACTACACCGGCATGGCCGCCATGCGCATGACCCCCGGCATTGATTACGACCCCACCTTGTTTGGCGCTTCGTTGCTGATCGCTGTGGTGGCGTCCGGTGCGGCGCTGTGGATCGCCCACAACCTGCGGCGCAACACCCCGTACGTGCGCCTGGCGCGCGGCGGCGCGGCGGTGGTGATGGGCGTGGCAATCGTCGGTATGCACTACACCGGCATGGCCGCCGCACGCTTTGCCGACGAGAGTTTCTGTGGCGCGGCGCTGACCGGCCTGAGCGGTAAAGGCCTGGACAACGTGGTGTTGGTGACCTCGTTGGCGGTGTTGATCATCGCACTGCTAACCTCGTTGCTCGACGCTCGCCTGGAAGCCCGCACGGCGGTGCTGGCCGATTCCCTGACCCTGGCCAACCAGGAACTGACTCACCTGGCGCTGCACGACATGCTCACTGGCCTGCCCAATCGCACCTTGTTGGCCGACCGTATCCAGCAGGCCATTCAGGCAGTGAAGGAGCAGGGCGGTTGCTTTGCGTTGATGTTTATCGACCTGGATGGCTTCAAGCCGGTCAACGACGCCTTCGGTCACCACATGGGCGACCAGTTGCTGCGCGAAGTCGGCCTGCGTCTGCGGGAAGACCTGCGCGGCCAGGACACCCTGGCGCGTATCGGCGGCGATGAATTCGTGCTGCTGGTGCAACTGAGCCAGCCCGATGACGCCATGGGCCTGGCCGAGCGCCAGGTGGGCCTGATCAATCGCGCGTTCAAGGTGGCGGAACACGAATTGAAGATTTCGGCCAGCGTCGGCATTGCCATGTTCCCGGGGAACGGTAACAACCCCCAGGAACTGTTGATGAACGCCGATGCCGCGATGTACCACGCCAAGGGCATGGGCAAGAACGGCTACAGCTTCTTCGATGTGTCGATGAACACCAATGCGCGCAAGCAATTGCAGTTGTTGCAGGACTTGCGCAACGCCGTCGAGCACGAGCAGTTCCGTTTGTATTACCAGCCCAAGTTCGACGCGGTCAGTGGTATCGCGGTGGGCGCCGAGGCCTTGTTGCGTTGGGAGCATCCGCAACAGGGCCTGTTGTTGCCGGCGATGTTTATCGAGCTGGCGGAAAAGACCGGGCTGATCATTCCGATTGGCGAATGGGTGCTCAACGAAGCCTGTCGCCAGATGGCGCTGTGGTACGCCCAGGGCTATGAGGACTGGCGCATTGCGGTGAACCTGTCGGCCTTGCAGTTCTGTCACGCCGGGCTGGTCAAGAGCGTGGCCACTGCACTGGAGCGTCACCAGTTGCCGGCCAACAGCCTGACCCTGGAAATCACCGAGACCACCGCCATGAGCGACGCCGACGCGAGCATGACGGTGTTGCAACAGCTCTCCGACATGGGCGTCGACCTGTCCATCGATGATTTCGGTACCGGCTACTCCAGCCTTATGTACCTCAAGCGCCTGCCGGCCAACGAATTGAAGATTGACCGGGGCTTCGTGCGCGATCTGGAGCACGACAGCGACGACGCCGCCATCGTTTCAGCCATCGTCGCCTTGGGCCAGGCTCTGGGCCTGCGTATTGTGGCCGAAGGCGTGGAGACCGATGTGCAGCAGAACTTCCTGACGCGCCTGGGGTGTAATTCCCTGCAAGGCTACCTGTTGGGGCACCCGCTGCCTGCCGATGGATTCATGGCCGATATCCAGCGCGCCGAAGACGCCGTAGCCCCTGACAAAAGCCGTGCGTGACAGGTATTCTTGGATCCAGCCATACACATCAGGTTGAATCAGGAGACCACACGCATGGACAAAGTCGTCATCATCACCGGGGGCAGTCGTGGGATTGGCGCCGAGACGGCCTTGCTGGCGGCGCGCCAGGGCTATCGCATCTGCATCAACTACCAGTCTGACGAAGAGGCGGCCCATCGCGTGCTGGAGCAGGTCCGTGCGCTGGGTGCCCAGGCGATCACTGTGCGCGCCGATGTGAGCATCGAGGATGAAGTGATCGGCCTGTTCCACCGCGTCGATGCCGAGCTGGGCCGAGTCACTGCGCTGGTCAACAATGCCGGTACCGTGGGGCATAAGTCGCGGGTCGATGAAATGTCCGAGTTCCGCATTCTCAAGATCATGAAGACCAACGTGCTGGGCCCGATCCTGTGTGCCAAGCATGCGGTGCTGCGCATGTCGCCCAAGCATGGCGGGCAGGGCGGCAGCATTGTCAACGTGTCGTCGGTCGCGGCGCGCCTGGGGTCGCCGGGCGAGTACGTCGACTATGCCGCGTCCAAAGGCGCGCTCGACACCTTCACCGTGGGCCTGTCCAAGGAAGTGGCAGGTGAGGGCATTCGGGTCAACGCCGTACGTCCTGGCTATATCTTTACTGACTTCCATGCCCTCAGTGGCGATCCGGACCGTGTCAGCAAACTCGAGTCGGGCATCCCCATGGCGCGCGGCGGGCGCCCGGATGAAGTGGCCGAGGCGATTATCTGGTTGCTGTCGGACAAAGCCTCGTATACCACCGGCACCTTTCTGGATTTGGGCGGCGGCCGCTAAGGGCGTGGGTGGTCAGGTCGGCAGGTAGCGCAGAATCTCGTAGCCTTTATAGGAAAAGGCCTGCAACAGGCGGGCCTCCGAGTTGTGGGCGGTGCCATAGCCATTTGTGCAAAAACCGTCGATATAGCCATTGCGGTTTCGGCTGCAACTGAGGGCGCGGTCGTCGACGTTGTCGATGAAGCGCAGGACTTTGTCCAGGTCGTAGGCCGCGTTTGCCCTGGATTCCGGGTCGGGGTTGGCCTCGGTCCAGTCACCCACCTGCATCATCAATTCATCAAGCACGTGGTAGTTGTCGTGGTTGTCCAGTAAGCGCCTCAGCACCGGGCTTTGTTCGATGATCCGTTCTGCCGAGCGATGGTCGCCGGCCGGGCGTCCCATCGGGCTGGTCATCTCGCGCACTTGTTTCTGTTCGGCTGCACGCATGTAGTTGGGGGGGATGGGTGGCCGTGGAAGGCCCGTGCGAATAGGCATGCTCATGAGGAACTCAACATTGAACCAGGGAAGGTGCAATCTTCAATAAGAGAAGAATGCGCCCTCCTGTGTGGCCATTTCCTTGATTCGGTTCCGGCTCAAAATGACCGCACGATCCGCCCCAATGTCTCCATTGCTTTCTCCGATGCCTCGGTCCATGGGCTGCCATAGTTCAGGCGAATGCAGTTGCGAAAGCGCTGGGTCGCCGAGAAGATCGGCCCTGGTGCGATGCTGATGCCTTGCGCCAACGCCATCTGGAACAATTTCAGCGAGTCGGTCTGCTCCGGCAGTTCCAGCCACAGGAAATAACCTCCAGCCGGCTGGCTGACCCGGGTTTGTGCCGGAAAGTAGCGCGCAATCGCCGCCAACATCGCACTTTGCTGTTCTTCCAGGGCATAGCGCAATTTGCGCAAGTGCCGGTCATACCCGCCATGTTGCAGGTAGTCGGCAATCGCCGCCTGGGCCGGCATTGAGGGGCACAACGAGGTCATCAGCTTCAGGCGCTCGACTTTCTGCGCAAAGCGCCCGGCCGCCACCCAGCCCACGCGATAACCCGGCGCCAGGCTCTTGGCAAACGAACCGCAATGCATCACCAGCCCTTCCGTGTCGAAGGCCTTGGCCGGTTTCGGTGCCTGCTGCCCGTAATACAGCTCGGCGTACACGTCGTCTTCGATCAGTGGCACCTGATGGCTGCGCAGCAGTTCCACCAGTGCTTGTTTCTTGGCTTCGGGCAGGGTGGCGCCCATGGGGTTCTGGAAGCTGGTCATGGTCCAGCAGGCCTTGATCGGATAGCGCTCGAGGCTCTGGGCCAGGGCGTTGAGGTCAATGCCGTCGCGCGGGTGCACGGGGATTTCCACGGCTTTGAGTTTCAGGCGCTCCAGCACCTGCAGGCAGGCGTAGAACGCCGGGGCTTCAATCGCTACCAGATCGCCGGGTTCCGTCACTGCTTGCAGGCACAGGTTGAGTGCCTCCAGGGCGCCATTGGTGATCAGCAGTTCTTCCATCGGCAGCATCAGGCCGCCGACCATGTAGCGCAGGGCGATCTGCCGACGCAGTTGCGGGTTGCCCGGCGACATATCGGTGACCACCAGGCGCGGGTCCATCTCGCGGCTGGCGCTGGCCAGGGAGCGGGCCAGGCGCGGCAGCGGGAACAGCATGGGGCTGGGGAACGCCGAGCCGAACGGCACGGTGTTCGGGTCCTTGATCGAGTCGAGCACCGAGAACACCAGTTCGCTGACGTCGACTTCGGTGGACTCGTGCACCTGTTCGCTTACCACCGGTTCGGAAAACGGGCTGGGCGCATGGGTATTCACAAAGTAGCCCGAACGCGGCCGTGCGCGAATCAGCCCGCGCCGCTCCAGCAGGTAGTAGGCCTGGAACACCGTGGACGGGCTGACGCCGTAGGTCTGGCTGGCATAGCGCACCGACGGCACGCGCTGGCCGGGGCCAAGCACCCCGGAGCGGATCAGTTCTGCGATGTCATCGGCGAATTTTTCGTAGCGTTTCATGGGGGCCTAATTAACGTGTTGAAATTGACGCCGGGCAACATGTGGGAGCTGGCTTGCCTGCGATGACGGTGGCACATCCGACGGCAGTGCTGGCTGACCTGACGCTATCGCGGGCAAGCCCGCTCCCACAGTTGGATTTTCACAGATCTGGATAGACCTCAGCGGTTCAATGGCGCCACAAAGCGGCTGTCGGCGGCACTGTAGATCCACGGCTCATCCACATCCGTGACCTTGAAGCGCAACGTCTGCGAACTGCTCGCCGGCTTGTCGGCCAGCAGCGCCACCGACACCGGCACATCGCTGATTTCCCCCGGGGCCAGGCTGATCTCGGTCTTACCCTGCAGCTGGAAACCTTCGGCATCCACCAGTTCCAGGCGGTAGTCCTGGCGTTGCTGGGTCTTGTTGATGACCTTGAGGCTGTAGATGTTTTCGATCAGGCCCTGGCTGTTCTCACGGAACATGCCACGGTCCTTGGTCACGTCCAGCGACACCATTGGTCGTTCGATCAACGCCACCACCAACGCCGCAATCATCACCAGCAGCACCGCACTGTAGCCGATCAGGCGTGGCCTGAGCAGGTGAGTCTTGCCACCTTGCAACTGATGTTCGGAGGTGTAGCTGACCAGGCCACGGGCGTAACCCATCTTGTCCATGATCGAATCGCAGGCATCGATGCAGGCGGCGCAGCCGATGCACTCCATTTGCAGGCCGTCCCGGATGTCGATACCGGTGGGGCACACCTGCACGCACAGCTGGCAGTCGATGCAGTCACCCAGGCCGACGTCGGCGGGCTTGACCTCACGTTTGCGCGGGCCACGGTTTTCGCCACGGGCCGCATCGTAGGAAATGGTCAGGGTGTCCTTGTCGAACATCACGCTTTGGAATCGCGCATACGGACACATGTGCATGCACACTGCTTCACGCAGCCAACCGGCATTGATGTAGGTGGCGCCGGTAAAGAACAGCACCCAGAACAGGCTTACGCCGCCCATTTGCCAGGTCAGCAGCTCTTCAGCCAGGGGGCGCACGGGGGTGAAGTAGCCGACAAACGTCAGGCCGGTCAACACGCTGATGCCCAGCCACAAGGTGTGCTTGGCCGAGCGCCGTGCCAGTTTGTTCAGGCTCCAGGGCGCGGCCTGCAGTTTGATGCGTTGGTTGCGCTCGCCCTCGGTGACCTTTTCGCACCACATGAACAGCCAGGTGAACGAACTTTGCGGGCAGGTGTAGCCGCACCACACACGCCCGGCAAACACGGTGATCGCAAACAGGCCAAAGGCACAGATGATCAGCAGGGCCGACAGCAGGATGAAATCCTGGGGCCAGAAGGTGGCGCCAAAGATGTGGAACTTGCTTTCAGCCAGGTCCCACAGCACAGCCTGGCGACCGCCCCAGTTCAGCCACACCGTGCCGAAGAAGGCCAGGAACAGAAAGCCTGCACCACTGACGCGCAAGGTGCGGAACAAGCCGGTGAAACTGCGGGTATGGATCAGGGTGTCGCTGGATTTGGCCTTCACCTTCTTTGGGTGCGCAGGCTCATGGATTTCCACGGTTCGGACGGGGATTCTTTCGCTCATGGTCGTTTGCTCATCAGCCTCCATCAGGCGAATGAACTATGACCGGCGCTCTGTTTGCATAACAGACTCAGCTATTGCGATAAAAAGCGGATCAGATGAAGCGCGTTTCACCGCCTGCGACAATGTGCTGCACCCCGTGCCGCAAGGGGTGCAGGCCATTGACGAAGGTGCTGATACAGATCAATCAAATCACCGAATCACTGTCGGTGGCCTTCAAGTGCTTACGCCCGTCCTTGGCGCCGGCAACGGTCAAGGCGTCGGCCTCGGCTTCTGTGATGTACACCCGGTCGGCGCCCAGTTGCACAAATGACATGGCTTTGGCGCTGTCGGTGCTCACCGTCACTTGCTCAGCGGGCAGGCTCTGTTCCTGGCCGTTCTCATCGACCTTGAAGCGGCAGGTGTGGCTTTCGATACGTACAGGCATGACACGTTCCTTTTCTCAGGCTGGTAAAGATTGGGCTTGGCCAGGTCCTCCAACGTTCCAGGCAACTGACTGACGGTCGCCGCTGTCCATCCATTACCCATAACGACAAAGGAACGCATCCATGGACGCCTGGTGGCATGAAGTGTGGCAAACCCTGCAGGCCGAATTCGCCGATATCGGCGATGCCCGGCAGGTGACACAGATTACCGTGCGCCTGCTGATTGCCGCTGTGCTGGGCGGCATCCTCGGGTTTGAACGAGAGAGCAAGGGCAAGGCGGCCGGGGTGCGCACCCATATGCTGGTGGCCTTGGGGGCTGCCCTGTTTGTGTTGGTACCGCAGATGTCTGGCAGCCAGGCGGATGCCATGAGCCGGGTGTTGCAGGGTGTGATTGCGGGGATCGGGTTCCTCGGGGCTGGCACCATCCTCAAAGGCAAGGAGGATGAGGCGGGACAGCACGTCAAGGGCCTGACCACCGCAGCCGGGTTGTGGATGACGGCCGCCATCGGTGTGGCGGCGGGGCTGGGGCGCGAGTCGACGGCGGTGCTGAGTACGTTGCTGGCCCTGGCGGTCTTCAGCCTGATGCCGAGGATCGTCAAACTGCTCGAAAAGGAACCGTGAGCGGGGTTAAAGCATTGACTCAGCTTTGGCCGCCTGGGCCTTCGCGTCGCATCTTTTCGATTTTACCTTTGCTCAGGCGGCCACCGAAATCGTTCAACTCTTTGGTGTTAGCTTTCGTCCCGAACATTCGCGTCTTGAGGTTTTTCAGGTTTTCATTCGAGCTGCTTAAAAAGTTGGCGAAATCGCCAAGCTCCGCATCGAATGCTTTAAATAGCATTTCGAGATTTCTGTATTTGGCCTGATGCAGGTATTTATCACCTAACCCTTTGAGGCATGAATTCTGGTTGGCTTCGAGCTTGTTCTTGTCTAGACGCTCGCCAATTTTTTCAAGAGTCTTGGCGTTCGCTTCAGCATTTGGACCTTGCAAACATTGGCTGATATTGGCTTGGGTCATGAGTGGGCGGAGCTGGGTGAGGATCGCACGCGACTTGTCCGAGTCGGGGTTGTTCATGAGTTCTTCGATGTTTTCCGGGGTCAGCAGTGCGTTCAATTCATTGACGGTCTTATCCCCTTTTCCCGGGGCAGGCTGCGTGGGCGGTGTGGACCAGTTTGGGCCAGAGCTCGGTGTTGGATTCGGGAGATTGGCGGGCGGTGATGAGTGGCGTGGCGGCACGTTGGTGTTTTGCCCAGCACCGGCAGGGGGGACGTAATGCGGATTGATGATCGACATGGTTTTGGCCTCGTGGGAGTTCAACAAAACGCTACTGCCAGCAACCTGACCAGAGCGTTTACGCACACGAGTATAAGGACGTCGAATCGTGGTAAAGCGGGGTGTAGACCGATAGTGCTGTAAGGCATTTCGCTAATTGTAGTGAAAGGACGGCTCTCATACGCAGGTGCTGAAAAGGGCCCGGCGTCGAGCACCGAGCCCCTGCGTGTATGAGCGTTTCAAACAATGACAGGCGGCATTGTCGTCGGCGGTTCCTCCACCGCAGGCGGCTCGTTTTCAGGCGGTTCTTTCTCCGGAATCGGCTCTGGTTCGCTGGGCGGCAGGGTCGGGTTGTCGATATTCGGGTCCGGCGTTTCAGCCGGGATCGGGATATTCATCGGTGTGGCCTCCTTTGTGCTTTGCTCTATCGGTGGACAGCCGGCGCGGTGAATTGATTCCCCGCTCAATGGCGGCACATCCACCTGAACTTTTAACCGGGGCCCGGGCTCGGACCTATGACGGCCCGCTCAGGGAGAGCTTCGCCGTATCAGAATTCGGATCAAGCAAAGAGCGTCCACAGGGCGTAAGGGGAAGATGCTCGATGACTGCTGAAACACTGGCTCCAGACGATTCCATATTGCCGCTGTCCCAGGCCTTGCTGTTGCCCAGGATCGCCATCGAAAGCACCACACCCGTGATCGACGGCGGCGAATTTGCCGTCAAGGCCGTGGTTGGCCAGCGGGTTCACGTGACCAGCAAGGTGTTCGCCGACGGTCATGACAATCTCGCTGTCTTGATCCGCTGGCGCCCGCTGCGCGATGAAAGCTGGCACAGCGTGGTGATGACTGACGTGGGCAACAATGGCTGGGAGGGGGCGTTTACCGTCGAAGCGCTTGGGCCCCACGAATATTGCATCGAGGCCTGGATCGATACCTTCGCCAGTTTCTGCTACGAACTGCGCAAGAAACACGAGGCCGGCGTGCCGGTCAGCCTGGAGTTGCAGGAGGGGCGCAGCCTGGTGCTGCAAGCGGCCGAGCGCAGCGACAACGAACTGCGCGACCGTCTGATGCTGTTGCACCATGAACTCTCGGGCTTGCTGGAAACCGAGCAGGTCGCGCAGTTCCTGCACGAAGACAGTGCACACCTGATGACCCAGGCCGACCACCGTGCCTATTTGAGCATCAGCACGGTGTACCCGATCGATGTGGAGCGTGAGGCTGCGCAGTTTGCCAGTTGGTACGAGCTGTTTCCCCGCTCGATCACCGACGATCCCTCCCGTCACGGCACCTTCAATGACGTGCACTCGCGGCTGTCGATGATCCATGATATGGGCTTCGACGTGCTGTACTTCCCGCCGATCCACCCCATCGGTCGCAGCCACCGCAAGGGCCGCAATAATGCCCTCACTGCCGGGCCGGACGACCCGGGCAGCCCGTACGCCATCGGTAGCGAGGACGGCGGCCACGAGGCGATTCACCCGCAACTGGGCAGCCGCGAAGACTTCCGCCGCCTGGTCAAGGCCGCCGCCGAGCATGGCCTGGAAATCGCCCTGGATTTTGCTATCCAGTGTTCCCAGGACCACCCGTGGCTCAAGCAGCACCCGGGCTGGTTCAACTGGCGGCCGGACGGCACGATCAAATATGCGGAAAACCCGCCGAAGAAATACCAGGACATCGTCAACGTCGACTTCTATGCGGCGGACGCGATTCCGAGCCTGTGGACTGAGTTGCGTGACATCGTGGTGGGCTGGGTGGAAGAGGGCGTGAAGACTTTTCGCGTCGACAACCCGCACACCAAGCCGCTGCCGTTCTGGCAATGGCTAATCAGTGACGTGCGCGCCAAGCACCCGGAGGTGATCTTCCTGGCGGAAGCCTTTACCACCCCGGCGATGATGGCGCGGCTGGGCAAGGTCGGTTATTCCCAGAGCTACACCTATTTCACCTGGCGCAATACCAAGGCCGAACTGAGCGAATATTTCACCCAGTTGAACGAGTCGCCCTGGCGCGAGTGCTTCCGGCCGAACTTTTTTGTCAACACGCCGGATATCAACCCAGGCTTCCTGCACGAATCTGGCCGCCCGGGTTTCTTGATCCGCGCGGCGCTGGCCACCATGGGCTCGGGCCTGTGGGGCATGTATTCGGGCTTTGAGCTGTGCGAAGCCGCACCCGTACCGGGCAAAGAGGAATACCTGGATTCGGAGAAGTACGAGATCCGCGTCAGGGATTTCACCGCCCCCGGCAACATCATTGCCGAGATCGCCCAGCTCAACCGCATCCGCCGGCAAAACCCGGCCTTGCACACCCATCTGGGGCTCAAGCTGTACAACGCCTGGAATGACAACATCCTGTATTTCGGCAAGCGCAGCGAGGATGGCAGCAACTTCATCCTGGTGGCGGTGAACCTCGATCCGTATAACGCCCAGGAAGCGAATTTTGAGTTGCCGCTGTGGGAATTGGGCCTGCCCGACGATGCCCAGACCCAGGGCGAAGACCTGATGAACGGCCATCGCTGGACCTGGTACGGCAAGACCCAATGGATGCGTATCGAGCCGCACATGCCGTTCGGTATTTGGCGTATCACCGTTTCCTGAGCCGATGGAGAACCCCTGTGGGAGCTGGCTTGCCTGCGATAGCGGTCTATCAGCCAGCCTTTCTGGCCCTGACACACCGCTATCGCAGCGATGCGGCGACCCGACAAGCCAGCTCCCACATTGACCGTGCTCCATCGGGCAAATGTCAAAGAATTCCAGGAGTTTCCAATGGCGAAGAAACCCACACCGTCCACCTTCATCAAAGACCCGCTCTGGTACAAGGACGCGGTGATCTACCAGGTTCACGTCAAATCCTATTTCGACGCCAATAACGACGGTATCGGTGATTTTCCAGGGCTGATCGCCAAACTGGACTACATCGCCGACCTGGGCGTGAACACGATCTGGCTGCTGCCGTTCTACCCCTCGCCACGGCGCGACGACGGCTATGACATCGCCGAATATCAAGGTGTGCATAGCGACTACGGCACCCTGGCCGACGCCAAGCGCTTTATCGCCGAGGCCCACAAGCGTGGTCTGCGGGTGATCACCGAGCTGGTGATCAACCATACGTCCGACCAGCACCCCTGGTTCCAGCGGGCGCGCAAAGCCAAGCCCGGCTCGGCGGCGCGGGACTTCTACGTGTGGTCCGATGACGACCAGAAGTACGACGGCACCCGCATCATTTTTCTCGACACCGAAAAGTCCAACTGGACTTGGGACCCGGTGGCCGGCCAGTACTTCTGGCACCGTTTTTATTCCCACCAGCCGGACCTGAATTTCGACAACCCGAAAGTCATGGAGGCCGTGCTGTCGGTGATGCGCTACTGGCTGGACATGGGCATCGACGGCCTGCGCCTGGACGCCATTCCGTACCTGATCGAGCGTGACGGCACCAACAACGAGAACCTTCCCGAAACCCATCAGGTGCTCAAGCAGATCCGCGCCGAGATCGACGCCCATTACCCCGACCGCATGCTGCTGGCCGAAGCCAATCAATGGCCCGAAGACACCCAACTCTATTTTGGCGACAAAAAAGGCGACGACGGCGATGAATGCCACATGGCCTTCCATTTTCCGCTGATGCCACGCATGTACATGGCCCTGGCCCAGGAAGATCGCTTTCCTATCACCGACATTCTTCGCCAGACCCCGGAGATCCCAGCCAATTGCCAATGGGCGATCTTCCTGCGCAATCACGACGAATTGACCCTGGAAATGGTCACCGACAAAGAGCGCGACTACCTGTGGAACTACTACGCCGCCGACCGTCGTGCGCGGATCAACCTCGGCATTCGCCGGCGTCTGGCGCCGTTGATGGAGCGTGACCGTCGCCGCGTCGAACTGCTCAATAGCCTGCTGCTGTCGATGCCCGGTACGCCCACCCTGTATTACGGCGATGAAATCGGCATGGGCGACAACATCTACCTGGGCGACCGCGATGGCGTACGCACGCCGATGCAATGGTCCATCGACCGCAATGGCGGTTTCTCCCGTGCCAACCCGGCCAGCCTGGTGCTGCCGCCGATCATGGACCCGCTGTACGGCTATCAATCGGTCAACGTCGAGACCCAGACCCAAGACCCGCACTCGCTGTTGAACTGGACCCGGCGCATGCTCGCCGTGCGCAAGCAATCCAAGGCATTTGGCCGGGGCAGCTTGAAAATGCTCTCGCCGAGCAACCGGCGCATCCTGGCGTACACCCGGGAGTTCACTGGGGAGGACGGCCGCACCGAGATCATCCTGTGCGTGGCCAACGTGTCGCGCAGTGCCCAGGCGGCCGAGCTGGACCTGTCGGCCTTCGCCGGCATGGTGCCGGTGGAGATGCTCGGCGGGAATGCCTTCCCGCCCATCGGCCAGCTAAATTTCCTGCTGACGTTGGCGCCCTACGGTTTCTACTGGTTCGTGCTGGCGGCGGAAAACCAGATGCCGAGCTGGCATGTGGAGCCGGCCCAGAGCATGCCGGACTTCACCACATTGGTCCTGAAGAAACGAATGGAAGAACTCCTGGACGCGCCGTGCCGCGACACCCTTGAGCGCACCTCATTGCCGGCCTGGCTGCCCAAGCGACGTTGGTTTGCCGGCAAGGACGCCGCCATTGACCGCGTGCATATCGCCTACGGTGTGCGCTTTGGCGACCCGCAGCACCCGGTGTTGCTCAGTGAAATCGAGGTGACCAGCGACGGCCAGGTCAGCCGCTATCAACTGCCGCTCGGTTTCCTGGCCGAAGACCAGCTCACCACCGCGTTGCCCCAGCAGTTGGCGCTGGCCCGGGTACGGCGCACGCGCCAGGTCGGGCTGGTGACCGATGCCTTCAGCCTTGAGCATTTTATTCGTGCGGTCATCCAGGGCCTGCAGGCCGGTACGGTGCTCGATTCGAGCGACGGCCCCTTGCACTTTGCCGCCACACCGCACCTGGCGGCGTTGCAACTGACCGATGAGGCGCAGGTGCGTTACCTGTCGGCCGAACAATCCAACAGCTCGGTGGTGGTGGGTGAAAGCCTGGTGCTCAAGCTGATCCGCAAGGTAGCCTCCGGGGTGCACCCCGAACTGGAAATGAGCGCGTACCTGACCGAGGCGGGTTATCCGAATATCTCGCCGCTGATGGGGGCGGTGATCCGCCGTGACGGGCAAGGGCAGGACAATCTGCTGATGATTGCCCAGGGTTACCTGAGCAATCAGGGCGACGCGTGGGCGTGGACCCAGAACAGCCTGGAGCGGGCGATTCGGGATGAGCTGGCCGAGGCGATGTCCGAGCAGGAACAGCACTACAACGCCCTTGGCGAGTTGCAGGACTTTGCCGGGTTGCTGGGGCAACGCCTGGGGGAAATGCACGTTGTCTTGGGCGCAAGCACGCCGAACAAGGACTTCGCGCCCGAAGTGACCACGGCGAAGGACACCCAGGCCTGGGCCCGGGATGTGGGCGTCCAGCTCGACCGGGCGCTGCAATTACTCAAACTTCATGAAACCCGGTTGAACCCCGCCGATCAGGCGCTGGTCAGTGAATTGCTGGGCCAGGAAAAAGCCATAGGCCGTTACGTGCAGGCCTTGGCGAAAGCCACGAAAGGCGGGCTGCGCATCCGGGTGCATGGCGACTTGCACCTGGGCCAGGTGCTGGTGGTGCAGGGCGATGCCTACCTGATCGACTTTGAAGGGGAGCCGGCGCGCCCGTTGCACGAGCGGCGTGGCAAGCACAGCCCCTATAAAGATGTGAGTGGCGTACTGCGCTCGTTTGATTACGCGGCGGCCATGGCCCTGAATGTGCAGGGTGTGGATCACTCGTCCGAAGCAGAGTTGTCGCGCAGACGGGTGACCGAGCGTTACCTGAAAGAGGCGCGCGAGGCATTTATCCAGGCTTATCAGGCAGCTACGTCTACACTGGCGCATGACTGGCAGGATGCTAACGGCCAGGACGCAGCGCTGACGTTGTTCAGCCTGGAGAAGGCCGCGTACGAAGTGGCCTACGAAGCGGAAAACCGCCCGACCTGGTTGCCGGTGCCCCTACAGGGGTTGCACGGGTTACTCAGCGGGATTGCTTCCAGTGAGAAAGCACCTATATCGAAAACTGCACGCGGTGGGGAGACGTCATGAGCTTTACACATAAAGAACCGCTGCAACCGAAGTTGACTGCACTACCGGCAGCCAAGGATGTCGAGGCGCTGGTACGCGCCGAACACCATGACCCGTTCTCGATTCTCGGGCCCCATGATGACGAGCAGGGCGGCCAATTCATCCGCGCCTTCCTGCCGGAAGCCTTGAGTGTCCAGGTACTGGCACGCGACAGTGGCGACCCTATCGGCAGCCTCGATGCGACCCAGGTGCCGGGCTTGTTTGTCGGCCACTTCAGCACGCGCCAGGATTACCTGCTGAAAATCCAGTGGGCCGGTGGCGAGCAGATCACCGAAGATCCCTACAGTTTCAGCCAATTGCTCTTGGGCGAAATGGACCTGTACCTGTTTGCCGAAGGCAACCACCGGGACCTCAGCAGCTGCCTGGGCGCTCAGGTGACCAGCGTCGATGGCGTGCAGGGTGTGCGCTTTGCGGTGTGGGCACCGAATGCGCGGCGGGTGTCGGTGGTGGGCGACTTCAATATCTGGGACGGTCGCCGTCACCCAATGCGCCTGCGGCATCCGTCGGGTGTGTGGGAGATCTTTATCCCACGCCTGCAACCGGGAGCGGCCTACAAGTACGAGATTCTCGGCAGCCACGGCATTTTGCCGCTCAAGGCTGACCCAGTGGCGCTGGCCACGCAGTTGCCTCCCGACACCGCGTCAAAGGTCGCCGAACCGCTGCAGGTCGAGTGGCAAGACCATGAGTGGATGCAGGCGCGGGTCGAGAAACAGAAGCACACCGCGCCGCTGTCCATTTACGAACTGCACGTGGGGTCCTGGCAGGCCGAGCTGGACGAGGCGGGCGAAGTGGCACGCCAATACAACTGGCGTGAGCTGGCCGAGCGCTTGATCCCCTATGTGCAGCAATTGGGCTTCACCCATGTCGAGCTGATGCCGATCATGGAGCACCCGTTCGGCGGCTCGTGGGGTTACCAGGCACTGTCACAATTTGCGCCGACTGCGCGGTTTGGTTCGCCGCAAGACTTTGCCTACTTTGTCGACGCCCTGCACCGGGCGGATATCGGTGTGATCCTTGACTGGGTGCCGGCGCATTTTCCTACCGATACCCACGGCCTGGCGCAGTTCGACGGCACTGCGCTGTACGAATACGGCAACCCGCTGGAAGGTTTCCACCAGGACTGGGACACCTTGATCTACAACCTGGGTCGCACCGAAGTGCATGGCTTTATGCTGGCCTCGGCCCTGCATTGGCTCAAGCATTTCCACGTGGACGGCCTGCGCGTGGATGCGGTGGCCTCGATGCTCTACCGCGACTATTCGCGCAAAGCCGGTGAGTGGGTGCCCAACCGCCATGGCGGCCGCGAGAACCTGGAAGCCATCGACTTTTTGCGCCACCTCAATGACGTGGTCGCCCTCGAAGCGCCCGGGGCGCTTGTGATCGCCGAAGAGTCCACGGCCTGGCCCGGCGTGAGCCAGCCAACCCAGCAGGGTGGCCTGGGCTTCAACTACAAGTGGAACATGGGCTGGATGCACGATTCGCTGCACTACATCCAGCAGGATCCGGTGTACCGCGCCCATCATCACAACGAGTTGAGCTTCGGCCTGGTCTACGCCTGGTCCGAGCGTTTTATCCTGCCGATCTCCCACGATGAGGTGGTGCACGGCAAGCATTCGCTGATCGACAAGATGCCCGGCGACCGCTGGCAGAAGTTTGCCAACCTGCGCGCCTACCTGGCGTTCATGTGGATGCACCCGGGCAAGAAACTGCTGTTCATGGGCTGCGAGTTCGGCCAGTGGCGCGAGTGGAACCACGACCAGCAACTCGACTGGTACTTGCTGCAATACGCCGAGCACAAAGGCGTGCAAAAACTGGTGGGCGATTTGAACCGCCTGTACCGCGAGGAACCGGCGCTGCACGAGCAGGACGACGCGCCCCAGGGCTTCCAGTGGCTGATCGGCGACGACGCGATCAACAGCGTCTACGCCTGGCTGCGCTGGAGCAAGGATGGCCGGCCGGTGCTGGTGGTCGCCAACTTTACCCCGGTGCCGCGGGAGGCCTATGGCGTGGGCGTACCGTTTGCCGGGCGTTGGAGTGAGGTGATCAACAGCGATGCCGACACCTATGCCGGCTCCAACTACGGCAATGGCGGGGCGGTGTTCACTCAGGATGAGCCACGTCACGGGCAACCGGTGTCGCTGTCGCTGAATTTGCCGCCCCTTGGCGTGCTGATTCTGCGGCCGGAACCGCTTTAAGGGCTCTACCGTGCTGGATTCTGTTGTCCGCGCTACTGGCAGGGTGCCACAATGGCGCCTTTGTCGTGGCAGTCGAAGCAGGCGGATTTCATGAACGGCCTTGGGCGTGGGCGGGACCAGGATTGTTTTATCGAGGAGCAGGTGCGAACGGACCGTTTGCACCAGCTGTTTCGTCAGTCGTTCGCCGCCATTTTCGGCAGTTACCTGGGCGCCGCCATGCTCTGCTGGCTGTGCTGGGATCGCTTCGACCATAAGGTCATGCTGATCTGGATGGTGGTGCTGGCGGTTACCTCGCTGCTACGCCTCAAGATGTTCATGGACTGGTTCCGCTGCCCGAACATCGAACGCACTCCCGAGCGTTGGGAGCGCCGCTATTGGATCACGCTGATGCTGTCGGCAGGCGTGTGGGGCCTGGGTGCCCTGGCCGTGATGCCCACCGACGACCGTGTCTCCCAGGTGCTGGTCATGCTGTTTACCGTCGGCATGTCGGTCAGCGCGGTGTCCTGTTACTCGGCTTATCGCTACATGACCCTGGGTTCCATGGGCCTGGTGTTGCTGCCGTGCACGCTGTGGCTGCTGTTTCAGCCGTCGTCGATGCAAGTGGGCGTGGCGGTGGCGGTGCTGGTGTTCTCGACCTTTGTGGTCAGCGCCACGCGCAAATTGTCCGATGCCCTGGAAAAAGCCTTCCGCCTGACCCGTCAGATGGAACGCGCCCACAACATCTCCACCCGCGCCGCACAGACCGACGAGCTCACCGGGCTGATGAACCGTCGCGCCTTCTTCGAACATGCCCAACTCTTGTACGCCCAGTGCCGGCACAACCAGCAGCCGCTGAGTGCGCTGATGATGGACATGGACCACTTCAAGGACATCAACGACACCTACGGCCACCAGGCGGGTGACCAGGTGTTGCGTCAGATTGGCGGGGTGATCAGCGCGTCGTTTCGCCAGGCCGACGTGTACGGCCGCCTGGGTGGCGAAGAGTTTGCCGTGCTGTTGCCCAACACGTCATTGGAAACCGCCCGCGACATCGCCGAGCAACTGATCAAGGCGATTTCCGGCCTGGCCGCCGAACCCGTGCACGGCCTGACCGCCAGCCTGGGCGTGGCCACCACCCGCAGCCTCGACCAGGACCTGCACAGCTTGATGAACACCGCCGACAAGGCGCTGTACCGGGCCAAGGCCCTAGGGCGCAATCAGGTGGCGGTGGCGGAGTAAGGCTCAGTCCCGGGCCATCGACTTGGCCAACGCCCGTGCCACCTGCTCGGCCGAGTAGGGCTTGGCCAGGAACTCGAAGCCTTCGTAACCACTGTCTGCCAATTCTTCGCTGTAGCCCGACGTGAGCACCACCGGCAGGTCCGGGCGGCGTTGGCGCAGCAGCCTGGCCATCGCCACGCCGGTCATGCCCGGCATGACCACGTCCGAGAAAATCCCGTCGAAGGCCATGGCATCCGCCCCGGCCAGCGCCAGTGCCTGTTCAGCATCGGTGGCCCAGGTGGTCTGGTAGCCGAGGTCCTGCAGGATCTGGTTGGCGAAGCGGCCCACTTCCAGGTTGTCTTCCACTATCAGGATATGCCGCAGCGTGGTGTCGGGCAGCGGGGCGTGTTCTTCGGCAAGCGCAGTGGGTTGCACGGTGGGAGGTGCCACTTCGGGCAGGTACAGGGTAAACACCGTGCCGCGCCCGAGGGTGCTGGCCACATCGACGTTGCCGCCCGATTGCTTGGCAAATCCGAACACCTGGGACAAGCCCAAACCGGTGCCTTTGCCGACGGCCTTGGTGGTAAAAAACGGCTCGAAAATGCGCTCCACGTTGTCGCCGGGAATGCCGCTGCCGGTGTCGGCCAGGGACACCGCCACACACGGTTGGCGCACCTCGGCCTCCCCGCGAATGCGCGGCAAGGCCGGCACGCTGGCCACGCGCAGGGTCAGTTGGCCCTGGCCGTCCATGGCGTCACGGGCGTTGAGCGCCATGTTGATCAAGGCGGTTTCAAACTGGCTGGAATCGACGCGAACATGGCACGGGGTGGCGGGCAGTTCGATTTGCACGTGGATGCGCGCACCGGTCACGCTTTCGAGCATTTCGCCGATGTTCTTCACCCGCAGGCCCACGTCGAAGACTTCCGGGTTCAGCGGTTGGCGACGGGCGAAGGCGAGCAGTTGGCTGGTGAGCTTACTGGCCCGCTCGACGGTGTCGGAGACGGCGCCCATGTAGCGTTGGCGGCGTTCTTCGGACAGCCCGGGCTGGCGCAGGAAGTCCATGGACGAGCGAATGATGGTCAGCAGGTTGTTGAAGTCATGGGCCACGCCACCGGTCAATTGGCCGATGGCTTCGAGTTTTTGCGATTGGTGCAGGGCGGCTTCGGCCTGGGTCAGCGCGGTGGTGCGCTCTTCTACCCGTTGCTCCAGGGTGGCGTTCAATTCGGTGATGGCCGTCAGCCCGTCGCGCACGGCCGCGTCGGCGCGCACGCGCTCGATATGCGCCCAGGAGCGTTCGGTGACTTCGCCCACCAAGGCCAGGTCGTAAGGCGACCAGACGCGGGCGTTCTTGTGATGCACCGCCATCAGGGCCGTCAGGTGCCCGTCCTTGATCAGCGGGAAGCACACCGTCGCCAGGGCGCCGAGGGCCTGGTAACTGGCGGCTTCGTTGGGGGCGAACTCCACGCGGTTGTCGTGGATCACCAGCGGTTCGCCAGCGCGCAAGCGGCGCACTGCCAGCTCGCCGAACGACGCCAGGCTGTAGCGCCCGACGATGCTGGGTGACCCGGGCGCGGCCCAGTTGCCGCGAATGGTGAAGCCGTCCTGGTCGTCGTCCATGTCGGCATACGCGCAGTTCGACACGTGCAGGTGCTCGGCCAGCAACCGCGTGGTGCTGGTCATGATGGCTTCTGCATCGATGGCATTGGCCACTGCACTGCCGATGGCGTCCAGCACCGCCAGACGGCGCGTGAGGAACACGGTGGCGGTGGTTTCGGTGACGGTATTGAGCATGCCCACGACTTTGCCCAGGGAGTCGCGGATCGGGCTGTAGCAAAAGGTGAAATACGCCTGCTCGGCCCCGGCGCCGCGTTCGATCACCAGCGGGAAGTTCTCGACATAAGTCGCATGCCCTTCGAAGGCCGCCTGGGCGATGGGGCTGACCTCTGCCCAGGCTTCACGCCACACCTCGTTGAACGGACGCCCCAGCGCATAGGGCTTGTCGCCCAGGATCGGGGTCATGGCATCGTTGTAGAGCATGGTCAGGTGAGGGCCCCACGCGATGGACTGCGGGAAGCTGGAGGCAAAGCACAAGGCTACGGTGGTCTTGAGGACATCGGGCCACTGTTCCAATGGGCCCAGGGGCGTGGTTGCCCAATCATGCTGGCGTACCCGCTCAGCCATGTCGCTGCTGCTTTGCAGCCAATTCATCATTGGGAAAACACCTTGTGTGCCTCGGTCGGTTCAACGCCAGGAAGGGGTGGCCTGACAAGCAACAGACCGGAATGCCCGCCGGCAGTTCAGCGGGATTTTCCGAATGATATCAATTTGATGCTTCGGTGGCGTGGAGGCCGCTGAAAATCGGTTATTGCGCGCCGAAAACCCCCGTCCAGTAGATCCCCGCATCGCTCTTGGGGTCCATCGCATAGGCGGCGCCCAGCTCACGGAATTGCGGGTTCATCAGGTTGGCGCAATGGCCCGGGCTGGCCAGCCAGCCGTCGACTACCTTGCGTGGGGTGTCCAGGCCGGCGGCGATGTTCTCGCCGATGTTCTTGGCGATATACCCGGCCAGTTCGGCGCGGTCTCCGGGGGTGCGGCCGTCGTGGTCGAGGTGGTCGAAGAAGTTACCGTTGGCCATGTTGCGTGTGTGACTGTTGGCGGCGTTGGCCAGGTCGTCGTTCCACGACAGCGGGGTGGTGGCGGTAAAGGCCTGGGTGCCGCATTGGCGCGGCTGTTCACGGGCGGCGTTGATCAGGCCGAGCAGTTGCTTGCCCTCGGTCTGCCAATCGCCCAGGCCACTGGACAGCAGCGGGCGGGCGAGCACGATGCGCCAGTCCTGGCCGCTGTTGCTCACGCCGATGTCGACAAATTGCGGGTCGAGCACCACGCGGCAGAAGCTTTCGCGTACGGCTTTCATCGCCGCTTGCGCATCCTTGGGGCCCGACAGGCTGATGGCCTGCACGTTGACCATCGGGTAGGCCGCACGGGCCAGGGCCTGCTGCAGGTCGCCAACGTTGGTGGCGGGCAGCACCAGCCGGGTGTCGCTGGCCAGCGGTGGCAGTTCCTGGGAACCCTGGTTACCGCAGCGTTGTACCTGGCTGCGGTATTGATTGATTTGTTGGACTAACTGGCTTTCTTCATTCGCCATCGCGCTGGCGCAGAACACCGTACTGGCGGCCAGCGTCGTAAGACCCATCATCAATGACAGAACGCGCATGGACGTTACCCTTGAGCTTGAAAGTGCCCATGATGCGCGATGTAGGTGCGTCCATGCACCCGTTGGTCCGAACTTTTTTCCTCAGTTCTTGAATGCCGAGTGTTTGCGGCCCTGGTCGCACAAGGCGAACACCACCACCAGCAAGGCCGAAACCGCGAGGATTATCACAACGCCATCAGTGGAGTGAGTGGCCGAGGCCGCGACCATCGACAACGCACCTAATGGCGCCAGGCCGCCAGCGATGGCCGTGCCGATTTCACGCCCGGTGCCGAAGCCCGAAGAGCGGGTCTGGGTCGGGAACTGACGGCTCAGGAACGAGCCCTGCGGCGCAAACATCATCGGCGCGAGGATGCCGGTGCCCACGCCAATGGCGAGGTAGATCATCAGGCTTTCGCCGCTGTTGAGCAGCGCCAGGAACGGGTAAGCGAACAGCAACGAGCAAACCCCGCCGAGCATCAGCACGGTCTTGCTGCTCCACTTGTCGCACAGCCAGCCAAAGCAGGGCACGGCGACGATGGCGATCAGGCTGGCGATGGTCACCGACAACGAGGTGACGTGCACGTCCACGCCTTTGAACTGGGTGAGGTAGGCCAGGGAAAAGGTCTTGAAGATGTAGCTCAGGGCGTTGTAGCCAATGGCCACGAAGAACACCACCGCCAGGCCCTTCAGGTCGTTCTTGAACAAGGCCTTGAGTGGCGACGCCTTGGCTTTGCTTTCGGCCTTGCTCAGCTCATTGAACTGCGGGGTTTCCGGGATGCTGTTGCGCACCCACAGGCCCACGCCCACCAGCACGATGCTGCACACAAACGGGATGCGCCAGCCGCCGGCCAGCAGGAACTCGTTGCCGTTGATGGTCAGCAGGTACACCGTGAGCGAGGACAGCAGCAGGCCCAGGTTCAGGCCCAGCGCCGGCCAGGCACCCTGGCTGCCGCGTTTGTTTTGGGAGGCATGTTCATAGGACGTCACTGCCGCGCCAGACAACTCGGCACCGGCGCCCAGGCCCTGGATGATGCGGATAAACACCAGCACGATCGGCGCCCAGATGCCGATGGAAGCGTAGCTGGGGATCAGGCCGATCAGCGTGGTGCACACGCCCATCAGGCAGAACGTCAGCACCAGCACTTGCTTGCGGCCGAACTTGTCGCCCAGGTAGCCGAACAGGATGCCGCCGAACGGGCGTGCGATAAAGCCGATGGCGAAGGTGGAAAAGGCCATCAGCGTGGCAGTCTTCGGGTCACTGTTATCGAAGAAGATCTTCGAAAACACAATCGCCGCCATGGTGGCGTAGAGGTAAAAGTCGTACCACTCCAGCATCGAGCCAAAGATGGTCGCGGCGGCGACTTTGCGCAGGCGCTTGCGGGTTTGCTCGGGTGTTTCAGTGCTGGGGATGGAGGCGGGAGCCGTCATGCGTTACTTCCTTCTGAGTCTTTATAGTTATTGTCAAATGGACGTTTGGTGCCGGGTGTTACGCGGGGGTGAACAGGCGGTCGGCGATCATCGCGCCGATGGGCATGGCTGACGTGGCGGCCGGCGAGGGCGCGTTGCACACGTGCAGCATTCGCGAGGTCTGGGCGAACAAAAAGTCGTGTACCAGGCTGCCGTCGCGCATCACTGCCTGGGCGCGGATGCCCGCTTCATAGGGCAGCAGGTCGTCGAGGGTCAGCGATGGGCAGTACTTGCGGCACTGCTCCAGGTAGCCCGACTTGAACAGCGAATTTTTCATCTCGGTGGTGCCCGAGCCGAGGTTCTGCCAGATGGTTTTCCAGAACCCCGGGAAGCTGGCGTACTGCGCCACATCGCGCCAGTTCACCGAAAACTTGCGGTAATTCTCACGGCCCAGGCCCAGCACGGCATTCGGGCCGACGGTGACGCTGCCGTCGATCATGCGCGTGAGGTGCACGCCAAGGAATGGCAGCTCCGGGTCGGGAATCGGGTAGATCAGGTGGTTGACGATGTTGTTTTTCTCCGGCGGCAGGCGGAAGTATTCGCCCCGGAACGGGATGATCTGGTGGTCGATCTTGATCCCGGCCAGGGTCGCCAGGCGGTCCGACTGCAAGCCTGCACACACCACCAAATGCCGCGCCTGCCAGGTTTCGCTACGGGTGCTGATGGTGACTTTGTCGGTGTCTTCGCGGATCGCGGTCACGGTGCGGTCCAGGCAGATCTGGCCACAGCGACGGCGGATCACCTCGGCCATGGTCTCGCACACCTGGCGGTAGTCGACGATGCCGGTGGCGTCGAGAAACAGCCCGCCCAGGCCAACGATGTTCGGTTCACGCTGGCGCAGCTGGTCGGCGTCCAGGCGCTCGACCTTCATACCGTTAAGCTGAGACCGCGCATACAACGCTTCCATGCGTTGCATTTCCAACGGGTTGGACGCCACCAGCAGCTTGCCGCACACCTCGAACTTGATGCCGTGTTCGGTGCAGAACTGTTTGGTTTGCTCGGCGCCGCGCTTGCACAGGTCGGCCTTGAGGCTGCCCGGGGCGTAGTAGATGCCGGCGTGGATCACACCGCTGTTGTGGCCGGTCTGGTGCTTGGCCAGCACCGACTCTTTTTCCAGGATCACCAGGGACGCGCCGGGCTTGCGCTTGAGCAGTTCCATGGCGGTGGCCAGGCCGACGATGCCGCCACCGATGATGCAATAGTCGTGGATCATTACGCGGAGTCTCTAAGGTTGCACATTTCGGTCTGCTTATCAGGTTGTCAGACTAATGTTTTTGTTAAAAAAAGGGCGTGTCCAGGGACACGCTACTTAAAGCAATCAAGAGGTGGCGGGCAGCTCCAGGCTCAGGCGGCGCGCGGCAGCACGCAGGTGTGCCTCTGCACTCGCGGCGGCGCGTGAGGCGTCACCATCGGCGATGGCTTGATAAAGCGCTTGGTGTTCCTGAGTGGCATCGGCCGAGCCGATCACAAAGCGAGATGCGGAGTTTTCCCACGCGGTCTTGCGTGCACTGGCCAGTTGGCTGCGCAGGAAGTCGTGGAAGGCCACGAAGTAGTCATTCTTGCTGGCGTCGGCGATGGCGCGGTGGAACTCGACGTCGGCGATGGCGGCGGCTTCAAAGTTTTCGCGGTTGTCCTGCATGGCCTGCAGGGCGCTTTTCATGCGCTGCAGGTCGGCGTCATCGCGGCGCTGGGCGGCAATCGAGGCGGCCTGGGTTTCGATCCACAGGCGCACTTCGAACATCTGCGCCAGGTCGGGGCGGCGGCCGTCGGCCTGGGGGAAGCGGAACACCGTACCGGCCGGCGTCTGCGAAATGAACGAGCCCAGGCCCCGGCGCGCGGTGATCACGCCATCGGCCTTGAGCTGGGCAATCGCCTCGCGCACCACGGAACGGCTGACGTTGAGTTGTTCAGCCAGTTGCTGTTCGGTGGGCATGCGCGACTCGGGCGGCAGCTGGCCGGAGTCGATTTCTGCGCGGATGGCACTGACAACCCGGACGACGAGCGAATCGGGGCGTTGGAGCTCAAGCATGGGACTGCCTTGGTGATCAGGTTGTCAGACAATAGTCGTTACGATTTTAACTTGTCAATATTTGTGTCGTATCCCCGCCGCCAACAGGATCAGGCCAAGCGCCACGCCAAAGGTGACGTGCAGGCCGTAGGCGACTGATTGCGGCAGCGCACGAGTAACGTCCGGTGTAGCCCAGGCAAACACCGCGCCGAGGGCCGACGCGCCGAAGATCAGGCCGAGGTTGCGTGACAGGTTCAACAGGCCCGAGACCTTGCCACGGCGTGAGGCCTGCACATCGCTCATCACCGCGGTGTTGTTGGCGGCCTGGAACAAGCTGTAACCGGCGGTCAGCAACACCAGCGAACCCAGATAGGCCGGTAGCCCGCTGACCAGAGACAGCAGCAGGGCGCCGAGGGCCATGACGCCTAGCCCCGCGAGGGTCATGCGTTGGCTGCCCAGGCGGTCCACCAGACGGCCGGCGGGCACACCGGTCAGCGCGGCCACACAAGGCCCGACCGCCATGGCCAGGCCCATCCAGGCGGGATCGAGCCCCAGCCCCCGAGACAGATAAAACGGCCCCACCACAAAGGTGGTCATGATCACGGCGGCCACCAGCGCGCTGATGACCAGGCCGACGCGCAGGGCAGGATTTTTCAGCGGCGACCAGAAGCGCTCGCCCGTGGGCTGAAGCCGGGGCTGTCGATCAAGCGGCAGGTAGCGACAGGCGAGGACAGCGGCCAGCAGGCCCAAGGGTACGCCCACCAGGAACAACGCTTGCCAACCCCACAAGCTGAGCAGCATCCCGCCCACGCTAGGCCCCATCGCGGTCCCCACGGCCGACATCGTGCCGAGCAAGCCCATCACCCGGCCGGTGCGTTCCTTGGTCACGGTGTCGCCGACCATCGCGAGGGTCATTGCCATCATCACCGCCGCACCAAGCCCCTGCAGGACGCGCGCCGCCACCAGCCATGGCAG
The DNA here is from genome assembly GCF_013385985.1 of Pseudomonas sp. B6002. GTDB lineage: Bacteria > Pseudomonadota > Gammaproteobacteria > Pseudomonadales > Pseudomonadaceae > Aquipseudomonas. Next base: position 15,415 of record NZ_JACAOY010000022.1, on the reverse strand, counting down.
TGACGGCGCCAACCCACACAGCCCACAGGCCACGGCGAACAACAACAAGCCGGCGAGCAACAAACGCCGACGGCCCACGCGATCGCCCAGGCTGCCGGCGCTGACAATCACCGCCGTGATCGCCAGCAGGTAGGCCAGCACTACCCACTGCACGGCGTGAAACGATGCATCAAACACATGGGCCAACGCCGGCAACCCGACGTTGGCAATGCTGGTGCCCAAGGCGGCCAGCAACATGGACAGGGACAGGCTGACAAGGGCGCCTCGTGAAGCAGTGTGCATGGGTAAATCCTTGAGTGAACACGACTGTCACAACTCTATGGCGTGGCCTAACATGGCGGAAGACGCCGGGTATGCAGTTAATACCTGCATGAAACGCCTGATGAGGAGCCGTGATGCCCGACCTTAATTTGTTGATCACCCTGGACGTGTTGCTCGCCGAAGGCAGCGTCGCCCGCGCCGCAGAACGCCTGCGCTTGAGCCCGTCGGCGATGAGCCGGGCGCTGGCACGCCTGCGCGAGACCACCGGCGACCCGCTGCTGGTGCGCGCGGGTCGTGGCCTGGTGCCGACGCCCAGGGCGGTGGCGTTGCGTGAGCAGGTCAGCCGCTTGGTGCAGGAGGCCCAGGCGGTGTTGCGGCCCGCCGAGTCCTTGGACATGGCCCGGGTGGAACGTACGTTCACCCTGCGCACCAGCGAAGAGTTCGTCGAAAACTTCGGCCCGGCATTGCTCGCGCGCATCGCCCGGGAGGCGCCTGGCGTGCGCCTGCGCTTCGTCACTAAAACCGACAAGGACACCGCCTTGCTGCGCGATGGCAGCGTCGACCTGGAGACCGGTGTGGTCGACGCCAGTGCCAACCCCGAGGTGCTGACCCAGGCGCTGTTCCGTGATCGCTTGATCGGTGTAGTGCGCAGCGGGCATCCGCTCAGCCGGGGGACTGTCAGCATTCGGCGCTATGCCGAAGGGCAGCACGTGTACGTCTCCCGCCGTGGCCAAGCGCGAGGGCAGATTGATGATTTGCTTGAGTCCCAAGGCATGCCGCGACAGATCATTACCATCGTTGCCGGCTTCTCCACCGCCATCGCACTGGCACGGGACACCGACCTGATCGCCAGCGTGCCCGAGCGCTACACCGCTCATCAGCGCGAGGGCCTGCACAGTTTCGAGTTGCCATTGGCTTTACCGGCCTTCACCGTGGCGATGCTCTGGCACCCGCGCCTGGACGCGGACCTGGCCCATCGCTGGTTGCGCGGATGTTTACGTGAGGTGTGCGGGCTGCAACAGGTACAATCGCCGCTGTCTTGACGCGAAATTCCCAGGAACCTGCATGTTCAGCCTTACCCGTTACACCACCCCGTGCCCCGAGCCTATCAACGGTCAGATCCTGCAAATGGTGGTGGACAACCTCACCGACATCAGCAGCGTGGCGCTGCCGCCGAGCAACTTGCTGTACAACATCTACCAATATGCGATCGGTTTTGAGGTGCACCTGTACCTGGAGGCACTGGGCGGAGCCAAGGGCATTGCGGTCGAGTTGATCGTTGCCACCGACGCGCAAGACCCGGAACAGGTCGTCGGCTTTGTGCTGTACCTGCCGGTCAAGGACGATCCCGAGGCGTGTGGCATTGCGTTCATGGCGGTGCAGGCCGGCAAGCGGCGCCAAGGCGTGGCGCGGGCGATGCTGCAGGACGTGTTGGCGCGCTACCCGCATGCCGAACTGGCCTGTGCGGTGGAGAAGGTGCCGGCGTTCGAGGCCATGGGCTTTCAAGTGCGCGGCGCGCGGGGCACCCAGGTGCTGATGAACACGCGGGATTACGCAACGGATGGCCTGATGGGCGTGCTGGATGTGGCGTCGATCTACAGCTCATTGGAAGTGCGGCAGATTCACACCTACTTGCTGCAAAAGCACGGCAAGCGCGCAATGGTGGATGCCGAGAAACAGCGTGATCGCCACCTCGACCAGCTCACGCACAAAGCCCAACGCTTCGTACAAAACCTGTAGGAGCCGGCTTGCCGGCGATGGCGCCCTCAAATTCGCTATCGCCCGCAAGCGGGCTCCTACAGGGGCGGGGTTTAGTTATGGCTTGGCCAGGTTCCAGTTGCCGCCAACGCCGTCACCGGTGATATCGCCCGGCTTGCTGTCCTTGACCCAGGTGTACAGCGCCTGGCCCTTGTAGGCCCATTGTTTGCTGCCGTCGTCACGGGTGATCACGGTGTAGCCGTCGGCATCCTTGGCGGCGGCCGAAGCGGTGAACGCCGGCCAGTTGGCCAGGCACTGGCCGCTGCAGGCCGACTTGCCGGCGCTGTCTTTGGCGAAGGTGTAAAGCGTCATGCCTTTGCTGTCCACCAACACTTTGCCTTTGGCGCTGTCGGCGATTTTGGCAGGGGCGGCGAAGGCCATGGACGAAGCACAGGCAATCAGGATGGCAGCAGCAAGGGAGCGTTTGTTCAGCATGTCGAACTCCTGGGTCTTTTCTGGTTTGGGTACTGGCCATGTGCTGTATTCACACGCCGTACTCAGGTAAACACCCGCCGCGCCGCTTTATTCCTCGCACGTGAACAATTATTTAACCGCGCGCACGATTGACCATCGCCAGAATCGTCGCCAGTAACTCCTGTTGCGCCTCTTCACGGCTGATCTCGCCACTGGCCGCCGCGTGGGACAATGCTTCCGCCGCCCCGAGCATGGCGCGCAGGCCCGCCTGTGACACGCTGCCAGCCGCCGCGAACGGCGACAGCGCGTCGCGACACTTGGCCAGGAAAATCGCCTCGTACTCGCGCTTGAGGGTTTCCAGTTCCGGCGAACTGCTCAGCGCCGCGATCACCCCGGGAATCTCCCGCCCTTGCAGCAACACGCAATCGACATAGGACGAGGCGATCACCCAGGCGCGGTCATCCAGGGTGGCCGCGCTGGCTTCGATGGCATCGCTGAACACCTGGTTCTGGCGCCCGTCGAAATCTTCGTAGAGCGCCGCCAGCAGGCCCGCACGGGTAACAAAATGGTCGTAGACCACCGGCTTGGTCACACCCGCCAGTTCGGCCAGGCGGCCCAGGGTCAGGGCTTCGGTGCCTTCGTCGCGCACCAGCTGCCAGGCCACATCCAACAGTTGGCGCAGGCGATCTTCACGGGACAGGCGACGGCGTGGGGCAGGGGATTCACTGCTTGACATGCTTATATACCAAAAGTAACTTAATCGGCGTAACTTACTAATCGTAGCTTAAGCCGAAAGGGAGCCACTGTCATGCATGCACTTATCGTTGTCGCTCATCACGACCCGCAATCCCTCACCCACAGCCTGGCCGCACAGGTCGCCACGGGGCTCGCGGCCGCAGGCCACACCTACGAAATCGCCGACCTGGCCGCCGAAGGCTTCGATCCACGTTACAGCGCCGCAGACCACCTCGTGCACCGCACCCGCGCCACACCGCCCGCCGACGTGCTCGCCGAACAGGCGCGTATCGACTGCGCCGATGCGCTGGTGCTGGCCTTCCCGATTTATTGGTGGTCGATGCCGGCATTGCTCAAGGGCTGGGTCGACCGTGTGTTCGTTAATGGCTGGGCCATCGATTACGGCCCGGATACCCCGGTGGTGAAAAAACTGCGGCACTTGCAGGTGCACCTGCTGGCGCTGGGCGCCGCCGATGAAAGCGCGTTTGATCGCCACGGTTATGCCAAGGCCATGGGCACCCAGATCGACTACGGGATATTTGATTACTGCGGCGCGCAGGTGGTGACGTCCGAATTGTTGCTGGAGTCGGAAAGCGGCAGTGCACAGGTTCATCTGCACAAGGCCAAGTCCATCGGCAAGCACCTGTTTGAAGCGCAGGCGGTGGCGGGCTGAGTCAACCTTCGCGAAACAGGTCGTGGGCATCGAGCAGGCGGTAGGCGATTTCCGGGCGCTTCTCCATGCCACGGCGAATCGCGGCCGGGATCGATTGCCGAGTTTTACGGCACAGGCCCGGCAGGTCGTCGATGACGATCTGGATCCCGCGCATGCTCTTGACCTCGGTGTGGCCGGGCGCGACATGCACGCGGATGCCCAATTGCTGGTACATCAGCTGTTGCATGCGTTCCAGGTCTTGCAGGCTCTTGAGGTCTTCGAGGCGCTCGAGCAGTTTTTTCTCTTCCTGGCGCGTGAGCTGGAGGATGCGCTGGTCGGTGCCGGGCGCCTCCAACAGCTGTTCGCGCTGGCAGTCGCAGGCGCCGGGTGGGCAGGGTTGGCGAATGTTCATGTGCAAGGCCTCCCCGTTCCAGCGCCTGGTGCTCAGTAGCTCAGTTGAACCCCAAGACTGCCCAGGGCTTTCCAGTATTCAGGATAGGTCTTGGCCACGCAGTCCGGGTCCTGGATGCGGATGCCCGCCACCTTCAGGCCCGCCAGCGCAAAGCACATGGCGATGCGGTGGTCGGCGTGGGTGTCGATCAGCGCGTTGCAAGCGGTGCCGGCCAGTGCCGGGTCGCTGGCCACCAACAGATCGTCGCCTTCGATGGTCGCCAGGCCCGGACGGATTTCGTTGAGGCCGTCGTGCAGCGCTTGCACGCGGTCGCATTCCTTCACGCGCAAGTTGGCCAGCTCGGTGAAGCGCACCGGGGTGTTGTTGAACGCCGCCAGCACTGCGAGGGTCGGGATGGCGTCCTGCATCTGCGAACCGACCACCGTGGCCTGCATGTTCGGGAACTGGGCGATCACGGCCTGGGCCTTGGCGTCCGGCTGGGTGAAGTCCTGAGCGGCCACGCCGATGTCGATACGGCCAGCGGTCAGCACTTCAGCGGCCCACAGGTAGGTGGCAGCGGAGGCGTCCGGTTCGATCAGGTAGTCATGGGCGGTATAGCCGGTAGGCGCGACGCGCCAGGTGGTGTCGTTGACGGCTTCCACTTGGGCACCGAAGGCGCGCATGCAGTCCAGGGTGAGGTCCACGTAGCCACGGGCGCCGATGTCCTTGCCGGTCAATGCCACTTCAATCGGTGCTTCGCCGCACGCCGCGAGCATCAGCAGCGCCGACACGTACTGGCTGGACAGGCCGCCGTCGATTTCAAAACGCTTGGCCTGCACCTTGCCCACGCCATGCACGGTGACCGGTGGGCAGCCGGTGGGGCTGTCGACCTTGATGCCGTTCTGGCCGAGGGTGGCCAGCAGGGGGCCGATCGGGCGTTTTTGCATGTAGTCGTCGCCGTCCAGCACCACGGTGCCTTCAACGGTGGCCACGGCGGCGGTCAGAAAGCGCATGGCGGTGCCGGCGTTGCCGAGGAACAGGGGCTGGGTGGGCAGTTGCAGTTTGCCGGAGCCGGTGACCACGAAGGTGGTGTCGTCGGGTTCGTCGATGGTCACGCCCATTTGGCGCAGGGCCACGGACATGTGGCGGGTGTCGTCGCTTTTGAGGGCGCCGCTCAGGCGGCTGGTGCCTTTGGCGAGGGCGGCCAGCAGGAGGGCGCGGTTGGTGATGGATTTGGAGCCGGGGGGCGCGACCTTGCCATTGAGGGGGAAGTTGGGCGGTGTAACGGTCACGGTTTTTTGCGAACTCAAGGTACAGGGCTCCTGATCAAGGCAAGGTGGCACGGAGTGGCCGACGGGCGGACCCGAATAATCGGGTATAGATGCGGTGCTTGTCGAGCGCGGGGTAACGGCCACCGGTATTTTCTGGTTGTGCATCAATCCACCTGTGGGAGCTGGCTTGCCTGCGATGGCGGCCTCACGGTGTACATATCCATTTCTTTGGTAACGGCGGCTATTGGTTCCGCTCTTACAGCGGCTCACTTTTGATAGAGCGCAAAAGTAAGCAAAACGCTCTTGCCCCAACACTCGGCACCTCG
>NZ_JACAOY010000022.1:0-9569 GCF_013385985.1 Pseudomonas sp. B6002 | reverse complement strand
AGCGTGTTTGACGGGGCGCCCAGGATCAAAAGCAAGAGCACAGCGGCCTGACAGCCGGCTTGAGTGGTGTAGATCAAAAGCGAAGACCTGTAGGAGCCGGCTTGCCGGCGATGCAGGCGACTCGGTCCTTCAGATACACCTATCGCTTTGCCAACCAGTAATCATGCAGCGCCCGCGCTGCGGGTTCGATTTCGTTGGCGCGTTGTTGGTGTGCCTTTACATCCAAGTCTGCCGGCAACTCGAAGTTGTCCTGCTCAGCGCACCAGGAGATTTTTTCCAGCTCTGCAGCCTGGGCGGCTGGCAGTTCCGGCCAGTTGCCGATGGCGGCGCCGCGAATGTAGCCGAAGCACCATTCTTCGGCGAGGGTCACGGTGTGGCCCTGGTGGTCGGTTTCGTCGAAGCGGGCCTTGAAGCCGCTGGCGTCGGTGGCCAGTTGTTCGGCCAGGGTGTTGAGGTGGCGCACGCACAGTTCGAGGAAGCGTTGTGCTTCGTCCATGCTTTCCCACTCGGGGTTTTGCCCGCCCCAGATCGCCGGGAACCACTCGGCCACATCCACTTGCACCGGGCTGGACACCAGGGCGGTGAAGTAGCCGTCGAGTTCGGCCAGGTTCAGTACGGAATGGTCGTCGCCGTATTTGAGCAGGGTGTCTTCGATGAATTCGAATTCGGCCGGGGTGAGGGGGTGGGCGTGCATGGGCATATCCTTTAAACGTCGAGCGCCGCAGGTGGGGCGGCTTAAAGCGCGAAGGATGGTACTTAGGACGGTTTTTTTCCAGTACTTTCCAGGCGCAAGCACAGCTTGCTCACGCACATCGAGCCCACCACTGCGAGGATGATGGGCACCAGGAAGTCATGCTCAATACGGGTGAATTCCGCCACCAGCACAATCGCCGTCAGCGGCATGCTCATGCTGGACGCCAGAAAAGCCGCCGCACCGATGATCGCAAACGCCCCCAGGGGGACGCCCGGCCACGCCAGGCTCCAGGCGCCACCAAGGATGATCGCCAGCAGTGCGCCGTTGGCCAGGCCCGGCGTCAATAGCCCGCCTTCGGCGCCGGCGCGCAGGCTGCTGGTGGTGATCAGCACCTTGACCAGCAACAGCAACGCGGCCAGGCCGATGCTCAGTTCGTTGTCGAACCCCAGTTGTGCCGGGCCTTTGCCGTTGCCGAGGATTTGCGGCAGCCACATCGCCAACACGCCGATGACCGTGAAGTTGATCACTGACAACACCGGCAGGCGCCAGCCTCGTGCGGCATTCGCCCGTGCGCGGCCGGTGAGCCGGGTGAAACCGTAAGCTGCCAACCCGAACACTGGCCCGCACACCACCGCCCAGGCGATCAAGGCCGGGCTCAGCACAAAGTGCGGCACCACATATTGGGATTCGGCACCCAACCCGATCCACGCCACCGAGGCGGCAATCGCCGAGGTCGCCAGGGCAATCACCGCCGCCGGCCAACTGAACACGCCCACCAGCACTTCCAGCACGAACACTGCGCCGCCCAACGGCACGTTGTACACCGCCGCCAGGCCCGCGCCGGCGCCGCAGGCGACGATCAGGCGATGCATGGGCGGGGCGAGTCGCGTCCGCTGCGATAACCAGGTGGCGGCCAAGGCCCCGACTTCCCGTGGCGCCACTTCACGGCCCAGGGGCGAGCCGAGGGCCACGGTGATGATTTGCAGCACGGCGTGAGCGAGGGTGGTCTTGGGCGGCATGATCGGCATCTTCTCCGACACCGCCTGCTTGATGCTCACCAGCGGCCGGCCGTAGCGATAAATCAGCCACCAGCCGAACCCGGCCACCAGGCCACAGACCACCAGCACCAGCAAGCGCCGTTCGGGGGCGGCCGCGGTCACGCCGAGCAGGAAAGTTTCGTGGCTGACCAGGCTGTCGAGGCTGTAGCCGTAGGCCAGGTGTTGAATACCGTGCAGCAGCAACGCCAGGAGCATGCCGCCAAGCCCCGCGCCGATGCCGGTCAGCACGACCACCAGGGCCAGTATCAACGATGAGCGAAACGTGGACGGCATACACAACTCCAGACAATGGCCCTGATTGTATAGCCGATAAATCGCCTGCCCTGGGTGAAATGTATCGCCGCTGCATGAAGCGCCGCGCCACAACATTTCATTACCTTTGCCAGTCCCGGTTTTGGCCGATGCGCCGTCCTGCACCCTTGGTATAGTTCGGGCCTTACTACTCGCCAGTCAGGGATCACTGCCATGTCCGAATACCAAGCTTTCGTCGTCGAACTCACCGGCAACGTTGCCCATGTGCAGATCAACCGCCCGGAAAAGATCAACGCGATGAACGCCGCGTTCTGGACCGAAATCATCGACATCTTCCAGTGGGTCGAAGACACCGACGCCGTGCGCGCCGTGGTGCTCAGCGGGGCCGGCAAGCATTTTTCGTCTGGCATCGACCTGATGATGCTGGCGTCGGTGGCCAATGAATTCGGCAAGGACGTGGGCCGCAACGCACGCCTGCTGCGCCGCAAGATCCTTGAGCTGCAAGCCTCGTTCAATGCTGTCGACAACTGCCGCAAGCCGGTGCTGGCGGCCGTGCAGGGCTACTGCATCGGCGGTGCGATCGACCTGATCAGCGCCTGCGACATGCGCTACGCCGCCGAGGGCGCGCAGTTCTCCATCAAGGAAATCGACATCGGCATGGCCGCCGACGTCGGCACCCTGCAACGTTTGCCGCGCATCATCGGCGACGGCATGTTGCGCGAGCTGGCCTACACCGGTCGCCAGTTCGGTGCCGAGGAAGCGCGCAGCATCGGCCTGGTCAATCGCGTCTATCCCGATCAGGAAACCCTGCTGGCCGGGGTGATGGAGATTGCCCATGAAATCGCCGCCAAGTCGCCGATTGCCGTGGCCGGCACCAAGGCCATGATCAGCTACATGCGTGACCACACAGTCAATGATGGTCTGGAATACGTTGCCACCTGGAACTCGGCTATGTTGCAATCCAACGACCTGCGCGTGGCCATCGCGGCCCACATGAGTAAGCAGAAACCCGAATTCGTGGATTGACTGACATGACCCCAGGCTGGATTACCACAACACTTCTGGACAACGACACCCCTGGCGGCTGGGCCGTCGCCCGCAGCCGCGACGGCTTCTTGCATGACGCCAACGGCCCGCTGTTCCCCCGGGAATGGCTCAAGCGCCAGGACCTGGCGGTGTTTGCCGAACACGGTATCGGCCACCTCGACGGCGAGCCGGTCTACCTGCTGGAACTGGACGCCGCCGCCGAAGTGGAAGGTTGCAGCTGGCAGGGCCTGCGCGCCTTCATGCTGCAAGGCGACCACACGCTGTACAAAGTGTTGGGTTACGCCGCGCAGATCGGCACCTGGGCCCGCGAACACCGCTTTTGTGGCAGTTGCGGCCAGGCCATGGTCCAGGTGCCCCGCGAGCGTGCGATGCATTGCCAGGCCTGCGACCTGCGCAGCTACCCACGCATTTCGCCGAGCATGATTGTGCTGGTGACCCGTGGCGACGAGATCCTGCTTGCCCGCTCGCCACGCTTTGTGACGGGTGTGTACAGCACGCTGGCGGGGTTTGCCGAGCCGGGGGAGTCGGCCGAAGACTGCCTGATCCGCGAGGTGCGCGAAGAGGTGCAGGTGGAGGTCAAGAACATCCAATACATGGGCAGCCAGTGCTGGCCGTTCCCGCACTCGATGATGCTGGGCTTCCATGCCGAATACGCCAGCGGCGACATCGTGCCCCAGGCCGACGAGATCGAAGACGCGCAGTGGTTCAACATCCACGACCTGCCGCCGTTGCCGGCGTCACGTTCGATTGCGCGCTACCTGATCGACCTCTACCTGGCCCGTCGCTTAGGCCACGCTGAACCAGTGCTGCCAGGCTAGGCGCACCGTCAGGCCGAGGACCACGGTGATGAACACCGGGCGAATGAACTTGGCGCCGCCGCTGATGGCGCTGCGGGCGCCAAAGAACGCGCCGCACATCACCGAAACGCCCATTGCCAGGCCGACGATCCAGTCCACCGAACCATTGATGATGAACACCGTTAGCGCGCCCGCGTTGCTGACGAAGTTCATGCTGCGCGCCACGCCGCTGGCCTTCACCAGGTCGATGGGGTGCAGCAGCATGGTGCTCACGGTCCAGAACGCCCCGGTGCCCGGGCCGGCCACGCCGTCGTAGAAGCCCAGGCCGAAACCCTGGGTGGATTGCCATTTCTTCTTGATCGGCGCATCGGCGTCCAGCGGCGCCTTGGGCGTGCCGCCGAACAGCAGGTACACGCCACAGGCGAACACAATCACCGGCAGCATTTTGTTCAGGGTTTCGGCGGGCAGGTAGTGGGCGACCACGGCGCCGCTCAACGCGCCGACCAGCGTGCCGACGATGGCATGCACCCATTGGCGTGGGTGGAACAGCTTGCGGCGGTAAAAGGTGAAACTGGCGGTGGCCGAGCCGAAGGTGGAGCTGAGCTTGTTGGTGCCCAGCACCAGGTGCGGTGGCATGCCGGCCGTGAGCAGGGCCGGTGTGGTCAGCAGACCGCCGCCGCCCGCGATGGCGTCGATGAAACCGGCGATAAAGGCGACAAGCGCCAGGATGGCGAGGGTGGTGAGGTCAACGCTGAGTTCGAAGGGCATGGGCAGGGCTTATTCTTGGCAGGGTGCGCAGCGAAGGGGCTGCGCCAAAGGCCTGCATCTTACCTGCCGGAGGTAGGTAGTTCCAATGTGGGAGCTGGCTTGCCTGCGATGACGGTGGACCTGCTACCGATAGGTTGACTGACCCACCGCTATCGCAGGCAAGCCAGCTCCCACATTCTTACGGTGCCCGCTTAGGACCTGTGTGTTTCGATCCACTCCAGCGCCGTACGCCAGATGCAAATCCCCAGGAAATACGCCGACATCAGCGACCACAACCCAAACGTCCACGGGTTGGTGTTCGGGTAGTCCACCACCATCAGGAAGCTGCACAGCAGCCAGATCGTGGTGACGGCGATATTGATTGGCATGAAGCGCTTGACCCGGAACGGGTGCAGGAACTTCATCGGCGTCACGGTCAGCAGTGCCAGGCCGATCACGGTCAGCAGTGTGACCCAGGCTTCCGGTTGGATGATGTACACGCACAGGGCCACCACGTTCCACGCCGCTGGGAAGCCGACGAAGTAGTTGTCCTTGCTCTTCATGTTCACGTTGCAGAAACAGAACAGTGACGACACCAAAATCACCGACACCGTGAACAGGTGGGTGAAGTCCGGCAGGTCGATGTAGCGGTAGATAAACAGCGCAGGAATGAACACATAGGTCAGGTAGTCGATCACCAGGTCCAGCACCGAGCCGTCGAAGCTCGGCAACACCGTGCTGACATTGACCCGGCGTGCCAGGGAACCGTCGACGCCATCGACCACCAGCGCCAGGCCCAGCCACAGCAGGCAGGCCTTGGGCGAGTTTTCCAGCAGCGCCAGGGTGGCCAGAAAGGCCAGCACCACACCGGTGGCGGTGAAGCCGTGGGCGCCCCAGGCTTTGAGTCTGGCTACATGCAGGGTCGATATCACGGGCGGTTCTCCAAAAGGTGAAACGGGGCAGCCGACAACGTAACGCCGTCGAGTCTGGCCGGGGAATGCAGGTATCGACCGGGAAGGGGGGGATAAGGTTCACCGCCCCGGTGTATCACTTAGCGTAGCAAGCGTAGGACGATTCGGCATCAGCCCTGGCGGAACACCAAGGCCTTCAAGCCACTTTGCGCGTCAATATCAGGAAATTCCGGCGGGTTTTGCAGCCGTTCGATAAAACGCAGGCCCGGCGCTTCGCGGGTCACGCCGTCGATCAGGAAGTCTTCGCCCAGGGCCGGGTCGTTCATGCAGGCCAGTACCGTGCCCTGTGGCGTGAGCAGGTCCGGCAGGCGGCGCAGCACGCGCTGGTAGTCCTTGGTCAGCAGGAAACTGCCTTTCTGGAAGGACGGGGGGTCGATGATCACCAGGTCGTAGGGGCCGTTGTGCGTGACCTTGGCCCAGGACTTGAACAGGTCGTGGCCCAGGAAGCTGACCTGGCTCAGGTCATGACCGTTCAGGCGGTGATTGTCACGGCCACGGCTCAAGGCGCCACGGGCCATGTCCAGGTTCACCACGTGCTCGGCGCCACCTTCGATGGCCGCCACGGAGAACCCGCAGGTGTAGGCAAACAGGTTGAGCACGCGCTGGCCCTTGGCCTGTTCGCGCACCCAGTTGCGGCCGTAGCGCATGTCGAGGAACAGCCCGCTATTCTGTTTTTTACCCAGGTCGATCAGGTAACGCAGGCCGCCTTCGGTGATGATCAGCTCTTCGACCGGGTTGCCCGACAGCCATTCGGTGGTGCTTTGCGGCAGGTAGCGGTGTTGCAGGGCCACGGTGTAGTCGGCCAGTTGCGTGTGCAGCAGCTGTTTCAAGTCTTCCAGTGGCTGCGCCTCGGGCTCCTTGAACAACGAGACCAGCACCACGCCTTGCAGCCAGTCCACCGTCAGTTGTTCCAGGCCCGGCCAGCAACGGCCACGGCCGTGGAACAGGCGACGGGTTTCGTCCGGTGGCGTGGCCAGGGCGGTGACGAGGTGAGCGTGCAGGGTGGCGAGTGCGTCTGGGGTCATCGTTGAGTGTCAGTCATTGAGCGGGCGGCATTTTAAACACAGTTGCAGGGTTTCGGGGTGCTTGAGCACAACGTGCTGGAAAAAAGCCGGTTGGCAGTGATTCATGCTCAAAAAGCAGCAAGCTGCGCCTGATAACAGGCAAATAATCCTCTGGCACCGACATAAACTGGAAAAAAAGCCCGGAGGTGCCCATGAACGGTTTCGCGAGTGCAGTCAATCACACAGCAGTGGATCAGGTAGAGCTGGACGAGTGGCGCGACGCCCTGGCGTCCCTGGTGGCCAACGCCGGCCCGGCCCGGGCGCGGCAGATCCTCGACCTGCTGGCCCGTGAAGGCAGCGCCCCGCACATCGACTGGAAACCACGCCACGGCACGTCCTATATCAATAGCATCAGCGTCGAACAGCAACCGCCATTCCCCGGTGACCTGGCCACCGAAGAGCGCCTGGCCTCGCTGGTGCGCTGGAACGCCCTGGCCATGGTGGTGCGCGCCAACCAGGCCTATGGCGAACTGGGTGGCCATATCGCCAGCTACGCCAGTGCGGCGGACTTGTTCGAAGTGGGCTTCAACCACTTCTTTCGCGCGCGCAACGAGGGCTTTTGCGGTGACCTGGTGTTCTATCAGCCGCATTCGGCACCGGGGATTTACGCCCGTGCGTTTCTGGAGGGGCGCCTCAGCGAGCACGACCTGGCCCACTATCGCCAGGAAATCGGTGGCCCCAACCATGGCGCACGGGGCCTGTCCAGCTACCCCCATCCGTGGTTGATGCCCGACTTCTGGCAGTTCCCCACCGGCTCCATGGGCATTGGCCCTATCAGCTCGATTTTCCAGGCGCGCTTCATGCGCTACTTGCAGCATCGCCACTTGCAGGACACCACCGACCGCCATGTGTGGGGTGTGTTCGGCGACGGCGAGATGGACGAGCCGGAAAGCATGTCGGCCCTGACCCTGGCCGCCCGCGAAGGCCTGGACAACCTGACCTGGGTGGTCAACTGCAACCTGCAGCGCCTCGACGGCCCGGTGCGCGGCAACGGGCGAATCATCGACGAACTGGAAGCGCTGTTCGCTGGCGCCGGCTGGAACGTGATCAAACTGGTCTGGGGCTCGGACTGGGACGCCTTGCTCGCCAAGGACGCCGACGGCTCGCTGGTCAACACCTTGTCCAATACCGTCGACGGGCAATTCCAGACCTTTGCCGCCAAGGACGGCGCCTACAACCGCGAGCACTTCTTTGGCCAAAGCGAGTCCCTGAAGGCGCTGGTGGCAGGTATGAGCGACGAGCAGATCGACCGCCTCAAGCGCGGCGGCCATGACATGGTCAAGATTCACGCGGCTTACCACGCGGCACGCCGGGTCAAGGGCAAGCCCACGGTGATCCTGGCCCAGACCAAGAAGGGCTTCGGCATGGGCGAGGCCGGGCAGGGCAAGATGACCACCCACCAGCAGAAGAAACTCGACCGCGACGCGCTGATCGCCTTCCGCAATCGCTTCCAGTTGCCGCTCAGCGATGAACAGACCGAATCCCTGAGTTTCTTCAAACCGGCTGATGACAGCCTTGAAATGCGTTACCTGCACCAGCGGCGTAACGCCTTGGGTGGCTATGTGCCCAGCCGCAGCCCGGTGGCGGCAACGGTCGCGGTGCCGTCGATAACGGGGTACGCCGGGTTTGCCACGGCGGCCGACGGCAAGGAAATGTCCACCACCATGGCCTTTGTGCGCATGCTCACCAACTTGCTCAAGGACAAGGCCCTGGGCCCGCGCATCGTGCCGATCGTGGCCGATGAAGCGCGCACCTTTGGCATGGCCAACCTGTTCAAGCAGATCGGCATCTATTCCAGCGTGGGCCAGCGCTACGAGCCGGAAGACATCGGCTCCATCCTCAGCTACCGCGAGGCCACCGACGGGCAGATCCTCGAAGAAGGCATCAGTGAAGCCAGCGCCATCAGTTCCTGGGTCGCGGCGGCCACCAGCTATTCGGTGCATGGCCTGCGCATGTTGCCGTTCTACATCTATTACTCGATGTTCGGCTTCCAGCGGGTCGGCGACCTGATCTGGGCCGCCGCCGACCAACGCGCCCGAGGGTTTCTGCTGGGCGCCACGGCCGGGCGCACCACCTTGGGCGGCGAAGGCTTGCAGCACCAGGACGGCAGCAGCCACCTCATGGCGGCGACGGTGCCGAATTGCCGCGCCTACGACCCGGCGTTTGCCGGGGAGTTTGCGGTGATCCTCGACCACGGCATGCGCCAGATGCTGGAGCACGATGTGGACGAGTTCTACTACGTGACCCTGATGAACGAAAACTACCCGCAGCCGAGCCTGCCGGACGGCGTGGAGGCCGCGATCATCAAGGGTATGTATCGCCTGGAGGGCGCCGCCAATGCCCAAGTGCGCCTGCTCGGCTCCGGCACGCTGGTGCGCGAGGCCCAGGCGGCGGCGCAGCTGCTGGCGGAGGATTGGCAGGTGAGCAGCGAAGTGTTCAGCGTGACCAGCTTCAGCGAACTGGCGCGGGATGCGCGGGAGGTGGAGCGCTGGAATCGGCTGCATCCGCAGGACGCGACGCGGGTGAGTCATGTGAACGCGTGCCTGCCCCAGGGTGCGCCGGTGGTGGCGGTGTCCGACTATGTGCGGGCGGTGCCGCAGATGATTGGCTCGTACGTGGACTCCCGTTACATCGTACTGGGTACCGACGGTTTTGGCCGCAGTGATACACGGGCGGCGTTGCGGGATTTCTTCGAGGTGGACCGCCATCACCTCGTGCTGGCGGCATTGACGGCGTTGGTGGAGCAGGGGAGTTTGGCGCGGGAGGTATGCCAACAGGCAATAGAGAAGTACGGCTTGCAATCGGAGCGTGCCGCGTCCTGGATCTCCTGAACAACAGAGATCACCTGTGGGAGCTGGCTTGCCTGCGATAGCGGTGGGTCAGCTACAGATGCATCGGCTGACCCACCGCCATCGCAGGCAAGCTGAACTGGTCAAGTA
>NZ_JACAOY010000021.1 GCF_013385985.1 Pseudomonas sp. B6002 | reverse complement strand
GCGAAGACGTGCTCTTCAGCCCGCAGCGCATGAGCCTGGGCGGGCAGTCGTCGATTCGTGGCTACAAGGACCAGACCCTCAGCGGCGACAGCGGCGGTTACTGGCGCAACGACCTGCGCTGGAGCCGCCCGGTGACCTGGGCCTGGCTGCAACCGGTGTTCAGCGAGTACGGCACCAGCCTTGGCTACGACCAGGGCGTGATCAGCCACGGCCGTTACAACGCCGAGCAGCATGGGCGCATGAGCAGCAACTCGGTCGACCTGTTTGCCCGCGGCCAGAACGTCGCCGCCACGGTGACCTTTGCACATTCTTTGGAAAGACCGGGGCCGATCACCGAGCGTGAAGCGCCAATCTATTTCCGCCTGGATTTCTTCCTTTAAATCTTTACCGCCCTCTGGGCATCGAGACACGACATGGATGTTCGTCAGTTCGCTTTCCTCGCGCGCCAGCCTTCTGCAGCCCTGAAAAACCGATCCACCTTCCTCGGGCTGCCCAAACGCGGGCTGGCATTGGTGCTGGCCAACGCCATGTTCTGGCAGCCGTTGTTGGCCCAGGCAGACGGTGTTGTGGTCAGCGCGCCGGGAACGACGCTCGGCCAGGCAGGCAACGGCGTGCCCATCGTCAATATCGCCGCGCCGAATGCCAGCGGGCTGTCGCATAACCAGTTCAAGGACTACAACGTTGGCGCCAACGGGCTCATTCTCAACAACGCGACGAATCGCACCGAGTCCACGCAACTGGGCGGGATCATCCTTGGCAACAGCAACCTCAACGGTCGCGCCGCCAGCACCATCCTCAATGAAGTCAACGGCGGCAGCCCAAGCCAGTTACGCGGCTACACCGAAGTGGCGGGCCAATCCGCTCATGTGATCGTCGCCAACCCCTACGGCATCACCTGCAACGGCTGCGGATTCATCAACACACCGCAGGCGACGCTGACCACCGGTAAATCGGTGATTGAAAACGGCCAGGTCGGTCGCTATCAGGTCGATCAAGGCAGCGTCTCCATCGAAGGCGCCGGGCTTAACGCCAACAATATCGACCGCTTCGAAATCATCACCCGCTCGGCCAAGCTCAATGCCGAGATCCAAGCCAAGAACCTGACGATTATCGCCGGCGCCAACGACGTCGATGCCAAGACCCTGAAAACTACGGCGCGTGCCGCTGACCCGGCGACCGCCCCTCAACTGGCCATCGACTCTTCGGCGTTGGGCGGTATGTATGCTGGCGCAATCAAACTGGTCAGCAGCGAAGCCGGTGTGGGGGTAAAGCTCGACGGCAAGATGCTCGCCAGTGGCGGCGACATGCAGCTGGATGCCAATGGTCATTTGAGCCTGGTGGAAACCTCGGCGACCGGTTCCGTCAACGTCAAGGCTGCCAGCCTGGAAGCCAAAGGACCGGTCTACGCCGGCACCACGCTGGACATCAACACCCGAGGCGACCTGACCAGCCAGAATAACCTTGTCGCCAAGGACCGCATCACCCTCGCCAGCGGCGGCCAGTTGACCAACAACGGCATCATCGAAGCCGGGGTCAATCTCGATAACACCCGCAATACCGAGGGCGATGTCAGCCTCCACGCGCAAAGCCTCAGCAACCTCGGCAAGACCATCCTCGCCAGCCGTGACCTTGACATCACCACCACCCAGACGCTGGACAACAGGGGCGGCACCCTCAGCGGGCAACGGCAGGTTGTCGTCACCGCCAGCAGGCTCGACAACAGCAACAAGGGCCGGGTGCTCAGCGCCGACAGCCTGACCTTGACTGCCGACAAGGCCGTGAACGGCCAGGACGGTCTGATCGCCAGCAACGGTGACCTAGTGGCTAACGTCGGCGAGCTGAGCAATCGCGGCGGGGAAATTTCCAGCCTGGCCGATGTCACCCTGAGTGTCGCCAGCCTCGATAACACCTCGGGCTTGATCGCGGCTGAAAAGGGACTCGGTCTCACTGCCAGCGGCGCGATCAATAACCGTGACGGCACCTTGTCGAGTTCAACCCTGGTCGCGTTGAAAGGCCTCAGCCTGGACAATACCCGGGGGCAGATCACCGGCGACCTGGGCTTGAGCATCGACCTCAGCGGCGCCTTGGACAACCACGCCGGGACACTAGGTTCCGGCAAAGCTTTAACCCTGGTCGCCGCCAGCCTCGACAACCGCGCAGCGGGCACGGTGCTTGCGGCGGACGGCACGTTGAATGCCACGGTTCATGATGCATTCGATAACCGTGAGCAGGGCAAGCTGCGCGCCACGGGCAGCATCGAACTCAACACCGGCAGCCTGGACAACCGCGGCGGCAGCCTGGCGGGCAAGGACCACCTGACCGTGCGCGGCGCTTCGGCGGACAACCGTGGCGGCCTGATCCAGGCCGACAAGGACCTCACACTGCGGGTCGATCAACTGGACAACCGCGACAAGGGCAACCTGGTTGCCAAGGCGGCCATCGGCTTTGAAGGCGTCCGTCTGGACAACAGCGGCGGCCTGCTCAGCTCGGTCGGCCCGGTCAATCTCAAGGCCAAGGAGGTGGTTAACACCTTGGGCCGTATTGCCAGCCAGGCCGACCTCGAAGCCCGCATCGACAGCCTGAGCCAGCAGGGCGGGGCGTTGGTGGCCCAGGGCTCTCTGCTGCTGACCGGCAAAAATCTCGACAACCGTAACGGCGGCACGGTAGCCAGCACCCAGGGCCTGACCGTCCAGGTCGAACAGGTCGACAACCGTGGCGGCGAGCTGTCCAGCACCCGCAGCAGTGTGAGTGTCAGCGGCGAGCGCCTGGACAATAGCGATGGCGGCAAGTTGTTGACCGAAACCGATCTTGGTGTCGCCGTGGCGCACGTGATCAACCAGACCCAGGGCCGTCTGTTCGCCAAGGGTAGTGTCAACCTCAACGGCACCCGCCTGGATAACAGCGGCGGGACTATCGCCGCGCTCAAAGGCCTGGATATTCGCCTCGATGGTGCGCTGCTCAACAACAGCGGTTTTCTCAGCAGCGAAGGTGCCTTGGGCCTCAACGTTGGCAGCCTGGATAACACAGCCGGCAAACTCGGCAGTGCCGATGACCTGTCGATCAACAGCCTTGGAGTGGTGCTCAATCAACGCGGTTCGATCCTCACAGACCAGGGGCTGGTACTCGCCAGCACAAGCCTCGACAACAGCCACAAAGGCCTGATCAGCGGCCAGGGTGCGACCCGCGTCACCACCGGCACCCTTGACAACAGCCAGGGAGGCCGGCTGACCAGCGACGACCGCCTGGACCTGACGGCCACCCAAGTCAACAACGGCGCTTCCGGGCGTATTGCCAGCGCCAAGGACCTGACCGCCAGCCTTACCGGCCTCGACCAGCAAGGTGGTGAGCTGTTCAGCAAGACCCAACTGAGCCTGGACCTGCACAACGGCCGCCTGGACAACAGCGGTGGCCTGATCAACGGCCCGCTGCTGGTGCTCAAGAATCTCGACGAGGTGGTCAACAGGGGAGGCGAAATTTCCAGCGCCCAAGCCTTTGCGCTGGCCGCTAAAAGCCTCGACAACAGCGGCGGCAAGCTGTTGAGCAACCAAGGCCTGACCCTGCGTATCGATCAGGCATTGAACAACATCAAGGGCCAGGTGGCCGCGGCTTCTCTGGACAGCCGTAGCGCCAGCCTGGACAACAGCCAGGGCCTGATCAGCAGCCGCGCTGCGGTCGACCTGGGAGTGAGTGGGGCGTTTATCAATCAGGGCGGTACCCTGGTGGGTGACGGCGCGATCCTGTTGACTGCCAACAGCCTGGATAACAGCAATGGTGCCGTCTCCGGTAAGGCCGACGTCACGGCGAATATCGCGGCTCTGGACAACCGCAACGGCAAGCTCATCGCCAGCGGCGCGCTGGCCCTGAACGGTGCCTCCGTGGATAACCGCCAGAACGGTCTGGTAGGGGCGACAAAAGCGCTGACACTCGATGTCGACGCTATCGACAACCGTGGCGGTGAACTCTCCAGCAGCGCCGATATTCGCCTGACCGGCAAGCGCCTGGACAATAGCGACAGCGGCAAGCTCCTTGCCGATACCACCCTGACACTCGACATGGCCCAGGTACTCAACCGTAACCTGGGGCTGCTCAAGGGCAAGACCGGCGTCACGCTGGACGGCCAGACGTTCGACAATACCGAGGGTCAACTGGTCAGCGGCCAAGACCTGCGCGTCACCCTCGGCGGCGATCTCGACAACAGCCGTGGCCTGATCAGCAGCGAAGGCCAACTGGATACCACCAGTGCTGGCCTGACCAACACTGGCGGCAGCCTGTCGAGTGCCGGGGCGCTCAACGTCAAGGCCAACGGCGCGTTGGTCAACAGCGGTGGACGCCTGGTCAGTGACAGCGGCATCAAGTTGAACAGTGGCAGTCTCGACAATTCCCAGCTGGGTGTTATCAGTGGTAAGGGTGCGGTTACGGTCACTACCGGTGCCTATGACAATAACACCGGCAGCCTGAGCAGCGGCGACAGCCTGACCCTGACCGCAGGGCAGGTCAGCAACAGGAACGGCCGCATCGGCAGCGACAAGGCGCTGGTCGCCAGCGTTACCGGCCTCGACCAGCAGGACGGCAAGCTCTTCAGCAACACGGCACTGACCCTGGACCTGAACAACGGCCAACTGAACAACCAGAATGGCCTGATCAACGCGCCGTCATTGCGGCTCAACAACCTCAAGGGCGTGAATAACCAGGGGGGTGAAATCTCCAGTGCCCAGGCCTTTGTACTGGTCGCCGACAGCCTGGATAACAGCAACGGCAAATTGCTGAGCAACCAGGCCGTGACCCTGCGTATCAATCAGGCACTGAGCAACCTCAAGGGCCAGATTGCCGCTGCCGCGCTCGATATCCGCGCCGCCAGCCTCGACAACAGCGGTGGCACCGTGACCAGCCGTGGCGATCTGGATTTGACCACCAGCGGTCAACTGAGCAACCGCAATCAAGGCCTGATCAACGCAGCCCAAACCCTCAGCGTCGGCAGTGCCGACCTCGACAACCAGGGCGGTAGCCTGCTGGGTGTCAGCGGCGTGACCCTCAACGCCATGGCCTTGAACAACAGCGCCAAGGGCCTGATCAATAGCCAGGCCGGCCTGACGATCAACGCCAACAGCCTGGATTCCGGCGACGGTGGTGAAGTGTCGGCCAAGGGCGATATCGACCTTAATCTTGGCGCCCTCGCCCAGAACGGCGGTCGCCTGCTCGGCGACCAGGCCATCCGCATCGACCTGGCGGGTGGTGATCTCGACAACCGCAACGGCCTGCTTAACGCCAAGGGCCCGCTGACGATCAACCGTCTGCGCGACCTCAACAACAGGGGCGGCGAACTCTCCAGCAGCCAGAGCTTCAACCTCACCGCACGCACACTGGACAATAGCGACGGCAAGCTGATCAGCAGCGACAAGTTGGGCGTGACCGGCGACAGCCTGGTCAACGGGAACGGCCTGGTTTCTGGCTGGCAGGGGCTGACCGTCAACGGCGGGAGTTTGGACAACCGCAACGGCGGCAAACTGTCCAGTCGCAGCGGCAACCTTGATGTCAACCTCAGCGGCGCATTGCTCAACAGCAATGACGGCCTGCTGGTCAGCCAGCAGGCCCTGACCGTCAACGCGGCCAGCCTGGACAACAGCGCCGGTATGCTATCCAGTGGCGCGGCCCAGCGCCTGACGGTCAGCGGTGTGTTGAACAACGCCCAGGGCGGCTCCATCGACAGCGCCGCCACCCTGACACTGCGCGCCATGGCCCTGAACAACAGCGCCAGCATCAGCGCACAGCAGGCGCTGGATTTTACCGGCACCTCCCTGAACAACCGCAACGGTACGCTGAGCAGCAAGGGCGCGGTCAGCCTCGACTTGCTCGGTGCCTTGACCAACAGCGACGGCAAGCTCGCCAGCGGCGGACCTTTAGTCATCAGCCGCAGCAGCCAAGTCGACAACAAGGGCGGCCAACTGGTCAGCCAAGGCTTGCTGAGCCTGCTCACCGGAGGCCTGGATAACCGCAATCGCGGCACCGTCGCGGCCAACGACAAGTTGGTGATCAGCAGCACCGGTGCCGTACAGAACAACAGTGACGGCCTGATCTACAGCCAGAATGGCGACGTGCGCGTCGACGCCGCAAGCCTCGCCAACGGCAAGGGTTCCCTGCAAGGGCAAGGTGCACTGAACCTGACGGTCAGCGGCGATATCGACAACCAGAGCGGCAAGCTGATCTCCCAAAATGGCGACCTGAGCGTCAGCGCGGCCAACCTCGACAACCGTGGCGGCATCCTCGCCAGCGTCAAGGGCGCCGTCGACGCGCGTATCGTCGGCGTGCTGAAAAACGGCTACGACCTGAACAACAATCGCCAGGGCGGCATCGTTCAGGCCCAGCGCCTCAACCTCAGCGCCCTGGGCGGGATCGACAACTACGGCGGGCGGATTGCGGCGCAAAGCGGTGATGCCCTGATCACCACCGGTGACTTCGACAACCGCAACGGCGGCCTGTACGCCAAGGGCCTGGTTCAGGTCAGTGGCAACAACTTCGACAACAGCGGTGATAACGACGGGCAGATCGCAGGCCAGCGAGTTGACCTCAGCCTCAACGGCGCGCTGAACAACCGACTCGGCGTGATTGAAAGCGACAGCAGCCTGAGCGTGCGCGCGTCCAGCCTCGACAACCAGACCGGCCAGATCCGTGCGTTGGGCACCACTGGCAAGACTGACTTTCAGATCGGCGGCCTGTTCGACAACCGCAACGGCAAGCTGGAAACCGCCAACAGCGACCTGACCCTCAATGCCAGCAGCTTCCAGAACCTCGGCGGCAGCCTGCTGCATGTGGGCAACGGTACCTTTGATATCAGTACCGCCAATATCACCAATGCCGGCGGCAGCCTGGTTACCCGTGGTGACCTGACGCTCACGGCGGACAGCTGGACCAACAGCAGCGTGATCCAGGCCGGGCGCCTGACGGTGAACGTCAACACGCTCAACCAGACGGCTGGCGGACAACTGCTGGCCTCCGACAGCCTGACCGGCAACGGCGGCAACTGGAACAACGATGGGTTGATCGCCAGTGACGGCACGGCGAACCTGACGCTGGCCGGTACCTACGGCGGGAGCGGACGCTACAGCAGCGTCGGCACCTTGGGGCTGAGCGCGGCCCAGGTGAACCTGGGCGCAACCACGACCATTGCCGGTGGTGGCGATACCACGATCAACGCCGGTGGCTTGAGCAACGCCGGGCGCCTGACGTCCAACGGTTCCATGACGGTCACCGCCAACAGCATCGGCAACACCGGCACGCTGGGAGCGGCCCAGGACCTGACGCTGAAGACGCCCACGCTGGTGAATGACCACGGCCTGATCTTCAGCGGCCGCAACATGGGCTTGTTGGTCAATGACTTCACCAACAACAACGGCAATGTCTACAGCCTCGGCAACCTGAACATCTCGGGTCTCAACGGCGGTCGCGCCAACAGCGTGACCAACCTGGCGTCCTCGATCAATGTCGACGGGGATTTCTCGCTGTCGGCCAACAGCTTCAACAACAAGACCGAAGGGGTTATCGGCAAAGAACGGCTGGTGTCGGGCGATATCACGTTTAACGGCAATACGTTCTATATCGCCGAAAACTACACCTCGGAGTCGACCATCAGCGGCGCGCGAGCGAGCTTGGCAGTGGCCGGAAACATTGATGGCGATGTCGGTCGTTTTTCCAACACCGCCTCGACGATTTCCGCCGGCAAGAATATTCGCCTGAACGTGGACACCTTCGAGAACCTGGGGTTGGAGGCCGGCAACTTCACCCGTAACCGGGTCTATACCGGCGTGCCCAATATCTTTGATAGAAAAACTTACGCGAACGCAGCGCTGGACGCCTACGCGCAAAGATATTCCCAGTACGTCTACCGATACCATCAGACCGTGCATGAACCCGACAAAGGCGGGACTCACGTCGAGCTCACCGATTACGGCAAGCAAAAAACCAAGACCGTGAATACCAAATTCGGCCAGGGGCCGGATGTGGCCATCCCCGCTGGCATCCTGGCTGGCACCCTGAACAGTGACAACAAGGTGTTTACCGCCGGTGGCGGCAGTGTGGCTTCGGTGGTCCAGGCCGGGCAGGCGATACAGATCAACGCCAAGAACACCCTCGATAATAGTAACCTGCACGCCAATACCCAGTTCACCGGGACGACGAAGAGCGGGACTGGCGCGCAAGTCGGCAATGCGGCCAAGCCCACGGTCGTCTACCTGAACCCACAACTGCCGCCGAACCTGGCGCAACAGCGGGTGGACCCTGTGGCGTCCCGGGGTTTTAGCTTGCCCGACGGACAAAACGGTCTGTTCCGCCTGAGTGGGCAGGGCGGTTCTGCAACCCAGGCAAGCCAAACCAGTGCCGGGCCTCAGACCTGGAGCATGGGCAGCGCGGCTGTCAGCAATGCCCAGCGCCAACAGGGTGCGGACGATATCCAGGCGCGCAACCTGCAGTTCAGCGACGCGGCGCGAATCGCTGCGAGCACGCTTCAACTCGAACAAACTAACCGCCAGGCCACGGGCGGCGGTGTTTCTGGCAGTGTGATCACTGTCAGCGCCCCGGGTGATTCCGGCAGTGTCCAGTTGCCAGGACAGGCGGGTGCTGTTTCGCCGGTGGGCAGCCAGGTCATCACTCGCGTGCAGGGCCTGCCGGACACCTCGGGCCGGTCCAATCCGCAGAAGTACCTGATCGAAACCAACCCGGTACTCACCGACCTCAAGCAGTTCATGAGTTCGGACTATCTGCTGGCGAACCTCGGCTACAACCCTGATCAAAGCGCCAAACGCCTGGGCGACGGTTTCTATGAACAGAAGCTGATCCAGCAGGCGGTGGTCGAACGTACCGGTCAACGTTTCATCGATGGTCAGACCTCCGACGAAGCGCTTTACAAGTACCTGATGGACAACGCCATCAAGAGCAAGCAACAACTCGACCTGTCGGTGGGGGTCAGCCTGACCTCCCAGCAGGTCGCGGCGCTGACTCACGATATCGTCTGGCTCGAAGAGCATGAGGTGAATGGCGAGAAGGTCCTGGTGCCGGTGCTTTACCTGGCCCAGGCCACCAATCGCCTGGCACCGAACGGTGCGCTGATTCAGGGCGCGGATGTCACGCTGATTGCCGGTAAGGACCTGAATAACGCCGGTACGTTACGGGCGAGCAACAACCTTTCTGCCACTGCGTTTAACAATCTGGTGAACAGCGGTTTGATCGAGGCTGGTAACCGCCTGGATCTGCTGGCAGGTAACGACATTGTCAATAAGGCGGGCGGTGTCATCGCGGGGCGTGACATCACCATGACCGCCGTCGCCGGCGATGTGATCAACCAACGCACGGTGGTGGGCAATGACGTCAATTACAAAGGGTACAGCGGGCACAACGAGTATGCCGACAGCGGCGCTCGGATAGAGGCGGCGAACGACCTGACCATCAAGGCCGCGCGGGATTTCGTCAGCACCGGCAGCACGTTGCAAAGTGGCGGTGACACTAAGATTACCGCGGGCCGGGATGCCATTATTGGCGCTGCTGAGCAGCACAATAGCGTGGTGGCTGGCGCCAAGAGCAACAGCGTTACCCAGTACGGCTCGGATGTAACGGTGGGGCGTGACCTCTCTGTCCAGGCGGGGCGTGATCTGGCGGTGGTTGCCAGCCAAATAGAGGCAAACCGCAACATCGATTTTGACGCAGGCGCAAACCTTACGGTGGCTTCGGCTGCCGACGAAAGCCATTCGTATTCCAAGTCGAAGAAGGTCACGGCGCAGGAAGACCACGTCAAACAAGTTTCCAGTGTCATCAGCGCCGGGCAAGACGTTACGTTCAATGCCGGCAAGGATATGGAACTGATCTCGAGTCGGATCAATGCCGGCAACGAGGCGTACCTGGTAGCGGCTGGAAAACTGGACGTACTGGCGGCCCAGGACACCGATTACTCGCTGTATGACAAAAAGGACAAGGGCAGTTGGGGGCGCAAGCAGACCAAGCGCGATGAAGTGACCTCAACCGTCAACGTGGGCACCCAGATCACCACGGGGAGTGATCTGACGCTGATCAGCGGTGGTGACCAGCGTTATCAGGTGGCCAAGCTCAACAGTGGCAAAGATTTGATCATCGACAGTGGCGGTGCAATCACCTTTGAGGCGGTGAAGGACCTGAATCAGGAGAGTCACGAGAAGTCCAAGAACAGCATGGCCTGGACCTCAATGTCGGGTAAGGGGCACACCGACGAGACGGTACGTCAGACGCAAATGACGGCTCAGGGACAGTTGGTGATCAATGCCGTTGACGGCTTGAACATCGATATCAAACAGATCAACCAACAGACCGTCCACCAAGCTATCAAAGCGATGGTTGCTGCCGACCCGCAGTTGGCGTGGCTGGCAGAGGCGGAGAAACGCGGTGATGTGGACTGGCGCCGCGTCGAAGAAATTCACACCCACTTCAAGTATTCCCATTCGGGGCTTGGCCCCGCCGCTCAGGTGGTGCTGGCGATCGCGCTGGCGGTAGTCACCGGCGGTGCGGGCCTGGGTGCCGGCATGGTAGGGGCAAGCGCCGGTACGTTTGCCGGTGGGTTTGCCGATGCCGTGCTGGCGGCGGTCATGAATAAAGCCGTCAACAGTGTGATCAGTAACAAAGGCAACCTCGGCGGCACGCTCAAAGACATCACCAGCAAAGACGCAATGAAAGGTTATGTCGTCTCGGGCTTCATGGGCGGCATTGGTGGGGCAATGGGGTACGACCCGACCACCTTGGGTTTTGACTGGAACAGCGTGGGCCAGGTCGTTCTCAAGACCGGCGCCGAAACGGTCGTGCAGACCGCATTCAACGGCGGCAGTCTGGGCGATAACTTTGCCAACAACCTTTTGGGCTCGGTGATCAGTATTGCCGGCGCCGTGGCCGCCAAACAGATCGGTAACACCAATCTGGTTGACGGTAGCCCCACCAAGATTGCTGCCCATGCGTTGCTGGGTGGCTTGAAGTCGATGGCCATGGGGGGCGACTTCCAGACAGGTGCCTTGGCAGGCGGCGCCAACGAAGCACTGGTGCAATACCTTGCGGAGTTGGCATTGCCAGCGAACTACAAGCCGAATCAACCTGGCGATCAACAGGCTCAACTCAACTTGATGGCGATGTCTCAGCTGCTGGGGGTTCTGGCGGCTGTAGTGACGGGCGGCGATCCGGAAATCGCAGCTAACATCGCGGCCAACGCCACTCAGTACAACTATCTGAGCCATTCGGATCTGGAGCGGGCATCCAAGGAGCTTTTAGGGTGCGGTGACGACACAAAATGTGCGGAAGATGGTTACACGAAATACCACGATCTGAGCGTGAAGCAGACGGCTGAGGCCTTCGTCGCCTGCGCGGATGACATAAACGCCTGCGCACGTATCTCGAAGCTGGTCAACGACGCTGAGGTTGACGCGGCTAGATTCAAGGACATGGCTGCCAACGCTCCTCCTGCGGTTGCGACGATGCTTAACATGCTGATTGCCGAAAATTATGGTTTTCAGAATGACTTGGCAGGCGTTACATCGGGTACAGTGACAGAGCTTTTGGCCTCCAAGTATGGTCTTTCTCCTGAGCGTGCTGCAGCGCTTGTCGTTGCAGTCAGATTGGGCGTTGCGGCGTTTAATGCGGCCAAAGGAGGGGGGGGCGTAAAAGGCCCGGGCGGATCGGTAGACCGCGCTACCACAGGCATCGAGTGGGGTAAGGGTAATAAATTACAAGGCATGCCTTGGGAAGATTATCTGGAAACGCAACTGCCTGCAGGTACCCGTCGGCCGCCGAACTTCAAGACGTTTGATTTCTTCGATGAAGCGACCGGTGTCGCAACAAGCGCCAAAACACTTGATACGACAACGGCTGCAAAATTGGCCAATCCACGCCAGATCTATTCTTCGCTCAAGGGGAATATTGATGCGGCCGCCAACTTTGTTGAGACTGGTTTGAAGGACGTGACATTACATGCCAATCAAATCACTGTTCGTGAAGTACAAGTGGCAATTCCTAAAGCCACGACTGGCACTCAGTGGGAACAGATTAATAAAGCGATTGAATACGGGCGCAGCAAGGGCGTTACCGTAAAAATCACCGAGGTGCATTAAGATGAATGATGTTGTGAAAACAGCCTGGGCGGATGCAGGCATCAACAACGAGCTTGTGTATGTCAAGACTTACTCCGGCTATCGATCCAGCCGAGCTGACCCGCTGGGGGTCGAGCATTACGCCAGTCCGGATGTCAGTGATCAGGCACTGGGTGAGGCCATATTGGATGCATTGGCTCATAGCCGCTTTGTGCTTGCCGAGCCGCGCAAGGATGTCTGGATTCACCCTGAAGCCACGTTTGATCGGGATCTCTACGACAACACTTTGACCCTTCAACGGTATAAGCAGTGGGTGGGCAGTATATTGGAGCGCTTTGGCTACAAGACGCAGCGTGCACTATTCAAAGATATGAAAAAGTGCAGTATCGAGAGTAGGGAAGGGCAGATAACCATTCGTCCGAGTCATCATGAAAAACTGGAGTTGTGGAGCGGTAAGGGGATCAGTGAAAGCCTGTACGTCACTGTTCCATTTGAGAGCCGACCTGCTGATATCGGTGCGGCCTTGCGTTTGGCATTTACCCGGTGTACGTGATGTGGCTCCACTGACGTCGTTGGCGGTCAGTGGAGCAGCTTCTGCGACGACGCCTAGAGACTGTCCGGATCCCCAAAAAACATCTGTATCCGCGACCGCAACCATCTTTCCCCCGGGTCATTATCCTGCGACCCACGCCACGCCATGTGCAGCTCAAAGCTGCGCACCGGCAACGGCGGATCTTCCGCGCGCAACCCGCCCGCCGATGTCAACGCCTCGGCTGCATAGTCCGGCACAGTCGCCAAAATATCGGTGCCCGCCAACAACGTCCCCAGCCCGTTGAATTGCGGCACAGCCAACACCACGTGACGCTTGCGGTCGAGTTTTTCGAGTTCTTCGTCAATAAAACCACTCAGGTCGCCAGCAAACGAGACCAGTGCGTGGGGGCGGGCGCAGAAGTCGTCCAGGCTCAGGGAGCCTGGCACGCTGTCGGCGCGCAGCAGTTTGGGCAGGCTGCGGCGCAGGACTTTGCGTTTGGCGTTGGCCGGCAGGTCGGCGGTGTAGCTGACGCCGATGGAGATTTCGCCCGAGGCCAGCAGGCCGGGCATGAGGATGTAGTTGACGCGGCGCACTACCAGCACGATGCCCGGGGCTTCTGCGCGCAGGCGCTTGAGCAGTTGGGGCAGCAGGGCGAATTCGACGTCGTCGGACAGGCCGATGCGGAATACCGCGGTGCTGGTGGCCGGGTCGAACTCGGCAGCGCGGCTGACGGCGGTGGAGATCGAGTCCAGGGCCGGGGAGAGCAGGGCGAAGATTTCCACAGCGCGGGCCGAGGGCTCCATGCTGCGGCCGGTGCGTACAAACAGTGGGTCATCGAACAGCCCGCGCAGGCGCGACAAGGCCGCGCTGATGGCCGGCTGGCCGAGGAAGAGTTTCTCGGCAGCGCGGGTCACACTGCGCTCATGCATCAAGGTTTCGAATACGATCAAGAGGTTAAGGTCGACACGACGCAGGTCGTTACGGTTCATCTTGTGTCCTGGAAGAGTCAGCAAACTTGACGTGAGCGGCCATCCTGGAACCCTTCAGATTCCATTTAGAAGCATGACCGGCATGAATCTTACGGGTAAAGACTGGTACTCTGCACCGGCTAATTGAGTTTTCCTACGATTGTTGAGGTCTATTCCTCAGTTGCGGAATCAATGACAGGCATGTCGACTATTAACGGCGACCGGTGGTCTTACCCGGAAAGCCCAGATAGAGTTCATGGCATTAGAGGTTACTTTGACGAGGTTTGCGATGTCCCGCACGATCCGTTTTCACAAGTTTGGTCCGGCCGAGGTGCTCAAGTGCGAAGAGCATGTAGCCGCGCAGCCCGCACCGGGCGAAGTGCAGGTGCGTGTCGACGCGATTGGCATCAGCTGGTACGACATTCTCTGGCGCCAGAACCTGGCGTCTTCCCATGCGCGCCTGCCTTCAGGGCTTGGCCATGAGATGGCCGGGGTTGTAGTTGCCCTGGGCGATGGCGTGGATGACTTGGCAGTGGGCGATAAAGTGGCCAGTTTTCCGGCCGAGAGCCCCAATGATTACCCGGTGTATGGCGAGCAGATTGTTCTGCCACGCTCGGCCCTGACCCGTTACCCGGATGTGTTGAGCCCGATTGAAGCCAGCGTGCACTACACGCCGCTGCTGATTGCCTACTTTGCCTACGTGGACCTGGCGCGGGTCAAGCCCGGCCAGTTTGCCCTGGTGACCGACGCCAGCCATTGCGCCGGCCCATCGTTCGTACAACTGGGCAAGGCCCTGGGTGTGCGGGTGATTGCCGCGACCAAAGACAGCGCTGAGCGCGAATACCTGCTGTCGTTGGGCGCAGAAAAGGTCATCGTGACCGAAGAGCAGGACTTGCTGATGCAAATCAACAAGTTCACCGACAATCGCGGTGTCGACGTGGTGTTCGATGGCCTGGGCGGCCCGCAGATGTCGTTGCTGGGTGATGTGTTGGCCCCGCGTGGCAGCCTGGTGCTGTATGGCCTGCAGGGTGGCAACCAGACGCCATTCCCGGCATGCGCAGCGTTCCAGAAGAACATTCAGTTCTTTGTGCACTGCATCGGCAATTTCACCGGCAAACCGGAGTTGGGCATCATCCAGGATCAGGTTGCCCTGCAACGGGCCTTGCGCGATATCAACCAATTGACCGCTGACCGTGTGCTGGTGCCGCTGAAAACCACGGTGTTTCCGTTCAACCAGTTCGTGGAAGCGCACCGCTACATGGATGAATGCCCGTGCCGTGAGCGAGTCGCGTTGCAGGTTGAAGCTGTTTGAAGCGTAGGAATATTCTTAAACGAGTATTTCAATCCCCGGGCGTATGGGGCAAATACGCCATTTGAGGAGGCTTAAGCTGCGTAATGCATGAGGTGCGCAGCCACGGCAGTCTCCTGTAAACGATACCTTTCCCCCTGACGCCGCCCTGAATTCCAGTGCGGCGTCTTTGTCTGTGCGTTTTACGCACGTTGCCTGTTGTCAATCTGAACTGGTTTTCGATCAGGTTCTGTGTCTGTTAATCATAATTGCAACCTTGATAATTGTGCTGTCACTTTCATCTCAAGGACTGAGTAATGAATGAAACCATGCTTGTAGTGCAGGTGCCTCCTGCAACTAACAGTTCGGCATTTCTACGGGCCCGGGGAAGCGGGTATTTCCACGGCGGATCTCAACTTATAAGCGCGCGAAGAGAAAAGGTCGGCGTGATTTATTTGTGGGAAAGTTCTTTTAGTTCTGGTTTTAGGGGAGTAGGAGGTTGTCGGAAACCTCCTAGGCGTGCCGCTGCGGGCCGTCGATAGGCCGCCTGCGCAGCGCCTTTGCCGCAGCAGGCTTCCATGATAGGGGCAGCACGCAGTCCATGCGTTGTTGTTACAGGGTGCTAGTGTCTTTTTACCCAGGCACTTTATGGCGAGCGGCATTCAAAAAACGCAATAGGTCGAGCGAACACGATTGTTCAGTGGCTCGTAACTTATATTTAAATTCAGGTATTAGAACAATGAGCGCTATTCACGAACAGGCCATGACGTATGTTTATCAACAAGTTCTTCAACGTTTGATCGGGCATTTCAGCCGCGCGGAACGTACGGCACTTCAATTGTTGATCCAGCGTATCGTCGTGGCCGCCGGTGGCATGGAACAAGTGGGCGACTACAAGGTGCTGGTCGCCCATGGCGGCGGCGAAGTCAGCAGCTACACCCTGGCGCTATTGCGCGCCGCACAATTGACTATCGCCGGGCGTGCGCCCAGGACGTTTCATCTGCGGGTCGCC
The DNA here is from genome assembly GCF_013385985.1 of Pseudomonas sp. B6002. Taxonomy (GTDB): domain Bacteria; phylum Pseudomonadota; class Gammaproteobacteria; order Pseudomonadales; family Pseudomonadaceae; genus Aquipseudomonas. The sequence goes on along the minus strand of NZ_JACAOY010000021.1, from coordinate 75,889 downwards.
ACGTTACGCCATGCCGGTATGACTCAGGACACCCTCGACACTCTTCATCGGGGTTACGGCCGGCTATTTTTCCATGACGATCCCAGGGTCGAACTGCTGATGGTGGATCATGGGGAAGTGCTGCCTTTCAACCACCTGCGTCCTGCATCGGCGCCCGGACGCGAAACCAGCCAGCGTAACCGGCTGATGGTAGGGCACCTGACTTCCGGGGATATCCGCGCAACGTTGTGCAATGACACGTACCTGGCCTTGGGCGACTTTTATCAGCGCGTGACCAGCTGGAACGGGGGCGTACACGCCGTGGTCAGCGGTGATTCCGTACGCAAGCAAAGCCAATTTCTCGCTTGGCTGAAAAAGTCCGCACAAGGCGCAGGCCTCACGATCCCCAGGAGCCCGCCCGCATCGCTCAATGGGCTGTATGCGCGCATGGATGAATGGAGCCAGGGGTATTACCGCGAGTTGTACGGCGAGCACTATGTCGAGCGAGAGGACGCCGCAAAGGGTGGGCATCGTCATCTGGCCTACATCGGCATTGCTGACTTGCTGGAGGATATCGCCCAGCCGGGAAGTACGTTGCTCACTGAGTTCATGGCTTACGTTGTCGACCCCCTGGGCTTTCATTTCAGTAATCCGACGTATGCCAATCCCTTGTTGATGGCCCATCTGCGCGGCTTGCAGGCCGAATGCCTGAGGGACTTGGACTATGAGGCGGGTGCTGAAGGCTTCGTCATTCAAGCGGCGAACGCCATGCGTCAACGGCAGATCCCGGAAGAGCTGCTGGCTCAAGCTGCGACACGGGAGGGCCGGCTGATGTCTTCTGCCTACGCCCTGCAGTTTTTTGGCGTGGAGGAGGGGCAGTTGATCTGCCTGTTGTGCTCGCCGTTTATCCATCATGGCGAACGCCTGGAAGGCTATTTGCGCCAGTGCCACCCAGGCATGCTGGTGGCGTTGCCAGAATTGCACAAGGTGCTCCAAGGCAAGCCGGCTGCCGACATGCTGCAGCAATGGGTCATCGACACCAGTGGATTGCCGCTGAACCTGCTTCAGCACCTTTACCGCAAGCGCCCGTTGCCCCTTGCCGCGGGCCGTTCCACAAGTAGCCCTCGCCAGGCGCACCCGACGCCAGCATACGATGCGCAGGCCTTTCAGCTGTCCGGACGATGATGCTGCGAGGCACGCGGCAGACCGATTTCGCCTATCAGGCGGTCTACCGCTACATGATCAATCTGATCAACGAGGTCAGCACGGATACACGGGTGAAACTGCCGTCGTTGCGGCAGTTGTCCGGGCGCCTGAATGTGTCGATTTCGACCATTCAATATGCGTATTCGCTGCTTGAAAAAGAAGGGCGGGTCTATTCGGTGGCCAAATCGGGCTACTACGCCTGGCCACTGGCAGGCAGCCCGGCGCCGTGTTCCGGAGGCGACCTGCTCGAAAGGCTCTACATCGCGGCCCGCCGTCCAGGCATGGTGGTGCTCAGTGGCGACGAGCCCACCTTGCTGGCATCCCTGGATGCGACCTTGCTGCGATTGGAACGCGAACTGGTGCGCCAGTACCCGCGCGAGTTGCAGCCCTGGTCCCAGCCTTGTGGCGTGTGGGAGTTACGAGCGGCACTGGCGGCCCGCTACACCACCTCGCCCATTCGCTGCTGGCACGCCGACGACGTTTACATCGGTGCCGATCTTCGAAGTGTGCTGGATATTCTGGTCGAGACCTTGAGGTTGCGAGGCGCCACGGTGATTGTCGAGTCGCCGTGTGACTGGTTGATCCTGCGACTCCTGCAAGATGCCGGGGTGCGTATCATCGAGTTGCCTTGGGCCACCGATGGGCGCCTCGACCTGGCACTGCTCGAAGGGCTGCTGCGCGATGAGCCCGTGCAACTGGTGCTGCTGTCGTCCTCCGTCAGCCTGCCATCGGGCGGCGTATTGCAACCCCGTGACCGTCTGGAGGTGGCACAGTTACTGGATCAATATGGTTGTTGGTTGCTGGAGAACGATACGTGCGGTGAGTTGAGCTTCAAGTCGACCCAGAGCGCGTTGCGTGACCTGGTCAACCCGGAGCGGCTGATTGTATTTTCCTCGTTCGAGAAGATACTCGGCCCAGAAGCGCCATACGGATACCTGCTGTCCCGGTGCATGAGCAGTGAATTGCAGCGCCAGTTCCTGTTTCGCGGGTTCCGGTTGTCCTCCATTCGCCAGCGTGCGATCGCTCGCCTTTATCACAGCGGGCGAATCGACCAGCATTTGCGCAACCTGCGCCATTTGCTGCGCGAGCAGGCCGGGGCGGTCAGCCAGCGACTGGACGAGCACCTCGGGCAGCAAGTGACCTATCGAATGCCAGCGGGCGGGGCCACATTCTGGTTGGGTGCGACCCAGGCCGTGGACATGCGCCAAGTGTTCCAGTCCATGCTCGCCCAGCAAATCGTGGTGGTGCCCGGCGAGCTGTTCAGCCTTTCGGGCCTGCATCACCAGCAACTGCGCATCAGCCATACCTTTCAGGGGCATCCCAACCTGGACATGGCCTTGGTTGCCCTGAGCGATGCCCTGCGCCAGGCTCAGGTGGGTTGAGCGCGTGAAATTTCTCTTATTGATGTAGGATCGATACCGTCGCGCGGTAGTCCAACTCTCAGTAAACTGTCACTTTTTCCGAATCCTTCTTCTTGAGGTTTATGCATGACAATCAGTCCTTTTGCGGGCAAGCCGGCGCCAGCCCAGTTGCTGGTGGATATCCCGCGACTGGTCACGGCCTATTACACGGGCCAGCCTGATGCAGCGATCTCCACCCAGCGCGTGGCCTTTGGCACGTCCGGGCACCGTGGCAGCTCGTTCGAGCTGAGCTTCAACGAATGGCACGTCCTTGCCATCAGCCAGGCCATCTGCCTGTACCGCGAAGCCCAAGGCATCAACGGCCCGCTGTTTGTCGGCCTGGACACCCACGCGCTGTCCACGCCTGCCGGTGCCAGCGCCCTGGAAGTGCTGGCTGCCAACGGTGTGCACGTGATGCTGGCCGAGGGCGATGAATACACGCCGACTCCGGCCATTTCCCACGCCATCATCTGCTACAACCGTGGCCGCACTACCGGCCTGGCGGACGGCATCGTGATCACGCCGTCGCACAACCCGCCGCAAAGTGGCGGCTACAAGTACAACCCGCCCAATGGCGGCCCGGCCGACACCCACGTCACCAAGTGGATCGAAGCCAAGGCCAACGAATTGCTGGCCAACAAGCTCGCCGGGGTCAAGCGCATCACCCACGCGCAGGCGCTCAAGGCCGACACCACCCATCGTCACGACTACCTCAACAGCTATGTCGCCGATCTGGTCAACGTGATCGACATGGACGCGATCCGCAGTGCCGACCTGCGCCTGGGCGTAGACCCACTGGGCGGAGCAGGGGTGCGCTACTGGTCGGCGATTGCCGAGCACTACCGCTTGAACCTGGACGTGGTGAACACTGAAGTCGATTCGACGTTCCGCTTCATGAGCGTCGACTGGGATGGCCAGATCCGTATGGACCCGTCCTCCAGCTACGCCATGCAGGGCTTGATCGGCCTGAAAGAACGCTTTGACGTGGCCTTCGCCTGCGACCCGGACCACGACCGCCATGGCATCGTGACCCCGTCCGGTGGCCTGTTGGCGCCGAACAACTACCTGGCCGTGTCCATCGACTATCTGTTCCAGAACCGTCCTGACTGGCGCACTGACGCCGCCGTGGGCAAGACGGTGGTCAGCAGCGGCCTGATCGACCGCGTGGCCGCACGCATTGGTCGTCGCCTGTACGAGGTGCCGGTGGGCTTCAAATGGTTTGCCGACGGCCTGTTTGAAGGCTCGCTGGGCTTTGGCGGTGAAGAAAGCGCTGGCGCTTCGTTCCTGCGCAAGGACGGCACCGTGTGGAGCACCGACAAGGACGGCCTGATTCCTGCGCTGTTGGCGGCGGAGATGACCTCGCGCAAAGGCCAGGACCCGAGCCAGATCTACCGTGGCCTGACCGACGCCCTGGGTGAGCCGTTCGCCATTCGTGTGGATGCCAAGGCAACACCGGCGCAGAAGGCCCTGCTGGGCAAGCTGTCGCCAGAGCAGGTCACCTCCACGCAATTGGCCGGGGAAAGCATCCAGCAGATCCTCAGCCACGCGCCGGGCAACAACCAGGCGATCGGCGGCTTGAAAGTGATGACCGAAAACGGCTGGTTTGCCGCAAGGCCATCGGGCACCGAGGACATCTACAAGATCTATGCCGAGAGCTTTATTGGCGAAGACCACCTCAAGCAACTGGTGGAAGAGGCGCAGGTGTTGGTAGATGGGGCCATCAGCCAATAAATAATCCTGTGTAGGAGCCGGCTTGCTGGCGATGGCGGTCGCAAGATCGCTATCGCCGGCAAGCCGGCTCCTACAAGTGTCAGGCGAGATCGACCAACACGATCTCACTGTCCTTAATCGCCGTCACCCGCAATACGCGCTCATCCTCTGCTGCAACCCCGTCTCGAGCTTCTGCACGCAAGCCATTGACTTCAATCACGCCCGTCGCGGGCACCAGATACGCACGACGCCCTGCGTCCAGCGCATACTCGGCACTTTCCCCAGCCTTCAAGTTGGCCGCTACCAGCCGTGCATCCGCACGTATGCGCAGGCTTTCGCTGTCCCCGGATTTGCCGCTGGCCAATGTTACAAAGCCCTCGCGATCACCCTTTGGAAACGGCTTGGCACCCCAGGAAGGCGGCAGGCCGGCTTCATTCGGGGTGATCCAGATCTGAAAAATCTCTGTCGGCGTGGCCTCCAGGTTGTACTCGCTGTGGGCAATGCCGGTGCCCGCGCTCATCACCTGTACGTCGCCGGCCTCGGTGCGGCCTGTGTTGCCCAGGTTGTCCGCATGGCTGATCGCGCCTTTACGCACATAGGTGATGATTTCCATGTCGCGGTGCGGATGCTGCGGGAAGCCGGTGCCAGGAGCAATGATGTCGTCGTTCCACACCCGCAGGTTGCCCCAGTGCATACGCTTGGGGTCATGGTATTCGGCGAACGAAAAATGGTGATGGGCGTCAAGCCAGCCATGGCGGGCGCCGCCCAGGGAGTTGAAAGGTCGCAGTTCAAGCATGATCGTCTCCAGTTGATGGCATCTATGATCCAACAGCCCAAGATCGATAAAAAGCGTAAAAACTTCCGTGTTCCTATCGGTTCTCTCGATTGATTACTGGCGCTTTGACTTTCACTTCATCGCCTAACCTCATGACAGCAAAGCAATTGGCTGGAACTGTGCGCAGTTTCCGGCGACCATGGCGCACTCTTCAAAACCAAGCTCATCGCAGGAGTCCGCGTGCCGCAACAACAGCCTGATCTGCCCCCTGAACTGCGCCCTCTGGCCGAAATGCCCCTGTTCAAGCGGCTGGCCGCGCGCCTGTTTGGCCATGGCCTGACGCGCTTGAGGGCGCAGCACCGCTTTTCGTGGCTGCACGGGCAGGCCGATGGGTTCCGCAGTGGGCACGAAGCCGGTGTGGAATACGGTTACCGCGAAGGCAAGGCCGACGGCATCGAGGAAGGGCGCCAAGTCCTGCTGATCCGTGACTTTCGCCCCGAGGAGCACCGTGCCCCCGGCGTTGACGACAGCCTGTTCGATGACTGGCGCCTACCGCTGACCGCCGAGATCAAGAAGCGTATCAAGGCTGACGTGGCGCGTCTGCTGCCGGCCCATGCCCAGCCCAGTGCCGCGCAGTGGAAAATGATCTTCAGCGACACGCCCTCAACGTCCGTGATCGCCGGCGCAGGTGCCGGCAAGTCCACCTCGCTGGTGCTGCGCATCCTGTTGCTGACCCACTACCTGGGGTTTGAGCTGAGCTCGATGACCGTGGTGACCTTCACCCGCGAATCACGCAAGGACTTCATCAACAAGCTCATGGAGATTCTCAGCCTGTGGGGCCAACCCCTTGGCATGAAAGAAGCCCAAGCCGTGGTGCGTACCTTTCACTCACGGATCCTGCCCATGGTGCGCAGCCTGCCGGGCTTTGAGCGACTGCAGGCCTTTGAGACCCTCAGCGCCGGTTTCGAGGACGCCGACAGCAACCCGTTCGACCTGCGCATCAGCGATGCCCAGCGCCAACAGATGAACGCCTGTTATCACCGGCTGCATGGTCAGCATGCCCGCTTTCGCGAGCTGATTGCGCCGCTGGCGCGCCATGGCCTGCAGCTCAAGGAGCTGGAGCGCGACCACCCGGACGTGCAAAAGCGCATGGCGGTGACCGAACTGGCCGCCAAGCGTGATGAAGAACTCTGCGATGTGATCGAAGACCTGTGGTTCAGGGCCGGCGCCTGGCCGATCAAAGGCATTGAGCCCAGCCGCCAGACCGTCGAGATCAATGGTGCGCAGTTCCACTGTCACGGGTACATCCCTGAGCTGGACGCCTGGGTGGTGCTAGGCTTCGATTCCCGCGAAAACGCCCAGATCAGCCGTCCCAACTCAAAGTTGTCGGTGCGTGCAGAGTGGGCGGTGAAGCGTACCCTGTTTCAAGCTTTCTGCCGTAAGCCTTTGATATGGCTAGATAGTTATGAGTCTTCAAGGCGGCTGTTAAGCAGCCTGGCCGGTGACGCCGCGGCAGGGCCTGGCTTTGATTACAAGGTCAAGGGCGAGCTGGCCTCGGCGCCGTTGCTGGACAGTTTTGTGATGGCGGCCGGCTTTATCGAGAACCTCGGCCTGGACGTGCCCAGCGCTGTCGGCCAGATGAGCTTTGCCAAGGATGACCCCGACCGATTCTTCTTCGAGGCGCTGAGCATTTTCTGGAAAGCCCTGGAAGACCACTTGCTCGACCAGTCGCCGCCGATCATGACGTATAACCGCATGTTTTCGCTGTTTGGTGAAAACACCCCGGAAAACCTCAAGCTGCTCAGCGACCCGCTATTACGGCCGATGTCCCACTTGATGATTGACGAGTTCCAGGACGTGTCCCCGCAGATCGTCTCGTGGATTCGCGCCAGCCTGCGGGAAATCCGCAGCCGTGGCCCGGCCATGCACGTAGGCCGCGGGGCGCAACGCTCTTCGTTGCTGTGCGTGGGGGACGACTGGCAGTCGATCTACGGCTGGCGTGGCAGTTCGCCCCAGTATTTCATGGAGTTCAACAAGGAATTCCCGTCGCCAAGTACCACCCGCGTGATGCTGAGCGAGAACTACCGCAGCCACCAGCACATCATCGACGCTGCCGAACATATCGTGCGGGCTGCGCCGGCGATCCCCGGCAAAAAAGCCAAGGCCAGTGGCGAACCCAGGGCATTGGTACCGGTTGCCGTGCTGGAGCGGGATGATGCCGCGTTGGGGCGGCGGTTGCTCGCGCACTATGAACGGGGCGATTCAGTGTTAATGCTCTATCGAAAAAGCAGCGATAAGTCATTGATAGAAGAGCATATTCAGTCTGTGGTTAATGTGGATTCTAGCTTGCCGGTCGGGTCCCGCCGGCTCAAGCAACTGACCTATCACAGCGCCAAGGGCCTGCAGGCGGACGCCGTTTTCCTGCTGGGTGACTGCCAGCATGTCACCAGCTCGCCATACAAGAACCAGGTCTACCGCATGGCAGGCCTGGGCAAGGACGGTGACAGCGAACCCTACGACAATGCGCAAAAAGACGAAGTGTTGCGCCTGGCCTACGTCGGCATTACCCGGGCAGTGAGCCACTGCTATTGGTATGTAGAAAAGCCGGAAGGCCAGGGCGTGAATGTGCCCCGTGCATCGGAGCGGGTCGACGGCAAAAAAGCCTTCTTCGACGATCAACGCAGCCAGTAAACCGAACGCAATCCACCTGTGGGAGCGGGCTTGCCCGCGAAGGCGGTCGATCAGTCACCGAATGCATCTACTGACACGCCGCCTTCGCGAGCAAGCCTGCTCCCACATTTAGGAATTAGTCATCCGATAAGACTGAGTCACGCCCGCAAAGACTGCGGCGGAATAAACGACTCCAGCTCATCCTCCACCGCCTCAATGATGCGCTCCACATCGGCGGCATTCATCACGGTGGCACAGGGAATGCCGGCGATGGCGATCAGCGTTTCGCCACTGGCGCGGTCGAACAAACGGGCAACCATACTGCCGGGGGCGTCCATGCTCCCCTCGAAGCCCATCGGATGAAAATGCCAGCGCATCAACTGGCAGGCGTTGGGGAACGTCACTTTGTTCATGTTGCCCACCTTGTTCATTGAGCGCTTCCTTTAGCTCGCGGCAGGGGGCCATGACCTTCACTGGTCGTGGCGTCGAAGACCCTCAAAGTAGCATTCGTTCGCAACACTGCGGTGACTTTTTTTGCCCCGTTCGGCGGTTCTTTCCCATGATTTTGACGTGGGTCATGTCCTACCCAAAACTAGGCAAAAGGCCATTAGTCAGAAGTGCCAAATGGCCATTGAAGGCCCCGGTAAAATTCGGCAATCTCCAGGGTTTACCCGCCGCAGAGCTTTCCATGCCCGACATCGCACCAGACGATGCATGCCAGAACACCCAAGCCACCGGCGACCTGGTGTTGCGCCACAGCCTGTGCTGGCGCCATCGCGACCTGGATGGGGTGATGTCCTACTACCATCCGGACATCCAGTACCACGATTTTTTCCAGAATCGCGTAGTGGGTTACGCCGAGTTGCGCGAGTACCTGCAAGCCAGCATGCCCCGTGGCGCGGATGAGGCGATCGAGCACACCGACCGTATCCGTGCCGACGGCGATACCGCGTTTATCCAGTACCGCATCACCTTGCGCGGCGGCCAAGGGTTGGTGTCGTTCCGTACCAGCGAAGCCATCACCGTGCGCGACGGGCTGATCTGGCGGGTCAATGAATACGCGTCCCTGGTGCATGAGCAACCCACACAAGCGATGCGCCCCACGGTCAGCCGCCTGGGCCTGTCGCCCCAGCAATTGGGGCACATGGCCAACGACCTGCAGCACTATTTCCAACAACAGCAACCTTACCTGGACCCGGAGCTGGACCTGCAGCGGGTGGCGAAGGAGTGTGGCTACAGCCGCAATCAGATTTCCTACCTGCTGAACCAGGTGCTGGGGCAAAGCTTCTACCGCTACGTCAACCAGGCCCGGCTCCAGCATTTGCTCGCCGCCCTGGATAAGGCCGCGCCGCCGATCAAGGTCGATGACCTGGCGTTTGCAGCCGGTTTCAATTCGTTGTCGGCGTTCTACAGCGCGTTTCGCCAGCACACGGGCCAGTCGCCCAAGGCCTACGTCAAACAAATTTCTTTGCGTGCACGCGCGCAAGACAGCCCCTGACACTGCGCTCTAGCATCCCCCTATCGAAACGAGGTAGGGGAGCTTGGCATGCCGGCATGGCGCAATATCAGTTTATGGATGGACCAGTTGGACGACCCGCTGGTGGCGCGGCCGTCCCTTGAGCATGACCTGGACGTCAACGTGGCCATTATCGGCGCCGGCTACACCGGGCTGTGGACCGCCTATTACCTGAAGCGTCAGGCCCCCGAACTGAAGATTGCGATCATCGAGGCACAGACTGCCGGATTCGGCGCGTCCGGGCGCAACGGCGGCTGGCTGATGGGCAACCTGCTGAGTGAGGATCGTCTGCTGGCCGGTCTTTCCCCGCAACAGCGCCGCGCCTCGTTTGACCTGCTGCACGGCATTCCCGATGAAGTCGCCCAAGTGCTGGCCCGCGAAGGCATCGAGTGTGATTACCGCAAAGGCGGCGCCCTGTACTGCGCCGCACGCTACCCGGAACAGGAAGGCAGCCTGCGGCGTTACCTGGACAAGCTCCACGCCCAAGGCCTCACCGAAGACGATTATCGCTGGCTCAGCCCGCAACAATTGGCCGAACAGATCCGCATCGCCAAGCCCTATGGCGGTATCTATGCACCCCATGTCGCGACCATCCACCCGGCCAAGCTGGTGCGCGGTCTTGCGCGGGCAGTGGAGCGCATGGGTGTGACGATCTACGAAAACAGCCCGGTGACCCACTGGCAGTCCGGCAGCCTGCGCACCGCCAAGGCGGGTGTACGCGCCGCCTGGGTGGTGCCGGCGGTCGAGGGGTACGCCAATACATTGCCGCCATTGGGGCGCTATCAGTTACCGGTGCAGAGCCTGATCGTCGCCACCGAACCGCTGCCCGCCAGCACCTGGGATGAAATCGGCCTGAACCACGGCCAGGCGTTCGGCGAAAGCAGTCGCCAAGTCACCTACGGCCAGCGTTCGGCCGACAACCGCCTGGTGTTTGGTGCCCGTGGCGGCTATCAGTTCGCCGGCAAGTTGCGCCATAACTTCGACCTGACCGACAGCGAAGTCGAACTGCGTCGCTACCTGTTCGGCGAACTGTTCCCACAGCTCAAAAAGGTGCGGATTACCCACTCGTGGGGCGGCAACCTGGGCATGTCACGCAATTTCCGACCGCACATGCTGTGCGACCACAAGACCGGCATCGCACTGTCTGGGGGTTATGGCGGGGAGGGCGTCGGCGCGACCAACCTGGGTGGGCGCACCCTGGCCGACCTGATCCTCGGCCTGGATACGCCGCTCACCCACCAGCCGTGGGTGATCCGCGAACGTGGCCTGGAGGCGCTCAAGGCCTGGGAGCCCGAGCCGTGCCGCTGGCTGGGTTACAACGCGATCATTCGCAGTTTTGTCCATGAAGACCAGGTGTTGGCCAACCCCAACACCGCCCCGTGGCGCCGCAAGCTGGCGACCGGCGTGGCCGGGTTCATGGAAGGGTTCATGCATTAAGTTGTTTCACTCACACGGAAAAACCCATGAGCATCACTCAATTCAAAGACACGCTGAACGCCCACTTGCCCGACTCGTCACCGGTGGCCGTGCCCTTGGGCGAGCCTATCGCCGTGGCCTCGACCTTGAGCGTTGAGCGCAGCGACGGCGTCGAAACCGGCATCTGGGAATGCACCCCGGGCGTCTGGCGTCGGCAGATCAAATCCCAGGAGTTTTGCCACTTTATCCAGGGCCGCTGCACCTTCACCCCTGACAACGGTGAAATTGTTCACATAGAAGCCGGCGACGCACTGATGTTGCCGGCCAACAGCACCGGGATCTGGGACATCCAGGAAACCGTGCGCAAGACCTACGTATTGATCCTGTAACGCTTTGATCCTTGATCGCCTGCCATAAAAACAGCCCTAAAACCGCCAGGAAATCGAACCATGAAAGCCATTGCCCTGTTGCCCTTGATGTTGGTGGCCTCTATCAGCCAGGCCGCCGAGACGGTGAAGATCTACAACTGGTCGGACTACATCGCGCCGGACACCACGAAGAACTTCCAGAAAGAAACCGGTATCGCCTTTACCTACGACGTGTACGACAGCAACGAAACCCTCGACGGCAAGTTGATGACCGGTAAATCCGGGTATGACGTGGTGTTTCCGTCCAACCACTTCATGGCCCGGCAGATCCAGGGTGGCGCGCTGAAAACACTCGACAAGAGCCAGTTGCCCAACTGGAAGAACCTCAACCCGGTGTTGCTCAAGGCCCTGGAAAACAACGACCCGGGCAATGCCCACGGTTTCCCCTACCTGTGGGGCAGCACCGGCATCGGCTACAACATCGACAAGGTCAAGGCAGTACTGGGCGACAACGCGCCGGTGGATTCCTGGGACCTGATCTTCAAGCCCGAGAACATGGCCAAACTGCAGAAATGCGGCGTGGCGATCCTCGACAACGGCCCGGAACTGTTGCCGGCCGCGTTGAACTACCTGGGCTTGCCGCACCACAGCAAGAAGGCCGAGGACTACAAGAAAGCCGAAGATTTGCTGATGAAAGTGCGGCCGTACGTGGCGTACTTCCACTCCTCGAAGTACACCGCTGACCTGGCCAATGGCGACATCTGTGTGGCTGTGGGCTTCTCCGGCGACATCCTGCAGGCTGAAAGCCGCGCCAAGGAAGCCAAGAACGGCGTGAACATCGGCTACAACATTCCCAAGGAAGGCGCCGCGATCTGGTTCGACATGGTCGCCATGCCCGCCGACGCCCCCGACGAAAAAGCCGGCTACGCCTTCATGAACTACCTGCTGCGCCCGGAAGTCATGGCCAGCATCACCAACTACGTGCACTACGCCAACGGTAACGCTGCCGCCGACAGCCTGGTAGACCCGGCCATCAAGGCCGACACTAAGGTGTACCCAAGCCCGGACATGATGGGCAAACTGTTCGCGCTGGAAGCCATGCCGCTGAACATCGACCGGATCCGCACACGGGTGTGGAACACCATCCGCACCGGCCGCTGAGGTCTAATCGTTCTCGCGCCTTGCATGGAAACAATGGGGCGACACAAATCCCGTAGGAGCCCGGCTTGCCGGCGATAGCGCCCGCAAGATCGCCATCGCCGGCAAGCCGGGCTCCTACAGGTGGTGGACCAATCGTTCCCACGGTCCGCGTGGTAACGAGATGTGGTCGCCTACGGGTTTTCCAGGTCATGCCCCAGCGACTGGATAAACAACGAAAACAGCTCCGGCTGTGACGAAATATCCAGCTTCGCGTACAAATGCCGACGGTGCACTTTCACCGTATCCGGCGAGATATTCAGGCGTTCGGCCATGGCCTTGGACGAAAACCCGCGCAGCACCAGCCGCGCCACTTCCAGTTCGCGCTCCGACAACACGCCACAGCCGAAATGACTCAATGCATCGCGGATCTGGCTGTCCATCGCCGCAGGGCGTTGGGTGCTTTGCTGCCAATGCTGCTGCATCAACGGCAATACCCAGTTCGCCACCGTGGTCATCAGCCCGGTCTCTTCCGCGCTGAAGCGCCGCTGCATGCCCAATGACAATGACAAGGTGCCCGCACCCGGCAGTTGCAGGATGAACTGCACCTCGTCTTCCAGCACGTTGTCGTGGAAGTAATTGAGGAAGTACTCACTCTGGCGAAAGTGGTCCGGTGCGACTTCCTCCAGGCGGTACACGCCGCTGGCATAGCCCTCGCGACAGGCCTGGAAAAACGGGTCGAGCAAATACAGGCCGTTGAGGTACACCAGCATCGACGCCGGTTTGCTGCTCGGTTGCGCGTCGTATTCCTCCAGCGCCTGGGGCGGGCCATCGCTGGGGTAGAAAATCGCCAGGGCGTTATCGAACGGCAGGCAGTGGTGCAACAACAGCACCAGCTGTTTCCAGAACCGCTCGCTGCCGATGTGCGCGACAGTGCGCCCCAGCCCGGCATGCAGGCCGACTTCTTGAAACAGGCTCATGTGTCAGGCTCCCGCCAACCCAAAGATCGGCCAAGGGTTCGGCTTTTGCCGGGTGGCGTCAAGGGGAGTACGCCAATAGGGGAATTGGCTGACATGAACACCCTGTTTAAGGTTGCCATCATTCAGCGGGAAACATATCCCGCGACATTCAGACGTTTCGTTTCTGCCTCACACCAAAAACAACGACAGAGGATAACGATATGAGCACTTCCCCCACGCCAGACGGCGTGCTGAAACCCACCTTGAGTGTCTTCGACGTGGTCGCCATTACCGTTTCGGCGGTGACCCCGGCCAGTTCCGTATTCGTGATTGCGCCCTTTGCCATCCAGCAGGCCGGCAGCGGTGTGTTCCTGGCCTTTGTGATGGCCGCCGTGCTCGCGCTGATGTTTGCCTTTTGCTACGCGGAGCTGGGTCGGGCCCATAACAGCGCAGGCGGTGAATACGTGTACGCCAAGCGCGTGTTTGGCGGCATGGCCGGGTATGCGACGTTTTTGACGGTGCTGGTGATGCTGCTGTTTATTCCCCCGGTATTGGCCACCGGGGCGGCGACTTACTTGAACAACGCCCTGGGCACAAAATTCGATTCACAAACCGTCGCCCTGGTCATCGTGGTGTGCAGCTACGCCTTGGGCATCCTCAATATCAAGCTCAATGCCTGGATCACCGGCACCTGCCTGTTGCTTGAAGTGGCGGCGCTGTTGGTGATCGTGTTTCTCGGTTTCGGCAACCCGGTGCAGCCAGCCAGCGTGTTGTTCCAGCCGCAGATCGTCGAAAACGGCGTGCTGCACCTGGCGCCCTGGGCCTTGGTCATCGGTGCCGTGGGCATCGGCCTGTTCTCGTTCAATGGCTACGGCCCGGCCGTGCTGCTGGCCGAAGACATGAAATGTGGCGGCAAAGGCGTGCACAAAGCCGTGTTGTGGTCGTTGGGGCTGGTGGTGGTGATCGAACTGGTGCCGATCACCGCGCTGCTGATCGGCGCGCCGTCCCTGAGTGCGATGATCAGCAGCCCCGACCCCATCGGCTACCTGCTCACCAGCCACGGCAACGAAACCCTGTCACGCCTGGTCAGCGCCGGGATCTTCCTGTCGGTGTTCAATGCGATTGTCGCCATCGTCATCCAGATCGGCCGCGTGGTGTTCAGCAGTGGCCGCGATGCGCTGTGGACGCCAGGCATCAACAAGCTGTTTACCCGTATTCACCCGCGCTGGGATTCGCCGTGGTTGGCTACGCTGTTCCTGGCGATCCCCTCGGCTCTGTTGAGTTTCAGCTCCAACCTGGCGGACCTCACCTCGTTCAGCGTATTGCTGATCATGCTGGTGTACCTGGTGGTGGCGTTGAGCGCCTTGATGAGCCGGGTATTGCTGCGCGATCGCGAGCATCCCTATCGCATGCCGCTGTGGCCGGTTCCCGCGTTGCTGGCAGTGCTGGGCGCGGGCTACCTGCTGGTGACCCTGGTGGTGGCGGCGTCGGTACGCGACATCATGATCATCATCGGCTTGCTGGCCCTGTCGGTGATTCTGTATTGCATCAGTGGCCGGTTGAGTCCGGCGTTTCAGAAATTGTAAGGAGTGGTTATGCGCGCACGTCAATTGGGCATCACCTTGGGGCTGGGTACGCCCGGCGAATTGAATGCCATCACCGATGTTCCGGGGGTTCGGGTCGGTCACAGCACCCTCAAGACGCGTGTCGACGGCAAGCACGTGCGCACCGGGGTGACGGTGGTGCAGCCGCGTGCCGGGGAGGCGCGGCAGCAACCCTGTTTTGCCGGGTACCACGTGCTCAATGGCAACGGCGATGCCACGGGCCTGGAATGGATCAGCGAGGCGGGCCTGTTGACCTCGCCGCTGGCCATCACCAACACCCACAGCATCGGCATCGTGCGCGACGCCCTGATCGCCCTGGAGCGTGAGCGCCTGGCGGACCCGGCGGTGTACTGGTGCATGCCGGTGGTGATGGAAACCTACGACGGCCTGCTCAATGACATCTGGGGTCAGCACGTCAAACCCGACCATGTGCGCCAAGCCCTGGAGAGTGCCGAAGGCGGCCCGGTGCAGGAAGGCGCGGTGGGCGGTGGCACCGGCATGATCTGCCACGAATTCAAGGGCGGCATCGGCACGGCATCGCGGCGCCTGACGACCGAGCAGGGCGGCTGGACCGTCGGCGTGCTGGTGCAGGCCAACCATGGCAAGCGCCAGGAGCTGCGGGTGGATGGCTACCCGGTGGGGCGCAGGTTGATGGACATCCCGTCGCCGTTCGCGGAGCGTGGCACGCCAGGCATGGGCTCGATTGTGGTGATCATCGCCACTGACGCACCGTTGCTGCCTCACCAATGCAAGCGCCTGGCCCAGCGCGCGTCCATCGGCATTGCGCGCACAGGTGGCGGCACCGAGGATT
The DNA here is from genome assembly GCF_013385985.1 of Pseudomonas sp. B6002. GTDB lineage: Bacteria > Pseudomonadota > Gammaproteobacteria > Pseudomonadales > Pseudomonadaceae > Aquipseudomonas. The sequence goes on along the minus strand of NZ_JACAOY010000021.1, from coordinate 60,338 downwards.
CCAGCGGCGATCTGTTCCTGGCGTTCGCCACCGGCAATACGGCATTGCCGCCTGCCGATTACGGGCGCAAGGATTTGCCCCTGAGTACCGAACTGCAGATGGTCAACAACGACCACATTTCCCCGCTGTTCAGCGCCGCCGCCGAGGCCGTGGAGGAGGCGATCATCAATGCCGTCCTGGCCGGGGAAGACATGCTCACTGACGACGGTGTGACGGTGCCGGGCTTGAAAGCCGAGACTTTATTAGAGGCATTGCGCACAACGGGCTGGAGTGTGTCCCGGTAATAGGGGGCAACTCTCATTATTATGATAACTAGTGGCTCTTTAATGTTGCCAATGACACCGTGACAATATATTGGATCCATTAATTAACGCCGCCATTAGAGTGGCGCGGCTTTAGCGGTATTTAATATTTAAATAAGGGGTGGATGTTTTTTGTCGGACAAAATCAAGTGCGCCCAGCAAATACTGGATTTGAATTGCGAGAGGTATTAGTTGGCCAGTTTTTTAAGCCGGAAATAGATGTAGACGAATGATTTCAAGTTGTGTCAGTTTTCTTACGCCTTCAAAAGAGGCGAGTGATAGGACGATCTCGCCCGCGGGGTTCCTATCGAACAAAGACTGATGCACTTGCAAACAAGGAAGTACGTTTATGTCAAAAGTAAAAGACAAAGCTATTGTATCTGCCGCGCAAGCCAGCACCGCGTACTCGCAAATCGATAGCTTCAGCCATCTGTACGACCGTGGCGGTAACCTCACGGTCAATGGCAAACCGTCCTACTCCGTGGACCAGGCAGCCACCCAGCTGCTGCGGGACGGCGCCGCGTACCGGGACGTTGATGGCAACGGCAAGATCGACCTGACCTACACCTTCCTCACCTCGGCTTCCTCGAGCACCATGAACAAACATGGCATCTCCGGGTTCAGCCAGTTCAACGCCCAGCAGAAAGCACAGGCCGCACTGGCCATGCAATCCTGGTCGGACGTGGCCAACGTGACCTTCACCGAGAAGGCCACCGGCGGCGACGCACATATGACTTTCGGCAACTACAGCGGTGGCCAGGACGGCGCAGCCGCCTTCGCTTACCTACCCGGCACCGGCGCAGGCTACGACGGCACTTCGTGGTACCTGACCAACAGCAGCTACACGCCGAACAAGACGCCGGACCTCAACAACTACGGCCGGCAGACCCTGACCCACGAAATCGGCCACACCCTGGGCCTGGCCCACCCTGGCGACTACAACGCCGGGAACGGTAACCCGACCTACAACGACGCGACCTATGGACAGGACACGCGCGGCTACAGCGTCATGAGTTACTGGAGCGAGAGCAACACCAACCAGAACTTCAGCAAAGGCGGCGTCGAGGCTTACGCTTCGGGCCCGCTGATCGACGACATTGCCGCGATCCAGAAGCTCTACGGCGCCAACTACAGCACCCGCGCCGGTGACACCACCTACGGGTTCAACTCCAACACCGGGCGTGATTTCTACAGCGCTACGTCCAACGCCGACAAGCTGGTGTTCTCGGTTTGGGACGGCGGTGGCAACGACACCCTGGACTTCTCCGGTTTCACCCAGAACCAGAAGATCAACCTCAATGAGGCCTCGTTCTCCGACGTTGGCGGCCTGGTGGGCAACGTGTCCATCGCCAAGGGCGTCACCATCGAGAACGCCTTCGGCGGTTCGGGCAATGACCTGATCATCGGCAACAATGCGGCGAACGTCATCAAGGGCGGCGCCGGCAACGACATCATCTATGGCGGTGGCGGTGCGGACCAACTGTGGGGCGGTGCCGGCAACGACACCTTCGTCTACGGGGCCAGCTCGGACTCCAAGCCTGGGGCGTCGGACAAGATCTTTGACTTCACCTCGGGTTCGGACAAGATCGACCTGTCCGGCATTACCAAAGGTGCAGGCCTGACCTTCGTCAATGCGTTTACCGGGCACGCAGGGGATGCTGTACTGACCTACGCGGCAGGTACCAACCTGGGTACATTGGCAGTCGACTTCTCGGGTCACGGTGTGGCGGATTTCCTCGTCACCACCGTCGGCCAGGCAGCCGTCAGCGATATCGTGGCGTGATGTAAAGCGCGCGGCGCCTCGGCGCCGCGCACTGGGAAGGAGCTGGAAATGCCACGTTTTTCTCATTTGATCGCCTGTGTTTCACAGGTGTTGTTCGTGTCGGCAGGAGCCCACGCAATGGCGAGCAGTCTCGTTTTACCCACCACCGCGCAATTGGCCGGGCACTGGGCGTTGAAGCAGCAGGACCAGGTCTGTGCCCTTGACCTCTTGGAGCAGGCCAACGCCCTGGGCGGCGATGTGGCCTGTGCAACCCAATGGCTGGGCGACAAGCCCCTGAGCTGGTCACCGACGCCGGATGGGATCTGGCTGATGAATGCCGAAGGCACCGGCATTACCCATTTGAACCGCCAGAAAGAAGGCGAATACCAAGGGCGCACTCCGTCGGGCACCCTCCTGATATTGCAGCGCACGCCTTAGTTGTTCGTTATAAACATATAACTTGATTTTATTAGTTGGCTGTCCCCTGTTTCGGGGGTGGGCAACTATTGCGCGCAATTAGGTTCAAGGAAGATCAAAACATATGGCCAAGCCCCATGCCGTTGCGCCCTTGTTCAAGGCGCTGGGTGAATACAAGAGCATTTTGATCAGCATTGGCTGTTTCACCGCATTGATTAACCTGTTGATGCTGGTACCGTCGATTTACATGCTGCAAGTGTATGACCGCGTACTGTCCTCCCAGAATGAAACCACCCTGGTGATGTTGACGTTGATGGTCGTGGGCTTCTTTGCCTTTATTGGCACCCTGGAAGTCATCCGCAGTTTTATCGTGATCCGTATCGGCAGCCAGTTGGAGCGGCGTTTCAACTTGCGCGTCTACAAAGCCGCGTTCGAGCGCAACCTGCAACGCGGCCAGGGGCATGCCGGGCAATCCCTGGGCGACCTGACCCACTTGCGCCAGTTCATCACCGGGCCTGCGCTGTTCGCGTTCTTCGACGCGCCGTGGTTTCCCATCTACCTGTTCGTGATTTTCCTGTTCAACGTGTGGCTGGGCGTATTGGCCACGGCGGGCGCCGTGCTGCTGATCGGCCTGGCGTGCCTCAATGAATACATGACCAAGAAACCGTTGGGGGAGGCCAGTGGCTTCTCCCAGCAGTCCACGCAACTGGCCACCAGCCATTTGCACAACGCCGAGACGATCCAGGCCATGGGCATGCTCGGTGCGTTGCGCAAACGCTGGTTTGCCGTGCATTCGCAATTCCTCGGCTTGCAGAACCGGGCCAGCGATACCGGCTCGGTGATCACCTCGCTGAGCAAATCCTTGCGCCTGTGCCTGCAATCGTTGGTGCTTGGCCTGGGCGCGCTGCTGGTAATCAAGGGCGACATGACCGCCGGGATGATGATCGCCGGTTCGATCCTGATGGGGCGCGTGCTCAGCCCCATCGACCAGTTGATCGCGGTGTGGAAGCAATGGAGTTCGGCAAAGCTGGCCTACCAGCGCCTGGATGACCTGTTGCGCGAGTTTCCCCCGGAAGGTGAACAGATGGCGTTGCCGGCGCCCAAGGGGCAGGTGAGTTTCGAGCAGGTCAGTGCCGGGCCGCCCGGGCGGCGCGTGGCGACCTTGCAGCAAGTCAGCTTCAACTTGGGGGCCGGTGAAGTGCTGGGTGTGCTCGGCGCCTCGGGTTCGGGCAAGTCCACCCTGGCCCGCGTGTTGGTAGGTGTGTGGCCGACCCTGGCGGGCATCGTGCGCCTGGACGGTGCCGACATCCACCGTTGGGACCGTGACGACCTCGGCCCGCACATTGGTTACTTGCCCCAGGACATCGAACTGTTCAGCGGCAGCATCGCAGACAACATTGCGCGCTTTCGCGACGCCGACCCCGAGCAGGTGGTCAAGGCGGCTCAACAAGCCGGGGTGCATGAGCTGATCCTGCGCTTGCCCCAGGGCTACGACACCGTGTTGGGGGACAACGGTGGCGGCCTGTCGGGCGGCCAGAAACAACGGGTGGCACTCGCCCGTGCCCTGTACGGCGCGCCGCGCCTGATCGTGCTGGACGAACCCAACTCCAACCTCGACACCGTCGGCGAAGCCGCCCTGGCCAGCGCCATCGTGCAGATGAAAGCCCAGGGCAGCAGCGTGGTGCTGGTCACCCATCGCTCTTCGGCGTTGGCCCAGGCCGACAAGTTGCTGGTGCTTAACGAAGGGCGCCTGCAGGCGTTTGGGCCGAGCCAGGAGGTGCTGCGCGCCTTGTCCGGCCAGCAGGAACCCCCACGGGAAAAGGCTGGCGTAAGCCTCAGCCGTCAGTATCAAGCCGCAAGGAACCCCGGCGCATGAGCAGCCTTACTGTTGAACCGCGTTTTGAACAACGCGACGCACGCTTTTTTGTCCGCATGGGCTGGCTGCTGACCGTGGTCGGTGCGGGTGGCTTCTTTTTGTGGGCCAGCCTGGCACCGTTGGACCAGGGCATTCCGGTGCAGGGCACGGTGGTGGTCTCGGGCAAGCGCAAGGCCGTGCAAACCCTCAGCCCTGGCGTGGTCAGCCGGATCCTGGTGCGCGAAGGCGAAGCGGTGAAGCAGGGCCAGCCGCTGTTCCGGCTCGACCAGACCCAGAACCAGGCCGACGTGCAATCGCTGCAGGCCCAATACCGCATGGCCTGGGCCAGCGTCGCCCGTTGGCAGAGCGAGCGCGACAACCGTGCCAGCATTACCTTTCCCGCCGAGTTGAGTAGCGACCCCGACCCGGCGCTGGCGCTGGTGCTGGAAGGCCAGCGCCAACTGTTCAGCAGCCGTCGCGAGGCATTTGCCCGCGAGCAGGCCGGCATTCGCGCAAACATCGACGGTGCCACCGCGCAACTGGGCGGCATGCGCCGTGCGCGCAGCGACCTGACCGCCCAGGCCCAATCCCTGCGCGATCAACTGAGCAACCTGCAACCTTTGGCCGACAACGGCTACATCCCGCGCAACCGCTTGATGGAATACCAGCGCCAGCTGTCCCAGGTGCAACAGGATCTCGCACAGAACACCGGCGAAAGCGGCCGCGTGGAGCAGGGCATAGTTGAATCGCGCCTCAAGCTGCAGCAACACAGCGAGGAGTACCAGAAGGACGTGCGCAGCCAACTGGCCGACGCGCAATTGCGCAGCCTGACCCTGGAGCAGCAACTGACCTCGGCCGGCTTCGACCTGCAACACAGCGAGATCAATGCACCGGCCGACGGCATTGCGGTCAACCTGGGTGTGCACACCGAAGGCGCCGTGGTGCGCGCGGGCGAAACCTTGCTTGAAATCGTGCCCCAGGGCACACGCCTGGAAGTGGAAGGGCATTTGCCGGTGCACCTGGTGGACAAGGTGGGCACCCACTTGCCGGTGGACATTCTGTTCACCGCCTTCAACCAGAGCCGTACACCGCGCGTGCCGGGGGAGGTGAGCCTGATCTCTGCCGACCAGATGCTCGATGAAAAAACCGGTGCGCCGTATTACGTATTGCGCACCACCGTCAGCGAGGCCGCGTTGGAGAAACTCCACGGCCTGGTGATCAAGCCGGGCATGCCCGCCGAGATGTTTGTGCGCACCGGCGAGCGTTCGCTGCTCAATTACCTGTTCAAGCCGCTGCTCGATCGCGCCGGTTCTGCGTTGACCGAGGAATGAGCATGAAACCTGTGTTCTTCGCCTTATTGCTTCTGTGCTCCAGCGCCGAGGCGGCCATGGGGCCGTTTGATGTGTACGAGCAAGCCTTGCGCAACGACCCGGTGTTCCTCGGTGCCATCAAGGAGCGCGATGCCGGCCTGGAAAACCGCACAATCGGCCGGGCCGGCCTGCTGCCCAAGCTGTCCTACAACTACAACAAAGGCCGCAATAACTCCCAGGCCACCTTGCCCGACGGGCGCGGCGGCAATTACCACGATGACCGCAACTACAGCAGCTACGGGTCCACGTTCAGCCTGCAGCAGCCGTTGTTCGACTACGAAGCCTACGCCAACTACCGCAAAGGCGTAGCCCAGGCGCTGTTTGCCGACGAAAGCTTTCGCGACAAGAGCCAGGCGCTGTTGGTGCGAGTGCTGACCTATTACACCCAGGCGCTGTTTGCCCAGGACCAGATCGACATCGCCCGCGCCAAGAAGAAGGCCTTCGAGCAGCAGTTCCAGCAGAACCGTCACCTGTTCCAGCAGGGCGAGGGTACCCGCACCGACATTCTGGAAGCAGAGTCTCGCTATGAACTGGCCACCGCCGAAGAGATCCAGGCCCTGGATGAACAGGATGCATCGCTGCGCGAGCTGGGCGCGTTGATCGGTGTGCAAAGCGTGAATATCCAGGACCTGGCGCCGCTCAACCCGAGCTTTGCCGCGTTCGCCCTGGCACCGGCCAACTACGACAGCTGGCACGAGCTGGCGCTCAGTAATAACCCGACGCTGGCTTCCCAGCGCCAAGCGGTGGAGGTGGCGCATTACGAGGTGGAGCGTAACCGCGCCGGGCATTTGCCCAAGATCACTGCGTATGCCAGCTCACGCCAGCAGGAATCCGACAGCGGCAACACCTACAACCAACGCTACGACACCAACACCATCGGCGTGGAAGTCAGCATGCCGTTGTATGCCGGTGGCGGCGTTTCCGCTTCGACGCGCCAGGCCAGCCGCGCCATGGAGCAGGCCGAGTACGAGCTGGAAGGCAAGACCCGCGAAACCCTGATCGAACTGCGCCGCCAGTTCAGCGCCTGTCTGTCGGGCGTCAGCAAGTTGCGCGCCTATCAGAAGGCCCTGGCCTCGGCCGAAGCGTTGGTGGTGTCGACCAAGCAAAGCATCCTCGGTGGCGAGCGGGTCAACCTCGATGCGTTGAACGCCGAACAGCAGCTCTACAGCACCCGTCGCGACCTGGCCCAGGCGCGTTACGACTACCTGATGGCCTGGACCAAATTGCATTACTACGCCGGCAACTTGCGCGACACCGACCTGGCCAAGGTGGACGAAGCCTTCGGCCATTGATGTTCCGTAGGAGCCGGCTTGCCGGCGATAGGGTGTCCCGCACGCCGCAATCGCCAGCAAGCCGGCGCCCACAGTGGGGTTTGTACAACAACAAAAAGAGGCGCTGCGATGGGAATCTTCGACTATAAAAACCTCGGCTCCGAGGGCTCCAAAGCGTTGTTTGCCGATGCCATGGCGATCACGCTGTATTCCTACCACAACCTGGATAACGGCTTTGCCGTGGGCTACCAGCACAACGGCCTGGGGCTCGGCTTGCCGGCCACCTTGGTCGGTGCGCTGCTGGGCAGTACCGATTCCCAGGGGGTGATCCCGGGCATTCCCTGGAACCCGGACTCGGAAAAAGCTGCGTTGGAAGCCGTGCAAAAAGCCGGTTGGACGCCGATCAGTGCGAGCACCCTGGGTTACACCGGCAAGGTGGATGCGCGAGGCACGTTCTTCGGTGAAAAGGCTGGCTACACCACCGCGCAAGTCGAGGTGCTGGGCAAGTACGATGACGCCGGCAAGCTGCTGGAAATCGGCATCGGCTTTCGTGGCACCTCGGGCCCACGGGAAACCTTGATCAGCGATTCCATCGGTGACCTGGTCAGTGACCTGCTGGCGGCGCTGGGGCCCAAGGATTACGCCAAGAACTACAGCGGCGAGGCGTTTGGCAACTTGCTCAAGAACGTCGCTGACTATGCCAGCGCCCACGGCCTGAGCGGCAAGGACGTAGTCGTCAGCGGCCACAGCCTGGGCGGATTGGCCGTCAACAGCATGGCCGACTTGAGCAACAACAAGTGGTCGGGGTTCTACAAGGATGCCAACTACGTCGCCTATGCCTCGCCGACCCAGAGTGCCGGGGACAAGGTGCTCAATATCGGTTATGAAAACGACCCGGTGTTCCGTGCGCTGGATGGCTCATCGTTCAACCTGTCGTCGCTGGGCGTGCACGACAAACCCCACGAGTCGACCACCGACAACATCGTCAGCTTCAACGACCATTACGCGTCGACCTTGTGGAATGTGCTGCCATTTTCCATCGTCAACCTGCCCACCTGGATTTCCCATTTGCCTACCGGCTATGGCGATGGCATGACGCGTATTGTGGAATCCGAGTTTTACGACCAGATGACCCGCGATTCCACGGTAATCGTCGCCAACCTGTCCGATCCGGCGCGGGCCAACACCTGGGTGCAGGATCTCAACCGCAACGCCGAGCCCCATAAGGGCAATACCTTCATCATCGGCAGCGACGGCAATGACCTGATCCAGGGCGGCAAGGGCGCTGACTTCATCGAGGGCGGCAAGGGCAACGACACGATCCGCGACAACAGCGGCCACAACACCTTCCTGTTCAGCGGGCACTTTGGCAACGACCGCATCATCGGCTACCAGCCCACCGACACGCTGGTGTTCAAGGACGTGCAAGGCAGCACCGACCTGCGCGACCACGCCAAGGTGGTCGGCGCGGATACGGTGCTCACCTTTGGTAACGACTCGGTCACGCTGGTGGGCGTGGGTCATGGGGGCCTGTGGGCCGACGGTGTGGTGATCGGCTGATCAACGCCAGTGCTGCCCCCGCCAGCCACCCCAATAGGGCCGGTGGGGGTAGCCATAGCCGTAGCCGTAATAGTGATGCGGGTAGTAATAGGGCCGTGGGCCGTAACCCCAATGGCTGTAATAGACCGGTGGTGGCGGTTGCTGCACCACGATTACCCGGGGAGGTTGGCGGATGATGATGGTGTCGGCAAACGCCGGCGCGCTGGCCAGGGCCGCCAGGGTCAGGGGAATGAGTAAAAGAGCGCGTACCGTTCGGGACATGAGTGCCATGGCCGTCGTTCCTCCGTTCTGCCGCCTTCGACGTTGAAGGGGCTTACCGGTTAAACGTGGGGAGAGGGGCAAATCCTTCGGTAAATAAATCTTCACTGATCAGTGGTAAATGCACCGACGGATAACCCGGGGCTCACACGTTCAATGACTACCTGCGAGAGGTTTCGCGCGTCATGTGTGAGGAATTGAGCATGTCCCGACTTCGATTGTTACTCTGCGCCGTGGTGTTGTTGGGGTTGGGCGGGTGTGCGGTGTACCCGGCTTATCCGGGGCCATGCTGCTACCGGCCGTACTACCACTCCTACTACTACCATCCCTACTATCACCCGTATTACCACCCGTACTACCGGTATTGATCGAGATGCGCTTCAACAAAAAGCCCCGCAGATGCGGGGCTTTTTCATGTTCAGTTTTCCTTGCGGACGGTGGCGACGTCGGACGCCTTGACCCGCACGTGCTTGCCGGCGATGTCGATGAACTCATAGAAACCGTCAGCGGTGTTTGTCTTGGGCAAATCCTTGGTCAGGTACTGCGTACCGTTTTGCAGCGTCACGACGGTTTGCGTTGCGCAACCGGCCAAAACCAGAAAAGTGAGTGCAACCAGCGGCAGACCCAAATTCTTCATGCTCATAACCCTACCTTTAACCTTGAAGAGACCCGCACCAGAGGGCCGCGGGCAACAAATGTTACGCGATCAATGCTTGTATCTGATCACTTTAAAACTAAAAGTTGCGCGCGCCACTTATCTATTACCGATTGCAACAACGCCTTTGGGGCGGCAATCTGTATGCATAACCAGTGTCCGAATACCCCGTGAAATGGCCAATCCCCTCGACGATCCGCTCTATTACCTGCATAACTTCCGCCAGGTGCTGCTCTGGCTGGGGCAACGTTATGCCGATTTGCTCGCCCCTGACGAACAGCATTTCATTCAGCATTTTGACAGCTTGCCCCAGGCGTCCCAGGCGTTATTGGTGCGCATGGTGATGCGCAAGGGCATGCATTTTCGGGCGAGCAAACTCAATTACGTGGAAGTCGGCTGCACTCACGCGGCAACCGCACCGCTGGTGCAGTTGGGTTGGGTGGATGAGCACAGCCCGCTGACCTTTGAAACACTGTTCGCCTTGCTGCAAAAAGGCGAGGTCTTGGCAGCCTTCAAGCCGTGGATTGAGCAGCCCAAGGCCAACAAGGCCGATTGGCTCGAGGCCTTGGCCGCACAGTTCACCGAGCTTCGCAGCTTTACCCAGTGGTGCCCGCACACCACCGACACGCTGTACAGCCTCACCGTGATGGACCTGTGCGACCGCCTGCGCCTGATGTTCTTCGGCAACCTGCATCAGGACTGGTCCGAGTTCGTGCTGGCCGACCTGGGCATCTACACCTACGAAAAAGTCGAGTTCTGCGCCGAGTCCCGTGGCTTGCGCAGCCGTGACGACGTGCACGGCTACCTGTTCCTGCACGGGTGTCAGCAGGCGTTTGAAGCCGGGCTGGCACTCGACCAGGTGTTGGCTCACATCGCCACGCTGAACACCGACAACCCCTGGCTGGAAAAACGCCGCGCCAAGCTGTTGTTCCAGATCGGCCAGTACTGCGAACGCAGCGCCGAGTTGGACCTGGCCGAGCAGATTTACCGGCAATGCGCCTATCCCGGTGCGCGTTCGCGGCTGATCCGCGTGCTGGAGCGCCGCGAGGACTATGCCCAGGCCATGGCCCTGGCCTGTGCCGCACAGCAGGCCCCGGAAAGCGCCGCTGAACAGCAGCACCTGTTGCGCGTTTTGCCCCGGCTGCGACGCAAGCTGGGTGAGCCACCGTTACCCAAGGCCAAACCCCGGGCGGTTACCCGGCTGGATCTCGCGCTGGCGCCTCCCGATGAACTGATGTCAGTGGAATATTGCGTGCAAGCGCACCTGAACGAGCCGGACGCGCCGGTGCATTATGTCGAGAATGGCCTGATCAACTCGCTGTTCGGCCTGCTGTGCTGGGAGGCGATTTTCGCACCGTTGCCGGGTTCGTTTTTCCACCCGTTCCAACGCGGCCCGGCAGACCTGCACAGCGAAGACTTCCACCTGCGCCGCGCCGCGCTGTTCGCCGCCTGTTTCGAGCAACTGCAGGATGAACGCTACAAGGCCACCATCCGTCAGCGCTATATCGACAAGTGGGGCATCCAGTCGCCGTTCGTGTTCTGGAACCTGCTCAGCGACGAACTGCTGGAGCAAGCCCTGGCCTGTCTGCCCGCCGAGCACCTGCGCTACTGGTTCGAGCGCCTGCTGCTGGACATTCGCGCCAACCGCGCCGGCATGCCGGACCTGATCCAGTTCTGGCCGGCCCAAAAGACCTACCGCATGATCGAGGTCAAGGGCCCGGGCGACCGTCTGCAAGACAACCAACTGCGCTGGCTGGAATTCTGCGGCGAATACCAGATGCCCGTGACGGTGTGTTATGTGCGCTGGGCAGAGCCCGCTTGAGCTACAGCGTGGCGGTGCGAGCGCTGTGTGAGTTCACGGCCAAGGTGGGCGACCTGGACCTGCGCTTTACTCCGTCGCCCAGTGCCCAGGAAGGTATCGTCGGCCACCGCACCGTGGCCTCGCGGCGCAGTGCGCACTACCAGAACGAAGTGGCGCTGGAAGGCGAGTACCTGCAACTCAAGGTACGGGGCAGGGCAGACGGCTACGACCCGGACGCCAATCGCCTGGAAGAAGTGAAGACCTATCGCGGCGACCTCGACGCCCAGCCCGCCAACCACCGGCAACTGCACTGGGCCCAGGTCAAGGTGTACGGCTGGTTGATGTGCCAGAAGCTGGGGCTCGACACCATCGACCTGGCGCTGGTGTACTTCGACATCGTCGGCGAGGGCGAGACCCTGCTGAACCAGCGCTACCCGGCGGCCGAATTGGAGGTCTTCTTCAATCAGCAATGTGCGCTGTTCCTCGACTGGGCCACGCAGGAAATGCAGCATCGCGACGCACGCAACAGCGCAGCCACCACCTTGGCGTTTCCCCATGCCGCGTTCCGCCCCGGCCAGCGCGTGCTGGCCGAATCGGTCTACAAAGCCGTGAGCACCGGCCGTTGCCTGATGGCCCAGGCGCCCACGGGTATCGGCAAGACCATCGGTACGATCTTCCCGCTGCTCAAGGCCCTGGCGCCCCAGCAACTGGACAAGGTGCTGTTCCTCACCGCCAAGACCCCGGGGCGCAAGTTGGCCCTGGACGCGGCGCAGGTGCTGTACGACAGCCGCCCTGACTTGCCGCTGCGGGTGCTGGAACTGGTGGCGCGGGACAAAGCCTGCGAACACCTGGACAAGGCCTGTCACGGCGATTCCTGCCCGTTGGCCAAGGGCTTTTACGATCGCCTGCCAGCTGCCCGTGAGGCGGCTTCCCAAGTGCGCCTGCTCGACCAGCGCAACCTGCGCGAGGTGGCCCTGGCCCATGACGTCTGCCCCTATTACCTGAGCCAGGAAATGGCGCGCTGGACCGACCTGGTGGTCGCTGACTACAACTACTATTTCGACTTCGGCGCCATGCTCTTCGGCCTGGCCCAGCTCAACCAATGGCGTGTTGCCGTGCTGGTGGACGAGGCGCATAACCTGGTGGAACGTGCGCGCTCGATGTACAGCGCCAGCCTCGACCAATACAGCCTCAAGACCCTGCGTGACACCGCCCCCGAAGCGCTGAAAAAGCCCCTGCAACGCCTCAACCGCGAGTGGAACGCGTTGCACAAAGAACAACTGGCGCCGTATCAGGCCTATGCCACGCGGCCCGACAAACTCCTGCAGGCCTTGAGCCTGTGTACCAGCGCCCTGGGCGACTACTTCAACGACCATCCTGACGCCCTCACCGGCGACCTGCAGGCGTTCTATTTCGAAGCCCTGCAATTTGCCAAGGTGGCGGAGCTGTTCAACGAACACTTCATCTTTGATATCAGCAAGCGCCAGTTCAGCGGCAAGCGCAGCAGCTCGACCCTGTGCCTGCGCAACGTGGTGCCGGCTGAATTCCTGCGGCCCAGGCTGACGGCGGCGCGCAGCAGCGTGCTGTTTTCCGCCACCTTGAGCCCACGGCACTACTACGCCGACCTGCTCGGCTTGCCGCCGGACACGGCGTGGGTCGACGTGGAGTCGCCGTTCAAGGCCGAGCAACTGACGGTGCGCATTGTCGACCAAGTGTCCACACGCTTTGCACACCGTGAGGCGTCGCTGGCGCCCATCGTCGCGTTGATCGCCGCCCAGTTCGCAAAAACGCCCGGTAACTACCTGGCGTTTTTCAGCAGCTTTGATTACCTGCAACAGGTGGCGCAGTTATTGGCCGAAACGCACCCGCAAATCCCCTTGTGGCAACAATCACGCGGCATGGCCGAGGCCGAGCGTCAGGCGTTCCTCGACCAGTTCACCGAGCACAGCCAGGGCATCGGTTTTGCCGTGCTCGGTGGCGCCTTCGGTGAAGGCATCGACCTGCCAGGCGCGCGCTTGATTGGTGCCTTTGTCGCCACCCTCGGGCTGCCGCAACTGAACCCGGTCAATGAGCAAATGAAGCTGCGCATGGGTGCCATCTTCGGCGCCGGCTACGACTACACCTATTTGTACCCGGGCCTGCAGAAGGTGGTGCAGGCCGCCGGCCGGGTGATCCGCAGCCAGCAGGACGAAGGCGTGGTGATGTTGATCGATGACCGCTTTGGCGAGCCACGGGTGCGCCAGTTGTTGCCGCAGTGGTGGGCAGTCGGTTGATGTATTCCTGGCATCAATGATGCTGGCCTCGATCCACCCGATGCGCCAGGCTGTGGCAAACCCTTTGCCAGGCTAAACCCATGAGCCAGCACACCCTTCGCGTCAACGGTATCGAGCTGAGCGTACACATCGCCGGCCCTGAACACGGCCAGCCGGTGTGGTTGCTGCACGGTTTTCCTGAATGCTGGCATTCCTGGCGCGAGCAGATACCGGCGCTGGCGGCGGCGGGCTACCGGGTTTTCGCGCCGGAGATGCGCGGCTATGGTCGGTCGAGTTCGCCCGCCGAGATTGCCGATTACGACTTGCTGACGTTGTGCGGCGATATCCAGCAAGCCATGGACCATTTCGGCCACCGCGAGGTGGTGATGGTCGGCCACGACTGGGGCGCCGTTGTGGCCTGGCACCTGGCATTACTGGAGCCCGAGCGTGTCACGCGGTTGATCACGATGTCGGTGCCGTTCGCCGGGCGTGCCCGCCGGCCAGTGATCGAGATCATGCGCGAGCTGTACGCCGACCGATTCAACTACATCCTGTACTTCCAGGCGCCCGGCGTGGCCGAACGGGAATTGAATGCTGACATCGAGCGCACCCTGCGGTTGTTCATGCAGGACCAGGACGTGTTCTTGCAGAAGAAATCCCCCGATGCCACCTTGCTCGACGGTGTCTCAACCCCCGCCACGCTGCCAAACTGGTGCCGCCAGCAAGACCTCGACGTCTACGTGCAGACGTTCACCGAGCACGGCTTTCGCGGCCCGTTGAACTGGTACCGCAACTTCGAACGCAACTGGCAGCGCACCGAAGCCCTGGCGGGCCGGCAGGTGCTGCAACCGACGCTGTTCCTGATCGGCGACCGCGACCCGGTCGGCGTGTTTGAAGCCCATACGATCAAGCGCATGCCCGATTCGGTGCCCGTGCTGGAGCAACACGTGCTCGCCAACTGCGGGCACTGGATCCAGAACGAGCAGGGCGCTCAGGTCAACGCGCTGATGCTCGGGTTTCTGCGAGCGGCATTGGCAACTGACGCTGGTTGAAACGAGCAACATTTACGTACGAACTGTTCAAACGCTTTTCAGAAATGGCGCCACTTAAGTGTCGTCCATTCGAAAGGTACCTTGCCCATGCTCATTTCCCAACGGCCGTCCCTCAGCGTGCTCACTATGGGGGCCCCATCCGATGCCCTCCTCACGCTGCGTCGGGCGCCTCGATCTGCCTCCGACCCTGCGGATGAAGACACTTATTCCCGTACTGCTGGGGATAAAGTCGTTGTGTCGAATTACATCAAGGCGCTGGAAACGGCTCAGTCGAACAATGCCGAGGAGTACGAGCGCACCCCCATACCCGTTCCTGCCTACTCGACACTGGGTCAATGGTGGCGACAGTATCGCGAGGCACTGGCCAACCCGGCGTTCCTCGCTTGGGCACAAGCGCGGGGCCTGGATCCATCCAGTATGCTTCTGGAGCCTCACAGTGGTTTCCTGACAGGCTCCTTTAACGGCAAGACACTTTACCTGAGGCCGGAGTCGGACCCTGGCTGGAAAGCCATTTCGCCACCCATTCTGGAGGCGGCGAAAGTCGTGGCGCCCGTGCGGGCTGGCGACGCCCTCGTACTTGAATCCGCCGCTGAAGATATCCCCCTGGAAGTCGTGGGTAATTTTTATGGTGAAACTGCTGAACACATGACTAGAGAGCAGGCGCCGGTACGGGCTCGGGCCTTGAGCAAAACAGGTCGCTTTCCCTCCGATCTGTCGACGGATCCCCAGCGGACAGATGCCGCGCGTAGCCCTGAGAAGCTCGCCACCCAGCAACAGGTGCTGGCGGGTATTGATGACCGCTACAGCCTTATGATCGGTGGCCCCAGCCAGTCCGCACAGGCCAGGGCCGACAGGGAGCTGGCAGCGCGGTACAGCGCGTTGTTGCAAGAGGGGGCATGGGGAGAAATCCTGGGCTACGGCACACGCTTGCCGAATGTGCCAGGACATTCTTCCTTTGGTCAGTGGTGGCATTATTATTGTGAAACCTACAAAAGCCCGGATTTCCTCGCGTGGGCCGCCGCCAAAGGCCTTGATCTGTCGACCATGGTGATCAGCAAGCGGGACGGCACGATGTATGGTGAATTCAACGGCGAGTTCCAAACACTCACGCTCAAAGATGACTCGGGTTGGGCTCAAGTAGCCGAACCGATTTTGAAAGCGGGAGCTGCCATTGCTGCCAACCCTCGCTTTAATCACCTTCGTCCTCCGATTGGCTACCCGCAAGATGCGCCGCCGTTGTTATTGGTGGGGCTGTTCTACGGCGAAAACACCCGGGCATTGAGCAAAGAGCAGGCCAAACCGGACGCTCAGCGCATTGGCGCCAATCCCGCGTTGTTCAATCGGACCTTTGACGACACTGATCCGCGCTCCAGCCGGCGGCTGGCTGACCTGCAATTGTCGGCTGGCAAAGCCCAGGATCGGTTCAATCTGATCGAAGGGCTGGAGCACGTAAAGCGTGCGATAGACATGGGTGCAGGAGGAAGCACTGAAAGGCTTCTGGCTGGTATATCCATGCCGATTCACCCCCATTCTGCCTACGCTCAGGAGGCTCGCACCGCAAAACCTGCAACGGTGAGCCTCAAGCAGTTTCTGGAGGGCAGCGGGTTTGATGTGCCGACAACGCGGGCGCAACTGTTGAATCTACTCGCAGTCTTGTCCTTCACGCTGCCTGACCCGGCACCGCACGGTAATGGCTGGACATTGCTGGGCAGTGGATTGTTGAGTGCGCAGCAGCGTGCTGACATCGTTGCCCAGCTCCCGCAGGTGCTGGCGACACTGAAAATAAGTGGCCGCGTCAGTGACGCATTGGCGCCGACTGCAGGCAGCACCAAAGCCTCTCGCCAACCTGAGAACGTACTGGAAAGCATGTTGAGCGGCGCTCAGGCTCAAGCACTGGGCAAGGCACTTGAGACGACCCTCCAAGGCAAGTCAACGCCAGGCCGTGCCGCGCAGTGGGCAATGACCGCCCTGGTGCTGGATCTCGACCCCGACGCAGGCGTACTGCGTCATAAAGTGGCCGGATACGATTTGGCTCAGGAGAAGAACTGGGGGAGATCACCCGCATTAATTCTTGAAGAGCTGACTCGACATCTCGTGGCTCAAGGCAAAGTGGGCCTCTCGCAAGCCGGTGCGGCCGCAAGGTTACTTCTGGCCGGAACGGCACCGGCATTTCTTGTAAGGGAGTTGCCCTCCAATCTGATCTTTGGGTCACAACCCTGGGCGATCTTGAGCATGGCCGTGGCACGTATCGAGCAGATGGCGCCAGGCTCCTCCAGTGCGATGACGTTCACGCAAGTCATGGCCTTCAGCAACACGCAGCCGGTGACCGTCACCGAGCGTCAGGCACAAGCCAGCGCTCAGCGCGATGCTTTGGTGGATTGGGGGATCATCAATGGGGTCATATCCAGGCGCCCGGACGATGCCTACCCCAGCGAAGACATTGAGCGAGCTCGTGTCCGATTCAATGTTCAACAGGGCCAGCGGTTAGCGGCCAGCGACGCGCAACAGGCCGAGGTGCCTTCACGTCGCACCATGGCACTGGCTGAGCTAAAGGCAGCGTTGGGTGAGGGGGTC
This sequence comes from Pseudomonas sp. B6002, assembly GCF_013385985.1. Lineage (GTDB taxonomy): Bacteria > Pseudomonadota > Gammaproteobacteria > Pseudomonadales > Pseudomonadaceae > Aquipseudomonas. The sequence continues at coordinate 43,209 of NZ_JACAOY010000021.1, read as the reverse complement.
GATGTCGAGTCGTTGTCTGTCACGTCCGAGCACCCGTTCAGTATCGCCGAGTTGTTGATACCGCCGTTCGGGCTTCTGGAAAGGCTCAGTGACACGACGGCGCAACGATATTCCATCCTTGAGTTGTACATGGCAGGCGCTTTCGCACACCCGACTGTGAACTGGATCTGTAAAGACTCGAACGTACCGTTTGAGTCAATCAAGGAAAAGTTGAAAAAACTGCCCGATATCAAAAAGCGATTTCATGAAAAATTCCAGCGCTACATCGGCGGCCTGGAAGACAGTATTGCGGTCAATATCCGCAACATGATCGCTCAACTCCCTCTGGAGGATCGGAAAAATCTTGCGTTCGGGAAGCCTGAACTGTTTACGGTGCGCCAGGGGCTCTTCGTCAACCCGCGCAGCGACTATGGCAGCCAGGCCGAGGTGCGAAAGGGGTACTTTGGCGTCTTGATCCGAACCACTCGAACGTCTCCGGCCACCTGCTATGAGCTTTTTCCCGGGCGTGGGGAGTTGCGAAAAAATATCGAGTTGCCGGACCCCTTTGAGTTAGGTCCCAGTAACGCCAACGAACAGCCTATGGTTTTTCAAGGTGGAGTCACTCAGGGCGTAGAGGCTGGCTGGCCGCTGAACCTTGATTATGACGCCTATTTCAAGGGGACAACGCCTCGCGCCGGAGCCCGAAGTACGGACGTTATTATCGACAGGTTGTCGGTTTCTCCTGGGGACGTTCCGGCAGATCGTCCAAACCTGGATCAGGATAGGGTGCCCGACAGTTATTTTTCCTCGTCTACCACCACGCTGGCATCTGCCGTGGCAGGATTTCTGGTCTCCAACATCAAGGCAATGGAGACGACTGCGCAAGGCACCACCCTTTTCGAGAAAAACCAACAGTTTGAGCAGCGGGTGGAAGAAACACTGCTCAATATGCTGCCTTTTGTTTCTGCCTATAAAAAAGCCCGTGCAGGGGATACGGTTGGCGCGTTTACCGACGCCGAACTGGATGTGTTCGGCTTTCTCATGCCTGAGTTGAAAGCGCTCGATACGGGTGAGGGCGTCGTGGAGAAATGGGGAAGCAGAAACCTTGAGGCCGAAGCACTGGCGCCGGAAGCAGCCCAGGGTGACGGTTTACTGGTGATGGGCAACCGGCTAGGCGTGTTATCGGCTGCAGGCCATGGGTTGAACCGGCAGCATTTGCTCACGCCCTCGCAACTGGAAGCCCTGTCACGGCGCGAAGATATCGCGGTCGGCTCGGTACAGGTTGATTCGCGAACGCGGGAGGTCATTGCGCAATACGATGAAACCTCTGCGCAGTGGTACGCCTACGACGTCCAGGGAGGAGGATCCTACGGGTTGCCGCTGAGCAACTTCATTCCCAAAGCCTCGACAGCCTTGCGCAACGTCGTTGGCACATCGAGTGCTTTGGTCAGTCTGCTCGGTCGCCACCTGCAAGGCAGTCACCAGATCACGATGAGCACCACCATGGAGGCCATCACGCAAATCGACGGTGAACTGTATACGTTTGAAGACACTGTACAGGGCGTCAAGCGCTTGAACATATGTGCCCATGGCAAAGAGCTGGACATTCTGGAAACGTTAAAAGGGGAACGTTCGAGCGTACTGTTGAACGGGGTCGAACATTCACCCTCCGACCTTTTGGAAAAGCTCAAAGGGAAAAATATCGATCCGAGTCGTTATGACAATGTGCGCTTATTGATCTGTTATGCGGGGAATGGGCGCACGCCGTTTGCTCAAGAGTTCCAACGCCTGATCAAACGGCCGGTTCATGCGTTTGTTGGGCCTGTGACAATGACGCACGGCTCTACCACCATGGACAAGGTTTTCGCCGCGGCCAGGGCTTCCCATGGTTCCGCTGGGGAGGCGTTGGTGCGCTCGAAGTTCTCCAATGCCCAACACCGTGTGGTCAACGTCAACCCGTACTCGCTGATGAGTGAACCGGCCCAGTACCTCAAGTTCACCCATAAACCGGTGACGTTCACATAGGTCCTGCGCCGGGGCTGTGGATACCCAAGCTAAATCTAAACGTTGCGCCGCGACCAGGAGCGTCCATCAGGTGAATGTCCTGGCCGTGCAACTGAAGAATCCGATGCACGATGCGCAACCCTAGCCCGCCATCCCGGCGGGCACCGCCAATGGTGAAAGCTCGCAGGAAAAGCCCTTCCCGCAGGTCACTGTCGATCCCGGGACCGCTGTCACTGACGGTGATGTCAACGCGATCCTTCAAGGGCGTCAGCGTTACGGCTATGTCACCGTGTAAAGGCGTATGCCGCAACGCATTGTCCAGCAGATTGGTCAGCACCCGCTCGATCAGCCCTAGGTCGGCGAGCACTGTCGGAACCCTGGGGGGCAGGTTGGCGGTGAGGGTGATATTGCGTGCTTCGGCCGTTAGTTCGAACTTCTGGAATATGTCCTGCACCAGGTCGGGCAGCGAAAAGCCTTCGATCACCGGCTGCACAAAGCCATGTTCCAGGCGCACCAGCTCCAGCAATGACTGGGCGAGGCTGCCGACCTTGCGGCTCTGGTCCAGGGCGATGCCCAGGTAACGGCGGCGTTCTTCGGGGCTCAGGCTGGCGTCCTTGAGGGACAGGGTTTCCAGGTAGCCGTGCAACGACGCCAGGGGCGTGCGCAGGTCATGGGAGATGTTGGCCACCATTTCCCGGCGTTCCTGGTCCTGGTGAGTAATGGCGCGCCATTGTTCGCCCAGGCGGTTTTCCATCTGCACGAAGGCGTGGTCGAGCACAGCGATCTCATCGCCGCTGGTGAGTTCGGGCGTCAGCGGCGCGGGGGGGTTGGGCGCGCCGTTGATATCGAACTGGCCGACCTTGTCGGTCAACTGGCGCAGCGGCCGGGTGATCCAGGCGAACGCAATCAGGCCCGCCATCAGGCACAGCAGCGCGACCAGGCCGATGGACCACAGCGCGATCTTGAGTGCCATGCCGGTGGCGTCCTTGGCGTCGTACACGTCATGGGCTTCGCCCAGCAGCACCACGTAGAGGAAACCGGTTTGTTGCCCGTTGGCCTTGAGCGGTGCGGCACTGAACACTTTGCGCCCATCAACGCTGCGCGGGTCGTCGCCGAGGATCGGCAGCATGGCGCCGCTGAGGAAGCGGCGCACCGGCGTCAGGTCGACACGATCACGCAGCAAATGCCCGCTGGGCGCGGCATTACCGACCACACGGCCGTCGATGTCGAGCAGGTACACCTCGACACTCGGGTTGACCAGCATCAGTTGGCTGAACAGGTTGCGCACGGCGTCAGGCTTGAGGCCGTCGGCGTCCATCAATTGGGTGTCGCGGGCGATGTGCGCCGCCAGGTCGCGGGACAGGCCTTGCACCACTTCCAGTTCATGCATGTGGTTGGAGCGCACCTGCAACCACGCCGACGTGCCGCTGCAAATCACCAGCAACACAGCGAACACCACCGACAGGCGTTGGGTCAGGGTGAGTTTCATGGCGCGCTCTCGGCAAATTTGTAGCCACGGCCCCACACCGTGAGGATGCGTGTCGGGTTGGCCGGGTCGACTTCGACCTTGGCGCGCAGGCGGTTGATGTGGGTATTGACCGTGTGTTCATAGCCTTCGTGGCTGTAGCCCCACACGGCATTGAGCAGGTCCATGCGCGAGAACACCTTGCCGGGCTGGCGGGCGAAAAAGTACAGCAGGTCGAATTCACGCGGGGTCAGGTCCAGGCGCTGGCCCTGCAGCGTGGCATCGCGAGTCAGCGGGTTGATGAACAGCTGGCCGAGGTCGAGGCTGCCGGCGTCCATCTTCAGGTTGCGCGCCATGGCGTCCACCCGGCGCAGCAGGGCTTTGACCCGCGCGACCAGTTCCGGCATCGAGAACGGTTTGGCCAGGTAGTCGTCGGCGCCCAGTTCCAGGCCGAGGATGCGGTGCAATTCGCTGGAGCGTGCGCTGGTGATGATGATCGGCGTGTAGCGCGCCATGGCCCGGGCGCGGCGGCAGATTTCCAGGCCGTCGACGCCGGGCAGCATCAGGTCGAGGATCAATGCATCCCAGCCGCCTTGCTCCAACAGGCCCAGGCCTTCGGTGCCATCGGCGCTGTGCACCACCTCGAACTGCTCGTCCCGCAGGTGCAGGCAGATCAGGTCGGCAATATGGGCATCGTCCTCGACCACCAGGACTCGTTTTGGCTGATCCATGTAGAGAAACCTTTACGTGTAGTCCGCGCATTGTGCGGGTTTTGCCACAGTGTAGTTATCACGAATTGTTTAACTCTGCGTGAGGATTCCGCGACCGTAAAAGCCGCAGCATGGCCCCAATGCCCAATGGTAGGAGCCGGCTTGCCGGCGATAGCGATCATCCTGATAGACCGCCATCGCCGGCAAGCCGGCTCCTACAGGGGATCGCAATGGATCGAAGAGGGGAATGCCATGTATTCACGTCGACAAATACTGCTGGCCGGTGGCGGCCTGGGTGTCGCCGTCCTGGCCGGTGGCCTGCTCAAGCAACTCAACGTGGTCAGCGACGCTGAAGCCGCCGAAACCTTTGAGGTGAGCCATACCGAGGCCGAGTGGCGCAGCCTGCTGACGGCCGAGCAATTCGACGTGCTGCGCGAGGAGGGCACCGAGCGCCCTTACAGCAGCAAGCTCAACGATGAACACCGCACCGGCACCTTCGCCTGTGCCGGCTGTGCGCTGCCGCTGTTTTCCTCGACCACCAAGTTTGACAGCCACACCGGCTGGCCGAGCTTCTGGCAACCGCTGGACAACGCCGTCGCCAGCCACGTCGACACCTCCTACGGCGTGGTGCGCAAGGAAATCCACTGCCGGCGCTGCGGCGGTCACCAAGGGCACGTGTTCGACGACGGCCCGCAACCCACCGGCCTGCGCTATTGCATGAATGGCGCCGCCATGACGTTCACGGCGGCGTAAGCCGATGTCTATTCATTCGTATAAGGGACGATCCCATGTGGCTTCTGGTTCTCGCGTATCTGGGCGGCGTGCTGACGATTGTCAGTCCGTGCATCCTGCCTGTTCTGCCTTTTGTCTTCGCTCGCACCGGGCAGCCGTTTATGCGCAGTGGCTTGCCGCTGTTAGCGGGGATGGCGGTGACGTTTGCCCTGGTGGCCTCGCTGGCGGCGGTGGGCGGCGGCTGGGTGGTGCAAGTCAATCAGTACGGGCGCTGGCTCGCGTTGCTGTGCGTTGCCCTGTTCGGACTCACGCTGCTGTTGCCGCAACTGTCGGAACGGCTGACGCGCCCGTTGGTAGCGGCCGGCAGTCGCCTCTCGGAAGCCGCCGGGGCCGACGCCAAGCCGCGTCCGGGCGCTTCGTTCCTGATCGGCGTGGCCACCGGTTTGCTGTGGGCGCCGTGCGCCGGGCCAATCCTCGGCCTGGTGCTCACCGGCGCGGCGCTGCAGGGCGCCAGCATCGGCACTACCTTGCTCTTGCTGGCCTACGCCGCGGGGGCTGCCACGTCCCTGGCGTTGGCGCTGCTGGTCGGCGGTAAAGTCTTTGGCTTCATGAAAAAGTCCCTGGGTGCCGGTGAATGGCTGCGCCGTGGCCTGGGCGCGCTGATGCTGGCCGGTGTGGCGGCGATTGCGTTGGGCCTGGACACCGGCGTGCTGTCGCGTTTGTCGACGGCTTCGACCGGTGGCCTGGAACAAAGCCTGGTCGACAAGCTGAGTGCCAAGCCTGAACCGAAGGGCGGGGCGATGATGGCCGGTGGCGCGATGATGATGGCCGCCAACCACAGCGACACGCTGCCGATTGAGGGCGCGCTGCCGCCGCTGGACGGTGCGGTGCAATGGCTCAACAGCCCGCCGCTGACGGCCGAAGGCTTGAAGGGCAAGGTGGTGCTGGTGGATTTCTGGACCTACTCCTGCATCAACTGCCTGCGCACCTTGCCGTATGTGAAAGCCTGGGCCGAGAAGTACCACGACCAGGGCCTTGTGGTGATAGGCGTACATGCACCGGAATTTGCCTTTGAGCGCGACGTGAACAACGTCACCAAGGCTATGAAGGACCTGGGCATCACCTACCCGGTGGCCATCGACAACAACTACAAGATCTGGCGCGCATTCAATAACCAGTACTGGCCGGCGCATTACTTTGCCGATGCCAAGGGCCAGATCCGTTATCACCACTTTGGTGAAGGTGACTACGCCGAGTCAGAGCGTGTGATCCAGCAACTGCTGCGTGAAGCCGGGGCCAAGAATGTGGCCGGCGGGTTGATCGAGGCCGACGCCAAGGGCGTGCAACAGGCGCCGGACATGAACGAGGTGCAGTCGCCGGAAACCTACCTGGGCTTCCAGCGCGCCGAGAACTTCGTCACCACCGGCACCCTGGGCACCGACAAGGTGGTGAACTACCCGGCGGCTGGCACCCTGGCGCTGAATAACTGGACGCTGGAAGGGCAGTGGAACGTCGGCGGCCAGCAAGCCACCCTCGATCAGGCGGGTGGGCGCATCGTCTACCGCTTCCATGCCCGCGACCTGCACCTGGTGCTGGGCCCTGGCGCCGATGGCAAGCCGGTGCGGTTCAAGGTGACGGTCGACGGCCAGGCCCCGGGCGACGCCCATGGCACCGACGTGGCGCCGGATGGCAGCGGCACCGTGACCGAGCAGCGCCTGTACCAGTTGGTGCGCCAGCCAGGTGCGGTGCAGGACCGTACCTTCAGCATTGAGTTTCTGGACCCGAACGTATCGGCTTACGCCTTCACTTTCGGCTGAATTGAAAACCCAATCACTGTGGGAGCTGGCTTGCCTGCGATAGCGTCGGGCCAGCCGCTTCATCTGGCCCTGATGCACCGCCATCGCAGGCAAGCCAGCTCCCACAGTCGACCGTGTTCTAGAGTGATAGTGATGAAACGACTCAAGTTTTTACCGGTGCTCGCTTTCGCGGTTTTTGTCGGCCAAAGCTCGGCGTTCTCCTTCGGTGGTGCTGAAGACGCGGTGATGATCGCACCCCCCGCCCTGGACCTGCCTGCCACCTCCGGTAACCTGCAGACCGCCGTGTTTGCCGGTGGCTGTTTCTGGGGCGTGCAAGGGGTGTTCCAGCACGTGCAGGGCGTGAAAAACGCCGTGTCCGGCTACGACGGTGGTGCGGCGAGTACCGCGCAATACGAGAGCGTCAGCGGCGGCGATACCGGGCATGCCGAATCGGTGTCGGTGACCTATGACCCGAGCCAGGTCAGCTATGGCAAGCTGCTGCAGATCTACTTCTCGGTGGCCCACAACCCCACCGAGCTGAACCGCCAGGGCCCGGACAGCGGCACCCAATACCGTTCGGAAATCTTTGCGCAGAACGCCGAGCAGCAAAAAGTTGCCCAGGCGTATATCGCCCAGCTGGACGCGGCCAAGGCCTTCGACAAGCCGATCGTGACCAAAGTGGAAACCGGCAAGGCGTTTTACCCGGCGGAGTCCTACCATCAGGACTTTCTCACCGAGAACCCGTCTTACCCCTACATCGTGATCAATGACCTGCCGAAGGTAGCGCAGCTGAAAAAACTGTTCCCCGACCAATACCGCGCAGAACCGGTCCTGGTGAAAAACCAATAACCACCACCGCCCACCCGTAGGAGCCGGCTTGCCGGCGATAGCAATCTTTCAGCCAATTAATCACTGACTGATCAACCGCCATCGCCGGCAAGCCAGCTCCTACAGGTGGGTGTCATCAAGCCTGGGAGTTGGCCTTGGCCAGGTACGGCGCCAGGCGTCGGCCCATTTCCTCACCCAATGCCTGTAACCCGCTCAAGGGGCGGACCATCACTTCAAACTCAATGATCTGCCCTTGCTCGTTGAAGCGAATCAGGTCGATGCCCTTGAGCTGCTTGTCGCCCACCCGGGCGCTGAACTCCAACACCACGCTCAGGCCATCGCCGGTCGCCAGTTCACGGTGGTAGGTGAAGTCTTCGAACACCTTGATCACGGTGTTGAGGATCATCGACACCACGGGCGCGCCAGGGTAGGGCGTGTGGGCCATGGGCGAGCGAAACACCGCGTCGGCGGCCAGCAGCTCGGGCAGGGACTTGAGATCACGGGCGGCCAGCATGGCGTGCCAACGTCGCAAGGTTTGGGCCGCAGCGGGGGTGAGGGTCAGTTCGGACATGCTCTGTACCTGTTCTTATGGTGGGAAGGCGTTGCACCTGCCCAACATAAGAGCGGTATCAAAGAGGGGTCAATCACCCGAATTGACAGTTAAGTGCCCCAATTGCACTCACACCACTTCCAGGTAAGAGCTGTGAATGGCCCGCGCCAGTTCGCGCACGGTGTCGATAAAGTCGGTGAGGCGGCTGTGCAGGCCGTCTTCGAGGATTTCGTCGATCCCGGTGTAGCGCAGCCTCGCTTCGAACTCGGCGGCCAGGCGCTGAGCGGTGCGCCCGTAGCTGCCGGGCAGGTCGGCGAGGATGTGGCTCAACTCCTCGATGCAGGCGTGCAATGAGCGCGGCACGTCACTGCGCAGCAACAGCAACTCAGACACCGACCGCGCATTCAACGCATTCGGGTACAGCTCGGTGTAGGCCTCGAACGACGACAGCGCCCGCAGCAGCGCGCTCCACTGGTAATACCCGCGTGCCGACAGGTCGCTGACTTCTTCCGATTCCTCGCCAAACATCTCATAACGCGCATCGAGCAGGCGCAGGGTGTTGTCTGCCCGCTCGACAAAGGTGCCCAGGCGAATAAAGCGATAGGCGTCATTGCGCATGATGGTGCCGGAGGTGGCGCCGCGAAACAGATGCGAGCGTTGCTTGACCCAGTCACAGAAGTGGCTGATGCCGTGCCGCGCCAGGCCGCCGGCGGCGATGCTGCGCATTTCCAGCCAGGTGGCGTTGAGGTTTTCCCACATGTCGGCGGTGATGCGCCCGCGTACCGCATGGGCGTTGCCCCGGGCGGCGCGCAGGCAGTTGTAGATGCTGGCGGGGTTTTCTTCGTCGAGGGCGAAGAAGTGCAGCATGCGTTCGGCGTCCAGCTGCTTGTGGCGCTCCAGGTAGCTGTCCAGGGTGCCGCTGCTGAGCAACGACATCGCCAGTTCATCCAGGCCATCGCTGCGCCCGGCCTGGGGCATCAGCGACAGCGAATAACTGACTTCGAGCATGCGCGCCAGGTTCTCGGCGCGCTCCAGGTAACGGGACATCCAGTACAGATCTGCGGCGGTTCTACTCAACATGATTCAGCCCTCCACCACCCAGGTGTCCTTGGTTCCGCCGCCCTGCGACGAGTTGACGATCAACGAGCCTTCCTTCAGCGCCACGCGGGTCAGGCCGCCCGGCACCAGGCGGGTTTCCTTGCCCGACAGCACGAAGGGCCGCAGGTCGATATGCCGGGGGGCGATGCCGTTTTCGACAAAGGTAGGGCAGGTGGACAGGCTCAGGGTGGGCTGGGCGATGTACGCGTGTGGGCGCGCCTTGATGCGTTGGCGGAAGTCCTCGATCTCGGCCGCCGTGGACGCCGGGCCCACCAGCATGCCATAGCCACCGGAGCCCTGGGTTTCCTTGACCACCAGTTCCGGCAGGTGCGCCAGCACGTGGGACAGTTCATCGGGTTTGCGGCACTGGAAGGTCGGCACGTTTTGCAGTACCGGTTCTTCGTCCAGGTAGAAGCGGATCATTTCCGGCACGTACGGATAGATCGATTTGTCGTCGGCCACCCCGGTGCCAATGGCATTGGCCAGCACCACATTGCCCGCGCAATAGGCGGCGACCAGGCCGGGCACGCCGAGCATCGACTCGGGGTTGAACGCCAGCGGGTCGAGGAAGGCGTCGTCGATGCGCCGGTAGATCACGTCCACGGCCTTGGGGCCGTCGGTGGTGCGCATGAACACCTTGAGGTCCTGCACGAACAGGTCGGCGCCTTCCACCAGTTCCACGCCCATTTCCCGGGCCAGGAACGCATGTTCAAAGAACGCGCTGTTGAAACGCCCCGGCGTCAGCACTACCACGTTGGGGTTGTCCAGGCGGCTGGAACTTTTCAGGGTCTTGAGTAGCAGGTTGGGGTAGTGGTCCACCGGCGCGATGCGCTGCTTGGCGAACACTTCGGGGAACAGGCGCATCATCATCTTGCGGTCTTCGAGCATGTAGCTCACGCCGCTGGGCGTGCGCAGGTTGTCTTCGAGCACGTAGTAGGTGCCATCACCGTCACGCACCAGGTCGACGCCGGAGATGTGCGAGTAGATGTCGCGGTGCAGATCCAGGCCCACCATGGCCTTCTGGTAACCCTCGTTGCCCAGCACCTGGTCGGCGGGGATGATCCCGGCCTTGATAATGCGCTGGTCGTGGTAGATATCGGCGAGGAACATGTTCAGTGCGTTCACGCGCTGGATGCAGCCGCGTTCGATCACGGCCCATTCACTGGCGGGGATGCTGCGGGGGATGATGTCGAAGGGGATCAGGCGCTCGGTGTCTTGTTCGTCGCCATACAAGGTGAAGGTGATCCCGGCCCGATGGAACAGCAAATCGGCTTCGCGGCGCCTCTGGGCCAGCAGTTCCGGCGGCGTATTGGCCAGCCAGCGGGAGAAATCCTGATAATGCGCGCGGCATACGCCTTGCGCGTCATTCATTTCGTCAAAGAAAGATCGAGCCATTCCAGTACCTTGTCAGTGCCGAGGGAAGCCTGGGTGGCACTGCCGCTTTAAAAACCGCATTTTTTATGAGCCCGTGGCTGAGGGTGCCACTGGGCTTGGTCCTTACTTTCTTATGGGGTGGGCTCTGGGTCGGGGGGTAACGAATGCTCCTGTTTCCGGGCAGATGAATGGATAAAGCAATGCTTGTGCCGAAACGGCGTTTCAGGCGTCGTTTACCGGTTTGCGGGTGACATCGGTTGTGTAGGAGCCCGGCTTGCCGGCGATGGCGGCCGTGAGATCGCCATCGCCGGCAAGCCGGCTCCTACAGTGGGTGCATTGCAGGTATCCATAACGGCGCATCGCACGCACCACACCAGTGCACCAACTAACTTGAACTTCGCCCGGGCCCGTTTCTTCTAACGGGATTCGAACCTGTGTGGAGCACGGCCGTGCCCAGAATCATTTCCCCCCAAACGCCGGAAGCGGCATTGACAGATCACAGCGAACACACCGCCAAGATCTTCGGCTCGCCCAAGGACCGCCTGGACTTCTACCGCCGCGAGATCCAGTACGAAACCACCATCCTGGCCAACCGCACCGACGCCTACCTCACGGCGCAATCGTTCCTGGTCATCGCATTCGTATCCGGCATGGGCAACCTCAACCCGGAGTGGGGCAAGTTGTTCACGCTGGTGGTGCCGGTGTTCCTGGTGATGCTCGGCATTCTCAGCTCATTGAATGCCTGGCCGGGAATTCGCGCGGCGTACGAAATCATCGACCACTGGCACTACAAGCAAAGCGAACTGCTGCGCAGCGAGCCGGTGATGGGCCTGGCTTACGATGATTCGCCGCTGTTCTGTGAGACCGAGTCGTCGCACAAGGGCTATCGCAAGTCGCTGCTGTTTTCCATGCGTGCGCCGTGGCTGTTCATGGTGTTCTGGCTATTGCTGGGGGCCTACGCGTTCTACATCCAGGTGGATAACCCGGGGTCCTAGACAAATGGAACTTCGTCGTCGGGAACGTGACCTTAACTTTACGCAGGCAATAACGTTGCAGAGGTGAACCATGAGCACGCACAAACAACCCGCGACGGGCGCAGACGCCCCCAAAGACCCGGCCCTGAAAGATCCCAAGGCCAAAGACCCCAAGGCGCGGGAAAACGACTACAGTCCAGACTTCAAGCCCGAGCGCGAGCCCAAGCCTGAAACCGATGCCGATATCGATACCCAAGGGGGTTAGGGAGACGGTCATGTCAGAAGAACGGGAAGAAGAATGTGAAGAGGAGCTCAACGACCCGGGCAATGAAGACCCGGGGTCGTTGATGGATGATGCCGAGGTGCCGCTCTTAGAACCAGACGAAGAAGCGTGCGCAGGTTGAACGAGTGTCAGAGTTGTGCCTGGTACTCTGTTGTGGTGAGCGGTTACTTGGCGTTGGCGGACGGCAACGTCTCGTTGTCGCCGCTTTAGGTTTACTGACAGTCTTCAGGACGTAAAATGCCGCGGTTTGTAGTTGATGGTGGTTAGTTTGGTAGAACTCGAGCCGTTTGGAAGGTCGATTGCAATCTGTATCTTTGCTCCGTCATTTTTAATAATGTGTTGCGTCGTCTTGCGCGCGTGAAATTGGCTATACCTCAATTCTGCAAGCAACTGGATTTGATCCGGCGGCAGGTTTGGGTGAAACCGTTTAACGTTTTCCACGAAGCGTTCATGAAGCACGTCCAGCCTTTCCGGGGACGCATTCGCGTAAACCGGTCCTTCAAAAGCTTTTACCGGTTTTTTGATTGCCGTCTGAAACTGCTGGGCAAATGATGAAGCTCCACCATCTGCGCCGTAACACGAAATAAGCCGCACGTTATCGTAGTCTGCCGGCTTGATGCCTTTGGACTTGAGCAAACTGATGAGGCTCGTGGCGTCGTGAGGTTTGCCGTCTGCGTACAAAAAAGTGCCATTTTTCAAAAAATCATTGGCACTATCAGGCCCTTCGCCGTGCGCAATGATATTCAGGCGTTTGACGCCTTTATAATTATCGACGTAAGTGTGCAGGCCTGAAGCAATGACTTTAAGTTCTTGCATGGTGCCGCCAAGCTGGATCACGTTATTACGAGCAAGGCCTGTGTTTAACAAACTTGAATCTTTGCTGGCAAGCGAAGATGCGGTGCCCCTGAACTGCTCCAGTGGCTTTCCATACGCTTGGCTTGTGCGCGGGTCATAGGCATGCCAATTACCGGTGGCCGGATCGTATTTAGCCAAGGATCCAACGTCCTGCGTCGCATTGATGGATTTGTAGGTGCCCTGCGCAATGTCCGGGTTTTTAACTACGTCCAACAGGTTGCCGCTGCGGTATGAGCCGCGTAAGTGCTTGAAGCCGTTGTACGCTACTCCCGGAATCCGCCGCACGCCATTCACCACACCACGTGCCAGATTATCCAGCCCATTCACCGGGTTGAGCGCGCCAACTGTGGCGCGCCCCAGGATCTTGAGGTTGTGCCCGACCCTGGCCAGAGCACCAATCCCGCTTGCCGCTGCTTTCGCGCCTTTGATCGATGCCCCGAAACCAACGAGAAAGCCGAATATGTCCCACGACAGATCACCCACCCCCTGGGCAATCTTGCCGTTCTGAAAATTGACGATCGCCGATCTGAACGGGATGAGGTTAAGGGCGATCTGCGCCGCTTTTTCGTGGGTTGGCACTTCGGTATCAAAGGTTGTCTGGCCCCTGGCTGTCTTCTTCAGCCCGGGAATATCCATGTCATGGAGAACGGCGTCCGCAAGGTAGGCGGTCCTTGCGCTGCCGAAGCTATCGGGAATACCGCTCGCGTTCGAGGACTCTTCCGTTAGCCCGGCTGGGTAGTGGCCTTCAGGTTTGATTACTTTGTATTCGTAGAATGGACGGGATTCTTTGTAGTAGGGCTGGCCAGTCTTGAAATCACCTTCGTCCGGCTGCCGAGTGATGCGGCCTTTCAGGCGGTCCAACTGGTAAGTGTGGATTTGTCCATCGCGCTTGATCTTGATCAGCACGCACCCTTCAGTCTCTTTGTCGTATTCACTGGCGAGTTTGCCGCCCCATTCGAAATGGGTTTTCCTGGCAATGGTGATTTCTCCGAACTCAAAATTCTGACGGTCTGCCAAAGGCAGCTTTGCCACCATGTTTTTTACTTGCGCGGCAGTTGCTGTCCTGATCGCCTCGGAATAAGCCGAGAATGCTTCAGTGAACTCAGTGGATAGATCCGGCAGTTGTTTGAGTTTTTGTAAAACGTCATTGACGTTAAATGCACTGGACGAAGAGACCCAGGCACCCGGCCTGCCGTCATCGGGCAGGTCAACCTGCCCGAATGTGTAAGTGCGTATCAGGTCTCTGCCCGCTTCCCCCCAGTTATCCGCAGAACTCGGTGCGCCCAGGATGCCCCGGCCATCGATATACAGGTCCAGGATTGAGTAGGGCCCTGGGAAATAACGGTTGGAAGGCTCAACACGGATACATTTTTCTTCGAAGTGCTTCGGGTCCACGCCTGGCAAAGCCTTTTTCAGGCGTTCCAGTGCCATGTCCCTGGCTGTCGGCATCACGGCCGTGGAGGCGTGCGAAGCTTTCGCGAGTTCGCTGATCTGCGCTGCAAACGCCTTGCGCACGCTGCCCATTGCAGCCTCGGTTACCGGGTACGGCAACCCGTTGGCAACGGCCCATTGCTTGAGCGCAGCGCTTTGGGCGACAAACTCAGTACGTTCTTCTTCGTCGGAGATGGGCGCGATGCTGGCCTGGGTCATGACTTGGGCGTAGCTCATCGTTGCGGTCGCCCCGGGGGCAGTCGCTTCTATACGGGCAACGGCGGTGGAAAAACTGACCCAGCTGTGAGTGCCCAGGACTAGATCTTGTGGAATGTCCTTGACCAGAAATTCCAGTGCCCGGCTGGACACCATCAGCGTGGCTTGGATCCTGGCGTGTTCAGGTGATGATCCCTTTGCCAGTTCGTTGGTTAACTCATTCAACACTGCCGCAGCGGTCTTGCCCGAGTTCTGCGCGGACAACAGCGTATAGCCCGCGATACGGGTTTGCGCCGCGCCCGCAGCAGCCTCCGGCGATTCAGAGAGGTCCAGCGTCAGGGCCGCCAGCAACCAGTCATTGACACTGCCTTTGACCGAGCGCGCCTCAAACTGGGCCTGGATGGCCCGGCCCACGGCCTGCCCTGTGGGCGATTCGATCAAGCTGTCAATCAAGCGCCTTGGATCACCGGTTTGTGCCGGATGCCCCTCCAGCAAATACTCCAGAACGCTGCTGGACGGGCGAAAATCAATATCGCCGACCTTGCCCTGAAGGATATCGCCTCTCAATTGTTGCTCGCTCGCGGCATCCAATGGCTCGGGCCAGGCACGTGCTCCGCCGTAGTTACCGTTGGCCGGCGCCTTGGGGGCAGGGGTCATCAACGCAGTGACCAGGTTGTCCAACTGATCAAGCGTGGTGGGGATTTTCCAGCCATGGTCCTCAACGAACTGCTTCAGGCTCACGCTGTTGTGCTTGCCTGCCATCGAAGGCATGTAGGTACTGGCGCTGTCGACATAGACAACTCGGGTGTCGAGTTCGTGGGCTATTTCCGACTCTTCCCGGCTGCCCTCCCTGACAAAGTTGGCGAGGTGCTGCAAGTCGAAAGCAGCCTGGTAGCGGTTGCGGATATCGGCCAACTGCGCCTGTTGCTCTTCCAGTCGATCTTCACTGCGACGGGTGTGCAACCCGGTAAAGGTCGGCGGTGTCAGTTCGACGAAGGTCTTGTCTCGCAGCAGTTCGGCCACGCGTTGCTTGATTGCGTCGGGGGACAAGAGCTCGGGCTCTTTGTAAAAACGCTGCACAAGGTTGAAGGGCGCGCTGTTGGCCTCGGAAGACAGCGGCGGAGCAAACGTGGTGAAGGCGTATCCCGAAACGATGATTCGGCCTGCATTCAGAATCGGCCCGCTGACCGCTGCCCAGCCCGGGTTGTCGAGCCCCAGTGTATGGACCTCCCGCCCAGTGCCTGTTTTAAGCGAAAAAGATATCTGGCCGGAGGCCGGGTTGATTTTGATCGAGTCGGGTTTTATGCCGCGTTCCTGCATCCACTGTTGCACGTCGGGCGACTGAAACGCTTGGCCCAGCTGGCTCCACCATTGGCCGAAGGTCGAGCTGGCTGGAATGGCGTCGAGCCTGAGGTTTGATTGGGGGGCCGAGGGGCCGGCGGTCTTCGCCAGTGCGATGCGATACAGCGCTGCCAGCTCACTGTCGCCTTCGACACGGGAATTGGGGGCGTAAGTGTCGAGGTCAGAGGATTCACCCGTCGCACGTTGTCGCCTCGTGGAACTCGCTTGAGATGCATCGGTGGGCAAGGTGTAGCGGGTATTGACGGTGCTTGGATTGATCATCAGGGATTGGCTCGTCGTGTGATGGGCAGTTGGCGGCATGGTCTGCCGTGCGATCAACTTGCGTGTCACAAACGTCCCTGATGATTCCGCTCGCGGGCCGGTTTTTCGTTGCTGTATTTATCCCCGCCGGCTGACTAGGACTCGATCAACTGCGATCCAATGGTTTTCATACGGATCATGTCCATCAACTGCCGCAACCCCGGCTGCGATTGACGTCGGCTGGGGTAGTACATGCACAACGGCTCACCCAGGCAAGCCCAATCGGGCATCACTTCCACCAGGCGACCGTCCTTCAGTTCCTGCTCAACGCGGTTGGACAGGCAGTTGGCAATCCCCACCCCTTGCAGCGCCGCATGGACGATGGTCTCGGTGTCGGCTGCGCTGAAATGCCCCGGCACGTCGATGCGTTGCTGGCGCGCGCCGTTGCCCAGTTCCCACTTGTAAGTGGTCTTGTCACCGAGGTACATGCGAATGCACGCGTGTTGCAGCAGGTCCTTGGGCTCTTTTGGCGCGCCACGGCGGGCGAGGTAAGCGGGGGAGGCGACCATGATCCAGCGCAATTCACCGGTCAGCGGTACGGCGACCATGTCCTGGGGCACCGTGGCGCCGTAGCGGATACCGGCGTCGTAGCCCTCGGCGATGATGTCGATCATCTGGTCCTGCACGATCAGGTCCAGGCGCAGTTGCGGGTAGGCTTGGGTGAATTCGCCGAGAATCGGCGCAAGCAGCAACACCGCCGCGTCGCGAGGCACGTTGAGGCGCAGGCGGCCGATCGGTGCTTCGCGGTACAGCTCGAGAGTGTCTAGACCGTCCTGGATCGTGGCGAAACCCTGGCTGAGTTTTTCCGCGAGCAGGTTGCCCGCGTCGGTGGGTTCGACGGCGCGGCTGCTGCGGTAGAGCAATTTCACGCCCAGGCGCGTTTCGAGGTTGCGCATGGTGTGGCTCAACGCCGAGGTGGTCACCCCCAGTTCATGGGCGGCGTGGCGGAAACTGCGACGCCGGATAATGGCCATGAACACATTGAGATCGGCGAGTTCGGAGCGGTTAAAAGCGGCCATATCAAGACTTTTTTAGGAGAATTCGGTTGTATGCGGCGTTGAGCCCTATTCAATCAGGGATGACCTAGAGTAATTGCTTTTCAAAGTATTGCTATGGGCAGCGTGATTTTTTATGAGTATCGAAACCCTCAAGATCCCCGGTATCGAAAAGGCTGTGTCAAGGATCGCCCTCGGTACCTGGGCCATGGGTGGCCGACTGTGGGGTGGCTCGGACAATGAACTGTCCATCAAGACTATCCGGCATGCCCTGGCCAGTGGCATCAACTTGATCGACACAGCGCCGGTGTATGGCTTCGGTTTGTCCGAAGAGTTGATCGGCAAGGCCCTGCGCGGCGTACGCCATACCGCGGTGATCGCCACCAAAGCCGGTCTGCAGTGGGATGACGGCACCACACGCCGCAATGCCACCGCCCAGCGCATCCGCAAGGAAATCGAAGATTCTTTGGTGCGCCTGGAAACCGACTACATCGACCTGTACCAGATCCACTGGCCCGACCCCTTGGTGGCCCAGGAAGAAACCGCCGATGAACTGGAGCGTTTGCGCCGTGAGGGCAAGATCCTCGCCGTGGGGGTGAGCAACTATTCACCGGCGCAGATGGATGACTTCAGCCGCTACACCGCGCTGGCCACTGTGCAGCCGCCCTACAACCTGTTCGAGCGCGCCATCGACAGCGACATCCTGCCGTATGCCAGGAACCACGGGCTGGTGGTATTGGCCTATGGCTCGCTGTGCCGGGGGTTGCTGACCGGCAGCATGCATTCGGCCACCAGCTTCGGGGGCGACGATGTGCGCAGGATCGACCCCAAATTCAAGGCGCCGCGTTTCGAGCAATACCTGGCCGCCGTCGGCGCGCTGGAGGTATATGCCCGCGAGTGCCACGGCAAGTCAATATTGGCGCTGGCGCTGCGCTGGGTGCTGGATCAAGGCCCCACCGTTGCCCTGTGGGGCGCACGCCGGCCGGAGCAACTCAAGGGCTATGAAGAGGCGTTTGGCTGGCATTTGACCGCCGATGACCTGACACATATCGACCGTATTCTGGCCAGCACGATAAAAGATCCGATCGGGCCGGAATTTATGGCCCCCGCCAAGCGTTAACCCTTACGACAGGGATGTCAGCGACAACAAAAAATGACATCCCCGTACGTTGAGGTTTTTGCATGAAGCGCGGCACCCTATTCACGATCGCTGGTGGTTTGCTCTGTGGGCTGTTAGTGGCAGGCGCCCTGAAATGGCGCGGTGACCCCAATGCCTTGTGGCACATCGTCAGCCAGCAATGCGTTCCCGACCAGCAACAGCAGCACAAGCCCGACCCTTGCCTGGCGGTGGACCTGGACCGTGGTTATACGCTGTATAAAGACCGCAATGGGCCGTTGCATGACCTGCTGATTCCCGTGGATAAAGTCACCGGCATTGAAGACCCTGCGTTGGGGCGCCAGTTGCTGCCGCATTACTTCGCCCAGGCCTGGAAGCACCGTGCAGTGTTGTCCGACGGCCTGAAAAAGCCGATCCCCGACGCCTTCGTTTCCGTGGCCATCAACTCGCGTTTTGGTCGCTCGCAGAACCAGTTGCACGTGCACATCGCTTGCCTGCGCCCCGAGGTGTTTGTCGCCTTGAGCCAGCAGGGCAAAGCGCTGGGTGAACAGTGGCAGGTGTTGCCGAGGCCGCTGATGGGGCACACCTACAGTGCGCGCACGCTGTCGGCAGCCGACGCCGAGCTGCTCGACCCCATGGCGCTGTTGCACGACTACGTCGAGGCCCAGGGCAGCTCGATGAGCCACTACAGTTTGCTGATGACGCCCCGCGCCGACGGCAGCTTTGTGCTGTTGAGCACGCACCTGGCGCTCACCGAACTGAACATGGGTTCGGCCGGTGAACTGCAAGACTATCGCTGTGACCTGATGACCCAGTTGTAAGCCCCCTTTGACCTGATTCGGACCTACTTCCATGCGCTTGACTGTGTTGGCTTGCCTGTTCTTGTCTGTTGGTGTGGCCCAGGCGGCCACCCGCGAAGTGATCCCGATCCACAGCGCCACCATGGCCAATGGTGATTTGCGCTACAGCGTCACCTTGAAGATTGGCGGCACTCCGGTGGAAACCCAGTTCGACACCGGCTCGGTCGGGCTGCGCGTGCTGCCTGGGGTGTTGAAACCCCAGGATGCCGTGGCGCAGAACGTCCCGGCGGCGATTCAATACGGCAGCGGCGTGCGCCTGAATGGCAAGCTGGCGATGGCCACGGTCAGCCTGGGCAACGCCACGGCACACGTGCCGATGCAGTTGGTCGACAGCATCAGTTGCAGCGATGCGCGGCCTAAATGCCCGGCCTCTAAAGTGTCCGCCAAGGACTTCCTCATGGGCGGCAATCCCGAGCGGGGCGAGGGCTTCAAGGCGATCATGGGCGTCGGCATGTTGCGCAATCCGGCAAGTAACCCATTGGTGGCCATGGGCGGCCGCTGGTTGGTGGTGCTGCCACGGCCCGGGCAGAGCACCGGGCAGTTGATCATCAACCCCACGGCGCCGGAGACCCAGGGTTTCCGCCTCCTCAGCCTGCAACGCTTTTCAGTGAAGCCCGGTGATACCAGCGTCTACTGGAAAGACCACGGCGTGCAGGGTTGCCTGCAGCGCCTGGACACTCACCAACAGGTGTGCGGCGACAGCATCCTGGACACCGGCGCGGCGGGTTTTCATATCTATGCCGATGCGCTGCAAGCCAACTGGCCGGTGGGCACCCCGGCGCATTTCAGCCTGGCCCTGGGGGACGGCAGCCAGATGGGCCAGCACTTCAAGGTGGACAACGGCGGTGGGCGCTATGTGCGCTACATCACCGCCCAGGGCGAACACAACTTCCATGGGATCAATGCCGGCTTGCTGACGTATTTCGATAACGCGGTGCTGTACGACCAGTCCGCCGGCACCATCGGCCTGAAGGCCCGCTGATCACTGAAGACAAACACAGCACAACTGTGGGAGCCGGGCTTGCCCGCGATGGCGGAGTGTCAGTCAACCCATTCATTGGCTGATCCACCGCCATCGCAGGCAAGCCAGCTCCCACATTTTGATCTGCGTCCTGCCGAGAAATCGGATACACCGCTAATCCCCTGTGGGAGAGGGCTTGCCCGCGAATGCGGAGTGTCAGTCGACACACCTGCCAGCTGGCCCACCGCCATCGCAGGCAAGCCAGCTCCCACAATTGGATCTGCGTCCTGCCGAGAAATCGGATACACCGCTAATCCCCTGTGGGAGCGGGCTTGCCCGCGAATACGGTGGGTCAGTCAGCATATTCAGTGATTGACACTCCGCATTCGCGAGCAAGCCCGCTCCCACATTTGAATCCCACCTTTCGGAAATTTTTCATTCACGACCTCTTTGCTCGATAAACGACACCCCCTCAGATTTAGCCATTGAACGACTGTTCAGTTTGAACTATGTTGACCGCATCCACCCGTTTGCGCACAAACGGGTTCGCGCTTTTTCTTCTTGAACGAGAGGCTCTGGCATGCGGTTTTCCCCCTTCGTCGAACGAATTGCAGGGCAGGGCGTCGCCGCCTGGGACATCCACCACGCCGCGTTCCACGCTGCCAGCCAGGGCGAAGACATCATCATCCTCAGCGTCGGCGACCCCGATTTCGCCACGCCTTCGTTCATCACCGACGCGGCCGTCAGCGCACTGCGCGACGGCGACACCCACTACACCGAAATCCCCGGCCGCACGTCCTTGCGCGATGCCGTGGCACGGCGCTACAGCCAGACGCTGGGCCGCTCGTTGGCGGCCGATAACGTGATCATCGTGCCCGGCGCCCAGAACGCACTGTTCATCAGCTCCCTGTGCCTGTTGCAGGCCGGGGATGAAGTGCTGGTGCTCGACCCGATGTACGTCACTTACGAAGCCACGCTCAAGGCCAGTGGGGCGACGCTGGTGCGGGTGCCCTGTTCGCCGGAGTCGGGGTTTCGCCTGGACCCGCTGGCACTCGCCGCTGCCATTACCCCACGCACCCGGGCGATCTTCTTTTCCAACCCGAACAACCCCACCGGCGTGGTGCTCAACCCCCAGGAACTGCAAGTGATTGCCGACCTGGCCATCGCCCATGACCTGTGGGTGGTGGTGGATGAGGTCTACGAAAGCCTGGTGTTCGACGGCCAGTACCACAGCCTCGCCGCGCTGGCTGGCATGGAAGACCGCTGCATCGTGATTGGCAGCCTGTCCAAGTCCCACGCGATGACAGGCTGGCGTATCGGCTGGATCATCGCCGCACCGCCGATGATCGCCCATGCCGAAACCCTGGTGCTGAGCATGCTCTATGGCCTGCCCGGGTTTGTCATGGAAGCCGCTGCAGCCGCCGTACTGGCCCATGATGAAGTGACCGTGGGCATGCGCGAGATCTACCGGCGCCGACGTGACCTGGTGGTGGCGGGCCTGAGCGCTTGCCCAGGGATCAAGGTGCAGGCGCCACAGGCCGGGATGTTTGTACTGGTGGATGTGCGCGGCACGGGCTTGAGTTCGCTGGATTTTGCCTGGCGATTGTTCCGTGAGGCCGGGGTTTCGGTGCTCGATGCGGCGGCCTTTGGTGAGCCTGCCCAAGGTTTCGTGCGCCTGTCGTTCACCCTGGGCGATGAGCGCCTGGCCGAGGCCTGCCAGCGTATTGCCGGCTTTGTGGGCCAACTGGCGGGCGAGCCACGGATCGCGCCGGCACCCGTCGCAACGATTGAAGTGGTGCAACCGGCCGACGTCAAAAAGATGATCGAGGTGGTCGACCTGCATAAGCGCTTCGGCAATATCGAAGTGCTCAAGGGCATTTCCCTGACCGCACACGAAGGCGATGTGATCTCGCTGATCGGCGCCAGTGGCTCGGGCAAAAGTACCTTGCTGCGCTGCATCAACATGCTCGAAGTGCCCGACCAGGGCAGCATTCACGTGGACGGTGAAAGCATCAAGCTCAACTACGGCAGGCCCGGTGCGCCGCTGGTGGCGGATGCCAAACAGTTGGTGCGCATACGCTCGACCCTGGGCATGGTGTTCCAGAACTTCAACCTGTGGCCCCATCGCACCGTGCTCGAAAACCTGATCGAGGCGCCCACCCAGGTGCTGCGCGAAAGCCGGGCCGAAGCCATCGAGCGTGCCGAAGCCTTGCTCGACCGGGTTGGCTTGGCCGCCAAGCGCAACGAATACCCGGCGTTTCTCTCCGGTGGGCAGCAGCAGCGCGTGGCGATTGCCCGTGCACTGGCCATGCGCCCCAAAGTCATGCTGTTCGATGAACCCACTTCGGCCCTCGACCCGGAACTGGTGGGCGAAGTGTTGCGCGTTATCCGCTCCCTGGCCGAAGAAGGCCGCACCATGATCCTGGTCACCCATGAAATGGCCTTCGCCCGGGATGTGTCGTCCAAAGTGGCTTTTCTGCACCAAGGCATGATCGAGGAGACCGGCTCGCCGGACTCGGTGTTTATCGACCCACGCAGTGAGCGTTGCCGGCAGTTCGTCAACGCGCATCAAACTCGCTAACTCCATAAAAAGACGGGGCAACTCATGAAATGCAAACGCATGGCAACGTGGTTGGGCAGTGCAGTGTTGATGCTGGCCGCAGGTTTTACCTGGGCGGCGGAAAAACCCATCGTGTTCGCGGTGGCGGCCGAACCTTACCCGCCGTTCACGGTAAAAGGCGGCAATGGCCAGTGGTCCGGGTTTGAAGTGGACCTGATCCACAAGCTGTGCGAAGGCATGAAAGCCGAGTGCCAGATCAAGGAAGTGGCGTGGGACGGCATCATTCCGTCGCTGCTGGCCAAGAAGATCGACGTGATTTTCTCGTCGATGTCGGTGACCGACGAGCGTGAAAAACAGATCGCCTTCAGCCGCGCCTATTACGACTCGCTGCTGGGCGTGGCCGGGCCCAAGGGCGCCACCGTGGACATCACGCCTGAAGGCCTGAAGGGCAAGTTGATTGGCGTGCAGATCTCCACGGTCAGCGCCAACTACCTGAAGAAGTACTACGAGAACATCGCCGACCTGAAGTACTACGACACCCAGGAATCGGCCAACGCCGACCTGATCGCCGGGCGCATCGACTACATGATGGCCGACGACACCGCCATCGCGATGATGGTCAAGACCCCGGAAGCCAGTGGCCTGGCCCACATCGCCAGCGTGCCCTATGACCCAATCATCGGCCGTGGCGTCGGTGCCGGGTTGCGCAAGGAAGACACCGCGCTCAAGGCGCGCCTGGACAAGGCCATCGGCGAACTGCTGGTGAGCAAGGACTATGACGACCTGTCCCAGCACTACTTCGGCCTGTCGGTCAGCCCGTGCAAGCGCGGCGATACCCCGGCCTATGTCAGCAAGACCTGTGACAGCCCCTACCCGCAAATCGCCCAGAAGAGCGAATAATGTTCGACCTCTTAAGCTTCGGCGAACAAGGATGGGGTAACGCGCTGCTCAAGGGGTTATGGATGACCCTGCAAATCTCCGCCGGCTCCTTTGCCGTGGGGTTGTTGATCGGGCTGGTGGTGGCGTGCGCCAAACTCAGCGCTCCACGCCCGATTGCACTGCTGATGCGCGGCTACACCACGGTGTTTCGGGCGGTGCCGGAACTGCTGCTGATCCTGCTGTTGTATTACGCCGGTGCCATGGGCCTGAATGCGTTGATCGTCAGCCTGGGCTTCGAGCAGCTGAATATCAGCGGGCCGTTGGTGGCAATTTTGGTGTTGGGGTTGGTGCAGGGCGCGTATGCCTCGGAGATTTTCCGCGCGGCGATCCTGGCCATTCCCCATGGCCAGATCGAAGCGGCGCGGGCCTTTGGCTTGAGCGGCTTTGGCCTGTTCCGTCGGGTGACGTTGCCGATCATGGCACCGTTCGCCTTGGCGGGCATGTCCAACCTGTGGATCAACCTGATCAAGGACAGTGCCCTGATCAGCGTGGTCGGCACCAACGAGTTGCTCTACACCGCCAAGCAGGCGGCGGGTTCCACCCGCCAATACCTGCTGTTCTACCTCACGGCCGCCGCCTTGTATTACCTGGTGACGCTGGCTTCCAACTACCTGTCCGGGCGCCTGGAGCGACGTATTCGTCGCTGGATGCCGGTTGTCGAGTGAGGGGCCCATGCCTGAGTGGATAAGTTACTACGCGGGGTTGATCGCCAAAGGCTTGCAGACCACCTTGTCGCTGCTGGTGATTTCGGCGGTGCTCGGCTTTGCCCTGGCGGTGCTGGTGGCGCTGGCGCGCTTGTCGCGGCGCAAGTGGCTGGCCCGCAGCGCCCTGGCCTACACCAGCGTGCTGCGGGGCACGCCGTTGCTGATCCAGATCTACATTTTCTATTACGGCCTGGGCAGTTTGTTCGCCCAGTTCCCGATGATTCGCGGCAGCTTCCTGTGGCCGTTCCTGCGCGACGGCTACTGGTACATCGTGTTTGCCCTGGTGCTGTCGGTGGGCGCCTATGTGGGGGAGGTGATTCGCGGTGGCCTGCTGGCGGTGCCCAAGGGTGAGATGGAAGCTGCCTCGGCATTCGGCATGACGCCGCGCCAGGCCTTGCTACGGGTGCGCCTGCCACGGGCGATGCGTTTGTTGCTGCCGACCCTGGCCGGTGAAACGGTGATGCTGCTCAAGTCCACCGCGCTGGCGTCGACGATTGCCGTGGTGGACCTGCTCGGCGCGGCGAACGTGGTGCGTGCGCAAACCCTGCAAATCTATCAACCGCTGCTGTTGGTGGCCGGGGTGTACCTGTGCCTGACGTTCCTGATCGAAGGCGTCTATGCCATTGCCGAACGGCGTGGCACGCCGCTGCGCAGGTCGGCGGGATGAACAAGGACCGTTCGCTGCAAGGGATTGCCCTGTGCTCCCTGGCCTATGCGTTCTTGGCGTTGCAGGACGCGGTGATCAAGTGGCTGGTGGCCGATTATTCGGTGTTCACCATCCTGTTCTGGCGCAGCCTGGTGGTGGTTGCCGCGTGCGTGATCGCTGGACGAATGGGTTTGCTGCGCCGCGCCTGGACCTCGGTCAGCCGAAAGTTGCTGGTCGTGCGCGGGTTGCTGTCGTTGCTGGCGTGGTTGCTGTATTACACCGCCGCCAAGGACCTGACCCTGGCGGAAATGACCACCTTGTATTTCTCGGCGCCGATCATGGTCACCTTGCTGGCGGCGTTGATCCTCAAGGAGCGCGCCAGTCGCGGCCAGTGGATCTCGCTGATCATCGGCTTTGTCGGCGTGATGATCGCATGTCGCCCAAGCAACATGGTCGATCCCTTGCCGATTGCCCTGACGCTGGCCGCCGCGTTGTGCTGGGCGTTCACGTACATCCAATTGCGCCAGGTCGACCCGACCACCTCGGTGCTGGAGCAGATGCTGATCACCAACGTGGTATTCGTGATCTGCATGGCCGTGACCTTGCCCTGGACCCACACCCCCGCGCCCACACCGTCCTGGCTGGGCATGCTCGCGGCGGGGTTGGTCGGCGGTATCGGTCAGTTCCTGTTGTTTGCCAGCTTCCGGCGCGCCACGGCGACCTTGCTGGCACCGTTCGAATACACCGGGCTGATCTGGGCGTTTCTGTTGTCGAGCCTGATCTGGGGCACCTCGATGGACGCCTCGCTGATCATCGGCGCGGTCTTGATCGCCGTCAGCGGCACCCTGGCCATGCTCAGTGCACGCCACCCCGAATCACAAGACGTGGTCGGCGCCGAATGCTCCGTGACGCAACCCCTGTACCCAGCAGCGACAGATGTGCAGCCCGTTGGCGGGGCTGAAGGTACCGGGGTTGAGACACCCCTCGAGCCACAGCCCGTCGAGCATCGCCGATAGGCCGATGGCCGCGAGGTGGCTGTCATGGATGATCAACTGCTCGCTGCGGGCGAGGTCGTCTAGCAATTGCTGGATCAATGCCAGGTAGGCGCGGTAGCTGTTTTCGTGGGACTGGTTCACGTGGGGCGAGTGGCGGATCAGGCTCCAGAACACCACCCATACACCGAGCAGGTCCGGGTCCATCACCCGGGGCGAAAAGGATGCACTGAGAAACGCGTCCAGGCGCGCGGCGGCGCCTTCGACGGGTTCCACTTGCGCCCACAGGGCGGTGGTCAGCTCGTTGGCCAGCTTGTGGTAGGTCTCGGCGATCAACGCATCGATGCTGCCGAAATGGTGGTTGAGCAAGCCCACCGACACGCCGGCCTCGGCGGCGATACGCCGTACGGAAATCCCCGCATGGCCATCGCGGGCGAGGCTGGTGAGGGTCGCGGCAATCAACAGGTCCCGGCGTTCATCGGGGTCGGCACGGCGCAGTTTGGGAGGGTCGACGGTCACGGGAATGCCCTTGAAGAAACACCAGAGTGCCAAGGTTAGTTGAACATCTGTTCAATCTCTACCGTTTAAATCATCAGAGGAGGGCAAGGCATGGCAAAAGACCTTTCGTGGCAAGTGGCGGGCGATGCCGGCAACCTGTTGCACATCGGCGCCTGGCGGTTCGAAGGCGATGGCAGCGGCCCCTGGGTGCACCTGCAAGCGGGCGTGCATGCCGATGAGATCGCCGGGATGTTGGTGTTGCACCAACTGCTGCCACGTTTGCAGGCGTGCCAGGACCAAGGGCGTTTGCGCGGCACCGTGACGGTGGTGCCGCAAGCCAATCCGTTTGGCATCGGTCAGTTTCGCCAGGGCAAATTGCTCGGGCGTTTTCACGAGGCCACCGGGCAGAATTTCAACCGTGGCTTCGACCATTCGCTGGCCCAGGCACGCCCGGCCAACAACTTCGCGCAGTGGCAAAAAAACCTGGTGCAACTGGCGCAGGACGCCGACTTGGTGCTGGACCTGCACACTGACGATGAAGCGCTGCCGTACCTGTATATCCACCGCAGCTTCTGGCCGGAACAAGGTCTGGCGTTGGCGGCGGCGCTGCAGGCCGAGGTGGTGATCGTGTGGGACGAGGGCGGCGATGGCGCGTTTGAAGAAGCCATCATTCACCACGGAACGCCGCGCTTGGCCGCCACTGTCGAGTTGCGCGGCCAGGCGGATGTCAGCGACGTGCTGGCCAAGCAGGACGCCGATGGAATCTGGGCATGGTTGTGCATCAATGGTGTGATCGATGAAGTGGCTGTCATCGCCGAGTGGCAAGGCGAAGTGGTCGACATGGGGTGTATGGAAACCGCTCTGGCGCTCTGCGCCGGGGTGCTGGTGTTCGAGAAAAACCTCGGCGATCAGGTGCAAGAGGGCGAGTGCTTCGCACGGATAATCGGGCGTCCTGGCGACGCCCATTCCGAAGTGATCCTGCACGCCGTACAAGCGGGGCGCATGGTGACCCGTCACCGTGAACGCCTGGTGGCGCAGGGGGCAGTGGTAGCGAAGTTCACCGGTACGCGCCTGTCCGACAGCTACAGCGGCGGAGTGCTGGACCCGTAGTCGTAGGCGAGGCTGGACACATTCGGAATTGAGAAGTGCTGGAACAAATTCGTACGTCAGGATCACACAAGGGAGGACAACGGCCATGGATTATTCCCGCGCCGACAACCCACTCCTTTACCTTGGCCATTTATGCTCATCACATCCTCCAGCCAATCCAGCGCTACGGCAAACAGTGTCTCAGTGCGGGAAAAACGGTCGCAAAAAAACGCTGATCCGCACGTGTACAGTGATCACAAGGCCGCGTTCAGCGAGCGCGTGACAAGCGACCTGAACAACGGCCGCCTCGCGCCTGATGCCAATGCCATGGTCGATGCCGTGTTGTACCCGGGTAAAGCGACCTTGCCCAAAGTGCAGGTCAAGACATTCGCGGTCAATGGCATCCAGGCGAACGACATTCTCTTCATACAGCGTGTACCCCCGGTGCCCGATGGCCCGAATATCGTGCTGTATGTGCCGGAAAAAGATGGTGGCTCCTTTCAAGCGTTCAACACTCGCGAAGAAATGAACACCTGGTTGAAAACCCTCGCGGGTGATCCCCAACGCTTGGAGGCATTCGCCAAGCACTTCGCAGAAAGCGGATACCCAGGCAGGACGCAAAGCGTCCTCGACACGATGGCCCAGTTCAAAAACAACGACATCAATGCCGTGGTCGGGCCCTTTGCCAATGAACACAGCGATATCTTTGGCCGCCTGGACAAAGGTGCATCGGCACCACCGGTGTCGGTCAATGGGTTGAGCAACCTTAAAACGGAGCGTGAGTCGCCAGAGGGACGTGTGCTGTATTCCGGTCTGCGGCCGGACGGTGAAAAAGTCTATTTCCAGTTTGACGCCTATGGGAATTTGTTGGGCGATGGTGACAAAGGCAATTTCTATTTCTTGAACAACGGCGTGAACAGCGGCCGGCCGCTGGTGCCTCTTTCGGAACAAGCGTTCAAGCAAAAGGTTACCAATCAGTCCCTCGACAACGTGGGCGCCAATGATATTCGCGGGTTCTACGATGAGCTGCTCAATCACCTTGAGCACCCATTTTCCGGCTTGGGTGAAGCGTTGCAGGTGTTCGGCGTCAACCAAAATACCGCTGATACCGTTGAACGCTACTTCGATAACCCTTTCAGCGCACTCCTGTTGGACCTGAACAAAAACAACCAGATCGGCAACGTATTCGGTGTCGATAAGCCGACCATGGACGGCGTGCTCAAGGGCGTGGGTGACGTCGCCCAGGGCTTTGTGCCTGTTTATGGTCAAGCCCGGGGGCTCGCGACGCTATTGACGAAGGCTATTCACAATGAGCCGATGACGGACCAGGAAGTTCGCGACCTGGGCGATGCGCTGGGCTTGAAACCGGACAGTCCGGCCAGGAAAAACCTGCCGATGCCTGGGTCGCCCGGTAAACCCGCAGGATCATTGCCGGGTTCCAAGACGGCTGAAGTGAACACGCCGACTGAAAATACGCCTGTCACTGAGGTTGAGGAGCCCTCACCGGCAGCCCCTTCTGCAACGCCCCAATACCCGGGTTTCAGAAGCGTTTCGTTCCAGGGAGAAAATCGTTACTTCGCAGCTGAGACGCCGGATGCGGGCGATGGTGAGCACTACCTGCTGCGAGTCAAAGACCCGAATGATCCGGCCCGATTGGTCAGCAGCGGCATCATTGCCAAGCCAGACAATACGGGGGGCTGGGTACGCAGAGGTGTCAGTGGCGGAGGTGGCAGCAGTTCAAAATCGGCCGCGCCGCAGGCATCCGCAAGCGGCGGTGGCTCGACGGGCTTCCTGGAAAACCTGCTGAAACAGCGTAACGAGACGCCTGGGGCAACGCCCGGGATCACGTCTGTCGCCCAACTCCAGGCTGAGAATTTTCCCGTACCTGCCAGGATCTATCGGGCTCACACCGGGACCGAAAATCCATCTGTTACCGGCCTGCGTCGTGCCGCAGGCACAACAACGTCGGGTGATGACTACCTGGCGGCAATTATCAAACACACGGCACGCCAGGGCGGCAGCAATGGCGAGGTCATGTCCTTCAGTACCCGTGAGATGAAGGCAGAAAGTTTCGCCAGGCAGTACTCCACCAACAACAACAAAGTGCCGGTTTACACTGTGGACACCACCCAAGACCCCTCCGCGTTTCGAACCGTGCCCGATATCATCCTTAAAGATGGGGAGCGCCTGGTGAGGGAAGGGAAAATAACCAAGGCGACCTTGCTCCAGGCTATCGATAAAGTTCAGCTCAACGAGCAGGAGGTATTTTATGTGAAGGGCGACGTGCCCCCGCAGTATCTGATTCTCTAGCTGTGCAATGCATCGGCCTGGTGTGCCAAGTCCTTGAAATCACTGCTGCTGCACCCACTCCCGCGGGCTGGTGCCGATCTTGCGTCGAAACGCCCTGGCCAGCGCCGATGGGCTTTCATAGCCCACTTCATCGGCAATCAGCGCGATGGGCCGGCCTTCGCGCAGGCGTTTCTGCGCCAGGCTAACGCGCCAGCTCAGCACATAGTCGGCCGGGGTCTGGCCGACGACTTTGTGAAAGTACGCGGCGAAGCTGGCGCGGGACATGTTCGACTCCACGGCCATTTCCTGCACGGTCCACGGGCGTTCCGGATGGTTGTGCAGCAAGGTCATGGCCCGCGCCAGACGCAGGTCGGCCAGGCCCGACATCATCCCTGTGGTCATGCTGTGCTCGGCCATCATGTGGCGCAGGAACTGGATCACCATCAATTCGAACAGGCGGTTCATCACCGCTTCGCGGCCACAATGCTCGGCGAAGGCTTCGCTGAACAACCAGTCGAGGGTGCCGGCAATCATCGGAATCTGGTCGAGGGGCATGACGATGGTGTCGGTCAAGGCTACTGACAACGGGTTGTCCAGGCCGCCGTCGAAGCGCAATGAGGCGGCAACCACCTGGGCGCCGTCCTCCGCGCTCGCCAGTAGCCGATGAGGCAGCGGGCGGGGCACCAGCACCAGGCTGGGCTTGGGAATGCGCAACGGCCCGTCGGGCATGTCCAGGGTGGCCTGGCCTTCCTTGAGCAGGTAAACCCGGCCGCGTTGCTGCAGGTCCCGGGTGTCGATGGCGCCGCGCAGCGGGCCACTGTGGAAGGTATCGGCACCGATGCCGAAGTGCACGAGCAGGGTGGACAAACGATCCATGACTCACCTGAGTGTAAATAATCTGTTTAGACGATCTGCGCCATATCGTCGACTAATAGCCTCCATTTGTAAATTCGGTTTCGGCATCATGGCTCCACGTTCAACGCCTTGAGCGCCTAACCCAACGGAGCAAATGCCCATGAAAACCTTCAAGTTCTCCCGTGTTGCCGCCGCCCTGTTCACCGGCGCACTCGCCCTTGGCGCTGCCTCTGCCAGCTTCGCCGATACCCAGAAAGCCACCGTGGTGCTGGTGCATGGCGCCTTCGCAGACGCCTCCAGCTGGAACGGCGTGATCGCCGGGCTCAAGGCCGAAGGTTATCCGGTGGTTGCTGTGGCCAACCCGCTGCGCAGCGTGAAGACCGACTCTGACTATGTGGCCGATATCGTCGAACACACCCCCGGCCCGGTGATCCTGGTTGGCCATTCCTACGGTGGTTCGGTGATCACTAATGCCGTACACGGCAGCGACAAGGTCAAGGCCCTGGTGTATGTCGCCGCCTTCGCCCCGGAAAAGGGCGAGACCGCCTTTGAACTGTCTGGCCGCTATCCGGGCGGCACCCTGGGGCCGACCCTGGACAAACCGGTGGTGTCCGGGGACGGCGTGACCGACCTGTATATCCAGCAGGACAAGTTCAACAGCCAGTTCGCCGCCGACGTTGCGCCGAAGGACGCACAACTGATGGCTGCCGGTCAGCGTCCGATTACCGAGGCCGCACTGAAGGAACCATCGGGTGATCCGGCGTGGAAAAAACTGCCGTCCTACTTCATATACGGTTCAGCCGACAAAAATATTCCCGAGGCTGCGCTTAAATTCATGGCGGACCGTGCCGGCTCCAAGGAAACCATCGACATCAAAGGCGCCTCCCACGTGGTGATGGTCTCCAACCCCGCGCGAGTGGTGGCAATCATCAACGATGCGGCCAAGGCCAATGCTCAATGAAATAGGCCCCTCAAGCCCACGGCCTGAAACCCGATGCCGCATTCTGTCTGACAGGATGCGGCGTTTTCATTGGGGCGGGCTCGCACCTATCGATCAAAATGCGAACCGCGCAACTTCAATCGGCGCATCGCACTGTCCAGATGGGCCCGCGCGCTGGCCGGATCACCTTCGCGCATCTGTGAGGAGGCCAACTTTGCCACCTGTGGATCGATCGGTTTTAGCACCCCGCCGCAGGCCATGGCCTTGAGTTGTACCTGGGCGGCACGTTCCAGGTAATACAAGTCATCCCAGGCTTCGGCGATGTTGGGCGCGGTTACCATCACGCCGTGGTTTTTGAGGAACAATACGTCGGCGTCGCCCAATTCCGCTGCAATGCGCTGGCCTTCACGGTTGTCCAGGGCCAGGCCGTTGTAGTGCTCATCCACCGCCGTGCGCCCGTAGAACTTCAACGCGGTCTGCCCCAGCCACAGTAGCGGTGGGCCTTGCAGCAGGCACAGCGCAGTGGCATTGGGCATATGGGTATGGAACGCCGCCTTGATGCGTGGCTGCTGCTGGTGCAGTTGGGCGTGGATGTAGAACGCAGTGGCTTCCGGCGTACCGTCGCCATCAATCACGTTGCCGGCGTAATCACACACCAACAGATGCGAAGCGGTGATTTCCTCGAAGGCATAGCCGAACGGGTTGACGAAGAACAACCCGTCATGCCCCGGCACCGTGGCCGAA
This sequence comes from Pseudomonas sp. B6002, assembly GCF_013385985.1. Lineage (GTDB taxonomy): Bacteria > Pseudomonadota > Gammaproteobacteria > Pseudomonadales > Pseudomonadaceae > Aquipseudomonas. Next base: position 11,063 of record NZ_JACAOY010000021.1, on the reverse strand, counting down.
AAGTGGTTGCAGATGCCTTCTTCCAGGCCATGCAGCGCCGCCAATTGCAGGCAGGCGGCGAGCTCTACCCGGGCTTCGATGGCGGCAACCGTGTCGAGGTTGAAGCGCCCGGCGTGGGGGCCGAGCGAGGAGGGTGTGAACGTGTGGGCCATGGCTTACCACCCCAGGGACTTGAACAGCTCGGGCACGCCGTCGAGGGTTGGCAGGGTTGCGTCCGGCGTGTAGTCGGCGAGCAGTTGCCGGCCGGTGCCACGGTCGATCCACACGCAGCGAAAGCCGATATCCCGCGCGGCGGCGTGGTCCAAATGCGGGCTGGCGCAGATGTGCACCACCTGGTCGAGGCTCACCCCAAGTTGCGCATGGGCATGGTCGAACAAGCGGCGATCCGGCTTGTAGGCTCCCGCCTGCTGCGCGGTGATTACGCGGTCGATATACCCACCCAACTGCGCGACATTGCCGGCAATCACGTCATCGTCGGTATTGGAGACGATGCACAGTTTGTAACCCTGCTGCTTTAACTGCTTGAGCGTGCCCAGCACCTCGGGGAACGGCGGCATGGCACCGATGCTGTCGGTCAGGATGGCGGCATCGTCAGGGCTGGCGCTCAGGCCCAGTTCTTTGAGCGCCAATTGCAGACTCAGCCCGGCCAAGGTGCGGAAGCTGCGATGGGGCGGCGTTTGTTCCAGCGCGTGTTCGTGGTGGTCGTAGACGCTGATCAGGGTCTCGCGGTCCACCTGGTGGTCGCCCTTGGCCTCCAGGATCCGGTCGACGGCGGCGCGCAGGCCTTCATCCCATTGGATCAATGTGCCGTAGCAGTCAAAGGTCAGCCAGAGCGGGCGAGGGGAGTGTTCGAGCGGCATGGGGTTCACCTGTTGTGTCGTGAGTGATGGAGACAGCATAGAAAGCGTGGCTGTCAGTTGGAAATTAAATTAACATCTGTATCACAGTTGAATAGTCGATATGAAGGCCGCCGCCATGTTTGATCTGGAACTGCTGCAAACCCTGGTCTGTGTCGTGGACGAAGGCAGCTTCACTCGCGCCGCCGAGCGGGTGCACCGCACTCAATCCACGGTCAGCCAGCAGATTCGCAAGCTGGAAGAAAACGTCGGTCAGGTGTTGCTGGTACGCGACCGCTCCGGTCAACAGGTCAGCCCCACGGAGCATGGCGAGTTGCTGACCCACTATGCCCGCCGTTTGTTGAACCTGTCCCGCGAGGCTCGGGATGCGTTGAACACCGAAACCCACGTGGTCCCTGTACGCCTGGGCGTACCTGAAGATTTCGATGCCACGCGCATGGCCTCGATGCTGTCCGGTTTCGTGCGCGCCCGGCCTGAAGCGCGACTGGAAACGGTCAGCGGCATGAGTACCGATCTTCGTCGGCAACTGGAGGCCGGCGAAATCGATGTCGCCCTGATCAAGCGCGAAGCCGGCAGCGGCGAGTGCCATGGCAGCTGGCCGGAGTCGTTGGTGTGGGTGTGCGGCCAGCACCAGGACCTGCAGGTTGAAACCCTGCCATTGGCGCTGTTCCCCCAAGGCTGCATCTACCGCCAGCGTGCCATCCGCACCCTGGACAAGGCCCGGCGCAGCTGGCGCGTGGCGTTCGGTAGCCACAGCCTCACGGGCATCCAGGCGGCGGTGGCGTCCGGCTTGGGCGTCAGTATTTTGCCCACCAGCGCGGTATTGCCCAGCCACCGCATCTGCACGGAGTTGCCGCCGGTGCCGGCCTCGGAACTGGCATTGATCAGCAGCGCAGAGCGCTTGAGTGCCACCCACCGCAGTTTGATCGACTGTCTGCGCGAAGAGCTCTCACGCGCCCCGAGTGCCCAGGAGCAAGCGTTCCAGTTCGGGCACCGGTAAGGGCCGGCTGAACAGATAACCCTGGACCTGATCACACCCGGCCTCTTTCAAGAACGCCAGTTGTGCCGGGGTTTCCACGCCTTCGGCCACGGCGCGCAGGTTGAGGCTGTGGGCCAGCTCGATGATCGTGCGGGCAATGGCAGCGTCCTGGGGGTTGGTGGTGACTTCGCGGATGAAGGCGATATCGATCTTCAAGGTGTCCAGCGGGAAACGCCGCAGGTACGCCAGGCTGGAATAGCCAGTGCCGAAATCATCGATGGCAATTTTCACGCCCATGTCGCGCAGGCGCTGCAGGCTGGTGATGGTGTGCTGGGTATTTTCCATCAAGGAGCTTTCGGTGAGTTCCACTTCCAGCCATTCAGGCGCCACGCCGGCATCGGCCAGGCACTGGCGGATGTCGGCAATCAGGTCGCCTTCGATCAATTGCTGGCCAGACACGTTCACCGACACCTCGATGGCCCCGATGGCGCCGCGTTGCTAGGTTGCGATCTGCTGGCAGGTGTGTTCGATCACCCAGCGGCCCACGGCAACGATCAGGCCCAGTTGCTCCAGGATCGGCACGAACACTGCTGGCGACACCGCGCCATACCCCGGCCGCTCCCAGCGCAACAAGGCTTCCAGGCCACACACTTGGCCGTCGGCCACTGCTCGCTTGGGTTGGTAGTGCAGTTGGAACTCACCGGCGGTGACGGCCTGGCGCAAGGCATTTTCCAGGTCCAGCCGTGCCAGGTCGTGCACGTTCATCTTCGCGGTTTCGGTGCCGCGCTCGCGCAGTTGCTGTTCGAGCATCAGGCTGTGAGTTTTCAGTTGATCGCCATAGGTTTTCAGGCGCAGCAGGTTGCGCACGCGCAGCCACAGCTCCACACGCTCCACGGGTTTGCTGATGAATTCTTCGGCCCCCGTCTGCAGGCCGCTCAGGCGCGCGCTGGGTTCACTCAGCGCCGAGAGCATGATGATCGGGATATTCGCCGTGGCCGGGTTGTTCTTGAGACGGTTGGCCACTTCGTAGCCGTCCATGCCCGGCATCATGATATCCAGCAGGATCAGGTCGGGGGGCTGCTTTGCCACCAGGACCAGGGCCTCTTCGCCGCTGGCAACGCTGTGGGTGTGGTAGCCCTCGTATTGCAACAGGGTCTCCAGCAGTTTGCGTACCGGAAGTTCATCGTCGACGATCAGCAGCGTTGCCATTGTAGGTTCATCCAGGGGGTGGGGAGAGCAGCAGCGTGTCGATCACCTGATACAGCGCCTTGTAGCGCAGCGGTTTGATCACATAGGCGTCGCAGCCCGCCCGGCGTGTCTTCTCGCGGTCTTCCTTCATGGCCATCGCGGTCAACGCGATCACCGGGATATGTGCTGTGAGCGGGTCGTTTTTAAGCAGCGCCGTAGCGGCCAGACCGTCCATGCCCGGCAACTGGATGTCCATCAGGATCAGCGCCGGTTGCTGTTCCCGGGCCAGGGTCAACCCGGTTTCGGCATCGGCGGCCCACAGCACGCTATGGCCGGCAGTCACCAACAACAAGCGGGCCAGGCGCATATTGGCCTCGTTGTCTTCCACGATCAGGATGCAGGCCATGGTACCTGCGCCTCCAACGCTCGGTGCAGCGGCAGCCACACCACAAAGCAAGCACCCAGGCCTTCGCGGCTGGCCACTGCGACACTGCCGCCGTGCAGCTCGGTGAGCTGCTTGACCATCGCCAGGCCCAGCCCGGTGCCTTCGAATTTGCGTGCCAGGCTGCTGTCGATCTGGCTGAACGCCTGGAACAACTTGCCCATGTCGTCCTGCGCGATGCCCAGGCCTGTGTCGCTCACGCTCAACTCGAGGAACTGTTGCTGCGCACTGGGTTGCAGTTCAAACCCGTGCAGGGGCCAATCACCGGCAATGTGCCCAACCTGCCCACGGCTGACTTCACGCACCGCCAGGGTCACGCAACTGCCGTGTTCACTGAACTTCACCGCATTGGCCAGCAGGTTGTAGACGATCTGCTTGGTCTTGCGCAGGTCCAGTTGCAGCAGGCCCAAGTCATCGGGGCTGTCGAGTTTTAACTGAATACGCTGCAGCGCGGCTTTCTCCCGCACGATCAGCAGACTGTTGGCCAACAGCGCGGCCAGGTCCACGGTTTCCAGCTCCAGGCCCATCATGCCGGCCTCGACTTTGGACAGATCGAGGATGTCGTTGATCAAGGACAGCAGGTGTTGGCCGCTGGTGAAAATGTCGCCGATGTATTCGCGTTGGGTGTCGCTCATCTCGCCCACCAGTCCATCCTTGAGCGCTTCGGAAAACCCGATCACCGCGTTCAATGGGGTGCGCAGCTCGTGGGACATCGTGGCCAGGAACTCGGACTTCATGTGGCTGGCGTGTTCCAGTTCCAGGTTCTTTTCCTCCAGCGCCCGCTCGAAACCTTTGCGCTCGGCTTCTTCCTGCTTGCGGGCGGTGTTGTCGGTGCCGATCAACAGGTAGCCGATGATCGTGTCATGGCGGTTGCGCAGGGCCGTGACCGACACCATGGCCGACAGGCGACTGCCGTCCTTGCGGATGTACGTCAGCTCGTAGATGTCCTCGATACCCCGCGAAGCCTTGAACACCAGCGCTTCGAAGCCCGGGGTGATCGGTGTGTCCAGTTCCCGGCTGAGGGCGGCTGCGCGGGTGATCAGCTCGGCCGGATCGGAGATGTCGGCCGGGGTGATGCGGTTGACCACGTCGGCGGCCGCATAGCCGAGCATGCGTTCGGCGCCGACATTGAAGATCTGGATCACCCCTTTTTCATCGGTGGCGATGCTGGAGAAATAAGCGCTGTTGAAGATGGCGTCTTGCAGGGCGCCGGTCTTGAGCAGGGTTTTCTGACGTTTGAACTCGACGATCTTTTCGGCGCGTGATTGCGGCAGGTCGGTGGGGCGTGTGTCCATCGCGGCGATGTTCCGTGGTATCAGGCCCGCCATCGTCAACGGCGATGGCGCAGAGCGTGCTCACAGAAGATCGCCACAGGGCGACGAGGAGGAGATGAGGTCACTGGACCTTAGCAGAGTTTATGGCGTTTTGATGGCGGGCTACACAGGGCGGATGACAGATATTTCATCCAACTGCACGTGATGAAACGTTTAATCAAACGATAAACGGCACACGCAAGCGCTTGCGTAAGGAAATGTAACTGGCATAGAGTCGGCAGCACTCGACAACAAAAATAATAAAACCAGGAGCTCATTCATGAGCCTTGAACCCTTGCTTGAGATGCAGGGCATCAGCAAAACCTTCAACGGTGTGCGGGTGCTCAAGTCAGTCGGCCTGAAGGTCTACCCCGGCGAAATCCACGCCTTGATGGGGGAGAACGGCGCCGGCAAATCCACGCTGATGAAAATCCTTTCCGGCGCCTACCAGGCTGACCCCGGTGGTCAGATCCACATCGACGGCCAGCCCGTCGCCACCTTCGACCCCGCCAGCGCCAAGACCCACGGCATCGCCGTCATCTACCAGGAACTGAGCCTGTGCCCCAACCTCAGCGTGGCCGAGAATATCTACCTGGGCCGTGAACTGCGCCGTGGCTGGACCATCGACCGCAAAGGCATGCAGGCCGGTTGTGTAGACGTGCTGCACCGCCTGGGCGCCGAGTTCAAGCCGTCGACGTCGGTCAGCAGCCTGTCGATCGCGGAGCGGCAACTGGTGGAAATCGCCCGCGCCTTGCATGGCAATGCCAGGGTCCTGGTGATGGATGAACCCACCACGCCGCTGTCCTCCCGCGAGACCGACCGCCTGTTCGCGTTGATCAAGCAACTGCGCAGCCAGGGCCTGGCGATCATCTATATCAGCCATCGCATGGCGGAAATCTACGAGTTGTCCGACCGCGTTTCGGTGCTGCGTGACGGCCAGTACATTGGCGAGTTGACCCGCGACGCACTGTCGGCCGAGGTGCTGGTGAAAATGATGGTGGGGCGCGACCTGTCCGGCTTCTACAAGAAGGAACACGCCGCCTACAACCCCGGAGACGTGGTGATGCGCGTGCGCGACATGGCCGACGGCAAGCGCGTGCGCCACTGCAGTTTTGACCTGCACGCCGGTGAAGTGCTGGGCATCGCCGGGTTGGTCGGGGCAGGGCGCACCGAGCTGGCGCGGCTGATCTTCGCCGCTGACCCGCGCACCAGCGGCACCCTGGAAGTGGTGGGCAAGACCGTCACCCAACTGCGCACCCCGGCCGACGCAATCCGCGCAGGCGTGGTGTACCTCACCGAAGACCGCAAGGCCCAGGGCCTGTTCCTCGATATGAGCGTGGCCGACAACATCAACGTCTGCGCGTGCGTGCCGGATGCCCATGTCGGTGGCGTGCTCGACCGCAAGCACGCGGCGCAGCGCTCCAGGGACGCGATTCAGTCACTGTCGATTCGTGTGGCGTCGGGCAAGGTCAACGTCGGTGCCTTGTCGGGCGGCAATCAGCAAAAGGTGCTGCTGGCGCGCTTGCTGGAGGTCAAGCCCCACGTGTTGATCCTCGACGAGCCCACCCGTGGCGTGGACATCGGTTCCAAGTCCGAGATCTACCGCATCATTAACCAACTGGCGCTGGCCGGCGTGGGGGTCGTGGTGATCTCCAGCGAGCTGCCGGAAATCATCGGCACCTGCGACCGCGTGCTGGTGATGCGCGAAGGCCAGTTGGTGGCCGAAGTCGGCGGGGCATCGGGCCACGCCATTTCCCAGGAACGCATTATTGACCTCGCCACCGGTGGCGATCAGGTGGTTGCCCATGGCTGAGTTGAACATTGCACCAACAGGTAAGGCAGAACGCGCACGTGAACTGATGCGCACGGTGGGCATGTTGCCGGTGCTGGTCCTGTTGCTGGTGGGGTTCGCCCTGGCCAGCGAGAACTTCATGACCGTGCAGAACCTGTCGATCATCACCCAGCAGGCCTCGGTCAATGTGGTGCTGGCAGCGGGCATGACCTTTGTGATCCTCACGGCGGGTATCGACTTGTCTGTCGGTGCAATCCTGGCGGCGTCCGCTGTGGTGGCGCTGCAGGTATCGCTGTCGCCCCAGTTCGGCATGTTCGGGATTGCTGCGGGTATCGGCTTCGGCCTGTTGCTGGGACTGGTCAACGGCGGACTGATCGCGTTCATGCGCCTGCCGCCGTTCATAGTGACCCTCGGCGCGCTGACCGCCATGCGCGGCCTGGCCCGCTTGTTGGCCGACGACAAAACCGTGTTCAACCCCGACTTGCCGTTTGCCTTTATCGGCAACGACTCGATCCTCGGCGTGCCGTGGCTGGTGGTGATTGCCGTGGCAGTGGTGGTGCTGTCGTGGTTCATCCTGCGCCGCACCGTGATGGGCGTGCAGATCTACTCGGTGGGCGGCAACCCGGAAGCGGCGCGGCTGTCGGGGATCAAGGTGTGGAAAGTGCTGCTGTTTGTCTACGCCATGTCCGGCGCCCTGGCCGGGCTGGGCGCGGTGATGAGCGCTTCGCGCCTGTTCGCCGCCAATGGCCTGCAACTGGGCCAGTCTTATGAGCTGGATGCGATTGCGGCGGTCATCCTCGGCGGCACCAGTTTTACCGGTGGCGTCGGCACCATCGGCGGCACGCTGATCGGTGCCCTGATCATCGCGGTGCTCACCAACGGCCTGGTGCTGCTGGGGGTGTCGGACATCTGGCAGTACATCATCAAGGGCATCGTGATCATTGGCGCGGTGGCGCTGGATCGTTATCGCCAGTCCGGTGCGCGGACCTGAATCGACTCCCCTAACAATCACAAGAGAGACCGGTATGAACCTCAAACGCATCTTTCCCGTTGTCGCCTTGGCTGCCCTGATGTCCCAGGCCGTAGAAGCCCGCGAACTCAAGGCCTTGGGCATCAGCATGGGCTCCCTGGGTAACCCGTATTTCGTGACCCTGGCCGATGGCGCAACCGCACGAGCCAAGGAGCTGAACCCCAACGTCAAGGTCACCTCGGTGTCGGCGGACTATGACCTGAGCAAGCAGTTTTCGCAGATCGACAACTTCATTTCGTCGAAGGTCGACCTGATCCTGCTCAACGCGGTAGACCCGTCTGCGATGGCGTCTGCGATCAAGAAAGCCCGTGACGCCGGGATTGTGGTGGTGGCGGTGGACGTGGACGCCAAGGGCGTGAACGCCACGGTGCAGACCGACAACGTCGAAGCCGGCAAGTTGGCCTGCCAGTTCCTGGTGGACAAGCTCTCGGGCAAGGGCAACGTGATCATCCAGAACGGCCCGCAAGTGACGGCCGTGACCGACCGCGTGAAAGGTTGCAAAGCCGCCCTGGCCAGTGCGCCAGAGATCAAGGTGCTGTCCGATGACCAGGACGGCAAAGGCTCCCGCGAAGGCGGCCTGAACGTGATGCAGGGTTACCTCACGCGCTTCCCGAAAATCGACGGCCTGTTCGCGATCAACGACCCGCAAGCGATCGGCAGCGACCTGGCGGCCAAGCAGCTTAAGCGCAGCGGCATCATCATTACCTCGGTGGACGGCGCACCCGACATTGAAAACGCGTTGAAGACCCAGACCCAGATCCAGGCATCCGCCAGCCAGGACCCTTGGGCCATGGCCCAGACTGCTGTGAACGTGGGCAACGACATTCTCAATGACAAGGCCCCGGCCGAAGCGGTTACCCTGCTCACGCCAAAACTGATCACCCGTGACAACGTCGGTACGTACAGCGGCTGGTCGAGTCAACATTGATCCACTAAAAAGGAGGTAGCAGCGTCGTGGTCACCATGGATGACGTGGCAAGCAGGGCGGGGGTGTCGACGTCGACCGTGTCCCATGTGCTCAACGGCACCCGCAAAGTCAGCCCGGCCACCGTGCAGGCGGTACAGCGTGCGATCCAGGAACTGGGTTACATCCCCAACACCCTGGCGCGCTCGCTGGCGCGGTCGAGCACCAGCACGATTGGCGTGGCGATCTCGGCGCTGTCCAACCACTACTTCAGCGAAACCGTGCACGCGATCGAAACCGAATGCGCGCGTCACGGTTACATGATGTTGTTTGTCGACCCCCACGACGACCCGGAGCAGGAGCTGCGGGTGGTCACGGCGCTGCACCATCGGCGGGTTGATGGGATCTTATTGGCCCCGTCGACGGGCTCCTTGGCCCTGGATTATTTGCAGGCCAACGAGGTGCCGACGGTGCTGGTGGACCGCATGATGAGTGAGCGGTTTGACCAGATCGGCGTGGAGAACACCCAGTCCACCCAGGCGCTGGTCAGCCATTTGATTGAACACGGCCACCGACGCATCGGCTTCATCGCCGGGCGTGCGGGGCTGGGCACCACCGATGAACGCGTGGCCGGCTACCGCCAGGCGTTGCACGCGGCCGGCCTGGTCTTTGATCCGCAGTTGCTGGTCAACGGCGGCTCCAGCAGCGAGCCGGCGCGGGCCGCCACCGCGCACTTGCTGGCCCTTGAGATGCCGCCCACGGCGATCATGGCCGGCAACAACCTGATGACCCTCGGTGCGATGCACGCCCTGCGTGATGCGCGCATCGAGGTGCCAGGGCAAATGGCCCTGGTGGGCTTCGACGATTTTGACTGGGCGGATTTCTTCGTGCCGCGCCTGACGCTGATTGCCCAGCCTGTGCAGGCCCTGGGCACCCGCGCGGTGCATCTGCTGCTGCAACGCATGGCCTCACCCGACGCGCCGACCCAGAGCCTGCGCCTGGCACCGACCCTGCAACTGAGGCATTCATGTGGCTGTACTGGATTGGAATGACACGCGTATGAGCACACCCATTTCCCTCGGCATCGACCTCGGCACCTCGGAACTCAAGGCTATTTTGATGGACCTTGATGGCCGCGTATTGGCCCATGCCGGCGCGCGCCTGAGCGTGTCGCGGCGCCACAGCGGCTGGTCCGAGCAGAACCCAGAGGATTGGTGGCAAGCATGTATGCAGGCCCTGGCGCAACTGCGCACCCATCCGGCATTTACCCGCGTGGCCTGCATCGGCCTGTCGGGCCAGATGCATGGTGCGGTGTTGCTGGGGGACGATAACCGGGTGTTATACCCGGCAATTTTGTGGGATGACGCCCGCGCCGTGGCCGAAGCCGAACAGCTGGGCCCGGGCTTTGCCGACGTCACCGGCAGCTTGCCCATGGCCGGGCTGACGGCGCCGAAACTGCTGTGGCTGCAACGGCATGAGCCGCAGGTGTTCGCGGCGATTGACTGCGTGCTGTCGCCCAAGGACTACCTGCGTTTGCGCCTGACGGGCGAGCGGATCAGCGAGATGTCCGATGCGGCCGGCACGTTATGGCTGGACGTGGCGAACCGCCAATGGTTCTCCCCCATGGTACGGGCGACGGGCCTGGCCCCGGAGCAGATGCCACGGTTGATCGAAGGCGGTGCTGCGAGTGCGCAATTGACTGCACCCGAGCTGGGTTTGTCGACGCAGGTGGTGATTGCAGGCGGTGGCGGCGACAACCCGGTGGCCGCCGTCGGCATCGGTGCGATCAATGCCGGCGATGGTTTCATCACCCTGGGCACCAGCGCGGCGATTGTCGCGATCACCGATCATGCGGCCGGTAACCCGGCGAGTGCCGTGCACAGCTTTTGCCATGCGCTGCCAGACCGCTGGTACACCATGGGCGCGATGCTGGCCGGCGCCAGTTGCCTGCGCTGGGTGACGAGATTGACCGGAACGGCGGATGAGCTGACGTTGCTGGATCAAGTGCAGGCGCAATTGCCGATTGGGCAGCCGGTGCCGTTGTCGACCCCGTTGTTTTTGCCCTACCTGGCGGGTGAGCGCACGCCGCACAATGATCCTTTGTTGCGTGGCGGCTTCATGAACCTGAGCCATGACTGCACGCCCGCGATGCTGGGTTATGCGGTGATGGAGGGAGTGGGATTTGGCCTGCTCGATGCGTTGCGCGCAGTGCAATCGGCCGGGGCCGACGTCGGCGCTTGCGCCCTGGTGGGCGGCGGCGCACGCAGTGAATATTGGGCGCAATTGCTGGCCAATATCCTGCAGCGGGAGATCTTCACCCTGCACGGCAGTGAACTGAGCGCGTGCATCGGTGCGGCGAAACTGGGCTTCCTGGCCATCGGGCAGGGCGCGGATCTGCTGCAAGCGGGAATGCCCGTAAAGGCGCGGTACGTGCCGGATGCTACTCAGCACGAAGTGTTGGCAGCGCGCTACCACCAGTTCCAGGGCTTGCTCGCCGCCGCCAAGTCCCTGCACGAATAAACCGCCACCGCTCACCTGTAGGAGCCGGCTTGAACTGG
>NZ_JACAOY010000020.1:1030-1349 GCF_013385985.1 Pseudomonas sp. B6002 | reverse complement strand
TGCTCGGCGCCGTCCGGATCAACACGCTGGACTAACCGCGCACGCTCGTCATGCACATAGACTTCCTGGCTGCCATCGGCGTTAAACACCGTGACTTGCCCGTTGTCATCCTAGGCATACCGGGTGTCCATCTGCGAAAAGCTGGCCCAGTGCCGGACACAGCGCGCCGCCTTGCCAGACCGTTCCCACTCCCAGTAGAAACTCGCCCCACCGGCCAACTGGCGTTGGAGAATGACGTGCTGATCGTCGTAGCGATAAGCCTCACTTTCACCGACAGCATTGGTCGCACTGATAAGCCGGCCAAGGTCGTCATAGGCGT
>NZ_JACAOY010000020.1:0-841 GCF_013385985.1 Pseudomonas sp. B6002 | reverse complement strand
CGGCAGTGGGCAGCGGAAACTCAGTCGAGCGGTTCTCATGATCCGTCCACACCACCGAATCACCAGAAACGACAAGCCGATGCGCCAGCGCATGGCTCCAGCCGAACCCCAACCCGCAATCCACTTCCACGGCGCTGGTGCGATACAGCCGTGTCCACTCAAATGGCAATATCCCATCGAGCGTGCCATCGGTAAGGGTGAGCAATTCCTCGCCGGTGACCATCGACACCGGGCAGCCGTTCTTGCACGTAGTCGCCGAACAGGTTGCCGCATCGCCGTTCTGGTTCTTCCCCGACGCAGGCACATCATCCACATGCTCTTTCTGCGTCAGCACCGCGTTCTGCCGTGCCCGCCAGCGCATCTGCATCGTGCCTTGTTTCAGCCCGCCGACCACGCCGCGAACCGCCACGGCCTTGTAGCGATCCACCGCCTGCATGAACTTCGTCAGAATCGCCAAAAGGCTCTTAACAAAACCCACCGCCGCATCAAGGATCTGCGCGCCGTACTTGACCAGGCGCAACCCCAGGTAAGCCACGCCCGCCGCGGGTAATGCGATGGTCAAGACCGCGCCAATCACCAGGTCAATCAGCAACGACACCGCAAACCCGGCTGCCTTCTCGGCCATCTCGCCGGGGGGCAGCGCATCGAGCCAGAGCATCGCCGTGCGCACTATCAGGTACAGCGCGGCCTCGTCACTGGCCAGCAACATGGCCTGTTCCATGACCTTGGGCGTGTCGGTGGCCAATTGCGCCAACTTGGCGGCCTGATCGCCCAGCTGCTCGGCGAACTTGAGCGGGTCTTCAAGAATCGCCTGGACCAGCTTGATGCTGTCCCACACCTC
>NZ_JACAOY010000002.1 GCF_013385985.1 Pseudomonas sp. B6002 | reverse complement strand
TTACACGCTGCTGTCAACACCTTTTTTTCTCCGCTTTCGACCGAGAAGATCGAAACGTTAATAGAGCTAAACAACACCGCCCTACCAACTCCTTCTGGGCTTCGATGAACTGAAGCGATCCGCCATCGAAACCTACATAACCCATTGAAGCTCAAGGAGTTTTCCGTTTCGACTGCGCCGGAAGTGGGGCGAATTATAGACTTCTAAAATCTACCGTCAACCCTTAATTTGTCTTCTCTATCAATTAGTTAGCATTGATCAAAAAACAACCAATAAAAGGCCCGAAAACGTCTCTACCTATATAGAAAGAAACACTCAAATCACACCCAGCGCCCTCAAATCGGCCACGTTGGCAGCCCCCAACCCCAACACGTCCTGCAGCACCTGAGCCGTATGCTCACCCAATAGAGGAGGAGCGCTGCGATACTCAACAGGCGTCTTGGACAAGCGAATTGGGCTCGCAACCTGCGGCACCATTCCAGCCAACGCATGTGGCAGTTCCAACGCAAGCCCGCGCGCCTTTACCTGCGGATCAGCAAACACCTGCGCCAGATCATTGATAGGCCCACAAGGCACACCCACTCGCTCAAGCTGCGCCACCCACTCCGCCGTCGTCTTGAACACGGTAGCCTGGCGAATCAGCGGAATCAGTTCCGCCCGATTAGCCACCCGCAGCTTATTAGTAGAGAAGCGCGGATCATCCGCCCACTGCGGCTGCCCGGCCACCTCAGCGAATTTGCGGAACTGACCGTCGTTACCAACCGTAAGAATGAAATCACCATCAGCCGTAGGAAAATCCTGATAAGGCACGATATTCGGGTGAGCATTACCCAGGCGCTTCGGGGACACGCCAGTTGTCAGGTAATTCATCGCTTGATTCGCCAGACATGCGACCTGCACATCCAGCAATGCCATATCGATGTGCTGCCCGCCACCGTCATGATCCCGATGAGCCAATGCCGCCAAAATCGCCACTGTCGAGTAGAGTCCCGTGAGGATGTCGGTCAACGCCACGCCGACCTTCACCGGCCCAGCCCCCTCATCACCCTCCGGACGACCGGTCAGACTCATAAGACCGCCCAAGCCCTGAATCATAAAGTCATAACCCGCACGCGCCGCATAAGGCCCGGTTTGACCAAACCCCGTGATCGAGCAATAAATCAGCTCCGGGTTGATCTCCTTCAGCGACTCATAGTCCAGCCCGTACGCCGCAAGACCACCCACCTTGAAGTTCTCGATCAGGATGTCGGACTTGGCAGCCAGGTCTCGTACCAGCTTCTGCCCCTCCGGACGCGTGAAGTCGATGGTGACCGACTCCTTATTGCGGTTCGCCGACAGGTAATACGCCGCCTCGCTGGTGTTCTCACCATAGGCATCCTTGAGGAAAGGCGGCCCCCACGCCCGCGTATCATCCCCATTACCCGGTCGCTCGACCTTGATCACCTCAGCCCCAAGGTCCGCGAGGATCTGCCCGGACCAAGGGCCCGCCAGCACTCGCGACAAATCCAGCACCCGCAGGTGCGAAAGCGCGCCCATGATCGTGCTCCTATTAATAGAACGCCTGAAGACCGGTTTGCGCGCGCCCAAGGATCAAGGCGTGCACGTCATGGGTACCTTCGTAGGTGTTGACCACTTCAAGGTTGACCAGGTGACGCGCCACACCGAATTCGTCCGAAATACCGTTGCCGCCCAACATGTCCCGCGCCATGCGCGCAATGTCCAGGGACTTGCCGCACGAGTTGCGCTTCATGATCGACGTGATCTCGACTGCCGCCGTCCCTTCATCCTTCATCCGGCCCAGACGCAGGCAACCTTGCAGCGCCAGGGTGATCTCGGTCTGCATATCAGCCAGCTTCTTCTGAATCAGCTGTGTCGCTGCCAACGGGCGACCGAACTGCTGACGATCAAGGGTGTACTGACGGGCGGTATGCCAGCAGAACTCAGCGGCCCCCAATGCGCCCCAGGAAATGCCATAACGCGCGGAGTTAAGGCAGGTAAACGGACCTTTCAAACCACGCACATCCGGGAAGATGTTCTCTTCCGGCACAAAGACGTTGTCCATCACGATCTCGCCGGTGATCGAGGCACGCAGGCCGACCTTACCGTGGATCGCCGGGGCGCTCAGCCCCTTCCAACCTTTCTCCAGGACAAACCCACGGATATCACCCGCATCATCCTTGCCCCACACCACAAACACATCGGCAATCGGGCTATTGGTGATCCACATCTTGGCGCCCGTCAGGCTGTAGCCGCCATCCACCTTGCGCGCCCGGGTAATCATCGCGCCCGGATCGGAGCCGTGATTAGGCTCGGTCAGGCCGAAACAACCGATCCACTCGCCGGAAGCCAGCTTCGGCAAGTACTTCTGCTTCTGCGCCTCAGTGCCAAATTCGTTGATCGGCACCATCACCAGTGACGACTGCACACTCATCATCGAACGATAACCAGAGTCGACACGCTCGACCTCACGGGCAATCAACCCATAGCTGACGTAGTTCAAACCACTGCCGCCGTATTGCTCGGGAATCATCGCCCCCAGCAAGCCGGTCTCGCCCATCTCGCGGAAGATCGCGGGATCTGTCTTTTCATGGCGGAAGGCTTCGAGCACACGGGGCGCCAGCTTGTCCTGAGCGAACTGCTCAGCACTGTCGCGCACCATGCGCTCTTCTTCGGTGAGCTGTTGATCCAGCAACAGTGGATCGATCCAGTTGAAGCTTGCCTTGCCAGCCATGAATAAGTCCTCGCGGAAAAAATCAGAAGTCGTGGATGCAGACTAGGCCGGGCAAACGCAGAGGGCAAACGAGGTTTCCGCATAGGGTTGTGCTAATTTCTCACTTCGAAACCGCCATATACGACGTATATGCGTTTTATAAGTGAGGACAAGTTACATGCGCAGAAAGATCCCCAGCACAACCGCCCTGGTCAGCTTTGAAGCGGCAGCCCGCCACGAGAGCTTTACCAAGGCCGCACATGAGCTCTCCATCACTCAAGGCGCTATCTGCCGACAAATCGCCAGTCTTGAAGAGTTTTTGAGTGTCGAGCTGTTTCGGCGATCGCGACGCGGGGTAAAACTGACGGAGGCGGGGCTGTCTTATAGTCGCCGCGTGGCCATGCAGCTGGACGCGGTAGAACGCGACACCCTGTCGGTCATGGGGCAGCAGGGCGCCAATGTCATCGAGCTCGCGGTGGTGCCAACCTTCGGCACTCAATGGCTGATCCCGCGCCTGAAGGACTTTCAGCACAAACACCCGGAAGTCACGGTCAACCTCACCAACCGTACCCGCCCATTCCTGTTTGCAGACACCGAGTTCGACGCTGCGATCTACTTCGGTGATGCCGATTGGTCAGGTACCGAATCCCACCGACTGATGGGCGAGAACCCCGTTCCCGTCTGCAGCCCGCGCTTATTGGGCACACGTACCCACTTCAGCGTCCAGGAAATTGCCGAACTGCCGCTACTGCAGCAGACCACGCGGCCTTACGCCTGGCGCCAATGGTTCAACGCGCAACATCTGAACATCCCTCGCGACATGACAGGCCCTCGTTACGAGCTATTCTCGATGTTGTCCCAGGCAGCCATGCATGACATGGGCGTCGCGCTGATCCCACCGTTCCTCATCCAGCGCGACCTCGACGAGCACCAGCTGGTGATCGCCAACCCCGAAGCACTGAGCAGCTCGAAGGCGTACTACCTGATGATTCCCGAGAGAAAAGTCGAATCGGCGTCATTACACGCCTTCAGGGACTGGCTGCTCGATCAGTCGCAACGCTACAGCCCCAGTATTTAAAGGACAAACCACGATTATTGACCCTGTAGTCAAATAAAATAAAGACCTACAGATATACGTATATGTCGCCTTTCAGCAGACTGTACTTATCCCCCTGAATTAAGGCTAAGAGCCATGATTTTCAAGGCGTACAGCGACTACGACAAGCCAATACACGACCATTCACACCAACGATGAAGAAACACCCAATATTCGGCTACAACCCTTTAAACACCTGTATTTAAAGAGGTTATTTCATCGCATTGCGACAATCAGTCACAGGGTGACTTGTAGTTAATTTTTCGTCACCCGTCATAATCCCTTGAAGGCCGTAAAGTTCGCCTGCAAAATGCCGCGCCCCGCTGTCATTTCAGCGGGATCGTGCTGATCGGCCGCCCCAGATGCGCCACTCACGGTGCACTGGCCTTTTTACAAAAAGATCAAAAGCAAAAAGATCATGCAGGAGATTTGACGTGCACATTGGTGTTCCTCTCGAAACCCAGACCGGTGAAACGCGGGTGGCTGCCACCCCGGAAACCATCAAGAAGCTGATCGGCCAGGGCCATAAGGTCACTGTTCAAAGCGGAGCCGGCGTCAAAGCCAGCGTCGTCGACAGTGCCTATGAAACGGCAGGCGCAACCATTGGCAGTGCCAGCGATGCGTTTGGCGCCGAGCTGATTCTCAAGGTGGTAGCCCCCAGCGACAGCGAACTGGCGCTGATCAAAAGCGGCACCGTATTGGTGGGCATGCTCAACCCGTTCAGCAACGAAACCATCGCCAAGCTGGCCGAGCGCGGCATTACCGCTTTTGCCCTCGAAGCCGCACCACGCACCTCGCGCGCCCAGAGCCTCGACGTGCTGTCCTCCCAGGCCAACATCGCTGGCTACAAGGCCGTGCTGCTCGCCGCTCATCACTACCCACGCTTTATGCCGATGCTGATGACGGCTGCCGGCACGGTTAAGGCCGCACGCGTGCTGATCCTCGGCGCCGGCGTCGCGGGCCTGCAGGCGATTGCGACGGCGAAGCGCCTGGGTGCTGTGATCGAAGCGTCTGACGTCCGCCCGGCCGTGAAGGAGCAGATCGAATCCCTCGGTGCCAAGTTTGTCGACGTGCCCTACGAGACCGATGAAGAGCGTGAATGCGCCGTCGGCGTTGGCGGTTATGCCCGTCCGATGCCCACCAGCTGGATGCAGCGCCAGGCCCTGGCCGTGCACGAGCGCGCCAAGCAGGCCGATATCGTCATCACCACTGCACTGATCCCGGGCCGCAAGGCACCGACCCTGCTGAGTGCCGAAACGGTCGCGCAGATGAAACCCGGCTCCGTGGTCATCGACCTCGCCGCCGCCCAAGGTGGCAACTGCCCACTGACCGTCGCCGACCAAGTCGTTGTCGAAAACGGCGTGATCATCTGCGGCCCGACCAACCTGGCCGGCGCTGTTGCCGCCGACGCCTCAGCCTTGTACGCGCGCAATCTGCTGGACTTCCTGAAGCTGGTCTTCACCAAGGAAGGGCAGTTTGAAATCAACCTCGAAGACGACATCGTCGCCGCGTGCCTGATGTGCCGCGACGGCCAAGTCATCCGCAAAAACGCCTAAGCAGGGATTCAGACGATGGAAGAGCTTATCTCCCCCGGTATCTACAACCTGATCATCTTTGTGCTGGCGATTTATGTCGGTTACCACGTGGTCTGGAACGTAACGCCCGCGCTGCACACGCCGTTGATGGCGGTGACCAACGCGATTTCCGCGATCGTGATCGTCGGCGCCATGCTGGCTGCAGCCCTCACCGTGACCCCACTGGGCAAGACCATGGGCACCCTGGCCGTGGCGCTCGCAGCGGTAAACGTGTTCGGTGGCTTCCTGGTCACTCGCAGGATGCTTGAGATGTTCAAGAAGAAAGCCCCGAAAGCAAAAGAAGAGGCGCCGAAGTAATGAGCATGAATCTGGTCACGACGCTCTACTTGATCGCGTCGATCTGCTTTATCCAGGCCCTCAAAGGCCTGTCGCACCCAACAACTTCGCGGCGCGGCAACCTGTTCGGCATGCTCGGCATGGCGCTGGCGGTGCTCACCACCGTAGGCCTCATCTATAAGCTGGGCGCTGAGCTGGCAACTGCCGGCATCGGTTATGTGATTGTCGGCTTGCTGGTCGGCGGCACCGCCGGTTCGATCATGGCCAAGCGCGTAGAAATGACCAAGATGCCGGAGCTGGTCGCGTTCATGCACAGCATGATCGGCCTGGCTGCGGTATTCATCGCGATTGCCGCAGTGGTCGAGCCGCAATCCCTGGGCATCGTCAAACACTTGGGTGACTCGATTCCTGCCGGTAATCGCCTGGAACTGTTCCTCGGTGCAGCCATCGGTGCCATCACTTTCTCCGGTTCGGTGATCGCGTTCGGCAAGCTGTCGGGCAAATACAAGTTCCGCCTGTTCCAGGGCGCACCGGTACAGTTCGGCGGCCAGCACAAACTGAACCTGGTGCTCGGCCTGGCGACCCTGGGCCTGGGCCTGGCGTTCATGTTCACCGGTAACCTCACGGCCTTCGCCCTGATGCTGGCCCTGGCCTTCGTGCTGGGTGTGCTGATCATCATCCCGATCGGCGGTGCCGACATGCCGGTGGTGGTGTCGATGCTCAACAGCTACTCGGGCTGGGCAGCGGCAGGTATCGGTTTTTCGCTGAACAACTCGATGCTGATCATTGCCGGCTCCCTGGTAGGCTCCAGCGGCGCGATCCTCTCATACATCATGTGCAAGGCGATGAACCGTTCCTTCTTTAATGTACTGCTCGGCGGTTTCGGCAATACCTCGGATGCCGCTGCGGCAACCGGCTCTAAAGAAGCGCGACCAGTGAAGTCCGGCTCGGCTGACGACGCCACGTTCCTGCTGACCAACGCCGACACCGTGATCATCGTTCCAGGCTACGGCCTGGCGGTCGCCCGGGCGCAGCATGCGCTCAAGGAGTTGACCGAGAAGCTGACCCATCACGGCGTCACCGTGAAGTACGCGATCCACCCAGTGGCCGGCCGTATGCCCGGGCACATGAACGTACTGCTCGCCGAGGCCGAAGTGCCTTACGACCAGGTGTTCGAGATGGAAGACATCAACTCCGAGTTCGGCCAGGCCGACGTGGTACTGGTGCTCGGCGCGAACGACGTGGTCAACCCGGCCGCCAAGAACGATCCAAATTCACCGATCGCCGGCATGCCGATTCTCGAAGCCTTCAAGGCCAAGACCATCATCGTCAACAAGCGCTCGATGGCCAGCGGCTATGCCGGTTTGGATAACGAACTGTTCTACCTGGACAAGACCATGATGGTCTTCGGCGACGCCAAGAAAGTCATCGAAGACATGGTCAAGGCCGTCGAGTAACACTGCTTCAGCGCAATACTCGAAACCCCGGCCTCTTGTAGGCTGGGGTTTTTTATTGCCGCATGAAACCCGACCAAAGGCTCTAAATCGCTGCCCGGCATTCGACCATGGTAGCGGGCCGAATTTTTTTGAAATCACTAAACTGCGCACCTTGCTTCCGTAGCCTGAGATAACAATCCATGTACCGTGATCGTATCCGCTTGCCTTCGTTGTTGAACAAGGTCATGAGCGCGGCAGACGCCGCCGCACTGATCGAGGACGGCATGACCGTCGGCATGAGCGGCTTCACCCGCGCCGGTGAAGCCAAGGCCGTCCCCCACGCCCTGGCCGAACGCGCCAAGACTTCCCCGCTGAAAATCACCTTGATGACCGGCGCCAGCCTGGGCAATGACCTGGACAAGCAACTGACCGAGGCCGGCGTGCTGTCCCGGCGCATGCCGTTCCAAGTCGACAGCACTCTGCGCCGCGCCATCAATGCCGGCGAGGTGATGTTTATTGACCAGCACTTGTCGGAAACCGTCGAGCAACTGCGCAACAACCAGCTCAAGCTGCCGGACATTGCCGTCATCGAAGCGGTGGCGATCACCGAACAGGGGCACATCGTGCCGACGACATCGGTGGGTAACTCGGCCAGCTTCGCAATTTTCGCCAAGCAGGTGATTGTCGAGATCAACCTGGCGCACAACCCGAACCTGGAAGGGCTGCACGACATCTATATCCCCACCTACCGGCCAACCCGCACACCGATTCCGTTGGTGAAGGTCGATGACCGCATCGGCAGCACGGCCATTCCCATTCCGCCGGAAAAGATCGTCGCCATCGTGATCACTAACCAGGCGGACTCCGCCTCCACCGTGACTCCGCCCGACAGCGACACCCAAGGCATCGCCAACCACCTGATCAACTTCCTCAAGCAGGAAGTGGAAGCCGGGCGCATGACCAACAAGCTCGGCCCGCTGCAGGCCGGCATCGGCAATATCGCCAACGCCGTGATGTGCGGCCTGATCGAGTCGCCGTTCGAAGACCTGACGATGTATTCGGAAGTGTTGCAGGATTCGACGTTCGACCTGATTGATGCCGGCAAACTGAGCTTCGCCTCGGGCAGTTCGATCACCCTGTCAGAACGACGCAATGCCGACGTGTTCGGCAACCTGGAGCGCTACAAAGACAAACTGGTGCTGCGCCCGCAGGAAATTTCCAACCACCCGGAAGTGGTGCGCCGCCTGGGCATCATCGGGATCAATACCGCGCTGGAGTTCGATATCTACGGCAACGTCAACTCCACTCACGTCTGCGGCACGCGGATGATGAACGGCATTGGCGGCTCCGGGGACTTCGCGCGCAACGCGCACCTGGCAATCTTCGTCACCAAGTCGATCGCCAAGGGTGGCGCGATTTCCAGCGTGGTGCCGATGGTCAGCCATGTGGACCACACCGAGCATGATGTGGACATCCTCGTGACCGAAGTCGGCCTGGCCGACCTGCGTGGCCTGGCGCCCCGCGAACGCGCCCGGGTGATCATCGACAACTGTGTGCATCCGGCTTATCGCGATGCGCTGAACACTTACTTCGACGCAGCCTGTGCCATCGGCGGGCATACGCCACACATCCTGCGCGAAGCACTGAGTTGGCACATCAACCTGGAAGAAACCGGGCATATGCTCAAGGCTTGATTGATACAGATCCGGGCTGATGCAACAACAGTTTCATCAGCTCGGCTGTACTTCTTCGCAAACTGAAAAAAACTGTACTGCTGTACCGGTCATTTCCTACCGAAATATCCCACATACTCCGTCGAAAACTCCTATTTCGCACTGTTTCAGTGCGGACAGGTACAGTTGCCCCATTTACGAACAGTACAGCCCCTATAAACAGTTAACTGGCCCCTCACAATACAGGTGAACTGTATCTAGAGAGTCTTGCGCCGGAAGAGGATCATTGGCATCAGTTAAACCACTACCTAATCCCGCCACAAGCGGAAGGATGTCATCATGGAACGTACACTCAGTTCCGATCTGTTCTTCGAAGAAAAAGCTGTAAACACCCAGGCTTCCCTGCCTTTGCGCGTTATCGCCAACCTGATGTTGTGGCAGCGCCGCATCTCCAGCCGCCACCAACTGGCTCGCCTGGATTCGCGTCTGCTGGCTGACGCCGGTATCAGCGAAGCTCAACGCTACGAAGAGCTGAGCAAGCCGTTCTGGCGCTAATGTAGCGCCCGCTGGCCCTGACCCGCCGGGTCCACCGCCAGCACCCTGATTTGTTAAAGCAAAGCCCGCCCCGGGAAACCGGAGGCGGGCTTTGTTGTTTCCGGGGTTCGGGTTTTGAGGGTAAAAACAGAAGGCCAACTTCACGATAGGTACAGTTTAAAAAACATAACAATTAAGCAGTACAATTTAGATCGAGTGTATCTGTACCGGTAAACCCGCGCCGCCCAACATGGTGTTCCAAGACCTCATGGAAGGCCCCACTCATGACCACCCAAACCCCACGCTATAAACAGTTGATCGCAGGTATAGCCCGTGCACTGGCCAGATGGGCGCGCCAAGCCCACGAACGCCGCCAGCTTGCGCAACTTGATCCACGCGAACTGTCTGACGCCGGTATCAGCGCCGGCGACCGAATGGCCGAACTGTCCAAACCCTTTTGGCGTGACTAACGGGTCGAGAGGCTTTCGAACAGATAAACGGCGGCTTAAGATCCCCTTACCACGTGGCGAACCTTGTAGAACGGGCGTCTGATGCTCAATAGCGACAACACCCGTTTCACAGTGGCCGCTTTGCGCCGCCTTATTTGTTCATCTACAGGAGTTTTCCAATGTCCCGTCTTCGCCTGCTGAGTGCTGCTGCCTTGTTGGCCGTGGCAGCCAATGCCAACGCCACCAGTCTCATTGTGACCACCGACGCAATCGTCGGCGCACTCAAAGCCACCTCAGACGCCAGTTCCGATGCCACGTCTTCCTTGCGTGACAACAAGGTTGTGCGAGCCGCCCGTGACGACGCAGCCAGCTTTGTCGCCAGCGACGGTGCCATTCGTGGGGTCAAGCTGGAAAGCGCTCTGGCGCAGATCCGCCAACAAGCCCCGCAACTGAATGCTGCAACAGACGCTCAACTGGCCCAAGCCATCCTGGCGATCTGAGGGCAGGGTGGTACACGGGAGCGCCAGCCGCTCCCGCATGCCTCAACGCTGGCTCTCGCCCGGGCATTGCGCTAGCCTTGACGCTCGTTTCCAGTTGTCGAGTCCCATGGCTTTTTCATACCGCCTGTTGATCGTTCCTGTTCTGTTTTCAGTCGTCTGGTCGCCCTTGGCTTCGGCCTTCGACGTGACCACCCAGAGCACCGTCATAAGTGTGTACGCCACCAGCAAGGTGACTTCCGCACCCTTTGACAAGAAATTGGTATTGGCCGCCCAGGATGACGCTGCCGCGTTCGTAGCCACTGACGGCCAATGGCGGGGCGCTCGCCTGGAATCCGCACTGGATTACCTGCGCCGAACCCAGCCAAAACTTAACGCCAGCGACCTTGAACTGGCACAAGCAATTCTCGTCCAATAATCATCTTTGTATTTCCGTCTTTGTAATTGGAGTTATTCCATGCGTAGCCCGCTGATCGCCGCCGCTCTCGGCCTGCTGTTGTTGGCCGATGTTGCCCAGGCACATACTCTGGTGGCCACCAGTAACATCATTGTTCGCGCCTCTGGCCGCACCATTGATTTCACCTCGGACACCACCACTTCCATCCGCGATTCCAAAGTCGTGCGCGAAGCCCACGATGATGCCGCCAGTTTCGTCGCCACCAATGGCGAGATCCGTGGCGCACAATTGGAAGCGGCCTTCGATACCATCCGTACGCGCATGCCGGAAACGCGCGACGTCAGCGACCAGAGCCTCGCCGAAGCTATCCTCGCACTGTGAGGCGCCTCAACGCCTGGCTACTGGCCACGGCTGTGCTGCTCAGTGCAAGCGCAGCCCAGGCCAGCCTGCAACTGCGGCTCAAGTCAGACGGCTTGAGCCCGGCCGAACAGCAGGCCAGCCAGGCGTTGCTCGATGAAGCGATGCGCTCCCTGCCGCCGCGCTTCATCGAACAGCTGGACCGCACCATCGATGTCGGCTGGACCGACAAGATGCCCGAGAACGCCTACGGCCAGGCCTCCCTGATCTCCGAGCTGGATCTGAACCAGAACCTGCTCGCCAGCCTGACCGACGGCAGTGCCGCAACCCAGAAGACCAATCGCCCCCACGGCACCGTGCGCCGCGAAATGCTCGCCACTGTGTTGCATGAGCTGACCCACATTTATGACCGTGCGCGCCTGTGGTCCAAGGAAGACCGCGCGCTGATCAATCGCTGCAGTCGCCAAAACAACATCACCGGCCTGATCGGCTTGCCCGACCAATGCCGTGGCCAGAATGACCGCCGCTTTACCCTCAGCGATGACCCACGCCTGCTGGACCTCGCCGGCTGGCCGCAGTACGTCGGCCGTCGCGGCGAGCGCGAACAGCACAACCACCAAGTGGCGCGCAGCCCGGACATCTACGAAACCACCAGCCCGCTGGAGTTCGTCGCGGTCAACATGGAGTACTTCCTCCTCGACCCGAGCTACGCCTGCCGCCGCCCGGCGCTGTTCCGCTATTACAAGGAACACTTCGGCTGGGCGCCGCCCGAGCAAGACACCTGCGCCAAGACCTATGCCTTTCTGAACGCAGGCAATGATTTTGCCAAGACGCCGCTGGGCCAGATCGACCCGGAGCGCGTCTACGAGATTGACTACCTGCTGGCCGAAGCTAACCAGAACCTGGTCAGCCGCTGGGGCCACAGCATGTTGCGCCTGGTGATCTGCGCACCCGGCCGGCCACGCGGCCCGGACTGCCGGCTGGACCTTGACCAGCATCTGGTCCTGTCCTACCGCGCGTTCGTCGGCGACGTACAACTGTCGAGCTGGGACGGCCTGGTGGGCAAGTACCCGTCACGGTTGTTCGTGCTGCCCCTGGCCCAGGTGATCGATGAATACACCAAGACCGAACTGCGCGGCCTGGCCTCGGTGCCGCTTAAACTCACGCGCCAGGAAATCAACGACACCGTCGAGCACGCCGCGGAGATGCACTGGAGCTACGACGGCAACTACTTCTTCATTTCCAATAACTGTGCGGTAGAGAGCCTGAAGCTGTTGCGCAGCGGCAGCGCCAACCCACAGCTCACCGGGCTGGACAACATCACCCCCAACGGTTTGCTGGAAGTCCTCAGCGCCCGCGGCCTGGCCGATACCAGCGTCCTCAAGGACAAGCGCGAAGCACTGCGCCTGGGTTATCACTTCGATTCATTCCGCGAACGCTACCAGGCGATGTTCGACGTCCTGCGCAAACACCTGCCCATAAAGCAGACTCAGGTCGAAGATTGGCTGTCACTCAGCGCAGCGGAACGCCGCGAGTGGTTCGGCCAAGCCGATCTGCGCACCAGCGCCGCGCTGTTGCTGCTGGAACAGGCCAGCTACCGCAAACAACTGATGCTGGCCCAGGATGAAGTCAAGCAACGCTACCTCGGCGCCCGTGAGCTGAAAAACGGCGGCATGGAAAAAGCCAACAACACCCTGCAACAAATTCTCGCCAACAGCGGCTTCCTCAGCCGCCCGGCCGAGCTGCTGGGCAGCGGCGGCTATGGCCTGCCGCAACCCTCTGAAGCCAAGCGCCTCGAATCGGAAAGCGCACAACGCCAGAAACAGCTGCAAACGCTGACCGGCGACCTGGATAAACAGGTGAGGGTGCTGCTGGAACCTTCTCGCGCCGCCGAGATTGCCGCTTGCGAAGCCAACCTCAAGCAGGTGGGCGAGCACTTGCGCGCCTTGCACAAGGCCGCTGGCGGCCTCGAACTGCCCTGATCTTCTCCCGGCAAACCTCACTCTAAATTGTAGGAGTCGGCTTGCCGGCGATGGCGTCGGTACATTCCACATCATAGTTGTCTGGCCCACCGCTATCGCCGGCAAGCCGGCTCCTACAGGGGAGCTGCGATTACCTACAGATCGTGTGTATTCCCTTCGTCACCTGTTTTTCCAGCGAAAGCTGGCTGAAAGCTTACCCGTCTAGGATCGCCCCCACTGTCGGCAACAGACCGGCTGTTAACAACAACAATGGTGATTCCCGATGTCCGCTCGTACCCGCCTGTTCGCCCCCACTCCACCCGTACGCCTCGTGTCTTTCGATCTGCGCTGACCCCCACTCGGTTCGCCATTCCCTAGCCGCGCTACGCCTGGAGTATTCCTATGCTGACTTTCCTTGGCTTTGCCATGGTCATCACGTTCATGTTCCTGATCATGACCAAGCGCCTGTCCGCGCTGATCGCCTTGATCATCGTGCCGATCCTGTTCGCGTTGTTCGGCGGTTTCGCGCCGGAGATCGGCCCGATGATGCTGGCCGGTATCACCAAGCTCGCGCCAACCGGCGTGATGCTGATGTTCGCCATTCTCTACTTTGCCCTGATGATCGACTCCGGCCTGTTCGACCCGGCCGTGCGCAAGATCCTCAAGATGGTCAAGGGCGACCCGCTGAAAGTCTCGGTCGGCACCGCCGTGCTGGCCCTGGTCGTGTCCCTGGACGGTGACGGCGCCACCACCTACATGATCTGCGTGGCCGCCATGTTGCCGCTGTACCAGCGCATCGGCATGAGCCCGCGGATCATGGCCGGCCTGATCATCCTCGCCGGTGGCGTAATGAACATGACGCCTTGGGGTGGCCCGACCGCCCGTGCCGCCAGTGCGCTGCATGTGGACCCGTCGGACATCTTCGTGCCGATGATCCCGGCGATGGCCGTCGGTGTGGTCGCGATCCTGGTGATCGCCTATATGTATGGCCTGCGCGAGCGTGCACGCCTGGGTGAATTGCACCTGGCGGGCGATGAAATCGACCACAGTGAAATCAGCGTCTCGCAATACCCCGATGCCCGTCGTCCGAAGCTGATCTGGTTCAACGGCGCGCTGACCTTCGCCCTGATGTGCACGCTGATCGCCGGCCTGTTGCCGTTGCCCGTGCTGTTCATGGTGGCGTTCAGTATCGCGATGATCGTCAACTACCCGTGCCTGCAGATGCAGAAAGACCGCATCGCCGCCCACTCCGGCAGCGTGTTGGCGGTGACCGGCCTGATCTTCGCGGCCGGTATCTTCACCGGCATCCTGTCGGGCACCGGCATGGTTGATGCCATGTCCAAGAGCCTGCTGGCGGTCATTCCTGATGCACTGGGCCCGTACCTGGCGGTGATCACGGCCCTGGTGAGCATGCCGTTCACCTTCTTCATGTCCAACGACGCGTTCTACTATGGCGTGCTGCCGGTACTCGCCGAGGCCGCCAGCCACTACGGCATCACCGCCGTCGAAATGGCGCGTGCGTCCATCGTGGGTCAACCGGTGCACTTGCTCAGCCCACTGGTACCATCGACTTACCTGTTGGTGGCCCTGGCCGGTATCGAATTTGGCGATCACCAACGCTTCACCCTGAAGTGGGCAGTGCTGGTATGCCTGTGCATAATGTTCGCCGCTTTGCTGATGGGGATTTTCCCGCTGTTCAGCACTCTATAATCGTATCAACCCAACCGCGCGGCGCTGCAGCTTGCGCGGTTTAACACTTGCTCAAAGGAATACACATGGAATGGCTGACCAATCCGGAAATCTGGATTGCCTTCTTCACCCTGACGGCCCTCGAGATCGTCCTGGGTATCGATAACATCATCATGATTTCGATCCTGGTCAGCCGCATGCCCAAGCATATGCAGGCGCGCACCCGGATCTTCGGCCTGGCCCTGGCCATGGTCACGCGCATCCTGTTGCTGCTGTCGATCACCTGGGTGATGCAACTGACCGCCGACCTGTTCGTAGTGTTCGGTCAGGGCATTTCCGGTCGCGACCTGATCCTGTTCTTCGGTGGCCTGTTCCTGCTGTGGAAAAGCTCCCAGGAGATGTACCACGCCCTGGAAGGTGAAGACGAAACCCACGACGAGCCCAAGGGCGCCGGTGGCAAGTTCATCTACACCATCATCCAGATTGCCATCATCGACATCGTGTTCTCTCTGGACTCGGTCATCACCGCCGTCGGCATGGTCTCCCATGTGCCGGTCATGGTCGCGGCGATTGTCGTGGCGGTATTGGTGATGATGCTGGCGGCCGGCACCATCAGCGCATTCATCGACAAGCACCCGTCGCTGAAGATGCTCGCGCTGTCGTTCCTGCTGGTGGTGGGTACGGTGCTGATCGCTGAATCCTTCGACGTGCACGTGCCTAAAGGCTACGTCTACTTCGCCATGGCGTTCTCGCTGGCGGTAGAAGCGGTGAACATCAAGATGCGCACCGCCATCGCGAAAAAGAAGAAACAGCAGGATCCTGTGAAACTGCGCAAGGACATTCCGGGTCAATAAACCCAAGCCAGACAAAAAAGGGGCCTATGCAGGCCCCTTTTTCATTTCGCACAAAGTTGATTTCATGACAGTTTTGTTTCAATCCCCACTTTAGCTATGCGATGCTGGCGCAGAGCCCATTCGCCAACTACAGCTTAACTACAAGACGTAGAACGGCACGCGGCAAACTTCCTTCGCTCTTTTTGGAGCGTACCCACACGGGGGGCCGAGCATGCTGACCTTGCTCAATCTGCTTTCCGCCGTGACCCTGCTGATCTGGGGCACGCACATCGTCCGTACCGGCATCTTGCGGGTCTACGGTTCCAACTTGCGCCAAGTCATCGGGCAGAACATGTCCAAGCGCTGGCTGGCGTTTGTCGCCGGTATCCTGGTGACGGCCATGGTGCAGAGCAGCAACGCCACGGCCATGCTGGTGACTTCATTTGTCGGCCAGGGCCTGATGAGCCTCACGCCCGCCCTGGCAACCATGCTTGGCGCCGACGTCGGTACGGCCTTGATGGCACGGGTACTGACCTTCGACTTGTCGTGGCTGTCACCGCTACTGATTTTCCTCGGGGTGATTTTCTTCCTGTCCCGCAAGCAGACGCGGGCCGGGCAGATGGGCCGGGTCGGGATCGGCCTGGGCCTGATCATTCTGGCGCTGCAGTTGATCGTCGAAGCGGCCGGGCCGATTACCCACGCCCAGGGCGTCAAAGTCATCTTTGCCTCGCTGACCGGCGATATCTTGCTCGACGCCTTGGTCGGCGCGCTGTTTGCGATGATTTCCTACTCCAGCCTGGCCGCCGTTCTGCTGACAGCCACCCTGGCCGGCGCCGGCGTGATCGGCTTGCATGTGGCCATCGGTCTGGTGATCGGCGCCAATATCGGCAGCGGTGTGCTGGCGTTCCTCAGCACTAATATGCAAAACGCCGCCGGTCGCCAGGTCGCCCTCGGCAGCCTGTTGTACAAACTGATTGGCCTGCTGCTGATCATCCCGGTACTCGACCCTCTCGTACGCTGGATGGACGGTTTGGACTACAGTGCCCAAGGCATGGTCATTACCTTCCACCTGCTCTACAACGTCAGCCGCTGCCTGATCCTGTTGCCCAGTATCGGCCCGATGTCACGCCTGTGTGCCTGGCTGCTGCCGGAACAACAGGAGGCCAACGGCAAGGCCAAGCCGCGCCACCTGGACGCAACCGCACTCGACACGCCCAGCCTGGCCCTGGCCAACGCCGCCCGCGAAACTCTGCGCCTGGGCGACTTGATCGACAACATGCTCACCGCGATGCAGGAAGTGTTGCGCGGCAAACAAACCGCCATCACTCAGGAAATACGCAGCCTCAGCGATGACGTCGAAGCCCTGTACAGTGCGATCAAGCTCTACCTGGCGCAAATGCCCCGCGAAGACCTCAGCGAACAGGACAGCCGCCGCTGGGCTGAGATCATCGAGCTGTCGATCAACCTGAAACTGGCCGGCGACCTGATCGAACGCATGCTGCGCAAAGTGCAACAGCAGAAGACCTCCCAGCGCCGCCAGTTCTCCGAAGTCGGCCTGGAAGAGCTCACTGGCCTGCACAGTCAGTTGATCGCCAACCTGCGCCTGGGGTTGTCGGTATTTCTCAGCGCCGACCCCGAAAGCGCCCGCCAACTGCTGCGCGAGAAGCGCCGCTTCCGCGCCCAGGAGCGGCGCCTGGCCCATGCCCACGTCAGCCGCCTGCAACGCAAGATCGTGCAGAGCCTGGAAACCAGCTCGCTGCACCTGGAGCTGATTGCCGACATGAAGCGCCTCAATTCACTGTTTTGCAGCAGCGCCTATGTAGTCTTGGAAACGTCCGACACCGGCGCACTCTCCGCCGAAGATATTGCTGACATCACCCATTCACCCTGAACGTAAGACGGCGAGTGAAGTCAGTTAACAATGGACCTCACTCGCCAGGAAGCTTGTTATGCGTCGCCTGCTATTCGCCTGCCTGCTCATGGGCTCTGCACATGTCTTTGCCTTTGACCGCCTGCAAGTCGAAGGCTACACCTTGCCCAACGGCCTGCAATTGCTGCTCAAACCCGGCACCGAGCGGGGCCATGTGGCCATCCGCCTGGTGGTAGGGGTCGGCCTGGATGACTTCAGTTGCGATGAAAAAGAGCTGCCGCACCTGCTCGAACACTTGCTGTTCAGCGGCATCGACGGCGGCGGCGAAGGTGACCTTGAGGACCGCATGCAAGCCCTGGGTGGCGAATGGAATGCCTACACCAGCAATGCCGACACCACCTTCGTGATTGAAGCCCCCGCACAAAACCAGCGCAAGGTGCTCGACCTGTTGCTGGCCATCCTCACCCGTACCCAACTGACCGACGCCAACATCAATGCCGCCAAGCAGGTGGTCGAACGCGAAGACGGCGGCCACTACTCACATCTGCAGCGCCTGCTCGACCGCCAGGACCTGGGCCACACCGCGAGCAATCAATTGGCCGTCGAGTTGGGGCTCAAATGTGCCGAACGCGCCGAGGTCGATCACCTCACCCGTGATCAGCTAGAGAAGCTGCGCAAAAATTGGTACGCGCCGAACAACATGACCCTGATTATCGTCGGCGACCTCGACAAACTATTGCCGGCTTATCTGGAACGCACCTATGGCCAGCTCGAACCGGTCGAGCCGAGCGAACATCGGCCCCTGCCAGAGATCCAGCACGCCGCCGCCAGCCACCGCGACCTGGTGCACGGTTGGATAGGCGACAGCGCCAAGCTGCACTGGCTGTTCCCCGAACCGGTGCTGGATGACCAGCATGATGAAACCTACGACCTGCTCAAGGACTACCTCGACTGGGCGCTCTATCGTCAACTGCGCCTCAAGCGCGGTTTGTCCTACGGCCCGTGGAGCGAGCGCGAGGTGCTCGGCGGTGTCGGCTTCCTGAGCCTGAACGCCGACCTCGAACGCGACAACCTGCCCGAAGCCGAACAGGTATTGCAGGACCTCAAGGCCCAACTGCTCAAGGACGGTCTCGACCCGGCAACCTTCACCCGTCTGCAGCAAGCCGCCATTGCACGCCAGTCGTGGGCGGTACAGGGCAACAGCGCGTTGGCCGACTATTACTGGAGTGCTTCCGGTGACTACGCCAACGGCCATTTCAGCGACCCGGTAAAGCGCATCAAGGCCGTGAGCCTGAAGCAAACCAACGACGCCATGCGCCAGGTGTTCAACCAGCCGGGCTATTGGCGCATCGAGAAACCCCTGTTCAGCTACGACCTGCTCAGTTGGATCGGCGCCAGCGTGCTGGGGCTGATCGCACTTGTGTTGATCGGCCTGCGGTTTTATCGCAAACGGATTGCGTAATGGAGCACCGTACTCCGGGCTAAGACGTTATTCTGTCTGGGTTTTTTCCTACACGAACTGTGAATGCCCATGCCAAGCCTGCCGCCCCTTATCCAGCGCGTCCTCGAACTGATCAAGCGCTACCCAGGGGTAATCGCACTCGGCGGCTTTATCTCGGGGGTGTGCAGCTTCATCCTGGTGGACCGCCAGCAAGGCATGGCCAGCTGGATCGCGGTCATCATGCTGGTGAGCTGGTTGTGGCTGATGCTGGAGAACAGCTTTACCCAACTGTTCACCCGGGTCTTCAAGCGGGAAATCCCCGAACCCCTGCTGCGCTACGCCACCCAGATGATCCACCAGGAAAGTCTGTTTTTTGTGTTGCCGTTCTTTTTCGTCACCACCACCTGGAACAGCGGCCAATCGATTTTCACCGGCCTGCTGGGCGCCGCGGCACTGGTCTCGATCACCGACCCGCTGTACTACAAATGGCTGGCGCCCAAGCGTTCGCTGTTCCTGGCGCTGCACACCCTGACCCTGTTCGCCGCGCTGCTCACCGCGCTGCCGATCATCCTGCACCTGACCACCGCCGAGAGTTACAAGCTCGCCCTCGGCGTTGCCATGCTGCTGTCGATCCCCAGCCTGGCCGTGAGCCTGCCGCTGCGCAGCGTCAAAGGTTGGGCAATGTTGCTGGGCGTCACCGCCGCGATTGGCTGCGCCGGCTGGTTCCTGCGCAGTTGGGTGCCACCGGCCACGCTGTGGATGACCGAAGTGGCCATCAGCACCCAGCTGCAAGACCGCACCCCGGGCGATGACCTCAAGGAAGTCACTGCCGCCCAGCTACGCAGCGGCGGGCTGTACGCCTACACCGCGATCAATGCCCCGCGCGGGCTGGAAGAGCGGATCTACCATGTGTGGAAATTCAACGGCAAAGAAGTCGACCGCATCGCGCTGGATATCCATGGCGGGCGCAAGGAAGGCTATCGCGCCTGGACCCACAAGCAGAACTTCCCGGCCGACTCGGCAGGCCGCTGGCAAGTACGGGTTTTGACCGAGGACGGCCAGGTGATTGGTGTG
Organism: Pseudomonas sp. B6002; assembly: GCF_013385985.1. GTDB lineage: Bacteria > Pseudomonadota > Gammaproteobacteria > Pseudomonadales > Pseudomonadaceae > Aquipseudomonas. Next base: position 348,050 of record NZ_JACAOY010000002.1, on the reverse strand, counting down.
CTGCGTTTCAAAGTCACTGACGCAGCACAAACGGACAACCCAAAGTAGGCCGTATCGTGCTATTACGTAGGAATTGTGGATAGCCAAACAAGCTCGGAGCTTATGACCACTCGTACGACGGCCGGTGCCGCCCACCTCGATACGTCCACGACTCCCCCGTTACTCAGGATTACGGGGGACTGGACGCTTGCCCACTACTCAAACCTGAAAAAGCTGTCGGACAAGCTCGACGGCCAATACGACGCCGGGGCCCGCATCGACCTCAATGGCCTGGGCGCCCTGGACACCGCCGGCGCATCACTGCTGGTGGAATTGCTTGGCCCCGCCCGCATCGAGCACTCGGCCGAGCAGACCGACTGCAGCCTCTCTGCCGCCGACCGTGCACTGCTCAAGACCGTCTACCGCTCGCTGAATGATTTCTGTGTGCCGGAAAAAGCCCCGGAAGAGGCGGCCGGCATCCAGGTGTTGGCGCGCATTGGCCGGGCGGTCGACACCGTGTGGCAAGACAGCATGAAGCTGCTCGGTTTTATTGGCCTGATCCTCGAAACCTTCGCGCGCGGCATCTTTCGCCCCAAGCGCTGGCGCATCACGCCAATGGTTGCCCATATCGAGCAGACCGGGCTCGACGCCGCGCCCATCGTCGCGCTGCTGACCTTTTTGGTCGGCGCCGTGGTGGCCTTCCTGGGTGCCACGGTGCTCAAGAGCTTTGGCGCGACGGTGTTCACCGTGGACTTGGTGGCGTTCTCTTTCCTACGGGAATTTGGCGTATTGCTGACGGCCATTTTGATTGCCGGGCGCACGGCCAGTGCGTTCACCGCACAAATCGGCTCGATGAAGGCCAACGAAGAAATCGATGCGATTCGCACCCTGGGCCTCGACCCCATGGAGCTGCTGGTATTGCCTCGCGTGCTGGCGCTGCTGGTGTCGCTGCCGATGCTGACGTTCCTGGCGATGCTCTCGGGGATTGTCGGAGGCGGGGTGGTGTGCGCCGTGGCGTTGGACATCTCGCCCGCAATGTTTCTGTCGCTGCTGCAATCGGACATTGGCGTACAGCATTTTCTGGTCGGCTTGGTGAAGGCGCCAATCTTCGCCTTCCTCATTGCCGCCATTGGCTGCCTGGAAGGCTTCAAGGTCAGCGGTAGCGCTGAGTCGGTCGGCGCCCACACCACCTCCAGCGTGGTGCAATCGATCTTTGTGGTGATCGTGCTGGATGCGGTGGCCGCGATGTTCTTCATGGAGATGGGCTGGTGAGTCGTCTACACCGTGCGCCCACTGAGGCGGTGATTGAAGTGCGCGGCCTGTGCAACCGCTTTGGCCGGCAAAGCGTGCACGAAAACCTCGACCTGGATTTGTACAAAGGCGAGATCCTGGCGGTGGTCGGCGGCTCGGGCAGCGGCAAGTCGGTGCTGTTGCGCAGCATTGTCGGCCTGCGCCGCCCCAGCGAAGGCGAGGTGCGGGTATTCGGCAAAAACCTGCCGAGCCTGTCGGAACATGAACGCTCACTGGTGGAGCGGCGCTTCGGCGTGCTGTTCCAGAAGGGCGCGCTGTTTTCCTCGCTGACCGTCACCGAAAACGTCGCCCTGCCGTTGATCGAACATGCCGGCCTCAGCCGCCGTGACGCCGAGCACCTGGCCGCGGTGAAACTGGCCTTGGCCGGGCTGCCGCTCTCGGCCGCCGACAAATACCCGTCTTCGTTGTCCGGTGGCATGATCAAGCGCGCAGCCCTGGCACGCGCCTTGGCCCTGGACCCGGACATCCTGTTTCTCGACGAGCCCACCGCCGGCCTTGACCCGATTGGCGCGGCGCAATTCGATCAGTTGATCCTGACACTGCGCGACGCGCTGGGCCTGAGTGTGTTCCTGGTAACCCACGACCTCGACACGCTGTACACCATCACCGACCGCGTGGCGGTGCTGGCGCAGAAGAAAGTGCTGGTGGCCGATGCCATCGATGTCGTCTCGGAAACGGACGATGCGTGGATTCACGAATATTTCCACGGCCCCCGCGGCCGCGCGGCATTGGATGCCGCTCAATCGCTAGACGAGGTATGACATGGAAACCCGAGCCCATCATGTGATGATCGGTCTGTTCAGCGTGATTGTGGTGGTCGGCGCCCTGCTGTTCGGCCTGTGGCTGGCAAAATCCAGCGTCGACAGTGCCTTCCAGGATTATGAAGTGGTGTTCAACGAGGCGGTCAGCGGCCTGTCCCAGGGCAGCCCGGTGCAATACAGCGGGATCAAGGTGGGCGATGTCACCAGCCTGCGCCTGGACCCCAACGACCCGCGACGCGTGCTGGCACGCATCCGCCTGGCCGGGCAGACGCCAATCAAGGAAGACACCCAGGCCAAGCTGGCCCTGACCGGCATCACCGGCACCTCGATCATCCAGCTCAGCGGCGGCACACCACAAAGCCCGGAGCTCAAGGGCAAGGACGGCAACCTGCCGGAAATCATCGCCTCGCCATCGCCCATTGCGCGCCTGCTCAATAACAGCAACGACCTGATGACCAGCATCAACCTGCTGCTGCACAACGCCAACCACATGTTCTCCCGTGAGAACGTCGAGCGCTTGAGCAACACCCTGGACAACCTGCAGCAAACCACCGGCGCCATCGCCGACCAGCGCGGCGATATCAAGGTGGTGATGCAGCAACTGATGCAAGTGAGCAAGCAGGCCAGCGCCGCCCTGGAGCAGACCACCACCTTGATGCGCAACGCCAATGGCTTGCTCAACGATCAAGGCAAGCAGGCCTTCGGCAGTGCCGAGCAGGCCATGAAATCCCTGGAGCAAAGCACCGCCACCATCAACACCTTGCTGACCAACAACAAGGACTCGGTGAACAGCGGCATGCAGGGCCTCAATGAACTGGCGCCGGCAGTGCGCGAACTGCGTGAAACCCTCGGGTCGCTGCGCGCCATCTCCCGCCGCCTGGAAGCCAACCCCAGTGGCTACCTGCTGGGCAGCGACAAGAACAAGGAGTTCACGCCATGAAGCGTGCTTACCAGATGATCGCCCCCGTGGCATTGGCGCTCGTGAGCGCGTGCTCGATCCTGCCCAAGGCCGACCCTTCGGACGTGTACCGCCTGGTGCCAGCCCAGACCGCAAGCCAGGGTGCCCCGGTGAGCTGGTCGCTGCGCGTGTCCAAGCCACAGACCAGCGAATTTCTCGACAGCCCGCGCATTGCCGTGGTGCCGGACGGCAACCTGATCAGCAGCTATGCGAACTCGCGCTGGAGCGACCCGTCGCCGGTGCTGCTGCGCAACCGCTTTATGGACGGCTTCCAGCGTGATGGCCGCGTGACGCTGTTGAGCACCGATGAGACTAACCTGCAGGCCGACTACGAGCTGGGCGGGCAATTGCAGGCGTTCCAGAGTGAATACCGGGGAGGCACGGTGGAAGTGGTGATCCGCCTCGACGCGCGATTGGTGCGCGGGAGCGATCAGCGGATTATTGCCAGCCGGCGGTTTGAAATTCACCAGCCAGTGACGGATACCAAGGTGCCGGCCGTGGTGGCCGGGTTTGGGCTGGCGGGGGATCAGTTGAACAGGCAGGTGGTGGATTGGGTGGTGCAGCAAGGCAATAGTGCTGCGAAACGCTGAGGGCCCTATCGCCGGCAAGCCGGCTCCTACAGTTGATCGCATTTCGGCAGGATAAACGCGGTCACCTGTAGGAGCTGGCTTGCCGGCGATAGCCACTTAAGCCTCAACCAAAGAACCAGTAGCACACCGCAATAGCCGCAACGACACCCGCCAACTCCGCCAGCAGCGCACACCCCACCGCATGCCGGGCCCGCTGGATGCCCACCGACCCGAAGTACACCGCCAACACATAGAAGGTGGTCTCAGTACTGCCCTGGATCGTCGCCGCCACCAGCGCCGGGAAGCTGTCCACACCCTGGGTCTGCATGGTTTCGATCAACAGCGCCCGGGCCGCACTACCGGAAAACGGCTTGACCATGGCCGTGGGCAACGCGTCGACAAAGCGCGTGTCCATGCCGGTCCAGGCGACCACATGGCGGATCCCTTCCAGGCCGAAATCCAGGGCGCCCGAAGCACGCAATACACCCACTGCGCACAGCATCGCCACCAGGTACGGCAGCAGGTTCTTGGCAACGTCAAAACCTTCTTTGGCGCCTTCGACAAACGCCTCGTACACCTTCACCTTGCGCAGCGCACCGATCACCAGGAACAGCATGATCAAGCCGAACAGCGTCAGGTTGCCGAGTATCGAAGACAAGCCCGCCAGCGCCGTGGCCGACAGTGTCGCCAGGAACGCCATGAAACCGCCGAGCACTAATGCGCCAGGAATCAGGTAAGCCAGCACTACCGGGTCCCACAAGCGCAGGCGCTGCATGATCGCCACCGACAACAGGCCCACCAAAGTGGACGCGCTGGTCGCCAGCAGGATCGGCAGGAACACCAGCGTCGGGTCCGCAGCACCTTGCTGGGCGCGGTACATGAAGATCGTCACCGGCAACAGCGTCAGCGAGGACGCGTTGAGCACCAGGAACAGGATCTGCGCGTTGCTGGCGGTGTTGGGGATGGGGTTGAGTTCCTGCAGCGCCTTCATGGCCTTCAGGCCGATGGGCGTGGCCGCGTTGTCCAGCCCCAGGCCATTGGCGGCGAAGTTGAGGGTGATCAGGCCGATCGCCGGGTGCCCGGCAGGCACTTCCGGCATCAGGCGGCGGAACAGCGGGCCGAGGGCCTTGGCCAGCCAGTCGACGATGCCGGCTTTCTCAGCGATGCGCAGGAACCCCAACCACAAGGTAAGGGTGCCGAACAACAGCACCATCACTTCCACCGACAGTTTGGCCATGGCGAAAATGCTTTCGACCATCGCCGCGAAAATACCGGCGTTGCCACCCACCAGCCATTGCACCAGTGCTGACACCATTGCCACGACAAAGAAGCCAAGCCACAGGCCATTGAGCATCAGTTGAATCCCCCGAAAGATGGGGCGAATGATAGCGGGGCTGGCAGAAACGACAAACCCCGGAATTGTCCGGGGTTTGTCTTCGAGCCGTCAGCCTGTCAGCTGCGGGTCGCTTGAGCGGTCGGTGCGGCGGCCTTGCTGCGCCAGTGCGGCAGGGAGTTCCAGTAGCGCTCGCCCTTGGCGTCGTCGTACATGCCTTCCCAACGTGCGATGACCAATACGGCCAGGGCGTTGCCAATCACGTTCAGGGCGGTACGCGCCATGTCCATGATGCGGTCGACACCGGCAATGAAGGCCAGGCCTTCGAGCGGGATGCCCACGCTGCCCAGGGTGGCCAGCAGTACCACGAAGGACACACCCGGCACGCCGGCGATGCCTTTGGAGGTGACCATCAGGGTCAATACCAGCATCAGTTGTTGGCCGATCGACAGGTCGATGCCGTACAGCTGGGCGATAAAGATCGCCGCGATGCTCTGGTACAGGGTCGAACCGTCGAGGTTGAACGAGTAGCCGGTGGGTACCACGAAGCTGCAGATCGCCTTGGGTGCGCCATAGGCTTCCATCTTCTCGATCACACGCGGCAACACAGTTTCGGAGCTGGCGGTGGAGTAGGCCAGGACCAGCTCATCCTTGAAGATGCGCATCAGCTTGATCACCGAGAAGCCGAACAGGCGGGCAATCAGGCCCAGTACCACAAAGGCGAAGAACAGGATGGCCACGTAAACCAGGATCACCAGCTTGGCCAGCGGCAGCAAGGAGGCGAAGCCGAAGTTGGCGACCGTCACGGCGATCAGGGCAAATACGCCGATCGGGGCGTACTTCATGATCATGTGGGTGACTTTGAACATGCTCTCGGACACGCCCTGGAACATGGTCACCAGCGGCTCGCGCAGTTCCGGCTTGAGGCTCGACAAGCCCAGGCCGAACAGCACCGAGAAGAAGATGATCGGCAGCATTTCGCCACGGGCCACGGCGGCGAAGATGTTAGAAGGGATCAGGTTGAGGATGGTCTCGATGAACGCATGCTCGTGCTGCACTTCAGCGGCGGTGGCGGTGTATTTGGAAATATCGACAGTACCCAGGGTACTCATGTCGATGCCAGCGCCCGGGTGGAACAGGTTGGCCAACAGCAGGCCGACCACGATGGCGATGGTGGTGACCACTTCAAAGTAAACGATGGTTTTGACGCCGATGCGACCGAGCTTTTTCGCGTCACCGACACCGGCAATGCCGACGATCAGCGAGGAAATCACAATCGGGATCACGATCATCTTGATCAGGCGGATAAAGATATCGCCCGCTGGCTGCAACACATTGCTGATCCACCAGGCCTTTTCAGCACTGAAATGGTTGAGCACTGCACCGATTGCGATCCCCAACACCAAACCGATGAGGATCTGCCAGGCGAGGCTTAGCTTTGCCTTCTTCATGTCATTACCCTTACTTCAAGTGGACTTAAGGCAAATGCGCCATCTGGAACGCTCGAGAGCGAAAAAGTGTGAGCATCTGCCTCCATGGAAGGTCACCGCCGCATGGCCGAAATGGCTTACTGGCAGGCGAAAAAAGGCGCAACTATTCCCATGCAAGGGAGCGACGTCTAATGCCGTAAACGCCTACCCTATGCCGAATCGGCATGGCTTTTTTTAATAATAACTGTCCGAACGGTCAGTTCAAATGTGACATTTTGTCCGACAAACATGCCGTGAACCGGCCAAACCCGGCTCGCTCAGAGAATCAGGACGTCTACGGAGCACTGGCAGAAACGCCTGGGAATTCCGCCGTTTAGTGTCGGAAATGTCCTATGAGCGCGGCCAAATTTTATCGATAGATGGTCAGCCCGACACACCAAGTAATGGTTGGGAGCGAGCAAAATCGGAATTAGCGACTATGGCTGACATAAGAGGGAGGAATAAGCCCGCCGCAAGTTCAGCAAGCCATCGGCTTGTGAACCTGCGTCGCAGCTTTTCACCTGACCCGGCCCTTTCGCAGGCACTCCCTGTACCCGTAGGTCACGCCGATCCCGATTGATCAGAGCAACCCGGCCCCCTGGTCATGCACCGCCCTTGACGGACGATGCAAACAGAAAGAAGCGTTGGGCTTCTTTCTATGGACGCTGGCTCCACAAACGCATTGCGCCAAGGGGAACCTAGTACCAATTGGGGTCTTTCTTGAGCTGCTCCATCAGCAGCTTCTGCATGCCTTCGTCCGGCTTACCGAGGAACCGATAATCGGCGTGACGCGTCGGGGATTTGTCCGCCGGCAGGCCGGCCGGGACTTCCACCAACATGGCGTAGGCATCTTTCTTGTCGTAGCTGAAGGCAACAATCAGGCGCTTGTTCAGGCATGTGTCTGCAGTTTCGCAAAGCGGCCCCACCAAGTACTTGTCACCGTCTTCTTCCACGGCATTCATTTGTTCGGCCGTACCGGACAGGTTCATCACCCATTCCGGCAGGCGCTCTTCTTTCTTCACCACGCCTTGCCAAGTCTCACGGAACTGAGGGTCCGAGGTCAGCAATTCGTTGGCTCGGCTTTGGCCGTCGTTGGCGGCCATCACCAGGCCGCTGCCGCCCAGGAGCAGGGCGGCAGCCATGGCTTTAAAGGGCAGAGTGGTCATATTCAGCCTCGGCCGCGACGACCAAAGAAGAACGAAGCGATGAACATCACCAGGAAGACGACAAACAGGATCTTGGCGATACCCGTGGCGGTGCCCGCGATACCACCGAAGCCCAGGACAGCGGCCACAATGGCGATGATCAGAAATGTGATAGCCCAGCTCAACATGGTGATTCTCCTTACGCTTTTATAGGGGTAACAGCGGTGTTGCCGTGCAGCCGCTCAACAGCGACTTTGTCTTGCCTAGAAAACCCAGCGCTCTTGGGTTGGCAGATCGCCAGGGGTGGAATCCTGGTCTGCCACTCTCAGTTGCGGGGCGGCTACATCGGCAGTAACGCTGCCAACGGAACGGAAATGGGTTTGTGTCATCACCGGGCGTTCAAATTGCGGGGCGTGTGGCTGACTCTGCTGCCCGTGCTGCATCTGTTGCCCAATGACCAGGGTGACCATCAGGGCCAGGCTGGCGAACAGGCCTTGCTGCAAGCGCAGCGGCGATACAGACAATTGGCTGAGGCTTTGGCGAGTCATGCTGTGTTTCTCCCGCATTCTGATTATTCGTTCATGACACTGTTGGGAGAGGTATTGCAGAGCGCATGCCAGGTTTTTTACAAAATAAAACTCAATAAAATCAATATCTTACAAATACATGCAAAAGATGGAGGCCAGCATCCTGCACGATGGCCCTGTGCGGGCCGTGCGAAATGCACGATGGTCAGTGGTCGGGTCGAGGGATCGAAAGCGCTCGGCGAGTTGCCGAAGTGGCAAGAAGGCATGAAAACGCCATCAATTGGCGTGTTTGTAGGAGACGGAGCAGATAGCTGCGCGAAGATGCCGTTTATCAATCAGAATAAACCATGCAACTTGCCCGATTATTCCGGGACTAAACACCATCATTCATAGTTTAAGGAGCGCGGGACAGATGGAATCAGCCAAGGAACTTCAAGGCCGCATTCTTTTAGTGGATGACGAATCCGCGATCCTTCGCACCTTCCGTTACTGCCTGGAAGATGAAGGCTACACCGTAGCCACTGCTAACAGCGCCGCCCAGGCGGACGCCCTGATGCAACGCCAGGTGTTCGACCTGTGCTTCCTCGACCTGCGCCTGGGCGAAGACAATGGCCTGGATGTGCTGGCCCAGATGCGCATCCAGGCACCGTGGATGCGCGTGGTGATCGTCACCGCTCACTCGGCGGTCGATACGGCAGTGGACGCCATCCAGGCGGGCGCCGCCGACTACCTGGTAAAACCTTGCAGCCCCGACCAATTGCGCCTGGCCACCGCCAAGCAACTGGAGGTGCGCCAACTGTCCGCACGCCTTGAAGCGCTGGAAGGCGAAGTGCGCCAGCCCAAGGACGGCCTCGACTCCCACAGCCCGGCCATGATGGTGGTGCTGGAGACCGCACGCCAAGTGGCGGGCACTGACGCCAACATCTTGATCCTCGGCGAGTCCGGCACAGGTAAAGGTGAGCTGGCCCGAGCGATTCACGGCTGGAGCAAGCGCTCGAAAAAGTCCTGCGTGACCATCAACTGCCCGTCGCTGACGGCGGAATTGATGGAAAGCGAGCTGTTCGGCCATAGCCGCGGCGCCTTTACCGGGGCCAGCGAGAGCACCTTGGGCCGGGTCAACCAGGCGGACGGCGGCACGCTGTTTCTCGACGAAATCGGCGACTTTCCGCTCACTTTGCAGCCAAAACTGCTGCGTTTCATTCAGGATAAGGAATATGAGCGTGTGGGCGACCCGGTCACCCGTCGCGCCGACGTGCGCATTCTCGCCGCCACCAACCTGAACCTGGAAGACATGGTCCGCGATGGCCGCTTCCGTGAGGATTTGCTCTACCGCCTCAACGTCATCACCTTGCACCTGCCCCCGCTGCGCGAACGCAGTGAAGACATCCTGACCCTCGCCGACCGCTTCCTGGCACGCTTCGTCAAGGAATATGCACGGCCGGCGCGTGGCTTCAGCGATGAAGCACGCGAGGCGCTGCTCAACTATCGCTGGCCGGGCAATATCCGCGAACTGCGTAACGTGGTGGAGCGCGCCAGCATCATCTGCCCACAGGAAAAGGTGGAGATCAGCCACCTCGGCATGGCCGAGCAACCTACCAACAATGCGCCCAGGATTGGCGCCGCGTTGAGCCTGGATGAGTTGGAGAAGGCCCATATCGGCGCCGTGCTCGCCACCAGCGACACCCTGGACCAGGCAGCTCGCACCCTGGGCATCGACGCGTCGACCCTGTACCGCAAACGCAAACAGTACAACCTGTGAGCAACACCCTATGAAGCTTGCGATGAAACTGCGCACTCGGCTGTTCCTGAGTATCTCCGCGCTGATCACCGTCGCCCTGCTGGGATTGATCCTGGGCCTGGTCAGCGTGATGCAGATGGCCAAGACCCAGGAATCGTTGATACGCAGCAACTTCGTGACCCTGGACCTGGGGCTCAAGCTGCGCCAGAGCCTGGGCGACCAGCTGATCATGATGCTGGAAAAGCGCCCCGACCCCGAGGCGCTGCAAGGCTCCAAGCAGCGTTACTTCGAGCTGCTGGACCAAGGCATCGCCCACGAGCAGCGAGATGCCAGTGGCAGCGGCTTCAGCCAGGCCCGCACCGACTACCAGAATTTGCTGGAGGCGTTTGACGAGTCCCAGCAAGCCTCACCGCCCCCCGGCAGCAAGGAAAAACTGACCGAGACCTTCAATGTGCTGCGTAACGGCCTGATCGCCGAACACAAGCGCGCACTGGAAAACATCAGTACCAGCGAGCACAAGTCTCGCGAACGCGCCTTGCTGATTGCCGGATTGCTGGGGCTGGTAGGGCTTGCGGTGCTGATCATCGGGTTTGTGACCGCACACGGCATCGCCCGGCGTTTTGGCGGGCCGATCGAGGCCCTGGCCAAGGCGGCCGACAAAATCGGGCAGGGGGATTTTGAAGTCACGCTGCCCATCTCTTCGGCAGCCGAGATGAACCAGCTGACCCGACGCTTCGGCATCATGGCCGAAGCGCTGCGCCAACATCAGGCAACTAATGTCGATGAACTGCTGGCCGGCCAGCAACGCTTGCAGGCGGTGCTCGACAGCATCGACGATGGCCTGCTGATGATCGACCGCCAAGGCCGCCTGGAGCACCTCAACCCGGTGGCGCAGCGCCAATTAGGCTGGGACGAGGACCGTCTCGGCCAGGGGCTGGGCGAAGCCTTGGTGCGACCGGAACTGGACGAACAACTTCAACTGGTGCTGCGCGGCGGCAACCTGGAACGGGCACCGGAGGATCTGGAAGTGGAGGTCGAGGGCGAACTGCGTCTGCTGACCTACAGCCTCACCCCCGTCAGCCACACCCAAGGGCACATTCTCGGGGCCGTGATGGTGCTGCATGACGTTACCGAACAGCGTGCCTTTGAACGGGTACGCAGCGAGTTCGTGCTACGCGCCTCCCATGAACTGCGCACGCCCGTGACCGGCATGCACATGGCGTTCGGGTTGTTTCGTGAGCGGGCGAAGTTTCCTGCGGAGTCGCGCGAAGCGGACTTGCTGGATACGGTCAATGAAGAAATGCAGCGTCTGATGCAGCTGATCAACGACCTGCTCAACTTCTCGCGCTACCAGAACGGCCTGCAAAAACTCACCCTGGGGCCGTGCGACGTGACCGACCTGCTGGATCACGCTCGCGCCCGCTTCGCCGAACCGGCCAATGCCCAGCGCATCGAGCTGCTGGTGGAGGCCCAATCCGACTTGCCTCGCCTGTATGCGGACCGCGCGCAATTGGAACGGGTGCTGGATAACTTGCTTGGCAACGCCCTGCGCCACACCGCCGAAGGCGGCCAGATTCGCCTGCAGGCGCGCCGCCATGGCGAACGGGTAATCATCAGTGTCGAGGACAACGGCGAGGGCATCGCCTACGGCCAGCAAGGGCGGATCTTCGAACCCTTCGTGCAGGTGGGCCGCAAGAAAGGCGGCGCAGGCCTGGGGTTGGCGCTGTGCAAGGAAATCGTGCAGTTGCACGGTGGCCGCATGGGTGTGTATTCACGGCCAGGGCAGGGTACGCAGTTTTATATGGCGTTGCCGTTGTAGGGGCCAGGCTAGCGGGTGATGGGACCTCAAGATCGCTATCGCCGGCAAGCCGGGCTCCTACAGTCAGTTGCGGTTGAGCGCTCGCAGGATCGCGGCGCTTTCCGCATCGGGGGTGCCGTCAAACAACGAAGGGCGGAAGTGCATCTGAAAGGCCGCGATCACATGACGCGTGGCCACATCCAGTTCCCCCGTCTGCGGCGTCTGGTAGCCCAATCGCGCCAGCTCTTCCTGGAACCACGTGATGCTCGGCAGGTCAGCGGCGTATTGCACCTGGAAACGGGCGACTGCCTGAGCGTCGGGCCAAACCCCCAGGCCTTCAGCCGCCAGGCGCTTCCAGGGAAACAGCGGGCCGGGGTCAAGCTTGCGAAGTGGCGCGATGTCGCTATGGCCGATGATGTTCTTGGGGTCGATGCCGTTGCGCTTGCTGATGTCCTTGAGCAACACCACCAGGGACTTGTACTGCGCCTCGGAGTAGGGGAACCACACGCGGCCGCTCGGGGTATCCTGATACCCGGGATTGACGATCTCGATGCCGATGGAGCTGGAGTTTAGCCAGGTGCGGCCCATCCACTCGCTTTCTCCGGCGTGCCAGGCGCGCTGGCTCTCATCCACCAGCTTGTAGAGGGTGCCCGACGCATCGTCGCCGATCAGGTAATGGCTGCTGACCTGGCCGTGCGTCAGCAGGGCCAGGGAACGCTCAAGATTGGTCGAGGTGTAGTGAACAACGACGAACTGCACACGATTGTCGTGGTTCATCGAGGGGTGGCTGGTATCCAGGCGCGGGCCGCTGGCGCAGCCGGCGAGCAGTAGGAACACAAAGGCAAAGCAAAAGGATTTCATGGCAGAAGACATTACACTGAAGGCGATAATGCAACAGTGTAACGTACCGTTTGTGGCCGGGCGGTCAAATTACAAAATGGAACATCTTTTAGGCCGCCTGCACCTGATTGCGCCCTGCCGCCTTGGCTCGGTACAACGCCTCATCGGCACGCTTGAGCGCCAGGTCGCTGCGCTCACCCGGCTGGAACTGCGCCACGCCCATCGACACCGTGATCGTCACCGGCTCACCCTTGAAGTGGAAAGGGCACGCTTCGATGGCCTGGCGCAACATCTCGCCGGCCGCCAGCGCATCGGCCAGGGACGAGTTGGGCATCAGCAACACGAACTCTTCACCGCCGAAGCGTGCAATGAAATCGGTGGGGCGCAGGCGTTTGCGCAGCACACTGGCAATGATCTTGAGCACTTTGTCGCCCGCCAGGTGGCCGTAGCCATCGTTGATACGCTTGAAGTGGTCCAGGTCGAGCATGGCCAGCGACAGGCTGTTGCCACGCTGGTGCCAGGCGTTGACCTCTTGGTCGAGACGCTCGCTCCAGGCCGCACGGTTGGGCAGGCCGGTCAGCGGGTCGATCAAGGCCTTCTGGCGCTGCACCTCCAGGTGCTCGCGATAGCCCTGGGCCTCCTGCTCCATATTCGCCACGCGCTCAGCCAGGCCTTTCAAGCGCGCCGCCACTTCCTGCTCACGCTGGTCGCGCTGCTGTTGGTGTTCATCCATGGTGCCGAGCAAGCCTTCAAGGTGGCTCTCCAGTACCTGCTTGAGGCTGTCCAGGTCGGCCGCGTCCTGCACGCTGCTTTGCAGGCCATCGACCTGCTCACGAATCTGCGTGTCCAGCTCCCGCGCAGCCGAGCGGCTGTCGGCGTGACCGTCGCTGGCGACCTGCAGATGGCCCTGGAAGGCTTCCAGTCGTTCGTTGAGCTGCTTGAGATAGGCTTCGAACTCATGCTGGCCACTGTCGGTGATTGCCAGCATCAACACTGCCAGGTCATCGAGGATCGGCAGCAGTTCATACCAGTTCAAGCCATGGGCCAGGCGCTCGCGCATCGCTTCGGCCTGGGGCCGGTGACGCTCGGGCAGCGAGAGGTCTTCCAGCAGGCCTAGCAACGTATCTTCGATATGCTTGGCCACCGAGCTGTAGGACGGCTCGGGAGAGTCGGGCAAGGCGTACACACAGTCCGACTGCAACGCGTCCGGGTCAGACTCGACGCTTTCCAGCACGGGCGGAAGCGACAGGCTGCCGATTGAGGTTTCATCCGGCGCATCGTCCTGAATCGGCGGTGGTTCGATAAACGCCGCGAGCGCACTTTCAGAGGCAGGCTCTTCTACCGCAGGTTCAATCACCTCGGGCTCAGGTGCCTCGACAGGCGCGGCCTTGGGGGTCGTTTGCGCGGGGGCCTCGAAGACCAATGCTTCAGTGTCAGCCTCTACCACCTTGGCGGGCGCAGCCACACTGACAGGCGCAGACGGCTCAGGCGGCACGACGACGGCTGCCTGCGGCAAGGGCGCAAAGGCACGCAACGCTTGGGTCAACTCTTCGGATTGTTCAGGTGCTTGAGGTTCAGGCTCCGAGGACTGCCTGGAAGACGCGGGCTTCGGCGCAGAAGCTGGTGCTGGCTCGACCGCAGGGGTTTCGTTCGCAACTTCTTTTGCACCAAACAACCGCTGCAACAAACCAGGCCCCGAGCGTGGGATTTCACCGTCTGGCTCCAGGTTATTCAGTGCTTGCCCTTGCAGGTTGCTCAGCTCACTGAGCAGCAGCGGTATTTCCCGCGCCTGGCCGACACGACCGTCCAATTGTTTGGCGAAGGTTTTCAGCGGCCGGGCCACTTCACGCGGCAGTGGCAGCTTCTGCAACTGTGCAACCAGTGAAGTGAGTGCGGTGCTGATCTGGTCAACCCGGGTTTCGCGTCGCTGCTCAGAGTCGAGCACAGCTTTTTCCAAGCGTGGTAGCAAGGCGGCAAGGGCGGCGTCCATGTCGTCGGTGCGGACAACATCACGCATCTCCTTCATGCACTGATCAACGGCGCGGTCGGTACCTTCAGCGGCGAGGGTGCTGCGTACCAGGCCTCGGCGCAGCAGGTCGAGGCGGGCAGCCCAGCGACGTTCGAGCTTGTCTTGCTGCTCGATACTCTTGAGGTATTTTTCTTTCCAGCGCTGGGCGTCGTCGCTCATGCAAGGGGTCCGCGAGGGCCTGGGCTCAACGCGGGCAATGCATCAGCCGTGAGCGAACCCGGCAGACGAATCTCTACCGCGACCGGCAGGTGATCGGAGATGGGCTGCGCCAGGACCTGTACGCTCTCGAGCGTGAGGGTCGGACTGAGCAGGATATGGTCAAGGCAGCGCTGCGGGCGCCAGCTGGGGAAGGTGGCTTCGACTTGCGGCGCCAGCAACCCGAGGTCTCGCAGCGGGGAATTCTGTAGCAGGTCGCTGGCATGGGTGTTCATGTCCCCCATCAGCACCTGGTGTTTGTAATTGCCGATCAGCTCTCGGATGTAGGCCAGTTGCATCGTGCGGGTGCGCGCCCCGAGCGCCAGATGCATCATCACCACGACCAAGGCTTCCGGGCCCTCGCCAAAGCGCACGAGGATCGCGCCCCGGCCCTTGGGGCCCGGCAGCGGGTGGTCTTCGATAGCCCACGGCTTCAAGCGGCTGAGCACGCCATTGCTGTGCTGTGCCAGGCGCCCGAGGTTGCGATTGAGTTGCTGGTACCAGTAAGGGAATGCGCCGAGCTGGGCCAGGTGTTCCACCTGGTTGATGTAGCCCGAGCGGATGCTGCCGCCATCGGCTTCCTGCAAGGCGACCAGGTCGAAGTCGTTGAGCAGGTTGCCGATCTTTTGCAGGTTGCCGGCCCGGCCGTTGTGGGGCAGCAGGTGCTGCCAGCCACGGGTGAGGTAGTGCCGGTACTTCTCGGTACTGATACCCACCTGGATGTTGAAACTGAGCAGGCGCAAGCGGCTGTCTGCCGGCAGGCCCGTGGATTCCAGGTGGTGCTCGTTGACCTGCGGGTCATGCAGGCCGACGACGCGTTCAGTCCCCCAGCGGCGCATGATGGCCCCCTTACTTGGCTGCGCGCTCTTTGGCGATCAGCTGGTCGGCAACGTTCAGGGTCGCTTCAGGACCACCGGTGGTGCCCAGGTCGAAACGGTATTTGCCGTTGACGATCATGGTCGGTACGCCTTGCACGCCGTACTTCTGCGCCAGTTCCTTGGCCTGCTTGATCTGGCCCTGGATAGCGAAGGAGTTGAAGGTGGCGAGGAACTTGTCCTTGTCGACACCTTGGGTAGCGACGAAGTCAGCCATTTCTTCCGGCTTGGTCAGGCGCTTGCCTTGTTTCTGGATGGCGTCGAATACGGCGTTGTGGACCTTGTGCTCAACACCCATGGCTTCCAGGGTCAGGAACAGTTGGCCGTGGGCATCCCATGGGCCGCCGAACATGGCCGGGATGCGCTTGAAGTTGACGTCGGACGGGAGTTTTTCGACCCAAGGGTTGATGGTCGGCTCAAAGGCGTAGCAATGCGGGCAGCCGTACCAGAACAGCTCCACCACTTCGATCTTGCCAGGCACCGAGACCGGCACCGGGTTGGCCAATTCAACGTAGGTTTTACCGGCTTCAAGCGGCACGTCGGCAGCTTGTGCGGTCATGCCGAAGAGGCTGGCAGTGACGAGAGCGGCGCTGAGGATCAGATTACGCATGCTTTACTCCTGGACAAATAAAGTCGCCTCACGCGACCTTTGTTGTGACAGGTCTACGCGGGCATGAGTTCGTTAGTGTAACGGCACCGGCCACAAAAAAGGGCGGCCTAAGCCACCCTTTTTATGCTTGCATCGACGGATTAATCGAGCGTTAACGTCGTATTTGTATCAGTGCAGACCCTGGATGTACTGGGAAACCGCCTCAATGTCCTTGTTGCTCATTTTATTGGAGATGGTTTGCATGATTTTGGCATCGCCGTCGTTGGTGCGATTGCCTTCACGGAAGTCCGTCAGTTGCTTGGCGATGTACTGCGCATGCTGGCCGCTCAAGTGCGGGAAGCCAGCAGCGGCAAGGCCTGCGCCGTTAGGCGAGTGGCAGCCGATGCACGAAGGCATGCCTTTTTCCAGGTTGCCGCCACGGAACAGTTCTTCACCGTGGGCCACGACTTTTGGATCGGCAGCTCCCACACTGCCTTTCTGGCTGGCAAAATACGCTGCGATATCTGCCAGGTCCTGATCGCTGAGGTTGGTCAGCAAGCCGGTCATTTCCAGTACCGTGCGCTTGCCGTCCTTGATGTCGTGCATCTGCTTGGTCAGGTATCGCTCGCCCTGGCCGGCCAGTTTGGGAAAGTTCGGCGCCGGGCTGTTGCCATCCGGTCCATGGCAAGCACCACATACGGCGGCTTTCGCCTGGCCCGCTGTAGCGTCGCCTGCAGCATGGGCAACACCGGTGATGCCCAGGGTCAACAGCAGACTCACGATCAGTTTGTTCATCAGCTAATCCAACTACGGCTAAGGGGTTTATAGAGTTATCTACCGGGTTTACTCACCATCATTTCAATGATGGCCTGGTAATCCTCAGTACTGCAGTCCATGCACAAACCACGCGGCGGCATTGCCTTGAAACCCTGGGTCACGTGTTGCACCAGCGTGTCCATGCCCTGCGCCAATCGTGGCGCCCACGCTGCCTGGTCACCCCGTTTAGGGGCATTGGGCAACTGGCCGGCATGGCAAGCCACGCAAACTCGGTTGTACACCGCTTCGGGATCCTGTGTAGCCTGAGCTCCGTAAAGCGGAATCAGGACACCGATAGCCAGCAACCACTTGGTCATACGTCGACCATTTCAGGGTTTGAGAGCGTTTTGCGTTCTAATGCGCAATAAAGGTCTATCGCTCCCGTGAACTTCATCCTTCGCTGGGACAAAGCACACACAAAATCTGCGGCATTATATACTGGCGCTACTGAAACGGAAACGACACCGCTTGCCGCACCCTTTCTCGGCACCGCCCACATCGGAAATCTCATGCAACTCAAGAATCCCATCCTCGGCCTGTGCCAACAGTCCACGTTCATGCTCAGCGCCGCCAAAGTTGACCAATGCCCCGATGACGAAGGCTTTGAAGTCGCCTTTGCCGGTCGTTCCAACGCTGGCAAATCCAGCGCGCTGAACACCCTGACCCACGCCAGCCTGGCCCGTACCTCGAAAACCCCGGGCCGCACGCAACTCCTCAATTTCTTCAAGCTAGACGATGATCGGCGTCTGGTCGACCTGCCGGGCTACGGATACGCAAAAGTACCTATCCCGCTGAAGCTGCACTGGCAGCGTCACCTGGAGGCTTACCTGGGTGGCCGCGAGAGTTTGAAGGGCTTGATTCTGATGATGGACATCCGCCATCCGATGACCGACTTCGACCTTTTGATGCTCGACTGGGCCGTTGCCAGCGGCATGCCGATGCACATCCTGCTGACCAAGGCCGACAAGCTCACCTACGGCGCCGCTAAGAACACCTTGCTCAAAGTGCAGTCCGACATTCGTAAAGGTTGGGGTGATGCGATCACCATCCAGCTGTTCTCGGCCCCCAAACGCATGGGCCTGGAAGAGGCTTACACCGTACTGGCCGGCTGGATGGAATTGGCAGACAAAGGCGCTGAACTCGCGGAATAACTTTTCTGCGGGCAAAAAAAACCCCGGACTTCGTATGGGGAGGGGAAGTTCGGGGTTCAAGTTCCGGACCGCTAGGGCGGGGTCCAGATATCTGCCAACACTTAACACAACATAGGAGCATTGAAGGGCTTCACCACCCATTCAGTAACTCTGAGTAGCGCTTCACGGGTTAAGTTCCGGCAGGTTCAAAAAACTATTGGAAATAACTGACGGCGATATCCGATCTAAAGCACTCTGCCACCACGCTAGGTGGTGGCAAATCCCCAGAATCAGTGCGCTTCGTCCCAGTTATCACCGACGCCCACATCCACCACCAAGGGCACGTCCAGCGCTGCTGCTGCACTCATGTGCTCGCGAATTTTCTTGCTCACCTCTTCGACCAGATCCTCACGCACCTCAAGCACCAGCTCATCGTGCACCTGCAGGATCACCTTGGCATCCAGGCCAGACTCGGTCAGCCAGTTATCCACCCGCACCATGGCCTTCTTGATGATGTCAGCCGCCGTGCCCTGCATCGGCGCGTTGATCGCCGTGCGTTCCGCAGCGGCGCGCTCCTGAGGTTTGTTGGAGTTGATATCCGGCAGATACAGGCGACGCCCGAAGAAGGTCTCGACATAACCCTGATCGGCCGCCTGGCCGCGGGTGCGCTCCATGTACTCACGCACACCCGGGTAGCGGGCGAAGTAGACGTCGATGTAGGCCTTGGCCGTCTTGGTGTCGACGCCAATGTCCTTGCCCAGTTTCTGTGCCCCCATGCCATAGATCAGGCCAAAGTTGATCGCCTTGGCGCTGCGACGCTGATTGGAGGTGACCTCGGCCAGTTCAACCTTGAACACTTCTGCCGCCGTCGCCGTGTGCACGTCCAGGTCGTTACGGAAGGCATTCATCAGCCCTTCGTCCTTGGACAAGTGCGCCATGATGCGCAGCTCGATCTGCGAATAGTCCGCCGCCAGCAACTTGTAACCCTTGGGCGCGACGAACGCCTGGCGAATCCGCCGGCCCTCGGCGGTACGCACCGGAATGTTTTGCAGGTTTGGATCACTGGAAGACAAACGCCCGGTCGCCGCCACAGCCTGGTGATAGGACGTATGAATACGCCCGGTACGCGGGTTGATCTGCTCCGGCAGACGGTCGGTATAGGTGCTCTTCAATTTGCTCATGCTGCGGTACTGCATCAGCACTTTGGGCAGCAGGAAGTCGTCCTCGGCGAGCTTGGCCAACACTTCTTCAGCCGTGGAGGCCTGGCCCTTGCCGGTCTTCTTCAAGACGGGCAAACCCAGCTTCTCGTAGAGAATCGCGCCGAGCTGCTTGGGCGAGCCCAGGTTGAACGCCTCACCGGCGATCTCGAACGCCTCGCGCTCCAGCTCGACCATCTTGTTGCCCAGCTCGATGCTCTGGATGCCCAGCAAATCCTTGTCGACCAGCGCCCCCTGCCGCTCGATACGCGCCAGCACAGGCACCAACGGGATTTCGATATCCGTCAGCACACTCGCCAGGCTCGGGATGGCTGACAGTTGCGCAAACAGCTCTTGGTGCAGGCGCAAGGTGACATCGGCGTCTTCCGCCGCATACGGGCCAGCCTGTTCCAGCGCGATCTGGTCGAACGTCAGCTGCTTGGCGCCTTTGCCCGCGATGTCCTGGAAGGCAACGGTGTCGTAATCCAGGTACTTCTTGGCCAGGCTGTCCATGTCATGCCGGGTCGCGGTGGAGTTCAGCACATAGGATTCGAGCATGGTGTCGAACGCAATGCCGCGCACGGTAATGCCCTGCGCAGGGTCGCCGCCGATGGCGCAGTTGGCCAAAATGTTCATGTCAAACTTGGCGTGCTGGCCGACCTTGAGCTTGGCCGGGTCTTCCAGCAGCGGTTTGAGCGCCAGTAATACCGTGTCGCGATCCAACTGCGGCGGCGCACCAATGTAGGAATGGGTCAGCGGAATGTAGGCCGCTTCATGGGGCTGTACGGCGAAGGAAACCCCGACCAACTGCGCCTGTTGCGCGTCGATCCCGGTAGTTTCGGTATCAAAGGCAAACAATTTGGCGTCGTTGAGCTTCTTCAGCCAACGATCGAATGTCGCTTGATCGAGAATCGTGGTGTAGCTCGCCTCGACAGGCGCCGCCGCAACCGCTTCAACAACCGGCTCGGCTGCTGGTGCCGTGCTGAGCTCCACACGCTTGGCATCGCGCTGAACCTCATCGATCCAGCTCTTGAACTCAAGCAGCGAATAGAGCTCCAGCAGTTTTTCGCGATCCGGCTCAATCAGGTGCAAGTCATCCAGGCCCACGTCCAGCGCCACGTCACACTTGATCGTCGCCAACTGGTAGGAAAGAAACGCCATTTCCTTGTGCTCTTCCAGCTTGGCCGGCAACGTCTTGGCGCCCCGGATCGGCAGGGTCGGCACAATATCCAGCTGCTCATACAGTTCTTTGATCCCGCCGTTAACGCCCACCAGCAAGCCGGACGCCGTCTTGGGACCAATACCCGGAACACCCGGGATGTTGTCGGAGGAGTCGCCCATCAGCGCCAGATAGTCGATGATCTGCTCCGGAGCGACGCCAAATTTCTCCTTTACGCCCTCGATGTCCATCGAGCTACCGGTCATGGTGTTGACCAAGGTAATGTGCCCGTCGACCAGCTGCGCCATGTCCTTGTCGCCGGTGGAAATCACCACCGGTCGGTTGGCCGCCGCACTGCTGCGGGCCAGGGTGCCGATCACATCATCGGCCTCGACGCCTTCGACGCACAGCAACGGGAAGCCCAGTGCGATCACGCTCTGGTGCAGGGGCTCGATCTGCACCCGCATGTCATCGGGCATGCTCGGGCGGTTGGCCTTGTACTCGGCGTACATGTCATCGCGAAAGGTCCCACCCTTGGCGTCGAACACCACCGCGAACGGGCTGTCCGGGTACTGCTTGCGCAGGCTTTTGAGCATGTTCAACACGCCCTTGACCGCACCGGTCGGCAGGCCTTTGGAGGTGGTCAGCGGTGGCAGCGCGTGGAAGGCGCGGTACAGATATGAAGAACCGTCCACCAGGACGAGGGGGGCTTGGCTCATGAGCAGGATCAACCTTTTCGGCGGGTCAGGCGCTAGAATAGCCGGACCAATGACGACAAAGGGACAAGGTTATCATGCGTACAGCGAATCGCTTGTTGTTGACCGGCTTGATTGCATTCTTGCCGCTGGCCGCCACGGCAGCCGACAGCGCGCCCTCGGGAGACCCGGATGTCACGATCCGCACCGAAGGCGACAAGGAAATCCGGGAATACCGCCAAAACGGCTTCCTGTATGCGATCAAGGTAACCCCAAAAGGCGCACCTCCGTATTTCCTGGTACGCGCGGACGGAACGGATGCGAACTTCATCCGCTCTGACCAGCCGGATATGCTGATCCCGTCATGGAAGATCTTCGAATGGAAATGATTTCTTAACTTCAATTGGCGCCGCGCACCGCGGCGCCCGTACTGGCAGTTTTAACCATGTCTGTGTTCACCCCCCTGGCTCGGCCCGAGCTGGAAACCTTTCTCGCCCCTTACGGGCTCGGCCGCCTGCTTGATTTCCAGGGAATTGCCGCCGGTAGCGAAAACACCAACTTCTTCATCAGCCTGGAACAGGGCGAGTTCGTCCTTACCCTGGTTGAGCGCGGCCCGGTCGCGGAAATGCCGTTCTTCATCGAACTGCTCGACGTGCTCCACGACGCCGACCTGCCCGTGCCTTACGCGCTGCGCACCACCGATGGCGTGGCCCTGCGCGAACTCAAAGGCAAACCGGCGCTGCTGCAACCGCGCCTGGCCGGCAAGCACATCAAGGACGCCAACGCGCAGCATTGCGCCCAGGTCGGCGACCTGCTCGGCCACCTGCACCTGGCCACGCAAGGCGAGAAAGTGCTGGAGCGCAAGACGGATCGCGGGCTGAACTGGATGCTCAGCGAAGGTGCGCAGCTGATTTCACACCTCAACGATGCACAGCAGCGCCTGTTGCAAGACGCGCTGAACGAAATCGACACTCACAAAGCCGAAATCCTCGCCCTGCCGCGCGCCAACGTCCACGCGGACCTGTTCCGCGACAACGCGATGTTCGAAGGCACGCACCTCACAGGCCTGATCGACTTCTACAACGCCTGCTCAGGCCCGATGCTGTACGACGTGGCGATCGCCCTGAATGACTGGTGCTCGGACGCAAACGGCGTGCTCGATGGGCCGCGCGCCCGCGCATTACTGGGTGCTTACGCGAGCCTGCGACCGTTTACAGCGAAAGAAGCCGAGCTGTGGCCGACCATGTTGCGCGTGGCGTGCGTGCGGTTCTGGCTGTCCCGCCTGATCGCTGCCGAGTCGTTTGCCGGGCAGGATGTGCTGATCCATGACCCGGCCGAGTTCGAGCACCGTTTGGCGCAGCGCCAGCAGGTCACTCTGCAACTCCCCTTCGCCCTCTAAAAAGGGTCACTCGATCAAAAATGTGGGAGCTGGCTTGCCTGCGATAGCGATGTGTCAGTCGACATCGCTATCGCAGGCAAGCCAGCCCCCACAGGATCATGCGGTGACGGTTAGAGCGACTCCAGACAACCCGCCAGATCATTGCCCAGCTTCTCCAGCACCTGCTCATACCCCTGAGCGGTGGCGGGCGTGTACCCACCCAACGCATCCAACTCCGCCAGCTTCACCGGCAGACCCGCCACCAGCGTCTCAGCCAAGCGCGGGCGCAGTGGCGGCTCGCTGAACACACACGTCTTGCCCACTTCCTGCAATCGCGTGCGCATCGCCGCCACGTGCTGGGCGCCCGGCTGCACTTCGGCGGCCACGCTGAACACGCCGGTGTGCTTGAGCCCGTAAGCGTCTTCGAAGTAGTCGAACGCCTCGTGGAACACAAAGTAAGGCTTGTCACCCACGGTTGCCAGGCGAGCCTTCAGACGGGCATCCAGGGCATCCAGACGCTCATCGAACGCCTTCACGTTGCTCTGGTACCGCGCGGCATTAGCCGGATCGGCAGCGCTAAGGTCCGTTGCCATGCGCGCTGCGATCACGCGGGCATTCACCGTCGACAACCACAGATGCGCATCCAGGCTGCCTGGTCGGTGATCGTGATCATGTTCGTCGGCATCATCGGCGTGGGAGTGGCTATCTTCGGCGAAACGACGCAATTTCATGCCCGGCAGATCCTGCACGGCCACGGTCGGCAAGCTGCGCCCCTTGAGCACGCGCGGCAGGAAGCTCTCCATGTCCGGGCCGATCCAGTACAGCAGGTCCACCGACTGCACGCGCCGTACGTCGGATGGGCGCAACGCGTAGTTATGCGGCGAGGCACCCGGTGGCAGCAACACTTCCGGAATGGCCACGCCGTCCTGCACAGCAGCGGCAATCAGCTGCAACGGCTTGATGCTGGTCAGCACCTTGACCTCGGCCTGAGCGGCACCCGCAATGAACAAACTGGTGACAAATACGACAAAAACGGGAAAAAGTCGGGACACGATGACCACTCAATGGCGTAGGAACGGGTAACATAATAACGTCTCTATCAAATGTCTGTCGCCGCTCATGCCTAAAACACCGCTTGCCAGCCGTCCCCACGACCACTCTCACTGCGTGCATACCGCGCTGTCAGAAGCCGACACCCTCTGCACGCAGAAGGGTTTGCGCCTGACCGCTCTGCGTCGTCGCGTGCTGGAACTGGTGTGGCAGAGCCACAAGCCGCTGGGCGCCTACGACATCCTGGGCGTACTCAGCGAGCAGGATGGCCGCCGCGCCGCGCCGCCGACCGTGTACCGTGCGCTGGACTTCCTGCTGGAAAACGGCTTGGTTCACCGCATCGCCTCGCTCAACGCCTTTGTCGGCTGCAGCCACCCGGAACACGCGCACCAGGGCCAGTTCCTGATCTGCCGCGAGTGCCACGCTGCCATCGAGCTTGAACAAAAAAGCATCAGCGACGCCATCATCAAGAGCTCTGCCGAAGTCGGTTTCAAGGTCGAAGGGCAAACGGTCGAAGTGGTCGGCCTGTGCTCGGGCTGCCAGGGGGCTTGATGAGCAATGCGTTAATCCGCCTGGAGCAGGTCGGGGTCACATTCGCCGGGCAAAACGTGCTGGATAACATCGCGCTCAGCGTGGAGCCCGGGCAGATCGTCACCCTGATCGGCCCCAACGGCGCCGGCAAGACTACTTTGGTGCGTGCGGTGCTTGGCCTGCTCAAGCCTGACAGCGGCACAGTGTGGCGCAAACCCAAGCTGCGCGTCGGCTACATGCCCCAGAAGCTGCACGTCGACCCAACCCTGCCACTCTCCGTGCTGCGCTTCCTGCGCCTGGTGCCCGGTGTGGACCGTACCCGCGCACTGGCTGCGCTCAAGGAAGTCGGCGCCGAGCAGGTGATCGACAGCCCGGTGCAAAGCATCTCCGGCGGCGAAATGCAGCGCGTGCTGCTCGCCCGTGCACTGTTGCGCGAACCCGAATTGCTGGTGCTGGATGAGCCCGTGCAGGGCGTCGACGTCGCCGGCCAGGCCGAGCTGTACAGCCTGATCACCCGCCTGCGCGACCGCCATGGCTGCGGCGTGCTGATGGTCTCCCACGACCTGCACCTGGTGATGAGTACCACCGACCAGGTGGTGTGCCTCAACCGCCACGTGTGCTGCTCCGGCCACCCGGAACAGGTCAGCGGCGATCCGGCCTTCGTCGAGCTGTTCGGCAAGAACGCCCAAAGCCTGGCGATTTACCACCACCATCACGACCACGCCCATGACCTGCATGGCGCCGTAGTCGACGATCCCGCAACACCCCACACCCACGTTCATGGAGATAGCTGCAAGCATGGCTGATTTTCTGCTGTACGCCCTGCTGGCAGGCTTGGCTTTGGCGTTGGTGGCGGGCCCGTTGGGCTCGTTCGTGGTCTGGCGGCGCATGGCCTATTTCGGCGACACGTTGTCCCATGCCGCGCTGTTGGGCGTGGCCATGGGTTTCCTGCTGGATGTCAGCCCGACCATCGCCGTAACCGTAGGCTGCCTCTTGCTGGCGGTACTGCTGGTGACCCTGCAACAGCGCCAGCCGTTGGCCTCCGACACCCTGCTCGGCATCCTGGCACCTAGCACGCTGTCCCTGGGCCTGGTGGTGCTGAGCTTCATGCATGAAGTGCGCATCGACCTGATGGCCTACCTGTTTGGCGACCTGCTGGCGATCAGCCCCACCGATCTGGCCTGGATCCTCGGCGGCAGTGCCGTGGTGCTGGTGTTATTGGTCACCTTGTGGCGCCCACTGCTGGCGATCACCGTGCACGAAGAACTGGCCACGGTTGAAGGTTTGCCCGTGCCGACCCTGCGCATGGCCCTGATGCTGTTGATCGCGGTGGTGATCGCTGTCGCGATGAAGATTGTCGGCGTATTGTTGATCACGTCGCTGTTGATCATTCCCGCAGCCGCCGCCCAGCGCCACGCCCGTTCACCGGAGCAGATGGCGATCGGCGCCAGCTTGTTGGGGATGCTTGCAGTGTGCGGGGGCCTGGCGTTGTCCTGGTTCAAGGACACGCCGGCCGGGCCATCGATTGTGGTCACGGCCGCCGCCCTGTTTCTGCTGAGTTTTGTCCTGCCCCGTCGAGGGGTGTAGACTTGCTCGCTTTTTGCGCAAATAGAGAGTCGCAGGAATGAAGCCGTTCACCGCCCGTTATCTGCTCCTTGCCGCATTTTCCCTGCTGCTGGGCGCCTGTCAAAGCACACCGCCCGCGGCCCCCGAGGTCCCGGACGCACGCGCTGCGGCCATCGCGCAGCTGGAACAAAACCTGGCCAGCAGCGAGCTGGCCACCGCCGAAGACGAACTGGCCGCACTGCAGGCCCAGTCGCCTAATGACCCGACGCTGGAGCCCTACCAGCGTCAATTGGCCGAAGCCTACCTGCAGCGCAGCCAAATCGTGCTGCAAAAAGGTGACGTCAACGCCGCCGCGACCGCCCTGAGCCGTGCCCGTGCACTGATGCCCAAGGCACCCGCACTCACCGGTGGCGTCAACAGCGCCATCAGCCACGCCCGCAAAGCCGAGCTGGACAAAGCCGAAGCCGCGCTGAAGGCCGCCGAAGCCAAGCCCGTCGCCAAGGTCATCGACCCGGCCGCTGAAAGCACGACGGTGGCACTGAACCTCACGGATATCGAAGAACTGCGCCATCAACTCGATGCCATCGCCACCGACGTGGTGAACTACCAGTGCGACGTGAGCATCCAGGCACCGCGCACCGAGGACTACCCGTGGTTGGCCACACTGCTGACCAAACGGGTGAAGCGCATTGATTCGGCGTATGACCTGAAGATTCACCGGCAGATCTTGAAGAAGATTCCGGCGCAGATTGTGTTGATTCCGCGCAAGGCGCAATAAAGCAAAAAGCATCGCAGGCAAGCCAGCTCCCACACTTGAATGTATTCACACTTCAAATGTGGGAGCTGGCTTGCCTGCGATGACAATCTAGCAGTCAACCAAACGCTTAAGCCGGAATCGCCTTGGCCTTAGCCTCCCGATCCCAAACCCGGTGCTGCGCAATCGCCGCCACAAACGCCTTCAACGCCTTGGCATCCCCGCCCACGATCAACCCTGCATCCGACTCCAGCTTGAGCAGGTCCACCAACTGCTTCGCCTCACCGGCCACCGCAATCGCCTTCAGATGCTTGTATGCCTCCAGCAGGTAATGCAGCGCCACGCCATCTTCACTCAGGGCCTTCACCGATTTCGCCCCACCTGGCACAAACACCGCGTCGAACGCCACCGACGGCAAGCCTTCCATCGACGCGTCCACCGGCAGGCTCTTGCCATCAGCCGTGGTCACTGGCGCCGACGTCGGCCCCAGCAATTTGGCATGGGCACCTTCGGCCTTGAGCACTTTCTTCAGCGCCTCGATCGCCGCGCCGTCCACGCCGTTGGCCGCCAGGATCGCCACCTTGCGCGTCTTGATGTTGCCGGGCAGTAGATTGGCTTGGCTCAAGGCTGGTGAGCGCGACAACGAGGTTTTGCGCTCCGGCACCGTACCTTTTTTGGGCACCGGCAACCCGAGGTTCTGCGCCACACGCTTGGCAAGCTCGAGGTCAATGTTGGCCAAGATCTCATTCACCTGTCGCGCTCGAATGAACTCACGCTCCACCTTGCCCAGCTCAAAGCTGTAGGCCGCAATGATGTGCTCTTGCTCGTGCTTGCTCATGCTGCGGAAAAACAGGCGCGCCTGGGAGAAGTGATCGCCAAACGATTCGCTGCGCTCGCGCACTTTATGGGCATCGATACGCTCGTAGTAAGACTCAAAACCACCGTCCTGTGCAGCAGGAGGCGTTTCCTTCGGCCAGCCACCGTCGATGGAGTTGGGTTCATAGGCCGCACGCCCTTTGTCTATCGTGGTGCGGTGCATGGCATCGCGCTGGCCATTATGGAACGGCGCCACCGGGCGGTTGATCGGCAACTCATGGAAATTCGGGCCACCGAGCCGGCTGATCTGCGTATCGGTGTAGGAAAACAGGCGACCTTGCAGCAACGGATCGTTAGAAAAGTCGATACCCGGCACGATGTGGCCTGGGCAGAACGCGACCTGCTCGACTTCTGCAAAGAAGTTATCCGGGTTGCGGTTCAGCACCATTTTGCCCAGCGGGGTGATGGGCACCAGTTCTTCAGGGATCAACTTGGTCGGATCGAGAATGTCGAAGTCGAATTTATGCTCGTCCTCCTCGGCAATTACCTGCACACCCAATTCCCACTCAGGGTAATCGCCCATCTCAATCGCTTCCCATAGGTCGCGGCGGTGGTAGTCGGTGTCTTTACCGGCGAGCTTTTGCGCTTCATCCCAAACCAGCGAGCAGGTGCCAGCCGTAGGGCGCCAGTGGAACTTGACGAAGTTGGACTGCCCTTCGGCATTGATGAAGCGGAAGGTATGTACGCCAAAGCCCTGCATGCTGCGCAGGCTTTTAGGAATGGCCCGGTCAGACATGGCCCAAATCACCATGTGCGCCGACTCAGGCTGCAGCGACACGAAATCCCAAAACGTATCGTGGGCCGAGCCGCCTGTAGGAATCTCGTTGTGAGGCTCAGGTTTTACCGCGTGAACAAAGTCAGGAAACTTGATTGCGTCCTGAATGAAAAACACCGGCATGTTGTTGCCGACCAGGTCGAAATTGCCTTCGTCGGTGAAGAACTTCACCGCGAAACCTCGCACGTCGCGCACGGTATCGCCAGAGCCACGTGGGCCTTGCACAGTGGAAAAGCGCAGGAACACCGGGGTTTTATGGCCGGGATCGCGCAAGAACCCTGCCTTGGTCAGTGCCGAATGGTTTTCATAGGTCTGGAAGTAGCCATGGGCACCAGTGCCTCGCGCATGCACGATACGCTCCGGGATACGCTCATGGTCAAAGTGCGTGATCTTTTCACGCATGATGAAATCTTCCAGCAGCGAAGGCCCGCGTGCGCCGGCCTTCAAGCTGTTCTGATTATCGGAAATCTTCACACCTTGGTTGGTGCGCAGGGCCTGGCCGGTCGCGTCGGAGCGGAATGCTTCCAAGGCCTGAAGTTTGGCGTTGGTGTTCTTGCGGTCCAGGGTATCGGTGCCGGCGAGTTCGCTCTTTGGCTTTTTCGTGCTCATCAGTCAAAACTCCTTATTCGGACCCAGGCACGGCACCTGGGTGATCGGGCTGCCTAAGTAGTGACTGATGGGGTTTTGGCCCGTTCCTTTTTTATGACCTTTGATCGCGTTATTGCCAAATCGATGGATGAATGCGAAATAAATGCTAAGAAAGACTATACGGACAGGCTAAAATGCGCGCCCGGCTAACCGCTGATCCCTTTTCCATGCGCCCCACAAGGTTCGCTACGTGATCGAGTTTCATAACGTCCATAAAACCTACCGCGTCGCCGGTAAGGATATCCCCGCGCTGCACCCCACCAGCCTGCGCGTCGAGAACGGCCAGGTGTTTGGCCTTATCGGCCACTCGGGTGCGGGTAAAAGCACCCTGCTGCGCCTGATCAACCGCCTTGAAGAGCCAAGCGGCGGCCAGATCACGGTAGATGGCGAAGAAGTCACCGCCCTGGATGCCAACGGCCTGCGCCGTTTCCGCCAGCAGGTCGGGATGATTTTCCAGCACTTCAATTTGCTGGCGTCCAAGACCGTCGCCGACAACGTCGCGCTGCCGCTGACCCTGGCCGGCGAATTGTCGCGCAAGGAAATCGACCTGCGCGTGGCTGAGCTGCTCGCCCGCGTTGGCCTGTCGGACCACGCCAAGAAGTACCCGGCCCAGCTGTCGGGCGGCCAGAAGCAACGCGTCGGCATTGCCCGCGCCCTGGCGACCAAGCCGAAGATCTTGCTGTGCGACGAAGCCACCAGCGCCCTCGACCCGCAGACCACCGCCTCGGTGCTCAAACTGCTGGCCGAGATCAACCGCGAATTGAAGCTGACCATCGTGCTGATCACCCATGAAATGGACGTGATCCGCCGCGTGTGCGACCAGGTGGCCGTGATGGACGCCGGCGTGATCGTCGAGCAAGGCTCGGTGGCTGAAGTATTCCTGCACCCACAGCACCCGACCACCAAGCGCTTCGTGCAAGAAGCCGAGCAGGTCGACGAAGGCGAACAGCGCGATGTGTTCGCCCACGTGCCGGGGCGCATCGTGCGTCTGACGTTCCAGGGCGAAGCGACCTACGCGCCTTTGCTGGGTACCGTCGCCCGTGAAACAGGTGTGGACTACAGCATCCTCGCCGGTCGTATCGACCACATCAAAGACACCCCCTACGGCCAATTGACCCTCGCCGTCACCGGTGGGGACATGGAAGCCGCCTTCGCCCGCTTTACCGCGGCTGACGTTCACATGGAGGTCCTGCGCTAATGGACGTTTTGTTGAGTTTCTTCGCCAATATCGACTGGTCGGAAATCTGGCTCGCCACCGGCGACACCATGACCATGCTGTTCGGCTCACTGTTCTTCACCGTGGTGCTCGGCCTGCCGCTGGGCGTGCTGCTGTTCCTGACCAGCCCGCGCCAGCTGTTCGAGCAAAAAGGTCTGTACGCCTTTCTGTCGTTGATCGTGAACATTCTGCGCTCGCTGCCGTTCATCATCCTGCTGATCGTGATGATCCCCTTCACCGTGCTGCTCACCGGCACGTCGCTGGGCGTGGCCGGTGCGATCCCGCCGCTGGTGGTCGGCGCGACGCCGTTCTTCGCACGCCTGGTGGAAACTGCCCTGCGTGAAGTGGACCGCGGCATCATCGAGGCCACCCAGTCCATGGGCGCTACCACGCGCCAGATCATCACCAACGCCTTGCTGCCCGAAGCACGCCCCGGCATTTTCGCGGCGATTACGGTGACGGCGATTACACTGGTGTCCTACACGGCAATGGCCGGTGTGGTCGGAGCCGGTGGCTTGGGTGACCTGGCGATCCGCTTTGGTTATCAGCGCTTCCAGACTGATGTGATGGTGGTCACCGTGGTGATGCTGTTGATCCTGGTGCAAATTCTGCAAACCGTCGGCGACAAGCTGGTGGTGCATTTTTCTCGAAAATAACGGCCATTGCCGGCCACAAGCCGGCACATGCCCGAACAAGGAGCTTGTTGGATGAAAAAACTACTGGTTGCTTTCGCCGCCGTTGCCGCGTTTTCCGCCCACGCCGAGACCCTCACGGTCGCTGCGTCGCCTGTGCCCCACGCGGAAATCCTGGAGTTCGTGAAACCTGCACTCGCCAAAGAAGGCGTGGATTTGCAGGTCAAGGTTTTCACCGACTACGTGCAGCCAAACGTACAGGTGGCTGAAAAGCGCCTGGACGCCAACTTCTTCCAGCACCAGCCGTACCTGGATGAATTCAACAAGGCCAAGGGCACTCACCTGGTGAGCGTTGGCGCGGTGCACCTGGAGCCCCTGGGCGCCTACTCCAGCAAGTACAAGAAGCTGGACGACCTGCCAAACGGTGCCAACGTGGTCATCCCGAACGACGCCACCAACGGCGGCCGCGCCCTGTTGCTGCTGGCCAAGAACGGCCTGATCACCCTGAAGGACCCGACCAACATCCTGTCGACCATCAAGGACATCACGGCCAACCCTAAAGGCCTGAAGTTCCGCGAACTGGAAGCCGCCACCCTGCCGCGCGTGCTGACCCAGGTCGACCTGGCGCTGATCAACACCAACTACGCGCTGGAAGCCAAGCTGGACCCGTCCAAGGACGCCCTGGTGATCGAAGGCAGCGACTCGCCTTACGTGAACATCCTGGTGACTCGCGAAGACAACAAGGACTCGGACGCCGTGAAGAAGCTGGTAGCAGCCCTGCACACGCCTGAAGTGAAGCAATTCATCGAAGAGAAGTACAAAGGCGCGATCAAGCCAGCGTTCTGATGTAACCCTATCTCCCAAACACCGGAGATCAAAAAAATGTGGGAGCGGGCTTGCCCGCGATTACGGAGTGTCAGTCACCGAACAGGTTAGCTGGCCCACCGCAATCGCAGGCAAGCCAGCTCCCACAGTTGTTTTGCATTGCTAAGCCGGTGCTCAAACCCGGCACCCCCTGTAGGAGCTGGCTTGCCAGCGATGAGGCCAGCAAGATCACCTCCGGTCTCAAAGGCCCCATCGCCGGCAAGCCGGCTCCTACAGGGGGTTGTGTTGGTAGTGGGATAAGCGCAAGGCTTATTGACGCTTCAACAACACCGGCAACTGCGCCACCAATTTCTGGTTATTCAACGGCGCACGAATAAACCCACGCTGAGTCCCGTCGGGACCGATCAAGGCCAGGTTGCCGCTGTGGTCGACGGTGTAGTTGGGCTTGCTGGTATCGGCCGGAATGAACGGAATACTCACCGCGTTGGAAACCTTCTGCACATCCTCCACGTTCGCGCCAGTCAGGCCTTCAAACTGCGGGTCGAAGTAGCCCAGGTACTGCTTGAGCTGGGCCGGGGTGTCGCGGTTCGGGTCGACGCTGACCAGGATCACCTGCAACTTGTCCACAGCCTCTTTGGGCAGCTCGCTCTTGATCTGGCGCAGCTGGGCGAGGGTGGTGGGGCAGATATCCGGGCAGAAGGTGTAGCCGAAGAACAGCAGGCTCCACTTGCCCTTCAGCTCATTGACCACCACCGGCTGGCCGTCCTGGTTCGTCATGGTGACAGGCGGCAACTGGCGGCTTTGCGGCAGCAGGATGATGCCGGCGTCGATCAGTGCGGTAGGGTCGCCCTGGCCTTTGCCCGAGAGTACTTTGTTGACGGTCAGGCCCATGATCAACGCGACGATGGCCACCAGGATGAAGACGGTTTTTTGAGTTCGAGTCATAGGTTCAACAATAAGTAGTGGTCTACGAGCAGGGCGATGAACAGCAGCAGCAAGTACCAGATAGAGTACTTGAAGGTGTTGATCGCCGCGTGCGGCTGAGCGCCACGGTACAACACCAGGGCCCATTGCAGAAAGCGCCCGCCCAATAGCAGCGCACAGGCCAGGTACAACAGGCCGCTCATGTGGATCACGTACGGCATCAGGCTCACCGCGAGCAAGGCGAAGGTATAGAGCAGGATGTGCACCTTGGTGTAGTGCTCGCCATGGGTGACCGGCAGCATGGGGATGTCGGCCTTGGCATATTCCTCCTTGCGATGGATGGCTAGGGCCCAGAAGTGCGGCGGGGTCCAGGCGAAGATGATCAGCACCAGCAGCAAGGGTTCGGCGCTGACATGCCCGGTCACGGCCACCCAGCCCAACAGCGGCGGCGCGGCCCCGGCAAGGCCGCCGATGACGATGTTCTGCGGTGTCGCACGCTTGAGAAAACCGGTGTAGATCACCGCATACCCCAACAACGACGCCAGCGTCAGCCAGGCGGCCAACGGGTTGGTAAACGCCAGCAGCAGGGCCAGCCCCGCCACCGCCAGAAACAACGCAAACGCTAACGCAGCCAGCGGCGACACACGCCCTTCGGCCAGCGGGCGCTTGTGAGTGCGCGCCATCACCGCATCGATACGCCGATCCACCACATGGTTCACCGCCGCCGCGCCACCGGCACACAGGGCAATCCCCAGGTTGCCGAACACCAGCACCGCCCACGGCACCCCGGCGCGCGTGGCGAGGAACATGCCCACCAGGGAGGTGATGAGCATCAGCACCACCACTTTTGGCTTGGTCAGCTCCAAATAGTCACGCCAGATCGGCTGGCTGTGGCGTGCGCCGATCAAGGTCGCCATGGCATCTCTCCTTTAAGGGTGATGAGGCCCGATACGTGCTTGCGCGGAATGAAGCGCCAGCCAAATCGCGACGGATTGCGCACCCGGACCAGGCTGGTACGGGCGTGGTAATTGACCAGCACCAGGCTCAACAACAGCGCCGCGCCACCCGCGTTGTGCGCCACCGCCACGGGCAATGGCAGATGGAAATACACGTTGCTCAGGCCCAGGCTGATCTGCGCCGCCAGCGCGATCAGCAGCAGGCCCGCCAACCGCGTCATGCCCACTGCGCGCAGCTGCCAGGCCAGGCCCAGCAGCACCAGGGTGACGATGACCGCACCGATGCGGTGGGTCAGATGAATCGCCGTACGCGCATCGCTGTCGAGCTGCCCGCCCAGGTAATTGGGGCCGATGTGCTGGGTGAGGTGAAACCCGTTGGCAAAGTCTGCTGCCGGCCACCACTGACCGTGGCACGTGGGCAGGTCAATGCAGGCCACCGCCGCATAATTGGAACTGACCCAGCCTCCCAACGCGATCTGGCCGATCACCAGCACCAACCCCGCCGTCGCCCAATATTGCAGGCGCTTGGGCACGATCAAGGCGGGCAGCACGCCGGACAAGCGCAGGGTCAGCAGAAATAACAGGCTCAAGGTCGCGAAACCGCCAAGCAGGTGACCGGTCACCACCTGCGGCCACAGCTTGAGCGTCACCGTCCACATGCCGAACGCCGCCTGGGCGAACACCACCGCCAGCAGGAACAGCGGCAACTTCACCGGCTGGCCCGGATCACGCCGATGGCTCCATGAGCGCGCGGCCAACAGCCCGATCAACAACCCCAAGGTGCCGGCAAAGTAGCGATGGGTCATCTCGGCCCAGCCCTTGTCGGCCTC
This sequence comes from Pseudomonas sp. B6002, assembly GCF_013385985.1. Lineage (GTDB taxonomy): Bacteria > Pseudomonadota > Gammaproteobacteria > Pseudomonadales > Pseudomonadaceae > Aquipseudomonas. The sequence continues at coordinate 313,977 of NZ_JACAOY010000002.1, read as the reverse complement.
GACCGGTGTATCCGGGAAATGCAGCTCGGCATGGGCCAGTTGGGCTTCGGTCTTGGGCACGCTGATAAAGCCGTAGCAACCCGGCCAGTCCGGGCAACCCAGGCCGGCGTGGGTCAGGCGGGTATAGGCGCCGAGCAGCACAACGAACAGCGCCAGCAAGGTGGCAAACAGCGCGAGGCGAAATCCAGGCTTGGCCATGACGATGCCCTTATCCGATATTCGACAGTTTCAGCAGCAGGCGCAGGTCGTTGAGCAAGTCCTTGCCCTTGACCCTGGCGTCGTAGCGCAGCACCAGGTTGCCGTGGGGGTCGACGATCCACAGTTGCGCGTCGCCGGGTGCAGCGGCGTCCTTGGTGAAGGTCGAGAGGTCCAGCGAATAGCGTTGCAGTTGCGGGTACTCGGCCTTGAGCTTGGCCTCGTATTCGGCGCCGACCGGCTGCGCACTCGCCAGGGCGTGGCTGGCGCGAGAAGCATCGCGGCCCAGGCTGATCTGCAGTTGGCGCGCGAGGTACACCAGTTGCTGGCAATCAGCGGCGCAGGCGGTGGGCGCAGTCACCAACAGTTGCCAGCGGTCTTCGTCGGCCTGCACGCCGATGTCGGCACGGGTCTGGCCGTTGCCGATCATCTCGCCGTGGTAGCTGCGGCTGTCGGGCACCCAGAACTGCAGCTTGTACATGAAGGTGGCCAGCGCCATCGGGCCGATCACCATCATCAGGATCAGGATCAACTGCCAGCGGCCTTTGCGCCGGTCGGGCGTGGCAGGCGCGTCAGACATGTTGAGTGGATTCATGGCCGCTCCCATGGTGCTTCTCCTTTTTGTTATGCCATCCGAGGTAGAGGTAAAGCGCCAGCAGCGCCACTGCCATGGCGAACCACTGCACGGCGTACCCCACGTGTTTTTCCGGGCCCATGGCGACCACCGCCCACGCGGTGTCGTATGTACCGAGGCCGGCTTCTGCGCGCAGCTCGTAGGCAAACCCGCTGCGGCCCAGCTCGGCCCACAGGGCGGCCGGGTGCAGCGCGGTGAGCAGGCGCGGCCACTGTGCGGTGGCCGGGTCGGCATGCAGCTGGAAGGTTTCGCCAGGGGCCACGTAGACCCAGGCATCGAGGTTCACCGGCTGATCGGGGGTGGTGAAGACGGGCGGGACACGCCGGTCTGGCCAAGGCAGCCAGCCACGGTTGAGCAACAGCCATTCGCCGCTGGCCTGGTCGTGAAAGGGTTGCAGCAGTTCCACACCCGCACGGCCGTCGCGCATACGGTTGTCGAGCAACACGCTGTGTTCGGTGTCGAACTGGCCGCGCAGGCGCACGCGGCGAAAGGCCGGGTCTGCCATATCATTGAGCTGCGCACTGCTGACGGGCTCCGCCACGCGACGCTCGGCATAGCTGTCCACCAGCAGCTGCTTTTCATGGCCGCGCGACAGTTGCCAGAAACCCAGGCCCACCATCAAAGGCAGCAGCACCAGCACCACCAGCGTGGGTGCGAGCCCTGGGCGAAAGTCTTTTATGGCGGTGGCTATACTTGTTTTCATTGCCCGCCCATCTCCTCAATGCCCACCGCGCCAGGAACCCAACCATGCTCAAAGCCGCCATTGCCCTGATGCTGATCGCGACCGTCGCGAGCCTGTTCAGCGGCTTGTTCTTCCTGGTCAAGGACGAGGGCAACTCCAACCGCCTCGTCACCGCCCTGACCGTGCGTGTGGTACTGGCCGTGATCACCGTGGCGTTGATCGCCTGGGGCTTTTTCAGCGGGCAGTTGGTATCCCATGCGCCGTGGTAAGACGCGTCACAGCACGTAGACGAAGAAAAACAGGCCGATCCACACCACATCCACAAAGTGCCAATACCAACTGGCCGCCTCGAAGCCGAACTGGTGCTCGGCATTGAAGTGCCCCTTGAGGATGCGCATCAGCATCACGAACAAAATAATCGTGCCGATGGTCACGTGGGCGCCATGAAAGCCTGTGAGCATGAAGAAGGTCGCGCCGTACACGCCGGAGCCCAGGGTCAGGCCCAGTTCCTTATAGGCATGCATGTACTCCTCGGCCTGGAAGCCCAGGAACGCCCAGCCCAGCAGCACGGTGATCGCCAGCCAGATTTTCAACGCCCCGCGATGACCTTTGCGCAAGGCATGGTGCGCCAGGGTGATGGTCACGCTGGAACTGACCAGCAGGATCGTGTTGACCAACGGCAAGCCCCACGGGCTGATGGTGCCTTCGGGCGGCGGGTACAGTTTCGGGTCAGGGTTGTTGAGCAGCGGCCAGGTAAATTCGAAGTTCGGCCACAGCATGTGCGCGATGCCCTTGTGGCCTTCGCCGCCCAGCCACGGGCCGGACATGTGCCGCACATAGAACAGCGCACCGAAGAACGCGATGAAGAACATCACTTCGGAAAAGATGAACCACGTCATGCCCCAGCGGAACGAGCGGTCCATCTGTGGGCTGTACAAACCGGCGCGGCTTTCCTTGATCACCGCGCCAAACCAGCCGAACAGCATGTAGGCCAGCAACAGGCCGCCGACGAAGAAGATCCACGGGCCATGGGACTCCGGGCGCGCCGCCTTCAGGTCGTTGAACCACACGGCCAGGCCGTACACCGTGATCAACATGCCAAACGTAGCAATTATTGGCCATTTGCTTTGCGCTGGTACGTAGTACGTATCATGAGACGACATGTATTCGCTCTCCTGATTGAGGGGGCAAACAGTAGCTAGCCCCCGGTGTGGACAGCCACCGGCGGTTGGCGCGCAGTGATATCGAACAGCGTGTACGCCAGGGTCAAATGCTTCACATCCTTGGGCATGTCACGATCGACAATGAAACGCACCGGCATTTCGATGCGCTGACCTGGCTGCAGCACTTGCTGGGTGAAGCAAAAACACTCGGTCTTGTGGAAATACATCGCCGCCTCGGCCGGGGAAATGCTCGGTACGGCCTGGGCGGTCATGGGTTTATCCGTCGGGTTGTAGGCCACGAACAGCATCTCGGTGACTGCCCCGGGGTTGACCACCACCTCATCGGCCTTGGAATGGAACTCCCAGACCATGTCGATGGCATTGGTGGACAAGAACTGCACCCGCACTTGGCGCGTGGGGTCCACCACCTGTTCGCCCTCGTACTGCCCGGCGGTCTTGCCGTTGATACCGAAGGCCTTGCACATCACGTCGTAGATCGGCACCAGGGCAAAGCCGAAGGCGAACATGGCCACCACCAGGATCAGCAGGCGGGTGACCAGCCGCCTGATCGGCACCGATTCAGCCATCACACACCCCCTCGCTGTTGATTTTCTGTGGGAGCTGGCTTGCCTGCGATAGCGGCCTTGCAGTCGAAAACATTGTCGACTGACACACCGCCATCGCAGGCAAGCCAGCTCCCACAGGAGACCGAGGTGACCCTAGACTGGGTGTTCATTTGACCTCCGGCGGAGTGGTGAAGGTGTGGTACGGCGCGGGCGAAGGAATGCTCCACTCCAGGCCTTCAGCTCCATCCCACGGTTTGGCCGGCGCAGGCGGGCCGCCACGGATGCACTTGATCACGATGAACAGGAAGAAGATCTGCGTGGCGCCGAACATGAACGCGCCGATGGACGAGACCATGTTGAAGTCGGCGAACTGCAGGTTGTAGTCCGGCACCCGGCGCGGCATACCGGCCAACCCCACAAAGTGCATCGGGAAGAACGCCATGTTCATGCCCACGAAGGACAGCCAGAAGTGCAGCTTGCCCAGGGTTTCGTCGTACATGTGGCCGGTCCATTTCGGCAGCCAGTAGTACGCCGAGGCGAAGATGCCGAAGATCGCGCCAGGCACCAGTACGTAATGGAAGTGCGCCACCACAAAGTAGGTGTCGTGGTACTGGAAGTCGGCAGGCGCAATCGCCAGCATCAGCCCGGAAAAGCCGCCGATGGTGAACAAAATCACGAAGGCCACGGCGAACAGCATTGGCGTCTCGAAGGTCAGCGAGCCTTGCCACATGGTGCTGACCCAGTTGAACACCTTCACTCCCGTGGGCACCGCGATCAGCAGGGTGGCGTACATGAAGAACAGCTCGCCCACCAGCGGGATGCCGACCACGAACATATGGTGCGCCCACACGATGAACGACAGGAACGCGATGCTCGCCGTGGCGTAGACCATCGAGGTGTAGCCGAACAGCGGCTTGCGCGAGAAGGTCGGAATGATCGAGCTGACGGCACCGAACGCCGGCAGGATCATGATGTACACCTCGGGGTGGCCGAAGAACCAGAACACGTGCTGGAACAGCACAGGGTCACCGCCACCGGCAGCACTGAAGAAACTGGTGCCGAAGTGGATGTCCATCAGCATCATGGTTACGCAACCCGCCAGCACCGGCATCACCGCGATCAGCAGGAAGGCGGTGATCAGCCAGGTCCACACAAACAGCGGCATTTTCATCAACGTCATGCCGGGCGCGCGCAGGTTGAGAATGGTGGCGACCACGTTGATCGCGCCCATGATCGAACTGATGCCCATCAGGTGGATGGCGAAAATGAAGAACGTCACGCTTTCCGGCGCGTAAGTGGTGGAGAGCGGGGCATAGAAGGTCCAGCCGAAATTCGGCCCGCCACCGGGGGTGAACAAGGTCGACACCAACAGCAGGAACGCGGCCGGCAACAGCCAGAAGCTGAAGTTGTTCATGCGCGGCAGGGCCATGTCCGGCGCGCCGATCATCAGCGGGATCATCCAGTTGGCCAGGCCGACGAACGCCGGCATTACCGCACCGAACACCATGATCAAGCCGTGCATGGTGGTCATCTGGTTGAAAAACGCCGGTTGCACGATCTGCAGGCCCGGCTGGAACAGTTCGGCACGAATCACCATGGCGAACGAGCCGCCGAGCAGGAACATGGTGAAGGCGAACCACAGGTACATCGTGCCGATGTCTTTATGGTTGGTGGTCAGCACCCAGCGCATCAAACCTTTGGCGGGGCCGTGGGCATGGTCGGCATGACCATGGTCGATCACAGTGCTCATGGCCGTTCTCCTGCAAGCGAGTGGGCGGGGCGGTTCAGGGCATACGCAGTGAGGGCTGTCATTTGCTTTCCGCCTGTTTCAGAGCCAGCACGTCTTTGGGCGTGACCATGTCGCCTTTGTTGTTGCCCCACGCGTTGCGTTCGTAGGTGACGACGGCGGCGATGTCCACTTCCGAGAGCTGCTTGCCAAACGCCGCCATGGCGGTGCCGGGCTTGCCGAAATACACGCGGTGCAGGTGGTCTTCCTTGGCGCCGGTAGCAATTGGTGAGCCTTTGAGCGCCGGGAACATCGGCGGCAGGCCCTGGCCTTCGGCCTGGTGACAGGCCACGCAGGTGGTGTGGTAGACCTTGTCGCCACGGGCCACCAGTTCTTCCAGCGTCCACTCTTTGGAGGTCAGTTCCTTGAGCTTGGCGGCTTCTTCCTTACGCTCGCCGAGCCAAGTGTCGTAGTCGGCCTTGGACTTGACCTCGACCACGATGGGCATAAAGCCGTGGTCCTTGCCACACAGCTCGGCGCACTGGCCACGGTAGATGCCGGGCTTCTCGATGCGCGTCCAGGCCTCGTTCACGAAACCAGGGATGGCATCGCGCTTGACCGCAAAGGCCGGCACCCACCAGGAGTGGATCACGTCGGCCGCCGTCACCAGGAAGCGCACTTTGGCGCCCACCGGCAGTACCAGTGGCTGGTCGACTTCGAGCAAGTAGTGCTCGCCCTTGGTGGCCTGGTTGTGGATCTGTTCGGCGGGGGTGGCCAGGTTGCTGAAGAACTCCACGTCCTGGCCCAGGTATTTGTAGTGCCACTTCCACTGATAGCCGGTGACCTGGATATCGATATCCGACTCACTGCTGTCGTAGATGTTGATCAGGGTCTTGGTCGCCGGAATGGCCATGGCCACCAGGATCAGCAGGGGCACCACGGTCCAGAGGATTTCCACGGTCGTGCTCTCGTGGAACTTGGCGGCCACCTGGCCCGTGGACCGACGGTGCAGGATCATCGACCAGAACATCGCGCCAAACACGACAATGCCGATCACCACACAGATCCAGAAAATGGTCATGTGCAGGTCAAACACGGCGTGGCTGACTTCAGTCGCCCCTGGCGCCATATTCGTTGTCCAGGCGGCTTGCGCCTGGCCGAATACTGACCACAACAGTAGGCCCATCCAAACGTGTGGATGTCGCGTCATTGCGGGTTCCCCTTTATGTTTCTTGTTATCCCGCCGGTTTGCACCTGCGGCGAAGGGAGCGGCTTCCATACTGCTTACAACCGCCTTGCCTTGCCTGCTTCATGCAGTTGGGCGTCATCAGCTAATTGCGTACAAATCCGAGTATAGACACGCCCTGCAACCCCGCAATGTGTAGGGGCAAATGAGCAAAAACAGACGGCCGGAGCCAATAAAACCGGGGGCGGAATCGTTTATCCGACGAACGATGGCAATTCGATATAACAGAGGCGCATAACCATGAAATAATTATGACAAATGCGTCTTAGGGGCTCGTATAAACGAGCTACCTTATCTTCTCCCTTTTCCTACGCCTGTTTCACTGGAGCCTTCATGAACACCGCCGCATTGCGCGAGCAGATTTCCCGTGCCCATCAACACGAAGCCAGCACTGGCCAGCTTGCCCAGCAACTGGAAACCCAATTGCCGCACCTGCATTCGGCCATCTCCTTGGCTGACGGTGATCGCAACATTGTCATGACCCGCTTTGTCACTGCCTACATCGACCTCGTCCCTGACTTGCTGGACGCCGCCAATGACGTGGCCCGCGAAGCCGGCATCGAAAGCCAGATCAAGCCGGTGCTGAAAATCGCCGAGCACTTCTTCCTGCAGCCGCCCGCAATCCTGGCCGGCCACGAAGGGCTCGACGGCCTGCTGGACGAGGCCTACCTGGCTCATCGTCTGGTGGAAGAGGTCAACGACCTGTACATCAAGCATTTCGGCCAGCCGTTGATTCCGGCGGACACCACGGTTGCCAACCTGATCGCGCACCAATTGATTGGCGAGCAGTTTGCCAATCAGCTGGATGAAGCGGTGCACCTGGCCGTGGATGAAATGTTGAACGAAGACAGCTTTGCGCTGGAGTCGGTCGAGGCCTACCGCGAAACCCTCGAGAGCCCGGATACGGAAGCGGCGTGGAAGCGCTGGCCGTGCCTGTCGCGCCAGCTAGGCGTTGAGTTGGCGCTGGATCAGCCGGCCTGACACATCCTTTGTAGGAGCCGGCTTGCCGGCGATAAGGGCCTTGAGATTTCGGTGATCTTTCGGGCCTCATCGCTGGCAAGCCAGCTCCTCCAAGGGGTTTGTGGTGGTCAGGCGGGCGCTGAGCCCAGGCCGGCCGTCGTCCGCTCACGGCCTTCCAGGCGTCGCTTCAAGCCGCGCGCCTCGATCACCAACGTCGAACCCTTCGCCGCATTGGCCCGGCCCCATTCCTCCAGCAACTCCAGGCAGGAATGGTCGATGTAACTCAGGTTGCTCAGTGGCACATGCACGGTCGTCCCGGCAGGCACCGACGCCAGCACCTGAGTCAACGCCGGCACTTTCAGAAAGGTCGCTGCACCGACCAAGCGCAACTCCATTTCGCCGTCCTGGGGCAGGTCGATCAAGCTGACTTTCAACCGCGAAGCCTTGAGGGCCAGCGTGACCAACGTCAACCCGAAGCCGATCAGTACACCCGTCAGCAAGTCGGTAAACACGATCGCCAGTGCCGTCGCCGAATAGGTCAGCATCGGCATCCGCCCATAGCGCCCCAGCGCCTTGAACGCCTTGAGGTCGACCAGCTTGATCCCGGTGTAAACCAGCACGCCCGCCAGGCTCGCCACCGGAATGCTCTGCAGCACGCTCGACAGCAACAGCACAAACGCCAGCAGCCAAAGACCGTGGAACATCGCCGACAGACGCGTCGTCGCCCCGGCTTGCACGTTGGCCGAACTGCGCACGATCACACCCGTCATCGGCAAGGCGCCGACCAGGCCGCAGAGCATGTTGCCTACACCTTGAGCGGATAATTCCTTGTCGAAATCAGAACGCTGACCGCTGTGCATACGGTCGACCGCAGCGGCGGACAGCAGAGTTTCAGCACTGGCGATAAACGCGACAGCAAAGGCGGCGATCAGCAGTTGTGGGTCCGCCAGGTTCAGGAGGTCACTGGGGCGCAGCCAGTCAATGGCGTCCGCGAGGTTTTCCGGAACCTCCACGCGCTTGACCTGCAAGGCCAGCACCAGGCTCACCACCGTGGTCAAACCAACACCCAACAAGGCTCCCGGTACGAAACGCAGGCTTTGCGGGCGTAATTTATCCCACAGGTACATCACCAGCATCGTCGACAACCCCAGCAGCCCCGCTTGCCAGCCAAGGCCGCCACCCAGCGTCGGAAGGGCTTCAGCCAGAGCCGCCGGGAACCCGGTCAGGTTATCCAACCCCGAAGGCTTGGGCGTGCCATCGAGCATCACGTGGATTTGCGAGAGCACGATCAGCACACCAATTCCCGCCAGCATCCCGTACACCACGGCGGGTGCCGTTACCCGGAACCAGCAACCCAGGCGCAGGCGCCCGGCGACCAATTGCAGGAAGCCCGCCAGCAACAGGATCGGCCCCAGCATCAGCATGCCGTGCTGACGCACCAGCTCGAACACCAGCACCGCCAACCCGGCGGCCGGGCCGCTGACCTGCAGGGGCGACCCCGCCAGCCAACCCACCACCAGGCCACCGATGATCCCAGTAATCAGGCCTTTGGCCGGCGGCATGCCGGACGCAATCGCAATGCCCATGCACAAGGGCAGGGCGACCAAAAACACAACCACAGAGGCGAGCAGCTCCCGCGGCAGTACAGCTTTCAATTGAGCAGCACGCATGATGACTCTCCCGAGGCATTCGCCGGGCGTGGCAACGCCTGGCTGCTCTATTGGCAGCCATCGCGTTACCCGGCAGGGAAGTGTTTTAGAAGCGCGCTTTAGGCGTCGCGCAAGGGATCGGCCCGTCGCCGCTCAACGAGCGGAAAGCCGACTGGTCGGCATCGTAGGCGCGGATCTCGCTGGTCTCGATGTTGTAGATCCAGCCGTGGATAAACAATTGACCATTGGCCATGCGCGAAGCCACGGAAGGGTGGGTGCGCAAATGTTGCAACTGGGCGATGACGTTTTCTTCAGTCAGCACCTTCATGCTCTCGCCTTCGTTGGCGCAGTCGCAGTTGTCCTCAACCATCGACCTGGCGACCTCGGCATGCCGCAGCCAGGCCCTGACCGTCGGCATCTTCTCCAGGCTGGCAGGGTTGAGTACCGCGCGCATGGCACCGCAGTCGGAGTGCCCACACACGATGATGTGCTGCACGCCCAAGGCGAGCACCGCGTACTCGATGGCAGTGGAAACACCGCCGTTCATCTGACCGTAGGGCGGCACCACGTTGCCGACGTTACGGGTTACAAACAGATCGCCTGGAGAGCTTTGGGTAATCAGCTCAGGGACGATGCGCGAGTCGGCGCACGTGATGAACATCGCCCGCGGGCTCTGAGCCGTGGCGAGTTTCTTGAACAGTTCTTCCTGTTGGGGGAAGACGTCGTGATGGAAATGCAAAAAGCCGTCAACGATATGCTTCAGCGCTGCATCGGCGGTTTCCGCCACCTGAGGGGCTGATGCCGACGCAGCCAACGGCTGTTTATCCTTGTCACTCATGATTCATCCTCTTGATTAAGGCAGGGGGAATATTCAGGCCAGTTCGACGCCGGCTCAGGGCAATAGTTGTGAAATGCCACAAAAGCCGGTTCGCGACCCATCAGTCACTCGTTGAACAAGGTAACCATCGAAACTTAATTCAAACTGAACAAACCGCTCTAGATCGCGGGTTTCAGTGATGTCAATGTGCGACCATTCCTACAATAAGAACGCTCTTATCCCTACTAGTCTACCTATAACAATGCCATCTGCCTGCCCGGCGGACAGAACGCTGTGCAATCCAGATTAAACCCCTCACGACGATTGAGCCCCAGGCGTTTGATCGCCTTGCTGAAGCGCTGGGCCAGCAAATCGGCAAACGGCCCCTCACCGCGCATGCGCACCCCAAAGCGGCTGTCATACACCTCGCCACCGCGCACTTGCCGCACCAGGCTCATCACATGGGCCGCTCGCTGCGGGTAATGTGCCGCCAGCCATTCCTCGAACAGCGGCGCCACCTCAAGGGGCAGGCGCAGCATCATGTAGGCCGCACTTTGTGCACCGGCTGCGTGGGCCTCCGTGAGCAGGCTTTCGAGCTCGCTGTCGTTGATCATGGGGATCATCGGCGAGCACAGCACACCCACCGGGATACCCGCCTCGCGCATCACGCGAATCGCCCGCAAACGCGCCTTGGGCGCCGCCGTGCGGGGCTCCAGGATGCGCTTGAGTTCGTCGTCCAGGCTGGTGAGGCTGATCATCACCGCCACCAGTCGCTGCCTGGCCAACTCAGTGAGCAAGTCGAGGTCACGCAGGATCAGCGAGCCCTTGGTGATGATCGTCACCGGGTGCCGGTAGCGCAGCAGCACTTCAAGGGTTTGCCGAGTGATCCTGTATTCGCGTTCGATGGGCTGATACGGGTCGGTATTGGAGCCCAGGTTGATCGGCGCACACACATAGCCCGGCTTCGACAGCTGCTGCTCCAGCACGTCAGCAGCGTTGCTCTTGGCGATCAACCTGGTCTCGAAATCCAGACCGGGAGACATGTCCCAATACGCATGGCTAGGCCGCGCGTAGCAGTAGATACAGCCATGCTCGCAACCCCGGTAAGGATTGATCGAGCGATCAAACGGCAGGTCCGGCGAGTTGTTGCGGGTGATGATGGTCTTGGCCGTTTCGATGCGCACTTCAGTGCCCTGGGTGGGTGGCACTTCCTGATACCAACCGTCGTCCTCAACCACGCTGACGGTGGGCGCGAAGCGGTTGTGCAGGTTGGTGGCAGTGCCCCGGCCACGGGGCGGCAACGGAGTAGACATGAAAACGCCTCGATACTGTTTTTATATACAGTATCGAGGCGCAAGGGTTCTGACCAGTGCCGTTTGGCGGTCAGGTACGCGTCAGTGTTTTTGCGTCACTTGGCCCAGGTCATCGCCCGAGGTGGTGCGCATGTCGTTCTTGCGCAGGTCCGCCACGTCGCTGGCCTTCACAGGTTCGCCCTTGTTACCCCAACTGCCACGCACGAAACTGACCACATCTGCCACTTCCTGGTCCGACAGGCGCCACGCAAACGCCGGCATGGTGAAGGTGGACGGCGCCGCGTGAGTGGCCGGCAAGGTGCCGCCGTTCAACACGATGTTGATCAAGGACGTGGCATCCGCCGTCTGCAACACGGGGTTACCCGCCAGTGCCGGAAACACGCGCGTGTAGCCGTGGCCGTCGGTGCGGTGGCAAGCCGCACAGTTGTCGATATACACCGAGGCGCCGGGCTTGCTGTCATCGCCTTTCCACAGCGCGTCAGCCACCTGCTTGTCGTACAGGTGCGGCTGATCTTTCGGGTCCACCGCCGGCAGGCTTTTGAGGTAACGAGCGATAGCGGTCAGGTCATTTTCCGACATGTACTGCATGCTGTGGACCACCACGTCGCTCATACCGCCAAACACCGCGCTGCGATCACTGCGGCCGGTCTTGAGGAATTGCACCAGTTGTTCCTCGCTCCAACTGCCGAGGCCGTCCTTGTGGTCACCGCGCAGGCTTTTGGCGATCCAGCCTTCCAGTGGCGCGCTGCCAGACAAGAACGCATTGCCGTCAGTGGCACTCAGGGCTTTCTCCTGCATGGTCAGGGCACGCGGCGTATGGCAGGCACCGCAGTGGCCCAGGCCTTCCACCAGGTAGGCGCCGCGGCTGATCACCGGGTCGGCAGCCGCCTGTGGCTGCGCCTCTGCAACCGCCGGCGCGAACATCCAGCGCCATGCCGCCAACGGCCAGCGCATGCTCAGGGGCCAAGGAATGTCGCTGTCCTTGTTCTCTTGGGCAACCGGTTCCACCCCCTTCATGAAATACGCATACAACGCCTGCATGTCGCTATCGCTGACGCGTGCGTAAGACGGGTAGGGCATCGCCGGGTAAAGGGTACTACCGCTCTTGGCGACGCCATGGCGCACGGCCTTGTCGAAGTCTTCGAAGCTATAGCCGCCCAGGCCGGTTTTGTCCGGGGTGATGTTGGTGGAATAGATCACGCCGATGGGCGTTTCCATCGGCAGGCCACCGGCGAAGGGTTTACCGCCCTTGGCGGTGTGGCAGGCCACGCAGTCACCGGCGCGGGCCAGGTATTCGCCCTGCTTGATCAGGTCGGTTTCAGCCGCGCTCACAGAACAGCTGCTGAACAGCGCCAGGGAGGCGATAACGAGTGCTTTCATGGTCATCGCTCCTTATGCCTGAACCAGTGGGCCGGGGTTCTTCAGATACTGCTCGCGGATCGCCCGCGCCGACCAATAGGCCAGCGCCGCCACCAGGCCGGTCGGGTTGTAGCCCAGGCCCTGTGGGAAAGCAGATGCGCCGGGCACAAATACGTTGTGCACATCCCAGCACTGCAGATAGCGGTTCAACGCGCTGGTTTTCGGGTCGGTGCCCATGATCGCGCCACCGTTGAGGTGGGTGGTCTGGTACGACGCGGTGTTGAAATGTTCCCCGACTTTCTTGCCCAGCAACGCAATGGCCTTGGGGTTCATCGCTTGCGCGACCTTGCCCATTTTCTCGACCATGAAGCGGTTCATCTTGATGTCGTTTTCCTGCCAGTCGAACGTCATCCGCAACAACGGCAGGCCATAGGCATCGCGATACACCGGGTCCAGATCCAGGTAGTTGCCCCGGTAGGATTGATGGGCTCCATGGGCGTCCATCGACACTTGGTGGGTGTAGTAATCGGCGGTAGCGCGCTTCCAGGCACTGCCCCAGGCCGGGGTGCCCGGGGGGTTGGAAGTACCGGCAATCGGACGGCTGCCCGCCTGGTTGACCCACATCGGCGAGCCGCCTACGAAACCATGCGGTCCGTGGTCGAAGTTGTCGGCGTTGAAGTCGTCAATGGCCACGCCATTACCACCCGCACCGATGAAGTTGTTGGTGTGGGTGTCCTTGTCGAAGAACGCCTTGATGGTGGCCATGTTCTGGTAGGCGAAATTCCTGCCTACCACGCCTTCATTGGTGATGGGGTCGTAAGGTTTGCCGATACCCGACAGCAGCATCAACCGCACGTTGTTGAACTGGAAAGACCCGAGGATCACCAGGTCGGCCGGCTGCTCGCATTCCCGGCCCTGGCCGTCGATGTAGGTCACGCCGGTGGCCTTGCCCTTGGTGCTGTCGAGGTTGACCTTGAGCACATGGGAATTGGGCCGCAGCTCGAAGTTCGGCACCTGGCGCAACGCTGGCAGGATGTTCACGTTCGGCGAGGCCTTGGAATACATGTAGCAAACGTAGCCGCTGCAGAACCCGCAAAAATTGCACGGGCCCATCTGCGCGCCGTAGGGATTGGTGTACGGCCCCGACGTATTGGCGGATGGCAGGTTGTAGGGTTTGTAGCCGACCTCGGTAGCGGCTTTCTGAAACAGCTGTGCAGAGACGGTGTTTTTCTGCGACTCCAACGGGAACGGGTTGGAACGATCCGGCGCATATGGGTTACCGCCACGGCCTTCACCCACCAACTGCCCCTTGACCGTCCACGCCTGGCCCGAGGTACCGAAGACTTTCTCCGCGTAGTCGAAAAACGGCTCCAGCTCTTCATAGCTGACGCCGAAGTCCTGGATGGTCATGTCCTTGGGAATGAAGTTTTTGCCGTAGCGCTCTTCGTAATGGCTGCGCATACGCAGCTCAATCGGGTCGACACGAAAGTGCACGCCCGACCAATGCAAACCTGCGCCCCCCACGCCATTGCCCGGCAGGAACGCGCCCAACTGACGGTTGGGCAGGGCGACGTCATTCACGCTATGGCGAATGGTCACCGTCTCTTTGGAAATGTCTTGGAAGAGTTTTTTACGCACGCTGTAGGTCAGTTCGTCGATGACCTGGGGATAGTTGCCGTCCGGGTAAGTGTCCTGCATCGGGCCGCGCTCCAGCGCTACCACGTTGAGGCCCGCTTCCGTCAGCTCCTTGGCCATGATCGCGCCGGTCCAGCCAAAGCCTACGATCACCGCGTCTACTTTCTTCATGATGGTCGCCACGTTTATGCCCTCTCGCCGCGAATGGAAACTGCCGGGAAGGGGTATTGCTCGTTGCGTTCAACCCAGTCCATGAAGTCGGCGCGGGCGCCGGGGAAACCGATCATGGTCCAGCCGACCATGCCTTTGTTGCCGCCGTGGATCGGGTCGCAAAAGAACCCTTCCTTGGTGTTTTGCAGCAACAGGTTAAAGAACATTTTCGGTGGCACCGCCTCGAAATGCGCGCTCACCTCACTGCCGCCCGCCTCCAAGCGACGCAACATATCGTCTCGGGTAGCGCTGTCTTGCGCAGCAAAAGCTTTCCCGTTGAATGCCTTCGACCACGCATCCGTGGCAGCGATACCCAGGCGATAGATTTCCTTGGGCACCAGTTTGGACTGCCAACCCATCTCTGGCGCGGCGTCGGCGTTGAACGGGCCTTGCATGAACCACAGTGCGCCACTGGCGTAAGGCGTGTTCATCTGGCGATCGATGTATTCCGGCGCACCGGCTTCCAGTGCACCCGGGCCCTGGTCATCCGCAGGAATCAGCTGCGCGACGGCAGCGTTGATGAAGGCCCACTCTTCGGCCGTGAAGTAGGTCGGCTCATAGGGCTTTTCGCTGGCGGGTGGTTTGGCGGGAGCGGCCTGGGCCGGCTCCGGTGTCGCCATCAGCATCGAGCCACCGAGGCCGGTGCTGGCAACCGTGACCACCGGGATCAAGGTCAAGGATTTGCGCAAAAAGTCACGCCGGGGGTTGTCTTGATCTTGATCAGACATGGGTGCACCTCATCATGTGGTCACGGGTTTATCAGCCGCTTCTGAGAGCAGCGTGAAGGCTTGCCAAGGCATGGGATCCAAGGGGATAGAACACACTGGCAATCAATAGTTACAAATGATAGCAGGCTAAGCATCGTAGAGAATCGATTCAGCGGCGAAAACAACGGATTAGATCCCCCTGTTCACGATTCTTTGACGCACACCTCACACCCCATTCACCCCGCAAAGACCACTCTGGGCGCCATCAACACACTCTTATCTGGTCATGTCGCGCATGTTCACTCTCCGATTGCTGCCTGCTCTCAGCCTGGCGTTTCTCGCACTGTTTATCGGCACCTGCGCCCAAGCCGACGATGCCACGTCTATTCGCCCGCCCGAATGGGCCCAGCCCGTGGGCAACCAATTCAACCTGCACCAGATGACGCCAACGCTGTATCGCAGTGCCCTGCCAGACAGCAACGCGCTGCCTGTGCTGGAACAAATGAAGATCGGTACAGTGATCAACTTCCTGCCGGAATCTGATGCACCTTGGCTGAAGTCCTCTGATATCAAACAGGTGCAGTTGTCTTATCGCACCAACCATGTCGACGATTCCGACGTGCTCGCGGCGCTCAGGGCGATTCAGGAAGCCGAAGCCAACGGCCCGGTGTTGATGCATTGCAAACACGGCTCTGACCGCACCGGCCTGATGGCCGCGATGTACCGCGTGGTGGTGCAAGGCTGGAGCAAGGAAGATGCGCTGAACGAGATGACCCAAGGCGGCTTCGGCAGCAGCAACGGCTTCAAGGACGGTGTTCGCTACATGATGAAGGCGGACATCGCCAAGCTACGCACGGCACTGCAGAACGGGGAGTGCAGCACCAGCGCCTTTGCCCTGTGTTCAATGAAAAGCTGGATGAACACGGCCAATTCCGACACCTGATTTCAAGGCGCGCTCGCCGAGGGCTCCCCTGAAAACAAGTGAACCGACTCAAGTAACGAACGAGAGTGGCCAGGAGCGAGCACCTGCTCGCGAAACGCTCGACCCGTCGCGGCATTGAAAACACCTTCGCGCTCAAATCTTTTGAAGGCTTTATGCGCCAGCACATCAGACCATTGGTAGGCATAAAACCTACCTTCATATCCCGATACTAAATGGCTGAAACCATTGACATAACGCACAGTGTCCAGCGCCGGCAGGTGACCGACTTCACGATTGGCACTCGCAAATACGTGTTCAATGGTACGTCCATCGCCCTGTGAGCCGTGTACTTCGATATCAAACAATGCCAGCGTCAACGACTCTGCCCGCTCCCAGGAAGACTGGGTATCGGCATACAGGGCTTGTTGCCGAGCCATCGCCATGGGCAAAGACACCCCCGTTTTGAAATGGCTGGAAAGCCATACGAGACAATCCGGCGAATCACACCAGCGCTCAAAGAACTGGCCGAAAAATTCCGCGCTGTCCATACCTGAGTCATCGGTGCCCATTTTGGTGCGGAAACCGACGCCCACCAATACTTGCTGCAAGCAATGACCGAACTCATGAAAAAGGATCTTGAGTTGCCGATGCCCGAGCAGACTCGGCTCATCGGGGGTACCTTCAAACCGAGTGAACAGCACAGCCATCGGTTGCACCCTGCGACTTTCAGCCGTGGTCCAGCGGTTTCTCAACGATATTGCGTAGGGATAATCCCCGTCATTTTGTCGATACGGCACAAAAAAGATCTGCCCCAGCACTTCACCATGCTCTGTTACCTGAAAGAGCCGGACCCCGGGCGCCCAAGTGTCGAAGCCATAAAGCTCGCTGATTTCGATGCCAAACAGCTGCTGCATAAGCGCAAACAACCGATACAAGGTGTTGTCGAGTGGAAAATAGACGCGCAGTTCGTCTTCGCGAACCCCGCTGGTTCGTTGCCGAATGATTTGCGCCAGGAAGGCGAAATCCCAGGGTTGCAGGCTTTCCAATCCAAGCTCATGACCCAGCGTCTCAAGCACCTGTTTGTCATGTGCAAAGACCGCGCGTGATGACGTAATTTGGTCACGAATAAAATCCAGGACTTGATCCCCGTTCTCCAACATTTGAGGCTCGAGTGCCAACTGAACAAAATTGGCGTAACCCAGTAGCGTGGCTTTCTGATGACGGCTGACCCTCAGCATTTGCCACAAGGGGCCATTGTCGAACTGCCCAGCATGCGGGCCCAGATCAGAAGCACGCGTGTTGTAGGCAACGAAAATCTCCTCTCGCAATGTTCGATCCTGCGCATAAGCCATGCATTCCCGGTAAATCTCTTCATTCAGGGTTATAAGCCAACCCTGCAAGTTAGCCGCTCGCGCCTTCTGTGCCATCCGTGCTTTGAGGGCAGGAGTGAGCCCCTGCAATCGCGATTCATCGCTGATGTGTTTGCGCCACGCATTGTTAGCCTGTTCCAGTCGGGTCAGGAACAATTGCTGGAGACCGGCAATTTCATGGTCGAGCGTCACCCGTTTTTTCTGCACAGCCGGTTCCAGCTCAATGCCGGCCAGCCGAAATTTTTTCAGCGTGCGCTTCAGCAAACTCTGGCGGGATGCATCAAACAGCGCCGCAGGTGAACTCGCGGCCAAGGCTTTGTAGCAGTCGTACAGCCCTTGATTACCCGTTAGCTCTTGGGTGAACGCTGAGGCCCGAAAAGTGGCTTGCGCACTGGCCTCCAACCACTTTAGGTCGGTATGGGTGCTGTCGAGGATGTAAATCACCGTTAACACCTCGTCAATGCGGGAGGTAACGGCTTCCATCGCCAACATCAAATCATCCCAGTTTGGGTGGTGTTGCTGGCTGGCAATGATGCGGGCTACTTCGGCGCGACTGCACAGCACAATTGCGTCGATGGCAGGCACAAGGTGCTCGGCACGGATGGCCGAGAAAGGCGGCAGGTGATAGTCCTGTAACAGGGGGTTGGGGTCCGGCATGGTGCTTCCTTGATAACCGCAAACGGGAGCAGCCATCCTGGAACACGCGACAGAATCGAGGGGAGTAGATGCTTAATGCTCTTCGCCCTGAAACCTGTGTTTCAGGGCAAAAAAACATCAAATCAGTCAGTTTTTTTTCAGCTTCGGATTGGGGAAAAACTGCACCGCCTGCACCTTCGGGTCCGCCGGCGCTTTCAACGCCGACGTATTCACCCGCGTGCCCAATTCCTTGGGCACCGACAAGCCCTGGTCATTCAGCGTGTCGGTATAACCGCAGGCCACGCACTCGCGGTGCGGCACGTTGTCCTCGGTCCACATTTTCAACTTGTCCGGTTCGCTGCACGCCGGGCAGACCGCCCCGGCGATAAATTGTTTCTTGGTAATCACAGGCCCTTCACTCATGCTGCCGCGTCCTCACTCAGGCCGCTGTGGCGCAAGAGTGCGTCAATCGACGGCGCGCGTCCGCGGAAATCGACGAACAGCACCATCGGCGCCTGGGAACCGCCACGGGCCAGGATCGCTTCGCGGAAGGCACGGCCGGTGTCGGGGTTGAGCACGCCGTCTTCTTCGAACTTGGAGAAGGCATCGGCCGACAGCACTTCCGCCCACTTATAGCTGTAGTAACCCGCCGCGTAACCACCCGCGAAGATATGCGCAAAGCTGTTGGGGAAGCGGTTGTAGGCCGGCGGACGCATTACCGACACCTCATCACGCACACCCTCCAGCACCTGGGCAACACTGCGGCCGTCGCCGTGAGTGGCGTGCAGCTCGAAGTCGAACAGCGAGAACTCCAACTGGCGCACCATCATCAGGCCAGATTGGAAATTCTTGGCCGCGAGCATTTTTTCCAGCAGGTCTTGTGGCAGTGGTTCGCCACTTTCGTAGTGGCCGGAGATCAGCGCCAGGCCTTCAGGCTCCCAGCACCAGTTCTCCATGAACTGGCTCGGCAACTCCACCGCATCCCAAGCCACGCCGTTGATGCCGGATACGCCGGCGTGTTCAACGCGGGTCAGCAAGTGATGCAGGCCGTGACCGAACTCATGGAACAGCGTGGTCACTTCATCGTGGGTCAGCAGGGCAGGCTTGCCGCTGTCGGCCGGGGTGAAGTTGCACACCAGGTTGGCCACCGGGCTTTGCAGTACGCCGTCGATCGTGCGGCGACGGTCACGCGCGCCGTCCATCCACGCGCCGCCACGCTTGTTGGCGCGGGCGTACAGGTCGAAGAAGAAGCGGCCCACGTGCTGGCCGTTTTCCTTGATTTCAAACAGGCGGACGTCCGGGTGCCAGGTGTCGAAGCCTTTTTGCTCGGCGATCTCGATGCTGTACAGGCGTTGCACAATGGCAAACAGGCCGCCCAGTACTTTGTCGATGGGGAAGTAGGCACGCAGGGCTTCCTGGGACACGCTGTAGCGCTGCTCGCGCAGTTTTTCGCCGTAGAAACCGCTGTCCCAGCTTTGCAGGTCGGCGCAGCCTTGTTCTGCGGCGTAAGCCTTGAGCTGTTGCAGGTCTTGAGCGGCAAACGGCTTGCTGCGCTTGGCCAGGTCGCGCAGGAAGCTCAGCACCTGGTCGCTGGACTCGGCCATCTTGGTGGCCAGGCTCAGCTCGGAGAAGGACGCGTAGCCCAGCAACTGAGCCAGTTCCTGGCGCAGGTCGAGGATCTGCTCCATCACCGGGCCGTTATCGTTCTGACCGGCATTCGGGCCTTGGTCCGACGCACGGGTGCAGTAGGCTGCGTAAACTTCCTCACGCAGTGCGCGGTCCTGGGCGTAGGTCATCACCGCGTAATAGCTCGGGAACTCCAGGGTGATCAGCCAGCCGTCGAGGCCCTTGGCCTGGGCAGCGGCGGCCATCTGCGCCTTGGCCGAGTCGGTCAGGCCGGCGAGGATGGCTTCATCGGTAACGTGTTTGGTCCAGGCCTGGGTGGCATCCAGCAACTGGTTGGAGAACTTGCTGCCCAGCTCAGACAGTTTGCTCTGCACTTCGGCGTAGCGTTTTTGCTGCTCGGGCGGCAAATCGATACCCGACAGGCGGAAGTCACGCAGGGAGTGTTCCAGGATGGTTTTCTGCGCCACGTCGAAACCGGCGGCTTCCGGGCTGTTGGCCAGAGCTTCGAAGGCCTGGAACAGCGCGCGGTTCTGGCCCATCTCGGTGGAGTAGGCGCTCAACGCCGGCAGGCAGCTTTCGTACGCTTCACGCAGTTCGGCGCTGTTGCACACGGCGTTGAGGTGGCTGACCGGGCTCCAGGCAGCGCCCAGGCGATCATTCAACTCGTCCATGGCCAGCACCAGGCCAGCCCACGTAGGGTTTTTGCCCTGGCTTTGCAGGATGCCTTCGATGGCGACGCGGTTGTCGGCGAGGATCTGTTCGATGGCCGGCTGGACGTGCTCGGCACGGATCGCCGAGAACGGCGGCAGGTCGTAGGACTGCAGAAGTGGGTTGTTCGCGCTCACGGTGGGTACCTTGGCTGAAGAAACATGTAAGAACAAAGATGGGGCCATCTTAATTACAATCAATGCCCACCGCAGCTATCAGCAGAAGAGAGAGAAGCTATCGTGACCCTTCGCACCTATCAGAACCACACGCCAACCCTGGGCACCGGGGCTTTTGTCGATATTTCGGCGGTGGTGATCGGCGATGTCGAAATCGGCACCGACAGCTCGGTCTGGCCACTCACGGTGATCCGTGGCGACATGCACCGCATCCGCATCGGTGCCCGCACCAGCGTGCAGGACGGCTGCGTGCTGCACATCACCCATGCCGGCCCGTTCAACCCCGACGGCTTCCCGCTGCTGATCGGCGACGACGTGACCATCGCCCACAAGGTCATGCTGCATGGCTGCACCGTCGGCAATCGCATTTTGATCGGCATGGGCAGCATCGTGATGGACGGCGCCGTGGTCGAGGATGACGTGATCATCGGCGCCGGCAGCCTGGTGCCACCGGGCAAGAAACTCGACAGCGGCTTTTTGTACGTGGGCAGCCCGGTTAAACAAATCCGCCCGCTGACTGACAAGGAGCGTGCCTTTTTCACCTACAGCGCGGCGAACTACGTGAAGCTCAAAGACCTGCACCTGGCCGAAGGATTCGATCAATGACCCTGAATTACCCCACCGTGCTGTTCGACCTGGATGGCACCCTCACCGACCCGCGCGAAGGGATCACCCGTTCGATCCAGTACGCCCTCGGCAAGCTGGGCATCGACGAGCCGGACCTGACGAAGCTGGAACACTTCATCGGGCCGCCGCTGCTGCAAGCCTTCATGCAGTTCTACGGCTTCGATGAGGCCAAGGCGTGGGAGGCGGTGAATTTTTATCGCGAGCGCTTCAAGGTCACCGGCCTGTATGAGAACCGCGTGTTCGAGGGCGTGATGCCGTTACTGGAAGACCTGAGCAGCCAAGGCCGCCAGCTCTACGTGGCCACCTCCAAGCCCTGGGTGTTCGCCCGCGAAATCGCCCGGCACTTTGATTTCGCCAAGTATTTCAAGGTGATCTACGGCAGCGAGCTGGATGGCACGCGTACCAACAAGGTTGAGCTGATCGCGCATTTGGTCAGCGAGGAAGGCCTCGACCCGGCCACCACCTTGATGATTGGTGACCGCAAGCACGACTTGATCGGCGCGCGCAGCAATGGCCTGGATTCGGCGGCGGTGGGGTATGGGTTTGGCAGCTTTGAGGAGTTGAATGCCGAGGCGCCGACTTGGCATTTTGAGACGTTGGCGCAGATGCATCAGGCGTTTTTGTAGCGGCCTTGAGATTGCCATCGCAGGCAAGCCAGCTCCCACAGTTGACCCCATTTCAAATGTGGAACCCGGTCAAATGTGGGAGCTGGCTTGCCTGCGATGAGGCCCTAAGGCCCTCCACCCTCCAACTGTTTCAACGCCGCCTTACGCTGCGCCACCGGCAACCCACCCATCTGCTCCACCGCCGCAAAAAACCGCACCCAATCCCCATCCACCTGCCGAAACAACGCCGCAAACGCCGGCACCCACTGGTCATACAACCCGAACGGCAACAGCCGCGCATTGTTCATCGGCTGGTTAATCCACACGTCATAGCGTTTATCCCCGGCCCACTGGTTGTCGCGCATCTGCCGGTAATCACGGCGCAAGCGCTCGAACTCTGCGGCCTTGGCCTGGCGCATCAAATCGGCGGCCAACGGCTGGGCATACAGCGTTTCCAGGCGCTTGCGGGTGTCGAGCACCAGCCGGATAAACTGGTCGCGCTGCTTCAATGCCGCGTCGCTGAGCGGCGCCAAGCCGCGTGCCGCACGCCATTGGCGGGTGCCTTCCTGCTCGACGAAGTTGGCGTAGGACTCGTTGAACTCGGTGTCGTCCTTCACATAAAAACGCTGGTGCGCCAACTCATGGAAGATCAGCGTGGCCAGGCGCTCATCGCCCCAGTTCATCATCGAACTCATGATCGGGTCGTTGAACCAACCCAAGGTCGAATAAGCCTCCACCCCGCCAATCGACACGTCCATGCCCCGTTGCTGCAACAGCGCCGCCTCGCCACGCGCCGCGCCCTGGTTGTAATAACCGCGATAGGCCACGCAACCGGCAATGGGGAAGCAATGGGTTTCAGGTGAAAGGGAAAACTCCTGCGTGGCGAAGACATTCCAGACCACGTAAGGCCGGCCAATGTCGGCGTACAACCTGTAACTCTGGTTGTCGGGCAAATGCAGGTGTTCGCTGGCAAAGGCGCGCGCTTTCTGCGATTGCACCAGGTGCTCACGCAACGCCTGGGGGCGGGAAGGGTCGGCGATCACGTCGGCAACCGGCTCACGCGCACGCAGCAACTGCCATTGGCCGCTGGCCAACTGGCTGTAATAACTGACGCTGGAACAGCCGCTGAGCAGCACCGCCAGCAACCCTGGAAGAAAACGCCTGACCATGCCCTGAGCACTCCTGGGTTATTGGCTCGCCAGACTATCCTGCCTGCACGGAATTTTTCCATGGCGTGGCGTGTTTATACTCACAGGGAGTCTGCTGCCATCCGCGCCAGACTCAATTCTTTCCAACCGTTGAGTGCCTGCCATGCGCCAGCTCTTGCTTCCCCTCGCCGCCGTGCTTCTCACAGCGTGCGCGACAACCCCGATCCCGCCGGCGGACCCGCACCAGGCCTGGGTCGACTTCATCACCCCGACACCCGGTGCCAAGCTGGTAATGGCCCAGCGCCTGGACGGCAAGAACCTCAACGATGGGCGTTTCTTCCAGGTGCCACCGGGCAGCCATGAGCTGATGGTGCGCTTCGATTTCGAGGTGAACACCGGCACGGGGATCGGCGGGCTGGACCAGACGCGCGACCGCACCTGCTTCATGACCCTGCAATACGACAACTTCCGGGCGGGGCAGCACTATCAACTGGAAGGACGCTCGCTGGCATTCACGCCCAACATCCGGCTGTATGACGCTGCTGGCAAGTTGCTGGCCGAAGAACGCAGTGTGAACTGCCTCTGATCAGTCGTTGTTTTTCTGGTAGATGATTGCCTTAGTGCCGTTCTCACAGCTGCCGACGACCATGGCCACGTCGTGCTTGTCAGCTTCTTCCTTGCTGACAACCTCCAAGGTGTAGGACGGCACGGCATTGGCCTGGATCTTGACCTCGATCTCTTTCCTGAGCTCTTCACAATCTTTTGGAGCGGCCACGGCCGAGGTGGCCAGAACACCGCAGATGATCGCCAAGGCAAAACGTTTCATGTGTGAAGCTCCCTGAATGCACTGCGCACGGGTGTGCGCCTAGGCTGCATAGCCTATAGGACCACATCGATGAAACACGAGTTCTGATTTGACGCAGATGTTTTAAACCCCACTGTAGGAGCCGGCTTGCCGGCGATGACGGCCTCAAGAACGATGCAAATCTGAGGGCCTCATCGCCGGCAAGCCGGCTCCTACAGGTGCGGCGGGGTTAGCTTACGAGGGTGGCGTCCAGGCTGATTTTTGCATTCAGCACCTTGGAGACCGGACAACCTTCCTTGGCCTTTTTGCTCAGCTCATCGAACTGCGCCTGGCTCGCGCCGGGGATCTTGGCCTTCAGGATCAGGTGCACAGCGGTAATAGCAAAGCCGCCGTCCACCTGGTCCAGGGTGACTTCCGCCTGGGTGTCGATGCTGTCAGCCTTGAGGCCGGCATCGCCCAGAATCATGGAAAAGGCCATGGAGAAGCAGCCGGCATGGGCCGCGCCGATCAACTCCTCAGGGTTCGTACCCTTGCCACCCTCGAAACGCGCCTTGAAGCCGTAGGGCGCTTCGCGCAATACGCCGGTTTCCGTAGAGATGGAGCCCAGGCCAGTCTTCAGGTCACCTTCCCAATGCGCGGATGCTTTTTTCACGATACTCATAGCGGTCTCCTCGAACGGTGGTTTTGCGTCAGTAAGGGTTCTGAGGATAGACGCCCCGGCAAAGTTCATCTTGTCGGAGAAACCTAGCATTGCAGTAGGAATTTTCCCGGCGAGCTATTGAATCTCGGGTATATGCCCACATCTCATTAACCATGCACATGAAGCGGCAGGTTTTGGTTCGTCTATAAGCCTGCGCACCTAATGGAGAAGCAGGCTTATGAAATCGCTGTCCGACGTGAAGTTCTCGACCCTCGACCTCGTGCCCGTGCGCGCCAACGGCAGCCCGGCGCAGTCGTTGCGCAATTCCCTGGACCTGGCTCAGCACGTGGAAAAGTTCGGCTACAACCGTTTCTGGGTGGCTGAGCATCACAACATGGACGGCATCGCCAGCTCGGCCACTTCGGTGTTGCTGGGCTACCTGGCGGGCGGTACGTCGACCATCCGCGTCGGCTCCGGTGGCGTGATGCTGCCCAACCACGCGCCGCTGGTGATCGCCGAGCAGTTCGGCACCCTTGAAAGCCTCTACCCCGGCCGTATCGACCTGGGCCTGGGCCGCGCCCCCGGCTCCGACCAGATGACCGCCCGCGCCCTGCGCCGTGAGCGTTCCGGCAGTGCCGACGATTTCCCCGAAGATGTCGCCGAACTGATGGCCTACCTGGGCCCACGCACGCCAGACCAGCGGGTGATTGCGGTTCCCGGCACCGGGACCAACGTGCCGGTGTGGCTGCTGGGCTCCAGCCTGTTCAGCGCACAGCTGGCAGGTGAACGCGGCTTGCCCTACGCCTTCGCCTCCCATTTCGCACCACGCTTGATGCACGAGGCGATCCGCGTCTACCGCAACCACTTCAAGCCTTCAGCCGTGCTGGACAAGCCCTACGTGATGCTCGGCATTCCGCTGGTGGCCGCCGACACCGACGAACAGGCCGATTACCTGGCGACTTCCGTGTATCAGCGCATTCTCGCCCTGATGCGCGGGCAGAGCCTGGTGCAGCGCCCACCGGTGAAAACCATGGACGGCCTGTGGCTGCCCCATGAAAAAGACGCGGTGGGCAGCTTCCTGGGCCTGGCGATGGTGGGTAGCCCGGCGAAGATCCGCGCCAAGCTGGAGGTGCTGATCGAGCAGACCGGCGCCGATGAGCTGATCTTTACCTGCGACCTGTACGAGCACGCCGACCGGATTCATTCCTACGAGCTGCTGGCGCAACTGATGAAGGGCTAAAACCTTCAGGCGAAAAAAAACCGACGCACTCGCGTCGGTTTTTTATGTCTGCAACACGGGATTAACCGCGCTTGTAAGCAATTTCCTTGGTACCGGCTTCGCAGCTACCGATTACTTTGTAACCTTCGGCTGCAGCGCCCTTGTCCACCACTTCCAGCGAATAATGCTTGGCGCCCTTGGCGTCGATTTTCGCAGCAATTTCGCTTTTCAGCTCTTCACATGGCTTGCCAGCCGCCAGGGCTGTGCCTGCAATGCTCAACAAACCTACCGCTAACAGGAACTTCTTCATCCGTTACTTTCCTTGCGCTGATCGAAAAGAGCGTGCCGGCGCGCGTCGCGTCGGCACCCTAAGGTTGTAGCGCAGGTTATGGCAATCGGCCAGTCGGCAAAGTTCAACCGATGCCATCAACTACTGGCAATTCGGAACCCCACCTTGAGCGTGACCTGGAAGTGCGCGGCCTTGCCGTCCTTGATATGGCCACGGGTCTCAGTCACCTCAAACCACTCCAGGTGCTTGATGCTCTTGTTGGCCTCGGCCAGGGCATTGTTGATCGCGTCTTCGATGCTGGAGGTGGACGAGCCCACCAGTTCGACTTTCTTGTAGGTGTGATGATCACTCATGGCAGTTCTCCTAAGGGTCGTTAAGCAAGCGTAGCAGTCAATGTTCGTACTGCTTCTGGCGACCGTTCCTACGCGAAAGTTCAGATTTACTGCACTTTCTGAAACCGCCGCAGTCGGTATCTACACCTGCCACTCAATCACTTCAGGAGAGTCCACATGGCCAACACTTCTTTACGCAAAGCGTCGCTGGAAAGCATGGAAGCCGAGATTTCGAGCCTGCTCAAATCGCTGGAAAGCCTCAAGGACGATGCATCCGACGAGTCGCGCAAAACCTTGAAGGCCCTGAAAAGCAATGCCGAGAATGCCCTCAAGCATTCCCGCCACCTGATCAGCGATGCCTACGAAGAAAGCAAAGTCAAAATCCGCGAAACCGGTGTCGCCACCCGGGACTACGCACAAGAGCACCCATGGACCACAGCCGGCGTCGCCGTCGGTGCATTGGGTCTGCTCGCCGCTTACCTGCTGTGCAAACGCGGCGATTAAACCGGTTCGCGCAGTAGCTCAGCCTTGAGCCACTGCGCCAGCTGCCCGGCGCGCCCATCTGCGGCACGCTTGGGTAGCCACAACGCCAGGTGCGCCGGGGTTTCACTGAAGCTCCATGGCGCCACCAGGCGGCCTGCCCGCAGGTCCTCTGCTACCAGGGGTTGCGGCGCAATCGCCACACCCAAGCCCGCCACCGCAGCCTCCAGCAAATAATACAAATGCTCAAAGCCCTGGCCGTGTTTCAACGCGTCGGGTTCGATGCCGTGCTGCGCTGCCCAACTGGGCCAGGCCTGCGGGCGCGAGGTGGTGTGCAAGAGTTTTTCGCCACATAACGCCTGGGCGGGCGCATGACTCAGTCGTTCGAAACCGGCAAAACGCGGGCTCATCACCGGGCCGATACGCTCGCTCGCCAACTCGTACACCTGCATATCAGCTGGCCATGGCGGCTCGGCGAATACCAATAGGGCGTCGAGGCCCGGCCGCCTGGGATCAAGGTCGCCGTCACCCGCCGACAGGTGCAGGCGCAGGTCCGGCAAGTCCGCATTCAAGCGGCCCAGGCGCGGAATCAACCAGCGCGCCAGCAAGCTGCCTGAACAACCGAGAACGAAGGGTGCGTCGGCGCTGGCCTGGGTCAGTTCCGCACACACGTCTCTGAGCCGTTCAAACGCATCGGTCGTCGCATCACGTAGCCGCACGCCCGCATCTGTGAGTTTAAGGCCGCGACCGTCCTTGACGAACAAGCTGACGCCCAGCTGTTCTTCCAGCACTTTCAACTGCCGGCTGACAGCGCCGTGGGTCACGTGTAACTGGTCAGCGGCCTGGCTGACGCTGTTCAGGCGTGCAGTGGCCTCAAACGCACGCAAGGCATTGAGGGGCGGGAGGTCTCGGCTCATCTGTGAGTTTTCCTGACAGGTTGCGGCGATCTTATCGGTTTTCAGCGTAGAACGTCAGGGGTAGAGTGGCCCTCATTGCTTCCCACACCCATTCTTTCCTGGAGCGTCCCATGACTCAGTCCCAGACCGATCTACGCAACGGCCCAGACGCCAACGGCCTGTTTGGCGCGTTCGGCGGCCGCTACGTCGCTGAAACCCTGATGCCGTTGATCCTCGACCTGGCCCGCGAATACGAAGCGGCCAAGGAAGATCCTGCATTCAAGGAAGAACTGGCCTACTTCCAGCGCGACTACGTGGGCCGTCCAAGCCCGCTGTATTTCGCTGAACGCCTGACGGAGTTCTGCGGCGGCGCCAAGATCTACCTCAAGCGCGAAGAGCTGAACCACACCGGCGCGCACAAGATCAACAACTGCATCGGCCAGATCCTGCTGGCGCGACGCATGGGCAAGAAACGCATCATCGCCGAGACCGGCGCCGGCATGCACGGCGTGGCCACTGCCACCGTGGCTGCGCGCTTCGGCCTGCAGTGCGTGATCTACATGGGCACCACCGACATCGAGCGCCAACAGGCCAACGTGTTCCGTATGAAGCTGCTGGGCGCCGAAGTGATCCCGGTGGTGGCCGGCACCGGCACCCTCAAAGACGCGATGAACGAAGCCCTGCGTGACTGGGTGACCAACGTCGACAGCACCTTCTACCTGATCGGCACCGTGGCCGGCCCACACCCTTACCCGGCGATGGTCCGCGACTTCCAGGCCGTGATCGGCAAGGAAACCCGCGACCAGCTGCAAGCCCAGGAAGGCCGCCTGCCGGACAGCCTGGTGGCGTGCATCGGCGGCGGTTCCAACGCCATGGGCCTGTTCCACCCGTTCCTGGATGACACCAGCGTCGAAATCATTGGCGTTGAAGCGGCCGGCCACGGCATCGAAACCGGCAAGCACGCCGCCAGCCTCAACGGCGGTGTACCGGGCGTGTTGCACGGCAACCGCACCTTCCTGTTGCAGGACGACGATGGCCAGATCATCGACGCCCACTCGATCTCTGCCGGCCTGGATTACCCCGGCATCGGCCCGGAACACGCCTGGTTGCATGACATCGGCCGCGTCCAGTACACCTCGGTGACCGACGACGAAGCCCTCGACGCCTTCCACAAATGCTGCCGCCTGGAAGGGATTATTCCTGCACTGGAAAGCGCCCACGCCCTGGCCGAAGTGTTCAAACGCGCACCGACCTTGCCGAAAGATCACCTGATGGTGGTCAACCTGTCCGGCCGTGGCGACAAAGACATGCAGACCGTCATGCACCACATGGAAACCTCCCAGCAGGAGAAACACTGATGAGCCGCCTGCACACCCGCTTCGCACAGCTTAAAGAACAGAACCGCGCCGCCCTGGTGACCTTCGTCACCGCTGGCGACCCGGGATATGACACCTCGCTGGCGATCCTCAAAGGCCTGCCGGCCGCCGGTGCCGACGTGATCGAGCTGGGCATGCCCTTCACCGACCCGATGGCCGACGGCCCGGCGATCCAGCTGGCCAACATCCGCGCGCTGAACGCCAAGCAGAACCTGGTGAAAACCCTGCAGATGGTGCGTGAGTTCCGCAAGGACAATAACGACACGCCCCTGGTGCTGATGGGCTACTTCAACCCGATCCACAAGTACGGCGTGCCGCAGTTCATCGCCGACGCCAAAGAGGCCGGCGTTGACGGTCTGATCGTGGTCGACATGCCCCCTGAGCATAACGGCGAGCTGTGCGACCCGGCCCAGGCCGCAGGCATCGACTTTATCCGCCTGACCACGCCGACCACCGACGACGTGCGCCTGCCCACCGTGCTCAACGGCAGCTCCGGCTTTGTGTACTACGTGTCGGTGGCCGGCGTGACCGGCGCCGGTGCCGCCACCCTGGAGCACGTTGAAGAAGCCGTGACTCGCCTGCGTCGGCATACCGACCTGCCGATCAGCATCGGTTTCGGTATTCGCACGCCGGAGCAAGCGGCGGCCATCGCGCGGCTGGCGGACGGTGTCGTGGTGGGTTCGGCATTGATCGACCACATCGCCACTGCGAAAAATGATCAGCAAGCGATTGATGGCGTATTGAGCTTGTGCGCGGCTCTGTCGGAAGGTGTCCGTAACGCCCGTAAGTAAACGCCATGTAGCAGTAGGTAAAGTTCCTGATACAGAGGAATCAAACTGAAAACTCAGTACCTAAACTGACAAGACCAAGGGATTTCGAACCTCGTTCGAAATCCCTTTTTTGTTCGTGCAGTACTGAGGAAAGCCCCCATGAAAATGCCTAAACGCTTGATCGCCGGTCTCGGCGTGCTGATGCTGGGTGCCACTGCCCTGGCACACGCGGCGCCCTACGATCAGGGCGGCCCCGACCGTGGTGGCCCGCAAGGCCAGCACGAGCAGCGCGGCGACGACCACCGCGGCCCGCCAGACAACCGCCGTGGCCCACCCCAGGATTTCGGCCCGGTACGCCAGATCATCCACGACAACCACGGCCAGTTCTCCCGTGGCGCACCACCGCCGCCAAACGTGCGTCTGGTGCGTGGCCAGCCGCTGCCACGTGGCTACTACGGCGAACGCCTGGACAATCGAGCGCTGGGTCGCCTACCGCAGTACCCGGGCTATGAATGGCGCCGCTCCGGGCCTGACGTGGTGCTGATCGCCGTGGGTACGGGCATCGTCTACGAAATCCTCGATGGCGTGCTGAACTAACTCACACACCTTGCCGGCGATGGCGTCTTCACGGGCGCTATCGCCGGCAAGCCGGCTCCTACAGGGGTTGTATCAATTGAGTTCGATGCGTTCGACTTTGCCTACGAGCAATACGTAGGACAGCGCACCCAGCAATGCCAGTACTGCGATGTAGGTAATCGCCGGCGCAAACGAATCGCCGCTGGCCAAAAAGCCAATCACGATCGGCGTGGCAATGGCTGACAGATTACCGATGAAGTTGAACACCCCACCGGTCAAACCCAGCAACCGTGCCGGCGCCAGGGTCGAGACCAGCGACCAGGTGATCGACGCCAGGCCATTACCAAAGAACGCCACAGCCAGGAAGGCAATCACCCAGGCCGTCGAGTCCACATAGTTGGCACCGATGATCGCCGTGGAGATCAGCAGCCCGCCAATGATCGGCAGCTTGCGCGCAAACCCCACCGATGCGCCGCGACGAATCAGCCAGTCGGAAAAGATCCCGGAACACAACACACCGACAAACGCAGCGAGGAACGGCAGCGACGCCAGCAGGCCGGACTTGATGAAGTCCATGCCGCGATATTTCACCAGGTAGGTCGGGAACCACGTCAGGAAAAACCACAACGTCGAGTTCAGGCAGAACTGCCCCAGGTAGATGCCCCAGAGCTTGCGCTTGCTCAGCACGATCCCCAGGTCGACCCAACTGAACGGCGCTTTGGCGGCTTTTTCCTGCATATCCACCAACCCGCCGCCTTCACGGATCAGCTCGATTTCCGCGCTGTTGGCGCCTTTGAAATCCTTCGGCTCGCGGTACACCGCGTACCAGATGATCGCCCACAAGATGCCAACACCACCGGTGACCACAAACACCATGTGCCAGCCAAACGCGTGTTGCAGCCACGCCAACACCGGTGTGAGAAACGCCAGCCCGACAAACTGCCCGGAGGTGTAGACGCCAATCGCCGTGGCGCGTTCGCGCTCGGGAAACCAGGTGGTCACAACGCGGCTGTTGATCGGATACGCCGGCGCTTCCAACGCGCCCACCGCCATGCGCAACACGAACAGCGCGATAAAACTGGCGGCAAAGCCGAGCATGACGGTCGCGATAGACCACAGCAGCAAAGCCGCCGTGTAGAGAATGCGTGGCGGCACGCGGTCCACCAGCCAGCCGCCCGGGATCTGCATGGCGGCGTAGGTCCAGCCAAAGGCCGAGAAGATCAGCCCAACATGCACCGGGTCGATGCCCAGTTCGCTGGTCAGCGCCGGGGCGGCAATCGACAGGTTGCTGCGGTCCAGGTAGTTGATCACCACGGTGATGAACAGCAGCACCATGATGAAGTAGCGCTTTCTCGTAGGCGTGACTAAAGAAGCCTGCCCGGTGAAGGTTTCAGGGTGCATGGGGGTTGCCTCTTCTTATGCTTATTGAGGTCTGGAAAATAATCTGACTGAAGAAACCGCATCAAAATGTGGGAGCTGGCTTGCCTGCGATAGCGGTGTATCAGTGCCAGATGTACACACTGGCCCACCGCTATCGCAGGCAAGCCAGCTCCCACAGGTTCAACCGCATTTCGTCAGTGAGAAATCACCACTCGGCAAAACTGCCGTCGGCATGGCGCCAAATCGGGTTGCGCCAGCGGTGGCCGATGGCGGCGCGTTCGATCACATATTCCTCGTTGATCTCGATGCCCAGGCCCGGCCCGTTGGGGATCTTCACAAAGCCTTGGTCGTAGTCGAACACGCCAGGGTCGCGCACGTAGTCGAGCAGGTCGTTGCTCTCGTTGTAGTGAATGCCCAGGCTTTGCTCCTGGATGAACGCGTTGTAGCAAACCGCGTCCAGTTGCAGGCACGCGGCCAGGGCAATCGGGCCCAGCGGGCAGTGCAGGGCCAGGGCCACGTCGTAGGCTTCGGCCATGTTGGCGATCTTGCGGGTTTCAGTGATGCCACCGGCATGGGAGGCGTCGGGCTGGATGATGTCGACGTAGCCTTCGCTGAGCACGCGCTTGAAGTCCCAACGCGAGAACAGGCGCTCGCCCAGGGCAATCGGCGTGCTGGTCAGCGGCGCCAGTTCCTTGAGCGCTTCGTAGTTCTCGCTGAGCACCGGCTCTTCGATGAACATCAGCTTGTACGGGTCGAGTTCCTTCATCAGCACCTTGGCCATGGGCTTGTGCACCCGGCCATGGAAGTCGACGCCGATGCCGACGTTCGGGCCCACCGCATCACGCACGGCGGCGACGTTGGCCAGGGCCAGGTCGACTTTTTCGAAGCTGTCGACGAACTGCAGCTCTTCGGTGCCGTTCATTTTCACGGCGGTAAAACCACGAGCCACGGCCTCTTTGGCAGCGCGGGCGGTGTCGGCCGGGCGATCGCCGCCGATCCAGGAATACACGCGGATCTTGTCGCGCACCTGCCCGCCGAGCAGGTCGCTGACCGACACACCCAAGGCCTTGCCCTTGATGTCCCAGAGCGCCTGGTCGATACCGGCCAGGGCGCTCATGTGCACGGCGCCGCCCCGGTAGAAGCCGCCGCGATAAAGCACCGTCCAGATGTCTTCGATGTTGCGTGGGTCTTTGCCGATCAAGTAGTCGGACAGTTCTTCAACGGCAGCCGCAACCGTGTGGGCGCGACCTTCGACCACGGGTTCGCCCCAGCCAGTCACGCCCTGGTCGGTCTCGACCTTGAGGAAGCACCAGCGCGGCGGGACGATGAAGGTGGTCAGTTTGGTGATTT
This sequence comes from Pseudomonas sp. B6002, assembly GCF_013385985.1. Lineage (GTDB taxonomy): Bacteria > Pseudomonadota > Gammaproteobacteria > Pseudomonadales > Pseudomonadaceae > Aquipseudomonas. Next base: position 281,184 of record NZ_JACAOY010000002.1, on the reverse strand, counting down.
TCATCTGTTATCTCTCTTATCGATGCGGCGCCTGTGGGCGCAAGACTTGAAATCAGCTCAGGGCTTTCCAGGCGGCGACATACGCCTGGGCGCGACTCGCGACCTGTTCCACGGTCATGCCCGGCTTGAACAACCCGGAACCCAGCCCGAACCCTTTGGCGCCGGCGTCAACAAACACCTGCATGTTGTCCGGGGTAATGCCGCCCACGGGCAGCAGCAATGTGCCCGACGGTAAAACCGCCAGCCACGCCTTGATCACCGCCGGGCCCATTTGCTCGGCGGGGAACAGCTTCAATACGTCAGCCCCTTCGGCCAATGCGGCGAAGGCTTCGGTCGGCGTCGCCACACCTGGCGACAGGTACAGGCCCGCCGCTTTCGCCGCGCGCAGCACCTGGGCGTCACTGTGGGGCATCACGATCACTTGGCCACCGGCCGCCTTCACCTGCTCAACCTGCTCTGGCGTCAACACCGTGCCCGCACCGATCAGGCAATCGGCGGGCAGGCTGTCACGCAGGGTGCGGATGCTGGTGTAAGGGTCGGGCGAATTCAGCGGGACTTCAATCACGCGAAACCCGGCCTGGTACAGCACGTGGCCGATGGCCTCGGCTTCGTCCGTGCGAATGCCGCGCAGGATGGCGATCAAACCGTTTTGCGCGAGTGCTTGCTTGAGCATGTCAGGCCTCCGATACAGGTTGAGTGAGCCCGGCCGCCACGGCCAACTGCCACAGGCCGCGCTCGGTGGCTTCCTGCGCGAGGCTGACGTGGGTGAAGCCGAAGAGGGCGAGGGCGCGTTGATAACGGGCGCACAGTGGGGCAGCGCCGACCAGGATGATCGGCTGGCGTTTGGCGCTGTCGGGCAGGCCGGAAAGTTCATGGCCGATGAGCAAACCGGACAGGTAATCGGGCTGCTGGTCTGGGGCAAGTTCGCCGGTGAGTCCAAGGGTGCGGGCACTGAACAACGTGGACAGCACGCCGCGCTGGCCGTCTTTGGAAAGCGCCACGTGCACGCCACGATCAAAGGCTTGGGCCTGAAAGTGTTCAGACGGTTGCTGGGTGCGCCCGAGGAGGCTGTGTTTGCTCAACACTGCAAACACCTCGCCGGTCATGAAGGTGTCGAAATGGGTGATGCGCCCATCGGCCACTTCGACCCACTTGGAATGGCTGCCCGGCAGGCCGATCAGCACCTGGGCGCCCAGCCCTTGCAGCACGCCCAGCACTTGGGTTTCCTCGCCGCGCATGACATTGGGCAAGCCGACCTGCTCGATCACGCCCGGCACGATATGCACGTCCACACCGCGCAGGCTGCGCACTTTGTGCAGCGCTTGGCCGAGGCTGGCGACATCGACAGGAGTATTGCGATAGGCCGCTTCGCTCCAGCCTTGGGCGCTACCAACCATGCCGCAGGCGATCACCGGCAGATTGGGTTGTGTGTCGAGCCAATCGCCGCAAGCCGTGTCGAACGCCAACTCAAAGCCATCACTGCAGCGTACGCCGGCGATGTCCCGGGGTTCGCTGGGCAGGTGCATGACCCCCAGCGCCAGCGAGCGCTGTTCGAGCACCACGCCAGCCGGGCCGAGTTTGTAAGCACGAAGGGAACTGGTTCCCCAATCGAGCGCGATCAATTGCGCCTGCATCGCTTCACCTGAGTTTTGAGCGGATGCAGCGAATATAAACCTACGCGAACGCAAGTCTCAATATATAAATATCAATCCCATATTTAGGGATGTCTTTTAAGAAAAGGCTGACAGGTTCAGCTCCCGCATTGCCCCCATCCAGACGGCATAGTCTGTGTGATCTTTCAGGTCATCGCCGGTTTCGGGATGCAGGAACACCACCAGGCCATTGCGATGGATCACCAACCACGGCAGCACCACACCGATGTACTCAGGGTCGAAGGCCAATTGGCAGCTCCAATCCGGGTGCGGGCCCACCGGCCGTTCGTGGACGCGCCCCATGCGCAATGGGAAGAGTTTGGCGGCGTCTTCGCACAAGGTGCGCGCCTGATCAATGGTGCTGGCATCGAAATAGATATGGGCGTGATAGCCCTTGATACGTTGCATGACGGACTCCGGATCCACTATGCGCCAGATGCTAGACCGCAATGGACGGCAGGGCCAGCCCGGTCAGAGACCGCGCGCTGCTGGCTTGTTCGGCGACCAACCAGTCGACAAAACGCTCGACCAACTGCCCCCGGCGTTTACGCTGCGGCTGCACCACGTAATAGCCGTAGCGTGAGATCACCGTGTCGCTGATCGGACGGCACAGCCAGTTCTGTTCCAGCAGGTTATCCACCAGGTGGCGCCAACCGATGGCCACGCCCTGGCCGGCAATCGCCGCCTGGATCAGCAAGGTGTAGTTGTCGAAACGCAGTTGGCCCGGGGTGGGCGCGGCACTAATGCCCAGTTCACGAAACACGCCGGCCCAGTCGAACCACTGGCTGTTGTTTTCCTGGCGCAGGTGCAGCAAGGGAAAATCGTGCAGATTTTGCACAGTCAGCGCGGAGGTCTGTTCCTTGAGCCACTGCGGGCTGCACACCGGGAACACTTCCTCATTGAACAGCCACAGGCTGTCGCCCTGTTTGAAGCGGCCATCGCCAAACAGCACCGCCACGTCGATATCGCTGCGCAAGGTGGCGTGGTTGCGCTCGCTGGTCACCAGGCTCACATCCACCTGGGGGTTGGCCGCATGAAAACGGTGCAGGCGCGGCATCAACCAATAGGCGGCGAAGGCGAAGTCGGTGGCGACTTGCAGCACTTCATGCTGATCCTGTTGGGTGATGAGGCTCAGGCCTTGGTTGATCCCCTGCAAGCCGCCTTGCACATGCTCGAACAGCAACGCGCCGGCGTCGGTCAGTTCGATGCCGCGATAGATGCGATCAAACAGGCGGATCGCCAACTGTTCTTCCAGACGCTTGATCTGCTGGCTGATGGCCGGCTGGGTGGTGCCAAGCTCCATTGCCGCCGCCGTAAAGCTGCGATGACGCGCCGCCGCTTCGAACGCGCGCAGCAAATCGAGGGATAAATCGCCGAGGGCTTCATACATAAGCTGTGCTTATCCTAGACATTGCTTTTCATGGGCTTTACCCCACTTTTCATGGGCTGCATGCTCATTCGCATAAACACCACCTATGGAATGCCGATAGATCATGAAGCGCAAGAACATTCTTTTCATCATGGCCGATCAAATGGCCGCGCCGTTGCTTCCGTTCTACGGCTCTTCCCCCATCAAGTTGCCCAACCTCAGTCGCCTCGCCGCGCAAGGCGTGGTGTTCGACGCGGCCTATTGCAACAGCCCGTTGTGCGCGCCGTCGCGCTTCACCCTGGTGAGCGGCCAATTGCCGAGCAAGATCGGCGCCTACGACAACGCGGCCGACTTCCCCGCCGATGTGCCCACCTACGCCCACTACCTGCGCCGCCTCGGCTACCGCACCGCGCTGTCGGGCAAGATGCACTTCTGTGGCCCCGACCAGTTGCACGGTTACGAAGAACGCCTGACCAGCGACATCTACCCCGCCGACTATGGCTGGGCGGTGAACTGGGATGAGCCGCACGTACGCCCCAGCTGGTACCACAACATGTCCTCGGTGTTGCAGGCCGGCCCGTGCGTGCGCACCAACCAGCTGGATTTCGACGAAGAGGTGGTGTTCAAGGCCCAGCAGTACCTGTTCGACCATATCCGAGAAGACGGCGAGCGGCCGTTCTGCCTGACTGTTTCCATGACTCATCCCCACGATCCGTACACCATTCCCAAGCCGTTTTGGGACCTGTACGACGACGGCGATATCCCGTTGCCTACGACGCCCGCCCAAGCCGATCTCGACCCGCATTCCCAGCGGCTGCTCAAGGTCTACGACCTGTGGGACAAACCGCTGCCGGTGGACAAGATCCGCGATGCCCGCCGCGCCTACTTCGGCGCCTGCAGCTACATCGACAGCAATGTCGGCAAGCTGCTGCAAACCCTGGAAGACACCGGCCTGGCGGACGATACGATCATCATCTTCTCCGGCGACCACGGCGACATGCTTGGCGAGCGCGGCCTCTGGTACAAGATGCACTGGTTTGAAATGGCCGCCCGCGTGCCGCTGCTGGTGAGTGCGCCAGGGCAATTTGCGGCGGGCCGTGTGGGCAAAGCCGTGTCCACCGCTGACCTGTTGCCGACGCTGGTGGAACTGGCCGGTGGCGAGCTGGACCCTCGCCTGCCGCTGGACGGCCGTTCGTTGGTGCCGCACCTGCAAGGGCAGGGCGGGCATGACGAGGTATTTGGCGAATACATGGCCGAAGGCACCATCAGCCCGCTGATGATGATTCGCCGTGGCGCCTACAAACTCATCTACAGCGAAGACGACCCTTGTCTACTGTTCGATGTACACAACGACCCGCACGAGCGGGAGAACCTCAGCCAGTCACCGGAACACCGGCCGCTGTTCGAGGCGTTTTTAGAAGAGGCGCGAGCCAAATGGGACATCCCGGCGATCCACCAGCAGGTGCTCGCCAGCCAACGCCGCCGTCGCCTGGTGTTTGAAGCACTGACCGAAGGAAAGCTGAAGAGCTGGGACCACCAGCCACTGGTCGACGCCAGTCAGCAATACATGCGCAACCATATCGACCTCGACGACCTGGAGCGCAAGGCACGTTATCCACAACCCTGCCAAAACCAATAAATAGACAGAGGGAAGGCCATGCAAAAGTTGACGGTGATACTCGCAGCCCTGGCGTTGAGCAGCGCCAATGTGTACGCAGACACCAGTTGTGACACGGTGAAAATGGCCGATCCGGGCTGGAGCGATATCGCGGCCACCAACGCCATCACGGGTTTCCTGCTGACGGGCATGGGCTACAAGGCCAAGGTCGACACCCTGGCGGTGCCGATCACCTTTGGCGGGCTCAAGGACGGCCAGGTGGATGTGTTCCTGGGCAACTGGATGCCGGCGCAGCAAGGGTTCTATGACAAGTTCGTGGCCAATGGCGATGTGGTGCAACTGGCGAAAAACCTCGACGGCACCGAGTTCACCCTCGCCGTGCCCGACTACGTGTGGGACGCCGGCGTGCATGACTTTGCCGACCTGAACAAATTCGCTGACAAGTTCGACAAGAAGATCTACGGCATTGGCTCCGGCGCGCCGGCGAACATCTCGCTGCAGGACATCATCAAGAAGAACGACTTCGAGCTGGGCCAGTGGAAGCTGATCGAGTCCAGTGAACAGGCGATGCTGGCCGAAGTATCGCGGGCAGTGAAGAAGCAGAAGTTCGTCACCTTCCTCGGCTGGACGCCGCACCCGATGAACGTGCAGCTGAAAATGCACTACCTCACCGGTGGCGAGAAGTACTTTGGTGACAAAGGCAGCGTGTATACCCTGACCCGCAAGGATTATGCACAGGCCTGCCCGAACGTCGGCAAACTGCTGACCAACCTGAGTTTCACCCAGGACATGGAGAACAGCATCATGGCCGAGGTGGCCAACAACAAGGTCAGCAATGCCGATGCAGCGAAGGCGTGGATCAAAGCGAATCCAGCGGTGTTGGATAAGTGGTTGGAGGGGGTGAAGACCGTGGATGGCAAGGATGCATTGCCCGCAGTTAAAGCAAAACTCTAAGCCCTGTGGAAACTGGCTTGTGTGGGAGCTGGCTTGCCTGCGATAGGATCACCTGTGTGTACCTGAAGTACCGCGGTGTCTGCATCGCAGGCAAGCCAGCTCCCACAGGGGCCAGTGCGTGCTGATATTCTGCGTAAAACCCTCAAACCGAGACCCTGATGCCCCGGCCCACCCGCCACACTCTTTTCCCCTTCCTGCGCTGGCTCCCGCGCCAAACCCGCGCCAGCGTGGGCCGGGACGCAATCGTCGGCCTCAGCGGCGCAGTGCTCGCCCTGCCGCAGTCGATTGCCTACGCATTGATCGCCGGTCTCCCACCCGAATATGGCTTGTACGCCGCCATCATCCCGGTGCTGATCGCGTGCCTCTGGGGTTCGTCGTGGCACCTGATCTGTGGTCCCACGGCGGCGATTTCCATCGTGCTCTACGCCAGCGTCAGCCCGCTGGCCGTGCCGGGGTCACAGGACTACATCACCTTGATCTTGTTGCTCACATTCCTCGCCGGGGTTTTCCAGTGGCTGCTGGGCATGCTGCGCTTTGGCGCGCTGGTGAATTTTGTCTCCCATTCGGTGGTACTCGGGTTCACCCTGGGTGCGGCCGTGGTGATTGCGCTCGGACAATTACCCAATCTGCTGGGGCTGGATTTGCCGAGCCAGGCCACAGCAATCAACAGCCTGCTGGCACTGATCCATCACAGTGGCGAATGGGACCATGCTTCACTCACCCTCGGAGTTGGCACGTTGCTGGTGGGCGCGTTGCTCAAATACCTCGTTCCACGCTGGCCAACCCTGTTGATCGCCCTGGCCCTCGGCAGCCTGGCGGCGTGGCTGTGGCCGGCGATGTTCGGGCATGTGGCGCTGGTCAGTTCGTTTATCGGCAAGCTGCCGCCGTTCAGCCCATTGCCCATGGACCTAGACGTGATCCTGCGCCTGCTGCCGAGCGCCGTGGCGGTGGGCATGTTGGGGCTGGTCACCAGCCTGTCGATCGCCCGCTCGCTGTCGGCGCGTTCGCAGCAATTGCTCGACGCCAACCAGGAAGTGCGTGCGCAGGGTTTATCCAACATCGTTGGCGGATTTTTCTCCGGGTATTTGTCAGCCGGTTCCTTTACCCGCTCCGGCCTCAGCTACGAGGCGGGCGCCTGTTCGCCGTTGGCCGGGGTGTTTTCTGCCTTGTGGGTGGCGCTGTTTGCGTTGTTTGGCGCGGCGTTGATCGCCCACATTCCGATCCCGAGCATGGCTGCCAGCATCTTGCTGATCAGTTGGGGGCTGGTGGACCGTCGCGGCATTCGCGCCTTATTCCGCGTCAGTCGCGCCGAGTTTGTGGTGATGAGCCTGACCTGCGTCGCCACCTTGCTGCTGGAGCTGCAAACCGCAATCTACGCCGGGGTGCTGGCGTCGCTGTTTTTTTACCTCAAGCGCACGTCGCAGCCGCGGGTTCAGCAATGGCGCGATGGCGATGAGGATGTGCTGCGGGTAGGGGGGTCGATCTTCTTCGGCGCCAGCCATTACCTGCAGGTGCGCCTGCAGAGCCTGCAGGCTGAGCGGGTGGTGATTGAGGCCCAGCAGATCAACTTTATCGATTACTCCGGCGTGGAGATGCTGCACCAGGAGGCGCGACGGTTGCGTGGGCTGGGACGCAGCCTGACGTTGCGGCGGGCACGGCCGCAGGTGGTGGAAGAGCTGAAAAAGCTGGAAGGGGCCGACAACTGCCCCCTCCATTTCGAAGACTGAACCCGGTTAAACCTGTGGGAGCTGGCTTGCCTGCGATTGCGGTGGGTCAACCAACAGATGTGTACCTGACATACCGCTATCGCAGGCAAGCCAGCTCCCACAGGGGTCTTCACAAGGCTTGAATCAACTGGCGGCGCAGCTCGGCCAACACCGGCGCCGACGCCGGGCGCACACCGCGCCACAGGAAGAAGGCTTCCGCCGCCTGTTCCACCAGCATACCCAGGCCATCCATTGCCACGGCTGCGCCCTGTTCAGTGGCCCAGCGGCAAAACGCCGTCGGTTCCTTGGCGTACATCATGTCGTAGCAAAAGGTCTTGCCCGGTTCGATCAGGCTGCCTGCAATCGGCGGTACATCGCCTGACAGGCTGGCGGAAGTGGCGTTGATGATCACGTCCACCGGCTCACGCAACCAGTCGAAACCGCTGGCAGACACCGGGCCCAGGTCGTCGAACAGCTCAGCAAGCATTTCGGCCTTTTCCACGGTGCGGTTGGCGATGATCAGCGAAGCCGGCTGCTCGGCCAGCAACGGTTCCAGCGCGCCACGTACCGCGCCACCGGCGCCCAGCAACAGGATGCGTTTGCCTTGCAGGCTCAACCCGGCATTCACCGTGAGGTCGCGCACCAGGCCGGCACCGTCGGTGTTATCGCCCAACAGGCTGCCATCGGCCAGCTTGCTCAGGGTGTTCACCGCGCCAGCGCGTTGGGCACGTTCGGTGAGGGTGTGGGCCAGGCGGTAGGCCTCTTCCTTGAACGGCACGGTGACGTTGGCGCCACGGCCTTGCGCAAAAAACGCACGGGCACACCCGGTGAAATCCTCCAGCGGCGCCAGTAAGGTGCTGTAGTCCAGTTGCTCGCCGGTCTGCTCGGCGAACATTCGGTGGATCAGCGGCGACTTGCTGTGGCCGATGGGGTTGCCGAACACGACATAACGGTCCATCAGACAGCCGCCTTGGGCGCGGCGAGGCCCAGCCAGTCACGGTCTTGCAGGAAGTAGTCGGTGAGACGTGCTTCTTCGCTGCCGGCTTCGGCTTTCCAGTCGTAGCTCCAGCGCACTTGCGGCGGCAGCGACATCAGGATCGACTCGGTGCGCCCGCCCGATTGCAGGCCGAACAACGTGCCACGGTCGTAGACCAGGTTGAATTCCACGTAGCGGCCACGGCGGAACTCCTGGAACTCGCGCTGCTGCTCGGTATAGGGCGTGGCCTTGCGGCGCTGCACGATCGGCAGGTAGGCGTCGATGTAAGCGTCACCGATGGCGCGGATGAAGGCGAAGCAGGTGTCGAAGTCCCACTCGTTCAAGTCGTCGAAGAACAGGCCGCCGATGCCACGCGGTTCGTTGCGGTGCTTGATGTGGAAGTAGGTGTCGCACCAGGCCTTGTAGCGCGAATACACGTCCGGGCCGAAAGGCGCACAAGCCTGCTCGGCCACGCGGTGCCAGTGAATGCAGTCTTCTTCGTTGCCGTAGTAGGGCGTGAGGTCGAAACCGCCACCGAACCACCACACCGGTTCTTCGCCTTCTTTTTCGGCGATGAAAAAGCGCACGTTGGCGTGGGAAGTAGGAATGTGCGGGTTATGCGGGTGGATCACCAACGATACGCCCAGGGCTTCGAAACCACGGCCGGCCAACTCGGGGCGATGGGCACTGGCAGAAGGTGGGAGACCGCTACCAAACACGTGGGAAAAGTTAACGCCGCCTTTTTCGATCACCGAACCGTCTGCGATCACGCGGGTGCGACCACCGCCACCGGCAGGCCGGGTCCAGGCGTCTTCGATAAAGCGAGTGTCCGTCTCGAAGGTTTCCAGGGCGCTGCAAATGCGGTCTTGCAGGTCAAGCAGGTAGGCCTTTACAGCCTCGGTGCGGGTAGTCATGGCATCACCTTGAATCGGGCAAAGCTACACGAGGCCATTGGGCGTCGGCGGCAAATGGGCGCACAGGATACCACCGCACCCCGCTGTGCCGCAGTTGACGAAGATCAAGCTTAGGAGTCCGATAGGGGGCTACGCGAATTCGAACCCAGGAGAAGTGCAGATGGCCAAACGTATCCAGTTCAGCGCCCATGGCGGCCCCGAAGTCCTTGAATATGTGGACTACACCCCAGCGGAGCCTGGCCCACAGCAGGTTCGCGTGCGTAATGAGGCCATCGGCCTGAACTTCATCGACACCTATTTCCGCAGCGGCCTGTACGCACCGCCCGCCTTGCCGTCGGGGCTGGGCGCAGAAGGCGCCGGTGTGGTCGATGCGGTCGGCAGCGAAGTTACCCAATTCAAGGTCGGCGACCGCGTGGCCTACGGCAGTGGACCACTGGGAGCCTACAGCCAACTGCACGTGCTGCCTGCCGCCAACCTGGTGCACCTGCCAGACGACATCAGCTTCGAACAAGCCGCTGGCGCCATGCTCAAAGGCCTGACCGTGCAGTACCTGCTGCGCCAGACCTATGAGTTGAAGGGCGGTGAAACCATCCTGTTCCACGCCGCTGCCGGTGGCGTGGGCTCCCTGGCCTGCCAATGGGCCAAGGCGCTGGGCGTGAAGCTGATCGGTACCGTCAGCTCGCCGGAAAAAGCCGCGCTGGCCAAATCCTTGGGCGCGTGGGAAACCATCGACTACAGCAAGGAAAACGTCGCACAGCGCGTGCTGGAATTGACCGACGGCAAGAAAGTCCCGGTGGTGTATGACGGCGTTGGCAAAGACACTTGGTTGACCTCGCTGGACAGCGTGGCACCCCGTGGGTTGGTGGTGAGTTTTGGCAATGCGTCGGGTGCGGTCGACGGGGTGAACCTGGGGATCCTGGCGGCGAAAGGCTCGCTGTATGTGACGCGCCCGACCCTGGCGACCTACGCGAATAACCCGGAAAACCTGCAGGCGATGGCCGATGATCTGTTCTCGATGATCAAGAGCGGCAAGGTGCGCATCGATATCAACCAGCGGTGTGCGCTGGCGGATGCGGCGAAAGCGCAGACGGAGTTGTCGGGACGGCGGACGACGGGGTCGACCATTCTGTTGCCTTAACACCATGGGTTTTCGGCGTCTGTGAGGGCCTCATCGCGGGCAAGCCCGGCTCCCACAGTTGATCAGTGTCGTTCATGACAACACGGTCAAATGTGGGAGCCGGGCTTGCCCGCGATGGCCACACCTCGGTCTCAAGACGGCCGCACCACCTCACCCGTGGCCAAATCCCGAATCAAGCTCGGGTTCTTGCGCCCACCCAAAGCGCCGCCCAATACCAGGTCAAGCTGACCACGGAAATACTGCTCCACGCGAAGTCGCGTGCGCGCAGACGGCCGCCCCTGGGGGTTGGCCGACGTCGAAATCAGCGGCCCGACCAACGAACACAAATCCCGCACCAGCGGGTGATCGCTGACCCGCAGGGCCACGGTGTCATGCACACCGGTCACCCATTCGGGCAGCAAGTCTTGATGGGGCACCAACCAAGTGTTCGGCCCCGGCCAGGTGCTGGCCATGCGTTCGATCCAGGTGTCCGGGAAGTCTTCGAACAGGAAGTCGAACTGGCGGATGTTGTCCGCCACCAGGATCAGGCCCTTGTCCACCGAGCGATTCTTGATCGCCAGCAACCGGTCCACCGCTTCTTCATTCCACGGGTCGCAGCCCAGGCCCCAGACCGCTTCGGTCGGATAGGCAATCACCGCGCCTGCGCGAATTTCTCGTGCGGCTTCCAGCACACGCCACCTGTTGACCATTGCTCACTCTCCGGACTTAAAGCTCTGCGCAGTTTACCGATCTTCGTTACAAAACCCATCCCTACAAAAGCGCACAGCGCGCCAGCCAGCGTCCGCTTTCACAGATCACCTGGCCTTCCAGCTCCAGTTCCGTAAGGGTTGCCAACACCTGGGACAAAGGCCGCCCGCTGGCCATCGCCAAGGCTTCGCTGGTATGGGGCGCAGCGTGCAACAGGGCCACCAGTGGATGGGTCACCGGCACTGGCGCCGGGCGGGACAGCGCCTGCCAGCCGCGCAACCCTTCAAGAATGTGCTCGATGGTTTCCACCAGCACCGCCCCCTCGCGGATCAACTGATGGCAGCCCTTGGCCCCAGGATGATGAATGGAGCCCGGAATCGCATACACCTCGCGCCCTTGCTCGGCTGCCAGCTTCGCGGTGATCAATGAACCGCTGGCCATGCTGGCCTCCACCACCAGCACACCCAGGGACAAGCCGCTGATGATCCGATTGCGCCGTGGAAAGTTGCCAGCCTGGGGTGCGGCATCCAGCGGAAACTCGGAAACCACGGCGCTGCCCTGGGCAATCATCGCGTCAGCCAGTTTCCTGTGGCGCTGTGGATAAAAATTTTCCAGCCCGGTGCCAAGCACACCGATGGTATGCCCACCCACATCCAATGCCGCTTGGTGGGCAGCACCGTCGATGCCCAGCGCCAACCCGCTGGTGATCACAAAACCGGCACTCGCCAGGCTGCGGGAAAACGCGGCGGCCGTGTCCATGCCAGGGCGAGAAGCACGACGGCTGCCGACCATCGCCAACTGCGGTTTTTCGAGGATGGCGGGGTTACCGGCAACGAACAAAAGCGGTGGCGCATCGTCGATCTGAGCGAGCAGTGCCGGGTAGTCCGGGTGGTCCCACATCAGCAAATGCTGGGCCGGGCGGGCCAGCCACGCCAATGCGGCACTGGCACCGTCGCGTATTTCATGGCTGCGCCGTGCCTCTGCACTGATCGCGGGCAACCCCAGGGAGCGCCAGGCACTGGCCGGTGCGCTGATCGCCTTGGAGGCCGAGCCGAACGCTTCGATCAACAGGCGAAAACGCTTCGGACCCAGTTCCGGCAGCCTGTGCAAGCGTAGACGAGCTTCCAGTTCTGACGGGGAAATTTCATGGCTGTTTATCGGATACATCTGATCATCCTTGACCGGAACAAGCTGTGGATAACTCTGTTGGTAACTTATTTAGCAGGCTATTTATTGTGTTTGATGGGCAGTCTCGAAACGGTCCATGACCGCCAAGGGTCGTGAGGCCTTGAGTACCAGGCCGTAACTGAGCTTTTCATAGGTACGAAACACCAGCAGGGTGCCAGCGCGTTCGTCGGGGAGTTTCACCGGAACGCCAGTGAGAGCGTCACGTACGGTGGCGCCGGCCTTGATCACCGTGAGCAGCTGGCCTTCGACCAGGCCATCGCGGCGGCCCTTGTTCAGGGTGACGGCATCCAGCACGCCGATCTGGGTCACGCCCTTGGGGATATCGATGATTTTTCCTTCAATGAAGGGCGCACGTTGCGCGACTTCAAGATCTGCCAACGCAATGGGGGCTTCGGTTCTCAGCAAGCGGTCGCCGGGGCGCACCTCCTGTGTCACCCGCTGCACCGCCAGGGTGGTGACGTCGCCTGCTGTCACAAAGCGGGCGGTGCCGATGTCATCGGCGTTTACACCCAGCAGCTCCTGAGTGTCGGGGTCGGTGTAGGTCTTGCCCCGGCGAAAGATCCCGTAGCTGGGCAGGGCCGGGTCCAGTTGGCCCCGGGCATGCACGGGTTCGTCATGGGCGCCCAGGACGCGGCCGGCGTCCGCGGCGACAATATACGGTGCGTTGTCCAAATCCTGCGGGGTATCGAGAATGCGGTTGTGCAGCAGGAAGCGTTGGATCGCCTGTTGCGTCGGTTGATCCAGACGCTGGGCGGGCGGGGGCAGCAGGGCCATGGCGAAGGGGGCCCACAGCAGCAAGACGAGTAGCGATTTCCTCATGGGGTGAATCTCCTTTATTATGTGCGTTCGCGTGAAATCCCCGTGCCTTCGTGGCTTTTGGGCGTTTCACACCGGCAGTCTGGGTCCATCCCAACGCCGATTTGCCTCTACCTCACATGTGCAGCAATTACGCTTATGGCTATTTTGAACATCCTCGAATTTCCCGACTCGCGCCTGCGCACGATCGCCAAACCGGTGGCCGTAGTGGACGACAAGGTTCGTCAGTTGGTCGATGACATGTTTGAAACAATGTATGAAGCCCCGGGCATCGGCCTCGCCGCGACCCAGGTCAACGTGCATCAGCGCGTCGTGGTCATGGACCTGTCGGAAGATCGCAGCGAACCGATGGTGTACATCAACCCCGAGTTCGAACCGCTGACCGACGAGATGGGTGAGTACCAGGAAGGCTGCCTGTCGGTGCCCGAGTTCTACGAGAACGTCGAACGCCCGCTGCGCGTGAAGATCAAGGCCCTGGACCGTGATGGCAAGCCGTTCGAGCTGATCGCCGAAGGCCTGCTGGCGGTGTGCATCCAGCACGAATGCGACCACCTCAACGGCAAGCTGTTTGTCGATTACCTGTCCACGCTCAAGCGTGACCGGATCAAGAAGAAGCTGGAAAAAAAGCATCGCCAGCAAGCTTGATGCCTCTCTTCCAAAGGCTTGCTGCGGCAAGCCTTTTTCTTTTGTGACTGTTTTTAACCGAGACCTCCCATGACCGAGCCACTGCGCATTGTTTTTGCCGGCACTCCCGAATTTGCCGCCGAACACCTCAAGGCCCTGCTTGCCAGCCCTTATGACATCGTCGCGGTGTACACCCAGCCGGATCGCCCGGCCGGTCGCGGGCAAAAACTGATGCCGAGCCCGGTCAAGCAACTGGCGCTGGAGCACAACCTCCCCGTGCTGCAGCCGCCGACCCTGCGCAACGCCGAGGCCCAGGCCGAACTGGCGGCACTGAAACCCGACCTGTTGGTAGTCGTGGCCTATGGCCTGATCCTGCCGCAAGCGGTGCTGGATATCCCGCGCCTGGGCTGCATCAACAGCCACGCCTCGCTGCTGCCCCGCTGGCGTGGTGCGGCGCCGATCCAACGCGCCGTGGAAGCCGGCGACAGCGAAAGCGGTGTGACCGTGATGCGCATGGAGGCGGGTTTGGACACCGGCCCGATGCTGCTCAAGGTGACCACCCCGATCACCGGCCAAGACACCGGTGGCAGCCTGCACGACCGCCTCGCCGAGCTGGGCCCGCCGGCTGTGATCCAGGCCATCGCCGGCTTGGCAGCTGGCACCCTGGAAGGCGAAGTGCAGGACGACAGCCTGGCCACTTACGCCCACAAACTGAACAAAGACGAAGCGCGCATCGATTGGAGCCGCCCGGCCGTGGAGCTGGAGCGCCTGGTACGCGCCTTCAACCCGTGGCCAATCTGCCACAGCACCCTCAACGGCGAAGCCTTGAAAGTACTGGCCGCGACCCTGGCAGAAGGCAAAGGCGCACCCGGTGAAATCATCGGCGCCAGCAAAGAGGGCCTGTTGGTGGCCTGCGGCGAACAGGCGCTGTGCCTGAGCCGTCTGCAATTGCCTGGCGGCAAGGCGCTTAATTTCAGCGATTTGTTCAATAGCCGTCGTGAGAAATTTGCCCTGGGCACTGTCTTGGGTGCTGCCCAATGAACCCACGTCTGGCCGCCGCCAAGGCTCTGGCCGCCGTCCTCAACGGCAAGGCTTCGCTGAACAGTTCGTTGCCCACCCAGCTGGACAAGGTCGAAGACCGTGATCGCGGTTTCACCCAGGACCTGGCCTTTGGCACCGCCCGTTGGCAGCCACGCTTGTCGGCGCTGGCGGCCAAGCTGCTGCAAAAACCGTTCAAGGCGGCGGATGCGGATGTGGAAGCGCTGTTGCTGGTCGGTCTCTACCAACTGCTTTACACCCGCGTGCCGGCCCACGCCGCCATCGGCGAGACGGTCGGTTGCGCCGACAAACTGAAAAAGCCGTGGGCCAAGGCCCTGCTCAATGCCGTGCTGCGCCGCGCCCAGCGCGAAAGCGAAGCGCTGCTGGCCGAGCTGGAACATGACCCGGTGGTGCGCACCGCCCACCCGCGCTGGCTGCAGAAGTCCCTGAAGGCTTTCTGGCCTGAGCAATGGGAAGCCATCTGCGCCGCCAACAACGCGCACCCGCCGATGATCCTGCGGGTCAACCGTCGTCATCACAGCCGCGACGCCTACCTGCAATTGCTCACCCACGCCGGTATCAACGCCACGCCCTGCGTGTACAGCGTCGACGGTATCGTGCTCGAAGCCGCCACCGATGTGCGCAGCCTGCCGGGCTTTGCCGAAGGCTGGATCAGCGTGCAGGACGAAGCGGCGCAACTCGCCGCCGACCTGCTCGACCTGGCGCCCGGCCAACGCGTACTCGACGCCTGCTGCGCGCCGGGCGGTAAGACGTGTCACATCCTGGAAGTCGAAAAAGACCTCGCCGGTGTGGTCGCGGTCGACCTGGAAGCCAAACGCCTGGTGCGCGTGCGTGAGAACCTTGCACGCCTGGGCCTGAGCGCCGAGCTGATTGCTGCCGACGGCCGCGACACCGCCACCTGGTGGGACGGCAAACCCTTCCAGCGCATCCTGCTGGACGCGCCGTGCTCCGCCACCGGTGTGATTCGCCGTCACCCGGATATCAAGCTCACGCGCCAGCCCGACGACATCGCCGCCCTGGCCGTGCTGCAAGGCGAATTGCTCGACGCGATGTGGCCAACCCTGGAAGTCGGCGGCATCCTGCTCTATGCCACCTGCTCCACGCTGCCGACCGAAAACACCGAAGTCATCGAAGCCTTCCTGGCCCGTACCAGCGGCGCACGCGAGTTGGACCTGGCGACCACGGCCGGCATCAAGCAGCTCCATGGTCGCCAATTGCTCGCCCAGGAAGGCGGCCACGACGGCTTCTACTACGCCAAACTGATCAAGATCGCCGCCGCTCGCGGCTGAACGGTTTTAAGGGAGTGACCGGATGAAAATCATCATCCTTGGGGCAGGGCAGGTCGGCGGCACGTTGGCCGAACATTTGGCCAGCGAAGCCAACGACATCACGGTGGTCGACACCGACAGCGAGCGCCTGCGCAACCTCGGCGACCGCCTGGACATCCGCACCGTACAAGGCCGCGCGTCGTTCCCGACCGTGCTGCGCCAGGCGGGTGCCGACGACGCCGACATGCTGGTGGCGGTGACCAACAGCGATGAGACCAACATGGTCGCGTGCCAGGTCGCCCACACCCTGTTCCACACCCCGACCAAGATCGCCCGCGTGCGCGAAGCCGCCTACCTGACCCGCGCCGGCCTGTTCGATAACGACGCGATCCCGGTGGACGTGCTGATCAGCCCGGAACAAGTGGTTACCCACTACATCAAGCGCCTGATCGAAATTCCCGGCGCCTTGCAGGTGATCGACTTCGCCGAAGGCAAGGCCCAACTGGTGGCCGTGAAGGCGTACTACGGCGGCCCGCTGGTGGGCCAGCAGCTGCGCCAGCTACGCGAACACATGCCGAATGTCGAAACCCGCGTCGCGGCGATTTTCCGGCGTGACCGGCCGATCCTGCCCCAGGGCGACACGGTGATCGAGGCCGACGACGAAGTATTTTTCATTGCCGCCAAGGCGAATATTCGCGCCGTGATGAGCGAAATGCGCCGCCTCGACGAAACCTACAAGCGTATCGTCATCGCCGGCGGTGGGCAGATTGGTGAGCGTTTGGCCGAGGCCATCGAGAGCCGCTACCAGGTGAAGATCATCGAGATGAGCCCGGCACGTTGCCGGCATTTGTCCGACACGCTGGACAGCACCGTCGTACTGCAAGGCAGTGCCTCGGACCGCGACCTGCTGATGGAAGAAAACATCGCCGACGCGGATATTTTCCTGGCGCTGACCAACGATGACGAAGCCAACATCATGTCGTCGCTGCTGGCCAAACGGCTCGGGGCGAAGAAGGTGATGACCATCATCAATAACCCGGCTTATGTGGACCTGATCCAGGGCGGCGATATCGACATCGCCATCAGCCCGCAGCTGGCCACCATCGGTACGTTGCTCGCCCACGTGCGCCGTGGCGACATCGTGAGTGTGCATTCCCTACGCCGTGGCGCGGCGGAGGCCATCGAGGCGATCGCCCACGGTGACTCCAAATCCAGCAAGGTGATCGGCAAGGCCATCCGCGATATCGGCTTGCCGCCCGGCACCACCATTGGCGCGATCATTCGTGACGAAGAGGTGATCATCGCCCACGACGACACGGTGATCGAAACCGGTGACCATGTGATCCTGTTCCTGGTGGATAAGAAACATATCCGCGATGTGGAGAAGTTGTTCCACGTGGGGCTGAGCTTTTTCTGATGACGCTATCGCCGGCAAGCCGGCTCCTACAGGGTTCTTCGTATGCTTGAGTCACTCGAGAAAATGCTGGCCAAGGGTGTGGATAATTCGCTGCTGCGCTTTGGGCTGGGCAAGGGTTATCTGGACTTGAAGGACAACGCCAGGGCGGCAGAGCATTTGCGCAAGTGCGTGGAGTTCGACCCGAAATATTCGGCGGCGTGGAAGCTGTTGGGCAAGGCGCAGTTGGGGCTGGAAGACCGCGCAGCGGCCCGGTTGGCGTGGGAGCAGGGGATTGTGGCGGCCCAGGCCCATGGTGATAAACAGGCCGAGAAAGAAATGACGGTATTCCTGAAGAAACTCGACCGCCAGGCCTGAGGCGATCCCCTGTGGGAGCTGGCTTGCCTGCGATGCAGGCAACTCGGTCTGTCAGTTGCACCGAGGTGATGCTATCGCAGGCAAGCCAGCTCCCACATTTGACCTCCATTGGCAGGGAGGTCAGCGGTTAATCAGTACCACCGCGCCTCACCCGGTGGGCGCTTCTTGAAGCGCTTCATGCTCCACATGTACTGGCTTGGGTAGGCGCCGACATAACGCTCTACCACCTTGCTCATCGCCGCGCAGGACGTGGCGGTGTCGGTGCTGTACATGTCTTCCGGCGCCGCTTCCAATATCACTTTGTAACCCGAACCGTCCGGCAGCCGCAGCGCGTGCAGGAACACGCCAACAGCCTTGTGGCCCGCCAGCATGTTCGGCACGAACTTGCTGGTGAGTGCCTGGGTGGCGAAGAACGGTACGAAGATTCCGGCCGATTCAGCCGGTTCCGGGTCGGCGGGAATGCCCACCTGGCCACCTTTGCGCACTTCCTTGATCACGCTGAGGATGCCTTCCTTGGTGGAGGCTGCCACGCGGTTGCCCAACTGCACGCGCTGCTTGCGCAGCAACTCGTCCACCGCCTTGAGCTTGGGCGGGCGGTAGAAAATGATCGGTTTGCACTGGCTGCAATAGAAGTGGTTCAGCACTTCCCAGTTGCCCAGGTGGCTGGTGATGCCGACCACGCCTTTGCCCGAGGCCAGGGCTTCGTGCAGCACTTCCAGGCCTTCCACTTCACGCACCAGGTCGATGGAGCGCTGGGCCGGCCAGATCCAGGCACAGGCGCTTTCGGTCAGGGACTTGCCGATGTCCATCAGGCTTTGGCCGACGAGGCGCTCGCGGGCGGCCGGGTCCATGTCCGGGAAGCACTTGGAGAGGTTGATCCGCACCGTGTCGCGAGAACGGTTGGGGGTTTTCCACATGATCCAGCCAATCGCCGTGCCGACCGCCTGGACAGCACGCCAGGGCAGCAGGGCAAACAACCGGAGAGCGCCTACCAGCAAGGCGCCTTTAAACTTTTCCACAGGTCACTCCTGATCGTGTGTGGTGCGCAAAGCCGGCATTCTAACCGGCGTTGGCCAGGTCCGCGTAACGGTCGCAGTCCAGGGTGTGGTCCATGACCATGCCAGAAGCCTGCATGAACGCGTAGCAAATGGTCGGGCCGACGAAGGTAAAACCGGCTTTTTTCAAGGCGCGGCTCATGGCTTCGGCCTCGGGGGTGATCGCCGGGACTTCGCTGCGATCCTTGAAATGATTGACCTTGGGCTTGCCGCCAACGAAGGACCAGAGCAACCCTACCGGGTCCTCCAGCGCCAGCCAGGCGGCGGCATTGCGTCGGGTGGCGTTGAGCTTCAGACGATTGCGCACGATACCCGGGTCCTGCATCAGCGCTTCGATCTCGTCATCAGTCAAGCGCGCCAGGCGCTGCGCATCAAAACCAAACAAGACCTTTCGATAATGCTCGCGTTTGCGTAAAACGGTGATCCAGGAAAGGCCCGCCTGGAACCCTTCGAGCAAAAGCAACTCGAACAATCCCTGTGCGTCGCGCAGCGGCGTTCCCCACTCCTGATCGTGATAAGCCATGTACAGCGGATCTTCAGAACACCAAAAGCAGCGTGGCATAAGGCTCCAGGGGATGGTGGCGCGGCCGAATCGGGTATACTCCCGCTCTTTAAATCGCAGCCCAAGTAACAGGTGAATTTCGTGAGCCAGCCTACGCCAGCCGTGCGTACCTTCCAAGACTTGATCCTCGCCCTCCAGCAATACTGGGCCGAGCAAGGTTGTGTGGTACTTCAGCCCTACGATATGGAAGTAGGCGCCGGCACTTTCCACACCGCAACATTCCTGCGGGCCATCGGCCCGGAAACCTGGAACGCCGCTTATGTGCAGCCCAGTCGTCGCCCGACTGACGGCCGCTACGGCGAAAACCCGAACCGTCTGCAGCACTACTACCAGTTCCAGGTGGTACTGAAGCCGAACCCGGACAATTTCCAGGAACTGTACCTGGGCTCGCTCAAGCACGTGGGCCTGGACCCACTGGTCCACGATATCCGCTTCGTTGAAGACAACTGGGAATCGCCGACCCTGGGCGCCTGGGGCCTGGGCTGGGAGGTCTGGCTCAACGGCATGGAAGTGACGCAGTTCACTTACTTCCAGCAGGCCGGTGGCATCGAGTGCTACCCGGTGACCGGCGAAATCACCTACGGCCTGGAGCGCCTGGCCATGTACCTGCAGGGCGTGGACTCGGTCTACGACCTGGTGTGGGCAGACGGCCCGTTCGGCAAGGTTACCTACGGCGACGTGTTCCACCAGAACGAAGTGGAGCAGTCCACCTACAACTTCGAACACGCCAACGTCGACAAGCTGTTCGAACTGTTCGACTTCTATGAAAGCGAAGCCAAGCGCCTGATCGAACTGGACCAGCCGCTGCCGTTGCCAAGCTATGAAATGGTGTTGAAGGCCTCCCATACCTTCAACCTGCTGGACGCCCGCCGTGCCATCTCGGTAACCGCGCGCCAGCAATACATCCTGCGTGTACGCACCCTGGCGCGTTCCGTCGCCCAAGCCTACCTGCTGGCTCGCGCCAAGCTGGGCTTCCCGATGGCAACCCCGGACCTGCGTGATGAAGTGTTGGCTAAGCTGGAGGCTGCACAATGAGTGCTCAAGATTTCCTGGTTGAACTGGGCACCGAAGAGCTGCCACCCAAGGCACTGAATACCCTGGCCGACGCGTTCCTGGCCGGTATCGAAAAAGGCCTGCAAACCGCTGGCCTGAAGTTCGAAGCGAAAAAAGTCTACGCCGCGCCACGTCGCCTGGCGGTGTTGCTGACCGCGCTGGAAACCCAGCAGCCGGACCGCAGCATCAACCTCGACGGCCCACCGCGCCAGGCCGCGTTCGACGCCGAAGGCAACCCGACTCAAGCGGCACTGGGTTTCGCCAAGAAGTGTGGCGTCGAGCTGAGCGAGATCGACCAGAGCGGCCCGAAACTGCGTTTCAGCCAGGTCATCACCGGCAAGCCGACTGCAAGCCTGCTGCCGACCATCGTTGAAGACTCGTTGAACGACCTGCCGATCCCCAAGCGTATGCGCTGGGGCGCACGCAAGGAAGAATTCGTGCGTCCGACCCAGTGGCTGGTGATGCTGCTCGGTGACCAGGTCATCGATTGCACCATCCTTGCCCAGAAAGCCGGCCGTGACTCCCGTGGCCACCGCTTCCACCACCCGCAAGCCGTACGCATCACTTCGCCGGCCAACTACGCCGCCGACCTGCGTGCCGCTTACGTGCTGGCCGACGCCAACGAGCGTCGCGAGCTGATCAGCAAGCGCACCGAAGAACTGGCCCGCCTGCAGGAAGGCACCGCCATCGTGCCGCCAAGCCTGCTGGATGAAGTGACCGCCCTGGTTGAATGGCCGGTGCCGCTGGTGTGCTCGTTCGAAGAACGTTTCCTCGACGTGCCGCAGGAAGCCCTGATCACCACCATGCAGGACAACCAGAAGTATTTCTGCCTGCTGGACGTGGACGGCAAGTTGCTGCCGCGCTTCATCACCGTGGCCAACATCGAGAGCAAGGACCCGCAGCAGATCATCGCCGGTAACGAGAAAGTCGTTCGCCCGCGCCTGACCGACGCCGAGTTCTTCTTCAAGCAAGACAAGAAGCAGAAGCTGGAAGACTTCAACCTGCGCCTGCAGAACGTGGTGTTCCAGGAAAAACTCGGCAGCGTCTACGACAAGGCCGTACGTGTTTCCAAGCTGGCCGCCTACATCGCGCCACGCATTGGCGGTGACGCTGCATGGGCTGCGCGTGCGGGCCTGCTGTCCAAGTGCGACCTGGCCACCGAGATGGTCGGCGAGTTCCCGGAGATGCAAGGCGTTGCCGGCTACTACTACGCCCTCAACGACGGCGAGCCGGACGATGTGGCCCTGGCCCTGAACGAGCAGTACATGCCGCGTGGTGCTGGCGCTGAACTGCCAAGCACCTTGACCGGTGCAGCGGTGGCGATCGCTGACAAGCTGGATACGCTTGTGGGTATCTTCGGTATCGGCATGTTGCCAACCGGCAGCAAAGACCCGTACGCCCTGCGCCGCGCCGCCCTGGGTGTGCTGCGCATCCTGATCGACAAGAAGCTGGACCTCGACCTGACCCAGGCCGTGGTGTTCGCGGTTGGCCAGTTCGGCGGCAAGGTCAAGCAAGCCGGCCTGGCCGAGCAAGTGCTGGAGTTCGTCTTCGACCGCCTGCGTGCGCGTTATGAAGACGAAGGCGTGGACGTGTCGGTGTACCTGTCGGTACGTGCCCTGCAGCCGGGTTCGGCGCTGGACTTCGACCAACGCGTACAAGCAGTACAGGCCTTCCGCAAATTGCCGGAAGCCGATGCCCTGGCCGCCGTGAACAAGCGCGTGTCGAACCTGCTGAGCAAGGCCGAAGGCCTGGGCAACGCCGAAGTCGACCCTGGCCTGTTTGCCGACGCCAAGGAGTTCTCGCTGAACTCGGCCATCGCCAAGGCAGAAAACGCGGTGAAACCGCTGATCGCCGAACGCAACTACGCCGAAGCCCTGGCGCGCCTGGCCACCTTGCGTGAGCCGGTGGATGCGTTCTTCGAAGCCGTGATGATCAACGCCGACGATGCCAGCGTGCGGAAAAACCGCTACGCCATGCTGGCGCGCCTGCGCGGCTTGTTCGTCAATATCGCTGACATTTCGACGCTGAGCTAACCATGTTGAAACTGCTGATTCTCGATCGGGACGGAGTGATCAATTACGACTCCGACGCTTACATCAAGTCGGTGGCGGAGTGGATTCCACTGCCCGGCTCGATTGAGGCCATCGCGCAGTTGAGCAAAGCCGGCTGGACGGTGGCCATCGCCACCAACCAGTCCGGCATCGCCCGTGGTTACTACGACATCGCCACCCTGAACGCCATGCACGCGCGCTTGCGCACGTTAGTGGCTGAGCAGGGCGGTGAGGTGGGGCTGGTGGTGTACTGTTCCCACGGGCCGGACGAGGGCTGCGATTGCCGCAAACCCAAGCCTGGCATGTTGAAAACCATTGCAGAACATTACAAGGTGCCGTTAGCTGGGATATGGTTCGTCGGGGATAGCCTCGGTGACCTGGAGGCGGCCAAAGCCGTCGACTCTCAGCCAGTTTTGGTTAAGACCGGGAAAGGCGAAAAGACCCAGGCGAAAAACCTGCCGGTAGGCACCTTGATTTTTGACGATCTGGCGGCCGTTGCCGCAGAACTTATCAACAACTAGCCGCCCTCGACTTCCTGAACAAGGATTGCTCGGGAGTGCGCTTTTAGCAGGCGGGCCGCGTCCCGCAACGGTAAATGCCGCCATGTCGATTTTGCAGGCCATCAGAACCTTTTTCTTTTACCTGCTGCTGGGCACCAGTTCGTTCCTCTGGTGCACCCTGAGCTTTTTTATTGCGCCCTTCCTGCCGTTCAAGGCGCGTTATCGCTTTATCAACGTCTATTGGTGCCGCTGCGCGTTGTGGCTGACCAAGGTGTTCCTGAACATCCGTTTTGAGGTCAAGGGTGCTGAAAATGTGCCGGACCAGCCCTGCGTGATTCTGTCGAACCACCAGAGCACCTGGGAGACGTTCTTTCTCTCGGCATACTTCTCACCCCTGAGCCAGGTGCTCAAGCGCGAACTGTTGTACGTGCCGTTCTTCGGCTGGGCCATGGCCATGCTGCGGCCGATCGCCATCGACCGCGACAACCCCAAGGCCGCCCTCAAGCACGTGGCCAAGAAGGGCGATGAGCTGCTCAAGGACAACGTTTGGGTACTGATCTTCCCGGAAGGTACGCGCGTTCCCTACGGCACCGTAGGCAAGTTCTCACGCGGCGGTACGGCTCTGGCAGTCAACGCCAACCTGCCGGTGCTGCCGATTGCGCACAACGCTGGCAAGTTCTGGCCAAAGACCGGCTGGGCCAAACGCGAAGGCACCATCACCGTGGTCATCGGCGAGCCGATGTACGCCGAAGGTGAAGGACCACGCGCCATTGCGGCACTGAATGACCGTGCCCAGGCGTGGAATGAAGCCCAGCAACGAGCCATGGGTTCGTTGCCGCCGGAGCCGGTTGTGGTCGAGACGCCGGCGGTTTGAGGATCTGTGGATAACCTGTGTACGGTTTGTTGGCGAATTGGCTTTTTTGATTCATAACAGGCTGATTTACTTACATATTTCTTCAGCTCATAAAATCACGAAAAACGTGCATAAGTTTTTTCAGCATTAAAAAACCGGTCCTTGTGACCGGTTTTTTATGCACAGCGGAAAAGTACGTTTTTTTAGTCGTCCAGCAAGGGCAGTTGCAGGCTGAATGTTGTGCCTATGCCGAGTTCGCTGTCGCATCGAATGCGCCCGCCATGACGTTCCAGCACGGCCTTGACCATGGTCAGGCCCAACCCCAGCCCCTCGCTGCCCTGGGCCGAATCGAAGCGTCGGTATTGACTGAACAACTCCGGCAGATCCGCTGGCGCGATCCCGGGCCCCTGGTCGCTGATGCGGCACTCAAGCCATCCCTGCACGCTGGCGTGGCTCAACCGAACGGTGGTGCCGGAGGGGGAATATTTGATCGCATTCTCCAGTACGTTGAATAACGCCCGGGTCAGCAACGATTGGTCGGCCAGGATCATGCCCTCGTCGGCCTCATCCAGGTCGTGGACCAAGTGAATGCCCTTGAGCTGCGCGATCACCGCCACCTGGTCGAAGGCATCCATGACCAACATGGCGAACAGGGTTGGCTGGAATTGGTAACCGTCAGCCTCGGCCTTGGCCAGTTGTACGAAGGATTCGGTAAGGCTCAAGGCCCGCCGCACTTGTTGCTCGATCTGGGCGAATACCGGGGATTCGCCATTGTGCACATCCAGCAGCGCGAGGATCGCTGAATGGGGGGCGCGCAGGTCGTGGGACAAGAAACGCAACATGGTCTCCCGGTGCTGCTGGGCGTTACGTTCCTTACTCAGGTCTGTAAGGCTCAGCAGCCAGCCGAGCGCGACGTCGCCGTCAGCCGGCAACATGGGGGCCAGCTCCATGCGCAGGCTGCGCTGGTGGATGTCCCGGAACTCGACCAGCTCCAACACTGACAGGGCAGGGCGCACGCCATTGTGCAGCGGCGGATAGCCCAAGTCGGCCAGTTCTTCGAGCAGGTTTGCGGTGATCAAGTCATGGCCAAATACGTCGCGGGCAATGCGGTTGGCCAGCAAGATATTGCCTTGGGGGTCGGTAATCAGGGTGGCAACCGGCAGGCATTCCAGGCCGTCAGCCATGAAGCGCCGGGTATCCCGTGTACGGCTTACGGCTTGCTCCAGGGCAAAGATACGCGCTTGCAGCACGTCGCCTTTGCTGGCGGGTGCCCTGCGGCGCTCAGGCAGCACTTTGGGTTCGTTATCCAACCTAGCCAGTTCCCAGCCGAAGTAGGCAAGGATCACACTGAGGCGGCGCCAGTTCCAGATCAGGTAGCTGAGCAAAAGGCCAATCAGGCACGCCGCAGGCGACCACCAATGACCCAGGCGCAGCAAGGCCAAAGAGCCCAGCAACGCAGCAGCCATGCAGCCCAGGGTCATCCACAGGGCGTAACGCGGCCGGTAGAGCAATAGACCCAGCAGCAACGCCACCCCTGAAGTCGCCATCAACGCAGCCAGCCAACCGGGAAGGTCGACGATGCTTCGGCCTTGAAGCAGTCCATTGAGGACGTTCGCCTGGATCTCTACCCCAGCCGTGGTACCGACGGTAGAGGAGAGCGGGGTGACAAAACGATCACCCATGCCAGACGCCGTGGCACCGACAAAAATCAGCCGATCACGCAGTTGCTCAGCAGGCACCTCACCCCGTAGGACGCTGGCGTAGGACACACTCGGAAAGTGCGTATGGGCACCAATGAACGGAATACGTATGGCGTGTTCACGGTGCCAGTGCGCACTGATCGGCTCCAGCGCCTCACCAGGCATCTCGTCCGCCTGGCCACTCAGCGTGTACGCCATCCACGCCAGTTGCGGCGTGGTGTCATCAGGCGGGCCTTCACGCATGTACAGATTGCGAACCACACCGTCACTGTCGGCCTCGACATTGATATGCCCTACGCCCTTGGCACATTTGAGCAGCGGCAGTAGTTGTGCGCCGGGCTGGCTGTAGCGGGTGGCGTCTTCGCGCAACAGCGGCAGCAACACGTTACCGGCCTCGCACACTGATTGGGCAAGACGCCGATCATTGGCCGGCTCACCGGGCTCGCTGAAAATCACATCGAACAGGATGGCTGCGGGCTGTGCAGCATTCAGGCGGTCGATCAGGTCTGCGTGCAGGCTGCGCGGCCAGGGCCATCGGCCGAGGTCTTTCAAACTCTTGTCATCAATGGTGACCAACAGGATGCGCGGGTCTACCGGCAGCGGGGTGAGGCGGCGCAGGCTGTCATACAGCGGGTTGTTCAGCGCCAGTCCTGGGCTGAGCGACAGGTAAGCAGTGATAGGCAAGAGCAGCAAACCTATCCACAGCCACTCACGGACCAAACCGTGGAACAGGCGCTGTGCATGGGTGGGTTGGCGTTTCTCGGCCTTGCGCCAGAGCATCATTGATTAGCCACCAGAGGCCTTGGCCTGCGTTGCGGGCGGGTAGTAGAAGATGTCATAAACCCCGGTTTCTCCCTCCAGGCCCTGTTCGTCGTAAGCCGACAATCGCACGTGATAGAACGATGCTTTGAGCCCAGTGAAGCTCATTTTCGGCTCGCTGGAAAAGTTTTCCTGCTTGATGTTCATAAAGGCTTGGTCGGTGGCGACTTGGGCGCGATAGCGCTGGGCGCCGGGTAAGGGCCGCACGTACAACTTCCACATAGGTGCATCACCTTTTTGCCCATCCTGACCCACCAACTTGGGTGCGGGCAGGAGTGTCACGGTGTTCAGATCGCCTTGCTTCTTGAACAGCAGGCCTTGGCGAGCACCGACTTTTACTTCGTCTTCATCAGGTTTTTTCCGGGTGTCCCGGTTGGCGGCTACCTGCCCATCCAGCACCTCAAGCATGGATTGCTCGCCGTCGTCCCGCACCCGAAAGTGCGTACCGCGCACGCCCAGCACGCCAACGGGTGTCACGATCTGGAACCGGTCATGCTGACTGGGCTGCTTGATCACATAGGCCTCGGCCTGACCCTGTTCCAGGATGACCTGGGGAATCGATTGCCTCTGCTCCATATGCAAACGCACCTGCGAACTTGACGGCAACACCACCCGGGAACCATCGCCCAGCAACAGGCTGACAAACGCCGAGGCCGAGGTTTTCACACCTTCCTTCTCATCAATCGTCATGCCTTCCTGCAATGGGCGTAATTGGCCCTTGGTGTCGAGCTTCCAGGCTTCTCCCGTCAGGTGCTGCACAACGGCCGGTAGCGGCTGCGCTCGACACATCCATGGGTTATCAATATAGGGCGGGCGCACCACAGCAGAAGCATGCGCCGCCCCCACCACCAAACCCAGCAATGAGGAGAGGGCGTAGCACAATCGGTTAGGGGAAAAGGTCATGGTGCTCATCAAGGTTAGGGGTTCCAGAAGGCATCTGACACCGACGCGCACAGGATGACGGCAGCGCATGTGTCGGCTGATCCTTTTCCTCAGGGGCAGGAGCCGGTATCTTTCCTACATCGGTTTTGAAGTCTTTCAGTGGGTTAAGGGCTCTTTGATATCAGCCTACCGAGGGAATCATAAGGCCGTTAATTCTGACCACAATTCTTCAGATTCAAAGGCCGGTAATTGAGCAGCCTAGCCCGAAGTTGGCCGCCGTATTTTTTAGTAGAAAGGACCCACCCATGCGTGTCGCAATACTGGATGACGAGCCCGCGGAATTGCGTCGGGTTGAACAGACACTGCGACAAATCCCCAGCACCACGGAACAGCCTTGGTCCCTGCATTTTTTTGAACGGGGTGAAGACCTGCTGCGCCAACTGCGCCGGGAAACGTTTGATCTGCTGATACTCGATTGGCAGTTGCCCGATATCACCGGCATTGCTCTGTTGCGCTGGACTCGCGAACACATGGAGTCGCCCCCCGCAGTGATCATGCTGACGAGCCGTGATGCAGAGAGCGATATCGTTACCGCATTGAACAGCGGCGCCGATGACTACGTCAGCAAGCCCTTTCGTCCCAATGAATTGAAGGCCCGGGTGTCGGCCGTTTTGCGCCGCCACGGCCTGCAGAAAACCAACGCCCATGAAGTGCAGAGCTTCAATGACCTGACCTTCGATGATGCCGAGTTGACCGTTACCCGTGCGGGCAAGCCGATCAACCTGACCGAGCGCGAGTATCGACTCGCTAGCTGCTTGTTTGCCAACCTGGCACGCCCGCTGTCTCGGGAATACCTGTACGAGCGTTTCTGGACCCATGAAGAAATGGTGTCGTCGCGGCCACTGGATACCCACATCTACCGTCTGCGTAACAAGCTTGGGCTGACGGCAGATCGCGGCTGGCAACTGCTGACGATCTACGGATACGGCTATCGGTTGGAGAGTGTGGCCGCAACGACTCCGGGGTAAAACGCAGATGTTCCACGTGGAGCATTTCAAAACTGCCTGTTCGAGTACCCAATAAAAAAGGCCAACGCTAAGCGTTGGCCTTTTTGTTTTGCCGGTTTGCCTGATCAGAAGTCCAGGTTGGAAACCGCCAATGCGTTGCTTTCGATGAAGTCACGGCGAGGTTCGACCGCATCACCCATGAGGGTGTTGAAGATCTGGTCTGCGCCAATGGCGTCTTCGATGGTAACGCGCAGCATACGACGCTGGCTTGGGTCCATGGTGGTTTCCCACAGTTGATCCGGGTTCATTTCGCCCAGACCTTTGTATCGCTGGATGGTGTGACGCTTGGTGCTTTCGGCCATCAGCCAGTCAAGGGCTTCCTTGAATTCCTTGACCTGCTTCTTGCGTTCGCCACGTTGGATGTAAGCGCCGTCGTCCAGCAGGGTGCTCAGTTGCGCGCCCAGGGTCACCACGGTTTTGTAGTCGTTGCTGCCGAAGAAGTCACGGTTGAAAGTGACGTAGTTCGACAGGCCGTGGGAGATCAGCTCGACCTCTGGCAGCCATACGTTACGTTCACGGTCTTCACGCAGGCTGGCTTTGTAAACCAGGCCAGACTTCTCGACGGTGCGCAGGCGTACTTCGTACTGGGCCAGCCAATCCTGCATTGCTGCATGATCGCCCAACTGTTCCAGGCTGACGGCCGGCAGGTAGATAAAGTGCTCGGTCAGTTCCTGCGGATACAGGCGCGACAGACGCTTGAGAGTCTTCATCACCATGCGGAAGTCGTTAACCAGACGCTCCAGCGCCTCACCGGAAATGCCCGGGGCTTCGTCGTTCAAGTGCAAGCTGGCATCTTCCAAGGCCGACTGCGTCATGTACTCTTCCATGGCGTCGTCGTCTTTGATGTATTGCTCTTGCTTGCCCTTTTTGACTTTGTACAACGGCGGCTGGGCGATGTAGATGTAGCCGCGTTCGATCAGCTCCGGCAACTGACGGAAGAAGAAGGTCAGCAGCAGGGTACGAATGTGCGAACCGTCGACGTCAGCATCGGTCATGATGATGATGTTGTGATAGCGCAGCTTGTCGATGTTGTACTCTTCGCGGCCGATACCGCAGCCCAACGCCGTGATCAAGGTGCCGACTTCCTGGGAGGAAATCATCTTGTCGAAGCGCGCTTTCTCGACGTTGAGGATCTTACCCTTCAACGGCAGGATGGCCTGGGTGCGACGGTTACGACCCTGCTTGGCGGAACCGCCAGCAGAGTCACCTTCCACCAGGTATAGTTCGGAGAGGGCAGGGTCCTTCTCCTGGCAGTCGGCCAATTTGCCCGGCAGGCCAGCGATATCCAACGCACCTTTACGGCGGGTCATCTCACGGGCTTTACGCGCCGCTTCACGAGCACGTGCCGCATCGATCATCTTGCCGACAACCAGCTTGGCTTCGTTCGGGTTCTCAAGCAGGAAGTCAGAGAAGTACTTGCCCATCTCTTGTTCCACTGCGGTCTTCACTTCGGAAGACACCAGCTTGTCTTTGGTCTGGGAGCTGAACTTAGGGTCCGGCACTTTAACCGAGATAATCGCAGTCAGGCCTTCGCGCGCGTCGTCACCGGTGGTGGCAACTTTATGCTTCTTGGCCAGGCCTTCGGCTTCGATGTAGGTGTTCAGGTTACGCGTCAGTGCGGAACGGAAACCCACCAAGTGAGTACCGCCATCGCGCTGCGGAATGTTGTTGGTGAAGCACAACAGGTTCTCGTTGAAGCTGTCGTTCCACTGCAGGGCGATTTCTACACCGATGCCGTCTTCACGCTGGATGTTGAAGTGGAACACCTGGTTGACCGCAGTCTTGTTGGTGTTCAGGTATTCAACGAACGCACGCAAGCCACCTTCGTACTTGAACAGCTCTTCCTTGCCGCTGCGCTCGTCTTTAAGGACGATACCTACGCCGGAGTTGAGGAAGGACAGCTCACGAATGCGCTTGGCCAGGATGTCCCAGCTGAAGTGGATGTTCTTGAAGGTCTCGCTGGAGGCCTTGAAGTGAATCTGGGTACCCGTGGTTTCACTGTCACCCACAATCGCCATCGGTGCTTGAGGCACACCGTGCACGTAGGTCTGTTCCCAGATCTTGCCGCTACGGCGAACAGTCAACACCAATTCTTCGGAGAGGGCGTTTACTACCGAAACACCTACACCGTGCAAACCGCCGGAAACTTTATAGGAGTTGTCGTCGAACTTACCGCCGGCGTGGAGCACGGTCATGATGACCTCTGCTGCCGAAACGCCTTCTTCTTTGTGCACGTCTACCGGAATGCCACGACCGTTGTCGCGCACGGTGATGGACTCGTCCGGGTGGATGATGATGCTGATATCGTCGCAGTAACCGGCCAGAGCTTCGTCGATCGAGTTATCGACCACCTCGAACACCATGTGGTGCAGACCGCTACCATCATCGGTGTCGCCGATGTACATACCGGGACGTTTGCGTACGGCATCCAAACCTTTCAGCACTTTAATGCTGGTCGAGTCGTACGTGTTTTCTTCGCTCATGCCTTCACTCCCGATGGTCGTGGGTCTGGGTGATACGGCCCTGTTCCACGTGGAACAAAGCGACTGGCGTTTCCGTCTGCCAGCCTTCCCTCAATAATTCGTGGTCTACACAGGTGATAAATACCTGGCAGCGTAAGTCTTCCAACAAGCGGCATAACGCACGGCGGTGTTGCTCGTCGAGCTCTGACGGCAAGTCATCCACCAGATAAATACACTGACCGCGCCGAGCCTGGCTAACCAGATGGCCCTGGGCAATACGCAGTGCACACACCACCAACTTCTGCTGACCGCGGGACAAGATATCCGCAGCATTATGTGCGCCTAGTCTAAGGCGCAAGTCAGCCCGTTGGGGTCCGGCCTGGGTATGGCCAATTTGCTGATCCCGTTGCAAGGACGTGGCAAGCACCGCACTCAGTTCACGCTCTTTGTCCCAACCACGGTAGTAGCTCAGCGTCAGCCCCTCGAGGTCCAATAGCTCACTCAAGGTCTGCTCAAAGACTGGTTTCAAGGCTTTGATATAGGCGCGTCGGTATTCATCTATTTCGTCGCTGGCCAGGCACAGTTCCCGGTCCCAGGCCGCTTGTGAAGCGGCGTCAAGTGTACCATGCCGCAGCCATGAGTTCCGCTGCCGCAGGGCCTTCTGCAGGCGCTGCCAAGTGGCCATGAAACGCGGTTCCACGTGGAACACTCCCCAATCGAGGAATTGCCTGCGGATTTTTGGCGCACCTTCCAACAGCCTGAAGCTGTCAGGGTTGATCAATTGCAGCGGCAGGATTTCTGCCAACTGCGCCGCACTACGCGCGTTTTGACCATCGATACGAATCTGAAACTCCCCACCACGATCACGGGATATCCCCAGGGCGCTGTGCCCACCTTCAGCCAATTCGACCTGGCCGAATACCGTGCACGCCAGTTGTTCGTACTGAATCACCGGCAACAAGCGTGCACTGCGAAACGAACGGGCAAGGCCTAGCAGGTGAATGGCTTCCAGCACGCTGGTTTTGCCACTGCCGTTGGCGCCGTGGAGGATATTGATGCGGGGGGAGGGGGAGAAGGTCACCGGGTGCAAATTGCGCACCGCGGTGACCGAGACGCGACTGAGGGACATCTAGCTTCTGCTGAGCATGATTACAGGCGCATCGGCATGACAACGTAAGCCGAGTCGTCGTTATCAGATTCTTGCACCAGGGCGCTGCTGTTGGAATCGGACAGAATCAGACGAACCTGTTCGGTGGTCATCACACCCAGCACGTCGAGCAAGTAGCTCACGTTGAAGCCGATTTCCAACGAGCCGCCGTTGTAGTCGACGCCCACTTCTTCTTCCGCTTCTTCCTGCTCCGGGTTGTTGGCCTGGATTTTCAGCTGACCGTTGGCCAGTTGCAGGCGAATGCCGCGGTACTTTTCGTTCGACAGGATCGCCGTGCGGCTGAAGGCTTCACGCAGGGCCTGACGATCGCCCAGTACCAACTTGTCGCCGCCTTTAGGCAAGACGCGCTCGTAATCCGGGAACTTGCCGTCGACCAGCTTGGAAGTGAAAGTAAACTCGCCAGTGGTTGCGCGGATGTGATGCTGGCCCAACACGATGCTGACAATGCCTTCCGGCTCAGTGAGCAAGCGGGCCAGCTCCAGGATACCTTTACGCGGCACGATGACCTGGTGGCGGTCAGGCTGACCAATATCAGCACGCATCGAGCACATCGCCAGGCGGTGACCGTCTGTAGCCACAGCGCGGATAATGCCTTCGGACACTTCCAGCAGCATGCCGTTGAGGTAGTAGCGTACGTCCTGCTGGGCCATGGCGAAGCTGGTGCGCTCGATCAAACGGCGCAGCTTGCTTTGCTCCAGGCTGCAGGTCAGAGAGCCTGGGCCTTCTTCCACGGTTGGGAAGTCATTGGCTGGCAGCGTGGACAAGGTGAAGCGGCTGCGACCGGCCTTGACCACCAATTTGGCTTCATCGACCTTGATGTCGATCAGCGCGTCGTTCGGCAAGCTCTTGCAGATGTCCATCAGCTTGCGCGCCGGCACGGTGATCTCGCCAGGTTCGGCGGGTTCTTCCAGCTGCACACGACCAACCAATTCGACTTCCAGGTCGGTACCGGTCAGGGACAATTGCTGGCCTTCGACCACCAGCAATACGTTGGAGAGCACCGGCAAGGTCTGTCGGCGCTCGACGACGCCTGCGACCAGTTGCAGGGGTTTCAACAGGGCTTCGCGTTGAATGGTGAAATGCATGGTCTAGTCCCTTGCCTTAATAAGCTGCGCTGGTGTCATCAAGTAGTCAGTGTACGCAGCAGGTTCTTGTAGTCCTCGCGAATATCCGCGTCGGATTCCTTAAGTTCGTTGATCTTGCGGCACGCGTGCAAGACCGTGGTGTGGTCGCGACCGCCAAACACATCACCGATTTCCGGCAGGCTGTGGTTGGTCAACTCTTTGGAGAGCGCCATGGCCACCTGCCGAGGACGTGCGACCGAGCGCGAACGGCGCTTGGACAGCAGGTCGGAAATCTTGATCTTGTAGTACTCGGCCACGGTGCGCTGGATGTTATCCACACTCACCAGCTTGTCTTGCAGCGCCAACAAGTCTTTCAAGGATTCGCGAATCAGCTCGATGGTGATGTCGCGACCCATGAAGTGCGAGTGAGCGATGACGCGCTTGAGCGCACCTTCCAGTTCACGCACGTTGGAGCGAATGCGTTGAGCAATAAAGAATGCCGCATCGTGTGGCAGATCGACTTTGGCCTGGTCGGCCTTCTTCATCAGGATCGCAACGCGGGTCTCCAGTTCTGGCGGCTCGACCGCAACGGTCAGGCCCCAACCGAAACGGGATTTCAAACGTTCTTCCAGGCCTTCGATTTCCTTCGGGTAACGGTCACTGGTCAAGATGACCTGCTGGCCACCTTCGAGCAGGGCGTTGAAGGTATGGAAGAACTCTTCCTGGGAACGTTCCTTGCGCGCGAAGAATTGAATGTCATCGATCAGCAAGGCATCAACGGAGCGATAGAACCGCTTGAACTCGTTGATGGCGTTGAGCTGCAAGGCCTTGACCATGTCAGCCACAAAGCGCTCCGAGTGCAGGTACACGACCTTGGCATTCGGGTTCTTCTTTAATAGGTGGTTACCCACAGCGTGCATCAAGTGCGTCTTACCCAAGCCTACGCCGCCATAAAGGAAGAGTGGGTTGTAACCGTGCTTGGGGTTATCGGCGACTTGCCAGGCAGCCGCGCGGGCCAGCTGGTTGGACTTACCTTCGACGAAGTTCTCAAAGGTGAAGGTGCGATTCAGATAGCTGGTGTGCTTGAGCGCGCCTTCGACCTGGACCGTGCGTTGTTCGGCACGCACCGGTGCCTGTTGTGAGCTGGCGCCGGCCATCGGGTCGAAACTGTCGCGGGACGGCTCTTCGTGCTCTGGTGCGCTCTTCTGCGCAGACGATTTTGACGCCGTGGGTGCTGGGGCAGGCGCCGTAGCAACCGGAGCGGTCGCTACCTGGGCTTGCGACGCAGCAGCAGCCAGCGGTGCATTGGGTGCGGCGCGAGGTGCGGAACTGCGCTTGCTGCCTATTAATAAGGAAAGCGCAGGCGCGAGGCCGTTGCCATGTTCGTCGAGCAATTCGAGAACGCGGCTCAGGTACTTCTCGTTGACCCAGTCGAGAACAAAACGATTCGGCGCGTAGACACGCAACTCGTCGCCTTCGGCTTCGACCTGTAGCGGACGGATCCAGGTGTTGAATTGCTGGGCAGGCAGCTCATCGCGCAAAAGCTCCACGCACTGCTGCCAAAGTTCCACTGACACGGATATCCCCTAAGTTGAAAGCCGGTGAGGCAAAAACAGCCGCCATTGTAGCGGCGAGACGCCCACTTATCCACATGTAGGTTGCTCACAGCACACCCAAAATCAATGCCTTAACCACAAAAAATACGACCAATGGTCTGTGCATAAGCTCTGTGGATAAGCGCACCTGAGCTCGTTGTACAAGTGGGGTCGAAAGTCTGTGGGTAACTGGCCTGTGGATAACAACCTGTTTCACGCACAGCTTATCCGACAGCGCAGCACAGGGAGAGCACCGTTTTCCCCCGTAGTTGTCATTCTCTGTACAGCACGTAGAATCTGGCCTCAATACAGTTATCCACAGATGATCGGCTGTCTAGCTTTTATAAGCTTTACAGAAAAGCTTTAAATAACTTCCTTCTTTATTTTTATATCTATGCCCAGTCTCATGAAAGGCAGGCACACAGAAAAGGGCTTCCTGACCTATAGAGATCTAATTAAAGGAAAAGCTGGTTGGAAATTGACCTAGAGGCTTGCTTTCTCTAGAATCGCCGGTCTCTTAAAACGGGGGCCATTCCGGCCCGTTGTGGACGAACCAGGTAACAACGCCATGAAACGTACTTTCCAACCAAGCACCATCAAACGCGCCCGTACCCACGGTTTCCGTGCTCGCATGGCTACCAAGAACGGCCGTGCAGTCCTGTCGCGTCGCCGCGCCAAAGGTCGTGCGCGTCTGGCAGTTTGATAATCCGGTACTGGTGGTGAGTCAGGACTTCAGTCGGGAAAAGCGTCTGCTAACCCCCCGGCACTTCAAGGCAGTCTTTGACTCCCCCACCGGCAAGGTTCCGGGGAAAAATCTCCTGCTCCTTGCGCGTAACAACGATCTTGATCACCCCCGTCTCGGGTTGGTGATTGGCAAGAAGAGCGTAAAGCTCTCCGTTGAGCGCAATCGCCTCAAGCGTCTGATGCGCGAATCGTTTCGCCTCCACCAGGACACTCTGGTTGGTTGGGATATTGTTATCGTCGCGCGCAAAGGCTTGGGGGATGTAGAAAACCCCGAATTGATTCAGCATTTCGGCAAGCTCTGGAAACGTTTGGCGCGTACCCACAAGCCAGCACCAGCAGTCAGCACCGAAACTGTAGGGGTAGACAGCCTTGATGCGTAAACTGGCCCTCGTTCCGATCCAGTTTTATCGCTACGCCATTAGTCCTCTGATGGCCAGCCACTGTCGTTTCTACCCCAGTTGTTCTTGCTACGCGTTAGAGGCCATAGAAAATCATGGTCTTCTGCGCGGTGGCTGGCTGACCTTTCGTCGTTTAGGTCGCTGTCATCCGTGGAATCCCGGTGGTTATGACCCGGTTCCACCTATCCCTACCTCCCGTTCTTCTTCGATGGCCGAGTAATCATGGATATTAAACGCACGATCCTGATCGTCGCCCTGGCAATCGTGTCCTACGTCATGGTTCTTAACTGGAACCAGGACTATGGCCAGGCTGCCCTGCCGACTCAGAATGTTGCTACCAATCAGGCTGCGCCGGCTATTCCGGACACCCCGTTGGGTAACAATGCTTCCGCCAGTGCCGATGTACCCAGCGCGAATGCCGATACCAGCACCCCAGTTGAAACGCCGGTTATCACCAATAAAGACCTCATCCACGTAAAAACGGATGTGCTCGATCTGGCAATCGACCCACAAGGTGGTGATATCGCCCAGCTGAAGCTGCCGCTGTATCCACGTCGCCAGGATCACCCGGATGTTCCGTTCCAACTGTTCGATAACGGTGGCGAACGTATTTATCTGGCACAAAGTGGCCTGACCGGCACCAACGGTCCGGATGCACGTGCGACCGGTCGTCCGGTTTATTCGACCGAACAGAAGACTTACCAACTGGCTGATGGCCAGAACCAGTTGAACGTCGACCTGAAATTCAGCCTCGACGGCGTCAACTACATCAAGCGTTTCAGCTTCACCCGTGGTTTGTACGACTTGAAGGTCACTTATCTGATCGACAACGAAAGCGATAAGGCATGGACCGGCAACCTGTTTGCCCAACTGAAGCGTGACAACAGCGCCGATCCTTCTTCCAGCACCGCCACCGGCACCGCGACTTACCTGGGCGCCGCCCTGTGGACAAGTAGCGAGCCGTACAAAAAAGTGTCGATGAAAGATATCGACAAGGGCGCGCTGAAAGAAACCGTACAAGGTGGCTGGGTTGCCTGGTTGCAACACTACTTCGTGACCGCCTGGATCCCGAACAAGGGTGAAGCCAACCTGGTTCAAACCCGCAAAGACAGCCAAGGCAACTACATCATTGGTTTTACTGGCCCGGCGTTGACCGTGGCACCAGGCGCCAAGGCTGAAACCAGCGCTACCCTGTACGCCGGCCCGAAAAGCCAGGCTGTGCTGAAAGAGTTGTCCCCAGGTCTGGAACTGACTGTGGATTACGGCATTCTGTGGTTCATTGCCCAGCCGATCTTCTGGCTGCTGCAACATATCCACAGCATTGTGGGTAACTGGGGCTTCTCGATCATCTTCCTGACCATGCTGATCAAAGGGATCTTCTTCCCGCTGTCGGCAGCCAGCTACAAGTCGATGGCGCGCATGCGTGCCGTGGCTCCGAAACTGGCGGCTCTGAAAGAACAACATGGTGATGACCGGCAGAAAATGTCGCAGGCCATGATGGAGCTGTACAAGAAAGAGAAGATCAACCCGTTGGGCGGTTGCTTGCCGATTCTCGTACAGATGCCGGTGTTCCTCTCGCTTTACTGGGTACTCCTGGAAAGCGTGGAAATGCGCCAGGCTCCGTTCATGCTGTGGATAACTGACCTGTCGATCAAAGACCCGTTCTTTATCCTGCCGATCATCATGGGCGCAACCATGTTCATCCAGCAGCGACTGAACCCGACTCCGCCGGATCCGATGCAGGCCAAGGTCATGAAAATGATGCCAATCATCTTCACCTTCTTCTTCCTGTGGTTCCCTGCTGGTCTGGTGCTGTACTGGGTGGTCAACAACGTGTTGTCGATCTCTCAACAGTGGTACATCACACGTAAAATCGAAGCGGCTACCAAAAAAGCTGCGGCGTAATTTACTCTGTGGATAACCACTCAAGACGCCCCCTAGTGGGGCGTTTTGCTTTCCGTCACTTTTGTTCTGGAACCTGCTGATGAGCGCTCCTCGTGAAACCATCGCTGCTGTCGCTACCGCTCAAGGTCGCGGCGGTGTCGGTATCGTTCGTATTTCCGGACCGCTTGCGAGCGTGGCAGCCATGGCCATCAGTGGCCGCGAGCTGAAGCCACGTTATGCCCATTACGGCCCGTTTCTGGATGCCGACGAAAGCGTGTTGGACGAGGGCCTGGCCCTCTATTTCCCGGGACCTAACTCGTTTACGGGTGAGGATGTTCTGGAACTGCAGGGCCACGGTGGTCCGGTGGTGCTGGATATGTTGCTGCAGCGCTGCCTGCAATTGGGTTGCCGCCTGGCACGTCCTGGGGAATTCAGCGAGCGGGCTTTCCTGAATGACAAGCTCGACCTGGCCCAGGCTGAGGCGATTGCCGACTTGATCGAAGCCAGTTCCGCACAGGCTGCGCGCAATGCACTGCGTTCACTGCAGGGCGCGTTCTCCCTGCGTGTGCATAACTTGACCGAACAACTGATCAGCCTGCGTATCTACGTCGAGGCGGCGATCGATTTCCCGGAAGAAGAAATCGATTTTCTCGCCGATGGCCACGTCCTGGCGATGCTGGATAAGGTCCGTGATGAGTTATCCACCGTCCTGCGCGAGGCAGGCCAGGGCGCGTTGTTACGTGATGGTATGACGGTAGTGATTGCCGGCAGGCCGAA
Organism: Pseudomonas sp. B6002; assembly: GCF_013385985.1. Taxonomy (GTDB): domain Bacteria; phylum Pseudomonadota; class Gammaproteobacteria; order Pseudomonadales; family Pseudomonadaceae; genus Aquipseudomonas. The sequence continues at coordinate 242,810 of NZ_JACAOY010000002.1, read as the reverse complement.
CGCGGGCAAATCCAGCCTGCTGAATGCATTGGCGGGCCGTGAAGCGGCGATCGTTACCGAGATTGCCGGCACCACACGGGATATCCTGCGCGAACATATCCACATTGATGGCATGCCACTGCACGTCGTCGACACGGCCGGCTTGCGCGATACCGATGACCAGGTGGAAAAGATTGGTGTAGAGCGTGCACTCAAGGCAATCGGTGAAGCGGATCGCGTGCTGTTGGTGGTGGATGCCACTGCGCCTGAGGCTGTGGATCCCTTTGCCTTGTGGCCGGAATTTCTTGAGCAAAGGCCGGACCCGGCCAAAGTCACCTTGATCCGCAACAAGGCGGACCTGACTGGTGAAGCGATCGCGATGGAAACCAGTGCGGACGGGCATGTCACCATCAGCTTGAGTGCCAAGGCGGCCGGCGATGGCCTCGAGCTGTTGCGAGAGCACCTCAAGGCCTGCATGGGATACGAACAGACCTCGGAAAGCAGCTTCAGTGCACGTCGTAGGCACCTGGAAGCCCTGCGACACGCCAGCGCGGCGTTGGAGCACGGCCGGGCGCAGCTGACCCTGGCAGGTGCTGGAGAGCTGTTGGCCGAGGATCTGCGTCAAGCACAGCAGCTGTTGGGGGAAATCACCGGGGCATTCAGCTCTGATGACCTGCTCGGTCGAATCTTTTCCAGCTTTTGCATCGGTAAATAACCTTTCGTTATCCACAGACAGGCCATTCGTGCCTGTCTGTTCTCCCCCTTTCGCCTGACACCTCACGAATTTTCCTTCTATCACCAAGACTTTGGAGGCATTGGCGTGGACGCAATTTGCCCCGAGAAGTGGATTTCTGTGGATTAAGCCCTGTGAATAACCGCCTCTGTGCCCAGTTGATAACAGGGCCTGAAACCTGAGTAAAAACCCGTCTGTGGATAACCACCTCTTTCATCCACAGGCTTAAAGCACTTATCCAAGGGCCTCATTGGCACATGACCACAGACTTTTGAATCGCTGTACATCACGTAAATCGAGGCTTGTGTAAATCTATCCACAGAAAGATAGGTCAGTAGAAATAAACATAAAAACAAAGATTTAATAAATTTCTCTCTTTTAATTTCTATTGTCTGTGATTCATCCACAGCTGGTTAAATTTTGTGCAAAGGGTTCTTTAGGAAGGGCTAAGTCCCTATACTTGCCGCCAAAGCTCTAAAACCCTTTCAACAAACAATTCCTGATTACCTACATAAGCAGGCACGAGGTGCGTGGTGGATTTCCCTTCCCGTTTTGAAGTGATCGTCATCGGCGGCGGTCATGCCGGTACCGAGGCAGCACTGGCGTCAGCACGCATGGGCGTAAAAACCCTGTTGCTGACGCATAACGTGGAAACCCTCGGTGCAATGAGTTGCAACCCCGCCATTGGTGGGATCGGCAAAAGCCACTTGGTCAAAGAAATCGACGCCCTCGGCGGCGTGATGGCCATGGCTACCGACAAGGGTGGTATTCAATTTCGCGTGCTAAACAGCCGCAAAGGGCCGGCCGTGCGTGCGACTCGGGCTCAAGCCGACCGTATCCTGTACAAGGCAGCGGTACGCGAAACCCTGGAAAACCAGCCGAACCTGTGGATATTTCAACAGGCCGCGGATGACCTGATCGTTGAACAAGACCAGGTACGCGGTGTTGTGACCCAGATGGGCCTGCGGTTCTTCGCAGAATCCGTGGTGTTGACCACCGGTACGTTCCTCGGCGGACTTATCCACATCGGCATGCAGAACTATTCCGGCGGTCGCGCCGGTGATCCGCCGTCGATCGCCCTGGCAAAACGCCTGCGTGAATTGCCGCTGCGTGTCGGCCGCCTGAAAACCGGGACCCCGCCGCGTATCGACGGGCGTTCTGTGGACTTTTCGGTAATGACCGAGCAAGCCGGTGATACGCCTATCCCTGTGATGTCGTTCATGGGCTCCAAAGAACAACACCCGAAACAGGTCAGTTGCTGGATTACCCACACCAACGCTCGCACCCACGAAATCATCGCTGCGAACCTCGACCGTTCGCCGATGTATTCCGGGGTGATCGAAGGTATTGGCCCACGCTATTGCCCGTCGATTGAAGACAAGATCCACCGCTTTGCCGACAAGCAAAGCCACCAGGTCTTCATCGAGCCCGAAGGCTTGACCACCCACGAGCTGTACCCGAACGGGATTTCCACTTCCCTGCCGTTCGACGTGCAAATCCAGATCGTGCAGTCGATTCGCGGCATGGAAAATACGCACATCGTGCGCCCGGGCTACGCCATCGAGTACGACTACTTCGACCCGCGTGACCTGAAGTACAGCCTGGAAACCAAAGTGATCGGCGGCCTGTTCTTTGCCGGGCAAATCAACGGCACCACCGGTTACGAAGAAGCCGGCGCCCAAGGTTTGCTGGCCGGGACCAACGCAGCACTGCGCGCCCAGGGCAAAGACAGCTGGTGTCCGCGTCGCGATGAAGCGTACATCGGCGTGTTGGTCGACGACCTGATTACTCTGGGTACCCAGGAACCGTACCGGATGTTCACTTCCCGGGCGGAATACCGTCTGATCCTGCGCGAAGACAACGCCGACCTGCGTTTGACCGAGAAAGGCCGCGAGTTGGGCTTGGTTGACGACGTGCGCTGGGCGGCCTTCTGCAAAAAGCGCGAAAGCATTGAGCTGGAAGAGCAACGCTTGAAAAGCACCTGGGTTCGCCCCGGTACGGAGCAGGGCGATGCGATTGCCGAAAAATTCGGCACGCCGCTGACTCACGAATACAACTTGCTGAACCTGCTGTCCCGTCCGGAAATCGACTACGCTGGTCTGGTCGAAGTGACAGGTAATGGCGCGCAAGATCCACAGGTCGCGGAACAGGTCGAAATCAAGACCAAATACGCCGGTTACATTGATCGCCAACAGGATGAAATTGCTCGCCTGCGCGCCAGTGAAGACACCAAGCTGCCTGCGGATATCGACTACACCGGGATTTCCGGGTTGTCGAAAGAGATTCAAAGCAAGCTGGGGATAACTCGCCCTGAGACATTGGGCCAGGCTTCACGTATTCCCGGCGTCACTCCGGCAGCGATTTCGCTGTTGATGATCCATTTGAAAAAACGCGGCGCGGGCCGTCAGTTGGAGCAAAGCGCTTGAGTTCGTTGGTCACCTCGCAACACGCCGAAGAGTTATCCACAGGCGCGCGCCAGTTGGGCGTTGACCTGACTGCAGCCCAGCACGAACTGCTGCTGGGTTACCTGGCTCTGTTGATCAAGTGGAACAAGGCCTACAACCTGACCGCCGTGCGTGATCCGGACGAAATGGTGTCCCGTCACTTGCTCGACAGTTTGAGCGTGATGCCATTTATCGAAAACGGCCGCTGGCTCGACGTCGGCAGTGGCGGCGGCATGCCGGGTATTCCACTGGCGATCCTATTTCCGGAGTCGCAAGTGACTTGCCTGGACAGCAACGGCAAGAAAACCCGCTTCCTGACCCAGGTAAAACTCGAACTCAAGCTGGATAACCTGCAAGTTATCCACAGTCGCGTCGAAGCCTTCACGCCTGAATTGCCCTTTAACGGAATTGTTTCCCGGGCGTTCAGCAGCATGGAGAACTTCAGCAACTGGACTCGCCACCTGGGCGACCGTGACACCCGCTGGCTGGCAATGAAGGGCGTCCATCCAAGCGATGAGCTGTTAGCATTGCCGGCAGACTTCCACCTCGATAGCGAACACGCCTTGGCCGTACCCGGTTGCCAAGGCCAACGCCATCTGCTGATACTGCGCCGCACGGCATGATTGGGAACACAAGCAAGAATGGCTAAGGTATTCGCGATAGCGAACCAGAAAGGTGGCGTGGGTAAAACCACCACCTGCATCAACCTCGCAGCATCCCTGGTCGCTACCAAGCGCCGGGTGCTGTTGATCGATCTTGATCCACAGGGCAACGCCACCATGGGTAGCGGTGTGGATAAACACGGCCTGGAAAACTCGGTATACGACCTGCTGATTGGTGAGTGCGACCTGGCCCAGGCCATGCACTTCTCCGAACACGGTGGTTATCAACTGCTGCCGGCCAACCGCGACCTGACCGCGGCGGAAGTGGTGCTGCTGGAAATGCAGATGAAAGAAAGCCGTCTGCGCAGCGCTTTGGCGCCGATCCGCGAGAATTACGATTACATTTTGATCGACTGCCCGCCGTCGCTGTCGATGCTCACGCTCAATGCGCTGGTGGCCGCCGATGGGGTGATTATCCCCATGCAGTGCGAGTACTACGCACTGGAAGGTTTGAGCGACCTTGTGGATAACATCAAGCGTATCGCCGAGTTGCTCAACCCGAACCTGCAGATCGAAGGTCTTTTGCGCACCATGTTCGATCCGCGCCTGAGCCTGATGAACGATGTGTCGGCGCAGCTCAAGGAACACTTTGGCGACCAGTTGTACGACACGGTGATCCCACGCAACATCCGTTTGGCCGAAGCGCCCAGTTACGGCATGCCGGCGCTGGCGTATGACAAACAATCCCGTGGCGCACTGGCCTACCTGGCCCTTGCCGGCGAGATGGTTCGTCGCCAACGCCGCAACTCACGCACCGCTGCTGCCCAGCCAACTTAAGGAATCCCCATGGCCGTCAAGAAACGAGGTCTCGGACGTGGACTGGATGCACTGCTGAGTGGTCCGACCGTCACATCGCTTGAAGAACAAGCGGTGCAGGCCGATGAGCGCGAGTTGCAGCACCTGCCCCTGGACCTGATCCAGCGTGGCAAATACCAGCCACGCCGAGACATGGACCCCCAGGCGCTGGAAGAACTGGCCAATTCGATCAAGGCTCAGGGCGTGATGCAGCCGATCGTGGTTCGCCCGATCGGTGGCGGGCGCTTCGAGATCATCGCCGGTGAACGCCGCTGGCGCGCAAGCCAGCAGGCCGGCAAGGAAACCATTCCGGCCATGGTGCGCGACGTGCCGGATGAAACCGCCATCGCGATGGCGTTGATCGAAAACATCCAGCGTGAAGACCTCAACCCGATCGAAGAAGCGATTGCGTTGCAGCGTCTGCAGCAAGAGTTCCAGCTCACCCAGCAACAAGTGGCCGAGGCGGTGGGTAAATCCCGCGTGACCGTATCCAACCTGCTGCGTCTGATCGCGCTGCCGGAAGTCATCAAGACCATGTTGTCCCACGGCGACCTGGAAATGGGTCACGCCCGTGCTTTGCTCGGTTTGCCCGAAAATCAACAGGTTGAAGGGGCGCGACACGTTGTCGCACGGGGGCTCACCGTTCGTCAGACTGAAGCGCTGGTTCGCCAGTGGCTCAGCGGCAAACCTGCACCGGTCGAAACGGCCAAACCTGATCCGGATATCGCGCGTCTCGAGCAGCGCCTGGCCGAGCGCCTAGGCTCTGCGGTGCAAATTCGCCACGGCAAGAAGGGCAAAGGGCAATTGGTGATCGGATATAACTCTCTCGATGAGCTTCAGGGCGTCCTTGCCCACATCCGTTGAAACATTTGCTTATGTAGCGCGCGATCGGAAAACACTACCCGACAGTTGAATAGGGGCTGAACCGCCCCTATACTCTGCGCGCATTTTGTCGGCACAAATTATGCCAAGTTATTGATTTCCGGCAGCCGACCATTGAGGAGCAAGAGTGATGGAAACCCGCACGCCAAACACGTTGCCGTTCCATCGCTTGGCCGTTTTTCCGGTTTTATTGGCTCAATTTGTCATTTTGCTGATCGCCGCATTGGCGCTTTGGTATTGGCATGGAGTCGTTGCCGGATATTCAGGACTCTGCGGAGGCCTGATAGCCTTGCTGCCCAATATGTATTTTGCTCACAGGGCCTTTCGGTTTTCCGGCGCCCGAGCAGCCCAGGCTATCGTCCGGTCTTTTTATGCCGGCGAGGCAGGGAAACTGATTTTGACGGCAGTGCTGTTTGCACTGACCTTTGCAGGTGTGAAGCCATTGGCGCCGCTGGCTGTATTCGGCGTCTTCGTGTTGACCCAACTGGTCAGCTGGTTCGCTCCCCTGCTAATGAAAACAAGACTTTCGAGACCTTAGGGCGTTTGAGGCAACCATGGCAGAAACAACCGCTTCGGGCTATATCCAGCACCACTTGCAGAACCTGACCTTCGGTCAGCTACCCAATGGCGGCTGGGGCTTTGCCCACTCCGCAGCAGAAGCCAAAGAAATGGGCTTCTGGGCTTTCCACCTGGATACTCTGGGCTGGTCGGTCGCATTGGGTCTGATCTTCGTCCTGATTTTCCGCATGGCGGCAAAGAAGGCGACTTCCGGTCAGCCAGGTGCTTTGCAGAACTTCGTTGAAGTATTGGTCGAATTCGTCGATGGCAGCGTGAAAGACAGCTTCCATGGCCGTAGCCCGGTGATTGCACCGCTGGCACTGACCATCTTCGTCTGGGTGTTCCTGATGAACGCCGTCGACCTGGTACCGGTCGACTGGATTCCTCAGCTGGCCATCCTGATCTCCGGCGATCACCACATTCCATTCCGTGCGGTTTCCACCACGGACCCTAACGCCACCCTGGGCATGGCCCTGTCGGTGTTCGCGTTGATCATTTTCTACAGCATCAAGGTCAAGGGCATCGGCGGCTTCATCGGCGAACTGACCCTGCACCCGTTCGGCAGCAAGAACATCTTCGTTCAAGCCTTGCTGATCCCGGTGAACTTCCTGCTGGAGTTTGTGACCCTGGTCGCCAAGCCGATCTCCCTGGCCCTGCGACTGTTCGGCAACATGTATGCCGGCGAGCTGGTGTTCATCCTGATCGCTGTGATGTTCGGCAGCGGCCTGCTCTGGCTTAGCGGCCTGGGCGTCGTTCTGCAGTGGGCGTGGGCTGTGTTCCACATCCTGATCATCACCCTGCAGGCCTTCATCTTCATGATGTTGACCATCGTCTACCTGTCGATGGCGCACGAAGAGAACCATTAAGACCAGTCTCGACTAGTCTGATGTCCTTCCCGGTGAAACGGGAAGGTAGGCCCTACCGGGCTATGAAACGATTTGTTTTACCGCTTTAAAATCTAAAAAACCTAAACCATACGACGTAAAAGTCGGGAGGAAAGATGGAAACTGTAGTTGGTCTAACCGCTATCGCTGTTGCACTGTTGATCGGCCTGGGCGCCCTGGGTACTGCCATTGGTTTCGGCCTGCTGGGCGGCAAATTCCTGGAAGGCGCAGCGCGTCAGCCAGAAATGGTCCCAATGCTGCAAGTTAAAATGTTCATCGTCGCCGGCCTGCTCGACGCCGTGACCATGATCGGCGTTGGTATCGCTCTGTTCTTCACCTTCGCGAACCCCTTCGTTGGTCAACTCGCTGGCTAATCACTCGACTTTTCGAGTGATTGGGGTGATGGACAACGAATGAGCGAGGTGTTGGCGTGAACATTAATGCAACCCTGATTGGCCAATCCGTTGCGTTCTTCATTTTTGTAGTGTTTTGCATGAAGTTCGTGTGGCCTCCGGTCATCGCGGCTTTGCACGAACGTCAGAAGAAGATCGCGGACGGTTTGGACGCTGCCACCCGTGCAGCTCGCGACCTGGAGTTGGCCCAAGAGAAAGCGGGTCACCAACTGCGCGAAGCTAAGGCACAGGCAGCTGAAATCATTGAGCAAGCCAAGAAACGCGGTAACCAGATCGTCGAAGAGGCTGTTGAAAAAGCCCGCGTCGAAGCTGACCGTGTGAAGGCTTCGGCTCATGCCGAGATCGAACAGGAACTGAACGGCGTCAAAGACGCGCTGCGTGCCCAACTGGGTGCTCTGGCGGTCGGCGGTGCTGAGAAGATCCTCGGTGCCACAATCGATCAAAACGCGCACGCGGAGCTGGTTAACAAACTGGCTGCTGAAATTTAAGCGAGGGCGATCATGGCAGAACTGACCACGTTGGCCCGACCTTACGCCAAGGCAGCCTTCGAGCACGCCCAGGCCCACCAGCAGCTGGCCTCTTGGTCAGCCATGCTCGGCCTGGCAGCAGCGGTGTCGCAAGACGACACCATGCAGCGCGTGCTCAAGGCCCCGCGCCTGACGAGCGCAGACAAGGCCGCCACTTTTATTGAAGTGTGCGGCGACAAGTTTGATGTGAAGGCACAGAACTTCATCAATGTCGTTGCCGAAAACGACCGTCTCCCGCTGTTGCCGGAGATCGCCGCTCTGTTCGACCTGTACAAGGCCGAGCAAGAGAAGTCGGTAGACGTTGAAGTGACCAGTGCTTTCGCATTGAACCAAGAACAGCAAGACAAACTCGCCAAGGTTCTCAGTGCACGACTCAACCGGGAAGTGCGCCTGCATGCTGCGGAGGATGCATCCCTGATCGGGGGTGTTGTCATTCGCGCCGGCGACCTGGTTATCGATGGCTCGATTCGCGGCAAAATCGCGAAACTTGCCGAAGCATTGAAATCTTGAGTTTGAAGGGGCAGCAGAGCAATGCAGCAACTCAATCCTTCCGAAATAAGTGAAATTATCAAGGGCCGCATCGACAAGCTCGATGTGACCTCCCAAGCCCGTAACGAAGGCACTGTCGTCAGCGTATCTGACGGCATCGTGCGGATTCACGGTCTGGCCGACGTCATGTACGGCGAGATGATCGAGTTTCCGGGCGGCGTCTACGGTATGGCCCTCAACCTGGAGCAAGACTCCGTAGGTGCCGTTGTATTGGGCGCGTACACCAGTCTGGCTGAAGGCATGAGCGCCAAGTGCACTGGCCGCATCCTGGAAGTTCCGGTAGGTAAGGAACTGCTGGGTCGCGTAGTCGACGCACTGGGTAACCCTGTTGACGGTAAAGGTCCACTGGGCAACACCGAGACCGACGCGGTCGAGAAAGTTGCTCCAGGCGTGATCTGGCGTAAGTCGGTAGACCAGCCTGTACAGACTGGCTACAAGGCTGTCGATGCCATGATCCCAGTCGGCCGTGGCCAGCGTGAGCTGATCATCGGTGACCGTCAGATCGGTAAGACCGCTCTGGCGATCGACGCGATCATCAACCAGAAAGACAGCGGCATTTTCTGCGTCTACGTAGCCATCGGTCAGAAACAATCGACCATCGCCAACGTGGTTCGCAAGCTGGAAGAAAACGGCGCCCTGGCCAACACGATCATCGTGGCTGCCAGTGCTTCGGAATCTCCTGCGCTGCAATTCCTGGCACCGTACTCCGGTTGCACCATGGGCGAATACTTCCGCGACCGCGGTGAAGACGCGCTGATCGTTTATGACGATCTGTCCAAGCAAGCAGTGGCTTACCGCCAGATTTCCCTGCTGCTGCGCCGTCCACCAGGCCGTGAAGCTTACCCAGGCGACGTGTTCTATCTCCACTCCCGTCTGCTGGAGCGCGCATCCCGCGTTTCGGAAGAGTATGTAGAGAAGTTCACCAACGGCGCAGTGACCGGCAAAACCGGTTCCCTGACCGCACTGCCGATCATCGAAACCCAGGCTGGCGACGTTTCCGCGTTCGTTCCGACCAACGTGATTTCCATCACCGACGGTCAGATCTTCCTGGAATCGGCCATGTTCAACTCGGGCATCCGCCCTGCAGTGAACGCCGGTGTTTCGGTATCCCGTGTGGGTGGTGCCGCTCAGACCAAGATCATCAAGAAGCTCTCCGGTGGTATCCGTACCGCTCTGGCTCAGTACCGTGAACTGGCGGCATTCGCCCAGTTCGCTTCTGACCTGGACGAAGCGACCCGTAAGCAACTTGAGCATGGTCAGCGCGTTACCGAGCTGATGAAGCAGAAGCAATACGCCCCAATGTCGATCGCTGACATGGCGTTGTCGCTGTATGCCGCTGAGCGTGGGTTCCTGACTGACGTCGAAATCACCAAGGTCGGCAGCTTCGAACAAGCGCTGATTGCTTACTTCAACCGCGATCACGCCGACTTGTTGGCCAAGATCAACGTGAAGGGTGACTTCAATGACGAAATCGACGCTGGCATGAAAGCCGGTATCGAGAAGTTCAAGGCCACCCAAACCTGGTAAGCCGCAGCGGGAGCCGCAAGGCTCCCGCTTGCTAACCTGATAGGTGTTACATGGCAGGCGCAAAAGAGATTCGCAGTAAGATTGCGAGCATCAAAAGCACGCAAAAAATTACCAGCGCCATGGAAAAAGTGGCGGTCAGCAAAATGCGCAAGGCACAAATGCGCATGGCTGCTAGCCGTCCTTATGCGGAGCGTATCCGCCAGGTAATTGGGCATTTGGCCAACGCCAACCCGGAATACCGCCACCCATTCATGATCGACCGCGAAGTTAAGCGTGTGGGTTATGTGGTAGTGAGCAGTGACCGTGGTTTGTGCGGTGGTTTGAATACCAACCTGTTCAAGGCCCTGGTCAAGGACATGGCGGTAAACCGCGAAAAGGGCGTCGAGATCGATCTGTGTGTTGTTGGTAGCAAGGGTGCGGCCTTTTTCCGCAACTTCGGCGGTAACGTCGTTGCAGCTATCAGCCACCTGGGTGAAGAGCCGTCGATCAATGATTTGATCGGCAGTGTGAAGGTGATGCTGGATGCGTACCTGGAAGGCCGGATTGACCGCCTGTCCGTGGTATCCAACAAGTTCATCAACACCATGACCCAGCAGCCAACCGTGGAGCAATTGATTCCACTGGTGGCGACTCCGGATCAGGAACTCAAGCACCACTGGGACTACCTCTACGAACCAGACGCCAAAGAGCTGCTTGACGGCTTGATGGTGCGCTACGTGGAGTCGCAGGTGTACCAGGCGGTGGTCGAGAACAACGCAGCTGAACAAGCGGCGCGGATGATCGCGATGAAAAACGCTACCGATAACGCCGGTGATCTGATCAGCGATTTGCAGCTGATCTACAACAAGGCGCGTCAGGCTGCGATCACCCAAGAGATCTCGGAAATCGTCGGCGGCGCTGCCGCGGTTTAACGGTTCAAATATTCAGAGGATCCAGCTATGAGTAGCGGACGTATCGTTCAAATCATCGGCGCCGTTATCGACGTGGAATTTCCACGCGACAGCGTACCGAGCATCTACAACGCGCTGAAAGTACAAGGCGCGGAAACTACTCTGGAAGTTCAGCAGCAGCTGGGCGACGGCGTAGTTCGTACCATTGCGATGGGTTCCACCGAAGGCTTGAAGCGCGGTCTGGACGTTGTCGACTCTGGCGCAGCCATCTCCGTACCGGTCGGTAAAGCGACCCTGGGCCGGATCATGGACGTACTGGGCAACCCGATCGACGAAGCTGGCCCGATCGACACCGAAGAGCGTTGGGGCATTCACCGTCCAGCACCTTCGTTCGCGGAGCAAGCTGGCGGCAACGACCTGCTGGAAACCGGCATCAAGGTTATCGACCTGGTTTGCCCGTTCGCCAAGGGCGGTAAAGTCGGTCTGTTCGGTGGTGCCGGTGTAGGCAAGACCGTAAACATGATGGAACTGATCCGTAACATCGCCATCGAGCACAGCGGTTATTCCGTGTTCGCCGGTGTGGGTGAGCGTACTCGTGAGGGTAACGACTTCTACCACGAGATGAAGGACTCCAACGTTCTGGACAAAGTGGCACTGGTTTACGGTCAGATGAACGAGCCGCCGGGAAACCGTCTGCGCGTAGCACTGACTGGCCTGACCATGGCCGAGAAGTTCCGTGACGAAGGTAACGACGTTCTGCTGTTCGTCGACAACATCTACCGTTACACCCTGGCCGGTACTGAAGTATCCGCACTGCTGGGCCGTATGCCTTCGGCAGTAGGTTACCAGCCGACCCTGGCCGAAGAGATGGGCGTTCTGCAAGAACGTATCACTTCGACCAAAGAAGGTTCGATCACCTCGATCCAAGCGGTATACGTACCTGCGGATGACTTGACTGACCCGTCGCCTGCGACCACCTTCGCCCACTTGGACGCCACCGTCGTACTGTCCCGTGACATCGCTTCCCTGGGTATCTACCCAGCGGTCGATCCACTCGACTCGACTTCGCGCCAGCTGGACCCGAACGTGATCGGCCAGGAGCACTACGACACCGCTCGCGGCGTTCAGTACGTGCTGCAGCGTTACAAAGAACTGAAGGACATCATTGCGATCCTGGGTATGGACGAGCTGTCGGAAGCCGACAAGCAGTTGGTAAACCGTGCTCGTAAGATCCAGCGTTTCTTGTCGCAGCCGTTCTTCGTGGCTGAAGTCTTCACCGGTGCCTCGGGTAAATACGTTTCCCTGAAAGACACCATTGCTGGCTTCAAAGGCATCCTCAACGGTGACTACGACCACCTGCCAGAACAAGCGTTCTACATGGTCGGCGGCATCGAAGAAGCGATCGAGAAAGCCAAGAAACTGTAATCCAAGCGCCCGGCAACGGGCGCTCATCAGGTTGAGGCAATCAGATGGCTATGACAGTCCATTGCGATATCGTCAGCGCGGAAGGGGAAATCTTCTCCGGTCTGGTAGAAATGGTGATTGCACACGGCGACCTGGGTGACCTGGGTATTGCCATGGGCCACGCGCCGTTGATCACCAGCTTGAAGCCAGGTCCTATCACGCTGACCAAGCAAGGCGGGGAAAAAGAGGTGTTTTACATCTCTGGTGGTTTCCTCGAGGTTCAGCCGAACATGGTCAAGGTACTTGCCGACACCGTGCAACGTGCTGGCGACCTGGATGAAGCCTCCGCTCAGGAAGCCGTCAAGGCTGCCGAGAAGGCCCTGAACGAAAAGGGTGCGGACTTCGACTACAGCGCTGCTGCTGTACGTCTGGCCGAGGCTGCAGCCCAGCTGCGCACGCTCCAGCAGATCCGCAAGAAGTAAGCGGCCACGCCGTCATGCTTCAAGCGCGATTGATTAAAAAGGGTAGCCTCGGCTACCCTTTTTCTTTTTCAGCAAAACACTTCTCTGGTCTGAAGCCGGACCGCCCAGGATTGGTAGCCATTCATGTCTCTTGAAATCGTCATTCTCGCCGCAGGCCAGGGCACCCGCATGCGTTCAGCCCTGCCCAAGGTGCTGCACCCGGTTGCCGGCAATTCCATGCTGGGCCACGTTATCCACAGCGCCCGGCAACTTGATCCACAGCGCATCCACGTGGTGATCGGCCACGGTGCCGATGTGGTGCGTGAACGCTTGGCGGCCGACGACCTGAATTTCGTATTGCAAGACAAACAACTCGGCACCGGCCACGCCACTGCGCAAGCCGTGCCATTTATTACCGCCGACACCGTGCTGATCCTCTACGGCGACGTGCCGCTGATCGAAGTCGAAACCCTGCAGCGCCTGCTCAAGCACGTGGTGCCTGGCCAAATGGGCCTACTCACCGTAGAGCTGGATGACCCCACCGGCTACGGTCGCATTGTGCGTGACGCCAGCGGAAAGGTTGCCGCCATCGTCGAGCACAAGGATGCCAGCGAAGCCCAGCGCGCCATCACCGAAGGCAACACCGGCATTATGGCGGTGCCTGGCAACAAGCTCGCCGACTGGATGAGCCGCCTGTCCAACAACAACGCCCAGGGCGAGTACTACCTCACTGACGTCATCGAGATGGCCGTGAGCGATGGCCTGCTGGTTGCCACGGAACAGCCCCACGACCCGATGGAAGTGCAGGGCGCCAACGACCGCAAGCAGCTTGCGGAGCTTGAGCGTCACTACCAGCTGCGTGAAGGCCGCCGCCTGATGGCCCAGGGCGTAACCCTGCGCGACCCGGCTCGCTTTGATGTACGCGGCGAAGTCACCGTCGGCCGTGACGTGCTGATCGATATCAACGTGATCCTCGAAGGCCGCGTGATCATCGAAGACGACGTGGTGATCGGGCCTAACTGCGTGATCAAGGACAGCACCCTGCGCAAAGGCGTGGTGGTCAAGGCCAACAGCCACTTGGAAGGTGCCGTGATGGGCGAGGGCAGCGATGCCGGCCCGTTTGCACGCCTGCGCCCTGGCAGCGTGCTGGAGGCCAAGGCCCATGTGGGTAACTTTGTCGAACTGAAAAACGCCCACCTGGGCGAGGGCGCCAAGGCCGGTCATTTGACCTACCTGGGGGATGCTGTGGTTGGCGCGCGCACCAACATTGGCGCGGGTACCATCACCTGCAACTACGATGGAGCCAACAAGCACCAGACCGTATTGGGCGAAGACGTGTTCATCGGCTCCAACAACTCGTTGGTCGCTCCGGTGAAAGTCGGCGATGGTGCCACCACAGCGGCCGGTTCAACCATCAACGTGGATGTGGATAACTTGCAGCTCGGCGTGGCCCGTGCCCGCCAGCGCAACATCGACGGCTGGAAACGCCCGGTCAAAATCAAAAAGAGCTGAGTTATCCACAGCTCTATGGCCTAGTGCGGTTCCCTGTGGGAGCTGGCTTGCCTGCGATAGCGGTCTGACATCCAAGATGGGTGTCTCCTGACACTCCGCCATCGCAGGCAAGCCAGCTCCCACATTTGGTTTGTGATGACCCAAAAAATTTGCTCGCCCTGCTTGACGATCTTTCGCCAATAGGTTTTTATTGCCTTCGTTATCTTTCGAAACGAAACTTATCATCACCATGTCGAAACGAAATACACCCCAACGGCGCCACAACATTCTGACTTTGCTCAATGAACAGGGCGAAGTCAGCGTGGACGAATTGGCCAAGCGTTTCGAAACCTCGGAAGTCACCATCCGTAAGGACTTGGCTGCCCTCGAAAGCAATGGTCTGTTGCTGCGCCGCTACGGCGGTGCAATCACCATGCCCCAGGAACTGGTGGGTGACGCCGCCCAGCCCATCTCGGTGTACAAGCGCGCCATCGCGCGTGCCGCCGTGATGCGCCTGCGTGAGCACGCCCGCATCATCATCGACAGCGGCAGTACCACCGCCGCCATGATCCCGGAGCTGGGCCACCAGCCCGGTCTGGTGGTGATGACCAACTCCCTGCACGTGGCCAGCGCCTTGAGTGAGCTGGAACACGAACCGGTGCTGTTGATGACCGGCGGCACCTGGGACCCGCATTCGGACTCGTTCCAGGGCCAGGTTGCCGAGCAGGTGCTGCGTTCCTACGACTTTGATCAACTGTTCATCGGCGCCGACGGCATCGATCTGCAGCGTGGTACCACCACCTTCAACGAACTGTTGGGCCTGAGCCGTGTGATGGCCGAGGTCGCCCGTGAAGTGGTGGTGATGGTCGAATCCGACAAGATCGGCCGCAAGATTCCCAACCTGGAACTGCCCTGGAGCAGCGTCCATACCCTTATTACCGATGATCGCCTGCCGCTTGAGGCCCGCGACCAGATCCAAGCCCGCGGCATTACGCTGATATGCGCGGCAATCATCTAGGAGAAACACCATGTGTGGAATTGTAGGCGCAGTCGCTGAACGCAACGTTACCGCCATCTTGCTCGAAGGCCTCAAGCGCCTCGAATACCGCGGCTACGACAGCGCCGGTGTGGCGGTCTTCACCAACGCCGGCAAGCTTGAGCGCATGCGTCGCCCGGGCAAGGTCAGCGAGTTGGAACAGGCCTTGGCCGGCGAGCCGCTGGTTGGCCGTTTGGGCATCGCCCACACCCGTTGGGCCACCCACGGTGCCCCTTGTGAGCGTAACGCCCACCCGCATTTCTCCGGCGACCTGGCCGTGGTGCACAACGGCATCATCGAGAACCACGAAGTACTGCGTGAACAACTTAAAGGCCTGGGCTACGTGTTCACCTCGGACACCGACACCGAAGTCATCGCGCACCTGCTGAACCACAAGCTCAAGACCCTGGGCGACCTGACCGTGGCCCTGAAAGCCACCGTGAAGGAACTGCACGGTGCCTACGGCCTGGCCGTCGTGTCCGCCAGCCAACCCGACCGCGTGGTTGCCGCTCGCAGTGGCAGCCCGCTGGTGATCGGCCTGGGCCTGGGGGAAAACTTCCTCGCCTCCGACCAACTGGCCCTGCGCCAGGTCACTGACCGCTTCATGTACCTGGAAGAAGGCGACATTGCCGACATCCGCCGTGAAAGCGTGCAGATCTGGGACGTCAACGGCAATTCCGTCGAGCGCGAAGCCGTGCAATACCGTGACGGTGCCGAGGCTGCCGACAAGGGCGAGTTCCGCCACTTCATGCTCAAGGAAATCCACGAGCAGCCTTCCGTGGTGCAGCGCACCCTTGAAGGTCGCCTGAGCCAGAACCAGGTGCTGGTCAATGCCTTCGGCCCGCAAGCCGCCGAGCTGTTCGCCAAAGTACGCAATGTGCAGATCGTTGCCTGTGGCACCAGCTACCACGCCGGTATGGTTGCGCGTTACTGGCTGGAAGAGCTGGCCGGTATCCCGTGCCAGGTCGAAGTCGCCAGTGAGTTCCGCTATCGCAAGGTGGTGGTGCAGCCCGATACCCTGTTCGTGACCATCTCCCAGTCCGGCGAAACCGCCGACACCCTGGCCGCGCTGCGCAATGCCAAGGAGCTGGGTTTCCTCGGCAGCCTGGCGATCTGCAACGTCAGCATCAGCTCCCTGGTGCGTGAATCCGACCTGACCCTGCTGACCCAGGCCGGTCGCGAAATCGGCGTAGCGTCCACCAAGGCCTTCACCACCCAGTTGGTCGGCCTGCTGCTGCTGACCTTGTCCCTGGGCCAAGTGCGCGGCACCCTCGCCGAGGGCGTCGAAGCCACGCTGGTAGAAGAACTGCGTCGTTTGCCGACCCGTCTGGGCGAAGCCCTGGCGATGGACAGCACCGTGGAAAAAGTCGCCGAGCTGTTTGCCGACAAGAACCACACCCTGTTCCTCGGCCGTGGCGCGCAGTACCCGGTGGCGATGGAAGGTTCGCTCAAACTCAAGGAAATTTCGTACATCCACGCCGAAGCCTACCCGGCCGGCGAGCTGAAACACGGCCCACTGGCCCTGGTGGATGACGACATGCCGGTGGTCACCGTTGCGCCTAACAACGAACTGCTGGAGAAGCTCAAGTCGAACCTGCAGGAAGTGCGCGCCCGTGGCGGCCAATTGATCGTGTTCGCCGACGAAAAAGCTGGCATGACCAACGGTGAAGGCACCCACGTCATCAACATGCCGCACATCCACGACACCTTGTCGCCGATCCTCTACACCATCCCGCTGCAGTTGCTGTCGTACTACGTCGCCGTGCTCAAGGGCACCGACGTCGACCAGCCGCGCAACCTGGCGAAGTCGGTGACCGTGGAGTAACCCGTCATGAATCGACTGGCTGCCATGGAAGCCCTGGTACGCGTCATCGAAACCGGTTCGTTTTCCGGTGCGGCACGCCAGCTTCATGTGGGGCAGCCGGCGATTTCAAAAGCCATCGCCCAGCTCGAAGAGCGGCTGGGTGTGCGCCTGCTGTTGCGTTCGACCCACGGCCTGACACCCACCGAAGCCGGACAAAACTTCTACGAACACGCCAAACGTTCGATCGAAGAGGCCGACGAGGCGGACATGGCCGCGCGGGGTGCCGCGACGGCGCTGACCGGCCGTTTGCGGATTTGCGCCGCCGTGACCTTTGCACGGCTGCACATCGTGCCGCACCTGGGGCAGTTCCTTGCGGAGCACCCGTCGCTGGAAGTCGAGGTGGTGCTGGATGATCGCAACGTCGATCTCATCGAAGCCGGCATCGACGTGGCGTTGAGGATGGGCGACCTGGTCGACTCCGGTTTGACCGCCAGGAAAATCGCCCAGTCTCGCCGCCTGGTGCTCGGCACGCCGGCCTATTTCGAAAGCGCTGGCGAGCCGCAGGTACCTGCGGATGTGGCGTCCCATCAAGCCGTCGTCTACGACCAACGGGGCGGTGGCGCGGTGTGGGCGTTCCAGCAAGGTTCGGAAAAAACCACCGTGACCGTTCGCGGGCGACTGCGCATCAGTGCGGCTGAAGGTATTCGTGAAGCGGTGCTGGCCGGGCTGGGCCTCACCATCTCCTCCGAATGGATGTTCGCCCCCGAGCTAAAGGCCGGAACCGTGAAACCCGTGCTGCAAGACTGGACACTGCCCTCTATCGACCTGTGGGCCGTGTTCCCCACGGGTCGTCAGGCCAGCGCCAAGGCGCGGGCTTTTATTGCGTTCGTGGAATCGCGGATGGCAACGGCATCCCCGCCGACCTGATCCTCTTGCTCAAGGCCAAGCTATTCTGATCTGGAATAACCTTCATGCTTGGTCACCCTCTACAAGGCATGTGCCTCCCTCAGTACCGTTGAGTCCTTGGTCCGTAACCCACGGGCACTCATCAGGTGGAGCACTGCATGGCCAGGCTACAAGGCAAGGTCGCCGTCATCACAGGCGGCAACAGCGGTATCGGGCTGGCGACAGCCAAGCGTTTCGTCGATGAAGGCGCCAGCGTTTTCATCTTCGGCCGCCGCCAATCTGAACTGGACAACGCCGTCAGCCTGATTGGCGGCGACATCACGGCGGTGCGGGGCGACGCGTCCGAGCCCCGCGACCTCGACCGGCTCTACGCCACGGTCGAGCAGGCGAAGGGCAAGCTGGATGTGCTCTTTGCCAACGCAGGTGTGGTGGAGCTTCGCCCCCTGGAAGCATTTTCCACCGAACACTACGACAAGACCTTCGACGTCAACGTGCGCGGCCTCGCGCTCACCGTGCAGAAGGCATTGCCGCTGCTGCGCGATGGCGCCAGCGTCATCCTCACCGGCTCGATTGCCGGAGTCAAAGGCTACCCCACCTACGGCACCTACAGCGCCAGCAAGGCAGCGGTCCGCTCGTTTGCTCGCACCTGGACGATGGAGCTGAAAGACCGCGGCATCCGGGTCAACACCATCAGCCCGGGCGCCATCGATACGCCGATCATGGACAGCCAGGTATCCACGCCCGAAGAGGCTGACGCCCTGCGCGTTCAGTTCGCACAAGCCACTCCCCTCGGTCGCCTTGGCCGGCCTGAAGAGGTGGCATCGGTTGCCCTCTTTCTCGCCTCTGAAGACAGCAGCTTCGTGGCCGGTATCGACCTGTTTGTCGATGGCGGCATCGCCCAGGTCTAGTCACCGCATCCACTCAAAAACACGGAACTCATCATGACCAAGCTATTCAGCTCCACCCAAGTCGGCACCCTCAACCTGGCTCACCGCGTCGTGCTTGCACCGCTTACCCGCCTGCGCACCGAAACCGGCGATGTACCCGGCGACCTGATGGTCGAGTACTACACCCAGCGCGCCACCAAAGGCGGGCTGCTGATCGCCGAAGCCACCAGCGTGTCGCCCATGGGTATCGCTTATGCGCTCGCGCCCGGCATCTACACCGATGCGCAAGTGGCTGGCTGGAAGCGTGTGACCGACGCCGTGCACGCCAAGGGCGCCAGCATCTACCTGCAAATCTGGCACGGCGGCCGCCAGGCGCACCCGGGCAACCTGGACGGTGCGCAACCCGTCGCCCCTTCGGCGATTCGCGGTGAAGAAAAATCGGTGATCCGCGACGGCGACAGCATCGCCGAGGTGGATCAGGTGGTGCCCCGTGCACTCAGGATCGACGAGATTCCAGGCGTCATCGAAGAATTCCGCCGTGGGGCAGAACGCGCCAAGGCCGCAGGCTTTGACGGCGTAGAACTGCATGGCGCCAACGGTTACCTGCCGGACCAGTTCCTGCAGGACGGCTCCAACCACCGCGACGACGCTTATGGCGGCCCGATCGAGAACCGCGCGCGGTTCATGCTCGATGTCGTCGAGGCACTGGTCTCGGTGTGGGGCGGCAATCGCGTTGCCGTGCGCATCTCACCGAGCGGCCAGTTCGGCACCATGTCCGACAGCAACCCGGCCGCGACCTTCGGTTACCTGGCCGAGGCACTCAACCGCTTTGGCCTGGCCTACCTGCACGTCATCGAGCCGCGCATTCGCGGTTACGAAGACATCGAGCTGAACGTCCCCGCCGTGGCCTCCAAAAGCCTGCGCGGTATCTTCAAGGGACCGATCCTGGCGGCCGGCGGATTCTCACGGGAAACCGCCGAGGAAATCATCGCAGCGGGCGATGCCGACCTGGTCGCGTTCGGTCGGCTCTTCATCTCCAACCCCGACCTGCCGGAGCGCCTGCGCAGCGGCGCGCCGCTCAATGATTACGACCGCAACACCTTCTACGGCGGCCGTGGTGAGGGTTACATCGATTACAGCTTCCTCGACGAAGTCGTCGCCTGACGCTGTCTTTGTGGCGAGGGAACAAGCGCCCTCGCCACACGGATGTGAGCGGCCGTTTGTGTGTAAACGAACCTTCACGAAATAAACCGGCCCTTCCAGGTGTTCCCTTGGGGAGAACGCGCCAAGCCACCCCTGGAAGACCATCATGCTGACCTGTTTCGAACCCCTTGAAGCCCTGTCCGCCTCGCAAGCCCCGTTGCAGGCACTGTTCCAGCACGCGGCCGAACGGCCCAACGCCATTGCCCTGATTGCCGACGGTGACGTGTGGTCCTATCACCGCTTGGCCGGTGAGGTAGTGCGCCTGAGCAATGGGTTCAAGCGTGAGGGCGTCGAGCCAGGTGATCGTATCGTCATGCTGGTGCGCACCTCGCCGCTGTATGCGGTGTTCCTGTTTGCCGCGATGATGAGCGGCGCAATCATGGTGCCGCTCAAGACTGAATTCACTGCGCGGGAGCTGGAGGAGTTCCTGGGCTGGCTGCGGCCTCGGCTGTTTATCCATGAAGCGGATTTGCAACCCGTCATCGCCCAGATAGACGACGCGGCTATCGAACGCACGCGCACCTTCAGCAGCACGAACTGGTATGCGCTGCTGGGCGAAGGCAGCCCGCAAACGGCGGCAGTGCCCGGTGATATCGACTCAACCTGCTTGCTGTTGGCAACCTCTGGCACCACCGGCATGCCCAAGCTGGTGGCCTACAACCAGCGTGCGATTGCCCACGTGGTCGGCGCCTTGGGCGCGTGGCAGCTGGATCTGGATTCGTGCACCCTCGGCAGCACGCCGGTGGCCCATGTGTCTGGCTCGTTCGTGTTGATGGCGACAATCATCAAGGGCTGCCAGGAAGTCATGTTCAGCCGCTTCGATGCCGACAAACTGCTCGACGCCATCGAGCAAGAGGGCGGCTCCATGCTGTTTGTCGCGCCGTTTATCTGCCCGCCGCTGGTGGACGCCCAGCGCAGGCGCCCACGGGATCTCAGCTCGTTGAAAGTCTGCGGGATTGGCGGCGACGCGTGCCGGCCGAGGGTGGCCGAGACCTTTCAGGACACCTTTGACCTGCGCCTGAACAACACCTACGGCCTGACGGAATGCCTGGGCAGCATGGCCTTCGGCTCCGCCTGGGACACCCTCACCGCCGTGCCTGGGCGCGCGCGCCTGGTGGACGCCAACGGCGTGGCCGTGGCCCCGGGCGAGGTGGGCGAATTGCAGATGTGCGGCCCCAACCTGAGCCTTGGCTACTGGACCGGCCCCGGCGACATCATCAGCCACAGCCGTGATGGCTGGTTTTCATCCGGCGACCTGATGCAGCAGGAACCCAACGGCGAGTTTCGTTTTGTGGGGCGCTGCAAAGACCAGATCGTCTGCTTCACCGACAAGATCTCCCCGGTGGAAGTGGAAAACCAACTGATCCTGCACCCGGCAATCGCCGACGCTGCCGTGGCCGGCGCGCCGGATTGCAACGCCGGGCAACGCGTGGTGGTGCTGGTCAAGCTGGAACAGGAGGCTGCCGGCACCACGGCGGATGAACTTCTCGCCTGGCTGCGCACGCGTCTGGCGCCGTTCAAGTTGCCCCAGCGCATCGTGTTGAGCCAGACCATCCCGCGTAATGCGCTGGGCAAGGTGGACCGAAATGAGGTGGTGCGAATGGCATTACACGAAGAGTTTTCTTACGCCAGACCGTAGGAAAACGGATCAGAAAATAAATCGGAAAATTAGTCGCTTAATGTTTCCATACATTGGGCTTTAACCCAGGCTATTATTGGTCGAAGGGTAAAAAAAGATCAGAAAATAAATCGGAAAAGGTGAAGCCAATGGCGCATGAATTTATCTCGGGAAACCACTGGCTTGAACCTGTCTGGCCATCCCCGGGGTTTCCTGCGTCAGTGGTGCGCACCGCCGAAACGCTCGGGTTTCGCGCAGGGAGGCTGACAGGCTTGCTGCCCAAAGAGACGGCCAGCCGCATCGGCGGCCTTATGCGGATTACCAATAGCTACTACAGCAACCTGATCGAAGGTCAATTCACCGAGCCGGCGACGTTGTCCGCCCGCGTGCCAAGGCGTGACCCAAAAGAACTCAGGGCATTGGCCGAAAGCCATATCGGCGTCCAGCAGCTGCTGGAAAGGGTATTGCGACGCCCCAAATCCGTTGATGCTCCCTGGGATGAGTTCTTTGTACCAGAGCTGGTGTCCATGGTTCATCGTCGCCTGTTCGCGGGGGCAAGCGATGAGGATTTACGCTTGAGTGATGGGCGCTTGCTGGTGCCTGGCCAGCTGCGTGGTTCCTCTCAGCGTAACGTCTTGGTGGGCGACCACGCTGCACCGGCATGGGAATCGGTGGCCCCTATGTTGACTCGGCTTCAGCACGTGTATGGCAGGCAGCCGGATCTGACGCCACGCATCCTCGGCTCGCTGGCCTATCATCATCGCCTTGCATTTGTGCACCCCTTTGAAGATGGCAATGGCCGCGTAGTTCGCATGATGACCCATCTGCAACTCATGCGACTTGGACTTGCCTCGCCGCTTTGGTCGTTGTCCAGGGGGCTGGCGCGCAAGCAGGACGAATACTACGGTCAACTGCGGGCTGCAGATCAGCCTCGTCGAGGTGATCTCGACGGCCGTGGCCAACTAACCCAGGCCGGGTTGATTGGCTTCGTGGAGTTCATGTTGCAGGTGTGCATTGATCAAATGGACTACGTTGAGCAATCCATGGGCCTCGTTAGCCTGCGCCATCGACTTGAACGAGTCATCGGGCTTGAACCGCGATTTATACAGGCTGGTGTGAAGCAGGAGATGGCCAAGGCCGTCCATATCCTGCTGACCCAAGGGGAAATTCTGCGCGCTGACTTCAAAGTTTTCTCAGGCCTTCATGACCGGGTCGCAAGTGATCAGCTAAGAAAGCTCATTGACCTGGGAGTGGTCGAGGCGCCTTCAACAAAGTCGCGGTCAATCTTCCCAGGTTTGCCTGTCTGGTTTGCGCAACTGATATTTCCTGATTTACACCGACGTTTCTGGGCTTGAGCCCGGCTCTTCTCATTTCTGTGCACTAAGTCCGAGTGTATTACACCGCTTTAACCCTAGAATGCCCCCTGTGGATAACTCACCCAGGGACGTGCTCACCATGAATATCGAACTGCTAATCGCCGGCATCGTTGTGCTGATCATTGTCGTCGGCCTGGTGGGCTGGATGGTGGGGGTCTACAACGGCCTGGTGATGCGGCGTAACGATGTGGATAAAGCGTTTGCCAACATCGACGTGCTGCTCAAGCAGCGGGCTGATCAGATCCCGGACTTGATGCGTGTGGTGCAGACCGCCATGAATCATGAGCACGCGCTGTTCACCCGGCTCAGCGATGCGCGCCAGCAGTACCTGAATGCCAGCAGCCTCAACGACAAGGTCGATGCGTCCAACCAGTTGAACGCGGCGCTCAAGTCGGTGATTGCGGTGGCGGAGGGTTACCCGACATTGATCTCCGGCCCCAACATGGTCGAGTTGCAGCAAGCCATCTCGGCCGTGGAGGAGCGCATTGCCGACCGCCGCGAGTTCTTCAATGAGTCGGTCAACCTCTACAACATCGCCATTGCGGTGTTCCCCGACCTGTTCTTTGCGCGGATGCTCAGCTATCAGCGCATCCCGCTGCTGGCCATCAGTGCCGAAGAAACCCGTTACGAAGGCGTGAAGCTTGAGGTGCCGGGGGTATGAAAACCACTCAGGCGGGCGTTGTGGTGAAAAAGCCGAAGTGGAAAACGGCGCTGGGCCTGATGTTCCTCGCCGGTTTTATCGCCTTGATGGTGTACGCGCCGAACATCCTGATCGCGCTGTTTTTCCCGATGCTCATCCTGATCGGCCTGCTGGTCAGCTTTGGCCCAAACTTCTACAAAACCGAACAGCGCCTGGCCACCAGCCAGATACGCTCGTTGGCCATGGGCCTGGTGGAGGTGCGCGGCAAGGTCATTGCGGACAAGACGATGCTGTCGCCGGTCAATGGCAAGCCGTGCGTGGGTTATGTGTGGATTGTCGAAGAGGGCACCCAAGACAAAGATGGCGATTGGAGCTGGAGCCGAGTGTCTGGCGAGGCGCGCTGCAATGACTTTCGCCTGAAGGACGCCAGCGGTGAGATGGCGGTGATTGCCGAGGGCATTGACCTGTTTGGCAATAAATCGCCTGACGAATACGCGTTGCTGGGCAGTTCCCGACGCCAGGGCGAAATTCTGCTGGTACAGGACCTGGACGTGATGCTGATCGGCGACGCCTGTGAGCGCGATGGCCATACGGTAATCGCACAGGGCAAGGACCCGAAAGCCGTGTTTGGCGTGGCGCTGACCGCTGATGTGGAAAACCGTCGTGTGCTGGCGCCGTTATGGCGTGCCGGTGGCTTCTATGGCGCGATAGTCGGGCTGCTCGGCGTCGGCGTGATGGCCATGACCCCGGCCCATTTTGCGCAACTGCATTTACCGGGGCCCGACACTTATCCACAGATGGCCGGACAGGGTCCGGTGTATCAGTTGCTCGCCTGGCTATACCGCGAAGGTGGTTTTCCGATTCCGTTCATGGCGGCGTTCGGCTTCATGCTGACGATTTTCATGGTGCTGATCTGGACCCGGTTGTTGCTGCCCAAAGGGATACGCCTGGCCGTGGGACGTGTACTCGGCGCGTGGGCAGGGTTGGGAGCAGTCATCGGCGGGGTGGTGGCCTTGCTGTTGTTTGTCGCCCATGTGGATGCATTGAAGCAATTTTTGATCTGGATGCTGATCTTGCTCGGCACCCTGGCGTTCTCGCTGTTTGAGCAACGCAAGATGGGCGTGGCGTATCAACATTTTGCCAAACGCGTGAGCAAAGGCAGTTTCAGTGACGAAGACGCCTGATCAGGGCACAAACTCCACTTTCAGCCCCCGGCTGGTGCTGCGCCCCTGATCATCGGTGACCCGCAACCGATACTCCCCCGACTTGCCCGGCCGCCAGTTCAACAGGGCTTGCGGCGGGCCCTGGGCGATCAGGGTCTGGTCGGCGAACCAGTACAGCGTCACGGCATCGCTGGCGGCGTTGGCGTTCAGCGGGATGCTTTCCTGGGGTTGAGACAGGCGCAACTGATAGCTCACCTGGGTCAGTGGCGAGCGGATCTGCGGTGCTTCGCTCGTGTCACTGATGCGAGTGGGCTGGCAGTTTTTCATCACGTTGGGTGGCGTGCGCCGAGGCAGGCCGGCCGCGCGGTACAGGCGTTGCACGTCGCTGGGCCAGAATTCGAATACTTCTTCACGGGTGTATTGGGCATCGAAGGGCGGGCACGCGGCCTTGCCGGTGCGGGTGTCGATCAGCACCGGGCGATGCAGGTTGGACACACGAATCGGCGACACGCCGGGGATGTACCAGGTCTTGCGGGTTTGCGGGCACCAGCGGTTGGGCAGCTCGCCGGACGCGGCGCAGACGTCGATGCGCACCAGCCCCACGGGCGGCTTGTCGGGTTTGATCACCACGTTGGGCAAGGCCAGGGGCAACGCGTCGGCGATGCGGAAGAACAACGGCGCGGCGGTCTTGGCCCCGATAAACGCCGGGTTCGGCCGGCCATCGAAGTTGCCCACCCACACCACCAGCACGTAGGGGCCCACCAGGCCGGCACTCCACGCATCGTGAAACCCCCAGGAGGTGCCTGTTTTCCAGGCGGTGCGCCAATGACGGCTCGGCAACCCGTCGGGGCGTGGGTTGCGGCGCAACATGTCGCGCACCATGAATGCTGCTTGGGGCGTGAGCAGTTGCGGGCCGGTGGATTGAGGCTGTTCCTGCAGATAGCGCAACGGCCGCAAATGCCCGTCGCCGGCCAGCATCACGTACAGCCGGGCCAGCTCTTCCGGGGTCATCTCGCCACCGCCGAGCGCCAGGGCCAGGCCGTAATGGCTTTCGTCGCGCAGGCCCTTGATGCCGGTGCGTTGCAGCAACCCGTACAGCGACGGCGACTTCACCTGGCTGGCCAGCCACACGGCCGGGATATTGCGGCTACGAATCAACGCATCCCGCGCCGTCAGTGGCCCGACAAAACTGCCGTCGAAATTTTCCGGCTGGAAGTAGCCGAAGTTACTCGGCAGGTCCTTGAGGATGCTCATGGGGTGAATCACCCCCTGATCCAGCGCCAGCCCGTACAGGAACGGTTTGAGCGTCGACCCGGGCGAGCGCCGTGACAGCACACCGTTGACCTGGCCGTGAATGCCTGTGGATAAGTAATCCGCCGAGCCCACCAGCGCCTTTACGCTCTGGTCGCGGCTGTCGATGAGAATGGCCGTGGCGTTTTCTACACCGGTGCTGCGCCGCTCGGCGATAAAGCCGGTAATCAGGCGTTCCAGCAATTGCTGCAGTGGCAAGTTGAGCGTGCTGTTCAGCTCGTTGCCCGGCTGGGACGCCAGCAGCTGTTCACTCAGGTGCGGCGCCAGGAACGGGATCTGCTGGCGGTTGCGCGCTTCCAGGGGCAAGTCCAGCAAGCTGTCGTTGCGTGGGTCCTGTGGATAAGTGGCGCGCCAGTCGGCCATCAAGCGCAGCCTGGCGTTTTGCAGCGATGGCCCGAAGCGCGCACGCCGCCCGGGTTGTTGGGGGATCACCGCCAGCGCCAGCGCTTCAGACAACGAAAGCTGCGCCGCCGACTTGCCAAAATAGATCCGGCTGGCCGCCTCGGCGCCTTCGATATTGCCGCCCATGGGCGCCAGGTTCAGGTAGGCCTCAAGGATGTCGTGCTTGCTGTAGCGCGCCTCCAGCCACAGCGCCAGGGCCATCTGCTGCACCTTGCCCGGTACCTGGCGGGTGTTCAGGTCCCACAGGCGTCGTGCCAATTGCATGCTCAAGGTCGAGCCGCCCTGGCGCTGGCCACCGCTGTAGGTGGCCATGGCCGCCCGCAGCAATGCCGGAGGATTGACCCCCGGGTGCCAGTAGAAATTACGGTCCTCCTTGAGCAACAAGGCTTCGACCAATGAAGGCGACATCCGCTCCAGGGGGAGCCACAAGCGGTATTGCCCGTCGTCTGCCAGTGTCATGCGCAGCAGTGAGCCGTCGTCGGCCAGCACCACCCGTGATGAGGTCACGGCCTGTTCCAGCGGGGCGTGCGGCCAAAGCCGCAACCCCGCCAGCACCACCGCCGCTACAAACAGCGGCGCCAGGCGTTTAAGGCTTGGTAATTTCAAGCTGGCCTACTTTGCCGCGCCCTTGCAGGGTGGTTTCGTACATGCCTTCGGCATAAGCCGGTGGCGTATTGAAGGTCCCGGCGTTGGTGGCGCGTACGCGGTACACGAAAGTGCCTACATCGCGCAGCGCGGTGCCGTACAACACCACTCGGTCATCACGCACGTCGACGTAGTCCGGCTGCCAGTTGCTCAGCTCGGTTTCACCGATCGGTGCTTGCCAGGCATCGGCCTCTTGGTTGTCTTCGCTGGTTTCCACGTACTCGGCATCGTCGCCTTCACTTTCCTCGGTGCTCGCGGCTTCCGGCTCCGGCGGCAGGTTATACACAGGCTCGACCCCGCCCGGCAGCAGGTCGACCACGGCCACCTGTTGCACTTGATCGCGGTCGGTAGCCCGCAGGCGCAGGCGCACCAGGAACTCATCGCCGACGGCGACTTTGCTCACCGGGTCGCCCTTGAGGTCGAGGTATTCGTGGATGATTTCCAGGCCGTTGGTGATCGACTTGAGCTTGGCACCCTTGTCGAAGCCGGCTTCGCTGAGCATGTAGAACGCGGCCGGGCCGTCGGTTTTTTCCATTACCAGTTTCTGCGTGGCGCTCGGCACGGCCGCGCGGGGTGGCTGGCCAGCCATTTCCAGCAATTGCTGTTGTTTGTCACTCAGCCACGCGGTGGCCTTGAGGGTCATGTCGCTTTGCGCACGTTGGCCGTAGTTATCCAGGGCACGCAGCAACAGCGCGGCCGACAGCGAGTTGTAACGCTGTTCGTTGAGACGTTTGCCGAGTTTATCCAGCAGCGCCGTCGGCACGTCGTCGATCATCTCCGGGAAGTGCCGTGCCAGCAGGTGCAGGTGTTCTGCGTCGTGCACCAGCGGGTCGTAGTACAGGCCGTCGCTGTCCCACTTATCCACAAGGGAACGCCACGGGATTTTGCGGAACAGCGTGTCGGCCTGGCGATCCTGCTTGAGCAGCTTGTAGCTGGCGGCCAGGTACGCAGCGCCCAGGTCGTTCTGCCAGGTGTCCTTGAAGTAGCTCTCGTAACGCTCGCGGATATCACTCAACGCACCGCTCACCAGAATCCCCTGACGGCTCAGCAGGTAACTGGCGTAGGCGCGGTTGCGCAATTCCGACAAGCCTTCGCTCGGGCCGTTGGCCAGGTCGGTCAGGTACGCATTGGACCGCACCAGCAGGTCCTCCGGCACTGGCAGCCCACGTTCCTTGGCTTCGATCAGGAAGTCAGTGGCGTACAGGCTGGCGTAAGGCGCTACATCCGGGTTGGCCGCCCACAGACCAAAACCACCGGCCCCGTTCTGACGCTGGCGCAACATGCGCACCGCGCCTGTGAACGCCTGTTCGGCTTCCGGCGCGTTGCCGCCCCAGATCAGCGCCGGCATGGCCTTGGACACCAATTGCTCGGTGCAGGCATAGCCGTAGTCGTCCAGGTAATGCTTGAGGCCATTGGCCCATACCAGCGGCGACGCAGCCACGCCCACTTGCACATCGCGCAGTTGGCTGAACAGTTCGCGGGTGGGCTTGAGTTCTTTGTTGGCGCCGTCGAAACGGCCCAGGCTCAAGGCCACGCGGTGCTCGCTCAATGGGCGGACCGAGGTGGTTTCCGCCACCTGGACTCGCTTGCCATCCGGCAGCACGGCGACAAAGCGCAGGTCCGCCGAACCCAGGGTTTCGCCGACCTTGATCTTGAACTCGGCCGTGCCTTCCTTGCGCGGTTGCAGCGACAGCGTGCTGCCCTTGTCGCCCTGAACGTTCAAGCCGTCGCTGGTCTGCAGTTCAAACTTCACATCCGCCGCGGCGTCGAGGTTGCTGAACACCCCGGCGCTCACGTTGAACACATCGCCCGGCGCTACAAAAGCGGGGACGTTTGGCGTGATCACGATCGGCCCGCGCACTTCCGTGTTGGCGTCGCTGACGCCGACGCTGTCGTTATCCACCGCCACTGCAAACAGGTGCAGCTTGCCGTTGAAGCTGTCCGGCACCTGATAGTGCAGCACGGTTTCACCGGCCGGCAGGTCCACCAAGCCGGACCACCACGCCACAGGCGGCTGGTGTTTACGCTTGAACGGGTTGAGGTGGTTGGCCAAGGTGCCTTCGGTGTCACCACCAGGCGCTGCCCCACTGAGCAGGCGGCTGAATTCCGGCAGGATCAGGTCAAGGATCTGACTGGTGCCGACCTCCAACGCACGTTTCTGGAAGAAGAAGCCCAGCGGGTCCGGCGTCTGGTAGCGCGCCACTTGCAGGATGCCTTCGTCCACCGCGTAAACCACGGCACGGCCCGGGCGGTCGGCGGTGACCTTGATGTCCAGGGTCTGCCCCGGCTCGATCTTCGCCGGGCCTTCGACCTTCAGCGCCATGCGCCGCGCATCCAGGTTGATGCTGAACGGCACCACGCCATAGGACAGCGGGCTCATGTATACCTCGGCCGAACCCATGTCCCGCACAAACTGCACGTTGACGTAGGCATTGCCCTCAAGCCCCGCTGGCACACGGATGTGCTGCACGCTGTTGGTGCTGTCGGCCTTGAACCACTGCTGGGTGTAGACCTTGTCGCGCTCGATGGTAATCAAGCCCGCGCCGGTGTACGGCGCGCGGATGCTGATGGCGATCTCATCACCGGTGGCATAGCTGCGTTTATCCAGGCGCAGTTGCAGTTCGGCGTTGCGCTCCAGGGAGCGCGAAGTGTTGCCGCGCCCGGCCACGCTGTAGTCGATCTGGTTAAGCAGGTTGCCGTTGGCATCCTTGAGTTGCAGGGTGAAATCCCCCGGCGTACCGGTGTTCAGGGCCTGCTTGGCGCCGTCTTTGGTCATCACCAGCGGTGAAGCCGGTTGGCTGATGTTCTTGATGCGCGACTCGTATTTGTAGGTGCCGT
Organism: Pseudomonas sp. B6002; assembly: GCF_013385985.1. Lineage (GTDB taxonomy): Bacteria > Pseudomonadota > Gammaproteobacteria > Pseudomonadales > Pseudomonadaceae > Aquipseudomonas. The sequence goes on along the minus strand of NZ_JACAOY010000002.1, from coordinate 212,782 downwards.
TGGACTGCTTCACCAGCACCGACACGTAACGGTGTTCCACCACTTCAGTGGTCAGGCCGTCTATCGCGAGCGGCGTAAGGTCTGGCGCGACGGCCAGCCATTGCACCTGGCGCGGCGCATCCTTGGCGACGTACGACAGCGAATCCTGGCTTTTCACACCGACCAGGTAAGGCGCGGACGACACCAGCAAGGCGTTTTGCGCCGCCACGTTACGACCGCCCTCGGCTTCGAACACCTGGGTCATCACCTGCAGGCGATAGGTGCTGTTGGCGAAGCGTTGCAGGTTGAGGTCGAGCGTGGCCTGGCCGTTGTCATCCACGGTGGTTTCGGCCAGGTCTTCGGTGCTGGCGTCTTCCAGGGCGTTGTTCAGGCGGAAACGGTAATCCGGGTAGCGGTCGAACGCCGCGAGCGTTGGGCTCAGGGACATTTTCGCGGTGACGCGGCGGCCGGACGCCGGGGCGCCGAACAGGTGCATGGCCGTGACCTTGGCCACCACCTGGTCCGGTGGAATCCAACCCAGCACCGGCGTGTCGTGCAGGCTCAGGCTGACCTTCATGCGGTCCGGCTCGAAATCCCGCACCTTAAAGCTGACACTGCCCAGGTCGGTGCGGGTCTGCTTCTCGCCAATCAACTGCAAGGTCGCGGTGTACTCACCGGCGGGGGCGACTTCGCTGCTGGGGAAATCAAAGGTTTCAAAGCCGCTGGCCGACAGTTTCAGGGGTTGGCGAATCACTTCCAGGCCCCGTGGGTCGGTGATTTGCAGCTCGACGGGCAAGCCCTGCAGGGCGCCTTTCCAGTTGCCGCTGCGCACGATCATGCCCAGGTGCGCGGTCTCGCCCGGCCGGTACAGGCCACGGTCGGTGAACAGGTAGGCGCTGAGGCGATCAATCGCACCGTCCTCTTCCAGACCGCCTACGTCGAAGCGCGACAAATCCAACTGCTGGGACTGGCGGGCAATCGGCAGGAACGACTGGTCATTGCCACGTGTGACCACATACATCAGGGGCGTTTTCTCACGGCGCAGTTCATCCAGCTTGGCGAAATGCGCGTGGCCTTCGGCGTCCGTGCGGCCGCTGCTCACCGGCAAGCCGTTGCGGCCGATGATGTCGACTTGGGCGTCAGACACCGGCGAACCGTTGCCGATGGATTGCACATATACATCATGGCTGCCGTCACTGGAGCGCTTGGCGATGATGCCGAGGTCCGTCACCACGATGAAGCGCAGGTCGCTGGTGCTGCTGCGGTCGTACTCGAAGGTGCGGGTGGCCGGGTCATCCTGCGGGCTGAGCTTGAGCACGAAAATGCCGCGCCGCCCGCCGTTGGCGGTGAGGTAGTGGCTGAGGTCCACATTGTCGTAGACGGTTTTTGCCGGGTCGTTGGACGACAGGGGAATGTCCAGCGACTGACGCTCAACCATGCGGTCGAAGTATTCGTTGCCAAAGTTCGGTCGGGCAAAGCTGCCGCTGCTCTGGTCCACCAGGTGTTGCAACTGGTTAGGCAGCAGGCGGGCGATTTCCACGTGGGCGCCGGGCACGCCACGGGCCATGAAGCCCAGCCGTTTTTCGCCGTTGAGGCTGAGCAACGCGCCGTCAGACAGGAACTGCAGGGTGCGCGGGTACGCCGGCATGCTGATCAGCGAGGCCGTAGGGTTTTTCGCCAGGTAGCCGCCAATGGCTTCCAGGTTGGCAGGCACGCGCACGTAAATGGCGCGACCGGCCGGGGCCTTGAACTTGAAAGCGTGCAGGGTGTTCAGCGGTTCGACGCTGGGCACGTGGGTCAGGGTGACCTTGGTGCTGCGGGCGAGCAGGGCGTCGTCGATGTCGTTGCTGTTATAGGGGCGCGTATCGTCCTGGGCTTTTTCCGGCAGCAGCCAGGCCTGGACCTTACCGGCGATGGTCTCGTCGGCGACGGCGCTGGAGCTGCTGAACATCAGCACCGGCTCTGGCTCACCGCGCTGGTTGTCGACAAAACTCACTTCGGCGCCGGTGAAGGTCAGGCGATAGCGGCCGGGCACGGTGACTTCCGAGACCAGCGGCGCGGTGCTGGCGTTGCCGCCGTCACGGGCCTTGATGCCTTCATCGAGCTTGGCGCTGACCGGCGTGCTTTCCAGCGGCGTCGCCAGGGCGGCGGAGCGGACGTAGGCGTTGAGCTTGGTGTCGTCGAAGGTGACTTCCGGGCGGTTGGGCAACTGGGCGTCGCGGTAGGCCAGGCCTTTGCCGAGGGTCACCGACACGCGTTTCCGCAGGTTGTCTTCATCCACCGGGTGGGAAAAATGGAAGGTCGCCACCAGTTGTTTCAGCGTCGGGTTGGACGGGTCCTGGTACAGCTCGTTTTGCGCCAGGGTGGCGCGGAACGGTTGGGTGGAAAACTGGCTGCTGTACTGGCTGAGCAACACACCGTCGGCCAGCAGCTTTTTCTTGGCCAGGTCCAGGGTGTAATGGGCGTCTACCGGCCAGTCTTTTTCCGGCACGAACTGCAGGGTGCGGTCATCGGTCCAGCGCCAGGCGCCCGCCACGGGTGGTTTGAGGGTGATGCCTTCTGTGACCGGCTTGCCAATGGCGGCCAGCGGGGCCACGGATTCGGCAAAGCGCACCTGCAAGTTATCCACAACCGGTGGCTGCTGGGTGTAGTCGGTCAGGTTCGGCTTGTGCAGCGAGTAGCCCACGGTGTGGGGCTGCGGCAGGTGGGAATACCACTGCCAGCCATAGAAACCGGCGCCGGCCAATAACGCCAGGCCCAGCACACCAGCACCGGCTTGGCGTGGATAGGCGCGGGCCTTGTGGCCCAGGTTCGCCAGGCCACGGCCGATAGCGCGCAGCCAGAACGGCGGATGCCATTCGCCAAAGACGGCCCCCACCACAGTCAGTAACGCACTGGTTATACGGCGGCTGATCGCTTTCAACGAATCGAACATGGTGAGCATCCCTGGCTAAGTGCGGCGTATCTTACACGCGTCTTTGATACAAAAGATGACGTGGATACGCCGGACCGCTCAGGCGTGTTGCACAAAGGTGAGGCGTACCGCAAAACCGATCAAAAGACTGCCGAACAACCATTGCTGCACCCGCTGCGCCGAACGATTGTGCGCCAGCCATCGGCCGATGCGCGCACCGGCCAGGGCGTAGCAGCAGTCGAAGGCAAAACCGACCGCCACCAGGATCACACCCAGCAAGGCAAACTGCGCCGCCACCGGGCCGGCCTGCGGGTTGATGAACTGCGGCAGCAGCACCGAACAGAACAGCAGCGCCTTGGGGTTGAGCAGGTTGGTCAACAGGCCACGCTGGAAGGCTTCGCGCCAGGCGTGGGCCTGTGTGATGGCGTGTGTCGGGTCGAGGTTGGGCAACAGGTTCGCGCGCAGGCATTGCACACCCAACCACAACAGGTAGGCCGCGCCGCCCAGGCGCACCACGTCAAAGGTCCACGGCGCCACCTTGAACAGGGTCGCCAAGCCCATGCCGGCCAACGCCACGTGGCACACCCGGGCAACCCCCAGGCCAATCGCCGTGGTCAGCGCCAGGGCCTTGCCCTGGCGGGCGCCGGTTTGCAGCAGCAGGATCATGTCCGGCCCCGGCAGCAGATACGCCACCGAAAGGGCCACCAAAAACAACCAGAGCTCCGCCATGTTTCACCCCCTTGAATGGTTGGCAAATTCTAGGGTGCAAAGGCGGGGCAGGTGGTTGCGTAGTCAGCTGATAAATCGGCTAGTCTTGGCACTATCTACCACTAACAACTACAAAGACCATTCACTTATGCCAAATCTGAAACTCGATGCTTTTGACCGCAAGATTCTAGAAGCCCTGCAACGGGATGGTCGCCTGAGCAACGTGCAACTGGCCGACGAGATTGGCCTGTCTGCTTCACCTTGCCTGCGCCGCGTGCGTCTGCTCGAAGAAGCCGGGGTCATTCGGGGCTACCAGGCCACACTGGATCGCGATGAAGTGGGCCTGGGCATGATGGTGTTTGTGGGCGTGAAGGTAGAGCGGCATAACGACACCGAGGCCAATGCCTTTCGTGAGGCGGTGACGGCACTGCCCGAGGTGATCTCGGCGTTCCTGGTGTCGGGGGAGTCGGACTTTCTGTTGCAGGTGGTGGTGCCGGATTTGCGTGGGTATGAGCGGTTTGTCACCGGCAGCCTGTTGAAGCTGCCGGGGGTGAGGGATATCCGCAGCAACTTCGCGATCCAGACCGTAAAGACTCCGGGAGCGTTGCCGTTGGGCCACCTACCAACCTAACGGCCCACCACAACACCTTGTAGGAGCCGGCTTGCCGGCGATGGCGTCCTTAAGGGCCTCATCGCCGGCAAGCCGGCTCCCACAGGGGATTTTCGTTGGGTTTGAGGGCTGTGATTGTCAGGTCCACCAGTAACGCACGAGGTGGAAGAAAATCGGCGCCGCAAAGCACACGGAGTCCAACCGATCCAGCATGCCGCCGTGCCCTTCGATCATATGCCCCCAGTCCTTAACGCCACGGTCGCGCTTGATTGCCGACATGACGATGCCGCCAGCAAAGCCCAGCAGGTTGATCAACAGCGCAATCAAAAACGACTGCCACGGGTTGAATGGTGTGGTCCACCACAGCGCCGCACCAATCAGCGAGGAGAGCAGGATGCCGCCGACAAAACCTTCCACTGTCTTGGACGGCGACAGGTTGGGCGCGATCTTGTGCTTGCCGAACAGCTTGCCGCACACGTACTGCAGCACGTCCGAGAGCTGTACCACGATCACCAGGTAAGCGATCAGCAACAGGTTGCGGCCTTCGTAGCCCGGGATGTCGAGGGTCAGCAGGGCGGGCACGAACGACACGCAGAACACCGCGATCATCAGGCCCCACTGCACTTTCGAGGCGCGCTCCAGAAAGTGCGTGCTGTCGCCGCCCAGCGACGCGAGGATCGGCAGCAGCAGGAATACGTACACCGGGATGAAGATCGAGAACAGCCCGTACCAATCCGAATAGATCAGCAAGTATTGCAGCGGCAGGGCCAGGTAGAACGCCGCCACCAGCGCCGGGTAGTCGCTGCGGCGGGTGGGGGTGAGGGTGAGAAACTCACGCAGGGCATAGAACGACACGGCGTAGAACAGCAGGATCACCGCGCCGGTGCCGAGCCAGAAGGCGATGCCGATCACCACCACCATCACCCACCAGGCATTGATGCGGGCGTTGAGGTTGTCGATCACCGCGTTGGGTGAACCACGGGTACGCAGCTTGAGGATCAGGCCGATCAGCGAGGCGAGCACCAGGATCGCGCCGATACCGCCGAACAACATCAGGGTTTGGCTGGGCATGTCAGACGTGCTCCGGGGCAAGGGCGAGCAGCGCGTCGCGGGTGCGGGTGAGAAACGCGGCTTTGTCTTCGCCCTCTTCCAATTGCAGCGGCTTGCCGAAGCTGGTGGTGCACAGCAGGGGCAGCGGCAACACGCGGCCCTTGGGCATGACGCGGTTGAGGTTGGCAATCCACACCGGGATCAATTCGGCCTGTGGGTAACTTTTTGCCAGGTGATAAAGCCCGCTCTTGAACGGCAGCAAACCGTCTTCCAGGTTGCGTGTGCCCTCGGGAAAGATGATCAGCGAATCGCCAGCCTCCAGGGCGCTGAGCATGGGCTGCAGCGGGTTATCCACAGGGTCCTTGCGTTCACGATCGATCAGCACGCCGTTGAACACGCGGTTGATGATGTAGCGGCGCAGGGCGCTTTTGTTCCAGTAATCGCTGCCGGCCACCGGGCGCGTGAATTTGCGCAGGTTCTGCGGCAGCGAGGCCCACAACAGCACAAAGTCGCCATGGCTGCTGTGGTTGGCGAAGTAGATGCGTTGCACCGGCACCGGCGCGCAACCAAGCCACAGGCTGCGGGCGCCCGTGACAGTGCGGGCCATGGAAGTAATCAGCGTGGCAACCACGGGTTCGAACATGGGGATTCCTTATCCGGCGAAAGGCAGCCAAGGGCTGGCGAGAACCACGCCCAGGGTCAGCAGCGCTTGTGCACCGAGCAACCAGGCTTGTTTGCGCAACAGTTTGAGGGCGCCGCGACGGCGTTCGCTCCAGGGCCGGCCAACGCGCTTGGCCGATTGCAGGCCTAGGTCCACCAGCGCCTGGTCGAGGTCCGGGGTGCGTGCGGTGTCGCGGGCCAGCAGGGCGAACAGGTCGGCGTCGAACGCCACGCGCAGCGCCCAGTACTTTTGCAGCAGCCCCAGGATGATCATCCACAGGGCGAGCAGCAGGCAGAGGGTCGAGATACTTGCCAGTAACAGTTGAGCAAGACCAAACAGAAAGCCGAGCAGTGTCAGGCCTGTGGATAACTGATCCAGGGAACGGCCACGGCGCAACAGGCTGGCGACCACCTGGAGTTCCATATCAGCGGGCATGGGGCAAACCCTCCAAAGCTTCGCGGTGAGCGGGGTGCAGGACCACCTGGGTCCGCGCTGTACGAATAATAGCCAGTGCCTCGTCCACCGTGCTGGCGCGACCTGTGTGCATCAGCCAGGCGGCCACGGCAGTGGCGCTGCGCGAATAGCCGAGGGCACAGCACACCAGCAGCGGGCCGTGTGAGCGCAGGCGTTCGATGGCTTGCGCAGCCTGCAGGCATTCGGCGGGCGTGGGCGCGATCAGGTCCAGCACAGGAATGGATTGATAGGCGCGGCCCTGTGGATTAATCGGTAATTCGGCGCACAGATCGACGATTGCCTTGAAGGGCGCCTGCTCGTTCGTTGTAGGAATGCGCCCGAGCCAAACGTTATCCACAATCAGGTCCGGCTGTGGATGCTTGCGTGTCCACAGGCGTGAATTGATCCACGCGGCCGCCAAGTACGGTGCGTACAACCAACGCGCGGCGGGCGTGAGTCGGCCATCGGCGCGCTTCTGGAAGCCTGAAGCACCGAGCACGAAGTAATTGGCCTTGATCAACGCCAGGGAAACCACCGGCCACAGTATCCACAGCCAGGCGCCGCGCAGCACCCAGGCCAGAATCACCAGGAGCACCGCCCCCAGGCCGTAGCGCACGCCGATTTTCCAGCGTTGTACGTCCCGCGTCAGCTGAACATTCAACAATGGGCTGCGATGCTCCACCGGCCATAACCACACGCACAGCCAGCCGGCGAGGGCGCCTGTGGGTAAGTCGATAAAGTGATGTTGATAAGTGGTCAGTACCGAAATCCCGATTAAGGCGAACCAGCCATGCACTAACCAACGCCAGAGCCCTTGGGCATGGCGCTGGTACATCACCCACAGGATCACCAGCAGCGCGATATGCAGCGACGGCGCCTGGTTGAACGGCTTATCGAACCCTGCCAGTACTGCAAACAACCAGCCGAACACACCGTCCAGCTCGGGCCGCTCGAAGGTGAAACGCAGCGGCCAGATCAGGAAGCAGCTCACCGCGATCACCTGTGCACTCAGCAAGCGCAGTGCGTGCTGCTTGAGTTCATGGCGGGTATTGGGCAGCAGCAGGGAAAAGCCGTAGAGCAGGTCGATGGACCAGTAGGGCACGATGGTCCATGCCCAGAAGGGCATGTGGGTTTCCCAGTCGAACACCAGGGTGCCGACGTCGCTGCGCTGGCTGGTGACCCACGTGGCAAAGCCGTAGGTGCTGAAAAACAGCGGTGCCAACACCAGCAGCCACAGGACGGCGGGCTTCAACAGGCCGGGTTCGCGCATGCTTAGATCTTCTGCGCCAGGGACACGGTGAAAATGCCCCACTCATCCACGCGTTGGGTGATCTTGCGGAAGCCGGCAGCTTCTACCAGTTGGTCCATTTCCGACTGGCTGCGACGGCGCATCACCCAGGCCTGGCCCTGGCGGTGGCTGGTCAAGGCGCGAGCGATCAGTTCCAGTTGCGGGTGCCAGGGCTGGCCGGTGTAGACCAGATAGCCACCCGCTTCTACGGCCTCAGCCAGGCCAGCCAGGGAGCCGCCGACCATGCCGTTATCGGCGAACAATTCATACAGCCCGGAGACCACCGCCAGCGTCGGCTTGGGGTCCAGCGCCGCGAGGTCGGCGCGATCAAAGGCGTCACCTTTGACGAATTGCGCGATATCGCCCAGGCCTTTTTCGCGGATCAGCGCGCCACCGTCACGCACGTTGATGTCGCTGTAGTCGCGCAGCAGGATCGATTCCGGCAGCGGCGAAACGCCCTGCAAGGCTTCGAGGATGTAACGCCCATGGCCGGCAGCGATATCGACGATGCGCACTTCACGGCGTTCATCACGCAACTTGGCCATGGCCAGGCGCAGCAGCTCCTCGACGTTCAACTTGCGCTGACGAATGCCACGCCAGCCGATGGAGTTGAGGTAGTTGGTGTCGATCATCCGCCCCAGCCCGCCCTTGCCGGTGGGGGTGTTGCGGTACACGTAGTCCAGGGTGCTGCCAGAGTCGAAGCCGGTGTCGAAGCCCAGCTTCACGCCGTCCGACAGGCTTTTGCCCAGGCCCATGCTGGCGCGGGTGAGGCGCCAGTACAGGTCGCGCAGGGAATTGCGCGGCAGCGGTGCGGCGAGGGCTTCGGATTCGGCGCAGGTGGCGCCCAGCTTGTCGGCATCCAGCAAGGACGCGCGGTCCAGCGGGTAGCTGAAGTTCTGCAGGATAAAGCGCCTGGCGCTGCTCACGGCGGTGGCCCGGTCGCGTTCGCCGAGGGTGTCGTGGAAGAAACCCGGGAGAATGTGCAGCTCTTTTTTCAGGCTGCCGAGGCGGTCGAAAAACTGCTGCTGGGGTTTGCGGTGCACCACGAAGTCGGCGCCAGACACCAGCACTTGGGTCGGCACCTGGATCGCCTGGGCATCGGCGACAACACGGTCGGCCGCTTCGTACAGGCCCAGCAGCACGTTCACCGAGATGGCCTTGGTGATCAGCGGGTCGCTGTCGTAGGAGGCTACACGCTCCGGGTCATGGCTGAGGAACTTGGCCTTGACGTAGCTGTTGACGAAAAAATTGCCGCGAAACTTGCGCATCAGCGCCAGGCCCGGGCGGGCGAAGGGCACGTACAGCTTGACCTTGAAGGCCGGGGAGGCGAGCACCAGCGCGCGGATCTTCGGCGCGTAATCGTGCACCCAGGTGGCGGCGATCACGGCGCCGACGCTTTGGGCGATGACCGCGAGGTTTTCTGCCTCAATGCCGTAGGTGGCGCCGATGTGGTCGCAGAAGGTCTGCACGTCGCGGGCGCTGGTGGCGAAGCTTGGGCTGTCGCCGCGCTCCCCGGGCGACTGGCCGTGACCACGGGCGTCCCAGGCAAAGAAGTCGAATTGCGGCAGGTTCAGTTCATCCACCAGGTGCGCAATGCGTCCCGAATGCTCGTGGCCGCGATGGAACAGCAGGATCGCCTGGCGCGGCCCGGTGGTGTCCGTGGCCGGCCAGTGGCGGTAGAAAACCTCGACGCCATCATGGGTACTGAAGGTGTGCTCTTGCTGTTCGCGCATCGCAAAAATCCTTATGCAATCGGAGAGGGGTGTTCTTCTTTGAGGCCTTGGCGCACACGGTTGACCAAGGTGTAGGCGAGCAGGGCGGCGACCAGCCACATCACCGTGTTGACCCAGCCGGCACCCAGCCAGCCCAGGGCGACGCCGGTGGCCAGCACGCCGAGTACGAACGCCCGGTCGCTCTTGCCCATGGGCCCGTCGTAACGGCGTGACGCACCGACCATCGGCCCGAGCACGCCGGCGTATTCGCTGAAAACCGCCAGCAGCGCCACCAGCAGCACGGGAATGAGGCTGACACCGGGGATCAGCGCAAACGGCAGGATCAACGCGCTGTCGGCGATCACGTCGCACAATTCATTGAGGTAGGCGCCCAGTCGCGACTGCTGGCCGAATTCCCGGGCGAGCATGCCGTCGATGGCATTGAGGGCCATGCGCAGGATCATCCACAGCGGGATCAGCGCGAACAGCCAGAGATGTTGGGCAAATGCAGCGATCAGTGCGCCGACCAGCAAGGATACGACGCCGGCCAGCACGGTGATCTGGTTGGCCGTGGTGCCATTGTCGTAGAGACGCTGCACAAGCGGGCGCAGCAGGTTTTGAAAACGCGGTTTGAGTTGATAGATCGAAATCATGGGGGGTGACGCTTCCTTGTCCGTGGACCCGCGAAAAACTGTTTCGGAGTGTGCCGATTAATCACGGCCTGCACCAGTGATGGCTCGTGTTTATGGGGGTTTAGTCACAGTGATAGCGCTATGTAGGAGCTGGCTTGTCGGATCGCCGCACCGCAGCGATGCAGGCACCTCGGTTTATCAGCTGCACCGAGTCGATGCCATCGCAGCGGTGCGGCGATCCGACAAGCCAGCTCCCACAAAAGCCTGATCCCACAGGGGATTTACGTTGTATTCGGACAAAAATTTCACGCTCCGTGTTATATCGTAACTAATTGTGTGTTAACGGGCGTTGAGTGGATGCAAGTGGATCTGGAAGCTGACGGCGCTTCGGTGGAAGGCCTTCCGCGTTTTCAACAGGGGGTGTTTCACGCCCGTCGATTGCGCCAAGCCGGCATCAGCCTGACAACCCTGGCCGTGGCCGGTTGGATACTGGCGCTGTTTGTTGCCCTGTTTGCCCCGCTGTCGATCTGGCCGGTGGTGTTGATCACGTGTTCGTCGGCGCTGCTGGTGCTGGTGGCCGGCTTGCAATCGGCGTGGTGGGTGGCTGATTGGCGTGCCCAGGTGCTGGAAGAACCTGCCGAGCCACTGATCGAGCCGCCCGCCGATGAGGTTGGCGGGTACTCGCGCCTTGTCGGGCGTTTGCGCAGTGGCCTGCTGGCCCAGATTGGCGCGCCAGTGCTGTGGCTGGCGGGTTGGTCGTTGCTGGCGCTGGTCAGCCTTATTGAGTTCTGGAACCTGGCCTTGCCCGCTGCGCCCGTCGGCCAATCGGCAAGCATCGGTGCCGCGCTGGCGTTGGCCTTGGCATTCGGCTTGCTGGTGTTTGAGCGCCGCCTGGCCCAGGAATCCGTTGCCCAATGGCCGGAAGCTTCGCCACTGGCGCAATTGAGCCGGGTGGCGATTACCTGCCTGGTGGTCAGTGCGCTTTGTTTGCTGTTTGCCGGTGCGGAGTCTGTGTGGCAGCTGCGCCTGGCCGTGCTGGTCGGCCTGCTGCCGGGGCTGGTGGCCGTGGAGTTTTTGCTGCGGGCCGTGCTGTCGCTGTTCAGCCCACGCCAGCCACGCCTCGAACCGCGCCTGATGGCGCAGAGTTTTATCGCCGGGCTGCTGCGCTGGCCGCCGCAACCCCTGCTGGCCTTGCAGCACGAACTGCACAACCGCTTCGGTATCGATCTGCGCCAGATCTGGGCATTTACCTACATGCGCCGGGCGTTTCTGCCGGTGCTGCTGGTCGTGCTGGCGGTGGGCTGGTCTTTGACCGGCGTGCATGAAGTGCCCCTGCAAGGCCGTGGGATTTATGAGCGCTTTGGCAAACCCGTGGAAGTGTTCGGCCCCGGTCTGCACGCCGGGTTGCCGTGGCCGCTGGGCCGGGTGCTGAAGGTGGAAAACGGCGTGGTGCATGAGTTGGCGACCAGCGTCAGCGAAGCCTCCACCCCTGAGTTGGCACCCGCCGAAGGCCCGGCCCCGCTGATCGCCAACCGGTTGTGGGACGCCAGCCATGTGAATGACAAATCCCAGGTCATCGCCAGCAGCAGCGGCGACAAGCAGGGCTTCCAGATCGTCAACATGGACGTGCGGTTCGTCTACCGCATCGGCCTGACTGACCGTGCTGCACTCGCCGCCACCTACAACAGCGCGGATGTGCCGACCCTGATCCGCAGCACCGCCAGCCGCATCCTCGTCCACGACTTTGCCTCGCGCACCCTCGACGAATTGCTCGGTGAACAACGCACACGCCTAGCTGATGAAATCGGCCGCGCCGTGCAGGCCGACCTGCAAAAGCTCGACAGTGGTGTCGAAATTCTCGCCACGGTGGTGGAAGCGATTCACCCACCGGCGGGTGCCGCCAACGCCTATCACGGGGTGCAAGCGGCGCAGATCGGCGCCCAGGCGCTGATTTCCCGTGAACGTGGCGCGGCCAGCGAGCAGACCAACCAGGCCCTGCTGCAGGCCAGCACCGTACGCGATGAGGCCCAGGCCACGGCGCGTGAAGTGAACGCTGGCGCCCAAGCGGCGGACCTGCGCTTTGCCGCCGAACAAAAGGCCTACGCCACCGCCGGCCAGGCGTTCGTGCTGGAGCAATATCTCGGCCAGCTCAGCCAAGGCCTGGCCCACGCCAAGCTGCTTATTCTGGATCATCGCCTGGGTGCCGACGGCGCGCCGACGATCGATCTACGTTCTTTTACTTTGCCGGCCGACCCTTCGGTGCCGCGTAAAGCCGTTCAATAAGGAGTCTGTCTGTTGAGCGCTCATTCTCACGATCACGGTCATCATCACCATCATGGCCATCACCACCATCATCACGGGGATGAACAGGCAGCCGGCCCGTTCCCTTGGCGACGCATGGCGTGGGCCGTGCTGTTGGTGCTGTTTGCCGTAGCGGCCGCCAGCCTGGTGCAAGTGCGTTCCGGCGAGGCCACGGTGATTACCCGCTTCGGCAACCCGTCCCGTGTGTTGTTGGAACCGGGCCTGGGTTGGCGTTGGCCGGCGCCGTTCGAGGCGGCGATTCCGGTGGACCTGCGCCTGCGCACCACCTCCAGCGGTTTGCAGGACGTGGGCACCCGCGATGGCCTGCGCATCATCGTGCAGGCTTACGTGGCGTGGCAGGTGCAGGGCGACGCCGACAATGTGCAGCGCTTTATGCGCGCGGTGCAGAACCAGCCGGATGAAGCGGCGCGGCAGATTCGCACTTTCGTCGGCTCGGCGCTGGAAACCACCGCCGCCAGCTTTGACCTGTCCAGCCTGATCAACACCGACGCCAGCCAAGTGCGCATCGCTGATTTCGAAGCGCAATTGCGTCAGCAGATTGATCAACAATTGCTCACCACCTATGGCGTGCGTGTGGCGCAAGTGGGCATCGAGCGCCTGACCTTGCCGTCGGTGACGCTCACCGCCACCGTCGACCGCATGCGCGCCGAGCGTGAAACCATCGCCACCGAGCGTACTGCCGTGGGCAAGCGTGAAGCGGCGCAGATCCGTTCGGCTGCCGAGCGTGATGCGCGCATTGTGCAAGCCGATGCCACGGTGAAAGCCGCCGATATCGAGGCGCAATCGCGGGTCGAGGCGGCGCAGATTTATGGGCGTGCCTACGCCGGGAACCCGCAGCTGTATAACCTGCTGCGCTCCCTGGATACGTTGGGCACGGTGGTGACGCCGGGCACCAAGATCATCCTGCGTACCGATGCTGCGCCGTTCCGTGCCTTGGTGGACGGGCCGAAGGACGTCCAGCCATGACCGAGCGTGACAGCCCGGACAGCCCTTGGATCCAGGCCGGGCGCCTGACCTTCCTGGCGCTGTACGCGGTGACCGTGCTGGCGGCGTTGGCCTGGGCATTTTCCAATGTGCGCCAGATCGACCCGCAGAACCGCGCCGTGGTGCTGCACTTCGGCGCCCTGGACCGGATTCAGAATGCCGGCCTGTTACTGGCCTGGCCGCAACCGTTCGAACAGGTTGTGTTGCTGCCGGCCGCCGACCGTGTGATCGAGCGCCGGGTAGAAAACCTGCTGCGTTCCGACACTGCGATCCAGGCCGACCGGGTTGCCAGTTTTGCCACGCCGTTGAGCGACGCCTTGGCCGGCTCCGGTTACCTGCTGACCGGTGACGCCGGCGTGGTGCAGCTGGATGTGCGGGTGTTCTACAAAGTCACCGAGCCCTACGCGTTTGTGCTGCAGGGCGAGCATGTGTTGCCAGCGCTGGATCGCCTGGTGACACGCAGCGCCGTGGCCCTGACGGCGGCCCGTGACCTGGACACTATTCTGGTGGCGCGTCCCGAGCTGATCGGCACCGACAATGGCGCCGCCGAGCGCCGTGAGCGGCTGCGCGGTGACTTGGTACAAGGCATCAATCAGCGCTTGGCTGAATTGGCCTCGACGGGCCTTGGACTCGGCATCGAGGTGACCCGCGTCGACGTGCAATCGAGCCTGCCGGGCCCGGCGGTGAATGCCTTCAACGCGGTGCTGACCGCCAGCCAGCAGGCCGACAAAGCCGTGGCCAATGCGCGCACCGACGCCGAAAAACTCACCCAGACCGCCAACCAGCAAGCCGACCGTCTGGTGCAGGTGGCCCATGCCCAGGCCAGCGAGCGCCTGGCCAATGCTCAGGCGCAAACTGCCACGGTCGCCAGCCTCGCCCAGGTCAAAGACCCAGGCTTGCTGTTGCGCCTGTACCGCGAGCGCTTGCCGAAGATTCTCGGCCAGGCCGGCTCGGTGACCACGGTCGATCCTAAAGACGACTCCCGCTTGATCATTCAGGGAGCCGAACAATGAGCGCACCCATGCTGACTTCCGCCGAGCAGCGCAGTGCTGCCCGGCAATTGACCCTGGCCATGCTGGCCCTGGGTTTGCTGGTGCTGGGGCTGGTGTGGCGCTGGCTGGCACCGGACCAGACTGGCGTCAGCCAACTGTTGCTGGGCGTGGCCTCGTTGCTGGTGGCCGTGCCGGTGATGCGTTCGGCCTGGTACAGCCTGCGTTACCCGAGCCTGCATGGCATCACCGACCAGTTGATTGCCCTGGCGATGATGGGCGCGTGGGCCACGGGTGATCTGCTGACTGCTGCGTTGCTGCCGATCATCATGATCTTCGGCCATGTGCTGGAAGAGCGCAGCGTGATCGGTTCCCAGGAAGCGATCCACGCGTTGGGCAAGCTGACCCGCAGCCATGCGCGGTTGGTGCAGGCCGACAGCAGCATTGTTGAAGTGGATAACGGCACGCTGAACACCGGCGATATCGTCGAAGTGCGTGCCGGCGACCGCGTGCCCGCCGACGGTGTGGTGCTGTCCGGCCAGGCGAGCCTGGACACGGCGCCGATTACCGGCGAGTCGGTGCCGCTGGAGGCCAGCGTTGGCGTGCAGGTGTTTGGCGGGGCGATCAACCTGGATGGCCTGCTGCGCCTGCAGGTGACCCGCACCGGCAATGAGTCGACCCTGGGCAAAGTCATCGCACTGATGCAGAACGCCGAGCGTTCCAAGCCGCCGATCACGCGGCTGCTGGAGCGTTATGCCGGCAGCTATATGGTGCTGGTGTTGTTGCTGGCGGCGGTGACCTGGTTTGTGACCAACGACGCGCAGGCAATGCTGGCGGTGTTGGTCGCTGCGTGCCCGTGCGCGTTGGTGCTGTCGGCGCCGGCCACGGCAATTGCCGGGATTGCGGTAGCGGCGCGCCATGGGATTTTGATTCGCAGCTCGGCGTTCCTCGAAGAGCTGGCCGACCTGACCTCCCTGGTGGTCGACAAGACCGGCACCCTGACTTACGGCACCCTGCGCCTGCAATCGATCGAGACGCGCGCACCGGATCGCCAGGTGCTGCTGAATCTAGCGGCCAGCCTGGGGTCGGCCAGCAGTCACCCGGTCAGCCGGGCGTTGGCAGGGCTGGCGACCCAGGAACAGCTGCTGGTGCTCACGGATATTCGCGAACGCCAGGGCCTTGGTGTGGTGGCGCAGACCGAGCAGGGCGAAGCGGCGTTGGGGCGCCCGGAGTTGTTCGAGCAGTTGGGCATCGTCACCACTGCGGTGCCGAATCACGATGGCCCGATTGCCGGGCTGGCGCTGGACGGGCAGTTCCTCGCCTGGTTGCTGCTGGCCGACAGCGTCAAGCCGGAAGCCCGCCAAGCCCTGCAAGAGTTGCGGGAGTTGGGCCTGGGCCGGCAATTGCTGCTGACGGGCGACCGCCAGAGCGTGGCCGACAACTTGGCGCTGGACGTGGGCATCAGTGATGTCGAGGCCCAGGCGTTGCCGGAAGACAAGCTCAACCGGGTGCTGGGTGAAATCGGCAACGGCTTCCGCCCGATGGTGGTGGGCGATGGGATCAACGATTCCCTGGCGCTCAAGGCCGGGGTGGTGGGCGTGGCGATGGGGGCGGGCGGGGCGGATATCGCCCTGGCGTCGGCAGACGTGGTGCTGATTGGCAGTGACTTGCGTCGCCTGGGCACTTGCGTGCGCTTGAGCCGCCAGTGCCGGCAGACGCTGCAGGTCAACGTGATCATCGGCCTGGGCTGGACGCTGGCCATCGTGGTATTTGCGGCATTTGGCTGGTTGGGCGCGGCGGGCGCCATGATCGCAGCGGTGTTGCATAACCTCAGCACGTTGCTGGTGCTGGGTAACGCCGGGCGTTTGCTACGCTTTCAGGAGCCGCTTTTGAAGCTCGACGAATAATTTTCAGAAATATTTGCACACGGCTGTAACGCCGATGAGGGACCTCACTCTAGTGGTATGTCGAGACTGAACAATCCGTTTGGACCGACACCCCTACCGATCATGAGGATACAAAAATGAACTTCAAATCCGCTGCTGCTGGTGCCGCCCTCGCAATGGCCGCCGCTACCATGTTTGCTGGTGTTGTCACTCAGGCTCAAGCCGCTGACATGTCTGTGCACTGCTACGGCATCAACGCCTGCAAAGGCCAGAACGATTGCAAAACCAAGGACCACGCTTGCAAAGGCCAGGGTTCTTGCAAAGGCCAGGGCTTCAAAGTACAAGCCAGCGCTGATGCTTGCACCAAGGCTGGCGGTACCGTCGGCGAATAACCGGCAACCGAGTGCTCCCGCAGCGGATGCCCCCCACCGCTGCGGACACTTTGCCCAGGAGTGAATGATGTCCGCTTCTCTTCCGAGCCTGGGTTATGGCCTGGGTCTACGCAGTGAGTACTACCAGCAGATCCTTGAACAGTCGCCGGCCGTGGATTGGTTCGAAGTGATCTCCGAGAATTATCTGGTGCAGGGCGGCAAAGCCTTGTACTACCTGGACGCGATAGCCGAGCGCTATCCCCTGGTGATGCATGGCGTGTCCCTGTCTATCGGCGGACCCCATGCCCTCGATACCGATTACCTGAAACAGCTCAAACAACTCGCCCAGCGCATCCAACCGGCGTGGGTGTCCGATCACCTGTGCTGGAGCCGCGGCAGCGCCCATCAATTGCACGACCTGCTGCCCCTGCCTTACACCGAAGAAAGCCTGTACCACGTGGCCGGCCGTGTACGCCAAGTGCAAGACGTGTTGCAGCGCCCGTTGGTGCTGGAAAATGTCTCCAGTTACGTGCGCTCCAAGGCCGATGAATTCACCGAGTGGGAATTTCTCAACGCGCTGGCTCACCTGACGGGCTGCCAGTTGTTGCTGGACGTCAACAATGTGTACGTCAGCTCGCGCAACCATGGGTTCGATGCCTGGACGTTCATCCGCAACTTGCCGCCTGACAGCATCCGCCAACTGCACCTGGCCGGGCATATGGACTACGGCGACTATGTGGTCGATACCCATGACCACCCGGTGTGCGATCCGGTGTGGGCGTTGTACCAGCAGACGTTGGAGCACCTGGGACCGGTGTCGACCTTGTTGGAGCGCGACGACCATTTTCCGCCGTTCGAAGAGCTGCTCACCGAGCTGGGCAAGGCCCGTGAACTGGGGGCTTCGGCATTGGCCAGGAGGTCGTTATGCGCCTGACCGATTGGCAGCTGGCGTTCGAACAGCACCTGTTATCCGAGAATTCCGTCGCCAATAGTGGGTTCGCCGCCACGTTGTTGGGCGGGCCGACGCTGGATGTGGACACGGGCCTGGCGATTTATCACAACGCCTACGTGTCGCGGTTGCAGGAGGTGTTGCGACATGACTTCGGCGCCATCTGGTATTGGCTGGGGGATGACGAATTTGAGGTGCTGACCCGTGCCTACGTACGCCGCTACCCGTCTGCCCATTACAGTCTGCGCTGGTTGGGTGAGCGTTTTCCGGCGTTTATCATGGAGCACCTGGTGGCTGAACAGAGCGCACCGCTGGCCGAGCTGGCGCGATTGGAATGGGCATTCACCCTGGCGTTCGATGCGCCGCAGGGCGAGCCTCTGACCCTCAATGACATGGCGCAACTGGCGCCTGAAGAGTGGCCAGGCCTGCAGGTGAGTTTGGCGCCGTCGGTGCAGCAGAGGCTGTGCCACTTCAACAGTGTGGCGATCTGGCGTGCCAGCAAGGATGAGTCGGACTTCCCCGACAGCCAGGCCCTGGCACTGCCGCAGGTTTGCCTGGTGTGGCGTCACCAGAATGTGTGCCATTACCGCAGCCTGGAACCCGCCGAGGCGTGTGCGCTAGCCGGGATGGTGACCACTGGCTGGAATTTTTCAGAACTGTGCGAGCAGTTGCTAGTCACTTATGCAGAGGGTGCGCCACTGCAAGCGGTGACGTGGCTGAAACAGTGGATCCAGGACGGTTTGCTCGAGCGCCGAGCCCCATAGAGGAACGCTATCAAATCGATAGCCTCCTACTTTGTCTTCGGATGGTCTACCCTCACTCCAGACGTCTGAAACAAGGGGGGACTACTCATGCTCGCGCAACTTCCACCGGCCTTACAGAATCTTCAGCTACCGCTGCGTCTTCGACTCTGGGACGGCCATGAATTCAACTTGGGCCCCGAGCCCAGTGTGACCATCGTGGTGAAGGACCCCACGGTCGTGACCAAGCTGACCCATCCCACGCTCGATTCATTGGGCGAAGCCTTCGTCGAGGGCAAACTGGAGCTGGAAGGCTCCATCGCCGAGGTCATCCGGGTATGTGACGAACTGAGTCACGCCCTGATCGAAGACGACGAGGGGAGTCGTCCGGTGCGCTCGATCCACGACAAAGCCACTGACGCAGCGGCTATTTCCTACCATTACGACCTGTCCAACGAGTTCTACCAGCTGTGGCTGGATCAGGACATGGCGTACTCCTGCGGTTACTTTGAAACCGGCAGCGAATCCATCGACCAGGCCCAACAAGACAAATTTCGCCACCTGTGCCGCAAGTTGCGCTTGCAGCCGGGCGAGTATCTGCTCGACGTCGGCTGTGGTTGGGGTGGGCTGGCGCGGTTTGCGGCGCGGGAGTTCGGGGTCAAGGTGTTTGGTATCACCTTGAGCAAAGAGCAGTTGGCGTTAGCCCGTGAGCGGGTGAAAGACGAAGGCCTGGAAGACCAGGTCGACCTGCAACTGCTCGACTATCGCGACCTGCCGCAAGACGGACGTTTCGACAAAGTGGTCAGCGTGGGCATGTTCGAACACGTGGGCCACGCCAACCTGGCGGAGTACTGCAAGACACTGTTCGGCGCGGTGCGTGAAGGTGGCCTGGTGATGAACCATGGGATTACCGCCAAGCACACCGATGGCCGCCCGGTGGGGCGTGGCGCTGGCGAGTTTATTGAGCGTTATGTGTTCCCCAATGGCGAGCTGCCGCACCTGGCGATGATGACCGCTGAAATCAGTGAAGTCGGGCTGGAAGTGGTGGACGTTGAAAGCCTGCGCCTGCACTACGCGCGCACGCTGGACCATTGGAGTGAGCGTTTGGAAGACAATCTGGAAGCGGCAGCCAGGATGGTGCCGGAGCAGGCGCTGCGAATCTGGCGGCTGTACCTGGCCGGTTGCGCCTATGCGTTTGCCCGGGGCTGGATCAACCTGCACCAGATATTGGCGGTGAAGCCTCACGCCGATGGCAGCCATGAATTGCCGTGGACGCGGGAAGATATCTACCGCTGATTGACTGCAACACCGTAGATCCAAAAACTGTGGGAGCTGGCTTGCCTGCGATAGCGGTGTACCAGAACCAGATAGGTGACTGACACACCGCTATCGCAGGCAAGCCAGCTCCCACATTTGTTCCATGTGGGCTATTAGAGGATCGGTGAGATCAAGCGGGCCACCCGCATGCCGAGCTGTTGCAGGCGGCGGGTCTCGCGGCTTTCTTCCTGGCTGACTTCATGGGCCAGGGCGAAGTCATCCAGCAGCATCTGTTCCACCTGGCTGGCGAAGGCTTGGTCCACGGTCAGCAACATCACTTCGAAATTCAACCGGAATGAACGGTTGTCCATGTTCGCACTGCCGATGGCGCTGATTTCGCTGTCGACCAGTACCACTTTCTGATGCAGAAACCCTGGCGTGTAGCGGAACACCCGCACCCCAGCGCGCACGGCTTCGATCGCGTAGAGGCTGGAAGCTGCGTAGACGATGCGGTGGTCGGGGCGCGAGGGCAGCAACAGGCGCACATCGACGCCGCGCAAGACCGCCAGGCGCAGGGCGGAGAAGACCGCTTCATCGGGAATGAAATACGGACTGGTGATCCACACCCGTTCAGTTGCCGCATGAATGGCTTCGACAAAAAACAGCGAGCAGGTTTCATACGGATCGGCCGGGCCGCTGGCGAGCAGTTGGCAGAGCACGCCGTCTTCGGGGTAGGCGTCCGGCAGGATCAGCGGCGGCAGCTCCCGCGCGGCCCAGAACCAGTCTTCGGCAAACGACTCCTGCAAGCATGCGACCACCGGACCGGTCACCTGCACATGGGTATCGCGCCAGGGCGCTAGTGGCGGTTTTTTGCCCAGGTATTCATCGCCCACGTTATGCCCGCCGACGAACCCGGTTATACCGTCCACCACCACGATTTTGCGGTGGTTACGGAAATTGACCTGGAACCGATTGAGCCAGCCGCTGCGGGTAGCGAACGCCTTGACCTGTACGCCGGCATCACGCAGTGACTGCACGTAACGATGGGGCAGGGCATGGCTGCCGATGCGGTCGTAGAGCACATAAATGGCCACGCCTTCGGCCGCCTTTTTCTTGAGCAGGGCGTGGAGTTGGCGGCCGAGCTCATCGTCGTGAATGATGAAAAACTGGAACAGCACAGCGGTTTTGGCGTTGCCAATGGCTTCGAAGATCGCGCTGAACGTGGCATCGCCATTGATCAGCAAGCGCACTTCATTGTTGGCCAGGCGCGGCATGCGCCCCAGCTTGGGCATGGCGCGCAGGGACGCGTAGGCGCTGGAATTGCGCGCAGCGAGGGCTTCCTCGACCCAGGGGCGCCAGTTCAATTCGGTGATGGCGGTGTGCATTTCCTGGTTGGCCTGGCGACGGGCCTGGATGTAGGCGTCGAAGGTGCTGCGGCCGAAGATCAGGTAGGGGATCAGCGTCAGGTAGGGCATGAACATCAACGACAAGGCCCAGGCGATCGAGCCTTGGGCGGTCCTGACGGTCAGCACCGCGTGGATCGCGGCGAGTGTCCCGAGAAAGTGCAGCGTGGCGATGAAGTAGGCGAGCAGGTGCGGGCCAAAAAAATCCATGAACGACATGACTCCTGACAGTCCAGTGCCTAACAGACCATGAACGGCTGTGAATGTCGCTATTTTATTTGCCGTGCAACACTGGCGGCTTTGCGGCGTCTAACGCCCAACATTACCCAGGAGTTACCCGATGAATGCTCGTTTGCTCTGTTTAGCCATGGTTACTGGTTTGTCGCTGCCTGTGGCGGCGCAGGCGCAGATGCTGGCGCCGGGCTTGTGGGAATTGACCACCAGCAACATGAAAGTGGACAACCAGGACCTGCCGGATCTTTCTCTGATCCTCGGCCAGCTCAAGCAACAGATGACCCCTGAACAGCGCGCCATGCTGGAAAAGCAGGGCATCACTATGGCCGGTAAAGGCGTGCAGGTGTGCCTTACACCGGCTCAGGTCGCCTCGGACTCGATCCCCCTGACCGACCCGCAATCGGGCTGCAAACAGGAAGTGACCGACAAGACCGGCAACCAGTGGAAATTCCGTTTCAGTTGCCCGAAAGCCCAAGGCACTGGCGTCGCGACCTTCCAGAGCCAGAAAGAATTCACCACCACCGTCAACGGTACCTTCAATGCCACCGGCATCCAGCAGAAGGGCAGCCTCGACAGCCATGCCCAATGGCTGGGCAACGATTGCGGTACGGTCAAGCCCCGCGCTTAACGCAGAAAATGCAGGGGCAAGCCCTGGCAACTGTCGACCACCTGGCCGTTGTGCCACGCCAGGTGGCCTGACACCAGCGTGGTGCTGACGCTGTGCCGGAAGCTGCGCTCGGCAAAAGGCGTCCAGCCGCAGCGCGCCAGGATCGGCTGGCTGCTGACGGGCTTGCCTTGGGGCTCGGGCTGGATCAGCACCAGGTCGGCCCAATAGCCTTCACGCAAATAGCCCCGATCAGGAATGGCGAACAGATCGGCCACGCGATG
Organism: Pseudomonas sp. B6002; assembly: GCF_013385985.1. Lineage (GTDB taxonomy): Bacteria > Pseudomonadota > Gammaproteobacteria > Pseudomonadales > Pseudomonadaceae > Aquipseudomonas. The sequence continues at coordinate 190,752 of NZ_JACAOY010000002.1, read as the reverse complement.
GCTGGTCTTCGCCACCAGCGTGGTCAGTGGCAGATGCCCGTCAGCCACCAGTTCCAACAACGCCGGCAATGCGTGTTGCACCAGTGGCAGCCCGGACGGCGCTTCGCGATAACCCAACTGTTTCTGCGCCCAGGTGTGCGGTGCATGGTCACTGCCGATCACGTCCAGACGATCACTCAACAAGGCCAGGCGCAGGGCGTCGCGGTCGGCGCGGGTCTTGATCGCCGGGTTGCATTTGATCTGATGGCCGAGGCGGTGATAGTCGCGGTCATCGAACAACAAGTGGTGCAGGCACACCTCGGCGGTGATGCGTTTCTCGGCCAGCGGTTTGTCTTCGAACAGTTCCAGCTCACGGGCGGTGGTCAGGTGCAACACGTGCAGGCGCGTGCCGTGGCGCTGGGCCAATTCCACCGCAAAGGATGACGAGCGATAACAGGCTTGGGCATCGCGGATCAGCGGGTGGGCGACGGCGGGGATGTGATCGCCAAAGCGTTCGCGCAGGCGTTGCTCGTTGGCCAGGATGCTCGGCGTGTGCTCGCAGTGGGCCAGCAAGATGGTCGGCACTTCGGCAAACAGGCGCTCCAGTATTCGCGGGTCGTCCACCAGCATGTTGCCGGTGGACGCGCCCATGAACACTTTGACGCCGGCCACTTCCCGTGGGTCGAGGGCGGCGACGGTGTCCAGGTTGTCGTTGCTCACCCCGAAGTGGAAGCCGTAGTTGGCCACCGAATGCAGGGCGGCGCGACGCTTCTTGTCGGCCAGCGCTTCCAGGTTCAGGGTGGCCGGGTGGGTGTTGGGCATGTCCATGAAGCTGGTGATGCCACCGGCCACGGCCGCGCGCGATTCGCTATAAAAACTGCCTTTGTCCGGCGCGCCAGGCTCACGAAAGTGCACTTGGTCATCGATCATGCCCGGCAGCAGCCACTGGCCTTGGGCGTCGATTTCCACCGGTTCGTTGTAGCCTTCGAGGCTGCTGGCAATCTTCTCGATTCGGCCATTGGCAACCAGCACATCGGCGTCGAATTCCAGGCCTTCGTTTACCAGGCGGGCGTTGCGGATTAGCAGGCGGCTCATGGTCAGAACTCGTTTTGCAGGGCTTTGTAGCCGCGTACCAAATCGACGTTGGTGCGTGCCACGTCTTCGGAAAACTCCGAGGCGCTGACACTCACCGGCGGGAATTGCGACAGGTCCGTATTGGGCCCAATGCGTGTGGTGGACGGTACGTAGAAGGCGGCAGGCAAGTCGCGGCCGTCGACCACCGAGTTGTGGCGCACCACGCAACCATCGCCGACGGCGCAGTTGAACAGCACACTGTTGAAGCCGATGAAGACGCGATCGCCGACCGTGCAGGGGCCATGGACGATGGAGCGGTGCGCGATGGAGGTGAATTCGCCAATGGTCACCGCCGCGCCGGATTTGGAGTGGATGACCACGCCGTCCTGGATGTTGGAGTTGGCGCCGATGGTGATGGGGTCCATCGCACCGGAGGCGTCGACTTCGTCGGCGCGAATCACGGCGTAGGGGCCGACGAAGACGTTCTCGCCGATGATGACCTTGCCGCAGATGATTGCGGTCTTGTCGACGTAGGCCGATTCGGCAATGACCGGCAGGTCGCCGGAGGGGTTCTTGCGGATCATGCAACGGGCTCCGTAATGATGTGGACGTGGTCGCCGTCAATGGCGTTGTAGAAACAGGTGGGGCGGCCGGTATGGCACGCCGGGCCTTGCTGGTCGACGATTAGCAGCACGGCGTCGCCGTCGCAATCCAGGCGTGCCTCCACCAGTTGCTGCCAGTGGCCCGAGCTTTCGCCCTTGCGCCACAAGTGCTGGCGCGAGCGGGACCAGTAGCAGACTTGCCCGGTAGCCAGGGTTTCTGTGAGGGCCTGGCGGTTCATCCAAGCCAGCATCAACACCTCGCCGCTGCCGTGTTGCTGGGCAATGGCGGCAATCAGGCCATCGCTGTTCCACGGCAGGGCGTCGAGCACCGGTTCGAGTGGAAAGCGGCTGCCCAGGGCAGCCTCTTCCAGATCGAGCATGCTCAAGGTCATGGCTTGCTCAGGGCTGCGCACAGGGTGTTGAGGTTGTATTCGAACAGCCCGGTGAAGGTGCTGGCCGGGCCTTCGGCGGCGAGAGCGTCGGAGTACAGCGTGCCGCCGATCTGCGCGCCGCTTTCGTCAGCGATCTGCTTGAGCAGGCGCGAGTCCTTGATGTTTTCCATGAACACGGCTTTGACCTTGTCCTTGCGGATCTGAGTGATCAGTGCGGCGACTTCGGCAGCCGACGGTTCACGCTCGGTGGACAGGCCTTGTGGCGCGAGGAACTCAATGCCATAGGCCTGGCCCAGGTAACCGAAGGCGTCATGGGAGGTCACGATGCGGCGGTTGCCCGGTGGCAGCGCGCCGAACTTGGTCTTGGCTTCGGCGAGCAGGCGGTAGATTTCCTTCAGGTAGGCCTGGCTGTTGCGCAGGTAGTCCGTCTTGTTGGCCGGGTCGGCAGCCACCAGCGCTTTGGTGATGTTGTTCACGTAGATTTCGGCGTTGGCCAGGTTGTGCCAGGCGTGCGGGTCGGGGATGGTTTCGCCGTCTTCTTCCATGGTGTGGGAGATCACGCCTTTGCTGGCAGTGACCACGGTGGCCTTGGTTTCGGTGCTGGTCACCAGGCGGTCCAGCCAGGGCTCGAAGCCCAGGCCATTCTTGATGATGACTTTGGCCTTGAGCAACGCCTTGGCGTCGTCCGGGGTGGGTTCATAGGTGTGGGCGTCGGAATCGGGGCCGACCATGTTGCTGATCTGGATGTGATCGCCACCGATCTGGTGGGTGATGTCATCGAGAATACTGAAGCTGGTAACCACCTGGAGTTTGTCGGCGGCCTGGGCCATCGACAACGGCAGCAGCAGACTGAACAGCACGAGTAAAGCGCGCATCGGGAAACACCTCATTGGGATGTAAGAGAGGGCGGACGGCGCAGCAAGCCGTGCACCGGACCGAAAACCACAGACAGCAGGTACCCAATGCCAGCCACCAGCACGATGGCCGGGCCGCTGGGCAGTGAGTAGTAGAACGACAGCAACAAACCGAACCACACCGACAGGCATCCCAGCACCGCCGATACCGCGATCAACACCGGCAGGCGCCGGCTCCAGAAGCGTGAAGCAATGGCCGGCAACATCATCAAACCCACGACCATCAAGGCGCCGATGGCCTGGAAGCCGATCACCAGGTTCAGCACCACCAGGGTCAGGAACAACCCATGAGCCAGCGGGCCCAGGCGGCTGACGGTTTGCAGGAACAGCGGGTCGAGGGTGTCCAGCAGCAGCGGTTTGTAGATCACCGCCATGGCGATCAGGCTGAACCCGGAGACCCACAACATGCCGGTGAGGGTGGTTTCGTCCACGGCCAGGGCAGAGCCGAACAGCAGGTGAAGCAGGTCCAGGCGCTTGCCGGCGATGCCAAGGATGAGCACGCCGGCCGCGAGGGAAATGGGGTAGATGGCGGCGAGGCTGGCGTCTTCACGCAGCCCGGTGCGGCGGGTGATCCATGCCGAGAGCCCGGCCATGCCCAGGCCGGCACCGAGGCCGCCGATGGTCAGGGCGGGCAGACTGAGCCCGGCGAACCAGAAGCCCAGTGCGGCACCGGGCAGGATGCCGTGGGCCACGGCGTCGCCGATCAGGCTCATGCGGCGCAGGATCAGGAACACGCCGAGTGGCGCGGTGCTGCAGGCGAGCACCAGGCCGCCGATCAGGGCGCGGCGCATAAAGACGAAATCGAAGAACGGCATCCACAGGTGGGCGGCGAAGTGCATCAGGCCACCTGCATGTGCGGTTGCGGGCGAATCAGTTCTTTGCTTGGGCCGAACACGCAGCCGGTGCTTTTGATTTGAACCACTTGCTGGGTGTGATGGCGCACGGAGGCGAGGTCATGGCACACGATCACCACGGTGCGGCCTTGATCGTGCCAGGCGTGTACGTGTTTCCAGCACAGGGCCTGGCCTTCTTCATCGAGGGCGGCGTGGGGCTCATCCAGCAGCAATACCGGCGCTTCGGCCAGGCTCATGCGGGCGAGCAGGGCGCGTTGCAGTTCGCCACCCGATAACGCCATTAATGGGCGATGTTCGAGGCCGCTGAGGCACCAGTCTTCCAGCACCGCTTGTAGGCGCTGGTTGCGCTGCTCCGGGGTCAGCTTGGTGCCCCAGAAGCCAGCGGCCACCAGCTCTTGCAGGCTGATAGGGAACTGGCGGTCGAGGTGTTGTTGCTGGGGCAGGAACGACAAGCCACCACGGCGTGGAACATCCACGGTGACTTTCCCTGCCAGTGGCTTTTGCAGGCCGGCGATGACTTTGAGCAGGCTGCTTTTGCCGGTGCCGTTGGCGCCGATCACGCCGGTGAGGCTGCCTTTCTCCAAGGTGAGATCAATGGCGGGCGTCAGCGGTTGGCCAGGAGCGCCCCAGCGCAAAGCGGTGCAGGTGATCATGCAGAGTGTCTCGTCCAGCGGCTTTCAGCCACGGCATCGTGCGCGTGCAGGCTTTCGGCGTGGATCACTTTCAGGTGGAAGGCTTTGACGGCATCCGAGCGTTTCAAGGCGAGGTTCAGGCGGCGGGCGGCGTCTTCGCAGAACATCAGGTTCTGCCCGTTGGCCAGCGCGAAGGCTTGTTCGTCCGCACGTTTTACTGCGGTTTGCACAGCGGTGCCGAGAGCGGCCTCGACGTTGTTGATCAGGTCAGTCAGGGGAAAACCTGGCTGGGTTTCATCCAGCTGGATGGAAAGCTGCGCGCTGCTGCGCTGGCTGTGAGGTGTGGCGACGATGCCGTTGGCGCTGCCGAGCCAGGTCAGCACGTCCTCGTGTTGTAGCGGCGTATTGGCGAAATCTTCAAGAAATTGCTGCTGAATCAGCTGCCTGGCGAGCGCGGCGGAGCAAGGGCAGGTTGACGAGTAAGTAACGTCAATTTTTAGTTCCACGTGGAACATCTGGTTTTCCAGGCGCGCTTCGATGCTCACCGGATAGCCTTTCCAGCCGGCCAGCGGGCTGACCAGCGCCGGCCGTTTGAGCAGCAAATCGGTGTGGATACGCAGGTAGGCGTTCTTAGATAAACCTTCATGACTCTCAAGAAAGCGCTCAAGTAGAGTATGCAGAAGCGCAGGCGTAAGGGGCTGTTGGTCGAGCATTTCCAGGGCCAGGTACAGGCGTGACATATGAATGCCACGGGCCTCACCGTCGTCCAGGCTTACGCCGGCATCGGCGGTGGCCGTCAGACGCTGGCCGTCGATGAGAATCGGCAGGGCAATGCCGCACATGCCCACCCAGTCGAGTGGCAAGGCTTGGCGTGAAGCCTGCGCGGCGATATCCGGCAGAGTCAGCGCATTCATGAGCAGGTCCATCGTTGGAAATAAAAAGACATGTTATATTATAACTATTGAGTCGACGATGATTTTTCTGCTCCAGCCTTTCTTCAGTCATATCGAGCAGGGACGCTCCTTTATTCGCGGTATATGTCATGCACAGACGTCAGCTTCTTAACCTGCTGCTGGTCAGTCCCCTGTTCACGTTGCCGTTGGGGGCCTACGCCACGCAGATCCGTAATGCACGCCTGTGGCGTTCGGACGACAAGCTACGGCTGGTGTTCGACCTCAGCGGCCCGGTGCAATACAAGACCTTTTCCCTGACATCGCCTGAACGCTTGATCATCGATTTGAGCGGCGCCGGGCTCACCGGTGATTTTTCTCAACTGGCGTTGAAGAACAGCGGGATCACGTCGATTCGCTCCGGGCATTTCGGCAAGGGCGACACGCGGATCGTGCTGGACCTGGCCGCGCCGATGCAGCTCAACAGCTTCTTGCTGCCGCCTCAGGACGGCCAAGGCCACCGCCTGGTGCTGGACTTGACCAGCGCCACCCACGCTCCGCGCCAGATCGCCGCTGAGCCGGCGCCGCTGGCCGCTCCGGTGGATAAAGCCCACCCCAAGCGCGACATTATTGTGGTGGTCGACCCTGGCCACGGCGGCAAAGACCCCGGCGCCATCGGTTCCAAAGGCCAGCGCGAAAAAGATGTGGTGTTGTCGATCGCCCAGTTGCTGGCCAAGCGTTTGAAGCGCGAGAAGGGCTTTGACGTGAAGCTGGTGCGCAACGACGACTTCTTCGTGCCGTTGCGCAAGCGCGTGGACATTGCGCGTCAGCACAAGGCGGATATGTTCATTTCGGTACACGCCGATGCTGCACCACGGCTCACGGCTTCGGGCGCCTCGGTCTATGCGCTGTCAGAAGGCGGAGCAACTTCGGCTACCGCGCGTTTCATGGCGCAGCGTGAAAACGGCGCGGACTTGTTGGGCGCTACCACCTTGCTCAACTTGAAAGACAAAGATCCGATGTTGGCCGGTGTGATTCTCGATATGTCGATGAACGCCACCATCGCTTCCAGCCTTCAATTGGGCAGCTCGGTATTGGGCAGCCTGCAAAGCATCACCACGCTGCACCAGAAGCGCGTGGAACAGGCAGGTTTTGCGGTGCTCAAGTCACCTGATGTGCCGTCGATTTTGGTGGAGACCGGGTTTATCTCCAACACCCAGGACGCCCAGCGGCTGGTGACGGCGCGTCATCAGCAGGCTGTGGCCGATGGCCTGTTCGAAGGTCTGAAAAGTTACTTCCAGAAGAACCCACCGATGAACAGCTACATGGCCTGGGTCCAGGAGCAGAAGAACGGCCAGGTCTAACAGCCGGTGATACGGCTGCACGTGAACTTGGCGCTGGCGCCCCCTGAACTGGAGAACCGGTTGAGGGTGGTCCAGCCCACGCGGCGCGTGTAGCCGACCCACGCCTCACCATCGGAAGCCAGCCCGGTAAAGAACGTCAGTTGCCCATAGCGGCTGTTGGTCTGTGCCCAATAGCGTTTGCCGATCACTTCAAACCCCCGCAAGTACGTGGTGCTGCCCGCCGTCGCCACGCTGTAGGCATTCCCCAATGGGTCCACACACGCCAGCAGGTTGGCGCTGCGCGTGCAGTTGGCCAACAGGCTCGGTGGCTGGGCGCAGGCCGATCCTGCCGCTGCCAATAACAGGGCGCACACCAGGGATTTCATAGGTTTTCTCAGGGGCAGAGGGTGGTCAAGCATTGCGCCCTTCGTCGCGACGAGCAAGGGGGATTGGCTTATTTGTATTGTTATACTATAACATTAAAAAACAGCCTGACCCGTGAACCGCTTCCCATGACTGAACAAGACCTCCTGGCCCAACCCGCCGCCGAATACATGAATGAAGCCCAGCAAGGCTTCTTCCGAGAACTGCTGTTGGTTCAGCGCAATGAGCTGCAAGTGCGTATCGACGCCGAGTTCCTCGTCCTGCGTGAGCAAGAAACCAACAGCGACCCGGCTGACGTAGGCAGCGCCGAAGAACAGCGCCAGTGGCAACTGCGCCTGCTCGAGCGGGAAAAGAAGCTGTTGGACAAGATCGACGACGCCCTCGAACTGCTGGCGCGCGGCGAATACGGCTGGTGCCGTGAAACCGGCGAGCCCATCGGCCTACAGCGCCTGCTGCTGCGTCCTACCGCCACCTTGTGTATCGAAGCCAAAGAACGTGAAGAGCTGCGCGAACGCCACAAACGGGCGATTTGACCGGCCACCCCTGATGAGGACCACCTGATGACCAACCGCCTTCCCGTTACCGTGTTATCCGGCTTTCTCGGCGCCGGCAAAAGTACGCTGCTCAACTATGTCCTGCGCAACCGCGAAAACCTGCGGGTGGCGGTAATCGTCAATGACATGAGCGAAATCAACATCGACGGCAGCGAGGTACAGCGCGACGTCACCCTCAACCGCGCCGAAGAGAAGCTGGTGGAGATGAGCAACGGCTGCATCTGCTGCACCTTGCGTGAAGACTTGCTGGAAGAAGTTGGAAAACTCGCCAAGGAAGGTCGGTTCGATTACCTGTTGATCGAATCCACCGGCATCTCCGAGCCTTTGCCCGTGGCCGAGACATTTACCTTTCGCGACGAAAACGAGCAGAGCCTGGCCGACATCGCCCGCCTGGACACCATGGTCACGGTGGTCGACGGCATGAACTTCCTGCTCGACTACCAGGCCGCCGAAAGCCTGGCCTCACGGGGTGAAACCCTGGGGGAGGACGACGAACGTTCCATCACCGACCTGCTGATCGAGCAGATCGAATTTGCTGACGTCATCCTGATCAGCAAGATCGACCTCATCAGCCGCCGCGAGCGCGAAGAGCTGATGGTGATCCTTGAACGCCTGAATGCCCAGGCCGAAATCATCCCGATGGTCATGGGTGAAGTGCCGCTGAACAAGATCCTCAACACCGGCCGCTTTGACTTCGAACGCGCCGCCCAGGCCCCGGGCTGGCTGCAGGAGTTGCGCGGCGAGCACGTGCCGGAAACCGAAGAATATGGCATCGCGTCCACCGCTTACCGCGCGCGCCGCCCCTTCCACCCACAGCGCTTCTTCGACTTCATCGACCGCCCGTGGGTGAACGGCAAATTGCTGCGCTCCAAGGGCTTTTTCTGGCTGGCCAGCAAGCATCGGGACGCGGGCAGCTGGTCCCAGGCCGGTGGCTTGATGCGCCATGGTTTTGCCGGGCGTTGGTGGCGTTTTGTGCCAAAAAGCCAGTGGCCCCAAGACGAAGAAAGCATCGCGGCCATCATGGGCAACTGGCAGTTGAGCACCGGTGACTGCCGCCAGGAGCTGGTGTTTATCGGGCAAAACATCGACTTCGACCAAATGCGCGCAGAGCTGGATGCCTGCCTGCTCAACGATGAAGAAATGGCGCTGGGCGTCGAAGGCTGGCGCTTGCTGGCTGACCCTTTTGGCCCTTGGTATGAGGAGGCTGCCGCCTGATGCTTGCCCCGGTTATCCCCCTGCGCCCCGTGATCCGCCAGAGCCACGGCGAAACGCCGCTGGCCCTGTCCGATATTCTGGAAGACGGCGTCAACCTGGCCGTGTGGCAGCGCCAGTTGCCCCTGCATATCGCCGAATTCGGGGCGTTGCTGGTGGCGCTGAACGAGCCTTTGGCCGAATCCCTCGTGATTGAGCTCAACAACGAGGACGCAGTGCCGAACCTGCAAGGTTTGGCGTCCAGTTGCCGCGATCTGGAAGGCTACGAAGGCTTCATCGCCGATGTCTCCTGGTTGGTCAGTGCCTTCGCCTGTTTGCTCGGCGCCAAGCGCATTGGCGTGCGTCTGAGGTTGCTGGACAAGGCCATGTGCCCGCGTTTTCACGTCGACCACGTGCCGGTGCGCCTGATCACCACCTATGCCGGCATCGGCAGCCAGTGGTTGCGCGAAGGCGTGATGGACCGCCGCCAGCTCAGCCAGCCCGACGCCGAGCCCACTGACCGTATCGAGCAGATCCACTGCGGTGAAGTGGCCTTGCTCAAGGGCACCAAATGGCATGGTAATGAAGGCCATGGCTTGATCCATCGCTCACCGGCGCTGAAGGCCGATGAGCGTCGTTTGATCCTGACACTGGATTGGCTGGCATAACCGCGTAGGATCAAACGCTCTACACGGCCTGAATGACACCTTTCATGTTGCAGAACATTCCCACCCACGTGATTGCCGGGCCTTTGGGCGCCGGCAAGACCAGCCTGATCAAGCACCTGCTCGCCCAACGCCCGGCCAACGAGCGCTGGGCGGTGTTGATCAACGAGTTCGGGCAGATCGGCCTGGACGCGGCCTTGCTCACCCAGGATGACGACGGCATCGCCTTGGGCGAAGTGGCGGGCGGCTGTCTGTGTTGTGTGAATGGTGCGCCGTTTCAGGTAGGCCTGGGCCGCTTGCTGCGTAAGGCCAAGCCGGATCGGCTGTTTATCGAGCCCTCTGGCCTGGGCCATCCGGCACAGTTGCTCAAGCAATTGCGCGAAGCGCCGTGGCAAAACGTGCTGGCGGTTCAGCCCTGCGTGCTGGTGCTGGATGCCCAGGCGCTGGCGGCGGACAAACCCTTGCCCGAATCGCAGCGTGAGGCGCTGGCCAGTGCCGGCTTGCTGGTGTTGAACAAAGAGGAGTCGCTGGATGGCGAGCAACGCCTGGCCATCGAACGGCAGCTACCCGAAAAACCGCTGTATTGGGCCCGCCAGGCGCAATTGCCGCTGGAGCACTTGCCCGGCCTGCACGCCAAGGCCAGCGCGGCCGTGGATAACTTCGAAGCACCTCAAGGCTTGGCCCAGATGCCAGCTCTCTGGAGCGACCCGGCGCTGCCCATCTGCTTGAGCCAGGCCCAAGAGGGCGGCTGGAGCATCGGCTGGCGTTGGCACCCAAGCCAGCAATTTGATGTTCAACACCTGCATCGCTGGCTTACCAGCCTTGAGTGGCGCCGCGCCAAACTGGTTATCCACAGCGTGGACGGCTGGCTCAGCGCCAACGCTGTGGATAACAGCCCGCTCGCCTGGCAGCCCAGCGAGTGGCGGCGTGATTCGCGTATCGAATTGATCTTCAGCGCACCACAGGACGTGGCGGCGCTGCAGGCTGCGCTGGCCGCCTGCCGTCAGTGACGGTTCTTGGTGGCGTGATCCTGACGCCATTGGCTCAGCTCGATGACTTCGGCGCTGGGCAGGGGGGTCTTGATTTCGAACGGGTAGGGTGCCAGTTCGATTTGAGCGCTGTGGGCGCCGAATTGGGTGATGGTCCCTGGATGGCGGGCTTCGCCGGTCACTGTGAACTCGAAATTGTAGATGCGTGCCAGGCGCCGCCGACCGTTGGCATCCTTCACAAAACCGATGCGCTTGAGCGCCACGGCACCGTCGAGCAGTTCGATGTCGAGCTTGGCGCAATGCTGCTTGACCCGCTCCAGCGCCCGCTCACGCAGGCCGTGGTTGTGCCAGACCCAGGCAGCGCCGGTCGCCAGCAGCATCAACACGAAGATGTTTCCCAGGGTCAGCATGCGAAAAACTCCAACAAAGTGAGAGCAGCTTAACTGTGTCGCCGGTCTGTCGTACAGGCTGCGTTTAGTCGCATACTGCGCGGCCAGAATTTCAATGGCTTTACGGAAATCTCCCGCATGAAACGCACACCTCATCTGCTTGCGATCCAGTCTCATGTGGTCTTTGGCCACGCCGGAAACAGCGCTGCCGTATTCCCTATGCAACGGGTCGGGGTGAACGTCTGGCCGCTGAACACGGTGCAATTCTCCAACCATACCCAGTATGGCCAGTGGGCGGGCGAAGTGTTGGCGCCGCAGCAAATTCCGGCGCTGGTCGAAGGCATTGCGGCCATCGGCGAGCTGGGCAACTGCGACGCCATACTGTCCGGCTACCTGGGCAGTGCAGACCAGGGGCGGGCGATCCTCAGCGGTGTGGCACGCATCAAGGCGATCAACCCCAAGGCGCTGTACCTGTGCGACCCGGTGATGGGCCATCCGGAAAAAGGCTGCATCGTGCCGCAGGAAGTCAGCGATTTCCTGCTGGACGAAGCAGCGGCCATGGCCGATTTCCTGTGCCCTAACCAGCTGGAGCTCGACAGCTTTGCCGGTCGCAAGCCGCAATCGCTGTTCGATTGCCTGGCCATGGCCAAGGCGTTGCTGGCACGCGGGCCCAAAGCGGTGCTGGTCAAGCACCTGGATTACCCAGGCAAGTTGCCCGAAGGTTTTGAGATGTTGCTGGTGACCGCCGAAGGCAGTTGGCATTTGCGTCGGCCGCTGTTGGCGTTCCCGCGCCAGCCGGTGGGCGTGGGCGACCTGACCTCGGGGCTGTTCCTGGCGCGGGTGCTGCTGGGCGACAGCCTGTTGGCCGCCTTCGAGTTCACCGCAGCAGCAGTGCATGAAGTGCTGCTGGAAACCCAGGCGTGCGCCAGTTACGAGCTGGAGCTGGTACGCGCCCAGGACCGTATCGCCCATCCCCGCGTACGGTTTGAAGCAACGCCCATCGAGCTGTAGGAGTATTCCTGATTGAGCGAGGCAAAGGGCGTCCGGTAGTATCGGCCGCCTCTTTGTCCCCTGTGCTAATCAAGGAAGACCGATGCCAGCCGTATTCCCATCGCCACGGGCGCTCACCGCCCTGGCCCTGACGTCATTGCTCACAGGCTGCAGCGTCAACGGTGCCTACACCGACTCGACGGCACCCGATGCCGCCAAGTTGCGCTTTGTCTCCAACACCTCGAACAGCACCCTCGACATCTACGACGCCCAGCATTGCCAGGGCCGCAACACTGGCATGCTCAACAACTTCCTGCTGGTCGATACCAAGCGGCGTGTCGACATGATCGTCCCTCCGCCCGCCAAGGCCAGGGGCCTGTTGGAGGTCAAGCTGGAGCCGGGTAAAGACGTCATGTTGATGATCAACACCAACGGCGGCAGCTACGTCTGTGGCAAGGCCGTGAGCTTCACGCCCAAGGCGGGGCAAGAGTATGAAGTGACCTTCGATATGCGAGGCGGCAGCTGCACCACGCTGCTGCAGCGCCTGACCCGTTTTGACGGCAAGGACCAGCGCATTCCGCTGCCTATTTTTGATAAAGGGATGATGGCGTGCACGGGCCAAAGTCCGGTCTTCGGCAAGTCAATCGCAGAAACCCCCAAGCGCGCGGCCCTGATCAACACGATCACGTCCACCAACCTGCAACTGATCACGCTGATGGAGCCCGACACTCAGGGGCGCCTGCAAGCGTCCCTGGACGAGATCGACGGTGTGATCGCCAAGCGCAAGGCGCAACTGGGTGCGTTTACCCCGCCTGAAGCCTATTGGACGCAATACCGTCAGAACTATGTCCTGTTCAGTCAGGAAATGGCCGGCCGCAAGGCGCGCACGCTGGCGCTTTACGAGCAGGTGTATCGGCTGCGCCTGAGTGGCACCGAAGACGCTGTGCTGGAACAGTGGATGAACCCCACGGACCGCGCTGTCACCGAACGCGTCAAGGCGAACGACAAATTCATGGAGCGCTACTACCAGGACACCGACAAGTCGATGATGGTCGAGACCCTCAACCTTCACATGGAGCGCATGGCCCAATTGGACCAGCGCTTTGACGTGTGCGCGCACTACGACCAGTGCTGGCGCTATTGAGGGCGGGCGAAGAGGCTTACGGCGCGTCGTCCTTGATTTCCTGGTAACGCTTCTCCAATTCCTGGCGAATCTGCCGACGCTGCTGGGCCTGTACGAAACGGCGCTTGTCTTCGCTGTTCTGCGGCTGCAGCGGCGGGACGGCGGCGGGTTTGCGCTGGTCGTCCACGGCCACCATGGTGAAGAAGCAGCTGTTGGTGTGGCGCACCGAGCGTTCGCGGATGTTCTCGGTCACCACCTTGATGCCCACCTCCATCGAGGTGTTGCCGGTGTAGTTGACTGACGCGAGGAAGGTCACCAGTTCGCCGACATGGATCGGCTCGCGAAAAATCACCTGGTCTACCGACAGCGTCACCACATAGCGACCGGCATAACGGCTGGCGCAGGCGTAAGCCACTTCGTCGAGGTACTTGAGCAAGGTGCCGCCGTGGACATTGCCTGAGAAGTTGGCCATATCAGGGGTCATCAGTACCGTCATCGACAGCTGGGCGTTTCCGGGTTCCATAGCACACTCACGGGTTGTAGGCATTGGTTGGGGGGCACCTCTGCGGGTGCTGGAATCTTTGCAGAGCCATCCATAACCGGACGCCGGTGGGCGGGTTGTCGTCACGCCTGCACCGTTCTGTTTCCATATATTGCACCGGCTTTCTGCCGGAAGTCGCGGTGTTAACCTTCAAAAGCCCGTCTCAGGGCATTTCTTACGATTTAGGCCGACTTTTCCTTCCGCGCATTGCGATTGTTCAACGGCGCGCGCGGAAGTGGGAAAAGCGCCAGTACCCTCAAGGAGCCCCTCGCCATGCACGCCATCAGCTTTATCCAGGACTTGGCTGTGATCATGCTGGTGGCAGGGGTGGTCACCATCCTGTTCCACCGCCTCAAGCAGCCGGTGGTGCTGGGCTACATCGTCGCCGGCTTCATCATCGGCCCTCACACCCCGCCGTTCGGCCTGATCCACGACGAAGACACCATCAAGACCCTGGCCGAACTGGGCGTGATCTTCCTGATGTTCTGCCTGGGCCTGGAGTTCAGCCTGCGCAAGCTGTTCAAGGTGGGCGCCACGGCGTTCATCGCAGCGTTCCTCGAGATCATCCTGATGATCTGGATCGGCTACGAGATCGGCCGCTGGTTCGACTGGAACACCATGGACTCACTGTTCCTTGGCGCGATCCTGGCGATCTCTTCCACCACCATCATCGTCAAGGCGCTCAACGACCTGAAGATGAAGAACCAGCGTTTCGCCCAGCTGATATTCGGCGTGCTGATCGTGGAGGACATCCTCGGCATCGGCATCATCGCCTTGCTGTCGAGCATTGCCGTCAGTGGCACGGTCAGCTCCGGCGAGGTGTTCTCCACGGTCGGCAAGCTGTCGCTGTTCATGATCGTCGCCCTGGTCATTGGCATTTTGCTGGTGCCGCGCCTCTTGGCTTATGTGGCCAAGTTCGAAAGCAATGAGATGTTGCTGATCACCGTACTGGGCCTGTGTTTCGGCTTCTGTCTGTTGGTGGTGAAGCTGGAATACAGCATGGTGCTGGGCGCGTTCCTGATCGGTGCGATCATGGCCGAATCCCGCCAGCTGATTAAGATCGAGCGCCTGATCGAGCCGGTTCGCGACATGTTCAGCGCCATCTTCTTTGTGGCCATTGGCTTGATGATCGACCCACAGATCCTGCTGCAATACGCCTGGCCAATCGCGGTGATCACGGTGGCGGTGGTGCTCGGCAAGATGTTGTCCTGCGGGTTGGGGGCGTTTATCGCCGGTAATGACGGGCGTACCTCACTGCGGGTGGGCATGGGGCTGTCACAGATTGGCGAGTTTTCCTTCATCATCGCCGCGCTGGGCATGACCCTGCAGGTGACCAGTGATTTCCTTTACCCGGTCGCGGTGGCGGTTTCGGCAATTACCACACTGCTGACGCCGTACCTGATTCGCGGCGCCGACCCCTTGTCATTGAAGATTGCGGCGGTGATGCCCAAGCGCATGAGCCGGGTGTTTGGCCTGTATGGCGAATGGCTGCGCAGCATTCAGCCCCAAGGCGAGGGCGCGATGCTGGCCTCGATGATCCGCAAGATCATCCTGCAAGTGGGGGTGAACCTGGCGTTGGTGGTGGCGATCTTCTTCGCCGGCAGCTTTTTCGCGGCGCGTATCGGTGGGTATCTGGAGGGCTGGATCAGCGATCCGAGCTGGCAGAAGGCGTTGATCTGGGGCGGTGCGTTGCTGTTGTCGCTGCCGTTCCTGATTGCGGCATACCGCAAGCTCAAGGCGCTGTCGATGCTGCTGGCAGAGATGAGCGTGAAGCCGGAAATGGCCGGGCGCCATACCCAGCGTGTGCGGCGGGTGATCGCGGAGCTGATCCCCCTCCTGTCGCTGCTGGTGATCTTCCTGCTATTGGCTGCGTTGTCGGCCAGTATCCTGCCGACCAACAAGCTGCTGGTGCTGATCGCCGTGGTCACGGCAGCGGTGGCGGCGGTGCTCTGGCGCTGGTTTATCCGGGTGCATACGCGGATGCAGGTCGCTTTGCTGGAGACGCTGGATAACCACAAGGACACGCCAGAGCACTAATCGCTTTTGTAGGAGCTGGCTTGCCGGCGATTCAGGCACCGCGGTGCATCAAGTTCACCGCTGCGATCCTATCGCCGGCAAGCCGGCTCCTACGGGATCGCGGTGTGATCAGCTTTCCAGCCAGACGTCCCGCGCCCAGTGCCACACCGATTCCCAGGTTTCCTCGGTAACGATTTCTTCCTCGCCAGACCACAGCACCACGGTGCCGTCTTCTTCGACGCAGTAGTAGTCATCGCCGTCCTGGCAGATCGGGATCAGGCTGCGGTCGACACCGGCGTCCCAGGCGTTGGCAGCAACGTCCGGCAGGTAGGTGTGGGATTGCGGGTCGGTGACGGTCACCGGCTCCAGGCTGCCGTACACCACGTCGCTGACGGTCAGCAGGAATTCACGGAAGACAAACGGGATGTCGATGAACAGTTGTTCCTCGATTTCCACCAGCAGGTCTTCGTCAGGCAGTTCCAGAGGAACCGGGACCGGTTCGTTGGCTTCACGCAATTGTTCGATGATTTCTTCCACGGCCGGGATCCTCTTGCTAGATGGCGCGGTTTATAGGGGCGTTTTATACAGTAGCTCGCTATAAGTGCAACCGTGAAATAGAAAACCCCGGAACATGTCCGGGGTTTTTATTACCGCTTGCTCAAGCGTGCGGGTATCAGCCGTTCTGGCGGATACCGGCGACCAGCCAAGGCTGGTTCTCGCCTTGTGGGCGTTCCATGTTCCAGCTTTCGCTGAACACTTCGCCCTGGTCGAAACGCGAGGTCTTCGACACACCGCTGAAGGTCAGGGTGGCGATGGTCTTGTCGGCGCGATCGTCCACGCCTTCGAGCTGTACGCGCAGGTCGTCGATGTAGGTCGACTGGAAGCCGTCGCCCAGGTCAGCGCGTTCGCGCTTGAGGAACTCCAGCAGTTGCGGGGTCACGAACTCGGCGATCTTGTCCATTTCGTTGGCGTCCCAGTGCTGTTGCAGGGACTGGAAGTGGTTGCGGGCCGCTTCGACAAAACGCTCTTCGTTGAACCAGGCCGGTGCGTTGATCACCGGGCGTGCAGCCGCAGGGGCTGCCGAACCACCGAAGATCGAGCCCATGGCAGGCTTTTGCTCGAACACTTCACGCTGCATCGGCGCGCCGGCTGGAGCCAGGTGCTCCTGCTGCTTGCGGCGACGGGCGGCGATAAAGCGGAAGATCACAAAGGCGATGACCGCCATGATCAGGATGTCGAAGATCTGCATGCCCTGGAACCCGCCGCCCATGAACATGGACGCGAGCAGGCCACCGGCCGCGATACCGGCCAGAGGGCCCAACCAGCGCGAAGCACCGCCAGCCTTGGCAGCGGCGCCAGCAGCACCGGCTGCGCCCGCGGTAGCGGCTGCACCGCCCATGCCACCGGCAGATGGAGCCATTTGGCTGGTCTGGTGAGTCGGTGCCGAGCCCATGCTTTTGCCGCCACCGAAGCGTTTGGCGTTGGCGTCGAGGCTCATCGTCAGGCCGATGCACAACGCCATGGCGATGCTAAGAAAACGTTTCATAAAGGGAATTCCCATTTGTGGATTGCACGCGCGCCATGTTGCACAGGTGCAGTGACAGTGGCTAGCGGCAGAGTGTTTCGGGCTTTTGCGTAAGACCGATTCCGAAGGGTCTGTAGGACTAGTTACAGATATTGGTCCGAGCGGGGGAAAAACAAGGGCGCAACGCTGATCCCTGTAGGAGCCGGCTTGTCGAATCGTCGCACCGCGGCGATGGCGCCCGTGAGAACGCCATCGCCGGCAAGCCGGCTCCTACAGAGGATTTCAGATCGCTTCGAGCTTCGCGTAACCCATCATCAGCCACTTGCTGCCTTCGGCGAAATTCACCTGCACCCGGGCCTGGGCGCCGGCACCTTCGAAGTTGAGGATGACCCCTTCGCCGAAGATCGCATGCTTGACCTGCTGGCCGAGGCTGAACTGGGTCTCCGGAATCTCGGAGCCGGCGAACAGCGTGCTGGCGTTCTGCTGCTGGCCACCGCCGAACGGGCGGCTGACGCTGTTGGACAAACGCACTTCCTGGATCAGCCCCTTCGGCACTTCGCGTACGAAGCGCGACACCTTGTTGTAGGTCTCGCTGCCATACAAGCGTCGGGTCTCGGCGTAGGTCATCACCAGGTTCTGCATGGCGCGGGTGATGCCCACGTAGGCCAGGCGGCGTTCTTCCTCAAGGCGGCCGGGCTCTTCCAGGCTCATCTTGTGGGGGAACAGGCCTTCTTCCATGCCCACCAGGAACACGTAGGGGAACTCCAGGCCCTTGGCACTGTGCAAGGTCATCAGCTGGATGCTGTCTTCATGCTCGTCGGCCTGGGTATCACCGGCCTCCAGCGAGGCATGGCCGAGGAACGCGGCGAGCGGGGTCAGCTCTTCATCTTCCTCGGTGTTCTCGAACGCGCGGGCGGCGCTGACCAGTTCCTCAAGGTTTTCTACCCGGGCCTGGCCTTTCTCGCCTTTTTCCGCTTCGTGATAGGCGATCAGGCCGGACTGTTCGATCACCGTCTGGGTCATCAGGTGCAGGGGCATTTCCGCGCACTTGGCCGCCAGGTTCTCGATCAGCTCGACAAACACACCCAGCGCACCCGCCGCACGGCCGGTCAGGCCTTTGTTGGCGATGAGCAAACGCATGGATTCCCACATCGACACGTCGGCGTGGCGTGCGTGGTCGCGGATCGCTTCAACGGTCTTTTCACCGATGCCACGGGCCGGGATGTTGATCACCCGTTCCAGCGCCGCATCGTTGCCACGGCCTTCCAGCAAACGCAGGTAGGCCATGGCGTTCTTGATTTCAGCGCGTTCGAAGAAGCGCTGGCCGCCATAGATGCGGTACGGAATGCGCTCACGCAGCAAGGCTTCTTCCAGCACCCGCGACTGGGCGTTGGAGCGGTACAGGATTGCGATATCGCTGCGTGCCAGGCCGGTTTTCAGGGCGCTCTCGATGGTTTCCACCACGTAGCGCGCTTCATCGTGCTCGTTGAAGGCCGCGTACAGGTTGATCGCTTCGCCTTCGCCGCCGTCGGTCCACAGCTCTTTGCCCAGGCGCCCGGTGTTGTTGGCGATCAAGGCGTTGGCGGCCTTGAGGATGCCTGCGGTGGAGCGGTAGTTCTGCTCCAGGCGAATGGTCTCGGCGTCCGGGAAATCTTCGGAATATTGGTAGATGTTCTCGATTTTCGCGCCACGCCAGCCGTAGATCGACTGGTCGTCGTCGCCCACCACCATCAGGCTGTCGCCGCCTTTGGCCAGCAGGCGCAACCAGGCGTACTGCACGGCGTTGGTGTCCTGGAACTCGTCCACCAGGATGTGGCGGAAGCGTTTCTGGTAGTGCGCCAGCAAACCCGGGTTGTCGCGCCACAGGTCGAGGGCGCGCAGCAGCAGCTCGGAGAAGTCGATCACACCGGCGCGCACGCAGGCGGCTTCATACGCCTCATAAATGCTGCGCATGGTGGCCAGGAACAGATCGCCGCTGGCCTGGATATGTTGCGGGCGCAGGCCTTCGTCTTTCTGGCCGTTGATAAACCATTGCGCCTGACGCGCCGGCCAGCGCTGTTCATCCAGGCCCAGCTCACGGATGACGCGCTTGACCAGGCGTTGCTGGTCGTCGCTGTCGAGAATCTGGAAGGTCTGGGCCAGGCCCGCCTCCTGCCAGTGCGCTCGCAACAGGCGATGCGCCAGGCCGTGGAAGGTGCCCACCCACATGCCGGCCGGGCTGATGCCCATTAACTGCTCGATGCGGTGGCGCATCTCGGCAGCGGCCTTGTTGGTGAACGTCACCGACAGGATGGAATGCGGAGACGCGTTTTCGACCTGGATCAACCAGGCAATACGGTGTACCAGCACTCGGGTTTTACCGGAGCCAGCACCGGCCAGGACCAACTGACGGCCAACGGGGGCCGCTACGGCCTGGCGTTGGGCATCGTTGAGGGAGTTCAGCAAAAGGGAGAGATCATCGCGCATCGGCGCATTCTATGGCCCCGGGGGGAGTGGGGCAAATCCCAATGCCGGGTGGTCGATGGAAAACTGCAAGGGTGAGCGGGGCGGCTGAAACATTCTGTCGGGGGTGATGACCGGTCGGTCATGGGCCACAGCCCGCGCAGCGTCTCGCTCAAGCTGTCTGGCACCAAGGTTTGCGACGGTTTATCGTGCGTTTTTTATGACTTGGAGCAGTTTGGCCCAAGCGCGTGCTTGTGTATGCTCCGTCGACGTTTCGGGCTCACCATTATAAGAACACTGCCTATGACCCTCAGCACCGACCTGTTCGGCCCCTCGGCGGCGCCCGCGCAGGTCATCCGTAAACATTACGCCACAGAGATGGCGGTCGAGCGTACACGCCTGCTGTATCAGGGCTCGTTGCTGCCCACCTTATTGATGCTGGTCAACGGCCTGGTCTGCGCCTGGCTGTTGTGGAACCCCAAGCAATACCTGCTCGACAGCATCTGGTTGGTGTGGCTGCTCGCGCTGGTGGCCATGCGCGTGATCCAGGTGGCAGCCTTTGATTCGGCCATGCCCAGCCGCCAGGCCCAGCCCGTGTGGCGGCGCATGTTCATGCTCGGTTCGGCGGTCAGCGGCCTGACCCTGGCCACGGCAGCCATCGCCTTGGTGCCGGTGGACAGCTTCATGCAACAGGCCTGGGTATTCGGCCTGATTGGCGCCGCGACGCTCTCGGCCAGCGTGGCCTACGCCGTGAGCCTGCCCGCATTCCTGTCCTTTGCCGTGCCGTGTCTTGTACCGGCCATCCTTTACTTGTTTTGGAACGGCGCCCCGCAGCAGCAAGGCTGGGGCGTGCTCGGCCTGATCCTGCTGGCCTCATTGAGTGTGGTGGCGTGGCAGGTCAATCGCCTGATACAGCGTGGGTTGCTACGCCGTTTCCAGAACCAGGCGCTGATCGAACACCTGCAGCAGGCGCAGCAACGCAGCGAGCAACTGAACCAGGAGCTGGTGCGCGAAGTGGAACAGCGCCGTCAGGTCGAGCAGGAACTGCGTGACGCGCAAATCGGCCTGCAAGACCGCGTGGCGCAACGCAGCCAGGAACTGGATGCCGCCAGCCTCGCCCTGAACAAAAGCGAAGCGCGCCTGGCCATGGCGCTGCAAGCCAGCGAACTGGGCCTGTGGGACTGGAACCTGCAGACCGACGAAGTCCATCACACCCAGCTTAAAGAGCTGTTTGGCCTGGAGCCCGAATACGTCACGGCGATGCTCAGCCACCTCAAGCCGCGCCTGCACCCCGAAGACTTGCCATTGCTCAAGCGCGCGCTGGTGGAGCACCTCAAGGGGCGCAGCGAGGACTACCAGGTCGAATACCGCGTGCGCCACGGTGATGGCCATTGGGTATGGATCGAAGACCGTGGCCGCGCCGTGGAGCGTGCGCCCAGCGGACGAGTCACGCGCATGCTGGGCACGCGCCGCGATATCAGTGCCGACAAGGCCCTGGAAGAGCAGCAGCGCCTGGCGTCGACAGTGTTCGAGGCCGCCAGCGAAGGCATCGTCATCCTCGACCCCAACTACGTGCTGATCGCCGTGAACCAGGCCTTCAGCCGTGTCACCGGCTTTGATATCGACGACATGATCGGTCGCAACGTCGTCGAACTGCCCAGCAGCCGCGATGCGCGCCGCCATTTTCCGGTGATCCGCCAGGCATTGCTCAGCCATGGCACCTGGCAAGGGGAGTTGGTGGAGACCCGTAAGAACGGCGAGCTGTACCCACAATGGCTGCAGCTGAACGTGGTGCGCGATGTTCGCGGAAAAGTCAGTCATATAGTGGGCTTCTTCGCCGATCTCTCGGCCCGTCGTGAATCTGAAGAGCGCATGCGCTACCTCACCCACTATGACGAACTGACCGGCCTGGCCAACCGCTCGCTGTTTCGCGAGCGCTTGCGCGAGGCTCATGCGCGGGTGCGTCAGGGCGGGCGCAGTTTGGCATTGCTGCATATCAACCTGGACCGCTTCAAGCTGCTCAACGACAGCCTGGGCCATGAAGTGGCCGACCAATTGCTGCAGAAGATGTCCCGTCGCCTGATCAATGCGCTGCCAGAAGCCGACACTATTGCGCGCCTGTCCGGGGATGAATTCGCCGTGCTGTTTGACGCCTATGGCAACCTGTCGAGCCTGGCGCGGGTGGCCACGCGCTTGCTGGCCAAGTTGCGGGTCCCGGTAACGGTGGAAGGGCATGAGCTGGTGGTGAGTGCCTCCATGGGCGTCAGCTTGCTGCCGGATAACGCGCGGGAAATTTCTGCGTTGGTCAGCCAATCGAACATGGCCATGCAACACGCCAAGCACTTGGGCGGCAATAACTTCCAGTTCTACACCGACAGCCTGCAAGCCAGCACCCTGGAACGCTTGCAGCTGGAAAACCACCTGCGCAAGGCCATCGACGAGCGCCAGCTCACGGTGTTCTACCAACCCAAGCTGTGCCTGGCCACTGGCAAGCTGAATGCCGCCGAAGCGCTGATTCGCTGGGAGCACCCACAGTGGGGCATGGTGCCGCCGGGCGATTTCATCGGCCTGGCCGAGGAGACTGGCCTGATCGTGCCGCTGGGCGAGTTCGTGTTGCGCCAGGCCTGTTGGCAGGCGTGCGAGTGGCAGCGCCAGGGGCTGGCGCCGATCCGGGTGTCGGTGAACCTGTCGGTGCATCAATTGCGCCAGGGCAAACTGGTGAGCCTGGTACGCCAGGTACTCGAAGAAACCGGCCTCGATCCGCAATACCTGGAGCTGGAACTGACTGAAAGCCAGTTGCTCGACAGCGTTGAGCACATCATCGCCACCTTCCAGCAGCTGCGTGACCTGGGGGTGAAGTTGGCGATTGACGACTTCGGCACGGGCTATTCGTCCCTCAGTTACCTCAAGCGCATCCCGGTGGACTACGTGAAGATCGACCAGACCTTCATCCGTGGGCTTGGCCAGGGCCGCGAAGACGCCGCGATCACCCGGGCGATCATCGCCATGGCCCATGGATTGGCGCTCAAAGTGGTGGCCGAAGGTGTGGAAGATCAGCAGCAGCTGGATTTCCTGCGCGGGGAACGCTGCGATGAAGTGCAGGGCTACCTGATCAGCCGGCCGATGCAGGCGCAAGGGCTGGCAGATTTGTTACGTAAAAATGCAGATTTTCCTTAGGGACGCAGGACGCGCCCCTGTGGCTACAAAGCCTGTGCCCTTTGAATCAGAGGGCAGCAGGGCGATTTAGTGATGCATCGGGCGGGCAAAACGGCAATTCTTGTAGTATAACTACAAGCTTGCTACATCCCTGGCGTCTGCCAATAACAAGAGTCCTGCCCTTTGAACCTGTTGCAACATATCGCCCAGTCGCGCCACCTGTTACGCAAATCGGAACTCAAGGTTGCCGATCACGTGCTGCTTGACCCTGCGGCCGTGATGCACAGTTCCATGGCCGACCTGGCCCACAGCGTGGGCATCAGTGAGCCGACCATCGTGCGCTTTTGCCGCGCCATCGGCTGCTCCGGGTTCCAGGACCTGAAACTCAAGCTGGCCCAGAGCCTGGCTGCGGGCGCGAGCTTCGGGCAATTTGCGATCCATGAAGACGACTCCGTCGCCGACTACAGCCTGAAGATCTTCGACACCACGTTGCACACCCTCATGGAAGTGCGCGAGAAGCTCGACCCGGTGGAGCTGCAAAAGGCCGTGACCGCCATGTCCCAGGCCCAGCGTGTCGAGTTCTATGGCTTCGGTGCTTCCGGCGCCGTGGCGGCCGACGCCCAGCACAAGTTCTTCCGCCTGCTGCTCACCGCAGCGGCCTACAGCGACCCGCATATGCAGGCGATGTCGGCAGTGACCTTGAAGCCTACGGATGTGGCGATCTGCATTTCGCAGTCCGGTCGCTCCAAGGACCTGCTGATCACCGCCAACCTGGTGCGTGAAAGCGGCGCTTCGCTGATCACCCTGTGCCCGAGCCAGACGCCATTGGCGGAGCTGTCCACGGTCAATCTGGCGATCGACGTGCATGAAGACACCGAAATCTACACGCCGCTGACTTCGCGCATCGCCCACCTGGTGGTGATCGACGTGCTGGCCATGGGCGTGGCCATGGCGCGCGGGCCGAGCCTGGTCAACCACCTCAAGAGCGTGAAGCGCAGCTTGCGCAGCCTGC
Source organism: Pseudomonas sp. B6002 (assembly GCF_013385985.1). Taxonomy (GTDB): domain Bacteria; phylum Pseudomonadota; class Gammaproteobacteria; order Pseudomonadales; family Pseudomonadaceae; genus Aquipseudomonas. The sequence goes on along the minus strand of NZ_JACAOY010000002.1, from coordinate 167,095 downwards.
GGTTGTCGCCAAAGTCCGTCAAAGCCCTCGACGACTGATCCGACCCCTTGCTGACTTTACACGACCCTTGTAGGAGCCCGGCTTGCCGGCGATTGCGATCTTGAGGGCGCCATCGCCGGCAAGCCGGCTCCTACAGGTTATCGGTGAGAATTCACCGAATTCATCGTCCTGTCATCCCCGCGCCGCTAAACCGTAACCCCCCAAGCCCATCCTGAACTCCCCGTACTCGCATTGGGAGATTCCAAATGGCACGTCCCTACGAAGACAGCAACAGCGCCGTAAAGACCCGTCGTCAGCAGGAAGACCAGCGCCGCATGGCGTTCCGTCGCGCAATCGAAGACCGTTGTGAAGAGCGTCAACTGCTCCAGAGCATCAGTGACTACCCGGAACTCCACTGGCAGGCACCCGTGGCTGCCCAGCGAAACGCTCAGCCAGCACGCTGATCTGCGCCCGTTCGCTGCGGATAAAGCCCAGGAACGCATGGGCCACCGGTGACAAGCGCTTGGCCTTGGCTTGCACCAGGCACCAACTGCGGTACAGCGGCAGTTCTTCCACCGGCAGCTCCTTGAGCCCGCCGGTGGCCAGCTCCATGTTGACCGCATGACGCGTCAGCAGGGCCACGCCCAGGCCTGCACAGACACATTCGCGCTGCGCCTCGGCCGAGGCCACTTCCACCGTCTGGGTGAAGTGCACGCGCTTCTCCTTGAAGTACTCCTCGCACGCCAGTCGCGTACCGGAGCCCGGCTCGCGCAGCAGCAGCGTGTAGGGTTCCAGGTCCTGCAGGCGCAACGGGCCTTGCAGGCTCAAGGGGTGGTCCGGTGGCGCCACGGCGACAATCGGGTTGTTGAGGAAGGGCAGGAATTCCAGGCCCATGTCCTGGGGCACCATGGACATGATCACCAGGTCGTCACGGTTGTCCGACAGCCTGCGGATCACCTGTGCGCGGTTGACCACCGTCAGGTGCAATTGCACCTCGGGATGCTGGCGCTTGAAGGCGGCAAACAGGTGCGGCACGAAGTACTTGGCGCTGGACTCAATCGCCAGCTTTAACTGGCCTTGCAGCGAGCCTTGCATGTCCGAGAGCTGCATATCGAGGTTTTCCAGGCGTCCGAAGATATCGCGGCTGGCCCGTTGCAGCGCTTCGGCGGCTTCGGTCATGTAGAGCTTTTTGCCGACGTAGTCGAACAGCGGCTGGCCGATCAGCTCTTCCAGCTGGCGAATTTGTAGGCTAACGGCTGGTTGTGTGAGGGACATTTCCTCGGCGGCGCGGCTGTAGGAGCGCAAATCACACACTTCGTTGAAGATCTGCAATTGACGCAATGTCATACGCATCAATGACTTACGCATTATTTTTGTCCTTTCGCCCTGGGCCGTCCGGCCAACTATAAGTCTTTACTTATGCGCGACCCAATAATTATTGATTTTTGTTAATCCCTTGCGCGGCTTAGTGTGTGTCTCGCGACTGTCATGAAACATTTGGTCACGCACCGACCCGGGTCTAGCGGGTTGAAGAACGCAGCAATCGGCTCAAGGGAATTTCCAAGTGATAAAAAAGATCCTGATCGCCAACCGTGGTGAAATTGCCGTACGAATCGTGCGTGCCTGCGCCGAGATGGGCATTCGCTCGGTCGCGGTCTTTTCCGACGCCGACCGCCATGCGTTGCACGTCAAACGTGCCGACGAAGCCCACAGCATTGGTGCCGAGCCACTGGCCGGCTACCTGAACCCGCGCAAGCTGGTGAACCTGGCCGTGGAAACCGGTTGTGACGCGTTGCACCCGGGCTATGGTTTTCTCTCGGAAAACGCCGAACTGGCAGACATCTGTGCCGAACGTGGGATCAAGTTCATTGGTCCGTCCGCCGAAGTCATCCGCCGCATGGGCGACAAGACCGAGGCGCGCCGCAGCATGATCAAGGCCGGCGTACCGGTCACCCCCGGCACCGAAGGCAACGTCGCCGACATCCATGAAGCGCTGACCGAAGGCGACCGCATTGGTTACCCGGTGATGCTCAAGGCCACCTCCGGTGGTGGCGGGCGCGGTATCCGTCGTTGCAACAGCCGCGAAGAACTCGAACAAGCGTTCCCCCGCGTGATTTCCGAAGCCACCAAGGCGTTCGGTTCGGCGGAAGTGTTCCTGGAAAAGTGCATCGTCAACCCCAAGCACATCGAGGCGCAGATCCTCGGTGACAGCTTTGGCAACGTGGTGCACCTGTTCGAGCGCGATTGCTCGATCCAGCGTCGTAACCAGAAACTCATCGAAATCGCCCCAAGCCCCCAGCTGACCCCCGAGCAGCGCGCCTACATCGGCGACCTGTCGGTGCGCGCGGCCAAGGCCGTGGGCTACGAGAACGCCGGCACCGTGGAGTTCCTGCTCGCCGAGGGCGAGGTGTACTTCATGGAAATGAACACCCGGGTGCAGGTGGAGCACACCATCACCGAGGAAATCACCGGCATCGACATCGTGCGTGAGCAGATCCGCATTGCGTCGGGGCTGCCGCTGTCGGTCAAGCAGGAAGACATCCAGCACCGTGGTTTCGCGTTGCAGTTCCGTATCAACGCTGAAGACCCGAAGAACAACTTCCTGCCGAGCTTCGGCAAGATCACCCGCTACTACGCGCCCGGCGGCCCCGGCGTGCGCACCGACACGGCGATCTATACCGGCTACACCATCCCACCGTTCTACGACTCCATGTGCCTGAAACTGGTGGTGTGGGCGTTGACCTGGGAAGAAGCCATGGACCGTGGCCTGCGTGCCCTGGACGACATGCGCCTGCAAGGCGTGAAGACCACCGCCGCCTACTACCAGGAAATCCTGCGCAACCCGGAATTCCGCAGCGGCCAGTTCAATACAAGCTTTGTGGAAAGCCATCCTGAGCTGACCAACTACTCGATCAAGCGCAAACCCGAAGAGCTGGCCCTGGCCATCGCCGCCGCCATCGCCGCCCACGCAGGCCTGTGAGGAAAAGAATAATGAGCAAGAAAATCTTCGTAACCGACACCATCCTGCGCGACGCTCACCAATCGTTGCTCGCGACCCGCATGCGCACCGACGACATGCTGCCGATCTGCGACAAGCTCGACAAAGTCGGCTACTGGTCCCTGGAAGTCTGGGGCGGCGCGACCTTCGACGCCTGCGTGCGCTTCCTGAAAGAAGACCCGTGGGAGCGCCTGCGCAAACTGCGCGCTGCGTTGCCCAACACCCGCCTGCAAATGCTGCTGCGTGGCCAGAACCTGCTGGGCTACCGCCACTACAGCGACGACGTGGTCAAAGCCTTCGTCGCCAAGGCTGCCGTGAATGGCATCGACGTGTTCCGCATCTTTGACGCGATGAATGACGTGCGTAACCTGCGCGTGGCCATCGAAGCCGTGAAGGCTGCCGGCAAACATGCCCAGGGCACCATCGCCTACACCACCAGCCCGGTGCACACAGTCGAAGCGTTCGTGGCACAGGCCAAGCAACTGGAATCCATGGGTTGCGACTCCATTGCGATCAAGGACATGGCTGGCCTGCTGACCCCGTACGCCACAGGCGAGCTGGTCAAGGCGCTGAAAGCCGAGCAGACCCTGCCGATTTTCATTCACTCCCATGACACCGCTGGCCTGGCCGCGATGTGCCAGCTCAAGGCCATTGAAAACGGTGCCGACCACATCGACACCGCCATCTCCAGCTTCGCCTGGGGCACCAGCCACCCGGGTACCGAGTCGATGGTCGCCGCCCTCAAAGGCAGCGAGTTCGACACCGGTCTCGACCTGGAGCTGCTGCAAGAGATCGGCCTGTACTTCTACGCCGTGCGCAAGAAGTACCACCAGTTCGAAAGCGAATTCACCGCCGTCGACACCCGCGTGCAAGTCAATCAGGTGCCGGGCGGGATGATTTCCAACCTGGCCAACCAGCTCAAAGAGCAGGGCGCACTGAACCGCATGAGCGAAGTGCTGGCCGAGATCCCGCGTGTGCGTGAAGACCTCGGCTTCCCGCCGCTGGTGACGCCGACCTCGCAGATCGTCGGCACCCAGGCGTTCTTCAACGTGCTGGCCGGCGAGCGCTACAAGACCATCACCAACGAAGTGAAGCTGTACCTGCAAGGTGGCTACGGCAAGGCGCCGGGCACCGTGAACGAGAAACTGCGGCGCCAGGCCATCGGCAGCGAAGAGGTGATCGACGTGCGCCCGGCTGACCTGCTCAAGCCGGAAATGACCAAGCTGCGCGGCGAAATCGGCGCGTTGGCCAAGTCCGAAGAAGACGTGCTGACCTACGCCATGTTCCCGGACATCGGGCGTAAGTTCCTCGAAGAACGCGACGCGGGCACCCTGGCGCCAGAAGTGCTGTTGCCGATTCCTGAAGCCGGCGGCGTGGCTCGCCCGGGTGGCGAAGGCGTACCGACCGAGTTCGTCATCGACGTGCACGGTGAAAGCTACCGCGTGGACATCACCGGTGTTGGCGTGAAGGCCGAAGGCAAGCGTCACTTCTACCTGTCCATCGACGGCATGCCCGAAGAAGTGGTGTTCGAACCGCTCAACGAGTTCGTCAGCAGCGGCGGCAGCAAGCGCAAGCACGCCACTGCGCCGGGTCACGTCAGCACGGCAATGCCGGGCAATATCGTCGACGTGCTGGTCAAGGAAGGTGACGTGGTCAAGGCCGGCCAGGCCGTGCTGATCACCGAAGCCATGAAGATGGAGACCGAAGTGCAGGCGGCCATCGCCGGCAAAGTCACCGCCGTTCATGTGGCCAAGGGCGACCGGGTCAACCCGGGTGAAATCCTGATTGAAATCGAAGGCTGATCCAGCCTTCGACACGACCGCTTAATCCTCGGGGGGGCAGGTGCCCCCCTTTTTTTTCGCCTGGGATTTGAGGGTCAGAACCGCATGCGCCACTGCCCGGTCAGGCTCTGGCTGCTGCTGTGGGTGCCGGACTCGCTGGCGTAGGCCAGGCCGATGCTATGGTTGTTCGTCAGGGCCAGGTCCAACCCCGCCTGCAGGTTGAGGCTGTTGCGGTCCAGAGATGTGCCTTGGACGGTGAAGTCGCCAATGGTGCCGCCGCCATATCGGAAAGATTGGCGTACCCGACTGTCCACATCGCCATACAGGTGTTTCCAGCCGGTGCTCAAATGCGGCGTAAGGATCATCTGGTTATCGAACCGGTACGACTTCGCCAGGCGCAGGCCGAGGGTGCTGTTGACGTTCTGCTGGGTTTGGGCGCGGACATTCAGCGCCGTCAGCCCGCCATGCTCCTGGAAGCCGTCGCGTTGATAGCGCTGGTAGCCAAGGCCGGCAAACGGCTCAAGGCTGAAGTCCCCACGGCCCAGCTGATAGCCGAATTCGGCGAAGGCCGTCTGGCTTGTCGCGTCGTAATTGCCTTTGAGCGAGTTCTTGTAGCCCAGAATCTCGACTGCACGTTTGTTCTGCCCGGCATGGTTGCTGTAGATCGCGCCAAGGCGTACGGCCAGCGGGCCGTCCTGGCGTACGGCGTAGGCGCCTAGGTGCCAGCTGTCCAGTTCGGCGGCGAAGCGTTTGGCGTCCAGGCGATGGGTGGACTTTGCGCCCAGCAGGCCGACCCGCCAGGCATGGTCCAATGCCCAATCCGCACCCAACAGCAGGCCTTGTGTGCCCTGTTTCAAGCCAGCACTGTCGCGCTGTCCGTCGAGGCGGCCTTCATTGCCGAGGTTTTTTACCCAGAAGTGGCCATCGTCGTCCGTCGGCAATTCGCGCAGGGTGGTGAGCAAGCGGTGGCTCAGTTGTTGTGTGGTGTTTTGGGTGGCAGCGGCCAGGTTGGCATGTTGGCTGCCCGCCAGTTGCTCCAGGGCTGCGCCATAGGCACCCGGTTGTCTCTTGAGCGCATCGTCCAACTTTTGCAGGGCCTTGAGCTGTTCGGAGGTCAGTTGGCCTGACTCCAGCAGGCGAATCGGCGCCGGGTCCAGTACCCGGGCCACCTGCAAACCGTTGTAGGTGGTGGCCTGCCGGGCAAGGTAGTTGTCCAAAGGCGCCGCTGGCTCTTCAGGCGGATAGTTCCACTCATCAAGCGCGCCATACGGTTGGATCGAGTACGGCAGGTATTCGATATCACCACGGGCATACGCCAGTTGAAAACCGACAGCAGCCACAAGGCTGATGATGAATGCTGATCTACGGGGTATATGGGGCATGAATTCCCGACCTCTGTTGAATGAGGTCGGGAATTTAGCGGGGTGGCGGGGGGATAACTGTCAGGTCATCGACCCCTGGTTTGCAGGAGTCGTCTCTCGTGCGCAGCGATTAAAAACTCATCTGCCATTGTCCGATCACGGCGTGGTTGCGGCTGTTGCTGCCAATCTCGCCGTTGTAGCCCAGGCCCAGGGTATGGCGGGCCGACAAGCCGACGTCCAGGCCTGCTTCCAGCAGCAGGCTGTCGCGGTCCAGGGCGCTGCCTTCGACATTGAACGCGGTGCCGCCCGCGAGAAAGGCTTGGCGTGTGTTGCTGTCGACATCGCCGTAGGTGTGCTTCCAGCCAGCGCTGACCCGTGGGGTGAGGCTGATGCCGTTTTCCAACTGGCTCAGGTGTGCCAGGCGCAGGCCCAGGGTGCTGTTGACGTTGTCCTGGGTCTGGCCGTCGACATGCAGCGCGGCGGCGCCGCCTTTTTCGTTGTAGCTGTCGCGGTGGTAACGCTGGTAGCCGAGGTTGGCGAACGGTTCGGCGCTCAAGCGCCCGCTGCCCATGGCGTAACCCAGTTCGGCAAAGGCTTGTTGGCTGTTGGCGTCGTAGTCGCCTTTGGGTTTGTCGCTGAACCCATTGAAGGCGACCGTGCGTTTGCTGTCACCCTGGTGCCCGCTGTAGGCCGCGCCCAGGCGCAAGGCCAAGGGGCCGCTCTGGCGCAGGGCGTAGACGCCGGCGTGCCAGCTGTCGACACTGCCGTCGACGCCGGTGGTGTCCAGGTCGGTCTTGGAGTAGCCGCCCAGCACACCCAGGCGCCAGTCGCTGTCGAGTGCCCAGTCGGCGCCGAGAACGCTGCCTTTGGTGCGTTGGGTCAGCCCGCTGTTGCCGTGCTCGCCGTCCAGCTTGCCGTAGCTGCCGATGCCTTGCAGCCACAGGCGGCCGCGAGCGTTCGGGTCGTTGAGGTTACGCGCCGCAGCGGGTACACCGGTGGCCGCCAGTACGGGGGTGTCGCGGCTGTCGAGCCCCACCAGCAACCCCGCGCCGCCGCCCAATTGGTGCATCGCCGCGAGCATGCTGCCGCCCACTTGGGCGCTCGCGCCGAGGGTAGCGCTGGTGAGGTTGGCGGTGCTGCTGCCGGCCAGTTGCTCGATGGCCGCACCAGCGGTAGCGGCCGTGGTGGTGATCAAGGCGTTGTACAGCGCGTTGTCTTTGCCCAGGCCTGCCAGGCCAGCGGCGGCGCTGCTGCCGTTGGCGCTGCTGGCGAAACTGTTGAAGCTGACGTCATTGCGGGTGTAGGTCAGGCCGACTTGGGTGGCGCTGTAGTCCAGGGTTGGGGTCAGGAAGGCATAGTCGCTGGTGACCTTCGCAAACTGCCCGTTGATGTTGCCTGCTTGCAGCAAGGTGTAATGGCCTTGCCACGGTGAATTGCCACTGAGTGCCAACACCGAGTTGCTGCCCAGGACCAGGTCGCGGGTGATGGTGATGGGGCCCTGGGTAGTATTGGCCTGCAGCGTACCGTTGACGGTCAGGCCGCCTACCGAGCCGTTGCCGGCATACACGCCGCCAGCGTCGACCGTCACGTTGCCCGCGATACCGCCCTGGTTGATCAGTGTGGCGCCGCTGAAAATCTCGCCGCCATCGCTGAAATCACCGCTGCCGGTGAGCGTCCAGGTGCCTCGCTTGACGTCCAGCCATTCGAAGTTGCGGCTGTCACCCAAGCTGCCGCCTGCGGCGTCATCCATCGTGACCCGGTCATAGCCGGCGCCGCCATCGACCGTACCGACAAACCGGCTGCCCGCCAGCAATACCAGTTTGTCGTCGCCGCCGCCCAGGTCCAGGGCCAGGCCGTTGCTGCCACTGATGGTGCCGCTGTTGATCACGGTGTCGGCAAAGTTGCCGACGAACTTCACGCCAAAGCCATTCAGGCCCTGGATGACGCCATGGTTTTCCAGGGTGGTGGCGGCCAGGCCCGGGCCGTCACTGCCGTCGTCCACCAGGATCGCGTTGTTCGCGCCGCTGACCAGCGCGCCCTTGGCGTTGTACACCGTGCCGCCACCCAGAGCGATGCCTTCGCTGCCGTTGGCAAAGCCGTTCTTGTCGACGCCACCTGCGCCGACGCCCTGGATGATGCCGTAGTTTTCGATGTGAGCGATCTTGTCGATGTCCACGCCATCGCCGTCGCCGTCCGGTTGCAGCCCGGAAAACGCGCCGGTGATGGTGCCATGGTTGATCACCGTGCCGTCGCCGTCGGAGCCAAAGCCCGAACCGTTGCGGCCGATCACCGTGCCGTAGTTGGTCAGCGTGGCGCCCAGGTCGGTGGTAATGCCGTGGCGGCCGCCGGAAATCAGGCCGTAGTTGGTCACCGTCACGCCGGTGGCGGAGTCGATATCGACGCCGTCGAATTTATCATCGCGGGAAAAGGTGTCGCCGGTGGAGATCTCGCCATAGTTGGTGATGCTGGCGTTGGCCCCGGTCTTCATGCCGTCGCTGGCGTCACCGCGAATCAGCCCGCCTGCGCGGTTGATAATGGTGGTGGCGACGTTGTTGCTGCGAATCGCATCCAGGTCCAGCCCTTGGCCGGTGGCCGAGCGAATGGTGCCACTGTTGTCGATCAACAGCGTGCCGCTGGCGAAATTGCTGTTGATGCGCAGCGCATCGTTGGCGCCCTGGATCACACCGCCCGCAAGGTTGTAGATGCTGTAGTTGCGCGCCCCGGTAATCGTCCCCGAGCTGTCGATACCCCGGCCGCCGCTGGACACCAGCTTGCCCGCGTTGGTGATGACCACGCCTGCACCGCTGGTGCCGTCCTTCAAGGTCACCGCCACGCCGGACGTGGTGATGCTGCCGGTGGCCGAGGTGGTCAGCGCATCACTGCCACCCAGGGTTTGCCCGGTGGTAGTGGGTGCAGTGATTTGCAGGTTCTTCGGCGGCGCAGGGTCTGCTTCAACGAAACCGCTGCCAGCCAATAAAGTGATGGCCAATGCAAGACGGTGGGGTGACGGGGGCATGACGGACGACCTTGTTATAAGAAACGAGTCGACCTGTATAGCGGAGGGTGTTTACAGGAATGTGTCGGGGAGATGACGGGTAGTAAATCTGCAGTTTATTGCTTGAGTCCATGCCATAAAGGGCATGCGCATGCATTATATTGCGCTAATTGCTCGGCGACATTCGAAATTATGCACTATATTGCAGATTAATTGCCCTCCTGATGACTTAAGGTGCATTAAATTGCAGATCGAAACCACGTTCAAATTGACGCTTCAGGTGTTCGATGCCGATGTCTGGCAGGACGCGATGAGTCTGGAATTTACCGAGCCACAAGCCGGTTTCGCCGGCCCTTGTCGCTACGCCTACGAGAGCGTCTATCTAGAGAATCACCTGGACTACATTGAGACTTTGTTTTCCGCGGCGGTCAGCGTACGAGTACCGCCCACCTGGGGACGGGAGTCGCTCAATCAGGCGCCCGCGTTCCTGTACGACATTGCCCCGGCAGGTGCTGCAAAACGCTTTCTCCTGAACCGTATTGGCGCAGAAAAACCTGACAACCTCAGCGCGGACCTGTTCCTGCTGGCGCGCAGTACGCCCGCGCCCATCGGCCATATGCGCATCAAGGAGTCTGTGCGTGCAGAGGCAAGTCGCCCTGTCGTCGGCTTTGCGCGCAAAGAGGTCGTTGAGCGCGATAACCGCTTTCTTGAGTACGCTTATGAGCAGGGAGCTGCCATTGGTGGCGCCACGGGGGCGGGTGGTGAAGCCCCAAAATTGCTGCTTGCTCAAGGCCGTGACGGGCTGCTGTACCCCGATGCGGTACTGGAGGATGAAAACGTTAGCCAGCACTGGTTTATCAAGTTCGCCCGTAACCAAGGCTTGCAGCGCGATCAGGACATCCTCAGGAGCGAATACCACTTCTACAAGGCATTGCAGGCGCTGGGCATTGAAACGGTTGCAGCAGAAGGGCTCGCGTTGGAAGAAGCCAGCAAGCCCAGTGTGTGGATGCACCGATTTGATCGTGCTGTCAGTGACAAGGGCGTAGAGCGTTTTGCGGTAGAGTCGATTTATTCGGCGGCGGGCAATACAGCGCCCGGCAGTTCCATGGATCATGTAAACGTTGTGCAACTGCTGGCCAGTCTTTGGAAAACCGCCGGTCAGGGCGAGCAAATCACGGACCTTATCGTCGATTACCTGCGTCGTGATTTGCTGAACAAAATCCTCGGTAACTCCGATAACCATGGGCGCAATACCTCCATTATCAGGGGCCCCGGCAGCTTGCGCCTTGCGCCTATCTACGACCTGGCCCCAATGGTCATGGATGATGAAGGCATCACCCGTACCACGAAGTGGCCGGGGGCACTGGAAGTTGCGGGGGACATTGATTGGCGAGGCGTTTGCAACGTGCTTTCGCCAGTGGTTGACCCAGGCTTGGTTTACGAGCGCCTTCGTGAAGAAGCGCAGCGTCTGCGAGCCTTGCCCGACATCCTTGTCGCCAGCGGCCTGCCGGAGGTCACCTTGAACCATCCTCGTATCGCGCTGCGTGAGCTGGACCGGCGTTTGGCTGAATGGGGTTTGATATGAGTATTTCCATTGACCAGCGTGCACAGGTCATTGAAGACGTTGAGCTGGGCTTGGCGCAGGGCACACTTGAGTTGGGCGAGGCCGTACGCCGTCTTCGCACCGAAGTCACCGGGCTGCACCAAAGCCAGTTCGCCAGGATGTGCAAAATCTCCGTGCGCACCTTGGTGCATATTGAGCATGGTGAAGGCAATCAGACACTGAAATCGCTGAATGCCGTGTTCAGGCCGTTCGGGCTGAAAATGGGGGTGGTGAAGGTACGACGGGAGGTGTGACAGAACGGTTCCCACTGTTGTGGGAACCGTACAAGGCGCTAGGCCCGGCACTCGGCCAAGGTTTTCAGCTGGCCATCACCCCTCTGATTCCCCTCCGACAACCATTCCTCAAAGCCCGCCCCCACCTTGGGCCATTCCGAGTCGATAATCGAATACCACGCCGTATCGCGGTTTTGGCCCTTGACCACCATGTGCTGGCGGAACACCCCTTCAAAACTGAAGCCCAAGCGTTCGGCCGCATATTTGGAGCGGGCGTTGCCGTTGTTGCACTTCCACTCCAGGCGACGGTAGCCCTGTTCGAACGCATGCTTGGCCAGCAGGTACACCGCCTCGGTGCTTTTTGGCGAGCGCTGCATGGGTGCGCCGAAGGTCACGTGGCCGATTTCGATGCGGCCCTGGGCCGGCACGATGGACATCAGGCTGAGGATGCCCTGCACCTGGCCCGTGGCGCGGTCAATCACGCTGAAGAAATACGGGTCGGCGTGCTGGGCATGGTTGTCGAGCCAGGCATCAAACGCGGCGCGCTCGGGGAACGGGCCATAAGGCAGGTAATCCCACAGTTTCGGGTCGGCGCCGGGGCCTTGCAGGGCCTGGAACAAGTCATCGCCATGGCGTGCAGGGTCGAGTTTTTCCAGGCGGATAAAGCGCCCTTCGAGCCGTTGCACGGTAGGGGCCGGGACGCCTTTCCAGTCGGCGGGGGAAATGGTCATGCTGTGCTCCTTAAAGGCCTTTGCGAAATTGAATGAAACCCGGGCGTTCGGCGATGCGTTCGTACAACTGGATCGCCGTGGCATTGGTTTCGTGGGTCAACCAATGCACCTTGCAGCAGCCGTCGGCCTTGGCGGTGGCGTAGACGAACTCGATCAGCTTGCGGCCCACACCGGTGCCGCGCTGGGCCGGCTCCACCAGCAGGTCCTGCAGGTAGCAGGAATTCTCGATGCTCCAATTGGAGCGGTGGTAAATGAAGTTGACCATGCCCACCGCCTTGCCGTCCTGCCAGGCGAGCGCCGAATGGGTCGGCTCATGGGCGTCGATCAGGCGCTGCCAGGTGCTTTGGGTCACAGCCTCCGGCAGTTCGGTCTCGTAGAACTTCAAGTACGCCTGCCACAGTGGCAGCCAGGCCGCGTGGTCGGCGGCGGTGACTTGGCGGATGTCGATCTGGCTCATTCTGAAACTCCTTGGGGAATAAAGCGTGCGAGGGTCTGGTCACGCACATCGCTGCAGGCGGCCAGGCCTTCGCGTACGCCGGCAACGTCGGCCGGGCTGCGGTTCTGGCTGAGTTTGCGTTTGCCGATCAGGCGTTCGACCGGCAAGGCAAAACCGACGATGGCCTTGAGCATGCCGTCGATGTAGTCGGCCGGGGCGTCACTGACTTTCCATGGTTGGGCGCGGCCGCCTTCATGGCGGTCGGTCAGCGCACTGACTACTGCGAGCAACCGTTCGGCATCGCTAAACACCTCAGCTTTGCCGTAGGCGTGCACGGCGATGTAGTTCCAGGTGGGCACCACTTTGCCGTGCTCGGCCTTGGCCGGGTAGAACGACGGGCTGATGTAGGCCTCGGCGCCCGCAAAAATCACCAATGCATCGCTACCGTTCTGCAGGTCTTTCCACTGCGGATTGGCCTTGGCCAGGTGGCCATAAAGTGTGCCGTTCGGGCCCTCATCGGGGTTGAGCAGCAGCGGCAAATGACTGGCTTGCAGACCTTGCTCACCAAAGGTCACCAACTGCGCCAGGCGGGTGTGCTGGATCAGTTGCTGCAGTTCGGGCAGGTCGTCGAGGGCAAAGGCGCGGGGTGTGTACATGGAAATATTCCTTGGCGAATGCCTGCATCCTAGGCAGGCTAATGGTTCGTTGTAAGAGCCATCTAAGGCCAATTTCATAGGTCCAATATGTCGCCGATCACGCCACCGCTGTCCTTCAACCCCGCCGGGATCGAGCTGGATCGCCGCCACGGTCTGACTCGCCAATTGTATGAAGCCCTGCGCCAGCGCGTGTTGGACGGGCGGTTGGTCAGCGGCACACGTTTGCCTGCGACCCGTGATCTGGCGGCAGCCTTGTCCATCTCCCGCAACAGCGTGGTGCGCGCCTATGACCAGCTGTATGCCGAGGGGTTTATCGAAAGTCGGGTCGGTGATGGCACCTATGTAGCTCAATTGCCGAGCACGAAAAAACTATCCACAAAACTGTCCACAGGGTTATCGACAGGCTTATCCCCAGCCTTATCCACAAAATGGGCAAAATTGCCGGAAGATCTGGACAGCGAAGTTATCCACAGCGCGGGTTTGGCTCGGATAAAAAATAACCATTTGGCGCAGGTCCCATTGGGGCCGCCAAGGGCATTTCGAGTGGGTGTTCCGGCGTTCGACCTGTTTCCGTTCGAGGTATGGGCCAAGCTGAACGGGGCGTTCTGGCGTAAACCCGACCTTGAGCAGCTCTGCTATGGCGACCCCGCAGGCGATGCGCGTTTGCGCGGTTTGATCGCCGCTTATTTACGCAGCTCGCGCGGCATGCAGTGCACAGCTGAACAAATTGTGATCACCAGTGGCGCGCAGCAGGCAATCAGCCTTTGTGCACAGTTGCTGGTGGAGCCGGGTGATGGGGTGGCCATAGAAAATCCTGGCTACCGCGCGGCAGGCCATGCGTTTGCCTTGGCGGGTGGGCGATTGCACGGTGTGCCCGTGGACAGTGAGGGCATCGACTGCCAGGTGTTGAACACCCTTGGTGACTGTCGCCTGGCCTATGTCACGCCGTCCCACCAATACCCGTTGGGCGTGGTGATGAGCCTGGCACGGCGCCTGGAGCTGCTGGCCTGGGCCGAGCGCACGGGCGGCTGGATCATCGAGGACGACTACGACGGCGAGTACCGCTACAGCGGCGCGCCCCTGTCGCCCCTGGCAGCGTTGGACCGTAGCGGGCGAGTGCTGTATGTCGGCACGTTCGGCAAAGTGGCCTTTCCGGCGTTGCGCCTGGGCTACCTGGTGCTGCCGGCGCGGCTGGTGGATGCCTTCTCCCGACGCCGTGCGGTGGACATGCGCCACTCGGAAGTCAGCACCCAGGCCGTCATGGCCGAGTTCATGGCGGCCGGGCATTTTCAGCGGCACATTCGCCGCATGCGCCGCGCCGCCTTGAGCCGGCGTAACGCCTTGCTGGCGGGCTGGCCTCGCGATTTGCCGGGTGTGGGTGCATTGCCTGGTGTAGCGGCGGGGCTGCATATGACCGTGCGCGTGGACAGCCTGGCCCGTGAGCAGCAATTGCTCGCGCAAGCTCACGCGGCGGATGTCGAGATCAATGGCTTGAGCACTTACTGGTTGGCGCAATCGGCCCCGCCCGACGATCAGCGCGCCGGCCTGGTGCTGGGCTTTGCTGCCGTCCCGGAAGCGGGGATTGCCCTGGCGCTGGCGCGTCTGTGCAAGGCCTGGGGGTGTGTCAACTAACTACAGACACCGCAAGGACGCGGGTCCCTACCTTGAGCACGCAAGGCCGGCGGCAATCTGCGCCCGGCGTTTCCTGTGTTTGCCAAGGTAATGATCATGTTCGACCCTTTCATGCTGCAGCTCAGCCAACTGTTTGCCCTGCGCCCCACGCTTCAATCGCTGGGGATTACCCAAGCCCGTCTCGACCAGCACTATCAGGGGGTGCTCGAACACTACTGCGAGCACCTGATCGCTTTTTTCACGGGTGCCGATACCCGCAGGTTCAGCCGCTGGCGACATCTGGCACAGCAACTGGAGCGGCGTTTGCGCACCGCTCGCAGGGCGTTGAATACCGCGTCTTCGCGGGAAATGGTCAAGGCGATCCTGGACTACCCCGACAGTGGCGAGCGCGAGCAGCAGCTTGGCGAGCGTTCGCCGCAGGTTTATCTCACCACCCGGCACGGTTGCCTGGCACTGACCATTACCCATGGCAACGACGCGCCACTGATGTTCACCGTGGCTCGAGGCCTGGACATTGAAGATCACTCCTCGGTGCCGCCGAAACCGGCAGAGCGCCTTGAACATAACGTCTTCGAAGGGTACGCCCTGGGTGCATTGGAGGGGGCGTTGCAGCGCATCGCCTGGATCGATCCCGACGCGTTTTCCTCGTTGGCGGCGTTGGATCGGCAACTGGCCTGGGCATCTGGTTTTGCCGATTTTCTCGGGCTGCAGGCGGAGCAAGACAGCCTGCGTTTCGAGCTGGAACAGCAGTTGCCGCCGTGGCTGAAAAACGCCTCGTCCTCCGGCCGCTTGGCTTATAGCCAGTGGCTGGAAGCGCTGGCGCGGTTCCACGAGAAATCCAGGGGCGCCGGCGCACTGGAGGCTGACGCGGAACAGGCACAGGCGTTGTTTACCCGGCAGTTGGCTCTGCAGCTGCGTCGCCTGGCCCTGGAATGCAGCCTGCGCAATGAGGCCAATGTCACCCATGAGGGGTATCGAACGGTGCGCGCAGCGGTGAATACCTTTGCCGTGCACCGGCGGCTGCGCGGCGTCACCATGGGGTTCATGCCGTTGCTCGATGGCAGCGGCTATCTGCTGGGCCCGCCGACGACCCTGCAAGGTCCCTGGCTGGTGCTGCGGCCCGAGGCGCAACAGGTCATCGAGCAGGTGATGCTCGCGCCGCAGGCCGGGGCGCCGCTGGAGGATCCGTTCAGCGTTCTGTACCACGCCAGCGTCTCGCGATGGTTGCCGCTGTTCGAGCATCCCTTGCATACACTGGCGCGTCTCAAGCAAGTGGGCGGCAACCTTCAGGGAGCCTGCGACGCTGAGCGAGGCTGGCGCTGTGAGGTCAGCCTGCTGCGCAACCTGGCGGTGCTGCTGGTATGTCCGGGTACGGAGCATCCCGTTGAGGCTGCGGATGCACACCCCAGGGTCAGGCGGATGGATACTGCCTGGGCCGGCGTTCGCAAGGCGTTGTCGGTTAAGCAGGAACAACGCTTGGCCGAATTGAAACGCCCGCTACCGTTGCCACTGGGCCAGCCGATTGGTGAAGGGGTTCACAAAGGTCTTCATCGCGTAGGCAATGTGCTCATCTACAACAAAGACGAAAACCACTTCAATGTTTTATCGAATAACCGGTTTGCACCCGTCGTGAACATCAACTTCGTGGAGCACCGAATCGTCGATAACCCCGAACAGCCGACAGTCTACGGGCCCGGCCTTGCTCCGGACGCGCGTGGCCGCTGGCAGTTGCAACGCGCGCCCAGGCTGCGGCGTGACATTGATCAATTGAGCCCGGCGGCGCGCCGTGCCATCAGTGCAGGCACCACCCTCAGCGCCACCTTGCCTGCGCTGCTCGGCGACGCGACCCGGCGGTCCCAGGCGCCGGGTACTTTGGCGGTAGAAGTGGAGGAAGGCCTGGAACGCAACGCGCGTCGTTTCGACGACGCGGCACAGACCATTCAACGCACCAGCAGCGCTGCGCCAATGATCACTCAGTTGCGAGGCGAGGCCGTACAACTGCGCGCCCACGGCCGCTGCCTGCGTATTGAAATGGCTCGGCACACACCCACGCCGACACTGGGTGACGTGCAATTTTTGCTTGAGCAAAAAGTGATCCGCATCCAGCGGGTCGGTGGCCGCGTGCCGGAAACCATCGATGGCGTGGTGGACTACTTGCAGGAATACGAGGTGCTGGACCTCACCGAGGGCGAGCGGCCCTTGTGGTACGCCCACTTTCATTACCCCAGCGTTGAGGCCGCCAGCGACCAACCCACGGCTGCTCACCTGAAAACAGCGGCCCAGCGCAGACTGGGCCGTGAGTACGAGCGTGAGACCGGGCGCAAGGTCTATCGTGGCCCGATCACCAATGCCGCGGGGCGACAGGTCTTCCTGGCCGTTTGAGCCCGGCTTAGGTGCCCGACTTGATCTTGGTCCAGGCCCGTGTCCTGGCCCGTTCCGCGTCACGCCCCAACGGTTTGAGGGTATAGAGCGTGCTCATCGCGGCCTCGGTCGGGTACAGGTTAGGGTTGTTGCGAATGGCCGGGTCCACCTGTTCGGTCGCGTCCTTGTTCGGGTTCGGGTAACCGACAAAGTCACTGATTGGCGCGATCACCTGGGGTTGCAGCAGGTAGTTGATGAAGGTGTAGGCGTCCTGCGGGTTTTGCGCGCCTTTGGGAATGGCGAGCATGTCGAACCAGATCGGCGCGCCTTCCTTAGGCAGGCGCATGTCCACGGTCACACCGTTCTTGGCTTCCTTGGCGCGGTTGGCCGCCTGGGAAAAACTGCCCGAATAGCCCACGGCCACGCAGATGTCGCCATTGGCGATGTCGGCCATGTACTTGGAGGAGTGGAAGTAGGTGATGTAGGGGCGGATCTTCATCAACAGCGCTTCAGCCTTGACGTAGTCCTTGGGGTTGCTGCTGTTGGGGTCCAGGCCCAGGTGCTGCAGGGCCAGCGGTAGAATCTCTGACGGCGAATCGAGGAAGGCCACGCCGCATTGCTTGAGCTTGCTGATGTTCTCTTCCTTGAAGATCAGGTCCCAGCTGTCCACCGGCGCGTTCGGCCCCAGCACCGCCTTGACCTTGTCCGGGTTGAAGCCGATGAGGATGGTGCCGTACATGTAGGGCACGGCGAATTTGTTGCCGGGGTCATTGGCTTCGATCAGCTTCATCAGCTTGGGATCGAGGTGGTTCCAGTTGGGTAGCTGGCTGCGGTCCAGGGGCTGGAACACGCCGGCTTCGATCTGCTTGGCGAGGAACACGTTGGAGGGCACCACCACGTCATACCCGGAGTTGCCGGTCAGCAGCTTGGCTTCCAGGGCTTCGTTGGTGTCGAAGATGTCGTACACCAGCTTGATCCTGGGGTTCTGCGCCTTGAAATCTTCCAGCGCCTTGGGGGTGATGTAGTCGAACCAGTTGTAGACCTTGAGGGTTTTTTCTTCGGCCTGCACTGCACCGCTCAACACGGCGGCGCATAGGGCCAGGGAGGCGAGCATCTTCATCGGGTGGCTCCTTCTTGTTCGAAACCTTCGAGCACGTTGACGGCGTTGATGCCGATTTCTTCTACCGCGTAACCGCCTTCCATCACGAACAGCGTGGGCTTGCCCAGGCGTGCTATGCGTCGGCCCATGGCCAGGTAATCCGGGCTGTCGAGCTTGAACTGAGAGATGGGGTCGTCCTTGAACGTGTCGACACCCAGGGACACCACGATGATGTCGGCGTCATAGCGTTCGGTCTCCTGACACGCCGCGTCGAGTGCGGCGCTCCACACTTCCCAACCGGAGCCGGCCGGTAGCGGGTAGTTGAAATTGAAGCCTTCGCCCGCGCCTTCTCCCAACTCGTCGGCATACCCCAGGAAAAACGGGAACTCCGCCTCTGGGTGGCCGTGGATGGAGGTGAAGAGCACGTCGCTGCGGTCGTAGAAAATCGACTGGGTGCCGTTGCCGTGGTGGTAGTCCACATCGATGATCGCAACCCGTTGGTGACCCTGATCGAGAAACGCCTGGGCGGCGATGGCGGCGTTGTTGAGGTAGCAATAACCACCCATCAAATCACTGGCGGCGTGATGCCCCGGCGGGCGGCACAAGGCAAAGGCACTGTGGGCGCCCTGTTGGATGGCCTGCTGTGCGGTGAGCGCCACTTGTGCCGCGCTGTAGGCCGCTTGCCAGGTGCCGGCCGTGATCGGTGCGCCGCCATCGAAGCTGTAATAGCCCAACTGACCATGCAGGCTGGTGGGCAATACCCGGCGCAGTGTGCGGGCGGGCCAAGTGTATGGCAGCAGGTCGCCGTCCGTGTTGAACGCGGTCCAGCGCGCCCAGGCCCCTTTGAAAAAATCGAGGTAGTCGCGACTGTGGATGCGCTGCAGCGGTGCCAGGCCGAAGTCCTGGGGAGCCTGCACTGGGCCCAGTTCGCGGGCTTTGACCCGTTGCAACACATGGTCGGCACGCGACGGCATCTCGAAGCAAGGCATCAGTTGCCCGTCCATCAGTTCGCAGCGGCCGTGGTGCAAGTGGTGGTCGTCGGAGTAGATCGTCAGCATGGGTGGCTCCCGCAGGCTCATTGTTGTGCCTTGCAGTGTTGCGTTCAGCGCGAGTCATGAAAACGGCAGGAGCGGCCAGAAGGGGATAAATGTGGCCAAAGAACGTGACCGTAATTCGCCCTTTAATGGCGCATCAGGCTGGGCGCTACCCCACTCCAGCGCACAAACGCGTGGCGAAAGCTGGCGGTTTCGCTGAAACCCAGCTGTTCGGCGATCTTGTGGATCGGCATCTGGTCTTGCGCGAGCCACAGCTTGGCCTTTTCAAAGCGCAGCTCGTCGAGCAGTTGCTGGTAGCTGCAACCCAGGGCCTGCAAGTGCCGGCGCAGCGTGCGTGCAGAACAATTCATCTGCGCGGCCAAGCCCTCAAGGCCGGGAGCGGCATGCAGTTGGTCGGCCAGCAATTGGCGCACACGGTTCAGCCAGGCCTGGCGCCCTGTGAACTCGGAGTTCTGTTTGCGACAGCGGTCGGCCATAGCCCGATGGGTGATGGCGTCTGCCAGGGGCAGGGGTTGTTCCAGCAATGCCTGGTCAAAGGCAAACCCGTTGACCGGGGCGTCGAACTGCAGCGGGCAGCCAAAGCGTTCGGCATAGCGGGCGTGATAATCCGGCGCCGGGTAGTCGAAGCGCGCCTCACGCAAAGGCAGCGCGCAGCCGAGCAAGTCATCGCAGATGACCTTCATCGACACCAGGCAAAACTCCACGTTGAACGCTGCCAGCGCCGGATCTTCCCGATAGTCGCCGGCGGTCAGCCAGACCTGCTCGCCGTCCTCCATCAGGCGCAGCTCGAAAAGTGTTCCCAACAGCGCCGGGTAGCGCAGTGCCAGGCGCAAAGCGTCACCTAAGGTGGCACTGGTGAGCAGCGCGTAACCCAGCAGACCGTAGCTCGACACATGCATGCGCTGGCCCAGCTCCAGGCCGATGTCCTGGCGCAGCGCCACGGCGTTGGCACACACCCGCATCTCCTGGCACGTGGTGATACGTGTGTCGGCGTGGCGCAGATCCGTCAGGCCAATGCCGCTGCCGGCCAGCAACACCTCGCTCGCCAGACCCTGGGCGTTGAAGGTGGACAGCACCAGGGACACGGCGTTGAGCGTGGTCAGGTGTGAGTGCAGCATGGGCAAACCTGTAGAGGGTATGGCTTACGGGCAGCAAGTTACATGCCGGGTGTCAGTTCCCGGACTCGGACTTCGGTCGTTGAAAAAACAGTTCGCGGGCCTGTTCCAGGCTTATCTCGCTGCGATAGAACGCCACGGTCCGGGCGCGGTCAAGGCCCTTGGCCGTATCGGCAGCCGCGCCCAGGCGGTACTCGTCCGGGGTTTTCAGGCGGGCAGACAGGTAGGCTTTGTCCGGTGTCCAGTGAGTGCTGTAATGAAAATGTGCGTACCACAGCACCTGCCCCGTCACGCGATCGCTGATGGTGTATTCATCCAGGTAGTCCGGGTTTATGGACTTGATGCGACGGCGGGCCACGGTTTTCTTGATGGATATCACATTGTGCCGCTTGAGCCATTCAACCCCCGATACGGTGGGTGGCCGCAGCTTGAGCGTGCGTTGCACCAGCTGATTGCTCTGCTGATAGAGGTCGGCCAAGGCGTCGTCGAGGGCTTTGATCACGGCGCTGGCCGGTGCTGACAAGGCTTCACTGTCGGTGATGTTGCGCTGCGTCAGGGCCTGTTCGATCGAGTGACGCGCCAACTCCAGCCTACTGGCATGCTGGTGGTACAAGTGCTCGATGCCAAACGGTGCACGATCAGCGAGGTTGGCGTGGGTACGGGCCCGTGCGAGAAATGCGGGCAGCTCACTCAACAGGCGCTGGCCCTGGCTGATGCTCTGCTGCAGATCCACGGCAATGGGCCCGGCCGACGGCGGCGGGGTGCGGTCGCGTACAACCCAGACGCCCTTGGTTTTTTCATGATAGGTAGCCAGCACCTGCTGGGTCAGGGGTGAGCGAATATCCACGAGGCCGGTTTCCAGGCCCAAGTCGGTCAGGCGCGGCTCACCGATCAACAGGCCGTTGTAGCGGGTGTGGATAAATTGTTTCCTGGGGCGCGGCGGCGTAGACGGCGGGGTGGGGCGGTTTCTGAGCGCGGTTCTTTCCAGGCTCAGCATGCCGAGGTTGCTGGTGGCCCGGTGCTGGAACTCGCTCAGCTCCCCGCGCAGTTCAAGCAACTGATCGGTGATAGCTTGTTCGGAGAACTCCACGGGAAAATCCTGCAAGCGCTCGTCCAGTAATTGAAACTGTTCGATCAGGCTGCTCAAGGTATCAATGCGTTCGTCCAGGCGTCGATCGCTGTGCTCCTCCAGGGTGTCACGCAGGCATTGGATCGCGATGTCGGCGGTGTCGACAATCTGGTCAATCGCCAACCAGGCTTGCGGCGTGCTCTTGATGCTTGTCTCGGGCAGGCACAGGTTGCGCGTCAGTGATATGCGTATCGCCTTGAGGTCGTCGGGGGTGTAGACCGGCATCGAGCCCTTGAGGGTATTGAGTAACAGCGCACCATCCCTGGCCAGGCCCTTGAGTTGGATGAAGCGACCGTGCATGTAGTCCAACTGCACGAGCAGCTTGCCGGCCAGCTCGCGCATTTCGCGAAAGTCCTCGATATGACGCTCTTGCGGCACTTCGATCTGGCGCTGCATCTGATCGTGCACGGTGCGCCACTTGGGGGTGAAGCGGGCGAGGATATCGCTGAGCGCGGCCTGGGTCAGCCTGGCCTGGGCCTTGATGTAGTTGAGGGCCTTGGGCGCGTACTCTGCGCTGGGTTCGTGGACATTCATCTCCTTGAGCATCTGCAGGGCCGACTCGTATTCCGTACGCTGGGTCTCCAGGGTCTGGATATAGGTGTGCCTGAGCGCATCGGCCGAGGAGGAGGGCGCGGCGTCCAACGCTTGCCGGGCCCGTTGCAGCGCGTCTTGGGCGGCCCGTTTACCTTTTTCGAAGGCCTCCAGGCGCTCGCGCAATTGCTGCGCCTTTTGCCTGGCTTGCGCGCGGGCCTTGGCGGTCAGGAGCTTGGGACCGCCTCCCCGCAGACGCAGGCGGGTATCGATAAACCACTGACCGCTGCGGTTGTGAATCAACAGCGGGCCGGTACGACTGGGTTGCGCGGGGTCGACAATCTGTACATCGTCGTTTTCGTCGACCAACACTTTGAACCAGCGATGTGCCACCGGGGCGTACCAGCTTTGCCCGTCGCCATACAGAAGATGATAAGCCCCAGGTTTGTTGTGGACTTCTTCCAGCGCGTCGGGTTTGGCCACCATGAAGCTGTCCAGCACGGTGGCCAGGCGGGTAGACGCCCGGTTGATTGCGCCGCTGACGTGCAAGGGCTGGTCATGGGCGATCAGCGCGTCTGAGGCAATCGGCGTCAGTCGAGTGATGCTGACGGGTGTTGGAGGGGACGGTTGTTTTGGCACCACCACAGTGTTGCCGAGCGTTGGTCGGCGTGGTGTGGTGCGGGTGACACTGTGCAGGGTCAGGGCCGTGCCGAGGTTGAGCAGCAATTCGGCGAGTGCGGCCCAGGTGGATCGCTGCTCGGGATGCTCCTGGGCGTCGACCACGGTTTGCAGCTGAACCATGATTTGCCAGATCCAGGCCGCCACACCGACGGTGCGCCCCAGAAACGGCAGTGCGCTATTGAAGATCAGCCAGCCGGCGCGTTTGAACGTGGCCCAGCGCGCTTCGGCGTTGGACACCGATTGCCGGTCGGCGAGAGTGATCAGCGCGTTGGCATTGGCATCGTACAGTACGCCTGGCAGGTCGCCTTCGATGGCCTCCTGGCCGAGCGCCAGCGGCCCGCCCATGATCCATAGCTTGAACGGGTCTACCAGGAATTCGACCACGGCCCAGGGCGACGGCAGGTCGCCGGGAAACACGTATTGGGCATAATCATCGCGCACGTCATCCGGCAGCCACGCCAGCACCGAATCGCGCAGGCTTCTGGACTGCTGCAAGGCATAGAGCAGGTTGCTTTGCGAAGGGAACTGGGAAAGGGGTTTGTCCAGCAGCGGCCGGTACAGTAGGCAGGGGCCGGTGGTCGGGTCTTCCGGCCCGATCACGAACATATTGGTGACCTGGTCGGCAATGTTGCCCTGCCGACGGGTTGGCACGAACGCCAGCGCTCGCATCACAATGCGCTGGCCCTGTACCTGGCGTTCTGCGGTCTCAGCCTGTGTCACGGCTTTTACATACGCATAGCCTTGTTCATCGATGCCATCTTCGTGGCGCAACTTGCACTGCAAAGCCAATAACGGCAGTTGAATGCGCAAGTGCTGGGCGTAGAGCGAGCGTCGGCGTGCGGACTCTTGAGCGTTATCCAGCAGCGTCCGGCGGATCAGCGCCAGGTAGGTGCTGCCGATGTCCACGCGGCTGATCAAGCCTTCCAGGTACTCGACGGTCAGCCAGTCCGGCAGCGGGTGTGGGTTTCGCAGGCGCAGGGACTTGATGCCCAGCGGCAAGGCAATCAGGTTTTGCAGGGCCAGTTCCACCAGGCTGAACACCGTGGTGTCGATTTGCCCCGGCACCGCGAATGTGCCCCAGACCACGGGGCTGCGCACGACGATGTCGAGGTCGCTCAGCCACTGCGTGAGTGCGTCGGGGTGGTCCTTGAGCATTTCCGCGCTGAGCTGTTCGAGCGTGTATTGAGGGAGCGGGCTGATGCCTTCGTCATAAGTACGGCCCTCGTTGGCGTTATGCAGGGCTGCCAGGTCCTTGAGGTGGCGTGAGTACGCCGCCTGGTCTGCCGCAGTGGCGCTGGTGAGCCAGTCGGGGAGCGCTTGGATGTAATCGAGCAGGGCCGGTGTGCTTCGTTTGGCGCGGGGGGTTGGCGGTTGCGCCAGCACGTGCTGTGAAACGTTCGGCTCGCGCAGGTAGGAAAAGTCGATAGCTCCGATCGCCTTGGTCTGGATGCCGATGAAAGCAATGGCCAGGTAGTCGAAAAAATCACCATCAGGTTCGACCAGGCGCCACTCCAGTTTTTTGTACACCGCCGGCAGTGACAGGTCCTTGCCCAGTTCGTCGAGGGAGCGGTACTTCTTGAAACCCGCCATCAGTGAATGGGTGAGGACCACCTCGGTGCCTTCCGGTTTGCCGATAAGCACGCTGATCAGGTTCTCATCAAGGTGGGAGGTATTGCCCGCGTCATCAATCTGGTCGACATCCACCACATAGGCTCGAGCGCCATTTGGGTTTTGTTGCTTGCGAGTAGCCGCGTCCGGGGTTTGAAACAGCTGGCGTGCCATTTGGCAATCAGCCGTGGTCCAGCCAGGCACTTGTTCCAGGTTCCAGTGGTCGCGCAGCACGGTCGATAGCCCGTGCCAGCGTGGGCCGCTGTCACTTTCGGTGGTGTTCCAGTACTCCAGTTGGGCCTGTTGGTAGCCGCGCAACATCACGGGTGCCAGGGTATTGAGGATACTGGCGATATCGAGGATGCGCACCGGCAGGTGGATCGCTGGCTCAATGACGGGCAGTTGGGTCAGAAAATGCTGGCCTTCGATATAGAGCGTAGGCACTGCCAACACGGATTGCACGGCGAGCACGTCGGTGAGCACCTGGTAATGGCGGCCGGCCGGTACGACCTGGTCATCCTCGATGTCCCACAGCGGAGTACCGACCACGGCGGTATTCGGGTCGATATCGAGCGTGGGGTACAGCGCCTGCAATTGCTCACGCAGCAAGGTGGCGGCCACTTCGCGAAACGCGGGGCCAGTGGACATTTGCGCGATCAGCGCGTCAGTGAGGCTTTGATGAGGTTCGGTTGAAGGGGATGCAGTCATGACGCTTCCTTGCACGAAAGAATGGCAACAGGCCCAGTAAAAACCTGGGCGTTGCCATGCTAGGAAGCGTCGAACCGGGTGCGGTGGTGCTTATGTAAGGCGGGTATTCACTGCAACTCGCCGCACAGGTCCAGCTCCACCAGACGCCGTACTTCCTGAGTGTCGAGCCCGCTGCCGAGCAGCGCATTGAGCTTGCCGAACGCCGCCTCGCGGGTCATGCCACCACCGGACAGCACACCGACGCGGCGCAGGCGGCTGCCGGCCTCATAGACATCCAGCTCCACACCGCCCTCATGGCATTGGGTGATCGCCACTACCACAATGCCGTGCTCCTGGGCGAGCTGGAGGCTGGCGAGAAAGCCCGCATTGTCACTCGGGCCGGTGCCGCTGCCGAAGCATTCAAGAATCAGGCCCTGGATGCCGCTGCCGATCATGGCGTCCAACTGCGCAGCGCCAATACCCGGCACCAGCGGCAGTACGCCGACGGTGACCAGGGCTTTGGGCAGGCGATAGTCCAGAATCTGGGGAAGGGTGTCTGCACGGGCTGCACCGCCTTGGCGATTCAGCGCCGCGAACGGGTTGCGGCCGAAACTGCGGATCTTCGCGCAGCGGGTCGGCGCGATCATTGCGCCGTGGAAATGCAGGTGCACACCCGGCGTCAGGCCCGTGCCCAGTGCCTGCAAGGCGCCACTGACGTTTTCCCACGCATCGCTGTCCGGCACGCCGGCCGGCAACATGGAACCGGTGAACACCACCGGTGCCGGCAAGCCCAACAGTTGAAAGCTCATGGCCGCCGCGCTGTAAGCCAGCGTGTCGGTGCCGTGCAGGATCAGCACGCCATCGCAGCCTTGGTCCACCGCGTCGATCACGGCGATGCGCAGGCGCTGCCAATACGCGGGCGTCATGTTGGCGCTGTCGATCAGCGGGGTCATTTCCTGGAAACGCCAGGTGGGCAGTGGCTGGCCGGCAAGCTGTTCGCGCATGCGCGCTTCGAAACCGGATGCGGGGGCCAGGCCGTTGGCGCTGGCCTGCATGCCGATGGTGCCGCCGGTGTAGAGCACCATGACGTTATTGGATGCTGACATTGAGATTCTCCTGAACGAAAAACGCCGCCGGGCCCAGAGCATGCCCAAGGCCGGGCGGCGTGTCATCTATCTACGCTTAGCGTTGCGCTTGAGCGTTCAGTTCAGCCGAGGGGGCCGCTTGCGGTTTCACCGGGTTGGCCGGCCAGGCCTTCAGGTCCAGATCCAGGTCAGAGAACTGGCTGGAGTCGAACACCGGGGTCTTGATACCCGCTGCACGCTGGTTGTCGTAGTCGTTCAGGATACGCATGGCAATCTTGAACAGGAACGCCAGGGCGAACAGGTTGACGAATGCGAGCATCGTCATAGTGATGTCGGCGAACGCGAACACGGTGCTCAGGTTCTCGATCGAGCCCCAGAAAATCAGCGCCAGCACCACTGCACGGTAGGCCATCAGCATCTTGCGGTTGTTGCCAACCAGGAAACGCAGGTTGCTCTCGCCCAGGTAGTAGTTGTACATGATCGAGGTGAACACGAACAACGCCAGGGCCACGGAGATGAACATGCGGCCCCAGTCACCGACTACAGCGGCCAGGGAGTTCTGGGTCAGGGCAATGCCGTCGCCTTCGAAGCCTGGGGTGTAGAAACCGGAGAGCAGGATCAGCAGCGCGGTGCAGGTGCAGATCACGAAGGTGTCGAGGAACACGCTGAACGCCTGGACCACGCCTTGGGCGATCGGGTGTTCTACGGAAGCGACTGCGGCCACGTTAGGCGCACTGCCCAGGCCGGCTTCGTTGGCGAACACGCCGCGCTTCACACCCATGATGATCGCGCTGCCGACCAGGCCACCGAAGGCCTGGTCGAGGCCGAAGGCGCTCTTGACGATGGTCGCGAGCATGGCCGGCACGTGGTCGAACTGCAGCACGATCACGTACAGGGTCACCGCGATGTAGATCAGGGTCTTGACCGGCACCAGCAGGTCGGCGATCGAGGCGATACGCTTGATCCCGCCGATGAATACCATGCCCAGCAACACGGCCAGGGCCAGGCCGGTGTAGGTGGTGTCCAGGCCAAAGGCGCTGTTCAGGGAGTGGGTCACGGCGTGGGCTTGCAGGCCGTTGAAGGCGAAACCGAAGGTCACCAGCAACAGGAACGCAATGACCATACCCAACCAGCGTTTTTGCAGGCCGTGCTGGATGTAATACGCCGGGCCGCCACGGAAGGTGCCTTCGGCATCGGTGCGCTTGTACAGCTGGCCGAGGGAGCACTCGATAAAGCTCGACGACATGCCCACCAACGCGGTGACCCACATCCAGAACACGGCACCCGGGCCACCCAGGGTCACGGCAATGCCGACACCGGCGATGTTACCCGCACCTACACGGCCAGCCAGGCTGAGCATCAGCGCCTGGAACGAGCTGAGTTGGTCGGAGCTGTTCTTCAGGCTGTCGCGAAACACC
This sequence comes from Pseudomonas sp. B6002, assembly GCF_013385985.1. Classification (GTDB taxonomy): domain Bacteria; phylum Pseudomonadota; class Gammaproteobacteria; order Pseudomonadales; family Pseudomonadaceae; genus Aquipseudomonas. The sequence goes on along the minus strand of NZ_JACAOY010000002.1, from coordinate 139,921 downwards.
GAGAACATGTGGAAAAAGTGACGCAGCTGTACGAAACGCGAGCGAATCGTGAAATAACCGCCGAGCCCGACAATGAGCACGATCAGTACTTTCCCTGAGAGGAAGTCGTTGATGACTTCGAGCATGGAGTGTTCCTCGCTGATTTTTCTAATGGCAAACGCAGGACGGTCCGACGCATCGCTCAGCACCAGGCAGTGCACGACGCTTGGACCCCAATCCTTTTGCGGGTGTTGTTATTCATGCGCTTTCGCGTTGTGTCCGGGCCTCGTTACCGACGGCCGCAGGCGCGAAGAGGGGCGGCACTATACCTAGGCGAGCGTGATCCGTCTGCACGGGGCGATTAAAGGTTTCAGCCGAGCTGTGGCGGGGGGAGTGGGTTTGCAGGGCGATATTGGATTTTTTATAAGCGTCATTTCACAACCTTGAGGCAAAAAAAAGGGCCTGAAGAACGAGCCTTCAGGCCCTCAAAAGGTGAGAGGTGTCTAGTCCCTCAACCTGGTGAGCGGTGCAACAAACGCTTAGGCCTTCAGTGGAACCAAGCGTGGGGCAATCATGTTTTCGGGGCGCAGGATGTCGTCGAGCATGGCGTCGTCGAGCAAGCCTTCTTCGCGCACCAGTTCCAGCACGCCGCGGCCGCTTTCAAGGGCGATACGGGCGATGCGGGTGGCGTTTTCATAGCCGATGTACGGGTTCAGCGCGGTGACCAGACCAATGGAGTGCTCCACCAGCTCGCGGCAGCGGGCTTCGTTGGCGGTGATGCCAGTGATGCAATGTTCGCGCAGCATGTCCATGGCACGTTGCAGCAGGCGGATCGAGTCGAAGATCTTGAAGGCGATCAGCGGTTCCATCACGTTCAGTTGCAGTTGGCCGCCTTCGGCTGCCATGGTCAGGGCCAGGTCGTTGCCGATTACTTGGAATGCCACTTGGTTTACGGCTTCCGGGATCACCGGGTTGACCTTGCCGGGCATGATCGAGCTGCCTGGCTGGCGTGCCGGCAGGTTGATCTCGTTGATGCCAGTGCGTGGGCCGCTGGACAGCAGGCGCAGGTCGTTGCAGATCTTCGACAGCTTCACCGCAGTACGCTTGAGCATGCCGGAGAACAGCACGAAGGCGCCCATGTCGGAGGTGGCTTCGATCAGGTCGGCGGCTGGAACAACCGGCTGGCCGCTGATGACGGCCAGGCGTTGTACGGCCAGGGCCTGGTAGCGCGGGTCGGCGTTGATGCCGGTGCCGATGGCGGTGCCGCCCAGGTTCACTTCGGTCAGCAGCTCTGGCGCCAGGGTTTTCAGGCGGGCCAGGTCTTCACCCAAGGTGGTGGCGAAGGCACGGAATTCCTGGCCGAGGGTCATCGGCACGGCGTCTTGCAATTGGGTGCGGCCCATTTTCAGCACGTGGCTGAATTCGACACCTTTGGCGGCGAATGCCTGGATCAGGCTGTCGAGGCTGGCCAGCAGCGCGTCATGGCCCAGCAGCAGACCCAGGCGGATCGCGGTCGGGTAGGCGTCGTTGGTCGACTGCGCCATGTTCACGTCGTTGTTGGGGTGCAGGTACTGGTATTCGCCCTTGTTGTGGCCCATGGCCTCCAACGCGATGTTGGCGATGACTTCGTTGGCATTCATGTTGGTTGAAGTGCCAGCGCCGCCTTGAATCATGTCCACCACGAACTCTTCGTGGAAATCGCCGCGGATCAGACGGGCACAGGCTTCGCTGATGGCAGCGTGCTTGGCCTCGCTGAGCTGACCCAGCTCGCGGTTGGCGTCAGCCGCTGCTTGCTTGACCATTGCCAGGCCGACCACCAATTTCGGGTAATGCGAAATCGGAACGCCCGAGAGGCGGAAGTTGTTCACCGCTCGCAGGGTCTGGATGCCGTAATACGCTTGAGCCGGTACTTCGAGTACGCCAAGCAGGTCTTTTTCTGTGCGGAAAGATGCAGCGGAGGACATGACGGAAATCATCTCGATATGGACCCGGAACTGGCCGGAACGCTGCGAATGCTAGGCTTGTAGAAGTTTTTGGGCCAATGCTGTTAAGCACTAACCTATGCACAAACGGCATAATGTGCGTGTGACCCGGTTATCATGGCGGGCGTGTGTGCCAAAATGGTGCGTACCTGCGGGAGGAAGTGATGAACCTTGAGAGCAAATGGCTGGAAGACTTCAGCGCCTTGGCGGCGACGCGCAGTTTTTCCCAGGCGGCGGAACGGCGCTTTGTAACCCAGCCGGCGTTCAGTCGCCGTATCCGTAGCCTGGAGGCGGCGTTGGGCCTGACGCTGGTCAACCGCTCGCGCACACCGGTCGAGCTGACGGCGGCGGGGCAATTGTTCCTGGTGACGGCGCGTACCGTGGTCGAACAGCTGGGTGAAGTGCTGCGCCATTTGCACCATCTGGAAGGCGGGCAGGGCGAGGTCATGCAAGTGGCTGCTGCTCACTCCCTTGCGTTGGGCTTCTTCCCGCGCTGGATTGCACAACTGCGCAACGAAGGCTTGAACATCGCCACACGGCTGGTGGCGACTAACGTGGGCGACGCGGTACACGCCCTGCGTGAAGGCGGTTGCGACCTGATGCTGGCGTTCTACGACCCTGATGCAGCCATGCAGATGGATGCCGAGATTTTCCCTTCGCTGCACTTGGGCAATACTGAAATGCTTCCGGTGTGTGCCGCCGATGCCGAGGGCAAGCCGTTGTTCGATCTGGAAGGCGAAGGCAGCGTGCCGTTGCTGGCGTACAGCGCAGGCGCGTTCCTTGGCCGTTCGGTGCACTTGCTGCTGCGCCAGCGCGCCCTGCGCTTCACCACCGTGTACGAAACCGCCATGGCCGACAGCCTCAAGAGCATGGCGCTGGAAGGCCTGGGCATCGCCTGGGTGCCGCAGTTGAGTGTGCGGGCTGAATTGGCGCGTGGTGAATTGGTGGTGTGCGGCGGCCCGCAATGGCACGTGCCGCTGGAGATTCGCCTGTATCGCTGTGCGCTGGTGCGCAAGGCGAATGTGCGGTTGTTGTGGCGCAAGTTGGAAGGTGGGGCGGCCGCCGAACGCAGTTAACTGTAGGAGCCGGCTTGCCGGCGATCGCGGTTTGTCCGGCAGCATTTGTGTCACTGATCCACCGCTATCGCTGGCAAGCCGGCTCCTACAGGTTTTAGGGTGTTTTGACTGACTCTTGAGTCAATAAAACCGCCACTTTGCCCCGCTAGACAGATGGTCATGCCAGGGGCTGTTTATCTTGATTATTACGGTATACTGCGCGGCCTTCGGCCGGTCCAACCGGCCAAATTTCGTACAACAAGCCACGCCGGATTTCCCGCGTGGCTTGTTGTTTTTTGACGCGCCTGCGGGCGCCCAGAGAGAAGAGGCACGACGATGAGTGCATTGGTTGGCGTGATCATGGGCTCCAAGTCCGATTGGTCCACCCTTAGCCACACCGCCGATATGCTGGAAAAACTCGGCATTCCGTATGAAGTGAAAGTGGTCTCTGCCCACCGCACCCCGGATCTGCTGTTCCAGTATGCCGATGAAGCAGAATCCCGTGGCATCGAGGTGATCATCGCCGGTGCCGGTGGTGCGGCGCACCTGCCGGGCATGTGTGCGGCCAAGACCCATCTGCCGGTACTCGGCGTGCCGGTGCAGTCGGCAATGCTCTCGGGCGTGGACTCGCTGTTGTCCATCGTGCAGATGCCGGCCGGTATCCCGGTGGCCACCCTGGCAATCGGCAAAGCGGGCGCGATCAATGCCGCGTTGTTGTCCGCCAGCATCCTGGGCGCCAAGCACCCGCAGTTCCATGCGGTGCTGAAAAAATTCCGTGCTGAGCAGACAGACAGCGTGCTGGACAATCCAGACCCACGCATCGCCTGAGGTTGTTGACGATGAAAATCGGTGTAATCGGTGGCGGCCAACTGGGTCGTATGCTGGCCCTGGCGGGAACCCCGCTGGGGATGAACTTCGCTTTCCTGGACCCGGCGCCGGACGCCTGTGCGGCCGCCCTGGGTGAACATCTGCGTGCTGACTACAGCGACCCGGACCACCTGCGCCAGCTGGCCGACGAAGTCGACCTGGTGACCTTCGAGTTCGAAAGCGTCCCGGCTGAAACCGTAGCCTTCCTGTCGCAGTTCGTGCCGGTGTACCCGAGCGCCGAAGCCTTGCGCATTGCCCGCGACCGCTGGTTCGAGAAAAGCATGTTCAAGGACCTGGGCATTCCGACCCCGGCCTTCGCCGATATCCAGTCCCAGGCAGACCTGGACGCGGCCGTTGCCAGTATCGGCCTGCCGGCCGTGCTGAAAACCCGCACCCTGGGTTACGACGGCAAGGGCCAGAAAGTCCTGCGCACCGCGGCTGATGTGGTCGGTACCTTCGCCGAGTTGGGCAGCGTTGCCTGCCTGCTGGAAGGCTTCGTGCCGTTCACCGGTGAAGTCTCGCTGATCGCCGTGCGTGCCCGGGATGGCGAAACCCGCTTCTACCCGTTGGTGCACAACACCCACGACAGCGGCATCCTCAAGCTGTCCGTGGCCAGCACCGACCATCCGCTGCAGGCCCTGGCCGAAGACTACTCCAGCCGTGTGCTCAAGCAGCTGGATTATGTCGGTGTGATGGCGTTCGAGTTCTTTGAAGTCGACGGTGGCCTCAAGGCCAACGAAATCGCCCCGCGTGTGCACAACTCCGGGCACTGGACCACCGAAGGCGCCGAGTGCAGCCAGTTCGAAAACCACCTGCGGGCGGTTGCGGGCTTGCCGTTGGGTTCCACGGCCAAGGTGGGCGAGAGCGCCATGCTCAACTTCATCGGCACCGTGCCTGCGGTGGAAAAAGTCATCGCCATCGACGACTGCCACCTGCATCACTACGGCAAGGCCTTCAAGGCCGGGCGCAAGGTGGGTCACGCCAACCTGCGTTGCAAGGACCGTGCGACGTTGCAGGCGCAGATCCTCAAGGTTGAAGCGCTGATCGCCGAGCAATAAGCCAAGTCCGACGGGAACCATTGGTGACCGTCGTCTCTCTGATTGCAGGACGCCAAAGTCTGACTAGGCTTTCGTGTAGCTCACTTCATTCAGAGGGAAATGCCATGGGTATCATCGGAACCATCTTTATCGGCCTGATCGTCGGCCTGCTGGCGCGTTTCCTCAAGCCAGGCGACGACAGCATGGGCTGGATCATGACCATCCTGCTGGGTATCGCCGGTTCCCTGGTCGCCACCTACGGTGGCCAGGCGCTGGGTATCTACCAGGCGGGCCAGGGTGCAGGCTTCATCGGCGCACTGATCGGCGCCATCGTGCTGCTGGTGATCTACGGCCTGATCAAAAAGAAATGATCTAAGCGACAAAGCCCTCTGCGCTGCGCAGGCGCAGAGGGCTAGAATGCTCGCCACCTGTATTTGTCGAGCCTCTCCATGCGCCGTCTTCTGTTGACTCTCCTCCTGCTGGGCTCTGGCCTGGCGCACGCCGGCGAACTGCCGGAAACCGACTGGCTCGACCTGATGCCGCTGTCGGATCAGAAAGCCCTCGAGGCCATGCCCGAGATCGACCACAACTCCCCTGAAGCCCAAGGCACGTTCACCGACAAAGGTGGCTTGAAGCAAAGCAAAGGCTTGCCGGCGGTGATGTACTCCACCAAGACCGTGGCTGCCATGAACGGCAAGAACATCCGCATCGGCGGTTACCCGGTGCCGTTGGAAACCGACGCCAAGGGCCGCAGCACCTTGTTCTTCCTTGTGCCGTACCCAGGCGCCTGTATCCACGTGCCGCCACCGCCGCCTAATCAGCTGGTGCTGGTGCGCTACCCCAAAGGGTTGAAGCTGGATGATATCTACACGCCTTTGTGGGTGACGGGCACACTGAAGGTGGAGAAGGTCAATAACGACCTGGCGGACGCGGCGTATGCGCTGGATGCGGGGAAGGTGAGGGTGGTGAAGGAGTCGGATCTCTAAAACCCAACACCTATCAATGTGGGAGCTGGCTTGCCTGCGATGCAGGCACCTCGGTGTATCAGTGTCGCCGAGGCGATGCTATCGCAGGCAAGCCAGCTCCCACATTTGGATCGGGTTTACAGCGCGATACTGGTGATGCTCACGCCCAAGGTGTGGTGTTGGCCTGGTGCCAAGGTCACCACATCATCCAGCACATTCGCCGTCTCGATACACAGCATGCCCGTCCAGCCATCATCGGCCATGTCGTCGAACGCCTTGGCGCGCTCGGTCCATGGGTTCCAGATTACGGTGGACGTCGACCCCTCGGCCGTGAGCTGGATGCGGCGCTGCCAGTCTTTGTCGACGATGTTCAGTTGCGCCGGGGTGTCGAGGTAGATGCGATCAGTCTCGGCGGTGAAGTGCAGGGGCCCAGCCTGTTGCTTGGTGGTCCAGCCGTCGGCGGTGTCGATGTAGGTTCCACCGTCCAACCCCTCGACGTGCACATTGCGCACGTCGCTCACGGCGAAGTAGGTGTGCAGTGCCTGGCTGAGGGTCACGGTGTCGGTGCCACGGTTATGGCTGGTCAGGCGGATGTGCAGTTGGTCGTCCAGCAGCAGGCTCAGGTTCAGGTCGACCTTGTGGGGCCAGCCCGGGAAACCGCCTGCAGGTACTGGAAGCACCAGGTCCACGCGCAGTGCTTCGCCTTCGAGTGTGGTTCCGGCCAATTCCCAGAGCGCCGTGCGCACAAAACCGTGGGCACCGGCAGGCTGTTCGCTTTGGCGCATGGCCTTCACGCTGGGCGGGTTGCGGTCGAACACGCCGAACCACGGCCAGCACACCGGTACGCCAGTACGGATGCCTTTGCCCTGCTTGAACACTGCCTCAGGGTTGGGCCAGATCAGCGGCTGTTCGCCCTCGCGGCCGTAACTGAAGATATGCGCGCCTTGTTGGGCGATCATCAATTCAGCGCCGTTGTGGCGAATGCGCCAGCAGTCCAGCTCGTCGATTTTCACGGTTTCAACGTGGGGCACAGGCATACAAAGCACTCTTTATGGCAGGCAATGGGGCAATTGACCGTCAAAACCCGATGAGGTTTAACGTGCGCGCGACGGAACCGAGCGCGTGCGACCGCTGCCATCGATGGCGACGAACACGAACACGGCCTCGGTGACCTTGCGCCATTCGCTGGACAGCGGGTCATCGCTCCACACTTCGACCATCATCTGGATCGAGCTGCGGCCGATTTCCAGGGCCTGGGTATAGAAGGACAACTGCGCGCCCACAGCGACCGGTACCAGGAACGCCATGCGATCGATGGCCACGGTGGCCACGCGGCCGCCTGCGACCTTGCTGGCCATGGCGGTGCCGGCCAGGTCCATCTGCGCGACCAGCCAGCCGCCGAAGATATCGCCAAAACCATTGGTTTCACGCGGGAGCGCGGTGATTTGCAGGGCGAGATCGCCTTGCGGGATAGGATCTTCTTGTTCGAGTTCGATCATGCCAAGGGTGCCTCTGACCCGTAACGCTTCATGGGTATTTCAAGTGGATAGCCGTCTTCGAAAAAAACGTTTCAGCACCAACATACACCGCGTGATGCGTTTCTCGTAAGGCGTACTAAAGGGAAACTCTGCCAAATCGGCTGGATGGCACCCAACGACGTTTTGGCACAGCAGCCCCTCAAGACAGCGGGTTTGGCGCTTGCAAGGGCCGAGTATATCGAGACGCTGGCGTCGCGACGACCTCCCAGCGTTCATTTGGTCGCCAAATCCCAGCTGTAATGGGGCTTTTTCCGGAAACTGTGCTCGTTGCACGGAATATTTACCGGGCGTGGAGTGTTGTTCCGGCAAGTACCCGTCTTTATAGAGAAGCCTTGCCATGCCGACTGCTGCGCCCCTTGCGCGCTCGCTGACCCGCAGCGACTACAAAACCCTGTCGCTTTCCGCCCTGGGCAGTGCGCTGGAGTTCTATGACTTCATCATCTTTGTGTTTTTCGCGGCCGTGGTGGGCAAGCTGTTTTTCCCGCCGGACATGCCCGAATGGATGCGCCTGGTGCAGACCTTCGGCATTTTTGCCGCCGGCTACCTGATCCGGCCCTTGGGCGGCATCGTCATGGCGCACTTCGGCGACCTACTGGGGCGCAAGAAGATGTTCACCCTCAGTATCTTCCTGATGGCGTTGCCGACCCTGGCCATCGGCTTGCTACCGACGTATGCGCAGGTCGGCCTGCTGGCGCCGGTGCTGTTGCTGTTGATGCGCATCATCCAGGGCGCGGCGATTGGCGGTGAGGTACCGGGCGCGTGGATTTTTGTGGCCGAACACGTGCCGGCCAAGCGAATTGGCTATGCCGTCGGCGTGTTGTCGGTGGGCCTGAACCTGGGGATTCTGCTCGGCTCGCTGGTCGCCACGGGTATCAATGGTGCGTACAGCCCCGAGCAGGTGGCCGATTATGCGTGGCGCATTCCGTTTCTGCTGGGCGGGGTATTCGGCTTGATGTCGGTGTACCTGCGCCGTTGGCTGCATGAAACGCCGGTGTTCGCCGAGTTGCAGCAGCGCAAGGCGTTGTCCCGGGAAGTGCCGCTGCGCACGGTACTGCGCGAGAGTCGTGAGTCGATTGTGTTGTCGATGTTGATGACCTGGTTTTTGTCGGCCGGTGTGGTGGTGGTGATCCTGATGACGCCCGCCCTGCTGCAAGGTGTCTACCATGTCGCCCCTAAAGTGGCGTTGCAGGCCAATAGCCTGGCGATCATCAGCATGGCGCTGGGCTTGGTGATTGCCGGCAAGTTGTGCGACCGCCTGGGGGCTGGCCGCGTGTTGGTGTTCGGCTGTTTCGGCTTGATGGTGACGTGCTGGGCGCTGTACGCCAGCCTGGCTGGCCACCCTGAATGGCTATTCCCGTTGTACATGTTGACCGGGCTGTTTGTCGGCACCGTGACCGCAGCCCCCTTCGTCATGGTCACGGGTTTCCCGGCGGCCGTGCGTTTCAGTGGCCTGTCGTTTTCCTACAACCTGGCCTATGCCGTGCTTGGCGGGCTGAGCCCGGTATTCGTGTCGCTGCTGCTCAAGGAGAGCCCGATGGGCCCGGCCTACTATGTGGCGCTGGTGTGTGTGATGGGGATGCTGGTGGGTGGATACCTCTGCAAGCGCGGGCGCTAAGCAACGCTGTGCTTTTGCGGGCGATTTGTTATCGTGCCGAACCGACCCCGGCGCTTGCCGGGGTCTCGCGTTCGCCGTCCTGACAATAAGAGAAGCCTTGCCATGTCCTCCGTGCCCGCAAGCAGTGCGCAACCTTCGCGCCCGCTGACCCGCAACGACTACAAAACCCTGTCGCTGTCTGCCTTGGGCGGGGCGCTGGAATTCTACGACTTCATCATTTTCGTGTTTTTCGCCACTGTGGTCGGAAAACTGTTCTTCCCCGTCGATATGCCCGAGTGGCTGCGCATGATGCAGACTTTCGGCATCTTCGCCGCGGGCTACCTGGCGCGCCCCCTGGGCGGCATTATCATGGCGCACTTCGGTGACCTGCTGGGTCGCAAGAAGATGTTCACCTTGAGCATCTTCATGATGGCCGTGCCAACCCTGATCATGGGCCTGTTGCCCACCTACGCGCAGATCGGTTTGTGGGCGCCGCTGCTGTTGCTGCTGATGCGCGTCATCCAGGGCGCGGCGATCGGCGGCGAAGTGCCGGGCGCCTGGGTGTTCGTGTCCGAACACGTGCCACCCCGTCATATCGGCTACGCCTGCGGCACCCTGACCAGCGGCCTGACTGCGGGCATCCTGTTGGGCTCGCTGGTGGCCACTGGCATCAATACCGTCTATAGCCCGGAACAGGTTTCGGACTACGCATGGCGTATCCCGTTCCTGCTCGGCGGCGTGTTCGGTTTGCTCTCGGTGTACCTGCGCCGCTGGCTGCATGAAACGCCAATCTTCGCCGAAATGCAGCAGCGCAAAGCCCTGGCGGCCGAGCTGCCGTTGCGTGCGGTGTTGCGTGACCACCGTGGCGCCATCGTGCTGTCGATGCTGCTGACCTGGCTGCTGTCAGCCGGTGTGGTAGTGGTCATCCTGATGACCCCGACCGTGCTGCAGACCGTCTACCACTTCAGCCCCACTGTTTCGTTGCAGGCCAACAGCCTGGCCATCGTCACCTTGAGCCTGGGTTGTATTGCCTCCGGTGCCCTGGCCGACCGCTTCGGCGCAGGCCGTGTGCTGGTGATCGGTTGCCTGCTGCTGCTGGCAACCTCGTGGACGCTGTATCACAGCCTCATCGAGCACCCGAACTGGCTCTTCCCGCTGTACACCCTGACCGGCCTGTTTGTGGGCGTGATTGGTGTGGTGCCCTACGTGATGGTGAAAGCCTTCCCGCCTGTGGTGCGTTTCAGCGGGTTGTCGTTCTCGTACAACGTTGCCTACGCCGTGTTCGGCGGCCTGACGCCGCTCGCGGTATCGCTGCTGATGAAGGAAAGCCCGATGGGCCCTGCCTACTATGTCGCCGTGCTGTGTGTGATGGGGACGCTGGTGGGTGGCTACCTGTGGAAGCGCGGGCGCTGACTCGCTGATAACCGTGTAGCGAGGGCGCAAACTGCCTCGCTACACGTTTCGTTTATGCCAACGTTTGCAGAGTGTTTCTGAAACATCGCCTAAATCCCCGCTTTTCCCCCGCAAGCCCCGGTTTTATTGATCTTTGCCCTTCCTGTCAGGATTTTCACAAATGCTGGCCTTTCATCTAATTGTCATATTCCAGACATAGAGTGTTCACACGGCCTACCGATACTTGGCCCCGATCCAACTATCCCTATCTGCTAGGAGCAAGGCATGAAACTGAAGCGTTTGATGGCGGCAATGACTTTTGTCGCTGCTGGCGTTGCGACCGCCCACGCGGTGGCCGCTGGTGTTGACCCGGCAATTCCGGCTTACGCCAAGACCACCGGTGTATCGGGCAACCTGTCCAGCGTTGGTTCCGACACCCTGGCTAACCTGATGACCCTGTGGGCTGAGTCCTACAAAAAGGAATACCCGAACGTCAACATCCAGATTCAGGCTGCCGGCTCCGCCACTGCACCACCTGCGCTGACTGAAGGCACCTCCAACCTGGGCCCGATGAGCCGCAAGATGAAGGACACCGAACTGGCTGCCTTCGAGCAGAAGTACGGCTACAAGCCAACCGCTATCCCGGTTGCCGTAGACGCCCTGGCTGTGTTCGTGCACAAGGACAACCCGATCCAGCACCTGACCATGGAACAAGTCGACGCGATCTTCTCCTCGACTCGTCTGTGTGGCGCCAAAGCCGACGTGAAAACCTGGGGTGACCTGGGCGTGACCGGCGACCTGGCCAACAAGCCAGTGCAACTGTTCGGTCGTAACTCGGTATCCGGCACCTACGGCTACTTCAAAGAAGAAGCCCTGTGCAAAGGCGACTACAAGCCAAACGTGAACGAACAACCAGGCTCGGCTTCGGTCGTGCAGTCGATCAGCTCCTCGCTGAACGGCATCGGTTACTCGGGCATCGGCTACAAGACTGCAAGCGTGAAGACCGTTGCTCTGGCCAAGAAAGGCAGCACTGACTTCATCGAAGACAGCGAAGAAAACGCCCTGAACGGCAAATACCCGCTGTCCCGCTTCCTGTACGTGTACGTCAACAAAGCCCCGAACAAGCCTCTGGCCCCGCTGGAAGCTGAGTTCGTGAAGCTGGTTCTGTCCAAACAGGGCCAGGAAGTTGTAGTGAAAGACGGCTACATCCCACTGCCAGCCAAAGTCGCCGCCAAGGCCCTGGCTGACCTGGGTCTGAAAGAAGGCAACTAAGCCTGCAATACCCTGTGTAGGGGCAGGCTTTTCTGTGGGAGCGGGCTTGCCCGCGATGCTGGCGACGCGGTTCAAGATTGAAATCGTGTTGATGCCATCGCGGGCAAGCCCGCTCCCACACAAGCCTACCTACACCACTATTTTTTAGTCCGCTGCCAGCCCTGCTCCGCGGCGGATTTCTTGCGTCACTGCATTGTCATCTTTCTGTCATACAGGATCGCTAGGGTGTGCGCATGAATGATCTGGCCAATTCCACCATGACGACGACTTCTCCCCCCAAGCGCATTGATTTCAATACGCCTGAGCTGCAACGCAAGCGCCGCATCCGCGCGCTCAAAGATCGCCTGACCCGTTGGTACGTCTTGATCGGCGGCCTCGCCGTCCTCGGCGCCATCACCCTGATCTTCTTCTTCCTCGCCTATGTCGTTGCGCCGTTGTTCCAGGGTGCCTCGTTGACCAAGGAAGACGCCCTCACGCCTGCGTGGATCCAGGACGCCGGCAAGCCGCTGATGATCTCTCTGGAAGAACAGAACCAGGTCGCCATGCGGGTTTCCGACAAGGGCCAGGCGCTGTTCTTTGATGTGGACAGCGGCGCTGAGATCAAGCGCGTCGACTTGCCGTTGCCGGCTGGCAGCCAAGTGGTGTCCATTGGTAAAGATCAGCCGGGCAGCCCGTTGGTGATCCTCGGTTTGTCCAATGGCCAATCCCTGGTGTTCCGCCACACCTATAAAGTGTCGTACCCGGACGGCAAGAAAACCATCAACCCGGCAGTCGAATACCCTTACGGTGAAACGCCAATCGTGCTGGACGATGGCGGTCGCCCGCTGGAACACGTTGCACTGAACGCCACTGACTCCTCCCTGGTGGTCGCCGGTTCGTCGGGCTCGCACTTGAACGTGCTGTCGCTGAGCCGCGAAGAAAACATGATGACCGGTGAAGTCACCAGCGAGCAGAAGCGTATCGAGCTGCCGCAAATGACCGAGCCGGTGAAGGCGATCTTCATCGACCCACGCCAGCAGTGGCTGTACGTGATCAACGGTCGCGCGCTGGCCGATGTGTTCAGCCTGCGTGACAAGAGCCTCAACGGCCGCTACAAACTGCTAGAAGACGGCGCTGCCGACATCACTGCCAGCACCCAACTGGTGGGCGGTATCTCGCTGATCGTCGGTAACTCCAAGGGTGGCCTGGCCCAGTGGTTCATGGCTCGCGACCCGGATGGCGAGCAACGCCTGAAACAGATCCGCACCTTCCAGATGGGCACTGCGCCGATCGTGGAAATCACCGCTGAAGAACGTCGCAAAGGCTTCACCGCCCTGGATGCGTCCGGCAAGTTCGGCGTGTTCCACAGCACTGCCCACCGTACCCTGCTGGTCGACCCGGTGGTTGATGGCCAAGGCCTGTTCGGCCTGTCGCCGCGCGCCAACCGCGTGATCGTGGAAGCCGGCGGGAAGCTGCAACCGCTGGTGCTGGACAACCCGCACCCGGAAGTGTCCTGGAGCGCGCTGTGGAGCAAGGTCTGGTACGAAAACTACGACGAGCCTAAATACGTCTGGCAATCGACCGCCGCCAACACCGACTTCGAACCGAAGATGAGCCTGGCTCCGCTGACGTTCGGTACGTTGAAGGCTGCGTTCTACGCCATGCTGCTGGCTGCACCGCTGGCAGTTGCCGCTGCGATCTACACCGCTTATTTCATGGCCCCGAGCCTGCGCCGCAAGGTCAAGCCGGTGATCGAGTTGATGGAAGCGATGCCGACGGTGATCCTCGGCTTCTTCGCCGGCCTGTTCCTGGCGCCGTATGTGGAAGGGCACCTGCCGGGCATCTTCAGTCTGCTGATGCTGTTGCCGATTGGCATCCTGGTGGCCGGTTTTATCTTCAGCCGTTTGCCCGAGTCGTTGCGCCTGCGCGTTCCTGATGGCTGGGAAAGCGCGATCCTGATCCCGGTGATCCTGTTCGTGGGCTGGCTCTCGCTGTATATGAGCCCGTACCTGGAAACCTGGTTCTTCGGCGGCGACATGCGCATGTGGATCTCCCACGACCTGGGCATCACCTACGACCAGCGCAACGCACTGGTGGTCGGCCTGGCCATGGGTTTTGCGGTGATCCCGAACATCTACTCCATCGCCGAAGACGCCGTGTTCAGCGTGCCACGCGGCCTGACCCTGGGTTCCCTGGCCCTCGGCGCCACGCCATGGCAGACCATGACCCGCGTGGTCATCCTGACCGCCAGCCCGGGTATCTTCTCGGCGCTGATGATCGGCATGGGCCGTGCGGTCGGCGAAACCATGATCGTGCTGATGGCCACCGGTAACACCCCGGTGATGGAGATGAACCTGTTCGAAGGCCTGCGCACCCTGGCGGCCAACGTGGCGGTCGAGATGCCGGAATCGGAAGTGGGCGGTAGTCACTACCGTGTGCTGTTCCTCTCGGCACTGGTACTGCTGCTGTTCACCTTCATCATGAACACCCTCGCCGAGCTGATCCGTCAGCGTCTGCGCAAGAAATACTCGTCGCTTTAAGAAAGGTAGAAGTCTGTGAAACAGAACTCCCTGAATGGATGGTTCAAGAGCGGCGCCCCCGGCGTCTGGATCAGCGGTGGCGCGGTGTCCATCGCGGTCATCATGACCATTGGTTTGCTGGCGGTGATTGCCGTGCGTGGCCTCGGCCACTTCTGGCCGGCCGACCTGATCCAGGCCAACTACAGCGTGCCGGGTCTGGAAAACCATATCGTCATCGGCGAAGTGGTGCAGAAGGAAGAAGTGCCGCGCGAGCGCCTGAAAAGCGCTGGCCTGCCTGTGCCGGAGCAAGGCCCGGAATTCATGACCCGCGAGCTGATCAAGGTCGGTAACCGGGACCTGAACGGCAACGACTTCACCTGGATCGTCGGCGAATGGTTGAAGGACCAGACCAAGCCGGTCGAGTTGATGGCCATCGAGCGTCGCGAGTGGGGCAACTTCTACGGCACCCTGGTCAACGTCAAGCAGGACGGCAAGGTCATTGCTGAAGGCGAGGCCGCATGGCCTGAGCTGCAGGCGCGTGTCGACCGTGTGAACAAGCTGGCGGCCCAGCTCAAAAGCCTGGAAAAAACCGATATCGGCGCGATCAACGCCGGGCTGGAGCGCATCCGCCTGCACGGTCGCAAGCTGGAGCTGGAAGGCAAGCTCGACGCCACCGCCCAGGCCGACATGGACACTGGCCGTGCCGAGCTGAACAACCGCTATAAAGAGATCGAAGCGCGCCTGGCTGACCTGCACACCCAGTTCAACCGCGACTCGCTGACGGCCCGCGATGGCAACGGCAAGGAAGTGGAAATCGGCATCGGCAAAGTGGTGCACGCCTACCAGCCGAACGCCATGGGCACCATGACCAAGATCGGCTTCTACTTCAGCAAGGTCTGGGAGTTCCTCAGCGACGACCCGCGGGAAGCCAACACCGAAGGCGGGATCTTCCCGGCCATCTTCGGTACCGTGATGATGACCTTGATCATGGCGATGATCGTGACCCCGTTCGGCGTACTGGCGGCGGTGTACCTGCGTGAATACGCCAAGCAGAACACCCTGACGCGGGTTATCCGCATTGCGGTGAACAACCTGGCGGGCGTACCGGCCATCGTCTACGGCGTGTTCGGCCTGGGCTTCTTCGTGTATGTACTGGGTGGTTCGGTTGACCGCCTGTTCTTCGCCGAAGCCTTGCCGGCACCGACCTTCGGTACCCCGGGCCTGTTGTGGGCTTCACTGACCCTGGCGCTGCTGGCAGTGCCGGTGGTGATCGTGGCCACTGAAGAAGGCCTGGCGCGAATTCCTCGCACCGTGCGTGAAGGCTCCCTGGCATTGGGCGCGACCAAGGCGGAAACGCTGTGGAAAATCGTGCTGCCGATGGCCAGCCCGGCAATGATGACCGGCATGATCCTCGCCGTGGCCCGTGCCGCCGGTGAAGTGGCGCCGCTGATGCTGGTCGGTGTGGTGAAGCTGGCGCCGTCGCTGCCGCTGGATGGCAACTACCCGTACCTGCACCTGGACCAGAAGATCATGCACTTGGGCTTCCATATTTATGACGTCGGCTTCCAGAGCCCGAACGTCGAAGCCGCACGGCCACTGGTGTACGCCACCGCCTTGCTGCTGGTGCTGGTGATCGCCACGCTTAACCTGTCGGCAGTGTGGATTCGTAACCACCTGCGCGAGAAATACAAAGCGCTGGATAGCTGATTTATAAGTCAACGCAGAATAAATGTGGGAGGGGGCTTGCCCCCGATAGCGGCGGATCAGAAACAGATGTGCTGACTGACACACTGCCATCGGGGGCAAGCCCCCTCCCACACAACAGCACAGGGAGCATCCCATGCAACACGAAACCCCTACCCACGGCATCAACATGTCTGCCCTGGGTCGCGACAAGCAGAGCCTGAGCCTGGCCCAGGAAACCGTGGCCATCGAAGTCCCGGGCCTGAGCCTGTTCTACGGTGAAAAGCAGGCGCTGTTCGACGTCAGCATGAACATCCCCAAGCAGCGCGTGACCGCCTTCATCGGCCCGTCGGGCTGCGGCAAGTCCACGCTGCTGCGTACCTTCAACCGCATGAACGACTTGGTGGACGGTTGCCGTGTGGAAGGCGCCATCAACCTCTACGGCAGCAACATCTACCGTAAGGGCGAAGACGTGGCCGAGCTGCGTCGCCGCGTGGGCATGGTGTTCCAGAAGCCCAACCCGTTCCCCAAGACCATCTACGAAAACGTGGTCTACGGCCTGCGCATCCAGGGCATCAACAAGAAACGCATCCTCGACGAAGCCGTTGAGTGGGCGTTGAAAGGTGCGGCGCTGTGGGACGAGGTCAAGGACCGTCTGCACGACTCGGCACTCGGTCTGTCCGGTGGCCAGCAGCAACGTCTGGTGATCGCCCGTACCATCGCCGTGGAGCCGGAAGTATTGCTGCTCGACGAACCGTGCTCGGCACTCGACCCGATCTCTACGCTGAAAGTCGAAGAACTGATCTACGAGCTCAAGTCCAAGTTCACCATTGTGATCGTGACCCACAACATGCAACAGGCGGCACGGGTTTCCGACTACACCGCGTTCATGTACATGGGCAAGCTGGTGGAATTCGGCGACACCGATACTCTGTTCACCAACCCGGCCAAGAAGCAGACCGAAGACTACATCACCGGTCGCTATGGCTAGAGCACGCTGGTTCTGATTGCACTGAATGCTGCGGTTCTCCGCACCTTACCGGACGCTCCAAGGACACCCACATGATTAGCAAAGAAGGCCTTACCCATCACATCTCCGCGCAGTTCAACGCCGAGCTTGAGGAAGTGCGCAGCCACCTCCTGGCGATGGGCGGGCTGGTGGAGAAGCAAGTCAACGACGCCGTCACCGCGCTGATCGAGGCCGACTCGGGCCTGGCCCAGCAAGTGCGCGAGATCGATGACCAGATCAACCAGATGGAGCGCAACATCGACGAAGAGTGCCTGCGCATTCTGGCCCGTCGCCAACCAGCGGCCTCCGACCTGCGTTTGATCATCAGCATCTCCAAGTCGGTGATCGACCTGGAGCGCATCGGCGACGAAGCCACCAAGATCGCCCGCCGTGCCATCCAGCTGTGCGAAGAAGGCGAAGCCCCGCGCGGTTATGTGGAAGTGCGCCATATCGGCGACCAGGTGCGCAACATGGTGCGCGATGCTCTGGACGCGTTTGCCCGCTTCGACGCCGAACTGGCGTTGTCGGTGGCGCAGTACGACAAGATCATTGACCGCGAATACAAGACGGCGTTGCGTGAGCTGGCCACCTACATGATGGAAGACCCACGCTCTATCTCGCGGGTCTTGAACATTATCTGGGTGCTGCGTTCCCTGGAGCGTATCGGCGACCACGCGCGCAACATCTCTGAGCTGGTGATCTACCTGGTGCGCGGCACCGACGTGCGGCACATGGGCCTCAAGCGCATGAAAGCCGAAGTTGAAGGCACAGCCGACCAAATCCCTAATGTTCCGGGCGAACCTGACGATAAGTAAGGTTGCCCGAGAAATTAACGCCCGGCCTCAGGCCGGGCGTTTTTGTTTGTGGCACATGAATTTTTTGCGCAGCCGGGGTAATAAAGTCCGACTGTGACTACCGAGTTTTGGCAAAATGCCATCAGTCAGGCGTCTTGCGTGCCGTTTATAGGGTGAAGGGTCGATGAGTAAAGTCAGTGTATTGGTGGTGGATGACGCCTCGTTTATCCGCGACCTGGTGAAGAAGTGCCTGCGCAACTACTTCCCCGGGATCAAGATTGAAGATGCGGTAAACGGCAAAAAGGCCCAGGCCATCCTGATGCGCGAGACCTTCGACCTGGTGCTGTGCGACTGGGAAATGCCGGAAATGTCGGGCCTGGAGCTGCTGACCTGGTGCCGTGAGCAAGCCCATCTCAAGGCCATGCCTTTCGTGATGGTGACCAGCCGTGGCGACAAGGAAAACGTGGTCCAGGCGATTCAGGCCGGCGTCTCCGGCTACGTCAGCAAGCCGTTCACCAACGAGCAATTGTTGAACAAGGTCAAGCAGGCCCTGCACAAGATCGGCCGCCTCGACGCCCTGATCGCCAGTGCCCCGACCAAGATGAGCTCGGCTTTCGGTAACGACTCCTTGAGCGCCCTGACCGGCGGCAAGCCCGAAGCAGTACGCCCGGCACCGGTGGCCGCAGCGGCACCCGCACCGAGCAAAGGCCTGCTCAACAGCCCACCGGTCCAGGCACCTGCTGCCGCGCCGGCGGGCGGTCGTGGCCAAGGCCAACTGCGCTTGTCCAGCGGCAACCAGCAATGCGTGATCAAGGCGCTGAGCATCAAGGAAGCGCTGCTGGTGGTACGCCGTGGTGAAGTCCTGCCTCAGGTACTGGAAAGCGCGGTGCTCGACCTTGAGCAAGGTGACAACGCCGAAGTGGCGCGCCTCAACGGCTACCTGCACGCTATCGTCGCCTACGAGCCCAAGCCCGACAGCGACTGGCTGCAACTGACCTTCCGCTTCATCGACCAGGACGCGCAGAAGCTCGACTACATCTCCCGCCTGATCGCACGCGGCACGGCGCAAAAGCACTTCGTGCCGGGCGCTTGATCGCCTGAATCAAGGGAATCGACCGACCGTCTGATTCCCGTAAGGTCGCTTGATTTATATCTGTTTCGATATAGCCTCCCGATAACGCGTCAGTGTTTTCGAGCTTTTGCTATGCCTTGAAACACACCCGCACCGCCTCTGGTTGAATCGTTGATTAGGCTTCTTCTTTCCAGGAAAGGAGAAGTCAATGCCAAGGCACAAGGATGTGGTGTTTCTAGGCAGCTCGCTCAAGGATCTCAAAGAATTCCCTCTCGACGCCCGAAGGGCTGCCGGCTTTCAGTTGGATCTATTGCAGCAGGGTGAACAGCCTTTTGATTGCAAACCGATGAAGACTATCGGGAGGGGGGTCAGCGAAATTCGGATCACTGAGGAATCAGGAGCTTTTCGAGTGTTTTATGTGGTCAACCGGCCAGAGGCCATCTATGTGCTGCACGCGCTGCGCAAGACCACACAAAAAACCGAAGGGCGAGATATCGAGCTGGCTCGCGCCAGGTTGCAGGAGTTAGGTTGAGCCCATGACCAATCAAAAAGTTTACGGTGAGCGTTTCAGCTGTGTTTGGGACGCGCTGGAAGATACGCCCCAGCAAGCTGCCAATATGCGGCTGCGTTCAAAATTGCTGTTGGAGCTGTGCCAGGTCATTCGCAGCTGGGAGCTTTCTCAAAAAGATGCGGCACACAGATTGGGCATCAGCCAGCCCCGACTTAACGACGTCCTCACTGGCAAGATCGACAAGCTCTCTCTGGACGCCTTGGTCAATCTATCGGCGGCTGCGCAAATGAACGTGGATATCTGTTTCAACGGGCTGCCAGCCTAAACAAAAGTTGTCATCAAACCGCGCTAACCTGCCGCTCAGTCATCTCGGCAGGTTCACGCTATGCTCGTGCGCTTATTGCTGTGCAGTGGGCTGGCGACGGTCGCTTTGTCGGCCCAAGCCATGACCCTCTACAAATCCACCGATGCCAATGGCGTGGTGTTCTTCAGTGACCGGCATACCCCGGGCGCCCAAGCGTTTGTGATCCAGGAGCGCAGGGTTGAACGCGTGAAACCCCCGATGCCTGGAGTGCCCAAGCCGACTTATTCACCACAAGCCTACCGCTACCCGCTGCCCTGGCGTGGTGGCCCGTTTCGCCTCACCCAAGGGCCCAACGGCAGCTTCAGCCATACCGACGCCAAAAGCCGCTACGCCATGGACATCGCCATGCCCGAAGGCACGCCGATCATTGCGGCGCGCAATGGCATGGTGGTGAAAACCGAGAACGAGCAAGTCGGGCGTGGCAATGATGCGTCGGGGAATTTTGTACGGGTGCGCCATGACGACGGCAGCGAGGCAGTGTACCTGCACCTTAAGCAAGGTTCGGTGAGTGTCCGGGTAGGGCAGCGTGTGAGTGTGGGAAGCCCACTGGCGCTGTCGGGCAATACTGGCAACAGCAGCGGGCCGCACCTGCATTTTGTGGTGCAGCGCGCCACGGAGGCGGGGCTGGTATCGATTCCGTATGAATTCAACCAGCCGGTGGGCACGCTGCCCAATTTTGCAGCAGGCCTGTAGGAGCCCGGCTTGCCGGCGATGGGGCCAGTGAGAACATCACTGTTTCCACGGTCGCTATCGCCAGCAAGCCGGGCTCCTACAGGGGGTGTTTAGTCGAGCAGCAGGACCTTGGCCAGCACAATTTTCGGGCCTTTCATCTTCTTGATGATGATGCGCAGGCCTTCCACTTCCAGCACTTCTTCCTCTTCCGGCACGCGCTTGAGCGTGTCGTAGATCAGGCCGGCCAGGGTTTCGGCTTCGATGTGGTCCAGGTCCACGCCCAGCAGGCGCTCCACCTTGAACAGCGGCGTGTCGCCGCGCACCAGCAACTTGCCCGGCTGGTACGCCAGGATGCCGCGTTCGGCCTTGCGATGTTCGTCCTGGATATCGCCCACCAGCACTTCCAGCACGTCTTCCATGGTGAGGTAGCCGATGATCTTGCCGTCGGCCTCTTCCACCAGGGCGAAGTGCGCGCCGCCTTTGCGGAACTGCTCCAGCAGTTGCGACAGCGGCATATGCCGCGATACACGCTCCAGCGGGCGGGTCAGCTCGGCCAGGTTGAACGACTCGGGAATGTGGTCCAGAGCGGCCAGTTCCAGCAGCAGGTCCTTGATATGCAACAGGCCCACGAATTCGTTGCGATCGGCGTCGTACACCGGATAGCGGCTGAATTTGTGGCGACGGAACAGCGCGAGGATTTCCTTGAGCGGGGCGTTGAAATCCAGGGTTACCAGGTCTTCCCGGGAATTAGCCCAGTCCACCACTTCCAGTTCGCCCATTTCCACGGCCGAGGCCAGCACGCGCATGCCTTGGTCGCTCGGGTCCTGGCCACGGCTGGAGTGCAGGATCAGCTTGAGTTCTTCGCGGCTGTAATGGTGTTCATGGTGCGGGCCAGGCTCACCCTGGCCGGCAATGCGCAGGATCGCGTTGGCGCTGGCATTGAGCAGGTAGATCGCCGGGTACATGGCCCAGTAGAACAGGTACAGCGGCACCGCCGTCCACAGCGACAGCAACTCGGGTTTGCGGATGGCCCAGGATTTGGGCGCCAACTCGCCGACCACGATGTGCAGGTAGGAAATCACGAAGAACGCCGCAAAGAACGACACGCCCTTGATCACTTCCGGCGATTGCACACCGACGGCGCCCAGCAGCGGCTCGAGGATGTGCGCGAAGGCCGGCTCACCGACCCAGCCCAGGCCCAGGGAGGCGAGGGTGATACCCAACTGGCAGGCCGACAGGTAAGCGTCGAGCTGGCTGTGCACGGTGCGCAGGATCTGCCCGCGCCAACCGTTCTTGTGGGCAATGGCCTCGACCCGGGTGGCACGCAGTTTGACCATGGCAAATTCCGCCGCAACGAAGAAACCGTTGAGCAGTACCAGGATCAGTGCAAAAAGAATCATGCCGAAGTCGGCGAAGAGTGTGGCGAGGGTGATACCAGGGGAAGGGTCCATGATGGGGTTTTGCAGGTTCCGTGTGTTCAATAAGGGGTGGCAGGTGGGCCGCAAAGGCGGGCGCAAGTCGGCCAATGTAGCGGCTGACGGGGCGCTTGCCTAGTGCCCGCTGCCGGGTGGGACGTGGAAAGTCGTATAGCCGAACCCCTGTAGGAGCTGGCTTGCCGGCGATAGCGGAGTGTCAGGCGAGCTCTCTATTGGCTGTGCCAATGTCATCGCAGGCAAGCCAGCTCCCACACCGGGCAACTGTTACTTCAGGTTATTCATCATTTTCGACCAGCCGCGAACGGGTCATCTGCACCGGGGGAAAGTGGCAGGTAAAGGTACTGCCATGGCCCAGCACGCTGCTGATCTCCAGGCGCGCACGGTGGCGCAGCAACACGTGCTTGACGATGGCCAGGCCGAGCCCGGTGCCGCCGGTGTTGGAGTTGCGGCTGGAGTCCACACGGTAGAAACGCTCGGTCAGGCGCGGCAGGTGCTTGGCGTCGATGCCGATACCCGAATCCTGCACGCTGAGGTGCGCGCCGTGCTCGTCGGCCCACCAGCGGATGCGGATATTGCCCTTGTCCTGGGTGTATTTCACGGCGTTGAACACCAGGTTGGAAAAAGCGCTGCGCAACTCGCCTTCACTGCCTTTGAGCAGCACGGCCGGGTCGGCCTCCAGGGTGATCTGTTGTCCGCGCTGGCCGGAAAGGGCCTGGGCGTCGTTCTTGATGGTCTGCAACAGGCTTTGCACGGCCACCGGGTGGTTGTCCGACGGGTAATCGGTGGCCTCCAGCTTGGCCAGCAACAGCAGGTCGTTGAGCAGGGTCTGCATGCGTGAACCTTGCTGCTGCATTTGCTGCAGGGCACGGCTCCAGCGCGGGTTGATCTCGTCGACGTTGTCCAGCAGCGTCTCCAGGTAACCGCAGATCACCGTCAACGGCGTGCGCAGTTCGTGGGAAACGTTGGCGACGAAGTCTTTGCGCATCTGCTCAAGCTGGTGGATGCGGGTGACATCGCGCACCAGCATCAAGTGTTCATTGTTGCCGTAGCGCGTCAGGTACAGCTGGATGCGCACGCGGTCGTTGGTGGGCGAGGGGATTTCCAGGGCTTCTTCGTAGTTCTCCTGTTCGAAGTACTCCTTGAAGCGCGGGTGGCGCACCAGGTTGGTCACCGGTTGGCCGCTGTCCTGGGGTGTCTTGAGGCCCAGCAAGGTCTCGGCGGCGCGGTTCCACCATTCCAGGTTGCCGTCGCTGTCGAGCATGATCACCGCGTCTTTGAGCGCGGCAGTGGACTCTTGCACGCGGTCGATCACCGCTTGCAGGCGCCCGCGGACCCGTTGGTCGCGGCGTTGCAGGTGGTAGATGCTGTCGAACACCTCGCCCCACAGGCCGTAGCCGTCGGGTGGCGCTTCATCGGGTTTGTGCTGGCGCAGCCATTCATGCAGGCGCAACAGTTGCTTGAGGGTCCAGCCCAGGTACAGGCCGATACCGACGGCCAGGCTCCAGCCGTAATAACCGCTGACCAGGCCCACCAACAGGCAGCCGGTGATCAACAGAAGCATGTGGCGGATCAGGGTGCCATGCCAGTTCTGGTTCACTTAAACATGCGTCCTTGTCAGCTGTTAAGGAAGGAAAGGGCTGGCTCAGCCTTTGGTAGAAAAGCGATAGCCAGTGCCGCGCACGGTTTGTACCAGATTCTCGTAGGCATCGCCCAAGGCTTTGCGCAGGCGACGGATGTGCACGTCCACGGTGCGTTCTTCCACGTACACGTTGCCGCCCCAGACCTGGTCCAGCAGTTGGCCACGGGTGTAGGCGCGTTCCTGGTGGGTCATGAAAAATTGCAGCAGGCGGTATTCGGTCGGGCCCATCTCGGCCGGCTTGCCGTCGATGGTCACGCGGTGGCTGATCGGGTCCAGGATCAGGCCGTCGACTTCGATTGGTGCTTCACCGTCGGTCGGGCCAGCGCGGCGCAATACGGCCTTCAGACGCGCGACCAGCTCACGTGGGGAAAAAGGTTTGGTGATGTAGTCATCGGCGCCCACTTCCAGGCCCTGGATCTTGTTGTCCTCTTCGCCCTTGGCGGTGAGCATGATGATCGGGATGTCCCCGGTCAGCTCGTCACGCTTGAGGCGACGGGCCAGCTCGATGCCGGAGGTGCCGGGCAGCATCCAGTCCAGCAGGATCAGGTCCGGCTTGCGGTCGACGATAATGGCATGGGCCTGCTGGGAGTTCTCCGCCTCCAGGCAGTCATAGCCGGCCATTTCCAACGCAACGGCGATCATCTCGCGAATGGGCGCTTCGTCGTCAACGATCAGAATGCTCCTGCCAACCATGCCTAAATCCTCTTGTCATTTAACTGTCTTGCGCCGCATTAGATAACGGAATTATTGCAGTCGTGTGACAGTAATTTAGTCGCTTGGGCAATTCGCGCCTCTCTGGACTACGCTTTGGGTCCGAATCCTTACAACCACAAAAGGAAGGTTCCGATGGCTATCAACAGTGTTTCCTGGAAAGCCCTGCTGGTCACGGCGGCGTTGACGCTGCCGACGCTGGCCTTCGCGGCGGACCCCGCGATGACGAAAGACGGGATGCTGGTGGATCACAAGGGCATGACGCTCTATACCTTCGCCAAGGATGCTGACGGCAAGTCGGTGTGCAACGACAAGTGCGCGACCAACTGGCCACCGTTGACGGCCGCCTCGACTGACAAGTCTTCAGGCAAATGGACGGTGATCACCCGCGATGATCAGAAAAGCCAATGGGCCTATGACGGCAAGCCGCTCTACACCTTCGTGATGGACAAGAAGGCGGGGGACATGACCGGTGACGGCAAAATGGACGGCGCCTGGAAAGTCGCCAAACCTTGATACACCGCTATCGCCGGCAAGCCGGCTCCTACAGGGGAATGCATTCCAAATGTGGGAGCGGGCTTGCCCGCGAAGGCGCCAGACCAGCCGCTACGAAACTTCAGCGAAACGCGTAGTCCGCCACAATCCCGACAAAGATCGCCAACCCAGCCCAATGGTTATGCAGGAACGCCTTGAAGCACTTCAAGCGGTCCTTGTCCCGGGTGTACCAGAACTCCCAGGCAAAACAGCCCGCTGCGGCCAACAGTCCCAAATGGAACCAGCCTCCCAGTTCGAACCGTGCCCCCGCCAGCAACAGGCACACCAGCGACAGCCCCTGCAAGGTGAGGATGATCACGCGGTCGGCATCGCCGAACAGAATGGCGGTGGATTTCACACCGATCTTCAAGTCGTCGTCACGGTCAGTCATCGCGTAATAGGTGTCGTAGCCCACCGTCCACAGCAGGTTGGCAATATAGAGAAGCCACGCCGTGGCCGGCAGGTGGCCGGTTTCTGCGGTGAACGCCATCGGCATGCCCCAGGAAAACGCTGCACCCAGCACCACTTGCGGGTAATAGGTGTAGCGCTTCATGAACGGGTAGCTCGCCGCCAGGGCCAGGCCGCCCAGGGACAGCAGGATGGTGGTGGCGTTGGTCAGCAATACCAGCAGGAAACTGATGCCCATCAGCACTGCAAAAAACACCAGCGCCTCTTTTGAGCTGATCTTGCCGCTGACCAGCGGGCGTTGCTCGGTGCGCTTTACATGGCCATCGACCTTGCGGTCGGCCCAGTCATTGATCACGCAACCACCGGCGCGGGTCAGCACCACACCCAGCACGAAAATCACGATGTTGATCAGGGAAGGCGAGCCCTTGCCGGCAATCCACAGTGCCCACAATGTCGGCCACAGCAGCAGGTAGATGCCGATCGGCTTGTCCATGCGGGTCAGCTGAATGAAGTCCCAGGCCCTGGGGTTCAGGTGGTTCAAGGACTTGAGCACACGTTGATACATCAGCAGTTCTCCGGGTGGTCGTGCAGCGCGTGCCAGAAACTCGGCAAGAAGATTTCCGCCACCAGCACACTCAGCGCCCCACGGTCGAAGCGCGAACGGCGCCCCCACAACCCCTCAGCCTTGTCCGCCGCAGGCAGCCAGTCCCTTGGGTAATGGCACACTTCAATGGCTTGGCGGGTGAACGCCTGATCGCAAAACAGCAGCTCGCCCAGCGAACGGCTGCCCAGTTCGTCCATGTGCAGGCCGTCGCCTTGCAAGGCACCGCGCGACGCCACGCTGCGGGCGAACACCCACGGCTGGCCGTGCCCACGCAGGTACACCTCACGCACCCAGCCGATGGTGGCCGCGGGCAGGCCCAGGGCCGCGCACTCGTCATCGCGCAGCGGCTGCCAGCCTTCGAACAGCGGCGTCACGCTGAAACCGTCGTTGGACAGCCACGTCAGCCGTCGCGTCAGCGAGTCTTCGTTGAACAGCCAATTGAGGGTCAGGGGCGTGGGCAAGGGGCTCAGAAGGCTCTGGGTCAGCCATTGGCAAGCATCGGGACGGGCGATTGAGTGCGGCACGGTGAGTCAGTATTGGCAGCAAAAGAGGCGGCGAGCTTACCATGGCGTCTTGAACTTTTGCCGGGCCGAACCGGCCCCATGCGTCGATCATGCTTGCATCTGCCGGCCCCGATCAGTACAAAACGCCCTGAGCCGCACGGCAACGTTGGTCTATCGACCGTCGGCCAAGATGCCTGGACCCTGAGGAAGCAAGTAAATGAAGAAGTGGCAATGTGTAGTCTGCGGCCTGATCTATGACGAGAAAGACGGTTGGCCAGATGACGGAATCCTGCCTGGCACCCGTTGGGAAGACGTCCCGGAAGACTGGCTGTGCCCGGACTGCGGCGTGGGCAAGATGGATTTCGAAATGATCGAAATCGGCTGATCTGAATTTTAAGAACCGTACTACAAGGAGAAAGGAATGAACGCACCTGTCGTGATCATCGGCACAGGATTGGCCGGTTACAACGTGGCCCGGGAGTTTCGCAAGCTCGACAGCGAGACCCCATTGCTGCTGATCACCGCGGATGACGGGCGCTCCTACTCCAAGCCCATGCTCTCCACCGGCTTTGGCAAGAACAAGGAAGCCGATGGCCTGAGCATGGCTGAACCCGGCGCGATGGCCGAGCAACTCAAGGCCGAAGTGCGCACCCACACCCGCGTCAGCGGCATCGACCCCGGCCACAAGCGCCTGTGGATCGGCGAGGAAGCGGTGGCCTACCGCGACCTGGTCTTGGCCTGGGGCGCCGAGACCGTGCGCGTACCGGTCGAAGGTGACGCCGCCGAGCTGATTTTCCCGATCAACGACCTCGAAGACTATGCGCGTTTTCGCGCGGCGGCTGCGGGCAAACGCCGCGTGTTGCTGCTCGGCGCCGGCCTGATCGGCTGCGAGTTTGCCAATGACCTGATCCTCGGCGGCTACGAAATCGACCTGGTGGCACCGTGCGAGCAAGTCATGCCGACCCTGCTGCACCCGGCGGCCGCCGCTGCCGTCCAGGCCGGGCTCGAAGGCCTCGGCGCGCGCTTCCACCTGGGCCCTGTACTCAACCGCTTGCAGCGCACGGCGGACGGCCTGGAAGCGCACCTGTCCGACGGCGCAGTGGTGCACTGCGACCTAGTCGTCTCGGCCATCGGCCTGCGCCCGCGAGTCGACCTGGCGGCCGCTGCAGGCCTGCAAACCAACCGTGGGATCACGGTAGACCGCCACCTCAAGACCTCCCACGCCAATATCTACGCCCTGGGCGACTGCGCCGAGGTCGACGGCCTGAACCTGCTGTACGTGATGCCGCTGATGAGCTGCGCCCGTGCGCTGGCCCAGACCCTGGCCGGCAACGCCACGGCCGTCAGCTATGGGCCGATGCCGGTCACCGTGAAGACGCCGGTGTGCCCGCTGGTGGTCTCGCCACCGCCACGGGGCACCGAAGGTGTGTGGAGCGTTGAAGGCCAGGGCGCCGACATCAAGGCCCTGTGCCGCGACGCAGGCGGGCGCCTGTTGGGTTACGCGCTGACCGGCACCGCCGTCATGGAAAAACTGGCCCTGAACAAAGAACTTCCGCCGTTGCTGGCGTAAATACCTGTCGTTCTGTCGGAATCAGCACGGTCTTACCCCTAGAAAGGTCGCCGCGAGACTGGCGGAGCGTGCGAGGGCATGCCATCCTCACTCCCGTCTGCCGCAGAGTAGAGCCTGCGGCGCCTTGGGCGCTGCTCCAGCAGAGAGCAGCACGGACATAACAACAAAAAACCGTCAAAGAGGCTTCACTTATGCGTAAACCAGAACTCGCAGCCGCCATTGCTGAAAAAGCAGATCTCACCAAAGAACAGGCCAACCGTGTACTCAACGCCGTTCTCGAAGAAATCACCGGCGCCCTGCATCGCAAGGACAGCGTCACCCTGGTTGGCTTCGGCACCTTCCTGCAACGCCACCGTGGCGCCCGCACCGGCAAAAACCCGCAAACCGGTGAGCCTGTGAAGATCAAGGCCAGCAACACCGTTGCGTTCAAGCCGGGCAAGTCGCTCAAAGACAGCGTCAACCCGTAACAGCGACACCGTCTCGAAGGGAGGCGGGGCGGTAAAAAGAATGGGCACGCCGACTGGGTCGGGTGCCCATTTTTTGTAGGCTGGAGAATGTCAGGCCAGTAGTAACCTCCCGGTTACAACTCCCCCCAAGGATCAAATTTATAAGTGGCATCCAACGGTGTGAACGCTAGCCCAAAGAGCGCCTTGGATTCGAACATCGCCTTGAACTCAGCCGAACAGACCGTTTCGTTAATATCCGTGCATAGAAACAGGTGTTGATGAATGCCTGGTTTTATCTTGAATGATTCGATGGACTCAAAAACGATAGCGGGTACATCACTTTCTTCTGGTGTCTTGAGTTTGCCGGTGTATTTGTCGCGGTCGATGGTGAATACCGAATGCTCAAGATCAAGCAGGCTGAGTCGGGCGGTCGGAACGAAAAGGTTGTAGCGTTTTTCAGGTGTTTTTTTTCCTTTTAACTCTATCTCGACCTGACGCGTGATATGAGGAATTTCGAGCGTTGCGCAGATGTTCAAGACGGCATCTGTCGCCAGCAACTCCTCAATCATGAGGTCCGCTTTCAACTCCTTGATCTTGGCTTTGACTTTATAAGCGCTAGCAAACTGACTCTCATCCGGTGTTTCTGAAGGGTAATGAAACTCCGGGACGCCAGGAGTCCAGTCCGACTCAAAGAAGCTGGGCGCATCCGCCCCGTTGGTGTGGTAGTTCACGATGAAAAAATCAGCGCTGGCGCCGGTCATAAAAGTCGTCCTGTAACTGCATCAGCTTTGAAGAGGCCATTCTGCAGCCCGCCGCTCGCCCATTTTTGGATGTTCGAGACTTCCAGTGCGAGGTCCATATCAGATAACCCGACTTGTTGTTTGTTCAAGCCCCTGAGCCTGTCCCTGACAGCATCGGTGTACTTGTTATGGTTCGACCAATGTCCAGGAAGCTGCGTTTTGGCGGCAAGGTCTTTTGATCCTGGCAGGAAAGCACCGTTGGAGGCGCCATCCGGGTCCCAACCTATCTTTTTCAGCCTGGAGAACATTTTGCCGAACTCTTTGTGTTTGATCAGCTCCTCGGGTATCAGGTGATGGTTGGCCATACCGTCACCTTTGCGAGCCCCCATGTTCTTGCCTAGCTTCGTCGAGCACCAGCCCAGTGGGTCACTCCAGCCCAGAGGGTTGGTGGTGTACTGATAGAGGTTAATGCCGCCCAGCAATCCAACCGGGTCTTCTGTAGTGAATCTGCCGATATCGGGGTCATAAAGATAAAGGGGTCAGATTTATTTATAGTCCCTGTTTGGAGTAAATAGACCCGTCCCCTTTATCGCCATCGCCTTTATCGTTGAGTAAGCGGTCTATTTTTATTTGGAGTCAAACAATTCTTGCGTATTCCGGACTGCCTTGTTTACGCGCTCTGAAGCGGTAACGCTATCAATGCGTAAGTCGTCGGGTGTGTGCTCATAGTCCATGACCTCGTCCTCTGTTAGCGCTCCACGCAGATGGGCAATTACTCTGAAAATTATGTGATGCATACGCCAGCAAATTGAGGGTTCAATATTTACCAACTGTTCCTCAGATGCGGGCTTGCTTACGCCGCCGGTCCAGATTTCTGACTCAAACGCGAATTGAATTCTGTCATAACCAGAGGTGGATTTTGTGTAGTCGGGGTCACTGAAAAGAATCTTCCAGCGAGGGAGATCTGAAAAACGCATGCTGCAGAAAATCGGTCGAAACAAACGTTTTGAGGTGTCCACCTCGCTGATCGAGGTTGGGATTTGTGTATAGAATTTCTCAAAAACCTCAATCAGATGTCCCAGCGCAGGAGGAATCATCTCGATATAGCGTGCAATCACAAAGCCAGGCTCATCTGAAGCGTTGAGGGCTGGGATGTAGAAAAGATCACCCGGCTTGGGTGCCTTGAGGGTTTTCATACAGCAGCCTCTTTTAGGTACAAGATTTGATTTTGCTCGGCTTGATGCCCAGCGCTTTGGCCGCAGCCCTGTAGTTTTTATAGT
This sequence comes from Pseudomonas sp. B6002, assembly GCF_013385985.1. GTDB lineage: Bacteria > Pseudomonadota > Gammaproteobacteria > Pseudomonadales > Pseudomonadaceae > Aquipseudomonas. Next base: position 109,766 of record NZ_JACAOY010000002.1, on the reverse strand, counting down.
GACTTTTGCCCCGTGCATCAGTGCGGCTTTTATTGATGGGTTCGATGACGTTGCCGGGGAATTTGCCTTTTGTTTTGTATTTCTCTCGGTAGGCCTGTTCGTAACCTTTGGCTTGAGAGTAAGTCATCTTGCCGTCCTGACCTTTCAACACACGCAGCTCTCCTTTTCCAAGCCGCGTGGACCTGTCGTGCTGACTTTCACGCGCCGCAGGATCCTGCTCGGTGTGACCGATGTAGTAAGGCGTTTTAGCACCGGGGGCGTAGAGCCCGTAAACATAGAAACCAGGTTTGTTTAGGGGCGTTGGGGTCCAGCCTAGTGGATCCAGCCAGGTAATAGGGTTTGCACCGTACGAGTAGAGGTTCAGGCCACCCAGCAACCCAATCGGATCCGGCGTCGTAAACCGCCCCACATCCGGATCATAAAACCTGAACGTATTGAAATGCAGCCCCGTCTCCCGATCCAGATACTGCCCCTGGAACCGCAGATTCTGCTCTTCAATGTAATAAGGCTCGCGCACCTCCTCCAGCGTGTTGCCCCACACACGGTAAGTCGCCTGCCAGACGCTGTGCCCATCGGCCTCGGTCAGTTGTTCCGGCAACCCATTTAGATCGTTGTGGTAGTAACGAATCTTCTGCAACGGGCCCATGCCATCGACGCGGGCCAGCAGTTCATAGCCGTCATCGTCGTAAACAAAGAGGCTGGTCTGGCTGTGTTTATGCTCCTGCAACAACCGCAGTCCATCCCACACAAACTGCGTTCCTCCCAGCGGATACCCGTCACTGCCATGCTGGGTTTTTTCGATGCGTCGGCCCAGCGGGTCGTAGGCCATTCGCACGACGCTGCCGTCATCGTTACGCACTTCAATCAAGCGGCTTTCAGCATCGTAGGCAAACCGCTGCACGCCCCGTTTGGCGCTGCGTTTTTCGATCATCCGCCCAAACGCATCGTAGCAATAACGCTTGTCCTGATAGGTCAGCAACTTGTTATGCACCACCAACCCGGCACCCGCCTGCGGGCCGTCCAGCAGGTTGGCGGCGGCGTCGTAGGCGAAGGTTTCGCGCTGGCCGTGCAGGCTGTCTTGGCTGGCGATGATGCGGCCGGTGGCGTCGTAGTGCAGCAGTTGGCGGTGCTGTGCGGCGGGTTGTTGGTCGAGTTTGCCGATCAGGTTGTCGGCGGGATCGTATTCGAACTGCTTTTGCGCAGCCGCCGGCATCAACGATGGCTGACTTGCCAAGCGGCGTTGGCGCGAACGCAGGCGGCCACTACGGTCGTATTCGCTGCGGGTGGTGAGTTGGCCCTGGGTGCGCAGTACTTCGCGGTGCAGGCGGTCACGCTCAAAGTCGCTGACGACCTGGCCGTCGAGGTTGATCTGGTGCAGATGGCCGCTGCCGTAATACAGGCGATTGAGCCAGCGGCCGTCCGGCAGTTGGGTCTGGATCAGGTTGCCGAGTTCGTCGTAGTGGTGTTGCAGGTTGCCCGCCGAACTCTGCTCGCAAAGCAGTTGGCCGAGGGCATCGTAGGCAAAGCCCAGGGTTTGGACGTTGCCCTGCGAATCGGTGAAGGTGACAGCCGTGAGCTGGTCCACTGCGTCGTAGCTGTAGTCGGTGCGGCCATCGTCGGTGGTCTTGGCAATCAGCCGGCCCACTGCATCGCGTTCCAATCGATGGACGATAGGCGCGGGCGGCGTTTCGGGCACCAGGGCCAGACCGTTTCCGTAAGGCGCCGGCACGGCAGTCACCGCCGTGACGTTATCCAGCGGGTCATAGCTGTAGTGCTTGACGCTGCCGTCGAGGTCCTGCTGTTCAACCAGACGGTCGCCAGCATCCCAGGCAAAACGATAACGCTCGTCGTTTTCGTTGATCAGCGCTTGCAGCCGTCCATAGCTGTCATAGCCGAACTGCACCTGCCGGCCATGGGCGTCGATGCGCTGGCTGACTAGGCCACGGCGATTATGTTGATAGAGCGTCGTATGCCCGGCCGGGTCGGTGTAGCCCACCAATTGGCCGCTGACCGCGCGCTGGTACTGCTCAGTACGGCCGTCCGGCAATTGGGTGGTGAGCAGACGGCCCTGGGCGTCATAGCTGAATTGGGTACGCTCACCCAGGGCATCGGTAATGACCTGCAGATAGCCGCGCTCGTCGTAGCTGAATCGCGTCGGGTAACCTGAGCAGTCGATGTGCTCGACCAGTTGTCCGAACGGGTTCCAGCGCAGCTTTTTGCTTTTGCCAGTGGCGTCAATAATTTCCACGGGCTGGCCGTGGGCGTCATAACGATAGCGCGTGACGTAGCCCAGTGGATCGGTTTCGGCGATGCAGTTGCCGCGTGAGTCATAGCGATATTGCCAGCTGCTTTCGGCGGCGTCGGTTTCCACCAGGGGCAAGGCCCAATGTTCCAACCACAGCGTCGAATCGCTGCGACCCAGCGGGTCGGTTTCGCCGATCAGGTTGCCGGCCTCGTCGTAGCTGTATTCAAAGCGCCCGCCCAGCGGGTCGGTGGCGCTGAGCAACTGGCGCTCGTCGTTCCATTCGAACAGCCAGGTGTGGTCAAGGTTGTCGCTGTAACGAATGATCTGGTGTTGGGTGTTCCAATGCCGGGTACTGACGCGTTGCAAGCCGTCGGTAATACGGGTGATACCGACCTGCAAGTCATAGTCGAACTGGTAAGCGTCGCCCTCATCGGTCCAGTGCCGTACCACGCGCCATTCCAAACCTTCAACCAAAGACCATTCGTAGAAGCAACGAAGCCCGGTCGGCAGTTGATGCTCCACCATCCTGCGACCGCTGTCGTAGGCAAAACGACGCTGAACCTGGCCCGTCGCATCGCGCACTTCAGCCAGGTTGCCCTGCGCGTCGAAGCCATAGCTGACCAGCACTTCTCGGCGCTGATCAGGGTACAGACGTTCGATGCGCGCCAACTGGCCCTGATCACGGATCAACTCAACCTGCACCAGGTCGAATGTGTCGCGTAGCCGCACCATGTGCCCGGCTTCGTCATAATCGATATAGATGCGGTTGTCGTTTCGGTCGCCCAATTGAGTAAGGCGCAGCAGCGACGGGTTGGCGGAGGGTTCAAGCAAGCGATACAGGCCGTCATCGCTCTCGATTAGCAACTGCCCATTGAGGTGACGCCGCACCGCGAGCCCTTCACCGGCGCTGAATACCGCGCCGCCCAAGGGAATCGAGCCCATGTCGATAGGCCGACCTTGCTCATCGGTATAAATCAGCGTTTCACCGCCCTCTGAATGGGGCAGGATCTCGACGCACACTTCATATGGGACGCTCCAGCCTGCGCCCAACATTCCGCGCGGGCGCTCATCGCGGCTGTTGTAGAAGCGCTGCCAGTCGATCGGCAGGATGCCGGGCAGCACAAAATCCAGTTCCTCGGCATTGCCCAGCACCTTCGCGCCCGTGGCCGCATGCACCGGATTCGATGAACCCATCGCTGCGTTCGCCACGGCCCCCATCGCGCTGCTGACCGCCATCGACGTGGCCCCGCCGATCAGCATGCACGGCAACTTGCTGAAGAACTTGCCCTTGCCACCCTTGAGCATCAACAGCGCCGTGACCGCCAGGCCGACGCCCGGGGTCTTGCCACTGCGGATCTCACGCACCACCACCGAACCGCCACCGATGGTCACGTTGGAAGAAATCAGCCCCGACGACACCACCGTCGCATCGCACGTGCTGCGGTCGCCGCTGCGCACGGCGGGCTGGCCGTTGACGGTGACCTTGTCCGAGCCCTCGGCCAGAAACTGCGGCGGCATCGGCGGGTGCTTCATGCACGTGACCAGGTCCAGCGGCTTGGGCACTGCACCTGGCGCAGGCGTCGCGACGGTAGGGCGCCACATCTGCGAGAAGAAGCTCTCGGCCATGTCCAGGTAGCTGGGTTCTGGCGCGGGTGCTTCCAGCTCGGTGCCCGCTGGCGCGACATGGGAGCTGATCGCACCGGCTGCGCGGGCCGCGGGAAGGTTGTTGGTGAGGGTGTCGGTGGAACCGGTGAGAATGTTCGCCTGCACCGTGGGCGGGAATAGCGCGTTGCTGAAGCTATCGCATAAATTCGTCAGGCCTTTGTCCGCCCCGGTCTTGCTCATGGCCAGGCCGACGATCGTGCCCACCACGGCCCCCAGCAGGAAGCAGCCGAGCCCGCCGGTGGCCACGGTAATCCCGGTGGCCGCGACCACGGCAGCCGTGGCCACGGCCGTGATCGCGATGTTGGCCGCGACCTCCAGCACACCGCCGAGAATGTCGGCCATCATCGAGGTGTGGGAGAGCGCATCGCCCATACGGGCTGCCCATAACGCGTCAGACATGCAGGCAGCTCATCAGGAAACAGCGTCGAACGACAGCGAGTTTTTGATCAACGCCCAGTGCGCCGCCTCGGCATCCCCAAGCTTGTCGGCCTTCACGTAACTCAAGGCGAGCATCTTGCGCGTACCCGGTAGCACCAGTGCCAGTTGATACTGGAACACCTTGTCATTGCCCTTGTTGAATTGGCTGCGCAGCTCAATGCCTTCCACCTCTTGGGCCGCGCCCAAACGCACGTCGACACCGGGTTGATAGCGTAAATCCTGCACCTGTTTTTCCAGGCGCTGGAGTTGGTCATTGAAGTTGCTGTGCAGGGTTTCACCCTCGGCGAGCAGGCTGCGGCTGACGATCAGTGAAGTCCCCAGTTCAGGGAACTTGAGGATATTGATCGAGGCGTCCTGCAGCTCACTGGCCGGCAGTTGAAACTGGAATTCGTTGATGCGGTACGTCATGGCAAACAGGTCTCGTCAGGAGCTTTTAGGCGCGGGGAACGCGGCTTTGATATTGGCGTCGATGGCGCCTTTCTGGCCCTGGCCATCGGGCGTGGCACCGGGGCCGCCGCCGTTGTTCAGGTGCAGTACGCCACCCGTGTTGAACTCGGCATCGCCGCTGGCATAGAAGCTGATCTGCACGCCGGTGAGGTTGATCTGCCCGCTGGCGTTCAACTCCAGAATGCTTTCGCCGCAGACCAGGCGCAGATTTTCGCCGACTTCGATGACATAGCTCTGGCTGATGCTGTCGGTCTTCCTCTGGCCCACCGAGAGGATGTCTTCCTGCTTGACGATGCGCAGGCGGTTGTTGCCGATGGTCACTGTCTCGTTGTGGCCGATGCTCTTGTTGCGGTCATGCCCCACCGAATGGCTCTCATCCACCTCGACCACGATGTCCTGGTTGCGCTCGGCGTGGATATACAGCTGCTCCAACCCCTTCTTGTCCTCCATGCGGATTTCATTGAAGTTGGCCGGCGTGCCGCCTTTGCTCGAACGGCTTTTCATGCCGCTCTGGGTCGCGTTTTCCGGCAGGTCGTAGGGCACGGTCTGTTCGGCGTTGTAGACGCGGCCGGTGATGATCGGCCGGTCGGGGTCACCCTCAAGGAAGCTAACAATCACTTCCTGGCCGATCCGTGGGATCTGCATCGAGCCCCAGTTCTTGCCGGCCCAGGACTGCGACACACGAATCCAGCACGAGCTGTTTTCGTTGGATTGGTCATGGCGGTCCCAATAGAAATGCACCTTCACGCGGCCGTACTGGTCGGTCCAGATTTCCTCGCCCTTGGGGCCCACCACCAAGGCGGTTTGCGGGCCCTTGACGATAGGCCGATGCGTATTGGCCAGCGGGCGGAAGCTCTGTTGGGCGTCGATACAGGTGAGGCTGCTTTCAAACTGTGCCGAACCCGAGCCGCCGCCGCTTTCCAGGCTTTCCTGCACGATGTAGTAGCGGCAGCCGACGATCAGGTATTCGCGGTTCTGGTCCTGGCGGCTGAAGCCGGTGAGGCTGAACAAATGGCCGGAGCCCAAGCCCCGCGCATTACCGCTGAACTCGATCTGCTCATGCAGGGTTTGCAGGGCTTCGATGCGGGTGCGTGCGTAGTGTTCGCCGTCTTCGCTCTGCACGTAGGTGCCGGGGTAGTCGTACAGCGGATAATCGCCGGCGGTGTGTGGGCGCGGCATCGCCGAACGCACATCGATGCTGGCGCTGGGACGCTGGAAGTCGTAGTCGTTGAGCTCCAGCGACCCCGGCTGCACCTCGTGCGCCAGGTGCCAGTTGTGCATATGGTCGCGTTCGCGCTGCTGCTCGTCCTTGGGATAGTACGGGATCGACGCGTAGCCCGGCACCGTGGTGTGGGCACCGTAGGCATCGGCCAGCACCAGCACATGGCGGTCCTGCTCATGGCGGAAGAAGTAGTAGATCCCTTCCTGTTCCATCAGGCGGCTGACGAAATCGAAGCTGGTCTCGCGGTACTGCACGCAGTATTCCCACTCGCGGTACGGCCGGCTCAGGGCGTCCTCAAAGTCGGAAAACCCCAGGTCGCGGAACACCTGCTTGATGATCTGCGGGATGCTCAGGTTCTGGAAAATCCGACAGTCCGAGGTACGGCTCAGCAGCCACAGCCAAGGGCGCAGGGTCACCTGATAGCTGGCGAACTGGCCCTGGTCGATGTTCTGGCTGCACCGCGCGACGATGCCGTGGAAGTGCCGCTCACCGCCATCCGCCAATTGCAGGCCCACGCTCATGGGTTTGCCGAGCAATTGGTTGAGGTCGATGTTGGCGTCCAGGGACGTCAGTTGCAGCTCATAGTTGAACAGCCTGCCCAGCTCTTCACCGCCGCCCATTTCATTGAGCAGCAGCACATCCGGCCCGAGGGGGCTGGTGACTTTGGCAAGGCGTGAGGCTTGGTTGAATAGCATCGGTTAACCCGTAAATGTCGTTGTACCTGACGAAACCGAACCCCTGTAGGCGCTGGCTTGTGTGGGAGCGGGGCTTGCCCGCGATGCATGCACCTCGGTGTGTCAGTCACACCTTGGTGATGCTATCGCAGGCAAGCCAGCTCCCACACAAGCCGGCTCCTACAGTTTTAATGGTGTTGCGTCAGTTGGCGTCGCTGAAGTCGTAGTGCAATTCGTTATCCCGGCTGCTGATCCGCACCCCCGCCAACGCCTTGCCTTCCAGCATGCGCGTGAGGAACTCACGGCTCATGTCCGGCAGCAGGCTGTTGGTGAGGATGGTGTCGATCATGCGCCCACCGCTTTCGGTCTCGGTGCACCGCGAGACGATCAGGTCGACCACCGCGTCGTCGTAATCGAAGGCCACCTTGTGGGTACTCTCCACGCGCTTCTTGATGCGGTTGAGCTGCAGGCGGGTGATCGCCTTGAGCATCTCGTCGCTGAGCGGGTAGTACGGAATGGTCACCAGGCGGCCGAGCAAGGCCGGCGGGAAGATTTCCAGCAGCGGCTGGCGCAGCGCCTTGGCGATCTCTTCCGGCTCCGGCACGTTCGCCGGGTCTTTGCACACGTGGGAAATCAGTTCGGTACCGGCGTTGGTGGTCAGCAGGATCAGGGTGTTCTTGAAGTCGATCACCCGGCCCTCGCCGTCTTCCATCACGCCCTTGTCGAACACCTGGAAGAAGATCTCATGCACGTCCGGGTGGGCTTTTTCCACCTCGTCCAGCAGCACCACGCTGTAGGGTTTACGGCGCACGGCTTCGGTCAGCACGCCGCCTTCGCCATAGCCGATATAACCCGGTGGCGCGCCCTTGAGGGTCGACACCGTGTGGGCTTCCTGGAACTCGCTCATGTTGATGGTGATGACGTTCTGCTCGCCGCCGTACATGGCTTCGGCCAGGGCCAGGGCGGTTTCGGTCTTACCCACGCCGGAGGTGCCGGCCAGCATGAACACGCCAATCGGCTTGCTCGGGTTGTCGAGGCCGGCGCGGGAGGTCTGGATGCGCTTGGCGATCATCTGCAGGGCATGGTCCTGGCCGATGATGCGTTTTTTCAGGTGCTGGTCGAGGTTGAGCACCGTCTCCAGCTCGTTGCGCGCCATGCGGCCCACCGGGATGCCGGTCCAGTCAGCGACCACCGAGGCCACGGCCTGGTAATCCACGGTCGGCAGGATCAGCGGGGTTTCGCCTTGCAGGGCGCTGAGGCGCTGTTGCAGGTCGACCAGTTGGGCACGCAGTTCGTCGTTGCCGCTATCGACCACGCCTGCGGTTTCGCGCAAGGTTGCGCGGGTGGCGAGCAGTTCATCCACCAAGGCTTTCTCTTCAGCCCAACGGCTTTCCAGGGTCGCAAGACGCTCACGCTCAGCGCTCAACAGCGCTTCGGTGTTGGTCTGGCGCGCGCCAATCGCAATACCGATGGCATGCTCGCGGGCGATGATTTGCAGCTCGGTTTCCAGCGCCTCGATGCGGCGGCGGCTGTCGTCCACTTCGGCCGGTACCGCGTGCAGGCTGATGGCGACGCGGGCGCAGGCGGTGTCCAGCAGGCTCACGGATTTGTCCGGCAACTGACGCGCCGGGATGTAGCGGTGAGACAGCTTCACCGAGGCTTCCAGGGCTTCGTCAAGGATCTGCACCTGATGGTGTTTCTCCATGGTCGAGGCCACGCCGCGCATCATCAGCAGCGCCTTGTCTTCCGACGGCTCGGCCACTTGTACCACCTGGAAGCGGCGAGTCAGGGCCGGGTCTTTCTCGATGTGCTTCTTGTACTCGGCCCAGGTGGTCGCCGCCACGGTGCGCAAGGTGCCGCGTGCCAGGGCTGGCTTGAGCAGGTTGGCCGCATCGCCCGTGCCCGCAGCGCCGCCGGCACCCACCAGCGTATGCGCTTCGTCGATGAACAGGATGATCGGCTTGGGCGAGGCCTGCACGTCTTCGATGACCTGGCGCAGGCGCTGTTCGAACTCGCCCTTCATGCTGGCGCCGGCCTGCAACAGGCCCACGTCCAGGCTGCGCAGCTCCACGTCCTTGAGCGCCGGCGGCACGTCACCGGCGACGATGCGCAGGGCGAAACCTTCGACCACGGCGGTCTTGCCCACACCGGCTTCACCGGTGAGGATCGGGTTGTTCTGGCGACGGCGCATGAGGATATCCACCAGTTGGCGGATCTCTTCATCGCGGCCCACGATGGGGTCGAGCTTGCCGCTGCGCGCCTGTTCGGTCAGATCCACGGTGAAGCGCTTGAGGGCTTCCTGCTTGCCCATCGCGCTCGGCGCCATGGCCCCGCTGGCTTCGCCCGGTACGGCGCCGGCGTTGAAACCATCGCTGGCACTCAACGCGTTCTCCGGCGAGTCGCCGACGTATTCGTCAAAGCGTTCGCTCAGGGCTTCGGCCTTGATCTTGTCGAACTCCGAAGACAAACCCAGCAGTGCATGGCGCAGGCTTGGCGTCTTCAGGATACCCAGCACCAGGTAGCCGGTACGCACCTGGCTTTCGCCAAACATCAGGCTGCCGTACACCCAGCCGCGTTCCACGGCTTCTTCCACATGGGAGGACAGGTCGGTGATCGAGGTCGAGCCTCGCGGCAGGCGGTCCAGGGCTTCGGTCAGGTCACGGGCCAGGCGCGCCGGCTCCACGTTGAACTGGCGGATGATGCGGTGCAGGTCCGAGTCCTGCAGTTGCAGCAACTGGTGAAACCAGTGGGCCAGTTCCACATACGGGTTGCCCCGCAACTTGCAGAACACGGTGGCGGCTTCGATGGCCTTGTAGGCCACGCTGTTGAGTTTGCCGAACAGTGCGGCGCGACTGATTTCACCCATGCTCTGGATTCCTTGAGGTGGTGGCCTGATCGGCGTAATGCCGGGCCAGAATTAGGTCGTTGGCGTCTCGCTCGGGCTGGCCGAGCCAGGTGTTGAAGCCCAGGCGAAACTGGCCGTTGAGTTGCAGCGCCGGGACTTCGGGCTGTTGCAGGACCAGGTTCAGGTCCCAGTCCAGTTCATGGCCCAGGTACTCGGCCACCCACGCCACCAGCTCGTTGAACGGCTGCTGGCCGGGCAGCATGCTCATGTAGTCATCAAGCTTGAGCGGACCGAGGCGGATGCGGAATTTGTGCTGGCGGTCCCACACGAAGCTGCCCAGGCAAAAGTCCACGCCCAAGCGGTTGGCGCTCACGCTGACGCGGCTGCGTTCGGGCAATTCGAGCCATTGGCCGACATACTCTTCGATCTGCACCGGCAGGCCGAAGTACTCGCCGAGAATGGCTTTCAGGCCGTCCGGGTAGCGGGTTTGCGCCGACAGGTGGCCGCTGTAATGCAGCTTCGCGGTATCCGGGATGAGCCCCTGATTGAGCAGGCTCGGCATGCCGCGACCGCTCAGGGCGGCGAGGCGTGCCGACCAGTAGTCGTCGTCCGGGCGGTCGTGGCTGACCGTCGGCCGCGCCTCGGCCCAGGCCCGGTAGAACAGGCTGAGCAGGCGATGGTGGAACACATCCAAAAACTGTTTGCTGGTGCTGTCGGCGTTGTTGCGCTGGCGTTCGCGCACGTACTCGGTGATGTGCAGCGGCAGCGGGCCATTGGGGCCGCCAAGGCCGAAGAAGAACTGCTCCAGGCGCGCCGGCTTGCCGTCACCACCGGGGTCGACCGACGCCAGGGTGGCCGGGGCAAAGGTGCAATCGGCCTGTTGGCCCAGGCGCAACGGGTCATCGGCCAGGCGCAGGGAGTGGCCCAGGCGCGGCAGCTCCGGCGATTCGCACTCGAGACGGCGCAGCGCCTGGAAGAAATCGTATTCCCAGGGTTCCTGATGCATCGCATCCAGTGTGTTCACAGGGTCGGACGCCGTCCGGGCTTGGCTTTCCATCGCATGATCTCGCCGCGTTCGGTGGTACGGATCACCGTCTCGGTAAAACTGTTGATCGACACGTAGCGCGCCAGGAAACGTTCCAGCACGGCACCGAGCAGGAACACGCCGGTGCCGCGAAACGCGTTTTCATCGAATTCCAAGGTGATTTCCAGGCCACGGCCAAACACGATCGGGCCGGGCATTGGCAGGCGTCGGGTCACGGCCTTGCTGCTGACTTCACGCAGGCCTTCGATCTGCAATTGCAGGGCGGCGTCGTTGCTGTCGCCGTACAGGCGCAGCAGTTCGCGCAAGGCGCCGGCGCCCTGGCCTTGCTCGCTCAACGACAAATAGTTGAGCGAGAGTTGGCTGATCAGGCGCCAGGCCTTGGCGTCGTGGGCATGGCTGGCGCGTGGGCGGCTCGGGCCGGTCACGCAGCGCACGGCCAATACCGGCGCGCTGTCGGCCAGGGTGAAGTCGGTCTTGCCATTGCCCACGCTCATGAACAGGGGCAGGTCGCGGTTGGTGCACAGCGCGGTCACGCCGAGCTGGCGCAGGTCGTGGCCGTAAGGCGCCTGCCGGCTGTCGACCAGGCTGACAAAGGTCTCGCTGCCCACGTAGGTGGAGCGCGGGCCGTTGCGACGCTGGTCGCTGGACAGCACACGTGGCTCACGGCGCACGGTGTAGTAGGCCTGGTCGCGGCCGTACCGCGACGGATCGCGCACCGCGTAGAACGGCAGGAATGGCTGCTCCGGCCCGGTGCCGTGGCCAGTGATGCCGCTCAACGAGTGAATCTCGAAATCCATCGGCCGCGTGCGGTCGGCGATTACATGGTGTTCGTTGACCCGGTCAGACAGGTGGATGCGGTCCACCCGCTTGGGAAACAGGTTGATCGCCGGCGTGCAGAACGGCAGGAACTGCGCCGCGCCGACGCTGCCTTCCAGGCTCGGCTCATGGCGGTCGAACAGCACGATCAGCTCCAGCTCCTGGCCGTCGCAGCGCTTGACCGCACGGCTCAGTTCGGCGAACTCGACGAACAGGAAGCGGTGGGGCAGGGCGAAGTATTCCTGCAGCAGGCGATAACCCTGGAACGCCCGCGCCACCACCGGCATGGCGGCGTCTGCATCGTCGAAGCCACGGGAGCGCAAGGCATCCTGGGGCAGGCGCTCGACCCAATCGTCGCCTGGCTTGCGTGCGAACACCGCGCAGGCATTGCCCAGCAGTTGTTCGTAGAGGCGAAACGGCTGCTCGTCGGCGCCGCTGAGGTACAGCGGCAGGCTGTCGAGGTCGAGGCTGTTGAACGGCAATTCGGCGCCCGTGCGCAGGGTCAGGCGCAAGCCGGCCTTGGCTTTCGGCTCGCTGGCGGCCAAACGCCCGAGCACGGCAGCGGGGTTACCGAAGTATTCGGCATTGGCCACTTGCAACGGCCACAACGTCACCGGTTGGGCAGTGCGGTACTCGCAGCAGGTCTGGGTTTCGCGGCCCAACGCGGCCCGCAATACGCTGTCGCGGGGCAGCGGGAACCCGCTGGCCAGGGAGCCTTCGTCCGGGTCGGTCTGCAATTGCACCACGGTCATCGACGGCGTCGGCGCCAGGTAATGCGGGTAGGCAATTTCCAGCAGGTTGTGGGTGAAGGTCGGGTACTCGGCGTCGAGCTTGAGCTGCACGCGGGCGGTGAGGTAGGCAAAACCTTCGAGCAAGCGCTCAACGTACGGGTCGGCGCAGTCCATGCCGGACAGGGTCAGCCGACTGGCGATCTTCGGATATTCCTTGGCGAACTCGGCGGCGCTTTCGCGCACGTGATGCAGTTCCTGGTTGTACAGCTCCAGCAGGCGCGGGTTCATGGGCGTCTCCGCTGGTCGGCATTGACCACGCGCACGTGGCCGGACTCCAGGTCCAGGTCGGTTTGCAGCAACAGGCGCAACGGCACCGGCTGTGCCCACAGGTCGCCTTCGATCTCGAAACTCAGCGCGTTGTGGTTCATCTCGCCATGGCCGACGCGGGCTTTGACGCGCAGGGTGTGGCGCAGGATACGCGGCTCAAAGGTGGCGATGGCCTGGTAGATCAACGCCTCCAGGGCCTTGATGTCCACGCTGGAAACACTGTTGCCCGCCAGCGCCGGCAGGCCGTAATTGACCACCGACGTACCGGCCGGGGTGTGCAGCGTCGCATCGGCATCGAGCAACGACGTGGTGTTGAGCAGCCACGCCAGGTCACGCAGCACCGAGGCTTTCAATTGGGTCAGGGACAGCACGCGTTTGTCGGCGCTTTCCTTCGGATTGGTCGGATCGTCGTCGGTCAACCGGTCCAGCAGGGACGGTTGCAGACGGTCGCGGGAAGCGATTTCAGTGACCACCAAAGCGGCTCCACGGACGGGGTGTGAGAGGGACAATCGGGCAGTGGCCGTGGCGCGAAGCCACGGCCTCAAGGGCTATCAGCGCTTGGTGTTGGAGCGGATGTTCCAGCCAAACTTGATCGCACCGCCGTCTTTGGTGCCGTCGGCTTTCTGCGGCTGGTAGTCGACCATCACTTGGGCGAAGTTCAGGGTGACGTTCTCGGTCAGGCGGTCATCGGTGCCCGAACCGCCAGTGCTCAGCGAGGTCACCAGCACTTCTTCCAGGTTGATCACCATGTACTCGACCTGGCTTTCGCCACCGGCCTTGCGCACGGTGAGCTTGACCTTGTCGATGTGTTTGCCGCTGGCGCAGTGCATCATCAGGTTCGGCGAGGCTTTGTCGACGTACTTGGTCAGCGACAGGTCCTGGATATTGACCTTGCCCGCGCCGCCGCCGCCGCCCACGTGCATGTTGCCGGACTGGGCCATGCCCCAGCTCCAGTTCAGCACGTCGATTTCGTCCTTGTGGGCCTTGTCCATGGACTCGCCCTTGATGTCGCCGATCTTGATGAAAATATCAACAGCCATGTTTTCTCCCTGTGTGGCCCAGGCCACGAAATTTGGTTAAGCCCAATGGGGCTTTGCTCTTCTGTGGGAGCTGGCTTGCCTGCGATTGCATCACCGCGGTCTGCCTGCCGGACCGCGCCGCCTGCATCGCGGGCAAGCCCGGCTCCCACAGAAGAGCCGGTTCAACAGCTACTTACGCGCTCTTGGCCGAAGGCAGCTTCGATACCAGACGCAGCGACACTGTCAGCCCTTCAAGCTGGTAGTGCGGGCGCAGGTAGAACTTGGAGTTGTAGTAACCCGGGTTGCCTTCGACTTCTTCCACGATCACTTCCGCCGCCGCCAACGGGTGCTGGGCCTTGGTGGTTTCGGTGGAGTGCGCAGGGTCACCGTCCACGTAGTTGAGGATCCAGTCCTGCAACCAGCGCTGCATCTCGTCCTTCTCTTTGAAGGAACCGATCTTGTCGCGCACGATGCACTTCAAGTAGTGGGCGAAACGGCAGGTGGCGAACAGGTACGGCAGGCGCGCGGCCAGGTTGGCGTTGGCGGTGGCGTCCGGGTCGTCGTATTCGGCCGGTTTCTGCAACGACTGGGCGCCGATGAACGCGGCGAAGTCGGTGTTTTTCTTGTGCAGCAGCGGCATGAAACCGTTCTTCGCCAGCTCCGCTTCACGGCGGTCGCTGATGGCGATTTCGGTCGGGCACTTCATGTCCACGCCACCGTCATCGGTCGGGAACGTGTGGGCCGGCAGGTTTTCCACTTCACCGCCAGATTCCACGCCACGGATGCGCGAGCACCAGCCGTAATGCTTGAACGAACGGTTGATGTTCACTGCCATCGCGTAGGCGGCGTTGGCCCAGGTGTACTTGGAGCTGTCGGCGCCGTCGGTGTTTTCTTCGAAGGCGAAGGCTTCCACCGGGTCGGTCTTGGCGCCGTACGGCAGGCGCGCCAGGAAGCGCGGCATGGTCAGGCCGATGTAGCGCGAGTCTTCCGATTCACGCAGGGAGCGCCAGCCGGCGTATTCCGGGGTGGTGAAGATCTTGGTCAGGTCGCGTGGGTTCGACAGTTCCTGCCACGAACCCATGCCCATCACGGTCGGCGAAGCGGCGGCGATGAACGGGGAGTGCATGGCGGCGCAGACTTTCGACAGCTCGCCCAACAGCTCCACGTCGGGAGGTGACTGGTCGAAGTAGTAGTCGCCCACCAGGCAGCCGTACGGTTCGCCACCGAACTGGCCGTATTCTTCTTCGTACATCTTCTTGAAGATCGGGCTCTGGTCCCACGCGGTGCCCTTGAACTTCTTCAGGGTCTTGTGCAGGTCCGGCTTGGAGATGTTGAGCACGCGGATCTTGAGCTGCTCATCGCTCTCGGTGTTGTTGACCAGGTAGTGCAAGCCACGCCAGGCGCTTTCCAGCTGCTGGAAATCCTGGTGGTGGATGATCTGGTTGACCTGGGCCGTCAGCTTGGCGTCGATGGCGGCGATGATCGATTCGATCGACTTGATCGCGTCGTTGGACACCAGGTCGGTTTGCGCCAGGGCCTGTTCGGCCAAGGTGCGCACGGCGGTTTCCACGGCTTCGCGGGCACGCTCGGTCTTGGGTTTGAATTCTTGCAGCAGCAGGTTCGCGAACTCGCTGGCTTCTTCGGTAGCGCCCAGGATCGGGGCGCCTTCGCGTGCGGTATTGTCAGTCATGATTACTGGTCCCCTGCAGGCTTGGGCGCACTGGCAAGTGCTTGCAGCAGTGCCGGGTCCTTGATCGCCTTCATGATGATTTCTTCAGCGCCGGTCTTGCCGTCCATGTAGGTCAGCAGGTTGGCCAGCTGGGTGCGGGCTTCGAGCAGTTGGTTCAGCGAGTCGACCTTGCGGGCCACGGCGGCCGGGCTGAAGTCGTCCATGCTTTCGAAGGTGATGTCCAGGCTCAGGTTGCCTTCACCGGTTAGCTCGTTCGGTACGTGGAACGCCACGCGCGGCTGCATGGCCTTGAGGCGCGAGTCGAAATTGTCGACGTCCACTTCAAGGAACTTGCGGTCGGCCACGGGCGCGAGCGGTTCGGCAGGCTTGCCGGCGAGGTCGGCCATCACGCCCATCACGAAGGGCAGCTGGACCTTTTTCTCGGCGCCGTAGAGCTCGACGTCGTACTCGATCTGCACTCGAGGCGCACGGTTGCGCGCGATGAATTTCTGAGAACTTTGCTTCGCCACGTTGCTGCTCCTGGTCGCTTGAGCGACGGTGTTGTTACTGCACAGTCGGGCGGCTTACTCGCCGTCCGGACCGCGCAGGTTTTCAAATTGGGACATGCCGTCGGGAATCAGGTTGCGCACGATGGCCGCGAAGTCGGCGTGCACCAGATTCTTCGCCCGGTTCAACAGCACCGGCAGCGGGCTCGAAGGCTCGTGCCGGGTGTAGTACGCAAGGATCTTGTCGAGGCTGCGCAGCACGTCGTCGCGGCTGGCGATATCGCCGACCGGACGCTGTACTGCGGGCGCGGCAGCGAAGTCGGCCGAGGGGGCATTGTCGTCACTGACGGCCTCGGGTTCGCTGCTGCTGTCGGTGCCGGGCACCGCTTGGTTGAGTATCTGCAGCGCTTGCTTGAGCGGCTGCTTCAGGGCACTGAGGTCCACGCCCTGGGCGGAACCGACTTGATCGTTGACCTGTTGCTCGATGGCTTCGCAGGCCGCACGCGCTGCGCTCAAGGCATCGCGCGTGGCTTGCAGTTGCTCGGGGTCACTGTCGAGGAAGGCGGCGTTGAGTTGCTGGGCACCCAGTTGCTCATCGGCAAAGCTCTGCAGGCCGCTGGCGTTGAGCGCGGCGCGCAGGCTCACGGGACCGAAGGTGCGCGAGCGCGTGAGGATGCTTTCGCGCAGCAGGCGAATGTTCGTATCGCAGGTCAGGCCGGTGAGGGCGTTGATGCGCACGGTGGGGTCGTTATCGTCGTCGGCGTCCAGGCGCGGGTGCAGCTCGGCCCAGTAGTCGCGCAACAGCGCGTTGATCAGCGAAAGGGCTTCGGCAAACCCGGCAACGCCTTGCAGGGCGAGCGAGCTTTGCACCAGAAAGTGGGTGATGCGCAGGTCTTTGCTGCGCGCCAGCAAGTCGAGGCTTTGCTGCTGGATGCTGCGCCATTCCGGAGGTTCGGCGGGCAGGATCGAGTCGCCCATGCTGCGCTCGGGTTGCCCCTTGGCGGCACGCTCCAAGTGGAGAAAATCCGCGTCATATTCCATGTCTTCGCCACAGGGCGAAGTCGCGGAAACGGCGGTGAGCAGCAACGGCACATCCACTGAAATTGATCTCCCTATCAGCCCGTTAGATGGCGGGCAATGCATGCATTAGTTGCGCGAGGAACTAGGCATGTTTTCTTGGTCATATTGGAACTTTGAACTCAAGTTGATTTCAAAGTGCCATCACTGGTATTCAAGAAGTTGTGCATTTTTGGTGTAGTACTTATGCCTTGTCAAGGTAAGCTATTCGCCCTCTGTGACAGATGTGCGGTGCTTAACAACCTGCGCGACTGGTGGGTCTAGCGGCGCACCAGGACAGGATTTTTGTCATAGAGGCCAGTTAAGATCAGCGATCATGCTGACAAAAGCAGGTTTTGAAGGTCGATTGCACGACCTGGTGGGGACCTCCCGGGAAACGCTGTCCCGGGAGTTGACCGCGCGCGAAGTATCAGCAAGGAGGCAAGATGTCGCTGTGTTTGACTATCACTAGTTATCACAAGATTACCCCTGGGCAGTGTCCGGAAAAGTCCTTGAACCAGGGCTCGATGGCTATTGGCCGCAGCTCGGATAATGACTGGGTATTGCCTGATCCTGAGCGTCTGGTTTCTTCGCAACACTGTGTTATTCAATACAAAGATGGCCGTTATTATTTAACCGATAACAGCACCAACGGCGTGGAGTTGGTTAACGCCGGTATTCGTTTGCGCCGGGGCAACAGCGAGCCCCTGCAGGACGGCGAGCTGATCCGCATCGGCGATTACGAGATCCAGGCCCGCATCGACTTCAACGTGCAGGCCGTCGACAGCCAGCCGTTTGTCGGAGATTCACCCAACAGCTTCGAAGCGCTGATGGGTGCCGTGGTGAGCACGCCCACGCCGACCCCCGTGCCGGTGATCGCCCCGCAATTCCAGGGCGCGTCCTCGATGGACACCTTGCCCGACCTGTTCGACTTTCTCAGCCCCACCGCCGTGCCGCCGCCGACCGTGGCGGACCATGTGCCTTCCGAGCAGCACGATTTCCGTCCGCCGACGCCCGTGGCGGTCCCCGTGGTCGAAAAACCCGTGGTGTCCGGCTCGGTGATCCCCGAGGACTGGGACCTGTTCGGCGACACGCCCGCGCCCGCGTCTGTGGTGGCCACGCCCGTACCAGTCGCCACGCCTGAGCCGCCCCCTGCGCCCGTCATCGCGCCGCCGGTGCTTGCCGATACCGCGCAACCCGACCTGCTGCAAGCCTTCCTGCGCGGTGCCGGCCTGGACCAGCTGCGCCTGGACAAGGCCGACGCCTGCGCCCAGATGGAAAACATCGGCCGTAGCTACCGCCTGATGGTCGAAGGCCTGATCGATGTGTTGCGTGCCCGGGCCAGCCTCAAGGGCGAGTTCCGCATGCAGCAGACGATGATCCAGCCCGCCGAAAACAACCCGTTGAAATTCGCCCCGAATGCCGATGAAGCGTTACTGCTGCTGCTTCGCCACGGCAACCAGGCGTTTATGGCGCCGGACGCGGCGGTGCGCGACAGTTTCGACGACTTGCGCGCCCACCAGCTGGCAGTGATGGCCGGGGTGGAAGCCGCCATCAAGCACCTGCTCAAGCGCTTTGAACCGGCCCAGCTGGAAGAACGCATGGGCAAGCCGGGCGGGCTCTCCAGCCTGTTCAACGGTTCGCGCCAGGCCCAGTACTGGCAACAGTTCACCGAGCTCTACAGCAATATTTCCCGCGAGGCCCAGGAAGACTTCCAGGACCTGTTCGGCCGCGAATTCAGCCGAGCCTACGAAGAACACAGCGCCCGACAGCGACGCTGACACGCAGTACATGGATTAACGGATAGCTAAGTACGTCATTGAGGACGCAGGATGATTCCCAGGTTTTTACTCGCAGCCGCCACGGCGCTTCTGCTGACGGCGTGTGCCACGGATGCCGCCAAACCCGACGCACCGGCCGAGGCTGAAGCCGACACCGCCGCCGTCGAATTGCACTTCCACGCGATTGCCGGGCTCAACCCCGGTGCCAACGGCCAGGCCGCACCGGTGCGGGTGCGCATCTTCGAGCTGAAAAACGCCGCCACCTTCGGTCGTTCCGATTACTTCGCCTTGGCTGACCGTGCGCAATCCACCCTCGGCCTGGACCTGCTCGACCAGGACGAAGTGATGGTGCAGCCCGGCCAGCAATTGAGCATTCAGCGCGACCTCGACCCGTCCACCCGCCAGATCGGCTTGCTGGTGGGTTATCGCGAGCTCGACCGCGCGCAATGGCGCACGGTGATCAACGTGCCGGCGCGCCAATACACCGAATACCAGATCAGCCTCGATGTGCGTGCCGTGCGCGCCGACGTCGTGGTTCCCCCATCCAGCCCTGCCAGATAAGAAGCAATCGGAGCCCCCATGTCCTGGAACAATCGCGTGGTCTGGTCGGAAGGCATGTTCATCGGAACGCAGCACTTCCAGCAGCATGACCGTTACCTGGAAAACCTCATTGATGCCCGCAGCCGTCCATTGTCTGCAGGCAGCTGGGGTTTTTCCGAATTGCTGATCGACCAGGGCCTGTTGGCTCAGGGCAAGCTGGCCATCGTGTCTGCACGCGGCCTGTTGCCCGACGGCACGCCATTCAATATCCCCCAGGACGACCTGGCGCCGAGCCCGCTGAACATCGACGACAACCTGCGCGACGGCCTGGTGTACCTGGCCTTGCCGCTCAAGCGTGCAGGCGCGCGCGACACCGTCGACGAAGGCGAAGCCCTTGGCGCCGCGCGCTATGTGAGCCAGGTGCGCGAAGTGCGTGATGACAACGCGCCGTTCGAAAACCGTGCGCCAGTGGCCGTGGGCTCCCGGGCCCTGCGCTTGCTGACCGCCCAAGATGGCATCAGCGATTACGCCGCCGTGGGCCTGGTGCGCATCAAGGAAAAACGTGCCGACCGCGCGCTGGTGCTCGACGACACCTACATCCCGCCCGTGCTGGACGTGGCCGCCAGTAAACCGCTCACGGCGTTTCGCAGTGAACTGCTGGGCTTGCTGCACCAGCGTGGCGAAGCCCTGGCTGGCCGCGTGGTCGCCTCGGGCGCCGGGGGCGCGTCGGAGATTGCCGACTTCATGCTGCTGCAACTGGTCAACCGCGCCCAGCCGCTGATCCAGCATTTCAGCCAGTTGAGCCCGCTGCACCCGGAGCGTTTTTTCAGCGAGCTGGTGAGCCTGGCCGGCGAATTCTCCACCTTTTCCACCACCGGCCGGCGCCCCCAGGAATACCCGCACTACCAGCACGACGACCTGGCCCTGAGCTTTGCCCCGGTGATGGCGGCGCTGCGCGAGGCCCTGTCGATGCTGATCGACAGCAAGGCCACGCCGATCCCGATTGTCGAGAAAGCCTACGGCATCCACGTGGCGATGCTGGCCGACAAGACCCTGATCGACACCGCCAGCTTCATCCTCGTGGTGCGCGCCGATGTGCCCGGCGAGACCCTGCGTGCGCGCTTCGGCCAGCAGAGCAAGGTCGGCTCGGTGGAGCACATCCGCGACATGGTCAACCTGCAGCTGCCGGGCATCGGCCTGCTGCCGTTGCCGGTGGCGCCACGGCAGATCCCTTACCACGCGGGCAGCACCTATTACGAACTGGACCGGGGCAGCGAGCACTGGCAGCAGTTGAGCAATTCCGGTGGGTTTGCCTTCCACATCGCCGGGCAGTTCCCGGGCTTGAACCTGGCCTTCTGGGCGATCCGAGGATAATCCGCGATGCATCCCAATGATGACGACCGCACCCAGTTCATGCCGCGCCCGGGTGGCCGTGCGCCAGAACCTGCGCGTGCCGAACCCGCGCCTTTGTCGATGCCGGCCGCGCCGATGCTCACCGGCAAGAGCCAGGGCCTCAACCCGCTGGAAAGCGCGGCTGGCCCGTTGCTGGCGCTGCTGACGCGTCTGCGCAACACCATCGCCCACCCGGCGCCCGCCAGCTTGCGTGCGCAGTTGCTGGCGTACCTGCGCCAGTTCGAAGAGCGCGCCGAAGCCGCCGGTATTGCGCGCAATGAAGTGCTGTTGGCGCGCTACGCGTTGTGCACTGCCCTGGATGAAGCGGTGTTGAGCACGCCGTGGGGCAGCACCAGCGATTGGGGCAAGCAGAGCCTGTTGATCACCGTGCACAACGAGGCCTGGGGCGGCGAAAAGGTCTTCCAGTTGCTCGACCACTGCCTGCAAAGCCCACGGGAACGCCTGTACCTGCTGGAGCTGTTGTACCTGTGCATGTGCCTGGGTTTCGAAGGCCGCTACCGCGTGATGAACGACGGTCGTAGCCAGCTGGAAGCGTTGCGCGAACGTACCGCCGCTGCGATTCGCAGCGCCCGTGGCGAACACGAGCGCGAACTGTCGCCGCACTGGCGCGGTGTGACCGTGGCCCGCGATCGCCTGGCGCAATTCATGCCGCCATGGATCGCGGTGGCCATCGGCGTTGCGCTGTTGCTGGCATTGCTGTTCGGCCTGCGCCTCAAGCTGGCGTCCGACGCGGAGCCGGTGTTCAAGAATATCCATGCCCTGGGCGAGATCCCGGTGCAAGCCATAGACCGCCCGGTGGCGCAGCCCAAGGTGATTGAGCGACCCCGCCTGGCGGGCTTCCTGGTGGAAGACATCAAGGCCGGCCGCGTGGCCGTGGAAGATGCCGTGGACCGTTCGGTGGTGACCATCCGGGGCGACGAGCTGTTTGCGTCCGCCAGTTCCAGCATTGTCGATGACTACCAGCCGCTGATGCTGCGCATCGCTGACGCCATTCGCAAAGTGAAGGGCCAGGTGCGTGTCACCGGGCACAGCGACAACCGGCCGATTGCCACGTTGCGCTTCCCGTCCAACTGGGCGCTGTCGGAAGCGCGGGCCAAGTCGGTGCTGGAGATCCTGGCGGCCAAGACTGGCCAGGCCGAGCGCTTCAGCGCCGAAGGCCGCAGCGACACGGAGCCTGTGGCCACCAACAGCACAGCCGAAGGCCGCGCCCGCAATCGTCGGGTTGAAATCACTGTATTGGCGGAGGGCGTCGAGTGAAGGCGTTTTTCAGTTTCATGATTCGCTGGGTGATCCCGGTGCTGGGCTTGATCGCCTTGAGCCTGATCATCTGGTTTGTCGGGCCGTTGCTCGATGCCTTGGTACCGGAAGGCCGCCGCTGGGCGCTGATCATCCTGGTGTTCGCGGTGTGGATCGCCTACCGCGTGTTCCGCATCATCCAGGCCCGTCGCCAGGCTGCCGAAGTGATGCGCAGCCTGGCCGCCGAAACCCCGGCCGACCCCAACAGTGTCGCCACCGCCGAAGAACTTTCCACCCTGCGCCAGCGCATGGACGAGGCCCTGGCGCTGCTGAAAAAGGCCAAGCTGGGTGGCGATGAACGCCGCAACCTCTACGAGCTGCCGTGGTACGTGATCATCGGCCCACCGGGTTCGGGCAAGACCACCGCGCTGGTCAACTCTGGCTTGCATTTCCCATTGGCGGCCCAGTTGGGCGCGGGTGCCGTGCGCGGCGTTGGCGGTACGCGCAACTGCGATTGGTGGTTCACCGACCAAGCGGTTCTGCTCGACACGGCGGGCCGCTACACCACCCAGGACAGCAACTCCACGGTGGACAAGGCCGCGTGGCTGGGCTTTCTTGACCTGCTGAAAAAGCAGCGTTCGCGCCGCCCCATCGATGGCGCGTTTATCGCCATCAGCCTGTCGGATTTGCTGCTGGGCACCGACGCGGAACGTGCCGCCCACGCGGCCGCCATCCGCCTGCGTATCCAGGAGCTGTACACCCAACTGGGCGTACGCTTCCCGATCTACCTGATGCTGACCAAGCTCGACCTGGTGCCGGGCTTCATGGAGTTCTTCGACAACCTGAGCAAGGAAGACCGCGCCCAGGTGTGGGGCATGACCTTTGCCCTGGACGACGGCAAAAACAGCGACAGCCCGCTGGCGCACCTGCAAAGCGAATTCGCCGGGCTGGAACAGCGCCTCAACGAACGCCTGGTGGAGCGCTTGCAACAGGAGCGCGACCCGGCGCGCCGCGACCTGATCTACGGTTTCCCGCAGCAGTTCGGCGCGTTGAAAGATTGCCTGCAAAGCTTCCTCGAAGGCGTGTTCAAACCCAATGCCTTTGAAGAGCGCGTGTTGCTGCGCGGTGTGTATTTCACCAGCGGCACCCAGGAGGGCAGCCCGATTGATCGCCTGATCGGCGCCATGGCCCAGAGCATGAACCTGGACCGCCAACAACTGGCGCGCCAGAGCGGCACCGGGCGCAGTTACTTCATCGAAAAGCTCTTCACCGCCGTGGCGTTTGCCGAACGCGGGTTGGTGGGCGTGAACCCCAAGGTCGAACGTCGACGCAAGTGGATTGCGCGTGGCGTGCTGGCGGCCACCGTGGCGGTGGTCGTGGTGGTCAGTGGCCTGTGGTGGGTGAGTTATCGCGCCAACCAGGCCTACATCGCCCAGGTTGACCAGAAGGTCGCGCCGCTGGGGCAGGCGGTACAGAGCCTGAGCCCGGCGCAGCGCGAAGTCCTCGCCGTGCTGCCATTGCTCAACGCGGTGAAGCACTTGGCGGGGGATTCGCCGAGCTGGTCCGAAGGGCTGGGGCTGTATCAGGGCGACATGCTCGAAGCCGAGTCGGCCAGTGTCTACCGCAAGCTGTTGATCGCGGTGTTCGCGCCACGTTTGGTGACGCGCATCGAAGAGCAACTGCATGGCGGCGGCAATTCCGACTTCCTCTACGAAGGCCTCAAGGCCTACCTGATGCTGGCCGACAGCGAGCATTACGACCCGGACTTCATCAAGGCCTGGATCGCCCTCGACTGGGACCGCAACCTGCCACGCGACCTGCCGGCCGATCAGCGCCAGGCCCTGAGCGGGCATTTGCAGGCGCTGTTCGAACGCCACCCGCCAAGTGCGCGCCTGGACCCACGCTTGATCGACGACTTGCGCCGGCAACTGCAACAACTGCCGGTGGCGCAGCGTGTGTATGACAGGGTCAAGCGTCAGAAGCTGCCGGAAGGCATCCCGGACTTTCGCATTAACGAAGCCGCTGGCCGTGACGCGGCGCTGGTGTTCAGCCGCAAAAGCGGCAAGCCGTTGGGCGAGCCGTTGAGTGGTTTCTTCACCGCCAAGGGCTACCGCCAGGCGTTCTTGCTCAGCAGCCTGAACCAGACCGGCACCCTGGCCGAAGAGCAATGGGTGCTGGGCCGCGAACAGGCGGATCAGCAAAACGTGGTGAGCCTGGCCGGTGATGTGCGCCGTTTGTACTTCCAGGACTATCAGCGTCAGTGGGACGCGCTGCTGGCAGACATCGACTTTGTGCCGATCACCAGCGTGGCCCAGGCGGCCGACGTGCTGCGGGTGATCTCCGGCCCGACCTCGCCGCTGAAAAAACTGCTGGTGGCGGTGGCCAAGGAAACCGACCTGCAAGCCGAAGAACGCCAACTGGCCGCCAAAGGTGTGCCGGTAGAAGGCGGCGTGGACAAGCTCAAAGAGCGCCTGGGCAGCCTGCTCGGCCAGGAGCAACCGGCGGCCAGCGCGCCCGCTGCTGCGGATGATCCGGTGACCGCGCACTTTGCCGAGCTCAACAGCATCGTCAGCAAAAACGAAGGTGAGCCAGCGGCCATCGATGGCTTGCTGTCCGACATGAATGCGCTGTACGTGCAGGTCAGTGCCATGGTCGGTGCCAGTGGCGACGCCTTGCTCGGCGAGGCGAAGAACCAGGCGGCGGCTGCGGCCACGCGGGTCAGCCTGAATGCCGAGCGTCAGCCACCGCTGGTGCAAGGCATGGTCAAGTCGGTGGTCAACTCCACCACCAACACCATGATGGGCGGGGTGCGTAACCAGTTGAACGCGGCGTGGGTCAGCGAAGTGGTCAACGTGTATCGCCAGTCCCTGGCCGGGCGTTACCCGATGGCGCCGGGCAGTGCGCGGGATGCCACCCTGGATGACTTCGGCCAGTTCTTCGGGGTGGGCGGGGTGATGGACAACTACTTCCGCAAATACCTGCAGCCTTACGTGGACACCTCCGCCCAGACCTGGCGCTGGCAGCCGGGCGCGGCGCAGAAGCTCGGGATTGCCCCGGGCGTGCTGCAAACCTTCCAGCGTGCGGCGGCGATCCGGGATGCGTTTTTCCGCGCTGGGGGCACCCAGCCCATTGTGCGTTTTGAACTCAAGCCGGTGTCGATGGACCCGACCATCACCCAGTTCCTGCTGGATCTGGACGGCCAGCAATTGAGCTACGACCACGGCCCCAGCCGCCCGGTGGCCATGCAATGGCCGAACCCCGGCAGCATTGGTGTGGTGCGGATTTCCATCATGCCGCCGTCGGCCAGTGGCCGTTCCGGCGTGACCCTGGACGGGCCGTGGGCCTGGTTCCGCCTGCTGGAGCAATCGGACCTTACGGCCGGCAACTCGCCGGACCGCTTCAACCTGCGCCTGCGGGTCGACGGGGCGAGCATCGCCTACGAGTTGCGCGCCAACAGCGCGTTCAACCCGTTCAAGAGCCGGGTGCTCAGCGGTTTCAGCCTGCCGGAGCGGCTATGACGACGTTGGGTTTCTACGGCAAGTTGGCCAGCCGGGGTGACTTTGTCAGCCGCGCCTTGCCCCAGAGCTTTATCGGCCCGTGGGACAGCTGGCTGGCCGCAGGTTTGCTCGCCAGCCAGAACAGCCTCGGCGGTGACTGGCTCAACACCTACCTGGTCAGCCCGCTGTGGCGTTTTGTGCTGGCGCCGGGCGTGTGCGGGCCGGACGCCGCAGCGGGTGTGGTGATGCCGAGTATTGACCGGGTCGGGCGTTATTTTCCGCTGGCGGTGGTCATGTTGCTCGATCACGACACCAACCCTGCATCCCTGGTCGGCGGGCCGGACACCTGGTTCGAGCAAGCTGAAGAACTGCTGCTGAGCACGCTGGACGCGGGCGCGACCTTCGAAAGTTTCAACGAGGGCGTCGACAACCTGGGCCTGCCGGGCAGTGAACCCCGCGCGGTGGACAGCCGTTTCGCCGGCCTGCAACGGGTGGCCGCCACCGTGCCCCACGGGCGCCTGGCCGCGCTGGCCGAACAGGCCTGCGAAGGGGCGAGCCTGTGGTGGGGCCGCGGTTCGCAACAGATTTCCCCTGGTTTATTACGGTGTCAGGGCCTGCCTGCCGCCGGCGATTTTGCGCAGTTTTTGCTCGGACAAGAAGGTGTGGTGTAGATGGGGTCGACGTTCAAATCCGCGAGCAAAAGCCATGTGGGCATGGTCCGCCAGGTCAACGAAGACGCGTGCCTGGACCTGCCGGAGAACCGCCTGTGGGTGGTGGCCGACGGCATGGGCGGGCATGCGGCAGGCGACTATGTCAGCAGCCTGATCGTCGACAGCCTGCGCGGCGTGCCGGTGGGGCGTTCCCTGGACGAGTACTCGGCCGCCCTGCGCAACGACCTGGTCCGCATCAACGCCGCCGTGCGCGAAGAAACCGCCAACCGTGGCGTGAGCCTGATGGGCAGCACCGTCGTGGTGCTGGCGGCGCGTGGCCTGCGAGGCGTGTGCCTGTGGGCCGGCGACAGCCGCTTGTACCGCCTGCGCGATGGCGTGCTGGAAGGCGTCTCCCGTGATCACAGCTACGTGCAGGACCTGCAAGACAGCGGCCTGCTCAGCGAAGCCGACGCCCGCGTACACCCGCGCGCCAACATCGTCACCCGCGCCATCGGGGTGGAGGCACAGCTGGACCTGGCCGTGACCGACCTGCTGATCGCCCCCGGTGACAGCTACCTGTTGTGCAGCGATGGCCTGAACAAGACCGTCGAAGACCATGAAATCCGCGAAGTGCTGAGCCACGACGCCCCCGACGAAATCGTGCGCAGCCTGGTGCACCTGGGGCTTAACCGGGGCGCACCGGACAACATCACCGCCATTGTCGTGAAGGTCTCGCCATGAACATCGTGATCCCGGGTTATGACATCGACGGCGAGATCGGCGAAGGCGCCATGGCCAGCGTGTACCTGGCGACCCAGCGCTCGCTGGAGCGCAAGGTGGCGCTGAAAGTGATGGCGGCGGCCCTGGCGGCGGATCCGACCTTCTGCGAACGCTTTTTACGCGAGGGCAAGACCCTGGCGCGTCTGTCCCACCCGCACACCGTGACCATCCATGACATCGGCAATGTCGGTGAGCTGTATTACATGGCCATGGAGTACCTGCCCAACGGTACGCTCAAGGAGCGCATTGCCGCCGGCATGACCCCGGAGCAGGGCGTGACGCTGATCCGCCAGATCGCCTCGGCACTGGGTTATGCCCACGCCCAAGGCTTGGTGCATCGCGACGTGAAGCCGGCAAACATCCTGTTCCGCGCCGATGGCACGGCGGTGTTGTCGGACTTCGGCATTGCCAAGTCCCTGGACGACCGCACCCAGTTCACCCAGGCCGGGTTTGCCGTGGGCACGCCGAGCTACATGAGCCCGGAACAGGCGCGGGGCCAGGAGATCGATGGCCGCGCCGACCTGTACGCGTTGGGCGTGGTGCTCTACGAAATCCTGGTGGGCAAGCTGCCGTACACCGGCACCGATGCGCTTTCCACCGCGCTGGCGCACCTGACCGAACCCCTGCCGGAATTGCCGGTGCACCACGGCCGTTATCAGGACGTGCTGCGCAAGCTGTTGGCCAAGGACCCGGCAGAACGCTTTCCGGATGCGGCGGCCTTGCTGCGTGCGTTGGATCAACTGCCGGTGGATTCGCCGGAAGCAACGCTGGTGCGGCCGTTGCCGATTCCCGTTCCGACCCCAGTCAGTTTCGACCTGGCCGGCATCACGCCAGAGTCCATCGAGATCCCCACTGATAAACCCCAGCCGGTGCGCCAGCCAGTGGTGCCGCCCACCCAACACAGTGAACAGCGGCGAGGGCCGGTGTTGGCACTGGCCGCTGTTGCGGTGGCGGTTGCATTGGCCATCGGTGGGGCCAGTTACTGGTGGTTGAGTGGCAGCGATACACCTGCCGCCAAGCCACCGGCTGCCGTGGTGCCGACGGTCACACCACCGCCTGCGCCAGCGGTGGCCGAAGTGGATGGCGGTCAGCGCCCGTTGCTAATGGCGGGCAAGAAGACCTTGTTCCAGCGGGTCCTGAGCAAGCCGGGGACCAAACTTTCGGCCGAGGCGGGCAGTGCGCCGGGCAAGGCGTTGCCGGCGTTTTCCGTGCTGTATGTCTACCAGCGCAAAGACGTCGACGGCAGCCCGTGGGTACGCGTCGGTGCCGCCACCGATGGGCGCAGCGATGGCTGGCTGCCTGCGGCCCAGGTCAGTGACTGGAAGCAGAGCCTGGTGCTCAAGTTCACCGAACGCTCGGGCCGGGCACCGGTGATGTTCCTGCGCCAATCCGCTGAGGTGGAAAAGCTGCTGGCTGACCCGGCAGCCGCCAAAGGCGTATTGGCCAAGGCGCAGAAAAACAGTGACGACAACGGCCAGGTGCTGGCCCTGGAACCCACGGCCAGCGCGGTGCCGCAGAACCAGTTCTACCTGTTGCCGATCTTCGATTCCAAAGAGAGCTTCGACGAAAACGGCCAGCCGGTGCAGCTGCTCAATGTGGCGTCCATCGACCCCGGCAGCGCGGCGGCCAAGCCCGCTACGCCGGTGATCAGCGCCAACGCCGACGCCTTCCGGACTGCCGTGGTGCTGGTGGTGGACACCACCGTGTCGATGCAGCCGTACATTGACCAGGTGCGCGACGTGGTGCACGAGCTGCAAACCCGCATCGCCGAGCGCGGCGAGCTGGACAGCGTGAGTTTTGGCTTGGTGGGGTTCCGTAACAGCACGAAGAAAACCCCGGGCCTTGAGTATGTGGCCAAGACCTTGATCACCCTCGATCAGGGCCGCGACCCGCAACGCTTCCTCGACATGGCGCGTCAGGTCAAGGCGTCGACCGTGTCCAGCCATTCCTTCAACGAAGATGCCTTCGCCGGTGTGATGCAGGCAGTGGATGGCATGGACTGGTCCGGCTACGGCGGGCGCATCATCCTTTTGGTCACCGATGCGGGTGCGTTGCGCAAGAACGACCCGTTTGCCGCCACCCAGATGAACGAAGCCGAGGTGCGCCAGGCGGCACTGGGCAAGCAGATCAAGATCTACGCCCTGCACTTGCGCACCGATGCCGGCAAGAAAACCCACGCCGGCGCCGAGAGCCAGTACCGCATCCTTACGGCCGACGCCAACCCGCAGATCGGCGACCTGTACACGCCGGTGCCGGGTGGCGATGTACACAAGCTGGGTGAGCGCGTGGATGAGATCGGCAGCGTGTTCGCCAACCTCGTGCACCAGGTGCGCAGCAACACGCCGCAACCGGTGCCGTTGCTGAGCAGTGCGCCGAGCCTGGCGGACAAGTCGGCGGCGGTGGGTTATGCGATGCACATGGACTTCCTCGGTCGCAAGACTGCGAGCCAGGCGCCGCAGCTGGTCAGCGCCTGGACCGCCGACCGTGACCTCACCAACCCGGCGCTGCCGGCGTTCCAGGTGTGCGTGATGCTCACCAAGTTGCAGCTCAACGACTTGCAGCAGTCGCTGAAACTGATCGTCGATGCCGCGCGCAAGACTCAGACTTCCCCCAAGGATTTCTTCCAGGAAATCGCCAGCGCCTCGGCCTACATGAGCCGTGACCCACAAGCTTTGCGCAAGGGCGGCAACCTGGCCGACGGTGGCATCCTCGGCGAATACCTGGAAGGCCTGCCGTACCGCAGCAAGTCGTTGAACATGACCCAGGACCTGTGGTTGTCGTTGAGCGTGGCCGAGCAGGAAGACTTTATCGATGAGCTGGATTCGAAAATCCGCCTCTACGAAACCTTCCACAATGACGTGGCCAACTGGGTCCGTTTCGGCGATGCCGAGCCGGGCGATGCGTTGTACCGCGTGCCGTTGTCGACGTTGCCGTGATGTTGAGTCTGAGCGCGGTGCACAAGAGCCGAGGCGTCGGTAGCCAGCGCTATAGCCTGGTGATCCCGGCGCTGGCGCTGCGTGCGGGCGAGCAATTGGCAATCGTTGGCCCCAGCGGTTGCGGCAAGAGCACTTTGCTGGATTTGCTGGCGCTGGTGTTGGCGCCCGATCAGGTCGGGCAGTTTGAATTCCATCAGCACGACATCGCCGGGTTGTGGCGCGGTGATCAGCAAACCACGTTGGCCGCCTTGCGCAGCCAGCACCTCGGGTATGTGCTGCAAACCGGTGGCTTGCTGGGCTTTCTCGATGTGCGCAGCAATATTGCGTTGTCGCGCCAACTGCTGGGCTTGAAGGACGACGGCAGCGTGACGCGCCTGGCCGAGCAGTTGGAGATCAGCGACCAATTGGCCAAGAAACCCGCCGCCCTGTCGGTGGGCCAACGCCAGCGCGTGAGCTGTGCCCGCGCCTTGGCCCATGCACCGCAATTGGTGTTGGCCGATGAGCCAACCGCCTCCCTCGATCCGCTGAACGCAGAACGGGTGATGCAGGCGCTGCTGGCCCAGGCCCGCGAGCACCGTGCCGCCTGTGTGATCGCCACCCATGACGAACCTCTGGCCCGTGCCAGTGGCTTGCAGGTAAGGCGCATCAGTTGCCGTCGTGATACCGACGGCGGCGTTACGGCGACCCTCGGGGAGGCGTGCTGATGCGTATCGGTCTGGTGGCGTCGCTGGCCTGGCAGGACTATCGCAATGACGCCTGGTTGTCGGCCTGTTCAGTGCTGGCGCTGGTGGCGGTGATCGCGCCGCTGCTGGTGTTATTCGGCCTGAAGTTTGGACTGGTTAGCAGTTTGACCGAACGTTTGGAGACCGACCCCGCCACCCGTGAAATTATTCCGTTGGGCGGTGGTCGATTCAGCAGCGCATTTATCCAGCAGCTTGGCGAGCGTGGTGATGTGGCGTTTGCCGTACCGCGTACGCGGCAGATTGCGGCGACCGCGCAGGTGGGCACCTTGACCCTGGAAATGCTGCCGACGGCCGCGGGTGACCCGTTATTGAACGGCCTGCCGATGCCCAAGGGGCTGGAGCAGATTGTGCTGAGCCACACCGCCGCTGAAAAGCTGGCGGCACGGCCTGGCGATTGGTTGGACGCAAGCTTTGCCCGGCAAGTGGCGGGTCGCGTCGAAGCCCGGCGCACACGCTTGCAAGTGCTGGCAGTGTTGCCGCTGGAAGCTTTCGCCCGAGACGGTTTGTTTGCCGACCTGGGCTTGCTGGAAGCGGCGGAAGATTATCGCGACGGCCGTGCAGTGCCGGCGCTGGGTTGGGACGGTGAGGCGGCTGGCGCGAATGAGCAGCGGGTGTACCCGGCGTTTCGCTTGTACGCCCGTACCCTCAGCGATGTGGAGCCGCTGCGGGTGTTTTTTGCCGGGCAGAACCTGTTGGTCTCGACCCAGGCGCAGACCATCGCGCAGGTGCAGTCGTTGAGCCGCAACCTGTCGATTGTGTTCTGGGTGATTGCCGGAGTGGCGTGGGTGGGGGCGTTTGCGGCGATCTTCGCCGGGGCGTTGGCTGCCGTGGCGCGCAAGCGGCGGGAATTGTCGGTGTTGCGCCTGTTGGGGTTTTCCACCGGTGGGCTGTTGCTGTTTGTGGTGGTGCAGGCGCTGTACAGCGCAGGTGCCGCCGCCGTGCTCAGTGCCGCGCTGTATGGCGTGGCCGAGGCGGGTTTGAATCAACTCTTTGTGCAGGTGCCGGGCGAATACGCCAGCCACCTGCTGGCGCGTCATTACGGCCTGGCCCTGGTTGCTGTCCTGGGCGTAAGCGCCGTGGCGGCGGCCTGTGGGGGTTGGCGAGTGGCGCGTATCCAGGCTTCTGAAGGAATCAGAGATGTATAAGTTACTGGGCGCCTGTGTGGCGCTGAGCCTGGCCTCGATGGCCTGGGCCGATGAGGCGAGCGACAAGCTGGACAACCCCAAGCCGTTGGAAGGCGACGTCAGCCTGCCGCTGCCGTGCGACGGCAACATGCTGTTCCGCTACGCCTACGTGCTGGCCCAGGGCACCCTGGATGACCGCGAGATCAGCCTCGGCTACCCCTTTGCCGAAGGCGAGGCGGGTTATCAGCAGTCGTTCATTTCCGGCTACCGCCGCGACTTCATCAACGGCCAATTCACCCTCAAGGACCTGCCCAAGGACTGGAACAAAGTCATCGCGCCGTTGATGCCCAAGACCGACGCGAAGACCCCGCTCAAGCCGATGCTCTACTTCATCGGCAAGTACGAAGTGACCACGCGCCAGTACGCGCAAGTGATGTCCCAGGCGCAGTCCCTGGCCAGCGGCGAGCCGGCCCCGGCGTGTGATGCGCCGACGGGCATGGCGGCACGTTTGCCCAAGGTGAAGCTGTCGCGCTTCGAAGCCGAGCGCTTCTCGGCGGTGTACAGCGCCTGGCTGATGAAATACCACCGCGACCTGCTGCCCGTGAGCGGGCGTGGTTCCTCTGCCGAAGACGGCGGCCTGGGCTTTGTGCGCCTGCCCACCGAAGTGGAATGGGAGTTCGCCGCACGCGGTGGCCAGGCGGTGAGTCGCCAGGACCTGGAAGGGCGCCTGTTTCCTCGCCGCGCCGAGGGCAGTGAAACCGACGGCCCGCTGGCCGATTACGCGGTGTTCAACCAGGTTGCCGGTGGCACCGGCCAGGCTGCTCGCCTGATGCCCATCGGCACCAAGTTGCCCAACCCCATCGGTATGTTTGATGTGATCGGCAACGCCGCAGAAATGGTCCAGGAATCCTTCCAGCTGGTCCACGCCGGTCGCCGTCAGGGCACCTACGGCGGCTTTGTGGTCAAGGGCGGCAACTACCTGGAAGGCGAGGGCACGTTGTTCACCGGCATGCGCCGCGAGTACCCGCTGTTCGCCGCCGATGGCACCGAGCAAAGCAACGAGACCACCGGTTTCCGCGTGGCGATTGGTGCGCTGTCGGCGCCGCGTTCGCGCTACAAGGAGCTGTTCGCCCAGTGGCAGAAAGAGGGCCGCCTGGCCTCGCTGACCGACGCGATCGACGACGCCCAGGACCCGACCAAGCGCCTGGACAGCATCATCGCCGCCAGTGTCGACCCCAAGCTGCAAGCCGAGCTGGGGCTGGTCAACGAAGAGCTCAAGCGCAACGTCTCGCTGATCGCCCAGCAGCGCGAAGAAGCGGCGGGCAACCTGATCCAGTCGGCCGCGTTGGTGGCCGAAACCATCAGCAACTACAACATTCGCCTGGCCAACCTGCAGAAGAGCCGCCAGCAGGCCCTGGACAACAAGGACGAGGCCAGCGCGCAGCTGTTTGCCACGGCCATCGACAACGGCCGCAGCGCGCTGGATGGCGCGGTGGCGATCTATATCGACAACCTGGCCACCGGCACGCGTTACACCGATGCGGTGATCCAGGCGCAGTTTCAACGGATCAAGGAAGAGTTGGATCGCAAGCCAGTGCTCGGCAAGAGCCTGGTGACGCGCGCAACACTGTTCGTTCGCCATGTCGGCAATTACCGCAAGCAACAGCGGGCCGACCCGGCAACGATCTTGAAGGAATTGCTCGCAGCGAGCGGACAGCGATGATCGCTGGCTGTATGGCGAGCTTGGAAGGGACTCAGGCGGCGGTGGGCCGTGCTGGGCAAGTCAAACTTAAAAGAGAACACACCTATGCTTTTTTCCCGTAAGGCGGTTTCCAAGCGTCACTTGCTGCTGATCGCGGCCGGCTTCAGCACCGTGCTGACCGGTTGCGCCACGTCGCCGACCTCCAAGGTCGCGTCGAGCACCAAGGTCGAGTACTACCCTAACTGCTACGAGCCCGTGCAGCACTTGCGTGCCACCGATTCGGACATGACCAAGTCGGTCGTCACCGGCGCGGCGCTGGGTGCGGCGGGTGGTGCATTGCTGGGCGCCCTGACCGGCGACTCTGACAAGCGTGGCCGCAACGCCGCCATCGGTGCGGCGGGCGGCGCCTTGGCCGGTGGTGCTGCCGGTTACTACACCGAGCGTCAGAAGCAGATCAGCGATGACAACCAGCGCATCGCGTCCTACTCCACCGACTTCAACAAAAGCGCGTCGGACATCGACCGCAGCACCGCCTACGCCCGTGCGTCGCAGCAGTGCTACCAGAGCGCATTCACCAAGCTGGTCAATGACCGCAAGGCCAAGACCGTCAACGACACTGAAGGCCGCAAGCGCCTGGCGGAAATCGTCGCGGGCCTGAAAGAGTCCAATGACCTGATCGTCGCGGTCAACGGCAAAGCCAGCGAAGACCTGAACAACTACACCCAGGCCTACGAGAAAGACCTGCAGCAAGTGGGTGTGCAGCGTACCGATGTGGTGACCGTGGCCCAAGCCGACACCACGCCACCGGTTGCGCCGGCCAAGGGCAAGAAAGCCGTGAAGCCTGCGAAGAAGCCGCCACTGCCCACCGTGCCGAAAGAAGCGGTGACCACCGAGAAGAGCATCCAGACCGTGCAGGCCAAGCAAGCTGAAAGCAAGCAAGTGGCCAGCGCCGGTAAAGCGCAGATCGAAGGCACCTGCCGCGATCCAAACCTGGCCGACTGGGCGCCGGTGCCTTGCCCTAACGTTTAAGTAACATGTTGCTATAAGCGTTAAACGCCAGCCGATCTCCTGCTAAAGCGCGAGATCGGTGGCGTTCCCCGGACAAATCGTTACACTGCTGCGGCCACTCAATAATTACACCGAGGCCGTGTGCATGAAATTTCGTCTTCTCCTGTGGGTGCTGGGCCTGATGATGGGCAAAGCCAGCCGCACCAATCCCGCCTTCCAGCAACAGTTGGGTGACAAAGACCTGGCGTTCCAGTTGCAGACCCTCGACGGCAAGGTTGCCCGTCACTTCATCGTCAAAGACCAGCGCATTACCAGCCGCTCGGGTGTTCACCCCTCGCCGGCGTTCGCCATTGCGTTCAAGGATGCCGCCTTCGGCTTCGCCACGATGCAGGCGAAGAACAAGCAATTGGCGTTCATGACGGGGATTCAGGACAAGACGATCCAGATCAAGGGCAACCCGGCGCTGGTGATCTGGTTCCAGGGGTTGACCAAGTATCTGAAGCCGAAGAAAAAGAAGTAGGGTTTTTCAGGTAGACCGAGAGGTATTCATCGCAGGCAAGCCAGCTCCCACAGTTGACCGGGTTCCAACGTTGGAATGCCGTCAACTGTGGGAGCTGGCTTGCCTGCGATAGCGGTCTAACTGGCTCAAGAGTCAGCCCTGGCTGAACTGGGACGCCAGCTCGCGCAACAGCACTTCTGCATCCAACACTTTACCCACCACTTCCTCAGCCTTTTCACGGCTCAACCCCAGGCGCTCAAGCATGGCGTCGGGGATGGCTTCGTCCGGCCCGGAACCGATGCCACGGCTGCGCAGCAGGCGCACCGCCAGGCACACCAGGTTCGGGTACTCGGCGTATTGGCCGTCGTAGGTCGGGTCGTGCTGGAAGCGCAGGGCGGTGGACAGCTCGTCCGGCATATCCCAGTAGCGCATCAACCACGCGCCGATCTGCTCACGGCTGATCCCCAGCAGGTGCTGTTCCACATAGCTGTGGCACAGGTGCGGGTTGACCTCCAGGTGACGGCAGATCAGCGAAAAGTGCGGCGGGAACACGTGAGCCAGCAGCAGGTAGCCAAAGTTGTGCAGCAGGCCGGCCAGGTAGGTGAGGCCGGCTTCCGGGCGCTGGGCGCGCGGCATGGCGCGGGTCAGGCCTTCGATCACGGCGGCGGTGTAGATCGACTGGTGCCAGTAGGGCGTGGACTGGTGCGGGTGGTCCTTGGGCAGGCTCAGGGTCTTGCCCAGGGCCAGGCCGAGTGCCAGGTTGATCACCAGGTCGAAGCCCAGCACGCGCACGATGGCGTCCTCAACTGAACGAATCTTGCCCGGCGAGGCGTAGTACGGCGACGCTGCCCAGCTCACCACTTGCGCGGCCAGCGCGGGGTCGGTCTCGACCACGCTGGTGATGTCATCAATGGTGGCATTGGGGTCGACCCGCAGCTTGATGATCTTTTGCGCGGTGTCGGCCAGCGGTGGGATCTCGATGGTCGCTTCCAGGCGCTGCTGGATGCGGCGGGCGGTGAACGCCTGCATCGCCTGGGTGATTTCCTCGCGGTCATCATTAGGGCGGTCGAGGTTGGGGCGGATATTGCTCAGCGGCTCGCCGAAGTGACCGGCGCTGGCCTTGGTGAGCATGGTCTTGAAGTCGTCGCTGGAGATTTCCAGCAGCAGGCCGGCTTCACCCGAATGCACCAGCAGGCTGGGCTCGTTGAGCAGGCTGCCTTCGTACAGGCACGGCGAGGTGGTCAGTGCCGGCAGGCCCGGCAGCAGGCTCAGGTCATGTTTGCCCAGCATGCGTTCGACACGTTCCGGCGCAACGGCGGTGAGGCGGCGCCCAGTGAGTTCGGCGAGGCGGTTGAGGTCGAGCAACTGGTTCTGGGGGAACAGCACCATGAGTGCGCCGACGGCATCTTCCAGCAGCACCGCCTGGACCTTTCGTGCGGGATTCAGGCCAGGTTGTTCGGCAACTTCCGTGTAGCTGATGGCGAGCTTTGCGAGCAGAGCCCGAATAACCGGCGGAGCGGTCAGCGGGGCTGTGGCGAGGGCTACTTCTGACATGGCCTGATCCAATTTCTTACAGTTCCCGAAGTATAACCAGCTTGATACAACTGTTGGTCGACTAACTGTGGTTTGTGACGTGGTTGGCTATGGGAAGCGGTTGTTCTACCTGACGCCATCGCCGGCAAGCCGGCTCCTACAGGGTATTTCAGACCTGGCCGTATTGTTGGCCGTGGCGCAGCCAGCGGTCGAGCAGCGGGCTGACATGATCCGGCCAGCGTTCGAGCAGGGCCTGGGCGGCGTCGCGAACGGCGGGCAGCAGGTCGGCGTCGCGCATCAGGTCGGCGACCTTGAATTG
This sequence comes from Pseudomonas sp. B6002, assembly GCF_013385985.1. Classification (GTDB taxonomy): domain Bacteria; phylum Pseudomonadota; class Gammaproteobacteria; order Pseudomonadales; family Pseudomonadaceae; genus Aquipseudomonas. The sequence continues at coordinate 73,300 of NZ_JACAOY010000002.1, read as the reverse complement.
CAGCAGGCCGGTCTGGCGGGTGCCGAGCATTTCGCCGGGGCCGCGCAGTTCGAGGTCTTTTTCGGCGATGACAAAACCGTCGTTGGTTTCACGCATGATGCCCAGGCGCTGGCGGCCGATCTGTGACAGCGGTGGGTGGTACAGCAGCACGCAGTGGCTGGCGGCGCTGCCCCGACCGACGCGGCCGCGCAGCTGGTGCAGTTGGGCCAGGCCCAGGCGCTCGGGGTTTTCGATGATCATCAGGCTGGCATTGGGCACGTCCACGCCCACCTCGATCACCGTGGTGGCCACCAGCAGTTGCAGGTTGCCGGCCTTGAATTCGGCCATCACTGCGGCTTTTTCGGCGGGCTTCATGCGGCCGTGGATCAGCCCGACCTTCAGCTCGCCCAGGGCGCTGGTGAGGTCTTCATAGGTGGTTTCGGCCGCCTGGCAGGTCAGCTCTTCGGATTCTTCGATCAGCGTGCACACCCAGTAGGCCTGGCGGCCTTCAGCGCAGGCGCCGCGCACGCGTTCGATCACTTCGACGCGGCGGGTGTCGGTGACCAGCACGGTATTGACCGGTGTACGGCCGGGCGGCAGTTCGTCGAGGATCGAGGTGTCGAGGTCGGCGTAGGCGCTCATGGCCAGGGTGCGCGGGATCGGCGTGGCGGTCATGATCAACTGGTGCGGGCTCATGCGCCCGCCCACGCCTTTCTGGCGCAGGGCCAGGCGCTGTTGCACGCCGAAGCGGTGCTGTTCGTCGATGATCACCAGCGCCAGGTTCTTGAACTGCACTTCGTCCTGGAACAGCGCGTGAGTGCCCACCACCATCGGTGCGCCCCCGGCGATCTGTTCCAGCGCGGCGGCGCGATTCTTGCCCTTGAGCTTGCCGGCCAGCCACGCCACGTCCAGGCCCAGCGGTTCGAGCCAGCGCTTGAAGGTGATGAAGTGCTGCTCGGCGAGGATCTCGGTGGGCGCCATCAGCGCCACTTGGTAACCGGCTTCGAGCGCTTGCAGGGCGGCAAGGGCGGCGACTACGGTCTTGCCCGCGCCCACGTCGCCCTGGATCAGCCGCAACATCGGTTCTTTCTGGCTGAGGTCGTAGGCGATCTCATTGCCCACCCGCTGTTGGGCACCGGTTGGCGCAAAGCCGAGGTTGGCCAGGTATTGCGCAGGCAGTTTCGTGGCCTTGGGCATGGCTGGCGCGCGCAGGGAGCGCATGCTTTCACGCAGGCGTTGCTGGGACAGTTGGTGAGTCAGCAGCTCTTCAAACGCCAAGCGATGCTGGGCCCAGTGATGGCCCAATGCCAATTCATCGACATCGGCGTCGGCCGGAGGGTGATGCAGGTAGCGGATTGCATCGGCCAGGGGTGCCAGCTGGTAGTCGCGGGCCAGTTCCAGGGGCAACCAGTCGGGCAGGCTTTTCGGGCCAAGCATGGTCAGGGTCTGCATGCACAACTGGCGCAAGCGCTGTTGGGTCAGGCCCTCGGTGAGTGGGTAGATCGGGGTGAGGGTGGTGTCTACCGGCGGCGGCTCGTCGCCGGTGATGGCGCGGTATTCCGGGTGGTAGATCTCCAGGCCCGACGCGCCCGGGCGGGCTTCGCCGTAGCAGCGCACGCGGGTGCCACGCTTGAGGCCTTCCTTTTGAGCATTGCTGAAATGGTAGAAGCGCAGGCTCAGGCCGCCGGTACCGTCCTGCAGGCGCACCACCAGGCTGCGACGCTTGCCCATCACCACGTCGGCACCGCTGACGGTGCCTTCGACCACCGCATCCTGCCCGGGGCGCAACTGGCCGATGGGCACCACACGGGTGCGGTCCTGATAGCGCAGGGGCAGGTGGAAGAGTACGTCCTGGAGGTTTTCCAGGCCGACCTTGGCCAATTTCTCGGCCATGGCTTCACCGACACCCTTGAGTGCCGTCACCGACACCTGTGACAACTCGGTCATACGGCTAATCAGCTCGCAACAGTCGGCTTGGCCACCGAGCAGAGGCGGATCGAGTCGGCCAGGATCTCAATGGCCTTTGGCCGTGGGAAGCTGGCACGCCAGGCGATCGCCACGGTACGGAATGGCACGGGTGGCGTGAGTGGGCGCACTTCGATTACGCCGGGGGCGTAGTGATGGCTGTCGACTGCCGAGAGCGGCAGGATCGAAATGCCCAGGCCGGAGGCGACCATGTGGCGGATGGTTTCCAGGGAGCTGGATTCCACGGTGGTGTGCTTGGCGCCGTCGTTGCCTTTGGTCAGGGTCGGGCAGGCTTCCAGTACCTGGTCGCGGAAGCAGTGGCCTTCGCCCAGCAGTAGCAGGCTCTTGTCGTTGAGCAGGCCGGCGTCGATGGTGTCTTTTTGCGTCCACGGGTGGGTGGCCGGCATCAGCACGTAGAACGGCTCATCGTAGAGCGGCAGGGTGAGTACGTCCGCCTCGTTGAACGGCAGGGCGATGATGATCGCGTCCAGCTCGCCGTTGCGCAGTTTGTCGCGTAGCACGTGGGTGAAGTTTTCTTCGATATACAGCGGCATCTGCGGCGCAACGCGGTGCAGTTGCGGGATCAGGTGCGGGAACAGGTACGGGCCGACGGTGTAGATGGCGCCGACTTTGAGCGGTGCCGTCAGCTGGTTTTTGCCGGCCTGGGCCAGTTCGCGAATGCTTTGGGCTTGCTCCAGGACCTTCTGGGCCTGGGCAACGATGCCTTCGCCCACCGGAGTCAGGCGCACGGCGCTCTTGCTGCGCTCGAAAATCAGCACACCGAGTTCGTCTTCAAGCTTTTTCACACCCACCGACAGCGTCGGCTGGCTGACATGGCAACGCTCGGCCGCGTGGCCGAAGTGCTGCTCTTGGGCGAGGGTCACGATGTAGCGTAATTCTGTAAGAGTCATAGCGAGCGTCCATGAGGTTGCGGGCCAAGCATACCGGCTGCAATCGATAGACGCACGTTATCAGAACTTTGGTGGGGATTGAGCGGGGAATAGGGAGGATTTTGCTGATGCAGTAAATCAATGTAGGAGCTGGCTTGCCGGCGATGCAGGCACCTCGGTCTTAAGTCGCACCGAGGTGATGCTATCGCAGCGGTGCGGCGATCCGACAAACCAGCTTCAGTTGTTAGCGGCGACGCTTCTCGATGTTGTAAACGAACGGCGCGACGATCTCGACGCTGCCGCCCTTCAACATATCGGCCGGTGGCTTGGGCAGTGGCTGGGCACGACGGATCATCTCCAGGGTCGCACGGTCCAGGTCGGCGTTGCCGGAGCGGCCCACCAGTTCGTAGGACAATACATTGCCTTCGGCATCGACCACAAAGCGCAGGCGGTTCATGCCTTCCTTGCCACGCTGTTGGGCACTTTGCGGGTACTTTTTGTACTTCTGCAAGTGGGCCAGCAGGGTGCCTTCCCAAGACGCTTTGGCCGCAACCTGTTGAGGCGACGGGCCAGGAACGGGCTGGGCCGACTTCTCAGCGGGTGCGTTGGTCGGTGGGGTTTCGCTCGGCGGTTCCTCGGAAGGTTTCTCCTTGGGCGGCTCGGGCTTTTTTTCCACGGGCTTGGGCGGCTGAGGTTTAGGCTTTGGCTTGACCGGCTTGGGCACCTGGATCGTTGGCTTGGGTGCCTCGGCCAGCTTCGGCAGGGGCAGCTCTTCCACCGGTGCAGGCGGTTGCGGCGGCGTGATCACCTTGGGCGGTGCCGGCGGCGGCGGGGCTGGCATCGGTGCCAGGTCGATGACCATGGCTGCCGGTGGCAACTGCACCGTACGCGGTGCTGACCAATGAAGCGCGATAGCGATCGCGACGGCATGCACGCCCAGTACGACGGCGAGGCTGGTGCCATATCGCGTCAGTTTGTGGCGCGTCGTGATCATTTCTTGGCTGCCGTCTCAAGTCCGACCAGGCCTACCTTGAGGTAGCCGGCTGCCCGCAGGGCATCCATCACGCTCATCAGGTCGCCGTAGTCCACGCCTTTGTCGGCCTGGAAGAAGATGGTCGTGTCTTTCTTGCCTTGGGTCTTGGCGTCGAGCACCGGGCCCAAGGTTTCAGCTTTGACTTCTTCTTCGCCCAGGAACAGGCGCTGGTCCGCCTTCACGCTGAGGAATATCGGTTTTTCCGGCCGCGGCGCAGGCTTGGCGCTGGACGCGGGCAGGTCGACCTTGATGTCCACGGTCGCCAGGGGGGCTGCCACCATGAAGATGATCAGCAGCACCAGCATCACGTCGATAAACGGCGTGACGTTGATTTCGTGGTTCTCGACGAGTTCGTCGTCGCCTTGATTCAAATGCAGGCCCATGGCCGATTACCCCACTTTCACCATGTGCGGTTGCGAGCTGCGCTCGGTAGGCAGGTGATCGAGGTCACGGCTGACCAGCAGCAGGACTTCTGCCGACGCGTCCGATACCTGGGCCTTGTAGCCGGCGATGGAACGGGCGAAGACGTTGTAGATCACCACCGCAGGAATCGCGGCAACCAGGCCCAGGGCCGTGGCCAGCAGGGCTTCAGCGATGCCTGGGGCAACGACTGCGAGGTTGGTGGTCTGGGTTTTGGCGATGCCGATGAAGCTGTTCATGATGCCCCACACGGTACCGAACAGGCCGACGAACGGCGCGGTAGAACCGATGGTTGCCAGCACGCCGGTGCCGCTGCTCATGTTGCGACCGCAGGCAGCGACCAGGCGCTCCAGGCGGAAGCTGACGCGTTCCTTGATGCCTTCTTTTTCGCGGGTGTTGGCCGACAGGCGCATTTCTTCCAGAGCGTCGTGGACCAGCAAGTTGGCCAGGGTGCCCTTCTTGGTCGCGGTTTCACTCGCTTCCTTGAGGGTGGTGGCTTTTTTCAGGTGGACGATTTCAGTGCGCAGGCGGCGTTTGGCGCCCAGCAGCTCGAAGCCCTTGGCGATCCAGATGGTCCAGGTGATGATCGAGGCAATGGCCAGGCCGATCATCACGGCTTTCACCACGACGTCTGCGTTCTGGTACATGCCCCATGGGGACAGGTCGTGGGCCATGCCCAGGGAGTTGTCCTGTTCGGCTTGAGCTTCTTCACCCAGGGCATTGATGCCGTCGATCGCGTTTTTGAGTTCCGGCGGCAGCTTGGAAACGTCGACGGTGCCGTCAGCGTTTTTTGGCACAGCTATTTGTTCGACGTGCGCTGCGGGTGTTTGTGCTGCGGCAGCTGGAGCAGCAGACGGTGCAGTGGCATCGGCGAATGCGGCGGTCGGTGCCAGCATTACGCTGAACAGCAACGCAGCAATCGCGCGCCAGGCGCGGGATGGGCTGTGAGGCTTGGTTGGCGAAGCGGGGTTTGTATTACGTGTCATGCTGGCCGGACCTGAGAGAAAAAATGAGTGATCGTCCTGCCAGACCCGTGGGGGTCGAGGACAAATGGGCGGTTATTATTGCAAGTAATTCTTGTTAACAAAAGTAATACAGTTACTTAATTTGTCCTTTTGCTGGCCGCTGGTCATCTTCGGCGGCTAATCTGCGCCTTTAGTCATGGAGTTTTGTAATGTCTGCGCCCTCTGTTGTGATTGCCGGCTGCGGTGATGTGGGTAGTCGTCTGGCCAGCCAATTGCTGGACTCAAAATGGGAGGTCCACGGCCTGCGGCGCGATATTTCGCGGCTTCCGCAGGGGGTGATTGGCATTGCCGGCGACCTGTTCAAGAAAGACTGCCCCGACACCTGGCCAATCGGCGGGGTGGATTACCTGGTGTATTGCGCGGCGGCCACCGACCACGACGAAGCCGGCTATCGCGCCGCTTATGTGCAAGGGTTGCAGCATGTGTTGGAGTGGCTGCTGGACTATGGCCAGGCGCCGAAACACTTGCTGTTTGTGTCCAGCAGCAGTGTGTATGGGCAGCAGAATGGCGAGTGGGTCGACGAAACGTCCGACACCCAAGCGCAGGGTTATTCCGGGAAGGTCATGCTCGAAGCGGAGCAAGTAGCGCTCAACAGTGGCATACCGGCGAGCATCGTGCGCCTGACGGGCATTTACGGCCCGGGCCGAGAGTGGCTGCTGACCCAGGTACGCCAGGGCTATCGCGTGGCAATCGATCCACCTTTATATGGCAACCGCATTCATGCGGATGACGCGGCGGGCTTGCTGGCGTTTTTGTTGCGGCATGTGGAGCAGGGCGGCGCGTTGGATAAGGTCTACATTGGCGTCGACGATGCGCCGGCACCGTTGGCCGAGGTGGTGGGGTGGTTGCGTGAGTACCTGGGTGTGACGGAGTGGGCGGATGACGCCAGTGTGCGCCGGGCCGGGAGCAAGCAGTGCAGCAATGCACGGATCAAGGCGTTGGGCTGGAAGCCGACGTATCCAACGTATCGCGAAGGCTATGCCGCGATTCTCAAAGGCTGAAACGCGGTTAAAAATGTGGGAGCTGGCTTGCCTGCGATAGCGGTGTGTCAGTCACATCTGCATTGGATGTGGCACCGCCATCGCTGGCAAGCCAGCTCCTACATTTGGATTCTCGTGAGGCGGATTACTGCTTTTCAAGCAGCCACTGGCGGGGGCCTGGGGTGAACGAGGGCACTTCATCCGCCTGCGCAGTGTTCACCGCCTGGAAGATTTCCAGCTGTTTGCCCTTGCGCGCAAAGATCCACGGGTTGCCCTTGCCGTTCAGTTGCAGCCAGATGCTGTCGTAACCGCCGCTCATGGAGGCGCAGTCGCCCGCCAAGCACAGCGAATACTGGTCGACACCCGGCAGGCCAGCCACCTGGCCATTGGCCTGGAACTGGACCGTGGCGCCGTCACCGTTGCCGTCTTTGATCTTCCAGTCGCCGCCCATGTAGGCCGCATACAGCGCCCGTTCAAAGTTGGCGCCCAGTGGCGCGCCTTCCGGGGCAGGGTCTTTGGCACGGGCGAACAGCTGCTCAGGCTCGTTGTCATTGGCCACTTGCAGCAGTTGTTTGCCTTTGCGCTTGAGTTCGGTGGCCGTGCTGCCGTAGAAATCCACGCTCCAGGCGCCGGATTTCTCACCGAGCAACTTGCCTTCGGCTACTTCAAAACCGTTGTAGTAGCGTGCCTGCGAAGCCTTGGTGTTCACTTCCCATTCAAGGTTAGGGCCATAGGTTTGCAGGGCTTCACGCAAAGGGCCGCCCTTGGCTGCCGCATCGATGGCGACCTGGTTGATCCAGGTGCCGCTCACATCCAGGTCGGCGGGGTTGCTGGCGCAGCCGCCGAGCAACAGGGCGAGCAACGATGAGGCTACAAGCGCTTTGCGCATTACGAAATCCTTCTGAAACAAAGTCGGCGCAGCCTTTTAAGGGCTGCGCCGGATGTTTTACTCGATGACCAGAATCGCGTCCATCTCAACCTGTGCGCCCTTTGGCAGGGCAGCAACGCCGATGGCGGCGCGGGCTGGGTAGGGTTGTTCGAAGTATTTGCCCATGATCTCGTTGACCTTGGCGAAGTGGCTCAGGTCGGTGAGGAAGATGTTCAACTTGACGATGTCCTTGAACGAACCGCCAGCGGCTTCGGCAACAGACTTGAGGTTCTCGAAGACTTGTACGGTCTGGGCTTCGAAGCCTTCCACCAGTTCCATGGTCTTTGGGTCCAGCGGGATCTGGCCGGACATGTAGACGGTGTTGCCCGCCTTGATGGCCTGGGAGTAGGTGCCGATGGCCGCCGGGGCCTTGTCGCTGGTGATAACAGTCTTGGTCATGAGTGACTCCTTGTAAGAGACAGGTTATGCACGCATGCGGGTGATACGAATCACACCAGTCAAGGCGCGCAGTTTCTTGATCACGCGGGCCAGGTGCACGCGGTCGTGGACGCTGACCACCAACTGGACCACGCTGATGCGACCATCGCGCTCGTCCATGCTGATTTTCTCGATATTGCCGTCGGCCGCGTTGACGCTGCTGGCCAGCAGGGCGATCAGGCCACGCTGGTGTTCCAGCTCCACCCGCAGCTCGACGTTGAATTCGCCGGTGACATCCTTGGCCCACGAGAGCTGGATGCATTTTTCCGGGTTGTGGCGGATTTCGGTGATGTTGCGGCAGTTGTCCAGGTGCACCACCATGCCTTTGCCTGCCGACAGGTGACCGACAATCGGGTCGCCCGGGATCGGCGTGCAGCACTTGGCGTAGCTGAGCACCAGGCCTTCGGTGCCGCGAATCGCCAGCGGGCCTTCGGGGCTTGGCAACTGTTCACCCTCGCCGAGCAGGCGACGGGCGACCACGTAGGCCATGCGGTTACCCAGGCCGATATCTTCCAGCAGGTCCTCGATGGTTTCCTGACGATATTCGTGGAGCATCGCTTGCACGCGCTCGGCCGGGATCTTGTCCAGGGCACTGTCGAAGCCGTTGAGCACCTTGTTCAGCAGGCGTTCGCCGAGGCTGATGGACTCGGAGCGGCGCTGCAGTTTCAGGGCGTGGCGAATGTGCGTGCGCGCCTTGCCGGTGACCACGAAGTTGAGCCACGCCGGGTTCGGGCGTGCGCCCGGTGCGCTGACAATCTCGACCGTGGAGCCGCTTTGCAGCGGTTCAGACAGCGGTGCGAGACGACGATTGATCCGACAGGCGATGCAGCTGTTGCCCACGTCGGTGTGCACCGCATAAGCGAAGTCGACCGCCGTGGAGCCTTTGGGCAGCTCCATGATCCGGCCTTTGGGCGTGAACACGTAGACCTCGTCGGGGAACAGGTCGATCTTCACGCTTTCGATAAATTCGAGGGAGTTGCCGGCACGTTGCTGCATTTCCAGCACGCCCTTGACCCACTGGCGGGCGCGGGCATGGGTGCCTTTTGGCTGCTCGTCGCCGCTGGATTTGTACAGCCAATGGGCGGCGATGCCGTTGTTGGCCATCTCTTCCATTTCGCGGGTGCGGATCTGGATCTCGATCGGCACGCCATGCATACCGAACAGCGTGGTATGCAGCGACTGGTAGCCGTTGGCCTTGGGAATCGCGATGTAGTCCTTGAAGCGGCCCGGCAGGGGTTTGTACAAATTATGTACAGCACCCAGCACGCGGTAGCAGGTGTCGACCTTGTCGACGATGATCCGGAACGCGTACACGTCCATGATCTCGTTGAAGGCACGGCGCTTGCCGCGCATCTTTTTATAGATGCCGTAGATGTGCTTCTGTCGGCCACTGACCTCACCCTCGATCTCGTCGATCGCCAGGCAATGGCTCAGGGACTCTTCGATCTTGTTGACGATTTCCTTGCGGTTGCCCCGGGCGCGCTTGACCGCCTGGTAAATGCGCGCTGAGCGCATCGGGTGCATGGCCTTGAAGCCGAGGTCTTCGAATTCGATACGAATGGCGTGCATGCCCAGCCGGTTGGCGATGGGCGCGTAGATTTCCAGGGTTTCCTTGGCGATGCGCCGGCGCTTTTCGCCGGACAGCACTTCCAGCGTGCGCATGTTATGCAGCCGGTCGGCCAGCTTGACCAGGATCACGCGGATGTCGCGTGCCATGGCCATGGCCATCTTCTGGAAGTTTTCCGCCTGGGCTTCGGCCTTGGTCTCGAAGTTCATCTGGGTCAGTTTGCTGACCCCGTCGACCAGTTCGGCTACGGTTTCGCCAAATTGTGCGCTGAGCGCTTCCTTGGCGATGCCGGTGTCTTCAATCACGTCATGCAGCATCGCGGCCATCAGGCTCTGATGGTCCATGTGCATGTCGGCAAGAATGTTTGCCACCGCAAGAGGATGGGTGACATACGCCTCGCCGCTGCGGCGGCGCTGGCCGTCGTGGGCTTGTTCGGCGTAGAAATACGCTCGGCGGACCAGGTTGACCTGGTCTGGGCCGAGGTAGGTCGATAAGCGATCGGCGAGGGCGTCTATGCTCGGCAAAGTGTTAACTCCTGCCGTTGGCTGTGACCCCGCGCCGTGCTACGTCGACCAGGCATAGGCTTAGACGGCCTCGTTGGACTCGTCCTCGAACGCTGCAAACAGCGGTTCGTCTTCAACGATTTCAGCGTTGGCGATGAACTCGTAGCTCATCAGGCCTTCAGCGATTTCACGCAGGGCTACAACGGTAGGCTTGTCGTTTTCCCACTGGACCAGGGGCTCTTTGCCGCCAGTGGCCAGTTGACGGGCACGCTTGGTAGAGAGCATGACCAGCTCAAAGCGGTTATCCACGTGTTCTAGGCAGTCTTCAACGGTTACGCGGGCCATGGTATTCCTCGGAGCGAATGCAAGATGCGCGCTGCCCGGTTGGGCGAGCGGACTGAGCAGTTTAAAAAATCACCAGCGTTTAGGGAAGCGCTGATTTTTCGCGAGCCTTCGTAAAACCGCTGCAAGCACCAATGTAAAGCCCTTGCAGCCATTTTGGGAAGAGCCAATCAACCGAGCAGTTCGGCCAGCAATTTGCCGAAACGCTGCTGTTGGCGCTTTTGCTGGAGCTGATTGGTGCGGAAAATCGCCTTCAAATCCTCCAGCGCGTGGGAAAAGTCGTCGTTAATGATCAGGTAGTCGTAGTCGACGTAGTGGCTCATTTCGCTGACGGCCTCACGCATGCGGCCTTCGATGATCTCGTCGCTGTCCTGGCCACGGTTGGTCAGGCGCTGGTGCAAGGCTTCCAGGGACGGCGGCAGGATGAAGATCGAACGCGCCTTGGGCATCAGCTGGCGTACCTGCTCGGCACCTTGCCAGTCGATTTCCAGGATCAGGTCGTGGCCTTCGTCCAGGGTCTGCTGCAGGTGGCTTTGCGAGGTGCCGTAGAGGTTGCCGAACACTTCGGCGCGCTCCAGGAAGTCGCCGTGCTCGATCATCTTCACGAACTCGGTGCGCTCGACGAAGTGGTAGTGCACGCCGTTCACCTCACCCGGGCGCATGGCGCGGGTAGTGTGGGAGACCGAGATGCGGATCTGCTCGTCGGCGTCGGTCAGGGCCTTGACCAGGCTGCTCTTGCCCGCGCCCGAGGGGGCGGAAATGATGTAAAGGGTGCCGGTGCTGTGGGTCATGGAAGTTGCCTTACTCAATATTCTGTACTTGTTCGCGCATCTGCTCGATCAACACCTTGAGGTTGACCGCAGCGGTGGTGCTGCGCGGATCGAAAGCCTTGGAGCCCAGTGTATTGGCTTCGCGGTTGAGTTCCTGCATCAGGAAGTCCAGGCGCCGACCGGCGGCACCCGCCGACTTGAGCACGCGGCGCACTTCGAGGATGTGGGTGCTCAGTCGGTCGAGTTCTTCGGCCACGTCGCTTTTTTGTGCGAGCAGCACCATCTCTTGCTCCAGACGCGTCGGGTCGAGGTCGGCCTTCATGTCGGTGAAGCGGTCGAGGACCTTCTGGCGCTGGGTGGCGAGCATCTGTGGCACCAACTCGCGCAGGGTGACCACGTCTTCCTCGATGGCGGTCAGGCGATCGCTGATCAGGCGGGCCAGTTCGGCGCCTTCGCGCTCGCGACCGGCTTTCAGCTCCTTCAAACCTTGAGTGAACAGGGCGAGGGCTTCGGCGTTGAGGGCCTGTGGGTCGGTGGCGTCGGCCACCAGCACGCCGGGCCAGGCCAGCACTTCCAAAGGGTTCAGCGCGGCGGGTTGCTTGATCAGGCCGGCGATGGTTTCAGCCGCGGCGACCAGTTGCGCGGCGCGGTCGCGGTCGACCTGCAGCGGTTTGCCGGTGGTTTCCTCGGTAAAGCGCAGGGTGCATTCCAGCTTGCCACGGGAAATGCCCTGGCGCAGTGCTTCGCGCACGGCGCCTTCGAGGTCGCGGAACGATTCCGGCAGGCGCAGGTGCGGCTCCAGGTAGCGGCTGTTGACCGAGCGCAGTTCCCAGCTCAGGGTGCCTTGGGCGCCGGCTTTTTCGACGCGGGCGAAGGCGGTCATGCTGTGCACCATGGAGGTACCTCGCGTTGCAGCCCGCAAACACGGGCTGAATGGTTAAGAAGGCGCAGGATTGTAGCGCAGTGGGGCGGACGCGCCCAAACTCGACCATTGGTAACCGAATTTTTTAGCAGTGCCCCGAAGCGGTTCACGGCTCTATAATGCTCGGCAGTTTTTCGTCCTCAGTACAGGTATCCCCTATGAAACGTCCAAGTGGTCGCGCTGCCGATCAGCTCCGCTCGATCCGCATCACCCGCAACTACACCAAACACGCCGAGGGTTCTGTACTGGTCGAGTTTGGCGATACCAAGGTTATCTGCACCGTCAGCGTCGAGAATGGCGTGCCGCGTTTCCTCAAGGGCCAGGGCCAAGGCTGGTTGACCGCCGAATACGGCATGCTGCCGCGCGCCACCGGCGAGCGTAACCAGCGTGAAGCCAGCCGTGGCAAGCAAGGCGGCCGTACCCTGGAAATCCAGCGCCTGATCGGCCGCTCCCTGCGCGCAGCCCTGGACATGTCCAAGCTGGGCGACGTGACCCTGTACGTCGACTGCGACGTGATCCAGGCCGACGGCGGCACCCGTACTGCGTCCATTACTGGCGCCATGGTGGCTTTGGTCGACGCGTTGAAAGTGATCAAGAAGCGCGGCGGCCTGAAGGGCGGCGACCCGCTCAAACAAATGATCGCTGCCGTTTCGGTGGGCATGTACCAGGGCGAGCCTGTGCTGGACCTGGATTACCTGGAAGACTCGGCTGCCGAGACCGACCTGAACGTGGTCATGACCAGCACCGGTGGTTTCATCGAAGTGCAGGGCACTGCCGAAGGCGCGCCATTCCAGCCGGCCGAGCTGAACGCTATGTTGGCCTTGGCCCAGAAGGGCATGACTGAAATTTTCGAACTGCAGAACGCCGCATTGGCCGACTGAACAGGCTTCAAGGAGAAGCGCCATGAATGACAGCCAGGTGGCCGTGCCGGAACCTTCCAAGGAAGTTCGCCAGTGGGCGATGTTGTGTCATTTCGCGGCGTTTCTGGGGTTGGTCTTCCCCTTCGGTAGCCTGATTGGGCCGCTGATTTTGTGGCAGATCAAGAAAGATATGCACCCGTTCATCAACGATCAGGGCAAGGAAGCCCTCAACTTCCAGATCACCGTGGCAATCGCCTGGATGGTCTGCATGGTGCTCGGGTTCGTGGTGATCGGCTTCCTGCTGATGGGTGTGCTGGTGATCGGGGCGTTGGTGCTGACGATCATTGCCGGTATCAAGGCCAATAAAGGCATTGCCTACCGTTATCCCCTCACCTGGCGCCCGGTTGAATAACCGAGCGCCCACAAAAAAACCGACAGCGATGTCGGTTTTTTTGTACCTGAAAAAAGACCTCAGATGGTCAGAGTCCAGTCGTAGTCCACGATCAGCGGTGCGTGCTGCGAGAAGCGCGGCTGGCGCGGCAGGCGTGCGCTGCGAACGAACCGGCGCAGACCTGGGGTCAGCAACTGGTAGTCGAAACGCCAACCCAGGTTGAGCATCTCGGCCTGTTCGTTATCCGGCCACCAGCTGTACTGGTCGCCCTCACGGCTGACTTCACGCAGGGCATCCACGTAGCCCATGTTGCCGACAATCTCGTCCATCCAGGCACGTTCCGGCGCCAGGAAGCCCGGGGATTGCTGGCTGTCGCGCCAGTTCTTGATATCCAGCTTTTGTTGCGCCACGTACAGCGAGCCACAGTAAATGTACTCGCGACGTTTGCGCCGCTGTTTATCCAGATAACGGGCGAAGTCGTCCATTAGCTTGAACTTCTGGTTCAAGTCTTCATCGCCGTTCTGCCCCGAAGGGAGCAGCAAGGTCGCGATGCTGACCTTGTCGAAATCGGCTTGCAGGTAGCGCCCGTAGCGGTCGGCTGTCTCGAAGCCGAGGCCGCTGATGACCGCCTTGGGTTGCAACCGCGAGTACAAAGCCACGCCACCTTGGGTGGGCACTTCGGCATCGCAGGCATAAAGGAAGTAGCCATCCAGTTGGAAGGCTGGGTCGTCCAGTTCAAAGGCGGAGGCGCGGGTGTCCTGCAGGCAGATGACGTCGGCATTCTGTGCTTGCAGCCAACTGAGCAAACCACGCTCGACTGCAGCCTGAATACCATTGACGTTCACACTGATGATCCGCATAAATGGCCCCAAAAATCGCGTGCGTGTATGATACACGCCGTCTACCTAATTAGCTAAATCCGTGGTATCTGAGGCTTTTTTCATGCAGGCGTATCAACGCGATTTCATTCGTTTTGCCATCGATCGCGGCGTTTTACGCTTCGGCGAGTTCACCCTCAAGTCCGGGCGCACCAGCCCGTACTTCTTCAATGCAGGCTTGTTCAACTCGGGTTCGGCCCTGGCCCAGCTGGGTCGTTTCTATGCGGCCGCCATCGTTGAAAGCGGTATTCCCTTCGACGTGCTGTTCGGCCCGGCCTACAAGGGAATCCCCCTGGCGGCGGCAACTGCCGTGGCTTTGGCTGAACATCATGGTCAGGACCTGCCTTGGTGCTTCAACCGCAAAGAAGCCAAGGCCCACGGCGAAGGCGGTAGCCTGGTCGGGGCGCCGCTCAAGGGCGAAGTGCTGATCATCGACGACGTGATCACCGCTGGCACCGCTATCCGTGAAGTGATGCAGATCATCGCTTCCCAGGAAGGCGCCAAGGCCGCCGGCGTGCTGATCGCGCTGAACCGCCAGGAGCGTGGCAACGGCGAATTGTCGGCGATCCAGGAAGTGGAGCGCGATTTTGGCATTCCGGTGGTGAGCATCGTGTCGTTGAACCAGGTATTGCAGTTCCTGGAAGATGATCCGCAGCTCAAGCAGCATCTGCCTGCTGTTCGCGCCTATCGCGAGCAGTTCGGCGTCTGACACAAATCCCCTGTGAGAGCGGGCTTGCCCGCGATAGCGGCGTATCAGGCGATGAAATTGTTGAATGCGCCGCCGTCATCGCAGGCAAGCCAGCTCCCACATTTGGACCGTGCACAAACAAAAGGCCCCGCTCAATCAGGTTGAGCGGGGCCTTTTGTTTTCAGCGTTTAAGGACGCTTGCGATTACTGATCAGCGTGCCCATGCCGGTATCCGTGAAGATCTCCAGCAGTACCGCGTTCGGCACGCGGCCATCGATGATCAGCGAGCTGCCGACGCCGCCTTGCACGGCTTCCAGTGCGCAACGGATCTTCGGCAGCATGCCGCCGTAGATAGTGCCGTCGGCGATCAAGTCGTCGACTTGCTGGGTGGTCAGGCCGGTCAGTACCTTGCCTTCCTTGTCCAGCAGGCCAGCGATGTTGGTCAGCAGCATCAGCTTTTCAGCCTTCAGTGCTTCGGCCACCTTGCCGGCCACGAGGTCGGCGTTGATGTTGTAGGACTCGCCGTTGGCGCCCACGCCGATTGGCGCAATTACCGGGATGAAATCACCTTTGACCAGCAGGTTCAGCAGGTCGGTGTTGATGCCGATCACTTCGCCCACTTGGCCGATGTCGATGATTTCCGGCTGGGTCATTTCCGGCGTCTGACGGGTTACCGTCAGTTTTTTCGCACGGATCAGCTCCGCATCCTTGCCGGTCAAGCCGATAGCGCTGCCACCATGGCGGTTGATCAGGTTGACGATGTCCTTGTTGACCTGGCCGCCGAGGACCATCTCCACCACGTCCATGGTCTGCGCATCTGTGACGCGCATGCCATCGATGAAGTGGCTCTCGATCGACAAGCGCTTGAGCAGGTCGCCGATTTGCGGGCCGCCGCCGTGGACCACCACCGGGTTGATCCCCACGGCTTTCATCAACACGATGTCGCGGGCAAAGCCGGTTTTCAGCTCGTCGCTTTCCATGGCATTGCCGCCGTACTTGATCACCAGCGTCTTGCCGACATAGCGTCGAATGTAAGGCAACGCTTCGGAAAGAACTTTGGCGGTATTGGCAGCGGCTTCGCGTTCGAGGGTCATTCAGGGCTCCGGTAAAAAATCAGAACGGTAATTGGAGATCAGGGGCAACACGTTTCAACTGGGCGTGGAACACGTCCTTGATGCGCTGCAACTCAGCCTCGGTATCCGCCTCGAAACGCAGGACCAGCACCGGTGTGGTGTTGGACGCGCGAACCAGGCCCCAGCCTTTGGCGTAATCGACTCGCACACCATCAATGGTGGTCAGGTTGGCGCCTTCGCCCCATTGCGCATCGTGCAGTGCGTCAATGATGCTGAATTTGCTCTCCTCGGTCACATGGATATTGATCTCTGGCGTAGAAATATCATTCGGGAAGGTCTGAAACAGCTCCTGCGCCGTGGATTTTTCCTTGCTGAGGATCTCCAGCAGACGGGCGGCACTGTAAATACCGTCGTCGAACCCGAACCAGCGTTCCTTGAAGAACACGTGGCCGCTCATTTCGCCGGCCAACAGGGCGCCGGTTTCCTTCATTTTCTTTTTGATCAACGAGTGGCCGGTCTTCCACATTAGTGGCCGGCCGCCGTATTCCTTGATCAGCGGCGTCAGACGGCGGGTGCACTTCACGTCGAAGATGATCTCGGCGTTGGCGTTGCGCGCCACCACATCGCGGGCAAACAGCATCAGCAGGCGGTCGGCGAAGACGTTCTCGCCGGTATTGGTCACTACACCCACACGGTCACCGTCACCGTCGAAAGCCAGGCCGACATCGGCCCCGGTTTCCTTGACCTTGGCAATCAGGTCCACCAGGTTCTCAGGTTTGCCTGGGTCCGGGTGGTGGTTGGGGAAGTTGCCGTCGACGTCGCAGAACAGCGGGATTACCTCGCAATTCAGGGCTTCGAGCAGCTGCGGGGCGATCACGCCGGCAGCGCCGTTGCCGCAGTCCACCACCACTTTCAGGCGACGGGCGAGTTTGACGTCGCCGGTGATTTTGTCAGAGTAGCGTTGCAGGATGTCGACTTTGGTGATGCTGCCCTTGCCGCTGGTCAGATCGTTGTTTTTCAAGCGGTCGTGCAGGGCCTGGATCTGCTCGTTGGCGAGGGTGTCGCCGGCAATGACGATCTTGAAGCCGTTGTAGTCCGACGGGTTGTGGCTGCCGGTGAGCATCACGCCCGATTTGCCGGCCAGTACGTTGGCGGCGTAGTACAGCGCGGGCGTTGGCACCAGGCCGACGTCGCTGACGTGACAGCCGCTGTCGGCGAGGCCCTGGATCAGTTGCTCGACCAGTTCCGGGCCGGACAGGCGGCCGTCACGGCCTACCGAGACGTTGGGCTCATCCTGGGCCAGGCTCTGGGCGCCGATGGCGCGGCCAATCCAGTAGGCGGTTTCGGCGGTCAGGGTCTTGGGCACTACGCCACGAATGTCATAGGCGCGAAAGATGCTGTCGGGAAAAGTCGGGGCTACTCGGGCTGCGGTACTCATCGCGGGGGGAAACTCCATCTGAAGGGGGCAAAGCTGGCCTGAATGTGGCTGACCGGCGGGCTCAAACTGAAGGGTATGACGGCGTTTTCGGCAGAGAGTTCGTGGTGCAAAAATGCCATCGGCGCTGGCACTCCGTGCTTTTTGATGCGTAATACATTGATTTCAATGACGAAATCTCGCTGAGAAGGTGCGCGCATTCTTCATCCTGGAAAGCCATGCGGTGGCATCGGGCCGGGCAAGGGCGCCCGGCCTGATTCAGCTTAGTCAGTGGCTGCCGGAATGCCCAAAACCACCTGCGCCGCGTTGTGTTTCAACAAATTCCTCAACCAGCTCGAAGTGCGCCTGTACCACCGGTACCAGCACCAGCTGGGCGATGCGTTCGCCGACAACGATGTTGAACGCGGTCTGGCCACGGTTCCAGCACGACACCATCAGTTCGCCCTGGTAGTCGGAGTCGATCAGGCCCACGAGGTTGCCCAGCACGATGCCATGTTTATGGCCCAGGCCGGAGCGCGGCAGGATCAAAGCCGCCAGGCCGGGGTCGCCGACATAGATCGACAGGCCGGTCGGAATGAGGATTGTCTGGCCCGGCTCAAGGACAGTGTCCTCCTTGAGCATGGCGCGCAGGTCAAGGCCGGCAGAGCCCGGTGTGGCGTAGGCCGGCAGTGGGAAATCGCTGCCGATGCGTGGGTCGAGGATCTTGGCTTGCAAAGCGTGCATGTGAATTAAACCTGGTTCAGCCGTTGGGCGATAAAAGAGATCAGTTGGCGGGCAATCTTGCCCTTGCTGGTCTGGGCGAAAAGGGTGGCGTGCAGGTCGCGGTCAATCACGCTGCAGGCGTTTTCCTCGCTGTTGAAGCCGATGCTCGGGTTGGCGACATCATTGGCGACGATCAGGTCGAGGTTTTTGTCTTTCAGTTTGCGTGCGGCGTAGTCCAGCAGGTGTTCGGTCTCGGCGGCAAAGCCGACGCTGAACGGACGGTCCGGGCGCGTGGCGATGGTGGCCAGGATGTCCGGGTTGCGCACCATTTGCAGGAGCAGGCCGTCGCCGCTCGTAGGGTCTTTCTTGAGCTTTTGCGGGGCGACGACTTCCGGGCGGTAGTCTGCAACCGCCGCCGAGGCGATGAACAGGTCGCAGGGAATGGCCGCTTCGCAGGCCGCCAGCATGTCGCGGGCGCTGACCACGTCGATTCGCGTGACCCGATCAGGGGTCGGCAAATGCACCGGGCCCGTGATGAGGGTGACGCGCGCGCCTGCCTCAACCGCCGCTTCTGCCAAGGCAAAGCCCATTTTTCCTGAGCTATGGTTGGTGATGTAGCGCACCGGGTCGATGTTTTCCTGGGTCGGGCCTGCGGTGATCAGCACGTGCTTACCGGTCAGGGCCAGGTGCTGGAAGCACTCGGCGGCGCACAGCGCCAGGTCGGTGGCCTCGAGCATGCGGCCCATGCCGACGTCGCCGCAGGCCTGGCTGCCGGAGGCCGGGCCGAACACCTTGAGGCCGCGGCTTTGCAGGAGTTGGGTGTTGGCCTGGGTCGCCGGGTCACGCCACATGGCCTGGTTCATGGCCGGGGCGATGGCGACGGTGGCGTCGGTGGCTAGCACCAGGGTGGTCAGCAGGTCATCGGCGATGCCCTGGGCCAGGCGGGCGATCAGGTCGGCGGTGGCCGGTGCGATCAGCACCAGGTCGGCCCATTTGGCCAGTTCGATATGGCCCATGGCGGCTTCAGCTGCCGGGTCCAGCAGGTCGAGGTGAACCGGGTGGCCGGAGAGGGCCTGCATGGTCAATGGGGTGATGAACTCGCTGCCACCACGGGTCATGACCACGCGCACTTCGGCGCCTTGGTCCAGGAGCCTGCGAACCAGCTCTGCGCTCTTGTAGGCGGCGATACCGCCGCCGACGCCGAGAACGATGCGTTTCCGATACAGACGCTGCATTGGTTTGCCTTTCCAGTTCAGTGATGCCAGTTCAATGACGCCTGCGATGCCCCCTCCCCAGGGGAAATCGCAGGCAAAAAAGAGGGCTTAAGATAACACAGCGTCTGCCTGGCAACAGCGGCGCACGTACACACGGAGGTGGGATGAGTATTCGCGATTGGCCCGTAGCGGAGCGGCCGCGGGAGAAGCTTTTGGAGTGGGGGGCGGCGAGTCTGTCCGACGCCGAATTGTTGGCGATCTTCCTGCGCACCGGGGTTTCTGGCCGCAGTGCGGTCGACCTGGCGCGCCATTTGTTGGCGCAATTTGGTGGTTTGCGGCCGCTGCTGGAGGCGAGCCAGACGCTGTTCAGCCAGCATTTGGGGCTAGGGCCAGCGAAGTTTGCCCAGTTGCAGGCCGTGTTGGAAATGTCCCGCCGTCATATGGCCGAACGACTGCGCAGTGATTCGGTGCTGGAGAGCCCGCTGGCGGTGCGCAGTTACCTCAAGGCGCTGTTGCGGCATGAGCCTCATGAGACGTTTGGTTGCCTGTTTCTGGACTCGAAGCACCGGGTGCTGGGGTTCGAGGCGTTGTTTCAGGGCACCATCGACTCTGCGGTCGTTTACCCCAGGCAAGTGGTCAAGCGTGCCCTGGCCTACAACGCGGCGGCGCTGATCCTGTGTCATAACCATCCTTCCGGGAATGCGGAACCGAGTGCGGCGGATCGAAAAATGACCAAGTTGCTACAAAAGGCCCTGGAGGTGGTGGACGTGCGCGTGCTGGATCACATCATCGTGGGCGATGGTGACCCGCTGTCGATGGCTGAATACGGATGGCTGTAGGAGCCGGCTTGCCGGCGATAGCATCCATGAAATCCATGAGGTTTTCGGGGCGCCATCGCCGGCAAGCCGGCTCCTACAAGGGCGGGGTCGGTGTTTCAGGCAGGGCGGTCAGGGTTTCAGGCTGACGTTGGAGAAGTCCTGTCGACCGAACGGGCTGACCTTGTACCCCTCGACATTCTTGCGGGTCAGCGCGAATGCCGTCGGGTGAGCCAGTGGCAGCCAGAGTGCCTGCTGCTGGATCTGGGCCTGGGCCTGCTGGTACAACTTGCTGCGCACGCCTTGTTCGCTGGTGGTCTTGCCCGCGCTGATCAGCTTGTCCAGGGCCGGGTCGCAATAACGGGCGAAGTTGGTGCCGGACTTCACTGCCGCGCAAGAGAATTGCGGCGTGAGGAAGTTGTCCGGGTCGCCGTTGTCACCGGCCCAGCCCATGAACAACAGGTCGTGCTCGCCGGCCTTGGCGCGGCGGATCAGCTCGCCCCATTCGATCACGCGAATTTCTGCCTGGATGCCGACTTTGGCCAGGTCAGCCTGCAGCAGTTGTGCGCCGAGGTTCGGGTTGGGGTTCAGCAGGCTGCCGGTGGGGCGGGTCCAGATCGTGGTCTTGAAGCCGTCCTTGAGGCCAGCCCGGTTCAGCAGGGCCTTGGCCTTGGCGAGGTCCTGTGGATAACCCGGCAGATCCTTGGCATAGCTCCAGGTGTTGGGCGGGTATGGGCCATTGGCGGCTTCGGCAGTGCCTTCAAACACGGCCTTGAGGTAGCTGTCCTTGTCGAACGCCAGGTTGATGGCCTGACGCACTTCCGGTTTGTCCAGGGGCGGGTGCTGGGTGTTGATGGCGACAAACGCCGTCATGAATGCAGCGGTTTTTTCCACCTTCAATGCTGCGTCTTTGGCGGCTTCACCCACGTCCAGGGGCTTGGGCGACAGGGCGATCTGGCACTCATCACGGTGGAGTTTCTGCAGGCGCACGTTGGCGTCCGGCGTGATGGCGAAGATCAAGTTATCCACAGCCGGTTTGCCGGCAAAGTAGTCCGGGTTGGCCTTGTAGCGCACCACGGCGTCTTTCTGGAACCGCACGAACACGAACGGGCCGGTGCCGATCGGCTGGCTGTTGAGCTTCTCGGGGGTGCCGGCCTTGAGCAGTTTGTCGGCGTATTCGGCTGGGTAGATCGACGCGAAACCCATGCTCAGGGCGGCAAGGAAGGTGGAGTCGGCATGGTCCAGGGTAAAGCGCACGGTCAGTGGGTCGAGGGCGTCGATTTTCTTGACCAGTGTTGGCAGTTGCAGGGATTGCGCGTGCGGGAAGCCGCTTTGGGCGACCTGATGCCATGGGTTGGCCGGGTCTAGCATGCGTTCGAAACTGAAGCGCACGTCTTCAGCGGTCAGGGTGCGGCTTGGGGTGAAATACTCGGTGCGGTGGAATTTCACATCCGGGTGCAGCTTGAAGGTATAGGTCAGGCCATCGGGCGAGACGTCCCAGCTGTCCGCCAGGCTAGGCACCAGCTTGCCGCTGGCCTCGTCGTAGTCCACCAGGCGGTTCATCAGCACGTCGGCCGAGGCGTTGGTGGTGGTCAGCGAGTTGTATTGCACCACGTCAAACCCTTCGGGGCTGGCCTCGGTACACACACTCAGGTTGGTGGCCGCCTGGGCCAGCGGCGCCATAAAGAGAGGGGCAAGCAATAGCGGTAGGGCAGCGAAGCGCATATTCGGTTTCCTTTGCAGATCGAAGGCCCATCTGCGAGTGCAGTCTGGAAAAAGCCTACCGTAGTGGTCTGATTGGCAAATGACTAGCCCATTTTTGCCTGTGCTTTTCGCCAAAATGCTGTTTTGATGACGCCTCAGCGCGTTTCGCCCTTCACTTTTCGGTGCGGGCGGGCGCTGTAAATCATTCTGTGCGACGAGCGGTCGGCTATTACAGCGGCCCCTCCTGGCAACGGTTCAGGCGTCTGCTGCCAAGATTTACGCCGGTAAAAACACACGGGCTGTTGTTGCACTGGGGTCTTTCTGGTATAAAGCAGCGCTCTTTTCTAGGGGCCCGGTTCCTTCGCTTGTAGGTGTAGCCGGTAAGACCCTAAAGAAACGCGGCGCCTGGCGCCAAATGACTGAGAGATTAAGCGGCCAACCCATGCCGGGTTGGGCATGTGGTTTTAGAGGGCTGAGGCATGTCGAGAGTCTGTCAAGTTACCGGTAAGGGTCCGGTGACTGGGAATAACATTTCCCACGCAAATAACAAAACCCGTCGTCGTTTCCTGCCGAACCTGCAGCATCACCGCTTCTGGGTTGAAGAAGAGAAACGTTTTGTTCGCCTGCGTGTATCTGCTAAAGGCATGCGTATCATCGACAAGCGTGGCATCACTGTCGTGCTGGCCGAAATCCGTGCCGCTGGCAAGATCTAAGGAGCTCTATCATGCGTGAATTGATTCGAATGATCTCTAGCGCCGGTACTGGTCACTTCTACACTACCGACAAGAACAAGCGTACTACCCCGGACAAGCTCGAAAAGAAAATGTTCGACCCGCGCGTTCGCAAGCACGTGATCTACAAAGAAGGCAAAATCAAGTAATTGATTTTCCTCCTTGTGAAAAAAAGCCCGTCTCTCACGAGTCGGGCTTTTTTTTGCCTGCGATTTACTGATCAGGCCTTCTGCTCGAACACCACGTAGATCTTGCGGCACGGTTCCAGCACTTCCCAGGTGCCGCTGAAGCCGGCGGGAATCACGAAGCGGTCGCCGGCGCGCAGGGTCTTGGCATTGCCCGCGGCATCTCGCAATACCGAAACGCCCTGCACAATCTCGCAGTACTCATGTTCGGTGTAGTTGACCTTCCATTGCCCGACCTCACCTTCCCACACCCCGGCGCTCATCTGGCCGCAAGGGCTGTTGTAGTGGTTGTAGATCGTTTGCTCCGGGTCGCCCTTGAGGATTTTTTCCGCAGCAGGGCGGTAGCGATCGGGGGCGGTGTTGGCTTGGCTGAAGTCGACGATGTCCTGGATGCTCATGTGCGTGTCCCGTCTGGCCTGCGGTTGGAGAGCCCAAAGTCTATGTTTATTAAAATGAACATCGCAAGGGCGTTTGCCGGCGTTATGTCAAATATATTGAAACATCCCCAGCCGCTGGTTTAGGGTGGCAGCTGCCTTGAGCCGAACAGCTGGCTGGCCGGGCAAGAATTCTGTGAGGCTGCCGGGGGACATCGCCTGGCCCTTGTATTCAATAAGAGGAGGACACTCGCATGACCACCCTGACCCGTGCCGACTGGGAACAACGCGCCAAGGATCTGAAGATCGAAGGCCGCGCCTACATCAACGGCGAATACACCGCCGCTGCTTCCGGTGACACGTTCGAATGCATCAGCCCGGTCGATGGCCGCCTGCTGGCCACCGTTGCCAGCTGTGACGCCGCCGACGCCCAGCGCGCCGTGGAAAACGCTCGCGCTACCTTCAATTCCGGTGTGTGGTCGCGCCTGGCGCCGGCCAAGCGCAAGTCCGTCATGCTGCGTTTCGCCGCGTTGCTCAACGCCAATGCCGAAGAGCTGGCGCTGCTTGAAACCCTGGACATGGGCAAGCCAATCACCGACTCCCTGGAAATCGACGTACCCGGCGCCGCCAATGCCCTGAGCTGGAGCGGTGAAGCCATCGACAAGATCTACGACGAAGTCGCCGCCACCCCGCACAACCAGCTGGGTCTCGTGACCCGCGAGCCGGTCGGTGTCGTGGGCGCCATCGTGCCGTGGAACTTCCCGTTGATGATGGCCTGCTGGAAGCTTGGCCCGGCGCTGTCCACCGGTAACTCGGTGATCCTCAAACCGTCCGAAAAATCCCCGCTGACCGCCATCCGCATCGCGGCCCTGGCGGTTGAAGCCGGCATTCCAAAAGGCGTGCTGAACGTACTGCCAGGCTACGGCCATACCGTGGGCAACGCGCTGGCGGTGCACATGGACGTCGATACCCTGGTGTTCACCGGCTCTACCAAGATCGCCAAGCAATTGTTGATCCGCTCCGGCGAGTCGAACATGAAGCGCGTCTGGCTGGAAGCCGGTGGCAAGAGTCCGAACATCGTGTTTGCCGATGCCCCGGACCTCAAGGCCGCTGCCGAATCAGCGGCCGGCGCCATCGCCTTCAACCAGGGCGAAGTCTGCACGGCCGGTTCGCGTCTGCTCGTCGAGCGCTCCATCAAGGATAAATTCCTGCCACTGGTGATCGAGGCCCTCAAGGGCTGGAAGCCGGGCAACCCACTGGACCCGGCGACCAACGTCGGCGCCCTTGTGGATACACAGCAGATGAACACCGTGCTGTCCTACATCGAGGCCGGCCACGCCGATGGTGCGAAGCTGGTCGCGGGTGGCAAGCGCACCCTGGAAGAAACCGGTGGCACCTACGTCGAACCGACGATCTTCGACGGTGTGACCAACGCCATGAAGATCGCCCAGGAAGAGATCTTTGGCCCAGTCCTGTCGGTGATCACCTTCGACAGCGCCGAGGAGGCGGTGAAGATCGCCAACGACACCGTCTACGGCCTGGCCGCAGCGGTGTGGACTGCCGACATCTCCAAGGCGCACCTGACCGCCAAGGCACTGCGTGCCGGTAGCGTGTGGGTCAACCAGTACGACGGCGGCGACATGACCGCCCCGTTTGGTGGCTTCAAGCAGTCGGGCAATGGCCGCGACAAGTCGCTGCACGCGTTCGACAAGTACACCGAGCTGAAGGCGACCTGGATCAAGCTGTAAGCAACACTGCTGGCAACATGTGGGAGCCGGCTTGTGTGGGAGCTGGCTTGCCTGCGATAGCATCACCTCAGTTCATCTGAACAACCGAGGTGCCTGCATCGCAGGCAAGCCAGCTCCCACATAAGCCCGCTCCCACACTGTTTTGTGTGACCTCAAAAATGATCCACAGGAGCGTGGAAATGCGTTGGGCGACTTATTTCGCCGTCTTGGCCTCAGTCCTCAGCGTCGGCCTGGCCCTGGGTGTGAGCATGCCGCTCGTGTCCCTGCGCCTTGAAAGCTGGGGCTACGGCAGTTTTGCGATTGGGGTGATGGCGGCGATGCCAGCCTTTGGCGTCCTGCTGGGGGCCAAGGTCTCCAGCAGGATGGCGTCGTGGCTGGGCACCGCCAACCTGATGCGCCTGTGCCTGTGGGCCGGCGCGGTGTCCATTGGCTTGCTGGCGATCCTGCCAAGCTACCCGGTGTGGCTGGTGCTGCGGCTGATGATCGGGGTGATCCTCACCATCGTGTTTATCCTCGGCGAAAGCTGGATCAACCAGTTGGTGGTGGAGCAATGGCGCGGCCGGCTGGTGGCGCTGTATGGCTGCAGTTATGCCTTGAGCCAGCTGTCGGGGCCGCTGCTGCTGGGAGTGCTGGGCACCGACCATGACTACGGTTTCTGGGTGGGCGTGGGTTTGCTGATGGTAGCGCCCTTGTTGTTGCTGGGCCGCAGCGGTGCGCCGACCGCCGAATCCTTCAGCGTGACCCTGGGCGACCTGTGGCGCTTCTGCCTGAGCCTGCCGGCAATTGCCTGGGCGGTGGCCTTGTTCGCCGCGTTCGAAGCAATGATTCTGACGCTGCTGCCGGTGTATTGCCTGCAACAGGGCTTCACCGCCGAAATCGCCTTGGCCATGGTCAGCACGGTGGTGGTCGGCGATGCGCTGTTGCAGTTGCCTATCGGCGCGCTGGCCGACTACCTGCCGCGGCGCACGCTGTTTCTGAGTTGTGCGGTGCTGTTGCTGGCCTCGAGCCTGGCGATTCCCGTGGTGTTGCACACGCTGCTGATCTGGCCGGTGTGGGTGTTGTTCGGTGCCAGTGCGGGCGGGTTGTTCACCCTGTCGTTGATCTTGATCGGCGAGCGTTATCGCGATGACGCGCTGGTGCGCGCCAATGCCCACATTGCGCAGTTGTGGGGGATCGGTTGCCTGATCGGGCCGTTGGTGGCCGGCGCGGGCAGCCAATGGATCAGCGGGCATGCGTTGCCGCTGTTCATGGCGGCGGGTGCCTTGGGCCTGGTGGTGCTGCTGTTGCGCCAAGGCGCATTCGGCGCCGCGCAACCGGCCTGAAATACAACCCCTGTAGGAGCCGGCTTGCCGGCGATTGAGGTATGTCAGTCAACAAATTATTCGGCCGACACTCCGCTATCGCCAGCAAGCCGGCTCCTACAGCATGCGTTCCAGGCCAACGCTGGTGGCGAACCACGCATTGAACCGCCGCCACCAACTGCCCGGCTCTCGGGTCAGGGTGTGCAACTGGCCGTTGTCTTCAGTCACCCACACCACCTGGCCATCCTGCAATTTCGCTTCGTAGCTCAAGGCAGGCGCCATGCCCTGCAGCGCCAAGTTGCGAACGTGCTCCGCCAGCTCGGGACTGTCCACCAGCACGCCGACTTCGGTGTTCCACAACACCGAGCGCGGGTCGAAATTGAACGAGCCGATAAACGACTTCTCGCGATCAAAGATCATCGCCTTGCTGTGCAGGCTGGAGTCCGAACCGCGGAACGTGCCGCGACGAAACAGGTGCGGGCCGCTGCCGCCCCCGGCATCGCCCGGTTGGCGACGCAGCTCGTAGAGTTTCACGCCGTGCTCGAGCAACGCCTTGCGGTAGGGCGCGTAGCCACCGTGCACGGCAGGCACGTCCGTCGCCTCCAGAGAGTTGGTCAGCAGGCTAACCGAGACGCCCGCATCCGCGCGGCCGGTGAGGTAGAGCAGGCCGGGTTGCCCCGGCACAAAGTACGCCGAGATCATCATCAACTCGTGATTGACCCCTTCCAGCTCCGGCGCCAATTGGGTGGTCAGCAGCAGTCGCGGGTCCGGCTCGGCCGTGGCCAATACCTTGCTGGGTGCATCCCACAGCGCCTGGTTCCAGGCCCAGATCAGTTCGCGCCGCCAGGTATCCATGCGCGGTTGGGTCTGGTAAGTGCGCAAGCGGTTGTACAGTGCGTGGTTCTGCTGGCGTGATTCGGCCAGCGAGGCCTCCAAGCGCACGCGGGCAGCGGCCAGGTCGCCTTTGGACGGGGCGCTGGAAACAAACTCATCGATGGGTTTGCTCAGGGCACTGTTCCAGTACTGGTCAAAGCTGTGGCCCAGTTGCTCGGCCACCGGGCCCACGCTGAGCATGTCGATGTCGGTGAAGTTCAGGTTGGGCTCGGCGTCGAAATATTCATCCCCCAGGTTGCGCCCGCCCACGATGGCCACGCTGTTGTCGGCCAGCCAGAGCTTGTTGTGCATGCGCCGGTGTTGCAGCGATAAGTTGAACAGGCGGCCCATGGCCCGAGTTACGCCCGTGCTGCGCCCCAGGTGCAGCGGGTTGAACAGGCGAATCTCGATCTTGGGGTGGGCGGCGAGGGTGGCGATGATCTGGTCAAGTCCGTCGCTGGTGGTGTCGTCCAGCAGGATGCGGATGCGCACGCCCCGGTCGGCGGCCTTGAGCAGCTCGTCCACCAGCATGCGGGTGCTGATACCGTCGTGCACGATGTAGTACTGCAGGTCGAGGCTGACCTGGGCGTTGCGGATCAGTTCGGCGCGGGCCATGAAGGCTTCGCTGCTGTTGGGCAGCAGGCGAAAGCCCGAGCGTCCTTGATAGGGCGCCGCCTGGGCCTGGATCGAGCGGCCGAATGAGGATTGCGCTGCGGGCAGTGCGTCGCTGGGGACGCGCGGTACATCCACCGTCGCACAGCCACCCAGCGCCAGGGCGCCCAGCATTAAAAACGGTAAAAGCCGTCGAATCATCAAGGGCGCTGCTTCCAGTTCAAGGCGGTTGTGGGCATATGACGGCCATTTCCCGCGAAAGGTCAGTCGGCCGCCTCAGCCAGCAACTTGATTGCCGCGGCACCGACCTTGCGCACCGCGTCTTCAATCTGCGGGGTTGGCTTGGCAGCGTAGTTCATGCGCAGGCAGTTCCGGTATTTGCCGGAGGCAGAAAAGATACTGCCCACCGCCACCTGTACGCCCTGTTCCACAAGGCCACGGTTGAGTTTGAGCGTGTCGAAACCTTCGGGCAGCTCTACCCACAGCATAAAGCTGCCCTGGGGGCGACTGGCCCGGGTGCCGGCTGGGAAGTAGCGGCTGACCCAGTCGATCATCAAGTCGCGATTGCGCTGATATTGGGTGCGCATCCGCCGCAAATGTGGCTCGAAGTGCCCGCCTTTGAGAAACTCGGCGATGGCGATCTGCGGTTGGGTCGCGGTAGAGCCGGTGCTGATGTATTTCATGTGCAGCACCCGTTCCAGGTAGCGCCCGGGCGCCACCCAGCCAATGCGCAGCCCGGGCGCCAGGGTTTTCGAGAACGAACTGCACAGCAGCACGCGGCCGTCTTCGTCGAACGACTTGATGGTGCGCGGGCGAGGGTAGCTGTACGCCAGCTCGCCATACACATCGTCTTCGATGATCGCCACGTCAAAGCGCTGAGCCAGGGTCAGCAATGCTTTTTTGCGGGCCTCCGGCATGATGTAGCCCAACGGGTTGTTGCAGTTGGGCGTGAGTTGGATGACCTTGATCGGCCACTGTTCCAGGGCCAGTTCAAGGGCTTCGAGGCTGATCCCGGTGATGGGATCGGTGGGGATTTCCAGGGCTTTCATGCCCAGGCCCTTGAGGGTCTGCATGGCGCCGTGAAAGCTCGGCGAATCCACGGCAACGATATCGCCGGGCTCACAGATGGCGTGGATGCTGGCGGACAGTGCTTCGTGGCAACCGGTGGTGATCACGATGTCCTCGGCGGTCAGCTGGCAGCCCGAATCCAGTGACAGCCGCGCAATCTGCTCACGCAGTTCCATACAGCCGAGGATGTTGTCGTAATACAGGCCCGGCAGATCCTGGCGCCGGCTGACCCGTGCGAGGCTGCGCAGCAGGGGTTTCATGGTGGGCGACAATACGTCTGGCATACCCCGGCCCATCTGTATGACGTCTTTGCGTGGCACGGCGCGAATCAGCTCGAGTACCTGGTCCCATTGGGAAATTTCCACCGGGCGCTGTGCCGGGCGCCCCACTTCAGGCAGTGCCGGCAGCTCGCGGCCGACCGGCACAAAGTAGCCGGATTTGGGCTTGGGCATCGCCAGGCCGTTGTCTTCCAGCAGGCGGTAGGCTTGCTGCACGGTGCTCAGGCTGACCCCGTGTTCCACGCTTAAGGCCCTGACCGAGGGCAAGCGGTCGCCCGGGCGGTAGAAGCCCTGTTCGATGCGGGTGCCCAGCAGTTCGGCGAGGTTGACGTAGAGGGTCATGGCGGTCGCTCCCAAGGGACCAGTACAGATAAGGCGAAAATACAGGATTCAGCCGTCGATAGGCAGCTTCTGTATGTATTTAATAAAAGTTGGTTGAATCTGTATTGGTTTTGGCCGTCCGCCCATTCTAGTCACTCATGGCAACAAGCAAATGAGGGGCAGCAAAATGAGCGGCATGAGCGATGTGCGGTTGGCGTTATACAGCCAGGAACTGGAGGCCGGAGAGGAGCGGGCGAGGGCGCCGCGCAATATCAGTCGCTGGGACCTGTTCTGGCACCGTCGCCACACCCGCAAGGCGTTGCTGCACCTGACCCGCGAGCAGTTGCGCGATGTTGGGCTGACCTTGGAACAGGCACGCCAGGAGGGTCTTAAACCCTTCTGGCGTGATTGATCAGACCAGTTCCTTGAGGCGGTGCCAGAGCATGCCCAGGGCCAGCAGCGGCGAGCGCAGGTGCTTGCCGCCTGGGAAGGTGATGTGTGGCACCTGGGCGAACAGATCGAAGCGGCCCTGCTGCTGGCCGCTGATGGCTTCGGCCAGCAGCTTGCCCGCCAGGTGCGTGGCATTGAGACCGTGGCCCGCGTAGGCCTGGGCGTAATACACATTGGGCTGGTCGGCCAACCGGCCAATCTGCGGCAAACGGTTGGCACCGATGCCGATCATGCCGCCCCATTGGTAGTCGATTTTCACGTTGGCCAGTTGCGGGAACACCTTGAGCATTTTCGGACGCATGTAGGCGCCGATGTCCTGGGGATCGCGGCCGGAATAGTGACAGGCACCACCGAACAGCAGGCGTCGGTCAGCGGACAGTCTGAAGTAGTCCACCGTCACCCGCTGGTCGCACACTGCCATGTTTTGTGGCAGCAGGTTGTGGGCCTGCGCTTCGCTCAGCGGCTCGGTGGCGATGATGTAGCTGCCGGCTGGCAGCACCTTGCCGCCCAACTGTGGGTTCAGGTCATTCAGGTAGGCGTTGCAGGCCAGTACCAGGGTCTTGGCGCGTACGTTGCCCGAGGCGGTGTGCACGTTGACCTCGGGGCCGTAGTCGATGCGGGTCACTTCGGATTGTTCGTACAGCTCCACGCCCAATTGCTGCGCGGCAGCTGCTTCGCCGAGGGCCAGGTTCAGCGGGTGCAGGTGGCCGGAACCCATGTCGATCATGCCACCCACATAGCGCTCGGAGCCGATCACGCTGCTCATCTCGTCGGCTTGCAGCAGGCGCACTTCGTGACGATAGCCGAGGCTTCGCAGTTCTTCGGCGTCTTCGGCCAGGCCATGCAGGTCGCGGGGTTTGTTGGCGAGGTCGCAATAGCCCCAGGTCAGGTCACAAGGGATCTGGTAACGCTCGATGCGCTCGCGCACGATCTCCACCGCTTCGAGGCCCATCAGTTTCATCTGGCGCACGCCGTCGGTGCCGATCACGTGGGTGAACTGGTCCAGGCCATGGCCGACGCCCCGGATCAACTGGCCGCCGTTGCGCCCGCTGGCGCCCCAGCCGATCTTGCGCGCTTCCAGCAGCACTACGCGCAAACCTCGCTCAGCCAGTTCCAGAGCGGTGTTGAGCCCTGAAAAACCGCCGCCGATGACGCACACATCTGCCGTCACTTCACCGGCCAGCGCCGGGTAATCGGGTTGCGGCACGCTGCTGGCGGCGTAGTAGGAAGCGGTGTGCCGGGCGCTGGCGGTCATGGGGAGCATCCCTGTTTGGAAAATTTGACGCAGGATACAGCTGTCGGGCGAAGCTGTCTCACCGCAGGCTTTTGCGGCAGAATCCACGCCTATTCGCCGTTCGGTACGTGTTTCGATGAGTTGCAACAGTCAGAAAATCAGCGCGCTGCGCCGTCAGATCCCATCGTTCGAGTGCGTCCCGGGTTGCCACGACTGCTGTGGGCCGGTGACCACCTCGCCCGAGGAAATGTCGCGTCTGCCCCGCAAGACCGCTGCCGAGCAGGATGCGGCCATGGACGAGCTGAACTGTGTACACCTGGGGCCAAATGGTTGCACCGTGTATGACGAGCGCCCGCTGATCTGCCGATTGTTCGGCACCACCAAGACGTTGCCCTGCCCGAACGGGCGGCGGCCGTTGGAGCTGATTCACCCGCGGGTGGAGAAGCAGGTCCATGAGTACATGGCCAGCACTCGGCAAGTGCTGGTTTAACTCGGTTAATGTGGGAGCTGGCTTGCCTGCGATGACGGTGGGTCAGTCGCCACCGCTATCGCAGGCAAGCCAGCTCCCACATTTGACCGAGTTGTGTCATTTGGTTAATCAGGAATTGGCAGGTTCAGGCTTTCTTTCACTTCTTCCATCACGATATAGCTCTTGGACTCCCGCACATGGGGCAGTTTGAGCAGGATGTCCCCCAGCAACTTGCGGTACGACGCCATCTCGGAAATCCGCGCTTTCACCAGGTAGTCGAAGTCGCCTGACACCAGGTGGCATTCCAGCACGTGCGGCAGTTTCAGCACGGCGCGGCGAAACTCTTCAAAGGTGTCGCCAGACTTGTAATCGAGGCTGATCTCGACAAATACCAGCAAACTACCCTTCAAATGCTGCGGGTTCAGCCGTGCGTTGTAGCCCATGATGATCCCCTCGCGCTCCAGCCGACGGACCCGTTCGGTACACGGCGTGGTGGACAGCCCGACCTTTTCTCCCAGCTCCGTGAACGAGATTCGCCCATCGGTTTGCAGGATGCGCAGGATGTTGCGGTCGATCTTGTCCAGCTCCCGCTTGGTCTGGGTGTTGGTACGCATAGGGGATACGCCTCTGTGAAAAGGGTTTTTGCCAAGAATTGTCGCCAAATATAGGCACTTATATAGTGAAATGCACTGGCAATAGTTTTTTACACTGCGCACATCATTGCTCGAACAACACACGTCAGCGGCCATGCCCGCGATGAGGATATAAAAATGCGCGTTCTGGTCTTGGGTAGCGGCGTCATTGGTGTGACCAGTGCCTACTATTTGGCTCGGGCCGGCTTTGAAGTCGTGGTCGTCGACCGTCAGCCTGCCGCTGCCATGGAAACCAGTTTCGCCAACGCCGGCCAGGTGTCTCCAGGCTATGCGTCGCCCTGGGCCGCGCCAGGCGTGCCGCTCAAGGCCATCAAATGGCTGCTGCAACGCCACGCGCCGCTGGCGATCAAGGCCACCGCCGATATCGACCAATACCTGTGGATGGCGCAGATGCTGCGCAACTGCACCGCCAGCCGTTATGCGGTGAACAAAGAGCGCATGGTGCGTTTGTCCGAGTACAGCCGTGACTGCCTCGACGAACTACGCGCCGAGACCGGCATTGCCTACGAAGGCCGCAGCCTGGGGACTACCCAGCTGTTCCGCACCCAGGCCCAGTTGGACGGTGCCGCCAAGGACATCGCCGTGCTGAAAGAGTCCGGCGTGCCTTTTGAGCTGCTCGACCGCGCCGGCATCGCCCGCGTTGAACCGGCCCTGGCCAGCGTCACCGACATCCTCGCCGGCGCCCTGCGCCTTCCGAACGACCAGACCGGCGACTGCCAGATGTTCACCACTCGCCTGGCCGAGATGTGCAAGCAACTGGGCGTGGAATTCCGCTTCGAACAAGATATCCAGCGCCTCGACTACGCCGGCGACCGCATCAACGGCGTGTGGATCGATGGCAAGCTGGAAACCGCCGACCGTTACGTGCTGGCCCTCGGCAGCTACTCGCCGAAGCTGCTCAAGCCGCTGGGGATCAAGGCACCGGTGTACCCGCTCAAGGGTTACTCGCTGACCGTGCCGATCACCAACCCGGCGATGGCGCCGACTTCGACCATTCTGGACGAGACCTACAAGGTCGCGATCACCCGTTTCGACAACCGCATCCGCGTTGGCGGCATGGCTGAAATAGCTGGTTTTGACCTGTCGCTGAACCCGCGCCGACGTGAAACCCTGGAGATGATCGTCAACGACCTTTATCCTCAGGGCGGCGATTTGACCGAGGCCAGCTTCTGGACCGGCCTGCGCCCGACCACACCCGACGGCACGCCGATTGTCGGTGCCACACCGTTCAAGAACCTGTTCCTGAATACCGGCCACGGCACCCTCGGTTGGACCATGGCCTGTGGTTCGGGCCGCCTGCTGGCCGACCTGATGGCGAAGAAAACGCCGCAGATCAGTGCCGCAGGCCTCGATATTTCCCGTTATGGCAACCATCAGGAGTCCGCAAAACATGTCAATCCAGCGCCAGCTCACCAATGAGCGCATGAGCCAGATCGTTGTCCACAGCGGCACCGTATACCTGGCAGGGCAAGTCGGCGACGACATGAGTGCCGGAATTGAACAGCAGACCCGTGAAACCCTGGCCAATATCGAGCGTTTGCTGGACCTGGCTGGCACCGACAAGAGCAAGTTGCTGTCGGTGACGATCTACCTCAAAGACATCGACGCCGACTTCGCCGGCATGAACGCGGTGTGGGACAAGTGGCTGCCCAAGGGCGTCGCTCCGGCCCGTGCCACGGTTGAAGCCAAGCTGTGCGAACCGGAAATCCTGGTAGAGCTGTCCGTCGTGGCGGCGCTGCCTTAAACCTGGATCCCTCTCCCGGTGCCGACGTTGTTGGTCGGTGCCGGTTTTTCTTCACTCTGCCGCCTAGAAGCCTGCCGCCATGCGTCCTGCCCGTGCCCTGATCGATCTCCAAGCCCTGCGCCACAACTACCAATTGGCCCGTGAAGTCACGGGGGCCAAGGCGCTTGCCGTGGTCAAGGCCGATGCCTACGGCCATGGCGCCGTGCGCGTGGCCCAGGCGTTGGAAGCCGAGGCCGACGGGTTTGCCGTGGCGTGCATCGAAGAGGCACTGGAGCTGCGCGCCGCCGGCATCCGGGCGCCAGTGCTGTTGCTCGAAGGCTTTTTTGAGGCCGACGAGCTGCCGCTGATCAACGAGCATGATTTTTGGTGCGTGGTGCATTCGTTGTGGCAGCTGGAGGCGATCGAGCAGGCCAGGCTGAGCAAGCCGCTGACCGTCTGGCTCAAGCTCGACTCCGGCATGCATCGGGTTGGCTTGCATCCCAAGGATTACCACGAGGCGTACCAGCGCCTGCTGGCCAGTGGCAAAGTCGCCAAGATCGTCTTGATGAGCCACTTCGCCCGCGCCGATGAACTCGACTGCGTGCGCAGCAATGAACAAGTGGCGGTGTTTGAAGCGGCGCGCCAAGGTTTGTCGGCCGACGTCAGCCTGCGTAACTCGCCGTCGGTGATGGGCTGGCCGAATGTGTCCAGCGACTGGGTACGCCCGGGCATCATGCTCTACGGCGCCACGCCGTTTGGCGAAGACCAGGCGGTGGCCGCACGTTTGCAGCCGGTGATGACCCTGGAGTCCAAAGTGATCTCTGTGCGTGAGCTGCCGGCCGGCGAGCCGGTGGGCTATGGCGCCAAGTTCATAACGCCCAAGCCGATGCGCATTGGCGTGGTTGCCATGGGCTATGCCGATGGCTATCCGCGTCATGCGCCGACCGGCACGCCGGTACTGGTCGCCGGTCAACGCAGCCAATTGCTCGGCCGCGTTTCGATGGACATGCTGTGCATCGACCTGACGGACGTGCCTCAGGCTGGCCTTGGTTCTACGGTGGAGTTGTGGGGCAAAAACATCCTGGCCAGTGATGTTGCGGTGGCCGCCGAGACCATTCCCTACCAGATCTTCTGCAACCTGCGCCGCGTGCCAAGGCTCTATTCCGGCGCTTGACCGCCGGGTACGAACGCAGGTGCCCGGGATTTAGGCCCAAGTGTTGTAAATACTGAACGCTGTCGCCATGATAACGCTCAATTACAACAACGCCTGAATCCTAGGAGGCTCCTGCATTGGACGTCGGCGAACGACTGCAATCCATCCGTAAACTCAAGGGTCTTTCCCAGCGTGAGCTCGCCAAGCGTGCGGGTGTCACCAACAGCACCATTTCGATGATCGAAAAAAACAGCGTCAGCCCCTCGATCAGCTCCTTGCGCAAGGTGCTGGGTGGTATCCCCATGTCCATGGTCGAGTTCTTTTCCGAGGAGATCCTCCAGGAAATACCGACGCAGATCGTCTATAAAGCCAATGAGCTGATCGACATCTCCGACGGTGCCGTCACCATGAAGCTGGTAGGCCGGGCGCACCCCAGCCGGGCAATTGCGTTCCTGAACGAGATCTACCCGCCAGGCGCCGACACCGGCGAAGAAATGCTCACCCATGAGGGCGAAGAAACCGGGATTCTGGTGGAGGGCCGCCTGGAATTGGTGGTCGGTCTTGAAACTTTTGTGCTCGAAGCCGGCGATAGCTACTACTTTGAAAGCACCAAGCCCCATCGTTTTCGCAACCCGTTCGATGTGCCGGCGCGACTAATCAGCGCAGCCACACCGGCGAACTTTTGACAGAAGAGGCGTGCTGCCAGCGTTGCAGACACACCCGCAGCTGTAACCGTGACGCCGAATCTCCCTTTATTTAATAGGGTTGTTTCGGCCAGGCGGGCTAACCGTTATACTTTCGCCGCCTGCGAAACCGTGGCCGCAGGCGTGAATAGCCACCATTGAGGGTGAACGCGTGAACCTAATTATGAAAATGCTGGCTGCACCAGCAACCGTACTGGCCCTATGGGCTGTCAGCGCTCAAGCTGCGACCAATGATGAAATTGCCAAGCGCCTGGAGCCCGTGGGCCAGGTCTGTGTCCAGGGCCAGGAATGCAAGGGCATGGAAGTGGCTGTGGCCGCAGGTGGCGGCGGTGCTGCCAAGACCCCGGACGACGTGATCGCCAAGCACTGCAACGCGTGCCACGGTACTGGTTTGCTGGGCGCCCCGAAAATAGGTGACACCGCCGCCTGGAAAGACCGCGCCGACCACCAGGGTGGCCTCGACGGCCTGCTGGCCAAGGCCATCACCGGCCTGAACGCCATGCCGCCCAAAGGCACCTGCGCCGATTGCTCGGATGATGACCTCAAAGGCGCAATCAAGAAGATGTCCGGCCTCTGATCAACCGATCTTCGCCAAAAAAGCCGCTTTTAAGCGGCTTTTTTTGTGCCCGCGATTTGTGTTTCAACGCTGTTCATTGCAGCAAAGACCCGGCAAGCTCGGTCCAACCCCTAATCATGGAATGTTCGGGAGGATCGGATGGTGCAGTTGTGTTCAATCGAGCAAGCAGTTGACGACGTACTGGCGCGCTTGCCGGCGCATATCCACATGGGCATGCCGTTGGGCCTGGGCAAGCCCAACCTGTTCGTCAACGCGCTGTACCGGCGTATCGCCAAGTTGCCAGAGCGGCAACTGACGATCTACACCGCCTTGAGCCTGGGTCGTCCGCCTTTTGGTGATGGTTTGCAGAAGCGCTTTCTCGGGCCTTTTATCGAGCGAGT
This sequence comes from Pseudomonas sp. B6002, assembly GCF_013385985.1. Classification (GTDB taxonomy): domain Bacteria; phylum Pseudomonadota; class Gammaproteobacteria; order Pseudomonadales; family Pseudomonadaceae; genus Aquipseudomonas. The sequence goes on along the minus strand of NZ_JACAOY010000002.1, from coordinate 36,944 downwards.
GTTCGGCGATTACCCCGAGTTGGATTTCCTCGCTGACCTGCACAAAGACAGCCTGCCGACCAATATTCGCGTTCAGCAGTTCTTCATGCAGCCTGGTAGTTTGCTCCACAGCCGTTCGGCGCAGCAGGACTACGTCAGCAGCAACTACAGCCACGCTGCGCGCGACATCAACGCCGCCGGCCTGAACTTGGTGGCGCAACTGGTCGCCAGCAGTGCCGAACACCCCGATCGCCTGAGCCTGAGCTGCAACCCGGATATCACCCTCGACCTGCTACCGATGATCGCTAAGCGCCGCGACGCCGGGGAAACCATCCTGGTGGTGGGCCAGGTCCACAGCGACTTACCCTACATGCCGGGGGATTCCGAGCTGGGCATGGACGCGTTCGATTACCTGATCGATGAAAAAGACAGCACCACGCTGTTCTCCACACCGAACATGCCGGTGGGGTTCCAGGACCATTTCATCGGTCTGCATGCCAGCACGCTGGTGCGCGATGGCGGCACGTTGCAGATCGGCATCGGCTCCATGGGCGATGCGTTGACCGCCGCGTTGCTGGCCCGTCAGGCTGATAACGAAGCCTACCGCTTGTTGCTGACCGACCTTGATGTGTACCAGTGGGCGCCGCTGATCAGCCATGAAGGTGGCGTCGCGCCGTTTGCGCGGGGCCTGTATGGCTGCAGCGAGATGTTCGTCAACGGCTTGCTCGTGCTGGCGGATGCCGGGATCGTACGGCGCAAGGTGTACCCGGATGTGGCCACCCAGGAGCAGGCCAACGCCGGCACGCTGGACGACGCCGCGCAGCCCGACGGTGTATCGATCCATGGAGGTTTCTTCCTCGGGCCGCGCAGTTTTTACCAGCGTTTGCAGGAAATGACCCACGCCAAGCGTCTCGAATTCAACATGACCCGCATCAGCTACATCAACGAGCTGTACGGCCAGGAAGAACTCAAGCGCCTGCAGCGCCTGGATGCACGGTTTATCAACAGCGCGATCATGGTCACGCTGCTGGGCGCGGGCGTTGCCGACCAGCTGGAAGACGGCCGCGTACTCAGTGGCGTGGGCGGGCAATACAACTTTGTCGCCCAGGGCCATGCACTGGAAGGGGCGCGCTCGATCCTGATTTTGCGCAGCTGGCGCGAATCGGCGGGAGAGGTGAGTTCCAATATCGTCTGGGACTACGGCCACTGCACCATTCCGCGACACCTGCGGGACATTGTCATCACCGAATATGGTATTGCCGACTTGCGCGGTCAGACGGATGCCAACGTGATCGAGGCGTTGCTCAAGATCACTGACTCACGCTTCCAGGATGATTTGATCGAGCAGGCGCAAAAGGCCGGCAAGCTGCCCGAGGGTTTCCAGTTGGAGCCGCGTTTTACCGACAACACCCCGGAACGGCTCAAGGGCATTCAGGCGCGGCATCGACGGTTGTTTCCGGAGTACCCGCTGGGCAGCGATTTCACGGAGGAAGAGCGGGATCTGTTGCGGGCGTTGAACTGGCTCAAGAGCAAATTCAAGCTGACGGAGATTCTGGAGTTGGGCAAGGCTGCGTTGGACGCGCCGGAGCCGGAGGCGTTTCCCGGGCATTTGAAGCGGATGGGGTTGGATAAACCCGAAGGCTTGAAAGAAGACCTCTACCAGCGCCTGCTACTCGCCGGCCTACAGGCCACCGCACACTAACAGCCACCACAACCTCCCTGTAGGAGCCGGCTTGCCGGCGATGAGGTCCTTGAAGTCATCACAAGACTCAAGGCCGCCATCGCCGGCAAGCCGGCTCCTACAGGGATTTGGTGTTATTCGATGAAGGTGACTACGCCACCGGCCAACGACTTAACCCGTGCCAGCGACTCAACCCGGTAACCCTGCGCATCCAGCTCCGCACGACCCCCCTGGAACGACTTCTCGATCACGATCCCCAAGCCGGCCACGGTAGCGCCAGCTTGCTTGATGATCGAAATCAGCGCCTGGGACGCCTTGCCGTTGGCCAAAAAGTCATCGATCACCAGCACGCGGTCGCTGCTGGTCAGGTGGCGTGGGGAGATCGCCACGGTGCTTTCGACCTTCTTGGTGAAGGAGTACACCGTCGCCGACAACAGGTTTTCGGTCAGGGTCAGTGACTGTTGCTTGCGGGCGAAGATCACCGGCACGCCCAGGTTCAGGCCGGTCATGATGGCCGGGGCTATCCCTGAGGCTTCGATGGTGACGATCTTGGTGATGCCCGAGTCCTTGAACAGCGCGGCGAATTCGTCGCCGATCAGTTTCATCAGTGCCGGGTCGATCTGGTGGTTCAGAAAGGCGTCGACCTTGAGTACCTGATCGGAAAGCACGATGCCTTCTTCGCGAATTTTCTTGTGCAGTGCTTCCACGGAAAGCTTCCTCTGTTGACGCAACGGGCGCCGAAAGTAGATTAAAAAGTAGTCGATTCTAGCGCTTTAACATCGCGCGTATATCCGCCAGCGCGGTGTTGCCGCGAACGGCCTTCACCTCGGTCGGGGTGTCATCATTGCCTTCCCAGGCCAGGTCGTCCGGCGGCAGTTCATCCAGGAATCGGCTGGGGGCACAATCGATGATTTCGCCGTACTGCTTGCGCTTGGCGGCAAAGGTAAAGGCCAGGGTCTGACGTGCGCGGGTAATGCCCACGTAGGCCAGCCGGCGTTCTTCCTCGATGGTGTCAGCTTCGATGCTGGAGCGGTGTGGGAGGATTTCCTCTTCCATGCCCATGATGAACACGTAGGGGAATTCCAGACCCTTGGACGCATGCAAGGTCATCATCTGCACGCCCTCGGCGCCATCTTCTTCTTCCTGCTGGCGCTCGAGCATGTCGCGCAGCACCAGCTTGCCGATGGCGTCTTCGACGGTCATCTCGCCGTCTTCGTCTTTCTCCAGGGTGTTCTTCAGCGCTTCGATCAGGAACCAGACGTTGCCCATGCGGTAATCCGCGGCCTTGTCGCTGGAACTGTTGGTGCGCAGCCAGTTTTCATAGTCGATGTCCATGACCATGCTGCGCAGGGCGCTGATCGGGTCTTCGCCGGCGCACTGCTCGCGCACCTTGTCCATAAAGCGCTTGAAGCGCGACAAGCGATCGGTGAAGCGCGTGTCCAGGTGTTCGCCCAGGCCGATCTCGTCGGTGGCGGCGTACATCGAGATCTTGCGCTCGGTGGCGTAGTTGCCGAGCTTTTCCAGGGTGGTGGAGCCGATCTCGCGGCGCGGCACGTTGATCACGCGCAGGAAGGCGTTGTCGTCGTCCGGGTTCACGATCAGGCGGAAGTAGGCCATCAGGTCCTTGACTTCCTGGCGTCCGAAAAAGCTGTTGCCGCCCGACAAGCGATACGGCACCTGGTGGTGCTGCAATTTCAGCTCTATCAGCTTGGCCTGGTAGTTGCCGCGATAGAGGATCGCGAAATCGCTGTAAGGCCGGTCGGTACGCAAGTGCAGGCTGAGGATTTCCACCGCCACGCGCTCGGCTTCGGCGTCTTCGTTGCGGCAGCGGATCACGCGGATCTCGTCGCCATGGCCCATCTCACTCCACAGTTGTTTTTCAAACTCGTGGGGGTTGTTCGAGATCAGCACGTTGGCGCAACGCAGGATGCGGCTGGTGGAGCGATAGTTCTGCTCCAGCATCACCACTTTCAGGGACGGGTAGTCGTCCTTGAGCAGCATCAGGTTTTCCGGGCGGGCGCCGCGCCAGGCGTAGATCGACTGGTCGTCGTCGCCAACCACGGTGAACTGGTTGCGCTTGCCGATCAGCATTTTCACCAGCAGGTATTGGCTGGCGTTGGTGTCCTGGTATTCGTCCACCAGCAGGTAGCGCACCTTGTTCTGCCATTTTTCGAGGATGTCGGCGTGTTCCTCGAACAGCTTTACGGGCAGCAGGATCAGGTCGTCGAAGTCCACCGCGTTGAACGCCTTGAGCGTGCGCTGGTAGTGGGTGTAGACGATGGCGGCCGTCTGTTCCTTGGGATTGCGCGCATTTTCCAGGGCCTGGGCGGGCAGGATCAGGTCGTTCTTCCAGGCGCCGATCATGTTCTTGATCTCATCCACGCCGTCGTCGCCTGCGTATTCCTTCTGCATGATGTCGGTCATCAGCGACTTCACGTCGGTCTCGTCGAAGATCGAGAAACCGGGCTTGTAGCCCAGGCGCACGTGCTCCTTGCGGATGATGTTCAGGCCCAGATTGTGGAAGGTGCACACGGTGAGGCCACGGCCTTCGCCGCCCTTGAGCAGGGTGCCGACGCGCTCTTTCATTTCCCGCGCCGCCTTGTTGGTAAAGGTCATGGCGACGATGTACTGGGCGCGGATGCCGCACTGCTGGATCAGGTGCGCGATCTTGCGGGTGATCACGCTGGTCTTGCCGGAGCCTGCACCGGCGAGCACCAATAGAGGGCCGCCGACGTAGTTCACGGCTTCTTGCTGCCGGGGGTTGAGTCGGGACATACAGAATTTCAGGAGTCGTTATTCAAAAGGGCGGGCATTTTAACAGGCTCGCAGGATTCTGCTCTGTCAGAACGACAGTGTGACGTACCACTCGATCTAAATTTGCCGGTTTTGATACTTTGCCGCAGGATGTACGGGCATTTGCGACTATTGTTTGTAATCGGCGTATTTGATAACCCCTATCATTGGTGATTATCAGACCGCACGTCATAATGCCCGCCGCCAACGAATTCTTGCAGAGTCTAGGGAGCTAGCTTGTCTACGCCTGTCGAACCCTTGCGTTTGCTGCTACTGGCCGATGAGCCAGCGTGGGCAGCGTTATTGCGCGAGTGCCTGGCGCCGATGGGCGATGGGGCTGTGCTGATCAGCGCGCCAAATTGGGATTCCGTGAGCCGTCTGTTCGATGACGACCACGGTGCCGTGCTATTGACCACCCCCCACCTGCAACCTGGCCCGGGCCGCTGCAGCTTGCCTTGTGTATTGCTGCTGGAGCAGGAACCGCTGGTTTCTCCCCTCGGTGTCAGCGATTGGTTGATCCGTGATGTATTGGATGCCGATACATTGCGCCGCTGCCTGCGCCATGTGCGCGAGCGGGGCGTTCTGGAAAACACCTTGCAGCGCCTGGCCGAACAGGACCCGCTCACCGGAATCGCCAATCGCCAGGGTTTCCAGACCCTGCTGGCGGCGCGGCTGGCCGAGAACGAAGGCCGCGGCCTGGCCCTCTGTCACCTGGACCTCGACAACTTCCGCCACGCCAACGACGCCCTTGGCCACCAGGCCGGTGACCGGCTGATCCTGCAAGTGGTCTCGCGTCTCAAAAGCCAGCTTGAGGCCGGGGATCAACTGGCGCGCCTTGGCAGCGATGAATTCGCCCTGCTGATCGACACCCGCCGTGCACCCCAGCGCGCCGAATGGATGGCCGAGCGCATCACCGAAGTCATGGCCGAACCCTATTGGGTGGATGGCGAGAGCCTGCTGATCGGCTGCAGCCTGGGCGTGGCCCATGCCCGCGCCCGCGCCGGTGCCGACCCGCTGATGTGGCACGCGCATATCGCCATGCAGCAAGCCAAGAGCACCCAGGGCTGTACCTTTCATATCTTCAACGAACGCATCAACCGCAACGCGCGCAGCCTGGCCGACCTGGAAAGCGAACTGCGCCGCGCCCTGCGCCGTGATGAGCTGGAACTGCATTACCAACCGCGCCTGGATCTGGACGACGGGCATATCGTCGGCCTGGAAGCCCTGGTGCGCTGGCGCCACGGCGAGCGCGGCCTGTTGCCGCCGAGTGAGTTCGTGCCCCTGGCCGAGCAGAGCGGCCTGATCGTGCCCCTGGGCTACTGGGTGATTTCCCGGGCCCTGCGTGACATGCAGGACTTGCGCGAGCGCGGCCTGCCGCCGTTGCACATGGCAGTCAACCTGTCGTTCCGTCAGTTCCAGGACAGCCAGTTGCTTTCCACCCTCAGCCGGCTGATTGCCGAGCGTGGTGTGGAAGCGCAATGGCTGGAGTTCGAGCTGACCGAAACCGCCGTGATGCGCCGCAGTGACCTGGTCAAGCAGACCATGGACGCGCTCGGCCGCCTGGGTGTGCGCTTCTCTCTGGATGACTTCGGCACTGGGTTCTCCTCGTTCGTGCACCTCAACAGCCTGCCGATTGCCTTGTTGAAGATCGACAAGAGCTTCGTTGGCGGCATGGAAGAGCGCGAAGAGAACCGCAAGCTGGTGCACGCGATGATCAACCTGGCCCACAACCTGAACCTGGAAGTGGTGGCCGAAGGCGTGGAAACCCCTGAGCAACTGGCGCTGTTGCGTTTGTTTGGCTGCGACCAGGCCCAGGGTTACCTGATCAGCAAGCCGTTGCCGTTGCCGGAGCTGGTGGAGTACCTGACCTTCGGCAAAGGCCAACAAGCCCTTCTCGGTTGAATTGCAAACCCCATCAACTGTAGGAGCCGGCTTGCCGGCGATAGCGGTGTATCAGTACCAGATGAGTTATCTGACACACCGCCATCGCAGGCAAGCCAGCTCCCACAATTGAACCGGTGGATCCCCAGCTTCTTCAGGCAGATAATCCTGATCTGCGCCGCTGCCGTCTGACACAACGCGGATAAAACTGTGGGAGCTGGCTTGCCTGCGATGGCGGTATTTCAGCGCCAGATGAGTTGTCTGGTATACCGCCATCGCCGGCAAGCCAGCTCCTACATTGATCGGGTACATCCTCTATTCAGGCTGCATGGCCCCAAATTCAGTTTGAGCCGCAGAGTTCTTGCGGATCATGCGTTTCATCTTCGCTTCGAATGCCCACGTCAGGCTGATGGCCGCGCAGGCCAGGCCCAGGGCCAACCCCCACCACACCCCGGTCGGGCCCCAGCCCAGGTGGAAGGCCATCCACCACGCCGACGGCGCGCCAATCAACCAATAGCAACCCAACCCCACCAGGAAGGTGGTCTTGGCGTCCTTCAGCCCACGGATGCAGCCCATCGCGATGGTCTGCATGCCGTCGAACAGTTCAAACCAGGCCGCCACCGCCAGCAGGCTGACAGCCAGCACGATCACGTCGTGGAAGGCGGGGTCGTTATGGTCGAGGAACAGTCCGATCAGCGGATCGGAAAACAGCCACAGTACCGCTGCAAACCCTAGCATCACTGCCGCGCCAAACCCGATACCCACACGCCCGGCCAGGCGTGCCTGCAGCAACTGCTCGGCGCCGTAATGCTGGCCGATGCGCATGGTCACCGCATAGGACATGCCGGCCGGCACCATGAAGGCCACCGACACGATCTGCAGGGCAATCTGATGCGCCGCCAACTGTGTGCTGCCCATAGTGCCCATGCACAGCGCGGCGAAGGCAAACAGCCCGACTTCCACCGCGTACGTGCCGCCAATCGGCAGGCCCAGGCGCCACAGCTCGCGCAAATACTGGGTGTTGAGGCGCAACAGGCCTTTGCCCAGCGGGTAGGCCACGTAAGTCCGGTTGCTGCGGATGTACCACCACAGCGCCAGGGCCATGCTGTTGGCGACGAGGGCGGTGACTAGGCCAATGCCCATCAGCCCCAGTTTCGGCAGGCCGAACATGCCTTCGATCAGTGCATGGTTGAGCAGGTAGTTGGCCACCGCACCGCCGAGGCTGATCACCATCACCGGCTGCGCCTTGCCAATCGCGCTGGTAAAACCGCGCAGCGTCATGAAGCTGAGGAAACCCGGCAGGGCGAACGGCAGGATCGTCAGGAACTGCCCGGCCGAGTGCACGTTGGCTTCGGTCTGGCCAAACATCAGCAACAGCGGCTTGAGGTTCCACAGCAGTAAGCCCGCCACCAGCGCCATCAGCCACGCCAGCCAAAGCCCGGCCTGGGTCAGGCGGGTGGCGCCTTCGATATCGCCCGCGCCGTGCCGAATGGCCACCAGGGTGCCCACGGCAGCAATTACGCCGATGCAGAAAATCGACACAAAGGAATAGCTGGCCGCGCCCAGGCCTCCACCGGCCAGGGCTTCAGGGCTCAGGCGGGCCATCATCAGGGTGTCGGTCAGCACCATCAGCATGTGCGCCAACTGTGAGGCAATCAACGGCCCTGACAGCCGCAGAATGGCCCAGAGTTCGGTACGCGCCGGATGCTGCATGATCATCACACTCAAAAAGTCAGAGGGTTGGGGAAGGGTTGATTCTCGGCGCTCCTGGCGCATTACACAAAAGGATAAAAGCGATCGTTCGCATGACTAATACTCATACTTATAGATTCTGCTAGGGTGCCGGATTGCCTTGTAGGAGTTTTCCTTATGTCGCGCCGCCTTCCTCCGCTTTATGCCTTGCGTGCATTCGAGGCCGCGTCCCGGCATAACTCCTTCACGCGCGCCGCCGAGGAGCTGTCGATCACGCAGAGCGCGGTCAGCCGGCACATCCGCACGCTGGAAGAGCATTTTGCCTGCCGCCTGTTCCAGCGCAGCGGGCGGACCCTGCAACTCACCGAGGCGGCGCGCCTGCTGCTGCCCGGCGTGCGTGAAGGCTTTGCCGCGCTGGAGCGGGCCTGCCATACCCTGAATGCCGAAGATGACATCCTGCGCATGAAGGCACCCTCGACCCTGACCATGCGCTGGCTGCTGGCGCGTCTCAGTCGATTCCGCGCCTTGCAGCCGGGCAACGAGGTGCAACTGACCAGTGCGTGGATGAGTGTGGACGAGGTGGACTTCAACCAGGAGCCATTCGATTGTGCGGTGCTGCTGAGCTACGGGCATTTTCCAGCCGATTGGGAAGCCAGCTACCTGTTCCCGGAATTGCTGATTCCAGTGGGGGCGCCCAACCTGCTCGACGACGGCCCTTGGGATGCGGCGCGCCTGGCCACCGCCGAGCTGCTGCACCCCACGCCCGATCGGCGCGACTGGCGCAATTGGTTGGAGCGCATGGGCTTGTCGTCCCAGGTGTCGCTCAAGGGCGGGCAGGTGTTCGATACCCTTGAACTGGGCATGATCGCCGCCGCGCGGGGCTATGGAGTGTCCATGGGCGACCTGCTGATGGTGGCCGAGGACGTGGCGCAAGGGCGGTTGAGCCTGCCGTGGCCCACCGCCGTGGCCAGTGGCGAAAATTATTACCTGGTGTGGCCGAAAACCCGCCCCGGAGGTGAACGCTTGCGGCGGTTGGCGGAGTTTCTTCAAGGCGAAGTCAAGGCGATGGAATTGCCTCAGGTGCAGCGCCTCGACTGATGCGCGGACTACCGTTCGTGCAATCGTTTGCGCGATACCCCTGTGAATCGCTCAAGTATTGCCCAGGCCCGCCGAAGAAGGTGTGTTGGAACCATCGTGCACCAACGTTTCCCACCAGATAATTTGCCGAGCAGCGCTATGAGATCAGGATGATCCTGGCCTCGGCCAGGAGCTGTCATGTCTCAACCTCGCGCTCGGATCGCCTCCCAACTAGGCCTCGCCTTGGCCGTTATTTTGGCTGTCGTCATCAGCGGCAGTACCGTCTTCGCTTTGCGTTCCCTTGACTCGGCCAACCTCGACACCCGCGAGGAGCACCTGGCCAGCGAGGCGCGTTTGCTGGCCGACCAACTCAACACCTTCCACAGCACCTTGCGCGAGAGTACTCAGCGTTTGAGCGGGCTGTTCGAGAAGCGCTTCGGCGCCGGCTTGAGTGTGCGTGCAGACCGGCCAGTCACCGTGGCCGGCGTGCAAACCCCAAGCCTGTACCTGGGCGAGGATGTGCTGAACAACAACTTTGATGAAGTGGACGAGTTCAAGCAGATGTCCGGCGGCGTGGCCACGGTATTCGTGCGCAGCGGCGAAGACTTCATCCGCATCAGCACCTCGCTGACCAAGCAGGACGGCAACCGGGCCATCGGCACCGTGCTCGACCACCAACACCCGGCGTACCAGCGCCTGCTGGCCGGACAGAACTATGTGGGCCGGGCCGTGCTGTTCGACCGCTCCTACATGACCCAGTACACCCCGGTGCGTGACGCCAGTGGCAAGGTCATCGCCGTGTTGTTCATCGGCTTTGACTACACCGACGAGCAGAAGGCCCAGTTCGACAACCTCAAGCGCTTCCGTATCGGCCAGACCGGCTCGCTGGCGCTGTTGGACGAGCAGAAACACTGGCTGGTGCCACCGGCGGGTGTGCAGGCACTGGATCAAGCGATCCCGGTGATGCTCGACCTGGCGAAAAAGCCCGGTGAAGGCCGCTTCTGGAGCGACAAGAGCGAAGACTTCTACAGCGTCTCGGTACCGTTCGAAGGCGGCCCGTGGTCGGTGGTGGCAAGCATGCCGAAGTCCGAGATCCGCGCAGTCACCTGGGCGGTGGGTATTCGCCTGGTGATCGGCAGCGTGCTGGCGATGCTGTTGGCGGTCGGCGCGGCGGTCTGGCTGCTGCGCAGCAAACTGCAGCCATTGAGTGACTTGGTGCGCCAGGCCGAAGCCCTCGGCGCCGGTGATTTGAGCGCCCGTTTGAACGTGGCCAGCCATGATGAAATCGGCCAGTTGGCGCGCAGCTTCAACCAGATGGGTGAAGCCTTGTCGACCATGGTTTCGCATATCCGCAAGGCGGCGGAAGAGGTCAATAGCCGGGCACAGGCCTTGTCGGGGTTGTCCGGTGGTGCTTATGAAGGCATGGAACAGCAATCCGGCGAGATCACCAGCATGGCCGGCGCAGTGGAAGAGTTCAGTGCCACCTCGCTGAACATTGCCGACAACATGGGCAACACCGAACGTCTGGCCCAGGAAAATGCCCAGCAAACCCGCATCGGCCGCACCTCGATGCAAGAAGCCTCGTCGTCCCTGGAACATATCGCCACAGCACTGAACAGCACGGCCACGGTGATCAACACCTTGGGCCAGCGCTCCCAGGAAATCGGCGGGATTGTGGGGGTGATCACCTCGATTGCCGAGCAGACCAACCTGCTGGCGCTCAACGCCGCCATCGAAGCTGCACGGGCTGGCGAGCAAGGCCGTGGTTTTGCCGTGGTTGCCGATGAAGTGCGTAACCTGGCGTCGCGCACCCGTGAGGCTACCGATGAAATCTCCGGGATGATCCAGAGTATCCAGCAGGAAACCGGCAACGCCATCAGCACTATGGAGCGCGGTAATGTGTTGATGCAGGAAGGGCTGTCGCGCAACGCGGACGTGGCTTCGGCCCTGGCACGCATCGACGAGCAAAGCCGCTCGGCTGGCCAGCAATTTGCGGCGATCACCACCGCGACCCAGGAACAGAGCAGCACCGCGAACGTGCTCAGCAGCAACCTGCAAAGCATTGCGCTGGCCAACAGCGAGCAACGTGAAGTGGTGTCGAACCTGGCGATCACCGCCAAGGAACTGGAAACCCTGGCGGCGGGCTTGCGCCAAGAGGTCGACCGCTTCCGCTGACACCCCGCCCTCTGTAGGGGCCGGCTTGCCGGCGATAAGGCCCTCAGGCCTGGCGCAAACCTTGAAGCAGCCATCGCCGGCAAGCCGGCTCCCACAGGGGCGGTGTTGGGCTCAGATGATGGCTGCCGGCCGATATTGCAGGGCCTCTTGCAGGTGATGGCGTGCAATTGCGTCTGCCTGCTCAAGGTCGGCCAGGGTGCGTGCTACTTTCAGCAGTCTGTGAGCTGCGCGCAGCGATAAGGTCAGCCGCTCGCATGCGTTCTCCAGCCAGCTTTCGTCGGTCTTCACCAACTGGCAGTGCTCCTTCAGCCCCGGCAGGTCGAGGAAGGCATTCGCGCACCCTTGTCGCCGTTGTTGACGCTCCCGGGCTTCGGCCACCTGCGCCGAGGCTGTCGCAGTGTTGTCGCCAGCCTGTTGGGTCGGGTTGAGCGCCGTGGTTTCCCGGGCGACCGTGAGGTGCAAATCGATGCGGTCCAGCAGCGGCCCCGAGAGCTTGTTGCGGTAGCGCTGTATCTGTTCCGGCGTGCAGCGGCAGCGCCCGCTGGGTTCGCCCAGATAGCCGCAAGGGCAGGGGTTCATGGCTGCCACCAGTTGGAAGCGTGCCGGGAAACTCACCCGGTCGCGGGCGCGAGAAATCACGATATGACCCGACTCCAAAGGCTCACGCAGCACCTCCAGCACTTTGCGATCAAACTCCGGCAGTTCATCCAGGAACAGCACGCCGTGATGGGCCAGGGTGATTTCTCCCGGTTGCGGCTTTGACCCGCCCCCGACCAACGCCGGGCCGGACGCCGAATGGTGCGGCTGGCGAAACGGCCTGTGGGGCCAGTGGCTCAAGGGCGCCAAGCTGACGACGGACTGAATCGCCGCGACTTCCAGGGCTTCCTGTTCACTCAGCGGCGGCAGCAACCCCGGCAGGCGGCTGGCGAGCAAGGTCTTGCCCGTACCGGGTGGCCCGCTCAACAGCAGGTTGTGCGCGCCCGCCGCCGCGATCAGCAGCGCGCGCTTGGCTGCAAGCTGCCCTTGCACCTCGCTCAGGTCCGGGTAAGGCTTGTTCAGGTACAGCAGGCCGTCGGATTTGTACGGCTCAATCGGTACGTGCCCATTCAGGTGCGCCACCACCTGCAGCAGGTGGTCGACGGCGATCACCGTCAACCCCGACGCCAGGCACGCCTCCTCGGCATTCGCCCGGGGCACTATCACGGTGCGCCCGGCCTTGCGTGCCGCCAGCGCGGCCGGCAACACCCCCTTCACGGCACGCACCTCACCCGACAACGCCAACTCCCCCAGGCATTCCACGTTATCGAGCATCAACGACGGCACCTGCACGCTGGCCGCGAGGATTCCCAAGGCAATCGCCAAATCAAAACGCCCGCCGTCCTTGGGCAGGTCGGCGGGCGCGAGGTTGAGGGTGATGCGGCGGGCGGGGTATTGCAGCGCGCTGTTGAGGATGGCACTGCGTACGCGGTCCTTGCTTTCCTTGACGGCGGTTTCGGGCAGGCCGACCAGGGTCAGGGACGGCAAGCCGTTGGCCATGTGCACTTCGACGGTGACGGCAGGGGCTTCTACGCCAACCTGGGCGCGGCTGTGGACGATGGCGAGGGACATGCTCGTTCCTTGAATGGAGGGTCGCTTCCTGCGGTTTTTCAAGGGTAGACGAGGCGGGAGAGAGCGAGGCGGGGGAGGTTTTACAGAACGTATCCAGAGCAACCCACGGCGCTTTATGTGGGAGCTGGCTTGCCTGCGATGCAGACGACTCGGTATTTCAGTTGTACCGAGGTGATGCGATCGCTGGCAAGCCAGCTCCTACAGGGGGTGGCGTTATTCAGACGGCGGTGTCAGCCGTGCTTCCAGCTCTGCCACCTTCGCCTCCAGGCTCTCCAGCCGCGCACGCGTGCGGGCCAGGACCACCATCTGGCTATCAAACTCTTCCCGGCTGACCAGGTCGAGTTTGCTGAAGCCACTTTGCAGCAGCGCCTTGAACTGGCTTTCGATTTCGTTGCGGGGCAGCGGGGTGTCGCCGCTGAACAGGCGAGAGGCGTGGCCGCTCAGGGCGTCGAGGAGGTCTTTGGGCGCGAGCATGGGAAATATTCCGGAAAACTGTTGGCCGGCAGTGTACCACGCACCGTCTATAGTCTTTTTCACGGCCTGGGGCGCACGCTTTTCGCGCAATGGGGCGGGCAGTGGCGCACTGTTTTTGTGCGCATTGCCGCCGCCAAAAAGCCCGGCAGGTGGGCATAAGTGGGTAAAGGACTGATTTCAGTGATTTTTACGGAGCTGGCAAGGTTTCTGCTTAGACGATCATGACCCATGCACTGATGCAGTCGCTGTGACGAATGCAGTGCGCCGACGGATCAGGGGTACAGGTTTCGTCACCAGTGGTTCGCTGGCGTCGCAAAGGCAAATGCCGAGGCGACGACGCGTTACAAAGCCAGGCACTGCGCTTAGACTTGAGACGGGTTTGTTTTCCTGGGGCAAGTCCACCAATTCGGGAGAGAGTTTTCATGAAGCTAGTCACTGCCATCATCAAGCCGTTCAAGTTGGACGATGTACGCGAGTCGTTGTCCGAGATCGGCGTGCAGGGCATTACCGTTACTGAGGTCAAAGGCTTCGGTCGGCAGAAGGGTCACACCGAGCTGTATCGCGGCGCGGAATACGTGGTCGATTTCCTGCCGAAGGTGAAGATTGATGTCGCCATTGACGACAAGGATCTTGACCGGGTTATCGAAGCGATAACCAAGGCCGCCAACACCGGCAAGATCGGTGACGGCAAGATCTTCGTGGTCAATCTGGAACAGGCTATTCGCATCCGTACCGGCGAAACCGATACCGACGCAATCTAAGCCGCCAAACCCCAACGCCCCAGGAGAAAACAATATGACTCTGCGTAAATTCGCAGGGCTAGGAGCCCTGTTGTCCCTCGTAATGCCGGCCCTGGCATTGGCGGCGGACCCAGCCCCTGCTCCAGTCCTCAATTCCGGCGACACGGCGTGGATGCTCACATCCACCGCGCTGGTACTGTTCATGACCATTCCGGGCCTGGCGCTGTTCTACGGCGGCATGGTTCGCTCCAAAAACATTCTTTCCGTGATGATGCAGTGCTTCGCCATCACCGGTCTGATCACCATCCTGTGGTTTGTCTACGGCTACAGCATGGCGTTCGATACCACCGGTATGGAAGCGGGCGTTGTCAACTTCAATTCCTTCGTGGGCGGCCTGTCCAAGTTGTTCCTGTCGGGCGTCACCCCGGCGAGCATCACCGGCCCTGCGGCGCTGTTCCCTGAGGCGGTGTTCGTCACCTTCCAGATGACCTTCGCCATCATCACCCCTGCACTGATCGTCGGTGCATTCGCCGAGCGCATGAAGTTCTCCGCGATGCTGATCTTCATGGGCGTCTGGTTCACCCTGGTCTACGCGCCGATTGCCCACATGGTATGGGGCGGTCCGGGTTCGTTGCTGGGCGACTGGGGCGTGCTGGACTTCGCGGGCGGCACCGTGGTGCACATCAACGCCGGTGTGGCTGGCCTGGTGGCGTGCCTGGTACTGGGCAAGCGCAAAGGTTTCCCGACCACGCCAATGGCACCGCACAACCTGGGTTACACCCTGGTGGGCGCGGCCATGCTGTGGGTGGGCTGGTTCGGTTTCAACGCCGGTTCCGCTGCGGCGGCCAACGGCACCGCCGGCATGGCGATGCTGGTTACCCAGATCGCGACCGCTGCTGCGGCCCTGGGCTGGATGTTCGCCGAGTGGGTCACCCACGGTAAGCCAAGCGCACTGGGCATCGCCTCGGGTGTCGTGGCTGGCCTGGTAGCAATTACTCCGGCCGCTGGTACCGTGGGCCCGATGGGCGCCCTGGTGATCGGCCTGGCAGCTGGCGTGGTGTGCTTCTTCTGCGCCACTACCCTGAAACGCAAACTGGGCTACGACGACTCCCTGGACGCCTTCGGCGTGCACGGTATCGGCGGTATCCTCGGCGCGATCCTGACCGGCGTGTTCGCAGCCCCTTCGCTGGGTGGCTTCAACGCGGCTACCACTGACATCGCGGCGCAAGTCTGGATCCAGTGCAAAGGCGTCGGCTTCACCGTGATCTACACGGCCATCGTGACCTTCATCATCCTCAAGGTGCTGGATGCTGTGATGGGCCTGCGGGTTACCGAAGAGGAAGAGGCGGTTGGCCTCGACCTGGCGCAACACAACGAACGCGGCTACAACTTGTAAGTACGCGAAAAAAAGATGCCCGGCTTGCCGGGCATTTTTTTGTCTGGTGTTTGTCAGTCATGGAGCGCTGTAACGGTTTTTGCATCGAGTTTGTGATGGGATGCACACGGCACTTTTCAGCATGCGAATGTCTTACAGGCATGTAGGCGTATTCGACACTTTGTTTTTTCCCAGAGCGCGCTAGAATGCGCGCCGATGGGCGGAGAACTGTATGTGGCAACAGACCCTGATTACCCTGCGGGCAAAGCCCCGGGGCTTTCACCTGGTGACCGATGAGTTGCTGGCCGGCTTGCCTGAATTGAAGGCCTGTCGTGTGGGGCTTTTGCACCTGTGGCTGCAGCACACCTCGGCATCGTTGACCGTCAACGAGAATGCCGACCCGGCGGTTCGCCGTGACTTCGAACGTTATTTCAATTCGCTGGTGCCGCAAGGCCGTGCCGGGTTCGAACACAACGACGAAGGTCCGGATGACCTGCCGGCGCACTTCAAGGCCAGTCTCCTGGGCTGCCAGCTGAGTTTGCCGGTCAAGGCCGGCCGCTTGGCGATGGGGACCTGGCAAGGTGTTTATCTGGGCGAGCACCGTGATCATGGCGGTGCTCGTAAAGTCCTCGCCACCTTGCACGGTGAAGAGGCATAAGCCACTGGAAACCCAGTGGATGTTGATTTTTTTCCGGCAGCCTTCGACAGATGGTGAAGCTGGGCTATAACTAATCTGCTTTTCGCAAGTCATGAGGTAGAACATGAGCGACGATGATCTGGAAAACGACGAACTCGAAGTAGGTGACGAAGACGACACCGAAGAAGGTCTTGAAGCGGCGGCGGAAGACGTTGCTGACGACGATGGTGGCGATGATGCACCTGTTCCAGCCGCCAAAGGCAAAGCCAAGGCCGCTGTGTCGGTAGACGAACTGCCGAGCGTTGAAGCCAAGAACAAAGAGCGCGATGCGCTGGCCCGTGCGATGGAAGAATTCCTCGCTAAAGGCGGCAAAGTGCAGGAAGTCGAGGCCAACGTGGTGGCAGATCCACCGAAGAAGCCGGATAACAAGTACGGCAGCCGACCTATCTGAGGTCAGCCACCTGCTTGTAGGAAAAAGCCCGCCGTCGCTGCGGGCTTTTTCATGCCTGTTATTTGAGACGGGCACATCACCTGTAGGAGCTGGCTTGCCAGCGATGGCGGTCTATCAGTTGGCCCTGTGCTGTCTGGCCCACCGCTATCGCCGGCAAGCCGGCTCCTACAGGGTGATTATTTCCAGCTCTGGAGCAGTGGCGGCAGCTCGTTCAAGCTGCGGATTTCTGCATCCGGGCGCTTTTCTGCATCCCACACCTTGCCCGTCGGGTTGAACCACACTGCCCGCAGGCCCGCCTGCTGCGCGCCGGCAATGTCATCCCCAGGATGGTCGCCAATGTGCACCGCCTGGCCCGCGTCCACGCCGCCACGTTGCAACGCCTCTTGAAACAACCGCGCATCCGGCTTGGCAATGCCGATGTCTTCAGCACGCAAGGCAAAGTGAAAGTAATCGGCCAAGCCAACGCGCTGCACATCGGCATTGCCGTTGGTGATCACCCCCAGCAGGAATTGCTGACGCAGGGCTTGGAGCATCGGCTCGGCTTCGGGGAACGGGGTGAGCTGATGGCGCGCGTGAATGAACGCTTCAAAACACACGTCCGCCATTTCCGTGGCCTGTGGCTGTGGATAACCGGCCTCTTCGAACGCATGCATCAACACGCGATGACGCAAGATGCTGATGCGATGTTTGAGCTCGGGATGACGCTCCAGTACTTGCTGGCGCAGGCTGGCGAAATGCTCCAGGGGCAAGTCGCCGACCTTGGACGCGTTAACCGCCAGCCATTCACGCATCGACGCTTCAGCGCTGATGATGACCGGTACGTTGTCCCAGAGTGTGTCGTCCAGGTCGAAGGTGATCAGCTTGATACTCATGAGTCGCCGCCCTTGATGCGTTTGGCCCGTGGATGGGCGCTGTCGTACACCGTTGCCAGGTGTTGGAAGTCCAGATGGGTGTAGATCTGCGTGGTCTTGATGTCGGAGTGGCCGAGCAGTTCCTGCACGGCGCGCAGGTCCTGGGACGATTCCAGCATATGGCTGGCAAAGGAGTGCCGCAGCATATGGGGATGCAGGTTCTGCCCCAGCTCGCGCTCGCCGGCCGCCTTCACCCGTACCTGGATCGCCCGTGGCCCCAGGCGGCGGCCTTGCTGGCTAACAAACACAGCATCGTCCGCAGGGTTGGTCAGCAGCCGCAATGGCAACCACAGTTCCAAGGCTTCCCGAGCCTTTCTGCCCACCGGCAGCACGCGGGTTTTGCTGCCCTTGCCGAGCACTTGTACCAGGCCGTCCGCCAAGTCGAGTTGATCGAGGTTCAGGCCGGTCAGCTCCGACAGGCGCAGGCCTGACGAATAGAACAGCTCCAGAATCGCCTGGTCGCGATGGGCGAGAAAGTCATCTTCGACCGCACCGTCCAGGAGCTGCAAGGCACGGTCGGTGTCGAGGGTCTTGGGCAAGCGCCGCTCGCCCTTGGGCGGCGACAGGCCATTGGCTGGGTCGTGATCGCACAGTCCTTCACGGTTCAGGTAGTGATAGAGCCCTCGCACTGCCGAGAGCAGGCGGGACAAGCTGCGCGAGGATTGCCCGGCCTGGTGCAGGCGTGCGATCAGGCTGCGCAGGCTCTGGATATCCAGGGCCTTCCAGCTGGTGATGTGTTGTTTTTCGCAGTATGCCAGGACCTTGTTCAAGTCCCGCCGGTACGCTTCCAGCGTATGGGGTGACACCTGGCGCTCATTGCGCAGGTGAGCGCAATAAGCGTCCAGTTGCCGTTCCATGGCTAGCGCACCGCGCGCAAGGCGGTGGTGAAGCGGGGCAGCACGCGGCCCAGCACTTCGGCGATGTAGGTCAGGAACAGCGTGCCCACCGAGCTTTTGTAGTGCGCGGGATCCCGGCTGGCGATGGCGAGTACGCCATGCAGGCCTTGATGGCTGAGAGCGACCACGGCGGTGGAGCCGATCTGCTTGCGTTGCTCGGCGCCAAACAGGAAGTCCAGCTCGTGCTCGCGCAAAGTACCGCTGATGGTCTTGCCTTCGGACAGCAGGCCGCCAATGGCCGTTTGCGCTTCGCCGCCGCTGACCCAGCGACCCACGGGCATCGGGTTGTCGCTGAACAGGATCAGGCTGACAAACGGCACCTGAAAGTCCTGGCGCAGGCTGTCTTCCACGGCAATCACCGTTTCTTCCAGGCTGGTGGCGTCCATCAGGGTCAGGATCAGGCGACGGGTTTTCTCGAACAGGCGATCGTTGTCGCGGGCGACGTCCATCAAGTGCGAGAGCTTGTGGCGCATTTCGATATTGCGCTCGCGCAGGATCTTCATCTGCCGCTCCACCAGCGACACGGTGTCGCCGCGCTGGTGGGGAATGCGCAGGGCCGGCAGCAGTTCTTCGTGTTCAACGAAGAAGTCCGGATTAGCCTCAAGGTACGCCGCGACGGCGGCGGCCTCCAGACTTTCGCTCGGGGACGCTTGTGCGGGTACTTGAGGCTTATCGGTCATTGGCTTGGCTCACTCATAGACGGACCTGTCCTTCGTATACGCGCGAGGCCGGCCCGGTCATCATCACCGGGTGGCCAGGGCCTGCCCATTCGATGGACAAGCGTCCACCGGGCAGGTCGATCAGCAGGGGCGAATCCATCCATCCCTGGCTGATCGCGGCCACGGCAGCGGCGCAAGCACCGGTGCCGCAGGCCTGGGTTTCGCCGGCGCCGCGTTCCCAAACACGCAGTTGCGCGCGGGAACGGTCGATCACCTGCAGGAAGCCCACATTGACCCGCGCCGGAAAGCGCGGGTGGTGTTCGATCTTCGGCCCCAGTTCATGCACGGGGGCGTTGTTGATGTCGTTGACCCGCAGCACCGCATGGGGGTTGCCCATGGAGACCGCTGCCAGGTCGACGATCTTGCCGTCGACGTCGACCGCGTAACTGGTCGCTTGCTCGGTGGCCTGGAACGGGATGTCCGCTGGCACCAGGCGCGGCGCACCCATGTTGACGCTGATCTGGCCGTCGCTGCGGATATCCAGCTCGATCACGCCGCTCTTGGTCTCGACGCGAATCTGCCGCTTGGCGGTCAAGCGCTTGTCCAGCACAAAGCGTGCAAAGCAACGCGCACCGTTGCCGCACTGCTCCACTTCGGAGCCGTCGGAGTTGAAGATCCGGTAACGGAAATCCACCTCCGGGTTGCTCGGTGCCTCGACGATCAGCAGTTGGTCGAAACCAATGCCGGTGTGACGGTCGCCCCACTGTTTGGCGTGCTTGGGCAGGATGTGCGCGTGCTGGCTGACCAGGTCCAGGACCATGAAGTCATTGCCCAGCCCGTGCATCTTGGTAAAACGCAGCAGCATGGCTTACTCCGGCAGCAGGCTTTCGCCAGCATACAACTCGGCTACCGTCTCGCGGCGACGCACTTCAAACGCTTGATCACCGTCCACCAGCACCTCGGCGGTACGGCCGCGGGTGTTGTAGTTGGAACTCATGACAAACCCGTAGGCTCCGGCCGAATGCACGGCCAGCAGGTCGCCTTCTTCCAGCACCAGCTGACGTTCCTTGGCCAGGAAGTCGCCGGTTTCGCAGATCGGGCCGACGATGTCATAGCTGCGGCCAGCGCCTTCGCGCGGCGTCACGGCGGTGACATTCATCCAGGCCTGGTACAGCGCCGGGCGGATCAGGTCGTTCATCGCCGCGTCGACGATGGCGAAATCCTTGTGTTCGGTGTGCTTGAGGTACTCGACCTGGGTCAGCAGCACGCCGGCGTTGGCGACAATGTAGCGGCCCGGCTCGAACATCAGGGTCAGGTCGCGGCCTTCGATGCGCTCGCGCACGGCCTTGATGTAGTCGGCAATCAGCGGCGGCTCTTCGTCGCGATAACGCACGCCCACGCCGCCACCGAGGTCGATGTGGTGCAGGTAGATGCCGCATTCGCCGAGGCGGTCAATCAACGCCAGCAGGCGGTCGAGGGCATCGAGGAAGGGTGGCAGGCTGGTCAGTTGCGAACCGATATGGCAGTCGACACCCAGCACTTCCAGGTTTGGCAGCTGGGCGGCGCGGATGTACACGTCCTCGGCGTCGGCAATGGCGATGCCGAACTTGTTCTCTTTGAGACCGGTGGAAATGTACGGGTGGGTGCCGGCGTCGACGTCGGGGTTGACGCGCAGAGAGATCGGCGCACGCACGCCCATCTCGGCGGCCACGACCTGCAGGCGCTCCAGTTCGTCGGTGGATTCGATGTTGAAGCAATGCACGCCGACTTCCAGGGCGCGGCGCATGTCTTCGCGGGTCTTGCCGACGCCGGAGAAGACGATCTTGTCCGCCGTGCCGCCAGCGGCCAGCACGCGTTCCAGCTCGCCACGGGAGACGATGTCAAAACCAGCGCCCAATCGCGCCAGGACATTCAATACACCCAGGTTGGAGTTGGCCTTGACCGCGTAGCAAACCAGATGCGGCACGCCGTTCAGCGCGTCGGTGAAAGAACGGTACTGGGCTTCGATATGCGCACGGGAGTACACATAGGTCGGGGTGCCAAAGCGCTGGGCAATCGCGGACAACGCCACGCCTTCCGCGAACAGCTCGCCGTCCCGGTAGTTAAAAGCGTCCATGGGTTTCCCTTATTCGTAGGTGTCGTGCTTATGCGCTTTGGCTGGCTTTTGCGACGATTGCGCCTGTTCATTCGGGTCTTTGCTGTCATCGGGCAGGTACAGCGGGCCTTTTTGACCACAGGCACTAACGAGGCAAGCGACCGCGACGAGCGCAGCAAGAGAAGAGATCAGGCGCTTCATGGCGAAATCCTTGAATATGCATTAATTGCGCCCGAGTATACCGACCACCCGCCAGCTTGCCTATGCGCTGGAATACCCGTCTGGCGGGGGTTTGCCGAGATAGTTGGGATGCGTACTACGCTGGCTGAGGATATTTCATGCCGTCACCTGTGATGAAATCGGTATCCTTTGCAATCGGCGAAGCTCGCCCGTATCGTGCGGCGCTTGAGCAAAACCAGACACTTTTGAGGTTGCCACAATGAGTTTGACCGAAGCCCGTTTTCACGACCTGGTGGATTCGACCCAGCAGGCGCTGGAAGATATTTTCGACGACAGCGGCCTGGACGTGGACCTGGAAAACTCGGCCGGCGTGCTGACCGTGAAGTTTGAAAACGGCACCCAGCTTATCTTCAGTCGCCAGGAGCCTCTGCGCCAGTTGTGGCTGGCTGCGCGTACCGGTGGTTTCCACTTCGATTACGACGAAGAAGAAAACCGTTGGGCACATGACACCACCGAGGAACTGCTGAGCGAAATGCTTGCTCGCCTGACCAAGGAGCAGTCCGGCGCTGACCTGGATTTTGACGAGATCTGACCGTGACCCAGCCTGCACCCGTCCGTCCGCCCAAGCCGCTGTTCAGTAATGTCAGTCCGGCGGTGCCGTCACCTTGTATCAGTTTGTGTCGCCTGGATGAGCAAAAAGTCTGCCTCGGCTGCTTCCGCCACGTGGAAGACATCCGGGAATGGCGCTCCGCCGACGATGCGCGGCGCCGGGTGATCTGCGCCGAGGCCGAGCAGCGCAGGGCGCGCGCCTGAGGTCGTCTTGTTTATTTGTGACGCTGTGGTAGTGTCCGGGTACGCCTCAACTCATCGAGGCCCGTGAGAACCCCGCCTTTTCCTGGCGGGGTTTTGCTTTTTTGTGCAGAAAAAAGGAGTCTGCCTGAATCATGACCACCGCACCGTCCATCATCCTCACCCGTCTTGACGTGCAGCGTCTGGAGCAACTGATCGACCGCCTGGGCGACGAGTCTCCCGGCGTCGAAGCGTTGCAAGCCGAACTCGACCGCGCCGAAGATGTGGTTGGCCACGATGAAGTGCCTGCGGGTGTCGTGACCATGAACTCCAGCGTGCATTGCCGTGAGCAGGGCAGTGGCAAGGACTACCACCTGACCCTGGTCTACCCGAAGCACGCGAATGCCGACGAAGGCAAGATTTCGATCCTGGCACCGGTGGGCAGCGCATTGCTGGGCCTGCAAGTGGGCCAGCACATCGATTGGCCGGCTCCCGGTGGCAAGACCCTCAAGCTGGAATTGCTCAGCGTTGAAGGCCAGCCGAAAGACGGCGGCGCCTTTCCTCTCTAAAGCTGGCTCAACGCCTCGTTGAGCGACAGCTCCAGCTCGGCCTTGTAGCGCAGGTACAGGTTGCTCGGGCTTTGCACATCACCGAGCAGGCCGGACAGGTCCAGGTCGGTGATGTAGCAACGGTAGCGCTCGGTCTCGCGGCGCTGCCCGACAATCTCCTGGGCCACCACGGCAAACAACTGGTCGCCATATTCCAACTCGGAAAATTCCCGCTGGTTGCAATACAGGGTGATGCCAACCAAACCCGGCGCCGCCTTGCCGATGATCGCCTGCACATCGTAGAACGGCTTGTTCGCCGGGTTCTGCGGCGCTGGCCGGGGCTCGATGCCGCGTGCGCGGGTACTGCCAGACGGCAGCAATTGGTAGTACAAGGTTTGCACGCCGCCCAAGGGTTGTTGGGTGTCCAGGGGCGAGAGCGCCTCGCGTCGATAGATGATCGACTGCAGGAAGCGTTGCAGCGGCGCCAACAGGCTCTGTTCATCATGAAATGGCAGGCGCTGTTGCCACAACGCATTGAATTCATCCAGCACGTACAGCTCGGCAAAACCTTCGTTGACCCGGTAGAACACCTGCACACAATCGGCCTGGCCCATGGGCAGCAGCAGTGCCAGGTCATGATCCTCCAGGGCCATCGCATCCAGGTGCAGCGGGCTGTAGCTGGCCAGCTCTTCACTGAGGTAGGCGATCAGCGCGTCCTGGGTCGGCAACGAGACATGGGTGGCTTGCCCTGGCATCAGTTCCATGACGTGATAGTGCTGCTGCACCTGGAGCAAGTAGCGATGGTTGCCCTGGCCTAGCAGCAGGTTTTGCGCGGTGTCGAAAATTTCCTCAACGCGCTGGGCAATGAACTGCGCACGGTTGTGACAGAAGCAGCGCACCCGCAGCCGAGGCAGGTGATCCGACGGCAGTTGGTTGAGGTAGTCGCGCAGGCAATCGAGCAAGGCGTGGGGGCCGTCGTAGCGGCTGACCATCACCTCGTTCCAGCTATTGAGCGTGACCTGGTCCAAGGTCAGCACCAGGTTGTCGCGCACCCCGGCGTAGCTCAGGGAGTCGGTGCGCTCGGTGGTCATCAGGATGTTCAAATCGCGGTGATGCTTGAGCGGATCGACCCCGACGTTGATCAGCAGCAACACTTCCTCCGGCACCGCCGAGCGCAGCAGGCGCTCTTCGTCGACGCTGGCCAGGGGCAGGGCGATGGTTTGTTGCAGGCTGCCGAGCAGGTTGAACAGCTCGAACTCGGTCATGTCGCTGGTGCCCGGGTGCAGGGCCAGGCGTGTGCTGGTGTCGATCACGCCGTTGCGATGGCACCAGGTCAGCATCTCCAACAGGTCGCGGCTGCGCTTGATCGGCGCGAAGTGTTCCCACTCCAGAGCCGTGAGGTTGCCGTTGTACAGGCCCCAATGGTGCTGGCCCGGCTCCTTGCGGTTGGGCGACTGCACCAGGGTGAGGGTGTCTTCGGCCAGGTCCGGGGCGATCCCCGGGTTGATGAACTCGACCTTGCCGGCCTTGCGTTCAAAGGCTGCGTACAGGCGCCTGCCCAGCACATTGAGGTCGCGTTTGTTGATCAGGCTGACGGTCTGCTCGGTGCGGGCAAACTGGGTCAGGAAGCGGTAGCTGTAGTTGAGCTCATTGACCAGGGCGCGGCGCTCGGACGCCACCTGGCGTACTTTCCACTGGCTGCGACTGTCCAGCAGCGCCAATTGGCGTTGGTCCCAGCCCCATTCATGGGCCAGGCGCTCAAGCAGCAAACGCTGCCAGCTGGTGCTGCCCTTGCCGGCACTGAGTTTGCGGTTGACCTTCAGGTACAGCGCCCGCCGTACCAGTTCCAGGCGTTCCGGCTCGTTACGGGCCTTGAGGTACTCCTCGATGCGGCGGTAGACCACGATGTACGGGTCCAGCTCATCCAGGTCCATCTGGTTGGCGAACACTGCGCGTTTGAAGCGCAGGCTCAGGCAATGCACCTTGGGGTGTTCGCTGGCATAGACCTCAGTCAGCAGCAGCTTGAGCACGGACTTGTAGGGAGATTCGATGCCCTTGAACAGTTGCCACAGGCCGGCACCAATGAACTCACCCGGGGGAATGTGCGCCAAGTGGCCGAGGTCGAGGGTTTCGTCAGCGCGGATAAAACGTTTGGAAATCAGCGCGTGGGTGAACTCGGCATAGCGAGTTTCTTCATACACCGGCACCAGCCACCAGATCGGCGTGCGCCCGGCCAGCCAGATGGCGGTGCGATAGAACTCGTCCAGCAATAAGTAGTGCTGGGTGGTGCCGCAGTCGTCGGAGCTGAGCTGGGTGTCACGCTCACCCAGCACAAAGCGCGTGGGCTCGATCAGGAAGAAATGCGCCTCGGCCCCCATGCTCAGCGCCCAGGTTTCCAGCAGTTGGCATTTCTTGCGCAGTTCGGCCAGTTCGTTTTCGCCCAGGTCCGGCGCGTGGCACACCCACACGTCCATATCGCTCTGGTCGGCCTGGGCCAGAGTGCCGAGGCTGCCCATCAGGAACAGGCCGTGGATAGGCCGGGGCGGGTTGCCGTGGCGCGGCTTGTAGGAAAACGAACGGGTCAGGCGCTGGGCTTCGGTCAGGGCCTGGGTGTCGGGCTCGAAGTTCGACAGCCCTGCGGGCGTACTGCCGGAGACATAACCTGGCAGCAGCGGGTGATTGACGTGGAAAAACAGCGGCAGCAGTGTCAGCACGCTTTGCTGGCGGGGTGTCAGCCCCTCGATTGCCCGGGCCATGCGCCCGTCGTTGAGGGCCATGAAACGCGCGCGCAACTGGGCCAGCACCTTGCGGTCGATGCCTTCGTCCAGGTCGGGGCGGATTTCATGGGTGCGGGTCATTTCGGCTTCGTAGGCTCGCAGGGCCCGACGTGGGCGGCCATGTAGGAGTTTACAGTCAGAAGCGTAGGAGGTTTAGAGGTAAAAGGTTTTTGACGTCAGAATTTTATCGGCCCCACGGCAACGCCCTCGGAATCCGCAATAGGCGGACTCCATGGGCGGTATCAAGTGTCAGGCAGCTTCTTTGGTCGTGGCAGTGGTCAGGATAGTCAGCAGGGTCTGGGCCTGCTCTGCAGCGTCACGGCCAAGGCTGGTCAGGTAGCCCCCGTCCGGCTGGTCGATCAGCCCTTTGGCGTGGAGGCGTTTGGCAGCGGCGATGGCAGTCGGGGAGGCGGTCTGATGGACTTTCAGGCCTTCTTTGGTGCTGTCCAATGGGAAGAGTACAAGGATTTCCAGTTCGGCAACCAACTCAGGGGTATACGACATAAGGACTCCAGACTTTCTAAGAATTTATTAGAGGCTAGCAGGCCATAAGGTGAACGCACTTTGCCGAACTGTCCAGCGTGTTGAGTGTGCCGGGTTTATTGCTTTTCAGGGGGCAGTGTTGGCAGGGCACGCAGTGCAGTTTCATACCATTCGGTATTGAACGCGCGGTCCTCATCCAGCAACGCGTCGATCTCGACGGCCAGCACGTGGGCCATCATTTGCAGGATGTCTTCACGCTCGTAACCCACCAGCGTCAGCTTGTTGAACGTGGCCTTGGCCGCGGGCGGGTTCTCGCTTTCGATCTGGTTCTCGATCGCTTCGATCAGGGTGGTTTCGGCGAATTCTTCTTCGTCGTTGTCGATATCGGTTGGCTCGCTCATGGCAGGCTCCTCAAGGAAAGGCCGCCAGTCTACGCCCATTCAGGCGGGTGATGCTGCTGGTCAGGTGGGCGCTAGGGATCTATAACTCTTGCAGCCAACCCCATACCCGGCCTGGAGGCACCTGTAATGCTCAAGCTCTACGGTTTTTCGGTCAGCAACTACTACAACATGGTCAAGCTGGCGCTGCTGGAGAAAGGGCTGCCTTTCGAAGAGGTGCCGTTCTTTGCCGGGCAAACCCCCGATGCCCTGGCGGTCAGCCCGCGCGGCAAGGTGCCGGTGCTAGGCGTCAAGCAGGGGTTTATCAACGAGACCAGCGTGATCCTCGAATACCTCGAGCAAACCCAGGAAGGGCCTTCGCTGCTGCCCGCCGAGCCGTTCCAGCGCGCCCAGGTGCTGGCGCTGTGCCGGGAAATCGAGCTGTACATCGAATTGCCTGCCCGCGCCTGTTTCGCCGAAGCGTTTTTCGGGATGCCGGTGCCGGAGGCAATCAAGGACAAATCCAAGGCCGAATTGCTGCTGGGGGTGGGTTCACTGGGGCGACATGGCAAGTTCGCACCCTATGTGGCGGGGGAGAGCTTCACGCTTGCCGATCTGTATTTCATGTACAGCATGAACCTCGCCTGTGCGGTAGGCGAGAAGCTGTTTGGGCTGAATTTGTTGGCTGAGATGCCGACGGCCAAGGTGTTGCTGGACAAGCTGCACGCCATGCCCAATGCGCAAAAGGTGGCAGCGGACCGAGAGGCGGCGATGCCGGCGTTCATGGCGATGATTGCCGCCAAAAAATAGTGTCGATCAAACCCGTAGGAGCCGGCTTGCCGTCGATGGCGACCTCAAGATCGCTGCAGTCTTGAGGGCCTCATCGCCGGCAAGCCGGCTCCTACAGGGGGTGGATCAGCGGCTGGCGAGCAGGGCCTGGCCGCGAGCGACGGCTGCCTTGACCTGTGCCGGTGCTGTGCCGCCCACGTGGTTGCGCGCATTCACCGAACCTTCCAGGGTCAGTACGGCGAACACGTCCTGCTCGATCTGGTCGCTGAACTGACGCAGTTCTTCCAGGCTCATCTCTGCCAGGTCCTTGCCGGTGTCCACGCCGTATTTCACCGCATGGCCGACGATTTCGTGGCAGTCGCGGAACGGCAGGCCGCGGCGTACCAGGTAGTCCGCCAGGTCGGTGGCGGTGGAGAAACCGCGCAGTGCCGCTTCACGCATGATCGCGTGCTTGGGCTTGATCGCCGGGATCATGTCGGCAAAGGCACGCAGCGAGTCGCGCAGGGTGTCGGCGGCGTCGAACAGCGGTTCCTTGTCTTCCTGGTTGTCCTTGTTGTAGGCCAGGGGTTGGCCTTTCATCAGGGTCAGCAGGCCCATCAATGCGCCGAATACGCGGCCGCTCTTGCCACGTACCAGCTCCGGCACGTCGGGGTTTTTCTTTTGCGGCATGATCGAGCTGCCGGTGCAGAAGCGGTCCGGCAGGTCGATGAACTGGAATTGCGCGCTGGTCCACAGCACCAGCTCTTCGGAGAAGCGCGACAGGTGCATCATCGCGATGCTGGCGGCGGCGCAGAATTCGATGGCGAAGTCGCGGTCCGACACGCCGTCCAGGGAGTTGCCGCCTACGGCGTCAAAGCCCAGCAGTTGTGCGGTGTATTCGCGGTCGATCGGGTAGGTGGTGCCGGCCAGTGCGGCGCTGCCCAGGGGCATGCGGTTGGCGCGCTTGCGGCAATCCACCAGGCGCTCGTAGTCGCGGCTGAGCATTTCGAACCAGGCCAGCAGGTGGTGGCCGAAGGTCACAGGCTGCGCCGTTTGCAGGTGGGTGAAGCCGGGCATGATGGTGCCGGACTCACGCTCTGCCTGCTCCAGCAGGCCTTTTTGCAGGCGGGTGATTTCGCCCAGGATCAGGTCGATTTCGTCACGCAGCCACAGGCGGATATCGGTGGCCACCTGGTCGTTACGGCTACGCCCGGTGTGCAGTTTCTTGCCGGTCACACCGATACGGTCGGTGAGGCGGGCCTCGATATTCATGTGCACGTCTTCCAGGTCGACGCGCCAGTCGAACGTACCGGCCTCGATCTCGCCACGGATGGTGGTCAGGCCGTCGATGATGCTATCGCGTTCGGCGTCGGTCAGTACGCCGACCTTGGCCAGCATCGTCGCATGGGCGATGGAGCCCATGATGTCGTGGCGGTAGAGGCGCTGGTCGAAAGTGACGGAGGCGGTGAAGCGGGCGACGAAGGCGTCGACGGGTTCACTGAAGCGGCCGCCCCAGGACTGGTTGGTCTTGTCGGTGCTCATGGATTCGCTCGTGATCTGCTTAAAAGAGGCGTTGAGGTGTGCTGGCGATAATAACAGGGTTGCCCGGGAAGGCGGTGCTGCGGGTGGTCGGCATTTTTATTTGTGCGAAGGATGGCTAAGTGCCTTGCCGCCGAACGCGTCCGGGAAGAGACTGGAGGCAGCTGTTTATTGAAACGATATTTGACGATTGCACAATGTCGTCTCAGTGAGCGTCTACAGTTGCACTGATAGAGCGTGAATGCACCAAAGTCGGGTGATGCGGTCAGAGCCCAGACTATCCATTTAAAAAGGGGGGTATTCGGATTGTGTATCAGCAAACCCTACGACGGTGCCCGAAGGCAGCAGGTCTTGGGCGCAATTGAACAGGTCCGGGTAAATATGGGTGCCGCTCTCGGGGCACTTTTTGCCGCTCGCGCTAGTCTTAGCGTGGATCGCTGTGACGCAAGTCACCGCACCTGTCTACGCTATCCTTGTGCGAGACTCACGCAGGAATCCAGCGCAATATGAATGTCCTGATCGTTGATGACGAACCCCAAGCCCGCGAGCGACTGAGCCGACTGGTCAGTGAACTCGAGGGTTATACAGTCCTTGAACCGAGCGCCACCACGGGCGAAGAGGCGTTGGCGTTGATCGACAGCCTCAAGCCGGACGTGGTGTTGCTTGATATCCGCCTGCCCGGCCTCGATGGCCTGCAAGTCGCTGCCCGCCTGAGCGAACGTGAATCACCACCGGCCGTGGTGTTGTGCGCCGCCCAGGACGAGTTCCCCGCGCAGACCCTGGAGGACAGCGGCGTAGCCTTCCTGTTCAAGCCAGTGACGGGCGAAGCGCTGCTCAAGGCCTTGAAGAAGGCCGAGCGCCCCAACCGTGTCCAGCTCGCGGCGTTGACCCAGCCGGCAGCCCAGAGCGGCAACGGGCCGCGCAGCCATATCAGCGCACGAACCCGCAAAGGCATCGAGCTGATTCCCCTGAGCCAGGTGGTCTACTTCATTGCCGATCACAAGTACGTGACGCTGCGCCACGAGGCCGGCGAGGTATTGCTCGATGAGCCGCTCAAGGCCCTTGAAGATGAATTCGGCGATCGTTTCGTGCGCATCCACCGCAACGCGCTGGTTGCCCGCGAGCGAATAGAACGCCTGCAGCGCACGCCATTGGGGCACTTCCAATTGTTCCTCAAAGGGCTTAACGGCGATGCCCTGATCGTCAGCCGACGCCATGTCGCCGGTGTGCGCAAGATGATGCAGCAGCTTTAGCCCGCGGCTCTGGCGCGGCCTGTATTCCATATCCCGGTGCGACGTGGCCAGGGAGGCCCCGCACTTGCTGATTCAAATCAAAGCGTATTTGCCTGAGCTGTTATTATCTGCCGTATCTATTCAGTACGGATTGATCCATGTCCTCTCGCGAAATCCGCATCGCCACCCGTAAAAGCGCCCTGGCCTTGTGGCAGGCCGAATACGTCAAAGCACGCCTTGAGCAGGCCCACCCGGGCCTCGTAGTGTCCCTGGTGCCCATGGTCAGTCGCGGCGACAAGCTGCTCGACTCGCCGCTGTCGAAGATCGGCGGCAAGGGGCTTTTCGTCAAGGAACTGGAAACCGCGCTACTGGAAAACGAAGCCGACATCGCCGTGCACTCCATGAAAGACGTGCCGATGGACTTCCCCGAAGGCCTGGGCCTGTACTGCATCTGCGAGCGTGAAGACCCACGCGATGCGTTCGTTTCCAACACGTATGCTTCTCTCGACGATCTGCCGCTAGGCAGCATCGTCGGCACCTCCAGCCTGCGTCGCCAGGCACAGTTGCTGACCCGTCGCCCGGACCTGCAGATCCGCTTCCTGCGGGGCAACGTCAACACCCGTCTGGCCAAGCTGGATGCCGGTGAATATGACGCGATCATCCTCGCCGCTGCCGGCTTGATCCGTCTGGGGTTCGAGGATCGCATCACCTCGGCCATCAGCGTCGAAGACAGCTTGCCGGCAGGCGGGCAGGGCGCCGTGGGCATCGAATGCCGTACCGCTGACAGTGAAATCCACGCGCTGCTCAAGCCTCTCGATCACCCCGACACCGAAGTTCGTGTGACCGCCGAGCGTGCCTTGAACAAGCACCTCAACGGCGGCTGTCAGGTGCCCATCGCCTGCTACGCCGTGCTTGAAGGTGAAAACCTGTGGTTGCGTGGCCTGGTGGGCGACCCGGACGGCGGCACCTTGCTCACCGCTCAGGTGCGAGGCCCGCAGCGTGATGCCACGGCCCTGGGCATTCAGGTGGCCGAAGAACTGCTGGAAAAAGGCGCCGGCGCCATTCTGCAGAAAGTCTATGGCGAGGCCGGTCCGCAGTGACCGACTGGCGTGTGCTGCTGACGCGGCCTGCCGAGGAGTCGACGGCACTGGCGGCGACGTTGTCCGATGCGGGCATCTTCAGCAGCAGCCTGCCCTTGCTGGACACCGAGCCCTTACCCATCACACCGGCACAGCAGGCTGTGTTCGATGATCTAGGCCGCTATTGCGCGGTGATCGTCGTCAGCAAACCGGCTGCGCGCCTCGCTGTGCAACGGTTGGACCAGCGCTGGCCGCAAGTGCCGTGGTTCAGTGTCGGTGCTGCGACTGCGCAGGTACTGGCCGACCAGGGCCTGGACGTTCATTATCCGCAAACCGGCGACGACAGCGAGGCCTTGCTGGCGCTGCCGGCCCTTCGCGAAGCAGTTGCACGGCCCGGTGCGCGGGTGTTGATCCTGCGGGGGGAAGGCGGCCGGGAGCTGCTGGCTGAGCGTTTGCGCGAGCAAGGTGCTAGTGTCGAGTATCTGGAGTTGTACCGCCGTTTCCTGCCGGTGTACGCCGCTGGGGCACTGATGCAACGCATCCAGTTGGAACGCTTGAATGGCCTGGTGGTCAGCAGTGGGCAGGGTTTTTTACACCTGCAGGCGTTGGCCGGCCCGGATTGGCCGCACGTGGCACAGTTGCCGTTGTTCGTGCCGAGCCCGCGAGTCTGTGAGATGGCACGGACAGCGGGCGCAGAAAAAGTTGTGGATTGTCGCGGCGCGAGTGCCGCGGCTTTGTTAGTGGCGTTGCGCAGCTCTGTCCCATGAGGCAAGCCGCTCCCACTCTCTGAATACGCAAAGGACGGATACGTGAGCGAAACAGCCTTGCCTAAAGAAGAAGCCCAGCCCGCACTGAGTGCGCCGGTTGAGCCACCAGTCACCGCGCCACGTCGTGGCAATGGTCTGGCAGTCGTGGCCCTGTTGCTCGGCGCCGCGGGGGTTGCCGCCGGCGGCTGGGGGATCTGGCAGGTCCGTGCCCTGCAAGCCAGCAGCCAGCAACAGCTGGGGCAGGTGCAGACCCTCGATGACCAATCCCAGTCGCTCAAGCAGAGCCAGCAGCAACTGGCCGCACGCCTGGCACAGCTGCCCGCCGCAGATGAACTGGAGGAGCGTCGGCGTCTGGTCGCCCAGCTACAAGGCGATCAGCAACGCCTGAGCCAGCGCCTGGAAACTGTGCTGGGCGCCAGCCGCCAGGACTGGCGTCTGGCAGAAGCCGAGCACCTGATCCGTCTGGCCAGCTTGCGCCTGTCTGCCCTGCAGGACATCAACAGTGCCCAGGCGCTGGTGCAGGGTGCCGACGAGATCCTGCGTGAGCAGAGCGACCCGGGTTCCTATGCCGCGCGTGAGCAGTTGGCCAAGAGCCTCGTTGCCCTGCGCAGTGTCGAGCAGCCGGACCGCACCGGGCTGTACCTGCAACTGGCAGCCTTGCGTGACCAGGTGGTGCAACTGGCAGCCATCGCGCCGGAATACCAACTCACCGAGCCGGCTTCGCAAGGGCGTCCGACCACCGATACGGAAAGCCGCTGGAGCCAATGGTGGGAACAGATTTCCCGTTACTTCCGCATCGACTTTAACCCCGATGACAACATCCGTCCGCTGCTCGCCGGCCAGGGCTTGAACCAGGTGCGCCTGGCGTTGAGCCTGGCACTGGAGCAGGCGCAGTGGGCCGCGCTCAATGGCGAAACGGCGGTGTATAGCCGTGCCCTTGGTGAAGCGCGCAGCGTATTGCAGGACAACTTCAATCAGGACAACCCGCAGAGCAAGGCCATGCTGGCGCGTATCGCCGAGCTTGAGCCGAAGGCCGTTTCGGTGGTGACACCGGACCTGGCGGCGAGCCTTGCGGCGGTGCAGGCCTATCTGGATCGTCGTCACCTGTCTGCTGATGAAGCCAAGGCGGCGGCGGGTACGCCGGCGACCCAGGAGTAGAGCCGATGAAGCGTTTCTATGTGATCCTGGTGCTGGCGGTTGCAATCGCCCTGGCACTGGCCGTGGGCATTTCGAAACACACCGGCTACGTGCTGATTACCTATCCCCATCTGCTGCATTACGAGTCGAGCCTGTGGGCCACGCTGGTCGCGTTGTTTGTGGTCGGCCTGGCGATCTACCTGGTCCGCGTGTTGCTGAGCCTGCTCACGACCTCGGGTGGGGTGGTCAACCCATGGTCGCGACGCAACCGCAGCCGCCGCGTACAGATTGCGATCGAGCAGGGCCAGATGGACCTTGCCGAAGGCCGCTGGGCCAGCGCCGAACGCCACTTGCACCGTGCCGCTGAGGCTGAGCGCCAGCCGCTGCTTTACTACCTTGGCGCCGCGCGTGCCGCCAACGAACAGGGGCGTTATGAAGAGTCCGACGGCCTGCTGGAGCGCGCCCTGGAGCGTCAGCCCCAGGCCGAGCTGGCGGTTGCCTTGAGCCATGCGCAGCTGCAACTGGACCGTGGCGATACCGACGGTGCGCTGACCACCCTGCAGGCGATGCACGAGCGCCACCCGCACAACGCCCAGGTACTGCGTCAGTTGCAGCGCCTGCATCAGCAGCGCGGCGATTGGTCGTCGGTGATTCGTCTGATGCCTGAGCTGCGCAAAGACAAGGTGCTGCCTGCCCCGGAATTGGCCGAACTTGAGCGCCGTGCTTGGGGTGAGAACCTCAGCCTGGCAGCCCTTCGCGAAGACCAGAGTGAAGCCGGGTTGCAGTCCCTTGAGCGTGCGTGGGAACAACTCACTTCTGCCCAACGTCAGGAGCCGCCCCTGGTCTTGGCCTACGCCGAGCAGCTGCGCCGGCTGGGCGCCGATACGAAAGCCGAGGAAGTACTGCGCGGTGCTATCAAACGCGGCTACGACAGCCACTTGATCCGGCTCTATGGTCTGCTGCGTGGTAGCGATCCGGCCCGCCAGTTGAAGTTTGCCGAAGGCTGGCTCAAGGACCATCCAGGGGACGCCAGCCTGCTGCTGACGCTGGGGCGTCTGTGCCTGCAGAACAGTCTGTGGGGCAAGGCGCGGGACTACTTGGAGAGCAGCTTGCAGGTGCAGCGCAATCCTGAAGCCTGTGCCGAGCTGGCACGCTTGCTCGCGCAATTGGGTGACACAGAACGCAGCAACCAGTTGTTCCAGGAAGGCTTGGGGCTTCTGGACAATCGTTTGCTGGCGTCACCGTTGCCAGTACCTGTGCGAGCGTGAGATAGGAAAACAAGCGGAGGCTGGTTCGGAAGTTTCCGGGGCCAGCCGTTCGATTCCCTGTAAATACGGGGGACAGAAGATGGGCAAGCAAATTCCTACTGTTGGCTGCTCGAAGTCATCCAGGTTCTGACGGCATATCCTCATGCCCTCGCCGAATCGTCTGCTCTAGTGCGTATTGAAAGGAGTCAGGCCTTTCCTCTACCGTAGCGGCCTGTCTCCTGCGGTACGGATAAACAATGTCTTTGGCCCCTTCACGCTCCTTGTTTTTCCTGGCGTTCCTGGCGGGTGCGCTGACGTTGGGCGCGTCTTTTTATGTCGAGTACGGCGCGCTGCTACGTCCCTGCTTCCTGTGCCAGGTGCAACGCCTCTTTGTGGCGACGTTCACCTTGATCAACCTGGTGGCCGCCCTTCATAACCCCAAGCGCTCTGCGGTCGTCCTGTATGGGTTGGCCAGTATGGGGTGCGCGTTGCTGGGGGCGGTCACCGCTGTACGCCAGGTGTTGCTGCAAAATGTCGCACCGGACCAGCCGGCCGAGTGCTGGCCCAGCTTGCAATCCATGATCGAAAACCTGTCGTTTTGGCAAGCTTTGCGATCGACCATCAAAGGCACCGTGGACTGCGTCGAGATCAACTGGACGCTGTTTGACCTGAGCCTGCCGGAGTGGAGTCTGTTGTGCTTCGTGGCGATGCTGATCCTGGGCATCCTGCAGTTTTCACGGCTGTTTTTCAGCCAATCCTTGGGGTTGGCAAAGCGCTGAGAGTGGGCCGAA
The DNA here is from genome assembly GCF_013385985.1 of Pseudomonas sp. B6002. Lineage (GTDB taxonomy): Bacteria > Pseudomonadota > Gammaproteobacteria > Pseudomonadales > Pseudomonadaceae > Aquipseudomonas. The sequence continues at coordinate 2,106 of NZ_JACAOY010000002.1, read as the reverse complement.
GGTTGTAGGACGGGATTAAACACTTGTATGAACTTTCTGTCCTGCGTACCTTGAAGCCATAGTCATGCGGGCATAATCTGGCCCGCACGCATTAGCGAAACCGTTTGTCAGATGCAGCCTTGTCCGGCTGCTGCTTTATCCTTGAAGTGTTGCGCGGGCACCAGGCGGCAGCGCCCCTACTAGGGAAGAGAGATCATCATGCTGGAAAGTTGTCAGAATGCTCAGGAACGCTGGGGTGGTGTGCATAAGCTGATCGACAGCTGGCTGAAGGCACGTCACGAACTGGTTCGGGCCTTTGATGCTCTCGGCGCCAAGCCCGAAGCATTGGCACAGAACCGCGAACCGTTGCAGGATTTCTGTGGGGTCTTGGTGGACTACGTGTCTGCTGGCCACTTCGGGGTCTACGAGCAACTGACCAAGGAGGCGGAAGCCTTTGACGATCAGCGTGGCCTGGACCTTGCCGAAACCATTTATCCGCGTATCGACGCCATCACTGAAAAGTTGCTGGCGTTCACTGATCTGTGCGATGCCGGCAACTGCGTGGCGGCGAAATTCCAGGAGCTGGGCGCGCTGCTTCATGAGCGTTTCGAGCTGGAAGATTGCCTGATCGAAGTGTTGCACAACGCGCACAAGGAAGAGTCCGCCACCCAGGCCTGAACCCTGATGGCGAGGTAAAAAAAACGGTGCGCATGGCGCACCGTTTTTTATTGGGTCAGTGGCGGGTTCCGAGCAGTTCGATCTCGAATACGAGTGGCGAATAGGGTGGGATCAACTCACCTGCGCCGTCAGCGCCATAGGCTTGGGCAGAAGGAATCACCAAGCGCCATTTCGCGCCGACCGGCATCTGCTGCAAGGCGCTGCTCCAGCCGCTGATTACGCTGTCCAGGCGGAACCACTGCGGTTGCGTGCTCTGATCGAAGACGGTCCCATCGGGCAATCGCCCCACGTATTTGACCTGTACCTCATCACTGGCCAATGGCTTGCTGCCACTGCCGGGCGAGAGCTCGGTGAGCAGGATGCCATCCGCCAATTCGCGCACGCCACTCAGTGCTTTCTCCTTGGCTAAAAATTGCTGCTCGGCGGCGAGTGCCTTTTCGGTTTGTGGAACCTGGGCATCGGCTTCGCTTTGCGCTTCATGCTGGGCGAGCACCTGTTCAATGCGCGCATTGTCCAGGGCCAGGGGTTTGCCTTGGTAGGCTTGTTTGAGACCGTCGAGCAATGCCTGGAGCTGCAGGTCGGGAACCTCTTGGCGCAAGCGCTCGCCCAGACTGGCACCCAGGCTGTAGGCGAGGTCGTGCGGGTCTGGGGCCGTCGTTTTGGACGGCGTTTGCTCGCCCGCATTGGCTGCGCAAATCGCCAGGCCAAGCACTAGAAAAAGGTAACGCGACATGGGCATTCTCCCGCCGAAAGTGCGACGGATTATGCCAGTGTGGATGGGTAAAAAGTGGCGCGGTTTTTCGTTATATCGATAAGAATTTTCGCGCGTTGCAACGCAACGCAAACGATACTGTCAACATGCCCTAGCGGCGGTAAGAGCAGAGGGCTAGTATGAGCCGCACCCACGTCAGCCAGGAGGTAAACCATGTCGGCCAAACAGAAGCCTGTTAATACCCCGTTGCATTTACTCCAACAACTTTCGGGCAGCTTGCTCGAACACCTGGAAAGCGCTTGTTCCCAAGCGTTGGCCGATGCAGAAAAGCTGCTCGCCAAGCTGGAAAAACAACGCGGTAAAGCGCAAGAGAAGCTGCACAAATCCCGCACCAAACTGCAAGACGCCGCCACTGCCGGCAAGGCCAAGGCACAAGCCAAAGCCAAAGACGCTGTCAAAGAACTTGAGGACCTGCTGGACGCCCTCAAGGATCGCCAGGCTGAAACCCGCACCTACATTTCCCAACTCAAAAAAGACGCTCAAGAAAGCCTGAAACTGGCCCAGGGCGTTGGTCGTGTGAAGGAAGCTGTAGCCAAAGTGCTGGGCGCTCGTACGCCTGCAAAAGCTGTTGCTGCGAAAGCACCTGCTAAAGCTGCTGCCAAGCCAACTGCCAAAACTGCTGCTGCAAAACCGGCCGCTAAGCCAGCTGCTAAAACTGCTGCTGCGAAACCAGCCGC
>NZ_JACAOY010000019.1 GCF_013385985.1 Pseudomonas sp. B6002 | reverse complement strand
TGCTCGGCGCCGTCCGGATCAATGCGCTGCACCAGCCGCGCACGCCCGTCATGCACATAGACTTCCTGGCTGCCATCGGCGTTAAACACCGTGACCTGGCCGTTGTCATCCCAGGCATAGCGCGTGTCCATCTGCGAAAAGCTGGCCCAGTGCCGGACACAGCGCGCCGCCTTGCCAGACCTTTCCCACTCCCAGTAAAAACTCGCTCCACCGGCTAGCTGGCGTTCAAGAATGACGTGCTGATCGTCGTAGCGATAAACCTCGCTTTCACCGACAGCATTGGTCGCACACATAAGCCGGCCAAGGTCGTCATAGGCGTAGGAAACAACCGTGTACTCGGTAACCCAGACAAACTCACCCGGTCCCTCAGCCCGATGAATCTGGTAGTCCACGCCAACAATGCGGCCCAACGAATAACGCAGAAACAACGAGCGCCCGACGCCGTTATCCACCCGCTCAATGCGCCCCCTGAAGTCACGCGAAATACGCAGCCGGTTGTCATACGCATCGCTGATGGCTGTCAGAAAACCATTAACGAAATGGTAGAAACGCGAGCCTTGCGCCAGCACCCACTCATCCGGCAAAACCCCCAGATAAATCGCCGCCTCGGCCAAACTATTGGTGATCGCAGGGCGGGCGGAGGAGGGCAGCGGAAACTCAGTCGAGCGGTTCTCATGATCCGTCCACACCACCGAATCACCAGAAACTTCCAGCCGATGCGCCAGCGCATGACTCCAGCCAAACCCCAACCCGCAATCCACTTCCACGGCGCTGGTGCGATATAGCCGCGTCCACTCGAACGGCAATATCCCATCGAGCGTGCCATCGGTGAGGGTGAGCAATTCCTCGCCCGTAACCATCGACACCGGACAACCGTTAGTACACGTAGTCGCCGAGCAGGTCGCCGCATCGCCGTTCTGGTTTTTCCCCGACGCCGGCACGTCATCGACCTGTTCCTGCCTGACCAACACCGTGCGTTGTGCCTTTTCCCGCACCGCCGGGACGGGGTTTGAAACCAGATTGCCCCCGGCCTTCAACGGCACATCGGGGATCATCTTGATCGGCGTCGCTGCACTCCCCAGCAGCAAAGGTTTAGCTACCTCGACATGCGTTTCCAAATGAGGTCCAACAAGCTGCTCGGCCAGCCTCTCAAGCCACTTGCGCACCCGTCCGGACTTGATCGCGCCCAGCACCTGAACACCCAGCCGCAGCTTTACGCCCATGCCTTTGGTCGCCCGGATCAGCAGCAGGTTGATCAACACTTCGCCAGTGATTTCGCCCACCACCTCATACATCTCCGGCGGCGGCAGCATGCGTATCCAGGCCGCGATTGCGCACAGATAGATGAACAGCAGCGGCTCATCACTGAGTATCAACAAGCCCCGGGCAATCGCGTCCTTGCCCAGCTTCAGCAGTTCGTTGAGTTCGCCCTGGCTGATGTAGTGCAGCAACTTCTGGCTGTTGGCCCGGATGTCCAACAGCAGGTCGTAAAGTTGCGTGACGTTGTCCCAGAGGTGGTGGAGCGCCCGGGCAATGCCGGTTGAGAACGCCAGGCCTTGCATCGCACTGCGTTCGAAAGGCGTGGCTTTGGCGAAGTCATCCCATTGGGGCTTGAAGGTCTTCTGCCATTCCGCTCGCAGACGGCTTTCCAGCCCCACAATCACCGTCTGATAAGACGCATACAGAGCCTGGATATGCGCCTTGGAAACGTTGGGGTAAAAAGTGATTTGGTAATGCTGATCGCGGGTGCAATCCTTGACCTCAAGAATGCCGCTGGGACCGATGGTTCGATGAAGGGGAGGGCCGATTGGGGTGCCATCCGGGGCGATGGCTTGGAGCGTCACGGGCGTGTTGCCGATCGGCACGAACTGCGTGCTTTCAAACATGTGCACCAGTGTTAGCGAACCCTGGGCTTTGCACATACCGACAGTGGGACTTGGTGCTTTGGAGGAAACCGGGGCGACAAGTGCGACCTCGTCACCGACCTTGAATATCTGCTCCACTTCCAGCGCCGAGCCACTCCAGAAGCGCTCCGCCCAGCCGTCAAAGGTGTTCAGACATTCCCGGAAATCACGAAAGACGCTTTCTACGTCCGGCGACTTGGCATTCATGGAGTCCAAGACCAGCTTGGCAATCACCGGAATCAAGAGGTCGCCCCTTTAAGTGGGGCATTCATAGAGAAGTGCATTGGCGGTCCCTCGCGCTGATTGATCAGGCGAGAGACTTTGGAGAGGTTGGTGGGGGAAAGAAGTCGGCGTTATTCGCCAGGAATGCTAGGAAGATTCGCCAAAGCCTCGGGTAAACCGAGGCTTTGGCGTAGGGGATGGATTACAGGTTAAAAAGTCTTACAGCTTCAATTGCCCAATCGCTTTACTCAATTCCCCAGCCAACGTTGCCAGCTCATTACTGGTCGTCGCCGAGTCCACGGTCTGCTGCACCGTATTCTCGGTGACATCACGGATGCTCACTACTGCGCGGTTCATCTCTTCGGCGACGTGGCTCTGCTGTTCGGCGGCGACGGCGATCTGGGTGTTGCTTTCACGCATTTGCGCGACCGCACCGGTGATTTCGGCGAGCGCGGCGCCGGCTTCCTGGGCTTGTTGTACGCAATCGTCGGCCTTGAACGAGCTTTCCTGCATGAAGTCCACGGCATCGCGGGTGCCGGCTTGAAGGGCCGAGACCATGCGGGTGATTTCGTCGGTGGAGCTTTGCACGCGCTTGGCCAGGTTGCGCACTTCGTCGGCGACCACGGCAAAACCACGGCCCATTTCTCCGGCGCGGGCGGCTTCGATGGCGGCGTTGAGGGCGAGCAGGTTGGTCTGCTCGGCGATGCTGTGGATCACCCCGACCACGCCGTTGATCTTCTGGCTGTCTTCGGCCAGTTTCTGGATCATTTCGGCGGTCTGCTGTACTCCGGTGGAGAGCCCGGCAATCGAGCGCTGTACGCGCGTGACCACTTCCTGGCCGCTGCCGGCGAGGGTGTCGGCAGTCTGGGACAGGTCACGCGTGGCGCCGGCGTGCTGGGCGATGTGATAGACGGTGGCCGTCATCTCATTGATCGCGGTGGCGGCCTGGTCGGTTTCGCTTTGCTGGCCGAGCATGCCGTGTTGCACCTCGTTCATGCTGCTGGCCAGGCGTGCGGCGCCGTCGTCCAGTTGTTGAGCCGTGCGTGCCACGGTGCTGACCACCCGCTGGTAGCCGGCCTGCATGGCGTTAAAGGCGGTGGCCATCTGGCCGACCTCATCCTTGCACGCCAAGGGTACACGGGCCGACAAGTCGCCGGTTTTCTCCACGTGCAGCATCACATCCTTGAGCGTATTGAGCTGGCTGAGCAGAAAACGGATCAGCAGTTGTGAGGCGCCGAGCATTGCCAACATGAGGATCGCAACGGCCACGGCGTAGTTGGCAAAGCGATCACTGAACACCTGGCTCAGGCTGGGCGCGTAGGCCAGCACGGCGACATTCTGGCCGTCTGCGCGCTTGATCACTTCAGCGCCCAGCAGCGGGTTTTCACCCAGCAACGGCATGTGGTTGAGCTCGACCCAGCCGCTGGCGCTGCTCAAGGCTGAAAGATCTTGATCGGCCAGGTGTGGGATTTGGCCGCGGTTATACGTCAGCCAATGTTCGCCCTTGGGGAGCGCTTTGTCGGTCGGCCAGGTGGCGAGCAATCGCCCTTGAGCCTGCGCCGAGGCCTGGGACGCATCGCTGCGAGCCTGTTGCTCGAGCTGCACGGCGTACAGCACCAACAGCAACGTGGTGATGAAGGCGACCGCGTTCACGGCCCAGAATTTGTATTTCAGCGAGATATTGCTAAGCCAGGCACCCATGGAAGGTTTTCTCTGATAGCGGAAACAGCATTGGCAAGGTGCCATTATTGTGCCGCTACTCAGTAAACCGGTTTTGACATGGGTCAATGCGCCGCATCAATCCACGTTGGGCAACCCAAAAAAGGCGCGGGCACTGGCGGTGCTGTGCCGGGCCAGGTCTTCCACGCTTTCGTTGCGATGCAACGCTACTTCGCGCAGCACTTCGGGCAAATAAGCCGGTTCATTGCGGCCATTTTTCGGCTTGGGACGCAGGGTGCGCGGCAGCAGGTAAGGGGCATCGCTTTCCAGCATCAGGCGGCCCCGGGGAATTTCCCTGACTAATGGGTGCAGATGCGTCCCACGGCGCTCGTCGCAGATCCAGCCAGTGATGCCGATGTGCAAGTCGAGGTCGAGGTAGCTGAACAGCGCCTGTTGTTCGCCCGTGAAGCAATGCACCACGGCGGCGGTGAGGTGGTCGCGATAGTCCTTGAGGATCTCAAGCAGGCGCTGATTGGCATCGCGCTCATGGAGAAACACCGGCAGCTTCAGCTCGACGGCCAGGGCCAGGTGTTCTTCGAGGACTTTTTCCTGTTGCGGGCGTGGGGAAAAATCACGGTTGAAATCCAGCCCGCATTCGCCCACTGCCCGCACGCGAGGCTCGTTGAGCAAACCGCGCAAACGTTGAGCGCTGTCACCGTTCCAATCGCTGGCGGAATGAGGGTGGATACCGGCGGTACTGAAGAGGCGTTGGCCGCTTTCGTCGAGTTTTACGCACAGTTCCAGGGCCTGTTCGCTGCCGTCGACGCTGGTGCCAGTGAGCACCAATTGTTGCACGCCTGCGGCGTAGGCTCGCTCGAGAACAGCCTGGTGCCTCTCGTCGAAACTGGGGTTGGTCAGGTTGACGCCGATATCAATGAGTTGCATGGTGCTACCTCCGCCTGCGGTCGGAAAGCATATCAGAGCTGTAGATTTATAAGAAAATCGAAGAACTACAACGAGTTATAGCTGTCTTTGAACGTCGCAAGTGACATTGCGGTTGGCCAAGTGCCTTACCCTGTGCCACCGTTGCGCGCCTTGCCAGCGCATAAAGCGCTCTGTTTCTGACACCCAGCGTCTCGTTTTTCGCGAGGGCGTTGGCCAGTATTCTTTCCGGAGAGCGGATGATCCGACCCTCGGCGTTGCTTATGTTGTGCCTGACGTTATCGCTGCCCATGGCAGCGGTCGCGCGTCTGGACGGGCCGCTGGAAGTGACCAAGCCCGGCAAGGTGCGGGACCTGGCGCAAATCCGCTCCAGCCGCACGTTGCGTGTGCTGGTCAACCAGAGCCGCAACAGCTCCGGTGAAATCCAGGGCCAGGCCATTGGTATCGAATACCACCGGCTGCGTGCGTTCGAGCAATACCTGAACGGCCACGCCCGTGATGGCGAAGAAATTTCCCTCAAGATCATTCCCAAGGCCAAGGATCAACTGCTCGGTGCGTTGGCCCGTGGTGAAGGCGACTTGGTAGCCCCCGGTGAATTGCTGGATGTGAAGGCGGCCCACAAGATCAGCACCAGCGACCCGATCGCCAGTGATGTGCCCTTGTGGCTGGTGGGCGTCAAGGGTGAGCGCCGCTTCACCAAGCTCGAGCAACTTTCCGGGCGCACGCTGGCGCTGACCACTGGCAGTGCGGCTGCGGATGCCATCAGCCAGGTCAACCAGAAGCTCGCCCTGCACAAACAACCGCCGGTGAAGGTGGAATGGGTCGACCCAACGCTGGCCGTCGAAGATGTGCTGGAGATGGTGCAAGCCGGGATCTTCCACCTGACTATCGTTGAAAAACCGATTGCCGAGCGCTGGTCGAAGATCCTGCCCAAGCTGCGCTTTGACCGGCAGGTGGCGATCAGCGAGCCGGGCGACGAGTATTGGTTTGTCCGTCAGGACGCTTCGATGCTGCGGGCCAGCATCGACCGCTTCCTCAAGACGTATCGAACGCCGTCCGACCAGGATGTGGCCTTTCAACGCATCTACCGTCGTCTCTATCAGGTCCGCAACCCACTGGCCCGTGCCGACCGCCAGCGTCTGGAAAAACTGCGCCCGGTGCTGCAGAAGCATGCCCGCGAGCAGGGGATGGACTGGCTGAACCTGGCGGCGCTGGCCTTCAAGGAGTCGGCGTTTGACCCGGGGGCGCGCAACAGTGGCGGGCCGACCGGCCTGATGCAGATCACGCCGTCCGCAGCGCAGCGGGTGGGCGTCAATAATATCGAGAGTCTTGACAGCAATGTGCAGGCCGGTGCGCGCTACCTGGCGATGATCCGGCGCAAGTTCTTTGCCAGCCCCAAGTTGAACGAGCGTGAGCGCATGGCGTTTGTGCTCGCTGCCTACAACATGGGGCCGGAGCGCGTGCAGGGCATGCGCGCGGAGGCCCGGCGTCGGGGGCTGAACCCCAATCAGTGGTTCTTCCAGGTCGAGCGTATTGCCATGGAGCAAGTGGGGATGGGCGGCGTCAGCTATGTTAATAGCGTGAACAAGTACTACTTGGCGTTTGATCGGGAGCGGGAGTCCCTGGAGCCGCCAGCGCCGAAAATTGCCTCACGCAAGTGATCGTATTTGTCGATATGAATTAGGCATTTTTTCGGCTTTTATCATTGTTTAATCTGATTAATATAGCGGCCAACCCACCCCTACTTTGAAAAGGATTATCCCCATGAGCCCACTGATCAAAAGCATCCTGTCCACCCGCGCTGGCTATGGCCTGACGATTATGCGCATTTTTGTCGGCATCATCTTCGCCGCCCACGGTTCGCAAAAGCTCTTCGGCTGGTTCGGTGGCTACGGCCTCGCAGGGACTGCGCAGTGGATGGAAAGCATCGGCCTGGCGCCAGGTACCCTGATGGCAGTGTTGTCCGGTGGTACGGAGTTCTTTGCTGGCCTGGCGTTGATCATTGGTCTGCTGGTTCGCCCTGCGGCGTTGGGTCTGACCATCCTGTCGCTGGTGGCGATCTTCTCTGTGCATATTCATAACGGTCTGTTCATGGCCAACAACGGTTACGAATTCGCCCTGGCCTTGCTCGGTGGCTCGCTGGCGGTATTGCTGGAAGGGGCAGGCAAGCTGTCTGCCGACCGGGCCATCGCCGGCTGACACCTGCCAAAAAACCTCAAAAGGCCCGCCATGAGCGGGCCTTTTCGTCTCTCGGGATTCTTGACACTGGCCTATTGGCTTCTCTAGGATGCTGCTCATGCGCCGATTTAAACAGCTAATTGCGGGGCGCCAGCGGGACTCGATGCAGTCCTGACAGAAGCATGCACTCACCCAGAGGCAGGCTTCGAAATACCGCTAAAGCGCTGGTTCGGTGTTGCCTCTCACCTGCCCGCAGACTTTTGAGGCAGAGACACGACACGATGAATGCACTACGCCCCCTGATACGCCTGGCCCCGATCACCGCGGACCTGACTCAACGCAATCCTAAAATTCTCCTGGGTGGCAAGCACCAGCCAACGCTATTGCGTTACCTGGACGGCTGGCCGCGTCGTACTGGGCGCCCCTCAGCCTTCCTGATCCAATTTGTCGAGGACGGCGACTCCCTTGCCCGCTTTGCCAACAACAGCTTTGACCTTGCTGTGATCCAGGCACCCAGCGCACGTGAGGCGGATGAGGTGATTGGCCAGCTGGTTCGCATCGCGCGTCAAGGCTTGATCGCCCGTCGCTGAGTGGTCAATCAAAGGCTTCACGCGGTAAGGTTCGACGACGGTTCTGGTACAAAAACAGTACCCAGGCAATCAGGCACAGCACCAGCGGCACGGCCGCGATCAATGTCAGTTTTATGATGAGCACCAGGCGCTGTACCTGGGCGTAGGCTTCGACTTTCAGGCTGTGCAACTCCATGGGCAGGCGCAGTCGCTCCTTGTTGAGTGCCTGCAGCTGGATACCGGTATCGATCGACTGCGGGTCGAGCAGCATGGCTTGCGGATGCAACAACTGCCATTCTCGCTCCGTCCGCTCAAGGCGCCGTTCCAGCTCGCCAGCCTTATCCTGATAGGCTTTTGCTGCGTCTGCGCGCATGGCTTCGAGCACGTGCAGTGAATGATCCGCCAATCTGCGGGGACGAATGTCGGCAAGTGCCGCAGGTGTGGCTAGGTTGTCCAGGATGTTGAGGACAAATTGCGTGTTGTCGTTAGTGCTTGGGTTATTCAGCGCGTCACTGAGCATGTCGACATCAGCAACGACCACCGCATGAATCTGCGAAGCTTTCTGTAGGCCGGTAGGCTGTCTCTCAACGCCGTCCAAAAACGCCGAGTAAGCGGGCCCCTCGATACGCGCTGCGATCACAGCGCGTTGCACTCGGGCAGGTGCTTCCTCAATAGGCGTATTGCCGCCGACTTTCACCACCGTTGAATACGCTGAACTGTGTAGCAGCGGGGTGAAGAGGGTTCGGCTTTTCTCTGCCCGTGATAAAGCGCCGTTGCTCGACACTGTGAGTGTGTTGATATTCTCACTGCTGATGTCGTTTACGTTTGTCATTTTGCGAGACAAGGTCAGGTGGGTTGGACTAGCCAAGGTTTTATCTGGGACTGTCCCTCCGATCTGCATGTGCACACCCCAGCCGGTCAGCATTGAACTGACTCTCGATGCCATGGCATTGGAAGGTGTGTTGCCCATGGGGTCGGTAAACATCAACAGCTTGCCGCCGCCCAATACAAACTGGTCGATTGCATACAGCGCTTTTTCTGGCAGGTTTTCCGGGTGGGCAACCATCAGTGTCTTGAGGGTTTGGGGCACGCGCTCAAGGCGTGGCGCCAACTCCTTCAGGTCGAAATGCCGCGTTAGTTGCGCGAGCAGGCGTCCGGAGGATCTATCGATGGGGGATCCGGACAATAGGCCGACGGACCTGCGCTCAGGGTTTGACAGCTTATGCAGCAAGTCGCCGATTTCGTATTCAAGCAGCGCTTCGTTATCGCTGTTGAAGGCTTCTATGCGTTGTGCGGCGTGGCCCGCACGGGTGCCGATAAGGCCGAAGAATCCGTGTCGCTCGTCTAAGCCAAATAACGCGGCCTTGTAGGCATCTTCGGAATAAGGGGCGGGGTGAATGATGTGCAGGTTGATCCTGCCTGACGACGCTTTCTCGTATTCCTTGAGCAGGTCTTCCACGCGCAGGCGGTAGCGTTTCTCATCGTTGTTTGTTTTTTCATGGCGTTGAGCGTTGAAATAGTACAAATCCACCGGGTCTTCGAGTGTCGTGACCAAATGGCGTGCAGCAGGCGAAAGGGTGTGGATTTTTTGCTGTGAAAAGTCCCAACGGATGTTGGGAATCTTACCGATCCACACCAGGTTGAATGCCAGGAACAGTAACAGGATGACGATCAGTGTGGCGCCTGAGCGAAGAGTGGAATGCATAGCGTACTTGCCTTGTCAGCTGTTTTTAGCGTTAAGCGTGACAGTCGCCGCGGACAGAAAGGCCAGGATCATACTGATGAAATACAGGCCGTCATGCAGAGTAAGCTTGCCGTTGTCGACAGCACCGAAGCGTATTAACACATCAAGGGTGGTCAGGCTGTCTATCAACCAGATGGGGGTTTGATGCTCAAGTGCATCGAGGACACAAGAAAGTCCTGTGGCGGCAAGTAATAGGCTGATGGTTAATATAGGAGTAAGGGTTCGTCGATGTGTCAGTGTGCAAACGAAACACCCGACGGATAAGTAGCTTCCGGCAAGCAGCCAACTGCTTATATATTGTGAAAAGACAACGCTGCTGTCCACGGAGCCCAATAAGTTGGCAGCGATAATGACAGGGAATGTCAGGATTAAAGCAATACCGCTGAGGGTCCAGCCCGCCAGGAACTTCCCAACGATCTGATCTGCTGCAGTCATCGGCAGCGTTTGTATGAGTTCGGAAAAGCCTCGGTTGTATTCATCAGCCCACAACTGCATCGACAGTGCCGGTATTAGCCATAAGTAGAGCCAGGGGTGGAATTCAAAGAACACTTGCAGGTTACTGCTTTCCTTGTCCAGCCAAAGGTTTGTCAGCAATCCCAGCGCAGCGGAGAGTGCCAGGAAAACCGAGATATGCAGGTAGATGCTTGGCGTGTAGGCGCAACGGGTGAGGTGGTGTTTGAAAATGAGGGTGGTCAGTTTCATAGTGGGCTCCCCTGGCTCAGATGATCAACCACATCACCCACGCGCCCGGGCTCCAGGTTCACGGCTGTTATGTTCCACCCTCTGTTTGCGATAAGGGCATTTATGGGGAGATAGATAGCGTGCCCTGGCAGCGCAAGAACAGTCACGGTTCCGGGGGCGTCATGATTCACTTCGATTCCGGCGACGCCTGGTAAGACGGCCAATGCCAGCAGGTCCAGAGGGATATCGCAGGCCAGCGTGATGGCTTGGGAGTGGCGAGAAGTGCGTTGCAACTGAGTAAACGGAGCATCGGCAACCAGGTGTCCACCTGCAAGGACTAGCGCGCGGGTGCACACGGTGGCCAACTCATCACCTTGGCGGGAGGTGACGATGACGGCCATCTCTTCGGCCAGGGATCGGATAAGCGCGATGAGCTTGTTTTGTTGATCGGGCGCGAGCCCTGCGGTTGGATCGTCAAGCAGTAGCACGTCGGGATCATGAAGGATGGCCTGGGCTATGGCCACCTTGCGTTTCAGTCCCATCGGAAGGGTATCGATGGGGTAATCCAGCACGGGCCAAAGTGCCAGGCGTGAAGCCGCAAGGTCAATGCGACGGCGTTTTTCAGCGCCCCTGAGCCCGTGCAGGGAGGCAATGAAGTTGAGAAAGCTGTTGACTGACATTGTGGGGTGGCAAAGTGCCGTTTCACGTTGATAGCCAATGCGCTTTTTTACTTGAAGTGGATGAAGCCTGGTATTGAATTCCTGAATCTTTATATCGCCCGCTGTCGGTTTCATCACACCAGCTATTAAATTGAGAAGTGTGGTTTTACCCGCACCACTGCCACCCAGCAGACCCACGCATTCCTGATGCTTAACACGAAGTGACAACTCACTGATGATGCGTTTTTTACCCAGGGTTTTTGTCAGGTTGCTTATTTCGATCATTATTTTACCGAACAAGTGTGGTAGAGCATTTGAGTGGTGCCATAAGCGTGCGTGCAGTAGTGCGCGATTTAAAAGAGGGTACGTTCGTTTATTTTGATTGGGAATGCGCGCCTGGATTTATAAGGCAAATCCTACGCTTGGCTTGATTGTTCGCTGAAACAATTGTTTTGTTCTGATGCTTATTACTGGTTGGCTGTTTATCGAATGTTTATGTGATGTTGTTCTTTTTATAGTGAGGCCTGTCTATCATGATGCTTCTACGTACCCTTGTTCTTGAACGTGGCGGTCAGGATGCGCCCGTCAACGGTGCATTGCTCTGTGGGTTCGCTGTTGCTCAAGCCGCGTCCAATTTTCTTGTCTACAGCCTGGATGAGGAAATGGAGCCAGGGAGTTCCAGGGTCTACATTGCTGCGTTGCGCAAAAAACACGATCGGTATTTCTTGAGTGGTGTGGACGCCAAGGAAGACCTGCAGGCGGCCATGCATGTGTTTAAACAAATCCTGATGGTGGCGGCAGGATCAGGTGCTAAAGCGGGAGGTGTGGAGGCATCGGTCCCGTATCACTTCATTGATTTGAAGGGCTGCAAGTTGCCACCTGCCAGGCCTGAAGACCATCACTCGGTGATCATCAAGAAAGCCCTGGTGATGAAAGTGATTACCTTGGGCATGTCTGCCCCTGTGCTGCCGGCTATCGAAAGTGCTTCATTGATCGTGCCGTCCATTCGTTTCTCGTCGCAAATGACCTCGCCCCCCAAAGATGTCGATCCGCCGCAGCCTGTGGAGCAGCCACTTCCAGATCCGCCTGTTGAAGTCATCCCGCAGTGCGCCGTAGTGGCACCGCCCGTGCAGCCGGTCGTTCACGCGCAGATGGACCATGCCTCGTTGGTCGAGGTGGACAGTACGCTGACCAATCTTGCCCGGGTTGCCCAGGAGCTGACACACCAGAAGCTTGCGATAACAGAGCGTGAGTCGATGCTCGAGCAGTGGCACGCGAGGCTGCGACAGGAGCAAGGCACGATGGATGAGCGCAGCCGTGAGCTGGACCAACGTGCTGCCACATTGGATACGCGAGCGTTGGAGGTCAGCCAGAAAACCCAGGAACAGGCGCGGATGACGGCCCACCTGTCGCAGCTGCAATCGAGCCTGCGAGGTGTACTCGCAGAGTTGGATCAGTCCCTGGAAGGTTGAGGGGGGGCGGCGAATGGCTCACTGAACTGGCTACTTTGCGTGGTTCATTTATCATCGACTCAACCAGCCGACGCCAGGGCATGAAGCCTTGGCGGATCGGCACCGTTGGACTTTGCCTGGGGATGCAAGCGTTTGAGTACCAAGCTGATTACCAAAGAAGGTCATGAAGCGCTGAAAAAAGAGCTGGATTACCTGTGGCGGGAAAAGCGCCCGGACACTACCCGCAAGGTGACTTGGGCGGCGTCCCTGGGGGATCGCAGTGAAAACGCCGATTACCAGTACAACAAGAAACTGCTGCGCGAGATTGATCGGCGGGTGCGCTACCTGCGCAAGCGCCTGGAAGACATGCGGGTTGTGGAGTACATGCCCGAGCAGGAGGGCAAGGTGTTCTTCGGTGCGTGGGTCGATATTGAAAACGAGGCGGGCGAGACCAAGCGCTTTCGCATCGTCGGGTATGACGAGATTTACGACCGGATGGATTACATCTCCATCGATTCGCCCATGGCCAGGGCCTTGCTGCGCAAGGAGGTAGACGATGAGGCCATTGTGCAGACCCCAGGCGGGGAAGTGTGCTGGTGGATCACCGGTATCGAGTATGTGAAGTAACCATTGATGGCCCGCGCACCGGACAGTGCGCGGGCCATCGTCGTTTCAGCCTTCGCGCAGCACCGTCAACGGGCTGGCGTTCAGCGCTCGGCGTGTACCGAATACACCGGCTCCGCCGATCAGCACCGCTCCGATCACAGGCAGCAGCAACAGCCATGGGTGAGGTTGCCAGGCCAGGTCAAAGGCGTAGCGGTACAACACCAGTGTTACCAGCTCCGTGCCCAATGCTGCCAGCAAGCCGCTGACCGCCCCCAGCAAGCCGAACTCGATGCGCCGCGCCTTGACCAGCAGCTTGCGTTCGGCACCCAGCGCCCGTAACAGCGCGCCCTGGCGAATCCGTTCGTCCAGGGTGGCTTGCAAGCCCGAGAACAGCACGGCCATCCCGGCGGCCAGCACAAACAGCAGCACATACTCTACTGCCAGGGTCACCTGGGCGAGGATGCTGCGCAGCTGTTCGAGCAATGCCTCGACCTGCAGGATAGTCACCGCCGGGAAGGCCCGGGAGAGGTCGACGATCTGTTGGTCATGGCCTGGCGCCAGGTAGAAGCTGGTGAGGTAAGTGGCCGGCAGGTCCTTCAGGGTACCCGGCTGGAAGATCATGAAGAAGTTGGGCTGGAAGTTGTCCCAGTTGATGGTGCGCAGGCTGGTTACCCGCGCTTCGCGGTTTTCCCCGCCAACGGTAAAGACCAGGTGATCGTCGAGCTTGAGCTTCAGGCTCTCGGCAACCTTGGCTTCTACCGACACGCCTGGTACTCCATCGCCCGGTTGCTGCGACCACCAGGAACCAGCAGTCAGGACGTTGCCTGGCGGCAAGTCCGCAGCCCACGTCAGGCTCAAGTCACGCTGGACGGCGCGGTCGCCGCTGGAGTCCTTGCTGACGATTTCCTGCACCGGCGCGCCGTTGATGCTGATCAACCGGCCCGGCACCACCGGATACAGTGGCGCTGATTGCGCTTGCACTTCCAGCAAGCGGGCACCAAAGGCGTCCTTGTCGGCCGGCAGTATATTCAGGGCGAAATAGTTGGGCGCATCCTTCGGCAACTGGTTCTGCCAGGTGTCGAGCAGTTCGCCGCGCAACAAGGCAATCAAACCCATGGATAACAAGATCAGCCCAAACGCCAGGGATTGACCGGCTGCTGCCAGTGGGTGGCGCAACAACTGGCCAAGGCCCAGGCGCCACGGCAGGGACGCACGCGCCAGCAGCCGCCGCAAGCTTTGCAACAGCAGCAGGAGCAAGCCACCCAGTATCAGCGCAGCGATGACACCGCCGCCCAGAAGCGCGAAGGTCAGCACCAGGTCGAGGCTCAGGCGCCACATGATCAGGCCCAGGGCGAACAATGCCGCACCGTAGACCATCCAGGTGCTGGACGGGATCGGCAGCAGGTCGCGACGCAACACGCGCAACGGTGGCACGCGGCCCAGCGCAGCCAGTGGCGGCAGGGCAAAGCCGGCGAGGGCGACCAGCCCGGTGCCGATGCCCGCGACGGCGGGCAGCAGCCCACCTGGTGGCACATCAGCGGGCAGCAAATCATGCAGGAAGTAGAACAGGCCAAATTGCGCCAGCCAGCCCAGCAGCGCGCCGGCGAGACTCGCCAGCAGGCCCAGTACGGCCAGTTGCAGGCTGAACAGCAGCATAGCTTCGCGTCGTGACAGCCCGAGGCAGCGCAACAAGGCACTGGCATCGAAGCGACGGCTGGCAAAGCGGTTGGCGGACAATGCCACCGCCACACCGGCCAGCAGCACCGCAACCAGGCTGGCCATGTTCAGGTAGCGCTCGGCCTTGCCCAGAGCGCCGCCGATTTGCTGGTTGCCATCGCGCGAATCCTGCAGGCGCTGGTTGGCAGCAAGCCCCGGCTTGACCAGGTCGCGGTAGGTTTGCAGCGCCGTGCTGCCCTGGGGGGCGCGCCACAGTTCGCGGTAGCTCACGCGACTGCCTGGCTGGACCACGCCGGTGGCGTCCAGGTCCGACAGGTTGATCATCACCCGTGGCGTGAGGCTGTAGAAGTTGCCGGCTCGGTCGGGCTCATAGGTGAGGATGCGCGCAAGGCGTAGGGTTTTCATGCCGACATCGATGCTGTCGCCGACCTTCAGGTTCAGCGCAGTCAGCAGCCGTGCTTCCACCCAGGCTTCGCCGGGCTTGGGGCCGCCGCCGGGCGTTTCGGCCCCATAGGGTTCGGCGGCGCTTTTCAGTTCTCCACGCAGCGGGTACTGCTCGTTGACGGCCTTGATGCTCGACAGCTGAATGCCGCTGTCGGCAGCGATCACACTGGAGAACTCGACGATGCGTGCGTGATCCAGGCCCAGCTCGGTCCCGGATTTGATTTGCTCGGGGCGTGCGGGCGAACTGCCCTCCAGCACCAGGTCGGCCCCAAGGAACTCGGTGGCGCGCAACAGCATGGCGCCGTTGAGACGCGCCCCGAAATAACCGATGGCCGTGCTGGCGGCCACAGCCACCAGCAAGGCGAAAAACAGCACGCGCAATTCACCGGCGCGGGCGTCGCGCAGCAATTGGCGCATGGCAAGGCTGAACAGGCGCAACAGCGGCAAACGTGCCATCAAGGCTCCAGGGGTGCGACCATCAGGCCGGCTTCAAGGCGGATCAGGCGTCGGCAACGGTGGGCCAGGCGCTCGTCGTGGGTGACCAGCACCAGGGTCGTGCCGCTCTCTTTATTGAGTTCGAACAGCAGGTCGCTGATGCGCTCGCCGGTGTGGCTGTCGAGGTTGCCGGTGGGTTCATCGGCAAACAGCACGTCCGGTTCGGCGGCAAAGGCACGGGCAATTGCCACCCGTTGTTGTTCGCCACCGGAAAGTTGGCGCGGCGAGTGGGTCAGGCGTTGGCCCAGGCCTACACGCTCAAGCAGGTGTCTGGCGCGCTCGCGGGCGTCTTTGCGACCGTCCAGCTCCAGCGGCAGCATGACGTTTTCCAGGGCGTTGAGGCTGTCGAGCAATTGGAAGGATTGAAAGACGAAGCCGACGTGCTCGGCACGGATGCGTGCGCGCTGGTCTTCATCGAGGGTACTCAAGGCTTGGCCGGCGAGGGTGACTTCACCGCTGCTGGGCAGGTCGAGGCCGGCCAGAAGGCCGAGGAGGGTGGATTTGCCGGAACCGGAACTGCCGACGATGGCCAGGCTGTCGCCCTTGTTCAGTTCCAGGCTCAGTTCGTGCAGGATAGTCAGTTCACCTTCCGCGCTGGGAACCACTTTGCTAAGGTTCCGCGCGGTGAGAATGCTTGCGCCCATGGAGAATCCGATGCGAATGTGGTTTTTGAGTGCTGGCCTGGCCTTGATGTGCATGGCCCAGAACGCAGCGGCGGGTACAGTCCTGATCGTTGGCGATAGTATCAGTGCCGGTTTCGGCCTGGATACCCGCAAAGGGTGGGTCGCACTGCTCGAGCAACGGCTCAAGCAGGAAGGTTTCGACGATAAAGTGGTCAACGCGTCCATCAGCGGTGACACCAGTGCCGGAGGCCTGGCGCGGCTGCCGGCGGCACTTGCAGAGCATAAACCCGAAGTCGTGATCATCGAGTTGGGCGGCAACGATGGCCTGCGGGGTCAGCCACCGGCGCAATTGCAACAAAATCTTGCTTCGATGATCGACCGCTCCAAAGCCATCGGTGCCAAGGTGCTGTTGCTGGGGATGCAGCTGCCACCCAATTATGGCCCGCGCTACACCAACGCCTTTGCCGAAGTCTATGGCACCCTGGCCAAGGAGAAAGACGTGCCGCTGGTGCCGTTTTTCCTGGACGGCATCGGTGGTCATCCGGAGTTGATGCAGGCTGATGGATTGCACCCGGCCGTCGGCGCCCAGGGCAAGTTGCTGGAAAATGTCTGGCCGACGCTAAAACCGCTGCTATGACGCTTTTCTACCGGCAGGCTTTCGGCTAAGGTGGCGCCCCCCCGATCTGGAGCCCCCGATGTCGCGTCCTGCCTGGTCCCTGTTCAACTACCAACTGATCGAGCCTGACGAGCAGTTGGATCTGTTCGCCTGCCAGGAAGTCCGGGTGCATCTGGTCGCGCGTCAATTGGAGCTGGGTGGCTCGATTGACCGCACGCTCTGCGGGACGTTGCTGCCGGCCCAGCCGCGCTGGTCATCGGTGGATCGCTCGATCTTCCAGGACCAACGCCTGTGCCCGCTGTGCAGGGCGATTCTCGAGTCTCAGAAACGCGGTACGCCGCCGATCTGGCCGGAGCTGCGCTTCGAGCTGTAACGCCGCCCGCGTGGTGCTTGAAGTTCGCTTCGCGTATACAATCAATTTTTCCCTACCCGTCGTTCTGCGAAGGATTTTCCGGATGTTGTCGCGCCTTTCCGTCGTTACCTGCTGCCTGTCTCTTGCTGCCCTTTGCGCCGCAGGTTCGGCAGCAGCCTTGCAGTTGCCTTTGCCGCCGCCAGGTGAAGATATCGTCGGTCAGGTCCAGGTGATCAAGGCCAAGTACGAAGACACCTTTGCCGACCTTGGCACCACCTATGACCTGGGCTATTCGGAGATGGTCGCGGCCAACCCCGGCGTGGACGCCTGGTTGCCCGGCGCCGGTACCGAAATTGTATTGCCGACCCGCTTCATCCTGCCGCCCGGCCCGCGTGAAGGCATTGTGATCAACCTGGCGGAGTACCGGCTCTACTACTTCCCGAAAGGGCAGAACGTGGTCTACACCTTCCCGCTGGGTATTGGCCGTGAGGGTTGGGGCTCGCCGATCGCCCACACCAGCATCATCGCCAAGACCCCCAACCCGACCTGGACGCCACCCGCCTCGATCAAGGCCGAGCACGCCGCCAATGGCGACCCGTTGCCCAACGTGGTGCCTGCCGGTCCGGACAACCCGTTGGGGCCGTTCAAGTTCACCCTGGGCACGCCGGGTTACCTGATCCACGGTTCCAACATGAAATTTGGTATCGGCACGCGTACAAGCCACGGCTGCTTCCGCATGTTCAACAACAATGTGCTGGAAATGGCGGGCATGGTGCCGGTCGGTACGTCGGTGCGCATCATCAACGACGCGTACAAGTTCGGCAGCAGTGGTGGCAAGGTGTATCTGGAAGCGCATACGCCGCTGAACGACGATGGCACACCGTCGGTGGTCGACAAGCACACGGCCGTCATCAACGCGCTGCTCAAGCGTGAAGACCTGGCCAATAACCTGCGGGTCAACTGGGACCAGGTGCGTGATGTGGTCGCGGCGGAAGACGGGTTGCCCACGGAAATCGGTGTGCCGGGTGCAGCTTCGGTCGCAGCCAGCGCGCCGATCGACCTGCAGCAGTAACGCTGTTCGATTAACAGCCCGCTACGGCGGGCTTTTTATTGCCCGCGGTTCAGGTACAAAACCTTGGGCAATAAAAAAGCCGATCCATAAATGGATCGGCTTGATAACAACCCCGAGGGATTATTACTTGCGGCTAGCTTTTTCAAGCATGCGCAGAGCGCGCTCGTTAGCTTCGTCAGCAGTCTGTTGTGCTTTTTGAGCAGCAGCCAGAGCTTCATCAGCTTTACGGTAGGCTTCGTCTGCACGAGCCTGGGAGCGAGCTGCTGCGTCTTCAGTTGCAGTCAGACGAGCTTCGGTTTCTTTGGAGACGCTGCTGCAACCGGTAGCCAGAACTGCGGCCAGAGCCAGAGCAGAGAATTTCAGAACGTTGTTCATCGTGTTCCCCTTCAAGGACTTTCTATTAAATGGCTACTTTCTCAGAGTGAGCTGATAGCCGGCGTACATACTACTCATTACTTGTAGTAAGTAAACTGACGTAGCGCAAGAAGCAAAAAAAATTCTTGCGCCGAATCTATTTTGGCTAATCTTTTGGAGGTTTGTATAAAAACCGTCCAATTTTTTTCATTTTTCCGGGAACTGGATCCAGCCTGAAAGGTCCGGCCAGCATGTGTTAGGCCGGCTAAACAGGTGAAGAATTATATATCGGCGTTGACACTTAGCTTCGGCTTGGCTTTACCTCAGCTGGCATCTTTTGCGCATGTAGAGGTGACTTTAAGAGCGGCAGTTCGTCTCAAGCTTCAACTGCCGGCAATGTTCAGGCTATCGGTCATCGGTTGATCGAAGCCCTTTCTGTAACCTCCAGCGGCAGGGGATGACAAGCGCGCCTTGAGCTATTGCAGTAATGGTGCCTACTATTCCCTACGTGCTGGTTGTGAGCGCTATAGGTTTTCTCGTTGTCGGAACCGGCACGGGGTGGCGTAGATGTTCCTTCGCCGGAAAAACATCGGTAAGGTAGGGGTCGCAATACAAGACCCGCGAGGAGTAGTGATGAGCGAGGCGTTGTCCATCCACCATGACCAGGCTGGTCATCAGTTCGAGACCAATGTGGACGGTCATCGTGCCTATCTGACCTATATGGACCTCGGTAAACAGACCCTGGATATCTATCGGACCTTCGTGCCCAACGCACTGCGAGGCCGTGGCATTGCAGCGGCATTGACCGAGGAAGCCCTGAAGTTCGCCGAAGAGGCCGGCTACACGGTGATCCCTTCGTGCTCTTATGTCGAACGCTACATGGAGCGCCACCAGCGCCATGCCGCGAAGCTGTAAGGCTTAAGACAGCACCCTGAAAAACGCCGGGCTTTGCCCGGCGTTTTTGTGTGCGCAGTGTGTACTCAGGTGCGTTTGCGCTTGGGCAAAACGTCCTTGAGCTTGGCGTGCATGCTGCGCAGGGTGTTTTCGGTGGCGGACCAGTCGATGCAGGCATCGGTGATCGACACGCCGTACTGCAAGTCGGCCAGGTCTTTTGGAATCGCCTGGCAACCCCAGTTCAGGTGGCTCTCGACCATCAGGCCGATGATCGACTGGTTGCCTTCCAGAATCTGGTTGGCGACGTTCTCCATCACCAGCGGTTGCAGGGCCGGGTCCTTGTTGGAGTTGGCGTGGCTGCAGTCGACCATGATGTTCGGTTTGATCTTGGCCTTGTTCAACGCCTGCTCGCACAGCGCAACGCTGACTGAGTCATAGTTGGGCTTGCCGTTGCCGCCGCGCAATACCACGTGACCGTAGGCGTTGCCCTTGGTGGTGACGATGGACACGCCACCTTCCTGGTTGATCCCCAGGAAGCGGTGCGGGCTAGAGACCGATTGCAGGGCGTTGATCGCCACGGTCAGGCCGCCGTCGGTGCCATTCTTGAAGCCAACGGCCGACGACAGGCCGGAGGCCATTTCGCGGTGGGTCTGGGATTCGGTGGTGCGCGCACCAATGGCCGACCAGCTGATCAGGTCCTGCAGGTATTGCGGGGAGATCGGGTCAAGCGCTTCGGTGGCGGTCGGCAGGCCCATTTCAGCCAGATCCAGCAACAGCTGGCGACCGATGTGCAAGCCATCCTGGATCTTGAACGAGTCGTCCAGGTACGGGTCGTTGATCAAGCCTTTCCAGCCGACGGTGGTGCGCGGTTTTTCGAAGTAGACGCGCATCACCAGGTACAAGGTATCGGACACTTCAGCCGCCAGTACCTTGAGGCGCTCGGCGTATTCGTGGGCGGCCTTGAGGTCGTGGATCGAGCAAGGCCCGATGACGACGAAGAGGCGGTGGTCGGTGCCGTCGAGAATGTCACGGATGACTTCGCGGCCCTTGGTGACGGTCTGCAGGGCAGCGTCGCTCAGGGGGATTTCGCGCTTGAGCTGATCGGGTGTGATCAGGGTCTCGTTGGATTCGACGTTAAGGTCATTGATCGGTAAATCAGCCATCGTGTTACTCGTCAGGGTCACGGGTGCCGGCCGCCAGCCATCCCCGTGCGGCGGAGCACAGCATGATTTGAATGCAGGGGGGAGGAACCTTAGCGCGTAACACGGGCCCGCGACAATGGGCAAAACCCGCTTTAATCCAGTGCTGGCGCCACAAAGGCCTCATGGGAGAACTCGCCGGCATGGCGCGAGACCCACTCGCGGGCCAGGGCTTCGAGTTGCTCGGGGGTCGGCTCGGCGTCTTCATGCTGGCGGCAATAGCGCTCCATCCGGCATGCTTGCTCACCCATTCGCGCGCCGAACAGGGCATGTTCATCGGTAAACGACACACCGACGCGGTAGCCGTTTTCCACCTTGCGGCACCACGCCACATAGCCCGGATAGCGCGCACTGGCGCCCAATGACGGGATGAGCAGATCAACCGCCGTGCCTTCGCGCCAGGCGCGCGGCCATTGGCAGGCTATACCGCCCAGGCCGATAGTGTGCAGGCGTTGGCGGGGGATGGCAGGTGAGGGACGTTGGATTAACTCGACAGCGACATCATCAGGGTGAGGTAAAAAACGACCCATGTACACGGACTCCGAGCACCGTCCAATTGACGGCGGTGGCAGCAGTATAGTGAAGGAACTGGAATTGACCGACCTGGATATTGACCAGCAATTGCTGGGATTGCCAGGTATTTCGCTCGTGGTGTTCACCAGTGTAGGGTGTTCCAGTTGCCGTTGGGCACGCCAGCAATTGCCTGGCTGGCAGTTGCCGGTGGACCGGGTGTGCTGGGTGGACGCCGGGCACAACGGCGGTGCGGTCGAACGCTACCAGATCTTTCATTTGCCCGCGTTGTTCCTCGTGTGCGAGGGTCAGTTCCTGGGGCAATTACAGACGCGTCTTACACACTCCGACCTTGTTGAGGTCCTGAACCAGGCACTCACCCGTACACCAGAGGATTTGCCATGACCGCAGTTGCACTCAAGTCACCCCGCATTGGCATCATCGGCACCGGCGCCATCGGTGGGTTCTATGGCTTGATGCTGGCGCGTGCCGGGTTCGACGTGCACTTTCTGTTGCGCAGCGAATATGCGGCGGTCAGCGAACACGGTTTGCATCTCAACAGCACCGTGCACGGGGCACTGCATTTGCACCCGGTGCAAGCCTACGCCCGCGCTGCCGACATGCCGCCGTGCGACTGGCTATTGGTAGGCACCAAGTCCACCGGCAATGTCGACCTGGCCCCGACCATCGCCCAGGTCGCGGCACCGGATGCCAAGGTGGTGCTGTTGCAGAACGGCCTGGATGTGGAAGACAGCCTGCGTGAGCACCTGCCGCCCTCGCTGCACCTGCTGGGCGGGCTGTGTTATATCGGCGTGCACCGCTCCGGCCCTGGCGTCGTTGAACATCAGGCACTGGGCCGGGTCAATCTCGGTTATCACAGCGGCACGGCGGCCAACGATGAGTCCCGGCAGAAAGCGATTGTCGAAGAGGGCGCCGCGCTGTTTCACACGGCAGGTATCGAGTCCCAGGCCATGGCCAACGTGCACCAGGCGCGCTGGCACAAGCTGGTGTGGAACGTGCCTTATAACGGTCTCTCTGTCTTACTGGGCACGGGCACGACCGCAATGATGGCGGACGAGTCCAGCCGTGAACTGATCCAGGCGTTGATGGCTGAAGTGGTACGGGGCGCTCACGCCTGCGGCCATGAAATTCCTGCGAGCTACGCTGAGCAGATGTTCGCCATGACCGAGACCATGGATGACTACCTGCCAAGCATGTACCACGACCACGTGCACAAACGTCCCCTGGAGCTGGCCGCCATCTATGCTCGACCATTGGCCGCCGCCAAGGCTGCCGGTTGCGAGCTGCCGCGCATGCAGGCGCTTTACCAGGCCTTGAGTTTTATTGATCGGCATAACCGCTGAGTCGGAGGGAAGCGCGATGGCGAAGGGATTGGGCGACAAGCTGGTGCTGGCGATTTCGTCACGGGCGCTGTTCGACCTCAGTGACAGCCACAAGGTCTACCTCGCGCAAGGCGTCGAGGCTTACCGCAAGTACCAGATCGATCACGAGGAGGAAACCCTCGAACCCGGTGACGCCTTCCCGCTGGTCAAAAAGCTGCTCAGCCTCAACGCCAGCCTGGGCCGTGCGCGGGTCGAAGTGGTGCTGGTGTCGCGCAACAGCGCCGACACCGGGCTGCGCGTGTTCAATTCGATCCAGCATTACGGCCTGGATATTTCCCGCGCTGCGTTCGTTGGCGGCCGTAGTCCCTATCCTTATCTCGCCGCCTTTGGTTGTCACCTGTTTCTATCCACCCACGCTGAAGATGTGCGCAGTGCACTGGACGCCGGTTTCGCTGCGGCGACGATCCTGTCAGGCGGCGCACGCCGGGCATCGAGTGAGGAACTGCGGATTGCGTTCGATGGCGATGCGGTGCTGTTTTCCGACGAGTCTGAGCGTGTCTACCAAGAGGGTGGATTGGCCGCATTCCAGGCAAGCGAGCGAGAATCGGCGCGCCAGCCTTTGCACGGTGGTCCGTTCAAGGGATTCCTGGCAGCGCTCAACCTGTTGCAGCGTGAGTTCCCCGACGAGGCCTGCCCGATCCGCACCGCACTGGTGACGGCACGCTCGGCGCCGTCCCATGAGCGGGTGATTCGCACGTTGCGCGAATGGGACATCCGCCTGGACGAATCTCTGTTTCTTGGAGGGCTGGAAAAATCGGCCTTCCTGGAGGCATTCGCCGCCGACGTGTTTTTCGATGACCAGGCCGGTCATTGCGAGAAAGCCAGGGAGGTGGTCGCCACCGGGCATGTGCCCCATGGCATCAGCAACGAGTTGAAGATCCAGTCGTAGCGCTAAGTCAGTCGAACTCGGCGAGGCGCTGCTAAGCTCATTTCATCTCCGCCGTCCTGGCCTTCCAGGGGGTTCTATGATCCGTTCGATGCTGTACGCGACAGACTTGGGTCTGTATGCGCCTTATGTAATGCAACATGCCCTGGCGCTGGCGCGAACGTTCAAGGCGGATCTGTACGTGATTCATGTGGTCGAGCCGATCGGGCTGTTCGCCGAATCGGTGTTGCAGAGCTACCTTGATGAGAAGGCTTTGAGCGAATGGCAGACTCAGGGGCTGACCACCGTCATGGCGACGATCGAGCAGCGGGTGCTGGACAGTTTTCGCGAGGAGTTGGGGGAGGGGGAGCAAGACTTGAAGCTGATCCGTTCGGTGCGGGTGATTCAGGGGGACCCGTGCGAAGTGATTCTCGACCAACTGCGCAAACTTTCCGTCGACCTGCTGATCGTAGGTAGTCATAGCCACGCGACGGCGGCCGCCACACCGCTGGGGCGCACGGCCGCGCGGGTGCTGCAGTTGTCTACGGTGCCGGTGTACCTGGTGCCTTCGCTGCAGCGCCGGCGCAGCGACGATATATGAATGGTAATAAACGATAAAAAGTTCTAGATTTATCCGTCTAACCTTTAATATAGTTATATACCGTCGCTGATACCCGTGGCGTCTATCTGCTTTGAGGGATACATATGAAGCTTCAACAACTGCGCTACATCTGGGAAGTGGCGCACCACGACCTCAACGTTTCCGCTACCGCTCAAAGCCTCTACACCTCGCAACCCGGTATCAGCAAGCAGATCCGCCTGCTCGAAGACGAGCTGGGTGTTGAAGTGTTCGCGCGCAGCGGCAAGCACTTGACCCGCGTCACCCCGGCCGGTGAGCGCATCATCACCACCGCTGGTGAGATCCTGCGCAAAGTCGAAAGCATCAAGCAGATCGCCCAGGAATTCTCCAACGAGAAGAAAGGCACCCTGTCCATCGCCACTACCCACACCCAGGCGCGTTATGCGTTACCGCCGGTGATCCGTGATTTCATCAAGCAGTACCCGGATGTTGCGCTGCACATGCACCAGGGTTCGCCGATGCAGATCGCCGAGATGGCCGCTGACGGCACCGTGGATTTCGCCATTGCCACCGAAGCGCTGGAGCTGTTCGGCGACTTGGTGATGATGCCGTGCTACCGCTGGAACCGTTGCGTGGTCGTGCCGCAAGGCCACCCATTGGCCAAGCTGCCGAAGCTGACCCTGGAAGCCCTGGCTGAATACCCGATCGTGACCTACGTGTTCGGTTTCACCGGCCGCTCCAAGCTCGACGAAGCCTTCAGCCATCGCGGCCTGACGCCCAAAGTGGTGTTCACCGCTGCCGACGCTGACGTGATCAAGACCTATGTACGCCTGGGGCTGGGCGTGGGTATCGTCGCCAAGATGGCGGTCGACACCAACCTCGACAAAGACCTGGTGGTGCTTGATGCCAGCGAACTGTTCGAATCCAGCGTGACCAAGATCGGTTTCCGCCGTGGCACGTTCTTGCGTGGCTTTATGTGCGATTTCATCGAGAAGTTTGCGCCGCACCTGACCCGTGAAGTCATGGCTAAGGCGATCCAGTGCCACAACAAGCAAGAGCTGGAAGAGCTGTTCGACGGCGTTGAACTGCCTGTCCACTGATAACACCTTGCAGGCGCCGGCTTGCTGGCGATGACGATGGCATGGCTGGCAAATAAATTGCCTGTCACACCGCCATCGCCGGCAAGCCGGCTCCTACAGGGGATCATTATTTGGCCTCGGTAATCGCAAAAAACTGCCGGGCGCCCGCCACCAGAATCTCGACCTCATCCCCTTCGAACTTGCCCAGCAGGCCTTTGCCCAGGGGCGAGCGTGGGGTGATGACGGTCACCGGTTGCCCCACCACGTCCACCTTCAAGCCCGCTGCATCAGGCGCCAGGAACAGCCATTGCTGGCGGCCATTCTCGTCTTCCAGCCCCACGAGTGCGCCCATTTCGATTCCCCGCTGATCATCGTAGGCCCGCAGTTGCAGGTTCTGGCACAGCGTCAGTGCCTGCTTGATCTCCTCGACGCGCTTGGCCTGCCCGGCGGCGAGATAGGAAGCTTCCAACCCCAGCGTGTCGTACTTGTTTTCCGCGATGTTTTCTTCGTGGGTCGCGGTTTCGTAGGCGGTCTGCGCGGCGCGTTGGGCGATATCGAGGTCGACGCTTAGCTGTTCCAGGATCAACTGGAGGACGGCGTGTTTATTCATGGTCATCAATCGCAGAATTGCAGGACATTGGCTCGGGTCTTTTCGTTGGGGGCGTTCTGGTCCTGTTGCAGCCAGAACTGGCATTTGGGGTTGGACAGGTTACGCGCATTGCTGCGGGCCTGGTCCAGGGCTTGCTGTTGTTCCTGCTTTTGCAGGTTCTGCTGATACTGCTCGAACATCCGGTTCGGCGGCTCGGCTGGCGCAACCGCGGGCTTGCCCAATTGCTGCACCGCCTGGGCCACCGGTGCCAGGCTTTGCGGGAACAGGTAGCGAGACGCCAGCCAGGTGCTCAGCACGATGGCGACAAACCCCAGCCAGACGCCAAACGCGATAGCGACACTGAGCTTGAACAGCGACAACGGACGATCAGACATGACGGCCTCCTGGCAGGCATTTGCGGCGTGGCGGCGATTGTCGCACAGCCACCGTGCAGAATAATCGCGATCAAGCCTTCTGCATCGGTGCATTTATGCGGACAATCGAGCCTTTGATCGTTGGAGCCCGGAATGAAAGCCCGCTGGGATATTTTTTGCAGCGTCGTCGACAACTACGGCGACATCGGCGTGACCTGGCGCCTGGCCCGGCAATTGGTGATGGAGCACGGTTGTGACGTGCGCTTGTGGGTTGATGACCTGCGGGCCTTCGAGCGCATGTGTCCGGAAATTGATGTGCAGCGGGATGCACAATGGCAGGAGGGCGTTGAAGTGCGGCACTGGCCGGCCGAATGGCCCGGGACCGCGTCCGCCGATGTGGTCATTGCGGCATTCGCCTGCCAACTGCCTCCGGACTATATGGAAGCCATGGCCGCGCGCGAACGTACGCCGTTGTGGATGAACCTGGATTATCTCAGCGCCGAAGACTGGGTGGTGGGGTGTCATCGCCTGCCATCGGTGAAGTTCAAGGGCGTGCAGAAGTACTTCTTCTTTCCTGGTTTTCGTGTGGGAACCGGCGGCTTGTTGCGTGAGGCGGGCCTGTTGGAGCAGCGTCAGGCGTTTCAGCAAGATAGCGCTGCGCAGCAGCAATTCTTGCAATCCTTGGGCGTGTTTCCTGCGCCTGGCGCGCGTTTGATGTCGCTGTTCGCCTATGAAAATGCAGGGCTAGCCAGTTGGCTGGACGTGTTGGCGACGGACGGGCGCGCCACTCATCTGTTGGTTCCGGAAGGGCGAATTCTGGGTGATGTGCAGCACTGGTTGGGCATTGAGGGACTGGTAGCGGGCGATATCCACGTGCGCGAGGGACTGACGGTGCAGGTGCTGCCGTTCGTGCGCCAGGAACAATATGACCGTCTGCTGTGGAGTTGCGAGTTCAACGCGGTGCGCGGTGAAGACTCGTTCGTGCGCGCCCAGTGGGCCGGGCGTCCGCTGTTGTGGCACATCTATCGGCAGGACGAAGACATCCACCTGGACAAGCTCGATGCATTCCTGGCGCTCTATACCGAGGCGTTATCCCCGGCCGCCAAGGCTGCACTGATCGCGCTCTGGCAAGCCTGGAACACGGATGGCGATATGGCACAGCCGTGGAAAATGCTGCTGGAACACTGGCCGGAGGTGAGCCAGCACGCGCAATCGTGGTGTCTGGAACAAGGCTTGCAGGCTGATCTTGCGACGGCGCTGGTACAGTTTTATGAAAGTTGGATATGATACGCCACCTTGAATTTTGTAAATCCCATCCAAATTTCGGATATATGCAATGAAAACTGGTAAAGAACTGAAACCCGGTACAGTGATCCGTCTCGAAAACGACCCTTGGCTGGTTCAGAAAGCTGAGTTCACCAAGTCTGGTCGTAACAGCGCAATCATGAAGACCAAGCTGAAGAACCTGCTGACCGGTTACAAGACCGAGATCGTTTACAGCGCCGACGACAAACTGGACGACGTGATCCTCGACCGCAAAGAAGCGACCCTGTCCTTCATCAGCGGCGACACCTACACGTTCATGGACACCACTGACTACACCATGTACGAGCTGAACGCTGAAGATATCGAAGCCGTTCTGCCGTTCATCGAAGAAGGCATGGAAGACGTCTGCGAAGCGATTTTCTTCGAAGAGCGCCTGGTTTCCGTAGAGCTGCCGACCACCATCGTGCGTAAAGTGGCCTACACCGAAGGTTCCGCTCGCGGCGACACTTCGGGCAAGGTCATGAAGCCAGCCAAGCTGAGCAACGGTACCGAGCTGCAAGTTGCCGACTTCATCGAAATCGACGACCTGATCGAAATCGACACCCGTGAAGGTGGTTCGTACAAAGGTCGCGCCAAGAAGTAATTCTGGCCCTGCCGATACGAAAAAACCCGACGCTAGCGTCGGGTTTTTTTATGGGCGTCTGTTTTTCAGACAGTGACGTGCAGGCGCACATCCACATTGCCACGGGTGGCGTTGGAGTACGGGCACACCTGGTGGGCAGCATCGACCAGGCTTTGCGCGTCTTCCTGGGCCAGGCCCGGGAGGTTGATGTTCAGGTCGATGTCCAGGCCGAAACCACCGGGGATCTGGCCGATGCCAACGTGGGCGGTGATCGATGCGTCATCGGGGATTTTGCGTTTGGTCTGGCTGGCGACGAACTTCAGCGCGCCGATAAAGCAAGCCGAGTAGCCAGCGGCGAACAGCTGCTCTGGGTTGGTCGCCTGGCCGCCAGCACCGCCCAGTTCCTTGGGAGTGGAGAGTTTGACGTCGAGGATGTTGTCGTTGGAAACAGCACGACCATCACGGCCGCCGGTGGCGGTGGCTACTGCGGTGTAGAGAGTTTGCATGGTGTCGTCCTCTTGGTTTTTAGCGCTAAATGTTTGCGCGCTAAGTAGTTGGTGAAATGAATGTATAGCGCAAATGTTTTGCGCGCAAGATAAATTTACAAATTATTTCGCAATGAGCGATTTTCTGACCCGTCACAAAACAAATGTGGGAGCTGGCTTGCCTGCGATAGCGGAGGGTCAGTCAATACTGCAGTGACTGGTAGGACGCTATCGCAGGCAAGCCAGCTCCCACATTTCAGAGTTTCTGCTTCTGGCCTAACGCGTCAAACGTTGGTTTGCAGATTGGTGCGCAACGCGATCAGGTCAGCTTGCAGCTTTTGCAGTTGTTCGAGTTCCAAACCGCTGGCGCCGAGAATGCACTGCGGAATGCCCATGGCCTTGTCCTGCAAGGCGCGGCCGGCGTCGGTCAACTCCACCACGACAACCCGTTCATCTTCTCGACTGCGGGTACGGCTGAGTACGCCTTCAGCCTCCAGGCGCTTGAGCAGCGGGGTCAGTGAGCCCGGGTCGGTCAGCAGTCGGCTGCTGATTTCGCCGACGGTCAAACCGTCTTCTTCCCACAACACCATCATGGCCAGGTATTGCGGGTAGGTCAGGCCAAGGGCCTGCAGCAGCGGTTTGTAGACCTTGGTCATCAACAGCGACGTGGAGTGAAGGGCAAAGCACAGCTGGTTGTCCAGCATCAGTGATTCGCACGGGTCAGGGTTCTTGCTCATGGCGGTGCCTCGAAAAAGCGTGTCTGGGCTGGAATCTAGCGGCCAAATCTTTAATGCGCCAGATAATTCTGTCTGCCCGGTCAGACCAAGCCGCTTTGCAGGGCCAGATCCCAAGGCGGCACGGGGCTGAAACGTGACTTGAGGTATTCCAGCAGCAAGCGGCTGCGGGCGTTGGCCTGTTGTTCCAGGCGCAACGCGTAGATCCCGGTGGTTTCCGGGCTGGGCAGGCCGTTTTCGCAGAACAGTGGCAGCAATTCACCGCGCACCAGGTATTCACTCGCCAGCCAGGTGGGAAGGTGCGCGATCCCCAACCCCGCCAAAGCGCCCGACAGCAGCGCCTCGGCATTGTTGGCGCTCATGCGGATACGTTTGGGGCGATAGGTGGCGCGGCGCCCATCCAGTTCGAAGCGCCAGGCGAACATCGGCGCCAGCCCATCCCAGTCCAGGCCGTCGTGGTCGCTGAGCTCGCGCGGATGAGTGGGTGTACCGCGGTTTTTCAGGTAGGCCGGGCTGGCGCAAGCGACCCGCACGATACTGGCCAGGGGCGTGGCAATCAGCCGGGTATCGACGATATGCCCCGCGCGCAGCACCAAGTCGACCTTGCCCAAATGCGCGCCCTGCATGTCCACAAAACTGTCGATCAGGTGCAGGTGTACATCCAGCCCCGGGTACACATTCAGGAAGTCGGCAATCACCGGGGCCAAGTGCCGCCGACCGAACGCCGCCGGCGCATCCACACGAATCAGGCCTTCCGGCGCGTGGCTCAAGGACACCGCCTCGGCGCGCGCCAACTGCAGTTCGCTGACGATCCGCCGCGCGCGCTCGGCAAAGGCCAGGCCTGCCGGGGTAGGCACCACCGCATGGGTGCTGCGCTGGAACAGCTGGCTGCCCACCGAACTTTCCAGGCTGTCGATACGCCGTGCTACGGCGGAGGGCGTCAGTGGATGGCGGCGTGCAGCGGCAGAAAAACTGCCGGTTTCCAGCACATCGAGGAACAGACCCAGTTGATCGGTCAGGGCATTAGGGTTCATTGAACATACGCTTATGCGAGATTGGCACAGCCATTGTGCGTTGCTGTGCGTTTCCGCGCCAGAGCCGACTGCGTAGCATGCAAGGCCTGGGCTTCTGGAGTAATGAGCGGTGTTGGATTTGGCGATGTACCTCCTATTGGGCGCAGCCCTTGGCACGGTCGGCGGGTTGTTTGGCATTGGTGGCGGGCTGATTGCAATCCCCGTGCTGGGCGTGTTGTTTGGCCTGGATCAGCAGCTTGCCCAAGGCACGGCACTGGTCATGGTGGTGCCCAACGTGATGCTGGCCCTGTGGCGTTATCACCAGCGCAACCGCATCGAACTGCGCCACGCGCTGCCATTGGGCGTGATGGGCTTCAGCTTTGCCTGGCTCGGTTCGATCTGGGCCGTGGGCCTGGATGCGGGCGCCATGCGTGTTGGCTTTATTGCGTTTCTGCTGACGCTGGCGGCCTACAACCTGCTGCGCATGTTCACGCGCAATGCACCGCCCACGGCGCAGATGCGTTATTCCTGGCCATGGCTCGGCGTGTTGGGCGCCGCCTCCGGTTCGATGGGTGGCCTGTTCGGCGTGGGCGGTGCGGTGGTTGCCACGCCCGTGCTGACCAGCGTGTTTGGTACTACCCAGGTGGTGGCGCAGGGCCTGTCCCTGGCGCTGGCCTTACCCAGTACCGGTGTGACCCTGGTGACTTACGCCTGGCACCAGGAAGTGGACTGGATGATCGGCGTGCCGTTGGCCGTCGGCGGGTTGCTCAGTATCAGCTGGGGCGTGAAGGTTGCCCACGCATTGCCGGAGCGTGTATTGCGCGGCTTGTTCTGCGGCTTCCTGGCGGTGTGTGCGGTGATGCTGACGTTTAAAGTCTGAAGCCTTCGAGAATGTAATCCGCCAGGCAATCGGTGATGGGGGAGTTCAGGGTCGGGTTACGCAGCAGACGCAAACTCATCGACGGCAGTGGCGGGAAACCTTCGTCGCTGCCCAGCACTCGCAGTTCGTCAGTCACCAGGCTTTCCATACTGATCATCACCGCCAGACCGGCATTCACCACCGCTTGAATCGCCGCTACGTTGGAGCTGTGGTAGGCCAGGCGGTAGTCACGTCCGGCCGCATCCAGGGCCGAGCGCGCCCAATCGGTGTACAAGCAGTCGGCACCGGAAATCGCCAGTGGCAACGCAGCGTGCTCGTCCACGCAGAAACATGACGACGCTACCCAAACCATGCGATCCGTGCGCAACAGTTCACCGACCTCACTGCCGGGCTCGCGACTGATCACCGTCAACGCCAAGTCGCGGCGCTGCATCAATACCTGGGACGACTCGCAGTGCATTTCGAGCTGAATCAGCGGATACGCCTTGGAAAACCGCTTGAGGATGCCCGGGAGGAAACGCATCACGTAATCATCCGGCGTGCCGATGCGCACCAGCCCGACCATGTGCGGCTCGCGCAATGTGTTGAACACTTCGCTGTGCAGCTTCAGGATGCGCCGCGCATAACCCAGCAGCACCTGGCCCTCTGGCGTGAGCCTTACCTGGCGACCGTCGCGCTCGAACAGCTTGCGCTGCAACACGTCTTCTTCCAGGCGCTTCATTTGCATGCTTACCGCCGATTGGGTGCGGTTGACCATCTCACCGGCGCGGGTAAAGCCGCCCTGATCGGCGATGGCGACAAAGGTGCGCAGCACTTCGGTGTCGATGCTCGGGTAGGCGCTCAATTGATCAATCTCCGAGATGTATTGCATAAGAAACATTCGTTGGATTGATCATAGGGCAAGGCACACACTTGCGTCATCCCCACTGGAGGGCGAGAAGATGAAAGGTCAAACTGGTTTTGTGTTGATGGCGAAACGTCCGTTCGCCGGGCTGTTTCACACGGTTGCGCGCTGGCAGTCGTTGCACCATGAGCGTCAGATGCTGGCACATTTGAGCGACGAAGCGCTCAAGGACATCGGCCTCAATCGCGCCGATGTAGAGCAAGAGCGTCACCTGCATTTCTGGGAAGACCCGCTGCGAAAATGATCGCGGATGCAGTAGGGTAGGCGGCGAGCCCACACGGAGAACCCCATGCCTGCCGACCTGTCTTTTTCACTCAAGCAAGCTCGACGCATGGCGCTGGCGGCCCAGGGGTTTTCCGGGCGCCAGGCGCCTGCACTGATCAAGGCTGCGCACTTGAACCGGATGATCGATCGGTTGGGGGTGCTGCAGATCGACTCGGTGAACGCCGTTGTGCGTTCCCATTACCTGCCGTTGTTTTCCCGCCTGGGCAGTTACGCCCCCTTGATGCTTGAACAGGCCGCCTGGAGCCAGGGTCGGCGACGTTCGCTGTTCGAATATTGGGGCCATGAGGCCTCATTGCTGCCTATGGCGCTGTACCCGCTGATGCGCTGGCGCATGGAGCGGGCCAAGCAAGGGCAGGGCATCTATTCGCAGATGGCGCGTTTCGGTCGTGAACAACAGGCCACTATCCAGCGCGTGCTGCGCAGCGTTGAGCAACAAGGCGCCTTGGGCGCGGGCAGCCTGTCTACCCGTGAGGAGCGGGCGGGCCCGTGGTGGGACTGGAGCGATGAGAAACATGCGTTGGAATGGCTGTTCGCTGCCGGTTTGGTCACCGTTGCAGGGCGGCGCGGTTTTGAGCGGCTCTATGACTTGCCGGAGCGCGTCATCCCCGGCGACATCCTTCAACACCCCGCGTTGAGCGAAGCCGAGGCCCAGCGCGGCTTGCTGCTGCACAGTGCCACTGCGCTGGGCGTGGGCACCGAAAAAGACTTGCGTGATTATTTCCGCCTGGATCCGGCCGACAGCCGCAGCGCTTTGGCGGAGCTGGTTGAGGATGGCCTATTGGTGACGTGCCAGGTGCAGGGTTGGAAGCAACCCGCGTACTGTCTTCCGGACCCCAGAGTACCCCGCAAAGTGTCGGCCAGCGCGTTGTTGTCGCCCTTCGATTCGCTGATCTGGGAGCGCAGCCGCACCGAGCGCCTGTTTGATTTCCGTTACCGGCTGGAGATCTACACGCCGCAGGACAAGCGGGTGTTCGGCTATTACGTATTGCCGTTTTTGCACAATGAGCGGATTGCCGCACGCGTCGACCTGCGCGCCGAACGGGCCAATGGACGCTTGGCCGTGCATGCGGTGCACGAAGAAGAACAGGGTTTGGACGAAGAGGGCATGCAGGCGCTGGCTGCGAACCTGTTGCAAATGGCCAGCTGGTTGGGGCTGGAGCAGGTGCAGCTCAATTGCCAACGGCCGAGTGCTGATAGGTTGCGGGTGGCAATGATCAATAGGGGCAGTGTTCTTTAGGGCGCCATCGCGGGCAAGCCCGGCTCCCACAGTTGAATGCATTCCACAGTTGAAATGCACTCTTCTGTGGGAGCCGGGCTTGCCCGCGATGGCGTCAGAGCAGTCGACGCAAGGTCAGCGCTTAACTTGCTTTAACGTCTCCGCAATCAAAAACGCCAACTCCAACGACTGATCGGCATTCATCCGTGGGTCGCAATGCGTGTGGTAGCGGTCCGACAAACCATCCTCAGTGATCGGCCGCGCGCCCCCGATGCATTCGGTGACGTTCTGCCCGGTCATTTCGATATGGATGCCGCCGGCATACGTGCCCTCGGCCTGGTGCACCTGGAAGAACGCCTTCACTTCGCTGAGGATCTGCGCAAAGTCACGGGTCTTGTAGCCGCTGCTGGCCTTGATGGTGTTGCCGTGCATCGGGTCGGAGCTCCACAGCACCTGCTTGCCCTCGCGCTGGACGGCGCGGATCAGGTTGGGCAGGTGGTCGCCGACCTTGCCGGCGCCCATGCGCGCGATCAGGTTGAGACGGCCGGGATCGTTGTCCGGGTTGAGGATGTCGATCAGGCGGATCAAGTCGTCGGGGTTCATGCTTGGGCCGACCTTGACCCCGATCGGGTTGTTCACGCCACGCAGGAACTCGACGTGGGCACCGTCCAGCTGGCGAGTGCGATCACCGATCCAGAGCATGTGGGCCGAGCAGTCGTAGTAGTCGTTGGTCAGGCTGTCGCGGCGCACGAACGCTTGTTCGTAGTTGAGCAGCAAGGCTTCGTGGGCGGTGAAAAAGCTGGTTTCGCGCAGTTGCGGCGAATCGTCCATGCCGCAGGCACGCATGAAGGCCAGGGTTTCATCGATGCGGTCGGCCAGCTGGCTGTACTTTTCGGCCAGGGCGGAGTTGGCGATGAAGTCCAGGTTCCACTTGTGCACCTGGTGCAGGTCGGCAAAGCCGCCCTGGGCAAAGGCGCGCAGCAGGTTCAGGGTGGCGGTGGACTGGTGGTACGACTGCAGCAGGCGGTCCGGGTCCGGCACGCGGCTTTTTTCGTCGAAACCGATGCCGTTGACGATGTCGCCACGGTAGGCGGGCAGGGTGATGCCGTCGATGGTTTCATCGTTGGCCGAACGCGGCTTGGCGAACTGGCCGGCCATGCGCCCGACTTTCACCACCGGGCAACCGGCGGCGAAGGTCATCACGATGGCCATCTGCAGCAGCACCTTGAACGTGTCGCGGATCTTGGCTGCGGAGAACTCGGCAAAGCTCTCGGCGC
Organism: Pseudomonas sp. B6002; assembly: GCF_013385985.1. Taxonomy (GTDB): domain Bacteria; phylum Pseudomonadota; class Gammaproteobacteria; order Pseudomonadales; family Pseudomonadaceae; genus Aquipseudomonas. The sequence goes on along the minus strand of NZ_JACAOY010000019.1, from coordinate 80,295 downwards.
AGTCACCGCCCTGCAACAGGAATGCGCGACCCTGGGTCACCTCGGCAAACTGACGGCGCAACTCGCGGGCTTCCCCGGCAAACACCAGCGGCGGGTAGCTGGCCAGGCTCTGCTCCACGTGCAGCAAATGTGCAGCGTCCGGGTACTGGGGTTGTTGCTGGATCGGCAGGGCGCGCCAGCTGTCGGGGCTCCAGGGTTGGCTCATCATGAACTCGATTGGGTGGTTGACGGTCGGGCGCCAATGTTATCAGCAATTAGTGCGTGACCTGTTGCCGCCGGTTGGCCGACAATCGCGCCTTTGCAGTGCCCAACCCGTTAGGAGTAGTGATGACCGAGGAGCGTGTCGAGCGCCTGCTGGCCGAAGTCCATGATGATTTCGGCATGATCCGTGTGCTCGAAGTGGCCGATTACCGTTTTCTCGAGTTTGGCGATGCCATCGAGCAAAGCTGCGTGTTTACCGCTGATCCGAGCTGGCTGGAATACGACTACACCCGCGCGATGCTGATTGGTGCGCTGTGCCATGAATTGCCGGAGAGTGCGCTGTTCCTGGGGCTCGGCGCCGGGACGCTGACCCAGGCGTGCCTCAAGTTCCTGCCGCTGGAAGATGTCGAGGCCATCGAGCTGCGCCCCGATGTGCCGCGCCTGGCCATCGAGTACCTGGGGCTGGATGACGATCCGCGGTTGTACATTCGCATCGGCGACGCCCTGCAATTGCTGGAGACGGCCGAATCGGCCGACCTGATTTTTGTCGACCTGTACACCGATGTAGGCCCCGGCGTCGGGCACCTGGCCTGGACCTTCCTGGAAAACTGCCAGAAAAAACTCAACCCGGGTGGCTGGCTGGTGATCAACCAGTGGGCCACGGATGATGGCAAACCGTTGGGGGCCGCCTTGCTGCGTGGGTTGTACCACCGGCATTACTGGGAACTGCCAGTGAAGGAGGGCAATGTGATTCTGCTGGTGCCGTCAGACCTGGATCAGCCGTTGGATATGCAGGCGCTGTCGGCCCGCGCTGAAGCCTTGGCGCCGCGGTTGGGGTATTCGTTGCAGTCGTTGATCAGGGCGATCCGACCGGCGACCTAGTTGTCTGTCCCGACGCCTTCGCGAGCAAGCCCGCTCCCACATTCGACCGCGTTTCCCTGTTGAAATGCATTCCCCTGTGGGAGCGGCGGTGCGACGATTCGACTTGCCCGCGAAGAGGCCATCACTGCCGACAACTAAATTCCCTTGAACACCCCCGGCCGCTTCTCAATCATCGCCCGCACACCCTCCTTGGCGTCCTCACTGTTCAGCAGCTTATCCACCATCGGCGGCAACGCCGCAGCCGCCACCGCTTCACCTTCCATGCGCGCCAATCGCGCCGACATCAACGTGGCCTGTACCCCCAGCGGCGCCTGGCGTGCAATGCGGTTGGCCAGCTCAAGGGCGCGTGGCAGCAGGTCTTCGCTGGCCATCACTTCCTGTACCAAGCCCAGGCGTAGCGCTTCATGGGCATCGAATTCGTCACCGGTGAGCAGCCAGCGCATCGCGTTGCCCCAGCCGGCGATCTGATGAAAGCGTAATGTCGCACCGCCAAACGGAAAGATCCCACGCTGTACTTCCATTTGCGCAAAGCGGGTGTTACTGGCGCACAGGTTGATATCGGCCGCCAGCATCAACTCGATACCGATAGTCAGGCAGTAGCCCTGGGCCGCGACAATCACCGGTTTACTCACCCGTGGACCGGCGAACACGCCCCAAGGGTCACATCCGCCCAGCGGCGGCTGCCAGCCTCCGGCCATCACGCCGCTGACATTGGCCAGGTCCAACCCGGCGGTGAAGTGATCGCCGTGGGCAAACACCACGGCCACCCGGGCCTCTTCGTTTCGATCAAATTCGCCATACGCCAAACTCAATTCATTGAGCAGGTCCAGATCGAAGGCATTGCGCTTGGCCACTCGGTCCAGGCCCAACAGCAGGACATGGCCCTGTAACTCACGGCTGACGCGACTGCTGGTGGCTTGATTCATCGGGTGTGCCCTCGGGCGCGGGGAAGGTTTCAGACCAAAGGGTCCAAAAGGTTAGGTGAACCGTTTAAGCGTTGTGACCAACAGGGCCGGGCCTTTGAAAAATAGACCCTGGCGCGCTTATCTGCAAAGACTGTGACACAGCGCGGTTTATCGGTGCTTTCCGATAAAAAAAGCTCCCTTTTTCAGGTATTTCCGGTATAGTGCGCGCCGGCCTTTAACCGGGCCGCGTTTAGGTAGCGCAATTCCCCGAAGTCAGCTTCGGCTGCACGTCCGCACAGCGGACTCTTCCTTGACGAATCTTTTTCATTCATTCGTTTTCGCAAATCCCCGCCGACAAAGCAGCCAGGGCGACTCTTGAGTCTCAACACGGCATGCGCAGCTTTGGAGCATGGGTCTTTGCGGATGCACTTAGAGGCAGACCCATGACCCAGGAAACCGGCGGCTTCGCCGCTTTTAATCTGAACCCGAATATTCTTGCAGCCGTCGCAGCGACTGGCTACGAAGAGCCTTCGGCGATTCAGCAGCAATCGATCCCGATCATCATGGCCGGCAAGGACATGATTGGCCAGGCGCAAACCGGTACCGGCAAAACTGCCGCGTTCGCTTTGCCTATCCTGCAGTGCATCGACCCTGCCAAGCGCGAACCGCAAGCCCTGATCCTGGCGCCAACCCGTGAGTTGGCGCTGCAAGTAGCAACCGCTTTTGAAACCTACGCCAAGCAAATGCCAGGCGTAACCGTTGTGGCCGTTTACGGCGGCGCGCCGATGGGCCCACAACTCAAAGCAATCCGTAATGGCGCACAGATCGTTGTCGCCACCCCGGGCCGTCTGTGCGACCACCTGCGTCGTGACGAGAAAGTGCTGTCGACCGTGAACCACCTGGTTCTGGACGAAGCTGACGAAATGTTGAAGCTGGGCTTCATGGATGACCTGGAAGTCATCTTCAAGGCACTGCCACCGACCCGTCAGACCGTACTGTTCTCGGCCACTCTGCCACAGTCGATCCGTGCCATTGCCGAGCGTCACCTGCGTGACCCAGAGCACGTCAAGATCCAGACCAAGACCCAGACCGTTACCGCGATCGAACAGGCTCACCTGTTGGTTCACGCTGACCAGAAGACCTCGGCTGTATTGAGCCTGCTGGAAGTCGAAGACTTTGACGCCCTGATCATGTTCGTACGCACCAAGCAAGCGACCCTGGACCTGGCCAGTGCCCTGGAAGCCAAAGGCTACAAAGCCGCTGCGCTGAACGGTGACATCGCCCAGAACCAGCGTGAGCGCGTGATCGACTCCCTCAAGGATGGCCGCCTGGACATCGTTGTAGCGACCGACGTTGCTGCTCGTGGTCTCGACGTTCCACGTATCACCCACGTGTTCAACGTTGACATGCCGTACGATCCAGAGTCCTACGTTCACCGTATCGGCCGTACTGGCCGTGCCGGTCGCGAAGGTCGTGCACTGCTGCTGGTGACTCCACGTGAGCGTCGCATGCTGCAAGTGATCGAGCGTGTGACTGGCCAGAAAGTTGCCGAAGTCCGCCTGCCGGACGCCCAGGCTGTCCTGGATGCGCGCATCAAGAAACTGACCAACAGCCTGTCGCCGCTGGTGGCTGATGCTGAATCGACCCACGGCGACCTGCTGGACCGCCTGACTGCCGATATCGGTTGCACCCCGCGTGCCCTGGCTGCAGCCCTGCTGCGCAAAGCAACTAACGGTCAAGCCCTGACCCTGGCTGCCATCGAGAAAGAACGCCCACTGGTTCCGAACAGCGCGCCACGCGGTGATCGTCCAGAGCGTTCCGGCGACCGTCCAGACCGTGGTGATCGTGAGCGTCGTGCTCCGGTTCCATTGGCTGAAGGCCGTGCTCGTTGCCGTACCGCGCTGGGCGCGCGTGATGGTATCGCTGCCAAGAACCTGCTGGGCGCTATCCTCAACGAGGGTGGCCTGGCCCGTGAAGCCATCGGTCGTATCCAGGTCCGTGACAGCTTCTCCCTGGTGGAGCTGCCGGAAGACGGTCTGGAAAAACTGCTGGCCAAGCTGAAAGACACTCGCGTTGCCGGTAAGCAGCTGAAGCTGCGTCGCTACCGCGAAGATTGATCCGCCCTTGGGCTGATTGATCGCACATAAAAAATCCCCGACTGGTTCGGGGATTTTTTTTGCCTGGTATTTTCGGATCAGCACTCGGTCAACTGTGGGAGCTGGTTTATGTGGGAGCTGGCTTGCCTGCGATAGGATCACCCAGGTCAGCCTGACAGACCGAGGTGTTTGCATCGCAGGCAAGCCAGCTCCCACACAAGTCCGTTTCCACCATTGGATCTGCGTTAGCCGAAGCGATAGATGTCCATGCCCAGTGCGCCCAGGGTGAAGCCTTGGTGAGCGACACTGAAATCACCGCCGGCACCCCGCGCAAAGTACAGCGGCAACAGGTGTTCGTCGCTGGGATGGCTGCGCACGGCATGGGGCGCCTGGCGACGGTAGTCGTGCAGCGCGGTTTCATCGTTGGCGGCCAGCTTGTCCACTACCCAGTCACGGAAATCCCGCGCCCAGGGTTCGATGGTTTCCGGCCCGGCACGCCAGTTCAGCTCGCCCAGGTTGTGGGTGATGCTGCCGGAGCCAATCAGCAATACGCCTTGCTCGCGCAGGCTGGCGAGGGCATGCCCCACGCGCGTCTGCAGGGCAGGGCCCATGCGACTTGGCAGCGACACTTGGACCACTGGAATATCGGCTGCCGGGTACATCAGCGACAGCGGTACCCAGGTGCCGTGGTCAAAGGGGCGGCGCTCATCGATGCGTGCATTCAAACCGTCGGCGTGCAGCAATTCCACAATCTCTGCGGCCAACTGCGGATCGCCGGGTGCGGGATATTGCACGGCAAACAATTCGCGGGGGAACCCCCCGAAATCATGCCAGGTTTCCGGGGCCTGGCTGCCGCTGACGAGTAATTCCTGGCTTTCCCAGTGTGCCGATACCACCACGATCGCTTTAGGACGGGGCAATTCGGCGGCCAGGCGCTGCAGGGCCGGGCCACTGGCGCCGGGTTGCAGGGCCAGCATGGGCGAGCCGTGGGAGATAAACAGGCTGGGGAACATAAGTAGGGTCCTGAGCGTTAACATGGGACCATCTTCAATCAGATCATTGATCTAAATCTAATATAAGTTTTAGCGCCTTTTTATCGAATTTTCAGGGTGATTTATGGAGCCTAAGTTTTGGCAAGAGCGCTGGGCGCGCAATCAGATTGGCTTTCACTTGCCTGAGGTTAACCCTTACTTGCAGCGGTACTGGCCGCGGCTTGCGCTGGCTGAAGGTGCCAAGGTGCTGGTGCCGCTGTGTGGCAAAAGCCTGGATTTGATGTGGCTGGCCAGCCACGGGCACCAAGTGATGGGCGTGGAGCTGTCAGAGCAGGCGGTGGAGGCGTTCTTCATAGAGCAAGGGCTCACGCCCCGGATCAGCCGGCAAGGCGCCTTCACGGTGTACCAGGCTGATCAGGTGGAGCTGTGGTGCGGTGATTTCTTTGCGCTGGACGCTGAAGCAGTGGCCGATTGCACTGCGCTCTACGACCGTGCTGCGCTGATTGCCTTGCCGCCACTGATGCGGGCGCGTTACTGCGAGCATCTCAACGACCTGCTAGCGCCTGGGTGCCAAGGCGTTTTGATCACGCTCGATTATGACCAGGCCCAGAAAGCCGGCCCACCGTTTGCGGTCACCGATGACGAAGTGAAGGTGTTGCTCGGGACACACTGGGCGTTGGAGGTGCTGGAAGAGCAAGATATTTTGGGTGAGAGCTGGAAGTTCGTGCAGGACGGTGTTGATCGCCTTGAGGAGCGTGTCTACCAGTTGGCGAAGCGTTGATCGTGCTGCCGCCATCGCTGGCAAGCCAGCTCCTACAGGGGAGTGCATTCCACATGTAGGAGCTGGCTTGCCAGCGATGACGGCAGCAGCCTCGGCACAGAACCCAAGGGCAATAAAAAAGGGGCGATCAAATCGCCCCTTTCTTGTGTGTCACCTACTGCCTGTCAGCCGCGACGACGCAACGCGTCGATACGCTCTTCCAGCGGCGGGTGGCTCATGAACAGGCGAGCCATGCCCTGCTTGATACCGCCGTTGATACCAAACGCCGTCAGGCTGTCCGGCATATGCACCGGCAGGCCCTGTTCGGAGCGCAGGTGTTGCAGCGCTGCGATCATCGCCCCGGTACCGGCCAGGCGGGCACCGGCTTCGTCTGCACGGAATTCCCGTTTGCGCGAGAACCACATAGTGATCGCGCTGGCCAGGAAGCCCAGTACCAACTCAGCGAAGATGGTCGCCACGTAGTAGGCAATACCGCGACCTTCCTCGTTCTTGAAGATCACCTTGTCGACAAAGTTGCCGATGATCCGCGCAAAGAACATCACGAAGGTGTTGACCACACCCTGCACCAGCGCCAGGGTGACCATGTCACCGTTGGCGACGTGGCCGATCTCGTGGGCCAGTACTGCCTTCACTTCATCGTAGGAGAAGCGTTCCAGCATGCCCTGGCTGACGGCAACGAGTGCGTCGTTCTTGTTCCAGCCGGTGGCAAAGGCGTTCGCCTCGTAGGCCGGGAAGATCCCGACTTCGGGCATCTTGATCCCGGCTTCGCGGGACAGTTGCTCGACGGTCTGCAGCAACCATTGCTCATGCCGGGTACGGGGTTGGGTGATCACCTGGGTGCTGGTGCTCATCTTCGCCATCCACTTGGAGATGAACAGCGAGAACAGCGAACCGGCAAAACCAAAGACCGCACAGAAGACCAGCAGCTGATTGAGGTTCAGATCGACCCCGTTGGCCGCCATGAACCCGTTGAAGCCGAAAAGGCTCAGGGTGATGCTGGCAATCAGCACGACCGCCAGGTTAGTGGCCAAGAACAGCAGGATGCGCATCATGGTTGTAGAGTTCTCCTCATGCTTAATATGTCGCGTACTGCGGGGTATATAAGGTGCGGCCTGAGGCTATTCAACCGGGCGACTATTTCAAACTGTGTCCTACAGCCTGAACGTAGAGCCTTGAAGGGTTTTTCCGATCTGGAAAGCAGGCCATGATCACCGTATTCGTGCCTTGTCGTCCCGTAATTATAGGGGGCTGACCGATCCGTGGTGTGCCGCGATAAGGAGGAGGCTAGGCAGGGCAGAGAAGTGTTGCCAGATAATCGCTGTGCGACCGACTGACGATCGCACAGCGCCATAGTCGTTACTGGCGATAGGACTTGAGGAAGTTGCCGATGCGACCAATGGCCATGTCCAGGTCATCCACGCGCGGCAAGGTCACCACACGGAAGTGATCCGGCCACGGCCAGTTGAACGCAGTCCCTTGCACCACCAGCAGTTTTTCCGACAGCAGCAGGTCGAGCACGAACTTCTCGTCGTTGAGGATCGGGCAAACCTTCGGGTCGATACGTGGGAAGGCATACAGCGCGCCCATGGGCTTCACGCAGCTCACGCCCGGGATGGCGTTGAGCAGTTCCCAGGTGCGGTTGCGCTGCTCCAGCAAACGGCCTTGAGGCAATACCAGGTCATTGATGCTCTGGTAGCCGCCGAGGGCGGTCTGGATGGCGTGCTGGCTCGGCACGTTGGCGCACAGGCGCATGTTGGCCAGCATGTCGATGCCTTCGATATAGCTCTGGGCGTTGTGCTTGGGGCCGGAGATGGCGATCCAGCCGGAGCGGAAACCCGCCACGCGGTACGACTTGGACAGGCCGTTGAAGGTCAGGCACAGCAGGTCAGGCGCCAGTGAGGCGGTGCACACGTGCACGGCGTCATCGTAGAGGATCTTGTCGTAGATCTCGTCGGAGAACACCACCAGGTTGTGCTGGCGGGCCAGTTCGAGCATGCCCAGCAACACTTCCTTGGAATACACCGCGCCAGTCGGGTTGTTCGGGTTGATGATCACCAGGGCCTTGGTGTTCGGAGTGATCTTGGCCTTGATGTCGGCCAGGTCCGGGAACCAGTCGGCGCCTTCGTCACACAGGTAGTGCACCGGGTGGCCACCGGCCAGGGTCACGGCAGCGGTCCACAGCGGGTAGTCGGGGGCCGGCACCAGCACTTCGTCGCCATTGTTGAGCAGGGCCTGCATGGACATCACGATCAGCTCGGACACGCCGTTGCCGAGGTAGATGTCCTCGATGCCAACGCCTTCCACCTGCTTTTGCTGGTAGTACTGCATCACCGCCTTGCGCGCGCTGAACAGGCCCTTGGAGTCACTGTAGCCCTGGGCGGTCGGCAGGTTGCGGATCACGTCCTGGAGGATTTCGTCCGGCGCTTCGAAACCAAAAGGCGCCGGGTTGCCAATGTTCAGCTTGAGGATGCGATGGCCTTCCTCTTCCAGGCGTTTGGCGTGCTTGAGCACTGGGCCGCGAATGTCGTAGCAGACGTTGGCGAGCTTGTTCGATTTGCTGACCTGCATGGCGATGTGATCCTGAAAATGAACGATCCAGACGGTGTGGACACGACCGTACTGCGAATCCTGCGAGGCCCGCACCCATAAATACGTTTGAATGCCGGTAGCGCGGGTGCCAGACTGGCGTTTTGAAGAGGCGCAATCATACGTGCCGCCTGATCCATGGAAAAGACACAGATCAGGGTTTTTCAGTTGCCGAGGTGTACCGATGGAAAAGTTGGATAAAACGCTGGAGGAATGGCGGGAAATGCTCGACCCCGCTCAATATCAGGTCTGCCGGCTCAAAGGCACCGAGCGCCCGTTTTCCGGCAAGTACAACGCCACCACCACAGACGGCGTGTACCACTGCATTTGCTGCAACGAGCCGTTGTTCGACTCCAAGACCAAATTCGATGCCGGTTGCGGCTGGCCGAGCTTCTACGAGCCGATTGCCCAGAGTGCGATGATCGAGATCCGTGACGTCAGTCACGGCATGATCCGCACCGAAGTCACCTGCGCCAAGTGCGATGCGCACCTGGGGCATGTGTTCCCGGACGGCCCGCCGCCGACCGGTCTGCGTTACTGCATCAACTCGGTGTGCCTGGACCTGGTCCCGCGCTGATTGATTATCCCCGTAGGAGCCCGGCTTGCCGGCGATGGCGATCTCACGGACGCCATCGCCGGCAAGCCGGGCTCCTACAGGGGATGATGATGGGGTATCAATGCAGTCAATTAAATTGCACACAATTGAATTGCTTGCTATGGTTACCCCACTTCTCTCTATCGAGGCATTGCCATGAGCAACAACCTGCTGAGCATCCCGTGCACCACCATCAAGGGTGAGCAAAAGACCTTGGCCGATTTCGCCGGCAAGGCCATCCTGGTGGTCAACACCGCCAGCAAGTGTGGCTTCACCCCGCAATACAAGGGCCTTGAGCAACTGTGGCAGCAATACAAGGATCAGGGCCTGGTGGTGCTGGGCTTTCCCTGCAACCAGTTCGGCAAGCAGGAGCCGGGTAACGAAGGGGCCATTTCCGAATTCTGCGAGCTGAACTTCGGCGTCAGCTTCCCGCTGTTCAAGAAGATCGACGTGAATGGCAGCGAGGCCCATCCGCTGTTCGTGCAACTCAAGAAGCAGGCGCCGGGGTTGCTGGGTTCCAAGGGCATCAAGTGGAACTTCACCAAGTTCCTGATCGGTCGCGACGGGCAGGTGGTCAAGCGCTTTGCCCCGACCACCAAGCCCCAGGACCTGACCCAAGAGATCGAAGCCCTACTCAAATGACCTCCGCCCCGACTGTGTCCCTCGCCCTGGACGACCAGCTGTGCTTCAAGCTCTATGCCGCTTCACGGGCGGTGACCCGCGCCTACAAGCCGATGCTGGATGAGCTGGGCCTGACCTACCCGCAATACGTGGCAATGCTGGTGTTGTGGGAATGGCATGCCAAAAAGCCCGCGCAGCCTACGGTCAAGGCGCTGGGTGAGCGGCTGATGCTCGACTCCGGCACCCTGACGCCTTTGCTCAAGCGTCTTGAGCAGTTGGGCTGGGTCAAGCGTCAGCGCAGTGCGTTAGATGAGCGCGAAGTGCACTTGGGGTTGAGCGAGGCGGGCGTCAGGTTGCACGACCAAGCCCATAGTCTGAAAACCCGCTTGCTCTGTGACAGTGGCGTCGACCTGAACCAGGCCGATGCCCTGCGCAATGGCCTGGATCAATTGCTGGCGCAGATCAAAGGCTTGTCGTCCTAGGCACCCAAAGGTCCAGCAACGCATTGAGTTCCTCACGGCGAAATGGCTTGGCCAGGTAATCATCCATCCCGGCCGCCCGGCAACGTTCGCGCTCTTCCGACAGCGCGTTGGCGGTCAGGGCGACAATGGGCAGGTCCGGCCAGCGTCCGCTGCGGCGGATCTGCCGGCTCGCCTCGTAGCCGTCCATCACCGGCATGTTGCAGTCCATCAACACCATGTCGAAGCGCTGCTCTTCCAGGCGCTTGAGCGCCTCGCCGCCGTGCGCCGCCACGATCACTTCGCAGCCCAGCTTACCGAGCATGCCCTTGGCCACCAGTTGATTGACCGCGTTGTCCTCCACCAGCAGGATGCGCGCCCGGTGCGCCAATGGCGGGGATTCCATCTGGATGGGGTCGAGGATCAATTGCGTATCGCTGCGCAGGTTGCGCTGCAGGATCTGGTACAGCGCATTGCGGCTCAAGGGGCGCGCCTGCTGCTGTAACGGCGCCAAGGCAGCGACTTCTTCACTCGGCATGAAGTTGCCGTAAGCGGTGACCAGCAGGATCGGGGCACTGCTGGTCGGGCGCAGGCGGAACAGGCACTCGGGGCAATCCGTGATCAGCAGGTCGGGGGGCGGGCCGCTCACATCTTCTTGGCGCGAATAGCAGCGCGGTGTCAGCCCCCAGTGGGGCAGAAGGGTGGTGAGCAGTTCCGTGAGGCCACTGTCGGCGCTGGTAATAGCGATCACCTCACCGGCCAGGGGCGCGTACCGAGCCGCCGGCAGATGGGTGGGCAGCGGCAGGTCTGCACAGAACTGGCTGCCAAAGCCCACTTCCGAGCTGATACTCAGCCGTCCCTTCATCGCCTCACACAGGTTATGCGTCAGCGCCAGGCCCAGGCCCGTACCGCCAAATTGGCGCGTGATGCCCGCACCGGCCTGGGTGAAAGGCTGGAAAATCTTGACCTGCGCTTCCTGGGCAATGCCGATGCCGGTGTCACACACTTCAATTTTCACCTGGCCGTCATGGGCGCTCAGGCGCACGTCGACGCGGCCGAAGCGGGTGAACTTCAAGGCGTTGGAAAGCAGGTTGCTGACGATCTGCCGTACGCGTGTCGGGTCACCGATAACCTGGGCGGGAAATTGCGGGTCGATCAGGCAGGTCAGCTCGACGCTCGGCGCCGCGTTCTGCGACAGCAGGTTGGCGGTGTCTTCCACCAGGGCGCCGAGGTCGAACGGAATGCGCTCGAGCTCCAGCTGGCCGGCGTCGAACTTGGACAGGTCGAGGATATCGTTGAGCAACTCCACCAGCACCTTCCCAGAATCGTGGGCGATGGACAGTTGCTGGCGCTGCTCGGCATTCAGCGGGCTGTCCAGCGACAGCGCGATCATGCCCAGCAAGCCGTTGAGGGGCGTACGGATCTCATGGCTCATGTTGGCCAGGAACGCGGCCCGCGCCTGGGCCATGCCCAAGGCGGTCATCTTGGCCGCTTCCAGCTCGTCGTTGGATTGGCTCAAGCGTTGGTTGCTGGCCTTGAGTTCCAGGGTGCGCGCCGAGACGATGTCTTCCAGTTGCCCCAGGTATTCGGTAAGGCGGTCCTCGGCGTGGCGGCGTTGCTGGATTTCGGTCTCCATGTTTTCGAATTGCTGGTTGGCGACGTTCACCAATACGCCAATCTCATCGTTTTCGTGCCCGGGCGGGCAATCCAGGTGAGCCTGTTTGCTGGTGCTCAGGGCACGGATAATGCGCACCAACGGTTGGGTCAGCATTACATAGAACAGGCCCAGCAGGATCCCGGTCAGCAGCAGGCTACGGGCAAAACCGTTGAGCAGGGTGATTTCCGCACGATGCAGGAAGCGGCTGCCAAAGGCATAGGTGTCCACATCCAGGCGCAATACGCCGAGGGAGTCGTTGGGCATATGGCTGAGGAACAGCCGGTCTTCAAAGTGACGGCTGGCGCCAAACAGGAAGTCGCTGATGGGGCGGTAGGAGCTTTCCTTGCGTGGCCGGTCAACGTCGGCGAGTACCACGCCATTGTTATCGATCAGTTGGGCGTGGGTGATCGCAGGCGAGTGCAGCAAGCCCAAGGTGAGTTCCTGGGCCAGCTCGGCGTCAATGTTGTAGGCAATACGTGAGGCGGGATTGTGGCTGATTTCGATCAGCGAACGAATTTCACGGTTGATGGATGCGTCTTCGCTGGCATAATCGATACCGATTTGGATCAGGCTGAGCAAGGTTCCCAAGACGAAACCGACCAGCACAGTCAATCTGGCTTGTTTATAAGACAAGCGGTGGGCGAACTTGATATCCATCGAGTGTTGAACCACTTCACGTTTCCCTTCGCCCGGCAAGCATAGCTGAACATCCACAGGCTCTGGCTTGGCCGGCATGAATCGTTTTTTTACGCAGCCTCATGCGGTCTGCCGCAGGGTTGCCAATACGCCATCTTTTGCAAGAACTTGCCAGAGGAATAATCGTGGATTCTCGATTGAATGCCTTTCTTGAGCGGGCCGACGCGGTACTTGCTCGCCTGGAACCCTTGTTGCCTGCGCCGCGCCAAGCCATCGACTGGAACCAGTGCCTCGCCGCCCGTTGGCAGCGCGAAGGCCGCACCGGCTTCCTGCTGCCGCTGGAAGTGAGCCTGGACATGCGTCTATCCGACCTGATCGGCGTGGACAAGCAGCGCGAGCAACTGGCCCGCAATACCCAACAATTCATCGACGGCCTGCCCGCCAACCACGCGCTGCTGTGGGGCTCGCGTGGCACCGGCAAATCATCGATGGTGCGCGCCTTGCTGGCCCAGCACGCCAAGGCCGGTCTGCGCCTGATCGAAATCGAACGCGACCACCTGGCCGACCTGCCGCGAGTGGTGGAACAGCTGATCAAGCTGCCGCAGCGTTTTATCCTGTTCTGCGACGACCTGTCATTCGAAGCGGGCGAAGGCGACTACCGCGTGCTCAAGAGCGTGCTGGACGGCTCCCTCGAGCAGGCACCGGAAAACGTATTGCTGTACGCCACCTCCAACCGTCGTCACCTGGTGCCGGAAAACCAGAGCGACAATGACAACTGGAAGCGCGTGGATGGCGAGCTGCACCCAAGCGAAGCGGTGGAAGACAAGATCGCTTTGTCTGACCGTTTTGGCCTGTGGCTGTCGTTCTACCCGTTCACCCAGGAACACTTCCTGGACGTGGTCGAGCACTGGATCGGCGAGCTGGCGAGCAAGGCCGGCCTGCAATGGCAGCGTGACGAGGCACTCGACATCCTTGCTGTGCGCTGGGCCACCGGGCGCGGCAATCGCAACGGCCGGTGTGCCTACCAATTCGCCCGTTACTGGGTGGGCCTCAAATTGCTGGAGCGTCAACCATGATCGATCTACAACGCGCCGGCACGGGCCTGGATGGCTATGCCATGTTGTGCGCGCAGTTGGAATCACTGCTGGCGGATGAGCGGGATTTCATTGCCAACAGCGCACAGTTTTCCGCGTTCCTCTTCAATCAACTGGACGACCTGAACTGGGCCGGCTTTTACCTCAATCGCAATGAAGAGTTGGTGCTCGGGCCGTTCCAGGGCCAGATCGCCTGTGTGCGTATTCCGTTCGGTCGTGGCGTGTGCGGCGCGGCGGCGGCATCGCGGCAAACCCAGCGGGTAGAGGACGTGCATGCGTTCCCTGGGCATATCGCCTGCGACAGCGCCTCTAACAGCGAGCTGGTGGTGCCGTTGGTCAAGGACGGCAAGTTGATTGGCGTCCTTGACCTGGACAGTCCGTCGTTGGCGCGCTTTACCCCTCAGGATCAAGCCGGTATCGAACAGTTGGCGGCCATTTTCCTGAAACTGACCGACTGCTGATCGATGAGGCAGGGGCTGGCCCCTGCCTTTTATTGGCTGTTGAGTTCCTGAAGCTGCAGATAGAGCATGCGTTCCAGTTCCTGCATAAGCGTTTCCAGGGACTTCACCGCGGCATCGATCATTGAACGGTCATCGCCGTTGGCACAGGCTTGCTCCAGCGCTTCGCACTGTGCGGCCAGTGTGGTCGCCTGGACGATGCGCGCGGCGCCCTTGATCTTGTGGGCCTGTTCGATGATGTCCTGTGGTGGCGCCTGTCGGGCCCGCAGGGTCACCAGCTCCTGACGATCCTGGCGACTGCTGGTCAGCAGTTCCTCCAGCAAACGCCTGCTCAAGTGCGGATCACCATCGGTCAGTGCATCCAGGCAGCCAAGGTCCAGCCGCTGGTTGGCGGGTTGCGGAACAATATGTGCCAGTTGCCGCTCCAGCGCCGTGAGGCTGATGGGTTTGAACAGGCAGTCGTTCATGCCCGCCTCAATGCAGCGCAGTTTTTCTTCCGGCTGCGCATTGGCCGTAAACCCCACTATCACGCAGGGCGTCAGCTGTTCGCGTTGCTCGTATTCACGAATCGAGCGGCTGAGTTCGTAGCCGTTCATGATGGGCATGTTGCAGTCGGCGATCACCAGGTCGAAACGGTCCTGACGCCAGGCCTGGAAGCCGGCAGCGCCGTTCTGGGCGGCTGTGAACTGATGGCCCAGGTACCCCAACTGTTGACACATGAGCAAGCGGTTGGCGGGATGGTCGTCCACCACCAACACATTGAGCACCGGGGCTTTTGTGCAGGGTTCGGGCTTGAGCTCATCGACGGCCGGTACCGGCTGCAAGCAGGTCATTTTCAAGCCAACATGCACTTGGGTGCCGACCATTGGCACGCTGTTGAGACTCAACTGCCCCCCCATCATCGAGCACAGGCTGCGGCAGATCACCAACCCCAGGCCGGCGCCGCTTCTTGCCAGATGCCCTGAGTTATCGGCTTGGGCGAAGGGCGCGAACAACCGTTGCTGGTCTTCACGGCTGATGCCTATGCCGGTGTCCTCGACCACCAGCTTCATTTCGATCTGCTGTGGCAGGTCGGTCGCGTGCACCGCGACCTTGACGCTTACCTGGCCACGTTCAGTGAACTTGATGGCGTTGCTGATCAGGTTTGAAAGCACTTGCTTGAAGCGCAAGGGGTCGATCAGCACGGCGATGTCGTCAAGCTGCGGGTTGAACTCCAGCGACAGGCTGAGGGTTTTCTGCCGGGCCAGGCCGTCGAAGACCCGCACTACGGACTCGATCACTTCTCGCAGGTTGACCCGTTCTGGCGTGAGGCTCAGTCGCCCGGATTCGATACGGGCAATGTCGAGGATATCGCCGATCAACTCCAGCAGATCCTTGGCCGAATTGTACGCCACTTCGATGGCAGGACGATCGAGATGACCCTGGTCGGCTCGCTTGAGGGTCAGTTCGAGCATGCCGATCACTGCGTTCATCGGGGTGCGGATTTCGTGGCTCATCGTCGCGAGGAAGGTGCTTTTGGCGCGGTTGGCCTCATCTGCTCGCTCCTTGGCGGCACGCAACTCATCAAACAGTTGACGCCGCTCGCTGATGTCGATCCAGCCACCAATGATACCCTGTACCTCGCCGACGGAGTCGCGATAGGGAAGGATCCAATGATAGATCGTCAGTTTTTTCCCGTGGATGTGCAGCACGCGATCAAGAATCAGCGGGTTGCCTTCGGCCACGACCCGCTGGTAATCAGCATGGTATTGCGCAGCTTCCGTTTCCAGGGCCATGTTCATCTGGATCACGCTTTTGCCGATCACGTCTTCGCGCTTGACCCCGAACACTTGCAGGTAACTGTCATTGCAGGTCTGCAGCAAGCCCTTGCGGTCGCGTACGTAGATCGGGTGCGGCGTTTCATTGACCAGCGCGCGCATGAACTCGAACTGATCGTTGAGGGCCCGCTCGGCCATTTGTCGATGCTTGATCTGGCGGCGCATATACGCGTTCCAGGTCAGGGAGATCAATAGCAGCAGCCCGGTGCCGATGACGATCTGGGCTATCAGGTGATGGTAGTTGCGCCAGTAGCTGTCGGAGGCGGCGGTATAGCCACGCCAACGGCTGTTGATCACCCCCAATTCATCCGGGGCGATGCTCAGCAGCGCCTTGTCCAGGATTGAACTCAATTCGACGGCGTGACGTGAGGTCGCCAGCGCGAAGGTGGCAGGCAGCGTGCCGATGCTGCTACTGATCTGCAGTTTGTCCTGGAACACTTGGGAGGACAGAAAGTAGTTGGCGATCACCAGCGAGTTCACGGCACCGTCGACGTGCCCTTGTGCGAGCAGCTCCGATGCCTTGAAGGTGTCGCTGGCCTCCACCTGTTGTATCTGCGGGAAGTCCCGTTGCAGGGTGTGTTCCAGTGGGTTGCCTGGGGTAATTGCCAGGCGCTTGCCTGCCATCTGCTCCAGGTTCGAGGGGGCGTTGGGCTCTTTGCGCGTCAGCAGCACGTAGGAGTTTTCGAGGTAGGGGCGACTGAAATTCAGTTGAGCCTCTCTTTCAATGCTCGGGACGATTGCGCCGATGATGTCGGCTTTGCCCGTGTTGACCTGATCGATCATCGAGTTGATTTCACGGCCGCGCTTGATCTCGAAACGCAACCCGGTGCGCAGGCGAATCAACTCCAGCAGGTCGGCGGTAATGCCACGGAAGTTGTCGTCGGCGTCGAAGAAGGTCAGTGGCGCAAAGGTCTCGTTCACGATGACGCTGACCACCGGGTGTTCCTTCAGCCAACGCTCTTCGCGGGGTGTCAGCTGCAGTTTCTTGTCGGTCAACAGGATGTCGCTGCCGGCACTCCAGCGTTTGGCGATGGTGTCCCGCTCGTTGACGGGCACGGCAGCCAGCACCGCGTCGACAATGCCCAGAAGGATGTGCTGGTCCTGGCGCATCGCAAAGCTGAAGCCGTAGGCCTCATGTTTGCCGAAGTTGGCCATGCGGATGTTCTTCAGGTAACCCTTGTTGATCATGTAATGAGTGGAAATGGTATCGCCGAGGAAAACATCCGCCTGGTCAAACGCTACTGCATTCAGGGCGTTCTGGTAGGAGGGGTAGGCACGGATGTTGGCCTGCGGGTACAGCTTTTTGACTTCGCTGATAGGCAGGTAGTGATAGACCAGACTCAAGCGAAGCCCGTCCAGCCCGTTGCTCAAGCTGCGTGTTTCCCCTTCCCGGGTCACCAGTACCGGTTGATCCACCGCGTACGGCTGCGACAGGGTGAGGTTCGGATTGGCGGCTTCAAAGCCATTCGAGGAGCCCAGCAAATCGATTTCGCCCGTTTCAAGGGCACGGATCGACGCCTCCCGGTTGGGGTAGCGCAAGACTTTTACGGGCAAGGCCAGGGCCTTGGACAGCAGCCCAGCGTAGTCGGCCGTGAGGCCTTCATAGTCTTGGCCGCTGGAGGTCAGGTCGAAGGGAGGGTAGTCCGGTGCAGCGGTGCCGAGCACCAGCTCGCGTTTGTTCTGTAACCACTGGCGCTGAGTCTTGTCCAGTTGGGTGTCCAGTTGAACGGCACCCGCGCGGCTCAATAGAGTGAAGTGTTCCGGGCCTGATTGATGGCTCGCGGGTACGGCGGTGCTGAAGCACAAGCCGACACTCAATATAATCAGATAGTCCTTTATACGGCTGGGCATCCACTTTCTCACACTAGCGCGTTTCGTTTTGCCATCTCGATAAGTTCTACCAAGGACTTGGCTTTTAGTTTTTGCATGAGTCTCTTTTTGTAAGTGCTGACAGTCTTGTTACTTAAGAACATACCTTTGGCAATTTCCTTGTTGGTTCTGCCTTGTGCAAAGAGTTGCAATACCATGAGTTCTCGGTCGTTCACTGTTTTGAAGAGTTCAAGTTCATAGCCGTCTGTACCCTCCGCACCGTTACCGCTCAATGCTTGGCTGGGGAAGTAGTTGTAACCTGATAACACGGCGCGGATGGCACTCAGCAGTTCGCTCAAGTCACCTTCCTTGCAGACGTAGCCGTCAGCGCCAGAGCGCATGCAGCGCGTTGCGAACAGCGTAGGGCATTGGGCGGTCAGGATCAGGGTCTTCATGGGCGTGTTCATTGCGTTGAATCGGCAGAGCACTTCGAGGCCGTCAAGCTTTGGAATACTGATATCCAGGATAATAAGGTCCGGCAGGCATTCCCGAACCATTTGTATCGCATCACACCCGTTGTCCGTTTCCCCGACGACTTTATAACCCTCATGTTCCAATAGCATTCGGATAGCAAGTCGAATGACGGGGTGGTCATCAATAATAAAAACTGAGTTCATGGTCATATTCCAGGCAAGTGCAAATAAAGTCGGCACATTAGCTCAGAAGCTTAAGGGGGAGCATGAGCCAGAAGGGGAGCGGATATAAAACAGGAAAAATCCTACGCCAAAAAAGGTATTGGCCTACTGGCTGATAAGGCATAGTGAAGCGAGATGTAAATATTTGAGAAATGTTAGGCGCGTTAAGTACGCTAGAAAGGTGGTGCCGCTCGTAAGGGAATTCTTCGTGGAGCGACGGTGTTTAATTTCCTACATTTTGGCTGTGGGCAATCGGCTGACCAACGCTATAAGTTCATCTTTGTTCAATGGCTTCGATAAGTAACCGAGCAGCGGCAAGTTCCGTTTCTGAGCTTGATTGTCAAGGTTTGAAAGCTCTGTTGCGGGCAGCCCGCTGAGGAGGATGGCGGCATGGATGAATTGGCGGCGGCCGGCGATTTCGATCAGCTCAAGACCTGGCAGGTCGGGCAGGCATTGATCGCACAACATGAGGTCGAAAGGCGTGTCTGCCTGGGTCATCAGGCGTATCGCTTGCTCGGCATTTTCCGCAAGCGTCAGGTTGTCGAAGCCGAAGCTGTTGAGCAGGCATCGGGTGGCGAGAAGCTGAAAGGGATGATCCTCCACCAGCAGGATACTCAGAAGGTGTCTTGGCATAAGGAGCACACGTAGGGGTCAAGCTTTGATAGCGTGACGTAGGAATAATCGTCATGTCCGCTAAAAGCGTGCGTGATTATTCTTCGGGTACTTGTACGAATTCGATCAGGCTGCTCTGTTCCCTTCGTAGGCCAATTCCTTTCAGGCAACAGGCAGCTCGATCGAAGCGGTTATTGAGGGCTGGAGCGCCCGGTCATCTCCCGCGCCATTTCGGTGGCGTAGCTGTCGGTCATGCCGGCGATGAAGTCGATCATACGCAGGAATGACGCATGCAACGGCCACGCCGGATTTGGCGCGCTATTGCCCAGCAGATCGAGGATACGGCGGTTCTTGAAGGAAGGCGTGCGCCCGCCATGCTGCTCCAGTGCTGCCCCGCAAAAAGCGTTCAGCAGGATCTCCAGGGTGGTGTAGGCGCCGATCTCATGCAGCGTCTTGCGTTTGTCCTGGAAGATCTTCTTGCGGGCCATGTCCTTGGCGTCCAGCACGCAGCGTTTGGCAGGACCATGCATGTGCTCCACCAGGTCGCCCGGCAGCGTGCCGGCCAACAGCGCGTCCTGCTGTTCGACAAACGCCCTGGCCGCCGCGTTGGTCAGGTGCTCGATGGCCTTGCCGCGCAAGATCGCCAGCTTGCGTCGACGAGAGTCTTGCGCGCCCAGTTGTCGATAGGTCTGGGGCAGGTCATCGCCGACCAGGTCGAGCAGCAACGACTCGACCTCGGCGTAGTCCAGCAACTCCATTTCCAGGCCGTCTTCTAGATCGATCAGGGCGTAGCAGATGTCGTCGGCCGCTTCCATCAGGTACACCAGCGGGTGCCGGGCCCAGCGCTGTTCTTCCAGCTGTGGCAGGCCGAGTTTATGTGCGATCTGCTCAAGGATCGGCAACTCGCTCTGGTAGCAGCCGAACTTATGCTTCTTGTAGCCCAGGGAGTCGGCGTGGCGAGCGGTCCAGGGATACTTCAGGTAGGTACCCAGCGTGGCGTAGGTCAGCCGCGTACCCCCGTCGAACTGGTGATATTCAAGCTGGGTCAGCACGCGAAAACCCTGGGCATTGCCTTCGAAATTGAGGAAGTCATTGCGCTCGGCGCTGCTCATGTCATCCAGCCAGCCGCGCCCGGCCGCCTGCTGGAACCAGTGGCGGATGGCATCTTCGCCGGAATGCCCGAACGGCGGGTTGCCGATGTCGTGGGCCAGGCAGGCCGACTGCACCACCATGCCCAGGTCGCTCGGGTCACACCAGTCGGGCAGGGCACTGCGCAGGGTTTCGCCGACGCGCATGCCCAAGGAACGCCCCACGCAACTGACTTCCAGGGAGTGGGTCAGCCGCGTGTGGATATGGTCATTGCTGGACACCGGGTGCACTTGGGTCTTGCGGCCCAGGCGGCGGAACGCACCCGAGAAAATGATGCGGTCATGGTCCTTGTGAAACGGGCTGCGGCCCAGTTCTTCCGGACTGTGCAGGGTTTTACCTAGGCGTTCGCGGGTAAGCAGGGTGGGCCAATCCAAGGCGGGTACTCTCCGTGCGGTGAATGACACCGCCCAGCTTCCCGGTTCCGCCCTGGCGGGGCAAGCGAAAATCTACAGCCCGGCCGCGTCGATATCGATTAACAGCAAACG
The DNA here is from genome assembly GCF_013385985.1 of Pseudomonas sp. B6002. Classification (GTDB taxonomy): domain Bacteria; phylum Pseudomonadota; class Gammaproteobacteria; order Pseudomonadales; family Pseudomonadaceae; genus Aquipseudomonas. Next base: position 59,766 of record NZ_JACAOY010000019.1, on the reverse strand, counting down.
CTGACCGTTATCGAAGAATTGTCCTGCGGTCAGGCAGTAGCTGTTAGTGGTGGCGTCTCGATAGGTCGACGACAGGGTCAGGCGCCGTTCCTCCCAGCCTTCCGCGAGCAGGTGATAGAAGTACGGGCGCCACGACCAGTTGTGGCCCAGGTAGCGGCTGTCGGCCTGCCAGGCATCCTGGCGCCATTCGAAGTTGGGCGTCAGTTGGGTGCCATGCCGGTCGCATTGGTAAAAGCGCAGCAGCCAGGGAAAGTTCGGCAATTGGGGCAGCTGAGCCAGAGGGGCCTGGCCCTGTGCCCAGGCCTGCAGGATTTTCATCAGCTCGGCCAACTGCAGGCGCAACTGCATCACGCGCCCCCGCTCTGCAAGCTTCTGCTGGACGTAGGCGGTACGCAGTTGCGCGAAGCGCGGCACAAAGGCGTCGGCATCGAACCAGTCCAGCTGTGCCTGGGCGAACAGGTAACCCTGCACATAGCGCGAGCCGCATTCCAGGGCGAAACTCAACTGCGCCTCGGTTTCTACGCCTTCGGCGATGATCCAGCAGCCGGTTTTCTCGGCCATCTGCGCCAGGGCCCGCACCACTTCACTGCTCGGCCCACCTCGGGCCGCTTCCTGGAACAGGCGCATGTCCAGCTTGAGAATGTCTGGCTGCAACGCCAGCACGCGGTCGAGTTGCGAATAACCTGCGCCAAAGTCATCGATGGCGATGCGCGCGCCGGCCTCGCGATAGCGTGCCACCACGTCGGCCAGGCGCTGGATGTCGCCGCCCAGCTCGGTGATCTCGAACACGATGCGCTGCGGGTCGACCCCGTGTGCCTGCACCTGCTTCAAGCTGGGCAGGGCTTGGCCAGGGCGCAGCCGGTTGATCCAGCGCGGCGAGATGTTCAGGCTCAGGAACCAGTCTTGCGGAGCCTCATGCAGGCGGCTCAAGGCATTGTCGCGGATCTGCCGGTCAAGGCGTCGCAAGGTGGCGCCTGGCGTGCGCGGGTCGGCGAACAAGGGGCCCACAGACTGCAAGCGGCCATCGGCCTGGCGCAGGCGGCCGAGCGCCTCAACACCGGCAATGCGCCCGGTGGCGGTATCGATGAACGGCTGGAAGCAGGCGAGCGGTTGCCCGTCAATCACGGGGCCTCCTTAAAAGAGTCGGCGAAAAAAGGCTCGGCCCTCAATGACGAGGGCCGAGCCGATTCTGTTTGCAAGAATGCAGCCAGCAGGGCTCAACCTTTGCGTGAACTGCCCTGCATGGCCAGTTTGATCAGCGGGATCAGACCTGCTCCGAGCCTCACCAGGCGTGTCAGGCTGCTGATACTGCCGCCCTTGGCGCCTTTGCCGGTGAAGAAACCCAGCAGGGTGACCGCAGCCACGCCCCACAGCGGCGCGTGCTTGATGCCCAGGCTGTCCTGCCAGTTCTGACCCATGCTGCGCACCTTGGTCAGGGGCGCCACCAGTTGTTGGGACTCGTGGCGGATTTCCTGACGGTGCATTTCCATGCGCAGACGGATCAACGCCTTGCGCATTTCCCGTCGTGAAGTGTTCTGTGGCATTTCAGTCAGGCTCATGGCAGCAGGCGCTCCCGATCATTGGCCAGCTCTTCGAGAGTGGCGTGGAACGGCGTGGACTCATCGAACACCGCCGCCTTCAAGCGCACCCCGCAGAACGCGGCCGCCAGGCTATAGAACACGCAGAGGCAGATGATCCCCGTGAGCCGGTAGCCGGTGTCCCACACCAAAATCATCACCAGTGTCGACAAACCCACCAGCAACAGCAGCGCGAACACCAACGCCAGGCCGGCAAACAGCAGCAGGCTGACCGTACGTGCCTTCTGTTCCTGCAACTCGATGCCAAACAGTTCGACATGGCTGTGCAGCAAGCCCAGCACGGCCGCGCCCAGACGTCTTGAAGTAGTGCCCGTAGACGAGCCGGTTTCGCCGATAGACATGGTTAGCGCCTTGTAGCCAGCAGGCCGATCAGAAAGCCCACGCCGGCGGCAATACCCACCGACTGCCAAGGGTTGGCTTGCACGTAATCTTCGGTGGCGGTGAGGGCTGCCTGGCCGCGTTCGCGCAGGGAATCTTCGGTCTGCTGCAGGGTTTCACGGGCCTTGAGCAGGCTGTCGTGGATCTTGGTGCGCAATTCGTCGGCTTGGTCGCCGGCCAGCACTTTGGTGTCGTCCAGCAGTTTTTCGGTGTCACTGACCAGGGTTTGAAAATCCGCCAGCAGTATTTCTTGAGCAGTTTTTGCAGTTTTTCTGGCCATGGTTATCTCCGTGATTGGCTGATCTGTGTGTCTGGGTCTGTGCGACTGTTTGCTACGTGTGTTTTCGAGTCACCGGTATCGGTGAAGGTTCAGTGCAATTGTCTGGTACAGCTTTTGCTTTGCCTTGGTGCGCACGCCTCGGGGCCTGCGCTGAATCTGGGCGGAATGAGGCAATGCCTTCAAAAACCTTACCCTAAATAACTGAAACTCGCGGAAAAACCCTGTCGGCAACGGCCTATTGAGTTGATCGCTGCGCTAAAGCGGTTCACGCCCTCTGAAGAGGGGTGGGGCCGCAGGTGCCAATTTAGTGCGTGCAACCCTGGCTTGAACCGCTTTGGTGCTTTTTGCCTTTAATGCAGGCCTGCCAACCTCCATGGAAAATTTGCAAAGTGCGGTGGACACCCTCGTCCACAGCTCCAATACCCTGTTCATCCTGATTGGCGCGGTCATGGTCCTGGCCATGCACGCCGGCTTCGCGTTTCTGGAAGTGGGCACGGTTCGCCAGAAAAACCAGGTCAACGCCTTGTCGAAGATCCTCAGTGACTTTGCCATCTCCACCCTGGCTTATTTCTTTATAGGCTATTGGATCTCTTACGGCGTGAGCTTCATGCAACCGGCTGCGGTGATCAGTGCCGACCACGGCTATGGCCTGGTGAAGTTCTTCTTCCTGTTGACCTTTGCGGCGGCGATACCGGCGATCATTTCCGGGGGTATTGCCGAGCGTGCACGTTTTGTTCCGCAACTGTGCGCCACCGCGTTGATCGTGGCTTTTATCTACCCGTTTTTTGAAGGCATGGTGTGGAACGGCAACTTCGGCCTGCAAGCCTGGCTGCTGGCGACGTTCGGCGCCAGCTTCCATGACTTCGCCGGTTCCGTGGTGGTGCACGCCATGGGCGGCTGGCTGGCGCTGGCGGCGGTGTTGCTGCTGGGCCCGCGTAACGGGCGTTATCGCGAGGGCCGACTGGTGGCGTTCGCGCCGTCGAGTATTCCATTCCTGGCCTTGGGCTCGTGGATTTTGATTGTCGGCTGGTTCGGCTTCAACGTGATGAGCGCGCAAACCCTCAACGGCGTGAGTGGCCTGGTGGCGGTCAACTCGTTGATGGCGATGGTGGGCGGCACCGTCGCGGCGCTGATCATTGGGCGCAACGATCCCGGCTTCCTGCACAACGGTCCGTTGGCCGGGCTGGTGGCGATCTGTGCCGGCTCCGACCTGATGCACCCGGTGGGCGCGCTGGTCACTGGCGCAGTCGCGGGCGGGCTGTTCGTGTGGTGCTTCATTGCGGCCCAGGATCGTTGGAAGATCGACGACGTGCTGGGTGTGTGGCCGCTGCACGGCCTGTGCGGCGTGTGGGGTGGCATCGCCTGCGGCATCTTCGGCCAGACCGCGCTGGGCGGACTGGGCGGCGTCAGCCTGACCAGCCAGTTGATCGGCACCGCCCTGGGTGTGGTGGTGGCGCTGGGTGGTGGCCTGTTGGTGTACGGTGTGATCAAACGCCTGCACGGGCTGCGCCTGAGCCAGGAAGAGGAGTACTACGGTGCGGACCTGTCGATCCATAAAATCGGTGCGGTCAGTCAGGATTGATCGGCGGTTCGGCCGATGGATTAAAACCGTGTAGCAGGCGGTAGCGGTTATGCCGCACTTCGTCCACCCGCGCCTGCACCTGTTGGTCCGGCAGGCCCAGCAGGATCAAGGCGTGGGAGGCGAGCATCAGGCTCGACTCCAACAGCTCGGGCACCACTTCGCTGGCGCCCGCCGCTTTCAGTTCAGCCAACTGGCTGTCATCGCGGGTGCGCACCAGGATCGGCACGTCAGGGTTGATGCGTCGCGCTTCCTTGAGCACCACCAACGCCACATCGCTGTTGTCCACCGCGATCACCACCAACCGCGCGCGCTCCAGGCCCACCGCGCTGAGCAGAGCGCCGCGACGGCAATCCCCGTAATGCACGCTGCTGTCTTCAGTGGCAGCTTCCTGCACCCGCTCAGGGTCGTCGTCCAGTGCGATAAAGGCTTGCTGTTCGCGCCGCAGAAAGCGCCCGATGGATTGCCCGACGCGGCCATAGCCACAGATCACCGCATGCCCGCGCAGCTCGGCGTTGAGCGCGGTGATTTCGTCCAGTTGGACTTGCTGATTGGGCGTGCGGTGCAGGCGCAGGGCCAGGCTCGGTGCGGCGCGCAGTAACAGCGGCGTGAGCAGCATCGAGCAGAAGGTCGCGGCGAGCAGCAGGCCGTTGAATTCGTCGGGGATCAAGCGGCTTTGCTGCATCTGCGCCATCAAGGCAAAACAGAATTCACCGCCCTGGGCCAGGGCCAGGCCGCTGCGCCAGGCGGTTTCACTGTCGCTGCCGCGCAGCTTGACCAGCGCGGCCACCACGCAGCCCTTGACCAGCATCAAGGTGAGGGTCAGTCCAAGGATCAGCAGGCTGTGGCTGACAAACAGTTGCAGGTCGATGAGCATGCCGATGCTGACGAAAAACAGCCCCAGCAGAATGTCGCGAAACGGCCGGATATCCGCCTCGATCTGATGGCGATAATGACTTTCCCCCAGCAGCATGCCAGCCAGGAAGGCACCGAGGGCAGGGGACAAGCCCAGCAAATGCGTGAGCCACGCCGTGAGCAACACAATCACCAAGGCCAACAGCACAAACAGTTCGGCCGAGTGGGACGCCGCCACTTCATGGAACAACCGTGGCAACAACCAGCGGCTGGCTAACAGCAGGCCCACAAACAGCACCACGGTCTTGCCCAGGGTCAACGGCAATGCCCAATACCAGGCCTGCTCACCGGTGCCGGCAAACACCGGCACCAGGGTCAACAGCAACACGGCTACTACGTCCTGAAACAACAACACACCAATAGCGTTCTGCCCATGGCTGCTGAATATCTCGCCAAGACTGGTCAGCTCTTTGCTGACAATGGCCGTGGACGACAACGCCAGCCCCGCCCCCAACAGCAAGGCGATGCTCGGCGCCACGCCCAGGATCATCAACAGCACGCCCAGCAATACCCCGCAGCCCACCACTTGCAGGCTGCCCAAGCCAAACACCACACGGCGCAGGGCGAGCATCTTGGTCAGGGAAAACTCCAGCCCCAGGGAGAACAGCAGGAACACTACGCCGAGTTCGGCGAGGTCGGGCAGCTCTTCGCTGTCGTTCACCCAATCCAGGGCGGTGGGCCCCACGGCCAAGCCCACGCACAGGTAGCCCAGCACGGGGGGCAATTGCAGTCGGCGAAACAGCGCAATCACTACCAGGGACGAGGCCAGGATGATCAACAGGTTGGCAAACACAGGCATCTCCATTGCAAGGGGGCAGGCAAAAAAGCCGTGAGAATCGCTGAATCAGTTATAGGCCATGGTGATCTGGGTCAGGGTTTATGGGGTGGGCGTGAGGCTGCAACCGGGCTTAGAATGTGTGCCTGTTTTCTGATCAGGTCCATTCATCATGCTTCCTGAATGCCAGTTGTTCGGCACCCTGGGTTGCCATCTTTGTGAGATCGCCGAAGCCGAAATCATGCCGCTCGTCGAACACGGGTTGCTGGTGGAGTTGGTGGATATCACCGACCCCGACGATCTGACTGAAGCCTACGGCCTGCGTATTCCGGTGCTTCGCCGGGCAGACACCGGTGCGGAACTGGATTGGCCATTCGACACACAACAGGTCGTTGCCTTCCTTCGTTGAGTGTTATGCGATGGCAGGTTTCCAAATATTAAGTTACTGTATGTTTGTACAGCGATTGAATAGAGGGAACGCCCGTGGTGAATGTTGAACAACTGAAAAGCAGCGTCAATCGCATGTCCGCCGATGTCGTACGCGATGCGGTGAACGAGCTGCGCCTCGATGGCCTGGTCACGGAAGGCAAGACGCCCTTCAACAAAGTGCATTTCAACACCTGCTTCGCCGAGATCGAGGCACTGTTCCAGCGCGCCGGTTACCACAAGCAACTGGATGTAGTGGGTTACCAGGGCCTGTTATACGCGCTCTATGATCCCGGCCGCTGGGAAGCGGTGGACGTGCTGCGTTGGCTCAAGGAGTTCACCGAGGCTGCCAGTGCTTCGCCGGTGCTGCGCGCGCAATTGGCCAAGGCCTGAACCCTGCGGGATAATGCCCGCCGGTTTTCCCTAGGCTTCGAGCATCTGCATGTCCACTTCCACGTTTATCGCCTCCGAGCACCAAGCCAGCACCTTGTACCTGCCGCCGGGCCCTTGGGCGCTGGTGCTCGACTGCCTGTCTGAACACTTCCCGGCCATCAGCCGAGAACACTGGCTGGACCGCATCGCCCGTGGTCGGGTGCTGGACATCAACGGCTGCCCGATAGGTGCGGACCTGGCCTACAAGGAAGGCCTGTGCATCTATTACTTTCGTGAAGTACCGAATGAAAAAGTGATCCCGGTGCAGGAGACCATTCTGTATGCAGACGAGCACCTGGTCGTCGCCGACAAGCCACACTTCCTGCCCGTGACGCCCGCCGGGGAATACGTCGAGCAAACCCTGTTGCGCCGCTTGATCCGCCGTTTGGACAACCCTTCGCTGGTGCCGCTGCACCGGATCGACCGGCATACCGCAGGGCTGGTGCTGTTCTCGGCCAACCCGGCCAGCCGCGCGGCGTACCAGCAACTGTTTCCCACGCGAAAGATCGACAAGTTCTACGAAGCCATTGCCCCGGCCTTGCCAGACCTGACCTTCCCGCTGGTGCACAAGAGCCGCCTGGTGGACGGCGAGCCGTTCTTTCGCATGCAGGAAGGCGCTGGCGCCAGCAACACTGAAACGGCGGTAGAGGTGCGCGAGAAAAATGGCGAGCTGTGGCGCTACGGCCTGTTCCCCGTGACCGGCAAGAAGCACCAGCTGCGCGTGCACATGACCGCGCTGGGGGCGAGTATCTGCAATGACCCGTTCTACCCTGATGTGATCAAGGACGCCGTGGACGACTACGCCAACCCGCTCAAGCTGCTGGCCCAGGGTGTGCGTTTTATCGACCCGGTGACCGGGCACGAGCGCAGCTTTCGCAGCCAAATCACCCTCGACTGGTAACCGCCAGAAACGACAAGGCCCGCGCGAGGCGGGCCTTGGTAGTAAACGCTGAGGTTTACAAGTCTTTAACGGTGCGAACCTGATCCTTGTTGATGCGGGTCTGCTTGCCGTCCAATTGTTCGAACTCGTAGAAACCCGAGTCCTTGTCGAATTTAGGAGTGTCGACGGCCTGGATTTCGCGACCGTCATTCAGGGTGATCACTGTTGGCGAGGCGCAACCGGCAAGGGTAGCGAGGCCCAGTGCAAGCATGAGAGCGGCGATGGTCCGTTGAGTCATGAGTTTGTCTCCGAGAGAATACTTTTTTGAGTGCTGACCTTGTGACGTATACAACGTCAGCAAAGTTCCTTGTCCGACGCTCATTCTGACACGCCAAACCCTGGGTGCAACAGCTCGGGTGTATTCAGGTTGGCCAGGCGTGGGTCATCGGCCGGGCATTCAAGGCCGATGCCGCCCAGTTGCAGGAGAATCTTGCGCGGGCTGCGCTCACCCGCATCCCAGGCGCTTTCCACGGCGTCGCGCAGGTGGGTGGGGATGATGCAGATCAGCGGCTCCCAGAACTCGCCATGGCGCACCATCAGCGGCAGCAGCGGGTTGCGCTGCACTGTCTCACGCATCTGGGTCAGCAGGTGCACATCAATATTGGGCACATCGCACGGCAATACCAGCAGGTGCCCATGATGCGCGGCGGCCAGTCCTGCACGGATGCCGGCCAACGGCCCGGGAAAATCCGGGCTGTCGTCGCTCACCAACTGGTCGGCGTACGGCGCGTAAAGCGCATGGTTGCGATTGCACGAGATAATCAGGTCATCGGTCAGCGGCCGCGCCAGGCGCTGCAGATGGGCAATCAGCGGCAGGCCGCGCCAGTGCAACAAGCCTTTGTCCTGGCCGCCCATACGCTGGCCACGCCCGCCGGCCAGCAGCAGGATCGAACAGTGCAGGGCTGAAGAATCTGAAGACATGGCGGTTCCGCTGCGGCAGGCAAATAGGGCCCTGTGATATAACATCGTGCTGTTCCTTCGACAACCGGACCGAGCCATGAAAGCCAAGGCTGATGCGCCCTTCGTACCCCTGAACATCGCTGTACTGACCGTCAGCGACACCCGCACCCTCGACACCGATACCTCGGGCCAGGTCTTCGTCGACCGCCTGACCGCTGCCGGCCACACCCTGGCCGAGCGTGTATTGCTCAAGGACGACCTCTACAAAATCCGCGCCCAAGTGGCCCACTGGATCGCCGAAGACGTCGTGCAAGTGGTGCTGATCACCGGCGGCACCGGCTTCACCGGGCGCGACAGCACCCCCGAAGCCGTGAGCTGCCTGCTGGACAAACAGGTCGACGGTTTTGGCGAGCTGTTCCGCCAGATCTCCGTGGCCGATATCGGCACCTCCACCGTGCAGTCCCGGTCCCTGGCCGGCCTGGCCAACGGCACGCTGGTGTGCTGCCTGCCGGGCTCCACCAATGCCGTGCGCACCGGCTGGGATGGCATCCTCGCTGAACAGTTGGACAACCGCCATCGCCCGTGCAACTTCGTGCCGCACCTCAAGCAGGCCGAACCTTGTGAATCCCGTGGGTAAGCCCGGCAAGACCGGCGCCCTGATGCCGGTGGAACAGGCGCTGCAGCAACTGCTGGACATGGCCGACGCCGCGCCTATCCGCGAACAGCAGCGCCTGCCTCTGGCCGATTGCGATGGGCGGGTACTGGCCCAGGATCTGGTGTCCACCCTCGACCTGCCGCCCTGGCCCAATAGCGCCATGGACGGCTACGCCCTGCGCCTGGCCGACTGGAACGGCGAGCCACTGGTGGTCAGCCAGCGCATCTTCGCTGGCCAGGCACCACAGCCCCTGGCCACTGGCACCTGTGCGCGGATCTTCACCGGCGCCCCGGTGCCCGAAGGCGCAGACTGCGTCGAAATGCAGGAAAACGCCGTGGTCCACGCCGACGAACGCGTGAGCTTTACCGAACCGTTGCAGCTGGACCAGAACATCCGCCCGCAAGGGCAGGAGACCACCGTCGGCGAGTTGGTCCTCACGGCCGGCACGCGCCTGGGCCCGGTCGAACTCGGCCTTGCCGCCTCCCTTGGGCATGACCGCCTTGACGTGGTGCGCCGCCCACGCGTGGCCGTGCTGTCCACCGGGGATGAGCTGATCGAACCTGGCTTGCCGCTCGGCCCAGGCCAGATCTACAACAGCAATCGCCGCGTGTTGTGCTCGTGGCTGACGCGCATGGGCTGCGAAGTGATCGACGCAGGCATCCTGCCCGACGACCTCGAAAAGACCCGCACACGCCTCGCCGGTTTGGCTGACGTTGACCTGATCCTGTCCACGGGCGGTGTGTCGGTGGGCGAGGCGGATTTCCTTGGCATCGCCCTGCGCGAAGAGGGGGAGCTGGCGCTGTGGAAACTGGCGATCAAACCCGGCAAGCCGCTGACCTTCGGCCACTTTCGCGGCGTGCCGGTGATCGGCCTGCCGGGCAACCCGGCGTCGACCCTGGTGACCTTTGCCTTGCTGGCGCGGCCTTACCTGCTGCGCCGCCAAGGTGTGCAGGACGTGGCGCCGCTGCGTTTTGAAGTGCCGGTGGGCTTCGAGTGGCCCAAGCCAGGCAACCGCCGCGAATACCTGCGCGGTCGCATCGAGCAGGGCAAAGCGATCATCTACCGCAACCAGAGCTCCGGCGTGCTGCGCAGCGCGGCGTGGGCAGAAGGATTTGTGGAAGTGTTGGAAGGCACGACGCTGACGGTGGGGGACCGGGTCAATTTCATCCCCCTGAGCGAAGTCCTCAACTGACAACAGAGATCTACTGTGGGAGCTGGCTTGCCTGCGATGGCGGTGCTTCAGTCATACATAAGGTGACTGACCCACCGCCATCGCAGGCAAGCCAGCTCCCACAGTTGGAATTGTGTATGCCTGTGAGAGGTCAGTAATCGTCCCCACGCGCCGTCACATCCCGCTCCACCGGCCCTGCGTCCGGGTCATACCCCACCGGGAACTTGCCTTTCAACGTCCAGGCAAACGCGATGATCTCCGCCACCGTGCGGTACAACTCTTCCGGAATACTGTCACCCAATTCCATGCGCGCCAGCAGCTTCACCAGCTCGGCGTTCTCATAGATCGGCACTTCATTTTCCCGCGCCAGTTTCAGGATCGCCTCGGCCAAGGCGTCGTCGCCCTTGGCCGTGAGAGTGGGGGCTTGCTGGCCGTCATACTTGAGGGCGATCGCCTGGCGGGGTGGGGTGGCGTTCTTCATGCGGTTTCATCCACCCAGCGTTGCTCCAAGCCAGTTCGCGGCCCACGTGGCGGCGTGCCGAGGTGGCAGTCCAGGTCGCCGACATTGATGCCCGAGGTCACCAGGCGTTCGCGCAGGCTGCCCAAATGGCTTTCGATCAGGCTGGCGGTAAACGGGCGGGACGCCCACAACTGGCTGGACAGCTTGCCCTGGGTCAGTTGTGCCTGAACCTGCAAAGGCCCCAGCGGTTCCATGTCGAAGGCCAGCTCCACGCGCCAGAGCATCTGCTTGGGGTCCTTTTTGTCTTTGCGTTCGGGCTGGTCCTTGTCCGGCGCCGGCTCTTCGCGCTGGAACTTGACCTGCAACGGCACGATGTCCTGCAAGGTGCGCATGGGGATTTCCAGTTGCCAGGTGGTCTGCAGGCGGCCGTCGGCGGTGGTGCCGGTTTGTTCCAGGCTCGACAGTTGGTGGCTCTGCAGGCGCGAGATGGCCCCGGCGGCCAGGCGCAGCAGGTTTTCCAGGTCGCCTTCGCCTTCCAGCTTGGCCATCAGCCGCTCCGGCAACGGAAAGCCGGCCGGTGTCTGGCGGGCGCTGACCTGGCCCAGGGTGTTCAGCGGGTTGCGCACAAAGTTGGGCAGCACCTGGGCCAGGGTGTTGGCGGCGAGGATCGCATTCAGGTTAGTGCCGGTAGGCAGCGCGGGCAGCAGATCGGCGACCAGGCGCAGCAACGCGCCCTTCATGTCCAGCGGCGGGATTTGCGGGTTTTGCCCGGCCAGCAATTTGACTTCGAGAAACGCGCCGCTGTTCTGGATCACTTGTGCCAGCACCTTCGGGTTGCTCACCTGCGACAGGTCGGGCAGCGCGGCGAGCAAGCGCGCGGCGGCCGCGCGCAGGTCGCTGGAGGTAGTGTCATCAGCGGGCAGGTTCTGCAAGGCGGTGAACACCACGTCCAGCGAACCCTGGCGGCTTTGCTGGGTGGCGAGTTGCTGCGCCACGGCCAGTTGGTCCTTGAGCCCGCTCAATGGCACGAAATTCAACGTTTGGGTGTCTTGCACCACAGCACTGAGCAAACTGCCCACCCGCAGCGGCTGCGGGCTTTCCACGGTCAGGGTCGCACCGGCCAAGGCGTTGCTGAGTACGGTCACCAGCGAACGGTAGATCGCCGGTTGCGTGGTGCCCTGGGGCAGCATCTGGGTGGTCAGCACCTTGGCCTGCAAAAGCGTGCCCACCGGCATTTGGGTGGTGTCGATGCGGGTGAGGGCGGCCACGTTGGCGCTCAAGGCTTGCTGCAAGGTGATGGTCAGGTTGCCCGTCGGCGTCTGGCTCACGGCCACGTTGCTGCCCAGCGGCAATGGCTGTGCGCTGCTGGCTTGCACCAGGGTCTGGCGGCCGCCTTCGAGGGTCAACTTGAGCAGCAGCTGAAACGCATCACCGCCCTGTTTGAGCGCGAGTACCTCGGCGTTCACGGTTTTTCCGGGGTCGATCAAGCCGATCTGCGGTTCCAGCAGTTTCAGCAGCTCGCCGGTCGGCGGCAGCGGGGCAGGCCCGGCCACGGGTGCTGGCGGCAGCGTAGGAAGGTTGATCTCACCGGTCATCGTGCGCGTCGTCTCGAAGGAAATTGCCCTCTTTAGAGTAGGGCATCGCATGTATAATGCCGCCCGTCTGCAAAGAGAGCGGTAAAAACCTCACAACTATTTGATCCAGCTCTCTAAAATCGGTCGCCAAAGCCGTTATTGTGCATTTCTCTTTAACGGCCACTGCACCGCCGACTTGAACCGTAAAGGCCCGCGATCTTTTGACCAGCCCTCTTCTTGAAGCCGTAGCGCTTTCCTGTGAACGCGACCTGCGCCTGTTGTTCGAGCACCTCGAACTGCGGCTGACGGGCGGTGACATGGTGCAGGTCAGCGGCCCCAACGGCAGCGGCAAGACCAGTTTATTGCGCCTGCTGGCGGGGTTGATGCAGCCGACGGCCGGCGAAGTGCGGCTCAACGGCAAGCCCCTCAACGAACAACGCACGGAGTTGGCGCGCAACCTCGTCTGGATCGGTCACGCCGCCGGCATCAAGGACGTGCTCACCGCCGAAGAAAACCTCAGCTGGCTCAGCGCCCTGCATCATCCCGCGTCCCGCGAGGCCATCTGGCTAGCCCTGGCGGCTGTCGGCCTCAAGGGCTTCGAGGATGTTCCCTGTCACACGTTGTCCGCCGGCCAACAGCGACGCGTGGCCCTGGCGCGTTTGTACCTGCCGGGCCCGCCGCTGTGGATTCTCGACGAGCCTTTCACCGCCCTGGATAAGCAAGGCGTCGCCCAGCTCGAAGAACACCTGGCCCAGCATTGCGAAAGGGGCGGACTGGTACTGCTCACCACCCATCACACTCTCAATCGCACGCCAGCCGGTTACCGTGACCTGGACCTGGGAAGGTGGTCGGCATGAGCGTATTCGCCCTGTTGGTCGCCCGCGAAGCGCGGCTGCTGTGTCGCCGCCCGGCCGAACTGGCCAACCCATTGGTGTTCTTCGCGATTGTCATCGCGCTGTTCCCGCTGGCGGTCGGCCCCGAGACTAAACTGTTGCAAACCTTGTCCCCGGGGCTGGTGTGGGTGGCGGCGCTTTTATCGGTTCTGCTCTCGCTGGACGGGCTGTTTCGGAGTGATTTCGAAGACGGCTCCCTCGAACAGTGGGTCCTTTCGTCGCACCCCTTGCCACTTCTGGTGCTGGCCAAGGTGCTGGCACACTGGGTTTTTTCCGGCTTGGCGCTAGTCTTGCTTTCGCCGCTGTTGGCGATGATGCTGGGCTTGCCCGTCGAATGCTTGCCGGTGTTGCTTCTATCCTTGTTGCTCGGTACGCCGGTGCTCAGCCTGTTGGGGGCGGTGGGCGCAGCGTTGACCGTCGGTTTGAAGCGGGGCGGCCTCTTACTGGCCCTGCTGATTCTGCCTTTGTATATCCCGGTGTTGATCCTGGGCAGCGGCGCCTTGCAAGCCGCGCTCATGGGCATGCCGGCGACCGGTTACCTCTTGTGGCTTGGTAGCCTGACCGCCCTGGCGGTAACCCTGACACCCTTTGCTATAGCGGCCGGCCTGAAGATCAGCGTCGGCGAATAATGAGGTCTGGTTAAGCGTTATACCCTTGACCAGTAAAGACCCTGAGCCTCCCGCAATGACGGGAAGCCACCGTGATGGAAACAGCAATGAACTGGACCTGGTTTCACAAGCTCGGCTCGCCCAAATGGTTTTATGGCATCAGCGGCAAGCTGCTGCCGTGGCTGAGCATCGCTGCCGCCGTGTTGATTGGCATCGGCCTGGTCTGGGGCCTGGCCTTCGCGCCACCGGACTACCAGCAAGGCAATAGTTTTCGCATCATCTATATCCACGTTCCCGCCGCGATGCTGGCCCAGTCCTGCTACGTGATGCTGGCCGTGTGCGGCATCGTCGGCCTGGTGTGGAAGATGAAGCTCGCCGACGTGGCCCTGCAATGCGCCGCGCCCATCGGTGCGTGGATGACCGCCGTGGCGCTGGTCACCGGCGCGATCTGGGGCAAACCCACCTGGGGTTCGTGGTGGGTGTGGGATGCGCGGCTCACGTCCATGCTGATCCTGCTGTTCCTGTACTTCGGCCTGATTGCACTGGGCAACGCCATCAGCAATCGCGACAGCGCCGCCAAGGCTTGCGCCGTGCTGGCCATCGTCGGCGTGATCAACATCCCGATCATCAAATACTCGGTGGAGTGGTGGAACACCCTGCACCAGGGCGCCACCTTCACCCTCACCGAAAAACCGGCGATGCCCGTGGAAATGTGGGCGCCGTTGCTGCTGATGGTGCTGGGGTTCTACTGTTTCTTCGGCGCCGTGCTGCTGATGCGCATGCGCCTCGAAGTGCTCAAGCGTGAAGCCCGCGCCAGTTGGGTCAAGGCCGAAGTGCAAACCTGCCTGGGAGCCCGTGGATGAGCTTTGCGTCTTTCAGTGATTTTCTCGCCATGGGCCATCACGGCCTGTACGTCTGGACGGCCTATGGCATCTGCCTGACGGTGCTGGCCCTCAACGTGGCCGCGCCGATCCTGGCCCGCAAGCGTTACCTGCAACAAGAGGCGCGTCGTCTGCGCCGGGAGACCGAAAAGTGAATCCGCTGCGTAGAAAGCGTCTGTTGATCATCCTTGCCATCCTGGCCGGCGTCGGCATTGCCGTGACCCTGGCCTTGAGCGCCCTGCAGCAGAACATCAACCTGTTCTACACCCCGACCCAGATCGCCAATGGCGAAGCGCCGGTGGACACCCGCATCCGCGCCGGCGGCATGGTGGAGAAGGGCTCGCTCAAACGCTCCAGCGACTCCCTCGACGTGACCTTCGTGGTCACCGACTTCAACAAGGCCGTGACCATCACCTACCGCGGCATCCTCCCGGACCTGTTCCGCGAAGGCCAGGGCATCGTCGCCCTGGGCAAGCTCAACGCCGATGGCGTGGTGGTGGCCGACGAAGTGCTGGCCAAGCACGATGAGAAATACATGCCGCCTGAAGTGACCAAGGCCCTCAAAGACAGCGGCCAATCCGCGCCAACGCCTGCCAAGGAGGGCTAAGCCATGACGTCCGCATTGTTTATTCCAGAACTCGGCCAGTTGGCGATGATTCTCGCCCTGTGCTTTGCCATTGTGCAGGCCGTGGTGCCGTTGCTCGGCGCCTGGCGCGGTGACCGCCTGTGGATGAGCCTGGCGCAACCGGCTGCCTGGGGCCAGTTTGCGTTCCTGTTGTTCGCCTTCGGCTGCCTCACCTACGCCTTCATGACCGACGACTTTTCCGTCGCCTATGTGGCCAACAACTCCAACAGCGCCTTGCCCTGGTACTACAAGTTCAGCGCCGTGTGGGGGGCCCACGAAGGTTCGTTGCTGCTGTGGGCGTTGATCCTCGGCGGCTGGACCTTCGCCGTGTCGGTGTTCTCGCGCCAATTGCCACAAGTGATGCTGGCGCGCGTGCTGGCAGTGATGGGCATGATCAGCATCGGCTTCCTGCTGTTCCTGATCATGACCTCCAACCCGTTCAGCCGCATCCTGCCGCAGATCCCGGCAGACGGGCACGACCTCAACCCGCTGCTGCAAGACATCGGCCTGATCGTGCACCCGCCGATGCTCTACATGGGCTACGTCGGTTTCTCCGTGGCCTTTGCCTTCGCCATCGCCGCCTTGCTCGGCGGGCGTCTTGACGCCGCCTGGGCGCGCTGGTCGCGACCGTGGACCATCGTCGCCTGGGCGTTCCTCGGCATTGGTATCACCTTGGGCTCGTGGTGGGCCTACTACGAACTCGGTTGGGGCGGCTGGTGGTTCTGGGACCCGGTGGAAAACGCCTCCTTCATGCCCTGGCTGGTGGGCACGGCGCTGATTCACTCGCTGGCCGTCACCGAAAAACGCGGCGTGTTCAAGAGCTGGACCGTGTTGCTGGCCATCGCGGCGTTTTCCCTCAGCCTGCTCGGTACCTTCCTCGTGCGTTCGGGCGTACTGACGTCGGTGCACGCGTTCGCGTCCGACCCGGAGCGCGGCATCTTCATCCTGATCTTCCTGCTGTTTGTGGTCGGCGGCTCGCTCACGCTGTTCGCCCTGCGCGCGCCAGTGGTCAAGAGCCAGGTCGGCTTCAACCTGTGGTCGCGGGAAACGCTGCTGCTGGGCAATAACCTGGTGCTGGTGGTGGCCGCGTCGATGATTCTGCTCGGTACCCTGTACCCGTTGGTGCTGGATGCCTTGAGCGGCGCCAAGCTGTCCGTCGGCCCGCCGTACTTCAATGCGTTGTTTATCCCGCTGATGGGCCTGTTGATGGTGGTGATGGCCGTCGGCGTGCTGGTGCGCTGGAAAGACACGCCGGTGAAATGGCTGGCGGGCATGCTCATGCCGGTGCTGCTGGGCAGCGTGGCCCTGGCGGTGATCGCCGGTGTGGCTTACGGCGACTTCAACTGGGCGGTGCTGGCCACCTTCCTGTTGGCGGCGTGGGTGTTGCTGGCCGGCGTGCGCGATATCGTCGACAAGACCCGGCACAAAGGCCTGATCAAAGGCCTGCCAGGCCTGACCCGCAGCTATTGGGGCATGCAGGTCGCCCACATCGGCATCGCCGTGTGCGCCCTGGGCGTGGTGCTTTCCAGCCAGAACAGCGCCGAGCGCGACCTGCGCCTGGCGCCGGGCGAATCCATGGACCTGGCCGGTTACCACTTCATCTTCGAAGGCGCCAAGCACTTCGAAGGCCCGAACTTCACCTCCGACAAAGGCACCGTGCGCGTCGTGCGCAACGGCAAGGAAGTGGCGGTGCTGCACCCGGAAAAACGCCTGTACACCGTGCAGAGTTCGATGATGACCGAGGCCGGTATCGACGCCGGTTTCACCCGTGACCTCTATGTGGCACTGGGCGAACCGCTGGGCGACGGTGCCTGGGCCGTGCGGGTGCACGTGAAGCCGTTTGTGCGCTGGATCTGGTTCGGTGGTTTGCTCACCGGTTTTGGCGGTTTGCTCGCCGCGCTGGACCGGCGTTATCGGGTCAAGGTCAAGAGCCGGGTGCGTGAAGCCCTCGGCCTGCAGGGAGCGGCGGTATGAAGCGTTGGTTGATGGTTGTGCCACTGGCGATGTTTCTGGTGGTGGCGGTGTTTCTGTATCGCGGGCTGTACCTGGACCCGGCCGAGTTGCCCTCGGCAATGATCGGCAAACCCTTCCCGGCCTTCAGCCTCCCAACGGTGCAGGGTGACAAGACCCTGACCCAGGCCGACTTGCTGGGCAAACCGGCGCTGGTCAACGTGTGGGGCACCTGGTGCATCTCCTGCCGCGTCGAACACCCGGTGCTGAACAAGCTGGCCGAGAAGGGCGTGGTGATCTACGGCATCAACTACAAGGACGACAACGCTGCCGCGTTGAAGTGGCTGGCCGAATTCCACAACCCGTACCAGCTGGATATTCGCGATGAAGACGGCAACCTCGGTCTGAACCTCGGCGTGTACGGCGCCCCGGAAACCTTCTTCATCGACGCCAAGGGCGTGATCCGCGACAAGTACGTGGGTGTGATCGACGAAGTGGTGTGGCGCGAGCAACTGGCGGCCAAGTACCAGGCCCTGGTCGATGAGGCCAAGCCATGAAGCGTCTGTTAGCCGCTGCCGTGCTGGCGCTGGGTTTGGCGGGCGTGGCCCACGCCGCCATCGACACTTACGAATTCGCCAACGATGCCGAGCGCGAGCGTTTCCGCGACCTGACCAAGGAACTGCGCTGCCCCAAGTGCCAGAACCAGGACATCGCCGACTCCAACGCGCCGATCGCCGCCGACTTGCGCAAAGAGATCTTCCGCATGCTGGGGGAGGGCAAAGACAACCAGCAGATTATCGACTTCATGGTCGACCGCTACGGTGATTTCGTGCGCTACAAACCGGCCCTCACCGGCAAGACCGCGTTGCTCTGGTTCGGCCCGGCCGGGTTGTTGCTGGCCGGTGTGGGGGTGATGGCCGTGATCGTGCGCCGCCGCCGCGCCGCGCCGACTGATGGTTCCGACGCGCTCTCCCTCGATGAACGCAAACGCCTCGACCAATTGCTGGACACCAAGACTGATGATTGATTTTTGGCTCGCAGCAGGGTTGCTGCTCCTGATTGCCCTGAGTTTCCTGTTGATCCCTGTGCTGCGCGACCGCCGCGCCCAACGTGAAGAGGACCGCACCGCGCTGAACGTGGCGCTGTACCAGGAACGTGTGGCCGAGTTGCAAGTGCAGCAGGACGAAGGTGTGCTCAACGCCGCGCAACTCGACACCGGCCGCGCCGAAGCCGCCCGCGAACTGTTGGCCGACACCGAAGGCGTGGAAAAACCCCGCGAGTCGCGCCTGGGCAAACCCTTGCCACTGTTGGCGGCGTTTCTGGTGCCGGTGCTTGGCGTTGCGCTGTACCTGCATTACGGGGCGAGCGACAAGGTCGAGCTGACCCGCGAATTCTCCCAGCCGCCGGTGTCCATGCAAGACATGACCCAGCGCCTGGAGCGCGCCGCCGCGGCCCAGCCGGACTCGGCCGAGGGCTTGTACTTCCTCGGTCGCGCCTACATGGCCCAGGACCGTTCCGCCGATGCCGCCAAAGTCTTCGAGCGCACCGTGGCCCTGGCCGGTCGCCAGCCGGAACTGCTCGGCCAGTGGGCCCAGGCCCAGTACTTTGCCGACAACAAACAGTGGTCGCCCAAGGTTCAGGCGTTGACCGACGAAGCGTTGAAGCTGGACCCGAAAGAAGTCACCAGCCTGGGCCTGTTGGGCATCGCGGCCTTTGAGGGGCAGCGTTACCAGGAAGCCATCGACTACTGGAACCGCCTGCTGGCTCAACTGCCACCGGAGGACAATTCCCGCGCAGCGTTGCAAGGCGGTATCGACCGGGCTGCCGAAAAGCTCAAGGAAAGCGGCGGCACTGTCGCTCAAAAAGCGCTGATGAAAGTGCGTGTGGATTTATCCGCCGACGTGAAGGCCAAGGCCCTGCCCACCGACAGCGTGTTCATCTTCGCCCGCGCCGTCAGTGGCCCGCCTGCGCCGTTGGCGGCCAAACGCGTCACCGTCGCCGAACTGCCGATCACCGTCGAACTGGGCGATGCCGACGCGATGATGCCGCAGTTGAAACTGTCGAACTTCCCCGAAGTCCAACTGGTTGCACGCCTATCCCGGGCTGGTCTTCCGACCGCTGGCGAGTGGATCGGCCGCAGCCAACCCTTGGCCAGCAGCACCACTGCCTTGCAGCAGCTGACCATCGACAGTCCGGATCAGTAATTTCGAGGAAACGCCTATGACCGCACTTGCACGCCTTACCCTGCTCAGCCTGATCGTGGGCCTGAGCGCTTGTGCGGTTCACCGGCCTCCGTCGCCCACCGGCCCGGCGATCCCGCCGTCGGGGCCGTCGACCCAACCGGGCACCAAGCCTTCCGGCCCGGTCACGCCAGCACCGAAGCCGGTGCCCACTTCGTCACCGACCTTCGCGCCGCCTCCGGGCGCCGCCAGCCACTGGGACGGCAAGATGCAGGTGTATGTGCTGGAAGAGCAGCCCGACACCTTTTACCGCCAACGCACCTACTACCGCTGGAGCAACGGCTGGAGCCGCTCCATCAGCCCCAATGGCCCGTGGGAAGAAACCAACGTACAGGGCGTACCCCCCGGGTTGAGCAAGCAATACGCGCAATAAAAAAAGGCGACCTATTACAGGTCGCCTTTTTTGCGCTTTGAAATCCAATCTCTCAAACACTGGAGATCAAATGTGGGAGCGGGCTTGCCCGCGAAGGCAGAGTGTCAGGCACTGAATAGGTTGACTGATACACCGCATTCGCGAGCAAGCCCGCTCCCACAGTTTTGATCTCCATTTGATCCGGGATTTATGCCAGCTCTTGAGCCCTGCGCGGCGCACCCAGCCAATGGATACATCCCGCAAGCACCCCCAGCACAACCCCCAACTCCACCACCCCCACCCAGCCAAACTGCGCCATCAGCCCGCCACTCACCGTCGCGCCAAACGCCCCACCCACAAAGGTGGCCGTCATGTACAAACTGTTGATCCGCCCCTGGGCCTTCGGGTCCACCGCAAACGCCCGGGTCTGGTTCGCCACCAACCCCGCCTGCACGCCGATATCCAACACAATCACCCCCAGTACCAGCAAGATCAGCGACGCTTGCGCCCCCGCCAGCAACAAAAAGGCCAATGTCACAATGCCGACGCTGGCACCAATCACCGTGCGGCAACCGAGCTTGTCCGCCGCCCGGCCGCCGTAGGAAGCTGCAAACGCCCCCACCGCGCCGATAATCCCGAACGCCCCGGCCCACGCACTGCCCAGGTGCCACGGCCCGTTGGCCAGCAACCCCGCCAGGTTCACCCAGAACGCGTTGAAGCATGCCCACAACAGCGCCTGCACCATCATCGATTGGCGGATAGGGCGGTTGTCGCGCATCAATGGCCACAACGAAGCCAGCAGGCGAGGGTAGGACAGGTTGCTGCTTGGCACGCCCGGCGGCAGCAACCTGGCTGCGATACACCACACCGGGATCATGAACGCCGCTTCCATCGCATACACCGCGCGCCAGCCGTAGGCCTCGCCCACCACGCCGCTGATCGTACGACCCAGCAGAATCCCGAGCATGATCCCGCTGACCACCGTGCCCACGTTGCGTCCGCGTTCGTGGGGCTGGGACATCACCGCCGCGAACGGCACCAGGTGTTGTGGCACGCAGCACACCACGCCCAGGCCGAACGACGCGCCGATCAACGCCCAGATACTCGGCGCAAACGCCGCCGCGAGGGCAAAACAGAACGCCAGCGCAATTTGCCCCAGCACCAGCTTGCGTCGGTCGAAGCGGTCGCCCATCGGCAGTAACAGGGCCAGCCCGGTGGCAAAGCCCAGCAAGGCCGCACCCGCCACCAGATTGACCGTCGACACCGCCACGCCCATGTCCGAAGCAATCAGCGGCAACACCGGTTGAGTGCAATAAATGTTGGTGACCACCGCGCCGGCGATCACCGCCATCATGATGATCTTGCCTCGCGGCGGGTGACTCTCGGCTGTGCTCATGGCGCGCTCCATAGGGTTGCAGGGAAAGAGTGGCCAACCTTACGCAGTCGCGTTTATGTCGATAATCCCCTAGGATCGGGAATCATCCTCCCAGAATTTGATAGGGCGCCATGAACCGTCTTGAGTCGATGTCCGTGTTTGTCGCCGTGGTGGAAGCGGGCAGCTTGTCGGCCGCCGCTCGCCAGCTCGACATGCCCCTGGCCACCGTCAGCCGCAAGGTGGCGGAGCTGGAGGCTCATCTGAAATCACGACTGCTGCACCGCACCACGCGGCAACTGTCGTTGACCGACGTAGGGGCTTCCTACCTGACGGCCTGCCGGCGCATTCTCGAAGAGATCGGCGAAGCCGAACGCGCGGCCGCCGGCGAATACGCGCAGCCCAAAGGCGAGTTGGTGGTGACCGCGCCCATCGTCTTCGGGCGCCTGCACATCGTGCCGGTGGTGGCGGAATTTCTGGCGCAGTACCCCGAGATCAGCGTCAACCTGATGCTCACCGACCGCGTGGTGCATTTGATGGAAGAGCAGTGCGACGTGGCCGTGCGCATCGGTGAGCTGCCCGACAGCTCGCTCAAGGCGGTGCCCGTGGGCACGGTGCGGCGCGTGGTGTGTGCCAGCCCCCACTATCTGCACGCTCACGGTGAACCGGCCAAGCCACAGGATCTGGCGGATTACAGTTGCATCACCTTCGACGTGCTCGCCTCGGTGGGCGCCTGGGTATTTGGAAGCGGCAAATCAGAACAGACTGTGCCCGTGCATTCTCGGCTGTCGGTGAACACGGCGGAAGCGGCGATTGCAGCGGCGACGCTGGGCGTCGGCATGATTCGGGTGTTGTCGTATCAAGTGGCGGATGCGCTGCAAAAGGGTGATTTGCAGGTGGTGCTGCAGCCCTTCGAATCAACAGCATTGCCCATCAGCCTGGTGCACAAAGGCCAGGCCCCGTTGCCATTAAAAGTGCGCGCATTCCTGGACTTCGTCACCCCGAAACTGCGCGCTCGCGAAGCCAACGCAAAACCCCTGTAGGAGCCGGCTTGCCGGCGATGACGGCAGACCTGCTGGCAACCGCGTGGCTGACCCACCGCTATCGCTGGCAAGCCAGCTCCTACAGCGGGCTGCGGTGACCTTTCAACCTTTCATAAAAGCTTCATCGAACCGACCCCCTGCAGTCATGTGCAAGTCATAGGGCTGACACAGCCCGCGCCTACTGTCGTTTGAACTCAACCGCAGCCACCTTTGGCTGTTCAAACAAGACAGAGAAGCCCATGACTCACGCTATCCATGTCGATCACTTGAACAAGACCTTTGCGAAGAAATCCGCACTGGTCGACCTCGAACTCACCATTGATGCCGGTGAGATGGTCGCGCTGATCGGCGCTTCCGGTTCCGGCAAGTCCACGCTGCTGCGCCACTTGGCGGGCCTGGCGTGCTGCGACAAGAGCAATGGTGGCAGCGTCAAGGTGCTGGGCCGGGAGGTGCAGGCCAGCGGACGGTTGAACGGCAAGGTACGGCGGTTGCGCGCGGACATCGGCTACATCTTCCAGCAGTTCAACCTGGTCAACCGCTTGAGCGTGCTCGACAACGTGCTGCTCGGCTGTCTGGGGCGCATGCCGCGCTGGCGTGGCAACCTCGGCCTGTTCAATGCCGAAGAGAAGGCGTTTGCCCTCGAATCCCTGGCCCGCGTGGGCCTCGCCGACCTGGCCGAGCAGCGTGCCTCCACCTTGTCCGGCGGCCAGCAGCAGCGCGTGGCGATTGCCCGTGCATTGACCCAGCGCGCCGAAGTGATCCTCGCCGATGAGCCGATCGCCTCGCTGGACCCGGAGTCGGCGCGCAAGGTCATGGAGATCCTCGCCGACATCAACCGCCGCGACGGCAAGACCGTGGTAGTGACCCTGCATCAAGTCGATTACGCCGTGCGTTATTGCCCGCGTGCCGTGGCGCTCAAGGGCGGGCGCATTCATTTCGACGGGCAGGGCAGCGCCATGAGCAGCCACTTCCTCAATGATTTGTACGGTGCCGATGTCGACACCAGCCTGATGTTTTCCGACCAGTCCCGCGCCACCGCCGCCACGCCTCGGCTGGCCCTGGCACGCGCTTGAAACCCTACTCACGACCCACAGGAATGCCTTCCATGTTCAACCGTATCGGCCAAGTGTTTTTGTCTGCCGCCTTATTGGCCAGTGTCGCGATGGGCAATGCCTATGCGGCGGACAAGGCCATCAACTTCGGCATCATGTCCACCGAGTCTTCGCAGAACCTCAAGAGTATCTGGCAGCCGTTTTTGGATGACATGCACAAGAAGACCGGCCTGACCATCAACGCCACCTTCGCCTCCGACTACGCCGGCCTGATCCAGGGCATGCGCTTCAACAAGGTCGACGTGGCCTGGCTGGGCAACAAGGCGGCGATGGAAGCGGTGGACCGCTCCAACGGCGAGATCTTCGCCCAGACCGCCGCCGCCAACGGCGCTGCCGGCTACTGGAGCGTGCTGATCGTGCGCAAGGACAGCCCGATCAACAACGTCGACGACATGCTCAAGAACGCCAAGAACCTGACCTTCGGCAACGGTGACCCGAACTCCACGTCGGGCTACCTGGTACCGGGTTACTACGTGTTCGCCAAGAACAACGTCGACGCCGCCACCGCCTTCAAGCGCACCCTCAACTCCAGCCATGAAGTCAACGCCTTGAGCGTGGCCAAGGGGCAGTTGGATGTGGCCACCTTCAACACCGAAAGCTGGGACCGCCTGGAAGTCACCCAGCCAGACAAGGCCGCCATGCTCAAAGTGATCTGGAAATCACCACTGATTCCGGCTGACCCGATGGTGTGGAGCAAGGCCCTGAGCGACAGCGAGAAGACCAAGATCCGCGACTTCTTCGCCCACTACGGCGACACCGATGAAGAGAAGGCGGTGCTCAAGAACATGCAGTTGGGCAAATTCCTGCCGTCGAGCGACGACCAGTTGTTGCCGATCCGTCAGCTGGAGTTGTTCAAGCAGCGCACGATCATCAGCGCCGATGACCACCTCGAAGCTGCCGACAAAGCCAAGAAGCTCGCCGACATCGATGCTGACCTGGCCAAGCTGCAACAGCGCATCTCTGAGCTCGACAAGAAAACTGCAGCAAACGGCTAACCCCTGTGGGAGCGGGCTTGCCCGCGAATGCGGTGTGTCGGCAACACATTTGTACCTGACAGACCGCTATCGCAGGCAAGCCAGCTCCCACATTTAGATCGAGGACAACCATGACAACTTTGCATGCAGAAGCAGTGGGCAAACGCACCTGGCCCCAATACCTCGGCTGGGGCCTGTTCCTGGTCCTGCTGGCCTGGGCCTGGCACGGCGCGGAAATGAACCCGCTGGCGCTGTACCGCGATTCCGGAAACATGGCGACCTTCGCCGCCGACTTCTTCCCACCGGACTTCCACGAATGGCGCTCCTACCTCAAGGAGATGATCGTCACCGTGCAGATCGCCCTCTGGGGCACGGTGCTGGCGATTGTCTGCTCGGTGCCGCTGGGCATTCTCTGCGCCGACAACATCACCCCCTGGTGGGTCCACCAACCGCTGCGCCGGGTGATGGATGCCTTCCGTTCCATCAACGAAATGGTGTTCGCCATGTTGTTCGTGGTCGCCGTGGGCCTTGGTCCTTTTGCCGGTGTTCTGGCCTTGTGGATCAGCACCACCGGCGTGCTCGCCAAGCTGTTTGCCGAAGCCGTCGAAGCCATCGACCCAGGCCCGGTTGAAGGGGTGCGGGCGACTGGCGCCAGTGCCTTGCAGGAAGTGATCTACGGCGTGATCCCCCAAGTGATGCCGCTGTGGGTGAGCTACGCGCTGTACCGCTTCGAGGCCAACGTGCGTTCGGCCACGGTGGTGGGCATGGTCGGGGCGGGCGGGATCGGCGTGATCCTCTGGGAAAACATCCGCGCCTTCCAGTTCGTACAAACCTGCGCGGTGCTGCTGGTGATCATCGTGGTGGTGAGCTGTATCGACGTGCTGTCCCAACGCCTGCGCAAGCAGTTCATCTGACGCCGGAGGGGTGCCCGCAGGGCGCTTTTTTTAAGCATGCAGTTGTCTAGACAAGAAGAGCCGGTGTACCGCGAACTCGCGGATATCCTGCGCCGTGAACTGAGCAGCTACAGCGCCGGTGACTTCCTGCCCGGCGAGGTGCACATGGCCGAGCGGTTTGGCGTCAATCGCCACACCCTGCGCCGTGCCATCGACGAGCTGGTGTTTGAAGGCAGCCTGTTGCGCCGCCAGGGCAAGGGCACCCAGGTGCTCGACCGCCCGCTGATCTACCCGATGGGTGCCGAGACGTCCTACAGCCAGTCGCTGTCGGCCCAGGGCGTGGGTGTGCAGGCGGTGTTGCTCAAGCGCCGCTACTGCTACGCCAGCCGTGATGAGGCGCTGCAACTGGGCATCGCCGAAATGGCGCCGATGATCGAACTGCAGACCTTGCGCAAGCTCGACCACCAGCCCGTCAGCCTGATCCGCCATCGCTACTGCGCCAGCCGTGCGCCGTTGCTGGCTGACTACAACGGCGGCTCCCTGCGCCAATACCTGCGTGAACGTGACCTGCCGCTGACCCGCACCCAAAGCCTGATTGGTGCGCGTTTGCCCAACCGTGATGAAGCCGCGCTGCTGATGATGCCTCGGCACTTGCCGGCCCTCACCGTGTTTACCCTTTCCCGCGATCGCGACGGCCGCCCGGTGGAGCTGGCGCAGTCCACCAGCCGCTCGGATCGCTTCCAGTACCAAGTGGTGACCTGAATGGAGACCGTGATGAGTTTGTCCCCGCGTCAGCATTGGATCGGCGTGTTAGCCCGCGCCCGGCTCAGTGAACTGCAACCCCATGAAGCGGCGTTGAAAGACGTCGAGTACCACCTGATCCGCGCCCCCGAAGTCGGCATGACCCTGGTGCGCGGCCGCATGGGCGGCGACGGTGCGCCGTTCAACGTCGGCGAGATGAGCGTGACCCGCTGCGTGGTGCGCCTGGCCGATGGCCGTACCGGCTACAGCTACCTGGCCGGGCGCGACAAGGTGCATGCCGAACTGGCGGCCCTGGCCGATGCCCACCTGCAAGGCAGCCAGCCGAGCATCTGGCTCAGCGACCTGATCACCGCGCTGGCCAATGCCCAGGCCAGTCGCCGTACGCAAAAGGAAGCCGATACCGCTGCCACCAAGGTCGAGTTCTTCACCCTCGTGCGAGGAGAAAACTGATGAATGCGCAACTGTTGCAACCGGCCTTCGTCGACCCGGTGCTGGACGCCCAGCGCGGTTTTCGCGCGGCCCTCAAG
The DNA here is from genome assembly GCF_013385985.1 of Pseudomonas sp. B6002. Taxonomy (GTDB): domain Bacteria; phylum Pseudomonadota; class Gammaproteobacteria; order Pseudomonadales; family Pseudomonadaceae; genus Aquipseudomonas. Next base: position 33,451 of record NZ_JACAOY010000019.1, on the reverse strand, counting down.
GCCCTGGCCGAACCCGGCCTGATCCAGCACCTGGCGTCTGCGCCCCACCTCGATGGCCTGGCACCCGCCACCTACGCCCTGTGCCTGGCTTTGCTGGATGTGGACACACCGCTGTGGCTGGCGCCGAGCTTCGACACGCCGCTGATCCGCGCCAACATGGCCTTCCACTGCGGCTGCCCGTTCACCGCCAACCGCGAAGACGCGGTGTTCGCCTTGCTCGGTGAGCCCGACCTGCTCGACCTCGGTGGCTTCGACCACGGCAACGACCGCTACCCCGACCAGTCCTGCACCTTGCTCGTGCAGCTCACTGACCTGGAGTCCGGGCGCGGCCTGTTGTGGCGTGGCCCGGGCATCAAGGCCCAGCGCCAGGTGCACCTGCCGGTGCCCCAGGCGTTCTGGCTGGAACGCCAGCGCCGCGAAGCCTTCCCCCGTGGCCTGGACGTGCTGTTTGCCGCTGGCCACCACTTGATCGGCCTGCCGCGCAGCAGCCGTATCGCAGAGGAGCGCACCTGATGTACGTAGCCGTCAAAGGTGGCGAACAGGCCATCGACAATGCCCACCGCCTGCTTGCTAAAAAACGCCGGGGCGACACCGCGATTCCCGAACTGAGCGTGAGCCAGATCCGCGAGCAACTGCCGTTGGCCGTGGCGCGGGTGATGACCGAAGGCTCGCTGTTCGACGAAGAACTTGCCGCGCTGGCGATCAAGCAAGCGGCGGGGGACCTGGTGGAAGCGATCTTTCTGCTGCGCGCCTACCGCACCACGCTGCCGCGCTTCAGCCCGAGCCTGCCGATCGACACCTCGCAGATGCTGTTGAGCCGGCGGTTGTCGGCGACTTTCAAGGACGTGCCGGGCGGCCAACTGCTCGGCCCCACGTTCGACTACACCCACCGCCTGCTGGATTTTGCGCTGTTGGCCGAAGGTGAATACCCAGGCCCGCAGACCACGCCCGAAGCACGCATCGACGCCTGCCCACGGGTGCTCGGCCTGCTTGCCAAGGAAGGCCTGATCAAGAATGAAACCGACGACAACGCCAGCGTCGCCGACATCACCCGCGACCCGCTGGAATACCCGGCCAGCCGTGCCGAGCGCCTGCAAGCGCTGGCCCGTGGCGACGAAGGGTTCCTGTTGGCGCTGGGGTATTCGACCCAACGTGGCTACGGCCGCAACCACCCGTTTGCCGGCGAGATTCGCATCGGTGACGTGGAAGTGTGGATCGACCCGGAAGAGCTGGGTTTTCCCATTTGCCTGGGCAGCATCGAAGTGACCGAGTGCGAGATGGTCAACCAGTTCGTCGGCTCGGCCACGGAGCTGGCGCAGTTCACGCGCGGCTACGGGTTGGCGTTCGGGCATGCCGAGCGCAAGGCCATGGGCATGGCGCTGGTGGACCGCTCGCTGCGCGCCGGCGAATACAACGAAGAGGTGGTGTCGCCGGCCCAGCGTGAAGAGTTCGTGCTGGCCCACTGCGACAACGTCGAGGCGGCCGGTTTTGTGTCGCACCTCAAATTACCGCACTACGTGGACTTCCAGTCCGAACTGGAACTGATCCGCAAACTGCGCCAACCAGCCGAGGGTTCGAGCCATGAATGACGCCGCCTACAACTTCGCCTACCTCGACGAACAGACCAAGCGAATGATCCGTCGCGCCTTGCTCAAGGCGGTGGCGATCCCCGGTTACCAGGTGCCGTTCGGTGGCCGCGAAATGCCCTTGCCTTACGGCTGGGGCACGGGCGGCATGCAATTGACCGCTGCAATCCTGGGTGAGGATGACGTGCTCAAGGTCATCGACCAAGGCGCCGACGACACCACCAACGCCGTGTCGATCCGCCGCTTTTTTGCGCGCACGGCCGGCATCGCCACCACCGAAGCCACGCCCGAAGCCACGGTGATCCAGACCCGCCACCGCATCCCGGAAACGCCCCTGCAGGCCGGACAGATCATGGTCTACCAGGTGCCGATCCCCGAGCCGCTGCGCTTTATCGAACCGTCGGAAACCGAGACTCGCACCATGCACGCGCTCAACGATTACGGGGTGATGCACGTCAAGCTCTACGAAGACATCGCCACCTTCGGCCATATCGCCACCAGCTATGCCTACCCGGTGATGGTCGACGAGCGCTACGTGATGGACCCGTCGCCGATCCCCAAATTCGACAACCCCAAGCTCGACATGAGCCCGGCGCTGATGCTGTTCGGCGCGGGCCGTGAAAAGCGCTTGTACGCCGTGCCGCCTTACACCGAGGTCACCAGCCTGGACTTTGAAGACCACCCCTTCGACGTGCAGAAGTGGCAACACAACTGCGCCATCTGCGGCAGCCATGAATCGTTCCTCGATGAGCTGATTCTCGACGATGCAGGAACCCAGAGTTTTGTGTGTTCCGACACTTGGTACTGCGCGCAACGTGTGAAGGAGAACAACCAGTGAGCCAGCCGTTATTGCAAGTGCGTGACCTGTCCCTGTTGTACGGCCCGGAGAAGGGTTGCCAGGGCGTGAGTTTCGATCTGTACCCCGGTGAGGTGCTGGGCATCGTCGGCGAGTCCGGCTCGGGCAAGTCCACGTTGCTCTCGCTGCTGAGCGGTCGCCTGCCGCCGCAAGCAGGTTCGATTGGCTACCGCAGCAAGGACGGCGAATGGCTGGACTTGTACAGCGCCAGTGAAGCCGAACGCCGTACGTTGTTGCGCACCGAATGGGGTTTTGTCGAGCAGAACCCTCGTGACGGTTTGCGCATGGGCGTGTCGGCCGGGGCGAACATCGGCGAGCGCCTGATGGCCCAGGGCGTGCGCAATTACGAGCAACTGCGCGGTGCCGGTCTTGATTGGCTGAGCCAGGTGGAAATCGACCCGCAGCGCATCGACGACTTGCCACGCACCTTTTCGGGCGGCATGCAGCAGCGCCTGCAGATCGCCCGCAACCTGGTGTCGAGCCCGCGTCTTGTGTTCATGGACGAACCGACTGGCGGCCTGGACGTGTCGGTGCAGGCGCGTTTGCTCGACCTGCTGCGTGGCCTGGTGCGTGAGCTGGATTTGGCGGTGGTGATCGTCACCCACGACCTGGCCGTCGCGCGTTTGCTGGCCGACCGCTTGATGGTGATGCGTCGCTCCCGCGTGGTGGAAACCGGGCTCACCGACCAGATCCTCGACGATCCACAGCACCCTTACTCTCAACTGCTGGTGTCTTCGGTATTGCAGCCATGACGAATGCTCTGATCGAGGTCCGTGACCTCTCGAAAACCTTCACCCTGCACCAGCAACACGGCGTGGTGCTCAATGTGCTGCGCGGCGTCGAGTTCAGCGTGCAGGGCGGTGAATGCCTGGTGCTGCACGGCCAGTCCGGTGCCGGCAAAAGCACCTTGCTGCGCACGCTGTACGCTAACTACCTGCCGGCCGGTGGCAGCATTCGTGTACGCCATGCCGGCGAGTGGCTGGAGCTGGTCGGCGCCGAGCCGCGTGACATTTTGCAGGTGCGCCAGCAGACCCTGGGTTACGTCAGCCAATTCCTGCGGGTGATCCCACGGGTGGCTTGCCTGGACGTGGTGATGGAGCCGGCCCTGGCGCGCGGCTGGTCCAAAGCCAATGCGCAGTCACGCGCCGAACACCTGCTGACCCGCCTCAACATTCCGCAACGCCTGTGGCAACTGGCGCCCGGCACCTTCTCCGGGGGCGAGCAACAGCGCGTCAACATCGCCCGCGGCTTCATGGTGGCCTGGCCGGTAATGCTGCTCGATGAACCCACCGCGTCCCTGGACGACAACAACCGCCAGGTGGTGCTGGAACTGATGAACGAAGCCAAGGCGGCCGGCGCGGCGCTGATTGGCATCTTCCACGACCGCGCCGCCCGTGAGGCGGTTGCCGACCGCCATTTCGACATGACCCCAACACCTGTTGCCCAAGAGGAATACGCCCATGCCCGCTGAACAGATCCTCAGTAATGCCCAGATCGTCACGGCCGATCGCATGTTCCTGGGCACGGTGGTGTTGCGTGGCGGCAAGATTGTCGATATCGCCGAAGGGCGCAGCCAGTTGCCCCAGGCCCAGAACCTGGAGGGCGATTTCCTGCTGCCGGGGCTGGTGGAATTGCACACCGACAACCTGGAAAAACACATGACCCCGCGCCCCGGTGTGGACTGGCCGTCGATCTCGGCCGTGCTCAGCCATGACGCGCAGATCATCGCGGCGGGGATCACCACGGTGTTCGATGCGGTGTCCATCGGCGATGTGAACCCCAAGGGCAACCGCATGAAAAAACTGCCGGCGATGCTCGACGCCATCGCATCGGCGGAAGACGCTGGCTTGACCCGCGCCGAGCATCATCTGCACCTGCGCTGCGAGCTGTGCCACCCGGATACCCTCAGCGTGTTCCGCGACCTGGTGGAAAACCCGTTGGTGCGCCTGGTCTCGGTGATGGACCACTCGCCGGGCCAGCGCCAGTTCGTGCTGGAATCCAAGTACCGTGAGTACTACATGGGCAAGTACCACCTGAACGACGAAACCATGGACGCGTTCATCGTGTTGCAGATGGCCAACTCCCGGGAGTACAGCGACCGTTATCGTGCGGCGATTGTTGCGCATTGCCTGGAGCGCGGCCTGTCGGTGGCCAGCCATGACGATGCGACGCTGGCCCATGTCGAGGAGTCGGCAGGCTACGGCATGACCATCGCCGAATTCCCCACCACGCTGGAAGCGGCGAAGGGCTGCCAGGCGCTGAACATGAAAGTCTTGATGGGCGCGCCGAACGTGGTGCGCGGTGGGTCGCACTCGGGTAATGTGGCCGCCGCCGGCCTGGCGGCCGAGGGATTGCTGGATATACTTTCCAGCGACTATTACCCGGCCAGCCTGTTGCAGGCGGCGTTTGTGCTGGCCGACCAGCAGGACGGCGGCGACCTGTCGCGAGCAGTCAAGATGATCAGCCTGGCACCAGCGCAAGCGGCGGGCCTGGCGGATCGTGGTGAAATTGCCATCGGCCTGCGCGCCGACCTGGTCCAGGCCCGTAGCCGTGAAGGGCTGCCGGTGGTGCAACAAGTGTGGCGGCAAGCGAAGAGGGTGTTTTGATGGCAGGCAGGTTGATCTATCTCATCGGGCCATCCGGTTCGGGCAAGGACAGCCTGCTGGATGCCGCCCGCCCGCGTTTGGCCGAGCGCGGTTGCCGCATCGTGCGCCGCGTCATCACCCGCTCGGCGGAAGCGGTAGGTGAGGCGGCACAGGGTGTGAGCCCGGAGCAGTTTGCCGCGATGCAGGCCGAGGGCGCGTTTGCCCTCAGCTGGCACGCCAATGGGTTGTCCTATGGCATACCGCGTGAGATCGACGATTGGCTGGCGGCGGGGGAGGACGTGCTGGTCAACGGTTCGCGGGCGCACCTGGGTCAGACCCGCGCGCGCTACCCGACGTCGCTGGTGCTGCTGCTGACGGTTGACCAGGCAGTGTTGCGCCAGCGTTTGATCGCACGGGGGCGTGAGTCGCTGGCGGATATCGAAGCGCGCCTGGCGCGCAATGCCCGTTTCACTGCCGAGCTGATCGCCGGCCATGGCGCGGGTTTGTTCGTGCTGGACAACTCCGGGCCGCTGGAGCACAGCGTCGAGCGCCTGCTGTGCTGCCTGAACCACGGGCATTCGGCATGCGCCTGACCTTGCTGGGCACCGGCGATGCGCGGCAAGTCCCGGTGTATGGCTGCGAGTGCGTGGCCTGCACCCTGGCCCGCCAGGATGCCAGCCTGCGCCGTCGACCGTGCAGCGCGTTGATTGAATGTGGCGACCAGCGCTGGTTGATCGACAGCGGCTTGCCCGACCTCACCGAACGTTTCCCGCCGCGCAGTTTCAACGGGATTTTCCAGACCCACTACCATGCTGATCACGCCCAGGGCCTGCTGCATTTGCGCTGGGGGCAAGGGCTGGTGATTCCGGTGCATGGCCCGGCGGACCCGGAGGGGTTATCCGACCTCTACAAACACCCGGGCATTTTGGACTTCAGCCAACCCTTTGCCGCGTTCGAAACGCGGCAGTTTGCTGAGCTGACGGTGACGGCGTTGCCGCTGGAGCATTCCAAGTTGACCCTGGGTTACCTGCTGGAGGGGCAAGGGCGGCGCATCGCCTACCTCACCGACACGGTCGGCCTGCCGCCAGACACACTGGCCTGGTTGCAACGCGAACCGCTGGACGTGCTGGTGCTGGACTGCTCCATGCCGCCCCAGCCGCAGGCGCCGCGTAACCACAATGACCTGACGCTGGCGTTGCAGAGCATCGAGCAGACCGGTGCGAAACTCGGCGTGCTGACCCATGTGGGGCACACGCTGGATGCGTGGTTGGTGCAGCACCGCTCAACGCTGCCGCGCCACGTCACCGTCGGTTGGGACGGCCGTATCCTCTAACCCGCGATCCCCTGTGGGAGCTGGCTTGCCAGCGATAGCGGTAGACCAGGCAACACATTTCGCACAGACCACCGGGGGATTCATTTGGGCGACGCCAGCAAGCCTTCTACATAATCCACAAACGCCCGCGCCTTGGCACTCGCCAACCGGCCGGTAGGCAGCACCGCCCATAAATCCCGGGGTGGCAATTCCCAGTCCGTCAGCACGGCCCTGACTTCGCCGCTGGCAATCTCCGGGGTGAACATCCATTCCGCTGTCATCGCCAGGCCGTGGTGGGCGAGCACGCCGGCGCGTATGCCTTCGGAGGAGGTCACGCGCAGGCGGCCGTGCGCGACGATGGGGTGTTCGTGCTCGCCCTGTTTGAACGGCCAGCACGCACTCTGCCCCAGGCTATAGATCACGGCTTGGTGGTTGAGAAGATCGGCGGGGCTTTGGGGCTCGCCGTAACGCGCGAAATACGCCGGCGTACCGAAGATTCTTGCGGGGCTCTGGCTGATGCGTCGCGCCGTGAGGCTGGAGTCGCTCAGGTTGCCGATGCGCAGGGCGACGTCGATGCCTTCTTCCACAAGATTGAGCAGGCGGTCGTCGAGCATCACGTCGATGTTCAGGCCGGGGTGCTGCTCCAGGAACGGCGCCAGGTGGGGAATGATGTGCAGGCGTGAGAGCGTCACGCCGGCACTCACACGCAGGTTGCCCGACAGCCCGGCACCCACGCTGCGGGCAATGTCCTCGGTGTGGTTGATCTCATCGATCGCGTGCTTGGCGCGCTCGAAGTAGGCCAGCCCGGCTTCGGTGGGCGTCAGGCCCCGGGTGGAGCGCAACAGCAACCGCACCGCCAGGCGCGCCTCCAACTGCGCAATGCTTTTGGAGACGGCCGGTTGACCGATGCTCAGGCGTTTGGCGGCCGCCGAGAACGAGCCGGTTTCGACCACGTGGACAAAGGTTTCCATGGCGGTGAGGCGGTCCATCGGATGTCCTCTGGTTACCGTTTGATGGCGTCGAGCATGTCCGACGGTTCTGGGCGTTGAGTGTAATCCGGGTTGACCTCGGCGTAACGGATCACACCGTCCTGACCGATCACATAGCGCGCGGGCATGGGCAGGGTCCACGAGGGATCGTCATTGATCAGCGGCAGGTTGTTGCCGAAACCTTTATAGAGCTCGATCAGGTAGTCCGGCAGTTCAAAGCGCAGGCCGAAGGCCGCGGCGACGTCATTGTGGGGATCGCTGAGGATCGGAAATTCCAGCTCGGTAATGCGCGTGGACTTGCGGCTGTTGGCCGCCGTCTGCGGCGACACCGCCACCAGTTGCGCCCCGGTCGCTTTGAGCGTCGGCAAGAAGGCCTGGAGCGCCTCCAATTCCATGTTGCAGTAAGGGCACCACACGCCCCGGTAGAACGTCAGCACCAGCGGCCCTTTTGCCAGCAGTTGTGCTGAAGACACCAGCTCGCCATCGGCGTTTTTGAGGCTGAACAGCGGCGCCTTGTCGCCCACTTTCAGCGCCCGTTGTGCAGCGCCGGAAGCGATCAGCTCGGCGGTGGCACGTTCCATGATCGGGTGAATATGCGCAGGCGCGTTGAACGGTGGCTTGCCGGCTTTGAAGTCGGCGCGGAAGGCATCCAGTGTGGCTTGAAGTGTCATAGAGATATTCCCTCGGGAGATGAGCCGGTTGGCTGGAGAGAATGATGAGCGCCGCAGGAGAGGCGCGGAAGCGGGGTGGGGGGCATAGGCTCTATGCCAGGTTGGAATAACCGTTGGGGTAGGGTGAGCATTCGGCAAAACAATCGCGAGCACAACGTCAAAAGCCGCTCGTCATTCCTGGCGGACGCGGCCCTGGAAAAATTGGTGCGCTCCTAATGTAGCCAGGCCATGGCTGGGCAGTAATGTGAACGGCTGAAGAGATGGCTGTCGGATGAGAGCGGTATTTTTGTCTGATTTTGTTCAGGTCTGTTTGGTTGGTTTCCTGATGTTTTAAATTAAGATTCTGATTGAAATAAGTATGTTGTTTGCAGGGTTTTTCTTTAGGGAAATCAAGTATCTATCAACTTTAATGTGTCGAGCGGGCAAGCTTGCTAATAGATGTTATGTGTTTTTTTTACGGGTGTGTTTATTAAGCGCTATCGCAAAACAATAGGGGTGGCGAAGAGATGCTTAATTTGGGAGTTTTGTTGACCTGACAACGGATTAGTCAGCGTTTATATTTCACCCACAGGGACGGATTACTCTTCACTGCCCAGAGTATTAATCGTCATGCATATTCCTGTCAGGCAATCTTCCCAGCAACCTCCTGCGCCCTCGTCGGACGCTCAGTTGTCAATGTTTGATAACGGTGCTTTCCGATGGCCAGGCAATAAGAAGTCATTTAACACCGATCAGGCGGCTAAACATATAACGCGAGGTGGTTTCAAGTTTCATGATCGAAATCAAGACAGTAAAGTTGTGGTGGGCTTTAGTTTTTCTGGCAGTTTTACTGCGGATCAGAAAGCGCGTGCCCGGCAGGCATTGAAGTCTTATGCCGACGTCGCCAATATTTCTTTTATCGAAAACGGTGGCCATGTGGATGGGGCCATTGTTATCAGAGGCGTGCCGGGCTTCTGGTCGGGCTATGCAGACTTTCCCAACCGATACCGATCGAACGTAACGGCAAATGTAGGCACAGGAGGCGCGGGCCCCAATCCTGAAGTGGGCAGCCAATTCCTGTCCTTGATGGCCCATGAGTTAGGGCACACCCTGGGCATGGAACATCCGGGCCGTTATAACGGCAGTGGAAGTTACGAGTTCCATGCTGATTATGCACAGGACACCAAGGCCCGAAGTGTCATGAGCTATTGGTCGGAACGTAAACAACCGGGGCATGACTTCAACCAGCAGCATCCGGCTGCTCCCATGATTGACGATATTGCGGCCCTCCAGCGCCTGTACGGGGCAAATAAGGGCACTCGTAGTACCAACACAGTTTATGGGTTCAACTCCAACACCGGGCGTGATCACTACAGCCTCAAGAGCGCCCGCGACAAACCCGTGTTCAGTGTCTGGGATGGCGGTGGCGAGGACACCCTGGATTTTTCCGGCTTTGCCAATAAACAAAACATCAACCTCAAGCCTGAAGTGTTTTCGGATGTCGGGGGGCTGCGGGGGAATGTGTCGATCGCCAAAGGCGTGATTGTGGAGAACGCCGTTGGGGGTTCAGGTAACGATTCGTTGACGGGTAATCACGCCAATAACCGTTTGAAGGGTGGAGGCGGCCGGGACACGTTGCACGGCGGAGCAGGCGCCGACACGTTCGTGTACGACCGAGTCAGCGATTCAACACCGCAGGCACCTGATTTTATCCAGGACTTCACCAGCGGTAGCGACAGAATCGATGTGGCCGGCGTACTTCGAGAGGCGGGTCTTACGTCGTTGAATTTCTCTAATGCCCTCAGTGGGCGCGCGGGCGACGCTGTGCTCGGCCATGACGCGGCAACCGGACGCTTCACACTGTCTGTGGATACCAAGGGCAACGGTACGGCTGACCTGTTGATCACAAGCCAGGGTCAAATCAAACAGGCGGATGTGATCTGGAGTGGGGAAGGCGTGCCTGTGGTGGCCGTTCCCACGCTCAAACCGACGGTTGAGCCCACTCCAGAACCTGAACCGGAGCCCGCGCCTGACTCCACGACTGAACCGGATCCCCTCCCGGTTCCAGGGCCCCGCCCCGGGCTGCTGGAGCGGGTGGGCAGACAGATTATGTCTGGGGTCTCGCGCTTCGCGAACTGGCTTTTCGGGTGGTTCCGGTGAGGACACCCCGATCGGTAACCAGGTCGGCAAGCGCCTCCAGGGCGGGGCTGAAGCGGGCGAGCTTGAAGGTAGGGGCGGGGCGGATATTTTTATCTAGAACGCCGCAAATTCTGCGCCAAAGCCGCCTGAGCTGGTTTCGGACTTTGTCAGTGGCACTGACAAAACTGGCCTGTACGCAGGTGGCTACTTCACCGGCCGTCCTGGCGATGCGAGCTGCACTCAATTGAGCTAAGGTCCGGAGCGCCGCCCGTCATGTTTGGCGGGCGGCTTTGGCACGGGACGCCAATTACCTCAGGCCGTTGCTACTGAAGGGGCACGAGAAGCACTCAAAAAGCGCAACAACGCCACCAGCGGGAACGCACTGCCCACCAGCATCACCCCCAGCCAGCCACCGTGTTCATACACGCTGCTGGCAATCGCCGAGCCGAAGGCGCCGCCGATGAAGATGCTGGTCATGTACAGCGCGTTCAGGCGGCTGCGGCTGTTGGCGTCGAGGGCGTAGATGGCACGCTGGCCGAGCACCATGTTCATCTGCACGCAGAAGTCCAGCACCACGCCGGTGACGGCCAGGCCAATCACGCTGTACAGCGGGTGAACGAACGCCGGCAGGAAGCTCAACGCGGCAAACAGCATCGCCAGCAATGAGGCGCGGTGAGTGTGGCCGGCGTCGGCCAGGCGGCCGGCGATGGGCGCGGCAATGGCACCCAGGGCACCGACCAGGGCGAACAACGCGATTTCGCTTTGGCTCAGGCCGTGGTTACGTGCCAATTCCAAGGGGGCGGCGGTCCAGAACAGGCTAAACGTAGCGAACATGCAGCCCTGGTAGAACGCCCGTTGACGCAGCAGCGGTTGGCGCACCAGCAGGGTGCCCAGCGAACGCAAGAGTTGCGCGTAGCTGGCGCTGTGGTCGGGCTGGCGCTTGGGGATGGTCAGCAGCAAGACAACACTGATAAACGCCATCAGGGCGGCGGCTGCCATGAACATCGCGCGCCAGCCAAAGTGGTCCGCCACCACGCTGGACACCGGCCGTGCCAGCAGGATGCCCAGCAACAGGCCGCCCATGATGCTGCCAACCACCCGGCCACGGGATTCGGCGGGCGCCAGGTGCGCGGCCAACGGAATCAGGATCTGCACCGACACCGAACTGAAGCCGATCAGCAACGACACCAGCAGGAACAGGTTCGGCTGCTCGGTGAACGCGGCGCTCAACAGGCTGGCGATGGCCACCACGGTGGTGGTGATCATCAGCTTGCGGTTTTCCAGCAGGTCACCCAACGGCACCAGGAAAAACAGGCCCAGGGCGTAGCCGATCTGGGTCAGCGACACAATCAGGCTGGCCATCGCCGGGGTCAGGCCGATGTCCGGCGCGATCAGCTCGATAATCGGTTGCGCGTAGTAGATGTTGGCAACGATGGCGCCGCAGCAGAACGCAAACAGCATGACCATCCCGCGGGTCATGGTGGTTGTAGCGTGTGAGGTAGCGTTCATGGTGTTCTCATAAAAGCGAAGGAAGAGGGCGTGGAAGAGTAAAGACATCGCCCTGTGGGCAGTAGGCCGCTGGCAGTGATAACACTCATGCCGCAAATTAATGACTGAATCGTTAACTTTCGGGTCGAACGGCAATGATACATTCAGCCACAACTGCCGAAACAGGAAATCCACCTTCATGAAAATCACACTGAACAAGATGATCCTGGCCTCAACCCTTGCCGCCGCCATGGCGATTGGCCTGGCCAACGCCGCCGAAGCCCCGCGTGTGGGCGTGCGCGGCGCCATCACGGCGGTCGACGGCGACGCGATCCACGTCAAGGTCAACAGTGGCGAAGACGTCACCGTGCACCTCACCAAAGACACCCAGGTACGCGCCGTTACGCTGGCCAAGATCGATGAAATCAAGCCCGGCAGCTACATCGGCTCCGCTGCCATGCCCAATGCCGACGGCACCCTGACGGCGTTGGAAGTGCACGTGTTCCCACCGGCCATGGCCGGCACTGGCGACGGGCATCGTGCGTTCGATTTGAAAGAAGGCAGCAGCATGACCAACGGCACCGTCGGTGACCTGGTGGTGAGCAACGGCCGCACGTTGACCGTGAAGTACAAGGGCGGTGAGCAGAAGATCGTGGTGCCGGAGGACGTGCCGATCGTGAACCTGGAGCCGGGGGATCGCAGCTTGCTCAAGGTGGGGGTGAAGGTGGTGTTGTTTGCCGCGAAAGGGCCGGACGGCACGGTGACGGCCCAGGCCATCTCGGCGGGCAAGGACGGCGTAACCCCACCGATGTAACTGCCAAATACAAAACCAAATGTGGGAGCTGGCTTGCCTGCGATGCGGACACCTCGGTTTATCAGCAGTACCGAGGTGATGCTATCGCAGGCAAGCCAGCTCCCACATGGGATTGCATTTTTCAGCTAGAGCGGTTTACTGACCGTTATAGATCTGGTCAAACACCCCACCGTCATTGAAGTGGGTTTTCTGCACGGTGCGCCAGTCGCCAAAGGTCTTCTCGACCGACAAGAACTCGACTTTCGGGAAGCGGTCGGTGTACTTGGCCAGCACTTTCGCGTCACGTGGGCGCAGGTAATTGTTGGCGGCGATTTCCTGGCCTTCTGGCGACCACAGGTACTTCAGGTAGTCCTCGGCGGCAGCGCGGGTGCCTTTCTTCTCGACCACTTTGTCGACCACCGACACCGGCGGCTCCGCTTCGGCAGACACGCTTGGGTAGATCACTTCGAACTGATCACGGCCGAATTCACGGGCGATCATTTCGGCTTCGTTCTCGAAGGTCACCAGCACGTCGCCGATCTGGTTGGTCATGAACGTGGTGGTGGCGGCACGGCCACCGGTGTCCAGCACAGGCGCTTGCTTGAACAGCTTGCCGACGAAGGCCTTGGCCTTGTTTTCGTCGCCGCCGTTCTTGAGCACGTAGCCCCACGCCGACAGATAGGTGTATCGGCCGTTACCCGAGGTCTTCGGGTTAGGCACGATCACCTGCACGCCATCTTTCAACAAATCCGGCCAGTCTTTCAGGGCCTTCGGGTTGCCTTTGCGCACGATGAACACGGTGGCGGAGGTGAACGGCGCGCTGTTGTTCGGCAGGCGGGTGACCCAGTTGTCCGGCACCAGCTTGCCGTTGTCGGCCAGGGCGTTGATGTCGGTGGCCATGTTCATGGTGATCACGTCAGCCGGCAGGCCGTCTATCACCGAGCGCGCTTGTTTGCTGGAGCCGCCAAAGGACATCTGCAGGGTCAGCTTGTCGTCCGGGTGCTCGGCTTCCCAGTGTTTCTGGAAGGCGGCGTTGTAGTCCTTGTAGAAGTCGCGCATCACGTCGTAGGAGACGTTGAGCAGTGTGACGGGGGCAGCCTGGACGGCGCCCGCCAGGGCAAGGCCGGCGGCCAGGAGAGAGGCGCTAACGAGTTTTTTCACTGCTCATTCCTTGTTGTTCGAGAAGGTTGTGTCTTGAGTGGGGGCAATTTGCCATCGACTATAACGGGCACCGCATAGACGTTTAAAGATTAAAACGCTCTTTGCTTATTCCAGTTTCTTGAAAAGATTATTCCCACAGCGGGAGCAGAACGCGGCGTTGGGTTCATGGCTGTCCTTCTTGCACACTGGGCAGTCGTGTTGCAGCTGTTCGCCGCGCATGGCACTCGCCAGTTCAGCGGAAAAAATCCCGGTGGGCACAGCAATGATCGAGTAACCGGTGATCATCACCAGCGACGAAATCACCTGGCCCAGCGGCGTCTTCGGCACGATGTCGCCAAAGCCCACGGTGGTCAGGGTCACGATGGCCCAGTAGATGCCCTTGGGAATGCTGGTAAACCCGTGCTCCGGGCCTTCGATCACATACATCAGAGTGCCGAACACGGTTACCAGGGTGCACACGCTCAGCAGGAACACCACGATCTTCTGCTTGCTGCCCCGCAGCGCCGCCATCAGGTAGTTGGCCTGCTTGAGGTACGGGCTGAGCTTGAGCACGCGGAAGATGCGCAGCATGCGGATGATGCGGATGATCAACAGGTACTGCGCGTCGCTGTAATACAACGCGAGGATGCCGGGCACGATGGCGAGCAAGTCCACCAAGCCATAAAAACTGAAGGCGTAGCGCAATGGCTTGGGCGAGCAGTACAGCCGCAGCCCGTATTCGATCAGGAAGACGAGGGTGAAGCCCCACTCGATGTAGGCCAGCACATCGGCGTAGTTCTGGTGGATCTGGTCGATGCTGTCGAGCATCACGATCACCAGGCTGGCGAGGATGATCAGCAACAGAATGCCGTCAAAGCGCCGCCCGGCAGTGGTGTCACTCTGGAAAATCATGACGTAGAGCCGCTGGCGCCAGTCGTTGTTGCTGTCCATAAATCCCGCCTGAATCGAATATCGAGCAAGCCTAGGGGGATTCGAAGGGGCTGTCCATGCGGGGTTTGCGCAGCATCCGGGCGCCAGCGCGCACCAGCCAGCAGGCGAGAATGAACGGCGCGGTCAGCGCGGGCAGGTGCAGCGCGGTAAAGCCAGGTGTGAGCAGGATCGCCAGGGCAATGCCGAGCAGTGGCAGCCAGGGCTGCCGGCGTGTCTGACTCAGGGCCAGCGCAGCCAGTGCGGGGTTGTAGCTGTGCAGGCCGAGAAGGGCGCTGGCAGGTTCGTCCAGCCACAGGGCGACCAGCACGCCGATGCTGGCACCGGCCAAGGCCCACAAGGCGGCTCGACGATTGGCAAGCAACAGGCCGAGTGCAATCAGGGCGCCGGCCAAGGGTTGGTCCAGCAACATGACTTGCGCAAGCCCGGTGAAGGGCGCGGCAACCACCGCCAGGGTGTCGGGTTCGGTGAGGGCGAATGCGCTGGGCGCGCCGGGCCCCAGCAACAGCCAGCCCAGCCCGACAAAGGGCGCGGTGTAGGCAGGCAGGTCATCCGGCTGGGCCGCATGCTTCAACCATTGTCGCGTCAGCATCGCCGAAAGCCCGCCGCACGCCAGGATCAGCGGGGGCAACAGCGCCGACCAGGCGAAGTGCTGGCTGATCAACAAGCCCAGCAGCACACCGTTATAGCTATACAGCCCGGCCTGGCGCTCGGCCTTGGGGTAACCCCGGCGCTGGGCCGTGAGCAAACCGGCCACACCGCCCAGCAGCGCGCCGCCAAGCAAGGCCGGGGCGCCGATCAGGATCGCCAGCAGGCACAGCAGGCCGCACAGCGGCTGGCGCTGCAGGAATATCTGGCTGAAGCCATTGAGCAGGGCTTCGGCCCAGTCGGGGCAGGTGTGGTTGTGCATGTGAGGAAGTCAGTTAGACCGAGTTGCCCTTATCGCAGGCAAGCCAGCTCCCACCTTTTGATCTGTGAATACAGTCAAATGTGGGAGCGGGCTTGCCCGCGATGAGGCCCGAACAGGCGCTAGATCAATGTCTCGATACGCAGCGAGTTGGTCGACCCCGGCTGCCCAAACGGCACCCCCGCCGTGATCACCAACGTATCCCCGCGCTGCGCCATCCCTTGGGCCTGGGCGATCTCCAGCGCCGTGGAACACACCTCATCCACCTGGCGCAACCGGTCGTTGACCACCGAATGCACGCCCCACGCCACGCTCAAACGCCGCGCCGTCGACAGGTTCGGTGTGAGGTTGAGGATCGGCGCCACCGGCCGTTCCCGTGCGGCACGCAGGCTGGAGCTGCCCGACTCGCTGTAGTTCACCAGCACCGCCACCGGCAGGATGCTGCTGATGCGCCGGATCGCGCAGCTGATGGCGTCCGACACCGTGGCCTCGGCCTTGGGCCGGCTCACGTCCAGTTGGGTCTGGTAGTCCGGGCCGTTTTCCACTTGGCGGATGATCTTGCTCATCATCTGCACGGCTTCCAGCGGGTACTCCCCCGAGGCGGTTTCCGCTGACAACATCACCGCATCGGCGCCTTCGGCCACGGCGTTGGCCACATCAGTGACCTCGGCCCGGGTCGGGGCCGGGGAGAAGCGCATGGACTCGAGCATCTGCGTCGCCACCACCACCGGTTTGCCCAGTTGGCGGCAGGTGCTGATGATGTCTTTCTGGATCTGCGGCACGCTCTCGGCGGGCACTTCCACGCCCAGGTCGCCTCTGGCCACCATGATCGCATCGCTCAGCTCAGCAATTTCCTGCAGGCGTTGCACGGCCGAAGGCTTCTCGATCTTGGCCATCAGGAAGGCCTTGTCGCCGATCAGCTCGCGGGCCTCGCGGATGTCTTCCGGGCGTTGCACAAACGACAGCGCCACCCAGTCCACGCCCAGTTCCAGGCCGAAGCTCAGGTCGCGCCGGTCCTTGGCGGTCAGTGGGCTGAGTTCCAGCAGCGCTTGCGGCACATTCACGCCTTTGCGGTCCGACAGCTCGCCGCCATTGAGCACCGTGGTGTCGATGGCGTCGGCATGTTTGGTGATGACCCGCAGGCGCAGCTTGCCGTCATCCAGCAGCAGGTCCATGCCGGGTTCCAGCGCCGCGATGATTTCCGGGTGAGGCAGGTTGACCCGGCACTGGTCGCCCGGCGTTGGGTCCAGGTCCAGGCGCAGTGCCTGGCCGCGCACCAGTTGCACCTTGCCTTCGGCAAAACGCCCGACGCGCAGCTTCGGCCCTTGCAGGTCCATCAGGATACCCAGCGGGTAATTGAGCTGGCGCTCCACCTGGCGGATCCACTGGTAGCGCTGCGCGTGGTCGGCATGGTCGCCGTGGCTGAAGTTGAGGCGGAAGATGTTCACCCCGGCTTCCACCAGCTCGCGGATGTCATCGATGCCGTCGGTGGCCGGGCCGAGGGTGGCGAGGATCTTGACCTTCTTGTCAGGCGTCATGTGTCGGGTTCCCAAGGATCAGAATGGCGCGGAAGTCGTTGACGTTGGTGCGCGTCGGCTCGGTGACGATCAGCCCGTCGAGGGCCGCGAAATAGCCGTAGCCGTTGTTGTTATCCAGCTCATCACTGGCCGACAGGCCGAGGGTTTCGGCGCGCGAATAGCTGCACGGCGTCATGATCGCGCCGGCGTTGTCTTCGGAGCCGTCGATGCCGTCGGTGTCACCGGCCAGGGCGTACACGCCCGGCAAGCCCTTGAGGCTGTCGGTGAGGCTCAACAGGAACTCGGCGTTGCGCCCGCCACGGCCATTGCCACGCACCGTAACGGTGGTTTCACCGCCCGACAGAATCACGCACGGCGCCGCCAGCGGCTGGCCGTGCTGCACGATCTGCCGCGCAATGCCGGCATGCACCTTGGCCACGTCGCGGGCTTCGCCTTCCAGGTCGCCGAGGATCAGCGGACTGAAGCCGGCCTGGCGGACTTTGACCGCCACCGCTTCCAGCGATTGCTGCGGGCGGGCGATCAACTGGAAGTGGCTGCGCGCGAGCACCGGGTCGCCGGGTTTGACGGTTTCCGAGGCCGGGTTCTGCAGCCAGCTGCGCACCGAGGCGGGGGCGTCGATGCTGTAGCGTTTGAGGATCGCCAAGGCTTGTGCCGAGGTGCTCGGGTCGCCAACGGTGGGGCCGGAGGCAATCACCGTGGCCTGGTCGCCCGGCACATCGGAAATCGCGTAGGTGTACACCGTGGCCGGCCACGCGGCCTTGGCCAGCCGGCCACCCTTGATCGCCGAGAGGTGCTTGCGCACGCAATTCATCTCGCCAATGGTCGCGCCGGATTTGAGCAGGGCTTTGTTGATGGCTTGCTTGTCGGCCAGGGTGATGCCTTCGGCGGGCAGGGCAAGCAGCGCCGAGCCGCCACCGGAGAGCAGGAAGATCACCCGATCGTCTTCGGTGAGGTTGCTGATCAGTTCCAGCACGCGCTTGGCCACGGCCAGGCCGGCCGCATCGGGCACCGGGTGCGCGGCTTCGACCACTTCGATTTTTTTGCACGGGGCGCCGTGGCCGTAGCGGGTGACGACAAGGCCGCTGACTTCGCCCTGCCAGCAGTTTTCCACGACGAGGGCCATGGCCGCGGCAGCCTTGCCGGCGCCGATCACGATCACACGGCCGCTGCGGTCGGCAGGCAGATAAGGTTCAAGGACTTGCCGGGGGTGGGCGGCGTCGATGGCTGTGGCAAACAGCTCGCGAAGCAGGTGTTGCGGATCGACCGACATAAGCGGGCTCCCGGGGGTTCTTATTATTGGACATACGATGAAACCCTGTAGGAGCCCGGCTTGCCGGCGATGGCGGCCTCAAGCCTTGTGCAACATGCAGCGGGCCCCATCGCCGGCAAGCCGGCTCCTACAGGTGGGGGTGTGACGGGGTTATTTATCGCGAATCGAGAAATTCGCCATATGCTCCAGCCCCTTGATCAGCGCCGAGTGGTCCCAGTTGCCGCCGCCAATCGCGGTGCAGGTGCTGAACACTTGCTGGGTGCCGGCGGTGTTGGGCAGGTTGATCCCCAGCTCCTTGGCGCCGGCCAGGGCCAGGTTCAAATCCTTCTGGTGCAGGTTGATGCGGAAGCCCGGGTCGAAGGTGCCCTTGATCATGCGCTCGCCGTGCACTTCGAGGATCTTCGACGAAGCAAAACCGCCCATCAGCGCTTCACGCACCTTGGCCGGGTCGGCGCCGTTCTTGGAGGCGAACAGCAGCGCTTCGGCCACCGCCTGGATGTTCAGCGCAACGATGATCTGGTTGGCGACCTTGGCGGTCTGGCCGTCACCGTTGCCGCCCACCAGGGTGATGTTCTTGCCCATGGCCTGGAACAGCGGCAGGGCGCGTTCGAAGGTCTGCGGCTCGCCGCCGATCATGATGCTCAGGGTGCCGGCCTTGGCGCCCACTTCACCACCGGACACGGGCGCGTCCAGGTACTGCGCGCCGGTCTCATTGATCTTGGCAGCAAACGCCTTGGTGGCGGTGGGCGAGATCGAACTCATGTCGATCACGACCTTGTTTGGCGACAGGCCTGCGGCCACGCCGTCTTTGCGGAACAGCACGTCGTCGACCTGTGGGGTGTCCGGCACCATCACGATGATGAACTCGGCTTCCTGGGCGACCTGTTGCGGGTTGGCCAGGGCCACGGCACCGGCGTCGATCAAGGCTTGCGGCGCCTTGCCGTGGTGTTCGGAGAGAAACAGTTGGTGACCTGCTTTCTGCAGGTTGGCGGCCATGGGTTGGCCCATGATGCCGGTGCCGATGAATCCGATTTTAGCCATGATCAAAATCCTCTTGTTATTCGGTATGTCGCGACCTGCCAAACGCCTCAGGCCCAATGTGGGAGCTGGCTTGCCTGCGATGGCATCAACTGGCTATGCCTGAAACACCGCGGTGCCTGCATCGCAGGCAAGCCAGCTCCCACATTTTGTTTTGTGTTTGTTCTTCTAGATCGCGTTGTGGGTTTTGAGCCAGCCCAGGCCTGCTTCGGTGGTGGTCAGCGGCTTGTATTCACAGCCGACCCAACCGGTGTAGCCGATGCGGTCCAGGTGTTCGAACAGGAAGCGGTAGTTGATCTCACCGGTGCCCGGCTCGTTGCGCCCTGGGTTGTCCGCCAGCTGGATGTGGTTGATGTCATCCAGGTGGGTGGCCATGGTGCGGGCCAGGTCGCCTTCCATGATTTGCATGTGGTAGATGTCGTATTGCAGGAACAGGTTGGCGCTGCCCACCTGCTCGCGAATCGACAGGGCCTGCGCCGTGTTGTTCAGGTAGAAGCCTGGGATATCGCGGGTGTTGATCATCTCCATCACCAGCTTGATCCCCGCCGCCTGCAGCTTCTCGGCGGCGTACTTGAGGTTGGCGACGAAGGTCTTTTCGACGGTTTCATCGTCAACGCCCTGTGGCCGGATACCTGCCAGGCAGTTGACCTGGGTGTTGCCCAGTACCTGGGCGTAGGCGATGGCCAGCTTGACCCCGGCACGGAACTCTTCGACCCGGTCTGGGTGGCAGGCCAGGCCGCGTTCGCCCTTGGCCCAGTCACCGGCCGGCAGGTTGAAGAGCACTTGGGTCAGGCCATTGGCGTCCAGCTGTGCCTTGATCTCGGCAGAGCTGAACTCGTAGGGGAACAGGTATTCCACACCCTGGAAGCCCGCATCGGCGGCCGCTTTGAAACGGGCGAGAAAGTCCTGCTCGGTAAACAGCATGGACAGGTTGGCAGCAAAGCGCGGCATAGGGTTCTCCTTAATCGAGCAGGGAAATGGCAGTCGGCGCATCGTTGCCGACCAGTGCCAGATCTTCGAATTCGTTGACGGCGTTGATCTCGGTGCCCATGGAAATGTTGGTCACGCGTTCCAGAATAATCTCAACGATCACCGGAACCTTGAATTCTTCGATCATTTCCTCAGCCTTGCGCAACGCAGGTGCAATCTGCCCCGGCTCGAATACGCGCAGGGCCTTGCAACCCAGGCCTTCGGCGACGGCCACGTGGTCCACGCCATAGCCATTGAGTTCCGGCGCGTTGAGGTTGTCGAAGGACAGCTGCACGCAGTAGTCCATCTCGAAACCGCGCTGCGCCTGGCGGATCAAGCCCAGGTAGGAGTTGTTCACCACCACGTGGATGTACGGCAGCTTGAACTGCGCGCCCACGGCCAGTTCTTCGATCATGAACTGGAAGTCGTAGTCGCCGGACAACGCCACGACTTTACGGGTTGGATCCGCCTTGACCACGCCCAGCGCGGCCGGAATGGTCCAGCCCAATGGGCCCGCCTGGCCGCAGTTGATCCAGTGACGCGGCTTGTACACGTGCAGGAATTGCGCGCCGGCAATCTGCGACAGGCCGATGGTGCTGACGTAGCAGGTGTCTTTGCCGAACACCTGGTTCATCTCTTCGTACACGCGCTGCGGCTTGACTGGCACGTTGTCGAAGTGGGTCTTGCGGTGCAGCGTGGCTTTGCGCTGCTGGCAGTCGTTCAACCAGGCGCTGCGGTCTTTGAGCTTGCCGGCGGCTTTCCACTCGCGGGCCACTTCAATGAACATCGTCAGGGCGGAACCGGCGTCGGAGACGATGCCCAGGTCCGGGGTGAACACGCGGCCAATCTGCGTCGGCTCGATGTCGACGTGGATGAACTTGCGACCTTCGGTGTACACCTCGACCGAACCGGTGTGGCGGTTGGCCCAGCGGTTGCCGATGCCCAGCACCACGTCCGACTTGAGCATCGTCGCATTGCCGTAACGGTGGGAGGTTTGCAGGCCGACCATGCCCACCATTTGTGGGTGATCGTCCGGGATGGTGCCCCAGCCCATCAGAGTCGGAATGACCGGGATGCCCGTGAGTTCAGCAAATTCCACCAGCAGTTCGCTGGCGTCGGCGTTGATCACGCCGCCACCGCTGACCAGCAATGGGCGTTCAGCCTGGTCCAGCAGCGCCAGGGCTTTCTCCACCTGCACGCGAGTCGCCAATGGTTTGGCCAGGGGCAGCGGCTGGTAGGCGTCGATATCGAATTCGATCTCGGCCATTTGCACGTCGAACGGCAGGTCGATCAGCACCGGGCCTGGACGGCCGGAGCGCATTTCATAAAAGGCTTTCTGGAACGCGTAAGGCACTTGGCCCGGTTCCAGCACAGTGGTGGCCCACTTGGTCACCGGCTTGACGATGCTGGTGATGTCCACGGCCTGGAAGTCTTCCTTGTGCATGCGGGCACGTGGCGCTTGGCCGGTGATGCACAGAATAGGGATCGAGTCGGCCGAGGCGCTGTACAAGCCGGTGACCATGTCGGTGCCCGCCGGGCCCGAGGTGCCGATGCACACGCCGATATTGCCGGCCTTGGTGCGGGTGTAGCCCTCGGCCATGTGGGAGGCGCCTTCAACGTGGCGAGCAAGGACGTGATCGATGCCACCCACTTTCTGCAAGGCCGAGTACAGCGGGTTGATTGCGGCGCCTGGGATACCGAAGGCGGTGTCCACACCTTCACGGCGCATCACCAGAACGGCGGCTTCGATTGCTCTCATTTTGCTCATGGTTTTGGTGCCTCTTGCGTTTTGTAATTGTATACAAGTTGTGTCTGTTCAAAGTGTATTCACGGCGAGCGGCGCAGGTCAATCCATTTTATTCGGTGGCCTTTGCGTTCGTCGGAAGGCATTTTTTCGACGTATGGAAGCTTTGTGCGAAAATATTGTATACAAAAACAAATGTCATTGTGTTCTATTTGTTTGATCGAGCATCTGATCAAACAGACCTCCACCGCTTTCCCAATAACAAAAGAAGGACGGCACCATGAGCGCTTTAACCTTGAAAATTGCCACCCAACTGGCCAGCCAGGCCTTGAATGCCGGCCGCACCATTTCCGCGGCGCCGCTGACTATTGCGGTGCTCGACAGCGGCGGCCACCTGATCACCCTGCAACGCGAAGACGGCGCCAGCCTGCTGCGCCCGCAGATCGCCATCGGCAAGGCCTGGGGCGCGATCGCCCTGGGTAAAGGCTCACGCCTGCTGGCGCTGGACGCCCAACAGCGGCCGGCGTTTATCGCTGCGCTGAACAGCCTGGGACAGGGCAGTGTGGTGCCGGCCCCGGGGGGGGTGTTGATTCGCAATGGAGAAGGGGTGGTGTTGGGGGCGATCGGGATCAGCGGGGATACGTCGGAAATTGATGAGCAGTGCGCGATCACGGCGATTGAGGGGGTGGGGTTGTTGGCGGATGCGGGGGTGTCGGCTTGATTGTAAGGTGACTGGAAGGGCCTCATCGCGGGCAAGCCCGCTCCCACAGGGTTTGATGGTGTTCACACCGGCCAATGTGGGAGCGGGCTTGCCCGCGATGCAGACGACGCGGTCTCAAGTCAAAGCCAAATGGCATCCCACAGCGGGTAGTCGCCAAATTTCTTTACCAGCCCGGCTCTCAATGGATTGGCCACAATGTATCGAGCGATGCCTTCAAGACTTTCTTCACGGCGCACCGCATGGTCGTGAAAGCCGGGTTGCCAGAGTCGACCTTGGCGCCCGGCGACTGCATTCACCACGCGAGTACTTTTGGGCTTCACTTGACGCATCAAATCAGCAAGTGAGCCTTTCTCCAGCGAGATGAGCCAGTGGAAATGATCCGGCATGACGACCCACGCCAAGGAGGTCGCCAGGCCCTGGTACTGGGCAATCCTGAATTGTTGAACCACCAGGCGACCGAGTTTGAAGTCCTGGAAAATGGGTTCGCGATCCAGGGTGTTGGTCGTCAATAAATAGATGCGGTTGGGTTCGTCATAGCGGCCGATGCGCAGGCGCTTTGAAGCGGGGAGATCAGGCATTCCTTGGCCTCTCTTCAGTGGGGGTTCTGAGAGGCTAGATCTCGGTGTGTGGTGCTGATTGGCGGGCTTTTGGCAGGATGTGTCTGAACTGGCGCTATCGCGGGCAAGCCCGCTCCCACAGGGGGCTCGCAGTGTTCATACAATGTGTGTCTGGCGCGGATCAAGTGTGGGAGCTGGCTTGCCTGCGATAGCCATACCCCGATCTATCAGTCCGGCTCACACCCCTTCAACACCAACCGAATGATCGTCAACGCCGCCGCTTCATAATCCGCCTCATCCAGCTTGGCCTTCCCGGTCACCGCCGAAATCTGCCAGTCGAAATCCGCATAGGTCTGCGTGGCCGCCCAGATGCTGAACATCAGGTGGTTGGGGTCGATGGCGGCGATCAGGCCGCGGTCGACCCAGTTCTGGATGCAGTCGATGTTGTGCTTGGCCTGGGCGTTGAGCTGCTCGACTTGATCGGCGCTCAGGTGCGGCGCGCCGTGCATGATTTCGCTGGCGAAGACCTTGGAGGCAAACGGCAAATCGCGGGAGATGCGGATCTTCGAGCGGATGTAGTTGCTCAGCACGACCGATGGCTCGCCCTCGGGGTTGAAGGGCGTGGACGCAGCCAGGATCGGCTCGATGATGCTTTCGAGCACCTCGCGGTAGAGGTTGTCCTTGGACTTGAAGTAGTAATAGACGTTGGGCTTGGGCAGCCCGGCCTTGGCGGCGATGTCGCTGGTTTTGGTCGCGGCGAAGCCTTTGTCGGCAAACTCCTCGCTGGCCGCCCGCAGGATTTTTTCTTTGTTGCGCTCGCGAATGCTGCTCATAAACCTGGAGTTTCCTTGCCAAGACTGGCGGTTGCGCATGGTAGCACCGGCTTTGCGCAGCGCTCAAGAATCCCGCCGCAGCCCACGTATCACGGGCGTTACACTGACATTGTCTGTCTTGAGGCTGAACGCATTCAAGGTAGTACAGGCAGGCGAAGGGCGGGCTGCTAGAGTTCAGGGCAACGACGCGACCTTTGCCGGTTGCCGTTCTGTCCTGTATTCGGCGTTCGAGTGAGAAACCGTGGAGAAAAGCAGACGACGTACGTTCGCCTGGGGTGTTGGCGCGTTGTTGGTCATCGCGCTGGTGGTCGGCCTGGGCATGCACCTGATGGGAGGCGCCCATAAAGGCAAGCCACCGTCTCCCGGCGAGCCCGTCGCGGTGGTGCCGGTGGTGTTGCAGGATGTGCCGGTGTACATCGACGCGCTGGGCACCGTGACACCGACGCGCAGCGTCACCGTGGTCAGCCAGGTCGACGGGATTCTTAGCAGCGTGGAGTTCAAGGAAGGCCAGCACGTGAGCAAGGGCCAGGTCATCGCCCGCATTGACGACCGCGCGCTCAAGGCGCAACTGGCCGTGGCCAAGGGCACCCTGGCCCATGACCAGGCGGTGTTGAGCAATGCCCAGCGTGACCTCGCCCGTTACCGCGACCTGGTCAAGGCCGGTTCCACCAGCCAGCAAACCCTCGACACTCAAGCCTCCCTGGTCCAGCAGCAACAAGGCACCGTGGCCGCCGACCAAGGCAATGTGCAAAACCTGGAAGTGCAACTGAGCTACTGCACCATCACCTCACCGGTGGATGGCGTGGTCGGTTTGCGGCTGGTCGACCCCGGCAACTATGTCACCACCGCCAGCACCACCGGCATTGTGGTGATCACCCAGATGAACCCGGCCACCGTGGTGTTTGCCGTGCCCGAGGATGACTTGGGAGCAATCGACCAGGCCCTGGCCCGTGGCGCCGTGCCCGTGCTGGCCTACGACCGCAACAAGAAGTCCTTGCTGGCCACCGGCAGCCTGTTGGCCCTGGATAACCAGGTGGACACCAGCACCGGCACGATCAAGGTCAAGGCGCAGTTCGACGATTCGGGCAATGCCTTGTTCCCCAATCAGTTCGTCAACGCACGGCTCAAAGCCGACACCTTGAGCCAGATCGCCGTGGTGCCGACCCGCGCGATCCAGCACGGCAGCAAAGGCGACTTTGTGTTTGTGGTCAATGGCAACAAGGCCAGCCTGCGCACGATCCAGACCGGCCCTTCCACCGGCGACGTGTCGGCGGTGCTCGATAGCGGCGTCAAGGCCGGCGAGCAGGTGGTCACCGAGGGCGCCGACAAACTGGACGATGGCTCTGTGGTGAAGGTCGTCGCCCAGTGAGGAGCTGCCGAGCATGAACATTTCGCGGCCCTTTATCGAACGCCCAGTCGCCACCACCCTGATGATGGTGGCGGTGCTGCTGCTCGGCCTGTTGGGGTATCACTTGCTGTCGGTGTCGGCGCTGCCCGAGGTGGATTACCCGACCATCCAGGTCTTCACCCAATACCCCGGCGCCAGCCCGGATGTGGTCAGTTCCTCGATCACCGCGCCGCTGGAGCGCCAGCTCGGTGAAATGCCGGGGCTCAAGTCGATGAACTCCACCAGCTCGGACGGCGCCTCGGTGGTGACCCTGCAGTTCGACCTGTCGCTGTCCCTGGACGTGGCCGAACAAGAAGTGCAGGCAGCGATCAACGCGGCGGGCACGTTCCTGCCGGCGAACCTGCCGTACCCGCCGGTGTACAGCAAGGTCAACCCGGCCGATGCGCCGGTACTGACGCTGTCGCTGACCTCCGACGTGCTGCCGCTGACCAAGGTCGAAGACCTGGCCGACACGCGCCTGGCGCAGAAGATCTCGCAGATCACCGGCGTCGGCCTGGTGACCATCAGCGGCGGCCAGCGCCCGGCCGTGCGGGTGGAGGCCAACACCTCGGCGCTGAACAGCCTCGGGCTGTCTCTGGATGACCTGCGCACCTCACTGGGCACGGCCAACGTCAACCAGGCGAAGGGCAATATCGATGGCAAGTTCCAGGCGTATTCCATCGGGGCCAACGACCAACTGCAATCGGCCGAGGAATACCGCGACCTGGTGATCGCCTACAAGAATGGCGCGCCGATCCGCCTGTCGCAGATCGCCAGTTCCACCCAGGGGCCGGAGAACCCGCGCCAGGCGGCCTGGACCAATGACACGCCGTCCATCGTGCTGAATATCCAGCGCCAGCCGGGGGCCAACGTGATCGAGGTGGTCGACCGCGTGCAGCAACTGCTGCCCAAGTTGCGCGCCAGCCTGCCGGGCACCTTGAAGGTGGCGGTGCTGACCGACCGCACCCAGACCATCCGCGCCTCGGTCACCGATGTGCAATACGAGCTGGGGCTGGCGATATTGCTGGTGGTGATCGTGATCTTCCTGTTCCTGCGCAATATCCCGGCGACGATCATCCCTGCGGTCACCATCCCGCTGACGCTGATCGGCACCCTGGCAGTGGCCTACGCCCTGGGGTTTTCGCTGAACAACCTGACGCTGATGGCGCTGACCATCGCCATCGGGTTTGTGGTGGATGACGCCATCGTCATGATCGAAAACATCACCCGTTACCTGGAGGCGGGCGACACGCCCTTGCAGGCCGCACTCAAGGGCGCCGAGCAGATCGGCTTCACCATCATTTCGCTGTCCATCGCGCTGATTGCGGTGATGATCCCGCTGCTGTTTATGGGCGATGTGGTGGGGCGGTTGTTCCGTGAATTCGCCATGACCGTGGCGGTGACCATCGTGATTTCGGCGGTGATTTCCCTGACGCTCACGCCGATGATGTGCGCGCGCATGCTCAAGTCCAAACACGAGGAGCGCCGGCCGGATTTCTTCGACCGGATCAACCGTCATTACGTACGCGGCCTGGACTGGGTACTGGCACACCGCACCCTCACGCTGATCTCGGTGGTGCTCACGGCGGCACTCACCTTGTTCACGTTGGTGATCATGCCCAAGGGGTTTTTCCCGGACCAGGACACCGGCCTGATCCAGGGTATTTCCCAGGCGTCGCCGACCGTTTCGTTCCAGCAGATGCAGGTTGAGCAGCAACGTTTGGCCGCGCGCATTCTCAAGGACCCGGCCGTGCAGAGCCTGTCTTCGTTCGTGGGTATCGACCAGACCAACCCCACGATCAACCAGGGCAACCTGCTGATCAACCTCAAGCCCCGTGGCGAGCGTGACAGCAGCACCGCCGTGATCCGCCGCCTCGCGGACGCCAATGCCGATGACGCCGGCATCCGCCTGTACCTGCACTCGGTGCAAGACCTGACCCTGGATGCCACGGTGTCCACCACCAGCTATCGCCTGGGCCTGCAAGCCACCGACCCGGATGAGCTGGAGCAGTGGACCACCAAACTGCTCACCGCGATCAAGAAAGACCCGATGTTCACCGATGTGCAAAGCCAGGCCATGCAGTTCGGCAACCAGATCAAGCTGACCTTCGACCGCGCCACCGCCTCGCGCCTGGGCATCACCCCGCAAGCCATCGACGACGTGCTGTACGACGCCTTTGGCCAGCGCCAGGTGTCGACTATCTACACCCAGCTCAACCAGTACCACGTGGTGATCGCCACCGACCATCCGCCGCGCAACCTGCCGGACTTGCTCACCGGTTTGTACGTGGACATTCCTGGAGGTGGCGTGGCGCCGCTGTCGAGCATGGCGACCCTGGAAGTGGTGCGCACGCCGGTGACCATCAACCGCCTGGGGCAGTTTCCCTATGCGGACGTGTCGTTCAACCTTGTCCCGGGCCAAACCCTTGGCGCGGCGGTCACGCGTTTGCAAGACATCGAAGCCCAGGTCGGCCTGCCGCTGTCGGTGCAGGCCAACCTGGAGGGCGCGGCGGCGACGTTCCAGGCGTCGTTGTCGAACCAGGTGTTCCTGGTGTTGGCGGCGATTGTGGTGGTGTACCTGATGCTCGGCATTCTGTACGAGAGCTTCGTACACCCGGTGACCATCCTCTCGACCTTGCTCTCGGCGGCCCTCGGTGCGTTGCTGGCGCTGCTGCTGACCGGCACGCAGTTCGACATCATCGGCTTGATTGGCATCGTATTGCTGATCGGCATTGTGATGAAGAACGGCATCATGATGGTCGACTTCGCCCTGGAGCTGTTGCGTGAAGGCGGTTTGAGCCCGGTGGCTGCGATTCGCCAGGCGGCGGAGCTGCGGTTCCGGCCGATCCTGATGACCAGCATGGCCTCGCTGTTCGGTGCGGTGCCGTTGGCGCTGGGCACGGGGATTGGTTCGGAACTGCGTCACCCGCTGGGCATCGCAATCATCGGCGGCCTGCTGCTGAGCCAGTTGCTCACGCTGTTTTCCACCCCGGTGATCTTCCTCGCCATGCACAGCCTGGGCGAGC
This sequence comes from Pseudomonas sp. B6002, assembly GCF_013385985.1. Lineage (GTDB taxonomy): Bacteria > Pseudomonadota > Gammaproteobacteria > Pseudomonadales > Pseudomonadaceae > Aquipseudomonas. The sequence continues at coordinate 4,975 of NZ_JACAOY010000019.1, read as the reverse complement.
GTTTCAGCCGGCGTGCGGCGGTCGAGCCATGATGCGATGAACCTCAGCGCGCCGTTTATCCATCGCCCCATAGCCACCACCTTGCTGGCGGCCGGGCTCGCGCTGTTTGGCGTGCTGGCGTTCAACCTGCTGCCGGTGGCGCCGCTGCCGGAAGTCGACTTCCCGACCATCAGCGTCAGCGCCTCGTTGCCCGGCGCCGACCCGACCACCGTCGCCAGCTCCGTGGCCACGCCGCTGGAGCGTCAGTTCGGCCAGATCGCCGGGGTCACGCAAATGACCTCCGCCAGCAGCCTGGGCTCGACGCGCATCACCATGCAGTTTGACTTGAACCGCGATATCGACGGCGCGGCGCGGGACGTGCAGGCGGCCATCAACGCCGCACGCAGCAACCTGCCCAGCGACCTGTCGGGCAACCCGACCTACCGCAAGGTCAACCCGGCTGACTCGCCGATCCTGATCATCAGCCTGACCTCCGACAGCGCCACGCCGGGGCAGATGTACGACGCCGCTTCGACGGTGTTGGAGCAGCGCCTGTTGCAGACCACTGGCGTGGGCGATGTGACGGTGGGTGGCGGTGCGTTGCCGGCGGTGCGCATTGAGCTGAATCCGGATCGCCTGAATCAGTACGGGGTGAGTCTTGAGCAGGTGCGCCAAGTGATCGGCGCGTCCAACGCCAACTTGCCCAAGGGCAATGTGGCGGTGGGCGACCGCTCCTACGGCATCGGCGCCAATGACCAGTTGCTTGACCCCAACGATTACGGGCCGCTGGTGGTCAAGACCCATAACGGCGAGCTGATCCATATCTCGGACCTGGGCTATGTGCGTGAAGACGTGCAGGACCTGCGCAACTTCGGTCTGTCCAACGGCAAGCCGGCCGTGCTGCTGGTGGTGTTCAAGCAGCCGGGCGCGAACGTGATCGATACCGTGGACGCGGTGAAGGCGTCGCTGCCGTTTTTGCAAAGCTCGATCCCGGCCTCGATCAAACTCAACCTGCTGATGGACCGCACCACCACCATTCGGGCGTCGCTGCATGACGTGGAAGTGACCTTGCTGGCGTCGATCCTGCTGGTGACGCTGGTGACCTTTGGTTTCTTCCGCGACTGGCGCAGTACTTTGGTGCCGGCCGTGGTGGTGCCGCTGTCGTTGCTCGGCACGTTTGGCGCCATGTACTTTCTGGGCTACAGCCTGAACAACCTGTCGCTGATGGCGCTGACCATTTCCACCGGCTTTGTGGTGGACGATGCCATCGTCGTGGTGGAAAACATCATGCGCCACCTGGAGCGCGGCAAGACCCGGGTGGAAGCGGCCCTGGCCGGGGCGCGGGAAGTGGGGTTCACGGTGCTGACCATCAGCGTGTCGCTGGTGGCAGTGTTTATTCCGCTGCTGTTGATGGGCGGGATTGTCGGGCGGCTGTTTCGCGAGTTCTCGGTGTCGTTGTCGGTGGCCATCGTGATCTCGATGCTGATCTCGCTGACGGTCACGCCGATGCTCGCCAGCGTGTTGCTGCGCGCGCCTAAAGAGGTGCATGAGGGCAACGAGCACCCGGACTCACGCTTCCATCGCTTTTATGACCGCACCCTCGGTTGGGTGATCGACCATTCGATCCTGATGGGCCTGGTGACGGTGCTGGTGATCGTACTCGCGGGAGTGTTGTACGTGCTGGTGCCCAAGGGCTTTTTCCCCCAGGAGGACACCGGGCGCCTGCAGGGCAGCATCATTGCGGCGCAGAGCATTTCGTATGGGGCGATGCAAAAGGACTTCACCGCGATCAACCACAAGGTCATGCAGAACCCCAATGTGGAAACCGCCGCCGGGTTTGTGGGCGGCGGTGGCGGGGGCGGGGGAGCGGTCAACAGCGCGCAGTTGTTTGTGCTGCTCAAGCCCATCGATCAGCGCAAGGACAGCGCCACCGATGTGATCGGCCAGATCCGCCACACCCTGGGCGATATGCCGGGCACCAAGCTGTTCTTGCAGGCCGCCCAGGACATCACCGTGGGCGGCCGGCAGAGTGGCGCGCAGTATCAGTACACCCTGACCGCCGATGACCAGCAATCCCTGGATGAATGGGTGCCCAAGGTGGTGGCGGTGCTGCACACGCTGCCGCAATTGACCGACCTCAACACCGACCAGCAAGACAACAGCCTGCTGGCCAATGTGCAGATCAACCGCGACACGGCGGCGCGGCTTGGGGTGGGCATGTCGGCGGTGGACCAGACGCTGTACGACGCGTTTGGCCAGCGCCAGGTCTCGACCCTTTACCGCGCCGCCAACCAGTACCATGTGGTGATGGAAATTGCCCCCGAGTACTGGAGCGATCCGACGGCGCTCAAAGGCATTTATGTGCCCACCGGCAGCGCGGCGGTGGCGGCCAAGGGCACCACGGCCACGCCGAACCTGGCCAGCCCGGCAACGTTGGTGCCGCTGTCGGCCCTGGCGGATAACACGGTTTCGCGCACGGCCATTTCCATCAGCCACCAGGGCACGTTCCCGGCGGTGACGGTCTCGTTCAACCTCGCCCCGGGCACGTCGATCGGCCAGGCCACGGCACTGGTGGATGATGCGGTGAAGCAACTGCGCATGCCGGCCAGCGTCACCGGCCAGTTTGCCGGCACGGCCCAGGTGTTCCAGTCGTCGGTGGCCAGCGAGCCGCTGCTGATCGTCGCGGCGCTGCTGTCGGTGTACATCGTGCTGGGCATTCTGTACGAAAACCTGATGCACCCACTGACCATCCTGTCCACGTTGCCGTCGGCGGGTGTCGGTGCGTTGATTGCGTTGCTGCTGACCGGCACCGAGCTGTCGATCATTGCGCTGGTGGGGGTGATTTTGTTGATCGGTATCGTGAAGAAGAACGCGATCATGATGATCGATTTCGCGATCACCGAGCGGCGCGAGTTCGGGCTCACGGCCAAGGAAGCGATTCGCCGCGCGTGCCTGATCCGCTTTCGGCCGATCATGATGACCACCCTGGCGGCCATCCTCGGGGCGTTACCGCTGGTGCTGGGGCATGGCTACGGCTCCGAGCTGCGCCGGCCTTTGGGGATTTCGATTATTGGTGGCCTGTTGCTCAGCCAGGTGCTGACGCTCTACACCACCCCGGTGATTTACCTCTGGCTCGACCGGGCGTCGCAACGCCTGGGGCGGCACAAGGAAGCAAGGTCATGAAACTTCGATACAGTGTGCTGTTCCTCAGCCTGGTGCTTGGCGGTTGCATGGTGGGGCCTGACTACCAGAAACCCGCGATGCAACTGCCACAGACGTTCAAGGAAGGCGCGCAGTGGCAGCGTGCGGTGTCCAACCCCCAGGGCGCTTTGGACAGCCAGTGGTGGCTGGCCTATCAGGACCCGGTGCTGAACGACCTGGTGGCACGCTCGGCCAAGGCCAACCAGTCGATCATCGCGGCGGAGGCGGCGTACCGGTTGGCCCAGGCGCAGGTGGCGTCGAGCCGTGCCGGGTTGTGGCCGACAGTGGGCGTGGGGCTGTCGGGATCGCGGGGGGAGGGCGGTGACGGCACCACCTCCAGCGCCGCGACGTCCACCGGGGTGAAAAACAGCGTGAGTGCCACCCTCACCGCCAGTTGGGAGCCGGACCTGTGGGGCCAGGTGCGCCGAGGCATTGAGTCGAGCCAGGCCACGGCGCAGCAATCCGACGCGTTGCTGGCCGGGGTGCGGTTGTCCATCAGTTCCAGCGTGGCGAGCAACTACCTGGCGTTGCGGCAGATGGACATCGATGTGCGCCTGCTGCAGCAACAACAAGCCATCAATCAGCAATTGCTGGACATGATCCAGGCCCAGTTCACCCAAGGCGTGGCGACCAACGATCAGTTGCTGGTGGCCCAGGACCAACTGACCACCTCGATTGCCGACCTGCAAACCTCGTTGCGCGACCGTGAGCAGTATGAGCATGCCCTGGCGGTGCTGGTGGGCATGGCACCCAGTGAGTTCAGCGTGGCACCGCGCACTGACTTCAGCTTCGTGGTGCCCCGGCCGCCGTTGACCTTGCCGTCGACCTTGCTGCAACGCCGGCCCGATGTGGTGGCGGCCGAGCGTTCGGTGGCGGCGGCGAATGCCAAGATCGGCGTGGCCGAAGCGGCGTTTTTCCCGACCCTGGACCTCACCGCGTCATTGGGCTATCGCGGCAGTGCGCTGGGCGGTTTGTTCTCGCTGCCTAACCGTATCTGGACCTTGGGGCCGGCCTTGGCGGAGACAATCTTTGATGGCGGCGCCCGAGAAGCGGCGGTCAAGCAGGCTGAGGCGAGTTATGACCAGATTGCGGCCAACTACCGTGGCACGGTGCTCAGTGCGTTGCAGAACGTCGAGGACAACCTGTCGGCGATCAATCATCTGCAGACGCAGGCGGATGCGTTCCAGCAGGTGTTTGCGCGTAATCAGCAATTGTTTGGCAGCCAGGAGGCGCAATTGCGTGCGGGTACTGTGAGCCGTGAGGCGGTGTTGACCCAACAATTGGTGTTGCTGCAGGCCGAGCAGAATTTGCGGGATACGCAGGGGCAGTTGAGTCAGGGGAGTGTGGCGTTGATCCAGAGTTTGGGGGGCGGTTGGCAGCCCTGATGGCTCGCTATTTTGCTGATGGACCCACGGATCAAATGAACTGACCCCAAAATGTGGGAGCTGGCTTGCCTGCGATAGCGGCCTATTGATTGTCCACTGTCTTACTGATGCCACTCGATCCAACTGTGGGAGGGCAGTGTGGCGTTGATCCAGAGCTTGGGAGGTGGCTGGCAGTCCTGATGGCCTCAAAGGCGAACACTATTTTGCTGATGGCCCACGGTCAAAATGTGGGAGCTGGCTTGCCTGCGATAGCGGTCTATTGATTGTTCACTGACTTACTGATGTCACTCGATCCAACTGTGGGAGCGGGCTTGCTCGCGAAGGCTATGTGGTGGTCGCCGGGGATTTTTGGTCGGAGTACATATCCATTGCTGCGGTAACGGCGCCTTATGGTTCCGCTCTTACAGCGG
>NZ_JACAOY010000018.1:32547-78602 GCF_013385985.1 Pseudomonas sp. B6002 | reverse complement strand
CGAGGTTTTCTGGTGGTCGCTGACCGCATCATGGCCGCCACGCAGGGAGAGTTGATCGGCTAGGCCGAGTGGGTTGTCCCAGTCCAGGCTCGCGCCCCACTGCTGTTCGCCGGTGCTGCGCTGACCACCGTTGTGGCGTGACAGGCCGACGCGCCAGGGTTTCTGTGGGACGTTCTTCACCAACACGTCGCTGCCACCAACGGCCTTGCCGGGGGCCAGTTCCATCTGCGCCTGGTTCGACGGCAGGCGGTTCAACTGGTCGACCATCTGCTCGATTTCACGCAGGTTGAGCAGGTCGCCGGGTTTGCCGGAGAAGGTCATGGCCAGTTGGCGATCGCTGATACCGCTGCCCTCTTCGCCCTTCATTCCTTCCAGGCGGCCTTCGATCACCTGCACCTTCAGGTTGCCACTGGAGAGGTCCTGTTGCGGCAGGTAGGCGCGGCTGGTGACCAGGCCTTTGCTCAGGTAATGGTCGGTGATGACCTTGAGCAACTCGTTGAGCTGCGGCACGCCGAGGCATTGGCCGATGTAGGGTTTGAGCAGGCTGTTGCGCTCGCTTTCGGATAACGCGTCGGCGCCGGTGAGTTCGATGGTGTTGATGGTGAAGCAGCGGGTGTCGGCAGGCGCTGCCGGCTTGGCTGGCGCGGCACTTTTTCCGGGCAGGTCTTTGAGTTCTTCGAGGCGGCGTTGCTGATCTTCGAGCAGGCGGTCCTGGCGGTCGCGGATCAGGTCGGTGACGCCTGGTGTGTTCGGTGGAGTGGCGCCTTGAGCCAAACTGGCTGTGCCCAGGCAAAAAAAAGCGGACAGCAGGCCGAGCCTGGTCCGACGTACCGAACGCCACATCTTAGATCCCTCTAAGTAGCCTTACGCCACTATTGTTTTCGGCGATCTTATGGTGGCGTTTTGATGGCGTCAATAAAATGTACGAAATTGTTTCAGAGTCGAAACATTTGTAGTTGACACCGAGAAATTTAATCGTTTTGCATCAATCACTTAACTGGATCAGCCGTTTTTGCAGGGCGATGCACCTGAAAATTCGACAACACAAATTCGACCACTCACGACATAATGGCACTTTGAAATCACTGAAGATTGATTCATTCCAAAAGGACGCGGCATGTCAAAGCTGAGCAAATACGAGAAACACGCACTCAAGGAAATTCACAACTGGAAAGAGCCTGACATTGGCTGGTTCGGCCAAGCTCTGAAGGTGATAAACCAACCACTGGATCTAGCAGGCGACTACCTGCTCAAGACGCCTGGCGTCGGCCCCGCGATCCAAGGTGCCATCGAAGGCTTAACCAGTGTATGCCACGACGCGGCCCAGTGGAGTGTCAGGCCAGAGGCCATTTTCGAAGAATTTCGTGATGATGGGCACAGCACGGTTAACGCGCACAAAGACATCCACGACCTGGATCTAGAGCAGATTGACAAAGTCGTTGGATTCCTCGGAGCCAAATACAAAGGCATCGCTTTAGTGGAAGGCGCTGGCGCCGGGATGGCGGGTATAGCGGGTCTTGCAGTCGATATCCCGACATTGATCACGCTTAACCTTCGGGCAATTGGCGAATACGCCGCCTATTATGGTTTTGATACCACGCGCCAGGAGGAGCGGCTATTCGCCTTCAACGTGCTTGGCCTGGCCTCCTCGCCCACAGACGCCTCCAAGGCACTCGCCATGGCTCAATTGATCAAGATCTCTCAGGATGCCGCCAAGAAAGTGGCCTGGAAGGAGTTGGAGAAAAGCGTCTTCGTCAAGATCATCCAAGAAATCGCCAAGGCCCTCGGGATACGCCTCACAAAAGCAAAACTCGCACAAACAATTCCCGTCGTAGGAGCCGCTGTGGGCGGTGGTTTCAACGCCTACTTCACCATGAGGGTCTGCGATGCAGCCTTCTACCTGTATCGAGAACGCTTCCTGGCGCAGAAGTATGGCCCAGAGGTGATTGAGGTGACCGTAAAACCAGCCACCGATTATCATCCCCACTTCGCTGAAGCCGAGGCTTAAGCGCTTTAGCGCTGCTGGAAACGGTAGCAACCGGCTCGACCATTAACAGTCGAGCCAGTCTGCGTGCAACTACAGGAGCACAGTCGCCAGCATCCCCAACGCCCCCAGGACAAACCCGATCAGCGCGCCGCGCCCCGGCATCTCCTGGAACAGACACCACACCACCAGCGGCTCAAGCAGCAACAACGACGTGACGGAAACCACGGTGACCACCCAAATGTCACCTACCGCCACATAACCAAGCCAATACGCCCCCAGCAGGCACAACCCTGCAAAGCACATCAGCAGGACCGGCACGACAAAGGCCGACCACGCGCCGTTATCCACTTGCGCAAGCCGGGCGGTGGCTACCTCGCTGTAGATTGCACAAAACTCACCCAATACCATCAGGCCTAGAGCAGAAACTCCGAGTAGTTCTTTGGACATGTCAAAAATTCCTTCGTATTCAGGGACAGGTTTTTCAGCTCCCAGCCCGTGATGGCGCTGCGTGTGGAGCGGATGCCGCGATACGAACTCATCTTGAACAGCCCTGAATTATCGAAGTACTTAGCCACGTCAATCTCCTGGTGTACGAGGCGGCCCCTTGCCGCCTGCCGAGAGACTGGCACGAACGCTTCAGCGACGTAAACACCAGAGTGTGATCCCGGACACCTATTGCGCTGGGAAATTTCCTACAGCCTGTAGCATCATTCCCGCGGGATAGTCTTCCTGCCTGGAGAGCCGGGCACTTCACTCAACCCTTGAGCACTACAAGGATTTTCTGCCCATGGCCGCTTCAAACAAATGGCTGATGTCATCTGTCGCGTATTACCTCGACTTCTTCACCGTCCCCCTGTTTATCGTCCTGGCGCTGTACCTCGCCCCCATTGACCCCGTGCAAATCGTCGCAGGCCTGCTGGCCTGGACACTGGTGGAATATTCGGCGCACCGCTTCCTGTTTCACTCGCTGTACCGCCGCGAGCACTGGACCCATCATGTGGATGTGCTGGCTTACATCGGCGTATCCAGCTGGAGGACCAGCTCCACCTTTGCCGTGCTGTTGCTGTGTGCGGGGTACGTCGGATTGACGTCGATGTTTGCCGGAGCGATTGCGGGATACTTCTTCTATATCTCGGTGCATTACGTGATGCATCGTCCCGAGCATTGGGCGTACCCGCTGATTCCCCGGTTGGTGGCCAACCATGACCTGCATCACCGCAAGGGTGTGGAGAAGAACTTCGGGGTGTCCTCGCCGTTATGGGATCACGTGTTTCGCACCTACGTTCGGGCTCACGCGCTCGATGGAAATCAAGAACGGGCGTGAAGCCTTGAATAGCTCAGGCAGCCGGGACCTTGTACCTTGCCCGAGGTTCCTTGCACCCCGGGCAACAGTCTTTTGTCATCACGCTCATTGATAGCCCCCTAACGAAACCCCCATGCTAGAGGGCTGACCTCGCGCTTATATCATTCCGAATGATAGTTACCTTTGTTTCATTCGATTCGTGACATAGCACATCGCCGCGCATGATCCGCCCATCTCAAATACATTGGCGGATGCACCTCATGGAACAGTCACTCAAACATATGCGCTTCCCCTTGGCGATTTTGGCCGTGGTGGTGATGAGCGCATGCGGTAAAGCCCCGGAACAAGCGGCCGCCATGCCCCCTGCAAAAGTCAGCGTGGCCAAGGTGCTGGAACAACCGGTCAACGAGTGGGATGAATTCACCGGCCGTCTGGAAGCCCCGGAAACCGTACAGATCCGTCCGCGCGTGTCGGGCCAGATCGACCAGGTGGCCTTCACCGAAGGCGCCCTGGTGAAAAAAGGCGACCTGCTGTTCCAGATCGACCCGCGTCCGTTCCAGTCTGAAGTGCGCCGCCTCGAAGCCCAGCTTGCCCAAACGAAAGCTGCTGCTACTCGCAGTGATAACGAAGCGCAACGTGGCGAACGCCTGCGTCAGAGCAACGCGATCTCCGCCGAGCTGGCCGATTCGCGTACCACCGCAGCCCAGGAAGCCCGCGCAGCCGTCGCCGGTATCCAGGCGCAGCTGGACCTGGCCAAGCTGAACCTGAGCTTCACCCGCGTGACGTCGCCGATCAGTGGCCGCGTCAGCCGTGCCGAAATCACCGCCGGCAACCTGGTGACCGCCGATACCACCCCGCTGACCAGCGTGGTCTCCACCGACAAGGTCTACGCCTACTTCGACGCCGATGAGCGCGTGTACCTCAAGTACACCGAACTGGCCCGTGAAGGCCGCCGTGGCGCAACCACCCCGGTGTACCTGGGCCTGTCCAACGAAACCGGCAACCCGCACCTGGGCCAGATGAACTTCGTCGACAACCAGGTCAACCCGGCCACCGGCACTATCCGCGGTCGCGCTGTGTTTGATAACAGCAAGGGCGAATACACCCCTGGCCTGTACGCCCGTCTCAAATTGGTTGGCAGCGGCACCTACTCCGCCGTGCTGATCAATGACGAAGCCGTGGGCACCGACCTTGGCAAGAAGTTCGTGCTGGTGATGGACGGCGACAAGCCGGCCTACCGCGCCGTGGAACTGGGGCCGAAGATCGAAGGCCTGCGCATCGTGCGCAGCGGTTTGAACAAGGACGACACCATCGTCGTGAAGGGCTTGCAGCGCATTCGCCCGGGATCGCCGGTTGCACCGGAAACTATCCCGATGGCCAGCAAGGAAACCCTCGCCGCCTTGGCACAACAACGACAAGCGCTTGAAGCCAGCAACCTGGAGCAAGTGGCGCCGGATAAAGCCGCGCCCAAGCTCGCAGCCGTCGCGACTCCACGCGGTTAAGGGACACAACTCAAGATGAATTTTTCCAAGTTCTTCATTTCGCGGCCGATCTTCGCAGCGGTGCTCTCGCTGCTGATCCTGATCGCCGGTGCGATCTCGCTGTTCAAGCTGCCGATCAGCGAATACCCGGAAGTGGTACCGCCGACCGTGGTGGTACGTGCCAACTTCCCCGGCGCCAACCCCAAAGTCATCGGTGAAACCGTTGCGGCCCCTTTGGAGCAAGCCATCACCGGCGTCGAAAACATGTTGTACATGTCGTCGCAGTCGACCGCGGATGGCAAGCTGACCCTGACGATCACCTTCGCCCTGGGCACTGACCTGGACAACGCGCAGGTGCAGGTGCAAAACCGTGTGACCCGGACTCAGCCAAAGCTGCCTGAGGAAGTGACGCGCATCGGTATCACCGTGGACAAGGCCTCCCCCGACCTGACCATGGTTGTGCACTTGACCTCCCCGGACAAGCGTTACGACATGCTCTACCTGTCCAACTATGCCTTGCTCAACGTCAAAGACGAGCTGGCCCGTTTGGGTGGTGTGGGTGACGTGCAACTGTTCGGCATGGGCGACTACTCCCTGCGTGTATGGCTGGACCCGAACAAGACCGCTTCGCGCAACCTGACCGCCACGGATGTGGTGACCGCGATCCGCGAGCAGAACCGTCAAGTAGCCGCCGGTGCCCTGGGTGCACAACCTGCGCCGAATGCCACCAGCTTCCAGTTGTCGATCAACACTCAGGGCCGTCTGGTGACTGAGGAAGAGTTCGAGAACATCATCATTCGCTCTGGCGACAATGGTGAAATCACGCGCCTCAAAGACATTGCACGGGTAGAGCTGGGCTCCAGCCAGTACGCCTTGCGTTCGTTGCTCAACAACCAGCCGGCCGTGGCGATCCCGATCTTCCAACGCCCGGGTTCCAACGCGATCGAGATCTCCAACGAAGTGCGCGACAAGATGGCGGAGCTGAAGAAGAGCTTCCCGGAAGGCATGGACTTCAGCATCGTCTATGACCCCACCATCTTCGTGCGTGGCTCCATCGAGGCAGTGGTTCACACCCTGTTCGAAGCGCTGATCCTCGTTGTATTGGTCGTGATCCTGTTCCTGCAAACCTGGCGCGCCTCGATCATTCCGTTGGTGGCGGTGCCGGTATCGTTGATCGGTACGTTTGCGGTGATGCACCTGTTTGGCTTCTCGCTCAACGCGCTGTCGCTGTTCGGCCTGGTACTGGCGATCGGTATCGTGGTGGACGACGCCATCGTGGTGGTGGAGAACGTCGAACGGAACATCGAACTGGGCCTGGAACCGTTCCCGGCCACTGAAAAAGCCATGAGCGAAGTGACCGGCCCGATCATTGCCACGGCCCTGGTGCTGTGTGCGGTGTTCATCCCGGCGGCGTTCATCAGCGGCTTGACCGGGCAGTTCTACAAACAGTTCGCCTTGACCATTGCGATCTCGACGGTGATTTCGGCCTTCAACTCGCTGACCTTGTCCCCTGCCCTCGCGGCCGTGTTGCTCAAGGGTCACGATGCACCGAAAGACGCGTTCTCCAAGTTCCTCGACAAGCTGCTGGGTGGCTGGTTGTTCCGTCCATTCAACCGCTTCTTCGAGAAAGCCAGCCACGGTTACGTCGGCACTGTTCGCCGAGTGATTCGCGGCAGTGGTATCGCGCTGTTCCTGTACGCCGGCCTGATGGTCCTGACCTGGCTGGGCTTTGCCCACACGCCAACCGGTTTCGTACCGGCCCAGGACAAGCAATACCTGGTGGCCTTCGCCCAACTGCCGGACGCCGCGAGCCTGGACCGCACCGAAGACGTGATCAAGCGCATGTCCGACATCGCGCTGAAACAACCAGGCGTGGAAAGCGCCGTAGCGTTCCCGGGCCTGTCGATCAACGGTTTCACCAACAGCCCGAACAGCGGCATCGTGTTCGTGACCTTGAAGCCGTTCGACGAGCGTAAAGACCCGAGCATGTCCGCCGGTGCGATTGCCGGTGCACTCAACGGCAAATACAGCAGCATCCAGGAAGCCTACATGGCGATCTTCCCACCGCCGCCGGTACAGGGCCTGGGTACGATTGGTGGTTTCCGCCTGCAGATCGAAGACCGTGGCAACCTGGGATATGACGAGCTGTACAAAGAAACCCAGAACATCATCACCAAGAGCCGTACCACGCCGGAGCTGTTCGGCCTGTTCACCAGCTACACGGTCAACGTGCCTCAGGTCGATGCTGCCATCGACCGCGAAAAGGCCAAGACCCACGGCGTGGCGATCAGCGACATCTTCGACACCCTGCAGATCTACCTGGGTTCGCTGTATGCCAACGACTTCAACCGCTTTGGCCGTACTTACCAGGTCAACGTGCAGGCTGAGCAGCAGTTCCGCCTGGATGAAGACCAGATCGGCCAGCTGAAAGTACGCAACAACAAAGGCGAGATGATCCCGTTGGCGACCTTTATCAAGGTCAGCGACACCTCGGGCCCGGACCGCGTGATGCACTACAACGGCTTTATCACCGCTGAAATCAACGGCAACGCCGCACCGGGCTACAGCTCCGGCCAGGCCCAGGCCGCGATTGAAAAGCTGCTCAAAGAAGAACTGCCCAACGGCATGACCTACGAGTGGACCGACCTGACCTATCAGCAAATCCTCTCGGGCAACACCGCGCTGTTCGTGTTCCCGCTCTGCGTACTGCTGGCGTTCCTGGTACTGGCCGCCCAATACGAAAGCTGGAGCCTGCCACTGGCGGTGATCCTGATCGTACCGATGACGCTGCTGTCGGCCATCACCGGGGTGATCATCTCGGGCGGCGACAACAACATCTTCACCCAGATCGGCTTGATCGTACTGGTGGGCCTGGCGTGCAAGAACGCGATTCTGATCGTCGAGTTTGCCAAGGACAAACAGCAGGAAGGCCTCGACCCGCTCGCAGCGGTACTGGAAGCCTGCCGTCTGCGTCTGCGGCCGATCCTGATGACCTCCTTCGCCTTCATCATGGGTGTGGTGCCTCTGGTGTTGTCCAGCGGTGCCGGTGCCGAGATGCGTCATGCCATGGGCGTGGCGGTGTTCTCCGGGATGATCGGTGTGACCTTCTTCGGTCTGTTGCTGACGCCAGTGTTCTACGTATTGATTCGTCGCTATGTCGAGCGCAGCGAAGCACGCAAAGCGGCCAAGGCCTTGAAGCTGGAGACACAGCAATGAGCGTAAAAGTATTCCTGCCGAGCTTGTTGGTACTGGCGCTGAGCGCCTGTGCCGTGGGCCCGGACTACAAGACCGAGAAGCTGGAGGCGGCCAACATCACGGCCGCCGCCGACACCAAGAGCTACGACCACGCCAAGTACGAAGGCATCTGGTGGCAGCAATTCGACGACCCGACCCTCAACCAACTGGTCACCCAGTCGTTGAGCGGTAACCGCGACCTGCGCGTGGCCTTTGCCCGCCTGCGAGCGGCACGGGCCATCCGTGATGACGTGGCGACCGACATCATGCCGGTGGTCACCACTCGCGCCAGCAGCGATGTGGGCAAGGGCCAGATCCCGGGCCAGACCACCAAGCGTGTGAACAGCGAGCGTTATGACCTGGGCCTGGACATGGCCTGGGAAGTCGACTTGTTCGGCCGTATCCGCCGCAACCTGGAGGCCAGCGACGCTGACCAACAGGTCGCCGAAGCCGACCTGTACCAACTGCAAGTCACCATGATTGCTGAACTGGTGGACGCTTACGGTCAACTGCGCGGCGCTCAACTGCGCGAACGCATCGCCCTGGACAACCTGAAGAACCAGCAGGAATCGCGCACCATCACCGTCAGCCTGCGTGACGCTGGCGTGGGTGATCAGCTCGACGTGGAACGCGCCGATGCGCGCCTGGCCGCCGTTGAAGCCAGCGTCCCGCAACTGCAAGCCGAGCAAGTGCGCGAGCGTAACCGCATCGCCACCCTCCTCGGCCAGCGCCCGGACAAGCTGACCGTGGACCTGAGCCCCAAAGACCTGCCGGCAATTGCCAAGGCGTTGCCGATTGGCGACCCGGGGCAACTGCTGCAACGTCGGCCGGACATTCTCAGTGCCGAGCGCAAACTGGCCGCCGCCACCGCGCGTATCGGCGTGGCCAAGGCCGACTTGTTCCCACGGGTCAGCCTCAGCGGGTTCCTCGGCTTTACCGCAGGGCGTGGTTCGCAGATCGGTTCGGCTGCCGCGAATGCCTGGTCCCTGGGCCCAAGCATTACCTGGGCAGCGTTTGACCTGGGCAGCGTGCGTGCACGTTTGCGCGGCGCGAATGCCGAGGCCGATGGCGCACTGGCGACGTATGAGCAGCAAGTGTTGCTGGCATTGGAAGAGTCGGAAAATGCCTTCAGTGATTACGGCAAGCGCCAGCAGCGTCTGGTTTCGCTGATTCGTCAGAGTGAGTCGAGCCGCGCCGCCGCTGACCTCGCCGCGATTCGTTATCGCGAAGGCACCGTGGACTTCCTGGTACTGCTCGACGCCCAGCGCGAACGCCTGGCCGCCGAAGACTCCCAGGCCCAGGCCGAAGTGGACCTGTACCGCGGCATCGTCGCGATCTACAAGGCCTTGGGGGGTGGCTGGCAGCCGGACACGGTGGTCGCCAGCGCCAAGTGATGTAAAGAGCTCCTTTGGTTGGTCGCATCCAGCCAATTTTTAGCCCCATGCCCTATTCGGTCGTGGGGCTTTTTTTGTCAGGACTTCCTAAAATGTTGAAAGTGACTTCTGTAAGTCAGATTAGAAGGCCTTCGTAGGTAATATCCTAGTCCCGCTCTGTACCTCGCCGCCCGGCTTTAATGCCTCACAACCAACTCACATTTCAGACGCCACGCGCCATTAAAGCAATACGCACACGTGTCGACAACGAAGTGTCACTTATTACTAATGGAGGAAGGCGACATGGCTATCTTGTTGACTGCTGAACAGATGCGGTATACCAAGGCAACCAATGCTTACGTTATTAAAAACGCTGAGCAAATAACGAATGCATTCACGGTAACTCGGGAGTCGGTAGCAGCTGCCACACTCAACCTTGACGAAACAAAAAAATCACTGATCTGAAGGATTACCTAAAGAACTTTGATATGACAGCTATAAGCTCAGATGAACTCAGAAAAGTAGCGCGACGATGATTTGAAAATCAAATGATAGATATGCAGGCGTTCGCAATTCTCGCCGGCGGCAACCGATCCTGAATATGAAGCGCTGCTCCCATAGCTTGTCGCAACAGGCTGCCAAGAAGCTCCCAACTGCTGTTGAATAATCAACTGCGGCGCCCTCCCACCTCCCGTGGACGCCGTGACATCAATGGTCGCACCGGCACACCCATTAGCCGACGTTATTGTGAACGGACCATAAATTGCCGTTTCCACACCTGGCTGCAAAAGCCCGCCATAGCTATCAGTCATATACAGACACAAGGCAGACACCTAAGCAGAAAAAAGCATTGCAGCAGTTCGACGATCCGACCCCCAACCAGTTGGTGACCCAGCCCCTGAGCGGCAACCGTGATTTGCGCATGCCCTTCGCCCGCCTGCGGGCGGCACGCGCCATCCGTGATGATGCGGCCAACGACATCATACCGGTGGTTACTCCCCGCGCCAGCAACGACGTGGGCAAGGGCCAGATTCCCGGGCAGACCACCAAGCCCGTCAACGGTGGATGCCTACGGCCAACTGCGTGAACGTATCGCCCTGGACAACCTGAAGAACCAGCAGGACTCGCGCACCATCACCGTCAGCCTGCGTGATGCCGGCGTAGGTAATCAGCTGGACGTTGAATGTGCCGACGAGCGCCTGGCGGCGGTGGAAGCCAGCAGCAAGTGAGGTAAAGAGCTCCTTTGGTTGGCCGCATCCAGCCAATTTTTAGCCCCGTGGATCATTCGACCACAGGGCCTGTTTGTTTCAACGTTATTACCTGAGGGTTCAGATCATCTTCTCCTGCGGGTGTCAATGCCTTGAAGCGGACCGCGGCCGCAAACAGACCGTCAGCCAGTGGCAACTTACCCGATCACTGCTAGAGCGCCCGTAGTGATATGCCTGCCCCGAGGCTGGCTTGTAGATGTCAGCCAGAAGGGTTCCTCCGCCGATCCGCAGCTGGCGCTCGATTCCTGAAAAAGCGCGTGATGTCATCCAAAGTGATCCTGCCCGGGCCACGTTCCTTAGGAGCGGCAGGTGGTGTGGCCGGAGAAGTGTTCCAGCCTTGATTGAGCGTGTATCCACCTTCAATGAACTCATTTGGCCCAGGAGTAGACAAGGTAGAAAGTTCGGTTTCCGCCGACCTCAGGTTAGAGAAGTCCTTGTATTTGATCAGCATTTTTTCATTTGCCGTTTGATACTTTCTCATCAGTGCCGGTTCCGGCAGGATCATCGGCTCAGACAACGAAGGCATGCCTTTATTAGCGAACTGGGGCGCCGTCAGGTCAAAGGCGTACGTCTTGCCGTTGAAATCGCCGATAGGGAAAAAGTGATTTTGCACGCTGTTCGGGTTACGCGTAGGCCATATAAGCAGGGTTCGGTACTTGATGTTTTTAAATCCATTGCGCCGCATGAAATCGGCGACAATTTCCGCGCATCTGGCGCACTCCCCTGCAGGATTCGTAAACGCCGTGGATAATTTGGGATCATTGCGGAGCGTGTTCATGAAACCCTGCATTTCAGCGGGCAACTCACTGCTAGGGTTGGCTTCAATCTGTCGAAATGGCTGCACCCTGGAATCGACGACGGGCGGCGCAGTGCTTATTTGGCGCCTGTTGCTGGGGATGGGGGCCTGCACTGGCTCAGGCCGCGACAATTTCAGTTCGGTGGTTTTTGTGATCGCCTTGAACCCGTTGTTGTTCGAGTCTTGAAGGTCCGCCAGGGCGTACAGCACCCTGGCCAATGGGTCATTGTTTTTTCCGAACGGTTGGTAACTCTTGGTCAGCGCAAACAACCAACTCGCGCGCGACAGCCCAGCAGGAGCATCAAGCGGCTTGAGGCGCGCCTCGAAGGCCGCATGGGCTATATCAGTGCCCAGCAGGTTGCTGGTACCTGTGGCGCGAAAATCGGTCGACGTGCCTGACAACGACCGTTGAATGTCCTCAATCACACGCATATCGGTCAAATCTGCGTCTTGAAACTGTTCAATCAGCTTGCGTACCTGTTCCTGGGGGAGCTTCACGCTGCTGGATGCTGCTACCCATGCAGCTGCCGCATTGATCGGCTGGCCCATCGTCGGAGTCACTTCCAGCGCAGGAGTATTAGTACGCAGCCCACCCAAAAACTCATTGATTGCCTTCAGACGCTTTAACTCGGTTTGCAACTTCACTATGGCAAACTTGGTCTCGGTAGCACCGCTGCTCCAAGTACGTGGCACCTGCAGGTCTGAGCCGTGCGGTAGCAGGTTATTGGCGATCGACGCTTTGACCGCGTGCTTGCTGGTTTGCCCAATCAGTTGCAACCCGGTGGCTGAGGTGGTCGCTTTAAATTGCACGTGCTCGATCTTTTGAGCATCGTTCATTTTGTTCCAAGGGACATTCACGCCTCCAAAGCCGGGCCCCGCCGTTGGGGCAGGAGCGGGAGCAGGAGCAGGAGCAGGAGCAGGGGAAGTGCCAGGCTTGCTCTCAATCGGCAATTTCAAGTTCTGAGTGGGCTGAACTACCTTGCTGCCCACGCGTTTGCCCAAGTACTCACGAACGATACGCGGCAAGTTGGCGTTAATGTACTGCTTGGCAAATCGTTGATAGCCAATTGGCGAAGCAAATTTATTCACGGTCCTTCCTGCGTCGATCGCCTTGCCACCAGCGAAAAAAAAGCCCGACAGCGTCGATTGAATGGCAGTCGTCAGCAATGAGATAAACGCCGCTCGATTGGCGCCATCTCGTACAGTGGGGTCATCGGTGATCGCACCCCGCAAGGCATTCACCCCGGCGTTGGCGGCGCCGAGCGCAGCAAAGCTGACCACCTTGAGCATAAACATCCCCGTTCCAGCACTGGCCAACGTCGCCAAATGGCTGAAGGTATTTAACATTTGCGCTATCACGCTCAAAGCTTCCAGCCCGAAATCCTCCCATTTGGTATAGATCAACGAGTCAATATCCGAACCGACACGCGCGATATTCCCTTCGTATAACGCCCCGGCGAGTTTTTTTGTACTGTCTTGAGCTTCGAAGCTAAAAGGCTTCTTATTGATCTGCCCGACCGTCCTCGAAATTCCGATGTGCGCATTCGTGGAGTCTTTGTCTTTGAGGACATCGAATGCCTGCGTATTTCTCTGCGTTTTCAGCTGTTCGATAATTGGTAATTTCTGGGTGATCCATTCCTTGAATTCAGGGTCTGTTGGATACGTCGGTTCAGGTTCACTTTGGGGAGCACCAAACTTCCAATAGCGATTATTTCGCTCGCCAATATAAAAGGAAATGTCATCATCTACGCTGCACAGGACCGCTTTTTCGCCTAGTGTGACCGCAAATACGCCATTGACCACTGTTCCATGGAACTTAACCTGCGACGTCTTGAGATCACCGCTCAGGAAGGCACTCATCAACTTGTAACCAGGGTCTGTGACGGGTGTTCTCTCTAGATAATTCAGGGCCGCGCTACGCACTCTGCTTTCATAGTAGGCGACGGATGCTTCCTTGATACCGGGCCGCGCTTTGTAGGCGGCGAAGTCGTCATCCAGGCGCTTCTGTATAGGGTTCCCTTTGCGAATGAAATCAACCAGCGCCTGCTGTTCAACTTCCACGACCTTGAAGAGTTGCCCATACTTGTCGCGCATTAATCTGATGTCGTTCAAATAGGTGCCCGTGACGATTTCCCTGAGGGTGTAGACCTTTTCCTTTCTAACGGGAGCCGTAAAATGCAGATTCGGGTTGGCCGGCTGCTTCTCCACGTAAGTCACGGTCAACTTGGTATCTGGCGTCATTCCCTCTTCGTCATCGGTCTTCTTTTCATATTCACGAATACGTTGCTTGATGACCTCATCCACCACGCTCGAAGGGTTCAGAATCGGCGCGTAAATCGTATCGACCCACTTGCTCATCTGCGCGAGCACTTCGTCGATCTTGGCGACCAACTGTGATTCGTAAAGAGTTTCCTCCGGAGTCTTCTGGACCTCGGCACGCTTCACTCTCCCACTGCTCGACTGCGCGTTCAACTCCTCCTGGGTGGGCGCCGGATAGCGTGTCTTAAGTTTGGAACGCTGCACGCTTTCGTCGCTCAAACCGAAGTTGCTGCCCTCCCCAGGAGGCACTGGAGTGGATTTCGCGGTGACAGGAGCCTGTGGGGTATTGCCGGGAATTGAGGTGCCGGGGGCGCGTAGCTGGGTATATGTCGACAGCGGCATTTGACGTTCTCACACGAGGAAAGATCTCCACAGCCTGAAGTACAATTTACAAATGCTCTATCGGAAAAATCTCTGCGAGGGGTCATACACAACGATCAATCAGCTTCACTCAAGATCAGGCTTCGATAGTGCCCTGGGTTGGAGCCAACCCATTTACGAAACGCCTTATAAAAAGAACTGATATCGGCAAACCCCAATCGCGCCGCTATCTCGGCAAAGCTGATCTGTGGTTCCGCCAGCCACACAATCGCCAACTCTTTGCGCACGCTGTCCTTAAGGCCCTGATAAGTCTGCCCCTCCTCCGCCAGGCGGCGGCGCAGAGTGGAGGCCGAGATGCAATGGGTAGCCGCCAAGCCCTCGGTTTCAGGCCAAGTGTCGGGGGGCATATGGCGCAGGTTGTGCTTGATGCGGGTGGCGAGGCTTTCGGGATCGCGGTATTTGACGAGGATGTTGGCGGGTGCGTGGGCAAGGAAACGTTTGAGTTCTTCAGCATTGCGCTTGATCGGCAGGTCGAGGCAGTCGGCAGAAAAAATCATGCGGGTGCGTGGCCGATCAAACCGCAGGTTGTCAGAGAACATCACCTGGTAGTCATCACAAAAATCCGGCTGAGGGCTGCGCAGCTCGATGGCCAGGATCGGAATGCGCCGCCCCGCCAGCCAGCACGCCACGCCGTGGACAATCATCCAATAGGCAAAGTAGGTAAACGCGCGCTTGGGCTGTGGCTCGGGTTCAAGCAAGACAATCTCGGCCAGGCTCTGCTGGCGCACCAACTGGGCCGGCAGGTGATCCAGCATCAACGACAAAAACCCCAGGCCCGCCTCAAGCCCCTGCGCCAGGGTCGGTTGAGCCATGGCGGCACGGCACAGGAACTCCAGGCTGCCGGATTTGAGCTTGCGCGGGTCCATGCCGAAGAATTCATCGTCCAGGCGCCGGGCCAGCAAACGCCACAGGCGCGCATACGCCGTTGCCGGTACGCGGGCGTCGGGCAGGTCAAGCCAGGCGGGGTCGATACCCACCTTGTTCAGCACTTCGGTGGTCGCCAAGCCGGGCGCACAGCTTTGCAGCAACGCCTCGCGGACAAGGTGAATGGAGATGGTGTCTTTTTCGGACATTGGCGCGTTCCGGGCCCTGTGTAGCGTGGAGAGTCGCCATCTTAGGCACTCGGCTCACAAAAAAGTAGGCGTAACCCCGTCGCCCTGTGACGCATGCCGCGCGACGGCCGTTTGGCGGGCCGTTCAGTCAACGTTCAGTAAAGGTCAAGATTGCTTGTTTAGTAATGAGTATCATTATGTTACAAATTAGCATCCTATCCAGTCTCGATGCGGTGCCGAATGCTTGTTCCCTTTCTAATCATGCTGCGCGAAGGCATTGAAGCCGCATTGATCGTCGGCATCATCGCCAGTTACCTGCAGCAGACCGGCCGCGGCCAGTGGATGCCTGCCGTGTGGATCGGCGTCTTCCTCGCCGCCGCGCTGGCCTTGCTGGTAGGTGGGGGCCTGGAGCTGGTCAGCGCCGAGTTCCCGCAGAAACAACAGGAACTGTTCGAAGGCGTCGTCGGCCTGGTCGCCGTGGGCATTCTCAGCTCCATGGTGTTCTGGATGCGCAAGGTGGCGCGCTCCATCAAGCATGCCCTGCACGAATCCCTTGACCACGCTCTGGCGGGTTCCAAGCACCAGGTGATCGCGCTGATTGCCATGGTGTTTTTCGCCGTGGCCCGCGAAGGGCTGGAAACGGTGTTCTTCCTGCTGGCCGTGTTCCAGCAGAGCGAAGGCCCCGGCGCGCCCATCGGCGCCCTGCTCGGCCTGATCCTGGCGATTGTGGTCGGTTTCCTGATCTATTCGGGCAGCATGCGCTTGAACCTCGGCGCGTTCTTCCGCTGGACCGGTTTGTTCATCCTCGTGGTCGCCGCCGGCATCTTGGCCAATTCGGTCCAGGCCCTGCACGAAGCCGGGGTGTGGAACCACCTGCAAACCGTGCTGTTCGACTTCAGCGCTGCGCTGCCCATGGACAGCCCGCTGGGCTCGGTGCTGGCCGGCATGTTCGGCTATCAAGAGGCACCGACCGTCAGCACTCTGGGTGCTTATCTGATTTATCTGGTGGTGGCCCTTGTGATGTTTTTCCTGCCCTCGGCTCCCGCCAAGCCTGTCGCCAAACCGACTTCCGTTTCCAGCCAGTAAGGACCGTCTCTTGTCCAACCCAACCCCTCAACCGGCCTCGCCCCCTCGCGCCTTGCGCTGGGCGGTGGCCGGCTCGGTGGTCGTGATGATCGCCGCCGGTGGCCTGTTCTACTACGCCTCACAGCTGGCCGCCGCCAAACGCCAGACCAACCACAACGAAATCGCCGTGACCATCCACGGCCACGCCTGCGAGCCCAACGAGCTGACCGTGCCCGCCGGGCGTGCGAGCTTTCGCATCATCAACCGCTCCGACCGGGCCGTGGAGTGGGAAATCCTCGACGGCGTGCTGGTGATCGAAGAACGGGAAAACATCGCCCCGGGCCTCAGCCAGGTGATCAACGCCAACCTGTTGCCTGGCGACTACGCCATCACCTGTGGCTTGTTGAGCAACCCACGGGGCACGTTGCACGTGACACCGACGGCAGAATCCGACGCCCAGGCCAAGGCCAAACCGTCGATGGTGGCCTTCATTGGCCCGTTGTCGGAATTCCGCGTGTACCTGAGCGGCCAAGGCAGCGCATTGGTCAAGGCCGCCACGGCCCTGCAGCAAGCCATCGACGCCGGCGACCTGGCCCAGGCGCAAGCCTTGTACGTGCCGGCCCGCGAGGCCTACCAGCGCCTGGCCCCGGCGTCCCAACGCCTGGCAGAGCTGGACAACGCGATCAACGCCCGCGCCGACTACTTTGAAAAACGCGAGCAGGACCCGGCGTTCAGCGGCTTCCACCGCCTCGAATACAGCCTGTTCCAGCAGCGCAGCCTCGACGGCCTGGCGCCGGTTGCACAACGCCTGGTCACCGACGTGACCAGCCTCAAGCAACAGCTGTTGGCCCAGTCCCTGCCGCCCGAGCAACTGGTGAGCATTGTGGTGCGCAACCTCAATAGCCTGGCCGATGTGCGCGCCGTCAGCGGTGAAGAAGAACGCTACAGCCATATCGACCTGAACGGCTTTGCCGCCAATCTTGAGGCCGCCCATAAAGTGGTCGAGCTGATGCGTCCGTTGCTGACCAAATCCGCCGCCGACCTGTTGCCGAAAATCGACAGCGCCCTCAGCGCGTTCGATGGCGAACTCGCGGGTTTCAAAGTCAATAACCGTTACAGCGCGTACGACAGCGTTACCGCCGATCAGCGCAAGCAGATCGCCGACAAGGCCAAGGCTCTGGCCGTTGCACTCGATGGAATCGACCCCGCCCTTGGCCTTTCCGGCCTGCAGTGAAGACGACCGCACAGATGAGTGATTCAGAACAGCTTAACCTCCAGCGCCGCCGTGTCCTGCTGGGCATGGCCGCCACCGGCGCGGCGATTGCCGGCAGCACCCTGACCTGCCCGGCCATGGCCGCTGCTGCCGAGCAAGTCACCACCGCACCGCGCAGTGACAAGACCCAGGACCACCACGACTTCTTCGGCAAACACCAGAGCGGCATCGTCACGCCGCGCCCGGCCTGCGGCATGGTCGTGGCGTTTGACGTGCTGGCCAGCGACCGGGAAGACCTGGAGCGCCTGTTCCGCACCCTGAACGAGCGCATCAGCTTCCTGATGACCGGCGGCACCGTGCCCCAGGTCGACCCGAAACTGCCGCCGACCGATTCGGGCATTCTCGGCCCGGTGGTCACCCCGGACAACCTGACCATCACCGTATCGGTCGGCGAATCGCTGTTCGATGAGCGCTTTGGCCTCACCGCCGTCAAACCCAAGCGCCTGAGCCGCATGGTCGGTTTCCCCAACGACGCGCTGGAGCCTGCGCAGTGCCACGGCGACCTGAGCCTGCAGTTCAGCTCCAATACCCCGGACACCAACATTCACGCCCTGCGTGACATCGTGAAGAACCTGCCGGACCTGCTGCTGGTGCGCTGGAAACAGGAAGGCAGCGTGCCGCCCCAGGCCCCCGCAAAACCGGGCGAGCCTGCGCAAAGCGCACGTAACTTCCTCGGTTTCCGTGACGGTTCGGCCAACCCGAACTCCACCGACGACAAGGCCATGGACCAGATCGTCTGGGTTCAACCGACCAGCGACGAACCGGCCTGGGCTGCCCATGGCAGCTACCAGGCGGTGCGGATCATCCGTAACTTCGTCGAGCGCTGGGACCGCACGCCCCTGCAAGAACAGGAAAGCATCATCGGCCGCGTCAAACCAACCGGCGCGCCTATGGATGGCGACAAGGAAACCCAGGTGCCTGACTACAGCAAGGACCCGGAAGGCAAGTTGACCAAGCTCGATGCCCACATCCGCCTGGCCAACCCGCGCACCCCGCAGACCCAGGCCAACCTGATCCTGCGTCGGCCGTTCAACTACTCCAACGGCGTCAATAAAAACGGTCAGCTGGACATGGGGCTGTTGTTCATCTGCTACCAGGCTGACCTGGAGAAAGGCTTCATCAGCGTACAAACCCGGCTCAACGGCGAGCCTCTGGAGGAATACCTCAAGCCGGTGGGCGGCGGGTATTTCTTCACCTTGCCGGGCGTCACGGGGCCCAAGGATTTCCTTGGGCGCACGCTGCTCGCTGCAACGCACCCTCAAACCACTGCCAACACCTAAAATAAACCCAGAGCGGAAACTGTCCCATGAAGAAGTCGACTATTGCGTTGTCGTTGTTGCTGTCCCTTTCGCCGCTGGCAGCCTTCGCCGCCACCGCGCCGCTGGACCTGGTAGGCCCGGTCTCGGACTACAAGATCTACGTGACCGAAGAAATCGGCGAGCTGGTCACCCAGACCAAAGCCTTCACCGACGCCATCAACAAGGGCGACCTGGCCACCGCCAAGAAGCTCTACGCACCGACCCGCGTGCACTACGAGTCCATCGAGCCGATCGCCGAGCTGTTCAGCGACCTCGACGCGTCCATCGACTCCCGTGTTGATGACCACGAAAAGGGCGTGACCGCTGAAGACTTCACCGGCTTCCACCGCATCGAATACGTGCTGTTCTCGCAAAACACCACCAAAGGTCTGGAAACGCTGACCGCCAAGCTCAACACCGACGTCAACGACCTCAAGACCCGTGTTGATGGCCTGACCTTCCCGCCTGAAAAAGTCGTGGGCGGCGCCGCAGCCCTGCTCGAAGAAGTCGCCGCGACCAAGATCTCCGGCGAAGAAGACCGTTACAGCCACACCGACCTGTATGACTTCCAGGGCAACATCGACGGCGCGAAGAAAATCGTCGACCTGTTCCGTGGCCAGATCGAGAAGCAAGACAAGGCCTTCCTGGCCAAGGTCGACAAGAACTTCGCCACCGTGGACAAGATCCTGGCCAAGTACAAGACCAAGGACGGTGGTTTCGAGACCTATGACAAGGTCAAGGAAAACGACCGTAAAGCCCTGGTTGGCCCGGTCAACACCCTGGCTGAAGACCTGTCCACCCTGCGTGGCAAGCTCGGCTTGAACTAAGCAGCCGCGCAAAAAAAGACCCGGGCCCCTCGACAGGGCCCGGGTCTTTTTTTGCCCGCTAATCAGAGAATCCGGTACAGCAAGCGCTCAATGCGTACGCGGCTGACCCGGCGCAGGAACTTGCCCACCGCTTCCGGGTAGTCCAACAGGGTTTGCAGCTGCTGGTAGCCTTCGATGCGCGTGGTGTGCTGGTAAATCTGCGTCAGCTCCATGCGCCGAGGTGCCAGCCACTCACCCTGCGGGTCATCGATGAGCAAGGCGTTTTCCAGGTCCAGGCGGAACGCCCGGGGGTTGAGGTTGTTGCCGGTGAGCAAGGTGTAGCGCTGGTCAACCCACATGCCCTTGAGGTGGTAGGTGTTATCGCCGTCGCGCCACAGGTGCAGGTTCAACTGGCCGCTGTCGATCATCGGCTGATGGCGCTTGGCGAAGCGACGCAGGCTGATTTCGTAGAGGTAGGGCAGCGCCGCGATCACCTTGAACGGCTCGCTCGGCGGGATGTAGAAATCGTTGGCGGTCTTGTCGCCGACGATGATGTCGATCTTCACGCCTCGCGCCAACGCCCGGTTGATCTCTCGTGTCACCGGCAACGGCAGGTTGAAGTACGGCGTGCAGATGGTGAGCTGGTGCTGGGCGCTGGCGATCAGCTCCAGCACCACGCGGTTCAGTGGGTTGTTCTTGCCCACCCCCAACAACGGGCTGACCGACAGGTGGCCATTGGGCAATTGCCCCGCCGTGGTGTCGTAGGCCGCGTGCTTGAGGCGGCTGCGCAAGTCGCCAATATCGTTGCGCAGGCTGCGGGTAGTGGGAGGGTTGGGCAAATCCAGGCGATTGACCGCCTTGGAGGCCACCAGGCCGTGCTCCACCAAATGCTGCATGGAGTCTGCCAGCGGTTGACTGTGGATCAGGTGGTAACGGTCGAAGCGGTATTTTTCGAATTTGTGCAGGTACACGTTGTTCAGGCTGGCGCCGCTGTACAGCACGCTGTCGTCGATCACGAAACCCTTGAGGTGCAGCACGCCGAACAGCTCGCGGGTTTGCACCGGCACGCCGTACACCGGCACCTGGCTTGCGTGGGACGCGGTCATCGTCTGGTACCAGGCGCTGTTGCCCGGCTGCTTGCCGGCGCCGATGAGCCCGCGCTGGGCACGCAACCAGTCGACCACCACCACGATGTCCAGCTCCGGCCGTGCTGCCTTGGCCGCGTGCAGGGCGTCGTAGATCTCCTGCCCCGCTTCGTCCTGCTGCAAGTACAACGCCACGATGTAGATGCGCCGGGTGGCCTGAGGGATCTTCTCCAACAGGCAACGGCGGAACGCATCGGCGCCGGACAGCACCTCGATGGCATCGCTGGAAAGTGGGAAACCGCGCAGTTTGGGCAACAGGGAGCGTTTGAAGAACGACGGCATAAGGCTCGCAATGGGTCGAATCCGAAGAGGCCCCGAGCTTACACCATGGGGGTGCTCAGGTCTCGCAGCAGCGCATGGAAAAAAGTTAATTGACCAAGAAGAACGATCATTCTACTGTACGCCATATGAACGATATGACAGGCAACGAAACCCGCGACATCATCCTCGACGTCACCGAAAAGTTGATCTATCGCCATGGCATCGCCGCCACCGGCATGGACTTTCTGGTGAAAACCGCCGGTGTCTCGCGCAAAAGTATTTACCGTTACTTCGCCAATAAAGACGAGTTGGTAATTGCCGCCCTGCAACGTCGCGACGAGCGCTGGATGCAGTGGTTGCGTGGCGAGGTGGAACACAGCGAAGGCACTGGCGAGCGCCTGTTGGCGGTGTTCAGCGCCCTCAAGGCCTGGTTCGGCTCGGCGGATTTTCGCGGCTGCGCCTTTATCAACACCAGCGGCGAAACCGGCGACCCGCACAACCCGGTGCGCCTGTTGGCCAAGGCCCACAAACAGAAACTGTTCGAGTACGCACTCGAACTGTGCCAAGCACATGGCACCCCCGACCCGAAACGGCAGGCCGCGCAACTGCTGATCCTGATCGATGGTGCCATTACCGTTGCCCTGGTGATGGGTGATTCAACAGCTGCCGATGATGCGCAATGCATGGCGCGAACGTTATTGGGACTTTGAAACCGCACGCCAAGCAACTTTCGATAATCCGTTATTGTTTTCAGGAGCTGCCCGATGTCCTCTACCGCTGAAACACGCCCGCCGCTGCCGCCGTTCACCCACGCCTCGGCCATCGAAAAAGTGCGCCTGGCCGAAGACGGCTGGAACTCCCGTGACCCGCAGCGCGTGTCCCTGGCCTACACGCTGGACACCCACTGGCGCAATCGCGCCGAATTCGTCACCAACCGCGAAGAAGCCAAAGGCTTTCTGACCCGCAAATGGGCCAAGGAACTGGATTACCGGCTGATCAAGGAATTGTGGGCGTTCACCGACAACCGTATCGCCGTGCGTTACGCCTACGAATGGCACGACGACTCCGGCAACTGGTTCCGCTCTTACGGCAACGAGAACTGGGAGTTCGATGAGAACGGCCTGATGGCCAACCGCTTTGCCTGCATCAACGACCTGCCGATCAAGGAAAGCGAGCGCAAGTTCCACTGGCCGCTGGGCCGGCGCCCGGATGATCATCCGGGCCTGTCCGACCTGGGGTTGTAAAAAGAAGGGGCCGCATTGCGGCCCCTTCTTTCAGTCCTGATTAAGACCGACGCGATACAGCACGCCGTTGTCTTCATCGGTGAGCACGTACAGGTAACCGTCCGGCCCCTGGCGCACGTCTCGAATCCGCGCTTTCAAGCCACCGAGCAGGCGCTCCTCATGAATCACCTTGTCACCGTCGAACTGCAACCGAATCAGTTCCTGGCTGGCCAACGCCCCGATAAACACGTTGTGCTGCCACGGCTTGAAGCGGTCGGCGTCATAAAACGCCATGCCGCTGATGCCCGGGGATTTTTCCCAGACATGATGGGGCGGCACGGTGCCCTCCACTTCCTTGCCCTGGGCTTCAGGAATCGGTGTCAGCGAATAGTTGATGCCATGGGTCGCCAGCGGCCAACCGTAGTTCTTGCCACGCTCGATGATGTTGATTTCATCGCCACCGCGTGGCCCGTGCTCGTTTTCCCAGATCGTGCCACTCCAAGGGTTCAGCGCCAGGCCCTGCGGGTTGCGTTGGCCATAGGACCAGATTTCCGGGCGCACGCCCTGCTGGCCAACAAACGGGTTGTCTTCTGGTACGCGACCGTCGGGGAAGATCCGCACCACCTTGCCTTGCAGCTTGTCGAGGTCCTGCGCCGTGGGGCGGTCGTTGTTCTCACCCAAGGTCACGAACAAGTAGCCATCGCGGTCAAACGCCAACCGTGAGCCGAAGTGGTTGCCGGTCGACAGCTTGGGCTCCTGACGCAGGATCACTTTGAAATCCTTCAAGCCGCTCAGGTCATCGGCCAAACGACCGCGCCCGACAGCAGTGCCCGCCGTGCCGCCCTTGCCACCGCCTTCGGCGTAAGAGAGGTAGACCATGCGGTCTTCCTTGAAGTCGGGCGACAGCACCACGTCCAGCAAACCGCCCTGCCCTTTGGCCCACACCTGCGGCACGCCGCCCAGGGGCGCAGACAACTTGCCGTCCGGGCTGACAAAACGCAGATGGCCCGGGCGTTCGGTCACCAGGAAACCTTGTTTGTCGGGCAGAAACGCGACGGCCCACGGATGGTCAAGGCCCTTGGCGATGGGCGTGACAGAAAGGCTGCCTTGCTCACTGGGGAATTGCTGGGCATCGGCGGCAAACGCTGCCGTCAAAGGCAACAGTGCTGTTGCGCACACGGCGGCGAGAAGGGTTTTGCGTAGAAACATAAGGCGAAGTCCTTACCGGCACTCAAGGCCGGCGATTGCCGTTGGCGTCAAAAGTGGGAGCTTTGGTTTCGGTCGCGGGGCGACTGGGGGCGGCATCACGCTTGGGATAACGGTTGCCGATACCGCCGTTCTCGACGGTGGGCCTGGGGCTGGTCGGGCCAATTTGAACGCCCCGCGTGGCCGGCGCATTGGGCTGGGTGCCCTGCATGCTGTTGGGGTTGGCCCGGTGAATCGGGCTGTTGTTGGAATCGGTGCTGCCGGGCAGGCTTTGCGCCTGGGCCAGTGACGTGAGTGCCATACCCAACGCCAGCACTGCGAGATGACGCACACAGCTGTTCATGACAAAGCCTCTCTGGGGCGAGTAGTACGTGCTTTCGATAACACGCTACGCCTTGGGTTCGGCTTTCGTAACTAAATAGTTTCTCATTAGGTGTTACACGATCTGTCCGCATATCTGCCCGCCGAAACTTTTGCCGGCGCCTGCCGGTCACCTGAACACTCACTCTGTTCAAGGAACCGCAGCCATGCCACGGGCAATCTGGAAAGGCGCCATCAGTTTCGGCTTGGTCCATATACCGGTGTCGCTGGTGTCGGCAACGTCCGCTCAGGGCGTTGATTTTGACTGGCTCGACAAGCGCAGCATGGACCCGGTGGGCTACAAGCGCATCAACAAAACCACCGGCAAAGAGGTCACCAAAGACAACATCGTCAAGGGCGTGGCTTTCGAAAAAGGCCGCTATGTGGTGCTCAGCGAAGAGGAAATTCGCTCCGCGCACCCCAAGTCGACCCAGACCATCGAGATCATCGCCTTTGTCGCCAGCGACCAGATCCCCTTGCAGAACATCGACACCCCCTACTTCCTCGCCCCGGACAAGCGTGGCGGCAAGGTCTACGCCCTGCTGCGCGAGACCTTGAAGAAAACCCGCAAGGTGGCGCTGGCCAATGTGGTGCTGCACACCAAGCAGCACCTGGCCGCGCTGATGCCGCTGGATTCAGCCCTGGTGCTGGTGATGTTGCGCTGGCCCGCCGAAGTGCGCAGCCTGGATGAGTTGGAACTGGGCAGCGACGTCACCAAGCCGAAGCTGGCAAAAGGCGAATTGGACATGGCCAAGCGCCTGGTAGAGGACATGAGCGCCGACTGGCAACCCGACGACTACCGCGACAGCTTTCAGGAGAAGATCCTGGCGTTGGTGGCGAAAAAGGCCAAAGCCGGCAAGATCGAAGACGTGGAAACCACTCAAGGCAGCGACGAGCGCAAATCGGCGGATGTGATCGACCTGACCGAGCTGCTCAAGCGCAGCCTGGCCGGCAAACCTGCCAAGAAGCCTGCCGCGAAGAAAGCCACCAAAGCCTCCTGAGCCACGGAACCTCCCATGCCAAAGCCCTTGAGCGAGTACAACCGCAAGCGCGACTTCAAGATCACGGCAGAACCGGCGGGCAACGCGCCCACTCGCCAGCGCAAAACGTCGGCCCTGTCATTCGTGATCCAGAAACACGACGCACGCAACCTGCACTACGACTTTCGCCTGGAACTCGATGGTGTGCTCAAAAGCTGGGCGGTGCCCAAAGGGCCGAGCCTGGACCCCAGCCAGAAACGCCTGGCGGTGCACGTCGAAGACCATCCCTTAAGTTATGGCGGCTTCGAAGGCACCATTGCCCCCGGCCAATACGGCGCGGGGGACGTCATCGTCTGGGACCGTGGCGTGTGGCAACCCCATGAAGATCCGCACAAGGCTTACGCGGCGGGCAAGCTCAAATTCACCCTGATCGGCGAGAAACTCTCCGGCGATTGGGCCTTGGTGCGCACCCGTCTCAAAGGCAGTGGCGACAAAGAGCAATGGCTGCTGATCAAGGAAAAAGACCCGCAGGCACGCCCTGCCGCTGATTACGACATCGTCCAGGCCATGCCCAAAAGCGTGCTCAGCGACGCCACTGTCGGCAAACCCAAAACCCGGGCCAAGCGCGAAAAAAAGCCAATCACCCTCCCCGAACAATTCACGCCGCAATTGGCCACCCTGGTCGATCGCGCGCCGGACGGTGACTGGCAGTACGAAATCAAATTCGACGGCTATCGCATGCTTGCGCGCATCCTTGACGGCGAAGTGCGCCTGTTCACCCGCAACGGCCACGACTGGACCGAGCGCCTGCCGCGTCAGCTCAAGGCGTTGCAAGCCCTCAAGCTCAAGGACAGTTGGCTCGATGGTGAAGTCGTCAGCCTCAACGGTGATGGCCTGCCGGATTTCCAGGCATTGCAAAACGCCTTTGATATCGGTCGCAGCCTGGACATCGTGTACTACCTGTTCGATGCACCATTCCTGGGCGGAGTGGACCAGCGCAAGGCGCCCGTCGAGGAGCGTCGAGCGGCGCTGAAATCCGCACTCAGCGCGAGTCGCAGCAAGCTGCTGCGGTTTTCCGAAGCCTTTGTCGCCAACCAGCGCGACATCATTGAAAGCGCCTGCGACCTGGCCCTGGAAGGCGTCATCGGCAAACGCCTGGGCAGCCCGTATGTGTCCAGCCGCAACACGGACTGGATCAAGCTCAAATGCCGCTTGCGCCAGGAGTTCGTCATCGTCGGCTACACGCGCCCCAAAGGCTCGCGCACCGGGTTCGGCGCCCTGCTGCTGGCGGTGAACGACGCGACGGGCCTGGTGTATGCCGGGCGCGTCGGCACCGGATTCGATCAGGCCTCGCTAAAAGCCATCTACGCGCAGCTCACATCGCTTGAGTGCAAGGCCTCGCCACTGGCAACGCCGCTGAACAGCACTCAAGCACGCGGCGTGCATTGGGTGGAACCTGCGCTGGTCGGCGAGGTGCACTTCACCGAATGGACGCGCGAAGGCATCGTGCGCCAAGCCGCATTTGTGGCATTGCGCACCGACAAGCCGGCGTCACAGATTATTCATGAGCAACCGCGCGCAGCGAAGTCGCTGAAAGCCTCCAACGCCAAAAAAACTGACGCGGGTGTGAAAATCACCCACCCCGATCGCGTCATCGATCCACAAAGCGGTACGCAAAAACAGCAGTTGGCAGCCTTTTACGAGGGGGTCAGTGATTGGCTGCTGCCCTTTCTGCGCCATCGGCCCGTGTCACTGCTGCGTGCTCCGGAAGGCATCGACGGTGAGCAGTTCTTCCAAAAACATGCCGAGCGACTCGCCATTCCTCACATCAAGCAGTTGGACCCGGCGCTCGACCCTGGCCATGCACGCCTGATGGAAATCGACAGCGCGAACGCCCTGGTCGGCGCCGTGCAGATGGGCGCCATAGAGCTGCATACCTGGGGCGCCACCTCGGACAAGATCGAAACGCCAGACCTGTTTGTACTCGACCTGGACCCCGACCCTGCGCTGCCGTGGAAGACCATGCTGGAGGCGGCGCAACTCACGCTCTCGGTACTCGATGAGTTGGGGTTGGACGCGTTTGTCAAGACCAGCGGCGGCAAGGGCTTGCACCTAGTTGTGCCGCTGGCGCGCCGAGATGGCTGGGACACGGTGAAAGCCTTCGCCAAGGCCATCGCGCAGTTCATGGCGCAGCAGTTGCCCGAGCGCTTCACTGCCACGTCCGGGCCGAAAAACCGTGTCGGCAAGATCTTTATCGATTACCTGCGCAACGCCCGTGGCGCGAGCACGGTGGCGGCCTATTCGGTGCGGGCACGGCCGGGCCTTCCCGTGTCAGTGCCGGTGAGTCGCGAGGAGTTGAAAACGTTGCGCGGTGCCCAGCAGTGGACGGTTGCCAACCTGCAGGAGCGTTTGAAAGGTTTGAAAGCCGACCCGTGGTCCGGGTATGCCAACAGGCAAAAGCTCAGCAAAAAAATGTGGGACAAGCTGGGCGCGCACCCACCCGAGTGAGCGGCGCCCGATCGCGCTTTAGATCAGGATGAAGATCAGCGCCAAGCCGGCGAAAATCGCCCATTTTTCCAGGTAGTAGCGCGCACGGTTGCGTTTCTTCAGTTCCTTGCCGCGTAGACGAATCTTGTACAGGCGGGTAAACGCACGGTTCAAGCCACCGGTCTTGTCGCCATCATCGTTCGGCGAACCGGCTGCTGCCATCACATTGCGGCTGAACCAGCGGTTGAACGCCGCCGCCCAGCGGTACTTCATCGGCCGCTCGATATCGCAGAACAGGATGATGCGGTTTTGCTCGGTGGTGTTTTCGGCGTAGTGGATGTAGGTCTCGTCAAACATCACCGGCTCGCCGTCGCGCCAGTAGTAGCTTTCGCCATCCACATTGATGTAGCAGCCCGGATCGTTCGGCGTGTCCAGGCCCAGGTGGTAACGGTAGGAACCGGCATACGGGTCGCGGTGGCGTACCAGCTTGGAGCCCGGTGGCAACTCGGCAAACATCGCAGCCTTGATCGAACCGATGCTCTGCACCAGCTCGGTGGTGCGCGGGCACAGCTTCATGGCCGACGGGTGGCTGTCGCCGTACCACTTGAGGTAGAAGCGCTTCCAGCCCGACTTGAAGAAGGAGTTGAAACCCACGTCGTTGTACTGGTCGGAGCGCTTGATCGCCCCCGCCTGCATCAGGTTCTGGCCTTCCTGGCGAATCTCTTCCCAGTGTTCCTGCAACGGTGCCAGGTCGGGAAAGTCGCTCGGCGACAGGTACGGCCGGCTGGGTTGCTTGGAGAAGAGGTAGAGAAAGCAGTTGATCGGCGCCAGGAACGTCGAGTGATCGCTAAGCTGGCGACCCAGCTTGTGTCGCACCCGGCCACGCAGGTGTACATACGCAATGGAGGCAACGTAGAGAGCAACAATGATGAGTTTCAAGGGATTCGTCACACGTCAGTAGAGAGAACAGGCTGCTCCTGCGTGCCCACGACGGCCGAGGATTGAATAAGCAGCACCTGAAATCACAATTCACATTTATGCGGCACGACCGGCTAATTGAGCACCGGTTCATCACCATTGGCAGTTATTTAGCCACAGTTTGTAACCAAAGGTTAACTAAGAATTGTGAAAACCTGTCCATTCAATGTGCTGGATCAATGCCAACGCTTGCCTTGCAATGCCGCGATACGGCACTGTCCGCAACCCCTTACTGCAAAAAGGAATTTGTATGTCATCCCGCACCGACCTGGATTTTCAAGCCCTGCAGGGCACCTGGGAACAGACCGCTCTTGAAGACAGTGGTGTGCTGAACCCGGTCGACGCCCATAGCGCGCCTGGTGCCGTGACGATCATCAGCGGTGACAGCTTCGAAGTGCGGACCACCGCAGGCGAAGTGTTGTTGGCCGGCCACTTTTCCCTGGACAGCAGCACCACCCCTAAAAGCATTACCTGGGTGGACGCCATCGGCGAAGACGCCGGCAAACAACTGCCCGCCAGTTACCGCCTTGAAGGCGATGACTTCGTATTCATTGCCGCCGATGAAGGCATGCCCAGGCCGGCCGAATTCAGCACCGGGCCGGGTCAGACCATGCGAACCTTCGTACGTCGCCGGTGCCCCATACACATCCGAATATGCGACACCCTTTTCACAAGGCCTTCACGTTCCCACCTATAGGGTGAAACCTACCTACTCCAGTGAATCCCTTGGCCCGCCACTCTCGCGGGCCTTTTTTTGCCTGCACGCCAGTGAATTACACGGACCGTTTAGTGGCGGTCAGGGTGAAGCACAGTGGCAGTTGCGCGCTCTGGTGCTCGTACTGATCGTAGAGTTCTTCACGATTGGAGTGCGGGTACTCCTGCAAGTGGCTGATCTGCAACTGCGCCGCAACCGCGCCGCTGACGATGCTCCCCAGCGTATGCACATACCAATAGGACGTCGGCCCGGCCTTCTCGGCGGTGCCTTCGTAGACAATCGACTCCTGCAGCACAAAAGGATCGCGCTGGAAGTACGAACTGGCAGGCAACAGCGGGTTGTCAGCTCGAGGGTCGAACACTTCCAAAAACGGATGGGTCTCGTAGATCACCAATGTGCCGCCCGGCTTTAAGGTGCTGGCCGCATGGCGCATGAACAGCGCCACGTCGGGCATCCAGCCCAGTACGCCGATGGTCACCAGGGCGACATCGAATCGGCCGAACAAACGCTCAGGCAAGTGGTGGATATCGGTCTCGATGAACTCGGGGGCATGGGGCGAAACGTCCGCGAGTTCCTGCGCCTGCTGAAGAAAGGCTCGGGATTGATCCACGCCCACCACGGAACGGGCGCCTAGCCCGAACAGCGAAAGGCTTTCACGGCCGTTGTTGCAGCACAGTTGCACCACGTCCTTGCCGGCAACGCCGACATCGTGCAGCAATGCAGTGATGGTCGGGTCCAGGCACGAAAACCCCGGCTGGGCGACCGACGCCACCAGCGCGTTCCAGGTGGCGGTGCCTTTGTGCAGCTCGGCCGAAGCGTCCCAGGCGTCCTTGTTGCGGGTGATAGCCTGCTGGGCTGAGGGCATGTCCATTGCGACTCCAGGATTTGAATAAAGCGGGGTTCGGAAAGTAAGCCAATTGCCTGCCAGATAAAACCCTTATGCATGGCGAAACTAATCCCCGAGCCTACAGGTCACTAAGCCAATGAGCGTTCAGCCCCTGAGCGCTGCCCTTGAAGACCTCGCCGTGGCCCATCACTCCGACCTGCGTACCACCTTGTCCCTCGACAGCCTGAATTTTTTCCTGGCGGATGTACGTGACGGCCTCGGGCCTTATCTGGCGATCTACCTGTTGGCAGTACACAAGTGGGACCCGGCCAGCATCGGCGTGGTCATGACCCTGGCCGGCATTGCCGCATTGATCACCCAGGGGCCTGCCGGCGCGCTGATCGACCGCACCCGCAGCAAGCGCGCAGTGATCGCGATTGCCGCAATCCTGGTGACGCTCAGTTGCCTGGTGCTGCCGTTTGTCAGCGCATTCAGTTGGGTGGCGTTGACCCAGGCCGCCAGTGCGGTGGCCGCGTCGGTGTTCGCACCGGCGATTTCCGCCATTTCCCTGGGGATCACCGGGCCACGCGCCTTCACACGCCGCACCGGGCGCAACGAAACCTTCAACCATGCCGGCAATGCCGTGGCCGCCTTGCTGGCCGGTGGCCTGGCGTACCTGTACGGCCCGGTGGTGGTGTTTTACCTGATGGCGTTCATGGCAGTGGCCAGTGTCATGGCGGTCAGTTGCGTGTCGGCAGCGGCCATTGACCATGAAGTCGCCCGGGGCTTCGACCCAGCCCATGCCCAGGATCACGAGCAGCCCTCCGGTATGAAGGTATTGCTGGGCAACCGCCCCCTGCTGCTCTTCGCCGTGTGCTGCGCCCTCTTCCACCTGGCCAATGCGGCGATGCTGCCGCTGGTCAGCCAGAAGCTGGCGCAGATCAACCTGCAAATGGCCACACCACTGACCTCGGCATGCATCGTCGCCGCGCAACTGGTGATGGTGCCAATGGCGTGGCTGGTGGGCGCCCGGGCCGATGTGTGGGGGCGCAAGCCGTTATTGATCGCCGGTTTCCTGATCCTGCCGTTGCGCGGCGTGCTGTATACGCTGTCCAGCGACCCGTACTGGCTGGTGGCGGTGCAGATGCTCGACGGCATCGGCGCCGGGATCTTCGGCGCGCTGTTCCCGGTGATCGTCAAGGACCTGACCCAAGGCACCGGGCGCTTCAATGTCAGCCTGGGTGCGCTTTCGACGGTATTTGGCCTCGGCGCGGCCTTGAGCAGCAGCCTGGCGGGTTTTGTCGTGCAGTTGGCGGGCTACAACGCGGCTTTCCTGACCCTGGCCGGCGTGGCCACCGTCGCCCTGGCGCTGTTATGGCTGGCCATGCCAGAGACCTTGGCGAAACCATCGTTCGCCTGCCATACAACTGTCGCCTGACATATGCGACAATGCGCGCCAAATTCCAACACACATCCAAAATCTTCTGCTCAGCGACCGGGTTTCGCGCCTTGATGTCGCTGTTGACGCATGCCTGAAGGCTCCTGCCGCCACGCTCGCAACCCATTGATAGGTAAAGTAATTGATCTCCACAGCTAACATCACCATGCAGTTCGGCGCCAAGCCGCTCTTCGAGAACGTCTCGGTCAAGTTCGGCGCCGGCAACCGTTATGGTTTGATCGGTGCCAACGGTTGCGGCAAGTCGACCTTCATGAAAATCCTCGGCGGCGACCTCGACCCGTCCGGCGGCCAGGTCATGCTGGAGCCCAATGTACGCCTGGGTAAACTGCGCCAGGACCAGTTCGCCTACGAAGAATTCACCGTACTCGACACCGTGATCATGGGTCACGAAGAGCTGTGGAAGGTCAAGGCTGAGCGCGACCGAATCTACTCGCTGCCAGAAATGAGCGAAGAAGACGGCATGGCCGTGGCCGAGCTGGAAACCGAATTCGCCGAAATGGACGGCTACACCGCCGAATCCCGTGCCGGTGAGCTGCTGCTGGGCCTGGGTATCCCGCTGGAACAGCACTTTGGCCCGATGAGCGAAGTGTCCCCAGGCTGGAAACTGCGCGTATTGCTGGCCCAGGCGCTGTTCTCCGACCCGGAAGTGCTGTTGCTCGACGAACCGACCAACCACCTGGACATCAACACCATCCGCTGGCTGGAAAACATCCTGACCCAGCGCTCCAGCCTGATGATCATCATCTCTCACGACCGTCACTTCCTGAACAGCGTGTGCACCCACATGGCTGACCTGGACTACGGCGAGCTGCGCCTGTTCCCGGGCAACTACGACGAGTACATGACCGTGGCGACCCAGTCCCGCGAGCAACTGCTGTCGGACAACGCCAAGAAGAAGGCGCAGATCTCCGAGCTGCAATCCTTCGTCAGCCGCTTCTCGGCCAACGCCTCGAAAGCCAAGCAGGCCACCTCCCGCGCCAAGGCGATCGACAAGATCCAGCTGGCTGAGGTCAAGCCTTCGAGCCGTGTGAGCCCGTTCATCCGTTTCGAGCAGAACAAAAAGCTGCACCGCCAGGCCGTCATGGTCGAAAAAATGGCCAAGGGCTTCGACGGCAAGCCGCTGTTCAAGGACTTCAGCTTCCAGGTTGAAGCTGGCGAGCGCGTGGCGATCATCGGCCCGAACGGTATCGGCAAGACCACCCTTCTGCGCACCCTGGTCAACGAACTGACCCCGGATGCCGGTAGCGTCAAGTGGACCGACGCCGCGGAACTGGGCTACTACGCCCAGGACCATGCCCATGACTTCGAAGACGACGTGACCCTGTTCGACTGGATGGGCCAATGGACCCAAGGCGAGCAGATGATCCGTGGCACCCTGGGTCGCATGCTGTTCTCCAACGACGAGATCCAGAAGTCGGTGAAGGTGATTTCCGGTGGTGAGCAAGGCCGCATGCTGTTCGGCAAGCTGATCCTGCAAAAGCCGAACGTGCTGATCATGGACGAACCGACCAACCACTTGGACATGGAATCCATCGAAGCGCTGAACCTGGCGCTGGAGAACTACCCGGGCACGCTGATCTTCGTCAGCCACGACCGTGAGTTCGTATCGTCCCTGGCCACCCGCATCATCGAGTTGAGCGCCACCGGCGTGATCGACTTCAGCGGCACCTACGACGACTACCTGCGCAGCCAAGGCGTGGTGTTCTAAATACCGCCCGTTTCAAGGCAACGCATTTGCAAAGCGCCAACGGCAACGTTGGCGCTTTTTTATTGGCCAATCCATCGCTCAGGCAGTTTTAGAGAAAACCTTCTGGTGTTTCATGCCGGGTCGGGGCTCGCTCCTCATGATAGTGCGGCCTGCCGGCTTCTGACTTCATCAAGTCAGCATTGGCCAGGATGGTTTCCGTCAACAGCGCGTCGTCGCCCCCCTTGAACCAACAAGCGAGCGCCGAGTTTCGATTACCGTGCATATCAACGACCTTCAAGCGCTTTTGCTCAGCGGGCGCGCCGAGCAATAGGGCCTCGGGAAAGTACTGGGGTGGCAGCACCAGCGCGTCTCCGGGTCGAACCCAGAGGTCGGCCAGGCGGATTTCTTC
The DNA here is from genome assembly GCF_013385985.1 of Pseudomonas sp. B6002. Classification (GTDB taxonomy): domain Bacteria; phylum Pseudomonadota; class Gammaproteobacteria; order Pseudomonadales; family Pseudomonadaceae; genus Aquipseudomonas. The sequence goes on along the minus strand of NZ_JACAOY010000018.1, from coordinate 45,230 downwards.
GACGAAGGGCCGCCAGCGCGCCACGCTGATCACCAGCGGCAGCCGGCCATGGCGGGAAAAGAAGGCGTGGGGAAAAGCGTGGTACTCCAAGTCTGTCGGGTTGTAGGTCAGCAGTTCGCGCTGGCGAGCCGGCCCCAGGTAGGGCGATTGGTGCCCGGCCCATTTGCCATAGGTGTATTGGCCAAGGATCAGTTGCGCATGGTCGAAGTGGATGCACTCACCACTGCGCAGCAAGGTCATGCCGAAAGCCTGCGCTGTTTCTTCAGTGGCCCACATCGGTTCATAACGGACTTCCCGGGCGTGGAAGTCGAATGACTTGATGGTGTAGGAGCCGCTGGCAGTGGGGATTTCCCTCGGTTCCCAAGTGACACCTGTGTAAAGAGCGCCGAGTGCAAGTTCGGGATTCTGCGGCGCCGGCTGGATCAGCCGGCCTTCTGCAGCGGGCTTGAGGCGAGCCAAGCCGTGGTCGTTGTACAGGAACGGGAAGCTACGGGTGTCGAGATCGACCTCGTCGCCATCGCCGATAAAAGGCACACAGTTGAAGGTTTGCATCGTGATTGCACCACCAGGGTTCGGGTGAGACAGCAGAGACGGCGATGGCCTGCCGCCCGTTGAATGTCGCCGACCCAGCGTTCAGACCGAATCGGCGATGCGTTTCCTTGACTTCGCCGCACTGTCATCTGAGCGGTACGGTACATGCTGCTCGCGCAACCAGTGTAGGTCAGGCGTCGTGCGCTAGTATCCGAAGCGTGGCGCCATCGAGACAGTTCAGAGCAGTGTCAGTCTGGTATCAGTTTGGTATCAGATGTGGAGTACACTCCATCGGCTGCCCAGGCGCCGCCGAGACAATCGACATGGATTTCAAACAGAGCACGTTGGCTGTTCCCCCCCTGCAGGCCCCGGCGATTTCCGACGGGCGCGTGCTGCTGGACGCCGGGTTGTTGAAAGGGTTGCGCAAACAGCGCGGCCTGAGCCAGGAAACCCTGGCCGAGGCCTGCTTGAACCTTCACTTGTGTGTGTCCATTGCCTCCATCAAGCGTGCCGAGACCGGCAAGCCAGTGCTCTATCGGACGGCCCGCCACCTGGCGACAGCGTTCCAGATCGACGTCGAAGCGTTACTCGGGCACTCCGTCACACGCGCCCTGGCGGAAATCGAACAGTCAGTGACCGAGTTGCACAATTCGGTCCTGGCAACGCAGTCATTGCGCCAGATCGATGACGATGTGATCCGCTATGTGTTGCAACTGAGCTTTGAAACGCCGGTGTCGGGTGAACGCTCCCGCCCGGAACAACAAGCCTCGCGAGTGGCAGAGATCGAGCGGCTGATCCGCCAGTTCGGCGGTGTGCCGATGGTGCGTGCGGACGACATCGTGGTCGCCCGGTTCGGCGCGCCGCAAGCGTACCGCAGCGACAGCGAGCGAGCGCTGCTGTGTGCGCTAGCGTTGAGCCGCGAACAGTTAGCCAAACCTGGTTTCGGGATTGTGCTGCAACTGGTTCGCCAGGACGTCGAGGACGCCACGATGGGTGAAGTACTGCGCCAGTTGCGCGGCCACACCCCGCGCGAACCGCATGGCAATGCACCGGTGAATGTCGCCCAAGGCCTGGTGGAACAGCTTCGCACGCGTTTCGAGTTTTCCCCGGCCGATGAGCCGTTCCCCGCTTATCGCTTATGCCTGCGCTTGCGCAATCTTGACGAGAATGCCTCGCGCCCCTTGGTGGGGCGTACCGTCGAAGTGCTGCAGTTCAAGGGTGTCATCGAAGCCACTCAGGCCTATCAGGACGGGCATGTGGTGTATGTGCGTGGCATGGCCGGTATCGGCAAGACACGCCTGATCACCGAGTTCTTCGAGATGGCCCGCCAAGGCGGTTTTGCCTGCCATCGCAGTGACGTGCTGGATTTCGGCATGGACAACGCCCTATGGCCATTGGGCCAACTGGTACGCAGCCTGCTTGACCTCGACATGCACCGACAAGACGGCGCTCCAGAACTGGAAAGCGCGATGCTGCGCTTGAAGCTGAAAGACGAACACCAACTGTTCCTGCGAGTGCTGACGGGCTTACACCGGGTTGACGAGCCTCCCGGGCATTCCCTCACGCAGTACGCGGCGATGAGCAGTGAAGTGCGCAGCCAGGGCTTGCTTTCGGCGCTTTTACAGTTGCTGCTGCGGCTGGCGGTGCACAAGCCATTGTTGATCTGCATCGAAGACCTTCACTGGGCCGAGGTCGCATTGTGCAGCCTGCTGGGCAAGCTGCTCGAAGCGACGAACGAGGCGCCCTTGGTTTGGCTGTTGACCTCGCGCCATGAAGGCGATCCGCTGGAAAGCGCCCTGCGCCCGTATTTCAGTACCCCCATGAGCCTGCTGGATATCGCTCCGATCCGAGCGCGCGAGGCCAGCCTGCTGGCCGACCAGTTCAGCGAGGTCGACCCGGCCTACCGGGCCGACTGCGTCAAGCGTGCCCAAGGCAGCCCGCTGTACCTGACGCAACTGCTGTCGAGTCGCGAAGGTGTATTCCCAGACAGTTTGCGCCACCTGATCCAGACCCGTTCCGACCGCCTGCAGCCCGAGCAGCGACATGCCTTGCGTTACGCCGCGATTTTCGGCAACCGTTGCGAGTTGAACCTTTGGCGCGAGGCGCTGGGGCAGCCGGATTATCTGCCGAGCACAGATATGCGCGAGGGTTTGCTACGGGAAATTGAACCGGGTCGCTACTTGTTCGTCCATGACCTGGTCATGCACTGCCTCTACGATGCGATACCCAACGCCCTGCGCGAACAGTTGCATGGCGAAGTGGCGAAGTTATATCGCGAGCGTGATCGCAGCCTGTATGCACAGCACTTGTTGCTGGCCAGGGACCCCACGGCTTTCGATGCGTTGCTGGTCGCCATGGACGAGAAACTCCAGGCCTGCCAGTACGACAGCGTGCTTGCGCTGGGGCTACAGGGAACAGATTTCGTCGAACGCGCCGCCGGCAGTTTTACCCTCGCACTGCGCTGTGGCCAGGCTCATTGGGGCCTGGGGCAAATAGCTCGCGCGCGGGACTGTTTCCAGAGCGCCCTGGCCCTCGCCGCTCAGCCGCAAGAGCGGATTGAGGCGGCCTTGGGGCTGGCGCCGGTGCTCAATACGCTCGATTGCCTGGAGGACGAGGAACAGCTGATCGAAGCCATACTCCCCAGCGCCCGAGCGTTGCAGGCGAACACGGCACTGGCCCGCTTGTATCAACTGCGCGGGGATATTTACTTTCCGCGAGGCGACTACGCCGAGTGCCGTCGCCTGCATGAGGAATCACTGTCGTTCTCGCGTATCGCGGCGAACTTGGAAACCGAGGCCAAGGCTCTGGGCGGAATCGGTGATTCCTACTACGCCCAAGGACGGATGCAGACCGCGTATGAGGTCTTCGACCAGTGCGTGCGGTTGTGCGAACAGCACGGGCTGCCCCATGTCGAAGCGGGCAATCGCAGTGCTCGCGGCTCGGCGCTAATTTACTTGGGGCGGCCGGTGCTGGCCCTGCGTGACGCCATGGATGCTGCCGTGTCCAGCCGTCAGGTCGGTAACCGCCGCGCGGAAGTCTTTTCCCGATTGACCGCCGCCTGGGTGCTGGTGGCGACGGGGCAGGACGAGCAAGCCGAGCAGGAACTGACGAATGCCCTGGCACTGGCCCGTGAGATAGGCGCCAGTCGCTTCGAGGCCATTCTGCTGGAAGGCCAGGCCCGTTTAGCCTTGCGCCAGAATCAACGCGATCGGGCGCAAACACTGATCTACGAGGCCGTGAGTTTGGTGGAGCGCTATGCGTTGCAGCGTTACATCGGCCCCTGGGTCTACGGCAGCCTTGCCTTGATTCTCGACGACGCGCGACTCAGCCGCCAGATGCTGGTGCTGGGCGAAGCCCTGCTTACGCAGGATTGCCTGGCGCATAACGCCCTTCGTTTCAGGGTGGCGGCGGCCGAAACGTGCCTGCTCAGTGGCGATTTCGAGCAGGCCGGCCGGCATGCCCAAGGCCTGGAGGCCCTTGCCCAGACTGCACCTTGTGCCTGGATCCGCCATCATGTGCGCTTGATCGAGGTGGCGGGCCAATGTTTGCAGCGTCGCGACAGTTCAAGCACCGAAGACTTGAAGGTATTGCAGCGCGAATCGGAGCGCCTAGGGTTCGTGGCAACCATGCCACGTGTGATGCAAAGCTTGAGCGACGCGGACTAGAGGGGATCGGTCGGCCCGTACGCTCAACAAAGTAGTTAGCCTGCTTCCTTTTCCGTCATGCCCTTGCCATCATGCCCTCACCGCCCGCCCGCGAACGAGTCCCCATGCCTGCCGCCGCCCCCAGCTCCCTGTCGATCACCCTGCAGATCGTCTCCATCGTCTTCTACACCTTCATCGCCTTTATCTGCATCGGCCTGCCGATTGCGGTGATCCCGGGCTATGTCCATGAGCAACTGGGTTTCAGCGCCGTAGTCGCCGGGATCACCATCGGCTCGCAATACCTGGCCACCCTGCTCAGCCGCCCGATGGCCGGGCGCATGTCCGACAACGTTGGCACCAAGCGCGCCATCGTGCTGGGCCTGGCCGGCATTCTGGCCAGCGGCGTGCTGACGTTCCTCGCAACACTGGTGCAAAGCACGCCGTCATTGAGCCTGGGCATTCTGATCGTCGCGCGACTGTTGCTCGGCGTGGCCCAAGGGCTGATCGGCGTGGGCACCATCAGTTGGTGCATGGGCGCGGTCGGCGCCGAACACACCGCGCGCTCGATTTCCTGGAATGGCATCGCCTCCTACGGCGCCATCGCCATTGGTGCGCCGCTAGGCGTGGTGATGGTGGCCGAGTACGGCTACACCAGCCTTGGCATCGCGCTGTCGGTGTTGGCCGCATTGGGCCTTTTGCTGATCCGCACCAAACCGTCAGTGCCGGTGGTGCGTGGGGAGCGGTTGCCGTTCTGGGCCGTGTTCGGGCGTATTGCGCCCTTCGGGGCCAGCCTGTGCCTGGCCTCCATCGGCTACGGCACCCTCACCACGTTTATCACGCTGTACTACCTCAACCGTGGCTGGGCCGGTGCGGCGTACTGCCTCACGGTGTTTGGCGTGTGTTTTATCCTGTCGCGTCTGGTGTTTATCTCGGCCATCAGCCGCTTTGGCGGGTTCAGGGCGGCGATTGCCTGCATGACCATCGAAACCCTGGGCTTGACCTTGCTGTGGCTGGCGCCGTCCACCGGCGTCGCGCTGATCGGCGCCGGGCTGACAGGCTTTGGTTTGTCGCTGGTGTACCCGGCGCTGGGCGTGGAAGCCATCAAGCAAGTGCCAAACAGCAGCCGGGGCGCGGGATTGAGCGCGTATGCAGTGTTCTTTGACCTGGCCCTCGCGATTGCCGGGCCGTTGATGGGGTTTGTGGCGTTGAACCTGGGTTACGGCTGGATCTTCTTCTGCGCTGCGCTGCTGTCGGTCACGGCATTGGCCGTGACCGTGCTGCTCAAGCGCCGCGCTTACTGATCTGCGGTCTGCAACCCGGCGCGGGTCGATTGACCCAGGGTGTGAATGAAGAAGCGCCCGGCCTCTGACACCAGGTCGCGGTGAATGCCCTCGCGGTCCACCCCGTCGGCATCGGTGCAGATCGCCGGCATGGCGGCCAGTTGGTCGCTGTCACACGGCGCCATGAACACGAAATGCCCTGCCCCGGCCAGTAGTTTGAAATCTGGAGGTTCCGGCAGTTTGCGCGCCAGGGCAGCGGCGTTTTTGTCCACGGCCACCAGCTTGTCGCCGTCGCCGCTGTAGAGCAGCACCGGAACGTGCACATCGGCCAGGGTGTGGCGGCCGAACATCAGGCTCAGCGGGGCCATCAGCATCAGTGCGTGAATGCGCGGGTCGGCTTGGGGTTGCAGGTCGTCGCGGTCGACCACCAATTCGCCTTTGGTGGTGCAGGCATCGCGGTCTTCCGGGCGTTCCTGGCAATAGCGGCGCAGGCGATCGAAATCGGGCTTGGCCCCCGCCAGGATCAGCGCGGTTTCGCCACCGGCCGAATAGCCGATCACCCCCACCTGATCCACATTGACGAACGGCGACAGCATCGGGTCGCCCAAGGTGGCGGTGATGGCTTCGGAAATCTGGATCGGCCGCCCGTACAGGTTGCTTACCGTACCCAGGCGGCTGTGGTCCTTGTAGTTGTCGCCGGGATGCAGTACCGCCACCACCACAAACCCTTTTCGCGCCAGGGACGTGGCCAGGTCATGCAGGGCCAGCGGTGTACCGGTATTGCCATGGGACAGCATCAGCATCGGGAAGCGCCCGATGGCGACCTTGGAGTCTTCGGTAGCCGCGACGTGATAAGGACCCAGTTGGGTGGAGTGTTGATCGTCGGTGGACGGATAGAACGCGATGGCCTTCATCGGCTGCAAGTCCAGCGGATCAAGGAACGTCATGCGGTGGAAGCCCACACTCCAATGCGGGTGCGGCGCTGGGGCGGCGTGCACTGAAATCAGGCCACCGAGCAGGGAAAGTACCAAAACAGCACAAAGACGCATCATGAGGATGTCCACCTTTGCTGCATTAAAACCGGCATGTCTGTTTGAAAAGTCCATGGTTCAAGGTGCTCGTACCGGGTGGTAAACCCATGACTGCATAACCTGGGCCAAAGTAGAGACAGCGGGTAAACGAAAAAACTCCGTACTCCGGTCGTGTTCAGGTGACCAGAATACAGAGTTTAGGCGCCCGGCTTCAGATTGAAACCGAGGAAAGGCGAAATTTACACAAGCCTTACGCGGCGGCGAACAATTGTTCGCTGATGAGTACGTTGGCGTCGCTCAGGGCTTTGCTGCGCACTTCATCACCGTAGGCCAGGCCTTGGGCGCGGACGAATTCGATGTCGGTGATGCCCAGGAAACCAAACACCAGCTTCAAGTACTCTTCATGGCCGACGTTGCTCGGCTGGCCAGCGTGCAGGCCACCGGCGGTGGACACGATGATCAGCTTCTTGCCACCGCACAAGCCTTCAGGGCCAGCTTCGGTGTAGCGGAAGGTCTGGCCGGCCACCGCGATGCGGTCGATCCAGGCCTTGAGTTGCGAAGGCACCGAGAAGTTGTACATCGGTGCGCCGATCACCACGGCGTCAGCGGCGATGAATTCGGCCAGGGACGAAGCGCTCAGTTCAGCCTCGTGCTTTTGCACGGCATCGCGCAGTTCGGCAGCAGTGCCCAGGGCGCCCAGGGTCAGGCCGGAAAAGTGGCTGATACCTTCGTTTGCCAGGTCACGGTAAGTCACGCTCACACCTGGCTCTGCGGCTTGCCAGGCCTTGACCACGCCTGCGCTGAGCTGGCGGGAAGCCGAGTTGTCGCCGAGGATGCTGGAATCGATGTGCAACAGTTTCATGGGTGATCTCCAAGTGAGGATCGCCACTGGGCGATCAATTGAGGTTGATCCTACACATGAACCCAATAAACGATTAGACAGCTCAAATGCGACTGTTTGTCCTGCCAGCAGGACAATCCCATTTCCGCCCTGATCCAATCCCCCAGGTTTATTGCCCAATCCTCTGTGGTGCTGGATTTCACCCGCGCCACGCGGCATTCTCGCCGCAAATCCGCCAGCCACCGGGCCTGCCATGCACGCGAACTCCCCCGTCCTGACCAAGGGCCTGACCCTGCTGCTCGCCATCTGCTGCGGGTTTTCGGTCGCGACCATCTACTACAACCAGGCGATGCTGCCGCTGATCGCCACCAGCTTCGACGTGACCACCGCCCATGTCGGCCAGATCGCAATGCTCACCCAGCTCGGCTACGCCTGCGGCCTTTTGCTGTTTGTGCCGCTGGGCGACCGCATCAGCCGGCGCACGCTGATCCTGGCCGTGCTGTGCCTGAACTTCATCAGCCTGCTGGCCTCGGCCTCGGCGCCCTCGTTTACCTGGCTGCTGGTGGCGAGCGGGCTGCTGGGCCTGTCGGGGATCAGCGCCCAAGTGATCATCCCTGCCGCGTCCGACCTCAGCGAGCCAGCGCAAAAAGGCGCGGTCCTCGGCTTGATGGTCAGCGGCCTGTCTGCCGGTGGCCTGCTGGCCCGGACCGTCAGCGGCGTGGTCAGTGGCTGGCTGGGCTGGCGCGGCATGTTCGCCCTGGCGGCAGCCTTGGATGTGCTGCTGTTTATCGCGATCCTGACGCGCATGCCGGTGTCCATCTCTACCAGCAAGCTGGCCTACGGCGCCTTGCTCAAATCGCTGTGGGGCCTGGCCCGGCAGCACCCTACCCTGCGCCTGTCCGCCCTCAAGGCCGGCCTGGTGTTTGGCGCATTGAACGTGTTCTGGGGCTCGATGGCGGCGTTGCTGGCCTTGCCGCCCTATGGTTTCTCCAGTGCGCAGGCGGGCTTGTTGGGGCTGTCGGCGATCGTCGGCATCCTCCTTGCCACCACCATCGGCCAACAGACCCGCCGCCACAGCCAACTGCTGGAATGGGTCGGCATCGGCACCGTGCTGGTGGCCTTTGTCCTGATCTACGCCTTCGGCCCGAGCGGCTGGTGGTGGCCGATCCTCATCGCGGCGACCTTCCTCGACCTCGGTAACCGGATCAACCAACTGGCCAACCAGACCCGTGTGCTGGCGCTGGAACCTTCGGCCACCAGCCGCCTGAACACTGTGTTCATGGTGGTCTACTTCATCGGCGGCGCCCTGGGCTCTGCGGCCGGCGCGTTTGCTTCACAGCATTACGGCTGGCAGGGCCAGGCGCTCACCGGCGCCGGGTTTGCCGGGCTGGCCCTACTGATCACCCTGCTCAGTGGGATGACACGTAAATCGACGACGTCGTAGGCGCCGGCAATGCGTAGGTGCGCTTCATCCACTGGATCTCGTCCTGGGGCGTGCGCCCGAAGAAGCGCTTGAACTCGCGACTGAACTGCGAGGCGCTTTCATAACCGACCTTGGCACAGGCAGTGGCGGCGGTGATGTCGTTGCGCAGCATCAACAGACGCGCCTGGTGCAGGCGCGTGGACTTGAGGTACTGCATCGGCGACGTGTCGGTGACTGTGCGAAAATGCGCGTGAAAGCTCGGCACACTCATCATCGCCTCGCCCGCCAGCGCCTCCACGTCCAAGGGTTGGTGATAGCACGCGTGGATCTTGCGAATCGCCCGCGCCACCTTGCCGAACTGCCCCTGGCGATTGAGCGCGGCTCGCATTGAGCCGCCCTGCTCCCCGGTAAAAATCCGGTAGTAGATTTCGCGCATTAAGGTCGGCCCCAATATCTGCGCCTCCATCGGCACGCTCATCGCCTCCAGAAAGCGCAGCAATGACTCGCTGAGCCGCTCATCCATGGGCGAGGAATACATGCCCCGGGGCTTGGCCTGCGGGAGATCGGGGAAGTCATCCAGCGCCACCATCAACTCGGCCGCCAGGCTGAAGTCCAGCCGCAGGTACACCGCCAGCATCGGTTCCGCTTCGCTGGCCTCGGTTTCCATGGTGAACGGTACCGGCACCGACACCACCAGGTAATGCTGGGCGTCGTAGCGATAGATCTCTTCGCCCAGGTAGCCGCTCTTGCGGCCCTGGCACACGATCACGATGCCCGGGTCGTACAGCACGGGCACGCGGTGCAGTGGCCGGTTGGAACGCAGGAAACGCACGTCATCCAATACGGTCAGGTTATAGCCTTCAACAGGCGCCAGGGCGCTCATCAGCTCGACAATTCTCTGTGTACGGCCCACGGCATCGGCTCCTCTGCAAAGCCACACAGTACTGCGCCAGAGGTGGCTGGCGCTACGCACTCATAGGAATAGGCAATCAGCACATTGGAATGGATATTCGCCCAAACAGCGCTTTTCCGTAGCCTGAAACAACACATTCAGCCCTCGGAGATTCCCCATGCTTATCGTCTACAACCCTGCAAACGGTGAAGAAATCGGCCGCGTAGCCAAACACTCTGCGACCGAGGTCAAGGCCGCCGTCGACCGCACCTGCGCCGCCTTCCCCGACTGGTCCGGCAAACTCGCCAAGGAGCGCAGCGACATCCTGCGCCGCTGGCACGACAGCGTGAAGGCCGACAAGGAAGCCTTCGCCGAACTGCTGTGCCGCGAAAACGGCAAATGCCTGACCGAAGCCCGTGGCGAGATCGACTACGGCCTGGGTTTCATCGAGTGGTACGCCGAAGAAGCCAAGCGCGTCTACGGCGACACGATTCCCACCCACGACCGTAACGCCCAGGTGATGGTCACCAAGGAAGCGGTCGGCCCGGTGGCGGCCATCACCCCATGGAACTTCCCGTTCATGATGATCACCCGCAAGGTCGCCACCGCCTTGGCCGCCGGTTGCACCATGGTGATCAAGCCGGCTGAAGACACGCCGCTGACCGCCCTCAAGCTGCTGGAATACGCGCGCAACGCCGGCATCGGCGAAGGCGTATTGGAAGTGGTAGTGGGCGACCCCAAGGAAATCGGCCCGATCCTCACCGGCGACCCGCGTATCCGCAAGATCACCTTCACCGGCTCCACCGCCGTGGGCAAATTGCTCGCCGCGCAATGCGCCGCCAACGTGAAGAAGATGACCCTGGAACTGGGCGGTAACGCGCCGTTTATCGTGTTCGAGGACGCCAACCTGGACGCCGCCGTACAAGGCTTGGTGAGCGCCAAGCTGCGTAACTCTGGCCAGGTGTGCATCTCACCCAACCGCATCTTTGTGCAGCAGAGCATCCTTGAGGCGTTCACCGAGCGCCTGAAGCAGGCGGTTGCCGCAATTGAAGTGGATCAGGGCCTGCGCGAAGGTTTTGTGGTCGGGCCTCTGGTCAATCAGCTGGGTTTTGACAAGGTGGTGCGCCTGGTGGAAGACGCCAGGGCTGCCGGCGCAACCGTACTCATGGGCGGCAAGCCTCACGCCAAGGGTGGCCTGTTCTACGCGCCGACTATCCTCACCGGCCTGGGGGATGACTCGCCGCTGGCCACCCAGGAGATCTTCGGCCCGGTGTTCGCCCTCTATGTCTTCAACGATGAAGAAGAAGTGATCGAACGCGCCAACAGCACCGAATTCGGCCTGGTGGCCTACGCCTACACCAGCGCCCTGGGCCGTTCGTTGCGACTGTCTCGCCGGCTTGAAGCGGGCATGGTGATTCTGAACTCAGGCTCCGTGGGCACCGCCTCGATTCCGTTTGGCGGCATCAAGCAATCCGGGTATGGCCGCGAAGGCAGCTATTACGGGATCGAAGAGTACGTGCATGTGAAGTATGTGTTGATGGCCGGCATGTAGGGGCTGGATTTGCCCACGCCACACGCGGATAGTTCGTCCCATTGACAGGACAATAGGTTGACCATGCAAGACCTCAACGACCTCTACTATTTCGCCAAAGTCGTGGAAGCCGGTGGCTTCGCCGCTGCCGGCCGGCTGCTGGGCATTCCCAAGTCGCGGCTGTCGCGGCGCATTGCCGAGCTGGAAGACCGCCTCGGCGCCCGCCTGCTGCAACGTACCACCCGTCAACTCACCCTCACCGCCGTCGGCGAACGTTATTTGCGTCACTGCCAGGCGATGTTGCTGGAAGCGGAGATGGCCGACGAGGCCGTGGCCAGCATGTCCAGCGAGCCCCGTGGGCGGCTGCGGGTCAGCTGCCCGGTGGGCATGGCCCAGCACATGTTGCCGGAGATGGTCGCGGGTTTTCTCGCCGCCCACCCGCTGGTGCAGCTGGAAATGACCCTGGTCAACCGCCGTGTCGACCTGGTTGCCGAAGGCATCGACGTGGCCCTGCGCGTGCGTGAGCTGGGCGATGAAGACCCGCTGTTGGTGACCAAGCGCCTGCGCCAGGCTCAGACCCTGCTGGTCGCCAGCCCCGCGTTTCTACAGGGGCGAAAGATCAACACGTTGGAAGACCTCAAGCAACTGCCGGTGCTCGGTGCACTGGAGGCCGATCGCCTGGTCCACCTGCGCCTGATCGACCCCCAAGGCAATGCCGAGGACTTGTCGATGGAGGCGCGCCTGGGCATCGACGACTTTATCGTGCGCAAGGCCTGCGCCCTCAAGGGCCTGGGGTTTACCGTGCTGCCGATGATGTACTGCGAAGACGAATTGGCCAGCGGCGCGTTGGTGCAACTGCTGCCCGAATGGTCGTCGCCGGGCGGCTGGTTGCAGGCGGTGTACCCGCATCGCCGTGGCGTGCTGCCGGCCATTCGCGCGTGGATCGATTACCTGGAAGAGGCCTTCAAGGGCTGTGGAGATCGCTTGTTATGAAGATGACTGAAGCCCAGGTCGCGGCGTTCTGCCTGAGCCTGCCCGGTGCGCGGGAGGACTATAAATGGGGCGGTGTGCGGGTGTTTTCGATTGCGGGCAACAAGATGTTTGCCTTGCAGAATCTGCGGGGGGAGTCGTTGGCGTTCAAGGTCGACAAGGCGTTGTTTCTTGGGCATGTCGACCGGCCGGGGATTCATCCGGCGCCTTATTTGGCGCGGGCGCAGTGGGTGATTATGAATACGCCGTATCCGCTGGGGGCTGAGGAGTTGCGGGGGCTGTTGCAGCGGTCTCACCAGTTGGTGGTGGGTAAGTTGCCCAAGCGGGCGCAGGTGGGGTTGCGTCTGGAGTAAGAGGGCTGACAGCTTTCCAACTGTTGCCCTGCGATCAAAAATGTGGGAGCTGGCTTGCCTGCGATGGCGGCCTCACGGGGTACATATCCATTTCTTGGGTAACGGCGGCTTATGGTTCCGCTCTTACAGCGGCTCACTTTTGATGGAGCGCAAAAGTAAGCAAAACG
>NZ_JACAOY010000018.1:0-32416 GCF_013385985.1 Pseudomonas sp. B6002 | reverse complement strand
AGTGGTGTAGAGCAAAAGCAAACACGGTCCACTGTAGGAGCCGGCTTGCCGGCGATGGTCGCGAACGATGACGCGCGCCCTCACTGTGGGAGCTGGCTTGCCTGCGATGGCATCAACCGGGTATGCCTGATTCACCAAGGTGCCTGCATCGCCGGCAAGCCAGCTCCTACAAGAGCGGCTCGCTTCGCATCGTGGTTAGCGTTGGGTGTTTTGCCTAGAGGACTGACAGGAGCGTACCGCCCAGGAACAGTTGGTCCAGCCAGAACACTTGGTGCAACAGCACGATCACCCAGAACAGGACTTGGTAAGACACTTTGCGGGTCTTGTGCCGGAAGACTTGCTGGGCGAGTAACGCGCCCGGCCAGCCGCCTGCCAGTTCAACGGCGTGCAGGATGTTTTCCGGGGTGCGGCGGCCTTCGGTCTGGGCCTTGCGCTTGTCGTTCCAATACATGAGGAACGCCACCACGCTGACCACGCCGTAGGCCGCGAGCGGGATCAGCGTTTCGCCGCGATGCCAGAGCAAGGCCGAGCCCAGCAGCGGCGCGGCGCACAGCAGCACGAAGATCAGCGCCTTGAGGCGTGGGTGCTGGATGTTCATGGCTTGACCGCGGTCCAGTCGATCCAGCCGAATTGCCAGGTCGCCAGGATCACCAGGCCGAAGGCGATGCGGTACCAGGCAAAGGCCGCGTAGCTGTGGCTGGCGATGAACTTGAGCAAGGCCTTGACCGCGATCATCGCGAAGATGAACGAGGTGACAAAACCAATGGCGAACACCGGCAGGTCATCGGGCTGGAACAGGTGGCGGTACTTGTAGCCCGAATACACGGCGGCACCGACCATGGTCGGCATGGCCAGGAAGAACGAGAACTCGGTGGCGGTCTTGCGCGACAGGCCGAACAGCAGGCCGCCAATGATAGTCGCGCCGGAACGCGAGGTGCCCGGGATCATCGCCAGGCACTGGGCAAAGCCCACCTTGATCGCGTCTTTCCAGGTGATGTCGTCCACAGTTTCGGCGTGCACAGCGTGCTGGCGGCGCTCGGCCCACAGCATGATCACGCCGCCGACGACCAGGGCTGCCGCCACGGTGATCGGGTTGAACAGGTAGTGCTTGATCAGGTCGGCAAAAATCACCCCCAGTACCACCGCTGGCAGTACCGCGATGATCAGGTTGACCGTGAAGCGCTGGGCATTGCGCTGGGTCGGCAAGCCGGTGACCACGTCGAAGATCTTGCGCCGGAATTCCCAGACCACGGCGAGGATCGCGCCCAGCTGGATGATGATATTGAACGCTTCGAAGCGTTCGCCGCCGAAGCCGATCAGGTCGGCGACGATGATCTGGTGGCCGGTGCTGGAGATCGGCAGGAACTCGGTCAGTCCTTCCACAACGCCCAAAATCAATGCCTGTATGGCGGTCCAAATGTCCATGTTTCTCCCAAAGGTCGTGCGTGTTTCTAATGATTCAAAGAGGCGAGCGCACCGAAGGCCCGGTGTTGATAGTCAACGCCGGCGTGCAAAAATTGCGTGAAAAATCAGGCAGTACTCAGGTTTTCCGATTGCAGGCCGAAAGCCTATCAGACAAGCCGGAAATGTCGATGCAGCACCCACAATTATAAAAAGCACGGAGTGACAGGACCATGAACAGTTTGCGCAGCATGTCGATCAGCCGTCGTCTCTGGCTGATCCTGATCGTCGCCGTGTTGATGCTGTTGACCCTGGGCCTGCTGATGCTCAAGCAGATCCACGGCGACCTTTACCAGGCCAAGCGCCAGCAGACCCAGCACGTGGTACAGACGGCCAGCGGCGTCCTCGCCTATTACCAGAACCTTGAAAAGACCGGTGTGCTCACCCGCGAAGCCGCGCAGAAACAGGCGTTGAGCGCCGTGCGCGGCCTGCGCTACGACCACGACGACTACTTCTGGATCAACGACCTCACGCCCGTGATGATCATGCACGCCGCCAACCCCAAGCTGGACGGCCAGAACCTCTCGGCCATCCGCGACCCGGACGGGTTTGCGGTGTTCAACGAGTTCGTGATCCTGGCCAAGGCCAAGGGCGCCGGCATCGTCAACTATCGTTGGCCGAAGCCGGGTGCCGAAGCGCCGGTGGAGAAAACCTCGTACATCCAGCTGTTCGAACCCTGGGGCTGGATCATCGGTTCCGGTGTGTACGTGGACGACGTGCAGGCCGAGTTCAAGGGCCAGGTGTGGAAAGCCTCGCTGATTGGCCTGGGCATTGCGCTGGTCATGGCCTTGCTGGTGACAGTGATCGCCCGCAGCATCGTCAACCCGTTGCAGGCGGCGGTGAATGCCATGGGCAATATCGCCAGCGGCGAAAGCGACCTGACCCGCAGCCTGGACACCCACGGCAATGATGAAGTGACCCAGCTGTCCCGGCACTTCAACAGCTTCACCGCCAAGCTGCGCCAGGTGGTGGGCCAGTTGCAGGTGTGCGCCAACGCCCTCGGGCAGTCCTCCACCGAGCTGGGCACCAATGCCAGCCAGGCCCATGACCGCAGCCAGCAGCAGTCGCAGCAGATGGAACTGGTGACCACCGCCATCAATGAAGTGACCTACGGTGTGCAGGACGTGGCGAAAAACGCCGAGCACGCCGCCAGCGAAATGCGTGACGCCCAGGCCCAGGCGCAGCAAGGCCAGGTGAACATCGACGGCAGCCTGCAGCAGATCGACCAGCTCTCGGGCACCATCAGCCAGGCCGTGGAGGTGATCCGCACCCTGTCCAGCGAAAGCACACAGATTGGCGGCGTACTCGAAGTGATCCGTTCCATCGCCGACCAGACCAACCTGCTGGCCCTCAACGCCGCGATCGAAGCGGCACGCGCCGGCGAGCAAGGCCGGGGCTTTGCCGTGGTGGCCGATGAAGTGCGCCTGCTGGCTCAGCGCACGCAGAAGTCCACCGCCGAGATCCAGGTGATGATCGAGCGCCTGCAGGGCCACTCGGAAGCGGCGGTCAAGGTCATCAGCGACAGCCACAGCGCGTCGCAACTGACCATCGAACAAGCCGGCCAGGCCGGTGCCAGCCTCAATGCCATCGGCCAGGCGCTGCGCAACCTCAATGGCCTGAACGCCTCGATCGCCAGCGCCACCTTGCAGCAGGCCCATGTGGTTGAAGACATCAACCAGAACGTCACCCAGGCGGCGGGCCTGTCCCACAGCACCGCGTTGGCGGCAGAGCAATCGAGCGTCGCCAGCGCCCACCTGCGCGGTCTCAGCGAACAACTCGATGGCCTGTTGCGCCCATTCAAAATCTAACCCCGCCCCCTGTAGGAGCCGGCTTGCCGGCGATAGCGCTCTTGAAATGGCCACAAGACCCAAGGGCGAATCACCGGCAAGCCGGCTCCTACAATGGACCATCTTTGGTTACAATCAGCGCCCTCTTCGTCTCCCCTAAGGAACCGCCATGTCCGGGCTTGAACTGTTCGCCGCCGCCCTGGGGGTGATCGCTGTCTGGCTGACGGTCAAACAGAACCCTTGGTGCTGGCCCATCGGCCTGGTGATGGTGCTGCTCTACACCTGGATATTCTTCGACGTAAAACTCTATTCCGACATGCTGCTGCAAGTGGTCTACGCCGCGCTGCAAGTGTACGGCTGGTGGCAGTGGACCCGTGCCGGCGAGGTCAAGCAGGGTCGCCAGGTCACCAGCCTCGGCTGGCCGGCGATCATGACCAGCCTGGCCGTGGGTGCGGCCGGCAGCCTGTTGTTGGGCGCGGCCATGGCCCACTGGACCGACGCCGCCCAGCCGTGGCTCGACGCCGCCCTCACCGGTTTCAGCCTGGTCGCGCAGATGTGGATGGCGCAGAAGCGCGTGCAATGCTGGCCGTTGTGGATCGCGGTGGATGTGATTTTCGTTGGCCTGTTCCTCTACAAAGGCCTGTACCTCACGGCCGCGCTGTACGCGCTGTTCACCGTGATCGCCGTGCAGGGCTGGCGTGAATGGCGTGCCGACCCGGCGCTGCGCGCATGAAGGTGGTGGTACTGGCCGGCCCCGAGTCCAGCGGTAAAAGCTGGCTGGCGGCGGAACTGCAAGCGCATTTTGGCGGCGTGATGGTCGGCGAATACGTGCGCCACTTCATCGACCAACATCAGCGCGACACCACCCTGGCCGACATCCCCGCCATCGCCCACGGCCAACTGGCCTGGGAAGATGCCGCCCGCGCCGAACAGCCCGACCTGCTGATCCTCGACACGCACTTGCTGACCAACAAGCTGTGGAGCCAGACCCTGTTCGGCGACTACCCCGCCTGGCTCGACAGCGAACTGCTGGCACGGCACTACGACCTGCACCTGGTGCTGTCACCGGAGGACGTGGAGTGGACCGCCGACGGCCAGCGCTGCCAACCGGAACTGGCGGACCGCCAGGCGTTTTTCCAGGGCAGCCTGGACTGGATCGAACGGCATCAGCAGCCAGCGCTGGTCATTCGTGGCAGCTGGGAAGCGCGCCGCGTCATTGCGTTCAAAGCCGTTGAACAACTCCTTGCCGAGGTGCCTGCATGACTCACCCCCTGCGTATCGCCATCGTCGGCGGCGGCCCTGGTGGCCTGACCCTGGCGCGTATCCTCAGCCGTCACGGCGTGGCCGTCAGCGTATTCGAGCGTGAACGCGGGCCGCTGGAGCGCCCGCAAGGTGGCACGCTGGATCTGCACGTGGAGTCCGGCCAGTTCGCGTTGCAACAAGCCGGCCTGGAAGACGCCTTCAAACGTATCGCCCGCTATGAAGACCAAGGCTCACGGCTGATGGATCATCACGGCCAGCTGCTGTTTGAAGACCCGAACCCCGAGGCAGGCGACCGCCCGGAAGTCGACCGCACCCAGCTGCGCCAGATCCTGCTGGACTCCCTGCCCGAGGGGTGTGTGAAGTGGGGTGTGAGTATCCATCACGTCAGCCAGGGCGATGACCAGCGCTGGACGCTGCATCAAGGCGACCTCCATCACGGCCCCTTCGACCTGGTGGTGGGTGCCGACGGCGCCTGGTCGAAAATCCGTCCGCTACTGTCGCCCTATCAGCCGCAGTACAGCGGGTTGACCTTTATTGAGTTCAACATCGACGACGCCGACCTCAGGCACCCACTCGCCGCCCGCCTGGTCGGTCGCGGCACGCTGCAAGTGGCCGGTGAAGCCCGTTCGATCATCGTGCAGCGCAACGCCAACGCGCACCTGCGCGGCTATGCGATCTTCCGCGTGCCTACGGACTGGGCGGCGAACACGATTGACCTGTCCCACGCGCCCTCGCTGAAAACCCAATTCCAAGGCTGGCACCCGGACGTGCTGGCGCTGTTCGATGCCGCCAGCCCTACCCTGATCGTCCGGCACATCCACGCCTTGCCCGTCGGGCATCGCTGGGCCCATCGGCCCGGGTTGACGTTGATCGGGGATGCGGCGCACTTGATGTCGCCGTTTGGTGGCGAAGGGGTGAATGCGGCGATGCTCGATGCTGCCGAACTGGCACAGCACCTGCTGGAGACACCTGACGGCTCGAAAGCCGTGCAGGCGTATGAAACTCACATGTTCGAACGGGTGATGCCGGCAGCCCAAGGCAGCGCCGAGGGCGCCGCCCTGCAGTTATCCCATGACAGCGTTGCGCTGTCCCTGGCCCACCTGCATCACCACCTCACGCCTCAGTAACCCAGGGACAAACCGGTGTTACGGCGTGGGTCATTCGCGCCATAGAAACGGTTGTTGCCCACCGGCTTGCCACCCAGGGACGGTGCGCCCACCAGGATTGCGGCCAAGTGGTTGGCGTCCTGCGGGCCAGCGAACTTGTGGCCCCAGCTTTCGAGGATCTTCTGGGTGTCCGGGCTGACCGCAAAGGTTTCCAGGTTGGTGGTTTCAGGCATCCACTGCTGGTGGAATCGCGGCGCGTCCACGGCTTCCTGGATGTTCATCTTGTAGTCGATGACATTGAGGATGGTCAGCAAGGTCGCGGTGATAATGCGGCTGCCACCCGGCGTACCCACCACCATCACCGCCTTGCCGTCCTTGGTCACGATGGTCGGGCTCATCGACGACAATGGCGCCTTGCCCGGCGCAATGGCGTTGGCTTCGCCCTGGACCAGGCCGTACATGTTCGGTACGCCGACCTTGACGGTGAAGTCGTCCATTTCATCGTTGAGGATCACGCCGGTCTTGCTCGCCATCACGCCCGCACCGAACCAGTCGTTGAGGGTGTAGGTGACCGAGACCGCGTTGCCCCACTTGTCGACGATGGAATAGTGCGTGGTGTTGTTGCCTTCATGGGGCGACACGCCGGGCTTGATGGCTTGGGAGTCACCGGCCTTCTGCGGTTCGATAGCGGCGCGCAGCTTGGCGGCGTAGTCCTTGTCCAGCAGGTGGGCGATCGGGTTCTTCACGAAGTCCGGGTCGCCGAGGTAGCTGTTACGGTCCACGTAGGCGTGGCGCATCGCTTCGATCTGGTAGTGCAGGCCTTGGGCCGAGTGGTAGCCCAGGTCGGCCATCGGGTAGCCTTCGAGGATGTTCATGATCTGGCAGATCACCACGCCACCGGAGCTTGGAGGCGGCGCCGAAACCACGTGGTAGCCACGGTAATCGCACTCGATAGGCGCCAGCTCACGGGTCTTGTACTTGTCCAGGTCAGCCTGGGTGATGATGCCTTTGCCGGCCTGGCTGGAATCCACCAGCGCTTTTGCTACCCAGCCTTTATAGAAGCCATCAGTGCCCTTGGCGGAGATTTCCTTGAGGGTCTTGGCCAGGTCTTTCTGCACCAGTTTCTGGCCCACCTGCATCGGTTGGCCGTTGTGCAGGAAGATCCCGCGCATGTCCTTGTCTTTTTCGAACTCGCCGGTGGCGGTGTGCAGCAGGTCGATATCACCCTGCTCCAGGGCGAAGCCGTTTTCCGCCAGCTTGATCGCCGGGGCAATCACCTGGGCGCGCTTGAGGGTGCCGTATTTGCTCAGGGCCAGTTCCATGCCGGACACGGTGCCAGGCACGCCCACGGCCAAATGGCCCTTGGCGCTCAGGCCGTCGATGACCTTGCCGTCCTTGTCCAGGTACATGTCGGCAGTCGCCGCCAGCGGGGCTTTTTCGCGGAAGTCGAGGAAGGTCTTGCGCCCGTCGGCCAGTTGCACGGTCATGAACCCGCCACCGCCCAGGTTACCCGCCGCGGGGTACACCACGGCCAGCGCATAGCCCACGGCGACGGCCGCATCCACCGCGTTGCCGCCGGCCTTGAGCACATCCACACCCACATGAGTGGCCAAATGCTGGGCGGTCACCACCATGCCATTTTCACCGGCCACCGGGGCCTGGGAAGCGGCCTGTACACCGCTGACCGTCAACACCAGGGCAGTGGCAATCAAGGTACGGCTGAAGGGTTGGTATTTCATCCATGGCTACTCTAGTTATTGAGGTGCACCAAAATAGCCCGTTCAGGATCCAATCCCCAGTGCAATGGCGTTTTTATTACAGAACTTGTCGGTCACAGAACGGCCGAAAAAATGCCCATGCTATATTTCGCGCCCTGACTGTCGCGCAAGGCGCTCCCCATGGTGATCAAGAAGACCGGCATTCGTGCCCAACAGGCGGACCAGACACGTGCACGCATCCTGCAGGCGGCGGTCAAGGTGTTCGCCCGCGATGGTTATTCCGGTGGCCGGGTCGACAGCATTTCCAAGGCAGCCGACTCCAACGACCGCATGCTCTATTACTATTTCGGCAGCAAGGAACACCTGTTCGTCTGCGTGCTGGAACACATCTACGAGCAGTTCAACAAAGCCGAAAGCAAGCTCAAGCTCGACCTCGATGCGCCGGTACAGGCCTTGCGTGATCTGGTGGGGTTTATCTGGAACTACTACGTCAAGCACCCGGAATTCGTGGCGATCCTGAGCATCGAGAACCTGCACCAGGGCAAGCATGCGCAGCAGTCCGGCGAGATGCGTCGGTTGTCAGGCGAAGCGGTGGGCGTGTTACGGCCGATCATCGAGGCTGGGCAGGCGCAAGGCGTGTTTCGCCAGGACGTGGACCTCAAGCATGTGTATTTGATGATTGCCTCGCTCTGCTACTTCTATAACTCCAACCGCCATACCCTCAGCTCATTTCTCGGTGAAGACCTGACGGACAAGGGGCAGCAGCAGGATTGGTTGGCGTTCATCACCGACCTGGTGCTGCGCGGCGTCACCCCCAGTCCACTGTAGAAACCGAATCAAACTGTGGGAGCTGGCTTGCCTGCGATGGCGGTGTGCCAGTCAACATTTTCAGTGACTGATTCACCGCCATCGCAGGCAAGCCAGCTCCCACAGTTGATTTTCATAAGGCTGAAATATCAGTGAGTGCCGGGATTGGCCCGCAGGTGCGCCACTTTCTGCTCCAAGCCCTGCCACTGCAGTGCATTCGGCGCAAATTGCCCGCGCAGGTACGCCACCAGATCCGCCACCTGGCTGTTGGACAAACTGTCCTTGAACCCCGGCATGTACCCCAGGTCCCTGGTCGCCGGATTGCTGATGCCTTGCAAAATCACCTTGATCAAATTGTCCGGCTGCTCACTGTGCACGTTGGTGTTGGTGGCCAGTGACGGGCTCACCCCAAACAGTTTCGGCCCCAGGCCATCGGCGTGACAGGCCTTGCACGAGCCCTCGAAAATGCGTCGGCCGCTGGGATTGGGCACAACCACCGCGACGCTTTGCGCCTGCGCCGTCGCCTCGCCATTGAGCGACGCCAGATACACCGCCATCGCCCGGATATCCGCCTTGGGCAGTTTCGACAACTCACTCACCACCGGCCCCATCGGCCCGGCTGCCACGCCATGGGCGTCCGAGTACCCCGTACTCAAATACGTGAACAACTGATCCTCGGTCCACGGCGTCGGCGCCTTGGACAACCCATTCAAGGCCGGCGCCTCCCAACCATCAACCATGCCGCCTGCAAGGAACGCCTTGCCGCCCTTCTCCGCGCCCATCAGGTTGCGCGGCGAGTGGCACGCCGCGCAGTGCCCCAGGCCATTGACCAGGTAATTGCCGCGATTCCATTGCTCACTGCGCTCCAGCTGCACGGTGATTTCGCCGCGCCTTAAATTCAACGCGTTCCACCCCGCCATCAACGGCCGGATATTGAACGGAAAGCGCATGGCATTCGGCGTCGGCGCCTGGCTCACAGGTGCCTGGCTCATGAGGTAGGCATACAGCGCCTGCATGTCGGCATCGTTGATATTGCGAAACGCCGTATAGGGAAACGCCGGGTACAAGTTGCGCCCATCGCGGCCAATGCCGTCGCGCATGGCCCGCTCGAAGGCCGGGTACGACCAGGCGCCAATGCCGGTCTTTACGTCCGGGGTGATATTGCTGCTGTACAGCGTGCCGAACGGCGTCTCCATGGCCAGCCCGCCCGCATTGGTCGCACCGCCCGGTGCCGTGTGGCACACCGCACAATCCCCAACCGCCGCCAGTAAGCGGCCGCGTTCCAGGGTGGCCTTGGACCAGGTGCCGGCAGCGGGCGGGGCAATCGGCGCGATTTCATTGTGAAACGGCCAGGCCGTGGCCGCCAAGGCGGCGAACAGTGCGCCAAACCACCACTTCTTGCGTTTCTCCGGCGACTTGGCCGGTTCGCCCAACGTGCCGGCATTCAGCGCAGCCAATACCCGTTCCGGGGTGATCGGCAACTCACGAAAACGAATGCCGGTGGCGTCATAGATCGCATTGGCAATCGCCGCCGCACTGGGCACCGACGCCGATTCTCCGGCGCCCATGGGCGGCTGGTCCTGGCGCGGCATCATCAGCACGTCGATTTTCGGCACTTCCGGAAAGGTCAGGATCGGGTAACCGCCCCACTCCTTGCTCGCCACCGTCGACTCTTCAAAGGTCACCCGCTCCTTCAGCACCCGGCTGGTGGACTGGATCACATTGCCGTGGATCTGGTGCTGCACCCCGGCCGGGTTGATCATCATCCCCGAGTCATGCCCGATCACCACCCGCGTCACCGACACGTCGCCGGTGTGCTTGTCGATGGCCACGTCCGCCACCCAGGCCGCCCACGCTGCGCCAAACCCCGGGAACTTGCTGTGGATGTAGCGCGCATAGGCGAAGCCACGACCGCGCAGCAGGTGATCCTCGTTGGCGGTTTGCATCGGCGCGGTGCGCGGCGACCAGTTGGCGCGCTCGGCGGTGGATTTCACCAGGTCGATGGCACGCTCGTCCTTGAGGTAACGCAGGCGGTATTCCACCGGGTCGACGCCGGCGGCAAAGGCCAGTTCGTCGATATAGGATTCATGGGCAAAGGTATTGGGCAGTGCCGACACCCCGCGCATCCACGACGCGCGCACGATGGGCGCCATGTCGTTGATGGTCACCCGCATGTTGTCGATGTCGTAGGGCGGGATCGAGGTGCGGTCGCCCATCTCGAACATCGCGGCCACCGGCTCTACCCGACCGGTGAGCAGCAACGCCAGGGTCGGCGCGCCGTTGGAGGGGTAGCTGGTTTCAAAGTCGTAGGCGGCGATGCTGCCGTCAGCATTCAGCCCGCCGTCGACATCCATCAATTGCGCCGTGCCTTTGGGCTCCCACAGGTGTTCCTGTTCGCGGGTCAGTTGCACGCGCACCGGTTTGCCGACGGCACGGGACAACAACAGGGCATCGGCGCACACATCATCCGCGCAGTTGCGCCCATAGCAGCCGGCCGCTTCCATGCGGATCACGTCGATCAGCCCTTCCTCGCATTCCAGCAACCACGCCAGGTCGGCGCGTAACAGGTGCGGGTTCTGGCTGCCCGACCACACCCGACTGCCCGCGGGCGAATAGTCCGCCACCCCACAAGAGGGCCCGATTGAGCCATGCATCTGATACGGCCACAGGTAACTGCGCGGCATGCGCTGGCTGGCGCCGGCCAGTGCCTCATCTACAGTGCCCTGGTCGAGCACGGTGCGGCGGACCCGTGGGTTGTCGCGGATGGCCTGCTCCACGTCACTCATGTCCGGCAAGGCGTGGTTCCAGGGTTTCCAGTGCACCTGCAGTTCGTGGGCCGCCTTGATCGCCTGTTCTTCGCGCAGGGCCACCACGCCGACAAAATCGCGGATCACCACCACGGCGACGATTCCCGGGATATGCGCGATGGACGCCTCGTCCACACTCAGCAGGCTATTGCCGACAAACTCCCCGCAATCAAGCCCTGCATACGGCGGGCGCACCACCCGACCGTGAAGCATGCCGGGCACGCGCATGTCGTGCACATAGGTCAGCTCGCCGGTGGCCTTGCCGGGGATGTCCACCCGGGCCGCGCCCTTGCCGACCAAGCGGTAATCCTCGATGGCCTTGAGTGGCGCATCACCGCTGATGCGCAGTTGATCGTGCTGGCCGCTGACCAACTCGGCGTAGGTTGTGGTGCGTCCGTCTGCGGCGTGGATCACACCGGCTTCCACCTTGAGGCTGCCCGTGCTCACGCCCCAGCGCCCCGCCGCCCGCGCCAGCAGAAAACGCCGTGCTTCGGCTGCGGCGTTACGCAACGGGATGGCGGAAATCTGTAAGGTCGCACTGGCAATGGTCGCCCCCTGGTTGGGCGCGCGCTCAGTGTCGCCAAGCACCATCTTGACCTGCTCCAGCGCCAGATCGAGCTCTTCGGCGACGATCTGCGCCAGCGACGTACGAATGCCGGTGCCCAGATCGACATGGCCGTTGAAGGCATAGACCAGGCCGTCATCGTTCACGGCGATAAACAGCCCCAGTTCCTTGGGTTTCACCGTCGGCGTGCCGCCCTTGGCCACCGGCCCCGACGGCGGCAACACGTCATCGACGATCAACAACACACCGGCCTTGGCCAGCCACTGGTCACGGGAAAGGGTCGTGTCGGTCATGCTCATCAATCCACCGTCATGAGGCGAGCGGCACGCAGCACCGCACGCAGGATTTCGATATGGGTGCCGCAGCGGCAGAGGTTGCCCGAGAGTTCATTGCGCACCTCGGCTTCGCTGGGGTTGGGGTTGCGGTCGAGCAAGGCCTTGGCGGTCATGATCATGCCGTTGAGGCAGTAGCCGCATTGCGCGGCCTGCTCGTCGATAAAGGCCTGTTGCACCGGGTGCGGCGCCTGGCGTGTGCCCAGGCCTTCCAGGGTGACGATCTGGCGGCCTACCGCACCGGCCAACGGGAATACACAGGCCCGTGCGGCCACGCCGTCGATGATCACGGTGCAGGCACCGCATTCGCCCAGGCCGCAGCCGTACTTGGGGCCGTTGAGTTCCAGGTCATTGCGCAGCACCAGTAACAGCGGGGTGTCCGCCATGGCGCTGACTTCGCTTGTTTGGCCGTTGACCTCAAGCGCTACCGTGATGTGCTGGCTGATCATTCGCTTCGCCTGTGCCAATTGGTGAAGTGGTCACTACACGAAACAGCCAAAAAAAAGCGTCGCGGACCTGGGGCCTCGCGACACACTTGGCTGGTGAAGTGGCTACTACATCAACTCAGAGCAAAAACGGTGCCAGTACCGGATTATTCCTGCGGGTCGTCGATCATCTTGCGCAGCAGGAACAACATCGCCACGCGTTCGGCGGGGTTGAGGTTGCTCAGGGTCAGTTCGCTGATCTGCGCGGCACGCGGCGCGGTCTGGCCCACCAGCTCGGCGCCAGACGCCGACAAGTCCACCACCACTTTGCGCTTGTCCTGTGGGTCGGGCTCCAGGGTGATCAGTTCCTTGGCCTTGAGCCGCTCGACGATGCCGCGAATGGTCGCCTGGTCGACGGCGGTGGCCTTGACCAGTTCGGTCAGCGAACTTGCACCGTGATCGCGCAGGGCACACAGGGTGACGAACTGCACGGCGGTGAGCTGGGAGTCACCGACATTCTGCTGGAAAATCGCCAGGTGGCGCTGGTAGGCCTTGCGCAGCAGGTGGCCAACTTGCTCGGAAAAGACGTAGGAATCAGGCACGGCAGGCTCGGGGGATGATGAACAATGGGGAGCCATGATAGCGGGATGTGCCGTAAACACCTACCCATGTAGGAGCCGGCTTGCCGGCGATGGTGGCCTCAAGATGTGCGCAGAATTCGAGAGCCTCATCGCCGGCAAGCCGGCTCCTACAGGGATGTTTAGCGAGCCAGGGAGGCTGCGGGGGCGACGACGTCACCGGCGATGACGACGGCCTCGTCATCCAGGTACACATCGCAATGGCGCAGCGGAATGTCCATATGGCACGGCGTCTTGCGCGTGCCGCCGACTTCGGTGTTCGGCCCGGTGGAGAACAGGAAGTTGCCATAGAATGCCCGCGCGTCCATGCACATGCCGTCGTTCTTGTCGTGCAGGCCCATGGCCGTCCACTGCGCCCGTGGCTGCAGGCCCCAGCCGATATGGGAGATGCCGTACACCTCGGGGTCGTTGAAGTACTTCATGTAGTCGCGCAGGTACTCGGCCTCGAAGCCGCCGTGAATTTTAGTGATAAAGCCCTTCTCGATCTCCAGGGTGATCTTCTCGCGGGTGTAGGTCTTGAACGGCAGCAGGATGTCGCCGATATCCAGCACCAGCACGCCCTCGGCGGTTTCCTCGTTGGGCCACGAGAACAGGAAGCCGCTGGGCCAGTGATCCCAGCGCCCCGGTTCATCGGCAAAGCCGTATTCAGTCACCGACGGGTATTGCCCCAGGGCGGCGCGGAAATCACTGCCGGCGCGGGATTTGACGTGAATCGAACGGGCCTTTTTCAGCAACTGCTCCGCCGCCAGTACACGCACCTTGTCTTCCTCGGTGGGCAGCATGCGCG
Organism: Pseudomonas sp. B6002; assembly: GCF_013385985.1. Taxonomy (GTDB): domain Bacteria; phylum Pseudomonadota; class Gammaproteobacteria; order Pseudomonadales; family Pseudomonadaceae; genus Aquipseudomonas. The sequence goes on along the minus strand of NZ_JACAOY010000018.1, from coordinate 18,720 downwards.
CCAGCACTTCCGGGGGCTCCACCGCCAGCAGGATGCGCGTGCCGGTCTTGAGGATCTGCTCCTGCTCCGGCGAGTGCAGCAACATCATGGTGTCGACGATCAGGTCCGCCGCCTCCAGGGCACGCTGGGCGGCGAGGTTGCCGGTGAGCGCGGTGTCGCCGCAGTAGGCGGTCATGTCATTGCCCATCGCCTTGGGATGATTGAACGACGGCAGCTCCACCGCATACACCTTGGCCCCCAGGCGCTGGGCGGCGTCCATGGCGGCACGCACGGTGCGCGGGTCGGAGTAATGGCTCTTGAGCACGGCGACGCTCTGGGTCGGGTCGACCTTCGACAGCTTCAACACATGCTCGAACATCTGGGTCAGTTCGCAATCGCTTACCGGCATTTTCCTGTCTCCTGTGGGGCTGCACCAAGTTCAAGCACTGCGCTTCACTCTAGTGCACTTTTATAGCGTATACGCCAATTACTAACGATAAGACCTGAATTGCAGGCGGACTGCAAGCACCGCACCAAAACGTTACCAATCCACACAAACCCACTATTTAATGGCTACAACCCGTTACACAGGATAAATATGGCCAAAAAATAAATTTTCAGACGCGGGCTTCCCATTTCAAAAAATGAGCGTATACACTTTAAAAACCTTGCGGACAGACGCCGCCAAAAATCAAAAAGAGAGAGGATCACGCCCCATGGGAAGCACACAGAAAATCGCCATCGTCGGCGCCGGCCTTGGCGGTGCCGCAGCCGCCACCCTGTTGCAGCAAGCCGGCTTCGATGTGGACATCTACGAGCAGGCGCCAGAATTCTCCCGGCTGGGTGCGGGGATCCACATGGGCCCCAACATCATGAAAATCTTCCGCCGCATGGGCATCGAAAAGCAGCTGGACCTGATGGGCTCGCACCCCGAGCACTGGTTCAGCCGTTGCGGCGAAAGCGGCGACTACCTGTCGCGTATCCCCCTCACCGGCTACGGCGCGTCCTACATCACCGTGCACCGCGGTGACCTGCATGCACTGCAGATGTCCACCCTCAAGCCGGGCACCCTGCACTTCAACAAGCGCCTGGAAACCCTCGAAGAAACCGACACCCAAGTGCGCCTGACCTTCGCCGATGGCGAGGTGACCTACGCCGACATCGTGATCGGCGCCGACGGCATCAACTCCAAGATCCGCGAAGAACTGCTGGGCGTGGAAAAACCGCTGTACAGCGGCTGGGTCGCGCACCGTGCGCTGATCCGTGGCGACCAGTTGGCCAAGTACGACCTCAAGTTCGAAGACTGCATCAAGTGGTGGACCGAAGACCGCCACATGATGGTCTACTACACCACCGGCAAGCGCGACGAGTACTACTACGTGACCGGCGTGCCCCATGCGGAATGGGACTTCCAGGGCGCCTTCGTCGACAGCAGCCGCGAAGAGATGTTCGACGCCTTCAAGGGCTACCACCCCACCGTACAGGCGCTGATCGAATCCACCGAAAGCGTGACCAAATGGCCGCTGCGCAACCGCAACCCATTGCCGCTGTGGAGCCGTGGTCGCCTGGTGCTGCTGGGCGACGCCTGCCACCCGATGAAGCCGCACATGGCCCAGGGCGCCGGCATGGCCATCGAAGACGCCGCCATGCTCACTCGCTGCCTGCAGGAAACCGGCATCAGCGACTACCGCACCGCGTTCCAACTCTACGAAGCCAACCGCAAGGAACGTGCATCCCGCGTGCAGGCCGTATCCAACGCCAACACCTGGCTGCGCACGCAAGAAGACCCGGCCTGGGTCTACGGTTATGACCTGTATGCCCAGGAGCTGAAATCGGGGGTGGCCGCGTGAGCACCTTCCTCTACGGCGGCAACGTCCAGGCCAATGGCATCCGCCAGCACTACCTGCGTTACGGCGGTAAAGGCCCGTCGTTGATCCTGATCCCGGGCATCACCAGCCCGGCGATCACGTGGGGCTTTGTGGCCGAACGCCTCGGTGCGCACTACGACACCTACGTGCTCGATGTGCGCGGACGCGGCTTGTCGTCCACCGGGCCGGAGCTGGATTACAGCGCCGACACCTGCGCGGATGACATTGGCGCCTTTGCCGACGCGCTCAACCTCGACAGCTACCACCTGATGGGCCACTCGATGGGCGCGCGTTTTGCCGCGCGCAGTGCCGTCAAACATCCCCAAGGCGTAAACCGCGTGGTGCTGATCGACCCGCCCGTGTCCGGCCCGGGCCGCCGTGAATACCCGAGCAAACTGCCGTGGTACGTCGACTCCATCCGCCAGTCGCTGGTCGGCATGGACGCCGAGGCCATGCGCGCCTTCTGCGCCACCTGGACCGAAGAACAACTGCAACTGCGCGCCGAATGGCTGCACACCTGCTTCGAGCCGGCCATCGTGCGCGCCTTCAATGATTTTCACGACGTCGACTTCCATCAAGACCTGCCCCACCTCAAGGCCCCTGCCCTGTTGATGGTGGCCGGGCGTGGCGGCGTGATTCTCGACGAGGACGTCGCCGAGATCCAAGACCTGCAACCGGCGATCCACGTGGTTCGCGTGGCCAACGCCGGGCACATGATTCCGTGGGACGACCTCCAGGGCTTCTTCGACGCCCTGGGCGACTTCCTGCCCACCGAACAATAAGGGAGACCACCATGCTCAAGCCTTACCGCATCGGCCAGATCGTGCCGAGTTCCAACACCACCATGGAAACCGAGATCCCGGCGATGCTCACCGCACGCCAGGCCATCCGCCCGGAGCGTTTTACCTTTCACTCCAGCCGCATGCGCATGAAGCAAGTGCGCAAGGAAGAACTGGCGGCGATGGACGGCGAGTCCGACCGCTGCGCGGTCGAGCTGTCCGACGCCAAGGTCGACGTGCTGGGCTACGCCTGCCTGGTGGCGATCATGGCCATGGGGCTGGGTTATCACCGCAACTCCGAGCAACGCTTGCGCAAAGCCACCGCCGACAACGACGCCAACGCCCCGGTGATCACCAGTGCCGGTGCCTTGATTGAAGGCCTAAAGGTGATGGGCGCCAAGCGCATCGCCATCGTCGCGCCGTACATGAAGCCGCTCACCGAACTGGTGGTGAACTACATCCGCGAAGAAGGCTTTGAGGTGGTGGACTGGCGCGCGCTGGAGATCCCCGACAACCTCGAAGTGGCCCGCCACGACCCGGCCAACCTGCCGGCCATCGTCGCCGGCATGAACCTGGAAGGCGTGGACGTGATCGTGCTGTCGGCCTGCGTGCAAATGCAGTCGCTGCCGGTGGTGGCCAAGGTCGAGGCACAAACCGGCAAACCGGTGCTCACCGCCGCTATCGCCACCACCTACGCCATGCTCAAGGCCCTGGACCTGGAGCCCATCGTGCCCGGTGCCGGCGCCCTGCTCTCCGGCGCTTACTGACGCCACACTTTGTGGCGAGCGCGTTTGTTGTGGCGAGCGGGCTTGCCCCGCGTTGGGCTGCGAAGCAGCCCCAAACCAGGCAATGCGCTTCGTCTGGTAGACCGCATCGATCTTATTGGGGCGGCTTCGCCACCCAACGCGGGGCAAGCCCGCTCGCCACAGTAAGCCCGCTCGCCACAGGGTAAGTGCAGTTTTCAGAATTGAGGGGTTGAGAGATGAGTGAACAATCCGCCGACGCCAACTACCAGGGCGTATGGGGCAATCGCATCGGCTTCGGCAAGAAAGCCGCGCTGCTGATGATCGACTTCATGCAGGGCTACACCACCGAAGGCGCGCCGCTGTTTGCGCCGGGCGTGGTCAGTGCCGTGGCCGAAAGCGTCGAGCTGCTGGCCGTCGCCCGCAGGCATGGGATTGCGGTGGTGCACACCAATATCCGCTACCATCCCGGCCATTTCGTCGATGGCGGGATCTGGGTCAAGAAGGCCCCAGTCATGAAAGACATGGTCGAAGGCAACCCGCTCGCCGCGTTTTGCAGCGAGGTGTTGCCCCAGGCCGACGAAGTGGTGATCACCAAGCAGTATGCCAGCGCGTTTTTTGGCAGCAGCCTGGCCCCGATGCTGCACGCCCAGGGCATCGACACCGTGGTGCTGGCCGGCTGTTCCACCAGTGGCTGCATCCGCGCCACGGCGGTGGATGCGGTGCAACACGGGTTTCGCACCATCGTCGTGCGTGAATGCGTTGGCGATCGACACCCGGCTCCCCATGAAGCCAACCTGTTCGATATCGACAGCAAGTATGGCGACGTGGTGAGCAAGCAGGAGGCGATGAATCAGTTCAGGGAGCAATAAAACGTTATTGGGAACTGCGCCATAGAGCGTGGTCCTGAAAAAAACTGAGGGCCGGCCTGGAACACGTCCGAATGTGGGAACCGATCCCTGTGGGAGCCGGGCTTGCCCGCGATGCAGACGCTGCGGTGTAACTGCTACACCGCATCGATGCTATCGCAGGCAAGCCAGCTCCCACATAAGTCGGGCGCCACACGAGAGCGTTGCCAGGCCCCCCCCCTCAGTCTTCTGACACTGCCTTTGGAAGTCGCTTCTACAGCACTCCGAAGTGCTGGAACAAAGCGGCCGTATAAAAACCATAAGTCACCGCCAGGAGACACCCCAATGCCCATTGCGAATGCAGCGCCCGCGACCACCGTCGCTGATCCCGTCACCACGCTCTACCACAAGATCACCTGGAAGCTGATTCCGTTCCTGTGTTTCTGTTACCTCGCGGCCTACCTGGACCGCATCAACATCGGCTTCGCCAAGTTGCAGATGCTCGACCAACTGCACTTCAGTGAAACCGCGTTCGGCCTTGGCGCCGGGCTGTTCTTCGTGGGCTACATCATCTTTGAAGTGCCGAGCAACCTGGTGCTTGAGCGGGTCGGCGCGAAGATCTGGATCGCGCGCATCATGATCACCTGGGGCCTGCTGTCGGCCTGCACCATGCTGGTCACCTCCACCACCCAGTTCTACATCCTGCGCTTTTTGCTTGGCGCCGCCGAAGCGGGCTTCCTGCCGGGCGTGCTGTATTACCTGACCACCTGGTTCCCCACCCACCGACGCGGGCGCATCATCGCGCTGTTCATGATCGGCCTGCCGCTGTCCAGCGTGATCGGCGGCCCGCTGTCCGGCTGGATCATGGGCCACTTCGACCAGATGGGCGGCCTGCGCGGCTGGCAGTGGTTGTTCCTGATCGAGGCCGTACCCAGCGTGTTGCTCGGCGTGCTGACCTTCTGGGCCCTGCCCAACACCTATCAGCAGGCCAAATGGCTGTCGGATGAAGAAAAAGCCCTGCTGGAAAGCGAACTGCGCAAGGACGAGGCCGACGCCACCGGCAGCAAACACAGCTTTCGCGACGGCTTCTTCAACCTCAAGGTGTGGATGCTCGGCGGTATCGACTTCTCGATCCTGCTCAGCGCCTACGCCATGGGTTTCTGGATGCCGACCTTTATCCGCAACGCCGGGGTGACCGACACCTTCCATATCGGCGTGCTCACCGCGCTGCCGAGCATCGCGGCCTTGCTGGGCATGCTGCTGATCGGCGCCAGCTCGGACAAACACCGCGAACGCCGCTGGCACATCATCGTGCCGTTCTTCATCGGCGCGGCAGCCATGGCCACCAGCACCTTCTTTACCCATAACGTGGCGGCCACGGTTGCGCTGTTCGCCATCGCCTCGGCCGCGATCATCGGCGCGGTGCCGGTGTTTTTCAGCCTGCCGGCCACCTTCCTCAAAGGCACCGCCGCTGCCACGGGCTTTGCCCTAGCCTGTTCGGTGGCGAACATTGCCGGCTTGGTGAGCAACTCGTTGATGGGCGTTGCGATGGACGTCACAGGCAGCAGCGCCGGTGCCTTGTGGTTTTTCGCGGGCTGCCTGATCCTCAGCAGCTTCCTGGTCATCGCCTTGCCGGCGAAACTGGTGAACCGTTGACAACAATAATTTTTCGGATGAATCACCATGCAAGGCTTCCTGAAAAGCTGTGCGCTGCTCGTTGCGGTCGGTTTATGTGCCGGTACCGCGCAAGCCGCTGAAAAAGTCATCTTCGACACCGACTTCAACGTGCTCAACGATGACGGCCAGGCCTTCATCATGCTCGCCCAGCTGCATGCGCAAAAACGCATCGAGTTGTTGGGCATGACGCTGGTCAGCGGCAACGCCTGGGTCGACCAGGAACAGGTCGACGCCCTCAAGGCCGTGGAACGCATGGGCGTGGAAAAAGAGGTGGGTGTCTATTCCGGCGCCGCCTACCCGCTGCTGCATGACTACGCCACCTACGACGCAGAAAAAACCCTGTTCGGCGCGGGCTGGCCGGGGGCGTTCAAGAATCCCCGCCCGACCTCACCGTCACAGCTGATCGCGCCACCGGATGGCCTGGCCACCCACACGAAGCTGCGCAGTGAAACCGCCGCGCAGTTCATCGTGCAGAGCGTGCGGGCGAACCCGCACCAGGTGACGATCCTCGCGGTCGGCCCGCTGACCAACATCGCCCTGGCCATTCGCTCGGCGCCAGACATCGTGCCGCTGATCAAGCGCATCGTGTACATGGGTGGCGCCCTGGAGATCCCGGGCAACACCACGCCAGCGGCGGAGTTCAACTGGTGGTTCGACCCGGAGGCCGCGAAGATCGTATTGCGCTCGCCGATCGAACACGTGATTTTCCCGAACGACGTGTGCGAGAAAGTCACCTTCGACAAAGCGGTGTACCAGCGCGTGATTGCCGAGAAAGGCGCGATTGCCGACCTGTACAAGCATGAGTTCGGGCCACTGTTCGACAAAGACCCGGGCTACCACAGCTTCACGTGGGACAGCTTGCCCGCGTTGTTCCTGGTCAGCCCGGAAATTGTCACCGAATCCCGCGATTTGTGGGTGGACGTAGACGCGACCTTCGGCGCCGACTACGGCCGCGCACTGGGCTACAAGAAAGGCGCGCCGGTGGGCACGCAAAAAGCCAAAGTGGTGTTCGGCGTGGACCAGAAGCAATTCTGGGATGGCTACGTCAACCTCGTGACGCTGCCAACACCGGTCAAACACTGACCGGCGTGATCGCTCCCACCGGGCGTGGGAGCGATCTTTTTTCAGCCAGCCGCCGCAAACCCGCGCTGCAAATCCTCGATCAACGCCGCCACGTCCTCCAGGCCGATGTGCAGGCGCACCACCGGGTTCAGCCCGCGATCTGCTGCATTCTCGCGGTCCTTGGTATCGGCCACGGTGACCAGGCTTTCATAGCCGCCCCACGATGCGCCTAGCCCGAACAGCTGCAAACCGTCGATCAAGCGCTCGACGTACGCCGCGTCCGCATTGACCAGCTCAAACGACAACAACCCATTGCTGCCGGTGAAATCCCGTCGCCACAGCGCATGCCCCGGATGCTCCGGCAACGCCGGATGGAACACCCGCTTGACCTGCGGTTGCGCCTGCAACCACTGGGCGATCTCCACCGCGCCGCGCTCATGCACGTCCAGGCGTGACGCCAGGGTGCGCGCGCCCCGCAGCACCAGGTAAGCATCGTCGGCACTCACCGCGTTGCCAAAGGTGTCACTCATGCGGCCCAACGCCGGCCAGGCTGCTGCGCTGGTGCACACGCTGCCCATCATCACGTCGCTGTGGCCGCCGAGGTATTTGGTGAGGGCCATGATCGAGATGTCCGCCCCCAGCGCCAGCGGGCGATACAGGTAGCCCGAACCCCAGGTGTTGTCGACAGCCAGCAGGATATTGCGCGGTTTGCACAAGGCCGCAATCGCCGGCAAGTCGCACAATTCATACAACAACGAGCCGGGCACTTCGGCGTAGACCAACCGGGTGTTGGCTTGCAGTTGCGCTTCGAGCCCCTTGCCGTCCGGCGCAAAGTAACTGACTTCAATGCCAAACGGCTGCAGGAACTCCCGGGCCAGTTTGCGCACCGGGGAGTACACCGCGTCGGTGATCAACACGTGATCGCCCGGGCGCAGATACGCCAGGAATACCTGGGCGGCCGCCGCCAGACCGGTGCCATAGAGGCGCGTGCGATAGCCGCCCTCCAACTCGGTCACCAAATCTTCCAGCGCATGGGAGGTGGGGTTGCCCCGAGCGCCGTAAGTCAGCACACGCTCGCTGTCGCGGCGGGCGCGGGCGTCACGCATCTGGGCGAGGTTGTCGAACAGCACCGTGCTGATACGCGTGACCGGCACGTTGACCGCACGTCCACCCTGGCCTTTTTCCGTGCGGGCGGCGTGGATCAACCGGGTACGCACACGCGACGTCGGCACCAGCGGCTTGAGGCTGGCGATTTCTGCCGGACTCATCTGCGCCAGCAAGCCGATTTCCCAGGCCAGGTACTGGCGCGCGGCGTCCTTGTTGCCGCTGTGGCGGTCGTGGGTGAAAAACAGGAAGTCGATGCACTGCGCGTCCGGCGGGTTCTGCGGGTCTTCACTCACTGGCAGGCCGGCGGCAGCCCAGGCGGCAAAACCACCGTCGAGCAGTTTTGCTTCCAAGCCAAGGGCTGCAAACGCCGCCAGCGCCGGATCATCCGCCACCAATACCAGCGGGCGATGGTCAGTCTTCAACAGCGAGCGGATCGACCAGCGCGAACCCGGAATATGCCCCTTGCGGTACACCATGCTCGGGCGCAGGTCGATCAAGTTGACTTCACTCAACTCAAAGCCTTGGGGGCTGATCAGCGGCAAAGGCTCATAAGCCACCGGCGCCTGCACAGGCAATGCCAGGCCACTGTCGACCCCACCGCTCAACACGTAGGCCTCATGCCCCAACTGACGCAGCCAACTGGCCACGATTGGCGCACGGATACCATCGCTGTCCACCAGCACCACCCGGGCCTGGCGCACGCCGATGTACAGGTCGGTGGACTGGATCAACTGCCCGCCCGGCGTGTGTTGCGCGCCGGGCAAGGTGCCTGCGGCAAACTCCTCGGCGGTGCGTACATCACACAAAAACAGGCTGCGCCCGGTGTCCTCGGCCCATTGCCGCACCTGCTGCGTCGACACACTCACCACCCCTGCCCGTTGCGCCAACTGCTGCGCGGCGTGGCGCTGTGCATCCAGATCGCCGCTGACCGCATCGGCATAGCGTCGGGTGCTGCCGTGCTCCAGCTGGAAGTCTTCCAGGTACCAGCCCTGGGTGCCGTTTTCCAGGGCGTAAATCGGGTTCTTCACGCCCAGGTTGATCAACGTCTGTGCGCCAATGATGCTGCGCGTACGCCCGGCACAGTTGACCACGATCGGCGTGCTGTCATCCGGCACCAGGTCATGCACGCGGTAGCCCAGCTCACCGTTCGGGCAGCAGATGGAGCCCGGGATGGTCATCTTGCGGTATTCATCGAACGGCCGCCCGTCCAGCACCACCAACGGCTCGCCACGGGCCTGCCACTCGGCCAGTTGCCGCGCGGTGACGTGGGGCGTGTGGCTGGCCTCTTCCACCAACTCGCCAAACGCCTTGGACGGCACATGCACGCCCGCAAACAGCTGCAAACCCGCCGCCTGCCAACCGTCTGCGCCACCCGCCAGTACATGCACCCGGCTGTAGCCCAAGGCGTGCAGGCGCTGTGCGGTACGCGTGGCCACTTCGCCCTCGTCCTGATCGTAAATCACCAGGCGCACCTGGGGGTTCGGCGCCAAACGGCGCACTTCCAGCTCCAGGCGGCTATAGGGCAGGTTCACCCCGTGGAACAGATGGGCTTCGCCGTACTGCCCGTGTTCGCGCACGTCAAATACGGCGATTTCCTGCCCGTCGAACAGCCATTGCTGCAGTTGACTTGGGGTGATGGTCTGGCTCATGGAAGTCCCAACAAAGTAAGAAATGAGTTACTGCAACGCCAACGAACGCTCGCCCGCCGCTACGTCGCGGCCCTTGGCGTAGGCACGCTGCACTGCGGGCCGCGCCTTGATGCGCTCACGCCAGGCCTGGATGTGCGGGTAGCTCGCCAGGTCCTGGCCTTGGCGCAACGGCTGGATCCACGGGAAGATCGCCATGTCGGCCACCGAATACTCGCCCGCCACGTAGGGCACTTCGCCCAGGCGCTGCTCCAGCACGCGGTACAAGCGCGTGGCTTCGGCATTGAGCAGGTCGAGGGCAAACGGGATAGGTTCCGGCGCCTTCTCCTTGAACAGCTGCAACTGGCTCAGGTACGGGGTGATGTGCCCCACCTGCCAGAACAGCCATTCCTGCACCTTTTGCCGCTCGGCAGTGCCCGCTGGCGGCAGGAACTGCCCGGCGCTGTCAGCCAGGTAATTGAGGATCGCGCCGGATTCGAAGAGGCTCAGCGGCACCTCGGGGCGATGGTCGACAATCGCCGGGATGCGCCCGTTGGCGCTGATGCGCTGGAAGTCCGCGTGCTTCTGCTGGCCTTCGCGGATGTTCACCGGCACCAGTCGGTATTCGATACCCAGCTCTTCCAACAGGATGCCGACTTTCAAGCCGTTGCCCGTGGGCCAGTAATACAGATCAATCATAAAAACCCCTCTGGACGAACACGGCTAAACCTGTGGGAGCTGGCTTGCCTGCGATGGCGGTGGTGACTGACACACCGCTATCGCAGGCAAGCCAGCTCCCACATTGGACGGTGTTGTGTCAGGCGTATGCTTTGATAGAAGGCGCCATCTGCGAGGCGTTGTAATTGAGGATGCGACCGTCCGCTTCCACGCCATAACGGCCGTTGAGCGATTCCAGCGGCAAGCCGTACAAGTGGAAATGCAGGGTGGCCTGCTCACCGTCCACCTTGATGCCGTGCAGGTCTTCACCGAGGAACGAGATCGACGTACCAGGCTGCACGATCACTTCCTTCTCCAGGCTCAGGGTGGTGAACCCAGGCTCGCGGCCTTCGTCGCTGCGGGCGTAGACGTAGTTGATCTCCTGGCCTTCGATGGCGCTGATGATTGCCCAGGTCTCGTGGTTGTGCGGGATCGTGCTTTTGCCCGGCAGCAACGAATTGAGGTACAGCGTCGGGGTGTCGCCGTCGTCATTCAGGCGATAGCGAAAGGCGGTGCTGCCCTGCCCCGGCACCGGCGCGGGGAATGCGTCGAAGTTGAACAGGTCACGACGTTCGGCCAGGGCTTCCAGCAGACTGACGATTTCCACCAGGGCCGCACGGTCTACGCCGCGCTGATTAATGACGCGGATCTGCTGCAAGAACGCTTCGATCACGTCGGCACGGTTTTCGGTACTCATCACGCATTTCCTCTTATCAGACAGACAGGCTGTATCGGCTCAAATTGGTCAACAGGTACGGGTCGTGGGCGATGGGGCCACGGCGCCCCGAATCGCCCAGGGCATGGCGCAGGAACGTCTGGGTGCGCTCGCTGGCCGGGTGCTGGAAAATCTGCTGCGCGCTGCCATGCTCGACGATCACGCCGTTTTCGGTGAAATACACCACGTCGCTGATCTCTTCGGCGAAGCGCATTTCATGGGTGACCAGCACGCACGTCATGCCCTCTTCGGTCAGCTCGCGGATGACGGTCAGCACTTCGCCGACGGTTTCCGGGTCCAGGGCCGAGGTCACTTCGTCGAACAGGATCAGCTCCGGGCGCATCGCCAGGGCACGGGCAATCGCCACGCGCTGTTGCTGACCGCCGGAGAGCTGGCCCGGGTAGGCGTCGGCCTTGTGTTCCATGCGCACTTTGGCGAGCAACGCCCGTGCGTCTTTCTCGGCATCGGCACGGCTGCGCCCCAGCACCTTGCGCGGGGCGATCACGAGGTTTTCCAGCACCGACAGGTGCGGGAACAGGTTGTACTGCTGGAACACAAAGCCCACGCGCTTGCGCAACTCGATGCGCTGGGCTTCCTGGGCCAGGGTGTCGACCTGGGTCTGGCCCACGCGAATGCTGCCGCGCTGGGGCTGCAACAGCCCGGTGATGCAACGCAGGATGGTGGACTTGCCCGAGCCCGACGGGCCGATGATCGACACCGCCTGGCCGCGCTGCACGTCCAGGTCGATGCCCTTGAGCACCGGGTTGGCGCCGAACGACAGGTGTACATCCCGCAGGCTCACCAGGGGTTCAATAGAAGGCATAACGGCGCTCCAGGTGTTGGGTCAGGCGGGAAATCGGGTAGCAGTAGGCAAAGAACAGCACCAGCAGGCTCAGGTAGATCACCACGGTGAAACCGGTCATGTTCACCGTGTTGCTGGCGATCTGCGCGGTGTCGATCACGTCATGCACGCCCACCAGCGAGGCCAGCGCAGTGCCCATGGTCACCACCGCATACAGGTTCATCCACGGCGGCAGCATGCGCTTGAAGCACTGCGGCAGGATGATCGAACGGAACAACTGGCCCCGGGTGAACGCCAGCGAACGCGCAGCCTCCCACTGGGTGCTGGGGATCGAGCCGATGGCACCGCGAAAGATCTCCGCCACGTTGGCGCTCGCCGGCAAGGCCAGGCCGATGGTGACCTTGACCCAATCGGGGAACGACACGTAGCTGCTGCCAATGTGGATCTCGAACGGGAACACGTAAGTGGTGAAATAGATCAGCACCAGCCAGGGCGCATTGCGAAACACTTGCACCCACAACTGCGCAACACCGCCCAGCGGAGACAAGGCCAACGCGCCGATCAACAGGCCGAGCACCGAGCCCAGCCCGATCGCCACCACGCTGATCAAGATGTTCTGGCCAAAACCGGCCACCAGCGCCGGCGACCATTGCAGCAACGCCGACAGCACCGGGAATGAATCAATGGCCATAGCCGGGCATCCTCAGGCGCGCTTCGAGCCAGCGCCCCACACAATTGACGGTAAAACTCAGCAGGCCGAAAAAGCTCAGGATCAGGATCATCAGCTCCAACACGTTGTCACTCTGGGTCCAGATCATGATCGCCGCGTAGGTGATGTCGCCCACCGCAATCGCCGAGGCCACAGCGGTCATCTTCACCAGGTCGATCAGGTTGTTGATCAGCGACGGCAAGGCAAAACGCAGGGCCAGAGGCAACTGCACGTTCCACAACAACTGGCGGTTGCTGAAGGCCAGGGAGCTGGCGGCTTCCAGGGTCACGGCGGGCACCGCCTCAATGCCGGCGCGCAAGGCTTCGGCATGGAACGCGCCTTTGTGCAGCGAGATCACGACGACCACCCAGGCGAACGGCGTAAGCGGGTTGGCTGCGCCGACGGCCTGGGTCAGCAGCATGTTCAACACCAGGAACGCGCAGTACAGCTGCACCAGGGTCGGCGTGTTGCGCGTGACCTCGATGAACACCCGCGCAGGCTTGGCCAGCCATGGGTTGCCCGAGGTCAGCATCGCTGCCAGGCCGGTGCCCGCCAGCAGGCTGCCGATGATGGTGAACACACAGAGCAGGCCGGTGGTCCACGCGCCCTGGACCAGGGTGCCGCGCTGGTAGGCGTCGAGCAGGAAGTTGTAGTTCAGGCCAATGCTTGCAGCCCAGTGGACGAACGCTTCCATCATTGCAATTTCTCGCAGGCAGCGGCGATGCGCCGCCCGGCTTCGGTCACGCTGTCGGTCGCGGTGGCAATGGACAGGCGAAACCACGGCGACAGGCCGTAGGCACTGCCCGCCACGCCGGCCACGCCCTCTTCCAGCAGCCAGGCCACGACATCCTCATCGTTGTCTATGCGCAGGCCGTCGGGACGATGGCGCCCCAGCAGCCCGGCGCAGCGCACAAACACAAAGAAGCCGCCCTGGGGTTCGAGCACTTCCAGACCTTCGACGGTTTTCAGGGTTTTGACCAAAATGTCCCGCCGTAACTGGTAGGCCGCCACCTGCTCCGCGAGAAAATCCAGCCCACCGTTGTAGGCCGCCAACGCCGCCGCCTGCCCCACCGATGACGCCCCGGAGGTGGATTGGGATTGCACCACGGCCATCGCGTCGGTGAGGTGTTTGGGCCCGGCGCCGTAGCCGATCCGCCAGCCGGTCATAGCGTAGGTCTTGGAAACACCGCCCACCAGCAAACTGCGCGGCAGCAGGTCCGGCGCCACGTTCAACAGACTTTGGGGTGGATGCCCGTCAAAGCGAATGTGCTCGTACAGCTCATCCAGCAGCACCAGCACCTGGGGATGGCGACGCAGTACATCCGCCAACGCGCGCAACTCGGGTTCGCTGTACACCGCGCCGCTGGGGTTGCCCGGGCCGTTGAGGATCAGCCAGCGCGTGCGCCCGGTGATGTGCTGTTCCAACTGGGTCGGCAGCAATTTGCAGCCCTGCTCCAGCCCGCATTCGATGAACACCGGCTCGCCGCCGTTGAAGCGCACGCTGTCAGGGAACGACGGCCAGTACGGGGTGGGGACCAGCACTTCATCGCCGTCGTCCAGGGTGGCAGCAAACGCATTGAAGATGATCTGTTTGGCACCGTTGGCAATCACGATGGACGACAACGGATAGTCCAGGTGGTTTTCCTCGGCCAGCTTGCGCTGCACCGCCAGGCGCAATGCCTTGACGCCCGGCGTGGGCGTGTATTTGGTCGCGCCCGCCGCGATGGCCGCATAGGCGGCCTGCTTGATGTGCTGCGGCGTATCGAAATCCGGCTCGCCAGTGGTGAGGTCGAGGATGTCGCGCCCGGCCTCACGCAATTCGGTGGCACGGGACTTGGCGGCAGCATTGGCCGACAGCGACACCCGCTGCACGCGCCGGGACAGGCGTACGGTCATGGCTGCACCTCAAGGACTTTGCCGGGGTTGAGCAAGTTGTGCGGGTCGAGGGCCTGTTTGATGCGGCGCATCAGGTCCAGCTCCACCGGGCTTTTATAGCGGCTGAGCATGCCGACCTTGCGCTGGCCGATGCCGTGCTCCGCGCTGATCGAACCGCCGTGGGCATGGGCGCTGTCGTGCACCAGGGCGCTCAGCTCGGCGTAATGGGCCATGTGCGCCTCCACCGTCGAATCCAGCGAATGGGCCACGTTGTAGTGCAGGTTGCCGTCGCCCAAATGGCCGAAGGTGAAGTGGCGCACGCCGGGGAAGTGTTGCTGCAACAACGCGTCGGTATGCGCGACGAACGCCACCACCTGGGAAATCGGCACCGAGATGTCGTGCTTCATATTGCGCCCGGCGCGCTTCTGCGCCTCGCTCATGTTCTCGCGCAACAGCCACAGGGCTTCGCTCTGGGCGAGGCTTTCGGCGATCAGTGCGTCGCTCAGCAGGTTGTGTTCGAACGCATCGCCCAGCACCCGTTCGAAGGCTTCCCGTGCCTGGCTTTCGCCGTGGTTGTCCGAGAGTTCGATCAAGGCGAACCAGGGTTGCCCGGCGTTTTTGAACGGTTGAGGGCCGTCGGGGAACTGCTCGCGCAGTAACGCCAGGCAGTCCGCCGTAAGCAGTTCGAACGCCGTGAGGCTCGCACCGAACCCTGCCCGGGCATGGGACAGGAACGCCACGGCCTGGGCCAGTTCATCAAAGGCCAGAAAGGCCGTGGCCTGGGCCTTGGGCAGCGGGAACAGCTTGAGGGTGGCCGCCGTGATAATGCCCAGGGTGCCTTCGCTGCCGATGTACAGGTCACGCAGGTCGTAGCCGGTATTGTCCTTGCGCAAGCCGCGCAGGCCGTGCCAGATCTCGCCTTCGGCGGTCACCACTTCCAGGCCCAGGGTCAGCTCGCGGGTGTTGCCATAGCGCAGCACGCCGGTGCCACCGGCATTGGTGCCAAGGTTGCCGCCCAGGGTGCAACTGCCTTCGGCGCCCAGGCTCAGCGGGAACAGGCGACCGGCATCACGGGCCACCTGCTGGACGTTTTGCAAGATGCAGCCGGCCTCCACGGTGAGGGTGTCGTTGTCGGTGTCGACGTTGCGCACGCGGTTCATGCGGTCGAGCAACAGCAAGACCGAACGCCCGCTGGCATCCGGCGTGGCGCCGGCCATCAGCCCGGTATTGCCGCCCTGCACCACGATGGGCGCTTTCAACGCCACGCAGGCCCGCACCACCGCCGCGACCTCTTCGGTGTTGGCCGGGTGCACCGCCGCGATCACCTGGCCGGTGTAGCGGCCTTGCTTGTCGGTGAGGTAATGCGCGGCATCTTCAGAGGTTTGCACATGGGCCGCGCCGAGCAGGTGTTGCAAGGTGGCGAACAACGCTTCACTCATGGCTGTACTGCTCGTGCAAATCACGCAGGGCCTGGGACGGTGCCATACCGGTACGCTCGCCCAGGGCGATCAGGTAACCGCTCTTGTGCCAGTCACGCACGATGGCATCGAGCTTGGCCTGGGTGTCGTGTTCGCCCTTGCGAATCCAGATCACCGATTTGGACGGAATCAGGTCGCCCGGCAGCGGGATCTCATAACCGGACCATTCGGCATCACTGAGCAACGCATGCATGGTCGGGCTGACGTGCACCGCCGCCACGCACCCGTTGCCGCGCAACGACAGCAGCGATTCGGACTGGCTGCGGAACGCCTTGATCTGCGCGCCGTAGGTCTCCTGCAGCGGTTTGATGAAGTTGCTGCCCTGGGACACGCACACCGGTTTGTCCTTGAGGTCGGCCCACTGCGTGATCCCGGCGCCTTTGCGGATCAACGCCGCGCCGCCGACTTCTTCATAGGGCGTGGGCACGTAGTCGAGGATCTCGGCGCGCTCTTCGGTGAACTGCATGTTGGCGATCAAGATGTCGACCTTGCCCTGCTGCAGGAACTGCACGCGGTTGGGCGCCAATACGGACACGGTCTTGGTCTCGACGCCCAGCGCCTGGCCGATGCCCTTGGCCAACTCCACGTTGTAGCCCAGGTGTTCGCCGGTCTTGGGGTCAATGGTGCCGAACGGCGGGCCGCTGAGGATCACGCCCACGCTGATGGCGTGGCGCTGCTGGATCTTGTCGAGGGTGGCATCGGCGTGGGCGAAGCCGGCGCACAAGGCCAGGCCGAGTGCGGCGAAGGTTTTGACGTGCATGCTCAGGCGCCCTTGAACTGTTTTTGCAATTCCACCAGCGCCGGCGACGCGGGGCTGATGCGGTTACGGGTCTGGGCGTCGATCAGCCAGCCGCTGCGGTGCAGCTCCTTGACGATGGGGTCGAGCCTGGCCTGGGTGTCGCTCTCGCCGCGACGGGTCCAGATCACCGACGGCGCCGGGTTCAGCTCCGGGCTGATGGCGCGGTAGTCCTTCCATTCCGGGCTGTCGTTGATCAGCGGGTTGACCAGGGTGGAGTCATGCACGGCGGCCACGCAGTTGTTGCCACGCAGGGCCAACAGCGATTCGGACGAACTCTTGAAGGCTTTGATCTGGGCGCCGAATTCGGTCAGCGGTTTCACGTAGCTGCTACCCTGGGACGTGCACACCGGCTGGTCCTTGAGGTCTTCCCAGCGGGTGATCTTGCTGTCCTTGAGCACAGCAGCGGTGCCCCCGATGCGGTAGAACGGCGTGGGCACAAAGCCAAGGATCTCACCGCGCTCGGCAGTCCACTCCATGTTGGCGATCAGCAGATCGACCTTGCCCTGCTGCAGGAACTGCACGCGGTTGGCCGGCAATACCGGCACCAGTTGCACCTGCGCCTTGAGCTGACGCCCCAATTCGTTGGCCAGGTCGACGTTCAAGCCCTTGGGTTGCTGGGTACTCGGGTCGATGCTGCCGAACGGGCCACCGGACAGCAGCACGCCGACCACCAGCACATGGCGTTGCTCGATCTTGTCCAGGGTCGCATCGGCCTGCGCCGCCATACTCGCCCCCAAGGCCACTGCCGTGCCCAGGACCATCGGCAACCATTTCTTGAACATCATTGGATTTCCCCCTGGCTAATGATCGGCGTACCCCGACCTGATGGAGGGGCATGCTAGGGAGAGTGCGGGGGCAACGGAAATGCAAATATCTCATATCGTTATAACTTGCCGTGTATGGGCAACCTCGCATCAAGGCATAACCCATGTTTTATTGGACGCTGTAAAAAACCGCTTCAACAACACATTAAAATCTGTAATGTTTAACTTCACGCCCTTGATATAAAAACGCCTCTGGAAATGGCCATGTCGACCCTCGATCTCGAACTCCTGCGCACCTTTATCGCCGTGGTCGACCACCACAGCTTTGCCGGAGCCGGCACGCACCTGGCGCGCACCCAGTCCTCCGTGACCCAGCATATGCAGCGCCTGGAGCAGCAGGTGGGCGTGAGCCTGTTTGAAAAGCGCGGCCGGCAGAAACAGCTGACCGAACCGGGTTTGCAGCTGTTGCGGCATGCGCGGCAGATGCTGTCGCTGAATGACGACGCGTTGAATTCGTTGCGTGAGAGCAGCTTGAGTGGGGTGTTGCGCATTGGTTCGCCCCATGACATTGCCGACACGATTTTGCCGCCGATTCTTAGCCATATCGCCCGTTCGGCACCGCGCTTGCGGCTGGAGATTGATGTGGGGCGCAGTCCGTTTTTGATGGATGACTTGCACCGGGGCAAGGTGGATATGGTGATTTCCACGCGCTCGGATCCGAACCTTGAGGGGTTTGCGTTGAGGACGTCGCCGGTGTGGTGGATTTGTTCGGCGCAGTACATTCACCAGCCGAGTGAGCCGTTGCCGCTGATTCTGGTGGATGAGCCGAGTATTTATCGGCGGTATGCGTTGGAGGCGTTGGAGCGGGCGAATATCCCGTGGCGCCAGGCGTATCTGGCGTCGAATTTGATTGGGATTAAAGCGGCGACTCGGGCGGGGTTGGGGGTGACGCCGCGGAGTATGGAAATGCTGGGGCCGGATATGCGGGTGCTGGGGGAGACGGATGGGTTGCCGCGGTTGCCGGAGGTCACGTATTACCTTTGGATTCGGCCGAATACGGCGAATCCGATTGCGCGTAAGGCTTATGATTTGATTCGGGGGAGTCAGGGGTTGTGATTGGGGGTATATCCGTTTCTTCGGTAACGGCCGCTTATGGTTCCGCTCTTACAGCGG
>NZ_JACAOY010000017.1:159-132918 GCF_013385985.1 Pseudomonas sp. B6002 | reverse complement strand
GCGAGGTTTTCTGGTGGTCGCTCACCGCATCATGGCCGCCGCGCAGGGAGAGCTGGTCGGCCAGGCCGAGTGGGTTGTCCCAATCAAGGCTGGCGCCCCACTGCTGTTCGCCGGTGCTGCGTTGGCCACCGTTGTGGCGCGACAGGCCGACACGCCAGGGTTTCTGTGGGGCGTTCTTCACCAACACGTCGCTGCCGCCGACGGCCTTGCCGGGGGCCAATTCCATCTGCGCCTGGTTCGACGGCAGGCGGTTCAACTGGTCGACCATCTGCTCGATTTCACGCAGGTTGAGCAGGTCGCCGGGTTTGCCGGGGAAGGTCATGGTCAGTTGGCGATCGCTGATACCGCTGCCCTCTTCGCCCTTCATTCCTTCCAGGCGGCCTTCGATCACCTGCACCTTCAAGTTGCCACTGGAGAGGTCCTGTTGCGGCAGGTAGGCGCGGCTGGTGACCAGGCCTTTGCCCAGGTAATGATCGGTGATGACTTTGAGCAACTCGTTGAGCTGCGGCACGCCGAGGCATTGACCGATGTAGGGTTTGAGCAGGCTGTTGCGCTCGCTTTCGGACAACGCGTCGGCGCCGCTGAGTTCGATGGTGTTGATGGGGAAGCAGCGAGTGTCGGCAGGTGCTGATGGTTTGGCTGGTGCAGCGGTTTTGCCGGGCAGGTCTTTGAGTTCTTCGAGGCGGCGTTGCTGCTCTTCGAGCAGGCGGTCCTGGCGGTCGCGGATCAGGTCGGTGACGCCTGGTGCAGTCTGCGGGGGCGCGGCGTGAGCCATGCCGCTGATGCACAGGCAAAAAAAAGCGGACAGCAGGCTGAGCCTGGTCCGACGTACCGAACGCCACATGTTTAGATCCCTCTACGTGGCACTGTGCCATCAATGGGCGGCGATCTTAGGGTGGCGTTTTGATGGCGTCAACAAAATGTACAAATTTGTTTCGGCCTTGGTACTTAATCTGGACTGATAAAACCCAAGGCAAAAAAAACCTGCATTTCTGCAGGCTTTGATCTTTTTGGTTCGACGTCTTGGATGTACACATTACTAACTGTAGTGAGCGGGCTTGCCCCGCGCCGCGGTGCCTGAGACGCCACATGTCTACCTGACACAACGCAGCGCGGGGCAAGCCCGCTCACTACAAGCACGGAATTTTAGGCAAAAAAAAGCCTGCATCTCTGCAGGCTTCTTTTTTATATCGCTATCTGGCTCCACGACCTGGACTCGAACCAGGGACCCAATGATTAACAGTCATTTGCTCTACCAACTGAGCTATCGCGGAATGCGCCGTATGTTACTGATTAAAAAGGGGAAGTCAAGCTTTCTCTGGCAACTCGGTCGATTAATCCGGATGACCGGTTGAAAGCGGGTGTTCC
This sequence comes from Pseudomonas sp. B6002, assembly GCF_013385985.1. Classification (GTDB taxonomy): domain Bacteria; phylum Pseudomonadota; class Gammaproteobacteria; order Pseudomonadales; family Pseudomonadaceae; genus Aquipseudomonas. The sequence goes on along the minus strand of NZ_JACAOY010000017.1, from coordinate 131,550 downwards.
CTGGCCAACTCCAGCCAAGCCAGCGCGGCCGGTGGCAGGTGGGCGCTGGCACGCCAGGCCAGGGCGATGTGCCAGTCGGTATGGGGTTCGTCCAGGGGGATCAGGGCGATGCCAGGGTGCTGATGTTTGTGGGCGAGCATGCGCGGCAGGAAGGCGACGCCCAGCCCGGCGGACACCAGGTCGACGATGAAGTCGATCTGCCCGCTGCGGGCGGTCACCCGGGGCGTGACACCTTTGCGCTCACAGGCGGCGAGGATCTTGGCGTTCAGGGCAAAACCGGCTTCGAACAGAATAAACGGTGAGTCTGCGAGGTCGGTGAAGTCGATGCGTGTGCGCTGCGCCAGCGGGTGGCTCACGGGCAGCACCGCCATCAACGGTTCATTGCGCACCGGCTGATAGTCGAAGCCTTCATCTATAGGTAACAAGAGCGCGGCCAGGTCGATCTCCCCCGCTTCCAGGCATTCGCGCAGTTTTTTGCTGCCGTATTCGGTGAGTTCGATTTCGATGTCCGGGTAGCGACTGCGGTAGGTGGCGAACATCGCCGCAAACAATACGCCGCAGCCCACCGGGGGCAAGCCGATGCGCAGCAGGCCGCGCTTGAGGTCGCGCAGGTCGTTGATTTCGGCGACCAGGTCGTTGCGCTCGGCGAGCAGCACCAGGGCGCGACGGTAGGCAATTTCGCCGGCAGCGGTGAGTTCGTTGCGGTGGCCCAGGCGATTGAGCAGCGGCACGCCCAGCTCGTCTTCCAAAGTCTTGACCGCCTTGCTCACCGTAGACTGGGTCAACGACACCACTTCAGCTGCCTGGGAGAAGCCGCCCTGGCGCACCACCTCGACAAAGGCGCGTAATGTTCTGAGGTTCATCAGTATTCCTTTCGCGACTGGCGACTAGCGATAAAAGTTGTTTTTATCATGCCAGAAGTTTGCCTATCCTGAGCCACCTTGCCTTGTGGAGCTACCGTTCATGATCATCTCATCCGCCTCCGACTACCGCGCGGCCGCCCAGCGCAAGCTGCCGCGCTTTCTGTTCGACTACATCGACGGCGGCGCCTACGCCGAACACACGCTGCGCGCGAACAGTTCGGACCTGGCCGAGATCAGCCTGCGCCAGCGCATCCTGCGCAACGTCGATAACCTGAGCCTCAAGACCACACTGTTCGGCCAGGAACTGGACATGCCGGTGATCCTCAGCCCCGTGGGCCTGACCGGCATGTATGCGCGACGCGGTGAAGTGCAGGCGGCGAAGGCGGCGGCGAACAAGGGCATTCCGTTCTGCCTGTCGACCGTGTCGGTGTGCCCGATTGAAGAGGTGGCGTCGCAAAGTGCCCGGGCGATCTGGTTCCAGCTCTATGTGCTCAAGGACCGCGGCTTCATGCGTAATGCGCTGGAGCGTGCGCAAGCGGCGGGCGTTACCACTCTGGTGTTTACCGTCGACATGCCGACCCCAGGCGCACGCTACCGGGATGCGCACTCGGGCATGTCCGGGCCGTTCGCGGCTTCGCGGCGCATGTTGCAGGCGGTCACCAAGCCGCAATGGGCCTTCGATGTGGGCGTGATGGGTCGCCCTCACGACCTGGGCAACATCTCCAAGTACCTGGGCAAACCTACGCACCTGGAAGACTACATCGGCTGGCTGGCGAACAATTTCGACGCGTCCATCAGCTGGAAAGACCTGGAGTGGATCCGTGATTTCTGGAAGGGCCCGATGATCATCAAGGGCATCCTCGATCCACAGGACGCCAAGGACGCGGTGAGTTTCGGCGCCGACGGCATTGTGGTGTCCAACCATGGCGGACGCCAGCTGGACGGCGTGCTGTCCACCGCCAAGGCCTTGCCGCCGATTGCCGACGTGGTCGGCGACGACCTCACGGTGCTGGTGGATTCGGGCATCCGCTCCGGGCTCGATGTGGTGCGCATGCTCGCCCTGGGTGCCAAGGCGTGCTTGCTGGGCCGTGCTACCGCCTACGCGCTGGCTGCCGATGGCCAGAGCGGCGTGGAAAACCTGCTGGACATCTTCGCCAAGGAGATGCGCGTGGCGATGACCCTTACCGGGGTCACCTCCATCGCGCAGATCGACCGCTCGACGCTGGTCTAACCCTGCTGCTCGACGATCCCACGGGCCTTGAGTTGGGCCAGTTGCTCGGCTGACAGGCCCAAGCGCTGCCCGAGGATGTCGTCGGTGTGTTGCCCCAGCCTCGGCGCCGGCCGCAGGTATTCAACCGGCGTGCCGGACATCTTGATCGGGCTGCCGACCATGGCGAAGTCCGGGTTCTGCGGGTGGGGGATCTTCACCATCAAATTGCGCGCAATCACCTGGGGCTCTTCCAGGGATTGGGCAATGGAGTTGATCGCCCCCACCGGCACTTTTGAAGCGTGAATGCAGGCCACCCATTCATCGGCGCTGCGCCCGAGGAAGTGCGCCGAGAGCAACGCCACGATCTCTTCACGGTGAGCCACGCGGTCGGCATTGCGGCGAAAGCGCGGGTCATCCGGCAAATGCGGCAAACCGATGCTCTGGCACAGGGCGATAAACTGGCTGTCGTTGCCGCAGGCAATAATGAAGTCGCGGTCGGCGGCGCGGAACACCTGGTACGGCACGATATTGGCGTGGGCATTGCCGTAGCGCTGCGGCACCTTGCCCGAGGCCAGGTAGTTCATGCTTTGGTTGGCCAAGGTGGCGACCTGCACATCCAGCAACGCCATATCAATGTATTGGCCGACGCCGGTGCGCTCGCGGCTGAGCAACGCGGCCTGGATCGCCACGGTGGAATACAGGCCGGTCATCAGGTCGGAAAACGCCACGCCGACTTTTTGCGGACCGCCGCCCGGCAAGTCATCACGCTCGCCAGTGATGCTCATCAAGCCGCCAATGCCCTGGATAATGAAGTCATAACCCGGCTCTTCGGCACGCGGGCCGGTCTGACCAAAACCGGTGATGGAGCAGTACACCAGGCGCGGGTTGATCTCGGCCAGGGTCGCGTAGTCCAGGCCGTAGCGCGCCAGGGAGCCGGCCTTGTAGTTCTCGATCAATACATCGGAACTGGCCGCCAGCGCCCGCACCAGCTCCTGACCTTCCGGGCTGGCCAGGTCGATGGCCACGGATAACTTGCCACGATTGGTCGACTGATAATACGACGCCTCGCCGGACGACTCGCCGCTGCCGGTCTTCATCCAGGGCGGGCCCCAGCCACGGGTGTCGTCACCACTTTGGGGGCGCTCGATCTTCACCACTTCCGCACCGAGGTCCGCCAACACTTGCCCACACCAGGGGCCGGCCAACACACGGCTTAAATCCAATACTCGCAAACCTGTCAAAGCACCCATTGTTCTTATCCTGTGAGGTTGGCAAATCAGCCGGCAGTCGGCTCTTCATGGCGCAGGGAAACGCCCAGCATCGCCCGCCGCCGCAGCCAGGGGCTGGGGCGGTAGCGCGGGTCGTGGGTGAGTTCGCTCATGCGCTGCAAAATCGTAAGGAGGCGCCGTGGCCCGAGTGCATCGCCCCAGGCTAGCGGCCCCTGTGGATAGCCCAGGCCCAGGTGCACCGCCTGGTCGATATCGTCGACGCTGGCGATGCGCTGCTGGGCAATATCGCAGGCCAGGTTGACCACCATCGCCAGGGTGCGCTGGGCGACAAAACCCACGCTGTCACCGATCACCGTTACCCCTGCCCCGTCTGCAGCGAACAGCGCATGGGCCGCGTCGCGCATGGCGGGGGATGTGAGCGGGTTTTGCATCAGGGTGCGATGGCGCGACAGGTCCGTCAGCAGGTCGATGCACAGGGTGCGCGCCGGGTCGGTATCAAAACGCACGCAGGCGCTGGTGGCGTCACGGCCGTACGGCGCCAGCAGGCACAGTGCCTGGGGCGAAGGCTGCGCGGCGTGTTCCAGATGGGCGCCGAGGTCGATCACCAGGGCGCTCAGGCGCTCGTAGTCGTCACTGTTCTCGGTGGCGATCCACACCGGTGGTGGCTGTTGCACCGTGGGCACCGGCTGAGGCAGCGGGCCATTGATGAGCTGGCCGTTCTCATAGTGATAGAAGCCCTGCCCCGCCTTGCGCCCCAGGCGGCCGCCTACCAGCATCTGCCGGGTCAGGGCCGATGGCCGGTAGCGCGGTTCCTGGTAGAACTGGTTGTAGATCGACTCCATCACCGGGTGGGACACATCCAGCCCGGTCAGGTCCAGCAACTCCAGCGGCCCCATGCGGAACCCGGCGCCGTCGCGCAGGATGCGGTCGATATCACCGCGCTCGGCAATGCCCTCGTCGAGCATCTTCAAGGCTTCGGTGCCGTAGGCGCGGCCGGCGTGGTTGACGATGAAACCGGGGGTGTCCTTGGCACGCACGCCGCGATGGCCGGTGCGTGCGACCAGCGCCAGCAGCGCATCGCCGACGGCAGGCGCGGTGGCCAGGCCGTCGATCACCTCCACGACACGCATCAACGGCACCGGGTTGAAGAAGTGCAGCCCGGCCACACGCTCGGGGTGCTGGCAACCGGCGGCAATGGCCGTGACCGACAGTGAAGAGGTGTTGGTGGCCAGGATGCAGGTCGGGCGGACGATGCCTTCCAGCTGTTGCAGCAGGCCGCGCTTGGCGTCGAGGTTTTCCACGATGGCTTCGACGATGAGGTCGCAATCCTTCAGTTCATCAACCACGCCAGCGACCTGCAGGTTGGCGAGTGCCGCGTCCATCGCCGCCTGGCTGATCTTGCCCTTGCCCACCAGCTTGGCGAAGGTCGCGCCGAGGTTTTCCCGTGCCGATTGCGCAGCGCCTTCACGCGCATCGAACAACCGCACCGTCACGCCCGCCTGAGCTGCAATTTGCGCGATGCCCGCGCCCATGACGCCGGTGCCCACCAAACCCAAGGTATTGATCGTGTGGCTCATGCTTATTCCCCCCGATAGTGCGGCGTGCGCTTCTCGAAGAACGCGGCGGCGCCCTCCTTCTGGTCCTTGGAGTCGAACAGCAATTGGAACGCCTTGCGCTCCAGCACCAGGGCGCTTTCCAGCGGCAAGTCGGCGCCGGCCAACATCACCTCCTTGATTTGCTCCACCGCCAAGGGCGGCAAGGCGGCGATCTGCGCGGCCAGTTCCAGGGCGCGAGGCAGTGTCTGGTGGTCGGGGACCATCTCGCTGAGCATGCCCATGGCCAGGGCTTCCGGCGCAGAGACCATGCAGCCGGTGAGCGCAATGCGCATCGCCTGGAATTTGCCCACCGCACGAATCAAACGTTGGGTCCCGCCCGCCCCTGGCATCAAGCCGAGCTTCACTTCCGGCTGGGCAAACCGCGCCGACTCGCCGGCCACAATCAGGTCGCAGTGCATCGCCAATTCGCACCCACCGCCCAGGGCAAACCCGTTGACCGCCGCAATCACCGGTTTGGGGCAGCGGCTGATGGCTTCCCACAGGTACTCGGTGTGGCGGCGGTACATATCGATTGCGCCTGCATTGGCGAACTCCTTGATGTCCGCGCCAGCGACGAAGAATTGCTCGCCACCGGTGAGCACGATGGCACGCACATCGCGGCGCTTGGCCAAGTCACGAAAGTGCTCGGCCAGTGCTTCGCGCACCTGGGCATTGAGGGCGTTCTTCACGTCGGGGCGGTGGATACGCACCACGGCCACGCCGTTATCCTGGACGTCGAGGGTCACCACGGATGGGTTTGCGCTGGTCACATTCACTCCTGCTGCAACGTTCTTGTTAGTTGGACCGCTATTAGTTTCGCTATGCGAAATAACATTCCGTATTTAGCGATAATCATAGGTATCGGCTCTGCGGGTGTAAACGTAAAAACTCGAACGCATTTGTAAATGGCCTATAAGCCTTTGTTTTTAAGGTTTTTATCAGTCACTGGAGCCGCACTTTAAAAATTTGCTTAGTTTCGCTGTGCGGAATACTATTTTGTTTTGTTGATTTTATAAAAAAATGAGGCTTACCATGCGCCGTCGAAACCTGGATGCGGACAGCACCGAAGTGCCTGCAGGCAACACCGCCTTCGAGCATGTGCTGATTGACCCCATGAACAGCGATGAGGAGGAAGACAAGGACCGCCAGTTCGTCACCGCCCTGGCGCGCGGCCTGGAACTGCTGCGCTGCTTCACGCCGAGCGAGAGTGTGCTGGGCAACCAGGAACTGGCGCGCAAGACCGGGCTGCCAAAGCCGACGATCACGCGGATGACCCACACCCTGATGCGCTTGGGTTACCTCAAGCAAATGCCGCAGTCGGGTCGGTATCAGCTGGACGTGGGCGTGATGGCCTTCGGTTACGCCATGTTGTCGAACCTGTCGGTACGGGCCGTGGCCCACCCGTTGATGGAGACCATGGCCAAGTACGCCCAGGCCGCCGTCGCGATGGCCACCCGGGACCGCCTCGATGCGGTGTACCTGGACGTGGTCCAGGGCGAAGCGAACATGACCATGCGCCGCCAGGTCGGTACGCGGTTGCCGTTGCACTTGAGTTCAGCAGGCCGCGCCTGCCTGGCAGCGATGCCGGAAAACGAGCGGGAGTTCATTCTCGACCACATCCGCCAGCGTCATCTGGAGGAGTGGCCAACCATCCGCAAGGGGCTGGAACGCGCCTTCCGGGACTACACCGACTTCGGCTATTGCATGTCGATCGGTGAGTGGCACCGCGATGTCAACGCCATCGCCGTACCGCTGCGACACGCACAACACGGCTTGCTGGCGTTCAACTGTGGCGGACCGAGTTTCCACCTCTCGCGGGAGAAACTCGAAGACGACATCGGCCCACGCCTCAAGCACATGGTGAACAACATCGAGGCCGCCACCCGCTAGCTGGACCGGTGCATGGCCTCGGCAGATCGACGATAACAGGCCCGCCAAACGGGCCGCTGAGGAATGCACATGATCCGAGACGCACAAACGCTTCATATCCTGGTGGACGCCATCGCGCAGTTCGTCGACGAAGCGCTGATCCCACGGGAAAACGAAGTCGCCGAGACCGATGAAATCCCGGCGGACATCGTCAGCCAGTTCCAGGACATGGGCCTGTTCGGCCTGACCATTCCCGAAGCCTACGGCGGCCTGGGCCTGACCATGGAAGAAGAGGTGACCATCGCCTTTGAACTGGGGCGCACCTCACCGGCGTTCCGTTCCTACTTCGGCACCAACAATGGCATCGGTTCCATCGGCATCCTGCTAGACGGCACCGACGCACAAAAAGAGCACTACCTGCCGTTGCTGGCCAGCGGCGATCTGCTCAGCTCGTTCTGCCTGACCGAACCCGATTCCGGCTCCGACGCCGCCTCGCTGAAAACCACCGCCGTGCGCGATGGCGACCACTACGTGATCAACGGCACCAAGCGCTTTATCACCAACGCACCCCACGCCGGCATTTTCACGGTGATGGCACGCACAGACTCGACGATCAAAGGCTCGGGTGGCATCAGCGCATTTATCGTTGAGCGTGACACCCCCGGCCTGTCCCTGGGCAAGCGCGACCACAAGATGGGCCAGCAAGGTGCCCACACCAGCGACGTGATTTTCGACAATGTGCGCGTACCCGTCAGCCAGTTGATCGGCGGCGTTGAAGGCGTGGGCTTCAAGACCGCCATGAAGGTGCTCGACAAGGGTCGCCTGCACATCGCCGCCGTCAGTGTCGGTGCTGCGGAACGCATGTTGAATGACGCCCTGCACTACGCCATCGAGCGCAAGCAGTTCGGCCAACCGATCGCCGAGTTCCAGTTAATCCAGGCGATGCTCGCCGACAGCAAGGCCGAGATCTACGCCGCCCGCTGCATGGTGCTGGACGCCGCGCGCAAGCGCGATGAAGGCCAGGACATCGGCACCGAAGCCTCGTGCTCGAAGATGTTCGCCACCGAAATGTGCGGCCGCGTCGCCGACCGCTGTGTGCAAATCCATGGCGGCGCCGGCTACATCAGCGAATACGCCATCGAACGGTTCTACCGGGATGTGCGCTTGTTCCGCCTGTATGAGGGCACGACGCAGATCCAGCAGTTGGTGATTGCCCGCAACATGATTCGCGCGGCGCAACGCTAGGTTTCACCGCTTCACCCATACCCAATGCCCTAACAACTACAAACAAGGTATCGCTATGGAAGTCGCCGCATCGGCGGGCGCGTTGTCGCCTGCAAAAAGCAAACTGTGGATTGTTGTGTTCGCCTTCTGCTTCCTCGGCCTGTTGATCGATGGTGCAGACCTGATGTTGCTGTCTTACAGCCTCAGCAGCCTCAAGGCTGAGTTTGGCCTGACCAGCGTCGAGGCTGGCAGCCTGGGCAGCTTCACCCTGGCGGGCATGGCCATCGGTGGGATCTACGGCGGCTGGGCCTGCGACCGTTTCGGCCGGGTGAAAACCGTGGTGTGGAGCATCGTGCTGTTCTCTGTCGGCACGGCGGTGCTGGGCATGACCCACAGTTATTGGCAGTTCGCGAGCACACGTTTTTTCGCCTCCCTGGGCCTGGGCGCCCTCTACGTGGCGTGCAATACCCTGATGGCCGAATACGTCCCGACACGCTATCGCACCACCGTACTCGGCACCCTGCAGGCCGGTTGGTCGGTGGGTTACATCGTCGCCACCCTGCTGGCAGGCTGGATCCTGCCTGAGCACGGCTGGCGCTGGTTGTTCTACGTGGCGATCATCCCGGTGATCCTGGCGGTGCTGATGCAACGCCTGGTACCAGAACCCCAGGCCTGGATCACCGCCCAGGCCGAGCGCGCCAAAGAGAAAGCCAACGGCAAGCGCCAGGCCACACAGAAAAAGCCCGACGGCATGTTCAAGCTGATCTTCAGCGACCCGAAAGCCAGCCGCATGTTTCTGCTGTGGGCGCTCACCGCAGGCTTCCTGCAGTTCGGCTACTACGGCGTGAACAACTGGATGCCGTCCTACCTGGAAAGCGAATTGGGGATGAACTTCAAATCGATGACCAGCTACATGGTCGGCACTTATGCCGCGATGATTTTCGGCAAGATCCTCGCCGGCCTTGCGGCAGATCGTTTAGGCCGCCGCACCGTGTTCGCCTTCGGCGCCCTGGGCACGGCGATCTTCCTGCCCGTGATCGTGTTGTATCAAAGCCCCGAGAACATCCTGTGGATGCTGGTAGTGTTCGGCTTCCTGTACGGGATTCCCTACGGTGTGAACGCTACCTACATGACAGAAAGCTTCGAGGCGAAATTTCGCGGTTCGGCAGTGGGCGGCGCCTACAACATCGGGCGTATTGGCGCAGCAGTGGCGCCGGCGGCCATCGGTTTCCTGGCGTCCCACGGCTCCATCGGCATGGGCTTCCTGGTGATGGGCGGTGCGTACTTTATTTGTGGTGTGATCCCCGCATTGTTTATTCGCGATAAACAGTTCGATCCCCAAAAACAGTAAGGCCGCCCGCTTAGTTGCCAAATAACTGGCGTCACCATTCAGCGGCTGTTTTCAAGGTTGGAAACAGTCGCTTGATTTATAAGGCGTTTTATTTCAGAGAAACGATTTGGCATGAATCTCGCTCTAACCTTTTCCAAGCAGGTTAAGCGATGACAAGACGTGCGGCAGTACCCAGGGGTTATAACCCTTGGCAAAGCGGTTTAAACTGTTTCCAATGTTTTACGGAACTGAAGGAACAGTAAGACGCTTGGCACTCGCCACTCTCATCGAGCCTGTAAGACAGTAAGTGCTTAGAGGCCGATCGCTTATGAAAACACCGACCCAGACTCACGCAATTGACTTCGACAGTGCCAAATTGCAACGCCTGGGCTTTGGTCAGCCTTCCCTCCTCCCCATTCGCCGCCCTGCGTCGATCGCTCAACTGCGCCAGCAATTGGGCCTGCACTTGCAAACCAGCCTGGAGCCGGAGCGCATCCTCGGCCTGTTTTTCCGCGAGATCCAACGCCTTGTCCCTTTGGACGCCCTGCATTATCGCCACGAAGCCAGCGACCTGCGCCTGGAGTTCGGCCATCGCGGCCATCACTCGGTGAGCTACACCTTGAGCCATGAAGGCGAGCACCTGGGCGAGCTGATCTTCCGTCGCAACCAGCGCCTGGTCGAAGAAGAACTCGGGCAGCTCGAATCGTTGTTGGCCACCTTGCTGTACCCCATGCGCAACGCCCTGCTCTACCGCGCCGCCACCCGCAGCGCCCTGCGCGACCCCTTGACCGAAACCGGCAACCGCATCGCCATGGACCAGACCCTGCAACGGGAAATCGACATGGCACGTCGGCATCTGAGCCCGCTGTCTTTGCTGATGCTGGACATCGACCACTTCAAGAAAATCAACGACACCCACGGCCATGCTGCCGGCGATAACGTGCTGCGCGCCGTGGCTGGCGCGATCAAAAGCCAGTTGCGCAATGTGGACATGGTGTTTCGGTTTGGCGGGGAAGAGTTTCTGATCCTGCTGTCGAACACCGGCCGGGAAGCGGCGGCGATGGTCGGTGAGCGCCTGCGCCAGGCGGCACAAGCCCAGGATTATTGGGCGGACGGTACGCGGATCGAATTGACGGTGAGCCTGGGTTGCTCGACCTTGTTGGCAGCAGAGACCGCTGACAGCTTGTTGCGCCGCGCCGACAACGCGCTGTACGTGGCCAAGCGCGAAGGCCGCAACCGCTTGGCAATGGCGGGGTAAGCACCCCGCCATCACGCTTACATCACGCTTCGCTGGCCACGCGCGCCTGACGCTCGCGAACGGCTACGGGCGTCTTTTCCTTTTCTTTCTCCAGGCGCATGCAGCTCTCCAGGAAGAGGTACATGTAGTCGTAGCTCTTGCACACCGCCTGGCGCAACTCCACCTGCAGGGCCTTGCTCGGGTTCATCCCGGCCAGGGTGCAGATGATTTCCAGCGCTTCCCACGGGTGGGCATCGTCGTACTGGGCGTGCATCTTCAGCCACTTCATTGCACGCTTGCGGTCTTCCTCAGGGAAGGCTGCCGCGTACACACCGGTGGAACACACCACGGCGGACCACTCCCCAGTGGCCCCCTCAATGGCGTAGTTGGTCGCGGCAATCGCCACGATCAACGCATCGGCCGAGCTGGTGTGCCAGCACCAATGGCTCAATGCGTGCAACTCAGGCGGTACATTCTGCGCCTGCAGTTCTTCGAGGCTGACACCATGTGCCCGCGCCCAATGCACCCAATAATCAGCGTGGTTCAGTTCCACGCGAATATTGCGCATCAGCCACCGGCGCGCCATATCCTCCCCAGGATGGCGGGCAAACTTGGTCTTGGTGAGGTTCTGTGCCATGTACAAGGCAAACTGTTCCACCACGGGCCAGCCACCGATCAGGTAGTGGCGCATGGTCTTGGCGCTGAGCGTGTTGTCGCGCATGCGCTGGTACAGTTCGTGCTCGACAACTCGGCGCTTGCTCTCGCTACAGTCCTGGATCAATTGCTGCGCCCAGGCGGGGTAACTCGAGGCTTCCATAAGCGGGCCGGTTCTGTTGAATGTGTCGATCACTGTAGGGCTCCTTTTTAAGTGTGATAGTACAGACCAGCAAAGTTTTCAGCGGAATGTGCCGGGCGCCTTGAACAGCAGAGGCTGCGGCCGCACAGGTCGACACTGCAAGCTATCAAAGGTAAACAATTGCGGTCGTTCAATCAGGTAACCCTGAGCGTAATCCACACCTATCTCAAGTAAAGCCTGTTCGATTTGCGGTGTTTCAACAAACTCGGCAATTGTGCGCTTACCCATGACATGGCCAATGTGATTGATCACTTCGACCATCGCGCGGTTAATCGGGTCGTCCAGCATATCCTTTACGAAACTTCCATCGATCTTCAGGAAGTCTACAGGTAAATGTTTGAGATAAGCGAATGAGGACATACCGGCACAAAAGTCATCAAGGGAGAAATGACAACCTAACGCCTTGAGTTCATTGATAAATCGTATCGCGCTACCTAAATTCGCTATAGCGCTGGTTTCTGTTATTTCAAAACAGATCATCGTCGGTGGAATGTTATAAGCCTGAAACTTCTCATGCAGAAAACCGAGAAAATCATCATCGCCAATAGTAATACCTGACAGATTAATCGCACACATCGCCATGGGTCGGCCTGGGCGCTCACGCATACAGTTGGCGATGATCTTGAAGACGTTCTCAACCACCCAGCGATCCAACGAGGTCATCAAGCCGTAACGTTCGGCCGCTGGAATAAAACTGTCGGGCAGGATGATCCGGCCGGCCTCGTCATGCAGGCGCAGCAGGATCTCTATGTGGCCGTCGCCCCCATCGGTGTGGCCCAGCGCAGAGATTTCCTGTGCATACAGGCAAAAGCGGTTCTCCTCCAACGCCATGTGCAAGCGCTGCACCCAGGCCATTTCACCAAAACGCAACGACAGCTCCGAGTCATCGGCGTGGTAGACCTGCACGCGGTTGCGGCCTTTTTCCTTGGCCATGTAGCAGGCCATGTCGGCGGCGCGCAACGAGGTTTCCAGAGTGGTGGGCGCTTGCGAGATATGCACCAGCCCGATACTGACCGTGGTCATGAACGGCCGGCCCTTCCACACGAAATGCAGGCTCTGCACGGTATGGCGCAGGCTCTCGGCGATCTTTTCCGCGACCGGCGCCGGGCAGTTCTCCAGCAGGATGCCGAACTCATCGCCCCCCAGCCGCGCCAGGGTGTCACCCTCGCGCAGGTCCGATTGCAGCAGCGCACAGATATGCCGCAGCAGCTCATCACCGGCCGCATGGCCACAGGTGTCGTTGACCAGCTTGAACTGGTCCAGGTCCAGGAACATCAACGCATGCCGACCGCCCGGCTGACGCCCCACCTGCTGCAGCACCTGCTCCAGGCGGAACTCGAACTCGCGGCGGTTGGCCAGGCCGGTCAACGCGTCGTGGGTCGCTTGCCAGGACAGGTTGGCGATGTATTGGCGTTCCTGGGTCATGTCATGCAGCACCAGCACCGCCCCGCTGACTTTGCCGGCGCTGCGGATCGGCGCGCCCACCAGGGTCACCGAGACTGTGCTGCCGTCCAGGCGCTGGATCAGTTTGGAATGCTCGCTGCCACCACTGAGCTGGCCCTTGATGATGTGCTCGATCAAGGTGAAGCCGTCAGGCTCGGCGTTCTCATCCAGCAGGTTGAACAGCGCCGCCAGCGGCAAGCCCTGGGCCTGGGCTGACTTCCAGTGGGTGAGCGCCTCGGCGGCCGGGTTCATGTAGGCGATGGCGCCATCGACGTCGGTAGTGATCACCCCGTCGCCAATCGATTCGAGGGTGATCTGCGCCCGCTCCTTTTCCACCTGCAGGGCGTCGGCGAACGCATGGCGCTGGGTCAGCAATTTGTGGGTGCGCAACAATGCCAGGGCGATCAAGCCCAAGGCGGTGGCCAGGTTGGTGATCAACAGCAACCTCAGGATGACTCGCGAGCCTTCGCCCAATGCATCACTGAACGCCTTGGCGGCCGGGGTGACCCCATCGTTGATGCCAATAATGCGCGCCTTCCACTCTCGCACATCGCCGCTGCTGACTTGATTGGCCGTGATCGCCCGGTGCATGGTCTGCGCCAGGTCATCCAATTGCACGAGGTAGCCGTCGCCCACGGTCCACAGCTCAATGGCTTTTTCCAGGTAACTGAAATGGCGGAAGTTGAGGTACAGCCAGATCAGGCTGGAGACGTCGTCCGGGTGGTTGCCGCCCTTGAGAATGCCCAGGCGCGCTGCGGCCAGGTCGGGCGTGGAATGGTCCAGGGCGATGCGCAGCTCATGCCCGCCCTGGGGCACGGCGATGGCCTGCTGATACTTGATGTAGGTGGCTTCGTCGCGGTTGTCGGCGTACAGCGTCAGGTAGTAGATCGCGTCTTTCTGGCCCTTGGACCACAGGCTTTCGCCCGCCACATAACCGCGCACGGCCGAGAGCACGTAGAGGCTCACGCAGCCCAATAATGCCTGGAACAGCACCACCGCGATAAAGGGCCAGACGATGCCCAATAGCCGAGGCGTGCTTAACGTCGTTCCGAGAGTCCGCTTTTGCTTCATGAGGTCCCTTGCACAAGCACTACCAAAAAACGGCGAGTGGTTAACGCTCCTGACAGCACAGCCTTGGCGGAATTCGCCCGGCCCGACCAAACGGACCGCGTCGATTCAAGCGCCCGCGCCTTGATTAAGGAGCAGGAAGGCCGCTATTTCCTGGGGAGACTCTCGTACTAATCACAGAAAACCATTGCAAACTCAACCTCAACGCACTTGCTGCAAATGCCCGTATAGCTTGGCGTACAGGCCACCGTCGGCGATCAACTGCTGATGGTCGCCGTCCTCGGCGATATGCCCACCATCAAACACCAACACCCGGTCAGCCTGTTTCACCGCTGAAAGCCGGTGGGCGATGATCAGTGTAGTACGCCCACTGAGAAACCGCGCCAGCGCCTGGTGCAGGTTGTACTCGGTGGCAGCGTCCAGGGCAGAGGTGGCTTCGTCGAGGATCACTACCTTGGGCTCGGCCAGGACCATGCGCGCAATGGCCAGGCGTTGGCGCTGGCCGCCGGAAAAACGTACACCCGAGCGCCCCACCACACTGTCCAGGCCCAGGGGCAATGCCTTGACGGTAGCATCCAGCTGGGCGATTTCCAGTGCCTGCCAGCACGCCTGGTCCGAGCGTTCGCGGCCCATGGTCAAGTTGGCGCGCACCGTATCGTTGAACAGCGCCGGGTGTTGCAGCACCACGGCGACGTTCTCGCGAATGGTCTCCAGGCCGATTGCCTGCTGGGTCGCCCCGCCAAAACGAATGCTGCCCGCCTGCGGCGTGTACAGCCCCAGCAGCAGTTGCACCAGGGTACTTTTGCCACCGCCGCTGGCACCGACAATCGCCACCTTCTCGCCCGGCGCAATGGCCAGGTTCAGCTGGTCGAGTACCAGGTCTTCGCCGTAGCCGAAGTTGAGGCCACGCACCTCGATACCGACGGTTTCGCGCCCGATGAACGGGTCTTCACCGCCGGCATATTGCGGCTCGTCGGCACGCGCCAGCAGCTCGTTGATCCGCGTCAGCGCCCCACCTGCCGCGTAGTAGGCATATTGCAGGTTCAACAGTTGCTCCACCGGGCCGATCATGAACCACAGGTAGCTGAACACCGCGAGCATCTGGCCGATGGAGAGGTCGGAAAACAACACGGTGAGCATTGCCGCTGCGCGGAAGATGTCGATGCCGAACTGAAACAGCAGCCCGCTGGCGCGACTCGATGCGTCGCTCTTCCATTGGGAGTTGATCGCGTAGTCACGCACCTCCTGGGCACGCTGGCCGAGGCGCCCGAGGAAGAAGCCCTGGCGGTTGCCGGCGCGCACTTCCTGGATCGCGTCGAGGGTTTCCGTCAGGGCCTGGGTAAACCGCGACGTGCTGTCGTTCTCCAGCTTCTTCAAGTGTTTGACGCGCTTGCCCAACTGCACGGTGGCGTAGATCACCAGCGGGTTGAACAGCAGGATCAGCAACGCCAGCTGCCAATGCATCCACACCAGGATCGCCGAAGTGCCCACCAGCGTAAGCATCGCCACCAGGAAGCGGCTGAGGGTTTCGCCGACAAACTTGTCCAGCGTGTCCAGGTCGGTGACCAGGTGCGTGGTGACTGTACCGCTGCCCAGGCTTTCGTATTCCCCCAGGGAAATGCGCTTGAGCCGTTCGATCAGGCGCACGCGGATACGGTAGACGATGTCCTTGGCCAACCGCGCGAACAACCGCGCCTGCACCACGTTGAACACCAGCGCGCCGCAGCGCAGCAGCAGGGTCACCAGCAGCATCAGGCCGATATAGCCCGCCGCTTTTTGCCAGCCCAGGGGCAGCGCGTGGTTCATGACTTTCAGGGCGGCATCACCGTGGCCGAGTAGCACTTCGTCTACCAGCAACGGCAACAGCAGAGGGATGGGCACGCTGCACAGGGTCGCCAGCACGGCGACGCCATTAGCGATCCACAGGGATTTCTTGTGACGCAGGGCCAGGCGGCGAATTTCCGCCCAGGTCAGGCGATCAGTACGTTTGGGCTGCTCAGTGAGGTCAGGCTGGTCATGCACAGGCTGCTCGCTCCAGCCATCGGCCCAGCAGCGGCGACAGCTCGGACAACGGCTGGTAGCCGTTGGTCAGCAAGGCCAGCTGGCCATTGCGCTCGGCCAGCAGCGTCGGGAAACCGGCAATGCCCAGGTCCTGCACCCAGGTGAAGTCGGCGGCCGTGGCGGCATGCTGCTCGGCGCGGTCGAAGGCGCCGGCAAATTCGATACGCGGGATGCCCGCCTCTTCGGCCAACTCCACCAGCACGCTGGCGAGGGTCACGTCACGGCCCTCGACATAAAACGCCCGCTGGATCAGCCCCAGCAGCTTCCATGCACAATCCGGCGCCAGGCTGCGTGCGGTGACGATCGCGCGGCAGGCAGGCTCGGTGTCGTACACAAAACCGTCAGGCAGCGCGCCTTCGCGTTTGAACGGCTGGCCGGTGGCCTCGGTGACCGCCTGCCAGTGTTCGAGGATGTAGCGCCGAGTGGTCGGCTCCAGCGCCGCACCACTGCCGGTGCGCAAACCGCCCACCACCAGGTGCAGTTCCACGCCGGCCGCCTGGGCCTGCTCCACCAACGCCTCGGCCACCGGGGCAAAACCCCAGCACCAGGAACACATCGGGTCCATCACATAGAGCAGGCGCGCGGGCATGGGTCAGGCCTCGGAAGATGATTGCTTATAGTTGAAGCCAATCGGGTGCGGCATATTGCGGGCCTTGGCCAGCTCAATCTGCTTTTGCCGGTCAATCGCGCTGCGACGGGTCTTCTCCGGCAGCTTATCCCAGCAATGCGGGCAACTGATGCCCGCCACATAGTGCTCGGACGCACGGTCTTCGACGCTCACCGGTGTGCGGCAGGCATGACATTGATCGTAGTCGCCTTCGCTCAAGTCGTGGCGCACGGTCACACGGTTGTCGAACACAAAGCAGTCGCCCTGCCATTTGGTTTCTTCCTGCGGCACCTCTTCGAGGTACTTCAGGATGCCGCCCTTGAGGTGGTAGACCTCATCGAAGCCTTCGCTGAGCATGTAGCTCGACGCCTTTTCGCAACGGATGCCACCGGTGCAGAACATGGCGACCTTCTTGTGCTTGGCCGGGTCGAAGTTGGCTTTGATGTAGTCGGGAAATTCGCGAAAACTGGTGGTTTTCGGGTCGATTGCGCCTTCAAAGGTGCCGATGGACACTTCGTAGTCGTTACGGGTGTCGATCAGCAGTACTTCCGGGTCGCTGATCAGCGCGTTCCAGTCCTGCGGGTCGACGTAGGTGCCGACCTTTTTGTTCGGGTCGACGCCTTCGACGCCCAGAGTCACGATCTCTTTCTTGAGCTTGACCTTGGTGCGATAGAACGGCTGCTCGTCGCAGTAGGATTCCTTGTGGTCGATGTCGACCATGCGCGGGTCGGTCTTGAGCCAGGCGATCAGGCCATCGATGCCTTCGCGGCTGCCGGAAACGGTGCCATTGATGCCTTCTTCGGCGATCAGCAAGGTGCCTTTGATGCCGTTGTCGACCATCGCCTGCAGCAGTGGCTCGCGCAGGGCGACGTAATCTTCGAGGGTGACGAACTTATACAGTGCCGCCACGACAATCGGTTGAGTCATGGGTGTTTTCTCCAGGTGGCTACCCTCGTAAGGGGTGAACCGGATGCAAAAAAAACGCGCCGACTAAGCGGCGCGTTGCGGATTCTAACAAATGCCCGGTGCCAGAGACACCCGTGCGTCAGTCATGCCCGCCGGCGCAGGTCGGCGAGGCCGGGGCTGCGTCGATTTTCGCCCATTCTTCAGGCGTGTAGGTATGCAGCGCCAGCGCATGAAACTCGCTCATCAGGTCACCCAGGGTGGCGTAGACCTTCTGGTGGCGCTTGACGCGGTTGAGCCCCTCGAACTGCGGGCTGACCAGCACGGCCTTGAAGTGGGTCTGCAACCCACGGCTGTGCATGTGGCTTTCGTCCAGCACGCTCAAGTGGTCGGTGCCCAGGGCGGCAAGCGCCGTTTCGATACGCTGTTGCATGGTCATTCCTGCTTACTTCTTCTTGGCCGGAGCGGCGGCTTTAGGCGTCAGCTCGTTGGTCATGTCTTCCAGCAGCTTGTTCACCACCGGCACGGCGCTTTCCAGCTTGGCCTGGGTCATCTGGGCCGATTGCTGGGTCAGCTGCGGCATTTTTTCCAGGACTTTCTTGCCCAGTGGCGACTGGTAGAACGCAACCAGGTCCTTGAGCTCGGATTCGCTGAAGTTGCTGGTGTAGAGCTTGACCATGTCCGGCTTCAGCTTCGGCCAGCCAATGGCCTGGTCCAGCGCGGCGTTGGCCTTGGCCTGGTAGCTGTCCAGTACGGACTGCTTGGCGGCAGGCGCCTTGGTCTGTTCGAAACGCTGGGCGAACATTTGCTGCACTTGCATGTACACCGGGGTACCCAGCTTGTCGGCATGGGCCAGGGTAAGGAAGGCTTCGGCACTGGCGTTGTGGCTGGCGGTATCGGCAAAAACCTGGCCGCTGGCGCAAACCAGAGCAACCGCGGTACAGATGGCACGAAGACGAGTCATCGAGTTTCCTTTTCTAGCAGGCGAGGTAAGACCCCAAGGGCGCCCATTCTGCGCCTAAAAAACCTTATGGCTCAACCCCGAGCCTTGTCGGGCCTGGATTGCCCGATGAAAAGTCTTTTAGGGAACCCACCCGGTCGATCACGGCCTAAACTGCGCAAACAGACCTGAAGGAGTGTGCCCGATGAGCCGTATCGAAACCGACAGCCTGGGAGAAGTCCATGTCCCGGATGACGCTTACTGGGGCGCCCAGACCCAACGTTCGCTGGTGAATTTCGCCATCGGCGAACAGCGCATGCCCCTGGCGGTATTGCACGCCCTGGCCCTGATCAAGAAAGCCGCCGCACGGGTCAACGACCGCAATGGCGACCTGCCCGCCGACATCGCCCGCCTGATCGAACAGGCCGCCGACGAAGTGCTCGCAGGCCAGCATGACGACCAGTTCCCGCTGGTGGTGTGGCAGACCGGCAGCGGCACCCAGAGCAACATGAACGCCAACGAAGTGATCGCCGGCCGCGCCAACGAGCTGTCGGGCAAGACCCGTGGCGGCAAGAGCCCGGTGCACCCTAACGATCATGTGAACCGCTCGCAAAGCTCCAACGACTGCTTCCCCACGGCCATGAGCATTGCCGCCGTGCAGGCCGTGCACCAGCGCTTGCTGCCGGCCATCGCCACGCTTTCCGGTGGCCTGGCCGAGCTGGCCGCGCGCCATATGACCCTGGTAAAAACCGGCCGCACCCACATGATGGACGCCACGCCCATCACCTTCGGCCAGGAACTCTCTGCCTTTATTGCCCAACTGGATTACGCCGAACGCGCGATCCGCAGCGCCCTGCCCGCCGTGTGCGAACTGGCCCAGGGTGGCACCGCCGTGGGCACCGGGCTCAATGCGCCCCACGGGTTTGGCGAGGCCATTGCCTCCGAATTGGCTGCGTTGTCAGGCTTTCCGTTCGTCACGGCGCCGAACAAGTTCGCCGCCCTCTCCGGCCACGAACCCCTGGTGACCCTGCACGGCGCGCTGAAAACCCTGGCGGTGGCCCTGATGAAAATCGCCAATGACCTGCGCCTGCTGGGCTCCGGGCCACGCGCGGGGCTGGCCGAAGTGAAGTTGCCGGCCAACGAACCGGGCAGCTCGATCATGCCGGGCAAGGTCAACCCTACCCAATGCGAAGCACTGTCGATGCTGGCCTGCCAAGTACTGGGCAATGACGTGACCATCGGCATGGCTGCCAGCCAGGGACACTTGCAGTTGAACGTGTACAAGCCAGTGATCATCCACAACCTGCTGGAGTCGATCCGCTTGCTGGCGGACGGCTGCAATAACTTCCAGGAGCATTGCGTGGCCGGGCTTGAGCCCGACGCTGGGCAGATGGCCGAACACCTGGAGCGCGGGCTGATGCTTGTGACTGCGCTCAACCCGCATATCGGCTATGACAAGTCGGCAGAGATTGCCAAGAAAGCCTATGCCGAGGGGCTGACGCTGCGCGAAGCCGCCCTGGAGCTGGGCTACCTCACGGACGAAGAGTTCGACCAGTGGGTACGCCCGGAAAACATGCTGGGCAATTAAGACGCCATGCGCACACGCCGGGCCTTGAGCCCGGCAATCAGCGACGGTGCCAGCGCCACGGTCGCTGACCCCAGCATCACCACCAACGCCCCGGCATAGCCCAGGGCGTTGATCTCTTCGGCCTGCACAAAGTCCGGCCACAGCCAGGCGGCCAGCGCCACGGCGACAAAGGTCACCAACGGCGTAAGGGCCAGGGTGGCGCTCACCCGCGAGGCTTCCCAGTGGGCCAGAGCTTCGGCGAATGCGCCGTAGGCCACCAGGGTATTCATGCAACACGCCAGCAACAGCCAGCCTTGCAGCGGGCTGAGGTCCAGGGCTTCCAGAGGGTGGGCCCAGGGCGTGAGCAACACGGCGCACGACAGGTAGATCACCATCATCACCTGCAGCGAATTCCACACCGTCAGCAATTGCTTCTGGCCCAGGGCGTAAAACACCCAGATGGTGGTGGCGAGCAGGATGGTCAACACACCGGCGGTGTAGGTGCCCAACGAAGTCAGCATTTCCTCAAGGCGCTGGTTGAAGAACAGGCCGAACCCCACGACCAGCACCACCAACCCGGCTACTTGCCCCAGGCTGAAACGCTCCTTGAACACAAAGACACTGGCGATCATCAGGAAGATCGGCCCCATCTGCACCACCAGCTGCGCGGTGCCAGGGCTGAGCATTTTCAGGCCTACCAGGTACAGCACGTAGTTGCCCACCAGGCCGCACACCGCCATGCCTACCAGCCAACCGCCTCTGGGCCCGAGCACCTTGCGGCTGGGCAGGCGTTTGGTGAGTGCCAGGTAGATGAACAGGCAACTGCCAGCGACGATCAGGCGAAACCAGGTCACGGTGATCGGGTCCATCACCTGCAGGACCTGTTTGAGTTTCACTGGGAGGATGCCCCAGAGCAGTGCGGTCAGCAGGGTCAAGCAAAAGCCGTAGACCCAGCGGCCGGAAGAGATGTGCATGAATGCCCCAGATGCCAGAGGAAGTGGAAGGGGCATTCTAGGGGGACTAAGGGGGGCGCTGGCGAGCGTTTTTTTCAGCATTACGCAAATCAAATGTGGGAGCTGGCTTGCCTGCGATAGCGGTTTGAAGCCAACGTATTCTGGTCTGACACTCCGCTATCGCAGGCAAGCCAGCTCCCACAATTTGATCCGGTTTCGTCAGGAACGGATCAACGCACCGCTTCGAACAATCCGGTCGCGCCCATGCCGCCGCCCACGCACATGGTGACGATGCCGTAGCGCAGGTTGCGCCGTTGCAACTCACGCACCAGGTGCCCCACCTGCCGCGAACCGGTCATGCCGAACGGGTGGCCAATGGAAATCGAGCCGCCGTTGACGTTGTACTTGGCGTTGTCGATCTCCAGGCGGTTACGCGCATACAGGCACTGGGACGCGAACGCTTCGTTGAGCTCCCACAGGTCGATGTCCGCCACCTGCAAGCCCTTGGCCTTGAGCAGCTTGGGCACCGAAAACACCGGACCGATGCCCATCTCGTCCGGCTCACAGCCGGCCACGGTAAAGCCCCGGAAAAACGCCTTGGGCTTGAGCCCCAGGGCCAGGGCCTTTTCCAGGCTCATGACCAACGTCATCGAAGCGCCGTCGGACAATTGCGAAGAGTTGCCCGCCGTCACCGAGCCGTCTTCGGCAAACACGGGCTTCAAGCCCTGCAAGCTGGCCAGGGTGGTGTCGGGGCGGTTGCAGTCATCGCGATCCACCACGCCGTCGAGCACTTGCACGGCGCCGGTGTTCTTGTCCTCGACCTTGTACTTGACGGCCATGGGCACGATTTCATCGTTGAACAAGCCATCGGCCTGGGCCTGGGCCGTGCGCTGCTGGCTTTGCAGGGCGTACAGGTCCTGCTCTTCGCGGCTGACGTTGTAGCGGCGCGCGACAATCTCGGCGGTCTGGCCCATGGGGAAGTAGATACCCGGCACCTGCTCTTTAAGCAGCGGGTTGATCAGGTTATCGGTGTTGACGCTTTTCATGGTCAGGCTGATGGATTCCACACCGCCGGCAACGATGATATCGCTGCACCCCGAGGCAATCTGGTTGGCCGCAATGGCAATCGCTTGCAGCCCCGAAGAGCAGAAACGATTGAGGGTCATCCCGGCCGTACCGGTGCCCAATTGCGAGAGCACCGCCACGTTGCGCCCGATGTTGTAGCCCTGGGCGCCTTCGTTGGAGCCGGCACCCACGATGCAGTCCTCCACCGTCGCCGGGTCAATGCCGTTGCGGGTGAGCAACGCGTTGACGCAATGGGCCGCCATGTCATCCGGGCGTGTCTGATTGAACTTGCCGCGAAAGGACTTGGCCAGGCCGGTTCGCACGCTGTCGACGATCACTACTTCACGCATGGGCTACCTCGATCTTGTGGTTGTCAGGAGATGGATCGAGGATAGATCCCGATCCCGCCAACCGCGATGATCATTCACCCCGGATATGCAAACCCATGATGACGGGCCACGGGTTATTTCTTTTTCTTCTTGTCGTGCTTGTCGGATTTGGCGAACGCCTCTTCCAGCGCCAGGTTGATGGTGCGCAAGACCTTGACCCGCGCCCAGCGCTTGTCGTTGGCCTCCACCAGGGTCCAGGGCGCCACTTCGGTGCTGGTGCGGTCGACCATGTCGCCGACGGCCGCGCGGTAGTCGTCCCATTTGTCGCGGTTGCGCCAGTCGTCTTCGGTGATCTTGAAACGCTTGAACGGAATCTCCTCGCGAGCCTGGAAACGTTCCAGTTGGGTGTCCTTGTCGATGGCCAGCCAGAACTTGACCACGATCACCCCGGCATCGCGTAGTTGCTCCTCGAAGTCGTTGATCTCGCCATAGGCGCGCATCCAGTCGGCCGGGGTGCAGAAGCCTTCGATGCGCTCCACCAGCACGCGGCCGTACCAGGAGCGGTCGAACACCGTGAACATGCCCCGCGCCGGGATCTTCTGCCAGAAGCGCCACAAGTAAGGCTGGGCACGCTCGTCTTCACTCGGCGCGGCAATCGGCACGATGTGGTACTGGCGCGGGTCCAGCGCCGCCGCCACCCGGCGAATCGCCCCGCCCTTGCCCGCCGCATCGTTGCCTTCGAACACGGTGACCAAGGCGTGCTTGCGCATGCGCTTGTCGCGCATCAGGCCAGAGAAGCGCGCCTGCTCGGTGATCAGCTGTTCTTCGTAGTCGTCCTTCTCCAGGCGCAGGGTCATGTCCAGGCTGTCGAGCAGGCTCTTTTTGTCCACCGACGCAATCAGCGGCGCCGGGTTCATGCCGCTGGCCTTGCCCTTTGGCAGTTTGAGAGCATTCTGCAGGCCTTCCAGCAGCAGCTTGCCCACGGTAAGCCCACGATAATGGGCGTCCACACCTTCGATGACATGCCAAGGCGCATAGTCGCGGCTGGTGCGGCGCAGGATGCGCTCACCGAAGTGCACGAACTTGTCGTAGGTCTCCGATTGCTGCCAATCCAGCGGGCTGATGCGCCAGCTGTGCAGCGGGTCGTCGGCCAGGGCCTTGAGCCGTGCCTTCATCTGTTTCTTGGACAGGTGGAACCAGAACTTGAAGATCAGCGCGCCTTCATCGCAGAGCATTTTTTCCAGGCGTTCGGCGCCGGCAATGGCCTGGTCCAGGCGTGCGTCCTTGATCTGCCCGTGCACCCGGCCTTGCAGCATCTGGCTGTACCAGTTGCCGAAAAAGATGCCCATGCGCCCCTTGGCCGGCAGCTGCCGCCAGTAGCGCCACGCCGGTGGGCGGGCCAGTTCTTCGTCGGTCTGCTGGTCGAAGGTGCGCACCTCGATCAGGCGCGGGTCCATCCATTCATTGAGCAGCTTGACGGTCTCGCCCTTGCCGGCGCCTTCGATACCGTTAATCAGGATGATCACCGGGAAGCGCTTCTGCTGCTGCAGCTCGTACTGCACTTCCAGCAGGGCTTCGCGCAGCGCCGGCACTTCGGCGTCGTAGGTGTCTTTGTCGATGGCGTGACCGATTTCGGCGGATTCGAACATGGGCAGCTCCGTGTGAAGATGGATCAAGACTAGCGGATTGGGCAACAACACGCGGGAGGAAATTCCACCCACGCTTGCCGTGGGTCAATTCAAAGCCCATTGATCGGCTAGAATGGCCGCCTTGATTTTGCCGAGCCGCCCATGAACCCCATCACCCACGCCCAGCTTGACTGGGATGAACAAGGTCGCCCGCACTCGCGGGTGTTCGACGATGTGTACTTTTCCGACCAATCGGGCCTTGAAGAAACCCGCTATGTGTTCCTCGAACAGAACCGTTTGCAGGAGCGTTTTGCCGCCCTGCCGGCGGGCGGGCGCTTGGTGATTGGCGAAACAGGGTTCGGCACCGGGTTGAATTTCCTGTGTGCCTGGCAGTTGTTTGAGCAACACGCGGTGACCGGCGCGCGCCTGCATTTTGTCAGCGTGGAGAAATACCCGCTGAGCCACCCCGACCTGCAACGCGCCCTCGCCCTCTGGCCCGAGCTGCAACCCTTCGCCGAGCAATTGCTGGTGCAGTACATTGCCATTCACCAAGGCTTCCAACGCCTGGTGCTGGATAACGGCCGCGTGACCCTGACCCTGTTGATCGGCGACGTGCTGGAGCAATTGCCGCAACTGGACGCGCACATCGACGCTTGGTTTCTCGATGGTTTCGCCCCGGCCAAAAACCCCGAGATGTGGACCGCCGAGCTGTTTGCCGAACTGGCGCGCCTCGCAGCCCCCGGCTCGACCATCAGCACCTTCACCAGCACCGGCTGGGTTCGCCGCTTGATCAACGCTGCCGGTTTCAAGATGAAGCGCACGCCCGGCATCGGCCACAAGTGGGAGATCCTGCGCGGCGAATTCCTCGGCTGGCCGGCCGATACTCCAGCGCCGCCTCAGGCCAAGCCGTGGTTCGCACGACCGCCTGCGCCCCAAGGCGAACGCCATGCGCTGGTCATCGGCGGGGGCCTGGCCGGTTGCGCCAGTGCCGCCAGCCTGGCAGCACGCGGTTGGCGGGTAAGCATTCTGGAGCGCCACCCGGCATTGGCCCAGGAAGCGTCGGGCAACCCTCAGGGCGTGCTGTACCTCAAGCTGTCAGCCCATGGCACGGCGCTGTCGCAACTGATCGTCGCGGGCTTCGGTTATACCCGTCGCCTGCTGGAACACCTGCACCGCGGTGTGGACTGGGATGGCTGCGGCGTGCTGCAACTGGCGTTCGATGCCAAGGAAGGCCAGCGCCAGGCCCAACTTGCCGAGGCATTCGCACCCGACCTGTTGCACCTGCTCGACCGCGAGCAGGCCCAGGCCAAAGCCGGTATCGTCCTGGCGCACGGCGGCCTGTTCTTCCCCGAAGGCGGTTGGGTGCACCCGCCCGCGCTGTGTGAATGGCAAGCCGGTCAGCCCGGTATCAGCGTGCTGCCGCACCATGAGGTACTCGACCTGCGCAAAGTCGATGACCACTGGCAAGCCTGGGACGGTGATCGCCTGTTGGCCAGCGCCGCCGTGGTGGTACTGGCCGGCGCCGCCGAGGTCCAGCGATTTGCCGACCTGCCCCTCAAGCGCATTCGTGGGCAGATCACCCGCCTGCCGCAAACCGCTGACAGCGCAGCGCTCACCACGGTGGTGTGTGCCGAAGGTTATGTGGCACCGCCGCGCCTGGGCGAGCACACGCTGGGCGCCAGCTTCGACTTCAAGAGCGATGACCTCACGCCCACGGCCGCCGAGCACGCCGGCAACCTGGCGCTGCTCCAGGACATCTCGGCAGACTTGGCCGAGCGCCTGCAGGCCGAAACGCTGGACCCGACGATCCTGCAGGGCCGTGCCGCCTTTCGCTGCACCAGCCCGGACTACTTGCCCATCGTCGGCCCGCTGGCGGATCGCGAGGCGTTTGACCAGGCCTACGGCGTGCTGCGCAAGGACGCCCGGCAAGTACCGGACACCCCCTGCCCCTGGCTCGACGGGCTGTACGTCAACAGCGGTCACGGCTCACGTGGCCTGATCACCGCGCCGTTGTGCGGCGAGTTGCTGGCAGCCTGGATCAATGATGAACCGCTGCCCGTGGCCGCCAGTGTCGCCGAGGCCTGCCACCCGAACCGCTTTGCCGTGCGTGCGTTGATCCGTGGGAAGACGGGCTGATTATCTTCAGGCCAGCGGACAGATACCCAGCTCATCAAAGCGCAAGGCATCCTCGCTCAGGCGCCGGATTTCCGCCGCTTGCGCCTGTTCCTGCTCGCCCAGGATCAGGTTCATCTGGTCACGATAATCGACGTCACTCAACGTCAGGCTTTGGTCGAACACGGTGTTCACGCGCTGGCTATAGGGCACATTCAAACGCTCGAATCGGCTGTTGAAGGTACGCTTGAGGTAGTCATTCCAGAACGGCAATTCCACCAGGTAATTCAACAGGCTGGGTGACAGCTCCGCCGCCTTGACCTGTGCCTCGGCAGAGTCCAGCGCGCTGGTCGTCACACCGCCCAGGCGTGCAAAGCGCATGTGCAAGGGTTGGCCGGGCAGGTGGAAGCGATCAACCAGCCCGGTACGGTACGCGAGGCTGACTTCCAGTGGGTCCACCGCGGGGTTACTGTCGCTGTGACGCCGTGCGATGTTTTCCAACTGGTCCAGTCGGAACAAGCCCCGGGCAAGCTTCAATAGCGGTTTGGCGGTCAGCACCCGCCCTTCAATCAAGCGCGTGGCGTCGCTGATCTCCGTGAGGACCTCCAGGGCGCTGAAACTGCTGGCCGCCGCGTCATCACAACGCAGGGGTGTCGCGGCGCGCTGGAACACCTGCTCGCGTAAATCCTCGTCGTTGGCGGCGGCCATCAACACACCCCACACGCGCCGATCGAGGTCTTCACGCACAAAGCGCGCATCGGCGGTGCCGCCCAATTCCGCGAGCAACTTGAACAAACCGTCGGAACCCGGCTCATCCACGAGCCCTCTCCACACCCGGTCCTTTTCAGCGTAATCGCTCACGCCCCTCTCACACAGCCATAGCTCGCGGGCTTTCTGCTCACTCAGGCGCGCAAGGTCGTCCTCTAGAAACCCCATGCCCGTGCCAATAGAACGTCGATAACTCTTGAGCGCCCGCTGGCTGGCGAATGACAACGGGTTGAGGCGTAAATTGAACACGCTGGTAAACCGTCGGGGCATGTTGAACAGCCAGTCAGGCAATACCTTGATTTCGTTCTGGCGCAAATCTACCTGTTCAAGCCACGGTAACCGAGCGCATTCCTCAGGAAAGTCACTGAGCTTGCAGTTGCGCAACAGCAGCTCGCGCAGATCAAGCATTTTGCCCACGTGCGGTACATCCAGCAGCGGGTTGTCGCTCAGGTTCAGCGAGCGCAGGTTGCGCAATTCAGCCAGCTTGCGAAGGCTGTGTTCGGTCAATTGCAGCTGGTTGTTTGCCATGTGCAGGCGCGTGAGCTGCGGCATATGACCGAGTACCTCGGGCAGTCGGGTGATGTGATTCTGCGTCAGGTCGAGGGTGTGCAAGCCATTGAAGTGCTTGAGAAAGTAAGCAACGCCATCGTCCAGGCGCATGTTTCGCAGGGATAAGCGCTGAACATGATCGAATTGAATGTTCGACGGCAACGTGGGCAAGCCTCCCAACAGCATGCCGTCGAGTTCCAGGCTCGGTACACGCAGGCCGCGCTCGTCACGCGCCACGATCATGTGCCGCCAGCATTGCTCGATCAATTTCGTGGCCTGCCGCCGGCTGAGATGGTGGTCCCACGGCGCAATGGCCTCGGCGTTACCCGCTGGCTTCTGATGACTCCAGGTTTTCAGCGCACGGCGTAGTGACGAAAAATCATGTTCAAGGGCTTCCACCTTCGTCGCCCTGGACAAGTGATCGTGGCCCGCGCCTTCGATAAGCCGGGAGATCTCCAGGTCGCTCAACAGCGGGTACAGCTTTTTCAGCTTGTGCACCAGCGCCGGCGGATGCGTTGCAGGTGGGCCTACCTGTGCCTGGACACACGATGACGGCGCCGCTTCAGGCATGCCCCGCTCGGGCCACAGGTAGCCCTTCACGCGGTACCTTTCATCCTGGGACTTGAACCTCAACTGGCCGCGTAAACGGCTGCCAGTCTGGGTGCCCACCAGCCGCAAGGTGGCGCGCTGGGAACGCGACAGGCAGTCCACGATGGCCTGGTACAAGCCATCCGGGCCGCTGGCCAACGCGTCCAGGTCGTGCCCCTGACCGTCAAAAGCCTGGAACCCTTCGGCAGACTGGACAATGGTGCGTCGCACGGACGCGTCGGCAGGCCCCACCTGGTCAAGCAAGCGCCCGTCCAAGCGCCCCTCACGCACCTGGAACGCCAAGTCCTGCGGCCAGCCCTGCAAACGCTCAAGGGCACCCAGCGCAATACGGCGCGTCCCCTCGTTGGCCAGCGATGGCCAATACAACCCCATCAGCGCCTGGTCCTCGTGTAACTGGTCCAGGGCAAGCTGGGTCTTGCGGGCCAGGTGCAACGGCACGCGCCCACTCTCGCGCAGGATCTTGCGATCCACCGTGCGGGCGTTGGTGGCCAGCTCCCAGGCCACTCGACGTGGCAACTGGGGAAACCGCGCGACCAAGGGCACCAGTTCACCGCGGGCAATGCCTTCGTAATCCTCATACAGGCGACGGTGCACCGCCGCATGCCGGGTGTCGACCGTCTCCAGCAGCCGTTTGCGAAGCAGCGCAGGTGCCTGCTCCAGCTCAACCGTTTCCCCCAGCAAGTGAGCACGCTCTTCAGCGCTGAGGGCTTGCAACAACACCTCCATCACCTGGCCATCCCTGAGCTGTTGCTCGGTGATATGAATGCTCATGTCTTCATAGTCCAGAGGGGCAAGGTGCGACAGGCTTTCGAGCAAATTGTCCTGCTCGTCGAGCACTTCAAAAAAACGCCCCTGAGGCCATCCTGGCATCAAAGGCAAAGCAAGCATTTGCGCGCGGGCGGTCGAAGCGTCGGGGTGCACGTTATGCTCTAGACCGTAGCGCAACTCGCCGAGTTTATGGTGCAGGCGCAAGCGCGCCACGGCGTTTTGAACCCGCTCGGGCAACGCTTCATGCTCCGTGGCAAGATGTTGCACATCGGCCAGTTCCAGCTCGGTGATGGTCGCGAGGCTGTTCAATTGATCTGTCGGCATCGCGATCAGGGCGGGGTCGATCCGCCCCAGGTTATACAGGGGCGAATGCCAATTTCGCGGGCGCTCGAATGCGTGCTGCCAGCCGCCCTGCCCGTTATGTTCCAGCGGTGGGCGCCAAGCCTCAGGCCGCTGCGGGTGCAGGGCACGCCACTTGCCTAAGGCCGGGTCGAAGCTGATCGCATAAAGCGCCCCGTCGATATTTACGTAGGCATTCCCGTTGACCTGATAAATGCCCCTTGCGTCGGCCCGCCAGCCCCGCTGGAAAATCTCCGAAGGCTGGCTGTAGGGCGCCAGCCGTGAGCGCCACAGCCTCTGGCGCTGATCCTGCAGAGCGATGGGTTCGACTTTTTCAAAAAACTGCGAAGAGCCCGTGAGCTGGCGCTTGAGGGTGCCGACAACTTTTCCGCCGGCAGCAAACAGCATCATGCCTGCGATATTTTCCACCACGTTGAAGAGGTGCCCAAGCGCTTCGTCCTTGTCGCCATGGGCCCAATCCTCGACCCCTTCAAACACCTCGCCTAGCAGTTGACCGATTGCCACGCCCATCATCAACTGGCCGAGTACCGGGACCACAAACCCGGCGACGTTGAGCAGGTTCAGCCCGATATCCAGATAAGCTTGCAAGCGTCGCTGCCAGGCGTCTTCGTCCACTTGGGCCTTGGGTACAGCCAGCACCTGCGCGTCGAGCTGGAGCTTGCCGAGACAGGCCTGAAACTGAAACTCAGATACGCGTACCTGCACCGGAATCACCCGCAAAGGGCCAACCTGATGCTTCTCCTCGTAGCGCTGGAAAAACGCCAGGCGCTCAGACTCGTCCAGATAAGCACCCAATGCCTTTCGATAAGACTGCGCCCGCAACATCAGGCTCAAATAGGACGTGAATTCCTCCAGACAGGCGTATTCGTACCACGGTCGCAGCGGTTCGTTAGGCATGTAGACCACAAACTCCTTGGCAGGTAACTGGCCATAAGGCTCTGCGCTGAACAGCATGACACTCCACAGGCAGGCACCATCAATATTCAGGCCTTGCCAGACCCACGACTCACCCTCCGGCATCGCATGCAGCGACTCATCTGCCGGCTGGTCAGCCTTGATCACGTTGAGCAACCAGGTGTAAGTCGGCTCGCTGAGATACCCCTTGGCATAGGCGATATGCAGGTCAATCTGCAGATCAAGGCATTTAGACTCGCCAAGGTCCACGGCAACCGGGTTGAAACCCGGGGTGATGGCGCCCGGATCGCGCAGGTTAAAAACGCTGCGTATATGGGCCTGGTACGCACAGCCAAGATCCAGCTCACGGCAATACCCGACAAACTCGTTCACCGTCATACCGACGATCGCCTGCCCGGTAGCCGCACTGCGCAACAGCGCCGAAGCCGACAGGCCGCCAGGTTGAGCCTGGTCCTCGGAAAAATTGCGCATGGCCGCCTGCACCAGGCTCAGTGTTTCAAGGGTAACAGTGGCTTGCAGGGCGCCACCCAGGTCTATGCCAACGCCCGACAAGCTGCGTTTGGGCAGCTCCAGCTTGTCACGTTCTACATCCACGCCAGTCACCCCCTTGCTCAGCAAAAAGGCTTGCAGCTGCTTGATGCAAAAACTGTCGAGCGGCCGCAGGCGTTCAAACACCTGCTGCGCCCGCTGGTACGTCTCCCGCCCGTCCCGATGGGTGCGTTCGATCGCCTGCAACGTAATGGGTTTGGCCCCCAGCAGCCATTGTGGGAGGGTGGCTTGCAGTACTCTTGCCTTGCCCAGATCACCGGTCATTTCCAGCAGGGCGGCTTCCATTTCAGCCGGGCTCACGGTGTTTTCGGCATCCCGTGATTCGCGTTCTTGCGCCATCAGCAACGTCTTCCTTTGCGTTTGATAATGGTGGATCACGATAAGCGCGAAGTGCCGGAAAACAGATTCGAATAACCCCGCATTGAGCCAGCCGATCAACCCGGATTTTCCATGCAAACTGGCGTTATTTACCGCCATGTCGCCGCAGCCCCCGCCAGACAAAGACCGACCAACAGAAGGTTACGGCTATTTGCCTTATAACTTATCGGTCTAAAACTCCACGGATAGCACTGGGTCAGTTTCTGGGTACGCGCCCTTCGGGGCGTATTGAGTGTTGACCCCTCCCCAACGGAAAAACCGGTAAGGAATTTATGTGCGGATTAGCTGGAGAATTACGTTTCGATGCCCAACCTGCCGACCTGGCTGCGATTGAGCGCATCACCCATCATTTGGCCCCCCGTGGCCCCGACGCCTGGGGCTTCCACGCCCAAGGGCCGATTGCCCTGGGCCACCGACGCCTGAAAATCATGGACCTGTCGGACGGCTCGGCCCAACCGATGGTCGACGCCCACCTGGGCCTGTCCCTGGCCTTCAACGGCGCCATCTACAACTTCCCGGAATTGAGAGAAGAGCTGGAAGCCCTGGGCTACGCCTTCTATTCCGGTGGCGACACCGAGGTGCTGCTCAAGGGGTATCACGCCTGGGGCAAAGCCCTGCTGCCCAAGCTCAACGGCATGTTTGCCTTTGCCATCTGGGAGCGTGACACCCAGCGCCTGTTCATCGCCCGTGACCGTCTCGGCGTGAAGCCGCTGTACCTGTCGCGCACCGGCCAGCGCCTGCGGTTTGCCTCGGCGTTGCCGGCATTGCTCAAGGGCGGCGACATCAACCCGATCCTCGACCCCGTGGCGCTGAACCATTACCTGAACTTCCACGCCGTGGTGCCGGCCCCGCGCACCCTGCTGGCGGGCATTGAAAAACTGCCACCAGCCAGCTGGATGCGCATCGACGCCAGCGGCAAGACCGAGCAGAAAACCTGGTGGACCCTGCCCTACGGCCCGCGTGAGGACGAAAAACACCTGACGCTGGAAGACTGGACCGACCGCGTGCTGGACAGCACCCGCGAAGCCGTGGCCATCCGCCAACGTGCCGCGGTGGATGTCGGCGTGTTGCTGTCCGGTGGTGTGGATTCGAGCATGCTCGTCGGCCTGTTGCGCGAAGTCGGCGTGGAAGACCTGTCGACCTTCTCCATCGGCTTTGAAGACGCCGGTGGCGAACGCGGCGACGAGTTCCAGTATTCGGACCTGATCGCCAAGCACTACGGCACGCGCCATCATCAGTTGCGGATTGCCGAAAGCGAGATCATCGAGCAACTGCCAGCTGCCTTCCGCGCCATGAGCGAGCCGATGGTCAGTCATGACTGTATCGCGTTCTACCTGCTGTCGCGGGAAGTGGCCAAGCACTGCAAGGTGGTGCAGAGCGGCCAGGGCGCCGATGAGCTGTTCGCCGGTTACCACTGGTACCCGCAGGTGGACGGCGCCAGCGACCCGTATGCGGCGTACCGCGAGGCATTCTTTGATCGCAGTTACGACGACTACGCCGCCACCGTCGCGCCTAAATGGCTGACCGCCAATGACGCCGCTGGCGACTTCGTACGTGAACATTTTGCGATGCCCGGCGCGGACGCTGCGGTCGACAAGGCGTTGCGCCTGGACAGCACGGTGATGCTGGTGGACGACCCGGTCAAACGCGTCGACAACATGACCATGGCCTGGGGCCTGGAAGCGCGAACGCCCTTCCTGGACTACCGCCTGGTGGAGCTGTCGGCCCGCGTGCCGGCTAAGTTCAAGCTGCCCGACGGCGGCAAGCAGGTGCTGAAAGAAGCGGCGCGCCGGGTCATTCCCAGTGAAGTCATCGACCGCAAAAAGGGTTACTTCCCGGTGCCGGGCCTCAAGCATTTGCAGGGCGACACCCTGAACTGGGTACGCGAACTGCTGCTGGACCCGAGCCAGGATCGTGGCCTGTTCAACCCTGCGATGCTCGACCGTCTGCTCACCGACCCGCAAGGCCAACTGACTCCGCTGCGCGGCTCCAAGCTGTGGCAACTGGCGGCGCTGAACCTGTGGCTCAGTGAACAAGGAATCTGATCGATGAAACCCCATGCAGCGGCTTACAGCCAACGCCTGCTCAAGGGCCAGGCGCCGTCTTATGAGCGTCTGCAAGCCCGGCTCGCCGAAGATGGCAGCCCTTCAAGTGACCAACCGATTGCCGTGCATTGCGGCTGGGGCCGGTTGCTGATCGGGCACACCTTTCCCGACCCCGCGAGCCTGGCCCAGGAGCTGCTCAACGAGCAGCCCGGGGAGCGCGATATCGCGTTGTACGTGGCCGCGCCCCAGCAGATCCTGGGGATCGACCCTCAGCAACTGTTTCTCGACCCCTCCGATACCTTGCGCCTGTGGTTCACCGACTACCGCCCGGCCACCCGGGTGTTCCGCGGCTTCCGTATTCGCCGGGTGCAGACCGAGGCGGATTGGGCAGCGGTCAACCAGCTGTACCAGGGGCGCGGCATGTTGCCGGTGGACGCCGAACGCCTCACGCCGCGCCATCAAGGTGGCCCGGTGTACTGGCTGGCCGAAGACGAAGACAGCGGCGCGGTGATCGGCAGCGTGATGGGCCTCAATCACCAGAAAGCCTTCCATGACCCGGAGAACGGTTGCAGCCTGTGGTGCCTGGCGGTCGACCCGCAATGCACGCGCCCAGGCGTCGGTGAAGTGTTGGTGCGCCACTTAGTGGAGCACTTCATGAGCCGGGGCCTGAGCTACCTGGATTTGTCGGTACTGCACGATAACCGCCAGGCCAAGGGCCTTTACGCCAAGCTCGGTTTTCGTGCGCTGACCACCTTTGCGATCAAGCGCAAGAACGGCATCAACCAGCCGTTGTTTCTCGGCCCCGGCCCCCAGGCGGGGTTCAACCCCTATGCGCGGATCATCGTCGAGGAAGCCCATCGACGTGGCATCGATGTGCAAGTGGATGACGCCGACGCTGGCCTGTTCACCCTGAGTCACGGCGGGCGCCGTGTGCGCTGCCGTGAGTCGTTGAGCGACCTGACCAGCGCCATCAGCATGACCCTGTGCCAGGACAAAAGCCTGACCCACAAGGTGCTCAAGGCCGCCGGTTTGAAACTGCCGTCGCAGCAGTTGGCGGGCAGTGCCGATGACAACCTGGAGTTTCTCGATGAGCACCAGCGCATCGTGGTCAAGCCGCTGGACGGCGAACAGGGCCAAGGCGTTGCGGTGGACCTGCAAAGTATCGAAGAGGTGCAGAAGGCCATCGAGGCGGCGCGCCAGTTCGACAGCCGGGTGCTGCTGGAAAGCTTCCACGAAGGCCTGGATCTGCGCATTCTGGTGATCGGTTTTGAAGTGGTCGCCGCCGCCATCCGCCGCCCAGCCGAGGTGACCGGTGACGGCCACCATTCCATCGGCGCATTGATCGAAGCCCAGAGCCGGCGGCGCCAGGCGGCCACCGATGGCGAGAGCAAGATCCCCCTCGACGCCGAAACCCAGCGCACCCTGCACGCGGCGGGTTACGACTACAGCAGCATCCTGCCCCGTGGCCAGACCCTGGCCGTGCGCCGCACCGCCAACCTGCACACCGGCGGCTGCCTGGAGGACGTCACCGCGATCCTGCACCCCACGCTGGTGGACGCCGCCGTGCGCGCCGCCCGTGCGCTGGATATCCCCATGGTGGGCCTGGACCTGATGGTGCCGGCCGCCGATCAACCCGAGTACGTGTTTATCGAAGCCAACGAGCGGGCCGGACTGGCCAACCATGAGCCGCAGCCGACGGCTGAGCGGTTTGTGGACCTGCTGTTTCCCCACAGTTAGCTGACTGCTTGAGAGGTGGGGTGCCTGCACTGGCCCCATCGCAGGCAAGCCAGCTCCCACATTGGAATGCGATCACCTGTGGGAGCCGGGCTTGCCCGCGATGAGGCCTTTACAGGCACTGCATCCTGACAAGCCAACAGGAGTCTTTATGAGCCGAACCATCCCAGAACCCGACCTCACCTACCTGCAGAAAGTCCTGCTGGAAATGCTCGCCATCCCCAGCCCCACCGGGTTCACCGACACCATCGTGCGCTACGTCGCCGAACGCCTGGAAGAACTGGGCATCCCTTTTGAAATGACCCGGCGCGGCACCATTCGCGCCACCCTCAAGGGCCAGAAAAACAGCCCCGACCGCGCCGTGTCGGCACACTTGGACACCATCGGCGCCGCCGTGCGCGCCATCAAGGACAACGGCCGCCTGAGCCTGGCGCCGGTGGGCTGCTGGTCAAGCCGCTTTGCCGAGGGCAGCCGCGTCAGCCTGTTCACTGATAATGGCGTGATCCGTGGCAGCGTGCTGCCGTTGATGGCCTCCGGGCATGCCTTCAACACCGCCGTGGATGAAATGCCGGTGAGCTGGGACCACGTGGAATTGCGCCTGGACACCTACTGCGCCACCCGCGCCGACTGTGATTCCCTAGGCATCAGCGTCGGCGACTATGTGGCGTTCGACCCCCTGCCCGAATTCACCGAGAGCGGGCATATCAGCGCCCGTCACCTGGATGACAAAGCCGGCGTGGCCGCCCTGCTCGCGGCGCTCAAGGCGATCGTCGACAGCGGCGAACCCTTGCTGATCGACTGCCACCCGCTGTTCACCATCACCGAGGAAACCGGCAGCGGTGCAGCGGCCGCCTTGCCGTGGGACGTGAGTGAGTTCGTCGGCATCGACATCGCCCCGGTCGCCCCCGGCCAGCACTCCAGTGAACATGCGGTCAGCGTGGCGATGCAGGATTCTGGTGGGCCTTACGACTATCACCTGTCCCGCCACCTGCTGCGCCTGGCCTCGGATAACGAGCTGCCGGTGCGCCGTGACCTGTTCCGTTATTACTTCAGCGACGCGCACTCGGCGGTCACGGCTGGCCACGATATCCGCACCGCCTTGCTGGCGTTCGGTTGCGATGCCACCCATGGTTACGAGCGCACGCACATCGACAGCCTGGCGGCATTGAGCCGCTTGCTGGGTGCCTACATCCTCAGCCCGCCCGTGTTCGCCAGCGATGCGCAGCCCGCCCAGGGCTCCCTGGACCGGTTCAGCCACCAGCTGGAACATGAGACACAAATGGAGAGCGATACACGGGTGCCGTCGGTGGACAGCCTGGTCGGGCAGAAGTCCTGACGCGGGCAACGGCTGGTCACAAGAGCCCCGGCGCAGTAGGATCGCCGGGACTCTATCCACGAGGCTTGTATGCTGATTCCCCACGATGCACTTGAAGTCGACACCCTGACGCGCCTCATCGAAGACTTCGTCACCCGCGACGGCACTGACAATGGCGACGAAACGCCTCTGGAAACTCGCGTATTACGCGTGCGCCAGGCGTTGACCAAAGGCCAGGCACTGATCGTATTCGACCCTGAAAGCGAGCAGTGCCAATTGATGCTCAAGCACGATGTGCCCAAGCATCTGTTCGACTGACAACGGTTTCAGGGGTTGGGCGCCGCCGCTGGATGGCTGGCGGCGCGTTGGCGCTCAAGGATTTTCTGATACACCTCGGCACGGTGCACGTGCACCCCGGTCGGTGCTTCCACACCAAACTTCACCTGGGGCCCGTTCAACTCGAGAATGTGAAGCGTGATGTCATCGCCGATGGAGATGACTTCGCCTACGGCACGGCTTAAAACCAGCATGGCGGTTGTCCTTTTTCAATGACAGGACCTTGACCATGCGCGCTCAGGTAGGGGTCATCAATGCCTTGCGACAAAAACAGCCCCCGCCTACACCCCCAGGTAATTTACCTGACAGACCGCACCTCAATCAGGCTTTAGCAGCCTGCGCCTTGGCGCGCATCTTGTCCGCCATGGTTGTCATCTCGTGGTACAGCAACTGCGGGTTTTTCTGCTTCAGCGCCCAGGCCATGCGGCCCTGCTCGTGGGGCAGGATCATGAACTCGCCCTGTGCCACCTGCTGATAAATGTAGTCGGCGATATCGGCTGCCGAGATCGGCGAGCTTTCCAGCAACTTGCCCACCTGGGCTTTCATTGCAGGGGTTGGCCCACGGAAGGAGTCCAGCAGGTTGGTCTGGAAGAACGAGGGGCAGACCACGTGCACACCCACCTCCTGTTGCTTGAGCTCCACCAGCAGGCTTTCCGACAACGCCACCACACCCGCCTTGGCCACGTTGTAGTTGCTCATGGCCGGGCCCTGCATCAGGGCCGCCATCGACGCGATGTTGATGATGCGCCCCTTGCTCTTTTCCAGCAGCGGCAGGAACGCCTTGCAGCCCTTGACCACGCCCATCAGGTTGATTGCGATCTGCCAGTCCCAGTCTTCCAGGGACAACTCGGCGAAAAAGCCGCCCGAGGCCACACCGGCATTGTTGACAATCACATCGATGCCGCCGAGCTTGACTTCGCAAGCCTGGGCAAACGCCGTGAGCTGGCTGTAGTCGCGCACGTCGCAACGCTGCACAAAACCATCGCCACCGGCCGCGCGGACCAGCTTCAGGGTTTCCTGCAGGCCAGGCTCGCTGACATCCGACAAGGCCAACTGCCACCCCTCGCGGGCCCAGCGCAGAGCGATTTCGCGACCCAGGCCGGATCCGGCGCCAGTGATCATCATGCGATTTTGCATAGGAAGTTGCCTTGTGGTTCACAGAAGAAGTGATCGGCAGTGTAGCGAAGGTTTTTCCTGCACCCACGCACCATCCAATTGATGAATGCCTCAGGCAAACCGGCGCCCGGGTGCGAGGACGCTCTATAGCCTAAGTTCAATATTTTTCAACTAGGCAGCTGAAGTTGGGAACGCATTAAAAGAAATAAGCATGTTTGAGAAATGCTTTAAAAAAATAGTGAATTTTCTGCGAATGGCCAGAGTCGGAGTTGTTAAGGCGTCCGTAAATAAAACGGACCTTACTTTAAATAACCGGTCTTTGCAGAAGGCCTATAAGGAAGATAAACCATGAGCCTCATTCTGATCATTATCCTGATCCTCCTGCTGGTCGGCGGCCTGCCGGTATTCCCACACTCCCGTAACTGGGGTTATGGCCCCTCGGGTATCCTCGGTGTGGTACTGGTAGTGCTTCTGGTGCTGCTGTTGCTCGGCCGGATATAAACGCAGCTCCGTAGATTTAAAAAAGCAAAAAAAAGAGGCCTCCAGGAGGCCTCTTTTTTATTGCCGGTTAGTTAGTCCGGCTTGCCATCAACCACACCTGCGGTGTTATCCAACAGGCTCTTGGTGGCAGTCTGCAGGAACGACTCGAGTTTCTGCTTGAGGGCAGCCTCGTCCGGCGATTCTGGAATCACTTTGCCGGTAGGGCTTTCACCCAGTTCGTACTCCCACAGCTTGGGTGGCATTTCCTTCGGCAGTACCAGCACGCGGTCACCGGTGAGCAAGGCCACGGTCTGGTCGCTGCCCGATGGTTTGATCACGCCGAAGCCCTTGTCGCCTTCCGGCAGGTTCAGCAGGTCGCGGCCCCAGCACTGTTGCAGGGTTTCGCCACCGAGGCGGCCCATGATGGTCGGCACGATGTCGATCTGGGTGCCCACGGTGTGGTCACGCTGGCCGAATTTTTCCTGGATGCCCGGTGCGATCATCAGCATCGGCACGTTGAAGCGGCCCAGGTCCATCTCGGTAATCTGCTGCTCGTTACCAAAACCGTGGTCACCCACCACCACGAACAGGGTTTCCTTGAAGTACGGCTCTTTGCGGGCCTTTTCAAAGAACTGGCCCAGGGCCCAGTCGGAGTAGCGCATGGCGGTCAAGTGCTCGTCCAGGCTGCCACGGCCAGTGACCTTGTCGACCGGCAAAGGCGTCGGCAAGGCATACGGGGTGTGGTTGGACAGGGTCTGCAACAGCGCATAGAACGGCTTGCCACTTTCGCCACGGGTCTTCAGCTCTTCCAGGCCACGGTTGAACATGTCCTGGTCGGACACGCCCCACGTCGGGTCGGAGAACACCGGGTTGACGAAGTCATTGCGGCCGATGAAGTTGGTCATGCCCTGGTTGCTGAAGAAGCCCGACTGGTTGTCCCAGGCGAAATCGCCGTTGTAGACATACACGTCGTCAAACTTGCGCGCGCTGAGCAGCTGCGGCAGGCCCGACAGCTTGTGGCTGCCTTCCGGCGTCTGCATCAGGTATTCGAAACCCGGCAAGTTCGGGAAGCACGCCATGGTGGCAAACATACCCTGGTGGGTGTGGGTGCCGTTGGAGAAGAAGCGATCGAACAGCAGGCCTTCCTTGGACAGTTTGTCGAAGTACGGCGTGATGTTGCCCGGACGGCCCAAGGCGCCCACCGAGTGACCGGCGAAGCTTTCCATCAGGATGACCACGACGTTCTTGATCGGCAGGGTCTTCTCGGCCGGTGGCGTGAAGTCACGGCGAACGGCAGCGGTGTCGGTATCCACCAGCTTCTCGAACGCCGGCAACAGCAACATGTCGCGCACGGTCTGGGTGGCCAGCGGCTGCTCCAGGGTGGCCTTCCAGATGTTGGAACGTTCTTCGGAGAAGCGCGACTTGGCCGCAGCAATCAACGACAGGGTGCCATTGAGGCCCAGTTGGTTGGCGAAGTTCGAGTCGGTGGTGTAGACGTCACCCCAACGCAGCGGCGGACCCTGACGCAAGGTGCCACGGATGGCGACCACGGCGATCAACAGGCAGACCACAAACACCGCGATACGGGTGTACCAAGGGGCCACCTGGCGCGTGCCGATGCTGCCGCCGCTGAACGGGCCACGGGGGCGCGTTGCGCGGTCGGCGCCTTTGAAGGCGATGCTCAGGATCAGCGTACCCAAGGCCCACGCCAGCAGGTAGCGCACCACCGGGAAACCGTACCAGAGCATGCTCATCACGGTTTTCGGGTCTTCCTTCACGTACTGGAAGACCAGGCCATTGAGGCGCTGGTGGAACTCACGGTAGAAGTCCATTTCCATCAGGCCCAGGAACAGGCAAATGCTGGACGCGACGGTCAGCCACAAACGGAAGAACCCACGTGCCGCCATGGCCCGCACGCTGAACAAGGCCAGCAGCAGCGGCACCAGCACGTACATCACCAGGCGGATATCCAGGCGCAGGCCGTTGGCGAATGCTTCCAGGAATGTCGAGGCCGGTGTGTCGAGGATCATCTCGCGGTTGTAGACCAGCAGCGCCAGGCGCAGCAGGGAGAACATCACCATCATGACCAGTGCGCAGAGCAGCGTGTAAGCCAGATGGGATTTGACGGTCGGTTGCAGCAGGCGATTAGAAGCTCGCTGCTGACTCAGGGCGTCCGGGTTTGCCATGTCGTTTCAGGACCCATTGGAAGTTTAAGTTGCGAAATAATGCAGTGGCGTCCGTCCCTCGCCCAGGCTGGCTGGGGTAGGCGGTTAACGCGGTGGCGCAAATGGTGCCCGATCAATGGCATCAACGCTATTAATTACTGAACGGACGCCGCTGCCCGGGCTTTAATAGCCCGCAAGCTAAAGCCTTGGCTGGGTGATCGAGCCGCAGAATTGTCTTGGATAAGATGTGAAAATTCTGTGCAGCGAATATTTCGACACACAAAATCCACATATAAGAAGGGATGTAGCAACTATTTGCATAGTTGCTACAAGGGCGCGATCAGATCCGAACGTTACCGCGCGGCCCGGCAATGGCCCAGATGATCAGGCCCAATACCGGCAACAACAGGA
Source organism: Pseudomonas sp. B6002 (assembly GCF_013385985.1). Classification (GTDB taxonomy): domain Bacteria; phylum Pseudomonadota; class Gammaproteobacteria; order Pseudomonadales; family Pseudomonadaceae; genus Aquipseudomonas. The sequence continues at coordinate 90,963 of NZ_JACAOY010000017.1, read as the reverse complement.
TCAGCAGGATCCACAGCACTTTGGCGCCCGTGCTCGCGCCGCTTTTGAACACGTTGATGATCGCCCAGATATCCAGCGCGAGGATGATCAGCCCGATCAGACCATTAAAAGTGGAACCCATGGTGTCGCTCCTAAGTGGGTGCTTGTTTGCTTAGGATGTTCAGCGTTGGCCAGGGTTCCGTTTTATTTCAGACGTGCAGGGCAATGCGCAACGCTTCCAAAGACGGCTCGCCCTTGATACCCACTTCGGCACACAGTTCCAGCACGCGCGGCAGGTCGTTGCCGTACACCAGCACGGCCTGGATCTCGTCATCCAGCAACTGGCTGAAGTTGAGCAGCACGTAGCCACCGTCTTCAGGGCTGAGGGCGCTCATCTGGATCTGGATACGGTTGAGGGCCGTGAGGTCTTCGGTCTTGGCCAGTTGCTTGGGCTTGAGGTTGAAGGCGACACCAGGGCCGAACGAGGCGACGATCTGGGCGAACAGGTCGCTATAGGTATCGGCCTGGAACAGCACGGTGTCGGGCAGGCTGCCGACCACCACCCACTCCCCCAACGGAATCGGGAAGGTGTCGTCGTAGTTGATATCCGGGTTGGCTGCCAGAAACGCCGCAGGGTCTGCGTAGGCCTGCGCCGCTTCATCGGCGATGCGCGCCACTTCCTCCGCCCCCATGACGCCAGCGCTGATTTTGCTGATGAGTTCGACGAGGGCGGTTTTCATGATGGCGATCCTGTGACGGGCTGGTTTTCGAGGGCGCGTAGCCTACACCAGTTTCTGCAGCTGCGCCGCCGTATCCACTGCACCCATGGTCTGGGCCGCAGCCAGCGCAGTGGCACCCTGGGCATCGGCAGCCTTGGGGTTGGCGCCCTGGGCGAGCAGATATTCGACCATTTCAACTCGGTTGAACATCGCCGCCATCATCAATGCGGTGCGCCCGTCGGAAGACGCCGCGTCCACCGGTGCGCCGCCCTCGATCAGCGCCTTGACCACCGCCAGGTTGCCTTTGAACGCCGCACCGGCCATCGGCAATTGGTTTTTGTCGTTGGCGATCTGTGGGTCGGCCTTGAACTCCAGCAGCACTTTCACCGCATCGGCGTGGCCGTGATAGGCCGCGAGCATCAGCAACGTGTCGCCATTGTGGTTACGGAAGTTGGCGGGCAAGCCCTTGGCCAGCAACGCCGCGAGCATGGCTGCGTCGCCGCGGCGGGCCACGTCGAAGACCTGTTCGGCAAATTCGGCGGCTTCATCTTCAGTCATCTGTTTGGCTTGGTCTGACATGTGGGGGCTCCTTGTCTGGTGCTGTATATGGCGCCCAGTGTCGCGAGGGAGTTCCCACCTGTCATGGCTTTTTTGTCAAAAGCGGCCATAGGCAGAATCAATAAGGCTGCTTTCAGTAACGAAAGTGGCCAGCCTGGATCTGCGCCAACAGTTGACCGGTCACCGGTACGTAGCAGTCCGAACCCGGCAACCACGCGTAGACCGGGTCATTACCGGCCTTCTCCGGGTCGAACGCCTCTTCCTTGAGCTTGACCTTCTGGTACTTGAAGGTGCCGGTGGTTTCCATCTTCACCTTGATGCGCAGGAACAGCGGCACCGCATAGTGCGGCAACTGGCCGTGGGCGAACTGCAGCAACTCGCGCATATCCAGTGAAGCCAGGGACTCGCTGGGCGTGATGGCAACCATCCCGGCGCGGCCATTGGTGTTTTCGATCTCCACCCCATAGGCCACCACTTCGGCGATCTGCGGATGTTGCAGCAAGACGTTTTCCACTTCCGTGGTGGACACGTTTTCGCCCTTCCAGCGATAGGTATCCCCCAGCCGGTCGACAAATTGCGCGTGGCCGAAGCCGATGCTGCGCACCAGGTCGCCGGTATTGAAGTAGCGGTCACCCTTCTCGAACACGTCCGTGAGGATCACCTTGCGGTTCTTTTCCGGGTCGGTGTAGCCGTCATAGGGTGACTTTTCATCGATCCGGGCCAGCAGCAAGCCCTGCCCGCCTTTCTTCACTTTCTGCATGAAACCATCGCTGCCACGGATCGGCTCTCCCGTGTCGTGGGCGTAGTCCACCAGCGCCCAGTGTTGCAGGCAAAAGCCGACGGTGTTGTCGAAATTCAAAATATTGGTGAAGCCAATATTGCCGTCGCTGGCGGCATACAACTCGCAGACATGCTCGACGCCATGCCGCGCCTTGAACTGCGCCCACACCCCAGGGCGCAAGCCGTTGCCGACCATCTTGGTCACGCGGTGATCACGGTCTTTTTCGCTGGCGGGCTGGTCGAGCAAGTAGCGACACAATTCGCCGACATAACCGAGAGTCGTCGCCTTGAACCTGCGCGCGTCCTCCCAGAACTGGCTGGCGCTGAACTTGCGCCGGATGGCGAACCCCGAGGCGCCGACAATCGCCGAGCCCCAGCACACGCACAGGCCAGTAGCGTGGTACAGCGGCAGGGTGCAATAAAGGACGTCCTCTGGCCCCATGTCCAGGGCGATGCTGCCGAAACTGACCGCGGTCTTGGTCCAGCGGCCGTGCTTCATGATGCCGGCCTTGGGCAGGCCAGTGGTGCCGGAGGTGTAGATATAGAAGCAGGGGTCGTTGAAAAAGATCTGCGCGGTGCTGGAAGGATTATCCACCGGGCACTCGGCGCTGGCCGTCATCAGGTCGATGTAACCGTGGGGTACTGCATTGTCCTGCTGCTCCGCGACAAACCAGGTGCGCTCGGCGGGAATCTGCACCTGTTCACGCACAGCTTCATAGGCCGCCACCAGTTCCGCGCCTACCACAATCGCCGCCGGGCTCACCAGGTTCAGGCTGTGCACCAGTGCCGCCTGAGTCTGCGCCGTATTGAGCATCGCGCAAATGCCGCCCAACTTCGCCACCGCCAGCACGTTGAGCAGCAATTCGAGGCGGTTCTCGATGAACAGCGCCACGACATCGCCCTTTTGCATGCCCTGGGCCTGCAAGTAATGGGCGATGCGATTGGCGCGTTGATTGGCTTGACGGTACGTGAGCTGGCGGTCGGCAGACAGCAACGCAATGCCATCCGGGTTGCGCAGGGTGGCCTGTTCAAACTGCCAGCCCAGGCCACAGGGTTGCGCGGGGTCGGTGACATTCGCCGCGCGCATGCCGCGCACCACCCGTGGCAGGGCGCGAACAATGGCGGGCACCTTACGCAGCATCATGCTCCAGGTGATCATGTCGTTTTGCGGATGGCTCATGGAGGAACGTCCTTTTTCTTATTCTTCGTATGATCCAGAAACAGCGACCCATCTGTAGGCAGAAGGCCGGATGTCTTGAAGGAAAATACGCCAGCCATTCTTGGGCTGTACATGCGGGATTTGAAAAGTTTTGTATCCCGGTGCCACGCCTTCATTTAAATGGAATTTACCCTCGCAGCCGGCAGTCGATATCCATGAAGGGGGCCGGCACGCCATGGAAAAAGCGCGGCCCGGATAACGCAAAATGCAGGATGCACGATGGCCCTTCATGCAATTTGCACGAAAACGAAAATCGCCATTTTTTATAACTCATTGTTTTATAACGTTTTTATACAAAACCAAATACTGGCACAATCACTGCACCTATCACTCCATGCTTGCCAACTTGAGCCAACGGAGCTGATAGACATGAGCCTGATCCAAGATAAATTCGCTTCTGTATTCTCCCAGTACGACGTCACCACCCAGCCACGTCCAGACGGTGGCATCCTGTTGACCCTGCGCAACAGCGAAGGCAAACAGGTCAAGCGTTCGATCTCGTACCAACAACTGCACACGGCCGATCAACTGACTTGGGTGATCAGCGCCATTCGCCGCGACCTGGCCGAGCAAGCCAGTGACCTGCCACAGATTTCCATGCTGCAAAGCCAGAACCGCTTTGCCCTGCCGACCTACCATTCGGCTTAAGCATCCGCCACAAAAAAGGGCCGCGACGCCGTTGAGCGTCGCGGCCCTTTTTCATGCCCTCAGCACAGGCCCAGGCGGGCCGCTTCGTTCATCGCCTGAACCCGGTTGGTGACTTCCAGCTTGCCGTAGATATTACGCAGGTGGAATTTCACGGTGGCTTCGGAGATCGCGCGAATCTGGCTGATTTCCCAGACGGTCTTCCCTTCCGAAGCCCAGCGCAGGATGACCAGTTCGGTCGGTGTAAGGGGTTTGCCAGACAAGCTCAGGCGTCTTCTGATCGCCATGGGTACAGCACCCAGTGCACGGCATGACTCCTCGGGGCCATTCATTACTCTCTCCTTATTATTAGCGGACGCCCCGCCCATCTTCGGATTACTCCGATTGACAGGCGCTATAAACATTGAGGCAAGAGAGAGTTACATAACCGATGGCGTGAAAACGTAGGACCTCGAATAAACAGCCGCACCTTACAGATAACTAGGCTTCTTCCCACAGCAACTTCCAACCTGCCGGGGTTGATCATTTTTACGCTTATGCTTAGTCGTCCAAACCAGGAAACGCTGAGGCAATGGCGTCACCGGTCAGGACGGGCACCCCACCCTGCGCGGAATCAAACAAGCGCAACGCCACAAAGTGCGGGTTTTCGCCCATGTCGAACCAGTGCGGCAGACCGGCCGGGACAACCAGCAAGTCGTTCTTTTCGCAGCGCACCGCGTAGACATAGTCACCTACATGCAGGCAAAACAGCCCCTGACCGGCAATGAAAAAACGCGCATCGTCTTCAGGGTAGCGACGCTCATCCAGGAACTGGGCACGCATTTCGGCCGCCTGCAGGTGGTCTCCCGTGACACTCAGCAACTCGACCGAGCGGTAGCCCAAGGCATCGATCTGCGGCTGGTAGGCCGCGATCATTTCAGCCGCACTGGCGCCCTTTTCTATCGGGCTGGGTTGCCAGCGCTCGAACCGAACGCCGTGCTCGGCCAGGGTCGACACGATATCGTCGAAGTGGGTGAGCACCTTGTTCGGGGTATCAGGCGTGGCGATGTGATAAACGGCGACATAACTCATTGCACGGTTCCTCTATTCGGCTCTTGCAAGCGCAGGCCAATGATAACGGCGGCCGCCAGGGCCGCGACGCTGGCGATACTGAATGTCAGGGTCGGCCCCAGCAGGTTCCAGCTGTAACCGGCATACAGGGCGCCTAACGCGCCACCGGTGCCGGCCAGTGCGGCATACAGCGCCTGCCCCTGGCCTTGCTGGCGGTCGCCAAAGCTGCGTTGCACAAAGGCAATCGCCGCCGCATGAAAGCTGCCGAACGTCGCGGCGTGCATGACTTGCGCCAGCAGCAATACCCACAGGTATTCGGCGAACGAACCCAGCAACAGCCAACGCAGCGCGGCCAGCAGGAAGCTGGCCAGCAACACCCTGCGCACAGAGAAGCGATTGAGGATGCGGCTCATGGCCAGGAACATCAGCACTTCGGCCACCACCCCCAGCGCCCAGAGCATGCCGATCACGCCACGGCTGTAGCCCAGGTGTTCCAGGTGCAGGGTCAGGAAGGTGTAATACGGGCCGTGGCTCAGTTGCATCAGCGCCACGCAGGCGTAGAACGCCAGCACGCCAGGACTGCGCAATTGCTTGAGAAAACCGTCACCGGCCAGGCGGTTGCCGTGGGTGGCGGGCTGCGCGTTCGGTACCCACAGGCTGGCGCCGATGATGCCGGCCATGATCACCACGACCACCACCGGGTAAATGTCCAGGCTCAGCCAGTCGAACAACCGGCCCATGATGACCACGGTGAGGATGAAACCGATGGAGCCCCACAGCCGGACCTGGCTGTAGCGCGAGGTCTGTTTGTGCAGGTGGGCCAGGGTGATCACTTCAAACTGCGGGAGCACCGCGTGCCAGAAGAACGCATGCAGCGCCATCACCAGCGCCAGCCAGGTGTAGGTCTTGCTGACGAAGATCAACGAGAAGCTGGCCAGGGTACAGACCGCACCGAAACGCACGATGGCCAGGCGCCGACCGGTGTAATCCCCCAGCCAGCCCCACAGGTTCGGCGCCACGCAGCGCATCAGCATGGGGATGGCCACCAGCTCGCCAATGCGCGCGCTGGAGAACCCCAGGTGATCGAAGTACAGCGCCAGGAACGGCGCCGTCGCCCCCAGCAGGGCGAAGTAGAACAGGTAGAAGCTGGAGAGGCGCCAGTATGGAAGGGCTGTCACAGCCGAACCGTCACAGCTGGCCCAGCACCGGCGTACTCACGCGCACATCCGCATTCTGCCCACGATTGCGCAGCAGGTGGTCCATCAGCACGATGGCCATCATCGCCTCGGCAATCGGCGTGGCACGGATGCCCACGCAGGGGTCGTGACGGCCCTTGGTGATCACGTCCACCGGGTTGCCGTGCACATCGATCGAACGACCCGGCGTGGTGATGCTCGACGTGGCCTTGAGCGCCAGGTGCGCCACAATCGGCTGGCCGGAGGAAATGCCACCGAGGATGCCGCCCGCGTTATTGCTGAGGAAACCTTCCGGGGTCAGCTCGTCACGGTGCTCGGTGCCACGCTGGGACACGCAGGCGAAACCGGCGCCGATTTCCACGCCCTTGACCGCGTTGATGCTCATCAGCGCGTGGGCGAGTTCGGCGTCCAGGCGGTCGAAGATCGGTTCACCCAGGCCAGGTTTGACGCCTTCGGCCACCACGGTGATCTTGGCACCGACGGAGTCCTGGTCACGGCGCAACTGGTCCATATAGGCCTCCAGCTCCGGCACTTTGTCCGGGTCGGGGCTGAAGAAGGCGTTGTCTTCGACGCTGTCCCAGGTCTTGAACGGGATTTCGATCGGGCCCAGCTGGCTCATGTAGCCACGGATCACGATGCCCTGGGTGGCCAGGTATTTCTTGGCAATCGCACCCGCAGCCACGCGCATCGCGGTTTCGCGCGCGGAACTGCGGCCACCGCCACGGTAATCGCGCTCGCCGTATTTGTGGTGGTAGGTGTAGTCCGCGTGGGCCGGGCGGAACAGGTCCTTGATGGCCGAGTAGTCCTTGGACTTCTGGTCGGTGTTGCGGATCAGCAGGCCGATAGCGCAACCGGTGGTGCGGCCTTCGAACACGCCGGAGAGGATCTCGACTTCGTCGGGCTCCTGGCGCTGGGTGGTGTGGCGGCTGGTACCGGGCTTGCGGCGGTCGAGGTCACGCTGCAGGTCTTCCAGAGACAGCTCCAGACCCGGCGGGCAGCCGTCGACAATGGCGACCAACGCCGGGCCATGGCTTTCGCCCGCGGTGGTGACAGTGAACAGTTTGCCGAAGGTATTGCCGGACATGCAGGGCGCTCCGTGAAATCAGTTGAATCAAGTCAACCGTAATAACTTAAGGCGGCCAGTATACGCAGGCTAACCGAGTAGTTCATCCTCGAAACCTTACCGGTAGACCTTTGTCCAACCGGCACCTTTCTCATAATGGCGCGATGATGCTGCGAGTTCTGCTGTTCACCCTCACCCTGTTTGCCGCCGTGGCCCAGGCCGCCTCCCCCGTTGTACTGCAACGCCCCATCAGCCTGGACACCGGCAGTGGCGAGCTGTTTGGTTCGTTGCTGCTGCCCCAGTCCGACAAGCCCGTGCCGGTGGTGCTGATCATCGCCGGTTCCGGCCCCACGGACCGCAATGGCAACAGCGCCGACGGCGCACGCAATGACAGCCTCAAACGCCTGGCCTGGGTACTGGCCCGGCATAACATCGCCAGCGTGCGCTACGACAAGCGCGGGGTGGCCGCCAGCCTGGCCGCCACCCCGGACGAACGCAACCTGACCCTCGACGCCTATGTGGCTGACGCCGTGGCCTGGGGCAAGCTGCTCAAGGCTGACAAACGCATGGGCCCGCTGATTGTGCTGGGCCACAGTGAAGGCGCGTTGGTGGCGGCCCTTGCCGCGCCGCAACTCGACCCGGCCGGGGTCATTTCGCTGTCAGGCAGCGCCCGCCCGGTCGACCAGGTGATCCGCCAGCAATTGGCCGACCACCTGCCCCCTGCCCTGCTGCTGCGCAGCAATGAAATCCTCGACCACCTCAAGGCTGGCCAAGTGGACGCCGATGTCCCCGCCCCGCTGGAGGGGATATTCCGGCCGAGCGTGCAGCCTTACCTGATCAGCCTGTTCCGCGCCGATCCCTCCGCGGCCTTTGCGAAGTTGAACATGCCGGCCCTGATCCTCCAGGGCACCAACGATATCCAGGTGGGCGTGGGCGATGCCCGGCAACTGAAAAAGGCCAAGCCCGATGCGCAGTTGGCGGTGATCGAAGGCATGAACCACGTGATGCGCATCGTGCCCAACGACGTGAAGCAACAACTGGCCTCCTACAACGACCCGCAATTACCTCTCGCCGCAGAGCTGGGTGAGCGGGTGGTGCGCTTTATCGGCGGACTTGGGCCCCGTTAAGCGACTATTTGCCTCCAGTCCTGGAGAAAGCGGCCGATAAGCCCAGTGTCGACAGTAAAAAGACTGCCGACTCGCTGGGCTTGGACAGGATCGCGCCGCATGACAACCACTGAAGCAACACCGGAACCGACCGCCGAAACCCCGGCTGAAAAAACCGAGGCCAACGACGCGGCCGCCTTGCCGTGGGCGGACGTGCAGGCCGAACATTTCAAGATGCTGCGCCTGGCGCCCCTGGCCACTGACCGCGCCACTGGCGTGCGGCCGCTGCGCTTTGTGCAGTTCGGCTACGCCGAACGCCACGATAAACGCCACAGCCTGTTGCGCATGGTGATTCAACTGCCAGGGCAACGGGTGCGCCGCGAGCAGAACCACTTGGACATCTGGGTCGACCACGACACCCATCGCGTGCATTTCGGCCCGGGCAACAGCCTGGAAATCGAACCCGCCAACCGTGGCATCGGCCGCTTCCTGGTCGCACAAGGTGCGGCGTGGGCGAAGAAGAAATGGTCCCACTACCGCGTCGACGGCGTGGACCTGGCCAATAAGGACGCGCTAAACGAAGCCACGCGCCTGCGCCGTGATCACTTCCTGCGTATCCAGGGGTTTGATGTGGCTTACGCCGATGTGCAGCACCTCAAGGGCAACGTACAGCCGGGCAAGGTCAGCGATGTGCTGGACAGCTGGAACACCGAGAAGCTGCAGTTCGTGGAGATCCTCGAAGCCGCGCAGATGTTGCAACAGGCCGAGCAGAACCTGGCAGAGCAGGAAGTGAAGCTGCGCAAGGAAGAGGAAAAGGTCACCAAGTTCAAGCGTGAAGACAGCGGTTTGCGCTTTACCATCACCTGCCTGGTGGCGTTTACCGTGTTTCAGGCGGGGTTGTTGATCTGGATTGCCACGCACCGCTGACAGCGGCTGAAATGCGGTCAACCATGTGGGAGCTGGCTTGCCTGCGATAGCGGCAGTGAATTCACCATCGCTATCGCAGGCAAGCCAGCTCCCACAGTGACCGCGTTTCTATCTTGCGATTGGGTTAAATGCGGGCGGCGAAGATGGCCTGATGCTGGCGGCACTGCTCGGCCGTCAACATGAATACGCCGTGGCCGCCGCGCTGGAAGTCCAGCCAGGCGAAGTCCACTTCCGGGTACAACGCCTCGACGTGCACCTGGCTGTTGCCCACTTCAACGATCAGCAAGCCCTTCTCGGTCAGGTGGTCTGCCGCTTCGGCCAACATGCGCCGCACCAGGTTCAAGCCATCATCGCCGCAGGCCAGGCCCAGTTCCGGTTCGTGCTGGTATTCGTCGGGCATGTCGGCGAAATCTTCGGCATCGACATACGGCGGGTTGGACACGATCAGGTCAAAACGCTGGCCCGGCAGGCCATCGAAGCCATCACCCTGTACGGTGTAGACGCGCTCATCGACGCCATGGCGCTCGATGTTCTGGTTGGCCACTTCCAGCGCTTCGAAGGACAAGTCCCCCAACACCACTTCGGCGTCCTGGAACTCATAGGCGCAGGCAATACCGATGCAACCGGAGCCGGTGCACAGGTCGAGGATGCGCGCGGGCGGTTGCCCCAGCCAAGGCTCGAAGCGGTTTTCGATCAGCTCGCCAATCGGGGAGCGCGGGATCAACACGCGTTCATCGACAATAAACGACAGGCCGCAGAACCACGCCTCTTTCAGCAGGTAGGCGGTGGGCACGCGCTCATGGATACGACGATGCAGCAGACGCTGTACGTGGGAGATTTCCTCTTCTTCGAGGTTGCAGTCCAGGTAGCTGTCAGCAATTTCCCAAGGCAGGTGCAAGGCACCGAGCACCAATTGCCGGGCTTCGTCCCAGGCATTGTCGGTGCCATGGCCGAAAAACAGGTCTTCCCCATGGAAACGGCTGACAGCCCAACGGATGTGGTCGCGCAAGGTGCGCAGGCGGGATGTGATCACGGGGGAGAACTCCTGGAAAAAACGACTGGCGATTCTAACAGCCTTCGCCTGTCCCTTCGATGTACGAAAACCCTTCGCCATCCGTCGGATTTCATCCATTTTGCCATCATTGCGCTAAACAAGCCGCCCACTTGACATGGCTGCACGTCAACAACGGCGTACCTTACGATGGTAGCGGTTCACAGAACCGCTCAGCCAGTGGACAATGTCGCAAAAGCCCCCCTCACAGGAGCCCCAGAATGTCCGTTCCAAAGACGATGTTTCAACTCAGCGGTCGCGGTTACGCAGCAGCCAACCTGAACCATGCGACCCTCGTGATCATCGACGCCCAGAAGGAATACCTCAGCGGCCCACTCGCCCTCTCGGGCATGGATGCGGCGGTTGGCAACATCAAGCAGCTGGTCACTGCTGCACGTAACGCCGGACGTCCCATCGTGCATGTGCGCCACCTCGGTACCGTGGGCGGCCTGTTCGACCCCCAGGGCGAGCGCGGCCAGTTCATTCCCGGTCTGGAACCCGAAGGTGACGAAACCGTCATCGGCAAGCTGCTGCCCAGCGCGTTCCATGGCACCGGCCTGGAAAAACACCTGCAAGACCTTGGCTCCCTGGACCTGATCGTGTGCGGTTTCATGAGCCACTCAAGCGTCAGCACCACCGTGCGCGCCGCCAAGAACCTGGGCTTTCGCTGCACCCTGGTGGAAGACGCCTGCGCCACCCGCGACCTGCCTTACAAAGGCGGCATCCTGAGCGCCGAGCACGTGCAACAGACCGAAATGGCCATCATGGCCGACAACTTCGCCACCCTGGCGCTGACCAAAGATCTGATCTGATCGACCTTCCGGTGAGCGGCGCGGCCTGTTTACGGCCCCGCTCATCCGCAAAGCCTTCTCATTTGGCGCATTTACCCCTCCCCCCGGAACAACCTGTGTATTGTCCGGTCGAAGGGCCGATACCCTGGAGGAAAGGTCGGAATGAAGATATCCGATGGTTTTGATGCTCGTCGCTTGCGCCCCAAGGGCCCGAGCAACTGGCGTCTGCGCCTGGTGGCGGGCTTTGCCGCGCTGCTGGCGATTGTAGGTTTGTTGATGGCTGGCGCGGGTGGCGCCGGTTTGTTGGGTCACTCGCCCGCCCTGGGCGAATTGAACGCCAGCCCTGGCGGTTCGGCTATCCTGTTGGCGATCGGGCTGTTGGTGCTGTGGTTGGGCGTGTGGTTGTGGCGCCGTAGCCGTCGGAAAATGCGCCAGCCGTTGTCGCTCAACATCGCCTCACACCTGATGAAAAAGCACGACTGATGGCGCTTGGATAGCGTTTCCTGCGCCCCGGCCGCCGCGATTTAGGTAAACTGCCCGCCCTTCGCCGAGGCTGACATGCAAGACGACGATTTTTCCCTGTTCAAAAACGAGCTGCGCGGCGTCAAGCCGATCAAGCACGACCGTGCCGACACCGGTAAACCCAAGGCTGACCGCGCGCAGATCGCCAAGCTGCGCCAGGCCGCGACCGTGCGCACTGATGCCACGACCGTGGACGGCCTGTCGGACCAGTTCGTGATCGATGTCGGCCCCGAAGACGAACTGATGTGGGCCCGCGATGGCGTGCAGGAAAGCCAGATGCGCAAGCTCAAGATCGGCCAGATCCCTTTTGAGGGCAGCCTGGACCTGCACGGCATGAGCGTGGAGAAAGCCCGGGAAACCCTGTGGGCCTTCCTGGCCGAAGCCACTAAGTTCGAAATCCGCTGCGTGCGCGTCACCCACGGCAAGGCCGTGCGGCTCGATGGCAAGCGGCCAATGATCAAGAGTCACGTCAATACCTGGCTGCGCCAGCACGCCCAGGTGCTCGGCTTTACCTCGTGCCAAGCCCGCCACGGCGGCGCGGGTGCGGTGTATGTGATGCTCAAGCGCACCATGATGGAAGGCCGCGACGAGTAACAACTGCCATCGTCAGGCTTGCAGCGATGTGTCCGCCACCGTAACCTTGCGCTTTGCGAAAATCCCACAGGTAGTTTCATGTCCCTGGAACAGAATTACACCGCGATCCTCGGCCAGCTCGGCGAGGACGTTTCCCGCGAGGGCCTGCTCGACACGCCAAAGCGTGCCGCCAAGGCGATGCAGTACCTCTGCCGCGGTTATGAACAGACGCTGGAAGAAGTCACCAACGGTGCCTTGTTCAGCTCCGACAACAGCGAAATGGTGCTGGTCAAGGACATCGAGTTGTACTCGCTGTGCGAACACCACCTGCTGCCGTTCATCGGCAAGGCCCACGTGGCGTATATCCCGAGCGGCAAAGTGCTGGGCCTGTCGAAGGTCGCGCGAATTGTCGACATGTACGCCCGCCGCCTGCAGATCCAGGAAAACCTCAGTCGCCAGATCGCCGATGCGGTCCAGCAGGTGACCGGTGCCCTGGGCGTTGCCGTGGTGATCGAAGCCAAGCACATGTGCATGATGATGCGCGGTGTCGAGAAGCAGAATTCGTCGATGATCACCTCGGTGATGCTCGGTGAGTTCCGTGAAAACGCGGCCACCCGCAGCGAATTCCTCAGCCTGATCAAGTAATCGGCGGGGCAGGAAAAGACCGGCGTTCATTGCCGGTTTTTTTTCGCCCGCAGAATTGCTGTAAGCTGCGACCCCTTCTGTTCTGGGCAAGAGGTTCAAGCCATGTTCGTCAAAGCACTTCGAGTGGGCCTCGGCCACGTCATCATCGCGGGCGATTTCCTGACCCGCCCACGTAAAAAGCAGCGCCCTGCCGAACAGCAGGCACAGGTGAACGAGGCCGCCAAGGACCTGACCCTGTACCAGTTCCACGCCTGCCCGTTCTGCGTGAAGACCCGCCGCACCTTGCACCGCCTGAATGTGCCGGTGGCGTTGAAGGACGCGAAGAACAACGAGCAGGACCGCCAGACCCTGCTGGAGCAAGGCGGCAAGATCAAGGTGCCGTGCCTGCGCATCGAAGAGAACGGCCAGACCACCTGGATGTACGACTCCAAGGTGATCATCGATTACCTGGACAAGCGCTTCGCCGCGATCTGACACACAACGCCCACTTGTAGGAGCCCGGCTTGCCGGCGATAGCGTTCTCAAGGACGCCATCGCCGGCAAGCCGGGCTCCTACAGGTCGTTGAGTTCCAGGTCCAAGAGTGCCGAACCCAGGCACTTGCCATGGGCATCCAGCGCCAGCGAACGCGTCACCCCGCCCCGCAAAATCCCCGGCAGCACGAAGTTCAGCGCCTGCACATTCGGCAATTCATACCGTCGTACCGGCGCCGCCCCTGGCTCCCGCAAGCCCGCGAAGTACTCGGCCACGCGCTCGGCCGTCAGCTGCTCACACAGCAATGGATAATCTTCGGCCCGGTACGCAATGATCGAGATGTTCGACGTATCGCCCTTGTCCCCGGTGCGGGAATGGGCCAGCGTGTGCAGTTTCATGCTTGAATCCTCGGGTTGACCTTATCGCGCGGCAGCAGCAACGACGCCACCGCCACCACCTGCCGCACGCTTTTACTCGCCCCACCGCCACCCGACGGGCCGTTGGTGTAGAGGGTTTCCACCTCATTGCCGACCCGCACCGCCTCGCTGCGTTCTTCGCAACGGGCTGCCACGCGCAAGCGCACTTCCCAGGGCTCGACGCTGCTGCGCGGGCCGTGCAGCGAGTCCATGCCAATCAGTTCGGCGCGCACGTCCAGCATCTTCACACCCATCAATTCCAGGCGCTTGAGCACCACATCCCGCGCCAGTTGGGCCCGTGCCACAGCGCCAGGCCCGCCGTACGACATCTGCCCCTCGCCAATCCAACCGTCCAGATAACCGACACTGACCTTCAACTGCTCGGGCCGCGCACGGCCGCCCGCGCCCTGGGCACGCACCCGATCAACGCTTTCTTCAACAAACCCGACCTGGGAAAAATCGGCCGTCACATCCGGCGTCAGGTAGGCCGCCGGGTCGTGCACCTCGTAGATCAATTGCTCGGTACACGTAGCGCGGCTGACGCGACCACCTGAACCGCTGACCTTGGTGATCAAGGCTTCACCGTCTGCAGTGATCTCGGCCAACGGAAAACCCAGGCGCGCCAGGTCATCCACATCCTTCAAACCCGGGTCAGCAAAGTAGCCACCACTCACCTGCCCGGCACACTCAAGCAAATGCCCCACCAGCGTACCGCCCCCCAGGCGCTGCCAATTGTCCTGCGCCCAGCCGAATTCAAACATCTGCGGCGCCAGGAACAGCGAAGGGTCAGCCACGCGACCGGTGATCACCACGTCTGCGTCAGCGTGCAACGCCTGCAGAATGCCGTCGACGCCCAGGTAGGCGTTCGCCGAAAGTAGCCGCTCACCCAAGGAGCCGACGGTCTGGCCGTTATCCAGCAAAAACTCGGGTTGCAAGACCTGCAATACGTCATCGCCGACCACGGCAACTACTTTGAGAACCAGGCCTAGCGCAGCCGCAATCCGCCGCACTTCATCGGCTGCCGCCACCGGGTTGGCCGCGCCCATATTGGTGATCACCCGCAAGCGTCGGCGCCCTGCCTTCATGCCGACAAAGGGCAGTACGCGGCGCATGCGTTCACTCAGCAGCGGGTCGTAACCGCCCGCTGGGTCGTTGATCCGCGCCTGTTGCGCCAACGCAATGGTGCGTTCGGCCAGGCATTCGAACACCAGGTAATCCAGGTCGCCCTGCTCGGCCAGTTCCACGGCGGGCTCGATACGGTCGCCGGAATAGCCGGCGCCGGAACCGATGCGCAAGGTTTTCATGTCAAATCACTCCCAGGAGCAACGCGGTCAGGGTCATCAACACCGACGCGGCAAACAGAAACGGAATGGTGAAGCGCTGGTGATCGGCCAATTCGATCTTGCACAGGCCCACCAACAGGAAGGTCGCGGGGGTCAGCGGGCTGACCGGGAAACCGGTGGTGTGCACGCCCAGCAAAGAGGCCTGGGCCACTTGCAACGGGTCGACGCCAAGGGCCTTGCCCACTTCGGCAATCACCGGCATCACGCCGAAATAGTAGGAATCGGGATCGAACAGCATGCTCAGCGGCATGGAAATAAAACCCACCACCGCCGGGATCAACTTGCCATGGCCGGCCGGGATCTGCGCCACCGCCACTTCGGCAATCGCCTTGAGCATGCCGGTGCCCTGCATGATGCCGGTGAACACGCCGGCAGCGAGCAGGATACTGGCCATGGTCAGGGCGGTTTTCGCATGGGCGTCGATACGTGCACGCTGGGCGTCCACGTTCGGGTAGTTGATGCACAGCGCCACCACGGTGCCGAGCATGAACATCACCACCGGATCGACCCAGCCAGCGATCATCACCACCATCACCAGCACGGTCAGCACCAGGTTGACCCAGAACAGGCGCGGGCGGCGCAGCTTGATTTCATCGTCGCTGAGCACCCGTTGTGGCACCGCGTCCACCGAGGATCCGGCCCCCAGACCCAGGCGTTTTTCCTCACGACGCCCCAGCCACCAGGCGCAGGCAAAAACGAAGATCAGCCCGACGATCTGCACCGGAATCAACGGCTGGAACAAGTCAGCCACCGGCACATGCAGGGCCGCCGAAGAGCGCAGCACCGGGCCGGTCCACGGCAGGAAGTTGACCCCGGCCGCCATCGCACACACACAGGCGAGGATACGTTTGTCGATGCCCAGCCGCGTATACAGCGGCAACATTGCCGGCACCGTGACCAGGAAGGTCACTGCGCCGGAACCGTCCAGGTGCACCAGCAACGCCAGGGTCGCGGTGCCTACGACAATTCGTGTAGGACGCGTCCCTACCGTGCGCAGGATGCGATCAATGATGGGGTCAAGCATGCCGGCATCGGTCATGATCCCGAAAAACAGGATGGCAAACACGAACATGCCCACCACGGGGGCGACGTTCTTGATACCGGTAATGATGAAGGCGCTGGTTTGCAGGCCAAAACCGCCGAGCAGCGCGGCAATGATCGGCAAGGCGATCAGGGCCACCAGGGGCGAGAGGCGTTTGCTCATGACGGCAGCGAGCAGGCACAGGATGGTGATGACACCCAGGGTTGCGAGCATGGGGTACTCCAGAGCGGCCTTGGTGGCCGGTTATTGTTTTCCCTGGAGTATTGGAAGCGGGTTAGTCTTTGTAAATTGGAATATTCACAGCCTAGTGTTCGGAAAAACAAAATGAAGAACAGCATCCAACACATTCAAGCGTTCCTAGCCGTAGCCCGTACGGGCAGTTTCACCAAGGCCGCCAACGAACTGCACCTGTCACCTTCGGCGCTGACCGTGCAGGTGCAACAGCTGGAAGACTGGCTCGGCGTTGCCCTGCTCGACCGCAGCCCGCGCCATGTCAGCATCACCGCCGCTGGCCTGGACGCCCGTGGGCCCATGGAAAAACTGCTGCTGGACCTGGACAACATCGTTACCGGCTCCCGCGACCTCGCCGCCTTGCGCCGAGGCGTGGTCACCATTGCCGCCCTGCCCTCGGTGTGCGCCGGCACCTTGCCACCCGCGCTGCGCCTGTTCCGCGAGCGTTTTGCCGGGATCGAAGTGCGCCTGCATGACCTGGTGGCACACCGCATTCACGCCCAGGTGCGGTCCGGCGAAGTGGATTTCGGCATTGGCGTGCGCGCACGGCTCAGCCACGGCCTGGAGTTCGTGCCGGTGCTCAATGATCGCCTGTGTGCATTTGTGCCTGAGGACCACCCCCTCACCCGCCACCGCCAACTGACCCTTGAGCAACTGGCGGACCAGCCGATCATCCTGACCGGGCGCGACAGCAGCGTGCGTGAGCAGGTGGACGGGTTGTTCGATGAGACGCGGTTGACGATGAATGCAGGCATGGAAGCCAACTACATGTCGACGGTGTTGGCCCTGGTGCGTCAGGGATTGGGGATCAGCGTACTGCCGGAGTCGGCGGCGGACAGCCTGGAAGGGTTGCGACGGATCGCGATCAAACACCCGCGGGTCAATCGCGAGATAGGGCTGATCGTCCGTACCGGGCACCTATTGAGCCCGGCCGCACAGCGCTGTTTTGAATTGCTCAAGGAACAACTGCCCCGGTGACCTTCGGTCACCACTGTCATTTATGACAGTATCGCTTGCTGAGTCGTTGAGGTTCTAATCCCTGACAGACCGGAGCTTTACCCCGACAGGGAGCAGTGATCTCATGAATCCACGTCTGGAATGCGCGATAGAAGACGCGTTGAATGCTTTGCTCTTGCGGCAACGGCCCGATGGGCATTGGGTGTTCGAACTTGAGACGGACGCTGCAATGACCGCCGAATATGTGTTACAGATGCACTTTCTCGGCGAACCGATCGACCCAATCCTCGGGGCCAAGCTCGCGCGTTACATGAGCGATCTGCAGCAGCCGGAAGGTGGCTGGCCGGTGCTTCAGGGTGGCCATTTCGACCTGAGTACCAGTGTCAAAACCTACTTCGCGCTCAAACTGCTGGGGCGTGCAGAGAACGAGCAGCCCCTGCAGCGGGCCTGTGCACTGA
Source organism: Pseudomonas sp. B6002 (assembly GCF_013385985.1). Taxonomy (GTDB): domain Bacteria; phylum Pseudomonadota; class Gammaproteobacteria; order Pseudomonadales; family Pseudomonadaceae; genus Aquipseudomonas. The sequence continues at coordinate 73,220 of NZ_JACAOY010000017.1, read as the reverse complement.
TTCGACAACACGGCGGCGCGGCCGGTAGCAACGTGATGACCCGCATCTGGATGGCCTTGTTCGGCTTTATCCCTTGGCACGCATTACCGTCGGTTCCAGTGGAAGTGATCCTGCTGCCCCGCTGGTTCCCCTTTCACTTGTCGAAGATTGCTTGTCTCCCCCGCAAGTACACAGTGGCATTTTCTGTACTGCACGTGTCGCGTCCCATCGCGCGCAACCCTCAACGTACCTCCATCGCCGAACTGTTCCTGGAGCCGCCCGAGCAAACCAGGCCGCTGCGCTGCGCTCCTCACCAGAATAAGGCCTGGTTTGCCCTGTTCGGCGGGATTGATCGCCTGTTACACCGCTGCACCCCCTGGTTCCCGAAAGGTCTGCGACAAAAAGCGATTGATCGTGCGGTGAGTAGCGTCATCGCACAGCTCAACGGCGAAGATGGCTATGGTGCGACACTGCCGACCATTGGCGCCAGCGTGATCCTGCTCAGGGCGCTGAACTATCCGGACGATCATCCGGCGGTACTGACGGCACGCAAGGCCCGCGACAAGCTGTTGGTCATCCACCCGCAAGCCGCTTACTGCCAACCGTGTGTATCGCCCATCTGGGACACCGCCTGGGTGTGCCAGGCCTTGTTGGAAACCGGTGAAAAACGCGGAATCGAATCGGCCTCGCACGGCCTGAAATGGCTGCGATACAAACAAATCCTCGACACCTATGGCGACTGGGTCATGACCCGACCAGACCTGCGCCCAGGCGGCTGGGCTTTTCAATACAACCTGCCAAGGCACCCGGATGTCGACGACACCGCCGTGGTCGCGACCGTCATGCAACGGGCCCTGTGCACCAATCCCACCGCAGACTACGGTGAAGCGATCAGCAGGGCCCGTGAATGGGTAGAGGGCATGCAAAACCGCCAAGGTGGCTGGGGCGCCTACGAGGCTGAAAACACGCAAAATTACCTCAACAGTTTTCCCATCGCCGAACATGGCTTGATGATTGATTTCCCCAGCGCCGACGTCAGTGCCCGCTGCCTGTGCATGCTTGGGCTACTGGAGGCCACGCCGGCAACCCGCCATGTCACTGACAAAGCGTTGCATTACCTGCTGGCGCAACAAGAGGCCGACGGCAGTTGGTACGGTCGATGGGGCATCAATTTTATCTACGGCACCTGGTCCGCCCTCGAGGGGCTGGCAACCAATGGTCATGACCCTCAGTTTCCTGCAGTCCGGCGGGCACGCGAGTGGTTGATAAAGCACCAGAACAGCGACGGCGGCTGGGGCGAAAACGCCAGCGGCTACGCGTTGAAACGCCAGGGGCATCAACCGTCTGAAAGTACCCCCTCGCAAACGGCGTGGGCATTGCTGGGGCTGATGGTCGCCGGTGCCGTAAACCATCCGGCAACCCGGCGAGGCATTGCCTATCTGCAGCAATCACAACACCACGACGGCACTTGGACTGACGGCCATGCCACAGGAACCGGCATCCCTCGCGCGATGTACCTTCATTACCATGGTTACGCGGTGTATTTCCCGTTATGGGCCTTGGCACGCTATCGCAACCTCACCATTGAGGAGGACTGAGCCATGGGAGAGTCACTGATACTGGTTGATCAGAACGATCAAGCCACGGGCACCGACGACAAGTTGTCCGTGCACCGCCAAGGGCTTCTGCATCGAGCATTTTCCATATTCATCTTCGACCGGCTCGGGCGGCTGATGCTGCAACGACGCGCGCAAGGCAAATACCATTCCGCCGGTTTGTGGACCAATACCTGTTGCGGCCACCCACGCCCCGGCGAGGCTACTGGCGATGCGGCCATCCGTAGGCTTGACGAAGAGATGGGCTTCACCTGCCCGCTGCAGCAAATCACCACGCTGACTTACCGCACAGAGGTACCAGATGGATTGATCGAACATGAGTTCAACCATGTCTACATCGGCGGATTCGACGACGCCCCCCTGGTCAACCCCAACGAAGCCGCACAATGGTGCTGGATCGAGCTACCCGTGCTGGAACAATGGCTCATGGCTGAGCCCCAGGGGTTTACCGCCTGGTTCAAGATTATCCTCGCCGACCCTGCCAGTCGCCTGGACCAATGGTCCGCGCAGGCGTGGAGGCTTCAGGATGCTCTGCGCTTTCAGAATGAAAGCCTGCGCCTGGTGTCGCGAACATTCGCGTTGACCATCCCGCAATTGCCCACCGAACTGCATTCGGCGGTAGCCAATGCCTATCTGCTCTGCCGGATAGCCGACACTATCGAAGATGAGCCCGGCCTGACCCTCGCCCAGAAACAGCATTACCAACGAGTCTATCTGGAGGCAGTCACCGGCACGGCGAACGCCGAACACCTTAGCGATGAACTGAGCAAGCACCTGACAGCGCAGACGCTTGCGGCCGAACGCGAACTGATCAGGCACATGCCCCGGGTATTGACGGTCAACCGCACACTCAAACCGGCGCAGCGCAGTGTCATCATCGACTGCCTGGCCGTCATGACGTGCGGTATGGCCGAGTTCCAGGGCAAGGTCAGCGCGCGGGGTTTGGCCAGCCGTCAGGAACTGGACCGCTACTGTTATTGCGTGGCAGGCGTAGTGGGAGAAATGCTGACCGAGCTATTCATCGACTATGAGCCCGAACTGGCGGCCCAACGCGAAACGTTGCGCAGTCTGGCGGTTTCGTTCGGCACAGGGCTGCAGCTGACGAATATTCTCAAAGATCAGGAGGTGGACCACATTCGCGGCGTCTGCTGGTTACCCCAAGACCCGTTCGCCGAACACGGCACCTCGTCGCCGACCATCGAGGAACTGATTGGCACTGCCCATTCCCATCTACAGCGAGCGCTGCAATACGCCCTGCTCATACCAGCCAAACATGCCGGTATTCGTCGATTCTTGTTGTGGGCGACTGGCCTGGCATTGTTGACACTGCGCCAGGCCCGGGGGAAATCCGGAACAACCCTCAAGGTGTCTCACGCACAGCTTAGGTGGGTCATGCGATTGACGCAGCTGTCACAACGCTCGGACCGTGGCCTGCGGCTGTTGTACAGGATTGCTTCGTACAACTTGCCGTTAACAGCGTTAGGGCCCGAGTGGCAAATACCACCCGCGCCCTAGCCAGCCTCAGTCGAGCATCGGGACATACTTGGGGTGGTTGGCAACGCGGGCCAGCCACGCCTGCACACCCGGGTAAGCGTCCAGATCAAAACCACCTTCATGGGCCACATGGGTGTAGGCATACAACGCCACGTCCGCAATGGAGAACTGCTCGCCCACCAGGTACGGCGTCAGTTGCAGCTGGCGCTCCATGACTTTCAGCGCCTTGTAGCCGCCTTTGTGCAGCTTCTTGTATTCCTCGAGGCGGTCTTCCGGCAGCCCCAGGTAAAACTGAATGAAGCGCGCCACCGCGATGTACGGCTCATGGCTGTACTGCTCGAAGAACTGCCATTGCAAAACCTGGGTGCGCAGGCGCGGCTCGCTGGGCAGGAATTCGCTGCCATCGGCCAGGAAGTTGAGGATCGCGTTGGACTCCCACAAGCACGTGCCGTCTTCCAGCTCCAGCACCGGGATCTTGCCATTGGGGTTCTTGGCCAGGAACTCGGGGGTCTGGGTGTCGCCCCTGAGGATGTCGACATCGATCCATTGAAACGGGATGCCCAGCAGGTTGAGCATCAATTTGATCTTGTAGCAGTTGCCCGACTTGTAATCGCCATAAACCTTGTACATGAGGCTCCCCTTATGCCGCTTGCGCGTGCTGTGCTTGACGGATCACCGCGGCCAAACGCTTGAGACCTTCGTCCAAACGGGCCGGGTCGATATGACTGAAATTGAGTCGCAGCGAACCATGGTGCTGATCCGGCTCGGAAAAGAACGGTTCACCGGGCATGAACGCGACGTCCTGATCGAGCGATGGAGCCAACAAAGTGCGGGTATCCAGCGGCTGTTTCAAGGTCAGCCAGAAGAATAATCCGCCCTGGGGCACTTGCCAGTCGGCCAGGTCCGCAAAGTGACGCTCCAGCGCGGCCTGGAATGCATCGCGGCGTTCACGGTAAAAGCTGCGCAGTTGCACCCGATGCTGCTGGTATTTTTCGCTGCCGATCCACTGCATCGCCTGCCATTGGCCAACACGATTGGTGTGCAGGTCTGCCGACTGCTTGAGCTTGAGCAGGTGCGGGAACAGGTCCGGGCTGGCGATCAGGTAGCCGACGCGCAGGCCCGGCAACAGGGTCTTGGACACGGTGCCGGTGTAGATCCAACTGGCTTTTTTCAGGCGCCCGGCGATGGGTTTGGCACTGCCTCCGTCGAAGGTCAGCTCGCGGTAAGGCTCGTCTTCGATCAGCGTCACGCCAAATTCATCGAGCAGCGCTGCGACCGCCGCGCGCTTGGCCTCGCTGTAACGCACGGCCGAAGGGTTCTGGAAGGTCGGGATCAGGTAGATGAACGCCGGGCGATGGCGTTCGAGGCTGGCACGCAAGGCCGCCAAGTCGGGACCATCGGCTTCCAACGGCACCGTGAGGCAGTCGGCGCCGAATAGCTGGAAGATTTGCAGCGCGGCCAGGTAGGTCGGGCCTTCCAGCAGGATCGGCGTGCCCTTGTCGATGTACAGCTTGGCCGCCAGGTCGAGGGTTTGCTGGGAGCCGCTGACCACCAGCACCTGGCTGGCCTGGCACGGCACGCCCAGGGCGCGCGCCTCGGCGGCGAGCAATTCGCGCAGTTGCGGTTCGCCTTCGCTCATGCCGTATTGGCCGATGTTCAACGGCATATCGTCCCAGTTCAGCGCGGGCAACATGGCCTCGGCCGGCAGGCCGCCGGCAAACGACATCACTTCCGGGCGCTGGGCAGCCGCGAGGATTTCACGGATCAAGGAGCTTTTGAGGCGCGTAACACGTTCAGAGAAGGCCATAAGGTCACCGCTAGCGAAGCCTGAGGGAAATACGTCAAACTGGTTGACCGAAATTACGACGACTTCAACGGATACGTCAATATGCTTGACCTTAAAAATCCCGCCAGCCAGCAAGAAGCCATGGAAGCGTTCTTCTTCGGCTACCAGGCCTTTACCGCCAAGGCCGATGAAATGCTCGAGCGCCGCGGCCTGAGCCGAGTACACCAGCGCATCGTGTTTTTTATCGCGCGTTACCCGGCCTTGAGCGTCAAGGAGTTGCTGGAATTGCTTGGCGTGAGCAAGCAGGCGCTGAACATTCCGCTACGCCAATTGCAGGAAATGCACTTGGTCGACAGCGTCGCGTCCGAGACTGACAAGCGCAAACGCCTGCTGCAATTGAGCGAAGAAGGCGTGCGCCTGGAGCAGTCGCTGCGGCGTGAGCAGGTGAAGCTGTTGCAGCGGGCCTTCAGCGATGCTGGCGAAGAGGCCGTCAGTGGCTGGTTGGCGGTCAATCAGGCGCTGTGTGCCACCCGTAATTTGTAACAGTCGGAGGCCATTCATCTGTCGCCCTGAAAACATTATTTGCTTTATTTGTATACAAAAGCATAATCCACATCGAGCGAGTTCTTGACCTATTGGTCAACAAAACTTGCCAACACCTCAAAGCGCTGTTGCCCACATCTGTGACCGGCGCTGGAAATAACAATAAAACTCTTGAGGAGTACTCGCTGTGGAAAGCCGCAAATCCGAAGCCCCGACGCTGGACATCGCCCCGCCCAACAACAGCTGGTTAGAACGCCTGTTCAAACTCAGCCTGCATGGCACCACAGTGAAGACCGAGCTGATCGCCGGCCTCACCACCTTCATCACCATGGCCTACATCATCTTCGTCAACCCCAACATCATGGCCGACGCCGGCATTGACCACGGCGCGGCGTTCGTCGCCACCTGCATCGCCGCCGCACTGGGCTGCCTGCTGATGGGCCTGTACGCCAACTGGCCCGTGGGCCTGGCGCCCGGCATGGGCCTGAACGCGTTTTTCACCTACACCGTGGTCGGCACCATGGGCTACCACTGGGAAACCGCGCTGGGTGCGGTGTTTATTTCCGGCGTGCTGTTCATGGGCCTGACGCTGTCGCGGGTGCGTGAATGGCTGCTCAACAGCATCCCGGTCAGCCTGCGCCATGCGATGGGCGCCGGTGTCGGCTTGTTCCTCGGTGTGATCGGCCTGAAAACCGCCGGCATCATCGTCGACAGCCCGGCGACGTTGATCAAGCTTGGCTCGCTGCACGAACCTGCACCACTGCTGGCGGCCGTGTGCTTCCTGCTGATCGCCATCCTCAGCTACCACCGCGTGTTCGGCGCGATCCTCATCAGCATCATCGCCGTCACCCTCGCAGGCTGGGGGCTGGGCCTGGTGCACTACAACGGCATGGTCTCTACCCCACCGAGCCTGGCACCGACCTGGATGGCCATGGATGTAAAAGGTGTATTCAATGTCAGCATGATCAGCGTGGTATTTGCCTTTCTTTTTGTACACATGTTTGACACTGCAGGTACACTGATGGGCGTCGCGCAGCGGGCAGGCCTGGTGAACGCCGATGGGCGCATCGACAACCTGTCCCGCGCCTTGAAAGCCGACAGTGCCTCCAGCGTGTTTGGTGCCATGGTCGGCGTGCCGCCGGTGACCAGCTACGTGGAAAGTGCTGCGGGTGTCGCGGCCGGTGGTCGTACCGGGCTCACCGCGGTGACCGTGGGTGTGCTGTTTGTGGCGGCGATGTTTTTCGCCCCGCTGGCCGGCATGATCCCGGCCTACGCCACCGCAGGTGCACTGATCTACGTGGCAATGCTGATGATGGCGAGCATGGCGCACATCAATTGGGATGAAGCCACCGACAGCATCCCGGCGATTGTCACCGCGATCATGATGCCGCTGACCTTCTCGGTGGCTGACGGTATCGCCTTGGGCTTCATCACGTACGTGGCGCTCAAGACCGGCACCGGCAAGTACCGCGAAATTTCCGTGAGCCTGTGGGTGCTGTGCGCGATCTTCATCGCCAAATTCATCTTTCTATAAAGGAGCAACGAATGAACCTTGAAACCTGGCTACTGTTCAGCGGCGCAGCATTGGTGGTGATCCTGATCCCGGGGCCACTGTCACTGCTGATGATCAGCAACAGTCTCAACTACGGCCTGCGCCGTTCGTATCCAGCGTTTCTCGGTGGGGTGTCTGCCTCTATTCTTCTGCTGAGCGCCTCGGCCCTGGGCCTGGGTGCCTTGCTGTTGGCGTCCGAACAACTGTTCAGCGCCTTGAAGATCGTCGGCGCGGTGTACCTGTTCTACCTCGCCTGGCAGAGCTGGCAGCAATCGCGACAACCGGCCAAAGCCGCAGAAGTCCCCTATAGCGCGCCGGTTCCACGCTTTCGTGCACTGTTTGGGCGGGCCTTCGTTCTGGGTGCCAGCAACCCCAAGGACATCCTGTTCTTTGCGGCATTCCTGCCACAGTTTCTCCACAGTGAGCAGGCCTTTCTGCCGCAACTGCTGATCATGATCGCCACCTGGACCGTACTCGACCTGTTGTGCAAAGTGTTCTACGGCCTCAGCGCCCACGGCGCTGCACGTTATCTGCGCAGCGGCAACGGCCAGGGCTGGTTCAATCGCGTGAGCGCGGCCTTGTTTGCAGGCGCCGGCGGTGCGGCTTTGCTGAGGGCTTGAGGCTGCCAAACCGCACAAAGAACACTGTAGGGGCCGTCGTGGGTGTCCATTGGATGCCCGCGATGATCTTGACCAACCTCCCTTCGTCCATGGCTTGCTTGATGGGCGCAAACGACGCGGCAAAATTCGATGTGGCGGCCCGGTGATTGAACCATTCGTCACTCAGTTGCATGGCATGGGCACCATAGAATTTGAAGCTGGCGGTATTGGCCCAGCGCGTGAGCACGAAATACAGGTTGTTGGACTGAGGATGGGCACAGCTGAAATCCACGGTCGCGCCTGAGCCTGGTTTCTTTTCCACACGCTGTACGCTGAACCCCTGTTGTTCGAGAATATCCCGGACGGCGCCCTGCATCAGATGGGACCGTTGAATCAGGTTGTGCTGGGTGGGCGCTCGCAGATCAAGAGGCGGCGATTGGCGCAGGATGAAGTCCACCCGATCAAACCCCGGCGTGGTCAACTCACGGCCAATGTAGATGCTGGCACTGCTTGTACTGTGCAGGGGCCGCAACAATCTGAGCAGATCGTCGGTTTGCCCGTCTGCGTTTGGCATCCGCCACCGTTCCAGGGTCGCCTTCAGACGCAGCAGATGGGTAGCGGTCAGACGACGACTGGGGTCGGATAATTCCAGCAGACGCTCAATCAAAAACGTGCGACTGTTGGCCGTCATGCCGGGAAAGGCTCGCGCCAGGGACACCCGCAACGACTCGCTGAACACCGGGCGATGAAACGTCCAGCGTCCCTCCGCCCCCCACGAAGCCGGTATCGGTTGATCGAATGTCCCGGCTTCCAGCCAATAGGCAATGTCCAGTGACGCCGCGTGTTCCAGCGGGCGGTCACGGGTGATAAACACCACATCACGTGGCGACACCTGCGAACCATCTGGCAACAGCCGGTAGTGGCGAGCGTTATGCTGAAGCACCCTGTAGCCCTGCGCCGAGGGTGGTACGGACGCCTCGAAGATGCCGAGTTCAGGGATAGCCTCGGTCAAGGTCATGGGCGTGTTGATCGCCCAGGCATCGAAGGTCTTGGGCGCCGTGATCGTCTGAGACAGGCTCTGCTCAAGCCTCCCCACTGACGGCGGCACCCACTCGCTGGTGTGCGACGCGGCAAACGGCCGCCATACCGCCGCACTCGGGCCGGGTTGTGGGGGTGGCAACGGCGCATCCGCGCCCAGCGCCCACTCGCGGCCCTCGCGGATATGCAGCACCAGCTCTCCCTCAGCTTCGCCGCCAGGGCTTTTCACCCGCCACACCTGCTCATCCCCGCGCCGGTATACCGGGTAGTAGTGTTCGCCATCAACCAGATGCAGCTCACCGTTTTTAACGTACACGCCCTTGTTGCCCGGACCGCTCAGGGGCACGGCGGCGTCGCTGGAAAAAGGTTTCTTGAAGCGCTCCAGCAACCTGACTGGACGCGGGGCTGACGACAACCGGCTCAACCCGAACCCCTGACGATGGAGCTGGCCAAGCCCCCTGCGCAGCCCCCCACTTGCACCGGGTCGGGGAAGCGGGAGAAATGACGTCACGACATCGATAAACGCCATCAGCGTGAGAAACACCACATTCACAAGGTCCTCGGGCTTGCCACCGAGGTGGTAGCGCCCGGCAGCCAGCAACATTTCATACACGCTGACTGCCGTGCCAATCACCGGAATGAAAGACAAAAGACCACGCACCGTGGCATCCGCCTGCTCGCCAAGGCGCAGCTCGCGGTAGCGCGCCAGCGTCGCACGGGTGTTGGCACTGGCGTGAGCTCGTTGCTGAATCTCCAGCATGCGCGCATGGGCGAACAGCGCCAGGGCATTACGGTGGGAGGTAGGCACGATCACCAGCCAGGCGCTCGGATCGGCCTCGATCTGTTCCCTGATTTGCGCCTCAATGACAGACAGCTCTGCGCCAGGCAGTTTGTGCTTGATTTTGAAGGTGCGCACCAGCCGTTTGATCGCCTCATAGACCACGAGGACCCCATAGCCGCAAATGGCCCCGGAACCGATGGCGGTCAACAGTACCGGGGGCTTTTGCCTCTGTACCGGTTGCCCGGGATAGCTGGCCAGGGCCTCCTCTTCCCAGCCAGGTGCGACCCGCTGCGCCAACGCCTTGATACTGTCCGCGGTGGCACCTGCCCGATTCAAATGTGCCTGGGCCTCGGCCTGGCTGCTGTATTCGGCGAGTACCGGGTACTCTGTGGCACCCGGCCAATACACCAGGCAACGCTGGGACAGGGTATCGGTGATGACCAGCACGCCGGCAATGTGTCGGTCATGCTCCAGCGTGTGGCCACACAAGCGCAGGAAACCGAGGCTGATGTGATCCGCTGCGCTGGCGGTCATCGCCAGATCGAACAGGTTTTTGCCCGGTACCGACAGCCCCTGGCGCAACGCCGAATACGCCTGCATCTGTGCCAGTTGCAAGGTCGCACGGTCGATCAGCCTGCGTGGGAGCGCGCTGGAGCCCGGCGCAAACGTACGCTGGATCAAACGATGGTACTGACCACCGAGGTCCAGTGCCGACAGGGTCTTGATCAGGTAGCGCGGATTCAGACGTTCTTTCCAGGCAGGCTGCAAATATCGCGCGCGATTCAGTCGCCATTCGGTCCATGGTGCCTCGGCATCAAGATTGTGCAACGCCAGGTCCAGAAGACTGAACGGGGTGCGCTGCGCACTCGCGATCATTTTGACATGACGGTCGCCGACCATGCACTGGCTCGACCAACCGCAGAGCTGGGCACTGACATCGTCCGGCATATCCAACAGAGGCTGGTCCACGTCCAGCTCCGGGTAAAAGCCATCCTGCTTCAGTTGGACCACCAGTCGCTCGCGTGCAAAGGTGTACAACGGCGGCAAGACCTGCCACAGCCGATCCTCGAAGGCCAGGGCACTGGACACAAAGCGCCGCTGCAAACGTCGGTAGCCCTGGCGCTGGGCGGCGGTGGCCGTGGCCAGCCAGGCCGGCTGGTTTTTCGCCTGTTCGGCGGCAAACCGGACAAAATCGATGTTGGCCAGCGCCAGGGTTCGTGCATCGTTGGACGGCACCTGCAGGTACTCGCGCAGTTCGGCAGCCAGCCATTGCTGGCCCAGGGCCGTGTCACTGACCTCACTGAACACCCGCTTGCCAGCCACCAGTTGTTTGCGCAACCGCGCATAGTGTTCAACCGATACCCTGAAATCTTCCTGGAGCTCATTATTGTCGGCGACGCTGTAGTCCACCACGGTCGGTCGGGTGAACGCCAAGCGTGCAGCGGCGCGCTCACCCCGCAGGATGCAGCGCCACAACACCGAGCCGTCATGGCTGGCAAAGCTGGCCCGAAGCCCTTGGGACAAGCCCTCCAGGTGATCAAATACCGCCATTCCACCAAAGCCCCCCATCACCACCAGGATCACAGGCTGTACCTGTTTCGGCTCGATCACGGCCCTGGCGGTGGTGACCACGAATGCCCCCAGCAACCGGTAGAGCGAGCCGCCCTGGCTGCCCATTGCGATACGTAACACACGGGTGTCACTGCCCAGTCGCTGGCTGGCCAGTGGCTTGTTGAGCACCTCCAGCAACCGGTCCAGGTGGGTCTGCTGGATTATTCCAAGGCTGTGGTCAAGCTGCGCATCCAGGCGCAACGCCAGGCGCTGGGCATTCAGTACCCGCGTGGCGCGTTTGTGGTTGCCGTCGAGCCGTTCAAGCCAGAACGCCACCTCGAACAGACGCCCATCCTCGGCCTGGGTCAACTGCCCGATGATCTGCGCCTGGGCCTTGCGCTGTTCTTCACGGTCTGCAAACGTTCGATAGTCCGTATCGCCACCGGGCATCTGGAGCAACGCCCCCATGCCACTTTCGTGACGTTGCACCTGACGCTCGCAGGCGCTGCGCGGCAGGTCGGCCGACAGCCGAGAGAACACGATTTCTGCCTCGCGACGCTGGCGGTCCCATTCCAGCAAAGCGTCCAGAACCGTCTCGAATGGCAGGCCATTACTCAGGCGCTTGCGACCCTTTTCGATGACCCGCAGCAGGTGCGCGTGCCGTCGGCTTGGTAACGGAGCCTCAGGCGCAGTCGGCGCGGCGTAATGAAGGGACAGCACGCAGCCCCATTCATTATTCCATTGTTCCTCCAGCAAGACCTGCGCACTGTGGGCCAATGCGTCTCTTGTGAGTACCTTCCCCACAGGCATCTGCGCAGGCGCCTGACGTCGCAGTGGCAGGTACTGCCACCATTGCCCCAATAACGACCGGTGTACGAGCTCAGGTAATTGCTCCTGCATCCGGTACCCGGAACTGAACTCATGAAAACCCTGCGACAACCCCGGCAGGTAAATGACCTGTGGCCCGTCGAAAGCCCCTTCCCGACCAATGTGCAAGGCACCTGGAATCACCAGAACCCCGTGTTCGGCATGGGGCCACGGGACTGTCGCCACACGAACTGTCGCCCAGGCCCCGCCCGCGCGCTGGCGGGTTTCTGCGTCGGGGGCGTCGATCAGTTGCTCAAGCATCGCGAAACCGGCATCCGACACCTGGAACAACTGATGCGCCAGGAAGGCCTGGTCGGCAAACAACGCCTTGCGCAATTCGACCCAGCGCTCCCGGCGCGAAAGCCAAGCGCCAGGGGCCAGTTGCTGCCAGTAGTCCGCCGCGGCGCTATTGACACGCACCAACAGCTGCAACTGGCGAACACGCTCCAATGCCTGCCAGGCATTGAATGCCGGCACGTGCGCCGACGGGCCTTGCACGCTCAAGGCGGTGAAATGGTGCAGGTTGATCGGCACGCCGGGGTTACTGAACAAAGCCAGCGCCCGATCGGTCAAGCTGTTGACGTGAAGGGCCGGCCGGGGCGGTGGCGGTTCGCTGAATAGCAGGGTGTCCGGGTCCAGGCCAAATGCTTGGTGCAAGGCGTGCCGGATGAAGGACAGAATGCGCGGTGCGCGTCCCGCCAGGTTCGCCAGCTGTTTCGCGTTGCGTACACTCCGCTCATGGGCGGCATGAATCTGGTTGATCGTACGGCTGGGCTCGCGCGCACTATTGATCCGCCGTGTCAGCAGCGCGCGAATCGCCGTCAGGTGCTGTTCCCGGGTCACGGCGGGGTCATCAAAGTCGAGGGCTGAAGAGATAGGATCAGGTGTGTCTGGGCTCATGACGGCATCTTCAAGGCTGAAACACCCGAGCCTAGGCACTCCCCCCTTTGCCGGTGCGCTACATAGTTGGCAGACGAAAAAAAGCCCGCAGTGTGGGCGGGCAAAAATCCAACGAAGAGCTTTGGGGGTGTGAAGCGAGGTGACGCTAGCTACCGCGATAGGTGGAGTAGCTGTAGGGCGAAATCAGTAACGGGACATGGTAGTGATCCTGTTCGGCGCTGATGCCGAAGCGCAGCACCACCACATCCAGGAAAGCCGGTTCAGGCAATTGCACGCCACGGGCGCGGTAGTAGTCGCCGGCGCTGAACTGCAGCTGGTAGACGCCGCTGCGGTAGTCATCACCTTGCAGCAGGGGCGCGTCGCAGCGACCGTCGTTGTTGGTCAGGGCGGTGGCAACCAGTTCCAGTTGCGCGCCTTCGACGCGGTACAGCTCAACCTTGATGGCGCTGCCGGGGCAGCCGTGTGCAGCGTCCAAAACGTGTGTGGTCAAACGTCCCATGGCGTCTACGCGCCTCCTTAAGCCAGTAGAAGAAAGATTCGCACTTTTTCAGGGCATTGAAAAAGCCGGCGATGACTGATTAAGACACTTTTTAAAAAAATTGTACACAATAAATTCAACAAATTACCGGAACGCCATTCAAACCGGGTTGCCGACGCGGGTGGTGTACCTGATAGACCCTGGGGAGGCAATCGCCGGCAAGCCGGCTCCTACAAATCAGTGTTGTGTAGAAAGATTTTGTGGTTTAGCTGACCAAGCAGGCAAGTTTCTTGCAGTGCCTTTGAGTGGGGTGTGACAGAAAAAATGCGGAAATGCAGGCTTACAAAGTTGGCAATAAGTTGTATACAATCACTCATCGCTGTGACGCCACCCAGTCATTTCACTGCCCGGCCGCCACATGAATGATCACGAACAAGAAGGAAGACTGCAGTGAGCGCTGACTACCCACGCGACCTGATCGGTTACGGCAGTAACCCTCCTCACCCCCACTGGCCGGGCAAGGCACGCGTTGCGCTGTCTTTCGTACTCAATTACGAAGAAGGCGGCGAACGCAATATTTTGCACGGTGACAAAGAGTCCGAAGCCTTCCTTTCGGAAATGGTCTCGGCCCAGCCGCTGCAAGGCGCGCGCAACATGAGCATGGAATCGCTGTACGAATACGGCAGCCGTGCCGGCGTGTGGCGCATCCTCAAGCTGTTCAAAGCATTCGATATCCCGCTGACCATCTTCGCCGTGGCCATGGCCGCCCAGCGTCACCCGGACGTGATCCGCGCGATGGTCGAAGCCGGCCACGAGATTTGCAGCCACGGCTACCGCTGGATCGACTACCAGTACATGGACGAGGCCCAGGAGCGCGAGCACATGCTCGAAGCCATCCGCATCCTCACCGAACTGACCGGCGAACGCCCACTGGGCTGGTACACCGGCCGCACCGGCCCCAACACGCGCCGGCTGGTGATGGAGGAAGGCGGCTTCCTTTACGATTGCGACACCTACGACGACGACCTGCCCTACTGGGAGCCCAACACCCCCACCGGCAAGCCGCACCTGGTGATCCCTTACACCCTGGACACCAACGACATGCGCTTCACCCAGGTGCAGGGCTTCAACAAGGGCGACGACTTCTTCGAGTACCTCAAGGACGCGTTCGACGTGCTCTACGCTGAAGGCGCCGAGGCACCGAAGATGCTCTCCATCGGCCTGCACTGCCGCCTGATCGGCCGCCCGGCGCGCCTGGCATCGTTGAAGCGTTTTATTGAATACGTCAAAGGTCACGAGCACGTCTGGTTCACTCGCCGAGTGGACATTGCCCGTCACTGGCACGAAACCCACCCGTACACGGGAGCGGCGAAATGACTGCGTTCCACACGCTTAAACCCTCGACCTTGAGCCGCGACGCATTCGTCCAGGCCTTCGCCGACATCTACGAACACTCGCCATGGGTGGCCGAAAAGGCCTTCGACCTGGGCCAGGACCCTTCGATCGACGAGATCGAAACCCTGCACCAACGCATGAGCGACATCCTGTTGAGCGCCGATCACACCAGTCAGCTGGCTCTGATCAACGCTCACCCGGACCTGGCGGGCAAAGCGGCCGTCCAGGGCCAACTGACCCAAGCCAGCACCGATGAACAGGCTGGCGCGGGGATTCACCAATGCACGGCCGAAGAGTTTTCTCGCTTCACCGAGCTGAACGATGCCTACAAGGCCAAGTTCAAGTTTCCCTTCATCATGGCGGTAAAAGGCAGCAACCGGCATCAGATCCTTGCCGCGTTCGAAACGCGCATTCACAACTCGGTCGACACCGAGTTCAAATGCGCACTGGCCGAGATCAACAAGATCGCGTTGTTCCGTTTACTGACTCTTTAAGCAACCCTCGCCCGAGTGTTCATGAGCACCCAGGGCCTGGTGAGCATCCCAAGCCACTCTATTTAAGGCAGACAAGAAGAATGAAAGCTTACGCCGTACCTTTCGAGAAATTCGTCAACCTCGCCGACGCCCGCCTGGGCACCAAGATTATCTCCGTGACCGATGACTGGTTTGCCGACGCCAACCGCCTGTTCCAGCCGACCCCGGCCGTGTGGAAGGAGGGCGTTTTCGATGACAACGGCAAGTGGATGGACGGCTGGGAATCGCGCCGCAAGCGCTTCGAAGGCTACGACAGCGCCGTGATCCGCCTGGGCGTACCGGGCTCGATCAAAGGCGTAGACATCGACACTTCATTCTTCACCGGCAACTTCCCGCCGTCGGCCTCCCTGGAAGCCTGCTTCCTGGCCTCGGGCGAGCCAGACGCCAACACCCAGTGGGTGGAAGTGCTGTCGGCCGTCGAGCTGCAAGGCAACAGCCACCACTACCACGAGATCAATAACGACCAGGCGTTCAGCCACCTGCGTTTCAACATCTACCCGGATGGCGGCGTGGCCCGTCTGCGTGTGTACGGTGTGCCGTTCCGCGACTGGTCCTCGGTGGGTGACAACGAACAGGTCGACCTGGCGGCTGCATTGAACGGCGGCCGTGCCCTGGCGTGCTCCGACGAACACTTCGGCCGCATGAGCAACATCCTCAACCCGGGCCGTGGCATCAACATGGGCGACGGCTGGGAAACCGCACGTCGTCGCACGCCTGGCAATGACTGGGTGATCGTCGCCCTGGGCCACCCGGGCGAGATCGAGAAGATCATCGTCGACACCCTGCACTTCAAGGGCAACTACCCGGACACTTGCTCGATCCAGGGCGCGTTCGTGAAGGGCGGCACCGACAGCCAGATCGAAACCCAATCGCTGTTCTGGCGCGAACTGCTGCCGGCGCAGAAACTGGAAATGCACGCTGAACACACCTTCGCCGAGCAGATCAAGGCGCTGGGCCCCATCACCCACATCCGCCTGAACGTGTTCCCGGATGGGGGTGTGAGCCGCCTGCGTGTACTCGGCAAAGTCGCCAAGTAAGCGGTGAACCCAATCGCGGGTAAACCCGCTCCCACATTTGGAATGCATTCTCCTGTGGGAGCTGGCTTGCCTGCGATGACGATAGATCAAACAACACAGAATTCGGATAAGAAGACAGCCATGCGCACACTCGTGATCGAACCCCTGACCAAAGAAGCCTTCGCCCCTTTCGGAGACGTTATCGAAACCGATGGCAGCGATCACTTCATGATCAACAACGGGTCGACCATGCGCTTCCATAAACTGGCCACGGTGGAAACCGCCAAGCCTGAGGACAATGCGATCATCAGCATCTTCCGCGCCGACGCGCAGGACATGCCACTGACCGTGTGCATGCTGGAACGACACCCGCTGGGCAGCCAGGCTTTCATTCCGCTGCTCGGCAACCCCTTTCTGATCGTGGTCGCGCCACTTGGCGATGAACCTGTATCGGGCTTGGTCCGCGCCTTCGTTACCAACGGCAGGCAGGGCATTAATTACCATCGCGGCGTCTGGCACCACCCGGTGCTGACGATCGAAAAGCGGGATGACTTCCTGGTGGTTGATCGCAGTGGCACAGGCAATAACTGCGATGAGCATTTTTTCAAAGAGGATGAGCGGTTGATCCTCGCCCCCCACCAATAAGAGAAGGTCTGATCACCCGACAACAAGGGTGACAGGCGAGAGGTAAAGACTGTGGAAGCACATCTGTTGGAATGGCTGAACCTGAGCGTGCGCTGGGTTCACATGATCACTGGCGTCGCGTGGATCGGCGCTTCCTTCTATTTCGTCTGGCTGGAAAACAACCTCAATCGCGTCAACCCCAAGGACGGCCTGGCCGGTGACTTGTGGGCGATCCACGGTGGCGGTATCTACCACCTGGAAAAATACAAACTGGCCCCGCCGACCATGCCGGACAACCTGCACTGGTTCAAATGGGAAGCCTATTTCACCTGGATGTCGGGGATCGCGCTGCTGTGCGTGGTGTTCTACTCCAACCCCACCCTGTACCTGCTGGCCCCGGGCAGCAGCCTCAGTGGGCCTGAAGGCGTATTGCTGGGCATCGGCTCGCTGTTCGCCGGCTGGTTCATCTACTCCTTCCTGTGCGACTCGGCCCTGGGCAAGCGCCCTGCCCTGCTCGGCTTCATCCTGTTTGTGCTGTTAATTGCGGCAGCCTATGGCTTCAGCAAGGTGTTCAGCGGCCGTGGCGCCTACCTGCACGTGGGTGCGGTGATCGGCACCATCATGGTGGGCAACGTGTTCCGCATCATCATGCCGGCGCAACGCGCTCTGGTGGCGGCGATCGCCGAGAACCGCACGCCAGACCCGGCGCTGCCGGCCAAAGGCTTGCTGCGTTCGCGTCACAACAACTACTTCACCCTGCCGGTGCTGTTCATCATGATCAGCAACCACTTCCCGAGCACCTACGGCAGCCAATACAACTGGCTGATCCTGGCCGGTATCGCGGTGGCTGCGGTGTTGGTGCGTCACTACTTCAACACCCGTCATGACAGCCAGAAATATGCGTGGACGTTGCCCGTCGGCGCGTTGGCGATGATTTGCCTGGCCTACGTGACCGGCCCGAAACCGGTGTCGACCGCACCGGATGTGGCCAAGGCGCCTGCCGCCATCGAGTACCAGCCGTTGCCGGAAACGGCGTTGGGTGGTGGCTTGAAACCCGCCGCACCTGCCGAACCGGCTGCTGCCCCCGCTGCCCCGGCCCAGGCCACGATTGATTTCGACAAGGTGCACGGTGTGATCCAGGAACGCTGCGCCGTGTGCCACTCGGCCAAGCCGACCAGCCCGCTGTTCAGCACCGCGCCGGCCGGGGTGATGTTCGACACCCCGGCGCAGATCCAGCAGCAGGCGGCGCGCATTCAAGCGCAGGCCGTGGCCAGCCAGATCATGCCGCTGGGCAACATCACCCAGATGACCCAGCAGGAGCGGGATTTGATTGGCACCTGGATCAACCAGGGGGCGCGTACCAATTAATTGATCCACGCAGATCCAATGTTGGAGCGGGTTTGTGTGGGAGCTGGCTTGCCTGCGATGCAGGCACCTCGGTGCATCAGGTGTACCGAGGTGATGCTATCGCAGGCAAGCCAGCTCCCACATAAAACAGCTCCCACAGTTGGCACCGTGCAAGTTTGAAGATTGAGTTCCACCCGGCAATTGAATGCCAAACAACACAACAATAAAAAAGATCCGAGGTGTTGCATGACCGAGTTAGCCGAACCGCAGATTCCTGCCGCGCCCGCCATGGTGCGGCTGCCCCTCTTGCAACTGATTCTGGTAGGCCTGCAACACGTCTTGCTGATGTACGGCGGCGCCGTCGCCGTGCCCCTGATTATTGGCCAGGCCGCAGGTCTGAGCCGTGAAGAAATCGCTTTCCTGATCAACGCCGACCTGCTCGTGGCCGGCATCGCCACCATGGTGCAGTCGTTCGGCATCGGCCCGGTGGGCATTCGCATGCCGGTGATGATGGGCGCCAGTTTCGCCGCCGTCGGCAGCATGGTGGCCATGGCCGGCATGCCCGGCATCGGCCTGCAGGGGATCTTTGGCGCGACCATCGCCGCCGGGTTCTTCGGCATGCTCATCGCACCGTTCATGTCCAAGGTGGTGCGCTTCTTTCCACCATTGGTGACTGGCACGGTGATTACCGCCATCGGCCTGTCGTTGTTTCCAGTGGCCGTCAACTGGGCGGGCGGCGGCAGCGCGGCTGCCACCTTCGGCTCGCCGATCTACCTGGCCATTGCCGCACTGGTACTGGCTACCATCCTGCTGATCAACCGTTTCATGCGCGGCTTCTGGGTGAATATCTCGGTGCTGATCGGTATGGGCCTGGGCTACGCTCTGTGCGGTGCGCTCGGCATGGTTGACCTCAGCGGCCTGGCGATGGCGCCCTGGGTGCAAGTAGTGACGCCGCTGCACTTCGGCATGCCCAAGTTCGAGCTGGCGCCGATCCTGTCGATGTGCCTGGTGGTGGTGATCATCTTTGTCGAGTCCACCGGGATGTTCCTGGCGCTGGGCAAGATCACCGGCCAGGACGTGACGCCGAAGATGCTGCGTCGTGGCCTGCTGTGCGATGCCGGCGCGTCGTTCTTCGCCGGTTTTTTCAACACTTTCACCCATTCCTCGTTCGCCCAGAACATCGGCCTGGTGCAGATGACTGGCGTGCGTTGCCGCTCGGTGACGATCATGGCCGGGGTGTTCCTTATTGTGCTGAGCCTGCTGCCCAAGGCGGCCTACCTGGTCGCGTCGATTCCACCGGCGGTGCTGGGCGGCGCGGCGATTGCCATGTTCGGCATGGTGGCAGCCACCGGGATCAAGATCCTGCAAGAAGCCGACATCGCCGACCGCCGCAACCAGTTGCTGGTGGCGGTGAGCATCGGCATGGGCCTGATCCCCGTGGTACGCCCGGAATTCTTCGCGCAGCTGCCGCTGTGGATGAGCCCGATTACCCACAGTGGCATCGCCATGGCCACCCTCAGCGCGTTGTCGCTGAATATCCTGTTCAACATCCTCGGTGGTTCTGAACGACCTGCCGTTGCCCACACGCATTGATTCCTTCGTTCGCACAAAAACAATAACGAAACGGGAAGACAAGCATGCATACCCCCCACCTGGGGCCGGCCACAAGCCGCGCCCCATTCTCGCCCCACGCGCTCTGTTACAGCGCACTTGAGCCCAGGCCTGGGAGCCAGTATTCTCCGCGCCCGCTCGAATCGACTCAAAAAAAAACAGCAGATGTAAAAGCTGACTGCAAGGCCAACTTATCCCGGCCTGTTGTCTGCGGCCAACCTACGCAAAAAGTCTTCCGGATTCGACTGCATATCATGCAGCCGACGGGGATTTTTTGGCTTTTTAAAAACCTTGGCGCAGGTCTTGCTAAAAGCACTAAAGCTGACCAAACAGACGATTTTTGCAGCGAACCAAAAGGCGCCACATCAGAGCGCCTGCGTAGAAGAAAAACCATAAAACTTTAACTCGGGAGCAACCGAATGAAACCTATGTTCAAAGGCCTGATGCTGGCGGGATCCCTGCTGGCCGGTGGCCAAGCCGTGGCCGGTGACTTGTTGCAGTGGCAGAACAACAGCCTGACTTACTTGTGGGGCAAGAACTTCACCGTCAACCCGCAGATCCAACAGACCGTCACGTTCGAACATGCCGACGCATGGAAGTACGGCGACAACTTCCTGTTCGTCGACCGCATCTTTTACAACGGCAAGGAAGACGGCAACGTCGGCCCCAGTACTTACTATGGCGAGTTCAGCCCACGCCTGTCGTTCGGCAAGATTTTCGATAAGGACCTGTCGTTTGGCCCAATCAAAGATGTGCTGCTGGCGTTCACCTACGAGTTCGGCGAAGGTGACAATGAGTCGTACCTGGTAGGCCCGGGTTTTGACTTGAACGTCCCGGGTTTCGACTACTTCCAGTTGAACTTCTACCAGCGCCAGACCGAAGGCAATCGCCCGGGTGACAACGTTTGGCAGATCACGCCTGTGTGGTCCTACACCATTCCGGTGGGCGACTCCAACGTGCTGATCGACGGCTTCATGGACTGGGTCGTGGATAACGACAAGACGTCCCGTGGTACCTACCACGCCAACCTGCACTTCAACCCACAGATCAAATATGACTTGGGCAAGGCGCTGCATTGGGGTGACAAGAAGTTGTACGTGGGTATCGAGTACGACTACTGGAAGAACAAGTACGGGATCCAGGATACCGGTGCGTTCGAAACCAACCAGGACACGGCGAGCCTGCTGGTCAAATACCACTTCTAAAGGCTGACCACACCCGCCTCCTGTGGGAGCTGGCTTGCCTGCGATAGCGCTCTTGAGGACGCTATCGCAGGCAAGCCAGCTCCCACATTTAATTCGGTGTGAGCCCGAGGAATTTCGACAGTTCCTCACGCTTGGCCAACGCATCGCGCCGCCCCAGCTCGATCAACTCACTGCAATACCCTGCCTCGAACAGCAAGTAGCTCAACACCCCCGCCCCGCTCGTCTTGGTCGCTCCCGGCCCGCGTAAGAACAGGCGCAGTGCCGCCGGCAATTCCTGCCGATGCCGCGCCGCGATCTCGTCGATCGGCTGGCTCGGCGCAATCACCAGCACTTCAACCGCCGCCAACCCGGGGGCGGCATGGCTGAACTGGTTCAAGCGTTCCAGCAGTTCGATATCGCTTTCCAGGCTGTCAATGAAGGTGCTGTTGAGCATGTGCCCGCCGATCTGCGCCAGGGTCGGCTCCTGGCCGGTGAAAGTGCGCTGCGTCGCTGGTTCATTGCCTCGCGGGTTGCCGCTGACCCCCACCACCAGCACGCGGCTGGCACCCAGGTGCAAGGCCGGGCTGATGGGCGCCGATTGGCGCACCGCGCCGTCACCGAAATACTCCTGGTCGAGTTTCACCGGGGCGAACAGCAAGGGGATGGCCGAGCTGGCCAGCAGGTGTTCAACCGTCAGTTGGGTGGGTACGCCGATGCGTCGATGACGCAGCCAGGCGTCAATGGTCCCGCCGCCCTGGTAGAAGGTCACCGCTTGCCCGGACTCATAGCCAAACGCCGTGACCGCCACCGCGTGCAGGTGCTTATTGCGGATGGCTTCATCGATGCCGTGCAGGTGCAGTTTGTCGTTGAGCAGATCGCGCAGCGGCGTGCTGTTGAGCAGCGCCACGGGCACCTGGGCACCAAAACCCAGCAGGCTATGGATAAAGAAGCGGCTCGCCTGGCGGATCACCCCGGGCCAGTCGCTACGCAACACCAGATGGCTGCGAAAGCCTTGCCAGAACGCCGTGAGGCGCCCGATGGCGGCGGTGAAGTCCATGGCGCCACTGGCCAGGCTCACCGCATTGATCGCGCCAGCCGAGGTGCCGACGATCACCGGAAAGGGGTTGGGTGCCCCCGGTGGCAGCAGTTCGGCAATCGCCGCCAGCACCCCCACCTGATACGCCGCTCGCGCCCCGCCACCGGAAAGAATCAAACCTGTAACCGGTTCAGCTGGGCGCATCGCGTCACTCCATGTGGGGAAAAGTAAGGTTTACCGACGGCGTTTCTCGTAGAGCTTGGGCTCACCCGGTGGCCGGCTCTTGAAGCGCCGGTGCGTCCACAGGTACTGCTCGGGGCATTCACGTACCGAGGCCTCGACCCACTGGTTGATCCGCAGGCAGTCGATTTCATCGGATTCGCCAGGGAAGTCTTCCAACGGCGGGTGGATCACCAGGCGATAGCCGCTGCCATCGGCCAGGCGCTCTTGGGTGAACGGCACCACCAACGCCTTGCCCAGCTTGGCAAACTTGCTGGTGGCCGTCACGGTGGCCGCCTGGATGCCGAACAGCGGCACGAAGATGCTTTGCTTGGCGCCGTAGTCCTGGTCCGGCGCGTACCAGATCGCCCGGCCGGCGCGCAGCAGCTTGAGCATGCCGCGCACGTCTTCGCGCTCGACGGCCAGGGAATCGAGGTTATGACGCTCGCGGCCACGGCGCTGCACGAAGTCGAACAACGCATTGCCGTGCTCGCGGTACATGCCGTCAATGGTGTGCTTTTGCCCGAGCAGGGCTGCGCCGATTTCCAGGGTGGTGAAATGCAGGGCCATGAGGATCACGCCCTTGCCGTCCAGCTGCGCCTGCTTGAGGTGCTCGAGCCCTTCGACATGGGCCAGGCGCGCCAGGCGCTGACGCGACCACCACCAGCTCATGGCCATTTCAAAGAAGGCGATGCCGGTGGAGGCGAAATTTTCCTTGAGCAGTTGCTTGCGCGCTTTGGCAGACATCTCCGGGAAGCACAGCTCCAGGTTGCGCGCGGCGATGCGGCGGCGTTCGCCGGCCACGCGGTACATGCCGGCGCCCAGCAGGCGACCAATGGTCAGCAACGCGCGGTAGGGCAATTGGGTGATCAGCCACAACAGGCCGAGTCCCAGCCATAACAGCCAAAAACGCGGGTGAAAAAATACAGCTCGAAAACGCGGGCGATCCATTACAGATTCCGGTAAAGACAAGGGCCGCGCATTCTACAACGGTTCGACCCGGCTTGCGGCCCGTGGATGTTCTCGTTATAAGTCTCGACACTTTTCGTGACAAGCCGCTTTTGCCGACCATGAGCCAAACCGAACCGCTAGACCAAGATCCCGTGTTCCAGTTAAAAGGCAGCATGCTCGCCATTACCGTGTTGGAACTGGCCCGCAACGACCTCGATGCCCTGGACCGCCAACTGGCCGCCAAGGTCGCCCTGGCGCCGAACTTCTTCAACAATGCCCCGCTAGTGCTGGCCCTGGACAAACTGCCCGCCGGCCAGGGTGCCATCGACCTGCCCGGCCTGATGCGTGTGTGCCGCTCCCATGGCCTGCGTACCCTGGCGATCCGTGCCAGCCGTATCGAAGACATTGCCGCCGCCATCGCCATTGAACTGCCAGTACTGCCACCGTCCGGTGCGCGCGAGCGTCCGCTGGAACCATTGGTCGGTGAAGAGAAGAAAAAACCGGAAAAACCACCCGAGCCTGCGATCAAGCCTACAAAGATCATCACCTCGCCCGTACGCGGCGGGCAGCAAATTTACGCCCAGGGTGGCGACCTGGTGGTGATCTCCTCGGTCAGCCCGGGGGCGGAACTTCTCGCTGATGGCAACATCCATGTATACGGCCCGATGCGCGGACGTGCCCTCGCCGGCATCAAGGGTGATACCAAGGCGCGTATTTTTTGCCAGCAGTTAACCGCTGAGCTAGTGTCCATCGCAGGCCAGTACAAGGTTTCAGAAGATTTGCGCCGTGATCCGCTGTGGGGGGCTTCGGTGCAGGTCAACCTGTCGGGCGATGTGTTGAACATCATCCGTCTTTAACGGATACTGCCGCATTTTCCAAGCATCTCTAGACTCTGATAGCACAGCGAAACCGGCATTACTTGTGTAGGAATTATTTTTCCTACAAGGCTGTCCGCCTGCAGCGAGTTCCAAGAGATGTTTTTCAGGGACCGAAAAGTCCTTTTTCCTTAGGGGTGAAACACCTTGGCCAAGATTCTCGTGGTTACATCCGGCAAGGGTGGTGTGGGTAAGACCACCACCAGCGCCGCTATCGGTACCGGTCTCGCTCTGCGCGGCCACAAGACAGTCATCGTCGACTTCGACGTCGGTTTGCGTAACCTCGACCTGATCATGGGCTGCGAACGCCGCGTGGTGTACGACTTCGTCAACGTGGTAAACGGCGAAGCCAACCTGCAACAGGCCCTGATCAAGGACAAGCGCCTCGAGAACCTGTACGTGCTGGCCGCCAGCCAGACCCGTGACAAGGACGCGCTGACCAAAGAAGGCGTAGGCAAAGTCCTGGCCGAACTGAAGGAAACCTTCGAATACGTGGTCTGCGACTCGCCGGCCGGTATCGAAACCGGTGCGCACCTGGCGATGTATTTCGCTGACGAAGCCATCGTGGTGACCAACCCGGAAGTCTCCTCGGTACGTGACTCGGACCGCATGCTGGGCCTGCTGGCCAGCAAGTCCCAGCGCGCCGAAAAAGGCGAAGACCCGATCAAGGAGCACCTGCTGCTCACCCGCTACAACCCTGAGCGCGTCAGCAACGGCGAAATGCTGGGTGTTGAAGACGTGAAGGAAATCCTCGCAGTGACCCTGCTGGGCGTGATTCCAGAATCCCAGGCCGTACTCAAAGCCTCCAACCAAGGTGTTCCGGTCATCCTCGACGACCAGAGCGACGCCGGCCAGGCGTACAGCGATGCCGTCGACCGCCTGCTGGGCAAGTCCGTGGAACATCGCTTCCTCGATGTCAAGAAGAAGGGATTCTTCGAGCGTATCTTTGGAGGCAACTAAACAATGAAATTTCTCGACTTCTTTCGCGCCAACAAAAAGCCAACGACCGCGTCGGTAGCGAAAGAGCGTCTACAGATCATCGTGGCGCACGAACGCGGCCAACGCAGCACGCCGGACTACTTGCCAGCCTTGCAGAAGGAACTGGTCGAGGTGATCCGCAAGTACGTCAATATCGGGAACGACGATGTGCATGTCGCCCTGGAAAACGACGGCAGCTGCTCGATTCTGGAACTCAATATCACCCTGCCTGATCGTTGATCGAACAGGCGGCCGCCACGGCGGCTCGTTCACTCTGATCCCTTTTTGGGGACCGGGTGGGCGAGCCGCCGTTGGCGTTTGTTACGAGGCTGTTTAATGCCGCTGTCCAATATCCATATCCTGCATCAGGACGACGCCGTCCTGGTGGTGAACAAGCCGACCCTGCTGCTCTCGGTGCCCGGCCGCGCCGATGACAACAAGGACTGCCTGATCACCCGCCTGCAGGAAAACGGCTACCCCGAAGCCCGCATCGTCCATCGACTGGACTGGGAAACCTCGGGGATCATCCTGCTGGCCCGGGACGCCGATACCCACCGCGAACTGTCCCGCCAGTTTCATGACCGCGAAACCGAAAAGGCCTACACCGCCCTGGCCTGGGGCCAACCGGAGCTGGACAGCGGCAGCATCGACCTGCCCCTGCGCTACGACCCGCCAACCAAGCCACGCCACGTGGTGGACCATGAGTTCGGCAAACATGCGCTGACTTTCTGGAAAGTGCTGGAACGTTGTGGCGACTGGTGCCGCGTGGAACTGACGCCGATCACCGGGCGCTCGCATCAATTGCGCGTACACATGCTGTCCATCGGCCACCCGCTGCTCGGTGATGGCCTTTATGCCCACGAACAAGCCCTGGCCGCCTGGCCGCGCCTGTGCCTGCACGCCAGCATGCTGAGCTTCACCCACCCGCAAAGCGGCGAACGCCTGCGCTTCGAGTGCCCTGCTCCCTTTTGAAGGGTGAACCCGATCAAATATGGGAGCTGGCTTGCCTGCGAAAGCGGTGTGTCAGCACCACATTTTTTACCGATAGACCGCCTTCGCAGGCAAGCCAGCTCCCACAGGGGTTATGAGTGATGCTCGAGAGAGCAGTCACACGCCAAATCCCGAGCCAATACGGTAAACTCCGCGCACTGCTGTCTGGAGCTATTTATGCGCGAAGCGTTGAATCAAGGCCTGATCGACTTCCTCAAGGCCTCCCCTACTCCTTTTCATGCCACTGCTGCCCTGGCCCAGCGCCTGGAAGCGGCGGGTTACCAGCGGCTCGACGAGCGCGAAACCTGGGCCACCGAGGCCAACGGTCGCTATTACGTCACCCGTAACGATTCCTCGATCATTGCCTTCAAGCTGGGCCGCCACTCGCCGTTGCTGGGCGGCATTCGCCTGGTCGGCGCCCATACCGACAGCCCATGCCTGCGGGTCAAGCCCCAGCCCGAGTTGCAACGCCAGGGCTTCTGGCAGTTGGGCGTGGAAGTCTACGGCGGCGCACTGCTGGCGCCGTGGTTCGACCGCGACCTGTCCCTGGCCGGCCGCGTCACCTTCCGCCGAGATGGCAAGGTCGAAAGCCAACTGATCGACTTCAAGCTGCCAATTGCCATCATCCCCAACCTGGCCATCCACCTGAACCGTGAAGCCAACCAGGGCTGGGCGATCAATGCCCAGACCGAGCTGCCGCCGATCCTCGCGCAATTTGCCGGTGACGAGCGCGTGGACTTCCGCGCCGTGCTCACCGAACAGCTGGCACGCGAACACGGCCTGAACGCCGACGTGGTGCTCGACTACGAGCTGAGCTTCTACGACACCCAGAGCGCCGCAGTGATCGGCCTCAATGGCGACTTCATCGCCGGCGCACGCCTGGACAACCTGCTGTCGTGCTACGCCGGCCTGCAGGCTTTGCTCACCAGCGACAGCGATGAAACCTGCGTGCTGGTGTGCAACGACCACGAAGAGGTCGGCTCCTGCTCGGCGTGCGGCGCCGATGGCCCGATGCTGGAACAGACCCTGCGCCGCCTGCTGCCCGAAGGTGATGAATTCGTACGCACCATTCAGAAATCCCTGTTGGTATCGGCGGACAACGCCCACGGCGTACACCCCAACTACGCCGAGAAGCACGACGCCAACCACGGCCCCAAGCTCAATGCGGGCCCGGTGATCAAGGTCAACAGCAACCAGCGCTACGCCACCAACAGCGAAACCGCAGGCTTCTTCCGCCACCTGTGCATGGCCCAGGAAGTGCCGGTGCAGAGCTTCGTGGTGCGCAGCGACATGGGTTGCGGCTCCACCATCGGCCCGATCACCGCCAGCCACTTGGGTGTGCGCACCGTGGACATCGGCTTGCCGACCTTTGCCATGCACTCGATACGTGAGTTGTGCGGCAGCCATGATTTGGCGCATCTGGTGAAGGTGTTGGGGGCGTTTTACGCCAGCCGCGACCTGCCCTGAGACCGCGGCGCGGCCATCGCAGGCAAGCCAGCTCCCACATTTGAATGTGTTCACAAATCAAAATGTGGGAGCTGGCTTGCCTGCGATAGCGATCTCCCGAACACCCAACGCTATCTGACACACATCAACGCCATTTCCTGTAATCCGACCTAGACTTGTCAGTATTCCCACTCCGACAAGGCCGTCGTCCCATGATCTCCATGTCCTCGTTCCACGCCATGCTTATCCCGATCCTGATCGGCATGATCCTGCTGGCGACGGGTTTCAACTTTCGCGACAAGCCCCTCGGCGTGTTTGGCATGTGGATCGGCATGCTGCTGATACTGGGCACGGTGGTCTACAAGATCCTCGCCAAACTGGCGGAATGACAAATGCACTCGCATCTGGCATAGCGGCCTCGTACACTCGATCAACCCGTCGTTTCCAAGGTTGACCGCCTAGTGTTCTCCCGTCTGTTCGCCCTGCCCTGCACCCTGCTGATCGCCCTGCTCATGTTGCTGCCGCTCGCGCCTGCCCAGGCCGTGAGCCTGCCCGGCCTGCTGGGCAACGCCACCAAGTCCCAACCCCAGGCCGATGTGCCGCTGGGGCAGTCGCTGGACGAGGTAATCAAGACCCTGGAAAACGACCAGCAGCGCACCCAGCTGTTGAGCGACCTGAAAAAACTCCGTGAAGCCACGAAAAAAGCCCAACCGGCCACCGAAGAAGGTGTGCTGGGCTTGATCGGCGGCACCCTGGCCAACCTCGAAGCGCAGTTTTCCGGGGCCGACAGCCCGCTGGGGCGCTGGTCCAACGAAATCGACCTGGCCAAGGATGAACTCGATGCCCTGATGTTGCCGGCCAGCGAATGGCTGCCGATCATTTTCGGTTTTGCCCTGATCCTGGCCGTGTGGAGCTTGCTGGCCGCCGCGCTGATCTGGCTCAGCCACCGGGTACGCGAGCGCTTCGGCCTGCCCGAAGAACTGCCGCAGCACCCGCGCACCTGGGACATGGTGCGTTTCGCCCTGCGCAAACTGGGGCCATGGCTGATCGCCCTGGTGATCACGGTGTACCTGAGTTATGCCCTGCCCTCTTCCCTGGGCAAATCCCTGGCGATGGTGTTGGCCTACGCGCTGGTGGTGGGCACCTGCTTCTCGGCCATCTGCGTGATCGCCTTTTCCCTGCTCGACGGCCCGCACCGCCATCGAGCCCTGTACATCCTGCGTCACCAGGCCTTCCGCCCGCTGTGGTGGATCGGCAGCTTTGCTGCCTTCGGCGAGGCCTTGAGCGACCCGCGACTGGTCGCAGCGCTGGGGCAGCACTTGTCCCACACGGCCGCGACCGTGGCCAATGTGATGGCGGCGCTGTCCACCGGCGTGTTCATCCTGCGTTTCCGCCGCCCCATCGCCCACCTGATCCGCAACCAGCCGCTGTCGCGTCGCCTGACCCGCCGTGCCCTCAGCGACACCATCGAGATCATCGGCTCATTCTGGTACATCCCGGCCCTGCTGCTGGTGGGCATCTCGCTGTTCGCCACCTTCGTGTCGGCCGGCGACACCAGCACCGCCCTGCGCCAGTCACTGCTGTGCACGGTGCTGCTGGTGCTGTGCATGGTGATCAACGGCCTGGTACGCCGCCACGCCCTCAAGCCGCAGCGCGGCCACAAGCGCCATGCGCTGTACTCCGAGCGCCTGAAAAGCTTTGTCTACACCTTGGCGCACCTGATGGTGTGGCTGGTGTTTATCGAACTGGGCCTGCGGGTGTGGGGCCTGTCGCTGATCCGCTTTACCGAAGGCGACGGGCATGAAGTCAGCGTCAAACTGTTCGGCCTGGCCGGGACCTTGCTGTTCGCCTGGCTGATCTGGATCCTCAGCGACACCGCCATCCACCATGCCCTCACCCGCTCGCGCAAAGGCCTGGCCAACGCACGCGCGCAGACCATGATGCCGTTGATCCGCAACGTGCTGTTCGTGACCATCTTCATCATTGCCGCGATCGTCGCCCTGGCGAACATGGGCATGAACGTCACGCCGCTGCTGGCCGGTGCCGGTGTGATCGGCCTGGCGATTGGTTTTGGTGCGCAATCGCTGGTAGCAGACTTGATCACCGGCCTGTTCATCATCATCGAAGACTCCCTGGCCATCGATGACTACGTCGACGTCGGCGGCCACCTCGGCACCGTCGAAGGCCTGACCATCCGCACCGTGCGCCTGCGCGACATTGACGGCATCGTGCACACCATCCCATTCAGCGAGATCAAGAGCATCAAGAACTACTCGCGGGAATTCGGCTACGCGATCTTCCGGGTGGCGATCCCGTACAACATGGAAATCGACGATGCAATCAAACTGATGCGCGACGTGGGTCAGAAAATGCGCAACGACCCGCTGCAACGCCGCAATATCTGGTCGCCGCTGGAGATCCAGGGTGTGGAGAGTTTCGAGTCGGGCAGCGCGATCCTGCGCGCCCGGTTCAAGACGGCGCCGATCAAACAGTGGGAAGTGTCGCGGGCGTTCAACTTGTCGTTGAAGCGGCATCTGGATGAAGCGGGGTTGGACCTGGCGACGCCGCGCTTGAGCGTGCAGGTGGTGACAGCAACAGCAAAACCCGAACTGTAGGAGCCGGCTTGCCGGCGATGGCGACCTTGAAATCGCTATCGCCGGCAAGCCGGCTCCTACAGGGGTGGATGTGGATCAGCCTGCCAATGCAGCGCTGTCCATCTTCTGGCGCAGGCTCAACGGGCGCATGTCGGTCCAGACTTCTTCGATGTAGGCCAGGCACTCTTTCTTCAGGCCGCTCTTGCCCACGGTGCGCCAGCCTTCCGGCACGGCCTTGTAGTCGGGCCAGATCGAATACTGTTCTTCGTGGTTGACCACTACCTGAAACAGGATGTCGTCGCGGTCAAATACTGAGGTCATTGCTGTTCTCCATCGCAAATAAGGTTGGCCGCGCACCGTGCGCAGCGCTGATATCTTTAGAAACGTACCAACCTGCAAAAAAATTAGAGGCTGGCCACCGCTGCGGCCAACGCCCGGCCAAAGATCTCGGCGACGCGGTCGACTTCGGCGCCGGTGATCACCAGCGGCGGTAGGAAGCGCACCACGCTGCCATGGCGCCCGCCCAACTCCAGGATCAGGCCGCGCTTGAGGCACTCGCGCTGCACCAGCGGTGCCAGCTGACGATGCACCGGTGGGTGGCCCTGAACATCGGGCTTGCCGTTCGGGTCCACCAGCTCCACGCCGAGCATCAGCCCACGGCCACGGATATCCCCCAGTTGCGGGAAATCCCGTTGCAGGATGCGCAGGTGCTCACCCAAGCGTTCGCCCATGACGGCGGCATGGCCGGCCAGGTCGTGCTCCTTGAGGTAGCGCATCACCGCCGAACCGGCCGCCATCGCCATCTGGTTACCGCGGAACGTCCCGGCATGGGCGCCGGGCAGCCAGGTGTCGAGCCAGTCGCGGTACACCACCACGGCCAGTGGCAGGCTGCCGCCGATGGCCTTGGACATCACCACCACATCCGGAATGATCCCGGCGTGCTCAAAGGCAAACATCTTGCCGGTGCGGCCGAAACCGCTCTGGATTTCATCGACGATCAACGCCACGCCCGCCTGCTCGGTGATGCGCCGCAGGCCGCGCAACCAATCGAGATCGGCCGGGATCACGCCACCTTCGCCCTGCACCACTTCCACAATCACCGCCGCCGGCAGCAAGACGCCCGCCTCCGGGTCGTTGAGCAGGTTTTCCAGGTAATGCAGGTTGACGCGAACCCCTTCGGCGCCGCCCAGGCCAAACGGGCAGCGGTAGTCATAAGGGTACGGCAGGAACTGCACGCCATTGCCGAGCAGTGCGCCCAGTGGTTTCTTCGGCCCCAGGCTGCCCATCAGGCTCAACGCGCCCTGGCTCATGCCGTGGTAACCGCCCTGGAACGACAGCACGGTGCTGCGACCGGTGGCGGTGCGTACCAGTTTCAACGCGGCTTCCACCGCATCGGTGCCCGTGGGGCCACAGAACTGGATCTTCGCTTCGCGCGCCAACTCAGCCGGCAGCAAGCCGAACAGGTCCTGCACGAACTGGTCCTTGACCGGCGTGGTCAGGTCGAGGGTGTGCAGCGGCAGTTCGTCGCTCAACACCTGCTGAATGGCCGCGATCACCACCGCGTGGTTATGCCCCAGCGCCAAGGTGCCAGCACCGGCCAAGCAGTCGATGAAACGACGACCTTCCACATCTTCCACATAGATGCCCTTGGCGCGCTTGAGCGCCAGGGGGATACGCCGAGGGTAGCTGCGGGCATTGGATTCCTGCTGGCGCTGGCGGGCCAGCAGCGGGGACTCGTCAAACTGGTAAAGCGTTTCTTGAAGCGGGGTGTCTTCGATATGGCTGATAGCGACGGACATTACAAGATCCCTCATCGGGCCCAAGGGGCATGCGCACGGATTTCCTGTTCTGGAAACGCATCAGCGCGGGAGGGATTTAGTGGCCACCGATCTTTAACTGAGGGATGAAGATCCAGAGGTGGGAGCGGGCTTGCTCGCGAAGGTGGACTGTCAGTCACCAAAAATGCTGACTGGACCACCGTATTCGCGGGCAAGCCCGCTCCCACATTTGGACGGTGTGAATCCATAGACCCGCAGGAACCAGACGTTAGAGGCCTCGGTATTTTTCGTTCAGTGCGTACAAAATTGCGCAGGTTTCTGCGTCCAGGAAACCGCAATAATCCCGGGGCCGAAAGTGCATCTGAAACGCCCGCGTGCGCTGTTCAAAGCCTTGCCGGTTCTTCGCCGGCGCATACCCATAACGCTGGAACGCCCGCTCCACCTCCACCTCTGGCGGTAACTCGACGCAAAACCGGCGCTGGTACATTGCCCGCGTCGCCTCATCGAACCATGCGCCGATGCCCGCTTCATGCAGATGCCGCCAGGGCATACTGGGCCCTGGGTCGCTCTTGCGCCCAAACGCCACATCCGAGTGCCCGAGGATGCCCGCAGGCTCTATCTGTGGATAGCGACCCACGATGTCGCG
This sequence comes from Pseudomonas sp. B6002, assembly GCF_013385985.1. Taxonomy (GTDB): domain Bacteria; phylum Pseudomonadota; class Gammaproteobacteria; order Pseudomonadales; family Pseudomonadaceae; genus Aquipseudomonas. The sequence goes on along the minus strand of NZ_JACAOY010000017.1, from coordinate 40,813 downwards.
CAGCAGCGCAATCAACACCTCGATCTGTTCCTCGGCGTACGCGGGAAAGGTGAAGACGCCCGCATCATCCCGCGCCAGATTGACCAGCTCGATACCGATCGAGCGGCTGTTGAGGTTGTCGCGCCCCTCCCAGTGACTGACCCCGGCATGCCAGGCGCGCCTGCTTTCGTCCACCAGGCGAAACACTCGCAACTCGTCATAGGACGCCGCGCGATAGCTGGGTTCTTCGGGGTCAGGCACCAGGTAATGCGCACTCACACCGTCCTGGGTCAAAATGCGCAGGGATGACGCAAAGGGCAACGCGGTGTAATGCAGGATCACCTGCCGCACGGGCTCGCCGTAGCGTTCGTTGAAGCCGGTGGCAGGAAAACTGGTATCGATGACCAACATAAAAAGCCGTCCTTTTCACTACAGGCCGACTCATTCGGCCCGTTCAAGCACAAAAAAATTACCGCCATCCTGAAGCGTTGAACCTCAAGCGGGCGGTAACTAATTGGCACCTGAAAGAAAAGAAATCAGCGACGCAGCGGCATTCCCAGGTCGACCCGCAAGCCATCGGGCTGACTGTCGAACTTCAGCGAGCAGGAGCAGCGCTGCACAATCGCTTGCACGATGGCCAGGCCCAGGCCGCAACCTTCGCTGCTGCCATTGCGCCAGAAACGCTGGGTCAGGTATTGCAGGTCTTCGGCAGAGATCTGCTTGCCGTGGTCACGCACGCGGAACACCACGTGCTCGGCGTCGGTGAATACACTAAGTTCCACACGCGTATCGGCCGGCGTGTGACGCAGGGCGTTGTCCAACAGGTTGCGCAAGGCTGCAACGGCCAGGCCCACGGGCATTTCCACCGGCCGGTCGCTGAGACCTTCCGGCAGGATCAGATCGATGCGCGAGTTGTCCCCGGCGTTGGCGTCCTGGATCGCCAGGCGTGCCACTTGTTCGGCACTGGACTGCAAACCGTCGTCAAACGACAGGCTGCCTTCCACCCGAGCCAGCAACAGCAACTGTTCAAGGGTGCGGTGCAGGCGGTCGGCGCCCTCCTCGGCATGAGCCAGGGATTGGTCCCGCGCGGCACCGTCGGTCATGCGCGCCACTTGCAGGTGGGTCTTGATCGCCGTCAGCGGGCTGCGCAGTTCATGGGCGGCGTCCCCCGTCAGGCGGCGCTCGCGCTCGATGGTCTTGGCGATGCGTTGCAGCAGTTGGTTCTGGGTGTCGAGCAGCGGCTTGAGCTCGCTGGGCAGCGGATGGATCTGCAGCGGTTCAAGGGAATCGGCACTGCGGCGCATCAAGGCGTCCCGCATGCGATTGAGCGGCAACAGGCTCTGGCCGATCCCCAGCCACAGCAGGCACAGGCAACCGAGCAACGCCACGCCCACCGGCACCGAAGCCGCCAGCAGGATCGACAGGTTCAGCGCCTCACGCTCCACTTGGCGGTCAGCGGTGGTGATCAGCAGGTCGCCCCGGGACAGGGTGAAACTGCGCCAGCCCACGCCATCGATCATCTGGTCGCGAAAACCGCTTTTGCGCGACTCCAGCCCTTCATCCGGCGTGGTGTGGCTGCGTGCCAGGATTTCCCCGCGCAGGGAACTGACCTGGCAGGCCATGCCGCCCGGCACGTTCAATTGCTCGGTGCGCAAATGCGTGCCGCCACTCACGCTGGCCAGGCCGGGCATCTGCTCGGTCAGCCCGGCCACCATGCGCGCCGACGCCACCAGGCGCTGGTCGAGGGAAAACATCATCTGGTTGCGCAGGTCGTTGAGCATCCAGGCGGCTGCCAGGGCCCAGATCAGCACAAAGGCAGCGCCCAGCTTGAACGTCAGGCGCAGGCGCAGGCTTTTCACGAAGCGTCCTCTCCACCCGCATCTGCCGGCCCGAGGCGATAACCCAGGCCGCGTACGGTCTCGACAATGCCGTTGCCCAATTTTCGGCGCAGGTGGTGGATGTGCACGTTCAGCGCGTTGCTTTCCAGTTCGTCATTGAACCCGTAGACGCTGTCCTTGAGCTGCTCGCTGGACAGCACGCGACCCTTGTTGTGCAGCAGCGCTTGCAACAGTGCCTGCTCGCGACGGGACAGGTCCACCGGCTCGCCGCCCAGGAAAGTCTCACGGCTGCTCGGGTCATAGGCCAGGCGGCCATGCTCGATCAGGTTGACGCTGCGCCCCGCCACCCGCCGCAGCAGGGTTTGCAGGCGCGCAGCGAGTTCGCGCAGGTCGAAGGGTTTGAGCAGGTAATCGTCGGCACCGGCTTGCAGGCCGTCGACGCGGTTGGTCACCGAGTCGCGGGCGGTGAGGATCAGCACCGGAATCTCCAGACCCTGGCTGCGCTGTTGCTGCAGCAGCTTGAGGCCGTCTTCATCGGGCAAGCCGAGGTCGAGCACCATGATGTCGAACGTGGCCGCCTTGAGCATCGCGCGCGCGGCAGAAGCCGTACCCACGCGTTCGACAGTAAAGCCCTGGGCGGTGAGGCCAGCCACGATGCCGCTGGCGATCAGTTCGTCGTCTTCACAGACCAGTACGTGCATGCTGAACCCTTCATGAAAGATGGGGGAATTAAAGAGGCCACGGATTAAGCGCCGATTATGCCGCGAAAAGAGGCGCGCTCAGACTTTCCCTACACTTTAGAATAGCTTCGGTTAATCATCGGTTAATCAACGCCACACATTGTGTGCTGACTTGCAACGAACTAAGGCTTGACCATGCGGCATCTGTTTACCTTTTTGCTGGTGTTGTTCGCAGGATTCGCCCAGGCAGCGCCAGGCAATCCTTTTGAGACCAAACCTGACTTTCTCCCGGTGGGCAAAGCCTTCACCTTTACCTCCGAGCGCCTGGAAAGTGGCGAAACCCAGCTGTATTGGCAGATTGCCGACGGTTACTACCTGTACCAGCAGCGCATGAAGTTCGACGGCCTGGCCGAAAAACCGACGCTGCCGCAGGGTGAAGCCCACAGCGACGAATTCTTTGGCGAACAGCAAGTGTACCGCCAGGGCCTGGAAGTGAAGATCCCGGCCGGCGCCACCGGCCAGGTCAAGCTGGGCTGGCAAGGCTGCGCCGATGCTGGCCTGTGCTACCCGCCGCAGTCGATCACCGTGGACCTGGGTGGGTCAACCAAGCCCGCAGCGGTTGTTGGTACGGCCGACGACCAGAAAATCGCCAGGTTCCTCAGTGAACAAAATCTGTTCTGGGCGTTACTGGCTATTTTCGTACTCGGCTTGGGGCTGGCGTTCATGCCTTGCTCATTGCCCATGTTGCCGATTCTCGCTGGCCTGGTAGTGGGTAGTGGTGCCAGCCCGCGACGCGGTTTCGCCCTCGCTGGCAGCTACGTGGTGTGCATGGCCCTGGTGTACGCCGCGTTGGGCGTCGTGGCAGCCTTGCTGGGCTCCAATTTGCAGGCGTGGCTGCAACAACCCTGGGTGCTCGGCGCCATTGCGACGCTGTTTGTGTTGCTGGCGCTGCCCATGTTCGGCTTCTTCGAACTGCAACTGCCGGCATTCCTGCGTGATCGCCTGGACAACCTCAGCCGCCAGCAAAGCGGTGGCAGCATGGTGGGGGCCGGCATCCTCGGCGCCCTCTCAGCCCTGGTGGTGGGCCCTTGCATGACGGCCCCCCTGGCAGGCCTGCTGCTGTACATCGGCCAAACCGGCGATGTGGTATTTGGCGGCCTCGCGCTGTTCACCCTCGGCATCGGCATCGGTGTGCCGCTGCTGTTACTCGTGACCCTGGGCAACGGTGTCCTGCCCAAGTCCGGCAGTTGGATGAACCTGGTCAAGGGTATCTTCGGCTTCCTGTTCCTCGGCAGCGCGGTACTGATGATCCGCCCGGTGATCGATGCCAGCCTGTGGATCGGCCTGTGGGGGGCGTTGGCCCTGATCATGGCCTACTGCGGCTGGACCCTGGCCCGCGAATACGGCCTGGCCGCCAAGGTTTTCGGTGCCGGCTCCCTGGTGCTGGGTCTGTGGGGCGCAGTGCTGGTGGTGGGTGCGGCCGGTGGCAGCGATGACCTGTGGCAACCGCTGAAGGTCTACAGCGGCTCGACAGTGGCGGCTGCACCGAGCGCCCACGACGCCTTCATGACGATCAACGACCCGACCGTGCTGCAAAGCCAGCTCGACAGCGCCAAGGCCCAGGGCCAGTGGGTGCTGGTGGACTACTACGCCGACTGGTGCGTGTCGTGCAAGATCATGGAAAAACAGGTCTTCGGTAAACCCGAGGTGATGGACGCGCTCAAGGACGTGCGCCTGCTGCGCCTGGACGTCACCGCCGACAACGCCGCCAGCCGCGAGCTGCTCGGCCGCTACAAAGTGCCAGGGCCGCCAAGTTTTGTGTGGATCGGCCCGGACGGTGAAGAACGCCGCGCCCAACGCATCACCGGCGAAATGGATGCTGCCGCCTTCCTGCAACGCTGGACGCAAACCCGAGACGCGCGCTGATGCTGACCCTGACCATCGGTACTTTCGCCATCGCCCTGAATCACATCCTGCTGATCAGCGCGCTGATCCTGGCCACCGTGGTGGGCTGGCGCGTGGCCAAGCGTGGCGGCGAGAACCCGGAATCGGTGCTGTTCAGCCTGTTCCTGCTGGGCATGTTGGCGGCGCGCATCAGCTTTGTGCTGATGTACTGGAGCGATTACCGCAACGACTGGCTGCAGATGGTCGACCTGCGCGACGGGGGTTTCCTCGCCTGGCCCGGCGTGATCGTGCTGATACTCGGCGCCCTGGCCTACGGCTGGCGCCGCCCGGCCCTGCGCAAGCCGCTAAGCGCCGGAGTGGTCACCGGCCTGGTGTTCTGGGGCCTGACCAGTTTGTCCCTGAGCCTCTATGACAAGGGCTCGCAACTGCCTGAAATTACTTTGCGTAACGCCAATGGCGACGTGGTGCAACTGGCCGACTACAAAGGCGGCCCGCTGGTGATCAACCTGTGGGCCACCTGGTGCCCGCCATGCCGACGCGAAATGCCGGTGCTGGAGCGCGCGCAGCACCAACGCCCCGACGTGACCTTCCTGTTCGTCAATCAGGCCGAAAGCATGCAAAGCGTCAGCACCTTCCTGGCCACCCAGGGCCTGACGCTGGACAACGTGCTGTTCGACGCCAGCGGTCGCCTCGGCCAGGCCGTGGGCTCGATGGCCTTGCCGACTACCCTGTTCTACCAAGCCGATGGGCGGCTGATCAACAGCCACCTGGGCGAACTGTCCCAGGCCAGCCTGGCCCGTGCCATGGAACCCTTCGACGCCACAATAAGGAAACCGACATGCCAAGCCTCCGCCACCTGCTGATCTCGCTGCCGCTGACGCTCGCGGCCACCCTGGCCCAGGCCGAAGAGTGGCCTGCTCCGATCAAACAGATCGAGGCCAAGGGTGCCAAGATCCTCGGTAAATTCGACGCGCCCAGCGGCCTCACTGGCTACGCCGCGCAATACCAGAACCGTGGCATGGCGCTGTACCTGACCGCCGACGGTAAAAACGTGATCGCCGGCAACCTGTACGACGCCCAGGGCAATGACCTGAGCAGCGCGCCCCTGGAAAAACTGGTGTACGCGCCGATGGCCAAGGAAGTCTGGGCCAAGATGGAAAAAAGCAGCTGGATCCAGGACGGCGACAAAAACGCGCCACGCATCGTCTACCTGTTCAGCGACCCCAACTGCCCCTACTGCAACATGTTCTGGGAACAGGCCCGCCCGTGGGTGAAGGCCGGCAAGGTGCAGTTGCGCCACATCATGGTCGGCATCATCCGCGAAGACAGCCCAGGCAAATCCGCCGCGCTGTTCGCCGCCAAAGACCCGCAAAAAGCCCTGGAAGAACACGAAGCCGCCGGCAAAGGCAGCAAGTTGCAGGCACTGGACAAGATCCCGGCCGATATCGAAGCCAAACTCGATGCCAACATGAAGTTGATGGATGAGCTGGAATTGTCGGCGACGCCGGCGATTTTCTACCTGGATGACAAGGGTGGCTTGCAGCAACAGCAAGGGGCACCGTCGCCGGATAAGTTGGTGAAGATCCTCGGGCCGAAATAAGCGGCGTCCAGGCAGACGCCATCGCCGGCAAGCCGGCTCCTACAGGTGAAACGCGTTCCCACTGTAGGAGCCGGCTTGCTGGCGATAGCGCTCTGACAGGCAGTGAAGATTAAAGCCCCTCCAACTCCGCCATCAGATCCCTCGGCCGATCCACTTCTCGGCACTGATTTCACCGGGAATGATTTTGAGGGCCTGCATGAAAAAAAGCTCCTGCCAAAAGGCAGGAGCATCGTTAAAGGCAAAAGGGGGCTTTGACTATCCACGAACCCGAATATCAGTGATCGCATAGTCATTGCCAGAAATACCCGTCGATTCATGACTCCAGATCTCTAGTCGCATGGATGTTGCATTCGCAACAAACGTTCCCTTCAGTGGTGTCCACGCCATGTAATAAAAGGTTGTGACTGCCGTTACAGCCCCAGTCCCGGCTCTCAGCGACAATCTTGGCAATGGAGCAGCGCCGTTATAGGTGCAGGCAAGAATGCTGAACTCATAGGTCGCACCGACCAAAAGCCCGGTAAAGTCTTTATAAAGAACATTGCCCACCGCAGCAGTACTTGCTGTCCCATTCGCCACGCAAGGCTTGCCAAAGTACGAGGCGTATCTCATCTCCCCCAAAGACGCAGGCCCGGGGAGCCAGCCGTTCCAGTTGTTACCGGAAAAGGTAGTGAAATCATCCAATGGCAAACGCACTGTCAATACTCGCGGAGGGCATACCACCGCATTGCTCTCATTCAAGCTGCCGTCGGGTGTCACCTTGAATGTCAAGGTTAACGAGCTGTTGCTCCTCAACTTGGACAACTCCGTGCGCAGTACAGGGCCCGCCACCCCAGCTGTCGCCTCCGTCGCAGTAATAGCTCTACCCGCATAGACAGTGAACGTGTAAGGGGAGCCATTTACCCCAGTACCGGTAGCGTACAACCAGCACTTCTGCCCGGCCCGCAGAAACCACATCGGATCCTCAAGGGAATTGGCATTTCCGGCAAACGCCCTCAGGTCCAGAACGGCGTTCTGAGTCCTGGGCGGTGTGGCCTCCAACACGTTGGGGGTTTCCAGCCGTACCGGCAAGGTGATATCCAAGTTCAACGGCAGCGACGTCTGCAGTTTGCACGCGGTTGTCACGGTGTACGTAATCGGGACGGTCTTGCCCATGCTTTCGATCACCGCTTCCGCAGGCAGCGTGAAGACGACACTTGCGGTGTTACTGCCGGGTTTTGATGCCAATGGCCAGCAAGTACCGTCCGGTTTTTTCCAGCAGACGCTGATGCTGTGGCGCGGATCATTGCCGACGTAATTCACTTCGACATGCACGCCATTGCGCCCGTTGTAGGCGGTCAAGTCCGAGCCGACCGCCTCAGTCACCTTAGGCGCAAGCAGCACCAAAGGCTCCTGTTCGATCTCGAACGTCTGAACAGGGAATTCATGGGCTCCCGCCAAATCAGTGGTGTCACAAAAACCTGCCGCGAAATGCAGTTCAAACACGCTGCAATCGTCGAGCTTCTGCAGTTCAGCCCTCAAAACAAACGCTTCAACCCCTTTGTTTTTCCATTCATCCGTCACGGGCTCGCTCGTTAGAATATCGAACCGGGAGGTTCCCCCCTCTGCGCGCTTACCTATCAACCACATCCAACAACGATTTGAGCACTCGGCATAGCTCCACACCGGCACCAGGGCCGTGGCATTCCCCGAGAATGTAACAAGGTCCACCGTCCCTTGAGTGGCTTCCTCAATATCGGAATGAGGGAGCTGGGGCACTGAAACGTTAACGCTCTGCTCTGGTGATGGCTGCGACCCTTCGCTATTGGGAAATTGAACTGTGTAGCCCAGCGTCATCGTTTTACCGAAGAAACAGGCAATGTCACACGCCGAGAGCTCAATTGAAGCAAGGTCGCCGTCCTGCTCAATTGTCACGCAGCCAAGAGGCTTCGTGCCAAAACCTGGACCACTGACATGAAAACAGACGACATCGTCGGCATAACTGTCGAAGCCGGGAACGTCAACGTTCCCGCCAGCCTTGGTGAGTTCGGGGTTAAGGCACCATCCACCGTTGTATTGCACAGACTGCCGCAGATGAGGAGGCAGCAGGTCCAACCCATGATCAACGATCAACGCAGCCGTGCGACGGCGCTGGATTTCGAGGGCGTTGGCCGGCAGGCGCGTCTCAAGGTGAGGGTCGATATCAGCCGGGGGCTCGGCCGCCAAACCGCTGGTTATCCAGGCAGATTGAAGGGTGATGGAGCGCCAGGGCTTGCGGCGTGCCAGCCAGCCACGGGCTATAAAGAATTTGAGTACGTGCCCGGCGACGGCCTCTTCCTCCGTTAACACGTGGCCATACACCACGGTATAAAAAGTGTAGGGAATAGCGTCCTGCTCAGTGACAGCCGTGCAATAAACCTTGTCACCCTTTTTGGCCAGAAGAGGGACAGGCACAAGCACTGTTTCATCCCCGGCGTGGTCATGCATGTCGTAAGTCGGGGTGTTGTGGACGATTTTTTCGTGCAGCAGCCGAGGCGCCAGGTCTTCGCTTTCGCTGGCCGGGTAGAACGAAACCCCGAATTCCTTAACTCGCGAAGCAGCAGGCTGCCCCTGTGATGTCCCCTCATAGGACACCAGCAGCGTGAACCCCATGGCGGTCGTCAGGTAGACCAGTGGAATATGAATGTTCCTGGCACCCGGCTCGTCGCTGTCGTCCAGGATGTCTTCAAACGTCGGTCCAGGCCGTTCTTTTGTGCTGAAGTGGACGGTGATCGGTCCGCCATCCATACGTGGATCGACAGTCAGGTAACTCCCCTCCATTCGCGAGGGTTCAACAACACCCTCCAACTCACTGGAGATTGATGGGCTTTCAACCTCCAGCGCCTTGGGCTTCGCGTTTTTTTTGTGTGGTGCTTTGGCAATGGCCGATCGCGCTTCAGGTGTTGAAATCTTTTTAGCCATGGTAAGAACTCCGTGTTCGAAGAGGGAATGCCCGAGCCCGATAAAGGCCCAGGGCTTCCTCCTGAAGTGAGCTCTTGAAGCACGCCTTCGCCAACTGTGAGAACTGACAGGTCCGACCGGAAACACTGCCTTTTCCGATCAATGGTAGATTTACAACCCCTCCAACTCCGCCATCAGATCACTCAACCGATCCACCTTCTCGGCACTGATCTCATTGGCCGCCAACCCATCGATGTACTCGGCCAACTCCGCCACCGTGCTGCACTCGAACATCGCCCGCAGCGGCACATCCCGCTGCAACGTCTTCTGTACCCGCGAGGCAATTTGCGTGGCCAACAACGAATGCCCGCCCAGTTCGAAGAAGTTGTCCTGCACCCCAACCCGCTCCACTTTCAACACTTCAGCCCAGATCGCAGCCAAGGTGGTTTCCAGTTCGTTGCGCGGCGCCAGGTAGTCCTGGCAGTGCAACTGGCCGATCTCCAGGGCCGGCAGCGCCTTGCGATCGAGTTTGCCGTTGGCGTTGAGCGGCAGGCGGTCGAGCCATAGCCAGTGCAGCGGCACCATGTATTCCGGCAATTCGGCACGCAGGCGCTGCTTGATGCGGTCCAGGCGTTCGCTTGGGTTCAATGCTTCATCCGCCGCCACCAGATAGCCGACCAGATGCTTGCCGTTGACGCCTTCCTGCACGCCCACCGCCGCATCCCGGACTTCCGGTTGCTCATGCAGGCGCGCTTCGATTTCACCCAGTTCGATGCGGTAACCGCGAATCTTCACCTGATGGTCGACACGCCCGACGTACTCCAGCACGCCGTCGCTGCGACGGCGCGCCAAATCGCCGGTGCGATACAGCCGCTCACCCGGTGCGCCGAACGGGTTCGGCACAAACACCGGCGCCGTGCGCAACGGGTCGCCGACATAACCGCGACCGACGCCGGTGCCCGCCACGCACACCTCACCCACGGCGCCTTGCGGCACCAACTCCAGTGCGCCATCGAGCAGGTACAAACGGTTGTTGTCGGTCGGTGTACCGATCGGCAGGTAAGTGCCACGGGTAGAGGCCAGGTCGACGCGGAAGAACGCCACGTCATCCGAGCATTCCGCAGGACCATAAGCGTTCACCAGCCCAATCTCCGGGTAACGCAGCAACCACTGGTGCGCCAATTCAGGCGGCATCGCCTCACCGGTCGGCAGCATCCAGCGCAGACCGTCCAGGCCGACACGGTCCTGGGCCAACATGCCCTGGATCAGCGACGGTACGCTTTCCAGCACCGTGATGCCCTGGGCCTGCACATGTTCCAGCAGGCCCTGGGGATCATGGGCCAGGGTGTTCGGCACGATGTCCACCCGTGCGCCAAACAGCGGCGCAGCGAGGAACTGCCACACGGAAATATCAAAGCTTTGCGAGGCGGTCTGCGCGATCACGTCCACCGGGCTCAAGTCCAGGTACGGCACCTTGCTCAACTGGTTATTGAGCATGCCGCGCTGCTCCACCATCACGCCCTTGGGCAGACCAGTGGAGCCGGAGGTGTAAATCACATAGGCGAGGTTGTCCGGGCCGCTGTAGATGCCAGGGTTCTCGCCACGCGCCGGGATTTCTTCCCACACCAGCAACTGGCAGTCGAAACCGTCCAGCAGCTCGATGGCTTGCTCGCGGCATGCCTCGGTGCACACCAGCAGCGGCGTGCGGCTCAAGTCGATGATGCTGCGCAGACGCTGGCTCGGCAGGCCCGGGTCCAGCGGCAGGTAGCCGGCACCGGCCTTGAAGCTGCCGATAATCATGCCCAGCAGGTCGAGGTTACGCTCGCCCAGCAAGGCCACCGGTTGGTCCAGGCCGACACCCGCTGCGATCAGTGCGTGGCCCAGGCCGTTGCTGCGGCGGTTGAGTTCGTCATAGGTCCACTGCTGGTCCAGGCAACTGGCGGCGATGCGGTGCGGATGCGCGGCCACCTGCTCTTCGAACAGCGCGATGTAGCTGCGTTCCAGCGGGTAGGCGTGTTCGCTCTGGTTGCAGCCGTCCAGCAGGAACGCGCGTTCCTGTTCGCCAATCAACGGCAGGTCGGCCATGTCGCCATGGAAGCCCTGCACCAGCGCCAACAGCAAGCGCTTGAACTCAGCGAGCATGCCTTGCACGGTGGTTTCGTCGAAATAGCGCTGGTCATAGGACAGGTGCAGGCCCAGGTCATCGCCCGGGTAGCACACGGCGGTCAGCGGGAAATTGGTGTGGGTGCGGCCGGAGTCCGAGGTGGCATTCAGGCTTTGTGCATGGTCCAGCACCGAGACTTCCACCGGGGCGTTTTCGAACACAAACAGGCTGTCGAACAGCGGCTGGCCCTTGGGCAGTTCGCTGTGCTCCTGAATGGTCACCAGCGGCAGGTATTCGTACTCGCGCAACTGCATGTTGCTGTCGAGCAGGCTGCTCAACCACTGGCGCACGCTGCAGGGTTGATCGTCCTCGGGCAGCTTCACCCGCAATGCGATGCTGTTGATGAACAGGCCGACGGTGCGCTGCATCTCGGGCATTTCCACCGGGCGCCCGGCCACGGTCACGCCAAACAGCACGTCGCGATCACCGCTCACGCGACGCAGCACCAAGGCCCATGCCGCCTGGGCGAAGGTGTTGACCGTCAGTTGGTGAGCCTGGGCCAGCTCACGCAGTTGCGCACCGTCACGGGCATCGAGGCGGGTGTAGCAGTCGCCCACCACCATGGCGCCGTGACCCGCGTGGTCACGCATGAATGGCCGGTCACTCGGGATCGGCGTGGTGCGCTCGAAGCCTTGCAGGTTCTGCTGCCACCACTGGCGCGCTTCATTGAGGTTCTGGCGTTGCAGCCAAGCGATGTAGTCGCGATAGCGCGGCGGCGTGGCCAACTGCGCGTCGCGGCCTTCGCCGAGGGCCCTGTAGATCTCGAAGAAATCGTTCATCAGCAACGAACGGCACCAGGCATCGATGAGGATGTGGTGGTTGCTCATCATGAACCAGTAGCGCTCGGCACCGACGCGGATCAGGCGCAGGTGGAACGGCGCCTGGTTGAGCAGATCGAACCCGGCTTCGCGCTCGGCCTTGAGCAAGGCTTGCAGACGCGGTTCCTGTTCGCTTTCCGGGTCGTTGCTCCAATCCAGGTATTCGATCGGCGTACTGCCCGGTTTATGGATCACTTGCAACATGTCTTCGCCGACGTTCCAGCAGAACGACGCGCGCAGGGCTTCGTGACGGGCGATCACCGCCTGCCAGGCCTGGGCGAAACGCTCGGGGTCCAGGGCACTGTTGATGCGGTAGCGATCCTGCATGTAATAGAGGCCGGTGCCCGGTTCCAGCAAGGTATGCAGCAACAGGCCCTCCTGCATCGGGGTCAGCGGGTACACGTCTTCGATGACGGCGGCCGGTACCGGCAATGCATCCAGTTGCGGCTGGGTCAGGTGTGCCAGTGGGAAGTCGGACGGCGTCAGGCCACCGGCCTCGTCCTGCAGGCAATGGGCAACCAGGCCTTGCAACTCGGCCAGGTACGCGTCGGCCAGTTCACGGATGGTGTGTTGATCGTGGCGCTCGCGACTGAAGGTCCAGCGCAGCACCAGCTCGCCGCCGTACACCTGGCTGTCGACGCTCAACTCATTGGGCAGCGGCGCATCGGGGTCGTGGGCCAGGCCTGCGGATTCGTCCAGCGGGTGGAACAGCGCATCACTGCCGAAGCTCTGGTCGAACTGGCCGAGGTAGTTGAAGGTAATGCCTGCCGTCGGCAACGCCGCCATGGCGTGCTTGACCCCCTCCTCCGCGAGGTAACGCAGCACGCCATACCCCAAGCCTTTGTGCGGCACGCCGCGCAGTTGCTCCTTGATCGCCTTGATCGAGTCGCCCTGCCCGGCGTGCGGCGTCAGGCGCAGCGGGTAAGCACTGGTGAACCAGCCGACGCTGCGGGTCAGGTCGATGTCATCGAACAGCGCTTCGCGGCCGTGGCCTTCCAGCTGGATCAGCGCCGACGCATGGCCGCTCCAGCGACACAGCACACGGGCCAGGGCGGTCAGCAGCAGGTCGTTGACCTGGGTGCGATACGCGCTCGGCGCCTGTTGCAGCAACTGCCGGGTAGGTTCGATGCCCAGGCGCACGCTCACCGTGTCGGCATCGCGATTGCGCAGCGAGCCTTGCGGGCGCGCCACCGGCAATGCCGCGTCAGGCCCGGCCAACTGGTGTTGCCACACACTCAACTCTTCACGCAGGGATTCACTGCCGGCATAGGCCTGCAAGCGGGCGGCCCAATCGCGTAGCGCACTGGTCTTGGCTGGCAGGCTGACGGACTGGCCGTCGCTCAATTGGCGATAGACGTTTTGCAGGTCTTCCAGCAACACACGCCAGGACACGCCGTCCACCACCAGGTGATGAATCGCAATCAGCAGGCGTTGCTGGCCCTCGGGACCGTCCACCAGCAAGGCGCGCAACAGCGGGCCGTGTTCCAGGTCGAGGCTGCGTTGGGTGTCGGTGAACAGCGCGGTGCAATCAGCCATGTCGCGCACTTGCGCCTGCATCAGCACGCCACCTTGCGGTACGGCCAAGTGTTCGGCGTGCCAATGCGCATCACGCGAGGTGAAGCTCAGGCGCAGGGCATCGTGGTGCTCCAGCACCGCCAGCAGCGCTTGCTCCAGGCGATGTGGGTCGAGCAGTTGCAACGGCTTGAGCAACAGCGCCTGGTTCCAGTGCTGGCGGTTCGGGATCTCGGTGTCGAAGAACCAATGCTGGATCGGCGTCAGCCCCGAGCGGCCGGTGAGCACGCCCTGCTCCGCCGTGACTTGCTCGGTGCGCGTGGCAACGGCGGCGAGGGTTTGCACGGTCTGGTGCTGGAACAGGTCACGGGGGCTGAAGTGAATACCCGCCTGCCGCGCACGGCTGACCACCTGGATCGACAGGATCGAGTCGCCGCCCAGTTCAAAGAAGTTATCGTCCAGGCCGACTTGCTGCACGTTCAACACTGCGCACCAGATGGCGGCCAACGTGCTTTCCAGTTCATTGCGCGGAGCCACGTACTGTTGACGGTTGGCCTCCGGGTCCGGTTGCGGCAAGGCACGGCGGTCGAGTTTGCCGTTGGCGGTCAGCGGCATGCTGTCGAGTACGATCAGGTGCGCGGGCACCATGTAGTCCGGCAGTTGCGCCTTGAGATGAGCCTTCAGTGCGTCACGCAGCGCGCCGTGCTCGGCATCGCTGACCAGGTACGCCACCAGCTGTTTGCCGCTCGGCGAATCCAGCGCCAGCACCACCGCTTCACGCACGGCTTCGTGCTCCAGCAGACGGGTTTCGATCTCGCCCAGCTCGATGCGGAAACCACGGATCTTCACCTGATGGTCGATCCGCCCCAGGTACTCCACCAAGCCATCGGCGCGCTGGCGCACCAGGTCACCGGTGCGGTACAGGCGCCCGCCGTCATGGGCGAACGGGTCAGCAACAAAACGCTCGGCCGTCATGCCCGGGCGTTGGTGATAACCCTGGGCCAAACCCGCGCCGCCGACGTACAGCTCGCCGGTCGCGCCTTGGGGCACCAGCGCCAGGTCGGCGTCGAGGATATAGGCCACGCGGTCGCCGATGATGCTGCCGATCGGCACGCTGCCAGCGCCCTCTTCCAGTTGCTCGGGCGCCAGGCTGGCCAGCGGCATGACCACGGTTTCCGTCGGACCATAGGCATTGAAGAACACCTCGGGCAGGAACGCCGCACGAATGCGCTGCAAGTGTTCGCCAGTCAGTGCTTCGCCACCGGTGATGCACATGCGCACCGGCAAGGTCTGTTGCTGGGTCGCCAGCCATTGCGCCAACTGGCTGCCGTAGCTGGGTGTGAAGCCCAGAATGTTGATGCGATGGGTGCGGATCAGCCCGCAGATTTCCTCGGCATCCCACTGGCCCTGGGCGCGCAATACCACCTGGGCACCGCTGAGCAACGGCACCAGCAAACGCTCGGTGGCGGCATCGAAGTTGATCGAATAGAAGTGCAACTCGCAGTCGTCCGCGCGCATGCCGAAGCGCTCGATCACTGCCGCGCAGTGCATGGCGATCTCACCGTGGGCCACCACCACGCCTTTCGGTTTGCCGGTAGAGCCGGAGGTGTAGATCAAGTACGCCTGGTGTTGCGGCAAGCTGATAAACGGCAGCTCATCCGACGGGTAGTTAGCGAGCACCGGCAGGTCATCTTCCAGGCACCAGCACGCCACCGTCGCCGGCAATTCACCGAGGGCTTCGAACATTGCCGCGTCGCTGAGCAGCAGGCCAATGCCGCTGTCTTCGATCATGTAGTGCAGGCGGTCCAGCGGGTATTCCGGGTCCAGCGGCACGTAGGCGCCACCGGCCTTGAGGATCGCCAGCAGGCCGACGACCATTTCCAGGGAACGCGGCAACGCCAGGCCGACACGCACCTGCGGGCCGACGCCACGCTCGCGGAGCATCCAGGCCAGGCGGTTGGCGCGTTCGTTCAGTTCGCGGTAGCTGAGGGTAGCGCCGGCAAAGGTCAGTGCAGGGGCATCGCCACGGGCTGCGGCCTGTTGGCTGAACAGCTGATGAATGCACTGGTCGAGGCGATGCTCGCCCTTTTCGATACCCAGGCTGTCTTGCAACGCGTGTTGCTCGACGACGGTGAGCAACGGCAGTTCGCTGAGTCGCTGGTGCGGATCGGCGATCAGCGCTTCCAGCAGGTTGCGCCAATGCTCGGCCATGCGTGCAATGCGCGGCTCGTCGAACAGGTCGGTGCTGTAAGTCAGGCAGCAACCCAGGCGATGGTCGAGGTCGGTGACTTCCAGGTTGAGGTCGAACTTGGTGGCGCGGGCATCGTTGGCCAGGTACTCGACGGTCATGCCCGCCAGTTGCCGGCTTTGCTGGAATTCCCAGCGCTGCACGTTGCACATCACCTGGAACAGCGGGTTGTACGCTGCGCTACGCGGCGGTTGCAGGGCTTCCACCAAGTGGTCGAACGGCAGGTCTTGATGGGACTGGCCCTCGATGACGGTGTGACGCACTTGCTCGAACAACTCGCCGACGTTCATCTGCCCATTGAGCTGGCAACGCAGCACTTGGGTGTTGAGGAACGCGCCGATCAGCCCTTCGCTTTCCGGGCGGATACGGTTGGCTACCGGGGCGCCGATGCGCAGGTCAGTCTGGCCGCTGTAGCGGTAGAGCAACACGGCCAGGGTGGCGGTCATGGTCATGAACAAGGTCAGGCCGCGCTCGGCATTGAAGGCACGCACGCGGGCGGCCAGGTCATCGCTCAAGTCAAAGCGGTACAGCTCGCCCTGGTGGCTTTGCACCGGTGGCCGTGGGCGGTCGCCGGGCAGTTCCAGCAGCGGGTGTTCGTTGCCCAACTGCTGCGTCCAATAGTCGAGTTGGCGCTGGCGTTCGCCAGACTCCAGCCACTGACGCTGCCACACGCTGTAGTCAAGGTACTGCACCGGCAACGGCGCCAGCGGCGAGTCGCGCTCGTCGATGAAGGCTTCGTACAGCGCGCTGAGTTCACGGGCAAAGATGTCCATGGCCCAGCCTTCGGTGGCGATGTGGTGCAGGGTCAGCACCAGGTAGTGTTCCTGCTCGCCGGCCTTGACCAGGCAAGCGCGCAGCAGTGGCCCGGTTTCCAGGTTGAACGGGGTGTGGGCCTCGTGATCGGCCAGTTGCTGCAGGCGCTGCTGGCGCTCGGTTTCGTTGAATGCCGAGAAGTCCTGCCAGTCCATGCGCAGGCCGGTCTGTGGCGAGACCTTCTGGTACGCCACGCCATCCACGCTCGGGAAGGTAGTGCGCAGGGTTTCGTGGCGCATGATCAACGCTTGCAACGCGGCCTCGAAGCGGCCCACGTCGAGCACGCCGCGCAGGCGCGCCATGCCGCCCACGTTGTAAGCCGGGCTGTCCGGCTCCATCTGCCAGAGGAACCACATGCGCTGCTGGGAATAGGACAACGCCACAGGCTGGCGGCGGTCGACTTTGGCGATTGCGCTTTGCTGGTTGCGCTGGCCCGAGGCCTGGATCTGCCCGACCTGCTCGGCAAAGGCGCCCAGTTCGCTGGCTTCAAACAGGGTGCGCAGCGGCAGCTCCACATCGCACGCCTGGCGGGTGCGGGAGATGATCTGGGTGGCGAGCAACGAATGCCCGCCCAAGGCGAAGAAGTCATCGCGCAGGCCGATGCGCGGCGCGCCGAGAACTTCACGCCAGATCGCAGCAATCTGCTGTTGCAACGGCGTTTCGGGCTCGATGTGCTCGCGGGTTTGCCACACGGGCTCGGGCAACGCACGGCGGTCGAGCTTGCCGCTGGGGCTCAGGGGCATGCTGTCCAGGCGCATCAACAACGCGGGCACCATGTACTCCGGCAGTTCGGCAGCCAGGGCGGTTTTTACATCGGCTTCATCCCGCTCGGTGTGGGCGGTGTAGTAACCGATCAGTTGCGCATCACGCACCAGCACCAGGGCCTGGGCGATGCCGTCCAGGGCCAGCATGCGCGCTTCGATTTCTTGCGGCTCCACCCGGAAGCCACGCAACTTGACCTGCTGATCGAGGCGGCCGAGGTACTCGATAACCCCATCGGCCGTCCAACGGGCACGGTCACCGGTACGATACAGGCGCGCGCCCTGGTGGTCGGCGACAAAACGCTCGGCGGTCAACCCGGCGCGCCCCAGGTAACCCCGGGCCAGGCCGATACCGCCGATGCACAACTCGCCCGGCACGCCCAGCGGCACGGGGTTGAGCTGCTCATCCAGCACGCGGCAGATCACATTGCCCAGCGGGCGGCCAATCGGCGAGCGCTCGCCATCTGCGGCGGTGCAGTGCCAATGGGTCACATTGATCGTGGTTTCGGTCGGGCCATAGCGGTTGTGCAATTGCACCGCCGGCAACTGCGCCAACACGCGGTTGCGCAACTCAGCGGGCAAGGCTTCACCGCCGGAGAACAGGCGGCGCAGGCTGGTGCATTCAGCCACCAGCGGCTCATCGATAAACAGCTGCAACAGCGGTGGCACAAAGTGCAGGGTGGTCACGCCATGTTCCTGCACCAATTGCGCGATGCGGTGCGGATCACGGTGTTCACCCGGGCCAGCGAGTACCAGGCGGCAACCGGTGATCAGTGGCCAGAAGCATTCCCACACCGACACGTCGAAACTGATCGGCGCCTTTTGCATCAGCACGTCGGTGTCGTTGAGTTGATACGTGGCTTGCATCCACTGCAAACGCTCGGCCAAGGCGCCATGGGTGTTGCCCACGCCTTTGGGTTGACCAGTGGAGCCGGAGGTGTAGATCACATAGGCAAGGTTGTCGCCATCCAGGTGCAGGCCGGGGGCCTGGGTCGGCCAGCTATCGAGGTGCAGGCTGTCCATGGCGATGACGCAAACGCCCTCGGCTGTCGGCAGGTGTTCCAGCAACGCGGTCTGGGTCAGCAGCAGGTGCACGCCGCTGTCCTTGAGCATGTAGGCCAGGCGGTCGGCGGGGTAATCCGGGTCCAGCGGTAC
Organism: Pseudomonas sp. B6002; assembly: GCF_013385985.1. Lineage (GTDB taxonomy): Bacteria > Pseudomonadota > Gammaproteobacteria > Pseudomonadales > Pseudomonadaceae > Aquipseudomonas. Next base: position 22,424 of record NZ_JACAOY010000017.1, on the reverse strand, counting down.
GTAGGCGCCACCGGCCTTGATGATCGCCAGCAAGCCGATCAACAACTGCGGCGAACGCTCGGCGGCGATGGCCACGCACACGTCCGGGCCGACGCCTTTGTCGCGCAGGTAATGGGCCAGTCGGTTGGCCTGGGTGTGCAGTTGGGCGAAGGTCAGGCTGCCGCCATCCCAGACCAGCGCGGTGTTGTCCGAGACCTGCTGGTTGAGCAGTTCGGGCAACCACTGTTGGGCCGGCGCGCAGGGGGCTTCGCTGTAACGCGCCTGTTCGTCGTGCGGCATCAGCACCAGGTCGCCGATGGCTTGCCGGGGTTGCTCGCAGACGGCCTGCAACAGGTTGATATAGTGCTCGGCCAGGCGCTGGATGGTCGCCTTTTCGAACAGTTCATCGGCGTAGTCGAACGACAGGCTCAGGCGCCCGTTGCGGTCCTCTTCGGTGTGCAGTTGCAGGTCGAACTTGGCTTCGCGGCTGTGCCACGGCAGCTCGTCGGCGAGCATGCCGGGCAGACGGCGCAAGGCGCTCAAGTCGCGCTGCTGGTGGTTGAACATGACCTGGAACAGGCCTTGCTCGCGAGCTTGGGGGAAGGCTTCCAGCAGTTGTTCGAACGGCAGGTCCTGGTGAGCCTGGGCCCCCAGCGCTGCTCGGCGGGTTGCGGTCAGCAGCTCAGTGAACGGCAGGCGCCCGTCCAACTCGGCACGCAACACCAACGTATTGATGAAAAAGCCGACCAGGCCTTGGGTTTCCTGGCGCGGACGGTTGGCATTGGGCACGCCGATGCGGATATCACGCTGGCCGCTGTAGCGATAGAGCAGGCTCTGGAACGCCGCCAACAACAGCATGAACGGCGTGGACTCGTTGGCCTGGGCGGTCCGGCGAATGGCTTCGCTGAGGCTCGCGCCCAGGCGCACGGTGTGGCGTTCGGCACTGCGGCGGTGTTGTGCCGAGCGCGGATGGTCGGTGGCCAGGCTGAGCGTTGGATGCTCATCGCCCAACTGCGCTTTCCAGTACGCCAGTTGACGCTGGCCCTCGCCTTCAGCCAGCCATTGGCGCTGCCAACTGCCGTAGTCGGCGTACTGCAGGGCCAGTGCCGGCAGCTCCAGGCGTTGGCCTTGGGTGGCAGCGGCGTACAGCTGGGAGAATTCGTCGATCAGGATGTTCAGCGACCAGCCGTCGGCGATGATGTGGTGCAGCGTCACCAGCAGCTGGTGCTCTTCATCGTCCAGGCGCACCAGGGTCACCCACAGCAGCGGGCCCTTTTCCAGGTCGAACTGGGTGCGTGCTTCGTCCTCGCGGATCTGTTGCGCGCGGGCCTCACGCTCGGCGGCGGGCAGGTCGCTGAGGTCGATGACTTGCAGGTCGAATCCGGTGGTTGCGTCGACTCGCTGGAACGCCTGGCCGTCTCGCTCATAGAAGCGTGTGCGCAGCGCTTCGTGGCGCTCGATCAGGTGTTGGAAGCTGGCGCGCACGGCGTCTTCATCCAGCTCACCGCGCAGGCGCAGGGCACCGGGAATGGTATAGGCGCTGCTCTGCGGGTCCAGTTGCCAGGTGATCCACAGACGGTTCTGTGCCAGGGATTGGGGCAGTTCGTCCTGGCGCGACAAGGCATGGATCGCGCCTTGGGCGACGCCGCCGTCCTGCTGCAATTGCGCGACGCTGGCGGTAAAACCTTGCAGGGTCGGGGCTTCGAACAGCATGCGCAGGTTCAGCTCCAGGCCGAGGGTCTCGCGCAGGCGCGCCACGACTTGGGTGGCGGTGATGGAGTTACCGCCGAGCAGGAAGAAGTGATCATCCGCCGCGACCGTTGCCACGTGCAGTTGCTCGCACCAGATCGCTGCGATCTGGCTCTGCAATTCGGATTCCAGCGCTGCGTCGCCAGCGTGCGCTTGCAGGCCGGGGAACTGCGCGTAGCTGTCGAGGCTGCCATCGGCGTGGCGCAGGGCACAGGCCGCACGTTGCACCTTGCCGCTGGAGGTTTTGGGCAGCGCGCCGGGGTTGAGCAACACCACCACGCTTGGCGCCTCTTGATAGGCCTCGGCCACGGCTTGGCGGATCGCCTTGATCAGCGCTTCGGGTGGCAGGATTTTCTGCACGCTGCGGCTGATTTCAGCGGCGATGCCGATGCCTTCCAGGCCCTGGTCATTCACGGCAAATGCCGCGACACGGCCCTTGCGCACCACTTCCACTTCGCGCTCGATGGTCTGCTCGATGTCCTGCGGGTAGAGGTTGTGGCCGCGCACGATCAGCAGGTCTTTCAAGCGGCCGGTGATGTACACCTCGCTCTCGCGGATAAAGCCCAGGTCGCCCGTGCGCAGCCAGGTGCGGCCGGCGTGTTGCACGAAGGTCTTGGCGGTGGCCTCGGGGTTGCGCCAGTAGCCGTGGGCGATGCTCGGGCCAGTAGCCCAGAGTTCGCCGACGCTGTTGTCGGCCAGTTCCGTGAGAGTGTGGGGGTCGACGATCAGCACCGCATGGTCCGGCTGGCTGGTGCCGCAGCTCATGATCGCACTGCCCTGCCCCGGTTCAGCGCGGTTGGCGGCCAGGGCGTGCTCATCAACACGCAGTGCCGGGATGCCGTGGCCACGGGTACCACCGGCCACAAACAAAGTGGCCTCGGCCAGGCCGTAGGAAGCGAAGAAGTTGTTCGGGGTGAACCCACAGGTGGCGAACTTCTCGGCGAAGCGTTCCAGGGTGTCGAGGCGGATCGGCTCGGAGCCGGAATAAGCCACGCGCCAATGGCTCAGGTCCAGGCGCTCGAGGGCCGACTCGCTGACCCGCTCGCTGCACAAGCGGTAGGCGAAATCCGGGCCGCCGCTGATGGTGCCGCCGTATTCACTCATCGCTTCGAGCCAGCGCAACGGCCGGCCGAGGAAGTAGGCCGGCGACATCAACACGCACGGCACGCCGCTGAAGATCGGTTGCAGCAGGCCGCCGATCAGGCCCATGTCGTGGTACAGCGGCAGCCAGCTGACGATCACGTCGTCCGGGTTGAGGTCGATGCCAAAACCGCGACGGATCAGCACTTCGTTGGCCACCAGGTTGCCGTGGCTGACTTGCACGCCCTTGGGCAAGGCGGTGGAACCGGAGGTGTATTGCAGGAAGGCGATGTCGTCGGGGTGCAGGACCGGGCCAGTCCAATCGCCGGTATTTTCCAGGCTGTCGACGCTCAAGACGGGGGGCGCATTTTCAATCTGCGACAGGCCCTCGGCGAGGCTGGCGATGGTCAACAGCAGGCGCGGCTCGGCATCGCTGATGATCGACAGCAGGCGCTCCTGATGGTGACGGCGCGTGGATTCAGGCGGATACGCCGGCACCGCGATCACGCCCGCGTAGAGGCAACCGAAGAACGCCGCGACGTAATCCGGGCCGCTGGGGAACAACAGCACGGCACGGTCGCCCAAATCCGCATTGGCCTGCAAGGCGGCGGCGATGGTGCGGGCGCGTTGGTCCAGGTCGCGGTAGCTGAGCACCACGTTGTGCTCGGCAGCGTCGGCGAGGAAGCGCAGGGCGGTCTTGTCCGGGGTCTGCGCGGCGCGACGTTGAAGGGACTGGACCAGCGTTTGGGGGAGTTCGAAGGCGTCCATCATGGGGTTCCTGCCTGAAATCGGCTTACGGGAAAATCGGGAATTCGGGAGTGTTCAGCCGGCCACACGTTGCCGCGCCGCGCCATTGCGCCAGCGGGCCAGGTGTTCGTCGGCATAGCGGCGTAGGCAACGCAGCACGGCGCTTTCGTGCTGCACAAGGAAGAAGTGGTGACCGTCGAACAGATCGAGGGAGAAACCACTGGCGGCGTCGATTTGCCAGTCGAGCAACTGGTCGGCGCGCACGCTGTCTTGCTTGCCGCCGAACACATGGATCGGCATGCCCAGCGGCGCACGCTCGCCATAGGTGAAGCTGCCGCACAGCAGGAAATCGGCGCGCAGGATCGGCAGCATCAACTGCATCAGTTCGGGGTTGGCCAGGGCTTCTTCGGCGGTGCCTTGCAGTTCGCGCAGTCGGGCGACGAGTTGTTCGTCGGTTTTTTCGACGGCGTATTCGCTGACGTCACGACGCGCAGGGCCCGCAGTGCCGGACGCAAACAAGGCCAATGGCGCGGGGACGTTGCGTGCATTCAGCGCGTGCGCCAATTCGAACGCCAGCAGGCCACCGAGGCTATGGCCGAACAACGCGTAAGGGCCGTCCAGGTCGCGGCTGATTTCATCGGCGAGCTGCGCGGCCAAGGCCTTGATATCGCGCTGCAAGGGCTCATCCATGCGCATGCCACGGCCGGGTAATTCCAGCGGGCACACTTGCAACCAGTCAGGCAGGACTCGGCGCCAGCGTGCGTACACCATGGCGCTGGCACCCGAATAGGGCAGGCAGAACAGGCGCAGTCGAGTCGGCGTGGTCATCGCGTGACGACTCCAAACTGAAACACGCTGTATGCACGATAAAAACCCATTTCGTTCTCCTGCGGGTACGGATCCTTGGCCGTTTTGCTAACGGACCTGTCACCCAGAAGAACGGACGGCACCGGCAAATAATTAGTCGCCGGGGGTGCGTGAGACGTGGTTCACACCGAACAAGAAAGCATAAGATTAGTTCGCCTTCTCATTTGACAATCATTATCATTAAGCATAATTTGTTGCCCGATGTGTAGGAGGCCTCAGCAAGGACGCCCTCCCCTAACCTCTTTTGCGACAAGGTGATTTCCATGACGGAACAAGTAACCACAGGCAGGTGCGACTCACCGCTTCTTCAGGCATTCGTCGACAATCGACTGATTCTGGTGAAGATCGCGGCACGCATTACCGGGTGCCGCTCCCGTGCCGAAGACGTAGTGCAGGACGCCTACTTCCGGCTGCAATCGGCGCCGACTATCACCTCATCGTTCAAGGCCCAATTGAGTTATCTGTTCCAGATCGTGCGCAACCTGGCGATCGATCACTACCGCAAGCAAGCCCTGGAGCTCAAATACTCCGGGACGGAAGAGGAAGGCTTGAATGTGGTCATTCACGGCGCTTCACCGGAAACCTCCCACATCAATTTCAACACCCTGGAAAACATCGCCGACGCCCTGACGGAGCTGCCCCAGCGCACCCGCTACGCGTTCGAGATGTACCGCCTGCACGGCGTGCCGCAAAAGGACATCGCCAAGGAACTGGGCGTCTCGCCGACGTTGGTCAACTTCATGATCCGCGATGCACTGGTGCACTGCCGCAAAGTGTCGGGCAGCCATAGCGATACGTTTGCGCGCCGGGTCTGAGACACCAGGAACCTGTAGGAGCCGGCTTGCCGGCGATAGCGGTGGGTCAGTTGCACAGATGTCGCTGATACACCGCGATCGCCGGCAAGCCGGCTCCTACAGTTTGGAAGGGGTTGTTTCTGTCAGGGCGTCGCCATCACGTCGATGCGATACGGCTCGAAAATCTTCAGCATCTGCCCGTTGTCCCGCAAGCGCTTGAGCAACGCGGAAAACGCTTCCCCCGAGATCGGCGCCTTCGGCCGCAATAACGCGTAGTGGTGATACACCTGGTCGATACGCTCGGACACCAGGAACTGCCCGGCCATGTCCGCGTTGCGCACCATGAAATCACTCAGGTACGAACGCGTGACCAACGCGATATCGGCTCGCCCGCGCGCCACCATCAGCAAATTGCTGTCATGGGAATAGGTCAACGTGGCGTTGAAGTGCTCGGCCATGTACTTGGGGTCGGGGTTGAAATTGGCGAAGGCGTAGTGATAACCGCTGAACACCGCCAGGCGCTTGCCGGTCAGGTCGGCGAAGAAGCTTTGATCACGATTGGGCTCGCGCTGGGCGACGAAGATTTCGGCATCTTCCAGGCCCATGTCGACGTTGGTGTGGGGAATCTCTTTCCAGCCCCAGTCGGGGTTTTCGAAGATGGCCATGTCGACCCGGCCCTGCTCGAAATCACGAAAGCGGCGCGGGATGGAAGTGGGCACCAGCACAAACTGGTAGTCAGTCTGCAAGGCGTTCAGGGCTTCCACCAGTTGCGGCAACAAACCAGTGTCGGCGCCTTGCTCAGGGCGTACGGTGTACGGTGGAAAATGCGCCGCCCCAATCCTTACCAATTGTGCAGCCGAAGCCGGCATCCACCACGCGGTACCCAGTGCCCATAGAGTTAGTCCTGCAGCCAGCCGCCATGGCGAAAACATCGAGGCACACACCGTTCAACACATTGATGGCGATAAGCTAGGCGTTTTTGTCGGGCGAGACAACTTTCCACCGCCAAATTAATAGCTTGCGCGTCAGTCGGCTTTCAGAACCATCAACAGGGCTTCTTCGGCCAACTCCTCAAGCGTCAGGCTGCCTTGGGCGCGGAACCAGGTGGTGGTCCAGGACAAGGCGCCGGTCAGGAAGCGCCGGGTGATAAACACATCGCCCTTGATATAGCCCGCCGCCTTGGCTTCGCCCAGCACCTGCAGCCAGAGCGCTTCGTACACATCGCGCAGCGCCAGCACCTGCGCCTGGCCTTCGGCCGACAACGAACGCCACTCGTACACCAGCACCGCCATGGCCTCGCCACTGCCGCCCATGATCGACTGCAACTCGCAGCGAATCAGCGCCAGCACGCGCTCGCGCACATCTGCAGCCTCTTCCAGCGAGGCACGCATCATCGCGGTGTTGTAGTGGATGGTTTCTTCCATCACCGCCCGCAGGATCTCGTCCTTGCTCTTGAAGTGATGAAAGATGCTGCCGGACTGAATGCCCACCGCACTGGCCAGGTCGCGCACCGTGGTGCGCTCAAAGCCCTTGTTGCGAAACAAGTGGGCCGCGGTTTGCAGCAACTTGCCCCGCGCACTGTCAGGGTCGGTCAAACGGCCTTCGTCGACCATGGTGCGCATCACCCGCAGGGCTTTGTGCTCATCCATGTCTCTCTCCTTCACTGCTTCTGACGTCTTGGGCGGCAATTTAGGCCGTGGTCGCCAACCAAGCAAGCGCTTGGGTCAAAACTTGTGTCGAGAGTTTACAAACCAAGCGCTTGCTTGGTAGTCTCGACGCCAGCCCTCTGGAGAAGGACTTCTCATGAGCAAGACGGTTCGTATCGGCTGCGCCAGCGCGTTCTGGGGTGACACCTGCACCGCCGCCGCCCAATTGGTACACGGCGGCGCGCTGGATTACCTGGTGTTCGACTATCTGGCGGAAGTCACGATGTCGATCCTCGCCGGCGCCCGGATGAAAGATCCCCAGGCCGGCTACGCCACGGATTTTGTCGAGGTGCTCACACCGCTGCTGGCCGATATCCAGCGCCAGGGCATCCGCGTCATCAGCAACGCGGGCGGCATCAACCCCCAGGCATGCGCCGCCGCCCTCCAGGCCGCCTGCGACAAGGCGCAAGTGCCGCTGAAAATCGCCGTGCTGCTGGGCGACGACCTGCACTCCCAACTCAAGCACCTGCACGGCATCCACGACATGTTCAACGGCGCGCCGTTGCCGCCGATGTGCGTCTCGGCCAACGCCTACCTCGGCGCCCCCGGCATTGCTAAGGCGCTTGAACTGGGCGCCGACATCGTGATCACCGGCCGCGTGGTGGACAGCGCCGTGGTCAGCGCAGCGCTGGTGCATGAATTCAACTGGTCCTGGCAGGACTACGACCGCCTCGCCCACGCCGCGCTGGCCGGGCACATCATCGAATGCGGCGCCCAGTGCACGGGCGGCAATTTCACCGATTGGCGTGACGTACCGGACTACGAGCACATCGGTTTTCCCATCGTCGAGGTCAGCGCCGACGGAACGTTCACGGTAAACAAAGCCGACGGCACGGGCGGCCTGATCAGCGAGCTGAGCGTGGCCGAACAGCTGCTGTATGAAATCGGCGACCCGCGCGCCTATTTGCTGCCCGACGTGATCTGCGATTTCAGCCAGGTCCAATTGCAGCAACACGGCCTCGATTGCGTGCGCGTGCATGGCGCCAAGGGCTCGCCGCCCACCGCTCACTACAAGGTCAGCGCCACTTACCCCGACGGGTTTCGCTGCACCGCCAGTTGCCTGCTGGCGGGGATCGACGCCGTGGCCAAGGCTGAGCGCGTCAGCCAGGCGATCATCAACAAGACCTCGGAGCTGTTCAGCCAGCGCGGCTGGGCGCCCTACACCGAAGTGAATATCGAACTGCTCGGCAGTGAAGCCACCTACGGCGCCCACGCCCTGCGCCACGACTGCCGCGAGGTGGTGGTGAAACTGGCGGTGCGTCACCCGAACAAACAGGCGCTGGTGCTGTTCGCCCGCGAGATCGCCCAGGCGGCCACCGGCATGGCGCCGGGGCTGACGGGCATCGTCGGCGGACGGCCGACGGTGTACCCGCTGATTCGGCTGTTCTCCTTCCTGATCGACAAAACCCTCTGCAAGCCGGTGGTCGAGTTCCAGGGTGAGCGCCACGTTTGCGTACTGCCTGCCGACACCGCCCTCGCCCCCCTCGCCGCGCCGCTCGATCCGCCCAAACCCCAAGGTGCGGCCGACGCCAGCGTGCCACTGGTGAAACTGGCCGTGGCGCGTTCCGGCGACAAGGGCAACCACAGCAACATCGGCGTGATCGCTAGGCATCCCGACTACCTGCCGTGGATCGCCGAGGCGCTGACCCCGGAGGTGATCGTCGACTGGATGGGCCACGTACTCGATCCTGTGCAGGGCCGCGTCGAACGCTGGTATTTGCCCGGCAGCCACAGCCTCAACTTCCTGCTGGAAAACGCCTTGGGTGGCGGCGGTATCGCCAGCCTGCGCATCGACCCCCAGGGCAAGGCATTCGCCCAGCAGTTGCTGGAAATCCCCATCGCCGTGCCGCAACACATCGCCGATCAACTCCGCTAAAGGACCGTCACCGTGGCCTTCGACTCGATCTTCAAAGCCGACCTGTTCCAGGGGCAAACCGTGATAGTCACCGGGGGCGGCAGTGGCATTGGCCGCTGTACCGCCCATGAACTGGCGGCACTCGGCGCCACGGTGATCCTGGTGGGGCGCAAGCCGGAAAAACTGCAGAAGGTGGCCGCCGAAATCAGCGAAGACGGCGGCACGGCCCATTGGCTGGCGTGCGACATTCGCGATGAGGACGCGGTGAAGGCGCTGGTCAGCCAGGTGCTGCGCGAGCATGGCCCGATCCACGGCCTGGTGAATAACGCAGGTGGCCAATACCCGTCGCCACTCGCCTCGATCAACCAGAAGGGGTTTGAAACCGTGCTGCGCACCAACCTGGTGGGCGGCTTCCTGATGGCGCGGGAAGTGTTCAACCAGTCGATGAGCAAACACGGCGGCGCCATCGTCAACATGCTCGCCGACATGTGGGGCGGCATGCCGGGCATGGGCCACTCGGGCGCGGCGCGTTCGGGCATGGACAATTTCACCAAGACGGCCGCTTTCGAATGGGGTTATGCCGGCGTGCGCGTCAACGCCGTGGCGCCGGGCTGGATTGCCTCCAGTGGCATGGACACCTACGAAGGGGCGTTCAAGGCGGTGATCCCGACATTACGTGAGCACGTGCCGCTCAAGCGTATCGGCACCGAGTCGGAAGTCAGCGCGGCCATCGTGTTCCTGCTCAGCCCCGCCGCTGCCTTCATCAGTGGCAGCACCCTGCGCATCGACGGCGCCGCCAGCCTGGGCAACCGCGCCTGGCCGCTGCACAAGGCGCAGCCGCCGAGCGAGCCGTTCAATGGCTTCCACCGCGCGTACCTGCCGGATGTACTCAAGGCGGAGCACTAAAGCATGCCGGTGATTGAATCCCTGATCGACAGCCACAGCGCCCAGTTCGCCCAAAACCGCGAAGCCATGCTCGCCGCCCTCGCCCACCTGCGCCAGCTGGAACAAAACCTGCTGGCCAAGGCCGATGAGGCCAAGCCCAAGTTCGACAAGCGCGGCCAACTGTTGCCCCGCGAGCGCCTGAACCTGCTGCTCGACCCCGGCGCGCCCTTCCTGGAACTGGCGGGCCTGGCCGGCTACAAGCTCCACGACGACAAGGATGGCAGCGCCGCCGGTGGCGGGTTGATCGCCGGCATCGGCTACGTCAGCGGCGTGCGCATGCTGGTGGTGGCCAATAACAGCGCAATCAAGGGCGGCACCATTTCCCCCACCGGCCTGAAAAAGTCCCTGCGCCTGCAACAGATCGCCATGGAAAACCAACTGCCGGTGGTGACCCTCGCCGAAAGCGGCGGCGCCAACCTCAACTACGCCGCCGAGATTTTCGTAGAAGGCGCACGCAGCTTCGCCAACCAGGCGCGCATGTCGGCCATGGGCCTGCCGCAGATCTCCGTGGTGCACGGTTCGGCCACAGCGGGTGGCGCCTACCAGCCGGGGCTGTCGGATTACGTGGTGGTGGTGCGCGGCAAGGCCAAGCTGTTTCTCGCCGGGCCGCCGCTGCTTAAAGCCGCGACCGGCGAAGTGGCCACGGATGAGGCACTGGGCGGCGCCGAGATGCACGCGCAAATCGCCGGCACCGCCGAATACCTGGCGGAAAACGATGCGGACGGTGTGCGTATTGCCCGGGAGATCGTGGGCCTGTTGCCCTGGAATGATCGCCTGCCTGTGACGCAAAAAAAGACCTACGCAGCGCCTTTGTACCCCATCGATGAGCTGCTGGGCCTTATCCCGGACGACCCGAAAAAACCCTACGACGTGCGCGAAATCCTCGCACGCCTGGCCGACGGCTCGCAGTTTCTCGAATTCAAGGGCGAGTTCGACGCCCACACCGTCTGCGGCCACCTGCATATCCAGGGCCGCGCCGTGGGTGTGATCGGCAACAACGGCCCCATCACGCCGAAAGGCGCGAGCAAGGCCGCGCAGTTTATCCAGCTGTGCGACCAGAGCCGCACGCCGCTGCTGTTCCTGCACAACACCACCGGTTTCATGGTGGGCACCGAATCGGAACAACAAGGCGTGATCAAGCACGGCGCCAAGATGATCCAGGCGGTGGCCAACGCCCGGGTGCCTAAACTCACGGTGGTGGTCGGCGGTTCCTACGGCGCCGGCAACTACGCGATGTGCGGCCGTGGCCTGGACCCGCGCTTCATCTTCGCCTGGCCCAACAGCCGCACGGCGGTGATGGGTGGCGCGCAGGCGGGCAAGGTGCTGCGCATCGTCACCGAGGCCAAGCAGTTGAAAGACGGCCTGGTGCCCGACCCCAAGGTGCTGGACATGCTGGAGCAGGTCACCGCGCAGAAGCTCGACAGCCAGTCCACCGCACTGTACGGCAGCGCGAACCTGTGGGATGACGGGCTGATTGACCCTCGGGACACCCGCACCTTGCTCGGCTTTTTGCTGGATATCTGCCATGAGGCCGAGGTGCGTGAGTTGCACGCCAATACCTTCGGTGTAGCGCGTTTTTAGGAGAACAATAAAAATGATCTTTACCCAGGAACACCAGGAACTGCGCCGCACCGTGCGCGCCTTCGTCGACCGCGAGATCAACCCCTACGTGGACGAATGGGAAAAAGCCGGGCGCTTTCCCATCCACGACATCTTCCGCAAGGCCGGCGAACTCGGCCTGCTGGGCATTTCCAAGCCGGAGCAATTCGGCGGCATGGGCCTGGATTACAGCTATTCGATCGTCGCCGCCGAAGAATTCGGCACGGTGCGCTGCGGCGGCATCCCCATGTCCATCGGCGTGCAGACCGACATGTGCACCCCCGCCCTCGCCCGCTTCGGCTCCGATGAACTGCGCGACGAGTTCCTGCGCCCGGCCATCAGCGGCGAGCAGGTGGGTTGCATCGGCGTGTCGGAAACCGGTGCCGGTTCCGACGTGGCCGGGTTGAAGACCCATGCGCGCAAAGACGGCGACGACTACGTGATCAACGGCAGCAAGATGTGGATCACCAACTCCCCCAGTGCCGACTTTATCTGCCTGTTGGCCAACACCTCCGACGACAAGCCGCACATCAATAAATCCTTGATCATGGTGCCGATGAACACCCCCGGCATCAGCGTCAGCCCGCCCCTGGAAAAGCTCGGCATGCACAGCTCCGAGACGGCCCAGGTGTTCTTCGACGGCGTGCGCGTGCCACAACGCAACCGCATCGGCCACGAAGGCGCGGGCTTCATGATGCAGATGCTGCAGTTCCAGGAAGAGCGCCTGTTCGGTGCGGCCAACATGATCAAGGGCCTGGAAGCCTGCATCGACAACACCATCGACTACTGCAAGGAACGCCAGACCTTCGGCAAGGCGCTGATCGACAACCAGGTCATCCACTTTCGCCTGGCTGAACTGGCCACCGAAATCGAATGCCTGCGCGCCTTGGTCTACCAGGCCACCGAGCAGTACATCAAGGGCCAGGACGTGACCCGCCTGGCCTCCATGGCCAAGCTCAAGGCCGGGCGCCTGGGCCGTGAAGTCAGCGACAGCTGCCTGCAATACTGGGGCGGCATGGGCTTCATGTGGGACAACCCGATGGCACGGGCGTATCGCGATGTACGCCTGGTGTCGATTGGCGGCGGGGCCGACGAGATCATGCTGGGCATCATCTGCAAACTGATGGGCACCCTGCCCGGGAAAAAATCATGAACACCCTGCTGCTCGAACCTCACAACGGCGTGCTGCACATCACCCTCAACCGCCCCGAATGCCGCAATGCGATGAGCCTGGAGATGGTCAACGAGCTGCGCAGCGTGCTGGCGCATTTGGACGGTGAGACCCGGGCGGTGGTGATCAGCGGCGCCGGCGGGCATTTCTGTGCCGGGGCGGACGTGAAGGACCTGGTCACTGCGGGCAACCAACTGGAAGCGCTGAACCGCGCGTTCGGCACCTTGCTGCAAGAGGCCGAAGCCGTGCCGCAGGTGCTGATCGTGGTGCTGCAAGGCGCGGTGCTGGGAGGTGGTTTTGGCTTGGCCTGTGTGAGCGATATTGCGATTGCCGACCACCAGGCGCAGTTCGGTTTGCCGGAGACCAGCCTTGGGTTGCTGCCAGCGCAGATTGCACCGTTTGTGGTGAAGAGGATTGGTTTGACCCAGGCACGCAGGCTGGCGCTGACGGCGGCGCGGTTTGATGGGGTGGAGGCCGAGCGACTGGGCGTCGTGCACTTTACCGAGCGCGATCCACAGGCGTTGGCGGAGCGGCTGGATGAGGTATTGGGTCAGGTGCTCAAGTGTGCACCGGGAGCAAATGCGCGGACCAAAGCCTTGTTGCTGGCCAGTGTGGAGGAACCTCTGGAGGCTGTGCTGGATCGCGGGGCGCAGTGGTTTGCCGAGTCCGTGAGGGGTGAAGAAGGGATAGAGGGGACACAGGCGTTTGTGCAGAAGAGAAAGCCAAAGTGGTGCAAATGACGCCTTCGCAGGCAAGCCAGCTCCCACAGTTGACGGCATTCACACATAGCGATGTGTGAACCCAATCCAATGTAGGAGCCGGCTCGCCGGCGATGAGGCCCAACCCGACACCCCACCAGCCAAGGGATAACCCCATGCCCGCATTCAGCAAAATCCTCATCGCCAACCGCGGCGAAATCGCCTGCCGCATCCAGCGCACCGCCCAAGCCCTGGGTTACCGCACCGTGGCCGTCTACAGCGACGCCGACGCCCAAGCCCTGCACGTGCAGATGGCCGATGAAGCCGTGTGCATCGGCCCTGCCCCGGTGCAACAGTCCTACCTCAACCTCGACGCCATCCTCAACGCCGCCACACTCACCGGCGCCGACGCCATCCACCCCGGCTACGGCTTTCTCTCGGAAAACCCCGAATTCGCCCGCGCCTGCCAGCACGCCGGTCTGATCTTTATCGGCCCCAGCGCTGAGGCGATCGAACTGATGGGCAGCAAGCGCCTGTCCAAGCTCGCCATGCTCGACGCCGGGGTGCCGTGCATCGCCGGTTACCAGGGCAGCGCCCAGGACGACGCCACACTGCAACACGAGGCCGAGCGCATCGGCTACCCGCTGATGATCAAGGCCAGCGCCGGCGGTGGTGGGCGTGGCATGCGCCTGGTGCACAGCGCCGAGGCCCTCCTGGACAACCTGCACACGGCACGCTCTGAAGCCAGGAACGCGTTTGGCAGCGACGAGCTGATTCTCGAACAGGCGCTGATCGAGCCGCGCCATGTGGAAATCCAAGTGTTCGGCGACAGCCATGGCAACCTGATCCACCTTGGCGAGCGCGATTGCTCGATCCAGCGTCGCCATCAGAAGGTCATCGAGGAAGCGCCCTGCCCGGTGATGACCGCGCCACTGCGCCACGCCATGGGTGAAGCCGCCCTCAAGGCCGGGCGCGCGGTGAACTATGTCGGCGCCGGCACCGTGGAGTTCATGCTCGACCGCAACGGCCAGTTCTACTTCCTGGAGATGAACACCCGCCTGCAGGTGGAGCACCCGGTCACCGAGCTGATCACCGGCCTCGACCTGGTGGACTGGCAGCTGCAGATCGCTGCCGGCCAAGCGTTGCCACTGACCCAGCAGGAGGTGACCCTGAGCGGTCACGCCATGGAAGTGCGCCTGTACGCCGAAGACCCGGCCCAGGGTTTCCTGCCGCAAACCGGTGAGGTGTTGCGCTGGGAGCCGGCCCCAGGTGCCCGCATCGATCATGGTGTCAGCCAGGGCCAATGCATCAGCCCGTTCTACGACGCCATGCTCGGCAAGATCATCGCCCACGGCCGCACCCGCGAAGAGGCGCGGCGCAAACTGCTGCGGGCGGTGGAAGACACGTTGCTGTTGGGGGTGACCACCAACCAGCAACTGCTGGTGGACCTGCTCAAGCATCCGGACTTTATCGACGGCCAATTCAGCACCGGCTTTATCACCGAGCACTTCAGTGACATCGCCCAGCCGGAAGCGACGGCAGAACACCTGGCCCTGGCCGCCGCGCTGTTTTATCAGCACAGCGCCCATCAGCATGCCCACAGCCTGGCGGGATGGCGCAACAACGTCGGCGCCCCTCGTATCTATCGCCTGGAAGCCAACGGCGAGCTGCACACCGTCACTGCCGAGCCACTGCCACTCACTGCCGATGGTCGCCACGCCATTCTGGTGCTCAACGGCATCCGCCGACGTATCGCCTACCACCTCGATGGCAACCACCTGTGGCTGCCCGGCCTTACGGTGATCAATCGCACCCAACACGTTGCCAGCCGCCAGGCCGATGCCAGCAGCGGCACAGTCAAGGCGCCGATGGACGGTGCGATCGTCGATGTGCGCGTCAGCAGCGGCGAGCGGGTGAGCAAAGGCCAACTGCTGTTGGTGCTTGAGGCCATGAAAATGGAGCACCCGCTGGTCGCCGGGCTCGATGGCGTGGTCAAGACGCTGCAAGTGACGGCCGGCGACCAGGTGCGCAATCGCCAGGTGTTGCTGGAGATCGAATAAGGCCTGGGCGGAACTACGCGGCCGGGCTACGCTCTATCCCCATCAGGAAGGGAAGAGTACGGGAACCTGCGCGATGCCTCATTGGCTGATTATTGACCTTGAAGCCACAACGGATGAAGGCGGCTGGCCCGTGACGGAGATGGAAGTCATCGAGATCGGCGCGAGCCTGGTGAACCGCCAGGGCCGCGAGCTGGATCACTTCCAGCGCTTTGTGCGGCCACTGCGCCGTCCATTGCTGACGCCCTTCTGCCGCCAACTGACCCACATCACCCAGGCCAACA
Organism: Pseudomonas sp. B6002; assembly: GCF_013385985.1. Taxonomy (GTDB): domain Bacteria; phylum Pseudomonadota; class Gammaproteobacteria; order Pseudomonadales; family Pseudomonadaceae; genus Aquipseudomonas. The sequence continues at coordinate 6,893 of NZ_JACAOY010000017.1, read as the reverse complement.
TCGACGCTGCGGCGCCGATCACCGAGGTGTGGCCGTTGTTCGAACGCTGGCTGGGCCAGCACCAGACACGCCTGGAAGGCTGGGCCAGTTGGGGCGACTACGACCGTGCGCAGCTGGAGTTGGAATGGCAACGCCACGGCCTAGCCAGCGCGCTGGCCGACACGCCCCACGTGAACCTCAAGCAGCGCTTTGCCAAGGCCCGGCGCCTGGACAAGCCGCTGGGGCTCAACGGCGCGTTGCAACTGGCGGGCATGCAGTTCCATGGCCAGCAACACCGGGCACTGGAAGATGCACGCAACACCGCACGCCTGCTGCCGTTGATTTTGCCGGTCTAGGCAGCCTCCGCTGGCTTGGGCATACTGGCCGCCCTTTTCCGAAATACTGCTCACCCGTAGGAGCCGGCTTGCCGGCGATGAGGCCTTCAAGCCTTGCGTCGCCCGCGCGGACGCCATCGCCGGCAAGCCGGCTCCTACGGGGAGCGGGAAGCCTTAACCCATTTTCCGAGGATTCGCCCATGTTCAAAGTCAACGAGTACTTCGACGGCACCGTCAAGTCGATCGCTTTCGGCACCGCAGAAGGTCCGGCGACCATCGGCGTGATGGCCCCGGGTGAATACGAGTTCGGCACCGCCCAGCGTGAAATCATGCACGTGGTTTCCGGCGCCCTGACCGTCAAGCTGCCAGACGCCGCCGACTGGGAAACCTTCGCCGCCGGCAGCCAGTTCAACGTACCGGCCAACAGCAAGTTCCAACTGAAGGTCGCCGTCGACACCGCTTACCTGTGCGAATACCGCGGCTAAGCTTTTCGGGCCGTCAAAAAAATGCCCGTCTCTCGCGAGACGGGCATTTTTTATTCCAGGATCGTCACCGACATGCCTACGGCCAATTGGCCGATGCCGTCGTTGACCAGGTTCTGGCCGAACATCACATCGCCGTCCTGTTCGCGATAAGTCTTGAGCGTGGCCAAGGGCTCGCGGTCGGCACTGCGTTCGCCGCTGGCCGGGTCGATGGTGGTGAGGATGCAGCGCGAACAGGACTTGACCACGCGAAACTCCACGTCGCCGATGCGCACGCGTTTCCAGGTGTCTTCGGCAAAGGCCTCGCTGCCCTCGATCACCAGGTTGGGGCGAAAGCGCAGCATTTCCATGGGGCGGCCGATGCGCTGGGAAAGATCATCCAGCGACGCCTGGCCGATCAGCAACAGGGGAAAGCCATCGGCAAACCCGACCTGGTCGTCATCCTTGCCATAACCGGCCTCGGTCGTGCGCGCGCGTTCCAAAGGCACCTGCACCAGGCGCGTGGGTTTGCCGATGAAATCGCTGACCCAGGCGGCGGCTTCATCACCGGCGTCCGGTACACGCAGGGTGTCGCGCCAGATGGTCACGCCGCGCAACTCGGCCTCGCTGCCGGGCAATGCCACGGCCAGCGAGGCCAGGCCCGGGGTGCTGAGGGTGAGGCCGCCGCTGCTGTTCCACAGGGCAGACAACTGGCTCATCTTGGCCACGGCACGTTGGGTCAGGAAACGCCCGCTGGCTTCATCCACCAGCATCCAGCGTCGGTCACCGTCCAACCCCAGTTTATCCAGGCCGATCTGCTGCAAGGTTTCGGCCTTGCCGGACTTCAAGGGGTAACGGTACAACGCGCTGAGACGAAGCATGAGCCTGCTTTCCTGCAAGAATAAACCGCCACCCTATCCCAAACACGCCCGTCTTTGTAGTGAGCGGGTTTACCCCGCGCCGCGGTGTGTCAGTCAAGGTTGAGGCGCCTGACACTACGCCGCGCGGGGCAAGCCCGCTCACTACAAGTTACCGTGCGGGCTGTCAGGCAGGGGCGTGGTCGAGCATCAGGCGCTGGCGCACCACGTCCACCAGTTTGTCCGGCTGGAACTTGGACAGGAAGTTGTCGCAGCCGACCTTCTTCACCATCGAATCGTTGAAGCTGCCCGACAGTGAGGTGTGGAGCACCACGTAGAGCCCACGCAGACGTGGGTCGTTGCGGATCTCGGTGGTGAGGCGGTAACCGTCCATCTCGGGCATTTCGGCGTCGGTGAAGATCATCAGCAACTTGTCGGTCATCACCTGGCCACTGTCGGCCCAGGCCTTGAGCATGTTCAGCGCCTTGAGGCCGTCACTGGCGATGTGCATCTTCACCCCCAGTTGCCCGAGGGTGTCGCGCAACTGCGACAGCGCCACGTTGGAGTCGTCCACCAGCAGCACTTCGCGGCCCCGGGCGCGTTCGAGCACCGGATCTTCGAGCTTTTCGCGGGAGACCTTGGCGTTGTACGGCACAATCTCGGCGAGAACTTTTTCCACGTCGATGATTTCCACCAACTGGTCATCGACCTTGCTGATGGCCGTGAGGTAATGCTGGCGGCCGGCGCTGGTCGGCGGTGGCAGGATGGCTTCCCAGTTCATGTTGACGATGCGGTCGACGCCGCCCACCAGGAACGCCTGCACGGAGCGGTTGTATTCAGTAACGATGATGGTGCTGTTCGGGCCAGGTACCAGCGGGCGCATGCCGATGGCCTGGGACAGGTCGATCACCGGCAAGGTCTGGCCACGCAGGTTGACCACGCCACACACGAATGGGTGGCGCTGGGGCATCAGGGTCAGCTTGGGCAGTTGCAGCACTTCCTGCACTTTGAACACGTTGATCGCGAACAACTGCCGCCCGGCCAGGCGGAACATGAGAATCTCCAGGCGATTCTCACCCACCAGTTGCGTGCGTTGGTCTACCGTGTCGAGAATGCCGGCCATTAAAAACTCCTGATGGGCGCGTGGGTTTGCGCTGAGAGATTGTGCTGCTCATTAAGGTTTGTTATCGGCGGCAACCGCCAGACCTTGACCCCGGTAAAATGCCACGTAAATTCATTGATGTCACACTGACATCATGCTTTACTGCAACGGCCTCTCCAGACGGCATTACAGAGACGTCGCGCGACATTGAAATCGACGCGAGGTTCCGCCTTGTAAGGGATTCCCCTATACACAATCAGGCCCAACCTGATATTCGCGATATCTAATAGCCATTAATGTGACGCCATTCTCATTGCATGAATGGAGTCAGGCTTTTGTTTGCCATCCCAAGCCCTCGGCCCACGGGTCTTCCAGACATTCACGTGTCGGCAACTGAAGTTGTGCAATCGCCCCTGATAATGAGGGCCGCGCACGGCTTTCGTGATCATTCAAATAAGCGTCCTACTGGAAATCCAGAAGCGGGCTACAGATTTCAGTCATATTTCAGCGGTAGTTTTAAGCCATTCACCCGATGCGGCATCTCATCACCGGACCTAATGTTGCGGAGACATGCATGATGAATAACGCGAACGAATGGCAAACTGCACTTCCCGATTTTCTGCTGGAAGCAGAAATGCTGCTGGCCAAGTCGGAAGAGTGCCTGAACCACTTGCATCTGATTCGCAACGACAGCGACGCCATCGACTGCATGAAAGCCAGCCTCGCCAAGCTGGCCGAAAAGGCCGAAGGCCTGGCCTTGCAGGCGATCAGCGAGTTCTCGCGCCATATTCAGTACCTGATTGCCAATGCCGCGAGCCCCATGCAATTGCATGACCAGGCGCTTAATGCCTTGCATGACTGCTTGAGGTTGTTGGCCTGGCAACTGGAGTTGATCGACATCCGCACCGGAGAATTAGGGCTGGATGAAACCGAGCAAACAACGCTGATTGCGACTGTGACCTTGCAAATCCCACAAAAAGACTTCGGTTATAAACCGCAGCAGCGCATGCACCACGCGTCTTAGGTGACGAGCAAGTCGTAATTAATAGGCGAGTTATCTAAAAACGACCGTCAACCTAAACGCAGGCTACATAATTGCGGGCAGGACATATCAATTAGCCATCACCCCAACAACGATACAAACCAACTTTATTAATACAACTGCCCTCTCTTTGAACTCTGGGATTACCGCCCAGGGTGTTTGCGTGGTTAATAAGGCTGCCAAGTGAGGCGCCAGGCGACCAACGGTAATAGTGGTGGTACTATGCCCCGCTCGAAGTGACTCAACTTCATCATGTATAAAAACGATTCGGCACCGCATTCCACACTGAGCCCTGTCAGCCGCCGTGACCGGTCTTCCCGCAGCGAACCTTCATTGGCTTCATCCGCTATGTACACCAGCCTCAAGTCACTCATCGCAAGGTCCGTGTCCCGCAGCAATGCACGCCGTATGGTCCTGGCCCTGTGTTTGTGTTCGCTGCTGGTCAGCCTGTGGGCCTACGCTCGCTCAGCCCCACTGCCGTTGTTGATCCTGCTGCTCAACGCGGCGACTTTGATCGTGGTGGGCCTGCAACAATGGAGCTCGCGCAAGTCGATCAAATTCCAGCCGCAGGAACTCGCCGATCGCCTGCTGCAAGTCCAGGAAAACGAGCGCCATCGTCTCAGCCGCGAATTGCATGACGACATCGGCCAGTTGCTGACCGCCGCCAAGCTGCAAAGCGAATGGCTCAAGCGTCGCCTGCCGGAAGACCTGCAAAGCCAATGCAGCGTGTTGTGCAACACCCTCAATGAAACCCTGGCCAAGGTGCGCGACGTGTCCGCCATCCTCAACCCACGGCAGCTGGCCAGCCTGGGGTTGGAGGCGAGCCTGCGCGCGCACCTGCTCAAGACCCTGGAAAACACCTCGATTCACTGGAGCCTGGAATGCCAGCAACGGCTGACCGGCCTCCCGGAAGAAATGGCCGTCGCGGCCTTTCGCATCACACAGGAAGCGGTGACCAACATGCTACGCCACGCCCAGGCGCGCAATCTGTTGGTGCGCCTGCAACGCCTGCCCGAAGGCCTGTCGCTGAGTATCTGCGATGACGGCCAGGGCTTTTCGCCCGCCATCAACCCCGGCCTGGAAGGCCAACGGGGCATGGCCGGCATGTCAGAGCGGATCGATCAGCTTGGCGGCTCATTGACCGTCAGCAGCCAGCCAGGCCAAGGGACACGGATCGACGCGCTTTTCCCCTGGGCGCCCCGCGCCCTCGAACGGGCCAGTTCCCCTAAGGTTCTCGAGTGACCTGCAAATTACTCCTGGTGGATGACCACGCATTGATCAGGGCCGGCGTACGTGCGCTGGTCCAGGATATTCATGGCTATACGGTGATCGGCGAAGCCAGCGATGGCGCGCAATTGCTGGAAAAATTCAGCGCCCTGCAGCCTGATATTGTGCTGCTGGACCTGTCGATGAAGCACACCGGTGGCCTGGACGCCTTGCAACAACTCAAGGCCGCCTACCCCAAGAGCAAGGTGTTGATCCTGTCGATGCACACCGACCCCGAGCTGATCATGCGCGCGCTGGAATGCGGTGCCCATGGCTACCTGCTCAAGGACACCACGGCCAACGAGCTGGAACACGCCCTGGCGGCGCTGCGCAACAACGAACGCTACCTGAGCCCCGCCATCGCCCATACGGTGATCAACCAGGCGCTGGTACGTAGCCAGGGCCCGACCTCCCCTGCCGCCCACAGCCACAACCTCACTGCTCGCCAGTTGGAGATCCTGCGCCTGATCGTGCGCGGCAAATCCACCCGGGAGATCGCCCACGGCCTGGGCCTGAGCATCAAGACCGTGGAAGCGCACCGCTCGCAGATCATGAAGCGCTTGCAGATATTCGATGTGGCGGGCTTGGTGTTATTCGCCGTTCGCGAGCAGATCATCAGCCTGGACGATTAGGGGCGACCCCACCGGCAGGTGCACGCGCAAGGCCTTGGGCAAGGCGCTGAAACGCAGGTCGTCTCCTTTGAGCGGCTCGCCATCGAGGTTGATGTACAACCCTTCGGCCACCTTGATCTCGACCCAGGGCAGGCGCGCCCGCACAAACAGGTTGTCCAGGCCCCAGCCGTCGGTCATCAGGGTGAGCAGCGTGCCGACCACCTCCTGGGGCGCCGGCAGGATGCTGATGTCCAGCAGGCCGTCATCGGCCAGTGCCCCCGGGCACAGCACATGCCCACCGCCTGCCTGGCGACCGTTGCCAATGCCCAGCGCGAGCAGGTCGCCCTTCCAATGAAAGCCCGGGCCTTCCAGTTCACCGTAGGCCGCCTTTAACTCGCTGAAGCGGGTCAGGCCGGTGAACAGGTAGGCGGCGCCGCCCAGGACTTTCTTGAGGTCTTCGGAGGTGTTGGCGGTGACCTGGCTGCCGAAGCCGCCGGTGGCCATGTTGAGGAAGATTTGCCCGCCGGCCTGGCCGAGATCGATTGCCGTGGGCGGCACGTCGAGCAGCGCCAGTGCCTGGGCGGGTTCCAGGGGGACGCCGGCGGCTTTGGCGAAGTCGTTGGCGGTGCCCAGGGGCATCAGCACCAGGCTGGCGTCGGTCTTGGCCAGGGCCATGGCTTCGGCCACGTCGCGCAGGGTGCCGTCGCCGCCGCCGGCGATGATATGGGTGTAGTTGCCTTCCAGGGCTTCGTTGACCAGGCGTTGGGCGTCGCCGCCTTCCCAGGTGACCCGTACTGCCAGCTCCCAGCCTTGTTCTCGCCTGGCCTGCACGGCGGCGCGAACGTCCTCGTTCAGGGCTTGCTTGCCGTGGAGGATGAGTAGGGCTTTGGGGGTGGTCATGGGGTGAATCTCCTGATTCGAAGGTGCTTGGAGGATGTGGACCTTTGGGGAGGGGGATTGGTTTGGTTTACCGGGTGTATATCCGTTATTTAGGTAACGGCTGATATTGGTTCCGCCCTTACGGCGGCTCACTTTCGAAGAGCGCGAAAGTAAGCAAAGCGCTCTTGCCCCAACACTCGGC
>NZ_JACAOY010000017.1:0-130 GCF_013385985.1 Pseudomonas sp. B6002 | reverse complement strand
GTAATCCGACAGTGATTTGGGGCGGCTAAACCGGCATCCCTGCCGGTTTACCCCCCAAATCCCTGCCGAATTCCGGCCAGCGTGTTTGACGGGGCGCTTAAGATCAAGATCAAGATCAAAAGCAAAAGCA
>NZ_JACAOY010000016.1 GCF_013385985.1 Pseudomonas sp. B6002 | reverse complement strand
GCCATCGCCGGCAAGCCGGCTCACACAAAGGAATGCGTTCAGGCAGCTCAGGTACTTTCACGCACCTGCAGTTCAAACCCCATGTCCACCACCGGTTTGGCGATCTTGTTGCCCGCCATGACCGTCAGCAAATGCTCCGCCGCACGTCGCCCGATGGCTTCTCGCGGGGTGCTGATGCTGCTCAGGCGCGGCACCATGAAGGATGACGCCGGCAAATCGTTGAAACCCAGCACCGCCACACGTTCTGGCACCTTGATACCGTGGCGCAGGGCTTCCAGCAGGGCGCCTTGGGCCAGGTCGTCGTTGCCAAAGAAGATCGCATCCACATCTGGATGGGCTGCCAGCATCTGCAGGAACAGCTCGCCTCCTAGACCGACGGAGGAAGGCCGCGGGGTCAGCAGTTCCAGCGCCGGGTCGTACAGGCCTGCCTGCTGCAGCGCGCGGCGAAAGCCCTCGCCCCGCAGCAACGTGCGCTGGTCCAACTGCGCGCCGATATACGCCAGGCGCTTGCGCCCACGGGACAGCAGGTGCGCCGCTGCGGTTTCCCCTGCGCTCAGTTGCGAGAACCCCACGCAGTTCACGCCGGCGTTGGGGTCCAGGTCCATCATGTAGATGCACGGCACATTGCTGGCCTCGACCATCCGTCGCGCGCTCTCGGTGCGGTCGAAGCCGGTCAGCAGCAAGCCCCGTGGCTGATAAGCCATGTAGTTGCGCAGCAGGTTTTCTTCTTCTTCGCGGGAATAGTGGGAGTTGCCGATCAGCACTTCAAAGCCCTTGGGCCGCAGTACCTGGTGGATGGCTTCGAGGGTTTCGATAAACAGCAGGTTGGACAGCGACGGCACGATGACCACCACCGAATGGCTCTGCGCCGATGCCAAGGCACGGGCGGCCGGGTTGACCACGTAGTTCAGCTCGCTGGCGGCCTGCTGGACTTTTTCCACAAGTTCCTTGGCCACGGTGCTCACGCCCCGCAAGGCGCGGGACGCGGTAATCGGGCTGACGCCGGCCAGGCGGGCGACTTCGTTGAGGGTCGGGCGACCCGTGGTGCGCAATTTTTTATCGTTCTTGGAGGTCATCAGGCGGCTTGCCAAACAAAAATCGAGGCACTAAGGTAGCGCTGTCTCCAAATGGCTGCAAATGCTTGAACGCAGGGTTGCCTGATCCGGTTCAAATGATTGGAGAGGATGCACGCGTCACTCCATAAAAATGACAAGACGGCGCGGGAAAAGCCTGTTTTTGCACTAGCCTTACAGCGTGCAAAGGTAGCGCTATCTGCGTCCTGAGGTGTTTCATGAGTCAACCTGTTACCGCCCTGGTCATCATGGGTGTTTCCGGCTGTGGCAAGTCCAGCGTCAGCGAGGCCCTGTGCCGCCTGAACGGCGCCACCGCCATCGAAGGCGACAGCTTTCACCCCGCCGCGAACATCGAGAAGATGAGCGCCGGCCACCCCCTCAACGACGACGACCGCGCCGGCTGGCTCGACATCCTGTGCGATGAACTGCGCCGTTCGCTCAAGGCGGGCGAGCACCCGGTGCTCACCTGTTCAGCCCTGAAAAAGAAATACCGCGACCACCTGCGTGAAGCCGCGCCTGGCCTGGGGTTCGTCTTCCTGGAGCTGACCCGCGCCGTCGCCGCCGACCGCGTGTCCCATCGCCCCGGCCACTTCATGCCGGCAAGCCTGATCGACAGCCAGTTCGCCACCCTTGAATCGCCCGTGGGCGAGCCGCTGACCCTGGCCCTCAACGCCAGCGAAGACAGCGTCGAGGAGCTGGCCGAGCAAACCAACGCCTGGTGGCTGCAACACGGCTTTGAACCTACTCATTAATTTTTTGCCGGAAAAGATAGCGCTATCCCCGGCGAAAGATTCAACACCCGCTTTAATAACAACAACAAACAGGAGAGACCCCCCATGTTTGGCATGTCCCACGAGTCTTACCTACTGCTCGATGCAGTGGTCACTATCATCGGGTTGATCGTTCTGATCACCAAGTTCAAGGTGCACCCGTTCATTGCACTGATCATCGCGGCCGGCTTCCTCGGCCTGACCTCGGGCATGCCCGTGGACAAGATCATCAAGGCGTTCCAGGACGGTTTCGGCGGCGTGCTCGGCTTTGTCGGCATCATCCTTGCGCTGGGCACGATGCTCGGCAAGATGATGGCCGAATCCGGCGGCGCCGATCAGATCGCCCAAACCCTGATCCGCGCCTTCGGTAAAGAGAAGGTGCAGTGGGCGATGATGTTCGCCGCGTTCCTGGTGGGCATCCCGCTGTTCTTCGAGATCGGCTTTGTACTGCTGATCCCGCTGGTGTTTATCGTCGCGCGCCGCACCGGTGTTTCGCTGATCAAGATCGGCATCCCGTTGCTCGCCGGCCTGTCGGCGGTGCACGGCCTGGTGCCGCCGCACCCGGGCCCATTGCTGGCCATCGGCGTGTTTGGCGCGGACATCGGCAAGACCATCCTGTACGGCCTGATCGTCGCATTGCCGACCGCTATCATCGCCGGCCCGATCTTCGGCACGTTCATCGCCAAGTACATCCCGGGCAACCCGTCCCAGGAACTGGTCGACCAACTGGCCCGTGAGCCAGAAAACAAGAACCTGCCGAGCTTCAGCGTGACACTGATCACCGTGTTGCTGCCGGTGTTCCTGATGCTGCTCAAGACCTTCGCCGACATCGCCCTGCCGGACGGCCACGCCATTCGCAACTGGATGGACATGATCGGCCACCCGATCACCGCGCTGCTGCTGGCGTTGCTGCTGTCGCTGTACACCTTTGGCCATCGCCAGGGCATCGGTTCCAAGCAGATCCTCAAGCTGCTCGACGCCAGCCTGGCGCCAACCGCTGCGATCATCCTGATCATCGGTGCTGGCGGTGGTTTCAAGCAGATGCTGGTGACCAGCGGCGTGGGTGACGTGATCGGCCACATGGCGGTGAACGCACAGATCAACCCGATTTTGCTGGCGTGGCTGGTGGCGGCGGTGATTCGTGTGGCGACCGGTTCAGCGACCGTGGCGACCATTACCGGCGCAGGCATCGTGGTGCCGGTGGTGGGGATGATTCCGGGGGTTAACCGTGAACTGCTGGTGTTGGCGACGGGGGCGGGCTCGTTGATCCTGTCTCACGTCAACGATGCGGGGTTCTGGCTGGTGAAGCAGTATTTCAACATGACTGTGGCTGAGACGTTCAAGACCTGGACGGCGATGGAGACCATCCTGTCGATTGTGGCGCTGATCTTCATCATGCTGTTGTCGTTGGTGGTGTAAGCCACACCACAAAACTTACTGCAGGAATTCAATATAGATGTGGGAGCTGGCTTGCCTGCGATAGCGGTGGTGAATTCACCGCCGCTATCGCAGGCAAGCCAGCTCCCACATTGATTGAGTTTTTACAGGTAGTTTGGGTCAGGCTTTAGGGCCCAGGCCATCGGCCCGGAACATCGTCCGAATCCCGCGCACCGCCTGGCGAATCCGGTCCTGGTTTTCGATCAGCGCGAAGCGCACATGATCATCGCCATACTCGCCAAAGCCGATCCCCGGCGATACACACACCTTGGCTTCCAGCAGCAGCTTCTTGGCAAACTCCAGCGAACCCATGGCGGCATACGCCTCGGGGATCTTCGCCCAGACGTACATCGACGCCTTCGGGTTCTCCACCATCCAGCCCAGCTCATGCAGGCCTTTAACCAGCACGTTGCGGCGTTGGCGGTACTGCTCGGCGATGTCCTTCACGCACTGCTGATCGCCTTCCAGGGCCGCAATGGCGGCGACTTGCAGCGGGGTGAAGGTGCCGTAGTCGTGGTAACTCTTGATGCGTGCCAGGGCGCTGACCAGTTCCGGGTTGCCCACCATGAAACCGATGCGCCAGCCGGCCATGTTGTAGCTCTTGGACAGGGTGAAAAACTCCACCGCAATGTCCTTGGCGCCCGGCACCTGCATGATCGACGGGGCTTTCCAGCCGTCGTAGACGATGTCGGCATAGGCCAGGTCGTGGATCACCAGCACGTCGTACTGCTTGGCCAGGGCGATCACGCGTTCAAAGAAATCCAGCTCCACGCACTGCGCGGTGGGGTTGGACGGGAAGCCCAGGATCATCATCTTCGGCTTGGGGATCGAGCCACGAATGGCGCGCTCCAGCTCGGCGAAGAAATCCACGCCGGGCACCAGTGGCACCGAGCGCACCTGGGCGCCGGCAATCACCGCGCCGTAGATGTGAATCGGGTAGCTCGGGTTAGGCACCAGCACGGTATCGCCCTGGTCCAGGGTGGCCAGCATCAAATGCGCCAGGCCTTCCTTGGAACCAATGGTCACGATGGCTTCGGACTCAGGGTCGATGTCCACTTCATAACGGTCTTTGTACCAACGCGAAATCGCCCGGCGCAGACGCGGAATGCCTTTGGAAGTGGAATAGCCGTGGGTGTCTTCGCGCTGGGCGACCTGCACGAGTTTTTCGACAATGTGCGGCGGCGTGGCGCCGTCGGGGTTACCCATGCTCAAGTCGATGATGTCTTCGCCGCGCCGACGCGCAGCCATCTTCAGTTCGGCAGTGATATTAAAAACGTAAGGGGGGAGTCGATCGATGCGCGCAAAGCGGCGCGGCGAACCTTGGTCTGCCATTGTTGCCTCGAAGTACGTAAGCGCCCGGAACCGTCCGAGCGACGTCGGCCACTGCGGTGGCCTGCGGGGCAGACAATACGGTCGATGATGGCCAGTTGTCCAGATGCGTAGGAAAATTTTCTGCGTGCAGTGTTGCGCGGATATCCCCCTATACTCGATACGGGTTTGTACCCTCATAAGAAGGAGACTGTTCGTATGGATCAGCAGACAAAGCAACCGTTGGAGCCACGCATGGAAGCGGGTAAAGCCCTGGTGATTGCCGGGGTGCAAGGGCGTTATTCGAAGGCGACCATCGGCGACATCCCGCGCTTGTGGGAGTTGTTCGACACCTGTGTCAAAGACATCAAACAGCGCGTGGGCGGTGTGACGTATGGGGTTTGCCATAACCCCAAGCATGGTGAATTCGACTACATGGCCGGCGTTGAAGTGCCGACCAAGGGCGACGTGCCAGGCAACTTCGAATCCATTGAAATCCCGCCGCTCAACTACGCCGTATTCCCGCATTACGGGCCGGTGCAGGCACTTGAGCAAACCTATGAACGCATCATGTTCGAGTGGCTGCCGCACTCGGGCTACAAAGTGATGGGTGCGGATTTCGAGCGCTACAGCGCCGATTTCGATGGGCGCAAAGGCACCGGCACCGTGGAGATCTGGTTGCCGATCGGCGAAAGAGGCTGACACACCGCCGTTGTAGGGGCCCGGCTTGCCGGCGATGTCGCCCTTGAAATTGCCATCGCCGGCAAGCCGGGCTCCTACAGAGGGTGGGTCAATACAGGGTGGCCTTGACCCGCTCCGGCATCTCGCGGTCATACGCCTCGGCATCAAACTGCCCGTCATTGAGCCGCTTGTGAAAGGCGCCGGCCGACGGCAGCGCCGAGCGTTCCAGGTGTTTTTCAGGGTTCCAGCAATCGGAACGCACAAACGCCTTTGAGCAGTGGAAATACGCACTTTCCACCTGCACCAGAATCACCGACTTCGCCGGTTTGCCATTCACCGCAAAACTCTCCAGCAACCCTGGCTCGATGGAAATCTGCGCACGGCCATTCACGCGCAACGTTTCGCCAATTCCCGGAATGATGAACAGCAAGGCAATGCGCGGGTCCTGCACCAGGTTGCGCAAGGTATCCAGGCGGTTGTTGCCGGGCCGATCAGGAATCGCCAGCGTGCGCTCATCCACAATCCGCACAAACCCCGGAACATCACCACGGGGCGAACCGTCCACACCGTCCGGCCCGGACGAACTCACCACCACCAGCGGCGAGGCGCGCACCATGGCCTGGTAATCCTCGTTGAGAAACGGGATCTCCTTGCGCACTGCCCGCTCGTGGGGGAGGCCGTAGAGGGTTTCGAGTTGTTCGAGGGTTGTCAGCATTTGCGCCACCTCCTTATCGTTCAAAAGACTAATGCCAGCCTGCGTTCATAGCCAATCCGCCCCTTATACGCCTCGCCACTGTCCACCCACCCGGTGCTCAGGTACAAACCCATCGCCGCCACATTGTCGGCATCCACCGACAATTCGATGGCCTTGACCTGCGGCCACGCAGCCAGCGCGGCGTCGGGCAGTGCCTGCAGACACGCCTTGCCGAACCCGCGGCCTTGTTGCCCGCGGTCCACTTGCAACGCATGCAGCGTGGCGCTGTGTTCATCGGCCCAATGGGGCAGGCACGGGGGGCGTTTGAGCAGCAGGAAGGCGACGGGCAACTCGTCGGCGAGCAGGGCAAAGCCTTTGATGGCGCCGGGGTTTGGGTTGACCAGCAGGCTGTTCAGCGCGCAGTAGATGTCCCCGGAGTACGCCAGTTGCTCGGGGTGTACTTGCAGGGCGTCGAGCTGCTGTTTTTGCACAAGGCTCAGCGTCTCATAGGGGACGAGGCGGGTTTCCATCGGGGGCGCATCCGAAATCCTACAAAGAGGGTTGGATTCTAGCGGGTTTGCCTGGGGCGAAATTATTTTTCAGCGGGCTGTCGATTGCAGCGAGGGCCGTTCGACTAAGGGTGTCTTCCGTGATTTTCCACCCGAAGGAGTATCGCCATGAGCACTGCCATCAACACCCTGATCGATCAATGGAAGCAAGCCGTGCTTGCCCGGGATATCGACAAAATTGTCAGCTATTACGCCGACGATATCGTCTCGTTCGACGCCGTCACCGCACTGCAATTCAAGGGCAAGGCCGCCTATCGCGCCCATTGGGAGGAATGCATGAAGCATTGCCCCGGCCCGGGTATTTTCGAGTTTCATGAGTTGCGTATCGTCGAGGCACAGGACAGCGCCTTTGCCCACTGGCTGGCCCATTGCGGTGGTGCGGGGCCGGACGGCGTGGTGAAGGCCTGCTGGATGCGGGTGACGGCCGGTTATCAGCGCATCAACGGCCAATGGCGCGTGGTGCATGAGCACTGGTCGGCGCCCTTCGACATGCTGAGCGGCACCGCGCTGTTCGAGCTGGAACCCTGATCGCCGGGGACTATAGTGGATAAGCCGAAAAGGGAGGCACCCATGAAATACCTCTGCCTGATCTACAGCAACGAACAGGTGCTGCACACCTCGCCTGACAGCCCCGCAGACCCGGAGTGTCTTGCCTACGCCCAGGCCATCCAGGCCAGCGGGCGGATGCTCGCCGCCGAGCCGCTGGAGTCGGTCACCACCGCCACCACCGTGCGCATGCGCAATGGCAAGTTGTCGATTACTGACGGGCCGTTCGCCGAAACCAAGGAGCAGCTCGCCGGGTTCTACCTGATCGAGGCCAAGGACTTGAACGAAGCGATCCAGGTGGCTGGCGGCATTCCGGCTGCGCGGGTCGGCAGCGTGGAAGTGCGCCCGGTGCGCCAATTGAATCTCTGAACACAACAACCACAAGACTCAGGAGGTTTGCCCCATGACCACTCAACCCGCCGAATTTGAACTGTCCATCAGCCGCGTGATCGACGCCCCACGCAGCCGCGTGTTCCGCGCCTGGACCGAGCCCGCCTTGTTGCAACAATGGTGGGGGCCCCACGGCATGACCACCCCCGAGTGCGAAATGAACCTGTGGGTCGGTGGCCTGTTTCGCACCTTGATGCGCGCACCGGACGGCGCGGAATACCCCACCCAAGGCGTGTTCCTGGAGATCGAAGCGCCCAGCCGCCTGGTGTTTACCGATGCCTATGCGCCGGGCTGGATCCCCTCGGGCAAGCCATTCATGACGGCCGAAGTCACCTTTGAAGAGGTCGATGGCAAGACCCTCTACACCGCCCGCGCCATGCACTGGAGCGAGGCCGACAAGCAGGCCCATGAAGCCATGGGCTTTCACGACGGCTGGGGCCAGAGCCTGGATCGCCTGGTGACGCTGGTGACCCAAGGCATGCCCGATTGACCGCGCAGGTCGAGGCCATTTACCGCAGCGAATCACGCCGCGTACTCGCGACGCTGATTCGCCTGTTGGGTGATTTCGACCTGGCCGAGGAGGCCTTGCACGAGGCGTTTTTTGTCGCCTTGCAACGCTGGCCCGAGGACGGCGTGCCGGACAACCCGCGCGCCTGGCTGGTGTCCACCGGCCGCTTCAAGGCCATCGACCGCCTGCGCCGTCAGGCGCGATTTACCCCCTTGCTACAGGAGCAGGCCGACGCACTGGAAGCGGCTGAGTGGAGTGCCGAGGACGTGGAAGACGACCGCCTGCGTTTGATCTTCACCTGCTGTCACCCGGCGCTGGCGGCCGACGCCCAGGCGGCCCTGACCCTGCGTGAGATCTGCGACCTCACCACCGAGGAAATCGCCCGCGCGTTCCTGGCCACCCCCACCACCATCGCCCAGCGCATCGTGCGCGCCAAAGGCAAGATCCGTGAGGCTCGCATTCCCTATCAGGTGCCGTCCCTGGCCGAATTGCCGGAGCGCCTGGACAGCGTGCTGCGGGTGATTTACCTGGTGTTCAACGAAGGCTATTCGGCGTCCATGGGCGCTGATCTCACCCGTGAAGACCTGACCCGCGAAGCCATTCGGCTCGGTCGTTTACTCATGGAGTTGCTGCCCGAACCGGAAGTCATGGGCTTGCTGGCGCTGATGCTGCTGCACGAATCCCGCCGAGCGGCGCGCACCTCGGCAAGTGGTGAGTTGGTGTTGTTGCATGAACAGGACCGAGGGTTGTGGGATACCGCCCTGATTGCTGAAGGCTGCGCGCTGGTGGAGCAGGCGTTGACCACCCGGCGTTTCGGCCCGTATTGCCTGCAGGCAGCGATTGCGGCGGTGCATGCCGAAGCGCCCTGTGCCGATGAAACCGACTGGTTGCAGATCGTCGGGCTCTACGATGTGTTGCTGCGGGAAGTGCCCTCGCCGGTGATCGAACTGAACCGCGCCGTGGCGGTGGCGATGGGGCAGGGACCACTGGCGGGGCTGGCGTTGGTGGAGGGGATTTTGCAGCGTGGTGAGTTGCTGGATTACCACTTGGCGCATTCGGCGCGGGGGGAATTCTGTCGGCAGCTGGGGCGTGTGGAAGAGGCGCGCACGGCGTACGAAAAAGCCCTGTCCTTGACCCAGCAAGCTCCAGAGAAACGCTTCCTCCAGCAACGCCTGGCCGAACTCAACGCAAAACAACTGTAGGAGCTGGCTTGCCAGCGATAGCGGTGTATCAGCCAACAGAGGTATTGGCTGACCCACCGCTATCGCCGGCAAGCCGGCTCCTACAGTGATCGGTGTTGTTTGCGCTTATTGGGTTACGGCTGCTGACGCGTGGCCGCCAACACGATCTCGCGAATGCACACATGCTGCGGTTGCCCGTAGGCGTAGGCAATCGCCGAGGCCACGTCATCCGCGCTGAGCACGGTGCCGCCCATGTCTTGTTTCCAGGCTTGGTAACCGCTCTTGATCGCCTCGTCGGTGGTGTGGCTGAGCAGTTCGGTTTCCACCGCGCCCGGGGCGATGGTGATCACGCGCACATTGCTCGGCGACAATTCTTCGCGCAGGTTCTCCGAAATCCCGTGTACTGCGAACTTGGTGCCTACGTAAGCCACGTGGTTCGGGAAGGTTTTGCGCCCAGCCACCGAGCTGACGTTGATGATGGTGCCACCCTTGCGTGCCACCATGCTGCCGGCCACCGCGTGAATGCCATTGAGCAGGCCTTTCACGTTGACGTCGAGCATCTGCTCCCATTGCGCCGGGTCTTGTTCGCTGACTGCGCCCAGCAGCATCACACCGGCATTGTTGATCAACGCGTCGGCCGGGCCGAATTGCGCTTCGGCTTCCTTCACGGCAGCGACCAAGGCTGCGCGGTCGGTGATATCCACGCCACGCGCCAGGGTGTTGGGCAGGGCCAGGTCGTTAAGGCGGTCGATGCGCCGCGCCAACAGCAGCAGCGGGTGACCGGCGGCCGACAGCAGGCGGGCAGTGGCTTCGCCGATACCGGAACTGGCACCGGTGATGATGATCAGTGGCTTGCTCATGATTGCACTCCTGGAATAAGAAAAATCGATAACTGAACCGTGGGCGCAGTATATTTAGCGCCAGTCAGGCTGAAAAATGCCTTATTTCTCTGTCTGTCATCGGATAAAGCTATGGATGTGCGTCACCTCAAAGCCTTTCTCGCGGTGTTCGAAGAACGCAATATCACGGCGGCTGCCCAGCGTTTGTTCATCAGCCAACCGACGCTGTCGGTGACCATCAAGCAGTTGGAAGACGAGCTGGGCGTGGCGTTGTTCGTGCGCCAGCCACGGGGCGTGGAGGTCAGCGCCGAAGCGCGGGTGCTGTACCCGCAGGCACGGCGCATGGTGGCCGAAGCCGATGCCTTGAGCCGCTTGTTTCGCGGGCGCGAAAACCGCATCGCCCTGGAATTGGGCGTGGAAGGCGACATTGCCGACAGCCAGATCGAAACCTTTCTGCGCATGGCGCACCAGGGGCTGCCGGGGTTGTTGCTGACCTTGCAGGAAGGCTGTGAGGGAGAAGGGCGCCTGGCCGTGGAAGAAATGTGCTGCGAGGACGAATTGTTCCTGCCGATCTGGGAAGAGTCCTACGTGATGGCGTTGCCAGCGGCTCACCCCATGGCGCAGGTGGGCAAAGAACAGGCATGGGCGCCGATTGAGGACTGGATCACCTGCCCGCAGCACGATTCCCATCAACGTTTGATGGCGCTGTACGGTCGCTCGCCGCAAGCGGTGGCGGGGCATGCCGGCTCGTTGACCCAGGCGTTGCACATGGTGGCGGCAGGTGTGGGCGTGGCGATGCTGCCGCAGTCGATGGCGGCCGAGCGCACCGGGGTGGTGATTCGCCAATGGCACCTGCCGGCCCCGACACGCCGCGTGGGCCTGTGCTTCGCCGCACAGGCGCTGGAATTGCCTGCCTTGCGCGCCCTGCACGAATACTTCCAGAACAACCGTCCGCCCCAGCTTTCAGCGGCCTGACCTCGTTCTGAAGGCCAGCACAGGTCAAATGTGGGAGCTGGCTTGCCTGCGAAAGCGGCGTGTCAGCTAGCATTTGATTCGACTGACACACCGCTTTCGCGGGCAAGCCCGCTCCCACAGGTTGATCTTCATTGTTTATTGGCGAGTGTTTGTTATTCCAGCATCTTGCCGAGCAACCACCCACCCGCCGGCCCAGGCGGATGATGCCGTGACCACAGCGCATCCACCGCCACCGAGCGCGGCCAGCTGCGCGCCTTGAGCTCCACCAACTGGCCGCCATCAAAACGCTCCACCAGCCAGCGCGGCAAGGGCGCCCAACCAAACCCCAACTGGGCCATTTCCATCAGCATCAAGTAACTGGGCGCCGACCACACCCGGCCACTGGGGCGGGTCTCGGTCGGGTTGATGATGCTGGCCAGGCGCAATTCGCGGTGTTGTTGCAGGGTGTCGGCGGAAATATTGTCCAGGCTCGCCAGCGGGTGTCTGGGTGCCACGTACAGCGCGATTTCTGTACGTTCTTCGACCGGCGCGCCGGTGAGGTCGGGTGGGTAGACGTCCTGTTTTTCAATAAACGCAACCTGCGCCCGGCCGCTTTGCACTAGGGCAATCAGGTCTTCGCACTCGGCGATCAGGCATTCGAGCTCAAGGTCCGGGTAGCGCTGTTCAAAGGCTTTGAGGGCAATTTCGAAACGGTCCGATTGGTAGGTGTCGGACATCGCAATCGTCAGCTTCGGCTCCAACCCCTGGGACAACTGGCTGGCAGCCAGTTCCAGGCGGCTGCTGGCTTCCAGCACCTGCTCGGCACGCAGCAACAGCACATGGCCGGCCGGGGTCAGGGTCGGCTTGCGGCTGCTGCGGTCGAACAGCTCCACATCCAGGTCAATCTCCAGGCTCGCCACCGCCGCGCTGACGGTGGACTGGCTCTTGCCCAGCTTGCGCGCCGCCGCCGAGAACGAGCCTTGGGTGGCCGCCTGTACAAACGCCTGCAGCACTTCGTTGGAGGCCATGACTATCGCCTTGATCGATGGTTATTAGTTATGAAGTATCGAGCAGGGGAGTAATGATGGCAACCGTCGCCACTCACGGAGCCGGGTCATGAACCCCACCAAATCGATGACTGAACGCGTTTGCCAAGCCCTGGGTTTTGAAGGGCTGGCCCTGCTGATCTGCACACCACTGCTGGTCTGGATCACCGGCCGGCCCGCCCTGGAAATGGGCGCGGTGACCCTGGGTATCAGCGTGCTGGCGCTGACCTGGAACATTATTTTCAACAGCCTGTTCGACCGCCTCAAGGTGCGCCTGCAACTGCCCACCAACAACTGGACGCGGGTGCTGCACGCGCTGATGTTTGAAGGCGGGCTGATCCTGGTGTGTGTGCCATTGATTGCGATGTGGCTGGGCATCAGCCTGTTGGAAGCCTTTATCCTCGACATCGGCGTGCTGCTGTTCTTCCTGCCGTACACCTACGTGTACCACCTGGGGTACGACATGATTCGGGAAAAAATCCTGCAACGTCGCACACTGGCGTTGTAACCCCGAACGCCGCCGCTGTAGCCGCCGGACACGACCCCTGTAGGAGCCCGGCTTGCCGGCGATGGGGCCCTTGAGATCGCCATCGCCGGCAAGCCGGGCTCCTACAAGGTGGGCGTACTTGAGATCGCCATCGCCGCGGTGCGACGATTCGACAAGCCGGGCTCCTACAGGGGGGTGAGTGTGGCCACGAAATCGAGGAAGGCCCGCACCTTGGCGGCGGGCAAATGCCGTGACGGGTAGTAGGCATACAACGGGAAACGTTCGTCGGGCCAGTCCGGAAACAACTCCACCAAACCACCGGCCTTGAGCGCCGGTGCAAGGCCCAGGTCGAGCATTTGCGCCACCGCGTGCCCGTGTTCGCACACGCTGTACAGGGTGCTGGCGTCGTTGACCACCAGGCGCCCGCTGGTGCGCACGGTCAGGCGTTCGCCGGGGCGATGGAATTCCCAGGCGAACGGCCGGCCGGTTTGCGAGTCGCGAAAGTCCAGGCACATGTGCCCGGTTTCCAGTGCCTGCGGGTGAGCGGGGCGGCCATAGGTTTCAAGGTAGGCGGGGGAGGCGACGGTGAGCACGCGCACTTCCATCAGCTTGCGCGCGATCAGCGAGGAGGATTGCGGGATGCCAAAGCGAATCGCCAGGTCAAAGCCGTCGGCCACCAGGTCGCCGAGTTGGTCGCGGGTGTGCAGGTCCAGTTGCAGTTGCGGGTAACGGCGCATGAAATCCCCCAGCACCGGGCCCAACACCAGCCGTGAAAAGTACGGGTCGATGTTCACCCGCAGGCGCCCGCGCACGGTGAGTGCACTGTCGGCGGCGGCGCTGGCGGCCTCTTCGAGGCCGGCCAACAACGGGGCGATCTCCTGGTAGAAACGCCGACCCTCATCGGTCAGTTGCACCGAGCGGGTGGTACGGTCGAACAGGCGAATCCCCAGGCGTTTTTCCAGCCGGGAAATCGCCCGGCTGACCCCCGACGGTGTCATCTCCAGGCTGTCGGCGGCACGCGCAAAACTGCCCATGTCTACCACGGCCGCCAACACGCCCATGCCGCCGGCCAAGCCTGGATCAAAACTCATCGGTGATTGCCTGTCAGTGATCTGAAGGCATTGATGCTAGCGCAGAACGCTTACAGAAACATGCCGCCCGAGGCTTCGATGCGTTGCCCGGTGATCCAGTTGCTGCCATCGGCCAGCAGGGTCGAGATCGCCCCGCCGATATCGTCGGGCAAACCGGCGCGGCCCAGCGCGGTGTTGTTGGCCACCATGGCATTGACCTGCGGGTTGTCGCGCACTGCGCCGCCACTGAAGTCGGTGGCGATGGCGCCCGGTGCCAGGGTGTTGACGGTAATCCCTCGTGGCCCCAACTCCTTGGCCTGGTAGCGCGACAGCACTTCCACCGCGCCTTTCATCGAGGCATACGCCGAATACCCCGGCAGGCTGAACCGCGCCAGGCCGCTGGAGATGTTGATGATGCGCCCACCATCGCTGATCAGCGGCAGCAGTTTTTGCGTGAGGAAAAACGGCGCCTTGAAGTGGATGGCCACCAGCTTGTCGAACTGCTCTTCAGTGGTCTCGGCGAAGCTGGCGTGAGCGCCGATGCCGGCGTTGTTGATCAGGAAATTAAAGTGATCCTGTGCGAAGACATCCTTGAGCACACGGCCGACTTCGCCGACAAAGTGATCGAAGGTGCCGCTTTGGCTCACGTCCAGTTGCAGCATGGCGGCGCGGCCGCCCAGGGCCTGAACCTGCTCGACCACCGCTTGTGCCTCAGCCGCAGCGCTGTGGTAGGTGCCGATGATGTCGACGCCTTGTGCTGCCAGGTGCAGCGCGGCGCTTTTGCCCAAGCCACGGCTGGCGCCGGTGATGAGTGCGATTTTGCGGGTCATGGTGCAGTCCTCTGAATGATCGTGGGACTGAGTGTATTTGTCCGCCTGTAACGTGATAAACAGGGCTATCCCGGAATCACTGGCCGGATGAGGCGAACAATCCATGAACAAACTTGAGCTGCTGCGCACCTTCGTGCGGGTCACCGAACTGTCGAGTTTCACCGGGGCTGGCGAAAGCCTGGGCCTGCCGCGTTCCACCGTGTCCGAGCACGTGCAGGCCCTGGAAGAACTGGTGGGCGCCCGCCTGTTGCAGCGCACCACCCGCAAGGTGCAGGCGACCCAGGACGGCCGTGTGCTGTATGAGCGCAGCAAGGACTTGCTGTCGCACATGGAAGAGCTGGAAGGCTTGTTTCGCCAAGACGAAACCCAACTGGCCGGGCGTATCCGCGTGGACATGCCCAACGTGATGGCCCGCGGCATGATCCTGCCGCACCTGCCGTCGTTCATGGAGCGCCACCCGCTGATCGAGATGCAGATCAGCAGTTCGGACCGCCAGGTCGACCTGATCGCCGAAGGGTTCGATTGTGTCTTGCGCGTCGGCGCCCAGCCCGATCAAACCGTGGTGGCCCGCAAGGTGTGCAGCATGCCCATGGCCAACTGCGCGAGCCCGGCCTACCTGCAACGCTACGGCACGCCCCGGACCCTCGACGACCTGGCCGACCATCAACTGGTGCACTACGTGCGGCCACTGGGCGCGCGCTCCACGGGCTTCGAATACCTGCAGGGCAACAAGGTGCAGCGGGTGGCGATGGCCGGGCGCGTCACTGTCAACAGCACCGATGCCTACCAGGCCGCCTGCCTGGGCGGGTTCGGCATCGTCCAGGTGCCGCTGCTGGGTATCCGCAGCTTACTGGCCAGTGGCGAGCTGGTGGCGGTGCTGCCGGAATACCAGGCGCCGCCGTTGGATGTGTCGTTGCTGTATGCCGGCCAGCGTCATTTGCCCTTGCGAGTGCGGGTGTTCATGGAGTGGTTGACCACCACCTTGCAGGCCCATCTTTAACGCCGTGCCGACAGTTGCTGCGGGGCCAGGAACGCATCGTGGAAGTAATCACGAAACGCCTGCATCGCCGGGGTAAATGCACGTTCGCGATGCCAGGCCAGGCCCACGCTCATGGGCGTCACCGGGTCAGTGACGGTCAGCGTTTCGATGCGCTTGCCTTCCAGGGACCAGGGGCGGTGCACCAGATCCGAGAGAATCGCCACGCCGCTGCCATTGGCGACCATGCTGCGCACGGCCTCCACCGAGCTGGTGCGCAGGCGCACATTGGGCGCCTGGCCGGCCTGTTCCCAATAGCGCATGGCGCTGTGTTCGGCCTCGTCGACGGTGAGTAGGATGTAGGGTTCCTGCGCCACATCCGCCAGGCTCACCGCATCGCGTTCGCACAGCGGGTGATGGCTGGGCAGCCACAGGCGACGCTCGGAGTTGAAGAGGATTTCGGACACGATGGCCGGGTGGGTGAGGTTGGCCGTAAGCACCACGGCCATGTCGAACTGGCCATCGAGCAGCCCTTGTTCGATGGCCTGGCGTTCTTGTTCGAAGACCTGGATGGTCACGTCCGGGTGCCAGTGTTCCATGCGCTGCAGGTGGTGCGGCAGGAAGTAACCCAGCACCGTGTAGCTGGCGGCAACCCGCAGCACACCGCTGGCGCGGTAGTCGGGCAGCGGGCTGTTCAGGGCGTCATCCACGCTGCGCAGGATCACGTAGGCGCGGTTGAGAAAGTGTCGCCCGGCGTCGGTGAGGTTCATGCCCTGGGCCGAGCGCACGAACAGTTGCACGCCGAGCATGGCTTCCAGCTCCTTGATCGCCGTGGTCACTGCCGACTGGGAGATGTTCAGGTGAATCGCCGCCTGGGAGATCTGGCCGATCTCGGCGGTGGCCACAAAATAACGGACTTGGCGCAGAGTCAGGGACATGCCGCATTCCTCGTAGGAGCCCGGCTTGCCGGCGATGGCGTCACCTGACCTATCGCCAGGTTTGAGACCGCTATCGCCGGCAAGCCGGGCTCCTACCTGTGGTGATATCTGATTTTCAGAAGATGGGTCATCTGATAATAGATCTTCCCAAGGGGTCAAGCTGCGGCCTACTTTTCCAGCATCACTTAGGCGGAGCGACTTCGATGCAGGCAGTGGATTTCAACTCGGACATGGGCGAAGGCTTCGGCCCCTGGACCATCGGCGACGGCGTCGACGCGGAACTGATGGCGTATATCAGCTCGGCCAACATCGCCACCGGCTTCCACGCCGGCGACCCCGGCACCATGCGCCGCACCGTCGAGCGCGCCAAGCAACTGGGCGTGGCCATCGGCGCGCACCCGGGCTTTCGCGACCTGGTCGGCTTTGGCCGTCGCCACATCAACGCGCCGGCCCAGGAACTGGTAGACGACATGCTCTACCAACTCGGCGCCCTGCGTGAAATTGCCCGCGCCCAGGGCGTGACCCTGCAACACATCAAGCCCCACGGCGCGTTGTACATGCACTTGGCGCGTGATGAAGAAGCGGCGCGGTTGCTGGTGCAGAACCTGCAACGCATCGAGCCGACGCTGTTGCTGTACTGCATGCCCAACTCGGTGATCTGGCGCATCGCCAAGGAACTGGGACAGCCGGTGGTGCGCGAATTTTATGCCGATCGTGAGTACGATCTGAGCGGCTCCATCGTGTTTACCCGCAATGTGCGGGCGCTGGATCCTGCGACTGTTGCAGCGCGCGTCCTGCGGGCATGCCAGACCGGACTTGTACGCACCGTAGAAGGCGAAGACCTGTTCATCGAATTCGATTCCATCTGTCTGCACAGCGACACGCCCGGCGCCCTCGAGTTGGTGGAAGCCACCCGCGAAGCGTTGGACCAGGCGGGTATCACCGTCAAGACACCCCAATAAAAAACGATCCCCGATTTTTTTTCGCCTGCCTTTCTACAATGATTCCAAGAGGAACAGACATGGCTGAAACGTCCCCCATCCGCTACAGCTTCGGCGGTGATGAACACCTGTTTGCCGAGGTCAGCGACAGCATGTCCCTGGAGGCCTTTTTCAAAGGCATGGCCGTGACCCGCGCCGTGGAGCGCCTGGCGCTGGAGGGCGTGCTGGATGTGTGCCTGGCCAACGCGTCGTTCCAGATCCGCTTCGACCCCGACCGTATCGCCCCCCATGTGCTGCTTGACGCGGTACAAACCGCCGAGGCCCAGGCCGTGGCCGAGCGCACCTTGCACACGCGCATCATCGAAATCCCGGTGCTCTACAACGACCCCTGGACCCATGAAACCCTGATGCGTTTTCGCGACCGCCATCAAGACCCCAGCGGCACGGACCTAGAGTACGCGGCGCGCATCAACGGCCTGGCTGATGTGGACGCGTTCATTGCCGCCCACAGCGGTGCGCCGTGGTTTGTGTCGATGGTGGGGTTTGTGGCGGGCCTGCCGTTCATGTTCCAGATGGTCGAGCGCGAACGCCAATTACAGGTGCCCAAGTACCTGCGCCCGCGCACCGACACGCCCAAGCTCACCCTCGGCCATGGCGGCTGTTTTGGCTGCATCTACTCGGTGCGGGGTGCCGGTGGCTACCAGATGTTCGGCGTGACCCCGGCGCCGATCTACGACCCGGCGCAGCAGTTGGCCTACCTGGAGGAACACATGGTGTTCTTCCGCCCCGGTGACATCGTGCAGTTCAAACCCATGGACCGCGACGCCTACGATCTGGCGGTGGCCGAGGTGGACGCCGGGCGGTTCGACCTGCGCATCCGCCCGGTGGAGTTTTCCCTCGATGCGTTTCTCGCCGACCCTATCGGTTATCCCAAATCCCTGCAGGAGGCGCTGGCATGATCAAGGTGCTCAAACCCGGCCTCGCCACGTCTGTGCAGGACCTTGGCCGCGAAGGCTATTACCACCTCGGCATCCCGCCCTCCGGTGCGCTGGACCAGTACGCCTTGAGCGCGGCCAACCATCTGGTGGGCAACCCCATCGGCGCGGCGGCACTGGAATGCACCTTGATCGGCCCCGAGCTGCAATTCCAGCAAGACGCGCTGGTGGCGCTCAGCGGCGCCTTGATGGCGCCGCGCCTGGACGGTGAAGTGGTGCACCAGGACACCGCCTTCCAGGTGCGCGCCGGGCAGGTGCTGCGCTTTGAATTCCCCAAGGCAGGCGCCCGTACTTACCTGGCGGTGGCCGGTGGCATCGATGTGCCGCTGGTGTTGGGCAGTCGCTCGACCTACACCCTTGGCGCCCTCGGCGGGTTTCAGGGGCGACGTTTGCAGGAAGGCGATGAGTTACCCATCGGCCAGGCCAGTGGCAGCGGGCGTGCCGGCAACAGTTTGCCCATGGCCCTGCGCCGCTCGGTGGGCGGTGACGTGACCCTGCGGGTAGTACCGGGGTTGTATTACGAGCGCCTGACGGAGGGTGCCAAAGGCAGCTTTTTTGCCGAGCCCTGGACCGTGGGTTCCGAGGCGGACCGCATCGGCTATCGCTTCAAGGGCGGCAGTGCGCTGAGCTTTCAGCCACGGGAGCAGCCGTTTGGCGCGGGGTCGGACCCTTCGAACATCGTCGACAGTTGCTACCCGATAGGTTCGATCCAGGTGCCGGCCGGCCTGGAGCCGATCGTGTTGCACCGCGATGCGGTGTCGGGCGGGGGCTACGCGATGATCGGTACGGTGATCAGCGCCGACCTGGATTTGATCGGGCAGATGCAGCCGAACCAGCGGGCGGGGTTTGTGGCGGTGACGCTGGAGGCGGCGTTGGAGGCGCGGCGGATCTACAAAAAGCGCCTCAAAGCCATGACCACATTATTCGCCTGACAAACACCCTTGCAGGAGCCCGGCTTGCCGGCGATGGCGTCCATGAGATCGCCATCGCCGGCAAGCCGGGCTCCTACAGAAGAGGGGGAGGTGTTGGGTCAGAACAGTTTGGTGAACAACCAGTACAGGCTGCCCGACAGCAGGATCGCCGCTGGCAACGTCAGCACCCACGCCATCACCAGGTTACGGATGGTGCGCATCTGCAAGCCGCCGCCATTGGCCACCATGGTCCCCGCCACACCGGACGACAATACATGGGTGGTCGAGACCGGCAACCCGTACATGTCCGCCGCGCCAATGGTCAGCATCGCGACCATTTCCGCCGAGGCACCTTGGGCATACGTCAGGTGGGTCTTGCCGATTTTTTCACCCACCGTCACCACGATGCGTTTCCAACCGACCATGGTGCCCAGGCCCAGGGCGATGGCCACGGCGATCTTCACCCACAGCGGGATAAAGCGCGTGGAATTGTCGATCTGGTCCTTGAACAGCTTGAGCTTGCCTTGGGTGTCGGCGTCGAAGTTGCCGACCTTGTCTTTGTCCATCAGGCGGATGGTTTCGCTGGTCAGGTACATGTCGTTACGCACGTTGCCCACTGCTTCCGCCGGCACTTTGGCCAGGGAGCCATAGCCTTTCACTTCATCACCGATCTGGCCGGCGAGGGCGGCGAGGGCGGGGACCAGTTCCGGCGTGGCTTCCTTGGTGCGCACGTAGGTCGAGAGAATCGGGCGCGGGTCACCGGGCAGCACTTGTGGTGCACTTTTCACCAGGGCCACTTGGGTCACTTCGGCCACGGCGGCAAACTGCAGCGACTGCTCGGCCGGCATGGTGCGGTTCAGCGCGTAGGCCATCGGCAGGGTGCCGACCAGGATCAGCATGATCAGGCCCATGCCTTTCTGGCCATCGTTGGAGCCGTGGGCGAACGAAACGCCGGTGCAGGTGGCGATCAGCATGCCGCGGATCCACCACGGCGGCGGGGTGTCGCCCTTCGGTGCCTTGTACAGCGAGCGGTTCTTCACAAAGGCGCGCAGAGCCAACAACAGCAGGGCGGCAAACACAAAGCCGATCAGCGGCGACAGCAACAGCGCGTAGCCAATCTTGATCGCTTGGCCCCAATCCACGCCGCTGGTGCCGTCACGCCCGTGCATCAAGGCGTTGGCCACGCCCACACCGATGATCGAACCGATCAGGGTGTGCGACGACGACGCCGGCAAACCCAGCCACCAAGTGCCGAGGTTCCACAGGATCGCGGCGATCAGCAGGGCGAAGATCATCGCGAAACCGGCCGACGAACCCACCTGCAAAATCAACTCGACCGGCAGCAGGGCAATGATGCCGAACGCCACGGCGCCGCTGGACAGCAGCACGCCGAGGAAGTTGAAGAAACCCGACCACACCACCGCGAAATGCGGCGGCAGCGAGTTGGTGTAGATCACCGTTGCCACGGCGTTGGCCGTGTCGTGAAAACCGTTGACGAACTCGAAGCCCAAGGCGATCAACAGCGCCACGCCCAGCAGCAGGAACGGGGTCCAGGTGGTGACCACCGTGCCCAGCTCGTGCATGTCGTGCATCAGGCTGTAGGCGGTGAACAACAGGCCCATGGCGAGCACGGCGAAGAAGATGATCACCGTCAGCAGGCCGGGTTTCTTGTCCAGCCGGGGTTTGGGGTCGGCGGGTGAGGCGGTGTTGGAGGCAGTCAGGGAAGGGGTGGCCATGCCGGAGCATCCAGTGTGGGGAGGATGTCGTTCATGATCATTGCAGAATGTTACAGAGATGCTGCGGTATGTCAGTGTTTAAGGAATTGGGGGTGCCACCTGTCCAATAAACACCGCAGAAACCATGTGGGAGCTGGCTTGCCTGCGATAGCGATCTTTCAATCAACAAATCTGTTGAATGTTAATCCGCTATCGCAGGCAAGTCGAATCGTCGCACCGCAGCTCCCACAGTAGATTTCATTTCAGGTGGAGATTAGGGTCAGTAGTCTTTGCGTTTGCGGAACGCCCAGCGCCCGGCAATCAAGGTGAACGTCGCCACCAACGCCACCAGGATCCAGAAGCCTTCCGGGTCGGTGGAGAGCGGCACGCCGCCCACGTTCATGCCAAAAAAGCCGGCAATGATGTTGATCGGCAGCGCCAGCACCGTCACCACGGTGAGGGTGAACAGCGTGCGGTTGCTTTGTTCGTTGAGGTTGGCGGCGATCTCTTCCTGCAACAACTTGATTCGTTCGCCCAGGGCCATCAGGTCGTTGATGATCAGCGCAAACTCCTCGGTGGACTTGCGCAACTCCTTCACGTCTTCCTTTTGCAGCCATTGCGGCGGGCGGTTGAGCAGGCGCAGCAGCGAGCCCGGCTCCAGCGCCAGCAGGCGTTGCAGGCGCACCAGCACCCGGCGTGCGGCGCCCAGTTCGGCGCGGTTGGTGGACAGCCGTGAAGACAGCAACTGGTCTTCGATATGGTCGACGCTGATGCTGGTCTTGCGCACGATCTGGGTCAGCACTTCGCCCTGGTCGCGCAGCAGGTGCACCAGCAGTTCCAGCGGCGAGCGGAAGCGTTCACCGGCCTTGACCGACGAGCGCAATTTATCCACCGAGTGCAGCGGTTGCAGGCGCGCGCTGACCAGCAAGCGGCTGCGGGCGCACACCCACAGCGTGGAAATGTCCGACGAGACCATGCTGCTGAAGTTGAACACCACGTCGTTGACCACCGCCAGCAAGGCTGCGTCAACGTGTTCGATCCGGGTGGAGCGCGAGCCTTCGTGCAGGGCTTCGAAAAACTCGTCCGGCAGCGACAGGTGGGTCTTCATCCAGCGCTCGCAGGCAGCGTGGGCCAGGTTCAGGTGCAACCAGAGGAACTCCTCCGGATCTTGCGGCGCCTTGAGGGCCGCCAGCGCCGTGGCCGAATCGATCTGCTCGCCCTTTTCACCGGGCCGAAAACGAAAACCGTAAAGCAGGCCAAACAGATCGGGATCTTGATGGCCGTGGTCGATGCTGTGGTTCATGGAGGCTCGCAGAGAAAGCGCCTGTAGGACGTTTCACAGGTTCGCGTGGGCGAATCATTGCAAGGAGATTTGACAGTTTTGTGACGTTTTGTGATTTATTTCGTTGCGGTGACATTTTCTTGACCGTTTGTCAGGAACCGTTCAAGAAGCCTCTGGCACGGCCGATTCAGGGCACTAAGAACCGCTGTGGATGGGCGGTGCCTTTGACGACAGGGAAGTTACGGCGTGCATGCACCCTTTTCCTTGTATCGAGGCTTTTCCCCGATGAATGTTTTGCGAACCTCCTTGAGAGCACAAATCCTGTCGCTGCTCGGTGGCAGCCTGCTGGCGATGTTGTTGATCGCCCTGGCGTGTTTCAACTTCCTGTCCAACGGGGTTCAGAGTTATCGCAGTTTGATCGACGGGCCGTTGCTCACCTCACAGCTGATTGATGAAGCCAACCTGCAATTCAAGGTGCAGGTGCAGGAGTGGAAAAACGTCCTGCTGCGCGGCAAGCAGCCCCAGGACATGGAGAAATACTGGGGCCAGTTCCAGGACCGCCAGCGCGACGTGCAAGGCATCCTCACCCGCCTGGTTACACAGACCCAAAACGACCCGACGCTGAGCCGACGGATCGACACCCTGCGCCAGGAACACCAGCAACTGGGGCTGGCCTACCAGAAGGGCCGTGACGCCTATGTGGCCGCCGGTGGCGACCCGACGGCAGGTGACAATGCGGTCAAGGGCGTGGACCGCGCCGCCAGCGATCAGATGAGCGCGCTGGTCAGCGACTTGCGTGCCCAGGGCAGCCAGCAATCCTTGGCCATCAGCGCCTATGCCGAGCGCACGGTGCTGGTGGGCCTGGCGATCATGCTGCTGTCCGGCGCCGCGATTGGCGTGTTCAGCCTGTTTTTGATCAACCGCAACCTGATCCTGCCGATCCGTGGCTTGATCGACTACGTGACGCAATTGAGCCATGGCCGTTTCGCCGAGCGCGTGGCCAGCCGCCGCCAGGATGAGCTGGGCCACCTGGCCGCTGCCGCGAATACCCTGCGCGATTTTCTTGCCGAAACCTTCAGCCGTTTGCAGCGCAGCGCCACTGACCTGGTCAGCGCCAGCGGCGAGCTGAATTCCATCGCCGGGCAAATGGCGACCGGCACCCACGATCAATTCAGTCGCACCGACCAGGTGGCCACGGCCATGACCGAAATGTCGGCCACTGCCCAGGAAGTCGCGCGCCACGCCGCCAGTGCTTCGCGCGCGGCCGATGAGGCTGACCAGTCGGCCCGTGAAGGCGGCGAGGTGATGCAAGTCACCATCGCCACCATCGGCCAGATGCGCAATGAAATCCTCAACACCGGCACCATCATCCGCCGCCTGGAAACCGACAGCGTGCGCATCGGCAAAGTGCTCGAAGTGATTCGCGGGATTGCCGAACAAACCAACCTGCTGGCGCTCAACGCAGCCATCGAGGCCGCCCGGGCAGGCGAAGCCGGGCGCGGGTTTGCGGTGGTGGCCGATGAAGTGCGCAGCCTGGCGCAACGCACGGCGGCGTCGATCATCGAGATCAACCAGATCATTCACGCGGTGCAAACCGGTGCGGTGGATGCGGCCGAGGCGATTGTCAGCGGCCAGTCGTGCAGCGATGACAGCGTGGCCAAGGTCACCCAGGCGGGCGCCATGCTCACGCACATCACCCAGGCCGTGGAGGCGATTCGCGACATGAACCGCCAGATCGCCACGGCGGCGGAAGAGCAGACCTCGGTGGCCGAAGACATTTCGCGCAACATCACGCAGATCACCACCGTGGCCACGGCCAACATGGACAACGTGCAGCGCACCGAGGCGGCCAGTCATAACCTGCGCGGGTTGTCTGGCGAGCTGAATGAACTCACCGCACGGCTGGGCGCCTGATCAGGCGATCGGCAGCCTGAAGCTGAACACCGTGCCGTACTGCTCGCTGGTGGTTACGCTCAGTTCACCGCCGTGGGCATCGGCAATCTGCTTGACGATGTAGAGCCCCAGGCCCAGCCCGGCCTGGGGCGTATCGGTGAGGGGGCGCGAGTAGGGCTGGAACAACCTGGGCAAGGCCTGCTCGCTGATCTGCCCGGCGTTCTTCACCGTCAGGGTCAGGTGCTGGTGTTCAACCTGCGCGCTGACGTACACCGGGCTGTGCCGGTGGCCATGGTGGATGGCATTGGCCACCAGGTTGGAGAGCAATTGCGCCAATCGATCACGGTCGCCGTGCACACCTTGCAGGTCACCGATGTCGGCATGGATCAAGCGCTGCGGGTGCACGCTTTGCACTTCGAGCACCACCTGATGCAAGGCGTCTTGCAAGTCCTGGCACTCGCTGCGGTGTAGCGGGATGCCGCTGCCCATGCGGCCTCGGGCAAAATCGAGCACGTCTTCAACCAACTGCGCTGCGCGCCGGCCGCTGGCGAGGATGTGCCTCACCAGTGGGTCAGTGGTGGCATTGGGGTGTTTGCGCAGCAAGCGTTCGGCACCGAAGTTGATGGCGAACAGCGGGTTGCGCAGGTCATGGCCGAGCACGGCAATGAACTGCTCGCGCAATTCGGCAGTGCCGCGCTCTTCCAACAGCTCGGCTTCGGTTTGTTGCTGGTTTTCTTCGGCTTCGATTTGCAGCGAGAGCAGGCGGGAGAACGATTCCATGGTCGACTGGATCGTACTGCTGCGCAGTTGCGCGGGGTTGGGGTCGAGGGCGCAGATCGTGCCGAAGAAGCGTCCGTCGGTGCGGAACACTGGCACGGAAATGTAGCTTTCAAACACGTAGAGGCGTGGGGTGTGGTGATTGCAATAGACCGGGTCTTCACTGGCCTTGTCGATCACGACGGACTCGTGGGAACCACGGATCTCATGGCAAATGGTGGTGGTCAGATCCAGCTCGCTGCCGACGCCGAGGCCGAATTCCAGTTGATCGAGTACGGCGCAGGCGGTCCAGTTGTCCTCGGTCACCCGGGCCACGGCGGCGAAGCGCAAGCCGGTCATGTCGCTGATGACTTTGAGCATCGCGGGTACGGCGCTGATGCGGCCAATGGTGGCAATGTCGGCGGCTTTCTGCCCCATGCAATACCTCCATGTGCAAGGCGGTGGTCTGTAGCAGGAAGTCTAGCGACCTTGCGTGCGCAAGTGTCATTTTTGTAGTGAGCGGGCTTGCCCCGCGCCGCGGTGTGTCAGGTTAACCGTGGCGCGGTGTGTCAGGTGGATTACGCCGCAGCATAAAAAAAACGCGCCATTTGGCGCGTTTTTTTTGGACGGGTAACTCAGGTGTCTTGCTTGTTTTCCAGCACTTCACCGGTCTTGGCGTCGAGCTTCACGTCCCACTTCACGTTGCTGGTGTCGCGCATTTCGACTTCGTAGACCAGGCGGCCAGCCTTGTCTTCCAGTTCGGTGTCGGTGATGGTCGCGCCAGCATGTTTGGCCAGGGCGGCGGCGTTGAGCTTCTCGAAGGGCATCACGGCGCCAGACTTGAGCAGGCTTGGAATCTGGTCCGGGCGCACGTCGGCCTGGGCCAGGCCGGCAGTCAGGGTCAGGGCGGTGGCGGCGAACAGGGCGGTCAGGGTTTTCATGGTGTGTGTCCTTCTTCGGTGAGTTGTTTAAGTGGGCTCAGGTTATCCAGCGCAACTTAATTCACCCTTAATTGATTCAAGCAGTTGCGCAGTTTGTTCAATCCACCGTTCGTGCTGGCTTTCATGCTGGGGGCTCACTTGAAGGGAGACTCGGATGAAAACGTGTGTGAGCTGGATCTATGCGCCACTGTTCCTGCTGGGGTTTATCGGCCTGGGCCTCTATTGGCCCGGCTGGCTGGTGCTGATATTCGTGGCGGCGGTGGCCGTGTCATTTCTGGCCGAGCAATGGCTGCCCTATGAACCGCAGTGGAACCGCAGCCTGGGGGACCGTCGGCGGGACACGTTGCATGCGCTGGTCAACGAAAGCCTGAACGCCCTGGGCCTGTTGATTCTGCCGGGGCTGACGGCGCTGCTGGCCTTCGACGGGATCTGGCCGCGTGGCTGGGCGCTGTGGGAGCAACTGCTGCTGGCGATTGTGTTGGCCGACGCCGGCATCACCTTGATGCATTACGCCAGTCACCGCATCGCCGCACTCTGGCGATTGCACGCGGTGCATCACAGCGTGGAACGGCTCTATGGCTTTAACGGCTTGATGAAACATCCCTTGCACCAGATGCTCGAAGCGACGGCAGGCCTGCTGCCGTTGATCCTGATGGGCATTCCGCTGGCGGTGGCGCAGTTGTTGGCCCTGGCCATCGCCCTTCAACTGTTGTTGCAGCATTCCAACGTGGACATGCGCCTGGGGCCGTTGCGCTGGGTGTTTGCCTGGGCGCCGGTGCATCGCTTCCACCACATGAAATATGGCCGGGCCGGTGATGTGAATTTCGGCCTGTTTTTTAACCTGTGGGATTGGCTGCTGGGCACGGCGTTTTATCGCGAAGGCTATCGCATGGGGCCGGGTGACCTGGGCATCGGCAGCCGACCGGATTTTCCGGTGGCGTATGGCGCGCAATTGCGTGACCCGTTTATGAAGGTGCAGGCGGGCAAGGAGCCTGTGTTGCCGGAAGCGTTACGTTAAAAGCCGCACCTGCAACTGGCGCAACGCGGCGCCAGCGGTGACGCCGAACAGCTGCTTCATGGTGCGCGAAAAGTGCGCCGAGTCGGCAAAGCCTGCGCCGTGGGCGGCCTCGGTGAGGTTGCTGCCCGCCAGCGCCAAGTGCAGGGCCACGCGCAAACGTCGCCACAGCACCAGGCGTCGCACTGGCATACCCAGTTGATGGGTGAACAGGCGTTCCAGCTGGCTCAGCGACAGGTGCGCGGCTTCGGCCAGCACCTGGGCGCTGACCTTGCCAGTCAGATGCTGATCGAGGGTTTGCAGGGCACGCGTCAGGCGCGGGTCGTCGAGCGGTTGCCGGGGGAGCTGGCGCAGGTGGGTGTCGAGTGTTTCCAGCGATGGCTCGGTGAGTTCCAGCAATGACTGCAGGGGCTCGATCGCAAAAGCGACGGGTTCGGCGTACAGCACCAGCACTTCATCGTCGGCCTGGAGAATGGCGTGGGATTGGCGCGAAGGGATCAGCAGGCGATGGGCCGTTATCACACGGCCATCAAGGCTGACCGTGAACGGCCACCCTGGGCAAAACATCAATTGATGAGCGTAGTGCGCATGGGGCGCGGTGCGCCCCAGCTGGCCGAGGATCAGGCCGTAGTCATGCCCCAGCCACAGGCGGCCTGACCATTCGGGCTTCACTCAGTAGCCATTGTCCTTGAGCAGGTCCTGCACGCTCGACGACGGCCAGCGCTTGTAGAACTTCAGCAGTTCGGCGGCGCGGTTGGTGAAGATGCCGTCTACGCCGGCCTTCATGACTTTTTCGAAGTCCACCGGCTCGTCCACGGTGTACACGTGCACCAGCAGGCCCTTGTCGTGGGTCAGTTGGTTCATTTCAGGCTTCACCAGGTCGGTGTAGCTCTGGTCGCCATGGTTGGTCAGCTCGGCCGAGGGGCCGGTGCCGATCGCGCCGAGGCTCTTGGCCTCGTCTACCCATTTTTCGAACTCGGCGGCGTCCTTCGGCTCCTGCTTGGCGTAGTAGGCGGCCTTGGTTGCTTCGCCGGACTCGGCAAACGTTTGGGTGGATTTAGGCTCGATGCTGCCTGCGCCGACCCACAACAGCAGGATTTTCGGGGTGTTGGGCATTTCTTTCTGCAGCTCTTTCAAGCTGTCTTTTTCAAACGTTTGCAGCACCACGCGGCCCTTGCCCTGGCCGACGCCGGTGTTGCTCTTGCCCAGCTTGGACCCGGCAGAACTCAACCAGCCCTTGTCCAGCAGCTTGTTTTTCAGGTCGGCCTCGATGCCCGGGAATTGCTTGGGCTCTTTAGTCTCGATGTACAGGCCGGGTTTGTGCTGCGGGTTGCCTTCGGCGATCTTGATGATTTCGTCCAGACTCTGGATCTTCAGGCCGACGAACGCCGGGCGGGCGCGGTCCGGGTAGGCGGCGTTGAACCAGCTGCCGGCGTCCAGGGTGCGCAATTCGGCCCAGGTGAACTCGTTGGCCGGGGCGTCTTTGCGGTCCGGGAATTTGGTGGCCACGTCGGTGGTGCGCTGCAGGTTATTGTCGTGCAGGGCGAACAGCACGCCGTCCTTGCTGCGCTGCAGGTCCATTTCCAGGTAGTCGGCGCCCAGGTCGCGTGCGACCTTGTAGGCAGCAGCGGTGGACTCGGGCGCGTCGTAGGAGGCGCCACGGTGGGCAATAACGGCAGGGTACGGAATGCCTTCGTTTGTCGCCAGTTCAGCCGGGCTGATAGGGGCTTCAGCCTGTGCCTGGCCGAGGCCCAGCATCAGCGCGAGCAGCAAGGCGCTCTTGGTAAACGTGACAGGCATATGCGAAGTCCTTTCGTGGAGGTAACTTTGAGAAGGCGTCCTTTTTAACAATTGATTGCGAAAGGCGCTATCACCAAACCGACATTAACGTGCGCAGGCTCCATTTTTCTTGGTTTTTTTGTGCGTCGTTGCAGTAGGATTGGCCGAAGCCGCCCCGTTAGAGGGCGGTCATTCCTGCCACGCGTGTAAACCATCTTTCCAGTCCCAGTGGGACTTTTCAGTGAGGTTTACCATGCGCATCACGTCCGAACTCATCTGCCAGGCCGCCGACCGACTCCACGGTTTTGTCGGCCTGAACCGCAAGACCGGCCACTACATTGTGCGTTTCAGCGAAGATTCCTTCGGCATGGACGTGGCCGATGACGGCATCATCCCCACCGCCGAATTTGTCTGGCTACCGGCCGCCGATCACGCCATGACCTTGTCCCGCGAGCGCATTCAACTGCTGCTGGACCAGAACATCGACGACCGCATCAACATCACCGAGCCGTTGCGGGTGTACATGCGGCGGGTGGAGATCCCGCAGATCAGTGCGCTGCGAAGTTTGGTGAGCTAGAGCGATATTTTCTCAAGGTACCTAAAACTCAAACTGTGGGAGCAGGCAAGCCAGCTCCCACATTTCAGCTTGCGTTGAAGCTGTAGACGCGTTCGACTTTGCACACGCGGGTTTGAAACGCCGAGTACCAGGTGGCGCGGCCTTTTTCGCGCACCGCCTGGTGCTCGGCCTGCTGCTTCCACGCCAGGATCGCCGCCTCGCTGTTCCAGTACGACACCGTGATCCCCAGGCCATCCTCCCGCGCCGACTCCACCCCAAGAAACCCCGGTTGTTCGCGGGCCAGTTCCAGCATGCGCGCCGCCGCCTGGCCGTAGCCGTTATCGCCCTCGCTGCGCAGCGAGCTGAAAATCACTGCGTAGTAGGGCGGGGCCGGTGTATTGGCAATCATGCTGACACCGCCTGGCAGGCCTTGAGCAGTGCAATCGCCAGGGGCGGTGTAATGCCCTTGAGCGCGGCGCGTTCGGGCTGGAACAGCGTGGCGACGAAAAACGGGTGGTCCAGCAGTTCCACGGCACGCAGGTCGCCGGCCGAGTCGTGCCCGCTGGGAATCAGGTCGCCTTCCAGTAGCGCGGCGGTGAATTCGGGGTTCATGCCGTAACGGCAGCGGTAGCCTTCCTGAAGGTCGAGCGTGCCGTAGGCTTCGGCGATGCGCGTGTAGGGCGCCAGGCGCACAGCGTCGGTCGCCTCCACCAACGCGCAGGTCAACGGCACGATCACCGCGCGTTTGGCATCGGGGGCTAATTCGCCATGCTCGGCGTCCGCCCAGCCCAGTGCGTTGCGGGCGTACTCCAGCACTGCATGTTGAAAACCGCCGCAGGTGCCGAGGAAAGGGTGCTTCTGTTCGCGAGCAAACCGGATGGCGCGCAAGGCGCCGTCGGTGTCGCGATAGGGGCTGGCGGGTACGCACCAGAAACCGTCGAAACCGTGCAAGGGGGCAGTGGACGTCAGTGTGTCGGTGTCCAGCCACTGGACATGAACGGTCACACCCAGTGCGTCTGCGGCTTGCTTCAGTGCCAGGGGAATGGCCTGGTGCGCGGTGACGCTGGGGTCGTGGTCGCCGATCAAGGCAATGTGCAGGGTGGTGGCTTTCATCAGGTACGTCCCATGGCTTGTTGTGTCCTGGGGCGCACTATAGATTGGCGTTCATGCAATCAAAATTGGCGTTTGCCCACATGCTCAATGCAGCCACGCACTATCAAATCGACTATCCCGACTTATCCTTGATCCTTGCCCTGGTGCGTGGCGGCACCCTGGCGCGGGCGGCGGCGTTGTTGCGGGTGGACGTGTCCACGGTGTTCCGCGCGGTGCGGCGGTTGGAGGCTTCGCTGGGCCAGACGCTGTTTGAAAAAAGCCGCGCCGGGTACCTGCCCACGAGCCTGGCCAGCAGCCTTGCACAGCAGGCCGAGCGGGCGGAGCAAGCGTTGGAGGCGGCGCGCATTGGCGTCGAACAGGGCGGTGAAGTGATCAGCGGCACGGTGCGCCTGACCTGCACTGACTCAGTGCTGCAGGGCTTGCTGCTGCCGGCGTTGGCGCAGTTCATGCCCGAGTACCCGGCGCTCACGCTGGAGCTGAGCACTTCCAACGATTTCGCCAACCTCAGCCGGCGCGACGCGGATATCGCCTTGCGCCTGACCAAGACCCCGCCCGAGCATCTGGTGGGGCGGTGCCTGGGCACTGTGACCTACCAGGTGTGCGCCAGCCCGGCGTTTGCGCATCAACATGCGGGCCGGGAATTGGCGGAACTGGCCTGGATCGCACCGGATGATTTTCTGCCTGATCACCCTACGGTGGTTTGGCGCCGCGAACACTTGCCCGGTGTGCGCCCCAGTTATCGCTGCAACAGCATGTTGTCGGTCACCGAACTGGTGCGCGGCGGCATGGGGGTGGCCGCATTGCCGGACTTTTTATTGGGGGATGACCTGCAACCGCTTGGCCCGGTATTGACTGGGCATGACACGGCGCTGTGGTTGCTTACGCGGCCTGATTGCCGGGCGCTGCGTTCGGTGGTGACGTTGTTTGATGAGCTGGCCCGGCACGTACGCGGTTCATTGTAGGGGCCGGCTTGCCGGCGATAGCGGTGTGCCAGGTCATCACGGAATGGCTGACCCATCGCAATCGCCGGCAAGCCGGCTCCTACAGGGGATTGCGGTGTGCTCAGGGTTTGCGCACAAACTGCTCATGCATCTCGCAGGTCAGGGTTTCGATGCGTTCGGTCAGTTGCTTGGTCATTTCCGTCAGGCGGGTGTTCTGTTCCAGCAGTTCCAGCAACTGTTTGGTGGTCTGCGCCGCTTGGGCCTGGCGTTCGGTGTTGGCGATGGCCAGGGCTTCACGGTGTTGTGCGTCAGCATCGGACTGGGCCTTGTCGCGGGCGGCCTGGCGGGTCTGGGCCAGCAGGATCAGCGGCGCGGCGTAGGCCGATTGCAGGCTGAATGCCAGATTGAGCAGGATGAACGGGTACACGTCAAAGTGCGTGATGCCGGTCATGTTCAGCACCACCCACAGCACCACGATCGCGGTTTGCGCGCCAAGGAAGGTGGGGGTGCCAAAGAAGCGTGCGAAGGCTTCGGCCTTGAGCGCGAAGGTGTCGTTGCCAAAGGTGGGCGCCAGGTGGGCGTGGCCTCGGTGGAAACGC
The DNA here is from genome assembly GCF_013385985.1 of Pseudomonas sp. B6002. GTDB lineage: Bacteria > Pseudomonadota > Gammaproteobacteria > Pseudomonadales > Pseudomonadaceae > Aquipseudomonas. Next base: position 186,532 of record NZ_JACAOY010000016.1, on the reverse strand, counting down.
AGGTGGTCGACGGGGGCGGTGTCTGGCTTGTCGGGGGTCATGGCGGGCTCGAATCCTTAGCGTGAAGACAGTTCGCACTATAGACCGGGCCCCCGGGCCAGACACATGAAGATCGGGTCAGTTGTTGCCCCGTTCGTTGGCAAACGCGCTCACCGCCTGCACGGCCTCGCTGGTGCCTTCGCGGATCTGCAGGATCACCGTGCCGGCGCGGTTGGCCAACTCCACGCCTTGCGCGGCGCGGTCGCGGGTGCCGTCCATGCTGTCGATGGCTTGGCGGGTTTCATCCTGGATCATCGCGATCATGCTGGAAATTTCCGCCGTCGACCCGCTGGTGCGCGCCGCCAGTTGCCGCACCTCATCGGCCACCACCGCAAAGCCACGGCCTTGTTCGCCGGCGCGGGCGGCTTCGATGGCGGCATTGAGGGCCAGCAGGTTGGTCTGGTCGGCAATGCCACGGATGGTATTGACGATGGCGGTGATCTGCTGCGAACGCTCGCCCAGTTTGGCGATCAGCTGCGAGGAACCGTCGATGTCGGCGGCAATGTCGCGCATGCCGCTGGCGGTTTGCTGGATCACGTCAGCGCCTTTTTCGGCGATGTCCCGAGTGTTGAGTGAGATGTGATAGGCCTGGGCCGCGCTTTGGGCGTCGGCAGCATGTTGTTGCACGCGGGCCGTCACGTCGGAGGCGAACTTCACCACTTTGCACAGGCGCCCGCTGGCGTCGTATACCGGGTTGTAGTTGGCTTCCAGCCACACGGTCTGGCCGTGTTTATCGACGCGCTCGAACTGGCCGTTGAACAGCTCGCCCTGGTTCAAGCGTTTCCAGAAGTCGCTGTAGGCGGTGCTGTTGGCCAGTTCGGGCTTGCAGAACAGACGGTGATGCTGGCCCTGGATCTGCGCCAGGCTGTAGCCCATGCGCTGAAGGAAATTCGCGTTGGCCGTGAGGATGGTGCCGTCGAGGTTGAACTCGATCACCGCCATGGCCCGGTCGATGGCGCCAAGCTTCGCGTTGGCTTCGCTTTCGGCCTGCAGGCGCGGGGTGACGTCCATGGCGTACTTCACCACTTTGATTACTTGGCCTGCGTCGTCGCGTACCGGGTTGTAGCTGGCTTCCAGCCACACCGACTGACCGTCGCCGGCCACCCGTTCAAAGGTGCCGGACTGGAACTGGCCGTTACGCAGTTGCGTCCACAGCTGGTTGTACTCGGCGCTGCGGGCAAAGGCGGGCGTGCAGAACATCCGATGGTGCTGGCCCAGGATCTGCTCGGCGCGGTAGCCCAGGGTCTTGAGGAAGTTGTCGTTGGCCCGCAACACGTTGCCGTGCAGGTCGAATTCGATCACCGCCATGGAGCGCTCGATGGCCTCCAGCAGGCTGGTTTGCTGGGCGTTGGCTTGTTGCAGGGTACTGATGGTTTTCTTGTGGGCGTTGAATAGCATATTCGAGGGCTCGGGCAACCACGCGACTGAGGTATCCATGACGATCGCCTGCCCCCGTACGGCCCAAAGCCTTACGGTTGACGTGCTCATTGCCAGCTTCCTTGTGCTGACAGAGGGGGTGGAACAACGGGGTGAGAGTCGCGTGAGCTGTCAGAAGTTCTGCCCTTGGGCGGGGCTTTTCGCAGAAGGCGACCAGTGGCGGCATTATGCTATCGCCACGGGCGCGAGTCGGATAATTCAGACGAGATGTTGTAGGACGACTCAGGCCGAGTGAGCGACCGCATAGTCGCTGACATTCACCCGGTTGCGGCCGGTGTCCTTGGCGGCGTAGAGCGCACGGTCTGCGGCATTGAGCCAGTCCGCAGCATCGCTGAAGAAGGGCTGGAAATCCGCCAGGCCGATGCTCAGGCTCACGCGCAGCTCGGGGATCTGCGGGTTGCTGTAATTGCCGAATGTTTCGCGCATGTGTTCCATCACCTGCGCGGCTTCTTCGAGGGGCATTTGCGGAAGAATCACACAGAACTCGTCGCCACCGTAACGTCCGGCCAGGTCGTTTTCACGCAGGTGCAGGCGCAATTCCTGGCTCAGTTGTTTCAGCACTGCATCGCCGACGATATGCCCGTGGGTGTCGTTGATCTGCTTGAAGTGGTCGATGTCGATCAGGGCGATGGTGGCCTGGCCTTGTTGCTGCTGGCACTTGTGGAACTTGAGATTGAGCAGGTCTTTCCACGAGCCATGGTTGAGCAGGCCGGTGAGGCTGTCGATGCGGCTCAGGGCACTGAGGGCACGCTTGTGTTCCGACAGTTTGATCGCCAACTGGTAGCAGACCATGCCGATCGCCATCGGATACAGCGTCAGCATCGGCAGGCAGGTGTAGACCTGGGTCAGGCTGACGTTGGGGTTGAACTTGAACCCGAACAGCGCGCAGGCCACGACCATCCCCGCGCCTTGTGCCAGCAGCCCACGCAGGAACAGGCGCTTGCCGCCCGCCGCGACGTTGTTCATGGTCATCATCGACAGGATGGTCACGGTCGTCAGGGGGGTGAATTGCGTGGCTGCGGCCCAGAAACCGCCGAACAGCGAGTCATAAAGCAGATTGCGTTGCTCGGCCTGGTAGGGGAATTGTGAGCGGGCCGCGAGCTGGTAGGCCACGTGGGCCCACGCGTAGCCATTGAACAGCAGGAACGCCCACACCCAGCCTGGCATCGCCAATGGATATAAAGCGCCGCTGACACTGATGCAGCCGATACCCAGGCCGATGATCCTTGGCTTGTAGATACGCCTGGCAAATGAAAGCCCTTTGCCTTGTCTGTTTTCCATAGTGTCCTGGGGTCAGCTCTTTTTTTGCAGATACGACAGCGTGCGTCAGCGGTTAGAACCGTTGATCGGATAATAGGTGTGAATATTGTCAGTTATTCGCGTGGGAATAATCAGTGTCCTTCCAAGCCATTTGCCTTGCGCGCTGTGCGAATAGGCGAAAAACGACCTGGAATGTCGTTCCTGCAACAGGATTTACTGTGGGGAGGGCGTGCGCACTTCATAGCCGGCCAGGAACAGGTCGATCGCCGATTCAATCACGCCGGCCTGGCTGGCGGCATCGAGGGGCGGCTGGCCCAGGGTGATCTGTGGCCAGAACGCAAACGCCTTGAGCAGGCTTTGAATCTGATGGGCGGCAAAGGCCGGGTCGGTGCAGTTGAGCCGGCCATCTTCCTGCGCGGCCCGCACCCATTGGGTAAAGCCTTCCTCGCGCTTGCTCAGGCGAGTGACCATGTCCTGCGCACGTTCCGGCGAATGAATGGTAGCGGCAATCGCGACACGGGCGAGGTCGAGGAAGTTGGCGTCCGCCATCATCTGCATTTTTGCTTGCAGCAACCCGCGCAATTGGTCGCGCAGGGGGCGGTCGCTGGTGTAGCTGACGTCCAGTTGCGCAACGCTGCTGGCCCAGAGTTGGTGGAGGATTTCGGCGAACAACTCTTCTTTGCTGGGGAAGTGGTTGTAGACCGTACGTTTGGAAACGCCCGCCGTGGCGGCAATCTTGTCCATGCTGGTGACCTCGAACCCGTTCGCCCGAAACTCGGCGATGGCAGCGGCCACGATGGCTTCGCGTTTACGGTCGGTGAGGCGTAGGGGGGCAGTCATGGATAACATTCGGCTCTGAGAGGAAATTACACTCGGTAGTTTACTTGCTCCGGCTTTTGTTGCAATCTAGAAACTACACTGTGCAGTGTAACTCATGCGCACAGCGTAATTTGTGAGCGGACCCCAGGAGTCACTCTGCAATGGCCACGATTTCATCCCGTCTAGACCCTTCGCCTGCCGCGCTCAAACCCGCCGAGCAGGACCAAGGGCATTTCACCAACGATGCCCCCGTGCAGCATGGCGGCTTTGGCAAAACGTTGCGTATTTTCTGGAACATGCTGTTTAACAAGCCGCGTACCACTCGGCCTGTGGGCAACATTCCGGTGCAACCGCTGACGCGTGAGCAGCTGCTGGCAGCGCCGGATCACAGCGTGTTCCGCCTTGGGCATTCCACCGTGCTGCTGAAAATGCGCGGCAAATTCTGGGTGACCGACCCGGTATTTGCCGAGCGTGCCTCGCCCTTCAGCTGGGCTGGCCCCAAGCGTTTTCACCAGCCGCCCATCAGTCTTGAAGAATTGCCGGCACTGGAAGCGGTGATCCTTTCTCACAACCACTACGACCATCTTGACCGCAAGGCCGTGATTCAACTGGCCGATAAGACTCGTTACTTTCTGGCGCCCCTGGGCGTGGGCGACACCCTGGTCAAATGGGGCGTCGACGCGGCCAAGGTCCGCCAGTTGGATTGGTGGCAGGGCACCGAGGTGGATGGCATTCGTTTTGTCTCCACGCCTGCGCAGCATTTTTCCGGGCGTGGCCTGTTCGATGGCAACCAGACCTTGTGGTGCTCCTGGGTGATGATCGACGGTGCGCGGCGTATCTTCTTCAGTGGCGATACCGGTTATTTCGACGGTTTCAAACGTATCGGCGAGCAGTACGGGCCGTTTGATCTGACGCTGATGGAAACAGGTGCTTACAACGTCGATTGGCCCCATGTGCACATGCAGCCGGAGCAAACCCTGCAAGCGCACATCGATCTCAAGGGCCGTTGGTTGCTGCCGATTCACAACGGCACATTCGACCTGGCGTTTCACGCCTGGCATGAACCCTTCGACCGTATCATGGCGCTGGCGTGGGAGCGCAACGTGTCGATCACCACACCGGCAATGGGCCAGGCGTTCAGCTTGAACCAACCGGAGCGTGGCAGGGCATGGTGGCTGGAGGTGGAAAATCCGGGTGTGGAAGAGCGTGTAGCAGGCTGATCACGGCGCTCCAGGAAAAAAGGCAATTTCAAGGTGTTTCAGGCCTACGACAAGCGCCGGAAGAGGGTGCGATGATCCCCGGAAAGTCATTTTCCGGGGGCAGGTTCTGATGAATGAAGAATGTAAGAAATATTGGCGAGTGGGTCTGGCTTGCCGACCGGGGCAACCCCTGTCATCGACGATGGAGCACTCGTTAACGACTCCGGGCGCGCACGGGCTTTCAGGCGAAAGTGTTAGCCCAACTGCCATCGCCTTTGGTGTGCAAGCCAAGGGCTGCGTGCCCATTCCCGGGTATGACGCACCAGCGCTTCCTCTCAAACCTCCCCGTGACCCTTCGTTATCACTGATCGCCCTGAGTGGCGTCGACCCTTCCGGGCCGGTGATGGTGGAAGTACCTCTGGTGCAGAACAACACGACCTTTACGCCCTCACAGACCCTGGCAGACAGGCGTTTGGGATTTGCCGACCGCTGGGTGCGTGGTCATGAATATGAGCCGATCCAACACAGTGCCGCGTTCCTGAACGCGCTGGGCATCTTGCGTCGCGCTGGGGCGCAACTGGTGGCCGTGCCCGCCCAGCGGCCCGACGAAACCTTGCGCGTTACCCAACAGACTTACAACGAAATCGATGCCCATGTGAGCGAATATCGCTTGGACGCACTTGTGTCCGATAGCCACAACGCTGCGTTTCTTACGGCCTGTTGGAACGGGTATCCGCGTGTTGGCGAGCCATTGGGTGAGGGGCAGACATTGTGGTTCTACGGGACGCGCTGGTCCGGGGATGCGTTGGTGGCGGTAATGCAGACGTATCGCAGGGTTTGTTGTCTGTCAGACGTTTAGGGATAGCACACACACCGCAGTGAACAATCCCACGCATTGGACTATTCGCGTCTTGCAGCCGGGAAGGAGGAGCCTTTTTAGACTGGCACCCGGACCCACAGGGGCCCTTCGTTGTTTCTTACCCTTCCCGAGAGGTGCTTCATGTTTGGCATTAGTCCTGTTGTTGTCGGTGCATTTGTTCACCTCGCTGCTCTTTCAAAACGCCCCCTTACGCTTGCGGCGCCTCCCAAACCCGTGCCGCCTGGAACCGAGTACGCCAGTGTGAGTGAATTGCGCGAGCAAATGAGCAAGTCTGGCGCAATGACCTCGGTTGATCTGGTCTACCACCTGCAGGAACGTATTCGCCAGCAAAACCCCGAATTGAATGCCGTCATTGAGCTCAACCCCCACGCGCTGGAAGACGCGCGCAGGCTGGACCGTGAGCGTGCCGAGGGCAAGGTCCGCGGGCCTCTGCACGGCATCCCCGTCCTGATCAAAGACAACGTCGAGACAGAAAGCATGCAAACCAGCGCAGGGGCTTTTGGCCTGGTGGGGGAGGCAGCCGGCAAGAATGCACCGCTCGTCCAGTATTTGCTTGACCAGGGCGCGGTGATCATTGGTAAAACCAACCTGACTGAGCTGGCCGGGTTTCGCGGTGGTGCCGATGGCTGGAGCAGTCGTGGCGGGCAAACCCGTAACCCGCACCACCGCGATGCCGATGTTGGCGGGTCCAGCTCCGGATCGGCCGCAGCGGTTGCCGCCGGCCTGGCGCCCCTTGCGCTGGGGACAGAGACCAACGGTTCGATCATCGTGCCCGCGGCGCTCAATGGCGTGGTGGGGCTCAAGCCCAGCGTCGGCTTGCTGGACCGCAACGGCATTATCCCCGCCAGCCGTCATCAGGACGTGCCGGGGCCTATGGCGCGCTCGGTGTTCGATGTCGCGTTGATGCTCAATGCAATGTCAGGTCGTGACCCCAAGGATCCGGCCAGCGTCGGCGCCCCCGAACGTATCGACTACACCAAGGCGCTCGTTCCGGGAGCCTTGATCGGCAAACGCATTGGTTATCCCGCCCATTTTGTCGTGGCGGGCAAACTGGAACCGGTGGCTGACAGTGCACAGTTCACCCAGACCCTGAAGGTGCTCAAGGACGCGGGTGCGATCCTCGTGCCGGTAAATGTGCGAATAGCCGACGCCTCTGGGTACGGGGATTTGCTGTTCTCGGATGCGAAAGAAGAGATGAATACGTATTTGAGGCAGCGCTCCGGTTTGCCGGTCAAGTCGCTGACTGAACTGATCAAGTTCAACGACGAACGCGACGGGACAGAAACCGATCATCAGCCGACGCTGCGGCAGGTTGATGACTCGACCCTGACGCCTGAAGAGCGTGCGGCGAAATGGAGCGTATTGATCAAGGATTTTCGCGATGCGGTGGATCAGCCGATCGAACAGGAAAACCTGGATGCCATGGTGGCAGATTTCGAAACCGGTACTTACTTTGGCGTAGCCGCAGCAGGTTACCCGGGCATTGCTGTGCCCTCCGGTACCCATGAGGACGGACTGCCGACCAGCGCATACTTCTTCGGTACCCGCTGGTCTGAACCTGCGTTGCTGGCCGTGGCCCATGGCTATGAGCAGGCGGCCAAGACTTCTGTCAAACCGATGCGCCGGGCGTTGCAGCAGCAGGCTTGAGAATGAAGCCCGGCTATGCACCATTCGGTTGAGGGTTTTGGGGATCAAAGGACGCTGTTGAGCCCATCAGGCGCGAAATGATGCCCATGGCAGCAGGCTCGGTTGGCGTGCTGTCGAACCGGCGCACGCTCATTCCCCACCCCGGCGCAAACCCGGGAAAGAACACCAACCCTTCAGCCTCCAGTCGAAACGCCAGGGCCAGGCGGGCGTCATCGTCCACATCGCCCTGGCTTTCAAACTGTTGAACGGCACTCACCGGCACGTCGGCCTGGCGGGCCAGGTCTTCACGGCTCCAACCCAGCATCGCGCGGGCCTGCACACTGTGCTTGGCGGTGAATTGGTGCAGGACAATTTGTTGTTCTACAAAAGAGCTCATTGCCAGAGAGGACATGGGGGTTCTCCAGAAGTGGACGGGGAGGACAAACTATACTGTGTTTTTGTACAGTTGTTTTGACCGCTCATCAACTGGATTCTTAAAACCCCACTATTCCAGCCCTGGCGCTTCCCGGATGATCAGGTGATCCAGGTTCTCGATATTGGCGCTGAACACACCAAACGTCTGCTCGGGGTTTTTCTTGCTGGGCACTTGCTTGAGCTCAGGCGTCACGCCGTAGAAAAAGCAGTAGAGCGCCCGTTCGCTGTCCACTGCCGCCTTGATCTGCTCCAGGAAAGCCGTGCGCTTGCGGTAGTTCTCGATGAGTTTTTTGCTCAGGTAGACATTCACCGAATAAGGCTTTTTGTCGAGCCACACCTTTTTTTCGAAGTCGATGCGAAAGCTGCTGGTGTAGTCCTTGATCGCCTTGATCTTGCCCCAGTAGATCAGCCCTTTGTTGTCCTGCAGGTATTCGATCTTCTTGAAAAACGTCCAGTAGGTGGCGGTGTGGTCGCCGATCTTCAACGGCATGGACTTGAGCTTGTCCTTGTCGTCGATATTCGACACGTAGCATTCCACCGGGTGGGCGAACACGCTGGTCTTGTCTGGCGTGGTGTCGCTTGCGCTGTAAGAGGTGGCGACGCGGTTCGAAGGTGCTTTCGCCGGCTCCTGTGGGGCGCCGCTTGCGGTGCCGGTCAGTGGTGCCTTGCGCTCGTACTGACGCCGGGTGAGTACAAATTCCGACGGGAAATTGTCCTCGCGTTCATCATCCTCTTCACCCGTCGCCGTCTTGTAGCTGCTGGCGTAGCGGCAGCCGTCGATATGCCGGGTGCTGGTCTTGTTCTTGAAGTGGGGTGTGCGCTGGTAATTGACGTTCTTGGCGTTGAACGTGCTTAGCGCATTGTCGGTGTCGAACGCCGCGCGGCATTCGTCGTTGGGGCACAGGAAGCGGTCCTTGTCGGAATCGAAAGCGGCGGTTTCGTCGAAATTCAGGTCTCGTACGTCGTAGATCGACAGCTTGTCGTCGAGAGTCAGGCTGTAGGCCGTGTCGAATTTCATGGGGCTCGGGTCCGTGAGATGAATAGCCGGATACTACGCACATATCAGCCATTTCGGAGATCAAATTGTAGGAGCTGGCTTGCCGGCGATGCAGGCAACTCGGTCTTTCAGGCGCACCGCGGCGATGCTATCGCCGGTAAGCCAGCTCCTACATTAGATGTGGTTCGCAGCTACCCGCCGCCCGGCCAGAAAGCACAATGTCCCACCCACTGCTGTGAGCCCGCCCAGCGCATAGAACATCGCCGTCGGCGCCGCATGGATCAACAGGTACCCGCAAATCACCGGGCTCAACGCCCCGCCAAACGCGGCCAGGTTTTGCGCACCGTAATAACTGCCGCGCAGCGACTCGGGGGCGAGGGTGTCGATGAACAGGAATTCTGAAGGGAAGATGATCATCTCGCCCAAGGTGAACACGAACATCGCCAAACACCACGACAGCAAGCTGTCGGCCTGGCTGAAGCCGATCAGCCCAGCGATGAACAGCGCCGTGCCCAGCAGGATCCAGTAGCGCAACTGCTCACGCTTGAGAAAGCGGCCGATCTGGTATTGCAGCAGCATCACCGTGATGGCGTTGCAGGCGAGGATGGCGGACAGGATTCTCAGCGCATCGTCCGGGTTGTGAATCACCAGCAGGAACTGCGACAGGTACAGGGTGTAGCGGCCGTACACGATGGTGCTCAACAGGCTGCCACTGGTGAACAGGACCAGGCTGCGGTCGTTGCGCAGGGTTCTGAGGGTGGTGAGAAAGCTCAACGGTTTGGTGCTTTCATCACGTTGGGTCGGCGGAATGCCGATCATCAGGAACACGCTGACAAACGCGATGGCGCTGGACAGCATGAACGGCAGCAGTGGCATTTGCCCGGCAATCACCACGCCCACCATGGGGCCGGTGGCGTAACCGATATTGGTGAGGGTGTAGCGTAGGGAAAACACCTTGGCGCGTTGGTCGACCGGCAGGTTCTCGCTGATGATCGCCTTGGAGCCGATCAGGAACAGGGCAGACGCCGACTCGGTGATCACGAGCGTCAAGGTGGTGAGGTAGAGGTTGGTGGCAAAGGTCAGTAACAGAAAACCGATGGAGCTGGAGAGCATTGCCAGGATCAGCAGCTTGCGCTTTTCCATGCGATCGATGACGTAGCCGCCATACAGGCCCATCAAGGTAGCGGTGAACACCGCGATGCCCATCAGCAAACCGATGTCTTGCTGGTTGAGGCCCAGGCGGTTGCTCAGCAGCAGGGTCATCAGCGGGCTGGTCATGGCCCGGCTGATCACGATGGTCAGCGAGCAGATCATCAGGCGGCGAATTACCAGGGAGTAGGTGGCCACGGTGGGGGCGAGCGTCCTTATTCAAGCAATTGCACAATTCCCCTGTAGGAGCCGGCTTGCCGGCGATGGCGCCATCTGAATCGATGCGGGTCTCAGGGGCTTCATCGCCAGCAAGCCGGCTCCTACAGGGTTTGGGTTATTGGCCGGAGTTGATGGTGATTTTTTCTACCGCACCTTGCTCCAGGTCCCACTTCTTCAGGATCTTGCCGTAGGTGCCATCATCGATCATGCCCTGCAACGCCTCGCTGATCGCCGTGACCAATTCAGTGTTGCTCTTCTCGATCCCAAGCCCAGTGAACTGCTTGGAAAGCGCCAGGCCCACCGGCTTGTATTTACCCTTGTCCAACGACATCAGGTACGGAATGGTTTCGCTGCCCTGCATCGCCGCATCCAGGCGGTTCTGCTGCAACTGTGCCCGCGCGTCCGCCGAGCCTTCGGTGCCGATCACCACGATCGCTGGCTTACCGGCGGCTTCGCAGTTTTCCTTGCTCCATGCGGCAATTTCCGACGGCCAGGTGGTGCGACGGCTGGTGCCGACTTTTTTACCGCACAGGTCAGTCAATTCCTTGAGGTCTTCACGCTTGGCCAGGGTGTAGAGCTGCGGGCCGCTGGTGAAGTAGTCAATGAAGGTCACCGCCTTTTGGCGCTCGGCGGTGTCGCTCATGCCCGACAACACGATGTCCACGCGCTTGGTGGTCAGGCCGCTGAGCATCTGCTCGAAGCCGGTTTCCTGCCACTTGATCTTCACACCCAGGCGCTCGGCCAGGGCGTTGCCCAGGTCGAAGTCCAGGCCGGTGAGTTGGTTGGTCGCGGTGTCCTTGAAATCCATCGGCGGGTAGTTCGGCACGATGGCCGCGCTGATCTCACCCTTGTCCTTGATTGCCGCCGGCAATGCCGCGAAAACAGCGGAGGAGGCCATCAGGCCTGCGAGCAACGTTGGGATAAACAATTTTTTCATGGGGGCGTTCTCGTTTGTTTTTTAGTTAAGTGCGAACGGCAGAAATAAAGCTTTGGGTACGCGGGTTTTGTGGGCTTATTAGAATTTCTTCGGGGCTGCCGGCTTCCACAATCTGGCCGGCATCCATGAACACCATGCGGTTGGACACTTCGCGGGCAAAGCCCAACTCATGGGTGACCACGATCATGGTCATGCCCGTGGTAGCCAAATCACGCATCACCGACAGCACTTCGCCTACCAGCTCCGGGTCGAGGGCTGACGTGGGTTCGTCAAACAGCATCAACTTGGGGCGCATCGCCAATGCACGGGCAATCGCTACACGTTGTTGCTGGCCGCCCGACAGCTCGACCGGGTAGGCATTGCGCTTGTCCGCCAGACCGACGCGGGCCAGCAATTCCAGCGCATCTTCAGTGGCTTCCTTGGGCGAGCGCTTGAGCACCTGGCACGGGCCTTCGATGATGTTCTGCAACACGGTCATGTGCGGGAACAAATTGAAACGCTGGAACACCATGCCGGTGGCCAGGCGCTGACGGGCGATCTGCGATTCGTTCATCTCGTGCAGCTTGTTGCCGACGACGCGGTAACCCACCAGTTCGCCGTCGACCCACAGGCCGCCCTTGTCGATCTTTTCCAACTGGTTGACGCAGCGCAGCAGGGTGCTTTTACCGGAACCCGACGGGCCGATGATGCACATCACTTCGCCTTGCTCGACCTCGATATTGATGTCGCGCAGCGCGTGATACTGGTCGTAATACTTGTTCAGGTTGACGGCCTTGACGATGCTTCTCATGGGGCAAATCTCCTCAACCCAGGCTTACGAACGCTTGCCGGCGCCGCGGGCAAAACGACGCTCGAGGCGGCTTTGACCAAATGAAAGAACAGTCACCACCGCCAGGTACCAGATGCCGGCCACGATCAGCAGCTCCATGACCCGTGCGTTGGCGTAGTAGATGTTTTGTGCGTTGTGCAGCAGCTCCGAGTACTGGATCACGCTGGCCAGGCTGGTCATTTTCACCATGCTGATGAACTCGTTGCCTACAGGCGGAATGATCACGCGCATCGCCTGGGGCAGAATCACCCTACGCAGCGCTTGCAGGCTCGGCATGCCGATGGACTTGGCGGCTTCGTACTGGCCGGTGTCTACGGAGAGCAGGCCGGCGCGCACCACCTCGGCGGTGTACGCGCCCTGGTTGATACTCAGGCCGAGCAGGGCGGCCACGAACGGCGTCATCAGGTCGACGGTGTCGATGCTGAACAGGCCGGGAATCGCGATCACCGGGAAGATCAACGCCAGGTTGAACCACAGCAGCAATTGCAGGATCAGCGGCGTGCCGCGAAACAGCCAGGTGTAGGTGATAGCCACGTAGCGCAGGATCGGGTTGGCCGACATGCGCATGATCGCCGTGATCACGCCGATCACCACGCCCAGCGCCATGGCCAGGATCGACATGACGATGGTGTTCACCAGGCCCCAGAGGATGGCCTCGGACGTGAGGAACTGCCCGATGTAGGACCATTCGATCTGGCCGTTGGCGAATGCCCGCAACAGTGCGGCCAATACGATCACGATCAACGTGGCGAAAAACATCCGCCCGTAATAGCGACGCGGCACGTGTTCGTACTGCGTGATATCGAACTGGTTCTCGGACAACTTGCGCTCGGCTTCCAAGCGCTCTGCCGGGGTTTGGTTCATGGTGATTCTCCGAAACAACGATCAATCTAAAGACATGCGCCCCTCTGTAGGCGCCCGGCTTGCCGGCGATGGTGACCTAAAGGACGCCATCGCCGGCAAGCCGGGCTCCTACAAGTACGGGTTAAATCTCAACCTGTGGGAGCTGGCTTGCCTGCGATGGCGATTTTGTGGACGCTATCGCTGGCAAGCCGGGCTTCTACAGGGGGTGGGTCAAATTCGGAAGCCTGTGTAGCTGTCAGCCCATTGCTGCTGAGCCGCCAGCGCCGTTTTCAACCGATCAATCTGCTCTTTGACCCGTTCCGGCGCCGTCCCACCCCAGCCACTGCGCGCTGCAATCGCCGCTTCCAGGGTCAAGCAGTCACGCACCTCGGGCGTCAGCCGCGCATCCACCTCCGCCAACATCGCCGGCGAGGCTTCCCACAACTCGATCTCATGCTTCTCACAGGCCTGTACCAAGGCGCCGGTAATCTCATGCGCCTCTTTAAATGGCACACCTCTTGTGGCCAACCAGTCCGCCACCTCGGTCGCCAAGGTAAAGCCCATCGGCGCCTGGCGCCGCAGCTCTTCCACCTGCACCTTCATGGTCGCCACCATCCCGGCCATCGCCGGCAGTACCAGCAACAGGGTGTCCACACTGTCGAGCACGCTGTGCTTGTCTTCACTCAAATCGCGGTTGTAGGAGAGTGGCAACGACTTGAGCGTCGACATCAACCCGGTCAGGTTGCCAATCAACCGCCCAGCCTTGCCTCGCGCCAGTTCGGCAATGTCCGGGTTCTTCTTCTGCGGCATGATCGAGCTACCGGTCGCGTAGGCATCGTCCAGCACCACCCAACGAAACTGGCGCGACGACCACAGGCAAAACTCTTCGGACAGGCGTGAAATATTCACCCCGAGCATTCCCGCCACAAACAGGAACTCCGCCACATGGTCACGGCTGGCGACGGCATCGATGGAGTTTTCGCACGGCCCGGTGTAACCCATTTCCTTGGCCGAATGCTCAGGCATACGCGCAATCGCGGAACCGGCCATGGCCGCTGCACCCAACGGCGACAGCGCCGTGCGCGCATCCCAATCCACCAGGCGCTGCACATCGCGCAACATCGACTGGGCATGGGCGAGCAAGTGGTGGGCAAACACAATCGGCTGCGCCTGCTGCAAGTGCGTGAAGCCCGGGCAGATGCTCTGCACATGTTGCTCGGCTTGCGCCACCAACGCCTGCTGCAACCCCAACACCTCGGTGGTGATGGTGCGCGCATGGTCACGCAGGAAAAGGCGCAGATCATTGGCGGTCTGGTCGTTGCGCGAACGCCCGGCACGCAGCTTGCCGCCCAGGGCGCCGAGGCGCTCGGTCAATACGCGTTCGATGAAGGTGTGCACGTCCTCGTCATCCAGCGTCGGATGCAGGTGGCCGGCGGCGAAGTCCGCACCGATACCGTCCAAGGCCTCCAGTGTGCGCAGGGTTTCCGACTCATCCAGCAAACCGGCGCGCTGCAGCTCACGGGCATGGGCGCGGGAGCCGGCCAGGTCGTAGGGCGTCAGGCGGAAATAGCGCTCAGGGCAACGCGACAACGCGGCCAGTGCAGCAGACGGGCCGGTCTTGAAACGAGCGCCCCAAAGGCGGTCGGTGGGCTGGGACATGGGTGTTCCTCACGCTTGTTTTTAGAAGAGTCGGAGGCAGTCAAAACGTAAAAAGTCCTGATCGTAGTGTCAGGTTTTGCCGGGCGTTAAATCAGCCTCTGTGTGCTGTTCAACCCGCTATATTCAAGGTTGCCAAGGGCCGATGTTTACGGCCATTATCGCCGCCTGGCTATGTTCAAGGATTGGGTTAAAGCCTGTTGAATATGGCACTTGAGGTCAACGCGTATTATGGAAACCCCACTTTCCACTTCTGGAAACATACCGCCCAAACCCGGCACACGACCGCCCCTGCAACTGAGCGGGCTGGACTTCAAATTGCTCCGCGTGTTCATGGCCGTGGTCGAAGCCGGCGGCTTCAGCGCCGCGCAGAACGAGCTGAACGTAGGCCTGGCGGCCATCAGCAAACAGATCTCCGACCTGGAAATCCGCATCGGCATGCGCCTGTGTACACGGGGGCGGGAAGGTTTTGGGCTGACCGAAGAAGGCAAGCTGGTGTATCAGGCGTCCATCGAGTTATTCACCTCGGTAGACAGTTTTCGCGACAAGCTTAGTTCGGCGCAAAACGAGCTTATTGGCGACCTTAGTGTGGGCGTTATTGATAACACTGTGTCCGACATTAACTCCCCGCTCATTGCAGCACTGGGGAAATTACATAGCGAATCGCCGAAAATTAGATTGCGCTTACATGCCTCGCAACTGGACGAAGTTGAGCGCGGTGTAGTGGAAGGTCGCTTGATCGTTGGTATCGTGCCCGTGTACCAGCGCCGTGAAGAATTCGACTATTTCCCGCTGTACGAGGAAAAAGCCCACGCCTACTGCGCCGTAGGCCATCCGCTGTTCAATGCGAGTGAAATCACACCGGACGTGCTGCGCCACTACGAAGTGGTCAACCACCGCTATGCGATCCACCGCGACAAGGCCAACTTTGTCACCTACGACAGCCAGTCCGCCTCGGCCTCACAAGTGGAAGCCGTCGCCATTCTGGTCCTCACCGGCCGCTTCGTCGGTTTCCTTCCCGAACACTACGCAACCCCGTTGGTCAGGGAAGGGCGCCTACGCGCACTGTGCCCGGAGCAAGTCCACCTGAGCACAGTCTTCAACCTGATCCTGCGTCACAACGCCCCGCGCAGCCCGATGGTAAAAGCCTTCGCCACCGCCTTGGGCGTAGACCTCAAGGCCGCCACATAAACACCGCCGAACACAGATCAACAGGCTGACAAAGCTCAAATGTGGGAGTTGTCGAGCCCAAGCGAGGCTACGAAGGGATCGACACGGTCCACCTGCTAAAACCATGCCTCTGCATCAACCCCGACACCGCTCAAAAGGTGGGAGCTCTCGAGCCCCAGCGAGGCAGCGATGGGATCGCCTCGGTCCACTTGGCAACCCCACCCACTCGCATCACCCCTGCAACCGAGCCCGCTTCTTCTTCGAATGAAAATGCCGAAAATGCGCATCCTGCGCCGCTGCCAACAACTCCCGATCCCCACGCGTATCGCCCCAGGCCCTGAGCCGATACTCGCCCAAATCCCCATACACCGCCTCAAGCCGCAGCACCTTGTTCTCACACCGGCAATTATTCCCGGTGAGCTTGCCGGTCAACACCCCGTCGACCACCTCAAGCTCAGTGCCAATCAACTTGATCCCCAGCCGATCCGCAAACGGCTGCAACACCAACGCCGGCGACGCCGAACACAGCGTCACCACCGCGCCGGACTTCACCTCATCCGCCACCGACTGCAAGCCCGTCGGCCGCATCAACCGTGGCCACGTCTTCTGGCAATACGCCTGCGCCTTTTGCTGAACCCACGCCTTCTCCACCCCCGTCATAAAAGTGCGGATCAACTGCGCCTTCAACTCATCCCGGCTGATCTGCCGCACCAAAAAACGCAACCCCGGCACTGCCAGCTTGAGCATCCGGCCGTAAAACTCCCCAGGGCCGAAGGCGAACTTGAGGAAGGGCACAAAACTGTCGTGGTGGGTCAGGGTGCCGTCGAAGTCAAAGACGGAGAGTACTTTGGCGTCAGCGGGGCCGGCTTCGAGCATGTCTGGGTTCACGGGGGGCCTCGGTCCTATCTAATCAATGGGGTGATGCATCAGCTGTGACAGCAGGCGTTTACTCGCGTATCAATCTTTCGATTTTAGAGTAAAGCGCGGCGGTGAAAGCCTCCCGATCGCTCGACCGGTGACAACGCTGATGGCAATTGGGGCACAAGGCTACAGCATTGGTGATGCGATCCGAACCCTTCTGGGCGAGGTGCTTGACGTGATGTACTTCAAGAAATGGCTGGCCATCGACCTCAAACGGCGCGTTGGTGTTGCAGCCTTCGCAAATGCCCTTGGCTTCTTTTAGCACCCAGGCGCGCACCTTCGGGTCGCGAACGAAGGAGGTGCTCACGGTGGCGACCTTCTGCGGCTGCACGATGCCGTCAGGTACTTTATGGAAGGTTTGCTTCTGTAGCTTGGACGCGCGGCGGATGAGCGTTTGCTCATCGGCGGTTTGGGCGGTGTCATCCGATTCAAAAACACCCTGGGCATTGAGCACCTGTCGGATGCGCAGCTCAACGCCTGTGCCCACGTTCTTCGCAGGCTTGTAGCCTACGATGCGCTCCAACCCCATCCGGTCGAGCACGGTGGAGATATTTTGCATGCGAAACTCAATAGTACCCTTCACACCGCTTGCCATCGGGTCTTCAAGCAAAAAATGGTTATCAAGTGCTTTGTTGAAAGTCTGGCCACTCTTTCACCTAGTCAGCGTCTTCAAATACACCTCTACCGCAACTGCCAGTTTGGCGTAATTTCGACCCGTTTTGCTTTTAATAGTGTCCATTTAATCGCTGAGCGTAAAGACTCTGAACAATTGGCCGCTATGGAGTCTACGAAATTTCTTGCTTGCAGGTCGGACTCAGTTATCGTGAAAGCCTAGAAAGTGGAGTTGTTTTTGAATAAGGCTAAATATGCTGTCTCCTAAATATTTTCATTGAGTGTCTTCGAGAGGTCAGATGTTAACGATAGGTACGCCTTGCTCCAATGTCTGCCGTCGACTTTGTTTTTAGTAAATAAGATTTAATGGGGTGTATTGGCTAAGTGTTGGGTGTATTTTTATAAGGATTTGGTTTGTAATATTAGAATGGGGTTGTGCGTAAATTTGGTGTTGTTTAATGAGCTTTTCTAAGTTTGGCAATAGGCGGTAAGGTATGTGTCTTGTATTTTTTGGAAGTTTGCTGCTCTAGCTTGAAATGTAGAGGTGTATTATTATGAGGGTATGAACGTTAAGGTTGGTGAGAGCCGTGTTTTATAAGTAAGCCCTGTTGGATTTAGGGCTTACTTTTCTAGGTTTTAGGTGTTTGCCAAAAAGGTGCTAAATAAATTTTGTGCTTTTAGTTTTCTACATAGTCAATCAGGGCTTGTCTTCTTCTATTGCGTTGAGTTACTTCTTTAGTTCCAGAGCTCATGCTCTTTTTATACTCTAGAACGTACTGGTTACTTGTAGGATCGCTGCGTAATATTTTATAGAAATTATTGATTTTTCGTTTTGGTAGAGCTCTGTTGTTTTTCCCCATTTGGTCAACAACAAATGACCAAAGTCCGAATAAGTGACTTACGCCTGTAATACGGAGATCTTCATATTTTAAGTTTAGTCTCTCGAGAGCAGCAGTCGCCTTGTTAAACTGAGGTTCTATTCTGTCAACCCATTCTGAAGTTTTGACCGAATAGGTTTCATATTTCTGATCAATCGTCTCTTGATTTGAGCCGAATAGCTTGTCCTCGGCGATAACAAAAATTAATTCTGATATGAATTCATGATCTTCCATTCTGTTTCGGTCTGTAGCCGTTTCGAGGCGTTTAATCCAAAATGGGTTAGTGTTTGCAATTTTTTCTACGAGCTTAAGTAATGGAGTGTTGTAATACTTTGCTTTTCTGAGTTCTTGCCCATTTAGTTTTTCACCGTTTCGATTCAGTCGGTCGAAAATCTCATCGATGAGTGATGAATCGTCCGAGTCGATTAGCTCTATTGGAATTCTATAGCGCCAGAAAGCTTTTTTGTATTCGGAAAGGTTTCCTTCAATTTCGCTGAATAGTAAACCTGAAATTTCATCGTTTTGATCTAGCTCGCTACTTACAGCAAGCTCATTTCTTATGAACATTGTAAGGGCGGTAAGTCTCTGTTTCCCATCGACAATGTCAAAGCTTGTTTTTCCTGTGTCTTCATCAATTTTTTGGTGTAGAAAAATTGGTGGAATTGGGAAGTTTTTCAGTATGCTATCTATTAGGAATGCACGTTTTTCATCCGTCCAAACACTTTTTCTCTGGTAGACAGGATCGTAGTTATATTTATTAAGTAAATGGTTTTCATAAAATTCTGAAATGCTAATGGACGCGCTTTCTCGTTTTAATCGACTCATTTTATCAATTCCTGAAGAATGGAGCTGCTGCGATATTGTTGGTATCTTGAAAATCTACTTTGTAATACTGCGTCAAAAATCGGGTTGGAGGATGGGTTTATTTTTGTGATATTGCAATCCTCTTCCGCCGAAAGCAGTATTTTATCAACTTCAAGGCGATCAACGTGCCAATAAGAAATCCCAGATATTATTATGGTTTCCGAGTTCTTTGCGCTGGCAATTGCTTTTTCTAATATGAGTCTGGACCAGCTTTGCTGGTATCTAGTCGAATCTCCATAAGGAGGTATAATGGTATTTATGAGTCTTTTTTGTTCTAGATCTTCATATGATGTTTTTATGTCGGATGGAGTGAGGGGGTCTTTGAATTTGTAGGAAATAAAATAATCAGGCATTGTTTCGGTTTGTGTTGGCTCTACCGAGGATACAAAGCTAATTGAACCGTGCGGCTTGAATATGGTTATTTTTTTTCCCTGCTCTTTATCTATTTGACTCGTTTGAAATTCAATTCCCTCATTTTTTAGTATGCGTTCGAGGTAAATGTCGTAGTTTAGAGTGATTATGTTTATTTTTTCATATTTTTTTTGAGCTGATTTTAGGAAGTTAAGCCAGTTCCACGTACTTATATTTTTTTTCCAGTCGCTTTCAACGAAAATTTTATCATACCAAATGAAAAGGCTTCTTAAGTACTCTACCAGCTCTAGATATGCTCTTATGTAAATGTTTTTCTCTTCGTCGCTCTGGTTCTTTGAACGATAAGAGTAAAAGTTTGCGCAAGTTATGATTTTTTCGAAAATAATTGCTGCGGTTTCTGGTGGGGTGTTTGGTGTGATCCCTAAGCTGACCAAGTTTGGGCAGTTTTTATAGGTTAGAAAACCTGAAAAGCCATTATGGCTCGGCCACTCAATTTCATCGCCTCGTGCGAATAAATTTCTTACGTTTATTTGCTCAGCTAGTTTAAGGTGGCTCATTAGGTCAATTGTGACGCCGTTACCTAATATTAAAGTGAGAGTTTTCATCGCGTCCCTGAAAAAAAATCACATGTAAAAAGAAGCCCCGCATATGCGAGGCTTCTATAATTAGCTTCCCAACAGCCATATAGGCGGCTCTTTATATCATGGCATTATGATATCATCAATCCCAGCTCAACGCCCCACCCGTCTGATACTCAATCACCCGAGTCTCAAAGAAATTCTTCTCTTTCTTCAAGTCCATGATCTCGCTCATCCACGGGAACGGGTTGGTCGTGCCTGGGTACTCTTCCTTCAAGCCAATCTGCGACAAACGACGGTTAGCGATGAACTTCAGATAGTCTTCCATCATCGCCGCATTCATCCCCAGCACCCCACGCGGCATGGTATCGCGGGCATATTCAATCTCCAGCTGAGTCCCTTGCAGGATCATCTGGGTCGCTTCTTCCTTCATCTCGGCATCCCACAGGTGTGGGTTTTCGATTTTGATCTGGTTGATCACGTCGATACCGAAGTTCAGGTGCATCGATTCGTCGCGCAGGATGTACTGGAACTGCTCGGCCACGCCGGTCATTTTGTTGCGACGGCCCATGGAGAGGATCTGGGTGAAGCCGCAGTAGAAGAAGATGCCTTCCAAAACGCAGTAGTAGGCGACCAGGTTGCGCAGCAGTTCTTTGTCGGTGTCGACGGTACCGGTTTCGAACTTCGGATCGGAGATCGAACGGGTGTACTTCAGGCCCCAGGCCGCTTTCTTAGCGACGGATGGGATCTCGTGGTACATGTTGAAGATCTCGCCTTCATCCATGGCCAGCGATTCGATGCAGTACTGGTAGGCGTGGGTGTGGATCGCTTCTTCGAAGGCCTGGCGCAGGATGTACTGGCGGCACTCTGGGTTGGTGATCAGGCGGTACACGGCCAGCACCAGGTTGTTGGCAACCAGGGAGTCGGCGGTGGAGAAGAAGCCGAGGTTGCGCATGACGATGCGACGTTCGTCGTCGGTCAGGCCTTCGGGGTTTTTCCACAGGGCGATGTCGGCGGTCATGTTGACCTCTTGCGGCATCCAGTGGTTGGCGCAGCCGTCGAGGTACTTTTGCCAGGCCCAGTCGTACTTGAACGGCACAAGTTGGTTGAGGTCGGCGCGGCAGTTGATCATGCGCTTTTCGTCAACGGCGACGCGGGCGGAGGCGCCTTCGAGTTCGGCGAGGCCTTCGGCGACGTCGAGGCTGTCAAGGGCGGCCTTGGCGCGCACGATGGCGGCGGAGTCACTGGCGGTGACGGCGCGGGCTTCGATGGCGGCAGCGGCGCCGGCACCGTCGAGGCGGTCCATGTTGGCTTCGGTGGCGTGGCCGGCGTTGGCGCCTTTGGTGGCTACTTCGCCTTCTTCTTCTTTGTCGAATTCGTCCCAGCTCAGCATGACGTGTCGTCTCCTGCGTGAGGGCTCAAAGGTGCCCGTGTGAAACCGGATGGTTGGGTGTTCACACGGCCCTGAGGCCGCGGTGGATCTTAAGGAATCGTTTGTTGCAGCTAGCGCACGCATTAAACGTAATTGGGTTACGGGTGCTCTGCTTGAGGCTTGAGGTGCGCAGCGGTCGGTGCAAGCTTGCGCGGAGGCCTCAGGTCTGGCTCTTCATCCCGGTGTAAAGGGATATTGCAGGCCCGATTTACCCGCGCATTGTAGGGGAAAAAAACGCGCTTGTGTTGGGGCGGATGGTTACGGATCACAGACAAAAAGCCTGCTATCTGAGCCAGAGTGAGGGTTTGCAGGGGTTTGGCGGGGTGACGGGCGGTGGAGGTATTTTGTTGGGGCTGGAGGAGGGGTTGTAGCTGATTGCAAAGGTGTGGCGGCTACCGCCATCGCAGGCAAGCCAGCTCCCACATTGGGATAGGGGTATTTCAGGGGAAGGTTCTTGGCCGCAAGAACGATTTCTTGCGGCGGCCAAGATCCGGGTTTAGAGCAAACTTGAGAAGTTATTAGCCGTTAGAGCAACCATTGCCCATGACTTGGTAGTTAAGAATGTGGCGTTGGCCTTGCGAATCTTCATATTCCATTTGTACCGGTACAACTTGGCAAACTTCCGGGATGGTACTCATGGACAATACTTTGGCGACGTCCAAGTGGGTGCTGTAAGTGTAGTCTTCAACGATCGGGGTATTGCGGCCAGCTACGTCAGTCGCGGCCTCGTCGGCCAGGGCGGCGGTGGCGCACAAGCTGCTGAGGGCCATAACTACTAAAGCTTTCATTTCTCTATTTACCTTATTGAGGTCGAAGTGGGTCACGGGGCCCTTGTGAGGCCACGTGTGTAACTTGGGATTGGAAAGTTCGGATTAACGTTGCCTTCGTGGGGGCTGTTGCGTTGTTAATCACAGTGTCGCGTTGACGGAATGAATTTTAGGCGTGTGGGTTATATTCATATACCCGTGCTTTTGATAAACACTATTGGCGGTTTTTGTAACAATCCCGTGGTAAAGCTTTTTTCATCAAGGCGCAAAGCGCCACGGGCTGCGGGCCAGAGCCGCAAACGCACATAGCAGGGCAAAATGTAGGGGCTTGTTACTACCATCGTCGAATGGTTCTATGGGGCAGCCCCGGCTACAACAGGGCATACAAAAACAACTATTGTCACCGAGGTAAGAAAGATGAGTGCGGCTTCCCTGTACCCCGTTCGCCCCGAAGTAGCAGCCAACACGCTGACCGACGAGGCGACCTACAAGGCCATGTACCAGCAGTCGGTGGTCAACCCCGACGGTTTCTGGCGCGAGCAAGCCAAGCGCCTTGACTGGGTCAAGCCTTTCACCGCGGTGAAGCAGACCTCTTTCGACGATCACCATGTCGACATCAAATGGTTTGCCGATGGCACCCTGAACGTTTCCTACAACTGCCTGGACCGTCACCTCGCCGAGCGTGGCGATCAGGCAGCCATCATCTGGGAGGGCGACGACCCTTCCGAAAGCCGCACCATCACCTACCGCGAGCTGCATGAAGAAGTCTGCAAGTTCGCCAACGCCCTGCGCGGCCAGGATGTGCACCGCGGCGACGTGGTGACTATCTATATGCCGATGATCCCCGAAGCCGTGGTCGCCATGCTGGCGTGTACCCGCATCGGTGCGATCCATTCCGTGGTGTTTGGTGGCTTTTCGCCGGAAGCCTTGGCCGGTCGCATCATCGACTGTCGGTCGAAGGTGGTGATCACGGCTGACGAAGGCATCCGCGCCGGTAAGAAGATTCCGCTCAAGGCCAACGTCGACGATGCCCTGACCAACCCGGAAACCAACAGCATCCAGAAAGTCATCGTGTGCAAGCGCACCAATGGCAACATCAAGTGGAACCAGCATCGCGACATCTGGTACGAAGACCTGATGAAAGTGGCGGGCACCGTGTGCGCGCCCAAAGAGATGGGCGCCGAAGAAGCGTTGTTCATCCTGTACACCTCCGGTTCCACCGGCAAGCCCAAGGGCGTGCAGCACACCACCGGCGGCTACCTGCTCTACGCAGCCCTGACCCACGAGCGCGTGTTCGACTACCGCCCGGGCGAAATCTACTGGTGCACCGCCGACGTCGGCTGGGTCACCGGCCACACCTATATCGTCTACGGCCCGCTGGCCAACGGCGCGACCACCTTGCTGTTCGAAGGTGTGCCGAACTACCCGGACATCACCCGGGTGGCGAAGATCGTCGACAAGCACAAGGTCAACATCCTCTACACCGCGCCGACCGCCATCCGCGCGATGATGGCTTCCGGCACCGCTGCCGTGGAAGGCGCCGATGGCAGCAGCCTGCGCCTGCTGGGGTCGGTGGGTGAGCCGATCAACCCGGAAGCCTGGGACTGGTACTACAAGAATGTCGGCCAATCCCGTTGCCCGATTGTCGATACCTGGTGGCAGACCGAAACCGGCGGCAACATGATGAGCCCGCTGCCGGGTGCCCATGCGCTCAAGCCGGGGTCGGCGGCACGGCCGTTCTTCGGCGTGGTGCCGGCGCTGGTGGATAACCTGGGCAACCTGATCGAAGGGGCGGCCGAGGGTAACCTGGTGATCCTCGATTCGTGGCCTGGCCAGGCGCGTACGCTGTACGGCGACCATGACCGCTTTGTCGACACCTACTTCAAGACCTTCCGTGGCATGTACTTCACCGGTGACGGTGCGCGCCGTGACGAGGACGGTTACTACTGGATCACCGGGCGTGTGGACGACGTGCTGAACGTGTCCGGCCACCGCATGGGCACCGCCGAGATTGAAAGCGCCATGGTCGCCCACCCGAAAGTCGCCGAGGCGGCGGTGGTCGGCGTGCCCCATGACATCAAGGGGCAGGGCATCTATGTGTATGTCACCCTCAAGAACGGTGAGGAACCGAACGAAGCGCTGCGCCTGGAGCTGAAGAACTGGGTGCGCAAGGAGATCGGGCCGATTGCCTCGCCGGATGTAATCCAGTGGGCGCCGGGCTTGCCGAAGACGCGTTCGGGGAAAATCATGCGGCGTATCTTGCGCAAGATCGCCACGGCGGAATATGACGGGTTGGGCGATATTTCCACGCTGGCCGATCCGGGCGTGGTGGCGCATTTGATTGAAACGCACAAGACCATGAACGTCGCGTAAAGCGAGACTGGTCTGATAAAGCCCCATTCGGTGTAAGCCGGGTGGGGCTTTTTTGTGAGGCGCAGTTCACTACCACTGAAGAAACCGGTTCACTGTGGGAGCTGGCTTGCCTGCGATGGCAATCTGTCAGTTAGCCCACCTATGTCTGATACACCCTCATCGCAGGCAAGCCAGCTCCCACAGTTGGCGTGCATTTCAAATCAAGGTCGGTGAGCTGTCTGACGGCCTTACTCAACGCAGAGGCCAATAAATATCGGTTTCCCTTGTGGGAAGTTTCCGAATGTTACCGCCGGCCCTGAATGTGTAACCCCACGCCCAATCATGAGGCAATGTGCTACGCCTTTGCCCCGAAAAACCCCATTCCAGACACTCCCAGAAATAAGATTAAACGCCAGACTTGCCGTGCTAGAAGGGTTTGCGAATAATAGGCCCGCAATTTGCAGCATCAACAGGTTTAATATCTTTTGTCTCTGCATAAAATTCAGGGACTGTCAATGTGCTGGAACCGCTTTCTCAGTGCTTCTGTAAATTGTTGTCGCATTGAGGAAATATCGGCTTCCGGCCTGTCGTTAGAATGCCGATCACTCGCTCGTCGTCGCAGGTGTATAGCCCGCGTAGGACGCAGCACCGCTATTCGGTTTCACTTAAGTCGCATCGTGGGCCCCGGCTCATACTGCTTTTTGCCCTATACCGATGGAGTCCCAAGATGAAGAAACTCGTGCTGTTGGGCGCCCTGGCGCTGTCCGTGCTGTCCATGCAGGCTTTCGCTGATGAGAAGCCCCTGAAGATTGGTATCGAAGCGGCTTACCCTCCGTTTGCCTCGAAGGCGCCGGATGGCAGCATCGTGGGTTTTGACTACGACATCGGCAACGCCCTGTGCGCAGAGATGAAGGTCAAGTGTGTATGGGTCGAGCAAGAGTTCGACGGCCTGATCCCTGCGCTGAAAGTGCGCAAGATCGACGCGATCCTGTCGTCCATGTCCATCACTGACGACCGCAAGAAGTCCGTGGACTTCACCAACCGCTACTACCTGAGCCCAGCGCAGCTGGTGATGAAGGAAGGCACCACCGTCAGCGACAGCCTGGATGAACTCAAAGGCAAGAAGATCGGCGTGCAGCGCGGTTCGATCCACGACCGTTTCGCCAAGGAAGTGCTGGCTCCGAAAGGCGCCACCGTTGTGCCTTACAGCTCGCAGAACGAAATCTACCTGGACGTGGAAGCCGGTCGCCTCGACGGCACCGTGGCCGACGCTACCCTGCTGCAAGACGGCTTCCTGAAAACCCCGGCCGGTAAAGGCTACGCGTTCGTGGGCCCACAGTTCACCGACGCCAAGTACTTCGGTGACGGCATCGGTATCGCTGTACGCAAAGGCGACAAGGCCGAGCTGGACAAGATCAACGCGGCCATCGCGGCGATCCGTGCCAACGGCGAATACAAGAAAATCCAGGACAAATACTTCGACTTCGATATTTACGGCGCTGACCCTAAGTAACTCGTCGCAGCTGTCTGTCCGCAATGGCGCAAGCAACAGAATTCCTGAGGTTTGCGCCATTTTTTCATCCCCCTTTTCGAGGACCTGAATCATGTTGAAAGGCTACGGGGCCGTCATCCTCGATGGCGCATGGTTGACGCTTCAGCTCGCCTTGTCGTCCATGGCCTTGGCCATTGTTCTGGGTCTGATCGGGGTCGCGTTACGCCTGTCGCCGGTGCGCTGGTTGGCCTGGCTGGGTGACCTGTACTCCACCGTGATCCGTGGGATCCCGGACCTGGTGCTGATCCTGCTGATTTTCTACGGCGGTCAGGACCTGCTCAACCGCGTCGCGCCGATGCTCGGCTACGACGACTATATCGACTTGAACCCCTTGGCCGCCGGTATCGGCACCCTGGGTTTCATCTTTGGCGCCTACCTCTCGGAAACCTTCCGTGGCGCCTTCATGGCCATTCCCAAGGGCCAGGCCGAAGCCGGCATGGCGTATGGCATGAGCCCGTTCCAGGTGTTCTTCCGGGTGATGGTGCCGCAGATGATTCGGCTGGCGATCCCTGGCTTCACCAACAACTGGCTGGTACTGACCAAGGCCACCGCGCTGATTTCGGTGGTGGGCCTGCAAGACATGATGTTCAAGGCCAAGCAGGCGGCAGACGCCACCCGCGAGCCTTTTACCTTCTTCCTCGCAGTGGCGGCGATGTACCTGGTGATCACCAGCGTCTCGTTGTTGGCCTTGCGTCATCTTGAGAAGCGCTACTCGGTAGGCGTAAGGGCGGCTGATCTATGATCTTCGACTACAACGTCATTTGGGACGCCATGCCGCTGTACCTCGGCGGCTTGTTGACCACCCTGAAACTGCTCGCCATCTCGCTGTTCTTCGGCCTGCTCGCCGCCTTGCCCCTGGGCTTGATGCGCGTGTCCAAACAGCCGGTGGTCAACGGTGCGGCCTGGCTGTTCACCTACGTGATCCGCGGCACCCCGATGCTGGTGCAGCTGTTCCTGATCTACTACGGCCTGGCCCAGTTCGACGCCGTGCGCGAAAGCTTCCTGTGGCCGCTGCTGTCCAGCGCGACGTTCTGTGCGTGCCTGGCGTTTGCGATCAACACCAGCGCCTACACCGCCGAGATCATTGCGGGCAGCCTCAAGGCCACGCCCAATGGCGAGATCGAAGCGGCCAAGGCCATGGGCATGTCGCGCTACAAGCTGTACCGCCGCATCCTGCTGCCGTCGGCCCTGCGCCGCGCACTGCCGCAGTACAGCAACGAAGTGATCATGATGCTGCAGACCACCAGCCTGGCCTCCATCGTCACCCTGATCGACATCACCGGTGCCGCGCGCACGGTGAATGCCCAGTTCTACCTGCCGTTCGAAGCCTACATCACCGCCGGCGTGTTCTACCTGTGCCTGACCTTCATCCTGGTGCGCTTGTTCAAGATGGCCGAAGGCCGCTGGCTGAGCTACCTGGCTCCACGGAAGCACTGATATGGAACGTATCGATCACCTGTTGCCCTGGGGTCACCTGGGCTGCGAGCGCCAGCTGAGCGTGTTCCGTTTCGGCAGTGGCGAGCGCAAGGCCTATATCCAGGCCAGCCTGCACGCCGATGAATTGCCGGGGATGCGCGCCGCGTGGGAGCTGAAAAAACGCCTCACCGAGCTGGAACAGCAGGGCGGCCTCAATGGCGTGATCGAGTTGGTGCCGGTGGCTAACCCGATGGGCCTGGGGCAGTTGCTGCAAGGCAGCCACCAGGGGCGTTTCGAGATCGGCAGCGGCAAGAATTTCAACCGTGATTTCGTCGAGTTGAGCGAGCCGGTGGCCGAGCGGCTCAAGGACAAGCTGGGGGATGATCCCCACGCCAACGTGCGCATGATCCGCCAGGCGATGAGCGATGCGCTGCAAGCATTGCCCGAGCCGAGCAGCCAGTTGCAAGGCATGCAACGCATCTTGCTGAGCCACGCCTGCACCGCTGACATCGTGCTCGATCTGCATTGCGACGCCGAAGCCGCGCTGCACATGTACGCATTGCCCCAGCACTGGCCGCAGTGGCGCTCGCTGTCCGCACATTTGAACGTGAAGGTCGGCCTGCTGGCGGAAGACTCCGGCGGCAGTTCGTTCGATGAAGCCTGCTCGCTGCCGTGGTTGCGTCTGTCCCAGGCGTTCCCCGAGGCGCAAGTCCCGCTGGCGTGCCTGGCGACTACGCTGGAGTTGGGTGGTCAGGCGGACACTGGCCGCGATGAAGCGATCTTCCACGCCGAAGGCATTCTGGCGTTCCTGGCCGAGCAGGGCCTGATCAAAGGTGAGTGGCCTGCGCCGCAACACGAACCGTGCGAAGGCTTGCCCTTCGAGGGCACCGAGTTGCTGTTTGCACCTCACGCCGGCGTGATCAGTTACCTGCGTAAGGCGGGTGATGTGATCGAAAAAGGCGAGCCGATTTTTGAAGTGATTGATCCCCTGACCGACCGCGTGAGCATTGTCTGCGCGGGCACGTCCGGGGTGTTGTTTGCCGTTGAACGGCTACGTTATGCCCAAGCGGGTTTCTGGCTGGCCAAGGTGGCGGGGCGCGAAGCGCTGCGTCACGGGCGCTTGCTCAACGACTGACCACCTGTTTTTGTGAGAACCGACCGCATGTACAAACTTGAAGTCCAAGACCTGCATAAACGCTATGGCAGTCATGAAGTGCTCAAAGGTGTGTCCCTGGCCGCCGCGGCCGGTGATGTGATCAGCATCATCGGTTCCAGTGGTTCGGGCAAAAGTACCTTTTTGCGCTGCATCAACCTGCTGGAGCAACCCCACGCCGGCAAGATTCTGCTCAACAACGAAGAGCTGAAACTGGTGGCCAACAAGGACGGCGCCATGAAGGCTGCCGACCCCAAGCAGCTGCAGCGTATGCGTTCGCGCCTGTCCATGGTGTTCCAGCATTTCAACCTGTGGTCGCACATGACCGCGCTGGAAAACGTGATGGAAGCCCCGGTGCACGTGCTGGGCGTGTCGAAGAAAGAGGCCCGTGAAAAGGCCGAGCATTACCTGGCCAAAGTCGGCGTGGGTCACCGTAAAGATGCGTTCCCCGGCCACATGTCCGGTGGCGAGCAGCAGCGCGTGGCGATTGCGCGTGCCCTGGCGATGGAGCCTGAGGTGATGCTGTTCGATGAGCCCACCTCGGCGCTCGACCCGGAGTTGGTCGGTGAAGTGCTCAAGGTGATGCAGGACCTGGCCCAGGAAGGCCGCACCATGGTGGTGGTGACCCACGAAATGGGCTTTGCCCGTGAAGTGTCGAACCAGTTGGTGTTCTTGCACAAAGGCATTGTTGAAGAGCGTGGCAACCCGCGTGAAGTGCTGGTGAACCCGCAGTCCGAGCGTTTGCAGCAGTTCTTGTCCGGCAGTTTGAAATAATCAAGGCTGCTTTTGTGCACTGAAGTAGTGCATGCTTCACAGCTCTAAAGCTGGCCTCGATTCCTGTGGGAGCTGGCTTGCCTGCGATAGCGGTCTATCAGAAACAGATGTATTCACTGACCCACCGCCATCGCAGGCAAGCCAGCTCCCACCTTTGATCTCTGTTTGATTTGAGATTTGTTTGGGTTTCCGGGCTAGCATTGGCCTTTGTCTTCTTTACTGTTTCAGGCTTCGGATAGCACTCCATGACCGCCCATAAAATTGGTTTCCTGATTTGGCCCAGCACAAAAGCCCTGACGCTTGCGCTGGCTGAGGAGGCCTTGCGCGTTGCCCAGCGGGTGCATCCGGAGGTGGTCTACGAGCTGTCGTTCCTGCTCGCCGAGCCCGCCACCGACGGCGCCTGGCAACTGCCGGGCGAGCCGTGGGCCGGCAAGCTGGAAGGTTTCCAGAAGCTGTTCCTGCTGGCAGACGAACCGCCCACCGTCATCGCTTCGCAACTGAGCACCGCGCTCAAGCAGTTGGTGCGCGCCGGTTGTGTGATCGGCGGCCTGTCGGCGGGGGTCTACCCGCTGGCCCAGCTCGGCCTGCTCGACGGCTACCGCGCTGCGGTGCACTGGCGGTGGCAGGATGATTTCGCCGAACGCTTCCCCAAGGTTATCGCCACCAGCCACCTGTTCGACTGGGACCGTGACCGCCTCACCGCCTGCGGTGGCATGTCGGTGCTCGACCTGCTGCTGGCAGTACTGGCTCGTGATCATGGCGCCGAACTGGCCGGCGCCGTCTCCGAAGAACTGGTGGTCGAGCGCATCCGCGAAGGCGGCGAGCGCCAGCGTATCCCGCTGCAAAACCGCCTGGGTTCCAGCCATCCGAAGCTGACCCAGGCCGTGTTGCTGATGGAAGCCAATATTGAAGAGCCGCTGACCACCGACGAAATCGCCCAGCACGTGTGCGTGTCGCGACGACAACTCGAGCGCATCTTCAAGCAATACCTCAACCGCGTCCCCAGCCAGTATTACCTGGAACTGCGCCTGAACAAGGCGCGCCAGATGCTCATGCAAACCAGCAAGTCGATCATCCAGATCGGCCTGTCGTGCGGCTTCTCCTCGGGGCCGCATTTCTCCAGCGCCTACCGCAACTTCTTCGGCGCCACCCCCCGCGAAGACCGCAACCAGCGCCGCAGCAGCAGCCCGTTCGAATTGTCCTCGGTACCCGCCGAGCGCGGTTGAGCGGGTTCACTCCTCCTGGGTCTGAGCCTGGGGCGACGGCAGTGGATTGCCGTGTTCGTCCTGCGTGGCCTCGATCACCTGAAATTCGTTGCCCGTGCGCTGGAAATAGCGCCTGAGCAAGCCAAGGCTTTCTGGCGACAGCGGGTTGCTGCTCAGGTCGCTGTCATCGTGAAACACGGGGATCATTTCCAGCAGGTCGGGCGGAATTTGCGTAATGAGGTTGTCGCTCAGGTCCAGGGTTTGCAGGTTTTCCAGTTGGAACACGCCCGTGGGCACCGTGCTGATGTGGGTAGCGCGCAAATGCAGCGCCACCAACTGGTTCATGCCGCTGACGTCGGGCGCCAGGGTCAGTGGGTTGTCGCTCAGGTCGAGAAACTCCATGGCACTCAAGTCCGCAATGGCGCGCGCGCTGTCTGCCGTCAAGGTGATAGCGCACTCATTCAGTTCCAGGCTGGACAGTTTCGGCAGGTTGTACAGCGCACTGGGCAGGGCTTGCAGCCGGCAACCCCGCATATTCAGCGTCTGCAGGTTTGGAAAACACTTCAACGTGCCATCCACTGACGTTGTTGTGCCGTCGCCGGTAAATTCGAAACGTGAGATATGTTCAAGGCGTGCACTCAGCCGGGGCAACTCGCCCATGATCGGTGTGTCGAGGTTCAGGCTGTGGGTGAGTTCATCGTCGAGGCTCTCATCATCTTCTGCGCTTTCGCGGCGCCATGCCTGCTCCAGAAGTGTCTTGAAGTCACGCCGTTTCAGCTGTTCCCGGGCTTGAGTGTCTTCATCCAGCGGAATGTCCAGTACGGGATGGCGTTGGGGTACGTCCAGGGCCCAATGCTCCAGGTCAGTCGTCAGCTGTTCATACTCGCTCTCAAGGTGCGTCAGGTGGGAGGCGAGTTCATCCATGTGCCCGGGTAGCCTGAAGACAAACCGGTCAGCTTCGTTTTCCAGCAGCAGAGGGTAGAGCGCCTCGACCCTTGCACGTTCGGCCGCCGGGCTTTGGGCGTTGAAGTATTCACCAGTGCGTTGGCAGTAGGCTTTGATCAGGTCCAGGCTGGCACGCGACAGCGGGTTGGCATAAAGGTTGAAGCGGTGAGTGACAGTTGCAGGCAGCCTGAAGCTGGCATCCGGCAGCTCGGTAATGGCGTTGTGGCTGAGGTTGATGGACATCGGGCGGTTCTGGGTCAACAAGCCCGGAGGCACTTCCCGCAGGCCGGTGTCTTGCAATGAAACATCGTTCAAGTTGGCCAGGCGCTGAAAGTCCACCACAAGGCCCAGAGGGTTGTTGGACAGGTCCAGATGCTCCAGGCGTGTCATGCCTGCCAGTGCAGTGCGGCTGGCCTGCGACAGGGTGATACCGCAACGTGGCAGGCCCAAGTGCGTGAGCTTGGGCAAGTCGAAGGTCGAGGCCGGAATGTCCCCCAGGTGGGCGTCTTGGATGTTGAGAATGTCCAGTGCCGCGAAGCTCTTGAGAAAGGTGTGCGGGTGTAAGGCGATGCCGTTGCCTTCAAGGCTCAGGTAACCGATGTGGTTGAACTGCGCACTCAGCGCCGGCAGATCGCCAGCCAGGGCGGGGGGCAAGCTCAATGCATGGATCAGGCGAGTATCCTGGGGTGTTTCCCGACGCCAACTGCGTTCCAGCACGCCGTGCAGTGACTGACGCCTGGCGTGTTCGAGCTCGCCGAGGCCTGGGTTATTCGACCACTCTGCCAATTCCCCCAGCAAAGTCTCCAGCTCTTCAGCCAGCCGTGCCAGTTCGCGCCGTCCTGCCTCGATGTCTCCCGGCAGGCTGAAGATGAATTGATTGATGGCGTCGTGAGTGAGGGAAGGATACAGCTGGCGCGCATCCCGTTGGTCGACTTCGGCAGCGTCGGCTTCGAAGCAGCTGCCATGCTGTTGGTAGTACGTTTTGATGCGCTCCAGTGTGGGCTGCGAGAACGGGTTGCCCGAAAGATCAAAACGCCGGCTGGCGGCAGGTGATAGTTCGAACAGCGCCGGCGGCAACTCACGCAACTGGTTGCCGCTCAAAAAGACGGTCTCCAGATCAAGCAGGTTGAGCAGGCCCGCGGGCATATGCCCAATGCCCGTCTCGGACAGGTCCAGGTCTTGCAGGTCGCGCATGGCTTGAAGGTCTGGCACTCGCCCCAGGGGGTTCTGATGCAGGTTGAGCCCTTGCAGGTCGCTCAGGGCAGCCAGGCGTGCGGCGCTGTTTGCACTGAGGGTGATGCGGCAGTTTTCCAGGCTCAAGATGCGCAGATGGGCCAGGTTGTCGATTGAGGCCGGAAGGTCGCCGAGGGGAATGTCCCTGATTTCCAGGTGACGCAGGCGTGGAAAGGCTTCGATAAAGCGCGCAACCCCCAGTGTGCCTTCGGCACCGATCACCGAGAGGGAAGAGACGTGTATCAGCGGTTGGTCGAGTGTCGGCAGTTCGCCGAGGGTCGGCCAGCCCAAACGCAGCGTGAAGCCATCGCGCGCCGGGTCCTCGTAGTGGTTGTCGATCTCGGTTTCCCGACGCCAGCAGCGTCGCACTTGCTCGGCGATATGCGCGCGGTTTTGCCGCTCATAGCGACGCCGGCTTGCACTCAGGGGTGTGCCCGTGTCGGGATGCTGCGAGGGCAGTGTGCCTTGCCAGGTCGCCAGCGACGTGTCCAGGCTCTGGTATTCGGCTTCCAGCAAGGCGAGTGCCGCGCTTGCGTCGTCGGGAGTCGCAGCCAAGTGGTCGAGCAACTGTTGGGCTTGTTGCTCATTCAGGATCGGAAACAGGCTGCGCGCGCGCTGTAACGGCGTTGCAGGCAAGGTCGGGGCCACGGGTTCTGCGGCGTAACCTTCGGTATTGCCGAGCAGGCGCAGGGTTTCGATGCGCAGGGTGTGCGAATGGGGAGTGTCCGTCTGGGCGCGCAACACTTCGCGTGGCAAGGGGTGCTGCGCCAGGCGTCTTCGCAGCTCGGGGCCGTCGTGGATATCGATGTTCAACGCCCGGCGTTGCGCATCAGGCAGGGCATGGAGGATCGCGCGGTACAGGTCGATCTCCCCTGACAAGGCAAGACTGCCTTCATGGGGCACGTACAGGCCGGAGTCCAGGCGCACCAGTGTGCGCTGGATCGGTGCGTCAGCCGGGCCGATGCTGTTCCACAAGGTTCCTTCGAGGCTGCGGTGGCGTGCGTCCAGCCGGATTTGATCCGACCATCCGGGTTGCAGCCGCAGCGAGTTGAGGCTCAGCCGATCGGTGTCGACACTGTTTTGTGAGTCGAGATACAGGCCTTCATAGGCCCGGTTCAGACGCAGCTCATCCAGGGCGGCCTGGGCCAGTTGGGCCAGGCGTGGTGGCGTGCGGCGCTGGTCGAGGATGTCGAGTTCAGCGCCGCTGGCGTCGCCTGCCAGTCGTTGTGCCACACCGATGGGCAGGCCGGCCGCAGTGTGTTGAATCTGCCGCGCGTAATGCGTTGTGGCAGAGGGCAGCGCGCCATAACGGGAGTCGAACAAAGCCGCACGTTGGCGTTCGGCACCCTGCGCCAGTTTTTCACGCAGTTGTTGCGTGCGCACTTCCAGGCTCAACTGCGGGTCGCCGATGCGTTCGCCGAATTGAATACGCAACTCATCCGGCGTCAGGCTTTGGAGGACGGCCTTGAGCAAATCTCCGTTTTTCAGCTGCGCTTCATGAATTTGCACCATGGGTTTGCTCGGGTCGCCAAAGGTCCAGGTGACCCGGCCGCGACTGTCGAGAAAGCACAGTGACTTCTCTGTTGGCCAATTGCCGTAGGTGGTCAGCAGTTGCAAGGTGTCCTGGGGGTCGATGCTGCCGTATACCGCCGGGTCATCGCTGCGCAGGTTGTCGATCAGGCGTGTGAGGTCACGGTCTATGCGCACGCGCGCCAGGCTGTCGTCCAGCAGAGGCGGCAGGGGCAGGCTGTTGACGTGCATTTTGCGCAGTGCGTCTTCCTGTACACCACTGAGGCCCAGGGCCTGTTCGCGGTCTGCCTCACTCAGACCTTCGGCTTTGTGGCCCAGGCGCTGCAACAGGGTGTTGCGGTCCCATTGCAGGGGGCGTTCCAGCTCGGTATGCCAGGCGCCCGCACCGTTATGGTGAACCAAGGGTTGATAGGCATCCGGGCGAGTGAGGTGTTTGAGGCGATAGTGTGCACTGTGCTCGGTCGGCTCCACGGCATAAAGCTTACCGCCCAGGGGCAGTATCGATTCGCCCCGCAAGGTATGCAGGCCCTGTTCATTGATGCCCAGGCGCGGCGGCAGACTGAGATCGTGCTGATAGGGCGACAGGTCGGGCTTCCAATAGCGCTTGCCCCCGTTGGCCAGGGTCACCGGTTTGAACCGTTCGATGAAGGCCACGACCTCTGCCGGTAACACTTTGCGCATTTGCGTGATGCCGATCGTACTGCCCACGCCAAATGCACCCAGTTTCACGAGTGACTGAAGAACGCCCATCAGGTGGACGAACGCCTCCCGTGTATCGTTTTGCGCCCAGGCGATTATCCCCTCGAATACCTCATCGAGCAGTTGATAGGCCATGTACCCCAACATCAACTCGCCCAATCCTGGAATGAAGGGGGCGACGATCAGCAGGGCGGCGTTGAGGATGGATGAGGCGACATTGACGAACGAGTCCCACAGCGCCCAGCGGGCTTTGCGGTCGACATCGGCCGTTGACACGGCTTGGGTTCGCGCGTCGTTGAGGATCTGATTGAGCTTTTGCTGATAGAGGTGTTGCCACGGCTCGCCTTGAATGACGTCTGCGACAAATTGCAGTTTGGGGTCATCGGTCGGCTGATTGCGCCACGGCGCCAGGCTGCTGCCGTACCCAGGCGGGTGCCAGGTGATTCGGCCCAGGCGCTGACTCAGATCGGCAAAAAAACGCCCACGGTGTTGGTGGGCGACAAAGCGGCTGAAAAAAGCCTGATAGTCGGGGCTGCGCAGCTGCCGTGTCAGCGCCTGCTTGAACGCCAGTGGCGAGGCATATTCCTTGAGCGGATGCTGTGGGTCGTCCGGGACGTAGGCCAGCAGGCGCTGGACTGAGCGGGTGTTCTCCAGGTCGGGTGCGAGCAGAAGGATGCCGGTCAGCGGCACTTGCAACATCGTGAAGGCGTGGCAGCGCAGGGGCAGGTTGTCGAGTGTCAGGTTGCGGCGGCCTTGCAGCAGCCCGTCCACCTGCTGTGCGTAAGCGTCGCTGATATCGCCCCGTGTGCGTGCCAGTTGCAGGGCGGCGCGCAGGGCGGCTTTCTGGCTGACGGTCACCTTGTGTTCGAGCACGGCGGCACTCACGGGTTCAGTGAGGCCCAGCTGTTCGCGCAAATAGGTTTGATAGTGTGCGCCGATGTCCAGTTCGCGGCATAACTGCGTGAAAGCGGGAATGCTGATTATCTTCCCGATCGCGGGCAGTGTATTGAATCGGCCGCTGTCGGAGGGCGGCGTAATGAACGTAGACGCGGCTTCGAATGCGCCTTCGAGGGTTTCGTCCTGTTCGAAGTTATGCAGGGCGGCGTCCAGCAGTGACACCGTCCACGTGCGCGCGGCTCCGGAGGGAATCGAAAACCAGGGGATGTGCTGGGGGATGTAAAGGCGCAGGAACACCGCCTCACTGTCGAGGACCAGGTCGAAGCGAGTTTTCAACGCATGTTCAAGTACTTCGCGGGCAAATTCCCTTGGGCCTTTCACGTGTTTGAGCGCGTTGTCCACGGCATTTTGCGCATCCCAGTGCTCGGCGTTCAGGCGCCTGAGCGCAGGGGCGGCGGGTAACGGCTGTGGGTTGGCGCGGGACAGGGCCTGCTGTTTGGCGTTGGAGGCTTTGCCTAACCAGCTGGGAATGGCGCCTCTCAGGATCTGGTAATGGCTGTCGGGCTGGCTGGAGGGTGAGGGCGTGCTCATGCTCAATCTCTGATAAGAGGAAAGGGCATCAGTAGATCAGCGCGTTTCACGCCGCCTGCTTTAGATAGTTAGTTTAAACTGCGCCATTGCGACGCTATTTGTCGCATTGGCGTAAACCCGCCAAAATCGCGGGTTGGCGCTATAAGAAGTTGTCGCTTGGCGACAAGGCCGCACTGAAAACTGTCCTTACAATCCCTGCATCGCCCGCCAGTTCCAGGCAGGCGTTCCTCTTCAGGAGACTCCGATGTCCGTTGAGCAAGCCCCGGTGCAACGTGCCGATTTCGACCAGGTCATGGTGCCTAACTACGCGCCTGCCGCCTTCATCCCCGTGCGTGGCGAAGGTTCTCGTGTATGGGACCAGGCGGGTCGCGAGCTGATCGACTTTGCCGGCGGCATCGCGGTTAACGTGTTGGGCCACGCCCACCCGGCGCTGGTCGGTGCGCTGACCGAACAAGCCAACAAGCTGTGGCATGTCTCCAACGTCTTCACCAATGAGCCGGCCCTGCGCCTGGCCCACAAGCTGATCG
The DNA here is from genome assembly GCF_013385985.1 of Pseudomonas sp. B6002. Lineage (GTDB taxonomy): Bacteria > Pseudomonadota > Gammaproteobacteria > Pseudomonadales > Pseudomonadaceae > Aquipseudomonas. The sequence goes on along the minus strand of NZ_JACAOY010000016.1, from coordinate 149,739 downwards.
ACGCCACCTTTGCCGAGCGCGTGTTCTTCTGCAACTCCGGCGCCGAAGCCAACGAGGCCGCGTTCAAGCTGGCCCGTCGCGTCGCGTTCGACCGTTTCGGCACCGAGAAGTACGAGATCATCGCCGCGCTGAACAGCTTCCACGGCCGTACCCTGTTCACCGTCAACGTCGGTGGCCAGTCCAAGTACTCCGACGGTTTCGGTCCTAAAATCACCGGCATCACCCACGTCCCTTATAACGACCTGGCTGCGCTGAAAGCCGCCGTGTCGGACAAGACCTGCGCCGTGGTGCTGGAGCCGATCCAGGGCGAAGGCGGCGTGCTGCCGGCCGAGCTGGCTTACCTGCAAGGTGCCCGCGAACTGTGTGACGCCAACAACGCACTGCTGGTGTTCGACGAAGTGCAGACCGGCATGGGCCGCAGCGGCCACCTGTTTGCCTACCAGCATTACGGCGTAGTGCCAGACATCCTCACCAGCGCCAAGAGCCTGGGCGGCGGTTTCCCGATTGCGGCGATGCTCACCCGTGAAGACCTGGCCAAGCACCTGGTGGTCGGCACCCACGGCACCACTTACGGCGGCAACCCGCTGGCGTGTGCAGTGGCAGAAGCGGTGATCGACGTGATCAACACCCCTGAGGTGTTGGCCGGCGTTAACGCCAAGCACGACCTGTTCAAGGCGCGCCTGGAGCAGATCGGCAAGCAATACGGCATCTTCACCGAAGTACGCGGCATGGGCCTGTTGCTCGGTTGCGTGCTGAGCGACGCGTTCAAAGGCAAGGCCAAGGACGTGTTCAACGCGGCCGAGAAAGAAAATCTGATGATCCTGCAAGCCGGCCCGGACGTGGTGCGTTTTGCCCCAAGCCTGGTGGTGGACGAGGCGGACATCAAGGAAGGTCTGGACCGTTTTGAACGTGCTGTGAAAGCGCTGACGCACGCTTGATGGACCGTTCGGCGCTCGAGCAATCGGGCGCCGAACACACATTCCAAAGGCCGGACTCTGTCCCTGTAGGAGCTGGCTTGCCGGCGATCCAGACACCTCGGTGCAACAACCACACCGCGCTGATGCGATCGCCGGCAAGCCGGCTCCTACAGGGGAACCTCCGGCATTTTTTCCTCTGTGAGTTTTCGAGTTAAGGAGTGACACCATGCTGGTGATGCGCCCCGCGCAAATGGCTGATCTGGGCGAGGTACAGCGTCTGGCTGCGGACAGCCCGATTGGTGTCACCTCCTTGCCGGACGATGTGGAACGCCTCAGCGACAAGATCGCCGCCAGCGAAGCGTCCTTCGCGGCCGAGGTAAGTTTCAATGGCGAAGAAAGCTATTTCTTCGTGCTCGAAGACACCGAGAGCGGCAAGCTCGCCGGCTGCTCGGCCATCGTCGCTTCGGCCGGTTATTCCGAGCCGTTCTACAGCTTTCGCAACGAGACCTTCGTGCACGCCTCCCGCGAGCTGAAGATCCACAACAAGATCCACGTACTTTCCCAGTGCCACGACCTTACCGGCAATAGCCTGCTCACCAGTTTCTACGTGGTGCCCGAGCTGGTCGGTTCGCCGTGGTCGGAACTCAATTCCCGTGGCCGCCTGCTGTTCGTCGCCAGCCACCCCGAGCGCTTTGCCGACTCGGTGGTGACCGAGATCGTTGGCTACAGCGACGAGAACGGTGACTCGCCGTTCTGGGACGCCATCGGCCGCAACTTCTTCGACCTCAACTACGCCGCCGCCGAGCGCCTGTGCGGGCTGAAAAGCCGTACCTTCCTCGCCGAGCTGATGCCGCATTACCCGATCTACGTGCCGCTGTTGCCGGACGAAGCCCAGGAAGCCATGGGCCAAGTGCACCCGCGTGCGCAGATCACCTTCGACATCCTGATGCGCGAAGGCTTCGAGACCGACCACTACATCGACATCTTCGACGGTGGCCCGACATTGCACGCACGGGTCTCGGGCATTCGCTCCATCGCCCAGAGCCGCGTGGTGCCGGTGAAGATCGGCGAGATGGTCAAGGGCGCCGGCCGCCAGTACCTGGTGAGCAACGGGCAGTTGCAGGATTACCGTGCGGTGATGCTGGAGCTGGACTACGCGCCCGGCAAACCGGTGACCCTGGACCTGGCCGCCGCCGAAGCCCTGGGTGTTGGCGAAGGTGCGAGTGTGCGCCTGGTCGCGGTTTAAAGAATTGAGTGTCGCGGGTGGCTGCCAGACAGCGGCCCGTCTGAGGAGATAGCATGATCGTTCGTCCCGTACGCAGCAGCGATTTACCGGCCCTGATTGATCTGGCGCGCAGCACCGGCACCGGCCTCACCACCTTGCCGGCCAACGAAGAGCGCCTGACCCATCGGGTTGGCTGGGCGGAAAAAACCTTTCGTGGCGACGCCGGGCGTGGCGATGCCGACTACCTGTTCGTGCTGGAAAACGACGAAGGCCGTGTGGTGGGCATTTCTGCCATCGCCGGTGCCGTCGGCCTGCGTGAACCTTGGTACAACTTCCGGGTGGGCCTGACCGTCAGCGCCTCCCAGGAGCTGAATATCTACCGCGAGATTCCGACGCTGTTTTTGGCCAACGACCTCACCGGCAACTCCGAACTGTGTTCGTTGTTCCTGCACGCCGATTACCGCACCGGCCTCAATGGCCGCATGTTGGCCAAGGCGCGCATGCTGTTCATCGCCGAATTCCCGCAGCTGTTTGGCAACAAGATCATCGCCGAGATGCGCGGTGTGTCCAACGAAGCGGGGCGTTCGCCGTTCTGGGAAAGCCTGGGTCGTCACTTCTTCAAGATGGAATTCAGCCAGGCCGACTACCTCACCGGCGTGGGCAACAAGGCGTTTATCGCCGAGCTGATGCCGAAGTTTCCGCTGTACAGCTGCTTCCTGTCCGAAGACGCGCGCAACGTGATCGGCAAGGTCCACCCGGACACCGAGCCGGCCCTGAGCATGCTCAAGAGCGAAGGCTTCAGCTACCAGGGCTACGTCGATATCTTCGACGCCGGCCCGGCCGTGGAGTGTGAAACCACCAAAATCCGTGCGGTGCGCGACAGCCAGTCGCTGGTGTTGGCCATCGGCACGCCGGGGGACGACGCCACGCCGTTCCTGATCCACAACCGCAAACGCGAAGAGTGCCGTATTACCGCCGCACCGGCCCGCCTGGCAGCGGGCACCCTGGTGGTCGATCCGCTGACCGCCAAGCGCCTGCAACTGGTGGTCGGTGATCAAGTGCGTGCCGTACCGTTGTCCGCTGCTCGGGAGTCCAAGTAATGAATTCGCTGTATATCGCAGGTAGCTGGCTGGCTGGCCAGGGTGAACTGTTCGAATCGCGCAACCCGGTGACCCAGCAGGTGCTGTGGACGGGCAATGGCGCCACGGCCGAACAGGTTGAGTCCGCCGTGCAGGCCGCACGCCAGGCGTTCCCGGCCTGGGCCAAGCGCCCGTTGGAAGAACGCATCAGCGTGCTGGAAACCTTCGCCGCTACCCTGAAACAACGCGCCGATGAAATCGCGCGCTGCATCGGTGAGGAAACCGGCAAGCCGCTGTGGGAGTCGGCCACTGAAGTCACCAGCATGGCCAACAAGATCGCCATCTCGGTGCAAAGCTACCGCGAGCGTACCGGCGAGAAGAGCGGCCCCCTGGGCGACGCCACTGCGGTGCTGCGTCACAAACCCCACGGCGTGGTGGCGGTGTTTGGTCCGTATAACTTCCCGGGTCACTTGCCTAACGGGCACATCGTGCCGGCGTTGCTGGCGGGCAATACCGTGCTGTTCAAGCCCAGCGAGCTGACCCCCAAGGTTGCTGAACTGACCGTGCAATGCTGGATCGAAGCCGGTTTGCCGGCGGGCGTGTTGAACCTGCTGCAGGGCGCGCGGGAAACCGGTATCGCCCTGGCGGCCAACCCGGGTATCGACGGGTTGTTCTTCACCGGCTCCAGCCGTACCGGCAACCACCTGCATCAGCAGTTTTCGGGGCGGCCGGACAAGATCCTGGCCCTGGAGATGGGCGGCAACAACCCGCTGGTGGTGGATGAAGTGGCTGACGTGGATGCGGCGGTCTATACCATCATCCAGTCGGCGTTCATTTCGGCAGGCCAGCGTTGCACCTGCGCCCGTCGCCTGCTGGTGCCGGAAGGCGCATGGGGCGATGCGTTGCTGGCGCGCCTGGTGGCGGTCAGCTCGACCATTGCAGTGGGTGCATTTGACCAACAACCGGCGCCGTTCATGGGCTCGGTGATTTCCCTCGCGGCGGCCAAGGCATTGATGGAGGCCCAGGAATTGATGCTGGCCAACGGTGCGGTCGCCTTGCTGGAAATGACCCAGCCCCAGGATCAGGCGGCGTTGCTGACCCCCGGCATCATCGACGTGACTGGCGTGACCGAGCGTGAAGACGAAGAGCTGTTTGGCCCGCTGCTGCAAGTGATTCGCTACGCGGGTTTCGAAGCAGCGATTGCCGAGGCCAACAACACCCAGTACGGCCTGGCCGCGGGTTTGCTGTCGGATTCCGAGGCGCGCTACCAGCAGTTCTGGCTGGAAAGCCGGGCGGGGATCGTCAACTGGAACAAACAGCTGACCGGCGCCGCCAGTACCGCGCCGTTTGGTGGGGTAGGGGCGTCGGGCAACCACCGCGCCAGTGCGTATTACGCGGCGGATTATTGCGCGTACCCGGTGGCGTCGTTGGAAACCCCAACCCTGGCGGTGCCAGCAACCCTCACCCCTGGCATTACGCTGCCCTGAATGTGGGGGCGGGCTTGTGTGGGAGCTGGCTTGCCTGCGAAGGCATCACCTCGGTTTTATCATAGACCGAGTCGTCCGCATCGCAGGCAAGCCAGCTCCCACAGTTGATCGGGTTAACAGTTACAGATCTGCACTAGATGCCTATAAAAACAGATGTTCGTGGAGCCTCGCCGATGAAATCCTATGAAGTCAATTTTGACGGTCTAGTGGGGCCGACCCATAACTACGGCGGTTTGTCCTTCGGCAACGTCGCGTCCCAGAGCAACAGCCAGCAGCATTCCAACCCCAAGGAAGCGGCGTTGCAGGGCCTGCAAAAAATGAAAGCCCTGATGGACATGGGGTTTGTGCAAGGCGTATTGGCGCCCCAGGAACGTCCTGATGTGGCCGCCTTGCGCAGCCTTGGCTTCAGCGGTAGTGACGCGCAGGTGATCCAGCAGGCGGCCAAGCAAGCCATGCCGCTGCTGGTGGCAAGCTGCTCGGCGTCGAGCATGTGGGTGGCCAACGCCGCCACGGTCAGCCCGAGCGCCGACACCGCGGATGGCCGCGTGCATTTCACCGCCGCCAACCTCAACTGCAAATACCACCGCAGCATTGAGCACCCCACCACCAGCCGCGTGCTGGGGGCGATGTTTGCCGATCAACAGCACTTCGCCCACCACGCCGCCTTGCCCGCTGTGGCGCAGTTTGGTGACGAAGGCGCAGCCAACCACACGCGTTTCTGCCGTGAGTACGGCGAGGCGGGCGTGGAATTTTTTGTGTTCGGCCGCAGTGCGTTCGACCCGCGCTACCCGGCGCCGCAGAAGTACCCGGCGCGCCAGACCCTCGAAGCGTCCCAGGCCGTTGCGCGCCTGCACGGGCTGAAGGATGACGGCGTGGTCTACGCCCAGCAGAACCCGGCGGTGATCGATGCCGGCGTGTTCCACAACGACGTGATCGCCGTGGGCAACGGCGAAGTGCTGTTCTATCACGAGGACGCGTTCCTCAATACCGAACAGATGCTGGGTGAACTGCACGCCAAGCTGGGCAAACTGGGCGGCAACTTCCAGTCCGTTTGCGTGCCGCGCGCCCAGGTCAGCGTCGAGGACGCGGTGCGTTCGTACCTGTTCAACAGCCAGTTGCTCAGCCGTGCCGACGGCTCGATGTTGCTGATCGTGCCGGAAGAATGCCGCGCCAACGAGCGCGTCTGGCAATACCTGCAGGGCCTGACCGCTTCCGGTGGGCTGATCCGCGAAGTGAAGGTGTTCGACCTCAAGCAAAGCATGCAGAACGGCGGTGGCCCGGCGTGCCTGCGCTTGCGCGTGGCGTTGAACGAAACGGAACTGGCGGCGGTGAATCCAGGCGTTATCATGACCGCGCCGTTGTACGAAACACTGACCCAGTGGGTAGGCAAGCATTACCGCGACAGCCTGCGCGAAAGCGACCTGGCTGACCCGCAGTTACTGCTTGAATGCCGGACGGCACTGGATGAACTGACGCAAATCCTTAAACTGGGCTCGGTTTATCCTTTCCAGATCAATTAACGCCATACGGCTGAGAACATAGTTATGACCACCGACACCCTGAAGCTGATCCTTGAAGACACCGACGGCACCCAGCTGGAAACCTCTTGCACCCGCGTCGCCGTGGTGTGGCAGGGCAAGGAGATCTGGATCCAGCACGACGGCCGTGGCCAGCTGCTGATCGGCGTGGACGTGGAAGAAGGCGACGCCGAGTACGCCAACCTGCTGATGCGCCCCCTGGCGACCAACCTGATGAGCCTGCAACTGGAAATGGAACCGGCTGACGTTGAAGGTGACGACGACGATCACGTCCACGGCCCAGGCTGCAACCACTAAGGAAGCTGCTTATGCTCGCCCTCGGCAAACTGCTTGAACTGACCCTCGCCGGTCGTGAACCGGCGCAAAAAATTCAACTGACTGTCGACGGCGTGCAGATGCGCTGGCTCAGCGAGGGCGCGCTTGAAGTGCGCCCGCCGCAGGGCCGAGACAACGGCAGCGACTTGCTGCTGTCGTCTGGCATCCATGGCAACGAAACCGCGCCGATCGAACTGCTCGACCGCCTGTTGCATGGCATTGCCCGTGGGGAGATCAAGCCCCGCAACCGTATCCTGTTCCTGTTCGGCAACCCCGAGGCCATGCGCCGCGGCGAGCGATACCTGGAACTGGACGTCAACCGGCTGTTCAACGGCCGTCACGAACAAAACATCGGCCCGGAGGCCATGCGCGCCGCCGAGCTGGAGCAACTGGCCCGGACCTTCTTCAGCCTGCCCGACCGCTCGCGCCTGCATTACGACCTGCACACGGCGATCCGTGGTTCGAAGATCGAGCAGTTCGCGCTGTACCCGTGGAAGGACGGCCGCCAGCATTCTCGCCATGAACTGGCCCGCCTGCGTGCCGCCGGTATGGAGGCGGTGCTGTTGCAGAACAAGACTTCCATTACTTTCACTGCATTTACCTACGAGCAGCTGGGCGCAGAAGCCTTCACCCTGGAGTTGGGCAAGGCACGGCCGTTTGGGCAGAACCAGGGCGTGGACGTGTCTCGCCTGGAGACGCGCCTCAAGCAGATCATCGAAGGCACCGAGCCCGAGACCGACAGCCTCGACGGATTGAAGCTGTTTGCCGTGTCCCGCGAAATCATCAAGCACAGCGATGCCTTCCTCCTGCACTTGCCGGCGGATGTGGAAAACTTTTCGGAATTGGAAAAGGGCTATTTGCTGGCCGAAGACGTGGCCAAGACCCGCTGGGTGATCGAGGAGGAGGGGGCGCGCATTATCTTCCCGAACCCGAAGGTCAAGAGCGGTTTGCGGGCGGGAATTCTGATTGTGCCGACCACGGATGCGGGTTTGGCGTAGGTCTCTGACGGCTTCTCGCGATCCCTTGTAGGAGCTGGCTTGCCGGCGATGCAGACACCTCGGTCTATGCGTAAATCGAGGTGATGCAATCGCCGGCAAGCCGGCTCCTACACGGTGTGGTTTAGACCGCTACAGCCCGTGGCTCGCTGCGACGGATGGCACGCACTTTGTGCAGCGTGTCGGCACAGGTGCGAGCCGCTTCCTGGCCCTTGTGCACGAAGTGATCGAAGAAGAAGGTGTGGTGCTCGCTGCCCGCGTGGAAGTGGTGCGGGGTCAGGGACACGGAGAACACCGGCACTTCGGTTTCCAGCTGCACTTGCATCAGGCCACTGACCACCGATTGGGCGACGAATTCGTGACGGTAGATGCCACCGTCCACTACCAGTGCGGCCGCGACGATACCGGCGTAACGGCCAGTCTTGGCCAGCAGCTTGGCGTGCAGGGGCATTTCAAAGGCGCCGCCGACTTCGAAGAAATCAATGTCCGATTCCTGGTAGCCCTGGGCGATCATTTCGGCGAGGAAGCCTTTACGGGATTGGTCGACAATATCCTTGTGCCAGCAGGCCTGGATAAACGCGACGCGCTCGCCGTGATGGTTTTTGCTTTTGCTGTCGATTGCGGTGGGTTGCATGTTCTGACTCCTGTTTAAGAAAAAAACAGGGCGTTATGAATCGAATGGGATTTAAGGGTACGGACAGCGTCGTCATGCAAGCATGAGGTCGGCGCGCGGCCCTTAGGTGCCAATCCCGTTCTCTCTTCATCCGGACTATGACCGTCGGCCCCGGGATCACACCGGGTCTGCTGACCTTGTCGCCGTCCTGCGTGAGCAGTTCGAGGCGCCAAGCGCTCGCGGGCTATACACATTGCGTGTAATTACCGCCGGTGGGGAATTGCACCCCGCCCTGAGAACGTTGCCGCCAGAACCCTGGCGGCGGAGAGTTTTTAACACGGTTTTTCAAAAACTGCACCACCGCTGTATCGATAAGCTATATCGGTTTATTTGGTTGGTATTCGATTGAAGCTGTTCAGGGCTTGATATTCCGTGGCTTTGCCCGCAGTAATCTGTTTCAAAAGGAACTTACTCATCCCTCAGAGGCTTGTTTCATGTCTGTGATCGACCTGCGCAGCGACACCGTGACCCAACCCACCCCCGGCATGCGGGACGCCATGGCCAATGCCGCCAGCGGTGATGACGTGTACGGCGAAGACCCCAGCGTCAACCACCTGGAGGCCGAGCTGGCCAAACGCCTGGGTTTTGCCGCTGCGTTGTTCGTGCCCACCGGCACCATGAGCAACCTGTTGGCGTTGATGGCCCACTGCGAGCGTGGTGAGGAATACATCGTCGGCCAGCAGGCCCACACCTACAAATACGAAGGTGGCGGCGCGGCGGTGCTAGGATCGATCCAGCCCCAGCCGCTGGAGGTGCAGGCGGACGGCTCGCTGGACCTGGACCAGGTGCTGGCGGCGATCAAGCCTGACGACTTCCACTTCGCCCGCACGCGTCTGCTGGCCCTGGAAAACACCATGCAAGGCAAGGTGTTGCCGCTGGAGTACCTGGCGAAGGCGCGGGCGTTTACCCGTGAACACGGCCTGGCCCTGCATTTGGACGGTGCGCGGCTCTACAACGCAGCGGTCAAGCTGGGCGTGGATGCGCGGGAAATCGCCCGGCATTTCGATTCGGTGTCGGTGTGCCTGTCCAAGGGCCTCGGCGCGCCGATTGGCTCGGTGCTGTGCGGCTCCACGGCGTTGATTGCCAAGGCTCGACGCCTGCGCAAGATGGTCGGCGGTGGCATGCGTCAGGCCGGCTCGCTGGCGGCGGCGGGGCTGTATGCGCTGGATCATCAGGTGCAGCGCCTGGCCGACGACCACGCCAACGCCCAATGGCTGGGGGATGAACTGCGTAAGGCCGGTTATGAAGTAGAGCCGGTGCAGACCAACATGGTCTACGTGCAGATCGGCGACCGGGCGCAGGCCCTGAAGGCGTTTGCCGCCGAGCGTGGTATTAAGTTGAGCGCCGCACCGCGCCTGCGCATGGTCACGCATCTGGACGTGAGCCGGGCACAGATGGAGCAGGTGCTGCAGACATTTGTCGAGTTTTCCCGAAAATGACAGTGCAGACCGTCTAATTGACTGTTTCTATCGCATAAACACGCTGTACCACCGGCAAAGGGCCGATATAATGCGGCCCTTTGCCGTCGCTCCGTCTGATGATGTTGCGCACTGGCCTTTGGCCGCAGCCTCCGTGGAAGAACCTAATGAAAAGCGCAGAAATCCGTGAAGCCTTCCTTCGCTTCTTCGAAGAGCAAGGTCACACCCGTGTAGCCTCCAGCTCCTTGATCCCAGGCAATGACCCCACCCTGCTGTTCACCAACGCGGGCATGAACCAGTTCAAGGACTGCTTCCTGGGTCAGGAAAAACGTGCCTATACCCGTGCTGTCAGCAGCCAGAAGTGCGTGCGCGCCGGTGGTAAGCACAACGACCTGGAAAACGTCGGCTACACCGCCCGTCACCACACCTTTTTCGAAATGCTCGGCAACTTCAGCTTTGGCGATTATTTCAAGCAAGACGCGATCAACTTCGCCTGGACCTTCCTCACCGGCGTGCTGAAACTGCCGAAGGAAAAACTCTGGGTGACCGTCTACGCCAGCGATGACGAAGCCTACGACATCTGGACCAAGCAGGTCGGCGTACCGGCCGAGCGCATGGTGCGCATCGGCGACAACAAAGGCGCGCCGTACGCCTCTGACAACTTCTGGACCATGGGCGATACCGGCCCGTGCGGCCCTTGCACCGAGATCTTCTACGACCACGGTGCCGACATCTGGGGTGGCCCACCGGGCTCGCCGGAAGAAGACGGCGACCGTTACATCGAGATCTGGAACAACGTGTTCATGCAGTTCAACCGCACCGCCGATGGCGTGTTGCATCCACTGCCAGCGCCGTCGGTGGACACCGGCATGGGCCTGGAGCGGATCAGTGCGGTGATGCAGCACGTGCATTCCAACTACGAGATCGACCTGTTCCAGAGCCTGCTGGCCGCGGCCGCCAAGGCCATCGGTTGCGCCAACGAAGAACAAGCGTCGCTCAAGGTGGTGGCTGACCACATCCGTTCCTGCGGTTTCCTGATTGCCGACGGCGTGCTGCCGTCCAACGAAGGCCGTGGCTACGTGCTGCGCCGCATCATCCGTCGCGCCTGCCGCCACGGTAACAAGCTGGGCGCCAATGGCAGCTTCTTCTACCAGATCGTTGCGGCCCTGGTGGCCGAGATGGGCGACGCGTTCCCTGAGCTGACCCAGAACCAGGCGCACATCGAGCGCGTGTTGAAGGCCGAAGAAGAGCAGTTCGCCAAGACCCTGGAGCAGGGCCTGAAAATCCTCGAGCAGGACCTCGCCAACCTGCAAGGCTCCGTGGTGCCGGGCGACGTGGTGTTCAAGCTCTACGACACCTACGGCTTCCCGATGGACCTGACCGGCGACATCGCCCGTGAGCGTAACCTGACCCTCGACGAGGAAGGTTTCGAGCGCGAGATGGAAGCCCAGCGTGTGCGTGCTCGTTCGGCCAGCTCGTTCGGCCTGGACTACAACAGCCTGGTCAAGGTTGACGTGGCCACTGAGTTCACCGGTTACAAAGCCACCAACGGTTCGGCCAAAGTGGTTGCCCTCTATAAAGAAGGCCAGTCGGTCGACGTCTTGAATGAAGGTGACGAAGGCGTTGTGGTGCTGGACCAGACGCCGTTTTACGCCGAATCCGGTGGCCAGATCGGCGACTGCGGTTTCCTCAAGGCAGCCGCTGGCCGGTTTGATGTGCGCGACACCACCAAGACCGGTGGCGCATTCCTGCACCACGGCGTGCTGGCTTCGGGCAGCCTGACCGTGGGTTCGCCGGTAGACGCTCAAGTGGACGCAGACGTGCGTCATGCAACGTCGCTGAACCACTCGGCCACTCACTTGCTGCACGCTGCACTGCGCCAGGTACTGGGCGAGCACGTTCAGCAGAAAGGTTCGTTGGTCGACAGTCAGCGCCTGCGTTTCGACTTCAGCCACTTCGAAGCGATCAAGCCTGAGCAGATCAAGGCGCTGGAAGACATCGTTAACGCCGAGATCCGCAAGAACACGGCGGTTGAGACCGAAGAGACCGATATCGAGACCGCCAAGGCCAAGGGTGCCATGGCGTTGTTCGGCGAGAAGTACGGCGACAGCGTGCGCGTCCTGAGCATGGGCGGCGATTTCTCGGTGGAGCTGTGTGGCGGTATCCACGCCAACCGTACCGGCGACATCGCTTTGCTCAAGATCATCAGCGAAGGCGGTGTGGCCTCCGGTGTACGTCGTATTGAAGCGGTGACTGGCGCTGCGGCCCTGGCCTACCTCAATGCGGCCGAAGAACAACTCAAGGAAGCGGCCAGCCTGGTCAAGGGCAGCCGCGACAACCTGATCGACAAGCTGTCCGCTGTGCTGGAGCGCAACCGTGCGCTGGAGAAACAGCTGGAACAGTTGCAAGCCAAGGCGGCCAGCGCTGCAGGCGACGATTTGTCGGCTTCGGCGGTGGACGTCAAGGACGTGAAAGTCCTGGCTGCGCGCCTGGATGGCCAGGACGGCAAGGCGCTGTTGGCCTTGGTCGATCAGTTGAAGAACAAGCTCGGCCGCGCAGTGATCCTGCTCGGCGGTGTCCATGAGGATAAGGTCGTTCTGGTTGCCGGTGTAACCAAGGACCTGACTGGCCAACTCAAGGCCGGTGATTTGATGAAGCAAGCCGCTGCGGCAGTGGGCGGGAAGGGCGGTGGTCGTCCGGACATGGCGCAAGGCGGTGGTGTAGACGCAGGCTCCCTGGACGCGGCCCTGGCCCTGACCGTGCCGTTTGTCGAGGCAGGCATTTAAGGCACCGTTAATGAGCCCATGGTCTAGTCATGGGCTCGCTGCGGTGCTGCAAGATTTGTTTATTGGGCGCCCCTTTACGGGCTGAGGCGGCTTAGAAATGGCTTTGATCGTACAGAAATTTGGAGGCACCTCGGTCGGCTCTGTCGAAAGAATCGAGCAGGTCGCCGACAAGGTTAAGAAATTCCGCGATGCCGGCGACGACCTGGTGGTGGTGCTGTCGGCCATGAGCGGTGAGACCAATCGCCTGATTGACCTGGCCAAGGCAATCAGCGGTGATCAACAGCCGCTGCCGCGTGAGCTGGATGTGATCGTGTCGACGGGTGAGCAGGTGACCATTGCCCTGTTGGCCATGGCGCTGAACAAGCGTGGCGTGCCAGCGGTGTCCTACACTGGCAGCCAGGTACGCATCCTCACCGACAGTGCGCACACCAAGGCGCGCATCCTGCAGATCGACGATCAGAAGATTCGTGCGGACCTGAAGGAAGGTCGAGTGGTGGTTGTCGCCGGTTTCCAGGGTGTCGACGAGCAGGGCAACATCACTACCCTTGGGCGTGGCGGTTCGGACACCACTGGCGTAGCGCTGGCAGCAGCCTTGAAGGCTGATGAATGCCAGATCTACACCGATGTCGATGGCGTCTATACCACTGACCCGCGTGTGGTGTCCGTGGCCCAGCGCCTGGACAAGATCACCTTCGAAGAGATGCTGGAAATGGCCAGCCTCGGTTCCAAGGTGCTGCAGATTCGCGCGGTGGAATTCGCCGGCAAGTACAACGTTCCGCTGCGCGTATTGCACAGCTTCAAAGAGGGTCCGGGCACCCTCATTACTATTGATGAAGAGGAATCCATGGAACAGCCGATCATTTCCGGCATCGCTTTCAACCGCGATGAAGCCAAGCTGACGATCCGTGGCGTGCCAGACACCCCGGGCGTGGCCTTCAAGATCCTGGGCCCTATCAGTGGCGCGAACATTGAGGTCGACATGATCGTGCAGAACGTTTCGCACGATAACACCACCGATTTCACCTTCACCGTGCACCGCAACGAGTACGATGCGGCGGAGCGGATCCTGCAGAACACCGCGAGCGAGATTGGCGCTCGTGAAGTGGTCGGCGATACCAAGATTGCCAAGGTGTCGATCGTGGGTGTGGGCATGCGTTCCCATGCCGGCGTTGCCAGCCGCATGTTCGAGGCGCTGGCCAAGGAAAGCATCAACATCCAGATGATCTCCACCTCGGAGATCAAGGTCTCGGTGGTGATCGAAGAGAAGTACCTGGAGTTGGCTGTACGCGCTCTGCATACCGCGTTTGAGCTCGACGCTCCGGCCCGACAGGGCGAGTGATGCAGTGCCAGGAAGGCGCGGTTTACCGCGCCTTTCCTTTTTTTGTGGGGCGCATGTTCTTTTGCGTGGGCTCGACAATACTTAGGCGGATAGGGCTATGGCCTTTTTGGTTGTAGGTCGAAGGCCTTTTTTTTGCAGACTGTTGTTCCTGAACTGAAATGCGTGAGGAGAAAGGTATGCTGATTCTGACTCGTCGGTGCGCAGAAAGCCTGATTATCGGTGATGGCGAAATCACCGTGACCGTGCTCGGCGTCAAAGGCAATCAAGTACGTATCGGGGTTAACGCTCCGAAAGAGGTAGCGGTCCACCGCGAGGAAATCTACCTGCGGATCAAGAAAGAGAAGGACGAAGAACCAAGCCTTTAATTTTTATCGTTTTTTATGTTTGCAAACGGGGATGAACGTGGTTAATATACGCCCCGTGTTGCGGAGAGCTGGCCGAGTGGCCGAAGGCGCTCCCCTGCTAAGGGAGTACACCTCAAAAGGGTGTCGGGGGTTCGAATCCCCCGTTCTCCGCCATTATTTGCTTAGTACGTTGCAATCTGGTTTTTTCGCTAAGTTGTTGAAATTAAACGAAAAAATAGCTTTACATAGAGATTGAACGGCCTATAATGCGCGGCAACAAATGCACTCGTAGCTCAGCTGGATAGAGTACTCGGCTACGAACCGAGCGGTCACAGGTTCGAATCCTGTCGAGTGCACCATTTAAGAGTCAGTTGCAGCAATGCAGGTGACTCGGCTTCAACCAGTTGTGATCTGGTCTAAAAACACAATCTGCACTCGTAGCTCAGCTGGATAGAGTACTCGGCTACGAACCGAGCGGTCACAGGTTCGAATCCTGTCGAGTGCACCATACAAACAAAAAGCCCGCCTAGTGCGGGCTTTTTGCCGTCTGGGGTTTGGGTAGGATTTCATCTTTTTATCCTGCCCTCATGTGTTTTCCTCCTCGGCTGCGTCGTCGCAGTTCATAGATGCAGCCAATGCTCAGCTTTGGCTCGCAAGCGCTTGTTCTTTCCAGTTTTTTGACGTTAAAAGCGCGCGCAGCGTGTATCATTGCGCCCGTCAGCCCCGCCGGGGCTTGTGGAATACCTCCATGGACTTACCCAGTAGTTACTCAGTACCCCGCTTTACCAATCATGAATTGACTGATTGATCCTTCCGGCGTGCCCCGCTGCTGGGAGTGGAGTTCGCCTATGACCGAAGTAGAAGTAAAGAAAACACAAGAAAGCCTGCAGGATCGCCTGGCTCAAGTCATCGAGCTACTGCAGCGCCAGCGCGTGGTCGAAGACCTCACGCACCGCCAGGAAGGTCCGAACCACGACCGCGTCGAAAACCTGGTCCACCGGCAAAACCTCGTCGAGCTGCAACGCAAGCTCGATGATCTGCACTCCGCCGACGTTGCTTATATCCTTGAAGCCTTGCCGCTTGATGATCGACTGACCCTCTGGCAGTTGGTCAAGGCTGATCGCGACGGCGACATTCTCCTCGAAGTATCCGATTCGGTTCGTGAAACCCTGATCGCCGACATGGACGATCACGAACTCCTGGCTGCCGCCAAGGAGATGGACGCTGACGAACTGGCTGACCTGGCCCCAGAGCTGCCGCGTGACGTTGTCCATGAGCTGATGGAGGCCCTCGACGGCCAGCAGCGTGAGCGGGTGCGTTCCGCCTTGTCTTACGACGAGGATCAGGTCGGCGCGCTGATGGACTTCGAGATGGTCACCATCCGCGAAGATGTCAGCCTGGAAGTGGTTCTGCGCTACCTGCGCCGCCTCAAGGAGCTGCCGGGCCATACCGACAAATTGTTCGTGGTCGATTACGAGGGCATCCTCAAGGGTGTGCTGCCGATCAAGCGTCTGCTGGTCAACGACCCTGAGAAGAAAGTTGCGGACGTCATGGCCAGTGATCCGGTGAGCTTTCACCCGGACGAAGACGCCTACGACGCCGCCCAGGCGTTCGAGCGTTATGACTTGATCTCGGCCCCGGTGGTCGACAAGAACGGCAAGCTGATCGGCCGTCTGACCATCGATGAAATGGTCGACCTGATTCGTGAAGAAAGCGAAACCGAAGTCCTGAACATGGCGGGTCTGCGTGAGGAGGAGGATATCTTCGCCTCCGTCTGGCGCTCGCTGCGTAACCGTTGGGCGTGGCTGGCGATCAACCTGATCACTGCATTCATCGCTTCGCGAGTCATTGGTCTGTTTGAGGGCTCGATCGAGAAATTGGTGGCCCTGGCGGCCCTGATGCCAATCGTGGCAGGTATTGGTGGTAACTCGGGTAACCAGACCATCACCATGATCGTGCGCGCCATGGCGCTCGACCAGGTGAACACGGGCAACACTTCACGCCTGATGCGCAAAGAGTTGGCGGTTGCGCTGATCAATGGCGTGGTGTGGGGCGGGGTGATCGGTATCGTGGCCTACTTGCTGTATGGCAGCTGGTCGCTGGGTGTCGTGATGACCGCCGCCATGACGCTCAACCTGTTGCTGGCTGCGCTGATGGGGGTGCTGATCCCCATGACCCTGGCGCGCCTTGGGCGTGACCCTGCAATGGGGGCCAGCGTGATGATCACGGCCATGACCGACAGCGGTGGCTTCTTCATCTTCCTGGGCCTGGCCACGATCTTCCTGCTTTGACCTTCCTGGCAAGCCAGCTCCCTGTAGGAGCTGGTTTGCCAGCGATCGCATCCCCTCGGTCTAACTGACAGGCCGCATCGCCCGGATCGCCGGCAAGCTGGCTCCTACAAAAAATCCCACGCAAAAAAAAAGCCAGCACATGGCTGGCTTCGGCTTTCAGTTGCAGATCAATCGGCTTCTGCGGCCGCTTCAACGTCGTGCGCGATAAGCGAGACGAGAGCATTTTGCTGGCGGTGGGAGAGCTGACGAAAACGCTGCAGCAGTTCGCGTTCGTGCAGTGACAGCTCTGGGCTGTCCAGGCGCATGCTCAACTCTTCGCCCAACGCACCTTCCTGAATGAGGCTCTGTTCCAGGCGCGCGATGATTTCGGAGTTCATGCTGCGGTGATGATTGCGAGCCACCTCGGCAATGCGTTCCCGCATTCCGTCTGGCAGACGTACGACGAACTTGTCAGCCGTACGGCTGGAATAAATTGCCTGTTTCAATGGGCGCATATATTTAACCGGTTAGTTCAGGGGAGCGGTTTTTGGAATTGGCCGCAAGATGAGTGTTAAGACAAGACTCACGACCAAAGTTCAACCCGAATTGCAAAGAGGCCGCATCATGCCTCAGATTTGACAGTTCCTTGGCGTCAATTCTGTGACAAATATTGAACTGCCTAAAGGCTTTATGCCAGCACTGATTTGCATTTTTGCGGACTGGTTGGAAAACTTTTCCACGAGTCATTCCCCAAGGGAACTTCCCGTAAGTCCAGGCCACCACAGGGTTTGAGGCCGCACATCCTATAGCAATATGGCCTTTTGCCCTTAATTTTAAGACTAGTGGCAATTTGCCGATTTACTAGGGCGGGGCGACATAAGGTAGGTGCGGGGGAGGCGGTTAGCGCAACACAGGGTCGAATTTGAATCGGCGGCCAACGATGAGCGACAGCACCAACAGGCTGGCAAACACACCTGCGACGACGAATGCAGTGGTTTGCTCATCCTGGGCTGATGCGCTCATGCCAAACACGCCTGCCGCGAGGGTCAGGCCTAGAAACAGCCATGCAGACTTTGTCATCGCAGTTACCTCAGAAAACCCAGTGTTCGGAGACAGGAGCGGCTTGGACGTCCTGGTTCACACGGATCGGCGTTTGCACGCCAGGTGTCATCACTGCCAGTTGTGGCCGCTGTTGGAGGTGATGCTGCACTGCTTGGCTGATTTGCCCGGCATCATCCGAATTGGCGGACTGGAAATGGAACATGACCAGTGCTGCCAAGGCTACCGCATTAAGGGTCAACAGGAGGGCGCTGTTCATGTTCTTGTTCTCCGCAGTGGCTGGGCCGGATGAGGTCTGTCTGTAGGATAAGTATTGCAGTCCTCGTGCCAACCTTTTAGATCAATAAAATCAATAGGTTATAGATGTTTATGGGTGCCTTTGCGTTGCATTTTGCAAGACGGGCAAATCGCAGGATTGCATTTTGCACGACGCCACAAAGTGCCCGTGTTTACTGGGCGAGGCACGGTCCGGCCGAGTAAGGAGCGACCTACACTCAAAAAGCCCACGGATGACATGACAAACGCCGACCCGGCCGTTAACATGCACGCCGTCCGTCGCCGCCCGCTTGGCAGGCGCCTGTCATTTGTCCCAGTAGCTCAATTGGATAGAGCATCCCCCTCCTAAGGGGAAGGTTGGCCGTTCGAACCGGCCCTGGGACACCAGATTCAAAGCCCCGCACAGACTGTTCTGGCGGGGCTTTTTTGTGGGCGCGTGGCAACATCGCGTCGAACCTTGCGGGCGATCAGGGTTCACAGCCAGTGCACCATCTATTTATCGCAACCGGTGTACCTCCCAGGCGAGCAAGCGGCGTCTGAGTGATTAAGCAAAAAATACCCCGGAAACAGCCGATACCGCCTGTCCGGATCCGGCAACCCCGGACTATCATGCCGATAGCCCTGTCTCTCACCGCAAGGAGCCGCTCGGAACGCCGATGCGCCAGATCTGGAAATCTTTTCGAGCCCTTTATTTCGCCTCCTTGATGATGCTGATCGGCTCCGGCCTGCTCAGTACTTACCTGGCCCTGCGCCTGGCCGCCGACCATGTCGACAGCTTGTGGGTGGGTGCGTTGATGGCGGCCAACTACTTTGGCCTGGTACTGGGCGGCAAGATCGGGCACCGCCTGATCGCCCGGGTCGGGCATATTCGCGCCTATGCCACCTGTGCCGGTATCGTCGGTGCGGCGGTACTCGGCCACGGGTTGATCAACTGGCTGCCGGCCTGGATCGTGCTGCGTACGATCGTGGGCCTGGGGATGATGTGCCAGTACATGGTCATAGAAAGCTGGCTCAACGAACAGGCAGACGCCAAGCAGCGTGGCGTGGTGTTCAGCGGCTACATGATCGCGTCCTACCTGGGTCTGGTGCTGGGGCAGTTGATCCTGGTCATGCACCCTCAACTCGGTCTCGAACTGCTGATGCTGGTCGCGGTGTGCTTTGCCCTGTGCCTGGTGCCGGTGGCCATGACCCGACGCATTCACCCCGCGCCTCTGCACCCTGCACCGATGGAGCCGCGCTTCTTCATTAAACGGGTGCCGCAGTCGCTGAGCACGGTGCTGGGGGCTGGAGTAATCGTGGGCTCGTTCTACGGTTTGGCGCCGCTCTATGCGTCGCAGCAAGGCCTGACGACCGAGCAGGTCGGTCTGTTCATGGGCTGCTGTATTTTTGCCGGCCTGCTGGTGCAGTGGCCGTTGGGCTGGTTGTCGGATCGCTATGATCGGGCGTTGCTGATTCGTTGCTTCGCGTTGTGCCTCGCGGTGGCTGCATTGCCGCTGGCGATCATGTCGCAGGTGCCGCTGGAGGTGCTGTTCGTCGCCGGTTTCCTGTGTTCGCTGGTGCAGTTCTGCCTGTATCCGCTGGCCGTGGCGTTTTCCAACGACCATGTGGAAGGTGATCGCCGGGTTTCTCTGACGGCAATGCTGCTGGTGACCTACGGCATTGGTGCCAGTATCGGGCCGCTGCTGGCGGGTGTGGCGATGAAGCTGTTTGGCAGTCACATGCTGTATGCGTTCTTCAGCCTGTGTGCGTTGATCCTGGTGTGGCGTATCCGGCCGAAGGCGGTGACCAACCTGCATCAGGTGGATGATGCACCGCTGCATCACGTGGCAATGCCCGACAGCATGTCCAGCTCGCCGCTGGTGGCTTGCCTTGATCCACGGGTGGACGAGGCGGTGGTGCAGGAACAGATGCAGGCCACGCCCGTGGACCCTGCGCCCGAAGCCGATCCGGCGCCGGTGGTGGATGAGTCCGTCGTCGAAGGGCCACCGCCGCCCCTGGACCCGGATGACCACCCTCATGACCTGAGCCGCGCGCGGCCCTGAAAGCAAAAGCGGGCAGATCCCATCAGGATCTGCCCGTTTTTTATTGCGCTCGAAAATGCTTAGAAGTCGTCGTCTTTATCGAAGCGACGGGCTTCGCGCTGCAATTGGTACACAAAGCGCTCGACCTGGCGCTGCACCAGGCCACTCATGTTGTGGAAACGCACGCCGGCAAAGGTGGTGTTGATCTTCTCTTCGAAGTGCAGGTAACGCAGCTCTACTGAGGTGGTCATGCTGCCGAAGGGCAGGGCGGCGATGAACCGGTCATAGACCTGACCCAGTTGCAGGCGCTCGGAGATATCGCCTTCAAAGCGCAATTTGCAGCCGGTGGCGGAGATGTCCAGCAACTTGCCGCTGATCGGTGCCTTGAGCTTCTCGCCACCCAGTTCGATATTGACCAGTTGGGCCAGCTTCAATGCGGCGCGGAAGGCGTTACGGCGCTGATGGTAGACCACCTCGTCGGGCATGCTGCCGGTATAGATGCGGTGCCCGTCTTTTTCGCTGATGGTCAGGGTGCCGTTGCTTTCCCAGGCCACACGTACGCCTTCGTGGAAGCCCTCGATGCGAAACGGTTCGCCATTTTCGAGGTAGCGCTCACCGTCGCGCGGGATCATTTCGTCCAGGGCCAGCGTCCCGCTGTCCCGGTCAACGTCCACCAGGTAGCTTTGGAAGCGCTGGCTGCGTTCATGGAAAGTGATGATCAGAGGATCATGGCTTTCTTGCAGCATCCGCAAAGTGCCGGCGATTTCCAGAGGCGTGGTGAGGACCTTGGGTGGCTGCGGGGCATCTTCCGCATTGAGGGCGTTGAACACGGTTCTTCCATCTCCAGACAAAATACGACTTCACGCAAGAACAGGCATTTTGCCAGCATGTAGCGCGCCTTGGATAGGGCGCGCTGAAAACCGGCGTCAGGCTTGGCTGCGGGTGCTTGGCTTGACCAGGCGCGAGGTGGAGCCTTGGGCGTTGTAGAGGGCCGGAGGCTCTCCGCCGTGGAGTATACGCAACTGGTTGGCGGTCGTAGCTTGCTGTAGCTGGATCGACTGACCGTTGAGCAGGTTGGCTTCCTGGCACTGGGCGAGCAATAGATTGAGGGCGTTGCTCTGTGCCAGCAGTTGATCGCCGACCGAGGAGTGACTGGCCAGCTGAGCGAGGCCGTCGTGATCAGCCGGCAGGCCCAGGCTGATGAGAATCTGGCTGCGCTTCTTGCCATGCTGTTCCAGCAGCACAATCAGCGACTGCTTGCGTGCGAGGATTTCCTCCAGCAAGCGCATGTCCCGACCGTACAGGGCCAGGGACTCTTCTTTGAGCAGCTCGAGCAAATGTTGCGTCGGCGCCAGATCGTCAATGATCAGTTGAAGCAAATGTTCGTCGTGGTGCATGGCTGGCCTTGGGTTTTAAGCGTCCAAAAGCCCTGCGCAGGCCTTTGCCTAGCGCTCGGCTTCGAAGTTAAGCAGCTTGCTGGCTACACGGTTGCTGTCGACTTTATAGCTGCCATCGGCGATAGCCTGTTTCAACTCGGCCACGCGGGCTTTGTTGACCACCGGTTGATCGCGCAGCGAGTCAGTGACCTTCTGCAACTGTTGAGCCTCATTGCTCAGGTGTACCGATTCCCCGCTTTGGCTGGCACCGGCCTGCTCTGCCTTGGCGGGCAGGGGCTGGGACTTGGCATCTACGCTGTCCTTGGCACCGCTGGTGCGCGTAGAGCCGGGCAAAGCCTGGGCGTTATTCAAACGGCTGAAATCAATGACCATAATAAAAAAACCTCTGGGTATTTGGACGCTTGCCATGTTTTCGGCCATACCCGGACAAACTTTAGGCTCGATTGACAATAAACCTGTTTGCGCGAACGTCTGGCGCACAGTGTAGGAAAAGCTGGCGTCCGATACCAGTGATCTATAAAGCCACCTCGACTTGTCCGGGAGCGGTCACCCGCGCCTTGATCACGCGGTTGGAATTCAGGTTCTTGACGCGGATCTGCTCGCTCATGCCGCCGTTGGACAGCGCCTCGCCCGGCATCTTCACGTTCAGCGCGCCGCTGCTGGCAGAGATCACCACCTGGTCGCCCTTGCGCACAACCTCGGCCTGCTCCAGGTGAACCAGGGTAATCACCTGGTCGGTGACCATTGGTCGGGTCAGTTTCTGCCCGATGGCCTGGTCCAGCGTGGTGAGGTAACCCTGATTGATCAGGCTGATATCCCGCTCACGCAAGGCAACGTCTTGATCGCCGATGATCCCGGTGCGCTTGAGCGGGCGGGTCACCACCACCACGTCGCGGAACAACTTCACCTGCGCCGGCACGAACACCGTCCAGGGCGACGCGCCTTCGCAGCGCACTTTGACCGTGACACGGCCGATCGGCTGGGCTGGGCTTTCCAGGGTGGCTGTCAATTCCTTGTCGCACGCCGGCATGCGCAGGCGGGGGTCCAGCTGGTTGACCTGGATTTCGTAGCGCCCGGGCGTCTGGGTGGTTGCCAGATAATCTTCTACAGTGAACTCAAGAAAGCCCTGAGTGACGCCGATAAGTAGATCAGGCAAGGTGACGTTATCTGCGCGGGCCGTGGCCCCTGTGCCCATGGCAAGCAATGCCAGCGACGCGCAGAGCAGGCTACGGAGTCGTTGGGGAGCAAGGCGTCGGGAAACTGTCGTTTTAAGGTTCATGACCAATAAAAAGCAAAGCTCGTGCCGTTTAATGTTGGGTGCGCGTCGTACCCCTTAGGTTTTAGCGTAGGAGTCTGGGCATGGCAGGTGTAATGGATTCAGTAAACCAGCGCACACAGCTGGTAGGGCAGAATCGCCTGGAGTTGTTGCTTTTTCGCCTGGACGGCAAGCAGCTATATGGCATCAACGTGTTCAAGGTGCGGGAAGTGCTGCAATGTCCCAAGCTGACGATCATGCCCAAGTCCAGCCCGGTGGTGTGTGGCGTTGCCAACATCCGGGGTGCGACGATCCCGATTCTTGACCTGGCCATGGCCACCGGCTCTTCCGGTTTGCAGGACCGTGAAAGCCCGTTCGTGATCATCACCGAGTACAACACCAAGACCCAGGGCTTCCTGGTGCGCTCGGTGGAGCGCATCGTCAACATGAACTGGGAAGAGATCCATCCGCCGCCCAAGGGCACCGGCCGCGATCACTACCTCACGGCGGTGACGCGGGTCGATAACCAGTTGGTGGAAATCATCGACGTGGAGAAGATCCTCGCCGAAGTGGCGCCGACCTCGGAAAACATCTCGGTCGGTGTGGTTGATGCCGAAACCGCGCACAAGGCGGTATCGCTGCGGGTATTGACCGTGGATGACTCCTCCGTGGCGCGCAAGCAGGTCACCCGTTGCCTGCAAACCGTCGGTGTGGAAGTGGTCGCGCTCAATGACGGCCGCCAGGCGCTGGATTACCTGCGCAAGCTGGTGGACGAGGGCAAGAAGCCGGAAGAAGAATTCCTGATGATGATTTCCGACATCGAGATGCCGGAAATGGACGGCTACACCCTCACGGCTGAGATACGCAACGATCCACGCATGCAAAAACTACATATCATCCTGCATACTTCGTTGTCCGGTGTATTCAATCAGGCGATGGTCAAGAAGGTCGGTGCCGATGACTTCCTGGCCAAATTTCGTCCTGATGACCTGGCATCCCGGGTAGTCGACCGGATCAAGGCAGCAGATCACGGCTAGGGGGATTTCCCCTGGCGGTCACACGATTTAAGAGGCGGTATCATTGTCTACGGGTAATTTGGATTTCGAACAATTCCGGGTCTTCCTGGAAAAAGCCTGTGGCATATTGCTCGGTGAAAACAAGCAGTACCTGGTATCCAGCCGTCTCAACAAACTGATGGAACAGCAGGGTATCAAGTCCCTGGGCGAGTTGGTCCAGCGCATCCAGGGCCAGCCGCGCAGTGGCCTCAAGGAAATGGTGGTCGATGCCATGACCACCAACGAAACCCTGTGGTTTCGGGATACCTACCCCTTTGAGGTGCTCAAGAGCAAAGTGCTGCCCGAGGCCATCAAGGCCAGCCCGGGTCAGCGCCTGCGCATCTGGTCGGCGGCGTGTTCTTCGGGGCAGGAGCCGTACTCGATCTCGATGTCCATCGACGAGTTCGAACGAACCAACATGGGCCAATTGAAGGCAGGTGCGCAAATCGTTGCCACCGACCTGTCCGGCACCATGCTCACCAACTGCAAGACCGGCGAGTACGACAGCCTGGCCCTGGGCCGTGGTTTGTCCCAGGAGCGCCTGCAGCGTTACTTTGACCCGAAAGGGGCAGGGCGCTGGGCGGTCAAGGCGCCGATCAAGAACCGGGTGGAGTTCCGCTCGTTCAACCTGCTCGACAGCTACGCCAGCCTGGGCAAGTTCGACATGGTGTTCTGCCGCAACGTGCTGATCTACTTCTCGGCCGAAGTGAAGAAAGACATCCTGTTGCGCATCCACGGCACGCTCAAGCGTGGCGGCTATCTGTTCCTTGGTGCTTCCGAAGCGCTGAACGGTCTGCCGGATCATTACCAGATGGTGCAGTGCAGCCCGGGGATCATCTACCAGGCCAAGTAATACCCAAGCACTGTGGGAGCCAGGCTTTTGTAGGAGCTGGCTTGCCAGCGATAGCATCACCTCGGTCTAAATAAAAAACCGAGGTGCCTGCATCGCCGGCAAGCCGGCTCCTACAAGAGCTGGCTCCCATTTTTTTGCGGCAATCCTTCCCCGAGCGGCAAACCCCCATTGCCGCTTTACTGGCGCCACGCGGAAACCCGTTGCCGCTTTTCTGGCATTGCCGGCGGCAAACACCTCGCAAACCCTTGAGTTACGGCCTTTTCGTGAATTGGCATGCGCCTTGCTATAACCCAGTTACGAAAAGCAGGTCAGCCTAAAGGTTTCCGCCATGAGCATCAGCTTCGATAAAGCGCTCGGTATCCACGAACAAGCCCTGGGCTTCCGCGCCCAGCGTGCCGAAGTCCTGGCCAACAACATTGCCAACGCCGACACCCCGAACTACAAGGCTCGGGACCTGGACTTCTCCGCCGTGCTCGCTGCACAGCAGGACAAGACCAAGAACGGCACCTTCGCCTTGAACATGACCAATAGCCGTCATATCGAAGCGCAAGGCCTGGGCAATGGTGACGAGTCGCTGCTGTATCGCACGCCGATGCAGCCGTCGATCGACCAGAACACCGTCGACGCCCAGCTGGAGCAATCGGCCTACGCCGAGAACTCGGTGAACTTCCAGGCCAGCTTCACCCTGCTCAACAGTAAATTCAAAGGGCTGATGTCAGCCCTGCGTGGAGAGTAAGCCATGTCCCTCGCCAGTGTTTTCAATATTGCCGGCAGTGGCATGAGCGCGCAGACCACGCGTTTGAACACCGTCGCCAGTAACATCGCCAACGCCGAGACCGTGTCTTCGAGCATTGACCAGACCTACCGCGCCCGTCACCCGGTGTTCGCCACCATGTTCCAGGGTGGCCAGAGCGGCGGCAGCGATTCGCTGTTCCAGAACCAGGATGCCGCCGGCCAGGGCGTGCAGGTGCTCGGCGTCGTTGAAGACCAGAGCAACCTGGAAGCCCGCTACGAGCCGAACCATCCGGCAGCGAACGAAAAAGGTTACGTGTACTACCCGAACGTTAACGTGGTCGAGGAGATGGCAGACATGATCTCCGCCAGCCGCTCGTTCCAGACCAACGCGGAAATGATGAACACCGCCAAAACCATGATGCAGAAGGTCCTGACCCTGGGTCAGTGATAAGGGGCGCCAAATAATGGCCATTGTTGATACCACTTCTACCAACACGGCGGTTCAGGACCTTTTCAACTCGAAGGTCAAGACCGCGACGGACAACAGCAGCGTCGGTGACGCTTCCAAGGCGGCGACGGGCAACCAGTCGCTGGGCAAGGACGCATTCCTGCAACTGCTGGTGACCCAGCTCAAAAACCAGAACCCGCTGTCGCCTCAGGACAACGGCGCGTTCGTGGCGCAACTGGCGCAGTTCAGTAGCCTGGAAGGGATCAACACCCTGAACGACTCGGTGAATGCGATCTCCAGCAACTTCAGCTCGTCGCAAGCGCTGCAAGCGTCGTCGCTGGTGGGGCGTTCGATCATCACCCAGACCGACAAGGCCATGGTTGATACCAGCAAGAGCATGACCGGTTCGGTGGCGGTGACGGCGGCGACGGGCAACGTCTCCGTGAAGATCACCGACAAAGACGGCAACGTGGTGCGCACCATCGACATGGGTGCCCAAAGCGCCGGCGATGCGAGCTTTATCTGGGATGGCAAGAACGACAAGGGCGAAGTCGCCCCTGCCGGTACCTACACCTTTGCCGCCACCACGAAGAACGACAAGGGCGACTCGGTTGCCCTGGCCACTTCGCTGCCGGCAACCGTTACCAGCGTGACGCTGAGCAAGACCGGCGGCGAAATGCTGTTGAACCTTGCAGGCGGCATGGGCAGCGTCAAGCTGTCGCAAATTCAGACTATCGGTACATAGAGCCGGCTAAATACGGCAGAAGGAGAGAAACATGTCTTTTAACATCGGCCTGAGCGGCCTCTATGCGGCCAACAAACAACTGGACGTGACCGGCAACAACATCGCCAACGTCGCGACCACTGGCTTCAAGTCGTCCCGTGCGGAATTCGCGGACATCTACGCGGCCTCCAAGCTGGGCACCGGCCAGAACAGCATCGGCAACGGTGTGAACCTGGCGGCGGTGTCCCAGCAGTTCACCCAGGGTGACGTGAACAACAGCGGCGGCATCCTGGACATGGCGATCCAGGGCGGTGGCTTCTTCGTGCAGAAGGCCAGCGACGGTTCGCTGGAATACACCCGTAGCGGTGCCTTCCGTGCCGACAAAGACGGCTACATCACCAACAACACCGGCACCTCGCGCCTGCAGGGCTACGCGGCGGACGCCGATGGCAAGATCATCAAGGGCGGCCTGACCGACCTGCAACTGAACCTGTCGAACCTGCCGCCGAAGGCGTCCACCAAGGTGGACTCCACCAGTAACCTGAACTCTTCAGAAGCGGTGATCAACCAGACGACCAAGCCGTTTGACCCAAGTGACACCAGTACCTTCACCACTCAATACAGCACCACCTTGTACGACAACCAGGGTAACGCTCACCCGATGGTGCAGTACCTGGTCAAGACCGACAGCAACGTCTGGAAATCCTACACGCTGATCGATGGCCGTAACCCGGACGGCACACTGCCAACGGGCACAGGCGCAGGCACTGCGCCACCTGCTGCGACGACGCTGACGTTTGATGGTTCCGGCAAGCTCACCACTGTTGCTGGGGCAGGTGTGACCGGCAATACCCTGACCATCACCGGCTGGGTGCCGGGTACCGTGACCAATGGTGTGTGGAAGGCAAACGGTGCGACTGCCAACCCTACCGGCATCGCAATCAACATGGGCAACATCACCCAATACAACTCGGCCACCTACCGCAACCCGCCGACCACCGACGGTTATGCGACCGGCCAGATCACCGGCCTCAAAATCGACGGCAGCGGCGTACTGTTCGCCACGTTCAGCAACCAGCAGAGCAAGGCCATTGGCCAGATCTCCCTGGCCAGCTTCAACAACGAACAAGGCCTGCAGCCAGCCGGTGGCACCACCTGGAGAGAGACCTTCGCCTCGGGCCAGCCGGGTTACGACACCCCGCAAGCCGGTACCCTGGGTTCGATCGTGGCCAACTCCCTGGAGAACTCCAACGTCAACCTGACCAACGAGCTGGTGGACCTGATCAAGGCCCAGAGCAACTACCAGGCGAACGCCAAGACCATCTCCACCCAGAGCACCATCATGCAGACCATCATTCAGATGACGTGATGCGTTAACGCTTCACAAAAAGCCCCTCACACGAGGGGCTTTTTTGTGGGCGCATTCCGGTAACCCAACACAACCCTGCGCGACGCAACGCGACCCCATGTAGGAGCCGGCAAGCCGGCTCCTACAATGGTTGGCGGTGTATCAGGCGACGGATGGTTCGACAAAGGCCCGGTCAATGGTGGGAGCTGGCTTGCCTGCGATAGCTATGTGGCTGATACACCGCTATCGCCGGCAAGCCAGCTCCCACAGGTGATTGCATGTCCAAACAGAGGCCCGTGCCACGCCCATAAAAGAAAACCCCCGGCAAGCCCGGAGGCTTGGCGGGGGTTCTCGGGTAGGCGCCTTTGCGCGCCTACCGGCTCAGCTTACTGGCAAGCTTCGCAATCCGGCTCGTCGATCGCGCAGGCTTTTGGCACTGGCGCCGGACCGGCTGGAGCGGCGAGAACCGAGTCGTCACCGTGGTTGCCGCCGCTGGAAACAGCGTTCAGCTTACCGGTGTTGATGGTCGACTTCTCGGTGCTGGTCGCAGCCAGGGCACGGAGGTAGTAAGTGGTTTTCAGGCCACGGTACCACGCCATGCGGTAGGTCACGTCCAGCTTCTTGCCCGAAGCGCCGGCGATGTACAGGTTCAGGGACTGAGCCTGGTCGATCCACTTCTGACGACGGCTGGCGGCGTCAACGATCCACTTGGTGTCCACTTCGAAGGCGGTCGCGTAGAGCTCTTTGAGTTCTTGCGGGATGCGCTCGATCTGCTGCACGGAACCGTCGTAGTACTTCAGGTCGTTGATCATGACCGAGTCCCACAGGCCGCGGGCTTTCAGGTCGCGAACCAGGTACGGGTTGATCACGGTGAATTCGCCCGACAGGTTCGATTTCACATACAGGTTCTGATAGGTCGGTTCGATCGACTGCGACACGCCAGTGATGTTGGCGATGGTGGCGGTCGGTGCGATGGCCATGATGTTGGAGTTACGAATACCTTTCTGCACACGGGCACGTACTGGCGCCCAGTCCAGGGATTCGTTCAGGTCAACGTCGATGTACTTCTGGCCACGGGCTTCGATCAGGATCTGTTGCGAATCCAGCGGCAGGATGCCTTTGGACCACAGCGAACCCTGGAACGTCTCGTAGGCGCCGCGCTCGTCGGCCAGGTCGCAGGAAGCCTGGATCGCGTAGTAGCTGACCGCTTCCATGGACTTGTCGGCGAACTCGACCGCAGCATCCGAACCGTAAGGAATGTGCTGCAGGTACAGCGCGTCCTGGAAGCCCATGATGCCCAAGCCGACCGGACGGTGCTTGAAGTTGGAGTTCTGCGCCTGTGGCACCGAGTAGTAGTTGATGTCGATCACGTTATCGAGCATGCGAACGGCGGTGTTGACGGTGCGCTCCAGCTTGGCGGTGTCCAGCTTGCCGTTGACGATGTGGTTCGGCAGGTTGATCGAGCCCAGGTTGCAAACGGCGATCTCGTCCTTGTTGGTGTTCAAGGTGATCTCGGTGCACAGGTTCGAGCTGTGGACCACGCCCACGTGCTGCTGCGGGCTGCGCAGGTTGCACGGGTCTTTGAAGGTCAGCCATGGGTGGCCGGTTTCAAACAGCATGGACAGCATTTTGCGCCACAGGTCTTTGGCCTGGATGGTCTTGAACAGCTTGACCTTGCCTGGGTACTCGGTGAGGGCTTCGTAGTACTCGTAGCGCTCTTCGAAGGCTTTACCGGTCAGGTCGTGCAGGTCCGGCACTTCGGATGGCGAGAACAGGGTCCACTTGCCGTCATCGAAGACGCGCTTCATGAACAGGTCAGGGATCCAGTTGGCGGTGTTCATGTCGTGGGTACGACGACGGTCATCACCGGTGTTCTTGCGCAGCTCGATGAACTCTTCGATGTCCATGTGCCAGGTTTCCAGGTAGGCACACACAGCGCCTTTGCGCTTGCCACCCTGGTTCACGGCTACAGCGGTGTCGTTCACCACTTTCAGGAACGGTACAACGCCCTGGGACTTGCCATTGGTGCCCTTGATGTACGAACCCAGTGCACGCACCGGCGTCCAGTCGTTGCCCAGGCCACCGGCGAATTTGGACAACATGGCGTTGTCGTGGATCGCGTGGTAGATGCCCGACAGGTCATCCGGCACGGTGGTCAGGTAGCAGCTGGACAGCTGTGGACGCAGGGTGCCGGCGTTGAACAGGGTCGGGGTCGACGACATGTAGTCGAAGGACGACAGCAGGTTGTAGAACTCGATCGCACGGTCTTCTTTCTGCTTCTCTTCGATCGCCAGGCCCATGGCCACGCGCATGAAGAACACTTGCGGCAGTTCGAAGCGGATACCGTCCTTGTGGATGAAGTAACGGTCGTACAGGGTTTGCAGGCCCAGGTAGGTGAACTGCTGGTCACGCTCGTGGTTGATCGCCTTGCCCAGTTTTTCCAGGTCGAAGGTGGCCAGAACCGGGTTCAGCAATTCGAATTCGATACCCTTGGCGATGTAGGCCGGCAGGGCCTTGGCGTACAAGTCGGCCATCTCGTGGTGAGTGGCGCTGTCGGCGACTTTCAGGAAGCCCAGGCCTTCGGCACGCAGGGTGTCCATCAGCAGGCGCGCGGTCACGAACGAGTAGTTCGGCTCGCGTTCAACCAGGGTACGGGCGGTCATCACCAGGGCGGTGTTGACGTCGGTCAGGGCCACGCCGTCGTACAGGTTTTTCAGGGTTTCGCGCTGGATCAGGTCACCATCGACTTCTTCCAGGCCTTCGCAGGCCTCGGTGATGATGGTGTTCAGGCGGCCCAGGTCCAGCGGTGCAAAGCTGCCGTCGGCCAGGGTGATGCGGATCGATGGGTGAGCTTGTACCGCAGCTTCTTCAGATGGGGAGCGCACGGCACGCTCTTTGGCGCGCGAGTCGCGGTAGATCACGTAGTCGCGGGCGACTTTCTGCTCGCCGGCACGCATCAGGGCCAGTTCGACCTGGTCCTGGATTTCTTCGATGTGGATGGTGCCGCCCGACGGCATGCGACGCTTGAAGGTCGCGGTGACTTGTTCGGTCAGGCGGGCAACGGTGTCGTGGATGCGCGACGAGGCAGCAGCGGTGCCACCTTCAACTGCAAGAAACGCTTTGGTGATGGCGACGGTGATTTTGTCATCGGTGTAAGGAACGACAGTGCCGTTACGCTTGATCACTCGCAATTGGCCGGGTGCGGTGGCGGACAGATCCAGGTTCGAATCAGCGGCCTGCGGCACGGAGCCTTGCGGGTTCTCGCGAGTTGTGTCGGTTTGCATGGGGGGTTGTCTCCACATTCTATATTTATTTGGGCACCATCAAGGTGCCCACCGTTCCGTCCTGAAGCACTTACAACAGGCCAAGGGCCTGGCATAACAACTTCGGGACAGGAGGAAGGGAGCTGTTCGCGCCGCTTCCATGCCGAAGTCTTCGGTTCGGGGCTGAAAAGCCCTTGACCGTATTCCTGGTGGGTGACAGTTGCCCGCTTCAAGCACTGCAACACCCGTACCGTTTTCTGCCCGTTGGGCTGGAAAACGCTTGCCATCCGCGTGCGCGGTTTGGGCTTTCAAAAAATGCTTTGGTTCAACCAAACGGGCGCAAGAAACCTCTTGAATTTCTTGTCTGATCTGTGTTTGGTTTTTCGCTTAAAACCCTACATGTAGGGTTTTTTTAGCGCCGAGGTACAAGATAATGCGTTTTTGGGGGCTTAGCAACGCACTACCTGTGGATAACGCTGTGGGTAAAATGTGTATGAAACGTGGAACACCCGTGTAGGCCGCACTACTGCTGGATTCGGCCGTTTGTCACTGAATATTCCAAGGTAAAAACAGCGGGTTGGATTTTTGAGGGCGCGAACCCTATCACAAAAAAACGCGATCACCGAATGGATTTCCAGGCTTGTGTTAGGGGACTGGCCCGTGGCTACAATCGGCATCCGTTATGCCCTCAAAACATGACAAACAGGGTATGACCGATGGAGATCAAACTGTGGATCTCCACGGGTCAGAAGAACTTCTAATAACAATGAGGACCACCCGTGGAGCAAGAAGCCTGGCAAATACTGATCGTCGAGGACGACGAACGTCTGGCCGAGTTGACCCGTGATTACTTGGAGAGCAACGGCCTGCGCGTCTCGGTGGAAAGCGACGGGGCCCGGGCGGCGGCGCGCATCGTCGCCGAACAGCCAGACCTGGTGATCCTCGACCTGATGCTGCCCGGCGAAGACGGCTTGAGCATCTGCCGCAACGTGCGTGAGCGCTACGACGGGGTGATCCTGATGCTGACCGCGCGCACCGACGACATGGACCAAGTGCTTGGCCTGGATATGGGCGCCGACGACTACGTGTGCAAACCCGTGCGCCCACGCCTGTTGCTGGCGCGTATCCAGGCGTTGCTGCGGCGCAGTGAACCGGCCGAACCGGCCAGCGTGGAAAACCAGCGCCGCCTGCAATTCGGTCCGTTGGTGGTGGACAGCGCCCTGCGCGAAGCCTGGTTGCACGAGGGCGGCATTGAGCTGACCAGCGCCGAGTTCGACCTGTTGTGGCTGCTGGTGGCGAATGCCGGGCGCATCCTCTCCCGCGAAGAAATCTTCATCGCCCTGCGTGGCATTGGCTATGACGGCCAGGACCGCTCCATCGATGTGCGCATCTCGCGCATCCGGCCCAAGATCGGCGACGACCCGATCCACCCGCGCTTGATCAAGACCATCCGCAGCAAAGGCTACCTGTTCGTCCCCGAAGCCGCCGCCGACCTGTCGCTGTGAACTCGATCTTCCTGCGCATCTATGGCGGCATGTGCGCCGCGCTGATCCTGGTGGCGCTGCTTGGCGTACTGGCCCTGCACCTGCTCAACGAGGTGCGTAGCGGCCAATACCGCGAGCGCCTGGCCCACGGCACCTTTGCCTTGATGGGTGACAACCTGCAACCCATGAGCGCCATCGAACGCCAGCGCGCCCTGGCCGTGTGGGAGCGCTTGCTGGGGATCCCCCTGGAGCTGCGTCCCCTGGCGGATGCGCAACTGGACCTGAGCCAACGCAACCGCCTGCAACGTGGCCAAGTGCTGGTGGAACAGACCGGGCCTCACGCCGCACGGGTGTTGCGCCTGGTCAGCGAGCAGGAACAGCTGGTGCTTACCGGCGAAGTGCAGCAAATCAGCGAGCAATTGGCCCGCGCCACTATTTATCTGCTGGCTGATGAGCTGGTGCGCTTTCCCGTCGCCGAGCAGCCGCAAAAACTGGCAGACATAAAAGAAGCCAAGGGCTTTGGCTTTGACATGCACCTCATGACCCTGAATGAGGCTGACATGGACGAGGACCAGCGCCGCCGCGTATCGGAGGGCGATACGGTGATGGCCCTGGGCAAGGGCGGTGATTCGATCCGTGTGTTCGCCGGCATGGTCGGCACGCCGTGGGTACTGGAAATCGGTCCGTTGTACCAGATGAACCCGTACCCGCCGCAATGGTTGATCCTGATCGCGCTGATCAGCCTGACCCTGATCGGCCTGATCGTCTATTTACTGGTGCGTCAGCTGGAACGCCGTCTCAAAGGCCTGGAAGCCGCGGCCACTCGCATTGCCAAGGGCAACCTCGAAGTGCGCGTGCCGGCCCGGGGCGCAGACTCGGTCGGGCGCCTGGCCGCCGCCTTTAATGGCATGGCCGAACACCTGCAGCAACTGCTGGCGATCCAGCGCGAATTGGTGCGCGCGGTGTCCCACGAGTTGCGCACGCCGGTGGCCCGCCTGCGCTTCGGCCTGGAAATGGTCGGCGACGCTACGACGCCTGAAGCGCGGCGCAAATACCTGGAAGGCATGGACAGCGATATCCAGGACCTCGATGGCCTGGTGGATGAAATGCTCACCTATGCACGCTTGGAACAGGGTGCGCCCGAGCTTAATTTCCAGCGCGTCGACCTCAGCGCGTTGCTCGATCAGGTGATCGGCGAATTATCGCCACTGCGCCCGCAAGTCACCGTGAGTCGTGGTATCTGCCTGTCATCGGCACATTGGGATGACGCGTGGGTCGACGCCGAACCGCGTTACCTGCATCGCGCGCTACAGAACCTGGTGAGCAACGCCATGCGTCATGCCCAGGGCCAGGTGTTGATCAGTTACCAGGTGGGCCAGGTGCGTTGCCGCATTGACGTGGAAGACGACGGCCCCGGCGTGCCGGAAAGTGCCTGGGAGCGCATCTTCACGCCGTTCCTGCGCCTGGACGACAGCCGCACGCGGGCCTCTGGCGGGCACGGGCTGGGCCTGTCGATTGTGCGGCGGATCATTTATTGGCACGGCGGAAGGGCGTTGATCGGCAAGAGCAACAACTTGGGTGGGGCGTGCTTCAGCCTGAGTTGGCCGCGGGATCAGGATAAAGGCTGATACCGCGATCGCCGGCAAGCCGGCTCCTACAGGGGAACGCATTCCCGACTCAACTGTAGGAGCCGGCTTGCCGGTGATGGCGATTCATCAGGCGCTGATGGCCACCAGGCTCAACAACTGCTCCCCGTCCACCGCAAACTGCCCCACCAATTCCTTGCCATGGCACCATTCTTCGGACAAGTCCGTCAGTAGTCGCAACCGCACCCGGCCCGACGCCGACCACTCCACCACCTCGGCATGCTCAAAGTAAAAGCGCTTCTGCACAATCGGGTAGAGCGCCTTGAACAAACTCTCCTTCACCGAAAACGTCAGCGTCACCACTAGAGCAATCTGCTCACGCGGCACGCTGGCCATGCGTTGCAGCTCATCAGCCGTCAGAATTTCCCCTGCCAGGCGCTCCGCCCGTTCCAGGCTTAGCACATTCTCCAGGTCCATCCCTAGCCCGCGCCACTGCGCCTTGTGCCCGACAATCGCCGCCGCATGCCCGGTGCTGTGGGTGATGGAACCGCTGATATGGGCCGGCCAGACCGGCGCGCGATCGTCGCCGATGGCGGGCACGCAATCCATATGGTCGAGCTGTTGCAGGGCTGCGCGGGCGCACAGGCGGCCGGCGAGGAATTCGGCCTGGCGCTTGGCTACTGAGCGCTGAATGCTGGCCGGCGGCAGCACGGCGCAGCGCAGGAAGTCGCCCTGCGCGAGCAGGGTGGGGTCGAAGCGGGTGCTGAGGAACACCGTACCGGGCAAGGGGTCGGGCAGCGGCCAATGGGCGTCGAGTGGGGTGCAGCAAGCGGGTAGGGGCGTCATGGGCGCTATTTTGCTTCAGGTGACGCGCCAGTGGATAGCCCGCAGCGGTTCAGGCGCGGTTCAGAGCCCGTTCAGGGGGAGTTCAGGGGCGCCTGCGTAGTCTGGCCCTACAGCCAAAACGCGTAGAGGTAAGCCCCATGACTGCGATCAAAAAGCTGATGTTGGCGTTATCCATGCTCAGTGCCACTGCCGGCGTCCAGGCGTCCGACGGTGCCTTCGCGGCATTCGGTAGCGAGAAAACCAAGAAATCCAGCACGTTGATCCAGCGTGTCAGCTTTGAAGAGGTGGGCAGCCAGGCCGCGCCCTGGGGCCAGTCCCTGGGCCTTGCCACGCCGCAACCGGCCTACCGTACCGGCTATGAACACCTGACGGGCCAATACAATGGCATTAAACTGCGCCCGCAAGACCTGCAGGGCCGCTATGATATCCCTCTGTCGGACAGTTGAATCGCCTTGGAGAGCCTTATGAAATTGCTGGTGGTAGAAGATGAGGCGTTGCTGCGTCATCACCTGTTTACCCGCCTGACCGACAGCGGGCACGTGGTCGAAGCCGTGGCCAACGCCGAAGAAGCCTTGTACCAGACCGGGCAATTCAACCATGACCTGGCGATCATCGACCTGGGCCTGCCCGGCATGGGCGGCCTGGACCTGATCCGCCAACTGCGCACACAGGCCAAGACTTTCCCGATCCTGATCCTTACCGCCCGTGGCAACTGGCAGGACAAGGTCGAAGGCCTGGCCGCCGGTGCCGACGACTATGTGGTCAAGCCGTTCCAGTTCGAAGAGCTGGAGGCGCGGATGAACGCCTTGCTACGCCGTTCCAGCGGTTTCACCCAGTCGACCATCGTCGCCGGCCCGTTGCTGCTGGACCTCAACCGCAAGCAGGCGTCCCTGGATGAACAGCCTCTGGCGTTGACCGCGTACGAGTACCGCATTCTCGAATACCTGATGCGCCACCATCAGCAGGTGGTCGCCAAGGACCGCCTGATGGAACAGCTTTACCCTGACGATGACGAGCGTGATCCGAATGTCATCGAAGTGCTGGTCGGCCGCCTGCGTCGCAAGCTGGAAGGCCCGGCCGGGTTCAAGCCGATCGACACCGTGCGCGGCCTGGGTTACCTGTTCAATGAGCGCTGCCGTTGATTCGCTCGCTTCGTGTGCGCTTGATGTTGGCGGCCGCCACCCTGGCCGTGTTGTTTATGCTCGGTTTGTTGCCGGCCATGCAAGGGGCGTTCAGCCTGGCGCTGCAGGATTCCATCGAGCAGCGCCTGGCGTCGGATGTCACCACGCTGATTTCAGCGGCACGCGTTGAAAACAACCGTCTGCTGATGCCGGCGCAGTTGCCGGACGAACGTTTCAACCTCACCGATAGCCGCTTGCTCGGCTATATCTACGACCGCGAAGGCCACCTGGTGTGGCGTTCGCGCGCCACCCAGGAAGAAAACATCAACTACAAGCCGCGCTATGACGGGCGCGGCAACGAGTTTGCGCGGATCCGCGAGGCCAATGGCCAGGAATTCTTCGTGTACGACGTCGAAGTCAGGCTGTTGGGCGGCAAGAGCGCGGCGTTCAGTATCGTCGCCCTGCAACCGGTGCGTGAATACCAACTGACCCTCGAAGGCCTGCGTGAGAACCTCTACCTGGGGTTCGGCGCCGCCTTGCTGGTGCTATTGACGCTGTTGTGGCTGGGCCTGACCTGGGGCTTGCAAGCCCTGCGGCGCCTCAGCCAGGAACTGGACCAGATCGAAGGCGGCACCCGTGAAAGCCTCACCGAGGAACACCCGCGTGAGCTGCTGCGCCTGACCGGCTCGCTCAACCGCCTGCTGCACAGCGAGCGCGAGCAACGGGCGCGTTATCGTGACTCCCTCGATGACTTGGCCCACAGCCTGAAAACCCCGCTGGCGGTATTGCAGGGGGTGAGTGAGGACATGGCCCAGCGCCCCGAAGACCGTGGCCAGGCCTGGGTGCTGCAATCGCAGATCGAGCGCATGAGCCAGCAGATCGGCTATCAATTGCAGCGCGCGAGCCTGCGCAAGAGCGGCTTGGTGCGCCACCAGGTGCGCCTGGAACCGGTGGTGCAAAGCCTGTGCGACACACTGGACAAGGTCTACCGCGACAAGCGCGTGACCGTGGCCTTCGAGCTGCCCGAGGACTGTGATGTGCCGATCGAGAAGGGCGCCTTGCTCGAAATGCTCGGCAACCTGCTGGAAAACGCCTACCGCCTGTGCTTGAGCAAAGTGCGCATCAGCCTGGTGGAAAACCCGGAAGGCACCGAGTTGTGTATTGAAGACGATGGCCCAGGCGTGCCGCCCGACCAGCGCGCGCGGATCCTGCAGCGCGGCGAACGCCTGGACCGCCAGCACCCGGGGCAGGGGATCGGGCTGGCGGTGGTCAAGGACATCATCGAAAGCTACGGCGCGCGGTTGACCTTGGGGGATTCGCCTTTGGGTGGGGCGGCCTTCAAGATTCATTTTCCGGCGGTGTGATCTCTATTGACCGTGCTGGCCTCATCGCAGGCAAGCCAGCTCCCACATTTTGAACTGTGAACCCCTTCAAGTGTGGGAGCGGGCTTGCTCGCGAAAGCGTCACTCGCATCAATACTCATCTGACGCCATCGCCGGCAAGCCAGCTCCTACAGTTAATGCATTCACACATATTTTGAATTGTGAACGGGATCGAGTGTGGGAGCTGGCTTGCCTGCGAAGAGGCCGGTGCAGGCGACACACCTCTAACTCTCCTGCGCGCGATACGCCCCCGGCGTCACCCCCGTCCACTTCTTGAACGCCCGATGAAATGCCGACGGTTCGGAAAACCCCAGCTGCTCGGCAATCTCCTGCAACGACAAATCCGCCCGCCCCAAATGGTAGATGGCAATGTCCCGCCGCAGCTCATCCTTGAGCGCCTGGAAGCTGGTGCCTTCCTCACGCAAATGCCGACGCAGGGTCTGCGGGCTGATGTGCAGGTGCTGGGCGACGGCCTCCAGGTCTGGCCAGGGCGTGCGGTCGCGGCTGAGCAGGCGGCGCAATTGGCTGCTCAGGCTGTCGCCTTCATCCGGCCGTGACAGCAGGTCGGCGGGGGAGCGTTCGAGAAAGTGCTTGAGGGTGCGTTCGTCCTGCAACAGCGGCAGGCTCAGGTAGCGGCTGGGAAACACGAGACTGCTGTTCGGTGCGCCGAACACCTGGGGGCAGGGGAACAGCAGGTCATATTCGCCCGCGTGGGCCGGCATCGGGTAACTGAAGGTGGCCTGGTTCAGGCGAATACGCTGGCCGATCAGCCAACTGCCCAAGCGATGCCAGATCACCAGCAGGCATTCGCTGAGGAAGTGATCGGGGTCCCATAGCTGCGAGTCGTCCAGGCTCAAGCGGGCCATGTCGCCCTCTCTTGTCAGGTGCCAACGCGGACCCTGCGGGAATAGGCTATAAAAGAGTAAGCCGCGTTCCAGAGCCTTTTCCAGGGTGCGGCAGTGGATCAACGCATGGCACATCATGGCGAAGGTGCCGCGCTTGCTCGGCCCCTCGGCAAAGCCCAGGTATTCGTCGTCCAGCGCCAGCCAGAGCATTTGCAACAGCCGGGTAAACTGCTCTGGCGCAATGCGGGCGCGGGGTTCGGTCAGCAGCTCGGGGGTAATGCCCACCTGCTGCAACAGCCCCGAATAGTCGTAACCGGCCCGGCGCGCACCGCCGAGGGCGGCCCGGGCGTAGTGACTGGCGATGGTACGTTCACGCATGTGAGGGCCTCGTCCATGGAGTGGCGGATGTTAGCCATCACCTGCCGGGGCGACAAGGCGGATATCCGCCAATTTGTAGGACAGGATTGGGCGAGTGGGCGGAATTCCGCCACTGTGTTCGGGGCGCTGGCAGGTGGATGAAAACCCCAAGCCCTGATGTCTAAAGGCCTTCAGGGTTTTTAAGGAAAGTGGCACGGCGTTTGCGATAGAGATGACAGCGCAGGCCTGCTTTAAAGGACCTCGCAAACAACAAATCCCTCCAGTGCAGGAGGGTTCGCAATTCAAGTGTCGTGGGCAATGGCGGATCTTTGCCACACGGGACGATTGAGGAACTTTGCAATGACGACTCGTCAGCCACTGTACAAATCCCTGTATTTCCAGGTGATCGTTGCAATCGTTATCGGTATTTTGCTCGGTCACTTCTACCCGCAGACCGGTGTGGCCCTCAAGCCACTGGGTGACGGCTTTATCAAGCTGATCAAAATGGTCATCGCCCCGATCATCTTCTGCACCGTTGTCAGCGGCATCGCTGGCATGCAAAGCATGAAATCGGTCGGCAAGACCGGCGGCTACGCGCTGCTGTACTTCGAAATCGTTTCCACCATCGCCCTGCTGGTAGGCCTGGTCGTGGTCAACGTGATCGAGCCGGGCGCCGGCATGCACATCGACGTTACCAAGCTCGATGCCTCGAAAATCGCCACCTACGTGACTCAAGGTGCGGACCAGAGCGTTGTCGGCTTCATCCTCAACGTGATCCCGAACACCATCGTCGGCGCCTTTGCCAACGGTGACATCCTGCAAGTACTGATGTTCTCGGTGATCTTCGGTTTCGCCCTGCACCGCCTGGGTGCCTACGGCAAGCCGGTACTGGACTTCATCGATCGCTTCGCCCACGTGATGTTCAACATCATCAACATGATCATGAAGCTCGCGCCAATCGGTGCCCTGGGCGCCATGGCGTTCACCATCGGCGCCTACGGTGTAGGTTCCCTGGTGCAACTGGGCCAGCTGATGATCTGCTTCTACATCACCTGCATCCTGTTCGTGGTCGTGGTGCTGGGCGCCATCTGCCGCGCGCACGGTTTCAGCGTGTTAAAGCTGGTTCGCTACATCCGTGAAGAGCTGCTGATCGTACTGGGTACTTCCTCCTCCGAATCCGCACTGCCACGCATGCTGGTCAAGATGGAGCGTCTGGGCGCGAAGAAATCCGTAGTAGGCCTGGTGATTCCAACCGGCTACTCCTTCAACCTCGACGGTACTTCGATTTACCTGACCATGGCTGCCGTGTTCATCGCCCAGGCGACTGACACCCACATGGACATCACCCACCAGATCACCCTGCTGCTGGTGCTGCTGCTGTCCTCCAAAGGCGCAGCAGGCGTGACCGGTTCGGGCTTCATCGTACTGGCTGCCACCCTGTCGGCCGTGGGCCACCTGCCGGTTGCCGGCCTGGCGCTGATCCTGGGTATCGACCGCTTCATGTCCGAAGCCCGCGCACTGACCAACCTGGTGGGTAACGCCGTTGCCACCATCGTTGTGGCCAAGTGGGTCAAGGAACTGGACACCGACAAGCTGCAGCGCGAGCTGGACTCTGGCGGTACCGGTATCTCCGAAACCCGCGAGCTGGATGACCTGGGCGTGGCCGAAGGCCCTGCACCTGTCGTCAAGTAAGCCGCTGATGGCGTGAACTGACGCCGCAGCAACCCACAAACGCCCCGACTTGTTCGGGGCGTTTGCGTTTCTGCCCGGCCACTCCCGGGTTTTTTGGTTTACATTAAGTAAATGCTCCATCAAAGGCCCGGTGAAGACCCGTCTTCACAAGAGAGCCTCCTCAGCCTGAGCCGATCTGCGCGCACCGAACCAGCAAGACCTTTTGCGCCAGATGGCTCGCCCCTCAACGCAGTGTGAATAGGCGGGCGTGCCCATGATTACCCTGAAACTCAACGGTCAAGACCATCAACTGGATGTCACCGAGGATATGCCGCTGCTGTGGGCGATTCGCGACGTGGCGGGCTACAACGGCACCAAGTTCGGCTGCGGCATGGGCCTGTGCGGCGCCTGCACCATTCACATCGACGGATCACCGGCACGCAGTTGCATCACCCCGATCGGCTCGGTCAAAGGCCAAGCCATCAGCACCATCGACAACCTGCACACCGATCCCATCGGCCAGGTGGTGCAGCAAGCCTGGCTGGACACCGCCGTGGCCCAGTGCGGCTACTGCCAGGGCGGGCAGATCATGTCGGCTACCGCCTTGCTGAAAACCAACCCGAACCCCAGCGATGAGCAGATCGAAGAGGCGATGGTCGGCAACATTTGCCGTTGCGGCACCTACAACCGTATCAAGACCGCGATCCGCCAGGCATCGACCCACCTGCAGGGGGCCAAGGCATGAGCCAGTTACCTGCTGATTTCGTGCTGAATAACCTCAGCCGACGTGGCTTCCTCAAAGGTGTGGGCGCTACCGGCGCACTGGTGATAGCTGCCAGTTGGGGCCTGCCCGATGCATTCGCCGCCGATGCCGTGAAGAAATACGGCGGCGACGCCATGCCCAACGGGCTGATCGATGACCCCAAGGTGTACGTCAGCATCGCCACCGACGGCACAGTGACCGTGGTGTGCAACCGTTCGGAGATGGGCCAGGGCGTGCGCACCAGTCTGAGCCTGGTGGTGGCCGATGAAATGGAAGCCGATTGGGCGCACGTGAAAGTCCAGCAGGCGCCGGGCGACGAAGTGCGCTACGGCAACCAGGACACCGACGGCTCGCGCAGCATGCGCCACTGGTATGAGCCGATGCGTCGCTGCGGCGCCAGCGTTCGGGCGATGCTTGAACAAGCGGCTGCCGATCAGTGGAAAGTGCCGCTGGCTGAATGCCGGGCGCAGTTGCATAAAGTGATTCACCAGCCAAGCGGCCGTGAGCTGGGTTACGGCGAATTGGCCGCCACCGCCGGTGCGCTGGCGGTACCTGCCCGTGACAGCTTGCGCCTCAAGCCAGCGTCGGAATTCCGTTATATCGGCAAGGAAGGCGTCAAGGCCATCGACGGCGCCGACATCGTCAACGGGCGCGCAGTCTACGGCGCGGACGTGCATTTCGACGGCATGCTCTACGCCACCATCGCACGGCCTAAAGTGTATGGCGGCAAGGTGAAATCCTTCGATGCCTCGGCGGCCTTGAAGGTGCCGGGTGTGATCAAGGTGCTGGAA
Source organism: Pseudomonas sp. B6002 (assembly GCF_013385985.1). Lineage (GTDB taxonomy): Bacteria > Pseudomonadota > Gammaproteobacteria > Pseudomonadales > Pseudomonadaceae > Aquipseudomonas. The sequence continues at coordinate 108,073 of NZ_JACAOY010000016.1, read as the reverse complement.
ATCGAAAGCCGCCCCTTGCCCTCCGAGTTCCAACCCCTCGGCGGTGTGGCCGTGGTGGCCAGCAACACCTGGGCCGCGATCAAGGGCCGGGAGGCGCTGAGCATTGTCTGGGACGACGGCGTGAATGCCGGCTACAACTCCATCGACTATCGCAAGGAGCTGGAAGCCGCTGCCTTGAAGCCGGGCAAAGTGGTGCGCAACACCGGCACCCTCGACCAGGCCATGGGCGAGGCCGACAGCACCCTGGAAGCCGCCTACTACCTGCCGCACCTGTCGCAATCGCCAATGGAGCCGATGGTCGCCATTGCGCGCTTCGACAAAGGTGAGTGCCAGGCTTGGGGCCCCAGCCAGGCGCCGCAGGTGACCCGCGAGCGCATCGCCGAGCGCCTTGGGCTGCCGTTCGATAACGTGACCTTCAACGTGACCTTGCTGGGTGGTGGCTTCGGGCGCAAATCCAAGCCTGACTTCATCATCGAAGCCGCTGTTCTGGCCAAGGAATTTCCGGGCAAGGCTGTGCGGGTGCAATGGACCCGCGAAGATGACATCCACAACTCGTACTTCCACACCGTGTCGGCCGAGTACCTCAAGGCCGGCCTGAACAAGGATGGCCTGCCTTCGGCCTGGCTGCACCGCACCGTGGCGCCGAGCATCACGGCATTGTTCGCGCCGGGCATGAACCACGAGGCGGCCTTTGAGCTGGGCATGGGCTTTACCAACATGGCCTACGCGATTCCCAATGTGCGCCTGGAAAACCCCGAAGCGGCGGCCCACACCCGCGTCGGCTGGTACCGTTCGGTGTCGAACATCCCTCACGGGTTTGCGATCCAGAGCTTTGTCGATGAGTTGGCCCACAAGGCTGGCCAGGATCCGCTGCAGTACCAGCTCAAGTTGCTCGGGCCGGACCGTCAGATCGATCCCAAGACCCTGAGCGATGAGTGGAACTACGGCGAATCCCCCGAGCGCTACCCGATCGACACCGCACGCCTGCGCGGCGTGCTGGAAACCGCGGCCAAGGCTGCCGGCTGGGGGCGCACGTTGCCCAAGGGGCGTGGCCTGGGCTTGGCGGTGCACTACAGCTTTGTGACGTACGTGGCGGCCGTGATCGAGGTTGAGGTCAAGGGCGATGGCACGCTGATCGTGCACAAGGCCGATATTGCCGTGGATTGCGGCCCGCAGATCAACCCGGAGCGCATCCGCTCGCAGTTTGAAGGCGCGTGTGTGATGGGTCTGGGCAACGCGGTGCTGGGCGAGATCAGCTTCAAGGATGGCAAGGTCCAGCAGGACAACTTCCATATGTACGAGGTGGCGCGCATGTCGCTGGCGCCCAAGGAAGTGGCGGTGCACTTGGTGACGCCCAAAGGCGAGGTGCCGTTGGGCGGCGTTGGTGAGCCCGGCGTGCCGCCGATTGCGCCGGCGCTGTGCAATGCGATCTTTGCCGCCACCGGCAAGCGTATCCGCAACCTGCCGGTACGTTACCAGTTGCAGGGCTGGCAAGAGGCGAAGGCCTGATGGACAGCGTGGATCTGAATGTCTTGCGCAGCGTGCTGGAGTGGCGCCGCGCCGGGCAACAGGTGGTGCTGTACAGCGTGGTGCAGACCTGGGGCAGTGCGCCGCGCCCGCCGGGGGCGATGCTGGCCCTGCGCGGTGATGGGGTGGTGATTGGCTCGGTGTCGGGCGGTTGCATCGAGGACGACCTTATTGCGCGCCTGCAGGACGGTCGGCTGGCGGATGACGGGCCACCGGTGCAACTGGTGACCTACGGCGTGACCCGCGACGAGGCCGCCCGATTCGGGCTACCGTGTGGCGGCACGTTGCGCCTGACTGAAGAGCGCGTGTTGGAGTGGGCCTGGGTGGCTGAGCTGCTGGCGCGTTGCGAGGCTCATCAGATCGTTGCGCGGGAGCTGGACCTGGCGACCGGTGAAGTCACCCTGAGCGATGCCAGCAAGACCGACGTGGTGAGCTTTGACGGCAAACGCTTGCGTGCCATCTATGGCCCTCGCTGGCGCCTGTTGTTGATCGGTGCCGGGCAACTGTCGCGTTATGTCGCCGAGATGGCGCGCCTGCTGGACTTCGACGTGCTGATCTGTGACCCGCGTGAAGAGTTTGTCTACGGTTGGGAGGAACAGCAGGGCCGCTTCGTGCCGGGTATGCCGGATGAAGCGGTGCTGAATATCCAGACCGATGAACGCACTGCCATTGTCTGCCTGACCCATGACCCGCGCCTGGATGACATGGCCTTGCTCACGGCATTGAATTCCAGGGCGTTTTACATTGGCGCGCTGGGGTCGCGGGTCAACAGCCAGAAGCGTCGGGAAAACCTGGCGCAGCTCGGCCTGTCGGCGGAGGCGATTGCGCGCCTGCACGGGCCGATCGGCGTGTATATCGGCAGCCACACCCCGGCGGAAATCGCTTTGTCGCTGATGGCGGAAATTGTCGCGATCAAGAATGGCGTGGCGGCGGTGCAGAAAAAACCGCTGTCGGTGCTGGCCGAGTGACAGTCACGGCGATTGTGCTGGCGGCAGGGCAGGGCAGGCGTTTTCGCACTGAAGCGGGGGCGGATAAGGATAAATTGCTGGCCGATTGCACGGGCCGGGATGGCGTAACGCGAGCGGTCATCGAGCAGGTGCTGGCGAATTTGCCTGCGCGCGTGGCACGGCGTCTGTTGGTGACCTCGCCTGAGCGTACGGAAGTGATTCGACTGGCCAAGGCCTATGGCTGTGAGGTTTTGCTGCTGCACTCGGCCGGCATGGGCGAGAGCATCGCTGCAGCGGTGGCGGCCAGTGGTTCGGCTGACGGTTGGCTGGTGGTCTTGGGGGACATGCCGTTCATTCAGTCGTCGACTATCGAGCAGGTGGTCGAGAGGCTGCAAGCGGATAGCATCCACGTCCCGGTGCAGGCGGGGCAGTATGGTCACCCCGTGGCGTTTGGTCATGGGTTCGGGCCAGGGTTGAGGGCGTTGGCGGGTGATCGCGGCGCTAGGTCGCTGTTTGCCGCTGGCGCTGTCAGGGAGATCCTGGTGGATGATCCTGGTGTGTTGTGGGATGTCGACTTGCCCTCCCTCCTGAGCTACACCCCACCTCCTGAACTGCCCTCCAGGTCCTGAATTGTCCCCGACCCTGTAGGAGCCCGGCTTGCCGGCGATGGCGCCCCCGGATATGTCGCATGGCTCAAGGGCCTCATAGCCGGCAAGCCGGGCTCCTACAGTGGATATTGGGGGTTGTATACGCGCAGCCAATAAAAAGCCCCGCCTGATCACTCAGGCGGGGCTTTTCAGTTACGGCTGGACTCAGGCGAGAGGTTTGCTCTCGTGTTCTGCTTCCAGTGCAGCAGCGGCGGCTGCGGCGGCCTCGGCTTCCTTGCGACGACGACGCACTTCACGTGGGTCGTTCGGCGCGCGGCCGTTTTCGGTCAGGGCGCTGGCCGGGGCGGCTTCGACCACCGGGGCTGCCACTTCGGCAACCACTGGGGCTTCAACCACTGGAGCAGGCTCAACAGCCGGTGCTGGTTCAACCATTGGGGCTGGCTCGGCAACCACGACTTCGGCAACCGGTGCTGGCGCTTCTTCAACCACTGGAGCAGGCGCTGGCGCTTCAACCGGAGTGGCGGGTTCGGCAGTCCATTGGAAGGCGGTCTGTTCTTCGCGAACTTCACGCACTTCTGGAGCGGCTTCAACCACTGGCTGTGGTTCAACGACCGGCGCAGGCTCAACCGCTGCCACTTCAACTTCTGGCAGGGTTTCTTGAACCGGGGCAACTTCCACTTCCGGAACAACCGGCGCTTCGATCGGGGTAGTGGCCTCGACAACCGGGGCTTCTACCGCAGGCACTTCAACCACTGGCGTTTCGACTACGGGTGCTTCAACCACGGGCGCTTCGGCTGCTGGAGCCTCGGCAACAGGTGCTTCAACAACAGCGGTGTCTTCAACGGCCGCAGTGGCGCGTTCAGCCTGCTCGTGAGCCTGGGCTTCAGCAGGTGCGCTGATGACCGAGCTGGCAACGGCAGCAGTGACGGCCAGGCCGGCAGCCAGTTCGGCGCCTGTTGGCTCCTGGGTGGTGCCTTCAGCGTTCTCGCCGGCTTCTTCCGAGCCTTCGATCACGTTGCCGTTGGCATCACGTTGACGCTCACGACGGTTGCTGCGACGACGCTGGCCACGGGAGCGGCGGCGCGGACGATCGCCTTCGGCGCCTTCCTGACCGTCTTCCTGCAGTTGCTCTTCGCCGGTCAGTACTTCTTCTTCACTGGCGGCAGCGGCTTGCTCTGCACGTGGCTGGCGTTCTTCACGCGGGGCACGTGGTTGACGCTCTTCACGTGGCGCACGTTCTTCACGCGGCTGGCGAGCCGGGCGTTCTTCGGCAACAACGGCAGCACCGGCAACGGCTGGGGCAGCATCCAGCGGTTCGCGCAGTTCACGCACGCGTTCTTCACGCTCGCCACGTGGCTTGCGATCTTCACGCGGAGCACGTGGTGTGCGCGGTGCGCGCTCTTCACGCGGTGCACGTTCTTCACGGGCTACGGCCGGGGTGTCTTCACGGGCTTCGCGAGGTGCACGTTCTTCACGCGGTGCGCGTTCTTCACGTGGGGCACGCTCTTCGCGCGGCTTGCGTTCTTCGTCACGGCGACCGTTGCGGTTACGGCTCTGCTGGCGACCGTTGCGACGTTCTTCGTTGCGTGCAGGGCGCTCGGCAGCTGGTTTTTCAACCACAACCGGTGCAGCTGGCTCTTCCTTGGTGGCGAACAGGCTGACCAGCGACTTCACCAGGCCCTTGAACAGGCTCGGCTCAGGCAGGGCGGCCGGTGCGGCAACTGGAGCAGCGGCTTCGGTTGGCACCGGAGCGTTGGCACGGGCCGGCGCTGTCTTGACCGCGGCTTCCTGGCGAACCAGGGTGCGGGTAGCAGCGGCTGGCTGGACTTCTTCCACTTCGGCAGCGGCAGCAGCGATTTCGTAGCTGGACTGGTTGTTGTGGGCTTCCGGGCTGTCATCACGCAGGCGCTGCACTTCGAAGTGCGGCGTCTCGAGGTGATCGTTCGGCAGGATGACGATGCGGGCACGGGTGCGCAGTTCGATCTTGGTGATCGAGTTGCGTTTTTCGTTGAGCAGGAAGGCGGCAACCGGAATCGGCACTTGGGCGCGGACTTCAGCGGTGCGGTCTTTCAGGGCTTCTTCTTCGATCAGGCGCAGGATCGCCAGGGACAGCGACTCAACGTCACGGATGATGCCGGTGCCGTTGCAACGCGGGCAGACGATGCCGCTGCTCTCGCCCAGGGATGGACGCAGGCGCTGACGGGACATTTCCAGCAGGCCGAAGCGCGAGATGCGGCCGACTTGCACGCGGGCACGGTCAGCTTCCAGGCATTCGCGGACTTTCTCTTCCACGGCGCGCTGGTTCTTGGCCGGGGTCATGTCGATGAAGTCGATCACGATCAGGCCGCCGATGTCACGCAGGCGCAGCTGGCGGGCGATTTCTTCAGCCGCTTCCAGGTTGGTCTGCAGGGCGGTTTCTTCGATGTCGCTGCCTTTGGTCGCACGCGCCGAGTTGATGTCGATGGACACCAGGGCTTCGGTCGGGTCGATCACGATGGAGCCACCGGAAGGCAGTTCGACCACGCGCTGGAAGGCGGTCTCGATCTGGCTTTCGATCTGGAAACGGTTGAACAGCGGCACGCTGTCTTCGTACAGCTTGATCTTGCTGGCGTACTGCGGCATCACCTGGCGGATGAAGGTCAGGGCTTCGTCCTGGGCTTCAACGCTGTCGATCAGCACTTCGCCGATGTCCTGGCGCAGGTAATCGCGGATGGCGCGGATGATGACGTTGCTTTCCTGGTAGATCAGGAACGGCGCGGAGCGATCCAGGGACGCTTCCTTGATGGCGGTCCACAGTTGCAGCAGGTAGTCGAGGTCCCACTGCATTTCTTCGCTGCTGCGGCCAAGGCCGGCAGTGCGAACGATCAGGCCCATGTCGGCCGGTGCGATCAGGCCGTTCAGCGCTTCACGCAGTTCGTTGCGCTCTTCGCCTTCGATGCGACGGGAAATGCCGCCGGCACGTGGGTTGTTCGGCATCAGGACCAGGTAACGGCCAGCCAGGCTGATGAAGGTGGTCAGGGCGGCGCCCTTGTTGCCACGTTCTTCTTTTTCGACCTGGACGATGACTTCCTGGCCTTCGCTCAGGACGTCCTTGATGTTCACGCGGCCTTCGGGAGCTTTCTTGAAGTATTCGCGGGAGATTTCTTTGAGGGGCAGGAAGCCGTGGCGCTCGGAGCCGAAATCGACAAAGGCAGCCTCAAGGCTTGGTTCGATGCGAGTAATACGGCCTTTATAGATGTTGGCCTTCTTTTGCTCGCGTGCACCGGATTCGATGTCCAGGTCGTAGAGGCGCTGGCCATCTACCAGTGCAACACGCAACTCTTCGGGTTGAGTCGCGTTAATCAGCATTCTTTTCATGTTGTACCGTCGGTTTCCGGGCTGCCGGAAACGGCGTTCGGCACACACGACTTCTCACGGTCGGTGTCAGGTGCGTCAAGAGTGGTTGGCCACTCCAGTGTCCAGCGACATCTGCCCAGAGGGGGCAAAGGCGCGACGGACGCGTCCTGCTTGTCTGCTGCGGCGCCACAGGCGCCACTTCAACAAAAGCTAAGGTCAGGAGGAGGAATCAACCGGCGACTGTGGACGAGATGAAGCGTCTAAATATAAGCCTAGTGCTACACGGTCCGACGGTTGTGCATCTCCACCCTACACGTATCCCTGATAATTCGGGTGCTGCCGCGCGCAGAATCCGCAGCGGGTTGGCATTTACCGTGTTCTCCAATGGGGAGTCCACGCTCATGGCTAAACAAGACTAGGTGTGGGCGGTTGCGCTCTCACTCAGCTCTTAACAGGCGTTGTTTCCGAAGCATTCGCCGTGGTCTGGCTCAAGACTGACTGCACTTTGTGAACTGGCCGTAAATATCGGCGCAGAACGCGAGTATTCACTCTGCTTTCTGCACTCGCTTCAGGCCTCATGTCACCTGCGCTCGTTACAATCTGGAGCCTTCCAGGGTGGCGAAAACCCCGTAGGACGGCCTCGCGTCCTGATGAATTGCGATGGTCAGGGCCGGCAGTTTGCCGCATGTCCTCTGGCCAGGCCGCTTTTGGCGGCGTTCGCGACTATAGCAGCAATGATTAAGTGCTTCAATTCCATAAAAAATTGTTATCATCGCCGCCATGACGACTCCCGACCCCCAGACCCCCAGCGTTCAGCTGCTCGAGGTCTCGCCGGAATATGCCGGCCAACGCATCGACAATTTTCTCCTGGCCAGGCTCAAAGGCGTGCCCAAGACCTTGATTTACCGCATCTTGCGTAAAGGTGAAGTGCGCGTGAACAAGGGCCGGATCAAGCCCGAGTACAAGTTGCAGGCGGGCGATATCGTCCGTGTGCCGCCGGTTCGCGTACCGGAACGCGACGAGCCTGTGCCGCTGGCCCAGGGCCTGCTGCAACGCCTGGAAGCCTCGATTGTCTTCGAAGACAACAAGCTGATCGTGATCAACAAGCCTTGCGGCATTGCGGTTCACGGCGGCAGCGGCCTGAACTTCGGCGTGATCGAAGCTTTCCGTCAACTGCGCCCGGACGCCAAGGAGCTGGAGTTGGTCCATCGCCTGGACCGCGACACCTCCGGCCTGCTGATGATTGCCAAAAAGCGCAGCATGTTGCGCCACCTGCACACCGCCCTGCGGGGCGATGGCGTGGACAAGCGCTACATGGCGCTGGTGCGTGGCAACTGGGCCAGCTCCATCAAGAGCGTCCGCGCGCCGTTGCAGAAGAGCAACCTGCGTTCCGGTGAGCGCATGGTGGAAGTGGACGAGGAGGGCAAAGAAGCCCTGACTCTGTTCAAGGTGCTGCGCCGCTTCGGTGACTTCGCCACCATGGTCGAGGCCAAGCCGGTGACCGGGCGTACCCACCAGATTCGCGTGCACACCCTGCATGCTGGCCACTGCATCGCCGGCGATACCAAATACGGCGACGAGGACTTCTCCAAGGAAATTCGCGACCTGGGCGGCAAGCGCCTGTTCCTGCATGCCTACATGCTCACCGTGCCGCTGCCCGACGGTGGAGAATTGAAGCTGCAGGCGCCGGTCGATGAGATGTGGGCCAAGACCGTGGAGCGTTTGAGTGTCGCACCTTGATTACAAGCTGCTGATTTTCGATTGGGACGGCACCTTGGCCGACTCCATTGGCCGGATTGTTGAATCCATGCATGCCGCGTCGGCCCGCTCGGGCTACGCGTTGTGCACTGATCTGGCGGTCAAGGGCATCATCGGCCTGGGGTTGCCCGAGGCGATTCGCACCTTGTACCCCGAGATCAGTGATGCCGAGCTCATCGCGTTCCGCGAGCACTATGCTGATCACTACATCGCGCTGGAGGCTACGCCTTCGCCCCTGTTCGAGGGGGTCAGGGCGTCTTTGGAAGCCTTCCGCGCGGAGGGTTATCACTTGGCAGTCGCCACCGGCAAGGCCCGTCGCGGGCTGGATCGCGTGCTAAAGGCGCATGGCTGGGAGGATTATTTTGATATCACTCGCGCCGCCGATGAAACTGCCAGCAAGCCTCACCCTCTGATGCTGGAGCAGATCCTGGCCCATTGCGGCGTGTCGCCGCGCCAGGCGCTGATGGTGGGCGATGCCTCCTTCGACCTGATGATGGCGCGCAATGCGGGCATGGACAGCGTCGCCGTCAGCTACGGCGCCCAGTCCGCCGAGGCGCTTGAGCAGTACGAGCCGCGCCTGACGATCAATCATTTTTCCGAATTGCAGGCCTGGCTCAGCCGGGCCCGATAAGTCTTTGCTGGGGTTAATGGCATGAGTGACGAGTGGAAGGCGCCCGAAAAGGCTGAAAGCAGTGATGACAAAAGCTGGAAGCTGCTGGAGAAAACCCTCCTGGCCAGCGTCCAGGAACAGCGTCGTTCGCGGCGTTGGGGGATCTTTTTCAAGTTGCTGACCTTTGTGTACCTGCTGGGAATGCTGGCATTGTTCAGCCCGCTGGTGGACATGGAGAAAAGTGCGACTCGCAGCGCCAATTACACCGCGCTGATCGAAGTGCGGGGCGTGATTGCCGACAAGGAATCCGCCAGTGCCGACAATATTGTCAGCAGCCTGCGTGCCGCGTTCGAAGACTCCAAGGTCAAGGGCGTGATCCTGCGTATCAACAGCCCGGGCGGTAGCCCTGTGCAGTCGGGTTATGTGTATGACGAGATTCGTCGTCTGCGCGCCTTGCACCCGGACATCAAGCTGTATGCCGTGATTTCCGACCTGGGCGCCTCCGGTGCCTATTACATTGCCAGCGCCGCAGACCAGATCTATGCCGACAAGGCCAGCCTGGTGGGCTCCATTGGTGTGACGGCGGCCGGTTACGGGTTTGTCGGCACCATGGAGAAGCTGGGGGTGGAGCGTCGCACCTACACGTCGGGCGAGCACAAGTCGTTTCTTGACCCGTTCCAGCCGCAAAAGGCCGATGAGACCCAGTTCTGGCAGGGCGTGCTCGACACGACCCATCGTCAGTTCATTGCCAGCGTGAAGCAGGGGCGTGGGGATCGTTTGAAGGACAAGGACCATCCGGAGCTGTTCTCCGGGTTGGTGTGGTCGGGCGAACAGGCCTTGCCGCTGGGGCTGATCGATGGCCTGGGCAGTGCCAGCTCGGTGGCGCGGGATGTGATTGGCGAGAAAGAACTGGTGGATTTCACCGTTCAGGAATCGCCGTTTGATCGCTTCTCCAAGAAGCTGGGCGCCAGCGTGGCAGAGAAGCTCGCCTTGTATATGGGCTTCCAGGGACCGACCCTGCGCTGATCTAACAGGCGCACCGATTCAACTGTAGGAGCCGGCTTGCTGGCGATAGCGGTGGTCCAGTCGACATTTATATTGGCTGAACCACCGCCATCGCTGGCAAGCCAGCTCCTACAGTTGTTTTTGGGGTGGGCTTAAGGGATTTGCACGCCTTCGATGAGTAGCATGTCCACTAGGCGGATAAGCGGCAGCCCGATCAGGCTGGTGGCATCTGGCCCCTCCGTGCTCTGGAACAGGCTCACGCCCAACCCCTCGGCCTTGAAACTGCCTGCGCAGTCATACGGCTGCTCGATCCGCAGGTAGCGCTCGATCCGTTCAGCGTCCAGCTCGCGCATGTGCACGGTAAAAGGCACGCAATCCACCTGACAGCGTCCGGTCTCGGTGTTGAGGAGTGCCAGGCCGGTCAGGAAGCTGACCCGCTTGCCGCTCGCGGCCAGTAGCTGATCCCGGGCGTTTTCAAAAGTGTGCGGCTTGCCGATAATGCGGCCTTCCAACGCTGCCACTTGATCGGAGCCGATGATCAGATGGCCTGGATGGCTGGCGGCGAGGGCGCGGGCTTTGTGTTCGGCCAGGCGCTTGACCAGCTCCACGGCAGACTCATTTGCACGATGGCTTTCGTCGATATCCGGCGAGCTGCAGATGAACGGCAGGTGCAGGCGGCTCAGCAATTCCCGGCGATAAACCGAGCTGGATGCGAGTAATAAAGGCAGCATGGGCGTCTCCTCAAGGCAGCCGGGGATTCTAGCGGGGCGACCGGCTGACGCACAGGGCTGAATTTCCTTTGACATGGCCGGGTGCATCCCTATAATGCTGCGCCTATGTTGAATGACCCGATTCCACCTCACGTTGACCCGCGCAAATTGGCTGATCGTGGCACTTCCCTTCAAGGTGAATTGCTGCTGGCCGATTTGGAGAGACTCTGCGACCCGCTTTCCGACACTGTCGGTACGGTGCAGGCCAAATTCGTTTTTGAACGAGATGAACGTAAGTCTGTGGTAATCCACAGCTTTATCGACACCGAAGTCAAAATGGTTTGCCAGCGTTGTCTTGAGCTGGTCACCCTGCCGATCCATAGCGAATGCAGTTATGCTGTGGTGAAGGAGGGTGCGAATACCCAGTCGTTGCCGAAAGGTTATGACGTGCTGGAACTGGGCGAAGATCCTTTGGATCTGCATGCACTGATCGAGGAGGAGCTTCTGCTCGCCTTGCCCATTGTGCCTGCTCATCATCCGGAAGAATGCCAGCAGCCGGCGGGCCTCGATGACGAGCCCGAACCGAGCGAGGACGAGGTAACGCGGTCCAACCCGTTCAGTGTATTGGCGCAGTTAAAGCGTGACCCAAACGTTTAGGAGTTAATCAATTATGGCTGTTCAGCAGAACAAAAAATCCCGCTCCGCCCGTGACATGCGCCGTTCGCACGACGCTCTCGAGGCAAGCACCCTGTCCGTAGAAAAGACCACCGGTGAAGTTCACCTGCGTCACCACGTATCGCCAGAAGGCGTATACCGTGGCCGTAAAGTGATCGACAAGGGCGCTGACGAGTAATCACTTGTCTGCTCTAGTCATCGCGATTGACGCAATGGGCGGGGACTTCGGTCCCCGCAGCATTGTTCAGGCCTGCATTGCCAGCCTGTCTGCAACGCCCTCGCTGCACCTGACCCTCGTCGGTCAACCCTCCCTCCTTGAAGAACTGATTGCCAGCCATCCGGCGGTGGATCGCGCGCGCCTGACGATTACGCCGGCCAGCGAAACCATCGGCATGGATGAAAAGCCGGCGGCGGCCCTGCGTGGCAAGCCCGACTCTTCAATGCGGGTGGCGCTGGAGCTGCTGCGTGATGGCAAGGTGCAAGCCTGTGTCAGCGCCGGCAATACCGGGGCCTTGATGGCACTGTCGCGGCATGTGCTCAAGACACTGCCGGGGATTGATCGCCCGGCCATGGTGGCGGCGATTCCGACGCAAAAGGGCTACTGCCAGTTGCTGGACCTGGGCGCGAATGTCGATTGCAGCGCCGAGCACCTGTTCCAGTTCGCGGTGATGGGCTCGGTGGCCGCCGAGGCGCTGGGTGTTGCCCGGCCTCGTGTGGCCCTGCTGAATATCGGCACCGAGGACATCAAGGGCAATCAGCAGGTCAAGCTGGCCGCCACCTTGCTGCAAGGTGCGCGGGGTTTGAACTACATCGGCTTTGTCGAGGGTGACGGTTTATACCGGGGCGAGGCGGATGTGGTGGTGTGCGACGGGTTCGTCGGCAATATCCTGCTCAAGTCCAGCGAAGGCCTGGCGACGATGATCGCCACGCGCATCGAGGCGCTGTTCAAGCAGAACCTCGCTTCTCGTGTGGTGGGCGCCCTGGCGATGCCCTTGATGCGTCGCTTGCAGGCTGACTTGGCGCCTGCGCGGCACAACGGTGCGAGTTTTCTGGGGCTGCAGGGCATTGTGATAAAAAGCCACGGTTCGGCAGGTGTGGAGGGCTTTCAGAGTGCGATTGCGCGCGCCCTGATCGAGATCCAGGAAAACCTGCCGCAACGCTTGCACGGCCGTCTCGAGGACCTGTTGCCTTAGGCGAATCGGCCCGGGAGTGCTTAAATGTGACCGGCCAGTTCAATTGACCATCCAATCTGTCAGTTTCGTGCGCTCCCACCGTAGGAGTGCGCATTTTTGACGACCAGATCATTAGGGGCTTGTTACATGTCTACATCCCTCGCATTCGTCTTTCCAGGGCAGGGTTCGCAGTCCCTCGGCATGTTGGCCGAGCTGGGCGCGCAGTACCCGCTGATCCTGGACACCTTCAAGGAAGCTTCCGACGCCCTGGGTTACGACCTGTGGGCACTGACCCAGCAGGGGCCGGAAGAGCAACTCAATCAAACCGACAAAACCCAGCCGGCCATCCTGACCGCTTCGGTCGCCCTGTGGCGTCTGTGGCTGGCTGAAGGTGGTGCGCGCCCTGCATTCGTCGCCGGTCACAGCCTGGGCGAATACAGTGCCCTGGTGGCGGCTGGCAGCCTGACCCTCGGTGAGGCGGTCAAGCTGGTCGAGCGTCGCGGTCAACTGATGCAAGAAGCCGTTCCGGCCGGGCAGGGCGGCATGGCCGCTATCCTGGGGCTGGACGACGCTGTCGTGATCGAAGCCTGTGCCGAAGCGGCTCAGGGCGAAGTGGTCAGCGCGGTGAACTTCAACTCCCCTGGCCAGGTGGTGATCGCCGGTGCCAAGGCTGCGGTCGATCGCGCCATCGAAGGCTGCAAGGCCCGTGGTGCCAAGCGCGCATTGCCGTTGCCGGTGAGCGTGCCGTCCCACTGCGAGCTGATGCGCCCGGCAGCCGAGCGCTTTGCCGAGTCCATCGCCGCCATCAACTGGCAGGCGCCGCAGATCCCGCTGGTGCAGAACGTCAGCGCGGCCGTTGCCGCCGACCTCGACACCCTCAAGCGCGACCTGCTGGAGCAGCTCTACAAGCCGGTACGCTGGGTTGAGTCAGTGCAAACCCTGGCCGCTAACGGTGCGACTGAACTGGTTGAGTGCGGCCCGGGCAAAGTCCTGGCCGGCCTGAACAAGCGCTGCGCCGATGGCGTGTCGACTGCCAACCTCAACACCCCGGATGCCTTCGCTGCCGCCCGCGCGGCACTGGCCTGAAACCCCGAACTTAGGAGAAGCCTGCATGAGTCTGCAAGGTAAAGTTGCACTGGTTACCGGCGCAAGCCGTGGCATTGGCCAGGCGATCGCCCTGGAACTGGGCCGTCAGGGTGCCGTTGTGATCGGTACCGCCACTTCCGCCTCGGGCGCCGAGCGTATCGCCGCGACCCTGAAGGAAAACGGCGTGCAAGGCACCGGCCTCGAGTTGAACGTGACCAGCGATGAGTCCGTGGCTGCCGTACTGGCCGAGATCACTGCACAGTTCGGCGCGCCGGCGATTCTGGTGAATAACGCCGGTATCACCCGCGACAACCTGATGATGCGCATGAAAGACGACGAGTGGTACGACGTGGTCGATACCAACTTGAACAGTCTGTTTCGCTTGTCCAAGGGTGTTTTGCGCGGCATGACCAAGGCGCGTTGGGGCCGAATTATCAATATTGGCTCTGTAGTGGGTGCCATGGGCAACGCAGGCCAAGTAAACTACGCAGCCGCCAAGGCAGGTCTGGAAGGTTTCAGCCGTGCACTGGCGCGTGAAGTCGGTTCGCGGTCGATTACGGTCAACTCGGTGGCCCCAGGGTTCATCGACACCGATATGACCCGTGAACTGCCGGAAGCACAGCGTGAAGCCTTGCTGACGCAGATTCCGCTGGGCCGTCTGGGCCAGGCTCAAGAGATCGCGAATGTGGTCACTTTCCTGGCGTCCGACGGTGCGGCATACGTGACTGGGGCTACAATCCCGGTTAACGGCGGGATGTACATGAGTTAAATTGTGACGGATCGCTTCAAAAAAATGTCATACGAGCTGTCTAAAATCCGTTATAAAGCTGCAACTTAATTTATAGGCAGGTGGCCGACCGGGTACAGGGTGAAGCTTTCAGTTGAAAAGCTGAAATGGCTTTCTATACACTTACCCACTGGCCAGCTGCCTGAATTTGTCCATTAGGAGTTAAACAAGGTATGAGCACCATCGAAGAGCGCGTCAAGAAAATCGTCGCCGAGCAACTGGGCGTTAAAGAAGAAGAAGTGGTCAACACTGCTTCCTTCGTAGAAGACCTGGGTGCCGATTCCCTTGACACCGTTGAGCTGGTGATGGCTCTGGAAGAGGAATTCGAGACCGAAATCCCGGACGAAGAAGCTGAAAAAATCACTACTGTTCAAGCTGCTATCGACTACGTTACTAGCCACCAGGCGTAATAGTTTTTAGTCGTCGCTTGCTGTTGGGAAAAACCGCACTGCTGTTACAGCGTGCGGTTTTTTCTTTAGCTCTATAGCAAAGTGTCGTCATTAGAAAAAGGAGAGTGCTGTGTCGCGTAGACGCGTCGTAGTCACCGGTATGGGTATGTTGTCGCCACTGGGTACGGATGTGCCGAGCAGTTGGCAGGGCATTCTGGCTGGCCACAGTGGTATTGGTCTGATCGAACACACGGACCTTTCTGCCTATTCCACCCGTTTTGGCGGCTCGGTAAAGGGTTTCAATGTCGAGGAATATCTCTCGGTCAAGGAATCCCGCAAACTCGACCTGTTCATTCAGTACGGCCTGGCAGCCGGTTTTCAGGCAGTGCGTAACGCTGGCCTGGAAGTCACCGACGCCAACCGTGACCGCATCGGCGTGGCCATGGGTTCGGGTATTGGCGGTCTGACCAATATCGAAGAAACCAGCCGCACGCTGCATGATTCCGGCCCCCGTCGAATTTCGCCGTTCTTCGTACCGGGCTCGATCATCAACATGATTTCCGGTTTCCTGTCGATCCACTTGGGCGCACAGGGACCTAACTACGCCATCGCCACCGCGTGCACCACCGGCACGCACTGCATCGGCATGGCGGCGCGCAACATCGCCTATGACGAAGCCGACGTGATGATCGCCGGTGGCGCCGAGATGGCGGCCTGCGGCCTGGGCATGGGGGGCTTCGGCGCATCCCGTGCGCTGTCGACCCGCAACGACGAACCGACCCGCGCCAGCCGCCCTTGGGACAAAGGCCGTGACGGTTTTGTGTTGTCCGACGGTGCCGGCGCCCTGGTACTCGAAGAGCTGGAGCACGCCAAGGCGCGTGGTGCCACGATCTACGCCGAGCTGATCGGCTTTGGCATGAGCGGTGACGCCTACCACATGACTTCGCCACCGTCCGACGGTGCCGGCGCGGCGCGTTGCATCTCCAACGCCTTGCGCGATGCGAAGGTCAACGCCAACCAGGTTCAGTACATCAACGCCCATGGCACCTCGACCCCAACGGGCGACCTGGCGGAAGCCGAGGCCATCAAGTCGGTGTTCGGTGAGCATGCCTACAAGCTGGCGGTCAGCTCCACCAAGTCCATGACCGGTCACCTGTTGGGTGCGGCGGGCGCGGTCGAGGCGATCTTCAGCGTCATGGCCATCAAGGACCAGGTCGCCCCGCCGACCATCAACCTCGATGAGCCGGACGAAGGCTGCGACCTGAACTTCGTGCCGCACGAAGCCCAGCCGATGCCAATCGACGTGGTGTTGTCCAACTCGTTCGGTTTTGGTGGCACCAACGGTTCCCTGGTGTTCCGCCGGTTCGCCGAGTGATGCAAAGCTGGGTCGACGGTCAGCCAGCGGACAGCGCGCCCCTGAAAGATCGCGGCCTGGCGTATGGCGATGGCCTGTTCGAGACCATCGCCGTCAAGGCCGGGCAGCCTGTGTTGCTCGACCGCCACCTGCATCGTCTTGAAGAGGGATGCAGGCGCCTCGCCTTCACTGCGGATCACGGGTTGATTCGCACTGAAGTGCTGGCCTACGCCGCAGCCCTGGGCAGCGGTGTGCTCAAGCTGATCCTCACCCGTGGCGACAGCCTGCGCGGGTATGGCGTCAACCCTGGCGCACCTGTGCGCCGCATCGTGCAGGGCAGTCCGCCCGCCACCTATTCCCCTGCCCATGGAACCGACGGCATCCGTCTGTTTCCGTGTGCGACTCGCTTGGCCGAGCAGCCTCTGTTGGCCGGTCTCAAGCACCTCAATCGTCTGGAGCAGGTGATCGCCCGCGCCGAATGGCAGGACTCCGAGCATGCCGAAGGCCTGATGCTGGATATGTCCGGTCGCGTCATCGAAGGCGTGTTCAGCAACCTGTTCCTGGTGCGCAACGGCTTGTTACTAACCGCCGATCTGACGCGTTGTGGCGTCGCGGGCGTGATGCGTGCCGAGATTCTGGCCCAGGCGCATGCCCTGGGAGTCCCTGTGGCCGTGGCCGACATCAGCCTGGAGCAGTTGCAGCAGGCGGATGAAGTGTTCATGTGCAACAGCGTTTATGGCATTTGGCCGGTGCGCGAGTGCGCTGCGATGAGCTGGCCGGTTGGGCCGCTCACCCGTAAACTGCAGGGCATTGTTCGCGCGCTATTGGATATTTGAGTTGATACGAAAACTGGTTTTACTGCTGCAGATCGGCCTGGTCTCGGCGGGCTTGCTGCTGGGCTTCTCGGCCTGGAAGCTTGACTCTGCCTTGAAGCAGCCCTTGAACCTGCCCCAGGAACAATTGCTCGACGTGCCGGCAGGGGCGACGCCCACCGGCACCTTCAACCGCCTGGAAGCCGAAGGCGTGCTTGATGACGCCTTCTGGTTGCGCCTGTACTGGCGCTTCAATCTTGACGGCCAGCCACTGCACAGCGGCGAATACCGCATGACCCCCGGCCTCACCGCCCAAGGCCTGATTGGCCTGTGGCAGCGCGGCGAAGTGGTGCAATACAGCCTTACCCTGGTAGAAGGCTGGAACTTCCGCCAAGTGCGTTCGGCCCTGGCCAAGCATGAAAAGATCGTACAGACCCTGTCTGGCCTGACCGACAGCGAAGTGATGGACAAGCTCGGTCACCCCGGCGTGTTCCCCGAAGGGCGATTCTTCCCCGACACTTACCGTTTTGTGCGCGGCATGACCGATGTCGAGTTCCTGAAAAAAGCCTACAACCGCCTCGACGATGTGCTCGCCCAAGAGTGGAGCAAGCGCGCTGCCGATGCGCCGTACACCGACCCTTACCAAGCCCTGATCATGGCTTCCCTGGTCGAGAAAGAAACCGGCGTGCCCGAAGAGCGCGGGCAGATTGCCGGGGTGTTTGTGCGGCGCATGAAGATCGGCATGCTGCTGCAGACCGACCCGACCGTGATCTACGGCCTGGGTGAGCGCTACAACGGCAAGTTGACCCGCGCTCACCTGAAAGAAGCCAACCCCTACAACACCTACATGGTGGCCGGCCTGCCGCCGACACCCATCGCCATGGTCGGTCGCGAGGCGATTCACGCCGCGCTGAACCCGGTGCCGGGCAGCAGCCTGTATTTCGTCGCCCGTGGCGATGGCAGCCATATTTTTTCCGATGACCTGGATGCGCATAATGCCGCCGTGCGCGAGTTCCAGCTCAAGCGTCGTGCCGACTACCGCTCCAGCCCTGCACCGGCGGTGAAGCCTGCGCAAGACGCAACGCCAGCGGCCGATGTGCCTGCGCCAGCGCCGGTTGAACCGTCGGCCGAGCCTGCGCCGGACACTGCTGCGCCGCAAAGCCCGCAATAATTCTGACTAAGGACTGCCTGTGACTGGCTTGTTTATTACCCTGGAAGGCCCCGAAGGCGCTGGCAAAAGCACCAACCGCGATTACCTCGCCGAGCGCTTGCGTGCCGAAGGTATCGAAGTGGTGCTGACCCGCGAGCCCGGCGGCACGCCGCTAGCCGAGCGTATCCGCGAGGTGCTGCTGGCGCCGGGTGAAGAGCAGATGAACCCGGACACCGAACTGCTGTTGGTGTTCGCTGCCCGTGCCCAGCACCTGGCCGAGGTGATTCGCCCAGCCCTGGCGCGTGGTGCCGTGGTGATCTGTGATCGGTTCACCGACTCTACCTATGCCTATCAGGGCGGTGGCCGGGGTCTGTCCCTGGAACGCATCGCCACGCTTGAAACCTTCGTTCAAGGCGACCTGCGCCCGGACCTGACCCTGGTGTTCGACTTGCCGGTTGAAGTCGGCCTGGCCCGCGCCAGCGCCCGGGGTCGCCTGGACCGTTTCGAGCTGGAAGGCCAGGCGTTCTTTGACGCAGTACGCACCGCGTTCCTCAAGCGTGCTGCGGCCGAGCCTGCGCGCTACTACCTGCTGGATGCCGCCCAACCGCTGGCCCAGGTGCAGCACGCCATCGACGCCCTGTTGCCCACACTGCTGGAGCGTGCCCGTGGCTGAAGCCTACCCGTGGCAGGAAGGTCTCTGGCAGCAATTGGCCGGCCGTGCCCAGCACGCCCACGCCTACTTGCTGCATGGCCCCATCGGTATTGGCAAGCGCGACCTGGCCGAGCGCCTCATGGCCAGCCTGCTCTGCCAGAAACCGGTCAATCTGGAAGCCTGCGGCGAGTGTAAGTCGTGCCTGCTGCTCAAGGCCGGCAGCCACCCGGACAACTACCTGCTGGAACCTGAAGAAGCCGACAAGGCCATCAAGGTCGATCAGGTGCGCGATCTCGTCAGCTTCGTGGTGCAAACCGCGCAGATGGGCGGGCGCAAGGTTGTGCTGATCGAACCGGTGGAAGCGATGAACATCAACGCCGCCAACGCCCTGCTCAAGAGTCTGGAAGAGCCGTCCGGCGATACCGTGTTGCTGCTGGTCAGCCACCAATCGAGCCGTCTGCTGCCGACGATCCGCAGCCGTTGCGTGCAGCAGGCGTGCCCGCTGCCCAGCGAGGCCATGAGCTTGCAATGGCTGGCGAAGGCGCTGCCGGACTGTTCCGAAGATGAACGCGTCGAGCTGTTGACCCTGGCCGCAGGTTCGCCGCTGGCTGCCGTGAAGCTTCAGGCCCAAGGTGTGCGTGAACAACGTGCCCTGGTGGTGGACGGCGTCAAGAAGCTGCTCAAGCAGGAACAGTCCGCGACCCAACTGGCCGAAGGCGCCTGGAAGGACATCCCGTTGTTGCTGCTGTTCGACTGGTTTTGCGACTGGTCGAGCCTGATCCTGCGCTACCAGTTGACCCAGGACGAAAGCGGGCTGGGCCTGCCGGACATGCGCAAGGTGGTGCAGTACCTGGCCCAGAAGAGCGCCCAGGACAAGGTGCTGGCCATCCAGGACTGGATCCTCGCCCAGCGCCAGAAAGTCCTGGGCAAGGCCAACCTCAACCGCGTGCTGTTGCTTGAAGCGCTGTTGGTGCAGTGGGTCGGCCTGCTCGGCCGGCGTTAATTTCCGTGGCCGACAGGTGTATCGTCGGTCAGACCTTTTCCGTGAACCAAGTTGTCTTTTTCCTATGCTCGTAGATTCCCATTGCCACCTTGACCGCCTCGACCTTGCCCAGCACGCCGGCTCCCTTGATGCTGCCCTCGAAGCGGCGCGCGGACGTGGAGTAGGGCACTTCCTGTGCATCGGCGTGAGCGCCGAGAACGCCGCCGACGTCAAGGCCCTGGCCGAGCGTTATGCCGATGTGGATTGCTCGGTGGGTATCCACCCGCTGGACCTCAAGCCCGGCGAAGCCCCGGCTCTCGACTGGTTGCTGGGTGAACTCAACCACCCGCGGGTGGTGGCCATTGGTGAAACCGGCCTGGACTACCATTACGAGCCTGAAGCCGCCGAGTTGCAGCAGGCGTCTTTCCGCCTGCACCTGCAAGCCGCCCAGCAGACCGGCAAGCCGGTCATCGTGCATACCCGTGGCGCTCGCGCCGACACCCTCGCGTTGCTGCGCGAAGCCGCGTTGCCCCAGGCCGGCGTGCTGCATTGCTTCACCGAGGATTGGGACATGGCCAAGGCGGCCCTGGACCTGGGGTTCTACATTTCGCTGTCCGGTATCGTCACCTTCCGCAATGCCGATGCCCTGCGCGACGTGGCCCGCCAAGTGCCGGCCGACCGCCTGCTGGTCGAAACCGATTCGCCGTACCTCGCTCCGATCCCCCATCGCGGCAAACCGAACCTGCCGGAATACGTACGTGACGTGGCGGATTACCTGGCAATGCTGCGGGGTGAGTCCTATGAGCGCTTCGCCGAACAGACCACCGAGAACTTCAAACGCCTATTCCCGCTGGCGCATGTTGCCGGCTGACGAGGCCAAATCGCAGGCAAAAAAAACCCGGGTTCTGGGGGGTGAATCCGGGCTAAGACCATTAGGAGTAAAACAAGGGCACACAGTCCGTCGGTACCCAGGTCGACGCGTCACTTGGGGGAGATGCCACGTCGACAATTGAAGTATTGATCAGTATCCCATTCAGTCCAGTCGCATCTGATCGTTTTTTAAACAGATTTGGAATACGCGCGCTTCGCTTGAGTTCTCATTGAGCCAGTGCACAGGTGTATGTATTGCGTATTATTTCTGACTGATAGCGATGAATTCGTTGGCACATTGAAAGTTAAGTGCATTGCGGGTTCACATAGACATTGCCCAACGACTGTTCAGTCGGGATAATCCCTCGCACTGGGTAAATCGTATCGCCACGTATCCGTGGCCCTGCGCAACCCTCCCACATTGACCTCTGCAGACTTCTCCCTCATGCAAAAAGAACCCCGTAAGGTCCGTGAGTTTCGCCGCCGTGAGCAGGAAATTCTCGACACAGCACTCAAGCTGTTCCTCGAACAAGGTGAAGACAGCGTCACCGTCGAGATGATTGCGGATGCCGTGGGTATCGGCAAAGGCACGATCTACAAGCACTTCAAATCCAAGGCCGAGATTTACCTGCGCCTGATGCTCGACTACGAGCGCGATTTGAACGAGCTGTTGCATTCGGCCGACGTCGACAAGGACAAGGAGGCGCTGTCCCGGGCCTACTTCGAGTTCCGCATGCGCGACCCGCAGCGCTACCGCCTGTTCGACCGCCTGGAAGAGAAGGTGGTCAAGGGCCACCAGGTGCCGGAGATGGTCGAGGAGTTGCACAAGATCCGTGCCTCGAACTTCGAACGCCTGACCCTGCTGATCAAGGGCCGCATCACCGAAGGCAAGCTTGAAGACGTGCCGCCGTATTTCCACTACTGCGCGGCATGGGCGCTGGTGCATGGCGCGGTGGCGCTGTACCACTCGCCGTTCTGGAGCAATGTGCTGGAAGATCAGGAAGGTTTCTTCCAGTTCCTGATGGACATTGGTGTGCGCATGGGCAACAAGCGCAAGCACAGCGCTGACCTGCCAAGTCCCGATTCCAAGGGCGGGGAAACCCCTGCTGTATAAGTCATTCGCCACAGTGATGGCCCAATGATTTACTGCCAGGCGCAGTGTCCCAGGAATATACTCAGGCAAGGATCTTGCTAAAAGCTGATTTATGAGTCAGCTTTTAGCACGCCCCCATCATCCTCTGCCGGAGTGATCCATGATCGTTGATCGTCAAGGCAGGCGTTTTCGCAATTTGCGAATCAGCCTGACCTCAGCCTGCAATTACGCGTGTACCTACTGCGTGCCTAATGGCAAGCGGCTGGTGGCTGCCCAGGACGAACTCTCGGCCGAGGCCATGGCCCGTGGCGTGGCTTACCTGATCGAAGCGGCGGGCATCGACCGCCTGCGCATCACCGGGGGCGAGCCACTGGTCAGCCCCAAGCTGGAAGCCTTCATGGGCGCGGTGGGGCAGATGGGGCTCAGTGATATCAGCTTGACCACCAATGGCCAGCTCCTGGCGCGCAAGTTGCCGCTGCTGGTGGAGGCGGGTATCCGGCGCATCAACGTTTCCCTCGACACACTGGACGCCGACGCCTTCCGCAGCATCGCCCGTGGCGGCGACCTTGCCACTGTGCTCGACGGCATGGACCAGGCCCGCGCCGCCGGCCTCAAGATTAAAGTGAACATGGTGCCGTTGCGTGGGCAGAACCTGGACCAGGTCATGCCGCTGCTCGACTACTGCCTGGAACGCGGCTACGAGTTGCGCTTCATCGAGCTGATGCGCATGGGCCACTTGGCCAAGGACTCCAACGCGTTCCTGCAGCAGTTTGTCAGCCTGCAGCAATTGCTCAGCCTGATCGGCGAACACCACGAATACCTGCAAGCCAACGCCCCGGTGGACGCCACCGCCGTGCGTTACGAAGTCCCAGGCAAAGGCTTCTTCGGCGTGATCGCTAATGAAAGTGTGCCGTTTTGCCGGACCTGTTCGCGGCTGCGGCTGTCCTCCACCGGCTGGCTGCATGGCTGCCTGTCGTCGAGTAACCGTCACTACATCGGCGACTTGCTGGACAAGCCCCGCCACCAGGCGCTTCCCGCGCTGCAAGGTTTGTTGATGAAGGCCCTGGGCGACAAGCAGGAAGTCGCCTTCTCTGGCGGTGCCACCATCATGAAGATCATCGGCGGCTGACCCCATCCCCTGTAGGCGCGGGCTTGTGTGGGAGCTGGCTTGCCTGCGATGCAAGCACCTCGGTGGATCAGTCACACCGAGTTGATGCAATCGCTGGCAAGCCAGCTCCTACAGATATTCAGCATTGCGATGAATGGCCTGGATTCTGCATCTCACGCCCATTCGCCGGTTTTCCGTCACCGGCTTCTGGAGGATTAGGATGCGTAGTCTGGTGTTGTTGCTGGCGTCGATGACGCTGAGTGGTTGCATGACCGTCAGCGATATGGCCGAAGGCACCCGTTATCAGATGAGTGACGCTGGGCTGCTGGACCACAGTGATACACGCCGCAGCGCCTCGATTCGCGTGCAGCCCGACTCATTCATCTTTATCGCCCAAGGTGCCTTTGTGCCGCCGGGCAGCGCCTACCCACGTCCCAACGTGGTGGCCGAAGAAGCCTTCAACGGTTTCGTCGAGTACTTCCCCATGGTGCGTCGCGCCCGCCAGACCGAAGGCCTTGAACAGGCAATGTCCGAAGCCCGTGCAGCCGGCGCGCACTACCTGCTGTACTGCCGCTTTGCGGCAGCCGATGACCGCATCGGCAATGCCGACGAGTGGACCGACCAGCAAGCCCTGGACCGCGTTGGCCTGGACAGTGGCGTGATTCAGGTCATGCTGATTGAGACCAGCACCCAGTATTTGATTGATACTGTGCGCATTCGCAGCCGTGGCGGTTTACTGACGTTCCACGACAACAAGCCTCAAGACCTGATCGCCCGCCCGCTGGCGCAGTACGCGCGCAGCCTGCTGGGGATGAGCGACCAGTAACTCAAAGGAGACCCGCATGACCGATTCCGCCAAGGCCAACGACCTGTTGGCCCAACTGCCCAAGGGCAAGGGACCGGCGCCGGTGCACCTGTGGAACCCGGATTTCTGCGGCAACATCGACATGCGCATCGCCCGCGACGGCACCTGGTTCTACCAGGGCACGCCAATCGGGCGTAAACCGATGGTCAAGTTGTTCTCCAACATCATTCGCCGCGACGGCGATGAGTATTTCCTGGTGACCCCGGTGGAAAAGGTCGGCATCACCGTCGATGATGCGCCGTTTGTCGCGGTCACGCTGGAAGTGGAAGGGCAGGGCGAAAGCCAAGTGCTGCGCTTTACCACCAACGTCGACGATCAGATCGAGGCGGGCCTTGAGCACCCGCTGCGGGTGGTGATCGACCCTGTCACCCAGGAACCTGCGCCTTACCTGCGGGTGCGCACCAACCTCGAAGCCCTCGTGCACCGCAACGCGTTCTACCAATTGGTGGAGCTGGCGGTGAGCCGTCCGATCAACGGTCAGAACTGGCTGGGCGTCTGGAGCGGCGGGGAATTTTTCCCCATTGGCCTGGAGCCCTGAGGCGGTTTTTTTCATCTCTCTGAAATAATTCGCTTGCTGCCATCGGGCGCTTTCGGTTATCAATTTGTACATGATTAGACATGTTCGATTTGATAAGAAAAAACGCGTCGTCGACGAGCTCATCCGCCGTATCGAGGGTGGGGTGATGGCCGACGGTTTCCTGCTGCCGGGCGAGCATCAACTGGCCGAGGAGTTCGCGGTCAGCCGCGGCACCCTGCGCGAAGCCCTGGCCGAGCTCAAGCGTCGCAACTACATCGCGACCCAGAGCGGCGTCGGCTCCATCGTCACCTTTGACGGCATGGTGCTCGACCAACGCAGCGGCTGGGCCCAAGCCCTGGCCGACACCGGCGCACTGGTCACCACCGACATCCTGCGCCTGGAAGCGGTCACTCGGCCGGACCTGGCCAGCCGTTTCGGCAGCGACCAGTTCATCGCCCTCGACCGTCGCCGGCGCACCACCGATGGCGTCGCCGTGTCCCTCGAACGTTCACTGATGCCTGCCGCGGGAGGCCTGGAAAGCCTGCCGCGAGTCGGCCTGATCGATAACTCCCTGACCATCACCCTGGCAGCCTACGGTTATGTCGGCGCCGAAGGTGACCAATGGATCGGCGCCGAGCCGCTGAACGACGAAGACGCCGAGCTGCTCGGCCGACCTGCCGGCACCGTGTTTCTCAAGGCCTCGCGCACCACCTACGACCGCCGCGAGCGCTTCATGGAGTACGTCGAGAGTTTGCTCGACCCTTTGCACTTTCGCTTGCACCTGCAGTTTGGAGCCTTGAAATGACCCCGGATATTCGCGCACTCGGCGCGTTCTACGGCTTGGCGCTGGGCGATGCCCTCGGGATGCCTACCCAGTCCCTGAGCCGCGAGCAAGTCAGGGCGCGCTTCGGTGCCATCACCGGCCTGGAAGACGCCGACGCCGACCAACCGATTGCGCCGAACATGCCTGCTGGCTCGATCACCGACGACACCGAGCAGGCGATCCTGGTCGGCGAGTTGCTGGTGGAAGGGCACGGCAAGATCGAACCCACGGTACTGGCCCAGCGCCTGATCGAGTGGGAAGCGGTGATGCGCGCCAAAGGCTCCCAGGATTTGCTCGGGCCGTCGACCAAGCGTGCCATCGACATGATCCTCGCCGGCCACACACCTGAAGAGTCCGGACGTTATGGCACCACCAACGGCGCGGCGATGCGCATCACCCCCGTGGGCATCGCGGCCGACGTCAGCGACCCGGAGCACTTTATCCAGGCGGTGATCCAGGCCTGCCAGGTCACCCACAACACCAGCCTCGGCATCTCCAGCGCCGCTGCCGTGGCGGCTGTGGTCTCGGCGGGCATCAATGGCACCGACCTCGGTGAAGCCCTGAACATCGGTGTGCAGATCGCCCAGCAGGCGGAAAACCATGGCCACTGGATCGCTGGTGGGCGCATTTCCACCCGCATCAGTTGGGCGCGCACTTTGAGCGTCGGCAGTGGCGACAAAGCCTTGTTCGCCGACTTGCTCTACGAATTGATCGGCACCTCCGTCGCCTCTCAGGAGTCGGTGGTGGTGTCGTTTGCCCTCGCGCAGCAAGTGGCGGTGGGGGAGATGAATGCTTTCGAGGCCCTGTGCCTGGCCGCCAGCCTCGGCGGTGACACCGACACCATCGCCGCCATTCTTGGGGCGATGTTAGGCGCGTGCCTGGGCCTGCAGTGCTGGCCCGAGGCGCTGATCGAACAGGTCAAGCAGGTCAATGGCCTGGAGTTGCAGCCGCTGGTGCAAGGGCTGCTGAAACTGCGCTGACCCCTGTAGGAGCCCGGCTTGCCGGCGATGGCGTCCTCACTATCGCCATCGCCGGCAAGCCGGGCTCCTACAAGGTTCGCGTCGAGTCAGGATGACCGGTTCACCGCTTTGATTCTCTGCCACAACCACAACAATACAGGCACCAGGAGCACCCTCTCATGAGCAGCACCTCTTCCGGCCAAAGCGCCGGGCAATTGGAAACACGCGGCATAGAACCGGTCCCCGAAGGCGAGTGCAACGGCCATCCGCTGCAACTGTTCTGGGTGTGGTTCGCCGCCAACATCAGCATCCTCGGCTTGCCCCTGGGCGCGACGCTGGTGGCGTTCCGTGGCCTGGCCATCTGGCAGGCGATCATCGTGGCGATCCTCGGCGCCGCTGGCTCCTTTGCGGTGGTGGGCATCATTTCCATCGCCGGGCGTCGCGGTCGTGCGCCGAGCCTCACGCTGTCCCGAGCCATCTTCGGCGTGCGCGGCAATATCGGCCCCACCCTGGTCTCGCTGATGTCGCGACTGGGCTGGGAAACCGTCAACACCACTACCGCCGCGTTCGTGCTGCTGTCGTTGTGTTCGATCCTGTTCCATTCGCCGGTCGAGGCGAAAAGTGCGCCGGTACTCACCCTGATCTTCATCGCGATCTTCGTGCTGTTGACCCTGTCGGTGTCCGGCCTGGGCCATGCCACCTTGCTGGTGATCCAGAAGTGGGCCACCTACGTGTTCGGCGCCTTGAACATCCTGGTGGGCGGTTTCCTCTGCGCCACCATCGACTGGAGCGCGGTGTTCAACGCCACGCCGGCACCGTTGAGCGCGATGATTATCGGCGTGGGTACCATGGCGGCCGGCACCGGTATCGGCTGGGCCAACGCCGGTGCCGACATGTCGCGCTACCAGCACCGCAGCGTCAAGGCCGTGCGCCTGGTGGCGTCTGCCGCGTTTGGCGCGGGTATCCCGCTGGTGTTGCTGATCACCCTCGGCGGCCTGCTGTCGGTGGGCAACAACGACTTGGCGTCGGCCACCGACCCGATCATCGCGATCCGCGACATGCTGCCGACCTGGATGGCCGTGCCGTACCTGATCACGGCCTTTGGCGGGTTGCTGCTGTCCAACAACCTCTCGGTGTACTCGGCCGGCCTCACCACGTTGACCCTGGGCCTCAAGGTCAAGCGTGTGCACGCGGTGATCGTCGACATCGTGGCGATCTTCGCCGGGTCGATTTACTTCATGTTGATCGCCGACAGCTTCTATGGCCCGTTCATCACCTTCATCTCGCTGCTGGCGGTGCCGATCACGGCATGGGTCGGCATCTTTGTGGTCGACCTGATTCATCGCCATTACTACAGCCCCAAAGACCTGCTGGACGTCTCCCCAAGCAGCGCCTACTGGTATCGTGGTGGTGTGGAATGGCGCGCGTTCGGCGCCTGGGCCGTGGCGATCGTGCTGGGCTTCAGCTTCACCACCATCGGCACCACCGCAGAAAACATCTGGTTTGCCGGGCCATTGTCCGACTCCTGGCTGGGCCATAACGGCCTGGGCTGGATCGTCACCTTCCTGGTGGCCGGTGGGATTTACGCCGTACTGGGCGGCGCCGCTGATCGTCGCCCGGCTTTAGTAGAGAGCCCCAATGTCTAGATTGCTGCACACCGGCCAGGTCATCGTCGACTTGGTCATGGCCCTCGACACCTTGCCCGCAACCGGTGGCGACGTACTGGCGCAATCGGCCAGTTTCGAAGCCGGCGGTGGTTTCAACGTGATGGCCGCCGCCCTGCGCAATGGCTTGCCGGTGGTTTACCTGGGGCGTCATGGCAACGGTCGATTTGGCGACCTGGCCCGCGCCGCGATGCAGGCCGAGGGCGTGGAAATCGCCCTGCCTGCCAGCGAGGGCAAAGACACCGGTTTGTGCGTCTCGCTCACCGAAGCCAGTACCGAGCGCACGTTCATTTCCCATATCGGCGCCGAGGGTGACTTGAGTGCTGATGACTTGGCCAGTGTGACGCCGCATGCGGACGACTATGTGTACGTCAGCGGCTACAGCCTGTTGCTGGACGGCAAAGCGCAAGCGCTGCTCGATTGGCTGCTGGCCTTGCCGCGTGAAATAACCGTGGTGTTCGACCCGGGCCCGCTGGTCAAGGCGCCAGACTCAGCGCTGATGGTTGCGTTGCTGCCACGCATCGATATCTGGACCAGCAACGGCCCGGAAGCGCTGGCATTTACCGGTGCTGGCACGGTTGCGCAGGCGTTGGGCGAACTCAATCGCCATCTGCCCGAGGACGCGTTGCTGGTGGTACGCGACGGGCCGAATGGCTGCTGGGTCAGCCGCCAGGGCAAGGCCGAACATGTGCCGGGTTTCAAGGTTAAGGCCGTGGACAGCAACGGTGCGGGCGATGCCCATGCCGGCGTGTTCCTCGCCGGGTTGGCCAACGGTTTACAACCGGCCGAAGCGGCACGCCGTGCCAACGCGGCCGCTGCCCTGGCCGTGACTCGCTGGGGCCCCGCCACCTCCCCAGGCACCGCCGAAGTCGACGCACTGCTCGCCGAATAATCACCCACCCCTGTAGGAGCTGGCTTGCCGGCGATAACGGTCCATCTGTTCCCTCTCGGGCAACAGACACACCGCCATTGCCGACAAACCGACTCTTGGAGTCGGGGTTGGGGTCAGCCGGCTTTGTGCAACGCTTCGATCAGTTGATCCTTGCGCATCGTCGATCGCCCCACGACTCCCTTCACCCGTGCTTCCTTGAGCAGGCTTTCCTTCGTCTGGGTTCCCAAGGATGCACGACTGTTGCGTGGTTGCCCTGCACGGGTGGCAGCAGCGCGCTTGGCTGAGGCGTGGCGGTCCGCCGCCTTTTTGGCTGGCGCTTTGCGCTGGCCCGAGCCCCCGGCTTTTTCGCCACCACCGGACTGTTTGTTCACGGTGGCCCAGGCGCGAGCTTGTGCCTCGTCCTCGGGGACGCCTTTTTGCTCATAACTGCTTTCAATACGCGCAGCCTTGCGTTTCTGTGCGGCGGTGTATTTGGCTTTGCTTCCAAGAGGCATTGCGATACTCCTTCTGGCCCCGGTGACGGGGCCAGACCAGACAAAAATGAATTACTGCGAACCTGCACCGTCCAGCTTGCGCGCCTCATCCACACCGGACGCGGTGAGCTTGATCGGCAAGTTCAGCGCATATTCACCGGCATCGTCGGTGGTCACATGCCCATCCTTGATAAGCCCGCGGTCCTGCAGGAAAGCCAGGACACTGGCCACCTCTTTTTCGCCGCGGTAGTTATCCAGCACCTCCTTGCCCAGGCCGTTGGGGTGGGCGTGCAGCAGGCGGGTGAGGACTTCTTTCTCAAGGTTTCTATCGACGTTCATGCGTACCTCTTCACTGGGGAATGATCGGGTGTCGGTGGTGCGTGCGATGGATCAAGGTGCAGGTTGTTTCGGCGCGCCCGGGATGTTCGAGTCATCGCCTTTGTTGATTTTCGGCTGATTGACCGCCGGGCCCATCTTGCCGTTACCCACTGCGGGCGGGCTTTGACGGCCGGTGTCCTGGCCTTGGGTGCGTGGGTCGGCGCCTGGGGCACCTGGGGTGGTGTTATCGATGACGGCACCGCCGTTGGTGTCCATGCCGGTGCCCATGGATTTCTGGGACTCGGACGTCGCCGGGTTGGTCGGGCCAGTCGACGAGGTGGCGGCGAAGGCGCTCAGGGAAGCGGCAGACAGCAGGCCGGTGAGGGCGAGGGCGGCAAACTTGGAAGGCTTCATGAGGGTATCTCCATAGGGTTGATGTCCTTACCCTTTATTGGTCCGCCCTCACTTGCGGTTCGTGCCTGGGTGGCGACGAACGGTCTTGGGTCACCTGTAAGATTTTGTGTGACAGGCCTCGCTCTTCGACAGGCTCCGGCGCCAGATCAGCCGCGCCACCGTGATCAACCAGTTGAACAGCGCCACCCCCAGCACGCACGCCAGCAGCGTCGGCAGGCCGTGCTCGACGATGATCTTGCCCGCCAGCAGAGGGAAGCCGAACACCCCCACAAAATACGCCAGGCTGAACAGCAGCAACGCCTGGGACGTGGTGCCAGCCGGCGCTTCATTGGCCACCAACCCGTTGATCACCGAATACGTCAGGCCATACCCGACCCCCAGGATCACGGCCGCCAGCAAATAGCTGCCACTGCCCGACACCCCATAACCGAACAGCACCACCGACAGCACCATCAAGCCTGACAACACACAGGCGGCACGGTAGGCATCCCGCTTGACCACGAAGCCGGCAATCAGCAGGCGACTGGTGATTGCCGCGCTGAGAAAGCCCAGGAAGAACAACGAATAGTCCAGCGAGCGGGCCGCCGCGTAGCTGGTCTGGAACGACGACAAACCGCCGAATACACAACCGCCCAGGCCGACCATGACAATCGCAAACGCGGCTTTGGACGACAGCACCTCGCGTGTCGCCACCCAGGAAATGCGCGCCACCGGCGCATTGGCGTGTCCCTTGAGATGCGCGCCCAGGCGCCAGAACATCACCACCCCAACCAGGCTGGCGAATGCAGCGAGCAGGAACGCACTCGTCAGCGGCAACCCCAGCGCGCTCGCCGCGCGCCCCAGCAACGGGCCGGAGCCGATGCCGCTCATCATGCTGCCCGACAGCAACGCAAAGTAACGCGCGCGGTGCTGGGGTTCTACCAGCACGGCCACGATGATCGGCCCCAGGGTATAGAACACCCCCCAGCCCAGCCCCAATGCCAGGCCGAACAGCATCATCCCTTCGCCAAACCCCGGCACCAGGGCAAAGCCCAGGCACGCCACCACCAGCAACAGGCCGAGCACGGCAATCGAGCGGGCGGCGCCCAGCCAGTCGGCCAAGTGGCCCGACACCAGCACCGCGACAAAGGTGCTCAGCATCGCCATGGAAATCACGCTGCCGGCGTCATGTTCGTTGCCGCCGCGTGTGTGGATCAGCAGCGACAGCAGGAACGTCGAGCCGTAAGACAAAGACAACAAAAAACTCGCCAGGCAGAACAACACGAAGTGTCGCCGGGAGAACGTGGCAGCAGCGGGCATGGGGAAAACCTGGCGGTTATTGGATTTATGGCGCCAACTTTTAGCACGGGTGAAGCCGAGGTTTGTTGTGGGGTTACCGGTTTCAGCATTAGCCCGGGGCGGAGTAAAGCCGCTGTTTGCCTTGCCTCCAGACCAGCGGTCAAGCCGAGTGAGTTTGTTCAACCGCCGTACAGCTGGCCTTTGCGATAGTCCTGATGCGTGATCCGGGTCGTGAGGTATCTGTCGCTTTCAAGGCTGAACCTGAGGGCCTCGTTCGCCTGTGAATGTATCGAGGCGGATACCAAGTGGACACGCAGCATTACAAATCGGCGCCTTGGCCGGATTGACCCTCACACAGCGAACACTGCCGCCATGACTACTGTGACCTTGCTGAAAGACCCCGTTGTCACCCGACCGACAGAGGTGTTGTACGGTCCCCTCCAGCCTGAATTGTTGCGTCACGAAGTGCTGGCCGACCTGCTCGAGGCCACGGTGCGGCGTGACCCCCATCAGGTGGCGCTGATCGATGGCGAACGCCAGCTCAGCTATGGCGAGCTGGACCGCCAGGCCAGTGTCGTGGCCTCACGGTTGATCGAAGCGGGTGTGGCGCCGGGCCAAATCGTCGGCCTGTGGATGCCGCGCGGGCTGGAGCTGCTGGTCATGCAGGCAGGCATCGCCAAGACGGGGGCCGCGTGGTTGCCGCTGGACCAGGACACGCCGCTGGAGCGCCTGCAGATTTGCATGGACGATGCTCAGGCGGTTGGCGTGTTGAGCTGCGAAAGCAACGCTGCGGCGCTGCGCAGTGTCGGGCTGGTCGCCTGGACCGCCGAAGCGTTGCTCGCGCCCACCGATGCGCCGTTGTTACGCCGCACTAACGCTAAACCGGAAGACCCGGCCTACGTCATCTACACCTCCGGTTCCACCGGCAAACCCAAGGGCATCCTGATTTCCCAGGGCAGCATCTGCCATTTCCTGCGCAGCGAGAACGCGATTCTCGGCATCCAGGCCAGCGACCGCGTGTACCAGGGTTTCTCGGTGGCTTTCGACATGTCGTTCGAAGAAATCTGGATTGCCTATCTGGTGGGCGCCACCTTGTGGATCGGCCCCAAGGACATCACCGGTGACCCCGAAGCCTTGCCGCGCATGCTCGTCCAGCAACGCATCAGCGTGCTGCACGCGGTGCCTACGCTGCTGGCATTGTTCAGTGAAGACGTGCCGAGCCTGCGCCTGATCAACCTGGGCGGCGAGATGTGCCCCGAGTCGCTGGTGGAGCGCTGGAGCCGCCCCGGCCGGCAGATCTTCAACACCTACGGGCCTACCGAGGCCACGGTGTCTGCCAGCCTCGCGCGCTTGGTGCCCGGCAGCCCGGTGACCATCGGCACGCCACTGCCCAACTACGGCTTGCTGGTGATCGACGCCGACCTGGCCCCGGGCGCCACCCCGACTTTGCTGGGTCGTGGGCAGACCGGCGAGCTGTGCATCATCGGCCCGGGCCTGGCCGACGGCTACCTGGGACGGCCAGACCTGACCCGCGAAAAATTCATCAGCAACCCGTGGTCCACCGGCTACTACGATGAGCGCCTGTACCGCACCGGCGACCTGGCGCGCATCGAGGCCGACGGCCAGGTGATGTGCCTGGGCCGCGCCGATGACCAAGTGAAGATCCGTGGCTTTCGCGTCGAACTGGGCGAAATCGAGGCCTTGCTGGCCCAGCAGCCGGGCGTCGGCACCGTCGCGGTATTGCTGCGCAATGACGGCGGCATGGATCAATTGATCGCCTACCTGGTGCCGGAAGGCGGCGTGGCAGTCGATGGCTTGCCCGCACAATTGCGCAAGGCATTGCAGGCGCGGTTGCCGGCGTACATGGTGCCGGGTCGCTTTGAATTGCTCGACGGCATGCCCCGGCTGACCTCCGGCAAAATCGACCGCAAGGCCCTCAAGGCGCGGCCGCTGGGCGTAGACATCAGCGGCGCGAACCTGGAGTCGGACACCCCGGAAAACCCCGGCGAAACTGTCCTGTTTGTCGCCCTGGAAAAACTCTTCCCCGGCCAGCCGATCCGGCGCGACGCCGACTTCTTTTGCGACCTCGGCGGTCACTCATTTTTTGCCGCGCGGCTGGCTTCGGCCTTGCGTGCCGACGAGCGTTTCGCCCACATCACCGTGCGCGACATCTACCAGCAACGCCGCGTCGGTGCGATTGCACAGGTGCTGCAAACCGCGCCACAGCCGGTCGTACAGGAAGCCGCCTGGACACCGCCTTCGGCCCTGGCGCGCTGGCGTTGCGGGCTGGCCCAGGCGGCGGTGATGCCGGCCATGGTGTGCCTGCGCATGAGCCAGTGGCTGGCGCCGTTTTTTACTTATCACTACCTCACCGGCAGCCCCGGTGATTCGGTGGCCACGGCCACGGCGGCGTCCATCGGCGTATTCCTGTTGGCGACGCTGTTGCAGTTCGTGCTGGCCATCGCCGGCAAATGGCTGATCGCCGGGCGCCTGAAACCGGGTGTCTATCCGTTGTGGGGCCTGACCTATTTTCGCTGGTGGGCCGCATCGCGCATGGTCGAGTCGGCGCCGGTCTACCTGCTAAGTGGATCGTCGCTGTATGGCCTGTGGCTGCGTGCACTGGGGGCCAAGGTCGGGCGCGAGGCCAACATCGGCTCGGTGGGCGTGCGGGTGCCAGACCTGCTGCAGATCGGCAATGAGGTGAGTATCGGCAACGGCGTCAGCCTGGAAAATGCCCGGGTCGAGCGCGGCCAATTGCACCTGGGCCAGGTGGTGATCGACGACAACGCCTGCCTGGGTTCGTACACGATCCTGGAAGGCAACACAGCCGTCGGCCGCAGTGGCCACCTGCAAGGGCAATCGGCATTGGCCGACGGCCGCCGCGTGCCGGCCGGGCGTATCTGGAGCGGTTCGCCGGCGACCGATATCGGCGCGTTCGACCCCGCCAGCCTGCTACCTCGGCCCGTTGTCAGTCGCGGGCAACTGGCGCTGGAAAACCTGTTCTACGTGTTTGGCATCCTGCTGGTCGCCACGCTGTTTTTCATCCCGGTGTTCCCGACGTTTTTCCTGATCGACTGGTTCGATGAGCAACACATTCTGCCGCTGTTGCAGGAACAGCATGTGAGCCTGCAACTGCTGCGCTACTTTGCCCTGGCACTGCCTGCGGCCGCCGTGCTGATCGTGGTGATGATGCTGGTCTCGGCCGGTTTGCGCTGGGCTGTGTTGCCCCGCCTGAAAGCCGGCCACTACCCGGTGCACAGCCGGGTGTATTGCAGCAAATGGTTGGTGAGCCATATTCAGGAGGCCAGCCTCAATGTGCTGTCGGGCCTGTATGCCACGGTGTACGCGCCGTTGTGGTATCGCCTGCTGGGCGCGCGGGTAGGTCGCGATGCGGAAATTTCCACGGCGCAAGGCGTGATTCCCGACATGCTCACCCTGGGCGATGAAACCTTTATTGCCGACGCGGTCATGCTCGGCGACGAACAGGTGGATGGCGGCTGGATGCGCATTCAACCAACGGTGGTGTCGCACCGCAGTTTTGTCGGCAACGGTAGCTACATCCCGGACGGCACCACCTTGCCTGAGAACGTACTGATCGGCGTGCATTCCCGCGCCCCGGCCAATGCGCAGATCGCCAGCGGCGATACGTGGCTGGGCTCGCCGCCGATCAACCTGCCGGCGCGTGAGCAGGTCAGTGGGTATGCCGACCACCTCACGTTCCGCCCGTCTCTGTGGCGCCGTCTGGCCCGTGGCGCGATTGAAGGGCTGCGTATCGTGCTGCCCCACGCCACCGTGATTGCGGTGGGTTATACGGTGATGATCGACTTGATGCCCGTGGCTGAAGACGAGCGTTGGGGCGCGGTGCTGGGCTACCTGGCGCTGATCGGCTTGGCCTACAGCCTGGGCAACTACCTGCTGGTGGCGGCGTTGAAGTGGCTGGTGATGGGCCGCTATCGCAAACGCTCGGCGGCGATGTGGACGCCGTTTGTGTGGCTCTCCGAAGGCATTACCAGCCTCTACGAAGGCATGGCGGCGCCCAACTTCATGAGTTACCTGCGCGGCACGCCGTGGCTGCCGCTGGCCTTTCGCGGCCTGGGCTGCCGTATCGGGCGAGGGGTGTACATGGACACCACCGACATCACCGAATTTGACTGCGTCACCATCGGTGACCACAGCGAATTGAACGCCGGTGCCTGCCCGCAGACGCACCTGTTCGAAGACCGCGTGATGAAAATCGACCAGGTGCTGATCGGTGAGCGCGTCTACATGGGGCCACGCAGCTCGGTGCTGTACAGCGCTGAAGTCGGCAGCGGCGCACGGCTCGGGCCGCTGACGCTGGTGATGAAAGGCGAGTGCATTCCGGCCTCCAGCAGTTGGGTGGGCTGCCCGGCGGCACCGGCGCGAGGTTGATAGCGATGCACGTATTCATGTGGCCGGAAACACGGCCGCGCTGGCAGGACGGTGTGTTGTTGATCGGCCTGCGACACGTGCCAGGCATGACCCGCGAAGCCGCCCGGGCGCGGGTGCGTCAGGCACTGAGTGAGGCATTGCTGCAGGCGCTCGATGTGCCCCAGGAGCGCATCCGCTTTCACTCGGCACCGGGCGAGGCCCCACAGATCCGTGTGCCCGGGCATGAAGACGCCGGGCTTTCCATCAGCCACGACGGCGATTTTTCGGTGGCAGCGGTGCACTTGCATGGCCCGGTCGGCATCGACGTGATGGCGGTGCAGGACACCCCGGACTGGCAAAGCGTGACGAGCGACTACCTGGGCCCGCACGTGCTGGCGCGCTTGTGCGCCGCGAACCAGGCCCAGCGCGCTCGCCTGTTTACCCGCGCCTGGTGTGAGCGCGAGGCACGGCTCAAGTGTGTGGGGCAGGGGTTGGGCGAATGGTCGCCACGGGCCGCGCGGGGCTGTCGCACCGTCGAGGTGGGGTTGCCGGCCGGGCTGGTCGGCGCCTTGGCCCTGCGCGCATAAATTGCGCTGCAATCGGTCATCAAAGCGCCTTAGTATGTGAGCTTTGAAATTGCCCAAGGCTCGCCCATGACCATCGAGATTCGCCCTGCCGTGCCCAGCGATGCTGCGCAGATCCTGACTTTCATCACCGAGCTTGCCGAGTACGAAAAGGCCCGGCATGAAGTGATCGCCAGTGTGGTGGATATC
The DNA here is from genome assembly GCF_013385985.1 of Pseudomonas sp. B6002. Taxonomy (GTDB): domain Bacteria; phylum Pseudomonadota; class Gammaproteobacteria; order Pseudomonadales; family Pseudomonadaceae; genus Aquipseudomonas. The sequence goes on along the minus strand of NZ_JACAOY010000016.1, from coordinate 72,077 downwards.
GAGCGCAGCCTGTTCAGCGAGGGTGCCACCGCCCACGGCCTGATCTGTTCGCGGGACGGTTTGCCGATCGGTTTTGCGGTGTTCTTTTTCAGCTATTCCACCTGGTTGGGCAGCAACTGCCTGTACCTCGAAGACCTCTACATCAACCCCGAGCAACGCGGCGGCGGCGCCGGCAAGAAGCTGCTGCGCCACTTGGCGAAGATTGCCTGTGACAACGGTTGCGGACGCTTCGAGTGGAGCGTGCTGGACTGGAACGAACCGGCGATTGCCTTCTACAAATCCATCGGCGCCCAGCCGCAGGAAGAGTGGGTGCGCTACCGCATGGAAGGCGACGCGCTGCGCGATTTTGCCCAGGGCTGAAGCCCCCTGAACTTCAAGTGTGAAAGGAGGGCTTGTGTGGGAGCTGGCTTGCCTGCGATTGCATCACCGCGGTGTGAATGACGCACTGCGGCGCCTGTATCGCAGCGGTGCGGCGACCCGACAAGCCAGCTCCCACACAAGCCCTTTTCTTTTAGTTTCTCTCACTATATGGGATGCAAATTTATATATTGAGATGTTTCAAAAGATGGGTTTATAGTCGGCTGCATCAGCACTCACTACCAAAAATAAAACAGGTGAAGCGATGCAGGCCCAACCGTTGTCATTACCCGCCGTGCCCGAGCCGACTTATGGCGAGCGGCTGAAGAACAAAGTAGTGATCATCACCGGCGCCGCCCAAGGCATTGGCGAGGCGATCGTCGCTTGCTTCCAGGCCCAGCAGGCGCGCCTGGTGATCGCCGATATCCAGGGCGACAAGGTCGAGAAAGTCGCCGCCCACTGGCGCGAACGCGGTGCCGAGATTGTCGCGCAGCCCGTCGACATCACCTCCAAGGTGCAATGGCAGGCGCTGGTCAATGTGGCCATCGAGCGCTTCGGCCGCGTGGACGTGCTGGTCAACTGCGCCGGGGTCAACGTGTTCCGCGACCCCCTGGAAATGACCGACGAAGACTGGCGCCGCTGCTTCGCCATCGACCTCGACGGTGCCTGGTTCGGTTGCCGCACGGTGCTGCCGCACATGATCGAGCAGGGCATCGGCAACATCATCAATATCGCCTCCACCCATTCCAGCCACATCATCCCCGGCTGCTTTCCGTACCCCGTCGCCAAGCACGGTTTGCTTGGGCTGACCCGCGCCCTGGGCATCGAATACGCACCCAAGGGTATTCGCGTCAACGCCATCGCCCCGGGCTACATCGAGACCCAGCTCAACGTCGACTACTGGAACGGTTTCCCCGACCCCCATGCCGAGCGCCAGCGTGCGTTCGACCTGCACCCGCCCAAGCGCATCGGCCAACCGATCGAGGTGGCGATGACCGCGCTGTTCCTCGCCACCGACGAGGCGCCCTTTATCAATGCCACCTGCCTGATGATCGATGGCGGGCGGTCTGTGATGTACCACGACTAGAACTCGCAGCTCTTCAATAACAACAAGAGGTGGTTCATGTTCAAGAAAACACTAGGCGCCGTGGCGCTGGCAGTGGCGTTCAGCGGTTTTGCATCGGCCGAAGAAGTGAAGATCGGCTTTCTGGTCAAGCAGGCCGAGGAACCGTGGTTCCAGACCGAATGGGCCTTCGCCGAGAAAGCCGGCAAGGACCAGGGCTTCACCGTGATCAAGATCGCCGTGCCGGACGGCGAGAAGACTTTGTCGGCCATCGACACCCTGGCCGCCAACGGCGCCAAGGGCTTTGTGATCTGCCCGCCGGACGTGTCCCTCGGCCCGGCGATCATGGCCAAGGCCAAGCTCAATAACCTCAAAGTGCTGGCGGTGGATGACCGTTTCGTCGATGCCAAGGGCAAGCCCATGGAGGACGTGCCTTACGTCGGCCTGGACGCCTACAAGATCGGCCAGAAACAAGGCGAAGCCATGGCCGCCGAAGCCAAGCATCGCAACTGGGACTGGAAGGAAACCTATGCCGTCATCAACACCTTTGACGAGCTGGAAACCGGCAAGAAACGCACCGACGGTTCGGTAGAAGGCCTCAAGGCTGCAGGCTTGCCGGCCGACCATATCCTGTTCAGCGCACAGAAAACCCTCGACGTGCCGGGCAGCATGGACTCCACCAACTCGGCCCTGGTGAAACTGCCGGGCACTGCGAAAAACCTGATCATCGGCGGCATGAACGACAGCACCGTGCTGGGTGGCGTGCGTGCCACCGAAAGCGCCGGCTTCAAGGCCGCCAACGTAATCGGCGTGGGCATCAACGGCACCGATGCCATCGAAGAACTGAAGAAATCCGACACCGGTTTCTACGGCTCGATGCTGCTGAGCCCTGACGCGTCGGGCTACAAGACCGCCAGCGCGATGTTCGAGTGGGTGACCAAGGGCACCGAGCCTGCCAAGTTCACCGCCTTGGATAACGTGACCCTGATCACCCGTGCCAACTTCAAGGAAGAGTTGAGCAAGATCGGTCTGTGGAAATGACCGGCGCGGCCTTGCGCTTCAATGGCATCGGCAAGGAATTTCCCGGTGTGAAAGCCCTGGCGCAGATCAGCTTTGAAGCGCGGCCCCATGAGGTGCACGCGCTGATGGGCGAGAACGGCGCGGGCAAGTCGACCTTGCTGAAAATCCTCGGCGGTGCCTACCTGCCGAGCAGTGGCACGGTGCAGATCGGCGAGCAGACCATGGCCTTCAAGAACGCCGCCGACAGCATTGCCAGCGGCGTGGCGGTGATCCATCAGGAACTGCACCTGGTGCCGGAAATGACCGTCGCCGAAAACCTGTTCCTGGGGCACTTGCCGACGCGCTTCGGCGTGGTCAATCGCAGCCAATTGCGCAAGCAAGCGTTGGCCTGTCTCAAGGGGCTGGCCGATGAAATCGACCCAGAGGAAAAGCTCGGGCGGTTGTCCCTGGGCCAGCGCCAACTGGTGGAAATCGCCAAGGCGCTGTCCCGCGGCGCCCATGTGATTGCCTTTGATGAACCCACCAGCAGCCTGTCGGCGCGGGAGATCGACCGCTTGATGGCGATCATCACGCGCCTGCGGGACGAGGGCAAAGTGGTGCTCTACGTATCGCACCGCATGGAGGAAGTGTTCCGCATCTGCAATGCGGTCACCGTGTTCAAGGACGGCCGTTACGTGCGCACCTTTGATGACATGAGCACACTGAGCCATGACCAGTTGGTGACCTGCATGGTCGGTCGCGATATCCAGGATATCTACGACTACCGGCCTCGCGAGACGGGCGAGGTGGCGCTTCAGGTCGAGGGTTTGCTTGGGCCGGGCCTGCGTGAACCGGTGAGCCTGAAGGTACACAAGGGCGAGATTCTTGGCCTGTTCGGATTGGTCGGGGCAGGGCGCACGGAGCTGTTTCGGCTACTCAGTGGCTTGACCCGCAGCAGCGCTGGCAGCCTGGCGCTGTGTGGGCAAACACTGCAGTTGAACTCCCCTCGCGATGCGATTGCCGCCGGTGTGCTGCTGTGCCCGGAGGACCGCAAGAAGGAAGGCATTATTCCGCTGTCCAGCGTGGCGGAAAACATCAACATCAGCGCGCGCGGTGCGCACTCGGCGTTTGGCTGGCTGCTGCGCGAAGGCTGGGAGAGGGGCAACGCCGAGCAGCAGATCAAGGCGATGAAGGTCAAGACGCCGAACCCGCAGCAGAAAATCATGTACCTCTCAGGGGGCAACCAGCAGAAGGCGATTCTCGGCCGCTGGCTGTCGATGCCGATGAAAGTGCTGCTGCTGGACGAACCCACGCGGGGCATCGACATCGGCGCCAAGTCGGAGATCTACCAGATCATCCATAACCTGGCGGCCAGCGGCATTGCGGTGATCGTGGTGTCCAGCGACCTGATGGAAGTGATGGGAATCTCCGACCGCATCCTGGTGATGAGCGAAGGGGCGTTGACCGGCGAATTGACCCGCGAACAGGCGGACGAAGCACGCCTGTTGCAACTGGCTCTCCCGCGTTCGCGGGCTTGAAGAATTCGAGGGTGTAGGTATGTCACAGGTAAAAACTGCAAAGGGCTTCTGGCCGGGTTTCAACCAGCGCAAATTCCTCGACGATTGGGTGATGCTGCTCGCGGCGTTGACCATCTTTGTGCTCAGCGCGCTGTTCATCGACAACTTCCTCTCGCCGCTGAACATGCGTGGCCTGGGCCTGGCGATTTCCACCGTGGGCATTGCGGCGTGCACCATGCTGTTCTGCCTGGCGTCGGGGCATTTCGACTTGTCGGTGGGCTCGGTGATCGCCTGTGCCGGTGTGGTAGCGGGGATCGTGATCCGTGACACCGACAGCGTGGTGCTCGGTGTGTCGGCGGCGTTGGCCATGGGCCTGGTGGTGGGGCTGATCAACGGCATCGTGATCGCCAAGCTGCGCATCAATGCGTTGATCGCCACGCTGGCTACCATGCAGATCGTGCGCGGCCTGGCCTACATCTTCTCTAACGGCAAGGCCGTCGGCGTAATGGACGAAGGCTTCTTCGTGTTCGGCAACGGCCAGTTGATGGGCGTGCCGGTGCCGATCATCATCACCGTGCTGTGCTTTGTGTTCTTTGGCTGGCTGCTCAACTACACCACCTACGGGCGCAACACCATGGCCATCGGCGGCAACCAGGAAGCCGCGTTGCTGGCGGGTGTGAACGTTGATCGCACCAAGATCATCATCTTTGCCGTGCACGGTTTGATTGGTGCGTTGGCCGGGGTGATCCTAGCCTCGCGCATGACCTCAGGCCAGCCGATGATCGGCCAGGGGTTTGAGCTGACGGTGATTTCGGCCTGCGTATTGGGCGGGGTATCGCTGAGCGGCGGCATTGGGATGATCCGCCATGTGATTGCCGGGGTGCTGATTCTGGCGATCATCGAGAATGCGATGAACCTGAAGAACATCGACACCTTTTACCAGTACGTGATCCGAGGCTCCATCCTGCTATTGGCCGTCATCATCGACCGCATGAAACAACGCTGAAACCCGAACCTGTGGAGATCAAAATGTGGGAGCTGGCTTGCCTGCGATAGGATCACCTCGGTACAGCTGATCCACCGAGGTGTCTGCATCGCAGGCAAGCCAGCTCCCACAGTGGATCTCCACTGTTTTGAGGGACGGTATTTGCCATAATGCCCCCGCTTTTTACACTTATAGGCCCGATATGCAGGAAAACCCTCAGCCCACCGTCAAAGAAACCGCCCCCACCGGCACCCAAACCCTGTTGCGTGGCCTGGGCGTGGTGCAGGCGGTGGCGGCCGGTGCGCGGGATCTGAAAGAGATCGCCCGGCGCATCGGCACCACCCGCAGCACCACCCACCGCCTGGCCAGTTGCCTGGTGGAAGAGCGCTACCTGCGCGTGGTGCCGCAAGTCGGTTACCTGCTGGGCCCCAAGCTCATCGAACTGGGTTTCCAGGCACGTGAAGAGTTGCCGCTGGTGACCTTGGCCATTCCTTATCTGGATGAGCTGTCGGCATTGACCGGCGACACCATTCACCTGGCCATTCGTGAATACGACGACGTGCTGTACCTGCACAAGAACCCGGGGCGCAATGGCCCGGAAATGCGCTCGCGGGTCGGCCATCGCATGCCGTTGGCGCGTACCGGTATTGGCAAGGCGTTGCTGCTGGATGACCCGGTGCAGGAATGGCAGCGCCTGTACGAAGTGAGCCAGCCGGTTGCCGGTAAACACCAGCCGTGGCCGCAGCACCCGGAACAGTCCTGGGCGCAGTTCGAGCAGCGCATGCACGAGTACGTGGTGGGGGGCTTTGCGTTCGATCTGGAAGACAACGAACCGTCGATCCGTTGCGTGGCGGCACCGGTGCGCGATGCCAGCCGGCGAATCGTCGCCGGCATCAGCATCGCCAGTACCGTGCCCTACATGCCGCTGGAGAAAATGGCCGAGCTGATCCCTGTGGTCAAACAGGTCGCAGCGCGGCTGTCAGCGGAGTTGGGCGCTAAGGCCTGATCAGGCCTTCAGGGTCGCCATGTCGATGACAAAGCGGTACTTCACGTCGCCGGCGATCATGCGGGCGTAAGCCTCGTTGATCTGGCGGATGTCGAGCATTTCGATGTCGCAGGTGATGTTGTGCTCGGCGCAGAAATCCAGGACTTCCTGGGTTTCGGCAATGCCGCCGATCAGCGAGCCGGCCAGCACTTTACGGCCCAATACCAGCTTGGCGGCGTTGACCGGTGGGTCGACCGGTTCGATCAGGCCGACCAGGATATGCACGCCGTCAAAGCGCAGGGTGTCGAGGTAGGGGTTCAGGTCGTGCTGCACCGGGATGGTGTCCAGCAAGAAGTCGAACTGCCCGGCGGCGGCCTGCATCTGTGCGTCATCGGTGGACACGATCACGTGGTCGGCACCCTGGCGACGACCTTCTTCCGCCTTGCTGGCCGAGCGGGTGAACAGCGTGACTTCGGCGCCCATCGCCTTGGCGAACTTGATGCCCATGTGGCCCAGGCCACCCATGCCCAGCACGCCGACTTTGTCGCCGGCCTTCACGCCGTAGTGCTTGAGCGGCGAGTAGGTGGTGATGCCGGCGCAGAGGATCGGCGCGGCGCTGGCCAGGTCGAGCGTGGCCGGGATCTTCACCACGAAATGCTCGCTGACCACGATGCTGTCGGAGTAGCCGCCCATGGTGTTGCTGCCGTCTACCCGGTCCGGGGTGGCGTAGGTCATGGTCGGGCCTTCGAGGCAGTATTGCTCAAGGTCCGCGTGGCAAGCGTCGCAGTGACGGCACGAGTCGACCATGCAGCCGACGCCGACCAGGTCACCGACTTTGTGCGCGGTGACGCTGGCGCCGACGGCGGTGACTTTGCCGACAATTTCGTGGCCGGGCATCAGCGGGTACACGGCGATGCCCCATTCGTTGCGAGCCTGGTGGATGTCGGAGTGGCACACGCCGCAGTAGAGGATCTCGATGGCCACGTCATCGGCGCGCGGGCTGCGGCGCTCGAACGACATGGGGGCCAGGGGAGTGGTGGGCGACTGGGCGGCATAACCGATAGCGGTGTACATGGAGGCAACCTCGCAAAAGCAATCACAGGTGAGGCGGCGCATTTTCCGCGCAGGGTCGGTGGGCGGCCATGGCGATTGCTCCGAACCTCATGCCTATTCGTCCGGGAGTGCCGGGTGTTTGGATCCATGTGCCTTCAGACCTGCGATGATGTTCTCATCCCTTTTTCGCGAAGTTTTTTGCCATGTTGTTGACCCGCCATCTCGATGCCAACGCCACCCTGGTTGCCTTGATCGAGGGGCTTACGCCCTGCGACGGTTTCTCCCCGACGAACCTGCCCGGCGTGCAGGTATTGCGCGCCAGTTGCGACGTGGCGCGCGGGCCGCAGATCTATGAGCCGAGCCTGATGTTCGTGGCTCAGGGCAGCAAAGTTGCTTACCTGGGCCCGCGTACGCTGGAGTACGGCGCCGGGCATTACCTGATCCAGGCGATGCCGGTGCCGTTCGAGTGCGAGACGTTTGCCATGGCGCCCGATGCGCCGCTGTTCGGCGTGACGGTGGGCATCGACCGCGTGGTGCTGGGTGAATTGGTGATGGCCATGGGCATTCAGGCCGGGCCGCCACCGACGGCGCAGACCCTGGAGTCGATGAGTTCGGTGGTGCTCGATGATGCGATGCGCGGTTGCGTCGAGCGGCTGTTGCAGTGCCTGCACGATCCGCTGGAAAGTCGGATCATGGGCCCGGCGCGGGTGCGCGAATTATTGTTCACCGCATTGCGCGGGCCACAGGCAGATGTGCTGCGCGCCCTGGTGGAACAGCAGGGGCAGTTTTCGCGGATTGCCACGTCGTTGAGTCACTTGCACGCTCACTATGACGAGCCGCTGAATATCGAAACCCTGGCGGGGTATGCGCACATGAGTGCGTCGACCTTTCACGAGCATTTCAAGCGCTGCACGATGTTGTCGCCGGTGCAGTATCTGAAGCGTTTGCGCTTATTGAAAGCCCAGCAGTTGCTGCTGGTGGAGGGCATGGGCGTGGCGCAGGCGGCGCACCGCGTGGGGTATCAGAGCACGTCGCAGTTCAGTCGCGAGTACAAGCGCTACTTCGAGCGCAGCCCGGGTGAAGAGCGCGCTGCCTAAATCTTATTGATTCAACCCGGTCAATGTGGGAGCTGGCTTGCCTGCGATAGCGGTCTGTCAGTGCCTTATGTATAGCTGGCCCACCGCTATCGCAGGCAAGCCAGCTCTCACAACTGACCGCGCTGTGTCAGCTGTAAAAAAAGGCTCCCATTTGGGAGCCTTTTTTTGGCTTACATATTCGGGTAAGTCGGTCCGCCCGCGCCTTCCGGCGTGACCCACGTGATGTTCTGCGAAGGGTCCTTGATGTCACAGGTCTTGCAGTGCACGCAGTTCTGGGCGTTGATCTGGAAGCGCTTCTCGCCGTCTTCCTTGGTGATCACCTCATACACGCCAGCCGGGCAGTAGCGCTGCGCCGGTTCATCGTAGAGCGGCAGGTTGGTGCCGAGTGGGATGCTCGGGTCCTTGAGCTTCAAGTGGCACGGTTGCTCTTCTTCATGGTTGGTGCTGGAGAGGAACACCGAGCTCAACTTGTCGAAGCTCAGCTTGCCGTCGGGTTTGGGGTAGTCGATCTTCTTGCTGTCCTTGGCCAGCTTGAGGCAGGCGTAGTCCGGCTTGGTGTCGTGCAGGGTGAACGGCATCTTGCCGCCCAGGATGTTCTGGTCGAACCAGTTGAAACCTGCGCCGAGGATCGGGCCGAACTTGTGCATCGCCGGGCCGAAGTTGCGGCTGGCGAACAGTTCTTCGTAGAGCCAGCTGTTCTTGAAGCTGTCGACGTAAGCGGTCAGTTCATCACCGCCTTCGGATTCGGCGAACAGGCGGTCGGCCACGGCGTCGGCGGCGAGCATGCCGGACTTCATCGCGGTGTGGCTGCCCTTGATCTTGGCGAAGTTCAGGGTGCCGAGGTCGCAACCGATCAGCGCGCCACCTTTGAAAACCATCTTCGGCAACGAGTTCAGGCCGCCTTTGCAGATGGCACGGGCACCGTAGCTGATGCGCTTGCCGCCTTCGAGGTACTGGGCCAGCACCGGGTGGTGCTTGAGGCGCTGGAACTCATCGAACGGCGACAGGAAGGTGTTGCTGTAGGACAGGTCGACGATCAGGCCGACGACCACCTGGTTGTTTTCCAGGTGGTAGAGGAACGAGCCACCGGTGTTCTCGGCGCTCATGATGTCCAGTGGCCAACCGGCGGTGTGCACCACCAGGCCTGGCTGGTGCTTGGCCGGGTCGATTTCCCAGATTTCTTTCAGGCCGATGCCGTAGTGCTGGGCGTCGGCGTCGCTGTCCAGGTTGAAGCGCTGGATCAGTTGCTTGCCGATGTGGCCGCGGCAGCCTTCGGCGAACAGCGTGTACTTGCCACGCAGTTCCATGCCGGGGGTGTAGACGCCTTCTTTCGGGTTGCCTTCACGGTCGACGCCGAGGTCGCCGGTGATGATCCCGCGTACCACGCCGTTTTCGTCGAACAGTGCTTCCTGGGCGGCGAAGCCTGGGTAGACTTCCACGCCCAGGTTCTCGGCCTGCTGGGCCAGCCAGCGGCACAGGTTGCCCAGGGAGATGATGTAGTTGCCTTCGTTGTGCATGGTCTTGGGCACAAAGAAGTCAGGGACCTTGGTGGAGGCTTCGGGGCTGCGCAGTACATAGATGTCATCGCGCACCACCGGGGTGTTGAGCGGGGCGCCGAGTTCTTTCCAGTCCGGGAACAGTTCGTTCAGGGCGCGTGGTTCGAACACGGCACCGGAGAGGATATGGGCGCCGACTTCGGAGCCTTTCTCGACCACGCAGACGCTGATTTCCTTACCGGCTTCGGCGGCCTTCTGCTTCAGTCGGCAGGCGGCAGACAGTCCCGCCGGGCCAGCGCCGACGATGACCACGTCGAATTCCATGTATTCGCGTTCCACAGGCTATCTCCTACTCAAGGCTCAACAGGCTTTTTTTTCTAATGGGTGGAGGTTCGGTGTCGTCTTGCAGCAACGGCAGGACCCACCTTTCTCTCTAGGTGGCGCATTATATCTACACCACTGGCAGCGTCCAATACAAACGTTTGTTTGAATTGCTCGCAGGCTAGGTAAATCAAAGAGACGCGGCTTATGACGGGCTATTTTGCCGTATTGACCAGAATAGGCGTTCCGGTCAATATACGGTCGGTTTTGCGCTTACCGTAGGCAGACTGCAGGTTTCAAGAGCACGTCCAAAAGCAAGAAAGGTGGCGCGCGTCCAAGCAATGGCGCGCAGTTTACACGCTGCGATAAAGAATGACCTCTCAGTCACTGCTGACGAACGGTCATCACTTCCCGTGAGCAAGGTCATCCGCCGACGTTTTTGGAGGTGCCCTTGTGTGCCGATGAGCATCAACCGCCAGGTTCGCCTAGGCGACTTTCTTTTCACCGGAGAGTAACGAGGAATCCATGAAGGTTCTTGTAGCTGTCAAACGCGTTGTCGATTACAACGTGAAAGTTCGCGTCAAGGCGGACAATTCCGGCGTCGACCTTGCTAACGTCAAGATGTCGATGAACCCTTTCTGCGAAATCGCTGTGGAAGAAGCCGTCCGCCTGAAAGAGAAAGGCGTGGCGACTGAAATCGTCGTGGTTTCCATCGGCCCTACCACTGCTCAAGAGCAGCTGCGTACCGCCCTGGCATTGGGCGCCGACCGCGCCATCCTGGTCGAGTCCGCTGAAGAGCTGACCTCCCTGGCCGTTGCCAAGCTGCTCAAGGCCGTTGTCGACAAGGAACAGCCTCAGCTGGTGATCCTCGGCAAACAGGCCATCGACAGCGACAACAACCAGACTGGCCAGATGCTGGCTGCCCTGACCGGTTACGGCCAAGGCACCTTCGCTTCCAAAGTTGAAGTGAATGGCGACAGCGTCGCGGTGACCCGTGAAATCGACGGCGGCGCACAAACCGTTTCGTTGAAACTGCCGGCCATCGTCACCACCGACCTGCGTTTGAACGAGCCGCGCTACGCGTCCCTGCCAAACATCATGAAAGCCAAGAAGAAGCCGCTTGAGTCGGTGACTCCAGACGCTTTGGGCGTTTCCACCGCCTCCACCAACAAGACCGTCAAGGTTGAAGCACCGGCTGCTCGCAGCGCGGGCATCAAGGTCAAATCGGTGGCTGAACTGGTCGAGAAACTGAAAAACGAAGCGAAGGTGATCTGATCATGACTATCCTCGTAATCGCCGAACACGATAACAAGGTGCTGGCCCCGGCCACCCTGAACACCGTGGCTGCCGCTGCTAAAATCGGTGGCGACATTCACGTACTGGTTGCCGGCCAGGGCGCTGGCGCCGTGGCTGAAGCCGCTGCGAAAATCGCGGGCGTGAGCAAAGTCCTGAACGCTGACAATGCCGCCTACGCGCATCAGTTGCCAGAAAACGTTGCTCCGCTGGTAGCTGAGCTGGGCGCTGGCTACAGCCACATCCTGGCTGCCGCCACCTCTAACGGCAAAAACATCCTGCCACGCGTTGCCGCGCAGCTGGACGTTGACCAGATCTCCGAGATCATTTCGGTAGAAAGCACCGACACCTTCAAGCGCCCGATCTACGCCGGTAACGCCATCGCGACCGTACAGTCCAACGCTTCGATTAAAGTCATCACCGTGCGTGCCACCGGTTTCGACCCGGTTGCCGCCGAAGGTGGTTCGGCTGCCGTTGAAGCCGTTGCGGCTGCCCACGACGCTGGCACTTCCAGCTTTGTTGGCGAAGAGCTGGCCAAGTCGGACCGTCCTGAGCTGACCGCTGCCAAGATCGTCGTTTCCGGCGGCCGTGGCATGCAGAACGGTGACAACTTCAAGCACCTGTACGCCCTGGCCGACAAGCTGGGCGCTGCGGTCGGCGCTTCCCGCGCGGCCGTCGACGCAGGTTTCGTACCCAACGACATGCAGGTCGGCCAGACCGGCAAGATCGTCGCGCCACAGCTGTACATCGCCGTCGGTATCTCCGGCGCGATCCAGCACTTGGCCGGTATGAAAGACTCCAAAGTGATCGTCGCGATCAACAAGGACGAAGAAGCACCGATCTTCCAGGTGGCTGATTACGGCCTGGTGGCGGACTTGTTCGAAGCTGTACCTGAGTTGGAGAAGCTGGTCTAATCCAGCCGCTTCACTTATAAAGAGCCCGGTCGTATGACCGGGCTTTTTTTTGCCCCGTAGGAGCCGGCTTGCCGGCGATAGGCCTGTCAAATCTGTATTGGTCGTACGGACGCCATCGCCGGCAAGCCGGCTCCTACAAGGGATGCGTTTGTCATTGGGAGGAGGGGTCATGGAATTGCGTCGTTGGAGTGTATTGTTGGGGCTTGCGTTGCTGCCGGGCCTGGCGCCGGCCGCCGGCAAATGCGAGCGCCTGGTGATCACCGGCAGCCCGGACGCGCCACCGCTGCTGTGGCGTGACCCGCAAGACCCCACGCACCTGATCGGCGCCACCGCCGATGTGTTGCAACAGGTGGGCAAGGACCTCGGCCTGAAAATCGACCTGCTCTACGGCGGCAAGCGCTCCCTGGCGCTGGAGGAAGTGCGCAGCGGGCGCATGGACGTTCTGGCCGATGCGCCGCTGAACCTGGGCGAGCTGGAAACCCTCGACTACATCCACCCGGCGCTGGTGCAGATCGATTACCTGGTGTGGACCCGCAAGGACTCGACGCTGGTGTATGCATCGGCCGCGGACCTGCATGGCCACAAGGGCGCAGTGTCAGAGCGGGCGCGCTTGAGTGCCGACTTCGAGACGTTTGCCGGCCAGCAACTCAGCTTGCAGCGTTTGCCCACCCTGACCCCCGCGTTTCAGAAGCTGCTGCTCGGTGAGGTGGACTACGTGCTGGCCGGACGTTATTCCGGCATGGCCATGGCCCAGACCCTGGGCATGAGCAATGACCTGGTCGCCCGCGAAGTGCCCATCGACCAGCCGGGCCTGTACCTGGCGATTTCCCACAACTCGGCCTGCAATGATCCGTGGCTGCGCGGACAGTTGGCCAAAAAGATGACAGAATTGCCCGCTTCCGGTGTGGCGCAAGCGGCGTTGCAGCGCAATCTGGAGCGTTGGAAAGCGCAATTGCAGCAACCTGTCGGCACCCCAGCAAAGTAAGGATTTTCAGTGACTCTTCGACCTCTTTTCGCGGCCCTCGCCGTTGTCGCTCTGGCGGGATGTGCAGCCGATCCTGCGCCGAATGAACAAATACGCCTCACCCAGCAGGCCCTGGAACAAGCCAGTGCGGTGGGCGCCAGCACCGATGAATCGCCTGAACTGAAACTGGCTGAAGACAAATTCGCCCGGGCCAAGGCCGACATGGCCGACCAGTCCTACAAACACGCGCGCATGCGTGCCGAACAGGCTGAGCTGGACGCACGCCTGGCCGAAGCCCAGGTGCTGACCCGCAAGAGCCAGGAACAACTGAATGTGCTCAACACGCGCATTACCCGCCTGCGCAAGCAATTGCAGTTGGGAGAAGCCCAATGAGCCCGTTGATCCGTGGATTGAGCTGTGTGTTGCTGCTGGGCAGCGCGGCGTTGGGCGGTTGTGCCAGCCAGCCCAACAGCGAGCAGGCCTTGCAACTGGCCAGCAATGACTTCCAGAAGGTCAAGGAAGATACCAACGTGCTGCGCTTTGCGCCCAAGGACATTATCCGTGCCGGCGAGTCCCTGGCCCGCGCCGACCGTTTGTCCAGCTACTGGGGCAGCGGCGCCGACGTGGTGCATTACGCCTACCTGAGCCAGCGCTACAGTGCCATCGCCCGTGAACACACCGAACAGGCGCTCAACGCCGAGCGCGGCGTCAAGCTCGAACTGGAGCGCCAGCGCCTGCAACTGGCCCTGCGTGAAAACAAGCTGGCCAGCGTGCAGCAGCAAGGCAAGTGGCTTGAGCAGCAAATCGCCAGCCTGACCACCACCCAGACCGATCGAGGTTTGGTGATGACCTTGGGCGATGTGCTGTTCGACACCGGTGAAGCCGAGCTGGAAAACTCGGCCAACCGCACGGTGCTGAAAATCGTGCAGTTCCTGCAACTGAACCCCAAGCGCACAGTGCGCATTGAGGGTTACACCGACAACACCGGCGGCGAGCAGGAAAACCTGAAACTGTCCCGCGACCGTGCGCAATCGGTGGCCGATGTGTTGATGGACCTGGGCATTGATGAGCAACGCATCGAAGTCCAGGGGTATGGCGATCAGTACCCGGTGGAGGCCAACGCTTCCGAGCGGGGCAGGGCGCAGAACCGTCGGGTCGAGATCGTCTTCTCCGATGAAAAAGGCCAACTCGGCGCCGCCCGCTAACGCCTGGCACCGATCAAAATGTGGGAGCTGGCTTGCCTGCGAAGGCGGTGTATCAGTCAATATTTCATTGGTTGACACACCGTCTTCGCAGGCAAGCCAGCTCCCACCGTTGTTTGGTGTACACCCTTACAGTTTTTACTGTCACTCCCGCCCGCGCTCGACTATTGTGGCAACTGTCCCCGTACACTTCTAAACTGTGCCGGTATGTTTCACACAAAAATAAAATACCCGTGAAATCGAGTGCTGCGTCATGACCAATCTGTTGCTTTACCAACGTATCGCCCAGCAACTGGCTGAGGATATCCGGCGCGGTGTCTATCAACCGGGGGAGCGCGTGCCTTCGGTGCGCAAGATGAGCTCCCAGCTCAATGTGAGCCATGCGACGGTATTGCAGGCCTACGCCAACCTGGAAGACCAGGGGCTGATCCGGGCGCGGCCGCAATCGGGCTACTACGTGCACCAGACCCCCGCGCTGACGGCCCCTACGCCGGACATCGCACGGGTCGAGCGCCCAGGGTTGGTCACCCGCAGCAGCATCATCCAGCAGGTCTTGGTCGAGTCGCGCCGCGAAGGGGTGTTCCCGCTGGGCGCGGCCGTGCCGAGTGTCGACTACCTGCCCGTACGGGCACTGCACCAGCAGTTGGCCAAGGTCACGCGCTTCCAGAGCCCGCGGGCGTTCAGCTACATGTTCAGCCCCGGCTTCGAGCCGTTGCGCCGCCAGGTGGCGATCCGCATGCGTGACGCCGGCGTGGTGGTGGACCCTTCCGAAGTGGTGATTACCCACGGCTGTGTCGACGCGTTGCAGATGTCGTTGCGTGTGCTGACGCGCCCTGGCGACCTGATCGCCGCTGAGTCGCCGACCTATTACGGTTTGCTGCAACTGGCGGACCTGTTGGGCCTTAAAGTCATCGAGATCCCCAGCGACCCGGCCACCGGCATGAGTTTGGAAGCCCTGCAATTGGCGGCCAACCAATGGTCGATCAAGGCCCTGGTGCTGACCACGCGCTTGAGCAACCCGCTCGGCGCGACCATGCCCGAGGAGCGCCAGAAGCAACTGCTGCGCCTGGCGTCGGACTTTGATATCCAGATCGTCGAGGACGATATCTACGGCGAGCTGATGTTCGAGCTGGGCCGTACCAAGGCGCTTAAAGCCTACGACCGCCTGGACCGGGTGATCTACTGCTCGAGCTTTTCCAAGACCTTGTCGCCGGGTGTGCGCATCGGCTGGATGATCGCTGGCAAGTACCAGCAGGAAATCCAGCGTCTGCAGATGTTCAGCACTCACTCGGCGTGCAGCGTGACCCAGATGGGCGTCGCGGCCTACCTGGAAAACGGTGGCTATGACCGGCACCTGCGCTACATCCGCCAGGAATACCGCAAGAACCTCAGCGCATTTCAGTTGGCGGTGCAGCAGTATTTCCCGGAAGGCACGCAAATGACTCGTCCGACCGGGGGCTTTATCTTGTGGGTCAGTTTGCCGGGCCGGGTCAATACTCAGGAACTGCACGTGCGCGCCTTGCAGCAGGGCATCAGCATTGCGCCCGGGGTGATATTCAGTAATACGGAACAGTTCAACCACTGTATTCGCCTCAACTGCGGCACCCCGTGGAACCGCGAGGCAGAGCGCGCGCTGATGACACTGGGGATGCTTGCCAGCCAGTTGTGCCAGGAAACCGCAGCGGGTTTTTGAGGCGTGCATTGGGGACAGTACGGATCGCCGGCAGATCAGCACGCTTGTCATGCCGCGCACAACAAGCGAGCATATGGCCCTCTGCCGTTAATGCTGTTGGCGATATGACCTCTATTTTTCGCGCTGCTGTGGTGATTGGCCTGCTAAGCCTGTGCAACGTCGGCACGGTGCTGGCGGCAACCCCCGTGACAGACAGCAAGCCCGCCGCCAGCAGCCAGCAGAAGACCCCCGCGAAGAAACCGGCCCCGGCTAAAAAAGCCCCGGCCGCCAAGAAAAAGGCGGCGGCGATCAAAAAGCGTGCACCGATCGCCAGCAAGTCCAAATCGGCCCATGAAGTCGCCCAGACCCAACTGCCACCGGCACAGTTGGACCTTTCCCTGCCGTCGGACATGGTCCGGCACTTGCAGCCGATTGGCACCATGCCCAAGCCCAAGAGTGTGCCGTTGTTGCCGCCGATGTTCGGTGAGAAGCCGTCGGACAACAGCGCGTTCCAGATCAACGGCCGCCTGCTCAGCAACGAGATGAAGCTGCAACTGCGTAACGAAGAGCGGCGTGAAGTGGAAGGCGCCGCGCTGGATTTCGAATTCAAGCAGTAAACTTTTCCCCCGAAGGTGACCCCGACCTTCGACCATCTGTCGCAGACTGGTCAGTCACTTTTGTTTTGTGCGAAAAACCCCTGTTAGACCATTTTAAAACGGCTGTTTTAGGGCGTACTCTAGCCCGGCCATCCACATTGAGTCGTCGAGGACCTGCTGGTCATGAAATGCCGTGAAGGCTGTGGCGCTTGCTGCATCGCCCCCTCCATCAGTTCACCGCTGCCGGGAATGCCTCAGGGCAAACCTGCGGGGGAGCGTTGCCTGCACTTGTCGGTCGAACAGCTATGCCTGCTGTTTGGCCAGCCGGAGCGACCTGCGGTGTGCAGTGATTTCAAGGCAGATCCTGAGGTGTGTGGCACCGACCAGGCCGATGCAATCCGATTGATCGGCTGGTGGGAGCAGATGACGGCGGCTTGATGGGCTTTACTATCGGAACTTCAACAATAAGGAATACAACAATGGGTTCGCTGAAACGAATGGCTGTGTTGTGCGGTTTTACGGTGTTGTTTGCTGCCACTGCCCAGGCTGAGGATTGGCAAGTCGCCAAGGACGAAGACGGTATCAAAGTGTCTTTGAGCGAAATTGCCGGCTCCAAGTACAAGGCCTATCGCGGTGTGACCGTGATCAAGGCTCCGGTGGCAAAAATCGTAGCGCTGCAGGAAGACGCCGTCGGCGCTTGCACCTGGATCCACGAGTGCAAATCGCAGAAATTGCTGAAGACCGAAGGTGACAAGAGCTGGACCTATACCCAGTTCAAGGCACCGTTCCCGGTGACCGACCGCGATTCCATCCTCGAAATCACCACCAGCAAGGCGGCTGACGGTACCGTGACCCGCAAGCTGCTGGAAGTGCCGACCTACCAGCCTGAAGTCAAAGGCTACGTGCGTGTGGCCCAGGTGGATGGCTTCTGGAAGCTGGTGCCAAAAGGCGACAGCCAGACCGAAGTCACTTACCAGGTGCACACCGAGCCAGGTGGTAGCGTGCCGTCGTGGTTGGCCAACAAGTTCGTGGTGGACGCGCCGTTCAACACCTTGAAAGCCCTCAAGGAACGCGCCGAGAAGTAAGCGCTATCGGTCCGGTGCCTCCGGCCTTGGGTGGAACGTTTGGCGAACCCCCAAGGTCCAGATAGATGTGAGCCCACACGCGGGCTTTATCGAGGAGGCACCGATGCAAACGTGGCAAATTACATTCGTTGATGACCACGGCGTTAAAGCTGTGGAGCAGTTCACCTGCGAACAAAAGCCCAGCCTCGAAGACGCTGCGCACATGATTCGCAACAAGCTGGTGCCCGTTGCGGCCGAGCTTGACCTCAATGACCTGGAGGGCCGCAAGCCCGAGCCGACGGTCAAGATCCTCAAAGACCAGAACAGTATCCAGATCCTCGACATCTCGCCTGCCGCCTGAACATTCCCTGACTGCCATTAAAGCGCCTCTGGTGGAGGTGATAGCTTCGCGCTACTCTGCAATCGAGATCAGCGAATGATTCGCTAAGGTCTGGTCTTGTCAGCTACATGCTTGTTTTCCCTCGGTGTTGTTATTTGCCGTAGCACCCGCGCCGTTAGGGCGCGGGCTTCGGGAAGCACGGAAAGTCTATCCATCAATTTGAGGAGCACTTTTCATGAGCACAGCCTATCAAGAAGACATCAGCACCAACGTTCTGCGCCGCATGAAAGAAGGCGGCTTCGACTTCTCACGTTTCCACCCCATCGAGTTCTACGCCATTTTCCCGGATGAGGAACGGGCGCGCAGGGCGGCGGGTCGGTTTCGCGGGGAATCCCTGAATGCCCAGGTCAGTGCGCGCGACGACGGCGCCTGGTACCTGGAACTGAGCAAAATCATGTTCGCGACCTACGACGGCATAGGAGACTTCGAGCAAGACTTTGAAGCGGTGGTCGAGCCGCTGGGCGGGATCATCGAAGGCTGGGGCGTCAAGCAGGAGGTGCGTGGGTTACCCATGTAGCAGTATGAGAAACACAGCGTATCGGCTGACCTTAGGGTCGGCCGTTTTTGTTTATACCTCCCCAACATGAAGACCCCCACACCCCTGTAGGAGCCCGGCTTGCCGGCGATGGCGATCTCAAGAACGCCATCGCCGCGGTGCGACGATTCGGCAAGCCGGGCTCCTACAATTTCGCGGCGCAAAAAAAAGCCACCCTAAGAAGGGTGGCCTAAAGGGAAGACCGGAGGAGCCGGTCGGTACACGAAGTACCACGGTACCGATTGCGCAAAGGGTAAAGCTGTAGGACGAGTCCTGTTCAGCAGATGGTGGTGATTATCCGCAAGCTTCAGCGGGCAGTGAAATCAACTCTGACTATGCTGTTGATAGCCAAAGCCCGCATTGCGATGAAGCGTGCGCCATGGCGCCGGGCATTCTGCGCACCAGGACGGTGCGACGTGTGCCTCGCATTAATTCAACTCACTGATTTTAAAGTGTTTATGCCGCTGGCACGGGCCTTGCGATGGTTCTTGCGTCCGGGTGACAAGGAGTACGGCATGATCCGCACTTATTACGACGAAATGTACGATGGGGCAGGGCAGGTTCGCCCCCATTACCGCGAGTTCGCCCGATGGTTGGCCGAAACCCCGGCTGAACTGCTGGCCCAGCGCCGGCGCGAAGCCGATTTGCTGTTTCACCGCGCCGGAATCACCTTCACCCTCTACGGGGACGAGCAGGGCACCGAGCGCCTGATTCCCTTCGACACCATCCCGCGCAGCATTCCGGCCAGTGAATGGCGGGTTGTCGAGCGTGGCTGCATTCAACGGGTCAAGGCGCTGAACATGTTTCTTGCCGACCTGTACCACGAACAACGCATCATCAAGGCCGGGATCATCCCCGCCGAACAGGTGCTGGCCAACGAGCAATACCAGTTGGCGATGCAGGGCTTGGACCTGCACCGTGACCTGTATTCCCACATTTCCGGGGTCGATCTCGTACGTGATGGCGACGGCACCTACTACGTGCTGGAAGACAACCTGCGCACCCCCAGCGGCGTGAGCTACATGCTCGAAGACCGCAAGATGATGATGCGCCTGTTCCCCGAACTGTTCGCTGCCCAGCGCATCGCGCCCATCGACCATTACCCCAACCTGCTGCTCGACACCCTGAAAAGCTCAAGCCCCCTGGACAACCCCAGCGTGGTGGTGCTGACCCCGGGCCGCTTCAACAGCGCGTTCTTCGAGCATGCCTTCCTCGCCCGGGAAATGGGCGTGGAACTGGTGGAAGGCGCCGACCTGTTCGTGCGCGATGACCGCGTGTTCATGCGCACCACTGACGGCCCCAAGGCGGTGGATGTGATTTACCGTCGTCTCGACGACGCGTTCCTCGACCCGCTGGCCTTCAACCCGGAGTCGATGCTGGGCGTGCCCGGCCTGCTCGCTGCGTATCGCTCGGGCAACGTGGTGCTGGCCAATGCCATTGGCACCGGGGTGGCGGATGACAAGTCGGTGTACCCCTTCGTCACCGAGATGATCCGGTTTTACCTGGACGAAGAGCCCATCTTGAAGAACGTTCCTACCTTCCAATGCCGCAAGCCTGACGAACTGTCCCATGTGCTGGCCAACCTGCCGAACCTGGTGGTGAAGGAAACCCAGGGCTCCGGTGGCTACGGCATGCTGGTGGGCCCGGCGTCCACGGCGGCGGAGATCGAAGCCTTCCGTGCGCGTATCAAGGCCAAGCCCCATGCCTATATCGCCCAGCCCACCTTGTGCCTGTCCACGTGCCCGACCTTCGTCGAAAACGGCATTGCGCCGCGCCACATCGACCTGCGCCCGTTCGTCTTGTCCGGCAAGGAAACCCGCGTGGTGCCGGGCGGCCTGACCCGCGTGGCCCTGCGCGAAGGCTCGCTGGTGGTCAACTCGTCCCAGGGCGGGGGCACCAAAGACACCTGGGTGGTGGAGGACTGATGCCATGTTGAGTAGAACTGCCTCCGACCTGTACTGGATGTCGCGCTACCTGGAGCGTGCGGAAAACCTCGCACGCATGCTCGATGTCAGCTATTCCCTGTCGTTGATGCCCCAGGACGGGCACGGCGACGGCCTGCACGAATTGGCCATGCCCTTGCTGATCACCGGCACGCTGGATGATTACCGCGAACGCCATGGCGAACTGCATGCCGAACACCTGCTGCACTTTTTTGCGCTGGATGCGGCCAACCCCGCCAGTATCTACAGCTGTCTCGGGGCTGCGCGGGCCAGCGCCCATGCGGTGCGTGGGCGAATCACCGCCGACATGTGGGAAAACATCAACGCCACCTGGCTGGATATTCGCGATATCGCCCAGCAGGGCCTCAGCCGCTACGGCATGAGCCGTTTCTGCGAGTGGGTCAAGGAGCGCTCGCACCTGTTTCGCGGTGCCACCTACGGCACCATCATGCGCAACGATGCCTTCCGTTTCATTCGCTTGGGCACCTTTATTGAACGAGCTGACAACACCTTGCGTCTACTGGATGCGCGCTACGAAATGGCCGGCGACCAGGCCGCTGCTGTCACTGACGGCACGGCCCACGCCTACTACCAGTGGAGTGCATTGTTGCGGGCGTTGTCGTCGTTCGAGGCGTACACCGAGATCTACCGTGATGCACCCGGTGCGCGCCAAGTCGCCGAATTGTTGCTGTTGCGCGCCGATGTGCCCCGTTCGCTGCGCGCTTGCAGTGAGGAGATCGATCAGATCCTCGCCAGCCTGCCCGGCCTTAACGGTCGACCGGCTCAACGCCTGGCGGCCGAGATGGACGCTCGCCTGCGCTTCACGGCCATCGACGAAATCCTCGAGGAAGGCCTGCACGCCTGGCTGACCGACTTTATCCCTTTGGTGCGCCAGTTGGGCGACGCCATCTACAGTTCCTACCTGGAGGCCGCATGAGACTCTCCATCAGCCACGAAACCACCTACCACTACGAGGACCAGGTGCGTGCGAGCATCCAGTACCTGCGCCTCACGCCCCACGACAGCGAGCGTCAGCACGTGCTCAGTTGGCAGCTAGACCTGCCGCGCCCCGTGCGCGCCCAGGTGGACCCGTTCGGCAATATCCTGCATGTGTTGACCCTGGATGAGCCCCACGATGCCATCATCATCGGCGCCCGGGGCCAGGTCGACATCGACGAGTTGCGCGAGGCCGAACACGAGAGCCAATCGGCTTTCCCGTTTCTGCGCAGCACACGTCTGACCGAACCCGATGACGCCCTGCGCCGGTTTGCCGAGCAGCACTGTCATCAGCGTCGCGACCGCACGGCACTGATTGACCTGATGCACGGGCTCAACCAGGCGATGGCCTACACGCCGGGCGCCACTGAAGTCGACACCAGCGCCGCCCAGGCCTTTGCTGGCGGGGTGGGCGTGTGCCAGGACCATGCCCATGCATTCCTGGCCTGCGTGCGCAGCCTGGGAATTCCGGCGCGGTATGTGTCGGGGTATCTGTACAGCGAAGAAAGCGCGCACCTGGCCAGCCACGCCTGGGCCGAAGCCTGGCTGGATGACGCCTGGTACAGCTTCGACGTGACCAATCAACTGGCCCGCCCGGAACGGCATTTGAAGCTGGCCGTGGGCCTGGATTACCTCGACGCCTGCCCGGTACGCGGCATGCGCCGTGGCGGCGGGCATGAGCAGATGCATGCCAAGGTATTTGTGGCGCCAACGCCCGTCATTTCAGTCCAGCAGCAATAGGCGACGTAGATCTAATGTGAGCTGGCTTGTGTGGGAGCCGGGCTTGCCCGCGATACAGACGCCTCGGTACAACAGATGCACCGAGGTGATGCCATCGCAGGCAAGCCAGCTCCCACACAAGCCAGCGCCCAGAATTGACGTGTGCTTGGGCTCAGGGTTGCTGCTTGCGACCGGCCATATGCTTCAAATACCCCACCAACAAATCCAGCTCATTGTCCGGTAGCACACTGGACGCGAACGCCGGCATCTTTGCCTGCGGCCAATGCCGCAGGCTCTGCGGGTCGCGGATGTAACGCTTGAGGAAATCACCGCCGAAATACTCGGTGGGGTTGTAGGGAATATTCAGGTCCGGCCCCACTTGCGCATCGCCTGCGCCATTGAGGCGGTGGCAAGCCAGGCAGTTTTTCTGGAACAGCGCAAAGCCCTGATTGATCGGGTCATTGGCGGCCAGCTTTGGGTCCGGCAGCAGCGCGGGAAAGCGCTCGGCAACCGTCTTCAACTGCTTGATCCCGGAGATCTGGAACGGCCATTGCTCGGGGCTGATATGGCCGGCCTGCGGGTCGGTCCACACCAGGTAAAACGGCCCGGCGCTGGGTTTGCCGTCGGCCAGCGCAGGCCACGGGTGGGCCGGGTCTTCTACCGCCAGCCAGGCGCGGGCGCCGCTTTTTTGCAGCAGCGGCGCGGCAGCGAGTTCGGCGGCGAACCCATCCAGGGCAACAGCTTGCAGGTGGTTTTGGGGCTCAAGACCCGGCAGCAGCACTGCCAGCGGCACAGCGCGATAGGTCATGTTGCGTTTGTAGGAAACGTCATCAGCGATCTGCACCGTCTGCGCTTCGGGCAGTTTGAGCAGGTCGGCGGTTTGCCAGGTCTTGGTGGTGTGGTCCAGTTCGATGGTCAATTGCGCAGCTGAAACCGGCAAGGCCAGCAGCAAGGCGAGAGCGGCAAGGGGGGTTTTCAAGAGAGAGCCCGGTGTGAAGTGGCGGTGGGGCTCACGATACCGGAAATCTGCGCGCAAAAAGACAGCCCCTGCAACGGGACCGCTATGCGCAATGTCCCGGCAGGTGCTGCCAAAAGCTGCAGTCCTGGTGCAGTGTGTGCACGGAATGTAGGGATCGGTGTATCACCCAATAACCTTGGTTAAGTTGGGCAAGATCAGAATCAGTGTGGTGGCGAACAGAATAAGTCCCGCCTGACGAACTTTCGTATGCTTGAACATGGCTGACTGCCTTTTGTTGTTATTCCTGAGCGTCAAATGCGTGCCGGTTTATTTCAGTATCGCGATGTGACGTTGCACTTTTCTTACAACTGCTCCAGCAAAACCCGGCAGCAGCTCCTTACAGATTCAACCTTAGAGCCCTC
The DNA here is from genome assembly GCF_013385985.1 of Pseudomonas sp. B6002. Classification (GTDB taxonomy): domain Bacteria; phylum Pseudomonadota; class Gammaproteobacteria; order Pseudomonadales; family Pseudomonadaceae; genus Aquipseudomonas. The sequence goes on along the minus strand of NZ_JACAOY010000016.1, from coordinate 48,525 downwards.
GTTCTGCGTGGCTTAGATCCATTTCATATCAGCTAATCAGCATTTGCGCTAAAAACGGAATGAGGCCTATCGCCATCTTGGCGCCAGACCCTTGGCTAGACAGCTAAAACGATTAATCAAGCAATTGCCGCCGCAGCCTACCGTTCGTCCGAGCGTGGGGGTCAAAAGCAATGAGCGCATCCGTCATTGAAACCGTGTCAATCGGGCCTAAGGTAGGGGCACACATGCACAGCGGTTAGAGGACGTCATGACCCAAGCTTTGATCTTTGATGCGATACGCACGCCCCGTGGCAAAGGCAAGGCGGACGGTGCCCTGCACAGCGTCAAGCCGGTGAACCTGGTGGCCGGCCTGCTCACCGCGCTGGCCCAACGCAGTGACCTCGACACGCGCCAAGTGGATGACATTGTCCTGGGCTGCGTCACCCCGGTGGGTGACCAGGGTGCCGACATCGCCAAGACCGCCGCACTGGTGGCGGACTGGGACATCAGTGTCGCCGGGGTGCAAATCAACCGCTTCTGCGCCTCGGGCCTGGAGGCGGTCAATCTGGGCGCCATGAAGGTGCGCTCCGGCTTTGAAGATCTTGTGGTGGTGGGCGGCGTCGAGTCCATGTCCCGCGTGCCCATGGGCAGCGACGGCGGCGCCTGGGTGCTCGACCCGCACACCAATATGCACAGCCACTTCACGCCCCAGGGCATCGGCGCCGACCTGATCGCCACCCTGGAAGGCTTCACGCGCCAGGACGTGGATACCTTTGCCCTACAGTCCCAGCAGAAAGCTGCCAGGGCGCGTGCAGACGGTTCTTTCAACAAATCGCTGATCGCGGTGCAGGACCAGAACGGCATCGTGCTGCTGGACCATGACGAATTCATCCGCGGCGACTCCACCCTCGAAGGCCTGGGCAAACTCAAGCCCAGCTTTGAAATGATGGGGCAGATGGGCTTCGACGCCACCGCATTGCGGGTCTACAGCCATGTGGAGCGCATCCACCATGTGCACACGCCGGGCAACAGCTCCGGCATTGTCGATGGCGCCGCGCTGATGCTGATCGGCTCCGAAGCGAAAGGCCGCGAACTGGGCCTGCAACCGCGGGCGCGCATTGTTGCCACGGCGGTCACCAGCACCGACCCGACCATCATGCTCACCGGCCCGGCGCCCGCCACCCGCAAAGCCCTGGCCAAGGCCGGTTTGCGGGTTGAGGACATCGACCTGTTCGAAGTCAACGAAGCGTTCGCCTCGGTGGTGCTCAAGTTCATCAAGGACATGGGCATTGACGCTGCGCGAGTCAACGTCAACGGCGGCTCCATCGCCATGGGCCACCCGTTGGGCGCCACCGGCTGCGCGATCCTCGGCACCTTGCTCGACGAGCTGGGAGCCCGCCAGCAGCGCTACGGCCTGGCCACCCTGTGTGTCGGCGGTGGCATGGGCATCGCCACTATCATCGAACGGCTCTGAGCCCAAGGAACCTGTCATGACCCAAGCCATTCGTTACGAAAAAGGCCAGGACCAGATCGTGGTGCTGACCCTCGACATGCCCGGCCAGAGCGCCAACACCATGAACGGCGCGTACCGCGAAGCCATGGCGGCCACGCTCACGCGCCTGGAGGCGGAAAGGGACAGTATTGCCGGTGTGATCATCACCTCGGCCAAAAAGACGTTTTTTGCCGGTGGCGACCTCAATGAGTTGATCAAGGTCGACAAGGCCCACGCCAAAGATTTTTATGACGGTGTGCTGGAGCTGAAGGCGCAGTTGCGCCGCCTGGAAACCCTCGGCAAACCGGTAGTGGCCGCGATCAATGGCGCCGCACTGGGTGGCGGCTGGGAGATCTGCCTGGCCTGCCAATACCGGGTCGCGCTGGATGCCACATCCACACAGCTGGGGTTGCCGGAAGTGACCCTGGGCCTGTTGCCGGGCGGCGGTGGGGTAGTGCGCATGGTGCGCCTGCTGGGGCTGGAAAAAGCCTTGCCGTATTTGTTGGAAGGCAAAAAAGTGCGGCCCCAACAAGCGCTGCAAGCTGGCTTGATTCAAGAATTGGCAGCCGATCGTGATGAGTTGCTGGCCAAGTCCCGGGCGTGGATTCTCGCGAACCCGGAGGCGAAACAGCCGTGGGACGGCAAGGGCTATCAACTGCCGGGCGGGACGCCGTCCAACCCGAAAGTCGCGCAGATGCTGGCCATCGCGCCGTCGATTTTGCGCAGCAAGACCCAGGGCTGTTTCCCCGCGCCGGAGAAAATCCTCTGTGCCGCCGTGGAGGGGGCCCAAGTGGATTTCGACACGGCGCACCTGATCGAAACCCGCTACTTCACCGAGCTGGTCACCGGGCAAGTGGCGAAGAACATGATCGGCACCTTCTGGTTCCAGCTCAACGAAATCAACGCCGGCAGCTCGCGGCCCAGAGGTGTTGCGCCCTATGTCACGCGCAAAGTCGGCGTGCTCGGTGCCGGAATGATGGGCGCGGGCATTGCCTACGTCAGCGCCAGCGCCGGCGTCGACGTGGTGCTCAAGGACATCAACCTGGCCGCCGCTGAAAAGGGCAAGGCGCACTCAGCGGCGCTGCTCGACAAGAAGGTCAGCCGTGGGCAAATGACCGCCGAGCAGCGGGAAATCATCCTGGCGCGGATTCTTCCCACTGCCGCCGACGCCGATCTGGCCGGTTGCGACCTGATCATCGAAGCGGTGTTTGAAGACCGTGAACTCAAGGCAAAAGTCTCGGCCGCTGCGCACAGTGTGGTCGGCGCTGATGCGGTGATCGCCTCCAATACCTCCACACTGCCGATCAGCGGTTTGGCCAAGGCCGTGCCGGATCCAGCCAAGTTCATCGGCCTGCATTTCTTCAGTCCGGTCGACAAGATGCCGCTGGTGGAAATCATCAAGGGCGCTCACACCAGCGACGAAACCCTGGCCCGAGGTTTTGATTTCGTCCTGCAAATCAAGAAAACCCCGATCGTGGTCAATGACAGCCGGGGTTTCTTCACCTCAAGGGTGTTCGGCACCTTCACCAACGAAGGCATTGCCATGCTCGGCGAGGGCGTGGCCGCGCCGATGATCGAGACCGAAGCGCGTAAGGCCGGCATGCCGGTGGGACCACTGGCCGTCTCGGATGAAGTGTCCCTCAGCCTGATGAGCCATATAAGGCAGCAAACCGCCAAGGATCTGCAGGCAGAAGGCAAGTCAATGCCGGCACACCCGGCCACGGCGGTGATCGACCTGTTGGTCAATGAATACAAACGCTTGGGCAAGGCGGCGGGTGGCGGGTTTTATGAGTACCCCAATGGCGGGCAGAAGCACCTGTGGCCGGAGCTGAAAAGCCGCTTTGAACGCGCCGACCAGCAGATCTCGCCGCAGGATGTGCGCGACCGTTTGCTGTTTATCCAGGCCATTGAAACCGTGCGTTGTGTTGAGGAGGGCGTGTTGATGTCCACGGCCGATGCCAACGTCGGTTCGATCTTCGGTATCGGTTTTGCTGCGTGGAGTGGCGGCGCGTTGCAGTTCATAAACCAATACGGGCTGAACGATTTCATCGCCCGTGCGCGTTACCTGGCCGAGCAATATGGCGAACGGTTCAACCCCCCGGCCTTGCTACTTGAAAAAGCTGCCCAGGGCCAGATATTCACCTGACCGAAACGCCATGGCGTGAGCACTACATAACCCCTGTGGGAGCGGGCTTGCCCGCGAAAGCGGTGTATCAGCCAACCTGTTTGTCGGCTGAAATGTCGCCATCGCGGGCAAGCCCGCTCCTACAGGTGGTCGCTTGGCGGACTTGCCTTGAAGGGGTGTTTCAAGGCAGGCTCTGGGGTGTGCATTATTCCCATCACCGTGTCAGGTATTTTTTATGTCGCTACGCGTCTGTATCCTGGAAACCGATATCCTGCGTCCAGGTTTGATCGATCAGTACCAAGGGTACGGGCAGATGTTCAAGCGCCTGTTTTCCAAGCAACCGATTGCTGCTGACTTTGTTGTCTACAACGTGGTGCAGGGCGAATACCCGTCGGACGATGAAGTGTTCGATGCCTACCTGGTGACCGGCAGCAAGGCCGATTCTTTCGGCACCGACCCGTGGATCCAGACCCTCAAGACTTACCTGCTCGAGCGCTATGCGCGTGGCGACAAGCTGCTGGGGATCTGCTTCGGCCATCAGTTGTTGGCGCTGTTGCTGGGTGGCAAGACCGAGCGCGCCAGCAAAGGCTGGGGCATGGGCATCCATGATTACAAACTGAACGCCAAGGCCCCGTGGATGAGCCCGGTGGTGGAAGAACTGACCCTGCTGATCAGTCACCAGGACCAGGTCACCACGCTGCCGGACAACGCCACGGTGATCGCTTCCAGCGATTTCTGCCCCTACGCTGCCTACCACATCGAAGACCAGGTGCTGTGCTTCCAGGGCCACCCGGAGTTCATCCACGACTATTCCCGCGAACTGCTGGAAATACTTCAGACAACCCTGGGTGAGAAGGTCTACACCCACGGCGTCGCCAGCCTGGAACGTGACCACCACGGCGCAACCGTGGCGGAGTGGATGATGCGCTTCGTGGCCCACAAACCCGAAGCCACAGCTTAAGCGCGATGGCGGTCGTGCGTCGGCAACGTTTTACAACCACCCCGACCGCTTGAAACTGGCCCACAAGCCCGTACAGCCCACCGCGATAAACCCGAGCACCGCAAAATAGCCGTAGTGCCATTGCAGCTCGGGCATGTTCTGGAAGTTCATCCCATAAATCCCCGCTACTGCCGTGGGGAACGCGAGGATCGCCGCCCAGGCAGCGAACTTGCGCTGCACCACGCTCTGGCGCGAAGCCTCCAGCAGCACACCGATCTCGATGGTCTGGCTGGCGATGTCACGCAGGGTGGTGAGGTCTTCCATCTGGCGTGTCACGTGGATCTGCACATCACGGAAGTACGGGCGCATGTTCTTGTCGATGAACGGGAAGCTCAGCTTCTGCAATTCCTGGCTGATCTCCACCATCGGCGCCACATAACGCTTGAGCCGCAACACGTCGCGGCGCAGGCCGTGGAGGTTCTGGATATCGTTTTCGTTGAGCGAGTTGCACAGCACGTTGCGCTCCAGCTCGTCGATCTCGGCGTGGATTGCCTCGCTCACCGGCTGGTAGTTTTCGGTGACGAAATCCAGCAGTGCATACAGTACGAAATCTTCCCCATGTTCCAGCAGCAGCGGTCGCGCCTCACAACGCTGGCGCACGTAGCCGTAGGACGCTGAGTGGCCATTGCGTGCGGTGATGATGTAGCCGTTGCCGGCAAAGATATGGGTTTCGATAAACACCAGCTTCCCGTTCTCGCGCACCGGTGAGTAGGTGACGATGAACAGCGCATCGCCGAAGGTTTCCAGCTTCGGCCGGCTGTGTTTTTCCAGGGCATCTTCGATGGCCAGTTCATGCAGGTTGAACTGGCGTTGCAGGTTGGCCAGCTCCTGGGCGTTGGGTTCTTCCAGGCCGATCCACACAAAGTGGTCGGGTTTGGCGGCCCAGGCCGCGCCTTCGTCCAGGGTGATATCAGTGACTTTCTTACCGGCGCTGTAGACGGCGGCCGCAACAACTCTACCCATGGTGCAGATCGCTTCTTATTAGGGGGACAGGTGTCTGGCAGCTTAGCCCGAAGCGAGTTCAATTGTTACAACCTGTAGTGAGCGAGCTTGCTCGCGCCGGCCCACTTACCTCCCTCCAATCTCAAACAACCCGCGCCTCACAACTCCCCCGCGTAACACTCGCATCCATCTGCGCAATGCATTCCGCCATCTGCGCCTGGCACGCCTGCAGCAGAGCGGGAATGTCATCCGACGTCATCCCGTTGGTAGGAATCGGCGGCAAAGAACGTATGAGCACATCACCACTGTTCCAGCGATTAAGCTGCATATGGTTCACATAGTTGCTCACGCACACCTGCACGATGGGCACACCGGCGGCAATCGCCATATGAAACGCGCCTTTCTTGAATGGCAGCAGGCCCTTGCCCAGGTTGCGCGTGCCTTCGGCAAACACCCAGATCGAGGTGTCTTCATGCTGCAAGGTGTGGGTGGTGGTGAGCATCGCGCGGCGTGCCTTGTGCGCATTGCCGCGGTCGATCAGCACATTGCCCGCCAGCCAGAACAATTGGCCGAACAGCGGCACCCATTTCAGGCTTTTCTTGGCAATGCATACGGTGCGATGGGGCACCACGGTGCCGAACACAAACAGGTCATAGTTGGACTGATGGTTGGCGATGACGACGCACGTGCCCGGCTTGTTGCGCAGCGAATCCACATCGGCCTTCACGTTCAGCCCCAGAATCCACATGGCCGGCAACGCGTACAGGCGCGCGCACAGGCGGCTGTTATCCGGGTTGAACGGTCGGCACACGCCCAGTAGCACGCCCAACACGCCCGCCAGCATAAAGTGCAGGCCCATCAACAACATACGTAACAGAAAAAGCATCGACACGGCCCATCGGGACAAAAGGTGGCGCAGTGTACGGATGTGCACTGTATTCGGCAATTGCCCCTACAGACGTAGGAGATAGGCGATGTTTGAGCACATGTTTCAACATGTGCCGATATGGCCCGGCTAGAGCGGCTAAGGAAGGATCAGGTTTATTTGTAAGAAAAAGCCCGACGCAGGGCCGGGCTTTTGCTGTGATAGCAGTAGGGGCTTAGCTCAGGATGTGGCCCTGGTCCTGAATGATCGCGTCATCCAGTGCGTCCAACAGCGCTTTGCGTACTTTCAGCTTGGTGTGCTTGTGGGCGTTCATGTTGATCTTCTTCAACTGCCGCGCGGCTTCCAGGGCGGCTGCGTGCAGCTCCTCGGGGGCGACCACCTTATCGAGGAAGCCGGCGCCCACGGCACCTTGCGGGTCAAACATCTCGGCATTGATCACCGAGCGCTGGAACGCCGCCTTGCTCAGGCGATCCCGCGCCAGCTCGATCCCGGCGTGGTGCATGGTCATGCCGATCGCCACTTCATTCAGCCCAATACTGAACGGGCCTTCCACGCCAATCCGATAATCTGCCGACAACAGCAGGAACGCACCCTTGGCCACCGCATGCCCAGGGCACGCGACGATCACCGGGAACGGGTGCGACAACAGGCGACGTGCCAGCGTCGAGCCGGAAGTCACCAGGCCGATGGCCTCTTTAGGGCCGGCGGTCATCACTTTCAAATCATACCCACCGGACAGAATGCCCGGCGTGCCGGTGATCACCACCACCGCGCGGTCTTTCTCCGCCTGGTCCAGCGCTTCATTGAACGCACTGACCACCGCCGGAGAAATGGCATTCACCTTGCCGTTGCGCAAGGTCAGGGTCGCGATACCGTCTTCGAGGTGGTAAGCAATCAACTCACTCATGACGCGGTTCCTTGTAGGACTTGTTATAGAGACATAGGCGCAGACGTTACCCACCACGCCTGCCCGGGTAAAGCGCCGTGACTGACTACCCAGTCAGACTTTTCCCACCTGCTCGCTGCCAGACAGCCTAGGGCAGGGCCCAACAGCCGTCCCAGACGCGTGCCACACAAGCCTGAGAATGGCAGAATCACCGCCCCTTACCGGGCGTACGCCGGCATAACCTGCTAACCGCATGAAAATTCTGAAAAAAACCTTTGCCATCAGAAAGGCTTTCGACTACATTAGCGCGCCTCGACAGACTGAACTGGTTTGACGAGATACGGTGAAGTGTCCGAGTGGCTTAAGGAGCACGCCTGGAAAGTGTGTATACAAGAAATTGTATCGAGAGTTCGAATCTCTCCTTCACCGCCAAATTCGAAACAACTAAACCCCTGAAAACGTTAAAGTTTTCAGGGGTTTTGTGTTTTCAGGGGATGAAAAAGGACTCATATGGGAACATTCGTGGGAATGACGGCTGCTACTGAGAGTAAAGGTAGAGACTGGATGATTGATCCCGCGATGCAACCCCCTCGCATCGGTCTGCATGCGTTTGTCAGATGGCTCAAAAAAAATTTGCAGAATGGTTCGAGTAGGAGGCTGCGGCCTCGTCGATATTTCGAATCCCTCCTTGGACTTATGGGTGCTATCAGAAGGCCATGAAAGAAGTTAAAGTCACCTCCGACACTTGATACTGCACCTAAACAAGGAGATGTGATGAAGCTCATAATAGATAGCATTCATGGTCATGGAGATGCGAGCGAAGAGCGTGTGTTAATGACGGTGGTGGAAGACTGCACACTCAACCGCTACATGGTTGCAGACACGACATATACATCTTCTGGGAAGCTCTCAAATAAGCATCGTCATACGTATTGGTTCGGCACTGTCGAAGCAAAGAAAGGCGAGCGGGTCGCGCTCTACACCAAGAAAGGGAGTTACTCTAAATCGGTTCACGCTGGTGTCACTTGGCATAAGTGTTACTGGAACAGCGGTTCACCCATTTGGAATGATGAAGGGGATGCGGCGGTTTTGTTTGAAATAAATACATGGAAAACGACGCGTGTAAAACCGACGTCTTGAATGGCCACGTTTGATCTAAGCGCTACAGACGTAGCGCTTGCTCTAGTATTGCAATAACGTCTGGTCCATCTTCATTGATCCACGTCCCATAGTGCTGCCGGATCATATTCGCACTGGTATGCCCCATCTGCTCCGCGATCCAGTCAACCGAAGCCACACCAGTGGTGAGCAACTGACTGGCGTAGGTATGCCGACACTGACCTGGCCCGCGATAGCGAACGCCGGCCGCTTTCAAGTGTGCTTTGAAGAACCTGTCCCTCACGACAAAGTCGCTGACGTGCGGCACGCCGCTCTTTGTGTTCAGAAATACAAAGTGCAGCTTGTGCTTGCGGATGGTCTTGTTGTCCCGCTCGACGACGTCGACCGTGTCCACGGTCTTGAGCTGGTTGATCGTGTCCAACTTGCGTAGGGCATCCCATGCAGGCTCCAGCAGACGCACCTTGCGAGTAGAGCGCCGGGTTTTCGTCACGCGATAGGCTCCCCGCACCTTGGATCGGCGGAAAGTCACTGTCCCCTGTTTCAGATCGACATCCTCCCATGCCAGGGCAATAGTCTCCGACACCCGCGGCCCTGCCCAAATCATGAACTGCACCATCAGCAGCTCCTGAGTACGATTGGTCGGTGTTTCGAGGATCTGCTTGATTTCGGCCCTGTTGAACGGATCCGGCGCCTCCGGATCGGGCAGACGCACGAATAACCCTTCAGTTGGGTCGTGCGCGACCTTCTTCCGGGTGCGGTACAGCCGGAACACCTGGCGCACATTGCTGATGATGTCGCGGATGGTTTTGTTCTTCAGCCGCTTCGACAGCGGCCCCTGAATCCACTCCTGCAGGTCCAAGTGGTCAATCTGATCGATCTGAACGTCCCCCCAGCGCGGCCGCACATGGACCTCAGCCTTATTCTTGTACCCCCGGAAAGAGGTCGCGGCCACGCTGTTGCTCTTGATGGTCAACCATAGGTCCAGGTAGTGCCCGAAGCTGTTCTCGGCCAATTTGGTCGACTCGGGAAAGTGCCGGCGGTAATCGAAGGTGCCGGCCTGTATCTCGTATTCGATGACTGTGACCAGGCGCTTTGCATGCTCGCGGTTGGCCGGTGTGTTGCCTCCGGGCACCAGCTCCCGGCACAGCTCTCCATTAAAACGAAAATAGACCCGTACCGAATTGCCACGGGCCTCTACACCATCTGCCATATGCGTCCCCACGCGATGTATTGAAAGATTCTTCCAGGTGAAAGAAAAAAGGCCCGTCTCCGGGCCTTTGTGTATTGCGCTGAAGTATTGCCGATCACTGCTGGCGAAGTAACCAGAACAGGCCGGCACTTTTTCTAGGTGCTGGTGTGGTACCGGCTTGGGCTTCCTCGGCCCGACGCTTGGCGTTGAGCGCCTGACGCGCTTTGCTGCACTTCTGGTGGTTGCCGTGGGCACGGGATCTGTTGCACTGGTCGCATATGCCGGTTAGGTCCAGGTTCCAGGGGAAGGATTTTCCGTTGTTCATTGCGTCCCCCTTACATCCGAAATGATTGATGGATAAAGGTCGGCCGGGACACATGGTCAGCGGGCTGTGGGGCGTCGGATTGGATTTCACAAACGAACCGATGTCGCTCTCGGTTGCGCGCGGTAAGTGCCTCAGTGAGGCCAGGTACGACGTCAATGCATCGCTCGTAAGCGTGAGGCCCGTTCCAGCTATCAGCCTTCACTACCTGACAATCCATCCGGGTCGTATCGGCGCACAGATAAAGCAGCAGGAACACAGTCATACACCAACCTCCTGCTGGGTCACGCTCAACGCAATCGCCACCGGCTGCACCCAAATCGACACGTTGCTGAGCATGAACGTCTCCCCAGCCTCGGAAAGCAGCAGCGTCATGCCGAACACATCGGCCATCGCCCTTGCCGCCGCGCGCGGTACTGCGTTGCCGATCCGCTCCCGGTGGTGGCCGTCGTTGATACCGTCCAGCTGGAAAACCCCCGCCTGTTCAATCTTGCGAACCCGCTGCATACGCTCAATCTCATGAGCGGTCTGCGGATCTGCTGACCAGTGGTCCTCTGGATCAAACAGCGATTGCAGCGCAGCCAGCTCCAGGGTGGTGAACGGGCGGTGCCAGGTACCGTCGAGGCTGGTGATCATGCAGGTCAGTCGGTCGTTGGATGCCGGCATGCGCTGGTCTGCGACCGACCACCGGCCATTGTCGTGGCATGCGCTGGCGGAAACGGCGCCGGCCGGGGTGTTGTAGTCGACGACCCCATAATGCCCGCCGGTCAGGTAGGCATCGCCCTTGGTGCGCGACATGCCCGGGCGCGGATCTGCGATCGATAACGCGCCACTGGCGACCTGTTGCGAGCCGGTCACTGTCTTGGCGCTTTCGCACCAGGGCGTAATACGCAGTTTTTGCGTGCTGGCGGCGGGGTGCCAATTCTTGTAGGCCGGATCGGCCACGGCGAAAGTGCCCTGGCCGGTGGTGCTGCCGGCGATGACGGTACCGGCCGGTTTGCTGTAGTCGGTGACCAGGTACTTTCCGAAGCCCTTGGACGGTTGCCGAGGATCTGCCAACGCCTGCCCTCCCGAACTGGGGCCGTGTCCGGCCGTCACTGTGCCGGCGGCCTGATCATTGCGCACCACGCGGAACACGTTGTTGTGGCGCTCGCCGCCCATGCGCGGGTCAGCAACACTGAATGTTCCTTGCCCAGGGCTGCGTTGGCCGGTGACCACACCACAGTGACGGTCATAGGGCAGCACGCCGTATTGGGTGTATTCGAATTTGCTGGTCGGTCGAGGGTCTGCAACCGAGAACTTGCCGTTGGTTGGGCTCGACCGGCCGGCGACTGTGCCGACGGTGTCCTGCCAGTCGTGCACCCCCATGTAACCGGCGCGATATTCCGGCACGATCACGAAGTCGCGAAGGTAGCCGTCCTCGATCGCAAACCGGCTCAGGCTGCGCCAATCCTTGCCGGCTTCAACCAGGGCTAGGCGCACCCAAGTTTTCCACTGCAATGCAGGCACCCTGTGCATCGGCCCAGCCTGATCGATATCGCCGGCCAGCGGCATGCGGCTTAACACGTCACCAACGGCGCGCAGGCTGCGCTTTTCCGGTTCGTACAGAAACGCAGGCACCTTCTCGACGTGCCTGGCCACCAGCAGGAAGCGCTTGCGGCTCTGGGCCAGCCCGCCGATTTCACCACAGTCGTGGGTGGTTTCAGCCACCGCGTAACCGTAGTGCCTGAGCAACTTGGTGATCTGATCCAGCAGGTAGCGGCCCCGGGTGGCGAGGCGCGGTACGTTTTCGAACACGATCAGCGACACCGGATTGTGCTTCCAGGCTTCACACATCAGCCACACGCAGCGCAACGTCAGCTCGTTGAGTGCCCGGTATTTGGGCGTCTGGCTCATTGTCTCGGACAGCAAGCCTGAAGCGCCCTTGCAGGGGCTGCTGATGAACACCGCGTCCGGGTCTTCGTTGCCAGCGGCGCGGCGCAGGTCTTCGGCAGTGGCTTCTTTCCAGCCGGCGGGCGGCTGCAGGCCGTGGAATGCGGCGAACTGCTCGCGGGTGAACAGGTCCATCAGTGTGCCAGGCACACCGGTCATCATCTGGAAGTCACGCAAACCGGCCGGGTCGACATCTACGCCGCCCAGGCAACGCCACTCAGCTTGCACGGGGCCCAGGAATGGTTTGGAGTCGCTGAAGCCAGCGGCGCCGCTGCCAAGGCCGCAGCAGAGGTGGAAGTGGGTGAGGGTGCGCTTGATCATGAGTGGCCCTCCATGAGCGTGCGCGTGAGCGCATTGGGCTGGCCGTCTGGTGTCAGTTTGTTGAGCGGTTTTGTGATGCTGCGACCGTTCGGAGCTCGCAAGGTGGCAACGCTGCCATCGATCGCTTCTATGACGCCGGTACGAGCACTGAGCCGGTATTGCTGGCCACCACCGCTTATAGCGACGTAGCTGACCTTGTCGCCGACAGCCAGCGGGGTTGTGGTAGCCTCTGCGGTGCCGCCTTTGGGTTGATTCACTTGCATGGTGCTTCTCCTTTGGGTGGTCGGTGTCGAGGGGTTGCAGCCCCTCGACACCACCTTCTCACTGGCTTTCGCCGGTTGGGTTTTGCTTCCGCACCAGGTGCAGTAGCAGTTTTTCAAACTCAACAACCTCATCTGTTGCTGACTGCCACTCCAGGACCGCCTGGATCTGATCCCGGCTGCACTCCAGCACCAGGATTTCTTTGTCGCTGACCGCACGAACATCCAGGATCGCGACCAACCCTGTCGGGTCGTAGGCCTCCGCGTGAACGATTTTCCCGGACTTGTTAAACCAGTCCTTCAGCTCTTTCAGGTGTCGAAGACGGTTGGTTTCGCCCTGGCTGCCGTCACCGGTGATGACTTGGATGTGCATGGTGCTTCTCCTTTGGGTGGTAGATATCTAGGGGTTGCAGCCCCTACACGCCCTGGAATACCCAGCAGCGAATGGTTTTAGGTTTGTCGAATGCGTCGACCTGGCGTGCCGAGTTGACGGGCTTGTTCGACTCCAGAAACTTGGGTGATTTGCTCGTCTTCAGCAGGCGTTTCAGGTCGCTCAAAGGCGGGACTTGTTGCCGTTTATTGGCGGCCATTTCTACGAACTCGTTGAGGTTCACGGCTATCAGCCCATCGCGACGCGCATGGTTCAGCGCGGCTTTCTCGTCCATGCCATTGAGGAATTCGTACAGGTCCCAAAACTCGCGCACGGTCGGGTGGTCGGCGTTGATTGCCTGCTGCCGCTCCACGGCCATGCGACTGATTTCAGCGTGTGCGAGGGCCCTGCGGCGTTCGCCGAGCGGCACGACACCGGCCAGTGCATCCACCAGGCTGCGCAATTGGGCGTGGTTCTTGGCAATACGCACGGTGCGCACGCCTGGCTGGGCCAGTAGCTCTTGCTCGTAGCCGGAGGTGTTTTCCTCCATCAGGCGCATGGTTTCGCTTTCACGTTGCAACGCCTTGACCAAGAAGCCGCTGATGCTGTCCATCGGCATGCGCTCCAACTGCTCGGCATACTGCTTGGTTTCCGGTGTGTGATGTTCACGTGTCAGGTGGACGTGGCAGATACGCTGCAGGATTGGTTCGGACGCGTTTACCGGGTTGTTCTGCGCTATCAGCAGGGCGGCACGGAACGGTGGTTCGTGGGTATCGTTGCCGTTGTTTTTCACGCCGGTGGAGCGAACGCTGCGGCCGTTGTAGGCGGTTTTCAGTTCATCCCAATCGAAGTGTTTAACCGGCTGGCCTTCCTTTTGTTCACGCTCGGATTCGATCAGCACTACCGGCAAGTTGCTGACCTGCGAGAAGTTACGCGCACGGCTCGCAGCGGTTGCTTTGGACGGGTCGAAGCCTTCGTAATCAGTGCGCCCGACCGACTTCCACAGCAGCTCCACCAGCGTGGTCTTGCCCGATCCGGCTTCACCCACCAGCTCAAGGAACATCAGCGACTTGTGGATCTGGCGGATCTGCTCGGCGTGCAACGCGCCCAGCCACCAGGCCAGTACCACCAGCCCCTGTACGCCAAAGCAGCGCCAGTAGATGTCGAACCAACCTTCGTTATAGGCGTTGAGGTCGGTGTTGATGTGCAGCACCGGCGACTGGCTCTGTGACTTGATGCTCAGCTTGCCCAGGTCGAAAAAGTCTTCCTTGTTGCGCACCTGAACCTTGCCGCCATGAAAGGCCAGGTCGTTGAAGACATAGGCGCCATGGTCGCGGCTGTAGCCGATCCATTCGATGGTGTTGACGGTTTTCAGGCAGTCCAGCTGTGGGGCCAGGATCCGTTTCAGTTGCTGCGCGCTGCCCTCGAACATTGCGCCATTGGAGACGTTGAGCAAGCGGTTCGCGAACTCAGGCGCCGACGTGAGCTGTTTGGCTGTGAACGTGCTCTTGATGGCCGGCCCTTGTGGGCGCTCAATACGGAAGTAATACCAAGCCTCGTCGGTGAGGTCGTTGCGCATGTAATACAGCGCCTGGAAATTGCAGTTGGCGATGCTGGTCACTGATCCAGATTGGCGCAGTGCCTTGTAGCGTCGCTGTTCTTCCGTGAGCAACTGGTCTTCGTGGCGTTCCGAGCTTTCCAGATCGGTCATCGCACGGTCGTATTTTTCGAGGTCCAGCCGAAACCAGTACAAGCGTTTGCGGAACGTGAAGTGAAATTCTTTGCGCTCGTTGCGCACGTAGATCAGGAACGCCTTTTCTTCAGCCGAATCAGCCAGCAGCAAATCGCCCTGGTGACGCGCTTCGCCAAGCTCCTGCTCAATGCACTCGGCGCGTTTGTCGTCGCCCTCTATCGACTTCCACCGCAAGTGCAGGTCGTTCCAATCGACCTTTTTCCCGTTTGGCTGCGGGATAACGGCTGCTTTGCAGTTGAAGCCCAGCTCGCTCGCTTCCTTCGCCCAGCGGCGCATGTTCGCCTTGGCGACTGGCTCGTTATCCAGTGCCCACACCAGGTGCGGGAGACGTTTGCCAGCGTCCTGACGCAACTTGACCAGGGCCTTGAGTGAGTCGATAGGGCAGGGAGCGCTGGACATCATCGACACGGCCGGCACTTCGTTGTGCAGCAGAGCGATGGAGTCGAAGATTCCCTCGACGATGAACAGCTCGTCGACTTCCAGCAGGTCCACACTCGGCGGGCACCACCAGACGCCCTTGTAACCGGTCAAACCTTCGCCGGTGGGGCGGAAGCGGGCTTTCATCTTGCCGAATCGGTCGGGCCGATCTATCAGGCGCTCCCAGTAGCCACCTTTCTCCAAGGCGAAACGCACCGTGGCGCTACCTATATTTAACAGTCCATCCCAGTAGTTATCCTGAGTGAACAAGCCGGCGATGAGCTCAAATTTGAAACCTCGCGCAAACTCAAGGTAGGCGCGTGCTGTGGCCTGGGGGTTGTCCGCTGTCGACGGCGCGGTCTTGCTCCAGTCGTTGAACAGATCGTCGTAGACGTCTTTCACGTAGACACGGTGGTCGCACTTTTCCGGCCGTCCGCAGATCAACGTCCAGGGCGAGTCGTAGAAGGTGTAAAGGGTTTTCTGGCGGCAGGCTGGGCACACACCCTTGCGCATGTAATTGGTGTTTGTCATGTGCTTAAGCTGGTAGTCCCGCTCAATGCGTTGGATGACGTCGGCTCGCAGCCTTTGTTCCATTTCCATCGTGGCTTACTTCGCTTCGTCGAGACTGTGTTTAAGGGCGCCTATCAGGCTTTTTCGTGCGGCCAACCCAGGGAAGGCCACCAGCAACGAGCCGTGCCGCAACCCTTCGGGAATCATGCGAAAACGGTCGTCATACCAATGCTCGTTGAACAGCAACGCGTACTGCGCACGCAGCTCAACGAGCAGTGCCTCGGCCTGGTCGCGGGGCAGTTTTGCGGTGATGGCGATGTCGATTTCCATGGTCCACCTCGGATTGCGGGCAAAGCTCACCCAAACCCATTGGGAACTGGGCAGGGCGGGGTTAGTCGGGGGTTACGGTGTTACGAGGCGCAGTCGGCGGTTTTCCGGTGCGTTGATGATGCGTTGGTAAATCAGGCTGACCGGTACAGCCCAAGTCATACCGCTGGCCGGATCGGTGATGACGGCCACTGCACCGGAACTAACGTCGACGTCCAGTTGGTGGCGGTCGTTGTTAGATTTGAGTTCACCGTAGGCTCGGCTGATCAGCTTTTCGGCCATGTGCAACGGCACTTCCAAACTGCCCACCAGGTGCTGCACGGCGCGGCAGAACAGCAACTGGTCGTTGCCGAGGTGTTCGCCCTGATGGCGTTGCAGAAAGGACAGGCCGGCGGCTTGCATGGTCGCCTGGTATTCCTGGTAATCGGTGTGAGTAGCTGTATTCATCACGCACGCTCCATTTCCATTTGGTCCAGCAGATCGGGTTGATCGTTGGGGGTTCGCATTGCCTGGCGACGAATGACCACATCTGCAACTGGCAGCTTTACAGCTGGGTTGGGCATGCCGCTGGGGCTCAGCTCGTGGGTCATTTGAAATTCAGCACGCACCGCCCAGCCGCACGCTTCGTTGGTGCATTGCATGTAGGTGATACGCAGGAAAATATGTTGGCCTTCACTGGTGCGGATGCGCATGCGGCCGTGGCAGTGGGGGCAGACCAGTTTGTAAGTGCTCATAAACGGCGTCCTTTACAGCGCTTCCGCAGCTTCTTGGGCAATGTTCAATGGTGTGATTGCGTCACCGATGGCTAGGCGGATGTCAGTGCCAGAACAGTCGTGATTGGTGGTGGCGACGATTTCTTTTAATGTGTTCAGTCGCTGTTGAGCGATCACCAGCAAATCCGTTAGATGTTTCCTTTCTTCTTCAGGGATGTAGGTCATGGGTAATCACTCAAAAAGAGAAGTCGAGCGCTTGCTGCAACGTTTGCAGGAGCGGCATGAAGCACTGGCGAAAGTGATGCGTGGTCGTGACGCAACAAAACTGACCGACCGGGAAGCGCCGGGGCTGGTGGTGAGCGCCGAAGACATACGCTTTGCTGTCGACGACGTGGCCACCGCGCTCAAAGAGATCAAGTCACGACTCGGCAAAGGCTGATTGCAGTCGCTCACTGTTTGGTCCCCCGGCTGTGCAGCAGGATCGTTGCCAGCACCTCAGAGTGACGGGCTGCCATGTAATGGCTGTGAGCGCGCAAGATCGCCTCGGCTTCGTCCCGCTCAATGACACCGTCGTCCAGTGCCTTCGCAATGATCTGGTCGACCACGCCACGCTTGGCTGCCGCCCGTACTGACCTGTTGTAGAGGTCCACGTTATCCAGCGTTTCAGGCGTGGCGAGGGGGACGAACATCCCGCCGTACATGGCGGCGATGTATTCCGGCAGGTAGGTCGTGCCCATGTCCTGCTCTAACAGATGAATCTGTTCATCGCTCAAAGGCCGGCTGCCGGCGTTTTCGTAGATGTGGTTATCGAACTTCTTCAGTTCGTACCCAAGGCGCGCTGCTGCGCACTCCCGTCCACCTTCGTAGTCGCTGATCACTGCGCTCATGACCTGGCGCTTGGTCGCTAGAACTGGGCGTTTCATCTTCTGGTTTCTCCCTGGAGTCATCGCCCCTACAGTCGTTTCATACAGCCGGTGCTGAAATTTGCTCGGTGTTCTCCGCAAGAATTCCCGGCAGCACTTCCTCACCGATTACCCGCGATAGGTCTCGCAGGATTTGGAACGTCAACCGGCCACGAGGCAGTTTTTTGTGCCCGGCCCAACGCTGAACCACTTGCGTCACTGTGCGCACTTCATAGCCGTGGCTGAGGGCGAACTGACGGAAGTTGCTGCCGCGCTCGATCAGCCGTGCTTGGATCTGGCGCTTTTCCATGGCTTGGCTCATGGTTCGAGTGTTCCTAGTTGGTTAAGATGTACCTGTTTGTTCGCAGTATACGCACCAAAATGAGTGCGTCAATTGGAATTCATGAAAAAATGAGTATAGCCGCTCGCCTGCGCAGCGTAATCGACGACAGAGGTATGTCTATAAAGGAGGCCTCAGAAGTAGTGGGGATCCCTTACAGGACGCTTCAGAACTACCTTCTGGGCGAGCGTGAGCCCAATGCGAAGGCCATGGCAGCCATTCGCACTCATTTGGGTATAAGCCTGGATTGGCTGCTGACGGGTGAGGGGTCTATGTGTCTGGGTGTTTCGGCGGCCTCGTCGGAAGCACAAACAAAGAATCTGCAGGAGGAGGCCATTCTTGAGCTGTTCCGTTCGCTTGGAGAGGCCGGTAAGCGGGAGATACAGAGCGCTGCTGAAGAAAAGAAACGCTTAATGGATGTCGAGCAGCGCCTCAAGGATTTGACTGAAGCACTTGCCGATACCAAACGGCCAGCATAGTCTGTACCCATTAAGAACGGATTTCCCATCACGGATGATTTGTTGGGTGCCTTTAGAAATGGTCGATGAACTGAAAAACGGCCATATAAGAATTATCACAATGGATGTGATCTATGAAAATACTCACCCCAAATAAATTTCTGCGTTACTTAAGTCGTCTTGAGTTAATTTTTGTGACTTGTTGTCGCATTAAGTATTGAAGCCGGTTTGTGTGTCGTAAATTAATGATTGATAACTTGTAGTGGTGTGGTCTCATGCATTCAATATCCCCCTATTCCATCCGGTGCTTCAATCCGTACAGTGATGAGCGTTATTCAGTGTTGGATAAGATAGGGCAGTACGACGCGTATGATCTTTTTCGGGATTTCATTACTGCACAAGGGGATAAGTTCAAGATTGTTGAGGAAAGTAAGCAGGTTTATCGTTTTTTTGGGATGAAGTATTATCCAGAAATTAGGCAAATGGCTGGGTGGTTTGAGGCTGGTACATATGGCGTAAAAAACAATATCATCGATATTGAGACAGGTAATGTTGATTTTGAGAAAGCACAAAAAAATGCCGAGATAATTCGGCATTATGTGAGGTTTTATATTCCTGCTGGCTTTGATGAGGGGATAGCGCTTCTTCATAGCTATAAAGGTAATGGGATTAAAACTCTTCTATATGATTTGCTTAGGGAAGACTTCAGTAAAACCACAAAGCGCACTCTGCATATGAATCCGCTTGCCTACAAGAAAGCATTTCAGCTGTGGGAAAAGGCGGTGACCAAGGAAATAAAGTTGACAAAGTTTCAAGCTATGGCCGATATAACGGATCAGCTTAAAAAGCTTGGGCACAAAGAGCAACAACTTGTAATTAAAGCACCATCTAGAGGTAAGTTAGGGGCGCTGGTCGACTTTATGACCCCAGGCACTGAAGAGTATGGTGTAATTGAATCTCTTCGCCCCCACTGTGGTCAGATCAAGGCTGTCGTGGAGCTTGACGGTAAGAAACGTACGTTTACGGTTGGAGTGCCGGCTGAGGATCAAATTTGTGAAATAATCATGGATGAAGAGGATGTTGAGATGATTGGCGGTAATCCGGAGCCGAAGTCTTTGCATAAATGGTGTACTACACTGTTAAACGAATTTATAGAGCTTATGTATCCCGGGATAAAGGTGGTGGTATGAGCAGCAAGATAAATGTTACTGATATTGTTCTGGGGCATATAGCTACTCTGGCTGATCCTGCTGGTAAGCGTTCTCTTATGGACTATGTGACATTTTTTGCTTTTCCTGGAGTTGTCGCAGCGCTAGGTTGCTATGCTGGCTACAATTTAAATAAGGACGTTTCCTCCATGTTGGTCAACTTTGGTGCAATCTTTACAGCTTTGTTACTCTCTGTTTTGGTTCTTGTATATGATCAGGAAAGCAAGCTAAAAGATATGAGTGGGCTGAAGGCTGTTGATCCTTTGTATAATGCGAAGAAGGATTTGCTTAAGCAGTTGTATTACAATATTTGTTTTTCTATTGTTAGCTCTATATTGTTGGTTGGGTTGTGTTTTGTGCATTCTATTTTATATAAAGTGGTTTCTGTTTTTGAGTTTTCAGGGGGGGTTGTTAAGATTGATTATGCTCGGTATGTACTTACTCCTCTGGTGATCTTTGTTACCGCCAATTTGATGCTGACTATAATTATGATTGTAAAGCGTATGCATGCGATGCTTACAATTCAATAAAATCGTCTTCATTGGCTAGAAGGACTCTTCATTTTGCCCCATTCCCTATCCACCGCCCGCTTAGCCGTCTTCTCACTGGCATACAACCACCGCAACCGTCTCGGCTTCGTCTGATCCCCCGCCGTAATCGTCTTTTCCTTCCCGGTCTTCTGATCGCGGTAGTAGGCAATGATCCCTGTGTAATCGCCTCGATTCTCTTCTGCCAGGTCTTCAACGTTGTCATCCGGCAGCTTGCTCTCCAGCTCCAGGCTGACGGTATACCCACCGTCCGCACTCAGGCTGTGCGCCACATTCCCGCCGTACCAGATGATCTCGTCGATTTCCGCTTTCACTCCCTGAAGCGTGTACGTCAACTCAGGGATCAGATCCGGCCGGCCCATTGCTAGGGTGTAGCTGAGCGTAGCACTGCCGCGTTGCAGTCGCCGGAACTCCGCCCGGGCGGCGCGCAGTGCGGATTGTTGGTCGCTGTAAGTGTGTCGCAGATCTTTGAGATTTTCGCCGCCGCCTGCGATTGCCTCCTGTTTCTTGGCACTGTTCACGTCGTAGTAATAGGCGCGCACGCCGTCGTAGCTGTCGCGGTCGGCTTGCAGGTAGCGGTGCTGGTCGCCATCGGCGCGGGTGAGGGTGATATGGGGCAGGTCCATGCCGCTGGCGGTCTTGCCGCCACCCGCCGGCAGGCACAGCAGGCATCCGGCTTTGACGCTGGCCACCGCGTCGAATTCTTCGCCCAGACGGCTGATCAGATTGGCGTCAGACTCGTTCGCCTGGTCGAGCTGCAGGATGGGCAAACCGTCGAGGGCACCGGAAATAGTGGCGGTGAGTCCGTTGCCGATGGCGATATCGCCCAGGACGTCGCCGAGGGTGGTGTTGCTCCAGCTGCGCTCGCGCTTGGTTTTCAGGCCTTTGCGCAGATCTGCCGATCGAGCGCGGATGCTGAGCACGTCTGGCGCACCGCTATGTTCGGTTTCGTCGACGGTGTAGGTGCCTTTGTCCACCAGGCCGGTGTCGCTCCAGCCCAACCACAACCGGATCACTGCTCCCTTCGGCGGAATCGTCAGTAAGCCGTCATGGTCGCTGAGGGTGATGCTGAGTTGGTCGGCCTCTACGCTGCGGTTGTCGGTCAGCTCCAGGCTCATTAATCGTGGGCTGATAATTTGGGCGATGTCCAGGCCGTCGACGGCGAGCCGGAAGGCCGGCACCGGATAGGCTGCGTCCCGGACGTAACGCTCTGCGGTGTTTCGCAGGTAACCGGTGACCTTGGCAATGATGGGCTCGATCACAGCAGGCCCCGCAGGATGTTGACGCCGATGCTGGTACCGGCGCCGAGCAGGTCGATACGGTCATCGTCGGTACGCTTCAGGCTCAGAGTGAAATCAATGCGCCGCGCCGTACCGTCGGGGAAAAATATGGTCCTGGTTTCATTGAGGCTTTCGATCACCCACAGTCCGTAGATCCGCCCCGTGCCCTCGACCATCGGCCAGGCCTTGCCGGTGTTTGCCATCAGGCGCAGCGAGTCGAGGCTGAGGGCTGTGCCGGCCAATTCTGGGAAGAGGATACCGGGGAGGGTTATGGCGTCTTCGCCACGGCCAACAAATTGCCGCGCGGGGGCTGCACCGATGCGGTTGTTGCTGGCGTGGCGCCAATCGGTTTGGCGTTGCAGCTCCTGGTAGGCGGCGGTGTGGAGGCTGAACACGAACATGCCGAGGGCCATCATCATGGTGGTTATTCCAGGTCGGAGAGTTTGCTGCGCTGACGCGCTTTCTTTTCGTTTTCGATGCGGGCCATCATTGCGCGCAGGCTCTTTTCCAGGCTCTGCATGTCGGTGCCAGGCCCTGCCTGAATTGTGATTTGGTAAGTGTCGTGGCTGTCGTAAACCGCCGCCGAGGGCGAGCTGCTGATGGGCGGCGTGTTATCCACGGCAAACGCCGGCATCGCGGTAGCGCCGAGCGCCAGAGTGCCGGCGGCGGTCATCTGCTTGCTCATGCTGGTCAAGGCGTCCAGCGGGCCTTTCTGCCCTCCCTCAAGGCCCTGAGTAAGCCCGGCCATGGTGAACCCGCCCAGCTCCGCAAACACCCGCGACGGGCTGTGGATGCCGAGTTTTTCCTTGAACCAACCAATGCTGGCGTCTCCGATCGAGCCGATGGCGTTTTTGACGGCGCCGATGCCGGCCGTCAGCCCGTTGATCAGGCCGTTGACGATCATGCCGCCGAACTCGGTGAAGCGGCCGGGTAGTTCGATGCCCAGGTAACTCATCACGCCGGCGAACGCTTGGTAAATAAGGCCTAGGGGGCTGAAATTGACCAGGGTGGTGATGATGCCGCCGATCCCACCATCGAAACCCGCTTTGATCTCGGTCCAGGCGTTGGCGAAGTAGTTCTTCACCGCATCCCAGTTTTTGTATATCAGGTAGGCTCCGCCGGCGAGCGCGGCGACAACGGCGGCGATGATCAGAACGATTGGGTTCGCTGCCAGCCCCCACAGAGCCACGCCTACGGTGCGCAGGGCGGTCAGCAGGGCGCCGCCCATTGTCGTGGCGACCATACGAACGCCTTGGGCAAACATCGGGAACGCATTGCGGGCGAGTCCGGTCAGCGTGGGCATCAACCGGCCGAGCATTTTGGTGATACCGCCACCCTGGAGACCGAACAGGGTCATGCCGTAACGCAGCACCGCGAACGGCCCCAGCATGCTTGCCATGGTCAGTGCCATACCGCCGAAAACGAATGCCATCGCGGCAATTGCAGCCACGACCTTGACCAGGCCCCCGGCAAGTTTTGGATTCTCCCTGGCCCAAGTGCCGACGCTATTGGCGATCTCGCCCAGCGTATTGATCAGGTCTTTCAGGTCAGGCGCTACCGCTGCACCGAACTCAGCCATGGCGTTGGTGAAACTGCCTTCTGCAGCCTCCATGACGTTGGTGAGGGTGCCTAGCTGTTCATTCACACGGGTGCGTAGGTCGGCTTGAGTTTGCAGCTTCTGCTGGACTTCCCGATATCCCGCCAGACCCTTGTTCATCATGGCGTCCAGAGTCGACATCGTCTCCGCATCATCCCCGAACAACGTCTGTTTTATTTCTGTTCGATCGGTATCGTTCAGGCCCTTCAGCTTCTCAATTTGCGCATACAGATTTTCCAGTCCAGCAAAGTTGCCCTTGTCATCCGTGAACTTGAACGACATCCCCGGTTTAGATTTCGCGAGCGCTTTGTTCGCTTTGTCGACTTTGTCTTGATTCAGCCCCGCTTGGAAAATTTTGCGGAAGGCGTTGCCTGCGGAACCACCGTCCATAGCTGCCTGGTCCATCATGATTAGCAGCGGCGCCAGTTCCTTTGCAGCATCGATCCCTGACTTCTTGATTACGTCCATCACTGGGGCAATCTTGCTGAAGCCCTGTAGCATGTTTGTTGGGTCAACACCGGCATAGAAACCACGCTGGATGGTATCCATCAGCCCCATCATGTCTTTTTCGCTGGTACGCGTGGCGTCCTGCATCTTGGCGGCGAATTCAGCCGCTTCTGTGGCTCCCATATTCAACTGGACGCCGAGGTATGCTGCAGCTTCACCGGTACCACCGAGGATGCTCTGAGCGCTGATGCCCTGGCGCCGGAGCATCGTCATCATGTTCTGGAAGTCAGCCGTGGTGCCTGGCAGCCGGTCGCCCAGCTTGGTGGCCAGATCAGTGATCTTTTGGAAGTCCTCGGAGACTTTGCCCGTGTTGTCCATCATCGACACTTTGAGCTGTGTCGCGGAATCCTCATTTGGCGCAAAAGCCTTCACTGCGGCGGCAACGGGGCGGCTCGCTGCATAGCCAACACCCAAGCCGGCGGCGCCGTTCACAGCAAGGTTGCCGGCGGCGCGCTGGGACTTCTCCATTTGGCTGCGAGCTGCCGCTGCACGCTTATGCTGGGCGCTTAACTCGGCCATACGCTTGGATTGCGTACTGATGCTGGCGTTGGTGGAGTTGATTTGTTCGCGCAGCTGGCGCTCATGGGTGCCCAGATTTTTAGTGCTGATGCCGGCGTCGTAGAGCTTCGATCGCAGGCCTTGCAACTGCACGTTCTGTTGCTGGTGTTGCTGCTTGAGTCGGGTGGCCTCGCGCACTGCTGCCTGGAAGCTGCGGGTCATTGCCCTGGTCGGCGCGTCGGTGGCGGCGAGTTCCTGGCTGAGGGATTTGACTCGATCGCGTGCAGCAGTGAGCGAAGCACCAGTTTGCTCTGCAGCCGCACGCTGAGCGCGCCAGGCGCTGACGTCTTTTTGTTGGTTGGTGAGTTCTTTCAGGCGGTCGCGAGCGTCCTTGAGGGCGCGTGCAGTCTGGATGCCCCCTTCGCTGATGTGCTTCAGCGGGCGGGTAGCCTTGTCGATGGTACTGAGCAGCACCTGAAGCTTCAGATCATTTGCCATCGGTGGAGCTCCGCACCCTGGCGCGCTCACGCCAGTCCATCAGTTCCTTCAGGCTCAACTGATCCATGTCAGCCGGCGCCCAGTGAAAAACCACGGCCAGGTCGGCCATGGCGTCTTCTACGCAACGAGGGATGCGTCCGTCTTCATCGATTTCTGTAACAAAAAACCGCACACCTTGGTGCCGAGCGCGAACAGATCGGCAGGGTCCATCGACGTGACTTCAATCGCAGTAAGGGTAGGGCTGCTGATGCGCGGCACCACCTTCACCAGGCTGTTGACGTCCATTTGCAACAGCTCGGACAAGCTCACGCCACGCAGCTCGCCCGATTTGGGCTTGCGCAGGGTGATGCTGTCGATGGTGGTTGTGCCGCGACGGATCGGCGTGTCGAGGATGACAGTGTTGTCGTCGGCCAGGGGTTGTACGTCTGGTTGTTCGGTAGCTGCGGGTTTCATGGGAAAGCTCCTGGTAGTGAGGTTTTGGGTTAACGATCGATGCTGGCGATCAAAGGCCGATGGCGCTGCGCTGTTTCTCCAGCATGTCGATGCCGCCGACCTTTTCGATGAAGTTGAGCAGGTCGATTTCGATGATGTCTTCGTTGTCGACGGTCAGCTTGTAGTAGGTGCAGGTGGTGGTGACGGAGTGCTCGGTGTCTTCACCAGGTGTGGCGTCACCCATTTCAATGGTTTCGTGACGACCACGAACCGTCACTTCGATCGCGCTGATTTCACCGGTGTCGTCCTGCTGGAAAGCACCGGCGAAGCGCAGAGCAATCCCCGCTGCGTTGACCGCGCCGAACTGCTTGAGCACGATCAGGTCCAGGCCGCCCAGCTTCCATTCCAGCTGGATGCCGTCGTCGGACATGCCGAGGTCAGCCTTGACCGGGCCATTCATGCCGGCGGCGCGCCAGGCTTCCATCTTCCGGCCCAAGGCGGGCAGGGTGACGGTCTTGACCTTGCCTGCGTAGCTGCCGCCGTCGTTGAACAGGTTCATGTTTTTCAGTTTGTGAGGCATGGCCATGGCGGGAATCTCCGGGGTTATGGCACAGGGTTAACTCCCCTTGCGGGGGAGGCCCGGTTTAAGCGTTGACGGCGGCGGCGAACTGCATCAGGTAGCGGTCGGTGATGCGCTGACGCAGGGTGAGGTCTTCCAGGGGCGGCACGGGGGTGTAGTCGTAATCCAGGGTCAGCTTGCCGGCCTTGAGGGTGTCCTTGTCGTTGATGTCTTCCGGGTACCAGCAGCTGCCGCCGATCAGGTAGCCCTGGTTGACCAGTTCGCGGAATTTGGCGTTGATCCCGTTGATGATGTCTTTGACCAGGGAGGCGTGCATGGGCTTGTCCATGGCCCACATGTGCGCCTCGGCCATGGTGTCGGCGATGATCTGCGCGGTGCGGGTGTAGTTTTCGAAGGCGAACAGCGGGTCGTCGCTGCACGTGCGGCTACCCCAGAAGCGGAAGCCACCCTCATTGATCAGGGTGGTGACCTCGTTGCTGTTGAGGTAGTTGGCGTCGGTGGCTGGGTTTTGCAGGTCCCAGAACACGTCGGCGCTGATACCGGTCACGCCGTCGACGGCGACGTTGGAGATGGTTTTGTGCCAGCCGATGTCTTTATCGATCAGCGCCCGCAGGCCCAGCGCACGGGCTACTGCCGACGCGGTGACGGTTGCGCTGGTAACCGTGTTCCAGTTCTGGAACTCCGGCCAGATCAGCATGACTTCACGTGCGCCGAAGTTTTCGCGGTAGGCGACCACCTCTTCCTTAGTTTTGCAGTCCCACGCACTTACGTAGGCGAAGGCGCGCAGGTCTTTGGCGATAGATACCAGTGCGGTGGCCACCGGCTGACTGTCGAGGCCTGGCACTCCGAGAATGCGCGGCGTCATGCCTACTCGGGCCTTGGCGGCGAGCAGGGCTTTCATGCCGGTGTACTTGCCGTCGGCGGTGGTGGTGCCGATCAGGGCGCTGGTGGTGGTGGCTTCGTCTGCGCCTTCCTTGACCCGCACCACGATGGTGTAGGGCTTGGTCTGGTCCGCGATGGCCTGAAGGCTCTTCGCCAGGGTGCCTTTGACGCCGGCTTTGGCGATGGCGGTTTGCACATTGGTCAGCAGGACAGGGGTGTCCAGCGGGAAAGCGAGCGGGTCTGCATCTTCAGCCGTACATACCAGGCCGATGACTGCGGTTGCGATGGTGCGAATGGGGCGGGTGCCGTCGTTGAGTTCGAGAACCCGCACGCCGTGGAGATAGTCTGAACCGGCCATGGGTGGTTGCCTGCGCTGTGATGGAATGACAGTGCACAGGCTGCCGCGCGCGCGCCGGATGGGCGAGAGGCAAGCGTTGTAGGTGGCAACGCTACAAGGCGCGCCACCCATCAACGATAATTATCGGATCTGTGTTTCGATCCAATTTGGAGCAATAGGCCGGTGGTCGCTGTTCGGAAAGTCCGGCGATTGCGGCCAGTCCCGCAGGGCCTGCATGTAAACCAACAGTGACGTAAATTGCTCTTGCGTCAGCGTGGACGGATGTTCAATTTCGAGCTGATCCCTATGGCGCTCACGCAACCACAAAGCCGACGACAGCGCGCTATCTCGCCAAACTCGCTCCTGCAGTGCGGCCTCCTCGGCCTCCGACAAAAGCGGGACATTGTCGAGCGGGAATTGGCTCCAGTATTCGCCAGGCCCAACATCGTCAGGGCCGCTCACAGCACGAAACGCCGGCCTATCAACACAAATTGCAAAGCTCATAAGTTGTCCTCCCAGCCCCTGCAACCAAGTATGCCGGCGGTCAAGTTGCTGGCGAAATTCAAGCTCCGGCCAACGCTGTCCAATGTGATGACAGCACTAGAAAATTGGTTTGCTTCGTTAGTGATGCTCAAGACAATACCCACCAGAAGACTCCCCGCACGCCCCACCTGCACCGTTCCGCCGGACGATGATTGCGTACTGATGAAAATCTCAATGGCCGACGCCGTTGGCGGGACGAAGGGATCAATTGAAACGCTTACCCCTGTTCCGCTAATCGTCCCCTGAACGCCCTGAGCCATCGCAATGTTACTGGCTCCGTTGGTCCCAGCCCTTGGACTCATTGTCACCCTGCCACCGGTCTGATCGAAACACAGGGGGTACTTGTTCGCCGTAGCATCGGTAACAAATGCGTTAACTCGCTTGGCGATGTAACCAGCAGGCAACAGAGGCTCATAAACAAATCGCAGCGGTGCCCCGGCACCGGTAGTGATCGCCGGAACGCTGGCAGTGATTTGGGTTGGCGAGTCGACCGACTTGATGAATGCCCCAGGTGGGAAGCTAGCCCCGGAAAACTGCATGCCTGGGCGCATAGACGCCGTACTGGCAATACCAGGAATGACGGCAGAGCCCGCTGTGGTGTTGCCCGTAACAATCGGAATAAGCGCCGCGATACCCGCCGTCACTTCACCATTTGTCGCCACCCAAGTGCTGTACCAGCTCGACGCCGCGAGAACTCCAGCATCCAACCCGCCAAGCCCTACAGTTCCGAGGTTGACGATCAGATCCAGAAACTCAACCACCCGCGCCGATACACCGCCTCCTATGGTCAAACTGCGCGCCCTGATCGCAATCAGTGCGTTTGTGCCAGTTGCCGAGACATAAAGCCCCTTGTAGCCGGACAGCGTCATTTTTCTGAGGGCGCGCACCTCAGTCTCAAGCGCGGCAACATCAATATTTCCCTGATTGATTGGCGCGTTCCAGGCCTTGATACACCACATCACCGCCAAGTTTCGCGGACGGGTCTCCGAGCCAACACGGGGCACTCCGTTTACTCCATCCGTGACGAATGCCCCAGTAAGATTTCGAGGACGAACTCCTGGGGTTCCCGTCCCCAATGGCGGACCGGATGCGGGCGTTCCAGCACCACCATTGTCGTTACCCCATGTATCGCCACTCAGCGCTCGCATGGTCTCCAAACGGAACCCCTGAATCCCGTCAAGCTGATAGCTGCCGAGCGAACGCCCTGCATCCACACCGCGTCCATGATCCCAGCCCCTCAGGAACTCAGCGCGTGACTCTGGCAGGCGGAAATTTCCAGCACCCTCGTCACCCTTGTTGAATGCCCCGCCCAGAAACGTGGCCAGGTCCGGATAAACCGCCGCACTTTTCACGCTACCGTCCAGCTCTAGAAAGCCCGGCGCCACCTTGTCCACGGGAAAACCGATCATCGAACCTACAGGCAACGCCGAGGCCTGGGCGATCATCGCCGCGATTTCATCCTTGGTGTATGTGTCGGTGATTCCGTGACCCGCCAGTGTGGTAGGGGTGGTACCGGCAATCACCCGGCCGTACTTGTCGACCGTCACCTTGGTGTATGCGCCCGCGCTGACACCCGTGCGTCCAGCGACCATTTCGAAGGCCAGCGCAGTGGTGCCCAGGACAATCGGCGCATCCGTCACCAGCTGCCACACGCTATCGCCGTTGACCGTGCCCTTTTCGACACTGACAAACAGCCCAGGCGTCACTTCGACGCTGGTGTCAGCATCCAGCGCACGTTTCCAGGCGCCCGCTACGGGGACAACGTAGATACCGTTTTCCTTGGCTTGAGCCTGATCCTTCACCAGGACACGGGCACCGGCCGGCAACAGCTCGCCGTCGATGGTCTGGATACCGCTCAGCGTGATATTTGCCGTAGTTGCCGCCAGCACTGAGTGCTTGTAGTCCAGCTTTGATAGCGCCTCAACAATGACCGTGTCGACGTATTCGCGAGTCGCCAAGACAACGCTGGGGTCGATCTTCAGCTCAATGTTCGCCGTGCTGCTGACGATCAGGTTGATTCGAATCACCTGCGTCCGGCCAGAGCCCTGGTTGAGCAGCGGCTTGAACGTGGGCGCGCAGTTGGCGACCGCGACCATATCGCCGTCCGCGTCGTACAGCGCAAGCTCCCGCACCCACCAGCCGCCGACGCTCTCGGGGATAATCTGCTCGGCAATGATCACGCTGGCATTGGCCGGGTCAACCTTCACTTGGTTCAACGGTGCACGTCGGCGCTCGTTGATCAGTTTGGTTTGGGTGCGGCTGGGGATAGGGTCGGTGCCGTTGGCATCACCCACGGCCATCTGGGCGAACGTCCAGGCTGTGCCGAGGGCTGCGGCGTTCGCCTGCTTTGCTTCACCGACGGCGGTGAGGATCGCGAAGAACTGGCTGTTTTGGTCGGTCATGAGTAGATGTCCATCGTGTCGATATGGTGTTCGCGGCCACCGATGCGGTACAAGCCGCTGACGTCGATATCGCGCTGGGTCGGTGGGTAAACGCTGAGTTCGTCGCCTTCGTACACGCAGGCCCCAATGAACACGGTGCCGGTGCTTTCCAGGCTGATGGCCAGGCCGGTCAGTGGGCGGGTGAGCGGCTTGGCGTCATCAATCAGCCAGGTAAGCTCCTGGTACATTTCTTCGGTGATGCCGGTGTCCAGCACTCCGACCTTCAACGCAAAGGTGCCGGGCACGCCTTCCGGTACGGTCTGCCACCATTCCACCACCTCAATAAGGTACCCCAGGGGCTCGACCACGCGGCGCAGGGCGCCGATGGTGCCTTTGTGCGCGTGGATGTAGCGGGATGATCGGATGGCTGCGCGCTTGGTAGCTTCGGTCCAGTTGCTGTCCCAGCGGTCGACGGAGAAGGCCCAGGCCAGGTAGGGCAGTGCCACCACCGGGCAGGTGCTCGGGTTACAGAGCGTTCTCAGCGGGATCGGTACGCGCTGAATGTGCGCGAGGGCCTGAGCAGCCTGGCGCTCAAGCGACGTGGAGTTGTTCGGCAGCAGCTGCTGGGCGCCCATTATTCAACGCCCCGCGTGATGGTCACACCGGTGCAGTAGGGCGCCTGTTCTTTGGTGGCGACGATATCGACCCAGTCTTCCAGCTCAACTTTGCGAACCCCCTCGACGAACAACGCGGCGTGCAGCGCTGATTCCGACACCTCCATTGCGAGGCGTCGACGTTGGTGGACGTATGCCAGCAGGCGCTGTTCGGCTGCCGCAAGGATTGGCTCTGACTCGGGGCCGTTGGTCAGCAGGTAGAGCTTGGCTTTAACCGCGTAACGGATGATCACCGCACCCTGGACGGTGAGGCGGTCGGCAACGGGCCGGCGGTCATCGTCGCTCAGGTGCTTTTTGACGACGTTGACCAGGTCGGCAGACGCGCTGCCGTCGCCTAGCAGCGCCTGCACGGTAACAACCGCCACGGCGGGTGATGGGCTTTCGGCCGTGGCATCGGCAACACGGCCGTCAGCGCCTCGGGCGTGGAATATGTAGCTCTGGCGCGGGCCGGCGGTGCTCAAGCCCTCCCAGGCCATTTGCGCCCGTTCGCGCAAGCTGTCGTCGCTTTCCATAATCCGCGCGAGGGGCGGGACTGCCATGGGCTTGGCTTCCTGAACCACCAGGCGCTGTACGTTGAAATTGCCAGCCAGTTGATCCAGGTCGGGGCCTTTGGCAAAGGCCAGCAGGTTCGCCATGGACGCCTCATTCACTCTCTGACGCCAGATGGTTTCGCGGTAGGCGTTCTCCTGCAGCAGCTTTGCCAGGGGTTCCGATTCCATGTCGAGGCGCGCTGCGATCTGCTCCTGTTCCTCGATCGGCCACAGGCTGATCATGTAGGCCTTGCGCTCGGCCAGGATCAATTCGAAGTCGATCTGCTCGACGATCTGCGGCGCCGGGAGCTGGCTGAGGTCAATCGCGGCAAAGGAATTCATACGCTTCCCCCCAGTTGCAGTGGCAGGCTCAGGCTAAAGGGTTCATTGGTGTCGACGACGGAGCCCTCCAGATCAAGCACGGACTGCCCTTGCAGGTTCGCGCCGAGGAACTGCACGCGACTGAGGCTGATACGGGTCTCCCAACGCATTAACGCCATGACTGAGCCCGCGTAAACGCGTAGGCGCGTGGCGTCATTGAAGGGATGGTCGACCAGCTCGGGCAGCAAGCTGCCGTATTCGCGGCGCATCACGCGCGTGCCGATGCGGGTGGTAAGGATGTCCGTGATGCTCTGGCCGATGTGGTCCAGGTCGCTGATGGTTGCGCCGGTTTCGCGGTTCATTCTGGTTTCCCCGTCTTCGCGCTGCCCACCAGCACGCCGCCGTGCAGGTGCTTGACCAGGCTGATGGTGGCCGCGACCACGTCTTCGGAGACGGTCACCAGGCCGACCACGTTCTGGTTGCCGGTTTGGTTGTAATCGCCCTGGTGATTGATGGGGCCGATGATGTTGATCCCGCCCTTGCTCACCAGGCTGGTGGTACCGCTTTCGGGCAGGGTGGCGTTCAGGTGATGGGCGACGCTGTCGTACTCGATCACTGCGCCGTCGGCGTAGGTGCGCCGATGCAGGCCGGGGCGATTACCATTGGCAGGGATGTGGTCGCTGAAAAGCCCGGTTACGACGATGCCATTGGCGAGCTGGCCGGATGGGCTGAACAGGATCACCTGTTCGTCGACGGTGGGTGGGTCCCATTCGCGGTCAGAGCCAGCGCGCAGGGCGAGCCACGGCAGCCAGGCGGTGGTCAGTGACCCGGTCTTGACCTGCACGCGCGGGGGTTCCATCTGCACGGCGGCGATGACGCCGAAGCGGATAAGGTTTTCGAGCATGCGGGAGAGGGCGGCGAAGTCGTTCATGGCGCTGATGATGGCGCCACGCGCGTGGGGGTGCAGTATTCTCAGGTTGTACCGACGCGGTCTACATGACTTAGTGCCGTCCTATAGGTTTCTGATTGAAAGGTTTACGCCTTTGATGTGATGCCATAATAGTGGCGACTTAGGGGGCGCCCAGTTATGATCTGAAGAGGACCAATGCCAACTAGGGGGGGATCATGGCAACCAAAAATGAGTCTACAGGCTTGTATCGGATTATGGACTTCTCGCGAGTTGTCCAGATTTTTGAAAGACAAGAACTCTATTTTGCAAATCCCAGTACTTGGGATGATCCCTATGAACAACTAATTAGGCATTCTAAGGATCATGCGCTTTTTGGGCAGTGCTGGAGTCGTACACATACTTCCGATGCCTTGTGGCGAATATATTCTAAAGATGGAATGGGTGTGCGGATATCTACTACTGAGGAAAGGTTTAGGCAGGTTATAAGATCCGGAATCAAGGATAAAAATTATAATTACCGACTTCGCAAAGTTGAATATGTCTCTCAGACTAGGCTTAATGAAAAGGCTGAGAAAGTCGCTGAAAGCTTGAACGATTTTTTTGTAATTGGCGAAGCGGTTGATATGCTTTACATGAAGCGAGAGGCCTTCAGTCATGAAAACGAATGGCGTGCCACGCTGTTTTGCCCGGAAGAAGTTAGAGCGGATGGAAAAAAAGGTATAACTATACCTGTTGACCCTCATCGTTTCATCCAAAGCATTGTTCTGGATCCGAGGGCACCTGATGAACTAGTTAATGCGTTTATGTTTTACTTCAAGCTTAAGTTGGGGTTCGTAGGGCGAATATCTAGGTCGGTGTTGTATCGGAAACCTAAGGGTTTTGAAGTTGATGGTGAGGTTTTCAGTATCGAAGATCTTTAGTTTACGTGCGAAAGTATCTTGTCTCTGATTAAGTTGATGTCTGCATCAGTGAATCCTAATATTTCACGCTGTTCGTACCTCACATCTGGAGCACCACGCTCCGCACGATCCTTCAAGCCGTATTGGTGAACCCTGGCGATCCGGGCAATGCGCCCGGTGAACCCTACCGTCACATTATTGCTATCACCACGAGCCTTCAGATACGACGCAGTCCGCAGCTTCTTGAACATCGCCAACTTCCGACGAACCCGGCCCTGCTTTCCGCGAAGGTTCCGCTGCTTACGCGGCGCAAACTTGCTCCCGTCCGGGTTCTCCTGAGCCATCACGCGCTTCTGCTGACTGCGCCGCAGTTCTTGCCCAATGCTCCGAGCCAATTTGCCGCGCTCACCTGGCTCCAGCCGATCCAGCAGCACCGCCGCCCAGGTTTCCAGCGCTTCCAGGTTATTCGCCATCAGGGACTCTCCACTCACTGGTGTTGCCCTGGGCTCCAGGCTTCCAGTTCGGATCGAGGTAGCCCGCCACGTACTGCGGTTCGTTCGGATGCTTCACGGTGGTGTTGCCTTGGTCATCCTCTCCGACCACAACCCGTTCCGTCAGCGGCAGGGTAATGCTGAGGTCCACCTTGTTCTTGTCCAGGATGTCGGCTTCGAACTGTATGCCGTCTTTGACCTTGTCGAGGTTGTCCAGCAGCTCAGACTGGTTGACGCTCAGCCAACCTAGAATCGGCAGGATCACGCTGTCGGGATGGCCGGCGAACTCGGTAAGGATGATCTGCAGGTCAAAGCTGTATTCGAACGACAGGGTGTGGGCTGCAGTGCAGCGGACCTTGCCGTTATCGATGAAAATCAGCAGACGGTCGGGGTTGTGCTTGAACTCGGCGACGGTGGCCAGGAGGTGGGCGCGCAGGCTTTCCGGCTTATTCATGGGTTGGCCTGCTGGTGTTTGTAGACCATGTCGACTTGCGCCGCGCAGTCAGCCCAGGCGGCTTCGGCGCGGTCTTCGTCGGTCAGGAGGTCACCGTTATTGATCGGGCTTGTCGCCGGCAGGTGGCACGGCACTACGGCCGGACAGCCAGTCACGATAAGCGGCGGCGCCGGTGATGGCGGGGCGCTCGCGCAACCGGCGAGCAGCGTCAGGCAGAGGCTGATCAGCCCATTTCCGAAGGTCGTCATTTTCACGTTTCAGCTCCTCTATTGTTCGCTCGCGTTTGGCCAGGTTTTGGCGCAACTGATCCTGTTGGGCGCGCAGGGTGCTCTGTGCATCGCGTTCCTGCTTAAGGGTGTCGGTTAGGGTGTTGGCCGTCTTCAAGTTGCGGTCTGCGTCCTCGCGGGCGGTCTTGGTCGCATCCTGTGCCCGTTCAGCTTTACCTTCAGCGACGTCGATACGCGTTTCTTGGACCCAGATCAGCAGCACCAGGGCGCCGAGCAGTGCGAGGCCATAAAGAGCCTGGCGCAACGTGCTCATGCGCGGTACCAGCCGAGTTTGTTCATGGCCGCGGTGTCGAGCTGTTTGATTGGACCGCGCACGATCACGGCGCGAGCGCCGTTCATGATCTGGATGGCTTCGGCCAGCAGCTCCATGTCGCTCTGTTCGGTCGACTCCGGCACCACGAGCAGGTCACCGTCCTCTACCCGCAGCTTTTGCAATGCGTCGAAGTCGATCATGCCGCCACCCCTTTGCCACACTCGCAGGCTGCGTGCCGCTCGTAGGCGCGCTGGAGCTTGGTGTCGTAGAGATTCCGCAGATAATCCGGCCCGTTGTAGAGCCTGGCGAACTCGGCCCATTTGCGGCCCTTCAGAGCCTTGTGCAGCACCGGGTCGGTTTCGATGAAGCGGGTGAAGGCGTCGAGCTGCTGCGATTCGCTGGCAGCCATTGCCGCGACGAAGGCCTGCACGCTGGCGTAGCCGAGGCGCTTCCAATGAAAGCCCATGATCTGGAAGGCTCCCCAGGAAGCCGACTCCAGTGCGGCTGTGTCGTCGATCAGGCGTGCCATGGCCAGGCGCTGGTGTTCGGAGGTACCGCCGATGTATCCGCCAGGCTTCGGGTTGACCAGGGCAGGGTTGGCGGTGGCGAGCTGGTCCGCGTGACGCTTGAGTTCTGCCGCGTCATCGCCGGCATGTCGCGCCGTGGCGAGCTGGCGGTACATGATGTGCCGTTCGAACAGGATCACCGGCTTGCCGTTGTCGAGAAAGCCCTTGCCCTTCGATTCCACTTCATTGACCGCGTAGATGCTCGCCAACGGAACGTCGAGGCGTTCGGCGGCGGCCACCAGGTCATTGTTGCGCAGCATCTGCGTGCAGTCGCCACCGGCCAGGCTGGTTTGGGTCTTTTCGCCAGCGGCGCCATCGACGACCAGGCCGACTTTCAGCTGGTAAGCGCGAACAGCCGATTCAGTGTCGTCGCCGAACACACCATCAGGGTAGAGGTTGGCACCGTGCTTGTTGAGGTTCTTTTGCAGCATCAGCACTGCTTGCGAGCGGTCGCCGTGGCGAAGGGTGGTGGTCATGCGCTGGGCCTCAACAGGGCGGCGACGTTGCCGCGTGAACGGAAAATTAGGATGCAGAGCAGCACGACGGCAGCGGCCTGCCCGAGGCTGGTGGGCTGGCGCTCCAGCAGGATCTCCAGACCGCAGATGCACAACGTGGCGCCAAACAGGCTTGCCAACAGCGAGATGCTGCGGCGGTACCGCGCATCGCCTCGGGTGTAGCAGGCCAGGCGCAGGGCACTCAGCAGGTAAGCGATCGCTGTAATCAACTGCACGGCCAGTTCGATGTTCGGCATATCAGGTGCCCCCTCTGATGCGACGCCATATGTCCCAGATGTCCGCTTTTTCCACCCACACCATCAGCTTGATGCTGATCGGGATGACCACCAGGGCACAGACAAATGCACTGCCGCCGCTGGTGATAAACGGAATTGCCTGTAAGGCCATGGGCGCAAACAGGTAACCCACGCCGGCCGACAGGAACAGTGAGCCCAGCCGCTGCCAGACTTTGAGGTCGCGCTTGGTACTGGTAACCAGCCAGGCTCCGAGGATGGCGCCGAATAGCGCCCCGTCGTCGATAACGGGCGTTACGGTAGACAGGCCCAGACCAATGAGCAGGCCAGTCACAACGCTGGAAGTCGGATCAGCCATGGTGTGGTTTTCCTTCGATGCAGGGGGTCAGTTCCATAGCTGCACCATCTGCCGCTGGGGCGCGCTGGTTTGGGCTTCGGGCATGTTGACGACAAGGCCTTGCGGCAGGATCGGACCGTGCTCGGCCAAGCCGGGGTTGGCTTCCAGCACGGCCTCGGTGACGCCGGCGGTGCGGCCGTAGAACCGCCAGCAGAGGGCGTCGACGGTGTCGTTTTGATTGGTGCGGATGGCTACGGGCATCAGATCAGCTCCACTGTGGTGCGGCTGATCCCGAGGAAGTCGCGGACGGCCCAGCGCAGATCGCGGCGGTAGTCGTCGATGGTTGGGGTGGTTTCTTCGGCTTTGTCGCTGCCGGTGTTGGTCGCGCTGTAGTCGCGGTACCGCTCGCAGACTTCGGCGCCGGTACCGGCCTCGATCGCGCGGCGGTACAGGTGAGCCTGGACCGACACGTCGTTGATCATGTCGTCAGGCACATCTGCCAACGTGGCGTAGCCGGCGGCCTGTTGTTTGGCCTTCCACAGCTTCAACTCACGG
This sequence comes from Pseudomonas sp. B6002, assembly GCF_013385985.1. Taxonomy (GTDB): domain Bacteria; phylum Pseudomonadota; class Gammaproteobacteria; order Pseudomonadales; family Pseudomonadaceae; genus Aquipseudomonas. Next base: position 11,966 of record NZ_JACAOY010000016.1, on the reverse strand, counting down.
TTGAGGTTGATGGCGGCAGCGATCACGGCAGTCTCCAGGCGGGCCGGGGTGACGCTGGAGTCGATGCGCAGGGTGGCGCGCAAGTCGTCCAGATCGATCGAAGGCCAGAATGGATCGGTGTTGATGTGACCGCCGGTGACTGGGCCGCTGGCTACAAATGCGCTCATGGAACGGCACTCAAAAATAGGTCGCCGGTGGTCGGGGCTTCACGTTCAGGAGGAGCGGCCTGGCCGATCCGCCCCGAGCCGGCGGGGTGCGTGGGGACGCTCGGTTAACTACCGGTGGCAGTATGTTTTTTCAGGAGGCGTTCGGCGCCGTCCAAATCCTTCTTGCCGCCGCAGCTGTCGTGCAGCTCGATGGCGCGCTTGAGCAGGTCGATACCGGCTTGAACCTGTCCCGGCTGACCGGGTTCCTCCGCTGTGATGCCGTGCACCGTGGCGCGGCCCGTTGCCAGGTAGAGCTTGGCGCGGGCTTGGTCTGGCATGTCTTCGTCGTCGGTCAGCTCAACGGTGCGATGCAAGATGTTCAGGTCGAAACTTCCGTTGGTTTTTTGCGCTTTCAGTGCGGCGGTGGCGATTTCTTCTGCGACGAGGCAACCGGTGGTGCGCTCGAAACGGTCGGGCATGATCAGCTTGTGCTTGAGCACGTAGTCGGCGATGTCCAAGGCGCCGCTGTATTCACCGGCATCGATCCGCCAAACCATGATGGTGGTCAGAACGTCGTCCTGGGCACCGTTGCCGGCTGCAAGCACGCCCTCGACATAGGGGACGTACTGGGGCAGCAACTGTGGCTTGAGTGCTTCTTTTGCGGCGGTGGACTGAATCGCTTTCAGACGAAGCCGATCCTGAAGCAACTGATTCAACTGATGCTCGTAGGCGGTGGCGCCGGCCATGGATTGCTGTGGTGCCGTTTTCGCTGCCTCCATGGCCGCGCGTGCGCGGCGCTGGTGGGCTTGGGCGATGCTAAGTGCCATGGGGTTAACCCTCGCTGCCTGCGTCTTCAACCGGCTTGATGTTTTCCAGCAGGCAGCCCAGGCCGTATTCCTCGACCACATACGCCTCGTTCGACGATTCGAAGTTGCTCACGCGGTTCCACTCTGGCTCTTCCTTGAGGTAGCGGCGGCGACCGCCGATCTGCCAATACACCGACAGGTTGGCGAAGGTGGTGATGAGGATCGTGCCTTCGGGGATGTACGGCACCTCGTACAGCGGCAAACCACCGACGCGGCGTTGCGAGATGATCAGGTCGCTCGCCAGGGTGTTGGTCGCGTCCTGGTCTTTGTTGACCAGGGCCAGGAACTTGTCGTGGACCAGCTCGCGGCCGGTCAGCACCACCAAGCCAGGGTTGCGGCGGTACCAAGGGTCAAGCAACTGGATGGCGTCGTAGACCAGGGCGTCGATGTTCTTGAAGTCGCCGGTTTTGCCAATGGTGATCTTGCCGGCGACGGCGCCTTCCTTCAGCACGCGGTCGGGTGCGTGGGTGCGGTACTGCTGGAGCCAGCCGATGTTGACGTCTTCCAACAGTGGGTGCGTGGTGCGGTCGGTTTGCTCTGCGGCCGAAACGCCGTAAAAACCGATCTGGATACGGTCGAGCGCCTGACGTTGGGCGATGGCGCTGGACAGGCGGGTTTGGAAGTCCGGGAACTTGGCCCAGGCGTCGAGCTGTTTGTAGCTTACGAAGGTGTCGAAGTCAGTTTGTTCGGCCTTGTACTTGTCGCTCGACAGAGTACCAATGCTGCGCGGCTCACGTTTTTTGACGTTGGTGTTGGTACGACTGGCAACGGTGCCGCCTACGCCCAGTCCGACCTTTTCGCCTTCCTGTTCATCAACGCCGATGACGTTGACCTTGGTCAGGAATTCGCTCGACTCCTGAATCTTGGTTTCCAGGCGCTGCTGGATTGTTGGATCGACGCTGAATGTGGCGGTGGCCGATTCAACACCGTTGAGCTGTGCGACCTGGCTGAGGTAGCCGGTGAAGAGTTTTCGAGTGTCGTTACGCATGGGTGTCTCCGATAGTGGGCTGGGCGGTGTAGGCCGCAGGTCAGAATTCAGCCAGGGCTGTTTTGCCGCCGCCGGTTACCGGTGGGCGCTGGGTTTGGGAGTGGTCTTGGGTTTTGCCGAGGGTGGTTTTCAGCTCGACCAGGTCTTTGCTCAGTTGCTCAACCTTGGTGTTCAGTTCTCCGGAGAATTTCATCTCGGCGGCCAACTGATCAGGCAGATCCTTGACGTGGTCGGCAATCGCTTCGACGGCCTGGCCGATCTGGGCGAATTCAGCATCGTCCTTCGCCTGTTTGCCGCCGAGCAGTGCCTGCACCTTGCTGAAGAGCTGGGCGCCGAGGCTGGGTTTGTCCTCGATTTCCTCAAACAGCAACTCGGTTTCCACTGCCTCGGTGAACATCGACGTCGCGGAGTAATGACGGTCTTTGAATGGGCTGGATTCTGGCTTCTGCGCGGAAAAAGACAGTACATCGGTGCCCAGGCTGGCCGGGGAGTCGGTCACCGCCAGGCCGACGATATAGGCCTCGCCGGTGTCCGAAAAGCTGTCGTCGATTTCGATCGAGGTATAAATCTTCTGCTTGGCCTTGTTCATGGCGATCAGATCGGGCGTCGGCTCGACCTGGGCGAACAGGGCCAGCTTCTTCTGGCCGTTGATTTCCACTTCTTCGGTCTTGACCGCGAGCACGTCACCGTAGGCCTTGAAAGGGCTGTCGGGAAGCAGGCTGCGGAAGTGCTCCAGCCAGATGCGGGCACCGTAGGTGGATGGGTTGAAGTTCTTCGCCGCCTGTTCCAGCCAGCTACGTTTGATGGTGCGCTTGTCCGAGGTAGCGCCCTCGACGGCGACGCGGAACCAATTACTGCGGAATTTCTTCATGCCGGGAATCCTCAATGCGTTGGGCGCTAAGTGCGTTGCAATGAGGGGCATGGTCGTGACGCGCGCGAGTTGCGGCAACGGGACGGGATTGTAGAGAGCGGGACTACAAGGGGCGGCGCTACTGACTCGCAGGCGTGGGCGGCAGCATCGCGGCCATGACTACGACTGAACTGCTCCCAATCGATCCCCGACGCCAATCCAAGTTCCTGTATTGGATGGGTTGGCGCATCTGCGAGATTGCCGAGGCTACGGGCGAAAAGGAAAAAACGCTACACAGCTGGAAGGCCCGCGACGAGTGGGACCGGGCGGATAACGTCGAGCGCATCGGCGGGGCGCTGGAAGCGCGTTTGGTGCAGCTGATCCTCAAGGAAGGCAAGAGCGGCGGGGACTTCAAAGAGATCGACCTGCTGCACCGGCAGTTGGAGCGACAGGCCCGCATTCAGCGCTTTCAGGGTGGCGGTACCGAAACTGAACTCAACCCCAACCTCGCCAAGCGCAACGAAGGCCCGAAGAAAAAGACGTCGAAAAACGACATCAGCGAAGACCAGATTGAGCTTCTGCGCGAAGCGTTTATCGATGGGTGTTTCGACTACCAGAAAGACTGGCACCGGGCGGGCAATCAGCGCACCCGCGTCATCCTCAAAAGCCGGCAGATCGGCGCCACTTACTACTTTGCCCGTGAGGCGTTTATTGATGCGCTGGAAACCGGGCGCAATCAGATTTTCTTGTCGGCGTCGAAGAATCAAGCCTACCTGTTCCGTGGCTACATTCAGGCGTTTGCCCGCGAGGTCATCGGCGTCGAGCTGACTGGTGATCCCATCGTGCTGCCGAACGGCGCCGAACTGTTTTTTCTCGGTACCAACGCGCGCACGGCCCAGGGCTACCACGGCAATTTCTACTTTGACGAATTCTTCTGGACGTTCAAGTTTGAGGAGCTGAACAAGGTTGCCTCGGGTATGGCGATGCACAAGAAGTGGCGCAAAACCTACTTCTCGACGCCGTCGACCATGGCCCATGAGGCCTACACATTCTGGACGGGCGAGCGCTTCAACAAGGGCAAGCCGGCGGCTCAGCACACCAAAGTCGACGTATCCCACGGTGCGCTCCAGCAGGGCCGGTTCTGTGAAGACCGGTTATGGCGGCAGATCGTCACCATCCTTGATGCGGAGCAGGGTGGTTGCGACCTGTTCGACATTGAAGAACTGCGGCGGGAGTACAGCCCCGAAGCGTTCGCAAACCTACTCATGTGCGAATTCGTCGACGACGGCGCGAGTATTTTCCCGCTGACAGTGTTGCAGCCCTGCATGGTCGACAGCTGGGTCGAGTGGGCCGAGGACTACAAGCCGTTTGCCATGCGGCCTTTCGGTGATCGCCAGGTGTGGGTGGGATATGACCCAGCGGAAACTGGCGATTGCTCGGGCCTGGTGGTGGTCGCGCCGCCGCTGGTGCCAGGGGGCAAGTTCCGGGTACTGGAGCGTCACCAGTTCCGAGGCATGGACTTCGCGGCGCAGGCGAGCGTGATCAAAGCCGTCTGCGATCGGTATTGGGTGACGTACATCGGGATTGACGTCACCGGTCTGGGTAGCGGCGTGGCGCAGCTGGTGCGCCAATTCTTCCCCAATGTCACCACGTTCAGCTATTCGCCTGAGGTCAAGACCCGCCTGGTGCTGAAGGCCTACGACGTGATCCACCGGGGCCGGCTGGAGTTCGACGCCGGCTGGACCGACATGGCGCAGTCATTGATGGCGATCCGCAAGACCATCACCGCAGGCGGTCGCCAATTCACCTACACCGCCGGCCGCAACGACAACACCGGCCACGCCGACTTGGCGTGGGCGCTCTTTCACGCATTGCACAACGAACCGCTGGAGGGGCAGACCACTGCCAATACCGGGCGGATGGAGATTTTTTGATGTCGAACCGCCGCAGAAATACCAAGCAAGTGGCCCAGGCTTCCACAGTTGCAACGCAGGAGTTCATTCCGCGCAGTGAAAGCAAGATGGATGCTTTCAGCTTCGGCGATCCGTCACCGGTGTTGAGTGGCCGGGAGGTGTTTGATTATCTGGAGTGCTGGTTTAACGGGCGCTGGTACGAGCCGCCGTTGTCGTTGGACGGTCTGGCACGGTCTGTGGGGTCCAGCGTGCACCTTCACTCGGGACTGATGTTCAAGCGCAATTTGCTGAGTAAAACCTTCATTCCACACCGGCTGCTGTCGCGGGCAGCGTTCGAACAGTTCGCCCTGGACTTCCTGTGCCTGGGTAACGGCTATCTGGAGGGACGGCGCTCGATGCTCGGCCCGGTGCACGAGCTGGTACCGCCGCTGGCGAAGTACATGCGCTCGGGCAAGGACGGCCGGCAGTTCATGGTCCAGGGCTGGAAGGAAGAGCACGAATTTGAACCGGGCACCGTTTTTCATCTGCGGGAATCGGATCTGCATCAGGAGGTGTATGGCCTGCCCGAGTGGATCAGCGCCTTGCAGTCGGCGTTGCTGAATGAATCGGCCACGCTGTTTCGCCGCAAGTATTACGAGAACGGCAGCCATGCCGGCTTCATCCTCTACATGACCGACGCCGCGCAGAACGAAGCGGATGTCGATTCACTGCGCAAGGCGCTCAAGGATTCCAAGGGGCCGGGCAACTTCCGCAACCTCTTCGTTTACTCGCCGAATGGAAAAAAGGACGGGTTGCAGATCATCCCGGTCAGCGAAGTGACAGCCAAGGACGAATTCAACTCAATCAAAAACCAGACCCGCGACGACGTGCTGGCCAGCTTGCGCATTCCGCCGCAATTGATGGGCATCGTGCCGCAGAACGCTGGTGGGTTTGGGTCGATCAGGGAGGCGGCGCAGATCTATGCGGCCAATGAACTGGAGCCGATTCAAGCGCGTATGGCGCAGGTGAATGACTGGCTTGGGGAGGAGGTCGTGCGCTTCAAACCTTATGAAATTCCCGTGGGGGCCTAAAACCCCCTGCGCAGCAAACGAGGCGACGAACCGGTGCGTCAACACCGGTTCGACGCTGAAACACTCGAACACGCCGAGTGCTCCAACCAAGGCCTCGCCCCACTGCGCAGGGGGTGCGAAGCCTAAGCGAATCCAATTGTCGAAACAAGGATCACTTATGAGCACACCGATAATCCCGTGGATGGGCGGCAAGCGTCGCCTGGCAGATCGTCTAATTCCACTGTTTCCACCCCATGAATGCTACGTCGAGGTTTTTGCCGGCGGTGCCGCGCTTTACTTCATGCGGCCCCAGGCCGCGCCGGTTGAGGTTCTCAATGACATCAACGGCGACCTGGTGACGTTGTACCGCGTTGTGCAGAACCACCTCGAGGAATTCGTGCGCCAGTTCAAGTGGGCGCTCAGCTCTCGACAGGTGTTCGAATGGCAGAAGATGACCAGGCCTGAAACACTCACTGATATTCAACGGGCTGCGCGGTTTTTCTACCTGCAGCACCATGCGTTCGCGGGGAAGGTCAGCGGGCAGACATTTGGCACAGCCACCACCGGTCCGGCGATCAACCTGCTACGGATTGAGGAGAACCTATCCGCCGCGTGGCAGCGCCTCTCAGGCACCTACGTAGAGAATCTGGGCTGGCTGGAATGCGCGGAGCGGTACGACCGGCCGCATACCTTCCACTACATGGATCCGCCTTACTGGCAGACCGCCGGCTATGGTGTGGATTTCCCTTTCGAAAACTACGAGCGTATGGCCGAGTTCATGCGGCGCTGTAAAGGCAAGGTGATGGTCAGCATCAACGATCATCCTGATATTCGACGTGTGTTTGATGGGTTCCACTTCGAAATGGTGGATATCCGATATAGCACGGCTAATCAGCGGCAGGGTAGAGCGGAGGTCAGCGGGGAGCTGATCATTTTGAATTGGGAGCCCGATGCATTGGGGGGGTTGTTTTGAATTGATTCAAAGTGAAATACCATTGTAAGAAGCCACCCTAGAGGTGGCTTTTTCCTGTCGAAGAATTTCTCCTCGGTTGCAGTAGTGGATTATTGCCCTCGCTGACTATCTATGATCGGTGGTGGCAGTGGCGAGGGCTTCAAGAATGCTCTGTCGGGGAATAATCTCCTTGCGATATTCCAAGTGCTTTGATGAAGTTTATGATTTGAATTTAAATTTTCGCAGAGAAGTGCATAAGTTTGTTTGGCATTTCTTAATGCGGTATGAAAGATAAGTGGGCCAATTAATTGCTCGATCTTTTCTAGCGGAAGCTCGCGGCCGTTAATGTCATGTTTTTCAAGTGCAGGTTGAAGTTTTTCGGCATGGAAACTATTTCTCATTTCCATGCTTACAATGGTTTGTTCAAATCGTTCTTGTTCTATTGTTAAGTCGATGAGGTGACTAATTTCATCGAAGTCATTTAAGAAATTTAAGCTGTCGAAATCGATTCGTGCGTCTTTATAATCTGGAAATTTTACAGCGCTCATTGAGAACGCTTGATCAAGGTCCCCCGGATAATGGTCAAAATAGTTTTTCATTTGGTACATGGCATTGTATTGCCGAATTGACGTAAAAAGGCACGCGTCTAACGCGAGTTTTATTTTGTTTTTACTTGCCTGCTTTTCTTCGTGTTTCCTGAACAGGTAAGCGAAATAAGAGCCAGAAAAAGCACCAAGCCCAGCAGAGATAAATGGCCAGATTTTATCTGCAGAAGGAGTAATTGACTTTTCGATTGCGAGGCTCGAAAAATACCATAGGATTAAAGCCGCCAAGCCAGTAAGGGTGCCCATCCATATGGGGTCATAACTTCTCAAGTTTTTCATTGTTAGCCTTGATTGTGTTTGAGTGTTTTTTTCTACTTTTTTGTATTTGTCGTTGTCCAGCACATTATTATTCTTTCACAAAACCTTTTTCTGAGCACGTTGTGCAGTCTTCACTCTGCCCAAACCGACCAAGGCAGGAGGGGCAGGTACAGAATCTGGCCAGCTCAATTAGCTTTCGAATGTTCGACGGTCGCGACACTCTTGGGCGATCTGTGCAATATCGATCAGAGCCCGCTAAGTTTTCTGGATCTTGGGGTGGCTCATAAGTCCTACCATCTGTAATGCGTGCTGTCTCGACCAGTTTGTACTGTAGTCCATCAGGCGTCGTCAAAAAAAGGCCAGTGATCCTAACAATTTCTCGCATCATGCTCAGCGCAAGGTCTGCTCCATTCGCGTCTGGGTAAACCTTCCCGTTATACACGTTGGTTGGACCAGGGGGCTCATCAGTTGCTTCAACATAGATTGTAAGGCTGATTGTCCCTCGTAGCCCACCGGTTCTCGCTCTCACAACCTCACAACTCGAAGATCTCCGATATCGATCATGGAAGCTCAAGATCGCTTCTACAGCGTGCCAGTACGCTGCATCTGCGATCTTTTTCATCTCGAGGTTTTTGAGCTGGTCGATCAGCCCCCTGTTGCCAATGTCGCTGACATCGAGCGAAGTGTTTTCCGGTGCGCCTCCGGGTTTTGCATTCGGAAGTCGTGGTCGTCGAGGGTCGAGTGCGACTGCTGAAGTCTGAGAACTTTGGCCTGATCGAAGTTCATGAAGGCAAATCCGCTGTGCAAATACTGTGTATGAATACGGTATCAGGGTTGTCTGGGAGACTAGACAGATACGACGCTCTGTTGAAAATGCTCCGGGGAGTTGGCGTGCCACATTCCGTTCGCTGGAGTGGCATTGCACCTGGCGCGCGCCGTCGTCCCCCCACCTCGCCTGCGGGCTAAAGGTGTCGGTTTTTCTGCACTCCTGCGGACTAATCTCGGTAGCCCAGGCTGGGAGCTTGCTTGGCATTTTGGAGGGTGCTTAAACCTGCGGAACCCTGCGAGGGTAGATGTATTGCGCAACTCTTATCAGAGTGCACGAACCGTTGAATTCAATAGGTGCTTCGGGAAAAAGGTTAGTTTTATTTTGAAAGGGGGGGGGGTGGGGTGCAGGGCCCGTGTTTGTTGGGCTTGCGACCTAACTTTGATGGGTTAGGTTAAAGGTTAGTGATTCGTAAGATACTGTTTATAAAGGATTTTATATATTGAATATTTGACCCTAATAAAGGTAGGAGATAACCAGACCTAACCGAAAAGCTAACCTTGCGAACCTTCCGCGAAGCCATAACAGACCAGACTTTCAGAGCTACAGGTAAAAAACCTACCTTCCTAACCTCTTTCCCGTTGGTGAATATGAAAAGCCGTAAATTCAGAAGGAGCTGGCGGAGGTTCGCTAGCTGTTGCGCGTGCGCGCTGTTGCGACGACACTTCAAGACTACGATAACGATCATCAATCGGGCTTGACGGTGAATCCGTACCTGTGGAGGTCTAGAGAGAATGCAGTATGTGAAGGTGGGCGAATCGAACCGGGTTCTTAGCTTGGGGAAATTTCAATACCCAGTAATGCGATTGCACCATTAGGATTGATACGACTTCCAGCAATTCACAAGCACTGCGTGGTGGATCGCAGAGTGAGATTTACATAAGTCTAATAAAGCGGAAGAGTTGTTATAATTAAATTAATAAGTAGGCTGAGAGTGATATGTTGCTAAAGGGATTTGGTTTTTCGGGGTATCGAAGTGTTGGGGATAAGCTTATTAAGTTGGCGCCCTTAAAAAAAGTAAATTTTATTATAGGTCAAAATAATATTGGAAAATCTAACATTATCAACTTTCTTTTTCATTACTATCCTGCTCTTTTGCGTGGAGTAAAAGGCGAGAAGATAAGCGACGCTATTAAACTACCTGCGATAGATGAGCATATTTCAGAAGGCAAGGTCGGTCGTAGAGTCGCGTTTAATTTGCAATTTTCTGAAGTTGATGATTATATTTGGAAAAAAATTATCTACGGAGCCTCTCAGCAAAATTTACAGTCAGCGAAAAAAGTACTGATGAGTCCAGCGTTTAATGATGGGATGAGATTGTGGTTTGTTTATCTATATGATGATGTAAGTAAAAAGTTTACCTTGGTTTATGATAGAGACGAGGTTGGGGGGATACTTAATGCCAATGAATGGCGGTTTTTATGGATGGGTTTAACTAATCAGAGTGGCGGGAGCTTACAAGCTCATTGGTTTCCTGAAACAATGTTAGCGCTTGCTTACTCTCCAGATACTGTGCCAAAGATTGAAGTGATTCCTGCAATAAGGAAAATTGGAGCGTCGGGGAGTCAGGCCGCAGATTTCAGCGGAGAAGGGATAATCGAACGCTTGGCGAAAATTCAGAACCCAACTTTAGAACTTCAGAAAGACAAGCTAAAATTTATCGCAATAAATAATTTCTTATCCGATGTGCTAGAAAATCTAAGCGCTTCAATAGAGATACCTCATGATCGAGATATGATACTCGTTCATATGGACGGTAAAACGTTGCCGCTAGAATCCTTGGGGACCGGTGTGCATGAGGTTATTATACTTGCAGCGGCCGCTACTCTGCTCGAGGACAGTATATTATGTATAGAAGAGCCCGAGCTGCATTTGCATCCCTTGCTTCAGCGGAAGTTGGTAGCATACCTAAATAATAAAACTAATAATCAATATTTTTTCACCACTCATTCTGCGCATTTATTAGATGCTGTAGAGGCAGAAATTTTTCATGTCACGCAAGTCGAGGGGGCTACTGAAGTTGAGGCTATATCCAGTACCAAGCAACGTTCAGAAATTTGCAGTAACCTTGGGTATAAGGCATCCGATATTTTGCAGGCTAACTGTGTTATTTGGGTTGAAGGACCTTCCGATAGGATTTACTTAAATTATTGGATCGCCTCGCTTGTCGATAGTTTTGTGGAAGGTGTGCACTATTCAATAATGTTTTATGGCGGTCGACTATTTAGTCATTTGACGGCGTTGGATAACGATGAGCAAGAACGGCTTGAAGATTTTATAAGTATTAGAAAGCTTAACAGACATTCCGTAATAATGTTTGATAGTGATAAATCTAGCGCTCACGCCAAGTTGTCCTTGACTAAGCAGCGGCTGCAAGAGGAGTTCGACCTTGGCCCCGGATTTGCGTGGGTTACAAAGGGGCGAGAGGTTGAGAACTACTTAGATGAAACATTTGTAGAGGCAGCTGTTCTCGCGGTCCATCCTTCAGCGAAATCACTAGAAAGCCGTGGACGATGGTCTAATCTTCTAAAATATAACAAAACCAAGGGAGGAGAAGTAAAAGAGGCGAGCAAGGTTAAAGTAGCACAGTACTATACGTCTAATTATGTTGCTGACTTGAAATGCTTGGACTTAGAAGAGCAGATGGAAAGGCTGAGGCTTTTCATACTTGAATCTAATCACCAGTTTGATGGAATGTATCCTATAGAGTATCGCTAACACTCAAAAGTTTGCTACTGCTGCTTGGCGATTTTATCAGGCCTCTCTCGAGGGAGGGGGGCTATTTTCATAGTCGTCGACTTTCGGAACTCTCGATCCACATCGGTTCCGACGCCAGTTCTCGCCTCAATATGTGCGTAGGATAACTTAGGGCTGCGGTAATAGCGTCACTGCATCTGTGATGCGTTTGTGCGTTTGTGTACAGGGTCTCCATGTCCATCTGAATCCCCCGATTTTATAGAGCATTGAATGACTGCTTTTGGACGATAACTGACATTTAGGTGAGGTCTTGCTGTATAGGTAAGGGGGGATTTCAAAAAGAGTAATTTCAGTAACCACGACTGGGTAATGGGCTGGAGGCCACGTATTCCGTGGGGTTGGGTATTACAAAAAGGAGTAACAGAGAAGTAATCGAAAAGGTAATTTTTTAGCAATCTATTGTTTTTAAAGGATTTTTATAGGCGTGAGAATTACATTTATAAAGAGTAATCAGATTACTTCAATATTACTTGAAAATTACCTTTTTGAGGCATTGAAAAAACCTTTAATTTCAATGGCTTGAACGTAAGAAACGGTCAAGATTACTTATGTTACTCTTTTTTTGCCCCCCCTCTAGATTTCGAATTTCAGCCCCCTGTACGTGTGATGCGCACGCGTATAGAGGTGTATGCTGATGCTCGTGGGAATGGCGTGGGAATGCTTTTGCGCAGTTGGCACCGCTGGAACCCTTGTATTCTGGGGGCTCGGTTGCGAGATTGCGGGTGCGGGTACTTTCGAATCTCTCCTTCACCGCCA
>NZ_JACAOY010000015.1:72061-123546 GCF_013385985.1 Pseudomonas sp. B6002 | reverse complement strand
TCCAACGCCTGCGCGTACCAGGCGCCCATCTGCTGGCGATACTCCGCCAGGCTCTGATGGAAGCCATCCAGCTCGTGTTCGATAAAGGCAATGTGGGCGGTGTGTGTCATCCGTGACGTCTCGTCGAAGGGCAAGGCGTCGGAGTCTGCCGCAGCAAAAAGCGGCGGGATGAACGGTTGAAAAAATCAGAATGGGATGACGTAGAGCGGGAAAAAACCGCGAAAAACTAGCCCAGGAGATTACGAAAAAAAGCGATCCGGCTCATAGCGAAAAGCCGCGCAAATAAAAATGGCTCTCATCCTTGCCCGATTTTCCGACCTGGCCGTCATGGTTAATAGAACCTCTATTACGCAGGATTTCCCATGTCGCGCCTTGCTCGTCCCTTGCACCCACTGGCCCTGTCAGTGGCGTTCGCCTTTGCCGCCGTGCCGTTGCTGTCTGTTCAACCTGCCTTTGCCGAAGAAAGCAGCAGCGCGCTGCGCCGCTTCTCGATTCCTGCGGGTGATCTGAGCCAGGCGCTCAACAGCCTGGCCGAGCAGGCCAACCTCGTGCTGGCGTTTGATGCGAGCCTGGCGCGGGGCAAGCACAGCAATGGCTTGAGCGGGCAGTACGACACCGACGCGGCGCTGAACCAGTTGCTCGCCGGCAGTGGCCTGCAGGCCCTGAAGATTTCCGCCGACCGTTACCGCCTGGAGCCGATCCCGGATAACGGCGGGGCCATGGAGTTGCAGGCCACCACCATCAGCGGCGCCTACCAGGCCGAAAGCCCCACCGGGCCGGTGTCCGGCTACGTGGCGACGCGCAGCCTGTCGGGCACCAAGACCGACACCGCGTTGATCGAAACCCCGCAGTCGATCTCGATTGTCACCAAGGACCAGATGCGCGCGCAGAACGCCGAGAGCCTCAACCAGATCCTGCGTTACAGCGCCGCCGTGATCCCGGAAACCCGTGGTGCCACGGCATCGCGCCTGGACCAACTGACTATCCGTGGCTTTGCCCCGGCCACCTATCTGGATGGCCTGCGCATGCCGTCCAGTCGCGATGCGTTGCCGCAAAAGGACGCCTTCGACCTGGAGCGCGTCGAAGTGCTGCGCGGGCCGGCGTCGGTACTGTACGGGCAGGGCACGCCCAGCGGCGTGATCAACATGGTCACCAAGCGCCCGCTGGATACGCCGTTTCATGAAGTCGGCGTGGAGTACGGCACCTTCAACAAGAAGCGCACCACCTTCGACCTGAGCGGGCCGATCGATGATCAGGGCGTTTATTCCTACCGCGTCGCCGGGCTTTTCGACGATGCAGATGGGCAAGTGGATCACACCGAGACCCGCCGTCAGTCGCTGTCCACCGCATTCACCTGGCGCCCGGACGAGGCGACGTCGCTCACGCTGCTCGGGCACTTTCAGAAGGACCCCAAGGGCGCGTCCTACGGTTCGGTGCCGGCCTGGGGATCGGTGTTGCACAGCCCGACCGGGCGCAGCATCGACGTGGATTTCTATGACGGCGAGAAGAACTTCGAGCAGAGCAACCGTGAGTATTACTCCATCGGTTACGCCTTTGAGCATCACTTCGATGATGTGTGGACCGTACGCCAGAACGCGCGCTACCTGCGCAGCGAAGGCCAGTACCGCAGTCTCTACAACAACTACCTGATGGCGGATTACCGCACCATCCGACGCTCTACCATTGCCGCTGACGTCGACATGGATGCCTACACCCTCGACAATCAGCTGCAAGCCAAATTCGACACCGGCCCGCTGCAGCACACGCTGCTGATGGGGCTCGACTATCAAAACACCAGCACCGACACCAAGCAGGGCTCCGGCGTGTACACCGCGGGCCCAACCCTGGATATATTCAATCCGGTGTACGGCGCGGCGGTTCCGGTGCCCGCGTATACCACCGACGGCACGTCGCGCAGCGAGCAGACCGGCGTTTACCTGCAAGAGCAGATGAAGTGGGACAAGTGGGTGCTGCTGCTGGGTGGCCGCTATGACTGGGCCAGCACCGACAACAGCACGCAGACCCTCAGCACCGGTGCCAAGGCCAAATCGTCCCTGGACAGCAAGGCCTTTACCGGCCGCGTGGGGCTGGTCTACCTGTTCGATAACGGCCTGGCGCCGTACGCCAGCTATTCGGAGTCGTTCCAGCCGCAATCGGGCACGGGGTATGGAGGTTCGGTGTTCAAGCCTACCGAAGGCAAGCAGTATGAAGTGGGCATCAAGTACCAGCCACCTGGCAGCAACAGCTTTATCACCGCCGCGATCTTCGACCTGCGCCAGACCAACGTGCTCACCACCGACCCGGACCCGACGCACCTGTGCGGCACCGGCCGCTGCCAAAGCCAGGATGGCGAAGTGCAGTCCCGTGGCTTTGAGCTCGAAGGCAAGGCCAGCCTCAATGACAACCTGGACATCACCGCCGCCTATGCCTACCTGGACAACCGCATCAGCAAGTCCAACAGCACCGTGCGTTATGCGCCGATCAGCGATGTGGGCGTAGGCCCGGCCATCGCCGCCGAGGGCACCACCACCTACGGCGTGCCGCGCCATACCGCGTCGGCGTGGGCGGACTACACCTTCCATGACGGCAGCCTGAAAGGCTTTGGTGCGGGCGCTGGTGCGCGGTATGTCGGGTCGTCCTGGGGCGATACTGCCAACACCCTGAAAGTGCCGGGCTACACCTTGTTCGACGCGGCGGTGCATTACGACATCCCGAACATCACCAGCCTCAAAGACAACCTGCGCCTGGCATTGAACGCCACCAACCTGGCCAATAAAGAGTACGTGGCCTCGTGCTACTCGTACTCGTGGTGCTGGTACGGCTCGCAGCGCACCGTGCAGGCGAGTGCGACCTATCAGTGGTAAAAATGCGCCGATAAGGCAATTTAATGGCCCCTTTGTAACAAAATCCTCGCCAGAATCGCTTTTATTTTCAGGTGGTTAGGTGGGGATGCAAATGCGCACTGTTGGAATCATGCTGATCGCCTGCTCCCTGGCAGGCGGCGCGGCTGCCGTGCAGGCACGGGAGCTGCGCGAGGGTGACAAGTACATGTGCAGTTGGGGCGCTGGCACGGCCGCCAGGGCTCAGGAACTCAAGCTGTCGGGCGTGTCGCTGTATGCCGCGCGGCAGAAGATCCAGACCATCAAGTTCAGCAAATCGTGGATGCGCATGATGGCCATGGGCATCACCGAGCAGACCTATGACAGCCGTTCCCGGCTGAAACCCGAGGCGATTCGCCAGAGCTTTTACCAGGATTGCCTGCGGTACAAAGTAGCGCGTAAATGATGGCCTCTCGCAAAGCACCGGCCAGTGCAAAATCTGCGTAAGCCTGTCCAACTTTGCCCTCGTGCCCCTCGCCATACTGGCGCCAGGTAAACGAAGAGGCACAGGCCATGACTGATTACGTATTCACCCCCGCGCACATTCCCTCCCTTGCCATCCAGGGCAGCGACGCACGTTTCCCGCTGCGCCGGGTATTTTGTGTGGGACGCAACTACAGCGAGCACGCCCGGGAAATGGGCCATGACCCAGACCGCGAGCCGCCGTTTTTCTTTATGAAACCGGCGGATGCCGTCGTGCCCGCCGAAAGGGTGATCGCTTACCCGCCGCTGACCGCCGACCTGCACCATGAAGTGGAACTGGTGGTGGCCATCGGCAAGGGTGGGGTGGATATCAGCCCTGAAGAGGCGTTGTCGCATATCTGGGGGTATGGCGTTGGCATCGACCTGACCCGCCGCGACCTGCAAGCCCAGGCGAAAAAACTCTCCCGTCCGTGGGATTGGGCCAAGGCGTTTGATGAGTCGGCGCCGACCACCGCCTTGCGGCCCGTGAGTGCCATCGGCCATCCCTCCACGGGGAAAATCTGGCTCAAGGTCAACGGCGAACAACGCCAAGTGGGTGACTTGGCCGACCTGATCTGGTCCGTCAGCGAAGTGATCAGCCACGCGTCCAAATCCGTGGCGCTCAAGGCGGGCGACCTGATTTTCACCGGTACGCCCGCAGGTGTGGGTGCCGTGCAGCCGGGGGATGTGCTCACGGCCGGCATCGACGGCATTGGCGAGTTGCGTTTCACCCTCAGCCAGGGTTGAGGCTAAAGTGGTGCCCAGGCCACCCGAGAGACTGTTATGCCAGGCACCCGCGTCACCACCTATGGCATGGAACAACGCAGCGACCGCCCCGACTTCTATATCCGCGACAAACGCGGGCGGGCGGCGCTGACCAGCCCCCATCGCCATGAGTATTTCCAGATCCAGATCAACCTCGGCGGCGACACCGTGCAGCATATCGGCGGCGCGGTGCGGCCGTTTCCGCACAAGGCCCTGGCGTTCATCTTGCCCCATCGCCTGCACGTGATCCCTCATCCCGAGGATGGCGAGTTCATGCTGATCAACTTCAGCCAGGCGTTTTTCCTGCCCCAGCTGACGTGCGACCCACTGGACCTGGAAGACATCCCCATCGGCCAGGCGCCAGAACTGGCACCGTTTCGCTTCCAGGAACAGCTGGACTTCATCCTCGACGACGCGGCCTTCGAAGAAGTGCGAACCTGGCTCACCCAGATGCGTGCCCTCGACGCCCACCGCACCTTCGGCGCGCGCGAGCGCCTCAAGGGCTACCTGTTCCAGCTGATCGGCCTGGTGTGCCAGGCCTACGCCGAGCCGCTGCAGGCATTTGCCGCCAGCAACGCCACCCGGCGCGGGCGCAAGGACGCGCTGGCACGGGTGCAGGGGCATATCCGCGAGCACCTGCACGAACCCACCCTCAACCTGACAGACACCGCCGCCGCGGCTTTCCTGTCGCCCAATTACCTCACTCACTTGTTGCGCAAGGAGACCGGCAAACCGTTCTCCCAACTGGTGCTCGACCGTCGCATGCAACTGGCGCGTACCTTGTTGCTCAACAGTGCGCAGTTGATCGGCGTTATCGCCCAGCGCTGTGGCTTCACCGATGAGGCGTACTTTTCCCGCTGTTTCCGCAAGGCACACGGCTTGGCGCCGGGGCAATTCCGCCGCCAGCAGCACACTGAATCCCTGTAATCGCGCGCTTTTTACAAAACCACGACAATGCATATGTTTCTATTTGCATACAATCGCGTGCTTCAACGGAGGAAGCGCCCATGAATACGCGGATACGGCAGGCGACACCGCAGGACATCGACACGTTGTTTGCGATTCGTACCTCGGTGGTGCAGAACCACCTGAGCCGGGAACAAATGGCCGAATTGGGCATTACCCCGGATGGGCTGGCGGACAGCATCCGTGAAGCGCCCTGTGTGTGGATCGCCGAGGTCAATGGCGAGCCTGCCGGGTTTTCCATGGTCGACCTGGACGGTGGCGAAGTGTTTGCGATGTTCGTGCGGCCGGCCTATGAGAACCAAGGGCTCGGCCGCCAATTGATGACGGTTGCCGAGGCAGCCTTGTTTGAACGCCATGACACGTTGTTCCTGGTCACCGACGGGCGCGATGAAATCCGCGCCAACGGGTTTTACCAACGCCTCGGTTGGTCGGTGGTGGATCAGGTCGACGGCGACGACGTTCGTTACCAGAAGAGCAGGGCGCTGTAGTGCCATGAACCCACCCGAAGCCCCGTCCTCCAACAGCTTTCGCTACTTTGTGATCGGGGTGCTGTGCGTCGCGGTTTTGCTGGGCTTCTACTTTGTACGGCTCAATGCGCGGGTTGATCAGGAGCGGGAGGAGGCCGCCGAACGCCTGGCCCTTTGCCAACATATCGAAAGCGTGGCCCGTGCGGCCTTGCCGGCCAACCTCCAGCCGCCCGAGGCGTGCAAGCAACTTAAGGCGCGTTAGTCCGAAAGTGTCGCGCCGTTATAATCAATAACCTTATTTATACAGCGGATATATACCGACGAAGTGTCAGGTGATAGTCGCGGTACTTGCACCAAAAAGTGGCACAAGTGCTTCGGGCTACCTCAAAAAATGTGTGGTTATTGAATGACTTACGCGACTTTTAATCCGACGAAAGGATTAAAATAATCTTGTTACAGGTTTTTACAATCGGTACTATAGCCGGGCGTTCACCTCCCACGGTTTATGCATTTTTAAATCCCAAGTTTCCATCAGCTACTTGGGATTTTTTTTGCCTGCAATTTGACTCAAACGTCAAACTTCCACGTCGGCGAACTCTGCACGCATGCGGCCGTTGCGCTTGGCCTGGTACAGCAACTTGTCCACCTCCTCGACAAACCCCAGCATCGCGCTGTCGGGCGTGACGAGATGGGTGCCCACGCCCAGGCTCAGGGTCAGCAGTTTCGACACCGGTGAAAAACCGTGCTCGATCTGCTGCTGGCAAATCAAGTGCAGGCAGCGTTGCGCGACCTGTCTGGCCGAGGCGGCATCGGTCTCCGGCAGCAACCACACAAACTCCTCGCCGCCGATGCGCGCAATGAAGTCCCGTGGCCGGTTGGCCGCCAGCGATAAGGTGCGCGCCACCTGGCGCAGGCACTCATCGCCTTTGATATGCCCGTAGTGGTCGTTGTACTGCTTGAAAAAATCGATATCCAGGATGATCAACGACAGCGGCAACTGGCTGCGCTGGGCGCTGGCCCATTCGCGTTCCAAGACCATGTCGAACATGCGTCGGTTGGCGATGCCGGTCAGGCCGTCCTGGTAGGAATATTCCTCAAGCTGCTTTTGCAGGCGGATCAGGTGCTCTTCGGTCTTCTTGCGCTCGCTGATATCGAACATGAAGCCGATCAGCGCTTCGACTTCGCCGTCCTTGCGCACCACGTGCACCACGTCGCGTATCCACACGTAGTCGCCGTTCACTGTGAGCGCCCGGTAGTCGGCCTCGTGGTCCACGCCGGCGCGGGACTGCGACACGCAGAAATTCACCACGTATTCGCGGTCATCGGGGTGCATGCGTTCGACCCAGTCATCCACGCTGACCCAGCTTTGCGGGGTCCAGCCCAGCAGTGTTTCGATCTGCGGGCCGATGTAGCTGAAGGTCATGGTCTGCCAGTCGATGCGCCAGGGGATGGCTTTGGTCGACTCCAGCAGGGTTTTGTAGACGTCGCTGTCGGGCTGGCTCGGTGGGGCGATGCTCATGGGTGGGCTGCTCGAAGTAGGGGCGAAATGCCATGAGCGTCTTTTGAACCGGCCCGTGAGTCAAGCCTTCGCCAGCGCACCGGACGAGAGGTCGAGTGCCGGGTTCCTGGCGCCAACGCACCAGCGTTTACGGGGCAAAATGCGTGGTAGCTAACACTTTTGCATTAATTGTTACGCCAGGGTCGCAAGCTCATCTACTCTGGTTCCATCACACCGACAGGGCAGGGCCCAGGGACGGGGGCTTATGATGATTTCGATCACTGAATTCAGTCGCATCATGGCGTCAGGCTTCCTGCCGCTGTCCTGTGATTGCAGCCTCAACAGCGACGGTTCGCTGCGCATCAGCGTGTTCGAGCCGCAGACCGGGCGCGTCGAGCTGCTGCTGACCCGCGTCTCGCCCGAAGGCCTGGACAGCATCCGTTCCATCTCAAACCTGATTGGCGAGCTGCGCACCGAGATCAAGGCCGGGCGCCGCGGGTTTGCAGCCGTCGGCTAAGCGTCATGACACGGCGGTGTCGGCCTGGGTCGAGACCGCGCCGTAGTAGCGCCAGCAGCAATGCCGATGTTCCGGCAGGATCACACAGCCGCTCAGGCTTACGATCAGCAGGGCGGCAACCAGCATGGATAGGCGACGGGACATGATGTTTCCTCTTGGTGTGTTCGGCGTTACAGGTTGAACGCCGCCACCCTGGAATATCCGTCGCAATGCTTTCAAACATTTCATCAAGCCCCTTCATCCCCTGAGCAATACTCCTCTTACGCACGGCGTGAAAAAATCTGCGGAGTTCGCGACGGATTCTTCCCGTACCTGGCGTTCAACCCATCAGCAGCGTGCACTTTCGCTCGCCGTATGAGGAGTTGCCATGAAACCACTGGCCAAATTGCGCCTTGTCTTGCTTGCCCCGCTGGCGCTCGCCGCGTTTGTCAGCACCCCGACGTTTGCCCAGACCGAAGTCATCATTCGCCAGGCCCCACCGGCCGAGCGCGTTGAAGTGATACCCGCCGAACGCCCGGGCTACGCCTGGGACCGTGGGCACTGGCGCTGGGAAGGCGGTGCCTATGCCTGGGTGCCAGGACACTGGCAGCCGGTGATGCGCAACGCGCGCTGGGAGCCCGGCCATTGGGAATCCCATGGGCCGAACTGGTACTGGCGCGAAGGGCATTGGATCCGCTGAACCCTGAAACTTAGCCTCCGGACCGAGTATTACCCGATTGAAAGACACTGATCCGGACGTTGAGCTACTGGCACGTATCGGCAACAACGAACCTGCGGCCGTCAACGAGATGGTGACGCGCAAGCTGCCGCGTCTGCTGGCGCTCGCCGGTCGGATCCTGGGCGATGCCGACGAGGCCAAGGACGTGGCCCAGGAAAGCTTCTTGCGGATCTGGCGCCACGCGGCGAACTGGCGTCCTGGCGAAGCGCGGTTTGACACCTGGCTGCACCGGGTGGCGCTGAACCTGTGCCACGACCGCTTGCGTCGTCGCAAAGAGCGCCCGTTGGACGAGGACAAAGTGCTGGAGCTGGCGGACAGCGCACCGTCCCTTGATGAGCAGTTGGAAACCGCCGACCGCAGTGCGAGGATGGCCGCCGCGTTGGCGACCTTGCCCGAGCGCCAGCGCGAAGCCATTGTGCTGCAGTATTACCAGGAGCTGTCGAACATCGACGCCGCGGCCCTGATGAATATTAGCGTCGAGGCACTGGAGAGCCTGCTGTCGCGGGCCCGACGCCAGTTGCGCAATCAACTTGCCGACACACCAGGGCTTGCCCGCCCAGGAAGGGAAAAACCATGACGCCCGAACGATTTGCTCATCTGGCTGATGCCTACGGGGCCAGCCTGCACCGCTGGCCCATCGCCGAACAAGCCGCCGCCCAGGCGCTGCTCGATAACGGCAACGCCAGCGCCCGCGAGGCGTTGCGCGAAGCCAGTTGGCTGGATACCCAGCTGGACAGCCATCAACTGGTGTTCGCCGACCCGGCGCTGGCCCGACAGATTCGCCAGTCGGCGCCGCGCCGGGCGTCATTCTGGTCGCGCTACGCCAGTTGGTTGTCACCTGCCGGCCTGGTGGGGGTGGGCATCGCCGGCATCGCGGCCGGGGTGTTGGTGGCGTCGCTGAGCGTGCCGCTGCCGATGTCGTCATCCGAAGTGCTGCCCAGCGTCTTCGATCAGGGCGACGCCGACGTCGTCTTCACCGTCAACGCCGAGGAAACCGAGCAATGACCCCCAAATCCCTCAAGCCGTGGTTGGTCGTCTCGGTCTTGCTCAATGTGTTTTTGATCGGCGGCGTCGGCGGTGGCTTGTACCACTGGACGACAGCGGCCAAGCCCGCCGAAGCGGTGGTCAACCAGCATGGCCTGCGCCAGGCGATGATCAAGTTGCCGCCCGAGCGGCGCAAGGAACTGCGCCAACTGCTGCGCCAGAACCGTGCCGACAGCCAGCCGCTGATCATGGCCGGCCGCGAGGCACGCCTTGGCGTGATCAAACAGCTGGAATCGCCGAGCCTGGACCGCGACGCGCTGGTGACCGAGCTGGCCAAAGCGCGCGAGGCCGATACGTCGCTCAGGGCATTGGTGGACGGCACCCTGGCGCAATTTGCGAGCAACTTGCCCCAGGACGAGCGACAGAAACTGGTCGAGGCGTTGTACCAGCGCGGGCAAGCCAGGATGAAGGAAAAACTTCCCCAGGTGGCGGGGAATAAACCCCGTTCCTGAGCCGTTATGCACTCACGACACCCATCGAGAGTTGCTTATGCCGGCTGCGAAAAAGAAACAAGCCTTCGGGTTCTCCTGTGGCGCGGCGTCTCTGCTGTGCGCCGCCGTTGAACTGGACGCCACCACCTTGCCCGGTGGCCTTTCGGCCACCGACGCGTTACGAACCAACATGTGTGAGGTCGAGCTGTACAAGATCACGTCCGGCGCGATTACCGGCGGCGTGGTCAAGCCGTTCGACCCGACCAAGGCCGGGTATTCCTACCCGCACAACGTTGCCCTGGCGGCCCGCTCTCTGGGGTTGAACGTGACCATCTATATGGACGGCTTTATCGCCAGCGCTCTGTCGGTGGCTTACCCGCAATGCGAAGAGCAATGTATCCGCGCCGGTTTCCCGGTGATCCACGGCGCACCGCCGGCACTGGCGGCCAACCGTCGCGCGCTGATCGTGGTCACCACCTTTCTGATTGGCCTGCACTACGTGATGGAGCGGCCGGGGGGCGGTTACATGGACCCGAACGACGGTGAGGACTTTGCCGATTTCAAGGCGATGAACATGCTGTCCAAGGCCTACGGCAAGACCGGGATCACGTTGGTGCTGGAGAAAGAAGTGACGACGTGAAACTTCATTAAGGTTTAGGGCTACCGGGCCGAAACAACGGCTGGGATTCGGTGCAATCTTGCGCCTGGCTGTTCAGCCGCCCATCGGCCCTGGGGCGTTTCATGCAAAGGATGGTGTGCAGTGTATTGAGCCTGGCGATGATCATGTCATCGCTGGGTGGTTGTGCCGCAAAGCCCGTCAAACCAGCGGTGGTAGGGCCTGAAGTCTACGGCTATACCCTCTATCAACCGCTCACCGGTGAACAACTCGATGACTTTTCCCGCACCACCAAAAGCTTTCCCGGCGGCCTCAGCTTGTATCTGAAGGCGTCGGAGGGCGGTGGCGTGCTGGGGTTGTATGCGGACGCTAGCCACTGGCTGGATACCGTGAGCAAGACAAGTAAGCCTTTGGCCACCGAGCCTGAATGCCAGGCCGCCCAACAGGTGGAAGACGGGCAGCTCAAGGCGTTGGTGGAGGGGTACAACGCGCACGCTTCCGGTGATTTCGTCGCGATCCGTGCGGTCGACGACTGCAAGCTCGTCCCCGAACAAGGTTACCGCTACACCGTGTGGGCCACGATGCAGGCCAGGAACCTGGCGCCGGTGGACCCGCACAAGCTTGAGGTGAGGACAACCTATGCCGAGGCGGTCGCGACCGGTGCGTTGGCCGCGGTCGTGGTGGTTGTCGTTGTGGCTGCGGTGGTGCTGACCAAGGGCAACGGGAATTCCAGTTGCAGCTCCGCGAGCACGGCCGAGGAAAGAAAAAAGGAATGCGACAAGAAGGATGAACCACGGCGTGCGCAGGAGCGGGAGAAGGATCAGGCGCGAGAGCGGCTTGAGAAAGGCTATGGTCCCGCCTCATAAAAGCCCGTGCCGGTGGCGTGTGCCGACTGAGACAGGGATACTGCCCGATCGATGAAAACGCACGAGGAAAACCGATGAACACCGTACGTTGGGGCATGATCGGCTGTGGCAGTGTCACTGAATTGAAGAGCGGGCCGGCTTTCTACAAAGCGCCAGGTTCCGCGCTGGTGGCCGTGATGGGGCGCCGCGAAGAGGCCGTGCGCGATTATGCGACGCGCCATGGCATTGCCCGCTTCTATACCGACGCCCAGGCCTTGATCGATGACCCCGAAGTCGACGCGGTGTACATCGCCACGCCCCCTGACAGTCACCTGGAATACAGCCTGATGGTGGCGGCAGCCGGCAAGCATTGCTGTGTCGAAAAGCCCATGTCATTGAATGCCGAGCAGAGCGCGCTGATGCAGCGCACCTTCGAAAAAGCCGGGCTGCACCTGTTTGTTTCGTATTACCGCCGCTCGCTGGCACGCTTCCAGCACGTGCGAGACTGGCTGCGTGACGGGCGCATCGGTGAGTTGCGCCACGTCACCTGGACCCTGTGCAAGCCCGCTGCCGCCGACGATGCCAACGCCGCCAACTGGCGCACCGACCCGGCCATCGCCGGTGGCGGATACTTTGCCGACCTCGCCAGCCATGGCTTTGACCTGTTCCAGTACCTGGCCGGGGATATCGTCGAAGTGTCCGGTTTTACGTCGCGCCAGGAGGGTCGTTATGCCGCCGAGGACGCCGTCACCGCCAGTTGGCGCTTTGCCAGCGGCGCACTCGGCATGGGCTGCTGGAACTTTGTGGCGGACCGGCGCGAAGACCTTGTGGAGCTGATCGGCAGCCGCGGGCGCATTCAGTTTTCGGTGTTCGACGACCAGCCGTTGCGGCTTGAGGGCGAGTCCAACGAAGTGCTGGAGGTGCCGTGCCACACGCATATCCAATGGCATCACGTGCTGGGCATGAATGCGCATATCCGGGGTGAGGCTGAACACCCGTCGCTGGCGATCGAAGCGTTGAAAACCGACAAGATTCTGGACCGGGTGCTACTCCGTAACCCCCATCAACCCGAATAGTCGGGCTAGGGTGGAAGGGTGAATGACTTTCTCAAGGAATAGACCGATGAAGTACTGGATGTTGATGTGGCTGGCGATTGCCACGAGTGTGATGGCAGCGCCACGGGAGCAGGGGACGCCTGGGGCGTTTGATTTTTATGTGTTGTCGTTGTCATGGTCGCCGACGTTTTGCCTGACGCACCCGGACAATGAACAGTGTTCCGGCAAAGGCTACGGTTTTGTGTTGCACGGCTTGTGGCCGCAATACGCACGGGGAGGGTGGCCGGCTTCGTGTGCGCCGCAATCGCAATTGAACCGCGAAGAGATCGACAAGGGTGCAACGCTGTTCCCGACCCGTTCGCTGCTCAGGCACGAATGGGCCAAGCATGGCACCTGCAGCGGACTGGAGCCGCTGGCGTACCTGGAAAAAACCGATGCAGCGCTGGGCGCGGTTGTCATTCCGCAGCAGCTGCAGCCGTTCAACACGCCGCCTTCATTGCAGGCCAGCGAGATCGAAGCGTTGTTTCGGCAAAGCAACCCGCGCATGGGCAACCGTGGGCTGGCAGTGATCTGCAAAGGCAAGGTGCTGTCGGAAGTGCGTGTGTGCCTGACCAAAGACCTGGCCTTCGCCGGCTGCCCGCGTAGCGTGAAAAGCCAATGCCGTGACGGCGATATCCGCATCCCTTCGCAGCGCTAGGGCAGCATGGCCACGCGGTAGCGCTCGTCAAAATCTTCGGCCAACTGCGCCAGGGTGACATCGCCCAGGCGCTTGAGCAGCAAGGCCTGGGCCTGTTCGAACGCGTCCGTCAGTGCCGCGTTCACCGCTTGCTCCACCAGACATTGCGGGTGGTCAGTGGACAGGCCGATGGCAAAGATCGACGGCGTGCCCAGCGCGTTGTGGATGTCCAGCAGGGTGATTTCACTCAAGGGTTTGCCCAGGGTCCAGCCGCCCTGGTGGCCTTTTTCCGAGCGTACATAGCCTTTTTCCTTGAGCAACCCCAGCGTGCGCCGCACCACCACCGGGTTGGTGCCCAGCATTTGTGCAATGGTGTCCGACGTAGCGCGCTCTTCGTGGCGGCCCATGTGGATCAGCACGTGGAGCATGCGGGACAGCCGGGTGTCGTTTCTCATCAAAAAACCTCAAATCGATTCGACGCAAAGTATCGTTCGTAACCTAAAAAGTTGCGAGACTCTTGACGGCGTATTTTTACGTAACTTATGGTGTGTCGTGAAAGTGCCCGGACAACCAGGGCGCATGCACAGCGAGAGCACAGCCATGATGTTCGACGTCATTATCGTAGGCGGCAGCTATGCCGGCTTGTCCGCAGGGTTGCAACTGGCACGGGCGCGGCGCCAGGTGCTGGTGATTGATGCCGGGCTTCGGCGCAACCGGTTTGCAGCCACCTCCCACGGTTTTCTGGGCCAGGATGGCCAGCCACCTGCGGTCATCGCGGCCGAAGGGCGCAGCCAATTGATGGAATACCCGACGGTAACCTGGGTACAGGACACGGCGCTTGAAGCGCTGCGTCAGCCTGAGGGTTTCAGCCTGCGTACTCAATGCAACGGCACGTTCAGCGCCAAGCGCATGATCCTGGCCAGCGGTGTGGTCGATGACTTGCCGTCGATCGAAGGCTTGCAGGAACGCTGGGGCACGCGAGTGTTTCATTGCCCGTACTGTCACGGTTATGAGCTGGACCAGGGCCAAATCGGCGTCTTGGCCACTTCACCCCTGGCGATGCACCACGCGTTGATGTTGCCGGATTGGGGCAGCACCACCTTGTTCACCAACGGCGTGTTCACGCCGGATGCCGAGCAGCAGGCGCAATTGGCCCGGCGTGGCGTCAGCGTGGAAAGTGCGGGGGTGAAACGCATCAGCGGCGAGCGTGCTGATCTGGAACTGGTCGATGGGCGGGTGTTCAAGCTCGATGGCATTTTTACGATGTCGCGTACCCGCATCAGTCCGCTGGCGGAGCAATTGGGGTGCGAGTTGGTTGATGGCCCCACGGGCCCGTATCTGTTCACCAACGAAACACGCCAGACCTCGGTGGACGGCGTGTTTGCCTGTGGCGATGTGGCGCTCGCCGGAGGCTCTGTGGCCTTGGCAGTGGGTGAGGGCGTGCGCGCCGGGGTGGGCGCGCATTTTTCGCTGATCAGCGGCTGAGGTAGATTGGGCGTTCGGTGGACAGCGACGCCTTCACTGCGTGGCCCATGTCACTGATCACCACTTCTTCGCGGCCCTCGCTGAGCCCTTGCAGGGTCAGTGCAACCACTTCCTGCGGCGTGCTCTTCGGCGCTTCGATGCCGGCGGTCATGTCGGTGTCGATGTAGGCGGGGTGCACGCCGATCACCAGGGTTTGTTGCTCGCGCAATTCACCACGCAGGCCGTTGGTGAGACCCCATTGGGCCGATTTTGAAGCGCTGTAGCCACCGGCGCCCGGGCTGCTCAGCCAGCTCAATACCGAGATGATGTTGATCAGCGCACCGCCGCCGTGTTTGGCCAGGACCGGCGCAAAGGCACGAGTCACGCGCAGGGTGCCGAGGGTGTTCACATCAAAGTGATGCTGCAGGTTTTCGACACTGTCGGCATCCAGCAGAGCGCCGCGTTTGAGGGCACCGGCATTGTTGATCAGCACACTGACATCGCTGCATTGCTCGGCGGCGCGCTGCACGCTGGCTTCGTCGGTGATGTCGAGGGCGATGGGCGTGCTGCCGGGAATATTCACGCTGGCCACATCCCGTGCACCGGCATACACCTTGGCGGCACCCGCTTGCAGCAGGGCCGTCACGAACGCTTTGCCCAGGCCGCGATTGGCACCGGTGACCAATACCACTTTTCCACGAATATCCATGATGAGCTCCGTACGCTGATTTAGGTTTAATGATGAAACTGTTTTTATCCTGAGCGCATCGGTCCTATAATGCAACCTAATATTTCTGACAGCCTGGAGGCCTCACGATGAAACGCAAATGCCTGGAAGGTGACGGTTGCCCGGTCGCCCGCGCATTGGATGTGGTGGGGGATTGGTGGACGCTGCTGATCATCCGCGATGCGTTTGCCGGCGTGACGCGTTTCGGTGATTTTCAGAAACGCCTGGGCGTGGCGAAAAACATCCTCGCCACGCGCCTCAAGGACATGGTCGAACAAGGCCTGCTGCAAACCAGCGAAGTGGGCGCACGCAGTGAATACCAGTTGACCGACAAAGGCCGCGCACTGATGCCGGTGCTGGTCACGCTGGCGCAATGGGGCGAAACCCACACCCAGCCGGAGACGGTAGGGCGGCGAGTACTGGACGCGCGTTCACTCAAGCCGTTGCGCAAGGTGGAGGTGCTGTCCGAGGACGGTCGTGTGCTGGGCCTCGAAGACATTGTCACCCAGGCCCCAGTGGCTTGATCAGGCGCACGCGCTAGACTCTACACACCGCCTCTTCGTACAAAGGACATCGCTTGAGCGCCGACTTCGAGAGCAAGACCACGTTCCAGGGGCTGACCTTCAAGCTGTACCGTGGTGAGGGGGCGGCGCTGTTGGCTTTCGATTTGGCGCCGGACCTGGCGACGCCGGATTTTGTCGGGTTCAGCATCGAAGTGCGCTACCCCGGCGCCGATCACTGGGGCGTGCTGCACAACCGCCTGCACTTCGACTACCCGCCTACCCCGGAACAGCCGCGCAGTTTTCCTTCAACCGAGGCGCCGTTCCAGAAATTCCGCTGGATCCACGTGCCCAGTGAGATCCTGCCCGGCCTGTTCCGCTACCGCGTCACCGCGTGCTACATGGGCGCAGACGGCACGTTGTCCAAGGGCGTCAGCCTGGAAAACCAGGTGTCCCTGGAAGCGCAAACCATCAGCGACTTCGTGAACATCGGCTTTACCCGAGGGTTTGCCTCGTCCCAGGCCTACGGCGATCGTTTCAACAATGAAACCCGCATCCTGCCGCCCCCAGGTTCCGCGCCCCGCGCCTACCTGGACCTGGACATGGCGCCCTTCGAGCGCAACTACGCCTGGCTGGGTTTCGAAGCGCGGCAGCTGATCCTCAACGTGCTGGATCAAGTGGACAATGACCCCGAGCTGACCCTCGACGCGCTGATCTACGAGAGCAAGGAACCCGACATCCTGCGCCGCCTCGAAGGCCTCGGCCCACGGCTGCGGGCGATCATCGATGACCATGGTGACCAGGGCGCCGCCGACAGTTGCGAAAGCCTCAGCGCTGCACGCCTGACGGCGGTGGGGGCGCGGATCCAGCGCCTGCATTTCTCCAGCCAGCAACACAACAAAGTGCTGATCGTGCGGCGCGCTGGCAAGGCAATCCGGGTGTTGGGCGGCTCGACCAATTTCGCCCTGCGCGGCTTGTATATCCAGGCCAATAACGTGCTGCTGTTTGACGACGCCACGGTGGCCGGCAAGTTTGCCGAAGTGTTCGATGCCTATTGGTCGGCGCCCACCACCTTTCGCAAGCACCCGCTCTCGCAACAATGGTGGGTGGTGCGCGATCAGCCGGGTTCCAAAGTCTCGTTGTGCTTCGCGCCCCACACCGACAGCGCGCTGTCCCTGGACCCCATCGCCACCAGCATCGAGCAGGCCACCAGTTCGGTGTTGTACTCCATCGTGTTTCTGAGCCTGATCAACGGCAAGGTACGTGACGCCCTGGACACGCTGATGCAGCGCTCATTGTTCTCCTACGGCGTGGCCCAGCGCACCGGCAAGCTGGCGGTGCGCAAGCCGGATGGCTCGGTGGGCTTGCTGCCGTTCGGTTACCTGGCCAGCAACGTGCCGGCGCCGTTCAAGGCTGAATGGTCGGGCAATGCGGGGAACATGGTGCACAACAAGTTTGTGGTCACCGACTTCAATGGGGCGAACCCCACGGTGTACACCGGTTCGTCCAACCTGGCGGGCGGCGGTGAGAAGAACAACGGCGACCACCTGATCCGCATCGAAGACCGCAAGATCGCCGTGGTGTATGCCATCGAGGCACTGCGCCTGTTCGATCACTTCCACTTCCGGGTCAATGCGAGCAAGCCTGGTGCGCTGCAAACGTTGCGCCTGGCCAAGCCGCCCGCGGCTGGGCAAAAGACCTGGTTCGACGCGTATTACAGCCCCGGCCACGTCAAGGCGCGGGACCGCGAGCTGTTTGTGAAATAAGCGCGCTCAGCCGTCCACCCGTTCATGGCGGCGCGTTTGCTCGACGCCGAATGCTCTATTTGCTGTCGAGGAAGCCCAGCACCGCGGCATTGAACAACGCCGGGTCCTGCAGGAAGGCAAAGTGGCTGGTGTTGGGCAGAATCAGCAGGCCGGCGCCGGGGATGGCCGCGGCCATGTACTCGGTGTGTTCGCGCTTGATCGCTTCGTCATGGTCGCCATCGGCAATCAGGATCGGCGTCTTGATGCTCGCCAGTTGTGCGTCGGTCCAGTTCGGTTGGCTGGCCCACATGTGGCTGATCTGCTCGACGAACGCATCGTACTCTTTCGGCGTTGGCGACAGCTTGGCGTACTCCTTGCCGGCGCGTTCGATAAAGGCGGCAAAGGTCGGGTTTTTCTCGACGGCGTCTTTTACACCAGCGGTCTGGGTGTTGGCGGCAAAGGCAAAGACCTTGCCGATGCGGTCTGGATGACGCAGGGCCAGGTCGATGCCGATGATTGCGCCGTCGCTCCAGCCGACGATATCAGCCCGCGGGATCTTCAGGTTGTCCAGCACGGCCACCACATCGTCGGCCATCAGGTCGTAGCCGTACGGTTGTTCATTGCGTGAGCTGCGCCCGTGGCCACGGCTGTCGATGCTGATCACTTCGTGCTTGGCCGACAGGGCCTTGACCTGGTTGCCCCAGTAATCTGAGTTGGACAGGCCGCCGTGCAGCAGCACCACCGGCGAACCGTGGCCGGTGCGGGTGTAGTAGACCTTGATGCCGTTGACCGCGGCATAGCCGGTTTTTGCGCCGGCCACGGGGGCGGGTGTCGGCGGCAGGGTTTCCCAGCGTTCAGCGGCCTGGGCCGCGGAAAAAGACAGCAACAGGCAGGCAGCTGCCAGTAGACGGCGTGACATGGCGGTTCCTTTTTGCAGTGAGTAGGCGCTGAACTCTAGCACCGCCCCTGGTCGGCAAAAACGCATTTTTGCCTATCGAAAATCGTCAGCTGAAAGAAAAAAATTCAGCTATATCAATGGAATAAAAGCGTCTAAAGCGCCTTGTGGTCGATCAGGCCAGTGGCACAATCGATCAATGTGTCCTCCGCCGGGGGCGCTTGCCAGCCCAGCGGCAGGCGCGCGATGGCTTGCACCGCACCGAGGGTTATTTTGTTCAATACCCCGAGAGAGCTGTCCTTTAACGTGTCCCCCTCGTGACTCGTCGACTAAAAGGAACCGCAATGAGCTCTCTTCTTTCCATGGCCGCTTTTGCCCTGGCCACGTCTATCACGCCGGGCCCGGTGAATGTGGTCGCGCTGAGTTCGGGGGCGCGCTTTGGCTTCGTCGCCAGCCAGAAGCACGTGTTCGGCGCCGCCAGCGGCTTCACGTTGCTGCTGGTGCTGATTGGCCTGGGGTTACATGAAGTGCTGGTGCGTTGGCCGATCCTGACGCAATTGATCCAGTGGGGCGGGGTGGCGTTTTTGCTGTACATGGCCTGGAAGCTGGCGGCGGATGATGGCCGGCTGGACGCCGACGGCACGGCCACAGCGCCATCAATGCTGTATGGCGCGATCATGCAATGGCTCAACCCCAAGGCGTGGCTGGCCTGCGTGGCAGGGATGGGCTTGTTTGTGGCCGATGGCGATGCGCGGCAGGTGTGGCTGTTTGCGGCGCTCTACCTGGTGATCTGTTACCTGTCGGTGGCGTGCTGGGCCTATGCAGGGACCTTTTTGCGTCGCTACTTGAGCAACCCCCAGGGCATGCGCCTGTTCAACCGCTCAATGGCCGCGTTGCTGGTGGCCAGTGTGGGTTATTTACTGATGGCTTGAGCACGTCACGGTATTGCCCGGGCGTGGCCGCAAAGTGCTGTTTGAAGGCCCGTTGGAAATGCGCCTGGTCGGCAAAACCTGCGGCCAGCGCCACATCGGCGATCAACTCGCCCTGGCGCAATTGGGCGCGGGCAAACTGGATGCGCTGGTTCACCAGGAACGCATGGGGCGTCAGCCCGTAGTACTGCCTGAAGGCACGGATCAGGTAGGAGGGCGACAACTCGGCCGAGAGGCAAATGTCTTCCAGCTTCAGCGCCTGGGTACAGTGTTCACGGATGTATTCGGCCGCGCGTTCCAGCTTGCCATTGACCTCACGCAGCGGCTTGCCCGACGGGTTCAGGCGCTGTTGCACGTCGCTGAAATAACTGACCAGCGCACTCTGTTTGTGCAGGTGTTCGGCGTGCTCGTCCACCAGTACCCGGTACAGTTCCAGCAGGCCACTGTACAGCGCCTCATCCTGGATATAGGGCGTGTTGAACGACCTGTAACCTTCCTCGGTGCTGAAACCCAGCTGGTGTTGCAGGTCCGTGAGCCAGGGCGTATCGATGTAGAGCATCCGGTAGGACCAGGGCTCGTTCTCGATGGGGTTGCAGGCGTGCACATCCCCCGGGTTCATCAACACCACCGTGCCGGCGCTGATCTGGAATGTCTGTGCGCCGTAGTGGTAATAACTGCGCCCGTGGGTGACCGCGCCGATGGAAAAGTGCTCGTGGGCGTGGCGGCTGTAGGTCACGTCGCGCCCGTCGGCGATGGCCCGTGCTTCGATAAAGGGCAGTGCAGGGTCACGCCAGAAGAGCGGGGCCGTTGCGGCGGTCATGGACTGGGCACCAGGAACGCCGCCTCAAGCAATTGCCGGGTATAGGCATGCTGCGGTGCGGCGAAGATCGTGTGGGCATCGCCTTGTTCCACCACCTGCCCATGTTTGACCACCATCAGCTGATGACTCAGCGCCTTCACCACCGCCAGATCATGGCTGATGAACAGGTAGGTCAGGTTGTACTTGGCCTGCAGGCTGCGCAGCAATTCCACCACCTGGCGTTGTACCGTGCGGTCCAGGGCCGAAGTGGGCTCGTCCAGCAGGATCAGGCGCGGCTTGAGCACCAGGGCGCGGGCGATGGCGATGCGTTGACGCTGCCCACCGGAGAACTCGTGGGGGTAGCGGTGGCGGGCGTCCGGGTCCAGGCCCACTTCCTTGAGCGCGGCGATGATCGCTGCTTCCTGCTCGGCCGGGGTGCCCATCTTGTGGATGCGCAGGCCTTCGCCAACGATCTCACTGACGCACATGCGCGGGCTCAAACTGCCGAACGGGTCCTGGAACACCACCTGCATTTCCCGGCGCAGCGGGCGCACTTGTTGCTGGTTGAGCTGGTCCAATTGCTGGCCTTCAAAACGAATGCCGCCCTTGCTGCCGATCAGCCGCAGAATCGCCAGGCCCAGGGTGGATTTGCCCGAGCCGCTCTCGCCGACGATGCCCAGGGTCTGGCCCTGGGGCAGGCTGAAGTTAATGCCGTCCACGGCTTTGACGTAATCGACGGTGTTGCGCAGAAAGCCCTTCTTGATCGGGAACCAGACCTTCAAGTCATCCACTTCAAGCAGCGGCGGGCCGACCTCATTGGTCGCCGGGCCACCGCTCGGTTCCGCCGCCAGCAGTTCCTGGGTGTAAGGGTGTTGTGGCGACTGGAACAGCGTCTCGCAATCGGCCTGCTCGACGACGCAACCCTTCTGCATCACACACACGCGGTGGGCAATACGCCGCACCAGGTTCAGGTCATGGCTGATCAGCAGCAGCGCCATGCCCAGGCGCGCCTGCAACTCTTTGAGCAGTTCGAGGATCTTCAACTGCACGGTCACGTCGAGGGCGGTGGTGGGCTCATCCGCAATCAGCAGCTCCGGCTCGTTGGCCAATGCCATGGCAATCATCACCCGCTGGCGCTGGCCGCCGGACAATTCGTGGGGCAGGGCCTTGAGGCGCTTGTGCGGTTCGGGAATCCCCACCAGCTCCAACAGCTCCAGGGTGCGCCGGGTGGCGACCTTGCCCTGCAGGCCCTTGTGCAGGCCCAGCACTTCGTTGATCTGCTTCTCGATGGAGTGCAGCGGGTTCAACGAGGTCATCGGCTCCTGGAAGATCATCGCGATGCGGTTGCCGCGAATATGGCGGATGGTTTTCTCTTTGAGGGTCAGCAGGTCCTGGCCGGAGTACTCGATGCTGCCCGACGGATGCCGCGCCAGCGGGTAGGGCAGCAGGCGCAGGATCGAGTGGGCCGTCACCGATTTGCCCGAGCCGCTTTCGCCCACCAGCGCCAGGGTTTCGCCGCGCTTGATATCGAAGCTGACGTTGTTCACCACGCGGTGGTGGTGATCGCCGGTGACAAACTCGACGCTGAGGTCGCGGACTTCGATCAGATTGTCCTGATTCATCTCATTTCCTCGGGTCGAAGGCATCGCGAGCGGACTCGCCGATAAACACCAGCAAACTCAACATGATCGCCAGCACGGCAAAGGCACTCATGCCCAGCCACGGCGCTTGCAGGTTGGATTTGCCCTGGGCCACCAACTCGCCCAAGGACGGCGAACCGGCCGGCAAGCCGAAGCCGAGGAAGTCCAGTGCGGTGAGGGTGCCGATGGCGCCCGTCAGAATGAAGGGCATGAAGGTCATGGTCGAGACCATCGCGTTGGGCAGGATATGGCGGAACATGATCGCGCCATTCTGCATGCCCAATGCTCTAGCCGCGCGCACGTATTCCAGGTTGCGCCCGCGCAGGAACTCGGCGCGCACCACGTCCACCAGGCTCATCCACGAGAACAACAGCATGATCCCCAGCAGCCACCAGAAGTTGGGCTGCACGAAACTGGCCAGGATGATCAGCAGGTACAGCACCGGCAAGCCGGACCAGATCTCCAGAAAACGCTGCCCGGCCAGGTCGACCCAGCCGCCATAAAAACCCTGCAAGGCGCCGGCGATCACGCCGATGATGGAGCTGAGCACGGTGAGCGTCAGGGCAAACAGCACCGACACCCGGAAGCCATAGATGACCCGCGCCAGTACATCGCGGCCCTGGTCATCGGTGCCCAGCAGGTTCACCGACGAGGGCGGCGCAGGGGCCGGCACCTTGAGGTCGTAGTTGATGCTCTGGTAGCTGAACGGGATCGGCGCCCACAGGGTCCAGGCATCCTTGGCTTTTAGCAGTTCCTGGATGTACGGGCTCTTGTAGTTGGCCTCCAGCGGGAACTCGCCGCCAAAGGTGGTTTCCGGGTAGCGCTTGAGTGCCGGGAAGTACCAGTCGCCATCGAAGTGCACCGCCAGGGGCTTGTCGTTGGCGATCAACTCCGCGCCCAGGCTGAGCACAAACAGAATCAGGAACAGCCACAACGACCACCAGCCACGCTTGTTGGCCTTGAAGCGCTCGAACCGACGGCGATTGAGGGGGGACAGGTTCATCTCAATGCTCCCGGCTGGCAAAGTCGATACGCGGATCGACCAGGGTGTAGGTGAGGTCGCCGATCAGTTTCACGATCAGCCCCAGCAGGGTGAAGATAAACAGTGTGCCGAACACGATCGGGTAGTCGCGGTTGATCGCCGCCTCAAAGCTCATCAGGCCGAGGCCGTCGAGGGAGAAGATCACCTCCACCAGCAACGAGCCGGTGAAGAAGATACCGATGAAGGCCGAGGGGAAACCGGCGATCACCAGCAGCATCGCGTTACGGAACACATGGCCGTAGAGCACGCGATGGTTGGTCAGGCCCTTGGCTTTGGCGGTGATCACGTATTGCTTGTTGATCTCGTCGAGAAAGCTGTTCTTGGTCAGCAGCGTCATGGTGGCGAAGTTGCCGATCACCAGGGCTGTGATGGGCAGCGCCAGGTGCCAGAAGTAATCGAGGATCTTGCCGCCCCAGCTCAGTTCGTCGAAGTTGTTGGAGGTGAGCCCGCGTAACGGGAACCAGTCGAAATAACTGCCCCCGGCAAACACCACGATCAGCAGGATCGCGAACAGGAACGCCGGGATTGCATAGCCGACGATGATCGCCGAACTGGTCCACACGTCGAAGTGGCTGCCGTGTCGCGTGGCCTTGGCGATCCCCAGGGGGATCGACACCAGGTACATGATCAGCGTGCTCCAGAGCCCGAGGGAAATGGACACCGGCATCTTTTCCTTGATCAGGTCGATGACCTTGGCGTCGCGGAAGAAGCTGTCGCCAAAATCCAGCCGGGCGTAGTTCTTGACCATGATCCACAGGCGTTCCGGCGCCGATTTGTCGAAGCCGTACATCTTCTCGATTTCTTTGATCAGGGCCGGGTCCAGGCCCTGGGCACCGCGGTAGCTGGAGCCGGCCACCGACACCTCGGCACCGCCGCCGGCAATGCGGCTGGTGGCGCCTTCGAAGCCTTCGAGCTTGGCGATCATCTGTTCCACCGGGCCACCGGGGGCGGCCTGGATGATGATGAAGTTGATCAGCAGGATCCCGAACAGCGTAGGGATGATCAGCAACAGGCGGCGAATGATATAGGCCAGCATTTAATCGCCTCCACTCGCCGGATCGGCGCTTTGGGTCGTGTCCAGGGAGACCGCCGGCTTGGCGTCGGGTTTGGCCCACCAAGTGGCGGTGCCTACGTCATAACGCGGCGAGACTTTGGGGTGGCCGAGGTGGTCCCAATACGCAACGCGAAAGGTCTTGATGTGCCAGTTGGGGATCACGTAGTAGCCGAACTGCAGCACGCGATCCAGCGCCTTGGCGTGGGCGACCAGGCTCTTGCGCGAGTCGGCGTCGATCAGCTCTTCGACCAACTGGTCGACGGCCGGGTCCTTGAGGCCCATGTAGTTGCGGCTGCCAGGTTTGTCGGCACTGGAAGACGACCAGAATTCGCGCTGCTCGTTACCCGGCGAAGTGGATTGCGGGAAGCTGCCCACCAGCATGTCGAAATCCCGCGAGCGAATGCGGTTGATGAACTGTGAGACGTCCACCCGACGGATCACCAGGTCGATGCCCAGGTCGGCCAGGTTGCGCTTGAACGGCAGCAGGATGCGCTCGAACTCGGTCTGGGCCAGCAGGAACTCGATGGTCACCGGCTTGCCGGTGGTATCGACCATCTTGTCGTCGACGATGCGCCAGCCAGCCTCCTGCAACAGCTGGTAGGCCTCGCGTTGCTGGGTGCGGATCATGCCGCTGCCGTCGGTTTTGGACGGCTCGAACGCTTGGGTGAAGACTTCGTCGGGGACCTTGCCGCGCAGCGGTTCGAGGATCTTCAGCTCGTCCGGGCCGGGCAGACCGGTGGCGGCCATTTCCGAGTTTTCGAAGTAACTGCGCGTGCGCGTGTAGGCGCCGTTGAACAGCTGCTTGTTGCTCCACTCGAAATCCAATAGCAGGCTGATGGCCTTGCGCACACGCACGTCCTGGAACATCGGCTTGCGCGTGTTGAACACGAAACCCTGCATGCCGGTAGGGTTGCCGTTGGGGATTTCTTCCTTGATCAGGCGCCCCTGGGCCACGGCCGGGATGTTGTAGGCATTGGCCCAGTTCTTCGCGCTGAACTCCAGCCAGTAGTCGAATTGCCCGGCCTTCAAGGCTTCCAGGGCCACGGTGCTGTCGCGGTAATAGTCGGTGACGCGGTTATCGAAGTTGTAGAAACCCCGGGTGATCGGCAGGTCCTTGGCCCAGTAATCCTTGACCCGCTCGTAGCGCACCATGCGCCCGGGCTTGACCTCGGCCACCTTGTACGGCCCGCTGCCCAATGGGATTTCCAGGTTGCCCTTGGAAAAATCCCGGGTGGCCCACCAATGCTTGGGCAACACCGGCAATTGCCCGAGGATCAGCGGCAATTCGCGGTTGTTGGTGCGTTTGAACTTGAACAGCACGCGCAACGGGTCTTCGGCCACCACTTCGTCGATGTCGGCGTAGTAGGTGCGGTAGATTGGCGAACCTTCTTTCATCAACGTCTGGAAGGTGAAAATCACGTCTTCGGCGCGGATCGGGTGGCCATCATGAAAGCGTGCTTCGGGGCGCAGGTAGAAGCGTACCCAGCTGTTGTCCGGGGCCTTCTCGATCTTGCCGGCCACCAGGCCGTACTCGGTGATCGGCTCGTCCAGGCTCTGCATGGCCAGGGTGTCGTAGATCAGCGGCACGTTGTCGGCGGGCACGCCTTTGCTGATGTAGGGGTTGAGGCTGTCGAAGCCGCCCATGCTCGATTCGCGGAAGGTGCCGCCCTTGGGCGCATCGGGGTTCACGTAGTCGAAGTGTTTGAAGTCGGCGGGGTATTTCGGCGGTTCGTTGTACAGCGTCAGCGCATGTTGCGGTGCGGCATGGGCCACGGCACTCAGCAACAGGCTGGAGAGCAGAGCAGTACGCAAAAACATCATTGGGCTTTCTCCGAAGCTTTCAGCCACCACGCGCTCAGGCCCAGGCTGTAGGGCGGCGTGGTGACAAAGGCGAACCGGTTGCGGTACGCCAAGCGATGATAGTTGAGATACCAGTTGGGAATACTGTAGTGCTGCCACAGCAGCACCCGGTCGAGGGCCCGGCCAGCGGCCAATTGCTCTTCGCGGGTCTGTGCGGCCAGCAGTTGCTCCAGCAGGTGATCGACCACTGGGTTGGCGATGCCTGCGTAGTTCTTGCTGCCCTTGATGGCCGCCTGGCTGGAGTGGAAGTACTGCCACTGTTCAAGGCCGGGGCTCAAGGTCTGGTTGAGGGTGATCAGGATCATGTCGAAGTCGAACTGATCCAGGCGCTGTTTGTATTGCGCGCGGTCAACGGTGCGCAGGCGCGCGTCGATGCCGATGCTGATCAGGTTTTCGACGTAGGGCTGCAGGATACGCTCCAGGTTCGGGTTCACCAGCAGGATCTCGAAACGCAGCGGCTGGCCGTCGCTGTTGAGCAGGCGCTGGCCCGACAGCTTCCAGCCGGCTTCGCCGAGCAGGGCCAGGGCGCGGCGCATGGTTTCGCGCGGGATGCCTCGGCCGTCGGTCTGCGGCAGGCTGAAGGGTTGGGTAAACAGGCTGGCCGGCAACTGGTCGCGGTAGGGCGACAGCATCAGCCACTCATGGCCCACCGGCACGCCGGTCGCCGAGAATTCGCTGTTGGGGTAGTAACTCAGTGTGCGCTTGTAGGCGCTGCTGAACAGGGTGCGGTTGGTCCATTCAAAGTCGAACATCAGCCCCAGCGCTTCGCGCACCTTGGTCTGGCTGAACGTGGGCCGCCGCGTGTTCATGAACAGGCCCTGGCTCTGGGTTGGGATCTGGTGGGCGATCTGCGCCTTGATCACGTCGCCTCGGTTGACCGCCGGAAAGTTGTAGCCGGTGGCCCAGTTCTTGGCCTGGTGCTCAATATAAATGTCGAACTCGCCGGCCTTGAAGGCTTCGAAGGCCACGTCGCTGTCGCGGTAGAACTCCACCTCGACCTTGTCGTAGTTGTAGAAGCCCCGGTTGACCGGCAGGTCCTTGCCCCAGTAGTCCTTGACCCGTTCGAACACCAGTTGCCGGCCCGGCGTCACCTTGGTGATGCGGTACGGGCCGCTGCCCAGCGGTGGTTCAAAGGTGGTGGCCTTGAAGTCGCGGTTTTTCCAGTAGTGCTGGGGCAGTACCGGCAGCTCGCCCAAGCGCAGGATCAGCAACGGGTTGCCGGCGCGCTTGAACACAAAACGAATGCGGTGGCGGTTGAGGATATCGACCCGGGCCACTTCCTGCAGGTTGGTGCGGTACTGCGGGTGGCCTTCGGTGAGCAGGGTGCGATAGGAAAACGCCACGTCGTAGGCGGTGATCGGCTTGCCATCATGGAAGCGGGCTTCCGGGCGCAGGTTGAACACCACCCAGCTGCGGTCCTCACTGTATTCCACCGACTGTGCAATCAACCCATAGCTGGAGGTGGGCTCATCACCGGATGGCGCGTACTGACCAGTGCCGACCATCAACGGCTCATTGAGCTCATTGACGCCGTACTGCAGGAAATTGGGGGTGGAAACCGGGCTTGAGCCCTTGAAGGTGTAGGGGTTGAGTGTGTCGAACGTGCCAAATGCCATGACCCGCAACGTCCCGCCTTTCGGCGCTGCAGGGTTTACCCAATCGAAGTGGGTGAATGTGGCCGGGTACTTGAGCCTGCCGAACTGCGTGTAACCGTGGCTCTCGGTAATCGTCGCGTTCGCAGCAAAGCTCAAGGCCAGACTTATTAGTAGAAGGAGGGGACGCTTCAAGTCAGAGATCCGATCCAGGCGGCTTGGGCTTTATGATCGGTACAGTAACAGCTTGTTCCGGTTGGAAAAAGGCCGTTGGAATGCCTCAGCTTGAGGGCTGGCGCGGTATTGAAGGGGGTGAAGTTCAAATGTGGGAGCTGGCTTGCCTGCGATAGCATCGGCTCGGTATCACTGATACACCGAGGTGATGCCATCGCAGGCAAGCCAGCTCCCACACAAGCCCGCTTAGCTGCAGGTTTATCTTGGGCCGGACACCACTAACATCTGCCCCGGCTTCAGCGCCTGGCCAGTGCGCGGGTTCCAGCGCTTGAGATGTTGCATCTCGACGTTGAAACGCTTGGCAACGATGTACAGCGAGTCACCTTTCTTGACCTTGTATTGCACCGGCTTTTTGCTGTCAGCCTTGGCCACCAGCTTACGGGTGTCCTGCATCACCAGGGTCTGGCCGACCTTGAGGGCCTGGCCGTTGAGCTTGTTCCAGCGCTGCAGGTCATGCACGTCGACCTTGTTGGCCTTGGCGATCAGCGTGAGGTTGTCGCCACTGCGCACCTTGTAGCTGCGGCTGCGACCGGCAACACGCGCTGTCTCGACTTCGTCGAACACCTGCTTCTTCGGACGCATCGCCAGCAATTCTTCCGGCTTCATCGTCGACAGGGTGCTGGTCAGCAACTGCGCCTTGGAGCTTGGCACCAGCAAATGCTGGGGGCCGTCCAGGGTAGTGCGTTGCTTCAATGCGGGGTTGAGCTGGAACAGTTCGTCTTCGTCGATCTCGGCCAGCGCGGCGACCCGGGACAGGTCCATGCTCTGCTTGACTTCGACCACTTCGAAATACGGCTGGTTGGCGATCGGGCTCAGGTTGACGCCGTAGGCCTCGGGGGCCAGCACCACCTGGGACAGCGCCAGGAACTTGGGCACGTAGTCCTTGGTTTCCTGGGGCAGGGGCAGGTTCCAGTAGTCGGTCGGCAGGCCGAGCTTCTCGTTGCGCTCGATGGCCCGGCTCACCGTCCCTTCACCGGCGTTGTAGGCGGCCAGGGCCAACAACCAGTCGCCGTTGAACATGTCGTGCAGACGGGTCAGGTAGTCCAGGGCGGCGGTGGTGGAGGCGGTGATGTCGCGGCGGCCGTCGTAGGCGCGGGTCTGGCGCAGGTTGAAGTAACGCCCGGTGGAAGGAATGAACTGCCACAAGCCGACCGCATCGCTGCGCGAATAGGCCATTGGGTTGTAGGCGCTTTCAATCACGGGCAGCAGCGCCAGTTCCAGCGGCATGTTGCGTTCTTCAAGGCGTTCGACGATGTAATGAATGTAGAGGCTGCCGCGTTCTCCGGCGTTCTCTAAGAAGGAGGGGTTGCTGGCGAACCACAAGCGCTGTTGCTCGATGCGCGGGTTGACGCCCAGGCCGTCCTGCAATTGAAAGCCCCGTCGCATGCGTTCCCAGACGTCCTGGGGCACTTCGGGGCTGGGCTTCTCTGATAGCCAAATAGGTTTTTGCTTGATCTTGGCAGCAAGATTCGGTTTGGGTTGCACGATGGATTGTGCAGCGAAATTTGTCGATTGGCAGCCCGCCAGAGTCGCGGACACAGCCACCGCCACAGCTTGAGCCAGGCGGGTCAATGCGTCTGAAGAAATGGATTTACGAATAGATGACGACATTGGCTGGAAGTAAGTTCCGGGCAAAAATGTCGGGCGATTCTAGAAAGCGCTTTGGTTCCGGTCAACCATTCAGAAATTACGTATCAGATTGCGATCCATTAGAACTTATCTTTCCAAGCCCTCAAGCTAGCAAACACCTCGGCCCCAGAGCGGTTGTCGCGGCCATTCCGTTCGTCCGCTTTTTGTTTAACGGATGTTTCAGTGGTACGCAGGAAAGGGTTAGTACGTTTTTCCAGGGCCAGGTTGGACGGCAGCGTCATCTCGCCGCGGGCCCGGAGTTGATTGACGTTCTCTACCCGTTCGGCAATGTCGGCGTTGTCCGGTTCCACCGCCTGGGCGAACCTCAGGTTGCTTTGTGTGTATTCGTGGGTGCAATAAACCAGGGTGTCGGCGGGCAGGGCGGCCAGGCGCTCCAGGGAGGTGTGCATCTGTTCCGGCGTGCCTTCGAACAGGCGGCCGCAACCGGCGGCAAACAGGGTGTCACCGCAAAACAGCACGCCATGGTGATAAAAGGCGATATGGCCGAGGGTGTGGCCGGGTACGCTATAAACGTCGAAGTCCCAACCCAATACGCTGACGCGGTCGTTGTCCTGCAAGGCCACGTCTCGCCCCGGGATCTTCTCGTTCGCCGGGCCGTAGACCTTGGCGCCGGTCACCTGCTTGAGCTGTTCGACACCGCCGACATGGTCGTGGTGATGATGGGTGATCAGGATGTCGCTGAGGGTCCATTGCGGGTTTTGCCCGAGCCAGGCCAGCACGGGCGCAGCGTCGCCCGGGTCGACCACCGCGCAGCGTTGGCTTTGGGGGTCTTGTAACAACCAGATGTAGTTATCGGTGAAGGCGGGTAGGGCACTGATCTGTATCATTCTTCGATTCGCCAAGCTGAACACATTGGTGCATCTTAGAACGTCTAGGCGAGTTGGAGAATGCAATGACTGATAAAGCGTTCGCCCAGGCCGATCCTGAATGGCTGGCCTTGATCGGCGCGGCCCGTGAATGGCTGTCCGGGCCCATCGGGCAATTTCTGCTGGACGAAGAGCGGCGCATGCTCGAAGACGAGCTGGGCCGCTTCTTTGGTGGCTACCTGGTGCATTACGGCCCGTCGGCCGAGACCCCGCCCACCGCGCCCCAGGTGCAACGCAATGTGCGCCTGGGCGCGCCGCTGCCAGGCGTGGAAATCGTCTGCGAGGAACAAGCCTGGCCGTTGAGTGAGCATGCCGCCGATGTGGTGGTGCTGCAGCATGGCCTGGATTTCTGCCTGTCGCCCCACGGCCTGCTGCGCGAGGCCGCCAGCAGCGTGCGCCCGGGTGGCCATCTGCTGATCATCGGCATCAACCCCTGGAGCAGCTGGGGCCTGCGTCATGTGTTCGCCCATGACGGCTTGCGCCAGGCGCGCTGCATCTCGCCGTCGCGCGTAGGGGACTGGCTGAACCTGCTGGGCTTTGCGCTGGAGAAACGCCGCTTCGGGTGCTATCGTCCGCCGCTTGCCTCGGCCAAGTGGCAAGGCCGCCTGTCCGGTTGGGAGCGCCGCGCGGGTGCCTGGCAACTGTCGGGTGGCGGCTTCTATCTATTGGTCGCGCGCAAGATCGTGGTCGGGCTACGCCCTGTGCGTCAGGTGCTGCGCCAGCCCATGGGCAAGCTGGTGCCGATGCCGATGGCCAAGGTCAACCGCAAGCAAAGCGAACCGTAATCCCCTTTTTTGATTTCAGACTCTTGCCCGTTTTGATGGATGTAACCGATGACCGATACCGTAGAACTCTTCACTGATGGCGCCTGCAAGGGCAACCCGGGCCCAGGCGGCTGGGGCGCGTTGCTGGTGTGCAAGGGCGTGGAGAAGGAACTGTGGGGCGGCGAACCCAACACCACCAATAACCGCATGGAACTGATGGGCGCCATCCGTGGCCTCGAAGAACTCAAGCGCCGCTGCGACGTGCTGCTGGTGACCGACTCGCAATACGTGATGAAGGGCATCAACGAGTGGATGGTCAACTGGAAGAAGCGTGGCTGGAAGACCGCCGCCAAGGAACCGGTGAAAAACGCCGACCTGTGGCAACTGCTCGATGAGCAGTGCAACCGCCACAACATCACCTGGAAATGGGTGCGCGGGCACATCGGTCACCCGGGCAACGAACGCGCTGACCAACTGGCCAACCGTGGCGTGGACGATGTGCGCGGCTACAAGCAGAGCTGAGGTTTAAAGCGCGGCGATGGCCTGGGCCAGTTGCATGTCACTGAAGGTTTGCCCCGGCAGGCATTCGCGGATATGCACCAGCGCCGACTCCAGGCGTGCGCCGTGGATCTGGCCGTCAGTGGCTACAAAGGCTTGGGCGTCATCCCGGGCAGCCTGAACGATCTTGTCATCCTTGAACGAAGAGCTGGTGCCACGGGTGGCACTCATGGACAGGCTGACCAAAAAGTCGGTCGTCATCACAAAGCTGGTGGCGTGCGCCGTGAGGGCGCTGCTCATCAGCAGCAACGCGCACAGTGTTTTCGAGGTGTTCATGTTTCTGCGAGGTCCGCATCGGGCTGGGGAACGCAGGCTAACAAGGGCGCTTGGGCTGAACTGCTGCAACTTTGCTAAAGAGTGTAAGAAACTGTCGAACCGCTAAGGCCCGAGGCCAGCCTTGGGCTGCCCAGGGCATGACGTGCTAATATCCCGCTCCTTGAAATACACCACCCGTTGAGAGCTGAACCCTGATGGCCATCCGATCTGTTGTACTCGATACCGAAACCACCGGCATGCCGGTGACCGATGGCCACCGGATCATCGAAATCGGTTGTGTCGAACTGATGGGCCGTCGCCTCACTGGTCGTCACTT
Source organism: Pseudomonas sp. B6002 (assembly GCF_013385985.1). Taxonomy (GTDB): domain Bacteria; phylum Pseudomonadota; class Gammaproteobacteria; order Pseudomonadales; family Pseudomonadaceae; genus Aquipseudomonas. The sequence continues at coordinate 91,696 of NZ_JACAOY010000015.1, read as the reverse complement.
TCACGTCTACCTGCAACCGGACCGCGACAGTGATGAAGGCGCAATTGGCGTCCACGGTATTACCGACGAGTTCCTCAAAGGCAAACCGCGTTTCGCGGAAGTGGCCGACGAGTTTTTCGAGTTCATCAACGGCGCCCAGCTGATCATCCATAACGCGGCGTTCGACGTCGGCTTCATCAACAACGAATTTGCCCTGATGGGGCAGACCGATCGCGCAGACATCTCCCAGCACTGCTCGATCCTCGACACCTTGATGATGGCCCGCGAACGTCACCCGGGCCAGCGCAACAGCCTCGATGCCTTGTGCAAGCGTTATGGCGTCGACAACTCCGGCCGTGAACTCCACGGCGCCTTGCTCGACTCCGAGATCCTGGCAGACGTCTACCTGACCATGACGGGCGGGCAGACCAGCCTGTCGCTGGCCGGTAATGCCTCTGACGGCAGCGGTTCCGCCGAAGGTTCGGGCAACCGCCCTTCGGAAATCCGTCGCCTGCCGGCAGATCGCAAACCGAGCGTGATCATTCGCGCCAGCGAGCAGGACATGGCTGAGCATGCGGCGCGCCTCGAAGCTATCGCCAAATCGGCGGGTGCGCCGGCGTTGTGGTCGACCCTGACCCAGCAATAACCCCCATTCTGTAGGAGCCCGGCTTGCCGGCGATGAGGCCCTTGCCTTCAGTGCAAGGTTTGAAGCCGCCATCGCCGGCAAGCCGGCTCCTACAGACTGCTTTCGAAATCTTCATTCGCGTCATCCGCCCCAAGCTTCTACCCTTGAGTGCATAGCCCTCAGGACTGAACGCACTCATGTACAAAGACCTGAAGTTCCCTGTGCTTATCGTGCACCGTGACATCAAGGCCGACACGGTGGCCGGTGATCGGGTCCGGGGCATCGCCCGGGAGCTGGAACAAGAGGGCTTCAGTATCTTCTCCGCGGTGGATTACGCCGAAGGCCGGCTAGTGGCCTCTACCCATCACGGTTTGGCGTGCATGTTGATTGCTGCCGAAGGCGCTGGCGAAAATACCCACCTGCTGCAAAACATGGTCGAGCTGATCCGTCTGGCTCGGGTGCGGGCGCCCAACCTGCCGATCTTCGCCCTGGGCGAGCAAGTCACCCTGGAGAACGCGCCGGCCGACGCCATGAGCGAACTCAACCAACTGCGCGGCATTCTTTACCTGTTCGAAGACACCGTGCCGTTCCTGGCCCGGCAAGTCGCCCGGGCGGCGCGTGGCTACCTGGATGGCCTGTTACCGCCATTTTTCAAGGCCCTGGTGCAGCACACGGCCGACTCCAATTATTCCTGGCACACCCCCGGCCACGGTGGCGGGGTGGCCTATCGCAAGAGCCCGGTGGGGCAGGCGTTTCATCAGTTTTTCGGGGAAAACACCCTGCGTTCGGATCTGTCCGTTTCAGTGCCCGAGCTGGGCTCACTGCTCGATCACACCGGGCCCCTGGCGGAAGCCGAAGCTCGCGCCGCGCGCAACTTCGGCGCCGACCACACGTTCTTCGTGATCAACGGCACGTCCACCGCCAACAAGATCGTCTGGCATTCCATGGTCGGCCGCGATGACCTGGTGCTGGTGGACCGCAACTGCCACAAGTCGGTGCTGCATTCGATCATCATGACCGGCGCGATCCCGCTGTACCTGTGCCCCGAACGCAACGAGCTGGGGATCATCGGCCCGATTCCCCTGAGCGAGTTCAGCCCCGATTCCATCCGCGCCAAGATCGAAGCCAGCCCTTTGACCCGAGGGCGCCCGCCGAAAGTGAAGATGGCCGTGGTGACCAATTCCACCTACGACGGCCTGTGCTACAACGCCGAGCTGATCAAGCAGCAATTGGGCAACAGTGTCGAGGTGCTGCATTTCGATGAAGCCTGGTACGCCTACGCGGCGTTCCACGAATTCTTTGCTGGACGCTATGGCATGGGCACCTCGCGCACCCCGGACAGTCCACTGGTGTTCACCACTCACTCGACCCACAAGCTACTGGCGGCATTCAGCCAGGCGTCGATGATCCACGTGCAGGATGGCGGCGCTCGCCAGTTGGACCGCGACCGTTTCAACGAAGCGTTCATGATGCATATTTCCACCTCGCCCCAGTACAGCATCATTGCCTCTCTGGACGTGGCCTCTGCGATGATGGAAGGCCCGGCCGGGCGCTCGTTGCTGCAGGAGATGTTCGACGAAGCCCTGAGTTTTCGTCGGGCCCTGGCTAACCTGCGCCAGCACATCGCCGCCGAAGACTGGTGGTTTTCCATCTGGCAGCCGCCCTCGGTGGCCGGGATCGACCGCGTCGCCACGGCAGATTGGTTGCTGCAGCCGCAGGATGACTGGCACGGGTTCGGTGATGTGGCCGAAGACTATGTGTTGCTCGACCCGATCAAAGTCACGCTGGTGATGCCGGGCCTTAATGCGGGGGGCGCGTTGAGCGACTGTGGGATTCCCGCTGCCGTGGTCAGTAAATTCCTCTGGGAGCGTGGGCTGGTGGTGGAAAAGACCGGCCTGTATTCCTTCCTCGTGCTGTTTTCCATGGGCATTACCAAAGGCAAGTGGAGTACCTTGCTCACCGAGTTGCTGGAATTCAAGCGCAACTACGACGCCAACGTCAGCTTGGCCAGCTGTTTGCCTTCGGTGTACGCCCAAGGGCCAGCTCGCTATCAGGGCCTGGGGCTGCGCGACCTGTGCGACCAGTTGCACGCCTGTTATCGCAGCAACGCCACGGCCAAGCACCTCAAGCGCATGTACACGGTGTTGCCGGAAATTGCGATGAAACCGGCCGACGCCTACGACCAGTTGGTGCGGGGTGAAGTGGAGGCGGTTTCCATTGATGCCTTGCCAGGGCGCATCGCAGCCGTGATGCTGGTGCCTTATCCGCCGGGCATTCCGTTGATCATGCCCGGTGAGCGCTTTACCGAATCGACACGGTCGATCATCGACTACCTGGCGTTTGCCCGGACGTTCGATAGCAGTTTCCCCGGTTTTGTCGCGGATGTTCATGGGTTGCAACACGAAGATGACGGCAGTGGTCGTTGTTACACTGTCGATTGCATCAAGGGTTAAGGATGTTTATGCAAGCTGTAATGAACCCGAAGTACCCGGGGCTCAGTGTAAGGGTCGCCGACGAGGGCTTTGACGCCTACGTGTGGGGCAATGACTTCAGTTTTGAGGTGAGCACTTACGGCGAGCCGCAGATGGGCAAGCGCGTCGATCAGTGGCCCGTTGAGCGCATCGTGCCGTACCGCAAGTGCTACGGCATCGACCCCGAAGAGTTCGCCAGTTTCCGTGACGCGCCGGACAGCGCGATCTTCATGGCCTACCTGGATGACCGGGCGGTGGGGCATATCGTGGTCAGCACCAACTGGAACGGTTTTGCTCATGTCGACGAGTTGGCGGTGGCTTTGCCGGCGCGGCGTCATGGCGTGGCCAAGGCATTGCTGGATGTGGCGCAGTTCTGGAGCCGCAAGAAGAACCTGCCGGGGATGATGCTGGAAACCCAGAACAACAACCTCGGCGCCTGCCGTTTGTATGAGCGTTGCGGCTACGTGATGGGCGGGATCGACCACCTGCGCTATCGCGGCATCGACCCGCAGACCCGCGAAGTGGCGATTTTCTGGTACCGGTTGTTCAAGAGTGAAGTCGAACAGGTCTAACCCGGCAGCAGGCTTTCGGCCTTCTGGGTGACGATCTCCAGCAGTGCATTCAAGGCCGGCGATGCCGCGCCGTCCTTGAGGGTCAGCGCATACAGGCTGACCGGGATCGGTGGCGACACCGGGCACGCATCCAGCCCGGCTTCGCGGGCGCCGTAGGCGGTGAACGGGTCGACAATCGCCAGGCCTTCCCCGGCCTCCACCATGCTGCGCATCATCTGGTAGGTCTGCACCCGCGTCTGCACCACCGGCAGCGGGCGCAGGGCTTGCAGCTTGGCATCCAGCAGGCGGCTCAGAGGGTCATGCCCTTCGAGGCCGATCATCGACTGGCCGGCCAGGTCCTGCAGCGCAATGTACTTCTGCTTGGGTTTGAGCCAGCCATGGGGGGCCAGCAGTTGCAGTTTGCCCTGGGCGAGCACGGTGCTCTGGATCTGCGGGTGTTCCGGGTCATGCAGGCTCAAGCCCACGTCAGCCTCGTGCAGCAGCAGGCTGCGCACGATCTCCCGGGTCGGTTGGCTGGACAGGTTGCACGGGGTGTCCTGGAAGCGTCGGCGCAGCACGGCGATACTCTGCGGCAGCAACTGGTTGGCCAGGGGCGGCGTGCACAGGGCGCGCAAGGTTGGGGCGTGATGGTGTTTCAGTCGGCTGGCCAGGCGTTGTACCGGTTCCAGGGCTTCGTAGAGGTGGGCGATCTGGGTTTGCAGCTCCAGGGTCTCACGCGTTGCTTGCAAACGCCCGCGCACACTGGCAAACAGCATGAAGCCCAACAGATGCTCGGCATCCTTGAGCGTGGCGTCCACGTCGCCCACGGGGAGTTGCAACCATTCGGCGGCCGTGCCGAGGTGTCCGGTCTGCAAGATGGCCTGAATCACTTCGATATGACGTAAACGCATCGCCGGAGTCTATGTTCAGTGCGATGGGGTTTCAATGGCTGGGCAAAAAACAGCGTGGGCTTCGCCTATCGTTGCAACCTGCGGTTCATGTAAAGCGTGTAATAACCGACGAACAATGAGGGAGCGTCGCGATGTCCGGCAAAACCGCAGCAATTGACAGCCTGCACCGCCAACGAGGGTTTACCCGTTGGGCGGTGCTGGTGGTGTTGGTCATCGTTGGGTTATTGACCCTGGCGGTGGGGCCAAGGCTGTTTGGCGATGTGACCCTGGCCGAGATCGCCACGGCAAAAACGCAGGTGGCCGAGTTGGGCAAGGCACTCGAGCGTTTTCATCAAGACACGGGTCGCTATCCCACCGACGAGGAAGGGCTGGAAGCCTTGACTGCAGCCCCTGTCGACGTGGCGCAGTGGAAAGGTCCTTATATCAAGGACGAACTGCTGAGCGACCCGTGGGGCATTGCCTACCAGTACCATTACCCTGCGACCCAGGGCCAGACGCCGTTTGATCTGTTCTCGTTCGGCAAAGACCGGACGCTGGGCGGTGTCGGGGTCAACAAGGATATTACCTACGGCGACAACTGAATCATCTGGCAATACCCATAGACCTGATTAGAATGACGCGTCTGATCATCAACGACCAAAGCCGGTTACCGGCACTTACAACAAAAACAGGTCTGGTCTCAAATGCCTCTACCCTCGAATGTTCTCGGGGTAACCGTCAAGCAACTGCTGGTCCTGGTGACCGTCGGCTGCGTGGCCGCTTACCTCTTCAGTAATCCCGACGACAACACCCCTCAAAAACACGCGCTCGAGGCGTTTATCCGTTCCCAGGAACAGGTCGCCGAGCAGGTGGGCGCGGTGCTGGATATTGCTCTGGTCAGGGAAGTGGTTGCGCACCCGGGCTATGGCGCCACAGGTAATACGCAGGGCTATACGCGCTCGATGTTTGCCGTCGAAGGCGAAAAGGGGCGGGTGCTGGTGACACTCAAGCAAGTGGAGGGGGAGCAGGGGGTGGAGGTGACGCAGATAAGCCGGCAGTGATCGCCGGCCCAGTCAATGGCGCGGATGGCCAGGACTGAGCAGGCCTAGTGAGGCGAGATCTTATGACGCGAGGGTGGTTTCCGATTCACGGACAATAATGGTGCCCGACTGAATCAGTTTGAACTCATCCCCTTCCAGCTTTTCTACGCGGTCGCCAATGGCCAATTTGTAGGTGGTGGTAGGCATCGAGCCAGCCTGGCTGTCCTGCGCCGGGTTGGATTCCTGGAACTCATGCACCGAATACACGCGTCCTTCCGCGTCTCTGGCATGGAACTGTCCGACAAGTACTGCAGCCATCTGTTTAGAACCTCTGGAGATAAACACTCGATTTGCGGTTCTGTAGACCGTCATGGAGCGGGGTAGTTTACCTATAGTAAAAAAATACTATTCGTTGAAAATTTCAGACGCTTCCTACGCATATGAGCGCGCAGTAACGTTCAGGAGGAATATCAAAACCTGCTGGTGAACACGCCGTGAAGACTCTATAACTAAAAGCTCCTTTAGTCAGACGTCGGGAAAACCTCAATGAGCAAGGTCTACACGATTGCCGTCCTGGTTGGCAGCTTGAGAAGAGAGTCGATCAACCGCAAGGTCGCCCTGGCCTTGGCCGAACTGGCCCCTGCCAACCTGAAGTTGAACATTGTGGAAATTGGCGATCTGCCGCTCTACAACGAGGACATCGACCAAGATACGCCGCCGGCAGCCTACAGTACTTTCCGTCAACAGGTGAGTTCATCCGACGCGGTGTTGTTCGTGACCCCGGAATACAACCGTTCCGTGCCTGCTCCACTGAAGAATGCGATCGACGTCGGTTCGCGCCCGTACGGCAAAAGTGCCTGGAGCGGCAAACCGGGGGCGATCATCAGTGTGTCGCCCGGCGCCATCGGCGGGTTTGGTGCCAACCACCATCTGCGCCAGTCCCTGGTATTCCTCGACGTGCCATGCATGCAGCAGCCGGAAGCCTACCTCGGCGGCGCAGGCAGCCTGTTCGATGAGGCCGGCAAACTGTCGGAAAAAACCAAACCCTTCCTGCAGGCGTTCATCGACGCCTACAGCAAATGGGTAGAAAAACAATCCGCCTGACACCCCGCACCCCGTAGGAGCCGGCTTGCCGGCGATGAGGCCCTTAAGCCGTGCGGTATTAATAAAGCCGCCATCGCCGGCAAGCCGGCTCCTACAAAGTGTCCTCGCTCAGCGCAACCAGTTGGTACGCGCCAGTTCGATCACTTCATCGCCCCGGCCACTCATCACCGCCTTGAGCATGTACAGGCTGAAACCCTTGGCCTGCTCCAGCTTGATGCTCGGCGGCATCACCAGTTCCTGAGTCGCCGTCACCACATCCACCAGCACCGGGCCATCATGGGCCAGGGCGCGGCGCAGGGCCGGTTCCAGGTCTTCGGATTGCTCCACGCGAATGCCCAGGATCCCCATGGCGTTGGACATGGCCGCAAAGTCCGGGTTTTTCAGCTCGGTGCCGGTGTCCAGGTAGCCGGCGGCTTTCATCTCCATGGCGACAAACCCCAGGGATGAGTTATCGAACACGATGACTTTGACCGGCAGTTTCAACTGCGCCAGCGAAATGAAATCCCCCATCAACATAGCGAACCCGCCGTCACCGGACAGGGAAATCACCTGCCGCCCGGGGAACGCCGCTTGGGCGCCAATCGCCTGGGGCATGGCGTTGGCCATGGAACCATGGTTGAACGAGCCGATCAGGCGACGCTTGCCGTTCATCTTCAAATAGCGCGCGGCCCATACAGTGGGCGAGCCGACGTCAGCGGTGAAAATCGCATCATCGCTGGCCAGCTCGCTGAGCAAGCGCGCGACGTATTGCGGGTGGATCGGGCGGTTGGCTTTCGATGGCTGGGCCAGGTCATCCAGGCCTTGGCGGGCTTTCTCGTAGTGCTTCAACGACGTGTCGAGGAAGCTGCGATCGGTCTTGCGGGTCAGGCGCGGCAACAGCGCGTCAATGGTTTCTCCGACATCGGCGGCGATGCCCAGGTCCAGGGTGGCACGGCGCCCCAGTGCCTGCGGGTTGCGGTCGACCTGGATGATCTTCGCGTCGGTTGGGTAGAACTGGCGGTAGGGGAAGTCGGTGCCGAGCATGATCAAGGTGTCGCAGTTGAGCATGGCGTGATAACCCGAGCTGAAGCCGATCAGGCCGGTCATGCCCACGTCAAACGGGTTGTCCCATTCCACATGCTCCTTGCCGCGCAAGGCGTGCACCACCGGTGCGCCCAGGGCATCGGCCAAGGCCACCACCTGGTCATGGGCGCCGGCACAGCCACTGCCACACAGCAGGGTGACTTTCTGGCTGCCGTCGAGCAGCTCGGTGAGCCGGTGCAGGTCCTGTTCGGCCGGCAAGGTGCGCGGTGCGTGCAGCGCAGGCCAGGGCTTGAGCGTGTCCTCGACCTCCAGCAGCGAAATATCCCCGGGGATCACCACCACGGCCACGCCCCGGTTGAGGATCGCCGAGCGCATGGCGCGGTGCAGTACCTGGGGCATCTGCGCGGGGTTGGTCACCAACTCGATGAAGTGGCTGCACTCCTTGAACAGTTCCTGGGGATGGGTTTCCTGGAAGTAATTCAGGCCGATCTCGGAGGAGGGGATCTGCGCCGCAATGGCCAGCACCGGCACGTGGTTGCGATGGCAGTCGAACAGGCCATTGATCAGGTGCAGGTTGCCCGGCCCGCAACTGCCGGCGCACACCGTCAGTTCGCCGGTGGCTGCCGCCTCGGCGCCGGCCGCGAACGCCGCGACTTCTTCGTGGCGCACGTGCATCCACTCGATGCTGTCCATGGTGCGCAGGGCGTCGGTCAGGCCGTTCAGGCTGTCGCCGGTCAGGCCCCAGATGCGCTTGATGCCCGCCTGTTCAAGGGTGGTTGCCAATTGCTGGGCCAAGTTGATTTTCGCCATGAAGCACTCCAATCGTCAGTGAGGTTAAAAACTGCTGATCAGTAGAGGACAGTTCGATCACGGTGAATGCTCCGCCCTTATTGTGAAGATTGCGTCATGGCCGCACGGTATTGGCGAGTGCGTCGTGCGATAAACCACTGGTCACGGACCAGGGCCAGCAGGGGCGCGACGGTCGGGTTGGGCAGGCGCCCGCGGCTCAGGCGGCGCAGTTGCTCGCGCACCACGGCCATGGTGGCGAGGGAGGCCAGTGGCTTGCGCTTCCAGCGGATCGGCTGCAATTGCGGGTTGAGATCGCGGCCCTCACGCCAGTGTTTGATCAACTGGGGTTCCAGGGTCAGTGCCGTGGCAATACCGGCCATGGCGATGCCGCTGTCGAGCACTTGCTGTACCACCGGCAAGCGGCGAATGCCGCCGGTGACCATCACCGGCATATGGGCAATGGCGGCCAGCTCACTGGCCATTTCCAGAAAGTACGCCTCCCGGGCCAGGGTCCGGCCGTCCCGCGCTTCGCCTTGCATGGCCGGGGCCTCGTAACTGCCACCAGACAACTCCAGCAGGTCGACCGGCAAGGTGTTGAGCCGCTCGACCACCGCCCGCGCATCCGCTGCGTCGAAACCGCCGCGCTGGAAGTCTGCCGAATTGAGCTTCACGGCTACGCAAAACCCGGGGCTGACGCTGGCACGCACGGCCGTGATCACCTCCACCAGCAAGCGTGCGCGATTCTCCAGGCTGCCACCCCAGCGATCGTTGCGCTGGTTGCTCAAGGGCGACAGGAACTGGCTGAGCAGGTAGCCGTGGGCTGCATGGATCTGCACGCCGGTGAAGCCGGCTTTCTCAGCCAGGCGGGCACTGGTGGCGAAGCGCTGGATCACGTCGTTGATATCGTCTTCGCTCATGGCCTTGGGCTTGGCGAACATCTTGGAGAATCCGCCCAGGTCCAGTGCCACCGCCGACGGCGCCAGGGCTTGCTGGCCCAGGTTGGCCATGGTCTGGCGGCCGGGGTGGTTGAGCTGTACCCAGAAGTGCACGCCCTTGGCGCGGGCGATGTTGGCCCATTCGCGAAAGCTGTCCAGGTGCTGTTCATCTTCCAGGGCGACGCCGCCGGGGCCGGTCATGGCGCGGCGGTCGATCATCACGTTGCCGGTCAGCAGCAAGCCCGGTTCGCCGTCGGCCCAGGCCTTGTACAGCTGCTTCAATTCGCGGGAGGGCGCCTGCCGGGCATCCGCCATGTTCTCTTCCATCGCCGCCTTGGCGATGCGGTTGGCGAGGACTTGGCCGTTGGGCAGTTGCAAGGCTTCAAAGGGTGACATGGGTTGACTCCTGAGCGGGGGAGGCCTCAGGCTAAGCTTAAAGTTAACTTTAATGTCAAGCAGGGCGTGGCGATGAATATTGGTGAGCTGGCAAAACAGAGTGGCTTGGCGGCATCGCGAATCCGTTTTTACGAAGCCGAAGGCCTGATCAGCCAGGTGGGGCGCCAAGCCAATGGCTACAGGCGCTACGCTGTCGAGGCGTTACAGACCCTGCAACTGATCCAGAGCGCGCAAAAGGCCGGGTTCACCTTGCAGGAACTCAAGGCCTTGATGCCGGCCCCGGGCGAGCACAAGCGCGACGAACTGATCGACGCGCTGGAGCGCAAGGTGCAGCAGATCGAACAGATGCAAGCGCAATTGGCCCACAGCAAGGCGCAATTGCTGGGCGTGATCGAAACCGTACGGGCGCACCCCGAAGGCGTCCCCTGTTCCATGGGCCAGCAGCGTGTGCTGGCCGCCATCAAAAACGACGCATAAAAAAAGCCCCGGCATTGCCAGGGCTTTTTTGTGCGCCAGGGTTCAGCGGCGGCGGAACAGCGGCAACGGTTCATCCGTTGCGGCCTGGTACGTCACCGAGAAGTCCTTGAGGCTTTCCAGCGCTTCGTACGGGTCTTTGTCGGCGCGCAAGGCGAAGGCATCGAACCCGCAGCGGCGCAGGTAGAACAGCTGGTCGCGCAGCACGTCGCCAATCGCCCGCAGCTCGCCCTTGTAACCGTAGCGGTCACGCAGCAGGCGGGCGTTGGAGTAGTTGCGCCCGTCGGTGAAGGCCGGGAAGTTCAAGGCGATGACCTGGAAGTGTTCCACGTCGGCGCCGATCTCTTCGGCTTCTTCATCGGCGTCCAGCCACACACCCAGGCCGCCGTCGCGGGCCTTGAGGGCGTGACCGTGTTCGCGCCACAACGCCAACGGTACGATCAGGTCGTCGCAGTTGGAGATGCCGTCGAAGCTCGCGTCCTTGGGCAGCAGGTGCCAGGTTTCGTCGAGGACTTCGTTGTTCTTAATGATTCGCTGCATAGACGCGCTCCTTGAACAGGTCGATGCCGATGCGCTGGTAGGTGTCGATGAAACGCTCATCTTCGGTGCGCTGTTCGATGTACACGTCGATCAGCTTGCCGATCACCTCAGGCATGGCTTCCTGGGCGAAGGATGGGCCGAGGATCTTGCCCAGGCTCGCATCGCGGCTGGCGCTGCCACCCAGGGACACTTGGTAGAATTCTTCGCCTTTCTTGTCCACACCCAGGATGCCGATGTGGCCGACGTGGTGGTGACCACAGGCGTTCATGCAACCGGAGATGTTCAGGTCCAGCTCGCCGATGTCGAACAGGTAGTCCAGGTCGTCGAAACGGCGCTGGATCGATTCGGCAATCGGGATCGACTTGGCGTTGGCCAGGGAGCAGAAGTCGCCGCCCGGGCAGCAGATGATGTCGGTCAGCAGGCCGATGTTCGGCGTGGCAAAACCGCCTTCGCGCAGCTCGCCCCACAGGGTGAACAGTTGGCTCTGTTCAACGTCCGCGAGGATGATGTTCTGCTCGTGGGAGGTGCGCAGTTGGCCGTAGCTGTAGCGGTCGGCCAGGTCGGCGACGGCGTCCAGCTGCTTGTCGGTGATATCGCCCGGTGCAACACCGGTAGGCTTCAACGACAGGGTCACAGCCACGTAGCCCGGCTTCTTGTGCGCCAGGGTGTTGCGGCCACGCCAGCGGGCGAAACCCGGGTGCTCTTTATCGAGGGCTGCAAACTCGGCGTCCTGATTGGCCAGGGCCTTGTACTCAGGGTCGACGAAGTGCTTGGCCACGCGATGGACTTCGGCTTCGGTCAGGGTGGTCTGGCCGCCGCGCAGGTGTTCCATTTCAGCGTCGACTTTCTGGGCAAACACCTCAGGGGTCAGCGCCTTGACCAGGATCTTGATCCGGGCCTTGTACTTGTTGTCACGACGGCCATAGCGGTTGTAGACCCGCAGGATCGCGTCGAGGTAGCTCAACAGGTCCTGCCACGGCAGGAACTCGTTGATGAAAGCGCCCACCACCGGGGTACGACCGAGGCCGCCACCGACCAGTACGCGGAAGCCCAGTTCACCGGCTGCGTTGTACACCGGCTCCAGGCCGATATCGTGGACTTCGATGGCCGCACGGTCAGAGGTCGAACCATTGATGGCGATCTTGAACTTGCGCGGCAGGTAGGCGAATTCTGGGTGGAAGGTGGTCCATTGACGGACGATTTCGCACCAGGGGCGTGGGTCGATCAGCTCGTCGGCAGCAACGCCAGCGAATTGGTCGGTGGTCACGTTACGCAGGCAGTTACCGCTGGTCTGAATGGCGTGCATCTGCACGGTGGCCAGTTCAGCCAGGATGTCCGGCACATCTTCCAGCGCCGGCCAGTTGAACTGTACGTTCTGGCGGGTACTGATGTGGGCATAGCCTTTGTCGTAGTCGCGGGCAATCTTGGCCATCATGCGCATCTGGCGCGAAGTCAGCTGGCCATAGGGCACGGCCACTCGCAGCATCGGCGCAAAGCGCTGAACATAAAGGCCATTTTGCAGGCGCAGAGGGCGGAACTCTTCTTCGCTCAGTTCACCTGCCAGATAGCGTCGGGTCTGATCACGGAACTGCTTGACGCGGTCCTCGATGATGCGCTGATCGTATTCGTCGTATACGTACATATAGGTCCTGTTCTCGGCAAATCTGCGCGCACGGCCGCGCACTCCCAACGGAGCCGGCGCACGATACCAGTTTGCGTTTATGCGCAAAAGTGATGTTTGAGTATATGCAAATAACCAAATCGCCTATTGAGAACGGTTATCGCATTACCCACATTTGTCATGCGGGCAATCATCAACTTTACTGTCGTCGAGTCTTAGTGCAATCACCTACAAAACCGACAAGAGGCGATGCGATGAGCAATTCTACAAAAGCCCGTAAACCCGACAGTACCGTTGATGCCTGGGCCATTCTGTTCCTGATCATCCTGGTGGTGGGCACCGCGGTGTTCTGGGTCAGCCACCAGTAGCCATAGAGACGGCCCCCTGTAGGCGCTGGCTTGCCAGCGATAGCCTCACCTCGGTTGTCAGCCACACCGCAGTGATGCTATCGCTGGCAAGCCAGCTCCTACAGTCAGGTTGGGTTTACACCCCGGCCAGGTGCAGCACCAGTTTGACGATGCCAAACAGTGTCAGCGCGAACACCACCGTGAACAGGATGCCCAGGATCACGAAGTGGCTGGGCTTGCCGTGGGTGAAATCGCGGGCGCGATTCTTGCCGCTCTGCACGCCAAAGGCGGCGGCCATGACGCTGTGGAGCATCTGCCAGAAGGTAGGCGGCTTGTTGTTGACTGGATCGTCCATACATCCCTCGCAAGACGGAGCCTGAAGGAAAGCATAGCTCAACCCCACACATGACCTGTAGGAGCCGGCTTGCCGGCGATGGCGATGTGTCAGTCGATACATTCTCAACTGGCGGATCGCTATCGCCGGCAAGCCGGCTCCTACAGGGTTGGTGTATGTCAGATCAGTTGTCGTAGCCCAGGTTCGGCGCCAGCCAGCGCTCGGTCACGGCCAGGTCCTGGCCTTTGCGCGCGGTGTAGCTGGCCACTTGGTCCTTGTCGATCTTGCCCACGGCGAAGTATTGCGCCTGCGGATGGGCGAAGTACCAACCGCTGACGGCGGCGGCCGGGAACATGGCGTAGTGCTCGGTGAGGAACACACCGCTGCGGCCAGCTTCCATCTCCCGTGCTTGTGGATCGAGCAACTGGAACAAGGTGCCTTTCTCAGTGTGGTCCGGGCACGCCGGGTAACCCGGGGCAGGGCGGATGCCGCTGTACTGCTCCTTGATCAGCGCTTCGTTGTCCAGTGCTTCGTCCTTGGCATAACCCCAGTAGTCTTTACGCACTTGCTGGTGCAGCCACTCGGCGCAGGCCTCGGCCAGGCGGTCGGCCAGGGCCTTGACCATGATCGAGTTGTAGTCGTCGCCCGCGTCCTGGTAGGCCTTGGCCACTTCTTCGGCGCCGATGCCGGCGGTGGTGATGAACCCACCCACGTAGTCGGTCACGCCGCTGTCCTTGGGGGCCACGAAGTCGGCCAGGGAGAAGTTTGGCTTGCCGTCGGTCTTGATGATCTGCTGGCGCAGGTGATGCAGGGTCGCCAGGGGCTTGCCGTCTTCGCCGTAGACTTCCAGGTCGTCGTCCTGCACCTGGTTGGCCGGCCAGAAGCCGAACACTGCGCGGGCGCTGATGAGCTTTTCATCGATCAGCTTGGCAAGCATTTCCTGGGCGTCGGTATACAGCGCACGGGCCGCCTCACCGACCACTTCGTCGTCGAGGATGCGTGGGAACTTGCCCGCCAGGTCCCAGGAAATGAAGAACGGCGTCCAGTCGATGTATTCGGCCAGCACCTTGAGGTCGATATTGTCCAGCACCTTGGAACCGGTAAAGGTCGGCACCACCGGGGTGTAGGTGTTCCAGTCGAACTGCGGCTTCTTGGCGATGGCCGCCGCGTAGCTCAGGCGCTCGGTACGGGCGCTGCGGTTGGCGGTGCGCTCGCGCACTTCCACGTATTCCTCGCGGGTGCGTTCGACAAAACCGGCTTTCAGCTCCTTGGACAGCAACTGCGTGGCCACGCCCACCGCGCGGGAGGCGTCGGTGACGTAGACCACCGCATCATTGCTGTACTTGGGTTCGATCTTCACCGCCGTGTGCGCCTTGGAGGTGGTGGCGCCACCGATCATCAGTGGCAGGTGGAAGTCCTGGCGCTGCATCTCGCGGGCCACGTGCACCATTTCGTCCAGGGACGGCGTGATCAGGCCGGACAGCCCGATAATGTCGCACTTCTGCTCCTTGGCCACCTGCAGGATCTTCTCCGCCGGCACCATCACGCCCAGGTCGACGATGTCATAACCGTTGCAACCGAGCACCACGCCGACAATATTCTTGCCGATGTCGTGCACGTCGCCTTTGACCGTAGCCATCAGGATCTTGCCCTTGGCTTCCGGCTTGTCGCCTTTTTCCAGCTCGATGAACGGGATCAAGTGGGCCACGGCCTGTTTCATTACGCGGGCGGACTTCACCACCTGGGGCAGGAACATTTTGCCGGCGCCAAACAGGTCGCCGACGATGTTCATGCCAGACATCAGCGGGCCTTCGATCACTTCGATCGGGCGCACGAACGACAGCCGCGATTCCTCGGTGTCTTCGACGATGTGGGTGGTGATGCCCTTGACCAGTGCGTGCTCCAGGCGCTTGTTCACGTCCCAGCCACGCCATTCCTCGGTCTCGGCTTCCTTGACGCTGCCGTCGCCCTTGTACTTGTCGGCGATGGCGAGCAGGGCGTCGGTGCCTTCCGGCGTGCGGTTGAGCACCACGTCTTCCACGGCGTCACGCAGCTCGGCCGGGATCTGGTCGTAGATCTCCAGTTGGCCGGCGTTGACGATACCCATGGTCAAGCCGTTGCGGATCGCATACAGCAGGAACACCGAGTGGATCGCCTCACGCACCGGGTTGTTGCCACGGAACGAGAACGACACGTTGGACACGCCACCGGAACTCAGTGCGTAGGGCAGTTCGTCACGGATGTAGGCGCACGCGTTGATGAAGTCGACGGCGTAGTTGTTGTGCTCTTCGATACCGGTGGCGACCGCGAAGATGTTCGGGTCGAAGATGATGTCTTCCGGTGGGAAGCCCACTTCATTGACCAGGATGTCGTAGGAGCGTTTGCAGATCTCTTTCTTGCGCGCTTCGGTGTCGGCCTGGCCGGCTTCGTCGAACGCCATCACCACCACGGCGGCGCCGTAGCGCTTGCACAGCTTGGCGTGGTGAATGAACTGCTCCACGCCTTCCTTCATGCTGATGGAGTTGACGATGCCCTTGCCCTGGATGCACTTGAGGCCGGCTTCGATCACGTCCCACTTGGAGGAGTCGATCATGATCGGCACGCGGGAGATGTCCGGTTCGCCGGCGATCAGATTGAGGAAGGTCACCATGGCCTTCTTCGAATCCAGCATGCCTTCGTCCATGTTGATGTCGATCACCTGGGCGCCGGCTTCCACCTGCTGCAGGGCGACTTCGAGGGCTTCGGTGTAGTTGTCTTCACGGATCAGGCGGGCGAACTTGGCCGAGCCGGTGATGTTGGTGCGCTCGCCGACGTTGACGAACAACGAGCTGCGATCAATGGTGAACGGCTCCAGGCCCGACAGGCGGCAGGCCTTTGGAATGTCCGGGATCACACGCGGCGCGTAGCCGGCCACGGCCTTGGCGATGGCTTCGATATGGCCCGGCGTGGTGCCGCAGCAGCCGCCGACGATGTTGAGGAAGCCGCTCTGGGCAAATTCTTCGATGACCTTGGCGGTTTGCGACGGCAGTTCGTCGTACTCGCCGAATTCGTTGGGCAGGCCGGCGTTCGGGTGCGCGGAGACGTGGGTGTTGGCCTTGTTCGACAACTCTTCCAGGTACGGACGCAGCTCGCTGGCGCCCAAGGCGCAGTTCAGGCCCACGGAAATCGGCTTGGCGTGGGCCACCGAGTTCCAGAACGCTTCGGTGGTCTGGCCCGACAGGGTGCGGCCGGAGGCGTCGGTGATGGTGCCGCTGATCATGATCGGCAGTTCGATATTCAGCTCTTCGAACACGCCCTGCACGGCGAAGATCGCAGCCTTGGCGTTGAGGGTGTCGAAAATGGTCTCGATCAGGATCAGGTCGGCGCCGCCTTCGATCAGGCCTTTGGTGGCCTCGGTGTAGTTCTCCACCAGTTCATCGAAGGTCACGTTGCGGTAGCCGGGGTTGTTCACATCCGGCGACAGCGAGCAGGTGCGGCTGGTCGGGCCGAGCACGCCGGCAACGAAACGCGGCTTGGCCGGGTTTTCTGCGGTCTTCGCGTCGGCGATCTTGCGCGCCAGGCGCGCGCCTTCTACGTTTAGCTCATAGGCCAGCTCTTCCATGCCGTAGTCGGCCATGGAAATGCGCGTGGCGTTGAAGGTGTTGGTTTCGAGGATGTCGGCGCCGGCATCCAGGTAGGCTTTCTCGATGCCACCGATCACGTCCGGCCGGGTGATCACCAGCAGGTCGTTGTTACCCTTGACGTCACTCGGCCAGTCGGCGAAGCGTTTGCCACGGTAGTCATTTTCCTCAAGCTTGTAGCTCTGGATCATCGTGCCCATACCGCCGTCGAGGATCAGGATACGTTCCTTGAGGGCTTGATGAAGGGCTTGCAGACGAACGCTACGATCGGACATGGGACTACTCTGGTCAGGCATTTCGGAGGGCGTGAATCATAGCAAACCTGTGCCGATTTAGAGCATGCACAGTATTTGCATGAATATCGTTCATGTTGTTGGGGGATGTGGCCCGGTAGAATCACCGGCAAATTTTAAGCGCACGCATTGAATCGGGACCGGATACATGTCACTTCGTCTTATCGTCAGCGCCGTGCTGTTGCTGATTGCCAGCAGCACCCAGGCACAAAGTCCCGCTCCGGCGATTTCCTATACCCGCGATATCCAGCCGATCTTCACCGAGAAATGCGTGGCCTGCCATGCCTGCTACGACTCCGCCTGCCAACTTAACCTGGGCAGTGCCGAGGGCGCGGCCCGAGGCGCGAGCAAAGTGCCGGTGTACGACGGTGAGCGCAGCCAGGCCACGCCGACAACGCGGTTGTTCTATGACGCCTTCGGCAAGCAAGCCTGGCAGCAAAAGGGCTTCTATTCGGTGCTGGATGCCCAGGGCAGCCAGACGGCGCTGATGGCGCGCATGCTGGAGTTGGGGCACAACGCACCGCTGCAGCCCAACGCCAAACTGCCGGAAGACATCGTATTGGGCCTGAATCGCGAAAACATGTGCGCCATGCCCGGCGAGTTCAATGCCTACGCGGGGGCTCATCCCAAGGAAGGCATGCCGCTGGCGGTCACCGGCCTGACGGACCAGCAATACCAGACGTTGCAACGCTGGCTCGCTTCCGGTGCGCCGATCGATGAGCAAGGCCTGGCCCCCAGCGCCAAGGAAGCGCTGCAAGTGCAACAGTGGGAAAACCTGTTCAACCAGCCCGGCGCCCGGGAAAGCCTGGTGGCGCGCTGGTTGTTCGAGCATTTATTCCTGGCGCATATCTATTTCGAGAATGGCGAGCCGGGGCACTTCTTCCAGTGGGTGCGCTCGCGCACGCCCAGCGGCCAGCCGATTGACCTGATCGCCACCCGTCGCCCCAACGATGACCCGGGCACCCAGGTGTATTACCGCCTGTGGCCGGTGCAGGGCGTGATCGTGCACAAGACCCACATCACGTACCCGTTCAGTGCGCAGAAAATGGCGCGGATCAAAGAGCTGTTCTACGCCGGTAACTGGCAGGTCAATGCGCTGCCGGGCTATGGGCCAGGGCGCCGGGCCAATCCGTTCGAAACCTTCGAGGCCATCCCGGCCAAGGCGCGCTACCAGTTCATGCTGGATAACGCCGAATACTTTGTACGCACCTTTATCCGCGGGCCGGTGTGCCGTGGGCAGATCGCCACCGACGTGATCCGCGACAACTTCTGGACGCTGTTTCAGGACCCGGACCACGACCTGTACATCACCGATGCGCGCTATCGTGGCCAGGCCACGCCGTTGCTGGCCATGCCCGGTCAGAATGACGACGTGGGCAGCGTGCTGAGTCTGTGGCTGTCGTATCGCGACAAGCGCAATCAATACGAAGCCCTGCGCCGCGACAGTTACGCCGATGTGCCGCCACCCAGCTGGTCGACCCTGTGGGCGGGCAATGACAATGCCTTGCTGACCATCTTCCGCCACTTTGACAGTGCGTCGGTGACCAAGGGCCTGATCGGCGAAGTGCCACAGACGATGTGGCTGTTCGACTACCCGTTGCTGGAGCGCACCTATTACCAGTTGGCGGTGAACTTCGACGTGTTTGGCAACGTGTCGCACCAGGCCCAGACTCGTTTGTACTTCGACCTGATCCGCAACGGTGCCGAGCAGAACTTCCTGCGCCTGATGCCGGCCGATTCTCGTGACGGGTTCCTTGATGACTGGTACCAGAACAGCGGCAAACTCAAGATGTGGCTGGACTATGAGGCCATTGACGACGATAAGCCGACCGGTCTGCACCTGAATGAGAAAGACCCCAAACGTGATTTTGCCAACCAGTTGCTCAGTCGTTACGGCGACCTGAACGCCAGCCCGGACCCGATTAATCGCTGTGATGGAGCCTATTGCTCCCGCGACGGTATCGACCCGGCGTTGCAAGACGCCGAGCAAGCCTTGAGCCGCCTGACCTCGCGCCCGGCAGCGGGGCTTAAGGTCATTGACCAATTGCCTGAAGCGACGATGTTGCGTATCGAGACCGCCAGTGGCAAGCGTGTGGTTTACAGCATGCTGCGCAACCGTGCCCACAGTAACGTGGCGTTCCTGTTGGGTGAGGCTTATCGCTATCAGCCGGGGCTGGATACGGTGACCATTTACCCGGGGGTGTTGAGTAGCTATCCGAATTTCATGTTCAACATTCCGGCGCAGGAAGTGCCCGAGTTTGTGGCGCAGATGGAGCGGGCCAAGGATGCCAACCGGTTTGAAAAGATCGTTGATCGTTGGGGCGTGCGTCGTAGCCATCCGTTGTTTTGGCAGTATTTTCATGATTTGTCGCAGTACATTCGTGAGACTACGCCGGTGGAGGAGGGGGTGTTGGATATGAATCGGTATGAGAATTTGTGAGGGCTTTTTTGGGGGGGGCATATCCGTTATTTGGGGAATGGCTGCTTATGGTTTCGCCCTTACGGCGACTCACTTTTGAAAAGCCCAAAAGTAAGCAAAAGGCTCTTGCCCCAACACTCGGTGCCTCGCTTAGGCTCGGCATGCCCGAACGAAGGCTTGAATC
>NZ_JACAOY010000015.1:68011-72032 GCF_013385985.1 Pseudomonas sp. B6002 | reverse complement strand
CTAAGATCAAAATCAAAAGCACGGCGGCCTAGTAGCCGACCGGTATCTAACTGTCGGCCCGGGTCAACTGTGGGAGCTGGCTTGCCTGCGATGCAAACACCTCGGTACATCAGGCACACCCAATCGATGCCATCGCAGGCAAGCCAGCTCCCACAGTGGGGCGCCGGATTCTGTCTGGTTTTTTTGCGTCATCGTTGACGACCATCGCCGGCAAGCCGGCTCCTACAGTGGACTGCGTTTGCCTTTGCCTTTGCTCCACACCACTCAAGCCGGCTGTCAGGCCGCTGTGCTTTTGCTTTTGATTTTGATCTTAAGCGCCCCGTCAAACACGCTGGCCGGAATTCGGCAGGGATTTGGGGGGTAAACCGGCAGGGATGCCGGTTTAGCCGCCCCGCGCCATGGATGGCGCGTGGCGGCGGCCCCCCAAATCACTGTCGGATTACGGGCACACCGAGCCTAGGCGAGGTGCCGAGTGTTGGGGCAAGAGCCTTTTGCTTACTTTTGGGCTCTATCAAAAGTGAGCCGCCGTAAGGGCGGAACCAATATCCGCCATCACCCAAATAACGGATATGCACACCATCCCAAAAAAACCTATCCCGACAAAAACACTAGGACTTTGTACCTGCGTAATATTTTGGCGTAAACTGCCGGCAAGCCTGTGAGGAGTTTCCATGACTGCCATAACCATTACCGACGCCGCCCACGATTACCTGGCTGACCTGCTGTCCAAGCAGAACACCCCGGGTATCGGCATCCGCGTCTTTATCACCCAGCCCGGCACCCAGTACGCCGAGACCTGCATTGCCTACTGCAAGCCGGGTGAAGAGAAGCCTGAAGACACCGCCCTGGGGCTGAAAAGCTTCACCGCGTATATCGATGCCTTCAGCGAAGCCTTCCTTGACGATGCCGTGGTCGACTACGCCACCGATCGCATGGGCGGCCAATTGACCATCAAGGCACCGAACGCCAAGGTGCCGAACGTCAACGCCGACAGCCCGGTCAACGAGCGCATCAACTACTACCTGCAAACCGAGATCAACCCGGGGCTCGCCAGCCACGGCGGTCAGGTCAGCCTGATCGACGTGGTCGATGATGGTATCGCGGTGTTGAAGTTCGGCGGCGGCTGCCAGGGCTGCGGCCAGGCGGACGTGACCTTGCGTGAAGGCATCGAGCGCACCTTGCTCGAGCGCATTCCAGAGCTCAAGGGCGTGCGCGACGTGACCGACCACACGCAGAAAGAAAACGCCTACTACTGAGTAAGGCGTTCGCTGCGAACAAAAAAACGGCGCCCCGTGAGCGCCGTTTTTTTATGCCTTAAATTCAATGACTTGCACTATCTATCTAACAAAACAAATCAACTGTGGGAGCTGGCTTGTCGGGTCGCCGCATCGCTGCGATAGCGTTACTTCAGCAGACAAATGTTTATCTGACATGCCGCCATCGCGGGCAAGCCCGGCTCCCACAGGGTTTTGCATAGCTCTCAGGATTTGATCAGGGGCGGTAGAGGTGAGCATGACCTGCGCGGTACAGCGAGGACTCGCTGAAGCTGTCACTGGCCAGCACCCGGCCCACCACAATCAGCGCCGTACGCCGAAAGCCCTTGGCGGCCACCTTCTCGGCTATGTCTGCCAAAGTGCCGACCGCCCAATCCTGATCCGGCCATGTCGCCCGATGCACCACGGCAATCGGGCAGTCGGCGCCATAGTGTGGCAGCAGCTCGGCGACAATCTTGTCCAGGTGGTTTACCCCAAGGTGAATCGCCATGGTCGTGCCATGCTGCGCCAGGCTGTCGAAATCCTCGCCGGCCGGCATGCTGGTCTTATCCGCATAGCGGGTCAGAATCACGCTCTGGGCGATGTCCGGAAGGGTCAACTCGGTTTCCAGCAACGCCGCACAGGCGGCCACTGCGGTAACGCCCGGGATGATCTGGAAAGGTATGCCCAGCTCGCGCAAATGGCGGATCTGCTCGCCAATCGCCCCGTATAGGCTCGGGTCGCCGGAATGCACCCGCGCCACGTCCTGGCCTTTGACATGGGCTGCCTTGATCAGGTCGATGATCTGTTCCAGGTGCAATTCGGCGCTGTTCACCACGGTTTCTGCCTGATGGCCTTCCAGCACCGCTGCGGGCACCAGCGAGCCGGCATAGATGATCACCGGGCAGCTGCGAATCAGCCGTTGGCCTTTGACGGTGATCAATTCCGGGTCGCCGGGGCCTGCGCCGATGAAGTAGACGGTCATGGGGAATTCCTGTCGAAAAACGGGCGAGCATGAAAATGGCTCATGATCGGGAGCGGCGATTATCGGGATTTTAGCCGGCGCACGCCAATGCAAAGGTGGCCTGGGCGGCTTTTTTGCGGGTGATCAGCAGTCGGGCAGGGGCGCCCGAAAGGAGTTCTGCCAAGGCCAGGGCGGCGCTTTCGGCGACGCCGTAACAGCCGGTATGGGCAAAGGCGACTTCCGACGTGTGACTCAAACGCTCGGCATAAACTGCCAGTTGCTCTGCGTTGAAACAGTGCAGCGGAAGATCCAGCGCCTGGGCTATCGCCAGTATTCCCGGCTCATCCTTTTTCAGATCGATACTGGCCAGTGCGGTGATACTGCTGCGATCAACGCCCCCCTCCGCGAGGGCGTTGTCGAACAGATCCAACAGGGCATGAGCCTCACAGCCCCGTTGGCAGCCCAGGCCGACCGCCAGGATCATGCGGCGTAGTGATCGTCACGGTTGCGACGGAACAGCCAGGCACTGATCAGGCCCAATGCCAGCCAGAAGGCGACGTTGGTTAGCTGCGAGGCGATCTTGAACTGTGCTTCCAGGGCTTCGGGTGCCAGCATCGAGTGCACTTCCGGTTGCGGTGCGCCGATAACGTGAGGCACGGCCAAAATAGCGGCACCCAGCACTTTCAACAGCCAGTTACGGCCAAACACCAACAGCGCGATGCCGGCGGCGGTGGAGGCGGCGGTGCCGATCCACCAGATCTGCCGTTGCGCCAGATCGGCAGCTGCAGTGCCCGGGAGCTCAGGTGGCAGGCCCATGGTCGGCGCCAGCACGAAGGTGGCGTAACCGGCCAGGCCCCAGAGCAGCCCTTGCGCGGTGCGGGTTGGCGCACGCAGGGTGTAGAGACCGGCCAGCATCAGGGCGAAACCGACTGCTACGACCAGGTTGCCGCCGGTGGTCGACAGCACACGCTGCCAGCCATCTTCCGGCTCCCAGGCTTCGGCGTCATGGCTGTGGGCGGCGGCGCCTTCGGCGTGTTCGTGGGCCACTTCGGTGGCGGCCGGGGCGTTTTCGAAGGTTTCCGCCTGCAGAATCAACGGGGCGACCCAGAAGCTTTGCAGCAGGGTCAACAGCAGGGCGGCCAGCAGGCCAGTAAATCCTGCGGTTTGCGCAATACGCTTGATCATGTCGGCAGGTCTCAGTGGCACGGGAACGCGGCGCTGTGGCGGGTATCGTGGGCTGCGTTGTGCACCGCCTCGATATGCGAGAAGCCGGCGAAATACACCAGGCACGCGCCGAGGATCGACGCACCGATGGCGGCGGTCAGGCGTTGGCTGAGGGTGGTGGTGTTGCCTGTGGCGTGCGAGGTGCTGCTGATGATCGACATGGCGCGTCCCTTCAGGGTTTCAGGGTGACACGAGCGCATGAAAACCCCGCGAGCCGGGCACGCGGGGTTCGAACAGCGCCCGCCCACCGCGGGTTTGTTATCTGATTTTTTCGGGCCGGTCTCCGGGCTTGCGAGGGGCTGTTCGCCTTTGAAAGTGTCGCCTTCCCATGCGTGTGCACAGTGGATCTGACGCTTCGCTCGCTTACCGTTGCGGGGGCAGCACCGGACTAGCCATAGGGGCAT
Source organism: Pseudomonas sp. B6002 (assembly GCF_013385985.1). Taxonomy (GTDB): domain Bacteria; phylum Pseudomonadota; class Gammaproteobacteria; order Pseudomonadales; family Pseudomonadaceae; genus Aquipseudomonas. Next base: position 68,187 of record NZ_JACAOY010000015.1, on the reverse strand, counting down.
GGCGTACCGGTTTCCCGTTTCACCCTTTGCAGGGCACCCGAAACAAGATGTGTAGGAGAGCATGGGGGGTTGGGGGGAGTCAAATTGGATCTGGGGGCATATCCGTTATTGGGGGGATGGCTACTTATGGTTCCGCCCTTACGGCGGCTCACTATTTGATAGAGCGCAAAAGTAAG
>NZ_JACAOY010000015.1:67600-67895 GCF_013385985.1 Pseudomonas sp. B6002 | reverse complement strand
TGACGGGGCGCCTCAGATCAAAGTCAAAAGCAAACGCGGCGGCCTGGTAGCCGACCGGTAGCGTTTGTTGATCGCATTCCCCTGTAGGAGCCGGCTTGCCGGCGATGCAGACACCTCGGTGAATCAGGTACACCGTGTTGATGCCATCGCAGGCAAGCCAGTTCCCACAATGAGGGCTCCGCGTTCTGCCTGGTTTTTTTGCGTCGTCGTTGAGGACCATCGCCGGCAAGCCGGCTCCTACAGTGGTTTGCGTTTGCCGTTGCCTTTGCTCTGCACCACTCAAGCCGGCTGTCAG
>NZ_JACAOY010000015.1:0-67439 GCF_013385985.1 Pseudomonas sp. B6002 | reverse complement strand
GGGCTTTTCCAAAGTGAGCCGCTGTAAGAGCGGAACCATAAGTCGCCGTTACCGCAGCAACGGATATGCTCACCAACCCAACCCCATCATTGACCATCCCCCAAGCACTGCGTAGCCTTGCACCCTCGAGGTTCTCCAGCCCAGGCCGGAGCTAAGAAGGGAACGCGGTCCAAGCCGCGGCTGCCCCCGCAACTGTAAAGGGTTCAGTTGACTGCCACGCCACTGCCAACAAGGCGGGAAGGCGCAGCCAGCGCCGGTCGCAAGACCCGCACGCCCCAAGCCAGGAGACCTGCCTCGCAACCGATTTTCAATTCAACCGGGCGGGGTGATCCGGTGACGAAATCCGCTGCTGCGCGCCGTCGCAGGGCCTATCGTCCCGTATGCCCGCCCCCAAGGGCATCCGATGAAAACACTGGCCAAACTCCCCGTCACCATCGTTACCGGCTTCCTCGGCTCGGGCAAAACCACCTTGCTGCGCCACATGCTCGACAACGCCCAGGGCCGTCGCATTGCGGTAATCGTCAACGAATTCGGCGAGCTGGGCATCGACGGTGAAATCCTCAAGCAGTGCTCCATCGGTTGCACCGAAGAAGAAGCCAACGGCCGCGTCTACGAGTTGGCCAACGGCTGCCTGTGCTGCACCGTGCAGGAAGAGTTCTTCCCGGTGATGCGCGAACTGGTCGCCCGTCGCGGTGACCTCGACCACATCCTCATCGAAACCTCGGGCCTGGCCCTGCCAAAACCCTTGGTACAAGCCTTCCAGTGGCCGGAAATCCGCAGTGCCTGCACCGTTGACGCGGTGATCACTGTGGTCGACAGCCCGGCCGTGGCGGCGGGCACCTTCGCCGCCTTCCCGGACCAGGTCGACGCCCAGCGCAAACTGGACCCGAACCTGGACCACGAGTCGCCGCTGCACGAGTTGTTCGCCGACCAACTGGCCAGCGCCGACCTGGTGATCCTCAACAAAACCGACCTGATCAACCCGGAAGACCTGGCCCGCGTGCGCCTGGAAGTCGCTGAAGAGTTGCCGCCTGCGGTGAAGATCATCGAAGCCAGCAGCGGTCGCTTGCCACTGGACGTGCTGATCGGCCTGGGTGCCGGCTCCGAAGAGCACATCGACGGTCGCCACAGCCATCACGATCATCACCACGAAGGTGAGGACGACGATCACGACCACGACGCTTTCGATTCCATTTCCATCGACCTGCCGCAAGCCGACGAAGCCCTGCTGCTCGACGCCCTGACCCAGCTGGTGGTGCAACACGGCATCCTGCGCGTCAAAGGTTTCGCGACCATCCCGAACAAGCCGATGCGCCTGCTGATCCAGGGCGTGGGTACGCGTTTCGACAAGCACTTCGACCGTGCCTGGAGCGCTGACGAAGCGCGCATCACGCGCCTGGTGCTGATCGGTCAGGACCTCGACGCCGCTGGCCTCGAAGCGCAACTGCGCGCCGCCCTCAGCGTCTGACCCATGCACCTGCTCAGGACCCAGCCCGGTGGTTTCGTCTCGGACGACAATATTGCCGACCTTGGCCAAACCCCCGCTGACCTGGTGATCCTGTGCAGCGGTGATTCCAGCCTGGCCTTGCTGGCCGAAGCGGCCCAGCAATTGCCCGACGACTACCCCAGCTTCCGCTTGGCCAACCCGATGCAGGTGCAGAACCATGCGTCGGTCGACCTGTACGTCGATGAAGTGCTGCGCCACGCCAAGGTCATCCTGATTTCATTGCACGGCGGCATTGGTTATTGGCGTTACGGCATCGAGCGTCTGGTGGAGTTGGCCGAGCGCGGCGTGCAGCTGATTCTGGTGCCGGGGGACGATCGCCCGGACCCGGAACTCAGCAGCCTGAGTACGGTAAACGCCGAAAGCCGCGACCGCCTGTGGCATTTCCTGCGCCAGGGCGGCCTGGGCAACGCGCTGGACTTCTATCGCTGCCTGGCCAGCGCTTACCTGGGCCGCGACTACGCCTGGGCCGAGCCGCAAACCTTGCCACGCACGGCGATTTATCACCCGCATAAAGCCAACCCGCGCCTGAACGACTGGCTGGCGGATTGGAACCCCGAGTGGCCGGTGGCGGCAGTGCTGTTTTACCGCTCGCATTTGCAGGCGGCCAATACGGGTTTTATCGATGTGTTCTGCCAACGCTTACAGGCGGCGGGCCTAAACCCGCTGCCGATTGCGCTGGCCAGTTTGAAAGAACCCGGCTGCCTGACGGTGGTCGAGGACCTGCTGGATGAAGTGGGCGCGGCGGTGATTTTGAACACCACCGGCTTTGCCCAATCCAGCCCCGAAGCGCCGCATTTGCGGCCGTTTCGCCGCAATATCCCGGTGATCCAGGCGATTTGCGCCCAGGATAACGAGCCCGGCTGGCAGGCCAGCGAACAAGGCCTGGGCCCGCGCGACCTGGCGATGCACATTGCCTTGCCGGAGCTGGACGGGCGCATCATCAGCCGGCCGATCAGTTTCAAGGACCTGGCCTGGCGCAGCGAGCGCAGCCAGTCCGATGTGGTGTGCTACCGCGCGGCGCCTGAACGCATGGATTTTGTCGCCGAGCTGGCACGGCGTTGGGTCGAGCTGGCGCGGGTGCCGAATGCTGACAAGCGTATCGCGCTGATCCTCGCCAATTACCCGACCCGCGACGGCCGTATCGGCAACGGCGTGGGCCTGGATACGCCAGCGGCTGCGCTGAATATCCTGCGTGCGCTGCAAGCCGAAGGCTATCCACTGCCGAACGTGCTGCCCGAGAGCGGCACTGCGCTGATTCACGATTTGCTCGGCGGCGTCTCCAACGACCTCGACAGCCTCGACCTGCGCCCCTGCCATCAAAGCCTGAGCCTGGACGACTACGAGGCGATGTTCAGCCGCCTGCCTGAAGCCAACCGCCAAGCTGTTTTGGCGCGATGGGGCGCGCCGCAGAACGACCCGATGTTCCGCGACGGTCGCATGATGATCGCCGGCCTGCGCCTGGGCCTGACCTTTATCGGCATCCAGCCGGCGCGTGGCTATCAAGTGGACGCCAGCGCCGTCTATCACGACCCGGACCTGGTGCCGCCTCACGCCTACCTGGCGTTTTACTTCTGGCTGCGCCACACCTACGGCGCCCACGGCGTGATCCATGTGGGCAAGCACGGTAACCTTGAATGGCTACCTGGCAAGGGCGTGGGCCTGTCGGAAAACTGCTGGCCCGATGCGTTGCTGGGGCCGTTGCCGAATATCTACCCGTTCATCGTCAACGACCCGGGCGAGGGCGCCCAGGCCAAGCGGCGCACCCAGGCGGTGATCATCGACCACCTGATGCCACCGCTGACCCGCGCCGAGACCTACGGGCCGTTGCGCAACCTGGAGTTGCTGGCGGACGAATATTACGAAGCACAGTTGCTCGACCCGCGCCGCGCCCTGGAACTGCAGAAAGACATCCTCAAGCTGGTGCGCGAAACCCGCATCGACCAGGAGCTTGAGCTGGACAGCGACGCGGACGCCGCCGTCTGGCTGCCGCGCCTGGACACTTACCTGTGTGACTTGAAGGAGTCGCAGATCCGCGACGGCCTGCATGTTTTCGGCGAGTCGCCCGAAGGTCGCCTGCGTATCGACACCTTGTTGGCCTTGTTGCGTATCCCACGTGGCGACGGACGCGGCCCGCAATCGAGCCTGCTGCGGGTGCTGGCCAAGGCATTCGACCTCGGCTTTGATCCGTTGGACTGCGCCTTGGCCGAACCCTGGACCGGGCGCCGTCCCATGGTGTTGCAGAAGATCGACCCACAGTTGTGGCGCACCGCGGGCGACACCCGTGAGCGTTTGGAACTGTACGCCGCGCGGTTGATCGAGCAGGCACTGGAAGGGCCGCTGGAACAGCTGGAAGAACCCGGCTGGGAAGACGTGAAGGCGGTGATCGAGAGCCTGCGCATCGTCGTCGCGCCGCGCCTGGATGCCTGCGGCCCGGCCGAAATGCGCGGCTTGCTCGATGCGTTATCCGGCCGTTTTGTACCCGCAGGGCCGAGTGGCGCCCCCAGTCGTGGGCGCCTGGATGTGCTGCCCACCGGTCGCAACTTCTTCACCGTCGACGTGCGCAACCTGCCCACCACGACGGCATGGCGCATTGGTTTCCAGTCCGCCAACCTGATTCTTGAACGTCACCTGCAAGACCATGGTGACCACCTGCGTCAGCTGGGCTTGTCAGTGTGGGGCACCGCCACCATGCGCACCGGCGGCGACGATATCGCCCAGGCCATGGCGCTGATGGGCGTACGCCCGGTGTGGGCCACGGGCAGCCAGCGGGTGGATGACTTCGAGATTTTGCCGATCAGCCTGCTGGACCGTCCGCGTGTCGACGTGACCTTGCGTGTGTCGGGGTTCTTCCGCGATGCGTTTGCCAACCTGATCCGCCTGTTCGATGCGGCGGTGCAGGCGGTGGCCGCACTGGATGAGCCGGACGATATGAACCCGCTGGCCGCCAAAGTGCGCAGTGAGCGGGAGGCGTTGCGTGTGTCTGGCCTGGACGATGAAACCGCTGCCAAGCAAGCCGGATGGCGCATCTTTGGTGCCAAACCCGGTGCCTATGGCGCTGGCGTGCAGGGCGCGGTCGATGGTCGCCTGTGGCAAACCCGTGAAGACCTGGCCGAGGTCTACCTCAATTGGGGCGGCTACGCCTATGGCGGTGCCGACGAAGGCACGGCTGCCCGTGAGCAATTCGCCCAGCGTCTGAGCCAGGTTCAGGCCGTTTTGCAGAACCAGGACAACCGCGAGCATGACCTGCTCGACTCCAACGACTACTACCAATTCCAGGGCGGCATGCTCGCCGCCGTGGAAACCCTGAGCGGCGACAAGGCCGCCAGTTATCATGGCGATCACAGCCAACCCGACTTGCCGAAGATCCGCACCTTGAAGGAAGAGCTGAACCGGGTGATCCGCTCCCGCGCCGCCAACCCCAAGTGGATCGAAGGCGTGAAGCGCCATGGCTATAAAGGCGCGTTTGAAATGGCCGCCACCGTGGACAACCTGTTCGCGTTCGACGCCACCACCGCGCTGATCGACGATCATCAATACGCGTTGCTTGCCGACGCCTACCTGCTGGACCCTGACACCCGGGCCTTTGTGCAACAGCACAACCCCGATGCCCTGCGCGACATGACCGAGCGCATGCTCGAAGCTCAGCAGCGCGGCCTGTGGCAGGAGCCCGGGGCTTACAAGGACGCGTTGGAAAACCTGTTGCTGGATATAGAAGAAGACAGCTGATGACTGATATGCCGCATTTTCCGCTGTCCGCCGTGGTCGGCGCCGACGACTTGAAACTGGCGCTGTGCCTGACCGCCATCGACCCGAAGATCGGCGGTGTGCTGATCGAAGGCCCGCGCGGGATGGCCAAGTCCACCTTGGCGCGTGGGTTGGCAGACCTGCTGGCCAGCGGGCAGTTTGTGACCTTGCCGTTGGGTGCTACCGAAGAGCGCTTGGTCGGCACGTTGGACCTGGACGCAGCCCTCGGCGAAGGCCGTGCGCAGTTTTCCCCCGGCGTGCTGGCCAAGGCCGACGGTGGCATGTTGTACGTCGATGAAGTCAACCTGCTGCCCGACCACCTGGTGGACCTGCTGCTCGACGTGGCCGCCAGTGGCACCAACCTGATCGAACGCGACGGCATTTCGCACCGCCATTCGGCGCGGTTTGTGCTGATCGGCACCATGAACCCGGAGGAGGGCGAGTTGCGCCCGCAACTGCTCGATCGCTTCGGCTTCAATGTGGCGTTGAGCGGGCAGACCTTGCCGGCCGAGCGGGGGCAGATCATCCGCCGCCGCCTGGATTTCGACAGTGACCCCGTGGCGTTCCTTGCACGCTGGGCCGCAGAACAGGCCGTACTGCGTGAGCGTTGCACCCAGGCGCGGGCGCGACTCGACAGCATTGCGCTGGATGATGAGGCGTTGGCGCAGATCACCAAGCGCTGTTTCGCGGCCGGTGTCGATGGCCTGCGTGCGGACCTGGTGTGGTTGCGCGGCGCGAGGGCCCATGCGGCATGGCGTGGCGCAGGTGCCATCGCTGAAGAGGATATCGAAGCGGTCGCCGAGTTTGCCCTGCGCCATCGTCGGCAGGTGCAGACGCCACCGGCGAGCCCGCCGAGCGAAGGGCAATCGCCCAAGCCCTCCGACACCTCGCCGGGCCAAGGTCAGGGCCAATGGGGCGACATGCCCGCGCCGGCCCTGCCCACAGGCGCACGCCGCGAAGTCCCCACCTGGCCAAAAAAGCCCTAGGCATTCGCCCTCGACCTGACGCGGGGGCGGATGCCCGGCCCAAGGCAGGGCGAGTGGAGAGAGGCAGGCACGGCAAGGCACACAGCGCCAGGCAGGGCTCGATCAACTGGCCCGGCACCTTGCTGGGCGGCCGCCCGCAATCGCGAGAGGATTTGCTGTTTCACCTGCGCAGCCGGGCAGCCCATGAGCTGTGGCTGGTGATTGTTGATGCGTCTGCGTCTACTCGGCGCCACCGAGCACTGACCGATGCCAAAGGCTTGTTGGCCCAACTGTTTGATGACGCCTACCGCCAGCGGGCGCGCATGGCGTTGTTGACGGCCAGCGGGCACGCGCCGAAATGGCAGGTGCAGGGGTTGAAGGCGGCGAAGGGGTTGGCGGGGTGGCTGGATCAACTAGGCGCGGGCGGTGGTACACCGTTACTGGAAGCGCTGACCGAGGCCGGGCATTGGTTGGCGGTGCGGCGTAAGCGGTATCCGACTGAGCAACAGAAATTGCTGGTGATCACCGACGGGCGCCTCAAGGATATTGCCGAGTTGCCTCATCTGGAATGCTCAGGGGTTCTGGTCGATATCGAGCGCGGGCCGATTCGCCTGGGCCGGGCCCAGGCGTTGGCAGCCGGGTTGCGCCTGGATTATCAGCATATCGACACCCTGTAGGAGCCGGCTTGCCGGCGATGGCTGCCTTGAGGTTTTGCGTAGCTATCAAGGCCTCATCGCCGGCAAGCCGGCTCCTACAGTTTTGTATTGTGTAGGTCAGGTAAGCAGAATGCCCATGGCAGGTCAGGTGTTGCCCGGTACATTCGGCCAAAGATCCGCCACTAGGAACAGCCGTTCCGCCTCTTCCCAATCCTCACTCACCTGAACCATCCTCACCAGCAACTGCGCCGGCGCCATGGGGTCCAGGTCTGCCAACCAACCTTGCATGTGCTCCTCACTCCAGACTTCATCCCCCGGGTAATGCGCCGGTGCCAGCCAGGCATGGCGGGGCAGGGGTTGCCAGCGGCCGGGCGCGCTGGCGCTGACAAACGCACGCCAATCCCGCTGATGCAGCCAGCGGCCACGCAAGTGCTGTGGGTGGGCGCCGTTCGGTGATTCCGCCAATCCAGGCCAGGGGTAGAGCAAATAGCCGCCCAGCCACAAATGCGCATCGAACTGCTGGATATCCAACGCCGCCAGCGCTTCACGGCTTTCAGGCCGCGCGGATATCGGCAGTTGGTGCTGGGCCAGATGGGCCAGCTTGCGGTCCAGTCGGTCATGGCAACCGGGGCCCAGCCACAGGGCCGCGTCCCTGCCGTTGCCGTCTTGTGGGCCCAGGTACAGCTTGATCGCCAGTTCCAGGTGATGCACGCCATCGCGATCACGAATCAGCATATCCAGCTCGCCCAGGGTATGACCGGCGCGGCGGATCGGCAGGTTGGCGGCGATCAGCTCCACCCCCGGCGCATGCTGCACCGCAAATTGCCACAGCCGCTCGTAATAAAGGCCCAGGCGCCGGGTGCGTGCCTGGCTCAGCCACTGCTGCAACGCGCTGCTGTCTTGATCAAGTGTGCGTAACCAGTGTTCGAGAAGATGGGGCGTCTGCACCCAGTCGCTGCCGGCCAGCGGGTGGCGTTGCGGCCACGGCGTCTGCGCCAGCATCGGCGGAGCGAGCATCACCCACGCCAGGTCGCGCACCTCCGGGTGGCGCAGTTGGCGGGGCAGGTTGTGCAGATCGGGGAACACAGTCATGGTCCGAGCATAGCCTTTTACGTGCGGTGCAGGTGGCTGAGAACCGTTGTCATCAAGGCCTGACGGCGACAAAGGGTTTTGCCTGACGCGGCCTTTCGCCCATAATCGTTCTTTTTTGCCACACCCCAAATCCCGCAGGAGCCCCATGGAGCAATTTCGCAATATCGGCATTATCGGTCGCCTGGGCAGTACCCAGGTGTTGGACACCGTCCGCCGGCTGAAAAAATTCCTGCTGGAACGCCACCTGCATGTGATCCTCGAAGACACCATCGCCGAGATTCTCCCCGGCCACGGCCTGCAAACCTCGTCGCGCAAGATGCTCGGCGAAGTGTGTGACATGGTGATTGTGGTCGGCGGCGACGGCAGCCTGCTTGGCGCCGCCCGCGCCCTGGCGCGGCATAACGTGCCGGTACTGGGGATCAACCGGGGCAGCCTGGGGTTTCTGACCGATATCCGCCCGGATGAGCTGGAAGTCGAAGTGGCCAAGGTGCTCGACGGCCATTACCTGGTGGAAAACCGCTTCCTGCTGCAAGCCGAAGTGCGTCGCCACGGCGAAGCCATCGGCCAGGGTGACGCGCTGAACGACGTGGTGCTGCACCCGGGCAAATCCACGCGCATGATCGAGTTCGAGCTGTATATCGACGGCCAGTTCGTGTGCAGCCAAAAGGCTGACGGCCTGATCGTCGCCACGCCTACCGGTTCCACGGCGTATGCGCTGTCGGCGGGTGGCCCGATCATGCATCCCAAGCTTGATGCCATTGTGATCGTGCCGATGTACCCCCATATGTTGTCCAGCCGGCCGATTGTGGTCGACGGCAACAGCGAGCTGAAAATCGTGGTGTCCAAAGACATGCAGATCTACCCGCAGGTGTCCTGCGACGGGCAGAACCATTTCACTTGTGCCCCCGGTGACACCATCACCGTGAGCAAAAAGGCGCAGAAGTTGCGGTTGATCCACCCGCTGGATCACAACTACTACGAAGTGTGCCGCACCAAGCTGGGCTGGGGCAGCCGCTTGGGGGGTGGAGGCGACTGATGCTCGATCCCGCGCGTAGCTACGACCTGATTGGTGACGTGCACGGTTGCGCTCATACCCTTGAGCACTTGCTCGACCAGTTGGGCTACCACAAGATCGGCGGCGTCTGGCGGCACCCGTCGCGCATGGCGGTGTTCCTCGGCGATATCATCGACCGTGGCCCGCGCATCCGCGAGGCGCTGCATATCGTCCATGACATGGTCGAGGCCGGCCAGGCGCTGTGCATCATGGGCAACCATGAATTCAATGCACTGGGTTGGACCACGCCTGCGCCGCCGGGCAGTGGCAAGCAGTTCGTGCGCGAGCACAACCCACGGCATGCGCGGTTGATCCACGAAACCCTGACTCAGTTCGAGCAGCACCCGGGCGACTGGCATGACTTCCTCGGCTGGTTCTACGACATGCCGCTGTTTGTCGACGCCGGGCGTTTCCGCGTGGTGCACGCGTGCTGGGACGACGGTTTTATCCAGCCTTTGCGCGCCACCTTCCCGGACGGCTGCATCGACCAGCACTTCCTGCAGGCCGCCGCGGTGCCGGGCAGTTTTGCCTGCAACGCCTTCGACCGCCTGCTGCGCGGCACCGACATGCGCCTGCCGGATGGCCTGACGCTGACCGGTGGCGATGGCCTGACGCGCTCGTTCTTCCGCACCAAGTTCTGGGAAGACGACCCGAAGACCTACGGCGACATCGTGTTCCAACCCGACGCGCTGCCCGAGCCGGTGGCCCGTACGCCGTTGTCGTCCACACAAAAGAATTCCTTGCTGCGCTACGGCGTGGACGAACCGTTGTTGTTCGTCGGCCACTACTGGCGCAGCGGCAAGCCGGCACCGATTCGCGAGAACCTGGCCTGCCTGGACTACAGCGCCGTGCTGTACGGCAAGCTGGTGGCGTATCGCCTGGACCAGGAAACCCAATTGGATCCGCGTAAATTTGTATGGGTCGACGTTGAGCGCCCCGAGGTTATCTCATGAGTACCGTAGCTGTATTGCGCTTGCCCCTGAGCGTCGACCTGGGCGGTTTCGTCAAGTTGCTGCAACGCATGCAGGTACCCCATCGCGTCAGCGAAGAAGCCGGGGAGCAGGTGCTGTGGGTGCCCGAAACCATCAGTGATGATGTGCGCGTGCTGTATCAGCGCTTTCCTGCCGGCGACCCGGACCAGCAACTGGATATTCCCGAACAGTTCCAGGCGCCGCAGACCCGCCCCAGTTTCGCCCAGCAATTGCGCATGAGCCCCGTGACCGCGCTGGTACTGTTGGCGAGCATCATCGTGGGTGCGGTGACGTTGCTCGGTGAAAACCTGCAGACCATGGGTTGGCTGACCTTCCTGCCGTTTCGCGTGCTGGGTGAGTACATCCAGTTCACACCGCTGGCCGACAGCCTGGCGTCGGGGCAGTGGTGGCGGCTGGTCACGCCGATGCTGATTCACTTTGGCATCCTGCACCTGGCCATGAACGGCATGTGGTACTGGGAACTGGGCCGGCGCATCGAAGTGCGCCAGGGCAGCATCAACCTGCTTGGCCTGACCTTGCTGTTCAGCCTGGTCTCCAATTACGCGCAATACGCCTATGGCGGCCCGAGCCTGTTTGGCGGGTTGTCCGGCGTGTTGTATGGTCTGCTTGGGCATTGCTGGATTTTCCAGTTGTTATCGCCTAACCCGGCTTATCGTCTGCCCCGTGGCGTGCTGGCGATGATGCTGATCTGGCTGGTGCTCTGCATGTCGGGGCTGATCTCGATGATCGGCTTCGGCGAAATCGCCAACGCGGCGCATGTGAGCGGGTTGCTCATCGGTTGCCTGACGGGTTTGCTGGGCGGGCTGTACAACCGCCGCAAAGCCTCTATTTGATAAGGAAGAGCCTTATGTCCTCTTTTGCTGAAATGATCGAAAACATCACCCCGGATATCTACGAGAGCCTCAAGCTGGCCGTGGAAATCGGCAAGTGGTCCGATGGCCGCAAGCTCACCGCCGAACAGCGCGAGTTGTCCCTGCAGGCGGTGATTGCCTGGGAAATCCAGAACCTGCCGGAAGAAGAGCGCACCGGCTACATGGGCCCGCAGGAATGCGCGTCCAAGTCGGCGCCGGTGCCGAACATCCTGTTCAAGTCGGATGCGATCCATTGATTGAAATCGGTCGTGGTGCAGTCAGCAAGATGTCGGCGCAACTCGGTGAGCCGACCGTTCAATACGCGTTTCGCCTCGGCGAAACCGAGGTGCCGGTCAACCCCATGATCGGCACCCACGTGCGCCTGGAATACCTCGGCGCCATCCATTGCAGCCATTGCGGTCGCAAGACCAAGACCAGCTTCAGCCAGGGTTATTGCTACCCGTGCATGACCAAGCTGGCCCAGTGTGACCTGTGCATCATGAGCCCCGAGCGTTGCCACTACGACGCTGGCACGTGCCGTGATCCAGGCTGGGGCGAGAAGTTCTGCATGACCGATCACGTGGTCTACCTGGCCAACTCGTCGGGGATCAAGGTCGGCATCACCCGCGCCACCCAGTTGCCAACGCGTTGGCTGGACCAGGGCGCGAGCCAGGCGTTGCCGATCATGCGTGTGGCCACCCGCCAACAGTCCGGTTTCGTCGAAGACCTGTTCCGCAGCCAGGTGGCGGACAAGACCAACTGGCGCGCACTGCTCAAGGGCGATGCGCAGTCTGTCGACCTCAAGCAGGTGCGCGACGAGCTGTTCGCCTCGTGCGCCGAAGGCCTGCTGGGGTTGCAGGAGCGCTTTGGCCTGCAGGCGATCCAGCCGGTGACCGACCTGGAGCCGATCGAAATTCGCTACCCGGTGGAGCAGTACCCGGCCAAGATCGTCAGCTTCAACCTGGACAAGAACCCGATTGCCGAAGGCACGCTGCTGGGGATCAAGGGCCAGTACCTGATCTTCGACACCGGCGTTATCAACATTCGTAAGTACACGGCCTACCAGCTCGCCGTGCATCAGTAGAAGGATGCTATCCATGCGCACCGAACAACCGAAGATGATCTACCTGAAGGACTATCAGGCGCCGGACTACCTGATCGACGAGACGCACCTGACCTTCGAGTTGTTCGAGGACCACAGCCTGGTCCACGCGCAGCTGGTGATGCGCCGCAACCCGGCGCGTGGCGCAGGCTTGCCGCCGCTGGTGCTGGATGGCCAGCAGTTGGAGCTGTTGAGCGTGAACCTGGCCGACCAGGAACTGACGGCCGCTGACTACCAGTTGACCGACAGCCACCTGACAGTGCATCCGCAGAGTGAGACCTTTACCCTGGACACCACGGTAAAGATCCACCCGGAAACCAACACCGCGCTGGAAGGCTTGTACAAGTCCAGCGGCATGTTCTGCACCCAGTGCGAAGCCGAAGGGTTCCGCAAGATCACCTATTACCTCGACCGCCCGGACGTGATGAGCACCTTCACCACCACGGTGATCGCTGAGCAGCACAGCTACCCGGTGTTGCTGAGCAACGGCAACCCGATCGCCAGCGGCCCGGGCGAAGACGGCCGCCACTGGGCGACCTGGGAAGACCCGTTCAAGAAACCGGCGTACCTGTTTGCGTTGGTGGCCGGTGACTTGTGGTGCGTCGAAGACAGCTTCACCACCATGACCAACCGTACTGTGGCACTGCGCATCTACGTCGAGCCGGAAAACATCGACAAGTGCCAGCACGCCATGACCAGCCTGAAGAAATCCATGCGCTGGGACGAAGAAACCTACGGCCGTGAGTACGACCTCGACATCTTCATGATCGTCGCGGTGAACGACTTCAACATGGGCGCCATGGAGAACAAGGGCCTCAATATCTTCAACTCCAGCGCCGTACTGGCCCGCGCCGAAACCGCCACCGACGCCGCGCACCAGCGCGTCGAGGCGATCGTCGCCCACGAATACTTCCACAACTGGTCGGGCAACCGCGTGACCTGCCGCGACTGGTTCCAGCTGTCGCTCAAGGAAGGTTTCACCGTGTTCCGTGATTCGGGCTTCTCTGCCGACATGAACTCGGCCACGGTCAAGCGTATCCAGGACGTGGCGTACCTGCGTACCCACCAGTTCGCCGAAGACGCCGGCCCGATGGCCCACGCGGTGCGCCCGGACAGCTTCATCGAGATCTCCAACTTCTACACCCTCACCGTGTATGAAAAGGGCTCGGAAGTGGTCGGCATGATCCACACCTTGCTCGGCGCCGAAGGCTTCCGCAAAGGCAGCGACCTGTACTTCGAGCGTCACGACGGCCAGGCGGTGACCTGCGACGATTTCATCAAGGCCATGGAAGACGCCAACGGCGCCGACCTGAGTCAGTTCAAGCGCTGGTACAGCCAGGCGGGTACGCCGCGTCTGGCGGTGAGCGAGTCCTATGACGCTGCGGCCAAGACCTACAGCCTGACCTTCCGCCAGAGCTGCCCGGAAACGCCGGACAAAGTGGAAAAACTGCCGTTCGTGATTCCCGTCGAACTGGGCTTGCTGGACGGCAAGGGCGCGGGTATTGCCTTGCGCCTGGCCGGTGAAGCGGCGGCGGGTGGCACGTCCCGTGTGATCTCCGTGACCGAGGCCGAGCAGACCTTCACTTTCGTCGACATCGTCGAACAGCCGTTGCCGTCGTTGCTGCGAGGCTTCTCGGCACCGGTGAAGCTGAGCTTCCCGTACAACCGCGACCAACTGATGTTCCTGATGCAGCACGACAGCGATGGCTTCAACCGCTGGGATGCGGGCCAGCAACTGTCGGTGCAAGTGTTGCAGGAGCTGATCGGCCACCATCAGGCCGGCCAGCCGCTGAAGCTGGACCAGCGCCTGATCGACGCATTGCGCACGGTGCTCAGTGATGAGTCGCTGGACCAGGCGATGGTTGCCGAAATGCTCTCGCTGCCGAGCGAAGCCTACCTCACCGAAATCAGCGAAGTGGCGGATGTAGAAGCGATTCATACCGCCCGCGAGTTCGCCCGCAAGCAATTGGCCGATCAGCTGTTCGAAGGCTTGTGGCTGCGTTACCAGGCCAATCGCGAACTGTCGAAGACGACCCCGTACGTGGCCGCTGCCGAGCACTTTGCCCGTCGCGCCTTGCAGAACATCGCGCTGTCTTACCTGATGCTCAGTGGCAAGCCTGAAGTGTTGGCCGCCACCCTGGATCAGTTCGACACCAGCGACAACATGACCGAGCGCCTGACGGCACTGGCGGTGCTGGTGAATTCGCCGTTCGAGACGGAAAAAGCCCAGGCCCTGGCGGTATTTGCCGAGAACTTCAAGGACAACCCGCTGGTCATGGACCAATGGTTCAGCGTGCAGGCCGGCAGTGTGTTGCCGGGCGGGCTGGCGCGGGTCAAGGCGTTGATGGAGCACCCAGCGTTCAACATCAAGAACCCGAACAAGGTACGGGCACTGGTGGGCGCATTTGCCGGGCAGAACCTGATCAACTTCCATGCGGCCGATGGCTCGGGTTATCGCTTCCTGGCGGACCTGGTGATCCAGCTGAACGGGTTCAATCCGCAGATCGCCTCGCGCCAACTGGCGCCGCTGACCCGCTGGCGCAAATACGACGCTGCGCGCCAGGCCTTGATGAAGGCCGAACTGGAGCGCATTCGTGGCTCGGGTGAGCTGTCCAGCGATGTGTTTGAGGTGGTCAGCAAGAGCCTTGCCTAAGCATTCCGTGTAATGAAAAACGGCCCGTTCGGGCCGTTTTTTTTGCCTCAAATAACCGGTGGCCGTGGGGTGTCCAGCAGGTTGTCGACCGGGAAACGCTCGGCGATGATGCCGTGGGGTACGCCCAGTGGGATCGCGCTGGCGGTATCCAGGCGCGCCACCTGCTCGGCGGATAACACCACATTCAGGGCGCCGAGGGTGGCGTCCAGCTGGGCGCGGGTGCGTGAGCCGAGGATCGGAATCAGCGCGGTGGTGGAGCGTCGGGCCTTCTCGCGCAGCCAGGCGATGGCGACGTGGGTGGGCGTGGCGTCCAGCTCGGCGGCCACTGCCAGCAGGGTGTCGAGCACGGCCGTTTCCCGGGCACTTTTTTCGGCGTGGATCAGCATGCCGAGTTTGTTGGCGCGGTTATCGCCCTGGCTTTCACGGTACTTGCCGGTCAGAAAACCGCCTCCCAGTGGCGACCACAGCGTGGCAGCCAGACCCAGGGCTTCGGCCATCGGCAGCAATTCGCGGTCGGCGGTGCGTTCGGCGAGGCTGTATTCCACCTGGATGCCGATGATCGGAGAAAAGTTGCGCACTTCCGCCAGCAGGTCGGCGCGGGCAATGCGCCAGGCGGGGAAGTTGGACAGGCCGGCGTAGTGGATCTTACCTGCGCGCACCAAGTCGTCGAAGCCGCGCAGGATCTCTTCCATGGGCGTGACGTTGTCGCTCATGTGCGCCCAGAGCAGGTCGATGTGGTCGGTGTTCAGGCGCTTGAGGCTCTCTTCGACGGCGCGCACCATGTTCTTGCGGTTGTTGCCGAGCTTGATGGTGTCGGCATCGGCCGGTTGGGTGCGCAGGGTGTATTTGGTGGCGACCACCAGGTTGTCACGCTCGGAGGCGATAAACTCGCCCAGCAATACTTCCGCCTGGCCGAACTGGTAGCCGTTGGCGGTATCGAGGAAGTTGCCGCCGGCCTCAAGGTAGCCATCGAACATCTGTTTGGCTTCGTCACGCTCGGCGCCATGCCCCCAGCCTGTACCAAAATTCCCCGTGCCCAGTGCCAGTTCCGAGACCTGCAGACCGCTGCGGCGGCCAAAAACTTTGTTGCGCATACACACTCCTTGACGCTCAGGTGTTGTTTAAATGTTTGGTGACATTTAAATAATATGATCGCGGTAATTTATTCGGTCAAGGGGCTTTTTTGCTGCTGACATTTTTTGACAGGGCGCTCTGATAAGCTGCGACACGTTTTTCTTCTCGGCGGGATCACCGTGTCACGTACTACACGATTGCTGACGTTGCTCCAGGCCCTGCGCGGCAAAAAACGCCCGGTGACGGCCGCCGTATTGGCCGAACAACTGGAAGTGTCCGAGCGCACGCTGTACCGCGACATTGCCGAGTTGACCGCCCTGGGTGCGCCGATCTTCGGTGAGGCCGGGGTAGGGTACGTGTTGCGCAGTGGGCTGTTCCTGCCGCCATTGATGCTGAACGCCGAGGAAACCGAGGCCATCGTGCTCGGCTTGCGCTATGTGGACCAACGCGGCGATGACGTGCTGAGCCGTGCCGCCGCGAATGCGCTGGCGAAGATCGCCGATGTGCTTGATCCCGCCGCCCAGGAAGCCCTGCGCAACCCGACGTTGCTGCCCGGCCCGCCCGGTTTTGGCTACCCGGAAAACCGCGTGCCGCTCAACGTTTTCCGCGAAGCCATTCGCAACCAGTCCAAGCTGCATATCGATTATGCCGACGCCAGCCAATCCCAGAGCCAGCGCCTGGTGTGGCCGTTGGCCCTGGGCT
Source organism: Pseudomonas sp. B6002 (assembly GCF_013385985.1). GTDB lineage: Bacteria > Pseudomonadota > Gammaproteobacteria > Pseudomonadales > Pseudomonadaceae > Aquipseudomonas. Next base: position 51,047 of record NZ_JACAOY010000015.1, on the reverse strand, counting down.
TTCTCAATGAGGTGCGTGTGATTGTGGCCTGGTGTGAATTGCGCGGTGCCTATCGCACCTTTCGCACCGACCGGGTGGCCGCCGCCGACGCTACCGGTGAGCGCTACCCGGGGCGGCGCAGCGACCTGCTGCGGGGCTGGCGCAAGCTGATGGAACAGCAGCAGAACGGCCCCTTTACTCCTGACAAAAACTGACACAACCCTGGCTTAGCATGGCGTCATAAATCATCAAAAAGGAGCAATGCCATGTCCCTTCCCGAATTGGCCCCGGCCATCGTGGCCTATATAGCGGCGACCAATAAACGCGACACCTCAGCCATTGCCCAGTGTTTTGCCGACGATGCCAATGTGTTCGACGAGGGCGAGCATCAGGTCGGTACAGCCGCCATTGCACGCTGGATGGAGGACACGGGCCGCCGTTACCAGCCACGGGTTGAAGTGCTCAACGTGCAGCATCGCACCGGCAAAGTGTTGGTCAGCAACGTGGTCTCCGGCAATTTTCCCGGCAGCCCGCTGGAGTTGCGCTACACCTTTCGCCTGAACGAGCAGGGCAAGATTTCGCGACTGGACATCTCCCTGTAAGCCATACTGGCGCCCATGACTTTTGACTCCCCGCTCGCCGCTTACCAACACGCCATGACCCAGCAGGGCTTCGTTGCCGACGACGCCCAGCGTCGGGCGGTGCAGGCCCTGCAAGCCTGTCATGAGGCCTTGCACCAAGGGCGCTCACCGATCAACGGGGTTTACCTGTGGGGGCCGGTGGGGCGGGGCAAGACCTGGTTGATGGACCAGTTCTACCAAAGCCTGCGGGTGCCCGCGCGGCGTCAGCACTTTCATCACTTCATGGGTTGGGTGCACCAGCGTTCGTTCCAGCTCACGGGCATTTCGGATCCGCTGCAGGCGTTGGCTCGCGAGCTGAGCCAGGAAGTGCGCGTGCTGTGTTTCGATGAGTTGTTCGTCAACGACATCGGCGATGCAATCATCCTCGGCCGCTTGTTCCAGGTGATGTTCGACGAAGGCGTAGTGATGGTCTGTACCTCCAACCAACCGCCTGTCCAGCTGTACGCCGATGGCTTCAACCGCGAGCGCTTCCTGCCGGGGATCGCGGCCATCAAGCAGCATATGCAGGTAGTGGCGGTCGACGGTGATGAAGACCACCGCCTGCATCCGGGGCTGGGCGTGCAGCGTTATTGGGTGAACGGCCCGGACGCTCTCGCCACGGTATTCCAGCAACTGACCCAAGGCCAGGCTGTGAGCAGCGGGCCGGTCACTGTCGGCTATCGCACGATCACGGTTGTGCAGGCCAGCGACTCAGTGCTGTGGTGCCGTTACGCCGACCTGTGCGAGCAACCCTTGGCGGCCATGGACTTCATGTTGGTGTGTGACCGGTTCAAGGCGATCTTGTTGGGGGAAGTGCCCAACCTGAGTGCGCAAAAACGCCCGGGCCGGATTGCCCGGGGTACCGAGGACGGCGCCCAGCGAGTGGTGGCTGGCGACCGTGAACTGCCGGAGCTGTCGGTGCACGATGATAGCGTGCGACGTTTTATTGCGTTGGTGGACGAGTGTTATGACCGCAAGGTACCGCTGTTCATCGAGGCCAGGGTCGAGCTGGAAAAACTCTATACCGAAGGCTATCTGGAGTTTGCGTTCCGGCGCACCTTGAGCCGCCTGCAAGAGATGCAGCTACAGCGCTTCGGGGCCTCGGAAAAGTCGATTTGAACTGCACAATGTGCTTTTTTGATACGCCCAGCTTTCGCACTTTCTGACGGCTATTTGTAGTTAATCTCCTTCATCTACTGCCGACTCCACGCTTACAATCGTGCCCCTTCAAGGGAACCGACTCCCTGGTTGTCGTTATCGAGGAAGGCAATGGACACCCCAGACATTCTGGTGCTGCAAGCCAGCTACACCAACACTGTGCACGCCGATGCTATCGGGCTGGTGCTCAACCACTATGCAGAAGACCCCATGGGTGGCGGCCATGCCTTGCCGGCTGACCTGTTACAGCAATTACCCGCTGAATTGGCCAAGCGCCCCCATGCATTCAGCGTGCTGGCGTTTGTCGGCGGTGAGCCGGCTGGGTTGATCAATTGCTTCGAGGGGTTTTCCACCTTCGCTTGTCGCCCGCTGGTCAACGTCCACGATGTGGTGGTGATGGATAAATTTCGTGGCCTGGGGCTGAGCCAGAAGATGTTGCAGAAGGTCGAGGAAATCGCCCGTCAACGCGGTTGCTGCAAGATCACCCTGGAAGTGCTGGAGGGTAATGAGGTGGCTCAGGCCGCTTATCGTAAGTTTGGTTTCGATGATTCCAAGTTTGATCCCGCCTACGGCCGCATGTTGTTCTGGAATAAGCCGCTTTAATGAATAACACTCAAAAAAAAGGCGCCACTTAGTGGCGCCAAGTAGACCTTAGCCATAGGAGCGGAATGGCAGAGGGTAGTGCGGTTAAATCAGGAGTTCGGTTGTTGCTCGGTGCTGGATTGATCTGCACTGTCTTTTTTCATGCTCTTGCCATCGGCGATGGCCGTTTGATCGGTAGTGCCGTGAAGCTTCTGCTGAACGAAGGTGAAGTTGTTGTAGAACTCCTTCGAGCGCTCTGAGCCGCCTTCTGCAAAGGCGGCGACGGAGGTCAGGGTCATCAGGCTGGCGAGCATCAAGGTAGAGAGTTTCATGGCAGTGTTCCCATTAAGAGTGATCGGTATCCGCTCTGTCCTTGATCAGATTCATGGGGCGATTGTGGGGTGACCTTATTAAGTGGGAATTAACGCACACGCACCCGGAAGTTAACGATTTCGTTAACTTCCGGTCGTGGGGTTAAAGCCTCCAATCCAGTGCAAGCGTGACGGAGCGCGGTTCTCCCCAATACACGCCATTGTAAAAACCGACGCGCTCGTAATATTTTTTATCAAATAGGTTATTAACGTTAAGCGATGCCGATAAGTGCTCGTCAAATTGATAGCGCGACATCAGGTTGACCACGGTGTAAGCCTGCTGGGTGATCTTGGTGGACTCGGTGAGCAGGTAGCCATCGGCGTCGCGACCACCGACAGGGCGCTCGGCAAAATCATAGAAGTCGCTCTGCCAGTTCACTGCGCCACCCACTGTCAATGCACGCCATTCTCCCGGCAGGCGGTAAGCGGTGGAGACCTTCAACAGGTTCAACGGCAGGGCGGTGTTGGCGCGCGTGTTATCGCCGTTGCGCGAGTGGGTGTAGGTGTAGCCCGCCGTGAGGTTCCAGTCCTGCATGACTTCCCCTGACACCTCGGCTTCAAACCCTTGCACCTTGGTGCCTTTGCCGCCGGATTTGTAGAACTGCTCCCCGGTGTCCGGGTCCGGTTGTACGGTGCTGTCGAGTTCGGCAACGTTGTCCTGGGTGCTCCAGAAGAACGCAGTGGCCAGGTTCACGCGTTCGTTGAGCAGGCTGCCCTTGAGACCAACCTCGTAGTTGCTGCCCACCACCGGTTCCAGATACTTGCGGTTGGCATCGCGCTCGTCCTGCGGGTTGAAGATATCGGTGTAGCTGGCGTACACGGTGTACTCGGGCGTGATGTCGTAGAGCAGGCCCGCATAGGGCGTGAGCATGTCGTTGTGGGTCTGGCGGGTCTTGGTGGATTGGATCAATTGGTTGCTGCTGTTGTACGCGGGCTCGACGCTTTCGATCTCCCAACTGCCATAACGGCTGCCCAGCACGGCATGCAGGCGCTCGGTCAGGCTCAGGCGGGTGGCGAGGTAGCCCGCTTTCTGGGTCTTGCTGCTGTGTGCGCCCTTGAGGCCGGTGGTGCGGTCGGCGAAATTGCCGATGCCGCTCATGTGCCGCCAGTCTTCGATGGTCAGGTAGCCGGCGGGCAGGCCGTTGCGCTGGTACGGGGCGCTGTCGCGCTGTTCGGACTCGCCGTAGCCCACCATCAGTTCATGTTCGCGCCCGAGCAGCGCGTAGGTGCCGGTGAGGCTGAAGTCTGCCACGTCCATTTTCGAGGTGCCCACCATCTGGCTGGCCCAGGCGGTCATTCCGCTGCCATCCGGGTTGGGGAACCCGGCGCCGCCGTAGTAGACCTTGCCGTCGGTGTCGCTTTGCCGGTGGGTGTAGGCGGCTTTCAAGCGCCAGTCCGGGGACAGCCGGTGGTCGATCGACGCAAAGGTGGTCTTGTCCTTGAGCGGCCAGGAACTCCAGTCAGCCGCCATGTTGGCCGAACGTGATAGCCGCGCCTTGCTGCCGTCGCTGTTCCAGTAGGGCAGGGTGCCCCACGAGGTGCCTTGCACATGCTTGTTCTGGTAGTCGAAGCCTACAGCCAGCACGGTGTCGTCTGTCAGGTCGCCTTCAAGAATGCCGTAGCCCACTTCCCGTTGCAGCGCATAGTTGTCGCGAAACGATTGGCTGTCCCGGTACGCCAGCACCGTACGCCCGCGCAGTCGCCCGTCAAAGGCCAGGGGGCCACCCACATCCACGTAGCTGTAATAGTTGTCATGGCTGGCACCGCTCACGCCGGTCTTGGCCTGCCACTGTGCGGTGGGGCGCTTGCGGATCATGTTGACCGTGGCCGATGGGTCGCCGGCGCCGGTGGTCAGGCCGGTGGCGCCTCGCACCACCTCAATGCGGTCGTAGATGATGGTGTCGGCATCCGACTTCATGCGCCCAAAGGTGCTGAGCATGCCGTCGACCTGGTAGTTGCTGATCGAATAGCCCCGGGAAGAGTAGCCGGCGCGGTCCGAATCCAGGTGCTGGACGGTGACCCCGGTGGTCTGGCGCAGCACGTCGGTCAGGGTATTGAGGTTGAAATCGTCCATCTGCTGGCGGGTGATCACCGAGACGGATTGCGGGGTTTCCTTGAGGGACAGGTTCAAGCGCGTGGCGGTGTTCATGGAGCCTGTGGTGTAGGCCCCGGTGTGCTCGGTGATGGCGCCCAGGCCTTCGGCGGTGATGTTGGTGCTGCCCAGCTCCAGCGCTTTGGCCGGGGCGTGTTCAGGGTCGGTTTCGGCCAGCAGGTCCGGGCTCAGCAGGGCGCCGGCCAGGCTCAGGGAGATCGTCATGGAACGGGTAAAAGGCGCGAACATCGCGGCAGACTCCTTGTCGTCTTTGCGGCCTTCCAGGAAAGAAAGGCCTTGGCTCAAAGACGAAAGGAGGCGTGGAACTTTAGGTTTAAACGAGAATGATTGTTATCTTTCTGTTACCAAACGCCGCGGTTACTTGAGGACGACTTCTGATGTATCAGTCTTCTTCGGCTTGATCAGACTGAAATCGATCAGGCCTTTCTGCTGGCGTTCATAAGGGTTGCCGATCATCAGCGGTCGCGGCTTGAAGCTGTCGTTGACCAGGCTCTTGCTGCGGTCCCATTCATCGAAGCTCAGCCCGGCCAGGTCGGCCCAAGTGTGGATCAATTGCGAGCTGCTGTAAGGGCGCTGCAAATCGCTGGCAAAGCTCCAGTCATGGGTTTCGCGCCATTTCGGCGATGCGTAGGCCATGAACGGAATGGTGTACATCGGCGCCGTTGGTTTGCCTTCGTTACGCCCCAGGGTGCTGTGGCCCGCCGAGTCGTACACGTCTTCGCCGTGGTCGGACAGGTACAGCAGGAAGCCGTTGGGGTCGGTCTTGGCGTAATCCTTGATCAGGCTCGACACCACAAAGTCGTTGTACAGCACCGCGTTGTCATAGCTGTTGTACACCGGCAACTGCTCGTCGCTGATACCGGCTGGCACGCCCTGGCGGTCGGTGAACTTGTCGAAGGTCGGCGGGTAACGGTACTGGTAGCTCATGTGCGTACCCAGCAAGTGCACCACAATGAACTTGCGCTCGGCCGTGTCGGCCAGGGCTTTGGAGAACGGCTCGATGACATCGCCATCGTATTGGCGCGCGTTCTGGTTGCGGTTGTTGTTGAGGTACACCTGCTCGTCAGCCTGTTCGGAAAAGGTCGTGAGCATGGTGTTGCGCTTGGTCATGGTCTGCTGGTTGGTGATCCAGAACGTCTTGTAGCCGGCCTGCTTCATTACGCTGACGATCGACGGCGTCTTGAGGTACAGGTCCGGGTTTTCTTCGTCGGCGAAGGTCAACACCTGTTGCAGCGCCTCAATGGTGTAGGGGCGCGGGGTGATGACGTTGTCGAACACCGCCAGTTGGTCGCGCAGCTTGTCCAGTTCCGGCGTGGTGTTGCGCGGGTAGCCGTAGAGGCTCATGCGCTGGCGGTTGGTGGATTCGCCGATCACCAGTACCAGGGTCGACGGCTGGCCGGCCATGGTGTCCTTGAGGTTCTTCAGAGGCGGGATCTGGCTGGCGCTGGTCAGCATGCCTTGCATGTTGTCCAACTGTTCGGTGTAGCGGCGGTAGGCAACGATCATCTGCCAAGGCACGGCAGGTTCGATACGGGTTTCGAAGCGGTCGATGGCCTGTTCCATGGTGTCGCTGGTAGCGATCTGCTTGACCAGCGGGTAACCCACCACGGCCAAAACAATCGCTGCCGCCGCGAGCATAGACTGGCCGCGCGGCAAGTATACCGGGCGCAAGCGGCTCCACAGGAACACCGCCATGGCGGTATGGGCAATGAACGCCAGGACGATCCACCAAGCAAAATATTGGGTCGCGTACTCGCCGGCTTCAGAGATGTTCGACTCGAACATGATGAAGATGACGCTTTGCGAAAATTCCTGCTGGTAGATAAAGAAATAACCCAGGCTGGCCATGGAGCAGGCCCACAGCACCACGCCGATCAAGGCGGCGAGCAAACGGGTGCGGCGCGGGAACAACAGCATCGGCGCCAGCCACAACGCGCTCATGAAGAATGCTTGGCGAAAACCACTGAAGCCGGAAGTGCCGGTCAGTTGGATAAGCAGCTGGGTAATACCCGAGAAGTACCAGAAGAACAGGAACAGCCAGCCAAGGCCCGCCCAATCAAAACCTTTCGCAGACGTGGTGCTGCGTTTGAACATCGCCATCCAGCGCTCCAACCCAAAAATTCTCAGCTGACGCGCAAGGGTGCACGCAACAGAGGCCACCCTTGCATGGGGTGGCCCTTCGGGCAGGAGTATCGTGACAGGGGTGTGAAAACTTCGTGAGATTTATGTGGTGATTACCTTACAAACCTCTGACGGCGGGGTTTAGCAGAGTGCAGGCTGCGAACCGGAAGGCTGTTCGAGCTGGGCTTGCAGGTATGAGCGCAGGCGCATGACTTCCTGCTGCAGCTGATCGCGCTCGTCTTTCAACTGGCGCAACTCATCGCGACGGATAGTGACGTAGAGGGTCTGTGGCGGACGGGTCATCTGTGCAGTGGTCATTGCTTACCTCGCAAATAGCCGGTGTGTCGCGGTGTGCCAGAACGCTTGAGTCGAGGTTCTCGGCAGCAGTCGGAAGCAATTCTGAATTCTTTTTTGTGGCAATGGAACTTTTTTATTTTTGGCGGTCGTGTGACTTTTGATGCGGTGATGGTGAAACGATGGCAACTTTTTTGTCATGAAACTCCACGTATCCGCTCTGGACTAACCCTCATTAGCCTCATTGCGCTATAAACTATGTCACACATTTATTTGGCAGTTAGGAGCATCAGCACATGCAACTGGGGATTATCGGACTAGGCCGCATGGGCGGTAACATTGCGCGGCGCCTGATGCTCAATGGGCATACCACCGTTGTATACGACCGTAACGAGGCGTTTGTGAAAGGCCTGAGCGAAGAGGGCGCCACGGGCGTTTCCGACCTGAAAGCTCTGGTTGCCGGGCTGCAAAAGCCTCGCGCTGTCTGGGTCATGCTGCCCGCTGGCGCACCCACCGAAGACACCATCAATGAACTGAGCGAGCTGCTGGAAGACGGTGACGTGATCATCGACGGCGGCAACACCAACTATAAGGATGACGTGCGTCGCGGCAAGGCCCTGGCGCAAAAGGGCCTGCATTATGTCGACGTCGGCACCTCCGGTGGCGTGTGGGGCCTGGAGCGTGGCTACTGCATGATGATCGGTGGCGACACCGAGACCGTGCAGCGCCTCGACCCGATCTTCAAGAGCCTGGCACCAGGCCTGGGTAACATCCCGCGCACCAAGGACCGTTCCGCCAGCGCCGACCCTCGCGCCGAGCAAGGCTACATCCATGCTGGCCCAGCCGGTTCCGGGCACTTCGTCAAGATGATCCACAACGGCATCGAGTACGGGATGATGCAGGCGTTCGCCGAAGGCTTCGACATCCTCAAGACCAAGAACTCGGACAACCTGCCGGAAGACCAGCGCTTTGACCTTAACGTGGCCGACATCGCCGAAGTGTGGCGCCGTGGCAGCGTGGTCTCGTCCTGGCTGCTGGACCTGACCGCCGACGCCCTGGCCACCGACCCGAAACTCGACGGTTACTCCGGCTCCGTGGCTGACAGCGGTGAAGGCCGCTGGACCATCGAAGCGGCGATGGAGCAAGCGGTGCCGGTACCGGTGCTGTCCACCTCGCTGTTTGCCCGTTTCCGTTCGCGCCAGCAGAGCACCTACGGCGACAAAATGCTTTCTGCCATGCGCTTCGGCTTTGGCGGCCATGTGGAGACTTCCAAAAAATGACCGCCAACGGCAAGAAACCAGAGGCCGAACCCGCTCCGCCCACCACACTGTTTCTGTTTGGTGCCCATGGTGATCTTGTAAAGCGCCTGCTGATGCCGGCGCTGTACAACCTCAGCCGTGACGGGCTGCTGGGCGATGGCCTGCGCATTGTTGGCGTTGATCACAACGCCATCAGCGATGCCGACTTCGCCAAGAAGCTCGAAGACTTCATTCGCACCGAGGCCGCGAGCAAGGTACGCGGCAATGCCGAGAACGCCCTGGACCCGGAAATATGGGCGCAGTTGGCCAAAGGCATCAGCTACGTCGAAGGTGATTTCCTCGACGACAGCACCTATGTCGACATCGGCAAGAAAATCGCCGACAGCGGCACCGGCAATGCCGTGTTCTACCTGGCCACTGCACCGCGCTTCTTCAGTGAAGTGGTGCAGCGCCTGGGCAGCGCCGGCCTGCTGGCGGAAACCGAAGACGGCTTCCGTCGCGTGGTCATCGAAAAACCCTTCGGTTCCGACCTGGCCACCGCAGAGGCGCTCAACGCCTGCCTGCTCAAGGTGATGAGCGAGAAGCAGATCTACCGGATCGACCACTACCTGGGCAAGGAAACGGTGCAGAACATCCTGATCAGCCGTTTCTCCAACGTGTTGTTCGAGGCGTTCTGGAACAACCATTACATCGATCACGTGCAGATCACCGCCGCCGAAACCGTTGGCGTGGAAACCCGCGGCAACTTCTTCGAGAAGACCGGCACGCTGCGGGACATGGTGCCCAACCACCTGTTCCAATTGCTGGCCATGGTAGCGATGGAGCCGCCTGCGGCCTTTGGTGCCGATGCGGTGCGCGGTGAAAAGGCCAAGGTGGTCGGTGCAATCCGGCCATGGTCGCTGGAAGACGCCCGGGCAAACTCGGTGCGCGGCCAGTACACCGCGGGTGAAATCGGTGGCAAGCAACTGCCCGGTTACCGCGAAGAAGCCAACGTGGCGCCGGACAGCAGCACTGAGACGTTCGTGGCGCTCAAGGTGATGATCGACAACTGGCGCTGGGTCGGCGTGCCGTTCTACCTGCGCACCGGCAAGCGCATGAGCATCCGCGACACCGAAATCGTGATTTGCTTCAAGCCCGCGCCGTACGCACAGTTTCGCGATACCGATGTGGACGAGCTCAAGCCCACCTACCTGAAAATCCAGATCCAGCCCAATGAAGGCATGTGGTTCGACCTGCTGGCCAAAAAGCCTGGGCCGACCCTGGAAATGGCCAATATCGAGTTGGGTTTTGACTACAAGGACTTCTTCGAGATGCAACCGTCGACCGGGTACGAAACCCTGATCTACGACTGCATGACCGGCGACCAGACCCTGTTCCAGCGTGCCGACAACATCGAAAACGGCTGGCGTGCGGTGCAGCCGTTCCTCGATGCGTGGAAAGAAGACGACGGTATCCAGGCTTACAAGGCGGGTGAAGATGGCCCGGCGGCCGCTGATGCGTTGCTGGCCCGTGATGGCCGTACCTGGCACAGCCTCGGATGAGTGATGCAGCGATCCATCCCATCCGGTTTGTGCTGAGTGACATGGACGGCACCTTGCTGCATCCCGATCACACGCCCAGCCAGCGCACCCTCGACACGGTGCGCGCCCTGCGCGACGCCGGGGTGTTCTTCAGCCTGGCCAGCGGGCGACCGCCGCGTGCCATGTTGCAGATGGTCGAGGCGTTTGGCATCGATGTGCCGGTGGCGGGTTTCAATGGCGGCACCCTGATCAACCCCGACGGCAGCGTGCTCGTCGCCCATTACCTGCCGGCAGAAGCGGCGTTGGTGACGTTGGCGCTGTTTACACCGGAATCCGATGTGGAAGTCTGGCTGTTTGCTGATGGGGAATGGCTGCGCCGTGACCCACCTGGCCCGATGGTCAAGCGCGAAGCGGATGGCCTGGGGTACGGGCCGCGCGTGGTCGAGAGTTTCGAGCCGTACCTGGACCGCGTCGACAAGATCGTCGCGGCCAGCAACAACACGCAGTTGCTGGTCGAACTCGAAGCGCAGTTGCAACCCAAGGTGCAGGGCCTGGCCCAGGTGTCGCGTTCACAGCCGGTATATCTGGACGTGACCGCCATGCTGGCCAACAAGGGGGAGGCGCTGAAGACATTGGCGGCGCACCTTGGCGTGCCGCTTGAGCAAACCATGGCGATTGGGGATGGCGGCAATGACCCGGCGATGTTTCATGTGGCCGGATTGTCGATTGCCATGGGCCAAGCCGAAGAAACGGTTAAACGCCAAGCCAATGTTGTGACCGGCAGTAACGTCGAGGACGGCGCGGCAGAGGCCATCGAGCGTTTTATTCTCACTGCGCAATAAAATCCTTACGCACTAACACTGAACTTTCGCCCGTTTAATCCACGGGCGGAAGTTACAGTGCGGTATTACTTCGGCATGGCCCAGGACTGCAACTGATAGCCATCTTTGTCGAGTTCAGCGCGCGCCTGCAACAACAAACCTTCCAGTTGAGCCGGGTCGGTATAGTCGCTCGAAGACAGCTGTTTGCTGCCGATACGGGTATTGGTACGGTCGATAACGCTCAGGCTGAGGGCGCCATGGCCATCGTGCCAGGCCACGCACTGAAAGGGCTGGAAGGCACGGTCTGCGATCAAAAGAGCTTCGTTGATGCGGAGCGGGGCGTTCATGTTGGGTTCTCTCTCATTGCCCATTCAAGTGAGTGCCGTCGGTTGGGCTGACCGTGCGGCGGGTTACTTGTACTGATGCACGAAGGCAGGGTACGGGTCACATGTTAGTGTAAGAAATTTCGACTTTCCGTGACTGATGTCATGTAAGCGCCTGTTTTGAAAGCTGAATGAAAGTTTCGCCGATCCCTAACTTTTTTGTGTGAGAGTGCAGGGGTGTGGCTTTTTGCCAACACTTATAGCGAAACGGTACAAGGAAAGCGTCAAGACCTTGCTAGTGTTAGCGACAGGCGCCACAAACCGTTGTTTCTAAATAACTTTAACAATTTTGGCGCCAAGGAATAGTCATGGTTGTTACACCTGTGCAGCGCCGTCTGCTTGTGGTCGATCCTTGTGACGACTGCCATGAACTATTGCCAGGCCTGCGCACCGCCGGGTGGGAAGTGGACAGTTGCACCCTGGCCTCCGTCGGTGACCGTTCCTGTGATGTCGGACTGTTGCGCCTGCAGCCCTCGCACCTGGAACGCCCGGAAGCCGTCAAGGAGTTGATCGGGCGCAGTGGTACCGAGTGGATCGCCGTGCTCAGCCAGGACGTGCTGCGTCTGCAGAATGTCGGCGATTTTGTCTGCGAATGGTTTTTCGACTTCCACACTTTGCCGTTCGACGTGGCCCGGGTGCAGGTTACCCTGGGGCGCGCGTTCGGCATGGCACGCCTGCGGGGCAAGGGTTTTGCCCAGGTTGACGAGCCTGAACATGAACTGCTGGGCGATAGCCGACCGATTCGCGAATTGCGTAAATTGCTTTCCAAGCTCGCACCGACGGAATCCCCGGTGTTGATTCGCGGCGACAGTGGCACCGGTAAAGAGCTGGTGGCCAAAACCCTGCATCGCCAGTCTCAGCGCCATGCCAAGCCATTTGTCGCGATTAATTGCGGCGCCATTCCCGAGCACCTGATCCAGTCCGAACTGTTTGGCCACGAAAAAGGCGCGTTCACCGGCGCCCATCAACGCAAAGTCGGGCGTATCGAAGCGGCCCACGGTGGCACGTTGTTCCTCGATGAAATCGGTGATTTGCCGATGGAGCTGCAAGCCAACCTGTTGCGTTTTCTCCAGGAAAAACAGATCGAACGTGTCGGCGGCAGCCAGCCCATTCCCGTGGACGTGCGGGTGCTGGCCGCCACCCACGTCGACCTGGAGGCCGCCGTGGCCAAGGGCACTTTTCGCGAAGACTTGTACTACCGGCTCAATGTACTGCAAGTGATCACCGCACCCCTGCGTGAGCGCCATGGCGATGTGGCCATGCTGGCCAATCACTTCTCGCGCTTTTACAGCCAGGAAACCGGCCGCCGCCCGCGCAGCTTCAGTGAAGATGCCCTGGTGGCCATGGGGCAACACCCGTGGCCGGGCAATGTGCGCGAACTGGCCAACCGTGTACGCCGCGGCCTGGTGCTGGCCGAAGGTCGGCAGATCGAAGCCGTTGATCTGGGATTGCAGGGTGAACAGGCAATTGCGCCACCGATGGCTACACTGGAGGATTACAAGCACCGTGCCGAGCGTCAGGCACTGTGCGACGTGCTCAACCGGCACAGCGACAACCTGAGTGTCGCCGCCCGCGTGCTGGGGGTTTCCCGGCCGACGTTCTACCGGTTGCTGCACAAACACCAGATCCGCTAGGGCGGGTAAACCGAAAAGCCCCGCAACGACCCTTATCGTTGCGGGGCTTTTCCTTTTTGCTGCCGTTAATTGCGACCCTTAGGCAGCCATCGCCGGCAAGCCGGCTCCTACAGGGGAGCGCATTCAAACTGTAGGAGCCGGCTTGCCGGCGATGAGGCCCTCCATCACACCGCTAAAAGTAATAAGGGAACTTCAGGCTAAAGCTGAACGACGGCGCGTCCGGTGTAATCCCGATGGCCAAGTTCGGCACGATCGTCAGGTTGTCGGTGGCCGCGATCGTCATGCCGACGTTGAAATAGCCGGCGTTGGCATCGCTGGAAACCACCGACTGCCAATCGCCGCCATCCGGCTTGAGCTGGCTCTTGCGTTGCACCAGGTCCGACACCGAGAACGACATACTCATCTTCTCGTTGAGTGCAAAGGCCACGCCTGCACCGATCTGGAAGCTGTCACCCAGTTTGACCTTGCCCGGCACTTTCTGGCCGACGTTGGAGCTGATGTCGCTGAACGAGTCTTCCAAATTGTGGGTATAGGACAGCGAGCCGAACAGCACCGCCGGATCGAAGGTCTTGACCAGGGAGATCCCCGGCGTGATCGACCACACACCGTTGCCGGTCGGCAGGTTTTCCGGGACATACAGGTTGGTGTTGGTCGGCGACTGGACCAGCTTGATACCAAATGGATCCTCGCCGGTAGGCGCTTTCACCCGCACCGATACCACCGCATCCGGCAGGTTGACGCTTTCGTCGAGGAACTTGTAGGCAATGCCAAAGTTGACGTCACCAATGGTTGGGTCACGGGTCACCGACTGTTCGGAGGTGGCGGTGCCGCTGCCACCGTTGGCGCCGCCCGACTGATACGTCGACTCGCGGTAAACCACCGGCACGTTCACGTCGAACTGCCAACGGTTATCCAGGTTGTAGCGACCGGTGAGGTCCAGCGTCCAGTTATCCGACTTGATCCGGTCCAGGTTGATGTTGCCGAGGAAGATCGAATCGAGCGCCAGAAAACCGTTCAGCGTCAACTGACGGGCATCGTAGCGAGAATAGGTCACCCCGGTTTCAAAGCTGAACTTGCCGTTGCCGAAGAAACCGCTGGCTTCGTTGTACAAGTTGCTCACGCTCTGCGCGGGCGCCGAGTCATCCTTGAGCGACTGACCGTAGGATGCACCGCCGCCAGCCCCTCCCGAGGCGGCAGCTGCGCCAACCCCCGGCGTATTGCCGGCCACGGTGGTGCCACCTTTCTGGAAGTCGGCTGGCGACTTGGCCAGGCGTTTGGGCGGTGGTGCCGCTGGCTGATCCTCGACCTGCCGAACCCGTTGCTCCAATACCGCCAGTGCTTTCTGCTGAACTTCGTAGCGTTGCTTGAGTTCCAGCAGTTCCTGTTTCAGCGTTTCAATATCGGCGTCCGGCGCGGCATACAACATGGATGCCGGCAGGAGCGTACTCAAACAAACCACGGCACGTAGCGATAAAGATCGATGCATGAAGTCAGCCGTCCCTTTCTAATGCGTAAGTGTCGAGGCTCAGCGTAGTTCAATAACCGGGAGTGCGTAGGCCCTTGAGTTGATTCAAATTGAGGTTCTGCGCGAAATTGTTCAAACCGTTGTTGCCCAGCACCACATTTAGCTGAGTCAGGTTGTTCACAAAGTTGCTGTTGCCCTGAATAACCGTGCCCTGCAGGACGTTGCCGCCACCAATCTGCTGGACCACGTTGCCCTGGTTATTGTTGGCCAGGATCGCCATTTGCAACCCGCCATTCTTGGCCGAAACGCTGACCTGGCCGGCGCCGCTTTGCCCGGTGATGGTCTGGCCGGCAACTAAAGCTTGGCCGGACTGCACGATGTTGGCCGGTGCCAGACCGTTCTGGGTCACATTGATGTCGACGCCATTGTTGGCGGTGTTGCCGTCGCCGGCCGCCCGCACGCTCTGGGTCACACCCTGGCCGCTGCCCAGGCCGGAGCCGCCGATGACGGTGCCTGTGCCCGTGTTGGGTGTGGAGCCGTTGCCGACGGTGCTGGTGGTGGTGACATAAAATTGCGGTGTGACGGTGGAGGAGTTGACCTGCATGCTGGCATTGGCGGTGATGCTGTCACCGGCAGCGTTGGTCCAGGTGCTGCTCATGACAATGCCAAAACTGATGATCCGCCCGGGCATTACGTAGCGCCCACGCAGGTCGGCCATTTCCGAATCCTTGAGTTCGATCGGCTTGAACGCCGATGACGCATAAGCGGGCATTGAGGCTGCCAGGCACATGACCGTCAGCCAACGGTAAGTGTTCATCGTCTGCTCCTGGAGCGTCCTGCCCCGTGTGGCGCTTTTAGAAAAAGTCGCTCTGGATGAAACCGAAGTCCTTCAATTCGCTGTCCCGCACTGGGGCGAATTCGTTCAACTTGTTCTTGGCGGTCAGCGGTGTGGGTGGGTCGAGCAGGGCGTTGGTCTTGTCGTAGCCTTGGCCCAGCACAGCGAACACGATGCCGTTCCAGCCTTTGACGAAGTCGTCCTTCGCGTACCGTTTGTGGCCCAGTACCGGGTCGCCGATGTACACCCAATCCTTATCGGCCCGCTGCATGACCACGAAGTGCTTGTAGCCGCGTATTTCCAGCAGCACCACAACGGGCACTTTCACCGTGAGCAACACTTCTGGAGTGATCCGGTAGCCCTTTGCACGCATGCCGATGCTTTCCAGGTAGCGCTTCATGTCGAGCATGGAGAAGCCCTGGGTACGCACCAGGTCCTGGTCGGCGTTGACCAGCATGCCTTTGATCACGTGGTCTTCATCCACGTCCATCCAATAGGCTTGGCGCAAAATGGTCGCGAGCGCGGCAGCACCACAGCTGAAATCGGTTTTCTGTTCCACCAGGTTGGCGAACTTGCGCTCGCGGATGCTCTCGACCTTTTTGTAGATCAGCCCACCACCGGGCATGACCACGGCCATTTGCCCTGCCCAGGTCGGGCCGGTGAGTGATAACAGGAGGAGGAAGGCAACGAGGCGCATGATCGTATGACCTGTTGGACACTGGAATGAAAAAGGGCCTTGTTGCCAAGGCCCTATCTGGATCAGAAGCGAGTGGTGGATTGCACGACTACGTTGTTCTGACCTTGGTTGTTGCTACCCGACAGTACGTTGGAGTTCGACACCCCGGAGCCGTAGTTCATCGAGTTGTTCACGCTGGCGTTGTTGACCACAGGTTTGGTGTTCCAGCCATGGCCGCTGCTCAGGTTGAGCACCAGGTTGCCGGACACGTCCTGCACGCCGTTGATGGTCGCAGCGCCGCCAGTGCCGTCTTTGTTAGCCTGTACAACGGTGCTGTTGCTGCCTTGGTTGGAGTTGCCGGCCGCGGCGTTCAACTGAATGATGCCCGAGGCGTTGTTGCCGCTGTCGTTGAGCGACGCGTTGTTTTTGGTGCCGCTGTTGAGCACGAAGTTGCCGGTGTTCGATTGTGCCGAGTTCACGGTAGCGAACACGAAATCAGCATCGGCGTTTTGCACGACTACGTCGTTTTTGCCTTGGTTGTTGGCACCGCTCAGCACGTTGCCGTTCGTTACACCACTGTCGTGGTCATACGAATCGTTGGCCGAAGCGTTGTTTTTGGTTTTGTCATTGATCACCACGTTGCCATGGTTGCTTTGACCATCATTGGAAGTCGCGCTGGCGCTGGTGGTTGGCGCAGGCTGTGGATGATGGGGTTGACCCGCTTGAGCAGCAACAGCCATGAGAGCAGCGAGAGCGAAAGCCAGTGGTTTGAGGGCCATTGTAGTTTTCATGGTGTATCTCCTTGCTTCTATTAGTTGGTTAAGTGTTGGTACGGTCTAGCTATCGACCCAGCTCCATCAGTTGAGTCGTAAATTCAGGGTGTTAGCCACTCGGTTCCCCACCCCGGCGCTCTGGTTGACCTGTACCACTCCACGGCTACCGGTGAAGGCCTGGTCGCTGGTAACGACCTGGCGGCTGCCAGTGGTAGAGGTCAATCCCGAGTCTGTTGCAAGCGCAACGTTCTGTTGCGACATGACACTGTCGTCGATGCTCTGCGGGCCAGCGTTGACGCTGATGCGCACGGCATTGATCATCTGGTTCTGGGCCCCGGCCGACTGATTGACGCTCAGTACGCCGTTGCCATTGCTGAAAGAGTTGCCCTGGATCGACGCCTTGGCGTTCAGGGACCGGTCGGCGGGTGCGCCGCTGATTTTCTGGGTGACGTTGATGTTTGCCTGGGCGTTGTGGCCCATGGTGATGGCGACGTTGTTGCTCAACTGTTGCTGGTCGCCTGCGGCCTGGTTGAGCGTGACGACGCCGCTGTATTGCTTGCCCGAGTTGTCGATGGTGGCGTTGTCATTGCTGTCGGCCATCGCCGATGAGCAGGCCAGCATCGCAAGCAGGATCAAGGAGTGATTCATGTCAGCGTCCCCCTACCATGCTGCCGAGGTTATTCAGAGGCTGCAGGCCCTGGGAGATCGCGCCGTTGACGGTTCCGGAGACGCTGCTGCCGCCACCGTGCCCGGCAGCCATGCTTGAACCCAGGCCAGTGCCATTGGCGGTAAGGGTGTTCAAACCCGAGAGGTTGCCGCCCGGCATGAGGGTACGGTTGATGCTGGCGCCGCTGCTGATCCCCGCGATGTCGCTATCGCTGAGCTCGCCGTTCATGGCGCGGAAGACTTGGGATGAAGGGTTGGCGTTGGCGGTAACGGGATTCGGGTCAACACCCGGAGAGCGGCCAGCCATGTGGCCTTGAACAGTGCGCTGAATAATGATCTCGCCATCCCCGGCAGCCAGCACCGGAATGCTCACGCTGGCACTCAGTGCACAGCTGATCAGCAGGAGGCTCAGTGAGCCTGGATTGTGAGTGTCCATGGCAGTGTTCCTTATTCTTCGCGCTGACCCTAAACAGCGCTGTCAGGGATAGAGCAGAACGCGTGCCGCTTTTTGTTTTCCTCATGTATTCAATGGGTTGTGGTCGGTCTATGAAAATTCCTTCGAGAGGCTGTTTCAGCCGTGAGACAGCCATTGTTGCGCCGGATATACGCAGGCACGCCGCGTTGCATTCGCCGGGCTGTATCAGCGATGGAACAGTGCGTATGACAAAACGATGAATCCGCTCAGGGCGGGCGGTTCAGGGGAGGAGGGTGTTTCAAAAATGGACACTGCAGGCGCGAGAGCGCCCAGGACGTGCAGGTGCGGCTCAGCCTTTCGGGGCTTTACGCGGGATTGAATTGAGTACGGGGTTGCCGTCCAGGTTCTGTGTCAGGTAGACCGGCAACACCTTGGGCAGGGAGGGGACGAGGTTGTTGACCTCATTAATGTTGTAGATGCCGCCGATGCGGATTGCACCGGTATTGGCGTCCGCCAGCATCACGGGTTTGTTCAAGTAGCGATTGATCAGCGGCAATGCGTCGGCCAGTGCCAGGTTGTCTAGCACCAGTTTGCCCTGGCGCCAGGCAAGTGCGGTGTCATTGGGGTTGAACGCGTTCACGCGAGGGGTGGCGTCGCCATGCTGGTAGCTGGCCTGCATCCCTGGGGTCAGCGGCACGCTGCCGTGCACGGTGTCGCTTGCGATCTGCACCGAGCCTTCGAGCAGCATCACCCGCACCTGGTCTTCATATTTCCAGACGTTGAACTGTGTGCCCGTCACCCGTACCTGGCCTTCGCCGGCCCGCACGATAAACGGGTGGCTGATGTCATGGGTGACTTTGAAAAATGCCTCGCCCTTTTTCAGCGTGACCCGGCGTTGGTCCTTGTAGTTGCTGTAGACCAGCTCCGTGCCGAGGTTCAATTCCACCTGGCTGCCATCTCCCAGGGTGACTTTGCGCAGGCCATTGGCCGCTTCGAAGTGTTCGTACGAGCTGGGTAACCAGCCTGCTTCCCAGCCGGTAAAGGCCGCAATAGGCAGGGCGGCGAGGCAGACGGCAGCCGCCACGGCATAGGTGCGCAGGCGGCTGCGAGGCTTGAACGGCACCACGGTCGGCGCGGGTTCAGTGCGCGGGAGGTGATCGGCGACGTCCCAGATCTCCAGCATGGCCGCGTATTCGAAGGCGTGCAGCGGATGAGCATCGTGCCATTGCTCAAAAGCCTGACGTTCGTCTGCGGTGCAATCACTGGCATGCAGGCGCATGCACCAATGCGCGGCGGCGTCGGTGATAGCGTCGTATTCGGCTTCTGAAAGGGACTTTTCGCTCATTAACTCATCCTGATTTCCCACATTCTAACCTCCCCGGGTGGACCACGAGAACAGCCATCATGGCGATTGCACATCAATTGGAACTTATTCTCGTTTGGAAACACCTAAAACATTCAGGACATGAGTCCGATATTCCCTTGATGGAGAACGAAGATGCTCAAGAAAACGTTAATCGCCCTGTGTGCCACTTCTGCCTTGCTGGGCGCCGGTTCAGCCCTGGCTGACAAGCCGGGCGCGGGCTGGATCACCATTGAAAAGGCCATCGAAGTCGCCAAGACCAAGGCCGGGTATGTCGAGGTCTACCAGGCCGAGGCTGACGACAACGGCTATTGGGAAGTCAAGGGGCGCAAGTCCGATGGCTCTGTGTACGAAGCACGCATTGACGGTGCGTCGGGCAATATCCTGCGCGACCAGAAAGATTGATACCCACCACCGGGGGCCGCTCAGGCCCCCGGATCCAATCTGCGGCCCAGGTGCGTGATCAGATACGTCACCGAATCTGCGTTGGCCAGAATGATGTCCAGCCGCCGATCTGGATCACTCATGAACGTTTGCCGGGCATCGTCCAGCGTCCTCGTGCCCGTGAGATGCAGCACTTTATTGCGCAGTTTGGTCGAGCCGACGCTGCCGAAGTCCTCCCAACGCTTTGCCAAGTCATCCCAGCTTTTGAATAGCATGGTTGCCGGTGTCAATACAGACAGCGCGGTGCTTTGCAAATTGGACAGGGCCGTGTATTTACGCAGGCCGTCAGCGGTTCCACGATTGATGATATCGAGAAAGGGACGCATCGTGTCCATATACGCGATGTCTTCAGTATCGGAGACCAAGTGACTCATCTCGTGAATCAACGTCGCTGCACGGGCATGGTCGTCAAGGTCGAACGGCACCATGAGATGCGGTTGATAGGTGCTCATTCGTGTATTGAAAAAGTGTTCCAGCAAGTAGATTTTTCGATCCGCGTCTTCAGGAATCACAAAAGCATAGGTTTGGGTGGGCGACCACCGGGCGGAGCCAGTGACAAATCGGGGTGAGTTGAGGCTGATCAAATCTTGCTGGGTCAGCCCATTGAAGATTTCTGCGACGCGCGTTTGAATCTTGAGCAACTGGCCCGGGGTAATGTTGAGTATGCCGAACATCTCCGTCAAGAAACGTCCGCATGGGGAGTTGGGATCGCTTTGCAGTGCAAATAGCGCCAGATTGCGTGCGCATCTGAATGTGTAGAAAACCGCAACATTGAGTGCCCCATCAATGCAGGCCGCTCTGGCGGGGGCCGCCGACCGGATTGCTGGCATTCCTACCGCTTCAATATTGATCGAATCACGCTCGGTTCTGCGGGTAATGGTACGGTTTCTGACGCGCGACAGTGCAGGACCGAAGCGCGGCTCCCGCTCGGATAGATCAAGCACCCATTGGCCCTGCGAGTTGCGTTCGAGGTAGGGCCCCAGTGCCTGGGCAAGGCTTACTCGCCAACGTTCACCCACCCTTCGGACCGGGTACACCCGTCCGGCTACCGGCGCGTACGTCCGGTTCCGGGTCGGGTCGGTGAACAGGTGGTTGGCGGAGCTTTCCTGCAGATCCGCGAGGGACGCGCCGACATCTTCAAAGCGGCGCATCCGCGTGCGTGTAGGGTCGGTGATATCCAGGCCTTCGATGGTCATGGCGGGCGCTGGTGAGTCTGCTGGCAGATCGGTGGGAGGTGAGGGCGTGACAATCGTCATCAATGCATCAAGCTCCTTGCGCAGGGAGGCCAGTGTCGCTACGCCCTGGATGAAAGTGCGCAGTCCCTCCCCGAAATGCTGTTCTTGCAGCGCCTCGGCCGAGGCTTTGAACAGTTTGTAGCTGCGCCAGACCACCAGTGGGTATTCGAGCTTGCCCGCAATGAAGTGCAGCGCCATGGGAATGCCTTTGCGCAACAGGCTGGTGATTCCGTCCCATTGATCCTTGCCGTCGCGGGTGAATTGGCAGGCGAGCATCTTGAGCAGTTGGGCGACGTTATCACTGAATAGCCGCAGTAAAATATTGTGCCTGATCGGATTCGACGCCAGGCGGGCGTCGCTTTTGCCCTGACGGGTTGGTTGTTTGAGCAGGTTGCGCCATATCGCTTGGTCGGGATCGCCCAGTTGCAGGATGATCCAATCCTGAAGGGCACCGGCTCGATTAATCTCACTGAGCAGTTCGTCTTCGTTGGCGTATTCGGTGAGCACACGCAGTGGCGCATACGGCGCATAGAGCACAAGCGGGCCAGTTGCCGGCGCCCGGGGACCGATGACGTAGACACAAGGCACCGTCACCGGTAGCGCCCCGGCAGTCGCGATCATTTGCAGAGGGCGAATCATTGCAGTGGCGCCGCTGACTTTATCCCGCGCCACAGCATCCGGCATGTCAAAGATTTGCTGAATAACGCCCCAGGCCGAGGGGCTGATGCGTTCTTCAAGTTTTTCCTCATGGGCGTGGCGCAACAGTTGCCATGGCAGTTGCCGGCAAAACAGGTCACGTCGCTTGCGGGCATCGTCGGTGTCGGCGCTGAGGTGGGTGGTGAGCAGTTCGCGATAGGTTTTGGCAATGTCCAGTTGGCGTACCAACTGCACCACCGCCATGCCGTCCAGGCTCGCTGGCAGCGGCGTGAGCCCCAGGGCGCTGGGGGTGAGGTTGTCGGGCAGCAGGTCGGGGAGGTGGCGCAAGGCAAAATCGGTCAGGGTTTGAGTATGGCCGTCGAGCGCCACGCGTGCAGGTATCAAGATCGCTTCAGGGTCCAGCGCGGCATCCGGATAACGTGCCTTAAGCAGGTTCGTCAAGGCACTGGCGACGTGCTCGCGCAGGGGGGGCAACCCATGCAGGTAATCCTGATTGTCCGGCGCACTGAGCCGGTATTGCTCAAGCAGTTCGGCGTGGAGCAATTGCTCTTCGGCGGACGCCATGCCCAGCCACACCGGCAGCGTCTGCTGGTGAACGATCGCTTCTGCGATTGCACGGGCGCGCGGCAGATTCGACGGTGCCAGCCGTTGCATTTCATCATCCAGACGGTCTTGCAGCCGTGTGGGCTTCAATGGCATGGCAAGCCAATAGTCGAGCGTATCCAGGTGGTAGTCCAGGTAGCTCTGCTGGCGGTTGTTCAGGAAGTGTTCGTCAATGCGCTGCAAGGGACCGAGGCGATAGACCTGATGGGGCGCGCGAAGACTGATGGGCAGGTTCTGCAGCAGGTATCGATCAGGCAATGCCAGGCGCTGTTGAAGTGCCTGACGCAAAACCTTCAGTGAGGCAAAGGGCTCGTGGCCCTGTTGCGGAGTCCAGAGGACGACTTCACCTGAAAGGTTAGGGTCGGTGCCACCGCGCTGTGTCAACACGAAACAGTTGGCCAGGGCGCGGGGTGTTTCGTCATCGCCGAGGGTCAGTGTCAAGCTATAGGCATCGGGCAGGAAGCCTTCAAGCCCATGACGCTTGTCGCGGGTCATGCTGTCTGGGCGCAGGACCGTATCGAGTATGGCGTGATGGTGGGGGCTCAACGTCTTGTTGAGCAGACGCAATTGAGCCTCGCTGCGTAGCCCCTGCATCAAGGCCGCGCTCATGTCGGCGCGATGGCTTTCCAGGAACGCGCGCGGCAGTGCGCGTAAGTCCTGCTCAACAAAAAGTGGCATGGCCCGCTCTATGATCTGATTGAAGCCAAGGCTGTCCAGGTTATTCCAGCGCGTGGCTGTCCCGGCACGGCGAGCGTTGTACAGGCCAGTGCGTGGTGAGCCGTCGATAGGTGTTGCTGCGTTTGCTAAACGTTCTACAAGGTAATCGACCATGTTTCGTGAAGACAAAGGGTCCCGATCCTCTTGTTGTTGCGCCTCAGTGGCGTAGGTATTGGCAAACACATCCGTGGGGTCCAGGTCCAGCAAACGCAGGTTCAACTCCTGCTTCAGGGCATGCGCGGCCAGGCTGCGCAACGTGGGGTGCTTCTGCCGTTGTGCCTTCAAGGCTGCTTCCGCTGCACGCAGCGCGACCAGATGTTGTTTGGCGCGCTCTGCCTGTACCGTCGAGGGACGGCCATTGCCGCTGCTGGCCGGGTGCAGGCTCCACCGCCCTCCGGCTTCCAGTGCCAGCAGCCGACTGTCGAGCATGTGGCGCAGGTCCAGTGCGCAGTCGAGCAGCGCAGCCAGGTCGGCTTCGCCATCGCTGCGGCGAAACAGCGCGAGTGCGTGCTCCACGTTGCTCGATTGCTTGCGCGCAATGTCTTGGACCATTCCGGCGAAAACGCTGCCCCCCACGGGCAGTCCGCTGACTTGCACCCCATCCATTGCCAGGTACAGGCTGCGCTCGTCCAGGGACAGGAAGTTCAACAGTTCGTCCTGATGGCCGGCCGCCTTGAGCATGCTCAGCAGGACATCTTTCAGGTCCTCAAGGTCCTTCAAGACTTGCAGCCCGCGGGATTGGGTATAGAGGTAGGCATGCTGGCCGCTGATCAACAGCGTCGCGGCCAGTTCCACATAATGTTGATAGGGCGCATGGAGGCTGATCTTTTCGATATTCAAGGTCGCATGCCAGTCGCGGCGTGATGCCTTGTCGGGGAGGAAAACCGCGCGCAGTCGATGCGCTTCTTCGGATGAAAGAATCCCGTTTTGGTGCTTGAACAGCAGGTCGGCGCGAAATTTGTCACTCATCAGTTGAGCAAACAGATCCATGCGCGATTGATCGCCGTCAACAGTTTCATTCCACCACGTCTGCAACCGGCTGCTCAACAGAGAGGACAGCACGCCAGCGGTGTGTTCCACAACGCGCTCCCAGCGTTCGAAATCCTGTTTGAGCCTTTCCTCTGTCATGGCGCTTCTATCGTGCCTGGGGTGGGTGAAGGTGCGCGTACGGTTGGGCGGCCACTCCGGTTTCAGGTAGTACTGCAACAGGGTTTCACTGAGGGGCGACGAGGCTAACCATCGGTCAACAGCGTTATCTACTGCTGAAACCAGGAACGTGTTTACCAACGTATAGCGTTGATCGAGGGTGGGAAAATAAGAGCGCGCCATGATGTTCAACAGCGTGTCGAGCATTGAGGTGAGGCTCGGCGTCGTGCGTAATTCATCCAGGGCACGTTGCACGTTCTGCTGCTGGCTTGCCTCAATCGCCTGTTCCTGCTCCACAAACACAATGCCTTCAACCGGTGCAGTGGTCAGGGCGAATAAGCTGTCGAAAGCAAAAGCCTGACGCTCTTTTATGGATAAAAAGCTAATTAAATCAATATGTAGCGTTTTGTTTCTAAGGCGTTCTCTGATGGCAGCAAGGGCCACAGCGCGGTTGTCGAATACTTCGATTCCTCCATAGGGGCTGTACAGCAGGGCCTTTCTTGCATCAGGAGTCGGGCTCATCATGAAGACGCCAGCCAGCGTTGTTGCAGGTTCTCCGGACCTCTCGATCACCAGCGATTCGACGATCATCGGAAACTCACACGCTTGGCGCCCGGCATCGGTTGCGGTGTAGACCGTCATCAGCCAGTCGAGATCGTTCAACGTCAAGCCCAGCGCGCGTTCCCGTTCTGAAGGGTGTTTGCGACGGATCGGGCGCAGGAATTCATCAAAAAAATACGGTGGAGTGAGCTGTACCATCAACCTTTCTCTGTGGCATTCGGGGCGGGCCAGCAGGCTAGGGCGGTGCTGTTGCCTAATGGGGCTACATATTTGCCGTAAACGCCATTGACAGTAGCCGCAGGCGGCGTTGTTTAATCACAGGTCTGGATTTCACGCTGTATGCCCCCTCCAATCATAAAATCGGAGCTTCAGATGTCTGCCCAGCCCACGGTTGTTGACAGTTCCAGTGCCACCATCGGTTTCTCCAAGCTGGTGGCCTTGCTCCACGCCATCTTTGTCCGTCACGGCACTTCACCTGAAGTGGCCGCCATCCTCGCGCACAATTGCGCCAGCGCCGAACGGGATGGCGCCCACAGCCACGGTATTTTTCGTATTCCCGGTTACCTCAGCACCCTGGCCAGTGGCTGGGTGAATGGCAAGGCAGTGCCTGTGGTCACCGACGTGGCTTCCGGTTTTGTACGAGTGGACGCCGGCAACGGTTTCGCCCAGCCGGCCCTGGAGGCCGCTCGCAGCTTGTTGGTAGAGAAAGCCCGCAGTGCCGGGATCGCCTTGCTGGCCATCCACAACTCCCATCACTTTGCCGCGTTATGGCCGGATGTCGAGCCGTTTGCCGAGCAAGGCCTGGTGGCCCTGAGCGTGGTCAACAGCATGACCTGCGTGGTGCCCCACGGGGCGGACCGCCCGCTGTTTGGCACCAACCCTATTGCCTTCGCTGCACCGCGTGCCGATGGCCTGCCCATCGTGTTCGACCTGGCCACCAGCGCCATCGCCCACGGTGATGTGCAGATCGCTGCCCGCAAGGGCGAGCGCCTGCCACCGGGCATGGGCGTGGACAGCCTGGGCCAGCCCACCCAGGACCCAAAGGCCGTGCTGGAAGGCGGCGCACTGTTGCCGTTTGGCGGGCACAAGGGTTCGGCGCTGTCGATGATGGTCGAGCTGTTGGCAGCGGCGCTGACGGGCGGCAATTTCTCCTTCGAATTCAACTGGGCCGATCACCCGGGCGCCCGCACGCCGTGGACCGGCCAACTGCTCATTCTGATCGACCCGAGCAAGACCGCCGGGCAAAGCTTCGCCGAGCGCAGCCAGGAACTGGTGCGGCAGATGCATGCGGCGGGGTTGCGGCGCTTGCCGGGAGATCGACGTCATCGCACACGGGCGCGGTCGGACCAGCAGGGTATCGAGATTGACGCAGAGGAATTGGCGCGGCTGCGCGTGCTGGCCGAGCAATAAAACAGGCTGCGCCGTATCCGGCGCAGCCTTCATGTATCAGTTACGGCGGCCCAGCAGCAGGCCGACCACCAGGCCGAAACCTGCGGAAATCGCCACGGTCTGCCACGGGTGGCCACCGATGTAGGTTTCGGTGGCGTCTACCACGGGCTTGCTGCGCTCGCGCACATTGGACACTGAGTCCAGGGCTTGCTTGAGCTTGATGGCGACCTGCTCGCGCAGGGTTTCACCTTCTTCGCCTACCAGGGATGCGCTGCTTTTGAGCAGCTTGTCCGATTCTTCGATCAGCGCGGTCAGTTCGCTGAAGGCTTGGTCCTTGATTTGGTCTTCGACGGCTTGGGCAGCGGTTTTGCGGGCCATTGTGTGACTCCTTGCGAGTGAATGTGACAGTGAACAATGGAGTGCCGGGCAGCGGCAAAAGTTGCAGTTTTTTTGCGCCTGCCAACGACTGGGCAAAAATCCGAATCAGGAAATTTCGACCTACAGTGTAAGATGTCGTCTATTTGTGCAGCAGGTAATTCAACATGAGCTTCAATCTGGCCAACAAGACCCTCGCCGAACGCGCCGAGCTGGAAGATGAAAAGTCCCGCCTCTACGACCTGTGGCAAACCAACCTGGGCAAGGCCAAGGGCGAAGCGGCACGGTTGTTCGGCGAGCGCGCCAAGCGCAAGGGCAAGTGGGCCGAGTGGGTCCGCGCCGAGCTGGACGGTATGTCGCCGCCCGAGTTCTCCAACATGGTGCGCAGTGAGGTCAACAAGTTGATGGCGGCGGCTAAATAAAGCTCGCCACAATCGCTTCACGCACCTTCAGCAGCATCGGGTCCAGTTGCGCCTGGGTCCGCCAGCCCAACTCCACCGGGTAGCGCGGCAACGCCAACGGGCAGGGCAGCACATGCAGGCCGGTCATGGCGGCAATGGCCTGCGCCGCGTGCCCGGGAATGGTCGCCACCGCCTGGCTGCCCTTGAGCAAAAACGGCAGCGCCGCGAAGTGGCTGGTGGAGGCACATACTTGGCGACTCAACCCCTGTGCCGCCAAACCCTCGTCGGTAATCCCGATAAACCCACCGGATGACACCAGCACGTGTTCACGGGCGACGAACTCGTCCAGGCTGATGCTGGTTTGGTCTGAATCCACCAGGCAGCGGTAATCACCTTCTCCCAACACTTGCCGACTGAGTCGACCGTGGGCAAAGCCGCCTGCCGTGATCGCCAGGTCCAGGGTGCGGTCGAGCAGGGCACCGGCGACGATCTGGCTGTGGGTCTGGCGGAAGATCACCCGCAGTTTCGGCGCGCGCCGGGCGATTGCTTCCATCAGGCGCCGGCCGTAGGCAATCTCGAAATCATCCGACAGCCCCAGCACCACGGAGCGACCCTGATAGTGCTGGTTATCCGGGTTGACCATCGCCAGGCTTTGCCGACAGCGCTCCAGCGCCTCGCTGATCACCGGTTTCAACTGATTGGCACGCAATGTCGGCGCCAGGCCGCGCCCGGTGCGCACGAACAATGGGTCGCCATACACTTCGCGCAAACGCCGCAACCCCGCACTGATGGCCGACTGCGTCACACCCAGGCGCACGGCGGCGCGGCTGGCGCTGGACTCGTCATGCAGGGCTTCAAAAGTTTTCAGCAGGTTGAGGTCAACCTGGGCGATATTCATTTGGTTCATATCATTCAGCACTGAGGTGGGCTTTATTCATGATCATGGCTGGCCGGAGAATGGGCAACCCCCCTGACTCTGGAGTGATCGTAATGCCTGTTTCTACTGTAGCGGCCCTGCAAATCGGATCCTTGCCGGGCGGCAAGGGCGAGACCCTGGCGCAAATCCTTGGCTACGAGGACGCAATCATCCGCAGCGGCGCGCAACTGGTGGTGATGCCCGAGGCGCTGCTGGGCGGCTATCCCAAAGGTGAAGCCTTCGGCACTCAATTGGGCTACCGCCTGCCGGAAGGTCGCGAAGCCTTTGCCCGCTACTTTGCCAATGCCATCGATGTGCCCGGCGCCGAGACCGACGCCTTGGCTGGCTTGTCGGCGCGCACGGGCGCAAGCCTGGTAGTGGGTGTGATCGAGCGCAGTGGCAACACCCTGTATTGCACGGTGCTGTATTTCGAGCCTACGGGCGGGTGGGTGGCCAAGCACCGCAAGTTGATGCCCACCGGCACCGAGCGGTTGATCTGGGGCAAGGGCGACGGCTCGACCCTGCCAGTGATCGACGCGGCGGTGGGGCGTATCGGCGGTGCCGTGTGCTGGGAAAACATGATGCCGCTGCTGCGCACGGCCATGTACGCCAAAGGCGTGGACATCTGGTGCGCACCCACCGTGGATGAGCGTGAAATGTGGCAAGTGAGCATGCGCCATGTGGCCCATGAAGGCCGCTGCTTTGTGGTGAGCGCCTGCCAGGTACAGGCCTCGCCGGCGGCATTGGGGGGGGAGGTGGCCAACTGGCCGTCAGACCGTCCCTTGATCGCCGGAGGCAGCGTGATTGTCGGGCCCATGGGTGACATCCTGGCCGGGCCATTGGTGGGAGAAGCAGGGCTGTTGACGGCGCAGATCGACACCGATGACTTGGTGCGGGCGCGGTATGACTATGACGTCGTGGGGCACTATGCGCGGCCGGATGTGTTCGAATTGAGCGTGGATGAGCGCGCCAAACCGGGCGTTCGCTTCACCACCGGTTAAACCTGTAGGAGCCGGCTTGCCGGCGATAGCGGTCTATCAGTCACTCAATTTATTGGCAGGGAGGCCGCCATCGCCGGCAAGCCGGCTCCTACAGGGTGGGTGTCGATTTTTGGAAATTCAGCCATTCTTCGCGGGTTATTTCCCAGATTTCCCGGGGAAAGGTGCCTTCGACAAAGTGACCTTCTACCGTCTTGACCAAGCGCATGCCGCCCCGCTCGGAGATCCGCCGCGATCCCTGGTTGGGCGCTGCCTTGGGCGCGCGCAATACCGGGCGTTCGAGCACGTTGAACCAGTAGTCGGTGACCACCGCGCAGGCCTCGGTCATCAACCCTTGGCCGTGCCATGGCTGGCCGAGCCAAAAGCCACGGTTGTCGTCTTCGGTATCGAACAGGCTGATGTTGCCGACCAACGTGTCAGGTGAGTCCTTCAGGAAGATCGACCAGCACCATTCCTCGCCCCGCGCCATGCCGGGCAAGGCCACGTTCTCCAGGAAGCTGCGTGCACCATCGGCCGGGTAAGGCCAGGGCACCTCGTCGTTGAGGTAACGCACCACTTCCCAATGGGGGAATATCTGCTGGATCGCGTCGGCATGGTCCAGGGTCAGTGGGCGCAGGATCAGGCGTTCGGTATAGAGCGTCGGTTGCATGGCGATCACCACGTGGCCGTGTTGGGCAGGTCAAGCGTGCCACGGTCGACAAAACGCATGGTGCCAAACAGCCCACCCGCCAGTTTGCCGCGCAGCACGTAGGGCAGGTTGTTCAGGCTCTGAGTCTGGCTAAGGCCAAGGGTCTGGCGCAATACGGAGAATGCGGAAACGCTCACCGGCACCATCAGCACTGTCTCGGAGAAACGTGGGATGGAGCCGCTTTGGTCACTCACCCCCGAAGCCAACGGCCGGCCATTGACGTCCAGGTCCAGGGCCACGCCGTTGTAGTCGATCGCCGTTTCATTGGGGTTTTGCACCCGCAACTTCACGGCGAAACGCACTTCCAGGTCCTGGCTTTGCAGGGGTTCAATGCCGACCACGGTGATATTCACCGGGTCGCGGTTGGGGAACAGGGCGCAGGCGCTCAAGGTCAGCAGTAACAGCGATAGAACCATGAGCTTGCGCATTAACAGTGCTCCCTATTTCGTGACGTCCGGGTCCTGCATCACCTTGAGGGTAGAGGACTCCGGATCAAATTCATCTTCTTCCAGTTCTATGAACTCTTCCGGCAGGAAAATGTTCAGCAGGATTGCACAGAACGCGCCCACGGTAATCGGCGATTCGAAAATGTTGTGCAACGCCTTGGGCAGGTCGCGCAGCACTTCCGGTACAGCGGCGACGCCCAGGCCCATGCCGAGGGAGATTGCCACGATCAGCACATTGCGTCGATGCAGCCCGGCTTCGGCGAGGATCTTGATACCGGCCACGGCCACGGTGCCGAACATGATCAAGGTGGCGCCGCCCAGCACCGGCTTGGGCATCAGTTGCAGCACCGCGCCGATCATCGGGAACAGCCCCAGCAGCACCAGCAGGCCGGCGATGAAGTACGCCACGTAGCGGCTGGCCACGCCAGTCAATTGGATCACCCCGTTGTTCTGGGCGAAGGTCACCATCGGCAGGCTGTTGAAGGTCGCGGCCATCGCCGAGTTCAGGCCGTCGGCCAGCAGGCCCGACTTGATGCGCTTGATGTACAGCGGGCCCTTGACCGGCTGTTGAGAAATCATCGAATTGGCGGTCAGGTCGCCGGCCGCTTCCAGCGGGGAAATCAGGAAGATCACCGCCACCGGGATAAACGCTACCCAGTCGAACGAGAACCCATATTTGAACGGCACCGGCACGCTGATCAGCGGCACATGGGGCAGGGCGGCCATGTCGACGCGGCCCATCCACCAGGCCACCACAAAACCCAGGGTCAGGCCGATCACGATCGAGCCCAGGCGCAAGAAGGGGTTGCTGAAGCGGTTGAGCACCACGATGGTCAGCAGCACCAGCGCGGCCAGGCCCATGTTGCCGGCGGCACCCAGGTCGCTGGCGCCAAAACCACCGGCCATGTCGGTGACCGCGACTTTGATCAGCGACAGGCCCATCAAGGTGATGATGGTGCCGGTCACCACCGGGGTGATCAGTTTGCGCAGCTTGCCGATGAACTGGCTGAGCACCACTTCAATAAAGGCGGCAAAAAAGCAGATGCCGAAAATGGTCGACAGGATCTCGTCGGTGCCACCACCCCGGGCCTTGACCATAAAGCCCGCGCTGAGGATCACGCTGATAAACGAAAAGCTGGTGCCTTGCAGGCACAACAGCCCCGAGCCCACCGGGCCGAACTTGCGCGCTTGCACAAAGGTGCCCAGCCCCGACACGAACAACGCCATGCTCACCAGGTACGGCACTTCGCTTTCCAGGCCCAGCACGCCGCCCACGATCAGGGTCGGGGTGATGATGCCGACGAAACTCGCCAGCACGTGTTGCAGCGCGGCAAAGATCGCCGCGGTGAAGTGCGGGCGGTCTTCCAGGCCGTAGATCAGGTCGGATTTATAGCGGGGGCGGGGGGCTTGAGCGTCAGACAAAATACGGGCTCGGGTCAGAAAATGGAGGCGAAGAATGCCAGAAACTGCCGGTCGTCAGAAGTGTGTAAAAATATTTCGAAACATCCTGCACTAAATCGGCCCACCTGCCGATAGCGTGGATAGGCCCACCAAACCTATTACAACAGTGGTGCCCAAAGGTCAGAGCGGCGCGTTGACGCCCACTGATCGTGTCGCGGCAGGGACGCTCGCCAACACTACTTCTCGAGAGCACCCCTATGTCCCTTCGTAATCTGAATATTGCCCCACGCGCTTTTCTCGGTTTTGCGTTCATTGCGTTGCTTGTCGCTTTTCTCGGGATGTTCGCGGTCAACCGCATGACACAAATTCGCCAAGCCTCGTTGGACATGGGGACCAACCAGTTACCCAGCGTGAAATACCTCGGCAACATGACCGAGAACGTACTGCGTTTGCGCATTCTCTCGTTCCGTATCTTGATCAACCGCGAACCGGCTTCCCTGGAAGAGGCCAAGACCCGTGTTGGCGTGCTGGTGGACAAGGTCAAGCAAGCTCAAAGCGCCTACGCGGTAATGCCGGCCGGCGCGGAAGAGGCGGCACTCTACAAGACCTTCGCCGCCACCCTCGACAGCTACTTCACAGCTCAGTCCGAAATGATGTCGCTGTCCCAGCAGAACAAAGTTGAAGAAATGCGCACCCTCATCAACACCCGTATCAAGGACGGCACCGACTTGATGGGTGAACAACTGAACAAGCTGATCGCCATCAACAGTGCCGATGCCGATCGAGCCGGGCGCGAAGCCGAGGGCAGTTTCCAGCAAGCGGTCACCGGGATCATCATCGTGGCCGTGGTCGCCGCCTTGATGACGGTGCTGCTGGCCTGGCTGCTCACCCGCAGTATCGTCACTCCGCTGCAAAAAGCGGTGAGCGCTGCCGAGTCGATTGCCGGTGGCAACTTGAGCAAACTGATCGAAGTCGATGGCAAGGACGAACCCGCTCGCCTGCTGGGCGCCCTGGCGTCGATGCAAGCCAACCTGCGCCAGACCATCCAGCACATCGCTGGTTCGGCCACCCAGTTGGCGTCCGCTGCGGAAGAGTTGAGCGCAGTCACCGAGGAAGCCTCCAAAGGCTTGCAGCAGCAGAACAATGAAATCGACCAGGCTGCTACGGCGGTCAACGAAATGACCGCCGCTGTAGAGGAGGTCGCGCGCAACGCCGTCTCCACGTCCGAAGCCTCTGGCCAGTCCAACCAGGCTGCCCGCGAAGGCCGCGACCGCGTGGTGGAAACCGTCGGTGCGATCCAGACCATGACCCAGGACGTGCAAAATACCGCCGCCATGATCGAAGGCCTGGCCACTCAAGGCCGTGACATCGGCAAAGTGCTCGACGTGATCCGCGCGATTGCCGAGCAGACCAACCTGCTGGCGCTCAACGCCGCCATCGAAGCGGCGCGTGCCGGTGAAGCGGGGCGCGGTTTTGCGGTAGTGGCCGATGAAGTGCGGGCCCTGGCCCATCGCACGGCGCAGTCGACCCAGGAGATCGAGAAGATGGTCGCCGGCATCCAGAACGGCACTGGCGAAGCCGTGCAATCGATGCAGCAGAGCAACCAGCGCACCCAGACCACCCTGGAAATGGCCCGCGCCGCCGGTGTGGCCCTGGAGCAGATTACCCAGTCCATCAGCCTGATCAACGAACGCAACCTGGTGATTGCCAGCGCGTCTGAAGAGCAAGCGCAAGTGTCCCGTGAAGTGGACCGCAACCTGGTCAACATCCGCGACCTGGCGACCCAGTCGGCGGCGGGCGCCAACCAGACCAGCGCGGCCAGCCATGAGCTGTCGCGCCTGGCGGTGGACCTGAACGCGATGGTGGCGCGCTTCGTGATCTAACATCCAGCACACAACCCATGTGGGAGCTGGCTTGCCTGCGATAGCGGTGGTTCAGTCGGTGATGCATTGACTGACAGATTGTTATCGCAGGCAAGCCAGCTCCCACAGTTTTTCAGTGGTGCATCAGGGGTTATTGCTTCCAGGCGACTGCATTGACCAGGTTCTTCGGTCGCTCGCCGGCCAACGCCTGCAACAGATTATCCACCGCACACTTGGCCATCGCCTCCCGCGTCTCATGCGTGGCCGAGCCGATGTGCGGCGTCGCCACCACGTTGTTCAAGCGCAACAACGGCGAGTCGTGACTCAACGGCTCACGCTCAAACACATCCAACCCCGCCGCCCGAATCGTGCGCTGCTGCAAGGCTTCTACCAGCGCCGCCTCATCCACCACCTTGCCTCGCGAGATGTTGATGAAGATCGTCTCCGAGCCCATCAGCGCAAACTCCTCGGCGCCGATCAGCTTCTCTGTTTCGGCGGTCAATGGCAGCGTCAGGCACACAAAGTCGGCCTGTTGCAGCAAGTCGTTCAAGCTGCGGTACTGCGCGCCAAAACGCGCCTCCACTGCGGGCTTGGGCGTATGGCTGTGATAGATCACTGGCATGCCAAAGCCAAAGTGCCCGCGCTGGGCCAGGGCTTCGCCGATACGGCCCATGCCGATGATGCCCAGGGTCTTGCCGTGTACATCGGTGCCGAAATGCGCCGGGCCGATGTTCTTGTTCCATTGGCCGGCGCGCACCATGTCGGCCAGTTCCACCACGCGGCGGGCGGTGGCCAGGATCAGCGCAAAGCCGGTGTCGGCAGTGGTTTCGGTGAGCACGTCCGGGGTGTTGCTGAGCAGGATCCCGCGCCCGTTCAGGTAGTCGATGTCGTAGTTGTCGACCCCCACCGAAACGCTGGCGACGGCTTCCAGCTGCGGCGCCAGGTCCAGCAGGTTGGCGTCCAGGCGCAGGCTGGCGCCGAGCAAGCCATGGGCGCCGGGTAGGGCGTCGCGCAGCTTGGCCAGGCCGGTGTCGTCGAGGGCTTCGATCAGGGTGACATCGGCCTGTTCATGCAGGCGGGCCATCAACGGCGCGGAGAGTTTCTTGTACAACACGACAGACTTTTTCATGCGGTCTTTACCTTCAATTCCAGGTGGGGCGCCGGCGTGCGGTCGCTGGCGCCGGGCTTGAGAAAAATCGTCAGTACCACCGACAGCAGCAACGCGCCGCTCATCAGCAGGTACGAGGCGCCGGGCGAGCCGGTGCTGCTATTGAGGTAGCCCACCAGGTAGGAGCCGCCAAAGGAGCCCAGGGCGCCCATGCTGTTGATCAGCGCCATGGCGCCGCCGGCCACGTTAGCCGGCAGGATCTCCGGGACGATGGCAAAAAACGGCCCGTAGGGCGCATACATGCAGGCCCCGGCGATCACCAGCAGCGTGTAGGACCACCAGAAATGCTCGGCCCCCAGCACGTAGGAGGCGTAGAACGCGACCGAGGCGATCAGCAACGGCGGCCACACGAAGCGTTTGCGCTTTTGCAGTTTGTCCGAGCCCCACGACACCGCGAGCATGCCAATCACCGCCGCCAGGTAAGGCAACGCCGACAGCCAGCCGGCCTCGACCATGTCCATCTGCAAGCCGGCCTTGAGGATCGACGGCAGCCACAGCACAAAGCCGTACACGCCGATGCTCCAGCAAAAGAACTGCAACGCCAGGATGATCACCTTGGGCGAGCGGAACGCTTCGGCGTAATTCTTCACGGCCTTGATGCCGACCTGCTCGGCGGCCAGGGCACTGTCCAGGTCGCGTTTTTCAGCGTCGCTCAGCCATTTGGCGTCCTTGGGTTTTTCATCGGCCAGACGCCACCAGATAAACGCCCAGATTACTGCCGGCAGGCCTTCGATGATGAACATCCAGCGCCAGCTGAAATGCTGCACCAGGTAACCCGACACCACCGACATCCACAGCATGGTCACCGGGTTGCCGAGGATCAGGAAGGTGTTGGCCCGTGAGCGTTCGGCCCGGGTGAACCAGTGGCACAGGTACACCAGCATTGCCGGCATTACGGCGGCTTCGACCACGCCGAGCATGAAGCGTATGGCGATCAGCATGTAGGCGTTGGACACCACGCCGGTCAGCGTGGCCAGGCCGCCCCAAAGGATCAGGCTGACGAAGATGAGTTTTTTCACACTGCGCTTTTGCGCGTAGATCGCCCCCGGCACCTGGAAGAAAAAGTAGCCAAGGAAGAACAGCGCCCCCAGCAACGACGACATGCCGGGGGTGATCATCAGGTCTTCGGCCATTCCGGAGGCAGCGGCAAAGCCATAGTTGGCACGGTCCAGGTAGGCCAGGCTGTAGGTGATAAAAACGATGGGCATGATGTACCACCAGCGGCGGGTGGCGAGTTTCAGCGTATCCATGGTGTGGCTCCTGAGCTTGTTGTAGTTGTGGCAACAGGGAGTGGGTTATGCAACGGATCGAACGGGCAGCTCTGAACGGGTGGGCAAGCCTTCCATGTCGCCACGGCTCTGCACGGCACGGCTGCCGATCCAGTTGCCGCGTTGGATGGCCTCGGGGAAGCTGAGGTTTTCCAGGAGTGCGCTGATCATGCCGACGGCAAAACCGTCGCCCGCGCCCACCGTGTCCACGACTTTTTCCACCGGCACGGCGGCGACAAAGCCCTGGTCCATCTGCGTGCGGTAGTAGGCGCCGTCCGGCCCCAGCTTGATGGCCACCGCTTCGGCGCCCTGGTCGAGGTAGAAGGCGGCGATGTCGGCGGGGTCGTCGAAGCCGGTGAGCAAACGGCCTTCGCCCAAGCCCGGCAGCACCCAGTCGGCCAGAACGGCAAGGGCGTTGATCTCGCGGATCATCATTTGCTGGTTGGCCCACAGCGACGGGCGCAGGTTCGGGTCGAACGACACGCTGCGGCCAGCCTTGCGCATTTGCGTCATCAGCTCGCGGGACAGTTCACGGGTTGCGTCGGACAAGGCCGGCGGGATGCCGGTGGCGTGCAGGTGGCGAGCCTCAAGCAGCGCCGGGCTGATGTTCGCGACGGACAAGTGGCTGGCTGCCGAGCCTTTGCGAAAATACTCCACCTGCGGGTCGGCCCCCGCGTCTTCGCGGGACTTGAGCTGGAAACCGGTGGGGTGTTGCGGGTCCACCGCGACGTGCTGGCAATCCAGGCCTTCCTGGCGCAGCGTGTCGACCACGAAGCGGCCCAGGGAATCGTCGCCCACCCGGCTCAGCCAGGCGACGTTGAAACCCAGGCGCGACAGGCCGATGGCGACGTTGCTGTCGGCCCCGGCAATGCGCTTGTGAAACTGCGCCACTTGGGCCAGGTCGCCGGTCTGCTCGGCGACAAACATCGCCATGGTTTCACCAAACGACAGGATATCGATCTCAGACATGGGCGTTCTCCGCACGGGGCTGGCCAAGCAGGGTGAGGGCGGCGACCTGTTGCGCGGTGACGTCGATCAGGTCATCGCCTTGCAACGGGAATTCCACGGCCCGGGTAATACCTTGAGTCATGTGCTTGAGCAGTTGTTCCCACACATGCAGGTCGGTGGCGCCAGGCGGTAGGGCCACCAGCTTGCCGTCCGGGCGACGGGCCACGGCCTTGCAGTGCAGGTAATCCACATGCCGGCCCAGCAGGCGAGCGGCGGTGAGGGCCGATTGGTCCTGCCACTGCCAGTTGCCGATGTCGAAGGTCATCTTCACCGGCAGGCCGAGGCGTTCGACTTCGCTGAAAAAACGTTGCAAAGGTTCGATGCGTCCGCCGTGCAGGGTCTGGTCGTTTTCCACCAGCAGCTTGACCGGGTGACGGTCGAGCAGGGCGTGCAGGCTTTCGAGGTCGTTGGTGTCGGTGAAGTAGCCCAGGGACACCTTGAGCCAGCGCGAACCGAAGGCTTGGGCGCGATCCAGGGTGGCGACCAACGCCGCGTTCGGCTGGGCACGTCCGGCGACCCAGAGTTCCAGCGGTGAAGAAAAGACGGACTCCAACTGATGTTGCGCCGCCGCCTGGGCCAGTTCGGCGGGCTGTTCATGGGTCAACAGCTCTTCACGCCACTCGATGCGCCGGGCGCCTGCGGCCGCGAGCAACTCGACAAAACGCAATTGGCCCTGCTGGCGCACGAGGTCGGCGCCGTAGCTGGAGAGGCTGATGGAAACGGGGTATTTATGCATTGTTGTTGACCTCTGAAACCGGTTTCATTTTTTCACACAATTCAAACCGCGTAGGAGCCGGCTTGCCGGCGATGGCGTCCTTGCTACACCGCAAGGCTCACGGACCAATCGCCGGCAAGCCGGCTCCTACAGGGGGGTGGTGGAGCCTCGGACGATGAGTTCGGGCAGGAAGTCCAGGGTGCGCGTCGGCTCGGTGTCGCCGCGCAGGCGCTTGAGCAGGCAGTCGAATGCCGTGGCGCCAATGGCCTGAGTCGGTTGGGCGAGGGCGGTAATGCCGCTGCCGACCAATGGGTACCAATCCAGGTCATCCAGGGCGATCAGGCCGACCTCGTTGAACAGGTCGCAACCGAGGTTTTTCAAGGCGCGGGTACAGGCCAGCGCGGCAACGCCGTTGCCACAGAACAGCGCTTTGGCGCCGGGTTTGGCGAGGAAGGTGTGCAGGTGGTTTTCCAACGCCTCATCGAGTTCCAACACGGCGCCGGTCAGGCCGGGGCGCTTGGCAATTTCGGCCTTGAAGCTGGCCTGGCGCTCGAGCCGTGAGCTGGTGCCATCGGTGGTTTCGCTGACCATCAACACGTCGCGATAACCCTGTTGCTGCAAATGCTCGACGGCCATGCGCACGGCGGCCGGGTTGTCCAGCCCCACCAGGTCGCTGTGCAAGGGCTCGACCTTGCGGTCCACCAGCACCAGGGGCATTTCCCGCTGCAGTTCGAGCAATTGGTCGAGGTGATGGCCGAGGGTGTTCACGATCAAGCCTTCGATGTTGTACGAACGCAGTGCTGCCAGGTGCTGGCGTTCCTGCTCGTCATCGCGGTCGGTGTTGCACACCACCAGGCTGTAGCCGTGTTGGCGACAGGCGGTTTCGACGCCGTGCATCACGGCAATGGAATAGGGGTTGCGGATATCGGCCACCAGCATGCCGATCAGACGGGTGCGCCCGCGTTTGAGGCCACGGGCCATCTGGTTGGGGCGGTAGCCGAGATGTTCGATGGCTTGCTCGATGCGCAGGGCAATGGCATCGGAGAGCAGGGCGCGGTCGTCGCCGATGAAGCGCGACACGCTGGCCTTGGACACACCGGCCCGTTCGGCAACATCGAGCATGGTGACGCGGCTGCGCTGGGCGGCAGAAAAAGTGTTCACGGCCATCGACCTTCTGTTTTTATTGGAATGACTGAAACCGGTTTCAGGAAACCATCAAATGAGGAAAGTCGTCAAGCTGTTGTAGGACAAAGCCTGACAGCCGGTGCTTCACACCACCACGCTCAGCCACGTGGCCGCCAGCAGTAAAACCGCCATGCCCCGGTTGAAGCGCTGCATCGCCCTGGGCGACCGAAACACCCGCGCAGAACCCACGCCCAGCAGCGCCCAGGTGCCCAGGCACGGCATGGAGACGAGGAAAAACACCAGGGACAGCAGCACCACCTGGCCTTGGCGTTCAGCCCCGTGGCCGGCAAACACGCTGACCACTGCGACAGCCATCATCCAGGTTTTCGGGTTGATCACCTGCAGGGAGGCGGCGCCGATCAGGCCAAGGGGCTTTTCAGTGGCATTCACTTCGACGGCCTGGGGCGGCGCACGGTAGATCTGCCAGGCCAGGTAGCTCAGCCACGCCACGCCGAACCCTTGCAGCGCGGTCTGCACCCGGGGCAGTTGCACCAGGGACTGGCCGACCCCGGTCCCTACCAGCAACACCAGGCCTGCCGCACCGGCGCAGGCGCCGAAAATGATCGGCACTGCAGCCTTCAGGCCATACCGCGCGCTGTTGCTCAGCACCAGGATGTTGGTGGGGCCAGGGGTGATCGAGGCGACAAATGCAAACAGCATGAAAGGCAACAACGTGGACAGCATGGCGGGTGACTCCGGTAAACCCATCGATGGAGTCGATCTTCACAAGCCCGCGTACTACCTGTCTGGAAGATTTGAGCAGCGCTTGCGGTAAGCAGCAGGCGTGAGGCCATAGGCGCGCACGAACCAGCGGCCAAGGTGGCTCTGGTCAGCAAACCCCAGGGCAATCGCCACGTCGGCGGGCTGCTCACCCTTGGCCAGCCAATGCCGGGCGCGGGCCAGGCGCAGTTGCAC
The DNA here is from genome assembly GCF_013385985.1 of Pseudomonas sp. B6002. Classification (GTDB taxonomy): domain Bacteria; phylum Pseudomonadota; class Gammaproteobacteria; order Pseudomonadales; family Pseudomonadaceae; genus Aquipseudomonas. The sequence goes on along the minus strand of NZ_JACAOY010000015.1, from coordinate 11,901 downwards.
CAGATAAGCATGGGGCGGGAGGCCAAACGCGCTCTTGAACGCACGGGTCAGGCGGAAACGGTCGACGCCACAGGCCAGCGCCAACTCGTCCATGCCCACGTCCTGGTGCAGGTGTGCATGCAAATATTCCCGGGCCTTGTGCGCCACCAACGGCAGGCGCGGGTCGTCGCGGTAACGGGTACGCCAATGGAGTTGCCCGGTGAGCTGTTCCAGCAATTGGTCGGTGGCGCGCTGGCGCACGATGCGCAGTTCATTGCTGTGCAGGGTCTGGAAGGCGTGGCTGGTGGCGTGTGCCAGGCGGGGATCATTGATCAACGTGCTGACCACACTCAGTTGGCTGTTGACCGGTGCCTCTTCAAACACCGCGCTCACTTCCCGCGCCAACCACTGCGGGTCGAGGTAGAGCATGTGGTAGGTAAAGCCGTCTGCGGTGGGCGCGTCGCCGTCATGCAACTCGCCGGGCTCGACCAGAAACACCTGGCCCGGCGTGCTGTTGTGCCGGGTGCGGCGGCAGTTGAATTGCTGCACGCCTTGCTCGGTCACGCCAATGAGGTAGCTGTCATGCCAATGGGGATCGTAGGCGTGGCCCTCGAAATGCGCGCGCAGGGTCTCGATGCCGGTGTCGGCGTCCTGGGACAGGTCGATCCAATTGTGCGCGGCCATGACTCACCGAGACGAATAAGGTCTGCCATTAGCGCCCGGTAGTGGGCGGGCGTCTAGAAGGTTTGTGCAGCGTCAACCGAACAGCCCGGCCGCGATGTTGATCGAAAACCCCAGGATCGCGGTGTTGAACAGAAAGCCGATCAACGACTGCCCCAGCACCACCTTGCGCAGGCTGCGCGTGGCGACACCCACATCCGACGTTTGCACCGCCACGCCGATGGTGAACGAGAAGTACAGGAAGTCCCAGTAATTGGGGGTTGTCAGGCCCTCGGCAAAGCGCAGCGCCGGTTCCTTGCCGTCCCAGGTGTAATAAAGCCGCGCGTAATGCACGCTGAATATCACCCCGATCAACAACCATGAGCCAATCACCGTCAAGCCGGTAAAGCCGTAATGCAGCAGGCGTGCGGTGGTGGGCAGGTCCTTGCTGCCGACCAGTTCAAAGGTGATGGTTGCCAGGCTGGCAATGGCCGCGATACACACCACGAACAGCACCAGGCCGGCGTTTTCATCTTCGATTTCGGCGATGCGCTTCACGTCCGGCGCCTTGGCGCGGATGGTCAGCCACAGCATCAGCACCAGGTAGGTCCACACGCCGGCGTTCCAGCCGATGAGGATTTTGCTGATCACCGTGTCGGCCGGTGCCAGCAGACCCACGGCAATGCCCAGCACGGCAGCGGCGGAAAGGCGAGGGTGGGTGCGGGCGAGGAAGGGCATGGCGGCTCACAGCGGACGGGGTGTGAGCAGACTGTACCCGATCCCGAACGCAACCCATAACCCTTGTAGGAGCCGGCTTGCCAGCGATGGGGCCTTTGAAGACACCATCACCGGCAGGGTGGTGTTGGTCAGTCGGCTTTGTGGCGTTTGCGCACCAGTTTCATCACCACCACAAAGAACACCGGCACAAACACCACTGCCAGCGTCGCCGTGATCATCCCGCCGATCACCCCGGTACCAATCGCCTGTTGGCTCGCCGAGCTGGCCCCGGTGGCAATCGCCAGCGGCACTACGCCGAGGATGAACGCCAGGGACGTCATGATGATTGGCCGCAGGCGCAGCCGCGCCGCCTTCAGCGTGGCGTCGATCAGGTCTTCGCCTTGCTCGTACAGGTCCTTGGCAAACTCGATGATCAGGATCGCGTTCTTCGCCGACAGGCCGATGATGGTGATCAGGCCCACCTTGAAAAACACATCGTTGGGCATGCCGCGCAAGGTCACCGCCAGCACCGCACCGAGCACGCCCAGTGGCACCACCAGCAGCACCGAGGTCGGGATCGACCAGCTTTCATAAAGCGCCGCCAAACACAGGAACACGATCAGCAGCGACAGGCCCAGCAGCAACGGCGCCTGGGAACCGGACAAACGTTCCTGCAGCGACAACCCGGTCCATTCCTGGCCCAGGCCGGCCGGCAGCTGGCTGACCAGGCGCTGAATCTCTTCCATCGCCTGGCCGGTGCTGTGCCCCGGGGCCGCTTCGCCGGAAATCGCGATGGCCGGGTAGCCGTTGTAGCGCGTCAACTGCGCCGGGCCCTGGGTCCACTTGGCTTCGACAAACGCCGACAGCGGCACCATCTTCCCGGCGTTGTTGCGCACGTGGATCTTCATCAAATCCGCCACCTGGCTGCGCTGGTCGCCTTCGGCCTGCACCACCACCCGCTGCATGCGGCCCTGGTTGGGGAAGTCGTTGATGTAGGCCGAGCCGATCGCCGAGGACAGCACGTTGCCCACATCCGCGAACGAGACGCCCAGCGCATTCGCCTGTTTGCGGTCCACTTCCAGTTGCACCTGCGGCGCCTCAGCCAGGGCGCTTTCGCGCACGTTGGCCAGGATCGGGCTCTTCTCGGCCGCCGCGAGCAGCTGCGAGCGGGCGGCCATCAATGCGGCGTGGCCCACACCGCCACGGTCTTGCAGGCGGAATTCAAAGCCGCTGGACGTGCCCAGGCCATCCACCGGAGGCGGCAGGATCGCGTAGGCAATCGCATCTTTAAGCTCGCTGAACGCGGCGTTGGCCCGGTCGGCAATCGCCGAGGCCGAGTCGTCGCCGCTGCGCTGGGACCAATCCTTAAGGGTGGTAAACGCCAGCGCGGCGTTCTGCCCGGAACCGGAGAAGCTGAAACCCATGATCATGGTGGTGTCGCCCACCCCAGGCTCCCCGGCGTTGTGCGCCTCGATCTGTTCGGCGACCTGCACCGTGCGGTTCTTGCTCGCGCCGGGGGGCAGTTGGATATCGGTGATGGTGTAGCCCTGGTCTTCCACCGGCAGGAACGAGGAGGGCAGGCGCGTGAACATCAGCCCGAGGCCCACCAGCAGCACCAGGTAAATCAGCAGGTAGCGGCCGCTGCGCTTGAGGGCGTAGGCCACCCAGCCTTCGTAGCGGTTGGTGAGCTGTTCAAAGCGCTGGTTGAACCAGCCGAAGAAGCCGCCCTTGGCATGGTGCTCGCCCTGGGGGATCGGCTTGAGCAGCGTGGCACACAGCGCGGGGGTCAAGGTCAGGGCGAGAAAGGCCGAAAACAGGATCGAGGTGGCCATCGACAGCGAGAACTGTTGGTAGATCACCCCCACCGAACCCGGCATGAACGCCATCGGCAGGAACACCGCCACCAGCACCAGGGTGATACCGACGATGGCGCCGGTGATCTGGCCCATGGCTTTGCGCGTGGCGTCCTTGGGCGACAGGCCCTCGGTGGCCATGATGCGCTCCACGTTTTCCACCACCACAATGGCGTCGTCCACCAGGATGCCGATGGCCAAGACCATGCCGAACATGGTCAGCACGTTGATCGAAAAGCCCAGCAGCAACATGGTGGCGAACGTGCCCATCAACGCCACCGGCACCACCAGGGTCGGGATCAGCGTATAGCGCACGTTCTGCAGGAACAGGAACATCACCGCAAACACCAGTGCCATGGCTTCCAGCAAGGTGTAGACCACCTTGGTGATCGAGACCTTGACGAACGGCGAGGTGTCGTACGGGATCTTGTATTCCACATTGGCCGGGAAGTAGCGCGACAGTTCGTCCATCTTCGCCCGCACCAGGTTGGCGGTGTTCAGCGCGTTGGCGCCCGGGGCCAGTTGCACGCTGACGGCGGTGGACGGCTTGCCGTTCAGGCGCGTGGAGAACTGGTATTCCTGGCTGCCGACTTCCACGCGCGCCACGTCGCCGACGCGCACGGTGGAGCCGTCGGGGTTGGCCTTGAGCACGATGTCGGCAAACTCGGCCGGCGTGGACAATTGGCCCTTGACCAGGATCGCCGCGGTGATTTCCTGGGTCCTGGTGCCCGGCAGGTCGCCGATGCTGCCGGCCGAGACCTGGGCGTTCTGCGCGCTGATCGCGGCATTCACATCGGCCGGCGTCAGGTTGAAACCCACCAGTTTCTGCGGGTCGATCCAGATGCGCATCGCGCGCTCGGCGCCATACAGCTGCGCCTTGCCCACGCCATCGAGGCGCTTGAGCTCGTTCATCACGTTGCGCGCCAGGTAATCGCTGAGCGCAACGTCATCGAGCTTGCCGTCGTTGGAGGTCAGGGTCACCAGCAACAGGAAACCGGCGGAGACTTTCTCCACCTGCAAACCTTGCTGGGTCACCGCCTGGGGCAGGCGTGGCTCCACCGCCTTGAGGCGGTTTTGCACATCCACCTGGGCCATTTCCGGGTCGGTGCCTGGCTGGAAGGTGGCGGTGATGGTCGCTGAACCCAGGCTGCTCTGGGATTCGAAATACAGCAGGTGATCGGCGCCATTGAGCTCTTGCTCGATCAGGCTGACCACGCTTTCGTCCAGGGTCTGGGCCGACGCGCCCGGGTATACCGCGTAGATTTCGACTTTGGGCGGCGCAACGTTGGGGTACTGGGCCACCGGCAACTGCGGGATGGCCAACGCGCCGGCCAGCAGGATAAACAGGGCCACCACCCAGGCGAAGATCGGGCGGTCAATAAAGAACTGCGGCATGGCGGGTTATTCCTTTACCAGATGGCCCGAGGCAGGGCTGTCATCCACTTCGACTTTTTCACCGGGGCGCGCATGTTGCAGGCCTTCGACGACAATGCGGTCACCGGGCTTGAGGCCGCTGCTGACGATCCAGCGGTCCTCGATCACCGCGCCCAGTTCCACCGGCTGCTGGCTCACGGTCTGCTCGGCGTCCAGCAGCAACACCATGGGGATGCCCGCGCTGTCACGGGTGATGGCGCGTTGCGGCACGCTGATGCCTTGCTTGTCGACGGCTTGTTCCAAACGCACCCGCACAAAACTGCCGGGCAGCAGGTCGAGGTCCGGGTTGGGGAATTCGCTGCGCAGGATGATCTGCCCGGTGCCCGGGTCGACGCTGATCTCGGCGAACAGCAGCTTGCCCGGCAGCGGGTAAAGGCTGCCGTCGTCCTGGATCAGCGTGGCCTTGGCCTGGTCCTGGCCAACCTGCTTCAGGCTGCCGGCACGGAAGGCGCGGCGCAGGTCATTGAGTTCGCGGGTGGACTGGGTGAGGTCGGCGTGGATCGGGTCCAGTTGCTGAATGATCGCCAGTGGCGTGGCCTCGTTCTGGCCCACCAACGCGCCCTCGGTCACCAGTGCGCGACCGATGCGCCCGGAAATCGGCGCGGTCACGGTGGCATAGCCCAGGTTCAGCTTGGCGCGCTCCACGGCGGCCTTGTTGGCGGCGACTTCGGCGTTGGTCTGGCGCAGGTTGGCGCGGGCGTTGTCGTAGTCCTGGGCGCTGATGGCGTTGCCTTCCACCAGTTGGCTGTAGCGTTGCTCTTGCAGGCGCGCCTGGAAGGCATTGGCTTCGGCCTTGCTCAGATTGGCCTGGGCGCTGTCGAGGTCGGCCTTGAACGGGGCCGGGTCGATGCGAAACAGCACGTCGCCCTGTTTCACGTCGTGGCCTTCCTTGAACACCCGCTGCATCACCACGCCCGCCACCCGTGCGCGCACTTCGGCGATACGCGGCGCGGCAATGCGCCCGCTCAGTTCGCTGGTGATGGAGAGGGGCTTGGCCTGCAGGGTTTCGATGCGGACCTTGGCCAGGGGCATTTCCGGCGCTTGCTCGGCGGACTTGTCACAGGCACTCAAGGCCAGCGTCAGGGCCAGCAGGCAAAACGGCGCAAACAGATTCTTCGACATGCTCATATCCCAATATTGACTGGCGCATCCTAAAGACACCTGCGCCGTGGTGCTGTGAAGCTGTGTAGGGCGTGTGTGAAGAAATGTAAGGTGCGGCCCATAGTCCGCAAAGGGCGTATATCCTTGCACAATCCTGCAAACAACAAAGATCAAAATGTGGGAGCACGGCTTCTGTGTAGGAGCTGGCTTGCCTGCGATGCAGTCACCTCGGTCTCCCTGCGAAAATGAGGTGATGCTATCGCAGGCAAGCCAGCTCCCACACAAGCCCGCTGCCATATGGGTCTTTGCTCAGCCTACGAACCGTATTATCTGGAAACACCATGCCCAACATCCTCCTGGTGGAAGACGACGCCGCACTCTCCGAGCTGATTGCCAGCTACCTGGAGCGCAATGGCTACCACGTCAGCGTACTCAGCCGTGGCGACCATGTGCGCGAACGTGCGCGCCTCAACCCACCGGACCTGGTGATCCTCGACCTGATGCTGCCCGGCCTCGACGGACTGCAAGTGTGCCGCCTGCTGCGCGCCGATTCGGCGGGCCTGCCGATCCTGATGCTCACCGCCCGCGACGACAGCCACGACCAGGTGCTGGGCCTGGAAATGGGCGCCGACGACTACGTCACCAAACCGTGCGAGCCCCGCGTGCTGCTGGCCCGTGTGCGCACGCTGTTGCGCCGCAGCAGCCTGTCCGAGCCCCTGGCGGCCAACGACCAGATCATCATGGGCAACCTGTGCATCGACCTGTCGGAGCGCACCGTGACCTGGCGCGAACAGGCGGTCGAGCTGTCCAGCGGCGAATACAACCTGCTGGTGGTGTTGGCCCGGCACGCCGGCGAAGTGCTCAGCCGCGACCAGATCCTGCAACGCCTGCGCGGTATCGAGTTCAACGGCACCGACCGCTCGGTGGACGTGGCCATTTCCAAGCTGCGTCGCAAGTTCGACGACCATGCCGGCGAAGCGCGCAAGATCAAGACGGTGTGGGGCAAGGGCTACCTGTTCAGTCGCTCCGAGTGGGAATGCTGATCCATGTTTCGTGTGCTGCTACGCCTCTACCTGATCACCATCGTCACCTACAGCGCGGCGATCTACCTGATCCCCAAGGGGGTGATCCAGGTGTTCGAACACCGCTACATGAACTACAACATCGAGCAGTCCCGCGGCCAGCAGAAGCTGATCGTCAAGCAGTACCTGCGGGCGCCGGTGGAGCGCTGGTCCCAGGTCACCGAGCAACTGGGGCGTGATTTTGCCCCGCTGAAAGTGCAACTGCTGCTGCGCCAGGACGCCAGCTACACCCCCGCCGAAGAGCTGCTGCTGGAACAAGGCAAACCGGTGATCCGCCTGGGCGAGTGGGGCTGGATGGAAGAGGTCAGCTCGCCGATCAATGCGCAGTTCGTGGTCAAGCTGACGATCCCGCCCGACCCGATGGACATGAACCTGCTGTACTGGGTGATCAACGTACTGATCGTCGCCGCCTTGCTCGCCTGCCTGCTGGTGTGGCTGCGCCCGCACTGGCGTGATCTGGAGCGCCTCAAGAGCACGGCCGCGCAACTGGGCAAAGGCAACCTCAGCGAGCGTACGCAGATTCCGCCCAGCTCCAACATCGGCAGCCTGGCGTCGGTGTTCGACACCATGGCCGATGACATCGAACACCTGCTCAACCAGCAGCGCGACCTGCTCAATGCGGTCTCCCACGAATTACGCACGCCGCTGACCCGCCTGGATTTCGGCCTGGCCCTGGCACTGTCAGAAGACTTGCCGCCCGCCGGTCGCGAGCGCCTGCAAAGCCTGGTGGCGCACATTCGTGAGCTGGATGAACTGGTGCTGGAGTTGCTGTCCTACAGCCGCCTGCAAAACCCGGCGCAATTACCGGAGCGGGTGGAGGTGGTACTCGATGAATTCATCGACAGCGTGTTGGGCAGCGTCGACGATGAGCTGGAAAACCCCGAGATTGTGATCGACGTGGCGCTGGACTGCGCGGTGGAGCGCTTCAGCCTCGACCCGCGCCTCACTGCGCGCGCCCTGCAGAACCTGCTGCGCAATGCCACGCGTTACTGCGACAAGCGTATCCAGGTCGGCGTCAAGGTGTGCGCCAACGGCTGTGAGATCTGGGTGGATGACGATGGCATCGGCATACCGGTGGACCAGCGTGAGCGCATCTTCGAGCCGTTCTACCGCCTGGACCGCAGCCGCGACCGCGCCACCGGTGGCTTCGGCCTGGGCCTGGCGATCAGCCGGCGCGCCCTCGAGGCCCAGGGCGGCACTTTGACTGCCCTGGCATCGCCGCTGGGCGGGGCGCGGTTTCGCGTGTGGTTGCCCACCGTCAGCTGATCACAGCACCTTCACCGCACGGCCGATGGCCTGGATCGGCCCCGTCGGTTTGCCGGTGGGCGAGCCGTGCGGGTCTTCCAGGGTCAGTTCGAACAGCTGGTTTGGGCTGAGCGGCGGCAGCGTGTCCAGAGGCACCGACAGCGTCTCCCCAGGCTTGACCAACCCCAGCGATACCGGGCCTTGCCAGCCATCGCCCTTGGTCCAGAACTGCAAGGCCTTGTCGGCCGGCACGTGCATCGTGCCCAGCGGGATCAATTGAATGCGTTGATTGTTACTGGCCTGGATCACCCAGCCCGGTGCCTGGTTTTGCGGGGCCACCAGCACCACGACAAAGGTCGGTTCGGCAGTGGGCGGGCGGGTCAGCAACAACGCCGTCAGGACCAGTGTGGCGACCAAGCCGGCGCTGGCCAAACCGCGCCACACCGCCAACAGATCCCACCACGGTGTGCGCGCCGTCGCGATATGGCGTTCGATGCGCTGCCACAGGTGCGCCGAAGGCGGTACGGGTTCCGCGAGGGCGGTCAGTGGCAACAAGCGCTGCTCCCAGGCATCGACCGCCGCGCGCAGTGGCGCATCATGGGGCAGGCGCTGTTCCACCTCGGCACGCTGTTCGGCGGGCAGGGTGCCCAGCACGTATTCGCTGGCCAGTTCGTCCAGTGGGTTACTCATGCCATGCACTCCCGCAGCGCGGCGAGGCTGCGTTTGATCCAGGCTTTGACCGTCCCCAGCGGGGTGTCGAGTTTCCGGGCGATTTCGCTGTGGGAAAAACCGTCGACGTAGGCATGCAGAATGCAGCTGCGGCGGGCGGGGTCGAGCTGTTCCAGGCAGGTGTGGATCTGCCCCGAACGTGCAGCGAATTCAAAGGTGTCGTTTACAGCGACTTGCTCGTGTTCGTCGCCCAAGGGGACTTCGCGGTAATGGTTGCGCACGGCATTGAGCGCCAGGTGCCGGGTCACGCTGAACACCCAGCCACGGGCCGAGCCGCGACGGGGGTCAAAGCTGCCGGCGCCGCGCCAGATCTTGATGAACGCGTCATGCACGATATCTTCAGCCAGCGACTTGTCCCGCGCGATGCGCAGCGCCACGCCGAGCAAGCGACTGCTGTCGTGCTCATAGAGCCGGCGCAAGGCACGGTGATCGCCCCGGGCGCAGGCCAGCAGGCAGGCTTCGTAATCAAAATCGACTTCTGGCAAAGACACGTATTCCCACCACCGTAATATCGAACACCGCCCCTTGTAGGAGCTGGCTTGCCAGCGATGGCGGCGTTCCAGCCGACCTATTCCTCTACTGGTTCACCGCCATCGCCGGCAAGCCGGCTCCTACAGGGGGCAGCGTAGTCGAGTTTGCTCAGTTGGCGGCCCAGAAGATGTAGTCCGCCTGGTACTTCACGACTTCCTGCTTGCCCTTGTTGGCCGCCGTGCATTCGCTGCTCGGTGCCACGCCGCCCTTGAGGGCGACCCGCTGGATGTAACTCACGCCACTCATGGCGCCTTTGCCTTCAGCCGGGTTGGCCTTGACCAATTGATAGGGCAGGTTGCCCGCACCCGACGGCGCCACGGCCAATTGTGTACCGGTCACTTTCGAGCCGTCCTGGGCCTGCCAGGTGGCCGGTGGGCCGAAATAGGTGCCCACCTGCTTGCCACTGCGATCATTGAGCACCGCCTTGGGCCCGACAAAGGTCCATTCGACTTGGCCCGCCGCGTTGGCCTTGTCGCGGCATTCGTAAGTGATTTCGCCTACGCCTGTGGTCTCCAGCGCCACCTTGTGGCCATCCGGCACCTTGATGCTGTCGGGAAGGCCGGTCTGGGCGAAAGCGGACGGCGCAGTGGCGAGCAGGGCAGTCAGGCAGAGCAGGGCTTTAGCGTTCATGGGTGACTCTCCATTGGGTAGAACAGCAGGGTTGCTGCAGGGACTACCCAGGGAAGGCACGATTGGATGCACCGATTAGAAAATAAACGGTTGAGGGCGCACACTGTGGCCCCCGCTATACCTGAGGAGAGATTGGCAATGACTGGTGTTCACACGTCTGCTCAACAGGGTTTCTCGACCCAGGCCGTCACCTACGCCCAAGGCCGGCCCGACTATCCGCGACAACTCACCGGCTGGCTGACCGACGCGCTGCACATCGATGCGCAGGCCACGGTGATCGACCTGGGCGCCGGCACCGGCAAATTCACCCGCTTGCTCAGCAGCCTGGCGCCGACGCTGATTGCCGTCGAACCGGTGGCGGCCATGGGCGAACAGTTGCGTAAGCTCTTGCCGGAGGTGCGCTTGCTCAACGGCACCGCCGAATCGATCCCCCTGGAATCAGCCAGTGCCGATGCAGTGGTCTGCGCCCAGGCCTTCCACTGGTTCTCCACCGAGGCGGCACTGGCAGAAATCCATCGCGTGCTCAAACCCGACGGGCATCTTGGCCTGGTGTGGAATGTGCGCGATGAGTCGGTGGATTGGGTGGCGGCGATCACCGAGATCATCACGCCTTATGAAGGCGACACCCCGCGTTTTCATACTGGCCGTTGGCGTGAGGCCTTCACCGGCGAGTATTTTTCCGCACCGCAGATGACTTGTTTTCCCTACCACCATGTAGGCAGCCCGCAAGAAGTAATCATGGATCGCTTCCTGTCGGTGAGCTTTATCGCGGCCTTGCCGGCTGCCGAAAAAGCCACGGTCACGGCGCAGTTGCAGGCGTTGATCGAGACCCACCCAGCGCTGCAGGGGCGTGACACCGTGGCGTTTCCTTATCAGACCCAAGCCTATGTCTGCCAGCGACTGGCGAAAAAGGCATAAAGTCAGATCACATTGATATAAGTCGTTATAAGAAAAATCGCTATCCTGCGGCCAGAAATTTATAAGGCCGCAGGTAGCTGTAATGGATGTGGGTAATGTTGGTTTCGTGGTGGCTGGCCTGATCGTTGGTTTTATCGTCGGCATGACGGGTGTAGGCGGGGGCTCGTTGATGACGCCGATCCTGCTGTGGTTCGGGATCAACCCGGCCACTGCCGTGGGCACCGACCTGTTGTACGCGGCTATCACCAAGTCCGGTGGTGTGCTGGTGCACAGCAAGAACAAGAATATCGACTGGACCATCACCGGCTGGCTGACCCTGGGCAGCGTGCCAGCGGTGCTGCTGACTTTGTGGTTCCTCGCCAGCCTGCATACCGACCCTAGTGCGATGAATGCGGTGATCAAGCAGGCGTTGGGTTTTGTGCTGTTGCTGACGGCCCTGGCGATCCTGTTCAAGAAAAGCTTGTTGGCTTTTGCTCAGCGGCATGCGGGTGATAGCTATCACATGAGCCCGCGTAACCTGAATGCGCTGACCGTGGTGACGGGTGCGATCTTGGGGACCATGGTTGCGTTGACGTCCATCGGCGCTGGGGCGCTGGGGACTGTGGCGTTGTTTATCCTTTATCCGTTCCTGGCTACCCGGCGGTTGGTGGGGACTGAGATTGCCCATGCCGTGCCGCTGACCCTGGTTGCGGGGTTGGGGCATGCGAGCATGGGGAATATGGATTGGCATTTGCTGGGGTTTTTGCTGATGGGGTCGTTGCCGGGGATCTACATTGGCAGTCATATGACGGGGAAGGTGCCGGATGGGGTGTTGCGGCCTTGTTTGGCGGTGATGTTGATGACCATTGGGTATAAGTTGGCGTTTTGATCTTTGGGCATATCCGTTTCTTCGGTTACGGCCGCTATTGGTTCCGCCCTTACGGCGGCTCACTTTTGATAGAGCGCAAAAGTAAGCAAAACGCTCTTGCCCCAACACTCGGCACCTCGCCTAGGCTCGGTGTGCCCGAACGCAGGCTTGAATC
>NZ_JACAOY010000014.1:177051-254333 GCF_013385985.1 Pseudomonas sp. B6002 | reverse complement strand
CCCGGCAGGACGCCGGGTTAGCCGCCCCGCGCCATGGATGGCGCGTGGCGGCGGCCCACGGATTCAAGCCGGAGTGAGGGCATGCCGAGCCTAGGCGAGGCACCGAGTGTTGGGGCGAAGGCCTTTTGGTTACTTTTGGGCCTTTCCAAAAGTGACCCGCTGTAAGAGCGGAACCATAAGCCGCCGTTACCGCAGCAACGGATATGTACACAGACATACCGCCATCGCAGGCAAGCCAGCTCCCCCAGTTAGAGATCCCCCCAATCACTGAGGCACCGCCCGAATCACCGCCCTCGGCCCCTGCGGCCCCACAGGAATCGCCTTCTCCACCGAAGGCAACTGCGGCGCCTGCACATCCGGCATCGCCCAACTACGCTCCGGCTGCAACCCACCCTGGGCCCGGCGCATAAACTCATACCGGTTCAACGTAATACTGCGCCCCGCCCCACTGTCGCGAATAATGTAAGGCCGCAAAAACACCATCAAGTTGGTCTTGTTCACACTGCGCTTTTCATTACGAAACAACGCCCCCAACCCGGGGATATCCGACAACCAAGGCACCGCGTCATTGCTCTGGCTATACCCATCCTGCAACAACCCCCCCAGCACCATGATTTGCCCGTCATCCAACAGAATGCTGGTATCGATCGCCCGCTTGTTGGTCACCGTCCCCGCGTCCACCGAAGCCCGCGCATCGACGCTGCTGACCTCCTGGTAAATGTCCAGCTTCACCGTGCCGCCCTCGGAAATCTGCGGCCGCACGTTCAGCTTCAGCCCCACCTCTTCACGCTGCACGGTTTGGAACGGGTTATTGCTGGTGCCCCCGCCACCGGTCACATAACTGCCGGTGACAAACGGAATGGTCTGCCCCACAAAAATGCTCGCTGCCTCGTTATCCAGGGTCAGCAGGTTCGGCGTCGACAGCACGTTGGTGCCGCCCTTGCTCTTCAACGCACGGGCCAGCACCTTCAAGTCGAGCACCTTGCCGATACCGGGAATGTCCACGGTGCCATTGACCAGACCGATGTTCAGGCCCTTGGGCAGCACATCGATACTGGTTTTGCTGGTAGGCGTGCCATTCAGACCGCTGCCCCCCAGGTTCACACCGCCAAAGCCCCCTCTGCCACCCAGGTTGCCAGCCTGCCACTGCACGCCGAACTCCGTGGCATCGTCTTCGTTGACTTCAACGATCAGGCTCTCGATCACCACCTGGGCGCGGCGCTGGTCGAGCATGTCGATCACTTCGCGCAGGTTGCGGTACAGCGGGTCGGGCGCCGAGATCAGCAAGGTGTTGGTGGTGGCGTCCGCCTGGATCGTCACGCCCCCGGCACTGAACGCGGTGTTCTGGTCGTTGGACGTACTGCCGGCGGTGGTCGTTGCCGAGTTGGCCTGCTGGCCGTACCCCGTCTGCACGCCGCTGCCGGTGGGCGTGCCGCTGCTGTTCTGCGTGGGAGTGCCCTGGCCGTTCTGGCCGGTGCTGCCCATGCTGCTGAGCTTGCCACGCGCCTCGTCACTGACACCGGAGTCACTCTCGCCGGTCAGCAGGCCACGCAGTGACTGAGCCAGCTTGCCGGCCTGGGCGTTGCGCAGGTACACCACGTGCATGTTGCTCGGGTTGCTCTGGGCGTTGTCGAGCTTGTAGATGAGGTTGCGCGCAAGCTCCGTACGTTCGGGGCTGCCAGAGCGGATGATGATCGAGTTGGAGCGCGGGTCGCCCACCACGTTGATCTTCTGGGTCTGGTCGGCGCCCTGGGTTTCCAGGAGTTCAGCGACCATGGCCGCGATGTCCACGGCAATGCCGTTCTGCACTTTCACCACGTCGGTGTCGATGGCGCTCGGCGTGTCGATGCCGCTGATGATCTGCGCCACGCGCGCGAGGTTTTCGGCGTAGTCGGTGATGACGATGCTGTTGTTGCCGGGGTAGGCATTGATCGGGTTGTTCGGCGACACGATGGGGCGCAGCACCGGGATCAGGTTCACCGCGTTTTCGTATTGCAGGCGGAACGTGCGGGTCTGCATGCCCGTGGCGCCAGCGCTGTAGATCGGGCCGCCGAGCAGCTTGGCGTCGGCTTCCGGCACCACCTGGGCCACGCCGCCCACGTCCACCACGCTGAAACCTTGCATACGTAGCGCCGCCAGCAACATGTCGTAGGCCTGGTGCGCCGGCACCTGGCCTTCGCTGACCAGGGTCAGGTTGCCCTTCACCCGTGGGTCCACCAGGAACTGCTGGCCGGTGGCGCGGGACAGCGCGCGCACCACCGCCTGGATATCCGCCTCGACAAAATTCAGCTGCACGGGCTGGTCGCCCAGCGGGTTGCGCGCCTTGACCACCGCCGGGGCATGACCACGGGCGCTGTTGGTCACCGGGTGTTGCACGGGCGCCCGGGGCGCGGGTTCGCGCTGGCGATCCAGCGGCGTATCGCTATGGCGGGTTTCGGCCAAGGGCTGGCCGAGTTCGCTGTCCACCAGCAGCGGCTTGACGGGCTGGTTGTTGCTGCACGCGCTCAGGGCCAGCACCAGCAAGGGTGCGGCCAAACGGAAAGGCGGGACTGACCACTTCATGAAGCTTCCTTAGCGCCAAGCGCCTGATCCATGCGAACGGTCCCGGACACAGTGCCGGCCGAGTTGTCGACGGCGTCCTCTGCGCGCTGCAAACGCGCCTCGGACACCTCCAGAGAGAACGAACGGGGGTTGCCCAGCAGCCAGCTCACCACGGCGTCGGCCGGTGCATTGTCGAAGGTCAGGCGCCAGCCGCCCGGTGCCAGCGCTTCCAATTGATAGCGGCCGTGCAAACCAGCGCCATCCAGGGCCTGGCGCAGCGAGGGTTCGTCAGCCGGCCGAGGCGCGGCGACGTCCTGCAACAGCACGTGCAGGGCTTGCGCCTGGGAGCGCAATTTCGGAGTTTCGGCCTGCCAGTAATCGATTTTTTTCAGCGCCGGCTGCACCAACACCATCCAGGTCAACAGGCTCGCCAGGGCCACGCCGGTGCCGACCAGCATGCGTTTTTCCCGCAGGGCCAGGCCGCTCCAGAACACGTGGGACTGGCCACGCAGTTGCTGCCACTTATTCATCGCTGGCTTCCTGGACGCTGGCGGTTTCAGCGGGGCCGAGGGTCCAGCCATGGTCATCGCGAACAGCGCTGAAACCGGCCTGGGCCAGGGCGGCTTGCCACTCCCCTTCCACAGCGGGGCTGCGGCTGTCGGCTAACAAAGCCAAGTGCAAACGCCCCTGTTCGAACGTCAGGCTCTCGACACTGCCGACCATGAACGGCAGCTGGCTGCCGGCCAGTTGCAACAGGCTGCTGAAGCGCTGGCCCGGCTCGCCCGCCGCACCGCTCTGCCGCGCGGCCAACTGCTGGCGGGCCTGCTGCAAGGGGTTGAGCACCACCGGCAATTCGGGGAATGCCTGGCGCACTTGCTGGCTGAGCATTGCCTTGATTCGTTGGCCTTCATCCGCCTGGCGGGCGGCGTACAGGTTCAGGCCAATCGTCCAGATCGCAGCGGCCACACCAAGGCAGGCCAACGCCCTGCCCCACCCCACGGTAGACGGCGGACTCAGGCGGCCCTGCAAGCCCCACGCCGGTGTTGCGCCGCTCCAGCGCTGCGCCGCATCGACCCACTGCACATCCAGCGCTGGCTGGCCCAGGGGATGCACCGCGCCCTGTTGCAAGGTGTCACGCGTCAACAGATACCCGTCTTCCAGCACCGACGTGCCTACCGGCAACGCATAGGGCGCCGGGTACAGGCCGCGCAGCTTGAGTTGTGCCTGAGCCAACACCTGGCCCAAACGCTGCAAGCCGTCCTTGGGCACCCAGGCCACTTGCACACGCCCGTCGCTTTCGCGTGGGCCGTGGGCAACCTGCATCTGCTCCACCGGGCCGAGGATCAATGCCTGTGCTGCGCAAGCCACGGCGGCCTGGGTTTTAGCCGCCGGCAATGGCGGCAGTTCCAAGCCAGTCAGCAGGCTGTCACGCGGGTGCAGGAAGCAGTCGACGGCCTGGCGATGCTTGCCCAATTGCGCCAGGCGCTCCTGGCCTTCACTCACCACCGCCCCACGCTCCACCCAGGCAAAAGTCACCGGGCTGTCAGCGCTGAGTTGATCGAGGGGCGGCAAGCCAATGCGCAAGCGTTTCATACGCCCACCCGCGACCAGATCACCCGGGGCTGGCGGTCTTCCGGGCGGTGCAGCAAAGCATCGAGTGTCACCCGCCGCTGCTCGCGCCGCGCCTGGCCCTGCAGGCGGAACCACTCGCTGGTAATGCCCACCTCCACCGAATCCACCGCCACCTGGGGCAAGTGCAGACGGTTGACGAAATCCCCGCGGTTGATAAACCAGCGCCCGCTGTCCCGCTCGGCCACCAGCCCCTGGGCCTGGGACAGGCTCAGTTGCGGCACCACCGCACTGAGCACTTCGGCGCTGGCGGTGTTGCCGTTGACCCAGGTATTGCCGGGCAGCACGCTGATAAAGGTCTGCAGACGCTGCAGCAGCAGCGGGTCGAGGCCTTCGAGGCCACTGAGGTCGTCCAGGCTGCGCAGCACCGGGTACTTGGCGGGCAAAGCGTCATCCCCTGTGCGCTGATCATAGGAGCCAATCACCCTCTGGCTGATGCGTCGGCTCAGGCTTGGGTCGACGCCGATCAGGCGACACAGGCGCTCGAAACGCTGCAGTTGCTCGGCATCCACCTGCTGGCGGTTGACCAGGTTGCGCAGGTTGAACTTGCCTTGTTCATCGGCCAGCCGCCCCTCAAATGCACCGCTCTGGGCGTACGCCCACGGTTGGTCGAGGCGGGTCAGCACGTCTTTCTGGCGGGCGTCCCACAACAGGCGACGGCTCTGCTCCAGGCCACCCTGCAACAGCCACTGGCCCTGAATGCGCAGTTGCTCGGCTTCCAGGCTGCGGGTGAACACGGTCTGACGCGTGAGCATGCTGCCGGCGAGCACCGCCACCACTGCCGCGATCAGCAAGGCGCTGATGATCGCCATGCCGCGCTGCTTCGCCGCTGCGGGCGAATGCCGTTTCATGGCGAGCCTTACAACTGCCAGGAGCCGATATCGGCATTCACGCCGTCGCCGTCCGGCTTGCCGTCAGCGCCGAGGGAGAACACATCGACCTCGCCGTTGGCGCCCGGGTTGAGGTAGTGATAAGGGTTGCCCCACGGGTCGTTCGGCAGGCGGTCAAGGTAGGCGCGCCAGTTGCTGTTCTTGGCATCGGCCGGGCGTTCCACCAGTACTTTCAAGCCCTGGTTCATGCTGGGGTAAGTGCCGTGGTCGAGGCGATACAGTTTCAGTGCCTGCATCAGCCCGCCGATGTCCTGTTTCGCCGCCGTGGCCCGTGCCTGGTCCGGGCGGTCCAGCACCTTGGGCACCACCATCGCCGCAAGAATCCCGAGGATGACCACCACCACCATGATCTCGATCAGGGTGAAGCCACGTTGGCCGCGAGGGCCTGGCAATGGGGCGTTAAGGGGCGCGATATCCATCTCGACATTCCTTGGCTGGGGTTCAATTCGTGGCGCAGTGTTGCAAGAACACATGTCAGTCGTATTGAAAATCCTCGGGAGGTTTGGTCGCCAATCGGTCAACTGCCGGCGCTAGTCTGCGGGCCTGTTTCCAGGGTTTGAGAGCGCCATGGTCGGCCGTCGCAACGCGCAAGGTTTTACCCTCATTGAGGTGCTGGTGGCCCTGGCGATCATCGCTGTGGCCATGGCGGCCGCCGTGCGCGTGGCGGGCCTGATGACCCAGAGCAATGGGTTGCTGCGCGACAAGTCGATGGCCTTGCTGGCGGCCCAGAGCCGCCTGGCGGAGCTGCGCCTGGAGGGGCACCTGCGCACCGGCAAGAAGACCTTCGAGTGTGACCAGGGCCGTTTGAAGTTGCGCTGCGAGCAGACCATCAACGCCGATGGGCGCCTGTATCAGGTCAGGGTGCAGGTGCTGGACGCCAGCCGCGAGGCGCCGCCCCTGGCCCGCCTGGACACCCAGGTCATGGCCGAGTGAGCGGCGCCAGTTCCGGGGCCGGCGCCAGCTTGTCGAGGTGGACCCGCTGCTTCTCGCCACCGCGCTCGATCTCTACCCCATCGCCTTCGATGGCCGTGAGACGCACGCCAGGGCTCACCCGTTCGCCCAGCAGGAAACTGCGCGGCGGGCCGTCGTTGAGGCTGAGGATCGCCACTGCGCCCCGCGCCCCGGCGAGCACACCCGAGACTTTGATTTGCACCGCCGTCGGTGCGTTGGAAAACCATTGCAGCGCCGGGCTGTCACTGCGCGCTGCCAAGGCCTGGGGGGTGGCCTGGGGCGTGTGGGATTCGGCCGAGGTGAGCAACAGCGGTGTCCAGACCGCCACGCCCGCCAGCGCGGCCAACACGCTCAGCGCCTGCACGCCGTGGGCCAGGGTAAAACGATGAGCGAATGCCATGTCCAGGACCTCCTGTTTGTCCGTGGCACCAGCCTACAGGCCAATTCGCACGTTTTTATTTCACAACCTCTCCAGTTCCCCAGGTGCCTTGCGATGAAACAACGCGGCTTCACCCTGATCGAGCTGATGGTGGTGCTGGTGATCATCGGCATCGCCAGCGCGGCCATCAGCCTCACCATCAAGCCCGACCCGCTGCACCTGCTGCGCAAGGACGCCGAACGCCTGAGCCAATTGCTGCAAGTGGCCCAGGCCGAAGCCCGCGCCGACGGTCGGCCGATCACTTGGCGTGCCGACGCCAAGGGCTATCGTTTCAACCGCCGCAGCGACGATGGGCTGGACGTGGAGACCTTTAAAAATGACGATTCGCTACGACCACGCCTCTGGGAAAGCACCCCGATGCAAATCAACATCGAACCCCGGCAGACCCTGGTGCTCAACGCCGAATGGATCAACCCGCCCGTACGCGTGGTGCTGTCGGACGGGCAACACAGCCTCAGCCTGCAACGCGATGCCGCCGGCCTGCTACGCGTGGTAAGCCTGCCATGAACGCTGCGCAAAAAGGCTTCACGCTGATCGAGGTGATGGTGGCAATCATGCTGATGGCGGTGGTCAGCCTCATCGCCTGGCGCGGCCTGGACAGCGTCACCCGTGCCGACCAGCACTTGCAGGCCAGCACCGAGCAGACCGAAGCGCTGTTGCGCGCATTGAACCAGATGCAGCGCGACATCAGCCTGCGCGCCAGTGTTGAATTGACGACGCCCGGCACCTCCCAGGAAGAGACAGACAAAACCGATGGGCTCGCTGCCGTCACCGTGCGCAGCTCCGACAGCAAAGGCTTCCGGCTGGACGTGATCCGCAGTGCGCCCGCAGCCGGCGATGGCTTGCAGCGCGTGCGCTGGTGGCTCAAGGGCGACAACCTCTACCGCGCAGCCGCGCCAAGCCGGGATCGTTTCCCGCTGCCGGCAGCGAAAGATGGCGTTGTTGTTTTGACGGGCGTCAGCGACCTGCAAGTGCGGGTCTGGGAAGCGGACAAGGGCTGGCGCCAGCTGAGTGGCAATCGACGGGAAGACCCGTTGGGGATGGAGATCAGCCTGGTGCGACAGACACCCCAGGGCGTGGAGCGGTATCGGCAGGTGATGGGGCCGTTGAACTGATACAACCTAGCTCAACAGCACCACCCCACCCGGCAACTCGGTGCACTTGGCGCCGTAAGCATCACGAATCAACAGCGCGACACCCGCCAACTGTTGCAGGTTGAACCGCGCCTGCACCCGCCGTTGGCCCAATTGCTTGTTGAGCAACACCAGCATCCCCGGTCGGTAGCGGTTGATCTCATCCACCACCGTCGAAAGCGTTGCGTTGTTGAACACCAGCACCTGTTCGCGCCACGCCACCACCGCCTGGGTGTCCACGGACACCGGCTCACCGATGCCAGCCGCGCCGTAGGTCAGTTGGCGGCCGCTGTCGAGGCGTACGCTGCGCCCGGCCACGTCCACCGACAACCAACCTTCAAGGCACGTCACGCACACGCTATGGTCGGTGTTGCGCACATTGAAGCGCGCTTGCCCGGCACTCACCCAGCCCTCACCGGCCTGGACCTTGAGCGGTTGCGTCACCCGGGCAAGCACCTCCACTTCACCTTCGAGCAATTCGATGCCCTGCCCCACCCGGCTGATGCGCGTCTGGGTGTTGAGTTCCAGGCTCACGCCCTCGCTCAAGACCACCTGGCGCTGCTCGCCGACTTCGGTCTTGTAGTCGGCGGTCAAGCCGGCAAACCCACCCGGCACGCCAACACGCACCATCACCACGGCAGCGGAGGCGGCAATCGCCCCGCCGAGGAACGCGCGTCGTCCAAAGTGACGGGGCGCGGCCGATTGCTCGGCGGCCGTGCCGATGTGCTGCCACAACAGCTTGGCCTGCTCGAACGCCTGGGCATGTTCCGGGCTCTGGGCGCACCAGGCGCGCAACGCCTTGGCGTCGGCCACGGTGGCGCGCCCCGAGGTCAGCAGCAGCAGCCAGTCGCGGGCTTCATCGTGCAGGGGGCTGGCGGCGGATTGCCGGGCGGCGGAGAGGCTAAAAATGTTCAAGCGCGCAAATACTCACGGATTTATCAGGGACTCGATACTAAGACGGTTTTCCGGCCCCGGGACCGAACCGCTGAATCACTTTTCTTTCCAGGCGCTTGGCGCAATGGCCCAGGGCGGCCTTGATTTCCTTCTCGACCATGCGCGTGGAGATACCAAAACGCTGGGAGATTTCCAGGTGTGGCGCCTCCTCCAGGCGCGCCGCGATGAGGATCTTGCGCCGGCGTGCCGGCAGCTCGTAGAGCGCCTTGACCAGGGACTGGATCTCGCGCTGGCCACCCACCACCCGCGACGGGTCCAGGGCTTCGTCGCCGGTTTGCAGCAGCTCTTCGACTTCGCTGCCAGTGAGCAAGCGCGCGTCGGCCTGGCGGCGGTCGGCGGCAATGTTCAGGGCCATGCGGTACAGGTAGGCGTTGGGCTGTTGCAGGTTGGGTGGCACGTCCATGCGGTCGACCCGCAGGTAGGTTTCGTGCAGGACGTCGTTGGCCAGGTCCTCGGAGCCCAGGCGCTTGCGCAAACGCACCTTGAAGTCCTCGTAGGACGCCAGGAACAAGCTGACCATCGTACTGTGCCCGGTATTTTTCATCCGCCCGTGGCTCCTTTCCCTGCTGTGCATTCCATGCGCATTCCTGTTGTGTCGGGCATCAAAAGTAAGGTCACGGGCTGGCGCAGCGAACTGGGTGCCGGGCGTTCAACCCGGGCGGTGCCAAGGCCGCGCACCAGGGCTTCGTCGCGTTGCGTATCACCCGTGGAACTGACCAGCCGGCTATGTTCGATCAGCCCTTGCGGGTTGACCCACACCTGCACCAGCGCACGGTAAGTTCCCGGGCGAGTCAACGGCGTACGGCACAGGCTGGCTTCGATCGCCTGCTGCAACGCCGCGGCGTAGCTACTGTTGAGCCGCGCGGCGTTGCGTGCAGAGAGGCCACGCGGCGCAGGCGCCTGTTCGACGTCGGGGCGTTGCAAAGTGAACGCATCGTTGCGTGCATAACGTGCCATCAGGCCACTCCCTGTCAGCAACATCGCCAGTGCTTCTTGCGCCGTGTAGCGCCCGCGCACACCGATGGAGCGCCGGCCCCGCGTCAACTCGCGGTCCACCAGCACCGCCATCCCAGTGGCGCGGCTATACGCTTGCAGTGCGTGTTCCAGGTCTTGTGCTGGCAAGTCCAGAAGCAACAGCGGCGACTCGGCGATCGCCGGCTGCGTGCCGGCGAGCAGCCATAGCAAGACCAGGGCGCGTACGGCGCGCCTCAAGCTCCCTTGCCCACCCCCCGCTCTGCATCGCTGCACGGCTGACGTGTCCTTGAAAACCGTCATCCTGAGGCCAGTTTATGAACCTGATGTTACGGTGATGGCAAAAAAAACATCACGGTGACGGCAAGCCCGCTGCACTACACTTGCCAGGGTTGACGGCCCCCTTCGCGGGCCTGCCAGGAGGCCCAGATGAAGCGCTTTGTACCCCTTGCCAGCCTGTTGCTGTGCGCCGTATTGCCATTGGTCGCCCACGCCGAAACCGCTGCCCCAAGCTGCACGGAAGTCACGGTGGATGGGTATAAGGCGCCCGACTATGGCTGCCTGAGCCAGCAGATGGGCAACACGCCGGATGCCGCCAAGGCCGCGCAGAAAAACCGCGAGGCCCAGAACATTCCGGTAGAGAAGCGGCCGCCGAACCAGGTGGGTTTATCCACGCCGGCGGCGACCAGTGTGCGCATGGGCAATACGTTCGGGACGTCGGTCAAGCCGCAACGCCCCTGAGCATCAGGCTGCGCTGGCCAACGCGCCTGGGGCCTGCGCCACCGCCGGGTGGCTGCTGGCGACAAAGTCTTCCTTACGCAACACCACCAGGGCAATCAACGACACCACGCCGGTGGCCACGTAGAAGTACCACGGCGAGGTGATGTCGCCTGTCACCTTGATCAGCCAGGTAGAGATCAACGGCGCGCTGCCGCCGAACACCGCCACCGGCACGTTGTAGGCCACGGCAATCCCGGTGGAGCGGATGCGCGTGGGCAACAGTTCGCTCATCAGCGCATAGGTGGACGATGCATACAGCCCGAACAGGATCGCCACCGCCATCAAGGGTGCAAAGAACGACGCCGGTGTGGCGGTGGGTGCCGACTTGAACAGCCAGAACATCGCCAGGGTGGCCAGGGTGCCGATCACCATCAGGAACGGCTTGCGCCCGTACTTGTCGGTGAACGCCCCCCCGAACGGCATCACAAACGCCGCCGAGAAACTGGCCACGAACACGTAGAGTAAAGTGGTGCCGCTGTCGAACTTGAGGATCTTGGCCATGTAGGTCGAGGCGAAGGTCAGCACCAGGTAGAAGATCGAGCTGTGCAGGGTGATGATGAAAAACACCAGGGCAATCGCCCGCTTCCACTGCCAGACCTCACGCAGCGGCGCGCGGGAGGTTTGCCCGGCGCGTTGCAGGGCGAGGAACTCGGGGCTGTCTTCAAGCTTGAGGCGGATGTACATGGAGATAAAGCCCAGCGGTGCGGCAATCAGGAACGGCACGCGCCACGCCCACTCCTGCATCACGTCGGCGCCCAGCACCCAGGTCATGCCGTTGGCCACCGCGCCGCCCAGCAACAGGCCGAGCACGGCGGTAACCATCAGCCAGCAGGTGGCAAAGCCGCGTCGACCGGGGCCGGCGTATTCGGAGATGAAACTGGTGACCGTGCCGATCTCGCCACCCGCCGAGAAGCCCTGCACGCAGCGCACCAGGATCAACAGGATCGGCGCGGCGATGCCAAGGGTGGCGTAGGTGGGTAACAGGCCCAGCAACACGGTGGAACCGGTCATCATCACCAGCGCCATGATCAGGGTCTTGCGACGGCCAATCTTGTCGGCCAGCGGGCCGAAGAACAGCCCGCCCAGCGGCCGGATGAAGAAGCTCAGGGCAAACGCGGCGAAGCTTGCCAGCAGGCTGGTGGTGGGGTCATCGGAGACAAAAAAAGCCTGGCCGATGTACACGGCGAGAAAGCCGTAGACGCCATAGTCGTACCACTCGATCAAGTGGCCGGAGGTGGCACCGAGAAACGCACGGCGCCGCTTGCGGACCGTGTCTTGCGCGTGAATGCCCATTGAAGGGACTCCTTGTCTGTTATCTATCCATGGAAAACGGGTTCAGCGAACGGCGGCGATACTCCCTGCTTTCAACACCTGTCGCAAGTCGGTCTTGAGGATTTTGCCGTAGCTGTTCTTCGGCAGCTCATCGCGGAACACATATTTTTTGGGCTTCTTGAACGAGGCCATGCGTTCGAGAAACCAGGCAGTCAATTCGGCATCGTCGAGGGTCTGACCGCTGCGGGTTACCACAAATGCCACCACCGACTCGCCCCACTGCGCGTCCGGCTCGCCCACCACGCACACTTCAAACACCTCGGGATGTTGGGCCAGCACTTCCTCGACTTCACGCGGGTACACGTTGCTGCCGCCCGTGATGATCACGTCCTTGGAACGGTCCGTGAGCGTCAGGTAGCCGGCCGGGTCGAGAAAACCGATATCGCCGGTCAACAGCCAGCCGTCTACCAGGGCTTGCTCGCTGGCCTGGGGGTTGCGCCAGTAGCCTTGCATCACCGTGGCACCGCGCACGGCAATTTCACCCCGCCCGCCGGTGGCCACTGGCTGGTGCTCTGCATTCAGAATGCGGATTTCCACACAGGATTGCGCGTGGCCGACGGACGCGGCCAGGATCGCCCAATCCGGCCGCTGGCGGTCGGCGATCAGTGCGCGTGGCAGCACGCTGATGGTCATCGGGCTTTCGCCCTGGCCGTAGATCTGCACGAAGCGCGGGCCGAAGGTGTCCAGAGCTTCGCGCAGGTCCGCCAAGTACATCGGGCCACCGCCGTAGACGATGGTCTTGATGCCCTCGCCGGCATAACCCTGGCGCCGCGCCTGTTCGACCATACGCTTGACCATGGTGGGCGCAGCAAACAATGAAACGTTGCCCAACTCGGTCGCCAGCCCGAACAGCTCGGCGGCGTCAAAGCCATGGGAAGCCGGCACCACATGCCGTGCACCGCAGCGCACATGGATGAAGTTGTAGAGCCCTGCGCCATGGGACATCGGCGCGGCATACACCACCGCGTCATCTCCACTCACCGAGTCGACATCGGTGGGATAACACAGCGACATCGCCATGAGGTTGCCATGGGACAGCATCACGCCCTTGGAACGCCCCGTGGTGCCGGAGGTGTAGAACAGCCAGGCAAGGTCTGAGTCCTGGCGTGGCACCGGGTGTTCCAGAGTGGGCCAGGGGCGTGTCGGGGGCAGCACGTGGCCGTCCAGCTCCTTGCAGCCTGTAGGCAGGTCGCGTGCGGCAAACACCTGGCCGCCGTCGGTGAAGATCAGGCGCACCTCAGCGTTAGTCGCGATCCACGCCGCCTCGGCCGGGTGCAGCTTGGCGTTGATCGGCACCGCGACCGCCCCCATCCACCAGATGGCGTAGAGCAATTCCAGGTAGTCGCCGCTGTTTTTCATCAGCACCGCCACCGCATCGCCGGGCACCAGCCCGTGCTGGTCCACCAGGCAGGCGGCGCGTTGGCGGGCATGGGCGGCGAAGGTGGCATAGTCGGCGGTTTGCCGCGTGCCGTCGAACAGCGCGGGGCGTTGAGGATCGCGGCGTTGGGTGTCGTGCAGCCAGTTGGCAATGTTCATGGTTCAGCAGCGCCGCGCATGGAGGACCGAGGCATAGTTGGCCACCGCCATCCCGCCCATGTTGAACACCAGGCCGAACTCGGGGTTGGGCACTGCCAGGCCGATCGGTTCACCGGTGAGTTGGCGGAACGCCAAGGCATGCATCGACACCCCGGTGGCCCCCACCGGGTGCCCCTTGGCCTTGAGGCCACCGGACAGGTTCACCGGCAAGCGTCCACCGGCGCGCACGACGCCGCTGTCGAGCACGCGATGGCCCTCGCCTTTGGGCGCCAGGCCCATGGCTTCATAGATCAGCAGTTCGGCGATGGTGAAGCAGTCGTGCACCTCGGCGAAACTCAGGTCGGCCAGGGTGATGTTCGCCCCGCGCAACGCTGCGTGGATCGCCCGTTGCGGGCCTTCAAATGCCAGGATGTCACGCTGGGCGATAGGCAGGCAGTCGTTGACCTGGGTCATCGCGCAGATCTGCACGTCACGGCGAAAGGCACGGGCACGCTTGGGCGAAGCCAGGATGATGGCGGCGGCGCCGTCGCTGATCAGCGAGCAGTCGGTGAGCCGCAGGGAGTCGGCCACAAACGGGTTGCTCGGCGAAACATTGTTGCAGTGCTCAAAATCCATCACCCGGTGCATCTGCGCCAGCGGGTTGGCCATGGCATTGGAGTGGTTCTTGGTGGCGATGGCCGCCATCGAGCCCAGCGGACAGTGGTAGCGCTCGGCGTACTGCCGCGCCGCGCGGCCGAACAGCTGCGGGAAACTCAGGCCGGCTTCTGCCGGGTCATTCTGGTAGCCGGCGCCAGCCAGGGCCTGGGTGACGGCAGCCGTGGAGGTGTGGGTCATCTTTTCGGCACCCACCACTAACACCAGCTCGGCGCTGCCGGACAGGATCGCGTTCACCCCGGCCTGGATCGCCGCCGAACCGGATGCACAGGCATTTTCGCAGCGCGTGGCCGGTTTGAAACGCAGCCCCGGGTCGGCCTGCAGCAGCAGAGAAGAGGCAAAGCCGTCAGGCACCAGCCCCGCGTTGAAATGCCCGAGGAACACCGCATCGATTTGCGCGGCATCGATGGCCGCATCCACCAGGGCTTCGCGGGTGACCTGCACGATCAGGTCTTCAAGGGTGGTGCCTTCCAGGCGTCCAAAACGCGAATGACCGGCGGCAACAATGGAGACGCTTTGAGCAGTCATAATCAATTTCTTCTGTTTTTGGTGCGTACATTCCCTACAATGCCCCACCACTGGTCGCTCGCCAATTCGTGTAACTACTTACACGGATAAGTAGCCTCCAGGTGAGAAAAACAACGAGGCAGGATGCCTGATGACCGTGTTTACCCGGCAATTTCCCGACATCGAACGCCTGGCGTTCCAACGCTCCCCCGCACCGCAACTGGTGACAAGCCACCGTGTGATGATCGACTGCAACGAAGCCTTTCTGCAGTTGTTCGGCTACCCGCGCGAGGCCCTGCTCAACCAGTTGACCCTGTTGATCTATCCGTCCCAGGCCGACTACCACGCCATCGGCAAGCGCAGCCACGACTGGCTGCTCGACAGCGACAACGGCTTTTACTCCGACGAGCGTTTCATGCAGCACAAAAACGGTGAAGTGTTCTGGGCCAAGTCCCACGGCTACACCCTCACGCCCGAGGACCCGTTCAAGCTGATGATCTGGCACTTCGAACGCCTGGACCGCGCCCACCAAGGCACGGGCGACCTCACGCCACGGGAGCGGGAAATCGCCCTGCTGATCGTCAACGGCTACAAGTCCAAGGAAATCGCCCAGCGCCTGGCGATCTCCCATCGCACGGTGGAAGTGCACCGCGCGCGGCTAATGAGGAAGTTGCAGGCCAAGACGGTGGTGGAGCTGGTGTCGAAGATCATTCCGATCAACTGACAGAGCTGAACATCAAGCGCGGGTGAACGGCGTTGACGGTTTTTTCATGTTTGGCCCTCTATGATGCAGCCCTTCGTTGGGGAGTAACCGGCTTCTGACCTGTTCAGAAGCGTTCGTATCAACATATTCGGCAACCTGCCGTGGTACGAACACCGTTGTGGTTGGTGAGACCAGCGACATATCCATGCCGGTAGTCGGGCGTGTGGGTGTGTCGTTGACTCATGCAGCCCGACTGGAAGCCTGACCGTGAACCCCATTTCCCTGATTCTTCTCGCCCTGGCCATGTCCACGGACGCCTTTGCGGCGGCCATCGGCAAAGGCTCCAGCCTGCAC
The DNA here is from genome assembly GCF_013385985.1 of Pseudomonas sp. B6002. GTDB lineage: Bacteria > Pseudomonadota > Gammaproteobacteria > Pseudomonadales > Pseudomonadaceae > Aquipseudomonas. Next base: position 238,958 of record NZ_JACAOY010000014.1, on the reverse strand, counting down.
AAACCACGCCTCACCGAAGCCCTGCGCGCCGGCCTGATCTTTGGTGTGATCGAGGCCATCACGCCGATGATCGGCTGGGCCATCGGCCACGCGGCCACCCGCTGGGTTGAACAGTGGGACCACTGGATCGCCTTTACCCTGCTCGTCGCGCTGGGTTTGCACATGATCTACAACGGGTTCAAGGCCGAGGATGAAGAGGTCGAGAAACCGACCCAGCATTCATTCATGATCCTGGCCGTGACGGCGTTTGCCACCAGCATCGATGCCCTGGCTGTTGGCGTGGGCCTGGCGTTTGTCGACGTGAATATCCTGGTGGCTGCAGCCGCCATTGGCCTGGCGACCATGACCATGGTCACGATCGGCATGATGCTCGGACGGGTGCTGGGTACGGTGGTGGGCAAACGCGCCGAGATGGTCGGCGGCCTGGTGCTGATGCTGGTGGGTGCGACGATTTTGTACGAGCACCTGTCGGCCTGAACGGTACCAGCGTCTGGTAGATAGCTATCGCTGGCAAGCCAGCTCCTACAGGAGATCGGCGGTGGCTTGCCGGCGATGGCGGTTGTCAGGCGGCGTGGCTTTCCTTTTTCAGGCTCTGCATGTCAATGACGAAGCGGTATTTCACGTCGCCCTTGAGCATCCGTTCATAGGCTTCGTTGATACCCTGGATATCGATCATCTCGATGTCCGAGACAATCTTGTGCTTGGCGCAGAAGTCCAGCATGTCCTGGGTTTCCTGGATGCCGCCGATCAACGAACCCGCCAGGCTGCGGCGCTTGAAGATCAGGTTGAACACCGCCGGCGACGGGTGCGGGCTGTCGGGTGCGCCAACCAGGGTCATGGTGCCGTCGCGCTTGAGCAGGCTGATGAACGCGTCGAGGTTGTGCGGTGCGGCGACGGTGTTGAGGATGAAGTCCAGGCTGTTGGCAACCTTGGCCATTTCATCCGCGTTCTTCGACACCACCACCTGGTCGGCGCCCAGGCGCAGGCCGTCTTCACGTTTGTTGGGTGAGGTGGTGAACAGCGTGACGTGGGCACCCATGGCATGGGCGATTTTCACCGCCATGTGGCCCAGACCGCCAAGGCCGACCACTCCAACTTTTTTACCCGGGCCGACCTTCCAGTGGTGCAGCGGCGAATAGGTGGTGATCCCGGCGCAGAGCAACGGTGCCACGGCGGCCAGGTTGGCATTGCCATGGGAGATGCGCAGCACGAACTTCTCCTTGACCACGATATTGTCCGAGTAACCGCCGAAGGTGTTCTCGCCCCCGAACATCGGCCCATTGTAGGTGCCGGTAAAACCGTTCTCGCAATACTGCTCCTCGCCCTCGGCGCAGGATGCGCAGTGCTGGCAACTGTCGACCATGCAGCCAACACCGGCCAGATCGCCGACCTTGAACTTCTTCACATTGGCGCCCACCGCCGTGACGCGGCCAACGATTTCATGCCCCGGCACCGACGGGTACAGGGTGTTGTTCCATTCGTTGCGCACGGTGTGCAGGTCGGAGTGGCAGACCCCGCAGAAGAGAATATCGATCTGTACGTCATCAGCCCCCGGCGCACGGCGCTCGAAGGTGTAGGGCTTGAGGGAATCCTTGGCGTTCTGGGCGGCGTAGCTGTAAGTCTTGGCCATTTCGTTCACCTGTGTGATCTGACGTTGGAGGTCAGTGGACCAGCATAGACGCTGAACCGTTCAACCGAGCACATCCGTACAAGCCCTTCGTCTGGTTTAGCGCAATAGTGCGACGCAATGCTTTCACCCCACCCTCCCAGGAGTTTTCCATGAGCACATTCGTTGCCAAAGACGGTACGCAGATCTACTTCAAGGATTGGGGCAGCGGCAAGCCCGTGCTGTTCAGCCACGGCTGGCCGCTGGATGCGGACATGTGGGAATACCAGATGGAGTACCTGAGCAGCCGTGGCTTTCGCACCCTCGCGTTCGACCGTCGCGGCTTCGGGCGTTCGGACCAGCCGTGGACCGGCAACGACTACAACACCTTCGCCGACGACATCGCCCAGTTGATCGAACACCTGGACCTCAAGGACGTGACGCTGGTGGGCTTTTCCATGGGCGGCGGCGACGTAGCGCGTTACATCGCACGCCATGGCAGCGCCCGCGTGGCCGGCCTGGTGTTGCTGGGTGCGGTCACGCCGCTGTTCGGCCAAAAGCCGGATTACCCGCAAGGGGTGCCCACCGCCGTGTTCGACGGCATCAAGGCCGGGCTGCTGAAGGACCGCGCGCAGTTCATCGCCGACTTCAACACCCCGTTCTTCGGGATCAATAAAGGCCAGACCGTCTCCGCCGGCGTGCTCACCCAAACCCTGCAAATCGCCCTGCAGGCCTCGCTCAAGTCGACGGTGGATTGCGTCACTGCGTTCTCCGAGACGGACTTCCGCCCGGACATGGCGAAGATCGATGTGCCTACCCTGGTGATCCACGGCGATGGCGACCAGATCGTGCCATTCGAGACCACCGGCAAGGTCGCCGCCGAGCTGATCAAGGGCGCCCAGTTGAAGGTTTACAAGGATGCACCGCATGGCTTCGCAGCCACCCACACCCAAGCGCTGAACGAAGACCTGCTGGCCTTCCTTAACCGCTGATTGGGGTGAGCGGGCCTGGCGTCACACGGCCAGCCCCGCAAACGCCGCGACAATTTCATCGATCACTGCCCGCACCCGTGCGGTGTGGCGCAGGTCGGCATGGGTCACCAGCCACACGTCGTAGGGCAAAACCCGGGTGCGCTCGGGCCAGACGCGCACCAGCCCGTCGCGCTCGCCGGTCACTACCGGCAATTCACCCAGGCCAATACCGGCGGCGATGGAACGGCGCACCAACAGGCTGGACCCCACCGCTGCCACAATGCGCCCGCGCCCCAGCGGCTCGTTGACCAGGGCCAGGTCTTTCTGGCTGTGCAGGTGCGGGTGATAGACCACCAGGTCGTGGCCTTCAAACACGCTGCCCGGTTCCGGCAGGCCGTGGCGGTCGATGTAACCCTGGGACGCGAACAACCCCACCGGCCAGCGAGCGATGCGCCGGGCAATCAGGTCGGGGTTTTCCGGGCGGGTGTTGCGCACGGCAATATCGGCTTCGCGCTTGGCCAGGCTGAGGATCTGGGTGGTAGCGTCCAGCTGCACGCGCACGTCGGGGTGCTTGTCGAGCAGGCAGGCGATGGCCGGGATCAGGAAGTCGATGGCCAGGGAATCGGTGGTGCTGACCCGTACGGTGCCGGTCAGGCGGTCATCCAGGCCCTGGATCTGGCGCTCAAGTTCAATCGCCGAGCGCTCCATCTTCTCCACCGACAGCAGGGCCGCCTCGCCCACCGCCGTCAGCGCATACCCCTCGGAGGTGCGCAAAAACAACGTCGCGTTCAAGGACTTTTCCAGGGCATTGACCCGTCGACCGACCGTCGCCTGGTCCACCCCCAATACCCGTGCGGCCCCACGCAAGGTCGACTCGCGACACACCGCCAGGAACACCCGGGCATCATCCCAGTTCACACGCACCTCCCCGCTGCATATATGCATCAATGGCTTGCCAATTCGCAGCATTATTGCATCAAAGATCCCCGTTATGCTGGGTGCCATGGAAACACCACTGAATCAATGACCGCGCCTTGCGGTCACACCCCATACGTTCACCGTCACAGGATTCGCACCATGACCCTGCCAACACAGATGACCCTGATTAAAATCACCACCCCGGGCGGCCCCGAGGTGCTCAAGCCGAGCCAACAGCCCGTGCCCACCCCCGCACCCGGCGAAATCCTGATCCGCGTGCACGCCGCCGGGGTCAATCGCCCCGATGCCTTGCAACGCGCCGGCACCTACCCGATGCGCCCCGGCATGAGCCCGTTTCCCGGGCTGGAAGTGGCCGGCGAAGTAGTAGCGCTGGGCGAAGGTGTGAGTGCATACGCAATTGGCGACAAGGTCTGCGCCCTGACCAACGGCGGTGGCTATGCCCAATTCTGCGCGGTACCGGCCGGCCAGGCCTTGCCCGTTCCCGACGGAATAGACTGGGTACACGCGGCCGCGATCCCGGAAACCTTCTTCACCGTCTGGGCCAACCTGTTCGGCTTGGGTGGCGCGCACAAAGGCCAGCGCGTACTGATCCACGGCGGCACCAGCGGTATCGGCACCACCGCCTTGATGCTGTGCCGCGAGCTGGGCATCCAGGCCTTTGCCACAGCCGGCAGCGAAGATAAATGCGCGGCCATCCGTGCCCTGGGCGCCGAGGCCATCAACTACCGCGAGCAGGATTTTGCCGAGATCATCGCCCAGAAAACCGAGGGCCAGGGTGTGAATGTGATCCTCGACATCATGGGTGGCTCTTACTTCAACAATAACCTCAAGGCCCTGGCCATGGACGGCCGGCTGGTGATGCTGGGCTTCCTCGGCGGCGCCCGGGCCAATGATGTGGACCTGCTGACCATCCTCGGCAAGCGCGCGGTCGTCACCGGTTCATTGCTGCGCCCGCGCACCGGCGATGAGAAAGCCGAGATTGCCGCCCAACTGCGTGAGCATGTATGGCCCTTGCTGTCGGCCGGACGCTGCCTGCCGATGATCGACCAGGTGTTCGACTACACCGCGGCCGACCAGGCGCATGCACGGATGGAAGGAGGGGATCACATCGGCAAGATTGTGTTGCGGGTTATCTAACACCACCGTCACCCGCCTGTGGGAGCGGGCTTGCTCGCGAAAGCACCGTATCAGTCACTCAATCACCGACTGATCCACCGCCTTCGCGAGCAAGCCCGCTCCCACACTGTTTTGAACATCTGTGCTTCTACAGGTAGGCGGGATAATCGGTATAACCCTGCTCCGAGCCCCCGTACATCCCTTCCACCCGCAATGGATTCAACGGCCAACCGTTGAACAGCCGCTGCGGCAGGTCCGGGTTGGCGATGAACGGGCGACCAAAGCCGATCAAGTCCGCCAGCCCCGCCTCGATCAGCCGCGCGCCGCGCTCGGCGGTGTAGCGGCCGGCGTAGAGGATCCGCCCGCTGAAGGTATCGCGCACATCACGGCGGAAGGTGTCCGGCAGTTCCGGGGCATTGTCCCAGTCAGCTTCGGCGATGGACACGTAGGCGATACCGGCCGCCTCCAATAGCTTGATCGCTTCGAGGTAGGTGTAATGCGGGTCCTCTTCCACCAGGCCGATGTACACGCGGTCCTGGTCGGTGCCGCTGAACAAGGGCGAGAACCGCACACCCAGGCGTTGCGGGCCGACCACCTCACTCACGGCGGCGACGATTTCACGCAGGAAACGCAGGCGGTTGTGCACCGAGCCGCCGTATTCGTCGTCACGGGTGTTGGCGTGCGCCGAAATGAATTGGTTGACCAGGTAGCCGTTGGCCGAATGAATCTCCACACCGTCAAAACCCGCCGCCATCGCGTTGCGTGCGGCCTCGGCGTACAGGCGAACCAAGTCCTTGACCTCCTCTGTCCTTAGCGCGCGTGGAACCGGCGGTTGAACCAACTCCCCGGCCCCCGGCCCGGTTTCGATAAAGGCTTTGACCTGCCGGGGCTGGAGCGCCGACGGCGCCACCGGGGCCTCACCCTCTGGCTGCAAGCCGTGGTGAGACACGCGCCCCACATGCCACAGCTGGGCAAAGATCACCCCGCCTTCGGCGTGTACCGCCGTCATCACTTTGCGCCAGCCGTCGATTTGCTCCGGCGTGTAGATGCCCGGGGTCCAGGCATAACCCTGGCCACGGGGTTCGATCTGCGTGCCTTCGCTGACCATAAAGCCCGCCGTGGCGCGCTGGCGGTAATACTGCGCCATCAGGTCGGTGGCGATATCGCCGGGTTGGGCACTGCGCTGGCGGGTCAGCGGCGGCAGCACAATACGATTGCGCAAGGTATGGCCGCCCAGTGTTACCGGGGTGCTTAAAATGGGGTCTGTCATGGGAGGTTTTCCAAATTTTGGACGAGCAAAAGCATTGGCGACTCCCGGGAGTCGCCAATCAATAAGGGGATTAATTAAATCAGGCGGTGAGTTTCAGCAGGGCCTTGGCCACGTCACTGGAGCTGCCGGGGTTTTGCCCGGTGACCAACGTGCCGTCCACGATCACGAAGGATTGCCAGTCGGCGCCCTTCTCGTACAGGCCGCCCAGTTTCTTGAATTCGTCTTCCACCAGGAACGGCACCACATCGGTCAGTTCCACGGCGGCTTCTTCCGAGTTGGAGAACCCGGTCACGCGGCGGCCCTTGACCAGCGGCTCACCGTTGGCGGCCTTGACGTGGCGCAGGGCGCCCGGCGCGTGGCACACGAAACCGATGGGCTTGCCAGCCCGCTCGAACGCCTCGATCAGGGCGATGGAGGTGGGCGATTCGGCCAGGTCCCACAGCGGGCCGTGGCCACCGGGGTAGAACACCGTGTCGAAGTCGGCGGCGCTGACCGTGTCCAGCTTCACCGTGTTGGCCAGGGCCTGTTGCGCAGCCGGGTCGGCGGCGAAGCGGTGGGTCTGCTCGGTCTGGAAGTCCGGCAGGTCGCTGACCGGGTCCAGCGGCGGCTGGCCACCGGCCGGGGATGCCAGCACGATCTGGGCACCGGCGTCCTTGAACGCGTAATAGGGTGCGGCAAACTCTTCAAGCCAGAAGCCGGTCTTGCGGCCGGTGTCTCCCAACTGATCGTGAGAGGTCAATACCATCAATACTTTCATTGTCGAGTGCCTCGGGATGAGTGTGGGTTGAAGCTTAGGAGCCAGGGAGTGTTGCCACAACGTCATATCCGCAAGGTTTTCGGACATGCCCGATGGCAGTTGCCGTTTGCCCACCCGCCGCCGACAATCCCCTCCTTGCCATGCCCCTTGGAGAATGACGATGCACAGTGTTGCGCTGCTGGTTTACCCGAATTTCGAATGCCTGAGCCTCAGCGTGGCCTCGGTGTTCGAATGCGCGAACCTGTTGCAGGGCGAGCCGGTCTATGAATTTCACCTGGTGTCGGAAAACGGCGGCGCGGTGATGACGTCCCAGGGTTTCTCGGTGAACACCACGCCGATCCGGCCACAGGGCTATGACACATTGATCGTCGGCGGCTACATGGAGTTCCGCCTGCCGGAGGCCAGCCTGCTGGAACAGGTCAAGGCCGCTTCGGCCCAGTCACGGCGAGTGGCCTCGCTGTGCATGGGCATCTTCGTGCTGGCCGACGCCGGCTTGCTGGAGGGCAAGCGCACCACCACCCACTGGATCCACGCACCGGCCTTTCGCAAGCGTTATCCGCATATCCAGTTGGAAGAAGACAAGTTGTTCGTGGTCGACGGCCAGGTGTGGACCGGGGCCGGCATGAGCGCCGGCGTGGACCTGGCACTGGCCATGGTGGAGAACGACCTGGGCCACGACCTCGCCCGACGCATCGCACGCAAGCTGGTGATCGCCCAGCGTCGGGGCAGCGAGCAGTCGCAGGTGTCGGCCCTGCTGGAGCTGGACCCCAGGTCCGACCGCGTGCAACTGGCCCTGGCCTATGCCCGCGAGAACCTCACCCACGACCTGTCAGTGGACGCCCTGGCCGATGTGGCGCGCTTGAGCCCACGCCAGTTCAGCCGGGTGTTCCGCGAGGAAACCGGGCAGACGCCTGCCAAGGCTATTGAGTCGCTGCGGGTGGAAGCCGCCCGGGTGCTGATGGAAACCAGCCGCCACCCGGTCGAGGTGGTGGCCCGCGAAACCGGCTTCGGTGATCGCGAGCGCATGCGCCAGGCCTTCCTGCGGGCCTTCGGGCAACCGCCCCAGGCCATGCAGCAGGTGTTCAGGAGCTAGAACGCCTAACGGCAGTGGTAAGGGCTTTCGCTCTTGAGTTCTTCGCCGGTGTGGAAGTCACGGATGGTCACCGTGGCTTTCGGGAAATTGCTGCAGAACGCGTTGCGCGAGGAGTAGATCGCACTGCCATGGCTGGTCATCACCATCTTGATCGGCTGGCCATTGGCGTCCACGGCCGTGACGTTGTAATCGCCGGACATCGTCACGCAACCGCCCAGGGTCAACAGCAACGCGGCACTGACAAGCATTTTTGGCAAAGGGAACAGGCTCATTTCGCTTCCTTGTGAAATTCAGGGCCAGAGCGGCCGACGAGTCTAGGAGCCAGCAGGCTCGGCTAAGTTCAACCTTATCGTCAACCCTCTCCCGGTTGGTAGCCGAACAGCGACTTCACCTCCAGGTAATCCTCCAGGCCAAACACCCCCCACTCGCGGCCGTTACCCGATTGTTTGTAGCCACCGAATGGCGCGCCGTTGTCGGCCTTGCTGCCATTGAGATGAACCATACCGGTGCGCAAGCGCCGTGCCACGACCTGCGCCCGCTCCAGGGTGCCAGCAGTGACATAACCCGACAGGCCGTAGGGGCTGTCATTGGCGATGGCGATAGCGTGTTCTTCGCTGTCGTAGGGGATGATCACCAGCACCGGGCCGAACACTTCCTCACGGGCAATGGGCGACTCAGGGTGCACATCGGCAAACACCGTCGGTCGTGCGTAGAAGCCTGTGGTCAAGCCTTCGGGCCGCCCCACGCCGCCGCACACCGGTGCAATGTCCACGCTACCCAGCAACGCCTGTACCCGTTCGAACTGGGCCTGGTTGGCCAAGGGGCCCATGGCGCTCCCAGGGTGGCTGTCGTCAAAGCAGATGCCAGCAGCGACGTCCCGGGCAATCGCCACCGCACGGGCCTGCAAGGCACGGGGCACCAGCATGCGCGTCGGCGCATTGCACGACTGCCCGCTGTTGCGAAAACAACTGCTCACGCCATGGCGCACGGCAACCTCAAGGTCAGCGTCGGCCAGGATCAGGTTGGCCGACTTGCCACCCAATTCCTGGGACACCCGCTTGACCGTATCCGCCGCTGCCTTCGCCACTGCAATGCCCGCCCCGGTGGAACCGGTGAACGACACCATGTCGATACCGGCATGCCGAGCGATGCCGTCACCGAGGGTCGTCCCATCACCGTTGACCAGGTTGAATACACCCTTGGGCACGCCGGCCTGATGCAGGATGTCCGCCAGCAACATGGCCGACAACGGCGCTTTTTCACTCGGCTTGAGCACCACGCTGCACCCCGCCGCCAGGGCCGGGGCGAGTTTGCAGGTGAGCTGGTTGAGCGGCCAGTTCCACGGTGTGATCAAGCCGCACACGCCAATCGGCTCGCGGCTGATCAGCGTGCTGCCGTGGATCTGGTCGAAGGCATAGTCCTTGAGCACCTCATGGGCACGCTGCAAGTGGCCCAGACCTGCCGGAACGTGCGCGCTGCGAGCCAGGGACAACGGTGCGCCCATCTCCTGGTGTACACACTGCGCCAGCGCTTCGCTGTGTTGGCGGTAACCGTCGATGATGGCCGCCAGCAGGTCAAGGCGCTGTTCGCGGGACCACTGCGCGTAGCCGTCGAATCCGCGCCTGGCCGCAGCCACGGCACGGTCAAGGTCGACGGCAGTGCCCAGGCTGATGGTCGCGATGGGGCGTTCGGTGGCAGGATTGATCACCGACAAGGTTTCGCCGCCCGACGGTTTGACCCAGGCACCGTCGATATAGAAATCCAGGCTGTTCATCGGGTGACCTCAAGGGCGTGGCGCACGCTGTTGAACACCAGCGCGACCTGTTCTTCGTCGATGATCAACGGTGGCGACAGCACGATGTTTTCCCCGGAAGCCCGTACCAGCACACCGGCGTCGAAACAGTGCTGCGCCACCTCGCCCGCCCTGGCGCCCGGGGCACCGTCGCGGGGTTTGAGTTCGACGGCACACAGCAAGCCGATGGCGCGCACGTCCTGCACCCAGGGGTTATCACGCAACCCCAGGGCGGTGCGCTGCCACAGTGGTGCAATCTGCTGCACACGGGCATTGATACCCAGTGCCGCATGCACCTCCAGGGTGGCCAAACCGGCCGCGCAGGCCAGCGGATGGGCTGAATAGGTGTAGCCATGCATCAGCTCGATGGCCTGTTCCGGGCCTTGCATGAAAGCCTCATACACCGCGCCGCTGACCAGCACACCGCCCATGGGCACGGCGCCGTTGGTGAGCCCTTTGGCCAGGCACATCAGGTCTGGCGTCACACCGAACGCCTGGGCGGCGAACGAATGCCCCACGCGCCCGAAGCCGGTGATGACCTCGTCGAAAATCAGCAACAACCCATGGCGATCACACAGCTCGCGCAGCTTTTGCAGGTAGCCCAGTGGCGGTGCATACACCCCACCGGAACCGGTGACCGGCTCGACAATCACCGCCGCCACAGTGGCCGGGTCGTGGACCTCCAGCAGTTGCACCAGCGCATCGGCATAGTGCGCACCCTGCTCTGGCTGGCCGGCACTGAACCGCGAACCCGCGTCATAGGGCAACGGCAAGTGCGCCACGTCGCCGAGCAACGGGCCGAAATCCCGTTTCTGCCGGCCGATCCCCGACACCGACAACCCGCCAAACCCCATGCCGTGATAGCCCTTGGCACGGCCGATTAACTTGGTCCTGCGGCAGTCGCCCCGGGCCTGGTGGTAGGCACGGGCGATCTTCAGCGCAGTGTCCACCGCTTCGGAACCGGAGTTGGTGAAGAACACTTTGTCCAGGCCGGACGGGGCCGTGTCCACCAGGCGGTCGGCCAGGGTCAGCGCGGCCGGGTGGCTCATCTTGAACGAGGACACGAAGTCCAGGCGCCCCGCCGCTTCACGAATCGCCTCGACGATCTGCGCCTGACCGTGCCCGGCATTGACGCACCACAACCCGGCCATGGCATCCAGCACCTGACGGCCTTCGGGGGTGGTGTAGTGCATGCCGGCCGCGCGGTCGAACAGCATCGGCTGGCGGTTGAACGGGCGCATCGCGGTAAACGGGGCCCACAGGGATGAAGTCATGAGGTGTACTCCTTAAAGCTGGATGCGCGACCCGCTCAGGGTCGGACGTTGCAGGCTGCCGGCGTTGGTGTTGACGCCACGGTCGAAGCGCAAGCGACCGTCCTGCAGACGGCAGCTGACATGGTCACCGAAGGCCGTTTCGACAAAGCGCCAATCCATGATCAGCGCCCCCTCGGTGGACCAGCGTGCCTGGGCGATCACCGGGGTCTGTTCCGGCTGGTATTGGTGGTGCAGGTAGTTGCCGGTGATGCTGGTGAGCGTCTCCAGCGGCTGCTGGAAACCGGCGCGCACGTGGTGAGTGCCGCGATGATCCACCAGGGTGAAATCGCAGTGATCGCCCTGGAAATCAAAGGCGATTTCGCGCACGCCGTCTTCGTTCGGCTCCATGGCGAAACGGCCTTGCAAGCCCTGGCTGGCCGGCGAAGTTTTCAAACCATGCAAGCTCGGCAAACGCAGGCCGTCGATCAGCGCCTCCAGCTGTGCCTGGCTGGCCTGGGCATCGATGGCCGTGCGGCCCAACGCCGGGAACAGGTGCTGCCACAGCGCCGCGTGCAAGCGTTTCTCCCCCAGGCGCAAGCCACTGGTGAAGACAATCACCGTGTCCTGGTCCGGCAGTACCATGCAGTGTTGGCCGAACACACCCGAGGCGTAGTAGCCGCCGTGCTCGGTCATCCACCACTGGTAGCCGTAGCCTTCGCGCTGGGCCTCATTGGCCTTGTTCTTGTCACGCGGCAGGTATTGCTTGCCGTCGAACTCGCCCATCCACACGTCGTCCACCTGGTTACGCGTGGCATCGGCCACCCAGTGTGGCGATAACAACTGGCGCCCCTGCCACTGGCCCCGGTTGAGGTGCAGCACGCCGAATTTCAGCGAGTCTTCACTGGTGCAGCTCAGGCCATTGCCCCCGGAGTTGAAACCTCCCGGGGCCAGGTCCCATTCCAGGTGGTCGAGCCCCAAGTCACCGAGCACGCGCTCCTGCAACAGCGCGTGCATCGTTTGCCCAGTGACCTGGGTCACAATGGCCGACAACATGAAACTCGATGCGCTGCTGTAGATGAATGACTGACCCGGTGGCTCATCCACCGGCTCATTGAGGAACGCCTCGACCCAACTGCTCTGCAGGTTGCGCCAGTCGCCCCCGGAGATTCCGCGAGAGTGGCCGGTGCGCATGGTCAGCAGGTCTTCCACGGTCATTGCCGCGAGGTTGGCGCTGATGGGCTGCGGGCAGAGTTCGGGGAAGAAGCTGACCACCTTGGCATCCAGGCTCAGGCGGCCGTCGTCGATCAACAGACCGATCGCGGTGGCGGTCCAGCTCTTGGTTGCCGAATGCTGCACGTGCATGCGGTGGGCCGAATAGGGCTGCCAATAGGCCTCGACCACCACGGCGCCTTGGCGATACAGCAGGAAACTGTGCAGTTCGAGGCCGATGTCGGCGACGGCCTGGAGGAAGTCGACAACGCCGGCGGGATCGACGCCACGGTCGGCGGGCAAGGCCCTTGGCAGCGGGATGTAGGTCATGATGGGTCCTCGAAAATGTTTTTATATTTCAAATAATGCAGATAAAGATTTGTTCGCAGCGGCCCAGATGTATTTGAGCCCTCTATAATCCAGACTTTCCGGGTATCCTTGCCCTCCCTGTCACAGGAACGATCACGCGCCATGTCCTCACTCACTTCGCTGCAGACCAAAGTCGCCGGCCAGATCCTGGCCGCCATCACCAGCGGCGACCTGCAACCCGGTTTGCACCTCAAGGAAGTGGAGTTGGCCCAGCGCCTGGGGGTATCGCGCTCGCCGATCCGCAGCGCGCTGGTGTACCTGGCCGAACAGAAGGCCATCGAGCCGCTGCCCCAGCAGGGCTATCGCGTGCCGTTGGAAGCGGCCGATGGCCTGGTGCAACAGTTCACGCAGTTGCACAACGAAGAGGACGCGCTGTACACCCGGCTGATTGACGACCGGCTGAACCAGGTGCTGCCCGATCAGATTTCCGAAAGCGACCTGCTGCGCCGCTACGGCGTCGGCAAAAGCGTGTTGCGCCGCTGCCTGCTGCGCCTGTCGGACGAAGGCGTGATGCAACGCAAGCACGGCCACGGCTGGCAGTTCCTGCCGACCCTGAACAGCCCACAGACCCGTTTCGAGAGCTACCGCTTTCGCATGCTGCTGGAGCCTGCGGGGTTGATGGAGCCGACCTTCAAGATCAACCCCGAACAGTTCCGCCGCTGCCGCGAACGCCAGATGGAACTGCTTGAAGGCAAGGTCGATGGGCAACGCTTCATCGAGTACAACGCCGAGTTCCATGAACTGCTGGCGGCGGCATCGGGCAATGGCTACCTCCTGCAAGCCATCCAGCAGCAGAACCGCCTGCGCCGCCTGACCGAGTTCCACACCGTCAACAACCCGGAGCGCGTCAAGGTGTCGTGCTGCGAGCACCTGGCAATCCTGGATGCGCTGGAGCAAGGGGATAACGAGTGGGCATCGACGTTGTTGCACCGGCATTTGGATGTGGCGAGCAAGTTGCGGGTGGCCAGGAACAAGGGCTAATGACCTTGGCGTCGTGCGGGGAGACCGAGCACGCTGGCCGAACGCAGGTTTGACTGCCGCAACGGATATGCACACCGAGAGACCGTTATCGCAGGCAAGCCAGCTCCCACATGTGGACCGAGCACGCCACACCCCGCCCATCGTCATTACCAGAGCGCCACGGTGTAGCCAACAATCACCCGGTTCTCATTCATGTCCCGGAAATAGTTGGCCTTGCTCAGCCCATTGCGCCAGCGCAGCGACACCCCCTTGAGCGCTCCGGACTGAAACACATAGCCCAGGTCGATGTCCCGCTCCCACTCACGCCCCTCCCCCGCAAACCCCTTCACCTCGGCCTGGTCGCCCTTGGCCCACCGCGTGGAAAACGTCAGCCCGGGCACCCCGAGTGCCGCAAAGTCGAAGTCATAACGCGCATGCCAGACCCGCTCGTTGGTCTGGGAAAAGTTGCTCAACTGGTACTCGGAAAACAGGTAGGTGTTGGTGCCGTCCACGTAGGTGAACGGCGTCTCACCGTACTGTTCCTGATAGCCGCCACCGAAGCTGTGGCCCTTGTAGCTGAACATCGCCCGCGTACTCAGCGCACGGTTGTCCACCTTGCCGGCCAGGCCGGCGCCGGACTTGTCGGCGTCGAAATAGCGGATATCGGTCTTGAGCGTGCCGCCGCCCAGGGCAAAGCTGTTTTTCACGCCCACAAAGTGCTGCTGGTAGATGTCCTCCAACTGCGCAAAGTGATAGCTGAGGGTCATGCCCGGAGTGAGCTTGTAATCACCACCGGCAAAGCGGAAACGATCACTCTTGCCCGTGCTTTTATAAGCGCCGTTCTGGCTGGTCAGCGCCATGTCTTCGTAGTCGGTGGACTCGCGCTGCCTGGTCTGGTCGATCTGCCCGCCGATCAGGGCCAGCCCGGCGATATCGGTGGAGGTCACCTGGGTACCGCGAAAGGTCTGCGGGAACAACCGGCTGGTGTTGGGCTGCAAGGTCGGCAGGTCGGGCAGCAGGTAGCCGCTGCGCAGTTCGCTCTTGGCAAAGCGCACTTTGCCGGTCACGCCGTATTTGGAATATTCATCATGGGCGCGCTTGGCGTAGCTCGGTTTGCCCGGCGTGGCGTCGTTGTCCCGGGACAACAGGCCCGAGCCGGAACGATCCGGGCTGGAGTCGAGCTTCAGCCCGAGCATGCCGACCACGTCGACACCCAATCCCACGGTGCCCTCGGTGAACCCCGACTTGAGGTTGAGGACGAACCCCTGGGCCCATTCCTCGCGCTTGGATTGCCCGGCGTCTTCACGGTAATCGCGGTTGAAGTAGTAGTTTTTCAGCTCCAGATCCGCCTTGCTGTCCTTGATGAAATCCGCCTGGACGGGGGCGCACAGCAGGCCCCCGCTCACGAGGCCGGCGCCCTTCAGGATCAGGTTGAGCGTGTTGTTGTTATGCATGGTCTTGGCTCCTGGCAGTCGTTGGGAGTGAGTAGGTCTTATTGTTTTTCTGGGCGCGACGTTCCCCATCGCGCAGGCTTCAAGGCCTGCGCGCCGAGTGAAATCAGGGTTTTTAAATGGCCGGGCGTATTCGGTAGCCGCCGTCCGGCAACTGTTCCAACGGGCTGGCGGCGGCCAGCAACTGCCGGGTGTACGGGTGCTGCGGGTGATCGAAGATCTGCTCGCGCGACCCCACTTCCACCACATTACCCTGGTGCATCACCGCCACCCGATGGGCGATGCGCTCCACCGCTGCCAGGTCATGGGAAATGAACAGGCAGGCAAAGCCGTACTGGGCCTGCAAGCGCTCGAACAGCTCGAGGATCTGCTTCTGGATGGTCATGTCCAGGGCCGAGATCGGCTCGTCGGCGATCACCAGTTGCGGGTGACGTACCAGGGCCCGGCCGATGGCCACGCGCTGGCGCTGCCCCCCCGAGAGCTGATGGGGGAAGCGCTCGACAAACTGCTCGCCCAGGCCGATGTCCTTGAGGGTCTGCGTCACCCGCTCGCGGCGCTCGGCAGCGTTCAGGCCGGGCTCGTGGCGCAACGGTTCGGCGAGGATTTCACCGATTTTCATCCGTGGGTTCAGGGACGAATACGGGTCCTGGAAAATCATCTGGCACTGCAAGCGATGGGTACGGTTGGCCGCCTTGAGGATGTCCACGCCCTTGAAGCGGATCGCCCCGGCGCAGGGCTTGATCAACCCCACCAGCGAACGCCCCAGGGTGGTCTTGCCCGAACCGCTGCCACCCACCAGCGCCAGGGTTTCGCCCGGGGCGATCATCAGGCTGGCCGAATGCACCACACGATTGAACTGGCGCTTGCCCCAGAACGAGGTCGGCCCGGGGTGCTCGATGCACACCTGGTCCACCTCGACCAATGGCCCATTACTCGCCGGCAGCGCTGCCAGCTCGCCACGCCGGGGCAAGGCTTCCAGCAGTTGGCGGGTGTAGTCGGCCCTGGGCGCCAGCAGGATGTCGTCGATGCTGCCCTGCTCCACGGCCTTGCCGTGGCGCATCACCACCACCTTGTGGGCATAGCGAGCGACCAGGGACAGATCATGGCTGATAAACAGGATCGCGGTGCCCTGCTCGCGGGTCAGTTCCAGCATCAACCCGATCACGTCCAGCTGCGCCAGGCAGTCCAGCGCGGTGGTGGGCTCGTCGGCGATCAACAACGCCGGGCGCAGCAGCATCACCGAGGCCAGCATGATGCGCTGGCGCATGCCACCGGAGAACTGGTGCGGGTAAGACTCCAGGCAACGTTCGGCCGCCTTGATACCGATGCGCCGCAGCATGGTCAGGCAACGTTCGCGAATCTGCGGCGGATCGAGGTCGGTGTGCAGCCTGAGCGCTTCGCTCATCTGCTGGCCGATCTTCAACGCCGGGTTGAGCGACACCATGGGCTCCTGGAACACCATGCCGATGCTCGCGCCGCGAATGCCGCGCAGCTCTTCGCTGCTCACACTGGCCAGGTCACGCCCCTGAAAATCCAGGCGCCCACCGCACACCTGCATGGGCAACGGCAGCAGGCCGATGGCGGCGCGGGCGGCCATGGTCTTGCCGCTGCCAGACTCGCCCACCAACGCCACGATCTCACCGGGGGCGATGCTGAAACTCAAGTCATCCACCGCCAACGGGCCGTGCTCACCCACACGGATTTTCAGGTGTTCCACGTTGAGCAAAACAGGATTGGTCGACATGTTCACTTCCTCATCCGTGGGTCGAGGCGATCACGCAGTGCATCGCCAAACAGGTTGATCGCCAGCAACGTCAGGCAGATAAACAGCCCGGGGAATACGCCCAGCCAGGGTGCAGAGGCGATGTAGGGGCGGCTGCTGGCGAGCATGTTGCCCCAGGTCGCGGCCGGTGGCGGCACGCCCAGGCCAAGGAAGCTAAGGGCACTTTCCGACAGCAATGCCCAGCCGAACATACTGGTGGCGAGCACGCACAGCGGTGCCAGGCAGTTCGGTGCAATGTGCCGCAGCATGGTGTACAGCTCGGAATTGCCGATGACCCGCGACGCTTCGATGTACTCCAGCTCGCGCAGGGACAACACCGTGCCGCGCACCACGCGCACCACCGAAGGCGTGTAGGCGATGCCCAGGGCCAACACGATGCCGTACTTGCTCGCGCCGATGATCGCCATGATGCCCAGGGCCATGAGGATGCCGGGGAATGCCAGCAGCGCATCGTTGAACATCATCAACAGGCGGTCGGTCCAGCCACGCAGGTAACCGGCGAGCATGCCGATCAAGGTGCCGGCGATCACCGCCACACTCACCGTCAGCAGGCTCACCCACAGGCTGGTGCGCGCACCGATCAACAAGCGACTGAACACATCGCGACCGAACTCATCGGTGCCCAGCCAATGGGCGGCCGATGGCGCCTGGAAGCGCGACAGCAAGTCGATCTTCAGCGGGTCGTACGGCGACCACACCAACCCCATCAAGGCCAGGGCCACCAGAGCCACCAGTAACCCGCCGCCGATCAAGGCGTTGGCCGGTGCCCAAGCGCGGCGGCGCTTGGCGGGCGCCGACACGGCAATTGTCGAACTCATAACTTCACCCTTGGATCGAACAGCGGATAGAGCAGATCCACACACAGGTTGACCAGCACGTAGATAAAGGTGATCAGCAACAGGCAGCCCTGTAGCACGGGATAGTCGCGGGCGAAAATCGCGTCCACCATCAACCGGCCGATACCCGGCAAGGTGAACACCGTTTCCAGCACCGCAATCCCCCCCAGCAGGTTGCCGAGGATCAACCCCACCAGGGTCCAGGTGGGCGCAAAGGCGTTGGGCAAGGCGTGTTTCCACAGTACGGCACGCTCCGACAGGCCCTTGGCCCGGGCATGGGCAATGTATTCCAGACGCAGCACTTCGATAGTGCTGGCCCGCGCCATGCGAGTGATCGCGCCGACTTCCACCAGAGTCAGGGTCACAACCGGCAGCACCATGTAGCTCATGGCTTGCCAGGGAGCCTGTGCGAAACTCACGTAGCCCACCACCGGCAGCCAGCCCAACTGGATGCCAAAGGCATGCAGCAACAACAAGCCGAGCCAGAAGCTGGGGATCGACAGCAGCAAGGTCGCCACGGACACCAACCCCAGGTCGAGGGCACTGTTCTGCTTCCAGGCGGCAACCAAGCCGATCGGCACCGCGATCAACGTGGCCAGCAACACCGCCACCAGCACGATGGTCGCGCTGACGCTGAACCGGTCGAGAATCAGCGGCAGCACCGCCTGTTTGGTGCTGATGGAGAAGCCCAGGTCAAAGCTCAGCACGGCCTTGAACCAGATCAGGAACTGGGTCACCAGCGAGTGATCCAGGCCCAGGGTGTGGCGCATGTCCGCCAGGCTTTGTGGGTCGGCCATATCACCCAACATCAGCAGCGCCGGATCGCCGGGAATCAGGCGGATCAACGCGAACACCATCACCGAAATCAGCAACAGCGTAGGCACCGCCATGCCGAGTTTTTGCAGGATAAAACGCAACATGTTCAGGCCCTGTTACTGTGCCGCGAGGCTGACGCCCCACAACCGTGGCGACGACACCGGCCACGAATGGAAGCCCTTGACGCTGTCGCGCAGCGCTGCGGCGACCGTGCCGTTGTAGATGATCACCATCGGCGTGTCGTGGATCATCATCGTGTGCAGTTGGTCGAACAGCGCTTGGCGCTTGGCCGTGTCGCTCTCACGCACCGCTTCGCGCAGCACTGCCTGGGCCTGGGGGTTGTCCCAGACTTTGCGGGGTTCCTTGGTCTTGTCGCCCATCAGCGAGTCGAAGCTGGTGGCCGGGTCCAGGCGCGAGGAATAAGAAAACGCCATCATCTGGTAGTTGCCGCTCTGGTAGCGCTCCAGCTGGGTGCCCCACTCCAGGGTTTCCATCTGGATATTCAAGCCGCTGGCCACCGCTATGGCCTGGCTGAGCAGGCCCATGTCGAACATCTGCGAGTAACGCTTGTTGACGATCATCTTGATCGGCTGGCCGTTGTAGCCGGCCTCTTTGAGCAGGCGCTGGGCCAGTTGCGGGTCGTGGTGGTAACCCTGCTTGGCGGTGGCGCTGTAGAACGGGCTGGTCTGCGGGATCGCCGAGTTGTTCGGCTCGGAGGTGCCATTGGACAGCGCGGTGACCATCTGCCCATAGTCGAGGGAGGCAGCGATGGCCCGGCGGATACGCACATCCTTGAGCAGCGGGTCGTTGGTCTGGAACAGCAAGCCACAGATGGCCATGATCGGGCTGAACGAAATCTGCACTCCCGGCGTGGCTTTCAGCTCCTCGGCATCGCTGGCACTGACGTTGGGCAGCAGGTCGATGTTGTTGGACATCAAGGCGGCTTTGGCCGACGACGGGTCGGGTATCACCATGAAGCGCAGGTCATCCACCAGCGCCTGCTTCTTGCCGGTGAAACCATCCGGCCCGGCTTCGTCACGCGGGCTGTAGTCCTTGAAACGGGACAACACCACGTATTGGCCGGGCTTCCATTCGGTGAGGCTGAACGGGCCAGTGCCCACCGGCGCCTTCCAACTGCCATCGGCCGCCAGCGAGTCGCGGTGCAGGATGCCGCTGCCACCGCAGTCGGGGCGTGCCATCGAGGCCAGGAACAAGCCACTGGGCTGGTCAAGGTGGAACACCACCGTGAGTGGGTCCGGCGTGTCGATGCCGGTGATCTTCGCCCCGCCACGACCATCGAATTCGGCCAGGCAGCGCCATTGGGTCTTGGGGTTGAGGTAACGCTCCCAGGTCCACTTCACGTCCTGGGCGGTCAGGGTGGCGCCATTCTGGAAGTGCACGCCTTCACGCAGTTTGAAGGTGTAGGTCATGCCGTCGTCCGAGCGCAGCACTTCGCGGGCCAGCAACGGGCCGACGGAGGCGTCTTCACGGTGAGCCACAAGACCCTCGACGATGTGCAGCATCACCGTGTCGGTGTTCTCATCACGGTTGACGCCCGGTTCAGTGCTGCGGATATCGGCGTTCAAGCCCACGCGCAAAGTGCTCTGGGCCTGCGCGAGGCCGGCGCCCAGTGCGAGGGTGACGCACAGCGTTCCATTGAGTAAGCGATTCACGGGAGACGTTCTCCTTCGCTGAGAAGACCGGCCTGGGGCAGGAGCCGGCTTCAAGCCTGTGTTAGGTCGTTATTGTTATGGCCTGAGCGAGGTCATGGCCGCGGATGATTTTTGTTTTTTTAAATTCGCCGGGACATATTCACAGCATGCACCATGCCTGTAAATGTTTTTTTATGCACATAAAAACATTAAGGTCAGAGACAGCTACAGCGAATGGGCTGAAACGCAGACAAAAAAAAGAGGCCGAAGCCTCTTTTAGATGAACCCGCCAATCCTCAATGCAGCGCCACCCGCGTGATCAGGTAATTGACCAGCTGCGGGTCATCGTCCAGGTCCAGGGCCTGCACCGGGCGTGGCAGGTTGTCCAGCACCGTGCGCCAGAACGCCTGGGACACTTCGTCCTGGTCATAGAAACGCACCAGCCAGTTGCGCTCGCCGCTGCACAGCACCTGGGTGGCGATTGCGCGGCCAATGCCTTTGCGCCGATAGCGCTTGAGGATGAACAGGTCGGCCAGCTCCAGGGCATCAACACCGGGCAACTCGCTGCCTTCGATCAGCAGGAAACCGGCGATGTAACCCTCCACCAGCAGCAGGTGGGCGCTCCACTGCGGGTCTTCCCAGTAGCGCACCAGGTGCTCGTCGTGGATATAGAAGCGTCCGTCGGACTCGACATCTTCCTGTTCCCAGTCGGAGGACTCATAGGCGTAGTACTGGTAGAGATTGCGGATCAGCTCCAGGGCGTCAGGGCCGGTCTGGATCAATTCGACGGTGGTTTCAGGCATGGGGCTCTCGGTCAAAAAACGCAGGGCGCCATTGTTCACAAAAGCCCTGCGCAGGCCAATACATTGCATAACCTTTCTGTTTGCTGAACCGATTGCGGATTTACCCGGCCCCGTCCAAAATCCTGAAACATTTAGAATAAACTTCCCCAGAACTGTAGTGAGCGGGCTTGCCCCGCGCGGCGCCCTACCTGGCATCGGGTTTCTCCCGTTTGAGTTCGGTGTCGCGGCGGCGCGGGGCGAGCCCGCTCACTACAGGTTCCGGTTATTCATTTTAAGGACATGTATTTTGACCAACGTCTGTACCGCCGGCCTGGATGTGGGCTTTGCCTCCCTGGATTACCTGCAGATCTTCATCCTGGGCGTGATCCAGGGCATTACCGAGCTGTTGCCGGTGTCGTCCACTGCCCACATGCGGGTGGTGCCCGCCCTGCTCGGCTGGCAAGACCCGGGCTCGGCGTTTTCGGCGGCCATGCAGTTGGCGGCGCTGGCGGCGGTGGTCAGTTACTTCTGGCGTGATGTGCGCCAAGTGACCACCGGCAGCATCGGCGCAGTGCGCCGGGGCGACTACAACGACCGCTGGTTCAAGCTGGCGGTGGCGATTGTGCTGGCGACCATCCCGATCGGGATTGCCGGCCTCGCGCTGTCCTCGACCCTGAACGCCTGCAACTCGCCGTTGCGCGGGTTGATGGTGATCGGCATTTCCTGCGTGGTCATGGCGGTGTTGCTGGCAGTGGCCGAAGTGCGCGCACGCCACACCCGCGAGGTGAGCGAAATGCGCCTGCGCGATGCGCTGATCGTGGGTATCGCACAGATTGGCGCGCTGATCCCGGGCGTGTCGCGTTCCGGCTCCACCCTCACCGCCGCGCTGTTCCTCAACTTCAAGCGTGAAGAAGCGGCACGCTTCTCCTTCCTGCTGGGCCTGCCGGCCATCGCCCTCGCCGGTTTGAAGGAGCTGTGGGTGTTGTTGCATGCGGACATGCCGGCCCACGCCTGGCCACACCTGATCTTCGGGCTGGTGGTGGCAAGCGTCTCGGCGTTCTTTGCGATCTGGGGCTTGATGAAGTTCCTGGAGCGGTTCTCCACCTGGCCGTTCGTGATCTACCGGGCGTTGCTCGGGGTGTTCCTGATTGTGGCCGTGAGCACCGGCCTACTGGCCTGACACCCCCCCCTGTAGGAGCCGGCTTGCCGGCGATGACGTCAGGTCAATCAGCACACCCTTTGATTGATACACCGCTATCGCCGGCAAGCCGGCTCCTACAGGGGATCGTGGTTAGCGGTCGGCCAATGCTTCGAGCAGGTCGGCCGAGGGTACGAAGAACAACCCGCCAGTAACCGCCGTACTGAAATCCAGCAAGCGGTCGTAATTGCCCACCGGGCGCCCGACGAACATGTTCTCCAGCATCAACTCCAACGGCTGCGGCGAGCGTGCATACCCAATGAAATAGGTGCCGAACTCCCCTGCCCCCGGCCGGCCGAAGGGCATGTTGTCGCGCAGGATCTTCACTTCCTCACCGTTCTCGTCCGTGATGACAGTGAGCGCGCTATGGGAATTGCTTGGCTTAGCCTCCTCGTCCAGCTCGATATCCGACAGTTTGGTGCGCCCGATCACCTTCTCCTGGGCCTCCACGGTCAGGCCGTTCCAGGCCGTCATGTTGTGCAGGTACTTCTGCACCAGCACATAGCTGCCGCCACGGAATTCGCTGTCTTCATCACCCACGATGGTGAAACCCTCGGCCTTGCGCCCCACCGGGTTCTCGGTGCCGTCGACAAAGCCGATGATGCTGCGCATGTCGAAGTAGCGGAAACCCTGCACCTCATCCACCACCTTCACCGCGTCGCCCAGGGCCGCCATGAGATGGGTGGCCAGTTCAAAGCACAGGTCCATCTGCTCGGCGCGGATGTGCAGCAGGATATCCCCCGGTGTCGACACCGCCAGGCGCCCTGGCACACCGAATTCGCGGAACGGGTGCAGTGCGGCCGGGCGAGGCGCGCCGAACAGTCGGTCCCAGGCATCCGAGCCAAACCCGCACACGCAGGTGAGGTTGCCTGCCGGCACGCGCTTGCCCACCGAACGCACCAGCCCGGCGATGTCGGCGCACCAGCCGCGCACCGTGTCTTCACTGCCGGGGGTGATGGTGGCGACCATGAAGATGGCGCTGCTGGTGATGGGGTGGCAGACGGATTGCGGTTCCAGGGGCGGCTGAACGGAGGATGTCGACATGGTGAAGGTCCGGGCTGGGGGCTAAAGACCCGGGCAGATTAGCAGATTCGATGGCGATTTTACGGGCGCCATCGCCGGCAAGCCGGCTCCTACAGGGGGTGGGTGCAGCTGTGCCATAGGGTGCGAATCAGTGCCTGCAGTTTCAAGGCTTCGGCCCAACGGTCACTGATCTCGTGGCCATCGGCGCCGGTGATCGCATAGGGCGGCGGGCCGAGTTCGCAGGTGAAAGACAAGCTCTGCGGCGTGTCGGGGCGGGCCAGCCAGTCGTTGATCCCGTAGCGCCACCACTCGGTAAACCGCTGCACCCAGGCCTGGTGCTGGGGAAAGTCCAGCGAGACCTGCACCTGCTCGCTGCTGGCGACACGGCCGTGAAAACCCCAGCTATGGCGCAGGATCGTGCGGATCTGCTCGTCGTCTTCAAGCGCGCCAGGCTCGGGCAGTTCACGCCCGACTACGTAGTGAGACAGGTCGGCCAGCAGTTTCAGGTCGGGCATTTGCGCCAGCAGGTCGAGGGTGAACAGCAGGTCGTTGGTCAGGCGATAGCGATGGGTTTCCAGCAGTACCGGAAAGTCCACCTGCTCGGCCAATCGCTGCCAACCCACCACCAACCGCGCGGCTTCGCTCTGGGTGCGCGGGCGCACGTCGGCTTGTAGGGTGAGGTGATGGCAACCGTAGCGGCTGATCACGTCCAACGCTGCGGCCAGGTCGTCGACGCTTTGCGGGAACAACTGACCTTCAATCTGCAAGCCCCTGGCCGTGGCCGCTGCATGCAGCCGGGCCACGTCGGCAGGCTGCCAGTAGTGGTCGGTGATGCCATCGAATCCCGCAGCCTTGATGCGGTCGAGTTGCGCCTCCAGCGGGCCGGATTCGGTTTGCATCGCCCATAGGGATTGGAATACCAGGAGTTGGCGCATATCAGCCTCGCAGCAGGTGTTTAAGGGACTGCCCGGGATCGGCCAGCGTAGCGGCGTCGAGGGCAATCCGTGCGGTGATCAGGCGCTCGCACAGCTTGATGTCCTTGGCCACGCCGTTGCCCGGGGCCCAGCCGCAGGCACCTTGCAAACGCTGATCGGCATCCAGGCAAAACAGCAGCATGCCGCCTCCCGGCAGTGGGCGGCTGATCGCCATCGGCGTCAGCACCCCCACGGTCTGCAAGCCCCAGTCGTACTGATCGGACCAGAAACCCGGGATCGTTTCGAACGGCACTTCACGCCCCAACAAATTGAGTGCCGCATGGCGCCCCTGGGCCTCGGCGTTGCGCCAGGTCTCCTGGCGTTGATAGAGGCCCCCCAGGCGAAACTCACACACGTCACCCGCCGCATAAATGTTCGGCGCACTGGTGCGCAGGTATTCATCGACACGGATACCCTGCCCCACCTCCAACCCTGCGCCAGCGGCCAGTTCGATATTGGGTTGCATGCCGATACCGACCACGACGCGGTCGCAGAGCAAACGTTGACCGTCGACCAGCCACACGGCATCGGCCTGGATGGATTCCAGCGCCACATTCAATCGCACGTCCACGCCGTGTTCGCGATGCAGGTCCAACAGCGCCTGCGAGATAACGGGCGGCAGTACGCGGCCCGCCAGCCGTGACCCGGCTTCCAGCACCGTGACTTCACAGCCGAGCCCGCGGGCGGTCGCCGCCACTTCCAGGCCGATAAAGCCGCCGCCGACCACCACCAGCCGCGTGCCCGGGTTCAGCACGCTGCGCAAAGCCAGGGCTTCATCATGGCTGCGCAGGTAAAGCACATTGGCCTGTTCCTGGGGCAGACGGCGCGCCCTGCCCCCGGTCGCCAGCAACAGCCCGGCGTAAGGCAACCACTGGCCGTCAGCCAATTGCAGGCGATGTTGCGAGGGTTCCAACCGGCTCACCGGGTTACCGGCAATATGCTCGATGCCCAACTCGGCGAGTCGCTCGCTGCTGAGCAGGCTGCACCCGGCCAGGTCCGTGGTGCCCTGCAACAATCCCTTGGAGAGTGGCGGTCGCTCGTAGGGCAAGTGCGCTTCATCGCCGATCAGGATCAGGCGCCCGGTGTAGCCTTCTTCGCGCAGGGTCAGCGCCGCACGGCCACCGGCATGGCCGGCGCCGACGATAATCAGGGGGGCGTTCATCATCAGGCCATGACAGCGAGCAGCACTCGCCCCGCTTCGACCCGCACCGGGTAGGTCTTGAGGTTGACGCACACCGGTGCGCCCATGGCTTTGCCGGTGCGGTAATCGAAGCGCCCGTTGTGCTTGGGGCACTCGATGATGTGGTCCATCACCAGGCCGTCGGCGAGGTGGATTTTCTCGTGGGTGCACAGGCCCGCCGTGGCGAAGAATTCATTATCGGCCGAACGGTACACCGCGTAGGTGTGCGGCCCGTGGTCGAAGCGCAGCACGTCTTCTTCGTCTATTTCGCCCACGGCGCAGACGTCGATCCATTGGTCGTTCATGATGGTTCCTGTAGTGAGCGAGCTTGCTCGCGCGGCGGCAGCACATATGCCGCAAGGTTGTTTGAGAATACGCGGTGGCGTTATTGGGGGCTGCTTTGGAACCCGGCGCGAGCAAGCTCGCTCACTACAGGGGTATCGTCGTGGCGGTGGATGGGGCGTTGGATGAAGTAATTCGGGTCGCGACGCTGGCGCCAGATCGTCGGGAGGATTTCCCTGTAGGCCTCCAGCAGGTTGGCGTAGGGCGGCGGGCAGTCGTTGCGGATCTCTTCGTGCAACTGGGCCAGGGCGTGGTACGGCACCATCGGGTACATGTGGTGCTCGAGGTGGTAGTTCATGTCCATGTAGATAAAACGCAGCACGCGGTTCATGTAGATCGTGCGGCAGTTGCTGCGATGGTCGAGCACGTCTTCGGCCAGGCCTACGTGTTGGGTGAGGCCGAACAGGTAGCCAAGCCACGCACCGTAGAGGCTCGGAAGGCCTACCAGCATCAGTGGCAGCCAACTGTGCAGATACAGGGCGGCGCCGATGATCACGGCATAGATACCCACCCAGATCCGCGCCGCACGGAACACCTTGGGCCATTCGGATTCAGGGATGAAATCCGCTTCCTGGACACTCATCTTGCCGATGGCATGGCGCGCCACGCCGCTGAAGGTTTTCCAGGCCAGAGGCAGGTTGAACAGGCTCAGGAACATCATCAGGAGGCTGGGCGGACGCGGTTCGACAATCTCCGGGTCGCGACCCACCACGATGGTGTCGGTGTGGTGCCGCGCATGGCTCCAGCGCCACACATGGGGCTCGAAAATGCACATGAAGCTGGCGACCTGATACAGCCCGTCGTTCATCCAGCGCGTCTTGAACGCCGTGCCGTGGCCGGTTTCGTGCCAGCGCGGGTTGGAGGCGGTGCCGTACAGCACGCCATAGGCGATGAAGAACGGCACGCAGGCCCAGGTGCCCCAGAACCAGTAGCCGCCAAAGCCGGTGGCAAACAGCGCGCTCACCCAAATGGCGGTGTCGCGCAGTGCCGGGCCGTCGCGGCGTTGCATCAGTTCCTTCATGCGTTTGCGGGCAATCGGCGATTGGTACCAGTTGGCTGATACCAGGCCCTTTTCGGCCGCGCGGGCCGCTTCGGGGCCGGTGAGGCTGTAGTCGCGTCGGGTGGGTTGAGGCATTGTTATTGTTCTCCGCAAGCGTGGGTTTCAGGGGCTTTGCGAAACCCACGATAGAGAACGGGTAATTCACCCTCAAGGCCTTGAATCCATTCCCTATCAAGCTATCATCCAGGTCCAGCGGGGCTTGATAGTTTTCTATCAAGACGCAGACAGGGCCAGCCATGAACAACAACAAACGCCCAACCATCGCCACCGTTGCCGCCCATGCAGGGCTGAGCGTGGCCACCGTCGACCGGGTGTTGAACGCCCGCGCGCCGGTCAACCCACAGACCGCCGAGCAAGTGTTCCAAGCCGCCGAAGCCGTGGGTTATTTTGCCGCGCGGCTGATCGGGCAGCGCATTCGCGAACGTCGGCCAACCTACCGTTTCGGCATCCTGCTGCTGGCCACCGCTCAAGCGTTCTACGCCAGCCTGGCGCAGGCGATTGGCGAAGCGGCGCAGCACCACGCCGGTGCCAACCTGACCTGCCAGTTCGAGTACATCGTGGACCGCACGCCAAGCGTGATCGCCGCCCAGATCGAACACCTGGCCGTGCAATGCGACGCCCTCGCCGTGGTCAGTTTTGCCCACCCGCTGATCAACGCCACATTGGCGCAAATCCGCGAAGCCGGCGTGCCGGTGGTGGCGCTGCTCTCGGATATCCACGAACACGCCGCCGAACCCTATGTGGGCCAGGACAATCATGTGGTCGGGCGCACCATGGGCTGGTTGCTGGCCCGCACCTGTGGGGCGCGCAAAGGCAGTGTGGGGATTCTATTGGGCGGCCATCGCTTCCTCGGCCACCAGGCGCGGGTCGAAGGTTTGCACAGCTACCTGGCCGAACACGCACCGGGGCTCAAGCCACTTGAGCCGCTGATCAACCTGGATAACAGCGACATCACCGAAGAGGCCACCCTCGACCTGATCACCCGCCACACAGACCTGCGCGGCCTGTGCGTAGTGGGTGGTGGCGGAGACGGCATCATCAGCGCCCTGGCGCAGTTGCCCAAACGACCGGCGTTGTGCTGCATCCTGCAGGAGTCCACCGAACTGTCGCGCCAGGCGTTGCGCCAAGGCCTGATCGATGTGGTGATGGATTCACAACCGCGCCAGACGGCCACTGCGCTGATCGAATTGCTGGTGGATTTGCAGACCGCCGAGACCTTCGACCCGGTGCGGCACCGGATGTACATTGCGCCGCAGATCGTGACCTCGGAGAACCTTTAAAGCGCGCGGCACTCGATTTTAAGCCCGCCCTCTTCCAGCACATGGCTGTCAATCGCCACCGGCAGGAAGCGCTGGATCACGTGCATATTGCTGTGCAAGTGGTCGCTCATGTGCGGCGTGGTAAAACTGCCGCCACCGGCCATTGCCATCGGCAATAGCAGTTGATCGGCCAAATGCTCACCCACCGCCGTCTGCGTGCAACGCCATGCCTGTGCCTGTTCGATGGCCTGGTCAGCCACCTTTTCGGCACGCAGCCTGTGCATGCCGAAGGCGCTGAACACCTCGGTGACGTGTTCGTGCACATACTCCAGCATCAGCAGATTACCGGGGCCTTGTTCGGGGTCGATGGCCACCGAAAGCAGTTGCGTGTCGTCGAACGCCAGGCGCTGGCCCACGCGCTTGAGCTCACGCTCGCTGACCTCGGCGGGCAGTCCGGCGTTCAGGGCAATGGCGCGTGATTCGAGCAACTTGCCGCGCTGCATCAGGTGCAGCGGAGCCAGTTCGGACGGCTGGATAAAAGCCTCCAGTTCGCCACCGCCTGCCGGGGCAAATCCATACCGATTCAGGCTCAGTTCAATGCGCGCACCCATGCGGCGCAACAACGGCAGCCAGGCGCGTTGCAGGAAGTCCACCGGCGGCGCCAGTGGGTTGTGGGTGCCGCCGCAGATCGTCACGCGGCTGGCCGTCGGTGCGCGCAACAACGCTGGCAACAAGGTTTGCAGCACCAGGGTGCAACTGCCGGCAGTGCCGATGCTGAAGCGGTATTCACCGCCCTGAATCGCGCCCGGTTCAAAGCGCAGCGTCTGGGAGCCCAACTCGGCCCCTTCCACCTTGGCACCACACACCTGTGCCGCCGCCAGCACAGCCGTCAGGTGTTGACGCATCAACCCCGGCCGGCTGCGCTTGGCGCGGATATTGCAGATGTGCAGGCCCTGCCCGGTGACCATCGCCAGGCTCAAGCCACTGCGCAGCACCTGGCCACCGCCCATGGCGCCATCAAGCTCAATCATTTCGTACATCCTTATGCAAAGTGTTTGACCGTGCTGCGCAGGTAGTCATCCAGCTGTTGTGAGTCTGCGCGGGTGCGTGGCAATGACGGCACTTGGCGTTCCAGTTCACGCTGGATATAGGCATGCAATGCCGGTCGCCGTGGCCCGTAGGCCGCCTCGTCGGCATTGCGCTTCAACACCAGCAGGGCCGCTACTTCATCCAACAGTTGCGCGTCATCCACCGTCCCCAGGAGGTCGGCGAAGGTCATCGGCGGGCGGCCCAGGCCCAGGTCGATCCAACGCACCGCGAGTAACGGGCGCAGCACGTAGAAGTACTTCTTGAAACGCACCGAATCGCCTTGCAGGTAACCGCGAAAATTCTTCTTGGCCATCGACAAGTAATGACTGCGCGCAGCCGGCGGGCTGTAGAACGCCTCGGCCAACCCACGCAGTTGCGCGGTGGCGGTAGCGTCCTGGCGATACACCAGCGGCGAATCCAGCCATTCCAGCAACGTGGGATTGGATTTGCGCAGCAGCCCCAGGGTTTTGCGCAGTTCCCAACCGCTGATATCCAGTTCGTCATCCAGCGGGCGCTCGATCACGTCCCGTGGCGTGTCCACCTGCATGAACCAATCGGGCTTCTCCACGTAGACGAAGCGCACATCGTAGTCACTGTCGGTGGAGGCAAAGCCCCAGGCCCGGCTGCCGGACTCACAGGCGTACAACACCGTGACATTGCGCTCGCGCTCGATTCGTTCCAACTCTTGCAACACCCGCGCACGCATGGCGTCGCAGAGTGGGTGACGCTCTTCCCTTTCCATCCTGATTCCCCTCCTATCCTTTGACACACACCACTTGGCGCAAGGTGTGCAGCACTTCCACCAGCTCGCGCTGGGCGTGCATGACCTGGTCGATGTCCTTGTAGGCCATCGGTATTTCATCGATCACATCGGCGTCCTTGCGGCATTCCACGTGGGCCGTCGCACGCACCTGGTCGGCCACGGTGAAGGTGTTCTTCGCCTTGGTACGGCTCATGGTGCGGCCGGCACCATGGCTGCAAGAGCAGAACGACTCCTCGTTACCCAGGCCGCGCACGATGAAGCTCTTGGCGCCCATGGAACCCGGGATAATCCCCAGCTCGCCCTTCTTCGCCGACACCGCGCCTTTGCGCGTGACCAGCACCTCTTCGCCAAAATGCCGTTCTTTCTGCACGTAGTTGTGATGGCAGTTCACGGCTTCCAACGCCACTTCAAACGGCTTCTTGATCACCTGGCGCGTGGCCTGCACCACGGCGCGCATCATCAACTCGCGGTTCTGCCGGGCAAAATCCTGGGCCCAGCCCACCGCTTCTACATAGTCATCGAAGTGCTGGCTGCCCTCTTCGAAATACGCCAGGTCACGGTCCGGCAAGTTGGCGATGTGCTGGCGCATATCGGCCTGGGCCAGCTGGATAAACAAGTTACCGATCGCGTTACCGACGCCACGGGAACCGCTGTGCAACATGAACCAGACACGGTTGGCTTCATCCAGGCACACCTCGACAAAGTGGTTGCCGGTGCCCAACGTACCCAGGTGCTGGCGGTGGTTGGCGCGTTCCAGTTGCGGGTACTTGTCGGTGATCGCCTTGAAGCGCGGGTGCAACGCCGCCCACACCTGATCCGCCTCGGCCGGTACATCTTCCCAGGCGCCTTTGTCACGGCCTTTTCGGCTGCGGGTGCGGCCATGGGGCACGGCGGCCTCGATGGCGCAGCGCAAGCCAAACAGGTTGTCGGGCAAGTCACCGGCCATCAACGTGGTGCGGGCGGCGATCATGCCGCAACCGATGTCCACCCCCACCGCTGCCGGGATGATTGCGCCCACGGTGGGGATCACACTGCCAATGGTCGACCCCTTGCCCAGGTGCACATCCGGCATTACCGCCAGGTGTTTGAAGATGAACGGCATCTGGGCGGTGTTCATCAATTGCTGGCGGGCTTCGGGTTCAACAGGCACGCCCTGGGTCCAGAGTTTGATCGGCTTGCCGTTGGCCACTTCCAGCAGTTGGTAGGTCTTCTCTTGCATGATCTCGATTCTTTTCTTGAAAGCCGTCACTGCGGCGTTGGCTGGGATATAGCAGCGGTCATGCCAGATATTCAGAAAGTTCACATAAAATTTTTAACCAATTGTTTTTAATAGGTATTTTTCACAATCAAGAAATCTCTACGAAAAAACCATGACAGCCCTTTCATCACATCCATATCCTTACCTATCGTCACTTATATTTTGGTCTATCCATGAAACGCAAGCGCACGGTCGCCATCGGATTTATCGGCTCCAAACTGGATCGCGTCGGCAAGGGCGCCAATCGCTGGAACCATTGGCGCCCCAGCGTCGGCTTGTGCCAGCAGGACAACTTGCAAATTGATCGCCTGGAGCTGATCCACGACATCGACGCCCGCGACGTCAGCATTGCCGAGCGGATACGCGCCGACATCGGGCAAGTCTCGCCGCACACCGACGTGCGCCTGCACCCGATGCCGCTGAACAACCCCTGGGATTTCGAAGAAGTGTACGGCGCGCTGCACGACTTCACCGCCAACTACCGCTTCGACACCGAGCACGAGGACTACCTGGTCCACATCACCACTGGCACCCACGTGGCGCAGATCTGCTGGTTCCTGCTGACCGAGGCGCGCAACCTGCCAGCGCGACTGGTCCAGACCTCCCCCACGCGCCGCCTGGACGAAACGGCGCCCGCCACCGGCACCCATACCCTGATCGACCTCGACCTGTCGCGCTACGACCGCATCGCCTCGCGTTTTGCCCATCAGCGCCTGGAGGGCCTGGCCTTCCTGAAATCCGGGATCGCCACGCGCAACAGCGCGTTCAATGCGTCCATCGAACAAATCGAACGGGTGGCCGTGCGCTCCACCGCGCCCATGCTGTTGATCGGCCCCACGGGCGCCGGCAAATCCTTCCTGGCCCGGCGCATCTTTGAACTCAAGCGCAGCCGCCATCAAGTACAGGGGCGTTTCGTCGAAGTGAACTGCGCCACCCTACGCGGCGACGGCGCGATGTCGGCATTGTTCGGGCATATCAAAGGCGCCTTCACTGGCGCGCAAAACGCCCGCGACGGCCTGCTGCGCGCGGCGGACGGCGGCATGCTGTTCCTTGATGAAATCGGCGAGCTGGGCCTGGACGAACAGGCGATGCTGCTCAAGGCCATCGAAGAAAAACGCTTCTACCCCATGGGCGCCGACCGCGAAGTGGCCAGCGACTTCCTGATCATCGCCGGCACCCACCGCGACCTGCGCGGGCGCGTGGCCGAGGGGTTGTTTCGCGAAGACCTGTACGCGCGGATCAACCTGTGGACATTCGACCTGCCCGGCCTGGCGGGCCGACGGGAAGACATCGAGCCCAACCTCGACTTCGAACTGGAACGCCATGCCCGCGAACAAGGCCGCCGCGTGCGCTTCAACCTGGAAGCGCGCCGCCGCTACCTGGCGTTCGCCAGCTCCAGCGAAGCGGCGTGGCTGGGTAACTTTCGCGAACTGTCCGCGTCGATCACCCGCATGGCAACATTGGCCGACAGCGGTCGCATTGATGAAACCCAGGTCGAAGAAGAAATTCGGCGCCTGCGCTACGCCTGGGGACTGTCCGAGCCGCAGGCCTTTCTGCCCGACGACCTGGACCTGTTCGACCAGCTGCAACTCAAGGCGGTGATCGATGTGTGCCTGCAGGCCGACAGCCTCTCCGACGCCGGCCGCCGCCTGTTCGGCGTCTCGCGCCAAGCCAAGGCCCAGCCGAACGACGCAGACCGCCTGCGCAAATACCTGGCGCGCTTCGGCATCGACTGGAAGCAACTCAAACCCTTGTAGGAGCCGGCTTGCCGGCGATGGCGGCCTCAAGGTATGTGCTGAAAACAATGGCCTCATCGCCGGCAAGCCGGCTCCTACGGGGCTGGGGTGCTTGTTCGGAAATCGGCGGCATTCAGGCCCAAGCGGCTCATCTTGTTGTACAGCCCGCCCCGCGACACGTTGAGCTGCCGCGCAGCCAGGCGGATATTGCCACCGGTACTGTGCAAAGCCGCCGCAATCGCCTGCATTTCATGACTGCTCAGGTCTTGGGCAGGCTGCGGCTCATAAGCGCGTGCCGGCGCTCGGTGGCGGGTCTCCAGCGGCAGGTCGCTCGCCTGGATCAACTCACCCGTGGCCAGGTTGGTTGCCCGTTCGATGCTGTTTTCCAACTCGCGCACATTGCCCGGCCAACCGTAGGCCGACAGCAATGCCAGCGCCTCCGGCGCAAAACCCTGCACCGATTTACGCAGTGAGCGGGCAAAGCGCGCAAGAAAATGCCGTGCCAGCAATGGGATGTCTTCGCGGCGCATACGCAGCGGCGGCACGGTGAGGTTCAGCACGTTGAGGCGATAGTAGAGGTCTTCGCGAAAGGCGCCCTCGGCCACTGCCAGGCTCAGGTTGCGATGGGTGGCCGCAATGATGCGCACATCCACCCGCCGCGAGTTTTTCGCGCCCACGCGGGTGACTTCACCCTCCTGCAACACCCGCAGCAAACTCACCTGGGCATCGAAGGACATGTCACCAATCTCATCCAGGAAGATCGTGCCGCCATCCGCCAATTCAAACTTGCCCGCCGAACCGCCACGGGTGGCACCGGTGAACGCGCCTTCCACATGCCCGAACAGCTCGCTTTGCACCAGGTCCCGCGGGATCGCACCGCAGTTGACCGCCACGAATGGGCCTTTATGACGGTCGCTGCCGTTGTGAATCGCCTGGGCGAACAGCTCCTTGCCGGTGCCGCTTTCGCCGAGGATCAAGGTGGTGGAATCGCTGCGACTGGCGATGCGCCCCAAGTGCAACGCGTCGTGGATGGCCCGCGAACCGCCCTGGATGGTCTCAAAGGTGTAGCGGGCCTGGGTGCCGATGATACGTCGGGTAATCTCGCGGATCCGCCGGTTCTCGCGCAGCGACACGATCACCCCGCCCTGCTCCAGCGGGCACACCGAAACCAGGCAGGCGAGCTGGCTGCGGTCCTGCAGGTGAAAGGTGCAATCGAGGTCGCGCACCGGCTCGCCCAGCACGTCGCTCAACTCGCTGCGGCCCAAACGCTGGAACGGGCTGCCGACCAGCTCCGGGCCCACGCCGAACAATTGCCGCGCATAACGGTTGAGCGCCTTGATGCAACCGCGCTCATCCAGCACCACCAGGCCTTCGTTGAGCACTTCGAGCACGGCTTGCTGCTCTTCCAGCAAACCGTGCAGCGCCATCTGCCGCGACACTGCTTCGGCTGCGGCCTGCACGGTGCCCAGGGTATGGAAATGAAACCAGCCAGGCTCGGCCGTGAGGGTCAGCATCGCCAGGGTCTGGCCCTGGGCGTTTTTGATCGGCGCGGCGGCGCAGTGCATGCGGCGTTGGCGCAAGCCCGTGGCGAAGTTTTCTTCGGCCAGCACATACACCAGGCGGTCTTCGGCCAGGGCCAGGCCGGTGCAATTGGTGCCCTGCACCGACTCCAGCAGGCGGCTGCCGACCGGCGTGATATCCAGCCCGCAGAAGTACAAGGTGGTGCCGCGAGCATCGGTGAGGTTGATATGCCCGCGTGGGTTATAGGCCAACAGCCCATGCATGACGTGCGCGGCGGCGCCGATCAGGACGCGGTGAGTGGCCAGGGTGGCGGCCAGTGCTTCGTCGGCGACAAAGCGATACGCGCTGTCAGCCGGGTCGAGCCCCGCCTCGACGCTGCGCCGCCACGAATCCCAGATGACCTGCCGCACCCCGGCCGGGCGCTCGACCTCACCCGCCAGGCATGCTCGCCACGCCTGCTCCAGGGCTGGAACGGGGCCGTCATTCAGCGCCGCAGGCCCCAGGGCCGTGAGGTAATCGAGGTCTTGTACGCTGAACGCCATGCTCATCCGGGGTACCCATGTTCATATTTTCGACATGCCAGTATAGACATGTCATTTAAATGAACACTTTTTGTTTATAAAGATTAATTAATCAATAAATATCAGTGGCTTATGAATTGGCACAGCCCTTGCTCCTACCTCATTGCCCATCAGGACCGTCCTGAGGCCAACAATAAGAAGGGGTCAATTCATGAATACACAGAACATCCGCCTGGGTCTGATCGGTGCCGGTCGCATGGGCAGCTTCCACGGCCTGACCGCTGCGCGGCACATCCTCGGCGCCAGCCTGGTGGCGATTGCCGACCCGACACCAGGCCAGGCCGCGCGCCTCGCCGCTGAATTGGGGGTGGCCAAGGTCTACACCGACCCGCAACAGTTGCTCGACGATCCGGACATCGACGGCGTGATCATCGCCGCCCCCGCCCGCAGCCACGCCGAATTGGTGATCAGCGCCGCCCGCGCCGGCAAGGGCATCTTCTGCGAAAAACCCATGGCCATCACCCTCGACGAAGCCGACCGCGCCATTGCCGCTGCGGCCGATGCGCGGGTGCCGTTGCAGGTCGGCTTCAACCGGCGTTTCGCCAAGAGCTTTCGCACCGCTCACCTGGATGTCGCTGCCGGCCGTATCGGCACCCCGCAGTTGCTGCGCTCGCTGACCCGCGACCCGGCACTGAACAATCCGGCCGCTTCGCCGCAGTGGGTGATCTTCCTGGAAACCCTGATCCACGACTTCGACACCCTGCGCTACCTCAACCCCGGGGCCGAGGCGGTGCAGGTTTATGTGATGGCCGACGCCTTGATCGCCCCGGCCTTCAAAAGCAAAGGTTTCCTCGACACTGCCGTGGTCGCGATCCGCTTCGACAACGGCGCCATCGCCACCGCCGAAGCCAACTTCCAGGCGGTGTACGGCTACGACGTGCGCGGAGAAGTGTTTGGCAGCGAAGGCATGTTGAGCATGGGCAGCCTCAACGATTGCGACCTGGTGCGCTACCTGGCCCAGGGCATCCAGGCCGACACCCAACGCATGGACACCGACCTGCTGCGCGACGCCTACATCGCCGAACTCAACCATTTCGCCGACTGCCTGCGCACGGGCGCCAAGCCGATGGCCAGCGGCGAAGACGCCCGCGCCGCCCTGGCGATCGCTCGCGCCTGTATCGAGTCATTCGAAACCGGCAAGGCCGTGGCCGTACAGGGAACCCGCCCATGATCCCTTTCAAGCTGGCGATCAGCGCCGAAATGGTCTTTCTCGACCTGCCCTTCATCGAGCGCGTGAAGCGCATTCATCAATTGGGGTTCAGTGCGGAAATCTGGAACTGGACCGACAAGGACATCGGCGCCCTCGCCGCCACGGGCGCCGACTTCACCTCCATGACCGGCTACATCAGCGGCACCCTCACCGACCCCGACGGCATCCGCCAATTGCTCGACAGCGCCCGCGAATCCATCGGCATCGCCGAGCAACTCGACTGCCCCAGCCTCAACCTGCACGGCACCGGCCTGGGTGAAGGCGGCCTGCCCGTGCAACCGGTCAACCAGACCACCGGGCGCATGTGGCTGAGCGCCTGCAAGACCCTGGAAAAAATCGCCCGCCTGGGAGAGGACGCCGGTCGCGTGTTCCTGCTGGAAAACCTCAACACCGAGGTCGACCACCCCGGCACGCCCTTCGCCCGCGCCGACGACACCCTGGCGCTCATCGAAGCCGTGGGCAGCCCGCACTTGAAGATGAACCTGGACCTGTACCACGCGCAGATTGGCGAAGGAAACCTGATTGAACTGATCCAGCGCGCCGGCGGTTCCATCGGTGAAATCCAGGTGGCCGATGTGCCAGGCCGCAAGGAGCCCGGCACCGGCGAAATCCACTACCCGGCCATTGCCAGGGCCCTGCACGCCATGGGCTATACCGGCGTGGTCGGGCTGGAAGGCTGGGCCAGTGGCGACAGCGAGTTGGCCCTGGAGCGTTTCCGCCAGGCCTTCACCCTATAACAATAAAAGGACCACCCTCATGCATCGCTATTCATTGCTCGTTGCCACGCTGTTGTTGCTGTTCAGCCAATGGACCTTCGCCGCCTACCGCATCGGTGTGAGCATCGCCCGGGTCGACGATAACTTCATGACCTATGTGCGCACCGGCCTCGAAGCCGCCGCCAAACAGCAAGATGTGCAGATCCAGTTCGAAGACGCCCAGGGCGACGTGGTGCGCCAACTCAATCAGGTCGAAGGCTTTCTCAATCAGAAGGTCGACGCCGTGATCGTGTTGCCGGTGGACACCGCCGCCACCGCCAACATGACCCGCGCCGCCGTCGCCGCGAAGACGCCGCTGGTGTACGTCAACCGCCACCCGGATGAACGCACCCTGCCCAAGGGCGTGGTCACCGTGGCCTCCAACGACATCGAGGCCGGGCAGTTGCAAATGCGCTACCTCGCAGAAAAGCTCGGTGGCAAAGGCAACGTGGCGATCATCATGGGAGACCTCGCGCAAAACGCCACCCATGATCGCACCGAAGGCGCCAGGCAGGTGCTCAAGGAATTCCCCGGGATCAAGGTGGTGGAGCAGCAAAGCGCCGAATGGCAGCGCAGCAAGGGCATGGACCTGACCAGTAACTGGCTGCTGGCGGGTACGCAGTTCGATGCGATCGTCGCTAACAACGATGAAATGGCCATCGGCGCCGCCATGGCGCTGCAACAATCCGGCAAGGCCAAGGGCGAGGTGGCGATTATCGGCATCGATGGCTTGCCGGATGGCCTGTCGGCCATCAAGCGTGGCCTGCTGACCGCCTCGGTGTTCCAGGACCCCAAGGCTCAGGCGACCCAGGCCGTGCAGGCGGCCATCCGGATGATCAAGGGTGAGCCCATCGAGCCAGAAGTCTGGGTGCCCTTCGAGCTGATCAAACCCGAGCAAGTGGCGATGTTTGAACAGCGCTACAAGTAAACATTGTGAAGCACGGCTTCAAAGCCTGAGCAGCGTCTGCCCGATTGTGTGCCTGGCCTTAACGGAGAAAGATCCCAGGCACACTCACGGGAGATCACCATGCCTGCACAACCCCAGAAAACCTGGCTTATCACCGGTATCAGTTCCGGCTTCGGCAAAGCCCTGGCCGAGGCCCTGTTGGCTGCCGGCGAGCGCGTCGTCGGCACCGTGCGCACGCCGGAGGCCATCGACGCGTTCGACCGCATCAAACCTGGCTATTCCTTTGCACGCTTGCTGGATGTCACCGACAGCCTGTTTGTCCCGGCCGTGGTGGCCGAGATCGAAAAGAACGTTGGCGCGATTGATGTACTGGTCAACAACGCCGGCTACGGTTTTGAGGGCGTACTGGAAGAGTCGTCCCTGGACGATGTACGCCAGCAATTTGAAGTCAACGTGTTCGGCGCGGTGGCGATGATTCAGGCGGTGCTGCCGTTTATGCGTAAGCGCCGTCGCGGGCATATTCTCAACATCACCTCGATGGGCGGCCTGACCACCTTCCCCGGCCTGGGCGTGTACCACGGCAGCAAGTTTGCGCTGGAAGGCATCTCCGAGGCGCTGGGCAAGGAGGTGAAGCCATTCGGCATTCACGTCACCGCAATTGAACCGGGGGGCTTTCGCACCGATTGGGCGGGTCGTTCGATGGTCAGGGCCGAACGCAGCATCGCCGACTACGACGCCTCGTTTGATGCCGTGCGAGCAGCGCGACACGCCCGCAGCGGACGGCAGGACGGCGACCCGGCAAAAGCCGCCCTGGCGATGATGCAGGTAGTGGCAAGCGCCGAGCCACCGGCGCATTTGCTGCTGGGCAATGACGCGGTGGAGCATGTGACGGCCAAGCTCACGGCGTTGCAAGCCGAGATCAGCGCCTGGGAAAGCGTTTCCCGCGCAACCGATTTTGCCTGATACACCGAGCCGCCTGCATCGCCGGCAAGCCGGGCTCCTACAAAAAGGCGGCCGCGCGCAGTCACCTGTAGGAGCCGGCTTGCCGGCGATGGCCTCTACCCGGTGTACCTGATGCACCGAGGCGCCTGCAGGCAGATATTCAATCCAGGTCGCTGGCGTCGTGGCGCTCGCGCAGTTGCTCGTGCGGTTCGCCGGACACGCGGTTCACCCGGCGTCCACGCTGTACCGCAGGCCGTGCCTCGATGGCGTCCGCCCAGCGCAGCACATGCTTGTATTCATGCACCGACAGGAACTCCGCCGCGCCGTACAACCGGCCCTTCACCAGGCCGCCGTACCAAGGCCAGATCGCGATGTCGGCAATCGTGTATTCATCCCCGGCAATGTATTCGCTCACGGCCAAACGCTGGTCGAGCACATCCAGTTGGCGCTTGGTCTCCATGGCAAAGCGGTTGATCGCGTATTCCATCTTGCTCGGCGCATACGCGTAGAAATGCCCGAAACCACCGCCCAGGTATGGCGCGCTGCCCATTTGCCAGAACAGCCACGACAGGCATTCAGCACGTGCCGCCGGCTCGGTCGGGAAGAACGCACCGAACTTCTCCGCGAGGTATTGCAGGATCGCTCCCGACTCGAACACCCGGATCGGCGTGGCGCCGCTGCGGTCCAGCAGTGCGGGAATCTTGGAGTTCGGGTTGACACCCACAAAGCCGCTGCCGAACTGGTCGCCATCGCCGATCTTGATCAGCCAGGCGTCGTATTCCGCGCCGCTGTGCCCCAGGGCCAACAGTTCTTCAAGCAGGATGGTGACCTTTTGCCCGTTGGGCGTGGCCAGTGAATACAGTTGCAGCGGGTGCTTGCCCACCGGCAATTCCTGCTCGTGGGTCGCTCCGGCGATGGGCCGGTTGATGCTGGCGAAAGTGCCGCCGCTTTCGGTGTCCCAGGTCCAGACTTTCGGGGGTACGTAGTCAGTCATCGTTACTGCTCCTTGGGTTGAATAGGGTTCGACGCCGCCAGTTGCGCCACGTTCCAGCCGCCACCCAGTGCCTTGATCAGGCCCACATTAGCGCTCAATTGCTGGGTTTGCAGTTGCAATACCGTGCGCTTGGCTTCCAGCGCAGCCACTTGGGCGGTCACCACATCGAGGTAGGCCACGGCGCCCTGGCGATAACGCGCGGTGGAAAGGTCCTCGGCGTACTGCGCAGCGGCCGCTGCATCACGCTGGTCGTCCAGGGCGCTGCCCAGCCCGGCGATCTGCGAGAGGTTGTCTTCCACCTGTTCGAACGCCCCCAACACCACGCCCCGGTATTTGGCGGCGGCTTCATCGGTGGCGGCCTTGGCAATGTCGACCTGCGCCTGGCGCGCACCACCGTCGAACAGCGTGCCCACCAGTGACGGGCCGATGGCCCAGAACAGGTTGGGCGCGCTGAGCAGCCGCGCAAACTCATCGCTCTGATAGCCGCCCTGGGCGCTCAAGGTGATCTGCGGAAACCACGCGGCCCTGGCCACGCCGATACGTGCGTTGGCTGCGGCGATGCGGCGTTCGGCGGCGGCGATGTCCGGCCGGCGTTGCAGCAGGTTCGACGGCACACCGGTGGGCACGTTCGGCAAGGCAATCGGCGCAACGTTGACCGCCACCGAGTAGGTCGACGCCGACTCCCCCAGCATCGCCGCAATCGAATGCTCCAGCACTGCGCGCTGTACCAGGCTTTGGCTCAACTGCGACTTGACCGTGGACAGCTGCGTGCGCGCCCGTGCCACGTCGAGGCCGGAGACAATCCCGCCGCCGTGCAGGCCTTCGGTCAGGCCCAACGCTTTGGCGTAGGCGTCGCGGGTCTGTTCCAGCAGTTGGTTCTGCCAGTCGATGCCGCGCAGGCGAATGTAGCTGTCGGCCAATTGCGCCTGCAGGCTCAGGCGCACCGACGCGAGGTCGGCCTTGGCCGCTTCGGAGTCGCTGGTGCCGGCGGCGACGGTGTCGCGCACGCGGCCCCACAGATCCACTTCATAGTCGACTTCCAGGCCCAGGGTGGCCGAGTTGTAGACATTTGGCGAGGTGGCCGAACGCAGCGGCTTGGTGTCGGACTGGCGAATACGCT
Source organism: Pseudomonas sp. B6002 (assembly GCF_013385985.1). Taxonomy (GTDB): domain Bacteria; phylum Pseudomonadota; class Gammaproteobacteria; order Pseudomonadales; family Pseudomonadaceae; genus Aquipseudomonas. Next base: position 198,391 of record NZ_JACAOY010000014.1, on the reverse strand, counting down.
GGCCGTTGCCGATGGCCGACACCGTCGGGAACAGCCCCGAACGCGCCTGGGCCACATAGCCCTGGGACTGCTCGTAGTGGGCCAGTGCCGCACTCAGGTCGGGGTTGTTTTTCAGCAACTGCTGCTGCATCGCGTCCAGCTGCGGGTCGTTGTAGATGTGCCACCAACCATCGCGGCTGGCCTGGTCGTTGGGGGTGCCGACGGTCCACGGGGCCTGGGTATGAAACTGTGCCGCCACCGGGGTTTCGGGCACCTTGAGCGGCGGCGCCAACGAGCACGCCCCCAGGCTCAAGGTGGCGACCAGGCCGAAGAAAGTGCGCTTAGCCATGGGGTTTGACCTCGGCGGGAGCGGCCGCCAATTGCACCGCGTCGTTGTCGGCCAGGCCATCGGGCGGTGTGTCGATCACACGTTCGTCGGCTTGCAGGCCGCTGGCAATTTCCACACTGTCGCCAAAGTCGCGGGCAATGCTGACGGTCTTGAAGCGCACGTGATCCGTGCTGTCGAGGGTGGCGACGCGCATGCCGTGGTCATCGAACACCAGGGCGCTGGAAGGCACCCGCAGCACATCGGCTTGCACCGGCAAGTCGAACTGCACGCTGGTGTAGCCGCCCGGCAGCAGGCGCCCGCCCGGGTTGTCCACCAGCAGTTGCACCAGGGTGCTGCCGGAGGCGGCATTGACCGCGTCGGCAGTGGCGATCACCTTGCCGGTGAAGGTTTCGCCGCGGTATTCCGGCACGCTCAGGCGCGCCGTGGTGCCTTCGCGGATCTGCGGCGAAAAGGTCTGCGGCACCTGCACGTACACGCGCAGGCGGCTGACGTCGGCCACGGCGAACAGCTCTTTGCCGGCAGCGCCACCGGCACTGATCAGCGCACCCACGTCGGTGCTGCGCGCGGTGACCACGCCGGCAAACGGCGCCACCAGGCGCTGGAAGCCCTTGGTCGCCACCAACTGGTCGACATTGGCCTTGGCCGCCGCCACCTTGGCTTGTTTGGCGGTCAGGTCACCGGTGCGCTCGTCCACGTCCTGGCGCGACACCGAGTCGGTCGCCAACATCGCCTGCCAGCGCTTGGCGGTGGTTTCGGCAAGGTGCGCATCGGCCTGGGCCGAGGCCAAGGTGGCACGGGCCTGCAGCAGTTGCTGGTCGAGTTCCGGGGTGTCGATTTCAGCCAGCTCCTGGCCGGCTTTCACCCGGGTGCCGATGTCGACGTTCCAGGATTTGAGGTAGCCGTTGACCCGCGCAAAGATCGACGCACGGGAATAGGCTTCCATGCGCCCCGGCAGGTTGAGCACCGGGCCCTGGGCCTGCACCAACGGTTTGATCAACTTCACGCTGGGCAGCGCCTGCGCATCGGTCCAGGTTTTGAGGTCACGGGATTCATTGGCGCGCACGCCGATGCCCACACCCACGATGGCAACCACCAACACCCCGCCGACGATCAGCCAGAGCAGCCCACGGGAAGACTTCGGTTTAGAAAGAGAAACGGACATGTCAAACCCCTTGGGTAACGGTGGTCGCCAGCGTGGCGTGCTGGCGACGCCCGTGGACAAGACTGAAAATCAGCGGAACCAGAATCAGCGTGGCGATGGTGGCAAACGCCAGGCCGCCAATCACCGCACGGCCGAGCGGCGCGTTCTGCTCGCCGCCCTCCCCCAGGCCCAGGGCCATGGGCGCCATGCCGATGATCATCGAAATGGCGGTCATCAACACCGGCCGCAGCCGGGTAAAGCCGGCTTCCAATGCAGCCTGCACGGCATCGCCATGCACCGCCAGGCGTTCGCGGCAGAAGCTCACCACCAGGATGGCGTTGGCGGTGGCCACGCCCATGCACATGATCGCCCCCGTCAGCGCAGGCACCGACAGCGGCGTATGGGTGACAAACAGCATCCACACGATCCCCGCCAAGGCAGCCGGCAAGGCGGTGATGATCACGAACGGGTCGCTCCACGACTGGAAATTGACCACGATCAACAGGTAGATCAGCACCACCGCCCCCAGCAGGCCGAACAACAAGCCGCTGAACGCGGCGTTCATGGTCTGCACCTGGCCCTGCAACAGCACCTTGGAACCGGTGGGCACTTCACTGGCGTGGGCGGTGATGATCTTCTGGATATCGGCCGCCACGGCGCCCAGGTCACGACCCTGGATCGCAGTGAGCACTTCCACCACCGGCTGGATATCCGACTGGGTGATCACCGAGTTGCTGTGGCTGCGCTGGATAGTGGCCAGGCCGCCCAGGGTCTGATCGGTGGCCGCGCCGGCGCTGCCACTGAGTGGCAGGTTATGCAGGGCCGCCAGGCTTTCCAGGCTGTACTGCGGGGTTTGCATGACGATAGGGTAGGAAATGCCGTTGGCCGGGTTCAACCAGAACGTCGGCGCCACTTGGCTGGAACCAGCCAGGTTGACCACCAGGCTGTTGGTCACATCACGCTCGGTCAGGCCAACCAGTTGCGCACGGGTGCGGTCCACGTCGATGTTGAACGTGGGCAACTGCCGCGACTGCTGGATACGCGCATCCACCACCCCCGGCACGCGGCGAATATCGCGCAGCAAGGCACTGGCGTAGGTGAAGTTGGCGGCCAGGTTGTTCCCGGTGACTTGCACGTCCACCGGCGCCGATGAACCGAAGTTGAGGATCTGCCCGACGATGTCCGACGCCGGGAACGAGAACACCGCGCTCGGGAATTCCCGTGGCAGGCTTTCGCGCAGCTCGCGCATGTATTCGGCGGTCGGGCGATGGCCTTCGTTGAGGCTGATCTGAATGTCGCTGTCCTGGGAGCCCACGGTGCCGGTGTTGTTGTACACCACGTTGATACCGCTGATGGACAGGCCGATGTTGTCCACCAGGGCCTTGAGGTCTTCGCCCGGGATCTTGCGGCGGATCGAATTCTCGATGTCGGCGATCAGGTGCGCATTGCTTTCCACTCGTGTGCCCACCGGGGCACGCACGTGCAACAGGATCAGCCCGGAGTCGACCTCGGGGAAAAAGTTGCGGCCCAAAAACGGCACCAGCGCAAACGACACCGCGACAAACGCCAGCAAGCCCACCACCACTGCGCGGCGATGATGCAAGGCCGTGTCGAGCACGCCGTGGTAGCGCTCGCGGAACGCTTCAAAGTGCCGCTCGAACCCGCGCTGGAATTTCACCAACGGGTTGCGCGACGGCGCATGCCCGTCTTCGCCGTGCACGTGGGGCTTGAGCAGGTAGTTGGCGAGGGTCGGCACCAGGGTCCGCGACAGGATGAACGAGGCGATCATCGCGAAGATCACCGCTTCGGCCATCGGCACGAACAGGAAGCGCGCCACGCCGTCGAGGAAGAACATCGGCACGAACACGATGCAGATGCACAGCAGCGAGACAAACGCCGGGGTCACGATCTGCGCCGCACCGTCAAGAATCGCCGTCTCCACCGGCTTGCCCTGCTCCAGGTGCCAGTTGATGTTTTCGATGGTCACCGTGGCGTCGTCCACCAGGATCCCCACGGCCAGTGCCAGGCCGCCGAGGGTCATGATGTTGAGGGTTTCGCCCAGGGCCGACAGCGTGGCAATCGAGGCCAGGATCGCCAGGGGAATCGAGGTGGCGATGATCACGGTGGAACGCCAACTGCCGAGGAACAGCAGGATCATCAGGCTGGTCAGCGCCGCTGCGATCAAGCCTTCACGGGCTACGCCGCCGATGGCCGAGCGCACGAACAGCGATTGGTCACCGATCAGGTCGATGTTCAGGTTGGGCGGCAACGCGGCCTTGTTGTCGGCCAGCTTGTCCTTGACCCCGGCGATCACGCCCAAGGTCGACGCTGAACCGGTCTTGAGCACGGTCAGCAGCACCGAACGGTTACCGTTCACGTGCACGATGTTGGTTTGTGGCGGGTTGCCGTCGCGCACCGTGGCCACGTCGCGGATCAGCACGGTGGTGCCGTCGGCGGTCTTGATCGGCAGGTTTTCCAGGTCATGGAAGTCCGACGGCGAGTTGTTCAACTGCAGGTTGAACTCGTAGCTGCCGATCTTTTGCGTGCCCACCGGGGTGATCAGGTTCTGGGTGGCCAGGGCGGTGGCGACGTCTTGCGCCGACAGGCCACGGGCTTGCATGCGCGCCGAGTCGAGGTCGATCTGCACCTGCCGGCTCTTGCCGCCGAACGGGTACGGCAGCGCCGCGCCCGGCACGGTGGTGAGCATCAGGCGCACGGAGTTGATGCCGATATCGCCCAGCTGCTGCTCGCTCAGGCCTGGGCCCGACAAGGCCAGCTGCACGATAGGCACGGTGGACGCGCTGTAGTTGAGCACCAGCGGCGGCACGGTGCCCGGCGGCAGTTGGCGCAGGATTGCCTGGGACACCGAGGTCACCTGGGCGTTGGCGGTACTGATGTTGACGCCGGGCTGGAAGAAGATCTTCACGATGCCGTAGCCGTTCATCGACTGCGCTTCGATGTGTCGGATGTCGTTGACCGTGGTGGTCAGCACCCGCTCGAACGGTGAGGTGATGCGCCCCGCCATCTGGTCCGGCGGCAAGCCGGTGTACTGCCAGATCACGGCGATGACCGGGATGCGGATCTCGGGAAAGATGTCGGTGGGTGTTCGCCAGGCCGCCAGCGGGCCGATGATCAGAATGAAAATGGCCAATACCAGAAAGGTATAGGGGCGCCGCAACGCGATGCGCACGAGGCTCAGCATAGGAGGTGATCCAGACAGGGGGTTGGATGTTCGAGCCGGCAAAGCCGCGCCATTTTTCCCGCCTCGCCCCATGCGCTTCCTGGGGAATTTGCAACGACATCCGGGTCACAAAGAGGCATAAGCCACGATATCGAATTTAGTGGCGTACGCAACTAATTTGTTTCAAGCTGTCTCAGTCTTCATCTGAAAGGGCATGTTCGGGCCGAAAAGCCTTGTCCTGAAGGGTTCGAACGGCATAATTGCCACGTCGTTTTTTGTATCAGAGAGTATCCGCCCTTGAAAGCTGCGAAGCCTTGCTCCGAGAGCCCCAGCGCCTGCGTGAACGGTGCCGTGCGTCGCACGTCGCGCCGCCTGGGCCAGATCTATGACGAGGCGTATGCCCCCTGCGGTTTGAAAGCCACCCAGTACGCAGTGCTCAATCAGATAGCCAAGGCCGGCACGCCGAAGATGGGTGAGTTGGCGCAAAACCTGGTGATGGACCTGTCGGCCCTGGGCCACACGCTCAAGCCGCTGGTGCGTGACGGGCTGGTGGAGTTGCGCGTGGACGAACTGGACCGTCGCACCCGCCGCGTGCTGCTGACCGAAGCCGGTGTGCAGACCCACGCGGTGGCCCGGCAGGTGTCGCTGAAAATGGCCGAACGCTTCGATCAGGCGTTCGGCCGCGAAGCTGCGGCGCAGTTGCGCCAGACCCTGGACTTCATCGCCTCCGACGAATTTGCCAAGGTGCTGCTGGCCAAGGACGACTAAGCCATCGGCTGGTGGTTGGTCACGCAGTGAATGCCACCGCCACCCGCCGCGATCGCGTCGATATTGAGCTGCACCACCCTGCGGTTCGGGTAGAGCTGCGAGAGCAGGTCCAGCGCCTTGCGGTCGGCCACCGCATCACCAAACTCTGGCGCAATCACCGCGCCGTTGATCACGAAGTAATTGATGTACCCCGCCGCGAAATCCTCATTGCCCCGGCTGAACTTGCTTTTGCGCGGGTTCAGCGGTGGCGACACGGTGTGCACGGTCAGCGGCCGGCCGTCGGCGTCGGTGGCGTTTTTGAGGATGTCCAGGTGCGCCAGGGTGACCTTGTGGTCGTAGGACTCGGGGTCGGTGTCGAGGTTGGCCAGCACCACGCCCGGGGCGACGAAGCGCGCGTAGAAATCCACGTGGGCGTCGGTGATGTCCTTGCCCTTGATGCCGGGCAGCCAGATGATCTTGCGCAAGCCCAGGCGCTCCTTGAGTTCGGCTTCGACGTCGGCCTTGCTCCAGTCGGGGTTGCGATTGCGGTTGATCCAGCTGCTTTCGGTCATGATGCCGGTGCCCAGGCCATCCACCTCGATGGCACCGCCCTCGCCCACCAGTTCGCTGCGAATGTGGCGCGCGCCGGTTTCTTCGGCGACCAGGGCCGCCACGTGCGCGTCGTCTGCGTGCTGCTGCTTGTTGCCCCAGCCGTTGAAATTGAAGTCCACCGCCGCCTGGCCGCCCGTGCCGTCGATGACGAAATTGGCGCCGGTGTCGCGCATCCAGATGTCGTCCAGTTCGGTCTCCACAAAGGTGATATTGCGCAAGCCGCAGTGCTGCTCGGCGAGGGCGCGTTCTTCTTCGCGGCAGAACACGGTGACGGGTTCGTATTGGGCAATCGCCCTGGCGATACGGCCCAACGCGACCTGCACGTCGGCGGTGAAGTCTTCCCAGATGGCATCCTGGGCGCCAAAGGCAATGAACGCCTGGCGGTGTTTTTCACCCTCGTCGGGCATGTAGAAGCGGCCTTTGACGGCAGCTCGCACGTGGGTAGTGAGCAATGTCATGGCGCAGACCACGCTGGCTTGTTTGATGAAGGTACGACGGGTTGGCATGGTGGTTCCTGCATACGGTATTGAATTGAAAAACGTTCATTGTTGGGTTTTGAATTTAGTCCACACGCGCATCCGTGCACGCATGTCCGCCTGGGGGATGTCCTTGCCGGCGATCAACCGTTCGAACGTGGCCGCGTCCGGGTAGATGTCGGGGTTGTCGCGCATGCTGGCCTCCACCTCCGGCCGGGCCTTGGCGTTGGCCGTGGGGTAACCGGTGAAGTTGGTGATGGCGGCCATGTTTTCCGGACGCATCACGAAGTTGATAAACGCGTAGGCGTATTCCGGGTGCTTGGCGTCAACGGGAATGGCCATGGTGTCCATCCACACCGTCGTGCCTTCGCGGGGGATGTGATAACCAAAGTTCACCGGCTTGCCGGCAGCGTCGGCGGCGCGCTGGGCCTGGGTCATGTCGCCGCTGTAGCCCAGGGACAGGCACAGGTTGCCGTTGACCAGGTCGGTGACCGGTTGCGACTGGAACTTGCGGATGTAAGGGCGCAGCTTGAGTAGCAATTCGCTGGCGGCGGCCAGGTCTTCACGCTTGGCACTGCGCGGGTCGCGGCCCAGGTAGTTGAGCACCACGGCCAACACCTCGTCCGGCGAGTCGATCAGCGAGATGCCGCAATCAGCAAATTTGGCCGCCAGCTCAGGCTTGAACAGCAGGTCCAGGCTGTTGACCGGCGCGTTTGGCAAGCGCTGCTCGATCTGCCGCGTGTTGTAGGTCAGGCCAATGGTGCCCCAGGTGTAGGGCACCGTTGCCTTGTTCGAATTGACGTAATGGGTGCGCAGCGTTTGCAGACCCGGTTCGATATCGTTCAACGCGGTGAGCTTGGCAGGGTCCAGCGGTTGCAGGCTGCCCGCCCGCATCAGGCGCTCGGCCACGGTGTCACCGGGGAAGATCAAGTCGTAACCGCTGCCGCCCGCCATCAACTTGGCTTCCAGGGTTTCGCTGCCATCCATCACGTCGTAGATCACCTGGATACCAGTCTCGGCCGTGAACTTGGCCAAGGTGTCGGCGGCAAAATAGTCGGCCCAGTTGTAGAGCCTCAGGGTTTTGTCGTCGGCCAGGGCGCAGGCACTCGTGAGCATCAGTACGCAACTCAATAGACGTTTCATGATGGGCGCCCATCCAGGGTGAGTAGGCCGCCGTACATTTCCGGGCGGCGGTCGCGGAAGATGCCCCAGGTCAGGCGGTCTTCGCGCATGGCAGACAGGTCCAGGCTGTGCACGAGCACGCCGGTGCTGTCGCGATCGGCCTCGGCCAGCAGCTTGCCCTTGTGGTTGCAGATGAACGACGAGCCGTAGAAGTCCATTTGCAAGGCAGGATCTGTGGTCGCCACTTCACGCCCGACGCGGTTGGCCGCCACCACTGGCAACAGGTTCGCCGCCGCGTGGCCGCGCATGGTCATCTGCCAATGGTCGCGGGAATCGAGGGTCGCGCAGCCCGGTTCCGAGCCGATGGCCGTGGGAAACAGCAGCACCTCGGCACCCTGCAAGGCCAGGCAACGGGCGGTTTCGGGAAACCATTGGTCCCAGCAGATACCCACGCCGAGGCGTCCGAAGGCCGTGTCCCACACGCGAAAACCCGTATCGCCGGGGCTGAAATACTCCTTCTCCTGATAGCCGATGGCATTCGGAATATGAGTCTTGCGGTACACGCCGAGCAATCGCCCGTCGGCATCGGCCACGCTCAGGGAATTGAAGAACGCATTGCCGGCTTGTTCGAACCAGCTCAGCGGCAGCACCACACCCAGTTCCCTGGCCAACGCGGCAAAGCGCTTGAGCACGCCGCTGTGCTGGTATTCCTCGGCCAGCGCCAGGTGCTTGTGATGCTGTTCGATGCAGAAATACGGCGTGGCGAACAGCTCCTGCAACAGGATCACCTGGGCGCCCTGCGCCGCCGCCTCTCGCACCAATTGCTCGGCACGGTCGAGGTTGCCCGGCAAGTCCCAGGTGCAAGGCATCTGGGTCGTCGCAATCGTCAGCAGGCTCATGGCTGCACCCCCGCAGGTTGTTGTTGGGTGATGCAGTGCACGCCACCGCCGCCATGGGCCAGGTGGTTGATCTGCACCGGCACGATTTCGCGCCCCGGGAACGCCCCGGCCAGGACCTCGGCCGCCACCTGATCGGCAGCAATGCCATAGGCCGGCATGATGATTGCGCCGTTGGCGATGTAGAAATTGGTATAGGACGCGCAGAACACCTCGGCCTCGGTGTCGACCGCGTCGGTGGCTTCATACAAGTCGATCAGCTCGAAATGCCGGCCTTGGGCGTCGGTGGCGAGTTGCAGGGCGCGGCGGTTTTCCCGCACCACCTCGGCGTAGACAGAGCCCTGATCATGGGTCGCATCGACCAGCAACACTCCGGGACGGGCGAATGCGCAGACACCGTCGACATGGCCGTCGGTCATGTCGCCGGTGACGTAGTTCGGGTCGCCGGGCAGCCAAATGGTCTTCTTGATGCCCAGTAGCCGCGCAAAAATCGCCTCCATCTCGGCTTTGGTCACGCCGGGGTTGCGGTTGGGGTTGAGCAGCACCGATTCGGTGGTGATCAAGGTGCCCTCGCCGTCCACATGGATCGCCCCGCCTTCGTTGCTCAGCGGCGTGCCGAAGCACTCCAGGCCCAGGTGATTGAGCACCCGGCGCGCCAGGCTTTCGTCCAGGTCATGGGCCGACTTGCCGCCCCAGGCATTGAAGCGCCAGCTCACCCCGGCCGTACCCAGTTGCGGGTGACAGACAAAGCTCGGGCCGGAGTCGCGGCACCAGCTGTCGTTGACGGCCTGCTCGATCAGTTCGATGCCGGGACCGCACAGGGCCCTGGCGCCCGCGACTGCGGACGGATCGACCAGCATCTTCACCGGTTCAAAGCGGGCGATCGCATTGGCGACCCGTGCGAAATCCTGCTGCACCTGCGCCAGGGTCACGCCCCAGGTGGTTTCCCACAAGGCGCGGTTATGCGGCCAGACCATCCAGGTCGCCGCGTGCCGAGCCCACTCCGCAGGCATCCACCAACCATTGCTTTGCATTGCATTCTGCTGCATGACAAGTACCCTTCAGTTAAGTCATTGTGTTCAGTTAAAACTGCCCACGGAGTCTTGGCGTACATGCTATGGCGGGCTGCAAAGCCGGACAAACGATGGATTTTGTAGAAAACTGATTAGAGGAACTTATCAGCATGCTCAACCACTGGCCGCCCCTCGGCACCCTGCGCGGCTTCGAAGCCGCGGCCCGGCTGGGCAGCTTCCACAAGGCTGCCGAAGAACTGCACCTGACCCAATCGGCGATTAGCCAGCAGATCCGCAGCCTGGAGGCGTACCTGGAACAACCGCTGTTTTTTCGCAGCGGGCGCAGCGTGGCCTTGACCGACGCCGGTCACGATTTCCTCAGCACCACCCAGGCCCTGTTACAGCAACTGGCGGTGGGCGTGCGGCGCCTGGGGCAGTACCGCAAACCCAACCAACTGGTGCTCAACACCACACCCACCTTTGCGCGTCACTGGCTGTTGCCGCGGCTTGCGGATTTTCGCCGGCAACACCCGGAAGTCGACCTGTGGATCTTCAGCACCGACGAAGTGCCCGACATGGTCAGCCAGACCATCGACCTGGCGGTGCGCGACGACATCAGCTCCCAGGCCGAATGCAGCTTCCGGGTGCTGCATGCCGATCGCTTGTTTCCCGCCTGCCACCCGCGCGTGCTGGAGCAGCCCAAAGAGCAACGCACCACCCTGCACGGCGAGCGCGAAATGGATTGGAGCCACTGGGCGGTGGAAGCCGGGATTGATGTGGGCCAACAAGACCAGGGACTGAACTTCTCCGACCCTGGCCTGTTGTTGGACGCCGTGTGCACCGGCCTGGGGATTGGCCTGGTCAGCCAGTTGCTGTGCCGCCAAGCGCAGCAAGACGGCCTGCTCGTGCCCTTGGTGGAAGCGACAATCCGTGGGCCGAGCTGGGCGCTGCTGACCCATCGCGACAGCGAGCACGACCCGCTGGCGCGCAGTTTCACGGCGTGGCTGCTGACCCATTTGCAGGTAGACCCGACATGAACGACCGCCTCGACGACATCCTCGCCGACCACCTGGACGTGCTGTTCTGCGGCATCAACCCCGGCAAGGGCTCCGCCGCCCTGGGCCTGCATTTTGCCAATCGCAGCAACCGCTTCTGGCGCACCTTACACCTCGCCGGTTTCACGCCCCATGAATTCCACCCGCAGGATGGCCTCACGCTGTTGCACTACGGCTGCGGCCTGACTACCGTGGTGGAGCGGCCCACAGCAAGCGCGGGCGAGTTGGCACGGCATGAATTCAAGGATGCAGCAGCAGCGTTCGAACAGAAAATCCGCCGTTGCGCGCCCCGCTTCGTGGCGTTCCTGGGCAAGGCCGGCTACAGCGCGCTGTCAGGCCAGCGCGACATCGCCTGGGGTTTGCAGCCACAGGCTTTCGGCGGCGCAGCGGTGTGGGTGCTGCCCAACCCCAGCGGGCGCAACCTGGCATTCAATCTGGAGCAGTTGGTGGAGGCTTATCAAGCCCTGCACGAGGCCATTGCGCACGCCGATCCTGAGCCCTTACTCTCTTGAGCCCGTCACTGTAAGCAATGGAGGCTTCATGAAACTGATCGGCATGCTGGACTCGCCTTACGTACGCCGCGTGGCCATTTCCCTGGAGCTGTACGGCGTGGAATTCGTGCATGAACCGCTGTCGGTGTTTCGCACCTTCAATGAGTTCGCCCAGATCAACCCGGTGGTCAAGGCCCCGACCCTGGTGCTGGACGCCGGCACGGTGCTGATGGATTCCAGCCTGATCCTCGACTACCTGGAAACCCTCGCCCCAGCCGACAAAAAGCTGCTGCCCCAGGCGCCCGCCGCCCGCGCTCGTGACTTGCAGTTGCTGGGCCTGGCCCTGGCGGCCTGCGAGAAAAGCGTGCAGATCGTCTATGAACACAACCTGCGCCCGGCCGAGAAACAGCATGCACCGTGGCTGGATCGGGTCAGCGGCCAATTGCTGGCGGCCTACTCGCTGCTGGAAAAACAACTGCCTGACAGTGAGGCACTGACCCAGGCGTCGATTACGGCCGCCGTCGCCTGGTCGTTCAGCCAGTTCACCGTGGCGTCGGTGGTCAGGGCGGATGCGTTCCCCCACCTGAAGCGCCATGCCGAGCGGCTGGAGGAGCACCCGGCGTTTAGGAAATACCCCATCGAATAACGGCCACTGCAACAGCGTCTACGCTCAGGGTTCAGCCGGAGGAAGCGGCCATGTGCGGACGACTCTCGCAGTACCGCGGTATCCATGACTTCGTGGCGGCCTTGAGCATGCCCAATGCCCTGGTCAACAGCGTGGGCGAGCAACCGCTTGGGCGCTACAACGTGGCGCCCTCGACAGGGGTTGCCCTGTTGCACCTGGAGCAGGCGGTGTTGCATGCCGACCGTGTGCGCTGGGGCTGGCGCCCGCATTGGGCCAAGGACCGCGCGCCGCCGATCAATGCCCGTGTGGAAAAAGTCGCGAATGGCGCGTTCTTTCGGGCGATCTGGCCACACCGGGCCATCGCCCCGGTCGACAACTGGTTCGAATGGGTGGATGAAGGCGGCCCGAAAAAACAGCCCTACCTGGTTCGTCGACGCGATGGCGCGCCCGTGCTCTGCGCGGCCATCGGCCAATTGCCCGACGCCGATGAGGGCGCGGGCGAACACGACGGGTTTGTGATCATCACCGCCGACAGCGCCGGCGGTATGGTCGACATCCATGATCGCCGCCCCGTGGTGTTGAACCCCACGCTTGCCCGAGAATGGCTGGACCCGGCGACGCCGCGCGGCCGCGCCGAGCAGATGGTGTTGTTGCAGGGCGAGCCCTCGGACGTTTTTGAGTGGTTCAAGGTGGACTGTGCGGTGGGCAACCCGCGCCACGAGGGGCCGCATATCATCGAACCCTTGGCGGCCGGGCAGTAGAAACGATTCAGCGGCGTCGAACCTTTGTGCATGAACCTGCGTCCGAGCTAAGGCACTGTTGCCAACCGCCGCGAGGTTCTCGTTTGAAAGCCGCCATCCTCAAGAAGTACCGCCTGATCATCAAGACCATGGGCTACGTGGGCTGGGCCCTGTTCTGGCTGTTGTTGTGGGACATCGCCGTGACGGTGGATTTCATGCTGTTCCTCAACGCCAAGATCAACCTGCCGCTGATGCCACTGACCCTGCTGGGTTCGGCCCTGGTGGTGCTGATCAGTTTTCGCAACAGCAGCGCCTACAACCGTTGGTGGGAGGCACGCACGCTGTGGGGCGCGATGGTCAACAACTCGCGCAGCCTTGCGCGCCAGGTGCTGACCCTGCTGGACGATGACGGCAGCGAGGCCAACCCGGTCAAGGCCACCCTGCTGCGCCGCCATGTGGCCTATGTGAATTGCCTGGCCGCCCACCTCAAGGGCCAGCCGTGCCCCGACGAAGTGCGTGCGTTTATCCCGCCAGAGGAGTTCGCCCGCAGCGGCGCGACCAACAACTTTGCCAATGACATCCTCACCGGCTCCGCCGCGTTGCTCGCCAAGGAATACAAGGCCGGCCACCTGGACAGCATCCGCCTGGCGCGGCTGGAGTCGACGCTGGTGGACTTGTCCAACGCCCAGGGCGGCATGGAGCGCATCGCCAATACGCCACTGCCCTACCCCTACGTGTACTTTCCGCGCCTGTTCATTTCGCTGTTCTGCCTGATCGTGCCGGTGGGTCTGGTGGAATCCCTGGGCTGGTTCACCCCACTGGCCTCCACGGTGGTGGGCTTCATGCTGCTGGCCATCGAGCGCATCGGCACCGACCTGCAAAGCCCGTTTCATTCCAGCGAACACCAGATCCAGATGGAAACGATCTGCGAAACCATCGAGAAAAACCTGCAGTCGATGCAGCGTGATGCGCTGGGCGGCGAGCGTATCGTTTAAACCCGCCTTACGGCCTAAAGTGCGTTCCCCCGCAGTCGATATACAGGGGGTACGCATGGGCCCTATCCCCTCAAAACAACACATGCGACGCTCGACGCTACTGTTTTCTCCTTGCCAAAATTATAAATACCCGCAGGTGAAGTCATGAATATCAAGCAAAAGCTGACCTGGGCGTTTGCCGCCATCGCGTGCGTCCCGGTTATTTTGGTCGCGGTGCTGGTTGTGCTGAACCTGCGCGAGGGGGCCCTGGCCAATTTCCTCGACAGCAGCGGCCGCGAGATCCGCCAGATCGACAATGGCATGAAGCAGTTCTTCGACGGCATCAGCCAGAACGTCGACTACGTGGCCAAGGACCCGCGCGTTGTCGCGGCCAAGGACCTTAAGAGCTACGCCGGCGCCGACGCCGCGCAAATCCCCCTCACCCCGACCAACAAGACGCTGCTGGAGATTTTCGACCAGTTCGCCAAGAGCCACCCGAGCACCGCCTACCTGTCCCTGGGTTTGAAGGATGGCGGCTACGCCAGCTGGCCCGACGACACCAAGCTGAACAACTACGACCCACGCGTGCGCCCCTGGTACCAGGCGGCCATCGCCGCGCCGGGCAAGACCGTGCGCACCGGCGCCTATTATTGGGCGCCGGACGACGTGACGCTGATCGGCACCGTGCACACCGTGGCCGATGCCAGCGGCAATATCCTTGGCGTGGTCGGCCTGGACGTGTCGCTCAAGCAGCTCACTGAGTTGGTGCGCAACATCAAGCTCGGCGACAGCGGCTACTTGATGCTGGTCGAAGCTAACGGCAACGTGCTGGTGGACCCCAGCGATGCCAAGCACAACTTCAAGCCCCTGGCTGACCTGGGCGCCAATTACGCCGAGCTGGCCAAGCGTGGCGATGGCGTGACCCAGATCGACATCAACGGCGTGACCTACATGGCCAACGTGGTCAGTTCCAAAGACCTGGGCTGGCGCTTTATCGGCCTGATCAAGCGCGATGAGGTCATGGCCCAGGCCGCTAGCCTCACCTGGTTGATCGCCGCCATCGCGGCGGTGCTGGCGGTAATCTTTGCGATTGTCGGTGCCAGTTTTGCCCGGGTGATCGTGCGTCCGATCCGCGGGGTTGCCGACGGCCTGCAGGAGATTGCCGAAGGTGAAGGTGACCTGACGCGCCAGCTCAAGGTCGAGGGCAAGGACGAAACCGCGAGCCTGGCGGGCTGGTTCAACCAGTTCCTGAGCATGATTGCCCAGCTGGTGCAGCGCATCGGCAACGCGTCCTCCGACCTGCAGACCGCCGCCGCCGACACCAGCGAGGTGGCGCACAACATGAACCAGGCGGCCGGGCGCCAGCGGGAAGCCGTGGAACTGGTGAGCACCGCGTTCAATGAAATGGTCGCCACCGCCAACGAAGTGGCCCGCTCCTGCAGCGCTGCCGCGTCGAGTGCCGACGAAGGCTACCGCGACGTGCATGACGGCCAGCAGCACATCGGCGAAGCCACCGGCAGCGTGCTCAAGTTGAGTGAAGACCTGCAGCGCTCGACCCAGACCATGCAGCAGCTGGAGCAGGACAGCAAAAACATCAACACCATCCTCGACACCATCCGCTCGATTGCCGAACAGACCAACCTGCTGGCGCTCAACGCGGCAATCGAGGCGGCCCGCGCCGGTGACCAGGGCCGTGGTTTTGCGGTGGTGGCTGACGAAGTGCGCGCCCTCGCCCGCCGCACCGCCGATTCCACCGGCGAGATCGACAGCCTGCTGGGCAACCTTGCTCGCCGCACCCAGGAAGTCACGCAGCAGATGCAGGGCAGCCTGTTGGTGTCCCACACCAGCGTGGAACGCATCCAACAGGCCCGCGACAGTTTCGACAAGATCCGCGGGTCGGTGGATTCGATCCGCGACCAGAACACCCAGATCGCCACCGCCGCCGAAGAGCAGCATCAGGTGGCCGAGGAGATCAACCGGCACATCGCGCAGATCCATGCGGATGCGCAGTTGGTCGAAGGCTTTGCCCATTCGGCGCAGACCGGTTCCGGGCGGTTGACGGATATTTCCGGTCAGCTCAAGGGGTTGGTGGGCCGCTTCAAGTTCTGACCTTGCCGGCGGTGGCGACCTTGCGGACGCCATCGAAGTGTAGGAGCTGGCTTGCCGGCGATAGCCATTTTGCGGACGCCATCGCCGGCAAGCCGGCTCCTACAGGTTCGCGGCGCACCCCATTCTGCTTGTGTAAGAGCTGGCTTACCGGCGATAGCGATCTTAAGGGCGCCTACAGAACCTATCATTTTTGCCAGTGCCCTTCTCGCGCACTTTTGGCTAGCCTGTACCTCATTGCTCACCAAGGAGGTACAGAACATGCAAGTCCGTGAAGGTTATGCCGATTTCCGTGGCCATCGGACGTGGTTCCGGGTCACGGGCGACCTGGATTCAGGGCGCCTGCCCTTGATCATTGCCCACGGCGGCCCCGGCTGCACCCATGACTACGTCGACAGCTTCAAGGACTTGGCCAGCACCGGCCGCGCCGTGGTGCACTACGACCAACTCGGCAATGGCCGCTCGACCCACCTGCGCGAAGCGACCCGCGATTTCTGGACGGTGGAGCTGTTCCTTGCCGAACTGAACAACCTGATCGCTCACCTGGGCATCCGCGACTACGTGTTGCTGGGCCAATCCTGGGGCGGCATGCTCGGCGCCGAACACGCGGTGCGCCAACCGGCCGGCCTCAAAGCACTGATCATCGCCAACTCACCCGCCTCCATGGGCCTGTGGTGCGAGGCGGCCGACGAGCTGCGTCGGGCGCTGCCGGCCGAAGTGCAGGCCACTCTGCAACGGCATGAAGCTGCCGGCACCACCGACAGCGCTGAATACCGCACCGCCTCGGACGTGTATTACGCGCGCCATGTGTGCCGCCTCAACCCGGTGCCCGACGAGGTGGCGCGCACCGACGCAGCCATCGAAGACGACCCCACCGTCTACCACACCATGAATGGCCCCAACGAGTTCCACGTGATCGGCAGCATGCGTCACTGGAGCATCATCGATCGCCTGTCGCGCATTCAGGTGCCGACGCTGCTGATTTCCGGGCGCTACGATGAAGCCACCCCGGCGACCGTGCAGCCGTTCGCCGACGGCATCGCTGACGTACGCTGGCAGATTTTCGAGCAGTCCAGCCACATGCCTCACGTGGAAGAGCGCGAGGCGTGCATGGCGTGTGTGGGGCAGTTTCTGCAGCAGGTAGAACCCGCGCTCCGCTGACAACGCGCCGTGGGCCGGTGGTTGTTTTCAGCCGCGCCCACGGCTGAGGCGCCAACTGACTAGCTGATAGAACCCGAGCAAGCTCCCCGCCAGCAGCAATGTCCATTGCACACTCAGTGCCGCCGCCAGCAGGCCGGCCAATAATCCGCCGATGGCTTCAAAACCGAAACGCATGGCGATGTAGAAGGCGATCACCCTGCCCCGCAGCGTTTCCGGTGCGGCACTTTGCAGGGTCATGTTGCTGCTGACATTACTCACGGTGATCCCGAAGCCCAGCCCGGCGAGCGCCGCCAGGGTGAACCACAAAGGTGGGTCGGCCGCCACCGCACACAATGAAACCGCGCAAACAGCCGTGCCCGCCGCGATGATACGGCTCAGGTTCGACGAACTGCCGGCGAACGCCAGGAAGATCGTGGCCACAAACGCACCCGCACCGGCTGCGCCCCATAACCAACCCAGGGTTTGTGCGTCACCGCTGAACACGTGCTTGGCCAGAATCGGCAGCAGCACCGTGTAGCAAGACGCCAGGAGGTTGACCATCACCACGCTGATGAGCAGTTGCCGAATGGACCGCGTGCCCCACAGGTAACGCAACCCTTCACGAAAGATCTCGCCGGTCGAGCCTTGGGCTCGCGCCTGGGCGCGACTTTGCACCTTGCCCAGGCCAATCAGCAACATGCCGAACGCGAAGGCGGTCAGCAAAAAGCAGCCGGCCTCGCCACTCCAGTTAATCAACAAACCCGCCAAGGGCGGGCCAATAAAGCGTGCCGCGTTGATCAACATGGCATTGAGCACGAGCGCGTTGGGCAGGTCCTTGGGGTCGTCGACAAAGCTGGCGATCAAGGCTTGCCGCAAGGGTGTTTCCAGTGCGTTGAGCAGGCCCAGCAGCAGCGCCATCGCGATGATCACTTCACGCCCCATCAAGTGCTGCCAGGTGAGCACGGCCAGGGCCAGTGATTGCAGCGCCAGTATGGCTTGTACGCCCATCAACAGGCGGCGCTTGTCATGCCGGTCGGACCAGGCACCCGCCAATGGCCCGACCAGCAATTGAGGCAACAGCGTCAGAAACGCAATCGCCCCCAGCAACACGGCCGAGCCCGTCAGGTGGTACGCCAGCCAGGACAGCGCGACCTGTTGCACCCACTTGCCCAGGGTGGAGAGGCCCTGGCCGACAAAGTAGATCTGGAAATTGCGATGGCTCAGCGCACGGATCGGCGCGGGCCAGCGGGAGGTAGAAGCAGGGTTCAAATAAACTCGCAGCCCTTTTGTACAAGGGATTTCAGGACCCAGGAGCGGTCGTTTTCGCCCAGCGCAATCTGTTCCAGTTGCTTCTGCTCGGCGGCATGTTTGGCGTAGGCGCGATCATACACCTCGCCGACCTGTTCGAACGGCACACAGAGCAAACCATCTTCGTCGCCGATGATCAGGTCGCCGGGTTCGATCACCATGCCACCCACCGCAATCGGCACATTGACCTCGCCCGGGCCGTCTTTGTAAGGGCCGCGATGGGTCACGCCGGCGGCGAACACCGGAAACTCTCCCGCGCCAATGCTGGCCGCATCACGGATGGCGCCATTGATGACAATGCCCGCCACGCCTTTCTTGATCGCGTAAGCCACCATCATTTCGCCGATCAACGCATTGCTGAGGTCACCGCCGGCGTCCACCACAATCACGTCGCCCGGCTCTGCGATATCCAGCGCGTGGTGCAGCATGAGGTTGTCCCCGGGACGCGCCTTGACCGTGAGTGCAGGCCCCGCCAGCACACCAGAGCGATGCATCGGTTGCAGGCTGGCGCCGCCCGCCGTCATGCGGTTCATCGAGTCGCTGACATTGGCAACAGGCACGGTCCGATAACGTTCGACCCATTCGGCAGCGACTTTGCGTTGCTGCTTGAGCACTCTGAATCCAATGGACATGGGGTATTCCTCTGCTAATTTTTATTTAATTTCGAAACGCTATTTCAAAATTAACATCATGAATTGAAATCAACAAGACTCCAGGCTGACGTCAGATCGCTTGCCACCAACGGTAAACAAACGCCAAAAAGGCCTTAAATCTCAGTGGGCAAAGGACTTAACCAAAAATATCGCGTGTATTCCGGCGCCGCTCTAAAAATTTATTTATTGCAACGCCATTTCATTATGATAGGTTTCAACCACTGTTGAACGCTGCAACGCGCTCCAACTGCACACCGATAAGAACACCAAGGTGCACAAAATGACCCGAACCCTGCTGCTGACCGGCCCGGAACTGACCGTCGAAGCCATGGCCCACGCCGCCGCCCATGGCGTGCGTGTCATCCCCACGACGCCCTACGCACCCGCCGAGGAACTCACCGCGATCATTGCCCGCGAACAGCCCGACGCGATCATCGTGCGCCAGGGCAAATTGACCCGGGAGATGATCAACGCATCGACCTCGCTGAAGATCATTGCCAAACACGGCGTGGGCTACGACACCATCGACATTGCCGCCGCCGCCGAACGCCGTATCCCGGTGACCATCGCCCTGGGCGCCAACGCCCAGTCCGTGGCCGAGCACGCACTGGCGCTGATGTTCAGCGTCGCCCGCCAGACCGCCCTGCTCGATGCGCGCATGCGTGATGGGCATTGGGACAAAGCCACGTCGGTGGGCATCGAGCTGTCGGGCAAGACACTCGGCCTGGTGGGCCTCGGCGCCATTGGCCGGATCCTGATGGAGCTGGTGGCCCCGCTGCGCATGACCGTCAAGGTATTCGACCCGTATCTCGCAGACCTGCCCAATGTGCAGCGTGTCGACAGCGTTGATGAGCTGCTGGCGAGCTGCGATATCATCAGCCTGCATTGCCCGCTGACCGAGCAGAACCGCAACCTCTTTGGTCCGGCGCAGTTCAAGCGCATGCGCCCGGGCAGCATTCTGATCAACACGGCACGCGGTGAGTTGATCGACACCGACGCCCTCGTGCACGCCCTGAGCACCGGCCAGATCGCCGGCGCCGGCCTTGATACCTTCAACCCCGAACCGCCGCCTGCGGACTCGGCGCTGTGGGGCTTGCCGACACTGGTGGCTACCCCGCACGTGGGCGCCAACACCGCTGAAGCGCGTGACCGCGTGGGTCTGCTGGCGCTGCAACAAATCATCGATTTCTGGGATGGCACCGCACCGGAGCCGCGAGCGGTGGTCAACCGCCACCTCTACGCACACTGACATCGCCCGCACTTTGGGTGCGGGTTCATTACCTATCTCCAAAAAAAACAACACGGGAGAGAGTCATGCCTATCAGTTCTACCGAAATCAGCGCGCTCGAGCGCGCAACCATGCGCAAGGTGGCGTGGCGACTGTTGCCGTTCCTGATCGTTTGTTACCTGCTCGCGATCATCGACCGCGGCAATATCGGCATGGCCTCCCTGCAGATGAATCAGGACCTGGGCCTAACCCCGGCGATCTTCGGCTTTGCCAGCAGCTTGTTCTTTGTCTCGTACTTCCTGGTGGAGGTGCCGAGCAACCTGGCCCTGCAACGCTTCGGCGCGCGGGTGTGGATTGCGCGGATCATGATCACCTGGGGGCTGATCTCCGCCGGCACCGCCTTTGTCACCGGCGCCAACTCCCTGTACGTCATGCGATTCCTGTTGGGCGCGGCTGAGGCGGGCTTCTTTCCAGGCGTACTGCTTTACCTCACCTACTGGCTGCCGGCGGCCTACCGTGGACGCATGGTCGCGATCTTCATGGTGGCCATTCCCGGCGCCAACTTCATCGGCTCGCCCCTGTCGGGATTATTGCTGAGCCTGGACGGCTGGTTCGGCATGCGCGGCTGGCATTGGCTGTTCATTATTGAAGGTATTCCGGCTGTACTGCTGGGTATCGCTTGCCTGTTCGTGCTCACCGACCGCCCTGAACACGCCACCTGGTTGAGCAACGAACAACGTCATTGGCTGACCAGCCGACTGAATGAAGAACGCAGCCGCAAGACCGCCATCGGGCATATCTCACTGTGGAAACTGCTGCGCCACAAACACATCTGGGTATTGGCCCTGATCTACTCCGGCGCTTCGGCAGCAGGCAGCACCATGAGCGTGTGGGCGCCGCAATTGCTCAAGACCTTCGGCCTGAACAACCTGGAAATCGGCCTGGTCAACGCCATCCCCTACGGCTTGGCCTCAATCCTGATGATCGTGTGGGGCCGCAGCTCCGACAAAACCGGTGAACGCCGCTGGCACACCGCGACCACCTTGCTGCTGATCACCGCCGGCTTGCTGATGGCGCTGGTGACGTCGTCTTTGGTCGCCACCGTGCTGATGCTGTCGATGGTGCTGATTGGTGCGTACTCCATGAAGGGACCGTTCTGGGCACTGGTCTCCACCTGGCTGTCCTCCTCCACCGCCGCCGCTGGCCTGGCCGCTGTCGGCGCGATGGCCAACCTGATAGGTGGCGGGATCATGGTCAACGTCTACGGCACAATTCATCACGCTACAGGCAGCTACGCCATTGCGCTGCTGCCACTCGCAGCGCTGTGCACAGCGGGCGCCGTGATGGTGCTGTTGATGGGCCGTAAACAGATGAAAGAAGTGAGTGAAGCGGCTGAATTCAACAAACCCGCGAACGCAAGCTAACCGCAGGACCAGGCTGTTGATCTGGCTTTTGACCTTGATTTTGATCTTAGGCGCCCCATCAAACACGCTGGCCGGAATTC
>NZ_JACAOY010000014.1:0-176946 GCF_013385985.1 Pseudomonas sp. B6002 | reverse complement strand
AAGAGCGTTTTGCTTACTTTTGGGCTCCTTCCAAAAGTGAGCCGCCGTAAGGGCGGAACCCATAGCCGCCGTTACCGCAGCAACGGATATGTACTCCGACCAAACATCTATAGCGCCCAGCCCACAGCCATCGCAGGCAAGCCAGCTCCCACATTATTAGAAAGCGCGGTACACCCAATAAAAACCAGTCGCCTGACAGACCGCATTCGCGAGCAAGCCCGCTCCCACACCTGGATCGCGCGGTGTCAGCTAACCACCCCAACATTGCCCCCACCCGCCAATACCAGTATTTTGCAGCCTACCCCCAACAAGGAGCCCCCCATGGTAAAAACCCGCCCACGCCCCGCAGTCACCGGGGTGGCCTCGGCCGATCGGGTGCTCACCGTGCTCACCGCCTTCAAAATGGGGGACACCGCCCTGGAACTGGCCGAACTGGCCGCCCGCACCGGCCTGATCAAAAGCACCATCATGCGCCTGATGGTCTCCCTGGAAGACCACGGCCTGATCACCCGCCTGGCAGACGGTCGCTACCAGTTGGCCACCGAGATCATGCGCCTGAACACCGTGTACCAGGACGGGCTCGACCTCGAACGCCACATCACCCCCCTGCTGCACCGCCTGACCCAGGAAACCGGGGAAACCGCGTCTTTCTATGTGCGCCACGGCGCCTATCGGATGTGCCTCTACCGCGTGAACTCCCCGCACCACCTGCGCCTGCACCTGCAACCGGGCGATACCCGGCCCATGGACGGCGCGGCGGGCGCCGAAGCATTGCGCACGCCTTATTCGCTCGCCGCCAAGATGATCAAGCCGATCTTCTCCCACGGCGCCACCGACCCGCACGCCTCCTCCATGGCCCTGCCGATTTTTGGCCCCGGCGAAAACCTGATCGGCGCGCTGGTGCTGTCCGGCCCGGCCAGCCGCCTGACCGCCGAGCAAGCGCAGACACTTCACCCACTCTTCCAACAGGCGGCCGTCGAGCTGACTCGCAGCCTGGGTGGCAATGCACTGGCGGACGCCGACGCCGAACCCGGGCAAAAAAAGTCCCGCAGCAAAAAAACGGTCTAGCGTCTTTTACAGACGCGTACCGCACGCCGTGCGATGCAGCCAAAAAAAGCCGCATCGCACCCAGGCGACATTTGGCCACACCGCATCATCGCATTACCTGTAATAGTCTATTGCGGAGCTAAATGTACTAACCAGTTACTTATCTTGCTAAAATCGCGTCTTTGCCCTCTCACCTTCGAGCATTTATCGATATGAAACGAGCATCGCGCGCCGCTGGCGTCTCTAGATTTATCCTGCTGGGCCTGGGCGTCGTCATCGCCCTGCTCGGCGTGGCGCTGGCCGTTGGCGGCGCCAGGCTGGTCAGCCTGGGCGGCTCCTGGTACTTCCTGATCGGCGGCCTGGCCATGGCGGTTTCCGGCGTGCTGATTGCCCGGCACAAGCCTGCAGGGGCGTGGCTGTTTGCGGCGTTCCTGGTGGGCACCGCCATTTGGGCGGTGGCGGATGTGGGCCTGGTGTTCTGGCCGCTGTTCTCACGCCTGTTCATGTTCAGCGTGATTGGCTTGGTGGTAGCGCTGGTGTACCCGCTGCTCGCGGGCAAGCCGGCGCGTGGCGCCTATGGCGTTGCCGCCGTATTGGCCGTTGGCGTGGCCGTTGCGGCGGGCAATATGTTCGTCGCACACCCGAGCGTCGCCCCTACCGGCGCAGGCCCGGGCGTGACGCCCGTGGCCCCGGCCGACGCGCAGAAAGACTGGGCCCACTACGGCAATACCGAAGGTGGCAGCCGCTTCGCCGCGCTGGACCAGATCAACCGCGACACCGTCAACAAGCTGAAAGTAGCCTGGACTTACCACACCGGTGACGTGGCCATCAGCGACGGCAACGGCGCCGAAGACCAGCTCACCCCGCTGCAGGTCGGCAACAAGGTGTTTATCTGCACCCCGCACAACAACCTGATCGCCCTCGACGCCGACACCGGCAAAGAGCTGTGGAAGAACGAAGTCAACGCCAAGTCAGCGGTGTGGCAGCGTTGCCGCGGCATGGCTTACTTCGACGCCACCGCGCCGATTGCCGCGCCCACCCAGCCCAACAGCTCGCCGATCATCGCCGCCAGCGTGCCGGCTGGTGCACAGTGCCAGCGTCGTTTGCTGACCAACACTATCGACGCGCGCCTGATCGCCGTCGACGCCGACACCGGCAAGTTCTGCGAAGACTTCGGCACCCACGGCCAAGTGGACCTCAAGGCCGGCCTGGGCGATGTCCCCGACAGCTACTACCAACTGTCCTCCGCCCCGCTGATGGCCGGAACCACCGTGGTAGTCGGCGGCCGCGTGGCTGACAACGTGCAAACCGACATGCCAGGCGGCGTGATCCGTGGTTTTGACGTGATCACCGGCCAGATGCGCTGGGCCTTCGACCCGGGCAACCCAGAAGACAAGCAAGCCCCGACCGCCGGCAGCACCTACGTGCGCAGCACCCCGAACAGCTGGGCGCCGATGTCCTATGACCCGCTGATGAACACGGTCTTCCTGCCGATGGGCAGTTCGTCCACCGACATCTATGGCGTGGAACGTACCCAGCTCAACCACAAATACGGCGCTTCCGTGCTGGCGCTGGACGCCTCCACCGGTGCTGAAAAGTGGGTGTACCAGACCGTCCACAACGACCTGTGGGACTTCGACCTGCCGATGCAACCCAGCCTGATCGACTTCACCCCACCGGGCAGCGACAAGGCGGTGCCTGCGGTGGTGATCGGCACCAAGGCCGGCCAGATCTACGTGCTCGACCGTGCCACCGGCAAGCCGTTGACCGACGTGCGTGAAGTGCCGGTCAAGGCCGCCAACATCCCTAACGAGCCTTACTCGCCCACCCAGCCAAAATCCGTCGGCATGCCGCAGATCGGCGCGCAAACCCTGACCGAATCGGACATGTGGGGCGCCACGCCGTACGACCAGTTGCTGTGCCGCATCGACTTCAAGGGCATGCGCTATGACGGCCTGTATACCGCGCCGGGCACCGACAAATCCTTGAGTTTCCCGGGCTCCCTGGGCGGCATGAACTGGGGCAGCCTCTCCACCGACCCGGTGCATGGCTTTATCTTCGTCAACGACATGCGCCTGGGCCTGTGGATCCAGATGGTGCCGTCGCAGAACAAGGCCCAGGCCTCCTCCGGTGGCGAAGCGCTGAACACCGGCATGGGCGCCGTGCCGCTCAAGGGCACGCCGTATGCGGTGAACAAAAACCGCTTCCTGTCGGTGGCCGGCATTCCGTGCCAGGCACCACCGTTCGGCACCCTGACCGCCATCGACATGAAAACCCAGAAGATCGCTTGGCAAGTGCCGGTGGGCACCGTTGAAGACACCGGCCCCCTGGGCATCCGCATGCACCTGCCGATCAAGATTGGCCTGCCAACCCTCGGCGGCACCCTGTCCACCCAAGGTGGCCTGATCTTCATCGCCGGCACCCAGGACTTCTACCTGCGCGCCTTCAACAGCGGCAACGGTGACGAAGTCTGGAAAGCCCGCCTGCCCGTGGGCAGCCAAGGCGGTCCGATGACCTACGTGTCACCCAAGACCGGCAAGCAGTACATCGTCATCACCGCCGGCGGCGCACGCCAGTCCACGGACCGTGGCGACTATGTGATCGCCTACGCCCTGCCATAACCCCTTCTGTTTGCGCGGCGCCTCCCCCGGCGCCGCGCTTTTTTTTGGAAAATTTCGCATGACCCCCACTTCTCAGATTTCCCTTGGGCGCCTGTTGCTTGGCCTGGCCCTGGGCGCCGCCCTGCCCGTGCAAGCCGATGACACCACCTTGACCGGCGACTGGGGCGGCCTGCGCCGCGAACTGGACGAACAAGGCATTCGCTTCACCGGCGACTACAGCGGCGAGACCGCCTACAACGCCGAGGGCGGCCTGCACCGCTCGGCGCGCTACTCCCAAAACATCAAGCTCGGCGTGCAGTTCGACCTGGGCAAGCTCTACGGTTTCAATAATGGCGACCGCGTCCAGGTCACGATCAACGACCGTCGCGGCAACAGCGCTTCAGAGGACTTGGTGGGCAACCGCCTGCCGATCCAGGAAAACTACGGCGGCCTCTACACCCGCCTCACCGAGTTGAGCTACGAGCGCACCCTGTTCACCCCGGCGCTCAACGTCAAACTCGGCTACATGGCCATGGGCAACGACCTCGGCGGCCTGGACAGCGGCATCCTGTGCAACTTCATGAACGCCGGTTTCTGCGGCCACCCGCTGAACATGTCCGGAGGCAGCGGCTGGACCAACTACCCGAACGCACGCCTGGGTGCGCGGGTGAAATACGACTTTTCACCGAACTGGCAACTGCGCGTCGCCGCCTTCAACGTGGACCCGGACAGCAACGGCAACTCCAGCCGCGCCTGGCGCCTGGACCCGAAACGCACCACCGGCACCGTGCTGCCCATCGAGCTGATCTACAAGCACGCGGGCACCCTGCCGGGTGAATACAAGGTGGGGTATTACTACGACAGCTCCGACGTGAAACGCATCGGCAGCAAGCAGGAAGTCAGCGGGCGCAGCGGGCATTACCTGCTGGTCGACCAGGCGGTGTGGGCTTCGGAGTCCTCTGCCGGCCGCGTGTTGCACGCCTTCGGCCAGTACTCGGCAGCAAGCTTGGCCGCATCACCCTTCACCCGGTGGTATGGCGCGGGCGTGGTGCTGTACAAACCGTTCGAAGGCCGCCCGCGCGACACCCTCGCCCTGGGCTATGGCCGCGCCGT
Organism: Pseudomonas sp. B6002; assembly: GCF_013385985.1. Classification (GTDB taxonomy): domain Bacteria; phylum Pseudomonadota; class Gammaproteobacteria; order Pseudomonadales; family Pseudomonadaceae; genus Aquipseudomonas. The sequence continues at coordinate 172,186 of NZ_JACAOY010000014.1, read as the reverse complement.
GCCCAACCCGCGCAGCCGCGACGTGCAGGAATTGGCGGCGTTCAACGCCGGCACCGACTACCCTAACCTGAACAACGCCGAGCAGTTGATCGAGCTCAGTTACGGCTACCAGGCCACGCCCTGGCTGACCCTGCGCCCGGACGTGCAATACATCATCGAGCCCGGGGCGTTTTCCGGCAGCGACATCGACAATGCCCTGGTGCTGGGGTTGCAGGTCAAGGCGAGCTTCTAAGGCGCCTCAGTAGTAGATGATCTGCACCACCATAATGGCTTCGAACGCGCCGACCTGAGGGTCCCCCTGGGCCACCACCGTTGCGCTGAACGGCACATCGATGTGGCTCACATTGGCGGCAAAGGTGGCCAGGGGGAACGGTTCGTTGATGGGCACCAGTGCGTTACGCCCATCGCGCACCTGAATGCCAAACCCGCTGTCGGCCGTCGGCAACACCGTGTACAGGCCTTGCTGGTTGGCGGTCACGAAGGTGGCGCCGACGTTGATGGCGCTGCTGCACTTTTTCTCCAGGGCCAGGCTGAACGGCTTGGTCGGGCTGGGCGGAGACAGCCCCGTGGCGGTTTTCTGGATCACGCCGAAATCGACAATGCCCGGTTCCGGCGTCACCGTGACGTCGACCGTGCACGCCGTGCCGACAATGTTCTGCAGGCCGCTGAGCTTGAAGCGGAAGTTGTTGAACGGGTTGCCCACCCCACCGTTGAGACCGTACTGGCCGTCAAACTGGAAGACGTCGTAGGTGTCCTGGGACGGGCGCTGCAAGGGCAGCAGCCCGCGCTTGCGGATCACCACCTGAAACGCAATGTTCGGCGTGGCCAATGAACACGGCAGCATCTCTTCATTGTTGGTGGCCGCCGGGCAGCCACGGGACACGAACCCGGTATTGACGCCCAGGGTCGGGTCGGAACTCCAATCCCCATCCCAGGCCGTCACCTGCCGGTACACCAGGCCGAACTCGATGCCCCAGGCCGTGGCATTGAGCCCCGCGGGGTTGCCATAGAAATAGATCGGGTCGTCTTCGTTGAAGTGTATGTCCCGCAGCTTCCAGCACTTGGCCGGCACCACGTGGGTTTGCGAGCGCCAGATGATCGTACCGTCGGGCACTGTGTCCGGCACCGACACCGGGCCGATGTATTCGCTGAGAAAATCGCCGTCGGACTGCGACTTGCAGATCAGCGCCCACGAGGCGCTGGAAAACCCCAGCATCAACAGCGCCAACCCCACCCTGAGCAGTGGCTTGATAATCACGGTTTCACAGCCTTGCACGCCTCGACTGCGCACTGGAACAGCGTGTCGGTCTGGCCGCCGAAATCATTCATGTTCGACACCCGCAACTCACCGAGGGCGGTGGTGCTCAACGGCAACCGTGCACCGCTGAACGGCGCGATCATCACGGTCTCCACCGGCAGCTTGGTCATCTGCGGCCCGGCCAGCAGGCCCACCACGGTGATATGGAACGGTGACGGGTTGTCGATCAACAGTTGCTTGCCGATGGGGTCGATTTTCAGGTTCAGCCGCTGGGCCAGGTCTTCACCGCGCTCACGCTTGACCGACGCCGGGCGGTAGAACAGCTTGATCTTCGATTGCAAGGCAATCTGCATCGCGTTGACCGCCTCGCTCTTGGGCGGGATCTCGCGGATATTGAGGTAGAACACCGACTCGCGATCCTTGGGCAACGTGGCCTCGGGCAGCTTCACAATGCGTAGCATGCTGCTTTCATTGGGCTCGATGCGTTGCAGCGGCGGCAGCACCATGAACGGCGAGCTGATTTTTTTGCCGCTGGCATCTTCGATCCACGACTGCACCACAAAGGGCAGTTGCAGGTTCTTGTTGCTCACGGTGACGCTCACCGAGGTGGCGCCCTCTTCGTAAATCACCCGGGTGCGGTCGGGCACCACGGCGGCATTCGCCAGCAATGGCACACAGACCAGCACCAGGCGGGCAAAACGGTTGAACATCAATCGAGACATCAGGGTGCTCCAAAAGGGTTGAAAGAGGGTTCACAAACACCGCACCGGCGCGGCGATATTGGTGACAACGTCTGCATCGGGCAGCACCTCAAGGGCGCAGGACTTGCTGTCGTCCCAGCGCGCCACCAGTTCGGCGCCGCTCTTGGCGCCCAGCAAATAGGTAACGCCCGCCTCCCCGACGATGCCCACTTCCTTATGGCTGTGCTTGTCCTGCACCGATGCGCCAAAAGGCACCGGCCGTCTTGCTGGATCAGTTCGACATAAGCGTTGTGACCCTGGGCAGCGGTGAAACTGACGTAGCCGATGGCCCCCTCCGTCAATGCCAGGCGCTGGATCGGGTTGGAAACTTCGGTCTTGAGCGGCAACTTCTCCAGATTGACCCGCGCCTCATACGCCTGGAACGACGGCAGGCCGTCCATCACCGCGTAGCCCTGCGCGTTGGTGCGCGCCTGGCCGGTGAACGTCACGTCCGGTACGCCATCGGTGGACACCAGCAACCGCGTGTCCCCATTCGAGCCATTACCGTGGGCGGTCACGCCATAACGGGTCACCACCAGCGAGCTGTCGAGTTCGCCGGTGAGCGAGCGGTAGGTGCTGCCATCGGTGGTCGCCGACGCATTGGCGCGATAGGTCGACGCACGTTGGCCCACGTAGGCGTTGACGTATTTGTTGTCGCCCAACCCGCCATAGACCTGGTAGTTCATGCCTTCGCCGTCATCGTGGCTGAAGCCGACGTTGGCAGAGGATGTACCCGAACTGCCGCGCTGGAAGTTGCTCGACATCATCGAGCGCCCGCCCAATGGAATGCTCACGCCCAGGTAGAGTTGCGAATCGCTGTTTTGCGCGTTCCGGGTCTGGTAGGCCGACAGGTTGAAGTTGATGTTCTTGACGTTGCCCAGGGTGAAACTGCGCGCCAGCGTCAGGCCGAAGCGGTCCGAAGGCGCGGCGTCCCAAAAGGTCGAGTGGTCGAAGGACAGGCTCGTCGACAGCCACGAAAAACGCTTGGCGAGCATCACCGAATAGCGTTGTTTGCCCGAGTTCAACGCGTAGGAATCCGGATCGCCGACAAACTGCGAAAAATTGGTGAAGGTGCGGTCGGAAAAGCGATAGCCGAGAAAGCGCAGGTCGGTGCCGATGGCGTCGAAATGCTTGGAATAGTTGATGCGGTAGGAGTTGCCCACCGCCGTCTCACCGGTCCAACGTAATTTGGCGCGCGAGGTGGTGACGTCTGCCGACACCGCGCCGAACACCCCCAGGTCGCGGCCCACACCCACGGCGCTGGACAAGTAGTCGGTGGCCGCCAGCATGCCGCCGTACACCGTCCAGTCGCGGGACAAACCGTAGGCCAGTTCGGAGGCAACAAAGCTCGGTTCGGTGCCGCCCCTGCCCGTCAGGCGTGGCTGGCCCGCCGAGAGTTTGTAGCGCAACTCGCCTTCGCGGGCGAGGAACGGCACAGCGGCGGTGGTGACGGTAAATTTCTGCTCGGTGCCGTCTTCTTCGCGCACGGTCACATCCAGCGTGCCTTGCACACTGCTGTTGATGTCCTGGAGGCTAAACGCACCCGGGGTCACCGTGGTGGAATACAGCACGCGGCCTTGCTGCGACACGGTCACCGTGGCGTTGGTGCGCGCCAGGCCGCTGATCAGCGGCGCGTAACCGCGCAGGTTCGGCGGCAGCATGCGGTCGTCACTGCTCAGGCTCGCGCCGCGCAGGGCGAAGGTGTCGAACACGTCGGAGTTCAGGTAGTCCTCGCCCACCGACAGTTTCGAGTGGATCGACGGCAGCGCGCGATAGGCATACAAGCGGTTCAGCTGGAACGCCTGACCATTGTTGCCGCCGCCCTGGTTACCGGTGACCTGTTGGGCCTGGTAATCGGCACGCAGCCGCCAGGCATCGACGTTCAGGCCTGCGGTGCCGTAGCTCTGCAACGAGGTGGAGTCGCCGCTGGACGCCGAGCCGGTGGTCTGGCGGCTGTTGGCGATTACCCGGTAATCGAGCAACGCGCCATCCAGCCCTTTGCTCCAGGCGGCCGGCGGGATGTAATTGGGGTCGTCATATTCGAATGACGCCTGGGGCAGGCTGATCAGCAGCCGTCCCAGGTTCTGGGCGTAGGTGACGCTGGCGTTTTCGATCACGCTCAGGTCAACACATTGGCCATCGGCAATGCGTGGCAGGCGCTTGAACAGGTCGGGCTTGAGCCCGAACGTCTCGACCAGCGACTGTGGCAAACAGGCATAACTTTGTTGCGGTTGATCACCGCTTTTGAATTCAATGGAACGTGTTCCGAAGTAACGCTGATTAACGACGATATCCAATACGTAGGTGCCCGGCACGGTGTAATGCGCATGAGTAAATTGCCCGAGACTGACACCGTCATGACCGTCAATATTTAAAAACTCAGTATTAAACTCCAGCGCATAGGTATAACCCGTGCAAGGCAGTAATACGCAAGACAGAATAAGTGTGCGGCAGTACACGGGCATTACCCTTTTATCAGCACCGAAAGAGACAATAAAAAAGGGGCTTGCGCCCCAAAGTGTTACAACACCAACAACGAACACTGATAGACAAAACCTGCGGGATTGCCCCGCGCCGGACCGGACACTTCATTCCAACTGGAGATACCCAGGGCCTCGGCTGCTGCGGCGCGGGGCAAGCCCGCTCACTACAGGAAATCAGCTGTTGTAGTGAGCGGGTTTACCCCGCGCTGCGCCGGACCAGGCACCTCATTCCAACTGGAGATACTCGGGGCCCGGGCTGCTGCCGCGCGGGGTAAACCCGCTCACTACAAGATCAAGGGCGAACCCACCCGCGCACGTATCAGTTGTAGGCGACGGTGAAGTTGGCAACGCTGTCGGCTTCACCGGTGGTGACGGAAGCGGCGGTGGCTTCGTACATCGCGGCGAAGGTGACGGTGTTGTTGCCGTCTTGCAGCACCACCGGTGCGACTTGCTCAGTGCCGTTGTCCAGCATTTCGCCAGCGCTGGCCTGCAGGCGGATACCGACGTTCTGGGCCAGGCCGGTGGTGGCGAACAGGCCAGGAACCACAGGGTCTTGCACGCCGCTGAAGGTGAAGCGGGCGTTCTTCTGGGTGGAGGTGTCGCACTCAGTCAGGACGATGTCGAACTTGGTCGGGGTCGAACGATCGCCGATGGCCTTGAACTGGTTCGACGGCACTTGGCCCAGGGACACAGTCTGGTCCAGAGAGTTGGCATCGATACCGCAGGCGCCGGAAACGATTTCACCAATGAAGCGCACGGTACCCGGGTTGCCGGTGGCCGGCGTGGCAGCGTTGGCGAACGAAGCAAGACCCATAACAACAGTAGCGGCAGTAACAGCAACAAGCTTTTTCATGAGTACAACTCTTGGATTAATAGTGGGATTGGCACAAAGATGCTGGAGCCTTAATACACAACCCTGCTGCATCACTAGTTCCCCCGCCAAACAACATTCATCCGTTAAAACAACTCAAGTATCAGCGTGAGTGTTTTCGTTGTTCAGTCAGTTAAAGTGCGGCCAACATCATCGGTATTCAATAACTTCAAACATCTGTAGTGCGGGACAAATAATGCGGTGTATGCGGAAGTTGAAATGTAAGCTCGTTCCGCTCGGACTGTAGGAATTTTCCCTGAGACACCCCTTACAGATTTGTCCTATTGCGCCTCATGGCGCCGCACAAGTCGCCGCCATCACACGGTACCCATCCACCGGCTCGGTCTTGCTGATATCCAGCTCGAACGTGCAGCTCTGCGCAGCCTTGTCACCCCACTTCATGCTGAACACCTTGCCCTCACCCACCGCCATCAATATCTGCCCGGCCTGCCCGACTACACCGACACTCAAGCCCTTGGCGTCCAGCACCGAGGTGCCGAACGGTGGCAACCCGCCGTCGGCGAGGCGCACCGTGGCCACGACCTTTTCCGAACGGCTGGCGGCGAATTTTGCCTTGACCACTGCACCGCGACGCGGCACCACATTGGTCACGCCGTCCTCGATGTCCACCTGGCTGTCCAGCTCGCTGGTGTCCAGTGCCACACGGTTCTTGCGGTACGGCATCACATACGGCACCAGCGCGTAGCCCTTCTTGCTGGTCAAGGTGCCAGGGGCGTTGAGCACACCCACGTTCGGCGTGTCCTTGATTTCCACCAGGGCTACCGTTTCACCCAGGCTCTGCCCGAATTCGACACCATCGCTGTGGGCCAACACCGAACCTGCCGCACTCACCGACGTCTGGCGGTAGCCACTGCCCACGCTGACGCCAGCGCCCAACTGGGCAAAGGGTGCGCGGTAGCCAATCAGCGCCGAGCCGTTATTGCCGGCGTTGTCCGAACGGTTGGCGTTGACGTTGTACGTCATCTCGCCATCGCGCCCACTGAGGCCCGCGCGCTGGTCCAGGCTGCCGTCGGTGTTGCGTGTGACGGCGTAGGTGGCGGTGCTGCGGGTCTGGCCGATCGGCATCGACACGGTGAACACCACCTGGTTGTTCTGGCCGTAGTTGTCGGTCAGGGTCTTGCTGGCATAGGCGCCATAGGTCACGCCCTTGTACTGGCTGCTGAAGCCCAGTTGCATCTGCTTGTCCTGGCGCGACGAGCCCCAGTAGTTCTGCTGGCTCACGTTCAGGTAAAACGAACCGGCACTGCCCAGCGCCTGGTTGATGCTCGCCTCGACCTTGGAGCGCCGGGACAGGTTGTAGTAGCTGTCGGGCTCTTGCAGGCGCACGGCCTCGTCAAAGTCCCGGTAGCCTTCGGTGGAATAGCGATAGCCGGCAAAACGCACCGAGGTACCTGTCTCGAAAGCCTTGCCGTAGCGCACGCTGACACTCTGGCCATTCTGTTTGCCTGCCGGGTTGCCGGACGCCTGCGGTACTTCGGTCTTGGCTGCCGTCACGTCCATCGACACCGCACCCAGGCTGCCCAGGCTCTTGCCCATGCCGACCACGCCGGCGTTGTAGAAATTGGCGCCGAGCAAGCCACCGTACAGCGTCAGGTCGAACGGCAAGCCATAGGCCAGCGAGGCCTGGGCAAACGACGGGCGCTGGCCGCCATCGACAGAGTTGTACTCGCCGACGGTCATGCTGTAGCGCCAGGTCTTCTCGCGCAGCATGTTGCCCAGGGTCGCGTAAGGCTGGGTGAAACGTCGTTCGCGGCCGTCGGCCTCGGTAATCACGATTTCCAGGTCACCACTGCCGGAGGCGGCGTTGAGGTCATCGATCTCGAACGCGCCCGGTGCCACATAGGTGGTGTACAGCGAGTAGCCGTTCTGGCGCACTTCGACCTTGGCCTGGGTTTCCGCGATACCGCGAATGATCGGCGCATAGCCCTGCATCGAGTCCGGCAACATGCCCATGTCCGAGGCCAACTGCACACCGCGAAACGGGATGCTGTCGAACACATCCCCCGGCGTGAAACTTTCGCCCACGGTCAGCGTGCCCTTCAGGGCCGTCACGTCGCGTTGTGCATAGGTGTTGCTGCGCTGCCAATCCTGCTTGCCCTCCTCGTCCTGGCGGAACGACGAACTGGTACGAAAGCGCCAGTCGCCCAGGTTGAAACCGCCGTTGCTGTAGAGGTTGTATTGCGTACCGCTGCCCCGCGCGTTGGATTGGGTCTGTGCCGCCGAGAACTGATAGTTGAGCATCGCAGCGTTGATCCCGCTGTCCCATTCCTGCGGCGCCACGTAGCCGGCCGCGTCACGGCGCAAAGCGATCTGCGGCACGCTGATGTCCAGGGCCAGGTGGTTGGCGTCGAAGCTGACCGCAGCGCCGTCCACCAGCGCCGCGAGGTCGATGCACTCGGGCAGGCTTTCGCCGGGCACCTGGAAGGCCTCCAGCTTGACCCCCAGCTCAGTGAGAAACGCTGCCGACAGGCACGCCCGCACGTCGCCGGTTTTTTCGTCCTGGCTGAAGGTCATGTCGCGGCGATCAAAAAAGCTCTGGTTCAGGCGAATGACCACCGGGTAGGTGCCAGGGCCGAGGCTGCCGCTGTTGGCAATCGCATCCAGGTCCAGGTTCGGCCCGGCATCGGTGCCACCAAAGGATTGCATGAAGCTTGAGTCAAACTTCACTGCGTCATCGGCCTGCGCCACACCGGCCATCAACGCAGCCAGGATGGCGGCGGACAGGCGCAGCGGGGCAAACGGTAGTGAGGACCAGTCGAGGTTCAGGGCATCGATTCGCATGACAATACTCAATGGGCTGCCATCACGTTGCCGGGGCAACGCGGGAGCACCTTCGCAAGGACAAGAAAAGTGGGATCAGGGCGTGCGAGTCAGCGCGACTTTGGTGGGTTCGCTGTAGCCGCCGTAGTCATTGATGGCGGAGAACATCACCTCACCGCCGCTGCCACTGAAGCCGGGCAAGGCATAACGCTGGCTGCTCATCGGCGCGACCATCTTGGGCTCGTCGACTTCCACGCTGTGTGCACCGGCCAATACCTTCACGCCGATGAAGGACACGTGAAACGCCGACGGGTTGTTGACCACCAGCACGGTCTTGCCCTGCTCCTGCGCAAGGCTCCAGCGCAGTTGTGGCAGTGCGTCCAGCGGGTTGCCCTTGAGGCTGGCCGGGCGATAGAACAGCTTGATGCGGGTGCGCATGGCGATCTTCAGGGTGTTCTCGTCGGCCTTGCCGGCCACCGGGATTTCCTGGGCGTTGAAGTAGAACACCGACTCGCGGTCTTCCGGCAGCGCGCCCGGGACTTTCTGGATGCGCACCATCTGCTCTTTGCGCGGGTCCAGGCGAAACAGGGGCGGCGTGGCCACGAAAGGCGTTGCGCTGGTGTTGTCGTCAGCCTCGGTGTTGATCCAGGTCTGTACCGCATAGGGCTGTGTGGTGGTGTTGCCGACGCTGATGGACGCATCGCGCTTGCTGCCGTCGAACACGATACGCGTGCCGCCGAGCATCACACCGGCCTGGCTTGCGGTGCCAACCAGCGTCGTGGCGAGCAACACGGCCAGCATCGCTGTGGCTTTGAATGGGGTCGCAAAACGTTTCATATCGGTCATCCTCTTGGCGCCCCAACCCGGCTGGGCTGGGGCGTGTCACAGGGCTTACTGGTAGTCGACGGTGAACGCGGCCTTGGCGTTGGCCGGGCCCGAGGTCGCAGCACCGGTGGCGATGTAGTTGGCGGTGAAGCGCAACGGTTGGGTCAGGTCCAGGTACGGCGAGGACTCCAGGCCCAGTTGCACGTCCTTGCCGGTGGCGTCCTTGATCTGTACGGCGACGTTGGTGGCCACACCCGGATCCGGGGTCAGGCCGATCCACTGGCCGCTGGCGCCGGCGTTGCCGCTCAGGGACAAGAACTTGACCACGGCTTTCTTGCCGGTGACGCTGCAACCTGGCGCGGTGGTGTCGATGGTCAGGGTGAACGCACCGCCACCGGCGACTGCGCCAGCGCTTGCCAGGGAAGTGGCAGGGACGCTGCCCAGGGTCACGTCACCCGCGCCGGCCGAACCGTTGAGGTCCGATACCACCACCGGGCAGGTGTTGTCGGTGACGCTGCCGATGAAGTTGATTTCGCCATCAGCGGCCAGGGCCGCTTGCGAAGCACCGCCCAGAACCAGGGCCAGGGTCAAACCTTTGAGAGCGTACTTTTTCATGATCACATCCACAGTAAAGAGAGGGGTTATCTGTGCGCCTGCAGGAGGCATCCAGACGGAGCGACGGGGCTACCCGACTGCGGGTCAGCGCGTTTCGTCTGGTGTCATTATTGGAAGTTGGAGGGGTACACCTATGTAGGAAACGTCCTTGTGGTTGTAGGAAATTTCCCACGAACAACTACCTTTCACCGGGCTGCAGAAACGCCAACGCCACAGGCGCGATGCACCTGTGGCGTTGGCGTTGCAGCGCTGGAAAACCTCAGCGATAGGTCACGGAAAAGCTCGCATAACCATTGGCCGAACCCGGGGTGGGCGTAGGTCCGTCGGCCGTCTGGATGTAGCGCGCCTTGAGCGGCACCGTGGTGGTGCCGTTGACGATGCGCGTGAGGCGTACCGGCTGGCCCAGGTTCAGCGGCGTGTCATTGGCCTGCAACACCTGGATGGCCACGCCCTGGGCGGTGGAATCACTCGACAGGCTCAGCACGCCATTGGCCGCATCCAGGATGGTCGAGGTCTTGTTGCCATCGACCTGGATGTTGGCGTAGTTACCATTGAAATTGCCGTTGGCGTTGTTCGGGTAATTGCTGCCCGCGATGCACGAGTCCAGCGTGACGGCGAACGGCTGGGCGGGCGTGGTGGAGTTCTTGCCGTTGAACACACGCTTTTCCCAGGTGCCCATCGGCACATCGATCTGATTACCCGGCGCGGCTGGCATCGAACAGCCGGCGACCGTCACCGAGGCGGTAAAGGTCAGGTCGAAAATCGGGCCACGATCAGAAGTCCCCGTGGCCACCAGTTGATTGATGGTATGGGTGCCCGGTGCGATATCGCCGGTTTTGACCAGGGCATAGCGCATCAAAGCCCCGGTCATTCCGCTGACGGCATAGGAAATATTCATGTTGAGTTCAAACGGAATGAAGCGGCTGGGGTTATCCGCCTGCCCTCTCCACTCGGCGGCAAAACCGGTCATATAGATCGCCAGGCCGATGCCGGGCACATTGGTTTGTAGCAACGAACTGGCGGGCACCCGCACCACATCCACCGGGACATCGGTGACCACGGGGCCGACCAGCGTGGTGGCGTAACGCGCGACCAGGCCACACACCAGACGGTCGTTGAACGGCACCGTGCGAATCGGCGCGTTGTTGTTGAGCGTGGTGCCGATCGGCACGTCACGCGGTGCAAATACGGTACCGGCGGCCAGGGTCAGTTGCTTGGGCGTGCCGTTGTTGGAGTCCCAGGTGCAGGCTGCCATGGCGGGCGCCGCCACCAGCGCCAGGGCGAAGGCGGCAAAGCCGGTGGTGAGTATGGATCTCTGTTTCATGATTGAAGTCCTCGTAAGAGCAACTGCAGGCATGGACGGTCTTTGGCCTCATCAGAGGGAGCAGGCATAAAAACCGGGTGAAACCTGATTATCGAAAATCGCCATCACCCAACCCGTAGCCGACTTCCCGCCAATTCGTAGGAAATTTCCTACGATCAGCGGTAGGTCACCGTGAAACTCGCGTAACCATTGGCGGTGCCCGGCACCGGCGTCGGCCCATCACCCGTCTGGATATAGCGCGCCTTGAGCGGTACCGAAGTGGTGCCACTGACAATGCGATTGAGGCGTACCGGCTGGCCCAGGTTCATCGGCGTGTCATTGGCTTGCAACACCTGGATGGCCACGCCCTGGGCGGTGGAGTCGCTCGACAGGCTCAGGATGCCGTTGGCCGCATCCACGATGCTGGACGTCTTGTTGCCATCGATCTGGATGTTGGCGTAGTTGCCATTGAAGTAGCCGTTGGCGTTGTTGGGGTAGTTGCTGCCCGCGATACACGAACTCAACGTGATGGCAAACGACGTTGCCGACGTGGTGGAGTTCTTGCCGTTGAACACGCGCTTTTCCCACGTACCCATCGGCACATCGATCTGGTTGCCGGGGGCGGCCGGCATCGAACAGCCGGCCACGGTGAGGGTGGCGGTGAACGTCAGGTCGAACATGGGGATCGCGTTGGTCGTACCCGAGGCGACCAGTTGGTTGATGCTGTGGGTGCCGGCCGGAATATCGCCGGTCTTGACCAGCAGGTAGCGAAACATGATGGAAGGCATCTCGGCGATGGTCCCCGAGGCGTAGGTCAGGTTGAGCGGCACAAACCGGTTCGGGTTGTCGGCCGGGGTGCGCCAGCCGGCGGCAAAGCCCGTCATGTAGATCGCGAGGCCAACCCCGGGCACGTTGGTCTGCAACAACGCATTGGCGGGCACGTTGAGGTAGTCCACCGGTATATCGGCGGCCAGCGGCCCGACCAGCCTGACGTTGTAGATCGACGACGAACCGCATCGCAGGCCGTCACCGAAGTTGACGGCACGGATCGGCGAAGGGTTGTTCAGTGTGGTGCCGGTGGGCACATCGCGCGGTGAGAACACTGTCCCGGCGTTGTAGGTCAGCGCCTTGGCCGTCGTGCTGCCAGAGTTCCATGTGCAGGCCACCGAAGGGATCGCAGCAGACAACAGGGCCGCAGTACCCAGGTAACTCAAGAGCCGTGATCTTAAATGCATGATTGATGTCCTGCTGGAAACGGGTGCCGGCATGAGGCCAGGCAACCCAGGGATGCACGTAAAACAAACTGTCAGAACGGGTTCAGCGATAGGTCACCGAAAAACTCGCATAACCATTGGCAGACCCCGGCATTGGCGTCGGCCCGTCGCCGGTCTGGATATAGCGCGCCTTGAGCGGCACCGTGGTGGTGCCGTCGGCGATGCGATTCAGGCGTACCGGCTGGCCCAGGTTCATGGGCGTGTCATCAGCCCTGAGTACCTGGATGGCCAGGCCCTGGGCGGTAGAATCGCTCGACAGGCTCAAGATGCCGTTGGCCGCGTCCAGGATGGTAGAGGTGTTGTTGCCATCGATCTGGATATTGGCGTAGTTGCCGTTGAAATAGCCGCCCGCGTTGTTGGGGTAATTGGTGCCGGCGATGCACGCTGTCAGGGTGATGGCAAATGGCTGGGCCGGCGTGGTGGAGTGTTTGCCACTGAACACGCGCTTTTCCCAGGTGCCCATGGGTACGTCGATCTGATTGCCGGGAGCAGCCGGCAGCGAACAGCCGGCCACGGTGATGCTGGCGGCGAATGTCAGGTCGAATATCGGCCCCATGTTCGATGTACCGGAGGCAACTACCTGGTTGACGCTGTGGGTGCCCGCCGCAATGTCGCCGGTCTTGAACAACGCGAAGCGAAACCGCATGGAAGGCATTGTCACCGGCGCCGGCGCGTCGTAAGTGAGCGTGAACGGAATAAAGCGGTTCGGGTTGTCCGGTGGCAGGCGCCACTCTGGCGTGAAGCCGGTCATGTAGATGGCCAGGCCAATGCCGGGCACGTTGGTCTGCAAGAGTGCATTGGCTGGCACGATGGCGTAGTCCACCGGCACCCCCATGGCCAGCGGGCCGATCAGCGTGGTGGTGTAGAACGCCGAAGCCGTGCAACGCAGCGTGTCACCGAAGTTGACGGTCTGGATCGCGGTCGGGCGACTGTTCAACGAACTGCCGATCGGAATATCCCGCGGCGCGAAGTAAGTGCCCGCGTTGAACATCAGCGGCTTGGCCGTGGTACCGCCCGATGTCCAGCTGCAGTCGGCCAGTGCTGGCACCGCCGCTAGCGACAGGGACGATGCCCCCAGGCAACTGAGCAGTCGTGATCTGAAATTCATGTTTGAAATCCTGCTGAGCACGACTGTGGGCATAGGTTGCCGTCAGCCTGCCGGATGATCGAGGTCGGGCGCCAAGGCCAGAAGAAGCGCGATTATGGGAAGTCGATATCACCCAACACGCAGCCGATTTCCCACCAACTTGTAGGAAATTTCCTCAGGCCAAGGTTTTCACTCACACCAGGTTGTTACGCTTGGCAAAGTCCGCCAGGTACACCACCGACTTGACGTTGAGCTTCTCGGTCAGGCGAGTCTTGTAGGTGCTGACCGTCTTGTTGCTGATCAGCAACGCATCGCCGATCTGCTTGTTGGTCATGCCCAAGGCCAGTTGCTGCAGGATGCTCAGTTCGCGGTCCGACAGGCGTTGCACCAGGTCGTGGTCCGAACGCTGGGTGTCACTGCGCCGCACGGTGTTGCTGGCCAGGTCGGGAAAATATGTATAGCCGTTCATCACGGCCGCGACCGCCTTCACCAACTCGCCCAACTCATTGCTCTTGGAGACAAACCCCGCCGCGCCCGCCTTCATGCAACGCGCGCAGTAGCGCAGCGCAGGCTGGGAGGTCAACACAAGGGCTTTGCTGGGACCATTCTTACCCGTGACCTGGGCAATCAGCTCCAGCCCATCGAGTGTGGGGAGGGTCAGTTCAAGAATGATCAGGTCCGGCACCCGTTCTCGCACGCAGCGGACCGCCTCGGCCCCATCGCCGGCTTCGGCAATATCAGTGAACCCTTCCCTGGCCAGCAGCATTTTGACCGAGGCGCGGATAAAGGGGTGGTCGTCCACAACTAACGCGCTAGACATAGCTTTCCTTTCTGCAACACAAATCGGCAGTCGGCTCTCCCCTTGGCTGTTCGGTGGGTGCAACACACGAGGAACGTCGATCGTCCTTCAATCATTGAGGAAGGCGAATGATGGGCACTGGACTGGAGCGTTGGCGTAGGACCAATCCCTGCAAACCGTAGGATTTTTCCTTCCGGCCTTGAATGTAGGAGCCGGCAAGCCGGCGATGGCGGCGCGTCAGTCGACTTCTGTATGACTGACCCACCGCTATCGCCGGCAAGCCGGCTCCTACAGGGGGGATGGGGTTATTTGAGGTAGCGCGCCGCAGGCTTGGCGTTGCCGAACTTGCCCGAGATCGCGCGGCGCCCGGCTTCCCACTCGTCCCACGCCTGGCCTTCATGCAGGCCCGGAATGGTGACGCGCTCACCCAGGTCCAGCCCCGCCAATGCGGCGTCTACCAGGTCACTGGCCGACATGGTGATCGGGCTCTCTTTCTGCGGCGCATAGCCCGCCACGTCCCAGAACTCGGTGGCGGTTGCGCCAGGCAGCACGCTCTGGATGCGCACGCCCTTGTCGCCGAGGTCGCGTTGCAACGCGTGGCCGAAGCTCAACACGTAGGACTTCGAGGCACTGTAGACACCGTTGAGCATCTCCACCGCAATGCCCACTACCGACGCGATATTGATAAGGGTGCCGGTGCCTCGTGCCACAAAGGCCGGCGCCACCGCATACGTCAGGCGTGTGAGCGCGGTGATGTTCAGGCCGATCATCGCGTCCATCGTCTCCACGTCACCGTCGAGCACCGAGGCCACCGAGCCGACACCGGCGTTGTTGACCAGCACGGTGATGCTGGCGTCTTCACGCAATACCGCTTCGACCTTCGCCAACGCGGCCTTGTCGTTCAGGTCGGCGACCAGGGTGGTGACGGTCCGCCCGGTGTCGGCGCGCAGCCTGGCCGCCAGGGCATTCAGGCGCTCGGCGTTACGCGCTACCAGAATCAGGTCATAACCACGTTTGGCCAAACGGTCGGCATACACCGCGCCGATGCCCGTGGATGAACCCGTGATAAGGGCTGTGCCCTTGGACGCTGCAGTACTCATGAGGTGTCTCCAGGAAAGTGAGCCGACAAACTTCGGTGATTGAGAATACGGCTTCCCTGCACGACACAAATGTCGTATATACACCTTTTTAGGACATGCTTTTCCAGAGAGCGGTACACGCCATGAAAACCGTCGGCCTTGTGATTTACCCAGGCTTCCAGGTACTGGGGCTCGCCGTTTCAGCGGTTTTCGAAACCGCGAATGACCTGCACGGCGCGTCTTATGCGCTGACGGTGGTGTCCGAGCACGGCGGCATCGTGCACTCCTCCCTGGGGTTCGGCATGGAGTCACAGTCGTTCAAAGGCGCGCACTACGACACGCTGGTCGTGATCGGCAATAACCACCTGGATGATGTGTCGCCGGGGCTGCTCGGCTACCTGCGCAACGCCACGTCACAGCGCATCACCGCCGTGTGCACCGGCGCCTTCGTGCTCGCCCAGGCGGGCCTGCTGGAAGGCCGTCGCGCGACCACCCATTGGGCCCACGCCCGAGCGTTTCGCGAGGCCTACCCCGGCGTGCGGATGGAAGAAGACCGTATCTTCGTGATCGATGGCGCGCTGTGGACTTCGGCCGGCATGACCGCCGGCATCGACCTGGCGCTGGCGATTGTAGAGAAGGATTTGGGCACCGAGATCGCCCGCAGTGTTGCCAAGAAAATGGTCGTGCACCATCGCCGCTCAGGCGGGCAATCGCAGTTCTCGACGCTATTGGACCTCGACCCGAAAACCGACCGCATCCAGAGCACGCTGCTCTATGCCAAGGAACACCTGAGTGCCGAACTGTCGGTGGAAGAACTGGCCGAGATCGCCCACCTGAGCCCGCGCCAATTCAGCCGGATCTTCAAGGAAGAAACCGGCCAATCGCCGGCCAAGGCCATCGAACACCTGCGGGTTGAAGCGGCGCGGATCATGATGGAAGAAGGTCGTTACTCCCTGGACATCATCGCCCGGGAGTGCGGGTTCGGCGAACGGGAGCGCATGCGCAGGTCGTTCTTGCGGGCATTCGGCCAGTCCCCCCAGGCAATCAAGCGCGTCACCCCACACCTGTAGGAGCCGGCTTGCCGGCGATGAGGTCCTTGGGAGAGTGTATGCCTTGAGGGCGCCATCGCGGGCAAGCCCGCTCCCACATTAGGTCTACTTGGAGACCGGCATCGCGAACTCCGCACCCTGCTCAATGCTCTCCGACCACCTTTGCATGATCGACTTCTGTTTGGTGTAAAAACGCACACCCTCAGTCCCGTAGGCATGCATGTCGCCAAACAGGCTCTTCTTCCAGCCTCCAAAACCATGCCAGGCCATCGGCACCGGGATCGGTACGTTGATGCCGACCATGCCCACTTCGATGCGCCGTGCAAACTCGCGGGCGATGTTGCCGTCGCGGGTGAAGCAACTCACGCCGTTGCCGAACTCGTGATCGTTGACCAGCTTTACCGCTTCGGCGAAGTCGCTAGCGCGCACGCACGCCAGCACCGGGCCAAAGATCTCTTCGCGGTAGATGCTCATGTCTTTAGTGACGTGGTCGAACAACGTTGCGCCGAGCCAGAAGCCGTTTTCCAGGCCGGCTTCGGCAGGCACATAGTCACGTCCATCGAGCAACAATTTTGCGCCGGCTTGCACGCCTTGTTCGATGTAGCCACTGATGCGCTCCAGGGCGGCGCGAGACACGATCGGGCCCATCTCGGCTTTGAGGTCGCGGCCGTCAGTGATGCGCAGTTGCTTGGCCCGTTCGGTCAGGGCCGCGATGACTTTGTCACCCACATCCCCCACCAGCACTGCCACCGAAATGGCCATGCAACGTTCGCCGGCACTGCCGTAGGCGGCGCCCATCAGGGCGTCGACGGTTTTTTCGATATCGGCGTCGGGCATCACCACCATGTGGTTTTTCGCACCGCCCAGGCCTTGCACGCGTTTGCCGTGGCGGGCGCCGGTCTCGTAGATGTATTGGGCAATTGGCGTGGAGCCGACAAAGCTCACGGCCTTGACGTCCGGGTGTTCGATCAGCGCGTCTACCGACTCCTTGTCGCCCTGCACCACGTTGAACACGCCTTTGGGCAGGCCGGCTTCGCGCAGCAATTCGGCCATGAACAGCGAGGCACTCGGGTCGGTCGGGCTTGGCTTGAGGATGAAGGTGTTGCCCGCTGCAATGGCGATGGGGTACATCCACATGGGCACCATCACGGGGAAGTTGAACGGCGTCACGCCCGCTACAACGCCCAGCGGCTGACGCAAGGTCCAGTTGTCCATGCCACGAGACACCTGGTCGGAAAACTCCCCCTTGAGCAGGTTGGGAATGCCACAGGCAAATTCGAGGATGTCGATGCCGCGGTCCACTTCACCCTGGGCATCGGTGAAGACCTTGCCGTGTTCGGCGACGATGATGCGCGCCAGGTCGTCCTTGCGCTCACGCAGCAGGTGCAGGTATTCGAACAGCACGCGGGCACGGCGGATCGGCGGGGTATCGGCCCAACCGGCGAAGGCCGCCTGGGCGGCAGCGACGGCTTCGGACACGGTCTGGCGGCTGGCCAGTGCAACGCGGCCGGTCTTTTCGCCAGTGGCCGGGTTGAAGACATCCTGATAACGATCATCGCGGGACACGCGCTGGTCGTTGATGTAGTGCTCGATGGTCGTGGTCATGGCAGTGGTTCCCAGGTGGGTAGCGATGGGACACACGATAGGCTTTCGATTTGTTCCGAACCAGAGCAGAATCCAGAACTGATTGTCCACCTACGCGAACAATACCCTCATGGAAAAAGCTGAGATCGAAGGGCTGTGGACCCATATCCACTGGCTGTCGGTACTGGAAGAACAAGGCACCTACACCGCGGCGGCGGCGCGGCTGGGCGTGAGCAAGTCGGCGGTCAGCCAGCGCATTTCCGACCTGGAAAAAGCCACCGGTACCCGGCTGGTCACCCGTACCACGCGCAGCGTGCGGTTGACGGATGCCGGCCTGTCGTTGACCCGCGAAGTGCGCAGCGCCTACGAGCACATCGCCCGCAGTTTCTCGTCGGTACGTGACTCGGTAGGCGAGATTCGCGGCCTGGTGCGCCTCACGGCGCCGGTGGCGTTCGCCCGTCAGCAGCTGGTGCCGCACCTGTCTGCGTTCTTGCAGCAGTACCCGCAGGTGCGTATCCAGTTGGACGTATCCGATGCGCTTAGCTCACTGGCAGCCGAGGGCTATGACCTGGCCGTGCGGCATGGCTTCCAGGTACCGGAAACCCATGTAGCCTGGAAACTGTGCGACACCGCCTCGGTGCTGGTGGCGACCCGGGAATACCTGCAGCGCCATGGCGAACCGCGCGAACCCGGCGACCTTACAGCGCATAACTGCCTGTTCTACCCGCGTGGCACCGACCAGCCGGCGTGGACTTTTGAGCGCGGCGTCAAGAACGTGCAGCGCCTCACCGTGCCCATCGCTGGCAGCTTCGCCACCAACAACAGCGAAGCCCTGCGCGACTCGGCCCTCAACCACTTGGGCATCGCCCTGCTCCCGGATTTCAGCGCCCATGCCGCACTGGCCAGTGGCAAGCTGGTGCAGGTGCTCAAGGACTGGACACTCAAGGGGGTGTTTGCCGATGAAATCTATTTGATTCGGCCGTATTCGCCCCATGTGCCGAAGGCGGTGAGTGTTCTAGTGGCCTATTTAAAGAACGCGTTGTCGGGCGGTTTCCGTGTTGTCCCGCCGACGTAAATACAACGCTTCGGTTCAAACAACAAAACCTGTCATCAATGACAGGTTTTGTTGTTTGAACTTGGACAAATGTGCAGTAAACCGTCGTATTAAGCGGAATCATTCTCGACAACTAACATTCTTAAAACACTTATAGCTAACCGCAATAAATCATCCACCAGACCTCACAACTTCGTCATTAAATCGATACATTCCGAACGCGACACCAACGACTTCTTGACGCACCCAAAAAATCCATACAACTAATTGTAAACACTCGATTATTAAGACCACACCCACCCATCCAACCGCCCCTTTTTAAACTCCTTACTGCACCCGCTTGCAAAACAACCACAACCGTCTACGTTCATGAATACCGTAAAAGCCATCAGCCACTATTGATCAAACCCGACTGCCGGGCGAGGGACTTTATTGCACTGAAAACAGACCAGACGCTGCTGTAACTCAAGACACGGAACTTAAGTCTTAACTCTCAGAAGGGATGCTTTGATGAAGCGCAGCCAGTGGTACCGTGCGTTCTCGAAAAAGGGGCCAGCCGAACATTTCTGGCTGTCATTGCTGTGCTTTTGCGGCCTGGTCATCGCCAGCTTCCTGTTGTTCGAACAACAGATCCAAGACTTCCTCACGCACCTGAACCTGTACCAACCGTCGACACCCGCGCAAACACTCAATCTCGCCTTGTTGCTGGTCGCCCTGCTCGCGCTGGATGTGGTGCTGCCGGTGCCGTCGAGCGTGGTGGCGTTGCTGGCGGTCGCGCTGTTCGGCGGCCTGGGCGGTTACCTGGTGATTTTTATCGGGCTGTGCCTGGGCGCCGGCTTGGGGTATGCGCTGGGTGCCGGGTATTTCCGGTTGTTGTCCAGCCGCCTGGGCCTGCATCAGCGCCGGCCAGGGCAGCTGGGGTATCGCTTGGGCACGCTGTCCTTGATTTGCCTGCGCGGCGTGCCGGTGCTGGCGGAAACCTCGGTGGTCGCGGCCGGCATGCAACGCTATCCGCTGCGGGCGTTCCTGCTGATTACCACCCTGGCCAACGCCGGGCTGGCGCTGGCCTACACGGCCATCGGCACCTTCCTGATCGAACAGAACGCGCTGCTGGTGACGGTGCTCGCCAGCATGGTGTTGCCGCTGTTGTTCGTCGCCGGCTACAGCCTGCTCAAGACCCTGCGCAAACCCGCCAGGGATCAACCGCTGCACGGGCGCTTCGAGGTGAGCTACGACTACCCGGTGGTGTTCACCGATCACCTGTTCGCCCCACTCAATCCGTGCCTGCACGGCCAGCTCACCGCCCACCACGCGGGCCCGGTGACGGTGATGGTGTTTGCCGACGCCCAGTTGCTGCAAAGCGCCCCGCAGTTGGGTGAGCAGATCGACGCGTATTTCGCCGCCCATGACGACCTGCATCTGCAAACAGCCCCTATCGCGGTGCCGGCCGGTGAATTGAGCAAGACCTCGCAGGTACTCGAACAGCTCTACCGCGACATGTTGCAACACGGGCTCGATCGACATTGCTACGTGCTGGCCCTGGGCGGTGGCGCGGTTCTGGACGCCGTGGGCTACGCCTGTGCCACGTTCCACCGAGGCATCCGTCTGATCCGCCTGCCCAGCACGGTACTCGCCCAAAATGACGCTGGTATCGGCGTGAAAAACGGCATCAACGCCTTCGGCC
Organism: Pseudomonas sp. B6002; assembly: GCF_013385985.1. Classification (GTDB taxonomy): domain Bacteria; phylum Pseudomonadota; class Gammaproteobacteria; order Pseudomonadales; family Pseudomonadaceae; genus Aquipseudomonas. The sequence continues at coordinate 151,700 of NZ_JACAOY010000014.1, read as the reverse complement.
AGAAGAACCTGCTGGGAGCCTTCTACCCCGCCACCGCCGTGATCAATGACTTCCAGTTACTCACCAGCCTCACGCGTCGCGATCAGATCGCCGGCCTCGCCGAGGCGGTCAAGGTGGCGCTGATCAAGGACCAGGCGTTCTTCGAATGGATGGAGCAGCACGCCGACGCCCTCGCCCACTTCGAACACAGCGCCAGCCGCTACGCGATCCGCCGCTGTGCCGAATTGCACCTGGGTCACATCACCGGTGCCGGTGACCCGTTCGAACGCGGCAATGGCCGGCCGCTGGACTACGGGCACTGGGCCGCGCACAAGCTGGAGAACCTCAGCCACCACCGCTTGCGCCACGGTGAGGCGGTTGCCGTGGGCATGGCCCTGGATGGCCTGTACGCCAATGCCCTGGGGCTGCTGAGCGAAGCCGACAGCGAACGGGTGATGAACCTGCTGCGCACCCTGGGGTTCAACCTGTGCCCGGCAGAACTGGGCCTCAAGGACAACCAAGGTCGCTCGCAGGTATTGCTCGGCCTGGAGGAATTCCGCCAGCACCTGGGCGGGCAGTTGTCGATCCCCATGCTCAACCGGATCGGCCAGTCGGTGGACCTGCACGAGATCGATGACGCACGAATGGAGTGGGCACTGCAACGGCTGATGACCCGCCACGAGCCCCCACTGCCGCTGCATGAGGGTTTCGCAAAATGAGCCAGGCCGACGTAAAAACCTGGCTGACTCTGGGCCGCGTGTCCAACCTGCCCACGGTGTGGACCAACACCCTGGCCGCCGCCCTACTCGCCAGCAGCGCCGGGGCCCTGGCGCCGCCTTCGTCGCTGGTGTGGCTGCTGTTGTTGTTCACGCTGTCGCTGCTGTACCTGGCCGGCATGCTGTTGAACGACCTGCTCGACGCCGACTGGGACGCACAACACCACAACCCGCGCCCGATCACCCTGGGCCTGGCCAGCCGCCAACAAGTGGGGCGCGCCACGGCACTGTTGCTGACCCTGGCCGCCGTGGCGGTGCTGGGCCTGAGCCAGTTGATCGATCAACCCCATTGGCTGCTCGGCGGCGTGGTGCTGCTGGTGGGCTGCATCTTTGGCTACAACCTGCTGCACAAGAAATACGCCCACAGCGTGTGGCTGATGGGCGCCTGCCGCTCGGCGCTGTACCTCACCGCCGCCGCCAGCCTGGCGGTGCCACCGGAGCCGATCTGGCTCTGCGCGATGTTGCTGGGCGTGTACATCAGCGGCCTGACCTACCTGGCCCGCCAGGAACACCACAACCAACTGATCAGCCGCCTGCCGTTGCTGCTGATGCTCAGCCCGCTGGCCTTGGCGATCTACTCCAACAACCTGTGGTTCTGGCCCGTATTGGCGCTGTGGCTGGGCTGGTTGGGTTGGCATTACGTCAAGCACCTGGCCAACCCCCGGCATCGGCAGGTGCGGGCGTTTATCGGTGCAGGCCTGGCGGCGTTGCCGCTGTTCGATGCGCTGGTGCTGGCGGTGGCTGACCAGCCGTTGGGCAGCCTGCTGTGTGTGCTGGTGTTTTTCCTGCTCCCCCACTTTCAGCGCTGGATCAAACCGACATGAACATGCGCCCCGAATGCCTCACCGAACAGCACCACACGTTGGCCGAGCAACTGGATGCCACCCAATTGCAGTGGTGGCAGCAGGCACAAGTGCAACTGGCCCAACAGCCGAGCGCCACCACGGCGGCGCTGTTGAGTGGCCAATGCAAGCGCCACCTGCCGGCCACCGCCGTCGAATCGGTACGTGCTGTGTTGCTGGCCCAGCTACTTGAACAAGCCCCCATCGACGAGCGTCCGGCGTTGCTGCGCCAGTTGTTCCTGTGGGGCGACGACCACGAAAAAGTCGCCACCCTCAAGGCGCTCGACTGGCTCGACAGCGAGGGTGTGTGCCTGGAACTGGCGCTCCAGGCCGGGCGCACCAGCAACCCCCAGGTGTTTGCCGCCCTGGCGCTGGACACCGCCTACCCATCTCGACATTACCCCGAGCGTGCCTTTCACCAGCTTGTGCTCAAAGCACTTGGCATGGGCCTCGACATTGAGCGCCTGATCGGCCTGGAACAACGCCAGGGCGTCACCCTCAACCAACTCGCCCTCGACCTGCTGGACGAGCAACTGGCGGCCGATCGCCCCGTGTCCCCCGGGCTGCCTCGCGCCATCGCCTTCCACCTGCTCAGCCCCGCGCAACGCCAGCGCCTGGGCGGCCTGCACCTGCCACCGGAATGGCACGCCTACCTGAATTGAGCCCCACCGCCTGCCCTTTTCCCTTGACGAGGATTCACCATGCTCAAGTACTTCGATCCGCATATCCACATGGTCAGCCGCACCACCGATGACTACCAGAACATGGCCGCCGCTGGCATCACCGGGGTGATCGAACCTGCGTTCTGGCAGGGCCAGGCGCGCACCAGCGTCGGCAGTTTCGTCGACTATTTCGACACGCTGCTCGGTTGGGAGCGCTTTCGCGCGAGCATGTTCGGCATCCACCACTTCTGCACCATCGGCCTCAACCCCAAGGAGGCCAACGACCTGTCGATTGCCAATGAAGTGCTGGAGATTTTGCCGCGCTACCTGGTCAAGGACGGCGTGGTGGCGGTGGGCGAAATCGGCTATGACGACATCACGCCCGAAGAAGACCGGTTTCTCGCTGCCCAACTGGAGCTGGCCAAGCAATTCAACCTGCCGGTGCTGGTGCACACACCGCACCGCGACAAGATCGGCGGCACCAAGCGCACCCTGGCGGTGGTCCGCGAAGTGGGGATTGCCGAGCACCTGGTGATCATCGACCACCTCAACGAACTCACCCTGCCCCTGGTACTCGACAGCGACTGCTGGCGCGGCCACTCGATCTACCCCAACACCAAGATGTCCGAGCAACGCATGGTGGCCCTGCTCAAGGAATACGGCACCGAAAAAATGGTGGTCAACAGCGCGGCGGACTGGGGCATCAGCGACCCGCTCAAGGTGCCCAAGACCGGCCAGGCCATGTTGGCCGCAGGCTTCAGCGAAGCCCAAGTTGAGCAGGTGCTGTTCCACAACCCGGTGGACTTTTTCGCCCAGAGCGGCCAGCTGGACAAGGCCCTGGTCAGCACCCCATTGCCCATCGACCAGCGCAAACAGTGGCAGGAAAACTCGGCCCTGCGCGGCCAGGAACCGGTGGTCAAATGAGTGCCGCCAGCGGCTGGACGGCCGCCCAGGTCGGCTATTGCAGCAACGTGCACCCCACCCGTGACCTCGCCGGGCTCAGCGCGTCCATCGCGCAGCATTTCCAGGGCGTGCGCAGCCTGCGCGGGTTGCTGGAACAGGACAGCGGCCTGTGGATCTGCGCCCGCGCTGCCGAGCAATTGCGCGACGCCTCGGCACGGGCGCACTTCCTCAAGCTGCTGCACACCAGTGGCGTGCGCCTGACCTCGTTGAACGGCTTTCCCTACGGTGAGTTCCATCAGGGCGCGGTGAAAGCCGAGGTCTACCTGCCAGACTGGGCCGACCCGCAACGGCTGGCCTACAGCCTGGACCTGGCGCGTATCCTCGCCGACGCCTTGCCGGCCGGCTGCCGCCAGGGCGTGATTTCCAGCGTGCCGCTGGGTTATGCCGCCACCTGGACGCCTGCCTTGCAACGGCGGGCTGACGAGCACCTCAACCGGCTCACCGCCGCCCTCGCCGACCTGCACCGGGAAACCGGCAAGAAGATCGTGTTCTGCCTGGAGATGGAGCCGGACTGCGTGCTGGAAACCACCGAACAGGCCATCGCCTTCTTCCAGCAGCGGCGCGTGACGGATCCGAACCATGCCTACCTGGCGCTGTGTTTTGACGTGTGCCACCAGGCGGTGATGTTCGAGGACTGCTATCAATCCCTGGACCGCCTGCGCCAGGCCCGGGTGCCGGTGGGCAAGATCCAGCTCTCCAACGCGATGATCTGTCGCCTGCCGCCGCAAGGGGATGCGCGGCGCCAGCGGGTACTCGACACCCTGGCGACCTTTGCCGAAGCAGTCTACCTGCATCAGGTCAAAGCCCTGGATGCGCAGGGCCGAGTGGTCGCCTGGCCGGACTTGCCCGCCGCCCTGGCGGGTTGTGACAGTTATCGCGAGCTGCGCATTCACTTCCACGTGCCGCTGTTCAGCGAACACTTGTTGCTGCCCGAACTCAGCGGCAGCCAGGTGGCATTGGCGCAAACCTTCGACTACCTGGCGGCCCATCCAGAGTTTCGCCCGGTGCTGGAGGTGGAGACCTACAGCTGGGGCGTGCTGCCCGCCGAGCTGCGGCCCGCCTCCGAACCGGCCCAGTTGGCGGGCATCGCCGCCGAGCTGACCTGGGTCGAGACGCAGCTGCGTCAACGCAACCTGCTGCGTTCCCCGGTGCAGGAGGCGTACGCCCATGCCCTCTGATCAACCGTTGCTGCTGATCAATGTGGTGGGGCTGACGCCCGGCTTGCTCGGCGAGGCCACGCCGCATATCAACAAGCTGCTCAAGACCGCGCAGATGGCCCACTTGCAACCGGTGTTCCCGGCCGTCACATCGACGGTGCAAGCCTCGATCCTCACCGGCACACCGCCGTCGGCCCACGGTATCGTCGGTAACGGCTGGTACTTTCGCGACCAGGCCGAGGTGAAGTTCTGGCTGCAACCCAACGCACTGATCCAGGGTGAAAAGGTCTGGCACACCCTCAAGCGCGCGCTGCCGGGGTTTCGCTGCAGCCAATTGTTCTGGTGGTACAACATGTACGCCGACGTGGACGCCGCGATCACCCCGCGCCCCCATTACCCCGCCGACGGGCGCAAACAGTTCGGCCTGTATTCGTCGCCGCCCGAGCTGCACGCCCAGATTGAAGAGCAGATCGGCGAGTTTCCGTTTCCCGGCTTCTGGGGGCCAGCGGCGGGCATTCGCTCCAGCCGCTGGATCGTCGATTGCGCCATGGCCGAATTCCAGCTCAATCGGCCGCACCTGCAATTGATCTACCTGCCTCACCTGGACTACAGCCTGCAACGCGTGGGCCCCGACCACCCCTCGATTGCCGATGAAGTGCGCGCCATCGACCTGGAAGTCGGGCGCTTGCTGGCGTTCGCCGAGGCACAAGGGGCAGCGGTGATGGTGCTCTCCGAGTACGGCATTGAAGCAGTCGAGCAATCGATCTCGATCAACCGTGTGCTGCGCGACGAAGGCCTGTTGCAGGTGCGCCAATCCCTCAGTTGGGAACTGCTCGACGCCGGGGCCAGTGCGGCGTTCGCGGTGGCCGATCATCAAATCGCGCATGTTTATGTGAAGCAGGCGCAGGACATTCCCCGCGTCAAAGCCCTGTTGCAGCGCCAGCCAGGCATCGAGCAGGTGCTGGATAAAACCGAGCAGCGCGCCTGGCACCTGGACCACCCGCGCAGCGGCGAGCTGGTGGCGGTGGCCGCCGCCGGGTTTTGGTTCGATTACTACTACTGGCTGGATGACCGCAAGGCCCCGGATTTTGCGCGCACCGTGGACATCCACCGCAAGCCCGGCTACGACCCGCTGGAGCTGTTTGTCGACCCGGCCATCCGCTTCCCCCGGCTGAAAGTCGCGCGCCGTCTGCTGCAGAAAAAACTCGGCTTTCGCTACTACATGGACCTGATCCCGCTGGACACCCGCCTGGTCCGTGGCAGCCATGGCCGCCTGCCGAGCAGCCTGCAGAGCGGTCCGTTGTTGATCACCAATTGCGACCTGGCGTTGCCGCAGCAGCTTGCGGCGACGGCAGTCAAGCAACTGCTCCTGGAACACTTCCTGGGGCGCCCACACACCGAACTGGCCACAGCCAAGGAGCTTCCATGCGGCGAGCCTTATCAATCACTGTCCTGAGTGCACTGGCCGGATTGGCCCAGGCCCAGGCCCCCAGCACCTTCGATTGCAGCAACTTTTTGCAGTTTGGAGGCAACGTCAACGCCACCCGAACCCTGTTCACCCAGAGCCCCGAGACACTGGCCTGGAACTGGTTCGCCTGCCTCAACCAGCCCGCGTCCACGCAAAGCCCGGACCGGGTCTGGGAAACGCTGAAACCGTCAGACCAGGTCTACCTGAAAAATGGCGCCCAACCGCTGCCATATGCCCAGCGCGTGCCGGTGCCCGCCGCCGTGCTCACGCAGGCCAAAGCGCTGGGCATGAACACCAGCCGCCTGTTTCACAACCTCAACGCCACGCAGCAGGTGGACGGGCTGATCCTGCAAATGGGCGGCCAGGTGCCGGCTGCCGAGAAAGGCCAGGCGGTGCGCTTTCAGTTGCTGATGGGCCAGGACACGTTCAACTACATCGTCCAACAGAAGGTCTACAACGTGAACGGCCAGGCGGCGCTCACCAGTGACCTGAACTTCCCCTCCACCGCCTGGGAACTCAAGGCCGCGTGGCTGTGGATCGGCAGCGACGCCACCTATCAACAGCAACTGGCCAACGACGGTTATTACATCGCCCAGGCCTACTACCAGCAAGGCAGCACCTACCAGGTGGGTTACGCCGCATTGAGCGGGTTGCACGTGATCAACAAGCTGAACCCCAACTGGGTCTGGACCACCTTTGAAAACGTCAACAACAGCAAATACACGGTGACCAACGCGACGCCGGCCACCCCGATGACCAACAGCACCGGCCCGACGGCGGCGGCGCAACCGGTGAACACCAGCTTCCAGGCCGCCAACCCGACATTGGCGCAGTACGAGTTGATCGGCGTGCAGTCGGAAACCAACCCCACCCTGCTGGCCAACTCCCAACTGGAGTCGGCGTTCCAGAGCGAGTCGTCGTGTTTTGCCTGCCACGGCACGGCGGCGTACTCGCCCAAGCAGGGCTACTTCAATTTCGCCCTGAAGCAACAGGGCGGCATCGTCTACCCCACCGCCGAGTTGCCGGCCGCCGACTTCGTCGGTTACCACAAACTGGACTTTGTCTGGTCGCTCAAACGCGCCCAGTGGCAACGTTAAGGAGCCTGACATGAGCGTATTGAATTTTCCTCGGATCTACGTCAAAGGCCACATGTTCTGGAACCCGCCAACGGCCAATAACAACGACATGTTCCCGGTGTATGACGCGGTGAAGATGCAGATGAACTGGCCGTTCCTGGAGTCTTTTGGCATTACGCCGCTCAATGCGGCCAGCACACTGCTGCCCTGGACGATTGCGCCGCTGCCGGTCAACCAGATCCCCGACTATGTGCTGCAAGTACCGGGCAATGCCCCACAAGTGACCACGCCGATGATCCCCGGCGAATGGAACCTGTTCGGCGACAACGCCTGCGGCACGGTGAGCTACCAACAGACCCAATCGGTGATCAGCGGCGGCGAACTGCCCGACGGTGGCTATGTCGCTACCGATTCCTTGATCAACCAGCCCTATCAACTGGTGGGCAATCCCTTTGGCGGCGCAGGCCCCACAGCGGCGCGCTTTGTCGACGTGAGCCCGTGGCAGAACACCTTTACCGCGCTGTACTTCGACAAGCTGGTGCTGGGCACTCCGCAATGCGGCCTGACCCTGAACCGCGAGCATCGCATGCTCGACCGTCTGCTGAACTTCAAATGGGCCGGCCTCGGCGGCCTGAGCTACGTCACCACGACCTGGCAGACCTGTTTCCCGAAAGAAAACCTGGCATGGGCAGTGGGCGATTCGGCCCTGCTGAAAAACCTGCAAGCACAGATGCAGCAGCAAAACGCCAAGGGCCTGATGTTCCGTTTCACGACGTACCTCACGTGCTACGACAAGAACGGCATCCTCAATGACTTCCCGCCCATCGACACTCATTCCTCAAGCCCCGAGGCCCTGGCCAAGGTGCAGGCCATGTACCAGCAGGGGCTGGATAACGTCGGCGATATTTTCTTCAACCCCGCTTACAGCCGTACGGTCGGCACCCTGGGCTTGTGGTTCGAGGATGAGTTCCCCACCGCACCTGCCGGCATGCGCCTGGTGCCGGCTGCCAAAGTGCCGATTCACATCACCCCCGGGGACACCCCGAAACAGGTACAGCTCGGCGTGACCTCGGCGCAGATCCATGGCAACACCTTGTCGCTGGATCTGGGCAACACGTTTGCGTTCTATCCGGTCGACAAAAGCGCCCCCATCCCTGTGGCGGCCAAATACCTGGCGGGCGACTACGCGGTTGGCATCCGCCAGGGCACGCAGTTCAACGAATTGGCCCGCTTCAGCTATGCCGATTACCAACAGACGCAGTTCGACCAACGCTCGGGCCTGCTCGACCTACCCTTCACCGTGGCGGCGCAGACCCTGCTGCAAAGCGGCACGCTGGAACTGCAATTGCTGGGCAGCCCGAATGCAGTCGCCGCCACTCAACAAGAATGGACTGCCGAGGTGATCGAGAGCGGCAGTTTCATCGACGTCGGTGCCACCCAGACACTGCAGATCATGGTGCAACGCAATGGCCAGCCGGCACCGGCCGGCACCACCTTATGGGTCGCCGAATACGGCAATGCCTACATGCTGTGCACCACCGACTATTACCTGACGTTCAGCAATGCGGCCGACTTCACGCTGTTCAACAATGATCCCTCCAACTTCGCGAACAACACTGCCAACCTGCCCCAATTCAAGGGCACGTCCGCACTGCCGACGATGCTGACCGAAGGCACCGGCCGCCAGCTCATGTCGATACTGCCCGCCGAAAACACAGACACGACGCAACCGGTGACCTATCAGACCTATTTGAAGACACCCGCCGCAGTGTCCCTGCAGCCTACTTTGGCGTTCTCCAACCCGATCAGCCGCCAAGGCGTCCTGGACGACCCGCTCAACAGCGCCGTGCAATACAACGTGACCTCTGTGCAAACCGATGCCAATGGGATTGCCCGGTTGACGGTCACGGGCCAAGCACCGGGCTTTCCAACCCTGCGCTTCTTCGTGCAGGAAGGTCAGCAGGCGCCGGGTATTCCCTTCAGTTTCCCGCTCGCCGAAGCCTATGTCGACTTCCTCGCACCGCTGCGGGTGCTGCCGCTGGAACCCGAACTGCAGAAGGCTTTCGTCACGGCCTGGAACGCCATTTACCAGCGCGAGGACGCGAGCACGGTGATCTGGGAGACCTTTATCTTCCCCTTCATCCTCAAACCCTATTACTACCTCTACCCGATCATGAACAAGTTCATGCCGCTCAATTCCCTGACCCGGATCGAAGGCGCTATAGACCAGCTAATCGTGCTGATCAGCAAGGAATACCAAGAGGAAAGCACCCTGGCGATGCCCATCACCCGCGACATGCCGCAAAGCCGTCGCGCCGTGCTGGAGCTATGGGCGCAGGCCTTGGTGAAACGCAATTACCCACCCGTGCCGCTCAGCATGAGCGACTACCAATAACGCTGTTACGCCAGGACCACCGGGTGACGCCAGCGTCACCCGGTACTGCACAGGAGTGTCATATGAACGCCAACTTCTTGCGTCGATTCTTGCTGCTGGTGCTGCTGCTCAGCCCCGCGGCATTTGCTGCCAATGACAGCGGCGCGGTGTATTTCACCAATGGGGTACACAACAGCGAAGGCTGCACTAAAAAAAATGGCAACTGCATCGCCAAACGTACGCCCAGCGATCCGTCCGATCCCTTCTTCCCCGCGCAATGGATCAGCGACTGGACCATGTACCGGGTGATCCACAACTACCAGAAAAACCCGCCGCCCTACAGTGACCCGCCCTCCACCCTGACGCCGGCCGACTACACCGTGTCCAAGGGCACCAGCTACTACGACACCACCTACATCCCGGCGGACGGCGACGGGTTCGGCGCGATGATGGAGCACTACGAGAAGTACTGCCTGCCGATCTTTCCTATCAAGGACAACAACTACACCTGCACCTTCGTGTCCCTGGGCAACAAGGCTTACTTCCTCACTTACCCGCAAGACCGCCCGAAAGACATGCCGGCCTGCTGCATGTTCTCGCCGATGAACCACCCGCCACGGCAAAGCTTCATCGAGCACCTGCCCTACAGCGCCGACCGCAGCAAACACCTGGGCGGCAGCCTGCAAGCCTATGCCATGGACCTCAAATCACCCGCAGGGCCGATCCTGTTTGGCTACGCCTTCAACAAACAAGCCACCGGCAGCCCGCCCTACCGGCAGCCGCAGTCATTCTTTTTCTCGGGGGATACCAGTGTCGCCAACGCGCCCATCGTGAGCCAGAACTACACCAACTTCCGCATCGCCACCCCGGACCCGAAGGACACCTGGGACCAGGTGGCCGCCATGTGCCCATCGAACCCGCCGCCGTGCCAGTTGTTCGTGCCCCCGGCAGGCAAAAGTAACGGCCACAAGGCGCAATGGAACCAGCTCATGCAACCCTGACCCTGACATGAAAGGAAGGATCCGCCATGAAAACCCTCGTGTGTTTTTCCATGCTGTTGCTGGGGCTGGCCAACCTGCCGGCCCAGGCCAGGGAGGCGACCCAGCCGTCGGCCCTGGCCACGTCGCTGAGTTGCCAACTGCCCGCCGCCGCGCCGGCCGCCGGCGCCGGCCAGACACTGTTCGATGAGTACAGCTGGCAGCTGTTTGTCGCCTTGAACTGGCCGGCCCAGGACGGGCAACGCGGCAGCCCCGACTGCACCAAGCAACCCGGTGGCAGCGGCTATACCGTGTGGCAAACCTACAAGAGCGTCGCAGAAATCTTTTTGCCGAATGCCGCCAACCCCGGGCCATGGGACAGCGTCCTCAGAGCCAAAAGCCTGGGCCTTATCAACATTGCCGCACTAAAAAACACTAACCAACAGGAGCGCGTCGACCAGGCGGTGGGCGGATGGCTGATCGACCAGGCCGGCAACCCGACCTATTACGATATTGCTGCCAACGAGACTTCCTACGATTACATCGTCAACAACACGTTCTACAACGCAAATGTGGTGTCCAACGCCAGCAGCATCAAGTTCCCCAACGGGGTCATCGAGGTCAAATCCAGCTGGCGCATCCTCACGTCCAAGGACAATGCCAGCCGCTACCTGAACATGATCGCGCAAGTGACCACGTTCGACGCCCAGGGCAAGCCCAACGGGGTCGCCCAGCAACTCCTGGGGCTGGTGGGGCTGCACATCATCACCAAGCCCGTCGGTTACCCGCAGTGGGTGTGGTCGACCTTCGAGCAAATCGACAATGTGCCGGCCGACCCGTCAACCCACGGCAGCTACTACGACCCTGCCGCCACCACCGTCAACCAGTCGCCGTGCAACTGGAACACCCAAGGCGCGCATCCGGTGTGCGTACCGGTGAGCGGCACCACGTTCCAGACACCCGACCCGCTGACCCGTGTCACTGCCATTGATAGCGCCACCGACAAGGTCAACGCCACCTACCGCGCCGACCCTGGCCTGAAAAACAGCCCGTTGAAGTACTACCAGCTGATCACCACCCAGCGGCCACTCAACCCCAACATGATCGGCAACCCCATGGGCACGCCCACCCCCACGCTGTCGGCCAACGTGACCATGGAAAGCTACATCCAGCCCACCAGCAGTTGCATGGCGTGCCATTCGATGGCGACGCCGCCCAAGAGCGCGATCAAGTCCGACTACTCCTACCTGTTCAAATTCGCCCAGACACCGGGTGCCACCCCTTCCCCGATCAAGGAATAGATCATGAGTATCCTCAACGGACCCCGCCTGAATTTCTGGGGCGGTATCACCACCGACGTCAGCGTGTCGAACAACACCCCATGCCTGCCCCAAAACGCGGACAACGGTTGGCCGGTGTTTGACCTGGCGCGTTCTATCGTGGCCCCCCAGGCCGAGGCTTACAGCGATGACGAACTGAACGCCATGATCGATACCCCGAGTGCGGTGCGCTATACCCTCGGCGGCTGGAACCACTTCGGGGACCATCAAGTCTTCATGGAAAACGCCCTGATCAGCTCCCAGGGCAACCCGGGCAGCGTCAGTACCACTGGCGACCTCGTTGGCCAGCCGATCGGCCTGCTTGGATCGGTGGACCCGGTTACCGGCCAGGGGCCTTTCACCGGCCCGATGATGGTAGACCTCGACCCGACAGCGTCCACCACCACCCAGATCTTCGTCGGCGGCCTGCAAATAGGCACGGATGACGACCTCCAGTTACTGATTCACTGCAACACCGTGTGCAGCAGTTTCGATGTGCAGACCCGGGTGCTGAAGCCAAACACCATGGACGCACCCGGCTCGTTCCATGCCAGCGGTACGTTCCAGCTGACGTTCCCGCTCACTAGCATTGTCCAATGGAACCGCAACAGCGCGGGCCTCAAATCGATCATCGAGGCACCGGGGGCAACGGGGATCGTGCTGCGCTTCGTGATGTTCGAGATGTGCCCCAGGATGACCACGGCCGAGCTGAACGCCGATTATGCGGCCAACAAAAATGACCCGAACCCGAGCATCGGCCGCGTCATCGGCACACTGGCACCGGCGTTTGCCGATGAGCCGTTGAACTCTCAACCCGGTCGCCAATTGATCAACCAGGACACGGACAATGCCGCCTATGCGGAGCTGGCCGGCAATGGCCTGCTGAGCATCGACATGGTTAACCTCATCCCCAAGCAAACCTTCCGCGCTGACCGTACCGACATCACCAGCCCCATCGGGCCGAATGCGAATTACGGCCCGGTCAGCATTACCGCGGGCACCACTCAGCTCACAACGCTCGACCCAACGAGCAGCCCATTGGTTGACTACTACGTGTATGGCGGCATCGTCGACCTGCCCCTGAATGCCACCCAGCAGCAAGCTGCGCAGACGTCGGCCCTGGCGGTCAACGCCCCGGATACTGTCGATGATTCGACCCTCAAGGCCCTCGAATCGGAGTACCGGGTGTACGGCGATCTGCGTAACGTCTACCTGGAAGACTACCCTGACGGCCTGTCGATCACGTTGCAGGTTCGCTACCTGGGCGGTCCGGTGCCCGCTGCCACCGCTATCAGTATTGAACAATCGCCACCGGCGCTGTACACCGACCCGCAGGACTACGAGTTTCTCGATTTTCCCGCCACACTGACAATGGAAACCGGCCAACGCTCGATCAGTGTCCCGGTGGCGCTCAAGCCGGGCAGCGAAGCCCAGGCGGGTTTCGTCGCGTTGAACTGCACCGCCAACGGGCTCGACAGCAGTGGCTACTTCACCAGCTTTCGCAAATATGCCCAGACCGACTTTGGCATCCCCGCCGGCACAACCATCACCTGGGACATGGTCTACCCCAACGTCCTGCGCTTTCACTACCTGGCCTTCCCTGCCATGTCGCGCTACGTCGCATTGAACAAGCCGGACGCGGTCATGGGCGCGAAAAACGCGATCCTCGCGCGCATCGCGGATGTGTACAAGGGCACCACGCTGTACATGCCGGTGGTGCGTTCGATGTCGCCGTCACAGCGCGCCCTGTTGAGTGCCTACCTCACCCAAACCCCTTGGCAACCGCCGCAGTAGGAGGACACCGCCATGACGCTACGTATACCGGCGCAGCCCAGCGAAACCCTGCGCCCCAGCACGCTGATCGCCGAAGGCCTGCTCAACCCCCGTGGCCTGTGCCTGCAAGTCGACGGCAGCCTGTTGCTGGCCGAGGCTGGTTCAGGCTTGCCGGACCAGACCTTCAGTGGCCGCATCAGCCCGTTGCACCCCGATCCTAAGCGGCCCGGCGCCTACCTGCCGGGGGATCCCCTGGCCCAGGGCTTTCGCGCCATGAACATGCAGGCGCGCATGCTGCGCGATGAAATCATGGGCCTGTCGGACATCGCCTGCGGTGGCGGGCGTTGCCTGGCCAGCCAGACCGATTACGTCGGCGGTTCCAAGTTGCTCGACCTGCAATACAGCCCGCCCGAACCGGTGTACCACAGCCGGGGCAACCTGAACGCGCTGTGCTACCACCCGACCCGGCGCAGTTGGCTGGCGGTCAAGCCCGATACCAACCAGCTGGTGGAATTCGGCGACGGTGAAGACGAGCGTGTGCGGGTGCAACTGCCCGACTTGGACAAGGGCCAGGAAGCGGTACCCGTCACCCTCGTGTATGAGCCGCAGACCGACGCCGTGTTGATCAGCCTGTTCTCCGGTGAGCTGCACGGCGACCCGGCCCGCAAAGGCATCGACTTTGCCGACCACGCCGGCCAGGTGATCCGGGTACACCCGGCCAGCGGGCAGATCGAGGTGCTGATCAGCGGCCTGCAACTGCCCACCGGGCTGGCATTGCGTGCCAACGGCCATCTGCTGGTGCTGGAGTTGTGCAGCCATTTGCAACAACCGTTGCCACCTGACTGGAACGGCGAAACCCTGCACGGTGGCTTTACCCGATTCTCGGGGCGCCTGCTCGACTGCGACCTGCACAACGGTGACGTGAAAGTACTGGCACGCGGGCTGGATACACCCTCCAACCTGTGCCTGGTGCCCGGTGGAGTGGTGGTGAGTGAAGGCATGGGTTTGACGGGCCGGCCGTTGCCAACCCCGGATGGCAACGTTGTGCCATTAACCGGAAGACTGCGCCGCATCGACCTCTGATTGTAGTGAGCGGGCTTGACCCGCGCGGCGGTGTGTCAGCCCACTACAAGGCGCCAGGCAAACCGCAGCCCACGCCGCGGTGTGTCAGGTAGATGTGATGTGTCTGATACGCCGCCGCGCGGGGCAAGCCCGCTCACTACAAGCGACCGATAATAAAAATATGTGATTTTATAAATTAATAAAATCACATTAATTAATAATTAGCTTATTCCAAAAAAGACTTTCACTCGGGTTTCTTATAGTAATACTTTCATGTCACACCGTTTCCCAGCTGCACCCGCACCAAGGGCCAGTGCCAATCCTGATGGATTACTCCTGACATGCCCGATCTCGCACGCCCTCTTCCCGCCCGTAAATTTCACCTGTCATTGCTGACCAGCTCCCTGTTGCTCGCGGCACCGCTGCCGTTTGCCGAGGCGGCCGCCGATGACGCCAAGCTCGACACCGTCACCGTGATCTCCACCGGCCTGCGTGGCCAGGGGCGCACGGTGGCTGACAGCCCGGCGCCGATTGATGTGATCAACAGCGAGCAACTGCTCAAGACCGGCCGCGCCGAGCTCTCCGAAGCCATCGCCAAGCTGCTGCCGTCCTTCAACTTCGGCACCAACATTGCCGGCTATAACTCGGTGACCCGCCCGCTGAGCAACCGCAGCCTGGGCCCGGCCTACACCCTGGTGCTGGTCAACGGCAAACGCCGCCACAACGGGGCCACCGGCCAGCGTGGGTCCATCGATAACAGCGGCGCAAATGCCGTGGACATCGACCTGATCCCGGTCAGCGCGGTGGACCATATCGAAGTGCTCAAGGACAGCGCCGCCGCCCAGTACGGTTCGGATGCCGTGGCCGGGGTGATCAACATCATCCTCAAGTCCGAGGCCAGCGGCGGGCACCTGGAAAGCAGCTATGGCCAGTTGTATTCCGGCCAGGGTGAAACCATCAAGGTGGCCGGCGACCAGGGTTTCAAACTGGGTGACCGAGGCTTTTTCCATGTCTCGGTCGACGCGCGCAAACGCGGTGCCGCCTCGTGGAACGACAAGGCCGACAACAGCGTGCGCGCCTTCAGCGACCCGGCCAAGGAAGCGGCCTGGGACCGCGTGGCAATCAAGAACGGCGACCCCGACCTCAAGGCCTTCAACCTGGCCTACAACGCCGAACTGCCGCTGGAGGACGTGACGCTGTACTCGTTCTCGACCTACGGCGAACGCGACGCCGAGGCCGCCAACTACTTCCGCCTGCCCACCGGCACGGCGGCGGTGCCCGAGGTGTTCCCCAACGGGTATTTCCCGCTGAACAACATCAAGGACCGGGATTACCAATTCCTGTTCGGCGGCAAGGGCGAACTCGCCGACTGGAACTGGGACCTGAGCACCACCTACGGGCGCAACACTGTGCACCATTCCAGCGACCTGAACATCAACCCGTCACTGGGCACGGCATCGCCGACCAAATTCGACAACCTGGCCACCTTCCGTTTTGACCAGTGGGTGAACAACCTCGATTTCACCCGCCGCTACGACAGCCTGTTCAACCTGACGCCACCGGTGCAGGTGTCGGCCGGCCTGGAACATCGCTGGGAGCGCTTCAGCACTTTTGCCGGCGAACCCGACGCCTACATTACCGGCACCTACCCCGCCGCCTCGGGCGCGCAGGCGGCGGTGACGATTCGCCCGGAAGATGAGGTCAACCTGGTCCGCAACAATTACGCGGGTTACCTCGACCTGGGCTTTGACCTGACCGAGCGCTGGTTCCTCGATGTGGCCGGGCGCATCGAGCATTACGACGATGACTCGGGCAACACCTTCGGCCTGAAAGTGAACTCGCGTTATGAACTGACCGACACCGTGGCCGTACGCGGCACCGTCGGCACCGGGTTTCGTGCGCCGTCGCTGACGCAGATCGGCTACACCGTCGCCGACAACCGGGTGGCCATCGACGCCAACGGCAACGTGGTGCCCGCCGTTACCCGCCTGACGCCATCGGGCAGCAACCTGGCCAAGGCCCTCGGCGGCGATGACCTCAAGCCGGAGAAGTCGCGCAACCTGGGGCTGGGCCTGACCTGGGAACCGGCGCCGCGTACCAGCATCACCGCCGACGCCTACCTCATCGACATTGATGATCGCATCGCACTGACCAGCAATATCTACGACCGTGGCAACGGCGTGATCAATAACATCCTCACCGCCCAGGGCGTGCCCAGCGGCACTTGGGTCAACTACTACACCAACGCTTTTGACACCCGCACCAAGGGCCTGGACGTGGTCGCCGACCACACCACGCCGCTGGAGGCCTGGGGGTCAGTGCGCTGGAGCCTGGGCTTCAACTGGAACAAGACCACCATCGAAGGCACCCGCGACACTCCCGGCGCGCTCGCCAACTCCGGCGTCACCTTGGTGGGCCGTGATCGCGAGGGCGACCTGACTGATGCCACCCCCAAGACCAAGTGGATTCTGGGTGCTAATTGGAAGGTCGAGGACCTGGCGGTCAACCTGCAAACCAGCCGCTACGGCGCGGTGAAGACCCTGGCGGTCAACCCCACGGGCGACCGCAGCTTCGGCGCCAAATGGATCACCGACCTGGACGTCAGCTACACCTTCGTCGACCACCTCACCGTGAGCGTCGGCGGCACCAATATCTTCGACGTGCGCCCCGACCGGCATGCCGTCTACAGCAACCTGGGCCTGGCGCCGTATGGCAACCCGCCGTTCTATCCGGGCGGCGGCTATTGGTACACCAAGCTGGCCTACGACTTCTAAGCGCAATCGCCACGTGAGGGCATCCCTTTGACGAGATCCACTGTACCGAGCCGCCTGCTGGCGTCCTGCGCCCTGGCACTGAGCCTGGTGGGCTGCTCACCTTCGGGTGAACAGGCCCAGGCCAGCAAAACCCTGAGCATCGCGTTTTTTGGCGACAACACCACGTTGGTCAGCGTCGATCCATTCCAGGTCTACTGGCTGGAACACCGGGTGCTGCTGCGCAATGTCGCCGAGTCCCTGACCGACCAAGACCCGCAGAGCGGCAAGATCATCCCCTGGCTGGCCAAAAGCTGGGAGGTGAGCGACGACGCGCTGACCTACACCTTCCACCTGCGCACGGACGTGACCTTCAGCAATGGCGAACGCTTCGATGCCAAGGCGGTGAAAACCGCCTTCGACAGCGACAAGGCCCTGGCCACCGAGCTGCCGGCGACGTTTGGCGCGACTTACCTGGCGGGCTACGACCACGCCGAAGTGGTCGACGACTTCACCGTCAAACTGGTGCTGGCCAAGCCCAACGCGGGGTTCCTGCAAGCCACCTCCACCACCAACCTGTCGATCCTGGCGCCTGCCTCCTATGCCCTCAGCGCCAAGGAGCGCTCCCTGGGCAAGATCATCGGCACCGGGCCTTTTGTGCTCGCCAGCTACACGCCCGAAGTCGGCGCGCACCTGACCAAGCGCAAGGGCTACGCCTGGGCGTCGGCCAACATGAAGAATCAGGGCGAAGCCCACCTGGATGCGGTGGACGTGAGCTACATCCCCGAAGAAAGCGTGCGCAACGGCCTGTTCCTGCAAGGCAAGGCCGACATCCTGTGGCCGCGCAACCCGTTCTCTGAAGTCGACCTCAAGCTGTTCCAGTCCAAGGGCGCGACCATCCAGAGCCGTTCGCTGCCGGGCCCGGCGCTCAACCTGTACCCCAACACCCGGGGCGAACGCCTGCTGGCCGACAAGCAAGTGCGCCTGGCCGTGCAAAAAGCCATCGATCGCAAGAGCTACGCCAGCACCGTGTACAACGCCGAATTCCCGGTGGTGGACGGCATCTTTGACGTGACCACACCCTACTTCAAAAGCCAGGGCGCCAAACTGGCCTACGACCCCCAAGGTGCCGAACAACTGCTGGACGCGGCCGGCTGGGCCAAGGGCGCCGACGGCTACCGCCAGAAGAACGGCAAGCGCCTGAGCCTGAGCTACAACATCAGCCCGGCCGAAACCGCCGGCGATGTGCTGATCCAGGATCAACTGCGCAAGGTCGGGATCGACCTGAAGCTCAGTGTGGTCACGCGTGCCGAGTGGATCGCCAACAACTCGTCGGGCAACTATGACCTGTCGATCAATTACATGACCCGCGCCGACCCGATCATCCTGCAAACCATCCTCGACCCGCGCACCGCCAACAGCGCGACCCTGGCCACCAATATTTACGAGCCCCAGGTGCTCGACAAGGCCAAGGGCTTGTTCGATGCCGGCATCACCGCCACCCAAAGCTCGCAGCGTGCTGCGGCCTACGGTGACTTGCAGGATTTGCTGATCGACGAAGGCGCTGCGTTCCCGGTGTACGAGCGCGTGTGGCAGGCGGCGACATCGCCCCGGGTGAAAAACTTCCAGTGGACCGCCGAGGGCTTTGCGTTGCTGGGTGATATCGAGGTCGGCCAACCATGACTCGCTACCTGATCGGCCGCGTAGGCCAGGCCATGCTGGTGTTGTGGGGGGCTTATAGCATCACCTACTTCATCCTCTACCTGCTGCCGGGTGACACGCTGTCCATCATGCTCAGCGCGTCGGGCATGGAAGCCGACGCGCTGTCGGTGGAAGACCTGGCCAAGGCCCGCGCCTATTACGGCCTGGACAAGGGCGTGTTCGAGCAGTACTTCAACCTGCTGCTGGGCGCCTTGCACGGGGACTTCGGCCAGTCGCTGTCGCTGAATCGCCCGGTGGCCGAACTGCTCGCCGAACGCCTGCCGCAGACGCTGTCCCTGGCAGGCCTGGCGATTGTGTTGTCGTTGGTCGGCGGCATCGGGTTGGCTTACCTGGCGGCGTATGTGCGCTGGCGGCCGCTGAAAGTGGCGTTGGCGCGGTTGCCGTCGCTGGGGTTTTCGGTGCCGGTGTTCTGGATGGGCTTGCTGTTGATCCAGGTGTTTGCATTTGGCCTGGGCTGGTTTCCGGCCACTGGCAGCCGGGGGTTCGAGAGCCTGGTGCTGCCGGCGATCACCCTGGCGATTCCCAGTGCGGCGGTGTACGCCCAGGTGTTGCAGCGCAGTTTCCAGGGGGTGTGGCAGGAGTCCTACATCACCACCGCCTACGCCAAGGGCCTCAGCCGAGGCCAGGTGCAGGCGCGCCACGGGTTCAAGAATGCCGCGCTGCCGATCCTCACGCTGATCGGCCTACAGGTGGGCAACACCGTGTCCGGCGCGGTGCTGGTGGAAACCATCTTCGCCCGCTCGGGCATTGGCCGCCTGGCTCAGGAAGCGGTGTTGCGCCAGGACATTCCGGTGGTGCTGGCAATCGTCGCGGTGTCCGCCGCCGCCTTTGTGCTGGTGAACCTGCTGGTGGACTTGCTGTACCCCTGGCTCGACCCGCGCATTTCCCATACACCCAAGGTGTCCTAAACCATGACTATCCTTCAGCAAAACCTGGGGCACACCGACGTCTGGCAACGCCGCAGCCGCCTGCAACGCGCCAACGCGGTGGTGCTGCCACTGCTGCGCCGGCCGGGGTTTACCGTGGCGTTGCTGATCGTGATATTCGCGTTGGTCGCGGCCGTGGTGCCGCAGTGGCTGACGCACTTCGACCCTTACGCCACGGCCCCAATCGACAAGCTGCGCGCACCGAACCTGACCCATCTGTTCGGCACCGATGAACTGGGCCGCGACCTGTTTACCCGGATGGTCTACGGCGCCAGCCTGTCGGTGCAGGCCGCATTCCTGGCGGTGGGCATCGCCTTGGTGGGCGGGCTCGGGCTGGGCATTTTCTCGGGTTTTGCCGGAGGGCGTGTCGACGCGGTGATCATGCGTTTCATCGACGTGCTGCTGGCCCTGCCCGGCCTGCTGCTGGCCTTGGCCATTGTCACGGCCATCGGTTTTGGCACCGTGCCGGTGGCCATCGCCGTGGGGGTGGGCATCATTCCGGGGTTTGCGCGCACCACCCGCGCCGAAGTGTTGCGGGTCAAGACCCTGCCCTATGTAGAGGCGGCCCGGTTGGGCGGCGCCAGTTGGGCGCGGACCTTGCTGCGGCACATCCTGCCCAACGCCTGGGGACCGGTGGCGGTGCTGGCGACGCTGGACTTCGGCGCCGCAATCCTCGCCACGGCCGGCTTGAGTTTTCTCGGTTTCGGCGCAGCACCTCCGGCGGCCGAATGGGGCACCTTGATCGCCAACGGCCGGCACTTCCTGATCACCGCACCCTGGGTGTCCTTGCTGCCCGGCCTGTTCCTGGTGGCCGTGGTCTTCAGCCTTAACCACATTGCCCGCACGTTTGAGGAGCATCGCCGATGAGCCCCCTTCCCCCGCTGATCGATGTACGCCAGCTTGAGGTGAGCTATCACTCTGGCGGTCAGGCCAACCCGGCCGTGCGCAACCTGTCGTTCTCACTGGACCAGGGCGAGACCGTGGCGATTGTCGGCGAGTCCGGCTCGGGCAAGTCGACCCTGGCCAATGCGATCCTCGGCCTGTTGCCGGACAACGCCCGCATCACTGACGGAGCGCTGTGGGTGAATGGCGACGACCTGACCCGCGCCAGCGACCGCCAGAAACGCCAGCTACGCGGGCGCACCATTGGCCTGGTGCCCCAGGACCCGATGGTCAGCCTCAACCCAACCTTGCGCATTGGCCAGCAGATTGCCGAGGCCGTGATCCTGGCCAAGGGGCGGCGTTACCCCGGCGTGGATGCCGACGTCGTCGAGCTGCTGCAACAGGTGGGTATCGACAAGCCGGTGCTGCGCGCCCGCCAATACCCTCACGAGTTGTCCGGCGGCATGCGCCAGCGGGTGCTGATCGCCATCGCCCTGGCCGGCAACCCGCGCCTGATCATCGCCGACGAACCCACCAGTGCACTGGACGTCACCGTGCAACGCAAGATCCTCGATCACCTGCAACGCCTGGTGAGTGAGCGCGGGATTTCCTTGTTGATCATCACCCATGACCTGGGCGTGGCGACTGATCGCGCCGACCGGATACTGGTGATGCAGCAAGGCGAGTTGGTGGAGCAAGGGCCGCCGCGCCAGATCCTGCAAACGCCCCGCCACGACTACACCCGCGCGCTGATCGCCGCTGCGCCGGCCTTCGCCAGGCGCCGCGAGCCGTTGCCCAGCGTGCCTCATATCCAGGCGCCGATCCTGAGCCTGCGCAACGTGGCCAAGACGTTCAGCCTACCCAAGGTCAAGGGCGAAACCGCGACCTTCCAGGCCCTGGAGAACCTCAGCCTGGACGTGTACCCCGGCCAGACCCTGGCCATCGTTGGCGAATCCGGCTCGGGCAAAAGCACCGCGCTGCGCATCGCCCTGGGCCTGGAGAAACCGACCCGGGGCCGAGTCCTGTTCGAACAGCAGGATGTGACCGAGCTGAGCTGGCGCGACTTTCGCCCACTGCGCCAGCGTATCCAGCTGGTGCAACAAAACCCGTTTGCCGCCCTTGACCCGCGTTTCACCGTGTTCGACAGCATTGTGGAACCGCTGGTGTCGTTTGGGCGGTTAAAGGGCGCGGCTCTGGAACAGGCCGCGCGCGAACTGATCGACCGCGTGCACCTGCCCGTCAGCTTTCTCGACCGCCTGCCCCGCGAGTTGTCCGGAGGCCAATGCCAACGAGTCGCCATCGCCCGCGCACTGGCGCTCAAGCCCGACCTGCTGCTGCTCGATGAACCAGTGAGCGCGTTGGATGTATCGGTGCAGGCGCGCATTCTTGACCTGCTGGAAGAACTTCAACGGGAGATGGGCATGGCGTACGTGCTGGTGTCCCACGACCTGTCGGTGGTTGCCAACTTTGCGCATCGGGTGCTGGTGCTGCGCCAGGGCCAGGTGGTTGAACAGGGGTCGGTGGAGCAGATTTTCAGCCATGCCACCAGCGCGTATACCCGTGAGTTGATTGACGCGATACCTGGGAGGCGCCCTGCCCCGATCGAAGAACGATTGCCACCCCTCCACCCTCGCCTTAACGCCATCGCCGTGTAGGAGCCGGCTTGCCGGCGATGAGGCCCTTCAGATGAGCGCATGCCTCAAGGGCGCCATCGCCGGCAAGCCGGCTCCTACACAGATCGTGTGGTGTCGCTTTCGCTGAATTCATCACATCGGTTTGACGTTTTTTTCTCATTCGCGCCTCTACATTCGCCCCGCCTCAACATGCAAATGATTCCTATTGGTCTAGTCTCAACCGACCTCTCGCGGATTTCCCGTGCATTTCATAAAAACCGGAGCGCCCACCGCATGACCACCCGTCTCTCTTCCTTCGTCAAAAGAACCCTGCTCGCCACCGCGTTGGTCAGCGCCGGGCATGTGTATGCCGCCGACACGCCGGGCATCGTGGTGTACAACGCCCAGCACGAAAGCCTCACCAAGGCGTGGATCGAAGGGTTTACCCAGGAGACCGGGATCCCGGTGACCATCCGCAATGGCGATGACACCGAGATGGGCAACCAGATCGTGCAGGAAGGCGCGGCGTCCCCGGCCGACGTGTTCCTCACCGAAAACTCCCCGGCCATGGTGTTGGTGGACAACGCCGGGCTGTTCTCGCCGCTGGCGCCGACCACCCTGGAGCAAGTGGACGCGGCTTACCGCCCGGCCCATGGCAAGTGGGTCGGCATCGCCGCGCGCTCCACGGTGTTTGTGTACAACCCAAGCAAACTTAAAGAAGCCGACTTGCCCAAGTCCCTGCTGGACCTCGCCTCCCCCAGCTGGAAAGGCCGCTGGGCCGCCTCGCCGGCCGGTGCTGACTTCCAGGCGATTGTCGCCGCCGTGCTGGAGCTCAAAGGCGAAGCCGCCACCCTTGACTGGCTCAAGGCAATGAAGACCAATGCGAGCATCTATCGCGGCAACAGTGCCGTGCTCAAGGCGGTCAACGCCGGCCAGGTCGACAGCGGCGTGATCTACCACTACTACAGCTTCGTCGACCAATCCAAGACCGGCGAAAACAGCAAGAACACCCAGCTGCACTACTTCAAGCACCAAGACCCGGGCGCCTTCGTGAGCACCTCCGGTGCCGGCGTGCTGGCGTCGAGCAAACACCCGGAAGAGGCCCAGGCCTTCGTCAAGTGGATCACCGGCAAAGACGGCCAGGCGATCCTCAAGGACGGCAACTCATTTGAATACGCCGTGGGCCAGAACGCCCAGTCCAACCCCAAGCTGACCCCGCTGTCGCAGCTGGAGGCGCCGAAGGTCGACGCGTCCAAGCTCAACAGCAAGAAAGCGGTGGAATTGATGACCCAGGCCGGACTGCTCTGATTGCTGCCTGAATCATCCCTGCCCGGCGTTGCACAGGCAGCGCCACGCAAACGCCCCCACGGCTTGTTCAAAAGCCGTGGGGGCACGTGGGTTACCGGTTTGTCGGTGTTGGTGTCGCTGCTGGCGTTGCTGCCGATTGCATTTGTGATCGGCGTGTCGTGGCAGATCGGCTGGGCGCAGATCGAGGCGCTGGTGTGGCGCCCTCGGGTCGGCGAACTGCTGGCGAACACCGTGCTGCTGGTGCTCTTTACCCTGCCGTTGTGCATTGTGCTGGGCGTCGCACTGGCGTGGTTGACCGAACGCACGAACCTGCCAGGCCGGCGCTTCTGGTCTTTGCTGGCAGTGGCGCCGTTGGCGGTGCCGGCGTTCGTGCACAGTTACGCCTGGGTCAGCCTGGTGCCGTCGATCCACGGTCTGCCGGCCGGCGTGCTGGTGTCGGTCATAGCCTATTTCCCGTTTTTGTACCTGCCGGTGGCGGCGACCTTGCGCCGGCTTGATCCCGCGATTGAAGACGTGGCCGAGTCCCTGGGCCTCAAGCCGTGGGCAGTGTTTTTTCGCGTGGTGCTGCCCCAGTTGCGCCTGGCGATCTGCGGCGGTGCGCTGCTGGTGGGCCTGCACCTGCTGGCCGAATACGGCCTGTACGCGATGATCCGCTTTGACACCTTCACCACCGCGATCTTCGATCAGTTCAAGTCCACGTTTAACGGGCCGGCAGCGAATATGCTGGCGGCGGTGCTGGCGCTGTGTTGCCTGGCGATGCTCACCGTTGAGTCCGCCGCACGCGGCCATGCCCGCTATGCACGGGTGGGCTCCGGCAGTGCCCGCGAACAGCGCATTGTGCGGCTGGATACCCGCACCACCCTGCTCGCCCTCACCCTGCAAGGGGCGACCTGCGCGCTGGCCCTGGGCGTGCCGCTGGTCACCCTGGGCCAATGGCTGATCGCCGGTGGCCGCGAGGTCTGGCAACTCGGCGAATTGCTGCCGGCGCTGGAGCAAACGGTAGTGTTGGGGCTGGCCGGCGCGCTGTTGACCACCTGCGCGGCGGTGCCGATTGCCTGGCTGTCGATCCGCGCACCGGGGCGCCTTCAGCGCATCCTGGAAGGCTGCAACTACATCACCAGCTCGTTGCCCGGCATCGTGGTGGCCCTGGCGTTGGTCACCGTGACCATCCATTTTGCGCGGCCGATCTACCAGACCACGATCACCGTGTTGCTCGCCTACCTGCTGATGTTCCTGCCACGGGCGCTGGTGAGCCTGCGCGCCGGTATCGCCCAGGCGCCAGTGGAGCTGGAGAACATGGCGCGCAGCCTGGGCCGCTCGCCGGGCCGGGCGCTGTGGCTGATCACCATGCGCCTGGCCGCACCGTCTGCGGCTGCAGGCGCGGCGCTAGTGTTTTTGG
Organism: Pseudomonas sp. B6002; assembly: GCF_013385985.1. Lineage (GTDB taxonomy): Bacteria > Pseudomonadota > Gammaproteobacteria > Pseudomonadales > Pseudomonadaceae > Aquipseudomonas. The sequence continues at coordinate 126,672 of NZ_JACAOY010000014.1, read as the reverse complement.
CCATCACCAATGAACTGACGGCCACCCTGTTGTTGGCCCCCAACGGCACGCGCACCCTGGCCACCGGTTTCTGGGCAATGACCAGCGAGATCGATTACGCAGCGGCCGCGCCCTATGCGCTGATCATGATCCTGCTGTCACTGCCGTTGACCGGCCTTCTCTATCACCAATCCAAACGCACGGCCGGCCGATGAACGCTCTCGAACTGAACGCACTCTGCAAATCCTTCGGTACTCAACGCGCCCTGGCGGATGTCAGCCTGTCGGTGCCCACCGGCAGCCGCACGGTGATCGTCGGGCCCTCCGGTTCCGGCAAGACCACCTTGCTGCGGATGATTGCCGGCTTTGAATTCCCCGACAGCGGCAGCCTCACGCTCAACGGCCAGGTGCTGGTGGACGCCACCCACGCCGTGCCGGCCCACCAGCGCCAGATCGGCTATGTACCCCAGGATGGCGCGCTGTTTCCGCACATGACCGTGGCCGACAATATCGGCTTCGGCCTGCCCGCCAACCATTCATCACGCACCGAACGTATCGCCGAACTGATGGACAGCGTGGCCCTCGACGCCGCCATGGCGCGGCGCTGGCCCCACGAACTCTCCGGTGGCCAGCAACAGCGTGTGGCCCTGGCCCGGGCACTCGCGCAACAACCGCGCCTGATGCTGCTGGATGAGCCCTTTTCCGCACTGGACACCGGGCTGCGCTCGGCGATGCGCAAGATGGTCGCGCGGTTGCTGAGCGAGGCTGGCATCACCACGATTCTGGTGACCCACGATCAAAGCGAAGCGCTGTCATTTGCCGACCAGTTGGCGGTGATGCGCCAGGGCCGGCTGGTGCAGTCTGGCCATCCGATGGACCTGTACCAATACCCGGTCGATGAGCAGACCGCGTTGTTTCTTGGCGACGCCGTGATCCTGCCCGCCCGGGTTGAAGACGGCTGGGCTCACTGCGACCTGGGACGTGTGGCCGTGGACAGCAAGCTCAACCACGCCACCACACGGATCATGCTGCGCCCGGAACAACTGCTGTTGAGCACCACCGATGGCGCTGGCTGCCGAGGCGTGGTGACCGAACGTGAGTTCGGCGGCAATACCTGCACGCTGACCGTCGAGCTGCACGGGCATGACCATGCGATTTTGGTACGCAGCTCCGGCCTGCAGGCGCCACCCATGGGGAGCGTGGTGCACCTCACCACCGTGGGCATGGCCCATGTGTTGAAAAAAGCGCCGGCCCTCAGTCCCAGCTAAGTTTCGGGGCTTACCTTCTCTCCTGCGCCGACCGCCGCGCCGTCCAGGAGAGGTAACCCGATGAATGCCACAGCAGCCCGTTGGCTGAACAAAGTACCCGAGGTGACGCTGTCCTTCTGGGTGATCAAGATTTTGTCCACCACCGTGGGCGAAACCGGCGCGGATTACCTCGCCGTCGATGCCGGCTTCGGCGCCGGCCCCACCAGCCTCGGCATGGCTGCGCTGCTCGCCATCGCGTTGTTCTGGCAACTGCGCACCAAGGCCTACACCCCGTGGATCTACTGGCTGACCGTGGTGCTGGTGAGCATCGTCGGCACGCAGATCACCGACATCCTCACCGACAAACTCGACGTCAGCCTGTACGCCAGCACGGCGATATTCTCGGTGTTGCTCGCACTCAACTTCAGCGTCTGGTACCGCACCGAACGCAGCCTGTCGATCCGCGACATCGTCACGCCGCGCCGCGAGTGGTTCTATTGGACGACGGTGCTCTGCACCTTTGCCCTGGGCACCGCCGCCGGAGACCTGGCCACCGAAGCACTGGGCCTGGGTTTCACCCTCGGCGCGGTGATTTTCGCCGGTTTGATCGCCGCCACGCTGGTGGCTTGGCGCCTGGGCGTCAACAGCGTGCTGACCTTCTGGGTGGCTTACATCCTCACCCGGCCCCTGGGCGCGTCCCTCGGCGACCTGCTCACCCAAGCCAAGACCTACGGCGGCCTGGGCATGGGCGCCAACTGGACCAGCGCGCTGTTCCTCTGCGTCATCGTGCTGTTGGTGGCCGTCGCACAGGTCAGCGTCGGCAACCGCAAAACCCTTTCCCACTGAATACTCACCCCAAGGAAACTCTCATGCGCCCTTTTCACAACCTGATTCGCCGCGTTGCCATCGCCTCCGCCATTCTGATGCTGGGCATCGCCACCGGCTGCTCCAAACCCGCCGACAAACCGAAGGCCGGCACCGACCCGACCACCAGCCAAAGCCAGGCATCCCAACTGGGCGACCTGTCGGCGTTCCGCAACATCGCCGTGGATGTCTCGGTCCTCGTCGCCAGGAATGACCTGGCAGGAGCCAAGACCCGTATCAAGGACCTGGAAACCACCTGGGACGCCGCCGAAGCCGGCATCAAGCCGCGTGCCGCCAGCGACTGGCATGTGCTGGACAAAGCCATCGACCGCGCACTCTCGGCGCTGCGTGACGGCAACCCGATCCAGGCCGACTGCAAGGCCGCAATGGATGACTTGCTCAAGGCTTTCGACCAGATGAAAGGCTGACGCTTGCCGGTACAGGTGCTTCAATACACACGCGGCGATCACCTCGCCGCGTGTGCAATTTCTGCGGAGTGCGATATGCGGATACTGCTGGTCGAAGACGACCCGATGATTGGCGATGCGATCCAGCGCGCGCTCAGCGATGCGAGCTACGCCGCCGACTGGGTCAAGAACGGCCTCACGGGCCTGGCCGCCCTCGACACCCACCCCTACGACCTGGTGCTGCTGGACCTGGGCCTGCCCGGCAAGGACGGCCTGGAAGTACTCGACACTATCCGCTCGCGCAACAACCCGGTTCCGCTGCTGATCATCACCGCCCGCGACAGCCTCGATGACCGCCTGCGCGGCCTCGACGCCGGTGCCGATGACTTCCTGCTCAAGCCCTTCGACATCGCGGAACTGCTCGCGCGCATCCGTGCGGTGCTGCGGCGCAAAGGCGGCAGCGCGTTGTCGTTGCTGGGCAATGGCGTGGTGTCCCTGGACCTGCTGACCAAACAGGCGAGCACCGAAGAGCAGCGCGGCGTGGCGCTGTCGAGCCGGGAATTTGCCCTGCTGCAGGCCTTGCTGATACGCCCCGGCGCGATCCTCTCGCGCAGTGAACTGGAAGACCGTCTGTATGGCTGGGGCAACGAAGTGGAAAGCAATGCAATCGAGTTCCTGATTCACGCCTTGCGGCGCAAGTTGGGCAGCCATGTGATCAAGAACGTCAGGGGCATGGGATGGATGGTTTCAAAAAACGCTTGAGTGAATCGGTACAACTACGGCTGTCGGTGACGCTGTCCCTGGCGATTCTGTTGGTGGCGTTGCTGGCCAGTGTGTTTGCGTTTGTCTCGGCCTTTGAAGAAACCCATGAACAGCAGGACGACACCTTGCGCCAAGTGGCCCTGCTGTTTGACCGCCAGCAGATGAGCCTGCAATACCCCCACCCCGGCACCGCCATCAAGGGCGACGACGAAGAGTCGCGGGTGATCATTCAATACCTGGGCGATGGTCAACACGCCACGGGCACCACCGATGAAGCGCTGCCCCTGCCCTTTCCGACCACGCTTGCCGATGGCCTGTCCACAGTGACCGTCGCAGGTGAAGCGTTCCGCGTGTTGGTGCACACCACCACGCAAGGCAAGCGGATTGCCGTAGCCCAGGAGCAGGACGCCCGAGACAAGGACGCCCGCGAAAGCGCGTGGCGCAGTTTGTTGCCGTTCCTGATCCTGTTCCCGGTGCTGTTGCTGGTGGTCGGCGATCTGGTGCGCAAGCTGTTCCGCCCGATCGGCGTGCTGGCGGCGGAAATCGACGGACGTGCCGAACAGGCGCTGCACCCGATTGATGAGCACCACCTGCCCACCGAAGTCCGCCCGTTTGTGGTGGCGATCAACCGCTTGCTGGCGCGCGTCGAGCAGTCCATGGACAGCCAGCGCCGCTTTGTCGCCGATGCCGCCCACGAACTGCGCTCACCCATGACCGCCCTGGCCCTGCAGGCCGACCGGTTGGCGGCCACCGCCATGTCTGCCGCCACCCGCGAGCGCTTTTTACCCCTGTCCCGCGGCATTGAGCGTAGCCGTGCATTGATCGACCAATTGCTCAGCCTGGCCACCGCTCAGTCGGCGGCGCAGCGCCCCCAGTCCAGCCTGTCGGTGCATGAGGTCTATCGGCAGGTGCTGGAAGACCTGCTGCCGTTGGCCGAGCGCAAGCAGATCGACATTGGCGTGGTCAGCCTTCAAGACGTGCAGGTGCTGTTCAACCCCATGGACCTGTTCACGCTGGTGAAGAACCTGGTGGATAACGCCATTCGCTACACCCCGCCGGGCGGCTGTATCGACCTGTCGGTGGCCGAGGTTTCGGGCGCCGTGCAACTGCTGGTCAAGGACTCGGGGCCCGGCATTTCCGAGGAGGAACAGGCGCGCGTGTTCGACCCGTTCTACCGCAGCCTGGGCACCGACGAAGCGGGTTCCGGGTTGGGGCTGTCGATCGTCAAGGCCATCGCCGACCGCACGGGGGCACGGGTGGCGTTGGCGTTCAGCGATGAGGGGGCGCAGCGGGGGTTGTGTGTGACGGTGTGGCTCCCTGCCCACCGCCCATCGCCAGGAACAGATTGACGGTCTCCTGGTACCGCTTGCCACGGGCTTGCACCCATTGCACCTGCGCCAGTTGTTGGGTGCGCTGGGCCTGCACCACTTGCAGCAGGCCAGCGCTGCCTACTTGATACGCCTGTTGGGTCAGGCGCAGCGCAGCAGTGGCCGAGTCGAGGGCCTGTTGCTCGGCACGCGCTTCATCCGCGGCGTTTTGCAGGCCGTGCAGGCTGACAGCGACCTGCTGAAACGCGCGCAATACCGTCTGCTGATAGGCCGCGAATGCGCCCTGGTAGGCATCTTCGGCCGCCCGTTGGCGCGCCGATAACGTGCCGCCATGGAACACCGGGCCGGCCAGCCCGCCGAGCAGGCTCCAGGCAGAGCTGGCGGGGCCGGAAAACAAGGCTTCGTCACTCAGGCTGGCGCTCAGGGTCAGGTGCGGGTACAGGTCTGCCGTGGTCACTCCGACCCAGGCGTTGGCTGCCTGCAAACGGGCCTCGGCAGCGCGGATATCCGGGCGCAGGCGTATCAGCTCAGAGGGCACCGCCACGGGGACCTGTTCAGGCAGCTGGAGGGAGGCCAAATCGAAGTCCGGTGCGGTCCAGCGCGTTTCGGTGGCGCCGACCAGGGTGGTCAACACGCCGCGATTGACCGCCAGTGCCTGGGCCAGCACCGGCAGGCGTGCGCGGTCTCGGTCAAGCTGGCTTTGCGCCAAACTCACGTCCAAGGTTGAAGCCACACCGGCCTTGGCCGCCTGTTGCACGCGGTCGAGGGTCTGCTGATCGGCCTCGATCACCGAGGAGACGGCCTGGACCTGCCCGTTCAGCACGGCCATGCGCAGCACGGCGCCCACGCTGTTGCCGGCGACTTCCAGGCGCGCTGCATTCAGTGCCTGTTGCTCCACCTGCACATTGGCCGAGGCCATTTCAACCTGGCGCCGCTCGCCGCCGAACAGGTCCAGGTCATAGGTGGCGCGCAGCCCGCCGCCATAGGCCGAGAACAACGGAAAGTCCTCGGCCTGAGGCCCGAACGCCGTGGCGCCGACCTTGGTCCGACCCGCGCTGGCGCCGACATCGACCTGCGGTAACCGCCCACCGTCGGCCATCGCCACGCCTTCCCGGGCTTTGGCCAGGTTGGCGCGGGCGATCACCAGCGCGCCGTTCTGCGCCAGGGCGCGGTCGACGGTGCGGTTGAGGTCGGGGGAGCCCAGCAAGGTCCACCAGTCTTCACGCAGCACCTGGCCGCTGTTGAGTTGCACCTCCTGGCGCGAGTTGGCGAGGTAGTGTTGCTCTTCGGGTGGCTGGGGCGCCGAGTAATCCGGGCCGACCGTGCAGCCGGCCAGCGCCAGGCTTATCAGCAACAGGGTGAAGGGTGTGAAGGAAGTATTCATGTCAGTGCGCCTCACCGGTGTTGCCGGTTCTGGTTTTTTTCAGCAAAAGCACGGCGAGGAAGGCAAGCCCCAGCAATGCACTCTGCAAAATGATGGTGTCGCTGAACGCGAGGATCGACGCCTCGCGGCGGATCAATCGGCCGACGTCGACGATGGCCTGATGGCGGGCCAGTTCCGGGTCGCTGATGCCGCGCGCAAGAAACCACTGGGTCAACGCATCGAGCCGTTGCCGGGTAGCGTCATTGAGCAACGACACCTGCGGGGTGATTACGTCGGAATGGTATTTGCCGCTGTTGCTCATGAAGGTCTGCAACACTGCGATGCCGATGGCGCCACCGAGGTTGCGGGTCATGTTGAACAGCGCGGCGGCGGAGCCTGCGTGTTCGCGCTCGATCCCCGCCACGGCGATGGCCGACAGTGGCGTCATCACCAGCACCTGGCCCAGGGCGCGGATCAAGCTGGAGGCAATGAACTGCGGGCCGGCAAAACTCATCGACAGGTTCGTGGCCAGCAAGCTGCCCGCGATCAGGATCAAATACCCCACCGCCACCAGCTTGCGTGGGTCGAAGCGCCGCATCAGCGCGGGCACCAGCGGCAGCATGAGCAATTGCGGGATGCCGATCCAGATCAATACATAGCCGACCTGCTCGGAGTTGTAGCCATGGATACGCGCCAAATACAGGGGAATGATGTACACCCAGGTGTACATCGACAGGCCAAAGAAGAAGTTGGCCAAGGTACCCAGGCCGAAGTTGCGCCGCGCCAGTAGGCGCAATTGCAGCAGCGGATTGCGCCGGCGCAGTTGCACGCACACAAACACGCCCAGGGCCACCGCCGCGATCAGGCTGAGGCGCACGATGAAGGGCGAGCCGAACCAGTCATCCTTCTCGCCCTCTTCCAGCACCGTTTCAAGGCAACCCAGGCCAATCGCAATGCTGAGAATGCCCCACCAGTCCCCCGTGCGCAGCAGGTGTAGCTGGCGCGGTTCGGCGTCCAGGGCAAACCACAACAGGCCGAGCATGATCGAGCCGGGCAGCAGGTTGACGTAGAAGATCGACTGCCAGCCGAAGGTCTGGTTGAAGTAGCCGCCGATCACCGGCCCGATGGACGGGGCGAAGATCGCCGAGACCGAATAGATCGACAGGCCGATCGCATGCTTGGACGGCGGCAGGCGCGTCATGATGATGGAGAACGCCAAGGGAATCAGCACGCCCCCGGCGAAGCCCTGCATGGCGCGCACCACGATCATCTGCCCCAGGTTCTTGGCAAAGGCGCAGGCCACCGTGAGGATCAAAAACAGCACGGTGTTGGTCAGCAAGTACGTGCGCGTCGAGAAGACCCGCGCCAGCCAGCCGCTCATGGGGATCACGATGATTTCCGCGACCAGGTAGGCGGTGGTGATCCAGCCGCCTTCATCGGAGCCGGCACCGATGGCGCCCTGGATATCGCTCAAGGACGAGCTGACGATCTGGATGTTGAGGATCGCCAGGAACGCGCCGAGCGCGGCGCCGACCACCGCCACCCAGGTGCGCAGGCTCACAGGATCATGGTTCATGGCGTGGCGCCCGGGTATCGATGGCGGCGGTCACGGACATGCCCGGGCGCAGGCGCCCGGCCAGTTCACCCGCGTCGCTGAAAACGATCTTCACCGGGATGCGCTGCACGATCTTGGTGAAATTACCCGTGGCGTTGTCCGGTGGCAGCAAGCTGAATTCCGCGCCGCTGGCCGGGGCCAGGGTGTCGACGGTGGCGCTCAGGTCGTGGTCGGGAAAGGTGTCGACGCTGACCCGCACCGACTCACCGGGGTGCACATTGAGCAGTTGGGTTTCCTTGAAGTTGGCGACCACATACACCTGTGCCAGCGGCACCAGCGCCATCAACTGTGTGCCCGGTTGCACCAACTGCCCGCTGCGCACGCTGCGTGCCGCGACGGTGCCGTCCACCGGCGCCACCACGCGGGTGTAGCTCAGGTTTAGTTCGGCCTGGTTACGCTGGGCTTGGGCAGCGTCTCGGCGCGCCACTGCACGTTCTCGCTGACGGGCAAGAACATCCACGTGCTGGCGGGCGCTCAGCGCAGCAGCTTGCAACCCCTCCAGATTGGCGCTCTGCGCCTTGGCGTCGGTGGTGGCGTTATCGGCCTGCTCGTTGGACCCAAAGCCGACCCGCGCCATTGCCTGGCGCCGCGTGTCGTTGCGCCGCGACAGGCTCAACGTCGCCGAGGCGGCAGCCACGCGAGCATCGGCCTGGCGAATCAGCGAAGCCTGCGCGATGACCTGGGCGTCCAGTTGCGCAACGGCCGCCGTTGCCGCCGCGACGTTGGCACGGGCGTCGTCGAGGGCGTTGTGCAGGTCGCGGTCGTCAATGGTCGCCAACAGTTGGCCGGCCTTGACCGGCTGGTTGTCGTTGACCAGCAGTGCGCTGATGTAACCGCCGACCTTGGGCGCGATCACGGTGGAATCGGCCTTGAGGTAGGCGTCGTCGGTGCTTTCGATAAAGCGCCCATCGCGCCAGTAATAAAACCCTTGAAGCAGCACCAGGGCGATGATCACGAGAGCGACCAGAAACAGCGCAAGGCGCGCCCATTGTTTGCGTCCAGTGGAAACAGAAGTGTCTTCGGAGTGAGAATTGAGATGGCTCACGGTGAGGCTCGCTAGATGAACAGAATCGGGCTCAAGGCTTGGCTAAGAGCGGGGTTGGTGGCAGTCTGATGAGGATGCGAGCGGCTGGGTAGCCGTTAAAAAATCAAGGCATCCTTGCAAAAAAAGGAAGGAAGTATGGCGAACGAGATCAGTGACCTGCGGTTGTTCGTGCGCATCGTGGCGGCGGGCAGCCTGTCGGAGGCGGCACGGCGCCTGCACAGTTCACTGCCTGCCGTGAGCCGGCGCCTGTCGGGTCTGGAAAGCCGCTTGGGCGTGCGGCTGATCAACCGGGGTTCGCGGCATTTCAGCCTGACGGAAGAAGGTGCGCTGCTGCACGAGCGCGGGCTGTTCATTCTCGACGAGCTGGACGCGGCGGTGGCCGAAGTGGGCACACGGCTGGAGACGCCCCACGGGCATATCCGCGTAGGTGCGCCCCTGGAAATCGGCCGACGGCGAATTGCACCGCTGATTGCCGAGTTTTCCAAGCGCTACCCGCGTATCACCGTAGAACTGCTGCTCTCCGATTCACCCGCCGACGTAGCGGGTGACGACTTGGATGTAGGCCTGTTGACCGACAACCCCAGCGACACCGGCATGGTCAGCCGCCGCTTGCTGTCCAGCCGCCGCGTGGTGTGCGCGTCACCTGACTACCTGGCGCAGCACGGCACGCCGCAGACGCCCCAGGACCTGCTGCACCACGACTGCCTGCGCCTGGTGCGTGGCCGGCGTATCTTTGATCGCTGGACCTTCCAGGAAAACGGCCATGGGCTGGAGGTGCAGATCAAGGGCACCCTGCTCAGCAACAACGCCGAGGTGATCCATGATTGGGCGGTGGGCGGCAGCGGCATAGTGCTCAAGGCGTTGTGGGATATTCAGGACGACCTGCGCGACGGTCGCCTGATCGCCCTGCTGGAGCCTTACGCCAACGACTACCTGTTTCTCAACGCCGTGTTCCCCAGCCGCCGCCACCTGCCGCCACGGGTACGGGTGTTCCTCGACTTCCTGGCCGATGCGCTACAGCAACAGGATGCCAACCCCGAAGGCTTGTAGTGAGCGGGCTAGCCCCGCGCCGCGGTGTGTCAGATGAACCTTGGGCGTCAGGTACACCGCGGCGCGGGGCGAGTCCGCTCACTACAGGATGGGGGCGGGGTGTACTTGTTTACAAAGTGGCGCGTGTTTTTAGAAAGTTGAAGTAGTGCGGACTTTCATTGGCAAAAATGTCTGCTCCAGCGCCCATGTAGGCCCGCATCAACTCGTCTGCCGCACGGTCCTCTTGCCCTTCATCGAGATAAACCTGCCCAAGCCGCAGGTGCAGAAAGGGGTTACCGATGGCACCAGGACAGGTCATCGCATACTGCAACGCATCACGCGCAGACCCCTTGTAGCCCGACAGAAAACAGGCGTCGGCTATTGCCGCCAGAATCCAGGTTGAAGCTTCCCAGTCGTTTTTTGGCTCAGGCACCCACTGCCACGCAGTGTTGTATTCGGCGATTGCAGCCTCGTACCTTCCTTGTTCAGCCAACGCGTCACCCACGCGTGAATGCTGTTTTATTTGCTCGTGCAGGGCGCTATCAAGTTGAGTGCTCATATCCAAATCCCTTTAGAAAATCACAGGAAACCAACGCTAACGCCAGATTGCTTTTGATCACATCAACTTAACCAGACCGTATGTACTGCAATCACACCGTCAACACTGCCGCATCCCATCAGCGCCCCAGAACGCCCACTCTCCTACTTCCAGTCCCTTGTCATAAGCTCCTTTCGCGGCGACTGCACCGTTTTCGTGATAGTCAATCCAATTTCCCTGTTCGACGCCGTCTACATAAGTCCCCTCTGAAGCCAGGCTGCCATTTTCATGGAAGGCCCTGAACAGTCCGTGGCGAACCCAGCGGCTACCATCGTTTGCCAGGTAGCGGGAGTATCTGAAATGAATCACTCCACTCTCATAAGGGATTTCTGCAATGTCTAAATCATTCATTTTTTTGTCCATGGCTGAAACGCTCCCGGTTCATACAACTCAGTCGTGAAGAGCCTGCCTGTTAAAAAAAATTGCCGGCGCCCTGTACCTTAGCTCAGCCTTCAATACACACTGGCCAGACCGTCATCGCCAACCGCACCACGTGCTGCAAACTTTCGCGAGAGGCCCCATCCCGAGCCTGCACCGACATGCCCTGCTGTACGCCAATGATGAACCTGGCGAAGGTCTGAACATCGGTGTCGGCGGGCAACTCTCCCTCGGTAACAGCCTCGGCGATTCGCTCTTCAAGTTTCATCACGCCTGTTTGACGCAGATCCTGTACCCAGCAGCCAAGGGATTGCGGCCCTTCACTGCCGACATTTGACAGGGTCACCATGCAGCCACCCGGCCGGCCTTTCAATGTGAGCACGTCAGCGGACTCCATCAGGAACTGCTCAACCGCCTCACGCACAGGCGAAACCTCATACACCGGTTTCCAGATCGACGGGGTGACGACCTCCCGATAGCGCGTCACCGCCTCGACGTACAGCGCCTCCTTGCTGGTGAACGCGGCGTACAGGCTTGGGGAGCCGATGTCCATCGCGCTGCACAGCTCTGAAATCGACGTTGCGCTGTAGCCTTTTTCCCAGAACAGCGTCATCGCGGCATCAAGCGCTTGATCACGGTCGAAATTGCGTGGACGACCTCGGGTAGACATGGATAACTCCTATTTCTGTATCGATCACCACAGTAATTGATTGACAGCCCTGGAACAACCTCAGCATATTTATATAACGATCAACACAGAAAGGCAGTTCACATGACCACTCTCAACGGAAAACGCGCCCTGGTAACGGGCGCAAGCCGTGGTATCGGCAAGGCGATTGCACTGGCACTGGCAGCAGAAGGGGCCGACGTGGTGATTACTTACGAACGCTCGCGGGAAAAGGCTGAAGCCGTTGTGGCACAAATCAAGGCGGCCGGGCGCAAGGCCTTCGCCTTGCAGGCCGACAGCGCCGACGCGCAAGCGGTGAAGAACTCGGTAGACCAGGCTGCAGAGGCGCTCGGCGGGTTGGACATACTGGTCAACAACGCCGGCATTTTTCAGTACGGCACGCTGGAAACCCTGAACTTGGCCACGCTTGATGCGGTGATCGACGTCAACATCAAGTCCGTCATCCTCGCCAGCCAGGCTGCCTTGGCGCACCTGCCGGACGGCGGTCGTATCATCAACCTGGGCAGTTGCCTGGCCGAGCAGGTTCCCGCAGCCGGCCTGAGCATTTACTCCATGAGCAAATCCGCACTGATCGCCTTCACCCAAGGCCTGGCCCGCGACCTAGGGCCGCGCGGCATTACGGTCAATATTGTTCACCCAGGCCCCACCGACACCGACATGAACCCCGCCGACAGCGAGAAAGCGGCTGCGAGCAAGGCCGGCATCGCGCTGGGCCACTACGGCACCAGCGAAGACGTTGCGGCGGCGGTCACCTTCCTTGCCGGCCCTGGCGCCCGGCAGATCACCGGTGCAGGTTTGCTGGTCGATGGTGGCGTGAACGCTTGAGGCCGATGCGCGCTGTGTGTCAGAGATTTCCACGAAAACAAAAAAAGACGCCAAAGCGTCTCCTTCCATAAATCGCAGGCAAAAAAAAGCCACTCGTTAGAGTGGCTTTTTTCGTAATGCTTGGAGCGGGAAACGAGACTCGAACTCGCGACCCCGACCTTGGCAAGGTCGTGCTCTACCAACTGAGCTATTCCCGCTTGGTGATGCGCATTCTATAGAAATCTCAGAACTCGTCAACCGCTTGATTCAAAAAAGTTTTATTTCTTTTCAACGGTGGTGCGCAGGTGAGGCCAGGCAGCGCGCAGATATTGGAGCATGGACCACAGTGTCAGGCCGGCCGCGATCAGCAGCAGCGCGTAGCCAATCAGGACCCAGAAGGAGAAGTCCGACGGGTTGGCCAGCAGGATCACCAGTGCCAGCATTTGCGCAGCGGTTTTCCACTTGCCCAGGTTGGACACGGCCACGTGGGCGCGGGCGCCGATTTCGGCCATCCATTCGCGCAGGGCCGAGACGACGATCTCGCGGCCGATGATCACGGCAGCCGGCAGGGTCAACCACAGGTTGCCGTGTTCCTGCACCAGCAACACCAGGGCGACAGCGACCATGAGTTTGTCGGCCACCGGGTCCAGGAACGCACCGAACGGCGTGCTCTGCTCCAGGCGGCGTGCCAGGTAGCCGTCGAGCCAATCGGTCGCCGCGGCAAATGCAAAGACCGAACTGGAGGCGGCATAGCTCCATTCGTAAGGCAAATAGAACAGCAAAATGAAAATCGGAATAAGCAGGACGCGTAGAACGGTGATCAGATTAGGGATATTCATCGGCACAACTGGCTACGAGGTGGAAAGGCATTCTATTCGCTGTGCAGATTGGCATAAATCAACTCAGCGAGCTTTTTACTGATACCGGGTGCTTTGGCTATTTCGTCAATGCTGGCACGGGATAGCTCCTGCAAGCCACCAAAATGTTTAAGCAAGTCACGCCGCCGTGTCGGCCCTACCCCCGCCACCCCTTCCAGGGTTGAGGTTCGCCGGGTTTTGCCACGTCGGGCGCGGTGGCCGGTAATGGCGAAGCGGTGGGCTTCGTCGCGGATCTGCTGGATCAAATGCAGCGCCGGTGAGTCGCCCTTCAAAGTGAACTCATGGGCGGCATCATTCAAGTACAACGTTTCGAAACCGGCCTTGCGCGTGGCGCCCTTGGCCACGCCGAGCAGGATCAGGTCGGGCACGGCCAGTTCGTTGAGCACGTCACGGGCCATGGACAACTGGCCCTTGCCACCGTCCACCAGCAGGATGTCGGGGAGCTTGCCCTCCCCGTCCTTCAGCTTGCTGAAGCGCCGAGTCAGCGCCTGGTGCATGGCGGCGTAGTCATCGCCCGCCGTCACACCTTCAATGTTGTAGCGCCGGTAGTCGGCCTTGATCGGCCCTTCCGGCCCGAACACCACGCAGGAGGCCACCGTGGCCTCGCCGCTGGAGTGGCTGATGTCGTAGCACTCCAGGCGCTGCGGTGGTTCGTCCAGGTTGAGCACTTCGGCCAGGGCGTCGAAGCGCGCGGCGACGTGCTGCCGGTTGGCCAGCCGCGCGCCCAGGGCCTGTTCGGCGTTGGTCACCGCCAGTTGCTGCCAGCGGGCGCGGGTGCCGCGCACGCGGTGGCTGATGTCCAGTTCGCGGCCACGCAGTTCGTGGATCGCCTCGATCAAGGTGGGGAAGTCTTCATGCACCACGTTGACGATCAGCTCCGACGGCAGGTCGCGCTCGGGGCTGCTGACGTAGTACTGGCCGAGGAACGCAGCCATGACTTCGGCCACGTCTTCGTCGATACCGGTCTGCGGGAAGAAGTTCTTGCTGCCCAGCACTCGCCCGCCGCGCACGCTGATCAGGTGCACACAGGCGCCGCCCGGGTTCACGAAGGCTGCGATCACGTCGACGTCTCCGGTGCCGCCTTCCATGCTCTGCTGGTCCTGGACTCGGCGCAGCAAGGAGATCTGGTCGCGCAGTTCTGCTGCCCGCTCGAAATCCAGCGTACTGGCCGCCTGCTCCATGGCCCCCGACAGCTCATCGGTGAGCGCATTGCTGCGACCTTCGAGAAACATCACCGAATGGCGCACATCCTCGGCGTACTCCGCCGGCTCAACCAGGCCTACGCACGGCGCCTTGCAGCGCTTGATCTGGTATTGCAGGCAAGGCCGGGTGCGGTTCTTGTAGAAGCTGTCTTCGCACTGGCGCACAAAAAAAGTCTTTTGCAGCAGGCTCAGGCTTTCGCGGATCGCTCCGGCGCTGGGGTACGGGCCGAAATACTTGCCCTTGAGCTTCTTGGCGCCCCGGTGAATGCTCAAGCGCGGGAAGTTGCCGTCGGACAAATACACGTAAGGGTAGGATTTGTCGTCGCGCAGCAGGATGTTATAGGGCGGCCGCCATTCCTTGATCAGCGTCTGCTCAAGCAGCAGCGCCTCGGTTTCATTGGCGGTGATGGTGGTCTCGACCTGCGCGATACGCGCCACCAAGGCGGCGGTCTTCGGCGCAAGACCGGTCTTGCGAAAGTAGCTCGCCAGGCGGTTCTTCAGGTTCTTGGCTTTGCCGACATAAAGCAGGCGTGCCTCGCTGTCGAACATGCGGTACACGCCAGGGCGGCCACTGCAGGTTGAGAGGAAGGCACTCGGATCAAACGGTGTGGTCATGTCAGGCGCTGGCGTCCACCATGCCGTGGCGTACCGCGAGCAGGGTCAATTCAACATCACTGCTGATGGCGAGCTTCTCGAAAATACGATAGCGGTAGGTGTTGACGGTTTTGGGCGACAGGCACAGCTTGTCGGAGATCGTCTGCACCTTCTGGCAACCGACGATCATCAGGGCGATCTGGATTTCCCGCTCCGACAGCGCATCAAACGGCGAGTCACTGGTGGGCTGGAACGATTTAATGGCCAATTGCTGGGCAATCTGCGGGCTGATGTACCGTTGGCCGGCAAATACCAGGCGAATGGCTTGCACCATCTCTGCCAGGCCTGCGCCCTTGGTCAGGTAACCCGCCGCACCTGCCTGTAGAAGGCGTGTAGGAAACGGGTCTTCCTCGCACACGGTCACCACCACGACTTTGATGTCCGGATGGCTGCGCAACAATTTGGTAGTGGCACCAAGACCGCCGATCCCAGGCATCTTGACGTCCATCAAAACCACATCGGGTTTCAACTCCCGGGCCTTGATCAGGGACTCCTCCCCCGACTCAGCCTGGCCGACTACTTGCAGGCCATCGATGTCAGCCAGCATTCGTGTAATGCCTGTACGAACGAGATCATGGTCATCGACTACTAGCACCCTAATCAAGCAGACACCTCGCGATATGGTCTTATAGGTTGCTGAACACCTTAGCAAAAAACCAAGGTACAGACCTAGCTGCAAGCGTCATATATATAGAGTTTGCGTGCGATTTCGGCCATCGCCGACTCGCAGCCGGCCTCTTATGCTGAGCAAAAGGTCAACTTTACCCTGGCGCCAATGCGCTACGCCTCCGGAACACGAGGACATTCGCGCTCCATGCGCCAGAAACAATCTTCCTCTCCAACGATGCTCAAACCCAGCCGCTGGTACAGTCTTCTCGCTGGATTGGTCTTGAACACCGTCAAGCGCAAAAGCCCCTGCGCCTGGGCCTTGAGCGCCATCTGTTCGAGCACCCAACTGCCCGCGCCGTGTTTGCGACAGCTCTCCAGCATATGCAGCTCGCGAATATACAGCGCCCGGCTGTCACGACTCAGGCTGATAAAGCCCATCACCGTGTCATCGTTGCAAATCAGCCAGTTCTCGCGCCCCGCCCAAGCGACGTCGAAACCATCGTCAGACCACAACAACCCATATTGAAGGTAGTAGCGGCTCATGGCTTCGCGGGTGAGCTTTCGCGCAAACACACGATCCTCATCTGTCGCTGCTCGAAGGTGAAACGCCATGGCTAGAGGACGACCACTTGGCCAGCCCACTGCACGTCCTCACGGCGGGCGATCACCAAGGCGTCGCCAACGCCGGGGGCGGATGCGAGCAAACTGCCATCAACCGACCAGATGGCACTGCGACCGGCACACACGTAGCCACCCGAGGGGCCACCATGGTTGGCCATCAACACCACCAAGCCATGCTCGGCGGCGTATCCCTGAAGCAGCGCGCTGTCATTGGCATAACCGCCTTCGCTGATCAGTACACCTGCGGCATACACCGTGGCCCCCGATTCAGCCGCCTGGTGTGGATGGCTGACGTGGGAAAAGTCTGCACATACCGCCAGCGCAATACGGTCACTGCCCCGTTCGAGCGCTTCACCGCCTTGCCCCGGAATAAACGCCACTTCCTCACCCGGATGCAGGTGCTGCTTGGTGTAGACCGCCAGGGAGCCGTCCGCCCCCAACACCAATGCGCCAATCAACACGCCGCCCTCAGGTGCCAGGCGGATCGGCATCCCCACCACCGCCGTCATTCGCAACTCCCGCGCCATTTCCCGCAGCGGCGCCAGCACCGCGTCATCCGGGGCAACCGCCAGGTCGGCCGCCAGCGACGGCTCATACCCGGTCAGCGACAATTCCGGGAACACCAATACCTGCACGCCATACTCGGCGGCGGCGTGCATCAATCGCAGATGCCGCTGGATATTGGCGGGCACGTCGCCGGCGATGGAGGCAGATTGAGCAGCAGCAAGGGTCAAGGCAGTCATGGTCGCGTCCAAGCAATCGGTATCAAAGTGTTATCAGCATATCCCGACCGATAGCCGTCAGTACCCCTGCGCGATAGAAATTACCGATTGAATCCTCCTGCGTGCCTCTAGTAAGCTCACCCCCATCATTTGGAGACATAACATGTTGCAACTCACCCACACTCAGGTTTGCCCTGCTGCCAGCGCCCCGCGTTCGGTATCGGCTACCCGCGTGAACGGTTCGAGCGCAGCTGTAAGCTTTTATTTTGGGTATTGGTTTAGCCACTGGCGCGCCTGATACCTGAAATCGGCGGCCACTACTCAAGGGGTCGCCTGCCAGAGAAATCTAACCCCCGGTCGGCTCCCCGACCGGGGGTTTTGTTTTTTCAGGCCCTTAACTTTTTTGAAGAACATTTAAAGGAATCACGACATGAACTACGCCACCTATTACCGCTACGACACCAGCACTGCATGGCGATTTAGCAAGCTCCGTTCGGGACAGCCTGCCGCCTCCGATCGGTCACCTATTGGTGGCAAACCAACACACGTCGCCGATACGGCCAATTGTCGAACACCCCAGTAGGGCCGAGCGTGCGGGAACAGCCCGCCGCTTGCCCAGGAAGCCTTGAATATGAACTCTGCCACCGCCGCTCTGCCTGTTGCCAACCTGTCCAGCGCCAACGAAGCGCTGACCCAACGCCTGCCCAGCTCCCTCGAGCTCAAGCACCAGCTGCCCCTCAGCCCGTTCCTCAATGAACAAGTCCACGCCCATCGCCAAGCCGTGCGCGCCATCCTCAATGGCGAAGATTCACGTTTGCTGGTGATTGTCGGCCCGTGCTCGATCCACGACCCCGAGTCGGCCATGGAATACGCGCGCAACCTGAAGAAACTCGCACTCGACGTCAGCGACCAGATGCTGCTGGTGATCCGCGCCTACGTCGAAAAACCGCGCACCACCGTCGGCTGGAAAGGCCTGGCCTACGACCCGCACCTGGACGGCAGCGACGACATGGCCGCCGGCCTCACGCTGTCGCGCGAACTGATGCGCGAAATGCTGCGCCTGGGCCTGCCGGTGGCCACCGAACTGCTGCAACCCATGGCCGCCGGCTACTTCGACGACCTGCTCAGTTGGGTGGCGATTGGTGCACGCACCACCGAGTCCCAGATCCACCGTGAAATGGCCAGCGGCCTGGGCATGCCCGTGGGCTTCAAGAACGGCACCGATGGCGGCGTCGCGATTGCCTGTGACGCGATGCGCTCGGCATCCCACCCGCACCGCCATTTCGGCGTCGACAGCCAGGGCCACCCGGCGATCATCCAGACCCCGGGCAACCCCGACACCCACCTGGTGCTACGCGGCGGTCACCGTGGGCCGAACTACGACGCCCAGAGCGTGGCCCAAGTGAAACAGGACCTGGCCAAGTCCAAGGTGGCGGCACGGATCATGGTCGACTGCAGCCATGCCAACAGTGGCAAGGACCCGCTGCGTCAGCCGGCGGTTTTCAATGACGTACTGGAGCAACGCCTGCAAGGCGACACTTCGCTCATCGGCATGATGATTGAAAGCCACCTGTTCGAAGGCTGCCAGCCGTTGAGCGCGTCGATGAAATACGGTGTGTCGGTGACCGATGGTTGCCTGGGTTGGGCGGGGACTGAGCAGCTGTTGCGCAGTGCGGCGGAGCGTCTTCGCGCACACAGCACCGAAACCTCTGACATGTGAAGATCAAAAATGTGGGAGCTGGCTTGCCTGCGATAGCGGTACATCAGCTACAGATGCGTAGCCTGACAGGTCGCCATCGCAGGCAAGCCAGCTCCCACATTTGACCCACAGTGAACTCAAGGCCGGGGATACAACGCCTCATCAAACTGCGCCAACTTCGGAAACACCAAGGGCTGCTCATCCGCCAGCCCTTGCAGCCGCTGTTCATACGTCACCAGAAAGTCCCGCCGCGCCTCATCACTGATGTACGGCACATGCCAGGCCACAAACGGCGCCAGCACGTCATAGCCCACATACGCCAGCGTCCCCCGCAGTATCGGGCGCAGCATGTCTTCCAGCGGCCCATGTATCGCACCGTCCCCGAACATATGCTCACGCCCGCCCAGGGTCACCGTGACCAGCGCCCGCTTGCCCGCCAACCCGCCCTGATCGTAAAAGCGCTTGCCGCCATAACACACCCCAGACACCAGCACCCGGTCAATCCAGCCCTTGAGCATCGCCGGCGCCGAGAACCAGAAGATCGGGAAGTTGAGGATCAGCAGGTCCGCCCATAACAGCTTGTCCAGCTCGGCCTGAATATCCGCCGCAATCGACTGCTTTTTCACCCCCAGCCGCTGCTCCAGCGCGTACACCAGGTAGTCAGGGTTTTCCCGCGACGAAAAGTCCGCCGCCGACGCCACCGGGTTCCAGTGCATGGTATACAAGTCGCTGACCTGCACCTCATGCCCCTGGCCTTGCAGCGTGGCAATGGCCTTATCGCGCAGAGCGGCAGTGAATGACTGCGGTTCAGGGTGAGCGTGAACAATCAAAACCTTCATGGGAGTTCCTCAAACAGTGTGGGCCGCCCGTTGGGCCAGCAGGTGGTCGAGCCAGTCGGGGTCCATTTCCGGCTCCGATGAGAACAGCAGGCCGGTGTAGTCCTGGTACGGCGGGGTGAAAATCGCACTGCGGCTGCCGTGGTCCACCACCCTGCCCCGCTGCATCACCACCACCTCGTCGGCGATGGCGCGCACGGTGGCGACGTCATGGGTGATAAACAGGTAGGCCACGCCGAGTTGCTGCTGGATCCGGTTAAGCAGCTTCAACACGCCTTCGGCTACCAACTGATCAAGGGCCGAGGTGACTTCGTCGCAGATGATCAGTTGCGGGTCAGCCGCCAGGGCGCGGGCGATGCAGATGCGTTGCTTCTGCCCACCGGACAACTCCCGTGGCTGACGCTCCATGAACACCGCCGGGTCCAGCTCGATCATCTCCAGCAGCTCGGCTACACGAGCACGCATGGCCTTGCCCTTGAGCCCCAGGTAAAACGTGAGCGGGCGGCCGATGATGTCGACGATGCGCTGGCGCGGGTTCAGCGCGGTATCCGGGATCTGGTAGATCATCTGGATGCGCCGCAGCTGCTCCTTGCTACGCCGCCGAAAATCCACCGGCAGCGCCTCGCCGTCGTACACCACCTGCCCCGCCGTGGCCGGCAACAAACCGGTGATCAACCGCGCCGTGGAGCTTTTGCCGCTGCCGGACTCGCCGATCACCGCCAGGGTCTGGCCGCGATACAGCTTCATCGACACCTCATGCAGCACCGGCTGATGCCCATAACTGGCGCACGCCTGGCGCACCTCCAGCAACGGCACCTGCTGCGTCGGGCAGGCCTTGGGCTCAGTGCGGAAACTGCGCACCGCCCACAGCGACTTGGTGTAATCCTCTTGCGGCTGGCTGAGCATGCTACGGGTGTCGGCTTCCTCCACCAGCTTGCCGTGGCGCAACACCATGATGCGGTCGGCCATCTGCGCCACCACCGCCAGGTCATGGCTGATGTACAGCGCGGCGCTGCCGAAAGTTTTCACCGCATCGCGGATCGCCGCCAACACTTCGATCTGGGTGGTGACATCGAGGGCCGTGGTGGGTTCGTCGAAGATGATCAGGTCCGGGTGACAGGCCATGGCCATCGCCGTCATCACCCGTTGCAACTGCCCGCCCGAGACTTGATGGGGGTAACGCTGGCCAATGGTTTCCGGGTTGGGCAGGCGCAGCACGCGATACAATTCCACCGCCTCGCGTTCAGCCTGGGCACGGCTGATGCCGCCATTGATCACCGCGGTTTCCACATGCTGGTCGATCAGCCGATGGGCCGGGTTGAACGACGCCGCCGCGCTCTGCGCCACATAGGCGATGCGCAGGCCGCGCAGCTTGCGCAGGGTTTCAGGCTTGGCCTGCAGCAGCTCGATGCCATCAAAACACACCGAGCCACCGGTGATGCGGCAGCCATCCCGCGCATAGCCCATCGCGGCTAGGCCAAGGGTGGACTTGCCCGCCCCCGACTCACCGATCAACCCCAACACCTCACCACGCTGCAAGGTCAGGTCGATGCCCTTGATCAGCGGGTGCCATGCGTCTTCGTAATGCCCTTCGACCTGCAGGTTGCGGATTTCCAGCAATGGCGTGTCCATCCTCAACACTCCTTCAGGCCGCTGGATTTATGCAGCATCCAGTCGACGACGAAATTCACACTCACCGTGATCAATGCCACGGCCAGCGCCGGGAGCAACGGGCTGATGTCGCCGAAGGTAATCAGCACCGCGTTGTCACGTACCATGCTGCCCCAGTCGGCGGTCGGCGGTTGAATGCCCAGGCCGAGGAATGACAGCGCACTGATAAACAGAAAGACAAAGCAGAAGCGCAGGCCGAATTCGGCAATCAACGGCGCGGCCGCATTGGGCAACACCTCGCGGGTGACCAGCCACCACAGGCCCTCGCCGCGCAGGCGGGCGGCCTCGACGAAGTCCTGCACCACCACGGTCATCGCCACGGCACGGGACAGGCGAAACACCCGCGTCGAATCCAGCAAGGCAATCACCAGCACTAACGAGGTGGCGTTGGTGCCGACCACGCTGAGGATCAACAGCGCGAAAATCAGCTGCGGGATCGCCATCAGCACGTCCACCACCCGCGACAGGCCCTGGTCGATCCAGCCACCTTTGATGGCCGCTACCAGGCCACTCAAGCCCCCCAGCAAAAACGCGAGGGTGGTGGTCAGAAAAGCGATGCCCAAGGTGTTGCGCGCGCCGTAAACCAGGCGGCTGAACATGTCGCGCCCCAGGTTATCGGTGCCCAGCAGGAACTGGCCGCTCCAGGGCGCGAAGCCCTCACCCACCACCTGGGTTTCACCATAGGGCGCGAGCAATGGCGCAAACACCGCCACCACGATGTACATCACAATGATCAGCAGGCCGAACTTGGCGCTCAATGGCGCCCGTGCCACTTGGCTCAACAGACTCATGGTCTACCCCTTCGGATGCATCAGGCGTGGGTTGCTGGCGATGGACAACACGTCCGCCCCGGTATTGAGCAGGATGTAAGTCGCGGCAAAGATCAGGCTGCACGCCTGTACCACCGGGATGTCGCGCTTGGACACCGAGTCCACCAGCAACTGGCCCAGGCCCGGGTAGACGAACACCACTTCGACCACCACCACCCCCACCACCAGGTACGCCAGGTTCAGCGCGATCACGTTGACGATGGGCGCCAGCGCGTTGGGCAAGGCGTGCTTCCAGATAATCCGCGACTGGCTGATGCCCTTCAGGCGCGCCATCTCGATGTACGGGCTGGCCAGCAGGTTGATCAGCGAAGCACGGGTCATGCGCATCATCTGCGCGATCACCACCAGGCTCAGGGTGGCAACCGGCAACACCGAGCGTTCCAGGATCGTGCCCAGGGTGGCGTCCGGCGCCAGGTTGGACAGGCTGGGGAACCAGCCGAGTTTCACCGAGAACACCAGGATCAGCAGGTAGGCGACAAAGAACTCCGGGAACGACACCGCGCTGAGCGCCGAGGTATTGAGCAGGCGGTCGAACCAGCTGTTGCGGTACAGCGCCGCCAGCATGCCCAGCACCAGCGCGGTGGGCACCGAGACCAACGCCGCCAGCGCGGCCAGGCTCAAGGTGTTGCCCAGGCGCGCGCCGATCAAATCGGCGATGGGTCGCTGATTGGCCAGCGAAGCACCCAGGTCGCCGTGCAACAGACGCAGCAGCCATTGCGCAAAACGCGTGAGTGGCGGCAGGTCCAGGCCCAACTGCGCCCGAAACGCCGCCACGGTTTCCGGCGTGGCGGACTGGCCGAGCATGGCCTGGGCGATGTCACCGGGCAGCATGCCCACGGCGAGAAAGATGATCACCGAGACGGCGAACAATGAGAGCAGGCCGAGGGCCAGGCGTTGGAGGACCAGTTTCAACAAGCTATTCATCGTGCGATTCCTTGACTGGGCACACGTTCAAAAACACCACCGCTACCTGTAGGAGCTGGCTTGCCAGCGATAGGGCCAGTGGCATCTCTGGCACTCTCAAGGCAGCCATCGCCGGCAAGCCGGCTCCTACAGGTGTTCGTCGTTGAACTCAGGCCTGCCACCACCGCTCAATCAGGCGCAGCCCATCCAACTCACCATACGGCGCGGTCTGCGCGCCATGGGCCACGCGGTTCGAACGTGCCGCCACGGAGCTGGCAAACAACGGCACAATCGCGCCGCCGTCGTCCCGGCACAGGGTCTGCATTTCGTTGTACATCTCCTGGCGCAGCGGGGCGTTCATCTCACCACGCGCAGCGGTGAGCAATTGGTTGAAGCGCGGGTTGTCCCAATGGGTTTCATTCCACGCCGCGCCCTTGGCGTAGCCGATGCTGAACATACGGTCGGCGGTCAGGCTGCTGTACCAGAACGAGGTGGTGAACGGTTGCTTCATCCACACATTGGAGAAGAACCCATCGGCCGGCTCGCGCACCACGTCGATATCAATACCGGCCTGACGCGCCTGCTCCTTGAACAACACCGAGGCATCTACCGCGCCGGTGTAGGCCGCATCGGACGCTTGCAGGCGCACCTTGAGCGATTCCACGCCGGCCTTGCGCAGGTAGAAGCGCGACTTGTCCGGGTCGTAGGTGCGCTGCTCCAACGCCGCATTAATGAAGCGGCTGCCGGGCTGGATCGGGTGATCGTTGCCCACCAGGCCATAGCCGTACAGCACCGACGCCAGCAAGCTTTCGCGGTTGATCGCATGCTTCATCGCCATGCGGATATCGTTGTTCTTGAACTCGTTGCTGTCGCACAACATCGGGAAGGTGTAGTGCTGGGCGCCTTTGGTTTCCTCGATCACCAGATTGGGGTTGCGCTTGAGCAGCGCCACGGTCTTCAGGTCGACCTTGTTGATCACGTCCACTTGCCCGGTGACCAACGCGTTGACCCGTGCCGCGCCGTCGGCAATGGCCAACAGCTCGGCGCTGGCGAAGTGTGCGCGGTCCGGTTTCCAGTAGTCGGGGTTGCGCTCCAGGTCCATGCGCACGCCGGGCTCGAAGCTCTTCAGGCGATACCCGCTGGTGCCCATACCGGCTTGCCAGTCGGCCACGCCGTCCTTGGCGGGCATGATCACCAGGTGGTAATCGGCGACCACATAGGCAAAGTCGGCGTTGCCCGAATGCAGCTCGAACACCACCGTGTCGTTGCCCTTGGCGCTGACGCTGGCGACATCGCCGAGCACGGTCTTGGCCGCCGAGGTGGAGTCTTTGCTCAGGTGGTGATTGATCGACACCACCACGTCTTCGGCGGTCAGGCTTTTGCCGTTATGGAACGTCACGCCCTGGCGCAGGGTGAAGGTCCACACCCGCGCATCCGGGGTGGACTCGAACCGCTCGGCCAGCTCAGGGATGGCGGTGCCGTCGACGGCAATTTCAGTCAGCGTGTTGTACACCGCCGAGAAGCCGACGAAGGTGAAGGTATCGACCCAGGAGCCGGGGTCGCGAGAGTCGGTGGTGCTGCCCCCGGCCAGGCCCAGGCGCAGCACGCCACCGGGCTTGGGGGTGGCATCAGCGGCAAAAGCCGGCAACGGCAAGCCCATGGAGAACGCAGCAGCCACTGCACCGGCCACGGCGCTGTGCTTGAGGAAATCCCGTCGGTGCATCGCTTGAGTCATTTTGTTGTTGTTTTCGCTCATGGTCTTGTTCCTCTAAAGGTCAACAGGCATAGGCATGTTTCAGCTCGATCAAGGTCACGCCATTGCGTTTGAAACCATTGCGCAAATCCGTCTGCAATTCATCCAGGTTGTGTGGCTGGTTCACGGTGCAGCCGAACGCCTGGGCGAACAGCGCAAAATCCGGGTTACGCGGCAACACGCCGATGGGTTCGATGTCGAGGTTCAGCATGTCATCGCGAATCTGGCCCAAGGCGTCGTTGTTCCACAGCAGCACCACCAGCGGGCTGTCCAGTTCTTCGACGGCGGTGGCCAATTCCTGGGCGGTGTAGAGAAAACCACCATCGCCCACCAGCACCAGGCCCGGCCGCTGCGGCGCGCCGAACTTGGCGCCGATGCCGGCCGGCAAACCATAGCCGAGGGTGCCGTAGCCCGTGGGGTGCAACCAGCTGCGTGGCGCACGGCTCTGGTAGGCGTAGTTGCCGGTGTAGGCCAGTTGGGTCATGTCGCTGCTGATGAAGGCGTTGGCCGGCAGTTCGGCCGCGATGCGGTCGAGGATGGCCTGGTGAATCGACTGCAACGGGCCATGCCCAAGCTCGACGGCCTGGAGCAGTGCCGCGACTTTTTCAACCGCCTCGGCGGGGTCACGCAATGCCGTCGGCAAATGCTCCAGCAACGCCTGCACCGTTTGCTGGGCATCGCCGCGCAACGCCACCGCGCAGGGATAGAAATCATTGAACTTGCGCGGGTCGATATCCACCCGCAACAGCTCGCCGGTGAGCGGTAAGCGCTCGCGCCAGTAATCGGTGTCGGCCATTTCCGTGCCGACCGCCAGCACCACATCTGCCTCGCTGATCAGTTGCCAGCCGGGTTCCACGCAGAGGGTCGAACCGGCATTCAGCGGGTCATTGATCGGCAACAGGCCCTTGCCCGCCACGCTGGTGAAAAACGGCGCGGCCAATTGTGTGCTCAAACGCTGCAAGGCTTCACCGGCGGCCAGCGCGCCGCCACCGGCTATGATCATCGGCCGCTTGGCCGCCGCGAGCTTGGCCACTGCCAACTCCAGCGCGTCAACCGACGGCAAACCACGCCCCGGGCGACGGACCACCTCGCTGCTCCAGTCGCGCTTGATCGGCGCTGCCAACACATCCAGCGGCACCGAGATGTGCACCGGGCGCGGCCGTTCGCTGTCGAACACCGCATAGGCCCGGGCGACCAGTTCAGGTAAATCTTCGGCGCTCAACGCCACCGCCGAAAATGCGGTGATCGGTGCCGTGATCGCCCGCTGGTCCTGGGTTTCATGCAGAATGCCCCACCCCTTGCCGAGGCTGGCGGTGCTGTTGACGCTGGAGATCACCAGCATCGGAATCGAATCGGCATAGGCCTGGCCGATGGCCGTGGCCGCATTGGTCACGCCGGGGCCGGTGATCACGAAGCACACCCCCGGCTTGCCGCTGACCCGCGCATAGCCGTCGGCCATGAAGCCGGCGCCTTGTTCGTGGCGCGTGAGCACATGGCGAATGCCACTGCCAGGCAGGCCCCGGTACAGCTCCAGGGTGTGAACTCCGGGAATGCCGAAGACCGTGTCGACGCCGTAGTTGGCCAGCAACCGTACCAAGGCCTGGCCGCCCGTCATCGTCTTATCAAACATGTTCACCTCCCAGGCGGATCAACGCATCGACCGCCGTGGCGCCGTGGGCGCTGACCAGCAGTGGGTTCACATCCAGCTCCAGCAAGCGCCCGGCGTTGGCACAGGCGTAATCGGCCACCGCACGGATCGCTGCGACCACGCTTTCCATGTCCGCCCTGTCTCGCCCGCGAAAGCCTTGCAGCAGGGTCGCACTGCGCAGGCTGAGCACGGCGTTGCGGATTGCATCATCGGTGGTGGGCAGCAACAGGCTGCGACTGTCCTTGAGCAGTTCCACAAGGATGCCGCCCGCGCCGATAACCAGGGCCAGGCCGAAATCGTTTTCACGCTTGATGCCCACGATCAGCTCGGCCAACGGTGGTGTGGCCATGGACTCCAGCAGCAACTGGTCAAACACCACCGTCGGTGCATACGCGGCGATGTGCTCACGCATCAGCGACAGCGCCGTGGTCAGCGCGACGCCGTCCTTGAGGTTGAGCGCCACGGCGCCCGCTTCGGTCTTATGCGGCAAATCTGCACTGACCGCCTTGAGCACCAGCGGGTAACCCAGCAACTCGGCATCGCCCACGGCCCGCCCCGGTGTGCTCAATACCCCGGCTGGCGTGGCCAGGCCAAAGGCGCGCAGGGCTTGCTTGGACGCCCACTCATCCAGCGCCAGTCCGTGGCCATCCAGTGCTTGCGGGCAGAGCGGCTCAAGGATCGATTCGCCGCGCGCCAGCAAGGTACGGCGGGTGGTTTGATATGCCGCAATCCGCCCCCAGGCCGCGAGTGCATCCTCGACCCCTTGCAGTGCCGCAATGCCCTCGGCATGCAAGCGCTGGCGGGCATGGGGCGGCAACAGTTCAGGAAACGCCGAGGTGACAAACCCGGTCTTGCCATGGCGGCCCAGGGCGTCGCAAAACAGATCCAGCAACAGGTCGCATTCCTTGCGCTCGCCGGTGAATTCAGCTGGGTAATCCAGCACCAGCATGGCCGCGTCGGCGTCGGTGCGCAGCGCTGTGTCGAGCATGGCGTTGAGGGCTTCACGGTCGCCCCAGATGGCGGTGGTGAAGTCCAGCGGGTTGACAAGGTTGGCGTAGCTGGGCAGCACCTGAGCCAGTTCGCCGCGCTGGTCTTCGTCGAGTTTTGGCAGGGTAAGCTGGTTGCGCTCGGCGTAGTCGGCAATCAGCCCGGCATCGCCACCGGAGCAGGCCAGTGCGATCAGGCTATGACCCGCAGGCAGGTTGCCGCACGCGGCGGCCTTGAGGGTCTCGACAAAACTCACCGGCCCGCTCACGCGAATCACCCCCAGCCGCGCAAACAGGCTGTCATACAGCGCATCGGAGCCGGACAACGAACTGGTATGACTCAAAGCCAGCTCGGCACCAATCTGCGACACGCCGGTTTTCAACGCGATGATCGGGATACCTTTTTCCAGCGCCTTGTGCGCCGCACGGGCAAAGCCCGGCACATTTTTCAAGCCTTCCAGATGCAGGCCGATGGCAGTGACACGCGGCTCATCGAGCAACACGTCCATCAATTCGGCAACACCCAGCTGCGCCTGGTTGCCCACCGACGCCATGTAGGCAACTGGCAACGAGCGGTCGCTCATGGACAGGTTATAGGCGAAGTTGCCGCTCTGGGTCAGCACCGCCACGCCCTTCTCCACCGCCTTGCCGCCGTGGGCCACCGGCCACAGCGCCGAGCTGTGCAGGTAGTCGAGCAGGCCGTAGCAGTTGGGGCCGAGCAAGGCCATGTCGCCCGCAGCGGCTAACAGCTGTTGCTGCAGGGCCGCGCCGCTGGCCCCCGTTTCGGCAAACCCGGAGGCGTAGCAGATGGCGCCGCCGGTGCCGATGGCGGCCAGCTCGGCGACGCAGGTCAGTGTCAGTTCACGGTTGGTAGCGATAAACACCGCATCCGGGCCGCAAGGCAAATCGGCAACCCGGCGCACACAGGGGATGCCGTCAAGGCTGTCGTGCTGCGGGTTGACCAGCCACATCGGCCCGTCAAAACCACCGTCGGCGCAGCGCTTGAGTGCGCGGGCCATGCTGCGCCCACCGACGAACGCCAGGTGCCGGGGCGCCAGCAGGCGCTTGAGGTTGTCGCGAATAGCCTGGGACATAAGCGTTCTCCGCGCCGATCAGCGCAACATTGGTCGCAACAGTTCGCGGGCGATGATATGGCGCTGGATTTCCGAAGTGCCTTCCCAGATCCGTTCGATCCGCGCGTTGCGCCAAATGCGCTCCACCGGCCCTTCGTCCATCAAGCCCATACCGCCAAAAATCTGCACGGCTTCATCGGCGACCTTGCCCAGGGTTTCACTGGCAAACAGCTTGGCCATGCCGGCTTCGCCGTCGGTCATGTTGCCCTGGTCCATTTTCCAGGCGGTGTGCAGGGTCAACAGCTCGGCGGCGCGGATTTGCGTGGCCATGTCGGCCAGCTTGAAACTCACACCCTGATAGGTGCCGATCGGCTGGCCGAATTGCTTGCGATCAGCCGCCCATTGCAGCGACACATCCAGCGCCCGCTGGGCCTGGCCGACACAGTTGGCGGCGACCATCACACGGCCGGCCGTGAGCCAGGCATTGGCCACGTCCCAGCCCTTGCCCACTTCGCCCAGCACCTTTGACGCGGGTACGCGGCAGTCGTCGAAGAACATTTCATAGGTGTGGTAGCCACGGTTGCTCACGCACTTGGGGCCACGGCGGATGGTCATGCCCGGCGTGCCGCGATCCACCAGGAACGAAGTCACGGCATTGCGCTGCCGGCCGTTGTGCTCGTAGGTGTCGGTGACCGCGAACACGATAGCGAAATCGGCGTGCCCGGCATGGCTGATAAAGTGCTTGCTGCCGTTGATCACAAAGTCATCACCACTGCGCACCGCACGGGTCTTGATGGCGTTGGCGTCAGAGCCGGCCCCCGGTTCGGTGAGGGCAAAGCAGTCGATTTTCTCGCCCCGAATGCACGGCAACAAGTAGTCCTCGATCTGCGCGCCGGTGCAGGCCATGAGGATCTTGGAGGGGCGCGCAACGAACACATGCAGCGCCCACGACACCTTCGACAACTCGCGTTCGATCAAGGTCTGGGACAGGTAGTCGAGGCCCCCGCCACCCACCTCTTCCGGCATGTTGAAGGCATAGAAACCGGCAGCAATCGCCTTGTCGCGGATCTGTGCGGCCAGCGCTGGCGAGACCTCGTCGGCACGGTCCACGGCCTCCTCATGGGGCAGCAGTTCCTTGGCGACAAAACTGCGTACCGCGTCCACCAACATGTCTTGTTCTTGGCTGAGTTGGAAATTCATGGCGCTACCTGTTCGGAGGTGTTGTTGTTATTTGCCGCTGAAAATCGGGAGGCGTTTTTCCATCGAGGCGCGCAAGGCTTCGGCACCATCAGCACTGCGCCCGCACAACAGGCCGGCGGCCAGTTCCGCCTGCAATTGCTCGGGCAGGCTGCGGTCGGCGCCTTCGCGGATCAGGGTCTTGGTCTGGGCGAAGGCGAAGGTCGGGCCGTTGGCCAGGCGTGCCGCCAGTTCAAGGGTGTGGGCTTGCAGTTGGTCATCGGCGACCACTTCACCCACAAGCCCGGCGGCCAGCGCGCGGTCGGCGCTCCACAGCTCATCCAGGAAGAGCAGGCGCTTGGCGTGCTCGCTGCCGATCAGGCGCGGCAAGTGCCAGCTGGCACCGGCGTCCGGCGAGTAGGCCATGCTGGTATAGCCGGCCTTGAAGCGTGCCGATTGGGCGGCGACGCGCAGGTCGCAGCACAGGGTCAGGTCCATGCCGGCGCCGACGGCGGTGCCGTTGATGGCAGCAATCGTGGGTTTGTCGAGGGTGTGCAAGCGGGTCATCAGGGCGTGGGCGGTTTCGGTCCAGCCGTAGGTTTCCAGGGCGCCACGGGCTTCGGCATCGGCCCATTCCGCCAGGTCGGCACCGGCGCAGAAGCTGCGGCCACTGCCGGTCAACACCACCACCCGCACGCTGGCGTCGGCGTTGAAGCCGTCGAGCAAGGCATGCAGGTGCTTGAGGGTGGGGATATCGAGCGCATTGCGCTGGGGCCCACGGTTGAGGGTGATCCAGGCAACGCCTGCTTGCACTGCGGTGAGCACGGGCGAATCGATCGTCATGGCTTCCTCGAATTATTTTAATTGGCTTGAGGGGTGCGACATGGCGAGATACTAAACGAGTGTTCAGTAAGGTGGCAATCGGCAAACTGCAAATATTTTCAGAGGAGAAATGCCGGCCCGGACAGTGCGCCCAGGCGGCGAGAAAGGCTCAGGGTTTGAGCTGGTAACGCTGGCGCCCGGCGCCCTGCAGGCCGTCGACCCAGGCTTCGCAGATCTGAATGCCCTGCTCCGGGGTAAAGGTGCCGGGGTTAAGCCCCGACTCCAGCCACAGCCCGTCGAGCAAGGCGCTCAAGCCGATGGCGGCAAGGTCGGCATCGAAGTATTCCCAGCCCTCCTCCCCTGCCATGTCGGTCAGCGCCGAACGCATGATGGTGCGGTACTCGCCATAGGAGTGTTCGTGGGCCAGGTTGATGGCGGGCGCGGTCTTGACCGCGCCCCAGAACACCAGCCAGGCATCCAGCAGGTGCGGGTCGAGCAGCTCCGGGGAAAACGAGCCACGGAACAGCGCCGACAGCCGCTCCCGAGGGTCCGGCGGTGCCTTGGCCATGGTCTCGCGCAACAGGCTCATGACCTGGCCGGTGATGGTGCGGTAGGCCTCGGCGACCAGCTCATCCTTGCCCGAATAGTGATGGCTGATCAGCCCCACCGACACCCCGGCCTCGGCACTGATCTTGCGAATCGACGCGCCTTGGAAGCCGTCGCGCTTGAGGCATGTCAGCGTGGCCTGGACCAGATTGGCCTTGCGCACTTCCGGGTCCATCCGGGAAAAACGGGATTCCTGGGTCATGCGGCGGTTTCCTGCAGTTGAGTCGGCAGCCAGACTCTACATCACTCCCGGTAACCCGGCGACACCCGATCCAGCATGCGCAGCAACGCCGCCCAGGCCAGTTGCATGGCGTCCAGGTCAACCAGCTCGCCTTCGGCCAGCGGCCTGTCCGGGTTGTTGAATTGCTGTTCGGTGTAGGTACACACCTCGGCAGACGGCAGGATCAGCGTGCCGCAGGCCTGGGCGGCGATCTGGATATCGCAGGCTTTCTCCAGGTAGTACATGCGCAGGAATGCCTGGCTGACCGTCTCGCCCACCGTGAGCAAGCCATGGTTGCGCAGCATCAGCACCGGCTTATCACCCAGGTCGGCCACCAGCCGCCGCTGCTCGTCCATGTCCAGGGCGACACCTTCGTAATCGTGGTAAGCGACCTTGCCGTAGAACTCCATGGAGATCTGGTTGACCGGCAACAGCCCGCACTCCAGCGCAGCCACCGCACAGCCCGCACGGGTGTGGGTGTGCAGCACGCACTGGGCGTCTTCTCGCGCACCATGGATCGCACTGTGGATGACAAAACCGGCCGGGTTGACCGCATACGCCGAGGGCTCCACCGCGCGGCCATCGAGGCCGATCTTCACCAGGCTGGAGGCGGTGATCTCATCGAACATCAGCCCGTAGGGGTTGATCAGGAAGTGATGCTCCGGCCCGGGAATACGCACCGAAATGTGGGTAAAGATCAGGTCGCTCATGCGGTAGTGCGCGATCAAGCGGTAGCACGCGGCAAGCTCTTCACGCAGTTGCTGTTCGGTGGAGTGAGTCATTTTTATGCTCCGGGCGGGGTGGGTGATGGCGACGCTAATCCACTCTTCAGTAGAAAAACAAGCACCCATGACAAACAAGCGCCAGTAAAAAAACAGGTTGATTTTTTACTGGCGCTCACCTCCTATAGAAAAATAACAACAATCGCGCCTGGAGTATCCGCACCATGTCGCACGCTGCCTTTCCCCACCTGTTCGAGCCCCTGCAACTGCGGGGAAAACGCCTGAAGAACCGCATCATGTCCAGCGGGCACGACACCTCGATGCCCACCGACAACCGGGTCAACCCGCAGTTGATTGCCTACCACCGGGCCCGTGCAGAAGGTGGCGTGGGGCTGATTGTGTTGCAGGTGGCCGGGGTGCACGACAGCGCGCGGTACACCTCCCATGTGCTGATGGCCACGGACGATGCCTGCATCGAGGGCTACCGCGAATTGGCCGAGACTTGCCATGCCCACGGCACGGTGGTGCTGTCGCAGATCTTTCACCCGGGCCGCGAAATCATGGAATCGGCCGATGGCCTGCTGGCAGTGGCGTACTCCGCGTCAGGGGTGCCAAACGAACGGTTCCGGGTGATGCCTCGGGCGCTGGAGCAGCCGATGATCGACGAGATCGTCGCGGGCTACGCGGCGGCAGCCTCGCGGTTGTATCAAGCGGGGATCGACGGCGTGGAAGTGGTTGCGAGCCATGGCTACTTGCCGGCGCAGTTTCTCAATCCTCGGGTCAACCGGCGCACCGACGGGTACAACGGTTCGCTTGAGCAACGGTTGAGGTTCCTGCGAGAAATCATCGCCGCCGTGCGGC
Organism: Pseudomonas sp. B6002; assembly: GCF_013385985.1. Taxonomy (GTDB): domain Bacteria; phylum Pseudomonadota; class Gammaproteobacteria; order Pseudomonadales; family Pseudomonadaceae; genus Aquipseudomonas. Next base: position 94,074 of record NZ_JACAOY010000014.1, on the reverse strand, counting down.
AGGCCACCAACGAACATTTCATCATCGGCCTGCGTATTTCGGCGGACGAGCGCGATGCCGAAGGGCTCACCGAAAGTGAATCCCTGGAAGCGGTGCAAAGCCTGCAAACGCAGCTGGATTACGTGCATATCGTCGCAGGTACATCGGCGTCGCTGGGAGGTGCGATCCATATCGTGCCGCCCATGGCGATTGCCGCCGCGTACCTGGCGGATGAGGCGGCCACGTTCAAGGCCAGCCTGTCGATTCCGCTATTCGTCACCGGGCGTATCAACCAGCCCCAGGAGGCCGAGTTGATCCTGGCGCGAGGCCAGGCCGATGTGTGCGGCATGACGCGCGCGCTGATCTGCGACCCGTTGATGCCCGCCAAAACCCTAAACGGTCATGCCGAAGATGTGCGCGCGTGCATCGCGTGCAACCAGGCGTGCATCGGTCACTTTCACAAGGGGCTGCCGATCTCCTGCATCCAGCATCCGGAGACCGGCCGCGAGTTGCAATTCGGCGACCTGCGCCCGGCGATGACGCGCAAGCGTGTGATGGTGGTCGGCGGCGGCCCGGCTGGGATGAAGGCGGCGGCCGTGGCGGCACAGCGGGGGCACGCGGTGACACTCTATGAAGCCAGTGGGCAATTGGGTGGCCAGGTGCTGCTGGCGCAGTTGCTGCCACGGCGCAGTGAGTTCGGCGGCACCAGCACCAACCTGCAACGGGAGATGGAGTTGGCGGGCGTACGTGTGGTGCGCAACACCCGGGTTGATCGCGCCCTGGTGGAACGGGAGCAACCCGACCACGTGATCATCGCCACCGGCGCCGAACCCTATTGGCCGGCCTTCGAACAAGGCGGCGAGCTGCAAGTGGTCGACGCCTGGCAGGTGCTGCGCGGCGAGGTTGAACCGGGTCGTTCGGTGGTGGTGGTCGACTGGCGCTGCGACTGGATCGGCCCCGGCATTGCCGAACGCCTGGTGCGCGCCGGCCACGCCGTACAACTGGCGGTCAACGGCACACATTGCGGGGAAAACCTGCCGCTGTATGTGCGCGACCAACTGGCCGGCGAGTTGCATCGCCTGGGCATCCCGATCATTCCCTACGCCCGCCTCTACGGCTGTGATGACAGCACCGTGTACCTGCAACACACCGCCAGCGGCGAGCCGATGTTGCTCGAATCGGTCGACACCCTGGTGTTGTGCCAGGGCCATCAGCCGGTAGACACTCTGGGTGCACAGCTGCAAGGGGTGGTGCCCTTCGATCGAATTGGCGATTGCCTGGCACCGCGCACCGCCGAAGAGGCGATCTATGAAGGACTGAAGGTAGCGTGGACGCTTTGAACGACGAATCAGCGCAATTGTTTTTGGGTACCCGCATTCGCGGCCTGCGCAAGGCTCGCGGCCTGACGCTGACGGACCTGGCGCAGATGAGTGAATTGACCGCCGGCTACCTGAGCCAGTTGGAGCGCAACCTGGCTTATCCGTCGATCCCGGCGCTGTTCAATATCGCCCGCAGCCTGGGGGTGACCATCCAGTGGTTCTTCGCCAGCGAAACCGTGCCGGCAGCGGAGGACGAAGGTTATGTGGTGCGCAGGGGCAACCGCCAGAGCATTCGCTACGAAGACGGCATTGTCGATCAACTGCTGACGCCGTTGCCCAATCACCAGTTGGAAATGCTGCACTCGTGCTTTCCTCCGGGCACCTACAGCCAAGAGAGCTACAGCCATGAGGGTGAGGAAGCCGGGTACGTACTGAGTGGGCAGTTTGAGTTGTGGGTGGGTGAGCGGCGCTTTTTGCTGGATGAGGGTGACAGTTTCAGCTTTGCCAGCAACGAGCCCCATCGCTATGGCAACCCGGGCAAGGTGGAAACCGTGGTGATCTGGGTGATAACACCGCCGACATTTTAAGCCGCTGGTGGCAATGGAGACCTTTCCTACGGGAACTGGCGACAGTGGCGTGGCGGCCATCAGTGGTGAAGGCCTGGGAGCGCTTGCTATAAAACTGGCTACTTCTTTTCGAGGTTGTGGCCATGTCGTTATTGCATTTGTTTTTTGGTAAACCGACTCAGGACGATTGGGATCGGGCGAAAGCGGTCAAGTCACTCAAGACAATAAGAGTCGTTGGCGAGCACTTCGTCGCCATTGACACCAGCGAAGTCATGGCGTCTCAAAACTACAAGGAAGCGATCCGCCAGATCCGCAAAATGGAGGCCGATGAATCATGGGGCTGCTGATCATCGTGCCATTGCTGGTCAGCGGCTATCTGGTTTGCATCCTGCATCCTTTTTACTTTTACCGGCTGCATCGATTTGAAGGGCAACTGCTCTACCTGCAAGTCGCAAGGTTGGGAATGAGCTGCCTGGTTGCGGCTGCAATCTTGAGCGCTTTCATATTGGTGCTGTCGAAGCAGAAGATTCTCCTCATCGGCCATGAGATCGCCACGGACTACAGTAACTATCTGGGAAACCTGTTGGTCGAGCTCGACATTGCCAATGAGAGGAATGCCACCCTCTGGGTGTTCTTGCTTCAGGTCGGCATGACGTCCTTGGCCATTCCCGTTTTCTGGGCAAGGTTCTTTGTACATGTGCAAAGAAAAGCCCAGAAACTGGACACCGAAGCCCATTTTCAGGCGATGTTGCTGTTGGGAATTCTGCAGGGTACGCCGTTGAGGATCTTGCTCAGAGAGTCCTTCGAACAGCAGGTGCCTTGCATGTTCAGTTTGAGCGACCGCAAGGTCTATGTAGGGTTTGTGACATTCGTTGGCGCGCCGACGGAATCCGAGGGTATAGACCACGCTTTCAACTTGATCCCTCTGCTCAGCGGCTACCGCGACAAAGACACACTCGAAGTCACGCTCAACACCCACTACGCAAACGTGATCACACCGGCCCCCATCATGCTTATCCAGGAAAACGTCGTCTCGGCCACGCGCTTCGATTTCGCCACCTGGAACAGCTTCCAGTCCCGCAAACACCGCAAGGCGCGCCAGGGCCAGTTCTACCAACACCGACCGGCGCGCCCGTTGAAAGCCTCAAGCGCCTGCGCCTGAGGCCCAGCACAGCACGTCAATCAAACTTCCAGTTCAACCCCACGCGCAGCATCTGCCCATCGTTCTTGAACTTGGAATCGTACCCGGTGCCCGCCCCGCCACTGCCCGGAATCACCGCCACGTTCAGCTTGTCCTCGCCCAGGTCGTAGTACAGGTATTCGGTCTTGAACGACAGGTTCTGGGTAATCGCCTGCTCGATACCGGCGCCCACGGTGTAACCCATCTTGAAATGGCTTTGATCGCCGCTGAACTGCGTGTTTCCAGTAGGACCGAACATGTCGACGCTCTGGCTTGTTTCGCCGTAGGCCAAGCCGGCCGTGCCGTAGATCAAGGTGTGGTCAAAGGCATAACCGAAGCGACCACGCAGGGTGCCGAGGTACTTGATCTTCGACTCGAATTTATTGTTCAACGCCAGGTGGGTGTTGAGTTGCGAGGTGCCGATAGTGCGGCTGTCTTGCAGGTCGGTGTGGGAGATATCGGCCTCGATGCCGGCAACCCATTGGCCGAACTGGTAGTTGTAGCCGATCTGCGCACCGCCCAGCAGGCCATTGCGGTCCAGGTCAACCCGACCCGGGCGGGCGCCGCCGTTGATGTTGGCAATGTTCGGTGCAGCCTGGCCCTTGGTGTTGACGTCACCGTCGCCACCAAAGCCGTAGCCGGCACTCAGGCCACCGTAGAAACCGGTCCAGTCGGTAGGGCCTTCGGCAGCCTGGACGGAGGCGCAAGCCACCACGGTGAGCGCAGTAACGCCGAGTAAACGAGTGATCATGTAGAAGCTCCTGGTTTTTTTGGTTGATTGACAGGCACAGCGTTGCCGCACGCCGAATGGGATCGGCGCGAAGCGTGAATTCAGATAAGGGGGTGTCAGCACCGAACCGAACGGTTCGGGGTAAGGCTATTGGCCGAGGAAGCGGTAGTCGGCGCTGTAGGGTTCCACGTGCAGTTCACCGGCTTGCTCGCAGCTGCCACTGAACACACCGCCCAACGTATGCAAGCGCTCCACGGCAACCACCTGCGCCAGCCCACCCTCGCCCTGATGGTCGATCACCCCCAGGCGCAACAGCGAGATGTCCTTGGGGCCGGCCCCTGGGGCCTGGGCGAGCACTTTGCCCACCACCGCACTGCGGTCATCCAGCTGCCAGGTCGGCCCGGCGAAATGCCGACCGACCGTCTTGCCGTTGATCATCAACGTGGCCAGCGGCTCGCGAAACTGCCAGCCCAACTGGCCGTTGCTGTCCTTGGCGCAGGTGTAGATCTGCACGCCCGTGGCCTGCACCGTCATCAGCACATGTTTCGCAGCTCCCGCGGCCGGTTCCGGCAGGTCCTGGGCCTGGGCACGCTGTGCGTCGATTGCACAGAGCACCAGCACCACCAGGCCGATCACCTGCAATACCATCAGCGCCAGACGATTGCGGCGCGCTACAACGTCGGGGTCGGTGTTGCTCATTGTTCGCCTGCCAGAAGAAGGGTCGAGAAGGGTCTGGTCAATCATTTTGGGATCCATCGGTAGTCGATCACGGCTGGTTATCAGCGTCTGCAGGATGAACAACCGACCCGAAGTATTTATTCCCGACTTTTTTCCAGACCCGGCGAAAACGCCCCACCTACCAGACCTCCACCTTCAACTCCGCGCGTTGACTGGCGGGCATCGGCAGCGCCTTGCCGCTGTGCACCACGCCGTGTCGCGGCGACTCACGCTTGAGGTTCGGCACCGGGATACGCCCCCCGCCGCGCACGGTTTGCGCCCCATTCATCTGGAACTTGCCGTACGCAAAGTTCAGCCCCACGCCGTTCTGGCGCTGGAAGTAAATCCACCAGCGGCCCTCCTCGAACTTCATGAAGGCAAAGCCTCGTGGGTACGCATCCTCGCCATAGTCATCGAACGTCATGGCCGTGGCGAATCCCAGGCCATGCCCATCAAACCGGCTCAGGTACTCCTTGTTCAGATAATCGCTGCCGCCCTGCACATGGAACACCCGGTAGGTGGTGTCGTCGATGTGGTCGATCAGGATCGAACAACCACTGAAATCCGGCGTGAACACATAGCCAGTCGCACCGGGGTTGGCAGGAATGTCACAGAAGCTGCCCTGGGGCACCCAATGCCCCATCAGTGGCCGCTCGACCTTGCCGTACTCCCCCGGCTTATCCAGGGTCGCCAGGCGAAAGCCACCGGCTTTGTGATCATTGACGTCAAACACATTCAGGCCGGCAACCAGCCCGGAAGGAATACGCTTGGCCGTCATGAAATTCTGTTGCAGAAAGGTCTTGGTGGATGAAAACGCGTTCATGCATTGGGTGGACATAAGGGGCTCCGGGCAGTAGGAAAGCGTAGACGTGTTGCCGATCCTCAAACACCGTTCGGATCACGGGAAACCATGAGAAGAACACCCTCCCCCGATGCTTTATTCCATGATTTCGCTTAATCGAAATCAGCGATTTCCATGCAGATAATTGTCTTCTTCCTTCGCCCTTGCAGCCGGTAGCCTTCGGCCCTGCGATGCCTTGCGCACGCATGAACACCGGCTGTACCCACAGCATCGGTGCCTGACCCCAAGTGCTCGATAGATGGCGCCAACGTGAAGAAACTTTCGATTGCCCTACTCCTCGCCAGCCTGCTGCCCCTTGCGCTGGCACACGCGGCGGCGCCCAGCATCGCCGTGATCGCCTATGCGGAAAAACCGCTGAAGCTGATCCGCGCCACTGCGCTGTATACCGTCGGCCCCGGCACCCGCCTGCAAGGTGGCGACATCCTGCAAACCGGCGCCGCTGGCATACAGATCGAAGGGCTCGCCGCAGCGACCCTGGCACTGGGGCCGGATACGCGCATCCTCATTGCGACCAACAGCAATGCCGCACAGATCAACCTGCTCAATGGCTGGTTGAAGCTGCAACCCGTCGCGGGCAACAGCCATGGGAACCTGGCGGTCACCACGGGAGGGCTGGCGTTCAACCTCACCGGCAGCGCCAGCGTGATCCATGTGGGCAAGCGCCAGACCGAGATGTTCGTCGAGGACGGCAGCCAAGTGGTCAGCCAGCTCGACAACCGTGGCAAGGCTGACCGCAGCGTCACCCTGGGCCATGAAGACTTTGCCCAGCGCGACGGCGACGGGCCGCTCAAAAGTGTGCCGCGTCCCGAACAGGCGTTTATCGACGCCTTGCCGCCCCAGTTCCTCGACCCGTTGGTGCCCCTTGGCAAAAAGGCCCCCAAGGCGGCGGAGCCGAAGAAAGAGCGCGACGTCACCTACGACGACATCGCGCCCTGGGTGGTCAGCCCGCTGAACCTCAGCCAGCAGATGCTCGCCAGCCGTTTTGCTCCGCGACTCAACGACCCGGCGTTCCGCCAGGCGGTCAAGGTCAACCGCGGCGGCGTGCTGGAGTGGGAGCTGGAACTGCTGCGCCTGGAGCGCCGCAAGAATGCGCACTGATCCTCACCACGCCTGTACCTGAAGGTCCTTATGAAACTGTCGCTCGCGGTCAAATTCAACGTGGTGTTCCTGGCGGTCTTCACCGTCGGGTTTATCGCCACCAGCCTTTCCACCAATTACATGCTGCAACAGAGTGCGCGCCGGGAAACCCTGGAAACCGCGCGCATGCTGATGCGCTCGGCCTCCGCCGCCAGCACCTACACTGCCGAACAGATCGTGCCGTTGCTGGAAAACCGCCTGAAATTCCAGTTCCTGCCGCAGTCGGTGCCGGACTTCGCCGCCATTTCGCACCTGCAGGAACTGCTCAAGTCCTACCCGGACTACGCCTACAAAGAGGCCACGCTCAACCCGACGAACCCACGTGACCTGGCCAACGACTGGGAAAAATCCCTGATCAACAACCTGCGCAGCCAGCCGCAAACCGATGAAATGGTCGGTGAACGCAATGACGACAAAGGTGCAGCGCTGTACATCGCACGCCCCATCCAGATCAAGGACGGCGCCTGCCTGGCCTGCCACAGCACCCCGGACGCGGCGCCGAAAACCATGGTCGACATTTATGGTGCGGTGAACGGTTTCGGCTGGAAGCTCAACGACACCATCGGCGCGCAACTGGTCACCGTGCCACTCGACCTGCCGCTGCAACGCGCCAGGAGCATGCTGCACAGCTACATGCTGTCGATGCTGGGAATATTTGCGGTGCTGTTCGTGGCCTTGAACGTCGCCGTGCACCTGTTCGTCACGCGGCGCCTGCGGCAGATGTCGGCACTGGCCGACCGGGTCAGCCTGGGTGAAACCGACGTGCCCGAAATGGACGTCAGCGGCAAGGACGAGTTGGCGCGCCTGGGCCAATCCTTCGGCCGCATGCGCACCAGCCTGGTCAGCGCCATGAAGATGCTTGAGGAATAGGTCCGCGATCATGCTTGAACAACTGGGCAAATACCGCATCGACAGCGTGCTCGGCAAAGGCGCCATGGGCACGGTGTACAAAGCGTTCGACCCGAACATCGCACGCACCGTGGCCCTCAAGACCATCCGCAAGGAGCTGTTCGGCGACAGCCAGCACGCCGAGCTGGTCAGCCGCTTCAAGAATGAAGCCCAGGCGGCCGGCCGCCTGATGCACCCCAATATCGTCGGCGTGTACGACTACGGTGAGGATGAAGGCTCGGCGTACATCGCCATGGAGTTTGTCGAGGGCACGCCCCTCAACACCTTGCTCGCCGCACAGACGCCCCGCGACCTGAGCCACAGCCTCGGCTGGATGCGCCAACTGTTGTCGGCCCTGGAATATGCCCACTCCAAAGGTGTGGTGCACCGCGACATCAAGCCGGCCAACCTGCTGATCACCGCCGACGGCAAGGTCAAGGTCACCGACTTCGGCGTCGCTCGCCTGGACTCTTCGACCCTTACCCAAACCGGTTCGATGATCGGCACGCCCAGCTACATGTCGCCGGAGCAGTTCTGCGGCGAGTTGATCGACGGCCGCTCCGATGTGTTTTCCGCCGGCATCGTGCTGTACCAATTGCTCACGGGCGAGCGGCCGTTCTCGGGCTCCGCCACCATGGTCATGCAGCAGATCCTCAACCAGACGCCCGTGGCACCGTCGAGCCTCAACCTGGCGCTGGACCCGGCGCTGGATGCCGTCATCGTGCGCGCCCTGGCCAAACGCCCGGCCGAGCGCTACCCCTCGGCCCAGGCGTTTCTCGACGATCTGGAAGCCCTGTTGGGCACGGCGACCGGCACCTGGATCAACGCCGAAATCGACGATGACCGCACCGTCTTGATCCGCCCCAACCAGCCCTTGAGCAGTGGGGTAACGCCGCTGCCAACCGGCACGGCGGCGCTCACCGAAGCGGTGGAAACCCTGACGCCCTGGAAGCTTGCGGTGATGCCGGAACTGGAATCGCTGCTGTCCCATCAGATCGGGCCGCTGGCACGTTTTCTGGTGCGCAAGAGCCTCAACGGTGCAGATGACTTCGATGCCATCTGCGCGGCACTCCTGCCCCACATCCCTTCCGAGCGTGGCCGGGAACAGTTCGCCAGTGCCAGCCAGTCGCTGTTCCTGCGCCTGAACCCGCCGACCGCGCCGGTGGAGCCGCCCCGTGAGCCCACGGCGATCGAGCCGCCCACCGAGGTCACCCGCACCACCGAAACACTGCCCACGCCCATTGACCCGGCCTTTTCGCAGATGGCCGAAAAGCGCCTGGCTGTGTTGATCGGCCCCATCGCGCGCATTGTGGTCAGCCGGGCGGCACGGGCCACCTCCTTGCGCCAACCGTTCCTGCTGCTGTTGGCCGAGCACATCGAGAGCGAGGCCCAGCGCCTGGCATTCCTCACCAGCTTCGAGTCTCTCCCATGACCGATTCCCCACTCAGCGCCTGCGGGCCCCATCAACTGGCCGCTGCGGTTGCCTATGGGGTCAGTGATGTCGGTTCGGTGCGCCAGAGTAACGAAGACAATTTCCTGGTGGAGCCGGCCCTGGGCCTGCTCGCCGTGGCCGATGGCATGGGTGGCCATGAGGCCGGCGCCCTGGCCAGCGCCGAAGCCTTGGTCAGCCTGCGCGAGGCCCTCAAGGTTCACAGCGTCGACCCGACCCACGACGGCCTCGACCCCGACGCCACCTGGTCCGACCCGCAGATGCAAGCCGCCAGCCTGTTGCACAACGCCATCGACCAGGTGAACCAGTGCGTGTACCAGCAGAACGTGGCCCGCCACATGAGCGAAGGCAGCGGCATGGGCACCACCCTTACTGGCGTGTGGCGCCCGCAATCAAACGGGCCGTTACTGGTGTTCCATGTGGGCGACAGCCGCCTGTACCGCTACCGCGAGGGCGAACTGAGCCTGCTGACTCGCGACCAGACCTGGTACCAGCAAGCCCTCGAAGCCGGCAAGGTCGACCGGCTGCCTGCACGCAACTTGTTGCTGCAAGCCATCGGCCCCGGCCCCCGGGTCGAACCGCAGGTACGTGTTCACCCGATTCAGCCCGGCGACCTGTTGATGCTGTGCAGTGACGGCCTGCACGGCTGCGTGCCACACCAGGAAATGCTCCAGGTACTCGCGGTCGCCCAACGCGACACGCTAGAAACGGCGTGCCAACGTCTGGTCAACCTCACCCGCGAGTACGCCGGGCGCGATAACGTCACGGTATTGCTGGCGTGGTTCGACCGATGAGTTGCCTCACGGCAACTTGAACGCATCGTCCACCGGCACGCGGTAGCCGGTGGCCAGACGGTTGGTTTCGTTGGCCATGCCAACCACTGCCTGCAACTCGCCAAACATCTCATCCGTCATGCCGGCCTTACGCGCAGCAGCCGTGTGGGACGCAATGCAGTACGGGCAGTTGTTGGTCACACTCACGGCCACGTAGAGCAGCTCCTTGGTCAGCGGATCGAGTGCGCCCGGCGCCATGATCTCCTTGAGGCTTTCCCAGGTGCGGCGCAGGGTCGGCGGGTGCGCGGCCAGGCATTTCCAGAAGTTGTTCACCTGCTCGACCTTGCGCGTCTGCATGATGTCGTCGTAGACCGCGCGCACTTCGGGGCTGGCATCGGCGTATTCGGTGAGGTGTTGGGTCATGGCATATCCAGGGTGAAGGGAGAGCGTTCTGGAATACCGCGCAGCAGCAGTGGCTGGCAAGTGAAGCCGGCAAATCCCGGATGACAAAGTGGATGAGCGGTCATGTGGATGTTCAGAGATAGCACTGACCATTCGTGATTTGCGGTAAAGAGTCCTTTTCGGGTTCGGTGGTTTTTCCGAAGGAACGACGGGCGGATACTCGACTCCATTGTTCACACCCCCTTCAGGAGTTACCGATGTCTACCCCTAAGCACGCTGTTCCCGCCTTTGGCCTTGGTACCTTTCGCCTGCAAGGCCAGGTGGTCATCGATTCGGTGAGCACCGGCCTGGAACTGGGCTACCGCGTCATCGACACCGCACAGATCTATGAAAACGAAGCCGACGTCGGCCAGGCCATTGCCAACAGTGGCATCCCACGCAGCGAGCTGTTCATCACCAGCAAGATCTGGATCGCCAACTTCGCCGAAGGCCAGTTGATCCCGAGCCTCAAGGAAAGCCTGCGCAAACTGCAGACCGATTACCTGGACCTGACCCTCATCCACTGGCCATCGCCGGAAGACCAGGTGCCCGTGGCCGAGTTCATGGGGCAATTGCTGGAAGCCAAGCGCCTGGGCCTCACCCGTGAAATCGGCATTTCCAACTTCACCATCGACCTGATGAAGCAGGCCATCGCCGCCGTGGGTGCCGAGAACATCGCCACCAACCAGGTGGAACTGCACCCCTACCTGCAAAACCGGAAAGTGGTGGACTTCGCGACCGCCAACGGCATCCAGATCACCTCGTACATGACCCTGGCCTATGGCGAAGTGCTGAAAGACCCGGTGATCCAACAGATCGCCGAACGCCATCAAGCCACCCCGGCGCAGGTTACCCTGGCCTGGGCGATGCAGTTGGGTTATGCGGTGATCCCGTCGTCGACCAAACGGGCCAACCTGGAGAGCAACCTCAAGGCCTTGCAACTGACCTTGAGCGCTGCCGACATGGCGCAGATCGCCAGCCTGGAACGTGGCCACCGCTTGACCAGCCCCAAGGGCATCGCGCCAAAGTGGGACTAGGCCCTGGCCACCGGCTGACGGGATAACTCCCGCAGCCACGGCAATACCCGCAGGCCGGTATTGGCCTGCGGCGGGTCGATGATATCCATGAAATGTTCGAGGTTGACGTTGTCCGGCACGCCGGGCAGCCGCACGAGTACAGCCGGCGTTGCGCCGGCCGGTGCCGCCAGGTCGAGGTGATCGTAGACCAGCACATGGCGGACCTGGGGTTGCGGCCCGCACGTGTGGGCGGCGAGCCCCGCGTTGATGATGAGCACATCAAAGGGCTCGGCAGGGATGGCAGTCAGAATCTGGACTTCCTCGAACGTTTGCACCGGGACGATCCGGTGATACCCCAACTGGTTGAGCATTTTCTCGATGTACAACCGTTGCAGATGCTGTTCATCGGCAATCAGGATGGTCAGTGCTTTGTTCGGCATGGCAAACCCCTGGGCAGGCAGTGCTCGTCAGTGAGCGGGGCCCATTTTCCAGACATATTCCGCAGACAAAATCAGGCTTGTTCCTCCTTCATGTAGGAGTTCTCCCAAACCCTCCGAATGGCCGTCAACTGTAGTCATGCCTGATTGCAATAACGGCTCAGGCCATGGTGCAAATCGTCGAGAACCTCCATCCCCGCCTCGACGACCGGGCCCAGGGTTTGCCGATCCCGCTGTTCGCACACGGCCTCCAAGGCTTCACAACAGGCAATCAATGCCTGGGCCTTGACCATCCGCGCGCCGCCCTTGATACGGTGGGCAAGGTCGTGCAGTTTTACAAACTCGGGCTCATGTCGCAGGGAGGCGAGCAACGTGCGGTCAGCTTTGAGGCTGTCGAGCAGTGGTTGGAGTAACTCGTTGAGGGCGCCAGGGGCGTCGTTGGTCAGCGCGATCAATGCACTCAAATCAAACTTTGCTCCAGGCTCGACCACATCCCCGGCCGTGGTTGCAGCCAATGCCGAGCGCAAATCATCCAGTCCTGTGGGTTTGAACAGGCATCCGTCCATACCCGCCTGGCGACAGCGTTCAGCTTCTTCAGGCTGCGCATTGGCAGTGAACCCCAGCAACAGGCATGGCACCCGCCTCTTGTCACGCTCCTGGGCGCGAATCTCCTGGGCAAGTTGGTAACCGTTCTTGAGGGGCATATTGCAATCGGTGATCACGCAGTCAAAGTGGCCCGCCTGCCAGAGTGCCAGCCCTTGGACGCCCTCTTCTGCCGACGTAATACGATGCCCCAGGAAACTCAATTGCCGTGTCAGCAGCAACCGATTGGCCGGATAGTCATCCACCACCAGAATGCTCAATACACGCGCAGGCGCAAGGTGCGGCATGGGCCCTGCCAGCGGCGCGGGCGAGGTCGTCGTGAGGGCCAGTGTCAACGTCACATCAATGCGTGTGCCCTGCCCCAGCACACTGCTCAGGTGCAGCTGCCCCCCCATCATTTCGCACAAGCTGCGGCTGATCACCAACCCGAGGCCTGAACCGCTGCGAACTGACTGTTCGTTGTTGCTGCCCTGGCTAAACGGGTTGAACAACCGCAGTTGATCTTGCGCGCTGATGCCAATGCCCGTGTCCTGCACCCACAGCCGGAGCATCAACTGCTCTCCCTGCAGTGTCCCGTGGGCCCCCAGTACCACCTGGCCGTTGGCGGTGAACTTGATGGCATTGCTCAGCAAGTTGGATACGACCTGCTGGAATCGCAGCGGATCGACCAGCACTGCACGCTCAATCAGCGGGTCCAGGTCCACTTGCAATACCAGGCCCTTGGCCCGTGCGAGGCCCTCGAACACCCGCGCCACCGAGGCGAGCCGCTCGTGGAGATTGGTGGGTTCGAGGGTCAGGGAAAGATGATCGGACTCAATCCGTGCAATATCGAGAATATCGCCGATCAACTCCAGCATGCCGCGCGAGGCCACCGAAGCCACCTCCAGTGCATCCCGGTCTGCCCGACCTTGCTCGGCGTTTTTCAGGGCAAGCTCGATCATGCCGATCACCGCGTTCATCGGCGTGCGTATCTCGTGGCTCATGGTCGCCAGAAAGGTGGTCTTGGCGCGGTTGGCCGCATCGGCATCTTCCTTGGCCTCCTGGACCTGACGCAACAGTCGCTGGCGTTCACTCACATCCACCCAGCCAGCAATCATGCCGACCACGTTATCGTCGCCATCACGGTACGGCAGCATCCATTGATAGATGGTCAGTGCCTCACCATTGGGCAACTTGAGTATCCGGTCGTGGATCTGCGGTTCGCCCATCGCCATCAGCCGCAAGTAGTCCTCATGGAACGACCGGGCCTGCGGCGGGTTGCCAGTGTCGGTTTCCACCACGGTCTTGCCGATCACGTGTTCAAGCTTGAAACCAAACACATCGAGATAGGCGTTATTGCACGCCATTAACCGTCCCTGGCGGTCTCGCACGTAAATCGGATGGGGCGTGCCATCGATCAAGACGCTCATGAAGCGCATCTGATCGCTCAAGGCGCGCTCGGCCTGCACACGCTTGCGGATCAGCGTGCGCAGGTAAATCGCCCAACCCAGGGTCAGCAACAGCAACAACGTGGCCAGGCCAAAACCTTGCAGGATCACGTCACGATGGCGCAGCCAGTAACTCTCTTCGACGATGACTTCGGTGCGCCACTGGTTGGTCAGTTCATCCAGTTCCTCTGGAGGGATACTCAACAGCGCCTTGTCGAGGATCGAATACAGTTCCAACTGGCTTCGGTTGACGCCAAATGTGACGCGACCTGGCTCTGGGCCAACGGTACTGGTGATACGCAGGCGATCACGGTAGTTGCGCGCAATCATGTAGCGCGCGCTGATCAGCAACAACACCGTTGCGTCGGCTTCCCCATTGGCGACCAGCGCCATGGCCTGCTCCGGGCTCTGTGTGTCGAGAAACGTGATGGTGGGATAGTCCCGGGCTATTTGCGCCCCCAGGCTGTTGCCGCCGATGAACGCCAGGCGCTTTCCCGACATGTCCTCCAGCGTAACCGTGCGCTTGTCGTCGTTGCGCACCACCAGGACGTAGGGGTTGGAGACATAGGGTCGCGTGAAGCGGACCTTTTCAGACCGTTCGACGCTGGGGGTGACGACCGCGAGCATATCTGCACGCCCCGCGTTGACGTCCTCGATCTGCTGCGGCAGTGAACTGCCCGGCACCACGTCGAACTTCAAGCCAGTACGCAAACTGATCCGCGACAACACCTCGGCGCTCAGCCCTTCAAATTGCCCTTGTTCGTTGAAAAAAGACAGCGGGACGAATGGGTCGAGAACCGCCACTTTGATCCTCGGGTATTTTTCCAGCCAGCGCTGCTCACTGACACTCAAGCGCAGCCGATCGGCCTCCAGATAACCGCCTCCGGCACTCCAGCGTCGCAGGATTTCCATTTGCTGGTTGACGGGAACCGCCGCCAATGCGGTGTTGATGATATTCAGCAGCCGCGTATTGTCCTTGGCGAAGGCAAACCCGAAGGGGTTGACCTCCAGGGCGGAGAAGTCCGCCATGCGTACGTTGTTGAGGTGATTTTTGTTGATCAGATAACGGCTGCTGATGGCATCGCCCAGGTACACGTCAGCCTGGCCGAACGCCACGGCGCCGATCGCTTCGAAGGTCGATGCAAACAACTGCAGATGAGCCTTGGGGTAAAACGCCTGGACGGCATCGGGCTGCATGTAGTGATACAGCATCGCCACGCGTTTGCCGGCGAGGTCGGCACTCAACGCCTGGCTGGCACTGGAGCGGGTGGTCAACGTCGGTTGATCATTGGCATAGGTGCGAGACAGCACCAACTGCGGGTCGGCTGCTTCGTACCCATTGGCTGAGCCGAGAAAGTCCACGGCCCCTACCTTGAGCGCTTCGATCACTTCGTCGCGGGTGTCGTAGCGACGAACTTCGATCGTGACGTTCAATGCCTGGCCGATCAGCGCCGCGTAGTCGGCGGTGATACCCTCGAGTTCGTCATTGTTATTGGTCAGGTCAAAGGGCGCGTAATCGGGCGCGGAAACCCCCATCAACAAGGTCCGCCGCTGCCGCAGCCAGCGCCCATCGGCTTCGTCCAGCGGCACGGAAATGCCGTCAAAATCCGAGTGCCCCAGCAAGTGCAGGTGTCGCGGCTCGTCCAGTGCGGTCGCCGCCACGGGCAGTAATCCCGCCCACAGGATCACCGCCCCCCTGAGCAGCCAGTGGATAGTCATTTCAGGTCAGATCAGATGATTGCGCTGAGCAAACTTGGACAAGTGAACGATCGAGGACATGCGCAGCTTTTCCTTGAGCCGAGTCTTATAGGTGCTGATGGTCTTGTGACTCAGCAACATATCCTCGGCAATTTCTTTGTTGCCAAGGCCCAGTGCCAACTTCTGCAACACGGTCAATTCGCGATCCGACAGTGCGTCCACTAATTGCTGCTCGGTGGACTGCAAATCGTCGCGGTGGACCGAGCTGGTCGGCAGGCTGGGGAAACAGCTATAACCGGACATCACGGCTCTAATGGCTTTTTGCAGCTCATCCAGTTCACCGGTCTTGGCGACAAACCCCATGGCGCCCGCGCGCATGCAACGGGTCGAAAAGAACACCGCCAGATAGGACGTCAGCACCAGGATTTTACAAGGGAGGCCCAGGGCCCTGATGCGGCTGATTACTTCCAGACCGCCCAGCTTGGGCATGGCCAGGTCCAGGATAATCAGGGCCGGACGCTCCTCACGAGCGATCTGCATGGCATCGGCGCCATTTCCCGCTTCATAGAGGGTATCGAAGCCTTCTTGCTTGAGCAGATAGCGGACGGTGGCACGGATAAACGGATGATCATCCACAATTAACGCTTTGTTCATAGGGCTCCCCTGGGAGGATCGGAACACTTACATTTCAAGCGGGCCCCATCTACCTGTGAAAAGTAACAGTTCCGACCAACGGCACTGATTACCCTGCGCGGCAACTCCGGCAACGGGGCCCCTCTAATTGAAAAACACGACAACCACGTAAAGCCGCACCTTGATTCCTGGGTAGGAACAAGCGCGCAACCTTAACAACGCCGCGTCCCCTTGAATGAAGGGATAGTCTCGAATGCATGTAGGACTTTTCCTCGCATAAGCATAGGCAACATTGCGCCAGGTAAAACTGGCGCCAGGGGACTAGTCGGTGGTACTCGGGCTCCAGAAGGCCTGCACCACCAGGGTCGAGGTGGAGATTCGTGCCACCAGCGCATCCAGTTCATCACCGTCCACGGACGTAACCGCCAAGGTTGCCTCGATCTCCACTTCTTCAGTGCCAAACGGGCGAACGTCGACATCACTGGCCGGGTAGTTGCACCGCGCCAACTCAGCCTCCAGCAACGCCAGGACAGCCTTCTGCTGAGTGCGTCGCGCAATGACATAAAGAATGTTGGTGACCTCTGCCGACACCACATCCAACGGCTGACGGTTGATGTTATTGACGATCGGACGCAGCAGCGTATTGGCTGCCAACACGAACAATGTGCCCAGCAGTGCTTCGAGAATCAGGTCGGCCCCCGCGCACGCCCCCACTGCCGCCGACGCCCAGAGGGTTGCGGCCGTATTGAGCCCGCGCACATTGCCCTCTTCGCGCATGATCACGCCGGCACCGAGAAAACCGATGCCCGACACCACATACGCCACGACGCGTACCGCACCTTCCGCACCACCGAGCCGGTTGGCCATGTCGACAAAAATCGCCGCGCCCACCGCTACCAGCACGTTGGTACGCAACCCCGCCGTGCGCTGGCGATACTGACGTTCGAAACCGATCAAGCCACCGAGGATAAACGCCGCGGTGAGGCTCACCAGGGTATCGACCAGGGAATTGAGGTTGATGTTGTTGATTGCTTGCATGGAATGTTGCTCCTGACGACGGACTGTCCTTATGAACACGGTCCTTGCCTGCCAGTCTGACTGGCCATTGTGAAAATCCATCCAGCCAGGTACGACCGGCCGCACCATGCCCGATAAACAGGCAAGGTCAGCTCGGCCCGCCCACCGTAAAAGGCAGGCGTGTCCGTCGCATCCCGATTGGCATCAGGTGCGGGTCAGCGTCAATTGAGAGGGATCTGAGCAGGAGCCAGGACTGACCACTGCCGGGATGCCGCATCTCGCTGTTTCAGGCGAGACAACGGCATCGGAAGAATGCGCGTTACCTTGCCAAGTTGGTGCCGGTTACCGAAACCGGCCGACGACTGTCACTCGAACAAGTACCCACTGAGGGTCTCCGCTATTGATAAAAACGCCCGCAGCTTACGCTCCGAAGATGGGTGAGTAAACCGTAGGAAAATGTACCGCCACTGAATAAAGCCCATTCTTCAGGGCTGGTTCAGGAAAATTATCTGACCCAATCCCTGTAGGAGCTGGCTTGCCAGCGATTGCGGCGTATCAGCCAATCATTTCATGGCAGACACTCCGTAATCGCCGGCAAGCCGGCTCCTACAAGGGCGGTGTATAACCCGGTCGATCGCGCTCGACTCGCGCCAGGTAATCATCAGCCTGGCCACCGGCCAACGCCTTGACCTGAATGGACACCGTATTCACCTGACGCCCCATGGTGATGCCTTCCCGCGTGCGCACCTGCACATACCCCAGCTTGGGCCAGAAGCGTTCGGCCCTGGTGTTGCCGATGACCACCGTCAACCGCAGCCATTGGGCCCCCTTTCGGGCAGCCCACGCCTCAAGGTCTGCATGCAACCGCTGCGCAAGCCCGGTGCCATGCAAGGGTGTATCCACCAGCAACAGGCCAATATGCCAGACGCCCATCGCCAACAAATCCGCTGCAATGTTAACCACCGCAACCAGTTGATCCTGTGCATCGCGATAACCCAACCAGTACATCCGGCTGCATGACCACCCAGCGGGCAATTGCCCCTGCAACTCTTCATGCGCCTCTGTCGGGGTGGCCGGCTCACCGTTGACGGCGATGAAGTAATCCGGCGCACGCTCGAAAAATTGCTGCAGCTCGGCTACATCACTACCGCCCAACTCAACCACCCGGATGCCCGCAACGGAACATCCCGGCAATACCTGTGAATCAACGTCCATGTTTGCTCGTCCTCAATCGTCCCGTGTCAGCACTTCCAGCAATTCGATCTCAAAACGCAGATTGCTGTTGGGCTTGATATGCGCGCCCATCGAACGCTCGCCGTAGGCCAAGTGCGCCGGCACAAACAAGGTGCGCACACCGCCGACCTGCATGCCCATCAAACCCTGGTCCCAGCCCTTGATCACCCGCCCGGTGCCGATCACACACTGGAACGGCTTACCGCGCTCCCAGGACGAATCGAACACCGTGCCATCTTCCAGGGTGCCGGTGTATTGCGTGGTAATCAGCGCGCCCTTGACCACAGCTTTGCCGGTGCCGGGGCGGATGTCGGTGATTTGGAGTTCGTCGGTGCTCATGAGGTGCTCGCTGGAAGTGCAAAGGGTGGGGTTTTCCCAGAACTGGGTGGGTTTGGCAAGTCCCGGGGCCAGGCCACAGCCTCACAACCACCGCCAAAACCGACTCCAGAACCCCCGCCCCAAATCATCCTTGCACCCCGCATATTGGGCCGCGTACATCTGCGAGCGCGCCTGCACCTTGCTTGCCACCGGCGGCAGCCAGGCTTTGCTGGCGTAGGTGCGCTGGCGGTAGCCGCCCCAGCCTTCGTGGTAGTTCAGGTATTGGCCGTAGGCGTCGTACTTGTAGACGCCGTTGATGCTGTAGGTCTTGTCCATGTACCAGCCGACGAAGTCGATGGCATCGTCGAAGTCCTGGCGGCTGGCGCCGGTGCGGCCGGTGCTCTTGCGGTAGTCGTTCCACACTTCATCCTTGGCCTGGGCGTAGCCGGACGCGGTGGAGACGCGGCCCCAGGGGATGATCCACAGCAGGTATTTGCGCGGGGTCTTGGCGTCCTGACGGAAGCCCGACTCCTGATACATGATCGCGAACGGCACCTGGATCGGCACACCCCAGCGCTTTTGCGTGACTTTGGCGGCGTCGTACCAGTCGTCCTTTTCACGGAAGATGCCGCAGAGGTCGTTGGGTGTGCGTGGCGGCGAGGTGCCGCACGCCGCCAACATCGAGGTGAGTAGTAACAGTCCGACGGCTTTGCCTGCGCTCAAGGGGCACCTTTGCGAGATACGCGTAAAAGGCCAGCATTCTGCCACAGGACTTGTAGGAGCCGGCTTGCCGGCGATGGCGGTGTTTCAGTCAGCACGTCGGTGCCTGTTTGATCGCTATCGCCGGCAAGCCGGCTCCTACGGTTAGGGGTTGGGTTTCACCGCGGCGACAACCTCCAGTTCCAGCAGGCCGCCGCTGGGCAGGCCCGCCACGCCCACCGCCGAGCGTGCGTGACGGCCGTGCTCGCCAAACACGTCGATCAACACCTGCGATGCACCGTCGACGACCTTGGAGAAGTTCTGGAAACCCTCCCCGCCGTACACAAAGCCACGCACGAATAAAATGCGCTCGATGTTCTCCAGGCCAACGGCCTGATCCAACACGCTCAGGGCGCGCAGTGCGCAGGTTTGCCCGGCGTACAGCACGGTTTGCGGCGGCGTCTGGTCAGTCACTGGCCCACTGATCACGCCCTCGCCCACCCGGCAAACCTGGCCGCTGACATAGGCCACGCCGGCGTGGATCGTCACGGGTACGTAGTCGCCCTTGGGGCTGGGCGTCTCGGGCAGCGCCATGCCCAAGGCGGTGATTCGCTCGCGCAGGCTCATGCCGGCGCCTCGGCGAATTCCACGTGCCCACCCAGCCAGCAGCCCTGCACCTGCCCCGTCTCATCGCGGCGAAAGCGCAGGGAAATCTGCGACGGCCGGCCCATCGCCCGCCCTTGGCGGATATGCACCGGGCGGTCATCGGCGGTCACCAGGCCGTTCTCCAGTAAGCCAAAAGACAAGGCTGCGGCGGCGATGCCGGTGGCGGCGTCTTCCGGGTAGCCCGAGGATTTGGGGAATTGCCGCGCATCGAACTGGCGACCTTCCAGGTCCGACGGCGCATACGGGTACAAACCGGTGGAGCCGATGCGTTCACACAGTTGCTCCATGCGGCGAAAGTCCGGCTTGAGGCTGTCCAGCACCGCCACGCTTTTCAAGGCCACCAGGGTTTTCACGCGGCTGGTGCAAGCATTCTGGATCGGCAACGGCGCCAGCTCGTTGGAAGTGATGCCCAGCACCGAGAGGATTTCGGCCTCCACCAGCGGGTCACTCAAGGCTTCGACCTGGCCCTTGGGCTGGCTGATCTCCACCTGGATCTGCGGCGTCCCCGCATCGGTTACCCGCGCGTCGACGCGCCCGCTCTGGGTCCAGAGTGCCAGGCGGTCCTTGTGCAACATGCCCAGTTGATCCAGCAACCACACTGCGCCGACGGTGGCATGGCCGCACATTTCCATCTCATGGTTGGGCACCCAGAAGCGCAGGGCAAAATCAAAATCACTGCCCACCGGCGCGGCAAACACAAAGCCGCACTCATGCCCGTAATCACGGGCGACCTGCTGCATATCGGCGTCGCTCATGCCATCGGCCACGGCCACGGTGGGGGCCGGGTTGCCGCCACGGGGGGTGGCGGGAAATACATTGACCAGGTGAACCTCGGGCGTCATTTCGCCTCTCCCTTGAGGGTGGAAACAGTCGGCGCCACAGCGTCGACGATGGAATTGGTGTAGACCTGTTGCGCGTCGAGTGACACAGGCTCGTTTTCAACCGCATTCATGAAGCTGATGTTTTTCTCGACACCGTCTTTTTCGATGCGTGGCGTCGCCGGGTAGGACGGCAACGAGGCGGTCCAGGCGGCATCGAAGATTGCCGCGTCGGTATGGGCGAAGTACGGGCGCACCGACTCACGGGCCTTGGCCGGCTCGGTGGCGATCAGGTGCTCGGCCTTCCACAGGGCGCGCACCAGTTTTTCAGCGGTGGCCTTGTTGGCGCTCAGCCAGTCTTCACGGGCAATCATCGCGGTGAACAGGAAACCGTCCAATGGCTTGTATTCACCCTTGGCCAGGTCCATCAGCACAAAGCCGCCTTGCTGCGCGGCAGTGGTGATGGTCGGTGGCGACAGCGAAAAGCCATTGATGCTGCCCTGGGAAAACGCCGCCAGCATGTTCGGCGCGCCGCCGATGGGCATAATGGTGAAGTCTTTGTCGGGGTTCAAACCGGCGTCCTTGGCCAGGTAGCGCACCAGCATATCGGTGGTGCTGCCGGGGCCGGTCACGCCGATCTTCAAGCCTTTGAGCGCCTGGGCGCGGGCCGACACCGGCGAGGTGGCTGACACCCCGGCCTTGTGTGCCGACTCACCGTCGATCACCACGGTACTGCCGAACTGGGTCTGCACGGCGGCGAAGGCCTGCACATTCTGGCCCTTGCTACGAGCGCGCACCGCCACGGCGGGCAGGCCGACATAGGCATCGGCGTCGCGGCCGAGCACGGCGGTCAGCGCGGCCGAGCCGCCTTTTTGAAACACGATCACCTCCACATTCAGGCCTTCTTCGGCGAAGTAGCCCTGCTTCTGCGCGACGTAGATCGGCACATACAGGAAGCCTTCGCTGGGGAACGCGAGGGTGACTTTGGTGAGGTCCTGGGCCTGGGCAGCGGGTAGGAAAGCGGCGCACAACAGGCTGGCAAACACGAAACGCTTAAGCATGATCAAGCTCCACGACTAAAGGGGGGTTAAACCGCAACTTCACGTTCCGCTTCATTGGCTTTCCAGGGCATGAGCTTGCGCTCGGCCAGCTTCACCGCCGTGTTGAGGATCAGGGCCAGGGCGATGATGCCCACCAGCGCGGCGAACACACCGGCGGTGTCGAACTGCGAGGCGGCATCCGACAGCAAGTAACCCAGGCCACGGTTGGCGGCGATGATCTCGCCCACCAGGGCACCGATCAGTGCGTAGGGCACCGACAAGCGCAGGCCGGTAAACACCCAGGTGAACGCCGACGGGATCACCACCATGGTCAGCAGGTCGCGCTCCTTGGCCCCCATCAGGCGCAGGATGGTCAATTGCTCGCGGGACACGTTGCGCACCCCGCTGTAGGTGTTGAGAAACACCAGGAAGAACACCACGGCGGCGGTCAGGATCACTTTCATCGGCAAGCCGATGCCGAACCACAGGATGAACAACGGCGCCAACGCTACTTTGGGCAGGCTGTAGAACGCGGTGAGAAACGGGTCGAGGATATCCGCCAGCACTCTCGCCCGGCCCAGCACCAGGCCTGCGATCAAGCCCGCGAGGGAACCGAAGAAAAAGCCCAGTACGGCTTCGAGTGTGGTGATGCCGGCGTGGTAGAAAAACACCCCGTTCAACAGGATTTTCCACAGGCTTTGCGCCACTGCCGAAGGACGGCTGATGAAGAACTCCACGCCAAACCAACGCGACACGCCTTCCCACAACAGCAGCAAAAACACCAGGAACAACACGCGATAAACCTGGATCATACGACCTCCAGAGAGTGAGCCAATGAAGTGGGATCGGCCGCGCCGGCGACGTCTGGCGCGAGGCGTTTCCACAGTTCGGCGCAGAGCGCCACGTAGCGTGGGTCGGAGCGCAGTTGCACGAGGTTGCGCTCGCCCGTCAGGGGGATGTCGAGCACATGGTCGATGGTGCCCGGGCGCCCGGCGAACACCACGCAGCGGTCAGCCAGGGCGATGGCTTCGTCGACGTCGTGGGTCACGAACAGCACGGTCTTGTTCAGCTTGCGGCACAGACGCAACAGTTCGGTTTGCAGGGTCAGGCGCATCTGCGCATCGAGGGCACCGAAGGGTTCGTCCATCAGCAGGGTTTCCGGGTCGCTGGCCATCAAGCGCGCCATGGCCGCGCGTTTGCGCATGCCACCGGAAAGCTGGTTGGGGTAGCTTTCGCCAAAACCGGTGAGGCCCACCAAGGCCATCAACTCTTCAACCCGCGCTTCGATCTGCGCCTTGGGCACGCGGCGAATCTGCAACGGCACCGCGATGTTGCCGGCCACGGTGCGCCAGGGCAGCAGGTGGTCGGCCTGGGTCATGTAGCCCACCCGCGTGTTCACGCCTTTGACCTCGGCGCCGTCGTAATGCACCTGGCCTTCGGTGGGCCCAAACAGCCCGGCGGTCATGTTGAGCAAGGTGGATTTGCCACAGCCCGACGGGCCGACCAGGGTGATGATTTCACCGCGCTGCACCTGCAGGGACACATTGCGTACGGCCACAAAATGGCGGCCCTCGACCTTGAAGCTTTTTTGCACGCCAGAGAATTGAATAAAGGGTGTTGCGCTCACCGCCCCTCCTCGTCCGGTACGCCGGACTTGTTCGTTGTTGGTGAACAGAGGATGAACGGATGACAGATTTGTGGCGCACGGGATCGGGCCGGATCACGCGCGGGATCGGGCCATCGATTGCTGGAAATCCAACGGCTGGAACCGAATCAACTGTGGGAGCTGGCTTGCCTGCGATAGCGGTGGTGAATGACATACCGCTATCGCAGGCAAGCCAGCTCCCACAGGGTCCAGTGCCGTTAAGGGGATTATTGAGGACGGGTCAGGCGCGGCGCCATTCATCCGGGGAGATGCCCAGCACCCGGCGAAACACATGGGCCAGGTGCGAGGGCGATTCATAGCCGACGCTGTTGGCCACCTCCAGCACCGACATGCGCGTGTGCCGCAGCAGGGTTTGCGCACGTTCCAGGCGCAGGCGCTGGACATAGGCCAACACCGTCTCGCCCGTGTGCAGGGCAAACAAGCGGGTCAGGTGGCGGCGCGACATATGGAACACCGCCGCGATTTCATCCAGCCCCGGCGCATGTTCAAGGTTGCCCTCCACATAGGCCTTCACATCGCGCACCAGCATGGCGCCGTGACGCTCGGTGGAGGAGCGTTGCAGGCTCGGCTGGCTGAGGGAAATCGCCAGGCATTCGAGCAGCAGCAAATGATCGGCCTGGGCCAGTTGGCGGCGACGGTCCACATACGGGTCGGGCTGGCTGAAGGCTTTTTTCGCCAGCAGCAAATGGTGCAGCGGCGCGGAGGTTTGCCAGATGCCCAGGGTGGGCACGCGCAACAGCCGGTTGGCGTCCCCGGACAGGTCGCGCAGCGCGTAGTGCATGTAGTCGGGGTCGACGTAGAACGCCAGGTGACCCTGGCTGGCGGTGAGTGATGAGGAGGAATGGCTGCACTGCGGCGGCACCAGCACGAACTGGCGGTCGACCACCGAGGTGCTGCGCCCGCTGTCTTCGTCCTTGAAGCGCAGCAAGCCGTGCTCGGGCACCATCAACATGAACTCGTCATGGGCATGGGCCGCGGTTTCATAGGCACCATTGGAATTGAAGACGCTGTAGATATCACGCATCGCCAGGGACTGCCGGTGGGGGTGTGAACCCTGACACTAGCATGTTTGGTGCCAGTGAAAAGCAGCATCCTTGCTGCAAACCCGGTTAAGCCAGCGGCACCCGACGGGTTGTCAGCGCCACGCGCCCCACGAAGAAACTCAACGCCGCGCCCAGCAACAGCATCGCCAGGGTGCTCCAGGCCGCGCGGGAGAGCTGTTTGGCGGCCACGTCAGCGGCTTCACGGGCTTTCTGTTCGGCCTGCTGTTTCAGCTCATCCACCTTCTGCATGGCTTGCTGATACGCCTGGGCATAGTTGTCGACGATCTGCGTGGCTTCTTCTTTGCTCTTGCCGGTGCGCGCGGCAACGATGTTGATCAGCGCGTCTTTATCCGCAGCGTTCAAGGCCGGCTCGCCGGAGGCTTTGACACGCTCGAACCACTGCTTCAACTGATCGCCCGCTTGAGCCGGGTTAGTGGCAGCATCGGTGGCGACTTGCTTGCCGTCAGCGGCAGCCTGGTCGGTTTTCTGCTCGACCTTGGCCGGGTCCAGCTCAGGCTTGCCGCTTTGCTTGAGCAAGGTGTCGAGCTGGCCTTGCAGGCTGTTCCAGTCCAGCTGGATGCCCTGCTCATTGAGCTGCTGCTTGACGCTGTCGCCGATACCCGGCGCTGCAGCCGCGATGCCGCTACCGGCCACCGACAAGCCTTTGCCGACCACATTGCCGGCCGTGCCGACCACACTGGCCGCCAGCCCTGCCAGCAACCAGGTGGTGAGCAAGGTGGTGAGGGTCCAGGTCAGCACGCCGTGCAGGCCACCACGGTCCGGCGCGGTGCGCCCGGCAACAAACGCACCGGCAGCAATCGCCAGCAGGGTCGAGACAAACAGCCAGATCCCGGCCCCCGTGCCAAAGCCGCGCAACGGGTTACCCGCTTCCAGCGGGTTGACGGCACTCGCACCGATGGCAGTGCCCAGCACACTGAGCACCAGGTACGTCACCAGGGCAATGGCACTTCCGGCCAATACCGAACTCCAGGACACGCGAAACAGCGAACGGTTAGTTTCATAGACAGTGGTCATGTTCGATCCTTTGAGAGTTTTTGACCGTTTCAGTCTGGCGAGCGCCCGCCCTCCTCGTCCCCGCTCAAATGCACCAGGCCATCTGGTGCATTCGCACCCCGCCGCGGGCAACTGCTCTGCACTATCCTGAAGCCCGGGTGTCGTACTTTTCATGCGCACACACCCCGGAGATCCTATGACCCAGGCCGTTCTTGCCAAAGAAACCAACCGCCGCCAACTGCAGCAGATCATTTCCGGGCTGTCCGACGGGATCATTCTTGCCGAAGTCGACCAGACCATCCTCTGGGCCAATGAAGCCGCACTGAACATGCACGGTGTCGAAGCCGTCATGGCCCTGGGCGCCAATACCCAGGAATACGCCGAACGTTTTGCCCTGCGCTATCGCAATAACCACCCGGTGCTGCTGGAAAACTACCCCCTGGCGCGCGCGGCCACCGGCGAGGAGTTCACCGACGTGGTGGTGGAAGTCACCCCCGTGGGTGACGAAGAACGGACCTGGGTGCACCGCCTGCGCAGCCTGGTGATCACCGACTCCCACGGCGAGCCGGAACTGCTGGTGCTGATCCTCAGCGATGCCACCGAATGGGCCAGCGCCGAGCAGCGTTTCGAGAAGACCTTCAACGCCAACCCGGCCCCCGCCGTGATTTGCCGCCTCAGCGACCTGCGCTACATCAAGGTCAACCAGGGCTTCCTGGAAATGACCGGCTACAACCGCGACCAGGTCATCGGCAAATCCGTGTATGAGCTGGATGTACTGGAACAGGGCGAGCGCAAGGACTTGGCCATCCAGCGCCTGGGGGAAGGCGCGACCATCCCGCAAATGCAGGCCGAACTGCGGCTGCCCGAAGGCGGCAGCAAGCTGGTGATCGTTGCCGGTCAGCCGCTGGACATGAACGAAGAGGACTGCATGCTGTTTTCATTCATGGACCTGGAACCCCGGCGCAAGGCGGAAATCGCCCTGCGCCAGAGCGAGGAGCGCTTTGCCAAGTCGTTTCGACTGACGCCGGTGCCCACGCTGGTGTGCAGCGCTGCCAACCGGCAGGTGGTGGATATCAACGAAGCGTTCATGAGCATTACCGGGTACACCAGCGAAGAATTGATCGGCAAGTCCATCGAAGATATCGACTTCATCGACAGCCCCCAGGCCGGCACTCAGTTGTTCGCCACCCTGGAAAAAGCCGGCAACCTCGAAGGCCAGGACCTCAAGGTGCGCAAGAAAGGCAGCGAGGTGATCGACTGCGTGGTGTCCGCCGACACCGTGATCATCCAGGACGTGCCGTGCTACCTGCTGGTGCTGATGAACATCACCGAGCGCAAGCGTTCCGAACTGGAGCTGGTGGCGGCCATCGAGGAAGTGATGCAGGACGCGTCCTGGTTCAGCCAGACCTTGATCGAGAAACTGGCCAACGCCAAGAGCGTCAACAGCCCCAACCTGCCGAACGTGGCGTTCACCGACCTCACCGCCCGCGAGCGTGATGTACTGGGCCTGATCTGCGAAGGTTTGGCCGACAAGGAGATCGCTTCACGCCTGAAACTGGCGCCCAACACCGTGCGCAACCATGTGGCCACGGTGTATTCGAAACTCGGTGTTCACAGCCGTAGCGCGGCGATCGTCTGGGCCCGTGAACGCGGGCTGTTTGCCGGGGAACTGCGCCTCAAAAAGTAGACGCTTAAAGTGCAAATGCACTAGTGCCGCTAGTGCGAATTCGCCTTATAGCGGCGGGAGGCACGTCATACCCTTCAAGGCATCGAAATGATGTTTTGAAGGAACCCGCATGTTTACCCTCGCCCAACTGCGCAACTGCATTGAAGAAGGCCTGTCGCCACTGACGTGTGAGTTCACCCTGTGCCGTGACGCGTCCCTGACCCTCAAGGTCTACGACCTGGACACTGGCCGGGTAGACCTGGTGGTCACCGGGATCAGCACCAACCGGCTGCAGACCCCGCAAGAAGTGGAAAAGATGGTGGAAGAGCTGCGTTACGAGCTGCAAAGCAACACCATGGGCAAGCTCACGCTGGATGATTTGCCTTCAACGACGCCCCAATGAAATAGAACACCCCGCCCCCGACGATAAACGCCCCCAGCATGTAGAACATGGTGTGGGCCGGCAGGTTGGCCAACACCAGCCCACACAGCACCGGCCCCAGGGCGGCGCCCAGGTTGGACAGGTTCTGCGCCCCGTAATACATGCCGCGCAGGTGTTCCGGCGCGATGCGGTCGATGAACATGTATTCGGCCGGGAACACGATGATCTCCCCCACCGTGAACACCGCCATCGCCAGCACCCACCACAACACGCTGGTGGACAGCGCAAAGCCGATCAAGCCCAGCATGAACATGCCCAGCCCGGCGACCAGCCACTGGCCCAGGTAGCGATGGGAAATCCGCCGCCCGATCACGTATTGCAGGGCAATCACCAACACTGCGTTGGTGGTCAGCACGGCGCTGACCACGGTGTAGGTGTATTCGGCCGTGGTGGTGGTCACCAGGTATTGCGACAGCCATGCCGTGAACTGGCCGAACACCACCGCGCTGAGCACGCCGCCGAGGGTGAAGCACACCAGGCGATGATCCCTTAACAGTACGCGGCCAACGGCGAGGAAAGGCACCGGCTTTTGCGTGGCATCGACGGTCGCCAGGGTGCGGTCGCCCCAGCGCCAATACAGCAGGAAAAACCCCACGCCCAACAGCGCCGACAGGATAAACGGCACGCTGATATCCAGCTTGGCCACCATCGCGCCGAACGCCGGGCCTACGGCGTAGCCGATATTGGTCAGGGTGTACTTGATGGAAAACACTTCGCTGCGTGCATCCTCGGGGAGCAGCACGGCAAAACCGGCCTTCACTGCGATATCGATCACCGCGTAAGCCAGGTTGATCAGGATCAGGCAGCTGTAGAACGCCCAGATATTCTGCGCGAGCACCGTGCCGATAAAGCCCAATACGAACAGCACACTCAAGGCCAGCAACAAGCGATAGCTGTTGATGCGATCGACCAGAAAACCGCCGTACACACTGAGCAGCGAACCGACGATCAGCGAGCTGCCGATCACCAGGCCGACCTCGGTGATGTCCAGGGCAAAGTGGCTGGAGAGGTAGATGACGAGGTAGGGAAACGTGATCGCCTTGGCCAGCGTCAACAGCAACGTGGCGGACAGCAACAGGTTCACGGTACGCGGGTAGTTTCTTATTGTGGCAAGCATCCTGCTCTCTTTCCGGGACGGCAACACGGCCTTTGTGGGCTGCCACCATAACGTAACCTCACAGAAAAAACAGGAGTCGGACAGAGCTTGCTCACGGGGCTATCCGGGTAGCCCACGCAAGGTCAGAGCATCGGACAACATCGCCGTTGCATTCCTTAATCAGGCACTTCTTATGCAATACACCTCCGCTACACCGTCCGTGCTGCTGGACACGCTAAACGCCAAGGACTCACTCTTTAAATCCAGGCTGACCGAAAAAATCACAGCACTGAACAACGAGGTTCTCGACCGGTTAAAACAGCAACCCACCTTCTCTCAATTCGTACAACAGGCGTTCAACCTGGCATTTACATCACTGCCTGCCCCCGTCGATGTGAACAGCGTTTTCATCAGCGTTGGCCCAACCTCCACATCGACCGCCGAAACCCTGCCCGTGAACAACGCACAGCTATCTCATGAGGGAGCGCTCAAACCGCTGCTGCCTACGCTGATGGAGTCTGCGGCGGCAAGGATTGCGAGCAATCAACCCACCTCCTACGTTGGTCGCACCGTCAGCTTTCATCGCTCCCTCCAAACAGCGCAAGAAGCTGACCTTGTCGGGGGCATCACTGCACACGCATTCGAACAGTTTCTCAATAGGCTGGCGAACGACGTGGTCACCCAGTTCAAAGAGCACGTTGACCGCTACTGGAACGGCCCGATCAGCGAGACGGATGTACGTACCTGCAAAGAATGGGTCGCCGAAAAACGTCTCGACATCATGAAGACCGAGGTTGAACTGCTTAAAACCGATGGTGTGCTGGATACGTCGAGTGAGTGGCTGTTTCTAACGGTCACTCGCACTCCGGATGCACGGTCGCGCGGTGCATTGACGGGCCACCGGCCCGGCGTATACGGGTTGGCCATCAAGGATAAATTGTCGACAGATGTGCCTTTGTATGGCGCGTTCGTGCTCACTTCCCGTGATCAGGGCGACGCCCTGCTTCAGCCGGAAGATGACCACCCTCTCCCCCAAGCACGCGACATGAGCCCAGACACCGCGGTTGGCAGCGTTTTGCTTTATTTACCTGCAAGCGGTTTTGAAGTGTTCGATGCCTTGACCAGCCTTGACCTGGAGTTACATAGACGACTGAACAGCAAATCCGAGTTCGCTGACCTTCTGGAGTTGGTAGAAGAAAAGGACCGAGCCGCAGTGCTCGCCTTTCATCAGCAGCAAATAGCCAATGGGCAGTTCAGGTATACCGAGCGACTGGAGTCGGTTTTCAACCATTGCGTTGATGCGCTGTACCAGCAGGTTCATGCACACTTCGCCTGGATGGTGGCTCACTACCAAAAAAACAGCGAGCAACTGGACAGCGCTCAAATGCCTGCCAGCCTTGACCGGGTCACCGACCTTTCACGCGTGTTCGACGCCAGTCACCTGCTTGTCGCCCGGCAACGAAAACGGACCCAACTCAAGCTCCTGCAATTTCTCAAGGGCGCCTCCCCCAGCGAAAAGCAGGAGTGGGAGGCCGCCGTGCGCGATTACAGCGATAAACTGCTTGAGTTTTCAGCGCCAGACGGGCTGCCATCGCTGGCACAGTACAGCGACAAAAGTACATTGCTGGCCTATAGCAATGAACAACTGAGCAGGGTACTGGAAGCTGAGTACGGCTTGATCGCCAACCCGGATGAAATCATTGTCCACACCAAAACCTACGTGACACGGCAAGCAGGCGCCTACGTGACAGGGGGCAAACCTCACCCCTCCGAACCGGGTGCCAGGGTATTCGATGCTCGGCAGCGAACCTTGACTGAGCTAGCCCTGGATAACGTGGAATGGCTGGACCTCAACTTCATCAACTTCTCCAGGCTGACCGACGCGAAGCAGGCGCCGTACACAGCGCTGTCCGTCACGCAGGTCAAAGAGCTGGTTCGCAAGATCAACATTGGCGACAGCTACGAGCAATTTTTGAAGGAGCGTCTTGTAACCGGCGACGCGGCAAAAATCGAACAGTCCCACTACACGCAGATTATGGCCCTGCAACTGCGCGTCGATGCAATTGAGGCAAAAATTGCCGGTGACTTCCTACCAGACAGGCTGAACCGCGGTTTCAACTGGGTCATGAGCGTGCTCGCCGGGCCTCTCGATGACGACAAGCGCCCCAAGGTCGAAGAACACCGGATCATTGTCAGCAGCTTGAAGCTGCGTGGCGAGCGGGTCCGTGGCGTGCTGGTATTTTCCACGGGTTCACAAAGTGTTGGCTCGCAGGTGGTGTATACACCGCAAGCGAGCGGTGGTCGCGTGCTCCACGAATACGTCGACGCACCAAGCATGCACCGCGACTTCATCAACCACAGTGCCTGGCGTGAATACCTGATCGCACGCGTCGAAGTGAGTGCACGCCCCAGAATCCGTAGCGTCCTCGCGACAGGTGCCGGGCCGGCGGTCATCGCCCTGAGCAGAATCGCCGACAACTTCCTTGAAGAGGCTTATCTGATCGAAGCCTCAGCAGCCATCAACGAAGCGAACGCGCAATCAACGAGTACCCAGGAGTCCAACCTCGATGCCTCTCTCACCATCGTGACGGTCGCGCTGGATCTCGTCTCGATGTTCCTGCCGATCAAAATCATGCTGCCGATTGGATTGAGCAGAAGCATTCTGTCGGTGATCGATGCCGTGGACGCAGCCCAGGTGGGTGATCGCGCCACAGCTGCTCGCTCTATCGTGCGCGCATTCGCCGAACTGCTGGGCGCCGTGATCGACGGGGCCGTCGGGGCCGGCAGCTCGAGTTGGAAAGGCGCACAGCGCCTGGCGAGCACAGGGCTTGACCCGAAGCTGTCGCTGGCGAAAAAGCCAGAAGGCATAACGCCCCTTGAGGGGTGGGAAACGCATAACCTCTACGTGCGCCATGTCGCTGCACAAAAAGACACGTTGCAAGCGCCCCAGCACTTTCTTCTGGAAAAAAACCGCTGGTATTCCATACGCCGCGACAGCGATACCTTGGTATGGCGACTCAAAGACCCCCGGCGCCCTAACCAGGCCTACAAAGGCGATCCCCTCTTTCGCAATAGCCAGGGCAAATGGGAAATTCGCTCGCCAGGCTCAAGGGGCGAAGGCCTGGGCTTAATGGGCGGGGCTCCCACACCCACCGCGACCGAAAGAGCGTTGATGGACCTGTTCCCGTACCTTGATCAACAGCAGGCTCAACGGGTGTTCGATTTGTTCGTATTTCCCCTGGAGCGTGCACGGGAATTGGAGACGTCACTGGTACACCACTTGAGAACCTCGCTGGCCTTGCCGCCAGCATTTCATCAATACCTCCTATCGACACCTCAGCAGTTCGACGCGTTGATCAGAGGGCAACGCCTGTCGAGCTCACTGACGCCCAGCCCCGTAGAACCGGTTCCCGGTCCAAGTCGCTCGGTACGGCCTCCCGCTCCCGACAGAAGCCCACCGCCCATGGAGCAACGCTTTTTGGAGTGGGGGCAAACCCTGGACTCGACCACACACAGGCCAACCCAGGACCGCCCGCTGTTCTGGCGCAGCTCAACCGCCGACTCAGGCCTGGGTGCGCCCGAGTACATTCAACTCGGGGAGCGCCATTACGCAACACTGCCGGGTGGAAGTGCAGAAACCGGGGCCGTGATCGTGCCGAACAACCGTCGCTATTCCAGCTTCAACGAGTTCGAAGACATTCTTCATTACAACCTGTTCGATCAGCCACGATGGGTGCAATACAGTGAGTCGCTCGCCAGATGGATGATCAGCCTCGTAACCTTTCAGCGACCGCTGGTACGATACATTGAAGCGGCTTTTCCTTTATTCAGCGCTCAAACCGCCAGGCACATTGCCCAAGCGCTGTTCATCAATACCAACCCCGCAGGATTGAGCACCGACGGCTACACACGCTTGTGGAATACCCTGCGCGACTGGAGAAGTTGGCCTACCAGGCCATCCATCACACTAAGCGACCCCTTGCTATTGCTCTCTCGCCACCCGTTGGCGCACAACCAGAACTTTTGGACATTAAGCGCTCGTCCGGAATCTTTCACGTTGTTGGAAATAAACACTTCCCGTATACCGGGAAACCTGGCAGCCCAAGCATCCCTGCAACAAAACGATGCAACTACCCGCACATTGATGAGCACCGTATTGAGGAGCAGTGGGTATGAGGTGTTTGAGACTACGGCCCTCAATCATCTTATTTTCAGGCGCACCGGGCTTCCCACCGTCTATTGGCTGACGCTGCGCAGAACGCAGTCAACCCACCTCGCTTACCGAAACTACATAGACCCCAGCCCACAGCGAAACAGCTTTCAAAACCTGCCGCCAGCGATCCGGGCAATCGCGTCCCAAGCACATGCCCAGGGCGACTTCATTCCCTTGATAGGGGTGATACATACAGATCGCAGAACACACCTTGCGACACCTTACATTTTCATGCCGTGACTCAACCTGCCACCCCACGTCATCGCGTGGGGCGGCGCCGCGATTTGGCAATTATTTTTTTACCGGAGTGATCTCCAGAATCGTGCCGTTGGTGGTCTTGAGCAGGACGAATTTATCGCCCACCCGCGCCCATTGGCTATCGGCCTCTGGCTGCTTGAGGCCACGTTTTTTCCAATCACTGATAGCTGATTCCTTGCGCATCAGAATATCCGGGGCGCGGTCGCCCTCTTTCAAATCACGGGTGTTGATAGTGGAAGGCTGCACGGTTTCCTGGGGTGTATCACCGGCCTGTACGACAAAACTGGCAGTGGACAAGCCCGTGGCAACCAACAGGCAGGCGATCAGGGAGTTGGATTTCATGGATGCTCCTTCAATGATGGGGGCTTACCCAGGTTCGGACCGCTGGTGCAAACGATCATTCAACCCAAATGGCCTCGTTGCGCTCATGAAATAATTCCTGTAATTTTTCATGAAATTTATCGAAATAAATTTCATGACGCCACAAGAAGAACTCGCCACCCTCGCCGCGCTGATCCACGACCTGCGCAAGCACAAGAGGCTCACACTGGCCCAGCTCGCACACAAGATCGAGCGCTCGGTAGGTTTCCTGTCCCAGGTTGAACGCGGCCTGTCGCGCCCGACCGTGGCGGACCTCACGGCCATCAGCCACGCCCTCGACGTGCCCACCACCTATTTCTACAGCCAGCCCAAACCCAAGGCGGTGGACTGGATCACTCGTCCCAACGAACGGCGCACGGTGTACTACGCCAATGGCATCACCGACATCCTCGTCTCGCCGAGCATGAACGGCGCCTTTTCGATGCTCGACAGCCTGCTCGCCCCCGGCGCCAACAGCGGCGAGCAAACCATGAGCGATCGCGCCGAACAGGCCGGCTTCGTGCTGGAAGGTGAGTTGACGCTGTGGGTGGAGGGCGAAGCCGATTCGGTCACCCTCGGCCCGGGCGACAGCTTCCACCTGGCCAGTTTTGCCCATTGCCGCTACGCCAACCTGACTGATCTGCCCGCCCGCGTATTGTGGGTTTACAACTAGGAGTTGCACCCGTGAAAAGCCATGCCTCCACGTTACTGGCCGAAGTACGGACCTTTCGCCAGAACCATCCCGATGTGCGTTATGTCGACTTGATCGCCCTGGACATTCCCGGGCACTTCTACGGCAAGCGCTACCCCATCGAGATGCTGGAAAAAGTCGCCGCTGGCAGCCCTTTGAAGCTGCCGCAGAACGCTGTGCTGCTGGGGGCTCAGGGCGGGCTGTTCAAGATTGGTGACTACTGCTTCAACGACGGCGACCCGGACGCCAACCGTCGGCTGGTACCCGGCACGCTCAAGCCAGTGAGCTGGGAATCACAGCCGTTGGGCCAGATGCTGATCACCTCCGACGGCACCGAGGCACCGATCGAGTTCGAACCCCGTGAAGTGCTGGCCAAGGTACTGGAGCGCCTGCAACACAAGGGCATTCACCCGGTGGTGGCGTTCGAGCTGGAGTTCTACCTGTTCGACAAAAAACTCGACAACGGCCTGCCGCAGTTCCCACGCGACCCGCTGAGCGATGACGCCGATGACCAGCCCAACCTGCACATCGAGCGGCTTTCACGGTTCAGTGAAGTGCTGGATGACATGGCGCAGACCGCCAAAGACCAGGGCATCGACATCACGGTGATCACTGCCGAGATCGGCCCCGGCCAGTTCGAGATCAACTTCGGCCATTTGGACGACGGCCTGCGCGCCGCTGACTGGGCCGCCCTGTTCTGCCGCAGCACCCGGGGCGTGGCGCTCAAGCACGGTTACCGCGCCAGCTTCATGGCCAAGCCGTACCTGCAATATCCCGGCAGCGGCATGCACGTGCACGTCAGCCTGTATGACGGCGCGGGCAATAATCTGTTGGCCGCGCACCAGCAACAACCGCTGCGTCACGCGGTGGCCGGGTGCCTGGAATTGCTGCCGCATTGCATGCCGATCTTCTCGCCCAACAGCAACGCCTTCCGCCGCCTGGGCGGCACGGTGAATGCGGCGACTCGCGCCAGTTGGGGCTTTGAAGACCGCGACGCGTGCGTGCGTATCCCCGAGTCCGACCCACGCAACCTGCGCATCGAGCACCGCCTGGCCAGCGCCGACGCCAACCCGTACCTGGTGTTGGCGGCGATCCTGGTCGGCCTGGAGCATGGTCTTGAAGCCAAGCGCGATCCCATCGCCCCGCTGAACGAGGACCGCAGCAGCGGCACCGACTTCCCCCTGGAAATGCTCGAGGCCGTGCGCGCAATGCAACACCAACCGGTATTGCGCGATAAGCTGGGTGCCGAATTTGTCGACGTGTACTGCGAGAACAAACGCCAGGACCACTTGGCCTTCCAGCAAGAGATTCATGCGCGGGAATACCGCTGGTTTCTCTGACCCCACCCTATGGAATCACCGATGACCGACCAAAGCGCCCCGGCCCTCAAGGAAATCTTCAACGTCGAACGCCTGCAACACATCGCCACCGAGATGACAGCGGTGTACCCGGCGTTCGACGCCAAGGGGTTTCTCAAACACGCCAAGGACGGGCTGGCCGAGCTGTCGGTGATGCAGCGCATGGCGCGGGTCAGCGAGAGCCTCCACGCGGTGATCCCACTGGATTACCCGCAGAGCCTTGAACTGCTTTATGCCCTGGCGCCGCGCTTGAACAGTTCGTTTGTCAGCCTGTTCCTGCCGCACTATGTGGCGAGCTACGGGCTGGATGATTTCAAGCGCTCCATGGCCGCGCTCAAGTACTTCACCACCTTTGGCTCCGCCGAATTCGCCATCCGCCACTTTCTGCTGCACGACTTCCCGCGCACGCTGGCGGTGATGCAAGCCTGGTCGCTGGATGACAACGAACACGTGCGCCGCCTGGCCAGCGAAGGTTCGCGCCCGCGCCTGCCCTGGTCATTCCGCTTGACCGACGTGCAGGCCAACCCCGAGCTGTGCGCATCGCTCCTCGACAACCTCAAGGCTGACCCCAGCCTGTACGTGCGCAAATCGGTGGCCAACCACCTCAACGACATCACCAAGGACCACCCCGACTGGGTACTCGGCCTGATCGAAGGCTGGAACCTGGAGAACCCCCACACCGCCTGGATCGCCCGCCACGCCCTGCGCAGCCTGATCAAGCAAGGCAACACCCGCGCACTGACGATCATGGGTGCCGGGGCCAAGGCCGAGGTGAAGCTTCACCACCTGAAGGTCACGCCGGCAGTGATCAACCTCGGCGAGCGCATCAATCTGTCCTTCAGCCTGGAATCCATCGCTGCTGCGCCACAGAAGCTGGTGGTCGACTACGCCATCGACTACGTGAAAAGCGCCGGCCACAGTGCAAACAAGGTGTTCAAGCTCAAGGCCTTCAGCCTGGGCGCCGGCGAGCAGCAGCACGTTCGGCGCGAACAGCACATTCGCGACATGACCACGCGCAAGCACTACCCCGGCCGGCATGTGGTGCATGTGTTGGTGAATGGGGAACGGTTGGGGAGTGTGGAGTTTGAGTTGCGTGCCTGACGCGGCTCAAGCAACACCACCGGTCAAATGTGGGAGCTGGCTTGCCTGCGATGGGGTGTGTCAGTTGATAAATCTGGTGACTGATCCACCGCCATCGCAGGCAAGCCAGCTCCCACAGGTTTGATCCGGTGTATTCAGTCAGGTTTCACCCAGCAACAAGCCCTGCTCCCGCGCACACAACTCCACCACGTAATCCCACAACACCCGCAGCCGCACTGACTTGTGCAGCTCCCTGCGCGAGCTGATCCAGTAGCTGCGCTGGATGCCCTCCCCCGGCAGCAACGGCACCAGGTCCGGGTCGCCGGCGGCCATGAAGCACGGCAGCACCGCAATGCCTAGCCCCGAGCGCGCGGCCTGGTGCTGGGCGATGACGCTGGTGCTGTGGAACACCACCTTGGGGTTGCGGCAGAAACTGCTGAGGAATTTGAGCTCCTGGCTGAACAGCAGGTCGTCCACGTAATCGATCCAGGCATGGGCGGCGAGGTCTTCGCGTTTTTCGATCGGCGGGTTGCGGTCCAGGTAGGCACGGCTGGCGTAGAGCGCCAGGCGGTAGTCGGTGAGCTTGCGGGTGACGAGTTGGTCGACGCTGGGGCGTTCGAGGTGGATGCTGATTTCCGCTTCGCGGTTGAGGATGCTGACAAAGCGCGGCACCGCCACCAGCTCCACCTCCAGCCCCGGGTAGCGTTCGAACAACCCTCCCATGCGGCTGGCGAGGAACATCACGCCCAGGCCTTCGGCGACGCCAAGACGGATCTTGCCCAGGGGCGCGGCGCTATGGGTGAGTTCGTCTTCGGCCAGCAGCGCGACGTTTTCCATGGCTTCGGCGTGCTTGAGCAGGGCCTCGCCCGCAGGGGTGAGTTCGTAGCCCTGGGCGTGCTGCACGAACAACGCGGTGCCGAGGCTTTTTTCGATGGCTTCGATATGCCGCGCCACGGTGGCGTGGGTGGTTTTCAGGCGCTGCGCGGCGGTGAGCAGGCGGCCGCTGCGTTGCAACTCAAGAAAATATCGCAAGTCATTCCAGTCGAACATGTCGCCTCCATTGCATGAACTCCGGCCGCGCTGTTTAAAAACGCACAGCAGCTGGGTAAAAACTAACATTTTTAAGACGAAAACTAACAACTAGGATGGAACGCATAAGAAAAACAAGCGAGACCTTCAGATGCCCATTGCAACTGCTGAATACGATTACATCGTCGTAGGCGCCGGCCCCGCAGGCTGCCTGCTGGCCAATCGACTGTCCGCCAACCCCGCCCACCGCGTGCTGCTACTGGAAGCCGGTGGCCGCGATAATTACCCCTGGATCCACATCCCCGTCGGCTATCTGTTCTGCATCGGCAACCCGCGCACCGACTGGTGCTTCAAGACCGAAGCCCAGGAAGGCCTGCAAGGCCGTGCGCTGAGTTATCCGCGCGGCAAAGTATTGGGCGGCTGCTCCTCCATCAACGGCATGATCTACATGCGTGGCCAGGCCCAGGACTACGACGGCTGGGCGGCCCTGGGCAACCCGGGCTGGGCCTGGAACGACGTGCTCCCGCTGTTCAAGCACAGCGAAAACCACTTTGCCGGCGGCTCGGACTTCCACAGCGATGGTGGTGAATGGCGCGTGGAACAACAGCGCCTGCACTGGCCGATCCTGGACGCCTTCCGGGATGCCGCGGCGCAAAGCGGCATCGCGCCGATCAGCGACTTCAACACTGGCGATAACGAAGGCTGCGGCTACTTCCAGGTCAACCAGAAAGCCGGTGTGCGCTGGAACGCGGCAAAGGCGTTTCTCAAGCCGGTTCGCCAGCGGCCTAATCTCACGGTACTGACGGATGTGGACGTCGACCGCGTGCTGCTGGAAAACGGCCGCGCTTCGCAGGTCATCGCACGCCAGCATGGCCAGCAGGTGAGCTGGAAGGCACGCAAGGAAATCGTGTTGTGTGCCGGCTCCGTGGGTTCACCAGGCATTCTGCAACGCTCGGGCATCGGCCCGTCCAACGTGCTCAAACCCTTGGGCATCGAGGTGTTGCGCGAACTGCCCGGCGTGGGCGGCAACCTGCAGGACCACCTGCAACTGCGGCTGATCTACAAGCTGGAAAACGCCCGCACCCTGAACCAGATCGCCGGTTCCGTATGGGGCAAGATGGGCATGGGCCTGCAGTACCTGTATGACCGCAGCGGCCCGCTGTCGATGGCGCCCAGCCAACTGGGGGCGTTCGCCCGTTCAGGCCCCGAGCAGACGTCGGCCAACCTTGAATACCACGTGCAGCCGCTGTCCCTGGAGCGCTTTGGCGAACCGCTGCACGGGTTCCCGGCGTTTACCGCGTCGGTCTGCGACCTGCGCCCACAGAGTCGCGGGCGCATTGATATTCGCTCGGCCGACCCTGCGGATGCGCCGTTGATTCGCCCCAATTACCTAAGCCATCCCGAAGACTTGCGCGTAGCCGCCGACGCGATCCGCCTGACGCGCCGCATTGTCGCCGCGCCTGCCCTGAGCCAGTTCAAGCCGGTGGAATATCTGCCTGGCGATTCGCTGCAAACCGAAGAAGAACTGCACGAAGCGGCGGCCCGTATCGGTACGACTATCTTCCATCCAGTGGGCACCTGCCGCATGGGCGATGACCCGGATGCGGTGGTGGATGCGCAACTGCGCGTGCATGGCGTGCCAGGCCTGCGCATCGCCGACGCCTCGATCATGCCGCGCATCACGTCCGGCAACACCTGTTCACCTACGCTGATGATTGCGGAGAAAGCCGCACAGCTGATCCTTTCGCCGAATACAAGGAACCTTGCTCCCGAGAAAACAATCGCCACACCCGCGTGACCTGCAGGCGTCCGGCTTGCCGGCGATTGCACCCTCTGGATTTGCGTTTGACTTGAGGGCGCCATCGTCGGCAAGCCGGGCTCCTACATAAGGACGACCGGCGCTGAAGTTGGCGCCGACAGTGGAACAACAATAAATAATCACTGTGAGGGCTACCCGATGTCAGAACATGCTCAACCCCTGGGCTCGGCGGTGACCGCCAGCGCCGGCAACGACTCCAAGAAAGTCATCTTCGCCTCGTCCCTGGGGACGGTGTTCGAGTGGTATGACTTTTTCCTCTATGGCGCCCTCGCGGCGGTGATCAGCAAGCAGTTCTTTGCCGGGGTCAACGACACCACAGCTTTCATCTTTGCCCTCATGGCGTTTGCTGCAGGCTTTGTGGTGCGCCCCTTTGGCGCGCTGGTGTTTGGCCGCCTGG
The DNA here is from genome assembly GCF_013385985.1 of Pseudomonas sp. B6002. GTDB lineage: Bacteria > Pseudomonadota > Gammaproteobacteria > Pseudomonadales > Pseudomonadaceae > Aquipseudomonas. Next base: position 54,295 of record NZ_JACAOY010000014.1, on the reverse strand, counting down.
GGGACATGATCGGGCGCAAGTACACCTTCCTGGTGACCATCATCCTGATGGGCGTGGCAACCTTCTGCGTCGGCCTGCTGCCCACCTACGCCAGCATTGGCATTGCGGCGCCGATCATCCTGATCGTGCTGCGCATGTTGCAAGGCCTGGCGTTGGGCGGCGAATACGGCGGTGCAGCGACCTACGTCGCCGAGCACGCACCGGCCGGCAAGCGCGGTTTCCACACCAGCTGGATTCAATCCACCGCCACCCTCGGCCTGCTGCTGTCGCTGCTGGTGGTACTGGCCTGCCGTTACTTCACTGGTGACCAGTTCGAGGTGTGGGGCTGGCGTATTCCGTTCCTGTTCTCCATCGTGCTGCTGGGTATCTCTACCTGGATCCGCATGAGCCTGCATGAGTCGCCGGCCTTCCTGAAAATGAAAGAGGAAGGCAAGGCCAGCAAATCGCCGATCCGCGACTCGTTCGGTAAATGGGAAAACCTCAAGATCGTGCTGATTGCGCTGTTCAGCATCAACGGCGGGCAGGCGGTGACCTTCTACGCGGCGCAGTTCTACGTGCTGTTCTTCCTCACGCAATTCCTGAAGATGGACCCGGCCCTGGCCAACATGCTGTTGATCATCAGCGTGGTGATCGGCGCGCCGTTCTTTATCTTCTTCGGCTGGCTGTCGGACAAGATCGGGCGCAAGCCGGTGCTGATGCTCGGCCTGTTGCTGGCGACCGCGCTGTACTTCCCGATCTTCAAGGGCCTGGCGCACTACACCAACCCCGCCATGGACCAGGCCAGCCACCAGGCGCCGATCACCGTGACGGCCGATCCGGCCACCTGCACCTTCCAGTTCGATCCGGTGGGCAAGGCCAAATTCGACAGCCCGTGCGACAAGGTCAAGACGTTCCTGGTCAAGCAGGGCCTGCCCTACAGCAGCGCCGCCGCACCGGCCGGCAGCCCGGTACAGGTGAGCGTGGGCGAAGTACGTATTGATGGCTTCGACGAAGCCGCCCTGCGCGGCGCCGTGACCCTGGCCGGCTACCCGACTTCGGCGGATGTGGCCCAGGTCAACAAGACCATGGTGGTGGTGCTGATCGTGGCGCTCATCCTGATCGCGGCCATGTGCTACGGCCCGCTGGCGGCGCTGATGGTAGAACTGTTCCCGACGCGTATCCGCTACACCTCGATGTCGCTGCCTTACCACATTGGTAACGGCTGGTTCGGTGGGTTCCTGCCCACCGTGTCGTTTGCCCTGGTGGTGTACACCGGCGATATCTTCTACGGCTTGTGGTACCCGGTGGCCGTGACTGGGGTGAGCCTGATCGTGGGGCTGTTCTGCCTCAAGGAAACGCGCAACGTGGATATCGACAACAACTGATCGTCCACACACTGGAGATACCCTGTGGGAGCGGGCTTGCTCGCGAATTCGGTGCATCAGTCACAGACGAGTTGACTGACCCACCGCCTTCGCGAGCAAGCCCGCTCCCACATTTGGTTTGGGGATCGACACACAAATTGCTGTATATCCATCCAGATAATGGTTGATCAAATCCCTTCTTTTGCCCATCCTGCTCCCCATTCAACTGTGTAACGAATGGGCTGACCATGCGGCTGTACCTCTGTGAAAAACCCTCCCAGGCCAAAGACATTGCGGCCGCGCTCGGCGCCAGCCGCCGTGGCGACGGGTGCTGGCTGGGCACCGGGGTTACCGTCACCTGGTGCATCGGCCACCTGCTGGAAACTGCCCCGCCCGATGCCTACGACGAGAAGTACAAACGCTGGGTGCTGGCCGACCTGCCGATCATCCCGGAAAAATGGAAGATGCGGGTCAAGCCCAAGACCGCCAGCCAATTCAAGGCGGTCAAGCGCCTGTTGGGGGAAGCCCAGGAACTGGTGATCGCTACCGACGCCGACCGCGAAGGCGAGATGATCGCCCGTGAGCTGGTGGAGCACTGCCGTTATCGCGGGCCTATCCAGCGCCTGTGGCTGTCGGCACTCGATGACGCCTCCATCCGCAAGGCCCTCGCCGCACTCAAGCCAGGGGCGGAGACCTTCAGCCTGTATCACTCGGCCCTCGGCCGTTCCCGCGCCGACTGGCTGATCGGCATGAACATGAGCCGCCTGTTCACCTTGCTCGGGCGCCAGTCCGGGTATCAGGGTGTGCTGCCCGTGGGCCGCGTACAAACGCCGACTTTGCGCTTGGTGGTGGACCGCGATCGCAGCATTGCCGACTTTGTGCCGGTGGCCTACTGGGCCATCGACGTCGACCTGCGACATGAACATATGACCTTCACCGCCCAGTGGCGCGCCGCCGAGGATGCCTGTGATGACCAGGGCCGCTGCCTCAACCCGCAACTGGCGCGGGAAGCCGCAGACGCGATGAGCAACGCCGCCGGTGCACGGCTGGTCAAGCTGCGTACCGAGCGCATGCGCGAAGTGGCTCCCCTGCCCTTCGACCTGGGCACCCTGCAGGAAATCTGCTCCAAGAAACTGGGCCTCGGCGCCCAGGAAACCCTGGATATCGCCCAGTCGCTCTACGAAACCCACAAAGCCATCACTTACCCCCGAAGCGATTGCGGCTATCTGCCGGTGAGCCAGCACAGCGAAGCACCGAAGATCCTCGCAGCACTCGGGCGCGCAGACGCGGCCGTCAATGAGCTGATGCCGCATCTCGATGCCCAGCGCCGTTCACGGGCGTGGAACGACGCCAAGGTCAGCGCGCACCACGGCATCATCCCCACCGGCGCCGGCAAGGATGCGAGCCAACTCACCGGCAAGCACCGCGCGGTGTACACGCTGATTCGTGCCCGCTACCTGGCGCAGTTCCTGCCCAACCATGAATACGATCGCACCCAGGCGGATTTCGACTGCGCAGGCTTTGCGTTGCGCGCGGTGGGCAAGGTGGTGATCGAGCCAGGCTGGAAACGCGCATTGCCCGAAGCGCTGGCCCCGGCCAAGGGGCGTGAAGCACCGGCGCCTCAAGCGCTGCCGACCTTGGTGCAGGGCCAGTACTACGCAGTGGCAAAGGTCAACCTGAAAGACCTGTGGACCCAGCCGCCCAAGCCCTTTACCGAAGGGGACCTGATCAAGGCGATGAAAAACGTCGCCAAGCTGGTGGAAGACCCACTGCTCAAGCAGAAGCTCAAGGACACCACCGGCATCGGCACCGAGGCCACCCGTGCCGGAATTATCCAGGGGCTGCTGGATCGCGGTTACCTGGTGAAAAACGGCAAGGCCTTGTCAGCCACAGCGGCGGCGTTCAGCTTGATCGACGCAGTGCCCCGCGCCATCGCCGACCCGGGCACCACCGCCATCTGGGAGCAGGCACTGGACATGGTGCAAAGCGGTGAAATGAGCCTGGAGGAATTCGTTGCCAAACAGGCGGCCTGGATGAGCAAGCAGGTGGCACGCTGCAACGGGATGCGCATGACCATCACCGCCCCGGCCCCCCCCGCAGGCCGAAGCGCCACACCCTGGAAGAAGAAACGCAAGAGTGCCCCACGCAAGGCAGCAGCGGGCCCGAAACGGGCGAAAAAGCCGACAACTGCGGGGTAAACCGCAAAAAAATCCGGGGAATGACGTTTTTCGACGGGTTTGACGCCGCTTTGGACCTTGCGACGGCGTGGGCCGTCTAGGATTCTGTAGGGGGACCCTGACCCACTAACAACAACATCGGAGTGGCCGCCATGAAAACCGTCGCACAAGTGCTCAAAGCCAAGGACCAGAAAAACCAGGATGTCCACACCATCAAGCACGACCATACCGTGTTTGAAGCGCTGGTGCGGATGTCAGAGAAGAACGTCGGGGCCTTGCCGGTGGTCCAGGATGGTGTAGTGGTAGGCATCATCAGTGAGCGTGACTACGCGCGCAAAATCATGCTCAAGGGGCTGTCATCGGTCACCACCAAAGTCCATGAGGTGATGAGCTCTCCGGTGATCACCGTCGACACCCATAAAAAGGTCGACGAATGCATGAACATCATGACCGACAGTCATCTGCGCCACCTGCCCGTGGTCGAAGACGGCAAACTGCTGGGCCTGCTGTCCATCGGTGACCTGGTGAAGGAAGCCATTGCCGACCAGGCTGACCTGATCAAACAGTTGGAGCAGTACATTCGCGGCGAATAGGGGAACCCATGCCAGGCACGCAGGAACATCTGGAAGACCACCTCGACACGTTGTATCGCGCCATGGCCGAACGGCGTTTTCTGGTGTTGACCGGTGCAGGCATCAGCACGTCATCAGGCATTCCCGATTACCGCGACAGCGAAGGCGTGCGCCGGGGCAAGGCGCCGATGATGTACCAGGAGTTCCTGGCCACCCCACAGGCGCGGCGCCGGTACTGGGCCCGGGCAATGCTGGGGTGGCCACGGGTACGCATTGCACAGCCGAACCAAGCGCATCGGGCACTGGCGACGCTGCAACAACGTGAGCGCATCAATGGGCTGATCACGCAAAACGTCGACACCCTGCATGATCAGGCCGGTAGCCAGGGTGTGATCGAGTTACACGGCAGCCTGCACCGTGTGCTCTGCCTGGATTGCCTGCGGCGCAGCGAGCGCGATGTGATCCAGCGGCTGATGGAAGATGAGAACCCCTACCTCGCTGGCGTCGACGCCGTACAGGCTCCTGACGGCGACACCTTGCTTGATCCAGCCTTCGAAGAACGCTTCCAGACGCCCCATTGCCCCTATTGCAACGGCCAACGGCTCAAGCCGGATGTGGTCTTTTTTGGCGAAAACGTCGCCCAGGCCACGGCCGCCAACGCCATGGCGGCGGTGGAACAGGCCGAGGGCCTGCTGGTGGTGGGTTCATCGCTGATGGCCTATTCAGCGTTTCGCCTGTGCAAGGCCATGGTCGAGCAAGGCAAACCGGTGATCGCCATCAACCTCGGCAAGACCCGTGGGGATGAGCTGTTGCAGGTGAAGATCGAGGCTTCGTGCGAGCAATTATTGCCGTTACTCGCCGAACGGCTGAATTAGATCCCCTGTAGGAGCCGGCTTGCCGGCGATTACGGACTGTCAGTTAACACATTCGTCGCTGACACACCGCTATCGCCGCGGTGCGACGATTCGACAAGCCAGCTCCTACAGGATTCTGTGTTCAATTTGGCCACTGGGCACCGCGACCAAACCGCACGAAAAATGACGCACAGGTCACGTTTTTCCGCATTCTCCCGTCCCTACAGCAATTTATGTAGTGCTAAAAAATAATCACTACATAATCGTTGACGTAACCCTTTTGTCCTTGCATTATCGAGACGTCTCCCGGATCGGGAGCGTTGGCAACAAGCGTTTTGAAAGAGCTCGTCTGACCGCCGAGCTGTTTTTTCCGGATGTGCACTGCCCACAAGGCAGATTGATGAAGCTGACCGGCCCGGAGGGCTCGGTACAAGGCGCTCAAATGCGGCTTGTCTTCGTTATGAAACCATTGCGTAGCAGTTCATCAGCAAGACTACATGCATCAGGTTCAAGACCCTGCCCGTATTCGGCAGACCGTCGCTGACGCCCGGTTTTCGGAACCGGAGACAACTAACCATGTATCAATTGATAGATCGCCAACTGGTCAAGGGGCTTACACATGAATCTGAACAACCAACCAACTATCGATGAATTGGCTGAGATGTTCGCAGCGCAGAAAGACACTCTCGACGACCATATCCTTTGGGTGGGTAAATCGGGCGAAGTCCAAATTGACTGCCTGGCGCCCCATACCGAAGAAGCTGAGTTTGACCGCAATAACCGTGAACTGGCGGCGCGCCTGAAGATGTACCGCCGTGGCCAGGGTTATGTCGGCAAGAAGGCCGCGGCCGATCGCAACTTTATCGAACATGTATTCGAGACACTTAACAATGCCTGGGCATCTTTCAAGGACAGCTCGCAAGTTAAAGTGATCGACCGTTACTACTAACTATTAGTTAGCACACTAAGTCCGCCCGGCTAACCGAGCGGACTTTTTTATTGCCCTGACGTTTTAATACCACCACAAAACCTGTAGGAGCCGGCTTGCCGGCGATAGCGGCCTTGAGATCGCCATCGCCGGCAAGCCGGCTCCTACACAGTTCAGAGTGGGAACCGGCCTTTCACGGCTTCATCACGAAAAATGTCGAACAACACCTGCGCCGCCGCCGACAGTTCATGCCCTGGCTTGGTCAACACACCAATCGGCCGTTCGATCACGGGGTCGCCCAGGGTGATGCAATGGGCGCCCGCCTCTTCCATCTGTTGCGCGCACAACGCCGGGACTGCGCTGACGCCCAGACCGCTGGCAACCATTTTGCCTACTGTCGCCAACTGATGGCTTTCCAGCGCAACCGGCAGCTTCATCTGCAGGGCACCCAGGTGCTCCTCCAGCATCACCCGCACCGTGGAAGGCCGTTGCAGGGTAATGAACGGTTGCTCCAACAGAGTCTTCCAGTCGATATCATCGCGCTGCGCAAGTGGTGAATCGCCGGGTACGACCGCAATGAAGCGGTCCAGGTACAACGGTGTGAACGCCAGCGATGAACCCTCCGACGGTTCGAACGCCACACCCAGTTCGACCTGGCGGTCGCGGACCATCTCCATGACCTGCTCGTTGATCAGGTCATGCACCGTCACGTTCACCTGGGGGTAACGTGCGCGGAATATCTTCAGGATTGGCGGCAGCAAGTTGCCCGCAAATGATGGCATCGCCGCCACAGTCACCCGGCCGCGTTGCAAGGTGAAGCGCTGGCGCAGTTCGTCTTCGGCATTGTCCCAATCGGCGATCAGCCGGCGCGCCAGGGGCAACAGCGATTCGCCTTCAGGGGTAAGGGCCACGTTGCGGGTGTTGCGGCTGAACAAACGCCCGCCCAAGCCTTCTTCCAGGCCCTTGATGGTCAGGCTCAACGCCGATTGGGAAAGGTGCAGACGCTCGCAGGCGGCGGCGAAACTCAGGGATTGGGCCACTGCGAGAAAGGCCCGCATCTGTTTAACGGTCATGAGGCTGCTCCGGGCGGCTGGGCGACTATGCTGTTTTTTAAATCAATCATCCCTAAAAAACAACTTAACAAATCAATCCGTCAGCGCAACACTCGGATCACTGGCTGGACCACAAACAATAAAAGAGGTGCATATGGCAGGTTTCGATAAACGCGTAGCGTCCTATGAAGAAGCGCTGGCAGGCCTGGAAGACGGCATGACCGTCCTCTCCGGTGGTTTTGGCCTGTGCGGCATTCCAGAAAACCTCATCGCCGAGATCAAGCGCAAAGGCACCCGCGACCTGACTGTGGTTTCCAACAACTGCGGCGTCGATGGTTTTGGCCTGGGCGTGCTGCTCGAAGAAAAACAAATCAGCAAGGTGATCGCCTCCTACGTCGGTGAAAACGCTCTGTTCGAGAAGCAATTGCTCAGCGGCGAAATCGAAGTGGTGCTGACCCCTCAAGGCACCCTGGCCGAAAAAATGCGCGCAGGCGGTGCCGGCATTCCGGCCTTCTTCACCGCGACCGGCGTCGGCACCCCCGTGGCCGAAGGCAAGGAAACCCGTGAATTCAATGGCCGCCCGTACCTGATGGAAGAGTCCATCACGGGCGACTTCGCCATTGTCAAAGGCTGGAAAGCCGACCATTTCGGCAACGTGATCTACCGCCACACCGCCCAGAACTTCAACCCGCTGGCCGCCACCGCTGGCAAGATCACCGTGGTTGAGGTCGAGGAAATCGTCGAACCGGGCGAGCTGGACCCGGCGCAGATCCACACCCCTGGCATCTACGTCGACCGGATCATCTGCGGCACGTTCGAGAAGCGCATTGAACAGCGCACCGTGCGCAAATAATCCGCCCCCAGCCCGAATAATAAGAGGAAACACACATGGCGCTTACCCGCGAACAAATGGCTCAACGCGTCGCCCGCGAAATGCAGGACGGTTTCTACGTCAACCTGGGCATCGGCATTCCGACACTGGTGGCCAACTACATTCCCGAAGGCATGGAAGTGATGCTGCAATCGGAAAACGGCCTGCTGGGCATGGGACCGTTTCCTACTGAAGAAACCATCGATGCCGACATGATCAACGCCGGCAAACAGACGGTGACCGCACGCATCGGCGCTTCGATTTTTTCCTCCGCCGAATCTTTCGCAATGATCCGTGGCGGCCACGTCGACCTTACCGTGCTTGGCGCCTTCGAAGTGGACGTACAAGGCAACATCGCCTCGTGGATGATCCCCGGCAAGCTGGTCAAGGGCATGGGCGGCGCCATGGACCTGGTGGCCGGCGCAGAAAACATCATCGTGATCATGACCCACGCGTCCAAGGACGGTGAGTCCAAGCTGCTCAGCCAATGCAGCCTGCCGCTGACCGGTGCCAACTGCATCAAGCGCGTACTGACGGACCTGGCGTACCTGGAAATCGAAAATGGCGCTTTTGTCCTCAAGGAACGCGCACCTGGCGTCAGCGTTGAAGAGATTGTGAGCAAGACGGCCGGTAAACTGATCGTCCCGGACCACGTTCCAGAAATGCACTTCCAGTGAGGACAGATTCCATGCAAGACGTCGTGATTGTTGCTGCCACCCGCACCGCCGTGGGCAGCTTCCAGGGTTCGCTGGCAAATATCCCGGCACCGGAACTGGGCGCCGCCGTGATCCGTCGCCTGTTGGAACAAACCGGCCTGGACCCGGCCCAGGTCGATGAAGTGATCCTCGGCCAGGTGCTTACCGCAGGCAGCGGCCAGAACCCGGCGCGCCAAGCCTCGATCCTCGCCGGCCTGCCCCACGCGGTGCCGAGCCTGACGTTGAACAAGGTCTGCGGTTCTGGCCTCAAGGCCTTGCACCTTGGCGCCCAGGCCATCCGTTGCGGCGATGCCGAAGTGATCATCGCCGGCGGCATGGAAAACATGAGCCTGGCCCCCTACGTACTGCCAGCGGCGCGCACCGGTTTGCGCATGGGCCACGCCAAGATGATCGACAGCATGATCACCGACGGCCTGTGGGATGCGTTCAACGATTACCACATGGGCATCACCGCCGAGAACCTGGTGGACAAGTACGGCATCAGCCGTGAAGCCCAGGATGCGTTCGCCGCAGCCTCCCAGCAAAAAGCTGCTGCGGCTATCGAAGCCGGGCGGTTTGTGGATGAAATCACACCGATCCTGATCCCGCAGCGCAAAGGCGACCCGGTGGCGTTCGCGGTGGATGAACAGCCCCGCGCCGGCACCACTGCCGAATCCCTGGCCAAGCTGAAACCGGCGTTCAAGAAAGACGGCAGCGTCACCGCCGGCAACGCCTCCAGCCTTAATGACGGCGCCGCCGCCGTGCTGCTGATGAGTGCGGACAAGGCCAAGGCCCTCGGCCTGCCCGTGTTGGCGCGCATTGCCAGCTACGCCAACGCAGGCGTCGACCCGGCCATCATGGGCATCGGCCCGGTGTCGGCCACCCGCCGCTGCCTGGACAAGGCCGGTTGGAGCCTGTGCGACCTGGACCTGATCGAAGCCAACGAAGCCTTCGCCGCGCAATCCCTGGCGGTGGGCAAAGAGTTGGAGTGGGACGCGGGCAAGGTCAACGTCAATGGCGGCGCCATTGCCATTGGCCACCCGATCGGCGCTTCGGGCTGCCGCGTGCTGGTGACCCTGCTGCATGAAATGATCAAGCGCGACGCCAAGAAAGGCCTGGCAACGCTGTGCATCGGTGGTGGCCAAGGCGTAGCCCTCGCCCTCGAACGCAGCTGATCCAAAGAGCAACATGGAAAAGGCCCGGTTCCACGAAAACCGGGCCTTTTCTTTTTCTCGCCTCTCCTGAAAAAACACCGTCAACATGTGGGAGCTGGCTTGCCTGCGATAACGATATGCCCGTACCCATTGAATAACCTGACCCACCGCGATCGCCGGCAAGCCGGCTCCTACAAGGATCGTTGTTGTCAGTCGGTACGGGGCACGGCAAACACCGCGTTCGCACGCGCCACTACCTTCTCCCCGACCTGCAGGCTCACCGTGGCAAACGCCATCTGCCGCCCTCGCTTGTGATGCTCCAACCGCACCACAATCCACTCCCCCACTTGCACGGCCCCGAGGTAGTCCAGGGTCATGCTCGCCGTGATCAACGGCAGCGGCGGCTCACTGGAAAACGCCATCGCATAGCCCATGCCGACGTCCGCCAGGGTCGCCAGCACCCCACCGTGTACCGTGCCGCGTCCATTGGCATGGCGGTTATCGGCACGCAAGCCTATCTCCAAATGTAAACCCTCACCCCGGCAGTAGGCCGGGCCCAATAAATCGAGCAGTGGACTGCTGCGTGGCAACGAGACAAAACCTTCTGGCACAGTGTGAGCGATCATGGCGAGTTCTTCCTTGGAGTCAGGCTTGAGGTGTACGCCTGGCCACCTCCGTCGGCCATCACCATCAGCCGCGCAAATCCCCGTTGATGCTTTGCGTTAATGCGCCAGACCCGGTTTAATCGCCGTCAAATTTCCCAGCACCTCCCAAGGAACCGCAATGCGCCATCTGGACGGCAAACCAACCCCTTATCTCCTGTGCTTGCTGGCGGTGCTGACCCTTGCGGGCTGCTCCCCCAAAGACCACTCCCGCGCCCGGGTGATCAACGGCGAGCAAAGCCGGGCCGGTGCGCAATTGGCTTATGAACATGAGCTGACCCTCGCCCTGCCCGGCGCCCTGCTCGCGCCGCGCATGCAGGAAACTCGGGAGGCCTGTGAGACCGCGCGTTTCGGTGCCTGCAACATCCTGGGCATCACCGAGAACGGCAACGGTGGCGAGATCATCCTGCGCATCGCCCCTGCCGGGGTGGAGCCCATGGTTGCCATGGCTGCCGAGGGCGGAAAGCTCGGGCAGCGCACCACCACTGCCGAAGACCTGGCCGATGCCGTCGCTGATGTGCGTCGTCGCCGGGACCGCCTGCAGGCCCAACAGCAACGCCTGGATGAGCTGGCCAAGCGCAAGGACATCACCGTCAGCGACCTGATTGCCCTGAGCAAAGAACAAGCGGCCATCGAGAACGAACTGCAGGAACTGGCCCAGGTCGCCGCCGGCCAGCAACGCCGCCTCGACACCAACCGCGTGACCCTGAACTTCCGCTCCTCCGACGGTGCGAACCAGCCATCACGGTTCAGCCGAATGTTCAGCAACCTCGGCGACAACCTGGTCAACGGCACGGCAGATGCCCTGGAACGCTCCAGTTATGTGTTGCCGTTTGTGATCCTGGCGTTCCCGGTGGTGTGGCTCTGGGTGTGGTTGTGGCGCCGGTTTGTCAAACGCCGCACGTGATCAGCGTTTCATACAACGCTGGTACCGTTCATCCACCCGCTTGGCAAACCACGCCGTGGTCAGGTTACGGGTGATCTTGGGGCTCTTGAGCACGATGCCCGGCAGGATCGCCCGTGGCATCGGCTTGCCGGCAGCCTTGTCGGCCAGTGCAAACACACGCTTGTAGAGGGTGGTGTCTTCGAAATCCAAGCTCTCACCCTCCTCAAGCTGGCTGCGGATGCTGGGGTTGCGCATATCCAGCTTTGCCCCCAGAGAGCGCACCGCCAGCTCGGTGGTGCCCGGTAGCAATGAACCGTAGCGAATCAGATCACCATCCAACGCCAACTCGGTACCCGTCACTCGGCTGACCGCAGCCTGGAACGCGGCATTGCGGCTGGCGTACCAGCCGGCGTTGAAATCGGCAAAACGGTACAGCGGCTGGTCGTAGTTGACCGGGTAGCCCAGCAAGTGCGCGATACCGAAATACATCCCACCACGGCGGGTGAAGACTTCGCGTCGGAGGGTGCCATCCACCGTGTAGGGATAACCCCGGGCCTGCTTCTGCGCAAAGTCGATGCTGACCTGCATGGGGCCTGCGGTGTGCACCGGGTTGAAGCCGCCAAACAGGGTGTTGCCCAACGGCACCATGCTGATGAAGTCATCGAAAATGCCGCTCAGGTCCTTCTCGGTGCGCGCGGCGCTCAGGCGGTCGGCGTAGGTTTTCCCGGTGGGCGAGCGCAGTTGCAGCGCGCTGCGGACGACAAACGCCGGTACGTGGACTTTCCCCGCACGCCGCAGGATTTCATCCTGGGCGATCTCGCCCATGTTCGGCACGGGCGGGTCGACCTGATAAGTGGACTCCTGCTCGGTCACCGCCAGCACGGCACAGATATTCTCGGTACTCGGGTAAATTTTCTGGGTATCGAAGGCGGTGTAGATGTCCTGGGCCCAGCCGTTGCGGTCGGCCACCGTCGCCGGCAGCAGGCGCACGATTTGCGCCTTCACCTCGGTTTCGCTGCGCGCCGGCTGCTGCGGGTTGCGTGTTGTGGAGCAACCGGCCAGCACCAGCAAAGCGGCAAGGCACAGGATCAGGCGGCTTGGGAACATAGGGCTTCCTTGAAAGGCGACAGGCCGGGTATTGCAGATATCGACCGGTAAGTCTAACCGGCGTTCGCCGGGTTGCTGGGCTTTCGAGTCTTTTCCAAAAATGACAGGCTCCTCCCCCGCTCAAGTAGCACGCAAACGGCTGAAGTGTCCCACGTGATGACGGGACAAGCTCTACAGATATCGCCCAAAAACCACTGCAAAGTCTTCCGCCTGAATACACAGTGCGAGGGATTGCAGATGGCGTTATTTATTAAGCCCCCATTTCATGGGGCATGCTCTTGATCGCCCTTACCAGCCAAACCATTGGCTTTCTGGTATTGACGGCCATGGATTCAAAGACGCGCGACGTCGAATCCGTTATCAGCGACTTCAAGCGCTGCCTGAATGCCTACGACGCCTGGGCCGAGAGTTTTTTCAGCTTTTCCGCCCTGGATATCGAGCAGGTCTTCAAAGTCGGTGATGAAGTAGCGCTTGTTGCGCCGATCAACCGCTCCATCCTGCCCAGCAGCACCACCGTAACCTGCCAGGCGAACGGCACGCTGACCCTGGTGCACATGTTCCAGAGCTCACGGTTCGTGCCCATTGGCAATACGCCGGTGGTGCTGCAACGCATCGACCCAGACGGTGGCCCGCTGGGCGACCCCATCCATAAAACCATCGGGCCCAGCGGCATACTCGAAGTCAGAGAGTGCGACCGTAACCAGCAATACCGGGTCAACTTCTACCCTAATGTTTCCGCCACACATTTCAAGGCGCTGTATGCCTCTTATCAAGCGGTCATCACCCCCCTGGAAGGCTGGCTGCGCAAGGAATGGCGCGACACCTTCGAGCCGCTTTGGAGGGACTACTCCGAAGCCAACTTTCTCAATCGCTACCTCTCGCTTTATCAAGCCTATGTCCGCGGATTCAACGAGGCGCTGTACTCGCTCTGGGACAACCTGAAACAAGTGCTCCAATGGCTGTCAGCTCCGCTGGTCCATGCCGAACAACTGCTGCATTACCTGTCCCAGGTTGAGTTTGAAAACCTGTTAAAGCTCGACACCGACGCCATCGCAAAGGGTTTGCTGGTACTCAGCGATGAACCGCTGCTGTTTATCTACTTGGCCGCAATGGTCAGTTGGATGCGGATGTTGCCACCTCCGTACATGAACGAATTGCTGGGTGAAATCAGCTTTGAAGTGCTGATCAACCTGGTGCTTATGCTCGCTACGGCCGGAATGGGCACAGCGATCCGCTTGAGTTCGAAGGTGCTGGCGGGCGTCAAGTCGAAAGCTGCCCGCACTTGGCTGAACCACATGGCCAAGCAATTCGGAAAAGCTCGGGTAGATGACCATCTCGAGATGGGCAAACCGATATGGCTGGGTGGGACTGGAACGCCGATCAAGATGATCCCCGATGTGCCGTTGAAGGCCGGGGGCAATCTGGTTTCAAACCCCGTCCCGGTGGTGCGCGAAAAGGCACAACGCACGGTGTTGGTCAGGCAGGAACAGGTCGATGACGTGCCGGCGTCGGGGAAAAACCAGAACGGCGATGCGGCGACCTGCTCGGCGACTACGTGTACTAACGGTTGTCCGGTGTCGATGGTCACCGGCGAGGAGTTGCTCACCCTTACCGACGGCACGCTCGATGGGATATTGCCGTTCGAGTGGACGCGGCTGTATCGCACCAGCGCGGTGGAAGTGGATTGCGGGTTGGGGTTTGGTTGGAGCCATGCGCTGGCGCATCGGCTGGAAGTTTCTGGTGATTCGGTGGTGTGGACGGATCATGAGAACCGCTCGACTGAGTTTCCACTGCCCACTGCCGCTCGCCCCGCGATCACCAACAGCTTGGCCGAAGCGGCGATTTATCTGGGGGCCTTGCCCGATGAATTAGTGCTGGCGCAAGGCTCGCGTTTCTACCATTTCGTTAATGGTTTTCTGACGGCGATCAGCGATGCGTATGACAACCGGCTGCGTATCTCCCGAGATTTCAGGGGGCGTATTGAGCGGGTGGATAACGGCGTCGGGCGGTCGCTGTTTTTGCGCTACTCGTCTGGCCGCATCGTTGGCGTGGACTACCAGATTCACCGGGCTGAAGGGCCGGGTGAGTTTGTCTGGGTTACCGAGTACACCGTCGTTTCCTACGCCTATGACAACCTTGGCCGGATTGTTAGCGCGACCAATGCTGTCGGTGAAAGTGAGGTTTATCGCTACGACGATCAGCACGTCATTCTCGAACGCCAGTTGGCCGGTGGGGCGAGTTTCTACTGGGAGTGGGAAAGATCTGGCAAGGCCGCGCGCTGCGTCCGGCACTGGGCCAGCTTTTCGCAGATGGACACGCGCTATGCCTGGGATGACAACGGCCAGGTCACGGTGTTTAACGCCGATGGAAGCCAGGAAGTCTATGTGCATGACGAGCGTGCGCGGCTGGTGCAGCGTGTTGATCCGGACGGCGCCGAGCACTTCAAATCCTACGACGACAAAGGCCGGCTGACGGTTGAGCAGGATCCGCTGGGCGCGATCACGGCCTATCAGTACGACGACGCTGGACGCTTGGTGGCGTTGTTTCCGGGGGACGATGAGCCGACGTCCTACGAGCATGACAATGGGTTCGTACGGGTTGTAAGGCGCGGTCAGGCTGTCTGGAAATATGAGCGTAATGACAGGGGCGATATCACCCGCAGGATTGATCCTGAGGGCCACAGCACCGACTACAGCTACAACAAATATGGGCAACTGACGGGGGTTTGGTTCCCGGATAACAGTTGTCAGCGGCTGGTGTGGAATGAGCGGGGGCAGTTGCTTGAGGAGCATCTGCCGGAGGGTGGGATCAAGCGGTATCGCTATGACGACCTTGGCCGGCAGGTGGCGCGGGAGGATGAGCATGGCGCGCTGACCCAGTACCAGTGGGACAGCGTGGGGCGACTGGTTCGGGTGGTGTTGCCGGGGGGTGCAGCGCGGGAATACAGCTACAACCCTTATGGAAAAATCACGTCTGAGCGGGATGAGTTAGGCCGCGTTACCCGCTACGAGTATGCCGATGGGCTGCACCTGATCAGTCGGCGCATCAATGCGGATGGCACCCAGGTCAAGTATCGCTACGACAATGCGCGGTTATTGCTGACTGAGATCGAAAACGAGGTTGGCGAGACCTACAAACTCGATTACCACCTAAACGGCTTGATCCAGCAGGAAGTTGGGTTCGATGGACAGCGCACGGCCTACGTCTACGACCTCAACGGCAATCTGCAGGAAAAGACCGAACACGGCGACGACGGCAGTCAGTTGGTTACTAAATACCAGCGCGATCCTGCCGGGCGCCTCGTAAGAAAAACCCTCCCCGACGGCAAAACCGTCGACTACACCTACGACCGCCAAGGCAACCTCCTCGGTGTCGAGGACGGTCACTGGGCTTTAGCCTACGAGTACGACAGCCAAAACCGCCTCACCGCCGAACACCAGGGCTGGGGCACCTTGCGCTACGGCTACGACGCCTGCGGCCAGTTGCAAAACTTGCGACTGCCCGACAACAACCGTCTTGTTTTTAATCACGCCAAAGGCGGCCACCTCGCCACCGTCGAACTCAATGGCGAAATCCTCACCTCGCACCTGTTCAAAGCCGGCCAGGAACACCAACGCCAACAAGGCCAGCTCCTTAGCCACTACCACTACGACGACCAACAACGCCTGCACGCTCACACCATCACCCAGCAGGAACACCATCTCTACGCACGCCACTATACCTACGACAAATCCGGCAACCTCACCCGCCTGCTCGACACCCGCAAGGGCCAGCACGATTACACCTACGACCCACTGAATCGCCTCACCCGCGCCGACCACTCCCAGGACCTGCAAGAACGCTTCGCCCACGACCCGGCCGGCAACCTGCTCATGCAAAACCGCCCCGGCCCGGACATCGTCGCGGGTAATCGGCTGATGATCCAAGGAGACCGGCATTACGACTATGACGCGTTCGGCAATCTGATCCGTGAGCGGCGTGGCAAAGGTCACCTGCTCGTCACCGAGTACCGTTACGACTGTCAGCATCGGCTGATCGGTATCACCCAACCCAACGGGCAGACGGCCAGTTACCGTTACGATCCGTTTGGGCGGCGGATCAGCAAAACCGTTGATGACATAACCACGGAGTTTTTCTGGCAGGGCGACAAGCTGATTGCCGAGCATCACAAAGACCGCCATCGCAGCTACCTCTACGAACCCGGTAGCTTCAGGCCCTTGGCTTTACTGGAAGGCTTTGGCCCCAAACAAACCAAGCCCTACCACTACCAACTCGACCACCTGGGCACCCCACAAGAACTCACCGCCCCCAACGGCGAAATCGTTTGGTCCGCCCATTACCGCGCCTACGGCGAAATCAGCCGCCTGGACGTCGGAAAAATCGACAACCCGCTGCGCTTCCAGGGCCAGTACTTCGATCAGGAAAGCGGGCTGCACTACAACCGGCATCGCTACTACAATCCGGATATTGGTCGCTACCTGACTCCGGACCCGGTGAAGCTGGCGGGTGGGATCAATGCGTACCGGTACGTGCCCAATCCTACGGGATGGGTGGATCCGTTGGGTTTAAGCACATGTCCTGGAGGAGATGGCTGCAAGCCAAGCACCACAAATCACCCCCCCACGGAAAGTGTTAATCACGGAGAACCTGCGCTACCGCAACTGACGCGTGCGCAGCGACAGGCAAGAATTGATGAGCTTGCGGAAGCAAATGCTCACCGGCGGTTAGCAGAACTTGAGGCGTCAAACCCCCGAGCACACTTCTTGGAAAAGCACGGAACCCAAACGTCGTTAGCGTCGCAGCTTGAGAGAGTACAGACCGCTAAAAATCCCACGACCGGAGAAATAGAGAGATATGTAAGTGGCCCGCACATAGGAGAGCCTCGGCCACCTAGTGCAGCTACACATTTTCTAAGCCACCGGGATCAACTCAATGCTATTTACCGCGCACAGCTAATCTTCAAACAGATAAACTTGACGGCGTCCCAAAAACCGATGGACATGGGAAAAGTAATAGCTGAGGGATACAAGAGAGAAAACTATGAATATGGAAAAACAGCAAAAGCTAGAGTCTTTTTAACAGAAGACGGACAGCCTATAACCGCATACGGAGATCTTTAATGAAATTTAAACCAAGCCTGTCCATAATCCAAGGCCTCCTATTTACTTACTGCACAGAAAATCTGCACGACCCGGTAAAAGAAGCGCTCATTACTTCAATAAACGTTAACAACGAACAAGAACTTAAAGAGCTTTTTGAAAAACTAACCAAGCCTGAATTCATGAAATACAAACACGAAGAAAGGCATTGGCACATCGAAACGCTCGAACACTTTCTGGCAACAGAGGAAAATTTCGAATCGGTGTTCCATCTATTCGATACACACTTCAACGATGAAATTTTAGAAAAAAGAAAATTTATGAAAACCTTGCTTGAATCGCTTTTAACATATGACAAAGAAGCAACCACCATCGATTCCATACGAAAAAAAAACATAAGTATCCTTTCATGCTTTCGGGCAAGGAGACAGTGAGCTTTTTCAGATAACAGGGAGCCAGGAACATGAAGATCGCCCCAAGTATGTCAATAATCCGTGGTCTACTCTTCACATATGACATAGAAAATACAGACGACTTAGAAAGGGAGCGATTAATCTCCTCAAAAAACGTAAACGACGAAAAAGAACTTACTGAGCTTTTCGATGAGCTGACGAAGCCGGAATTTCTATTATACACAGAGCCCGATCAAGAATGGTTCATCGGCTCAATCGAACACTTCCTGTCAGCTGACAATACCTTCGATGCAGTTTTCAAAACGATGACGACGTATTTCAGCGAGCCTGTAATTGACCAGAAAAAGTTCATACAAACTCTTCTGAGTCGACTAAGAATTTACAAGTGCTTATCAGCAAAAAACTGACCGTAGAGAGCGAGTTTGCTCCCGACGGCGATGCATCAGCCAACATCCCCAGTGACTGATATACCACTATCGGGGGCAAGCCCCCTCCCACATCTGGAATTGCCGTGAGTGTTAGATCCCCGCCAACGCCAAATCCATCGCAAAATACGTAAAAATCAAATCCGCCCCCGCGCGCTTGATCGATCCCAACGTCTCGCGCACCACCCGCGCCTCGTCAATCGCGCCCGCCTGGGCGCCGAACTTGATCATCGCGTACTCGCCGCTCACCTGGTACGCCGCCACCGGCAGGTGTGAGGCTTCGCGGATGTCGCGGATGATGTCGAGGTAGGCGCCGGCCGGCTTGACCATCAGTGCGTCCGCGCCTTCCTGTTCGTCCAGCAGCGATTCGCGCACGGCTTCGCGGCGGTTCATCGGGTTCATCTGGTAGCTTTTGCGATCGCCCTTGAGGGCGCTGCCGCCAGCTTCGCGGAACGGGCCGTAGAGGGCCGAGGCGAATTTGGTGGAGTAGGCCATTATCGGGATGTGGGTGAAGCCGGCGTCATCCAGTGCGCGGCGGATCGCCTGGACCTGGCCGTCCATGGCGGCGGACGGTGCGATGACATCGGCACCGGCGCGAGCGGCCGCCACGGCTTGTTTGCCGAGGTTGACCAGGGTTGCATCGTTGTCGACGTGGACGCCGTGCATCACGCCACAATGGCCGTGGTCGGTGTATTCGCAGAAGCAGGTGTCGGACATCACGACCATTTCCGGTACGGCGTCCTTGATGATCGAGGACATGCGTGAGACCAGGCCGCGTTCTTTCCAGGTGTCGCTGCCGCTGGCGTCCAGGTGGTGGGACACGCCGAAGGTCATGACCGACTTGATGCCGGCACGGGCATAACGCTCGATTTCGGCGGCGAGTTTTTTCTCAGGGATGCGCTGCACGCCCGGCATGCTGGTGATCGGTACGAAGTCGTCGATTTCTTCTTCGACGAAGATCGGCAGCACCAGGTCGTTCAGGGTGAACTCGGTTTCCTGGAACAAGCCACGCAGCTCCGGGGAGCGGCGCAGGCGGCGTGGGCGGGCTTGGGGGAACTGGCTGGTCATGGCTTTCCTGGCTTCCAAAACGGTAAAGGCATACATATTTGGGGCGAAAGCTTATGCCCCTAGGCCCCCACGGCACAAACGCGCGGGGACCAACAGTGTATTGCGAGGCCTGTAACAATGTATTGATCTAGAGCTGCAGGCGCCCGTCGATGCACACCGCAACCGCACCGCCCACCCATATTTCAGGGCCGTGGCGCTCGATGCGAATGCGCCCCGCCCGCCCCATTGCCGTGCCCTGGCTGACGACATAGCGCTCAGGCGCCAGGCCCTCCCCCAGCAGCCATTGGGCAACGCCCGCGTTCAGGCTGCCGGTGGCCGGGTCTTCCTGGGCGCCGTCACCGGCAATAAAGGCGCGCACTTCGAATTGCGCATCCACGGCATCGCGCACAGGGTCGCAGGCGGCGATCACGCCCACTGCCAGGCCCAGCAGTTGCGAGTAGTCTGGCTGTAAACCCAGCACCTGCTCGCGATCAGCCAGCATCAGCGCCAGCCAACCCGCGCCATTGTCGACCCACTGGCTGCGCAGGATCACTTCGGGCGCCAAACCCAACCCCAGGCGTACGCGCTCCAGCAACGGCGCCTCCACCGCGCCGGAACGTATCAGCGGCGGCGTGATAAAGGCCAGTTCATCCCCTTGGCGGCGGATACGCACCAGGCCGATTTCGCATTCCTGGATGATCTCTTCACCTTTGGGGATGCCCCCCGCCTGCAGCCACGCGTGGCAACTGCCCAGTGTGGGGTGGCCGGCGAACGGCAGCTCCTTGAGGGTGGTGAAAATTCTCACCCGGTAGTCGGCCTTCGGGTCACGCGGGGTCAGCAAAAACGTGGTTTCGCTGAGGTTGGTCCACTTGGCGAAATCGGCCATCTGTTGGTCAGTGAGGCTGTCGGCCCCCAGTACCACCGCCAGCGGGTTGCCCTTGAGCGCGACGCGGCTAAAGACATCCAGCTGCTTGAAATCGAAGGTCGGCATGCGTCAACTCGGAATGTTCAGGCCACGGATCACGGCCGGGCGTGCGACAAAACCGTCCAGCGCACGCAGCACGTTGGGGAAATCAGCGATGCCCACCAAGTCGCCAGACTCATAGAAGCCGATCAGGTTGCGGATCCACGGGAAGGTGGCAATGTCGGCGATGCTGTAGTCATCACCCATGATCCAGGTGCGGCCCAGCAGGCGTTTTTCCAGCACATCCAGCAGGCGTCGGGATTCGGCGGCGTAGCGGTCGCGGGGGCGCTTGTCTTCGTAGGCCTTGCCGGCGAATTTGTTGAAAAAGCCCAATTGGCCAAACATCGGGCCGATACCGCCCATCTGGAACATCAGCCACTGGAGGGTTTCGTAGCGGGTGGCCGGGTCTTCGGACAGCAGTTGGCTGGTTTTTTCCGCCAGGTAAATCAGGATCGCGCCGGACTCGAACAGCGCCAACGGCTGCCCGCTCGGGCCATTGGGGTCGATGATCGCCGGGATCTTGTTGTTGGGGTTCAGGGACAGGAACTCGGGTGACAGTTGGTCCTGGGTCTCGAAACTGACTTTGTGCGCTTCATAGGGCAGGCCCAGTTCCTCGAGCATGATCGACACCTTGACGCCGTTGGGCGTGGGCAACGAATACAGCTGCAAACGTTCTGGGTGCTGGGCCGGCCATTTGCTGTTGATCGGGAAAGCGGCGAGTGCGTTCATCGGGAAATCCCTGGGCAGAAAGCCCCCATGATAGTCACCTGAGCGCCACTGTGCATGGGTCATCAATGCGCAACATACCCACGCTAATCTGCGGCGCAGGCGAACCAAAGCGTCAATGCGGACTCATACGTGCGCCCACACGGTGAAAGGAGACACCTCGTACAACGACAAGGAAAACCACAGCGGGCCCATCCGCCTTAATCCGAAGCACGAAGACTCGAACCTACAATGACAATCAAGCCTCTGTGCCTTGCGCAACGCCTCAAACGCTATACCTACATCTTGCCGTCGCTGCTGTTGCTGGGCGGCGCCATCGGGCTGACGCTCGAATCCCCGTTGAGCAAGGCCGAACAGGTGGACGGCGTGCAAACCCTGGTTTTCCTGCGCCACGGTGAAAAACCCAGCGGCGGCCTCGGCCAGCTCAACTGCCAGGGCCTGAACCGCGCGATGAACCTGGCCACCGTATTGCCGGAAAAATTCGGCAAGGCCAATTTCGTGTTTGCCGCCAACCCGACGCGCAATGTCGAGGAAGGCGAGAAGGACAATTCATACAGCTATATTCGCCCCCTGATGACCATCAGCCCCAGCGCCATCAAGCTGGGCCTGCCGGTGAACATCAAGTTCTCGGCAAATGACACCAGTGCCCTGGCCGACGAACTGGTGGAAGACAAGTATCACAACGCGATCATTTACACCGCCTGGTCACACGGCTACCTGCCGGAGCTGATCAACAAGGTGGCCAGTGAAGCCTCGGGCGAAAAGCACACGATTACCCAGGATTGGTCGGGCAGCGACTACGATACGCTGTACGTACTGACATTGACCTGGCACAACGGCAAGGCTTCGCTGCTGAGCCGTAACTACAAGCAAGGCCTGGACAACGGCGGCCAGAATTGCCCTGAACCCACCCAGGTCAGCGCCGAATTGTAATGGGCCGCACACTGAAAACGCCGCATTCTGACCAGCAGAATGCGGCGTTTTTTTATTGGCGGGCGGCGAGCAAGCGCTTGTGGCGGTTGCGTCGTGCGATGTTCAGGCACTCGATCACGGCGGAGAACGCCATGGCGGCATACACGTAGCCTTTTGGCACATGGGCGCCGAAGCCTTCGGCGATCAGCGTCATACCGATCATGATCAAAAAGCCCAGGGCCAGCATGACCACGGTCGGGTTGTCGTTGATGAACTTGGCCAACGGCTCGGCCGCCACCAGCATCACGATCACCGACGTCACCACGGCAATGATCATGATCGGCAAGTGTTCGGTCATGCCAACAGCCGTGATGATGCTGTCGATGGAGAACACCAGGTCGAGCAACAGGATCTGCCCGATGGCCGCAGCAAAGCCGATCGCCACGACGTTGCCAGCACTGGTTTCTTTCTCTTCCGGCTCCGGGTCCATGCTGTGATGGATTTCGGTGGTCGCCTTCCACACCAGGAACAGGCCACCGGCGATCAGGATCATGTCTTTCCACGAAAACGCCTGGCCGAAGATCTCGAACACCGGCGCCGTCAGTTGCACGATGAACGCGATGGTACTCAACAGGCCCAGGCGCAAGACCAACGCCATGCTGATACCGATGCGCCGGGCCTTGGCCCGATGCTTCTCTGGCAATTTGTTGGTGAGGATCGAGATAAAGATCAGGTTATCGATGCCCAGCACGATTTCCATGACGATCAAGGTCGCCAGTGCAACCCAGGCGGTGGGGCTGGCGGCCAGTTGTAAAAGGTAGTCCATAGGTCAGTCCTGACGTGGTAATGCTGGGGAATTAGGTTTCTTTGGTGTCGGAAGCGTCTTCGGCTTCTTTTTCCGGCTTCTCAGGCTTGATCAGCCCCTGGGTTGCTTCACTCAACGCCTGCTCGGCAGCCTTGTGGGTGTCGTCGATCGCTTGCCTGGCCGATTCGGTCGCCTTGCCCAGCACTTGCTGGGCGCTCTTCTCAACCTGATCGCAGCCACTGACCACTACCAATGAAAGCGCAAGCAACGACGCGGCGCCCAGGGAATTGAGTTTCATGATGTATTCCTCGTTAGAACCATTGGGTCCAAGTAGTGGCCCCTCGATAGCGAGGCATTCTATGCAGGCGGACACTTCAGGAAAATTCGTATTTTTCTCGCGTATACTTCGGTTTTCACGAAGTGATTGCCATCGTGCTCAATTACCGACAACTGCATTACTTCTGGGTCGTGGCCAAGACCGGCAGCATCGTGCGCGCCTGTGAGCAACTGAACCTCACGCCCCAGACCATCAGCGGGCAGATCAGCCTGCTCGAGCAAACCTTTGGCGTTGCATTGTTCCAACGTGTCGGCCGCCAGCTTGAACTGACCGAGGCCGGGCGCCAGGCCCTGCCCTACGCAGAGCAAATGTTCCAGACCGGCAACGAGCTGGAGGCGATGTTGCGCGCCCAGCCCAATGAACAGCAGATCCTGTTTCGCGTCGGCGTGGCGGATGTGGTGCCCAAATCCATCGTCTACCGGCTGATCGCCCCGACCATGGAGCTCAGTGAACCGATCCGCATCACCTGTCGTGAGGACAAACTGGAACGCTTGTTGGCCGACCTGGCGATCCAGCGCCTGGACCTGGTGATTTCCGACAGCCCCATGCCCTCTCACTTGGACATCAAGGGTTACAGCCAGAAACTCGGGGAATGCGGCATCAGCTTTTTCGCCACCCAGGCGTTGGCTGACCGGTACGGCGGCGATTTCCCACACTGTCTGCAGGGTGCGCCGCTGTTGATTCCTGGCGCAGAGACGGTAGTGCGCAGCCGTTTGCAGCGCTGGTTTGCAGAGCAGCAGATCCAGCCGAAGATCATCGGTGAATTCGACGACAGCGCGTTGATGCAGGCTTTCGGCCAATCCGGCAGCGGGATATTCATCGCCCCCAGCGTGATTGCCGATGAGGTAGTGCGCCAATACGGCGTGGCGCTGATTGGCCAGACCGACGCGGTGACCGAGTCGTTCTACGCGATCTCGGTGGAGCGCAAGGTCAAGCACCCCGGCATCGTGGCGATTACCGAAGGCGCTCGACGGGAGTTGTTTACCGCCCTGCCCTGACTATTCAGGCGCCCGCGGTGTCTGGTTGCCTGGCGGTCATCAGCCACAGGGCCAGCAGGATCGATACGAAGATAAACCCGGACGCCGCAAACCCCAGGCTACCCAGGCCCAGGTTGTCGATCACATGCCCGCCAACCATGGCGCCCAAGCCAATCCCCAGGTTGCCCCCGGCAATGTTCAACGACGCGGCAAACGCTGGCGCATGGGGTGCTGCCTTCATCAGACGCACGTGGCTGACCAGAAACATCGCGGCCTGGGTCACGCCCCACACCGCCATCGCAGCGGCCAGACCAAGGGTGGAGTGAATCGCGGGCACCAGCGCCACCATACCGGCAATCATGAACGCGCAGAACACCATCGACGCAATCAGAGGGTGGCGATCCACCGCACGGCCGCCCAACGCATTGCCGATCAGCCCGACGGCGCCGAAGCCCATCAGGCACCAGCCCACCAGCGTGCCGTCGAACCCGGCCAGGCGCTCGAGGATGTCCGCCAGGTAGGTATAGGCGGTGAACATGCCGCAGAACACCAGGATCGACAGCAGGATATGCCCCTGCATCAGCGGGCTGCGCAGGATCTTGAACTGCGCGCGCAAGGTCACTTGGTCGTTCTTCGGCTTCGTCACCGGCAGGTAGATGAACAGCAGCAAGGCCTTGGCCAAGGCCACCACGGCGAGGATCGCAAACGCTGTGCGCCAGCCGAACATGTCGGAAATCAGCGTGCCCACGGGAATCCCGAACACCGTGGCGCAGACAATGCCAAAACCGATCTTCTCGATGGCACGCCCGGCGTATTCGGGGCCGACGATGTCCACCGCCGTTTCACTGGCCAAGGCCCAGAACACTGGCAACCCCAGGGCCGGGATCAACCGCGCCAATGCCATTACCCAGATATTCGGCGCCAGCGCCGCCACGGTATTGGCTATGCCAAACAGGACCAGGATGACGATAAACAGTCGCTTGCGCTGGAATCGCGCGAAATACGCCGTGAGAAACGGGCCGAATGCCGCGACGGTAAACGCGAATAACGTCACCAGCAGCCCCGCCTGGGGCACGCTGACGTTCAGGTCCCGCGCAATAGAGGGCAGCAGGCCGACAATCACAAACTCTGTGGTCAGCACGGTAAAACCGGCAGCCGACAACAGCAGGATAGGGAACAACATGAAAACTCCAGAAACGACAACATCAACGACAACCCGAGGGTTCGCTGAAAGATAGAGTGATAAAGGGATGTCGAATCTTAACAGAGTGTGTCGAATGCAGCCCATGAAAAAGCCCGGTGGTGCCTGCTGGCACACACCGGGCTTCGACGCATCAAGGCTTAGAACGCGCCCATGTAGTCGCGTTTGCCCACTTCCACACCGTTGTGACGCAGCAAGGCGTACGCGGTGGTGACGTGGAAGAAGAACTGCGGCAGGCCGTAGGTCAGCAGGTAGGACTGGCCGCTGAAGCGCTTCTCTTTAGGAGTGCCTGGGCGGGTGATGATTTCGATGCCTTCCTTGCCGTCGATTTGCTCAGGCTGGATAGTGTCGACAAACGACAGCACCTTGGCGATCAGCGCCTGCAGGTCGGCGAAGGTCACTTCGCTGTCATCGTATTTAGGCACTTCGATCTCGGCCAGGCGCGCCGAAACGCCCTTGGCGAAGTCGACGGCGATCTGTACCTGGCGCACCAGCTGGAACATGTCCGGGAACAGACGCGCTTGCAGCAGGGCATTGGGCTCGATGTTCTTGGCAGTGGCGTGGGCTTCAGCTTTGGTCAACACACCGCTCAGGGCGGTGAGCATTTGCTTGAAGACCGGAATGGAAGCGGCGTACAGGGAAATAGTCATGGCAGTCTCATGGGTGATGGCACGGTTTGAACAGGCGACGATTATAGACCGGCCCGTCGCTTGTCTTTTATTTTTTCCGGCTTACGCTAGGCACTTCACTGCATAGGGAAAGCGCGATGACCGCCGAGCACGACACCGACACCCCTGAGCCGCGCCTGAACAGCACGGAAATCCGCATCCTGGGCTGCCTGATCGAGAAACAGGCGACCAACCCGGAAACCTACCCCCTGACCCTCAACGCCCTGGTGCTGGCCTGCAACCAGAAAACCAGCCGCGAGCCCGTGACCAACCTCAGCCAGGGCCAGGTCGGCCAGAGCCTGCGGGCGCTGGAAGGCCAGGGATTTACCCGCTTGGTAATGGGCAGCCGTGCCGATCGCTGGGAGCATCGCGTGGACAAGGCGCTGGAACTGGTGCCGGCCCAGGTGATCCTGATCGGGCTGCTGTTCCTGCGCGGGCCGCAAACCGTCAACGAGCTGCTGACCCGCAGCGGGCGCATGCATGACTTTGAAGATGCCGAGCAGGTGGTGCACCAGCTTGAGCGCTTGATTGCACGCGGGCTGGCGCTGCTGGTGCCGCGTCAGGCCGGGCAGCGGGAAGATCGCTACACCCATGCGCTGGGGGATCCGGCGGATATCGAGGCGATACTGTCTGCACGGGGGAATCCGGTGGAGCGTGGGACGGGGGGTGTTTCGGTCGAGCGCATCGAAGAGCTGGAAGCGCGGATTGCAGCGCTGGAAGAGCGCCTGGCCCAGCTGGAACAGGCCTGACACAGTACAAAATGTAGGAGCTGGCTTGCCTGCGATAGCGGTGTTTCAGTCACAGATAGTTAACCTGTTATATCGCTATCGCAGGCAAGCCAGCTCCCACAGGGGCTCTCCAGTGCCCGTTAACCTCGGGCAAAATCCACTGCCGCCTGGAACTGCTCCTGCGTCGGCCGCACCCCGGTATAGAGCACGAACTGCTCCAACGCCTGGATAGCAACCACCTCCAACCCAGTGATCACCCGCTTACCCTGGGCACGACCGCGCACGATCAACGGCGTTTCGGCGGGGATCGCCACCACATCAAACACAGTCTCTGCACGCTCAATCGCATCAGCCTCAAACGCCAGCGCGTCCGCCTCGGGCCCGCCGGTCATGCCGATCGGCGTGACGTTGATCAGCATCTGCGGACGCAACTCGCCGAGTTCGGCCTGCCACTCATACTCCAGGTTCTGCGCCAGCGCGCGGCCCGCCACTTCGTTGCGCGCCACGATCACGCCATTGGCATACCCGCCGTCCCGCAAGGCACTGGCCACGGCTTTGGCCATGCCACCGCTGCCGCGCAGGGCGAACGTCGATGCCTTGGGCACTGCGTGCTTCTTCAGCAGTTGCTCGATGGCGATGTAGTCGGTGTTGTAGGCCTTGAGGTGGCCGTCGGTGTTGACGATGGTGTTCAGGGAGTCGATGGCCTGGACCGACTCATCCAGTTCGTCCACCAGGGCAATGGCCGCTTCCTTGAACGGCATCGAAACCCCGCAACCACGCACACCCAGCGCCCGGATACCGCCGATCGCGCCGAGCAAATCCCGGCTGCTGAACGCTTTATAGTAGAAGTTCAGACCCAGCTGTTCGTACAGGTGGTTATGGAAACGCAAGCCAAAATTCCCGGGACGCGCCGACAATGACATGCACAGTTGGGTGTCTTTGTTGGGGTGCATCTGCATGAATAACTCCTTTGAGTAAGCAAACCGGTACAGACCTTACACAACCTTTACCTATCGGCCGTGCTGTTTTTCAGAAATACGTTGTCTTAAAAGTATCCCCGCGACATTACTTGAGTCTATTGATTGCAGACCACAAGCGCAGGGGCTAACCGAGGAATGACCATGATTCGTAAAATCCCCAAGATCGCCTTGCTTATCGGCGCACTCGCTATGGCAGGCCAAGCCTCCGCCCACGGTGGTGGCTGGGGTGGCCCGGCCATATTGGGTGGTTTGATCGGCGCAGCCGTTGTCGGCTCCGTGGTGGCCAGCCAGTCCCAGCCGGTCTACGTGCAGCAACAACCCGTGTATGTGCAGCCGCAACCGGTTTATGCCGCGCCGCCACCGGTCTACTACGCACCGCCACCACCGGTGTATGTGCAGCAACAGGTTTACTACCGCCCGGCGCCGGTCTACTACGGCCCACCGCGCGGTTATTACGGCCCTCCCCACGGCTACTATGGCCGCGGCTGGTAATACGTGAGTTGACACGACAGGAACAGGCCTCGCCCACACGCGAGGCTTTTTTTTGCCTGTAAAGTCCGGATTCATCGTGCCAAGGTCGCTGTCAGAACAATGCCCGGGGCGTAATCGCACATGATTGATGGCAATGTCTACTTGCCCGGACACGGCTAGCACTGTCATGTTTGCGTCACGCAACAGTCTCACTATCGACCCTGTCCACCCAATAACAACTAAGGACGACCGACCATGCCCACGCAAAACCCACACCGCACCGCAGGCCTGTGTACGTCCAGCAAGGTCTACAGCGCCCTGACCGAACTCAAGCATCTCGAAGGCCACCGCAGTGCCAAGTTCCTGGCCCTGCTGGCAGAAAACCTGGTGCGCAAGGGCCTGCTCAGTGAACAGGAAGTGGTGATCATGCTCGACCAGGTGGTGGATTGACGCTTGGCGTTGATGTCGACTATCGAGACAGGTGATTTTTCCCCGGGGCCGCAGCCCCGTAAGGTGACCTCCATAACGATTGGAGGTACGTATGCCCACTGCTCACATCATGTCCGTCATCGGCAGCGCCGTCCCCGCCCCTCTCCGGGAGCTTGGGCTACTGGCTTGCTGGTACGTGGTACGCGATGGCGAAACCATCAGCGGCCCACTCACGTCGCTGTCCGCCGCCGAAAAACAGCTGCAAACCGCCTCGAACTTCAGGCTCCACGCCTGACAATTACGGTAACGGCAGCTTGACCCGCGGTTTGCTTTCCACAAACAACGCCCAGCTTGACATGAACAACGCCGCCACCAACGGCCCGATCACAAACCCGTTCAGGCCGAACACCGACAGGCCGCCCAGGGTTGAAATCAGGATCAGGTAGTCCGGCATCTTGGTGTCCTTGCCCACCAGGATCGGCCGCAGCACGTTGTCCACCAGGCCAATCACAAACACCCCGAACAACCCCAGCACCACCCCCTGCCAGATCGAACCGCTTAACAGGAAGTAAGCGGCCACCGGCCCCCACACAATCCCTGCACCGACTGCCGGCAGCAGCGACAGAAACGCCATCAACACCGCCCAGAGCAACGCACTGGGGATGTCCAAAAACCAGAAGATCAAACCACCTAACGCACCCTGGGTCACGGCCACCAGTACGTTGCCCTTGACCGTGGCCCGCACCACCCGGTTGAACTTGAGCTGCAACCGGCGCTTCTGCGGTTCGGCCAGCGGTACCGCCGTGCGCACTTTGCGCACCAGCTCCGGGCCATCGCGCAGCAGGAAAAACAGCAAATACAGCATGATGAAAAAGCTCACCAGGAAATCAAACGTGCCCTGGCCAAAGCTGAACGCCTGGGACGCAAAGAACTGGCTGCCCTGCATCGCACTCTTGACGATCTTCTCCCGCAAGCCTTCCAGGTTGCCCATGCCGAAGCGATCCAGCAGGTGCTGGAAGTACGGCGGCAAGATGTTTTTGAACTGCTCGATATACCCCGCCACGTCCAATTTGCCGCTTTCGATGTTCTTGTAGAGTGTCGCACCCTCCTGCACCAACAAAGCACTGGTGATGATCACCGGCAAAATGGCGATCACCAGGCACACCGTCAGGGTGGCCAGCGAGGTCAGGTTGCGGTTCCAGCCAAATTTCATGTGCAGCCGGCGTTGCATCGGTGCAAAGATGATGCCCAGGATCACCGCCCAGAACACTGCGCCGTAAAACGGCAGCAATATCCAGATAAAGGCGATGGTGACCAGGGCCAGCAGTAACAGCAGGGTCTTGAATTGCAGGTTGGTAGGGTTCATGTCCGGTCCATGTCAGAAAAACAGGACGCGTGTGTGCGCCCTGTTGTTTAGTCCGCGCCAGCAGCGGCGAGTGCCCTTGATCGACACCTACGTGCAATGTCGCCTTGCGAAACCCCGTGATGTGATGCCCACGCACACTTGATGTTCCATCACTGAACCGTGAGGCCTCACCATGCTTTTACATCTGTCGACCTGGTCTGAAATCGAGACATTCCTGCAGCGCAGCCGTACCATCGTCATCCCCATCGGCTCCAACGAACAGCACGGCCCCATCGGCCTGCTGGGCACCGACTGGATGTGCCCGCAGATCATTGCGCATCACGCCCAGGAATCCGCCGATATCCTGATCGCCCCCACTTTCAACATCGGCATGGCACAGCATCACCTCGGCTTTCCCGGCACCATCACGCTGCGCCCCTCGACCTTTATTGCCGCCATCGAAGACTGGACCCGCTCGCTGGTGGCACACGGCTTCGAGAAGATCTATTTCCTCAATGGCCACGGCGGCAATATCGCGTCGATTGAGGCCGCGTTTTCCCAGCTGTATGCCGAAGCCAGCTTCGCCAGGCGGCCTGCCGGGTTTGCCTTGAAACTGACGAACTGGTGGGACCTGGAAGGCGTGGGCGCACTGGCCAACCAGCAATTCCCTAGCGGGCATGGCATTCATGCCACGCCTTCGGAAATTGCCGTGACGCAGTGGGCTTATCCAGACGCGATCAAGTCGGCAGAGTATTCGCCGAAAATCGCCAACTCCGGTCCGATCCGCGAGGCTCACGACTTCCGCTCGCGCTTCCCGGATGGCCGCATGGGCTCCGACCCGGGCCAGGCAACGCCGGATAAAGGCCGCGAACTGGTCCTGCTCGCAGCCCTCGGGCTGGTCAAGGAGCTGGAGGCATTCAGTCGGGAAACGGCACCGTTCGGCGCGGCCAGCGGTTCGACTAACAACTGCTAACAGCACATAACTGGCCGTATCACCGGCAAGGCATCACCCTTGAGGCTCACCACCGTCAGCATTCAAGAGGGATGCCATCATGACCGAAGGGTATCGCGCCAGTTGCCTGTGCAAGGTTGATCGACTCGCCAATGAAGCGCTGCGCACCTTGATGGCGAATGTCGTCAACGGTGACCGCGGTGCTTCGCGGCGACTGTCCACCCAGGTCACGCCGCTGCTCAGCGCGTTTTATGAGGGTCAGGTGCAAGCGGGAAGAGTTCGCCCGGAACAGGTCGAGTACCTGGTCCAACACGCCTTCAAGACACTCCTGGAAAACCGTGCCCACTACAACCCCGGTCTGCCCTTTCGCGCCTGGTTGCTGGATATCGCGCGCGGCACCTTGCTCAGCCATCTGCATGCCAACACCGTCGTCCCTCTGTTGAACCCGCCCGACATCCTGTGGGCTATCTGACCCCACCCCCAACGCCGCCAGCTTCCAGGACAGTCCATGTTGAGCATCGAAAAAGTTCTTTACTCCGGCCACACCCGCACCACCGGCGGTCGTGAGGGCAGCGGCCAAAGCGATGATGGCCGGCTGCGGGTCAAACTGTCGCCGCCTGGGGCGCCCGGCAACGGCACCAACCCCGAGCAACTGTTCGCGGTGTGCTGGTCGGCCTCATTCCTGGGCGCCCTGCGCCACGCCTGCAACGCCCGCAAGATCAGTTTCCCGGCCACGGCGGCCGTGGACGCTCACGTTGATTTGTTGCACGGTGAGCAAGGCTTTTTCCTGCAAGCGCGCATCAACGTTTCATTGCCTGACATCGAAGCGGACACCGCCCAGCAATTGATCGAAGCCGCTCACCAGAACTGCCCTTACTCCAAAGCCACCCGTCGCAACATCGAGGTCAGCTTTACGCTCGCCTGAAGGTGCGTCAGTCGATACCTACGTGCAATCGCCCTGCCCCGGGTGCTCTGTTTTGATGTGACACAACAACCAGACATCAGGGGACTCGCGCATGAAAAAACTGACCACAGCCGCCGGCGCACCGGTGGTCGACAACAACCACTCGCAGACTGCCGGCCCCCGCGGCCCCGTGTTGTTGCAGGACGTGTGGTTGCTGGAAAAACTCGCCCACTTCGACCGCGAGGTGATTCCGGAGCGCCGCATGCACGCCAAGGGCTCCGGCGCGTTCGGCACGTTCACCGTCACCCATGACATCAGCCACTTCACCAAGGCCGACCTGTTCTCGCACATCGGCAAGACCACAGAAGTGTTCGTGCGTTTTTCCACAGTGGCGGGCGAGCGCGGGGCGGCGGATGCCGAGCGTGATATCCGCGGCTTTGCCATCAAGTTCTACACTGCCCAAGGCAACTGGGACCTGGTGGGCAATAACACCCCGGTGTTCTTCCTGCGCGACCCCTTGAAATTCCCCGACCTCAATCACGCGGTCAAACGCGACCCTCGCACCCACATGCGCAGCGCCCGCAATAATTGGGACTTCTGGACCCTGCTGCCCGAAGCCCTGCACCAGGTCACGATTGTGATGAGCGACCGAGGCGTGCCGCAGTCCTACCGGCACATGCATGGTTTCGGCAGCCATACGTTCAGCTTCATCAGCCCGGCAAACCAGCGATTCTGGGTGAAGTTCACCTGGAGAACCGAACAAGGCATCCACAACCTCACCGATGAACAAGCCAGCGCCGTGATCGGACAGGACCGCGAAAGCGCCCAACGCGACCTCTATACCAGCATCGAGGAGGGCCGCTTCCCACGGTGGAAGCTCTATGTGCAGGTCATGCCCGAGGCCGATGCAGCCCACTGCCCGATCAACCCCTTCGACCTGACCAAGGTCTGGCCGCACCGGGATTACCCACTGATCGAAGTGGGCCTGCTGGAGCTTAATCGCAACCCCGACAACTACTTCGCCGACGTCGAACAAGCCGCCTTCAACCCCGCCAACGTAGTGCCGGGCATCAGTTTCTCGCCTGACAAAATGCTCCAGGCGCGCCTGTTTGCCTATGGCGACGCACAGCGCTACCGCGTGGGCGTGAACCACCACCAGATCCCGGTGAATGCGCCGCGCTGCCCGGTAAACAGCTATCACCGCGACGGGCAGATGCGCACCGACGGTAACGCCGGCAGCATCCCGGGCTACGAGCCCAACAGCCAGGCCCAGTGGGCCGAACAAGCGGATTTTCGCGAGCCTCCGTTGGCCCTGCAAGGCAGCGCCGCGCACTGGAACCACCGGGAAGATGACGATTATTTCTCCCAGCCCGGTGCGCTGTTCCGCCTGATGAGTCCGGCGCAACAACAGCTGCTGTTTGCCAACACGGCACGCTCGATCCAGGGCGCCAGCGCCGACGCCAAGACACGTCATATCCAGCACTGCACCCTCGCCGATCCGGCGTACGGCGCAGGTGTTGCCCAAGCCATCGAACGACTGGGGTGAGCCACATGGAACTCAAGCCGCCGCGCTGGCCGCGCACCCTGACGCTGATCTATCTGGCCTGCCTGGTGATCGCACAGGGGCTGGCGTTCGCGATTGAAATCAGTGCGTTGGCCGAGTCACTGTGGCTGACGCCGTTATTGATGGTGCAACTGGCATTGCTGTTCGGCTGCCTTTGGCTGGGATTGCGCCCGTCGCCTCCTGACAACGCGCCGGCCGACGCGCCCGGCAACGGTTTGCAGGAGCGCCTGCAGTTACTGGCCGCGATCTCCCATGACCTGCAAACTCCGATCACCCGCATGAAACTGCGTGCCGAATTCATGGAAGAATCGGTGGAGCGGGACAAGCTGTGCAACGACCTGTGCGAGATGCAGCACCTGGTCCAGGAAGGCGTGGCCTATGCCCGCAGCCTGGACGGCACGGTCGAAGCCAGTTGCCGTGTGGACCTGCATTCGTTCCTCGACAGCCTGGTGTTCGACTACCAGGATGTCGGGCAAAGCGTGGTACTGAGGGCGCAACTCGGCACCATTATCGACACCCGCCCCCATGCCCTGCGCCGGGTGCTGGTCAACCTGGTGGACAACGCGCTGAAGTTCGGCAGCGAGGTCACGGTCAACGTCGAACCCCTGGTAGACGAACGCCTGGTGATCCAGGTCCTTGACCGTGGCCCCGGCATTCCCGAAGCGCAGTTGCCCGAGGTGATCAAACCGTTCTACCGCCTGGATAACGCCCGCAGTCGCAGCACCAAAGGCACAGGTTTGGGCCTGGCGATCTCGCAACAACTGGCGCAGAGCCTGCAAGGCGCCTTGACCCTGTCCAACCGCGCTGGCGGGGGCCTGTGTGCGCAACTGGCGCTGCCACAATCAGTCGCCCCCCACAAACTCCCGCGGTGAGGCGCCCGTGGCCCGGCGAAACATCGCACTGAACGCGCTGGCACTCACATAACCCAACTCCCGGGCGATCCGGCCAACGGACTCGCCCTTTTCCAGACGCTCCAAGGCACAGGCCAGACGCACCTGCTGCACCCACTGACGGTACGTCAGGCCAGTTTCCTTGAGGAACAGGCGGATCAACGTCCGCGAACTGGCCCCCACCTTGTCGGCCCAGTATTCAACCCGATGGCTTTGCCCCGGAGCGTCAAGTATCGCGTTGCACACCGCCAGCAACCGGCGGTCCAGCGGCCAGGGAATCTGCAGCGGCAACGTACGTGCGGCGGCCAGTTCGCTCAGAATCAAGGCCACCACATGGGCATTGCGACCCTCCAGGCAGTACTCAATCGGCTCACTGGCCAGCACCAGGATCAGCTCGCGCAGTAACAACGAAACATCCACCACCCGACAGCTCCCCCCGAAGCGGGCGGCGGCATCGGCCTGGATGTAGATCGAGCGCATCTGCACCGATGTCAGCATCAATTGGTCATGCACTACTCCCGCCGGAATCCACAACGCGCGCTTGGGCGGCAAGAACCACAGGCTGCCATCGGCTTGCGCACGCATCACCCCACTGATCGCATACAACAACTGGCCATGGTGGTGGGTATGAGGCGGGTTGTATTCGCCGCTCGCCTGGTTGCGCACCAGCGCCGTCATGACGCGAGGCACGTCCTGGTAGTCG
The DNA here is from genome assembly GCF_013385985.1 of Pseudomonas sp. B6002. Lineage (GTDB taxonomy): Bacteria > Pseudomonadota > Gammaproteobacteria > Pseudomonadales > Pseudomonadaceae > Aquipseudomonas. The sequence continues at coordinate 19,454 of NZ_JACAOY010000014.1, read as the reverse complement.
AGGTAATCCTCGCTGCGGCCGTTCAGGTCGGTGGGTGCGCCGACAGTGCGTGCGTCGTGCTTCATGGTGGCGCCTCAGGTTGTCACTTTGTCGATAGAAGCTGGCATTTGTCGGTTATTTTACATTGCTACGATCGCCCTGACTCCACGATTCAAGGGCACACCGATATGACCTCCACCGAGACCGACAAACACAGCCTGGCAGCCATCATCGGCCTGCTGGTGCTGTCCATCGCCTTACGTCCGGCGATCGTGTCCTTGGGCCCGATCCTGCTGTTGATCCAGGATCACTATGACCTGAGCTTCACCCAGGCGGCGCTGCTGACTTCCATCCCGGATGTCTGCATGGGTGTCCTGGCGTTGCTGGCCCCAGACCTGAGCCGGCGCTTCGGCACCGACCGCTGTGTGATTGCCGCGCTGGTGTTGCTGGGGGCTGCGTGCCTGCTGCGCGCAGTGTCGCCGAGTGCCACGTACCTGCTGCTCAGCACCTTTTTGGTCAGTGTTGGCATTGCCATCGCCGGCGCCCTGATCGGCGGCTGGATCAAAGCGCATTTCCCCCACCGGCCAGCGTTTTTCATGGGTATTTATGCCGCAGGCCTCAGTGTAGGGGCTACCCTGTCTGCATTGCTGACCGCCCCCATTACCGAGCTTGCCCAGAGCTGGCGCGTGGGGGCCGGGGTGTGGAGCCTGTTGTGTATCACAGCCGTGATCAGTTGGCGGTGGATGGCCCGACGCTTTGCAGGCAGCACCGCCAACGCCGGCTCACACCCCGCTCGCTCGGTACCGTTACCGTGGTGTAACCCCCAGGCCTGGTGGGTAGCGCTGTACTTCGGCGCCAGCCAGTTTGTGGTGTATGCCCTCTTCGCCTGGCTGGCGCCGGCGGCCACCGAGACCGCCGTGACGACCTTGCCCGCCGGAGCCCTGCTGGGCTTGTTTACCGCCGTGTTTGCGGTAGCCAGCGCCGGTGCTGGCATGATCCCAGGCAAAGCCCATGACCGTCGTGGCCTGTTGGCGCTGTGCACCCTGCTGGCCCTGCTGGGCACCGCCGGCATGGCGTTCGCTCCCGGCGCTTGGCCCACTCTGTATGTGCTGCTGGTGTCCACCGGCCTGGGCATGGCGTTCACCGTGGGCATGACGTTGCCCCTGGACAACGCCAACTCCCCGGCAGAAGCCGGCGCCTGGACCGTGTTCATGCTGTTTATCGGCTACCTGATTGCCGCACTCGGCCCGCTGAGCTTTGGCGCCCTGCGCGACTACACCGGCAACTACAACCTGGCTTACGCGATGCTCTTTGCCGTGCTGGTGTTGATGCTGTGCCTGACCCCCGCCCTCAAGCCCGCAACCCGCAGCGCAGTCGCCGCCCGCGAGATTGTCGCGACTTGAACGGAGCGTTAAAACACCTATCATGCTGAAACCCCCACCCCCCCTGCCTTTTCGAGAGCGTGATGACCGTGGCGTCCGCCCCTGACGACCTGCACGACCCCGTGACGCTGTACTTTGCCTTCGGCCCGTTCCGTGTGATGCCTGCTGAGCGGTTGCTCACCTGCCAGGGCGTGGCCGTAGAGATCGGCGGCCGTGCCCTCGACCTGCTGATCGCCCTGCTCGAACGCCCGGGACGCGTGGTGTCCAAGCGCGAACTGATCAACCTGGTGTGGCCCGATATAGTCGTCGAGGAAGGCAGCCTGCGCTTTCACATGACCGGGTTGCGCCGCATCCTGGGGGATGGCGAAAACGGCGCACGCTACATCAATACCCAAGTGGGCGTGGGCTACGCCTTCGTCGCGCCGATCGAGCGCTCGCCCCTCGCCCTACCCGCCCCGCACAAAACCAGACGCGTCACCAGCACCGTCGGCGGCCTGCCGCCGCGCCCAAGCCTGATCGGGCGCGACGTCGACGTGGCCCTGGTGATGGAACGCCTGCAGCCGCCCAAGCTGTTTACCATCGTCGGCCCCGGTGGCGTAGGCAAGACCAGCCTGGCGGTGGAGGTCGGCCACTGCCACGACGGGAAAGGCGCCGTGCATTTCGTCGATCTGGCCCAGGTTGAAGATGCCGACCTGGTGCCTTTTGCCCTCGCCAGTTCCCTGGGCATTGCGGTGCAAGCCGAAGAGCCGATGTTCGTGCTGCTCGCGCACCTGCACTCGCAGCAGTTGCTGCTGATCCTCGACAACTGCGAACACCTGGTGGACGCGGTCTGCGCCATCGTCGAGCAGATCCGGGACGCCGCCCCGGCGGTCGCGATCCTCGCCACCAGCCGCGAACCGCTGCGGGCCCGTGGTGAGCACGTGCACCGGCTCAGCCCGCTGGCGTTCCCTGCCGAGTTGCGGGATCTGAACGGCGAACAACTGCTCAGTTTTCCAGCCGTGCAACTGTTTGTCGAACGCATGTCGTCGAGCAATGCCGCCCTGGCCCTCGCGCCGGGCGATGCGCACCTGATTGCCGATATGTGCCAACGCCTGGAAGGCATGGCGCTGCCCATCGAACTGGCGGCGGTGCGTGTGGCCGTGCATGGCCTGCATGCCACCCACGCCCTGCTCGGCGAGCGCTTTTCCCTGGGCTGGGCCGGCCGGCGGACGGCCTCGCCCCGGCACCAGACCCTGCGCTCCATGCTCGATTGGAGCTACGACCTGCTGTCCACCGACGAACGCCTGGTGTTTGATCGCCTGGCGGTGTTTGTCGGGCCGTTTGGCCTCGACGGCGCTTCCCAGATCACCGCCGACGACTGGATCGACCCGATCACAGTGGCCGCCACCCTTGATGAGCTGGCCACCAAAGGGTTGGTCACGGTCAATCGCGACAGTTTCCCGGCCTCTTACCGCCTGCTGGAAATGACCCGTGCCTATGCCCGGGAAAAACTGCAGCTGCGCGGTCCCCAGGAAGTACACGCCCTGGCCTTTCGCCACGCGGCCTACCACGTGGAGCAACTCAAGCACCTGGGCGACACCCCCCACCAGATCTTCGCCAGTTCGGCACGACTGGGCTGTCAGTTGGGCAATATTCGCAGTGCCCTGGAATGGAGCTTCGGCCCCCAGGGCGACCCCGGCCTGGCCTTGCCGCTGGCAGCCGCCAGTGCGCAGCTGTTCCTGCATTTTTCCCTGCTGGTGGAATGCCGCACCTGGTGCAACCGCGCCATTGAACTGCTGGAGCTCGGTTACTTCGGCACCCCAACCGAAATGGAACTGCAAGCCGCGCTGGGCCTGGTGCTGATGTTCACCAAAGGCAACAGCGCAACGGCGGAAAAAGCCTTGCTGCGCGCCTTGGACATTGCCGTGAACCTGGACGACCACGCCTCTCAACTGCGGCTGTTGGGGCGTTTGCAGATCTTCTATGAACGCATCGGCGACTTTGCCAGCTCACTGGCCTGGGCCGAACGTGCGGTGGAGGTCGGCGCGCTGATCGACCGGCCCGAAGCTATTGCCGTGGCCGCCTCCCTGGCCGGCATTGCCTATCACCTGCTGGGCGACCAGACACGCGCACGCCAGGCACTGGAGCACTCGCTGCGCAACAGCTTGCCATCGGAGCGCAGCCTCACCATTCACTATGGTTTCGACCACCGCAACCGCACCGGCCTGGCCCTGGCCCGCACGCTGTGGCTGATGGGGTTCCCCGATCAGGCCCGACTGGGCGCACAACAGGTCGAGGCGCAAGCCGCCACCCTCGACCATGCGGCCACCTACTGCATCGCGTTGGTGTGGACCCTGCAGATCTACATCTGGACCGGCGACCTGGAAAGGGCCGTCGACGGTCTGGAAACCTTCCGGTCTATCGCCCAGGCCAATGCATTCGGCCCGTATGTCGCGGCCGCCATGGGGATCGGCGCCGCCATCGATATTCGCAAAGGGCAACCGGGCGATGCCGTCAACGTGCTGGAAGAAACACTGGCACGTCTGCACACCATGCGTTACGAGTTACTGACCACAACCCTGGAAATGGCCCTGGTCGAAGGCCTGATCCTCGGCGGTCAGTTCGATAAGGCACGGGCGCAGGTCGAGGCCACCATTGCGCATTGCCGTCACAGCGGCGATGCGTTTGCCTTGCCCGAGCTGTTGCGTATCCAGGCCAGTATTCACGCCAGCCCCGAGGCCCTGCTGGAAGAATCCCTGGCACTGAGCCAACAACAGGGCTCACGCAGTTGGACGCTGCGCAGCGCGATGGACTTGGCTGCGCTGTGGCACAAACAAGGTCGCGGCATCGAGGCCCAACAGTTGCTGAACCAGTGCCGCGAGCAATTTTCAGAGGGATTCGACACCCAGGACTTGCGCCAGCTACAGGCACGCCTGGGTGAGGTTACGGCTTAGCCGCAGCACGCAAGGGGCGGAACGCCTCGCGCAACTCTTCGCTGAACAACTGCGGCTGTTCCCACGCGGCGAAGTGCCCGCCCTTGCTGACCTGGCTGTAGTAGGACAACGACGGATACGCGCGCTGCGCCCAGGTTTTCGGCGCCTGGTAGATCTCGTGGGGAAACACGGTGATGCCCACCGGCACCTTGATGGTGTCGGTCTTCTGCGCCGCGGCGCTGAAATTATTGTTGTTGTTTTCCCAGTAGAACCGTGAGGAGGACGCGCCGGTATTGGTCAGCCAGTACAGGCTGATGTCGTCGAGCATCTCATCACGGCTGAGCACGCGTTCGGGCTGGCCGTCACTGTCGGTCCAGGCAGCAAATTTCTCGTACATCCAGGCTGCCGTGCCGGCGGGCGAATCGGCCAGCAGGTAGCCGATGGTTTGCGGACGGGTCACCATCATCGCGCCATAGGCGGCGTTGCGCCCAAAGAAGGTACTCAGTGCGGTGTAAGCCGTGCGCTCGGCATCGGTCAGCGTGGCCGGGGCCGGTTCGCCGCTGTTGATCGGCTTGACCAGTTCCGGTGGCACGGTGGCCGGCATGTTCAGGTGGATCCCCAGCAGGCCGGGCGGCGACAGGCGGCCCAGCGCATCGGAGATCACCGAACCATGGTCACCGCCCTGGGACACATAGTGACGGTAGCCCAGGCGCTTCATCAGCACATCCCAGGCCTTGGCCACTCGGTCGGGGCCCCAGCCCAGCTCGGTGGGTTTGCCGGAAAAACCATGGCCGGGGATCGAGGGGATCACCACATCGAACGAGTCTTCGATGCGGCCACCATAGGCTACGGGGTCGGTGAGCGGGCCGATGGTCTTGAGGAACTCGAATTGTGACCCCGGCCAGCCGTGGGTCAGAATCAGCGGCATGGCATTGGGGTTGCGCGAGCGTACGTGAATGAACTGGATCTCCACGCCGTCAATGGTGGTGATGTACTCCGGCAACGCGTTGAGCCTGGCCTCGGCCTTGCGCCAGTCGTAGCCGTTACCCCAATACTTGACCAGCGCCTGTACCTGGGCCAGTTGCACGCCTTGGGACGTGTCGTTGACCGTCTCTTTGTCGGGCCAGCGGGTGGCGGCGATACGTTTGTGCAGGTCGGCCAGTTGCGCCTCGTCCACGTGAATGCGGTACGGGCGAATGGCATTGGAATCGGCCCAGGCACCTGCGCTGCCGGCAAGCAGGGCAAGGCCGAACATTGAAAGCCGGCAACGCAGCCGGAAAAACGCGGACGAAGCAGCAAGCATGATGATTCTCCTGTGGGTCAGCAGGCCAAGACGGCCCATGCGGGAGCGATCAGACCACCGGGAGCACCCCGGGACGATTGCACGTAGGTGTCGGTCGATACCTATGTATGACTTGCCAGGGCACCCGGCGAATGCTGCCATTTGCAATCGATAACCGCGGGAACAGACCACCATGAATGAGCAGGCAATCAGCCAGGGCACCCACAGCATTGCGACGGCGCACGCAGCATGGGCCGTGATTGGATTGTGCATGTTGTTCAACGTGATCGATGGCCTGGATGCGATGGCCATGGCGTTCACGGTCAGCCGGGTGGCGGCGCAGTGGGCACTCAATGGCGCACAGGTCGGCCTGCTGCTCAGCGCCAGCCTGGTGGGCATGGCCTGTGGCTCACTGTTTGCGGCGCCGTTGGCCGACCGCCATGGGCGCAGGCCGGTGCTGCTCGCCAGTTTGCTGCTCAGCGGCGTGGCCATGCTGCTGTCGTTCTGGAGCCAGGGTCTGTGCAGCCTGGTGTGCTGGCGAGTACTCACCGGCATCGGCGTTGGCGCGGTGCTGGTGAGCGCCAATGTGCTGACCCATGAATACGCCCCGCCCCACCGGCGCGGCCTGGCAATCGCCTTGCAATCGGTGGCGTTTGCCTTGGGCGCGACCCTGGGTGGGGCACTGGCTCATGGGCTCAATGACAGCGTGGGTTGGCGCTACGTGTTCCTGGCCGGCGGCGGGCTGACCCTGACCGCCGGCTCGGCTGGCGTGCTGTGGCTGCGGGAGTCGCCGTCGCTGAAACCGGGCCGCCATCGCCTGGCTTATCGGCATCTGTTCCAGCAGGGGCATTGGCTCTGGACCTTGTCGTTGGCAACGGTGTGTTTTTTGCTGATGTTCGGCTTTTACTTCGTGATGAGCTGGACCCCGATACTGCTGACCCAGGGCGGCTTTTCCGAACACCATGGCGTCACGGGCGGCCTGTTGCTCACGGTCGGCGGCATGCTCGGCGCCTTGTTGGTGGGGCTGGCGGCCAATCGGTGCGGCTGCCACCGGCTGTTGCTGGCCTGCCTGTTGCTGGAGGCCCTTCTGCTTCTACTGATGGTGACTGCCACGCGTAACCCGGCGCTGGCGGCGACGGTAGGTTTCGTGGCCGGGTTGTTGCTCTACGGGGCCATTGCGGCACTCTTCGTGATGGCGCCTCAGGCGTTTGCCACGCCGGTACGCACTCGCGGCGTGGGCCTGGTGCTGGCCACCGGACGGCTGGGGGCGATTGTGTCGCCGACCGTTGCCGGTGTGCTGCTCGACGCGCATTGGCGCCCTCAGGACCTGTTCACCTTCTATGCCGGCAGCCAGTTGCTGGCGGCCCTGCTGATCTGGCGCGGCTACCGTCCCATGCGCAGGCTTATTCCTGGGTCAGGATGATCAGCTTGCCGATGCTGCGCCGTGACTCGATATCCCGGTGGGCCTGGTGCGCCTGGGCCAAGGCATAGCGCTGGCCGACCTTGACCGTGAGCCGCCCGGTGCGCACCCAGGTAAACAGCTGCCGGGAATGCGCCAGCAGGGCTTCACGGGTGCGCACATGGTGCATGACCGAGGGATAGGTGAGCTTGATGCTACGCGGTGTGGCGAAGACATCGATGGGGGCCAGGGGGTTCATGAAGGGCCCGTACAACGCCAGGGTGCCAAAGTAATCCAGCAGGCGGACCGACTCGTCAAAGCCCTCGGCACCGGTGCCGTCGTACACCACGTTCACCGCGTGCTCACCGACCAGGCGCTCGACCTGACGGGCGATACCCCGGGCCCGGCCGATCACCACGTAATCGGCGCCGGCCGCCAGCACCGCGTCCACCTTGTCGGCATGGGAAACCCGGCCGATCACCTTGCCACCGAGCAACTTGATCATCTGCGTGAGCATCAACCCTACCCCACCGGCAGCAGCGTGGACAAAGGCAGTGTCGCCCTTCTGCACGGCATGCACCTGGAGCACCAGGTTGCTGGCCGTCAGGCCCTGCATCATCAGGCCTGCGGCGGTTTCGAAGCTGATATCGTCCGGCAGCGGTACCAACTGACTGACCGGGGCGACGACCTGCTCGGCATAGCTGCCGGGGACGTACTGCCAGGCCACGCGGTCGCCAACAGACAGCTCGGTGACACCCGGCCCCACCGCGGCAATCACCCCCGCGCCTTCCACGCCGGGGGTAAGGGGCAAGGGGTTGGCTTGCCCCAGGCCGCGCCGGATGCCGGTGTCCATAAAATTGACGCCAGCCGCCATGACCCGTACCAGCGCTTGCCCGAGCCCCGGCCGGCCCGGTGCAACGTCGTTCACCACCAATGCCTCAGGGCCTCCAAATGCGTTTACCACTACGGCTTTCATAGGTTTCACAGCCTGCAAGATCGTTCGACGCCGGACGGCGCCGAAACCTGCCGTCATGCTGGGCAGCGCATGTATCTGCGGCATGTCGGCAGGCAGGCTGTTTGAATGGCTGTGTAACGCAAACAGCCCGGGATACAGTGGCTTACATTCAGACCAGGTTGAGCACCACGTCGATATTGCCGCGTACCGCCTTGGAGTACGGGCAGGTCTGGTGGGCCGTCTCGATCAGCGCCAGCGCCACGTGGCGCTCCAACCCCGGCAGGCTGATATTCAAGCGCGCACGCAGGAAGTAGGCGTCGCCTTCGGTGCACAGATCCACCTCTGCATCGATCGCGACACCGGCCGGCAGCGCCACCTTCAAGGTGCGCGCCGCCAACCCCAGGGCACCGTCGAAGCAGGCAGACCAGCCAGCAGCGAACAGCTGCTCGGGGTTGGTGCCGCTGCCCTTGGAACCCGGCAGCGAATGCAGGATATCCAGGCGCCCGTCGTCGCTGCGCGAGGTGCCGCCATCGCGTGCGCCGGTGGTGTGGACTTTGGCGGTATAGAGTATTTTCTTGGCAGTCATGGAACAGCTCCAGAGGATGAGGGAATACGCATGCCAGATGCGTAGCGCCATCACAGCACGGCGCCGGGCCTGCCATCGATTACACGATGGTATCGCTCGCCCCTCGCCGGGCCGCCATCTGACACCTAAGTATGATGGGCGAGCGCCGCGCGACAGGGCATTCTCGTTACACGGCGCCTGTAGATAGAGAACCGGTATGTCGAATCAACTCAGCGTCGTCGATGCATTGCCTGGCGTGGCGTTCACCGCACAGAGCGATGGTCGTGCCGACTTCGTCAACCAGGGCTGGAACGCCTACACCGGGCGCAACTGCGCCGAGGCCCATGGCACCGGCTGGCATTCGGCCGTGCATCCGCAAGACCTGCCGGGCCTGATCGTGCACTGGAACGCGACGGTCTGCGGCGCCAAGGCCGTGGATATACACGCCCGCCTGCTGCGCTTCGATGGGGTGTACCGCTGGTGCGTCCTGCGCATGAACCCGCTGGCGCAGGACCAATGGTGCGGGCTGTTCACCGACATCGACGACTACCGAAGCGGCGCCACGCCTGCGCCAATCGATCTGGACCTGCGCACCATCATCGACTGCATCCCTGCGCTGGTGGCCTTGATGACCCCCGAGGGCGCCCTGGAATGTGTCAATTGCCACAACCTCGACTACCTGGGCGCCACCCTCGAAGAACTCCAGCAATGGACCGTGGGTGCAACCGTGCATCCCGACGACCTGCCCGGCGTGATCAACGCGTGGATGCACGCGGTGCGCACCGAAGAACCCTATCGCAATGAACTGCGCCTGCGTCGCGCCGACGGGGCCTACCACTGGTTTGCCGCCCGGGCGCTGCCGATGCGCGATGCCCAGGGCACCGTCACGCGCTGGGTGCTGATCAGCGTCGATATCGACGAACAAAAACGCGACAAGGCCCTGATCGCCCACGCACTGGCCGAAGTCAGCGCTTCGGAGGATCGCCTGAGCACCATCATCAACGCCATTCCCGGGTTTGTGTGGAGCGCGGCCCCCGACGGCAGTGTCGGCTTCGTCAACCAACGCTGGTGCGACTACACCGGCATGACCCTGGAGCAAGCCTGCGGCATCGGGTGGGCGCGCTCGGTACACCCCGACGACGCCGAGCACCTGGCCCGCTACTGGAACGCGCTGTTGCAGTCCGGCGAGGCCGGCGAGTACGAGGCACGCTTGCGACGCTTCGACGGCCACTACCGCTGGTTCCTGGTACGTGCCGTCCCCCAGCGTGACGAATGGGGTGCCGTGGTGCGCTGGTACGGCGAAAACACCGATATCGAAGACCGCAAGCAAGCCGAGATGCTTGCGGCCAGCATCGCCATCGAACGCCAGCAGTCGGAGGAAACCCTGGGCAAGGTGCGCTCGGAACTGGCGCACCTGGCCCGCGTGGCCAGCCTCAGCGCGGTCACGGCGTCCATAGCCCATGAGGTCAACCAGCCACTGGCTGGCATCATCACCAATGCCAGCACCTGCCTGCGCATGCTGGGCGCCGACCCGCCGAACGTGGCTGGCGCCCTGGAAACCGCTCGCCGCACCATCCGCGACGGCAACCGTGCCGCCGACGTAATCAACCGCCTGCGCGCCTTGTTTTCGAAGAAAAGCATCACCATCGAAGACGTCGACCTGAATGAGGCGGCGCGGGAAGTCATCGCCATGCTGCTGGGCGAATTGCAACGCAACGGTGTTGCATTGCACCCGGACTTCACCGATGACCTGCCCACGGTCAGGGGTGATCGCGTGCAGTTGCAGCAGGTGATCCTCAACTTGATCCTCAATGCCACCGAGGCAATGAACACCATGACTGGCCGCGCGCGGTATCTGCACGTCAGCACCGGCCTGGACGCACACCAGGACGTTTACCTTGCCGTAAAGGACAACGGCAGCGGTTTCGAACCCCTGGATGCCGAGCGCCTGTTCAATGCGTTCTACACCACCAAGAGCGCGGGCATGGGCATTGGCCTGTCCATCAGCCGCTCCATCATCGAGCGGCATGCGGGCGTGCTCTCGGCCACGCTCAATGACGGGCCGGGCGCCACGTTCCAATTTACGATTCCACCGGCAGCGGGCCCGGCTGCCGAAGCGACCAGGGAGGGGAGTTGATGCAAAGGCCTTTACTCGTGGCCGTCGTCGATGATGACGAGTCAGTACGTGAATCCTTGCCGGACCTACTCAAGGAGTTCGGGTTTGCCGTCGAAGCGTTTTCGTCCGGCCAGGCATTTCTCGACTCGCCGTGTGTGGCGCTGACCCGCTGCCTGATTCTGGATGTGGCAATGCCGGGCATGTCTGGTCCGGACCTGCACGCAGCCCTCAAACGGCGCGGCCATGCCATTCCGGTGGTGTTCATCACCGCCCATGGTGATGCCGGCGACCGCCCTGGGCTGCTGGCCTCAGGCGCCGTGGATTGTCTGATGAAGCCCTTCAGCGAAGCACAATTGCTCAGGGCACTGAGTGCGGCCATTCCACTTGATTGAGCCCGCCCACCAAGGAGGTATCCTGATGCACTCAACCCACCTGATGGCCCATGAACGCAGAGCTGCGCCGATGACTGACACCTCTCCCATCGTGTTCGTGGTAGACGATGACATTTCCGTGCGCGAGTCTCTGGAACTGTTGATTCGCTACGCCCAATGGCAGCCGCGCCTGTTCGAGTCGGCCCAGGAGTTTCTCGCCCAACCGCGCACACAGGTGCCCAGTTGCCTGGTGCTGGACATCAACCTGCCCGACCTCAACGGCCTGGACCTGCAAGCGGCCATCGCCAACGAACGCCCCGACACGCCGATCATTTTCATCACCGGCTACGGCGACATCCCCCTCACCGTGCGCGCCATGAAAGCCGGGGCTGTGGAGTTCCTGACCAAGCCGTTCAATGACGATGTATTGCTCCAAGCCATCGCCGATGCCCTGCAGCGCAGCCGCGCCGCCCTGGCCCAGCAGGATCACCTGCGCCTTCTGCAAACTGCGTACGCCAGCCTGACGCCCCGGGAGCAGGAAGTGATGGCCATGGTGGTCGCCGGCCATATGAACAAGGTGATTGCAGCGGACCTGGATATCAGCGAGATCACGGTCAAGGCCCATCGCGGCAAAGCCATGCGAAAGATGAAGGCCCGCTCGTTGGCGGACCTGGTGAAGATGGCGGCCTTGCTGGCAAAGCCGCTCAATTGACTCAGCCGGCGGTTTTGGCTTCCTGCAACAGCGACTGGATCATCTTTTCCTGCTCGTCATAACGGCCTTCGCCAAAGTGGGTGTAGCGCACTTGCCCCTTGGCGTCGACCAGGTAGTGGGCAGGCCAGTACTGGTTGTCGAAGCGGCGCCAGATCGCATAGTTGTTGTCGATGGCCACCGGGTAGGTGATACCCAGCTTGCGCACCTGGTCGCGCACGTTACCGATGATGCGTTCATAGCCGTATTCCGGGGTATGCACGCCGATCACCACCAGGCCGTCCTTTTCATACTTGCGCGCCCACTCTTTCACATACGGTAAGGTGTGCTGGCAGTTGATGCAGTCGTAGGTCCAGAAATCCACCAAAACCACTTTGCCTTTGAGCGATTCACGGGTCAGCTCGGTGCCGTTGAGCCATTCCACCGCCCCGGCCAGAGAAGGCATGGCGCCCTGGCTACTGGCTGCCAACGGCTCGGCCTTGACCTTGCTCACCACGTAATCCACCACCTTGGGCACGGTCTGCAGCACGCCTTGTTCGAGGCGGCTGACACCTTCGGATGATGTCCCCGCCAACAGGGTTTTATCGGCGCCGGTCGAGATCACCAGCGCAGCGGCGAGTACCGCCCCCCCTGCCCCACGACGCAACCAGCCGGTGACCGGGATCGACGCCTTGAGCCGGTTGACCAGGCCACGTCCGGCGAAGATCAAGGTGCCCAGGGACAGCGCACTGCCCAAGCCATACGCCAGTAGCAGCAGGCTGGTGCCCGCATTGGCGCCCTGCAGCATCGCGCCGCTGAGGATCACCCCCAGGATCGGCCCGGCGCACGGCGCCCACAGCAGGCCGGTGGCCACACCGATCGACAGCGACTTGAGCGGCCCGGACAAGGCCCGGGTGCCCGGATCGATGCGGTTGCCCAGCAGCACGAACGGCCGCGCCAGCCAACTGCCCAGGCGTGCGCTGATCAGCGACAGTGCAAACAGCACCATCACGATGAGGGCCACATGGCGGCCGGTGTTGTTGGCCTGCACCACCCACGCGCTGCTGACCACCGCCAGGCTGGCGATCAGGGCAAAGGTCAGGACCATGCCGGCGAGGGTCAGCAGGATCGAGCGACGGCTGCGGTCGACGCCGGCGAACAGAAACGGCACCACCGGCAGGATACAAGGGCTGAGGACGGTCAGGATGCCGCCCAGGAACGCGATGAGTAGCATGGTTATCACCTTAGGGGTTGAGAGGACGACCGGTCAGGCCGTCTGGTTGTCCAGCGCCTGGCCCAGCGGCGTGCGGCGACTGCCGTCCTCCACCAGCAGGTCATGGCCGGCCGGCTGATTCACCGGGGTCAGTTGGAAGCAGGTGCTGCAGGGGGGGCTGGCTTTTTCCACAGCGGCATTGGCGTGTACGGCCGTGCCGGCAAGGGCGAAGGCGCTGGCGGTCAAAAAGCGGGTCAGGTGGTTCATGGCGGTGCTCCTGTATCAGGGAAAGAGGTAAAGGTGAGGTACTCAGTTATCGCCAACGCAGCCGTCGCCGAACTTGAGGTAGTCCAGGACCTGGGTCTGGTCGTGGGAGTCCAGGTAGGTCATGCGGGCATTCACCACGCCGCAGGCGGGGCTGGCGTCCTGGGTCATCGACAGCACTTGCTTGACGTCCAGATGGGTGCCGTAGGTGTAGGTGTGTGCAACGGCGGTGGCTTCGGCACGGGCCGACAAGGTGCAGATGTTCAGGGCAGCAAACAGGCAGGCGGCGAAGATGGCTTTGGTGTTCATGGCGATGGGCTCCAGTGCTCGGGGTTGGAGGCGGTGTGCCTCGTTGGAAGCCATTAGAAGCCCGTGACGTATCGCGCCTGTGTCGAAAAAACCCGCGCAGTGATCGCTACGTATCCCAAGTGCCTGTCGATACACAGCGATACAAAAAGCCCGCAACACGACCTGGATCAATAAAACGCCTCTGCGCCTGGTCTACCCTCGCGCCTTTTTTGCGACCCACGCCCATGCCCCCAGTCATCGCCCCCGAACTGCTCGCCCCTGCCGGCACCCTGAAAAACATGCGCTACGCCTTCGCCTACGGGGCCGATGCGGTCTACGCCGGCCAGCCGCGCTACAGCCTGCGAGTGCGCAACAACGAGTTCGACCACGCCAACCTGGCGCTGGGCATCCAGGAAGCCCATGTGCTGGGCAAGCGCTTCTACGTGGTGGTGAACATCGCGCCGCACAACGCCAAGCTGAAGACCTTCCTCAAGGACCTGGCCCCGGTGATCGCCATGGGCCCGGACGCGCTGATCATGTCCGACCCGGGGCTGATCATGCTGGTGCGTCGGCACTTCCCGCAGATGCCGATTCACTTGTCGGTGCAGGCCAACACGGTGAACTGGGCCAGCGTGGAGTTCTGGCAGCAGCAAGGGATCTGCCGGGTGATCCTGTCGCGGGAGTTGTCACTGGAAGAGATCGGCGAAATCCGCCAGCAGGTACCGGCCATGGAGCTGGAAGTGTTTGTGCACGGTGCGTTGTGCATGGCTTATTCCGGGCGCTGCCTGCTCTCGGGCTACATGAACAAGCGCGACGCCAACCAGGGCACCTGCACCAATGCGTGTCGCTGGAAATACCAGGCTACCCCCGCGGTGGAAAACGCCACCGGAGATATCGTCCAGCAGGTTGAACCCACGCTGGGGATTGGCGCCCCCACCGACCAGGTCTTCCTGTTGCAGGAAGCCAACCGCCCGGACGAACAGATGCCGGCGTTCGAAGACGAACACGGCACCTACATCATGAACGCCAAGGACCTGCGTGCCGTGCAGCATGTGGAGCGCCTGACCCACATGGGCGTGCATTCGCTGAAGATCGAAGGCCGCACCAAATCCCACTTCTATTGCGCACGCACCACCCAGGTGTATCGCCAGGCAATCGATGATGCGGTGGCCGGTCGCGCGTTCGATCGCACCCTGATGACCGACCTTGAGTCCCTGGCCCAACGTGGCTACACCGAGGGTTTCCTGCGCCGCCACGTACACGACGAATACCAGAACTACCAGAACGGCAGCTCGGTCTCCGAGCGCCAACAGTTCGTCGGCGAGTTGACTGGCGAACGCCGAGGCGAGTTGGCCGAGGTCAAGGTGAAGAACCGCTTCGCCGTGGGCAACCACCTGGAGTTGATGACTCCCACCGGCAATTTCCACTTTGACCTGACCACCCTGCACAACACCCGGGGCGAGGCTATCGAAGTGGCGCCGGGAGACGGGCACACGGTGTATGTGCCGCTCCCTACCACGATGGACCTGCGTTTCGGCCTGCTGATGCGCGACCTCTAGCGGGTCGCGGCGCAGAACCGGTGGATCGCCTCGCACGCCTTGCGCAACGCCTCGTCGTCCAAGGCATAGGCGATGCGCAAGTACGGCGCCAAGCCGAATGCGCTGCCGTGCACCACCGCCACATTGGCCTCATCGAGCAAGGCGTGGGCCACGTCTTCGTCGGTTTGCAGCAGCGTGCCAGCCGGCGAGGTGCGTCCCAACAAGCCTGCGCAAGAGGCAAAGGCGTAGAACGCGCCGGACGGGTTCGCGCACGTCAGCCCCGGCGTGGCGTTAAGCAGCGACACCACCAGATCACGACGGCGCTGGAACACTGCCCGCGAGGCCTGCACAAAGTCCTGCGGGCCGCTCAAGGCGGCGATCGCCGCGTGCTGGGAAATCGCACTGGCGCCCGAGGTCTGCTGGCCCTGGAGTTTTTCCATCGCCTCCAGCAACCAGCGCGGGCCGGTGGCAAAGCCGATGCGCCAGCCGGTCATGGCATAGGCCTTGGACACGCCGTTCATGGTCAGCACCCGTGGGGCCAGGCGCGGCTCGACCTGGGCCAGGGTGTAGAAACGCTGGTTGTCGAACAGCAGGTGTTCGTAGATGTCGTCCGCCAGCACCAGCACCTGTGGGTGCCTGAGCAACACCTCGGCCAACCCTTGCAGCTCCTGCAGGCTGTACACCGCACCTGTAGGATTGGACGGCGAATTGAGGATCAGCCAGCGGGTGTTCGGCGTGATCGCCTCGTCGAGGGCCGCAGGCGTCAGCTTGAAGCCATCCTCCGCACCGCAGGCCAGCACCTTCGCCGTACCGCCGCACAGCTCGACCATTTCCGGGTAGCTGACCCAGTACGGCGCGGGCACGATCACCTCATCGCCTTCATTGAGGGTGGCGGCCAGGGCGTTGTAGATCACGTGCTTGCCGCCGTTGCTGACCAGCGTGTCCTGCCAGGTGACGTCCAGGCCGTTTTCGTTGCGGAACTTCTCGGCCACTGCTTCTCGCAACGCACGCACCCCGGCCACCTGGGTGTAACGCGTATGGCCGTCGCGGATCGCATCGATGCCCGCCTGGCGGATATGCGCCGGGGTGTCGAAATCCGGCTCGCCAGCACACAGCGAGATGATCTTCGCTCCCTGGGCGCGGCGCTCGGCCACGCGGTCGATGATGCGGTATGTGGCGGACGGCTGGGCCTGGGCCAGGCGCTTGTTCAGAATAGTCACGAAGGCTTCCTCTGCAGGGTGTGATAACCCAGGGACGCCCGCGCTTCCTTGAGAGTCTTGCCCGCTTCGATCTGTGCGCGGATCTGCGCTTCCACGGCTTCGATCTGCCGCGCGACCTGCGCCACTTCGGCGGCACGGGCGCGAGGCACCACCAACACGCCATTGGCATCGGCCACCACGATGTCGCGGGCACACACACGGGTCTCGCTGATGGCCACCGGTTGGTTCACCGACAGCACTTCCACACGGTCCTTGCCAGTGCGCATGTAGCGGCCCCGGGTGAACAGCGGGTAGCCGTCGCCCAAGGCTTTGCTCACGTCGCGGCACACGCCGTCGATCACGGTGCCCGCAATCCCGCGAGCCCCGGCGTACTGGGTCATGATGTCGCCCCACACCGTGCAGTCGGTACGGCCGGCGTTCGCGATCACCACCACGTCACCGGGTTGCACGTCTTCGATAAAGTCCCCCACCGAACCCGGTGGCGTGTTGGCAGGCACGTACTGCACGGTGAACGCCGGGCCCACTACGGTGCCGTGGTAGTTATCCAGCGGGGCAATGCCCAGGCACTGGCCGGGGATGCCGAGTTTGTCCATGGCGTCGGAAACGCCGGGGGTGTCGAGGCCTGCAAACAGGGCGACTAACTGTTGATCGTTCATCGGGCAGGCTCCACGCGGATGGCTTCGAATTGGCTGTCATGCATCACATCGGCGACCGAACGGCCACTGCGTACCGCCTCGACCATGCCGGCTTCACGGGCGGCGATGCGCTCGCTCAGGTCGAGTACCTGTTCGATCACAGCGGCGGGGATGAACACGCTGCCGCAGCGGTCGGCGATCACGTAGTCGTCTTCCGACACCGCCACACCGCCGACGCGCAGGGTCACGCCGGAATCCACCTGCACCACACGGTTGCGGGCGCTGATCATGGTCACGCCACGGCCGTACACCGGGTAGCCGATGGAGGCGCTGCCGTCGATGTCACGGCTGAAACCGTCGATCACCGAGCCGCGGATCTTCTTGGCCACAGCGGCGTTGGCGATGATGTCGCCCCAGCAGGAAATGCCTTCGATGCCGCCGGCAATCACCAGCACGCGGTCGTCGGTGGTGATCGCGTCGATCACTGGCGAGATCAGGTGCACGCCAGGCGCCGCGTCGGTCTTGGGCGCCAGCTTGACCGTGCTGGCGCGGCCCACCACCTTGGGGCAGTCCCACAGCGGGCGAATGCCGACCACGGCGCCCGGCAGTTGCAGGAAGTCCAGGGCGTCGGAGACGGTGTTGGTGTCGAGTTCAGCCAGGCGCTGAAGCGGGTCGGGAAGCGGCATGAGATGAGCCCCTGTTGTGGTTGGGGCTCAAGTCTCACTGAGGGGCTGTGATAGGTATATTCGTATTAACGTTAGGCCAACATACGCCAAAGCTATGGTTGATCAGATGCGGAACTGCCCCACCAACTGCCCCAGACGCTGGCCAAGATCGGCCAGGCTGCGGGAGGTCTGGGCGCCCAACTGAGTCTCATCGGCCACGCTGTCCACCGCCACGGCAATCTGGTGCACGCTGCGGTTGATCTCTTCGGCCACGGCGGTCTGCTCCTCGGCGGCGCTGGCGATCTGTGCGTTCATCGAATTGATGGTGCCGATCAGCTGCGCCATGGTGTCCAGGGACGCCCCGGCTTCGTTGGCCTGGGCCGAGGTGCCGTCACCGGCATCGCTGGAGCGGCGCATGGCGTCCACCGCCGCCTCGGTGCCTTTTTGCAGGCGGTCGATCATGCCCTGGATTTCCTGGGTGCTGGTCTGGGTGCGGCTGGCCAGCGCGCGCACTTCGTCGGCCACCACCGCAAACCCGCGCCCGGCCTCCCCTGCCCGCGCGGCTTCAATGGCGGCGTTGAGCGCCAGCAGGTTGGTCTGCTCGGCAATCGAGCGGATCACCCCCAGCACGCTGACGATCGACGACACGTCCTGCTGCAGGCTGTCGAGGGACACGCCGCTGCTGCGGATGTCGTTCACCAGCGCATGGATCTGCGCGATGCTGCCATCCACCACGCGCTTGGCGGCCTGGCCTTCGGCATCGGTCTGTTGCGCGGCCACGGCAGCGCCCTGGGCACTGCGCGCCACTTCGTGGGCGGCCGACGACATCTGGTTGATCGCGGTGGCGACCTGGTCGGTCTCATGGCGCTGGCGCTCCATGGCCTGCTCGGAGCGCTGGGCCTGGTCGGACACCTGGCTCACCAGGCCGGTGAGCTGCGTGGTCATCTCGGTGATCTGGCGCACCAGGCCGTGGATCTTGTCGACAAAGCGGTTGAACGCGCCGGCCAGGTCACCCAACTCATCCTGGCTGGTAATGGCCAGGCGGCGGGTCAGGTCGCCTTCACCGGCGGCGATGTCGTCAAGGTTGGCTTTCATCAGGTTCAGCGGACGCAAAATGGTGTTGGCCACCACCATGCCCACGGCGGCAATCACCAGCAGCACCACCACGGCCACGCCGAGGATGCTCAGCAACACGCCTTCCATGCGCTTCTCAACCTTGGCCTCGACCACCGCCACCTGGGCTTCGATGCCATCGAGGTTCACCGACGTACCGATCACCATGTCCCACTTGGGCAGGTATTCGGTGTAGCCGAGCTTGGGCACCAGTTCGGTCTGCCCGGGCTGGGTCGAGCTGTATTGCAGGTAGTGGGTGCCGTCCTTGCCGACCTTGACCAGGTCGCGGTTGACGTAGACGCCGTTGGGGTCGCGGTTGTCCTTGAAGCTCTTGCCGACGCCGTCGGGGCTGTTGCCCTTGAACAGGCGGATGGTCTCGGAGTCGTAGCCGAAGAAGTAGCCGTCCTTGCCGTAGCTGGTATTCGACAAGAGCTTGACCACCTGCGCCCGAGCTGCAGTGTCGCCGGGGGCGGCGGCGTCGTAGAGCGGCTTGATGGTGGTCATCGCCACTTCGACATAACTTTGCAGGGTGGCCTTGGCGTCGTTGAGCAGGCGCTGGCGGGTTTCTTCCACCTCATTGCGCGCCTGGCCCTGGAGAATCCACACGGTGGTCAGGCTGATGACCACGGCAAACAGCAACACCGGCACGATAGCCAGGGACAGGACTTTGGCCTTGAGGCTCAGACGCATGGCTTTTCTCTCTTATTAGTGGCGACTATGAGAGGTTAACGGCCAGTGGGTGGATATCTGTAGGGGGTTGGGGTTGGAGGCTGGGTACATATCCATTTTTTTGGTGATGGCTTGTATTGGTTCCGCCCTTACGGCGGGTCACTTTTGGAAAAGAGCCCCAAAAGTAACCATGGGCCTGT
>NZ_JACAOY010000013.1 GCF_013385985.1 Pseudomonas sp. B6002 | reverse complement strand
AATCATTAGGCCAGTTCAAGCCAGCTCCCACATGGGTTTTGTGGTGTTGCTTAGATAGTGGCAATCAGGGCAGGGCCGAAGGCTTCCTTGAGGAAACCTGGGGCGATGTACCGCTCGTAATGCGCCTCCGACAACAGGAAAAACTCCCGGTCAATCGCATCGCGCAAATCCGCCAGGTGCCGCTCGCGAAACTCCGGCAGCAGCGCCAGGCCATAGGCCTCCAGCTTGGAAATCACCCGTGCACCCCGGGCAATCAACTGGTAGGCCCAGCAATACGGCGACTGGTGCGGCACAAAACGGATCTTGCGGCTTTCCAGCTGCTGGCGCAGCAGGTGGGCGTCGAACACTTCCAGCTTGCTGGCCATCACCTGCACCAGCAACTGCTCCAGGCGCAACCACACCGCCTGCTTTTCCTCGGCGTTATAGCCGTTCCACTGGATCACCTCATGGTGATAACGCTTGCAGCCCCGGCAGACCAGGTCCCCGTAAACGGTGGAGCACAAGCCGACGCAGGGCGTCTTGATGGTTTGATTGGGCATAAAAACTTTTTAACGAGAGTGAACGCAAACCCTGTAGGAGCCGGCAAGCCGGCTCCTACCTACCCAATCAATCCCAGCTCAGCGCGCCGCCGGTCTGGTACTCGATCACACGGGTCTCGAAGAAGTTCTTCTCTTTCTTCAAGTCCATGATCTCGCTCATCCACGGGAACGGGTTGGTCGTGCCTGGGTACTCTTCCTTCAAGCCAATCTGCGACAGGCGACGGTTCGCGATGAACTTCAAATAGTCTTCCATCATCGCCGCGTTCATGCCGAGAACACCGCGAGGCATGGTATCCCGCGCATATTCAATCTCCAACTGAGTCCCCTGCAGGATCATCTGGGTCGCTTCTTCTTTCATCTCGGCATCCCACAAATGCGGGTTTTCGATTTTGATCTGGTTGATCACGTCGATACCGAAGTTCAGGTGCATCGACTCGTCGCGCAGGATGTACTGGAACTGCTCGGCGACGCCGGTCATTTTGTTGCGACGGCCCATGGAGAGGATCTGGGTGAAGCCGCAGTAGAAGAAGATGCCTTCGAGGACGCAGTAGTAGGCGACCAGGTTGCGCAGCAGTTCTTTGTCGGTGTCGACGGTGCCGGTTTCGAACTTCGGATCGGAGATCGAACGGGTGTACTTCAGGCCCCAGGCCGCTTTCTTCGCGACGGATGGAATCTCGTGGTACATGTTGAAGATCTCGCCTTCATCCATGGCCAGGGATTCGATGCAGTACTGGTAGGCGTGGGTGTGGATCGCTTCTTCGAAGGCCTGGCGCAGGATGTACTGGCGGCACTCCGGGTTGGTGATCAGGCGGTACACGGCCAGCACCAGGTTGTTGGCAACCAGGGAGTCGGCGGTGGAGAAGAAGCCGAGGTTGCGCATGACGATGCGACGTTCGTCGTCGGTCAGGCCTTCGGGGTTTTTCCACAGGGCGATGTCGGCGGTCATGTTGACCTCTTGCGGCATCCAGTGGTTGGCGCAGCCGTCGAGGTACTTCTGCCAGGCCCAGTCGTACTTGAAGGGCACGAGTTGGTTGAGGTCGGCGCGGCAGTTGATCATGCGCTTTTCGTCAACGGCGACGCGGGCGGAGGCGCCTTCGAGTTCAGCGAGGCCTTCGGCGACGTCGAGGCTGTCGAGGGCGGCCTTGGCGCGCTTGATGGCGGCGGAGTCACTGGCGGTGACGGCGCGGGCTTCGATGGCGGCAGCGGCGCCGGCACCGTCGAGGCGGTCCATGTTGGCTTCGGTGGCGTGGCCGGCGTTGGCGCCCTTGATCACCGCTGCACCGGTGTCTTCGTTGTCGACTTCATCCCAACTCAGCATCGAAATACTCCTTCCTGGTCTGTTCTGACGGTGTGTGAACCCGTCCATAAATGTGCGATTTGCAGGCTTCAAGGCATTGAAATACTGCGCATAGTGTGGTCGGTAAATACCGATACTGCACACTATGTAGTGGTCTGTTTTGTTTGTGGGCACACTATATGGTGTGTAATAAGGATGGTCAACGCACAAGATGTGCGGTCATGGGTCGCTGCCAGGCGCCTGTTCAGCTATAAAGCCTTAGTACATTGGCCTTACATGGAATTTCAAGGGAATGAAAAATCTACGCATCCGCCCAGCCACCCAGGACGACGCCGAAAACATCTTTCAGGTGCATAAACACTCGGTGGAAAACCTCTGCACTGCCGACTACGACGCCGACCAGATCGCCATGTGGCTCGACGGCCGTTCGCCCGAGACTTACCGCGCCGCCATCGACGCCGGCAACCTGTGGCTTGCCTGTAATGACCGCCTCCAGGGCTTCATCGAAATCGACGGGCATGAAGTCAGCAAGCTGTTCATTCGCGGTGACGCAGCCGGGCAGGGCATCGGTGCGCTGTTGCTCAATGAAGCCTTGCAACGGATCGAAGCCGCAGGCCACTCCAAGGCCTACCTGGAAGCCACCCGCACCGCTGAAAAATTCTATGCCTCCTTCGGTTTTCGCAAGGTCGGCGAAGGCACGTTCAGCCGGGGCAACAGCCCGGTTCGCCTTGAGATCATCAAGATGGAGCGCGCCTTGTAGCAGGGGTATGAGGAAAACTCACACCCCCATGACTTTTAATGGTTACGGCCGCCCCGAGGCCGAGTGCTAAAAATTCGCCAACCAGCTCCCCATAACAACAACGAGCGTTTGCGAAAATGAAAGCACTTGATCTGTACATCGGCGAAGGCTTCGAAGGCCCAGGCGTCAATGCTGCCCACATCAACATCCTCATCGGCCCGCGCAACGGCCCGGCCGGCCAGGCGTTTGCCAACAGCCTGGCGTCGCCAAGCCAGGGCCACTGCCCGTTCATGGTGATCGCCCAGCCGAACATCCCGGTCAAGCCCATGACCCTCTACGTCAACAAGGCCGAAATCAGCAGCGACCTGCACGGCAACGCCACCTGGGGCGCGTCCCAGGCCGGTATCGCCAAGGCCGTGCTGGAAGCCTTGCTCGACGGCACCTTGCCGCCCGAAGCCGAAGACGAGTGGGCCATTGTCACGGCCAACTGGGTCAACCCGGGCTGCGACGACCTGGATGCCGTCTACCTGAACAACTACAACGCCTGCCGCACCGCGATCCGCGCCGCCCTGACCGGCACGCCGTACACCGCGCAACTGGCGGACGTGGTCAACCACATCAGCAACCCTTTCTACACGCCTAAGGCCTGAGGAGAATCCCATGCAATACACTCGACTGGGCAACTCCGGCCTGCAAGTCTCGCGCCTGTGCCTGGGCACCATGAACATGGGCACCCCGGACTGGAAACCGTGGATCTTCGACGAAAAGCAAAGTGAGCCCATCGTCGCCCACGCCCTGGCCAACGGCGTCAACTTCATTGACCTGGCCGACTTCTACTCCGCCGGTGTCGGCGAAGAAGTGGTGGGGCGCATCCTCAAGCGCGTGGCGCGCCGCGACGACATCGTGGTCACCACCAAAGTCGGCTACGGCACCCGCAGCGGCATCAACGCCAGCGGCCATTCGCGCAAGCACATCATGGACAGCATCGACCTGTCCTTGAGCCGCCTGGGCATGGATTATGTCGACGTGTTCATGCTGCATTACTTCGACGTGAACACCCCCGTCGAAGAAACCATGTGCGCCCTCAACGACATCGTGCGTTCCGGCAAGGCCCGCTATATCGGCGTGTCGACCATGCTCACCGGCCAACTGGCCAAGATCCTCATGGCCTGCGAGCGCAACGGTTGGGTCAAGCCGATCAACATGCAGCTGCAACTGAACTGCGCTTACCGCGAAGAAGAGCGCGAGATGATCCCGTTCTGCCGCGACCAGGGCCTGGGCGTCTCGGTGTTCAGCCCGCTGGCCCGTGGCTTGCTCACCGGTGAAGTGCAGTCCACCCGCAACCAGACCGACTTCTTCACCCAACAGATGTACGCCGACCAGGCGTCGTTCGACATCGCTCACTCGGTGCAACGCGTGGCCCGTGCCCGTGGCGTGTCCAACGCGCAGATCGCCCAGGCCTGGGTCGCCAACCACCCGGGTGTCGACGTGATGCTGGTGGGGGCGGACACCACCGAACAATTCGACAGCGCGCTGGCGGCCCTGGACACCCAGCTGGACGCCGAAGAACTCCACGAGCTGGAACGCAACTACACCCCGTGCGATGTGATCAACGACTACACCGCCGGCAAGCGCATCCTGCGTGAGGCCCGTCCGGGCCTGGACCGTTTCAACTTGATCGAGGCCGTGGCATGAATCCGCTGATCCGTACGGGTAACTACATCGATGGCCAATGGTCCAGCGGTGGCCCGACTTACCCGGTGCTCAACCCGGCCAATGGCGCGCTGATCGCTGATGTACAGCGCGCTGCCGCCGAGGAAACCGACCTGGCCATCGACGCTGCCAACCGTGCGTTGCCGGCCTGGCGCAAGCTCACCGCCAAGGAGCGCAGCCAGCGCCTCAAGCGTTGGAGCGAGCTGATGCTGGCCAACCAGAAAGACCTCGCACAACTGCTCAGCCTGGAGCAGGGCAAACCCTTGGCCGAAGCCATGGGCGAAGTGGTCTACGCCGCCAGCTTCCTGGAATGGTTTGGCGAAGAAGCCAAGCGTGCCTACGGTGACGTGATCCCGAGCCACAAGGCCGACGCGCGCATCATCGTGGTCAAGGAAGCCATCGGTGTGGTCGCGGCAATCACCCCGTGGAACTTCCCCCTGGCCATGGTCACCCGCAAGGTCGGGCCGGCGCTGGCGGCGGGTTGCACCATGATCCTCAAACCGTCGGAAGAAACCCCGCTGTCGGCATTTGCCCTGGCGGTGCTGGCCGAGCAGGCGGGCATTCCGGCCGGTGTGTTCAACATCGTCTCTGGCGATGCCGTGGCCATCGGCGGCGCGCTGCAAGCCTCCAGCGTGGTGCGCAAGCTGTCGTTCACCGGCTCTACCCGCACTGGCAAGCTGCTGATGCGCCAGGCGGCGGACACCCTGAAAAAAGTCTCGCTGGAACTGGGCGGCAACGCCCCGTTCATCGTGTTCGACGACGCCGATCTGGAAGCCGCCGTCAAAGGCGCCATGGCTTCCAAGTTCCGCAACACCGGGCAGACCTGTGTGTGCGTCAACCGCTTCTTCATCCAGGACGGTGTGTACGACGCGTTCACCCGCAAACTGGCCGAAGCGGTCAGCGCCATGCGTGTCGGCAGCGCCCTGGACGGTGAAACCGAGCAAGGCCCGCTGATCAACGCTGCGGCGTTGGCCAAGGTCGAAGCCCATGTCGGCGACGCGTTGGAGAAGGGCGCCACGTTGCTGTGCGGTGGCCGTCGCCATGCGCTCGGCGGTACGTTCTTCGAACCGACCATCCTCACGGAAGCCAGCGGCGACATGCTGATCGCCCAGGAAGAAACCTTTGGCCCGGTGGCGGCATGCTTCCGCTTCAAGGATGAAGCCGAGGTGCTGGCACGTGCCAACGACACGCCGTTTGGCTTGTCGGCCTACTTCTACAGCCGTGACATCGGCCGCGTGTGGCGCATGGCCGAAGGCCTGGAAGCCGGCATGGTCGGGATCAACGAAGGGATCATCTCCACCGAAGTCGCGCCGTTTGGCGGCATCAAGGAATCGGGCCTGGGCCGTGAAGGCTCCAAGTACGGCCTGGAAGATTACCTGGAGATCAAATACCTGCTGATGGGCGGCCTCTAAGCCACCCGCGTCCAAACAACACTAAACCCCTGTGGGAGCTGGCTTGCCTGCGATAGCGGTCTGCCAGCTGCCCAGTGTCACCTGATCCACCGCTATCGCAGGCAAGCCAGCTCCCACAAAGGGCAAATACAAGGCGCAAGCCCGCTGTTACTCCGTCAAGAAAAACAATATGGAGAACACCCATGACTGCTCAACCCGTCAAAATCGACGACCTGCCCATCGGCCGTTTCCACCTGAAAATCGCCGGCCTCACATTTGGCGCGCACTTCACCGACGGCTATATCCTCGGCCTCATCGGCATCGCCTTCACCCTGCTCAGCCCACAGATGCAACTGGACGCGTTCTGGCAAGGCTTGATCGGCGCTTCGGCCCTGATCGGCCTGTTTCTGGGCAGCCTGTTTTTTGGCTGGATCTCCGACACCCTCGGCCGGCAAAAAATCTTCCTGGTCAGCTTTGTGCTGATCACCGTGGCCTCGGTGATGCAGTTCTACGCTGAAACCGCCATGGGCTTGTTGCTGTGCCGCATCCTGATCGGCATTGGCCTGGGCGGTGACTTCAGTGTCGGCCACGCGATGCTGGCCGAGTTCTCGCCGAAGAAACACCGTGGCGTGCTGCTCGGTTCGTTCAGTGTGATCTGGACCTTCGGCTACGTGGCGGCGATCTTTGTCGGCACCGCGATGCTCAGCCTGGGCGACGATGCCTGGCGCTGGATGTTGGCGTCTTCGGCGATCCCGGCCGGCCTGATCCTGATTGCGCGAATCGGCACCCCGGAATCCCCGCGCTGGCTGGTCAACCGTGGGCGTATTGCCGAAGCCCGTGCCATCGTCAAGAAACACCTGGGTGAACACGTGGTGCTGGATGAAGAGCCCGCCACCCAAACCCGCTCCGGCTACGGCGTGCTGTTCAGCCGTGAATACCGCAAGCGCACGGCGTTCAACTGCCTGTTCTTTGTGTGCATCGTGATGCCGTACTTTGCGATCTACACGTTCCTGCCGTCGATCCTGCAGAAGATGGGCTTGTCCCAGGGCTTTGGCACCGAGTTGCTGCTCAACCTGCTGCTGATTGTCGGCGCGTTGATCGGTATCTGGTGCACGGTGAAATTCTCGCGCCGGGGCTTCTTGATCAACTCGTTCATCATCCTCGCGGCGGCGTTGTTCCTGCTGGCGGTATTGCCGGGGAGCCTGGCGTGGCTGATGGTGCTGACCTTCGGCGTGTTCACCTTGGTGCTGTCTGCGGTGAGCAACCTGGTGGGCGTGTTCCCGGCCGAAAGTTTCCCCACCGAAGTGCGCGCCAGCGGCATCGGCCTGGCCACGGCGGTAAGCCGCCTGGGTTCGGCAGTCAGCACGTTCCTGTTGCCGGTGAGCGTGGCCGGGATTGGCTTGAGCCCGACCATGGGTATTCTTGCGGCGATCCTGGTGTTTGGCGCGATCATCTCCTGGGCCTGGGCGCCGGAGACCAAGTCCCTGACCCTGAACCAGGCGTGCAAGGCGCAAAGCCCAGTGGAGGGTGGTTCTTCTGAAACGCAGGCAGTCCGTACTGTTGCGCCAATATAAAGCGCGCGGCTACTTAACGTTTTGAACTCGTCTATGCCGTGCGGGAGGAACGGCGTAACTTGACTTCAAATTTCATCAGGTTGTCAGCGCGTGGAGCCGGATTTTGGACGAGTTTTTTTCTCCAGTCAGTTTAAAAAACGATGGGCAGGTTTTTGCATCCTCAAATGACGCACCGAGGCTTCAGCCAGAGGCGGAGATTTTTATCCAGAGGTTCATTGAGCCAGATAACCCGTACCAGAGCATATGGAAACCTCGTTACTGGGACACGCTGACAACCGTAAGTAGCGCTATTGAAGAGGGACGGACAGCTGAAATCGTCGATCTCGTCTGGAGTGAAAAAGATAACAATGTCTGCAATGTCGGAAAAGGGGGGTTAGGTGCAGCTTCTGTCAACGCTCTACGCGAAGACTTTGAGGCGCTAACCCTTAAAATCGTAGCGGATGGAAGCCCTGAAAGTTTTCAGTCAGTGATTCGTCAGCTAACGGAGTGGCGTGACGAAAGACGAATTTCAAAACTACCTAAGCTATTGACAGCCCGCGCTTTTGCAACCCTTCACCCAAAGGTTTACCACACGCTGGCTGAGGCAGCCATGCAGGAAAAAGTCATTGCCTGGATGAGCAAATACACCGGTTTTTCCGCACCGGAGGGTAACTGGGCGCATAGAGCGCAAGCGCTCGCACGACATTTGACTGCAATAGCCTCATTCGATGAAGCGGGCCTCGAACGTAATATGTTTCCCTGGTTTGTGTACGAACAGTTACGCGGTGAAAACTTCCTGGCTACCTTCAAGCCCGGGCATCGTGAGCGCGCACATTCGGCGTACGCTAATGTGCCGGCAACCCTGCGTAAAATCCTGTTGCGGCACAACCAACTGCAAACCTGCTTGTATCATCAGTTGTGTGAGCAGTATGGCGATACAAAAGTGAAAACAGAGCAAGCGACTGGTTCTGGAGGTTTCGCAGATGCTTTGGTTCGAGTTAGCGATACCCGTTGCTTTCTCTACGAAGTCAAAGTGTGTTCTACAGCTGCCAGTGCCGTTCGAGAAGCGCTTGGGCAGTTGCTTGAATATGCTTATCGGCCTATGGGGCTTGAGCCAGAGAAGCTCTTTATTGTTGCTGAGCCCGTGCTTGATGCCGACACGGGCCAGTTTCTGAAAAGGTTGAATACTGAGTTCGGATTGAAGCTGGAATATTTGCAACTCACTTTGCCGGACAATAACTCGATAGATAACAATGAACTCAGGGGTTGCTAACCTGGCCCAGCCACTGCGTAAACAGGCGAACCTTGGATAAACCCTGTTTGTCCGTCGCCACATCCAGCCAATAGCCGTATGGGCCGATCACTTCCACGGGGGTGATCGGCACCAGGCTGCCGTTGGCCAGCTCGCGTTCGATCATCTGCCGGTCGATCACCGCCAGCCCACCGCCTGCCAGGGCGGTGTGGATCACCTGGTCCAGGGTGCTGAATTCCAGGCCCTGGTCCGCATCAATGTCGTCTCGGCCCATGGCCGCCAGCCAGTTCTCCCACACCTTCAAACGCTTGCCGTCGTGCAGGATATGCAGCAACGGAAAACGTCGCAGGTCGGGCGGCTGGTCGCCGGTGAACATTTCGGGGCTGGCCACGGCAATGTGGCGTTCCATCACCAACAGCTCACTGCTGCACTGGGCGTTGGCCTCCAGGCCGAAGCGGATCTGGCAGTCGATCTCGGCCAGGCTGGCGTGGCTGTTCTGGTGGGTGACGCTGAGGTTGATGTCCGGGTAGCGCTCACAAAACCTGCGCAAGTGCGCCGACAGCCAACGCGTGGCCCAGGTCGGCGGTGCCACGATGCGCAGGCGCTGGCGCAGGTTGGGCACACGCACGGCTTGCAGGGCGCGTTCGATATGGTCGAAGGCGTCGCTCAGGTGCGGGGAGAGGGCAAAGCCGGCTTCGGTCAGGGACAGGCCCTGGGGCGTGCGGATGAAGAGGGCGACGCCGAGGTAGTCTTCCAGTTGCTTGATCTGACGGCTGACCGCGCCCTGGGTGACATTGAGGCCCACGGCTGCCTGGCTGAAGCTGCGGTGACGGGCAACTTCTTCAAAGACACGGAGCATGTTGAGAGAGGGCAGGTGGCGCATGGTTCGGGTTCCACACATTGTTTTTATTGTTTTTTCACCGGCCCCATCGCAGGCAAGCCAGCTCCCACAATTGATCGGCGGCGCGGTCAAAATGTGGGAGCTGGCTTGCCTGCGATAGCGTCAGTGATGACGCCGCCTATTAGAAGTAATACCCGATGTTCATGTACAGCTGATTCTCCCACTGATTGCTACCCCCAGCCCCCAGGCTCTGGGTATAGCTGCTGCCGCCAATGTACGGATCGTTCTTGCCGATCAACCACTCCGTGGCAATCCACAATTTGCTGAACGAAAACGACGTACCCAGGATCACCCGCTGCGAAGTCTTGAACTCATTGTCGGATTTGTCGAAGGCACTGTAGTTGGCGTACAGCTTCACGCCGCTGATCTGGTCGAACAGGTACTTGCCGCCCACGTCGTAGCTCAAGTCCGCCACGTACAGGTTGCCACGGCTGGCGACGTTGAACGTGCCGTCATACCCGCCCAGGGTCACCACGCCGTCGGTGCCTTCGTTGCGCGGCGACATTTGCTGGCGCGCCGCCTGCAATTGCAGGCCCCACGGGCCGTTCTTGCCCAGGTAGTGGATGGCCACTGCGTTGCGGCGGCCGTCGTTGCCGGTGTCCTTGTTCTCCAGGGTCGAGGTCAGGCCAGACACACCGACTTCGGATTTCCAGTTACCCAGGTCCATGGCCTTGGCCACCCGCACCACCACGGTGTTGCGCTCCTGGTTGTTGCTGCCGTCGGCCACGTAGCTGTCGGCCTCGGAGATCACGCTGGAGTAGGTCACGCCCTTGCTGGTGCCCTTGCCTTGCCACGCCGGGCGCAGGTAGTAACCGGCCTGGATGTTCCAGTCGCCACTTTGCTGGATGTACTTGGTACCGATCTGCTGCACGTCTTCCAGGCCGATCACGTTGCCCAGGGTTTCGTAGAAGGTGCTGCCGAAATACGGCTGCAGGCCGAACGGCACGGTGTTGAGGCCTACTTGCACCTGTTGGTCAGGGTTGAACTTGTAGCCAACCCAGGCGAACTTGGCGAACTGGATGTCGCCGTAGTTCTTGGTGTACTGGTACGGGTAGGAGCGCCCGTAGAAGCGGTATTGCGCCTCGCCGATCCAGGTGTCGGAGTTGTACTTGGCGCTGAGGAACGCGGTGTCCAGGCCGAACTTCTGGATATCACGGTCGGGGTCGTAGTCCCAGCGTGCGCGGATGGCGCCGCCGATGTCGAGGTTGTCGGTGACCTGGATCGCCATGGCCGGTGCCGCGAGGGCGCCGAGCACGGGGATCAGGGCGAAGTAGCCTAAGGTTGGTCGCATGGTTTGGCTCTCGTTATTGGTTTTTTTGGGCAACAGCAGCCCGTTGCCGCAGCGAACGCTGCGACGCAGGGAAAGGGGTGGAACTCAGTGCGCGGCGGGGCGGATCAGCCTCAGCGGCGGCCCGGCAGCCGGTAGTTGCGACGCCCCGGGCGCGGCCGCCAGCAACGCCTGGGTGTAGCTGTTCTGTGGGCGCAGCAGTACCTGTTCGGCGGTGCCGTATTCAACGACTTCGCCCTGGCGCATCACCGCGATGTGGTCGCTGATCTGCGCCGCCACGCGCAGGTCGTGGGTGATGAACAGGATGCTCAGGTTCAACTGCTTCTGCAGGTCGGCCAGCAGCTCCAGCACCTGCTTTTGCACCGACACGTCCAGCGCCGACACGCTTTCATCGGCGATCAGCACTTCCGGGCGCATCGCCAGGGCGCGGGCAATGCCGATGCGCTGGCGCTGGCCTCCGGAGAACTGCCGGGGCTTGCGTTGCAGGGCGTCGCGCTTGAGGCCGACCTGCTCGAGCAAGTCACCGGCCTCGGCCCAGGCGTCCTTGGCCGACAAGCCACGCAATTGGGCGGCACGGGCGATGATGTCACCGACGCGGTGGCGCGGGTTCAACGAGCCGTACGGGTCCTGGAAGATCATCTGGATGCGCCGACGGTTGGCCGCCAACGCCGAGCCGTGCAGCGCCAGGAAGTCGGTGTCACCCACCCACACATGGCCGCTGTCGCTGTCCACCAGGCGGATCGCGGCCTTCACCAGGGTGCTCTTGCCCGAGCCCGACTCGCCAACAATCGCCAGCGTCTTGCCCCGTGGCAGGTTCAGCGACACATTGCGCAGCGCCGCCACCGAGCTGCCGCCGACGTTGTAGGTCTTGGTCAGGTGTTCGATGCGCAAGGCCATTTCGCCGTCGTCACTCGGTACATGCAGTTCCGGGTGCAGCGCCGGCACTGCCGCGATCAACTTGCGCGTATAGGCGTGGGCCGGGGCATTCAGCACCTGGTCACGCTCGCCGATTTCCACCAGGCGGCCGCCTTCCATCACTGCAATGCGGTCGGCAATCTGCGCCACCACGCCGAAGTCGTGGGTGATGAACAAGATGCCGTGCTGGCCACGCCCGCGCAGGTCGCGCACCAGCTTCAAGACCTGGGCCTGGGTGGTCACGTCGAGGGCGGTGGTGGGTTCGTCGGCGATCAGCAGGTCCGGGTTCATCGCCAGCGCCATGGCAATCACCACCCGCTGGCATTGGCCACCGGACAGCTGGTGCGGGAAGCTGTTGGCGATGCGTGGCGGGTCCGGTAGTTGGGTCGATTCGAGCAGTGCGAGCATGCGCTCACGGCGCTCGGCCGCCGGCATCTGCGGCGCATGGATGTCGAAAATCTCCTCAACTTGCTTGCCGATGCGAATCGCCGGGTTCAACGCCGCCATCGGCTCCTGGAAAATCATCGCGATGCGGTTGCCGCGCAACGCACGCAGGCGGGCTTCATCCAGGGTGCAAATGTCGTCACCGAGAAAGTCGATCACGCCACCGGCATGCTTTAGGCCCTTGGCGTAGTCGCCCATGATCGCCGCCGACAGCACGGATTTTCCCGAGCCCGACTCGCCGATCACACACAGGATTTCACCCTTGCGCACGTCCAGGCTGATGCCCTGCACGGCGTGGCTGCGGTCGGCGCCCTTGGGCAGCTCGACGCTGAGGTTGTCGACCCGCAAAACGGTGTGCTGGTTGCTCATGCTCAACTCCTTGCGCCTTGCTGCGCGTGTTCATCCAGCCCGTCGGCGAGCAAGCTCAGGCCGAGCATCAGGGTGGAGATGGCGATGCAGGGGAAGATCACCAGGTGCGGGAAGGTAATGGCCATGGCGCGGCCGTCGTTGATCATGCCGCCCCAGTCCGGGGTGGGTGGCGGCAGGCCGAGGCCGAGGAAACCCAGGGCGCCGATCATGATTGCGGTGTAGCCGATACGCAGGCAGAAATCGACGATCAACGGGCCGCCGCAATTGGGCAGGATCTCCACCAGCATGATGCGCAACGAGCCTTCACCCTGGGTGATGGCGCTGAGCACGTAGTCACGCGAGCGGATGTCGATGGTCAGCGCGCGCATGATGCGAAAGATCGCCGGTGCGCTGGTGAACGTCACCGCAATCAAGATGTTCAGCGCCGAGGCGCCGAGGGCGATGATGATCACGATGTACAGCACCAGCACCGGGAACGACAGCACGGTGTCGGCCACGTAGGACAGCGCCGCGTCCACCCAGCCATTGAAGTAGCCGGCGCACAGGCCCATGGCAATGCCCACGGCAAACGCGGTAAGCGTGGCCAGGATCGACCAGAACAGCACGGTGCGCGTGCCCCAGATCAGGCGCGAAAGAATGTCGCGACCGATCATGTCGGTGCCCAGCAAAAAGCTCGCGCCGTCGTCACCGGCGGTCATCGGGGTGAGCAGCGGCGTGAAGCTTTCCAGCGGGTCATGGGGCGCCAGCCACGGCGCGCAGAGCGCCACCAGCACCCAGCCGCCTACCAGCAGCAGGCCGAGCAGGGCCAGGGGGTGTTTGAAGGATTTGAGCAGGTTCATTGGCTGCCTCCGCCGAGACTGCGCAGGGTGATGCGCGGGTTGAGCCAGGTGTAGGCCAGGTCCGAGAAGATCTTGCTGATGCCCACCACCACGCCGCTGATCATCGCGCAGGCTTCGATCAGGTAGACGTCATGGTTGAGGGACGCGGTGTAGAGCATCGAACCGAAGCCCTTGTAGGCGAAAAATACCTCCACCACGATCACGTTCGACAGCAGCCACGGGATGTACAGCATGATCACCGTGACCGGCGCGATCAGCACGTTGCGCAGGGCATGGCGCAACACGATGCGGGTGGTCGAGGCGCCCTTGAGGCGTGCCGTACGGATATACGGCGCCTGCATCACCTCGACCATCGACGCCCGCGTGATGCGTGCCAGGTAACCGATGCCGAACAGGCACAGCACCATCAGCGGCAGCACCAGCTGCACGGCGCTGAAACCGTCGCTCATGCTGCTCACGCCCGGCAGCCAGTTGAGCCAGAACACAAAGATCGCCGAGACGAACACCGCACTGGCAAAGTCCGGGATCGAGGTGGTGACGATCGACAAAAACGACACCAGCCGGTCAATCAGCGAGCCTTGGCGCACACCGGCCAGGATGCCCAGGGTCAACGCCACGGGCACCATCACCAGCAAGGCCAGCCCGGCCAGAGTCAGGGTTTGCCACAGGTTGGGCAGCAGCAGCTTGAGCACCGGCTCGCGAAAGTACACCGAGGTGCCCCAGTCACCGGTCACGAAGTCCTTGAGCCACACCAGGTAGCGCCACACGAACGGCTGGTTGTAGCCGTGTTCCAGCAGCCAGGCGGCGCGCTGGTCGGCGGCGGAGTAGGGGCCGAGAACGTTGATTGCGACGTCCTCGATATTGAGTTCCAGGGCCAGGAACACAATCAGCGATACCGACAGCAGGGTCGCCAGCAGCATCAGCAATTTGCGCAGTAGAAAATGAGCCATCAGGTACATGCTCCGACGGATGATGGGAAACCTGCCCGCACGTGCGGGCAGCGTCGACTCAAACGCTCAGCCAGACATTACCCATGGGGTAGAAGTCGGAAGGGTGTACCTGGAAGCCCTGGACCTTTTTGCTCACGGCGGTGAATTTGTCGCCCCAGAACGGCTGCACGATCACGCAGGCGTCTTGCAGGATCTGCTCCACGCTTTGCATGGCCACGGCCCGCTGTTTCGGGTCGATGATGCCCATGGCTTTGTCCAGGGCGGCGTCGAAGGCCGGGTCGCTGTAGTGGCTTTCGTTCCACGCGCCGCCGCCGCGATAGGCCAGTTCCAGGGACATCACCCCCAGCGGGCGGTGGGCCCAGTAGGTGAGGCTGAACGCGGCTTTGTCCCAGATTGGCCAGTATTGCGCCGCAGGCACCACCTTGAGGTTGATGCGGATGCCGGCTTCCAGGCAGTTCTGTTGCAGAATCTGCGCGCAGTCCTGCTCATAACGGCCCTGGGTGTTGCCGACGATCAGGTCGATGTCCAGGCCCTTGGGGAAGCCCGCTTCGGCCAGCAGTTTTTTAGCCGCCGCCACGTCGCGCTCGCGCTTGGGCAGAGGGAAGTATTCAGGGTGGGACGGCGCCACGTGGTGGTCTTCGCCGAGGGTGCCCATGCCGCGATACGCCACCTTGAGCATCTGTGCGTTATCGGCGCACAGCACCACGGCCTTGCGGATGCGCAAATCAGTGAAGGGCTTCTGGTCGCAGGCCATGCGCATGACCACGGTCTGCGCCGATTTGCAGCTGAGCAGTTGTGCGCCGGGCAGTCGCTTGGCCAGGTCCAGCTCGGCCACGGTGACGCGGTACAGCACGTCGACCTGGCCCGCTTGCAGGGCGGCCAGGTGGGTGGACACGTCGGTGCCCATGTCGATGTAGCGCAGCTCGTCGAGGTTGGCGGGCTTGCCCCAGTAGTCGGCGCGCTTGGCGAAGGTCGCCTGCTTGTTCACCGCGAACGACACCAGCTTGAACGGCCCGGTGGCCAGCGGGTTTTTCGCCCAGTCGTCACCGGCCTTGAAGCTGCGGTGTACCAGGGCGCAGGTGAACGCATTGAGCATTTCCGGGATGGCCAGGATCGGCCGTTTCAGTTGCAGGCGGAACTGGTAGTCGCTGACTTTTTCGAAGGCCTTGATGTCCTGGAACGCCGTGCGGTTGACCGACTTGGAGTCGGCCGCGATCCAGCGCTCGATGTTGTGCTGCACGTCGTCGACGTTGAAGCTGTCGCCGTTGCTCCACTTCACGTCCTGGCGCAGGTTGAAGGTCCAGGTGGTGAGGTCTTCGGACGGGCTCCAGCTTTCGGCCAGGTACGGGTGGGTGATGTTGTCGGCATCGACCCAGGTCAGGTATTCGAGGGAGTTGCGCAACAGGTTCGAGGCTTCGATCCAGGTGATCAGCATCGGGTCCTGGATCTCCTGGATCGCACAGGCAAAGCGCAGGCTGCCGCCCTGGCGGGCCGGCGTGCCATCGGCGGCGCGGGCATCGTTGCCCAACAGGGCCGAGCCGATAAAGGTGGACGCGCTGGCCACGGTAACGCCCAGCAGGGCGGCGGTGCGCAGGAATTGGCGGCGGTTGATCTCGCCGCTTTGCACTTGGGCACACAGGTCGTTTACGGCTGGATGCGGCAGGCTGCCGTCCAGGGTCGTCAAGTCTTTCATAAGCCTCTCCGGTACTTGCGAATATGCGTTTTTGTTGAACCGCAAGGGTCAGTGGCAGGCGCCGATCAGGCGCAGCACGGACCGCTGTGAAGCCGGCAGGAGAACAAGGCGCAACGTAGTCAGGAGGCGGGCAATGAGGTAGGACATAGGGCAGCTCTCATGTTGTTTTTATTAGAGATGCCCGCAGTTTTGTCATTTGCGCAAAGATCGACAAACGACAAATTCTGCGCAGTAACCTTCTATAAATGCATGTTACTGGTCCTTCCCAGGGCCGCCTGTGGGGCTAGACGGGTTCAGCGCGGCAACAGGCGCGGATCGAACGGGTAATCGGAGAGCAACTCGATGCCGTGTTCGTGGATATAGATCTGTTCTTCGAGCTTCACGCCTTCGCCGCCGTCATCGTGGCCGATGTAGCTTTCCACGCAGATGGTCATGCCGGCTTCGAACACGCCGTCGTAGCCCAGCGCGTCGATGTCCTCGCGGTGCACCACGTAGGGGTATTCACCGGTCATGCCAACGCCGTGCACCAGGGCGAAATAGCGGTTGTTCTTGTAATGGTCGGGGATCTTCCAGGCCATCTCGGCGTATTCCTTGAAACTGCGCCCGGCCTTGAGCATTTCGACGTTGGTCTGCACCTGCTCGTAGGCAAGCTTGTACAGCTCCTGCTGCTTGGGCGTGGCGGCCTGGTCGCCACACAGGAAGGTGCGCGAGAAGTCCGCGTAGTAGCCAAAACGCCCGACCACGTCGGTGTCTAGGGCCACCAGGTCACCCGCCTCGATAGGGCGCGTGCTGCATTCCTGGAACCACGGGTTGGTGCGCGGGCCGGAGGAGAGCAGGCGGGTTTCCACATAGTCGCCATCGGTGGCGATCACGTGCTGGTGCAGGTGTGACCACAACTGGTTCTCGGTGATGCCGGGGGTCAGCTTGCTTTCCATCAGGCGCACCCCGGCTTCGGTGGCACGCAGGCTGGCGCGAATCATCTTCAATTCGTTGGGCACCTTGATGCAGCGAGCGCGCTCCAGCGGTTCCTGGGCGTCGAACACCTGATAGCCGAGACGCTGCAGTTCAAAGGCGGCGGCCGAGGTGGCGCTTTCGATGGCGATGCGTTTACCGCCACCGCACTTGCGCACCAGTTCGTCGATTTCGGCAGCCCAATCGGCGGTGACGTTGCCCAGGAAACTTTCGCAGAAGTAATAGGAAATCGCCTTGGCCGGGCGCACTTCGTCCACGGTGTTAAGGGTTTCGGCCAGGTGCAGGCAGCCGCCGAATTCGAAGATCACCACCGGGCCTTCTGCCGGGATAAAGGCGTAGCGGGCCGGGTTGCGCGCCGAGTACACCTGCATGTTGCGCGAGCCGGTGGCGTAGCGCATGTGGGTGGGGTCGAACAGCACGCAGGCGGCGTAGTCGCGTTTCTTCAGTTCGTTGCGCACCCGTTGCAGGCGGTCCAGCTGAATCTGCTGGATCTCGTCATGGGTGGGTTCGCAGTCGGCGGGGTTACGGTTCGGGCCGGACAGACTCATGGGTGTTCCTCGCAGGGCAATTACGGTTTTTAGTTTTTTGGGGGGGAGAGGCGAATCAGTCGAGCAACTGGTCGCTGCGCACCAGGTTGCGTTCGGCTTGCAGGTGGGCTTCGGACAGGCGTCCGTAAAGCTGCTTGGTGCGCTGGGCGCGGCCGATGATTCCGGGCTTTTCCGAGTAGGCGAAGATCGCCGTGTTGCGCTCGGTGGCGCCTTGTACGCGGGTAACGCGGTGCACCGAGAAGCGGCCCTTGAAGATCTGCAGGTCGCCGGGGTTCAGCTCCAGTTCCTGCACCCGCGAGCGGTCTTCACCGCGTACCACCTGGCCCACTGCGCCGAGGTTTTCCTGGCTGCGCGAACGGATCATCGGTGCGTATTCGAACAGGCCGCCGGCCTCTGGCTTCTGGGTCATCATGCTGACGATGAATTCGTTGGTGTCGAAGTGCCAAGGCTGTTCGGTGCCTTCGGGCATCACGTTGATCACCAGCCCGGCGAACGGGTCGGCGTATTCGAAAATCTCCGGTTCATCAAGGCAGGCGCCGATAAAGCGCTTCATCATCGGCGACACGTACAGGCGGTGGATGATCGCGTCGGGGGCGATCATGTCGCGGGTCACAAAGCCGCTGGTGCGCTCCATGAATGTGCGGCGCGGGTCATCCTGGGGCAGGGAAGTGTCGTCTTCGGTGAAGTAGGCGTTGACCTTGCGCACCGAGAAGAAAGTTTTGTCTGACAGCGCCAGGCCTTCCAGACGCGCCTGTTCCAGCGCTTCGGGGCGCAGGAAGTTCTTCAGCAGGCAGCAGCCGTCTTCGGCCAGTTCGGCGCGGGCATGTTCGATCAATGCCTGTAATTGAACATGGCCCGAATCATGTATGGGATACAGCTCGGTATTAATGATGTCGCTGATATCACCGGTTTCGGCATCGGCAAGTTTAAGACTCATACACGGCTCCTGAATGAGGTTGTTGTGTTGAGTCGATAGTTGCGTAAATGAGTTTTAAGGGGAAATTACAAGTTGTGATCGAATCCATCGGCAGGGGCGATAGTTATGTCAGGCGAATTGGATGGCAGTTTACTTAAAGTGTTTGTGGCAATTATCGAGTGCCAGGGTTTCTCGGCCGCAGCCGAGCGTTTGCACAAGACCCAGTCGACGGTCAGCCAGAGCTTGCAGCGCCTGGAAGAGATCGTCGGCACGCCGTTGATCCGTCGCACCAGCCGCTCCGTCGGGCTGACCCCCGGCGGGGAAACCTTCCTGATCTACGCGCGGCAGATCCTCAAGCTGCACGGCGAGGCGGTCAGCGCGGCGCAATTGCCCAATGAACAGGTGTGCATCCACCTGGGCATGCCGGAGGACTATGCCGACTATTGCCTGGGCGGCATGCTCAAGGACTTCCAGGCGCAGTTCGCCCAGGTGCGCCCGGACATCTGTTGTGAAATGTCCACGGCGC
Organism: Pseudomonas sp. B6002; assembly: GCF_013385985.1. Lineage (GTDB taxonomy): Bacteria > Pseudomonadota > Gammaproteobacteria > Pseudomonadales > Pseudomonadaceae > Aquipseudomonas. Next base: position 17,325 of record NZ_JACAOY010000013.1, on the reverse strand, counting down.
TGGTCAGCCGCCTCAACCGCGGTGAGCTGGACCTGGTGCTGGGGGTGGAACACGCCGGCCTGCAACCCGGTGAATACCTGTGCGATGAGCCGTTGGTGTGGGTGGCGGCGCCGAGCTGGAGCTGCGTGGGGCGCCAGTCGGTGCCGCTGGCGGTGTACGCCGAGGGCTGTGCGTTTCGGGCGAATGCCGTGCAGGCGTTGGCCAGGGCAGGGCGCTCGTGGCAGGTGGTGTACACCAGCCAGAGCCCGCGCGGCATTGCAGTTGCCATCGAGCAAGGCTTGTCGGTCGGGGTGATGGCGCGGCGGCTGGTGCCGACGGGCTGGCAGATCCTGGATGAGCGCCAGGGCTTCCCGCCGATTGCGCCGGCGCGCCTGATGTATTGGCGCCCGGCCGGTTGCCAGGTGCCGGAGGTTGAGGCGTTGGTGGAGATCCTGCAGCGCCAGCTGGGGCACTCAGGGTATGTGGAGCGGCAGCGTCACGGCGAACTGTCGATGGGCCATGCGCTTGAGCATTAGCAGGCAGGCGAGCACCCAGGCGGCGATCCAGGCGTGCACCACTGCAAACTCGCCGCTGGCTTGCAGCAGCCCGCCGCACAAACTATTGGCCACAGCGCTGGCCAGGCCATAGCTGACCATGCTCAGGCTCACCACTTGCAGGCTTTGCACGGGGTTGAGGCGGGCGCTGAGGTAGGCCGCCATCAAGCCCCAGGACGGGAAGTAGAACAGCGCGAACAACCCGGCCGCGAGCCAGCCCAGCAATAGGTTGGGGTGCCATAGCAGGCCCAGCATGGCCAGGCCGAAGGCGCCGATGCTCAGTGCCAATACGCGGAGTGCGCCCCAGCGATCGGCCAACGCGCCGAGCATCAAGCCGCCAGCGGCGCCGCCGAGGCCGATCAGCGTCCACATCGAACCCGTCACCGCCGCGCTGGCGTGCAGGTGGTCGCTGACAAACGCCGACAGGAAATTCAGAAACGGCCCGCTGATGGCGCCGATAAACCCGCTAAGCAACACGATCTGCATGGCCACGGGGTGTTCCAGGCACAGGCGTAGCCACTGTTTCAACACCTGGTTGAAGGCCGGCGCTTCGGCGGTACGGGGTGCCTGCTCGGTATGCGGGGCCAATGCCCATAGCGTCAGCAGCGTGACCAACAGCGTCAGGCTGGCGCAGATCAACCAGAACTGGCGCAACGACAGGCCTTGCAACAGCGCGATCAACACGCCATTCAGGCAGATCGCAAAGGCGGCGCCCGAGGACGCCAGCCCCAGCACACGGCTGCGATGCGTGGCCGGGATGACCTCCCGCGCCAGGGCGGCGATTGCGTTCCAGTTCGACACCGCGCACGCCGACACCAGTGCCAGGCATGCCGCGAACGGCACCACCCAGGGCGTGGCGACGGCCAACGCCAGCAGTGCGGGGCTGAGGAGCATGGTCAGGCGCACCATGTTCCGCGGGCTGACCCACGCCGCCGCAATGCCGCTGGCGATGGAGGCACCCATGTAGAACAGCTGCAACAGCGCGGCAATCAGGGCGGCCTGGCTGTAGCTGAGTTCAAATACCTGGCGGATCTGCGGTAATAACGCCGAATAAAGAAAAATACTGAATCCGTGGGTGGTGGCATTGCAGGCGGTAAATATCAGTGCCAACAGGCCAATACTTCGCCGTGATGAAACAACGGTGTTCGACATGACGAGGCCCCGATTTAATAAGCGGCGAATAATGATGGGTTAGTTGTAGGGCAGACTAACTTTTGTGGTACGTCTGCGACCAATGCTTAATTGTCTTAGTGTGCATGCGTAATACGCGTGCTATTTATGCGTGAGCGACGAAATACGCTGGAAAACGACAGGGAGGGTTTTTGTCGGTTTTTCATCGCCGGCAGAGGGTGCTACCGCTGGCCCGATACAAAAAGGTATGTTGTGTGCGAATTTTCCCGCGGCGTCGTGGGATTTCGTTTTCTTGTCAGCCGCTGTCGAGTGCCCTCCATGAAACGCAAAATGCCCGGTCTCAATGCTCTCAAAGCCTTCGAAGTGGCCGGCAGTACCGGCAGCTTTACCCGGGCTGCCGAGCTGTTGAACGTGACCCAGAGCGCGGTCAGTCGCCAGGTACGGCAGTTGGAAGAACAATTGGGCGAGCACCTGCTGGAGCGCCGTCACCACCACTTGGAGCTGACCAGCGCCGGGCGCGTGCTGTTGCGGGCGTTGCACCAGTCTTTCGACAAGATCGAGCTGACGGTGCGCAGCATCCAGCAGAAAACCCACTCCAATCGCTTGCACGTGAATGCGCCGCCGACCTTTACCAGCCGCTGGCTGATGCCACGCTTGGGGCGTTTGCGCGAGGCCCATCCGGAGCTGGAACTGAGCATCACCACCTGTTTGCAGGACAGCCTGGCCCAGACCAGCACACTGGATTGCGCCATCCGTTTCGGCAATGGCGAATGGGATGGCCTGGACAGTTCACTGCTGGTGCAAGAGCGGCATATCGCGGTGTGCGCGCCGTCGTTGTACGCCCGTGAATGCAGCGATGGGGTGGACCTGAATCGCATGACCCTGCTGCACGTGTTGGCCAGCGAGGACCAGCGCTACCTCACCTGGAAACACTGGCTGGACGCGGCGCGCATTCATGGCGTGGATACCCAGGGCGGTTATGAGTTTGACCTGCTGGACCTGGCCATTCGTGCGGCTACCGATGGGTTGGGCATCACCATTGCCGACTGGCACATGGTGGCGGCGGAGTTGGCGTCCGGGCAGTTGACCCAGGTGATGAACGTGCACGTGGAAGGGCACCAATCCTATTGGCTGGTGACGCGACCGGAGCAAACGGACCTGCCGCAATTGCAGGTGTTCAGCCAGTGGTTGCAGGAAGAAATCTGGTTGGCGCAGCGCCAGTTGCAACCGTCCACCGCCGCAAGCGCCTGACCGCCCACAGATCCCTGTAGGAGCCGGCTTGCCGGCGATGCAAGCGCCCAGGTTTTTCAGGTACACCGCGTTGATGCCATCGCAGGCAAGCCAGCTCCCACATTCGACGGCATTTCAACGGATGGACCCGGTCACCTGTGGGAGTTGTCGAGCCTTGGCGGGGCTGCGAAGGCGGTGGTTCAGGCGACATCGCTATTAGCTGTGCCGCCGCTTTCGCAGGCAAGCCAGCTACCACATTCGACGGCATTTCAACGGATGGACCCGGTCACCTGTGGGAGTTGTCGAGCCTTGGCGAGGCTGCGAAGGCGGTGGTTCAGGCGACATCACTATTAGCTGTGCCGCCGCTTTCGCAGGCAAGCCAGCTCCCACATTTGACGGCATTTCAAAGGATGGACCCGGCCACCTGTGGGAGTTGTCGAGCCTTGGCGAGGCTGCGAAGGCGGTGGTTCAGGCGACATCACTATTAGCTGTGCCGCCGCTTTCGCAGGCAAGCGCCTACAGGTTGATAGTGATCTGCGCACACAACCCGCCGCCCGGGCGGTTGCTCAAGGTCAGTGAACCGCCAATCGCCACGGCCAGTTGCTGGGCAATCGCCAGCCCCAACCCGGTGCCGCCGGTGCCGCGGTTGCGTGAGCTTTCTACCCGGTAGAACGGCTGCATCACCTGTTTCAACTCGTCTTCGGCAATGCCCGGGCCGTTGTCGAGCACCTTGATCGACAACTCGCCACCCGCCGTCGAGCCCACTTCCAGTTGTGCAGAACCGGCGAACTTCAGGGCGTTGTCCACCAGGTTCACCAACACCCGGCGCAGGGCATGGGGGCGGGTGTCGAGCACCACCGCGCTCTTGCCGGTAAGGCTGACCTGTTTGTTCATGTCCTGGTAGTCGAACACCAGGCTGTCGAGGAAGGCGTCGAGGTTGATGCGGTGGCTGGCTTCGGTGGCGCCATGGACGCTGCGCGCATAGGCCACGCCTTCACGCACCAGGTGCTCCATTTCCCCGAGGTCGCTCCACAGTTTGTCGCGGTCGACCGAGTCTTCCATGAACTCGGCGCGCAGTTTCATTCGGGTGATCGGGGTTTGCAGGTCATGGGAAATCGCCGCGAGGATCTGCATGCGCTCCTTGAGGTATTCGGCAATGCGCTTTTGCATTTCGTTGAACGCCGCCGCTGCGTGGGCCACTTCGGTGGGGCCTTTTTCGTCCAGTGGCGTGGGGTGGGCGTTGGGGTCGAGGGTTTCCACGGCACGCGCCAGGCGCGTCAACGGGCGGATCGCCAGGCGCACAGCAAACCAGGTGCAGCCCAGCAACAGCGCCAGTTGCAGGATGAGCACCACCGGCAACCAGTAGGCCACGGGCTGGGCGGCGGGGCGCACGTCGAGGGTGATCGGGTTGCCGTCGGCCAGGATCAGGTGCGCCTGGAAGTGCTTCTGCTTGCCGGGGATGTCACGAAAGGTCAGGGCATAGTGCTCACCCAGCGCATCGCTGATCGAGGTGGCTGCCATGGGTACATCGTCGCTGCGCATCGGCTCGCCGGGCTCACCGGCGTTGAGCAGGTAGCGGTAGTTCTGCCGGTCCAGGCGCGGCAGCCAGCTGGCGCGTTCATTGGCGGGCAGGCGGTCGAGGATCGCCACCGAGGTGGCCACGTCGTTTTCCAGGTTGCCCAGCATCACCGTGCGCGCGCTGATGTAGCGCTCGTAGAACTGCGCGCTGAACGACAACCCGTGGGCGCACAGCAGGCTGATCAGGAAGATCAGCGACAACTGCGACGCCAGGGTACGCGGCCAGCCCCACTTGAAATTCATTGGTCAGCCCCGAGGATTTCCACCGGCAGGGAGAACACATAACCTTCGCTGCGCACGGTCTTGATGTAGGCCGGTTCCCGCGCATCATCCAGCAAGCGCTGGCGCAGGCGGCTCACCAGCAGGTCGATGGAGCGGTCGAACAGGTCGGCGTCGCGGCCTTGGGTGAGGTTGAGCAACTGGTCGCGGTTGAGCACGCGTTGCGGGTGGTCGAGGAACACCCGCAGCAGGCGGTATTCGGCACCGCTCAGGGCCACCAGCGTGTCGTCTTCGTCGAGCAGGTGGCGGGCGGTGGTGTCCAGGCGCCAACGGCCAAAACGGATCAACCGCCCGGTTTCGCTGACCACCAGGTTGGGCGGCAACATCCGCGTACGGCGCAACACGGCGTTGATGCGCGCCAGCAATTCGCGGGCGGCGAAAGGCTTGACCAAGTAATCGTCGGCGCCCATTTCCAGGCCGATGATGCGGTCGGTTTCGTCGTTGCGTGCGGTCAGCATCAGCACCGGCGTGGCCTTGTGCTTGCCCACCCGCAGCTCGCGGCACAGCTGCAAGCCGTCATCGCCGGGCATCATTATGTCCAGCACGATCAGGTCCACGGGGGTGGTGTCGAGGAAGCTGCGCATCTGCCGACCATCGGCGACCACGGTGGTGCGCATACCGTTTTTCTTCAGGTAATTACCCACCAGTTCGCGGATCTCCCGGTCGTCATCGACGATCAGGATGTGATCGACATGATCCATGCTGCCTTCCTCAATAAGTAGTCAATGGTGCGCAGTCTAGCCACTGCCCGAGGCCTTGCCTTGTGCCCTTTGTATTGCAGTGTATCTGGCGTTGGGGAGATACACGACGACGCAAAAAAGCCGATACAGAGGGGGTGTTCGGTACCTTTACGCGCTACGGACGCCATCGCTTGCAGGCGCTGGCTTGCCAGCGATGGTGGCCGCAAGATCATCGTTGTGTTCAAGGACGCGATCGCCGGCAAGCCGGCTCCTACGGGATTGATGGTGATATCCAGCCTTGCGCTGCCCCCTGTAGGAGCTGGCTTGCCAGCGATGGCGATTTCAATTTCACCACTGAGCTCAGGTGGGCTTTCGCCGATGATCATGTCGGTTATGTGCTAATGAATTTTAAGTATTTCTGGTTATAACCGGTGATGAGTACAGTTGCCCATCATTCTCCATCCTCGCCGCCGGGAAATTGTTCATGAACCGTCCCCACGGGCAGCCCACGCCGATCCTGACTTTGCCCCAGGGCGAAAAAGACCCGTTGTCGATCCGCGCCAAGGCCCTGGTATTTTCCGACCCGCGTTCGCTGCAACTGCTCGACTACCTCAAGCGCGTCGGCCCCAGCGAAGCGCCGGTGTTGATCAATGGCGAGACCGGCACCGGCAAGGAGCTGGTGGCACGCTACATCCACAGCGCCAGCGGGCGTACCGGGGCGTTTGTGCCGGTGAACTGCGGCGCCATCAGCGAAACCCTCGCCGAGAGCGAATTCTTCGGACATGAGGCCGGGGCGTTTTCCGGTGCGGTGGGCCGGCGTGGTGGCTGGTTCGAAGAGGCGCACGGCGGCACGCTGTTCCTCGATGAAATCGGCGACCTGCCGCTGCCCCTGCAGGTGAAGTTGCTGCGGGTGCTGCAGGAGCAGGAAGTGGTGCGCGTGGGCTCGCGCAAGCCGATCAAGATCGATATTCGCCTGGTAACCGCCACCAACATCGACCTGGAACAGGCCGTGGAAGCGGGCAATTTCCGCCTGGACCTGTTCTACCGCATCAACGTCGCCCAGGTGCAGGTGTTGCCCCTGCGTGAACGGCCGCTGGATATCCTGCCGCTGGTGGAACACTTCCGTCGGCTGTACAGCGCCAAGCTGAAGATTGCCGAACCGATGCTGTCTGAATCCGCCACCCAAGCCCTGCTGGATTACCCGTGGCCGGGCAACATCCGCGAGCTGGAAAACGTGGTGCACCTGGCGCTGTTGGTGGCCGGCGACAAGCCGATCATGCCCAGCCATCTCAAGTTTTCCGCCGGCCTCAGCGCGATGCACGCCAGCGTCAACAACGGCGCGCCGCGCATTCCCCAAGAGGTGATTCGCGAGCAATTGTTGCGCTTGTTCGAAGTACCAGGGGACACGCTGTTGCACGACATCGAAGACCTGATCGTGCGCGAGGCGTTCGGGTTCTGTGGCTTCAACCAGCTGCGCACCGCAGATTTGCTGGGAATTACCCGCAATGCCATGCGCACCTTGCTGGTCAACCACGGCATGCTCAAGGGCCGCGCGAAGCCTTGAGCAACAGGGCTTCAAACACCTTTTGCATCGACGGCTCATCGCTGTGGGCCACGTTGAAGCGCATCGAGTCGCGATGGGCCGGGTCATAACCGAACAGCACCCCCGGCGCGAGCACCAGTCCTTGCTTCAAGGCGTCCTGGGCCAACTGCTCGCCGTTCACCCCTTGGGGCAGGCGCGCCCAGATAAACATCCCGCCTTCATACGCCATCGGCAGCTGGCACCCACAACGCTTGAGCCATTGCTCGACACGCCCACCGGCCTCCAGCAACCGCTGCACCATGCGCTTGCGATGCTTGGCGTAACTGCCTTCGCTGAGCATGCGGTACACGATCTGCTCGAACAGCTCCGACGTAATGCCGCCGCTCATCAGCTTCATGTTGGTCAGGTTGGCCGCCAGTTGCGGTGCGGCCACCACGTAACTCACCCGCGCATTGGCGCTGAGGACCTTGGAGAAACCTGACAGGTAGGTGACCTGGTCCAGGCCGGCGAGGGCGGCCAGGCGCGGGGGAGGGTTAGGGTGCAAGTCGCCGTAGAGGTCATCCTCGATGATGTGGCATTGATACTGCCGGGTCAGTTGCAGCAGGCGAAATGCCTGGCTGGGGCTGAAGGAGTGGCCGGTGGGGTTGTGCAGCACGCCGGTGGTCAGGTACAGGCTGGGGCGATGCTCGGCCAATAGCTGTTCGAGGGCCGCGAAGTCGAAGCCGTCGGGGCGGCGCTCGAGGGTCACCACCTTGACCCCATGCAGGGCCAGGTTGGCGTGGAAGTTGAAATAGCACGGCGCGTCCAGCAACACGGTGTCGCCGGGGCGGGCGAGCAGGCGCATCAGCATGTCCAGGCCCTGCACTGTGTTGGGGGTGGTGATGATCTGTTCCACCGGCACCGACACGCCTTCAGCGTGCAGTTTCTGTTGCAGGGCCTGGCGCAACGGCAGCAGCCCGGCCGGTGTGCCCAGCCCGGCGACGCGCAACGACGGCGCGCGCACCACGCTGCGCATGGCCTGGCGGATGGCTTCGCTGTTGAGCCAGTCTTCCGGCAGGTGGCCGCCCCCGGGGCGCAGTTCGGCGCCGACGGTGGCCAGGGGGCGACGCAACACGCTGAGCAAATCCTGGGGCAGCAGGTCGACCCAGTTCGCGCTGGTCGGGCGCACGGTGTCCATCGCCACAAAGTAGCCACGGCCCTGGCTGGACGTGAGCAGGTTGCGCCCGCGCAGCCGGTCCAGCGCCTCGTTGAGGGTGAACTTGCTCACGCCCAAAACCTGAGTCAGCTCACGCACCGACGGCAACTTGCTGCCGGGGGCCCATTCGCCGTTCTGGATGGCCTGGCTGAACGCCTCGACAATCTGCTGCACTTTTGGGGTGCCTGGCGTAAAGGCAATGGCGGATACGAACATAAACCTTCCTTGCGTTTGCCGATGATTTTACCGGTAAAGTTCGGCCGGATTAGGCCTGACTTTACCTGCCTTGTGCAATGCCGTTTGCCTAGACTGCGCGCTCTCTTCCTCGGGTACATGGTCATGACAAGCGCGTTAACCCTGTCTTCGTTTCTCTACTTTTTGCTGTTTTGCTCAGCCATGACCTTCAGCCCCGGCCCCATGACCCTGATGCTGTTGAGCCTGGGGTTGCGGGACGGCTTGCGTAGTTCGATCCCGGCGCAGATCGGAGCGAGCGTGTCGTACCTGATCTCGATCCTGATCTTTGCCGTGGGCTTTTCCGAGTTGGTCCGCGGTTACCCGGTGATCACCCAGGTCATCCAGGTGGTGGGCGTGGCGTACATTCTGCACCTGGCTTACAAACAGTGGACCAGCGGCGGCATCGCGATCGACCGGATCGGCCATGTGGAGGCGGCGCGCAGCCGGTTCGGCAAAGGGCTGCTGACCGGCTTCTCCAACCCCAAGACCCTGATCATGTTCAGCGCGGTGTTCCCCCAGTTCGCCGGGAGCGGGGGGCACAGCTCGATGGTTGACATTGCGATCCTCGGGCTGACGTTCCTGGTGCTGCAGTTCATCAGCGGTTGCCTGTACTGCTATTTCGGCCAGCGCATCAAGCATGTGTTGGAAAACCCCCAACGACAGAAAATGCTGCAACGGGCGACCGCCGTGCTGCTGGTGGGCGTGGCGTTGATGCTGGCGCGTGGTCTGACGCATTGATCGGGCTTATGAGCGGTAGTGGCGATTTGACGCCCCCCTGATAGACTCCAGGCATTCATCAAGGATCACACCCTCACCATGACGGCTGCCGGAGGAAATGGACTTCCGCTCGCTTCACGGTTGTACAAGTCGCGCACACTGGGGCTGACGCTCGGTTTTGTGTGCGTGGCGTTTGGCATGTACCCGTTGCATCCGCCTGCCTGGGTCTGGGTGTGGATGGTGATCAACGCGTTTGTCTGGCCACACCTGGCGTTCCGCCTGTCGCTGCGCGCCGCCCATGCGTTGCGCAGTGAGCGTCGCAACTTGCTGTTCGATTCGTTCTGCGGCGGGTTCTGGGTGGGGGCGATGCACTTCAACCCGCTGCCCAGCGTGACGACCCTGTCGATGATGACCATGAACAACGTCGCCATCGGCGGGCCGCGCTTCATGCTTGCCGGCTGGGTGGCACAGGCGTTGGGGATGGGTACATCGTTGCTGCTCTTTACTCCGGCTTTCATCGCCGTCACCACTTCGGCACAGCTCTATGCGTGCCTGCCGATCCTGATGGTGTATCCCCTGGCGCTGGGGTGGATCTGCTACCGCCAGGCCGTGACCCTGGCCCGGCACAAACGCGAGTTGCTGGCCCTGAGCCGTACCGACAGCCTGTCCGGCCTGCTCAACCACGGCGCGTGGAAAGACCACCTTGAAATCGAATTCCAACGCTGCCGTCGCGGCCCCGCAGGCGCTGCGATTGCGCTGATCGACATCGACCACTTCAAGGTCATCAACGACACCTACGGCCACGTGACCGGCGACATCGTGCTGCGCCAGCTCAGCAAGGTATTGCGCCAGAACCTGCGCGCCACCGACCTGGCCGGGCGTTATGGCGGTGATGAATTTTGCGTGATCCTGCCGGACATGCCGCTCAACCGCGCCACCGAAGTGATGGACGCCTTGCGTGATCGCTTCAACGCGTTGGCCTATGCGCAGGACCCGACGTTGCGCGTGAGTTTGAGCATCGGCCTGGCGCCCTACCAGGCGCACCACGCCGATTCCACCAGTTGGCTCAACGACGCCGACCAGGCGTTGTACGAAGCCAAGAGCAGCGGGCGCAACCGGGTCAGTTCGGTACAGGGGAGTTGGTTACGGTCGGTTTAGTGGGGTAGGGTGTTGCGGCACCTCATCACAAAAACAAGGATCGGTTCATGCTCTTCACCTTCTCCCGTACCCTGCTGGCCGCCACCCTGGCGTTGTCCTTTGCCGTGCCAGCCTACAGCGCCGAACCCCACAAACAGATCCAGGCACAGGCCGAGCAGTACAAGCCCGACGCCCTGAAACTGCTGGAACGTTTGGTGAATATCGATTCCGGTTCTGGCTACGAGCCAGGCCTGACCCAAGTGCGTGACATTGCCGTCGACGAGCTGAAGCAACTGGGTTTTTCCATTGAGCTGGTGCCGGACAAAGCGGCCAACAATAGCCATGTGATCGCCACCCTCAAGGGCACCGGCAAAGCCAGGATCCTGCTCATGGCCCACATGGACACCGTGTTCAAGGAAGGCTCCGCCGCCGAGCGCCCGTTCCACATCAAGGACGGTCGCGCCTATGGGCCGGGCGTGATGGATGACAAGGGCGGCATCGTCGCCGGCATCTACGCGCTCAAAGTGCTCAAGGATCAAGGCTTCAAGGACTACGCTCAGATCACCTTCCTGCTCGACGCCAGCGAAGAAACCGGTTCTGACACCGCCTCCGACCTCATCCGCAAAACCGCCAAGGGCCACGACGTGACCCTCAACCTGGAACCCGGCCGCCCAGCCGATGGTTTGGTCGTGTGGCGCAAAGGCAGCGCGACCGCCGTGGTCGAAGTCAAAGGCAAGGCCGCTCACGCCGGCGTCGCGCCAGAGCTGGGCCGTAACGCCGCAATGGAAGCTGCCCATCAGATACTGCAACTGGGTAAGCTCGGGGATGAAGAGAAGAAAACCACCATCAACTTCACCGTGCTCAAGGCGGGCGACCGGGTCAACGTGATCCCTGATCAAGCCACTGCCAAGGCCGACGTGCGCGCGGCGTTGCCGGAAGAATTCGACCGTATCGAGAAAGACCTGGCGCGGGTATCGGCCAACAAGCTGATCCCGGAAACCGAAGTGAAGACGTCGTTGCAGCGCGGCCTGCCGCCGATGCCACAGACGCCTGAGTCGGACAAGCTGGTGGCGATTGCCCAGGGGATTTATGGCGAGTTGGGCAAGAAACTCACGGTTGAAGGCAGCGGCGGCGCGGCGGATGCCAGCCTGTCAGCCGGGGTCGGGACGCCGACGTTGGATGGGTTTGGGATTGTGGGTGGCAACATCCATACGCCAGAGGAATATGCGGAAGTGGAAAGTGTGGCACCGCGTATCTACCTGCTGAGCCGGATGATCATGGAGCTGAGCAAACGCTAGTCCTTGTAGTGAGCAGGCTTGCCCTGCGCTGGGTTGCGAAGCAGCCCTAATCCATCCACGCAAATCTGCCTGAAGAAATGCGGCGTCTGGGTTGGGGCTGCTTTGCGGCCCGGCGCGAGCAAGCTCGCTCACTACAGGGGGTGTGGATTACGTTTGCTGGTATGGGGGTTACCACGTTGATGGGTCTTCAAGACTGGCTTTTTGGAGGTCGTCTTTCCAGACCTCATTGGCGAGTCGGTAGATGTCGGCGAAGAAGCCTCGGGGGTCGATGATTTCGGTTTCGTCCCAAGCCATGGTTGTGTGTTCATCGTAGTTGCTCTCGAACTCTTTAGAGAAAATATAGTCTGGACTATTTAGTGCGTCTTTAAGCAAGGAGATCAGGACGTATCTATGTCTGTAGGATAGGTATAACAGCTCTTTTAAAATAAACTCTCTAATTATTATTTTCCGCTGTTCAGCATTGTTAGGGTCGTACTTCCATAGGGCCGCACCTTTGGTTTCTTCAAGGTCGTATATCGATAGTGCCCCTAATACGTGCGAAATTCTGGGGATGTATGGAGCTTTCATGAAGGGGCATTTCAGCATTGGATGCTCACGTGGGAAAGTGGCAAGTGATCGAGTCAGGATGTTTATTTAATGCTTGAAAGATTTAATGTTTTTATTTTATTGTCCCTGATTGAATTTTTGCCTCGCTGCTGTAGCGCTTGAGGCTTTCAAGCAGTACTTTCATGAATTGTCTTTTGTCCGTTATTTCATCTTCAAAGTATGTGTCGAACAGATAAAATACGGCCTCAAAGTCATCGCCTTTTGAAAGGTATAGTTCAATGGTATCTATAAACCAAATCTGTTCATCCTCTCTGTATGAGAGGAATTCCGGCTTTGTTAAAATATTGAAAAGCTCTGAGAGCTCAGTCTCACTGTTGACGTTTTTTGAAACTATGATTTCTTCTCGCTCTAAATTTTTGTTGTTTTCCGTGCAATATGTGAACAAAAGGCCTTTGAGTATTTCGAGATTTGGTTTGTTTTTCATTTGTCAAATTCTGCATGCGCTGTAATTGGGTATCCGTCGCTATTTAAGTGTACGGTGGCCTTGGCTTGTCTTCCATATTCTAATCCGTCTCTCTTATAACCTTCGCCGATAATTTTCCCCATGTCCATTGGTATCGGAGCCTGCGCTCGGCCATTTAGTTTAAATATCAAAATTGCCCGTTCAATTGCATTAAATTGATCTCTGTGGCTAAGGAAGTGCGTGGCAGCACTTGGCGGTCTTGGCAGGCCCGCTCTCCTTCCTGTATCGAAAATCTCGATTTCGCCGGTTGTCGGGTTTTTAGCCGTTATTACGCGCTCAAGCTGGGATTCTAATGATGTTTGAGCTCCATGTTTTTCCAAGAAGTGTGCATCAGGTATGGCCTTTTCAAGCTCGTCTAGACGCCTATAGGCGTTAGCCTCAGCAAGCTCATCAATTCTTGCCTGTCGCTGCGCACGCGTCAGTTGCGGTAGCGCAGGTTCTCCGTGATTAACACTTTCCGTGGGAGATGGATTTGTGGTGCTTGGCTTGCAGCCATCGCCTCCAGGACATGTGCTTAAACCTAACGGATCTACCCACCCCGTAGGATTCGGCACGTACTGATAGGCATTGATCCCACCCGCCAACTTCACCGGGTCCGGCGTCAGGTAACGACCAATATCCGGATTGTAGTAGCGATGGCGGTTGTAGTGCAGCCCGCTTTCCTGATCGAAGTATTGGCCCTGAAAGCGCAGCGGGTTGTCGATTTTTCCGACGTCCAGACGGCTGATTTCGCCATAGGCGCGGTAGTGGGCGGACCAGACGATTTCACCGTTGGGGGCGGTCAACTCCTGTGGTGTTCCAAGGTGATCCAGTTGGTAGTGGAAGGGCTTGGTTTGTTTGGGGCCGAAGCCTTCCAGCAAAGCCAGCAGCCTGAAGCTACCGGGTTCGTAGAGGTAGCTGCGATGCCGGTCCTTGTGATGCTCGGCAATCAGCTTGTCGCCTTGCCAAAAGAACTCCGTGGTTATGTCATCTACGGTTTTGCTGATCCGCCGCCCAAACGGATCGTAACGGTAGCTAGCAGTCTGTCCGTTGGGTTGCGTGATACCGATCAGCCGATGCTGACAGTCATAACGGTATTCGGTGACCAGTGCGTGCCCACGCCCACGCCGCTCACGGATCAGATTGCCGAAAGCGTCATAGTCGTAATGCCGGTCCCCCTGGATCATCAGCCGATTACCCGCCACGATGTCCGGGCCGGGGCGGTTTTGCATGAGCAGGTTGCCGGCCGGGTCGTGGGCGAAGCGTTCTTGCAGGTCCTGGGAATGGTCGGCGCGGGTGAGGCGGTTCAGTGGGTCGTAGGTGTAGTCGTGCTGGCCCTTGCGGGTGTCGAGCAGGCGGGTGAGGTTGCCGGACTTGTCGTAGGTGTAGTGGCGTGCGTAGAGGTGATGTTCCTGCTGGGTGACGGTGTGGGCGTGCAGGCGTTGTTGATCGTCGTAGTGGTAGTGACTGAGCAGTTGGCCTTGTTGGCGTTGGTGTTCCTGGCCGGCTTTGAACAGGTGGGAGGTGAGGATTTCGCCATTGAGCTCGACGGTGGCGAGGTGGCCGCCTTTGGCGTGATTGAAGACCAGGCGGTTGTTGTCGGGCAGGCGCAGGTTTTGCAACTGGCCGCAGGCGTCGTAGCCGTAGCGCAAGGTGCCCCAGCCCTGGTGTTCGGCGGTGAGGCGGTTTTGGCTGTCGTACTCGTAAGCCAGCGCCCAGTGACCGTCTTCGACGCCGAGGAGGTTGCCCTGGCGGTCGTAGGTGTAGTCGACGGTTTTGCCGTCGGGGAGGGTTTTTCGTACAAGGCGGCCGGCAGGATCGCGCTCATAGCGGGTGACTAGCTGACTGCCGTCGTCACCGTGTTCGGTCTTTTCCTGCAGGTTGCCGTTGAGGTCGTAGACGTAGGCCGTGCGTTGGCCATCAAACCCTATCTCTTGCTGGATCAGGCCATTGGGGTAGTACTGCAATCCATAGGTTTCACCGACTTCATTTTCGATTTCAGTCAGCAACAACCGCGCATTGTCGTAGCGATACTTGACCTGGGTGCCGTCGGAATTAATACGACGGCTGATCAGGTGCAGCCCATCGGCATACTCGTAACGAGTAACGCGGCCTAACTCATCCCGCTCAGAGGTGATTTTTCCGTAAGGGTTGTAGCTGTATTCCCTACAAGCTCCCCCCGGCAACACCACCCGAACCAAGCGCCCCACGCTGTCCCACTGATACTGGGTCAGCGCGCCATGTTCATCCTCCCGCGCCACCTGGCGGCCAAGGTCGTCATAGCGATACCGCTTGATCCCGCCCTCCGGCAGATGCTCCTCAAGCAGCTGCCCCCGCTCATTCCACACCAGCCGCTGACAACTGTTATCCGGGAACCAAACCCTCGTCAGCTGCCCATATTTGTTGTAGCTGTAGTCGGTGCTGTGGCCCTCAGGATCAATCCTGCGGGTGATATCGCCCCTGTCATTTCGCTCATATTTCCAGACCGCCTGACCGCGCCTTACAACCCGTACGAACCCATTGTCATGCTCGTAGGAGGTCGGCTCATCGTCCCCCGGAAACAGCGCCACCAAACGTCCAGCGTCGTCGTACTGATAGGCCGTGATCGCGCCCAGTGGGTCCTGCTCAACCGTCAGCCGGCCTTTGTCATCGTAGGATTTGAAGTGCTCGGCACCGTCCGGATCAACACGCTGCACCAGCCGCGCACGCCCGTCATGCACATAGACTTCCTGGCTGCCATCGGCGTTAAACACCGTGACCTGCCCGTTGTCATCCCAGGCATACCGGGTGTCCATCTGCGAAAAGCTGGCCCAGTGCCGAACACAGCGCGCCGCCTTGCCAGACCTTTCCCACTCCCAGAAGAAACTCGCCCCACCGGCCAACTGGCGTTCAAGAATGACGTGCTGATCGTCGTAGCGATAAACCTCGCTTTCACCGACAGCGTTAGTCGCACACACAAGTCGGCCAAGGTCGTCATAGGCGTAGGAAACAACGGTGTACTCGGTAACCCAGACAAACTCACCCGGCCCTTCAGCCCGGTGAATCTGGTAGTCCACACCCACGATGCGGCCAGACGAATAGCGCAAAAACAGCGACCGCCCGACGCCGTTATCCACCCGCTCAATACGCCCCCTGAAATCCCGGGAAATACGCAGCCGGTTGTCATACGCATCGCTGATCGCTGTCAGAAAACCATTAACGAAATGGTAGAAACGCGAGCCTTGCGCCAGCACTAATTCATCGGGCAAGGCCCCCAGATAAATCGCCGCTTCGGCCAAGCTGTTGGTGATCGCGGGGCGAGCGGCAGTGGGCAGCGGAAACTCTGTCGAGCGGTTCTCATGATCCGTCCACACCACCGAGTCGCCGGAAACAACCAGCCGATGCGCCAGCGCATGACTCCAACCAAACCCCAACCCACAATCCACTTCCACAGCGCTGGTGCGATACAGCCGCGTCCACTCAAACGGCAACATCCCATCGAGCGTGCCATCGGTGAGGGTGAGCAATTCCTCGCCCGTAACCATCGACACCGGGCAGCCGTTCTTGCACGTAGTCGCCGAACACGTCGCCGCATCGCCGTTCTGGTTTTTCCCCGACGCAGGCACGTCATCCACATGCTCTTTCTGCTTCAACACCGCGTTCTGCCGAGCCCGCCAGCGCATCTGCATCGTGCCTTGTTTCAGCCCGCCGACCACGCCGCGAACCGCCACGGCCTTGTAGCGATCCACCGCGTGCATGAACTTCGTCAAAATCGCCAAAAGGCTCTTAACAAAACCCACCGCCGCATCAAGGATCTGCGCGCCGTACTTGACCAGGCGCAACCCCAGGTAAGCCACGCCCGCCGCGGGTAATGCGATGGTCAAGACCGCGCCAATCACCAGATCAATCAACAACGACACCGCCAACCCGGCTGCCTTCTCGGCCATCTCGCCGGGGGGCAGCGCGTCGAGCCAGAGCATCGCCGTGCGCAGCATCAGGTACAGCGCCGCCTCGTCACTGGCCAGCAGCATGGCCTGCTCCATGACCCTGGGCGTGTCGGTGGCCAATTGCGCCAACTTGGCGGCCTGATCGCCCAGCTGCTCGGCGAACTTGAGCGGGTCTTCAAGAATCGCCTGGACCCGCTTGATGCTGTCCCACACCTCTTTGATCGCCGCCCAACTGCCAGCCAAAACACCGCTGCCAATGGCGCTGGCGGTCGAGCGTTCCCAGTGCGGCTTGAACCCAGACCATTGCGACCGCAGCCACTGTTCCAGGTCAGCCGTCAGCCCCGCGTAAGAGGCAAACAGCGCCTCCACCTGTTCCTCGGAAACGCTCCCTCGCACCCGCACCTGATAGCGCTTGCCCGCCGCGCAGTGGTGTGAGCCTTTGCCGTGTTCATCGAGCATGACCACGGTGGAGGTGCCGTCATCGAGCCCGATTACCTCAACCGGGATGTTGCCGATCGGCACGTCATACACCGATTCGAACAGGCTCTCGATGTTCAGCTCGCCGCCCAGCGAGCAATGGGTGACGGTCGAAAAATCGGCATCGGACACACTCACCGAGATCTGCGAATCACCCACCCGCAACACCCGCTCCATGCCCAACAGCGAAGGCAAATCAGCGGCATGGCTGGCTGAATCCAACGCCTGCGCGTACCAGGTGCCCATCTGCTGGCGATACTCCGCCAGGCTCTGATGGAAGCCATCCAGCTCGTGTTCGATAAACGCTATGTGGGAGTCG
>NZ_JACAOY010000012.1:288063-615598 GCF_013385985.1 Pseudomonas sp. B6002 | reverse complement strand
AATTCCAGAACCCCTGTTTGCTGACGCAGACAGGGGTTTTGTTTATGTAGAAGTCCATGAATTTCACCGGGACGTTGTTAACACAACGGGCTGGTATACAGAATTTCTTGACGACCATAGAGCATTGGAACCACCTGATCCCATCCCGAACTCAGCAGTGAAACGATGCATCGCCGATGGTAGTGTGGGGTTTCCCCATGTGAGAGTAGGTCATCGTCAAGATTGAATTCCGAAACCCCTGTCTGCTAACGCAGACAGGGGTTTTGTCGTTTAAGGACGCGAATTGTCCAAGCCCTTAAACGACGAGGGCAGCCCCCAATCGGCAAACACAAAAAAGCCAGCATCTGAAATCAGACGCTGGCTTTTTAGTCACTCATGGTTCAGAACTGATAGCTTACCGTCGCACTCACATTACGTTCCTCGCCCAGGTAACAGAAGTTCAGGCTCGCACACGAAGCAACATAGGTCTCGTTAGTCAGGTTATTGGCATTGAGCCGCACATCCACACCTTTCAACCCTACCTTACTCAAGTCATAACCCACCGAAGCATCAAACAACGTATAGGCAGGCACCTTCATGGTGTTTTCTGCATCCGCCCAACTGTATCCGACGTACCGCACCCCACCCCCAAGGCGCAAGCCATCCAAGGCGCCGCTATTGAACTTATAGTCGGCCCAAACCGAGGCCATGTGACGAGGTGCTTGGGTCGGCGAGTTGCCCTTGTTCTCAATCAGATTGTCAGCCGTGCTCAACGTACTCACCATCGACTTGGAGTACTTGATATCCGTAAAGGTATAGCTGCCCAAAAGCTTCAGGTTATCGGTCAGTTGCATATGAGCCTCCAACTCAAGCCCCTGGGAGCGAACAGCGCCTACAGCCCGATAGAAGTTCTCCTGCGGCAGTTTGGTTGCCAGGTTCTCCTGGTCGATGCGAAACCAGGACGCCGTAAACAGGTTATCCGTGCCTGGCGGTTGGTACTTCAAACCGGCCTCCCACTGCGTCCCATCTGTCGGAGCCAAGGGGTTACCGGCGCTATCGGAATAGGAGTTCGGGTTGAAGGACTCTGAATAGCTGACATAGGGCGCCAAGCCGTTATCAAACAGATACAGCGCCCCTGCACGCCCCGTGAGTTTGGTCCGTTTGTCACTGATCTCAGTACCCACAGGGCGGTTTGCTTCTGCGATGCGGTTTTCATCCGACGTCTGCACCCAATCCTGGCGCAGCCCGAGAGAGAAGCGCCATTTGTCCATTTCGATCAGATCTTGCAGGTAGACGCCAGTCTGTTCCAGCCGCCGTAGGTAGCTGGTTGGGCTGTAGTAGCTGATAGCGGAATTGCCGTAGACCGGATTAAACGCATTGATCGGCTGCAGCGACCCACTGGTCCAGTCCACCACGGTCTTGCGGCGTTGATAATCCGCCCCCATCAGCAGGGTATGCTTAGTCGCACCGGTAAAAAATTCTGCCTGCAGCATGTTGTCGATGATGAACGCATGCAGCTTTTCATCACCTCCCGAGTAATAGCGGTTCAGCTCATTACTGGTCGGCGTGGTCCAGCCGTAGGCGTACACCTGATCCAGCTGCACCTTGGAATCCAGGTAGCGGAAATTCTGTCGGGCGGTAAATACATCGTTGAAGCGATGTTCAAACTGATAACCAAACGATTGCTGGTCACGTTTATAGCCATCGACCCCTGGCTCACCTTCAAAAAAGTGGCTGGAAATCCGCTGCCCATTGCGTTGATGCAATGCGCCATCCGCCGGCATCCCACCGTGATAACCGCCATCAGGGTCATGTTGCAGGTATGCCTGGAGCGTCAGCGAAGTGTCCTCAGTGAAATCGATACTCAGCGTAGGCGCCAACGCAAAGCGTTTTTCCTTGGCATGGTCGAATTGAGTGTCGGACTTGTCCGCTAACCCGGTAAGTCGGTAGGCAACACGCTTGTCGTCATCTACCGGCCCGCTGAAATCAAAACCCATGCCTCGTTGCCCGCGGCTACCGACTGTCGCCTGAACCTGATGATAAGACTCGAACAGTGGTTTCTTGCTGGTCAGCGCCACCAGGCCACCCGGTGAGCTGCGCCCGTACAGCACGGACGACGGTCCTTTAAGAATGTCGACCCGTTCGAGAAAATACGGATCCACCTGCATCGTACTGTAGGTGCCGCTGTCTCCCATGGACTTCAAGCCATCCAGGTAAATGTTGTCGACCGATCCGTCATTGAAACCGCGCATGGCCACGTAGTCATAACGATGGGTTGCGCCATAAGGGTTGGTCAGCACGCCAGGCGTATAACGCATGGCTTGCGCGACGGTTTGGGAGCCTTGGTCGTCCATCTGTTCACGCGTCACCACTGAAACGGTTTGAGAGGTTTCAAGCAGCGCGGTGCTGGTCTTGGTTGCGATTTGGCTATGGGTCGCGTTGTAACCGTCCATGCTGCCCAAGGCATTACCCAGGGCGAAGCCTCTGATGTCCGTGGTAGGCAACGTCAGCGTGCTACTTTCCGGCTGCGCCTGCAGAACAAAGCTGACACCGTCCTGTGAATCTGCCTGCAACCCCGAGCCAATAAGCACGTGATTCAAACCTTGCTCGGCCGAATAGTCACCCTGTAGGCCGCTCGATTGTTTGCCCTGAGTCTGTAACGGCGTGCTGGATAGGGTAATACCCGCCTCACGGGCAAACTGATTAAGTACCTCACTCAAAGGACCGGCAGGAATGTCGTAGTGCCGGTTGATCTGCTCGGTACCTGGTTGCGCGGCGAAGCCGACAGTCGGCAGCGTACCCATACCCAACGCCGTCGAAAACAAAGCGGCGCGGATGGCTTTGGCTAGCAAAGGGTGGGGAAAGACAAAGGAGTCGTTTTGAAAACGTACAGTCATGTTCAAGGTCCGTAGAGGCCGGTGAGGGCAGTTTGAGAGGCTTACTGTCTAAGCCGGACTCACGGAAAAAAACCGCCAAAAAAACTGGATGCAGCCCATAACAATTCAGACCGCCCGTTCCAGGCTCACCCACCAACGTGTGCGATAGCGCACCTGAACCGGCAGCGTCTTCGGCAATATCGCCAGCAGCTGGTCGGTGTCTTCCAGGCGGAATACGCCCGACAGCCTTAAATCGGCAATATCGGCCGAACAACCCAGATGCCCCGGTCGGTAACGACTCACTTCTGCCAGGAAATCCTCAAGCCGCATGCCTCGTGTGATGATCAGCCCGTCAGCCCATGCCCCTGCATCCAAGTCCAGAGGTGGAGCAACGACGACTTGCGTCTGGTTCACAAGGTAGTCCTGCCCTGAGTGGGCCTGGGTGGATAACCCATCGACCGTGTGCGGAGAGTGAATGGCGACGTTTCCACTGACCACACTCAGCCGTGTGCAGTCGCGCTCCTGGCGCAGGGTAAAGCGCCCGTCGATACCTTCGAACAGGCCGTGGCGGGTTTTCACCAACAAAGGCGTTGGCGCTGCTGCGCCGCAGTTGACCAGGATTTCCCCGCGCAAGAGTGTGATCAGGCGTTGCTGAGGGTCAAAGCTCAGGTCCACCGCACTGTCGGTATTGAGTTGCAGACGCGTGCCATCCGGCAATTGAATACTGCGCCGTTCACCCGTGGCGGTGGCGAAGTCGGCCGTCCAGCGTTGCCAACCCACCAGGTCTCTGCTGATCCAGCCTGCCGAACCCACCAATACAATGCCGGACAACACCTTCAGCGCCTGCCGGCGATCGAGCCCCTGCGCGCTGTTTTCCAACGCCACATGTGCGCCGGGGATCGCCGTCAGTCGACTGTTCAATTCCTGCTGCAGCGCCTGCACCCGTTGCCAGGCCAACTCGTGATCAGTATGGGCCTCACGCCAGTGTTCACATTGCGCACGCAGGCGCACATTGGCGCGATTGTTACGCAGGCGCAGCGCCCAGTTGATGGCTTGTTTGACGACCTGGGAGTCAGGGTCGTGCCGGGAAGCATTCATGCGCCATACCGCAGGACGTAACAGTGATAGAGCCCTTGCGCGACATAGCGCTCCACGGATCGCAGCGATACGCCCATTTGCTGCGCAATTTGTGCATACGCCAACCCATCGCACTGAGCCAATAGAAACGCCTTACGCACTTTAGGCTTCAGACCTTCCAGAAGCAGGGCGATTTCCTCCAGCAACTCCAGCACCAGCGCACGGGCTTCAGCGCTCGGTGCCAATGCCTCCGGTAGATGTGCGATGGACTCAAGATAAGCACGTTCTATTTCTTCACGGCGCCAGTGATCAATCACCAAGCCCCGGGCGATGGTGCGTAGAAATGCGCGAGGTGCCTTCAGTTCGAAGCGTTCGGTTTTCTGCAGCAGGCGCACAAAGGTGTCCTGCGCCAGGTCTGCGGCATCGGCGGCATTTCCCAGGCGGCTGCGCAACCAGGTGTTGAGCCAATTGTGGTGGGTGCTGTACAGCGTCTGCACAACACTTTCACACGGGATGTATTCAGAAGACGGCATTCACGCAGGCCCGGCCAAACGTCACAAATGATAATTAGTCGCATTGTCTGGAAGGCTGAAAGATTTTGCAATCTCTGAAGCGTGCAGCGCTACCGCTTGTCGGTTTCCTACGCCAAAAGAGGATGCCTCTCACAAATTTCTAAGATTTGCCGACGCTTGGCCGAAAGCCTGATGAGCCATGCGTGCACCGAAATAGAGCGGCCCGAGAGTCCGCCTATACCGTTACATGGAATGTTCCACTCGGCACGCTCACCCCCCTTTGGCAAAAGAAGTCGATGAAATGAATCTCAAGTTCAGTCATAAAATTCTGTTGGCCGCGTCAGGCGTCGTGGTTCTAGCCTTCGCGTTATTCACGCTCTACAACGACTACCTGCAACGCAGCACCATCAAGCAAAACCTGGAATCGTCCATCCAGCAATCCGGTGAACTCACCGCCAGCAGCGTGCAGAACTGGCTCAGCGGCCGGATCCTTGTGCTCGAAAGCCTGGCGCAGAACGTTGCCCACCAAGGCAGTGGTGCTGACCTCCCCGGGTTGGTCGATCAGCCTGCATTTACCTCGAACTTCCAGTTCACCTACGTCGGTCAAACCAATGGCGTGTTCACACAGCGCCCTGACGCCAAGATGCCCGATGGTTACGACCCTCGTCAGCGCCCCTGGTACAAACAAGCCGTAGCGGCTGATAAAACCATGCTCACTCCGCCTTACATGGCCGCAGTGGGCGGGCAGATCGTCACCATCGCCATGCCGGTGAAAAAGAACGGTGAATTGTTGGGTGTGGTGGGTGGCGACCTCAGCCTGCAGACCTTGGTGAAGATCATCAACTCGGTCGACTTCGGTGGTATCGGCCATGCGTTCCTGGTCAGCGCGGACGGCCAAGTCATCGTCAGCCCTGACCAGGATCAGGTGATGAAAAATCTCAAGGACATCTACCCGGGCACCAGCCTGCGAATCGAGAAGGTCAACCAGGACGTCGTCCTCAACGGCCAGGATCGCATCCTGTCGTTCACCCCCATCAGCGGTTTGCCGGGTGCAGATTGGTACATCGGTCTGTCGATCGACAAAGACAAAGCCTACGCGCCACTAGGCAAATTCCGTACTTCTGCATTGATTGCCATGTTGATCGCTGTGGTGGTGATTGCCGTGCTCTTGAGCCTGCTGATTCAAGTGTTGCTGCGGCCGTTGACCACTATGGGCGTGGCCATGCAAGACATTGCCCAGGGCGAAGGCGACCTCACCCGCCGCCTGGATGTCACCAGCAAGGACGAGTTCGGCGAAGTGGGCAGTGCGTTCAACCAATTCGTCGAGCGTATTCACGCCTCCATCTCTGAAGTGTCCTCGGCAACCCGTCAAGTGCACGACCTGTCCCAGCGCGTCATGGCTTCGTCCAATGCCTCGATCATTGGCTCCGACGAGCAGAGTGCGCGTACCAACAGCGTGGCTGCGGCCATCAACGAGCTGGGTGCAGCCACCCAGGAGATCGCCCGCAACGCCGCCGATGCTTCCCAGCATGCCAGCGGTGCCAGCGAACAGGCTGACGATGGGCGCAAAGTCGTCGAGCAAACCATCCTGGCGATGTCGGAACTGTCGCAGAAGATCAGTCTGTCCTGCACTCAGATCGAAACACTCAATGCCAGCACCGATAACATCGGCCACATCCTGGATGTGATCAAAGGCATTTCCCAGCAAACCAACTTGCTGGCCCTGAACGCGGCGATCGAAGCGGCCCGCGCCGGTGAGGCCGGGCGTGGTTTTGCCGTGGTGGCTGACGAAGTGCGCAACCTGGCTCACCGTACCCAGGAGTCTGCCGAGGAGATCCACAAAATGATCACCTCGCTGCAAGTGGGCTCACGTGAAGCGGTGACCACCATGAACGCCAGCCAGTCTTCCAGCGAAGAAAGCGTAGAAGTGGCCAACCAGGCCGGTGCCCGCCTGGTCAGCGTGACGCAGCGAATCGTCGAGATCGACGGCATGAACCAATCGGTGGCCGCCGCGACCGAGGAGCAGACTGCGGTGGTGGAGACCCTCAACGTCGACATCAACCAGATCAACCTGCTGAACCAGCAGGGCGTGGCCAACCTCAACGAGACCCTGAAAGATTGCGATGCACTGTCGCAACAGGCGAGCCGCCTGAAGCAACTGGTCGACAGCTTCAAGATCTGACGCATTGATTGAACGGGTAGGAGCGAGCGGCCTCGCTCCTACTGTTCAGCTGAATAACCGGCGCACATTCTCCAGGGCGCTGTCGGCAAACTCCTGCACAAATTGCTCAAAGCCCGCCTGTGCGGTCTCGACGGGCTCGGCAATAATCGTCCACACGACCTTCGAGCATTCAGCGCCCGCGGCTTGAACGCTGATCGCGGCCCAGAGCCTGGCGATCCCAAGGGTGTTGTAAAGGGTGGTCCAGGTCATGTGCATGGCATGCTCATCCCGGCTATTGAGTTGCTCCACGACGCAATGGCCGTCCTTGAAAAACTTCGTTCGCAGTGCACCCACGCCGGCGCCTGTCATTTCGATGCGGGTCAGCGCTGGGATGAACCTGTCAAAGCGCGCGAATTGGCCCACCATGCCCCAAACGTGGTTGGCATTGCTGGCGACAACGACAGAGGCCACTATCGGTCGCCCTCGTGGGTTGCGAATTAATGTATCGGGTTGCAGCGGTTTCATGAGGTTGTCCTGAATCTATTTACAAAAAGCCTATGGCTCTGAGGTAGTTGCACCCTCTGCTCAGCAGCGACGGGTCTTTTTCCGGGTACTGTTCGCCCATCCGATGAACACCTCGTCGTGCATTGTCATGGCGAATCATCGACGTGTCGCTGATGTCCTCTTCCAGGTTATCCAGGTAGAACCCAAGCACGCCGAATAACGCGTTGTCCTGGCTCACCTTTCGCAACGCATGTTGCCAATCTGCAAGGCTGACGCGCTCGAACATGCAACCCATGCGGCCGAATGCGTCCAGGTAGTGTGCCCAGCTCAACGGTTGTGGGTTATGCAGGTTGAATACGTTGGCTGCCGCGTGAAATTCGCCACTGTGGAAGGCAATGAAACGGGCGAAGAAATCAACGGGCACCAAGTCAAAGTTCATGTCCAACTCAGGCACCAGGCCCAGTTGCAGCGAGCCCTTGAGCATCAGCATCAGGCGGTTTTTATGGGGTTGGCAGACGCCGTTAGAGGCGTTGAAGCTGATGTTGCCGGGGCGATGGATGTTCACCCATGCGCCTTGCTCGACCGCCCGGCGCAACTGCCGCTCGGCCACCCATTTGGACAGGTTGTAACCATTTTTGATGAACACTGGCAGAGTGGGCTCGGCGTGTGCTTCGAGTACGTATCCCTGCACGTCGAGGCTGCTGGAGGCGGACAGTGTCGAGACAAAATTGAAGACTTTCTTGCAGTGGGTTTCGCATAGCCGCAAACACTCGGCTATCGGCGCGACGTTATCCCGGGCCAGGGAGGCGTAGTCCATCACATGGTTGACGTGCGCGGCGTTGTGCACCAACACCCCGTAATCCTGTGCAAGGCCGTTGTATTGCGCGTAGGTCAGGCCCAACCGAGGCAAGCTGACATCGGCGGCGTACACCTGAACCCGGCTGATGTCCAAGTGGTCCAGCTGGTATTCGCGCAACGCGTCGGCAAACCGTGCGGCAGCCGTTCGATCGGGCGACTCACGTACAAGACATGCAACTTTTTCAGCGCCACCTGCCAACAGTGCCTGGACAACATGCACGCCGACAAAGCTGTTGGCGCCCGTGACGATGACGTGGCGCGGGTTACCGGCACGCTCGCCGGGCAGTGCGTCAACAGCCCATTCCCGTTGAGCATCACATGCCGCTTGGCCTGTCAGTACGTCGGGTGCCGAGCCGTTCTCCATGAGCGCCGCAAGCGTACGAATCGTCGGGACTTCAATGAAGTGGCTCAGGGAAAAGCTGCGGCCAAAATGCTCGCGGGCCCGCAGCAGCAGAGTCGACAGCAACAGGGAGTGGCCCCCCAAGTTGAAGAAACTCTCATCGACAGACAGCGCCTTGGCAGGCAGCCCCAGCAACTCGCCCCACAGGTCAGCCAGGCGCACCTGAAGCGGCGTCTGTGCGGGGGTGGAAGTGGCATTTACGCGGCGAGCAACGGGCGATGCGAGCAACGCCTTGCGATCGATTTTGCCGCTGTCGGAACAGGGCAGGCAGGGCAGCTCGGTCCACTCCTGGGGGCGCATATGGTCGGGCAACCATTGCTGCGCGTACTCGGCCAGGCAAGCGACCGTGACTCCCGTTTCGGGCTGGGCGGCAAACCCCAGGATCCTGTGATCGCCATCAATCACCACGGCCACTTGGCGATACAGGCGGCTGTTTCGCAAGCACTGCTCAATCTCTTGGGGTTCCACTCTAAAGCCGCGGATTTTTACCTGGTCATCGCGACGTCCACCCAGCTCGATGCCCTCTGCTGTCCATTTCGCCAGATCGCCGCTGCGGTAGGCGCGAAGGGGTTGTGTGCCGAACACTTGCAGCTCGACGAACGGGCTGTCTGACTGTTGAGGCAGGCCCACATAGCCCAGGCTTACACCTGGGCCGGCGATATACAGTTCGCCCATGACGTTTTCATCCACTGGCTGCAGGTCGTCATCCAGTATCAGCACCTGGCTGTTGGCGATGGGGCGGCCCAGGCTTCGATTACCGTCACCGGGGCGCAGTGTTCGGTGGGTGACGAGCACTGCGGTTTCGGTGGGGCCGTAGAGATTGTGCAATTGGCACTGTGCCGCCAATCGATCGATCACATAGGGCTCGCAGGCCTCACCCCCCGTATACAGGTGTGCCAGGCCCAGTGGTTGATCCAATGGCAGGATGCTGAGCAACGCCGGTGGCAGGAAGGCGTGAGTGACGTGCTGTTGGCGAATCAGATCGAGTAATTGTTGTGGGTCACGGTGTTGGTGTTCGCTTGGGACGATCAGTGTGGCGCCGGCGATCAGGCTGGGGAAAATATCGATCAGCGAGGAATCAAAACTCAATGGCGAAAACTGCAGGACCTGGCTCTTTTCGTTGACCGCCATGCAGCGACCAAACCACGCGCAGAAGTGCGCCAGGTTACCCTGGCTCAACAGCACGCCCTTGGGTTGGCCGGTCGTCCCTGACGTATAGAGCACCATGCACGGCATCGCCGCCGAAGGGCGCACGAGCATCAGCGACGGCATTGCCATTGCATCGAGTTGGCTGACTGCGCTGACATCCAGAGACGCCACCTCACTGCGTAGTGGATGCGTACCTCCGTGCAGCAACAGGCAGGCCCCTGCGTTTTCCAACATCACCCGTTGGCGGCGAGCAGGTTGGTCGGGTGCCAGTGGCAGGTAAACGGCGCCGCAGCCCATTACGGCCAGGATGCTGGCGTACAGATCAACGGACTTTCTCAGGCAGACCCCAATCACCGGTAACGTTCCCGCGGTCTCCAACATCGGGCGCAGTTGCAGTTGGATCGCCAGGGCGCGCGCCTGCAGTTGGCGATAGGTCACCGTGCTACCTGCAACCTTCAGGGCCGTTCGCGAGGCAAATACTTGGAGACTGGCTTGCAGCTGTTCGATCACCGGGGTTCCGGCCTGGTGCAGCAGCGCTGGGTCGGCCGTGCGATTGAAACGATGCACGAAGGCCAGCGCTTCCAATGCCTGCAAACCTTCTTCAGGCCAATCATTGGCCTGCGCTTCTGCGCGAAAATACGCGGGGTCGCGTGAAAAACCGCTGACTTGCAATGCCACCCATTCGGTCAATGCAAGCGTCGTTTGTTGGCGCAGACGCTGGCCGTTGCCGCTGGGTTCCTCAACCGGTCCTAACGTCGAGAGCAGGCGTTGGGTACGGTCATAGCAACGCAGCTGCACGGCAGGCAACCCGCACTCAGTCACGGGGCTGATGCCCAGGCGCAGGCTTATCCCCATCACTTCGCCGTCGTGTGTGGACAAGGGCTGGGTACCGTCCTCGATCAAGAGGTCGACCGCCTCGCTACCGGTCACATGCCCGTATTGCTCCAGCTCCCGCCGCACCGCTTCCAGCGCCTTGCTGATGCCAACGTAGGTGATGGTCAGGCGCCTCATGCTGGCCTCCCCTCCACCGGCAGGTAGTCACAGAGCGCCTGCGCCACAGAGGGTGTTTGCAGCAGTCCGCTGTGGTGCAGAAAGCCCATGATATTGCCAAGCAACGGGTGCTGGCGCGTGATGGGGAAATCCATCGCCGCCACCTCAGCCCGCAGTGCAGTGCGCACGTGAGCGCTGACATCGATGTGGTCGATCAACTGCAGGTTGAACTGCTTCTGCAGGTCGTTGGTCAGGTAATGCGACAGAAAGGCCGGCAGGACCTGAGCGATACCCTCGCGATGATCCGGACTGGCCGCCTGCCAATACCGGCGCACAAGGTGCGTCCAGAACCGCGCATGACGGCCTTCATCAAACAGGTGGTCGGCCATCAGCCCGCGCACGGACGCCTTGAGGCTGGTGTCCTTGGAAAACGCCGCCACGTCGTGGGTCACGGTGTTCTCGGCAATCGCCACACAGACCAACTCCACGGCGTCGCGCAGGTGTGCAGGCACCTGCGCCTGGGCTGCCGGCAAGGCGCGGCTCAGCTCGATCTGCTCGGGCATGTCGATGGGCGCAATACCGGTCAACGCCACGGTCTGTTGGAGGAAGTCCAGTGCGACCAATGCGTGATAGTCCTCGTCGACAACGACGGTCATCGCGTCGTATCGACAGGCGAGGGGGAAGGGCTGCGGGAAACGGTTCTTGGCAATGCTGCGGGCGGTCTTGTCGACGATCTCGGTCTCGAAAATCACCACGTCGTTGAGGAACTTGTAGAAACTCTGCACCAGCACAAAATCGCGCCACTGTGGGCAGTGCTCCAGAAATGTCGCGCAGAGCACCAAAGGCTGTCGACACAGCGGGTAGATCAGTTTGTCATCGTCTTCCAACAACCGGCGAGGGCGGGTGCGAATGGTTGCGCGGCGCTCCCAGTCATCGGCGATGGAGCGGTAGTCGTCGATGTTCATGGTTGCACCTCATGCAGCGAGGTGCGCACTGCGTCCCAGAGCATGATGCGGCTTTCTACGGCGGCGAGCGCCATTTCATCGGCTTGCCGACGGTCGTTCGGATTGGCCGCCACCAGGCGTTCCAGCATCTGTGCTGCGGCGGGCCCGTGGTCATGGGCGTCCAGCTCGATATGCCGCTCAAGGTAGTTGCGCAGAGCGGGCGCTTGGCCAGGGAGGAGCGCTTGCTGTTGCAAGAGGCGTTCAAACATCCCGGGAATGACACACTCACGCCCATGAAAGAAGACCGCTGCCACACAATGGGGCGGCGCGTTCAAGGCGAGGTGCAGTGTGCTGCCGACGAAACCCGCAAGCTCGGGAAGCACGCCGATCATGGTCAGGGCAGCGCTGGCGTCCGTGCCTTGACGTTGTAGTGCGATAAAGCGATGGATATTCGACGTGTCGGCACCCACCTCGGCCATTGCCTCCAGGTAAAGCTCGAAGTGGCTGCAATGGCCACGGGTTGGGTGGGTGTCGGATTCTTCGCCCAATACGATTTCATTGATCAGGCGAGCAGACTGCGGGTCGGTTGGGGGAAGCCAGGGCAATCGTACGCACGTGAGGTCTCGTTGCAGGCGTTTGGCGAGCGTCATGAAATCCCAAACGGCGAATACATGGTTTTCCATGAACCGTTGCAACTTTGGGCGGGAGGTTATTTCAATAAAGAGCGGGTGGTTGCACAGATGGATTTTTTTTTGTTCAAGTAAAGATTGATACATGGTTGATGCCTATAAGTTGCTGCGCTCGCTGTGAGAACAGCGGTTGGCTTTAAGGGCCGAATATTAGGTAGGGCAGGCCAGGCCTTGCGCACTTTGTTGTGCGAGGTAGTAGAAGTGTCTGGCCTGGTAAGAAAAGATGATAAGCCGGTTAGTTACGGCTCTGTGCATACGAATTTATTAGAAGTTTTTCTAAATGATTTGATTTGTAAGTTGCGCTGTAACTACGGGTGGGAAGTTTCTTGGAACCGAGCGGGATCCATTATCGTAAGTTGTTTAAGTTGGAATCGCTGTTTGAGAAGTTATTTCTTTCGGGGGTCTTTCTGCGTGAAAGAACCCCACTATGGCTTACTTGCCGGCGGCTTCCAGGCCTTTGAGATAAGTCGTGATCACCTCCATCCCGCGCATCAAGTGGTTGCGCAGCGTCAGGATGCTTTCTTCGGTTTTCTTCTGTGCCACCAGGTTCAGCAGCTCGCGGTGGTCTTCCTGGGACGTCTCACCCAGGCCCATCGCTTCCAGGTTGAAACGCAGAAAACGTTCCTCCTCGTTCAAGCCGTGTTCCACCAATTTGAGCAGTCGCTGGTTCGGTGCCTTACCGTACAGGGCCATGTGAAACAATCGATTCAGACGCCCGATTTCTGTGTAGTCCTTTTCTTGCTCCAAAGCGATGATGCAGGCGTCTGCTTCGGCGATATCGTCGGCTGTCAGCAGCGGGATCGACAGGCGCAGCGCCTCGGACTCCAGCAACATGCGCAGGGCGTAGGTTTCCGCCGAGTTGTCTTCGATCAATGGCGCAACTACGGCACCCTTGTGTGTCACCACGTGCAGCAATGACTGTGCTTCAAGCTGGCGCAAGGCTTCCCGCACGGGCATGCGGCTGACGCCGAACAGGCTGGCCAGTTCCTGTTGGCGCATGGCCGTGCCACAGGGCAAACGGCCATCGAGGATGGCATTGCGCAGGGTTTCTTCAATCACGGCGCGAGCAAGGTGCGCGGGAATAGGCCCGCTGATCTTGATGCTGTTCAAAGGGTTCGGCTTCTGCGTCACGGTTACGCTATCCTCCTTTTTCAAAAGGGTGTGGCTAATTGGATCCAAAGCACACTAGAGACTGCCCCTAAGCTTGTCAAACAGGCACGGTTTCGGCTTGTAAGCGGTTCAACACGCCGCTCCGCACGCCCACATCAAGCCTTTATCGTGTCTTACGTTGCCAGGCTCAACCGGCGTCCTGCTAAGTGTTTACAGCCATTTTTTGCCTTATAAGTGTTAAACGTTTCGCCGCAGCCGTTTATTCCCTCATGGCCGAGCGCCCAGTGCTTTTGCCAGCACATTCCCGTCTATAGATATTCACTAACGGTATTTAAATTGCTGTTCTTATATCTATAAAGTCAGCCTCCTGTCTGATCGGGAGTGAACTCATGTCCGCCGCCTCTACTGTTCCAACAGCGAACCCATCCACCCAAACCTTCGAGATTCTCCCACTGGCCGGCAGTGTCGGCGCCGAGGTCATCGGCCTGGATTTGTCCCGACCGGTCAACGACCAGGATTTCGCCCGCATCCACCGTGCGCACCTGGACCATCACGTCGTCGTTTTCCGTGACCAACGCATCACCCCCGAACAACAGATCGCTTTCAGCCGCCGCTTCGGTGTGCTGCAGATCCACGTGCTCAAACAGTTCCTGCTGGCCAACCATCCGGAGATCCTGATCGTCTCCAACATCATCGAAAACGGCCAATCCATCGGCTTGGGTGATGCAGGAAAATTCTGGCATTCGGACCTCTCCTATAAGGAACTACCAAGCTTGGGCTCGATGCTGCACGCCCAGGAACTGCCTTCCGAGGGCGGCGACACCTTGTTTGCCGACATGCACAAGGCCTGGGACCAATTGCCCGAGCACCTGCGCACAGCGGTCGAAGGCCGAAGCGCCGCGCACTCCTACACCGCGCGCTACAGCGAGACCAAATTCGAAGGCAACTGGCGCCCGACCCTCACTCCGGAACAGCTTGCCCAAGTCGCCGAAGTGGTGCACCCGATCGTGCGCACCCACCCGGAAAACGGGCGTAAGGCGCTCTTTGTGAGTGAAGGTTTCACCACCCGTATTGTCGGCCTGCCGGAGGACGAAAGCCGCGACCTCCTCGCCCAGCTCTACGCCCACAGCGTGTTGCCAGAAAACATCTACCGCCATCAGTGGCAGCCCCACGACATGGTGTTCTGGGACAACCGCTCGCTGATCCATCTGGCGGCCGGCTGCCCGAGCCACCTGCGACGCAAGCTGTTTCGCACCACCATCCAGGGCGACGCGCCTTTCTGATCCCCACTTCCCGGCTAGAGAGTTGAAATGAACGCGCCCCTGCAAGGCCACGCGGCCAGCACGTTGAATACCCCCCAGCCTTTGTTGGCGGTGGACAAAGTCAGCCTTGAATACCGCACCCCCGAGCGCGTGGTGCGAGCCACTCACCAAGTCAGTTTCGAGATCGACCCGGCCGACCGCTATGTGCTCCTCGGCCCCTCGGGTTGCGGCAAATCCACACTGCTCAAATCCATCGCCGGCTTTATCAAACCGTGCGAAGGCGAGATCCGCTTGCAGGGGCAAAAAGTCGAACAGCCGGGCCCTGACCGCATCGTGGTGTTCCAGGAATTCGACCAGTTGCCGCCTTGGAAGACCGTCAAGCAGAACGTGATGTTTCCGTTGCTGGCGTCCAAGACCCTCAAGCGCCGCGAGGCCGAAGAGCGCGCCCTGCACTACCTCGACAAGGTCGGCCTCAGCGCCTTCGCCGACGCGTACCCCCATACTCTTTCTGGTGGCATGAAAGCCCGCGTCGCCATCGCCCGCGCGTTGGCCATGCAACCGAAAATCCTGTTGATGGACGAGCCCTTCGCCGCCCTCGACGCCCTGACCCGACGCAAGATGCAAGAAGAGTTGCTGCTGCTCTGGGAAGAGGTGCGTTTCACCCTGCTGTTCGTCACCCACTCCATCGAAGAGGCGTTGGTGGTGGGCAATCGTATCCTGTTGCTGTCGCCCCACCCGGGCCGGGTGCGTGCGGAAATCCACAGCCATCAGTACGACCTGCACAGCCTCGGCGGCGTTGAGTTCCAGGCCTCGGCGCGGCGCATCCATCGCCTGCTGTTCGACGAAGCGCCCGAGGCCGAGCAAGAGCTGGGTTTTGCTGATATCCGCATCGCTTATTGAAGGGGCCGCTCATGCGCCAGGAATACGAAATCACCCTCGAACCGCTGCTCAGCGTTCCCGTTGAACGCGAGTTGCCCCTGCGCCAGCGCCTGTGGCAACAAGGCTGGCTGCGCAAGGGCTTGATCCTGATCGTGCTGGCCATCCTGTGGGAAGCCGTCGCGCGGTATCAGAACAACGACCTGCTGCTGCCGAGCTTTTTGCAGACGTCCCAGGCGCTGTTCGACGGCCTGCTCAGCGGCGAATTGCTCAGCAAGGTGAGCATCTCGCTGGCGGTGCTGATCAAGGGTTACTTGATTGGCATCGTGCTGGCGTTTGCCCTCACCACGCTGGCGGTCTCGACCCAGTTGGGCCGCGACCTGCTCAGTACCCTGACCTCGATGTTCAACCCGTTGCCGGCCATTGCGCTGCTACCGTTGGCCCTGCTGTGGTTCGGCCTGGGGCAGAACAGCCTGATCTTCGTACTGGTGCATTCGGTGTTGTGGGCGCTCGCGCTCAATACCTATTCGGGGTTCCTCGGCGTGTCCGAAACCCTGCGCATGGCCGGCCGCAACTATGGCCTCAAAGGCATGCGCTTCGTGCTGTTCATCCTGATCCCGGCCGCGCTGCCGTCGATTCTTTCGGGTCTCAAGATCGGCTGGGCATTTGCCTGGCGCACGCTGATCGCTGCCGAGTTGGTGTTCGGCGCCACCAGCGGTAAGGGCGGGCTGGGCTGGTACATCTTCCAGAACCGCAACGAGCTGTACACCGACAAGGTGTTTGCCGGTTTGGCCGTGGTGATCCTGATCGGCCTGCTCGTGGAAAACCTGGTGTTTGACACCTTCGAGCGGCTCACCGTAAAGCGCTGGGGCATGCAGCGTTAAATAGGAATGATTGCTCTTTGCCAGGCGTGCGCCCGATAATGCCGGCCGAACCTGACGTCGTCTTGACGTCAGGCATACCCGGTAGAAGGATTTGCGGCGATGCGGTGTTTTGTCTTGGCGGCGGCTTTGTTTTTGTCCACTTCGGTGTTTGCCCAGTTCACGCCGCAAGCGGTATCCATGCCCAAGCCGCTCTACCCCTCAACCCAGGCTGGCACCCAGGGGCATGCACGCATCAGCCTGAAGATTCACAACGACGGCACGGTCAGCGACGTCAAGGCGCTCACCGCCACACAGCCTGATTTCGGCGAGGCGGCGGTGAACGCGGCCAGGCAATGGCGCTTCAAACCTTGGGCGGCGAGTGCCGACCAACCCGCAGTGGTCGAGGCGCAGAACGACATGATCTTCACGCCCACTGCGCCCAGCAAAGAATCCGTCCAACTGACCTTCACGCAAACCACCTATCAACCTTGCAGCGCGTTGAACGAAGAGGTCAGCCAGTTCCGGCGTGAACATCCCACTCGCCCGTTGATTGCCATGAAGAGCTTCGCCATTACCCGCGTCGCGGTGATGTTTCCGGCATTAAGCGGCAAAAGCGATTACAACGATGGCCTGTCCCGGTCTGATGAGCTGGAAAACGCCCTGCCGGAAATCGTGCGTCAGTGCCAGGCTCACCCCCAAGCGGCTTTTGCCGATTACCTGCCGCGTGCTTTCAAGCGCTACCTGTAAAGCCTGCTAGGATTGCGTACGCTGTAACCCCCACTGAAAACGAGTGCTTGGCATGCAACTACCGGACATGAACCTGCTGGTCGCCCTCGACGCCTTGCTCGACGAAGGCAGTGTGGTGGGCGCGGCGCGGCGGATGAACCTGAGCCCTGCGGCCATGAGCCGAACCCTCACGCGCATTCGCGAAGCGGTGGGCGACCCGATCCTGGTACGGGCCGGGCGCGGCCTGGTGCCGACACCCAAGGCGCTGCAGTTGCAAGGCCAGGTGCGCAATGTGGTGGAGCAGGCGGCGGTGCTGTTTCGTTCCGCCGAGCAGGTCGACTTGAGCACGTTGCGCCGCCGCTTCAGTGTGCGGGCCAATGACTTTTTTATCGGGGTGTATGGCGGTCGTCTGTTTGACACCATGGAGCGTGTCGCCCCGCTGTGCGAGCTGTGCTTCGTGCCCGAAGGCGATACCGACGATGATGCCCTGCGTGAAGGGCGCCTGGACTTGCGAGTGAGCAATACCCTGCCAGCCAGCCCCGAAGTGAAAGTGCAGAACCTGTTTTCCACCACCTTTGTCGGCCTCGCCCGCGAAGATCACCCGTTGTTTGACGAAGAGATCACCGCCGCACGCTTCGCCAGTTATTCGCACATCAGTATCTCGCGGCGTGGCAAGGCCCGCGGGCCGATCGACACCGCGCTGAATGCCCAGGGCCTGGAGCGTCGTGTCGCGATGATCGCTCCAGGCTTCCACGGTGCGATGTTCATGCTGCCCGACTCCGATCTGCTCCTGCCGGTGCCCAAGGAAGCGTTGCTGAGCGCCAATCGCCTGAAACTGCCGCTGCGCGCCTTCCCGCTGCCGATCTCCTTGCCCACCCTGGTCCTGGCCCAATCCTGGCACCCGCGCTTCGACAAAGACCCGGCCCACAAATGGCTGCGCGAAACCATGCGCGAGAGCTGCCACGCCACCTGGCTCGAAGCCCAACCCGCCTGACACAAACCTCATCTCACACCCCACACCCCTCGTAGGAGCCCGGCTTGCCGGCGATGGCGATCTTGAATACGCCATCGCCGGCAAGCCGGGCTCTTACGAGGGGTGTGTGCAGATCAATGGATTGCGTTTCACGCACTTATAAGCTTCCGATAAGTAACTTTTTGTCATGTATGGGGCTGATTAAACTGCTCGGGTATTTTTAATGTCGAGCTCTCCGTTCATGACTTCCCTCGCTGCCCCCACCCTCGCGGCCGCAGCCAAACCCACCGCGATGAGCCCACCCGTGTTCGGCCCGCGCATCATCATCGGCCTGGTCGGCGTGTTGCTGGCGGTGCTGATCTCCGGCCTCAACGAGACGGTCACCAAAGTGGCCCTCGCGGATATCCGTGGTGCGCTGTACATCGGTTTTGACGAAGGCACCTGGCTGGTCGCGGCCTACACCGCCACGTCAGTCGCGGCCATGGCTTTCGCGCCCTGGTGTTCGGTGACGTTTTCCCTGCGCCGCTTCACCCTGTGCGCGATCGGCCTGTTCACCGTGCTGGGCATCCTGTGCCCGTTTGCGCCGAACTACGAAAGCCTGTTGGTACTGCGCACCGTGCAAGGCCTGGCGGGTGGGGCGCTGCCGCCGATGCTGATGACCGTGGCGCTGCGTTTCCTGCCCGCCAACGTCAAGCTGTATGGCCTGGCCGGCTACGCGCTGACCGCCACTTTCGGCCCGAGCCTCGGCACGCCGCTGGCGGCGCTGTGGACCGAATACGTCGGCTGGCAGTGGGCGTTCTGGCAGATCGTCGCGCCTTGCTTGCTGGCGATGGCCGCCGTCGCCTACGGCCTGCCCCAAGACCCGTTGCGCCTGGAACGCTTCAAGCAATTCAACTGGCGCGGCCTGCTGCTGGGGTTCCCGGCGATCTGCATGTTGGTGATCGGCCTGCTGCAAGGCAATCGCCTGGACTGGTTCGAGTCGGGCCTGATCACCTGCTTGCTGTGCGGCGGCACGCTGTTGCTGGTGCTGTTCATGCTCAACGAATGGTCGCAACCGATCCCGTTTTTCAAGTTGCAGATGCTCGGCCTGCGCAACCTGTCGTTTGCATTGATCGTGTTGGCCGGTGTGCTGATGGTGCTGACCTCGGTGATCCTCATCCCGTCGAGCTTCCTCGCGCAGGTCCAGGGTTATCGCCCGCTGCAAACCGCGCCGGTGATGTTGCTGATGGCGGTGCCGCAGCTCATCGCACTGCCGTTGGTGGCGGCGTTGTGCAACCTGCGCTGGGTTGATTGCCGCTGGGTGCTGGGCATTGGCCTGGGCATGTTGGTGCTGTGCTGCGTGGGCAGTGCACACCTGACCTCGGCGTGGATCCGCGACGACTTCTATGGCCTGTACCTGCTGCAAATCTTCGGTCAGCCCATGGCCGTGCTGCCGCTGCTGATGCTGTCCACCGGCAGCATCCAACCGATGGATGGGCCGTTCGCCTCGGCCTGGTTCAACACCATCAAAGGCCTGGCCGCCGTGATCGCGACCGCCGTGCTGGATGTGCTGACCACTCGGCGCCTGCACTTCCACTCGAACATGTTGGTGGACGGCCTGGGCAACGCCCCACTGGCCGACGCCGATGCGCCGGGCCTTGCGCACCGCCTGCACGAACAGGCTGTGGTGCTCACGTCGTCGGATCTTTATTACGTCATGGCCGCCGTCGCGGTGGCGTTGATTCTGCTGATTTTCTGGATGCCGACGCGGATTTTTCCACCGCGCGCACCGACCTAGCCAAAAGGATTGCTCATGAAACGCAAAGACAAAATTGCCGTCTCCGTTATCGCGGTGTTCGCCGTGGGCGTGCTGGTATACCTGGTTGCGCCGGCCGTGCTGGGCAGCAAGCGCCAAACCACCAACGACGCCTTCGTCGCCGCCGACTTCACCCTGGTTGCGCCGCGTGTGGCGGGCTTCATCAAAGAAGTGCTGGTGGAAGACAACCAGCGGGTCAAGGCCGGCCAGTTGCTGGCGCTGATTGACGACCGCGATTTTCGCGCCGCCGCCCAGGCGGCTGACGCCGATACCCTCGTCGCCCAGGCCCAACTGAAAAACGCCACGGCCACCCTGGAGCGGCAAAGCTCGGTCATCGCCCAGGCCCAGGCCACCGTCGCGGCAGACCGCGCCGAAATGGCCTTTGCCGAGCACGAACTGAACCGCTACAACCACCTCGCGGGCGTAGGCGCGGGCACCGTGCAAAATGCTCAGCAAGCCAAGACGCGCATCGACCAAGCCACCGCACGCCTGGCCAATGCCACTGCCGTACTCGCGGCCGAACGCAAGCAGGTAGAGATCCTCACCGCCCGGCGTGATGCGGCCGAAGGCGGGCTCAAACGTGCCCAGGCGGCCTTGGAACTGGCCAGTTTTCAGCTGTCCTACACGCGCATTGTGGCGCCGGTGGACGGCATGGTCGGCGAGCGTGCCGTGCGCGTCGGTGCCTACGTGACACCGGGCAGCAAGATCCTCGCCGTGGTGCCGTTGGCCGATGCCTACGTGGTGGCCAATTTCCAGGAAACCCAACTGTCCCACATGCACGCGGGCCAGGCGGTTCAGGTGCGTGTCGACAGCCTGGATGGCGAGCTGCTCAACGGCCATCTCGAAAGCCTGGCGCCAGCCACCGGGGTGACGTTCGCGTCGGTCAAACCAGATAACGCCACCGGCAATTTCACCAAGGTGGTGCAGCGCATTCCGGTGAAGATCGTGCTGGAGCCTGGCCAGGCCCACGCCGAGCGCCTGCGGGTTGGTATGTCGGTGGAAGCCAGCGTCGATACCCAGCCGGTGGCAAAAAACCGTGAGGTGGCCCAGCAATGAAGCACATCGCCTGGCTCACCCTGAGCCTCGTCAGCCTGAGCGCCTGCACGGTCGGCCCGGATTTCCACACGCCGCAAAGCCCGCAAGTGACGCAATGGAGTGAACCCCAGGGCCGCCAGGCCGACAGCCGGTCGACCAGCGACCCCCTACAAGAACGCTGGTGGGACGTGTTCCACGATGAGCAACTCTCAGCCCTCACGCGTCGCGCGCTCACCGACAACCTCGACCTGAAACTCGCCAGTAGCCGCCTGCAACAGAGCCGTGCCGTGCGCCAGGTGACCACCGCCGAGCGTTACCCCAACGTCAACGCCACCGGTGACTACCTGCGCCAGCGCAACAGCGCCAAGGGCTTGAGCGACCCGTCCGGCGAAAATGGCCGGTCGGCCTACAACCAGTGGGACATGGGCTTCTCCGCCGCGTGGGAGCTGGATTTCTGGGGCCGGGTCAAACGCGAAACCGAAGCCGCCGACGCCACCCTGCAAGTGGCCGAGAATGACCGTCGCGCCGTGCTGCTGTCAGTGCTCGCCGAGACCGCTCAGGACTACATCCAACTGCGCGGCGTACAAAATACCCGCGCCGTCACCGAGCAGAACCTCGACGTCGCCCGCCACAGCCTCAAGCTCTCGCAACTGCGCCTGGCCGACGGCGTGGCCACCGATCTGGACGTTGCCGAAGCCGCTGCCCAAGTGGCGGCCATCGAAGCGCGCCTGCCGGATTTGCAGCAACGCCAGGACCAGTTGATCAACGCCCTGAGCCTGTTGATGGGCGAGCCGCCACAAGCCCTGCATGCGCAGTTGTCCAAGGACGCCGCCGTGCCACAAACCCAGCGCCAGGTCGCCATCGGCCTGCCTTCGGAGCTGGCCGAGCGTCGCCCGGATATCCGCCAGGCCGAAGCGCGGTTGCATGCCGCCACCGCCAACATCGGCGTGGCCAAGGGTGACTTCTACCCGCGTATCACGCTGTCCGGCAGCCTTGGCTCCCAGGCGATGCAGCTGTCGGACTTTGGCTCATGGGGCTCGCGCGCCTTTGCCTTCGGCCCGCAGTTCAGCCTGCCGCTGTTCAATGGCGGGCGCCTGCAGGGCATGTTGAACCTGCGCGAAGCCCAGCAGCAGGAAGCGGCGCTGGCCTACCAGCAAACCGTGTTGCGCGCCTGGCATGAGATCGACGACCAACTGACTCGCTACAACGCCAGCCAACTGCGCCGCGACAGCCTTGCCGAAGCCGTGCGCCAGAACCAGATCGCCCTGGCCACCGCGCAGCACCAATACGTGGAAGGCGTGGTGGATTTCGTCAACGTGCTCACCGTGCAAAGCGCGCTGCTGGCCACCCAGGAGCAGTGGGTGGAAAGCTCCACGGGTGTTTCGCTGGCGATGGTCGGGTTGTACAAGGCGTTGGGTGGCGGCTGGGAATCGGTGTACCCACTGCAAACGGCTGCACGCTGATCTGCAAAGAGTTTTTGTCAGTCGCGAAATAAGGTGTAATGATAATTGCTCTCAATAATGTATCTGAGCTTTTCATGGACACCGCGACTGACGGCCAGCAACAGCTTCATCTCCTGTACCGCGACCATCACGGCTGGCTGCAAGGCTGGTTGCGCCAACGCCTGGGCGATCGCGAGCACGCTGCCGATGTGGCGCAGGACACGTTCCTGCGCCTGCTGGTGTCCGGGCGTTTTCCCGGCGACAAGGAAAGCCGCAGCTACCTGGCGCAGATCGCTCGCAACCTGGTGATCGACCAATGGCGGCGCTTGCGCATCGAACGCGCCTACCTGGAAAGCATCGCGCACTTACCGGAACCGGAATCACCGTCCCTGGAAACCCGTGCGCTGATCCTCGAAACCCTGATGCAGATCGATGCCATGCTCGACCGCATGCCCGACAACGTGCGCCGCGCATTCCTGCTGTCGCAGTTCGAAGGCCTGAGCTACGCGCAGATTGCCGAACGCCTGGGCGTCACCGTCAGCTCGGTGCAGAAGTACATGACCCGCGCCATTGTCGCCTGCTACCAGGTGGCCTACGCCGAATGAAACACGATGCGCCCATCGCCCCGGCCATTGTCGAGCAGGCCAGCGAGTGGCTGATGCTGCAATGGGGCGATGAACTGCGTGATGAACAGCGCGAAGCTTTCGCCCAATGGCAGGCCGCCGACCCGGAGCATCGCCGCGCTTGGCAGCGCCTTCAGCACTTGCAACACACCCTCAGTGGCGTGCCGGCCGACAGTGCCCGTGCCGTGCTGCGTGACACCCCGGATCCCCATCGCCGGGCGGCCCTCAAGTTGCTCGGCGTGTTGCTGGTGGCGGGCGGCAGCGGTTATCTGGTGCAGCGCAGCGAACCCTGGCAAGCGGCGTTTGCCGAGTACCACACCGCCACGGGCGAGATCCGTCAGTTCACCCTCAGCGACGGCACGCGCCTGGACCTCAACAGCGACAGTGCCGTGGACTTGCGTTTCAGCGCCAGTGAGCGACGCATCCGCCTGATCCGTGGCGAAATCCTGCTGACCAGCGGCCACGACCCGTTGCGCCCGCTGATCGTCGAGACGCCGGCCGGCGATGTGCAGGCGCTGGGTACGCGTTTTTCCGTGCGTGAATTGCCTGACGGTAGCCGTGTCGATCTGTATGAAGGCCGCGTGCGCGTCACCCCGGCACAGGGCACCGCGGTGCAGATGAACGCGGGGGACAGCCTGTGGTTCAACCAACGCCAAAGCTCGGCGCTGCCTGCGGTCAACGCCAATGCCAGCAGTTGGACCGAGCACCGTCTGATCGCCGAGCGCCAGCCACTGGGCGAGTTTGTGACGCAACTGGGCCGCTATCGTCCTGGCGTGTTGCGCTGCGATCCCGCCGTGGCCGGCCTGCTGCTCACCGGCGTGTTTCCGCTGACGGACACCGACGCCATCCTCGCCGCCCTGGCGCATTCGCTGCCCATCCACATACACAGCGTCACGCGCTATTGGGTCACCCTCAAAGCGCGAGCCTGAACCCAACCCTACAAAAATAATGTTGCGGCGCCTTGTCGGTTTTCCGTGTTCGTCCGGGATACCTCTTGAAAGCCAATCAAGAAGCGATCTCACGGGGAGTCCTGCAATGCCGCACCACCCAATCCAACCCTTGGCCCGCGCCCTGCGCCGTGGCGTGTTAGTCAGCCTGCTGGCTGCTGTGCCGATGGTGCCGACCCAGGTTTACGCCGAACAAAGCGCTGAAGCGCTACGCACCTACAGCATTGCGGCGGGCAACCTCGACCAGGCGTTGAACCAGTTCGCCAGCGCCTCGGGCATCTTGTTGTCGGTGGATGCAACACTCACCGAAGGCAAGCGCAGCGCTGGCCTGCAAGGGCGTTACGCCGTTGGGAGCGGCCTGGAGCGGTTGCTGGCGGGCACTGGCTTGGTGGCCGTGCAGTCGCCGGGCGGTTGGTCGGTGCAGGCACTGGTTGGTGACGGCCCGGTGCAGCTTGGCGCCACCCAGATCAGCGGCCAGCAAGCGCAGGAAAGCGCATGGGGGCCGGTGGATGGCATCGTCGCCACGCGCAGCGCCTCCGGTAGCAAGACGGATTCGGCACTGGTGGAAATTCCCCAGACCATCAACGTGATCAGCGCCGCCGAGATCAAGGCGCGTGGTGCCCAGAGCGTCACCCAGGCCTTGCTCTACACGCCGGGTATGACGGCGGGCGGCTTCTCCGACCGGGTCAAATTATTCGATGAACCGACCTCGCGTGGCTTCTCGCCCACGCCGCTGTACCTCGACGGCCTGCACCTGCCTTACGGCGGCGGCAGCACCGGTGGCGCGTTGCAGATCGAGCCGTACTCCCTGGAGCGCATCGAAGTGCTCAAAGGGCCCGCGTCGGTGTTGTACGGGCAGAACCAGCCAGGTGGCATCGTCAACATGGTCAGCAAGCGCCCCACCGAAACCCCGTTGCACCAGGTGGTGCTGGAAGCCGGCACCTATGAACACAAAAGCGCCGCCATCGACCTCGGCGGCCCGCTGGACGAGCAGGGGCAATTTCTCTACCGCCTCACCGGCCTCGCCAATGACGGGCAGGACGAGATCAACTATGTAAAGAACAAGCGCCAGTTCATTGCCCCCAGCTTCACCTGGCGGCCGAACGACGATACCCACCTGACCCTGTTCGCCCAGTACCAGAAAGACAAAGGCGTGCCCGAGGCCCAAGGCCTGCCCGCGTCCGGCACGTTGTGGAACAACCCCAACGGCAAGATCAAGCGCGACCTGTTTATCGGCGAGCCGGGCGTGAACCAGTACAACCGCGAGCAATACGTACTCGGCTACGAAGTGTCCCACCGCCTGAACGAGACTTGGACCCTCAAGCAAAACGCACGCTATGCCGAGGTCGACGACCGCTACACCGCGCCGTTGCACGGCTACGCCTTTGTCGCCAACCCGGTCACCGGCGTGCAGGATCAGCGCTACCTGCAACGCTATGCCGTGGACTGGTCACAGAACAACAAGGTGTTCGGCGTGGACAGCATTGCCCAGGCCGAATTTGATACCGGCGCACTGTCGCACACGATGATTTTTGGCCTGGATTACTACCATTCCGGCTCTTTGTTCCATGGCCTGTACGACCGCAACCCACCGGTGATCGACCTGTTCAAGCCGGTCTATGGTCAGCGGATCAACTACGGCCAACCTTACCGCTGGGACCGTACCCTGAGCCAGACTGGCCTGTACGTGCAGGACCAGATCAAATGGGATAAGTGGGCGCTGGTCCTTGGTGGCCGCTATGACTGGGCCAGCGTGGTGAACAAGGAGCCAATCCAGGACACCCGTTTTGCCAGCAAGGACGAAGCCTTCACCGGGCGCGCAGGCTTGGTGTACCTGTTCGATAACGGCTTCGCGCCCTTTGTCAGCTATTCCGAATCCTTCCTGCCGTTGACCGGCACCAATGCCGACCACAAGCCGTTCGACCCATCGACCGGCAAGCAATATGAAGTGGGCGTGAAGTACCAACCACCGGGCCAGAAGAGTTTTGTGCAAGCGTCGGTTTACCAGCTCGACCAGGAAAACGTGCTCACCACCGAACCCGACGCCACCTTCAGTACCCAGAGCGGTGCCATGCGCTCACGGGGCGTGGAACTGGAAGCCAAGGCCGTCCTCAACGATGCTTGGGACATCATCGCCTCGGCGGCGCGCAACGACATCAAGTACACCAAGGACGAAGAGGGTCGCCAGGGCCGCCACCCGGCAGGCATCTCGCCGCTCACCGCCTCGATGTGGGTCAACTACACCGTGCTCGGCGACACCCCGCTGGCCGGCCTCGGCGCAGGCCTGGGTGTGCGCTACGCCCGCCAGAGCCTGGGTGATTACTATGCCGGTGCTTTCACGGTGCCGTCCTACAGCGTCTACGACGCCAGCCTGAGCTACGACCTGAGCCGCTCGCCGCTCAAACTCAAGGGCGTGAAACTGGCGCTGAACGTGCAGAACCTCACCAACAAGACCTATGTGTCGCAATGCACCAGCGACCTGGATTGCTACTACGGGGAAGGGCGCACCGCCGTATCAAGCCTGACCTACGACTGGTGAGGGAAGCTTTACGTGCGCAGCAGCATGATGGTGGCGTCGTCATCTGTGGCATATCCGTGAAGGGTTTGCTCTCTGATGGCGCCAGCCTGGTGCTCGGCCGAGAGTTCGGCCCAGAAACCGTCAGTGGCCAGGACCCATGTTCTTTCTATGCTCGCCTGCAATGGCTGAACATGAGGCTCGTGGGGGCGACGACCGCTCATGCAGTTGAGCAGTCGTTTACGGGCGGGGCTATTGGCTATAAATGAGTGGCTCAGGTCGCCTTTCCAATTTGGCCCACAGTGGGGCGCGCTTAGCCAGATCGTTCGTTGGTCTTTATCCAGGTATCCCAGGCAGCAGTCACCGGCGTGAATAGAAACCATCGATTGACCCACCACCAGCAATGCCAGGTAGCTGGTGGAGGCAAAAGGGAAGTCCGGGCAAAGGTTTGAATGTACTGCGTTGAGTGAGCCGAGCGTCAGTTTCAAGGCATTGTCGGGACAAGAAGCAACAGAGGGTTCTGCACGGGAAAAACACTCAAGCACGTGGTGAATCAGTGCCCGCGCGAGGTCTCCGCTTCCTGGTTTTGAGGTGCCGTCGGCGATCACATACAGGCACGCGCCTGAATTGTGTGCCGAACCGCTCGCATCGCGGTTTTCTGTTCTGCCAACCCCTTGTCTGCTGAGGTTCAAGAGCAGAGTCAAACGGACACTCCGAATCCGATCAGCGCCCTCAATCGCTCGTGAATCAGCGTCTCACGGTCTGAGCCCTGGGCCGTGCTTTGAATGACGTCTCGAAACGCTGATAGCTTCAGCAGTGCCGAGAATTGCTCACTTACGAAGTGTCGCAATGGAATGGGGGCCCGTTTTACTTCTTCGATAAGTTCCTCTCTGCCGTCCAGCAAAGCGATGATGTCCTCAATGTCATTGGACATCAGGACGTCACCACATCCTCGACCCTGATAAGCCTGAAGCTTTGCGGCAAGAAACCAGGGCGCGGCGAATACCTTGATCGCTGTTCCGTTGGGGAGTGTG
The DNA here is from genome assembly GCF_013385985.1 of Pseudomonas sp. B6002. Taxonomy (GTDB): domain Bacteria; phylum Pseudomonadota; class Gammaproteobacteria; order Pseudomonadales; family Pseudomonadaceae; genus Aquipseudomonas. The sequence continues at coordinate 588,258 of NZ_JACAOY010000012.1, read as the reverse complement.
TAGTCGATGGCATTTTCCAGTCCGCCGACGAACCAGGTATTAGAGAACCCCAAGACCTTTTCATCGGTGGGCATGAAGTCGACCTTTAATGCGCCGAGCCTTAGGCGACAGGTGACTGAATCCTGACCGGTATTTTTGAAGCCTCTGGGTTTAAGGCTTTCTTCCAGTCGGTACCAGTCCGTGGTCCCCGTCAAATGAATGACCAAGTCCACATCGTCTGTGCCGCGAATCGACTCCAGCGTGTATTCGTCGGTGATGAGCAAAACAGTGGTGCAGCCGCCGACAAAGGCAATTTGCTTTCGCAGTGTCTCACCTAGCGCCTCGGCAACCTCCTCAAGCATCTGCAGCATCATTGTTCTGTTGGAGGTCACAAGATCCACTCCCGAAGCATTGCGTCAGCAATTTTTGTTTCGCGCGGGCCGCCAATGCGGATGGCGTCGACGAGAGCGAGGAAGTGGTAGAGAAGCTCGTCTTTTTTCACGGCGCCGGGAACGGTTCTGTAGAGAGGCGTGATTTCCTGTCCTTTGCTTTTTCCGTAGGCGTCTGGCCAGACGGGAATGAGATCGCCGCCACTTATGACCTTGCCTGCCAGGATCGGCGCGGCGAAAGCCGTCGGAATACCCCGCACGATAGGGCCTGGTTTAACCGGGAAAATATAGCGAATGCTGTAGGTGACCAGGTCAAGCAGCGCTTTGTTTCTTACCAGAGGTAGGCCGTCAGTGTGATTCGTGTAAATCAATCCAATGTCCCTGCAGCGATTCAGGGATGAAGAAACTTCGGTTTTGCTAAGACCCAGTGCAGAAGACAAAGCCCTCACCGAGTAATTGTGTTGGCTGCTTTTTTCGGAGTCTTCATCAACGTCATCCCAGCCCCGCCAGTCATCAAATGAAGAAAGTAGAATGGTCTCGAAATCTTGAATGTATTCCGGAAGACTTTGAAACCCGAGGGACGCGTTCTCTTTTTCCACAGAGAACTTTCGCTTTTTCACGCGCTCCCCTTTGGCTTGGAACTCCAGGCTTATTAATTTGAATAGGACCACAATGTCTTGACTTTTCATGGGGCTCCAAAGGTATGTGTCCTCTGTCCGCGGACAGAGGACACTTTCTTGCATGGAGTTGCCATAAATGTCAACGATTCTGCAAAAAAACCACATACCCCCGAAACCATTCACTTCCCTTCAGGTACCCCGGCTCCTTCCAAACCCCGCCCTGAATCAACCCGATCTTGAACGGCACCCCCAAGCGGTTCATCCGTGGCAAATACGCCGCGTAGTCCGGAATGCTGTGCCGCCCTTGATAAGTCTGCACAACCACCTCATCCACCACGCCTTTGAGCTGGGCGATGGCGGCGGGGTCGGCGTTGCTGCTCCAGTCCATCAGGCCGGTGATGCTCAGGCGCAGGTCGGCCGGCAGGCGTTGGCGCAAGTCGCGCAGGAAGTCGGCGTATTCGTGCAGGTATTGGGTACGGGCGTCGAAGTCGATCTGGATGCCGACCACCGGGTTGCCCGCGTCACGCCAGCGTTGCACCTGGCCGAGCAGTTGGGTGTAGACCCGCTCGGGCCAGTGCAGGGTATGGGCGCGGTACACCACCCAGACCTCGCCACGGGTGAGGCGCGGCACGCTCATGCCTTGGGCGATAAGCTGCACGCCGCGCGCCGGCGCCCGGCGCGTTGAGTTGATCTGGCCCTGGAGGATGTACAGGGTGTTGGCCTGCTTGAGCACCGGCTGGGGCGTCACGCCGCTCCACAGCCAGAAGGCGTCATAGTCGCTGGCAACGACGGCGCCGAACACCGGGCTTGCCAACAGGAGCAAGCCCAGCCACAGGTGCTTCACCAGTAGTACTGCAGCGATTTGCCCCACTGGGTGTCGGCGAAACCGCTCTTGAGCTGGCGGAACCAGGCTTTACGCACGGCCGGCTCTACATCAACGCCGCCGCAACTGTTGTAGCCGGCCGGCGCGTAGCAATTGATGGCGCGGAACAGCGCGTAGGCCTTATCGTTCTTCGACGCCTTGGCGTTGCCGATCACTTGCTTGTAGCCGTCGAGCCGCGAAAAGGTTTCGCCTTTGAACTGCGACGCGGTGCTGCCCAGGCTGCCCGCTGCACGGGCTTGTTCCAGTGGCATGCCGTCGAGGTTGTTGCGCAGGATGAACTCACCCAGGCAGTTCAGCGCCTGTGGGCTCTTGCCGTCGGCCTGCAAGGTGGCGGCGGTTTGCGCAATGCTCGGGCAGGCGTAGCCCGACTCGGCCTTGTCGCCGTTCCACTGGAACAGCTTCAAGGTCTGGCTGGCGCTGTAGATGTAACCCAGGCTGGTGCCCAACTTGTCCTCGGGGGCCGAGGCGGGCAGTTGCTTGAGGTCGTCGGCGAATGTCGCGTACTGGCCGCGCAGCAAGTCTTTATAGAGCAGCACGAACTGGGCGGTCTCGCGCTCTAGCGGGTCGCTGGCCTTGGCGATCTGCTGGCGCAGCAGGTCGGGGCCTGCGATGTTGCGCAGCAGGATGTAACGCACCTGCTTGGCGCCTATCGGCGAGTTGGCGGCAAACACCTTGGCCAACTGGCCGCTGCGTTCGTAGTTCATCGCCAGGGCCAATTCCAGCTGGTCGCGTTGCAGTGGCAGTGTTGCCAGCGGCAGCAGTTGCAGCCACAAGGCCTCGGCGCCTTTCCAGTCTTGTTTGGCTTCCAGGGCCAGGGCGCGCAGGGTCTGCTGGCTGAAGGCGAAGTAATTCAGGCTCGACGGCACGTTCTGCGGCAACAGCTTGAGGGCGGCGTCGGGCTGCTGCTCGGTGTACAGTGCATTCACCGCCAACAGGTAGTCGTAGAGTTCCGGCTCGCTGGCAAACACCGCTTTTTGCTGCTCGATGTCTGCACGGCTGAGGCTCGGCTGGTTGCCGCCGCGCATCACCATCAGGTCGCTGACCAGCTGGATCATCGGCGTCTTGACGGTCTCGCTGTTGACCATCAGCAGCTTGAGGTCAGCCTCTTCCACCAACTCATCCACCGACACGTTGCGCTGCGCGTCGGTCGCCTGGGTCATTTGCCAGGCAAACGCGTCGGCCAGCTTGCTGTTGTCGTTGGCCAACCAGTACACCCGGCGCAACAGGCCCCGTGCGGAGGTGCTGTAGGTGCCCTGTGGATAAGCCTTCAGGTAGCTGTCGAAACCCTGCTCGGCCTCGGCCAGGGCGGACTTATCCACACGGTCCAGGTGCGGCATGCCGTCTTCGTCGTAGGCGTTGGCCTGGGCGCTGTTAAGCGCAGTGCGCGCAGTCATGTACTGCGCGGCTTCCTTCAGCCACGGCAACGCGCTTTTGCCGGCCGCCGTGAAGCCGCTGGACGCCTCGGCGAAGCGGCCGCTGTAGAAGTCGGCGGCGGCTTGCAGGTAGTCGCGCAGCACTTGGCCGTCGGCGGACTGGATCTGTTGCGGGTCTGCCACCACCGGGCCGTCCCAGTCGCAGGTGGTCAGCAGTTGCAGGCGGGCCTTGACCAGCAATTCGCGTTCGGGCGCAGGCATGTCGGCTTTGACCACCTGGCTGATGAACGCGGTGGCGCTGTCATCGTCGTTGCTGCGGCAGCGGCTGCCTTCGCCATTGAGGAAGGCTTCGCCGGCGGTTTTGTACTCGTCGCGCTTGATGCCCAGCGGGCCGAGCAAGGTGTCGAGTTCAGCGGTGCGCGAATCGTCCGGGCCGTCGTCGGGCTCGGTGCTGTTGTCTGCATGGTGCGCCAGGCGGTACACCGGGAACGGCACCGGGCCGAAGCCTTGGGCCAGGTCATCGTCATTCAGGGCATTCGGCGTCAAGGGTGCGGTTTTCTTATCGGCCAGCAACAAACGCAGGTTCACCCGGCTGTCATTGCCCGGGCTCAGGAAGGGCAGGTTGCTGCAGGTGTCCAGGCTGCTGCGCGACACCCGCCAATCCGGGTAGCACGAGTCGTCGGAACTGGCCTGGGCCTGCAGGGAAGTGCCGGCCAGCAGGGCCAGCGCCAGGGGTGACAGAAAACCGATGCGCATGACGTGTCCTTGATCCTGAGTCCTTGGAGGGGCCGCAATCATAGCTTGATCCGACAGCCTCTTCGGTGAATGCCCACACAAAATGCTGATTTGTCCGATTTTTAGTAGTGGCAATTTAACCTCTCTGCCCTAGACTGCGGACATCGTCAGGGAGGTCGATCGTATGAAGCCGTTACGTGGATGGGTGTTCGGATTTTCCTGCTGGATGGGCATTGCACCGTTGGCCCTGGCCCAGGACCCATTACTGGATCAGCCGGCCGCCGCCGCAGCCAGCGCCAGCAGCGAGGCCCGTGGCGTATTGCGCGCCCGCGACCAGGCGATGCTGGCCAGCGAGCTGTCGGGGCGTATCGTCGAGCTGCCGTTCAGCGAGGGCGAATCGTTCAAGAAAGGCGACACCCTGGCGCGTTTTGACTGCTCGGCCTACCAGGCCCAGCTCAACGCCGCCCAAGCCGCCAGCCGTGGCGCCGGTGAAGAACTGGCCCACAACAAGCAATTGGCGGCGCTCAATTCCGTCGGGCGTTTTGAAGTGGCCCGCGCCGAAGCCAAGCTCACCGAAACTCAAGCTCAGTCCCAGGTGTACCAGGTGCAGGTCAAGCGCTGCAGCGTGCTGGCGCCGTATGACGGCCAAGTGGTGCAGCGCAAGGTCCAGCGCTACGAGAGCGTGTCGGCGGGCGCGCCGCTGCTGGAAATCGTCGACAACCGCAGCCTGGAAATTCACCTGTTGGTGCCGTCAAGCTGGATGGCCAAACTCAAGCCCGGCCAGACCTTCAACTTCACCCCCGACGAAACCGGCCAGGCGTTCAGCGCCACGGTCAAGCGCCTCGGCGCGCGTATCGATGAGGGCAGCCAGACGCTGCTGTTGGTCGCCACTCTGCCCAATGCCACAGGCTTGATGGCCGGCATGAGCGGCACCGCGCACTTCGCCCAACTGCAATGAACGCACCGATCCCGGGCAACACCGAGCGGGTGTTCGCGCAGTTCCTCGACCTTGAGCGCCAGACCCGCGCCGCGCGTACCACCGAGCAACTGGCCTACAGCCTGGTCAACGATGGGCAGCCGCTGTTCGGTTATCGCCATGCCGCCTTGCTGATCGCCGGCAAAGTGCAGGCGGTGACGGCGGTGAGCAGTGTCGATCCGAATGCGCCGTTCGTGGCATTTGTCGAGCAGGCGGTGGCGCAGTTGCACGCCCAGGGTTTGGGCGCGACGGCGCGGGTGGTGCCTGCCGAGCCATTGAGCGATGCGGTGCAAGCCGACTGGCAGAGCTTATCGGCCGCCCATGTGTTCTGGTTGCCGTTGATCGACCCTCAAAACCAAGTGTTCGGCGGCCTGTGGTTGGCACGGGATACGCCGTGGAACCCGGCCGAGCAAGTATTGCTTTCGCAATTGGGCGGCACCTACAGCCATGCCTGGCATGCGCTGCAACCGCGCCGGCCGTGGCGCCTGCGCCTGACGCGCAAACGCCAGGTGCTGGTGGTGGTCGCGTTGCTGTTGATGCTGCTGATTCCGGTGCGCCAGTCGGTATTGGCGCCAGCCGAAGTGGTGCCACTGGCCGGTCAGGTCGTAGCAGCACCCCTGGATGGGGTGATCGCTGAATTCCTGGTCAAGCCCAACCAGACGGTGAAAACCGGCGACCTGCTGCTGCGCTTTGAAAGCACCACCCTCACCGCCCAGGCCGATGTGGCCGCGCGCGCCCTGGGCGTGGCGGAAGCCGAACTCAAGGCCAACGCCCAGCGCGCGTTCGCCGATGCCGAATCCAGCTCGCGCATTGATCTGCTGGCCGCTCGCGTCGAACAAAAACGCGCCGAACGCGACTACGCCCGTGAGCTGCTCAAGCGCAGCGAAGTGCGCGCCGAGCGCGACGGTATTGCGGTCTTTGCCGACGCCGAGCGTTGGACCGGCAAACCCGTGCAAACCGGTGAACGCTTGCTGCAGATCGCCGACCCCGGTCAGGCCGAGCTGCGCATCGAACTGGCCGTGGGCGATGCGATTGCCCTGGCGCCCAACGCCCAAATCGCGCTGTTTCTCGACAGCGACCCATTGCAACGCTACCTGGCCACCCTGCAACGCGCGGCCTACGAAGCGCAGCCCACGCCGGGCGGCCAATTGGCCTATCGCCTGGATGCGCAGTTCGATGCCGCGCCGCCGCGTATCGGCCTGCGCGGCACGGCGAAGATCTATGGTGAGCGCGCGCCGCTGGCGCTGTACCTGTTGCGCCGGCCGCTGGCGGGTCTACGCCAGAGCGTTGGCCTCTGATGAACCTGCCTCAACTGCGCGACGACCTGCAACTGTCCAGCAGTGGGCCGGCGCTGGATGGTTCGCCCCGCTGGACCCTGGCCGACCCGGTGCGCGGGCGCTATTTCAAATTGGGCGCTACGGCCATTCGCCTGCTGCGCCATTGGTCGCTGGGTGATCCGGACAAAGTCTTGCAAGCCGCCAACCGCGAGCCGGGCTTGCCGCTGGGCGATTCCGAGGTGGAAGAGCTGCTGGGTTTCTTGCGCGCCCACGACCTGATCGCCGCTCTCGACCCGGAACAACGCGCCAGCTACCTCTATAAAGCCGCTGCCCAGAAGCAAAGCCTGTGGCAGGTGCTGCTGCATCAATACCTGTTTTTCCGCATCCCGCTGTGGCGGCCGGATGCGTTTCTCAATCGTGCCTGGCCATGGCTGGCGCGCTTCGGCCCGGGGTTGTTGCGCTACGGTTTGCCCATCGTGCTGGGCCTGGGCATATTTTTGGTTGCGCGCGATTGGCAGCGCTTCCTGGCGACGTTCCCGCACCTGTTCAGCCTGGGCGGCGCCCTCGCATTTGGTGTGGCGCTGTTCTTTGCCAAGTTATGCCATGAGTTCGGCCACGCGTTTATGGCCAAGCGCGCCGGTTGTCGCGTGCAGAGCATGGGCGTGGCGTTCATGGTGTTGCTGCCGATGTTCTACACCGACGTGAGTGACGCCTGGCGGGTCAATGATCGCCGGGCACGGTTGATGATCGGTGCCGGTGGCGTGATGGCTGAACTGCTGCTGGCGTGTGTGGCCTTGCTGGCCTGGTCACTGTTGCCGGACGGTCCGGCGCGCACCGCCGCATTCATGCTGGCCAGCGCCACGTGGTTGACGACGCTGGCGATCAACCTCAACCCGTTCATGCGTTTTGATGGTTACTTTTTGATCAGCGACTTATGGGGCGTCGACAATTTGCAAGGCCGCGCCTTTGCCCTGTGCCGCTGGCGCCTGCGCGAGGCGCTGTTCGGCTACGGCGAGCCGGCGCCGGAACCATGGTCGCCGGTGATGCAACGGCGGTTGCTGTGGTGGGGCTACCTGTCGTGGCTGTGGCGGGCGGCGTTGTTCCTGGGGATTGCGCTGGCGGTGTATCACCTGTTCTTCAAGCTGCTGGGGATCTTCCTGATGCTGGTGGAACTGGTGTGGTTCATCTTCCTGCCGATTTGCAAGGAGTGGCGCGAATGGTGGGGCCGTCGCAGCCAGGCCCACGCGCCCCGCGTGCTGCTCAGCGGCTTGGGCCTGGCGTTGATCGTGCTGGTGCTGGTGGTGCCGTGGCGCAGTGCGGTGGAGTTGCCCGCCATGCTTGAAGCCGGGCGGGCCAGCGCGTTGCATGCGCCGGTGGCGGCGCGGGTCAAGCAATTGCGCGTGGTGGATGGCCAAGTGGTGACCCAGGGCCAGGTGCTGGTGGAGCTGGAGTCGCCGGACCTGGACGCCCGGCAAAGCATCGTGCGCCGTGAAGTGGAGATTTTGCAGCTGCAAATGCGCCGCCAGGCCGGGCGCAGCGAAACGGCGGCAGACGCCGGCATCAACGATCAACGCCTGTCACAGGCCCTCGCCGAATACCGTGGGTTGGCTGCCCAGCGTGAGCGTCTGCTGTTGCGCGCCCCCCACGCGGGCACCGTACGCGATGTGTTGCCGCAATTGAGCGTGGGTCGCTGGCTGTCGCCCAAAGACGTGCTGGCGCGAGTGGTGGAAGACGGCGCGCGCCTGCGCGGTTACCTGGCTGAAGCCGAACTGTGGCGGGTTGCACCAGGATCGACCGGGCGGTTTATCGCCGATGACCCGATGCACGCCGCCATCGCAGTGGAATTGACCGATATCGACGCCAACGGCGTGGCCTATCTGGACCAGGAGGCACTGACGTCCGATCACCACGGGCCGATTGCCGTGCGCCGCGATGAAAACCAGCGTCCGGAGCCGGTGCAGGCCCAGTACGGCGCGCGGTTGAAAAGTGTGCAAACGATCGAAACCCCACACCAACCGTTGCGCGGCGTGGTGGTGCTGCAAGGGCGCAGCGAGTCAGTGCTGGGCGTGGCCTGGCGACGGGCAGCGGCGTTGGGGGTTCGGGAAAGCGGGTTCTGACAGGAGTTGAACGCGATGATGAACAAGGAGGGCGCGTTGGCGCTGGGGCTGGAAATGCGCCCGTCTCGGGCGAGTGATCAGCCGTTTTTGCACAGCCTGTACCGCTCGGCGCGGGCGGATTTGCAGTGGATCGACGGCGAGCAAGGCCTGGTAGAAGAAGTGATCAGCCAGCAATTCCAAGTCCAGGAAACCGGCATGGACACGCATTTTCCTGGCGCCCTGCATTACGTGATCGAAAAGCTCGGCACGCCCATCGGCGCCTTGAGTGCAGACTTCGGGCCCAATGAAATTCGCGTGCTGTATTTGGCGTTTATCCCCGCGGCACGCGGCCAGGGGTTTGGTCGTGCGGTGCTCAAAGGGGTGCAGCAAGCTGCCACGCAGGTGTTCTGCCCGGTGGCCACGGTGGTGTGGGCCAGCAACCCCCAGGCGCGCCAGCATTACCTGGCGCTGGGGTTTAGGGTCGAGGAGCAGACGCCCGCCGCGCAGCGGTTGGTGTGGTACCCGTCTCAGTTGAATACGATGCAGAAGTAACCGCGCTCGCTGTCACGGCCCATGGCGGGCTCCCGGGACACAAACACCTGTTCCAGGGTGGCGCCGGGCAGTGGCAAGCGGCATAAGCCATCGACGAAGTCCGTCGGGCCGAGGCTGTTGAGTTGCACACTGAACGCTCCACGAGTGGCGCCGGGCATAGTGGCGTCCGGCGTTTCGCGCAGGCTTTGCACCTGGATCGGCAGCGCCGAACCGTCCGGCAGGTACAACACGCTGGTGCGCGCCAGCAACGGTCGAAAGTGTTCGAGAGTGACCAGGTTCAGCATAGGAAGGCTCCACGTCAGAAGTGCCGAGGCCCGCGAGCCTCGGCCAAGGCAGTGCGTCAGCCGCGTGACGGAAAGATGCCGTTCAGGGCAATGCTGAAATTGATCGCCAGGAAGGGGTTCATGGTCGCCATGGGTTGGCCCTGGCCGGCCGGGCCGATCGTCGGGCTGGTCACCGTGGTGCTCACACCCTGGAGGGGCACCGGGTTGGCGCCCTGTTGGTCCGAGTAGATCGACGCGCTGCCTGGTCCGCCGCCGGAGGCGCCGATAAATGAGTTGGTGGCGGTGGGTGTTGTCACCGGGTTGCTGGTCAGGCTCGTCAGTTGGATCGCCGTGGTGGCGGTGATCGCGGTGGCGGTGTGGGTATGGACCGGCAGGTTGACCAGCGTGGCCGTCACGGATTCAGTGCCGGAAAATTCGCCGATGACGCGCGTGGTCAGGCCCGCGCCGCTGCCTTGGCCGACGGGCAGCCGGCCTTGCAGGTCTGGCAACTTGAAGGTTTGCACGCCATCGCCGCCATAGGTGGTAGTGATCAGGGCGAACAATGCCTGGTTCTGGTTGATGGAGAGGGTCTGGCCGGCGCACAAGGCCCAGCCTTGTGGGGCAAAGTTAAACGCAAAGGGTTGAATGGTGCCGATGAATACTTCCATGAATCGCTCATCCTTGTATGGGCTATACGGGGTGTGACGCCAATCGATCTGGTGTCATCGCAGAGCGTAGACGCAGCTGTTGCGCGCCGCCTGTCGGCAGCGAAACAGCGAGCGAAACCGGGGCTTTTGTCCTAGAGTGGCGCTTGTTTGCACGTGTGCAGGTTTTGCCCGGCCAACGGGCAGTTTCAGGGGAATTGAGGTGCGACGGTCTGTGGTAGAACAAGACGACAAGGTTGGGGTATTTCCCGCAGTCAATCGCCTCGAAGGCGCCTGGGAAGGTGCTGGTTGGCTCAGCCGTTTATGGTGGGTGCCGATCCTGGCGCTGGCCATGGGCGTGCGTTTTTATTGCCTGACCGCCTCGGCGATCTGGGGTGACGAAGGCTCCAGCCTGCTGCTCAGCGAATACGCCATGGCCGACCTGTGGTTTCACGCGGCCCATGACGTACACCCGCCGTTGTATTTTTTCATGCTGCGGGGATGGATCGAGCTGTTCGGTGACGGCATCTGGTCAATTCGCGGCATGAGTGCCATTCCTGGCGTGGTCGCGGTGGGCCTGGGTATCTGGCTGACGCGGCAGGTGTCCACTCGTCGCGCCGCCGTGCTGGCGGGAGTGCTGCTGGCGTTATTTCCTACCGCCGTACGCTACAGCCAGGAAGTGCGCATGTACTCGCTGCTGGCTGTGTGGCTTTTGGGGGCGACGCTGGCATTGGTCTACTGGATTCGCCAGCCTCAGCGCACGCGCTACCTGGCGGCCTACGTGCTGCTGATGACGGCCGGCTTTTACACCCATTACTTCACCGCACTGTGTGTGCTGGTGCACTGGGCTTACCTGGGGGTGTTGTGCCGCGGCCAGCCGGCTGGCCAACGCCTCATCCTGCGCCCGTCCTGGTGGTGCGCCAACGCTGTGATCGTCGCGCTGTACTTGCCGTGGCTGCCGAATTTGCTGGACCTGATCCAGCACGTCGAACAGCTCAAGGTTGGCGGTGATATTGGCTGGGAAGACCCGGTCACGTTGATCTCCGTACCGTCGATGATCTGGCAGTTCATGCTTCAGGACGAAGGCATCGGGTTCTGGAAACCGCTGTTCTGGTTGTTTCCGCTGCTGCTGATCGCCGTGGTGGGTGTCACCGCCTGGCGAGACCGTGAACACCAACGGCCCGCCTGTCTGCTGGCGTTGTTCTTCCTGCTGCCGTTGCTGCTGGTGTACGGCGTGTCTTTTATCTCGCCGGTGTTTATCGAGCGCTACCTCACCGTGTACGCGTTGGGCTTGCCGATCCTGGTCGCGCTGGCCATCGACCGTTTGCCCGCACGCCGGTCTTGGCTGGGGGCCGCGCTGTTCGTGCTGTTTGTGGGCGTGGAGTTGCTGGGCCTGAAGAACAACTTCACCGTGGATGAACATGACCAGTTCAACGTGCCGGTGGAGTTCGTCAACCGTAACTACCAGGAAGACGACCGCATCGTCCTCAGCGACATGATGTGGTACCTCAGCTACGTGTATTACGACCAGACCGATGCCCAATTGCAGCTCTACACGCCGCCCAAACCCGATGGCACCCCGACCCGGCCGAATGCCTATGGCTTCGGCACCCTGGTGGACCAGGACGGCGGGCGCATTTACCTCGACCGTTTGTCGGCATTACCCGCCGATACCCGGCGCGTGTGGCTGATCAGCAGCACCGACATACCGGACGATTTCGCGCCGATTCCCGAAGGCTGGAAACAACTTTTGCAGCAGGACGGCGGCGGGGCGCGGGCGCGGTTGTTTGTGCTGTGCCGCGGGCCAGAGCCTTCGCAGCCCGAGGGCTGCCGTTAATATCCATTCGGTATTAGGGGAATACCAAAATAGTGGCAATTGACCACTAGTTGATCGCGCAATCCTGAACTACTCTACGGCCACAAATGGATTTTTGTCTGACAAAGTGGTGAAGGGATTGCAGTATCACTTTATCTCCGGATTGCCCCGTTCAGGGTCCACCCTGCTCTCGGCGATTTTGCTGCAGAACCCGCGTTTTCACGCGGGCATGAGCAGCCCCGTAGGGACCTTGTTCAACGGTGTGTTGGCGCAGTGCAGCGCTGGCAGCGAGTTTGGCGCGGTGATTGACGCCAATACCCGTCGCCGCCTGTTGCGCGGCCTGTTCGATTCCTACTACGCCGACAAGGCCTCCACGCCGGTGGTGTTCGACACCAACCGCCAGTGGTGCGCGCGCATGCCCGCGCTGCATGACCTGTTTCCCCAATCCAAAGTCATTGCCTGCGTGCGCAACGTCGCCTGGATCATGGACAGCCTGGAACGGCTGTACCGCGCCAATCCTTTCGAAAACACCAAGCTGTTTGGCGACGATGTCGAGCGCAACACGGTGTACAGCCGCTGTGAAACCCTGGCGCAGCGCAACCGGTTGGTGGGCTTCTCGTGGGCGGCGCTCAAGGAAGCCTATTACGGCGAACACGCCGACTCATTGCTGATCGTCGATTACGACCTGCTCAGTCAGGCCCCGGAGCGGGTACTGCGGCTGGTGTACGACTTTATCGGCGAGCCGTGGTTTGAGCATGACTTCGACAACCTCGTCTACGACGCGCCCGAGTTTGACCAGGCGCTGGGTGTGTCCGGCTTGCACAAGGTCCAGCCCAAGGTGCGCCTGCAGGCGCGGCGCACGATTTTGCCGCCGGACCTGTTCCAGCAGTACACCGAGTTGTCGTTTTGGCAGGACGGCTCAGCCAGTGCCGCCAATGTGATTCGTATGAAGGCCAACGCCGCGATCAATTGATCGCGGCGTTTTTATTTTCTCTCAAAGAACGTTCGACGCCGGGTGAGCAGCATGTGGTGGAGCAATCGCAAGTCGCGGGTTAGCGAAGTAGCACGGGCGCGGGTCTCGCCCATGATCATGCCCCTTGAACCGCGCATGCTGTTCGATGGCGCCGTCGCCGCCACCGTAGCCGACGTGGCGCAGCCCGACAGCCACCCCACCGCTGACGCGGCCAAGGCGCCGACCGGCGACCACCCGGTCGCAAGCAAGGACACCCATGGCCAGGCCGATGCGCCAGCCGCTGCACCCGTGGCGGTGCCGGGGCAAACCGTGGTGTTTGTCGACGCCCGGGTAAAAGACTCCGCCAGCTTGCTGCAGGGCGTGGCGCCCGGAACCCAGGTGGTACAGCTGGACGGCAGCAAGGACGGCCTGCAGCAAATTGCTGATTACCTCGATACGCATCAGGGCGTCAGCTCGGTGCAAATCATCGCCCACGGCAACGCGGGCGATCTGTGGCTCGGCACCACGTACTTGTCGGCGGATAACGTGGCTGCCCGCAGCGCGGTGCTGGGGCAAATCGGCAAGGACATGAATGTCGGCGGCGACATCCTGATCTACGGCTGCTACACCGCCGAAGGCGAGCGCGGGCTGAATTTCGTTGATTCCCTGGCGCAACTGACCGGCCGTGACGTGGCGGCGTCGACCAACCGCACCGGCGTGGGCGGTGACTGGGACCTGGAGATCGCCACCGGCACCATCGAAAGCGCCAACGTGCTGTCGACCAAAGCCATGAACGACTACCAGTGGGGTCTGGCCACGTGGACCGCGACCAACAACGCGAACACCGGGGTGGGCTCGCTGCGCGCGGCTCTGGCTTCGGCGCAGAACGGCGATATTGTGACGTTCAGCAGCAGTATGACGGTGCAGCTCACCTCTGAATTGCTGATCAACAAGAACATCACCGTGGACGGTGACCTGAATAACGACGGCGTCGCTGACGTTACCCTTGATGGTCAATACAAGACGCGGGTGGTGGAAATCACCTCCGGCAGTACGGTGACGCTGGACGGTCTGGTCATCACTCGTGGTCTGGTTTCCGGCAATGGCGGCAATGGCGGCTACGGGGCAACCGGCGCCATGGGCGGCGGGATTTTCAACGCCGGTATCCTGACCTTGAATAACGTTTCAGTCACCGGCAACGCAGCGGCGGGCGGCGGCGGTGGCGGCGGTGTCACGGGCGCCAACTACGGCGGCGGCGGTGGCGGTGGTGGCGGCCTGGGCGGTCAGGGCGGCGGGCACGGCGGGACCGCCGGGCCGGGCACCGGCACGCTGGGCGGGCAGGCTGGCAGCGGTGGCGCCGGCGGCTATGGCGGCGGCTATGACGCGACGCACATGGGCGGGCGCGGCGGTTCCACAACCGGCGGGGCCGGCGGGGTTGGCGTGTCTTATTACAGCAACGGCGGCAATGGCGGTACGGCCAGCAACGGCACTATTTCCATCGGCGGCGGCGGCGGCGGGTCCGGTTGGGACAAGGTCGGCGGCGTCGGCGGCAATGCGGCCGGCGGCATTTACAACGCCTCGACCGGCACCCTGAAAATCATCGGCACCTCGGTCATCAGCAATAACATCGGCGCGGGTGGCGGCGGCGGCGGCGGCAGCGGCCAGGGCAGCAACAACCTGAACGGTGGCGACGGCGGTCGCGGTGTCGGCGCAATCTGGAACCAGGGCGGCACAGTGCTGATTACGTCGTCCAACTTCAGTGCCATCAGCGGCAACGCGGCCGGCAGTGGCTCGGGCGGTGCAGAGTTGGGCGGCGGCGTGACGGGGAGTGTTCCGTTGGCCTTCGCGGCGATCTACAACAACGGCGGCACGCTCAACACCGCCTATGTGGAACCGCCGACCGCGACCATTGTGATGTCGGACACGGCCCTGAAAATCGGCGAAACCTCGCTGGTGACCATCACCTTCAGCCGGGCAGTCGCCGGGTTTACCAACGCCGACCTGACCATCGCCAACGGCACGCTGACATCGGTCAGCAGCAGCGACGGCGGCCTGACCTGGACCGCGACTTTCACGCCTACCAACAACATTACCGACAGCACCAACCTGATCACCCTCGACAACACCGGGGTGACCGCCATCAGCGACGGCGTGGCGGGCGTCGGCACGACCAGTTCGGTCAATTACGCGATCGACACCGCACGGCCGACCGTGACTATCGTGATGTCCGACACGGCGTTGAAGATCGGCGATACCTCGGTGGTGACCTTTACCTTCAGCGAGGCGGTGACCGGCTTCACTAACGCCGACCTGACCATCGCCAACGGCACGCTGAGCGCAGTGAGTAGCAGCGACGGCGGCATCACCTGGACCGGAACGTTCACCCCGACGGCCAGCATCACTGACACCACCAACCTGATCTCCCTGGACAATACCGGTATCGCTGACCTGGCCGGCAACGCCGGCAGCGGCACGACTGATTCGGCCAATTACGTGATCGATACCGTGCGGCCGACCGCGTCCATTGTGGTTGCCGACACCAGTCTGGCGGCGGGTGAAACGTCGCTGGTGACCATCACCTTCAGCGAAGCGGTCAGCGGCTTCACCACCGCCGACATGACAGTGGCCAACGGCACCCTGACCGGCCTGAGCAGCAGCGACGGCGGCATCACCTGGACCGCCACGCTGACGCCGACCAGCAACATTACCGACACCACCAACCTGGTCACCCTGGACAACACCGGGGTCGTCGATCTGGCCGGCAACGCCGGCAGTGGCACCACCAATTCCAACAATTACGCGATCGACACTGCGCGGCCGACCGCAACCATCGTGGTGGCGGACAAC
The DNA here is from genome assembly GCF_013385985.1 of Pseudomonas sp. B6002. Classification (GTDB taxonomy): domain Bacteria; phylum Pseudomonadota; class Gammaproteobacteria; order Pseudomonadales; family Pseudomonadaceae; genus Aquipseudomonas. The sequence continues at coordinate 572,856 of NZ_JACAOY010000012.1, read as the reverse complement.
GCGCTGAAAATCGGCGAAACCTCACTGGTGACCATCACCTTCAGCGAAGCGGTGACCGGTTTCACCAACGCCGATCTAACGATTGCCAACGGTACGTTGACGGCGGTGAGCAGCAGCGACGGCGGCATTACCTGGACGGCGACGTTAACGCCGACCGCCAGCATCACCGACGCGACCAACCTGATCACGCTGAACAATACCGGCATCGCAGATCTGAACGGCAACGCCGGCAGTGGCACTACCGACTCCAACAACTACGCCATCGATACCGTGCGCCCGACCGCGACCATCGTGGTGGCCGACAATAACCTGCGGATCGGTGAAACCTCACTGGTGACCATCACCTTCAGCGAAGCGGTCAGCGGTTTCACCAACGCCGACTTGACGGTCGCCAACGGCACGTTGAGCGCGGTCAGCAGCAGTGATGGCGGCATCACCTGGACCGCGACGTTCACCCCGAGCGCCAGCGTCACCGATACCACCAACCTGATTACCCTGGACAACACCGGCATCGTCGACCTGTCGGGCAACGCCGGCAGCGGCACCACCGACTCCAACAACTACGCCATCGATACGGTGCGGCCAACCGCGACCATTGTGGTCGCCGACAGCAACCTCACGGTCGGTGAAACCTCGCTGGTGACCATCACCTTCAGCGAAGCGGTGAGCGGCTTCACCAACGCCGACCTGATAATTGCCAACGGTACGCTGACCGCCGTGAGCAGCAGCGACGGTGGCATCACCTGGACGGCGACCTTCACCCCGAACGTGGGCGTCAACGACGCGAGCAACCTGATCGTGCTGGCCAATACCGGCATCGTGGATCTTGCGGGCAACGCCGGCAGCGGCACGACCAACTCCAACAACTACACCATCGACACCGTGGCACCGACCGCAACCATCATCATTGCCGACAATGCGCTGAAAATCGGCGAAACCTCGCTGGTGACCATCACCTTCAGCGAGGCGGTGACCGGTTTCACCAACGCTGACCTGACCATTGCCAACGGCACGTTGAGCGCGATCAGCAGCAGCGACGGCGGCATCACCTGGACGGCGACCTTTACGCCGACCACCAACATCACCGACGCCACCAACCTGATCACGCTGGACAACAGCGGCGTGCAGAACCTGAGCGGAAACGCCGGCAGCGGCACCACCGACTCGAACAATTATTCAATCGATACCGTGCGCCCGACCGCCACCATTGTGGTCGCCGATACGGCGCTCGGCGTCGGCCAGACCAGCCTGGTGACCATCACCTTCAGTGAAGCGGTGACCGGTTTCACCAATGCCGACCTGACGGTCGCCAACGGCACACTGAGTGCTGTGAGCAGCAGTGATGGCGGGATCACCTGGACGGCCACCTATACGCCGGCCGCAGGTATCACCGATACCTCCAACCTGATCACGCTGGACAACACCGGCATCACGGACCTTGCGGGTAACGCAGGCAGCGGGACTACCGACTCCAACACCTATGCCGTCGACAGCCAGCGCCCGACCGCGACCATCGTCATGAGCGATTCCAACCTGCGGCCAGGTGAAACCTCGCTGGTAACCATCACGTTCAGCGAAGCTGTGACCGGTTTCGACAACGCTGACCTGAGCATCGCCAATGGCACGCTGAGCAACGTCAGTAGCAGCGACGGCGGCGTCACCTGGACGGCTACATTCACGCCGAACATCGGGGTTACCGACATCACTAACCTGATTGTGCTGAACAACACCGGTATTTCCGACCTGGCTGGCAACACCGGTACCGGAACTACCAGCTCGGCAAATTACCAGGTGCAAACTGCGGTGCCGACCGCGACCATTGTCATCGCCGACACCTCGCTCAAGGCCGGGGAAACTTCCTCTGTCACCATCACGTTCAGCGAAGCGGTGAGCGGTTTCGACAACGCCGACTTGAGCATCGCCAATGGCACATTGAGCGCTGTGAGCAGCAGCGACGGTGGCATCACCTGGACCGCCACTTTCACGCCTGGCAGCAATGTCACCGACGCCACCAATCTCATCACCCTGAATAACAGCGGCGTGACGAATGGCTCGGGCAACGCGGGCGTGGGGGTCACCGATTCCAATAACTTCAGCATTGACACCCAACTCCCGACCGCAACCATTACCGTGGCCAACAACCACCTTGGTATTGGCCAGACGACGACCGTTACCATCGCTTTCAGTGAAGTGGTGAGCGGTTTTGACCTGTCTGACCTGAGTGTCGCCAACGGTGTGTTGTCCAACTTGATGAGCGCCGACGGTGGAAAAACCTGGACTGCAACCCTGACGCCGACCGCGGCGGTTACCGACGCCACCAACCTGATCGTGCTGGATACCAGCCAGGTGAATGACATGGCGGGCAACGCAGGGGCCAGCATTGCCATATCCAACAACTATGGCGTGGATGGCGACCGGCCCACCGCGACCATCTCGGTCTCCAACCCGAACCTGACCGTGGGCCAGACCAGCACCGTGACCTTCACCTTCAGCGAGAAAGTCACCGGCTTTGATTTGTCGGACCTGAGCGTGGCCAATGGCGTGTTGTCCAACCTGGCCAGCAGCGACGGCGGCAAGACCTGGACAGCCACCCTGACGCCGACGGCGAATATCACCGACCCGAGCAACTTCATCACCCTCGACACCAGCCTGGTCACCGACTTGTCGGGGAACGCCGGCAGCGGGTACGCCAACTCCAACAACTATGGGATCAACACCATCGCACTGACGGGCGACCCGTTGTTCCGCACCACCGACCCCGCCCCACCACAAGGTGCGCCCGACGCGCCGTTGCAGCCGATCATCTATGGCCAGCCGACCGGCAACCTGGGTTCACCCCTCGGCTTCCCGCCGTTGTTCGAGCAGCGTGAATTGGGCGGCGGGTTGCCTCCGGTGGGCAGTATTTTCATCAACCACGGTGCATTGGCTCCCAGTTTCATCGCCCAGGTGTTCAATACCGACGGCGGCGGGGATGGCGCCGGCAAGGGCTTCCTTGGTTTTGGTGGTGGGGATGGCGGGATCTTCGGGGCCAGTACCCTGTCGACCCTGTTCATCCGCGACAGCGCTGATGACAGCGGCTTCAAGGCGTTCGAGAGCAAATCGATCAAGGGTGTGAGCGACCCGGCTCACGGAATGCGCAGCGTGGTTGGCGCGCCAACCCTTGGTCAGCAATTGCAGCAGATCAAGGACACGGAACAACGCCAGGTGGTTGACCTGGCGCATGCACTGCAACAGGTCGGCATCAGCGAAATGCAGGCCTGAACACACTTAACTCAAGGCGCAGTAACAGGGGCAGAACAAGGATGAAGACAGGTCATAAGGTGTTCGGCATCAGCTTGCTGGTGCTGGCGATCAGTGGTTGTGCGGTCACCAGCGAGCCGATTGAACGCAGTGTCAGTGAGCAGCGAGCCCGCAGCGACCTGCAAGGCATGTACAAGGATCAAGAGCCGCTGAACGGCCCGCTGACGCTGCACCAGGCCATGGCCCGGGCGGTGAAATACAACCTCGAAGGCCGCCTGAAAGTCATGGAAGAGGCCTTGGCCAAGCGCCAATCGGACCTCTCCAGTTTCGACATGCTGCCGCGCATGGCGCTGTCGGCAGGCTACGCCGGGCGCAACAATACCAACGCCTCCAGCAGCCAGAGCGTGCTCACCGGCACCCAATCCCTGGAACCGTCGACCTCCCAGGACCGCGACCGTCGCGTGGCGGACCTGACCATGGTGTGGAACGTGCTCGACTTCGGCGTCAGCTACATCAGTGCCAAGCAGCAAGGCGACCAGCGCCTGATCATTCAGGAGCGCCGGCGCAAGGTGATCAATACCATCGTGCAGGACGTGCGCTCCGCCTACTGGCGTGCCGTGGCGGCCGAGCGTTTGCTGACCCAGATCGACAGCCTGATGGCGCGGGTCGACCAGGCCCAGAGCAACAGCCAAAGCATGAGCGAGCAACGCATCGGCGATCCGGTGCAAGCCCTGGGCTACCAGCGCTCGCTGATCGAAGCCACGCGCCAATTGCAGGAGCAGCGCCGTGCGTTGTCCCTGGCCAAGACAGAACTGGCCACCTTGATCAACCTGCCAATGGGCACCGACCTCAAGCTGGCTACGCCTGACGATTACAACGTGCCTCAGCTCAAGGTCAACCTGGCCAGCCTGGAACAGGAAGCCCTGGCCAACCGCCCCGAGTTGCGTGAGCAGGACTACCAGACCCGCATCAGCGCTGCCGAAACGCGCAAGGCCATGCTGCGCCTGCTACCGGGCCTGGAATTTTCGGCCGGTGGGCATTACGACAGCAACTCGTTCCTGGTGGACAACCGCTGGGCCGACTATGGCGCCAAGGTCACCTGGAACCTGTTCAACGTGATCTCTGCACCGGCGGCCATCGATGTCGCCAAGGCCGGTGAAGAAGTCGCCACCGCACGGCGCCAGGCGATGTCCATTGCGGTGCTGGCGCAGGTCTACGTGGCCAACGCCAACTATCAGGACGCGGTGCGCCAGTTCAAGACCAACGACCAGTTGGCCAATATCGACGGGCAAATCCTCACGCAACTGCGCAACCGCCACGAAGCGGCAGGCCTGGGCGAGCTGGACCTGATCCAGGGCGAGCTCAACACCCTGCAAGCCGACCTGCGCCGAGACCTGGCCTACGCTGACCTGCGTAACGCCTATGGCCAGATCTTCGCCAGCGCCGGCCTCGACCCGCTGCCGGAACAGCTGGACTCGGACCGCGTGCAGACCATCGCCACGGCGCTCGCCAGCCGAGAATCGGCGTGGGCCGCTGGCAACATCGCAACGCCGGCGCCGCGTCCCGTTGCCCAGTAACCTGGTGGCGCCGACGGCGAGCATCAGCCGCCGTCAGCGCGAGGCGCGCAATGGGCATCGCGGTGTGGCGATCCTGCTCACCGGGTTGCCCGCGTCCGGCAAATCCACCTTGGCCCAGGGGCTGCAAGCGGCCTTGTTCGAACAAGGCTGGCACAGCATCGTGCTCGACGGCGATGCCCTGCGCGGTGGCCTTAACAAAGACCTCGGCTTTGCCGACAGCGACCGCCTGGAAAACATCCGCCGCGCCAGTGAACTCGCGGCGTTGCTGGTGGAAAACGGGCAAATCGTGATCCTGGCGATGATCGCGCCGTTGGTGGAGTTGCGCGCGGTTTTTGCCGAGCGCCTGGGTGCCGACTATCGGGAAGTCTGGTGCAGCGCCTCGTTGGCGGTGTGCGAGGGGCGTGACCCCAAAGGTCACTACGCCCGCGCCCGCAAAGGCGAATTGCCCGGGTTTACCGGCATTGGCTCACCCTACGAACCGCCCCCGCACGCCTCGCTGGAACTGGACACCGGTGTGCTCTCGGCACAGCAATGCGTCGAGCGGTTGCTGAGCTGGTTGGCGCCTGGACTAGACTCTGGGGAGCCGTCTTTCTAGGAGCCTCCCATGGAATCGCCTGTGCACAGCTTGCCGTCTCTGTTCAAGCAGCTTGGGCTGCCGGATGACCCGGTAAGTATCGAGAAGTTTGTGGCAGTGCATTCGCCGCTCAAGCCTGAGTTGCATCTGGCAGATGCGTTTTTCTGGACGGAGAACCAGAAGAAGTTTTTGCGTAATGAAATTCTGGAAGATGCGGATTGGGCCGAGGTGGTGGACGAGCTGAATCTTCTGCTGCACAGCGGAAGAGGGGTGCAAAAAACTTAGCGAATACGCAGAAAGTTGAAAAAATCTGGTGTTGGTTGAAAAAATCTGGGCTTTAATCGCGCAAGTGAACTTTTTCTGAGGTTGCGCGATGTCTCTGGTTGGTTACGCCCATCTTCATCAATTGCTCGGGTTAAAAGCGACTGCTCCTGCTCGTGCCGCGATGATCAAGCCCGTTACGCGGATCTCGATGATTGGTGACTGTCTGGCGGTTCCTCATACCGTTGCGCCTTCAGCCGACGCGATACTCGACCACATTCTTTTCGCACTCAAACATGAAGGCATCAACCTCGGCATCCTGGCTCAGGCGCTCGAGGCGGTTAGCCCGGGCCAACTGTTGCAAGAGCTGGAAAAAGCCCCCAACGGCGTGTTCATTCGCAAGGTCTGCTACCTCTGGGAAGGCTTGACTCTTCAACGGCTGGACTACGACAAGCCAATCAACAGCCGCGTTTCACCCTTGTTTGATCCCCAGCGCTACGTGACTGGACCCTCAACACGTAATTCGCGTTGGCGTATCGATTTCAATGGTCTGGGCTCTTTGGCGTATTGCGCGACAGTTGAACGCACGCCTGAAATCGAAGCCTTGTTGGATCTGGACATCTTGGGCCGTGCCAAGTCCTTTATGGCTACCCTTCCATCGGAAATGATGGACCGCGCCATCCAATGGGCCTATCTCCATGAAACCCGCGACTCGTTCGCCATCGAAAAAGAACAACCCAGCGAGGAAAAGTCGCGCCGTTTCGTCCAACTGTTACGCCAAGCCCATGAAGGCCGGCTGCTCACTGAAGACTATTTGGTAGAGCTGCAAAACAGCACTGTTTCCAATCCTTTCGACAAAGCCGTTGCATTCCGCCACGAACAAAATTATCTGCACAATGGTTTGCGCGGCTCCGCGGGCGTCAGCTATGTACCACCAGCACCTGAGCTGTGCCAGGAACTGATGGAAGAGTTGATGGCCTTTGCCAGTCAGCCAGTGCGTGAGGTTGACCCGCTTGTGGCTGCGGCCGTCACCGCCTTCGGCTTTGTGTTCCTGCATCCGTTCATGGATGGTAACGGACGTCTGTCGCGATTCCTGATCCACCAGACACTCTGCCACTTCGGTGCACTGGAAAACGGCCTGTTGCTGCCTGTTTCCGTTGCGATGAAACACGAAGAGCAAGCCTACCTGGAGACCCTCAAGGCATTTTCCCAGCCGACTCGAGACTTCTGGAATGTTACCTGGCTGGACGGTGAGCAAATGGCTTTCGAGTTCATTGGCCACTCCTCTATCTACCGCTACTGGGACGCCACCCGCTGCGTCGAATTCACCCTGCAGATGGCCAGGCGTGCGCTGGAAGTGGAATTGCGCGAAGAGACCGAGTTCCTCGACCGCTACGACCGTGTGATCAAGGCCGTGAACCAGCGCTATGACGTGCGCGGGAGTGATTTGTCCAAGCTGGTGATGATGTGCCTGGATAACGACGGCAAGGTGTCCAGGCATCGGCGCAAGCAGTTTCAATACAACGTGCCGGAGGAGGTATTTGAGTTTATTGAGGAGGAGGCAGGGCGGGCTCTGCGAGACCGCTTGGAGAGGGTGGACGACCAGGCCGAACAGCAGTCTTGAAACCTGCACTGATCCAAATGTGGGAGCTGGCTTGCCTGCGATGACTTGGGTCCGGTCGAGAGAGATGTCGACTGACACTTCGCTATCGCAGGCAAGCCAGCTCCCACAGGTGTTTTGCAGTGTCAGAAAATTCTGCGCCCACGCTTAAACCCGCTTTACTTACCTCTATCCCCAGCCGCCCATCCATAAATTGTTTCAAAACTTGACGGCATTGGATCCATCCACCATATTGATAGTTAGCAAACTAACTGTATGCGAACTATCCAGTGTCCCAGACCCTCGAACAACTCCAGATGAACCTCAGCAGCAGCATGGTGGTGGGCGCCCGCAACTGGCGCAAAATCTGCCAGACCACGCTGGTGAGCTACGGTATTTCCGAAGCCTGCGCCGTGCCGCTCTTGATGATCGGGCGTCTGGGCGACGGTGTGCATCAGGTCAAGGTGGCCCAGGCGTCCGGGATGGAAAGCCCGTCGCTGGTGCGCCTGCTCGACCAACTGTGTGCGGGCGGCTACGTGTGCCGGACCGAAGACGTGCATGACCGCCGCGCCAAGGCCTTGAGCCTCACCGAGCGAGGCCGCGAGCTGGTGCAAGCGGTGGAGGTGCAGCTGGTGCGCCTGCGCAAGGAAGTCCTGGCCGACATCGCGTCCACCGATCTGGAGGCTGCGCTGCGGGTGTTGCGCGCCTTTGAGGCGGCCTCGCTTTGAACGGATTCTTTACCGGTTTTCCGCCAGCACGCGACTGGTTCTACGGGGTACGCACGTTCGCCGCGTCGATGATCGCGTTGTACATCGCCATGCTCATGCAAATGCCACGGCCGTACTGGGCGATGGCCACGGTGTACATCGTTTCCAGCCCCTTTGTCGGGCCTACCAGTTCCAAAGCCTTGTACCGCGCCATCGGTACGTTCATGGGCGCGGCGGCGGCGGTGTTTTTTGTGCCGATGTTCGTGCAGTCGCCCTATGTGCTGGTGGTGGTGATTGCCTTGTGGACGGGCATCCTGTTGTTCCTCTCCATGCACCTGCGCACCGCGAACAACTACGCGCTAATGCTGGCCGGCTACACTTTGCCGCTGATCGCCTTGCCGGTGGTGGATAACCCCCTCGCCGTGTGGGACGTGGCTGAAGCGCGCACCGAAGAAATCTTCCTCGGCATCGCCGTGGCCGCGGTGGTGGGCGCAATGTTTTGGCCGCGGCGCCTGGCGCCGGTGTTCGACGGTTCGGTGAGCAAGTGGTTTGCTGATGCGCAGGTCTACAGCCAGCGCTTTCTGACGCGCAACGTGGAGCCCGAGGAAGTCAGCAACCTGCGCGGCGGCATGGTCGCCACCTTCAATACCCTTGAACTGATGATCGGCCAACTGCCCCACGAAGGCGCGCGGCCGCAGACGGTGCGCAATACCAAGGAACTGCGTGGGCGCATGATCCACCTGCTGCCCGTGGTGGAAGAACTCGACGACGCGCTGTACGCCATCGAGCACCGTGCGCCGGAGTTTCTCGACCGCCTCACGCCGTTGCTGGAAGCAGCGAATCAGTGGCTGGAAAGCACCACCGAAAACGCCACGCTGGACAGCTGGCGCACTCTGCGTGATCAGATCGACGCCCAGCAACCGACCGGTGAAGCGTTGGACGATCGCCACACCCTGCTGTTCTCCAACGCGCTGTATCGCCTCGCCGAATGGGTTGATCTGTGGCAAGACTGCCGCAGCCTGCAAGCCGCCATCCAGTGCGAAAGCCAGGACACGTGGCGCGCCGTGTACCGCCACTGGCGCCTGGGCCGACTCACGCCGTTCCTCGACCGTGGCTTGATGTTTTACTCGGCGTTTTCCACCGTCAGCGCGATCATCGTGGCCTCGGTGCTGTGGATCCTGCTGGGCTGGACCGACGGCGGCAGCGCGGTGATCCTGGCCGCCGTAGCCTGCAGCTTCTTCGCCTCAATGGACGACCCCGCGCCGCAGATCTACCGGTTCTTTTTCTGGACCGCAATGTCGGTGTTGTTCGCCAGCCTCTACCTGTTCCTGGTGCTACCCAACCTGCACGACTTCCCGATGCTGGTGCTGGCGTTTGCCGTGCCCTTTATTTGCATCGGCACACTCACCGTACAACCGCGTTTCTACCTGGGCATGCTGCTGACGCTGGTGAACACCTCGTCGTTCATCAGCATCCAGGGCGCCTATGACGCCGACTTTCTCAACTTCGCCAACGTCAACCTGGCCGGGCCTGTGGGGCTGCTGTTCGCCTTTGTGTGGACGTTGATCGCACGGCCCTTTGGCGCCGAGCTGGCGGCCAAGCGCCTGACCCGTTTCAGCTGGCGCGACATTGTCGGCATGACCGAGCCTGCGACCCTGGCCGAACACCGCCACATGGCCGCGCAAATGCTCGACCGGCTGATGCAGCACCTGCCGCGCCTGGCCCTGACCAACCAGGACACCGGTATCGCCCTGCGTGACCTGCGTGTGGCGCTGAACCTGCTCGACCTGCTGGCCTATTCGCCGCGCATCCTCGGCGTGCCACGGGTGCTGCTCAACCAAGTGGTTGAAGGTGTGGGCGGCTATTTCAAGGCGTGCCTGAAAGCCGGTGAACGCCTGCCTGCGCCCAGCGGTCTGCTGATGACCCTGGACCGCACGCGCCGCGCCCTCAACGGCCAGGGCCTGCAAGACGAAGACGACACCCGCGTGCACTTGCTGCATGCGCTGGCCGGCCTGCGCCTGGCGTTGTTGCCGGGGGTGGAATTCATTGGCGGCACCGAGATGGAAGCGCCGCTACCTGATGGAGCGCCTTTATGATCGGTGATCTGGATATCAGCGGGGTGTTCCTGCCCACGCTGCTGGTGCTGATGGGCATTACGTATGTGTTGTTCCTGGTGGTGCACGGGTTGTTGACCCGCGTCCACTTCTATCGCCTGGTCTGGCACCGGGCATTGTTCAATGTGGGGCTCTACGCGCTGTTGCTGGGCGCCGTGGACTCACTCAGTCGATACCTGATGACATGAAAAAACCTTTTTTAACCATCGGCCGTGTAGTCCTGACGTTGTTGATCGTGACCTTTGCGGTCGTCGTCGTGTGGCGCATGGTGATGTACTACATGTTTGCGCCGTGGACCCGTGACGGGCACATCCGTGCCGACATCGTGCAGATCGCCCCGGACGTGTCCGGGTTGATCCAGCAGGTGCAAGTGCGCGACAACCAACTGGTGACCAAGGGCCAGGTGCTGTTTGCCGTGGACCAGGACCGCTTCAAACTCGCCCTGCGCCAGGCCCAGGCCGCCGTGGCCGACCGCCAGGAAACCCTGGCCCAGGCCCAGCGCGAGTACAAGCGTAACCGTGGCCTGGGCAACCTGGTGCCGAGCGAGCAACTGGAAGAAAGCCAGTCCCGCGTGGCGCGCGCTCAATCGGCCCTGGCCGAAGCGCAAGTGACGGTGGACGCCGCCCAGCTCAACCTCGACCGCTCGGTGATCCGCAGCCCGGTGGACGGCTACGTCAACGACCGCGCACCACGTACACAAGAGTTCGTTACAGCCGGGCGCCCGGTGCTGTCCGTGGTGGACAGTAACTCCTTCCACATCGATGGTTACTTCGAAGAGACCAAGCTCGACGGCATCCACGTCGGCATGGGCGTGGATATCCGCGTGATCGGCGACAACGCCCGCCTGCGTGGCCACGTGCAGAGCATCGTCGCCGGCATCGAAGACCGCGACCGCACCAGCGGCTCCAACCTGCTGCCCAACGTCAACCCGGCGTTCAGCTGGGTGCGCCTGGCCCAGCGGATTCCGGTGCGCATCGCCTTTGATGATGTGCCCGCGGACTTTCGCATGATCGCCGGGCGCACGGCGACCGTGTCGATCATCGCCGACACGGCCAAAGACGGAGACAAGCCATGAAGCAGCTCCTGGCAACCGCTGCCTTAGGGTTGTTGCTGTCGGCCTGCCAAATGGTAGGGCCGGATTACAAGCTGCCGGACACAGCCGCCGTCAACCGGGGCGACCTGCAAGGGCAGATCGCGGGCGAAGGGCACAACGTGGTGTCGGCGCCGGTGCCGGCCGACTGGTGGAAGCTCTACAACGACCCGCGCCTGGATGAGCTGGTGCGCCAGGCCATGGCGTCCAACACAGACCTGCGCGTGGCCGCCGCCAACCTGCAACGCTCGCGTTACCAAGTGCAGCAGGCTGAATCCGCTGGCGGCTGGAATGCGGGTGTGAAAGCCGAAGCGCAACGCCTGCAGGAATCCGGCGAAGCGTTCTTGCTGACAGAAAAAGTCCCGGTGGCCAACATCGGCAGTGTCGGGATCAGCACCTCGTATCAGTTCGACCTGTGGGGCACCTTGCAGCGCGGTATCGAAAGCGCCCAGGCCAGCGCCGACGCCGCCCAGGCCGCCGCCGATATCGCACGCATCACGCTGGTGGCGGATGTGGTGCGCTCCTACACCCAGGTGTGCGCGGCCAATGAAGAACTGGCGATCGCCAACGAATCCCTGGACCTGCAAGCCCAGAGCACCAAGCTGACCCAGCGCCTGCGCGACGCCGGGCGCGGTGATGAAACCCAGGTGACCCGCTCGCAGACCCAATACAAATCCTTGCGCGCCGATATGCCGCGCTACGAAGCCGCGCGCCAGGCCGGGCTGTTCCGCCTGTCGATGCTGCTGGCCAAGCCGGTGGACCAACTGCCGGCTGGCACCGGCACATGCGCCGAGCTGCCGCACATCGCCCAGTTGTTGCCGGTGGGCGATGGCGCCGCGCTGCTCAAGCGCCGTCCTGATGTGCGCCAGGCGGAGCGCCAACTGGCGGCCGCCACCGCACGTATCGGCGTGGCCACGGGGGCGTTGTATCCGGATATCAGCATCGGCGCCACCGTCGGTACGGTCGGTATCCTCGATGACCTGGGCACTGCGCCCACCAACCGTTGGGGGTTTGGCCCGCTGATCAGTTGGTCGGTGCCGACCAACGGCGCGCGGGCGCGCATTCATGAAGCGGAGGCCGCCACCCAGGGCGCCCTGGCGCACTTCGACGGCGTGGTGCTCAACGCCATCCGCGAAACCCAGACAGGCCTGGCGCAGTACACCGCACAGCTGCAACGCCGTGACGCCCTGGCCGATGCCGGCGAGTCGGCCAAGGAAGCGTCGGAGCAGACGCACCGCTTCTTCCAGGCGGGCCGCGCATCGTTCCTGGCCGACCTGCAAGCCACTCGCACCTACACCGATGTACGGGCGCAGTTGGCGGCGGCAAACACCCAGGTTGCCATGAGCCAGATCGATCTGTTCCTGGCCCTCGGCGGCGGCTGGGAAAGCGGACGAACGCAAGCGTCACAGCCCGGCAAACCCTGAACGAAACGCTATGCTTTGTCAGGTGAGGCGCCGTGACGCTTCACCTGACACTGCTCGCGTTTGCTCATGGGGATTCCAATAATGAAAAACCCTTATGCTCCCGCTTTCTGGTGCGTGTTCTTCGCACTGGTGTTGTTATCGGCTGCCTATTTCTACGGCGTCATGCTGGCCCACCAAATCGACAAGGCCATGGTGTTTCTCGACAGCGCCTGCGCGGTGATCGGCACCTTGTCCATCGGCGTGGTGGCGTGGGCGTCGTATCAGAACCAACGCGTGAAGAAAAAACTCCTCGAGCAAGGCAAGACCCGCGTGGCGATCTGGGACACCAAAGTCGCCCTGCGCCGGGTCGAAACCGTGTTCGATCGCTATTTCTGGGGCAGCTATTGGCAACCTGGGCGCACCTTCCAGGAAGTCATGGGCGAACTCACTGGCACTCCCCTGGAAAAAAGCCTCGAAGCGCTGAAGAAGCAATGTGTGGTGCTCGACCAGCAGGTCGCCGATGGCCGGCATTGGCTGAACAATGCGCGGGAATTGTCCGATGTGGCCAACCAGATGGCGCGCGAACGCTACCAACTGGACTTCTGTGATCCCAAGGCCGACACCCCAGGCAATGCGGTGATCCACCGCGAGTTTGAGGTGCTGGTGTACACCTGGACCGCCCGCTTGAAGAGTTTTGACCACCAACTCGATGAAATCGATTTGGAGTATTCCTGAACCAAGTGCCGACTTGATCGCTCTGAGAAAACTGGGCCGTGCGCGGCCGCCAGTGCTAATCTTCCCCCGTTTTCGGCGGGCTTGAGCCAACCCCTCGGGGTTCAAGGAAGACAGCCCACTTCTCACAGGATTTGATCAGGTCACTTCATGAATAAGCCAGCCGTTGTTTTCTTGGGTTTTGTTGTCGCCGTTGGCGCCGTCAGTGCAGGCGGTGCCTGGTACACCGGCAAGCAACTGGAGCCCGTGCTGCAAACCGCCATCCAGAACGCCAACAAGGAAATCCAGACGTCCCTGGCCGGCGTCGACGGCACGGCGACCCTTGAGCTGGTCTCCCTGGACCGTGGCGTATTCAGCAGCACCGCCCACTACCGCCTCAAGGGCCAAGGTTCGGTATTTGGTGAAGACAACCCGAACCCTGAACTGTTGTTCGTCGACCACATCGAACACGGCCCGCTGCCGTTTTCGCGCCTGGTGACCCTGAAGTGGTTGCCGGTCATGGCCACCAGTCACTACGAGCTGGAAAAGAACGCCACCACCGAGAAATGGTTCGCCGCCAGCAAAGACGTGTCGCCGCTCAAGGGCGTGGCCAGCATCGGCTACAACCGTTCGGTCACCGGCAACGTCGAGCTGCTGCCTCTGGAGCTCAAGGACGACAAGTCTTCGGTGAGCTTCTCTGGCGCCAACATGGACTTCGACAGCACCGCCGAAGGCCAGAAGGTCAAGGCCAGCGGCTACATGAACAGCCTCAAGGTGGCCGTGGTCGACGCCAACGGCGAACCGCTTGAAGCCGAACTGGCGGGTTTGACCGTGGCCAGCAACCTGGAGAAATCCACCTTCGGTTTCTACACCGGGCAGAACACCGTCGAGCTGACCGACACCAAGGTCACCTTCGGTCCTCAGAAAGCCGTGCTGACCCTCAAGGGCTTCGAGCAGAAAGACTCCAGCGAAACCAAAGACAACAACCTGGCTGGCCGCGTCGACTACAAGATCGACGAAATCGGTTACCAGGGTAAGCCTGTGGGCTCGGCCGCCATGGCCTTGAGCATGAAGAACGTCGACATCCCGGCGATGCTGGTACTGACCAAGCTCTACCAGGAAAAAATGCAGCCGGTGCAAGCCGCTGCCGCAGCGGGTGAACCGGTGCCTGAGCTGCAACTGAGCGAAGCCGAACAGACCCTGGCCGAGGCCAACGTCAACCAGGTGCTGGCCGCCAAGCCGCAGCTGGCGGTGGAAAACCTGTCGCTGAAAACCACCCATGGCGAAAGCAAGTTCAACCTGCTGGTCGACCTGACCAAACCAACGTCCATGGAGTTGCCACCGGTTGAGCTGGGCAAGCAGATGGTGGCGTTGCTGGACGCCAACCTGACCCTGTCCAAGCCGATGATTGCTGACGTTTCCGCCCTGCAGGCACAGGCCGGTGGCGTGACCGATCCGAAAGCCATCGAGCAGCAATCCCAGATGGCGGCCGAAATGGTCAGCGGTGTGGCGGTGGGTACTCAACTGGCAACCCTGGTCGGCACCGATGTGGTGTCCAAGCTGCACTACGCCAACAATGAAGTGACCTTCAATGGCCAGAAGATGACCGTCGAGCAGTTCATTGGTTTTGTGATGGCCAAGGTCGGTGCGGTCAGCGGCGCGCAGTAAACATTTCTACATCAAGCAGAAATAAATAGTGTGGGAGCGGGCTTGCTCGCGATAAGGGTCAAACAGTCGACACTCGTGTCGGCTGGCACCCCGTTATCGTAGGCAAGTGCGCTCCCACACTGGTTTTTTCGCAACAAAGACAATTCTGAACAATTGTTCTGAATTGGACTTTTCCCTACTTTCCTAATGGATAGTTCCTACAGGAAAGCTAGGTCGGGTCACTAGACGCCGACACCCTGATGCAAATTGCTCAGGACCACCTATCGTTACAGCTTTCCGTGTGTAAGGAAGCTCACGATATGCTGCGAAACCTACCACTCAGTGCTTCAGGCCGGTTGCGACTGCTCATCGGGGCAGCCCTGTGCAGCCAACTGCTGATGCCTGCTTTCGCCGTGGCCGACCCCGCTTATGACGCGCTGATCATTCAGGCGCGCAACGGCAACTTCACCCCCGCCCTCACTCAATTGCGCCAACTGCCTGCCGAACGCCAGACGCCGGGGCAGATCAGCGATCACCTGGTGATTGCCGGCTGGGCCGGGCAGGACGCCGAAGTGCTGAAGGTGTACGAGGCCCAGGGCAAGAATCGCAACTTGAGCACCCAGGCGCTCGCCACGGTTGCGCGCACCTATCGCAACCAGAAGCAGTGGGCCCAGGCGACGGCGGTCTACAATCAGGCGCTGTTGCGTGAACCCAATAACGTCGATCTGCAGTTGGGCCTGGCGCTCACCCAGGCCGATGGTGGCCAGGTCGACGAAGCCGTGCGGCGCACTCGCGCGCTGGTGGCGGCCAACCCGAACGATCCCAACCGGCGCATGGCGCTGGGCTACGCGTTGACGCGTGCGGGCCTGAACTACGATGCACTGGCCGAATTCGACCACGCCTTCGTGTTGGCCGGTGACAAGCCCGAAGTGATCCGCGAATACAGCGTGGCCCTGCAAAAGGCTCGCCTGCCAGAGCCAGCGCTGCGGCTGTCAGCCAAACACCCGGGCGTCCTCGACCCTGTGACCCAACGTCGCCTGGAAGGCGACCTGGCCGCCGAGCGCGTGCGCATGGCCGAGTTCGCCACGCGCAGCGAGCAAGAACGCTACGTGGTCGCCGACCGCGCCCTCAAGGACTACGACCAACTGCTCGCCCGCTGGACCCCGGACCCCAGCGCCCATGACGACGTGGTGCGCTGGCGCATCGACCGCCTGGGCGCACTCAAGGCACGGGCGCGCATGGCCGAAGTGATCCGCGAATACGAAACCCTCAAAGGCGAAGGCGTGCAATTGCCTACCTACGCCATCCGTTGGGTCGCCGCCGCTTACCTCGACCAGCGCGAGCCCGAAAAATCCGAGCCGCTGTACCGCCAGGCCCTGACCGCCCCGGACGCCGACCCGGCCGACCATGTCGAAGACAGCACTGCGCTGTTTTACGCGCTACTGGAAAGCGACAGGGTGGAAGACGCGCGTGAGGTCGCCAACAACCTGGCCAACAGCCAGAACCCGCGTGTGGAACTCAAGGGCCTGCCCATCGGCAACCCGAATGACAGTTGGATGGACGCGCAACAACTGGCCGCCCAGGCCGGCACCTATGGCGGTGACCTGCCGGGCAGTGAGACCGGGCTCGAAGCCCTGGTACAAAAAGCCCCGGGCAACGTTGGCTTGCGTCTGGCCCAGGCTGACATGTACCGCGCCCGCGACTGGCCGCGCCGCGCCGAAGGCAGCCTGAAGGAAACCGAAGCCCAGTCGCCACGTGACATTGGCCTGGAAGTGTCCCAGGCCTACACCGCCATGGACCTGCAGGAGTGGCGCCAGATGGACGCGCTCACCGATGACGTGCTGGCGCGCAACCCCGACAACCGTCAGGTGCAGCGCCTGAGCCGTCTGCGCGATGTGCACGACATGGCCGAGCTGCGTGTCGAGGCCTACACCGGCAAAAGCTTCGGCGGTGGCAACAACGGCGATGCCGGGGCCGTCTCGGGCAGCCGCGACTGGGGCATTGAAAGCCGGCTCTACACGCCGCCCATCGACGAAGACTGGCGCCTGTTCGCCGGTGCCGGCTATGCCCGTGCCGATTTTACCGAGGGCACCGGCCAGCATCGTTGGCAGACGGTAGGGGTGGAGCGGCGTACCCGTGACATGACCCTTGAAGCCGAGGTGTCCAACCACTCCTATGGTGATGGCTCCAAACAAGGCGCTGCGGTGTCGATTGCCCGCGACATCAACGACAACTGGCAATACGGCGGCAGCCTCGGCTACCTCCTGTCGACCACACCGCTGCGGGCGCTGAATGACGGCGTCACGGCCAATGGCGGCAGCGGTTTCATTCGCTGGCGCGCCAATGAAAGCCGCGAGTGGAAACTGTCCCTGAGCCCGTCCCACTTCAGCGACGGCAACAACCGGCTCGAAGCCTTGCTCAACGGTCGCGAGGGCATCTACAGCTCGTCCCATGTGCAAGTCGACCTGGGCCTGGAAGTGGGTGCCAGCCGCAACACCAAGGACGACACGGTGTACTTCAATCCCAAGTCGGACTTCACCGTGTTGCCTTCCGTCACGGTCAACCACGTGCTCTATCACCGCTATGAAACGCAGTGGAGCCAGCAGTTCCAGATCGGTGCAGGCACCTATACCCAGCGCGATTATTCCACCGGCGGCATTGGTTTGATTGGCTACGGCCAACGCTTTCGCTGGAACGACGTGCTGGACGTGGGCGCCAACCTCAGCCTGATCAGCCGACCTTACGACGGTGATCGCGAACGCGATCTGCGCCTGCTCGTCGACCTCAATTACCGTTTCTAGAAGAGCCTGACCATGACCGTCCTCAGCCGTTGCTTGTTGGTCCTGGGTGTATTGCTGGCCGGTGCCTGCGCCCAGCAACCCGCGCCCTATACTCCACCCGCCGAGCGCCCGGTGCCGCCGACCGAAGCGCCGTGGCCGAAAAACCATTTTCTGGGCATTGCCTACCATGACGTTGAAGACCGCGACCCCGACCAGGCGGTCGTGGCGGTGCGCACCGAGCGCCTGATTGACCAGTTGGCCTGGCTGCGCGAGAACGGTTACCAGCCGGTGTCGGTCGACCAGATCCTGGCCGCACGCAGCGGTGGCCCGGCATTGCCGCCCAAAGCCATCATGCTCAGCTTCGACGACGGTTACTCCAGCTTCTACACCCGGGTGATGCCGATCCTGCGGGCTTATCACTGGCCGGCCATCCTGGCCCCGGTGGGGTATTGGATCGACACGCCGCTGAACAAACCGGTGGATTTCGCCGGCACCCCACGGGCGCGCTCCGACTTCCTCACTTGGCAGCAGGTGAAGGAAATCTCCCAGTCGGGCCTGGTTGAAATCGCGGCCCACACCGACGCCAGCCACACCGGTATCCTGGCCAACCCCCAGGGCAACCTGGAGCCGGCCGCTGCCACGCGTCGCTATGATGCCGCCACCGGCAAGTACGAGACCGAAGCTCAGTTCCAGGCGCGGATGCGTGCCGACGTCACCGCGATCTCCAACAAATTGCGCGCGGTCACCGGCAAGGCGCCGCGTGTGTGGGTATGGCCTTACGGCGCGGCCGATGGCACTTCGTTGGCGGTAGTGGGCGAGCACGGTTACCAGATGGCCCTGACCCTGGATGACGGCCTCGACGACCTCGCCAACCTCAAGAGCAGCCCACGCTTCCTGGTGGCTTCCGACCCGGATGGCGAGCACTACGCCAATGCCATCGTCGGTGCCGAGACCAAGGCTTCGATGCGTGTGCTGCATGTGGACCTGGACAACGTCTACGACCCCGACCCGGCTCAGCAGGCCCGCAACCTCGACGCGTTGATCCAGCGCGTGGTGGACATGGGCGTCAGCACCGTGTTCCTGCAAGCCTTCGCCGACCCGAAAGGCGATGGCCTGGTGCATTCGCTGTATTTCCCCAACCGTCACCTGCCGGTGCGCCAGGACCTGTTCAACCGTGTGACCTGGCAACTGCGCACCCGTGGCCACGTCAACATCTATGCGTGGATGCCGGTGCTCAGTTTTGCCCTCGACCCTGCGCTGCCGCGTGTGACCCGGTGGGACCCGCAGACCGGCCAGGTCGGCCTCGACCCAGACCAGTACAAGCGCCTGTCACCGTTTGATCCGGCAGTGCGCCAGCAGATCGGCGAGATCTACGAAGACCTGGCCCGCAACACCGCGATCGACGGCATCCTGTTCCACGATGACGCGCTGTTCTCCGACTTCGAAGACGCCAGCCCTGCCGCGCTCAAGGCCTATGCGGCCAACGGCCTGCCGGGCAGCATTGCCGCGCTGCGCGCAGACCCGGCGGTGATGCAACGCTGGACGCGCTTCAAGAGCCGCTACCTGATCGACTTCACCCAGGAGCTGACCGGCAAGGTCCGCGCCATCCGTGGGCCGCAGGTGCAGACCGCGCGCAATATCTTCGCCGAGCCGATGCTCAACCCTGGCAGCGAAACCTGGTTCGCGCAGAACCTCGATGACTTCCTCCAGACCTACGACTGGACTGCGCCGATGGCCATGCCGTTGATGGAAGGCGAGAGCCTGAAAAACTCCAACGCCTGGCTGGAAAAACTGGTGGCCACGGTCAAGGCGCGTCCCGGCGCGTTGCAACGCACCGTATTTGAACTGCAAGCCAAAGACTGGCGGACCAAGGAAGCGCCAGACATCGACGCCGCACAGATGGCGGAATGGATGGGGGTACTCAAACGCCAGGGGGTCAGGAGTTTTGGCTACTACCCGGATAACTTCCTGGAAAATTCCCCGGACTTGAAGACAGTGCGTCCGGCCCTTTCCAATCAATGGAACCCTTGACCATGTTCGACAGAATCCTGGCTTTATTCGTGTTGGCGCTGGTGTTGGGCGTGCCCCTGGGCCTGATTTTCCTGGTCACCGGCCAGTTCCTGATGGACTTCGTGTTTTTCTACCCGTTGTTCATGTCGGCGCTGTGGATCGCTGGCGGCCTGTATTTCTGGCTGCACTGGGAACGTCACTGGCCGTGGAAAGAGGACACCCCGGCGCCGACCCTGGCTGGTGACCCGCTGATCTCGATCATCATCCCTTGCTACAACGAGGGCGATAACGCGGCGGAGACCATCCACGCCGCGCTGGACCAGCTGTACCCGAACATCGAGGTGATCGCGGTCAACGACGGCTCCAAGGACAACACCGCCGCCGTGCTCGATGCCCTCGCGCTGGAAAACCCGCGCCTGCGTGTGCTGCACCTGGCGCAGAACCAGGGCAAGGCCGTGGCCCTGCGCATGGGTGCCGTGGCGGCGCGCAGTGAGTACCTGGTGTGCATCGACGGTGATGCGTTGCTGGATAAAAACGCGGCGGCCTACATGGTGGCGCCGATGCTCGACAACCCGCGCCTGGGCGCCGTGACCGGTAACCCACGGATCCGCACACGTTCGACCTTGATCGGCCGGGTGCAGGTGGGCGAGTTCTCTTCGATCATTGGTTTGATCAAGCGTACCCAGCGGGTGTTCGGCCGGATCTTCACGGTGTCGGGTGTGGTGGTGGCGTTTCGCAAGAAGGCGCTGGACCGCATCGACTACTGGAGCACCGACATGATCACCGAGGACATCGATGTCAGTTGGAAGCTGCAGCTCGATCACTGGGCCATCTTCTATGAGCCGCGTGCCCTGTGCTGGATCCTGATGCCCGAGACCGTCGGCGGCCTGTGGAAACAGCGCTTGCGTTGGGCCCAGGGCGGCGCCGAAGTGCTGTTCAAGAACATCCGCGGTATCTGGCAATGGCGCCACCGCTACCTGTGGCCGCTGCTGTTCGAATACTGCCTGTCCACCGGCTGGGCGTTTACCTTCCTGCTGTCGGTGATCTTCTGGGCGGTGGGCAAATTCGTGGTGCTGCCACCGGCGATCGCCGTGGACTCCCTGGTGCCTCCGGCCTTCACCGGCCTGGTGCTGGCCATGGTGTGCCTGGTGCAGTTTGCGGTGAGCATCATGATTGACCGTCGCTACGAAAAGGATCTGTGGAAAACCCTGTTCTGGACCGTGTGGTACCCGATGGTGTTCTGGCTGGTCAGCTTGTTCACCACCCTGGTCAGTTTTCCCAAGGTGCTGTTCAACCAACACCAGAAACGTGCGCGCTGGGTCAGCCCGGATCGCGGTATTAAACCTGCCGAAGAGGAGGCCTGATCATGAAACTGGTCAGAACTCGCCAGAATCGATTGATGTGGCTGGTTGACGTCGTGTTGACCCTGCTCGCCTGGGCCGGGTTGATCTGGCTGCTGGCGCGCGGGATCACCGCCATGCTGGAAACTCACGGTGGCCCGCGCATCGAGGCGCCGATCTTTGCGGCGCTCAATACCCTGCAGGTCTACCTGTGGATTGCCTTGCTCAACGCACTGATCCTGATCACCTGGGCACGTTATCAACAGCGCCGTGGCCGCAAGTTCGCCCAGCGACGCGCCGAAGCCAACGCGCTCACCGACAAGACCCTGAGCGAGAGCTTCAAGCTGGGCGAGGGCGACCTCGAACAACTGCGCAGGCCGGGTGTGCTGGTGATCCACAACGACGAAGACGGCGGTGTGGAGGAAGTGAAGTCCCATGTGTCACGTGATGTGGAGCGGCCCGGGTTGACCCTGGTGCCGGGCCAGCAGAAAGACAAAGACATCGGCTGAACCCGCGCAAAGGGCTGTGGCGAACGGGGCAATCCCGCTCGCCACGCGAGTTCCCTGCCTATTCCCGATCAGATTTTGGAATTCCGATAAATGGGATCCAATTCACAAAACCTTCGCGAACTTTTCGCACTTTCCCGGTACTAACTTATCTCGGTGACAACTTGATGGCCAACTAATGGCCATTAACAGATTGTTTTCCGTATCGCTATCAAAACAGTCGCCGCTTGTCGGAATTAAAACTCCAGTTACAGGCGTCCTGTCTTTTTGATAAATTTTATTTGTTATTAATCAATGGCTTGAAGGTTTAATTAGTACGAATGTCCAACTAATCCGTTTTCTTGGATTCGTTGAAGTTCGATGTTAGTTTGCCGGCCCTTGATTTTCGATGGATCGAACATGTCTTTGTTACTGCCACGGACTCGGTATCTTCTGTGCACTTTCCTGCTCGCTTACATGAGTGTGAACAGCGCTGGGGCTGCGCCTACGCCGGGTGATCAGGACCTGATTCGTGAGCGGCAGAATCGCCTGCTCGAAGAGCAACGCCGGCGCCTCGAAGAGCTGCAGGACCTGCCCGGCAAGGACACCCGCTCCCAAGCCCCGGCGCTGCCTGCCGACACCCGTTGCTTCCCCATCAAAGACATCGAACTGCAAGGCGCCGACAGCCTGTCGGCCGCGGCCAAAGCGAGCCTGGTCAAACCCTACATCGGCCAATGCCTGGGCGTTTCGCAGCTCAATGAATTGCTCAAGGTCGTCACCGACTACTACATCGACAAGGGCCGCGTCACCAGCCGCGCCTATTTGCCCCAGCAGGACCTCTCCACCGGCCACCTGCGCGTGCTGGTGGTGGAGGGCAAGCTCGAAGGCATCAAGGGCGCCCAGGGCAGCAACGTGACCGACCGTGAGCTGGCGATGGCCTTTCCCGGCAAGGTCGGCGAGGCGCTGAACCTGCGTGAGGTCGAGCAACTGGTGGACCAGCTCAGCCGCTTGCCCTCCAAGCAGGCGCAGATGGAGCTGACCCCTGGCAGCCAGATCGGCGGCAGTGAAGTGCTGGTCAAGAGCGTGCCGCAAAAGCCTTGGCGCGCTAGCCTGTCGCGCAACAACGACGGCCAGCGCAGTACTGGCGAACAGCAATGGGGCGCGGGCCTGGAGTGGGACAGCCCGCTGGGCTTGGCGGATCAGTTGGTGCTGCGTGGCGGCCATGACGCCATCAGCGACCACCAGAAAACCTCGAAGAACAGCATGCTCTACTACAACCTGCCGTGGGGGTGGTGGAACTTCAGCTACGCCTACAGCGAGAGCGAATACCGCACGCCGGGCGCGGTCGATGACTTCAAGTACAAGCAATGGGGCGAAAGCCAGAACCACCAATTGCGCGCCGAACGCGTGGTGCACCGTGACGACGTGAGCAAGACCTCGGTCAACGTCGGCCTGACCCATCTGCGCACCAACAACTACATCAATGACACGCGCCTGGACGTGAGCAGCAACCGCCTCAGTGAGTTCCAGGTGGGCGTCAGCCACGGGCGCCGCATCGCCAGCGCGTTCGTCAACCTCGATGTGGGCATGCAGAACGGTATTGGCGCTTTCGATGCCCAGAGCAACACGCAGTTTCGCGATGGTTTCGGCAACCTCACGCCCACCACGCACTACCGCAAATACACCGCCACCGTCAGTTACCTGCAACCGTTCGCCTTGTGGGGCGAGTCGTTCACCTTCACCAGCCTGGCCACCGGGCAACGCAGTGAAGACGTGTTGTACGCGCCGCAACGCATGAGCCTCGGCGGTTCGTATTCGGTGCGCGGGTTCAAGGACCAGCAACTGACCGGTGACAGCGGCGGCTACTGGCGCAACGACCTGCGCTGGACCCGCCCAGTGAACGTCGCCTGGCTGCGCCCGGCGTTCCTCGAATACGGCGCCGGCGTCGGCTACGACCAGGGCGTGATCCGCAACGACCGTTACAACGACACCCAGCATGGCCGGGTGTCGAGCAACTCCGTGGAGTTGTTTGCGCGGGGCAAATACGTCAGCACCAGCGTGACGTTTGCCCATTCCCTGGAGCGACCTGGCGTGATGACCGAGCGCGAAGCGCCGATCTATTTGCGCCTGGATGTCTTCCTGTAATTCAACGCCCGCCGCCTTGAGATTTAAGAATATGGATGTTCGCCCCGCTTCTGCCCTGAAAAGCCTGTCCCAACGCGGCCTGGCTCTGATCCTGGCCAATGCGCTGTTCTGGCAGCCACTGCTGGCCCAGGCCGACGGCATCGTGGTCAGCGGCCCTGGTACCACCGTGGGCCAGGCGGGCAACGGCGTGCCGGTGGTGAACATCGCCACGCCCAATGGCAGTGGCTTGTCCCACAACCAGTTCAAGGACTACAACGTCGGCCCCAATGGCGTGATCCTCAACAACGCCACCGGCATGGTGCAAAGCACGCAGCTGGGCGGGATCATTGTGGGCAACCCGAACCTCAAGGGTGGTGCTGCGAACGTCATCCTCAACGAAGTCAATGGCGGCAGCCCCAGCCAACTGCGCGGCTACACTGAAGTGGCGGGCCAGTCGGCCAAGGTCATTGTCGCCAACCCCTACGGCATCACGTGCAACGGCTGCGGTTTCATCAACACCCCCAACGTCACCCTGACCACCGGCAAGCCGATCATCGACAAGGCCGGCCGCCTGGACCATTACCAGGTGGACGGTGGCGCAGTGACCATCGACGGCAAGGGCTTGAACGCGAGCAACGTCGACCGCTTCGAGATCATCACCCGTTCGGCCAAGATCAATGCGCAGATCAACGCACGTCAGCTCACGGTGATCGCCGGGCGCAATGACGTCGATGCCCAAAGCCTGAAAACCACCACCCGTGCCGATGACGGCAGCGCCAAGCCGGAACTGGCCATCGACTCGTCGGCCCTGGGCGGCATGTACGCGGGCGCGATCAAGCTGGTGGGCACCGAAGCCGGTGTGGGCGTGAAACTCGATGGCACGCTCGCCGCCAGTGGCGGCGACATCCAGCTCGACGCCAACGGTCACCTGAGCATGGCCCAGGCCGCCTCCAGCGGCGCAGTGGACATCAAGGCCGCCAGCCTCGACGCCCAAGGCCCGATCTACGCCGGCACCACGCTCAAGGCACAGACCAAGGGCGAGCTGAAAAACCGCAAGACCCTCGCTGCACGCGACAGCATCACCCTGGCCAGCAACGGCCAATTGACCAACAACGGCATCATCGAGGCTGGCGTCAACGCCGATAACACCCGCAACGCCGGTGGCGACGTGAAGCTCGACAGCCAGCACCTCACCAACACCGGCACGGTGATCGCCAACCGCAACCTCACCGCCAACGCCGCGCAAACTCTAACCAACCAAGGCGGTACCTTGAGTGCCAAGCAGGCCTTGAAGGCCACCGCCGATACGGTCGACAACCAGAACAAAGGTCGACTGCTCAGTGACAACACCCTGAGCGTCACCAGTGCGCAGCTCAACAACAGCCATGAAGGCGTGATTTCCAGCGACGGCGCGCAAACACTCACCGTCAGCGGTGTGCTGGACAACAGCCAGGGCGGCTCCATCGACAGCACCGGCGCCTTCGAACTGCACGGCA
The DNA here is from genome assembly GCF_013385985.1 of Pseudomonas sp. B6002. Lineage (GTDB taxonomy): Bacteria > Pseudomonadota > Gammaproteobacteria > Pseudomonadales > Pseudomonadaceae > Aquipseudomonas. Next base: position 547,697 of record NZ_JACAOY010000012.1, on the reverse strand, counting down.
ATACCCTGGACAACAGCGCCGGCAGCCTCACTGGCGCCAGCACCATCACCCTGGATCTGCTCGGCAACCTGATCAACCAGAACGCCAAGCTGGCAAGTGCCGGCGCATTGCTGATCAAGCACGCCGATCACATCGACAATCAGGGCGGCAAGCTCACCAGCCAGGGCCTGCTGACCCTGTTCGCCAACAGCGTCGATAACAGCAACAACGGCACCCTGGCCGCCAACGATGGCTTGGCCCTGACGGTGGGCGGCCTGTTGCAAAACGGTGGCAATGGCCTGATCCACAGTGAAAAGGCTGGCGTCAACTTGACCGTCGGCACGTTGGAAAACGACGGCGGACGGATCACCGCCAAAGCCGGGGATGCTGTGGTTGATGCCACCGCGTTCAACAACGGCGGCGGCTATCTGTTTGCCCGCGACCGCGTGCGCCTGGGCGGCATGAATGTCGATAACGGTGGCGAGATCGCCGGCAATCAGATCGACGTCAGCCTGCACGGCGCCCTGACCAACCGTGGTTTGATCGAAAGCGCCACGACCCTCGACGTCGACGCCACCAGCCTGGACAACAGTGGCCAGATGCGCGCGCTGGGCGCCACGGGCAAGACCCGCTACGCCATCGGCGGCTTGCTGGCCAACAGCGGCAAACTCGAAACCGCCAACAACGAGTTGAGCCTCGCCGCGGGCACGTTCAACAACGTCGGCGGCAGCGTGCTGCACGTGGGTAAGGGCACGCTCGACCTTAGCGGCATCAGCCTCGACGACGTGGGCGGCAGCCTGGTGACCCAGGGTGACCTGACCCTCGACAAAGCCAGCTGGACCAACAGCACTGCGATCCAGGCCGGGCAGTTGACCGTCAACGTCGGCAACCTGCAGCAGACCGCTACCGGCAAATTGCTCGGCACCCGCGCGTTGGTCGGCAACGGCCAGGACTGGACCCTGGCAGGCACCGTGGCCAGCCAGGGCACACTCGACCTGAACGTTGGCAGCCTGCTCAATGACCATGGCCTGGTCTTCAGCGGGGGTGACATGAGCCTGCGCGTTGACCGCCTGAAAAACATCGCCGCCGATATCTACGCCATGGGCAACCTGCGCATTGACCGCGACGGTCAGGGTGGATTGGCCAGCAGCATCATCAACAGCTCCTCCACGATCCAGGCCGACGGTAATCTGAGCCTGGCCGCCGGTTCGATCCAGAACATCCGTACCGTGCTCACCACCGAGTCCGGTATCTACAGCGCTTCGATCACCCCTACGCCTTGCATCGAAGGCGTGACCGGTGGCGACTGCGACGGCGGCAAGCAGAACCGTCCGTTCCTGATTACTCAGCGCGATCGCTTCATCGTCAGCGATGCGACGGCGGGCTCCGCCATCACCTCGGGCGGCAACCTGTTGCTCACCGGCGGCGAGTTGCTCAACAGCAGCAGTAGCATTGCGGCGGGGGGCAACCTGACGGCCGCGGTCAACCAACTGACCAACGTCGGCGTCGTGACCCATGACACCGAATACCAACGCATCTTCACCTCTGAACGTGAGCGCAACCCAGACGGCTGGTACCGCGCAGCGGCGGCCTTTACCCAGCAATATTCGGCAGGCGGCGCGAAGTACGATCCGAAGAACCTTGGCGGCCTGGAGGCGGCCATGGCGTCGTTCATTGGCCAGATGGAAAGCGAACAGACCGGGCTGCGCAAAACCACCGAGTTGAGCACGCCTGACCAACGTTACGGCGCAGTGATCCAGGCCGGTGGTGCGGTGGATGTGAAGGCCCAGGCCGGCATCGACAACAGCGTGGTCCACGGTGGCTACACCTACGTCGGCAGCGGTGCGACGACCGGCGGCGCGGCGGGCTACTCGACGCAGATCAACCTCAACGCGCAATTACCGGCTGACGTGGCCCAGCAGCAGGTCAATCCGCTTGGCCTGCCAGGATTCAACCTGCCCACCGGGCAAAACGGTTTGTTCCACCTCAACGATGGCAACGGCGTGAGTGGCCTGCCCACCAGCCAGTTCGCGGCCAACCCGCACAAATACCTGATCGAAACCAACCCGCTGCTCACCGACATGCGTCAGTTCATGAGTTCGGATTACATGCTGGCCAAGCTCGGCTATGACCCCGACACGGCGCAACGTCGCCTGGGCGATGGTTTCTACGAGCAACGCCTGATCCAGCAGGCGGTGCTCGCCCGTACCGGCCAGCGTTTCATCGACGGCCAGACCAGCGACGCCGACCTGTTCAAGCACCTGATGGACAACGCCATCAGCAGCAAGGACGCCCTTAACCTGTCGGTGGGCGTGAGCCTCACCGCCGAGCAAGTGGCGGCGCTGACCCACGATATCGTGTGGATGGAAAACGCCACGGTTGCCGGCCAGCAGGTCCTGGTACCGGTGCTCTACCTGGCCCAGGCCAACAACCGTCTGGCCCCCAACGGCGCGCTGATTACCGGCAATGACATCAGCCTGCTGGCGGGCAGCGACCTGACCAACGTCGGCACCCTGCGCGCCACGGGCAGCCTGTTGGCGAGTGCCGGGCGCGACATGAGCAACGCCGGCTTGATGGAAGCCGGTGGCCGCCTCGACCTGCTGGCTGGCAATACCTTGAGCAACCGGGCCGGTGGTGTGATCGCCGGGCATGAGGTCACTCTGGCCGCACGCGGCGACCTGCTCAACGAGCGCACGGTCACTACTCACCAGAGCGCCAGTGCTTACCGTGCCGAGCGTTCGGATTTCGCCGACAACGCCGCACGTATCGAATCGGCCAGTGCCCTGACCCTGCAAGCCGGCCGCAACATCAACAACGTCGGTGGCGCGCTCAGCAGCGGCACCGATACCACCACCCAGGCGGTGGGCGACGTAAATATCGTCGCCGCGCAAACCCAGAACAGCAGCGTGATCGGTACTCGCTCGCGCCAGGCCAGCATTACCCAGCAGGGGTCGGTCATCCAGGCTGGGCAGGACATGAAGGTGACGTCCGGGCAGGACGTGAATATCGCCGCCAGCCAGCTTGAAGCCAAGCGCGACGTGGCCGTCGTGGCCACCGGCAACCTCAATGTCATCAGCGCCGCCAACGAACAGCACTCGGCGTACAACTCGAAGAAGGTCAAGAGCATTGAGGACCACGTGCAGCAGGTGTCTTCCGTGCTCAAGGCCGGCGGTAACGCCAACCTGAGTGCCGGGCAAGACCTGCAACTGGTCGCGAGCCAAGTAAATGCTGGCAACGAAGCCTACCTGGTGGCGGGCAAGAACCTCAGCCTGCAGACCGCCGAAGATCACGACTACAGCTTCTTCAGCAAGACCAAGAAGACGTCCCAGGGCAAGTCATTCCGCCTCGACGAAACCGACGCGGTAAACAACGTCGGCAGCCTCGTCAGCGCGGGTACGCACAGCACTGTGGTAGCCGGTGAGAACCTGTTGCTGGCAGGCAGTGCCGTCACCGCTGAAAAAGGCACAACGCAATTGGTGGCCGGTGGGGATGTGAACATCCTGGCGGTGAGCAATTCCGACAGCGCCCGCCATGAACGCAAGGACAGTAAAAGCAGCTGGGGCGGGCTGAAATCAAGCAAGGTCGAGGACCAGGTCAACGAAAAACGCACCACCGCGATGGGCAGCATGGTCTCGGGTGAAACGGTCACTGTGGCCGCCCAGCGTGATGCGACCGTCACCGGTTCCTCCCTGGTCAGCACCGGCGACCTCGCTGTGCAAGCAGGCCGCGACCTGACCATCGATGCGGCGCAAAACACCTTTGCTCGCACCGATATGCACAAGGAAAAAAACCGCGACCTCACCGGTGTGTTGACCGGCAACAAGCTCGGTCTGGATGACCTTACCGGCAATCAGAAGCTGTACATCAACAGCTCGAAACACAACGGCACCGCCAATGAAATGACCTTGACCGGCAGCACCATTGGCTCAAGCGCAGGCAATGTGTCGCTGACGGCGGGGCGTGAGTTGTCGGTGGTGGCCAGTGACTTGGTGAGTACCAAGAGCATGGCGCTGACGGGCTCCAATGTGAACATTGTGGCGGGGGCTGAAACTGCTCGGAAAACGTCGCAGGACAGTTCCAGGAGCCTGGCGGTCGGCCGGGTGATCGGTGGCGCGGTGGTGGACACGGCGCGCAGCATTCGGGATGCGACCGAGGCGGCGAAGAGTGCCGATGACCCACGCCTCAAAGCGGTGAAAATCGCCCAGGCCGCCCTCGCCGCCTATAACCTCGGCGGCCAGGCCTCGGACGCCAATGACCAGAGCACTGGCTTCAAAGACAAGCAGGGCGGCAGCCCGAGCAATGGTTCGCTGATCAAGATCGGCACGGAACTGGCCAATAACCGCAGCAAGAACAGCAGCGAGTTCAACAGCGTCACGGCCAAGCAAAGCACGCTCAACGCAGGGGAAGAGCTGTCGGTGGTTGCCACGGGCACGGCTGCGGGGACTCAAGGCGATATCCAGATCACCGGCAGCGCCTTGAAAGCCGCCAATACGCTGTTGCTGGCGAAAAACACTGTGCTGATGCAGAGCGCGCAAAATACCGTGGATCGCAAGAACGAAGGGTCGAGCAACAAAACCGCGATTGGTGCCAGTTTCAACATTGGCGAGCAAAACGGTTTCACCCTGGACCTTGGGGCCCAAGGTGCCAAGAACAATGGCAACGGTAATTCCATCACCCAGGTCAACAGCACCCTCGACACCGGAAGTCTGCTGTTGCAAAGCGGTGGTGATACCACCCTCAAAGGTGCCCAGGTTCGTGCCGACAGCATCAAGGCGGATATTGGCGGCAACCTGAATATCATCTCGTTGCAGGACACCGAGTCCTCACGCAGCAAGCAAAGCAGTGGCGGCTTCGGTGCGAGTATTTGTATTCCACCGTTCTGCTATGGCTCCACCGTTGCGGGTTCTGTGAACCTTGCCGCCGCCAAGACGAACAGCGATTACAAGGGCGTGACCGATCAGAGTGGGCTGTTTGCGGGTGCAGGCGGCTACGACATCAATGTCGGCAAGACCACCACCTTGCAAGGTGCTGTCATTGCCAGTGAGGCGTCCGCTGATAAGAACCGGCTCAGCACTGATCGTCTGATCGTCAGCGATATCAAAAATGTCAGCGAGATCAAGAGCCAGTCAGCCGGTATTTCGGTGTCTTCAAGCAGTGCCGGTGGCGCCTCGATGGGCGGCAGTATTCCGCTGGCCCTCAAAGATGAAGAGCGTAGTCATACCCGCAGCGCAGTCAGCGAAGGCACGATTGTGGTTCGCAATCCGGAAGGCGCAAATGACCTGGTGGGCCTCAACCGCGATACCGCCAATGCCAATCAGAAACTCGACAGGCCGGATGAAAAGGCCATGCAGGAGCGCATTGACCTGATTCAAAGCTCGGCGCAATTGGCCAGCGGTGTGATCAGTGCAGTGGGCAAGGCGAAAGCGGATGAGGCCAAAGCCCTGGCCGATCGGGCGAAAGTCCAGACCGAGGCTGGCTCTGCGGATGCAGCGGCGACGACGCAAGCGGCCAACGCTGCTTACACCGAGGCACAACGCTGGCAGGTGGGAGGCGACAAGCGTCTGATGGCGGACATCGCGTCTGGCCTGATCGCCGCAGGCCTGGGTGGGGCGCCCGTGGGGACCAGCGTGGGTATCGTGGCCAACACCGCCTCCAGCGACATCTTCAACAAAATTGGCGATTACGCTCAGTCGCGTGCCAATGATCCCAAGTTGGATGCCGCCACCCGAGCGGCTTGGGCAGAAGGTGGTGCGGCGCGTGTGATGTTGCACGCGTTGGCCGGTGCCGCTATCGGGCTGTCCAGTGGCAACGTGCAAAGTGGCGCGCTGGGTGCGGGCGCCTCGGCGGCCTTGATGCCAAGCATTGCGGCGGCATTGGGCAAAAATGGCATCAAAGGGGCAGACCAGGATGCGTTGGCTGCGCTGGTGGCAGTGGGTGTGGGAGCAACGGTCGGCGGCGGTCGTGGATCGACGGGAGCGTTGGTTGCAGGAACTACGGCAGGTGCCGTCGACCAATACAATCGACAAGCACACCCCACCGAAGCGCGCCTCATACAAAAAGAGGCCGATAATCTGGCGGCGCAGGCCGGAATATCCCCGGCCGAAGCGGAACGGCGCATGGCCGCAGCGTTGGCGTTCTATACCGACAAAGGATGGGGCGCGACGATTGATAAAGCCGGTGAAAGCCAGTTCGATCCGCTGACCCTGAAGCATCTGGGCGAAGCGTTGGCACCGCTGGCGGCGATCTACGACAACAGTGCTTTGTACCCCGAAGGAACGCGCCGATCCTACAGCGGCGACGAAACCGTCAACCTGCTGAAGAACTTCAGTACCACGCATGCCAGCGAGTACAGAAACGGCAACATCAACATCAGCTACCTGGGCGACCCCGACACTTACAACAGCGCCGGGTTGGTGGACTATTACAAAGCCAATCTGGATTACCGGGACAAAGTCTCTGGAGGCAGCGCCCAAGGCAGTTCCGCGGGCATCGGGCGTAGCGTGCTGGAGGTGGCCCAAGGCATGAGCTCGCTGTTCAAGCTTGCCCTGGGCGGTAATTCGTTGGAGGAAGCCAACAAACTGATCAGTCCTTTTGTGGACCCGTCCACCGATATCATTAATGACTGGAGGACTCAGTACGGCGGCCAAGGTCTGGTGTTTGGTCTGCAGGGCAATGACTACGAGCAGTACGCAAGGAACACCAAGATCGGTGCCGATGTATTGCTGATGGGGTTGCCTGGCCCTGCAGGCAAGACAAGACAGTTGGAAAAGGTCGCGGAAGCGGCGAAGGCAGAAGGTAAACTGGCGCAACAGGTCCATGACCTTGAGCTGGCGTTGCCTCCGGAAAAGCCGACGGGCTACAGCGTTGCGTTTGAAACGGCCCTGGACCCGGCTGACTTCGGTCGCAGTCGAAATGTGCATTTCAACAGGTCCAATGCTGCGCTGGACAATGCAATGAAAATGGATTCGGCGTTTGCAGAAATGATGGAAACATTGATCCCTAACGTTCAGTCCTCGGTTGCGAAGGTCGGCGGCCGCGCGACGCCAGCGGGATGGACATGGGAGCATGCGTCGTCGTCGGTTGCTTTCAATCAGGAAGGCATCATGCGATTAGTCCCGAGCGCGCAGCACACGCCAGGCTCTCCCTGGTGGCGGGTTCTTCACCCTGATCCCGGCGCGGCGGGCGGCTATTCTGAATGGGCCATTCCACGGGGCGCCCCAAAAAATTAGGTAAAAACATGAATATTGCTGAACTGAATATCAATGTCGGGGGGCATGCGAGCCTGGGATTCAACGGCGAAGAGTCCTGCGTGCGTGCGGTTGAGAAGCGGCTTGGCCACTCGCTCCCACAAAGCTATCTTCACTTGATCCGCAGTGCCAACGGCGGACACCCCGAAGTCGGGACCTTTTTCCTGGATACTTCGACGGATTCCAGCGTCAGCGTCGATTGGTTTTATCCATTGGGGGCAGGCGGCGCCGAGAGTCTGGAAAAGGCGCTTGAGGATTGGTCTGAAGTGCTGGGTTCCTCGATGTTGCCATTCGGTCGTGATGGCGGGGGGAACGTGTTTTATATTTCGCTGGCTTCGCCGTCGGGCGCCGTTTGGTACTACTCACATGAAGGTACGGAGCGAATCTTACTGGCAGAGAGTTTCGAGGCGTTTTTGCAGCAATTGATCGTTCACCCGGATTTTATTTGAGAAGCGCTATGAATCGATACGAGGGCAAACCCTTTCTACGCCTGTTGGAGTGCTATGTGCTATCGGCCATTGATGAGCTGACAGACGAGCAAAAAACAGCCTTGAGTGCATTGGAACCCAAGCTGCACGAGCTGTATGGGGTGCAAGGCAACTGGTCTGAAGTGGTTGCGGCTCAAATGGATTTTCCTGAGTCGCTGGCGGGCAAGATCCGCGAAATATGGCGTGTGAACTCAGAGAAATTTGCCGCGGCGGGGGCACACATCAACGCTGAAGATTTTGCGAAAAACTTTGTGGACACCAATTTTCCTCCAGCGCCCTGATGGGCGTTGACCTGTCGATTATTGGAAGGCATGTGGCAAGCGGACGTAGCTGCCTGCCACACGTGTAGCGTTACAGCAACTTGCGTTGGACGGCTTCGTCCAGCGTGCTGCGTGTCAGCGCTTCGACCACTTCCCGGGTGTCGGCCTGGAATGGAATCGTCACGATCAATACCAGATGCATCCAGGTACGCACCGACTCGCTCTTCTTGACCCGGCCCAGCTCTTTGCCGTCCTTGTCCTTGAACACCGTTTCCAGGGTGAAGGTGTTCTTCGCCGTGGACGGGATGATGAAGAACGTCGCGCCGGTGATGATCGCCGAGGCCATGCTGAACTGTTCGTTGTTGTACAGGGTGGCTTCGGCGTAGATGTCCGAGTCCACCTTGTCGGTGCTCACCCGCGAAAAGCGGTTGGACTGGCGAAACGCGTCAGCCACAGCCTTTTCCCACAGAACAGTGTTCGCGCCAGCGGTCGCATTGCCCGGACCACCGTTGATCTGGTTCAGCGCTGTAGTGCGCACGAACGCGGTGGGTTTTTGTGCCGGTGCGTTGGCGGTTGGCGGCCAGGTCTGGACCGCAGGCAGTTCGTGTTGCGAGTAGGACACGCAACCGCTCAGCAATACGGCGGCGAGCACCAGGCTGTGCTTGATCAATCCTTTCATGGGTTATTCCTTGGGCAGCTTGGCGGTGGCGGAGTCGAGCAGTTGTGAGACCAGCTCATTGAGCTGTTTGGCACCCATGGTCGGTGCCCAGTATTCGCGACCATACAGGCCCACGTTGCGCTCGAACTTGACCTCTTCCTTGGCGCTCGCCAGCTCTTTGCCGTTGCGGTCGACGATCACCAGGTCGCCGGCCACGTCGAAGGTGTCGACGTAGATCGGGCCATTGACCCAGATCCATACGGTCAATGTCAGCAACGCTCCGGGGAAGTATCCAGGGTGCGGCCCTCGGTGGCCCTTGAGGGAGGTCATGTTGAACTTCAGCAGGACATCGTCTTCACCCAGGCGCGTAGGGTATTCGGTGACTTGCTTGAAATAGCCCGCCGTGCGCACGTACTGATTCAACTGTACGGTGAGTGAGCGGCTGATGGCCGTCTTGTTGGCGTCGTTGATGTCGGCGGCGGTGACGGCGACGTCGGCGATTTGCGCGCTGCGTGGGCTGCTGGTGGATGCCGGATGGAGCGGGGCGCCGACGGGGCCTGTGACGTTGTAGGACACGCAGCCGGTCATCGACAGCGCGGCGATCAGGGCGGTCGCCCGCAAGAAGGTTTTCAACACGCAATTTCCCTATTAATGAACGAGCCAAGTCATTGTCTCGACCTGCTCGTAGATAACTTGAGCGGGTATTTTTTATTTCTCAGAGGGGGCCTCCCACAGGTTTCGGACGGCCTGTTGGAAGCGTACAGTCGCCGCCCATAGTGTGTGCCTCCCCTCGCATTTACTGCATGGAAACCCTTTCAATGGACCTGAAAACCCTCGCCCTGTGCAGCACGCTGGTGCTGTTGTCTGCCTGTAATCGCCACCCGTGGGTGCCTTATGTGGCACCGCCTGCCGATACCGACACGGCGCAGTTGCGCGTCATCACCAACGGTGAAGTGCGTGGCGGCAGTTACGCCGGCTGCGTGGGCACTGAGCAAGGCCTGGCGAAGGCGGGGCGCTTTTATGACGGTGACAAGCCGAGCATCAACTACCCGCAGTCGCCCCTGGTGCCTCCGGTATTGGGCATGCCGCCGCGCGCACTGCCAAAAATGGCCGAGTACCTGGGCATGATCAGCATGGCTGAGGGCTCGTACAGCGAGATCGTTGCTGAGTACCCAGTGCCAGCGGGCAGGCCGTTCCTGCTGTCCCGTGACGAGCTGGTGGTGGGCAGCTACGGCAGCACCTACAGCAAATGCCCGGCCCTCTCGGCGGTGTTCACCTTTGAAAAGGGCAAGCAGTACGAGGCCTATATCGGGATGGTCTACGGCGGCGATATCAACGGAAAGCGGGGCGTACGTTGCCCGTTTTTTGTGTATGAGTTGCACGCGCAGAAGCAAGCCATGCCGAAGATGCTGGACGCGATGCCAGCCACCGACCGTCCCTGCCGTTAAGCCCTTTTTACCCTATTGCCAAGCCTGCCCCCGCCATTCTTGATGGCGAGGCGGGCTGTCGTCCATGGAGCTACAGATGCAGTACAAGGGAATTCACAAGACCGTATTGGCAATCATGGTGGGGGCGGCCGTCGCACCCGCAAATGCCGCTGATACCGACATTGGCAGCGGTCAGAACACTTGGGCCAACCAGACCCTCAACTCATCGTTGACCCTGGCCGGCACCCGTTCGGTGACGGCTACGCAGAACCTCACTTATGGGGTGAGTATCAGCGACACCACGATCAACGGCTCGTTGATCAACCGCGCCACTGTTTCCATGGACGGCACCGCTCGTTCAGTGGGCGGGATGGCCATCGACGGCGCCTTCACCAGCGGTGGCATGCCCGCAGGTGGCACGATTTCCGGAGATGTGATCCAGGCCGGCACGATACGCATGACCGGGTTGCCCAGCGCCGAAGGGTTTGAGATCGGCGCCACGACCATCGGTGGCAGTGTCATCAACTCCGGCAACATCATCATCGACGCGTCGGGCGTATCTTTTGGTGAAGGGGAGGGCCTGTACCTCAACGGCACCAGCATCGACGGTGACGTGTCGAATACCGGGTTGATCGATGTTACTGCCCACGATGGGACGGGACTGGTCATTGATCGGCACAACAACCTGGTGGTGAAAATCGGCGGCAAGCTCCTCAATTCGGGCACGATCCGTGTCACCGGTGAGGAAGCGGTTGCCCTTGATTTCGAGGCCCCGACCAGTGACTTGAGGGTGGAGAACAGTGGGCTGATATCCGCCAAGGGTGACCAGGCCTTCGGCATCAAAATTTACGAGGGCAATTTCGATTATTTGCTCAACACCGGCACCGTCGAAGCCAAGGGCAGCAATGCCACAGCCTTCAGCCTGCGCGGCGCGACCTTCACCACCCATTTGGCATCAGGTGCCCGGGGCATCATCAACCGCGGCACCATCAATGCGGGTGGCACGGCCATTCAAGTTGACGCGGTCGACCAGACTTCGCCTTTTGAAATCAACCAGCAGGCCGGTGAAATTCGCAGCGCCTCGGGCGTTGCCATTGATGGGGCGCACCTGGTGACGTTGAACTGGAGCGGCGGCAGCATTGTGGGGGACGTGCGCAACGTCTCAGCCGTGAATGTCACGGGCAACGCCGACTTTTTTGGCAGCCGCCTAGACGGGCCGGTATCGATCAGCGCAGGCTCGCTCAACCTGTCGGCCCCTGGCACCACCGTGAATGGCGGCCTCACCGTCGGCTCTGGCGCGGGGGTTGATATGCGTCTGGGCAGCGGCGTCGTACCCACATCGCCTTACCTGAGCGTGAACGGCGTGGCGAGTTTCGCCCCTGACTCCAGGTTGACCGTGAGCGCCAAGCCCGGTGACTTCAACGCAGTGTCCAGTGGTACGGAGTACACCCTGCTGCAAGCCACCAGCGTGGTGGACAATAACCTGATGGTGGTGAGTCATTCGGCACTTTTGGACGTGTTGAGCTATTCGACGGATGCACAGACGGTCAAGGCGCTGGTAGCGGTCAAAAGCAACCCGCAAGTCGACGACGAGCTGACACGTGCCGGTGCCAGCCGCGCCGCCATCAGCGCCGTCAATGAACTGAAAAACAGTGTGCTCGCACGGTTGGGTCAGGACGACCCGGTGTTCCAGGCATCAGCCAATGCCAGCGCGCAGCAACTGGCGCAACTGGGTGAGCAGCTCAAGCCCGAGGTGAGCCGGGGTGCGCTGGACGTTTCGTTGTCCGGGCAGGCAGCCGTCAACGGCGTGATCTCCAACCGTTTGACGGCACAACGGTTTAGCCGCGAGGCGACAGGCGTGTGGGTGCAAGGCCTGAGCAACAACCTGGACCAGGACCAGCGCCAGGGCGTCGACGGTTATTCTGCCAACACCAGCGGCATGGCAGTCGGCGTGGACGGCCGGCTGAATGACACCACCACCCTGGGCGTGGCCTACAGCTACTTGAATGCCAATGTGCGCTCTGACCAAGGCAACAAGACTCAGATACAGGGCAACGCGTTGTCGTTGTATGGCAACTGGGTGCAGGACTACGCGTTCGTCGAGGCCGCATTAGGTTACGGGCACAACGACAACGACAGCCGTCGCCACATCGCCGGCACCACCGCCAAAGGCAATTACGGCAGTGACGTCTATTCCGCCAGTGTGTTGGGTGGCTACCGCCTCAACGTATCGCAGGCGCTGCTGCTTGAGCCTCGTGTCGCGGCGCGTTATTCCCATGTGCGCATGGACGGGTTCAGTGAAAAAGGCTCCTCGGCCGCACTGCGCACCGGCGCCCAGCGCTATGAAGTGGGTGAGCTGGGGGCGGGCTTGCGCGTGGCGGTCGACTTTCCGTTGAGCGCAGGCCACCTTCAACCGGAAGCAACCCTGATGGCGTATCACGACCTGATGGGCGACCGCGTGGCGCAGACCTCTGCCTTTGTACTGGGAGGATCGACCTTCACTGTCACGGGGGCATCGGTTGCTCGTGACAGTGTCGAGGCCTGCCTGGGCCTGACCTATCAGCTATCGGCCTTCAGTGTTGGGGCGAGCTACACCCGCCAGGCCCGCAGTGGGTTCGACGCGGATGGCCTGTTGCTCAAGGCGCGGTATGCCTTTTGAGCCTGTGGCCATCAACGTGTTCGTAACCACGGCCTTCTGAGGCGATAACTGCTCTGCGGTAATGGCGGGCGAAGCTTGGCCTGGACGAAGTCTTCGGGGTTGACCCGCCCGTGGGTGTTGATCAGCAGGTCGGCGCGACCGTTGCCCGAGAGGTCGATGGAAACGCTGCCGCGCCCGGTTTTTTCGTCATACGCAAGAACGCTTTCACCGGCCTTGCCACTGAAGGTTTGGGTAAAGACCAATGCTGGCGTATTGGCTTGTTGCATGGCAGCGCTGATATCGATCTTGTCGGTGCCGGTAGTGAAGTCCATCAAGGTGTCGGGCTGATCGGGCGTAGAGTCGCTGGCGTGGTTGTAGACAAACGTATCAGCACCGTCGCCACCGCGTAGTTGGTCCGAACCGCCGTTGCCAGTGAGCCGGTTATCGGCCGTATTACCAATCAACGCGTCGTGGCCGGAGCCACCTAGGGCGTTTTCGATCGTGCAGCCTCTGGCAATCGAAAGGTTGCCTTGCAGGCCGCCTACGTCGGAAAACGAACCCTCCTTAAGGTTGAGGGTCTGGTTGGAGCGGTAGCCGGAAAAGTCCAGGGTGTCGTTGCCCGCCCCGTCCCATATGCAGGCGACGAAGCGGTCCTGCGCGGATTTCAACGTGTAATAGTCCCTTCGCGTGTTTGAATTGAAGCCGTAGGTATTGTCTTCCTTGCGGGTTCGATGGTTGGCACCGTAATGCTTCTGGATGGCCGCGATATCATCCATCATGGGCGCCTTGGGTTTGGCGCCCAGGGTCTTGCCACTGCTGCGATCATAGAAGTAGCTCATGACCGTGTGGGCCGTGGAGTCTTGCGCATAGACGCGCTGGTTTTCGGTTGCGTGGCCGTCATAGTCGCCGGGGTGACGGAGCCCGAGGGCATGACCTATTTCATGGGTCATGATGATGCGACTGACCCTGAACGGGTTATAGACGGTGTCGCCACCTCCATGTCCGTTGGGCGTTGGGAAGGTAGCGTTTGCGGTGGGGATAAAAGGCGAGATGCCAAATGTCAGCCGGCCTTCGGCTGCGCCTCCATTTTCGGTGAATGCCAGGTTGGCCACGTCGCTCCAGGACTCTATCGAACGCCGTGCCTCGCGTTTCTGTGTTTCGTTGAATCCGACGTTATTGAATGAATAGGCAATTTCAGTGACGTTGTTTTTATTTCGATCTTGCCATTTTGGGATACCCCGGATGAGTTGTGTGACGCGTTGTTGTTCGTTGAAGGCGCGCTTGTTTACCTTGGAGACATAAGGGTCGTCCGGGCGCCGGGTCGGGTCCTGCCCATCCCGGGTGCGTTCCGTAGGCTTATCCAAATTTAGGGCGTGGTCGGCGTAATCACGTGTCAGGGGCTGGTGATCTGGACTGAGCATTGGGCGAAAAAGGGGTTGGATGAAAGGCCTCAGGAATGGATGGCTGATGAAGGGTTGTATAAACGGGCGAAAAATCATGGGCAAATTGAAGGGTTGGAAGAAGTGCTGTGGTCTCGAAGGGCGGACGAACGGCATAACGAATCCGGCGGATCCAGGCGGTATTCTCATGTGAAGAATGTTCCAAGTGGTGCTTGTTTTTATCCTTGCTAATTGACTTCGAGCAATCTCCTATTGCAAAGGCTAAGTTGGCAGCGCTAAGCCCGTGGGCCAATCATTTATATGTTTCTGAAAGGCTGCTGCGGAGCGGGGTCGCATGTTGTTGCAAATGTGCTGTTTAAAAGTAAATACGGTGGCGTGTCGTAGGTTCCGGATTGGAACGGGTTCCCTATATTTGTATTCGCGGGCTTTTCGAAAGTTGGTCCCTGGAAAATAAATTACATATACATAGGCTTACAGAATCGCCCTGATTCATCCCTGCACTGGTAGAGCGCCAATGTACTGAATGGAAAATGCCGAGGCGTAACCCGAACCGAAGGTACCTTGCGTCTGATGCTGTGTAGGCATCATTTATCCGCGAGGTCCTGTCGCCATGTTTTCTCTTCCCAAACTGTACCTGCGCCCTTTCTTCCAGGGCTTTGCCGTCGTCTCGTTGCTCGCCCTTGCCGGGTGCGGGCTCTCTTCTTCCCGCGAGGAGGCCAAGCCTGAATTAGCCACCGTCGCAGCGCCCCTTTCCGAGTTGAACAGCGAGCCTGCGCAGGGCGCACTGGTCAAACGCATGGCGCTGCCAGCCCCGATAACTGCGCGGTTGATGGAGCAAGACTCGACGGCAATGGCGTACCGCAGCGAACCCCGTGAGCAATACGCCAACCTGCCGGACAACCCGGTGCACCGCGTGGTCGAGACACCGGTCTCGACCTTCAGTGTCGACGTCGACACCGGCAGCTACGCCAACGTGCGACGATTCCTCAACGGAGGCCGTTTGCCGCCTGACGGTGCCGTGCGATTGGAAGAAATGGTCAACTACTTCCCCTACAGCTACGCGTTGCCCACGGATGGCTCACCCTTTGGCGTGACCACCGAGGTGGTGGCCACGCCGTGGAATCCAGACACGCAATTGCTGCGCATCGGCATCAAGGCGTCCGACCGCGCCGTGGCGCAGCTGGCGCCGGCCAACCTGGTGTTCCTGGTGGACGTGTCCGGTTCCATGGACCGCCCGGAAGGCCTGCCGCTGGTGAAAAGCACCTTGAAGTTGCTGGTGGATCAACTGCGTGAGCAAGACCATGTGTCGCTGGTGGTGTACGCCGGTGAGTCGCGCGTGGTGCTCAAGCCTACTTCCGGCCGCGACAAGGCGAAAATCCGCAATGTCATCGACCAGCTCACCGCAGGCGGCTCCACCGCAGGGGCCTCGGGTATTGAACTGGCCTACCAGATGGCCCGCGAAGGCTTTATCGACAAGGGTATCAACCGCATTCTGCTGGCGACCGACGGTGACTTCAATGTGGGTGTCAGCGACTTCGACAGCCTCAAGCAGATGGCCGTGGACCAGCGCAAAAGTGGTGTCTCCCTCACCACCCTGGGGTTTGGTGTGGATAACTACAACGAGCACCTGATGGAACAGCTGGCCGATGCAGGCGATGGCAACTATGCGTATATCGACAACCTGCGCGAAGCCCGCAAGGTGCTGGTGGACCAGCTCAGCTCGACCCTGGCGATCGTCGCGCGGGACGTGAAGTTGCAGGTGGAGTTCAACCCGGCCCAGGTCAGCGAGTACCGTTTGCTCGGCTATGAAAACCGTGCGCTCAAGCGTGAGGATTTCAACAACGACAAGGTCGACGCCGGTGAAATCGGCGCAGGGCATACGGTAACTGCGCTGTACGAAATCGTGCCGAAGGGCAAGAGAGGCTGGATAGAACCATTGCGCTACGCCAGTGAGCCCTCGTTGGCAGGCAACTCCGCTGAACTGGCCATGTTGCGCGTGCGCTACAAGCCCGCTGCGGGGGGCGAGAGCCGCTTGATCAAGCGCCCGATCAGCAACGCATCAAACAAGGCCAGCGACGACCTGCGCTTCTCGGCGGCCGTGGCCGCCTTTGCCCAACAGCTCAAGGGCGATGGCCGCTACACTGGGTCCATGAGTTTGAGTGACACGGCCGCACTGGCACGCTCGGCCCGGGGCGATGACCCCTTTGGCCTGCGCAACGAATTCGTGCAACTGGTCGAAATGGCCCTGGCCCTCAAACACTGATTTCCACCACACCGCCCACCTGTAGGAGCCGGCTTGCCGGCGATAGCGGACTCTCTGTGGCGCATGCGTCACCCGACACACCGCAATCGCCGGCAAGCCGGCTCCTAGAAGGAATACCGAAAGGAGTTCGCCACCCGCATGGCCGTCCCAGACGATTCACCCAGCGATGAAGCGCTGCTGGCCCGCTACCGAACCGGTGAGGGGGCCGCGTTCGAGGTTCTGTACGCGCGGCATCGCCAGAGCTTGTACCGGTTCCTGGTGTCCCTGAGCAACAAAGCCGAACTGGCCGAGGAAATCTACCAGGAGACCTGGCTCAGCCTGATCCGCAGCAATACCCAGCCACAGGGCAGGGCGAGCTTTCGCACCTGGTTGTTCCAGATTGCCCGCAACCGCCTGATCGACTACTGGCGCAAGCACGGCATTCACAATCCTTTGCACGACAGCTACGACGAGCAACTGCATGCCCAGGCCGACGACAGTGCCGGCCCCGAGCAGCAACTCAGCTTGAGTCGCGACCAGGCGCGCCTCAACGCTGCCCTGCAAGACTTGCCCGAAGACCAGCGAGAAGTCTTCCTGCTGCGCCTGCACGGCGACCTCGAAGTGCCGCAAATCGCCGCGCTCACCAATGCCCCGCTGGAAACCGTAAAAAGCCGCCTGCGTTACGCCCAGCAGAAACTGCGCCGCCTGCTGGCCGAGGAGATATCCGCATGACCGACTCCCGACACACCCCGGACCCCGACGACGTGCTGCTCCAGCACTATCGTCAACACAGCACCGGCGAACCGCCTGCGTCCCTCGACGCCTTCATCCTCGCCACCGCCCGCCGCGAAGCCCCGGCCCCACAGCCGAACCTGTGGCAGCGCTGGCTGCAGGCTTGCCAACGCCCGCGCTGGCAGATGGCATTCGCCACTGTGGCGGGCTTGGCGCTGATGATCGGCGTGGTGATGCGCTCGCCCGTGCCACAGCCGGAAATCTCCACGGCGACCTTCTCTGCGCTCCACGAAGAAGCCGCCCGCCCGGCGCCGCCCCCGATGTCCGCCCCTGCGCCCGTGGCACGCCTTGCCGTTGCACCCAAGGCCGACAGTGCACAAGTCATGGGCTCGATGGCGGATGAGTCCAGCGCCAGGCTTAGCAAACGCGCGCCGGTGGCGTTGCCTTCGTTGGAGGAGGGTTTGCGGGAAATTATGAGACTGCGTGAAGCAGGGCAGGCGAGGGCGGCGGATGAGAAGCTGCTGGCGCTGCATGAGCGCTTCCCTGGGGAGGATTTGCCGGCAAGGTTGGAGGCATTGCAGAAGCGGTGAATCAGCACCCACAAAAAAGCCCCAGGTCTTTCGGCCTGGGGCTTTTTCGTTTGTATCTGGTGCACCCGGCGGGATTCGAACCCACGACCCCTGCCTTCGGAGGGCAGTACTCTATCCAGCTGAGCTACGGATGCTTGTGCGGGCGACATCATACCCATGTCGGTTCAAGGCGTCCACGCCGGTGTTTTTTGTCGCCAATGCTGGCGTTTTCCATGCATTCACAAGTCCGCCGGCCGGACGTCCCTTTGTTTGCTTTGCCCCGTTGGCTTTAAAGCACCTCTCTGCGCCGTGCGCGCAGCATTTTCCCGTCAGACCAGGTGAACGCATGCATTCCAAAGGAACCGTGATGCTCGATCTCCCGTTGCGACAAGCCCTGCTGGCCCGTTCCGATTTGTTTCGGGGTATGCCGGAACACCTGTTGCACCACGTCGCGACCCATATGGTGGAGCGCACGCTGGATGATCGCGAAGTGCTCTATTTCAAGGACGACACCCTCGAATTCATCGCGTTGGTGGTGGAGGGGCGGATTTATTCGGTGATGCAGGGCCCTGATGGTCGGGAGCAGATCATCGGCAGCGTCGGTGCCGGGCAGGTCGTGGGGGAGACCGCCTTGATCAAGGGACATGGGCGCGAATCGTCGACCTTCGCCAGTGGCCAGACGCGCATGTTGCAATTGGGCAGCCGGCATTTTGCTGTGCTGTTCGAGGAACCGGTATTTCTGCGGCGCCTGCTGATGTTGATGATGATGCGGCTGCTGCATGTCATCGAGTTGCTGGAGCTGGTGAGCCTGCATCGGCTGGAGTCGCGGCTGGCGCGCTTTCTGCTGGCGAACATGGATGACATCGACCTGGCCCTGGCCATGCCCAGCGTGTCCTTGCCGGCCAACCAAGGAGTGCTGGCGTCCATGCTTAACACCAGTCGCCCCAAACTGAACGTGCAACTGCAGCTTTGGCGCCGCAGTGGCCTGATCAGCGGCAACTTGGAGCGAATGGTGATTAATGACCTCGACCACCTGCGGCGCAAGGCTTTTTCGTTGAATTAGTCGGTGCTGTGTTCCCCAGGTAACAGCGTTGCTTCGTTGAATCCTCTCAGACTGATCCTTCATCAAAAATGCAAGGGAGTGCGCGTGATGGGGATGACTTTTGAGTTGAACAAAGCAGCCGTGGCTGACGACCGGTTGTTCGAAGCGAGTTGGCGTTCGGTACAGGGGGAACTCAAGCGCCGGGCCTTGCGCCGGGCTAAAGGCAATCAGGATCAGGGCCAGGAATGGCTGTCAGCGACGGCCATCAAGGCCTTGCTGTTTTTTCGGCGTTCACCGGAGCGTATTCGCGATCCCCAGGGGTTTCTGTTCCTGGTGCTCGACCACGTGTTCTTTGACAGCCTGCGGCGCAGTAAGCGTGAGGGGCGAGTGTTCGATGATTCGGTGGTGCTTGAACACGATCACCTGGCCGAACTCGCCGCCCCCTGTGCCTCGGTGCTAGAGCGCGTGGAATGTTACGAACGCCTGGAACGGATCGAGGCGCACCTGGCGCAGTTACCGGTTTCACAGCAGCGCCTGTTCGAAATGCGTTTCGTGGATGAGTTGCCTTACCCGCAAATCGCTGCCGAGTTGCAGGTGAAACTGCCGCTGGTCCGCAAGCGTGTGCAACTGCTGCGGATTGCCTTGCGCTGAACTTTATTCACAACGGTCGGCGGGGGGCGTTCAAGTTCTATGAGCACACCACGCCGCCATTCAATACGCCCATGTCCGGGTGCATTTCATCAAGGAGAGATGTATGACAGAGGTCAACAGTCAGATCACCGACGCGGTCACCCAAACCAACGTCAAGGTGGTTGCGGAGGCGCCAGCCCAAGCCATCGCGTCGCTGTACCAGGTTGCCAGCAGCGCGGCGGGCTTGTCCTTGCAGAATGCGGTCAACAGCCAGCAGGCCATGAACCAGATCTCCAATGCGGTGGTCTCCAAGGCGGTCGCGCTGATCATGCAGATTGGCGAGAAGGGTTAAGCCCTGGGGAGTCAGATCATGTCATGGTTCAGCAAGAAGAAACCTGCTGCCGCACCTGCAACACCCGCCGCCGAAACCCCTGCACCCGCTCCAGCGGCATCGCCTTCGCGCTCGGTCATGGCGCGCATGAACGAACATTTGCTCAACCAAGCCAGCACGCCTTCCACGGACAGCACTGCGGCGCTCAATAGTCAGATTGTGCAGGCCGTGCAGTTCACCAATGCGCAGAACGTGGCCTATGCCCCGGCGCAGATCGCCGTCCCCGCCGACATGATGATCAGCCAGGCCGCCGGGTTGGTGGCGCAGTCGGCGGCGGGGTATTTCGACGGCGTCAGCAAGATCGCGTTGGCGGCCCAGGCCGTGCTGCTCCAGCAAATGACCGAAAACATCGTCAAGGAAAACCTGCCGGCCGCTGCCGAGGATGCGCTGGGTGCGCTGGCGACCGATCTGCTGGTGGGCGCCGCCGCCGCTGTGGCTGCCGCTGCCGGGGCGATGGAGGCCGAGGCCGCCAGTGTGGCCATCGACAAGATCGACCAGAGCATCGCCAAGTACGCCGACACCTTGGCCAACCGGGCTGCGCCAGCGGCCTGAACCGAGCACGACGTTCCAGAGCCCTTCTGGAACGCGGCAACAGCAACCTGAACGTAACTTTTCTTGAGTGAGGAGCGACATCATGCAGCCTGGAGATATCATTTTCTCGGTGAAACAAGACGACGACAGCGCCACACGTGCATTTATCAAAGCTGGCCAACTGGTCAAGGCCACGGTGTTTTCCCAAGACACGTGCTACTTGAATGTCGTCCATCCTGCGATTGCGGTGAGTGACACACTGGTGATTGAAAGTGTCGGCAGTGGTCTGACTTTGACCGATTTGAGCCTGGAAAAACCTCCGCGTTCGGCCATGGTTTTTTCCTGTGTGGACGAAGCATTGGGCGAAGCCGCCGCGTTGGCCGCCAAGCAGTTCTACTTCGACAAGATCGGCGGCGATATTCGCGGTCGCTATAGCGTGTGGACGGCCATGATCTCGGCTTTTCGGCGCTGGAGTTCCGATACCAATCTGGTGACGCGAATCAACGAGTCGGTCGACATTGGCAGTAGCTCGTTTTGCTCACAATTCGCAGCCAACTGCTATGAAGTGGGCAATCTTTACAACGCTGCCAATCTAGTCCCACCGCCGTCGGCTATCTTCAATCAGCAGCCTTCAGCCATCACGCCAGCAGAATTGGCGACGTTCTGCGATGCCTCATCACTGTTCTACTTCGCCGGCTTCTGGCAAGACAACGTCGAGGTGCGGCTTTAGCGGCCCCGTTGCCGGTAAAGCATCGAACCAGGAGGTTCACATGGCTCCCCCTATGCAACCACCGGTACTGTCCGCTGCCGATCGGCAGCGGCTAGAAGCGTTGATTCGCAACCCGCAAACCTTCGCCGGCGCACCCCAGGCCGTCGTGGATGAAACGCTCAAGCGTGCAGCCCTGGTGCTTGAGCAGTCCAAGGCCAACGAGCAAGCGTTAAGGGTGGCCGCCGAGCAACGTGAAGCGGCGGTGCGCCAGGTGCTTGATGGCGCGGTGGCGGACAGTGAGACACAGATCGCGCGCAAGCGTCAGGAAGTGCAGACGCTGATCCAGGGGCTGATCGTGCAGATCGAGGCGATCCTGGACCCTGCGACGAAACCCTAGCCTGCAAGGCTTCACAGCGATTGTTTTACAACGTTCATTCATGAACACGGAATGCGCCGTGTATTAAATAAGGAAATTGACCATGTCATTCGTCAACGAGCAAATTACCGACGCCGTTACCCAGACCAACGTCAAAGTGGTGGCCGAATCGCCAGCGATGGCGATGAGCACCATCTACCAGTCGATGGGCCAGGCCACCGCGATCCTGTTCCAGAACGCCGTTTCAGCGCAGCAGCAGCAAAATACCCTGGCCCAGGCCGCGACCAACCAGGGCGTGATGCAGATCTACAGCGTCGACACCACTGCCGGCGCCGCCGCTACCGAGAAAGTCGCCCAGGGCGGTGTCTCGGACAACCTCACCAGCCTGCTGACGGTGCTCAAGTCATTCCAGTCTTGATCCCTGAGCACTAACGGATGTTGTTCTTTCTCAACCCAGGAGTTCCAACCATGAGTGCAGTCAGTCAGCAAATCACCGATGCCGTCACCCAGACCAACGTCAAGGTCGTCGCCGAATCGCCAGCGATGGCCATGAGCACGATTTATCAGTCCATGGGCCAGGCCACGGCGATTCTGTTCCAGAACGCGGTGTCGGCCCAGCAACAGCAAAATACCCTGGCCCAGGCCGCGACCAACCAGGGCGTGATGCAGATCTACAGCGTCGACACCACCGCGGGTGCCGCCGCTACCGAGAAAGTCGCCCAGGGCGGCGTGGCCGACAACCTCACCAGCCTGTTGACCATCCTCAAATCGTTCCAGTCGTAATCCGCAGGTCCCCCAGCACCCCCGTCGCCCACCCGGCGCCGGGGGTGTTGTCGTTTGTACGTTGATCCGAAAGCTTGGACAAATGCGCCGTTTTCGTTCTTTTTTTCGAACAGACTATTGCCCTGCACCCCCATTGATCCTAGGATTCGTTTGAGATTTCAAACGCTCTGTCTCCCGTGCGCCTTTCACTTTTTCGCGTGCTGGGGCTGATTTCCCTGACGGCAGCCCACAAGGCGCCTTTCAACAACTCTAATTCGCTCCGCGTGCGCGCGGTGCTGTTAAGGAAAGCCGACATGCAGCTTAAAGATGCCCAGTTGTTCCGCCAGCAAGCCTTTATCGATGGCGCTTGGGTCGATGCGGACAATGGCCAGACCATCAAGGTCAACAACCCTGCCACAGGTGAGATTCTCGGCACCGTGCCGAAGATGGGCGCCGCTGAAACCCGCCGCGCCATCGAAGCCGCCGACAAGGCCCTGCCGGCCTGGCGTGCACTGACCGCCAAGGAGCGCGCCAACAAGCTGCGCCGTTGGTTCGAACTGCTGATCGAAAACCAGGATGACCTCGGTCGCCTGATGACCCTCGAACAAGGTAAGCCGCTGGCCGAAGCCAAGGGCGAAATTGCCTACGCTGCCTCTTTCATCGAGTGGTTCGCCGAAGAAGCCAAGCGCATCTACGGCGACGTGATCCCCGGCCACCAGCCCGACAAGCGTCTGATCGTGATCAAGCAGCCGATCGGCGTGACCGCGGCCATCACCCCATGGAACTTCCCGGCTGCGATGATCACCCGTAAAGCCGGCCCGGCCCTGGCCGCCGGTTGCACCATGGTCATCAAGCCGGCTTCGCAAACCCCGTTCTCGGCGCTGGCCCTGGTTGAACTGGCGCACCGTGCCGGTATCCCGAAAGGCGTGCTGAGCGTGGTGACCGGCAGCGCCGGCGACATCGGCGGTGAGCTGACAGGCAACCCGATCGTGCGTAAGTTGTCCTTCACCGGCTCGACCGAAATCGGCCGCCAGCTGATGGCCGAATGTGCCAAGGACATCAAGAAAGTCTCCCTGGAACTGGGCGGCAACGCGCCGTTCATCGTGTTCGACGACGCCGACCTGGATAAGGCTGTCGAGGGCGCAATCATTTCCAAGTACCGCAACAACGGCCAGACCTGCGTCTGCGCCAACCGTCTGTACATCCAGGATTCGGTGTACGACGCCTTCGCTGAAAAGCTCAAGGTTGCGGTGGCCAAGCTCAAGATCGGCAACGGTCTGGAAGAAGGCACCACCACTGGCCCGCTGATCGACGAAAAAGCCGTGGCCAAGGTGCAGGAGCACATCGCCGACGCGCTGAAAAAAGGCGCCACGCTGCTGGCCGGTGGCAAGGTGATGGAAGGCAATTTCTTCGAGCCGACCATCCTCACCAACGTGCCGAAAGATGCCGCTGTCGCGAAGGAAGAAACCTTCGGCCCACTGGCACCGCTGTTCCGTTTCAAAGACGAAGCCGAAGTGATCGCGATGTCCAACGACACCGAGTTTGGCCTGGCTTCCTACTTCTATGCCCGCGACCTGGGCCGTGTGTTCCGTGTGGCGGAAGCCCTGGAATACGGCATGGTCGGCGTGAATACCGGGTTGATCTCCAACGAAGTGGCGCCGTTCGGCGGCATCAAGGCTTCGGGCCTGGGCCGTGAAGGGTCCAAGTACGGGATCGAGGACTACCTGGAAATCAAATACCTCTGCCTGGGCATCTAATCGGCCCGGCAAGAGCTTGCAGTAAACGCAGAGGGCACGAGAGCGCTGACCCTTTGCGTGTTTCACCCCGTTATTCGTAGTGGCCGGGAAAGCTGTGGCAGTCGATCATCGCATGCTGCCGTAGTTGCCTCCCCGCCACGTATTCCTTGGACCACGCCACCCGATGAGTGGCGAATGAGGACTTTATGAGCAAGACCAACGCATCCCTGATGAAACGCCGCGAATCCGCTGTACCACGCGGTGTTGGCCAGATTCACCCGATCTTCGCCGAATCCGCGAAGAACGCCACCGTGACCGACGTTGAAGGTCGCGAGTTCATCGACTTCGCCGGCGGCATCGCCGTGCTGAACACCGGCCACGTGCACCCGAAAATCATCGCGGCTGTGACCGAGCAACTGAACAAGCTGACTCACACCTGCTTCCAGGTACTGGCCTACGAGCCTTACGTGGAACTGTGCGAAAAAGTGAACGCCAAGGTCCCAGGTGATTTCGCCAAGAAAACCCTGCTGGTCACCACCGGTTCCGAAGCCGTTGAAAACGCCGTGAAAATCGCCCGTGCCGCCACCGGCCGTGCTGGCGTGATTGCGTTCACCGGCGCGTACCACGGCCGCACCATGATGACCCTGGGCCTCACCGGTAAAGTCGTGCCGTACTCGGCCGGCATGGGCCTGATGCCGGGCGGCGTGTTCCGCGCGCTGTACCCGAACGAGCTGCACGGTGTGAGCGACGACGACGCTATCGCCAGCATCGAACGCATCTTCAAGAACGATGCCGAGCCGCGCGATATCGCTGCCATCATCATCGAGCCCGTGCAGGGTGAAGGCGGTTTCTACGTCGCGCCAAAGTCCTTCATGAAGCGCCTGCGTGAACTGTGCGACAAGCACGGCATCCTGCTGATCGCCGACGAAGTGCAAACCGGCGCTGGCCGCACTGGCACCTTCTTCGCCATGGAACAGATGGGCGTTGCTGCCGACCTGACCACCTTCGCCAAATCCATCGCCGGCGGCTTCCCGTTGGCCGGTGTGTGCGGCAAGGCTGAATACATGGACGCCATCGCACCAGGCGGCCTGGGCGGCACCTACGCCGGTAGCCCGATCGCTTGCGCCGCGGCCCTGGCCGTGATGGAAGTATTCGAAGAAGAGCACCTGCTGGACCGCTGCAAGGCTGTCGGCGAGCGCCTGGTCACCGGTCTGAAAGCGATCCAGGCCAAGTACCCGGTCATCGGCGAAGTGCGTGCCCTGGGCGCGATGATCGCGGTCGAGCTGTTCGACGACGGCGACACCCACAAGCCAAACGCTGCTGCCGTTGCCTCGGTGGTGGCCAAGGCGCGTGACAAGGGCCTGATCCTGCTGAGCTGCGGCACCTACGGCAACGTGTTGCGCGTACTGGTTCCGCTGACCTCGCCGGACGAGCAACTGGACAAAGGCTTGGCGATCATCGAAGAGTGCTTCTCCGAGCTGTAAGCCGAAGTTGACCTGATCGACAGAAAAAACCCGCTTCGGCGGGTTTTTTTATGCCCATTGCCGCACATTCAGGCCGTGTTCATTGTACGTAGGCGCCTTGATTGTCTAAGGTGCAAGCATTGCCGATGGAGCGTGCGGATGACTGCTGTTGATTTGCCAGCTGTACCCCGAGTGTTGATTGCCGAGGCGGACCCTTGGTCGCGGGATCTGCTCAAGCAAGTGTTATTGAATGTGCGCTGTGACGCGCGGCTGGATGTGTGTGCCGATGGGCACGAGGCCGCCACGTTGTTGCGAGACAAACCCTACGACCTGATCCTGGCGGATTGGGAGTTGCCGGGCATCGACGGCCTGAGCCTGCTGCGCAACGTGCGCCAGAAGCGCCGCTCGCCCCTGCTGCCGTTCATTCTGCTGAGCAGTCGCAATGACAGTGCCAGCGTGCGTGAAGCCCTGCCCCTGGCGCCGACTGCCTACCTGACCAAACCCCTGAACATGGAAGGCCTGACCCAGCGCCTGCAGGACCTGCTGCTCAATGAAGGCGAGAGCGTGTACTGCGAGATCCCCCCGCTGGCGCCGGGCATGACCTTGCCAGTGTTCCTGGAGCGCCGCCGCGAAACCTGCGACGGCGCGCCACTGCGGGTCGATGTGAAAGCCGCCGTGCAGCACAGCCTGGGCGCTGATGGCCTGGACCTCAAGCGCCTGGAAGACCGAGTGCGCATGGACCCGCAGATCACCGCCGTGTTGATCGCCGCCGCTAACAGCGCCGGCCATCACGGCACACCGGTGCAGACCCTGCCCGCCGCCCTGCACAAGCTGGTGGCTGGGCAGAGCATGAACCTGATCCTGGGCCTTGCGTTCAAGCACAACGTGGTGCTGGGCGATCCGGCTTTGGTGGCCTACGCCGAGCGTCACTGGCAATTGTCCCAGGACACCGCCGACTACGCCCGTCGCCTGGCGCGCATGCTGGAGCTGGACCACGAGCGCTGCTACAGCGCGGGAATCCTGCATCGGCTGGGTGACTTGGCGCTGCTGCGCTGCCTGGAAGACTGGCGCCAGGGTGGGGGGGCGCTGGATGACGAGACGATTGGCGAGTCTCTCTACACCTTCGGTGCAGCCTACGGTTCGGCGCTGCGAGCGCGTTGGCGCCTGCCGCTGGAGTTGCGTCAGCTGATCGCGGCGATTTACTCATTGGAAGGCGGCGTGTACGCCCGGGATGCGCTGGTGGTGAACCTGGCGGCGCAGATGGCGCGCTTGACCGAGCACGAGGGGCTGGAAGAGCTGGCCAAGAGCAAGACCGCGCGGTTGCTCAAGGTGGGCTTGTCGGAACTCACCCGCGTACGCAACGCCTGAAAAACAAACAGCCCCCTGTAGGAGCTGGCTTGCCAGCGATCGCAATCGATCAGACAAAACATTTGGCACTGACCCACCGCTATCGCCGGCAAGCCGGCTCCTACAGGGAAGCCTGCGATGGCGCAGCATCGTCATCGCCGCTCCCACAGTGGTTTTTAGTGTGGCCGATGAATGTGCTCGGCTTTAGCCAGCGATCACGCGGTTCTTGCCCAGGCGCTTGGCCTCGTACATGGCCGCATCGGCTCGTGCGAACAGGCTGTCGAGGGTCGAGTCCTCTTCGCTGAGGCTGGCCAGGCCCTGGCTGACGGTCACGGTAAACGCCTGGCCTTCGTAGCTGAAACTCAGCGCCTGGATCTCGTTGCCCAACCGCTCGGCCACCTGCAATGCCATGTCCGGCGCACAACCGGGCAGCACCGCAGCGAATTCTTCGCCGCCAATACGCCCGAACAGGTCACCACGGCGCAACACACTTCGGCCGCTCTCGGCGATACGGCGCAGTACCTGATCGCCTTCCAGATGGCCGTAGGAGTCGTTGACGTCCTTGAAGTCATCAATGTCCAGCAGCAAAAAGGCCAGCGGGGCGCCCTGGGCACAGGCACTGTCGAACGCCTGGTTGGCACATTCGAAGAAGTGTCGACGGTTACTGCTTTGGGTCAGCACATCGGTGGTGGCCAGGCGGTGCAGCTCAAGTTCGAGCTGTTTCTTTTCGGTGATGTCTTCGGCCATCCCGACCACGATCACCGCCTCGCCGGGCTCTACTTGCTGGTTGATGTAGCACTTGTCACTCAGCCAGCGGATCTGCCCGTCGGCGGTGATGATACGGTATTCGCGGTCTTCCACGGCGCCGTGCTCCAGCACGCGGGCCAGGCTGTGTTCGGCGTAGTCGAGGTCTTCGGGGTGAATGCTGTTGCGCCATTCCCGATGGTCGGCCAGCAGCAAACCCGCCGAACGGCCAAACACCCGTTCATAGGCCGGGCTCACATACAGCACGCGACGCGTCTCCCAATCGATGGCCCACAGCACCGCGTTTACGCTAACCAGCAGAGAGCTGAGCAGTTGCTCGCGCTCGCTCAGGCGCTCGACCTCGCCTTGGGCATGCATCAAGGCCAGCAGGGTCGCCGCCGCGGCCGGGCGCGGGTGCTCGGCGGTGGGGGTGTCGGGCAGGTAGGGCTTTTCGGGGACCATCGGCACAACTCTCTCTGGGCGCGCCGCAGGATTGAACAGCGGTCACTACAAGGGGCCACCATGATGGCGAAGTGTTCTTTGAGAGAGGGGAATTGCGGTGAAGTTCCGTGATTGGCATGGATTGCCCGTGCCCGGAAAATGACGCCAAAAAGAGGAGGTGTGGGAGGGCGAGCCCTCCCACATCGCGCTTACACCGCTGCTGGACGCAGGGAGTAGGTCTTCAACTGGTGAGCGAAATCGCGCAACGACTGGATACCGCTGGCCTCGGCCTCGTGTACCCATTCCTTCATCGCCGCCAGCATATCGTGGCCATTGGAGCTGGTCTTGAGCCAGATCTGCTGCAGCGCCAGGCGCTTCTCGTAGATCACTTTCAGGGCCTGGCTGTGTTCCAGCATGCTCTGGATGCGCACGTGATGGCGGTCATCCAGCAAGCTGGTTTCACGCGACAGCAACCGCTTGGCCCGGTGGAACTGGTGGCGTACCGAATGATCGACCTTCTCCAGCTCCTGCTTGACCAGCGGGCCGATCACCAGCTTGCGGTACTGGGCCATGATCTGGAAGCGGTTGTTGAGGATCGCCATGGCAGTGTCCATGTCCAGGTGACCCTTGCCTTCCACGCGGTGGGCAATGGGCGCAACACGTTGCACCTTGGCCAAACGCAGGAAGCTGAACACCTTGATCCACGCCCAACCCAGGTCGAACTCCCACTTCTTCACCGACAGCTTGGCGGAGTTGGGATAAGTGTGGTGGTTGTTATGCAGCTCTTCGCCGCCGACGATGATGCCCCATGGCACCAGGTTGGTGGCGGCGTCACGGCATTCGAAGTTGCGGTAGCCCACGGCATGGCCGAGGCCGTTGATCACGCCGGCGGCCCAGAACGGGATCCACATCATCTGGATCGCCCAGATGGTGATGCCGATGGTGCCGAACAGCAGCAGGTCGATCACGCCCATGATCGCCACGCCCAGCAACGGGTAAGGCGTGTAGATTTTGCGTTCGATCCAGTCATCCGGGCAGTTCTTGCCGTAGATGCGCAGGGTCTCGGGGTTCTCGGCTTCGGCGCGGTACAGCTCGGCGCCTTTGCGCAACACCGTGGACAGGCCCTTGATGACCGGGCTGTGCGGGTCATCGACGGTTTCGCATTTGGCGTGGTGCTTGCGGTGGATGGCGGTCCACTCGCGGGTGTTCTGCGCCGTGGTCAGCCACAGCCAGAAGCGGAAGAAGTGTTTCAGGCCACCATTGAGCTCCAGGGAGCGGTGCGCTGAATAACGGTGCAGATAGACCGTGACCCCAACAATGGTCACGTGGGTCATCAACAGCGTGACTGCCACCAGTTGCCAGGCTGACAGGTCAAGAAAACCGTTGTACCACATAGGCTGTATGGCCCTCAGATAAAGAAAAAAACAGCTCACGCATTATCACTAAGCCTACAGAGAAAACCAGCCGCCCTTTCAGATAGGAGTGACTGGATGTTTCTTATTCTATAATCCGCAGCCTTTGTAGGGCGATTCTGTTTTTTTGGTAAGGATTACTGACCATATGCTGTTTTCATACCGAGGTGCCCTGCGTGCGGGGCTGGTATACCTGTTGGTGTCCATTGCGTGGCTCCAGCTCAGCAACCATCTATTGATCAACTTTCTCGATGAGCCTGGGGAGTTGGGGCGCTGGCTGCAGGTGCGCGGCTATGTGTGGGTGGCCTTCAGCGCGCTGGCTATCTACCTGATTTGCGTGCGATTTGCCCGTACCCACCAACTGCAGCAGCCCTTGAAAGAGAACCGCGAGCGCCTGCGCCAGGCCGCCGCCGTGTTCGACTGCACCCGCGAAGGTGTGCTGGTCACCGACGCCAAGGGACAGATCGTGCACGTCAACCGGGCGTTCATGGAGATCACCGGCTACAGCCGCGAAGACGTCATGGGCCAGCAACCGAGCCTCTTCAAGTCGGGGCGCCATTCGTCGAATTTTTATCAACAGATGTTCCAGACCCTGGCGCGCAACGGTGAATGGAGCGGTGAAATCTGGAACCGGCGCAAAAGCGGCGAGATTTATCCACAGTGGCAGACCATCCGCGTGATCCACGATGACCTGGGCCAGGTCAGCCATTATGTCGCGGTGTTTTCCGACATCAGCGCCATCAAGGACTCCGAGCACGAACTGGCTCACCTGGCCCACCACGATCCACTCACCGACCTGCCCAACCGCCTGCTGTTCACCGACCGCGCCGAACAGGCGCTGGCCTCCGCCCAGGCTCACAAACGCGGCTGCGCCCTGTTGTTGCTGGACCTGGACCACTTCAAGATCATCAACGACAGCCTTGGCCACAATGTCGGCGACCAGTTGCTCAAGGTGGTCGGTGAGCGCCTCAAGGGGCTGTTCGGCCCCGGCGTGACCCTGGCGCGCCTGGGCGGTGACGAGTTCGCGGTGCTCGCCGAAAGTTGTCCACAGGTGGTGCAGGCGGCGGCACTGGCCCAGCGCATATTGGATGCGATGAAGCAGCCGTTCATCTTCGACGGGCACCAACTGTTTATCAGCGCGAGTATTGGCATCAGCCTGTTCCCCAGCGATGCCCTGAGCGCCGAACAGTTGCTGCGTAACGCCGACTCGGCGCTGTTCAAGGCCAAGAGTGCAGGGCGCGAAGGCTACGCCTTGTACACCGAAGAACTGACCGCCCATGCCCAGCACCGCGTCGAGATCGCCAGCGAATTGCGCCGCGCCCTCGACCAGCAGGAGTTACGGGTGTTTTACCAGCCCGTGCACGACCTTCACGGCAGTCGCCTGATCGGCGTAGAGGCGCTGGTGCGCTGGCAACACCCGGAGCGCGGCCTGGTGCCCCCGGGCGACTTCATCCCGATTGCCGAGCGCACCGGACTGATTGCCGACATCGATGCCTGGGTGATGGACCAGGCCTGCCGCCAGATGTGCCAATGGCTGGCTGACGGCGTGCCGTTGAGCTTCATCGCGGTGAATGTCTCCAGCCGACTGTTTGCCCGGCGCGAGCTGTATGAACAGGTCGCCCAGGTGTTGCACGACACCGGCCTGGACCCGGCTTTCCTGGAGCTGGAAGTGACCGAAAGCGCCGTCATGGATGACCCCGAAGAAGCCCTGGAGCAACTGCACCGCTTGCGTGAACTGGGCCTGCGCCTGGCCATCGACGACTTCGGCACCGGCTATTCCTCGCTGTTGCGCCTCAAGCGCCTGCCCGTGCAGAAGCTCAAGATCGACCAGGGTTTTGTCGCCGGATTGCCATGGGACGAAGACGACGCCGCCATCGTGCGCGTGGTCATTGCCTTGGCCAAAAGCATGGGCATGCAGGTGCATGCCGAAGGGATCGAACAAATGGAGCAGGCACGGTTCCTGTTGGAGCATGACTGCGACATGGGCCAGGGGTATTGGTTTGGCAGGCCGGTGCCGGCAGGTGAAATTGATTGGGACAGGGCTCCCCCGATCCGACAGGCATAACGCCGTCAATGTGGGAGCCGGGCTTGCCCGCGATGGCGGTCTTACATTCAAAATAGTGGGTGGCTGACACACCGTCATCGCGGGCAAGCCCGGCTCCCACAGGGTTCTGTAGCGCCCTTGAAGCAGTATTTCGAAGCCGAAAACTCTCGCAACCCCACGTCCCGCCAGAAAATTCTTTCTGGTTATATAAACATTCTTAAATAGTATTTTTAAGAATATCCGCGCTTATCTACTATCGCCCTCACGCCACAAGCAGTGCCGCCACTGCGAGGCACTATTCATTTCAGGAGCGAGACCATGAGCGCATCTCTACGTAGCGTCGACGGCCAGGACGAAGCAGCCATTTTGCGTGAGATCCAGAGCGCGTTGCGCGACCTGCGGTTTGGCGCGGTGGAAATCACGGTGCACAACGCCCAAGTGGTACAGATCGAACGCAAAGAAAAATTCCGTCTGCAGAACCCGGGCAACAAACCGGCGTAAGCAACCACGGCGATTCGCATGCTAGACCCGCAACTATAAGAAAAAGCCAACACCCAGAATTTTCAGGAGCTTCTATGTCGTCGATTCGCCGTTACGCCCTGGCCGCCCTGGCCAGCGCCGTGTTTGCAGGTTCCGCCGTTGCCAAGGACTACGAGTTGCTCAACGTCTCGTACGACCCTACCCGTGAGCTGTACCAGGACTACAACGCTGAGTTCACCAACTTCTGGAAACAGTCCCACCCTGGTGACAACGTCAAGATCCAGCAATCCCACGGCGGCTCGGGCAAACAAGGCCGTGCCGTGATCGACGGCCTGCGTGCCGACGTCGTGACCCTGGCCCTGGCCGGCGACATCGACGAAATCGCCAAGCTGGGCAAGACCCTGCCGGAAAACTGGCAGACCCGCCTGCCGGACGCCAGCACCCCGTATACCTCGACCATCGTGTTCCTGGTACGCAAGGGCAACCCTAAAGGCATCAAGGATTGGGGCGACCTGATCAAGAAAGACGTCTCGGTGATCACGCCGAACCCGAAAACCTCTGGCGGTGCGCGCTGGAACTTCCTCGCCGCCTGGGCCTACGGCCTGAAAGCCGGTGGCAGCGAAGCCAAGGCCCAGGAATACGTGAAAGAGCTGTTCAAACACGTGCCTGTGCTGGACACCGGTGCTCGCGGTTCGACGATCACCTTCGTCAACAACGGTCAGGGTGACGTGTTGCTGGCCTGGGAAAACGAAGCCTTCCTGGCCCTGAAAGAAGACGGCGGCGCCGACAAGTTCGACATCGTCGTGCCTTCCCTGTCGATCCTCGCGGAGCCACCGGTGGCCGTGGTCGACAAGAACGCCGAGAAAAAGGGCAACACCGAGATCGCCACTGAATACCTGAAGCACCTGTACAGCCCGGCTGGCCAGGAGATTGCGGCGAAAAACTTCTACCGCCCACGCGATGCGAAAGTAGCCGCCAAAT
Source organism: Pseudomonas sp. B6002 (assembly GCF_013385985.1). Lineage (GTDB taxonomy): Bacteria > Pseudomonadota > Gammaproteobacteria > Pseudomonadales > Pseudomonadaceae > Aquipseudomonas. Next base: position 514,968 of record NZ_JACAOY010000012.1, on the reverse strand, counting down.
ACGCCCAGCAGTTCCCGAAACTGGACCTGGTGACTATCGACAAAGACTTCGGCGGCTGGAAGACTGCCCAACCGAAATTCTTTAACGACGGCGGCGTGTTCGACCAGATCTACACCGCACAGTAAACGCATGCCCTTGTAGGCGCCGGCTTGCCAGCGATGAGGCCAGAGAGAACACTGCAAGCCTCAAGGCCCCATCGCCGGCAAGCCGGCTCCTACAGTTAGAGCCCGCATTCATTTGCGGGTTTTGTATGTTTGTCCCCTTACTCAAGGACTCTTATGTCGCGTCGTATCTCCCCCGTCATACCCGGCTTCGGGCTGACGCTGGGCTACACCGTGGTGTACCTCAGCCTGATCGTACTCATCCCCCTTGCGGCGATGTTTGTACACGCCGCTCAACTCACCTGGGATCAGTTCTGGAACATCATCTCCGCACCGCGCGTGCTGGCGGCGTTGCAACTGAGCTTCAGCACCGCGCTGTACGCGGCGCTGATCAACGGCGTGATCGGCACACTGCTGGCCTGGGTGCTGGTGCGCTACACCTTCCCCGGCCGCAAGATCATCGACGCGATGATCGACCTGCCGTTCGCCCTGCCCACCGCCGTGGCCGGTATCGCGCTGACTGCGCTATACACGCCTAACGGCCTGGTCGGCCAGTTCGCCGCCGACCTCGGCTTCAAGATCGCCTACACCCCATTGGGTATCACCCTGGCGCTGACCTTCGTCACCCTGCCGTTCGTGGTGCGCACGGTGCAGCCGGTACTCGCCGACATCCCCCGGGAAGTCGAAGAGGCCGCCGCCTGCCTGGGCGCCAAGCCGTTGCAGGTGTTCCGCTACATCCTCGTGCCCGCGCTGCTGCCTGCTTGGCTCACCGGCTTCGCCCTGGCGTTTGCCCGTGGCGTGGGTGAGTACGGCTCGGTGATCTTCATCGCCGGCAACATGCCGATGAAGACCGAGATCCTGCCGTTGCTGATCATGGTCAAGCTCGACCAGTACGACTACCGCGGCGCCACCTCCATCGGTGTGCTGATGCTGGTGGTTTCCTTTGTCCTGCTGCTGCTGATCAACTTGTTGCAGCGGCGCATCGAACGTCCATAAGGAGGCGCGGAACATGTCCCAATCGTCTATTTCCGCTGCGTCCTCGGCCAACGCTGCCCGCCGTGGCAGTGCTGCGTCGCGACGTATCCTGATCAGCCTTGGCTGGCTGGTGTTCGCGTTGTTCCTGCTGTTGCCATTGCTGATCGTGGTGACCCAAGGCTTGAAGAACGGCCTCGGCGCATTCTTCACCGCGATCCTGGAACCCGACGCGCTGTCGGCACTGAAACTCACGGTGATCGCCGTGGTGATCTCGGTACCGCTCAACGTGGTGTTCGGCGTCAGCGCCGCCTGGTGCGTGAGCAAGTACTCGTTCCGTGGCAAAAGCATCCTGGTCACGCTCATCGACCTGCCGTTCTCGGTGTCGCCGGTAATCGCGGGCCTGGTCTACGTATTGATGTTCGGCGCCCAGGGCTTCTTTGGCCCTTGGCTGGCCGACCACGACATCCAGATCGTGTTCGCCTTGCCCGGCATCGTGTTGGCGACCATCTTCGTCACTGTGCCGTTCGTGGCTCGTGAACTGATCCCGCTGATGCAAGAGCAGGGCACCCAGGAAGAAGAAGCCGCGCGGCTGCTGGGCGCCAACGGCTGGCAGATGTTCTGGCACGTGACCGTGCCGAACATCAAGTGGGGCCTGATCTACGGCGTGGTGCTGTGTACCGCACGGGCCATGGGCGAGTTCGGCGCGGTGTCGGTGGTGTCCGGCCATATCCGTGGCGTCACCAACACCCTGCCGCTGCACGTCGAGATTCTCTATAACGAATACAACCACGTTGCCGCGTTTGCGGTGGCCAGCCTGCTGCTGATCCTGGCGCTCTTCATCCTGCTGCTCAAGCAGTGGAGCGAGAACCGTATCAACCGCCTGCGCAAAAGCGCCGGTGAGGAATAAGTCATGTCGATCGAAGTCCGTAATGTCAGCAAGAACTTCAACGCCTTCAAGGCCCTGAACAGCATCAATCTGGACATCCAGAGTGGCGAGCTGGTGGCTTTGCTGGGCCCGTCCGGCTGCGGCAAGACCACCTTGCTGCGCATCATCGCAGGCCTGGAAACGCCCGATGACGGCAACATCGTGTTCCACGGTGAAGACGTCTCCGGCCACGATGTGCGTGATCGCAACGTCGGGTTTGTGTTCCAGCACTATGCGTTGTTCCGCCACATGACCGTGTTCGATAACGTCGCCTTCGGCCTGCGCATGAAGCCGAAGAACCAGCGCCCGACCGAAAGCCAGATCGCCAGCAAAGTGCACGAACTGCTGAACATGGTGCAGCTCGACTGGCTGTCGGATCGCTATCCGGAACAACTCTCTGGCGGCCAGCGTCAGCGTATCGCCCTGGCCCGCGCCCTGGCGGTTGAACCGAAAGTGCTGCTGCTGGACGAGCCCTTCGGCGCCTTGGATGCCAAGGTGCGTAAAGAACTGCGCCGCTGGCTGGCGCGCCTGCACGAAGACATCAACCTGACCTCGGTGTTCGTGACCCACGACCAGGAAGAGGCCATGGAAGTCGCCGACCGCATTGTGGTGATGAACAAGGGCGTGATCGAACAGATCGGCTCACCGGGCGAAGTCTACGAAAACCCGGCCAGCGATTTCGTCTATCACTTCCTCGGCGACTCCAACCGCCTGCACTTGGGTGAAGACCAGCACGTGCTGTTCCGCCCGCACGAAGTGTCGCTGTCGCGCCACGAGCTGGAAGACCACCACGCGGCCGAAGTGCGCGACATCCGCCCATTGGGCGCGACCACCCGCGTGACCTTGAAAGTGGAAGGCCAGAGCGAACTGATCGAAGCCGAAGTGGTGAAAGACCACGACAGCCTCACCGGTTTGGCCCGTGGCGAAACGCTGTTCTTCAAGCCCAAGGTCTGGCAAAAAGCCTAAGCCCACCCATCCCCCCCTGTGGGAACCGGGCTTTTGTGGGAGCTGGCTTGCCTGCGATAGCATCACTGCGGTGTGACTGACACACCGAGGTGATGCTATCGCAGGCAAGCCAGCTCCCACATTCAGACCTTTCTCGGCTCCAGATCGCGGCGGGTTACAGGCCCCGATCGCTCTTCGATCTGCTGCTTGAGGTCACCCCGCAACCCCACCAGAAACGCCAACTCCGCCACCACAAACAGCGGCCCGACGATCAGCCCCGACACATCGTCGACGAACGCTGGCTTGCGCCCTTCGTAGTAGTGCCCGACAAACTGGATCACCCAGCCCACCACAAACATCCCGATACCGCTGCTCAGCCACACCAGTGTGCTCTGCGCGGCCAGCACGTGCCCGGCCCACACCGACAAGCCCATCAGCACCGTCATCAGCACGCCCAAGGCCAATTCCAGGCGCAGGTAAAACCACGCGGAAAACAGCGCGAGCAGAACGGCGGGTGAGAGCCAGAGCCCGCCTACGGTCCATTCGGGGCGGGATAACAGCACCGCCACTGCGACGACGATCAGCGGAATGCCGATAAAGTGGCTGGCGATATTGCGTGGGTCACGGTGGTAGGCAGCATATTGACTGAGGTGGTCGACGAGGCTTTTCATTGTTGTTCCTCCTGTAGGATGCTGGATCATGCCCTGTCAGCCTTTGCCTGACTGTCAGCTGGGCGACAATCTTCGGAGTTCTCATGGACGCAGAGCAATGGCACGCGCGGCTGGCCATCGGTCATTGGTTCAGCCACCTGCCGTCATCTTTTCAGCATAGCCTGCTGGCCCAGGCCCGGCTGCGCTCGCTGGTGGCGGGGCAAACCCTGTTCAAGCGCGGCGATCCGCCGTGTGGTTTGTATGCCGTGCTCGAAGGCACCTTGCGCATCAGCGCGGTGAACGAGCAGGGCAAGGAAGCGATATTGAGCCTGGTGGAACCGCCTTACTGGTTCGGCGAAATCTGCCTGTTCGACGGATTGCCACGCACCCACGACGCCTGCGCCGCCGGGCCGTGCACTTTGTTGCAGGTGCCGCAGCAGGCGTTGTTGAATATCCTTGATGAAGCCCCGCACTACTGGCGCAACCTGGCGCTGTTGATGAGCCAGAAACTGCGCCTGAGTTTTATCGGCCTCGAACAGCTCAGCCTGATGCCGGCCCCGGTGCGCCTGGCCCACCGCTTGTTGATGATCGTTGAAGGGTATGGCGACATCGAACACTCCAGGCGCGTGCTGCAACTGCCCCAGGAAGACCTGGCGGCCATGTTGAGCCTGTCGCGCCAGACCACCAATGCGTTGCTCAAGGACCTGCAGGCCCAGGGCGTGGTGCGTTTGGGCTATGGCGAAATTGAAGTGCTGGATGTGCAGCGGCTGCGGGAGGTTGCACATACCTGAGGGGGCCCCATCGCGGGCAAGCCCGCTCCCACAATTGGAATGCGTACCCCTGTGGGAGCTGGCTTGCCTGCGATGAGGCCCTCAAAAACACTACAGAGCCCGCTACCGCAACCCATCCCGAAACTGCCCCGGCGTCAGCCCCGTCCAACGCTTGAACGCGCGGTTGAAACTGCTGGTATCGGCAAACCCCAATAAGTGACTGATCTCTGCCAATGAACACTGCGGGTCGCGCAAATGCAGCAACGCGAGGTTCTCCCGGCACTCATTGAGCAACGCATCAAACCTGCACCCCTCGTCCGCCAGATGCCGCTGCAGGCTGCGCAAACTCAGGTGCAGCGCCTGGGCGACGCGTTCGGCACTCGGCTCGCCATCGGGCAGCTGCGCTTCGATCACCCGGCGTACCTTGCGCTCCCAGGTCAGCGGTTGCAGTTGGGCGAGGGTGCGCTTGAGCACGGTCTCGTTGTGCTCGGCCAGCTCCGGGTTGGCATCGTCCAGGTGGCTGTCGAAGTCGTGGGCGGCGAACTCCAGGCGGTCTTCCTCGGCGGCAAAAAACACCGGAGCGCGAAACACCGTGTGCCACGGCTGGGGATCGGCCGGTTCAGGCCGGCGCAGGTACACCGCCAGCGGTGCGTACTCACGGCCCAGCCGGTTGCGACACGTGCGCACGTAAATCGCCGCAAACGCATCGATGGCCTCGAACGCCGGCGCCGGGCTGCCCTCCGGCTGCAGCAGGCGGAAACGGTAACGCTCACCGTCTCGGCTAAGCTCCAGGGCCAGGGCATCGCTGACCACCTGGTGATAGCGCACGATGCGCTCGAACACCTCGCGCAGGCTGCCGCTGGCCACCAGCGCATAGCCCAGCGCATGAAAGGTGGTGGGGCTGACAAACCGCGACACGCGCAAGCCGATTGCCGGGTCCCCGCTGGCCTGCACGGCCAGCGCCCACAAGCGTGTGGTGGCCGACAGCGGGTAGCGCGCATTCGGGTCGTCCATGTGTTGCGGGTCGAGCCCGGCCTGGGCGCACAGCGCGGCACTGTCGAGGCCCAAGGCATCGAGCTGCTTGCGCAGGGCGCGGGTCCAGCTGGCGAGTGAGGTGGGTTCGGTCATGGCGATTGGCGCTTGCGGTCAACAGGTTGGCGTCCGGGGCTAGCGTCCTGCGAGATCGCTTGGGGCAGGATGGGCGCATCAATAAGCAAGAGGATGGAAGCATGGACGGTACTTCTGCAAGTCCCCAGCAGATGAACGCGCAACAGCGTTCGGCGCATATCCGTGACGTGGTGCTGGCCGAAGGCGTGCGCTTGCGCCAGAGCCACCCCTGGCTGCTGCATCAGGACGCACTGGGCGCGGGCATCCTGGCGTTTGCGTTGGTGGGCATGGTCGGCTCGGCGGCGCTCTATTTCACGGGCCATATGGCCTGGTGGGTATGCCTGCTGCTCAATGCGTTCCTCGCTTCGCTGACCCACGAGCTGGAACACGACCTGATCCACAGCATGTACTTTCGCAAGCAGCGCCTGCCGCACAACCTGATGATGGGCCTGGTGTGGCTGGCGCGGCCGAGCACGATCAACCCGTGGGTGCGCCGGCATCTGCACCTCAACCACCACAAGGTTTCCGGCACTGAAACCGACATGGAAGAGCGCGCCATCACCAACGGCGAACCGTGGGGTTTTGCGCGGTTGCTGATGGTCGGCGATAACGTGATGTCAGCGTTTATCCGTATCCTGCGGGCCAAGACCTGGAAGCACAAACTCAGCATCCTCAAACGCTCGCTGCTGGTGTACGCGCCGTTGGCGCTGCTGCATTGGGGCGCGTGGTACGTGTTCCTCGGTTTTCACGCGGCAAATGGCATCGCCAGCCTGCTGGGCGCGCCTATCGACTGGTCAGCCAGCACACTGCACATGATGCAGGTGATCGACATCGCCGCCGTCGTGATCATCGGCCCCAACGTGCTGCGCACCTTTTGCCTGCACTTTGTCAGCTCGAACATGCACTACTACGGTGACGTGGAGTTGGGCAACGTGATCCAGCAAACCCAGGTGCTCAACCCCTGGTGGATGTGGCCGTTGCAGGCGTTCTGCTTCAACTTCGGCAGCACCCATGGCATTCATCATTTCGTGGTGAAGGAGCCGTTCTACATCCGTCAGATGACCGCCAAGGTGGCGCACAAAGTCATGGCCGAGATGGGCGTGCGCTTCAATGATTTCGGGACGTTTGCCCGGGCCAATCGGCTTGGCTTTCCACCGCCAGCAGGGTTTCGATCAGCGCCTTCGCCGCAGGCGACAAACGCACCCCAGCGCGGCTGATCACGCCGCAACGGTTGCTCAGGCTGTCGAGGTTGTGAGGCAGGTTGCGCCAGTGCAGCACCTTCAGTGCGCCGCTGGCCAATTCATCGACGAACGCCTCTTCGGCGCCCAGGCCAATGGCGTCGGACTGGCGCACGATGGTGGCCAGCGCCGAGAACTGTTCAAGTTCGATAGCGGGCGCAAAATCGATGCGCCCGCTGAGGTTAGCGAGCAGTTTGCGAATACCCGGTGCAATCAACGGCGTAGCCAGCGGGAAACCAAACAGGTCGTTGGTCGACAGACTGTCCTTGGCCAATAGCGGGTGACCGGCCCGGCAGAAAAACACGCTGCGCCGGGGCGTGAGGGCCTGGATCTGGAAGTTGGGGTCAGCCTCGAAGTGGCGGACATCGGCGATAAAGAATTCGATCTCCTCGCGGCTCAGGCTGCGCCCGAGCTTTTCCCAGTTATCCACCTGCAATGCGGTGCGGACCTTGGGGTAGGTGGTGATAAACCGCGCCATGGCCTGGGGCACCAGGTTCACGGCCGCCACGGCGTCGCTGCCCAGGCGCACTTCACCGGCGTCGAGCTTGGTCATGCGCGTGACTTCATGGCTGAGCAGCGCGGCGCCCTGGACCAGGCTCAGGGCATGCTGCAGCACCACCTGACCTTCGGGTGTGGGGCGCAGGTCCTTGTGAGCGCGGTCCACCAGCACGCAGCCGAACTCCTGTTCCAGGCCCTGGATGCTGCGGCTGAACGCCGGCTGTGTGATGCCCATGGCGTCGGCGGCGCGCACAAAACTGCGGTGCTCGTTGAGCGCGATGAAGTAGCGCAGCTGACGGAGATCCATGGGGCGCCCGGCGTCCAAGAGGGGAACCGGGATTTTAAGGGGCTTGCTTATTCCGTCAATGAAGCACGTTTGTTTTATCTAGATCTTAAATGCATATCTATAGAGCAGGCACCGTGCGGTAGGTGGCCGGGCTGAAGACCCGCGTCACCACCAGCATCGCCACCACGGTCACTGTCAGTACTACCCAGGCGCTGACAAAGGTGCCAGTCAGCTCACGCAGCCAGCCGGTCAACCAGGGCGAAATTGCATTGATCAAGAAGCCCACGCCCTGCACGAAGGCCGCCAGTTGCCCGGCCTGGCGCGGGTCGCGGTGGTGGTCGAGGGTCAGCAGCAGGCTCAGGGCGAAACACGCGCCCAGGCCAAAGCCGATCAGCGCGACCCACAGGTGGGGAAACTGCTGCGGCGCCATCAGCAAGCCGAGGTAACCCACGGTCTGCGCCAGCAGGCTGACGCCGAGCAAGGGCCGACGGTCGATCCCGCGTTGGGCCAGTACCGGCATCAACAACGCCGCGATCACCTGGAAAATGGTCATGAATGCCAGCAGCGAACCGCTCGGCAACACGCCCCAGCCCAGTTGCTGGTAGTACGCCGGCAGCCACGCCACCATGCTCATGTAGCCGCAGTTCACCAGGCCGAAATACAGCGCCAGCAACCAGGCACGGCGGTTGCGCAGGCCTTTGAAGGCGGGAATCACCAGCGCGCTTCTGGGCGCTCCCAGCGGCACAAATGCCCACAGCAACAAGGCGGCCAGCGCCGGCAACAGCCAGATCCCGAGCCCCGCCTGCCACTGCTGGAAGTGCGTGGCCACCACCGGGCTGAGCAACGCGGCCAGCCCGCCACCGGCCATCAGCGAGGCCGAATACACGCCCATTGCCACCGGTACGCGGTGATGGAATTCGCGCTTGATCATCGCCGGCACCAACGCCTGGATCAGCGCCACCCCGGCACCACCGAGCAAGGCCGTGACCAGCAGTGCCGAGGCCTGGCCCATCAGCCAGCGCGCCAGGCACGCCAGCAGAATCATCATCAAGCCCAGGGCGATGCCGCGTCGCTCGCCCAGCCTTGCTTCCACCCGTACGCCGATCAACGCCACCAGGCCCATGCACACCACGGGCAAGCTGGTGAGCAGGGCACTGCTCTGGAAGCTCAGGCCAGTGGCCTGGCGGATCTCGCCCAGCAGCGGGCTGATGGAGCTGAGGATCGGCCGCAGGTTCAGGCCCAACACCACCAGCAGCCCCCAGCCGGCGAGGGATTTATTGAGGGTCATGCAGGGTTTTCCATTGCTGGTACAGGGTGGTCATGGCCGCGTCGGGCAGGTGCTGGATCGGCAAGCGTTGTTCGCCCAGGGGCAAGCCGACCTGTTGCCCAATCGCCGCCGTCGACAAGCCGAAGGGCTCGGCCATCGCGTTGCTGGCCGCAAACACCACCCGTTCCACGCCGCACAGGTACATGGCGCTCAGGCACATCGGGCAGGGCTGGCCGCTGGCGTAGATCACGCAGCCTTCCAGGCGTGCACCGAGTTGACGGCTGGCTGCACGGATCGCCAGCAGCTCGGCGTGGGCGGTGGGGTCCCGGGTCAGGTGGATCTCGTTCACCGCTTCCACCAGCACCGCGCCGTTGTGCGTCAGGACCGCGCCAAACGGCCGGCCGCCTTGACTCACATTGGCCCGGGCCAGGGCGATGGCGCGTTGCAGGTGCGGGTGGTCGTCGCTCATGGCGCTACCTCGGGGAGGAATGGAGGGTGAAGTATGGGCAGCGGCCTTGGTATTCTGAAATTAAATATAACCATGCCAACCAGTGGCAAAGAGAATGGTGACGCCATGTTCGATCCCGTGTTGCTGCGCAGCTTTGTCGCCGTGGTGGACTGCGGCAATTTCACCCGCGCCGCCGAGCGCCTGCATGTGACCCAGTCCACCGTCAGCCAGCAGATCCGCCGCCTGGAGGACGCCGTGGCGTGCCAACTGCTCGACCGCGACCAGCGCCGGGTAGTCGCCACTGCCGAAGGTGAGCGCTTGCTGGCTTACGCGCGGCGCATCCTCGCGCTGCATGAAGAGGCCGCCGACGTCTTGATCAACCAGCAAAGCGACGGCGTGTTGCGCCTGGGCATGCCGGAAGACTTTGCGGCCGAACGCCTGATGCCGTTGCTGTCGGCGTTTGTGGTGGCGTACCCCCGTGTTCGCTTGGAAGTCACCAGCGGCCTCGGCCCGGAACTGCAGCGTCAATACCGCAGCGGTGAGTTTGATGTGCTGCTGGTCAAACAGATGGGTGACAGCGATGACTGCCTGGCTTCCTGGCCGGAGCCTTTGTGTTGGGTCGACAGCCGCAGCACGCCATCCCTGGGGCGTGACCCGCTGCCCTTGGTGGCGTTTCCGGTGGGTGGCCTGTACCGCAACGAAATGCTGCAGCACCTGGAAGTCGGCGGCTGGCGTTGGCGCATCGGCTATTCCAGCGCCAGCCTGGCCAGCGTGTGTTCGGCCGTGGCGGCGGGGTTGGGCATCAGCCTGTTGCCCAAACGTGTCGTGCAGGCAGGGCACGTGGTGCTGGGGCAGGACAGCGGACTGCCTGCGGTGCAGGGCGTTCGACTGGCCCTGTATGCCCGCAGTGGTTTAGGCCCGGCAGGGCAGACCTTGCAGCGCCAATTGCTCGATTTGTGCGCAAACAGCCCTGCCTGAGCCATGCCTTTGCTGAATATTTTTTATGCCTCAAAAGCATCGAAAAACGCGGACTGCGCGCCAGGCCGCGCAGCACAAGGCTTTGGCGTTTCGGGATGTTTCATTTATTCATTTTAGATCTATGTATAACTTTAAAGATTACTTTAAGAGATAAGCGTCTGGCCCCGATGATTCAGCCCTCGACGGCCTCTCATGCAGGCCTGTCGGTTTTTTTGTTTCAAAACCGTAGGGAGTGAATCAATGGGCAATGTCCAGACCGCCGCCAGTGCACAAGGGGCGCAGTGGCGCCAGGCACCAGGTGGTGAGTTGGTTGACCTTGGCCGGCCGCACCGTGCGCCGTTGGGGCAACAGCGTTTGCAGCAAGCCCCGAAACGCTTTTCGAGCCGCCGCGAAGGCCTGTTGCTGGGCTTGCTGGTGCTGGCCCTGCATGGCGCGGTGATCTATTGGGTGAGCCAGAAGCCGACCCCGGTGTTGCCAATTGTGCCGCCGGAAATTCCGCCGATGACCATCGAGTTTTCCCAACCGGCGCCGCCTGTGGTCGAGCCGCCTCCACCGGTTCCACCACCACCGCCGCCTGTGGTCGAGCCACCGCCGCCGGTGGTGGATGAATTGGCCGCCAAGCCGGCGCCACCCAAACCGATTCCAAAACCCAAGCCCAAGCCAGTGCCAAAACCTGAGCCCAAGCCCGCGCCTAAACCGGTTGAGCAGCCACCTGCGCCACCGGCTCCCCCTGCGCCGGCCGCGCCGCCGTCGCCGGCACCCGTGACACCCGCTTCGGCCAACGCCGCGTACTTGAAGAACCCGGCGCCCGAATACCCCTCGTTGGCCCAGCGCCGGGGTTGGGAAGGCACGGTGTTGCTCAGGGTGCATGTGTTGGCCAGCGGTAAGCCGGGTGAGATCCAGGTCCAGAAGAGCAGCGGTCGCCAGCAACTCGACGACGCCGCATTGGCCGCCGTGAAGCGCTGGAGTTTCGTGCCGGCCAAGCAGGGCGACGTGGCACAGGACGGCTGGGTCAGCGTACCGATCGACTTCAAGATTCACTAACTATTCGGCTGCGGTGTGTTGGACACGCCGCGACCTGCACAGAGGGAAAACATCATGGCATTAGCATCTCCACTTGAATCCATCGAAAGCGCGGTGATCTGGCTGCTGGTGGTCTTTTCGGTTGCCACCTGGGGCCTGGCCCTGCTCAAGGGCGTGCAGTTCGGCCGCCTCAAGGCGCAGGATCGCAAGTTCCACAAACAGTTCTGGGCGGCGTCGAGTCTCGACTCTGCGGCAGAACTTGCCGAAACCCAGCCCGGTGCGGCGGCCCGTGTCGCCCAGGCCGGTTATGCCGCGATCCAGGTGGGCGATGCGCCACACGCCGCCGATTTGAGCCAGGCCATCAACCACCAGGACCGCCTCGAACGCGCCCTGCGCCAGCAGATCGTGCGTGAACGCCGCTCCCTGGAAACCGGCCTGGCCGTGGTCGCCAGTATCGGCAGCACCTCGCCGTTCATCGGCCTGTTCGGCACCGTGTGGGGCATCATGGAAGCGTTGAAAGGGATCAGCGCCGCCGGTTCCGCTAGCCTGGAAACCGTGGCTGGCCCGATTGGTGCCGCACTGGTTGCAACGGGTGTGGGGATCGCCGTCGCGGTGCCTGCGGTGCTGGTCTACAACTACTTCCTGCGTCGCCTGAAGCTGACCGCCGCCGACCTGGACGACTTTGCCCACGACTTCTACAGCCTGGCGCAGAAGAATTCCTTCCGCGTGCTGCTGCACCCAACGCTGAACAAAGCGGCGGCCGGCAACCCGCAAAAAGTGAAGGAGGCGTCCTGAGATGGCCTTCTCCACGCAAGACAGTGATGAGGTGCTGAGCGAGATCAACGTGACGCCCCTGGTGGACGTGATGCTGGTGCTGCTGGTGGTGTTTATCGTCACCGCGCCGCTGTTGACCAACGCGATTCCGATCAACCTGCCCAAGACCCAGGCCGTGGCCCCGGTGGAGCAGAAAGACCCGCTGGTGGTGAGCATCGACGGCGCCGGCAAACTGTTTATCAACAAGGACGAAATCCAGCCGGACCTGCTGGAATTCAACCTGCAGGCGGCCAAGGCCAAGGACCCCGATGTGCGGGTGCAACTGCAGGCTGACGATGGAGTGAACTACGGCGAAGTGGCGCGAGCCATGGCGTCGATCGAACGCGCGGGCATTACCAAGCTGTCGGTGATTACCGCGCGTTGATTTGCAAAAGCCTCGACACTTTTTTGGCCGTCTCCTTGGCAGGGTGCGGCCTTTTTTTTGGTGTATAGAGGTATATAAGTGTCTCGTTGTAAAATAATCCTGTTGTAAAATTTGCTCTTGTTTTCTAATGTTTCCGGGCGTGCAATATGTGCGTAGTTTAATTATTTCTAGTGGGGTACAAACTATTGAACTGACGGAGAGGTTTATGGCAATTCGTTTTCCTGTTGACGTTGTAAGTTTCGTGACGCATTCATTGCCGAATAGTAAAAATCCTGAAGGCTCTGCTTCAACTCCGCCTGCCTGCGCAATATATTCTGGTGAATCCTCCAACGACTCAGTGAGTGCAAGCGGTGAAAAATCCCCACTCGACAGTAATCCGCTCATCGACCGGTCGGTGTTAGGAAAAAATGATCGCATAGATCGCTACCTCAACGCGCATGCCTCGGACTTCATGACGCCCGAAAAAGAGATGGCGAAAATATTATCGAGTGAGTTAAAGCACCGTTGGAAGATGGAGGTAGATCCGGATAAGACATTCTTGGTCACCTTTAAAGACGGTGAGCGCAATGAAAAGAGTGTGGTAGAAAAAGTCACGTTGACTCAGGCAGCTCTAAATAATAGCCAGGGCGTGCCTATTGAAAATAATAATAGCTGGTTTCAAAAAGTGGGTCAGTACTTCTCACCTCTGGTGTTTTCTTACAATAAAGTAGCAGAGGCTATTGAGTCATCGCACGCTGAGCAAGGTATTTATCGCCAGCCTGCGTCTTACACTGACTCGCCTTACAGTGCTTCGACACGGCTCGACATACCTGTAGCAGACTTTAAGGCACTTGTTTGGGATACTGATCGGACCCAATTATACAAAAATACACTCACCGCTTTTTGGGGCAAGCAGACCGAGTCCTATGCGGCCTTGAGCAAAATTTCGTTTGTCAAAGCCGTTAAGCTGCAGAGCCTTGAAGGAACACTGGGCGAGGAAGAGACAAAGCTGGCCCTGCGCGTTATCGGGCCGTTTGCGCAAAAACCATGGACTGAACTGAGCGCTCAGGATTTTACTCGGTGTACGTTGCAGGACCCGAACCTTAATGTCGGCCTGCTTAGCGTAAACGGTATGACGTCTACTGATTTGATGAGTGTGACGGACAAGAAAACCCAGTTGACGTTGTTACATATACCCGGTAACTCTTCCCCCCTGCATCGTTTTGATAACCCGGAGCAAATGCGGCGGTGGCTGGCCAAACAGGCGGCTGACCCGGTAAAACGTGCAGCGCTTATGACGCATTTTTCTCTTGAAGACCAAGCGGACAAGTCTTTTTCCGATGGCGTGTATCAATCCCTGCAGGGGTTGGGCGCTTGGTCCGATGCCCAGGGCAAGCAGGGCTTTAGCCTCTCCAAACTCAATGATTGGTCACCTGGGCGATACATCACGGTCGATCCGTTGAGCGGAGATCCGTTTCAGCAAATCATGACCCGTCAAAAGGCTAGGTCCTTTTCGGATGCAGATAGTGCGATTGTCAGTGATCGTGATTATACAAAGACCAAAATAACCGAAGGCATTGAGGAGGCCGCTAAAGTCGCGCTGTTTATGACCCCCCTGGCGCTTGTCATGCCAGAGGTAGCGCTGGCGCTGGACGCGTTCTACCTGGCTGCGGGAGCTACTGAGATGGGAATCGGCATTGTTGATGTGGCCAGAGGAAAATCCAAGGGAACGGATCGCATTGTATTTGGCGTATTGAATGCTGTGCCGCCGTTGGTTACCCATGGCGCAGGTTCGCTTGCAAGAGCGTTGAAACCGGAAGGTGAAGTTGCGGAACATACCGGGCAAGCCAGTGAGCAAGTCCGACCCTTCTTTAAGTTGCCTCAACGTATTAATGGTCAGATTGGATACCCAATGAGTCCGGTCTCGCCGCCCGCGCCGTTTCGAGAGTTTAAGATTCCCCTGGATGGTGTCATTAGCGCTAAAGGGACAACGGGCTCCATAGATTTGAATGGGTACTCATCACCCGTTGTTTATGATTTGCAAGCCGAGGCATGGCGTGGCCTGACCTTCCACGGAGAAGTCACTGATGTCTTTCATTGGCGTGAGGGTACAGGGCCATGGTTGTCAGGTACGCGAGAGCAACTGATAGCCAACAGTGCAAAGAGAGTGGCTTCGGTGAGTCACCGGGTCGTAAAGTTACCGGAACTACCCCTGTTGCCATTGAACCCAACAGAAGTGCCCAAGACGATCCATTATTTTTGGGCAGGCAATGAAATGCCCGAGCACCTCGTAAACAATATTGCTGAAAATGCTCGAAAGAGTCCGGGTTATAAATCAATTGTGCATGTCGATGCCAATGATCAAGCAACTTTCCTCAAGGTGAAAGAAGCGCTGGATCACAAAGTAGGTGGCCTGGAAGTTCAGGACCTGAACGCCGATGAGGGTTTTCGTGAGTTTAATGCCGGTCAATATGGCGAGATGTACCAATACTTTCGATCAGGTAAAACACAGAACCTTGCCGCCTCGTCGGATGTGATGCGTGTGGCGTTAATGAAGCGTTACGGCGGCATTTATATGGACACGGATGACGCGCTTACTGTCCCGGTGGGCGAAGTTTCCCTGAAGGCGGCGTCAAATGATGTATTGATGAACTCTCCCGTCACGTACGCGGCGGCGGACTTTTACGGTTTTAATACCAGTAATTTTGCAAGCCACGCGGATAATCCGGTGTTCGACAAGGTGTTGGAAGAAATGCATCGACGCTTTAGGAACAACAAAGAGTGGTTGGATGCAAACCGACCTTTTATCGGAGAACATTCCAGCGCATCCGACTTGGATGTGTACAAGGTTTACGAGAAGAAAGTCTTTGAGGTGACAGGCCCGGTGGCTTTTAATGACGTCATGAAAAAAGAAAAGTATGGCCTTTTTCCTGTTCTTGACGATTTAGCCGACGTGCTCAAAGGAAGTTTGATAGCGCCCGATGCCTACAGCCAGCAGTTGAAACAGGCGCAAGAGTACTACCAGTCAATGTGGGAGAAATTTCGGGCCGACATTGGCGCGGAGCATTCTATGCGCCATTCCCGCTGAGTGAGCGCACATAGCCGACCACGTTCTCGCCCCCCGACGCGATGTATCGGGGGGTTGATGAATTGACCCGCGAGGGTGAGTTCGAGCGAATAATCTGCACTTTGGTTATTAATAAATAGCTTCTTATTCCTTAACGAATATAAACCTCGTCCCTATACTGGTCAGCAACGTTAAACGCTGCAGGAGGGCACACCCATGCACAGCGAGTTGATTCGTTACCTGATCGTGCCGGGCTGGCAAGGATCGCCAGAAGATCATTGGCAAAGCCATTGGCAGAACAGCCTGCCCAACAGTGCGCGCGTGGAGCAGGCCGATTGGCTGACGCCCCGTCGCGAAGACTGGGTGGCGGCGCTGGCCGAGGCCATCGCGGCTGACAGCACGCCGGTGATCCTCATCGCCCATAGCCTGGGTTGCATCACCGTGGCGCATTGGGCCGCTACCGCGCCGGTGCAGTTTCTGCGTCAGGTGCGCGGCGCCTTGCTGGTGGCGCCCGCCGATGTCGAACGCCCGGCCTGTGCTCCCGCCCTGCGCAACTTTGCGCCGATTCCCACCGACCTGTTGCCGTTCCCCAGCCAAGTGGTCAGTTCCGACAACGACAGCGCCGTCAGTGCCCCCCGGGCCCTGGAGCTGGCGCGTAACTGGGGCGCCGAAGCCGGCATCCTCTCGGGTGCTGGCCACATCAATGTGAAATCCGGCCACCAGCGCTGGGAGCAGGGCTTCGCCTACCTCTATCGCCTGCAACACCGCCTTGAGCACCACGCCCGGCGTACTGCCTGAACATTTTTCAACGCCCCGTCCCTTGAGTGGATCTGGGGCGGGAGCCTGCCATGAGTCTGCATGAAACCTACGGCCAGCCCTTGCTGACCTTCCCCGACGCCGAAAAAAGCCCGCTGAGCATCCGCGCCAAGGCCTTGGTGTTTGTCGACCCACGCTCGCGCCAACTGCGCGAAGACCTCGAAAGCCTCGCCCCACGCGCCTTGCCTGTGTTGATTCGTGGCGAGACCGGCAGTGGTAAAGAACTGCTGGCACGGCATATCCACCGTGGCAGTGATCGCGGCGGTTTGTTTGTGTCGGTCAATTGCGGTGCGATCAGCCCCACTTATGCGGACGCCGAGTTGTTCGGCTATGCCGCCGGCAGCCACAGTGGCGCGGCCAGCAGCCGCGCTGGGTGGTTTGGTTCGGCCAATGGCGGCACCCTATACCTGGATGAGATCGGCGACTTGCCGTTGCCGATCCAGGTCAAGTTGCTCGCCGCGCTTGAGAACCACGAAGTCACCCGCGTCGGCGCCCATCAGCCCAGCCCGGTGGACGTGCGCCTGGTGGCCGCCACCAGCATCGACCTGGCCCAGGCCGTGGCGGCGGGCAAGTTTCATGAGCGGTTGTTCCATTACCTGAGCGAGGGCCAGCTGGAACTGCCGGCCTTGCGTGAGCGCATTGGTGACATCCTGTCCCTGGCCGAATACTTCCTCGGCATCTACAGCCAGCGCCTGGACCTGCCGGTGCCGCTGATCAGCGAAGCCGCCCAGCGCGTGCTGGAACACCACAGCTGGCCGGGCAATACCCGTGAGCTGGAAAACGTTATTCACTTTGCGTTGCTGGTGAGCAGTGGCGACGAGATCTTGCCCGAGCATTTGAACTTGCCGGCGGCGGGCTCACCTTTGGAACAGGTGCAGCGGATTGTCGAGGCAGCGAGCCCCGCTGACCTCCAGGCCCTCAAATCCTACCTCGCTTCCTTGTAGGAGCCGGCTTGCCGGCGATAGCAGTCTTGAGGGCCCCATCGCCGGCAAGCCGGCTCCTACAGTGGTTGGTGTGAACGTTGTGTATGAACAAAATGGAATATCAACGTGAATAAAAGATATTGTTCGGGAATAAAAAATCTAGGTATTGTCACTCCCACGCCGCGATAGCATTTCGCTGGCACGCCCTATAAAAACGGTCGTCAGAGACGCCCCGGAATTTCGATAAGGACACTGCATGAAAAAGGTTCTGTTGTTTACCGCACTGGCGGCTGCCCTGACTGCAAGCTTCGCCCAGGCCAACGAGAAGCTGGTGGTGGCTGCCACCCCGATCCCGCACGCGGAGATCCTCGAGCTGGTCAAGCCAACCCTGGCCAAAGAAGGCGTGGACCTGGAAATCAAGGTCTTCACCGACTACGTGCAGCCTAACGTGCAAGTGGCCGAGAAGCGTCTGGACGCCAACTACTTCCAGACCCTGCCGTACCTGGAAAACTTCAACAAGGGCAAAGGCACCAACCTGGTGACCGTGGTCGGCGTGCACGTTGAACCGTTCGGCGGCTACTCGAAAAAGATCAAGAACATCTCTGAACTCAAAGACGGCGCCACCGTTGCCATTCCCAACGAAGGTTCCAACAGTGGCCGTGCCCTGTTGCTGCTGCAGAAGGCCGGTGTGATCACCCTGAAAGACCCGAGCAATGCTCTGGCTACGCCAAAAGACATCAAGGACAACCCCAAGCACCTGAAATTCAAGGAGCTGGAATCGGCCCTGCTGCCACGCGTGCTGGACCAGGTTGACCTGGACCTGATCAACACCAACTACGCCCTGGAGGCCGGTTTGAACCCAGCCAAGGACGCGCTGATCATCGAAGACGCCAAGTCGCCGTACGTGAACTTCCTGGTGGCTCGCCCGGACAACAAGGACAGCGACGCTATCCAGAAACTGTCCAAGGCCCTGACCAGCCCGGAAGTCAAAGCCTTCATCGAGAAGAAGTACAACGGCGCAGTCGTGCCGGCGTTCTGATGTAACCCAAAACCCCCTTCAAGGTTTCAACGCCGACGGCTTTTTCAGCGTCGGCGTTTTTTATTGGGCATTTGAAATGCAATCAAACCCTGTAGGAGCCGGCTTGCCGGCGATTGCGGTCGGTCAGTTGAAACATCTGTAGCGGATAGGCCGCCATCGCCGGCAAGCCGGCTCCTACAAGGGGTTATGCAACACGGCTGTTGATGGCCCTGCGTAGCGCCACCAACCACTTCACCAGTTCCTGCGGATCAATCGGTTTCGCTTCGTTCATGGTTCATTCCCTCGAAACGGCTTTCCTGCGACCCCAAGACCATAGCTGCCACCTGTCAAACCCGCGAATCCGGGGGTTATCTTTTTGGGTGATATCAATATGCTTTTTGGGTATTTAAATTTTGATTTTTATACCTTTAAAGTTCGCGCTACCCGACGTTACCCACGTCGGCCTGGATTGCGCTCGCTGCATTACCCCTGCGGCGTCATGGACTGCCAATGACCTTCGATTTCGCTTTTATCCTCAGCACCTTGCCGGCGTTTCTCAAAGCCGTGGGGGTGACGCTGCAAGTGGGCTTGATCGCCATTGCCACCTCCCTGCTGGTGGCGCTGATCAACGCCGCGCTGCTGGTGTTTCGCACGCCCTACGTGTCGCGCCTGGTGGCGCTGTACGTAGAGCTGGCGCGTAACACGCCGCTGCTGATCCAACTGTTTTTCGTCTACTTCGCGCTGCCGGCCCTGGGGTTCAATATTTCCGGGTTCTGGGCGGCGATCATTACCATGACTTTCCTCGGCGGCGCCTACCTCACCGAAGTATTGCGCGCGGGCGTGGAAGCGGTGCCGCTGGCGCAGATCGAGTCGGGCAAGTCCATTGGCCTGTCGGACTGGCAACTGCTGCGCCACGTGATCCTGCCCCAGGCCGGCATCCTCAGCCTGCCGGCCCTCTTCGCCAATTTCATCTTTCTGCTCAAGGAAACCACCGTGGTCTCTGCCGTGGCGGTGCCCGAGATTCTCTACACCACCAAAAGCTACATCGCCCTCTACTACAAGACTTACGAAATGCTTGCCGTGCTGACGCTGATTTGCGTGTTGCTGTTCTTGCCGTTGTCGCTGCTGCTCAGCCGCCTGGAAAGGAGGCTCCAGCATGGCCAGTTCGGGTCTTGAGTTGCTGTGGGTGTCGTTGCCACAACTGGGCAAGGGCGCTGCGCAAACCCTGTCGATTTCGTTGCTGAGCATCGCCTTCAGCACCGTCGGCGGCGTGTTGTACGGCGTGCTGCGCACCTTGAACAACCGGCTGATCAACGCCGTGTTGCGGGTATACCTGGAGCTGTTCCGTGCGATCCCGGTACTGGTGTGGTTGTACCTGCTGTTTTTTGGCCTGCCGATTTTCTTCGGGTTGAGCATCCCGAGCTTCTGGTGCGCAGTGCTGGTGCTGTCGCTGTGGGGCGCCAGTGAAGTCGGTGAAGTGGTGCGTGGCGCGTTGCATTCGCTGCCCCGTGGCCAGCGTGAGGCGGGCTTGTCGATTGGCCTGTCCGACCCACAACTCTACGGCTATGTGCTGCTGCCCCAGGCCCTCAAGCGCATGACCCCGCCGACCATTAACGTCTACACGCGCATTATCAAGACCAGCTCCCTGGCGGTGCTGATCGGCGTGGTGGATGTGATCAAGGTTGGCCAGCAAATCATCGAACGCACCTATGAGTCGGTCCTGATCTACGGCGTGCTGTTCCTGTTTTTCTTCTTTATCTGCTACCCGTTGTCGGCCGCCTCCAAGGTGCTGGAACGGCGCTGGGCCCAAGCATGAGCGCATTGATCGAGTTCCAGGGTTTCAACAAATTCTTCGGCGAGGCGCAGGTGCTCAAGGGCATTGACCTGCGCGTGCAGAGCGGCGAAGTGGTGGTGATCCTCGGCCCCAGCGGCTGTGGCAAAAGCACCCTGCTGCGTTGCCTCAACGGCCTGGAAGTGGCCCACAGCGGCAGCCTGCGCTTTGCCGGCAATGAGCTGCTGGATAAAAAAACCGACTGGCGCCAAGTGCGCCAGGACATCGGCATGGTGTTCCAGAGCTACCACCTGTTCCCGCACATGAGCGTGCTCGACAACATCCTGCTCGGCCCGCTGAAAGTGCAGAAGCGCGACCCCCGCGAAGCCCGTGAACAGGCCGAAAAGCTGCTGGAGCGCGTGGGCCTGGCCGACAAGCGCGACGCCTTCCCGCGCCAGCTCTCCGGTGGTCAGCAGCAACGCATCGCCATCGTGCGTTCGTTGTGCATGAACCCTCAGGTCATGCTGTTTGACGAGGTCACCGCCGCCCTCGACCCGGAAATGGTCAAGGAAGTGCTGGAGGTGATCCAGGGCCTGGCCCGCGATGGCATGACCTTGCTGATCGTCACCCACGAAATGGCCTTTGCCCGCGCCGTCGCCGACCGCGTGGTCTTCATGGAGGCCGGGCGCATCCTCGAACACAACACCCCCGAGGCATTCTTTACGAACCCGCAGACCGCACGCGCGCAGCAGTTCCTGGAGAAGTTCTCCTTTGTTTCAACACTGCCGAAGAAAACCAAGGAACTGGAGCTGATATGAAAAAGTTACTGCTGCCACTGTTTGCCGTCGCACTGCTGGCCGGCTGCGATAAAAAGGCCGAAGAGCCTGCCAAACCGGCTGCCGCTGCGGCGAGCTACCTCGACAAGATCAAGGCACGCGACAAACTGATCGTCGGCGTCTTCACGGACAAACCACCGTTCGGTTTTGTGAACGAGGCGGGCCGCTACGTCGGGTTTGATACCGACATCGGCCGCCAATTCGCCAAGGACCTGCTGGGCGATGAGAACAAGGTCGAGTTCGTTGCGGTGGAACCGGCGAGCCGCATTCCGTTCCTGCAGAGCGACAAGGTCGATTTGATCCTCGCCAACATGACTGTGACGCCCGAGCGCAAGGAAGCGGTGGACTTCACCAACCCCAACCTGAAAGTCGCGGTGCAGGCCCTGGTGCCGAACGACAGCGCGGTGAAAAGCCTGGATGACCTGGCCACCCGCACCACCATCGTCACCACCGGCACTACCGCTGATATCTGGCTGACCAAGAACCACCCGGACTGGAAATTACTGAAGTTCGAGAAAAACTCCGAATCGCTGCAAGCGCTGTCGGCCGGTCGTGGCGATGCCTATGCCCAGGACAACCTGGTGCTGTTCAGCTGGGCCAAGCAGAACCCGGGCTACCGTGTGCTGGAACAGAAACTCGGCGATGAAGCGCCGATCGCGCCAGCCGTGAAGAAGGGCAACACCGAACTGCGTGACTGGGTGAATGCCGAGTTGGCAAAGCTGGGTGAAGAGAAGTTCCTGCTCAAGCTGTATGACCAATATGTGCGCAAAGAGCTGAGCGATGACACCAAGCCTGAGAGTGTGATTGTTGAAGGCGGTAAGTGGCAGGGTTGATCAGTCAGTTATTGAGTGGCTGATCTACCGCTATCGCAGGCAAGCCAGCTCCCACAGTTGTTCGCATTCCGCAGGTGGAACACGGTCGAATGTGGGAGCGGGCTTGCCCGCGAAGAGGCCCTTGCAGGCGATGACTATTCCGGCCAATGCCACGCCGGCGCATCCAGAATCCCCTGCCCAACGATCTGGGTCTCCCCCAACACCTTCTCCAACACTATCGAATTGCACCCCTCATCCTGCTGCAGCGCCGCAATCAGGCGACTGGCATGGGACACCACCCACACCTGGCAGTGATTCGAGGCTTGGATGATCAGGCGCGCCAACGCCGGCAGCAGGTCCGGATGCAAGCTGGTTTCCGGCTCGTTCAACACCATCATGGTCGGCGGCCGCGGCGTCAGCAGCGCCGCGATCAGCAGCAAGTAACGCAAGGTCCCGTCCGACAACTCCGCCGCCGACAACGGCCGCAGCAAGCCTTCCTGATAGAACTCAATCGCAAAACGCCCCCCCTGCAACGGCTGGATGTTCAAGCGCGCGCCGGGGAATGCATCGCTGACGGCCCGCTGCAGCGCCTCGGGGTCGCCAATCTCGCGGATCGTCTGCAAGGCGGCCGCCAGGTCGCGCCCGTCGTGATGCAACACCGGCGTGCGTGTGCCCAGTTGTGGCTGGCGTACCGGGGCGTCCGCATCGCTGCGAAAGTGATCATAAAAACGCCAGCCACGGATGCTTTCGCGCAGCAGCAACACCTCCGGCGAGCCGCGCAGGCTGCCGACCTGATCGAACAGGCTGTGATAGTTGGGGGTGTGCTGGGCCAGCACATCCCAACTTCGACCGTCGCGCGCGCGCACCATGGGGCCGGAACGCTGCACCAGCAGGCTGGCTGGCCGGTAGAGGTGGCCGGCCCAGATGCATTCCTTCTTCACTTCCGGGTCGAGGGAGAAAAATGACCTGCTGGGTTCAGGTAGCCCCAACGATATCGCATAGCTGAAATCATCCCCGGCAAACCCCAACCGCAGGCGTTTGACGCCTTGGCGCACGGTGGACTCGATCGGCACCTCGCCGTTGCGCATGCGCCGGCTGATGTTTTCCGGCCCGGCCCAGAAGGTGGAGTCCAGCCCGCCCTCACGGGCCAATGCATTGATCACCCCGCCCTGGGCAGTTTCGGCCAGCAGGCGCAGGGCACGGTACAAGTTGGACTTGCCGCTGCCATTGGGGCCGGTGACCAGGTTGAGCCGGTCCAGGGGTACCACCAATTTATTGATCGAGCGGTAATTGGCCACCGCGAGGGTTTTCAGCATGGGGATTTAATCGGTTTGGGAACCCCCCGAGTATGGGATCCTCCATGCAGATAAGGAACCCTGATCTAAGCTCACAGTCGCATACACACTGGCACGTCGGCATCACGCATAAGGAGCCTGCATGGGCGGTCGTACTTCCACATTGATCTTCGGACTTGGCCTACTGACGCTGTTGAGCGGCTGTGGCCAGGAAAAGGCCGAGCCCAAGGCCCATTCCCGGGTGTTTGTGCAAACCGTGCAGCCGGCGGATTTTGCCGCGGCGGTGACCCTCACGGGTGACGTCCAGGCCCGGGTACAGACCGACCTGTCCTTTCGCGTTGGCGGCAAGATCATCCAGCGCATGGTGGACGTGGGCGACCGCGTGAGCGCCAAGCAAGTGCTGGCCAAGCTCGATCCCAAGGATTTGCAGACCAACGTCGACTCCGCCCAGGCCCAGGTCGTGGCCGAGCAGGCGCGGGTCAAACAGACGGCCGCCGCCTTTGTGCGCCAGGAAAAACTGCTGCCCAAGGGCTACACCAGCCGCAGTGAATATGACGCCGCCCAGGCTGCATTGCGCAGCAGCCAAAGTGCGCTGGCCGCCGCCCAGGCCCAATTGGCCAACGCCCGCGAACAACTCGGCTACACCGCCTTGATCGCCGATGCGCCCGGTGTGATTACCGCGCGCCAGGCCGAAGTGGGCCAGGTGGTGCAGGCCACCGTGCCAATTTTCAGCCTGGCCCAGGACGGCGAGCGCGATGCGGTGTTCAACGTGTATGAGTCGCTGTTGGTAGAGCCGCCACCCGACGCACCGATCACCGTCAGCCTGCTGGAGAACCCCAGCATCAAGGCCGTGGGCAAAGTGCGTGAGGTCACGCCTGCCGTGGCCGCCAACACCGGCACCGTGCAAGTGAAGATTGCCCTGCAAGCGCTGCCCAAGGGCATGGAGCTGGGCTCGGTGGTCAGCGCCACGGCCAATGGCCCGGCCAAACCCAGCATCGAACTGCCTTGGGCAGCGCTCACCAAAGACCTCAACGAACCTGCCGTGTGGCTGATCGACGGCGACGGCAAGGCGCAATTGCACAAGGTCACGGTAGCGCGCTACCTCACCGGCAAAGTGATCATTGGCGACGGGCTCAAAGGCGGCGAAAAGGTCGTGGTGGCGGGCGGGCAGTTGCTGCACCCCGGCATGGTGGTTGAGATCGCGCAGCAAGGAGTCCAGCCATGAAGCGCCTGACGGCGGTACTCGCCGCCAGCCTGCTGCTGGCCGCGTGCTCCAAGGAAGAGGCGCCACCGGAGCCCGTGCGTCCGGTGCTGTCCATGGAAGTGAAAGCCGAAGACCAGGAAAACCTCGGCCGCTTCGCCGGTACCATCCAGGCGCGCTACGAGAGCAACCTGGGTTTCCGTGTGCCAGGCCGTATCGCCCGCCGCGCCGTGGATGTGGGCGCCGAAGTGGAGAAGGGCGCCTTGCTCGCGGTGCTCGACCCCACCGACCAGCAAAATCAGTTGCGCGCCGCCCAGGGCGACCTGGCCCGAGTGCAGGCGCAGTTCATCAACGCCCAGGCCAACGCCCGTCGCCAGCAAGAGCTGTTCAACCGTGGCGTCGGCGCCCAGGCCCAGCTGGACGTAGCTCAGACCGACCTGAAAACCACCCAGGCCTCCCTCGATCAGGCCCAGGCCTCGGTCAACCAAGCCAAGGACCAACTGAATTACGCCGAGCTGCGCACCGATCACGCCGGTATCGTCACCGCCTGGAATGCCGAGGCCGGCCAGGTGGTCAGCGCCGGCCAGCAAGTGGTGACCCTGGCCCGTCCGGACATCAAGGAAGCGGTGATCGACCTGCCGGCCGGGCTGGCTGAGCGCCTGCCGCCCGACGTGGTGTTCATGGTCGCCGAGCAGCTCGACCCCAACGTGCACACCACCGCCATCGTGCGCGAGATCGAGCCCCAGGCCCAAAGCGCCACGCGCACCCGTCGCGCGCGCTTGACCCTGGCCGAGACACCGCCTGCGTTCCGCCTGGGCACGGCGATCAGCGTGACCCTGAGCACCGCCATCGCGCCGCGAATCGAATTGCCCCTGAGCGCCTTGCAGGAGGTCGACGGCAAGACGCGCATCTGGCTGCTCGACACCCAAAGCCAGACCGTGCAACCGCGTGACGTCACCGTCGTCAGCCGCGACAGCGCCAGCGCCGTGCTCAACGGCGGCGTCAAACCCGGCGAGCGCATTGTCACCGCTGGCGTGAACAGCCTGAGGCCCGGGCAAAAAGTCAAAATCGACGAGGACAGCCCGCGATGAAAGGGAGCTTCAACTTATCCGACTGGGCCCTCAAGCATCAGTCCTTCGTCTGGTACCTGATGTTCGTCGCGCTGCTGATGGGCGTGTTCTCCTACATGAACCTGGGCCGCGAGGAAGACCCCTCGTTCACCATCAAGACCATGGTGATCCAGACCCGCTGGCCGGGCGCGACCCAGGAAGAAACCCTCAAGCAGGTCACCGACCGCATCGAGAAAAAACTCGAGGAACTCGACGCCCTCGACTACGTGAAAAGCTACACCCGGCCGGGTGAGTCCACGGTGTTCGTGTTCTTGAAGGACACCACCAGCGCCAAGGACATCCCCCATATCTGGTACCTGGTGCACAAGAAAATCGACGACATTCGCGGCACCTTCCCCCAGGGTCTGCAGGGGCCTTCGTTCAACGATGAGTTCGGTGACGTATTCGGCTCGGTGTACGCGTTCACCGGCGACGGCCTGACGATGCGCCAGTTGCGCGACTACGTGGAGCAGGTGCGCGCCGAGATCCGTTCGGTGCCGGGGCTGGGCAAAGTCGAGATGATCGGCCAGCAGGATGAAGTGATTTACCTGAACTTCTCCACGCGCAAACTCGCCGCCTTGGGGATCGACCAGCGCCAAGTCGTGCAGAGCCTGCAATCGCAGAACGCGGTCACGCCGGCCGGGGTGATCGAGGCCGGGCCGGAGCGGATTTCGGTGCGCACCTCGGGGCAGTTTGCCTCGGAGAAAGACCTGGCCAACGTCAACCTGCGGCTCAACGATCGCTTCTATCGCCTGGCGGACGTCGCCGAGATCAGCCGTGGCTACGTCGACCCGGCGCGGCCGATGTTCCGTTTCAACGGCAAACCGGCCATCGGCCTGGCGATTGCCATGCAGAAGGGCGGCAATATCCAGTCGTTCGGCAAGGCCCTGCATGAACGCATGGACGAGCTGACCGCCGACCTGCCGGTGGGTGTGGGCGTGCACAAGGTGTCCGACCAGGCGGAAGTGGTGGAAGAGGCCGTCGGTGGCTTTACCAGCGCGCTGTTTGAAGCGGTGATCATCGTGCTGGTGGTGAGCTTCATCAGCCTCGGCATGCGCGCAGGGTTGGTGGTGGCGTGCTCGATCCCACTGGTGCTGGCGCTGGTGTTCGTGTTCATGGAGTACAGCGGCATCACCATGCAGCGGGTGTCGCTCGGCGCGTTGATCATCGCCCTCGGCCTGTTGGTGGACGACGCGATGATCACCGTGGAGATGATGATCACGCGCCTGGAGAAAGGCGAAACCAAGGAACAGGCGGCGACCTACGCCTACACGTCCACGGCGTTCCCGATGCTCACCGGTACGCTGGTGACCGTGGCCGGCTTTGTGCCGATTGGCCTCAACGCCAGTTCGGCGGGCGAATACACCTTCACCCTGTTCGCGGTGATTGCCGTGGCGATGCTGGTGTCTTGGGTGGTGGCGGTGCTGTTCGCGCCGGTGATCGGCGTGCACATCCTCAGTGCCAATGTGAAATCCCACGATGCCGAGCCGGGGCGGATTGGCCGCGCGTTCAACGGCGGCATGCTCTGGGCGATGCGCAACCGCTGGTGGGCCATTGGTATCACGGTGGCGTTGTTCGTGGCGTCGGTGTTCTCGATGCAGTTCGTGCAGAACCAGTTCTTCCCGTCATCCGACCGCCCGGAAATCCTCGTCGACCTGAACCTGCCGCAAAATGCCTCGATCAACGAGACGCGCAAAGCCGTCGACCGCCTGGAAGCGATCATCAAGGACGACCCGGACATTGCCCGCTGGAGCACCTACATAGGCCAGGGCGCGATCCGTTTCTACCTGCCCCTCGACCAGCAACTGGAAAACCCTTACTACGCGCAGCTGGTGATCGTGAGCAAGGGCCTGGAAGAACGCGGCGAGTTGATCAAGCGCCTGCAAAAACGCCTGCGTGATGACTTCGTCGGCATCGGCAGTTACGTGCAGCCACTGGAAATGGGCCCGCCTGTGGGGCGGCCGATCCAGTATCGCGTGTCGGGCAAAGACATCGATCAGGTGCGCAAGCACGCCATCGAGCTGGCGACCCTGCTGGATAAAAACACCCACTTGGGCGAGATCATCTACGACTGGAACGAGCCGGG
The DNA here is from genome assembly GCF_013385985.1 of Pseudomonas sp. B6002. GTDB lineage: Bacteria > Pseudomonadota > Gammaproteobacteria > Pseudomonadales > Pseudomonadaceae > Aquipseudomonas. Next base: position 487,646 of record NZ_JACAOY010000012.1, on the reverse strand, counting down.
CAAAGTGCTGCGCGTGGACATCGCCCAGGACAAAGCGCGGCAACTGGGATTGTCGTCGGAAGACGTGGCGCAGTTGATGAACAGCGTGGTCAGCGGCGCCTCGGTGACCCAGGTGCACGACGACATCTACCTGATCAACGTGGTCGGCCGCGCCGAAGATGCCGAGCGCGGCACCCCGGAAACCCTGCAGAACCTGCAGATCGTCACGCCCAATGGCACGTCGATTCCGCTGCTGGCGTTTGCCACCGTGCGGTACGAGCTGGAGCAGCCGCTGGTGTGGCGTCGCGACCGCAAGCCGACCATCACCATCAAGGCCTCGGTGCGCGACGAGATGCAGCCGACCGACCTGGTGAAGCAACTGGCGCCGACCATCGAGCAATTCAGCGCCGGCTTGCCGGTGGGCTACAAGGTCGCCACCGGTGGCACCGTGGAAGAAAGCGGCAAGGCCCAGGGGCCGATTGCCAAGGTGGTGCCGCTGATGCTGTTCCTGATGGCGACCTTCCTGATGATCCAGCTGCACAGCGTGCAGAAGATGTTCCTGGTAGCCAGCGTTGCGCCGCTAGGCTTGATCGGCGTGGTGCTGGCGCTGATTCCCACGGGCACGCCCATGGGCTTCGTGGCGATCCTGGGCATCCTGGCGCTGATCGGCATCATCATCCGCAACTCGGTGATCCTGGTGACGCAGATCCACGAGTACGAATTGGCCGGCTACACGCCGTGGGATGCGGTGGTGGAAGCCACCGAGCACCGGCGCAGGCCGATCCTGCTCACCGCAGCGGCCGCGAGCCTGGGCATGATCCCCATCGCCCGTGAAGTGTTCTGGGGGCCGATGGCCTACGCGATGATTGGTGGGATCATCATCGCCACGTTGCTGACCCTGTTGTTCCTGCCGGCGCTGTACGTGGCCTGGTACAAGATCCGCGAACCGAAGCAGGATCAACAGGGAAAACGCGGTTAAACCTGTGGGAGCTGGCTTGCCTGTGATAGCGGTGCCCGTCAGTGAATGAGTGGCTGACCCACCGCTATCGCAGGCAAGTCGAATCGTCGCACCGCAGCTCCCACAGTTGGATTTTTATGCTGTATGAAATATCTCGAAATGCCTTTCGTGCCGCCTGCAAGTCTACGGGTGTTTTACCCTCGGCCCCCTTCGGCACAGGATGAGCAGCATGAACTTGCAACTTCACTTTTTACTGCTCTGCACGCTCCTCCTCTCACCACTGGTCTCTGCCACCACGGTCCTGGAAAACCCCCAGTGGCGGGTCGAACTCGACCCCGCCACCCTGGCCATCCGCGTCACGCCCAACGGCCAGGCGTCGGTGCAGGCTTCCAGCGGGGTGCAGGCGCGCGCTGTCAGCCAACTCTCGCACACGGATCAACAGGCCAGCTGGCAGTGGGATGAGGGCGCCTTCCGTATCAGCGCCCGCCTTGAGCAGCATGACCTGCTGCTGACCCTCCATGCTCGGGAGCCGGGCGCGCTGGCGATCCTCCAGCAACCGGCCAGCGCCATGGGGCATGGCGTGATGTGGCCATTGGCCGAAGGGCATTACGTGCCGGCCGATAACCCGGTGTGGAAGGCCTTCCTGCTGGATCAGGGCGAACTCAATACCACCCAGGACCTCAGCCTGCCGCTGTGGGGCCTGGACCACGGCAGTTTCACCCTCAATTGGCTGCTGACCAACCCCTACAACAACCGCCTGCACTGGCAGGAAGGCATGGCCCTGTCATTGGCCCATGAATTCACCTCGCTCGATCCCTCTGCGCCGATGACCCTGCTGTTGCACCTGGGCGACGCCGAGCCTTTGGCGGGCGCCAAACGCTATCGTCAATGGTTGGTGGAACACGGCCGCTATGAATCGTTGGCAGACAAGTTGCGGCAAACGCCCGAGGCGCAGAAGTTGCTGGGCGCCAGCCATGTGTACCTGTGGGGCAATGACTTGCTGGTATTGGACGATGTGCGTGACTGGCCAAAGCTGGTCACGTTGCTGCGCGGTAATGAGCTCAAGGGGCTGTTGGATAAAGAGAGCACGCAGGTTCTGGCGCAGACGACTGCGCTGAATCGCTATGAACACACCGTGTTGCTGCGCGGCCTCAATGCGGCAATCAACAAGAAGGCACGACAGGTGTGGCAGGTTGAAACGCCGGATGTGGCCCGGCTGGCCGCCCGATATGGTGAGTTGCGCCGTGAGCTGGCTGTCACCTTTGCCGGCGCCCTGAACGACAACCCTGAAAACTGGGGTAGCAAGGTCATTCCATCCCTGAAAGCCGCTGGGCTCGAACGCTTGCTGGTGACGTTGGGCGAAGGTTGGGAGGGCGGCCTCTGGCACCCGGAAGCGATTCGCGCCGGTGTCGACGCCGGCTACCTGATGGCGCCTTACGACTCCTATGAAACGGCGCTATCTGCCACCGAAAACCCGGATTGGACCACTGCTCATCTGGGCGACAATGCCTACCGTAACTGCGCCATCGTGCTTAAGGACGGCAAGCTGAAAACCGGTTTCCAGCAATCGGGCCACTACACCGACCCACGCTGCGTGCGGCCCTTGTTGGAGGCGCGGGTGCAAGCGGTGCAGGCCAAGTCCGGTTTCAACGCCTGGTTCCTCGACGCCTACGCCACAGGCATGGTATTCGACAGCTACCGCGACAGCGCCCCGATGAGCCAGGCGCAGAACGCCGAAGGCAATGTGGATGCTTCCCGCTGGCTCAGCACCGTGCTCAAGTTGCCGGCTGGTTCCGAAGACGGCAACGCCACCACCGCCCAGGGCGTTTTGTTTGCCCATGGCATGCAGACGCCGGTGATGGGGTGGGGCGATCAGGCCATGACGAAAGACAAAAAGTCGCCCTATTACGTTGGCAACTGGTACCCACCGGACCAACCCGCGGTGTTTTTCAAGCAGGTGCCGTTGAAAGAGCCGTTTCGCACCGTGTATTTCGAGCCGAGCATGCGTCTGCCGTTGTACCAGGCGGTGTTCCACGGCTCGGTCATCACGACGCATCACTGGCTGTTCGACAGCCTGAAGCTGAGCAATGTGCGGGCAGAGAACGAGTTGACCCAACTGCTCTACAACGTGCCGCCGCTGTATCACCTGAGTGCCGGGACCGTTAAGCAGCGGTTGCCCATCATTCAACGCCAGGACGCGTTTTTCCGCCCGTTGCATGAACGCCTGGCCACGCAGGAAATGACGAGCTTTCGGTGGCTGACAGCCGATCGGCGTGTGCAGGAAACCACTTTTGCAGATGGCACGCGGTTGATCGCCAATTTTGCAGAGCGCAGTGTGACGGCGTTGGTGGTGGGCGAAGATCCAGTGTTGTACCAGGTGGAATAGCTATCGCAGGCAAGCCAGCTCCCACAGGGGAACGCATTCCAACTGTGGGAGCTGGCTTGCCTGCGATGGGGCCGGCCCAGACGCAAAAAATCTAAATTTTTCGCCAGACGCTGGCCAACCACGGCTGCTGCTCCCGAGGCAACCCAGCCGGCCGGTAGTAATGCTCCAACTCTTCAAAGCCGGCCTCCGTCAGCAACGCCTGCCACCCTTCAAGGTCGTGATAAGACCCGTACCGTGGCCCATTCCAGCCTTCCTGGTTCTCACCCCGGGGGTTGGAGCTGAACAACACGCCGCCAGGCTTCAACGCCCCATGCAGCTGCTGGAGCACACGCGGCAGTTCCTGCTTGGGAATATGAAACAGCACGGCGTTGGCGAAAATCCCGTCGAAGCGTTCGGCCGGCAGGTCCAGCTTCAGGAAGTCCTGTTGCAGCACTTCACAGCCGCTGTCTTCACGCGCCATCTGCGCAAAGCGCTCCGAGCCGTCCAGCCCCACGGCGATGTGCCCCAGGCGCGTGAACGTCTGTAGATCCCGCCCCGGCCCGCAGCCGAAATCCAGCACGGTGAAAGGGGCGGTGCCGTGGATATGCCGCAGCAGGGCATCGATATTCTGGCTTACATCGTGATCGCGAGTGCCTTCACGGAAGTCCTCGGCCACCTTGTTGTAGTGGCCGAGGGTGGTGGAAGTGATCTGGTCGAGGTCGTCGGGCTTGAGGGACATGGCAAGTGATACCGGGCGCTGGGATGTCCCGACTATACCTCACCGCTTGTTCAACACCCGAGCCAAACGATCACCGCCCAACTGGATCACCGCCACCAGAATCACCAGCAGCACGATCACCGTGAGCATGATCTGCGTATCAAAGCGCTGATAGCCGTAGCGGTAGGCAATATCACCCAAACCACCTGCACCAATCGCCCCGGCCATCGCCGACGAGTTGATCATGGTCACCAGAGTGATGGTGAACCCGCCGACAATCCCCGGCAGTGCTTCGGGCAACAGCACATGCCAGATGATGTGCCAGCGCCGGCAACCCATGGCCTGCGCCGCTTCGATCAGGCCGTGATCGACCTCGCGCAAGCTCACTTCGGCGATCCGCGCAAAGAACGGTGTGGCGGCAATGGTCAGCGGCACGACGGCGGCCCATACCCCATAGGTGGTGCCGACGATCAGCCGGGTAAACGGGATCAAGGCCACCATCAGGATCAGGAATGGAATCGAGCGGAACAGATTCACGAACGCCCCCAGCACGCGATTAAGCGCCGGGGCCTGGTAGATGCCGCCCTTGTCGCTGGTCACCAGGAACACCGCCAGGGGAATTCCCACCAGCAACGCGATCAGTGACGACACACCCACCATCAACAAGGTATCGATGGCGCCCTGCACTAAACGATCAAACCACATAGCCCAGCACCTCCGCCTGTTGTGCCCAATTGCCGGCGCGGGTGCGCAGTTCTTCGGGGGTGTGGGGCGAACCGCTCACCGCCAGCAGCAGTTGCCCGAGGGCGTGGCCCTGGATGCGTTCCACGCCGCCTTGCAGTAAGCGCACGCGCCCGCCCAGAGCGCCGAACAGCGCGGCCAGGTCCGGCTCATCGGTGTCGCTGCCGGTGAACTGCAAGCGCAGTACCACCGCGGCCTCCGCCGACGTTGGGCTGGCTTGCAAACGGCTTTGCAGTTCTTCCGGCAGCCCATGTTGCAACGGTGCCAACAGGGTTTTGCTGACCTCGTGCTGCGGGTTGCCAAATACTTGCCACACCGGGCCTTGTTCGACGATACGCCCGTGCTCGAGCACCACCACGCGGTCGCAAATCTCGCGGATCACTGCCATCTCATGAGTGATCAGCACGATGGTCAAACCCAGGCGTTTGTTGATCTCGCGCAGCAGGCCGAGAATCGACTGGGTAGTCTCCGGGTCGAGGGCCGAGGTGGCCTCGTCGCACAGCAAAATTTCGGGGTCGTGTACCAGCGAGCGGGCGATGCCCACGCGTTGTTTCTGCCCTCCGGACAGCTGCGCCGGATAGGACCTGTGCTTATCCTGCAAACCCACCAGTTCCAGCAGCTCACGCACCTTCTGCTCGCGCTGCAGTTTCGGTACGCCGGCCACTTTCAGCGGCAGCTCGACGTTCTGCCACACGGTCTTGGCCGACATCAGGTTGAAGTGCTGGAAAATCATGCCGATGCGCCGGCGTAGCGCCACCAGGCGGTCTTCGTCGAAGTCGCCGATGTCCACCTGGTCGATCAGCACACGCCCGCTGCTGGGCTGTTCCAGGCGGTTGATGGTGCGGATCAGCGACGACTTGCCGGCGCCGCTGCGGCCGATGATGCCAAACACTTCACCGCGCTGGATCGCCAGGTCGATGCCTTGCAAGGCGTGTACGGCGCCGTCGTAGGTCTTGCCCAGGTTGATAAAGCGCACATGGGCGCGGTTCAGGTCGGGGTGCAGTTCGGTCTGCTCGGCGTCCCTGGGCGGTAAGCCCAGGTCGCGCAGTTGGGCATGGGCGGCGGTCATTTTTTATCTTCCCAGCCGACCTGGTAGAGCTTGCCCAGGGACTTGTCCAGTGCAGCACGTACCACCGGCGAATGCTGGTAGATGTCGACAAACTTGATCACACGCGGGTCGGTTTTGCTTTTCGGCTGGATCACGAACTGGATCACGTATTCCGGGTGATCAAGGCCGTCGAACAGCAGCGCCGACTCCGCGTCGAAGGTCTTGGACAGGCGGATGTACGCCGGGTAGCCCTGCACCAGGTCGGCGTCGTCATAGGCGCGCACCAGCTGCACGGCCTCGACTTGCAGGATCTTGATCTTCTTCGGGTTGGTCACGATGTCTTCTTCGGTGGCCTTGTAGCCCACGCCCGGCTTGAGCGTGATCAGCCCGGCCTTGGCCAGCAATTGCAGGCCGCGACCGCTGTTGATCGGATCGTTGGCGATGGCCACGCTGGCGCCCTGTGGCAGGTCGTTGATGCTTTTGTATTTCTTCGAGTACAGGCCGACGTTGTTGATGATGCCCGGGGCGTAGGGCACCAGGTCAAAGCCTGCGGCAGCCTTTGCATTTTCCAGGAACGGGATGTGCTGGAAGTAGTTCACATCGATATCGCCGGCTGCCAGGCTGACGTTGGGGGCAATCCAGTCGGTGAATTCCACCAACTCGACTTTAAGGCCTTGCTTGCCCGCCTCGGCCACGGCAGCTTCCAGCGGGATCGCGAAGGCGGCGGTGGTGCCGATTTTCAGCGGCGCATCGGCGGCGAAGACGGCCGAGCTGAACAAACCAAACGCCAGGGCCAGTGCTTTGACTGGGTGGGTGAGCAGTGTTTTTTTCATCATCATTTTCCAGTCATAAGGTGTTTACACAGATCCCTGTAGGAGCCGGCTTGCCGGCGATGAGGCCCTTGAATACTGCAGTGATCTCAAGGGCGCTATCGCCGGCAAGCCGGCTCCTACAGGGGGGAGTGGCGGTAGGTAGAACCGGTGTGTTGTTCGGGCAGGCGCGCGCTGTTGTGAAAGACTTTTTCACGCAGCGTGCCGGCCTCGTAGGCGGTCTTGTACGACCCACGCTTCTGCAGCTCCGGCACCACCAGGTCGATGAAGTCCACATAGCTTTCCGGCGTGACGATGCGCGTCAGGTTGAAACCATCCAGCCCGGTCTCCGCGATCCACGACTCCAGTTCATCCGCCACCTGTTCCGGCGAACCGACCAGGGTGATGTAGCGCCCGCCCAGGGCGTGCTGCTCGAGCAACTTGCGTCGGGTCCAGTCATTGTTCTGCAGGTTCTTGGTCGCCGACTGGATCGCGTTGCTCTTCACGTACTGGATCGGTTCGTCCAGTTCGTATTGGGCAAAGTCGATGGCCGTGGACGCCGAGAAGTGCGCCACGCCGGCTTCCGCGCTGGCATAGCTCAGGTATTCGGCGTGCTTGGCCCAGGCCAGCGCTTCGGTGGCGCCCACGATCACATTGAGGCCCATGAACACCTTGATGTCGTCCGGGTTGCGGCCCGCTTCGACGGCGCTGGCGCGCACCTTGTCCACCTGCACTTTGGTCGAGGCCTTGTTCTGCCCGCTGATGAACACGCACTCGGCGTGACGCCCGGCGAACAGCAAACCGCGATCCGAACTGCCGGCCTGGAACAGCACCGGCGTGCGCTGCGGCGAGGGTTCGCACAGGTGATAACCCTCCACCTGGTAGAACTCGCCGTGGTGCTCGACCTTGTGCACCTTGCCGGGCTGGGCATACACCCGCGCCTGCGGATCGTTGAGCACCGCGTCGTCTTCCCAGCTGCCTTCCCAGAGTTTGTAGAGCACCTCCAGGTACTCATCGGCCTGGTCATAACGGCGGTCATGCTCGACCTGCTCGGTCAGGCCCATGGCCTTGGCCGCGCTGTCGAGGTAGCCGGTGACAATGTTCCAGCCCACGCGGCCACGGCTCAGGTGATCGAGGGTGGACATGCGCCGGGCGAACAGGTACGGCGGTTCGTAGGTGAGGTTGGCGGTGAGACCGAAACCAAGGTTCTGAGTGACGGCGGCCATGGCCGAGACCAGCAGCAGCGGGTCATTCACCGGCAGCTGGATCGACTCTTTGAGCGGCACGTCGATGGAGTTCTGATAGACGTCGTACACGCCGACGATGTCGGCGATGAACAGCCCATCGAACAACCCGCGCTCCAGGGTCTTGGCCAGGTCGGTCCAGTATTCGATGGTTTTATACTGGGTGGACGTGTCCCGTGGGTGCGTCCACAGACCGTGGTTGATGTGCCCGATGCAGTTCATGTTGAAGGCATTGAGCAGGATCTTTTTCTTGGCCATCAGATGGTCCCCCGCAGTGGCGGGTTTGCATCGTTGAGGTAGTAATTGCCCACCGCGTGGTACTTCCAGCGCACCGGGTCGTGCAGGGTGTGCACGCGGGCGTTGCGCCAGTGACGATCCAGGCCGTGCTCGGCCAGGGTCGCCTGGCTGCCGGACAGTTCGAACAGCGTGCTGCCCGCCGCCAGGGAAATCTCGGTGCTCAGGGCGCGCACTTCAGCCACGGCAATCGAGGCGGCGGCGACGGTCTCGGCGTTGCTGTCAGCCTGGGCGCGGTCGAGAAATTCACCCGAGCGTTCCAGCAGCGCTTCTGCGGCATGCAGGCGCACGCTCAGGTGGCCGAAGCTTTTCAGGGTCAGCGGGTCCTCGGTGGCCTTGTCGTTGCCCGAGTCGATCCACGGGCGGGTCTTGGTGCGCACAAAATGCAGCGCATCTTCAAACGCCGCGCGGGCGATGCCGGTGTCGATGGCTGCGTGAAGAATCTGTGCCAGCGGGCCGACGGTGGTCGGGCGCTCGAACGCGCTCTGGAACGCAATCACGTCCTGCGCCGCCACCCACACGTTGTCGAACACCACCGAACCGCTGCCGGTGGTGCGCTGGCCAAAGCCGCTCCAGTCGTCGATCACGGTCAGGCCTTCGCTGCCACGCGGGACAAACGCCAGTTGCTGCACGCCGTGCTCATCCACCACGGAGGTGGGGATGCGCTGGGCGTAGATCGCGCCGGTGGAATAGAACTTGCGGCCGCTGACGCGAAAACCATCGCCGTCGCGGGTGATCGATGTAACGCGGTCATGGGCAGTCTTGGTGCCCAGTTCCGCCAGGGCGTTACCAAAGCGCTGGCCCGCGAGCACTTCGGCGTACAGGCGTTGTTGTTGCGCCGGGGTGCCGTTCACCCGCAGCACTTCAAGGGCGTAGAAATGGTTCTGCGGGATCTGGCCCAACGAGGCATCCGCCTGGGCGATCAGTGCAATGACCTTGGCCAGGGTGACGTTGGACACACCGGCGCCGCCGTACTCCTTGGGCACGCTGATGCCCCACAGGCCGGAGCGCGAGAACACGTCCAGTTCGGGCAGGGGCAGGCGGCGTTCGCGGTCACGCTGGGCGCTGTCGCGGCGGAAATCTTCGGCCAGGTCGCTGGCGACAATAAGGGCTTGTTCGTCGCTGGTGATGACCGCGACGTGATGAGAAAGGGTCATGCGTATTTCTCCAGAGGTCTGGTCGGTCAAATCCAGGAGTGGCGAGCCGGCAGCGTGCCGTTCAATCGAAAGGCGCCGATGGCGTGATACTTCCAGCGCACCGGGTCGTGCAGGGTGTGCACCCGGGCGTTGCGCCAATGCCGGTCGAGGTTGAACTCGGCGAGGGTCGCGCGGCTGCCGGCCAGTTCGAAGAGCTTTTCGCTGACTTGCAGCGACACTTCAGTGGTCAGTACCTTTGCTTCGGCCACGGCAATCGAGGCGCGGGCGGCAGACTGCGCGGTGATCGGTGCGGCGCTCACTTGGTCCAGCACCTGGCCGGCCTTGCGCAGCAGCGCTTCGGCGGCGTGCAGCTCGATCTTGAGCTTGCCGATGTCGGCGATCACATACAGGTCATCGCTGGCGCGTTCGACGTTGGCATCGACCCACGGGCGCGAACGTTCACGCACGAAGGCGATGGTGTCGTCCAGCGCACCGCGTGCAATGCCCGCGTCAATGGCGGCCTGGATCAACTGGGAGACGGCGCCCTGGATATTCGGGGTTTCGCCGATGCGCCAGTTTTCGACCACCAGCTCTGCGTCCACCGGCACCTGGTCCAGCAGTACCGTGCCGCTGGCGGTGGTGCGTTGGCCGAAGCCCGACCAGTCATCCACGATGCGCAGCCCTTCAGTGCCACGGCGCACGAACGCCATGACCTGCTTGCCGTCATCGTTCAGCGCCTTGACCGCGACCCAATGGGCAAACAGTGCGCCGGTGGAATAGAACTTCTGGCCGCTGATCACATGCCCGTCACCCTTGGCGGTGATGCGCGCCTTGAGTTCCAGGGTGTTTTTGGTGCCGCGTTCCGGGCCGCCATTGCCGATGCGCCAGCCGTCGAGGACGCTCTGGAACAGCTGCTTTTTCTGACGCTCGGTGGCCGCGCCCTGCACCAGGTGCAGGATGCCGAAATGGTTCTGCGGGATCTGCCCAAGGGCCGGGTCGGCCGCACTGATGATTGCGAACACCTCGGCCAGGGTCACGAACGAGACCTGCGGGCCGCCGTATTCGCGGGGAATGGAAATACTGCCCAGCCCGCTGCGAGTGAACTGTTCGATCTGTGCCCACGGCAGTTTGCGTTGCTGATCGCGCTTGGCGGCTTGCAGGCGTGCGGCCTTGGCAAGCTCGTGGGCCGCGTCCAGCGCCTCTGCGTCGTTGCGCAGCACAGCGGCCGGCAACAGCAGGGGGGCTATATCGCGATCATTGTCCAGACCACTCTGGGGGGGTGTTTGAGCCAAGTTAGACATCAGCGCCGCTCCTTGGCTGCACGTAATGCCCTGGCGTTATGCACCGGGGTAATTCTGACCATACCGACCTCGCATTCAATGAAATAAAAACAAAAAAATCAGAGATGTCCGGTGGTCCGGTGCATATACCCTAAGCGTGTTAAATCTTTAAATAAACTAACTTCTAGGAATATGCATAGAAGGGCTGTCACCCCGGTTCGCAGGGTGAACCAGGGTGATGCGGTTGGTAGGTCGACGCGGCCCTGGCGGGCCGGGCTGGCGCCTGGGGTGAGCAGGCGGCGATGTTCAGCGTGCGGGTCGGTGCCCAGCGTGAATTATTGCCCACGCGATCAAGGATGCAGTACGTCACGTCCAGACGGCTGTCGTCGCCGGCCTCGACAATCACCGCCGGGGGCACCCACAGGTGGACCGTCAGGCCGACGTCCGACGGTTGGATTGGCGGCAGGTCCAGGCGCACATCGCCCCAGCGCAGGGTGATGGCGTCGCCGCTGCTCATGTTCAGGTAGGGCTCGATGGTCAGTGGGATGCCACGCCGCACCTGATGACCATTGACGCCATGGCGACGGATCGTTTCGGGCAGGCCCACCGGGGCGAGGTTCTGGTTTTCATCGCTGAACAGGGGCGAAGGCTCGCCGCCGGGGTAATTGGTCTTCACCTTTACCCGCGTCGGGGCGGAACGGACCGGGCCGTAGCCCACTTGCATCACCTGGTAGTGCACTCGCGCCAAGCCATCCTGCACAAAGCTTTCCGGTACGCGCAGCTGGGTCGGCATGCCGATCTTGCAGGCCGTGATCCTCCGTGAGGCGGCGAAGCAGTTGTTCCAGAACAGTTCGATCAAGTCGCCCTCGTCCATGCCGGGGTAGGGCGCAATGTCGACTTGCAGCTGGGTGGCGGCCAGGGCGTTGATGCCTTCCCGATGCGCCTGGGGCAGGGTCGGGGCGGTGAGCAGGGGCGGGGTTGCAGTGCGCGTCATACGTAATCTCCTTGATGCAGCCAGCAGCAATCGTTCCGAACCGTTGGCGCGGGTGCGCAAGGGGGCCGAAAGGGAACGATTCAGTGAGTAGCCGGGATAGGATCCAATCCTCTAGGCCCTAGATAAGAGGGTTGGCCGGGGAGCGTCAATGGCGGCACGGGGCTAAACGGCGAGCAGGGGGAAATTCAGAAGGGTCTGACTCGCGCGGGGATATTCGGGTGGTGACGGCGGGGTGTTTTACAGGCTGGAATGAGCATTCCCTGTGGGACCGCGCTTCATGTAGGAGCTGGCTTGCCTGCGATAGCATCACCTGGGTGTGATGGATACACCCAGGTGTCTGCATCGCAGGCAAGCCAGCTTCCACACAAGCCATTTTCCATAGACCCAGGGGATGTTTCAGTGGGCGAGAAACTTGCTCAGGAACTGCTTGGTGCGTTCTTCCTTGGGGTTGGCGAACAGCGCCTTGGCTTCGCCTTGCTCCACGATCACGCCCTTATCGAAGAAGATCACCCGATTGGCCACATCGCGGGCAAAACTCATTTCGTGGGTGACGATGACCATGGTGCGGTTTTCTTCGGCGAGGCTGCGGATGGTCGCCAGCACTTCACCCACCAACTCCGGGTCGAGGGCCGAGGTGGGTTCGTCGAACAGGATCACCTCCGGCTCCATGGCCAGCGCACGGGCAATCGCCACGCGCTGTTGCTGGCCGCCCGACAGGCGCCGCGGGTATGACGCTTCCTTGCCCGCCAGGCCAACCCTGGCCAGCAGCTTGCGACCGAGGGCGACCGCCGCGTCGCGTGGCATCTTCTTGACCACGATCGGGCCTTCGATGACGTTTTCCAGCGCGGTGCGGTGGGGGAACAGGTTGAAGTTCTGGAACACGAAGCCCACGTGCTGGCGTAAGCGTCGCACCAGGCCTTGTTGCTGGTTGAGCGGCTTGCCGGTGTCAATCTCGATGTCACCCACCTTGATGCGGCCACTGGTGGGTTCTTCGAGGAAATTCAGGCAGCGCAGCAAGGTGGTCTTGCCGGAACCGCTGGGGCCAATGATGGCGACGACTTCGCCTTCCTTGACCTCAAGGTCGATGCCGTTGAGTACCACCTGGCCCTTGAATTGTTTGGTCAGTTTTTCAACCACGATCATGCTTCAAGACTCCAGGTCATGCCGGTTGACCCGGTCTTCCAGGCGGTTTTGGAAGTGCGCCAGGATGCTCGCCAGAATCCAGTAGATCAAGGCGGCGGACAGGTACATGGTGAAGATTTCGAAGGTTCGCGCAGACACCAATTGGGCCTGGCGGAACAGCTCGGGCACCTGGATGGTAGCGGCCAGCGCCGTGTCCTTGACCAGCGAAATAAAGCTGTTGCCCAACGGCGGCAACGCCGTGCGCATAGCTTGCGGCAGGATGGCCCGGCGCAGGGTCTGCGCGCGAGTCATGCCGATACTCGCAGCGGCTTCCCACTGGCCACGCTCGATGGAAGCGATGGCGGCCCGCAGGATTTCACAGGCGTAAGCGGCCATGTTCAGCGAGAAGCCGATCAAGGCCGCCGGGATCGGATCCAGCTCGATGCCCACTTGCGGTAAGCCGTAGTAGATCAGGAACAGCTGCACCAGCAAGGGCGTGCCGCGAAAGAACGACACATAGACCCGGGCGATCCAGCTTGCCAGCTTGAAGCGCGACAGGCGCATCAAGGCCAGGCCGAAGCCCAGCAGCAAGCCGAAAAACATTCCGCCGAGGCTAAGAATCACTGTGTAGTACGCGCCCTTGAGCAGAAAGGGCGCGGAGTCCAGCGCGAGTTGGAAACCTGCTTCCATTATTCAGTGACGTCAGCGTTGAAGTACTTCTCGGACAGCTTCTTCAAGGTGCCGTCGGCGCGCAGTTTGTCGAGGGCCTTGTTCACCGCGTCGAGCAGCTCAGGCTCGCCTTTGCGCAGGGCGATACCGGCTTCCTGGCGGGAGAAGGCGTCGCCGGCAGTGGCAGTGTCCGGGGCTTTCTTGGCGTATTCCAGGGCGGCCAGGCGGTCGATCAGGATGGCGTCGATACGGCCGATACGCAGGTCCTGGAACTTGGTCGGGTCATCGTTATAGGTCTTGATGATGGCTTTAGGCTGATTGTCCTTGAGCCATTGTTCGTAGTTGGTGCCCAGGCCTACACCGACTTTCTTGCCGGCCAGGTCGTCGGCGGTCTTGATGCTGTCGACGTTCTTTTTCAGGACCAGTGCCTGGATACCGGACACGGTGTAAGGCTTGGAGAAGTCGTACTTCTTCTTGCGCTCTTCAGAAATGGTGACCTGGTTGACCACCGCGTCCAGGCGCTTGGATTCCAGTGCGGCGAGGATGCCATCCCACGGCGTGGCCTGCAGCTTGACCTTCACGCCCAGCTCCTTGGCCAGGGCTTCGGACAGTTCCACTTCAAAGCCGCTGAGCTTGCCGCTTTCGTCGACGAAGCTGAACGGTGGGTAGGTGCCTTCCAGGCCGATCTTGATCTCGCCCGCTTTCTTGATGGTGTTCAACTGCTCGCCAGCAACCGCCTGGCCCATCCACCCAGCCCCGAGGGCCAGGCCCAAAGTGCCAACCAGCAACGTACGACGCAATGCAGAAATAGTCATGAAGAGCCCCTGTGTTTTTTATGTTGAGCGAAGCAGGTGACGCAGTAGTCGTATCCTGCCTTAAAGCGCGGTGCGCGTCTTCGCCTACGGCGCGATGATAAAGCCGCTTCTTAAGACTTGAAAATAATATAAAATTAATTTGTTATTCTGTTTTGGAATATAACGCCAATCTAATGTGGGAGCTGGCTTGCCTGCGATGGCGGTGTATCAGCCGACGGATGTTGTGCTGACCCACCGCCATCGCAGGCAAGCCAGCTCCCACATTTGCAGCCCGCGTTTATTCAGTTGAACGCAGAGCCATAAGCAAACAGCGCCGGCGCCCCACCGGTGTGCAGGAAAATGATCGGCCCGTCTTCAAACCGCTGACGTCCGATGCCGTCCAGCAAACCGGCCATGGCCTTGCCAGTGTAGACCGGGTCCAGCAGCAGCCCTTCCTGGCTCGCCAGCAGCTTGACCGCCGCTAGCGTGCCGGCATTCGGCTCACCGTAGCGCGGGCCGAAATACTCGTCCCACAGGATCACCTTGAAGGCCTCGGGAATCGCCACGCCCAGCAATTCGGCGGTGCGTTCGGCCAGGCCCTGCACTTTCGGGCGCTGGGCTTCATCAGTGCGCGACACGGTCACACCAATGACCGGCAGGTCCGGCAGTACTTCACTCAAGGCCAGGGCCAGCCCGCTGTGGGTGCCCGCGCTGCCCGATGCCAACACCACGGCGGCAAATTCGAGACCGCTGTCTTCGATCTGTGCGGCCAGTTCCAACCCGGCGCGCACGTAGCCCAGCGCGCCGAGGGCATTGGAGCCACCGATGGGCACCAGGTACGGCTTTTTGCCGTTGCTGCGCAGGCGATCGGCCAAAGCGTTGAGTTGGTCGTCGGCGTTATCGAGGTTCTCGACCAGCTCGACCTTGGCGTCGAACAGGTCCAGCAGCAGACGGTTGCCGTTGCCCAGGTAGTTGGGGTCTTCGGTGCCGGTGGGGTTTTCCAGCAGCGCCACGCAGCCCAGGCCCAGCTTGGCGGCCAACGCAGCGGTCTGGCGTACGTGGTTGGATTGCAGGGCTCCGGCGGTCACCAGGGTGTCAGCGCCTTGGGCGATGGCATCGGCGGCGAGGTATTCGAGTTTGCGCAGCTTGTTGCCGCCCATCGCCAGGGGCGTGGTGTCATCGCGCTTGACGTAGATGTCCCTGCCCAGCCAGGCCGACAGCCGCTCGAGTTTTTCCAGGGCAGTGGCGCCGCCCAGCAGTTCCAGGCGGTTAAAACGGTCGAGCTGTTGTTTGATCATGGCTACGCACGGTGGCTAAGAGATGAGGCGACTATAGGCAGGCACTTTTCATCGGGCAACTGCCAAACGCTTATGTCGGATAGTTCTGAGCATCACACCATTGGTTCTTAAGGACGGCCAGGGTGCATACCGTAAAGTGAGCGCCATTACGTCAGGAGTGAATACCGTGAGTGAGCGTTCCAGTCATTGGCAATTGCAGACCATCGTCAGCCAGCTGCGCGGCGCCCGGGACCAGTGGCGAACGCGCAACGGCCGCCTCAGCGGCGAACATGGTGGGCGCGAGTTGCCGTCGCGTGAGGCGGTGGCGCAGATTCTTGAATCGCTATGCGGCGCATTGTTCCCCATGCGCCTGGGGCCGGTGGACCTGCGTGAAGAAAGCGAAGATTTCTACGTCGGCCACACCCTCGACGTGGCGCTGAACGCGCTGCTCGGCCAGGCCCGCCTGGAGCTGCGCTATGCCGCCCGCCAAGGTGGCAAGGACGATCGCGAGGTCGACGCCCATGCCATCCGCCTCATCCAGGATTTCGCCCTGGCCCTGCCGTCCTTGCGCAGTTTGCTGGACACCGACGTGCTGGCCGCCTACCACGGTGACCCGGCCGCGCGCAGCGTGGATGAAGTGTTGCTGTGCTACCCCGGGATCCTGGCGGTGATTCACCATCGCCTGGCCCACCACCTGTACCGCGCCGGCCTGCCGCTGTTGGCGCGGATCAGCGCGGAGATTGCCCACTCGGCCACCGGTATTGATATCCACCCCGGCGCGCAGATCGGCCCGAGCTTCTTCATCGACCACGGGACCGGTGTGGTGATCGGCGAGACCGCGATCATCGGTGAGTGCGTGCGCATCTACCAGGCCGTGACGCTGGGCGCCAAGCGCTTCCCGGCAGATGAAGACGGGCAGTTGCAGAAGGGCCACCCGCGTCACCCGATTGTCGAGGACGACGTGGTGATCTACGCCGGCGCGACGATCCTGGGGCGCATCACCATCGGCAAAGGCTCAACCATCGGCGGCAACGTGTGGCTGACCCGCAGCGTGCCGGCTGGGGCGAATATCACCCAGGCCAACCTGCAGCACGATGACGGCACACAAAAATAAGAAGCATACACAACCCCCCTGTAGGAGCCGGCTTGCCGGCGATGAGGCCATTAGCCTTGCGCTGATTTTGAGACCGCCATCGCAGGCAAGCCAGCTCCCACAGGGTTAACCGCATTTCAAATTTCCCTCGCAATCGCTGAACGATTTGTCATCCCTGCCCGTCATACCTGTCCTTGAGCTAGTGTAGGAATTACCTACCACTCAGCCCTGCGATTAGTCCCAGACCGCCTATCCATGTTTAACTTGAATGCTCGTTCAAGTTAAATCCGGTGGTTCGCTGCCCGCTCACAACAGGAGGCTTACCTTTGCTGAGTCCGTTATTTACAGCCACATTCCACACCCTCGGGGTGCATCGTTCATGAGTGCATCGTCCACCCCTGCAAGCGGCCTGGTGCGCATGAATGCGCCGGTCTTCTACTTCGCCGCCACGTTTATTTTGCTGTTCGGCGTGACTGTCATCGCGATCCCGCAACAGGCCGGTGCCTGGCTGCTGGCCGCGCAAAACTGGGCGGCCAATACGGTCGGCTGGTACTACATGCTGGCGATGACCCTGTATCTGGTCTTCGTGGTGGTCACCGCGTTATCGGGCTACGGCAAGATAAAACTCGGTGCCGACCACGACGAGCCCGAATTCAGTTACTTGTCCTGGGCCGGCATGCTGTTCGCCGCCGGGATCAGCATCACGCTGTTTTTCTTCTGCGTTTCCGAGCCGCTGACGCACCTGGTGCAACCGCCCCAGGGCGCACCGATGAACGCCGACGCGGCGCGCCAGGCCATGCAGATCCTGTTTCTGCACTGGGGCCTGCATGGCTGGGGCGTGTTCGCCTTTGTCGGCATGGCCCTGGCGTACTTCGCCTACCGGCATAACCTGCCGCTGGCGCTGCGCTCGGCGCTGTACCCGCTGATCGGCAAGCGCATCAACGGCCCCATCGGCTACGCCGTGGATGGCTTCGGCATCATCGCCACGGTGTTCGGCCTGGGTGCCGACATGGGCTTTGGGGTGTTGCACCTCAACTCCGGCCTCGACTACCTGTTCGGTGTGGCCCACACCCAATGGGTCCAGGTGGGCCTGATCACCCTGATGATGGGCGCCGCGATCCTGGTGGCCGTCTCCGGCGTCGACAAGGGCGTGCGGGTGATGTCCGACATCAACATGCTGCTGGCCTGCGCGCTGCTGCTGTTCGTGTTGTTCGCCGGCCCCACCCAGCACCTGCTCAACACCCTGATCCAGAACCTGGGCGACTACCTGGGCGCCTTGCCGACCAAGAGCTTCGACGTATACGCCTACGACAAACCCAGCGACTGGCTGGGCGGTTGGACAGTGTTCTACTGGGCCTGGTGGATCGCATGGTCGCCGTTCGTGGGCCTGTTCATCGCACGGATTTCCCGTGGCCGTACCATCCGCGAATTCGTGTTCGGCGTGCTGCTGATCCCGCTGGGTTTCACCCTGGCGTGGATGTCGATCTTCGGCAACAGCGCCATCGACCAAGTGCTCAACCACGGGCTCACCGCACTCGGTCAATCGGCCATCGACAACCCGTCGATGAGCCTCTACCTGCTGCTGGAAACTTACCCGTGGAGCAAAACCGTCATCGCGGTCACGGTGTTTATCAGCTTCGTGTTCTTCGTCACCTCGGCCGACTCGGGCACCGTGGTGCTGTCGACCCTGTCGTCCAAGGGTGGCAACGCCGATGAAGACGGGCCGAAATGGCTGCGGGTGTTCTGGGGCGCGATGACCGCGCTGGTCACCAGTGCGCTGCTGTTTGCCGGCAGTATCGATTCGCTGAAATCAGCGGTGGTGCTGACGTCACTGCCATTCTCGATGATCCTGCTGCTGATGATGTGGGGGCTGCACAAGGCTTTCTACCTCGAGTCGCAAAAGCAGATTGCCCAGTTGCACTCATTGGCGCCTATCTCGGCCGCACGCAAGGGCAGGGGCGGCTGGCGTCAGCGCTTGAGCCAGGCCGTGCATTTCCCTTCGCGGGACGAGGTGTACCGCTTCCTGGATACCACCGTGCGACCGGCGATCGAAGAAGTGACGGCGGTGTTCGTCGAAAAAGGCCTGAACGTGGTGACCCAGCCAGACCCGGCGAACGACAGCGTCAGCCTCGAAATCGGTCACGGCGAGGAACGCCCGTTCGTGTACCAGGTGCAGATGCGCGGTTATTTCACGCCATCGTTTGCCCGGGGTGGCATGGGCAAGAAAGAGATCAACAACCGCCGCTACTACCGGGCGGAAGTGCACTTGGCCGAAGGTAGCCAGGACTACGACTTGGTGGGCTACACCAAGGAGCAGATCATCAACGACATCCTCGACCAGTACGAGCGTCACCTGCAGTTCCTGCACCTGGTGCGCTGAGGCTCAGGCCCTGAGGTACAGGGCCAGCGCCACCAACGGCGCGCCGAATACGCCACTGCCGATCACCAGCTCCGACACCAGGGGCTGGCCGGCAGTGAGCACGCCGACGGCGCCGTTGGCCACTGCTGCGATCAGCCAGAGGCCGACAAAACTGTAGGCCAGCACCGTGCGGCTGATGCCGAGTTTTTGCCCGATGAACAGCGTCAGTGCTAGCAGAATCAAGCCGCAGCTGATGACGATGAGGGTGTGCATGACGGTGATCTCCTGTGGGACCTATCCCCTCTGGGAGCCGGGCTTGCCCGCGATGCAGGCAACTCGGTTATTCAGACGCACCGAGGTGATGCCATCGCAGGCAAGCCAGCTCCCACACAAGCCAGCTCCCACAGGGGATCTCATCGGGTCGTTAGTGTGCAGTGGGTTTAAGCAAGTCCTGCAAACCCACCTTCCAGAACAGTTCTGCCCGCACCCGATCCGCCACGCCATTGACGATTTCGCAGCCATCCTCCGAAGGGTCGATATGCCGGCGGAACGGGCGTGTGCCGAACGGCAAGCCGACGATCTCGACAATCGCCTTGGCCACCTCTCCCACATCCGCATCCTCAGGCTCCAGCGCTGCCAGGCCTTGTAGTGCAGCGTCCGCAACACCCGCATACGGGCCGTCGTTGTACAGGTCGACACGCGCCTGATCGCTGGGCTTACCGGAGTGGGCAAAGTGATTGGTGCCCTTGGTAAACGCGCCGGGCACGATGATCGAGGTCTCGATACCCCAACGCGTCAGCTCGCTGGCGTAGGACACCGCCAGGGAATCCATCGCGGCTTTCGCCGCAAAGTACGGCGCCAGAAACGGCGGTGTACCCCCGCGAGCACTGCTGGACGACACCCACATCACCAGCCCGTTGCCCTGCTTGCGCAGGTATGGCAGCGCCGCACGGTTGACCCGCTGCGTGCTGAGCACGTTGATGTCGTACAGCTGGGCGAACTGCTCCGGCGTGAAGGCTTCGGCCGGGCCGAACGACATGTGCCCGGCGTTGTGGATGATCACATCCAGGCGCCCGCAGTCGGCGATGATCTTGGCGATGCCAGCGTCCACCGACTCGCTGGAAGCCACGTCCAGCTCGACGCTGCGCAGGTCCACCTGATGCTCTTGGGCATAGCGCTGCACCTGGGCCACTTGCGGCGCATTACGCCCCAGGGTTTCGCGCATGCTGGCGTAGACCGTGTGGCCGGCATCGGCCAGGGCACGGGCGGTAAGGGCGCCAAACCCACTGGAGGCGCCGGTAATCAGGATGATCGACTTCATGCTGTTGCCCTCGATTGCGTTCAGACCAGCCCGCCATTGGCGCGCAGGATTTGCCCATTGATCCAGCCACCGGCCGGGCTTACCAAAAACGACACCACGCGGGCGATATCTTCCGGTTGGCCCAGGCGTTCCAGGGGCGCCATCTTGGCCAGGCCCTGGATCTGCTCTTCGCTCTTGCCGTGCAGGAACAGGTCGGTGGCGACCGGGCCAGGGGCGACCGCGTTGACGGTGATGCCACGTCCGCGCATTTCCTTGGCGAACACTTGGGTCAGGGATTCCACCGCCGCCTTGCTGGCGATGTACACGGCGTAGCCTGGGAAATTGAGGCCCACGGTGCTGCTGGAAAAATTGACGATGCGCCCACCGTCGTTGAGGCGCGTGGCTGCCTCGCGCAGGGCGTTGAAGGTGCCACGGGTGTGGATGTCGAAGTTCTGGTTGTAGAGCTCGTCACTGTGCTGGGCCAGGGGCAGTGTCTTGAGAATGCCGGCGTTGTTGACCAGCACGTCGACCTTGCCCAGTTGGGTTTCGGTTTCATCGAACAGGCGCTTGATATCGGCGGGCTTGCTGACATCACCCTGGATCGCTATGGCTTGGTGGCCGGCCTGGCGCAGTTCCACCACCAGCTTCGACGCCTCAGTGGCGCTGCTGGCGTAGTTGATCGCCACGGCGTAACCGTCGGCGGCGAGTTGTCGGGCCACCACGGCGCCAATGCCACGGGAAGCGCCGGTGATGATTGCGACTTGAGTTGTCATGGTGCGAGGTCCTTTGGAGTGGGTGTGGACGCAGATTCACATGTTTACCAGGGCCGATAAATGCGCCAGAGTTGCCTTGACTGTTCAATAATCGCCAACAATAAGTCCGAGGTAAGGCCACATGGATCAAGTCAAAGCGATGAAGGTGTTTGTGCGCATTTACGAGCGTTCAAGCTTCACATTGGCCGCCGATGACCTGAACCTGCCGCGTGCCACGCTGACCCACACCCTCAATCAATTCGAGGCCTGGCTGGGCACCCGCTTGCTCGAACGCAGCACTCGCCGTGTGCGCCCCACCCTCGACGGCGAGGCTTACTACCAACGTTGCGTGCAACTGCTGGCGGAGCTGGAAGAGGCTGAACTGGCGTTTCGCAGCGTGGCGCCCAAGGGGCGTTTGCGCGTGGATTTGCACGGCACCCTGGCCAAGTATTTTGTGATCCCGGCGCTGCCGCAGTTCATGGCGCGTTATCCGGAAATCGAGCTGTCGATCAGTGAGGCGGATCGCTTCGTCGACCTGATCGCCGAAGGCGTGGATTGCGTGTTGCGCGCGGGCACCCTGGGGGACTCTGCATTGATCGGCCGACGTGTCGCGACCCTGCGCCAGGTGACCTGCGCCAGTCCCACCTACTTGCGAAAATACGGCGAGCCAAAGTGCCTGGCGGACCTCGCGACACATCGCGCGGTGAACTACGTTTCGCGCACCACGGCCAAGCTGTTTCCGTTCGAATTCATGGTGGGTGGCGAGCTTCAAGAGGTGAGTATCGAGGGTGCGCTTTCGGTGTTTGGCGCCGAGATTTACTCCGCCAGCGCGGTGGCCGGGTTGGGCATTATCCAGTGCCCGCATTACCGCATGGCCGAGCTGATCGAGCAGGGGGTGATGCGTGAAATTCTCACCGATACGCCACCGCCGCCCATGCCGGTTTCGATTTTGTATCCGCACAATCGACACATGTCGCCGAGGGTTCGCGTGTTCGTGGATTGGCTGTCAGAAATCTTCGAAAATGCCCGCTAACCCGCGTAGTTAAAGGGTTCCTTAAATTTAATTTCATTCGTGAACTAACGGTTTTGACTCCGAACTGTCATCTGGCCACTGCGTAATTGTGTGAAGCGTTTGACGCTTTCATTTCAGAACAGTGACGGAGACCGGTAACAATGAAGACGTTATTAAGCCCCATGGTGGGTGCCGCCATGGCGAGCTTTATGCTGTCCGCCCATGCCGATTTTATCGATGACAGCCACGCCGATGTGACCCTGCTCAATCGCTATCTCAACCAGCAGGGTCGTGATGTGGTGAACAGCACGGCCAAGGCGCACAGCGTGCGTGATTGGGGCCAGGGTTTCGAGTTCAACTTCAAGTCGGGCTACACCGACGGCCCGGTCGGTTTTGGCCTGGACCTGCAAGCCTTCTACGGCTTGAAACTGGATTCCGGTGGCGACCTCAACGACAAGGATCACCAAGGCCGCTACCCCGGCAGCATGTTCCCGCTGGACAACGGCAAGTCCGCCGACCAGTTCGGCGTGTTGAGCCCTACGTTCAAGATGCGTTTTGCCCAGGATGAATTGCGCCTCGGCACGCTCTACGGCAACAACCCGGTGCTGGCCAACACTGACGGCCGCCTGTACCAGCAGACCAACACCGGCGTGCAACTGGTGTCGAAGGACCTCACGGACTTCACGTTCACCGGCGGCGATATCTTCAAGACCAAGATCCGCAACGAGACCGGCGACCAGGGCATGATCACCGCCGGGGGCACCAAAGAGAGCGATCGCTTCCTGTTTGGCGGTGCGGACTACACCGGTATCCAGAACACCACCGTGAGCCTCTGGTATTCCAACCTCGAGGATTACTACCAGCAGTTCTTCCTGGGCGCCAAGCGTCATGACGCCTTGTCGGTCGGCGCAATCGACACCGATATCCGCGTATTCCGCAGCCTGGGTGTGGGCGAAAACGCCGACGGCGACAAGGACTTTGCCGGGGCTGGCCTCTACGGTGACGGCACCAGCAAGGGCCGCATCAACCAGACGACCGCCAGCTTGCTTGAAAGCTACAGCCTGGACGGCCACACCGTCGGTTTGGGTATCCAGAAAAACAGCGGCGACAGTGACTTCCCGTACCTCGATTCTGGCCTGAACAGCGGTGATAACCGCCAGGGCCCGGGCTCGGGCGCCGACACCCCGGCGCTGACCAACATGCAGTTGAATAAATTTCAACACGCCGGTGAGCGCACGTGGCTTGCGCAGTACAAGTATGACTTCGGTAAGCTGGGCCTCACGGGCCTGTCGTTCTCGGCGGCCTACGCCCACGGGGATGACATCCGCACCGTGCAAGGCACCACCAGCGAGTGGGAACGCAACATTGCCGTGGCTTACCAAGTACCGACCGGCACCCTCAAAGGCCTGGGCGTGACCTGGAAAAACGCGCATGCCAGCCCGGATATCACCGGCGCCACCGTGCAGGATGAAAACCGCTTCTATGTCAGCTATGTCGTTCCCCTCTGGTAGGAAATTGCTGTAGAACGGAACGGCAGACTTAAGCGATTCAGCTGCTTAAAAGGCCTGGGAATAGCGTTATTCCCGGGCCTTATTAGTCCCAAGTTCAAGAGAGGATTCGATGACTTACATTGCTGCCGAAAACCGCTATGAATCTATTCCGTATCGCCGCGTAGGCCGCAGTGGGTTGGTGCTGCCGGCACTGTCCCTGGGCCTGTGGCACAACTTTGGCGACAGCACCCCGATCGACACCCAGCGCGCCCTGCTGCGCACGGCGTTCGACCTGGGGATCAACCATTTCGACCTGGCCAACAACTACGGCCCACCGTACGGCAGCGCCGAGATCAACTTCGGCCGTTTGCTGCGCGAAGATTTCAAGCATTACCGCGACGAACTGATCATCTCCAGCAAGGCCGGTTGGGACATGTGGCCCGGCCCTTACGGCCAGGGCGGCGGTTCGCGTAAATACGTATTGGCGAGCCTGGACCAGAGCCTGCAACGCCTGGGCGTCGACTACGTGGATATCTTCTACTCCCACCGTTTTGACGCCGACACCCCCCTGGAAGAAACCGCCAGCGCCCTCGCCACCGCCGTGCAACAAGGCAAGGCGTTGTACATCGGCATCTCTTCCTACTCGGGCGTGAAAACCCGCGAAATGGCCGCCCTGCTCAAAGAGTGGAAGGTGCCGCTGTTGATCCACCAGCCGGCCTACAACCTGCTCAACCGCTGGGTAGAAAAAGACCTGCTGGACACCACCGAAGAACTCGGCGCCGGGGTGATTGCCTTCACGCCGCTGGCCCAGGGTTTGTTGACCGACAAGTACCTCAATGGCGTGCCGGCCGATGCACGGGTCAACCGTCCGGGCGGTGGTTCGTTGCAGGCCAAGCACCTGTCCGATGCCAACATTGCCCACGTGCGTGCGCTAAACGAAATCGCCAAGCGCCGTGGTCAGAGCCTGGCGCAACTGGCGCTGGCCTGGACCCTGCGCGATCCACGGGTGACCAGCGCGCTGATCGGTGCGAGCCGGCCGGAGCAGATCATTGAAAACGTCGGTGCGTTGAAGAACTTGAGCTTCAGTGCGGAAGAACTGGCGGAGATCGATCGGTTTGCCCAGGAAGGCGGGATCAACCTGTGGGAAAAACCATCCACCGCTGAATAACCCCACCGATGACCCCTGTAGGAGCCGGCTTGCCGGCGATGAGGCCATTAGCCTAGCGCTGATTTTGAGGCCGCCATCGCCGGCAAGCCGGCTCCTGCAGTTGATCTTCAGTGTGGCGAATTCACCCGGTAGTACTCGGTCAATGTGGGAGCCGGGCTTGCCCGCGATGAGGGCGCCTCGGTGTGGCAGTCAGACCGTGGTGATGCTATCGCAGGCAAGCCAGCTCCCACACAAGCCGGCTCCTGCAGTTGATCTTCAGTGTGGCGAATTCACCCGGTAGTACTCGGTCAATGTGGGAGCCGGGCTTGCCCGCGATGCGGGCGCCTCGGTGTGTCAGTCAGACCGCGGTGATGCTATCGCAGGCAAGCCAGCTCCCACACAAGCCGGCTCCTGCAGTTGATCTTCAGTGTGGCTAATTCACCCGGTAGTACTCGGTCAATGTGGGAGCCGGGCTTGCCCGCGATGCGGGCGCCTCGGTGTGGCAGTTAGACCGTGGTGATGCTATCGCAGGCAAGCCAGCTCCCACACAAGCCAGGTTCCACAGGTGATCTTCAATGCGGGGGTTAGAAGGGTACGTCGCCCAGGATGGTCGCCCGGTGCATCACCCGCCGCTGTGGCCGGTAGTCATCCACCGCGTAGTGCTGGGTCACGCGGTTGTCCCAGAACGCCACGTCATTTTCCTGCCAGCGCCAGCGAATGGTGAATTCCGGACGGGTCGCGTGGGCAAACAACAGTTTCAGGATCGCCTCGCTTTCGGCCGGTTCCAGTTCGTTGATCTTGGTGGTGAACCCATCGCTGACAAACAGCGACTTGCGCCCACTCACCGGGTGCGTGCGCACCACCGGGTGCGACAGCGGCGGGTTCTTCTTGCGGGTCTCTTCCCAGCGCGCCAGGTCTTCGGCGGTGTTGCCAAAGCGCTCCAGCGGGAAGGATTTGGTGAAGTCATGGGTAGCGGTCAGCCCGTCGAGCAAACGCTTCAACGGCTCCGACAACGCCTCATACGCCGCAATGCCACTGGCCCACAACGTGTCGCCACCAAACGCGGGCAGCAGCTTGGCGCTCAGCACTGCACCGAGTGCGGGCGTTGGCAGGAAGGTCACGTCGGTGTGCCACACGGCGTTGTCACGCACGTCGGTGACGGCGGTGTCGAGGATCAGCACTTCGGGCTGTTCCGGCACGTTGGGGTAGATCGGGTGAATGTGCAGGTCACCAAAGTTCGCCGCGAACCGCGCCTGCTGTTGCGGGGTGATTGCCTGGCCACGGAAGAACAGCACCGAGTGGGTGAGCAACGCCTGTTCGATGGCGTCGCGTTGTTCGATATTCAGTGGCTGGGTGATGTCGACGCCGCTGATCAGGGCGCCCAAAGCGGTGCTGATGGGGGTAACGGTCAGGCTGCTCATGCTGTTCTCACTCAATGTGCCTGGCCATGCCACGGCACTAATTTACGCTGCAGGGCACGCAGGCCCATTTCCATGGCGAAGGCGATCAGGGCGATGACGAGGATGCCTAGCACCACCACGTCGGTGACCAGGAACTGCGCCGCCGACTGCACCATGAAGCCCAGGCCGCTGGTGGCGGCGATCAATTCGGCGGCGACCAGTGTCGACCAACCCACACCCAGGCCGATGCGCACGCCGGTCAGGATGTCAGGCAGGGCGCTCGGCAAGATCACATGGCGAATCAACTGGGCGCGTGTGGCGCCCAGGGACTGCGCAGCGCGTAACTTGGCCGGGTCGACCGTGCGCACGCCGGTCGCGGTGGCGATGGCGATGGGCGCAAAGATCGCCAGGTAAATCAGCAGCACCTTGGACAGTTCGCCAATGCCGCACCAGATCACGATCAGCGGCAGATAGGCCAAGGGCGGAATCGGACGGTAAAACTCGATCAGCGGGTCGAGAATGCCCCGGGCAATACGGTTGGAACCGATGGCGATCCCTACCGGCACGGCGGTCAGCACGGCAAAGCCCAGGCCCAGGCCGATACGGCTGAGGCTGGCGCCCAAATGCTGCCACAAGGTGGAGTCCATGTAGCCGGTAGTTGCCAGTAGCCAGCCTTTTTGCAGCACGGCCGACGGTGGCGGCAGGAACAGCGGTTCAATCAACCCGGTGGCGGTCACGGCCCACCAGAGGGCCAGCAGCGCGACCAGGGTCAGTAAGCTGATCCAGCGCGTGCTCAGGCTGCGACGCACCGGAATCACCGCGTGTACCACCGGCTTGGCGACGGCGGCGGGGAGTTCGTAGCTGCTCATGCGGACACCTGCCGTTGGGAGAACACTTTGCCCAGCACGTGTTCGCGGGTTTCGATAAAGCGCGGGTCGGACTTGATCGCCCGTGCCGATTCGCCCGCCGCGTAGCGCTGGCCGAAGTCCAGGCTCAGGCGTTCGACGATCTGGCCCGGGTTGGGCGCCAGCAGGATCAAATCAGTGGCGAGGAATACCGCTTCTTCAATGTCGTGGGTAATCAGGAACACCGGCTTGGCCGTGCGGCGCCATACCTGCAGCAGCAACTCTTGCATCTGCTCGCGGGTGAAGGCGTCGAGGGCGCCGAAGGGTTCGTCCATCAGCAGTACGCGAGGGTCGGCGGCCAAGGCACGGGCCAGGCCGACGCGCTGCTTCTGGCCGCCGGAGAGTTGCCAGATACGGCGGTTGTCGAAGCCGGCCAGGTCCACGAGGGCGAGCATTTCCCGGGCGCGCACTTCGCGTTGCGCCTTGGGCACGCCAGCCAGTTCGAGGCCGAAGGCGACGTTGGCGAGCACGTCCTGCCAGGGCAGCAGGGCGTCGTCCTGGAACACCACGCCGCGTTCGGCGCTGGGGCCCTTGACCGGCACGCCGTCGAGGGTAATGCGCCCGGCGGACGGTTCGACAAAGCCGGCAATCAGGTTCAACAGCGAAGTCTTGCCACTGCCGGACGGGCCGAGGGCTACCAGCAATTGCTGGGGCCCCAGGTCGATTGAGATGTCAGACAGTACCGGTTCTGTGGCGCCTGGGTACTGTGCGCTGATGCGCTCCAGTTGTAGCAAGGCCATCGCGATGAACTCCTGATCAGTTGGTAATGAACTTGGCGCTGACGTAAGGGGCGTAGTCCGGCAGCACCGCGTCGACCTTGCCTTGTTCCTTGAGGAACGCGGCGGTGTCGGTCACGGCCTTGGTGGTCGGCGCGCCCAGCAGGGTCACTTGGTCAGCAGCCAGCGGGTAGACGTTGCCTTGCAGCAGCAATGGGATGTCGCTGGCCTTGGCGCCGGAGAGCTTCACCAGCTTGTCGACGTTGCCTTTGTCAGCGAGCCAGGCTTGTGGGTCTTTGCGGTAGGCGGCGTAGGCATCCAGGGTGACTTTGGCGAAGGCCGTGACGATTTCCGGGTGCTTCTCGGCAAAGTCCTTACGCACGATCCACGCGTCGAAGGTCGGCGCACCGAACTTGGCCAGCTCGCCGGAGGTGATCAGCACTTTGCCGTTTTCCTTGGCCACGCCCAGGGCCGGATCCCACACGTAGGTCGCGTCGATGTCACCGCGCTTCCAGGCGGCGATGATGGCCGGTGGTGCGAGGTTGAGGATGGTCACTTTCGACGGGTCGATGTTCCAGTGCTTCAGTGCGGCGAGCAGGCTGTAGTGGCCGGTGGACACGAACGGCACGGCGACTTTCTTGCCAACCAGGTCCTGTGGGCTATTGATACCCGAACCGTTGCGCGCCACCAGGGCTTCGGCACCGCCGATCTGGGTGGCAACGAGGAAGGTTTCCACCGGCACTTTGCGGGTGACGGCGGCGGTCAGCGGGCTGGAACCGAGGTAGCCGATCTGCACGTCGCCGGAAGCGATGGCGGCGATGATGTCGGCGCCATTGTCGAATTTGCGCCAGTTGATCTTGGCGTTGGTGGCTTTTTCATAGGCGCCGTCGGCCTGGGCAACTTTGGCCGGGTCCACGGTGGTCTGGTAAGCGATGGTCACATCCGCCGCCTGGGCAAACAGGCTGGCACCGGCCAGGGACAATGCGGCCAAAAGACGCAGAGGGGTTAGCAGTTTCAAGGGGAAGCTCCTCAATCAGGCGGCCGAGGATCGGCGTGTGAGGAGACTAAATGATCTAAGAATCCGAAAATAAATAACATTTTCGAATTAGCTTATGAGAGGAAACGCTGTCGGATTAAAACGAATAACCCCGTAGGAGCCCGGCTTGCCGGCGATGGCGTATTCAAAATCGCCGTCGCCGGCAAGCCGGGCTCCTACAAGGGTGGTGAGGCCATGGAAATGCTAGTTGCTGATGGCGAGGATGCTCGCCTGGTACGAGCCGACAAACACATCAAAATCGCCCACTTCGTTCTGCTCCAGCTCCGCCTGTTGCGCCAGCGACGTGCGTGCCAGCTCTTCGAAACGTGCCTGCTCTTCGGCCGGCAGCGGTTCCTTGCGGAAGTGCTCGGCGTGCAGTTGGCTCTGGTGCAGGGAGAACTGCGCAAAACTCTCTTTACGCTCAGCCATCGCCGCCAACACCTGGGCCGACGGGGTCAGGGACGAGTCCTTGACCTTCGCCAGCTGGGCGTCCAGCGCCTGGCTGTGTTCGGTGATGCCGTGGCTTTCATCGAGCAGGGCGGCCAGCGGTGCGATTTTCTCCAACAGCTCGGCGGCCCATTCCTTCATGTCCACTGGCTGGCCATCGCGCTGCAATTGCAGGCCTGGGCGGCGACCTTCCTTGACCACGCTGAGGAAGTTGGAGGTGGCATTGCCGCACTCGTTGTTGGCGAACAGCGGGCTGTCGTTCAACGCGCAGTACAACAGGAAGGCGTCGAGGAAGCGCGACTCCGGCAGGTCGATGCCCATCGGCAGGAACGGGTTGATGTCCAGGCAGCGCACTTCGATGTACTGGATGCCACGGGCCATCAGCGCCTGGATCGGGCGCTCGCCGGTGTAGGTCACACGCTTGGGGCGAATGTTGGAGTAGTACTCGTTTTCGATCTGCAGGATGTTGGTGTTGAGCTGTACCCACTCACCATCCTTGTGGGTGCCGACTTCGACGTACGGCGCGTAGGGCGTTGCCACCGCTTCACGCAGGCTGTCGGTGTAGCTGTTCAAATCGTTGTAGCACGGCGTGAGGCCGGCCTGGGCGTTGCTCTGGTAGCCCAGGTCGCTCATGCGCAGGCTGGTGGCGTACGGCAGGTACAGGGTGTCGGCGTCCAGCACTTCAAGCTGGTGCGAGCGACCCCGTAGGAAGCCGGCGTCCAGGGCCGGCGAGGCACCGAACAGGTACATCAGCAGCCAGCTGTAGCGGCGGAAATTGCGGATCAGCGCGATATAGGCGGTGGACTGGTAGTCGCGGTCGGTGCCGACAAACCCTTCGGTTTCCTTGAGCAGTGGCCACAGCTCTTCAGGTAAGGAAAAGTTGTAATGAATCCCGGCGATGCACTGCATGGTCTTGCCGTAACGCAGGGCCAGGCCTTTGCGATACACGTACTTGAGCTGTCCGATATTGGACGTGCCGTAGTAGGCAATCGGAATGTCTTCCTCGGCCGGCAACGGGCACGGCATCGAGGGGCTCCACAGGTATTCGCTGCCCAGCTTGGTGTAGGCAAAGCGGTGGATCTTGTCCAGGCTGCTCAGGGTATCGGCCGGGTTCGGCAGGGCGGGAGTGATGAACTCCAGCAGCGATTCCGAGTAGTCGGTGGTGATCTGTTCGTGGGTCAACGCGGCGCCCAGGGCTTCAGGGTGCGGTGTTTGCGCCAGGCGGCCTTCACCGGTAACGCGTAGGCATTCGCGCTCGATGCCGTGCAAGCACTGCTCTAGCAGGGAGAGGTGTTCGCGCTTGCCGAGCAGAGCCAGGCGGCGGTTGAGAAGTTCGCTCAAGTTGGATTCCTTCACGCGTCAGTCGCCCCAATATGGGGGTGGGCAGGACGGTCTACAAGGGTGAAGTTGAAACTGGCGTTATCGCCTGGTTTTCGAGCCGATTTAACTGGCCCTGAAAGTGCCGACTTCAGTCCCTGAATCTGGCTATAGCGCAGGAAGAAACTTCCGACGCCGCTTTCGCAGCGCCGAAATTAACTCAAATCGAGGGCAGGGAGCTATAGGACAGCGAAGGTGCCTTGTGCTTTTGCGACCAGTTTTTCGTCCTGGTACACATCCGCTTCCACCACCAACGTGCGGCGGCCGGCATGAATCACGCGGCTGGTGCACAGCACGTCACCGTCTTCGACGGCGCGGATGTAGTTGATTTTGCATTCGATTGTCGCGCTCTGCTGGTCAAAGCCATGGGAGCTGGAACAGGCCAGCCCCATCGTGATGTCCACCAGGCTGAAAATCGCCCCGCCGTGGAGCTTGCCTGCGCGGTTGCGCAGGTGCGGCTCCAGGGTCAGGGCCACTTCGGCAACGCCTTGTTCGAGGCGTTGCAGGCGGCAGCCGATCAGTTCGCTGAACGCGCTCTGGGTCAAACCGGCAGGGATTTCCATCAGCGTTTCTTCAACTGTTTGGCGTTGGCGAACAGCGAGGCCATGGCATTGTTGCTGGGCGCTGCGGCGGTGGTTTCCTTGCGCGGCGCAGTGTTCTGCGACTGACGCGGTGTGGAGCCTGGGCGTGCGCCACGGGCACCGTCGATTTTCTCGCCCGGGGTGTCGCTCATGCGCATCGACAGGCCGACACGTTTGCGCGGGATGTCGACTTCCATGACCTTGACCTTGACCACGTCACCGGCCTTCACCGCTTCGCGCGGGTCTTTGATGAATTTCTCCGAAAGCGCAGAGATATGCACCAAACCGTCCTGATGCACGCCGATGTCCACAAAGGCGCCGAAGTTGGTCACGTTGGTCACCACGCCTTCGAGGATCATGCCAAGTTGCAGGTCCTTGAGGTCTTCGACGCCGTCCTGGAACTCGGCGGTCTTGAACTCGGGACGCGGGTCGCGGCCAGGTTTTTCCAGCTCTTGCAGGATGTCGGTGATGGTCGGTACGCCGAAGGTTTCGTCGGTGTACTTCTTCGGGTCCAGGCGCTTGAGGAACGCGGCGTCGCCGATCAGCGAACGGATGTCGCGGTCGGTCTCGGCAGCGATGCGTTGCACCAGCGGGTAGGCTTCCGGGTGGACCGCCGAGGCGTCCAACGGGTTGTCGCCGTTCATCACGCGCAGGAAACCGGCAGCTTGCTCGAAGGTTTTTTCGCCCAGGCGTGCGACCTTTTTCAGCGCGGCGCGGGTTTTGAATGCGCCGTTTTCATCGCGGTGGGTGACGATGTTCTGCGCCAGGGTGGTGTTGAGGCCGGAAATGCGTGCCAGCAGCGCCACGGAGGCGGTGTTTACGTCCACGCCGACTTTGTTCACGCAGTCTTCCACCACGGCGTCCAGGCCGCGCGCCAGTTTCAGCTGCGACACGTCGTGCTGGTACTGGCCGACGCCGATGGATTTCGGGTCGATTTTCACCAGCTCGGCCAGCGGATCCTGCAGGCGGCGGGCGATGGACACTGCGCCACGGATCGACACGTCCAGGTCCGGGAATTCCTTGGAGGCCAGTTCCGACGCCGAGTACACCGAAGCGCCGGCCTCGGAGACCATGACCTTAGTCATCTTCATGGCGGGGTATTTTTTGATCAGTTCGGCGGCCAGCTTGTCGGTCTCGCGGCTGGCGGTGCCGTTGCCGATGGCGATCAGATCCACGGCGTGCTTGGCGCACAGGGCAGCCAGGATGGCGAGGGTCTGGTCCCATTTGTTGTGCGGCACGTGCGGGTACACGGTGGCGTGGTCCAGCAGCTTGCCGGTGGAGTCGACCACCGCGACCTTGCAGCCGGTACGCAGGCCCGGGTCGAGGCCCAGGGTGGCGCGCGGGCCGGCCGGTGCGGCCAGCAGCAAGTCGTGCAGGTTGTGGGCGAACACGTTGATCGCCTCGGTTTCGGCGCCGTCGCGCAGCTCGCCCAGCAGGTCGGTTTCGAGGTGGGTGTAGAGCTTGACCTTCCAGGTCCAGCGCACGACTTCGCCGAGCCACTTGTCCGCAGGACGATTCTGATTCTGGATGCCGAATTGTTGACCGATCATGCCTTCGCACGGGTGCATGGTGCCCGGCAGCTCGTCGCCGACTTTGAGTGCGGAGCTGAGAATGCCTTCGTTGCGGCCACGGAAAATGGCGAGTGCGCGGTGGGATGGCATGCTTTTCAGCGGTTCGTCGTGTTCGAAGTAGTCGCGGAACTTGGCGCCTTCTTCCTCTTTGCCGGCGATGACGCGGGCGCTGAGGGTGGCTTCCTGCTTGAGGTAGGTGCGCAGTTTTTCCAGCAGGCTGGCGTCTTCGGCGAAGCGCTCCATGAGGATGTACTTGGCGCCCTCGAGGGCGGCCTTGACGTCGGCGACGCCTTTTTCGGCATCGATGAAGCGTGCGGCTTCGGTGTCCGGGCTCAGCGATGGGTCGTTGAACAGGCCGTCGGCCAGCTCGCCCAGGCCGGCTTCCAGGGCGATCTGGCCCTTGGTGCGGCGCTTCTGTTTGTAGGGCAGGTAGAGGTCTTCGAGGCGGGTCTTGGTGTCGGCGAGCTTGATGTCGCGCTCAAGTTGTGGGGTCAACTTGCCCTGTTCCTCGATGCTGGCGAGGATGCTGATGCGCCGTTCGTCGAGTTCTCGCAGGTAGCGCAGGCGCTCTTCCAGGTGACGCAGTTGGGTGTCGTCGAGGCTGCCGGTCACTTCTTTACGGTAACGGGCGATGAAAGGCACCGTGGAGCCTTCATCCAGTAGAGCGACGGCCGCTTCGACCTGTTGTGGGCGTACACCGAGTTCCTCGGCGATGCGGCTGTTGATGCTGTCCATAAAACCACCTGAAATTCTGAAAAGCAGCTCGCAGGCCCGGAAAACAAGGCCTTGGGAGGCTGGTTGAGCGGCCCGACTGGCGCCGCTGCCTGGGTCAAGAGGCAGCCTATTGACCCTCGAAATCGAAAAAATCACGACAAGCGGGTGAAAAAAGCCCGGCAGTAAACGGTAACGATCTGACGTTGCCCTGCACGAAGGCGCCGCATTATAACCAGCGTTCTGCTCTTGGGGGGTACTGCGCCAGAGGTTGTAGGGCGCGGGTTCGCTGGCGGTGGAGGAAAAATCTGCTAACAATGCACACGGTGCGTATAACGGCAGCTACGCCATAATGCGCGCCGAGATAAGAGGAGCATCTAATGAGCAGCACTGCACAAACTGCTGAAGGCGAAAAAATTCTCATCGTTGATGACGATCCGGGGCTGAGCAGCCTGCTGGAGCGTTTCTTCAACTCCAAGGGCTACCGTGCCCGCGCGGTGCCGAACACCGAGCAGATGGACCGCCTGTTGGGCCGTGAGGTGTTCAACCTGGTCGTGCTCGACCTGATGCTGCCCGGCGAAGACGGCCTTACCGCCTGCAAACGCTTGCGTGGCGCGAACAACCAGATTCCGATCATCATGCTCACCGCCAAGGGCGATGAGCTGAGCCGCATCAAAGGCCTCGAACTGGGCGCCGATGACTACCTGGCCAAGCCGTTCAACCCTGACGAGTTGATGGCACGGGTCAAGGCGGTATTGCGTCGCCAGGCTCCGCCTGTACCAGGCGCACCGGGCAGCGAAGACGAGAGCGTCACCTTTGGCGACTACGAACTGTCGCTGGCCACCCGTGAGCTCAAGCGTGGCGATGAAGTGCACATGCTGACCACCGGCGAATTCGCGGTGCTCAAGGCGCTGGTGATGAACGCTCGCCAGCCGCTGACCCGTGACAAGCTGATGAACCTGGCCCGTGGCCGTGAGTGGGACGCGTTGGAACGCTCCATCGACGTGCAGATCTCCCGTCTGCGCCGGATGATCGAGCCGGACCCGTCCAAACCGCGGTATATCCAGACGGTGTGGGGCGTGGGTTATGTGTTTGTGCCGGATGGCACTGCGACCAAGTGACCCATGATTTGCGGCGGCAGGCATCCCGGTGTTCAGTTTCTTGAATATCGACAGGGTGCCCGGCCTCCGCAATTCTGCGAGCGCCGCTCGTTCCTGCAAGGTGTCTAGCTGTCTCCTATGAAAACCCCGTTGTGGTTCCCACAAAGTTTCTTCTCGCGCACCCTTTGGCTGGTGCTGATCGTCGTTCTGTTTTCCAAGGCACTGACGCTGGTTTATCTGTTGATGAACGAAGACGTGCTGGTGGACCGACAATACAGCCACGGTGTGGCCCTGACCCTGCGCGCCTACTGGGCCGCCGACCCCGAGAACCGCGAGAAGATCGCCAAGGCCGCCACGCTCGTGCGCGTGGCGGGCGCTGGCGTGCCGGAGGGCGAGCAGCACTGGCCCTACAGTGAGATCTACCAGCGTCAGATGCAGGCCGAACTGGGTGAGGACACCGAGGTGCGGCTGCGCATGCACGTGTCCCCGGCCCTGTGGGTTCGGGCGCCGAGCCTGGGCCAGGATTGGTTGAAAGTACCGTTGTACCCGCATCCGCTGCGGGGGCAGAAGATCTGGAACGTGTTGGGCTGGTTCCTGGCGATCGGGTTGCTTTCAACCGCATCCGCGTGGATTTTCGTGCGTCAGCTCAACCAGCCACTCAAGCGCCTGGTGTTTGCCGCCCGCCAGTTGGGGCAGGGGCGAAGCGTGCGATTGCCGGTCAGCGATACGCCCAGCGAGATGACCGAGGTGTACAGCGCCTTCAACCAGATGGCGGAGGACGTCGAACAGGCCGGGCGTGAGCGCGAGCTGATGCTTGCGGGGGTGTCCCATGACCTGCGCACGCCGCTGACGCGTCTGCGGCTTTCACTTGAGCTGATGGGCAACCACAACGACCTGACGGATGACATGGTGCGTGATATCGAGGACATGGACGCGATTCTCGACCAATTCCTGGCGTTTATCCGTGATGGCCGTGACGAGGTAGTCGAGGAAGTCGACCTGACGGACCTGGTGCGCGAGGTGGTCGCGCCTTACAACCAGAATGGCGAGCAGGTGCGCATGCGCCTGGAGCCTATCCAGCCGTTCGCCTTGCGCCGTGTATCGATGAAGCGTCTGCTGAACAACCTGATCGGTAACGCCCTGCATCATGCCGGTTCGGACGTGGAGGTGGCGGCCTACGTGTCCGGCGACAGCACGGCACCTTACGTGGTGCTCAGCGTGATGGACCGTGGCGCCGGTATCGACCCGGCAGAGCTGGAGGGCATCTTCAACCCCTTCACCCGTGGCGATCGTGCCCGGGGTGGCAAGGGCACCGGCTTGGGGTTGGCGATAGTGCGGCGAATTGCTTCGATGCACGGTGGCAACGTTGAGCTGCGCAACCGTGAAGAGGGCGGCCTGGAGGCGCGGGTGCGCTTGCCGCTGGGGCTGATGTTACCCCGCGACGCGGTCTAGGCAACAACACAACCCGAATGTGGGAACGGGCTTGTGTGGGAGCTGGCTTGCCTGCGATGGCATCACCGAGGTGTGCCTGACACACCGAGGTGGCTGCATCGCGGGCAAGCCCGGCTCCCACACAAGCCGGCTCCCACATAGGTTTTGCAGTGTTTCAAACGCTGTGTTTTATCAGCCCTTGCCTTTGGTCCGGGTCATGTTCGGCCCACCATTCTTCTCAAGATGCTGAATGATGATCCCCGCCACATCCTTGCCGGTGGTGGTCTCGATCCCTTCCAGGCCTGGCGATGAGTTCACTTCCATCACCAGCGGCCCATGGTTGGAACGCAAGATATCCACACCCGCCACGCTCAGCCCCATCACCTTGGCCGCACGCAATGCGGTCATGCGCTCTTCCGGGGTGATCTTGATCAGGCTGGCGCTGCCGCCTCGATGCAGGTTGGAGCGGAACTCACCGGGTTTGGCCTGGCGCTTCATCGCAGCAATGACCTTGTCACCCACCACGAAGCAGCGAATGTCGGCACCACCGGCCTCTTTTATGTATTCCTGCACCATGATGTTCTGCTTGAGGCCCATGAAGGCCTCGATCACCGACTCTGCGGCGGTGGCGGTTTCGCACAGCACCACGCCGATACCCTGGGTGCCTTCCAGCACCTTGATCACCAGCGGCGCGCCATTGACCATCTCGATCAGATCGGGAATGTCGTCCGGGGAGTGGGCAAAGCCAGTGACCGGCAGGCCGATACCCCGGCGTGACAGCAGTTGCAGCGAACGCAGCTTGTCCCGCGAGCGCGCAATGGCCACCGATTCATTGAGGGGGAACACCCCCATCATTTCAAACTGGCGCAGCACCGCGCAGCCGTAGAACGTCACCGATGCACCGATGCGCGGGATCACCGCATCGAAGCCCTCCAGCGGCTTGCCCCGGTAGTGGATCTGCGGCTTGTGGCTGGCAATGTTCATATAGGCACGCAACGTGTCGATCACCACCATTTCGTGGCCACGTTCGGTGCCGGCCTCAACCAGGCGGCGGGTGGAATACAGACGCG
Organism: Pseudomonas sp. B6002; assembly: GCF_013385985.1. GTDB lineage: Bacteria > Pseudomonadota > Gammaproteobacteria > Pseudomonadales > Pseudomonadaceae > Aquipseudomonas. The sequence continues at coordinate 450,720 of NZ_JACAOY010000012.1, read as the reverse complement.
GGTTTCGCGACAGCACAGCAATCTTCATGCAGCACCTGGGGCAGAAAGGGTAGAGACCGGGAACACCGGCTTGTCTTGAACGTACTTGACGCCGGGATTGACCACCAACTGGCCGTCAATCAACGCCTTGGAGCCCAGCAACAGGCGGTAACGCATGGCCTTGCGGCAGGCCAGGGTGAACTCCACCCGCCAGACCCGATCGCCCAACGCCAGGGTGGTGCTGATCACGTAGCGCACCTGCGCGTGACCGTTGGAGCTCTTGATGGTTTTCATCGTCACCAGCGGCGCTTCGCAGCGGCGGTGACGCAGTTGCACCACGCTGCCCAGGTGCGCGGTAAAGCGCACCCACTTTTCACCGTCGCGCTCAAACGGCTCGATGTCGGTGGCATGCAGGCTGGAAGTGCTGGCGCCGGTGTCGATCTTCGCGCGCAGGCCCGCCACTCCCAAATCGGGGAGTGCCACCCACTCACGCAGACCCACAACGGTCAAATGGTCAAATGTCTTCAATATGGGTAACCGGCAATTCAGAAATGTTTCGTAGTCGTCGAGGACAGTAACGTCCAACTGCGCATGGATTGTGACAATCCCCAAACCTTATCGAGGGTTTGGCGCCGATTTCGCGGTATTCACGCAGAATATTCGGCAAATGGCGACAGATATCTCTCAGGCTGCAGTAATCAGTGGCTGTTAGGGAAAGGCACGCAAAAATCGCGTTCCTTGGCGTATCTTAGGTGAGCCTTGAGGTTTATGCGTCGAAGGGTTCCAACGGTAAAGTTGCGACATTTTTCAGAGCGAGGAATTCAAGTGGCTCAAAAGCAGGAAGAGGAAGAAAAGGTCCGGCTGGACAAGTGGTTGTGGGCAGCGCGCTTCTATAAGACCCGTGCCCTCGCCAAGGCCGCCATCGAGAGCGGCAAGGTGCACCATCGTGGCGAGCGCTGCAAGCCGGGCAAGGAACCGCGCGTCGGCGACGAGTTCCAGATTCGTACCGGTTTTGATGAAAAGACCATCGTGGTTCAAGCGCTTTCCATCGTCCGGCGTGGCGCGCCTGAAGCGCAGGCCTTGTATGCCGAGACCGAAGCCAGCATTGCCAAGCGCGAGAATGCGGCGGCTATGCGCAAGGCCGGCGCCATGGGCTTGAGCACCGACGGCAAGCCGAGCAAGAAACAACGCCGCGATCTGTTCAAGTTCCGTGGCAGCGGCAACGACGATTGAGGGCGCCGGCAATCGCCTGGCGCGTCACTTGGCTTGGAACAAACCCGGATTGTTCATAAACTGCGTCATCTTCGCGTTACTATTATTCAACTCAGATACCCAGACCTATGACTGATCTACCGGATACCGACTTCACCCAACGCTTCATCTTCGACGAGACCGACGCCCGTGGCGAGCTGGTGTCGCTGGAGCGCAGCTATGCCGAAGTCCTCGCCAAGCACCCCTATCCGGAGCCGGTCGCGCAACTGCTCGGTGAGCTGATGGCGGCAGCGGCGCTGCTGGTGGGCACCATGAAATTCGATGGTTTGCTGATCCTGCAGGCACGCTCCGAAGGCCCGGTGCCGATGCTGATGATCGAGTGCTCCAGCGAGCGCGAAATCCGCGGCCTGGCCCGTTACGAAGCTGATCAGATTGCCCCGGACGCCACCCTGTCGGACCTGATGGCCAACGGCGTGCTGGCGATCACCGTCGACCCGACCGAGGGCCAGCGCTACCAGGGCATCGTCGACCTGGACGGTGAAACCCTGTCGGACTGCTTCACCAACTATTTCGTGATGTCCCAGCAGGTCGGCACCAAGTTCTGGCTCAACGCCGACGGCAAGCGTGCGCGTGGCCTGCTGTTGCAGCAATTGCCGGCCGACCGCATCAAGGACGACGACGAGCGCACCGACAGCTGGCGCAAGCTGACGGCCCTGGCCGGCACCCTGACCGCTGAAGAGCTGTTGGGCCTGGACAACGAAACCATCCTGCATCGCCTGTACCACGAAGAGGCTGTGCGACTGTTTGACGCACAGAGCTTGCGCTTCCATTGCAGCTGCTCCCGCGAGCGTTCGGCCAATGCCCTGGTGAGCCTGGGCCTGGAAGATGCGCAGAATCTGGTGGTGGAACACGGTGGCAATATCGAGATCGACTGCCAGTTCTGCAACCAGCGCTACCTGTTCGATGCGGCTGATGTAGCCCAATTGTTCGCCGGAGCCGGCATCGACACCCCTTCCGACACCCGCCACTAAAACGTTTAAGCACAGGTAAATCACCTGACAAACGCCGGATTAGCGCAGTTCTGACGGGAGGGCCCTACTCTTTTTGGGCTTTTCTGGCATAATCCGGCCCACTTTTTTCGCGGTAGTAGTGCGCAACTTTCTACTACAAAACGTTTGGAGCACTCGGCCATAGGCCGACGGGGAACCTCATGACGCAAGCCAATAACGCCGTATACACCGATCTGAGTGTTGACGATCTGGTCAAAGAAGCCCTGCAGCGCGGTGAAGGCGTGCTTGCCGATACTGGCGCGCTGGTCGTAGAAACCGGTCACCGTACCGGTCGTTCGCCAGTCGACCGTTTCATCGTTGAAGAGCCTACTACCCAGGACGCTATCGCCTGGGGCCCGATCAACCGCAAGTTCCCGGCCGACAAGTTCGATGCCCTGTGGGCTCGCGTCGAGGCCTTCAACAACGCGCAAGAGCATTTCGTTTCCCACGTTCACGTTGGTGCTGCGCACGACCACTACCTGGCCGTGAAAATGACCACCCAGACTGCCTGGCAGAACCTGTTCGGTCGTTGCCTGTTCATCAACCCGGCCCAGTACAACCCGGCCGGTCGTGAAGAGTGGCAAGTGCTCAACGTGGCCAACTTCGAGTGCGTGCCAGAGCGTGACGGCACCAACTCCGACGGTTGCGTGATCCTCAACTTCGCACAGAAGAAAGTGCTGATCGCCGGCATGCGTTACGCCGGTGAGATGAAAAAAGCCATGTTCTCGGTGCAGAACTTCCTGCTGCCGGCTTCCGACGTGCTGCCAATGCACTGCGCCGCCAACATCGGCGAAGCAGGCGACGTGACCCTGTTCTTCGGTCTGTCGGGCACCGGTAAAACCACCCTGTCGGCCGACGAAAGCCGTTACCTGATCGGTGACGACGAACACGGCTGGGGCGAAGGCGTAGTGTTCAACATCGAAGGCGGTTGCTATGCCAAGTGCATCGACCTGTCCGAGAAGAACGAGCCGGTGATCTGGAAAGCCATCAAGCACGGCGCCGTGTTGGAAAACGTGGTGATCGACGATGCCAAGCACGCCGACTACACCAACGTCAGCCTGACCCAGAACAGCCGCGCCGCCTACCCGCTGGAGCACGTGGCCAAGCGTTCCGAGAAGAACCTGGGCGGCGAGCCAAACGCGGTGATCTTCCTGACTTGCGACCTGACTGGCGTACTGCCACCGGTGTCCATCCTCAGCGAAGAACAAGCGGCCTACCACTTCCTGTCCGGCTACACCGCGCTGGTGGGCTCGACCGAAATGGGTTCCGGCGGCGGCATCAAGTCGACCTTCTCCACCTGCTTCGGCGCACCGTTTTTCCCGCGCCCGGCTGGCGAATACGCTGAGCTGCTGATCAAGCGCATCCGTGGCTTCGGCTCCAAGGTCTACCTGGTCAACACCGGCTGGACCGGCGGCGGCTACGGCGTCGGCAAGCGCTTCAACATCCCGACCACTCGCGGCGTGATCGCAGCGATCCAGAGCGGCGCGTTGGTGGGTGCTGAAACCGAACACCTCGACACCATCAACCTCGACGTGCCATTGGCCGTACCGGGCGTTGATACTGGCCTGTTGAACCCACGTAACACCTGGGCTGACAAGGCTGCCTACGACGAAGCGGCGAAGGCACTGGCTGGCTTGTTCATCGAGAACTTCAAGAAGTTTGAAGTAAGCGATGCGATCAAGGCTGCGGGTCCTAAGTTGTAAGATTCGAGCGTTGTGAAAAAGCCGCCCTCAGGGGCGGCTTTTTTGTGCGCGATAGGTCAGTCGACCCTGTGCAAAACAACGGCACCGACCAGTACCAGTGCAACGCCTAGCACCTGTACAGCCGACAACCGCTCCTTGAAAAACACGAACCCCAGAATCGCCGCAATCCCGCCCGACAACGTACTGATCACCGTCACCACCGACACCGACCCTGCCATCGCCCCCCAGGAAAACGCCGAGAAGCCGCCGAGGTTCATCACGCTCGCCCCGGTCAGTGTTGCGCAGTTTTTCAGCGGCGGGATTTTCAACCCGTCCTTGATCCTCAGTACCATCAACACCAATACGCATAACCCCACCAAATACCCGAGCCACAGCATGGTAATCGGCCCCAGCGCCGGCAGTGTGTAGCGGCCTTGCAGCCAGAAACTGCTGCCATACAGCACAGCGGCAAGCATGGCGTAAGCGATGGACAGGCGGGGGTTGTTGTGGGGAACGCCGTTGTCCTTGTGGATGCTGGAGAGGAACACGCCGATCACGCACACGGCGATGCAACCCAGCTGCGTCAGGCTGATGTGCTCGCCGCTGGCCCAGGACAGCAGGGTGGTGACCACGCCGTAGGAGGTCACCAGCGGTGCGACGATGGCGGCTTTGCCGAGTGCAAAAGCTTTGGATAACGCGAGGGCGCCGGAAACGGTGAGCAGGGCGGCGGCGATGCCCAGAAGCCAGACGCTCAGCGGCGCGTCGAGGGATTTGAGCAGGAAGGTCGGGAGAATGGCCAGCAGCAGGGTCATGATCAGAAAGCCCAAGGCTTGGCCGAAATACACCGCGCGTTTTACGCCGACAGCGCGGGCATTGAGGCCCACGAGAAAATCTGTACCGCCCCAGAGCAGGGCGGCCAGCAGGCCCATTGTTACGTCCATGTAAGGTCCTTTCCGAAGGCGCAATGTCCTGTAGGAGCCCGGCTTGCCGGCGATGAGGCCCTCGGGACCGCCATCGCCGGCAAGCCGGCTCCTACCGTTAACTCAGGTTTTCGAGAGTTTGCGTGTCCCAGCTGTGGGTCTTGATGGCCAGGTAGAGCATGCCGATGGTCAGCGGCACTTTCTCGCCGCGCCCTTTGGCCCGACGTTTGAGAAACACATCAAACACCGGCGGGTTGAAGTAACGATAAGTGTCGAAGTCGACCAGGTCGAGTACAAATTCCTGCTCCAGCGCCTCCATCAATTGCTTGGCCTCACTGCCATCACAACCCAGGTCGACGTTGATCGAGGTTTGCAGGCTGATGGTCTTGTGTTTTGGCAGGCCGATTTCTTCGTGCAGCAGTTGCAGGAGTTGCTGCATGGCGGCGTCTTCGGGGAAGTTAGGCGCGAGGTTCATGGTGGGGGCACGCAGGAGTGGGTGAGGGGGATGGTTGCGGTGGCGGCGATATTTGTTTTGGCTGGCTAGCAACACGATACCCGTTACAAGAGCAATGGCAGGCAAGCTGTCCATCGCTGATCCCTTTAACCATAGGGTGTCGCAGAATAAGAGTGTCGGACCGGTTACCACAAGGACCAGCCCAAACCATTTTCTGAGTGGAGGCCGTTTGATTGTTTTTTCGATCGACGCGGCAACGGCCAAGAGCAGTATCAGGCCGATCCAGTAGATGGATTCGGTCATCGCATCAGCCACCCAAGATTTGCCAATGCATGTGGATTGCTAAGCAAGATGATCAGGCGCCGCTCTGTGAAGGTGACGCCGTTGTGGCTGATAGGTTGCGTCCTTTCGATGTTCACAGATTCTTGTCGGCGTTGTTGAAAGGCCGCTAGTTTCGGTCAGGCGAAGGTGAGTTTTGTAGAGGGCGTGCAGGGCGTTTTAAGCAGTTTGGGAAACGTACGGCGCGGTATTGCGTGGTTTCTTACGGATGCTTCCGATTTTTGGTTTGACGGAGGTTCTTTGGGGGCGAGTGGTCGTTTTTACTCAGAACCTGAGGAGCCAGAAGTTGCTGTTGGAGGTGATAAAAACTACGTCACACTTTGTACAAAAAATCCGCCAGAGGCCTGATTTCAGCGTATGTTTCACCGCAAAATCTTGTAGGGCGATTCCGCCCACTACTTAAAGGGAGTTAAGCATGGGTTTGCTTCGTGTCGCCTCGGCGATGTCATTGTGCGCAGTGGCGTTTTCCATCCAGGCCGAACAGTTGCCGATTGAGGTCCTGAGTGCGGTGGTCAAGGACCAGAAAATCGCCGATGCCGAAGTGCTGCTGCAACGCAACGGTGCGCAGAACGTGGTGGGGCGCACCAACGCCCAGGGCCAGGTCACATTGACCAGCGAAGCCGCTGACGACTCCACCAACCTGCTGATCATCAAGAAGCCCGGCTACTCCAACCTGGTGGTGAAATGCCCGTGCAAGGGCATGACTTACGCCATCAGCCCGGTGATGGAGAACCTCGACGGCCTGCGCGTGGTACTGACCTGGGGCAAGACCCCGGAAGACCTCGACTCCCACATGATCTTCCCGGGCAACAACATCTACTTCGAAAACAAAAACGGCACCGATGCCGAACTGGATGTGGATGACACCGACAGCTACGGCCCGGAAACCATCACCCTGCAGAAAAAACACTATGGCGAAAGCTACGTGTACGCCGTGCATGACTACACCAACGGTGGTAATCCAAGCTCGCGTCAGCTCTCCAATAGTGAAGCCAAAGTGTTCGTGTACATGGGCCAGTCGCTGGTGCGTACCTACTATGTACCGCAGAACCGTAGCGGCAACCTGTGGACCGTGTTCCGCATGACCGGCAGCGGTGACTTCCAAGACATCAACACCTTCAGCGGTGTGACAGTGGATGCCAAGGACGTACTCAACGAAGTGAAACCGTTGCTGGATGACAGCGTCGCGGTCACGGCCGTAGCCGTCAGCTCTTCTGCACAAACCGATGCGAAACGTCTGAACGTACAAGGTGAAGCGGCCTACCAAGCGGGTAACCTCGACCAGGCCATCGACCTGTTCCGCCAGGCCATCGACCTGGACAACAGCTTCGGCAAGGCCTACGGCAATCTGGGCCTGGCGTACCAGAAGGCTGGCAACACTGCCGAGTCGATCTGGGCAAACCGCAAGGCCATCGCCCTGGCGACCGGTGCGAATGCCGCGACCGTGCGTGCAGGGTCTTACTACAACATTGCGCGGATCTATGAGGCTGCGGGGCAGTTCCAGGATGCGTTGCGTCACTACCAGCTGGCTAAAGAGCAGAAGGCCAACCCGGTCTATGACACGGCGATTGAGCGCGTGAAAAACCGATGATTCAGCCCTGATACAAAAATAAAAATGTGGGAGGGGGCTTGCCCCCGATAGCGATCTGTCAGGCCAAGATTTATTGGCTGACACACTGCAATCGGGGGCAAGCCCCCTCCCACATTTGGATTTGTATCTTTTCTGCTCCTACCTCGGATTATTCCCACTTCGGCCCTAGGCCACCCCTCACGCTGTGTATCATCCTGTCTCTTTTTTCCATGCGACCTTTCTCGATTCGCTGAGATTCCCGGGCTATGTTTTTGAGCCAACTCAGCGGTCAATGGAGTGACAGCCTATGCACGACACCCTCCAGCAGGTCTTTGGTTATCCACAGTTTCGTTTGGGCCAGGAAGAAACCGTCAGCGCGGTACTGGCCGGTCGTTCGGCAGCTGCGATTTTCCCAACCGGGTCAGGTAAATCTTTGTGTTACCAGCTGTCGGCGGTGTTGCTGCCACACCTGACATTGGTGGTTTCACCCCTGTTGGCGTTGATGCAGGACCAGCTTGGTTTCTTGCAGCGCCACGGCATTTCGGCGGGCAGTATCGATTCGGCCCAGAGCCGCGATGAGGCCAATGACGTGATGGCCCGTGCGCGTTCCGGCGAGCTGAAAATCCTGATGATCTCCGTAGAACGCTTGAAGAACGAGCGCTTCCGTAACTTCCTGCAAAGCGTGCAGATCTCGTTACTGGTGGTGGACGAGGCGCACTGTATTTCCGAGTGGGGCCACAACTTCCGGCCGGACTATTTGAAGCTGCCGGACTACCAGCGCCAGTTCAATATCCCACAAGCCCTGCTGCTGACGGCTACGGCCACGCCTAAGGTGATTGCCGACATGCAGGCGAAGTTCGCCATTGCACCGGGCGATGTGGTCACTACGGGCTTCTACCGGCCCAACCTCAACCTGTTGGTGGAGCCGGTCAGCGGCGCGGACAAGCGTCGTCGCTTGGTGCAGTGGATGAGTGAGCGCGCTGACCAGCCAAGCATCGTCTATGTCACCTTGCAAAAAACCGCCGAGCAGATTGCCGAGCACCTGAACCGCAACGGCATCCAGGCCGAGGCGTATCACGCCGGCTTGCCCCACGATAAACGCGAGGGTATCCAGCAGCGCTTCATGGGCGGACGTTCCAATTGCATTGTCGCCACCATCGCGTTTGGCATGGGCATCGACAAAAGTGACATCCGCAATGTGGTGCACTTCGACCTGCCTAAATCCATCGAGAACTACAGCCAGGAGATCGGCCGTGCCGGGCGTGATGGGCAGCCGTCCGACTGCCTGGTGCTGGCCAACCGCGACAGCCTCAACGTGTTGGAGAATTTTGTGTACGGCGATACGCCAGAGCAGGAGGGGATCCGGCGGGTATTGGATGAGCTTCAGGCTGCACGGAGCGAGGGGCAATGGGAATTTCTGCTCAGGTCCTTGTCGGATCACAGCAACATTCGCGAGCTGCCGTTGAAGACACTGCTGGTGCAGTTGGAGCTCAAGGGGGTGATCGCACCACGCTACGCGTTCTACGCCGAATACCGCTTCAAGTACCTGATCGAGCCCGACGCCCTGCTGGCGCGGTTTTCCGGCGAGCGACAGCAGTTTGTCGCAGCGATTATCCAGGTGTGCAAGCGGGCGAAAACCTGGGCTACAGTGGATTTCGACGCGCTGTACCAACAGCACAACGCCGAGCGTGGCCGGGTGGTGAAAGCCCTGGATTACTTCCAGGAGCAGGGCCTGATCGAGCTGGAAAGCAAGCAGATGACCGAGGTCTACAGCCTGCTGGATACCGATTTTGATCCAGAGGTGTTGAGCGCCGAGTTATACACAGGCTTCAAGCAACATGAGGTGGGCGAGGTGGCGCGGATTCACGCCATGCTCGATCTGTTCGCCACCGAACATTGCCTGGGGCAACGCCTGGCTCAGTATTTTGGCGATGAAAATGCGCCCCAGCGTTGTGGGCATTGCTCTGTATGCCACGGCCATGTTGCACACCTGCCGCCACCGCCCGGTTTGCCGCCGCTTGTGGATAAAAACTTCATGGGGCTGTGCGGTGATTTTATCCACAGGCATCATGAGCACACGGGGCAATTGCCGGGTGCGGAACGTTTGACGCGGTTCCTTGGCGGTATCAGCGTGCCGCTTTTCACCAAGCTGAAAGCGCGTGGCATTCCGGGTTTTGCCGCACTTGAGGACTACCCCTACGCCGAGGTGCGCGAGTGGGCCGAAGCCCATTTGAATGACCTTTGAACCCACCTTCACGAGATGCGCCCATGCCTGACTCTGTACCACAACGTGCCGATTACCCTCACTTCCAGCCGATCATCACGCGCTGGCACGACAACGATGTGTATGGCCATGTGAATAACGTGACCTACTACAGCTTCTTCGACACGGCGGTGAACACCTACCTGATCGAACAGGGTGGGTTGGATATTCATGACGGTGAGGTGGTGGGGTTTGTGGTGAGTTCAGCGTGCGATTACTTCGCGTCGATTGCCTTTCCCGAGCGCATCGAAATCGGCCTGCAGGTGAGCAAGTTGGGCAACAGCTCAGTGCAGTACGAGTTGGCGGTATTCAAGCAGGGTGAGGTCGAAGCCTGTGCGGCGGGGCGCTTTGTGCACGTGTTCGTGGATCGTGGGACGAACCAGCCGGTGACGATTCCGGGAATGTTGCGCGAGGCGTTGCAGCGCTTGGTGATTCTTTGAACAAAAATATCCACTGTAGGAGCTGGCTTGCCAGCGATCGCGATGGGTCAGGTCAATAAGTATTGCCTGATACTCTGCTATCGCCGGCAAGCCGGCTCCTACAAGGGATTGATCGTGTTCTTCAGCTCTTACCGGTGACGGTAGTGATGCTTGTTCTTGCGATGGCCATAGGCATGCCCGCGGCCACGGTGATCGTCGCGGTCATAGCGGCGGTTGTCGCGCCCACGGTAGCGACGGTCGTCGTCATCGCTCTTGTTGCCCATGTAGTTACCCAGCGCGCCACCTGCACCGCCGCCAGCGGCTGCGCCGATCAGGCTGCCAGTGTTGCCGCCCATGCTGCGGCCAACCACGTTGCCACCGGCTGCGCCCAGCGCACCACCAATGGCCGCTTCGCCACGGCTGCGCTTGTCAGCGCCGACCGCACTGCCGCCCGCGCCACCCAGGGCTGCGCCGATGGCCGAACCTGTATTGCCGCCGATCTGCTGGCCGACAACGGAACCTAAAACCCCGCCCAATGCGCCGCCCACACCGGCTTCGGTGGTGCCACCGGCCATGGCTGCGCCACTGACCAGGCCAAGGGACAACAAGAGAATCGAGGAGAACTTCATAGAGAGACCTCAAGAGGATGACGGCGCGATCCTGAGGTTGTATCGAGATGCTGACAATCGAAATCCGACCGGTGGCAGCAGTTGTATACAATTTGCTAAGTTACTGTTTTGTATAGGGAACTTAAGTGATTTTTACAGGTCTTTAACTACTTCGGAACGGCCGCTTTTATGCAAAAGCGGCCTTTTTTGTGCCCGAAATTTGACCTGGCATCGCCCCCGCTGCCTGCATTGGAACACTCACTGTAGGAGCCGGCTTGCCGGCGATAACGATCGCAAGATCGCCGCAAGGCTTAAAGGCTCATCGCCGGCAAGCCGGCTCCTACAGAGGGTGGGGTGGTCAAGCCGAGCGGGCCATGATCAAGCCGTTATCGCTCGCCGCTTCCAGGCGAATCGCCACGAACTTCGACGTTGGCGTGTGGCTGCCATCGCCGGTGCTCTCCAGGGGCACCAAAGGGTTCACTTCCGGGTAATAAGCCGCCGCCTGCCCCGCAGGAATATCAAACGCCAGCAAGGTAAAGCCTTTCACACGACGCTCGCGGCCGTCTTCCCACAACGAGACGATGTCGGCTTTCTGTCCCGGCTTGAAGCCCAGGCGGATGATGTCGGCTTCATTGACGAACAGCACGTCACGCTGGCCTTTCACCCCACGGTAGCGGTCGTCCAGGCCATAAATGGTGGTGTTGTACTGATCGTGGGAGCGCATCGACTGCATGATCAGGTCCGGCACACGGCCGGTCGCGTGAGTACGTTCGTGAATCAGGTCTTTGGGCAGGATATTCGGGCGGAAGTTGGCGCGGCCCGACGGCGTGTTCCAGCGGCGGGCGCCAGCTGCGTTGCCCAGGTAGAAGCCGCCCGGGTTTTTGATCTTCTCGTTGAAGTCCTTGAAGCCTGGGATGGTGTCGGCAATCAGGTCGCGAATACGCCCGTAGTCGGCTACCAGCCAATTCCAATCCACGGGCTTGCTGCCCAAGGTCGCCGCCGCGATGCCAGCCAGGATGGCAGGCTCCGACTTCATGAATTTCGACAGCGGCTGCAGTTGGCCGTTGGAGCCGTGAACCATGCTGAACGAGTCCTCTACCGTCACCGCTTGCGGGCCGTCGGCCTGGATGTCGATGTCGGTACGGCCCAGGCATGGCAGGATCAGCGCGTCTTTGCCGTGCATCAGGTGGCTGCGGTTGAGCTTGGTGCTGATCTGCACGGTCAGGTCGCAATTGCGTAGCGCTTCAAAGGTACGCGGGCTGTCTGGCGTGGCTTGGGCGAAGTTGCCTCCCAGGCCGATGAACACCTTGGAGCGACCTTCGAGCATAGCGTGGATCGCTTCGACCACGTTGTGCCCGTTCTCACGTGGCACCTGGAACTGGAAGCGACGCTCCAGAGAGTCGAGGAACGCCACTGGAGGACGCTCGTTGATGCCCATGGTGCGGTCGCCCTGCACGTTGCTGTGGCCTCGCACGGGGCATAGGCCCGCGCCTGGGCGGCCGATGTTGCCGCGCAGCAGCATCAGGTTGGCGATTTCCTGAATGGTCGGCACCGAGTGGCGATGCTGGGTGATACCCATGGCCCAGCACATGATCACGTTCTTGCCTTTGGCGTACATGCGCGCCGCTTGCTCGATCTCCACCAGCGTCAGGCCGGACTGCTCGACGATTTCATCCCAGGAGGTGTCGTCGATCTTGCCCAGGTAATCCAGCACGTTGGCGGTGTGTTCGTTGAGGAAGTCGTGGTCGAACACGGCTTCCTTGCCTTCGGCCTGGGCCTGGCGCTCCCACAGCAGCAGGAATTTAGCCATGCCGCGCAGGATGGCCATGTCGCCACCCAGCGCTGGGCGGAAGTAGGCGGTGTTGGTCGGCTTGTCGCCGTTGGTGAGCATTTCCAGCGGGTGCTGCGGGTGCTGGAAGCGTTCCAGGCCGCGTTCTTTCAGCGGGTTGATGCACACCACCTGGGCGCCACGTTTCACCGCTTCGCGCAGCGGTTCGAGCATGCGCGGGTGGTTGGTGCCGGGGTTCTGGCCCCACACGAAGATCGCATCGGCATGTTCGAAGTCATCGAAGGTCACGGTGCCTTTGCCGACACCCACGCTTTGCGCCAGGGCTACGCCGCTGGCTTCGTGGCACATGTTCGAGCAATCCGGGAAATTGTTGGTGCCATAGGCGCGCACGAACAGCTGATACAGGTACGCCGCCTCGTTGCTGGCGCGGCCCGAGGTGTAGAACTCGGCCATGTCCGGGCTGGGCAGGGCGTTGAGGTGCTTGCCTACCAGGTCGAACGCGGCTTCCCAGCTGATGGGCTGGTAGCGGTCGGTTTCGGCGTCGTAGCGCATCGGCTCGGTCAGGCGGCCCTGGTATTCCAGCCAGTAGTCGCTTTGCTCCAGCAGCGCGGTGACGCTGTGCTTGGCGAAGAACGCGGCGTCGACGCGACGTTTGGTGGCTTCCCAGTTCACGGCCTTGGCGCCGTTCTCGCAGAACTTGACCATGCCGCTTTCCGGCGAGTCGCCCCATGCGCAGCCCGGGCAGTCGAAACCGCCGTTCTGGTTGGTCTTGAGCATCATGCGCAGGTTTTTCAGCGCGTTGTCGCTGGTCAACCAGGCCTGCGCCACGCTGATCAGTGCGCCCCAGCCACCGGCTGGGCCTTTGTAGGGCTTGTAGCGCGGAGTCGGGGTTTGGTCGGCTTGGTGATGCATGCTCATGGTTGGTACTCCATCGCTGGGCTGTAGACCCGCGGCGCGCTTTTCTGCGGCAGGTGGATGAGGTTGAGGTTGTGACGACGGGCCCACTGCAGGGCCAGGCCGGTAGGCGACGACAGGCTGACCAGGGTCTGGATGCCCGCGCGCAGGACTTTCTGGATCAACTCCAGGCTGCAACGGCTGGTGACGATTGCCAGGCCACCTTCGGTCGGAATCTTTTGGCGGATCAGTGCGCCGATCAATTTATCCAGGGCGTTATGCCGGCCGATGTCTTCACGGCCCAGCAGCAATTCGCCCTGGGCGTTCATGAACACCGCCGCGTGTACCGCGCCGCTGTATTGGCCCAGCGGTTGAAAAGCGCTGATGCGTTGGCGCAGGCCGTCGAGCCATTCGGCGGGCGGCAAGGGCGCGCCCGGCAGCACCTGAAGGTCCGGTAGGGCCTGTTCAACCGCTTCCACGCCGCACAGACCACAGCCGCTGGTGCCTGCCAGTTGTCGGCGCTGTTGCTTGAGGTTCCAGAAGGCGCGGCTGGAAATCTGTACCTGGGCGTATTGGGCAGAGCCGGAGCCGCTGAGTTTCAGGTCATAAATGTCGCTAACGTCGGCGATAATTCCACTGCCGATACTAAAGCCGACGATAAAGTCTTCCAGGTCGGTGGGCGTCACCAGCATCACGGCCTGGCTGATGTCGTTGTAGGCAATCGCCAACGCCACTTCTTCCGCCAATGCAGTGCTGGCGACTTCTGTGTGCTCGAGATTGCAATACTGGTAGCTCTGGCTGGCAGCAGGCGCGGGCGTTTCAGAGGCGGGCGCCGCGCAGACGGGGCGCTTGGCGTTCATGGGGCAGTACCACCGACGGATTGATCAGTGTTTAGACTAGGCGCGACAAAGCGTCGCGTCTAATTGCCAGTACTGATCTGCCGATAGATGACGTCGATCAAGACTCGTTTTGCGATTTCTGAAACAGCGCAAAACAGGCTTCGGCCAGTGCTGATCGAGGTGCGCTGCGGCGCATGATCAACCCCAGGCGCGCCAGGGTGTGGGCGTCTTCAATTGGTTGCAGGCGCAAATGTTCGGTGAGTGCATCCAGGCCTCCCTCCAGCGGCATCACCGCGCAACACAGCCCGCCGTGCACAGCCTGTAACAACTGATGGACGGCGTCGGTTTGCAGCAGCGGTTGTGGGTTGAGCCCCCGGCTGTGGAAGTTGTGGTCGATGGACTGGCGAAAGTGCATGCCGCTGGTGAGCATGCCCAGCGGCAGCTCGATCAGCGCTTCCCAGCTCAACGGCGTGTCACCGAAGCTGAAAAACCGCTGGTCATACAGCAGGCCCATACGGGTTTCGCCCAAGGTCAAGGAGTCGAAGCGCTCGTTGTCCAGGCGTTCCAGGTAGGACACGCCCAGGTCCAGCCGATTGCTGGCCAGTTGTTCAAGGATTTGCTCGGAGCTCAGTGCCGACAGCTCGAAACGCAGGCTGGGGTGTTCCTTGTGCAACTGCTGCATCAAGGCCAGGGGGTCGAAGCTCGACAGCGGCACCACCCCTAATCGTAATGTGCCCACTAGGTTGCCGCGACAGGCAGCGGCTTCGGCCTGCAAGCCATCATAGGCCGCGAGCACGGTGCGGGCCCACGCCAGCACCCGTTCGCCCGGCGCGGTAAACCCTTCGAAGCGCTGGCCCCGGTTGACCAAGGGCAGGTCCAGCTCTTCTTCCAGGTTGCGCAGGCGCATCGACAGGGTTGGCTGGGTGATATGGCAACGCGCTGCCGCCTGGCCGAAGTGACGGGTTTCGTCGAGGGCGATGAGGAATTTCAGCTGTTTGATGTCCATCTTCGCTCCGTGGGCTTGCTCCAATAACGCGTGGATTCTAACGCGTGTAGGAGTCGTCTGGTCATTGGTCGGGCTGGAACCAGGTTCTGTGGGACTGGTCTAGTCTTTGGCATCTGGAACCTAAACCCCAAGGAGAGCAAACATGAGTATTTTCAGCTTTGTTAAAGAGGCCGGCGAAAAGCTGGTCAAGCTGTTGACGCCGGGCAATGCCAACGCCAGCGAAGACCTTAAAAAGCACATTGAGGACGTGGGGCTGGGCAACCCGAACGTGCATGCCACCGTCGACGGTGACAAGGTGACGATCAGCGGTGAAGTGGCCAGCCAGGAAGAGAAAGAAAAAATCATCCTGGCAGCAGGCAATATTGCCGGGGTGGCCAGTGTCGAGGATCAGATCACCGTATCCGGCCCGGCGGTTGCCGCCGCCCGTTTCGTCGTGGTGAAAAAGGGCGACACACTGAGCGCAATTTCGCTGGCGGTATATGGCAACGCCAACCAGTACAACAAGATCTTCGAGGCTAACAAGCCGTTGCTGTCCCACCCGGACAAGATTTACCCAGGGCAGACACTGCGTATTCCTGAGTAATACACGCTACGAAATGTGGGAGTTGCTTTCTGTGGGAGCCGGGCTTGCCCGCGATAGCGGTGGATCAGGTAGAGAGGTGTTGCCTGACACTCTGCTATCGCGGGCAAGCCCGGCTCCCACATGGGTTTTGGGTCACACTGTTTCAGAGTCCGGCAATGAGGTCTCGATAGTCCTCGACGGCGGCAAACTCCGCCGTGTCCTTTGGCCCTTTCTTGCTGTCCGGCTCTTTCACCGCCAACAAATGCCCCACCCCAAACGCCTGGGCACTGCGCAGGATCGGCAAGGTGTCATCAATAAACAGGCTGCGCGTCGGGTCGAAGCCAATATCGGCTTGCAGCGCGTCCCAGAACTGCGGGTTTTCCTTGGCGAAACCGTAATCGTGGGAGCTGATCAACCTTTCGAAATACGGCGCCAATTCGATGCGTTCCAGCTTCAATGACAGCGAATCGCGATGAGCGTTGGTGATCAGGATCACCCGCTTGCCGGCCTGTTTGATCGCCGCCAGAAAGGTGTCGGCGTCCGGGCGCAGGGCGATCAGGTGGGCGGTTTCCAGCTTGAGTTCGCGCACCGGGATCTTCAGTTCGCGAGTCCAGAAGTCCAGGCAATACCATTGCAACTGTCCCGCGTTATGCTCGAACAGCGGCTGCAACTCCATCTCGGCTATCGCACGGCTCACGCCATGCAACTCGGCGTAGCGTTGTGGCAGGTGTTCCATCCAGAAATGATTGTCGAAGTGCAGGTCGAGCAGGGTGCCGTCCATGTCCAGCAGGACGGTGTCGATGGCGTGCCAGGGCAAAGAGGGCATGGGGTGTTCTCATGTAAGTAAAGATATCCGACACAGACAATCGGAAAAGCCACGGTATAGTAACCCGATCACGCCAAGGAGCCGCTTATGCGCCAGAAACCCACCGTACTCGCCCGCGAAATAGTCGCCAGTAGCCGTTTGTTCCGCGTGGAGGAAGTGCAATTGCGCTTTTCCAATGGCGTTGAACGAACCTACGAACGCTTGGTGGGCCGCGGTGCCGGTTATGGTGCAGTGATGATCGTGGCAATGATCGACGCCGATCACGCGTTGCTGGTGGAAGAATACTGCGGCGGTACGGATGAATATGAGTTGTCCCTGCCCAAGGGCCTTATCGAGCCCGGCGAGGATGTGCTGGCGGCGGCGAACCGTGAGCTCAAGGAAGAGGCAGGCTACGGCGCACGTCAGTTGGAACACCTCACCGAGCTTTCGCTGTCACCTGGCTACATGAGCCAGAAAATCCAGGTGGTGCTGGCCACCGACCTCTATGAAGAACGCCTTGAAGGTGACGAGCCCGAGCCGATGCGGGTCGACCGCGTCAACCTGCGGGAGTTGTCGCAACTGGCGCAAAACGAGCAATTCAGCGAAGGCCGCGCCCTGGCCGCGCTGTACCTGGTACGAGACCTGTTGACCCAGCGTGGAGCGTTTATCGCATGAGCGAACTGTTTTTAGGCCACCCTTTTATTGCCCCCGTGATCGAGCTGGCGCGTCAGGCGGGTGAAGCGATCCTTCCTTATTGGCGGGCCGACGTGGCGGTCACGTCCAAGTCTGATGACTCGCCGGTGACGGCGGCAGACCTGGCTGCTCACCACCTGATTCTCGCCGGGCTCACCGCGCTGGACCCGAGCATTCCCGTACTGTCTGAAGAAGACGCCGATATCGACCAAAGCGTGCGCGCCGGTTGGCAACGCTGGTGGCTGGTAGACCCGCTGGATGGCACCAAGGAATTCATTTCCGGCAGCGAAGAGTTCACCGTTAACGTCGCCCTGATCGAGCAAGGCCGCGTGGTATTTGGCGTGGTGTCGATGCCCACCAGCGGCCGTTGCTACTTTGGCGGTGCCGGTTTGGGCGCGTGGCGTTCTGATGTGAATGAGCCACCCAAGCAGATTCAGGTGCGCCAGACGCCAGCCGCCGGAGAGGCATTTACCGTGGTTGCCAGCCGTCGGCACACCAGCCCTGAGCAGGAGCGTTTGCTGGATGGTTTGAGCGAAGGCCTGGGTGAGCTGAAACTGGCGAATATCGGCAGCTCGCTGAAGTTCTGCCTGCTGGCCGAAGGCAGCGCCGATTGCTACCCACGGTTGGCGCCGACGTCGCAGTGGGACACCGCAGCAGCCCAGGGCGTGCTGGAAGGGGCGGGGGGCGAAGTGCTGGAGTTGAGTGGCGAGCCGTTCAGCTATCCAGCGCGGGAGTCGTTGTTGAACCCGTTCTTTTTGGCGTTGCCGGCCAAGGCTGCCTGGCGTGAGCGGTTGCTGACCCTGGCCCGTTCGTAGACCCCTGTAGGAGCCCGGCTTGCCGGCGATGGCGCCGGCAAGATCGCTGCATGACTTGAATGCCTCATCGCCGGCAAGTCGGCTCCTACAATGGATTGTGTTGTGGCGGTTAGCGGTGCAGGACGTACTGGCCGGTAAACGCTACGGCATGCTCCTCGCTGCCCTCATTCACAATCCACGTCTCCAGCGTTAGCCGTGCACGGCCATAGCGCTTGTAGGTCGCCACAAAGCGTTTCCACACCTTCTCCTCTGGCGCCTGGCACACCACCGTCGCGTCCCGGGTCACGGGCAGCGGATAGCTGATCTGCCCTTCCTGAATCACGATGTGCCCGTCTTCAACCCCTTCCTCCCGCAATTGCAGGTGCAACCAACCCCAGCCCGCCAGCACAGCACCGCAATAGAGGCTGCCGCCAAACATGGTGCTCTTGTGGTTGATGTTGGCTTGCAAGGGCAGGTGCAGCTGCAATTGGCCGTGTTGCCAGTCGAGCACCTTGAGGCCCATTTCCCGGGTGAGGGGGATGTCGTGGTGAAGGATGGATTCCAGATAACGGCTGTCGCGGCTCATGGGGGCCTCGTGGCGAGTGGGGAGGGTCATTCGTCGTCGGCGCCGTGGTTGGCGCTGTCGGCGAAGTTCAGGCCGTGCTTGCGCAGTTTGTCGTGCAGGGTCTTGCGCGGCATGCCCAACGCCTCGGCGAGGCTGCGCATGGAGCTGTGGGGGCGGGTCAGTTCGGCGGCGATCAGGCTTTTTTCGAACTGCTCGACTTGTTCACTCAGGCCGCCTTTGGTAGAGGTCAACACGCCGGCAGACGGGTTGTCCGGTGTCGCATCCAGGGCCAGTTCAAGGCCCAGGGCAAACCGTTCGGCGGCGTTTTGCAGTTCCCGTACATTGCCTGGCCAGCTGTGGCGCAGCAGGAGCGCGCGCTGGCCCGGCTGCAACTCGTGCAGCGGCAGGCCGTGGCGGCTGCTGGCTTCGTCGGCAAAGTGCTGGAACAGCATCAACGCATCTTCGCCCCGCTCGCGCAGCGGCGGAATGCGCAGCGGCGCAACGTTGAGACGGTAATACAAGTCGGCACGGAAGCGGCCCTGGTCGGCGGACTGACGCAGGTCTTCCTTGGTGGCGGCGATGATGCGGATATCCAGCGGGATCAGCTGATTGCCGCCCAGGCGCTCCACTACGCGTTCCTGCAACAGGCGCAGCAACTTGACCTGCACATCCAGGCTCATGCTTTCGATTTCATCGAGAAACAACGTGCCGCCGTTGGCAAACTCGAACTTGCCGATACGGCGCTTTTGCGCGCCGGTAAAGGCGCCGGGCTCGTGACCGAACAGCTCGCTTTCCACCACGGACTCGGCCAGGGCGCCGGCGTTGATCGCCACAAACGGCCCGCTGCGCCGGCTCGACAGGTCGTGCAGTGCACGCGCCACTACCTCTTTGCCCGCGCCGGTTTCGCCAAGGATCAGTACATCGGCCTTGGTCGCCGCCAGCGCGCCGATCTGCTCGCGCAGGCGCAGCATCTGCGGAGAATGCCCCACCAGGCGCGTGCTTAGTTGCTGGCGATCGCTGAGGGCCAGGCGCAGGCTGCGGTTGTCCAGCACTAGGCGGCGCAGGGCGAGGGCGCGGCGCACGCTGTCGAGCAAGGCATCGCTGGCAAACGGTTTTTCCAGGAAGTCATACGCACCGGCGCGCATGGCCTGTACCGCCAGCGGCACATCACCGTGGCCGGTAATCAGCAGCACCGGCAGCTCCGGGTCCTGGCCGTGCAGTTCGGCCAGCAGCTCCAGGCCGTCCATGCCGGGCATACGGATGTCGCTGACCACCACGCCCGGCCAATCGCGGGACAGGCGCGCGGTGAGGCCGCTGGCTTCGCCCAGGGTCAGGACTTTCAGCCCAGCCAGGTCCAGGGTCTGGCACAGGGCCTGACGCAGGTGTGGATCGTCGTCGATCAACACCACCTGGATCCCGTTATCGATACTCATACACTGCGGTCCTCGGACGGTTGCAGACTGACGCCCGGCGAACCGGCACGCAATTTCAAGGTTAACAGTGCGCCGCCTTCCTTGTGGTTGGCGAACAACAGCTCGCCGCCGAAGGCGCGCATCAACGTGTCACAGATCGCCAGGCCCAACCCCAGGCCCTGGGTGCGGGTCTTGGTGGTGTAGAACGGCTCGCTGGCACGCCCCAAGGCTTCCATGCAAAAGCCCGGGCCATTGTCGCGAATGTACAGGTTGACGCCCTGTTCGGTGGTTTGGGCACTCAACCAGAGTTTACGCGGCGGGCCTTTTTCGGTGAGGGCGTCGAGGGCGTTGGCCAGCAGGTTGCCCAGTACCTGGCGCAAGCGGGTTTCACCGGCCTGTACCCACAGGGTTGCCTCCGGCAGGTCGCGGATCAGCTCCACTTCCATCGACCGACGCCGCTTGGCCAACAGTGCCAGCGCGTCGTCGAGCGCCGGTTGCAGCGCCACACTCTCGGGCGCATGGCGGTCACGGCGGGCGAAGGCGCGCAGGTGGGCGATGATCGAGGCCATACGCCCGGTCAGCTCGCTGATCAGCTTGAGATTGCCCCGGGCATCGCTGGTGCGTTCGTGGTCGAGCAGGATCTCGGCGTTTTCTGCATAGCTGCGGATCGCTGCCAGGGGCTGGTTGAGTTCATGGCTGATACTCGCCGACATGGTGCCCAGCGCCGACAGCTTGCCGGCCTGCACCAGGTCATCCTGGGCGCGCACCAGTTCCTGCTGGGCGTGTTCGCGCTCCAGCACTTCCTGTTTGAGGCGCCGGTTGAGGCCCTCCAGGTCGCTGGTACGCTCGACCACACGCATTTCCAGCTCGCGGCGCGCCTTGGCTTCAAAGGCGATGCGTTCCAGGTAGTGCCGACGGCGCTGCATCATCAAGCCCAGCAGCAACATCAGCACCAGCAGGGTGGCGCCGCCGACGGCAACCACCGTGCGCACCGGGCGGCTGATCAGCGAACGAGGGGCGAGGATTTCGACGTTCCAGCCGGTTTCCGCGATGGCCGTGGACTGGCGCAACCAGGCGGTGTTGCTCAGGGCCAGTGGTTGCGGATCACGGGTAGGGTAGGGCTGGATCGCGATGATGGCCTGGCGCTCTTCGGTGGTCAGCGGCCGGGTGGCGCGGAATCGCCATTGAGGGCGCGACGTGAGGATCACCACGCCGTTGTGGTCGGTCACCAGCAGTTGTTCCGGCGTATTGCCCCACAGGCTTTCGGTGTGATCCAGGTCAACCTTGACCACCAGCACGCCGATGATCGTGTCGCCGTCGCGCACGGCGGCGGCGAAGAAGTAACCGCGCTTGGCCGAGGTGGTACCCAGGCCGAAAAACCGCCCCAGGCGGCCGGCCATGGCTTCGCTGAAGTAGGGCCGGAACGAGAAGTTGCGCCCGACAAAGCTGTCCTGTTTGTCCCAATTGGAGGCGGCAAGGGTCTTGCCGGTGGTGTCCATCAGGTACATCACTTCCACCCCGGCCTGGGCGGCGACGTCCTTGAGCAGCAGGTTGGCGTTGACCAGGTTGGTGCTCACCTGGGGCGCGTCCAGCGCGGTGCGCAGGGCGGGCAGGTCGCCGAGGATCTGCGGCAGCACTTCATAGCGGTGCAGGGTGCCGAGCAGGTTGGCGACGTACAGGTCGAGGGTCTGGCGGTTCTGCCCGGCCAGTTCGTTGCGGTAATACCGTTCGGCCAAGTGCTCCAGCGGCCACAACAACGGCGCCAGGCACAGCGCCAACAGGGCGAGGCTGCGCCAGCGGGGTCTACGTGGAAGGGATGGAGTCATGAGTCATGCGCCTGTGGGTACAGGTGCATTATGCCTAGTGCTGCTGTGCAAGACACTCGCGTAATGCGTCTTGCCACTGCGGTTGGCTGACCTGCCACTGCTGTTGCAGGCGGCTGCAATCGAGGCGTGAGTTTAGCGGGCGCTTGGCCGGCGTCGGGTAGGCGCTGGACGGAATGGCTTCCAGTTCGGCGCAGGCTTTGCCTTGGGCTTTCAGATGCTCGCCGATGGCTTGGGCAAAGCCAAACCAGGAGGTCTCACCCTGGGCCGTCAAATGGTAGATGCCCCAGTCGCCGGGTTGGCCTGCCTGCCAGCGCTCGATCAACGCGCGGGTGCTGTCAGCGATACTCCCGGCCCAGGTCGGCGCACCGATCTGGTCGGCCACGATGCGCATCTGCGGCTTCTCTTGCAGCAGACGTTGCATGGTCAGCAGGAAGTTCTTGCCGTGGCTGGAGTACACCCAGCTGGTGCGCAGGATCAGGTATTCGCCGCCCACCGCAGCAATCGCCTGCTCGCCCGCCAGCTTGCTCTGGCCGTAGACACCCAAGGGGTTGGGCGTGTCGGCTTCGGTGTAGGGCGCCGGTTTGCTGCCGTCGAACACGTAGTCGGTGGAGTAGTGGATCAAGGGAATGCCCAGGGCCTTGGCCTCTTCGGCCAAAACACCCGGCGCGATGGCGTTGATGGCGAACGCGGCATCTGGCTCGCTCTCGGCCAGGTCGACGGCGGTGTGGGCTGCCGCGTTGATGATCAGGCCGGGGCGCTGGGCGCGCACCTGCTGGCGGATCTGCTCGGCGTCTGCCAGGTCCAACTGGTCGCGCCCCAGCACGATGAGTTCACCGAGGCCCTGGAGCCGCTGTTGCAGCTCGCGGGAAACTTGGCCGTGCTGGCCGGTAATGAGGATTTTCATGGGAACAGGTCGGCGTCTTTCAGGCTTTTACCGTTCTGGTCCTTGGCGGACAAGGTCGGTGTGCCGTTCAGTTGCCAATCGATATTGAGGTCGGGGTCGTCCCAACGAATGCAGCGTTCGGCCGTCGGGGTGTAGTAGTCGGTGGTTTTGTAGAGGAATTCAGCGTAGTCGCTAAGCACCACAAAGCCATGGGCAAACCCCGGTGGAATCCACAGTTGCCGATTGTTCTCGGCAGACAACCGCACGCTGGCCCATTGGCCAAAGTGAGGTGAACTACGGCGAATATCCACTGCTACGTCCAAAACTTCACCCGCTGTTACACGCACCAGTTTCCCCTGGGCGTGTTCAACCTGGTAGTGCAGGCCACGCAGCACACCCTTTTGTGAGCGTGAATGGTTGTCCTGCACGAATTGCTGCTGCAGCCCTGTGGCTTGGGCGAACGCCCGGGCGTTAAAACTCTCGTAGAAAAAGCCGCGTTCATCGCCAAAAACCTTCGGCTCGATGATCAATACACCGGGCAACTCAGTGGCGGTCACATTCATATGGTTTCCCCTGCGAGTGTGAACAGGTATTGACCATAGCCGGTTTTGCCAAAGTACTTGGCGCGTTCCAGCAGGTGGTCACGGTCGATCCAGCCATTTTCGTAGGCGATTTCTTCGAGACAGGCGACTTTCAGGCCCTGGCGATGCTCGATGGTCTGCACATAGGTCGATGCTTCGAGCAGGCTGTCGTGGGTGCCGGTGTCGAGCCAGGCAAAGCCACGGCCGAAGCGTTCTACGTGCAGATCGCCACGCTTGAGGTAGGCGTTGTTGACGTCGGTGATCTCCAACTCGCCACGGGGCGAAGGCTTGACTGCCTTGGCGATCTTGATCACGTCGTTATCGTAGAAATACAGGCCGGTCACGGCATACGGTGACTTGGGCTTGGTCGGTTTTTCTTCGATGGAGAGGGCGCGGCCTTCCTTGTCGAAGTCGATCACACCGAAGCGTTCCGGGTCCTTGACCCAGTAGCCGAACACGGTGGCGCCGGACCGGCGTTCGGCGGCGGTACGCAACTGGTCGCCGAAGTGCTGGCCGTGGAAGATATTGTCACCAAGGATCAGGCATACCGGGTCATCGCCAATGAATTCCTCGCCGATCAGGAAGGCCTGGGCCAAGCCATCCGGCGTCGGCTGCTCGGCGTAGGTGAAGCGCACGCCGAACTGGCTGCCATCGCCCAGCAGGTTGCGGTACTGGGGCAAGTCCAGCGGGGTGGAAATCACCAGAATGTCCTTGATGCCGGCCAGCATCAACACCGAGATCGGGTAATAGATCATCGGTTTGTCGTACACCGGCAGCAGTTGCTTGGACACGCCCAGGGTAATGGGGTGCAAACGGGTGCCGGAGCCACCCGCCAATACGATTCCTTTCATCATGCAATCAGATCCTTCATGTCGGTGTTGCCCAATCGTTCGCCTTGATAACTGCCGTCCTGGACCCTGCGGCACCATTCCAGGTTATCGAGGTACCACTGCACGGTCTTGCGCAGCCCGGTGTCGAAGGTTTCTTGCGGGACCCAGCCCAGCTCGCGCTCGATCTTGCTGGCGTCGATCGCATAACGCTGGTCGTGGCCCGGGCGGTCCTTGACGAAGGTGATCAGGTCGGTGAATTTTTCCACGCCGGCCGGGCGCTGGGGCGCCAGTTCTTCCAGCAAGCCACAGATGCCGCGTACCACGTCGATGTTCTTTTGCTCGTTATGCCCGCCGATGTTGTAGGTCTCTCCCACTACACCTTCGGTGACGACTTTGAGCAACGCGCGGGCGTGGTCTTCGACGAACAGCCAGTCGCGCACCTGCAGACCGTCGCCGTACACCGGCAGCGGCTTACCCGCGAGGGCGTTGAGGATTACCAGCGGGATCAGTTTTTCGGGGAAATGGAACGGCCCGTAGTTGTTCGAGCAATTGGTCAACAGCACCGGCAAGCCGTAAGTGCGCTGCCAGGCACGCACCAGATGGTCGGAGGCCGCCTTGCTGGCCGAGTAAGGCGAGCTTGGCGCGTAGGGCGTGGTTTCGGTGAACAGGTCGTCCACGCCATGCAGGTCGCCATACACTTCGTCGGTGGAAATATGGTGGAAGCGGAACGCACGTCTGGTGGGCTCGTCGAGTTTCTGCCAATAGGCACGGGTGGCTTCCAGCAGGCTGTAGGTACCGACGATGTTGGTCTGGATGAAGTCCGATGGGCCGTCAATGGAACGGTCCACATGGGACTCGGCCGCCAGGTGCATGATCGCGTGGGGCTCAAAGCGCGCCAGTACGGCGCTGACGGTTGGCTGGTCGATGATGTCGGCCTGCACGAACTCATAGCGGCTGTTCGACGCGATGCTGGTCAGCGACTCGAGGTTGCCAGCGTAGGTGAGCTTGTCCAGGTTTAGCACTTCGTGCTCGGTGTGTTGGATCAGGTGACGGATCAGGGCGGAGCCGATGAAGCCGGCGCCACCGGTGATGAGAATGCGCATGTCGAGGGCCTTTTCCTTAGACGGACACTTGGCGAATGAAGCATAGCTTGAGTTGTGAATCGGGCCGGTGCAAGCGCGATATACGGGGAGGGGTTGCTTAACCCCCCATAACAGTGGCGATATAGACGCCTAAAAAAACAGAGGTCGTCACAATGCTGCTCGCCACGTTGATCCATCGCGCCAGTTTGCCTTGCCCGCAAGTGGGCCCTGATCAGGCAGCCCTGCTGCTGCTGCAGCATTACGACCTCGCTGGCACGTTGCAGTCCCTGGGTAGCCAGCAGGACCTCAATTACAAGATCGACAGCACCCGTGGTCGATTTGTTCTGAAAATCTGCCGGGGCGACTATGCCGCCGTGGAGCTTGAGGCCCAGCACGCGGCCCTTGAATACTTGCAGGGCCAATTGCGTGTCCCAAAGGTGATTGCGGCTAAGACAGGTGAAGCGTTACTGACCGAGAGCATTGCCGGCCAAACCGTTCACTTGCGGCTGCTCGACTATATCGACGGCGAGCCATTGACCCACCTCCCGCACCTGGGCCGCGATGTGATCGCAGGCTTTGGCGAACTGTGCGGACGGATGAGCCTGGCGTTGGCCGATTTCTCGCACCCCGGCCTGGAGCGCACCCTGCAATGGGACCCACGCCACGCTCAGGAACTGATCACCCACCTGCTGGCGAACCTGGAAAACCTGCCCCATCGTGCTGCGCTGGAACAGGTGGCCGAACACGTGGACGCCGCCATCCGGCCGTTGGCGCCGCGCCTGCCCTGGCAAGCGGTGCACATGGATATCACCGACGACAATGTGGTGTGGCAGCGCGACGCCCAGCGGCGTTGGCAGGTCCAGGGCGTGATTGATTTCGGCGACCTGGTGCACACCTGGCGTATTGCTGACCTGTCGGTGACCTGCGCCGCTCTGCTGCACCACGCCGAGGGCGATCCGTTTGCCATTTTGCCGGCGATCCAGGCCTGTCACGCCGTCACGCCGTTGCAGCGCGAAGAGCTGCAAGCGCTGTGGCCGTTGATTGTCGCCCGCGCGGCGGTGCTGGTGTTGAGCAGCGAGCAACAGCAACGGCTGGACCCGAACAACACTTATCTCTTGAAAAACGCCGAGCACGAGTGGGAAATCTTCCACGTTGCGACGTCGGTGCCGTTTGAACTGATGGAGGCGGCAATCCTGCGTTGCGTTGGCGAGACGTTGCCAACGATAGCCAACCAGGATTTCGCACCGTTGCTGCCAGGCCTGGTCGGGCGTGAGTTTGCGTTGATCGACCTGGGCGTGCTCAGCCCGCATTTCGAGGCGGGTAATTGGGAGCAACCGGGCATCGACCGGCATTTGTTGGATGAAGCCGCGAGGGTGCACGGCCTGGCTGCTAGCCGTTACGGGCAATACCGCTTGTCGCGCACTTGCCCGGACAGTGCCGTTGAACCGCAGACATTGCCTTTGCACGTGGAACTGCACCTTCCCCACGGCACCGTGTTGGAAGCCCCGTTCGCCGGGACGCTTCACTTGGGGGCTGACGGTTTGCTGTGCTTGCACGGCGCCCAGGCGAGCCTGCGCCTGTGGGGAGGAAAAACCACGCTGGCTCAAGGCTCGACATTGGTGAAGGGGCAGGTACTGGGTGAGGTCCAGGCTCCGCTGATCGTCCAGTTGTGCCTTGGCGACCTTGAGCCGCCCTTGTTCTGTACACCGTCCCGGGCCGCGGCCTGGCAGGCTCTGTGCCCCTCGCCGGCCGAGCTGCTGGGGTTGGCCTGTGATGCCGAGCCCGAACTCGACCCCGAGGCCCTGTTGGCACGTCGTGACGCCAGCTTCGCCCGTTCGCAGAAACATTATTACGTCGACCCGCCGCGTATCGAGCGCGGTTGGCGCAATCACTTGATCGACATGCAGGGCCGGTCCTATCTGGACATGCTCAACAACGTGGCGGTGCTGGGGCATGGCCATCCGCGCATGGCGGCAGTGGCGGCGCGGCAATGGTCGCTGCTCAATACCAACTCGCGTTTTCACTATGCGGCGATTGCCGAGTTTTCCGAACGCCTGCTGGCGCTGGCGCCGGACGGCATGGACCGGGTGTTCCTGGTCAACAGCGGCACCGAGGCCAACGACCTGGCGATCCGCCTGGCCTGGGCCTACAGCGGCGGTCGCGACATGCTCAGCGTGCTGGAGGCGTATCACGGCTGGTCGGTGGCGGCGGATGCGGTGTCCACCTCGATTGCCGACAACCCCCAGGCCCTGAGCAGCCGGCCGGACTGGGTTCACCCGGTGACGGCGCCGAATACCTATCGCGGCGAATTCCGTGGGCAGGACAGTGCACCGGATTACGTGCGTAGCGTGGAACACAACCTGGCGAAAATTGCCGAGAGCAAACGCCAATTGGCCGGTTTCATCTGCGAACCGGTGTATGGCAATGCCGGTGGCATCTCCTTGCCACCCGGTTACTTGCAGCAGGTGTACGGGTTGGTGCGTGCTCAGGGCGGTGTGTGCATTGCCGATGAGGTACAAGTGGGTTACGGCCGCATGGGGCACTTTTTCTGGGGCTTCGAGGAGCAGGGTGTGGTGCCCGATATCATCACCATGGCCAAAGGCATGGGCAACGGCCAGCCGTTGGGTGCGGTTATTACTCGTCGCGAAATCGCCGAGGCGCTGGAGGCCGAAGGGTATTTCTTCTCGTCGTCAGGCGGTAGTCCAGTCAGTTGCCGGATTGGCATGGCGGTGCTGGATGTCATGGAAGAAGAAAAGCTGTGGGAAAACGCCCAAGTGGTCGGTGGGCATTTCAAGGCGCGCCTGGAAGCACTGATCGACCGTCACCCCTTGGTGGGGGCGGTTCACGGTTCCGGCTTCTACTTGGGCCTGGAGCTCGTGCGTAATCGACAAACCCTGGAACCAGCGACTGAAGAAACCGCGCTGCTGTGCGATCGCCTGCGCGAGCTGGGGATCTTCATGCAGCCGACGGGCGACTACCTGAACATCCTCAAGATCAAGCCGCCGATGGTCACGACCAAACGCAGTGTGGATTTCTTTGTCGACATGCTGTCGAAGGTGCTGGATGAGCAGTTGTAGTTAGTCGATTGTTATCGGCTAATGAGTGTCATAATTCGTCGTTACTATACTTTGTCGCTTCTAAAGCCGATTTATATCCGTTATAAAGTCGGCATTTACCCCATTCGGAGTCTTGATCGCCATGACCACCCTGCACAGCACGCCCCGCGCCGATGGCTTTCATATGCCTGCCGAGTGGGCACCACAGACCCAAACCTGGATGATCTGGCCGGAGCGCCCGGACAACTGGCGCCTGGGCGGCAAGCCGGCGCAAGCGGCTCATGTGGCGGTGGCCAAGGCCATTGCGCGTTTTGAGCCGGTGACCGTGGCGGTTTCTGCCGGCCAGTACGAAAACGCCCGCGCACGCCTGGATGTGCCCAATATCCGCGTGGTGGAAATGTCCAATGATGACGCCTGGGTGCGCGATACCGGCCCGACGTTCGTCATCAACAACAATGGCGAAGTGCGTGGCGTGAACTGGGATTTCAACGCCTGGGGCGGTTTTGAGGGTGGCTTGTATGCACCGTGGAACCGTGACTCCCAGGTAGGCGGCAAGATTCTCGAGATCGAGCGCGCACCGCGTTACCGTACCGAAGGCTTTGTGCTGGAAGGTGGTTCGATCCACGTCGACGGCGAAGGTACGGTGATCACCACCGAAGAGTGCCTGTTGAACCATAACCGCAACCCGCATCTGAACCGTGGGGAAATCGAGGCGGTGCTCAGCGCCAACCTGGCGGTGGATAAGGTCATCTGGCTGCCGGATGGCCTGTTCAATGACGAAACCGACGGCCATGTGGATAACTTCTGCTGCTACGTGCGCCCCGGCGAAGTGCTGTTGGCCTGGACCGATGACCCGCAAGACCCGAACTACGCGCGCTGCCACGCCGCCATGGACGTGCTGCAAAGCAGCACTGACGCCAAGGGCCGCTCGTTCACAGTGCACAAGATGCCGATTCCGGGGCCGCTGTACGCCACCGAAGAGGAATGCGCGGGCGTGGACCCGGTGGACGGCAGCCAGGAGCGCAACCCGACCGTGCGTCTGGCCGGTTCCTACGTCAACTTCCTGATCGTCAACGGCGGCATCATCGCCCCGAGCTTCGACGACCCGCTGGACAGCCAGGCCAAGGAAATCCTGCAGAACCTGTTCCCGCAGCACGAGGTGGTGATGGTGCCGGGCCGTGAACTGTTACTGGGTGGCGGCAATATCCATTGCCTGACCCAACAACAGCCAGCCCCGCACAAAAACTGAGTGCAGTTGTAACAACGGCTGACCGGCGATCGGGTGCTACTCGGTTTCAGCGCCCACAGCAAGCCCGCGGCCTAGCAAGGTCGCGGGCTTTTTTGTGTCCGAATGCCCATAAACACGGGACATTGGCATAGCTCTTGTATCGGTGTTGCGACAGTGACCCAAGGTGATGACTGCGCAGTTCTGTCACAAACCTTGAGTAAGTTAGCCGCTCACGCAGTAGGAGAGAGCGCTGAAATGAATGCCGATATCAACCTGATGTACACGCGCACGTTCCACCCCCTGCGGGTCAACGGTGACGCAATCCACGCGCTGGCGCTCTGGTTGAAGGCAAATGGCTCGCGGCAGATCAGGCAACAGCCTGACCTGCGCAGTGTGATGAGTGAACGTTACCCGGCGGGGTTGTTCAGCGAAGATGAAGTGCACGCCTTGTGCGAATTGATGGCGCCCTTGTAGGAGCCGGCTTGCCGGCGATGTTGGCAGTCAAATCACTGCAAGGCTTCAGGCCGCCATCGCCGGCAAGCCGGCTCCTACAGGGGAGTGGTGTGCGTTAGAAGCTGTAGGTGCCTGTCACGACGAGGCTGCGCGGTTCACCCGGTTGGATCTGCGCCACGCTGGTCGCCGAGGCGTAGTAGTTTTTGTCGGCGATGTTGTTCAGCGCCGCGCGCACATCCCATTCCTTCTGGCGCAAGCCGACCAACGCATCCCATCGGCCATAACCCGGCAACACCACGGTGTTGAGGTTGTCGGCATAACGATCGCCCACCAGGGTCAGGCCGGTTTCGGCGTACCAGCCCATTTCCGGTTTCCAGGTGAGGAACAGGCTGCCATTGCGCTTGGCCACATCGCTGACGCGCTTGCCTTCAAAGCCGTTGTTGTCCTTCTCGACCTTGGCATCTTGCAGGCCGATGCCGCCGCGCACATACCAGTTGCCGACGATCTTGCCGGTGGCCGTCAGCTCCACGCCGCGTGAGCGCTGCAGGCCGGTGAGCAGGGTGATGGTGCGGTTCAGCGGGTCGGCGGTGCGTCGGTTGTAGAGTTCCAATTCGTACACGGCCAGGGTGGTACTCAGGCGATCGTCGAGCCAGTCGCTCTTGACCCCGATTTCCTTTTGTTTGGTCAGCTCGGGGCTCAGGTCGTTGACGCTGCCCGCCGCGTTTGGAGTGATACCGATCAAGCCGCCGCCTGCTGGCGAGAAGGTCTTGCTCCACGAGGCATAGAACGAGTGATGCTCCACCGGCGTCCACACCACGCCGACGCGCGGGCTGGTGCTGTGGCTTGCGACGGCTTGCTGGGTGTTGAGCACCTTGTTGGTGGTGTCCACTTCGAAGTGGTCGTAACGCAAGCCGCCCAACAATTGCCACTGGTCATTGAGGCGCAGTTGGTCCTGCACATACAGCGCGCGGCTTTCGACTTCGGTGTGGTTGTTGCTGGAGACGCTCATGCGTCCGGTATGGCGCAGGTTGCGGTTGGGGTTGTTGAGGTCCAGGCTGGGCACGGCCTGCCGACCGGGGCCGCTGGTAGCGGCGGTATACAGTTTCGGGTCACGGCGCTGGCTGCCCAGCTCAAGGCCGGTGAGCAGGCGATGCTCCAGGCCGTAAGTGTCGAAGCCGCCTTCCAGTTCAAGGTTGTTGAACACGTTGCGGGTGTTCAGGTCCTGCTGCCAGTGTTGGCGGGTAACCTGGTTGGTCGCGGCGGAGTAGCCGGTCTGGTAGGTGTTATCGAAATCGCTGTTGAGCTTGAACACGCCCAGGGTGTGGCGCAGTTGCCAGTTGTTATTCAACTCGTAGGCAAGCTTGGAGCGCAGCGACTGGGATTTGTCGTCGATGTAGTCGTGGTTATCGAAGTAGGTGGTGCTACGGCTCACATCCGCCGGCCGGCCGTTGACCCCGGGGATGCCTCGGTCGGGCGTGCGGTTGTAGCGGCTGTATTCGTATTGCACCAGCCAGTTCAGGTCGGGCGTGAGCTGCCAACTCATGGACGGCGCGAACAACTGGCGGTTGCCACTGACGCCATCGCGGAAGCTGTTGTTGTCCTGGTTGCCCATGTTCAGGCGCAGGCTGATGTTTTCGGTGGGGTCGGTGCTGAGGTCGGCGTACAGGCTGCGCAAATCATCGCTGCCGCCCTGGGCTTCGATGCTCGATTTGTGCCCGGCTTGGGGCAGCTTGCTCACACGGTTGACGATCCCTCCCTGGCCGCCTCGCCCGTAAAGCACTGCCGCTGGCCCCTTGAGCACTTCGATGCGCTCGATGTTGTGCAGGTCGCGCACGTATTGGCTGTCGTCTCGAATGCCGTCGAGGTAGAAGTCATTGCTGGCGTCAAAACCGCGGATGCGCAGGCTATCGAAACGTGTGTCGGCACCGCTGCTCACGTTGGGGATGCCGCTCAGTGCCTGGCCCAGGTCATTGGTGCCGTAGGAACGCAGGCTTTCGGTTTTCACCGAGTCGATCGCCTGGGGGACATAACGCACCGAGGTGGCGGTGCGGGTGGCGGTGTTGGTTTCCCTGACGCGTGGGTCGTCTTCGTCAGCTTCTGCGCTGACTGAGGTTTCAGGCAAAACCGTGGCCGCACAGGCAAAACCGGCAGACAGCAAAACAGAAAGCCCAAGGGTGATGGGCGTCAGGCGATAGGCAGGCATGAAGGCATGTATCCAGAAAGTTTGGGAGGGAAAAATGCGCGCGAATGGTAATGCTTTGCATTTGCGCGTGTTATCCATTACCAAAGATGTCGTCTGGAAATGTGTTACCGCATGTGTTTTTTGGGGGTATTTGGAAGGATTACGGACTTTTCGCGACCTGCCGTAGGACGTTGCTTAGAATTATTTCGCCTAAATACAGACGATTCACGAAATTGACACATAGTTCAACGCGCGCATAGGATTGCGCCCAACGCCTGTGGCTAACCGCCATGACTCATCCAATAAAAAAAGGCCCGCGGCAGTTCAGTCGTCCGCGGGCCTTCTTTTTTCTGGAAAAAGTCGACACCAGAAAAGCAACACGGAGCCTGGTGTCACAGCGCGTACTCAACCAGTAATAAGGAATACAAGAAAATGTTGAAGCAACGGATGGGTCTGATCGCTCTGGGGATTTTGAGCGCCACTCAGGCAATGGCCAACGACCAGGAGCAATCCAAGGGTTTTGTTGAAGACAGCCACCTGAACATCGCAGCACGCAATGCCTACATCAGCCGTGACTACAAAAACGGCAAGCAAGACAAAGCCGAATGGGGCCAGGGTTTCATCGGCAAGTTCGAGTCCGGCTTCACCCAAGGCACCGTCGGTGTGGGTGTGGACGCCATCGGCCAATACGCTATCCGTCTGGACGGTGGTAAAGGTCGCAGCGGCGCGGGCGGCATCAACTTCTTCAAGCAGGGCGACAGCGGCGAAGCAGCCCGTGACCTGTCCAAAGGCGGCGCTGCCGTGAAGTTCCGCGTATCCAACACTGTGCTCAAGTACGGTGATCAGTTCCCGGCCGTGCCGGTTCTGGAATACGACAACTCCCGCCTGCTGTCCGAAACCTACACAGGTACTTCGATCGTTTCCAAAGAGATCGCCGGTCTGCAACTGGACGCGGGTCACTTCACCAAGGAAGCCCAGAAAGCGGCTGAAGGCACCGACAGCGGCCGCCTGAAAAGCATCGACTACATCGGTGGTAGCTACAAATTCACCGAAAGCCTGTCGGCTGCCCTGTACGCTTCCGACATGGAAGACGTGCTGAAGAAGCAATACGTCAACGTCAACTACGTGCTGGCCCTGCCAGAGAAGCAATCGCTGACCTTTGACTTCAACGGCTACAAAACCAAGCTGGACAAGAGCTTCGCCCAGCTGACCCAAGGTGACGCTGACGCCCGCGACAACAAGATCTGGAGCCTGGGCGCTACCTGGGCTGTCGGCCCGCACAGCTTCACCGTGGCCCACCAGCGCAGCACCGGTGACACCGGTTACCTGTACGGCGGCTACCGCAACAACACCAAGGACAGCGGCATCGGCGACGGTGGCAACACCATCCTGCTGGCCAACTCCTACTGGTCTGACTTCAACGGCAAGGACGAGCGCTCCTGGCAAGCCGGCTACGGCCTGGACTTCAGCGCCTTCGGCGTGCCTGGCCTGACCTACAACATCGCCTACGTGCGCGGCACCAACATTGACGACGGTTCCAACCGCGGCAGTGGCACCGAGCGTGAAATCTTCAACCAGTTCAAATACGTCGTTCAGAGCGGCCCGGCCAAAGACCTGAGCCTGCGTGCTCGTGCCTCGTGGTTGCGCGTCTCCAACAACGCCAGCAACTACAACGTAGGTGGTAACGAACTGCGTCTGTTCGCTGACTACCCGATCAACGTGTTCTGATTGATCGCATGTAGCGCCTGATTCAAGGCGATAAAAAACCCCGACTGGTTCGGGGTTTTTTTATGCCTGGCTTTTGCACAGGAAAACAGCCAGGCGAGGGCGCGAAAAAAGCGGGAATGTGTGTGCGAAGCAAGCAGCGCCCAAGCGCTGCCCGCCCTTCACTTCAGTTTTGCGGACGCTGTTTGGTGGCGTCCAGCTCGGCCTTTTTGGCCGTGCTGATTTCGGTGATCTTTGCCGACTTCTCGATCGCCATGTTGAACGTGGCTTCCATCTTGGCAATCGCCGAATCGGCATTGTTGGTGCTGCCGGTCCCGCTGGTGGCCGGTGGCTTGCTGCCGCCGCCGCAGGAAGGAGGAACGCACGACATTGGAGCTCCTTGCATCGTCAGGATGCGCGTTGAAGGTTTGAGGGGAACACCAGGCGATGCTACTTAGCCAGTATCGCGGGCGGGTGTGAAATCTTGTGGAAGTGGCGTGAACACTTGTTACACCGCATCACTAATGAAGTACTCCGCGCCACCTTTATCCCTCAATGGCGCACGCCTAAATTGGCCCCACTGCCGGCCCATCATCCCGATGCCCGGCCACTGGAGCCTCTGCCATGCCCTTTGTCAGCCTGCGCATTACCCGTGATGGCGTCACCCCGGAGCAAAAAGCCCAGGTCATCGCCGAATTCACCGAAACCCTCGAACGCGTCCTGCACAAACGCCCGGACCTGACCCACATCGTCATCGAAGAAGTCGACACCGATAACTGGGGCTACGCCGGCATCACCACCACCGAATACCGCAAATCCCAAGCCTCTTCTGGAGAAGCATCATGAGCAAAGTCGTCATCATTACCGGCGCCTCCCAAGGCATTGGCGCCGCTGTGGTCCAGGCCTACCGCGCCCTCGATTACCGCGTGGTTGCCACCTCGCGTTCGATCCAGCCGTCCACCGACCCGAACGTTCTTACCGTGGTCGGCGACATCGCCGACCCAGCCACTGCCCAGCGCGTGGTCCGCGAAGCCCTGGCCACCTTCGGGCGTATCGACAGCCTGATCAACAACGCCGGCATCTTCATCGCCAAGCCTTTCACCGCCTACACGCCTGAGGACTACGCCAACGTCCTCGCGGTGAACCTCAACGGCTTCTTCTATATCACCCAGCTCGCCATCGCCGAGATGGAAAAGAACCGCGCCGGCCACGTGGTCAACGTCACCACCAGCCTCGCCGATCACGCCATCGACGGCGTGCCCTCGGTGCTCGCCAACCTCACCAAAGGCGGGTTGAATTCGGCAACCAAATCACTGGCGATTGAATACGCCAAGCGCGGCATCCGCGTGAACGCCGTAAGCCCGGGCATCATCAAGACGCCCATGCATGGCGAGGAAACCCACGCCGCGCTGGGGCAACTGCACCCGGTGGGGCATATGGGGGAAGTCAGTGATATTGCCCAGGCGATCATCTACCTGGAGACCGCCGCGTTCGTCACCGGCGAGATTCTCCACGTGGACGGCGGGCAAAGCGCCGGTCACTGATCCACAAGCCCGGCCTAACCCGGCCGGGCGTTGTCCTCCCGTGGCGAGCGGCCAAAGAAGGCCTTGTAGGCCCGACTGAAAGCCGCCTCCGACTCATAGCCCACCGCGAAACCGACCTCGCCGATCCGACTGTCGTGCTGCGACAATAGGGTCTTCGCCAGGGTCAGCCGCCACTCATTCTGATAGCGCAACGGCGAACGCCCGATCAATGAACTGAAGCGCTCACAGAAATTGGAGCGCGACATGCCCGCCAGTTCAGCCAACGCATCAATGCGCCACTGCTGCCCCGGTGTCTCATGAATGGCCCTCAGCGCCCGGGCGATACGCGCATCCGACAGCCCACCCAGCCATCCCGACGCGGCACCCTGATGCACCCAGGTGCGCAAGATGCGGATCACCACCAGGTCGATCAGGCGCGAAATCATCAACGCACCGCCCGGTTGCGTGTCGTGGGCCTCAAGCAACATGAAATGCAAAATCCCTTCCGACCACGGCGCGGCGTCGGCGTGACGAAGAAGGATCAGCCGGGGCAGGGCGAACAGCATCGCCTGGAAACTGCTCGCGTCGAACCAGAACCGACAGATCACCACCGTCGCCGGCCCGTCGATCGCCGTGATCGTGATGCCCGTGGGGTCATGGGGCAGCAGGATGATGTCGCCCTGCT
Source organism: Pseudomonas sp. B6002 (assembly GCF_013385985.1). Taxonomy (GTDB): domain Bacteria; phylum Pseudomonadota; class Gammaproteobacteria; order Pseudomonadales; family Pseudomonadaceae; genus Aquipseudomonas. The sequence goes on along the minus strand of NZ_JACAOY010000012.1, from coordinate 414,833 downwards.
CAAGCATTGTGGTGGGCTGACCGGCGCCCTCCAGAAGCAACCGACCTTGCTGAAGCACGCCGATGTGCGCGCTCTTCTCATCCAGCTCAAGGCACTGCGCTTCCACCAGTGCCGCGGAATACACCCGATCGCCCGTCAGACGAATCTGCGCCAGCACTTGGGACAGCAAATCCCCTTTGGCCAGCCCCTCCAACTGCATTTCCGGATGAATGATCAAGTTTTCGAGGGGATTCGTCATGTTGGTCCGACCACGTCTTCACTAAGCTGAGCCCAAGATCATAGCGCGCTGGCTCGAGCAAAACGCAACCGCCAAACGTCAGCCGTTTATGCCTATCGTCCAATCACACGAGAACCCACCATGTTCGGAATCTCCGCCCTCGGCTGGCTGCACACCCTCGGCAGCCTGCCGGCCATTCCACTGGCCGCCTACATGTTCATCCGCCACGGCCGCATCGTCCCCCGCTCGACGCCGGGCGTGCTCTACCTGGCATCGATGCTGATCGGTGGTTTCACGGTGTTTTTGGTCGCGAAGCAACCGGTCAGCAACGTGATTGGCGTCATCACGATTGCACTGCTGCTGGCGGGGTATGGCGTGGGATATGTCAGCTGGCTGGGTAGGGCGCGGGCGTATCTGGAAACGATCTTCCTGAGCCTGACCGCGTTTTTCCTGATGGTACCGACCGTTTCGGAGACGTTGCGCAGAGTGCCGGATGGGCATCCGTTTGTGACGGATCTGCAGTCGCCGGTGTTGATTGGGGCGCAGGGGGGGATTGCGTTGGCGCTGGTGGTGGGGGTGGCTGCGCAGATGGTTTACCTACGCAGGCAAGGCGGGCGGTTTGCCTGACAGCAAAAAGCGCCCCAGCCTTCACAGGCTGGGGCGCTTTTTTGTGGGAGCCGGGCTTGCCCGCGATGGTGGCGGCTCAGTCACTGCATCAACAGCCTATTGCATGGTGATGTCGGGCGACTCCAATACCTTCACCGCATCATCAATCACAGCCTTGCTCATCTCCTGCAGATAATGCGAAGCCCAGATGTGGCGATCGCTATTTTGCGAGCCACTTGGCGAAATGAAGCAAATCGGAAACGTGGTGTAAGGTTTCAGGCAGACCCCCCCGTTGGCGCGGAATAAAGATTGGTGGGGGCGTCAGATGCAGGTGCAGTGCTCATAGATCAAACCCCCATATCTGACGAGATCTAAATGTACTAATTCAGGCGAGTGGGAGTTCATCTGTGCTCGGGTCGAGAAAACGGAGACACAGGTACCTCGCAGACCTTGAGGCCTTCTACGCAAACCCTCCGTTACACAAAACCAAAGGCATAGAAAAACGCCAAACGAGATCGGTGGTGCTGTAGTGCCTGAATCATGTCGTGTCCTCAGGCAGTGAAATGCGCTGGTTAGACGAATTAGCGAAACGACCTAGCTGAGGGAGAGGCTTCTATCTGTCTAATTAGGTAAGGATCCGGGAAAACTACGTCTGTAGCTTCCGGCTGTTGACAGAGGGGAAAGGTTTGATAGGTAGAGCCGAAATCTCGCAAATTGAGCACTTCATTTTTAAGAAAATCAGCAAAATCAGAGCTTTATGAAAAAAATATCGATGTGCAGGCTTGTCAAGGAGGGTCGTGGCGATAGGCGGGCTAGGTTTTCAGATAAGTCGCAACGTATCATTGCAGGTGACGCTTCCGTCAGATGCTCCAGATGCCAAACGTGTCAAAAAATCTAACGATGATCTATGATTCCGCCTGGGTTATCGAAGAAAGACGACGTTTTTTTGGAGTTATAAGTCGTCGACATACGGAAGGCTGATGGGTGGGTAGATATATCGTTATTTTGAAAGAAAGCGTGTTAGGCCGGAATTGTGGCAAGCTAATTTTAACTAATTATCTCAAATGGAATTGAAAATGCCAGTTGCTCAGAGCACCGTACCTGTTGCATCAAACGACAGCAATCAGACATCTAGCACTTTACTGGGATCTTTAGTTTCTAGAGAGTTGATCTTCGCTGTAGTGGGGCCTGCCGGTTCCGGGACGAGCTGGATCGCGACGGCGCTGAAAGAGTGTCTGAGTAACGCTATTCCAAGTTCGGAAGTTGTGGTTTTGAAAGCCAGTAACGCAATTGCCAGTTGGGCGGAATCTAAAAATTTCACTATCGATAATGCATCGCAGTTGTCTCGGGCTAAATCCCTCCAAGATGCAGGGGACGCTATTAGGTCAAAAGATGCGGCTGGAGTTGCTGTTAGTCTGATTTCAGAAATTGTTGGTATTAGAAAGGCACCTTCAAGCGATAGTTCTAGTGGTACTGAGAAACCATTTAGAGTTTATATTTTAGATTCGCTAAAAAATCCAGCAGAAGTATCTCTGTTGCGTAGTGTTTATCAGGAAGCATTTTGTCTCGTTGGGGTAGTTTGCGAGAACCAAAAAAGACGTTCTCGGCTTAGAGATGGGAAGTGTAACTCTTCATCAGGTGAGGAGATCGATAAATTCATCGAGCGCGATCAGGATTCAGGATCTAATAGCGGGCAGAAAGTAAGCGATACATTCCATCTTGCAGATTATTTTATCGATAACACTCAAGATAGGTTTTTAGATGAATTACATAGAAATGAGAACCCCGCGTGGGACGTTAATGATCAACTTGGACGGCTCATAGATATACTTACTTTTAGGAAGGTTGTGCGCCCGTCTGCCAGCGAAACTGGAATGTTTCATGCGTATGGAGCTAAAATGACCAGTGCCTGTTTGTCGAGACAAGTAGGGGCAGCGTTGATGGACAAGGCTGGGAACTTGCTTGCGACAGGGAAAAATGAAGTTCCCGCTGCTGGAGGGGGAGTCTATGGTGGCGGTTTCCAAGTAGATCCACGAAATGATCACCGTTGCGCCTACTCTAATGAATACTGCAGCAGTAATAAGCATCAAGATGAGATTATCGGAGAGCTTATTGGTGCTGTGCCGGAGTTGCAAAATGCGGATCCTACAACTCTGAAGGGTATTTTAAAAAAGACAGGAATTGGTCGACTTTTGGAGTTTAGCCGGGCTGTGCATGCTGAAATGGACGCCTTGCTAGCTGCTGCACGACAAAGCCTATCTCCAGTAGGTAGCAGGCTGTTTGTTACAACTTTCCCCTGTCATTATTGTGCTCGGCATATAGTTTCAGCAGGTGTTGATGAAGTGCAGTATATTGAACCTTATCCTAAGAGTTTGGCGTTTGATTTGCATGGCGATGCTATTGAGAAGTCTAAGTCGCTCTGGGTATCGCCTAGTGATGCGATAGTTACGCATAACGAACTAATAGTGAAAGCGTCTGATCATCAGGCTACACCGAAAGTTTTGTTTAGAGCGTTTACGGGTGTTGCACCGCGACTATATCGCCAAGCTTTTATGAAAGATAGAAAACTAAAAAATGATCTAGGGAAATTGACATTTGGGCAGCCGGAATGGTTTCCTGGTTTGCTGAGTGAGAATTATCAAGTTCTCGAGAAAAAGCTTGTTGAAAATATGATGGAGGGATGAAATGAGAAAGAGTTTTGATTCCTCTTCTAACTTGTACGGCATCAAGTCGGGGGTATGCTACTCCAGTTATGAGCCTATGAATATGAATACTCATAGTAAAGGGTTTGTAGGAAATACTTTGGTTTTCATGAAGGAAAGCGAAGTGGTTAAGAAAAATTCGTTCCTGCAGTTTTCTAGCGCCTATGACCCAGGGTGTATTTTGGATTTGCGAGTGGCTCCTCGTCTTGACGTATTTTATGGGTCTCGTCAACTAAGCTTTAGTTTTTTTCAAAAGTTAGACATTGAGTATTTTGATTTTTTTGGGCGTATGGGAATTGGCTCTAGAGAGGAGGTTTCCGAAATTCAATTCAGCTTTGTTGAGGCTTGCATATATCTATTGTCTTCGGAACGTTATAGCTCTAGGCCGATTGTATTGTTTTTTGATAATGATCAGGTTTTGTTGGAGTGCTCCACATATCTCCGCGATTCATTTTATTTGAAGCTGCTTCCGACAGATATACTAAATATGGCAGAATTTAGGTCGGGTTTATTGAGAATTAATACTATTTCAAGTTAGTTTCTTGTCGTCTGTGAGGTAGGCACGTATAGGGATTTATGAGGGTTTTATATCTAAAAGTGTTGATTGTTCTGCAGCGTTAAAGTCTGAGGGGCTGCGGATGGGGTAGGTAAGTTTATAGGCGGATGGTAGGATGTTTTCATGTTTAAATTGAATTGCTAAGAGCTAAATAGTTATTCCAGATTTTGCCTTTAGTTGGAGTGATTTATAAAATGCAGTAGGCGAGTGCATATCCTCTACTGTGTTGATAAGTATAAAATTTCATGGGGGCGGATAATTGTTTCGCTAGTTTTTTAAGCGGAAGATGAGCTTCGATGGGTTGCCATCAGTTGCCCCGTTTGTTGGCGATGTAGGTATGACTTGTTACTCCCCTTCACTCCAAATGCACGAAGCACACCACTGACGTTTAAATCCTCGTGGGTTTGCAGGTGCACCTCCGCGGGTTTTGAAGATGTGACCCTCTTGTAATCCTAGTAATCATACCTTTGGCGACGGTAATACCTTGGCGATTGTTGGTAAACACACCACCGAAAGCCCAGATATATCAACGGTAGGCTTGGTTGAGTGCTTGGGCTTACTGATTGCAAGGAGGGTGCTCGAGAGATATCAATCAATGACTTACGGTATTCCTTGTTATGTCAAAACGCGCCGAGGCCCCCGTGGATAGGGGCTCCGTGAAATACAAGGGCATAGGGTATAGGAATATAAATCTGACAAAACTGACAGGCTTTTAGGGGGTAACCCTAGTTTTTTTATCTTGCATAAGGCATTCCTTATGAAGTGCTCACACAAATGGCTTTTAACTTTCGCGCTACGCCATCGCAGTACTTTTACAGGGCTCACCCCGTCAAGCGCCCCGCTTCTTTCTGCCGACGTAAATACCTGCTCGCCATTAATCCCGCGATCACGGTAAATACAATCGCGACCGTGGATGGCCAGGCTTCTGGGTACGGCATGGCCGTAAAGAGATCGTTAGGTAAGCTGATCCTGATCAATTTCACACTTCCAGCAGCACATGCTGCTGCGATACAGAAAGCGAGCCCGCGTGGGATCGCGAATTGCTTATCGCGGAATGCAATTGGCCCGAAGAGGAAATATAGGAATAGGAGTCCGTACGACGTCACCACGCCGATTAGAGATGACAAATAGCTGCTGCCGTTTCTGACTGTGGTGTCTTCAAACCCCACTTCATTTATACCCACGATACGAGCCCTTACCTCGAACTCTGGACGTGGCCCGGAGGTGATTACGGCGATGGTTACGGCATCTTTGGGGTTTGATAGATACGGAGATATGGCCGCTTTATCCCCGATCGTTGCGACCTGGGCGGGAATGTTTTTTGGAGTTGTACTCGTGATCTCGGCGCTAATCAATTTGGCGCTATTTGCCATTTGAATTTGCAAGGTACTGTCAAAATCTGTACTCGTAACTGGCTTCGATCCGGTGTTAACCAGCTCAAGGGTTGAGATGTATGGCGATTCGACATTCTGACCGTTCAGCGAGATCTGAAGATTTTGAATGTTTAAGGCAGGCTGCAAAGGCGACGAGGCCAAAAGACGGACGGTGAGTGAGCGGGAGGACAGGTCTATCTGGGGAACGATTAACGCTGCAATGGCGATCACAGTGGTAGCGATGAATTTCCAGTCCCAAGTCTTCCAGACCATAAACACTTCCTTTTGAAGTAAGCCGTCATGCTTTGCAAAAAGCTGAAATGCTCGCCTTGTTACTTCTGTTTTACGTATTACAGGCAAACAAAAGGCCTGCATCGCTGCAAGCCTTTGTTTTTAAATGGTGCCGGCACCAGGAGTCGAACCCGGGACCTACTGATTACAAGTCAGTTGCTCTACCAACTGAGCTATACCGGCGTGTTAGGGCGACGATTATAGCGATTGGCAAGCTTCTGTAAACCCCTGAATTCTGACTATTTTTACAAAACCCAAGCTTTTCTCCCTCGCGCCCCTTTTTCCTACAGGCAAGGTTAGGATGTACACCGCGCCTCAGAGCGTTCAGCAGCGCCGCGCAACCCCTCCAAATCAAAGGAAGCCTCACGTGAAACGGACTTTGTGCCTGTCCCTCCTTCTTCTAACCGCCGCCCTCAGCGCGTGCTCCTCTAATAAGCCTGCCAACGACCCCGCCCTGGTGGGCACATGGAAAGGCCTGCGCACGCAAACCGACAAATGCCAGTTCCTGTCATGGACCAACAACCTGCGGCCCGACGGGCGTTTCACCATTACCTTCTTCCGCGATGCGCAGCAGACGCAGGTGATCCAGACCGAGCAGGGCAGTTGGTCGGCGGCCAATGGCAAGAATGAGTTGCGCACCGACGGTGTGCGCACGCCGGATCTGTACACCTATAAGCTGGTGGACCCGGACACGGTGCATTACGTGAGTGTGTCGGCGAGCCCGAGTGGGGACTGCCAGGAAGACTATGCGTTTACCGAACACCGCATTCGCGGCTGACTCACCTTCGCGCTAAAACCGGGCACCGCTGTGCCCGGTTGGCGCGCTTCTCAGTTTCCATCCCCGCAGTTATCCGCAAATTTCTTGTAGGCCAGTACCTGGGTCTGGCCTTTCGAGTCCAGGTAGGTCATGCGTGCATCCACCACACCGCAACCTGTGCCCACGGTTTCGGTGGTGGACAGTACGCGCTGTATATCGGGCTTTGGCTTCATGTCGGCGTGTGCGTTTACGGCAAAAGCCAGCAGGCTGACGGCGATCAAGGTGTTCCAGTTCATGGTGGGTATCCTCCGGGTTCAATAAGGGTGTGGGCTTATTAAAGGTGTGGGAGGTATCTGGCCTGTGTCAGGCGGCGCGGGTTTTGCTTCGTTGTGTATAGGGGCCAGGCCTTCATACACAGAGATACACGGGCCGTGGCTTTGCCGGTGATTTTGAGTCGACCGCTCAGCCGGTTTTCCCTTGAATCCGGGTGAGGTTTCCGTATTCTGTTGCGCGATATAAATCGTAGGTTTAATCGCGGTTTCGTGTAGGCAAATTTTCGAGACAGTGTGGGGCTGCCGAATATTTGTTGATGGATATGTCAGTTTTGCGCCGTTGTTGTCCGTTCGGGCAGCAATCTCCGCGAAAAAATAACGCAAGTTCATGTTCTAACAGCGAATGCCTTTTTCTTCGCAGAACTGTCATAAAAATGGCGTCATGCCGTTCGTCGGATTAAATTGAACTAAAAGCATCAAAATACTGACACCATCAATGTGATATCACAGAATGCGCCCCACACCACATAACTAGAAGAATTCAAGGTCAGCACATTGCTGACCTTTTTATCGCCTTTAAAGCGCAAACCAGGTGGGGAGGGGCAGTGAGTGAGTCGGGCAGATGACATTTCAAAACTATTCAACAAGCTGGGTGCCAACCCGAATGGTTACCGCGAGATCAACGTTGTCCACGAGTACCTCGAGGACGATGTAGAGGTCCTGGAAAGCCCGGAAGTCGTTGAAGCGCCTGCGGTTGTGCAAATGCCCCCGGTCATGGAAGCGCCGTCCGCCCCCTTGCTGCGGTTGCTCGAAGAGCTGAACCACGGCGAAGCCGAACACCTGCACCCGCCTGAAGTGGTGGAGGGCCTGGACGGCGAAGTGTACTCGGAGCTTTCCAGCCCGGCCGTTGTGGTGGTGGTCTCGGTAAAAGGCGGCGTTGGCCGCAGCACCCTGACGGCAGCCATTGCCAGCGGCTTGCAGCGCCAGGGCCGCCCAGCGCTGGCCCTGGACCTCGACCCTCAAGACGCCCTGCGCCATCACTTGTGCCTGGGCCTTAACATGCCCGGCGTCGGCGCCACCAGCCTGCTCAATGAAGGTTGGGAAGCGCTGCCTGAACGTGGTTTTGCCGGCTGCCGCCTGGTGGCATTCGGTAGCACCGACCACACCCAACAGCAGAGCCTGAACCGCTGGCTCGGCCAGGACGCCGAGTGGCTGAGCAAACGTTTGGACAGCCTCAAATTGAACGGCCAGGACACGGTGATCATCGATGTCCCGGCCGGCAACTCGCTGTACCTGAGCCAAGCCCTGTCGGTGGCTGACGTCGTGTTGGTCGCCGTACAGCCCGACGTGGCGTCGTTCAGCACCCTGGCCCAGATTGACACTTTGCTCGCGCCCGCTTTCGAGCGCGTAACCCCGCCACAACGCTTCTATGTGATCAACCAGTTGGACGCCGCGCACCGCTTCAGCCTGGACATGGCCGAGGTGTTCAAGACGCGCCTGGGTGATGCCTTGCTAGGCACCGTGCACCGTGACCCCTCGTTCAGCGAAGCCCAGGCCTACGGGCGTGACCCCCTCGACCCTACCGTCAACAGTATCGGCTGCCAGGACGTCCACGCCCTGTGCCGCGCCTTGCTCGAACGCATCGACTCGGACCTTCCATGACCGACACTACGTCCTCCACGCCCTTCGTCGAAGGGCGCGCTGAACAGCGCCTAAATGGCGCCATTGCGCGCTTCAATCGCTGGCCGGCGGCGCTGCGTACGGTACTGGTTGTCACCAGTGGCGTGCTCGGCGCCCTGCTGTTGATGAGCATCATCGCCGCACCGCTGGACCTCTACAGCCAGTTCCTGTTTGCCGGCGTGTGCTTCCTGGCGGTGCTGGTGTTGCGCAAGATCCCGGGGCGCCTGGCGATTCTTGCGCTGGTAGTGCTGTCGCTGGTGGCGTCGCTGCGCTACATCTTCTGGCGGCTGACCTCCACGCTCGGGTTTGAAACCTGGGTCGACATGTTCTTCGGCTATGGCCTGGTGGCGGCCGAGTTCTACGCCATGGTCGTGCTGATCTTCGGCTACGTGCAAACCGCCTGGCCCCTGCGCCGCCAGCCCGTGTGGCTCAAGACCGAACCGGAAGAATGGCCGACGGTCGACGTGTTCATCCCCACCTATAACGAAGCCCTGAGCATCGTCAAACTGACCATCTTCGCCGCCCAGGCGATGGACTGGCCAAAAGACAAGCTGCGCGTCCACGTGCTGGACGACGGTCGCCGCGACGACTTCCGCGACTTCTGCCGCAAGATCGGCGTGAACTACATCCGCCGCGACAACAACTTCCACGCCAAGGCCGGTAACCTCAACGAAGCGTTGAAGGTCACCGACGGCGAATACGTTGCCCTGTTCGACGCCGACCACGTGCCGACGCGCTCCTTCCTGCAGGTGAGCCTGGGCTGGTTCCTGAAAGACCCGAAGCTGGCGATGCTGCAAACGCCGCACTTCTTCTTCTCGCCGGACCCGTTCGAGAAGAACCTCGACACCTTCCGCGCCGTGCCCAACGAGGGTGAGCTGTTCTACGGCCTGGTGCAGGACGGCAACGACCTGTGGAACGCCACCTTCTTCTGCGGTTCCTGCGCGGTGATCCGCCGTAAGCCCCTGCTGGAAATCGGCGGCGTTGCCGTCGAGACCGTGACCGAAGACGCCCACACGGCGCTCAAGCTCAACCGCCTGGGCTACAACACCGCCTACCTGGCCATCCCGCAAGCCGCGGGCCTGGCCACCGAAAGCCTGTCACGCCACATCAACCAGCGAATCCGCTGGGCACGGGGCATGGCGCAGATTTTCCGCACCGACAACCCGCTGCTGGGCAAAGGCCTCAAGTGGGGCCAGCGCATCTGCTACGCCAACGCCATGCTGCACTTCTTCTATGGTTTGCCGCGCCTGGTGTTTCTCACTGCGCCGCTGGCCTACCTGGTGTTCGGCGCCGAGATTTTCCACGCCTCGGCGCTGATGATCGTGGCCTACGTGCTGCCGCACTTGGTGCACTCCAGCCTGACCAACTCACGGATCCAGGGGCGTTTCCGCCACTCGTTCTGGAACGAGGTGTACGAGACGGTACTGGCCTGGTACATCCTGCCGCCGGTACTGGTGGCGCTGGTCAATCCCAAGGCCGGTGGCTTCAACGTCACCGACAAGGGCGGCATCATCGACAAGCAGTTCTTCGACTGGAAGCTTGCGCGCCCGTACCTTGTGTTGCTGGTGGTGAACCTGGTGGGCCTGGGCTTCGGTGTGCATCAACTGGTGTACGGCGCGGAAAACACCGCCGTCACCGTCGCCATCAACATGACCTGGACCCTCTACAACCTCATCATCACCAGCGCCGCCGTGGCCGTGGCCTCCGAGACGCGCCAAGTGCGTTCCGAGCCGCGTGTGAGTGCGAAGCTGCCGGTGAGTGTGATCTGTTCCGATGGTCGCGTGCTTCACGGGATCACCCAGGACTTCTCGCAGAACGGCTTCGGCCTGATCCTCGATGATGGCCACTCTATTGTCCAAGGTGAACGGGTGCAGTTGGTGTTGTCGCGCAACGGCCAGGACAACCTGTTCCAGGCGCGAGTGGCGTTCAGCAAAGGAGCCCAGATTGGTGCGCAGTTCGAGTCATTGAGCCTGCGTGAGCAAAGCGAACTGGTGCGCCTGACGTTCTCACGTGCTGACACCTGGGCCGCCAGCTGGGGTGCCGGCCAACCCGATACGCCGCTGGCCGCCTTGCGCGAAGTCGGCGGCATCGGCATCGGCGGTCTGTTCACGTTGTGCCGCGCCACCCTGCATGAATTACGTATGGCCCTGCGCCGCACTCCCTCACAACCGCTTGATACGTTGATGGACAAGCCATGACCTTCACACCTCTTTTTGCGCGCGCTCATTCGCGTGCCGCACTCGCGTTGATGATCGCCTCGCTGTTGGGCCTGAGCCCACTGCTGCAGGCGGCCGACAAAGCCGCGATTGCCCCCGTTGCCGCGCAAGGTGCCGAGAACGGCTACAGCCTCACGCTCAAGCAACTGGGCCGTCGCGACACCATGAACCTGCAGGGTGTGGAGTCGTCCGACAGCGTCAACTTCGACATCCGTGCCGACCAGGTCGTGACAGGCGCTCAACTGCTGCTCAACTACAGCTACTCGCCGGCGTTGCTGGCAGACCTGTCGCAAATCAACGTGCTGGTCAACGACGAAGTCGCCGCCAGCCTGCCGTTGCCCAAAGAGGGCGCCGGCACGGCGCAACAGGCCGTGGTACAGATTCCGCCGCACCTGATCACCGAGTTCAACCGCATGCGGTTGCAGTTCATCGGTCACTACAGCATGTCCTGCGAGGACCCGCTGCACAGCAGCCTGTGGGCGAAAATCAGCAACACCAGCGAACTGAAAGTGCAGGTCTCGCCGATCCTGTTGAAAGATGATCTGTCGGTGTTGCCGCTGCCGTTCTTCGACAAGCGCGATGCCCGTCAGGTCAACCTGCCGTTCGTGTTCGCCACCGCACCGGATAACGCCACACTGGAAGCGGCGGCCACGTTGTCTTCGTGGTTCGGCGCAATGGCCAGCTACCGTGGCGCTACGTTCCCCACGGCCTACGGCACGATCCCGGCCAAGGGCAATGCCATTGTGCTGGTGCTCAGCCCCAACGCAGTCGATGTCAACGGCGTGAAAGTGGCGCAAGCCAGCGGGCCGACCCTGAACCTGATCGCCAACCCTAATGACCCCCAGGGCAAATTGCTGATCGTGTCGGGCCGCGACGGCGCCGAACTCAAGCGCGCGGCGACCGCTGTGGCGCTGGGCAACCCGGTGCTGGCCGGCAGCAGCGTGGTGATCGACAAGCTCGAAAGCCTGGCACCGCGCCGTCCTTATGACGCGCCGAACTGGGTGCCCAGTGATCGCCCGGTGCGCCTGGGTGAACTGGTCGAGCTGAAAAAACTCAGCGTCTCGGGCTACAACCCGGGCGCCATCAACGTGGATTTCCGCCTGCCGCCCGACCTGTTCAACTGGCGTGAAGAGGGTGTGCCGCTGCACCTCAAATACCGCTACACGCCGCAGCAGGTGTCGACCAATTCCTCGCTGCTGGTGGGCCTGGATGACCAGTTCATGAAGTCCATGCCACTGCCGTCGATCACCAACCTGGCGGACGGCAAGACCCTGTTGAGCATGATGCAGAAGGACAACACGCTGCCGCGTGAAGCCACTGTGCTGCTGCCGATCAGCTCCGCGTCGCCGATGTCCAAGCTGCAACTGCGCTTTATGTACGACTACATCAAGGAAGGCGAATGCCGGGACATCATCGTCGACAACATGCGCGGCACGATCGATCCGGATTCGAGCCTCGACATCAGCGGCTACCAGCACTTCATCGCCATGCCCAACCTGGGTGTGTTCAATGACGCAGGCTTCCCGTTCACCCGCCTGGCAGACCTGTCCGAGTCGGCCGTGGTGTTGCCTGACACCTTTGGCACCGAGGAGCTGAGCGCGTACCTGACCATTCTGGGTCGCTTCGGCGAGTCCACCGGTTACCCGGCGACGGCCGTCAAAGTGGTGCAAGCCAAGGACGTGCAAAGCGTTGCCGATAAAGACCTGCTGGTGATCGCCACCGGTGCCGACCAGCCGTTGTTCAAGCAATGGCAGCAATACCTGCCGGCGACCGCCAATGGCCCGCAGCAGCACTTCAAACTGTCTGACCTGCCGCGCTACGTCAGCACGTGGATCAGCCCGGACGCCGCAGCCAACAAGCATGCGGCCAACGCGGCCATCAGCTTCAACAGCTTGAGCACCAGCACCTGGTTTGCCGGTTTCGAATCGCCGCTCAAGGCCGGTCGCAGCGTGGTGCTGATCTCCAGCACCAAGCCCGAAGGCCTGCAAGCCGCAACCGCCGTACTGATTGGCGGTGACCAATACAAAGACACCATCCAGGGCAGCCTGGCGGTGGTGCAAGGCACACAGGTCGACTCACTGGTGGCCGACCAGCAGTACTACGTCGGCAAACTGGGCCTGTTCAAGTCGGTGCAATGGCAACTGTCGCAAAACCTGGGCTGGATGCTGTTGTTCACCTTCCTTGGCATGGCGATTGTCTCCTGCCTGATCTACCTGTCCCTGCGTGCCCGTGCAAAACGGCGGTTGGCATGATGCGTCCAGCCGCTTGGGTTGTGGTGGGCGCCGTGATGTGTGCGGGGGCGGCCCAGGCCCAGACGTGTGACGCGCAATGGCCGCTGTGGCAGAACTACGCCACGCGCTTTGTGCAGGAAGACGGACGGGTGCTGAACTCGTCCCTGAACCCCAGCGAGAGCAATTCCGAGGGCCAGTCCTACGCCATGTTCTTTGCCCTGGTGGGCAACGACCGTGCGCGGTTCGACAAGCTGTGGACCTGGACTAAGTCCAACATGGCCGGCAACGACATCAATCGCAATTTGTTCGCTTGGCTGTGGGGCAAGAACAAGGACGGCGAGTGGGGCGTGATCGACGCCAACTCCGCCAGCGATGCCGACCTGTGGATCGCCTATTCGTTGCTCGAAGCGGCGCGCATCTGGAACGTGCCGCAATACCGTGCAGATGCGCAGTTGGTGTTGGCCAATGTGGAAAAGACCCTGATCGTACGCGTACCGGGCCTGGGCAAGATGCTGTTGCCGGGGCCGGTGGGCTATGCCTATCCGGGCGGTTTGTGGCGCTTCAATCCCAGCTATCAAGTGTTGGCGCAACTGCGTCGCTTCAATAAAGAGCGCCCGAACGGCGGCTGGAATGAAGTCGCCGACAGCAACGCGAAGATGCTGGTCGACCCGCACAGCAACCCCCATGGCTTTGCCGCCAACTGGGTGGGCTACCGCGCTACCAGCACCAATGCCGGCGTGTTTGTGGTCGATCCGTACTCTGACGACCTGGGCAGTTACGACGCGATCCGCGCCTACCTGTGGGCCGGCATGACCGCCAAGAGCGACCCGCTCGCCGCGCCGATGCTCAAGGCCCTGGGTGGCCTGTCGCGGGCGACGGCGGCGTCGGCCAATGGCCTGCCGCCGGAGAAGGTCCATGTGCTCACCGGTGAAGTCGAGAAAAACAATGGCTACTCGCCGCTGGGGTTCTCGGCGTCGGCCATGGTGTTCTTCCAGGCACGCGGCGAGACCGCCCTGGCGCAGCTGCAAAAGCAGAAGCTCGACGACGTGCTGGGCAAGGCCATGGCGCCGTCCGCGCCCGATACCGCGCAGCCGGTTTATTACGACTACATGCTGAGCCTGTTCGGCAAAGGTTTTGCCGATCAAAAGTACCGTTTCGAACAAGACGGTACGGTCAAATTATTCTGGGAGGGCGCATGCGCCGCCACACGCTAGCCCTTGCGATTTTGGCCACCCTGGCGTCCAGCGCCAGCCTGGCTGCAACCAGCGACCCACAAGCCTTGCTGATCGAGCAGGGCAACTACTGGCAGTCGAAGAAGAACCCCGAGCGTGCCCTGGAAAGCTGGCAGAAACTGCTCAGCCTGAGCCCCGAGCAGCCGGACGCGCTGTACGGTATTGGCCTGGTCCAGGTGCAACAGCAACATCCGGAAGAGGCACAGAAATACCTGGCCCGCCTGCGTGCGATTTCGCCACTGCCGCGCCAAGCCTTACAGCTTGAACAAGACATTGCCGTCAACATTCCCGCCAACGCCAAGCTGCTGGAGCAGGCCCGTGAACTGGGTGAACCGGTGGAAGAGCGCGAGCAGGCGGTGGCGCTGTACCGCCAGATTTTCCAGGGGCGCCAGCCTCAAGGCTTGATTGCGCGTGAGTATTACAACGCCCTGGCGTTCACGCCCAAAGGCACTGCCGAAGGTATCGCCGGCCTGCAACGCGTCACGCGTGAGCGCCCGAATGACTCGATCGCCGCGCTGTTCCTGGCCCGGCACTTGGCGCGTAACCCGTCTTCGCGCGTCGAAGGCATTCGTGCGATGGAGCGCCTGTCGACCGACAACGACGTGGGCGGCGCCGCCGATGAAGGCTGGCGTTTTGCGCTGGTCTGGCTCGGTGCGCCGAACCGTGAGCAGGTGCCATTGTTCCAGCAGTTCCTGGCCAAGCATCCGGACGACACTGAGATCCGTGCCCTGATGAACAAAGGCATTGCCCAAGGCAAGGGCGATGGCGGCTGGCAGCGTGATCCCAAGCTGGTCAAGGCGTTCAAGGCCCTCGACGAAGGCGACCTGAAAACCGCCGAACCGTTGCTGGCAGCGCGCCTGGCTGAAAAATCCAATGACGTCGATGCCCTCGGCGGCATGGGCGTGGTGCGCCAACAGCAGCAGCGCTTCAGCGAGGCAGAGAACTACCTCGGCCAAGCCACGCGCCTGCCCGGTGGTGCCGCCTGGCAAAAAGCCTTGAATGACGTGCGCTACTGGAGCCTGCTGAACCAGGCCCGTGACGCACAGAGCGCCGGCCGCAGCAGCCAGGCCCGTGACCTGGCCGCCCAGGCCGAACGCCTGAACCCTGGCAAGACCGACGCCACCATGGCCCTGGCCGGTTTCCAGGCGCAGGACAACCAGCTCGACGCCTCCGAAGCCAGCTACCGCAAAGTGCTGGCGCGCAACCCCAACGACCCGGATGCCCTGAGTGGCCTGATCGGCGTGTTGTCGCAATCCGGCCGGCCCGATGAAGCCTTGAAGCTGATCGACTCGCTGTCCGCGGCCGACCGTGGCAAGTTCTCTTCGAGTGCGAAGATCAAGGCCCTGCGCGCCACTCAGATGGGCAAGGTGGCCGACCAGCGCGGCGACCTGAAAGCCGCGCAGGCGGCTTACCAGCAAGCCCTCGACGCCGACCCGGAAAACCCCTGGACACGTTTCGCCCTGGCGCGCGTTTACCTGCGCGACGGGCAAATCCGCAACGCCCGTGCCTTGATCGATGGCCTGCTCAAAAGCCAGCCCAACCAGCCGGATGCGCTGTACACCAGCACCTTGCTCTCGGTTGAACTGGATGAGTGGAAAGCGGCGGACGCGACCCTGTCGCGCATTCCTGCGGCCCAGCGCACGCCGGACATGAATGAGCTGGCGAGTGACATCGCCCTGCACAAACAGACTGAGATCGCCATCGAGAGCGCCCGCCGTGGCCAGCGCCCCGAAGCCTTGGCGCTGCTCGGTCGCAGCGCTTCCCTGGCTGGCAAGAAGCCCGAGCGCCTGGCGGTACTGGCCTCGGCTTACGTCGAGGTGGGCGCCCCGGAAGAAGGCTTGCAGATCATGCAAGGCGTGCTGGAAAAGACCTCGAACCCAACGCCCGACCAGAAGCTGCTCTACGCGGGCGTGCTGCTCAAGGCCAACCATTACACTGAAGCGGGCGACATCCTGCGCGACCTGCAGGGCCAGCCGCTGACCGACGCCGGGCGCCAGCGCTACGAAGACCTGATCTTCCAGTACCGAGTCAAGCAAGCCGATGCGCTGCGCGAGAAAAATGACTTGGTGGCGGCCTACGACATGCTCTCGCCGGCGCTGGTGCAGCGTCCTCACGACACCTCGGCGATCAGTGTGCTGGCGCGCATGTACGCCGATGGCGGCGATGGCAAGAAAGCCATGGCGCTGTACGAGCCGCTGGTGCAGCAGAACCCCAACAACGCTCGCCTGCAACTGGGCCTTGCCGGCATTGCCTTGAAGGGCGGTAATCGCAGCCTGGCCGAATCGGCCACCGACAAGGCCCTGCGCCTGGACCCGACCAGTGCCGAAACGCTGACCGCTGCCGGGCAGATCTATCAGGGGCTGGGCCGTAATGCCGAGGCGGCCGAGTTGCTGCGCCGCGCCCTGGCCATCGAGAGCGCCCAGCGCGTCCAGGCGCGTTCGGCGCTGGCTGATGCCCAAGGCGTGGCCTACAACCCCTTCGTCGGCTTGCCGGGCCAGCGTCGGCAGATCACTGACCTGGCCGTGGATCGCGGCGCTGTGCCGCCGCCTATTGATGCGCCGGCCAACACGGTACCGGCACCGGTGGCCGTGCCGGGCGCTGCCGTCCCTGCCAACGGTTTTGTCGCGTCGAACAAGTTGAGCGACCCGTTTGTTCCGCCGACTCGAATTGCCGCGCTGGACAACCCGACCTTGAGCCCGGCACGCCGTGCCCTCGATGGCCTGTTGCGGGATCGCAGTGGCTACCTGGTGCAGGGCTTGAGCGTGCGCAGTAACAACGGTGAAAGTGGCCTGAGCAAAATCACCGAAGTGGACACGCCATTCGAAGCGCGCATGCCAGTGGGTGACTTGAATGTGGCGTTGCGTGCGACGCCGGTGAGCTTGAGTTCGGGTGCGGTCAAAGCTATTTCGGCTGCGCGTTTTGGCGCGGGTGCTGGCGAGGACAAAGCCAAGCGAGAAAACGGCGTCGGCCTGGCTGTTGCCGTTGAAGACCCGGCGCAAGGCGTCAAGGCTGATATCGGTGTGAGCCCGTTGGGCTTCACCTACAACACCGTGGTGGGTGGCGTGAGTGTGAATCGACCGTTCACCGAAGGCGGCAACCTGCGCTATGGCGTTAACGTTTCGCGGCGCCCGGTGACAGACAGCGTGACCTCGTTTGCCGGTTCGACCGCGAGGATTACTGACGCTGATGGCCAGGTCCACGAGAAGAAGTGGGGCGGCGTCACCGCTAACGGCGGGCGTGCCGAGCTGAGCTACGACGACCAGGAAGTGGGGGCCTACGGCTACGCGTCGTTGCACCAGTTGCTGGGCAATAACGTCGAAGACAACACCCGTATGGAATTGGGCAGCGGCGTCTACTGGTACCTGCGCAACACACCGACCGACACCCTCACCCTGGGCGTCAGCGGCATGGCCATGGGCTTCAAGGACAACCAGGGTTTCTACACCTACGGGCAGGGCGGCTACTTCAGCCCGCAACGCTTCTTCTCCCTGGCCGTGCCGGTTCGCTGGGCACAGAGCTTCGACCGTTTCAGCTACGAGTTGAAAAGTTCGGTGGGCGTGCAGCATATCGCGCAAGATGGCGCCGATTACTTCCCGACGGACAGTCGCTTGCAAGCCAATGCGCCCACCCAGAAATACGACAGCAGCAGCAAGACCGGTATCGGCTACAGCCTCAACGCGGCCGCCGAATACCGCCTCAGCTCGCGCTTTTACCTGGGTGGCGAAGTCGGTGTCGACAACGCCCAGGATTATCGCCAGTACGTCGGCAACGCGTACCTGCGCTACCTGTTTGAAGACCTGAGTGGGCCTATGCCGCTGCCGGTCAGCCCTTACCGTTCCCCGTATTCGAATTGATTGATAGGAGTCATCCATGCCTGTTTCCGCGATTGCCGGCCTGACCCTGCTGGTACTGGGCGAAAGCCACTTGAGCTTTCCCGATCACCTGCTGGACCCGCTGCAAGCCAACCTGACGGCGCAAGGCGCCAAGGTCCACACCATCGGGGCCTGCGGTGCTGGCGCAGCCGATTGGATCGTGCCGAAGAAAGTCGACTGCGGCGCCGAGAACCTGCCGGGCGCCAAGCCGCAAGTGTTCGGCAAGAACGCCATGAGCACCACGCCGGTCAAGGACCTGATCGCCAAGGACAAGCCCGATCTCGTCGTGATCATCATTGGCGACACCATGGCGTCCTACCCGGACCCGCAATTCCCGAAAGTCTGGGCGTGGAAAAGCGTGACGTCCCTGACCAAGGCCATCAGCGAAACCGGCACCAAGTGCGTGTGGGTCGGCCCGGCCTGGGGCAAGGTCGGCACGATGTACAAGAAGGATGACGCGCGCACCAAGCTGATGTCGTCGTTCCTGGCGACCAACGTTGCGCCGTGCACCTACATCGACTCGCTGACCTTCTCCAAGCCGGGCGAGTGGATCACCACCGACGGCCAGCACTTCACCATCGACGGCTACCAGAAGTGGGCCAAGGCCATCGGCGGTGCGCTGTCGGCATTGCCGGCTGACGCTGTGAAGGGAGCCAAGTGATGAAGCGTCTTTCCCTGGGCCTGGCGGCCTTGCTCGTCAGCGTCAGTGCCTACAGTGCCGACATCCCGCTGTACCCCACCGGGCCGGAAAAAGACTCGGCGTTCCTGCGTTTTGCCAACGGCACCAGCAGCGAGTTGAAGCTGGTGGCCGACGGATCCAAGGCCAGCCTGGTGCTGGGTGGCGACAAGCTCGTCTCCGACTACCTACCGGTATCGGGTGGCACTGCGCCGATCAAGGGCGTGTTGAGCCAGGGCGGCAAAACTGCTGATCTGGCGGTCACCGTAGCCCCTGGCGAGTTCGCCACGGTGATCGCGGTGGCCGATGCCAAAGGCGGTATTCGCCAGTTGGTGATCCACGAGCAACCGGACGACTTCAACGCGTTGAAGGCCTCGCTGGCTTTCGTCAACGCCGACGCCGCGTGCGCCGACGCCAGCCTGGAAGCCGTGGCGCAAAAGGCCGAACTGTTCAAGAAAGCCGCCGAAGGTTCGGTGCAACGTCGCATGATCAACCCGGTGGAACTGTCGGTGCAGCTCAAGTGCGCGGGTACGCCAACGGGCCAGCCATTGACGTTCACCCTCAAGGCCGGCGAGCGCTACAGCGTGCTGGCATTGCCATCCGCTGCCGGTACCAGGTTGTTGTTCGCGCCTGACACGCTCGCTAACTGATCGGGCCCGAACCCACCATGGTCTTTGCCTCACTCGAATTCCTCACGCTGTTCCTGCCGGCCTTCCTGTTGATTTATGCCCTGGCTCGTCCGAGCTGGCGCAACGTCATCCTGTTGATCGGCAGCTGGTTGTTCTACGGCTGGTTGAGCCCGTTGTTCCTGTTCCTGCACATGGTGTTGACCGTGGTGGCGTGGGTCGGCGGCTTGCTGGTGGACCGCTCCCGTGAGGACGGCAAAGGCCGGGTGCGCCTGTTGATCGCGTTGATCGTGTTCAACACGGCGGTGCTGTGTTGGTACAAGTACGCCAACATCGTCGCGGGCACCGTGAGCGAGGTGATCACCTGGTACGGCTACATGCCGCTTGATTGGCAACGCGTGGCCTTGCCGGCCGGCTTGTCGTTCATCGTGCTGCAGGCCATTTCCTACCTGGTGGATGTGCACCGTCATACGGTGCCGGTGGAGCGTAGCTTCATCAATTACGCCACCTACATTTCGATGTTCGGGCACTCGATTGCGGGCCCGATCATCCGTTACGACTGGGTTCGCCGCGAGCTGAACCAGCGTTATTTCAACTGGCCGAATTTTGCCCTCGGCGCGCGGCGCTTCATGATCGGCATGGGCATGAAAGTGCTGGTGGCCGACACCTTGTCGCCCTTGGTCGACATCGCGTTTCACTTGGAAAACCCCAGCCTGGTGGACGCCTGGATCGGTTGCCTGGCGTAC
This sequence comes from Pseudomonas sp. B6002, assembly GCF_013385985.1. Classification (GTDB taxonomy): domain Bacteria; phylum Pseudomonadota; class Gammaproteobacteria; order Pseudomonadales; family Pseudomonadaceae; genus Aquipseudomonas. The sequence continues at coordinate 394,780 of NZ_JACAOY010000012.1, read as the reverse complement.
TCGCTGCAACTGTTCTTCGACTTCGCCGGCTACAGCGCCATGGCCATCGGCCTGGGCCTGATGCTGGGTTTCCACTTCCCGGAAAACTTCAACCGGCCTTACCTGGCCAGCAGCATCCAGGACTTCTGGCGGCGCTGGCACCTGTCGTTATCCAGCTGGTTGCGCGACTACCTGTACATCGCCCTGGGCGGTAACCGTGACGGCGTGTGGCGCACCTATCGCAACCTGTTCCTGACCATGGCGATTGCCGGGTTGTGGCACGGTGGCGACAGCTGGAACTACCTGCTGTGGGGTTCGGCCCACGGCGTGGCGCTGTGTGTTGACCGTGCGTGGTCGCGGTCGAGCCTGCCGAGCATTCCGCCGGTGCTGTCGCACATCCTCACGCTGCTGTTTGTGTGCCTGGCCTGGACCCTATTCCGCGCGCCGGACTTCCACTCGGCGCTGACGATGTACGCCGGCCAGTTCGGCCTGCACGGCATGGGCCTGGGTGATGCGATGGCCGTGGCCATGCGTCCGGCCCATGGCATGGCCGCGTTGTTGGGCCTGGTGTGCATCATTGCGCCGATCTGGCAGGTGCGCTGCGAGCAGCGCTTTGGCACACAGCCGTGGTTTGTGGTGGCGGCCTCGCTGTGGCCGGTGGCCGGGTTTGTGTTGTCGTTCGCGCTGATTGCCAGCCGCGACGCCGTACCGTTTCTGTACTTTCAGTTCTAAGGACGCCCGACCATGCCTGCTCCTACCGCGCCGACGCCACCGAGTGAAGTGGCCGTTCGTACCAGCCCGCTGGCGGCCTGGGTGCTGGTGCCTTTCCTGGCGGCCGGGCTGTTGTCCTGCGCCTGGCTGATGGTCAAAGGGCCGATCAGTTTCCTGCCGGCCAAGGTCGACAGCGACATGCTGCTGCACGGTGACGTGACCCATCGCTTTGCCAAGGAGCTGGCCAAGGCGCCGATGGCGATCCAGGCCGCCAACCTTGAGCGCGGCGGCAGTTGGCTGGCGTTTGGCGACACCGGGCCGCGTGTGCGCCAGGGGTGCCCGGGCTGGCTGTTTATCAGCGATGAACTGCGCATCAACCGCCACGCCGATGCCAACGAACAGACCAAGGCCCAGGCGGTGATCGATCTGCACAAGCAACTGGGCAGTAGAGGCATCGACCTGCAAGTGCTGGTGGTGCCGGACAAGAGCCGCATCGCCGCCGCCGAGCGTTGTGGCCTGTACCGCCCGGCCGTGCTTGATGGCCGGATTGAGGATTTCACCGATGCGTTGCAGGCCGCTGGCGTTTCGGCGCTGGACCTGACCGACACCTTGAAACCCTTGGGCGCCGAGGCGTATCTGCGCACCGACACCCACTGGAGCGAGATCGGCTCCAACGCCGGTGCGAAGGCCCTGGCGCAGCGCATCCAGCAGCGCGGCATCCAGGCCACGCCGGAGCAGGCGTTCGACATCACCCAGGCACCGCTCGCGGTGCGTCCCGGTGACTTGGTGCGCCTGGCCGGCCTGGATTGGCTGCCGCCGAAGTTGCAACCGCCAGGGGAGTCAGTCGCAGCGAGCAGCGCCCATGAAACCGGCGGCGCCACCAGCAATGCCGACGACCTGTTTGGCGATGCCGGCCTGCCGAACGTGGCGCTGATCGGCACGTCGTTCTCGCGCAACTCCAACTTTGTTGGCTTCCTGCAAAAGGCCCTGAATGCGCCGGTGGGTAACTTCAGCAAGGACGGTGGTGAATTTTCTGGCGCGGCCAAGGCGTACTTCGACAGCCCGGCTTTCAAGCAAACGCCGCCTAAGTTGTTGATTTGGGAGATTCCTGAGCGGGATCTGCAAACGCCTTACGATCCGATCAACGTAAGTCAGTAATTTGACGATTTGCCGCCTGTCTAAAAAATAGGCGGCCATATACCAAAATAATGACACTTTGACGGCTCTGTAACAGAATGCTTGCACAGAGACGCACACAAAAAGACCTGCGGTAAGCCCTCGTTTTTCTTGCCGACCCCTCACGTCTTTAAGATGCGCCGTGTGGAGTTCAGGCCATGAGCCTTACTGATCGAATTTTCTGTCTGCTAGGCAAGGATGTCGCCCGAGATCCCCAAGGATTGAATGCGCGCCTGCATTTCTTTGGCAGCATTCCCGTCGACGACGGCACCCCGTTTCCCCCTCCCAGTGCCAATGAACACGCCCTGCCGGTGCAGGTGATGGCGCAGCGCCCGAAAGTCGTGGCGTTGGTGTCGATCAATGGCGGCGTCGGCCGCAGCACCCTGGCGGCGGCCCTGAGCAGCGGCTTGCAGCGCCAGGGCGAATCGGTGGTCGCGCTGGACCTGGACCCGCAAAACGCCTTGCGTCATCACTTCGGCGTGAGCGCAGCGTTGCCGGGGATCGGTCGCACCAGCCTGCAACACGGCCAGTGGCGCCCACTTCAACAAGCCGGGTTTGCCGGCTGCCAGGTGATTGCCTTTGGTGATACCACAGAGCAACAACAGGAAAACCTGCACCGCTGGCTCAAGCAGGAAACCGGTTGGCTGGCGCGGCACGTCGCGGACCTTGGCTTGAGCGAGCGGCAAACGCTGATCATCGATACGCAGGCCGGCAATAACGTGTATTTCCATCAAGCGCTGAGCATCGCCGATGTGGTGCTGGTCGTGGCCCAGGCGGATGCCGCTTCACTGGGTACCCTCGACCAGATGGAGGTATTGCTCGCGCCGTACCTGGCACACGCCAAGGCGCCGCGTGTTCATTACGTGATCAACCAGCTGGATGAGGACAATGCCTTCAGCCTGGACATGCTCGAAGCCTTTAAGCAGCGCTTGGGCAATGCCCCGATGGAAGTGCATCACGACGCGGCGATCAGCGAAGCCCTGGCGTTTGGCACCGACCCGTTGGACAGCCCGTCGATCAGCCTGGCGTGTGACGACATCAACGACCTGTGCCGTGTGTTGAAGGCGCCAAAAAAAACCGCATGAAGTGCGGTTTATACGCTTAACGCCCGATGCTTATGCACAATCGGTTGGTTGGGGCTGTCACGAAACAGCCATTTTGTGGAGCCGTTCTCAACACGCCGCAACTGCCTGTTTTGCGTGCATTTTATTTTATGAACAAAAAATGACCAGCAGGGCTTTTGGGCTGTAGCGCTTATAGCTACAGCCTCCGTAAAGAATTCATCAACAGAGTTATCCACAGGGCGCGGCGCGAAGAATTTGCCCCTTAATCGCGCTCGGCCAGCACCATCAGGTTGCGTGGGGTCAGGGCCGGTTCGCAGAAGGTGCCTATCTCAACCTTATAGCCCGCTTCCTTCAGAAAAAGTGCCCGATCCAGCACCAGCCACATCTCCAGCGGGCGCCGAAACAGCCCGCGCACCAATTCCAGGTTGCGCACCTGTGCCAGGCGCTGCCAGCCGTGGGCTTCCAGCGCGTCCCAATCCTGTTCGCCTGTGGATAACCCTTTGAGGGTTGCCAGGGCCTGGCAGTACTCGGCGAACGGCTTGCCCAGCCAACTGGCGGGCAGTGAGGGCGTGGGCAAGTAGTCGTCACACCCGCGCAGCTGGCGTTGCAGATGATCGAACGCCAGGCGCCGGGCCATCGACACATCGCGCTGTTGGCGCACCCGTGCACCTGCGGTGACGGTTTCGCTCAGCGGCAGGCCCAGGTCATCCACCGACAACTGCAAGGCCGAAGCACGCCCCGCAGCGGACAGCGCTTGATAGCGCTCCGCGCCGATGCGGTTGTAGCAGCAAGGCGCCACTGCCAGTTGTTTGCAGCCGGCGGCGCTGGCCAATTGCAACAGCCGCACGTGCAAATCGCCGCAGGCGTGCAGGGCGACGGGGGTGTGCTCGGGGCTTATCGCCACGTTCGCCATGACGTCTTGCAGGGTGTGGGTCGCGGGCAAGTGATGGTGATCACTCAAGGCCTGGCCTGCAGCAATCAGCGCCGGGTCGTATTCCAGGCAGGTCAGTTGCTGGCCGGGCTGCAGCAGGCGACGGCCGAGGTGGCCTTTGCCGGCACACCAGTCCAGCCAGTGTTGGGGCGTGTCAGTAAAGGTCAGGGCGCCGCCGAACGCTTCGATCTGCTGCCACTTGCGTCCGGGAACGTCGACGTTCAAGCGAGGGTGAGCGGGTGCCAGGGGTTGGGTCGGTAACTTATCCACAGCACTGAGCTGGCGTGCTCTAGCGGCCAGCTGTGGAAAAGGTACCGGCGCGGGCAGGTCATGGGGATGGTTGTGGCTGGTTTCGGCGTCCTCCAACGAGCGTTGACGCAGCCAACTCGCAAGCTCGGGATGCTCGGTTTCCCAGGGTAAGTGCAGATGCGTAAAGGGCCGTGGTCGCCACAGCCCTTGGTGCTCGATCAGAAACGCATCCAGCGCCTGGAAGCGTGCCTCAACGTCCTTGGCAGGCATCGACGCGCAGCCAGCGTTCCAGCAGTTTGAAGCCACGCACCAGGATGTAGGCCATCAACAGGTAGAACAGGCCGGCTGCGAAGAAGATCTCAACCGGCAAGTAGGTGCGGGCAATGATGGTCCGCGCCATGCCGGTCAATTCCAGCAACGTCACGGTACTGGCCAGGGCGCTGGCCTTGAGCATCAGGATCACTTCGTTGCTGTAGGCCGGCAGGCCGATGCGCGAGGCGCGGGGCAGGATGATGTAGAACAGCGTCTTGGGCTTGGACATGCCTAGGGCGCGCGCCGCTTCGATCTCTCCCGGCGGGATGGCCTGGATGGCGCCGCGCAGGATCTCGGCGATATAGGCGGCGGTGTGCAGGGTCATGGTGGCGGTGGCGCACCAGAACGGATCGCGCAGGTAGGGCCACATGAAGCTCTCGCGCACGGTGTCGAACTGCGCCAGGCCGTAGTAGACCAGGAACAGTTGCACCAGCAGCGGCGTGCCACGGAAGAAGAAGATGTAGGCGTAGGGCAGGGCGCTCACGTACCAACGGCGCGAAGAGCGGGCGATGCCCAACGGAATCGCCAGCAACAGGCCGGCGATCACGGCAATGGCCACCAATTCCAGGGTCAGGGTTGCGCCTTGGGCCAGTTTGGGCAGCCACTTGATGATCACGGCCCAGTTCAGGCCCAGGTCAAAATGCGACAGCCAGCTGTAGTCACCGCTCATTGGGCGCTCCTTGCAAAGCCGCGGGCGGCGCGTTTTTCGAGGAAGTGCATGCCGGTCATGGCCAGCACGGTGAGGCCCAGGTACATGAAGGCCGCCACCATGAAGAAGGTGAACGGTTGCTTGGTGACGGTCACGCCGATCTGCGCATGGCGCATGATTTCTTCAAGGCCGATCACCGAGACCAGCGCGGTGTCTTTCATCAGGATCATGAACAGGTTACCCAGGCCCGGCAGGGCGATGCGCCACATTTGCGGCATGATCAACCGGGTGAAAATCCGCAGCTTCGACAGCCCCAGCGCCACACCCGCTTCGCGGTGGCCCTTGGGAATGGCGAGAATTGCGCCACGAAACACTTCCGTGGCGTAGGCACCAAAGCACAGGCCCAGGGCGATGACCCCGGCGGCAAAGGCACTGAGGGAAAGGTCGGGGTTGCCGAAGAACTCACCGAGGGCGCGCATCAGGTTGACGGTGCCGAAGTAGATCAGCAGCACCCACAGCAATTCAGGAATGCCGCGAACGATGGTCGAGTAGGCACCGCCCAGCCATTGCAGGGGCTTGTACGGGGAAGTCTTGGCCAAGGCGCCGGCAAGGCCCAGCACCAGCCCCAGGCACAGGGCCGTGAGCGCCAGTTTGACGGTCATCAGCGCGCCAGCGGCAAGCGCCGGGCCGAATCCGTAGAGGTCGAAATTCATGGTGTTTTCATATCGCAAGGCATTGCTAAAAGCCGACGCGCTCAGGTGAGCGCGTCGGGCAAGTCGCTCAGATCATTCGATGCTGAACGGGAAGTACTTGTCGTTGATCTTTTTGTAGGTGCCGTCTGCCTTGATCTCTGCCAGGGCTTTGTTCAGGCGCTCGCGCAGCGGGTCGCCCTTGCGTACGGCGATACCGATCTTGTCGCTTTCTACAACCGGGTCGCCTTTGAACTCATAGGCCGAACCGTCTTTGCTCTTGAGCCATTCGTACTGCACGTACTTGTCGGCGAGGATTCCATCGAGGCGGCCGGACGTCAGGTCGAGGTAGGCGTTTTCCTGGGTGTCATACAGCTTGGCGGTGGTGTCCGGCAGCTTGTCTTCCAGGTAGGTGCCGGCCAGCGTCGCGCGCTGGGCGCCGATGGTCTTGCCCTTCAGGTAAGCGGCGTCGGTCTTGAAGTCTGCGGTGGCTTTGGGCGCGATGAATTGCAGCTTGTTGGAGTAGTACGGGTCGGTGAAGTCGACGGCCTGCTTGCGCTCATCGGTGATGGACAGCGAGGACACCAGGAAGTCGAACTTCTTGGCGTTCAGGGCCGGGATGATGCCGTCCCAGTCGGACACATACACTTCGCACTTCTCGACTTTCATCTTGGCGCACAGGGCGTCGCCGATGTCTTTGTCGAAGCCCACGACGTTACCGCTGGCGTCTTTATTGTTGAACGGCGGGTAGGCCGCTTCGATCCCCATTTTCAAGGTTTCTGCCATGGCCGTGGCGCTGAACGCCATCGAGACGGCCGCGGCCAGAAGGAATTTTTTATAGTTCTGCATGCATGTTGCTCCGTTAGCGGTTGCTGGACATGAATTGTTTGCAGCGCGCCGAAAGCGGGTTTTCAAACACCTGCTGTGGCGATCCTTGCTCTTCGACCAGGCCCTGGTGCAGGAACACCACTTCACTGGAAACCTGGCGGGCGAAGCCCATCTCGTGGGTGACCAGCAGCATGGTGCGGCCTTCTTCGGCCAGCGCGCGGATCACATTAAGTACTTCCTGGACCATTTCCGGGTCAAGGGCGGAAGTGGGCTCGTCAAACAGGATGACCTTGGGTTGCATCGCCAGGGTGCGTGCGATGGCCGCCCGTTGTTGCTGGCCGCCGGACAATTGCGCGGGGTAGGCGTGGCGCTTGTCGGCGATGCCGACCTTGGCCAGCAGGGCTTCGGCCACGTCGATGGCTTCGGCCTTGCTCTGGCCGAGCACACGGCGAGGGGCCTCGATGATGTTGTCGAGGATGCTCATGTGTGGCCACAGGTTAAAGTTTTGAAACACAAAACCGATTTCGCTGCGCAGGCGGTTGATCTGCTTGCCGTCGGCGGCGTGCAGTTCGCCGTTCTTGGCGGCCTTGAGCTTGAGTTCTTCGCCGGCCACCAGGATCTGGCCCTGGTGCGGGTTTTCCAGCAGGTTGATGCAGCGCAGGAAGGTGGACTTGCCGGAACCGGAGGAACCCAGGATCGAGATCACGTCGCCGTCGCGAGCGGTCAGCGAGATACCTTTGAGTACCTCCAGCTCACCATAGCGTTTATGCAAGTTGCGGATTTCAAGCGCGGGCGTGGCCTCAGCCATGTGGGGTCCTCAATGTGTTCGTTGCGTTCTTCGCTGTTGGGCCGCCTTCCTGGCGAGGCGCCAAGCTAGCATAGCGTTTGGATGACAGCCAACAGCGCTGCGGACGGTAAACGGGTGGTCTGCGGCAGGGTGTCGCATCGGCACAGCAGCGTGTCGCGCCATCAACAACCAAACAGCCGTTTGAACCCGAAAACCCGCAGGTTTCGCGTAAAAAAGGGCGCGATGGTGCCAGCTTTGGACGGGTGTTGGAAGGGTTAACCGGGCAAACGGTACGTATCAGCCCTTTTATGGGGCGTCACGTACTTTTTGTGTGTGTTTTTGGTGCGCTCGTTCGTCTTTAAAGTGGGTCGCACGGTAACGCTATAGCGGAATGCCATTGTTCTCAAGGACTTGCGATTGCTGTTGAAGTGCGCTGCAGCCCGCGTCAATCGCGGCTCTGTAACATTTTGGCGCAAATCTTGCGTAAAAAATAAAGAACGCCCTGTTGGATTCTTTTCACGAGAAAGACTGCAGGCCGGGCGGACCGTTTTCGCAATTCCTCGCAAAGGTGTGTCAATGAGTAGTACGCAAAGCTCCAATGACCTCGAACAGGGGCTCAAACCGCGTCACGTCACCATGCTGTCGATTGCCGGCGTTATTGGTGCCGGTTTGTTTGTCGGCTCCGGCCACGCGATTGCTGCCGCCGGGCCCGCCGTACTGCTGGCGTATGCCGCAGCGGGCACCCTGGTGGTGCTGGTGATGCGCATGCTGGCCGAAATGGCCGTGGCGTCTCCCGACACCGGTTCGTTCTCTACTTATGCCGACCGCGCGATCGGTCACTGGGCCGGTTTCACCATCGGCTGGCTGTACTGGTGGTTCTGGGTGTTGGTGATTCCCCTGGAAGCCAACGCCGCTGCAACCATCCTGCATGCCTGGTTCCCTGACGTGGCCATCTGGGTGTTTACCCTGGTCATTACCTTGTTGCTGACGGCAACCAACCTGTTCAGCGTGAAGAACTACGGCGAGTTCGAGTTCTGGTTCGCGTTGATCAAGGTAGTGGCGATTGTCGGCTTCGTGATCCTGGGCCTGGCAGCGATCTTCGGCTTCTTGCCCACCAGCCAGGTCAGCGGCGTTTCGCACCTGTTCGACACCCAGGGCTTCATGCCAAACGGCATGGGCGCAGTATTGGCCGCCATCCTGACCACCATGTTCTCCTTCATGGGCACCGAGATTGTGACCATCGCGGCCGCCGAGTCGAAGAACCCGGGCCAGCAAATCACCAAGGCCACCAACTCGGTGATCTGGCGGATTGGTTTGTTCTACCTGCTGTCGATCTTCATCGTGGTGTCCCTGGTGCCATGGAACGATCCGACCCTGGCAGCCGTGGGTTCCTACCAGACCGTGCTGGAGCGTATGGGCATCCCGAATGCGAAGCTGATCGTCGACCTGGTGGTCCTGGTGGCCGTGACCAGTTGCCTCAACTCGGCGCTGTACACCGCATCGCGCATGCTGTTCTCCCTGGGCCGTCGCGGTGACGCCCCGGCCGTGGCCAAACGCACCAACAAGAGCGGCACGCCTTACTGGGCGGTTCTGCTGTCGACCGGTGCAGCGTTCCTGGCGGTATTCGCCAACTACGTGGCACCTGCTGCGGTGTTCGAATTCCTGCTGGCCAGCTCTGGCGCCATTGCGCTGCTGGTGTACCTGGTGATCGCGGTTTCGCAACTGCGCATGCGTCAGAAGCGCACGGCGGCGGGTGAGAAGATTGTCTTCAAGATGTGGCTGTTCCCAGGCCTGACCTACGCGGTGATGGTGTTCATCGTGGGCACGCTGACCATCATGCTGTTCCAGGAAGCGCACCGGGTCGAGATCATCGCGACCGGGATTTTGAGCGTGTTGGTGGTGGCGGCGGGGCTGATTGTGGCGAGCCGTCGCAAGGCCCAGCGCGTGGGTGCTGCGGTACTCAACTGACGAAATGCGGTCAAAAATGTGGGAGCGGGCTTGCTCGCGAATGCGGTGGATCAGTCAGTACATCTTGTGACTGTCAATCCGCATTCGCGAGCAAGCCCGCTCCCACATTGGGTTTTGCGTCAGTCTGCTGGGTTGGTCAGGGCTTGGGAGGCTGCGACGTAGTCCGCCTGGAACTGCGGCGACTCAATCCATGCCAGCGCCGCGGCTTCATCCTCGGTGTCGGTGGCCCACTGCCGGTACTCGATCAATGCCGCCAGAATGAAATCGGTGGCTTCCTCTTCGCCTTCCTGCTCCAACACCACGGCCAGCAACGGGTGGGACAGGAATGCGGCGCACAATGCCTGCTGGCTGATCTCGCTGGCGGTGCGCATCTCTACGAACAACTCGGTCAAATCCACCGACTCAAGGTCAATGCGGCTGTCATCGCCGGCAAAGGCATCCGGCTTGGTCGCGACGGCGCGTTGGGTGCGGTTCTGCTTGGCCTTGGCCTTTGCCCGGTGGGCGCGTTTTTGCTGCTTGTTCGGCGAAGCCATGGGCTCAACGTCCTGAGGTGTGTATCTGGGTGGCGTATTGAAGCGCAGGTTGGCACAAATCCCAAGGGCTTCTAGATGCGTTCCGTCACCCGGCGCCCGGGCGTGCCGTGTGCCAGCTCACCCTGTTGCAACCACGCCAGTGCGATTGGCCACAAACGGTCCTGATACTGGCTGCGGAAAAATGCGAAATGCCCGACCTCTTTTTCGCCAATGTCCTGCGGGGCGATGCGCAGGTGAGTGCGTTCGCTGTTCTTGAAATACCCCAGCAAGCGGTCGACAGCCGCCACCGTTCCGAATGGGTCGTCGGTGATGCTGATCGCCAGTACCTGTGCCTTCACCCGGGCGAAGGGCAGGTCGCCCAAGGCACGCCCGCTGGGCCGCGTTTCATAGGTGGGCGTTGGCGTGCTCCAGTCCCGTACCACGCCGGCTGGTGTGTCTTCCAGCCAGCCCATGCGCTTGCCGGGAAAGTAGCCGCACACGGCTGTCACCAGTGGCATCACCACATGCCACTTGCCGAACATTTTCCAGCGCCCGCTCGCCTGATAATCACGCCAGTAGGCGAACTGCGCGCCCACTGTCACGATCCGCCGAATCGCCGCCCCCGAAGCGCCCAACCCTGCGGCGCACCCGCCAAAGCTGTGAGCGACCACATCAATCGGCTGCCCGGGAAACTCCCGCTGCGCGCGCTGAAGCATCGCCTCGAAATCCAGCACGCCCCAATCCGACCATGACGCCTTGAACCCCCGCAGCGAGCCGGCCCGCGACTCGCCGATGCCACGGTAGTCGTACGTGATGACGTCAAAGCCGTTGGCAAACAGGTAGTCCGCGAAGCGTGAGTAGTGGCGGCAACGCACGGAGGTGGCGGCGTTGATGATCACGACGGGGCGCGTCAGGTCTGTGCGGACATGGCGCCATGTGAAACCACCGAGGAGGTGACCATCGGCAGCGGGCTCGCGAAATGTTTCGGGAGCAGGTTGGGCTGGCAGATTCATAGGGCGGCTCGGTATGTACGCTTTCGATGTGGGTTTGAAGGCCCGCGCGCTTTTTATCAGTTCCCGAAATTAGCAAATTTGGCGGAGTCTTTGCGCAAAAAAATGGACGTTGCTCGACCTCGACCTGTTGGATGCTTAGGCTGATGTTCTTTCGATCCAGCAGAGTCAGCCTATGACCCGCGACACCCTCGAGCGCAATCAGATCCCCGTCTACTTCGCCACCGTCTTCCTGGCCGTCCTGTTCGGCCTGCTTGTCCCTTCTGTGGCCCATGGTCTCGGCATGCTGGTCACGCCGGCTATCGCCCTGTTGATGTACGCCATGTTCCTGCAGATCCCCTTTCTTGATTTGCGCGAAGGGTTGAGTAACAAGCGCTTCATATCCGCCCTTTTGCTGGCCAATTTCATTCTTGTGCCGTTGCTGGTCTGGGTACTGACCCGTGGGCTCGTGGAGCGCCCGGCGCTGCTGGTCGGGGCTTTGCTGGTGTTGCTCACGCCGTGTATCGACTACGTGGTGGTGTTCACCCATATCGGCAAGGGCGATTCGCGATTGATGTTGGCGGCGACGCCGGTGCTGTTGCTGCTGCAACTGCTGCTGTTACCGGTGTACCTGGGTTTCATGCTGGGGGCGGAATCGGAGGTGGTGGTGGCGGTCGGGCCGTTTGTCGAGGCGTTTCTGCTGCTGATTGTGGTGCCCATGGTGTTGGCGGTGCTGACCACGTCCCTGGCGCGGCGATCCAGGGTTATCAATGCGTGGAACGACGCCTGGGCCTGGCTGCCGGTGCCGGCGATGGCGCTCGTGCTGTTTGTGGTGATTGGTTCTCAGATCACCTCGGTGGTACGGGATATCGCCCTGTTGTTGCCAGTGGTCCCGGTGTACATCGGTTTCTTGCTGCTGGCGCCGTTGATGGGTGTGTTGGCTTCGCGGCTGTTTGCATTGCCTGCGACGACGGCGCGGGCGGTGACCTTCAGCGCGTCCACCCGCAACTCGCTGGTGGTGTTGCCGCTGGCATTGGCCTTGCCCGAGGACGTGCGTGGGTTGGCTGCAACGGTGGTGATCCTGCAAACCCTCGTCGAGCTGGTGGGAGAGCTACTCTACATCCGGTTGATTCCGATACTTGTGTGGCCCGCAGGTCGGTAAACCCGCAATTGTTCGGGTTTGTTCAGGCGTTATTCAGGGTTGCCATCGGCAACATGCGTCAGCGCACCCAACCTGAAAGGACAGCCGATGGACCACCGCAACCGCTTTCGCCTGGAGTCTCTGGGCATTTTCCTGATTGCTTTGTTGCTGTTTACCCTGGGCATCTGGGACCAGCAGCCCCAAGGGTTTGACGGGCGCTGGGCGCTGTTCCTGCAGGAAATGTTTCGCCATGGCGCGAGCCTTTTCCCCACCACCTACGGCCAGCCCTACGCGGACTATCCCGGCACCGCGACCTTCTTCAGCTTTGTATTTGCCCGCCTGTTTGGCGCACCTAACCACTTGGCGAACGTGCTGCCCACGGCACTCGCTTCGGCGGGCGTGGTTGCTCTGATCTATCGCTTGCTGGCGCCGTCCGGTCGCCCTTGGGCGCTGCTCACCGTCTTGTTGACGTTGCTCACGACTCAACTGCTCGAAAAATCGCGCTCGGTGTGTCTGGATCAGATGGTCGCGCTGCTGTGTGTGGGCAGTTTCTACCTGCTGCACAGTGGTGAGCGCCTGGGTTCGCGCTTGAGGCAGTTGGCGGTGTTCCCGCTGTTTGTCCTGGCGTTTGCGATTCGCGGGCCGTTGGGGTTGATCGAGGTTTGCGGTGTGGTGTGTGTGTACTGGGCGTTGGGCAAGCCCGGGGAGCGGGTCAAGCAGGTATTGATCCACGGGGCCGTCGGTTTGGCTTTGCTCGCGGCGTGTTGGTGGGCCTTGATGAAGCTGGCGCGCATCAGTGGCGGCGATGCCTTTGCCGATGCTGTGTACAAGATGCAGGTAGGAGGGCGCCTGGATGAAATTGGCGAGCCGTTCTACTTCTACTTCCAACTGAGCCTGTATCGCTATTTCCCGGTAGTGCCGCTGGCGTTGGCCACGTTGATTGCGCTGCGTCATCGTTGGCCTGAGCGGTGGGCAAATAATGATCTGCAACTGATGCTGCGCCTCGGCGCATGCGGCCTGATGATTCTGCTCGGGCTGTCGGTGCCGCACTTCAAACGCGCCTACTACATCCTGCCGATGGTCCCGATGTTTGCCGCTGTCGCCGCCTATGGGCTGCTCCAGGCGCAAGGCTGGTTGATTGGCGTGCGCCGATGCTATGAATGGCTTGTCGCCGCGCTACCGGCGTTGTGCGTGGTTGTGGTGTTTGTCTGCCGGCACGGGTGGCAGAAGCATGGTTACTGGCCTGACGTTTCGTTGCCGCTGCTGATTGGAGGTTTGGTGATCCTGCAAGTCGCGGCGTTGATTGCGTGGCGGCGGGCGGGCCGGTTGGTGTGGCTCAGCCTGATTGCACTGGCGGCGCAATGGTTGCTGTTGGTGACAGTGGTAGAGCCGTCCAAGGACCTGCAATTCGATACGCGACAGTTTGTCCGCCAGGTTGAGGCGCTTCGCGTGTCGACGCCCGGGCCGTTGGTGTTTGTCCACCTGGGTCGAGACACCTGGGCGGTGCGCTACATGATGAACCTGGATGACGACGAGCAGCCGCTGTTTGTCGGGCGTAACGAGCTTGAGAAGCTGGCGACGCTGCCTCGGCCATCGTGGGTCATTGTGTCGCGCAAGGAGGCCGTACTGTTGAGCGGGACGCCCATGGAGACAATGGCGCCGAGTTTCGAAGGGCGCTTGAACGACAACCCGCTGATGGTGTTTTTGCTCAAGTGAGCGGGCAGCGGGTAGCGCTCATAGGATCGGTCGCTCCCGCTTCGGATGGCTGAGCATTTGCTTTGCCGTGATTCATTGGCAGACCGTGGTCGCTCTTACTTGAACGACCAGTGCTTATGGCCCAGATAGCTGGTGAACACGGGGACAATGACACCTATGGCATGGGATATTTCTTTGATGAAATGAGCCACGCCTAACGCGGGCAGTGCGTAATACGCAAGAAAAAGACTAATGGCTAATGTCTGCAAAATAGCAATTAAGTTGACCAGTACGAAATACATAATGGAATGACGAACTGCCCGCGTACTCTCCGTGAAGACAAAAATCTTGGAGAGTATGAAGGCGGTTACCATGCCTGTTATATAGGCCGCTACTACCGATGTTGAAAAATTTACCCAATGGCTATAAATAATTCTCGATCCAAAGTTAATGCTGGCGGCAAAGCCGCCCACCAGCAAAAACATTATGAATTGCTTTGATCTGAACTGGTTTAGCACGCAGCAGCATCCTTGGCTAATTGTCTGCCGAACCCAATGCTTTCGGAGATCCCCCGGTCTTCAGGGTAGTAGTAGGATGTGTCCGCAACCCACAATCCCCGTACGGGTAGCGCTGCGGGTGGCAGATGTTCCAGATATGCCGGATCGCAGATAGGTTGGGCATGACGATAACGACTTGCGCGAATATCAATAAAGTCGTCAGCACCAAGTTCAGGATTTATCTTTTGCAAGTACGCACGGACCTTATCTATAAACACTTGGTCTGGTTCAGAAAACTTCGGGTGTTCCCCGGGCATATAGAACGGGACGTAGACGATCGATTGATCCAGAGGACGAAGGTTGGAGTACTCGACCAGGCCTGGAATATCCATGTCCGGATCATTGGTGTTCAGCCAGAAATTTTCAGTGAGTGGCTTGCGCAGTTTGGCAATCACACAGACGACCGCGATATTTTTGAGCGCGCGGAATTTTTCCAGTATTTCGACAGGCAGGCCCGGCATGATGTGCGGCACATAGGGCAGTGGCACAGTGCTTATCACCTTATCAAAGACGTGTTGCATACCGGCAACTTCTACGCTGTTGACTTGGCCATCGCTGATGTGGACGCAATCAACCTTTGCACCCAGGTGTACGTCTCCGCCCAGCGCCTCGATTTCTGCTTTCATTGCCTGCAGCAGCGTCGTTGAGCCGCCTTCGAGGTAGCCCAGCTTTTCTCGGAACAAACTGTAGCGAGAGCGGCCAATCCGTCGAATTCGACTCCATATCCACGCCGCTGAGAGCCCGTTCGCATAGTTGTAGAATTTGTAGTCAAACAGGCGGCGCCATAGTACTTCCCACGCTTGTTCGCCGACCCAGCGGCGAATCCATCCGGAAGCTTCGACATTGTCGAGCGGGGTCCAGTCGTTGCGTTTCGTACACAGGAATGCGTGGAGTCCATAACGAATTTTCGCGATCAGCCCGAGGCCACGAAACTTCAGCAAGGCAATAGGGTTGCCCCACGGCTGCAGCTGGTTCTGGTACCAATAGCCCATTTTGGTTTCGACCCAGCGCATTTTTCCGGCCAGGCCCAACTCATCCAGCATGGCCAGGAATGCATGATCTGAAATGCAGTGAAAGTGATAGTAGCGCTCAATTTCCAGCCCGCCGAAGTCAAAGCATGCTGTCATCCCGCCGACACGATCATCGGCTTCGAACAAGACAGGCTTATGTCCATCTTTTGCCAGCTGGTAAGCCACGGCGAGACCCATGGGGCCTGCGCCGAGTACGGCAATGCGCTGTCCCATACTCAAAACTCCAGTTCTACCTTGCTATAAATGGGATGGTTGAATGTTTCGTCCACAGCTTGAGAGAACGGAGTATAGGAAACATCAAAGAGTGTCGGCCAATCAATGATTTCGAATTCATCCTTCGCGCTTAATGCCGCGAGCTGTTGCGTGGTGAAGGGTGGGTTTTTATCAAAGATAGCCCACACCCACAGCAGACCATAAAAGAGCGAATAAGGAATGCGCGCGATAAGGGTATTGACTTTTGTAGCGCGTTTGATTTCACGGATGATGTCAATGTAATCGATTTTTTCATGCCCCGAGATATTGAATATTCCGGTGGCCGAAGATGACGCCAGGCAACTGATGATTATGTTGCAAAAGTCGCCAACATAGAGGGGCTGTCTCATGTAGCGTCCGTCTCCCGGGATAGGGAATACAGGCACTTTTTTCATGAAGCGGGAAAGCCAGCCAAGATGCTTGCGATCAAACCAACCGAACATCAGTGTCGGACGCAGTATCGGGCAAGGGATACCGCTCTCCAGCACCATTTGCTCTTGAGTAGTCTTGGTTTGTGTATAAAAGTCATCCGCGACAGACACAACGACAGAAGAACTGATGTGTACAAGGCGTGGAATGTCATTAACCTTGATCTGCTCAAGTATGAGTCGTGTGGAATCTATGTTGTTGCGCACAAATTCTTGAAAATCGTTTCCACCGATTTGCGCTTGAAGCATGACAACAGCGTCGGCACCGGAAAAATGCTGTTGCCAGTCCCCCGCGACAGCCAAGTCAGCATATATAGCTTCAATCGTAGGCTGGGTTTTCTTTAGCGTAGCAAGGTTTGCGCGATGCTTATCAAGCACAACGATGTTTTTGTAGCCTCTTGCTATGAGCCTGGCTATTAGATTCTGGCCGACCAGGCCTGCCCCGCCCGGTAATAGTATCTTGCTGTTTAAGTTCATTTTTTAAACCCAAGGCTCAAATATTTGAAGAGGAAAGAAAGGCACAGAATATAGATCACCCAGTCGACAGCCTCATCAAAGCAATAAAGGGCAATTCGCGCAGCCAGGAAACCGTCCAGGTATCGTGCAAAAAACAGGTACCAGAATGACAGCAGCACGGCTGTTATGAAAACCTGTGTGCAGAAGCGAGCTGTGCGGCTTGAAAAAATGTTGAGTGCGGATGCCAGTGCTGGAATCGTCAGCATCAGAAAAATCAGGCGATAGTCCCAGTTGTTTCCAATAAAGAAAGTGCCGACATAAATCAGGGCGCCTGTAAGAAAAAAGCCTTTTCCTTCCAGGGCGTTGAACTCTTGCGAGCTGCTCGGCAGCAGTTTCTTGCTGACGAAGTACGCGAGCCCCGACGCGATGAGGAACAATGTATTGATGACGATATCAACGTAAATTGAAAAGTGCTCCGGGATATTCCCTTTCAAGCGATTTGCGAAAACGCTTCTTCCGTAGGAGAGGTCGCCGGCTCTTGGTGTAGAGTGACTGATCAGAATCAGGTCTTGATAGGTAAAGGCAAAGTAGGCCAGGCAGGCGACGGTTGAAACAATGAAAATCCTGATCAGGTTTCTTTTTTTCGATGCCAGGACAATGATCGGCAGGCAGAAAAAGGGAAATATTTTCAGAACGGTTGAAGCCATCAAGATCAATGCTGAAAGTAGAGGGCGCTTATTTACATGAACGGCTGCTGCGGTAACCATCAGGAATATCAATAAATCGATGTTTCCCCTTTCGACACCGAGCATGGCTGCAGGTGATATCGCGCAACAGGTAATTAAAAAATTGGAAAGCGTGTTTTGGCTGACCCTGAGCAGCATGAAAAGAGCGACTAAATAAAAAGCCAACATCAAATAGCCGATCAGCAGGGTATGGCTTTGGTTGAGCCCGAAGTAGAAAAGAGTATGCCAAACTCTCGGGTAGTTCATCGGGTTCTTCGACCACATCATCGGGTTGTTGACCAGTGGGTCGAAGCCTTGGTAGTAGGACTCTGCCCCGGCCGTAATGACGCGTGTGTCATTGAAGATGGGCTTTACTATTTGGACGCCTAAAGCCGACCATAAATCGTCGTAAAAGAAAAAGCACAGGAAGATAAAGGCTGCTATGAAAACAAAGAACAAGGTTGAGTTGGCTTTCTTTAGGTGATTCATTTAAAGCTTTGTCCTGTCGCAAGCCAGTCTGATGATGGAAAGACTAAAGTTGAGGGTGATGTGAGCCAGAAACTTACAGGTTTGTTTTTTTGAAAATAAATTGTGGTACCAGCTTTATGATCAGCATTATTGCTTTCCAGAATCCAGGGGCGTACAGGACGTCTGTGTTGTTCTCAATGCCCTTGACGATGCGTTTCGCAATCTGCTCGGGCTTGACCACCAGCGGGGCGGGCAATGGCAGGCCTCGCGTCATCGGGGTGTCCACAAAGCCTGGTTTGATATCGATCACATGTACCCCGACCTTGTATAAACGGGCGCGCAGGCCTTCGCAGAAGGTCGAGACCGCTGCCTTGGCAGTGCCATACAGATAATTGGATGGGCGGCCGCGGTCGCCGGCAACCGAGGAGATCACGGCGAGTGTCCCGCAATGCTGGGTTTCGAACTGTTTTGCCAATAGGGTGAGAAGGCTGATAACGGAGGTTCCGTTGATGGCGAACTCTCTGAGGGCTAGCTCGACATCCTGTTCGCAGGCCTGCTGACTTGGCAGTGTCCCATGCGCGATCAGAGCGATATCAATCTGCTGCATGGCCACGCGACACTGTTCAACCATGTCGGCATGACTGGAAAAATCGGCAGCATCCATGGTGTAGGAAGTGGCAACTTTGGCTCCGCGTGCAAGCAGGTCGGCGCGGGTCTGCTCAAGTTTTTCGCTATCGCGGGCGACCAGGAAAAACTCCGCGCCTTGCTCTGCCCACAGGCGTGCGCAGGCTGTTGCAATAGCGGATGTTGCGCCAACAATCAAAACTCGTTTCATGTGATAACTCGGTTCCAAAAGCGGGACATCAAAGAAGGGTCGCGCAGGGCTTCAAGCTGCTCCCAGGCTGGGTACGCCTGGCGGAAATCGATGCCGGTCATATGGGCATCTTTCGCGGGGTACAGCCGCCCTCCCGCCTCGAGGACGATGGCGTCCAGGCGGGTGAAAAGTGCTGCAAGGCTGGCCTTTTGTGGAAAGTCCAGGGCCAGTGAAGTGCCCGGCAGCGGGAATGACATCAAGCCCGGTGAGGCGATGTCTCCACAACGCTTGAGCACGGCAAGAAAGGACCCTTGGCCTGACTCAGCAATCACCCTCAACAGCTCTTTCGTTGCCGCTTGCGCCGTCGCATCGGGGATCACGCATTGATACTGTTGAAAACCTTTGCGGCCGTAGATTCGATTCCAGTGCAGAAGGCGATCCAATGGATAAAAGAAGGCGTCGTAACTGCTGCGCTTGAAGGTGTGCTGGGCGGGATGGCTACGCCAGTAAGCTTCGTTGAAAGCGCGTAGCGACAAGTTGTTGATCAGTGAAACAGGAGGCGTGAGGGGCACCTGAAGCTTGGTGCGCGCATCGACCTCCAGCGAGCCGTAGGGCGCATGGTCACCGACGATGAATACGCCGCGCCCTGCGTGAGCGCCTTTGGCCAGGCAGTCTATCCAGGCGACGCTGTACTCATGTTGAGGGTCCAGTTCCGCGGAGAGGGTGAAGAACTCTGCCAGATTGCTGAAGCGCACCACGCTGCTATCAATCTGGCTGCTGCGTATTGGCATCAGCTGGATTTCCGACCAGGCGATTATCCCGGTCAGGCCTAGCCCGCCAATAGTTGCGGCATACAGATCAGTATTCTCTGTTGGTGAGCAGGTCAGAATGCCTTGTTCGTGACGCAATAGGCCAAAGCGCCGAACGTGATTGCCAAAGGTGCCGCGCACATGGTGGTTTTTGCCGTGTACGTCGTTGGCAATGGCTCCCCCCAAGGTGGCGAACTGGGTGCCGGGGGTAACGCAGAGGAACCAGCCATTGGGAATCGCCATGGCGAGGATTTCGGCCAGCGTGACACCGGCTTCGGCCACCACGATCCCCTGTTGCCAATCGACGTGGATAAAACGGTCCAGACTGCGCACATGCAGTGCTTGGCTGCTGCTGGCAAGACAGCTGTCGCCATAGCTGCGCCCATTGCCATAAGGCAGGGTGCTGCCATGGGCTTCGGCCAGCTCCGTGAGCAGGCCTGGAAGTTCGCTGCGCCAGCTACAGGCGTGCGCAGTTTGTGGTGCGTAGGGGTACCGTCCCCATGAGTAGAGAGAATCACTCATGCTGCAATCCAGAACACGAGACCGAACAGCGCACCGACGATCAGGCTGACACGATCACGAATGGCAAAAACTACCGGGTCGTCATGCATTTGCCCGCGATGGGTGAGCATCCAAACGCGCGTTATCCAGAACAGTAGCAGCGGGCAGGAGATCCAGATCAATTGGGGGTGAGCGTAAAGCCCGCTGTCTGTCTGGTCATGGATGTACAGCGCCAACACCATAACTGCGAGGTAGCCGGAGGCTGCTCCCAGAGATGAAATCATTTCAAGGTCCGAGGGGTAGTAGCCTCGTCCTCGGGTTTTTCCGGTACGTCCCTTGTGTCGCGCTTCATGCAGCTCTGCATAGCGCTTGACCAGTGCCAGGCTGAGGAACATGAACATTGAGAACGCAAGCATCCAGAAGGTTAGGGCGAGGCTGAATGCTGCCGCGCCCGCTATCAGGCGAATGGTGTACAGATTCGCCAGGGCTATAACGTCGATTGCCATGTGTCGCTTCAATGACAGCGAATAGGCCAGGGTCAAGACGTAGTAAGCCAGGAGTGTTGCAGCGAACTGCCAGGGCAGCAATAAGGCGGCGCCGGAAAATGCGCCAATCAGTAGCAGCGGGAAGGTAAGCAGCCCCGACTTTATCGATAGGCGTCCTGCTGCAAAGGGGCGTTTGCGCTTGGTTGCATGGTGGCGGTCGTCGGCAAGATCCAGCAGGTCGTTGAGCAGGTAGACGCTGGAGGCGCATAGCCCGAACAGTATGAATGCCAGTATGCCCTGCCATAACAGCGTGAAATTGGTGAGCTGATGGGCTGCCAGCAGCGGAACGAAGATCAACAGGTTTTTCATCCATTGGTGTAGGCGTAAGGCCTTCAGCCAATCCTTGGCGCCCCCAGGATTGGAGTGGATGACTTGTTCTACGTTGCCTTGAGCTTTTGCGCGCCGCTCTACGCCGTTTTCTGGGTTGATGACGTAGGCCTTGCGAGCTTTTGACCACACAGGAAGGTCGTCGCTGGAGTTACCTGCGTAATCGAAGCCCTGTTCGCCGTAATGTTCAACCAGTAAGTCGCGCTTGCGATGGGAAGACAGGTTCCGTTCACCGTCAGATGCCAGCACTTGGTCAAACAGTTGCAGATGCTCTGCGATACGTTCTGCCAGCGTGTAGTGACTGGCAGTTGCCAGCACGATGCGGCGTCCGTTGCTGCGTTCCAGCTTGATTAGCGCAATGACCTCCGGGTCATAGGGCAGCACACTGATATCCATATTGGTTGCGCAGGCAAGCCCTTCCTTGAGGGTTGCTTTGCCCTTGGCCAGCCATCCGAGAGGCTTGAGCAGTTTTAACGGTTGAAGGCGCACATAGGCCATGCCTGTTTCCAGAAGCAAGTCGGAGCGTAGCAGGGTGCCATCAAGATCGACTACTAAAGGGGGGGGCGAAAAGGCGGTCAAAGGAGCTTTCCCTAATGGCTGGTCAAGTAGAGCTGTGCCAGCGAAATGAATCCAAGGTGACAATGATGGGTGTTACCACAAGGTACGCGGGCGTCCAGTGAGGAGAGTTGCATGCCCGGCAGCGTTTACGGCGCTATGCTTTTCTTGCCTGCACTTCGTGTTTGGATCGCCGAGCGCTGACCGTGCTGAGATGCGGTCAGGAGTTTTTGTCAGATGTGGCTGTAGGAAAAATCCCAACTGGCGGAATCATATCACTCCAGCAGGGTCACCTGAACCCGGACGTGATGTGCAGAGCTTTATCGGAAATGCCCCGGGTCTTTTTACGAATGCGTTCGTAATGGTCGGGTTCGACTTTTTTCAGGCAACAAAAAACCCGCACTAGGCGGGTTTTCTGTGTGCTTTCACGTGATGTTGACACCACCTGAAAGCTGAAGGTGGTGCCCAGAGACGGAATCGAACCGCCGACACGGGGATTTTCAATCCCCTGCTCTACCGACTGAGCTATCTGGGCAACGGGGCGCATTAAACGGGTTTTTCAGGGGGTCGTCAAGCAAGTTTTCGAAAAATATTTAATTATTACCGTCGCTTACGTGCTGACCCCGGTTTTTGATCAATTATTGAGCAGGTGGAACGTAGCCATCGGCCTTGGCGTAATCTTCGCCGGAAAAGAACTTGTCCATCTCGCCTGCCAGATATTTACGATCTTCGGCATTCATCATGTTCAGGCGTTTTTCGTTGATCAGCAGGGTCTGGTGTTTCAGCCAGTCGGCCCACGCCTGGGCGGAGACGTGATCGAACACATCCTGGCCCTTGGCGCCCGGATACGGAGGGCGTTCCAGGCCTGGCAATTCTTCTTTGTACTTGCGGCACATTACGGTGCGGGTCATGACGACTCTCCTGCATTCAATACATCGGCCGCGCGCTTCAGCAGTTTTTTCACCGGGGCGGCAAGGCCCAGGCGCGGCGGGGTGGCGAGGTTATACCAGAGCCAGTCGGCCTCGGCCACGTGATGGGCGCTTTCCTCGACCCGGACCAGCCAGGGTTCGATGGCTAGCTGGAAGTGGCTGAAGGTGTGGATCAGCCCCGGTAGTTCCTGCTGCGTGCCCAGCTCCAGCGCGTGCTGGTTGGCGAGGTGTTCCAGGTCTTGCAGGTCATCCAGCTCCGGCAGGCTCCACAGGCCGCCCCACAGGCCGGTGGACGGGCGACGGTAAAGCAGGATCGCGCCCTCGGCATTGGCCAGCATCGGCATCAGTGTGCGTTTTTGCGGGATGGTCTTGCGCGGCTTGGGGATCGGGTAGCGCGTCTCCAGGCCGAGCATGTGGGCTTCGCAGCCTTTTTCCAGCGGGCACAGCAGGCAGCTGGGCTTGCTGCGGGTGCAGAGAGTGGCGCCCATGTCCATCATCGCCTGGGTGTAGGCGTTGACGCGATCATGGGGCGTGAAGCGCTCTGCGGTGGCCCACAGCTGCTTGGCCACCTTCGGCTCGCCTGGGTAACCCTCCTGCGCCGTAAAGCGCGCCAGCACGCGCTTGACGTTGCCGTCGAGGATCGGCGCCCGCAGGCCCATGCTCAGGCTGGCGATTGCGCCTGCCGTGGACAGGCCGATGCCAGGCAGCTCGGTAAGCTTCTCGACGTCCTTGGGAAACTCGCCGCCGTACTCGGCCACCACGATCCTGGCGGTCTTCTGCAGGTTGCGCGCCCGGGTGTAGTAACCCAGGCCGGTCCACAGGTGCAGCACTTCATCTTCCGGTGCGGCGGCCAGTGCTTCGACCGTCGGCAGCGAGGCCATGAAACGGTCGAAGTAATTGAGCACGGTGCTCACCTGGGTCTGTTGCAGCATGATCTCCGAGACCCACACCCGGTAGGGCGTGATGCCCTGTTGCCAGGGCAGATCATGGCGACCGTGGCGGTCGTACCAGTCCAGCACCGCCGTTGAAAACTGCTCGTTTCTCATCGCTTGAACAGGCCCTTCAAAGCGTCTTTAAGTTGCGGGTTGACCTTGTCGAGCTTCTCTTCCAGCTTGTCGCTGAGCTTGTTGCCGGCCGCCTTGATAGCGACCTGGGTCAAGCCGTCCTTGTCCAGTCGGCAAGCCTTGGCGCCCAGTTCCAGCGGGCCGCGGCAGCGCAGCGGCACTTCGATGTTCTGGAAGTTGGAGCCGACCTGGCAAGCCGGGTCTGGCACGTCGCGCTGGTCGCCTTCGACGATGATGCCAACGCGGTAGTCCATGCCCAGCACGCGCAGGTCGACGTCGCCGTTGCCGTTGACAGTCAGGCCAGGGATGCGGACTTTCAGGTCCGGGTTGTTGGCCACGCCATTGCGGAACGTCAGGTTGCC
Organism: Pseudomonas sp. B6002; assembly: GCF_013385985.1. Lineage (GTDB taxonomy): Bacteria > Pseudomonadota > Gammaproteobacteria > Pseudomonadales > Pseudomonadaceae > Aquipseudomonas. Next base: position 371,277 of record NZ_JACAOY010000012.1, on the reverse strand, counting down.
GCGCAGTTCCTGGAACGGGGTGTCCTTGCCTTGCGGCGTGGCGCTCAATGTCTTGCGGTTGAGCAGGGCGATGCCCGTGCACAGTTGCTGTTCAAGGTTGGCGTTGAGCAGCACGCCGTTGTTGATCACAAAGCTTGCCGTACCGTTGAGGCTGTCGATCAGTGCCTTCTGGCTGTTGCCACGGCCGGTCAGGTTGCTGTCGAGGGTGATCTGGCCCTTCACCGGCGGGTTCTGCCCTTGGGCCTGCAGGATGCGTTCAACCGGCACTTGCTTGATATGGCTTTGCAGCGCGAGTACCGGAATGTCCTGGCGTACATCGAGCGAACCGTTGGCCTGGAAGGTGCCGTTATAGAGCCCGCCACTGAGGGTGTCGAGCTTGAGCTGACCATCGATGCCGGAGGCTTTCAACGCGGCGTTCTGGATCGGCAGTTTGCTCAGGGTCAGTTGGCCGAAGGACAAATCGGCGTTCACATCCAGGGTGCGCAGGCGCGTCAGGGGCAGCAGCTTGTCAGTGCTCCAGGCGCCTTTGGTCGGTGCGTCCGGCAACGGTGTGGTGCCCCCGGCCGCCATGGCGCCGGCTTCACTGTTCTGCACTTCGGCCTGGCGTGCGGCGCTGGCGCCCTTGGCGGACTCGGACTTGGCCGGCAGGTAGTTGTCGGCGTTGAAGGTGTCGCCCTTGAGTTGCACGCGCAGGGACTGCTTGGCGAAATCATCCACAGCGACGCGGCCGGTGAAGGTGCTGCCATCGAGCTTAAGGTTCAAGTCTTCCAGGGCCACGCTGGTGGGCGTGCCCTTGAGGCGGCTGACCAGTTCGACTTTGCTCAGGCTGCCTTCGGCCATGGCCGGTAGCGGGTGGCCGATGCTGTCGAGGAACTTGGCCAGGTCGAACTGGGCAATGGACAGGGCGCCACTCACTTGCGGGGTTTTGTTCAGGTCATTGACCTTCACTTCGCCCAGGGCGCGCAGCTGGTTGGCCGACAGCTTGAGGTTGGTCCACTCGGCAATGTTGGCCGCCAGGTCTACCAGCAGCTGGCCCTGGGTGGAGAACGTCACGGTCTTGTCCTGCAGTGGCTCGCCGGTGGCTTCGCCGCTGAGCTTCATGTCTTCGAACTGGTAGCGCTTGAGGGCGCGTTGGATTCGCAGGTTGCCGTTCAGCTCGGTCTTGACGCGCATCAGTGGCTGGTTGGTGCCCAGGAAGGCGGTGAGCTTCAGCGGGATACTGGCGCCTTCGTGCACGGCACCGGCGCTCAGCTGGATGCTTTCGGCACTGTATTGCTTGCCGGTCTGCTCATCGTTGTATTCAACGCGGGCGTTGTTGATGGTCAGGCTGTCGATGTCCAGGCGGATCGGTTTTGGCGGTTTCTCCGGCTCGGCTTCGGCCGGTTTCTCAGCAGGCGTCGGGGTGCCGGCAGTGGTCTCGGTCACGTTCTTGCCGATGTCTTCCCAGTTGCCGTGGCCTTGCTTGTCGCGGCTCAGGCGCAGGTTCAGGCCCTCTACACGGACGTCGCTCATCTGCACTTCGCGGCGCAACAGCGGCAGCACGCGCACGGACAGGCCGAGCATCTGCAGGTCGGCGAACGGTTGGGTCGGGTTGGTCATGGTCGCCACGCTGGCTTCATGCAACTCCAGGCCCAGCCAGGGGAACAGGCTCCAGCCGATATCGCCATTGAGCGTCAGCTCGATGTGGGCCTTGTCGCGGGCAATCTGGCGAATCTCGTCTTTGTAGTCGTTGGGATCGAAGAGGTGGGTCAGGGCAAAGCCCAGGGCCACAATGATCAGCAACAGCCCGAGAAGTACCAGACCCAGGATTTTGCCGAACGCTTTCATGGGCGAGTCCTTGTATGTCGAATTCAAAATTTAGCCGCAGAGTATAACGCCCGACGGCTCACGTCAGTGCCCGGATCGTTACATTGTATCCAGCGCCCGGGGAACGGGATTCTGGCGTCAAACAAAACAGATTTCCCGAAAAAGGTGATATCAGTTTGGTTTTTCTGTCATCCACTGGTGCTAATCTGCGCAGGTTCGTCTGTCGTCTGCGACATAGCGTCGCGTTTAAAAGGAGCTTTACTCAACAACAACGGCCAACGCTTTGCGTGCAAGGTCGAGGGAGAGAGCGCCTGACGGACACATACTAATAACTGGGGGAAACACCAATGAGCACTAGCACTGCGGCAGGCCATACTGCCGCACAGCCTGCGTTCCTGTCCAAGGAGCGCATCATCGCCAAGCCGGGCTTCAACCGCTGGCTGGTTCCACCGGCCGCCCTGGCCATTCACCTGTGCATCGGCATGGCCTATGGCTTCTCGGTGTTCTGGCTGCCGCTGTCCAAGGCACTGGGCATTACTGCGCCGGTCGCCTGTGCGCCGGACATGAGCTTCATCGCGCAAGTCTTCTCGTCCCAATGCGACTGGCCCATCTCCATGCTGGGCTGGATCTACACCCTGTTCTTCATCTTCCTGGGCTGCTCGGCAGCGATCTGGGGCGGCTGGCTGGAACATGCCGGGCCACGCAAGGCGGGCGTTGTATCGGCGCTGTGCTGGTGTGGCGGCCTGTTGATCTCGGCGCTGGGTATCTACACCCACCAGATCTGGCTGATGTGGATCGGCTCCGGCGTCATTGGCGGTATCGGCCTGGGCCTGGGCTACATTTCGCCGGTGTCGACCCTGATCAAGTGGTTCCCGGACAAGCGCGGCATGGCCACTGGCATGGCGATCATGGGCTTCGGCGGCGGTGCGATGGTCGGTGCTCCCCTGGCGGCAGCGCTGATGGGCCACTTCGCAACGCCAACCAGCGTCGGCGTTTGGCAGAGCTTTCTGGTGATGGCTGCGATCTACTTCGTGTTCATGATCGGTGGCGCGTTGTCCTACCGTGTTCCGCCGACTGGCTGGAAGCCTGAGGGCTGGACCGCTCCGGCGAAAAAAGCCAGCAACGCGATGATCACCCACCGCCACGTCCACGTGAACGTGGCCTGGAAAACCCCGCAGTTCCGCCTGGTATGGCTGGTGCTGTGCCTGAACGTTTCCGCCGGTATCGGTATCCTCGGCATGGCCTCGCCCCTGCTGCAGGAAGTGTTCGGCGGCAAGCTGCTGGGCGTGGATGTGCCGTTCGGCCAGCTGGACGCCGGTCAACTGGCGTCCATCGCGGCGATCGCGGCGGGCTTCACCGGTCTGTTGAGTCTGTTCAACATCGGTGGCCGGTTCTTCTGGGCGTCGTTCTCCGACTACCTGGGCCGTAAAAACACCTATTTCGTGTTCTTCGCCCTGGGCTTTGCCCTGTACGCGCTGATCCCGAACCTGGGGCACCTGGGCAACGTGGCGCTGTTCGTGGCGGCGTTCTGCATCATTCTGTCGATGTACGGCGGTGGTTTTGCGACCGTTCCGGCTTACCTGGCCGACCTGTTCGGCACCCAGATGGTGGGCGCGATCCACGGCCGCCTGCTGACGGCCTGGGCTGCTGCGGGCGTATTGGGCCCGGTGCTGGTGAACTACCTGCGTGAGTATCAGCTGAGCATCGGCGTGGAGCGCGCCGCAGCCTACGACATCACCCTGTACATCCTGGCTGGCCTGCTGGTGCTGGGCTTCCTTTGCAACCTGCTGGTTCGCCCTGTGGCCGACAAGTACTTCATGACCGACGCCGAACTGGCCGCCGAACAGGCGCTGGGCCACGACAAAGGCGCGGATGCCACCACTTCCCTGGAATGGAAAGCCGCATCCGGCAGCGTGCCATTGGCCATTGCGGCCTGGCTGGTGGTAGGTATCCCGTTGGCGTGGGGCGTGTGGGTCACCCTGCAGAAAACCGCCGTACTGTTCCACTAACACTGCAAGAACTTTGTGGGCACGGTTCCTGTGGGAGCCGGGCTTGCCCGCGATGGGGGCGCCTCGGTGATACAGGAAGACCGGGGTGTCTGCATCGCAGGCAAGCCAGCTCCCACACAAGCCAGCTCCCACATGAGCTGGCTTTCACATGTACGCACATGTCTATCCCCGACATTCCTCGCTTCAACTCGTCAGTCTTATCCCCTTCGATGTTTCTGTTTGGCGCCCGCGCCCCTATAATGGCTGCCTTTTTCGCCCAATGATTTTGCGGAGCTGGTGATGGCCGAACGTAAGGCGTCCGTCGAGCGCGACACTCTGGAAACCCAGATCAAAGCCTCGATCAACCTGGATGGCACCGGAAAGGCCCGATTTGATATCGGTGTACCTTTTCTTGAGCACATGCTGGACCAGATCGCCCGTCATGGGCTGATCGACCTGGATATCGTCAGCAAGGGCGACCTGCACATCGACGACCACCACACGGTGGAAGACGTGGGCATCACCCTCGGCCAGGCGTTTGCCAAGGCCATCGGCGACAAGAAAGGCATCCGCCGCTACGGCCACGCCTATGTCCCGCTGGACGAAGCGCTGTCGCGTGTGGTCATCGACTTCTCCGGCCGCCCAGGCCTGCAGATGCACGTGCCCTACACCCGCGCCACCGTGGGCGGCTTCGACGTCGACCTGTTCCAGGAATTCTTCCAGGGTTTCGTCAACCACGCACTCGTCAGCCTGCACATCGACAACCTGCGCGGCACCAACACCCACCACCAGATCGAAACCGTGTTCAAGGCTTTCGGCCGCGCGCTGCGCATGGCCGTCGAGCTGGATGAGCGCATGGCCGGGCAAATGCCTTCGACCAAGGGCGTCCTGTAATGCAGACGGTCGCGGTTATCGATTACGGCATGGGTAACCTGCACTCGGTGGCCAAGGCCCTCGAGCACGTAGGTGCCGGCAAGGTGCTGATCACCAGCGATGCCAGCGTGATTCGCGAAGCCGACCGGGTGGTATTCCCCGGCGTTGGCGCGATTCGCGATTGCATGGCCGAGATCCGCCGCCTGGGCTTTGACAGCCTGGTGCGCGAAGTCAGCCAGGACCGTCCGTTCCTCGGCATCTGCGTGGGCATGCAAGCCTTGCTCGATCGCAGTGAAGAGAACGACGGCGTCGACTGCATCGGCCTGTTCCCGGGCCAGGTGAAGTTCTTCGGCAAGGACCTGCACGAAGACGGCGCCCACCTGAAAGTCCCGCACATGGGCTGGAACGAAGTCAGCCAGACAGTGGATCACCCGCTGTGGCACGACATCCCGGACCTGGCGCGTTTCTACTTCGTGCACAGCTACTACATCGCCGCCGGTAACCCGCGCCAGGTAGTGGGTGGCGGGCATTACGGCGTCGATTTTGCCGCCGCACTGGCCGAAGGTTCGCGCTTTGCCGTGCAGTTCCACCCGGAGAAGAGCCATACCCATGGCCTGCAATTGCTGCAGAACTTCGCGGCGTGGGACGGTCGCTGGTAGATGGCCAGGAAGCCGAAGCTGCCGATCCTGAACCTCACGCCCGAACAGGAGCGTGAGGCTACGCAGAAGATCAAGCGCTTCATGGAAGACCGCTTCGAGCTCAGCCTGGGCTCGTTCGAGGTCGCCGAGATTCTTGAGCTGTTTACCACCGAAGTTGCGCCGCACTATTACAACAGGGCGATTTTCGACACGCAGACGCTCCTTAAAGAAAGGTTCGAAAGCATCGAAAGCGACCTGTGGTCGCTTGAGAAACCCTGATTTCCCAAGCATTGCTGAATATCGAATAAGGTTTGCCAGATGCTGATTATCCCCGCTATCGATCTCAAGGACGGCGCTTGTGTACGCCTGCGCCAAGGCCGCATGGAAGATTCCACCGTGTTCTCCGATGACCCGGTGAGCATGGCTGCCAAATGGGTAGAAGGGGGCTGCCGTCGCCTGCATCTGGTGGACTTGAACGGCGCCTTCGAAGGCCAGCCAGTCAATGGCGAAGTGGTCACCGCTATCGCCAAGCGCTACCCGAACCTGCCGATCCAGATCGGCGGCGGTATCCGCTCCCTGGAAACCATCGAACACTACGTCAAGGCGGGCGTGAGCTACGTGATCATCGGCACCAAGGCGGTCAAAGACCCGGCCTTCGTCGCCGAAGCCTGCCGCGCGTTTCCGGGCAAGGTCATCGTCGGCCTGGACGCCAAGGACGGTTTTGTCGCCACCGACGGCTGGGCTGAGATCAGCACCGTGCAGGTGATCGACCTGGCCAAGCAGTTCGAAGCCGACGGCGTGTCCGCCATCGTTTATACCGACATCGCCAAAGACGGCATGATGCAGGGCTGCAACGTACCGTTCACCGCTGCCCTGGCGGCCGCTACCAGGATTCCGGTGATCGCTTCCGGTGGTATTCACAACCTGGGTGACATCAAGTCGCTGCTGGACGCCAAGGCCCCCGGCATCATCGGCGCCATCACCGGCCGCGCGATCTACGAAGGTACCCTGGACGTCGCCGAAGCCCAGGCTTACTGCGACGCCTACAACGGCTGAGGACTGACCATGGCGCTGGCCAAACGCATCATCCCTTGCCTGGACGTCGACAACGGTCGCGTGGTCAAGGGCGTCAAGTTCGAGAACATCCGCGACGCCGGTGACCCGGTGGAAATCGCCCGCCGCTACGATGAGCAGGGTGCCGACGAGATTACCTTTCTCGACATCACCGCCAGCGTCGACGGCCGCGACACTACGCTGCATACCGTGGAGCGCATGGCCAGCCAGGTCTTCATCCCGCTGACCGTGGGCGGTGGCGTGCGCACCGTGCAAGACATCCGCAACCTGCTCAACGCCGGCGCGGACAAGGTCTCGATCAACACGGCGGCGGTATTCAACCCGGAGTTTGTCGGCGAAGCCGCGCAGCACTTCGGCTCCCAATGCATCGTCGTTGCCATCGACGCCAAGAAGGTTTCCGGCCCGGGCGAAACCCCGCGCTGGGAGATCTTCACCCACGGCGGTCGCAAGCCGACCGGCCTGGACGCGGTGGAGTGGGCGATGAAGATGGAAGGCTTGGGCGCCGGTGAAATCCTGCTGACCAGCATGGACCAGGACGGCATGAAGAACGGCTTCGACCTGGGCGTGACCCGCGCCATCAGCGACGCGCTGGGCATCCCGGTGATCGCCTCCGGTGGCGTCGGCAACCTGCAGCACCTGGCCGACGGCGTGACCGAAGGCCATGCCAGCGCCGTACTGGCTGCGAGCATTTTCCACTTTGGCGAATACACCGTGCCCGAGGCCAAGGCCTACATGGCGGCGCGCGGTATCGTCGTTCGCTAAACGCTGCTGGACACCATGGCAGGCGCGGGGCACTCTCTGCGCTTGCCATGGATTTCGGTAACCTTCATGTTCAAACACCTGCTGCTTGCCCTTGCCAGTACCTCCCTGCTTTTGGCGGGTTCAGCCCATGCCGAAGAACCGTCTGACGCCGCCCTGGTGTTGCTGACGGAAAACTTCCCGCCTTACAACATGGCGAAAAACGGCAAAAACTTCGCCAAGGAAGAGAACATCGAAGGCATCGCCGTGGACATCGTGCGCGAGACCTTCAAGCGCGCCGGCATTTCCTACAACCTCACCCTGCGATTCCCATGGGAGCGAATCTACAAGCTCGCCCTGGAAAAACCCGGTTACGGCGTGTTCGTGATGGCCCGCCTGCCGGACCGTGAAGCCCTGTTCAAATGGGTCGGCCCCATTGGCCCGGACGATTGGGTGATGTTGGCCAAGGCCGACAGCAAGATCCAGCTGGCGGACCTGGAGCACGCCCGCCGCTACAAGATTGGCGCCTATAAAGGTGACGCTATCGCCGAGACCCTGGAAAAGCAGGGCCTCAACCCGATCGTCGCACTGCGCGACCAGGACAACGCGCAAAAGCTGGTGGACGGTCAGATCGACCTGTGGGCTACCGGTGATCCGGCAGGCCGTTACCTGGCCCGTCAGGTTGGGGTGACCGAACTGAAAACCGTGTTGCGTTTCAACAGTGCCCAGTTGTACCTCGCGCTGAACAAAGACGTCCCGGATGACCTGGTCGCGAAGCTGCAGGCGGCGCTCGATCAGTTACGGGGCGAGGGTGTTGTCGACCAGATCATGGCCCGTTACCTCTAGCTCCGGCACTGCCTGAGGCATCTCAATCGGTGGCGTTACCTCTTCGGGCATTGGCTCAACGCTGGAGGATTCGCTCATGTACACATGGTCGCCATTGGTGTAGCTGACGGTGCCTGATACCTGGCTGCCATCCTGACGCAGCAAGCGATACTCACTGTGCAGAAGGTAAGCCGCAACGGCTTTTTTCGGCGGCACGTACGTGATGATTTCCAGTGGCGCTGCATGGCTCCAGCCTTTTGCCGAGCGCAGTGTATGGGTGAACTCTCGACCCAGATGCGCCGAAAAACTCAATTCAAAGACATGCTCGCCAGCAGGCCATTCCTTGCCAAGTTCCACGCTGGTGTTGGCTGCCAATGCTTTTACATTCCCACCCAGCTCACCTTTGGTGGCTGTCCACATGAACGGCTGGCTGGTTGCATCGGTGTTATGCCCAAACCCTGCGAGCAAGTGCCGATCGATACGCTCCAGCCGATAACTCGGCGACGACTCGAGCTGTTCAATCACGGTCAGCTCCGGGTCTTTTACGCAGAACCACGGCAGTTCGCACACTTGAGGCGCGTAGGTGCTTTCTTCCTGCGCAGGGCTTTCATGCCCGAGGAGCGCGGGCGGCGGTGGTAAGTCGCTGAGCTGCGCAGTGAGCGCCAGGCGCAGCGAATAGGCGGCAAGGCCCGTCTTGGCATAACTGTCTGTGCCGATGAATGTACCCGGCGCCAGGTAGAGTTCGCCGGTGGGGGCGTCAGGAAGGGCGGTCGACCAGAGGCTCAAGTCGTTGGTGGAACCGCTGCCTTTGTCGTTCCAGATCAGATCGCCTGCTTGAGCCGCTATCACCAGGTCTTCCCTGATACAACGCACGGCGTGACGTGAAGGCTTGTCGTAATCGACCCCGAACACCAGCCCCATCGCCACGTAGCCTTCGGGCGGCAGTGGGCGCCAGATGGACGCATTGTTTCGCGCACCGGTTCCCTCGTCATGCCATACCAGTTGGTAGTCGACTGGCGGACGCAGGGCGGTGCCGTCGGTTTTGTTGGCATCGCTGACCAAGGCGACGACTTTGTTCTGATTGATATTGCGGTAATGACCGACCGCAACATCCCCCAGGGAGAAAAACGAGCTCAACGCGTCGGACGTTGCGCTGGGCCGCCACAGGCTGACGGCTTTGTGCGCACTTGACCCCTTGTCATTCCACAGGGGCAGGAACTCGCTGGTAAAGCTGATGAGCAGGTCGTTGAATTGCAGAGGCTTCATGGAGGGCTCTCCAGTTGATTGAAGCCTCAACTATCGAGCAGGGCGGGCGCCGCCGAGTGGTATCTATCTACGCGCGGGAAGGTAGGTGCCGTTTTTTCCATGTGCCGCCATCGCCTGGTTGCTGCGCACGCTGATCATCAACTTGATATCGATCCAGTCAACGCCCTGGTCCTTGAGCTTGGGCAGCTCACGCTCCAACACTGCGAGGGTCTGGGGGTAGGGATGGCCGATCATGACGGCTGAACCCTGTTTGTGGGCCAGCTTGATCGCCGTCTGCAGTTGCGTGGTGATCGCTGCTTCCGTGCGTTCGTCATCCAGGAACACGTCCCGTGAGACATGCGCCAGGCCAATTTTCTGGGCCTCGGCGGCCGCGACGGTCTGCGCGCTGGTACGGCTGTCGACAAAGAACTTGTTGCGCCGTTGCAGCTCGGCCATCAACCACGCCATCGCCTCGGGTTGCGCAGTCATGCGGCTGCCCATGTGGTTGTTGATGCCAGCGGTGTAGGGCACTGCCTTGAACGCGGCGTCCAGGCGCTTGCCAAGTTCTTCGATGGGCAGGTCGGGGTGCCAGGCGAACGGGCCGGTAGCCGGGTCCATGGGCATGTGCAGGATCACGATCTTGCCGGCCTTGTGGGCTTCGCGGGCGAATTCGGCAGCGTGGGGCGTGTCGGGCATGATCGCCGTGGTCACCGGCCCAGGCAGCGCCAGCACGCGCCGATCCCGGGGCAGGTTCTGCCCCAGGTCGTCGATGATCAGGGTGAGGTAGGCTTTGTGAGGCTCGCCGGCCGGGGTCGCATGGGCGACTCCCGCCAGGCTGCACAGCACAGCGATGATCAGGGCAAAACGCATATCAACGGCTGCGGGTGATGCTCAAGCCCTTGAGCAGGCTCAGCGCCTGGGCCAGTTGGTAGTCGTCGTCCTGCGGCATCGGCTTGGCTTTGGTACCGCTGCCGGTCGGCTGGTCGGCGCCGCCGTTGCCATTGCCCAGGTGGCCTTGCAGGTCCGCCTCTTTGTAGAACTCGCTGTCGGCCTCGTTGGTGATCTTGGCCTTGCGCACTTCGATGTCCGGGACAATGCCCTGGGCCTGGATCGAGCGACCATTGGGCGTGTAGTACAGCGCCGTGGTGATCTTCAGTGCGCGATCGTTGTTCAGCGGCAACACGGTTTGTACCGAGCCTTTGCCGAAGCTGGTAGTGCCCATCAGTACGCCGCGTTTCTGGTCTTGCAGAGCGCCGGCAACGATTTCCGAAGCCGAGGCGCTGCCGCCGTTGATCAGCACGGCCAGTGGCACGCCTTCACTGAGGTCATTGCCGGTGGCCGAGAAGCGCAGCTCGGAATTGGCGATACGGCCCTTGGTGTACACGATCAGGCCTTTGGTGATGAAGTGGTCGACCACTTCCACCGCGGCCTGCAGCACGCCGCCTGGGTTGTTACGCAGGTCGAGCACGATGCCGTTGAGCTTCTTGCCGTTGTCCTTGCGCAGCTTGGCCAGGGCCTTGGCCACTTCGTCGCCGGTCTTGACCTGGAACTGGGTGATGCGGATGTAGCCGTAGCCCGACTCCAGCAGCTGGCTCTTCACGCTCTTGACCGTGATGGTTGCGCGGGCAAGGGTCACGTCAAACGGGTTGCCGCCGTCGCGAACCAGGGTCAGGGTGATTTTCTGGCCGATCTTGCCGCGCATCTTGTCGACGGCTTCGGTCATGGTCTGGCCACGGGTCGGCTGGCCGTTGATCTTGACGATGAAGTCGCCGGCCTGGATGCCCGCCTTGGACGCCGGGGTGTCATCGATCGGCGAGACGACTTTGATGTTGCCGTCTTCGGAGCCCACTTCAATGCCCAGGCCGCCGAATTCGCCGCTGGTGCTTTCCTGCAGCTCGGCGAAGTCTTCAGGCCCCAGGTAGGCGGAGTGCGGGTCAAGGTTGCTGAGCATGCCCTTGATGGCATTCTCCAGCAGGGTCTTGTCATCTACAGGGTCGACATAGGCTGCCTTGATCCGGTCCATGACCTCGGCAAAGGTGCGCAACTCGTCCAGCGGCAGCGGCGCCTTGGTGGTCGCAGCCGAGGCGGCAGGCGCAGCCGGTGCGGCCTGGTCGGCGAAAGCCAGAGGCGCGCCGATCACGAGGGCGATCGTCAGGGCCAGCGAAGTGAGGCGGGACAAATGCAGCATGTCGAACGAACTCCTAATGTAGATGCGGCCCTATCCTTGGGAACGGCACCATTGTGCAGGATCGCTCGGGCGACCCTGCTGACGAATAGCGAAGTACAGCGCCGGGGTGTCCTGGCCACCACTGTTACCCACAGTGGAGATGGATTCACCGGCTTTTACAACATCACCTGCCGACTTGAGTAAAGTCTGATTGTGGCCGTAAAGGCTCAAATAGCCATTACCGTGGTCAAGAATCACCAACAAACCGGCCCCGCGCAGCCAATCGGCAAACACCACGCGCCCACCGTGCACCGCATGAACCTGGCTGCCGGCAGCGGCGCTGATCATCACGCCGTCCCACTTGGCTCGGGTGTCATCGCCACGGGTTTCACCAAAGCGTGCCAGTAATCGACCATCAACTGGCCATGGAAGTTTGCCGCGAGCTGAAGCAAAAGGGCCGCCGAAGGACTCGCCGCTGCTGGAAACCAGCGGGCCGGGCGCTGCATGTGCCGGTTTGCGGGGCGCCGGGGCGTCCGAGTTGGCTGCCAGCTCGGCCTCACGCTGGCGCTTTTTTTCGGCTTCCTGCTGGGCGATCAGCGCTTTTTGCCGCGCTTCTTCGGCCTCGCGTGCCTGGCGAGCCAGGGTTTCTTCGATGGTCTTGAGCACTTTGGCCAGGTCGGCCTGGTCTTGCTCGCGAGCCTGCAGCTTCGCGTCGCGGGCTTTTACGTCGTCGTTGAGCTTGGCCAAGGCCAGCTGGCGTTCCTTGCGCACTTTGTCGAGCTGATCGCGCTGGGTGTCGAGGGCGGTTTTCTGATCCAGCAGTTGCGACTGCTGGTCAGCGATTTCCTGCTCGACGTTGGCCAGTTGGCGCAGGGTTTCGTTAAAACCCTTCAATTGCGCCAGGCGTGCCTGGCTCAGGTAGTCGTAATAGGTGAGGGTACGGGCGAATTTTTCCGGGTTCTGCTGGTTGAGCAGCAGCTTGAGGTATTCCTGGCGGCCGCTCTGGTAGGCGGCGCGGGCCTGGATTGCGATCAGGCGTTGCTGTTCAACGCGTGCGCTCTGGAGTTTTTTTTTCTCAGCGTCGAGTCGCTCCAGTTCCGACTCGCTCTTCTTTAATTCTTTTTGTAGCTCCTGGACCTGCTTCTCCAGCTTGCCCATCTCGGTTTCCGTGCCGCGCAGGTCTTTCTGTACCCCGGATTTCTCTTCCTGGAGTTTGCCGAGCAGCTTTTTCAGCTCGGTAATGTCCTGACGCGTAGCGTCCAACTGTTGTTGGGTTTGTGCGCGCTCGTCGGCAAACGCCGGTTGGAGCAGGCAGACAAGAGCGAGGGTAATCAAGGCGCGAAGCATAGAGGCGGGCGACACCAGGGAAAGGGACGGCCTAGTATGCCCGCCAAGCGCGGCAAAAAAAATGCCCAATTCGGGCTGGGCCGCAAGATAGGTGCCGAACGGCGCTTACCCTCTGTAGGCGCTGGCTTGCCAGCGATGCGGACACCTCGGTGTTTCAGCGATACCGAGTTGATGCTATCGCAGGCAAGCCAGCTCCCAGAGGGGCTCGCGGCGCTTGTGAGGGTTAAACCAGAATCGAAGTACCGGTCATCTCGGCCGGCTTCTCCAGGCCCATCAGCTTCAGCATGGTTGGCGCCACATCCGCCAGTACGCCGCCTTCACGCACTTTCAAATCACGCTTGCCGACATAGATGAACGGCACCGGCTCGGTGGTGTGGGCGGTGTGGGCCTGGCCGGTAGATTCGTCGGACATCTGCTCGCAGTTGCCGTGGTCGGCGGTGATCAGTGCTTCGCCGCCGACTTTTTCCAGGGCGTCGACGATACGGCCGACGCACGTGTCCAGGCATTCTACGGCCTTGACCGCAGCTTCAAGGTTGCCGCTATGGCCCACCATGTCGCCGTTGGCGTAGTTGACCACAATCACGTCATAACGCTGGTTGTCGATGGCGTCGACGATCTTGTCAGTCACTTCCGGCGCGCTCATTTCCGGCTGCAGGTCGTAGGTGGCGACTTTTGGCGACGGGATCAGGATGCGCTCTTCGCCCGGGAACGGCTCTTCGCGCCCGCCGGAGAAGAAGAAGGTCACGTGGGCGTATTTCTCGGTTTCGGCGATGCGCAGCTGGGTCTTGCCGTTTTTCGCCAGGTAGTCGCCCAGTACGTTTTCCAGACTGCCCGGGGCAAACGCCGACGGGGCCGGGATGTTGGCGGCGTATTGGGTGAGCATCACGAACTCGACTTTCGGCTGGCGCGAGCGCTCGAAGTCCTTGAAACCGTCATCGACAAACACATGGCTCAGCTCGCGGGCGCGGTCGGCGCGGAAGTTCATGAACACCACGGCGTCGCCATCTTCGACCTTTACCGGCTCGCCGATGGTGGTGGCTTTGACGAACTCATCGCTCTCGCCACGGGCGTAGGCAGCTTCCAGGCCTTGCTGGGCGGTGGCGGCGTTGAATTCGGCCTGGCCATTGACGATCAGGTTGTAGGCCTGGGACACGCGGTCCCAGCGGTTGTCGCGGTCCATGGCGAAGTAGCGGCCGACCAGGCTGGCGATGCGGCCTTTGCCCAGCGCGGCGAACGTGGCGTCCAGCAGTTCGATGGACGATTGCGCGCTTTTTGGTGGCGTGTCGCGACCGTCGAGGAAGGCGTGCAGGTAGATCTTGTCGGCGCCGCGCTTGAAGGCCAGTTCGGCCATGGCGACCAGGTGGTCCTGGTGGCTGTGAACGCCGCCGTCGGACAGCAGGCCCATGAAGTGCACGGCCTTGCCCGCTGCAACTGCTTTATCCACCGCCGCGCAGATGGTCGGGTTCTCGAAGAACTCGCCGTCGCGGATCGCTTTGGTCACGCGGGTGAAGTCCTGATATACCACTCGTCCGGCGCCGAGGTTCATGTGGCCGACTTCCGAGTTGCCCATCTGGCCGTCCGGCAGGCCCACGTCCATGCCGGAACCGGAGATCAAGCCGTTGGGTACGGTGGCGGTCAGGCGGTCCAGTACCGGCTTGTTGGCCGAGTACACTGCGTTGTCGTGGTGGCTTTCACTGTGTCCAAAGCCATCGAGAATTATCAGGACCAAAGGTTTAGGCGTAGTAGTCATAGATCCTCTCGCGGCGGTAATAAAGGAAGACAATTGAAAAGGGAGTGGCAGTTTAAAGCGAAGTTCCGACGACGTCACCGCTTTACGGGGGTTGGCCCCCCCTGACGGCTGTGTATACTTACCGCCATTTTAACGCCCTGGAACCTCCTTGATGGTTGATCACCTGATTGCATTTGCCACTGCCCACTACCTGCTCGTGGGTGCCTTCGTCATCCTGCTGGCGCTGCTGATCGCTCATGAATTGAGCCGCGGTGGCCGCAGCCTGAGCACGGCGGAGCTGACCGCGCTGGTCAACAAGGATGAGGCCGTTGTCGTGGATATCCGTCCGGCCAAGGAATTCGCCACCGGCCATATCGTCGGTGCCCTGAACATTCCACAGGACAAGCTGATCGCGCGCCTGGCCGAGCTTGAAAAGCACAAGGCCAAGACCATCATCCTGGTCGATGCCCAAGGCCAGCACGCCGGCACCCACGCCCGCGAAATGCTCAAGACCGGTTTCACCGCCGCCAAACTGTCTGGTGGTATCAGCAGCTGGCGCGCCGATAACCTGCCGCTGGTGAAGTGATATGAGCCAGGTTGTCGTGTATTCCAGCGATTGGTGCCCTTACTGCATGCGGGCCAAGGCTTTGCTTGAGAAAAAGGGCGTTGCCTTCGAAGAGATCAAGGTCGACGGCAAACCCCAGGTGCGTGCCGAAATGGCCCAGAAGGCGGGGCGCACGTCCGTGCCGCAGATCTGGATTGGCGCCAGGCACATCGGTGGTTGCGACGACCTGTTCGCCCTGGAGCGCGCCGGTAAACTCGATGCGCTGCTGCTCGTCTGACTCCTAAACCCTAAAAGACCCCAAGATCAAGAAGGATCTGCGATGACTGACCAACAGAACACCGAAGCAGCAGAAGCTCAAGGCCCACAGTTTTCGCTGCAGCGGATCTACGTGCGTGACCTGTCGTTCGAAGCGCCGAAAAGCCCGGCGATCTTCCGTCAGGAATGGACCCCAAGCGTTGCGCTGGACCTGAACACCCGTCAGAAAGCCCTTGAAGGTGACTTCCATGAAGTCGTGCTGACCCTGTCGGTGACCGTCAAGAACGGCGAAGAAGTGGCCTTCATCGCTGAAGTGCAACAGGCCGGTATCTTCCTGATCCAGGGCCTGGACGAAGCGTCCATGAGCCACACCCTGGGCGCGTTCTGCCCGAACATCCTGTTCCCGTATGCCCGTGAGACCTTGGACAGCCTGGTCACCCGCGGCTCGTTCCCTGCGCTGATGCTGGCTCCGGTGAACTTCGATGCCCTGTACGCTCAAGAGCTGCAGCGCATGCAACAGGAAGGTTCGTCGACGGTTCAGTAAGCCGACGATGTAAAAAAGCGCCATAACCGGCGCTTTTTTTATGCCCTGTAGGAGCCGGCTTGCCGGCGATGAGGCCCTTGAAATCGATGCACTATTCAAGGTCGCCATCGCCGGCAAGCCGGCTCCTACAAAGGGTGATGTGTGTTATTTGAAGCCCAGTTGGCGCCAGCCCTCGTAGACGGCAACCGCCACGGTGTTGGACAGGTTCAGGCTGCGGCAGCCCTCGCGCATCGGCAAGCGCAGGCGATGGCCGTCGGGCAGGGCGTCCAGTACCTCGGCCGGCAGGCCACGGCTTTCAGGCCCGAAGAGGAAGGCGTCGCCTTCGGCAAAGCTGACATCATGGAACGGCTGCGAGCCCTTGGTGGTGAACGCGAACAGCCGTGGCTGCCCCAGGCTTTCCAGGCAACTGGCCAGGTCGGCATGGCGCTGGAGGGTGGCGTACTCGTGGTAGTCCAGCCCGGCGCGGCGCAGGCGCTTGTCGTCCATGTCGAAGCCCAGGGGCTCGATCAAATGCAGGTGGCAGCCACTGTTGGCGCACAGCCTGATAACGTTGCCGGTGTTCGGCGGAATTTCTGGTTGAAAAAGGATGACGTGAAACATGCACGGCTCCGAAGGTAAAGATGCGCTGCATTCTACCCCTGAAGACGATCCAAGACCGAAGCTATTGCCGCGGGTGATGGGCTCTTTGGCGATTGTGGGGCTGATGATCGGCTTGATGATCGGCCGCCTGACCACGCCCGACCCCGTCGAACTGCAGCAGGTCGAGACAGCGGCGGATGGCGTGGTGGTGTGGTTCAACAGCGAACCCAAGCTGCACGGCGAGCATATCGACGGCACCGTGGCCTTGCTGTTCGACGCCCAGGGCAAGGCGGCCAGCGGGCAACTCAAGGTCAATGACAAGGATGTGAACTGGCGCGTGCGCAAGACCGATGGCGGCCTGCTGCTGAACCTGGTGGCGGCCCGGCCGTTGCGTGGAGAGTGGAGGGGGGAGAAGGTCGATGGCCGCTGGCGGCTGGAGATCCATCTCCAGGAGCAATAAAAGAGGGAATCCCCGGCCTGCCTGTACCAAGGTCCCCGAAACGGGCTGGGGCTATGGGCGCTGTGCCACATAAGCCCCGGGTGTAAAGAAGGGAGTTCCCGGCCTGCCTGTACCAGGGCTCCCAAAACGGGGTGAAGCCTTCAAGGCTTCGGTGTTAAAGAGGGAATCCCCGGCCTGCCTGTACCGAGGTTCCCCAAAGCGGTGTGGAGCGCGACGCGGTTCGCATCAAGCACCCCGGGTGTAAAGAGGGGATTCTCGGCCTGCCTGTAC
Organism: Pseudomonas sp. B6002; assembly: GCF_013385985.1. Lineage (GTDB taxonomy): Bacteria > Pseudomonadota > Gammaproteobacteria > Pseudomonadales > Pseudomonadaceae > Aquipseudomonas. The sequence goes on along the minus strand of NZ_JACAOY010000012.1, from coordinate 354,174 downwards.
CAAGGTCCCCGAAACTGGGTTGTACAAGGGTTATTGCAGGGCGCGTGCCAGAGTGGCCAGGTTGTACCAAAAAATTTCTCCAGAAAGCGCAAAGCCCCGGAATACGGGGCTTTGGTGTTTTTGGTCTTTGGATTCTTTTCAGCAAGGCTGAAGTTTCAGGCATTGGATCCGTGCCCGATGCTAGTTCATGGTGCATTGAAGCGGTGCACGGTATTCGGTCCAACACAAAACAACTGTGGGAGCTGGCTTGCCTGCGATGGCGGTATTTCAGTCGACATATTCGGTGACTGACACACCGCCATCGCGGGCAAGCCCGGCTCCCACATTAGATTTTCAGCGATTCAGAAATGGAGTTCAGGCTTCATCGCCCTCGTCATCATCCCCACCATCAACCTTCATCCCCAATTCCTTGATCTTGCGCGTCAAGGTGTTGCGGCCCCAGCCCAGCAGTACGGCGGCGTCGCGGCGGCGACCTGCGGTGTGCTTGAGCGCGGTTTCGATCATGATCCGCTCGAACGCCGGTACGGCGCTGTCCAGCAGGTTCGACTGGCCGCGTGCCAGGGCCTGGTCGGCCCATTGGCGCAGGGCCTGCTCCCAGTTGGTCACCGGTGCCGAATCCTGCGGCAGGCTCAACAGCTCGGGCGGCAGGTCACTGATGTGCACTTCGCGTCCGGACGCCATCACCGTGATCCAGCGGCAAGTGTTCTCCAGCTGGCGCACGTTGCCCGGCCATGGCAGGTTCTTCAGGTACTCCTCGGTCTCGCTTTTCAGCAGCTTCGGCTCCACGGCCAGCTCCTGGGCGGCGCGGCTGAGGAAGTGGCGGGCGAGGGTCGGGATGTCTTCGCGACGGTCCGACATGCGCGGAATATGGATGCGGATCACGTTGAGGCGGTGGAACAAGTCCTCACGGAACTTGCCGGCGTGCACCAGGGTTTCCAGGTTCTGGTGGGTCGCGGCGATGATGCGCACGTCCACCTTGACTGGCGTGTGCCCGCCCACGCGATAGAACTCGCCGTCGGCCAGTACACGCAGCAGGCGCGTCTGGGTGTCGGCAGGCATGTCACCGATTTCGTCGAGGAACAAGGTGCCGCCATCGGCCTGTTCAAAACGGCCGCGACGCAGGTTGGCCGCGCCGGTGAAGGCGCCTTTTTCATGGCCGAACAGCTCGGATTCCATCAAGTCCTTGGGAATGGCCGCCATGTTCAGCGCGATGAACGGCGAGGCCGCCCGTGGGCTGTGGCGGTGCAGGGCGTGGGCCACCAGTTCTTTACCGGTGCCCGACTCGCCGTTGATCAGCACGGTGATGTTGGAGTGGCTCAAACGCCCAATGGCGCGAAACACTTCCTGCATCGCCGGCGCTTCACCGATGATTTCCGGGGTGCGGGTCAGGGTGGGTGGAGCTTCCTGGCTCTGCTGTTCCTGGGCGTGCTGGTTGGCGCGCTTGACCAGCGCCACCGCCTCGTCCACGTCGAACGGCTTGGGCAGGTATTCAAAGGCGCCGCCCTGGTAGGAAGCGACAGCGCTGTCCAGGTCCGAGTGCGCGGTCATGATGATCACCGGCAGGCGCGGGTGCTGCTCGCGAATGCGGGCCAGCAAGTCCAGGCCACTGGCGCCGGGCATGCGGATATCCGAGATGATCACATCCGGCTGCTGACGGGCCAGGCGGCTCATCACCCCATCGGCGCTGTCGAAGCTCTGGGTGGTCATGCCTTCCTGTTGCAAGGCTTTCTCGAGGACCCAGCGGATAGAACGGTCGTCATCGACGATCCAGACAGTTTCACTACGGCTCATGTCGATGGGGCTCCTTGTTCCAGAGGCAGAAAGATCGAGAAAGTGGTGTGGCCAGGATGGCTCTCACATTCGATCAGACCCTGGTGCTGGCTGATGATGTTCTGGGTAATGGCCAGGCCCAGCCCGGTGCCATCCGGGCGGCCGCTGACCATGGGAAAGAAGATGGTTTCCTGAAGTTCCGCAGGAATGCCCGGGCCGTTGTCGATGATCTCGACCTTGGTCACCAGGCGATGGCGCACATGGCCGATGGTGAACTGGCGCAGGGCGCGGGTGCGCAGGCTGATGCGGCCCAGGCGCAGCTCGTTCTGGCTGCTGATGGCCTGCATGGCGTTGCGCACGATGTTGAGCACCGCCTGGATCATCTGTTCGCGGTCGATCAAGACGTCGGGAATGCTCGGGTCATAGTCGCGCACCAAGGTGATGCAGCCCTGGCTTTCGGCCTCGACCAATTGGCAGACGCGCTCGAGCACCTCGTGCACGTTGGTCATCGCCAGCGACGGCAACTTGTTGGAGCCGAGCATGCGGTCCACCAGGTTACGCAGGCGGTCGGCTTCTTCGATGATGACGTTGGTGTAGTCCTTGAGATTCTCGTCGGGCAGCTCGCGGGCCAGCAATTGCGCCGCGCCGCGAATCCCGCCCAGGGGGTTCTTGATCTCATGGGCCAGGCCGCGCACCAGCATCTTGCTGGTTTCCTGCTTGGACAGCTGGGCTTCTTCCTTGGTGATACGCAGCAGGCGGTCGCGGGGGTGTACCTCAAGCAGCAGCAGGGTCGCGCCGTTGCTCAGGATCGGGGTCACGGCGTAGTCGACGGTCAGGGTCTGGCCGGTGAGCGCCGTGAGCATCGCCTCACGCTTGGTAAAGGGGTGTGCCTGCTCCACTGCCTGGCGCAACGAGCTCAGGGCTTCGGCCGACTCGGTGAACAATTCGCTGATGAACTGCCCATGGCTGCGCTGGCCGCTGATGGCCAGGAGCATCTCCGCCGCCGGGTTCATGTACTCAAGACGCAGGTCGTCATTGAGCAGGATGGTCGCGGTGGTCAGGTTGTCGAGTAGCAAACGGTGCAGTGCATCGCTGATGGTCATCAGGACCTCTTTTGGAGCAAGGCGCGGGCTTCGGGCACACGCTGATACAAGGAAAATGCAAAAACCAAACCAAGGCTCCGAAAAGAAGCGCGAAACCCCTGAAATGGGGGTTTTAGGCGCGAAACTGTGGCGTTCTGCCAGCTCGCTCGGGAAGTTTCGAACCAAAATGGGCTGAGTCGATGGGAAGGGTGCAGCCTATCGCACCAATATAGTGCGGTTTTGTGAAGGTTGTTCAGGAAGTGAAGGTTGGCGATGAGTTGACTGCGAGACTGGGTAAGTGTGGGAGCTGGCTTGCCTGCGATAGCGGTCTTGAATGTGCCGAAGCTATCGCAGGCAAGCCAGTTCCCACATTTTGATGGGGTTTGCAGGCTTTAGCCTTTGTGGATGCACAGCTCGGCGGTGGCGCGGATCATCGCCAGTTGTTGCATCGGTTCGTTCAGCGGCTCATGGACGGCCTGGGCGAGCCATTGCGGGCATTGTGGGTCGGTGCGTTGCGGGGTGAAGTCCGCCAGTTGCTTGAGCAGGCGCTTCTGCAATTCGTCGAGGCGGGGGCGAATCTGCTTCACCAGGTCCGGGCGTGGATCGTCGGGCGCCTTGCCCTGGAACTGCCAGTCGGACAGCAGGGTGTATTGCACCAGTTTGTTGGCTTCGATTTGCGCCGAGAAAAACTGCTCGGCGGCGGCAGGGCTCAGTTTGTAGCCCGGCGCTTGGGCGGCAACGCTGGCGATCACCTCTTGTTCGCGCGTCTTGTCCTCCACGGGCTTGTGGCTGTCCCATTTGCTCAGGGCGACCTGTTCGGCGATCTGCAGGCGTTCGGCGATGCTGTTGAGCAGGGGTTCGAGCGTGGGTGGCGCAGCGTGGGCACTGGCGCTCGCGAATAACAGGGCAAATAAGAGTCGACGTTTCAACGGTGATCTCCTGATGGGAGGGCGCCAGCCCTCTTTTATAGTGTTCAAAAAGCCTGGGCAAAAAAAAGACCTCCCGAAGGAGGCCTTTCTTGTCACGCTACGTCAAGTAGCGCTACTGGATTAGCAGCTGTAGTACAGCTCGTATTCCAGTGGGTGCACGAAGGTGCGTACTTTGATTTCTTCTTCGCTTTTCAGCTCGATGTAAGCATCGATGAAGTCGTCGCTGAATACGCCGCCTTTGGTCAGGAACGCACGGCCCTTGTCCAGCTCTTCCAGGGCTTCTTTCAGGCTGCCGCACACTTGTGGGATCTCTTTGGCCTCTTCAGGCGGCAGGTCGTACAAGTTTTTGTCGGCGGCATCGCCAGGGTGGATCTTGTTCTGGATACCGTCCAGACCCGCCATTACCAGGGCAGCGAAGGCCAGGTATGGGTTGGCTGCTGGATCCGGGAAGCGGGCTTCGATACGGCGAGCGCGAGGGCTGGACACGTAAGGAATACGGATCGAGGCGGAACGGTTGCGAGCCGAGTAGGCCAGCATTACTGGAGCTTCGAAACCTGGGACCAGACGCTTGTAGGAGTTGGTCGACGGGTTGGTGAAGCCGTTCAGGGCCTTACCGTGCTTGATGATACCGCCGATGAAGTACAGGGCAGTGTCGGACAGGCCGGCATAACCTTCGCCGGCGAAGGTGTTTTTGCCTTCTTTAGCGATGGACAGGTGAACGTGCATGCCCGAACCGTTATCGCCGTACAGTGGCTTAGGCATGAAGGTAGCGGTACGGCCGTAGGCATCAGCCACGTTGTGTACGCAGTACTTCAGGGTCTGAACTTCGTCAGCCTTGGCAACCAGGGTGTTGAACTTCACGCCGATTTCGTTCTGGCCGGCAGTCGCCACTTCGTGGTGGTGAACTTCGATGACCAGGCCCATTTCTTCCATGGCGTTGCACATGGAGGTACGGATTTCGTGGTCGTGGTCGAACGGCGGAACTGGGAAGTAGCCACCTTTGATACCTGGACGGTGGCCTTTGTTGCCGCCTTCCACGTCCTGGTCGGACATCCACGAACCTTGTTCGGAGAAGATCTTGAACATGGAACCGGAGATGTCGGACTTGAACTTGACCGAATCAAAGATGAAGAATTCTGGCTCTGGGCCTACGAATACGGTGTCGCCGATACCGGTCGACTTCAGGTATTCCTCGGCACGCTTGGCGATCGCACGTGGGTCGCGGTCGTAGCCTTGCATGGTCGAAGGCTCGATCACGTCGCAGACGATGATCAGGGTTGGGTCTTCGGTGAACGGGTCGAGCACGGCAGTGCTGTCGTCCGGCATCAGGATCATGTCGGAAGCTTCAATGCCTTTCCAGCCAGCGATGGAGGAACCGTCGAACATTTTGCCTTCTTCGAAGAAAGCATCATCCAGCGCGTCGCGAGCCGGCATGGTCACGTGGTGCTGAGTACCTTTGGTGTCCGTGAAGCGCAGATCAATCCATTTAACGTCATGATCTTTGATGAGTTGAACCGACTTCGACATGGTGTCCTCCGGGTGGCTTCGGGCTGGGGTAGTGGAGTTAGCCCTTAGAATGTGGGTGATGCCGGCGCGGATACTCCGCCAAGGCAACCTGCCTCACAAGAGAGCAAATTGCATGCCAGTGCGCCAACATGGCCTTTTTGCCTCAAAATGGCCCCTATAACGGTGCAATCCGCTGAAACGGAAAAAATAACGCACTGCAATGTAGCGTTAATTCTCGTAAATGACCCGTTTTGGTGCGCGAAGCGTGTTGTGCATATTAACTGGTTAAACCTTGAGCGATTTCCGCTATAATCCGCGCCCCCCTTTTTCAGCAGGCCCGGCGCGCGCTGTTTCCATGAAATTAATCGTTAAAGTCTTCCCCGAGATCACCATCAAGAGCCGACCGGTACGGACGCGTTTCATCCGTCAATTGGCCAAGAACATCCGTGCCGTGCTCCGAGACCTGGACCCGGCTGTGGTGGTGAACGGCGTGTGGGACAACCTCGAGCTGGAAACCCGCATCACCGACGCCAAAGCCTTGAAGGACATGACCGAGCGCCTGAGCTGCATGCCGGGCATCGCGCATTTCCTGCAGGTGGATGAGTACCCGCTGGGCGACTTCGACGACATCACCGAGAAGTGCAAGCAGCACTACGGTGACTCGCTGACCGGCAAGATCTTTTCGGTGCGCTGCAAGCGTGCCGGCAAGCACCCGTTCAGCTCCATGGACGTCGAGAAATACGTCGGCAGCAAGCTGCGTCGCGAGTGCGGCGCGGCAGGAATCTCGCTGAAAACACCGGAAATCGAAGTCCGTATCGAAATTCGCGACCAACGGTTGTTTGTGATCCACAGCCAGCACAACAGCATCGGCGGCTACCCGCTGGGCGCCCTGGAACAGACCCTGGTCCTCATGTCCGGCGGTTTCGATTCCACGGTGGCGGCCTACCAGATCATGCGCCGTGGCCTGATGAGCCACTTCTGCTTCTTTAATCTGGGCGGGCGTGCACACGAATTGGGCGTGATGGAAGTTGCGCACTTTATCTGGAAGAAATACGGCAGCTCCCAACGCGTGCTATTTGTGAGCGTACCGTTCGAGGAAGTGCTGGGAGAAATTCTCGGTAAAGTCGATAACGGTCATATGGGCGTAGTATTGAAGCGTATGATGTTGCGCGCGGCGTCGAGCATTGCCGACCGCCTGCACATTGATGCGCTGGTGACCGGTGAAGCGATCTCCCAGGTGTCCAGCCAGACGCTGCCCAACCTGTCGATCATCGATTGCGTCACCGAGAAGCTGGTATTGCGCCCGCTGATCGCCAGCCACAAGCAGGACATCATCGACCTGGCAGAAGAAATCGGCACCGCCGACTTTGCCAAGCACATGCCTGAATACTGCGGGGTCATTTCGGTGAACCCCAAGACCCACGCCAAGCGTTACCGCGTGGAGCATGAAGAGAAAGAATTCGACATGGCGATCCTGGAGCGTGCGCTCGAGAACGCCAAGCTGGTCCCGATCGATCGCGTGATCGACGAACTGGGCCAGGATGTGAAGATCGAAGAAGTCAGCGAAGCCCTGGCCGGCCAGATCGTCATCGACATCCGTCACCCGGATGCCGCTGAGGATGAGCCACTGGAAATCGCTGGCATCGACGTGCAAACGCTGCCGTTCTACGCACTGAACGCGCGTTTCAAGGAACTGGATAACAGCCGTCAGTACCTGCTGTATTGCGACAAAGGCGTGATGAGTCGCCTGCATGCCCACCATTTGCTCAGTGAGGGGCATGCCAATGTGCGCGTTTATCGACCGAGCTAAGAGCCCGGGGCTGTTTGCCTGTGGCCTGCGTCACCGGCCCCCCGACTCTGCCGTCAAGCTGTAACGGCAAGGCCTGACTCTACTGTTAATCGCTGCCACGACCTGTCAGCACACCGAATCCTCTGATCGAGATACACAAGTGATCGAAAATCTACGTAACATCGCCATCATTGCTCACGTTGACCATGGTAAAACCACCCTGGTAGACAAACTCCTGCGTCAATCCGGCACCCTGGAGCGCAACGAGCTCAACGACGAGCGCGTGATGGACTCCAACGACCAGGAAAAAGAGCGCGGTATTACCATCCTGGCAAAAAACACCGCCATCAACTGGAACGGCTACCACATCAACATCGTGGACACCCCGGGCCACGCCGACTTCGGCGGCGAAGTAGAACGCGTAATGTCGATGGTTGACTCCGTTCTGCTGTTGGTTGATGCCCAGGACGGCCCTATGCCGCAAACCCGTTTCGTGACCAAGAAGGCGTTCGAAGCCGGCCTGCGTCCGATCGTGTGCATCAACAAGGTTGACCGTCCAGGCGCGCGTCCGGACTGGGTTCTGGACCAGATCTTCGACCTGTTCGACAACCTGGGTGCCACCGAAGAACAGCTGGACTTCAAAGTCGTCTATGCCTCGGCCCTGAACGGTATTGCCGGTCTGGACCACACCGACATGGCTGAAGACATGACCCCGCTGTACCAGTCGATCGTCGACAACGTACCAGCACCGGCTGTTGACCGTGACGGCGCGTTCCAGATGCAGATCTCCGCACTGGACTACAACAGCTTCCTGGGTGTTATCGGCGTTGGCCGTATCGCTCGTGGTCGCGTCAAGCCGAACACCCCGGTTGTCGCTATCGGCGCCGACGGCAAGAAGCGCAACGGTCGTATCCTGAAGCTGATGGGTCACCACGGTCTGCACCGTGTAGACGTTGAAGAAGCAGCTGCCGGCGACATCGTGTGCATCAGCGGTATGGACTCGCTGTTCATCTCCGACACCCTGTGCCACCCGGACACCGTCGAGGCGATGAAGCCTCTGACCGTTGACGAGCCAACCGTTTCCATGACCTTCCAGGTAAACGACTCGCCTTTCTGCGGTAAAGAAGGCAAGTTCGTGACCTCCCGTAACATCAAGGAGCGTCTGGACAAAGAGCTGCTGTACAACGTTGCTCTGCGCGTTGAAGAAGGCGACTCGGCTGACAAGTTCAAGGTTTCCGGCCGTGGTGAGCTGCACCTCTCGGTACTGATCGAAACCATGCGTCGCGAAGGCTTCGAAATGGGCGTTGGTCGTCCGGAAGTGATCATCCGTCAGGTTGACGGCGTGAAGCAGGAACCGTTCGAAAACGTCACCATCGACACCCCGGAAGAATCCCAGGGCAAGGTGATGGAAGAGATGGGTCTGCGTAAAGGCGACCTGACCAACATGGTGCCGGATGGCAAAGGCCGTGTACGTCTGGAATACAACATCCCTGCTCGTGGTCTGATCGGTTTCCGTAACCAGTTCCTGACCCTGACCAACGGTGCTGGCATCCTGACCTCGATCTTCGATCGCTACGACACCATGAAGTCCGGCGACATGTCCGGCCGTCAGAACGGTGTTCTGGTATCGGTAGAAACCGGCAAGGCACTGACCTACTCCCTGGAAACCCTCCAGGCGCGTGGCAAGCTGTTCGTTGAACACGGTCAAGAGATCTACAACGGCCAGATCGTTGGTCTGAACAGCCGTGACAACGACATGGGCGTCAACCCAACCAAAGGCAAGAAGCTCGACAACATGCGTGCTTCGGGTAAAGACGAAACCATCGCCCTGGTTCCACCTGTTCGCTTCACCCTGGAACAGGCTCTGGAATTCATCCAGGACGACGAGCTGTGCGAAGTGACACCTAAGTCGATCCGCCTGCGTAAGAAGATCCTGGACGAAGGCGAGCGTACCCGCGCTGCCAAGAAAGCCAAGAACTGAGTTAACTCAGGCTGAATGAAAAACGCCCCCGGTCGAAAGGCCGGGGGCGTTTTTTTATGCCTGTGATGAGTGTGTTGTTTGTACCGGCCTCATCGCGGGCAAGCCCGCTCCCACAGGGGAATGCATTCCAAGTGTGGGAGCTGGCTTGCCTGCGATGGGGGCCGCACAGTCGCCAAAGACGTTGGATCAGAATTTATCGAGTGTGCGCAAATTGGTCTCGCGCACCACTTCTTTCGGCTTGTACGCGCAATACCCCGGGCGTGGCCCGATTTTCGGGTGGTTGCGGCACGTGTCCGGGCGCTTGTCATAAATAGTGCAGAAGCGCGTCTTACGATCCAGGTACAGGCAATCGTTGTTGCTCATGCGCTGCAGGGTAAAGATCTCGGACTTGGAATTGAAACGCTCGACGATGCCTTCCTTCTGCAAACGCTTGGCGATGTTCTTCGGCGGGTCGCCACGCTCGAACTCATCGACGATGCCAATGCGGATCAGGTCTTTGATCTTCACTTCCACCGGCAGCGTGCAGCAGCTGGACACGCAGCCCCCACACATGTGGGCGGAGTATTTCTGCCAAGTCTCGAGACGGTCGAGTTCCGCGGCGGCGATCAGTTGAGGCTTCATCAGGGTTCCAAGGTGGGGCGTTATCCGGGCGCGCGATCATACCGGGATTGGTGGTTTTTTGAACAATATTTTGCGGATTTCCGCTGCAAGGCGGCGCGAACGGTGATCGGGCACGAGCCCTGCATCTAAAACCCCAAAGGTAAATGCGTTAAAAAAGTGCCGAACCAGAGCGTCTACCGTCTGTCAGACCGACTAGGCTCTAGCCACTCCTTCTATCTCGCCCGAGGTCGCACCGATGTCTCAGGAACCGCTTGCACGAGAAGCAGAGGTAGCCGCATTTCGCGATGCCGTCTTGACCAAACTCACCTACGCGGTGGGCAAGGACCCGGATCACGCCTTCGACCACGACTGGTTCGAAGCCATTGCCCTGGCCGCGCGCGACCAGATGGTCGACCACTGGATGAACCATACGCGGCATATCTACCGCAAAGGTCAGAAGCGGGTTTATTACCTTTCCCTGGAATTTCTTATCGGCCGCCTGCTCTACGACAGCCTGAGCAACCTGGGTGTGCTGGAAATCGCGCGCGACGCCCTGTCCGAGTTGGGCGTGGACCTGGAGCGCATTCGCTTGCTGGAGCCCGACGCGGCGCTCGGCAACGGTGGCCTCGGCCGCCTGGCGGCGTGCTTCATGGAAAGCATGTCGACCCTGGGCATTGCCGGCCACGGTTATGGCATTCGCTATGAGCATGGTTTGTTCCGCCAGGCGATTGTCGATGGCTGGCAACAGGAGCAGACCGAGCGCTGGCTGGATTTCGGCAACCCGTGGGAGTTCGAGCGGGCCGAGGTGATCTACCCGATCGGCTTTGGCGGCAGTGTCGAGACCAAGGCCGACGCCTCGGGCAAGATGATCCAGGTGTGGACGCCCAACGAGACCGTGCGCGCCGTGGCCTACGATACCCCGGTGGTCGGCTGGCGCGGCGCCAGCGTCAACACCTTGCGCCTGTGGCGTGCCCGGGCCGTGGAAGACCTGCACCTGGAACGCTTCAACGCCGGCGACCACCTGGGCGCCGTCGCCGAAGTGGCCCGCGCCGAAAGCATCTCCCGGGTGCTTTACCCGGCCGACAGCACCGAAGCAGGGCAGGAACTGCGCCTGCGCCAGGAATACTTCTTCGTCGCCGCTTCCCTGCAAGACCTGCTGCGCCGCCACAAAAACATGCACGGTTCGGTGCTGAGCCTGGGCGAGCACGCCGCGATCCAGCTCAACGACACCCACCCGTCCATCGCCGTGGCCGAGTTGATGCGTCAACTGGTGGACCTGCACGACATCCCGTGGGAGGCCGCGTGGGACGTCACCGTTGAAACCCTTTCGTACACCAACCACACGCTGCTGCCCGAAGCCCTGGAAACCTGGCCGGTCGGCTTGATGGAGCGCATGCTGCCCCGGCACATGCAGATCATCTACCTGATCAACGCGCAGCACATCGACTCGCTGCGCGCCAAGGGCATCCACGACTTTGACGTGCTGCGCGCCGTGTCGCTGATCGAAGAAGACAACGGCCGCCGCGTGCGCATGGGCAACCTGGCGTTTCTTGGCTCCCATAGCGTCAACGGCGTATCTGGGTTGCACACCCAGTTGATGCGCAGCACGGTGTTCTCCGAACTGCACAAGCTGTACCCGGAGCGCATCAACAACAAAACCAACGGCATCACCTTCCGCCGTTGGCTGTACCAGGCCAACCCCAAGCTCACCGACATGCTGGTGGAAGCGTTGGGCCCGGATATCCTCGACAAACCCGAGCAGCGCCTGGTGGAGCTGGAACCGTTCGCCGAAAAGCAGGCGTTCCGCAAAGCTTTCGCCGAGCAGCGCCTGCACAGCAAGCGTGCCCTGGCGGACATCATCCACGAGCGTTTGGGCATTTCCGTCAATCCGGCGGCGATGTTCGACGTGCAGGTCAAGCGTATCCACGAGTACAAACGCCAGCTGCTCAACCTGCTGCACACCGTGGCGCTGTACCAGGCCATCCGTGCCGAGCCCGGCACCGACTGGGTGCCACGGGTGAAGATTTTTGCCGGCAAGGCTGCGGCCAGTTATCACCAGGCCAAGTTGATCATCAAGCTGACCAACGACATCGCCCGCACCGTCAACAACGACCCGACCGTGCGCGGGTTGCTCAAGGTGGTGTTCCTGCCCAACTACAACGTCAGCCTGGCGGAAAGCATCATCCCTGCCGCCGACTTGTCGGAGCAGATCTCCACCGCAGGCTTTGAGGCCTCGGGCACCAGCAACATGAAGTTCGGCCTCAACGGCGCGCTGACCATCGGCACCATGGACGGCGCCAACGTGGAGATGCACGAGCGCGTCGGTGCCGAGCACATGTTCATCTTCGGCCTGAGCGCCCAGCAGGTGGAGGCGCGCAAACATGCCGGCGAGTTCAACGCCGGGCCGGACATCGCCGCCTCCCATCGCCTCAATGATGTGCTGCAGGCGATTCGGGGTGGAGTGTTCTCGCCGGATGATCCGGGCCGCTACGTGGGCTTGATCGACGGGCTGATCGACTACGACCGCTTCCTGGTGTGTGCCGACTTCGATTCTTATTGGGACGCCCAGGCACGGGTCGAGGCGCATTGGCACGACTCCAAGGCCTGGTGGCGTTCGGCGGTGTTGAATACGGCGCGGATGGGGTGGTTCAGCTCGGACCGCACGATCCGCGAATACGCAACCGAGATCTGGAAAGCCCTCGACTAACCACCGAGTCCCCCTGTGGGAGCGGGCTTGCCCGCGATAGCGCAGTGTCAGTTTGCAGATTTGTCGACTGGCACACCGCAATCGCGGGCAAGCCCGCTCCCACATTGGTCTTGCGTCGATATACTAGGCCTCGGTTTGCTTAGGGATATCGACCATGCAATGGATTTTCATGCTGATTGGCCTGGCACTCGGCTGGACACTCGATGAGTCGTTCACCGATGCCGGTTTTGGTGCGCTGCTGGGGTTGGGGATCGGCCAGGCGATTCGCTTGTCGATGCTGTCGTCCCAGGCAGACCAGCAGGCGCGTCAGCTGGAAACCACGCAGAAGGCGCTGATCGCATTGGGCGAACGCCTGCGGCTACTGGAAGTGCCTGCCCCGGCGAGCAGCATTGCTGCCGAGCCCGTCGCCCCTGAACCCGAACCTCAACCCACCCCTGTCGCCGAGGCGCCCGAGCTTGTCTGGGAGTTGCCGGCCGAACTGGCACCCGTCGCGATGGTTGCCGAGCCCATCCAACCGCTGCCGGATGACGTCTGGGCACCCGCTCCCGCCCCACGCCCTGCAGAGCCCGTGCCCCCCCGTGGCCCCAACCTGATCGACCGCGCCATCAGCGGTGCGCGCAATTGGCTGTTCGGTGGCAACACCGTGCTGCGGGTTGGCGTGGTGCTGTTGTTCCTCGGCCTGGCCTTCCTGCTGCGCTACGCCACCGAAGGCATGGTGGTGCCGATCGAGTTGCGCTATGCCGGTGTTGCTGCCGCCGCCGTTGGCCTGTTGGGCCTGGGCTGGTGGCTGCGCCTGCGCAACAGCAATTACGGGTTGATGCTGCAAGGCACCGGGATCGCGGTGCTGTACCTGACGGTGTTTGCCGCGATGCGCTTGCACCCGCTCATCGACCCGGGCGCCGCGCTGGGCCTACTGGTGGCGGTGACGGTGTTCTCGGCGATCCTGGCGATTACCCAGGACGCGCTGGGCCTGGCCTGCGCGGCGGCGCTGGGCGGGTTTGCGGCGCCAATCCTCACCTCTACCGGCGCCGGCAACCATGTGGCGCTGTTCAGTTATTTCGCGTTGCTCAATGCCGGCATCCTGGCCATCGCCTGGTTCAAGGCCTGGCGCCTGCTCAACCTGATCGGCTTTGTCGGCACCTTCGGCATCGGCTTTGCGTGGGGCATGCGTTCCTACACGCCGGAACTGTTGTGGAGCACCGAACCGTTCCTGATTCTGTTTTTCCTGATGTACCTGGCCATCGGCCTGCTGTTCGCCCGGCGTAAGTTGCTGGAGATGAGCGACGCGCCCGAGGACGACAGCCGTGGCGCCCTGCTGCGCTGGTCGGCGGCCAAGGGTGACTATGTGGACGGCAGCCTGTTGTTTGGCCCGCCGCTGGTGGGCTTTGGCTTGCAGTTTGCGCTGGTGCAGCACCTGGAATTCGCAGCGGCGTTCAGTGCCCTCGGCCTGGGCATTATCTACATGGCCCTGGCTCGCATGCTCAGTGGCGGGCGCGCCTTGCTGCTGGCGGAGACCTGCCTGGCTCTGGGCGTGATCTTCGCCAGCCTGGCGATTCCCCTGGGCCTGGATGCGCGCTGGACCGCTGCAGCGTGGGCCGTGGAAGGCGCCGGGATTCTCTGGCTGGGTGTGCGCCAACAGCGGCCGTTGGCGCGGGCCTTCGGCTTGCTGCTGCAACTGGGCTCTGCTGTCGCCTTCCTCAGCGAGTTGCGCATGGGTGAGCACAGCCTGCTCGACGGCGCGCCGTTGGGCGCGCTGCTGCTGGGCGCGGCGCTGCTGTTCAGTTTCGATCAACTGCGCAAAGCCTCCACCGAGCAAGCGTCGGAGTGGGAGCGCCAAGGCTTGCCGGTGCTGGCGAGCCTGGGCCTGGGTTTCCTTTACTTGCTGGCACCGTTGCTGTTGCACACCCAAGGCACCGCCATCAGTTGGGCGCTCGCCGGCCTGGTGACATTGTTTGTCGGCCTGCGCATCGGCTCGCGCACCTTCCTGTTCACCGCGTTTGCCGTGCAGTTGCTGGGCGGCGCGTTGTTCCTGCTGCGCTTGCAGGGTGGCGATGGCGCGGCGGTGTTCAGCGCGGGTTGGGGCGGTTTGCTGACAGCATCGCTGATCGGCCTGGCCTTGGTCGGCGGCATGCTGCTGGCGGCGCGTGACGACATGGTACGCGGCGATGTGCGCTTGCTGCGCGGGCTCTCGGTGGTGTTGCTGGCGGGGTTGGTGCTGATCAACCTCGCGGTGCTGTTCGTGCTGCCGTGGGAAAGCGCCAGCGGTGTGTGGGCGGCCAGTGGGTTGTTGATCATCTGGCTGAGCCTGTACCTGCAACAGCGCGTCAGCTTTGTGTTCGGCTTGCTGCTGCAAGTGGTCGGCGGTGCTTCGTTCCTGCTCTCGGTGCCGCAACTGCTGGGGCCGCTGACGAGCGAAGGTTTGCGTCCGCTGGCCCACAGTGGTTTCTGGACACCGATGGTGCTGGGCCTGGCGGCGCTCGTGGGGGCCTGGCGCCTGCAACGCGAACCCCATGCGCCGGTGTTTGACGTACTGAAACTGCAACGGCTGTCTGACTTGCTGCTGGTGTGGGGCGCAGGCTGGTGGACACTGGCGCTGAGCGGCGAAGTGCTGCGGTTTGTCCCGCTGGAACTGCAAGGCGCGTTCCTGCTGGGTATCGCGGCAGTCAGCGTAGCGATCTGGGGGGTGCTGGCCGAGCGTTTGCGCTGGGCGTCGCTGGGCATGCTGTGCACGTTGCTGATGCCAGCTGCCGCCGTGGTGCTGCTGGTGTCTGCCCATGCCTACTATCACCCGGCTGCGCAGTTTGGTTGGCTGGCTTGGTTCGCCGTATTTGTGGTGCATTTCATTTCGCTGCGGCGCCTGGCGGCCGTCGTGCCGGGCAAGGTGCTGAGCGTGGCCCACGTGTTGGGCTGCTGGATGCTCATCGGTGTGCTGGCGCTGGAGCTGCGTTACGGTCTGCTGTCTCTGTCGGCCGAATACAACGCCTGGCGCTGGTTGGGCTGGGCGATCCTGCCAAGCCTGTACCTGGTACTGGCGGCCGCACCACGCAGTTGGCCGTGGCCGGTGTCGGCCTACCCGCGTGAATACCGTGTGCTGGCGGCATTGCCGCTGGCGGTGCTGATGCTCGGCTGGTTCTGGCTGGCAAACACCTTCAGCGATGGCGTGGCCAAGCCGCTGCCCTATGTGCCGTTGCTCAACCCGCTGGACCTGGGCCTGTTGTTTGCGCTGTTGGGTGTGTACCTGTGGTCACGCAGCGTGGCGCCGCAACGCGGGCCGAGGGTGGAACTGATCGCCCAGGGCGTTGCCGGTATTTCGTTGTTTGCGTTCTTTACGGCCCTGGTGATGCGCACCGCTCATCATTGGGGCGGTGTGCCGTTCCAGTTGGATATGTTGCTCGAATCCATGCTGGTGCAGGCCGGCCTGTCGATCGTGTGGACCCTGATCGCCCTCGGCCTGATGATCGGCGGCCACCTGCGTCATCGTCGCGAAGTGTGGCTGATCGGCGCGGCCTTGATTGCGCTGGTGGTGGCCAAGCTGTTCTTTGTCGAGCTGAGCAACCGGGGCGGCCTGGCGCGGATTGTGTCGTTTATCGGCGTGGGCGGGTTGCTGCTGGTGGTGGGCTACTTTGCGCCGCTGCCTCCTAAACGTGCCGAACCTGTGATTGAAACCGAAGGAGCGTCTTCTTGATGGGCAAGTTGAGTCTGGGGGGGTTGGCGGTATGGATGGTGTGCGCGGCGGCGGTTGCCCAGGAAGGGCCGGCCGATTTCACCACGCACGTGCCGCTGGCGGTGAGCGGCAATGGCCCCTGGTATCGCCTGGAGCTGCCGCTGGCGGTGCAGTTGAGCGCACGCCAGGCCGATCTCAGCGATGTGCGGGTGTTCAACGCGGCGGGCGAGGCCCAGGCGTATGCGTTGTCCCGTCAATCGTCACAGCACACCGAAAGCCGCACGGTGACCGACGTGAAGTGGTTTCCGCTGTACGCCGCCGATACCCAACAGGCGTTGCCGGGCGTGGTGATGAAGGCCACCACCGAAGGCACCCTGGTGGAGATCAAGCCGGCCACCGAGCCCAAGCCCGGCAAGCAGGTGCTGCGCGGCTGGGTGTTGGACGCCAGTGCGATCAAGGCGCCGTTGCAGCAACTGAGCCTGGATTGGAGCCGGGAGCAGGACGGGTTTCAGCGTTTCAGCATCGAAGCCAGCGACGACTTGCAGCACTGGGCGTCGTGGGGCGACGGCCAGGTGGCGCGCCTGTCGTTTGCCGACGAACGGGTCGAGCAGCATGACGTCAGTTTGCCGGGACAGTCGGCGCGTTATCTGCGATTGGTCTGGCAGGGGCAGACTGCGCCGGTGCTGACGTCGGCCAAGCTGACCAGCGCCACCCGCAGCAGCCTGCCAATGCCATTGGTGTGGTCGCAGCCGTTGTCGGGCACGCGGCTCAAGGCCGGGGAGTACAGTTGGCAGCTGCCGACGGGGCTGAGTGTCGAGCGCCTGCGCATCGAGTTGAAACAGCCCAACACGCTGGCGCCGGTGACACTGGCGGGGCGGCGCGACGCCAATCAAGCCTGGCAGCCCCTGAGCAATGGCCTGCTGTATCGCCTTACCCAGAATGGCCAGGAGGTGGTGCAGGATGAGTTGCCGTTGCCGGGCCAGGCTGTGACCGAACTCAAGTTGCAGGTGGACGAGCGCGGTGGCGGCCTGGGCGTCGACGCACCGGCCGTGCGCTTTGCCGTGCGCTCCACGCAGCTGGTGTTTCTGGCGCGGGGTGAGCCGCCGTTCACCCTGGCGCTGGGCAATGGCGCCGTGAAGGCGGCGAACCTGCCGCTGTCCACCCTGATTCCCGACTACAGCGCCGAGCGCCTGAAGACCCTGGGGCAGGCCACGACCGTGGGCGATGGGGTGGTCAGTGCGCCGGTTGCGGCGGTGTCGCCCCCAGTCGGTGCCGACTGGAAGAAGCTGGGCCTGTGGGCTGTACTTCTGCTCGGCGTGGCGGCGCTGGGAGGCATGGCCTACAGTCTGTTGCGCAAGCCCGTGGCCAAACCGTGAACTCTATTGGTGTTAAATCCTCTGATGAGAGGAAATAAGCCCCGACTCGCGTTAAACTGCGCGGGTTTTTAGCCCCCCATTCTCCGGAGCCTTACATGTCCCGCGTTACCTTGAGTCGCTATTTGATTGAGCAGACCCGCAGCAACAACACGCCTGCCGATCTGCGCTTCCTTATCGAAGTGGTGGCGCGTGCTTGCAAGGAAATCAGCCACGCCGTGTCCAAAGGCGCACTGGGTGGTGTCCTGGGCAGCATGGGCACTGAAAACGTGCAGGGCGAAGTGCAGAAGAAGTTAGACGTGCTGTCCAACGAGATTCTGCTCGAAGCCAACGAATGGGGCGGTCACCTGGCCGGCATGGCGTCCGAAGAAATGGACAACGCCTACCAGATCCCGGGTAAATACCCGAAAGGCGCCTACCTGTTGGTATTCGACCCACTGGACGGTTCGTCCAACATCGACATCAACGCGCCGGTCGGCACCATCTTCTCGGTACTGCGTTGCCCGAACGAATACCTGAGCCAGAACGAAGCCCTGAACGAAAAGGCCTTCCTGCAGCCAGGCACCGAGCAGGTCGCTGCCGGCTACGCGATCTACGGCCCGCAGACCATGCTGGTGCTAACCCTGGGCGACGGCGTCAAAGGCTTCACCCTGGACCGTGAAATGGGCAGCTTCGTGCTGACCCACGAAGACATCTCCATTCCTGCTTCCACCCAGGAATTTGCCATCAACATGTCCAACCAGCGCCACTGGGAAGCCCCGGTACAGCGCTACGTGAATGAGTTGATGGAAGGCGAGGAAGGCCCGTTGAAGAAGAACTTCAACATGCGCTGGGTCGCTGCGATGGTGGCCGACGTGCACCGTATCCTGACCCGGGGTGGCCTGTTCATGTACCCACGTGACAGCCGCGAGCCGTCCAAGCCGGGCAAGCTGCGCTTGATGTATGAAGCCAACCCGATGTCCTTCCTGGTTGAGCAAGCGGGCGGCGCGTCCACCGACGGCCACCAGCGTATCCTCGACATCCAGCCTGAAGGCCTGCACCAGCGTGTGGCGGTGTTCCTGGGTTCGAAGGAAGAAGTTGAGCGCGTGACCGCTTACCACAAGCAGTAAGTGGCGGCGACCGGTCATCCGCGTTGTTGTGAGCCGGATCACCCTTGAAGAAGCCCCGAAACGTTTCAGCGTTTCGGGGCTTTTTTTGTTTTTGCTCATCGGGAACCAGACACCCCTTTTCCCTTCTAAGCTTCTGGCAGATACCCACGCTGCTTCGTCTCTCCAGGAGTTATCCCATGTCGTTACGCCGTCTCGCCCTGCTGACTTTTTGCGTGCTTTTGGCCGCTTGCAGCAAGGTCAACCAGGAAAATTACGCGAAGCTGTCGGCTGGCATGGCCAAGGCTGAGGTGGAGTCGTTGCTGGGCAAGCCTGCCGATTGTTCCGGCGCACTGGGCATGTCCAGCTGCACGTGGGGCGATAAAAACAGCTTTATCAGCGTGCAATACGCCGGTGACAAAGTTCTGATGTTTTCCGGGCAAGGCCTGAAGTAAACCGGGGCGCGAGCCTGCGGGAGAAAAAGAATGATGCGTTTTGTTTTATACCTTTGTGCCAGCCTGTTTTTGGCGGGCTGCGCCAGCCATTCTGGCGACGATCTGCAACCCAAGACAGCGAGCAACGTCAACCTCAAGCGTTACCAGGGCACCTGGTATGAGTTGGCTCGATTGCCGATGTACTTCCAGCGCAACTGCGCCCAGTCCGAAGCCCGTTACACGCTGTTGCCCGATGGCGACATGTCGGTGTTCAACCGCTGCCTGACGACCGAATGGAAGTGGGAAGAAGCCAAAGGCACGGCCACGCCGCAAGTACCGGGCAAGACCGACAAGCTCTGGGTGGAATTCAATAACTGGTTCACGTCGTTGCTGCCAGGCGTCGCCAAGGGCGACTACTGGGTGCTGTACGTCAGTGATGACTACAAGACCGCGATTGTGGGCAGCCCGAGCCGGCGCTATATGTGGATCCTGTCGCGCACGCCAACTGTGAATGCCGACACCCGCGAGGACCTGCTGAGCAGGGCGCGACAGCAGGGGTACGACACCACACGTTTGATCTGGCGCACGTCGGATAAGCAGATGGCCAAGACCTCGCAATAAACCTGAATCAACGCCGATCAAAAAATGTGGGAGCTGGCTTGCCTGCGATAGCATCACCGCGGTGTAACTGATACACCGCGGTGCCTGTATCGCAGGCAAGCCAGCTCCCACATTTGTTATGTGTCGCCAGTTAACCGAGCAAATCCTTCAAAACCTGGGTAAACGCCCGGCTGCTGTCTTCTTCGCCCGCATGCCGCCCATCGCGCACCACCCACTTGCCGTTCACCAGCACATCCCGCACCTGCCGGTCGCCCCCGGCGAACAGCCAGCGATTGAGAATCCCGTCCTCTGTCGCCGTCGCCAGATACGGATCACTGCCGTCCAGCACAATCCAATCCGCACGTTTACCCACCTCCAGGCGACCAATCGGCTGCCCCAATGCTTGAGCGCCACCGTCCAGCGCAGCATCAAACAGCGTGCGGCCGACCATCGGCTGATCACTGCGATACAACCGGTTGCGCCGCTGATCGCGCAGGCGCTGGCCGTATTCCAGCCACCGCAATTCTTCCACCACGCTCAGCGAGACATGGCTGTCGGAACCGATGCCCATGCGCCCGCCCTGCGCGAGGAAATCCACGGCCGGGAAAATGCCGTCACCCAGGTTGGCTTCGGTCGTCAGGCACAAACCGGCAATCGCACGGCTCTTGGCCATGCGCGTCACTTCTTCGGCATCGGCGTGGGTGGCGTGCACCAGGCACCAGCGCTCATCGACCTCGACGTTGTCATACAGCCACTGCAGAGGTCGCTTGCCGCTCCAGGCCAGGCAGTCGTCGACTTCCTTCTGCTGTTCGGCGATGTGGATATGCACCGGGCAGGCTTTGTCGCTGGCCGCCAGTACTTCGCTGATCTGCTGGGGCGTGACGGCGCGCAGGGAGTGAAAGCACAGGCCCAACTGCTGGGCCGGTTGTGCGGCGAGGATAGGCTTCAAGCGAGCCTGCAGGTCCAGGTAGTGTTCAGTGCTGTTGATAAAGCGCCGCTGGCCCTCATTCGGCACCTGGCCCCCAAACCCGGAATGGGTGTAAAGCACCGGCAACAACGTGAGGCCAATCCCGCTGCTGGCCGCCGCCAGGCTGATCTGGCGCGACAGCTCGGTGCGGTCGGCGTACGGCTGGCCGCTGACGTCATGGTGTACATAGTGGAATTCGGCGACCGAGGTGTAGCCGGCCTTGAGCATCTCGATGTACAGCTGACGTGCGATGACCTGCAATTGGTCCGGGCTGATTTTGCCGACCATCCGGTACATCAGGTCGCGCCAGGTCCAGAAACTGTCATTCGGGTTGCCGGCCACTTCGGCCAAACCGGCCATGGCGCGCTGGAATGCATGGGAGTGCAAGTTCGGCATGCCCGCCAACAACGGGCCTCTCAGCCGTTCGGCGCCCTCTGCGCTGGCATTGGCCTCAACCTTAGTCAGCAGGCCATCGGCGCTGACTTCAAGACGTACATCATTGGCCCATCCATTAGGCAGCAGCGCGCGTTCGGCAAAGAAAGCGGACATGATCAAGGCACCCCGGTCGTGTGTTTATTTGTATATACATATACAGACGTTTGCCTGCTCGGTAAACTCCGGCAATCTATGCATCTTTTCCCCCTGCAAGGATTCCCTGTGCCGACTCCGCCCGCCAACTCTTCGCTGGCTGCCCACATGGACGAAAGTCCGGCGCCCTTGTATGCCCGCGTCAAACAGATGATCAGCCAGCAGATTCTCACCGGCAACTGGCCGCCCCATTACCGCGTGCCGTCCGAGAGCGAGCTGGTCAGCGAACTGGGCTTCAGCCGCATGACCATCAACCGTGCCCTGCGCGAGCTCACCGCCGAAGGGTTGCTGGTGCGCATGCAAGGCGTCGGCACATTCGTCGCCGAGCCCAAGAGCCAGTCAGCGCTGTTTGAAGTGCACAACATTGCCGATGAGATCGCCTCCCGCGGTCATCGGCACACTTGCCAGGTCATCCATCTGGGCGAAGAGGCTGCGGGCTCCGAGCGCGCCGTTGCCTTGGAGATGCGTGAAGGCGGGCGCGTATTCCACTCGCTGATCGTGCACTTCGAAAACGATATTCCCGTGCAAATCGAAGACCGTTTCGTCAACGCTCTGGTCGCGCCGGAATACCTGCAGCAGGATTTCACCCAGCAAACCCCTTACGCCTATTTGAACCAGGTGGCGCCGCTCACCGAAGGCGAGCACGTGGTTGAAGCGATCCTCGCAGACGCCGCCGAGTGCAAGCTGCTGCAGATCGAACCGAGTGAGCCCTGCCTGTTGATCCGCCGACGCACCTGGTCGGGCCGCCAGCCGGTGACCGCCGCGCGTTTGATCCACCCCGGTTCCCGTCATAGCCTGGAAGGACGTTTCAGTAAATGAGTGCAGTGAAAGTCTGGCGCGCCACCGATTACGTGCGCATGCCGTGGAAAAACGGCGGTGGCAGCACCGAAGAAATCACCCGTGACGCAGGCGCAGGTCTCGATGGCTTTGGCTGGCGCCTGTCGATTGCCGACATTGGCGAGTCGGGCGGGTTCTCGACCTTCGCTGGTTACCAGCGCGTCATCACCGTGATCCAGGGTGCTGGCATGGTGTTGACGGTCGACGGTGAGGAGCAGCGCGGTTTGTTACCGCTGCAACCGTTCGCGTTCAAAGGTGACAGCCAAGTGTCTTGCCGCCTGATTACCGGGCCGATTCGCGACTTCAACCTGATCTACTCGCCCCAGCGTTACCACGCGCGGTTGCAGTGGGTGGACGGCGTGCAGCAATTCTTTACGACCGCGCAGACTGTGCTGGTGTTCAGTGTGGCGGATGAAGTGAAGGTGCTGGACCACAAGCTCGGTCACCACGACTGCCTGCAAGTGGACGGTAACACCGGCTTGCTGGATATCTCCGTAGCCGGCCGCAGCTGCATCATCGAACTGACCCCACGCGATTAACCCTGTAGGAGCCGGCTTGCCGGCGAAGCGGTCTATCTGAAACACCGTCATCGCCGGCAAGCCGGCTCCTACAGTGGTTTTGTGGTGTAGATAAAATCTGTTTCCAACCCTCGCACCAATTTGTTACCGAATGCCCCAGCGTGGCGCAAAACCACGCCGACACGCCAAACCTCTCTCGCTGTAAAAACCCTCCGTAAGAAATTTCATCAAGCCCCGAAGCCTTAATTTCCAAGGCTCGCGCGTACTTTCCAAAAAAATCTCGACAACCCCCTCGCCAAGTTGGCCGCTTGATTGCATATGCTTGTATGTACAAGTAAAGATGTGTGCGTAAGACTCTCCTTCGCACCATCCATGTTCGCGCATCGATCGCCGAGGAGTTCTTGTTGTGACCAAGCCTACAAAATACCGTGACGTCGAAATCCGTGCCGCCCACGGTAACAAGCTCACTGCCAAAAGCTGGCTGACTGAAGCGCCGCTGCGCATGCTGATGAACAACCTCGACCCGCAAGTGGCCGAGAACCCGAAAGAATTGGTGGTGTACGGCGGTATCGGCCGTGCGGCGCGCAACTGGGAGTGCTACGACCAGATCGTCGAGAGCCTCACTAACCTGAACGACGACGAAACCCTGCTGGTGCAATCCGGCAAGCCGGTTGGCGTGTTCAAGACCCACAGCAACGCTCCGCGTGTACTGATCGCCAACTCCAACCTGGTACCGCACTGGGCCAGCTGGGAACACTTCAACGAACTGGATGCCAAGGGCCTGGCCATGTACGGCCAGATGACCGCCGGCAGCTGGATCTACATCGGCAGCCAAGGCATCGTCCAGGGCACCTACGAAACCTTCGTCGAAGCCGGCCGCCAACACTACAACAGCGACCTGACCGGCCGCTGGGTCCTCACCGCCGGCCTCGGCGGCATGGGCGGCGCCCAGCCTCTGGCCGCTACTTTGGCTGGCGCCTGCTCGCTGAACATTGAATGCCAGCAGGTCAGCATCGACTTCCGCCTGAACAGCCGTTATGTCGACGAACAAGCCACCGACCTCGACGACGCCCTGGCTCGCATCGCCAAATACACCAAGGAAGGCAAGGCCATCTCCATCGCCCTGCTGGGTAACGCGGCGGAAATCCTGCCGGAACTGGTCAAGCGTGGCGTGCGCCCAGACATGGTCACCGACCAGACCAGCGCCCACGACCCACTCAACGGCTACCTGCCAGCCGGCTGGACCTGGGACGAATACCGCGCCCGCGCCAAGACCGAGCCGGCTGCCGTGATCAAGGCCGCCAAGCAGTCGATGGCCGTGCACGTCAAAGCCATGCTGGAATTCCAGAAACAAGGCATCCCGACCTTCGACTACGGCAACAACATCCGCCAGATGGCCCAGGAAGAGGGCGTGGAAAATGCCTTCGACTTCCCGGGTTTCGTACCGGCCTACATCCGCCCACTGTTCTGCCGTGGCATTGGCCCGTTCCGTTGGGCGGCGCTGTCGGGCGACCCGCAAGACATCTACAAGACCGACGCCAAAGTCAAAGAGCTGATCCCGGACGACGCCCACCTGCACAACTGGCTGGACATGGCGCGCGAGCGCATCAGCTTCCAGGGCCTGCCGGCGCGTATCTGCTGGGTCGGCCTGGGCCAACGCGCCAAGCTGGGCCTGGCGTTCAACGAAATGGTACGCAGCGGCGAGCTGTCGGCGCCGGTGGTGATCGGCCGCGACCACCTCGACTCCGGCTCGGTCTCCAGCCCGAACCGTGAAACCGAAGCCATGCAGGACGGTTCCGACGCCGTGTCCGACTGGCCACTGCTCAACGCCTTGCTCAACACCGCGAGCGGCGCGACCTGGGTGTCGCTGCACCACGGTGGCGGCGTCGGCATGGGCTTCTCCCAGCACTCCGGCATGGTCATCGTCTGCGACGGTACCGACGAAGCCGCCGAGCGTATCGCCCGCGTGCTGCACAACGACCCGGCCACCGGCGTGATGCGCCACGCAGACGCCGGCTACCAGATCGCGATCGACTGCGCCAAAGAACAGGGCCTCAACCTCCCAATGATCAAGTAACTCAATGTGGGAGCGGGCTTGTGTGGGAGCTGGCTTGCCTGCGATGGCATCACATCGGTTTGACTGACAGACCGAGTCGCCTGCATCGCAGGCAAGCCAGCTCCTACAAGAACAGCAATGCACACAAAAACAATCCATCAGAGGTTGAACAACATGGCTGCAAATGACACCACCCCGTTGATCGAAAGGCGCTCGATCGACTACATCCCGGAAGCGGAAAGACATGGTCGTCTATTGAGCCAGTTCACCCTGTGGCTGGGTGCCAACCTGCAGATCACCGCGATTGTCACCGGGGCCCTGGCCGTGGTGCTGGGCGGTGATGTGTTCTGGTCGTTGATCGGTCTGTTGATCGGCCAACTGCTGGGCGGTGGCGTGATGGCGTTGCATGCGGCACAAGGCCCGCAACTGGGCTTGCCGCAGATGATTTCCAGCCGTGTGCAGTTTGGTGTGTATGGGGCGGTGATCCCGCTGGTGCTGGTGTGCCTGATGTACATCGGCTTCTCGGCCAGCGGTTCGTTGCTGGCGGGGCAGGCGGTGGCGCAGTTGCTGCACGTGGAAGACTGGGTCGGCATCGTGTTGTTCGCCGGGTTGATCATGGTGTTCACCATTTTCGGCTACCGCGTCATCCACGGCATCGGCCGCGTGGCCAGCGTGCTGGGCGTGATTGCGTTCGTGTACCTGTTCTACAAACTGTTGGCGGGTAACGACGTGGCGGCGTTGCTGGGCAACAAGCACTTTTCCCTGAGCAGTTTCCTGTTGGCGATTTCGTTGTCGGCGTCCTGGCAGATCGCGTTCGGCCCGTATGTGGCGGACTACTCGCGCTATTTGCCGCGCAGCACCAGCGCGTCGAAAACCTTCTGGGCCGTTGGTCTGGGTTCGGTGATCGGAGCGCAGGCGTCGATGGTGTTTGGTGTGTTCGCGGCAGCCCTGGCCGGCGCGCAATTCGCTCACCACGAAGTCTCGTTTATCGTCGGCCTGGGCGGCACCGGCATTGTCGCGGCGCTGCTGTATTTCAGCATCGCCTTCGGCAAGGTCACCGTGACCACCCTCAACGCCTACGGCAGCTTCATGTCCATCGCGACGATCATCAGCGGCTTTCGTGGCAGCCGGCACATCTCCAGTGCGGTACGCCTGCTGTACATCTTCCTGATGGTCTCGATTGCCGCCGCGCTGGCACTTTTGGGAAAAGACTCATTCCTCAAGGATTTCTCCGCGTTCATCCTGTTCCTGCTGGCGTTTTTCACGCCCTGGAGTGCAATCAACCTGGTGGACTTCTACTGCATCACCAAAGAGCGCTATGACATTCCTGCGTTGTCCAATCCCAACGGTCGCTACGGCCGCTGGAACCTGATGGGCATCAGCATCTATGTGTTCGGCGTGCTGATCCAGATGCCGTTCATCTCGACGCACTTCTACACCGGCCCCCTCGTCGCCAGCCTCGGCGACACCGATATCTCCTGGATCATCGGCTTGGTGGTGCCCGCTGCACTGTATTACTGGGCCGCCAAAAAGTGGCACAGCGCAATTCCTGAACACCTGATCCTGCCAGCAGAGCAGGGCGCTGCACCAACGACGACAAACGGGCTGGCGGTACAAGCCTGATGGGACGTGGACAGGGCAGGATGCCTACTGACTGCCGTAATCCATTTCAAGATTGGGAGCGTCACAACAATGAAGATGAATAAAACCCTGTTGGCCACTGTGTTCTCTGCGGGCGTGTTGGCCAGTGCTGGCGCCCAGGCGGCCGGCTGGTGCGAATCCGGCAAGCCGGTGAAGTTCGCCGGCCTTAACTGGGAAAGCGGCATGTTGCTCACCGATATCCTGCAAACCGTGCTGGAAAAAGGCTACGACTGCAAAACCGACAGCCTGCCGGGCAACTCCATCACTATGGAAAACGCCCTGAGCAGCAACGACATCCAGGTCTTCGCCGAAGAATGGGTGGGCCGCAGTGAAGTCTGGAACAAGGCCGAGAAGGCCGGCAAAGTCGTGGGCGTCGGTGCTCCGGTGGTCGGTGCGATCGAAGGCTGGTACGTGCCGCGCTATGTGATCGAGGGCGATGCCAAGCGCAAGCTGGAGCCCAAGGCGCCGGACCTGAAAAACATCGCCGACCTGGCCAAGTACGCCTCGGTGTTCAAGGACCAGGAAGAGCCGTCCAAGGGGCGTTTCTACAACTGCCCGGCCGGCTGGACCTGCGAGCTGGACAACAGCGAAATGCTGAAAAGCTACGGCCTGGAAAATTCCTACACCAACTTCCGCCCAGGCACTGGCCCGGCGCTGGATGCGGCGGTGCTGTCGAGCTACAAGCGTGGCGAGCCGATCCTGTTCTACTACTGGTCGCCGACGCCGCTGATGGGCCAGGTCGACCTGGTCAAGCTGGAAGAAAAGCCCGGCGTGGATAAAAGCGTGAGCATCAAGGTCGGCCTGTCCAAGACCTTCCACGAGCAGGCGCCAGAGCTGGTGGCCGTGCTGGAAAAGGTCAACCTGCCCATCGACCTGCTGAACCAGAACCTCGGTCGCATGGCCAAAGAGCGAATTGAATCGCCAAAACTGGCGAAAATTTTCCTCAAGGAACATCCTGAAGTCTGGCACGCATGGGTGAGCGACGACGCAGCCAAGAAAATCGACGCGGCCTTGTAGGTCAAGTGTGCCCGGCTACCCTGAGGGGCTGGCCGGGCACTTGGCCACAACCCACTGGATCGAGAGCACGATATGTTTCCTGAGAGTTTTACGTTTTCCATTGCCGACTGGGTCAACAGTTGGGTGGATTCACTGGTCACCAACTACGGCGATGTGTTCCGGCACATCTCCGACACCCTGCTGTGGGCCATCGTCAACCTGGAAGGCTTGCTGCGCGCAGCACCGTGGTGGCTGATGCTGGCCATCGTTGCCGGCGTTGCCTGGCATGCCACCCGCAAGGTGGTGACCACGGCGGTGATCGTCGGTTTGTTGTTCCTGGTGGGCGCGGTTGGCCTGTGGGACAAGCTGATGCAGACCCTGGCCTTGATGATGGTCGCCACGGTGATCTCGGTGCTGATCGGTATCCCGCTGGGCATTCTGTCGGCGCGCAGCAATCGCCTGCGTTCGGTGCTGATGCCGTTGCTCGACATCATGCAGACCATGCCGAGCTTCGTGTACCTGATCCCGGTGTTGATGCTGTTCGGCCTGGGCAAAGTCCCTGCGATCTTCGCCACGGTGATCTACGCCGCACCGCCGCTGATTCGCCTGACCGACTTGGGCATTCGCCAGGTCGACGGCGAAGTCATGGAAGCCATCAACGCCTTCGGTGCCAACCGCTGGCAGCAACTGTTCGGCGTGCAACTGCCGCTGGCGTTGCCGAGCATCATGGCCGGTATCAACCAGACCACCATGATGGCGCTGTCGATGGTGGTGATCGCCTCGATGATCGGCGCCCGTGGCTTGGGTGAAGACGTGCTGGTCGGCATCCAGACCCTCAACGTCGGTCGCGGCCTCGAAGCCGGGCTGGCGATCGTGATTCTCGCAGTGGTCATCGACCGCATTACCCAGGCCTATGGTCGTCCACGGCATGAGGCGAGCAAATGACTACTGTCAGCAAAATTGAAGTTAAAAACGTCTTCAAGATCTTCGGCGCCCGTTCCAAGGACGCGCTGTCGCTGATCGGCCAAGGCAAGACCAAGGACCAGGTGCTGGCCGAGACCGGCTGTGTGGTCGGCGTGAACGATTTGTCCCTGAGCATCGGCACCGGTGAGATCTTCGTGATCATGGGCCTGTCGGGTTCCGGCAAATCTACCTTGGTGCGCCACTTCAACCGCCTGATCGACCCCACCAGCGGTGCGATCCTGGTGGACGGCGAAGACATCCTGCAACTGGACATGGAAGCCCTGCGCCAATTCCGTCGGCACAAGATCAGCATGGTGTTCCAGAGCTTCGGCCTGTTGCCCCACAAGAGCGTGCTCGACAACGTCGCCTACGGCTTGAAAGTGCGTGGCGAAACCAAGCAGGTCTGCGCCGAGCGCGCGCTGCACTGGATCGAAACCGTGGGCCTGAAGGGCTACGAAAACAAATACCCGCACCAGCTCTCTGGCGGCATGCGCCAGCGCGTTGGCCTGGCCCGCGCCTTGGCGGCCGACACCGACATCATCCTGATGGACGAAGCCTTCAGCGCCCTCGACCCGCTGATCCGCGCCGAGATGCAGGACCAGTTGCTCGAGCTGCAAAAGACCCTGCACAAGACCATCGTGTTCATCACCCACGACCTCGACGAGGCCGTACGCATCGGCAACCGCATTGCGATCCTCAAGGATGGCAAGCTGATCCAGGTCGGCACACCGCGAGAGATCCTGCACTCGCCGGCGGATGAGTATGTGGACCGGTTCGTACAGCGGCGGGCGGCGGTGGTCTGATCCGGATTGTGTGGTGAGTTGGCTGGCGCCATCGCAGGCAAGCCAGCTCCCACCTTGGAATGCATTCCCCTGTGGGAGCTGGCTTGCCTGCGATTGAGGCCAACAGCCTCACCACAGTTGCCCTGCATGAACCCGATCAACTGTGGGAGCAGTCTTGCCCGCGAAGAGGCCGGTAAGGCTGCACAAGAATTGAAGAAGGTATAAAGATGTCCCAGCCAACAAAAATCACCATCGCGGATACGCCATTGCGCTGGCAGGACGTGGTCGCCGTCGCCCGTCACGGCGCCGTCCTCGAACTCTCGGGCCAGGCCTGGGCACGCATCGATAATGCACAAGCCATCGTGCAACGCATCGTCACCAGCGGCGAACGCGCCTACGGCGTGAACACCGGCCTGGGCGCGCTGTGCAATGTGTCGCTCAAGGGCGAGCAGCTCAGCCAACTGTCGCGCAATACGCTGCTGAGCCACGCCTGCGGCGTCGGCCCGGTGCTCAGTGACGAGCAGACCCGCGCAATCATCTGCGCCGCCATCATCAACTACAGCCACGGCAAATCCGGCCTGCACCCGCAGGTGGTGCATTCGCTGCTGGCGCTGCTCAACCACGGCATCACGCCGCAAGTGCCGTCCCAGGGTTCGGTGGGTTACCTGACCCACATGGCCCATGTCGGCGTGGCCTTGCTGGGCGTCGGCAATGTGAGTTACCGGGGCAAGATCGTTTCGGCGCAAGAGGCATTAAGCGCAGAAGGTTTGCACCCTGTGGTGCTCGGCGCCAAAGACGGCTTGTGCCTGGTCAACGGTACCCCGTGCATGACCGGCCTGAGCTGCCTGGCCCTGGCCGATGCTCACCATTTGCTGCAATGGGCCGACGTGATCGGCGCCATGAGTTTCGAGGCCCAGCGCGGGCAGATCGACGCCTTCGATGAAGAAATCATTGCGCTCAAGCCACACCCTGGCATGCAGCAAGTGGGCATCAACCTGCGCGCCTTGCTCGACGGCAGCGAAGTGATCGCCAGCAGCAAAGGCCTCCGCACCCAGGACGCCTTGAGCATCCGTTCGATCCCGCAGATTCACGGCGCCGCGCGTGATCAAGTGGAGCACGCCACCCGCCAGGTCGAGACCGAACTCAACAGCGCCACCGACAACCCGCTGGTGCTCGGCACGCCGGACAACTACCGCGTGGTGTCCCAGGCCAACCCCCACGGGCAGTCCGTGGCGCTGGCCGCCGACATGCTCGCCATCGCCATGGCCGAGATCGGCTCCGTGGCCGAGCGCCGCCTGGACCGCCTGATCAACCCGCACGTCAGTGGCTTGCCGGCGTTCCTGGTGAGCAACCCCGGGGTCAACTCCGGGATGATGATCGTGCAGTACGTCGCCGCCTCCCTGTGCGGGCAAAACCGCCAGCTGGCGCAACCGGCGGTACTCGACAACTTCGTCACCTCGGGCCTGCAGGAAGACCACCTGAGCATGGGCACCAATGCCGCGCTCAAGCTGCACCAGGTGTTGGCCAACGTGACGCAGATCCTCGCCATCGAGTACCTGCTGGCGGCCCAGGCGTTCGAGTTCCTGAAGGACCAGCGTTTCGGCGCCGGCACTGACAGCGCCTGGCGATTGCTGCGTGAAGGGGTGCCAGCGTATGAGCAGGACCGTTGGCTTGCGCCGGACATCGCCACCGCCGCCGCCTTGCTCAAGGACGCCGCGTTGCTGCAGCGCACCTTGCCGAATTTGCACTGACGTTTTTCCAACAATAACCAGCGTGCCAAGCCGCGAGTCGCTCTAAAAGAGGGCCGCGGCGGATAACGGAAGCATCCGGAGCGACTGGTAGTTAACAACACTCTCAAAAGGAGCATGAATGTGACTGCGCTAAACCTGATTCCAGGCCAACTGAGCCTCGCCCAACTGCGGGCCATCTACCAGCAGCCGGTAACCCTCAGTCTGGATGACAGCGCCACGGCGCAGATCGACGCCAGTGTGGCCTGCGTGGAGCAGATTCTCGCCGAGAACCGCACCGCCTACGGCATCAACACCGGTTTCGGCCTGCTGGCCTCGACCCGCATCGCCAGCGAAGACCTGGAAAACCTCCAGCGTTCCCTGGTGCTGTCCCACGCCGCCGGCGTCGGTGAGCCGATCAGCGATGCGCTGGTGCGGCTGGTCATGGTGCTCAAGGTCAACAGCCTCAGCCGTGGGTTCTCCGGGATTCGCCGCCAGGTAATCGACGCGCTGATCGCGCTGATCAATGCCGAGGTGTACCCGCATATACCTCTGAAAGGTTCGGTCGGTGCCTCCGGCGACCTGGCGCCCTTGGCGCACATGTCCCTGGTGCTGCTGGGCGAAGGCAAGGCGCGCTACAAAGGCGAATGGCTGGAAGCCACCGAAGCGCTGAAAGTCGCCGGCCTCACGCCGCTGACCCTCGCCGCCAAAGAAGGCCTGGCGCTGCTCAATGGCACCCAGGTGTCCACCGCTTACGCACTGCGCGGGTTGTTCGAAGGCGAAGACCTGTTCGCTGGCGCCCTGGCGTGCGGCGCGCTCACCGTGGAAGCGGTGCTGGGTTCGCGCTCGCCGTTCGACGCACGCATTCATGCTGCGCGTGGTCAGCGTGGGCAGATCGATGCAGCGGCCGCCTATCGCGACCTGCTCGGCGACAGCAGCCAGGTGTCGCAGTCGCACCAGAACTGCGACAAGGTGCAAGACCCGTACTCCCTGCGTTGCCAGCCACAAGTCATGGGCGCGTGCCTGACCCAGTTCCGCCAGGCCGCTGAAGTGCTGGTGGTCGAAGCCAACGCCGTGTCGGATAACCCGCTGGTGTTTGCCGCCGAAGGCGACGTGATCTCCGGTGGTAACTTCCACGCCGAACCCGTGGCCATGGCCGCGGACAACATGGCCCTGGCCATCGCCGAAATCGGTTCCCTGAGCGAGCGCCGTATCTCGCTGATGATGGACAAGCACATGTCGCAACTGCCGCCGTTTTTGGTGGGCAATGGCGGGGTGAACTCCGGCTTCATGATCGCCCAGGTGACCGCTGCCGCGCTCGCCAGCGAGAACAAGGCACTGGCCCACCCGCACAGTGTGGACAGTCTGCCGACGTCGGCCAACCAGGAAGACCACGTGTCGATGGCCCCGGCTGCGGGCAAGCGCCTGTGGGAAATGGCCGAGAACACCCGTGGCGTGTTGGCGGTTGAATGGCTGGCCGCGTGCCAGGGCCTGGACCTGCGTGACGGCCTCAAGACCTCGGCCAAGCTTGAGAAAGCGCGCGGCATCCTGCGCGACAAAGTGGCGTTCTATGAAAAAGACCGTTTCTTCGCCCCGGACATCAACGCCGCCAGCGAACTGCTCGCCAGCCGCTGCCTGAATGAACTGGTGCCGGCCAAGCTGCTGCCAAGTTTGTAAGGCGCAACAACTCCTGTAGGAGCCGGCTTGCCGGCGATAGCGGTCTATCTGACACGCCGCCATCGCTGGCAAGCCAGCTCCTACAGTGATTGGCGTCAGGCTCTGAATTTTTCTCAGGATAAGAATAATTAGGGACGAGAAATGCTCCAGCAAGAAAAGGGTTTGAAACGCGGGCTAAGTGCCCGACATATTCGCTTCATGGCACTCGGTTCCGCGATCGGCACCGGGCTGTTCTACGGCTCCGCCTCCGCCATCCAGATGGCCGGCCCGGCCGTGCTGCTCGCCTACCTGATCGGTGGCGCCGCGGTGTTCATGGTGATGCGCGCCCTCGGCGAGATGGCCGTGCACAACCCGGTGGCTGGCTCCTTCGGCCAGTACGCCAGCACCTACCTGGGCCCCATGGCCGGCTTCATCCTCGGCTGGACCTACGCGTTTGAGATGATCATCGTCTGCCTGGCTGACGTCACCGCGTTCGGCATCTACATGGGCTTCTGGTTTCCCGAAGTCGCGCGTTGGGTCTGGGTGCTCGGCATCGTGTTTTTGATCGGCGGCCTGAACCTGTGCAACGTCAAAGTGTTTGGCGAAATGGAGTTCTGGCTGTCGCTGCTCAAGGTCGGCGCCATCGTCGCGATGATCCTTGGCGGTTTCGGCATCATGCTGTTCGGCATCCACTCGGCGGGTGAAACCCAGGCCAGTGGCCTCAGCAACCTGTGGGCCCACGGTGGCTTCATGCCTAACGGCGTCGGCGGCCTGATCGCCTCGTTCGCGGTGGTGATGTTTGCCTTTGGTGGCATCGAGATCATCGGTATCACCGCCGGCGAGGCCAAAGACCCGCAACGTGTGATCCCCAAGGCGATCAACGCCGTGCCGCTGCGCATTCTGTTGTTCTACGTGCTGACCTTGTTCGTGCTGATGGCCATCTACCCATGGCCGCAGATCGGCAGCCAGGGCAGCCCGTTCGTGCAGATCTTCAGCAACCTAGGGATTGGCTCGGCGGCGACCATCCTCAATATCGTGGTGATCTCGGCGGCCGTGTCGGCCATCAACAGCGACATCTTCGGCGCCGGCCGCATGATGTATGGCCTGGCCCAACAAGGGCAGGCACCCAAGGGGTTTGCGCAGCTGTCCAAACAGGGCGTGCCGTGGATGACCGTAGTGGTCATGGGCGCAGCGCTGCTGGGCGGCGTGGTGCTCAACTACCTGATCCCGGAAAACGTGTTCCTGCTGATCGCCTCGATTGCCACCTTCGCCACCGTGTGGGTGTGGTTGATGATCCTGTTCACCCAGGTCGCCATGCGCCGCTCCATGACAGAGGAGCAGGTCGCCGAGCTGAAATTCCCGGTGCCGTTCTGGCCCTATGCGCCGGCCGCCGCCATCGTGTTCATGCTGTTCGTGTTTGGTGTGCTGGGTTACTTCCCGGACACCCAGGCTGCCTTGCTGGTCGGCGCCGTATGGATCGTGCTGCTGGTCGTGGCCTACCTGCTGTGGGTCAAGCCTGCGGCCGGGCAAGCGGCCAAGGTCCATCACGACCCGGCTTTGTCTCATCGTTAATCTAGGGAGGCGTTGATGAAAACGCTTTGGCAACACTGCCACGTCGCAACCATGGCCCAGGGCAAGTACTCGATCATTGAGGATGCCGCCATGGTCACAGCCGGTTCGCTCATCGAGTGGATCGGCCCCCGCAGCCAAGTGCCCACGGCGGATTACGCCCAGGTGCATGACCTGCAAGGCGCGTGGGTCACCCCCGGGCTGATCGACTGCCACACCCACACGGTGTTCGGTGGCAATCGCAGTGGCGAGTTCGAGCAACGCCTCGAAGGCGTCAGCTACGCCGAGATCGCAGCCAAGGGTGGCGGCATTGCCAGCACTGTACGCGCCACCCGCGCCGCGACCGAGGATGAACTGTTTGCCAGCGCTGAAAAACGCCTGCGCAGCCTGCTGCGTGACGGCGTGACCACGGTAGAGATCAAGTCCGGCTACGGCCTGGACCTGGCCAACGAACGCAAGATGCTGCGCGTAGCCCGTCGCCTCGGTGACGTGCTCCCGGTCAGCGTGCGAGCCACGTGCCTGGCGGCCCATGCGTTGCCACCGGAGTACAAGGACCGCGCTGACGACTACATCGACCACATCTGCACCGAGATGCTGCCCGCCCTGGCGGCGGAAGGGCTGGTGGACGCGGTGGATGCGTTCTGCGAATACCTGGCGTTTTCCACCGAGCAGGTGGAGCGTGTGTTCAAGGTGGCCCAGCAGCTCGGCCTGCCGGTGAAGCTGCACGCCGAGCAACTGTCGTCGCTGCACGGCTCCAGCCTGGCGGCGCGTTACCACGCGCTGTCGGCGGATCATCTGGAGTTCATGACTGAAGAAGATGCCATCGCCATGGCCGCATCCGGCACCGTCGCGGTCCTGTTGCCGGGGGCTTTCTACTTTCTGCGCGAAACCCAATTGCCGCCGATGGACGCTCTGCGCAAGCACGCTGTGAAAATCGCCATCGCCAGCGACCTCAACCCTGGCACCTCGCCGGCGTTGTCAGTGCGCTTGATGCTGAACATGGCCTGCACCCTGTTCCGCATGACCCCGGAAGAAGCCTTGGCCGGCGCCACCACTCATGCGGCGACCGCGCTGGGTATGGGCGATACCCATGGTTCCCTGGAAGTGGGCAAGGTGGCCGATTTTGTCGCCTGGCAGATTGATCGCCCCGCTGACCTGGCCTACTGGCTGGGTGGCGAGCTGGATAAACGCGTCGTGCGCCATGGCGTCGACGTCACTGTATGAAGGAGTGCTGCTGTGGATAAGGTTCTGACGTTCAAAAAAGGCCGTGTGCCGCTGCTGATCAGCATGCCCCACGCCGGCCTGCGCCTCACGCCTGCGGTCGAAGCCGGGTTGATCCCCGAGGCCCAAAGCCTGCCGGACACCGACTGGCACATCCCTACACTGTACGACTTCGCCGAAGCACTGGGCGCCAGCACCCTGGCGGCGGAGTATTCGCGCTTCGTGATCGACCTGAACCGGCCGTCGGACGACAAGCCGCTCTATGCCGGCGCCACGACCGGGCTGTACCCGGCGACGCTGTTCGATGGTGTGCCATTGTTCCTTGAGGGACAGGTGCCGTCCGAAGAAGAGCGCGTGACCTACCTGCAAAAGATCTGGGGGCCGTACCACCGCACGCTGCAGGAAGAACTCGCGCGCCTCAAAGCCGAGTTCGGCTACGCCTTGCTGTTCGATGCGCACTCGATCCGCTCGGTGATCCCGCACCTGTTCGACGGCAAGTTGCCGGACTTCAACCTCGGCACCTTCAACGGCGCCGCATGCGACCCGGAACTGGCCAGCCAGTTGGAAGGCATCTGCGCCCAGCACGCGCAGTACACACATGTGCTCAATGGGCGTTTCAAGGGCGGGCATATCACCCGGCATTACGGCAACCCGGCGCAGGATATTCATGCGGTTCAGTTGGAGCTGTGTCAGAGCACGTATATGGAAGAGGTTGAGCCGTTCCGGTATCGGCCGGACCTGGCGGAGCCGGCGCAGGTGGTGTTGAAGCAGTTGCTGGAAGGGTTGTTGGCCTGGGGGCAGAAGCGTTACGGCTGATATCGCCATCGCAGGCAAGCCAGCTCCCACATTTTTGACCCTATTCTCATGTTGAAACTCGGTCAAAGGTGGGAGCTGGCTTGCCTGCGATGAGGCCCTCACGGTCGCCTCTGTGCAACTGCCGGTCGCCACAGGTCGTGTTTATCGAGATCCCGCTGGGTAAGGTTGTGGATACGGCGCACCAGACGCCACTCCCCACAATAAAAGCTGCCGAGTGAGACCTCATCCATGAAAAGACTGTTGTTGACCCTCACCTGCGCCGTGCTGATCAGCGCCAACGCCATGGCCGCCGAGCCGGCCTCCTGCAAAAGCATCCGCATGGGCGTGGTCAGCTGGACTGACGTGATCGCCACCTCGGGCATGGCCGACGTGCTGCTCAATGGCCTGGGCTACGACAGCAAGCAGACCAGCGCGGTGCAGCAGATCATCTTTGCCGGCATTCGCGACAAGCGCCTGGATATCTTCCTCGGCTACTGGAAACCGGCGATGGACAACAACATCGCGCCGTTCCTGGCCGCCAAGCAAGTCAAAGTCTTCGACAAACCCAGCCTGGCCGATGCCCAGGCCACCCTGGCCGTGCCGCAGTACGTGGCCGACGCAGGCCTGAAGACCTTTGCCGACATCGCCCGCTTCAAGGACAAACTGGGTGGCAAGATCTACGGGATCGAGCCCGGTAGCGGCGCTAACACCGATATCCAGAAGATGATCGACACCAACCACTTCGGCCTCGGCGGTTTCAAACTGGTGGCTTCCGGTGAAGCCGGCATGCTGGCGGCGGTGCAGCGGGCGGTGAACCGCAAGGAGTTCGTGGTGTTCGTCGGCTGGACCCCGCACCCGATGAACATCAACATGAAAATGGCCTACCTCACCGGCAGTGAAGACGTGTTCGGCGCCGATGAAGGCCGCGCCACCGTGTCCACCGTCACCGCGCCGGATTTTGCCGAGCGCTGCCCGAATGCCAACCGCCTGCTGGAAAACCTCACCTTCACCGCCGCCCAGGAAAGCCAGCTGATGGTGCCGATCATGGAGCGCCAATCGCCGCAGGATGTGGCCAAGCAATGGTTGCGTGATCATCCTGAGGATTTGCAGCGCTGGCTGGCCGGCGTTCAAGCGTTTGATGGCGGTGATGGCGCGGCGGCGGTACGGGCCAGCCTGAAACCCTGAACCCCACACCGGACAACCTGTAGGAGCTGGCTTGCCAGCGATGGCGGTCTATCAGGCAATGATTAGTTGCCTGGCAAACAGCTATCGCCGGCAAGCCGGCTCCTACATTTGACCTCAATGGTCAGGGAGACTGATGCATGGCTGAATACCCTGTTTCTTCGCAGATGCGCACCTTCATCACCCAAACCGAATCCTTCACCCGCGACGACTCATCCCTGGCCGGCTTGCGCCAGAACTACGACCGCATGTGCCGCGCATTCACCCCGCCACGGCCACAAGGCCTGTTCATTGAGGACTTCTGCCTCGGCGGTGTCGGCGTACGCATCTACCAGCCTGAGGCACCCGCACCTACCGACGGCTGGCCCTGCCTCCTTTATATGCACGGCGGCGGCTGGGCCGTCGGTGGCCTGGATTCCCACGATTTCATCTGCTTCGAACTGGCGACGGCCCTGCACGTGCTGGTGATCGCCATCGATTACCGGCTGGCGCCTGAACATCCGTTTCCGGCCGCCTACGAGGATTGCCGGGCCGTGTGGCAAGCGATCCAGGCTGGGGAGGCGACACGCCGCATTAACCTGCAGCGCCTGGCAGTGATGGGCGACAGTGCCGGCGGCAACCTGGCGGCGGCGTTGTGCCTGGGCTTGCGCGATGACGGCCAGCCGCTGCCCTGC
Source organism: Pseudomonas sp. B6002 (assembly GCF_013385985.1). Taxonomy (GTDB): domain Bacteria; phylum Pseudomonadota; class Gammaproteobacteria; order Pseudomonadales; family Pseudomonadaceae; genus Aquipseudomonas. The sequence goes on along the minus strand of NZ_JACAOY010000012.1, from coordinate 316,482 downwards.
GCCCAAGTGCTGATTTATCCAGGATTAGGCGGCCCGGCTGATTTGCCGTCGCGCCGTGATTGCAGGGATGCGCCCCTGCTCAGCAGCGCCGACACCGAGTCTTACCTGGCGCTTTACCTGCAGGGGACCGGTCAGCCCACGCCCTACGCCATGCCACTGCTGGCCAAAGATTTCGGCGGGCTGCCCAAGGCGTTGATCGCCGTGGCCCAGTTCGACCCGTTGCGCGATGACGGCATGCTGTATGCCGAGCGTTTGCAAGGGGCAGGGGGGCAGGCGGTGTTGTATCCCGGCAAGGGATTGGTCCACGGCTGCTTGCGCGCGCGTGGGCAGGTGCCGGAAGTGGATCAGCTCTACGACTACTTGTTGTATTACCTGAGGAGCGAAGGGCTGACACAGGTCTAAGTGCTCAAGGACATGCTCATTGCACAATTCGGGTTTATAGTGCCAGACGGCAAAATAATAGACGTCCCCCCAGGGATGAACCCGACACCCTACGGAGCGCGCAATGCAGACTTGGTACCCGCAGATCAAACCCTACGCCCGGCACGATCTGGCCGTCGATGACATCCACACCCTGTACGTCGATGAAAGTGGCTCCCCCGAAGGCTTGCCCGTCGTATTCATCCATGGTGGCCCTGGCTCCGGTTGCGACGCAAACAGCCGCTGCTACTTCGACCCGAACCTTTATCACATTGTCACCTTTGACCAGCGTGGCTGCGGGCGCTCCACCCCCCGCGCCAACCTGGAAAACAACACCACCTGGGACCTGGTCGCCGACATGGAGCGCATCCGAGAGCACCTGGGCATCGACAAATGGGTGCTGTTTGGCGGTTCCTGGGGCTCGACCCTGGCCCTGGCCTACGCGCAAACCCACCCGGAGCGCGTGCTTGGCCTGATCGTGCGCGGCATTTTCCTCGCCAGGCCCCAAGACATTGAGTGGTTCTACCAGACCGGTGCCAGCCGCATGTTCCCGGACTACTGGCAGGACTACCTGGCGCCGATCCCGCAGGATGAGCGGCACGACCTGCTCGGCGCCTACCACAAGCGCCTGATCGGCAACGACCAGATCGCCCAGATGCACGCGGCCAAGGCGTGGTCGACCTGGGAAGGTCGCATGCTGGGCCTGTGCCCGAACCAGGCGCAGGTGGAGCGTTTTGCCGAGCCCCAGCGTGCGCTGTCCATCGCACGCATCGAGTGCCACTACTTCACCAACAACTCCTTCCTGGAGCCGAACCAGCTGATTCGCGACATGCACAAGATCGCCCATCTGCCTGGCGTCATCATCCACGGGCGCTACGATATGATCTGCGCGCTGGATAACGCCTGGGAATTGCACCAGGCCTGGCCCAACAGTGAGCTGCAGGTGATCCGCGAGGCCGGCCATGCCGCGTCCGAGCCGGGCATCACCGATGCGCTGGTGCGCGCCACCGGCGAAATGGCAAGGCGCCTGCTTGATCTGCCGCCAGAAGAAGCATGAAGGGTTTGTTACAAAGGGTGCGCGGCGCCCGGGTCGAAGTCGCGGGCGAAGTGGTTGGGGCAATCGACCAGGGTTTACTGGTGCTGGTGGCCGTGGAGCCGAGCGATACACCCGAGAGCGCCGACAAACTTCTGCACAAGCTGCTTAACTATCGGGTGTTCAGCGATGACGAGGGCAAGATGAACCTGTCCTTGAAGGACATCGGCGGCGGTTTGCTGCTGGTGTCGCAGTTCACCCTGGCGGCGGATACCAAGAGCGGGCTACGGCCGAGCTTCTCCACGGCGGCCCCTCCGGCCCTGGGAGCAGCGCTTTTTGATCACCTGCTGTTACAAGCGCAACAATTGCATGGCAAGGTGGCGTCGGGGCGTTTTGGCGCTGATATGCAGGTGCATTTGGTCAATGATGGCCCTGTGACCTTCCTCTTGCAGACGTGAATGTATTAAAAACGACTTTTAATGCCTAAAAACGCAGGGTTTCGCTACAAATACTTCGTTGTCCCTGATGCGTTGTTTCGCGGGCTACTAGATAATCGCGCGCTACGGGGATCAGCGTTGTTTGGTCCATTTTTGACTTAGGTAGAGACTTGTCCGACAACCAATGGGGAATCATTTTGCCCCAGGGGAGTCGGAACAATGCTCGCCAACCTGGCATATAGATAGCTGGCCGTTGGTTTTTTGATCTGTTTTCGGCGAGGGTTGCTCGTGATTGTTAGTCCCTGTAATGCACCAAAATTGTCTGCCAAACGGTTACGAAACGCACTGGTGACGGGCTCCGCCCTGTTTTGCCTGTTCGGCGCGGGTCAACTGTGGGCATTCAGTCTGGACGATGTGTCGGCCAAGGCAAAAGAGCTGGCCGGGCAGAAATACGAAGCTCCGCGCAGCAATCTGCCGAACGAATTCCGCGAAATGAAATTCGCTGACTACCAGAAGATTCGTTTCCGCAACGAAAAAGCCGAGTGGGCCGATCAGAACACGCCGTTCAAGCTGTCCTTCTATCACCAGGGCATGCACTTCGACACGCCGGTGAAGATCAACGAAGTCACTGCCGACAGCGTCCAGGAAATCAAGTACGACCCGACTCGTTTCGATTTCGGCGACGTGAAGTTCGACCCTAAAGCCACCGAGCAGCTGGGTTACGCGGGCTTCCGTGTGCTGTACCCGATCAACAAGGCCGACAAGCAAGACGAAATCATGACCATGCTCGGCGCCAGCTACTTCCGCGTCGTGGGCAAGGGCCAATCCTATGGCCTGTCCGCCCGTGGCATGGCGATCGACACTGCATTGCCGTCCGGCGAAGAATTCCCGCGCTTCACCGAGTTCTGGATCGAACGTCCGAAACCGGGTGAGAAACAGCTGGTGATCTTCGCCCTGCTGGATTCGCCACGGGCCACCGGCGCTTATCGCCTGACCCTGCGCCCTGGCACTGACACCATCGTCGACGTCAAATCCCAGATGTACCTGCGCGACAAGGTCAGCAAGCTGGGCGTTGCCCCGTTGACCAGCATGTACCTGTTCGGCGCGAACCAGCCGTCCAAGGTCCTCAACTACCGTCGCGAGCTGCATGACTCCAGCGGCCTGTCGATCCATGCCGGCAACGGCGAGTGGATCTGGCGCCCACTGAACAACCCTAAACACCTGTCGGTCAGCAACTTCAGCGTTGAAAACCCGCGTGGTTTCGGCCTGCTGCAACGTGGCCGCGACTTCAGCCACTATGAAGACCTGGACGACAACTACGACAAGCGCCCAAGCGCCTGGATCGAGCCTGAGGGCGACTGGGGCAAAGGCACCGTCAACCTGGTAGAGATTCCGACCGCCGACGAAACCAACGACAACATCGTTGCGTTCTGGAGCCCGGCCGAGTTGCCGGAAGTCGGCAAGCCGCTGGATGTCAGCTATCGCCTGCACTGGACCATGGACGAAAAATCGCTGCACCCGGCCGACAGCGCCTGGGTCAAGCAGACCCTGCGTTCCACCGGTGACGTGAAACAATCCAACCTGATCCGCCAGCCTGACGGCAGCGTGGCCTACCTGGTGGACTTCGAGGGCCCGTCCCTCAAGGCCTTGCCATCGGACGCCCCGGTGCGCAGCCAGGTCAGCGTGGGTGAAAACGCCGAAGTCGTTGAAAACAGCGTGCGCTACAACGAGCACACCAAAGGCTGGCGCCTGACCCTGCGCATGAAGATCAAGGACGCCGGCAAGCCTACCGAGATGCGTGCGGCCCTGGTCCAGGACATCGTGAAGCCGGAACCTGAGAAGGTGTCGACCCAAGTGCTCAAGGCCGACAAGGTCCTGGCCAAGCAACACGAGAAACAGGCCAAGAAAGACGCCAAAGATGCAAAAGACAAGGAAGCCAAGCAGCCAGAAGCTGCCCCAGCCACACCGGAGCCGGAAAAGACCGAACAAGTCCTGACCGAGACCTGGAGCTATCAGTTGCCTGCCGATGAGTAATTCTCAAGCCACGCCAGAGACGCTGTCTGAGTACCTGGCGCACCTCCCGATGACCGCTGAGCAGCGCGCCGAACTGGCGGGCTGCACGTCCTTCAGCGAGTTGCATGAACGCCTGTCGTCGTCGACGTTCGACGCCCCGACCGATGCCGCCCAGGCCTCGGTCGGCCGTCGGTTGACCCTCAACACCGCCGAAGAGCTGCAAGACGCTGAAATGCTTGCGCTCGACGCCGGTGGCCGGGTGTGCCTGAAGGCCACGCCGCCGATCCGTCGGACCAAGGTCGTGCCCGAGCCGTGGCGCACCAACATCCTGGTGCGCGGCTGGCGCCGGCTGACCGGTCGTACCAACCCGCCAAAACCGCCGAAAGACGAGCGCGTGCTGCCGGCTGCACGCTGGCGCACCGTGGGTTCGATCCGTCGCTACATCCTGCTGATCCTGATGCTCGGCCAGACCATCGTGGCCGGCTGGTACATGAAAGGCATCATGCCGTACCAGGGCTGGTCGCTGGTCGACTTCGACGAAATTCGCAACCAGACCCTGCTGCAAACCGCCACCCAGGTGCTGCCTTACGCCCTGCAAACCAGCATTCTGATCATGTTCGGGATTCTGTTCTGCTGGGTGTCGGCCGGTTTCTGGACCGCGCTGATGGGCTTCCTGGAACTGCTGACCGGTCACGATAAATACCGCATCTCCGGTAAAAGTGCCGGTGACGAGCCGATTCCGAAAGACGCCCGTACCGCGTTGGTGATGCCGATCTGCAACGAAGACGTGCCCCGGGTATTCGCCGGTTTGCGTGCAACCTTCGAATCGGTGGCCGCCACAGGCGACCTGGACCGCTTCGACTTCTTCGTGCTCAGTGACAGTAACGACGCCGATATCTGTATCGCCGAACAGCAAGCCTGGCTCGACGTGTGCCGTGAAGCCGGTGGCTTCGGCAAGATTTTCTATCGCCGCCGTCGCCGCCGTGTGAAGCGCAAGAGCGGCAACCTCGATGACTTCTGCCGTCGTTGGGGCGGTGAATACAAGTACATGGTGGTGCTCGACGCCGACAGCGTGATGAGCGGCGAATGCCTCACCAGCCTGGTGCGCCTGATGGAAGCCACGCCGGATGCCGGGATTATCCAGACCGCGCCGCGTGCGTCGGGCATGGACACCCTGTATGCGCGCATGCAGCAGTTTGCCACCCGTGTGTATGGCCCGCTGTTCACTGCCGGCCTGCACTTCTGGCAACTGGGTGAATCCCATTACTGGGGTCACAACGCAATCATCCGCATGAAGCCGTTCATCGAGCACTGCGCCCTGGCGCCATTGCCGGGCAAGGGTGCGTTTGCCGGTGCGATCCTTTCCCACGACTTCGTTGAAGCCGCGCTGATGCGCCGTGCTGGCTGGGGCGTGTGGATTGCCTACGACCTGCCGGGCAGCTACGAAGAACTGCCGCCGAACCTGCTGGACGAACTCAAGCGTGACCGTCGCTGGTGCCACGGCAACTTGATGAACTTCCGCCTGTTCCTGGTAAAAGGCATGCACCCGGTACACCGTGCGGTGTTCCTGACCGGCGTGATGTCCTACCTGTCGGCACCGTTGTGGTTCTTCTTCCTGGTGTTGTCCACCGCGCTGCTGGCGGTGAACACCTTGATGGAGCCGCAGTACTTCATGGCGCCGCGCCAGTTGTACCCGCTGTGGCCACAATGGCACCCGGACAAGGCAGTGGCGCTGTTCTCCACCACCATCGTGCTGCTGTTCCTGCCCAAGTTGCTGAGCATCATCCTGATCTGGGCCAAGGGCGCCAAAGAGTTCGGCGGCAAGTTCAAGGTCACCCTGTCGATGCTGCTGGAGATGCTGTTCTCCATGCTGCTGGCGCCGGTGCGAATGATCTTCCACACCCGTTTCGTACTCGCCGCGTTCCTCGGCTGGGCCGCCACCTGGAACTCGCCGCAGCGTGACGACGACTCCACTCCGTGGGGCGAGGCGGTCAAGCGCCACGGCCCGCAGACCGTGCTGGGCTTCCTCTGGGCGTTGCTGGTGGTGTGGTTGAACCCGAGCTTCCTGTGGTGGCTGATCCCGATCGTCGGTTCGCTGATGCTGTCGATCCCGGTGTCGGTGATTTCCAGCCGAGTCAAGCTGGGCCTCAAGTCCCGCGACGAGAGCCTGTTCCTGATTCCTGAGGAATACAACCCGCCACAAGCCTTGCTGTCGACCGAGAAGTACACCCACGAGAACCGTTGGCATGCGCTCAATGACGGTTTCATTCGTTCGGTGGTCGACCCGCAGCAGAACGCCCTGGCCTGTGCCTTGGCGACTTCGCGTCACCGCGAGGCGGAGCCGATCGAGTACCTGCGCCAGGAGCGTGTTCGTCACGCGTTGAAAGTCGGCCCGGCCGGCCTCAACAACGGTGAACGCCTGGCCTTGCTCAGCGACCCGGTCGCCCTGGCTCGCCTGCACGAGCAGGTCTGGAGCGAAGGGCATGCCGAGTGGCTGGGTGCATGGCGCCAGTCGATCAAGGCTGATCCGCACGCGCCGTTGCTGCCGTTGCAGCCGCAGTCGTCCCAGGCCCAACCGGCCTGATTCAGACGCCCCCGAGGTTGTTCTCGGGGGCGCCTCGAACGCTGGTCCTACAGCGTTTTCCGCCGCTTCCTTTCGGCGCTAACTCCTTGTTATTTCGAAACAAAAGTCCAAGGTGCTGGGCGTATTGCCGTGCCTGTGGCTGGGTTAGGATCGCCCCCGAAATTTGATTCGGTGACAGGGGGATTCATGATCAACAGGTATTGTTCGGCATGGCTGATCGGCGCTATTGCGCTGATTCAGGTTAGCCTGGGGCAGGCAGGCGCCATCGATGATGCCGTTCGGCGCGGTGTGCTGAAAGTCGGTACCTCACCTACCTACATGCCTTTCGAAATGACCGATAAACACGGGCAGATCGTGGGTTTCGAGATCGACTTGCTCCAGGCCATGAGCCAGGCGCTGGGCGTAGAGCTTGAGTTGGTGGCCGTACCTTATGGCGACCTGCTGCCGGGGTTGGCGGCGAAGAAGTTCGACCTGATCGGCAGCGGCATGACCGTTACCCAGGAGCGCAACCTGAAGCTGAACTTCAGCGACTCCTTTATCGTGGTGGGCCAGACTGTGCTGCTGCACCCCAGCCTTGCCGGCCGGGTCGGCAGCGTGGAAGACCTGGATGAAGCCGGTTATCGCATCGCTGTCAGCGAAGGCACCACGGGGGAGTTGGCGGCGCGGCGATTTCTGGGGGCTGCACAAGTGACCCGTTTTGCAAACCCGCAAGACGGGGTCAGCCAGGTGGTGGAGGGCAAGGCTGATGCTTTTATCCACGACGCCCCCTACAACCTGATCGCGCTGGCCAGGCCGGAAAACAGTACGCTGTTGTCCCTCGAACAGCCCTTTACCTTCGAGCCGCTGGCCTTTGGCTTGAAGAAAGGCGATTACGACAGCGTCAACTGGATCAACCATTTCCTCAATCAGATCGCCCAGGATGGCACCTACGATCGGTTGCACGACAAGTGGTTCAGGGACACCGACTGGATGGTGGAAATCGACTGAAGTCATAACTACTTACACATCAATTGCTTGCCTGCGTGACTCGCCGACGTGTCTACACCTGCGCTGTGCTGCACCGTTGTGGGGCTTTTCCGACATACGCGGATAACAAATACCCGTGAAACCTTTGTGACGGCCATCGAGTGGGTTAGGATCGCACCCCGAAATGGTGCAGCCCTTTTTATGCGCCGACCTTACAAGAATCGTTCAGGGGACTTGATGATGAAAAAGTATCTTTCGATGCTGATGCTCGGCGTCACCGCACTGGTTGCCGCCACTGCGGCCCAGGCCGGCGCCATCGATGATGCGGTCAAGCGCGGCACGCTGAAAGTCGGCATGGACCCGACCTACATGCCGTTCGAAATGACAGACAAGCGCGGTGAAATCATCGGCTTCGAAGTCGACATCCTCAAGGCCATGGCCAAGTCCATGGGCGTCAAGCTGGAACTGGTGTCCACCGGTTACGACGGCATCATCCCGGCCTTCCTGACCGGCAAGTTCGACATGATCGGCAGCGGCATGACCCTGACTCAGGAGCGCAACCTGCGCCTGAACTTCAGTGAACCCTTCATCGTGGTGGGCCAGACCCTGCTGATCCGCAAGGACCTGGAAGGCACCATCAAGTCCTACAAAGACCTGAACGACGAGAAGTACCGCCTGACCTCCAAGCTGGGCACCACCGGTGAAATGGTCGCCAAGAAGCTGATCTCCAAGGCCAAGTACCACGGCTACGACAACGAACAGGAAGGTGTGCTGGACGTGGTCAACGGCAAGGCCGACGCCTTCGTGTATGACGCGCCTTACAACGTGGTTGCCGAGAAGAAGGTCGGTAACGGCAAGTTGGTGTTCCTTGAAGAACCCTTCACCTTCGAACCCCTGGCGTTCGGCCTGAAAAAAGGCGATTACGACAGCATCAACTTCATCAACAACTTCCTGCACCAGATCCGCAACGACGGCACCTACGATCGCATCCATGACAAGTGGTTCAAGAGCTCCGAGTGGCTCAAGGACATGGAATAACGCTTAAGACCGAGTTGCCTGTATCGCAGGCAAGCCAGCTCCCACAGTTGACGGTGTTCGCAAATCAAAATGTGGGAGCGGCGGTGCGACGACTCGACTTGCTCGCGATGGCGGCCTCACAGGCAACACACATCCCGGAACGTGAAATGAAACAGAAAAAAGCCCAATGGCCCTGGCACCTGCTCACCGTGGTCGTGCTGGTCGGCCTGGCTGGCGCCTTGTACTACGCCACCTCGTTGATGTCCTACGAGTGGCGCTGGAACCGCGTACCGCAGTACTTCGCCTACCAGGCTGAAACGTCCCAACGCGCTGCCGACATCTCCACGGTGGTCGAGTTGGTACGCAAAGGCGACGTCGCCGAAGTCACCCTGCGCAACGACGCGGGCGCCGAGCAGAAGCTGATCGTTGCCGACAACAGCCTGCAAGTGGCTCGCGGCGATGACGTGGCCGAAGGCGATGTCGTCGGCGTGACCCGGCAGTGGGCGTTGGGGCCGTTGATGTGGGGCTTGTGGACCACGCTGTGGTTGTCGGTGGTGTCCGGCATTCTGGGCCTGGTGATCGGCTTGGCGACCGGCCTGTGCCGCTTGTCCAGCAACCCAACGTTGCGCGATCTGTCGACGATCTACGTCGAACTGGTGCGGGGTACGCCGCTGCTGGTGCAGATCTTCATTTTCTATTTCTTTATCGGCACGGTGCTCAACCTGTCCCGGGAGTTTGCCGGCATCGCGGCGCTGTCGCTGTTCACCGGTGCCTATGTGGCGGAAATCGTCCGGGCCGGCGTGCAGTCCATCACCCGTGGCCAGAACGAAGCCGCCCGTTCCCTGGGCCTGAGTGCCAGCCAGTCGATGCGCCATGTGGTGTTGCCGCAAGCCTTTAAGCGCGTGCTGCCACCCTTGGCCGGGCAGTTCATTAGCCTGGTGAAAGACACTTCGCTGGTGTCGGTGATCGCGATTACCGAACTGCTCAAGAGTGGCCGCGAAGTGATCACCACCTCGTTTTCGCCGTTTGAAATCCTGTTCTGTGTGGCAGGCCTGTACCTGCTGATCAACCTGCCGCTGTCGAAAATGGCCAGCCGGCTTGAGCGGAGGCTCGCGCAAAGTGATTGAAGTCCGCGATCTGGTAAAAGTCTTCGACACCCGTGGGCAGGTGGTGCGCGCGGTGGACAACGTGACCACCCAGGTGGCCAAGGGCGAAGTGCTGGTGGTGATCGGCCCGTCGGGTTCCGGCAAGTCCACCTTCCTGCGCTGCCTCAATGGCCTGGAAGAATTCGACTCGGGCTCGGTGAGCATCGACGGCCTGCAACTGGCCGACCCGAAGACCGATGTGAATGCCTACCGCCGCGAAGTCGGCATGGTGTTCCAGCATTTCAACCTGTTCCCCCACATGACCGTGCTGGAAAACCTGTGCCTGGCGCAAAAGGTCGTGCGCAAGCGCAGCAAGAAAGAACGCGAAGCCAAGGCGCTGGCCCTGCTGGAAAAGGTCGGTATCGCGCAAAAGGCCAACGAATTTCCGTCGCGCCTCTCCGGCGGTCAGCAACAACGGGTGGCAATTGCCCGGGCCCTGGCGGTGGACCCCAAGGTGATGCTGTTTGACGAACCCACCTCGGCGCTGGACCCGGAAATGGTCGGTGAAGTCCTGGACGTGATGAAGACCCTGGCCCTGGAGGGCATGACCATGGTCTGCGTCACCCACGAAATGGGCTTCGCCCGCGAAGTGGCTGACCGGGTGCTGTTCTTCGATCACGGCAAGCTGCTCGAGGACGCCGCCCCGGCCGAGTTTTTCGACGCGCCGAAAGACCCACGCGCCCAGGCATTTTTGCGCCAGGTGTTGTGATCTTCAGAGCCTGAACTTGCCGACCAGGGTCTGCAGGTCCAGGCTCAATTTTGTCAGCTGAGCACTGGCTGTCGCGGTTTCCTCACTGGCGGCGGCTGCCTGTTCCGACACGTGCTTGACCTTCAATACGCTGCGATTGATCTCCTCTGCCACCAGGCTTTGCTCTTCGGCGGCAGCGGCGATCTGCGGGTTCATGTCCTGGATGACCGACACCGTACGGGCGATGGCTGCCAGCGCCTCCCCTGCATCACGGGTCAGGCCTACACTGTTGTCAGTCAGGCTGCGGCTGCTGCTGATCATGTCGGCGACTTGCTGGGTACCGGCGTGCAGGCTTTGGATCAACCCTTCGATTTCTTCGGCGGATTCCTGGGTGCGTTGGGCCAGGCTGCGCACTTCGTCGGCGACCACGGCAAACCCTTCGCCGGCCCGACCTGCACGCGCTGCTTCGATGGCTGCATTCAAGGCCAACAGGTTGGTCTGCTGGGACACGGACTTGATCACGTCCAGCACGCTGCCGATCTTCTGGCTTTCCTGCTGCAACGCGAGCATTGCCTGGCTCGAGCGCGTCATTTCGCTGGCTAACTGGCCGATTTGCTCTATGGCCAGGGTCACCACCTTATCGCCGGTGCTGGCTAGTTGGTCAGCCTCGGTTGCCGCCGCCGACGCCTGTTCGGCATGCCGGGCGACTTCCTGAGCAGTGGCGAGCATTTCGTTCATCGCCGTGGCGACCTGATCGGTTTCATCTCTCTGGTGGCTGATGCCGGCACGCGCCTGCTCGGCCGCCGTCGACAACTGCGTGGCAGCACTGGCGACTTGCTGGGCACTGCCGCCTATGCCACTGATCAGGTTGCGCAGGTTCTGGGTCATCTGGGCGATGCTTTGCTGCAGTTGGCCCAGTTCGTCACGGCGTTCGACCCGGGTGGTGTGGCTCAGATCGCCATTGGCGATGCGGTTGGCAGTGGCGAGGGTTTTTCGTAGCGGTACTACGATTTGCCGGGCGATCCACCACGCGGCAACGCTACCCAGCACCAAGGCCGCGAGGGTGATGCCTACCAGCAGCGTACGTTTCCGGCGTGCTTCATCGTCACCCTTGAGCACTTGGTCCTGGCTCAATTGCTCGCTTTGCTCAAGCAGTCTGTTGAGTTGTTGCTCGAAGCGGTTTTGCACTGTTTCGGTGTTCAGCTGGGCGTCCTTGAGTGCCGTAAGTTGAGTGCGATACGCCGCCAGGTCTTCCTTGAGCACGCTGGAGTCGACGGGAAGCGCGGTCACCGCAGCCAGCGCCGTTTCCAGTGCATCGAGTGTCTGGCTGATGCTCTGTGCGTAGGCTTGCAACGAGTCGGCGGACCAGGCCGGGCGTTGAGTGCGGTTCTCGGCCTGGCTGATGGCTTGACGCAGGTTTTCGATGGCCTCCAAGGCGTTCTGGTCGTGTTGGTCAGGCAATTCGCTGGCCAGTTGGGCCAGTGTGTCGCCCGCCTGGAGCGCGGTTTTTTGCACCGGAGTGCGCGTGCTCTCCCGGTGTTCGATCAAGGGTGGCAATTGTGCCAGCGCCGCTTTGAATGCATTCACCAGTTGGGTCGCTTGTTGCGCACGCGACAGGTCGTCCGGGTCTTTCAATCGGCTGGAGAGGTAGGCCAGTTGCTGCTCGATCTCTTCGATCTGGGTGCTCATCTTGCCCAGGCTGGCCGTGTCAGTGAGGGTGCGATACACAATACGATCAGCTCGCATGGCCTGCGCTACAACGGTCAGCTTGCCCAGCACCGTCAGGTTGCCTGAGCGGTCCAGCGCAGCACTCAACGCCTGCCAACCGGTGACCGCAATGATAAGGCTGAGGATCAGCACCTGGCCAAAGCCCAGGGCCAGTTTGAGCGTGACACTGGCATTGCCCAGCAGGCGGGTCAGCCGACGAAACATGGGGAGCCTCCGAATCAGAGAAAGCGTTCAGTGCTGACGCTAATTCGATTCAAAGGCGAGCGGGGACATGGCGGGATGATAAGCGTGTAGGAGATTTCACAAGTTGCTGGCGCGCGGCGACCGGAGGCGGTCGCCGCGCACAGAGGGTCAGACGCGAAAACGCCCGACCAGGGTTTGCAGGTAGATGCCCAGGCGCGCCAGCTCGGCGCTCGATGCCGCGGTTTCCTCGCTGGCCGACGAAGTCTGCTCAGACACATCACGTACATTCAGCACACTGCGGTTGATCTCTTCGGCCACCGCGCTTTGTTGCTCGGCAGCCGTAGCAATCTGCGAGTTCATCGCCTGGATGGTCGAGACCGTGCGCGTGATATTGCCCAGCGCATCGCCGGCACGGCGGGTCAGCTCGACGCTGCTGTCAGTGAGACCACGGCTGTTGTCCATGATCGTCGCCACCTGCTGGGTGCCGTTTTGCAGGCCGACGATCAGCTCTTCGATCTCTTCGGTGGATTTCTGGGTGCGTTGCGCCAGGCTGCGCACTTCATCAGCCACCACGGCGAAGCCACGCCCGGCCTCACCGGCACGTGCCGCTTCAATCGCTGCGTTGAGGGCCAGCAGGTTGGTTTGCTGGGCCACCGACTTGATCACGTCGAGCACGCTGCCGATCTTGTCGCTTTCACGTTTCAGGTCGCCCATCGCGACTGTGGAGTTGCCCACCTCGGTGGCCAGGCGTTCGATCTGGGCGATGGCTTCGCCGACCACCTTGTCGCCTTCACGGGCCTGCTGGTCGGCGGCCACGGCAGCTTCGGAGGCTTCCTCGGCGTTACGCGCCACTTCTTGCACGGTAGCGGCCATTTCGTTCATGGCGGTGGCCACCTGGTCGGTCTCGACCTTCTGGCTGTTGACCCCGGCGCTGGTCTGTTCCGTCACGGCCGACAGTTGCTCGGCGGCGCTGGCGATCTGAGTGACACCGTCGCTGATGCCGCCGATCAACTCGCGCAGGCCCACAGTCATGCTCTGCATGGCGCGTTGCAGCTGGCCCAGTTCGTCCTGGCGCAGCGAGTCGAGGTTGTGGCTCAGGTCGCCGGAGGCGACGCGCTCGGCGACCTTGAGGGTCTGGTTCAGCGGGATGACGATCTGGCGGGTGATGGCCCAGGCGGCGACCAGGCCGAAGATCAGTGCCAGGGCGGTCGCCAACAGCAACAGGTTCTTGGCCTGCGCAGCATCGGTATCGCGCACCACGGTTTGAGAGACGGTGAGTTTGTCGCTGTTGCCCAACAGGATATCGCCCTGGGCGGTCATGATGACCAGGGCGGCTGCACTGGCGGTTTGAGAGTCACGGTATTGGCTGACGGCGGCACGGTAGGCCTGCAACGACACGCTGGCCTCCTGCAGGTTGGCCTGGTACTGCTCTGGCAGTTGGCCTTGCAGCTCGGTGATTTTCTTCAGGGCGTTGTCGATGGCGTCGAGTGCGGGCTGTTCAGCGTCGGTCTTGCCGCTGTAGGTGTAGCCGCGCACCTGGAAGCGCGATTGCTGGATCAGCTTGCTCAGGTCGACCACGCTATTGAACTGGGTGACGCTGTCGCCTTGCAGCAGGGCTTTTTCAATTTCGTTGATCTTGGCCACGGCGTTGTCGGCGGTGTCGCCGAGCTTGCTGCGCGCCCCTTCACGCTTGAGGCCGGCCTGCACCATGGCGCCGAAGGCTTTTTTGTATTGGTTGAGGGCGTCCAGTTGCTGTTCGACCAGGGCCTTGTCGTCGGGTTGCTCGATCAGGGTTTCGGCGGTTTTCAGGCCGCTGTCCAGCTTGGCTATCAGGTCGTTGACGGCGCCCGTGCCTTGTTCGCCGCGACGGGTCTCGAAGTCCAGGCGCGCCAGGCGCAGGTCCTTGGTCAGGCCGTTGAGGCTGGAGATAAAGCCCAGCTTATCGCCGCGACTGGTCACATCGCCCAGGCCGGTCCAGCCGGTGAAGGTGATCAACAGCGTCAGGATCAACACCAAGCCAAAGCCAATGGCCAGCTTTCGATTGACGCTCACATTCCCCAGTTTTTCGGCTAACCAACGATACATGCTGCGATCTCCTTTGGAACAAGGCTTGGACTTATTCAAAGGTTATCGGCTGCGCAGGAAGATTCTGTAGCGACACTGATCCCCTGTGGGAGCGGGCTTGCCCGCGATAGCATCAACCGGGTTTGCCTGAGATACCGAGGTGTCTGCATCGCAGGCAAGCCAGCTCCCACACAAGCCGGCTCCTACAGGGGGTTGAAGTGGTTAGAAGAGGCGGGCGAGCAGGGCGGTGACGGCGGTTTCAACGCGCAGGATGCGTGCACCAAGCTGTACCGGCTGCAGGCCGGCCTTGGCCAGCAGGTCGACTTCGTAGGGGATCCAGCCGCCTTCCGGGCCGATGGCCAGGGTGACCGGCTCGTCCAGCCCACGCGGGCACGCCGGGTAATCGCCCGGGTGGCCGATCAGCCCCAGGGTGCCTTCGGCCATGGCCGGCAGGCGGTCCTCGACGAACGGTTTGAAGCGCTTTTCGATGATGATTTCGGGCAGCACCGTGTCGCGTGCCTGTTCCAGGCCGAGGATCAGTTGCTCACGGATCGCCTCAGGCTCCAGGAACGGGGTCTGCCAGAAACTCTTCTCGACCCGATAGCTGTTGAGCAGCACCACTTTGGGCACGCCCATGGCGGCCACGGTTTGCAGCACCCGACGCAGCATCTTCGGGCGCGGCAGGGCCAGCAGCAGGGTCAAGGGCAGTTTGGCGGGCGGCGGCTGGTCGAAGCTCACGTGCAGTTCGGCTTCGCCGGCGTCCAGGCGCAGCAACTGGGCATTGCCCATCAACCCGCCAATACGGCCGACGCGCAGGCTGTCGCCGACGGCCGCACGGTGGACGTCCTGCATGTGCACCAGGCGCCGGTCACGCAGCACCACACGGTCGGCCGCAATGAAGTCGGCCTCTTCCAGTAACAGCAGGTTCACGGCTGGGTCGCTGGCGGCTGGTCGTCGTCGGCGGGCTGGTCATCCGGGTGATCGCCACGCTTGCTGATCAGGCTGCCGAACAGAATGCCGATCTCGAACAACATCCACATCGGCACGGCCAGCAACGTCTGCGAGAAGATGTCCGGCGGCGTGAGGATCATGCCGACCACGAAGCAGCCGATGATCACGTACGGGCGGATCTTCTTCAGGTACTTGACGTCGACCACGCCGATCCACACCAGCAGCACCACGGCCACCGGGATTTCGAAGGCCACGCCAAAGGCGAAGAACAGCGTCATCACGAAGTCGAGGTAGCTGGTGATGTCGGTCATCATCTCCACGCCGGCCGGGGTGGCCGCGGCGAAGAACTTGAAGATCAGCGGGAACACCAGGAAATAGGCGAACGCCATGCCGGTGTAGAACAGCAGGATGCTCGACACCAGCAGCGGCACCGCGATGCGCTTCTCATGCTTGTACAGGCCCGGCGCGATAAAGCCCCAGATCTGGTGCAGGATCACCGGGATCGCCAGGAACAGCGAGACCATCATCGTCAGCTTCAACGGCGTGAGGAACGGCGAGGACACGTCGGTGGCGATCATCGTCGCGCCGGCCGGCAGGTACTGGCGCAAAGGCGTAGAGACGAAGGTGTAGATCTGCTGGGTAAAGGCGAACAGCCCGGCAAAGATGATGAAGATCGCCGCTACGCAGCGCAGCAGGCGGGTACGCAGCTCGGTGAGGTGCGAAACCAGCGGCATGTGCTGGTCGTTTTCCGGTTTATCAGCGCTCATGGGGCTCGCGGCGGCAATGTAGGGTCATGGGGAGCGGGCGACGCAACGGGCGCCGGCGCAGGCTCTGTGGGGCTGTGGACGGCCGGGGCGGGTTCCGCCACGGGTGGCACCTGGGCCACGGGCGGCGGCGCGATGCTCTGCTCGGCCACAGGTTCGGCCGGCTTGGCAGGCTCCTGCACCGGGGAGAGGATCTTGCGCGCTTCCTGCTCCAACGAAAGGATGTGCTCGTTGTGCAGTTGGCGACGAATCTCGTCGGCGCCGATTTCCCGTTCAACTTCCTGTTTGATGGCGTTGAAACTGCGTTTCAGGCGCCCGATCCACAGGCCGGCCGTGCGCGCGGCACCGGGCAGGCGTTCCGGCCCCAGTACCAGCAGGGCAACAAGGCCGACGAGGAGCAGTTCAGAGAAGCTGATACCAAACATTAGTCAGTGCTCACGAGTCTTTGCGGGTCGGCTCTTCGACTTTCTCAGCCTGCACGTCGAAGGTACGACGCTCGGTGATCGGCTGGGCGGCCTGCGGGTGCACAGGCTGGGCTGGCGGCACAGGGTTGGCCACCGGGTCGGCCGGCTTTTCGTCATCGTTCATGGCTTTGCGGAAGCCCTTGATCGATTCGCCCACGTCAGTGCCCAGGTTCTTGAGTTTCTTGGTGCCGAACACCAGTACCACCACCACCAGAATGACGATCCAGTGTTTCCAGTCAAAAATGCCCATGCTGCAATTCCTCTGTAAAAGTTATTCAGGCGGACGGGCGCGAGGCCTTTTCGGCATGCCCGGACAAGCCGAAGCGACGGTCCAGTTCATCCAGCACAGCCTGCGGATGCTGCCCCAGTTGGGCGAGCATGACCAGGCTGTGGAACCACAAATCAGCGGTTTCGTAGATCACATCGCTGCAGTCGCCGCTGATTTGCGCGTCCTTGGCGGCGATGATGGTCTCGACGGATTCTTCGCCGAGTTTTTCCAGGATCTTGTTCAAGCCCTTGTGGTACAGGCTGGCGACATAGGAGCTGTCGGCGTCCGCGCCTTTGCGGTCTTCCAGCACCTGGGCCACGCGGTTCAGGGTATCGCTCATGTTCAGTGTCCTGCCGAGTAAATGGCGTGCGGGTCTTTGAGCACCGGCTCTACAACCTTCCATTCGCCGTTTTCGAACACGCGATAGAAGCAGCTGTGACGGCCAGTGTGGCAAGCGATGTCGCCGATCTGCTCGACCATCAGGATCACCACGTCGGCATCGCAGTCCAGGCGCATCTCGTGCAGGGTCTGCACGTGCCCGGACTCTTCGCCCTTGCGCCACAGTTTGCCACGCGAGCGTGACCAGTAGATGGCGCGCCGCTCGGCGGCGGTGAGGCTCAGGGCCTCGCGGTTCATCCAGGCCATCATCAGCACGCGCCCGGTCTTGTAGTCCTGGGCAATGGCCGGCACCAGGCCGTCACTGTCCCACTTGATCTCGTCCAGCCAGTCTTTCATGTTCGGCTCCGGTAATTTGCGACAGTGTATAACCGGATTGGCTATCGACGCACGATCAGATAAACACCCACGGCGACCATGATGCCGGCCAGCCAGTGGCCCAACTCATTCAACGGCCCGCCGAGGGCGAGTATCACGCCGCCGACCAGGTGCGCGGCGCCCAGCAAGCGCAGGAACCAGTCGTCCTTGCGCTTCTTCCAGGGCGGTGCCGGGTCCTTGGCGTGGGGCTGGGACATGCGCTCCAGCAGGTCGCGGGTCATGTTGGCCAGGTGCGGCAGTTGTTCCATCTGGCTGTGCAGGTTGCCCAGCACGGTTTTCGGGCTCATGCGCTCGCGCATCCAGCGTTCCAGGAACGGCTGGGCGGTGTTCCACAGGTCGAGGTCCGGGTACAGCTGGCGGCCCAGGCCTTCGATATTCAGCAGGGTTTTTTGCAGCAGTACCAGCTGCGGCTGCACTTCCATGTTGAAGCGCCGCGCGGTCTGGAACAGGCGCATCAGCACCTGGCCAAAGGAAATATCTTTTAACGGTTTTTCAAAAATCGGCTCGCACACGGTACGGATCGCCGCTTCGAATTCGTTGAGCTTGGTTTCGGCCGGCACCCAACCCGAATCGATGTGCAACTGCGCCACGCGGCGGTAATCGCGCTTGAAGAAGGCGAACAGGTTGCGGGCCAGGTAGTCCTGGTCTTCCGGGGTCAGGCTGCCGACGATGCCGCAGTCGATCGCAATGTACTGCGGGCTCCACGGGTTCACGGTGCTGACGAAGATGTTGCCCGGGTGCATGTCGGCGTGGAAGAAACTGTCGCGGAACACCTGGGTGAAGAAGATCTCCACGCCGCGCTCGGCAAGCATCTTCATGTCGGTGCGCTGGTCCGCCAGGGTGGCGAGGTCGGTGACCTGCACGCCGTAGATGCGCTCCATCACCAGCACTTTGGGGCGGCACCAGTCCCAATACACCTGGGGCACGTACAGCAGCGGCGAACCTTCGAAGTTGCGCTTGAGCTGGCTGGCGTTGGCGGCTTCGCGCAGCAGGTCGAGTTCGTCGTAGATGGTTTTTTCGTAGTCGGCGACCACGTCCACCGGGTGCAGCAAGCGCGCATCGGCGCTGAAGCGCTCAGCGGCGCGGGCGAGGATGAACAGCCACGCCAGGTCCTGGCCGATGATCGGCTTGAGGCCCGGGCGGATCACCTTCACCACCACTTCTTCGCCGGTCTTCAACTGGGCGGCGTGGACCTGCGCCACGGAGGCCGAGGCCAGCGGGTCGACATCGAAGCGGCTGAAGACGTCGCTGATCTTCTTGCCCAGTTGTTCTTCGATCAACTTCATCGAATGCTGGGAATCGAACGGCGGCACGCGGTCCTGCAACAGCATCAGCTCGTCGGCGATGTCTTCGGGCAACAGGTCGCGACGGGTCGAGAGGATCTGCCCGAACTTGATGAAGATCGGCCCCAGGTCCTGCAATGCCAGGCGCAGGCGCGCACCGCGGCTCAGCTCCAGCGGCTTGCGCGGGAACCAACGCCACGGCAGCACATAGCGCACTGCCAGCAGGAACCACGGCAGGGGCAGGGCGAACAGCAGGTCATCGAGGCGGTAGCGGATTACGACGCGCTGGATACGAAACAGACGGCGGACGGCGAGCAGCTTCATGCGTTATCGCTTGGATCAAGGGAACGGCTCAGGCGCTCGAAGCGGGCCTCGAGGCGTTCCAGGTCGATTTTGGCCTTGTCGAGTTCACGAAAGCGCGCTTGCGCTTCCCGTTCTCCGACCAGGGTGCGCGATTCTTCGCTCAGGTATTCGGCGAGGTTCTGGTTGAGGCTGGCGAACCCTTGCTGGTACCAGCGCGTGCGGCTGCGCAGGTGCCCGCTGATCAACTGGGTGGCCACGGGGCCGATCCAGCGCGAGAGTTCGTATTCCCAGTCCAGTTCCAGGTCTTGCAGCACGGCGGCCAGGTCCATCAGCACCGAACTGTCACCTTCGAGCTCCACCTCGGCGCTGTGCAGGATGGCGGTCTTGTTGCGGCTCAGGGCCAGGTGCAACAGGCTCGATGCCGGCGCACGCAGGGTGCAGTCGGCGTCGGCAGCCCAATCGCTGGCGAGCAGCAGGCCTTCATCGCTGGGCAGGATAAACAGCTGCAAGGCGGGGCTGCGGCAGTCGACGGCAATGATCTTGCCGTTCAAGTGCGCGAGCCGCGCCAGGGCGGTGCTGTCCAGGCGCAGCACACGGTTGATACCGTGCTCGACGCTGGCGAGAAGGCCCGCGAACAGCATCAGGGCTTGATGCCGCGGTGCAGGGCGACGATGCCCGAGGTCATGTTGTGGTAGGTCACGCGGTCGAAGCCGGCTTCTACCATCATCGACTTCAGGGTTTCCTGGTCGGGGTGCATGCGGATCGATTCGGCCAGGTAGCGGTAGCTCTCGGCGTCATTGGTGATCAGCTTGCCCATCAACGGCATGAAGGCGAAGGAGTAGGTGTCGTAGACCTTGGACATCAGCGCGTTGGTCGGCTTGGAGAACTCCAGCACCAACAGGCGGCCACCCGGCTTGAGCACGCGCAGCATCGAGCGGATCGCGTCTTCCTTGTGGGTCACGTTGCGCAGGCCGAAGGCAATGGTCACGCAGTCGAAATGGTTGTCCGGGAACGGCAGCTTCTCAGCGTCGGCCTGGACGAACTCGATATTGCCGGCCACGCCTTTATCCAGCAGGCGGTCGCGACCGACCTTGAGCATCGAGCCGTTGATGTCCGCCAGCACGACCTGACCGGTCGGGCCCACCAGCTTGGAAAACTTGGCGGCCAGGTCGCCCGTACCACCGGCGATGTCCAGCACGCGGTTACCGGTGCGCACGCCCGACAGCTCGATGGTGAAGCGCTTCCACAGGCGGTGCATGCCGCCCGACAGCACGTCGTTCATCAGGTCGTACTTGGCGGCTACGGAGTGGAACACCTCAGCGACTTTTTCCGCTTTTTGGCTTTCCGGAACGTTCTTGAAGCCGAAGTGAGTGGTGGGTTCGGCATCGCTGCCTTTGCGCTGATCAGTCATATCGCTGTCACCAAAAGAGAATGCGGGACATGATAATCCCCGCGACCTGCTTTGTCTTGGCAAGGCTGAAGGTAAGATAGGCGGTCACCGAGACCTTTTGCCGCATGGAAGGTATCCATACCGTTATAAAAGAGGAGTCATTGCAATGGCCCGTATTACCGTTGAGCGTGCACATTCCCTGGGTAAAGAAGGCGCGCGGGCAAAAGCCGACAAGTTGGCGAGCAAACTCAAGGAGCAATATGGCCTGGAGTCCACGTGGTCTGGCGATACCTTGAACCTCAAGCGTTCAGGCGTTAAAGGCACCGTGTCGGTGGCCGAGGATTCCCTGCGTATTGATGTGGAGCTGGGGCTGTTGATGTCGGCCATGAGTGGCACTATCAAGTCCGAAATCGAGAAAGCCCTGGATAAGGCACTGGCCTGATCCGGATCTACTTAGGGTGCCGATTCTAATTTTTCTGCCTACTTTGTGCCCAAGCCCTCAACTCCTGCGGGCCGTTCCTCAACCCTTTTCTGCGTGAGGTGTGCCATGGCCAAAGTTGTTTTGAAGAAAAAAATCGACGTTCAGTCCACCGCCCTGAGTGACGTTAAAAGCTATGCCCGCAAGATCTGGCTGGCAGGGCTTGGCGCCTATGCCAAGGTCGGCAGCGAAGGCAGCGAGTACTTCAAAGAGCTGGTCAAGAAAGGTCAACATGTTGAAAGTAAAGGCAAAAAAGTTGTAGTTGAACAACTTGATGCCGCCAACAGTCAGATTGACCAAGTAAAGAGTAATGTCTCCAGCGTCAAAGGCCTGGTTGAAGTTCAACTGGATAAAGTTGAAAAAGCTTTTGACATACGCGTTGCAAGTGCCTTGAATCGGATCGGCATTGCGTCTAAACATGACGTGGAGACACTCTCTGCTAAGCTCGAAGAGCTGACGACATTGCTAGAACGTGTCGCGCGTAAACACTAAGGAGACATCGGGATGGCTGTTAAAAAGACTACTCAGAAAGAAGGCAGCTCGTGGGTCGGGGAAGTTGAAAAATATTCCCGTAAGATCTGGCTTGCTGGTTTAGGCGTGTACTCGAAGGCTAGCATTGGTGAAGGCAAAAAACTCTTCGAGTCTTTGGTCAAGGACGGTGAGAAAGCCGAGAAGTTGACCAAAAGCACAGTGGGTAAAACAGTTGAAGCGGCCAAGGCAACTGCCGGTTCCGCCAAGTCGGGTATTTCTGACACCTGGGGCAAGTTGGAAGAAACTTTCGACAAGCGCCTCAACAGTGCGATTTCGAGACTGGGCGTACCCAGTAAGGCAGAGCTGAAGGCACTGCACAGCAAGGTCGACACGTTGACCAAGCAAATCGAAAAACTCACCGGCGCCAAAGTGGCCCCTGTGAAAACCGCTGCCGCCAAACCTGCTGCCAAACCGGCCGCTAAAACCGCAGCGGCCAAGCCTGCAGCGAAACCTGCAGCCAAGCCTCTGGTAAAAGCTGCTGCCAAACCGGCTGCAAAACCTGCGGCCAAGGCACCCGCCAAAGCCGCCGCTAAACCAGCTGCCAAGCCTGCGGCTAAAACAGCAGCGGCAAAACCGGCTGCCAAGCCTGCCGCTAAACCAGTGGCCGCTAAAACCGCTGCCAAACCGGCTGCTAAAACTGCCGCCAAGGCCGCCGCAAAACCAGCCGCCAAGCCAGCGGCTAAAACCGCAGCCGCTAAACCTGCTGCCAAGCCCGCTGCTGCGAAACCTGCAGCCAAACCGGCTGCTGCTAAACCTGCGGCCGCCAAGCCTGCGGCAAAACCAGCCGCCGCGAAGAAGCCTGCGGTAGCGAAAAAACCAGCAGCGGCCAAGCCTGTTGTTGCGGCCAAGCCAGCCACTCCGGCACCTGCCGCTTCAACAGCCAACTCGGTGTCCGCACCGACCCACGCTGCGACCACCCCGACTGCAACGCCGGTAACCCCGACGCCCTCCAGTCAGTCCTGATTTTCTCAGGGCACAAAAAACGCCCGGCCTGTAAAGGTCGGGCGTTTTTTTATGGAAGTCTCACCTATATCGCACTTCCAATGTGGGAGCGGGCTTGCCCGCGATGACGGAGTTTCAGTCACATAGATATTGGCTGATCTATTGCTATCGCGGGCAAGTCGAATCGTCGCACCGCCGCTCCCACAGTTTTAATCGATTTCATCCAGGTATTTGAGTGCGAATTTCTCGGTCGCCAGCCGCGCCGGCAGCAGCAAGTGCGGCGCCACCAGCATCACGATCTGGTAGACCACCACCCGTATCTCTCCTTCACGGTCGAGAATCCGCTGGTAGTCCAGCGAAAACAGCAGGGTCAATGTGATTTGCTCCACCAGTTGCCCCAGTGCCTGGGTGCCACTGACCAGTTGCCCCGAGGTCTTCAACCGTGCCAACAGCGACGCCAGCGTACGCTTGAGTGCCGTGAGCAGGTGGCGAATGCCTTTGGCCAGCTTCGGCAGGCGCCCGGCCAGGTTCGACAGGTCCTGGAACAGAAACCGGTAATGGGCCATGCGCTCGACAATCAGGTGCAGGAACAGCCAGTAATCCTCGGCCTCCAGCTGCGCGTCAGCGGGCGGATCGAGCAGGGGCGCCAGCTCGCATTGAAAGCGCTCGAACAGCCCGAGCACCAAAGGCTCCTTGCCATGGAAGTGGTAGTAGAGGTTGCCGGGGCTGATCCCCATTTCATTGGCCACCTCCATGGTCGACACGTTCGGCTCGCCCTTCTGGTTGAACAACTGCAGGGCACATTCAAGGATACGGTCGCGGGTCTTCATCCAGTCTTCTTAGTGTGATCGTTGAGTTCAGCGCACACGCACATAGGTGCCCGGCGCTGCTTCCATCGGTGGGTAGTTCTGGTTGCCCAGGGCGGTGAGGGTTTCGCGCTGCACGCCGGAGCGCTGTTGCACCCATTCCAGCCACTGTGGCCACCAACTGCCTTCGACGTGGTTGGCGTCGTAGTACCAGGCGCGGGGGTCGCTGCTCAGTTTGGGGTTCTCGACGTAGTTGGCCTTGGGGTTGCCCGGCGGGTTGAGGATGCTCTGGATATGCCCGCTGTTGGACAGCACGAAGCGCCGCTCGCCCCCCAGCAACTGGGTGGAGCGATACACCGCGTCCCACGGCGTGATGTGGTCGTTGATCCCGGCCACGCTGAAGCTGTCCACCGTGACCTTCTGCAAGTCGATAGGCGTGCCGCACACCTCCAGGCCACCGGGATGGCTCAGCGGGTTGTGCTTGAAGAAATCCAGCAGGTCGCCGTGCAATGCGGCGGGCAAGCGTGTGTTGTCGTTGTTCCAGTACAGGATGTCGAAGGCCGGGGGTTCCTTGCCCAGCAGGTAGTTGTTGATCCAGTAGTTCCAGATCAGGTCATTGGGGCGCATCCAGGCGAACACCTTGGCCATGTCGCGGCCGTCCAGCACGCCCTGTTGGTAGGAGCGGCGTTTGGCCGCCTCCAGGGTTTGCTCGTCGGCAAACAGCGTGGCGGGGCTGTCGATCTGGCTGTCGAGCAGGCTTACCAGGTAGCTGGCGCTGGAGATGCGCCGCAACTGGCGCTTGGCTTGCAGGTGGCCTTGCAGGGCGGCGATGGTCAGGCCACCGGCGCAGGCGCCCATCAGGTTGACCTCCCGTGCACCCGTGATGGCCCGGCAGACGTTGAGGGCTTCTTCCAGCGCCGCAACGTAAGTGGAAAGCCCCCATTCGCGATGGCGCACGTCCGGGTTGCGCCAGCTGACCATGAAGGTCTGCAGGCCGTTCTTGAGGGCGTACTGCACGAAGCTGTTGGCGGGGCTGAGGTCGAAAATGTAGTACTTGTTGATTTGCGGCGGCACCACCAGCAGCGGCTTGGCGTACTGCTTTTCGCTCATGGGCTTGTACTGGATCAGCTCCAGCAGCTCGTTGCGAAACACCACCGAGCCCGGGGTGGTGGCAACCGTCTTGCCCACTTCGAACGCGTGCTTGCTCACTTGGCGCGGCAGGCCATTGTTGTGCAGCAGGTCTTCGAACAGGTTGGTGACACCGCGCACCACGCTGTTGCCCCCGGAGTTGAGCAACTCCTTGACGGCCAGCGGGTTGAGCAGGGTGTTGGAAGGGGAGACGGCGTCGTTGAGCAGGGAGAAGGCAAAGTGTGCGCGGGCCCGGTCATCGGCGCTCAGCGAGCTGTCGTCGATCCAGTGGCGCGTCTGCTTTTGCCAGCTCAGGTAAGCCTGCAGGCTGCGCCGGTAGAGCGGGTTGAGCTTCCAGGTGGGGTCACTGAAGCGGCTGTCACTGGGGTTGGGCTCATGCACGGTCTCACCCAGCAGCACGCGACCCAGTTGGCCGCTCAGCGCCCAGGCATGACGAGCGGTATGCACCGGGTTGCGCAAGCCGTGGGCGGCAACACTGCGCAGCGTCGACAGCAAGTCCCGACCGCGCAGGCCGGTGATCGCGTTTTGCGCATTGATGAACACGGCAGGGGTGGGCGCCGGGTTCGTCACGGGTCTTTCTCGCATGAGCCAACACTCCTTCGTCAAGCCATCAAACAGGCACGCCAATTCAGAACCATAGTCGGTTCCTGGCAAGTTGCGCGGCGGTGTGGTCCTTACACCGCAGGTCGTGGATGAATCACCGCGCGCAGGCGCTCCTCCTCGAGAAATTTCATGATGATCGGCGCCACCGCTTCGGCCCGGGTGATCAAGAACAGGTGGCCATCGTCGATGATGTGCAACTGTGCGTTGGGAATGCGCCAGGCCAGCATGCGCATGTTGATCAGCGGGATCAGCGGGTCGTCATCCCCCGCCAGCACCAGGGTGGGTTGGCGGATCTTGTGCAGCCAGTGGATGCTGGTCCAGCCCAGCCCGGCGAACAGCTGCCAGTAGTAACCCAGCTTGCCCGCCGAGCGCACTTTGCTGGCGTGTTCGGCGGCCAGTTTCGAATCGCGGCGGAACGAGCCGCCGTAGATCATCGGGGCGATGCGCACCACGTGGGACGGCTGGATGTAACGGCGTGGGCTGGCCATCAGCCACAGCACCTTGGGTTTGCCCGGCACCATCACCGCACCCGCCGCCGTGGCCGCCAGGATCAGCTTCTTGCAACGCTCCGGGTAGTCGTAGGCGAACTGCTGCGCCAACGCGCCGCCCCAGGACACGCCCACCGCGTTCACCTGGCCATAGTCCAGGTAGTCGAGCATGCGTGCCGTGAGCTTGGCCAGGCCGGGAAAGCGATAGGGACGGTTGGGGGTGGAAGAGCCACCCACGCCGGGCACATCGAAGGCGATCACTTCCAGGTCCGGGTCCAGGGCCTGGACGAACGGAAACACCAGCTCAAGGTTGGCGCCGATGCCGTTGAAGATCAGCAAAGGCGTCAAATGAGGCTTGCCCGGGCGCACCGCCGTGCGGATGGTCTGGCCATCCAGGTCGATGGTACGAAAGATGAACGGTTGCGGCATGCTCAAGCCCTGTCAGGTGGTGCAAAGATCCAATGGACGATGCGGTCCATGTGGGAGCTGGCTTGCCTGCGATGGCATTCTTCCTGCCAGCCCATCAACAACTGGCCCACCGCTATCGCAGGCAAGCCAGCTCCCACAGGGGCTGCATTTCAACCAAACATCTGCTTATCGTTCGTGTACATAAGTACCCGGCGCTGCTTCAGCTGCGGCGTAGGTTTTATTTCCTAGCGAAGTCGGCGCCTTCTTCAACTTGCCTGCCCGATCCGCCTGCCACGCCTGCCAGTGCAACCACCAGGAATCGGTGTGCTTGGTCGCGTTCTCCTGCCATTCCAGTGCACTGCACGCCAGGCCATCACTGGTCTGGTAGCGCGCCTTGGGGTTGCCCGGAGGGTTGAGAATGCTCTGGATATGCCCGCTGCTCGACAGCACGAACTCCACCTTGCCGCCAAACAACTGCGCCGATTTGTAGCAGGACTGCCACGGCGTGATGTGGTCGTTGGTGCCGGCCAGTGAGTAGATATCGGCGGTGACCTGCTTGAGGTCGATCGGCGTGCCGCACACTTCCAGGGCGTTGGCGCGTACCAGGGGGTTGTTCTTGAACAGTTCGATCAGGTCGCCGTGGAACGCGGCCGGCAAGCGGGTGGTGTCGTTGTTCCAGAACAGGATGTCGAACACCGGCGGTTCGTTGCCCAGCAGGTAGTTGTTTACCCAATAGTTCCAGATCAGGTCGTTGGGGCGCATCCACGCGAACACCTTGGCCATGTCGCGGCCTTCCAGCACGCCGGCCTGGTAGGAGTGGCGCTTGGCGGCCTCAAGGGTTTGCTCGTCGACGAAAAGCGCCACCTGGGTGTCCAGGGTGGTGTCCAGCACGCTGACCATCAGGGTCAGGGCATTGACCTTCTTCTCCCCCAGCGCGGCATAGTGGCCGAGCAAAGCGGTGCAGGTGATGCCGCCCGAGCAAGCGCCGAGCATGTTGATGTCTTTGCTGCCGGTGATCGCAGTGACCACATCCACCGCTTCCTTGAGCGCCTCGATGTAGGTCGACAGGCCCCACTCGCGCTGGGCCTTGGTCGGGTTGCGCCAGCTCACGATAAAGGTCTGCTGGCCATTGCGCAGGCAGAAGCGCGCCAGGCTCTTGTCCGGGCTCAGGTCGAATACATAGAACTTGTTGATCTGCGGCGGCACTACCAGCAGGGGGCGCTCGTGCACCTGTTCGGTGATCGGCTTGTACTGGATCAGCTCCAGCACATCGTTGCGAAACACCACCGCGCCTTCGGTGGTGCCCAGGGTCTTGCCCACTTCAAAGGCGCCCATGTTGACCTGGCTCGGCATGCCGCCGTTGTGTACCAGGTCCTTGGCCAGGTGGGAGAGGCCATCGAGCAGGCTCTTGCCACCGGTTTCAAAGAAGCGTTTGACCGCCGCCGGGTTGGCCGCGCTGTTGGTAGGGGCCATGGCTTCGGTCATCAGGTTGATCACAAAGTGACCTCGGCTGATGTCCTGTTCCGACAGGTTGCTGTCGCCGATCCAGTCGTGCAGCTCCTTGCGCCACGCCAGGTAGGTCTGCAAATAACGTTTGTAGAGCGGGTTCTGGCTCCAGGCCGGGTCATGGAAACGACGGTCGTCGTGTTCCGGCACCAGCTGGGATTTGCCGAACATCACGTTCTTCAATTCGACGCCGAAGTGGGCGACGTGCTTGACGCTGTGCAACGGTTGCTTGATGGCTTGGGTCAGCACCATCTTCGCCGAGGCGAGCAAATCCTTTTTCCGTAACGCGATGATCGGGTTCAGCCCCAGGGTGTTTTCCGAGGCCTGGCGTTTCAAGTCATCGTTGTTCTTGTTACTCATCTACGACGCTCCATTGTCCGAAAGACGAGTACCGGGTACCGCTGTGCACCAGGTTTCGATACACAACACAAGCCAGGTACGCGACTCGGGTGACCGTTGATACCGCATCGTCAAATGCAGGGAACTTGCCAGTTCCATTGGTTACCCGAGTTTAATTTTTTTCGCAAGCGGGCCAGTCATTGGCCGCGCGACAGGGCATTCAAGCAGATGAAATTAGAAAATGCTCTCTAAAGAGCAAGAGGCGTGTGCTAGAGCATCAGCCGCACGACCGACTCGCTCGGGTCGCGGGTTTTTCCAGCGGCTTTGAGTTCGGCCAGGTAATCGGCCCACAGCGCGTCCTGACGCACGGCCAGCTGGTAAAGGTAGTCCCAGGTGAACAGCCCGCTGTCGTGTCCGTCGTCGAAGGTCAATTTCAGTGCGTACTGACCGGCCGGCTCTATCTTGGTCAACCGTACGTTGAGCTTGCCGAATTGCAGGATGGGTTTGCCGTGACCCTGGACCTCGGCGGAAGGCGAGTGGGTGCGCAGCAGTTCGGCGGAGAGTTGGTACACCTCGTCGGGCCCGTAGGTGAGGCCGAGGGTGTTGGAGGTTTTGTGCAGGTTTACGGCAGTGGGGAATTTGGTCATAGGAGATGATCCTGAAGAAACCGGCTCAAAAATGTGGGAGCTGGCTT
>NZ_JACAOY010000012.1:0-288045 GCF_013385985.1 Pseudomonas sp. B6002 | reverse complement strand
GGCAAGCCAGCTCCCACATTAAAGCAAAGCGGCTCTACGTGTGGCTTACAGAATGTAGCGCGACAGATCTTCGTTCTGCGCCAATTCGCCCAAGTGGCTGTTGACGTACTCAGCGTCGATCTTGATCACCTCGCCATTCTGCGCCCCAGCCAGGTCGCCGGCGCTGAAGGACACTTCCTCCAACAGACGCTCCAGCAGGGTGTGCAGGCGACGGGCCCCGATGTTCTCGGTCTTCTCGTTGACCTGCCAGGCGATCTCCGCCAGGCGCTTGATACCGTCTGCTTGGAACTCAATGCCCAGGCCTTCGGTTTTCAGCAGCTCACGGTATTGCTCGGTGAGCGACGCGTGCGGCTCGCTGAGGATGCGTTCGAAATCGCCCGGGGTCAGCGCCTTGAGTTCCACGCGGATCGGCAGGCGGCCTTGCAGCTCCGGCACCAGGTCGCTTGGCTTGCTCAGGTGGAAGGCACCCGAAGCAATAAACAGGATGTGGTCAGTCTTGACCATGCCCAGCTTGGTGTTCACGGTGCAGCCTTCGATCAGCGGCAGCAAGTCGCGCTGTACGCCTTCGCGGGACACATCGACACCACCGGAGTTGCCGCGCTTAGCCACCTTGTCGATCTCGTCGATAAACACGATGCCGTGCTGCTCGACGGCTTCCAGGGCCTTGGCCTTGAGTTCTTCCTCATTGACCAGGCGCCCAGCTTCTTCGTCGCGCACCAGTTTCAGCGCGTCCTTCACCTTGAGCTTGCGGCTTTTCTTCTTGCCCTTGCCCATGTTGCTGAACAAATTTTGCAGCTGGCTGGTCATTTCTTCCATGCCAGGCGGTGCAGAAATATCGACGCTGGAGGCTTCGGAGACTTCGATCTCGATCTCTTTGTCGTCCAACTGGCCTTCACGCAGGCGCTTGCGGAACAGCTGACGGGTGTTGGAGTCCGAGGCCGGTGCGGCGTCTTCGTTGAAGCCCATGCGTGCCGGGGGCAGTAGGGCGTCGAGGATGCGCTCCTCGGCGGCGTCTTCGGCGCGGTGGCTGACCTTGGTCACTTCCTGTTCGCGCAGCATTTTCAAGGCGGCGTCGGCCAGATCACGAATGATCGACTCGACGTCACGGCCCACGTAGCCCACTTCGGTGAACTTGGTGGCTTCGACCTTGATGAACGGCGCGTTGGCCAGCTTGGCCAGGCGACGGGCAATCTCGGTTTTACCGACGCCGGTCGGGCCGATCATCAGGATGTTCTTGGGCGTCACTTCAACGCGCAGTTCTTCGGGCAATTGCATCCGGCGCCAGCGGTTACGCAGCGCAATGGCTACGGCGCGCTTGGCATCGTCCTGGCCGATGATATGGCGATTGAGTTCATGGACGATTTCGCGGGGAGTCATGGACATAGTAGTTGGCGGCCTCAAGCCGAATAAGCCTGGGGCTTACTCAGCGAGGTCCTGCTCCTCAATGGTCAGGTTGTGGTTGGTGAACACGCAGATATCGCCAGCGATGCCCAAGGCGGTCTCGGCGATTTCACGGGCCGACAGGTCGGTTTTCTTCAGCAGCGCGCTGGCGGCTGCCTGGGCGTAGCCACCGCCGGAACCCATGGCGATCAGGCCGTGTTCGGGTTCCACCACATCGCCGTTGCCGGTGATGATCAGGGATGCGTCTTTGTTGGCGACGGCCAACATGGCTTCCAGGCGGCTGAGGGAGCGGTCGGTGCGCCATTCTTTGGCGAGTTCGACCGCGGCGCGAACGAGGTGGCCCTGGTGTTTTTCCAGCTGGCCTTCGAAACGCTCGAACAGGGTGAAGGCGTCGGCGGTGGCGCCGGCAAAGCCTGCGAGCACCTGGCCGTGGTACAGGCGACGCACTTTCTTGGCGTTGCCTTTCATCACGGTATTACCCAGGGAAACCTGGCCGTCGCCGCCCATGACGACTTTGCCGTGGCGACGTACTGAAACGATGGTGGTCAAGGGGAGAGTCTCCACGCAGCGGGGCGAAAATGCCCTGATGAAAACTCATATGGGGGTGGCGGGGGGGATTTCAACTGTAGGACATGTGTGCGGACGAGCGGTGTTTACAGGTCTTACACACTTTTGAGAACGCCCTAAACCAAATGTGGGAGCTGGCTTGCCTGCGATTACGGTGTGTCAGTCACTGAAAATATTGACTGTTACACCGTAATCGCAGGCAAGCCAGCTCCCACATTTTGTCCCGCGTTGAGCTTGTGTCAGCGGCTCTGGCGTTGTTGTAACAACAGGTTGCTAAAGCCGGCGCCTGCCAGTTGCTTCTGTGCCACGGTCAGCTGTTCACGGTTGCTGAACGGCCCTACCAGCACGCGATACCAGGTCGCATCCTTCACCGTGCCGGACTCGACCGTCACGGCCTGGCCCAACAGAATGATCTGCGCACGTACGCGGTCCGCGTCCGCCTGTTTCGGGAACGAGCCCGCCTGCAGGAAGAACTTGGTCACCGGCGCAGCCTTGGTGGTCGCCACCGGTGGCGGTGGCGGCGGGGTAATCCCGGCCAGCGCTGCCTGGGCGCGTGCGGTATCGATCTTCGCGGCTTCCGCTGGTGTTACCGGCGTGGTCGGCACTTGTGGCGTCGGCAGGGTTTTCTCCGGCACGGCGTCAGGCGGCACGATCACTTCCGATTCCGGCAGCAGCGTGTAGAAGTCGTACTTCGGCTTCACCGGTGCGGTCGGGCTTGGCGCGGTCTTGTTGGCTTCGGCGATCTTCGTGGCCTTCTGCTGCTCTTGCTTGACCCGTTTGACGTCATCGCCCTTGCCCGGCTCCAGCTTCATCAGGATCACGACAAACGCACCGACCGCCAGGCCGATGGCCATCCACAGCCAGCCTGGAATAGGCTTCTTCGCCGGGGCCTGGTAGCGGCTGGCGCCGCGCTTGGGTGCAGGTTTTTTCTTGGCAGCCAACTTACATACGCTCCAGAGTTTCCAGGCCCAACAGCTCCAGGCCTTGCTTGAGGGTCCGTCCAGCCAGTGCGGCGAGGCGCAGGCGACTTTGCTTCTGGGCTTCGTCGTCTGCGGTGAGGATCGGGCAGTTCTCGTAGAAACTGGAGAACAGGCCGGCGACTTCGTACAGGTAGGTGCACAGGATATGCGGCGTGCCTTTTTCGCCGACGCTGTTCAGCACTTCGCCGAATTGCGCCAGCTTGGCGGCCAGTTCCTGTTCGTGCGGGGCGTCCAGCACGATGTGGCCTTCCACTTCGCTGAAGTCCTTGCCCAGCTTGCGGAACACGCCGGCTACGCGGGTGTAGGCGTACAGCAGGTACGGCGCGGTGTTGCCTTCGAAGTTCAGCATCAGCTCGAAGTTGAAGCTGTAGTCGCTGGTGCGGTGCTTGGACAGGTCGGCGTATTTCACCGCGCCAATGCCCACCACGCGGGCGATGTTGCGCAGGTCGGCCTCGGCCAGCTCCGGGTTCTTTTCCTTCACCAGGTTGTAGGCGCGCTCCTGGGCTTCGGTCAGCAGGTCGATCAGCTTCACGGTGCCGCCGTCGCGGGTCTTGAACGGACGGCCGTCGGCGCCGTTCATGGTGCCGAAGCCCATGTGCTCCATGTGCATCGGGTGGGTGATGAAGCCCGCGCGACGCGCCACTTCGAACACCTGCTGGAAGTGCAGGGCCTGGCGCTGGTCGACGAAGTACAGGGCGCGGTCGGCTTTGAGTACGCCGCTGCGGTAGCGCACGGCCGCCAGGTCGGTGGTGGCGTAGAGGTAGCCGCCATCGGCCTTGACGATGATCACCGGCAGCGGCTCGCCGTCGGCGGTCTTGAATTCTTCGAGGAACACGCACTGCGCGCCGTTGCTCTCGACCAGCAGGCCCTTGGCCTTGAGGTCGTTGACCACATTGATCAGGTCATCGTTGTAGGCGCTTTCGCCCATCACGTCGGTCATGGTCAGCTTGACGTTGAGCAACTCGTAGATTTCCTGGCAGTGGGACAGGGAGATCTCACGGAAGCGGTTCCACAGTGCCAGGCACTCTTCGTCACCGGCTTGCAGCTTGACCACCAGGCCACGGGCGCGGTCGGCGAATTCTTCGGATTCGTCAAAACGCTTCTTGGCGGCGCGGTAGAAGTTCTCCAGGTCCGACAGCTCGTTGCTGGTGATCGGGTTTTCCTGCAGGTACGCCATCAGCATGCCGAACTGGGTGCCCCAGTCGCCCACGTGGTTCTGGCGGATCACGGTGTCGCCGAGAAACTCGAGCACACGGGCCACGCCGTCGCCAATGATGGTGGAGCGCAGGTGGCCCACGTGCATCTCTTTGGCCAGGTTCGGTGCCGACAGGTCAATGGCCACACGTTCCAGCGGGCCAGCCTTGCGCACGCCGATCTTGGCATCGGCCAGGGCCGCGTCCAGGCGCGAAGCCAGGGCCTGGGTGTTCTGGAAGAAGTTGATGAAGCCTGGGCCTGCGATTTCGGCCTTGGTGACGCTCTCGTCAGCCGGCAGGGCGGCGATGAGTTTTTCCGCCAGGTCACGCGGCTTCATGCCAGCCGGTTTGGCCAGCATCATCGCGATGTTGCTGGCGAAGTCACCGTGGGTCTTGTCGCGGGTGTTCTCCACCTGGATCGCCGGCGTCAGGCCTTCAGGCAACACACCTTCGTTGACGAGTTGGGTGAGGGCTTGTTGGATCAGCTGGCGAATGGTGTCTTTCATGGTGTTCTCTTTCGACCGCAAGCGGCGGCGCGCGATGCGCAGGTGGAAAAACTGGGCATTATCCGTGGCGAGGGCGGGCTTGCCAACCGTTCAGACGGGTTGACGGACCTGCGGGCCTCATCGCGGGCAAGCCCGCTCCCACATTTAACGGTGCACACATTTCAAAATGTGGGAGCTGGCTTGCCTGCGATAACGGAATTTCTATCAATACAAATCTACGGGATCGACATCCAACGACCATCGCACTTGCCGGCCGCTGGGCATTTGCTCCAGGGCAAGCAACCAGCTACTTAATAGCCGATGCAATGGCGCGCGGGACGTTGCCTGCAAGAGTAGCTGAGCACGATAGCGCCCGGCGCGGCGTTCCATGGGGGCGGGCACGGGGCCGAGCAGTTCGATGCCCGTCAGGCCTAGGTCGGCCAGCAAACCCTCGGCAGCGCTGCACGCTTCATCGAGGAAACCTTCAGCCTGCCCGGGCTTGTGCGCTTCGGCCCGCAACAGCGCCAGATGGGAAAACGGTGGCAGGCCCGCCGCACGGCGCTCACTCAACGCCTGTTCGGCGAAGGCAAAGTAGCCTTGTTCTGTCAGCTGGATCAGCAGCGGGTGGTCGGCCAGGTGCGTCTGGATAATCACCTTGCCCGGCTCTTCGGCGCGCCCGGCCCGGCCTGCGACTTGCACAATCAACTGCGCCATGCGCTCGCTGGCGCGGAAGTCGCCTGAGAACAAACCGCCATCAGCGTCCAGGATCGACACCAGGGTCACCCGTGGGAAGTGATGCCCTTTGGCAAGCATCTGCGTGCCGATCAGGATGCACGGCTGGCCTTTCTGGATGGTGGCGAACAGCTGGTTCATCGCATCTTTGCGCGAAGTGCTGTCACGGTCGACCCGCAGCACGGGATAGTCCGGGAACAGAATGCCCAGGCGCTCTTCGGCCCGCTCAGTGCCCGCGCCGACGGGTCGCAAGTCCACTTTGCCGCACTGAGGGCAGTGACGCGGCACCCGCTCCACGTGGCCGCAGTGATGGCAGCGCAACTCGCCATAACGCTGGTGCACGGTCATGCGTGCGTCACAGCGCTCACACTCGGACATCCAGCCACAGTCATGGCACAGCAGAGTCGGCGCGAAGCCGCGGCGGTTAAGGAACACCAGCACTTGCTGGCCAGCCGCGAGGGTTTGGCCGATGGCCTGTTGCATCGGCCCCGAAATGCCGCTGTCCAGCGGGCGGCTTTTGACATCCAGGCGCAGGAAGCGCGGTTGCTTGGCGCCACCGGCCCGCTCGTTGAGGCGTAGGAGCCCATAACGGCCGGTGTAGGCGTTGTGCAAACTTTCAAGGGACGGCGTGGCCGAGCCCAGCACAATCGGGATGTCTTCCTGGCGTGCGCGCACCAGGGCCAGGTCGCGGGCGTGGTAGCGCAGGCCTTCCTGCTGTTTATAGGAGCCGTCGTGCTCCTCGTCGATGATGATCAGCCCGGGGTTTTTCATCGGGGTGAACAGCGCCGAACGGGTGCCGATAATGATGTCGGCCTCGCCGTCTCGGGCCGCCAGCCACGACTCCAGGCGCTCACGGTCGTTGACCGCCGAGTGCACCAGGGCGATACGCGCATTGAAGCGCTGCTCGAAGCGCGCCAGGGTTTGCGGGCCCAGGTTGATCTCGGGGATCAGTACCAGCGCCTGCTTGCCGGCCTGCAAGGTTTCGCGGATCAGCTGCAAATACACTTCGGTCTTGCCGCTGCCGGTGACGCCGGCCAGCAGGAACGCATGGAAGCTGTCGAAGCCGGCACGAATCGCTTCATAGGCGGCGCGTTGCTCGGGGTTGAGCGGCAATTCCGGTTGAGCCAGCCAGTGATCGTGGCGCGGGTCGGGGGCGTGCTTGCGGATTTCCACCTGCACCAGGCCCTTGGCCAGCAGCAGGTCGAGGCTGTCTTTGCTCAGCATCAGCTTGCTTAGCAGTTGATGCGCCACGCCGTGCGGGTGCTGGGCCAGGGTGGCCAGGGCTTCGCGCTGGCGCGGGGCGCGGGCGATACGCGGGTCGTCGAGACGGGCGCCGGGCGCCATCGACCAGAAGCGTTCCTGGCGTGCTTCAGCCAACTCGCCCTGGCGCAGCAGCACCGGCAGCGCCCAGCTCAGGGTGTCGCCCAGGCTGTGCTGATAGTACTGGGCCGTCCACAGGCATAGCTTGAACAGGGCGGGCGGCAGCGGCGGGGTGGCATCGAGCATGGCCAGCGCGGGCTTGAGTTTCTCGGCGGGCACTTCACTGTGATCGGCGACTTCCACCAGGATGCCGATCATTTCCCGGCGCCCGAACGGCACGCGCACACGCATGCCCGGCTGCAACTGCGCCCGCGACACGCCGGCCGGAGCCCGGTAGTCAAACAGGCGGCGCAGGGGCGAGGGCAGGGCTAGGCGCAAAATGGCGTCGGGCACGCGGGGGTCTCATCTATAAAGGCAGGCAGTGGCGCAGGGGCGGGAGCCTAGCAGACCTGCGGTGGGGGTGTCCTGTCTCCGGTGCAGGAGACAGCACTTCTGTGGGAGCCGGGCTTGCCCGCGATGGCGGCGTATCAGTCGCACGATTGGCTGCCTGACGCACCGTCATCGCGGGCAAGCCCGGCTCCCACATGGAGTGTGGTGAACCGGTAGTTTTTCTGATGAAAGGGGCTTATATGTGCGGAATCGGCCGGCACCGCCGCTTGCGCGTTTAAAAAGGTCTGGTAGAATCCGCGGCCTAATTACGTGCGGTATTCGACAATAGTGTCGAGTGGCGGCACGCTAGCCCGAGGAAGTGCCATGAAAGCCGATATCCATCCAGCGTACGAAACCATCGAAGTCACCTGCAGCTGCGGCAACAAGTTCGAAACCCGTTCGAACCTGTGCAAGCCACTGGGTACTGACGTATGCAACGAGTGCCACCCGTTCTACACCGGTAAGCAGAAGACTCTGGACACCGGCGGCCGTGTACAGCGCTTTGCTGACCGTTTCGGTGCTTTCGGTGCCAAAAAGGCCTAAGGCCGATCAACCTGGAAAGCTGCGGTTTTCCATGCTGATGAAAGAGGCGCCCCTTGTGGGCGCCTTTTTTGTGCCTGTGATTTGGCGGGAAGCTCGATAAATCGGTCTTGAAGAAAAAATTGTAGACATTTTTTAAGTCGATTGTGAACAGTTGAGCCCTTGTATCCCGTGGGTCTTGGCCGAAAGTCGTAGCGCAGGGCCCTTGACACCTGTGACTGCCCAGTCTTGTGGGGACTTTGCGACACGCGTATCCTCGGCGGTCCGTCGACCAACAGTAAAAGCGGAATGCCGATATGTCTGATTTGAAAACTGCCGCTCTCGAATATCATGCCCATCCTCGTCCAGGAAAGCTGAGTGTAGAGCTCACCAAAGCCACTGCCACCGCTCGCGACCTGTCGCTGGCCTACAGCCCTGGTGTTGCCGAGCCCGTACGTGAAATCGCCCGCGACCCTGAACTGGCGTACAAGTACACCGGCAAAGGCAACCTGGTTGCAGTGATTTCCGATGGCACCGCGATTCTGGGCCTGGGCAACCTCGGCCCATTGGCTTCCAAGCCAGTCATGGAAGGTAAAGGCGTGCTGTTCAAGCGCTTTGCCGGCATCGACGTTTTCGACATCGAAGTCGACTCCGAAAGCCCGCAGGCTTTCATCGACACCGTCAAGCGCATTTCCATCACCTTCGGTGGCATCAACCTGGAAGACATCAAGGCACCTGAGTGCTTCGAGATCGAAAAGGCCCTGATCGAACAGTGCGACATCCCGGTATTCCACGATGACCAGCACGGCACCGCGATCGTCACCGCGGCCGGCATGATCAACGCCCTGGAAATCGCTGGCAAAACCCTGTCTGACGCCAAGATCGTCTGCCTGGGCGCTGGCGCTGCGGCCATCTCCTGCATGAAGTTGCTGGTGAGCATGGGTGCCAAGCTGGAAAACATCTTCATGGTCGACAGCAAGGGCGTGGTCCAGTCCGAGCGTACCGACCTGAACCAGTACAAGGCGATGTTCGCCCACGCCACCGAGAAGCGCACCCTGGCTGACGCCCTTGACGGTGCAGACGTGTTCGTTGGCCTGTCCGGCCCGAACCTGTTGAGCGCTGAAGGCCTGAAGTCCATGGCGGCCAACCCGATCGTGTTCGCCTGCTCCAACCCTGATCCAGAAATCTCTCCGGAACTGGCTCACGCCACCCGTAGCGACGTGATCATGGCAACCGGCCGTTCGGACTACCCGAACCAGGTCAACAACGTGCTGGGCTTCCCGTTCATCTTCCGTGGTGCCCTGGACGTTCGCGCCAAGCGCATCAACGAAGAAATGAAAGTAGCGGCTGCCAATGCCCTGCGTGAACTGGCCAAGCTGCCGGTTCCTCAGGAAGTGTGCGATGCCTACGGTGGTATCAAATTGGAATTCGGTCGTGAGTACATCATCCCGAAACCAATGGATAAGCGCCTGATCACCCTGATCTCCGATGCCGTGGCCAAAGCTGCCATCGAGACCGGCGTGGCTACCCTGCCGTATCCGAAGCACTACCCGCTGAAAAGCGTGGATGATGTGTTCAACGGCTAAGCCGTTGTAGCGCACCAACAAAAAGCCCCGGCTCTTGCGAGTCGGGGCTTTTTTTGTACCTGAATTTTGTTGCCTGACACGGTCCTTGTAGGAGCCGGCTTGCCGGCGATGGCGACCCCAAGGTCACCGCAGGGCTTGAAGGCCCCATCGCCGGCAAGCCGGCTCCTACAAGGTTGATCGTGCCCGCGACGGCCGTCAGAACAGGTCGATCGGCGCCGCCTCATCCGCTGGCAGCGGGCTGCCCGGTGCAACGCCATTGCCCAGCTCGTTGACCGACGGCGGCGTGTCTTCGCTCTTGAACAGTTCGAAGTACGCATTCGGCGTGCTTGGCGAGGCCGCACGGCCGCTGACCGGGTCGATCCGCAGGCTGAGAATGCCTTCCGGCTCTGGCTGGGTGTGCAGTGGCTTGTCCTTGAGGGCTGCACCCATGTAGCTCATCCAGATCGGCAGCGCCACGGTGCCACCGAACTCACGGCGGCCCAGGCTTTCCGGCTGGTCGTAGCCGGTCCAGACGGTGGTCACGTAGTCGGCGTTGTAGCCGGAGAACCAGGCATCCTTGGAATCGTTGGTCGTACCGGTCTTGCCCGCGATGTCCGCACGGCCCAAGGCCAGGGCGCGGCGGCCGGTGCCTTTCTTGATCACGTCCTCAAGGATGCTGTTGAGGATGTAGGTGGTGCGGCCATCCACCACGCGCTCGGCAACTGCGGGTGCCTGTGGGTCTGCCGGTGCAGTCGTGCCTGCGGCTGGCGCTGTGCCCGGCGTCGGTTCGATGGTGATACCGCCGTGGCTCGGCGCTGCCAGGCCATCGGTAGCGGCTACGCCGTTGACCACATCGCCTGGCACCCGTGGCGGGTTGGCGGTGAACAGGGTGTCGCCATTGCGGCTTTCGATCTTGTCGATCAGGTACGGCGAAATTTTGTAGCCACCGTTGGCAAAGGTGCTCCAGCCCGTGGCAATTTCCATGGGCGTGAGGGTCGCGGTGCCCAACGCCAGGGACAGGTTTGGCGGCAAGTCCGACTTGTTGAAGCCAAAGCGCGTGATGTAGTCGATGGTTTTGCCGACGCCCATCGCTTGCAGCAAGCGGATCGACACAAGGTTACGCGACTTGTACAGCGCCTCACGCACGCGGATCGGGCCGAGGAAGGTGTTGGTGTCGTTCTTCGGGCGCCAGACCTTGTCCAGGTACTCGTCGACGAACACGATCGGTGCATCGTTGACCAGGCTCGCGGCAGTGTAGCCGTTGTCCAGGGCGGCGCTGTAGATGAACGGCTTGAAGCTCGAACCCGGCTGGCGCTTGGCCTGGGTGGCGCGGTTGTAGTTGCTCTGCTCGAAGGCAAAACCACCGACCAGCGCGCGAATCGCACCGTTCTGCGGGTCCAGGGACACCAGCGCACCTTGGGCGAGCGGTACCTGGCTGAATTTCAGGCTGTCATCCTTCTGGCGCTGCACGCGGATCAGATCACCCACTTGCGCAACGTCAGACGGCTGCTTGGGCATCGGGCCCATGCTGTTGGTGTTCAGGAATGGGCGTGCCCACTTCATGCTGTCCCAGCTCACATGGGCTTCGCCGGTGCGGGTCAGCACTTGCACGCCATCTTTCTTCACCTGGGTGACGATGGCCGGTTCCAGCCCGCTGATCGGGCGCTGTTTGCCCAGTTCGGTGGTCCAGGCGCTCAGGGTCTTGCCCGGCAGGCGCGACTCGGGGCCACGGTAGCCGTGACGCTGGTCATAGGTGATCAACCCGGAGTGCACCGAGTTGTTGGCGATTTCCTGCAGGTCGCTCGGCACGGTCGTGGTCACGCGGAAACCTTCGGTGTAGGCGTCGCTACCATAGCGGCCGACCAATTCGGCGCGGGCCATTTCAGCGATGTACGGCGCGTTCACTTCCGGCGTCGGCACGTGGTAACTGGCGTTCAGCGGTTCGGCTACCGCGCTTTCATAGGCGGCCTGGTCGATTTTGCCCAGCTTGTACATGCGCCCCAGGATCCAGTCGCGACGCTCTTTGCTGCGCGCCGGGTTGGCCAGGGGGTTGAAGCGTGAAGGGGCTTTCGGCAGGCCGGCAATCATGGCCATCTGCGCCAGGCTGGCGTCACGTATGGACTTGCCGTAATACACCTGGGACGCGGCTTCGATCCCGTAGGCGCGGTTACCCAGGTAGATCTTGTTCACATACAGCTCAAGGATCTCGTCCTTGGTCAGCTGACGCTCGATTTGCAGGGCCAGCAGGATCTCGGTGGCCTTGCGCGAGAAGCTGCGCTCGCTGGTGAGAAAGAAGTTCTTCGCCACCTGCATGGTGATGGTGCTGCCACCGGATTGAATGTGTCCGCTTTTTACCAACTGCGTGGCTGCACGCACCAGGCTGCTGGGGTCGACGCCGTAGTGGTTGGCGAAATTATCGTCCTCGGCCGACAGCAAGGCGCTGATGAAATTAGGCGGAATATCGGCGAAACGGATCGGTGTGCGGCGCATTTCGCCGAACTCCGCGATGAGCTTTTCATCGCTGCTGTAGACCCGCAAAGGAATCTGCAACTGGATACTTCTGAGGGCCTCTACGGAGGGCAAACCCGGACTAAGGTAGAGGTAGGCACCGCTGAGCACGAGCAGCAGCCCGCAGACAATCGCGACAATGGAGTACCCGAAAAACTTCAGCAGACGAATCAAGGCTTTTGGATTTCCAGAGAAAAGAAAGAGTTACGCGTCGGGGCATGCATGGCAAACGATGGATCGACCCGAGCTGCAGATAAAAAGCGGGAAAAAACGCTGGGCATTAAAGCATTTTTCGGCTTGGGGCGTCATTCGCACCACTTAAACAAGCCGACCGAATGCAGGGCGCCCAGCGGCAATCAGGCTGGTATGACAGGCAAAGTTTTAGGGAGTTTTATGAGAAAGGGATTTTTCAGGCGAAAAAACGACAGCATCCTGGGTATCGATATCAACGATGCCGGGATCAAGCTGATTGAGCTGGGTCGTTCAGGCAGTGGGTTTACGGTGCGGGGCTATGCCACGCAGGCGTTGGCGGCCCATGCCGTGGTTGATGGCACATTGCTGGATCTTGAGGCGGTCGGGCACGCCTTGCACGAGGCTGTGTCCCGGTCGCTGGCCTCCACACGGCTGGCGGCGGTTGCCGTTGCCGGGCCTTCAGTCATTACGCGAGTGATCGAGCTGGAGGCAGGGCTCAGCGACGAAGAAATGGTCTGGCGGATCCAGATGGAAGCCGACCAGTACATTCCCTACCCGCTGGATGAGGTGGCCATCGACTTTCAGGTCAAGGGACCTTCACCCCAGGACCCTGCCCGGGTAGAGGTGCTGCTGGCTGCCTGCCTCAGGGAGCAAGTCGAAGCGCGCGCATCGGTTTTGACCCGCGCCGGCCTCGTGGCGCAGGTGGTGGACGTCGAAGGGTTTGCATTGGAGCGCGCTTGCAGTCAGGATTTCGCCAGCTTCACGCCGGGCCATCGAGTCGATGGCGCACAATGGGCCGTGGATGCCCAAGGGATGGGAATTGCTTGCGGGTTGGCCCTGAGGAGTTTTGCTTGATGACACGCATCAACCTTTTGCCTTGGCGCCAGGCGCTGGAGCAGCGCAAGCGCAAATACTTTCTGATGTTTTTGCTGGCGTTCGGCTGTGCCGCACTCGCAGCGGTGTGGCTGGCAGACCAGGTGATCGATCAGGCCATCGACCGACAAGTGGCGCGCAACAGCCATTTGAACAAGGAAGTGGCGGTTGTCGACGCGCGTATCAAGACCATCGACAGCCTGCAGGAGCAGAGCCAGCAATTGGCTGAGCGGATGAAAGTCGTGCAGGACCTGCATGATGCCCGCTCCTCCAGCACCCAGATGTTTGATCAACTGGCCCGGGCGGTGCCCGAGGGCGTGCACCTGCACGAAGTGGTGGCCAACGGCGACACGATCAGCGTCAGCGGCAGTGCCGAATCCAGCCAGGATATCGCCCAACTGATGCGGCGCCTGGAGGCTTCGCAAGGTACCCATGCCACGCAGTTGCAGCATGTGCGTGCAGAGGGCGGGCACGGAAACAACGAGTTTCAATTGATGGTGCGCCAGGGTGAGTCCACCGAGGCTCAGCCTTGAGCCTGCCCAGGCTCGACTTATCCACACTCTCTCACAACGCTACCAAATGGCCCCTGCCGGGTAAGGCCCTGTTGGGCTGCGCGCTCGCAGGCGTGGTGTTGTGGGTGGGTGATGGGTTGGTCATGGGCCCATCCCGTGAGCAGTTGAAGGCGGCTGAGGCGCGTGAAGTCGTCTTGCAGCATGAGCTTGAGCAAAAAAACGCTGTTGCTTCCAGTCTCGACAGTCGCACGCGTCAGGTTCAGGTGATGCAGGACAACGTGTCGGGGCTTTTACGGCAACTGCCCGGTGTGTCCGACATGCCTGGCTTGTTGGATGACATCACGCGACTGGCCGCGGCCAACGGTTTGGTGGTCGAGGATGTCACCGTGCTGGATGAACAGTCTGGTGCGCTTTACATCGAGGAGCCCGTGCAGCTCAGTGTGTTCGGCGGCTATCACGACTTGGCGGCTTTCGTCAGCGCCCTGGGTGGCTTGCCGCAAATCGTCACAGTGCATGATTTGGCGCTTCGCCGGGACGGCCCGATGCTGCGTCTCGATCTACTGGCAAAGGCCTATCGCAGCGCATCACCGCACGGCAAGCCTGGCTTGCCAGTCGAACCGGGGAAGCGTTTTGTCTACGCGGCGTCTTCCCTGCGTGACCCCTTTCAGTCGGCGGTGGCGCCAATCGATTATCTGCCTGGCCGGCCTGCGCACGCGCCGGATCTGACCCGGGCCCGTGGGGTGCTAGAAAGTGTGTCGGTCGACCGGTTTGAAATGGTCGGCACGCTGTCACGTGGCGGGCAAACCTTTGTCCTGCTGCGTGCTGGGGCAAAAGTGCACCGGCTCGCGGTGGGTGACTACCTGGGGCCGAACCATGGTCGGGTGACTGCCATTCAGGCCGGTCATGTGGAGCTGGCCGAGTTGTTTCCCGATGAGCGGGGTGCCTGGCTGGAGCGCTCGCGAATTCTCTTGTTAAACGTCAACTCATAACGGAATCAAACAATGAAAAGGACTTTTTCGTCCTTCGGTGTGGCGCTATGGATAGCGTTTACAGCACCGATGGCCTTCGCTGTGCCCAATCGCGTGGATCTGATCCAACTGCCACCACCTGTCAGTGCGCCTGTGAGCACCTATAGCGGCGACAAGTTGAGTCTCAACTTTCAAAACATCGAGCTGCGCACCGTGTTGCAGCAAATTGCCGACGTGGCCGGCTTGAACCTGGTGGCCAGCGATGAGGTGCAAGGCTCGATCACGTTGAGGCTCAAGGACGTGCCGTGGGATCAGGCGCTGGACCTGGTGTTGCAAAGCAAGGGTTTGGACAAACGAGTGCAAGCGGGGGTGTTGCTGGTGGCGCCTGCCGAAGAGCTCGCTGCCCGCGAACTGCTGGTGCTGGAGTCGCGCAAGCAGATAGCCGAACTGGCGCCCTTGCGTCGCGAGCTGTTGCAGGTCAACTACGCCAAGGCGGCTGACCTGGCCAAGTTGTT
Source organism: Pseudomonas sp. B6002 (assembly GCF_013385985.1). Taxonomy (GTDB): domain Bacteria; phylum Pseudomonadota; class Gammaproteobacteria; order Pseudomonadales; family Pseudomonadaceae; genus Aquipseudomonas. Next base: position 273,286 of record NZ_JACAOY010000012.1, on the reverse strand, counting down.
CCAGTCGGTGAGTGGCCTGGAAGGTGTCGCGGATGAGCGGGGCTCAGTGGCAGTCGATGATCGCACCAATAACATCATTGCCTACCAGACCGGCGAGCGACTCGACGAGTTGCGACGCATCGTGGCGCAGTTGGATGTGCCAGTGCGCCAGGTGATGATTGAGGCGCGGATTGTCGAAGCCAACGTCGATTACGACAAAAGCCTGGGCGTACGCTGGGGTGGTCGGCTAAACCGGGGCAATTGGAATGCGGGGGGGATAAACAAGCCGCTCGCCGAAGGCGCCGAATTGCCGGAAAACCCACCCAGTTCGCCGTTTGTCGACATGGGTTCGCTGGCGGGGACTTCCGGCCTCGGCCTCGCCTTTATCACCGACAACCTGTTACTGGACCTTGAGCTGACCGCCATGGAGAAAACCGGCAACGGTGAAATCGTCTCGCAGCCCAAGGTGGTCACGTCAGACAAGGAAACCGCGCGCATCCTCAAGGGCACCGAAATTCCCTACCAGGAATCCAGCTCCAGCGGCGCCACGTCGGTGTCCTTCAAGGAGGCCTCGCTGTCGCTGGAAGTAACCCCGCAGATCACCCCCGATGGCCACGTGTTCATGGAGGTCAAGGTCACCAAGGACGAGCCCGACTACCTGAACAAGCTCAACGACGTACCGCCGATCAAGAAAAACGAGGTCAACGCCAAGGTGCTGGTCAAGGATGGCGAGACCATCGTCATCGGTGGGGTTTTCTCCAATACCCAAAGCAAAGTGGTAGATAAGGTGCCATTTTTGGGCGATGTGCCGTATCTTGGCCGCCTTTTCCGGCGCGATGTGCTGGCGGAGAAAAAATCCGAGCTGCTGGTATTCCTGACTCCGCGTATTATGAATAACCAGGCGATTGCTGTGAGTCGTTGATTCTGTGCGAAATTTGATTCTTGTAGGACCGATGGGGGCTGGAAAAAGCACCATCGGCCGTTTGCTGGCCAAAGAGCTGCGCCTGCCGTTCAAAGATTCCGACAAGGAAATTGAATTGCGCACGGGTGCCAATATCCCATGGATCTTCGATAAGGAAGGCGAACTGGGCTTTCGCGACCGCGAGCAGGCGATGATTGCCGAACTGTGCGGCTGCGATGGCGTGGTATTGGCGACCGGTGGTGGCGCAGTGATGCGCGATGAAAACCGTCGCGCGCTGCATGCCGGTGGTCGGGTGGTCTATCTGCATGCGTCGGTCGAGCAGCAGGTGGGCCGCACTGCCCGCGATCGCAATCGCCCGTTGCTGCGCACGGCTGATCCTGCAAAAACCTTGCGGGATTTGCTGACGCTGCGCGACCCGCTCTATCGGGAAATCGCCGATCTGGTGGTGGAAACCGATGAGCGGCCACCCCGAATGGTCGTCCTCGACATTCTGGAGCGCTTGCAGCAGCTGCCACCCCGTTAAAGCCAGGCCCGAAATGCGCTATTCTCGGCGGCGCGCCATTGCCCTTCGGAGTGTGGCGTAGAGCCATCAGGCAACGTCAGATCCGAGCGTTGCCGATCGTAAATATATCTTCACGCGGGGACACATGCAGACACTTAAGGTCGATCTAGGCGAGCGCAGCTACCCAATCCATATTGGCGAAGGTTTGTTGGACAACCCCGACTTGCTGGCACCGCATATCGCGGGGCGGCAAGTGGCGATCATCTCCAACGAAACGGTCGCGCCGCTGTATCTTGAGCGTCTGAGCCGCAGCCTGGCGGCGTACTCGGTGATCTCGGTGATCCTGCCCGATGGCGAAGCCCACAAGAACTGGGAAACCCTGCAACTGATTTTTGATGGCCTGCTGACCGCACGCCATGATCGCCGCACCACCGTAATTGCCCTGGGCGGCGGTGTGATCGGCGACATGGCCGGCTTCGCGGCCGCCTGCTACCAGCGCGGTGTGGACTTTATCCAGGTGCCGACCACGCTGTTGTCCCAGGTCGATTCGTCGGTGGGCGGCAAGACCGGTATCAACCACCCGCTGGGCAAGAACATGGTGGGCGCGTTCTACCAGCCCAATGCCGTGCTGATCGACACTGCCACCCTCAACACCTTGCCGCCCCGCGAGCTGTCGGCGGGCCTGGCGGAAGTCATCAAGTACGGGCTGATCTGCGACGAACCGTTCCTGACCTGGCTTGAAGAGCACGTCGACGCCCTGCGCAACCTGGACCAGGTTGCACTCACCGAAGCCATTTCCCGCTCCTGCGCCGCCAAGGCGTTGGTGGTGAATGCCGATGAACGAGAGTCTGGCGTGCGGGCCACCTTGAACCTGGGCCACACCTTCGGCCATGCGATCGAAACGCACATGGGCTATGGTGTGTGGTTGCATGGAGAGGCCGTGGCGGCTGGCACAGTGATGGCGCTGGAGATGTCGCAGCGCCTGGGCTGGATCACCGCCCAGGAGCGTGATCGCGGCATTCGCCTGTTCCAGCGCGCCGGGTTGCCGGTTATCCCGCCGCAGGAGATGACCGAGGCGGATTTCCTCGAACACATGGCAATAGACAAGAAAGTGATCGACGGTCGACTGCGACTGGTGCTGCTGCGCCACATGGGTGAAGCGGTGGTGACCGACGATTATCCGAAAGAGATTTTACAGGCCACGCTGGGAGCGGATTACCGCGCCCTGGCCCAGCTTAAAGGTTAATAAGATCCCGATGACTAGTTTGCATGCCGACGAGGCGTTCCTCGGCCATTACCAGTTAAGCCACGACCCTTTTGCTCCACGGGTGCCGGGCTTCAAATTTTTCCCGGCCCAGCGCAAGCCAGTGCTCGGCCAGTTGCACCATCTGGCGCGTTACAGCCAGCTGTTGTTGGTGGTAACCGGGCCTTTGGGCAGCGGCAAGACCCTGCTGCGCCAGGCGCTGGTGGCCAGCACCAACAAGCAATCGGTACAGAGTGTGGTGGTATCGGCCCGTGGTGCCGGTGATGCGGCGGGCGTGCTGCGCCAGGTCGCCCAGGCACTGGATGTGGCCACTGCCGAGCCGAACGCGATCCTCAAGCAGGTTGTTCAGCTGGGCCTCACCGGTCAAGAAGTCTACCTGCTGGTAGATGACGCCGAGCAGCTCGACGAATCCGCCCTGGAAGCGCTGCTGGCGCTGGCAGCGGGCACGCCGGAAGGTCGTCCCCATGTATTCCTGTTCGGTGAGTCGTCGTTGATCGCCGATCTGGAGCAGATCAGTGGTGATCAAGAGCTGTTTCACGTCATCGAGCTGCAACCGTACGAAGAGGAAGAAACCCGCGAATACCTGGCTCAGCGCCTGGAAGGTGCGGGGGCGGGTATCGAACTTTTCTCCGCCCAGCAGATCTCTGATATTCACGAAAGCTCCGACGGCTGGCCTGGCACCATCAACCAGGTTGCCCGCGATGCAATGATCGAAGCCATGATTGCCAGCCGCTCTGCGGTGAAGCGTCCAAAGATGGGGTTCACTATGCCTAAGAAGCACGTATTGGCTATTTCCGCGGTTGTCGTGGTTGCTGTAGCCGCCGCCTGGTTGATCCCGGGCCGCAGCAAGGCACCGACGACTGCCGGCGCGCCAACCGAACAGGCGCAGTTGCCTCTGGGCAAACCCACGCCAAATGTCGAATTTGCCAACTCCGGCCAGCCGACCAACCTGCCGATGGTCGGCCAACCGGTCATGCGCGGCCCGTTGGCTGAAGAAGCCGGTGGTATCTCCGAAGGTGACAACGGTGTGCCGGTGGAAGGTTCCAGCGCGACGCCGCCAACCGTGACCACCACTGCACCGCCTGCAGGCGTGCCAGCGGGCCAGCCAGCGGCGGTTGCCAAGCCGACCCCTGCGCCGACCGTTGCCACCGCCAAGCCGGCGCCTGTGACCAAGCCGGTTGCCCCTGCGCCAGTCGCCAAGCCAGCTCCAGCGGCCAAGCCTGTTGAAAAACCGGCCGCCACCGTTGCCAAGGCCGGTGCCGCGGGCAGCAGCTGGTACGCCAGCCAGCCGACCGGCAACTTCGTGGTGCAGATCCTTGGCACCAGCTCCGAAGCCAACGCCCAGGCGTTCGTGAAAGAGCAGGGCGGCGAGTACCGTTATTTCAAGAAAGTGCTCAACGGCAAGCCTCTCTACGTGATCACCTACGGCAACTTCTCCAGCCGTGCAGCAGCCGATTCTGCTATCAAGGCCTTGCCAGCGAAGGTTCAGGCTGGTAAACCTTGGCCACGCACTGTTGCCAGCGTTCAACAAGAACTCGCAACAACTCGCTGAAGATCCGGCGGCCTTACCCAGGCTGCCCTCCCGGCACCTCAAAAAAACTACAACAGCGTGCAGCCCTGAAGGCCGCGCGCTTTGTGGTGTCTGCGTCACGTAGCTTTTGAGTCGTAGCGGTCCGAACTAAAAAAGTTTTGACTAGCACAGCATATCGCTTTAAACCTTTCATAAATGCGACATAGATTTGCGACATTTCGTCGCTAAATTTGTGAGCGTTCGTGTCGGTGTGTACAATGACCTCCCTTTTGCCCCCGCTAAGCCGGCGTACGTTCGGCGTGGAAGGTAACCGGTTGAATTGAAAAGAAATTTGCCTCGATATAAGAGGCAGCCTGGTGAGAAAGTGTCTATGAAAGCAGGTCTGTACCAACCCGATGAATTCAAGGATAACTGCGGTTTCGGCCTGATAGCCCACATGCAGGGCGAGCCCAGTCATACCCTTTTGCAAACGGCCATCGAGGCCCTGACCTGCATGACCCACCGCGGTGGGATCAACGCCGACGGCAAGACCGGTGACGGTTGTGGCTTGCTGATTCAAAAGCCCGACCTGTTCCTGCGTGCTGTCGCAAAAGAGCAATTTGCAGTCGACCTGCCCAAGCAATACGCCGTGGGCATGGTGTTCTTCAACCAGGACCCGGTCAAAGCCGAAGCTGCTCGCGAGAACATGAACCGCGAGATCCTGGCTGCCGGCCTGCAACTCGTCGGCTGGCGCAAAGTGCCCATCGACACCAGCGTACTCGGCCGCCTGGCCCTGGAACGCCTGCCGCAGATCGAACAAGTGTTCATCGCGGGCGACGGCCTCAGCGACCAGGACATGGCGATCAAGCTGTTCAGCTCCCGTCGCCGCTCGTCCGTGGCCAACGCCGCCGACACCGACCACTACATCTGCAGCTTTTCCCACAAGACCATCATTTATAAAGGCCTGATGATGCCGGCGGACCTCACCGCCTTCTATCCAGACCTGAGCGATGAGCGCCTGCAAACCGCGATCTGCGTGTTCCACCAGCGCTTCTCCACCAACACCCTGCCGAAATGGCCGCTGGCCCAGCCGTTCCGCTTCCTCGCCCACAACGGCGAGATCAACACCATCACCGGTAACCGCAACTGGGCCGTGGCCCGTCGCACCAAGTTCACCAACGACTTGATGGACCTGGAAGAACTCGGCCCGCTGGTCAACCGCGTGGGTTCCGACTCCTCCAGCATGGACAACATGCTCGAGCTGATGGTCACCGGCGGCATCGACCTGTTCCGTGGCGTGCGCATGATCATTCCGCCAGCGTGGCAGAACGTCGAAACCATGGACCCGGACCTGCGTGCGTTCTACGAGTACAACTCGATGCACATGGAGCCGTGGGACGGCCCGGCCGGCGTGGTCATGACCGACGGTCGCTACGCAGTGTGCCTGCTCGACCGTAACGGTCTGCGCCCGGCGCGCTGGGTCACCACCACCAACGGTTTCATCACCCTGGCGTCGGAAATCGGCGTGTGGGACTACAAGCCCGAAGACGTGATCGCCAAAGGCCGCGTAGGCCCTGGCCAGATCCTGGCCGTGGACACCGAAACCGGGCAGATCCTCGACACCGACGCCATCGACAACCGCTTGAAGTCGCGTCACCCGTACAAGCAATGGCTGCGCAAGAACGCCCTGCGCATCCAGGCAACCATGGAAGACAACGACCACGGTTCGGCTTTCTACGATGTCGACCAGCTCAAGCAGTACATGAAGATGTACCAGGTCACGTTCGAAGAGCGCGACCAGGTGCTGCGTCCGCTCGGCGAGCAAGGCTACGAAGCCGTCGGTTCCATGGGCGATGACACGCCGATGGCCGTGCTGTCGCAGCGCGTGCGCACGCCGTACGACTACTTCCGCCAGCAGTTCGCTCAGGTGACCAACCCGCCGATCGACCCGCTGCGCGAAGCCATCGTGATGTCGTTGGAAGTGTGCCTCGGTGCCGAGCGCAACATCTTCCAGGAATCCCCTGAGCATGCGTCCCGCGTGATCCTCAGCTCGCCTGTGGTGTCCCCGGCCAAATGGCGCTCGTTGATGACCCTGGATCGCCCGGGCTTCGACCGTCAGATCATCGACCTGAACTACGACGAGAGCCTCGGCCTTGAAGCCGCTGTGCGCAACGTCGCCGACCAGGCCGAAGAAGCCGTGCGCGCCGGCCGTACCCAGATCGTGTTGACCGACCGTCACATTGCCCCGGGCAAGCTGCCGATCCACGCCTCCCTGGCCACCGGCGCGGTGCACCACCGCCTGACCGAGAAAGGCCTGCGCTGCGACTCCAACATCCTCGTCGAAACTGCCACCGCCCGTGACCCGCACCACTTTGCGGTGTTGATCGGCTTTGGCGCCTCGGCGGTGTACCCGTTCCTGGCCTACGAAGTGCTGGGCGACCTGATCCGTACCGGTGAAGTACTGGGCGACCTCTACGAGGTGTTCAAGAACTACCGTAAAGGCATCACCAAGGGCCTGCTGAAGATCCTGTCGAAGATGGGCATTTCCACCGTCACGTCCTACCGTGGTGCTCAATTGTTCGAAGCCATCGGCCTGTCCGAAGAGGTCTGCGAACTGAGCTTCCGTGGCGTGCCAAGCCGCATCAAGGGCGCGCGTTTCGTCGACATCGAAGCCGAGCAGAAAGCCCTGGCAGCCGAAGCCTGGAGCGCGCGCAAGCCGATCCAGCAAGGCGGCCTGCTGAAGTTCGTGCACGGTGGCGAATACCACGCGTACAACCCGGACGTGGTCAACACCCTGCAAGCCGCTGTGCAGCAGGGCGACTATGCCAAGTTCAAGGAATACACCTCGCTGGTGGATAACCGCCCGGTGTCGATGATCCGTGACCTGTTCAAGGTGAAGACCCTGGACACAGCCATGGACATCAACGAAGTCGAGCCGCTGGAATCGATCCTCAAGCGCTTTGACTCCGCCGGTATTTCCCTGGGTGCCTTGTCGCCTGAGGCTCACGAAGCCCTGGCCGAAGCCATGAACCGCCTGGGTGCGCGTTCCAACTCCGGCGAAGGCGGTGAAGACCCGGCGCGCTACGGCACCATCAAGAGCTCGAAAATCAAGCAGGTCGCGACCGGCCGCTTTGGTGTCACCCCGGAATACCTGGTCAACGCCGAAGTGCTGCAGATCAAGGTGGCCCAGGGCGCCAAGCCCGGTGAAGGCGGCCAGCTGCCAGGCGGCAAGGTCAACGGCCTGATCGCCAAGCTGCGTTATGCCGTGCCGGGCGTGACCCTGATCTCGCCTCCACCGCACCACGACATCTACTCGATTGAAGACTTGTCGCAGCTGATTTTCGACCTGAAACAAGTCAACCCGCAGGCGCTGGTCTCGGTGAAACTGGTAGCCGAAGCCGGCGTGGGCACCATCGCTGCTGGCGTGGCCAAGGCCTATGCCGACCTGATCACCATCTCCGGCTACGACGGCGGTACCGGCGCTTCGCCGCTGACCTCCATCAAGTACGCCGGCGCACCGTGGGAACTCGGCCTGGCCGAAACCCACCAGACCCTGCGCGGCAACGACCTGCGCGGCAAGGTGCGTGTACAGACCGACGGCGGCCTGAAAACCGGCCTCGACGTGATCAAGGCTGCGATCCTCGGCGCCGAAAGCTTCGGCTTCGGGACTGCGCCAATGATCGCTCTGGGCTGCAAATACCTGCGCATCTGCCACCTGAACAACTGCGCCACCGGCGTTGCCACCCAGAACGAGAAGCTGCGCAAGGATCACTACATCGGCACCGTCGACATGGTGGTGAATTTCTTCACCTACGTCGCCGAAGAGACCCGTGAGTGGTTGGCCAAGCTGGGCGTGCGTTCCCTCGAAGAGCTGATCGGCCGTACCGATCTGCTGGAAATCCTCGAAGGCCAGACCGCCAAGCAGCACCACCTGGACCTCACGCCGTTGCTCGGCAGCGATCACATCCCGGCTGACAAACCGCAGTTCTGTGGTGTGGACCGCAACCCACCGTTCGACAAAGGCCTGCTGGCCGAGAAGATGGTGGACATCGCCGGTCGCGCAATCAGCGAAGCCAGCGGTGGCGAGTTCGAACTGGATATCTGCAACTGCGACCGTTCCATCGGCGCGCGCATCTCCGGTGAAATCGCACGCAAGCACGGCAACCAGGGCATGGCCAAGGCGCCGATCACCTTCCGCTTCAAGGGCACTGCGGGCCAAAGCTTTGGCGTGTGGAACGCCGGTGGCCTGCACATGTACCTGGAAGGCGACGCCAACGACTACGTGGGCAAGGGCATGACCGGCGGCAAGCTGGTGATCGTTCCGCCTAAAGGCAGCGTCTACAAGACCCAGGACAGTGCCATCATCGGCAACACCTGCTTGTACGGCGCCACCGGTGGCAAGCTGTTCGCAGCCGGTACTGCCGGTGAGCGTTTCGCCGTGCGCAACTCCGGTGCCCACACCGTGGTGGAAGGCACGGGCGATCACTGCTGTGAGTACATGACCGGGGGCTTTGTCGCGGTACTGGGCAAGACCGGTTACAACTTCGGTTCGGGCATGACCGGCGGTTTCGCCTACGTGCTCGACCAGGACAACACCTTCGTTGACAAGGTCAACCACGAGTTGGTCGAGATCCAGCGGATCAGCGGCGAAGCCATGGAATCCTACCGGAACCACTTGCAGCACGTGCTGGACGAGTACGTCGAGGAAACCGGCAGCGAATGGGGCCGCAACCTCGCCGAGAACCTCGATGATTACCTGCGTCGTTTCTGGCTGGTCAAGCCCAAGGCTGCCAACCTGAAGTCGTTGCTTTCCAGCATCCGTGCCAACCCGCAGTGATATGCGCCTGAAGAGTTTGATGAGGTTTTAACATGGCTGAACGTCTGAATAACGACTTCCAGTTCATCGATGTCGGGCGCAAAGATCCGAAGAAGAAACTGTTGCGTCAACGCAAGAAAGAGTTCGTGGAAATCTACGAACCCTTCAAACCCCAGCACTCGGCCGACCAGGCCCACCGCTGCCTGGGGTGCGGTAACCCGTATTGCGAATGGAAGTGCCCGGTGCACAACTTCATTCCCAACTGGCTCAAATTGGTGGCCGAGGGCAACATCCTCGCTGCCGCCGAGCTGTCGCACCAGACCAACACCCTGCCGGAAGTCTGCGGCCGGGTGTGCCCGCAAGACCGTCTGTGTGAAGGTGCCTGCACCCTCAACGACGGCTTCGGCGCGGTGACCATCGGTTCGGTGGAGAAGTACATCACCGACACCGCGTTTGCCATGGGCTGGCGCCCGGACATGTCCAAGGTCAAGCCAACCGGCAAGCGCGTCGCCATCATCGGTGCCGGTCCTGCTGGCCTGGGTTGTGCGGACGTGTTGGTACGCGGCGGCGTGACCCCGGTGGTGTTCGACAAGAACCCGGAAATCGGTGGCCTGCTGACCTTCGGCATCCCCGAGTTCAAGCTGGAAAAAACCGTACTGAGCAACCGTCGCGAAGTGTTCACCGGCATGGGCATCGAGTTCCGCCTGAACACCGAGATCGGCAAAGACGTGACCATGGAGCAACTGCTCGAAGAATACGATGCCGTGTTCATGGGCATGGGCACCTACACCTACATGAAGGGCGGCTTTGCCGGTGAGGACCTGCCAGGCGTCTACGACGCGCTGGACTTCCTGATCGCCAACGTCAACCGCAACCTGGGCTTTGAAAAGTCGCCGGAAGACTTCGTCGACATGAAGGGCAAGAAGGTTGTAGTGCTGGGCGGTGGTGACACCGCGATGGACTGCAACCGTACCTCGATCCGCCAGGGCGCCAAGTCGGTGACCTGTGCCTATCGTCGTGACGAAGCCAACATGCCGGGATCGCGCAAAGAGGTGAAGAACGCCAAGGAAGAAGGCGTGAAATTCCTCTACAACCGTCAGCCGATTGCCATTGTCGGTGAAGACCGTGTCGAAGGCGTGAAGGTGGTCGAGACCCGTCTCGGCGAGCCGGACGCCCGTGGCCGTCGCAGCCCCGAGCCGATCCCGGGCTCCGAAGAGATCATCCCGGCCGACGCCGTGGTCATCGCTTTCGGTTTCCGCCCAAGCCCGGCGCCGTGGTTCGAGCAGTTCCAGATCCAGACCGACAGCCAGGGCCGCGTCGTAGCCCCGGAACAAGGCCAGTACAAGCACCAGACCAGCAACCCGAAGATCTTTGCGGGTGGCGACATGGTGCGTGGTTCTGACCTGGTGGTGACCGCGATCTTCGAAGGCCGCAACGCCGCCGAAGGGATCCTGGATTACCTGCAAGTCTGACCCCGATCCCGAGCTGAAATGGGATCAAAAATGTGGGAGCTGGCTTGCCTGCGATAGCGATGTAACAGTCACCGGATGTATCGACTGAACCACCGCAATCGCAGGCAAGCCAGCTCCCACATTTGTTTTGCGCAGGTTCAAGTTATTGTCGTAAATCAACCCGATAGACAAAAGGCACGGCTCACTCCGTGCCTTTTGCGTCTGGCTCTGAGAAAATGCCCGCACTTTTTTTGCGGATGCCGACATGACTGCCCTCAAGAACGACCGTTTCCTTCGTGCCCTGCTCAAGCAACCCGTGGACGTCACCCCTGTGTGGATGATGCGCCAAGCCGGTCGCTACCTGCCGGAATACCGCGCCAGCCGCGCCAACGCCGGTGATTTCATGAGCCTGTGCATGAACCCGGAGTTCGCCTGCGAAGTCACGATGCAGCCTTTGGACCGCTACCCGCAACTGGACGCGGCCATCCTCTTTTCCGACATTCTCACCATCCCTGACGCCATGGGCCAAGGCCTGTACTTCGAAACCGGCGAAGGCCCGCGTTTCAAGAAAGTCGTGAGCACCCTGGCTGACATCGAAGCCCTGCCGATCCCTGATCCGCACAAAGACCTCGGTTACGTGATGGACGCCGTCAGCACCATCCGCCGCGAGCTCAACGGCCGCGTGCCGCTGATCGGCTTCTCCGGCAGTCCATGGACCCTGGCCACTTACATGGTCGAAGGCGGCTCGTCGAAAGACTTCCGCAAGACCAAGGCCATGCTCTACGACAACCCGCAAGCCATGCACCTGCTGCTGGACAAGCTGGCGCAGTCGGTCACCTCCTACCTCAACGGCCAGATCATGGCCGGCGCGCAAGCGGTGCAGATCTTCGACACGTGGGGCGGCAACCTGTCGGCGGCGGCGTATCAGGAGTTCTCCCTGGCCTACATGCGCAAGATCGTCAGCGGCCTGATCCGTGAACACGAAGGCCGCAAAGTGCCGGTCATCCTGTTCACCAAGAACGGCGGCCTGTGGCTGGAAAGCATCGCCGACGCTGGTGCCGACGCACTGGGCCTGGACTGGACCTGCGACTTGGGCGAAGCCCGCCAGCGCGTGGGCAACCGCGTCGCGCTGCAAGGCAACATGGACCCGACCGTGCTCTACGCCAAGCCGGAAGCGATCCGCACCGAAGTCGGCCGCATCCTGGCCAGCTACGGCAAAGGCACCGGGCACGTGTTCAACCTGGGCCACGGCATCACACCGGAAGTGAACCCGGAGCATGCGGGCGCGTTCCTGCGTGCGGTGCATGAGCTGTCGGCGCAGTATCACGAGTGATTACTGCCCGATGAAAACGCCCGGCTTTTGCCGGGCGTTTTTGTTTGAGGGCAACGGACGTAAGGTGCTTGTAATGTCCGCTATCTCGGACATAATTCTGATATTCGTATTGAATGTCCGTTATGGGTAACATTATGTTGCTAGTCAATCCACCAGATCTGGGTGACAGGATACGACAACTGCGTCGCGCCAAAGGCTACAGCCAGGCGCAACTGGCGGACCGGGCCAAGTGCAATCGCAAGACCATCATGGATCTGGAGGCGGGTGAAAACGTCGCGATGTACACGGTGTTCCGAGTGGTCTCTGCACTGGGGATGGCCCTGGAAGTCGTCGATAAACGTATCGATCTCAAGTCCCTGGCCGATCTGGTGGAGCACGATGAGTAGAGTCAAGCTGCTCAACGTCGTCACGCCTCAGGGGCTTTCAGGTGTGTTGTCCAAAGGCTCGCAGTTCTCGTTCGCCTATTCATCCGCTGATGCGGGGCGCGAAGCATCGTTGGTCATGCCCTACGATCCGACGCCCTCTATCAGCAACGTGCTGCATCCGATTTTCGATATGAACGTACCAGAAGGTTTTCTGGCCGATCAGATCAAACGACGGATGGCCAAGCACATGCAGGTAGACGAGATGCGCCTGCTATCAGTGATCGGCGGTAACCAGATTGGGCGGCTTACCTATGCGAATCCTGTCGAGGCGTCAGTTCCCGTGAGGGCTCAGGTAGGGCTCCAGCAAATACTGTCAGCCGATAACGCTCAAGGCGTATTCGAGTTTCTGGTGGAGACGTATTTCGAGTCGGGTATTTCTGGTGTGCAGCCCAAGGTGCTGGTGCCTGATCTGGACAAGCTGGGTGGCAATCGTAAAACCATGCTCAGTTCTGACCTGATCGTGAAGTCGGGTGCCGATGAGTACGCTTACCTGGCCCAGAACGAGTTCCTTTGTATGGAAGCTGCTCGCATCGCGGGCATGGAAACTCCGCCTTTCTGGTTGTCCGAAGGTGGAGATCTATTTGTCATGGAGCGCTTCGATTTAACCCCGGCCGGACGACTTGGCTTCGAAGACATGGCTGTTTTGTTGGGACTCCATAAAGACCCTCATGACAATTACAAATATTCCCAGAGTTACGAAACCCTGGCTGCCGTCATCAATCATGTTTGTGCAGAGTGTGAGCCGATACGTGAACTTGAACGTTTTTTCTCTTCGGTTTGCCTGTCGGTCATGGTGCGTAATGGCGATGCTCACCTGAAGAACTTTGGTGTGATCTACACCCATCCAGGCGCGCGCGAAACGGTGCAACTGGCCCCTGTGTTCGATGTCACCACCACCACGGTGTATGAGAACTACAACCCAAAGTCGGGTCGATCATTGGTTGATCGCACCCTGGCAATTAAAATGAACAAGGTGAAGGCTTACCCGGACCGTCAGCAACTGATGGAGTTTGGCCGCAAATACTGTGCAGTCGAGAAGCCTGGGATGATCATCGAGCGAGTTGCAGAGGCGATGTCCGAGGCGCTCATCGAGCATCGAGCTCGCATCGATGGCGAGCTGTTTTCGGCGATGCAAGCCGAGTGGGACGGAGGGCGTGCCATGGCGCTCCATGATTCGGTGTCCACCGGAATGAAACGAAAGCCTGTTGTGAAAAAACCGCTATGAAGCGGTTTTTTGTTCAATACGACTTCATGCCGCCGTTTGCCCCAACGGCGGCAATTTCGCCAGCTTCAACGCCACCAGCAACGCGCCAATCAACAGCGCCACGATAAACGCCCCAATCCCGTTCCATCCGGCAAAGTGCCAGAAGAACCCGCCCGCCGTCCCCGCAATACTCGACCCCACGTAGTAGCAGAACAGGTACAGCGACGACGCCTGCCCCTTGGCCTTTACTGCGCGGCGGCCGATCCAGCTACTGGCCACGGAGTGGGCGCCGAAGAAGCCGAAGGTGAAGATCAGCATGCCTGGCACCACCAGCCACAGTGGGGTGAACAGGGTGAGCGCCATGCCGGCCAGCATCAACACGATGGTGCCCCACAGCACGCGACGGCGGCCGAGGCGGTCGGCCAGGGAGCCGATTTTGGCCGAGCTGTAGATGCCCGAGAGGTACACCAGCGACAGCAGGCCCACCACGGCCTGGCTCAGGTCATAGGGATCGGCCAGCAGGCGATAGCCGATGTAGTTGAACATCGTCACGAACGCGCCCATCAGCAGGAAGGCTTCTAGAAACAGCCACGGCAGGCCGGCGTCCTTGAAGTGCATGACAAAACCATCGAGCAAGGTGCGCGGCTTGAGGCTGCTGGCGCGGAAGTTGCGCGATTCGGGGAGGATTTTCCAGAACACCGTGGCGGCGATCAGGGCCAGGGCGCCGATGATCAGCATTGCGGTGTGCCAGCTTACAAAATCGATCAGCACGCCGATGATTAGCCGCCCGCTCATGCCGCCAATGGCGTTGCCGCCGATGTAGAGCCCCATCGCCAGGCCGATGTGCTGGGGGTGGATCTCTTCGCTCAGGTAGGTCATCGCAACGGCGGCCAGGCCGCTCAGCGACAGGCCCACCAATGCGCGCATAAACAGAATGCCCTCCCAGGTCGGCATCAGGCCGCTGGCGATCGTCGCGAGTCCGGCGCAGAACAACGCAGAAACCATCACCCGTTTACGCCCCAGGGTGTCGGAGATCGGCCCGGTAATCAGCAGGCCCAGCGCCAGCATCGCGGTCGCCACCGACAGGATCAGGCTGCTTTGCGCCGCATTGATGGAAAATTCGTGGGACAGCGCCGGCATCATCGGTTGTACGCAGTACAGCAGGGCAAAAGTGGCGAAACCACCGGAGAACAGCGCCAGCACCGTGCGCATGAACATCGGCGTGCCTTTTTCGATGTACTGCTCGTTGAGCTGGGCGACGACTTCGTCCAGGGCAGTGGGTGGGGCTTCTTGAGCAAGTGGAGCGACAGCAGCTTTCACGGGGACCTCGGGGAGGAAGAGCAGGCCAGGACTGGCACTGCAAAAAAGAATATAGCTGGCTAATGATTCTTTCCAATATATTGTTCGACCTGTTTGAGAGCTTTTACGACCTAATGAGGTTTGCATGGAATTGCGTCACTTGCGGTACTTCATCGCCGTCGCCGAAGAGCTGCATTTCGGCCGCGCCGCGCAGGTGCTGGGCATCTCGCAACCGCCCCTGAGCCAGCAGATCCAGGCGCTGGAGCAGGAAGTGGGGGCGCGGTTGTTCGAGCGTACCAACCGTCGGGTCGAGCTGAGCGAGGCGGGGCGACTGTTCCTGCACGAGGCGCGATTGGTGCTGGCCCAGGTCGACAAGGCTTCCGATGTGGCGCGGCGTGCACAACTGGGGGAATTGGGTGAGCTGAAGATCGGTTTCACCTCCTCGGCACCGTTCAACGCCAGCATCCCCAAGGCGATCTTTGCGTTTCGCCAGGCGTTCCCGGCGGTGCATTTGAACCTGCAGGAAATGAGCAGCACCGAAGTGGCTGACTCGCTGGTGGATGAGTCGATTCAGGTGGGGTTGATGCGCCCGCTGCCGCTGCCGGATTCCCTGAGTGTGGTCGAACTGATGCGCGAGCCACTGGTGGCCGTATTGAGCGCCGGCCACCCACTGGTGCAAGGTAGCGAACGAGGCCTGCACCTGGCGCAGTTGGCGCAGGAGCCGTTCGTGTTTTTCCCGCGCAGTTATGGCAGTGGCCTCTACGCCCAACTGATCAACCTGGCGCGAGATGCCGGTTTCAGCCCGCACTTCGCCCAGGAAGCCGGGGAGGCCATGACCATCATCGGCCTGGTAGCGGCGGGGTTAGGCGTATCGGTGCTGCCAGCGTCTTACCAGCGCATCCGGATCGACGGGGTGGTCTATCGCACGCTGCTGGATGAGGAGGCGATGACGGCGGTGTGGCTAGTGCAGCGCAAAGGCGTGCAAACGCCGATGGCAGAGGCGTTTGTGGAGTTGTTGACGCGCAAGGCCATTCAATAAAAAACGGACTTTAAAACGAAGCAGCTCTTTGTGGGAGCTGGCTTGCCTGCGAATGTGGTGGGCCAGTTGGCAGGTGTGTCGACTGACACTCCGCATTCGCGGGCAAGCCCGCTCCCACATTTGATCGTCGGTATTTTCCAGCTGTCTTTGCTTCAGGCATACTGCCCGTGTTCCCGCAAAGGGGCTTGTGAGACTCTGAGGATCCTGGGTAACCAGCCATCGTAGAGCCAGACAGGACGCGGCGATGACAAGCCAACCTGTTTGTGAAGAGGGCGCCGAAAGGCGCCCTTTGTCGTTTCTGGAGAAACCACAACCTCAGCTTTACTGGGTGGTGCCCGTCTGCCCAAACGACTGCGCCGCCGAGCCCGCTTCATTCATGCCATTGCTACGCAGCGCCGCCATGATGTCGCGGTCGAGCATGCTCACCCAGCGGTTGTAGTTGCGATGGATCGTGCCGTCCTTGTAGCCCAAATCGCGGCTGTCGCGGTAGGTGATGGCGTAGCTGTTGCGGGTGTAGCGGATGTCGATGGCGGCATAAAACTGGTTACGCACATTGATTTCGGCCTGCACCAGCTGCGGGCTCAGGCGCTGGACCGTCCATTCGCGCTTTTGCAGGGCGTTGACGATGATCACCTTCATTTTCTCTTCACTGACCTGGGCGTTGGCCGGCAGGTCGTGCTGGGTGTTGAGGATCGGCTTGTTGGTGCAGCCGGCGGTGACCAGCAGGGCCAGGGTGATCAGGGTGGCGCGTAGCAAGGAAGACATTCCGTATTCTCCAATCGATTTAACAGTCAGGACCAGCGGCGAAAGATCAGCGACGTGTTGACGCCGCCAAAGGCAAAGTTGTTGTTCATCACGTAGTCGTGGTGCATCTCGCGAAATTCACCCTGCAGGTAATCCAGCTCGCCGCATTGCGGGTCCACCGAATCCAGGTTGAAGGTGTGCACGTACTGGTTGCGGTTCATCATCTCGATGCTGAACCACGACTCCAACGCTCCGCATGCGCCCAGGGTGTGGCCGAGAAAGCTCTTCTGCGAGCTGATGGGCATGCGGCTACCGAACAGGCTGCTGGTGGCCAGGGTCTCGGCGATGTCGCCCTGGTCGGTAGCGGTGCCGTGACCGTTGACGTAGCCGATGGCAGACGGCTCCAGCCCGGCGTCTTCCAGCGCCAGTTCCATCGCGCGGCGCATGGTTTTCTGCTCGGGGCGAGTGGTGTGCTGGCCGTCGGCGTTGCTGCCGAAACCGACCAGTTCAGCATGGATATGCGCCCCACGGGCCAACGCATGCTCCAGCTCTTCGAGGACCAGCATGCCGCCGCCTTCGCCGATCACCAGGCCATCGCGGCCGCTGTCGTAGGGGCGCGGGCTGGTTTGCGGTGCATCGTTTTTCAGGCTGGTGGCGTACAGCGCGTCGAACACCATGGCTTCGGTCGGGCACAGCTCTTCGGCGCCCCCGGCGAGCATCAACGGCAAGCGCCCGAACTTGATCGCCTCGTAGGCATACCCGATGCCTTGGCTGCCGCTGGTGCAGGCGCTGGAGGTGGGGATCAGCCGCCCGGTGAGGCCAAAGAAGATGCTGATATTCGCTGCCGTGGTGTGCGGCATCATGCGCACGTAGGAGTTGGCATTCAGCCCCTCGGCCACCGAGTTCAGCAGCATATTGCCGAACGCCTTGATCTCATCGGTGCTGCCGGTGGACGAGCCACAGGCCACGCCCATGCGCCCGTCCTTGATCGACTCGTCGCCGAGCAAACCCGCGTCCTGCAACGCCTGCTCAGCGGCCCACACGGCCAGGCGCGAAACACGGCCCATGCTACGCAGCTGCTTGCGCGTCCAGTGGGCGGGCACGACGAAGTCGTCGATCGGCCCGGCCAAGCGCGTGTTCAATTCGGTAAACCGGTCCCACTCGTCCATGCGCCGGATGCCGCTGCGGTTGGCACGAAAGTTGGCGGCGATGGTCTCCCAGTCGCCACCCAGGGAGGTCATACCGGCCATGCCGGTCACTACAACGCGCTTCATCAGCACAGGCCTCCGTTCACGGCCAGCACCTGGCGCGTGATGTAGCCGGCCTCGGCCGACATCAGGAAATTCACCGCGCCGGCCACCTCTTCCGGGGTGCCCATGCGCTGCGCGGGGATCATCTTCATCAGCTCTTCCACCGGCACGTTCTCATCGAGCATGGCGGTGTCGATCAGGCCAGGTGCCACGCAGTTGACCGTGATCTTGCGCTTGCCCAGCTCGATGGCCAGGGCCTTGGCGGCGCCGATCAAGCCGGCCTTGGACGCGCTGTAGTTGACCTGGCCACGGTTGCCGATCAAGCCGGACACCGACGTGATGCACACGATACGCCCGGCCGCGCGACGTCGGATCATCGGCATCATCACCGGGTGCAGCACGTTGTAGAAACCGTCGAGGTTGGTGCGCATCACCACGTCCCAGTCGTCTTCCGACAGGGCCGGGAACGCGCCGTCGCGGGTCAGGCCGGCGTTGAGCACCACGCCGTAGTAGGCGCCATGCTGCTCCACATCGGCTTCGAGGATTGCCTTGCACGCGGCACGGTCCGCCACATCGAACTGCAGCACCCGTGCCTTGCGGCCCAGGGCTTCGATTTCGACTTGCACCGCGTCGGCTTGGGCGCGGCCACTGCGGCAATGCAGCACGATGTCATGGCCGGCCTGGGCCAGGCGCAGGGCGATGGCGCGGCCAATGCCACGGCTGGAGCCGGTGACCAGTACGGATTCAGTCATGGCGTTACGTCCTTCGATTCATCTAAATAGTTGGCCGCCTGGGGCGGTCGGAATACGTTCAAGCGGGCGCTAGCCAAAATGCCATCACCGGTCAGGTGGCATTCGAACACACCCATGCCATTGTCGTCTTCCAGGGAACGCAGGCCGTGGATGGTCAGCTCGGCGCCGGCCGGGAAGTGTTCCACGTTGCACTCGTACTTGCGTGTGCCCAGCAAGAAGCCCAGTTCCACGGCCTCGCCTTTCTGACGCGCACGGCAACCGGCGTAAGCCGCGACGCTTTGCGCCATCAGCTCGATGCCGACCCACGCCGGCAGGCTGCCGTCGTCGCGGTTGAACAGGCCGCCAGGCTTGACGGTGACGCGGGTGTGAACCTGCTCTTCATCGAACGACAGCACCTGGTCGATCAGGATCATGTCGCCCGCGTGGGGCAGCAGTTCAGCGAGTGGCCAATCGATCATGGGGCCTCTGCGATTATCAGGCTGACGTTGTTGCCGCCGAAGGCAAACGAATTGCTCATCAGGCAGCGTTTTTTCAAGGTGTCACCGGCTTGCGCCCAGTGCAGGGCCGGCAGTGCCGGGTCGGCCTGGCCGTCCCACACATGGGGCGGCACCACACCGTGGGCCAGGCTCAACCAGCAGAACGCGGCCTCCAGTGCACCGGCGGCACCCAGGGTGTGGCCGCTCATGGGCTTGGTCGACGAACAGGCCACGCCTTGGGGGAACAGTTGGGCAACCGCCAGGCTTTCCATGGCGTCGTTGTGTTGGGTGGCTGTGCCGTGCAGGTTCAGGTAACCGATCTGCTCGGGCGCAAGTTTGGCGCTGGCCAACGCCTTGCGCATTGCTTGCAGCGCGCCCTTGCCGGTGGGCTCCGGCGCGGAAATATGGTGCGCGTCGCAGCTGGCGCCGCTGCCCAGCAGCGCGATGGGCGCAGTCTCGCGGCTCATCAGGAACAGCACCGCGGCTTCGCCGATGTTGATGCCGTTGCGGTTCACCGAGAACGGGTTGCAACGCTCGCTCGACACCGCTTCCAGCGAGGTAAAGCCGTTAAGCGTCAGCTTGCACAGGCTGTCGACGCCGCCGCAGATCACCGCATCGCACACGCCCAAGTCCAGCAGGCGCTGGGCACTCATCAACGCGCGGGCGCTGGAGGTGCAGGCGGTGGAGATCACATAGGCCGGTCCGCTCAGTTGCAACCAGTCGGCGAGGAAGTTGGCCGGAGCGCTGAGTTCCTGTTGCTGGTAGTCGTAATCACCGGGGAACTGGTTGTCGCGCAGGTAATGCGCAATGCCACGGCTCGCCTCATCGATACCCGACGTGCTGGTACCGAGCACAATGCCGACCCGCGAGGCGCCATAGGTGTCGATGGCCTGGCGGATCTGTGCCTCAATCTGCAGCGCCGCTTCCAGCAACAGCTGGTTATTCCGGCTGCTTTGCTGGTTCAGCTCCGTTGGGATGGTCGCCAGTTCACCCGGCACGCCGGCCACCGGCAGCACACGGTCCGGTACCCAGCCGCTTTCGGCGCGCATGCCCGAGCAGTCACCGGCAAACAGGCTGCGGCTGACTTCGTCCTGGCCACGGCCGAGGGCGCAGATTACGCCGAGGGCGTTGAGGTAGGCGGTCATCGTGCGGCCCCCAGCGGGCTGATGCGGTAGCTCAACGGTTGCCCGCTCATGTTCACACTGAAGACCTCAGACGACTGGTACACGATCTGCCAGTGGCCGGGCAGCGTGCGGGTAAGGTCCATGGCCTGCGCGGTGGGGTACAGCTTTCGCACATCGTCCGCCGACGTCAGGGCGAATAACAGTGCGGCGAACAAGTCCCGTGCCTGGGGGTTGGGCGGCAGCAAGCCGTCGGCTTGCCACTGACCGTCGACCAGCTTCTGCCGGGCCTGGGGAATGCCCAGCGGGTCCATCATCGACCAGCGAATCGCCGCGCCTTCGCGCTGGATCACCAGCAACCAGTCCTGGCTTTGACCGTCTGCCTGGCGCTGCACATGCAGCTGCATGGGCAGCGCCAGGGCCGGGATTTTTTCGGGCAGCGGTGGCTGGCTGGCGCAGGCGCTCAGCAGTAACAGGCAGCCCATCAACAACAGACGGATCATCATTCAGGGCTCGCCAAGGGTTTGCGCGCCACGCAGTTGACCAGGGTTTCCTCACGCTGGCCCACCGGTGGCGGGTTGCGCAGGCCCCAGCGTTCCAGCAGGCCGAAATCGCTGGAGCGGCTCCACCACAGGTACGGGTAGGAGACGTTCTGCGGGCCAAATTCGAAGCCCTGATCGCGCAGCATCTCCAGGTATTCCTCGGCGCTTTTTTGCACGTGCATGGGGTGGCGGAACAGCCAGCGAATTACCCAGGTGTCGATGTACGCCTCGGTGGATTCGGCAAACAGCAAATAACCGCCCGGCTTGAGCACGCGGTAGAACTCTTTCAGTGCGCGATGCTGCTCGACCAGGTGGTGGAAGGTCTGGTGGCAAAACAGGATGTCGACGCTTGCGTCCGGCACATCAAGGGTGGCGCAGTCGCTGCCGATCAGCTGCACATCCAGGCCCTGGCGCGCGGCTTCGGCCTTGCTCAGTTCCAGACTGTGGGGGTCGGCGTCCAGGCCGATCAGGTGGGCAGGGGCGAACACCTGCTGCAACAGCTTGAAGGATTTGCCCTGACCGCAGCCGGCGTCCAGTAGCACCGGCGCCACCGGCAGCGGCTCGCTGAACAGGCTGCGCAAGTCGTTGATCGCCACACGCAGCACATGGTGTTGCCAAGTGTGGCTGCGCAGGAACCAGAACCCGAACCTGGTTTCTTCGACGTAGTTTTTACTGAGGTATTGAGTGCTCACGCGGCATCCCCTGCACAAATCTGCGACAACATCCGTAGCCGTCGCTTGGGTTCACTGACAAACGGATTGCGCTCGTCCCACGCATAGCCGGCGAGGATCGAGCTGATCATCCGGCGAATCTCGGGCGAGCTGCCCGGGTGGAAAATCACATCCTGGAAGGTGCCGGCATACCAGCCTTCGACGTAGCAACGGAAGGTGTCGACACCGCGCTTCAATGGCTCGGCAAACTCGGTTTGCCAGTCCACCGTCTCGCCGTTCAGTTGGCGATGCAGCAGCCCTGCGGCCATGCTCGCCGAGCGCATGGCGATGGTCACGCCGGAAGAGAATACCGGGTCGAGGAACTCCGCCGCGTTGCCCAACAGGGCAAAGCCCGGGCCGTGCAGGCTTTTGACGTTGGCCGCATAACCGCCGATGGTGCGCGCCGGGGTGTCCCACACGGCGTTTTTCAGCACGCCGGACAGGCTAGGGGTTTCGTCGATGAAACCGCGCAGGCAGGCATCGAGGTCACTGTCGCGGCCGTCGAAATGCTCCTTGGCTGCGACCACCCCCACCGAGCAACGGCCGTTGCTGAACGGGATGGTCCAGAACCAGATATCGCGTTGGGTCGGGTGTGTGGTGACGAGGATCTTGGTGCGGTCGAAGCCTGGGTGTTCGATGCGGTCTTCGACGTGGGTGAACACCGCCTGGCGCACCGGGAAATCCGACGGTACATCCAGGTCCAGCAGGCGCGGCAGCACGCGGCCGTAACCGCTGGCATCCAACACGAACTTGGCCTTGAGGTGGTACTCGCTGCCGTTCTCGCGGCGCACGTGCAGGTAGCGGCAATCGCCGTTGAAGTCCACGCCGACGATGGTTTCGCCGTAGCGGATTTCCACCCCCTGCAGCGCGGCCTGGTCAGCCAGCAACTTGTCGAAGTCGCCGCGCTGCACCTGGAAGGTGGTGGGCTTGCCGTTGCTGAAGGTGTCGCTGAAATCAAACGCACTGTAGCGCTCGCCCCAGGCGAACGCGGCGCCGGTTTTCAACTGGAACCCCGCGGCCTGCACGGCGTCGAGCATGCCGGCTTCTTCGATGAAGTCGATGCAGTGGGACAGCAGGCTTTCGCCAATGGAGAAGCGTGGAAAGTGCTGGCGCTCGATGACCAGCACGTCATGCCCTTTGCGCTTGAGCAGGGCTGCCGCGATGGCGCCGGACGGCCCGGCGCCGATCACCACGACCTGGCGACGTTCCATTTCAACTGTGGGCACGAGGGCTCCTTGCCGCGTTGGCGATAATCGGGTTCATGAGGCGTGCTTCTGATGGCCGGCCCAGGGCGCCAGCATAAAGCTGAATGCCAAGCCCAGGCTGACCGACAGGCCGAAATTGCTCACCGCGGGCGTGCTGGAAATCGCCAGCAGGCCGAATGATAGCCAGGTGGTCAGCGCGGCCAGCAGCGTCCCCAGCAGGCTGACTGCTGCGCCGCCGATCTGTTCGCGCATCAGGATCGCGTAATCCACGCTGATGGCGGTGACCAGCAGCAGGCCGAACAGGCTGAACAGGGTCAGTGGCTGGCCCAGCCAGCCGAGGCTGGCCAGGCTGCACAGCGCGGCCAGCAAGGGCAGCGCGACGATGCGCAAGGCGCCGCCGAAACCGAAGGGCAGTATCAGCAGCAACACGATCAGCACGCACGACATCAACTTCAATTCGGCGGCGCTGATCTGCGTGTCGGCAAATACCCGGTTCAAGTCACCGAGGCGATCCACCAATTGCACCCCGGGCAGGTCCACCGCCTGCACCCGCAGCAGCGCCGGGTTGCTCAAGCCTTGCAGGCTGACCATGGCGGCGACACCGCCATCCACCGGCCCCAGCCACAGCGTGCGCCAGGGTTCGGCGAGCGGGCCGACCAGTGCGGCGTCGATGTCTTGGGTGGGCAGTGCTTGCAGTTGTGCGACCTCGGCTTGCAAGGCCGCAGCGGGCACGCCGAGGTCGAGCAGCGGCTGCCAGTGTTGTGGCAACGCGTTCAGCGCATCCTGCAGGCGTTGTTGTTCGGCGGGCAGGCTGACCAGTTGGTTGAGCGCCAGGTAACCCTGGAGCTTGTCCATGTTCACCAACTGATCCAGGCGCTGGCCCAGTGCGGCCTGGCGCTCCAGCAACTGCTGCTGGTTGTCGGCCCGCACCAGGAAAAACTGGCTGGTGGGCTGGAACCCGGTGATGCGCGCCACGGCCTGCGCTTCTTGCAGCAACTGCGGCGGTGCACCGATCCACTGGCGGATATCGTTCTTGCTGTTCAAGTGCCACAGGCCGCCGGCGCAAAACAGCAGCACCAGTACCAGCAACACCGGGCTTGGCACGCGCTTGAGCAACGAGGCGCGCATCAGCCACAGGCATTCGGCGATGCGCAGCGGCCATTGCGCCGGGCGCAGCTCGACGCCCTTGAGCAGGGCCGGCAACAGGCACACCGCCGACAAGTATGCGCCCACCAAGCCGGCAGCGGAGAATACGGCGATCTGGGTCAGCGCCGGGAACGGCGTCCAGGCCAGTGCCAGGTAGCCGATGCAACTGGTGGCCAGGCTCAGGCTCAGCCCCGGCAGCGTGATGCGCAGTGCCGGCCAGCTGCGCCAGGGTTGCATACTCCAGCTCTTGGACAGGTAGTGCAGCGGGTAATCCACGGCCACACCAATCAGGCTCGATCCCAGCACCAAGGTCATCACATGCATGTGGCCAAACAGCGCCACACAGGCCACCGCGCCAAACAGCATGCCCACCAGCACCGGCACAAACGCCAGCAGTACACGCCAGCGACGGAACGCCAGCAGCAGCAATAACAGAATGCCCAGGGTGGCGCCGCCGCCGACCCAGGTGATTTCCCGCGTGGCCTGCTGTTGCCCATTGGCGGCATACAACAGGCCGCTGGCAGCGAGCAGTTGCGCACCTTGCCCGCTGGCCTGTTCACGGCTGGCCTTGAGCAGGTCGGCCACCTGTATCGGCAGTTGCATGTCGAAGGCATTGCCCGTGGTGCGTGCGCGCAGCAGCACCCAGCTTTTGCCGTCGGCATCGGCAATCAGGGCACCGCTGCCGATGTCCAACTGCACCGAACCGTGCTGCGGCTGGCTGTTCTGGATGCGTCCGGTCAGGCCCAACCAGTCGTCCTGGCTCGGCACCAGGCTGAACCCGGTGAAGGGGTCGAACAGCGCTTGCACGCGCTGCTGGATAAACGCGTCGGGGTGTTCGATCAGCTGTTCGCGGTCCTTGGCCGAGAGCATCGCCAGGCGCCCGCGCAGCAATTGCTCACGCAGCGCCGGCAGGTCGGATTGCAGGTTCCACTGCACCTTTTCAAACAGCCCGCTGGCCTGCCAGCGTTCGCCCAACTGCTGCGCCACGGTCACGGCTTGTTGGCGGTCGGCGTGCCCGACCAGCACCAGCATTTCGCGGTTCAGGGGCTCCTGCATGCGCTGTTCGGCTTGCTGTTCCAAGGCGTCCGGCGTGTTGCCCGGCACCAATTCCATCAAGTTGGCCGACAACGGCGCGCCATGGCGCCACTGCCAGCCGGCCAGGGCCAGCACAGCCACCAGCAGGATCAGGAACAGGCGCGGTAGCAGGCGCTCACTGGGCAAAGTCGTGTTGCTCCGCATCGCTCAGAGGTTGGTCGGCACGGCTGTCCTGCATGCGCAGCACGGTGCTGTCGCCTTGGGTTTCCAGCAGCTCGATCTTCTGCACCAGCTCGCCACCGTCGATATTGATCTGTGTGAAGACCTGTTTTAACAGCAGCGAGCGCGGGATCAGCGTGAGTTTCCACCCGTTGGCTTCGCCTTGCAGCTGCAATTCGAAGTCGCGCTGCAAGCCACTGCTGTCACCCTGGAGCACGGCGAGGAACAGGCGGTTCTGCTCGGCGCCGGCGCTCTTGTTTGGCAGCAATTGCCAGCCATTGGCGTCACGGCGGGCAATGCCTTGGGCGCTGATGCGGTAGTCCTGTTGCAGCGGGGTCTTGAGCAGCCAGAGCAGGCCGTGGTCCTTGGCCAGCACGAAGGTGCCTTTGCTGACCAGCGGCTGGGGCAGGGCACGCAGGTGCTTTTCCTGGGTGAAGGCGCCGTGGATCACGGAGGGTTTGGCGAGTTGATCGCTGAGCTGTTGCAAGTCGAAAGCATGAGCCAGGCCTGGAATGCTCAACAACAAGATGAGCGCTATCCCTGTGGGAGCGGGCTTGCCCGCGATGAACCCGAGGACGCCGCGGAGTATCAGGCGGATTGCGTTATCGTTAACGACCTTCGCGGGCAAGCCCGCTCCCACAGGGGATCTCATTTCAGGGCTCTCTCGACGGCGTCTGTAAATATCTTGGGGGAGGCCAGCTGCATTTCACGGTTGGCGATTTCCACCGCCACCTGCACCGTGGTTGCACGGGTCAAACGCTCGCCGCTGGCCAGGTCGGTGATCAGGTAATTGACCTTCAAGCGGTTCTCCCATTCCACCAGGCTGGCGCGTACGTTGATCGTCTGGCCGAACACGGCGCCGCGCACGTAGCGCAGCTGCATGTCGATCACCGGCCACGCGTAGCCGGATTCCAGCATAGCCGTGTAGTTATGGCCGATCTTGTCCAGCAACGCGCAGCGCGCCACTTCCAGGTACTTTACGTAGTGCCCGTGCCAGACCACGTTCATGGTATCGACGTCAAAAAACGGCACGAGGATTTCAGTGTCGCAGTGCAGCACGCCCTGGCTACGCATGCAGCCTCCAATGTTGCTCGGCGATGCGTTGCAGGCACAGGCGCAGTTCGCCTTCCAGGGCGCGGTCTTCGATCACCGGCGGGAAGTCTTTGGCGAGTTCTTCATGCATGGCGGCCAGGGCCGGTGGCAATGGGCGGGCGTCTTCGGCCTGGGCGCGCAGCCACACCCCTTGGTTGGCGGCGAGCAAGGTAGCGGCGGCAACCTGTTCGGTCAGCTCCAGCACACGGATCGCATCGCGGGCGGCGATGGTGCCCATGCTCACTTTGTCCTGGTTATGGCATTCGGTGGAGCGCGAGAACACGCTGGCCGGCATGGTGTTTTTCAGGGCTTCGGCGGTCCAGGCGCTGGTGCCGATCTGCACGGCTTTGAAGCCGTGGTTGATCATCGCGCGGTCGGCTGGCGCGCCGGACAGGTTGCTCGGCAGGCCGTGGTTATAACGCACGTCCACCAGCAGCGCGAGCTGGCGGTCGAGCAGGTCGGCCACGTTGGCCACCAGGGTCTTGAGGCTGTCCATGGCGAAGGCGATGTGGCCTCCGTAGAAGTGACCGCCGTGCAGCACGCGCTCTTCTTCGGCATCGATGATCGGGTTGTCGTTGGCGCTGTTCAGTTCGGTTTCGATGAACGAACGCAGCCAGCCCAGGCTGTCGGCCAACACACCCAGCACGTGCGGTGCGCAGCGCAGCGAGTAGCGGTCTTGCAGGCGATGCAGTGGCGCGGTCGGCGCGTCGATGGCCAGGTCCTTGCGCAGCCAGGCAGCCACTTGCATCTGCCCAGGGTGCGGCTTGGCGGCGAACAGGCGCTCGTCAAAGTGTTCCGGGTTGCCTTGCAGCGCCACCACGTTCAGCGCGGTGATGCGCGTGGCTAGTTGCAGCAGGTAGTCGGCGCGGGCGAAGGCCAGGCAGGCCAGGCCAGTCATCACGGCGGTGCCGTTCATCAAGGCCAGGGCTTCCTTGGGGCGCAACACCAGCGGGTCCCAACCCAGTTCGCGGTGCACGTCGGCCGCCTGACGGCGTTCGCCACGGAACATCACTTCGCGTTCGCCGGACAAGGTCGCAGCCACGTAGGACAGTGGTGTCAGGTCACCGCTGGCGCCCACCGAGCCCTCTTCCGGGATCAGCGGCAGCACGTCGTGTTCGAGGAACGCATGCAGACGCTCCAGCAACTCCACGCGCACCCCGGACACGCCATGGCACAGTGACTGCAACCGCGCCGCCAGCACCGCACGGGTGGCTTGGGCGTCGAGCAACTTGCCCAGGCCGCAACCGTGGAAGGTGTACAGGTGACGCGGCAGCGCTTCGACGTGCTGCAACGGCACGGCCACCACGCAGGAGTCGCCGTAGCCGGTGGTCACGCCGTAGATCACGCCTTCCTTGTCCAGCAGCGAGTCGAGGAACTGCGCACCCTTGGCGATGCGCTGGCGATACGCCGCGTCGCCCTGCAATCGGGTAGGCGCCTGACGGTTGGCCAGGGCCAGCACGTCTTCAATGCGCAGGGGGCGTTCGCCAAAGGTTACCGGCTCAAGATGCGTCGTCATCGGTCTTCCAGAAAGGGTAAAAGTTGAACCATTGTTGGGGCGCTTCCAGGCAAAACTGGCCCAGGCGGGCGGCGTAGCGCTCGGTCCACTGGGCGATGACCTGCTCGCGGGTGGTGCGCTTCCATTCGATCAATTCGGCGAACGGCTCGATGGTCAGGCGATAGCGGTTGTTGTGCTTGAGGCACATCAGCAGGTTCACCGGGCATTTGAGCAACCCGGCCAGCAACCACGGGCCTTGTGGGAAGGCGGCGCTGTGACCGAGGAAATCCACGCGGACCGTGCGCCCGCCATGCAGGGGCACTCGATCGCCCGCAATGGCCAGCCATTCGCCTTCGTCCAGGCGCTGGCTGAGCAGCAGCATGGTGGCCGGGTCCAGCTCGCTGACCTGGATCAGGCGCAAATGCGTGGCCCCGGCTTCGCCCAGCAAACGGTTGAATTGTTCGGCGTGCTTGGTGTGCACCAGCACGTTCATGGTGACCTGCTCGCCAAGCTCTGCGAGGGCGCGACACACTTCGAGGTTGCCCAGGTGGGCGCCCACCAACATCTGCCCGCGTTCACCGCGCAGTTGGTTGCGCAATTGCGCCGGGTCGTTGATTTCGATCTGTTCGATGCGCAGCTTGCCGTTCCACACGTCGAGTTTGTCGAGCAAGGAATCGGCGAAGGCCATGAACTGGCCAAAGACGCTTGTGTGGGTGGGGTGCAGCGCGTCTTGCCCGCTCCAGTCGGCCAGGCGCTGCTGGTACTGCCAGGCGCTCTGGCGTGCGGTGCGACCGAACACGAAGAAGTACAGCACGATGCCGTAGAGCACCGGGCTCAGCAGGCGCCGGCCAAGCACTTTGGCGGCGAAGGCGGTGAGTTTCATCAACAGGAAACTGCCGCGCTCCTCGCGGTCAGCCCAGTGCTTGGTGCTATCGCTCATGCTTGCCACCGTCGCCACAGGATCATCGGCGCACGCACCAGCATGCCGAAGAACAGCCGGGTGTGCATGGCCGAGATGCGCACGTTGTCGCGGAACAAGCGAAAGTGCGACAAACCGTCGGCGGGGTAATGCACCCGGGTCGGCAGCCAGCGCATCGGCTGATTGCGCCAGGCCAGGCGCACCAGGATGTCCGAGTCAAAATCCATGCGCGTGCCGATGTACGCCGAGTCCATCAACGCCAGCATCGGTGCCAGCGGGTACACGCGAAAGCCGCACATCGAATCGCGGATCTGCAGCGACAGTGTGTTGATCCACACCCACACGTGGGTCAGGTAGCGCGCATACAGGCGGCCCTTGGGCACGCTGTCGTCGTATTCGGGGTAGCCGCAGATAATGGCGTCGGGGTGACGGCGCGAGGTGTCGAGGAAAGTCTCGACTTCGCGCAGATCGTGCTGGCCGTCGGCGTCCACTTGCAAGGCGTGGCTGTAGCCCAGGCGCGCGGCTTCGCGGAACCCGGCCATGACGGCGCCGCCTTTGCCCTGGTTGCTGGGCAGGGTCAGCAGGGTGACGTTATCCAGGCTTGCAAGTTGTGCCAAGACCGCCGCGCAGGCCGGGCTGCTGCCGTCGTCTACCAGCAGGCATGGCAGGCCGCTGTCCAACAGGCTGTGGACCACGGCCGGCACGGCGGCTTCGTGGTTGTAGACCGGGATCAGGGCGCAGGGATTATGCAAGCCCGCTCGCCACAGAGGCCTATTCACTTGGCATCTCCAGCACGATGCGCCCGCTGGAGCAGGCCGCAATGCCATTGCGATAGGCGAAGTACAACTTGCCGCGTTCCGGGTCGAAGCGCAGGTGCAGTTCGATCACATCGCCCGGGCGCACCAGTTGCTGGAACTTGAGCACTTCCATCCCGGCAAAGGTCGGCGGCAGACCGAGCAATTGCTGGCCCAGATTGAACGCCCATTCCACCTGCACCACGCCCGGCAACACCGGGGTGACCGGGAAGTGCCCGCTGAAATAGGCCAGGTCCGGCGGAACGCTCAGTTGCAAGGTCCATTCGCCATCGGTTTCCACCTGTTCCAGCACTTCCGGGGCTTTCGGGCGTGGCGCCAGCAACAGCGCCTCGACCTGCGCCTGGGGCAATTTGCCTTGGCTGTTCAGGGGTAACTGGCGCAGCAGACGCCAGCGACGGGGCAAGGCCAGCGCCTCGCAATGCTGGCTCAAGTGCTGGCGCAGGGTTTGAGTCAGGGCGCGACGGCCCTGATTGCGCAAGGCGTGCAGGCCATCGGCGCTGAGCACCACCAGTGCGCCGAGGGATGCGCGGTTTTCCTGGACCACACCCAAGCGGGTGTCGGCGACCCACGGGTGGGCCATCAACGCCTGCTCCAGCATGGGCAGGGAGATGCGTTTTTCTTCCAGCTTGACGATGCGGTCCAGGCGCCCGAGCAGCTCGAAACGGCCATCGGCATGAATGCGCGCCGCGTCGGCGGTCTGTTCGATATGGCCGGCAGGCAGATAAGGCGATGCGATGCGCAGGGCGCCGTCGGCATCCTGGCTCAGCACCACGTCGGCGAAGGGCTGCCAGGGCTGTGCACCCTGGCGCCAGGCGATGCCGCCGGTCTCGGAGCTGCCGAGGATTTCCGTCGGCCATTGCTGCAAGCGGTCGTAAAGCTCGCCAGCGGCCTCGACGGGCAAGGCGCCGCCCGACGAAAACACCCGGGACACCTGGCTCAGCGCCGGCCAGTCGAGGTTGTCGCCCATGCGCTTGAGCAGGGCGGGGCTGGCAACCCAGGCGAACTGCGCGTGTTCGCGGCTGGCGCGCTGCAAGTCTTCGGGGAAGGCCAGTTGCTTGCGTACAAAGGTGCGGCCGGCGCACAGCGGCCACAACACGCGAAACAGCAAGCCGTAGATGTGCTGCGTGGCGACGCTGCCGATGATGCAGGCGCGCTTGAGGTCCGGGCCCCACAGGGCTTCCAGCGCCTCGACTTCGTTGGCCAGTTGGCGCAGGGTCTTGTCGATGCGCTTGGGCTCGCCACTGGAGCCAGAGGTGCACAGGCTCAGTTGGCAGGTGTCGAGGTCGAGGGCGGCGGCGCTTAAGGGGGCCTGGTATAGCGCGTCCAGGTCGGCGGCTTCGGTCAGCCAGCTGTCGACGGCCTCGTCCCAGCGTTGGCGGGTCTGCGGTTGCAGGTCGGCAGGCAGCAGCACGCTGACCCCGGCCCGCCAGGCGCCGAGCAGGGCAATCGCCAACTGGCCGGCGTCTTCCAGGTACACGGCCAGGCGTTGGATACCGCGCGCTTGCAGGCCTGCGGCCAGGCTCAGGGCGTGCGCCCACAGCTGGGCATGATTCATGTCAGGTTCGGTGGTGACCGGACGCTGTTCCAGCGGCTCAAGCAGCAAGTGCTCAAGTTTCAATCCATTCATACGCGGCCTCGAACCCTTTGTCGTATCAGCCATTCCACGGCAAACAACAGCCCCATCAACCCGTAGGCGATCAGGCCGTTGTACAACGTCCACCAGCTCAGCGGCGCCCACAGGGTGAGGGCGGCGGCGAGCAGGCCATTACACAGAAAGAACACACTCCACACCACCGTAACCTGGCGGGTGTACACGATGGCATGGGGTGGCAGCACCGGGTCGGTCATGCGTGCCAGGCGCTCCACCATCGGCGGGCCGTATTTGAGGCTCAAGCCGAACAGCGACAACATGAACGCGCTGACCAGGCTCGGGTACCAGCGCAGCAGGTGCGGATTGTCGAACCAGGCCAGCAGCAGGCAGAACACGATGATCGCCACGGCCATCCAGCGGCCGCCGGGGCGGCGTGCGCCGGTGATCGCGCGCAACAGCCACAGGCTGCCCAGCAGCAGGCCGAATTGCCACGGCGCGAAGTGTTCGGTGCCGTAATACACCGCAAAAGGGTACAGCAGGCCCGCCAGCAGCAGGCCCAGGCCGATCAGCCGGCTCATGCGGCAGGCTGGACCAGACGGTACACCGCCTCAACCACATCGTTCACGGTGCGCACGGCCTTGAATTCTTCGGCGGCGATCTTCTTGCCGGTCTGGCGCTTGATATGGTCGATCAAGTCCACGGCATCAATGCTGTCGATTTCCAGGTCCTGGTACAGGTTGGCGTCAAGGGTGACGCGTTCCGGAGGCAGTTCAAACAGTTCCACCAAGGCATCGCGCAGGGTGTTGAAAATATCGTCACGAGTTTGCATGGTCCGGTCTCAAGCTGCCTGTCTGGCCGTGACGAATGCCGCGAGGCTGGCCACGTTGGTGAAGTGATTGCGAGTGTCCTTGGCGTCGGCATCGATCTTGATGCCGTACTTTTTCTGGATCGCCAGGCCCAACTCCAGGGCATCTACCGAATCCAGGCCCAGGCCTTCGCCGAACAGGGTCTGCTCGCTGCCGATGTCGTCGGCGCTGATGTCTTCCAGGCCCAGGGCCTCGATGATCAGCGTCTTTATGTCGTGCTCAAGGCGGTGTCTGTCGCTCATCTTCGGCGAGCTCCTTAATAAAATAGTGATGCAGGTAATCGTTGAGCTTGCGTGAAGCCTGGGGCGCGGGGCCCATTGCGGCGAACGCCTGTGGTTCTATATCGGCACCCACCCGCAAACTGAAGTGCACGCGGCATTTTGGGATGCGATACCAGGGTTCGGCCTTGGTCAGCGTGGTCGGGCTGACCTTGATCACCACGGGGGTGATGATTGTCGCACCCCGCAGCGCGATGGCGGCGCCGCCACGATGAAAGGCAGGCGCCGCGCCGGGTGTGGTGCGGGTGCCTTCGGGAAAGATGATCAGGGTCTGGCCCGTACGCAGGGCGTCGGCGGCGGCGTCAAGCATCTCGGCGCTGCCGTCGTTGCTGATGTAACCGGCTTCGCGCACGGGGCCGCGGGTAAAGGGGTTCTGCCACAGGCTCTGCTTGACCACGCAGTTGGCCTGGCGCACCAGGCCGATCAGGAACACCACATCGATCAGCGACGGGTGGTTGGCAATGATCATCTGGCCCGGACGGCCGAGGTTTTCCGCGCCTTCGACGCTGTAGGTCAACACGCCGGCGCGCTGCATCAGGCGGATGAACAGCCAGAACAGCCAACTGATCGTGTGGCGGGCGCGGCGGCGATGTTTTGCAGCGTCCCCCGGCAGGCAACTGAGCAGCGGGAACACCAGCAAACGCAGGCACAGCCCGCCGAAGCCGAACAGGAAGAAACTGGCGGCGGTGGCGAACAGGCGCCAGTAGTAGGCGTCCCGGGGTTTATCGGTCAGGGCTTGCGTTGCCAGTTCCATACGCGGTTCTTCCAGGCATGTTGGCAGGCGACCTGTTCGGTGAGCAGGGTGCGCAGCAGGTTCAGGGCGTGGGGCCACTGGGTTTGAGTGGGTTGGACAGTGCCGGTGCCGAGTTCCAGCTGCCACTCGTCGCCCGGTGTGAGCAGCAGGCCGAGGGCGTAGGGGAACGGCACGTCGTGGATCCAGCTGGCATAGGCCTTGGGCGGCTGTTCTTCGGTGATCACCAGCAAGACGGCCGGGGCGCCGTCGTTGAGCAGGGCGGCGGCCTCGAGCATGCCGTGTTCCAGGCCGTCGCCTGCGGCGGCGAGGGCGGTCATCTCGCTGGTTTCGTTGCGCAGGATCGACCACAGGCCAATCACCGCATTGTGCACCGACAGGCTGAACTGGGTCGGCGACAGCGGCTGGTCGTTGGCCAGGTCCGTGAGGATGTCGAGGGTGCGCGGGGTTTCGCCGTGACGGGAAATGAACACCAGCGGCAGGTCCTGCAGGCCGTCGGCCAGTGGCCAGCCCACGCTGAACGCCATGCGGGCCAGGCGGCTCAGGCGACGGCGCTGCATGGCCGGCAGGAATGACACGTCGGGGCAGGCTTGGTTGTCGTGCAGCAACACCGGGTTCCGGCACCAGGCATGCCAGTCGTCCGCGCTTTCGAGCCCAGGGGCCCAGGCGCGCCATTGGGCGATGTTGAAAGTGATCACTGAGAAGTTATCCCGCCCCTGCGGGCTTCCATGTGCGGCTGTTGGCCCCGAATACCGGGACAGGGAGCAATGGCCGAATGGCGCGCATTATCCCGGTGCCGTGGGGTTCTAGCAAACTTTGGTAAAGATTTGTTCACGGCTGATTACAATTTGCTTGGAAAGATTTACAGATTGTCCTTTACCAAGGGCCTGACTGGATTGTCGGACCGTTCCTTTTAATCTGTCGGTGACGTATGACAGTGGAAGCATAAAGGACCGCTGATGCAGCAGTGCATGGATGAACGAGGTAGCTAACAGGCGCTTTTGCCCTCTACACTCGGACATTCATTGATACACGGAGGTTTTTCCATGCGGCGTGTGGTGTTCAATCAGAAAGGCGGCGTTGGCAAGTCCAGCATTGCCTGCAACCTGGCGGCTGTCAGCGCCAGCGAAGGTTATCGAACCCTGTTGGTGGACCTCGATGCACAAGCCAACTCGACCCAGTACCTCACTGGCTTGACTGGCGACGATATCCCCATGGGGATTGCGGATTTTTTCAAGCAAACCCTGTCTTCCGGGCCGTTTTCCAAGAAGAACAAGGTCGACATCTACGAAACCCCGTTCGACAACCTGCACGTCATCACCGCGACCCCGGAGTTGGCAGACCTGCAGCCCAAGCTCGAGGCCAAGCACAAGATCAACAAGCTGCGAAAGCTGCTGGATGATCTGAGCGAGGATTACGACCGGATCTACCTCGACACCCCGCCGGCGCTGAACTTTTATGCGGTTTCCGCGTTAATTGCCGCTGATCGTGTGCTGATCCCCTTCGATTGCGACAGCTTCTCGCGCCAGGCGCTCTATGGCCTGCTGGCAGAAATCGAAGAATTGAAGGAAGACCACAACGAAGGCCTCGAAGTGGAAGGCATTGTGGTCAACCAGTTCCAGGCCCGGGCGAGTTTGCCGCAGCAGATGCTCGATGAGCTGATTGCAGAGGGGTTGCCGGTGCTGCCGGTGTACCTGGCCAGCTCCGTGCGCATGCGTGAGTCGCACCAGGAGAGCAAGCCGCTGATCCACCTGGACCCACGGCACAAGCTGACGCAGCAGTTTGTGGAGTTGCATAACCTGCTGGAAAACGCCTGACCTCAAAGGCAGCCCATTCCCCTGTAGGAGCCGGCTTGCCGGCGATGGCGGCCTCGAGATCGCTATCGCCGGCAAGCCGGCTCCTACAATTGATCTGTTTACACGCCTTGGCTACGCAGCCAGCTCATCAGTTGTGGCAACGGAAATGCCCCACTCTGGCGCGCCACTTCGCGGCCGTTCTTGAACAGAATCAAACTAGGGATCGAGCGAATCCCCAACTGCGCGGACAACTGCTGATTCGCCTCGCTGTCGAGCTTGGCCAGCCTGCACTTGCCCGCCAACTGGCCAGCGGCCTGCTCAAACACCGGCGCAAACGATTTACACGGCCCACACCAATCAGCCCATACATCCACCAGCAACGGCAGATCGCCCTTGATCTGGCTGGCGTAGTCGCCCTGTTTCAGCTCAAACGGCTTGTTCAATAACACCGGCTGCTTGCAGCGTCCGCACTTGGGCGCATCACCCAGGCGTTCGCCGGGGATGCGGTTGAGGCCGTTGCAATGGGGGCAGGGGATGACAAGAGGTTCGGACATGGAGGCTCCAACAAAACAGACCAGGAAGGTCTTATTTGGAGTCGTTTCCGAGCATTATCAAGTTCAGGTTGGCGTTGCATATGCTCACAGATTTTTCGGTGGCGATTGCGTCTGTCTATCTAGGCTCTGAAGGCGTGTTCGACAAAGCACCATTGGTCCGTTCGAGGCTATAGCAAATTGCGATAGTTGGCGTTCGGGATTAACCTTCATAGCAAGATGCGATAGGGATGTTGCATGCGAGTGATCAGTGCAAAGCAAATTCGAAATGCCAAGGAAAAATGGCCCTATTCGGCCAGTGCATTGGATGAGTGGTATCGGAAGGTCAAAGTCATCAGCCCTGAAGATTTTGCAGCGTTGAGATCGGTTTTCCCCGCAGTGGACAAGGTAGGCGCGTTGCACGTCTTCAATATCGGTGGCAACAAGTGACGGCTCATTGCGGTTGTGCGCTATCGAATGCAACGCCTCTATATCCGGCATGTGCTGGACCACCGGGAGTACGACAAGGGTAAATGGAAGGAGTAAGTGCAGTGACAGCATTGATCGAGCAAGTAGCTGAGCATTGGCAATATGTGGCGCCTCTGCTGCGCAAGCCTAAAACCGAGGCTGACTACGATGTTCTGGTGGCAGCGCTGGATGAGTTGTTGGATATCGTTGGCGAGGATGAAGCCCATCCGCTGATGGGGCTGGTCGATATCATCGGTGATTGGGTTGAGGCCTATGACGTGGAGCATTGGCCAATGCCCGAAGCGAGCGGTGTCGACGTATTACGGTCAATGATGCAGGAGCATGGTTTGACACAAAGTGACTTGCCTGGAGTCGGCGCTCAATCGGTTGTCTCGGAAATACTGAGTGGAAAACGCCAGCTCAACGTTCGGCAGATTCGTTGGCTGGCGGAGTTCTTCAAGGTGCCGGTGGATATGTTCATCTGACGGTGATCGAAGCGCTGGGTGAACGTCTGCTTAGGACGAACAGCTGATTTCCAGGTGTTTGCCCCAATCCGGTGGCCGTTGTGCGTATTGCTCCATCCCCGCTTGCTCCTCGAATGGCTTGGAAAGCACCTCATGCAGTCGCCGCACCTCGCTGTAATCCCCGGACTCGGCAGCCGCGATAGCGTTCTGCGCCAGGTAGTTGCGCAAGATATACAGCGGGTTCACCCCATGCATTCGCGCACGGCGCTGTTCCTCGCTGTAGTCACCATCCCGTGCAACGCGTGCCTTGTACTGCTCGGCCCAGGCGTCAAACCCGGCCAGGTCGACAAAGTCATCGCGCAATCGCGCCACGGCCAGCGCCGCCGATTCATCCCCCAGGCGCCGGAAGAACAGGGTGTAGTCCACGCCGCTGTTCTGCATCAGCTTCAATAAGCGCTCTACCAACTGCTGGTCATCCTCTTCGGCGGTGGTCAGCCCCAGCCGGCGCCGCATCAAGTCCAGGTAGTTGGCCTGGTACAGCGGCAGGTACAGCCCCAGCGCTTCTTTCAACGCATCGACGTTGATGAACGGCGTCAATGCCTGTGCGAGTGCGCTGAGGTTCCACTGCCCGATCGGCACCTGATTGCTGAAGGAATAACGCCCTTCGTGGTCCGAATGGTTACAAATGAAGTGCGCGTCGAAGTCATCCAGAAACGCAAACGGCCCGAAGTCGAAGGTGATGCCGAGGATCGACATGTTGTCGGTGTTCATCACGCCGTGGCAAAAGCCGTATGCCTGCCACTTGGCGATCAGCTCGGCATTGCGTTCGACGATTTCGCGGAACATCGCCAGGTACGGCTCGGGCTGTTCGCGGCACTCAGGGTAGTGCAAGTTCAATACGTGCTCGGCCAGACGCGCCTGCTGTTCGGGTTTCTTGGTGTAGTAGAAATATTCGAAGTGCCCGAAGCGGATATGGCTGGGCGCCATGCGCAACACCATCGCGCCGCGTTCCTGTTTTTCGCGCCATACCGGGGTGTCGGAGCCGATCACGCACAGCGCACGGCTGCTGGGGATGCCCAGCGCGTGCAGCGCTTCGGAGGCGAGGAACTCGCGGATCGAGGAGCGCAACACGGCGCGGCCATCGCCCATGCGTGAGTAAGGCGTCATGCCAGCGCCCTTGAGGTGCAGGTCCCAGTGCTCGCCGGCCGCGTTGTACACCTCGCCCAGCAACAGGCCACGGCCGTCGCCCAATTGCGGGGTGTAGCCACCGAACTGGTGCCCGGAATAGACCATCGCCCGCGGTTCCGCCTCGGCCCACAGTTTGTGGCCGCCAAACAGCTCGGCAAATACCGGTGTTTCGGCAATAGCGGGGTCAAGGTCGAGCAGGCCCATGGCAGCCTCGCTTGCCACGACCAGGCGTGGGTTATCGAGGGGTTCAGGCAATACGTGGGTCGAGAACGCATCGCCCAGGCGTGCGAAGCGGTTGTCGAAGGTCAGTTCGTCGAGGGCTTTCACCGGCCATCTCCAGCAGAATGTCCGAGCATTCTGCTGGGGATAGCGCGGTTAGTCGAGTTTGCTCGGCGGTGGTTCCTGCACGCCGCCGTCGTTGGCGGGCTTGGCCGGGGTGTCGACTTCCACCAGTTTGTATTCCTGGCCATGGAGGTTCTTGAGGTAGACCTCCATCTGGCGGAACGAAATGTTGATGTGCTCTTTCTTGAACTCGCGGTTGATAAAGCGGTTCACTTCGTCGATCACCGGGTTGCGGTCGCCCAGGTCGCGCACGTGCATGCGCAGTTCGTGGTCGAGGGTGCTTTCGCCGAAGTTGAGGAAGTACACGTGGGGTTCCGGCTCCTTGAGTACCCGTGGGTTATCGCGGGCGGCCTTGAGCAGCAGTTCCTTCACGCGGTCCAGGTCGGAGCCGTAGTCCACGCCAAGTTTCAGGGTGACGCGGGTGATGGTGTCGGTCAGCGACCAGTTGATCAGCTGCCCGGTGATGAAGGTCTTGTTCGGGACAATGATGTCCTTGCGGTCGAAGTCGGTGATGGTGGTGGCGCGGATGCGGATCTTGCTCACCGTGCCCGACAGGTTGCCGATGGTGATGGTGTCGCCAATCCGCACCGGGCGCTCGAACAGGATCATGATGCCGGAGATGAAGTTGGCGAAGATCTCCTGCATCCCGAAGCCCAACCCCACCGACAGCGCCGCCACCAGCCATTGCAACTTGTCCCAACTCACGCCGAGGGTGGACAGGGTGGACACGAAGCCCACGCCGGCAATCACATAGGACAGCAGCGTGGTGGTCGCATAGGCACTGCCCTGGGCCAGGTCCAGCTTGGACAGCACCAACACTTCCAGCAAACCGGGCAAGTTGCGCGCCAGGGCAAAGGTGATGCCGACGATGATCGACGCACCGAGCAAGTCGCCGATGCTGATCGGCACCATGCTGATGTTGGCGCCGGTGCCGCTGGTGTATTCGTAGAGGGTCACGTTGTCCAGGTAGGAGAACACGGTGATCAAGTCTTTCCACACCCAGTACAGCGCCGCGATAAAGCCGCCGAGCAAGGCCAGGCGGATCAGGCGCATGGACTGTTCGTTGACCTGCTCGATGTCCAGGGTCGGTTCTTCGATCACCGCTTCACCGTCGCCGGCTTCCTTGGCCGCCTGGCGCTTGGCCAGGGCGCGGGCATAAGCCAGGCGCCGTGCCGCAACGCCCAGGCCACGCACGAAAGTGGCTTCGATCACCAGCCAGAACATCAGCAGGTAAAGGGTGTTGATCAAGCGGTCGCTGAGCTTGAGCGCGGTGTAGTAGTAGCCGAAGCACACGGCGACAAACAGCGCGATGGGCAGGGCGGTAAACAGCAGGCCCACGGCCTTGCGGAACAACGAGGCTTTTTCGTGGGTCGGGCTGTTCAGCAGCAAGCGGCCCAGCAGCCAGGCCATCAGTGCGTAGCAGGTCAGCACCACGCCGATGCCCAGCACGTCGTCGGCCAGCGCGGCCGGTTGGTGCTCGGCGATGGCCACCACGGCCACCAGGGCCAGTACCACCAGGCCGAGCTTGCGCACCCAGCCTTGCAGGAATTCGACCTGGGGTTTTTCCCAACGGAAGTGCAGTTCGGCCACGCCGCCCGGCGCGAGGATGCGGTAGGCGGTGTAGAACACCATCCACGCCTGGGCAATCTGCAGCAGTGCCGCGCCCAGGTTGGCGTTTTGCCCACGGGCGTCGATCTGCAGCGCGTAGCCGCACAGTGCCAGGCCCAGGGCCACCGGCATGGCCAGCAAGATGTTGATCAGGATGGCCTGGGGCGTGTGCCACTGGCTGTCGCGCTTGAAGTGGCCGATGTCCTGGTGGACTTTGTTCAGGCGTTGATACAGGTTCTTGCGCCGCCACAACAATGCGCCAATCAACAGCAGCAGTGGCAGGAACAGCAGCGGGCGCTGGGTCAGGCCGTCGTACAGTTCGCTGACGCTGGAGGCCCAGGGCAGGGTGGTGACTTGTTTGCTCAGGTGCGCCGGCACGGTTTCCAGCCACTCGGTGTCCAGCGGCTTGTTGCTGGGGATCCAGAACATCTGCTCATCCAGCGTCGCCCGCAGGGTCGTGGCGGTGCTGAGCAATTGTTTCTGGTTGAGCTGCAAGGTGATGGATTCATTGAGCAGTGCGCTCAGTTCACGGCTCAGGCGCTCCAGCAGGTCGCTGCGGGTGATCGCCAGTTCCAGCAGGGTGCGGCGCAATTGCGGGGTCACGTCATCCGGTGGCTGGTTGGCCAGCAGGTTATCCACATAGGTGCTGGGCGAACTGATCAGCTCGCGTTGCTGGTTAACCTCGAACTGGT
This sequence comes from Pseudomonas sp. B6002, assembly GCF_013385985.1. Classification (GTDB taxonomy): domain Bacteria; phylum Pseudomonadota; class Gammaproteobacteria; order Pseudomonadales; family Pseudomonadaceae; genus Aquipseudomonas. The sequence continues at coordinate 233,447 of NZ_JACAOY010000012.1, read as the reverse complement.
ACAGGCGAATGTTGGCGATATCGTCCGCCAGGTCGCGGTCCACGGTGAGGCGCGGCAGGGCCTGCTTCTGCTTGTAGAGGATCTTGGACAGCAGCAGGCTGCCCTTGAGTACGTTGATCTGCTCGTCCAGGGCGGAATCGCTCTGGGTCACCGTGTCCAGTTGCTGCTTGGTCTGCAGGTTCTTCTGGGTCAGGTCGTTGAGGCGGTCGGTGCTTTTGAGCAGGTAGTCGGAGAGCTTCAGGTTGGCCGCGCTTTCGGTGGCCAACAAGCTGCTGCCCCCGGCCTTTTGCGCCTCGATGGACTGCTGGGTCACGGTCTGTTGGGACTGAGCCAGGCGTTTCTGGTTGATCAGGGTCTGCAGGTCCTGGATCTCTTGTTCCAGGCGTGCAGTCTTTTCCACCACCAGGTCATGCTGGCTGTTGCCCAGGTCTTGCAGTTGGCTGTTGCCGGCCAGTTCCTGGCGGCGCAGCGGGATCAGGGCGTTGAGCGCGGCGAGTTCGGCGTTGAGCTGGTTGCGCTGGTCGCCGCTGAGGGTTTTGCCGTTGTCCTTGCCAACCTTGAGGATCGAATTGATCTGCAGGATGCGGGTCTGGCTGCTGCTGATTTCGGTCTGGGCGCGTTCCGGGCGGGTCTGCGCGGCGATGGTCAGGCTGTTGGCGTCGGCCAGGTCTTTTTGCAGGTCACCTTGCTGGGTGGTGCGCTGCACCAGCAATTGCTCAAGCTGTGGCACCGGCAAGGTGGCGTAACGCTGGGCAACGGGAATGACTTTGGTGGCCTTGAGCCTTACCAGTTCCCGCTGGTTCTCGGTGGTCTGGCGCGGCGCGTCTTCCAGCTGGCGCTTGAGGTCGACCAGGCGCTGCTCGTAATCCTGCTTGTTGCCCAGGTACGTCAGGGTCTGCTGCAGGATGGTCTGCAGTGCCTTCATGTCGGCGTCGGGCAGCTTGCGGTCGGGCAGCTTGTCCAGGGTTTGCTGGATAGCGTCGGCGCTGGGCGGGTCGGCCGCGTGAACGGTGCCGACACAAAGGGTCAGGCCCAGCAGGGCAGTGGCGAGAAACGTGCGCAGGGTTGGCATAGAGACCGGTCGAGCAAAATGAAGAAAAGGGAGCGAATTGTCGCTCCGCAGTTTAGAGGAAGAGTCCGGGGCCCGGGCGACTTCCTTCGGGGAATCTGACGCCGACTTTGCCGATCTTGTTCCCGTCCATGACCGCGACGGTCCAGATGGTGTTGTTCCATTCCACCTGGTCGCCGACGATGGGCGCGCCGCCGACTTTCTGGGTAATGAAACTGCTCAATGGCATGTCCGGGTCGATGCCCTCCAGCTTCAGGCCGTACAAGGCGGAAACCGCGCCCAGCTGGGCGTCGCCTTCGAGTACGAAGTCGCCGAAGAAGCGCAGATCGAGGCCGCGTTGCGGGGCCTGGCTGAACAGTTTGCCCAGGGCCGGCAGGTTATGTTCGTGGCCGATCACGCAGAGCAGATCGCCGACTTCCAGCACGGTACTACCCGACGGGTGGAGCAGTTGCTGGCCACGGAACAGTGCCGCGATCCGCGTGCCTTCGGGCATTTTCAGCTCGCGCAGGGCTGCGCCGATGCACCATTTTTCCGCACCCAGGCGGTAGACGAACAGCTCCCACTCGCTGGTGACGTGCACTTCCAGGGCGGCGCGGGAGATCGGCGCCGGGTCTGGCGGTACGGTCACTTTCAGCAGCTTGGCCACCCACGGCAGGCTGGTGCCTTGCACCAATAGGGAGACCAGCACGATAAAGAACGCCAGGTTGAAGTACAGCTGTGCGTGGGGCAGGCCGGCCATCAGCGGGAACACCGCCAAAATGATCGGGACCGCGCCACGCAGACCGACCCAGGCGATAAAGGCTTTTTCGCGACCATGGAACGCCTTGAACGGCAGCAGGCCGACCATCACCGACAGCGGCCGCGCAAACAGAATCATCCACAGCGCCAGGCCCAGGGCCGGCAGGGCAATCGGCAGCAGGTCATGGGGCGTGACCAACAGGCCCAGCACCAAAAACATGCCGATCTGTGCCAGCCAGGCCATGCCGTCGAGCATATGCAGAATGCCGTGGCGGCTGCGCACCGGGCGGTTGCCGATCACCAGGCCGCACAGGTACACGGCGAGGAAGCCGCTGCCGTGCAGGGCGTTGGTCAGGGCGAACACCACCAGGCCGCCGGCGATCACCAGGATCGGGTACAGGCCGGTGGCCAGGTTGATCCGGTTGACCATCTGCAGCATCAGCCAGCCGCCGCCCAGGCCGACGATGCCACCGATGCCGAACTCGCGCACCAGGTGGGTCAGCAGGCTCCAGTGCAGGCCGGTCTGGCCGCTGGCGAGCATGTCGATAAGGGTGACGGTGAGGAACACCGCCATCGGGTCGTTGCTGCCGGACTCGATTTCCAGGCTGGCGGTGACCCGTTCGTTCAGGCCCTTGCCGCCGAGCAGCGAGAACACCGCCGCGGCGTCCGTGGAGCCGACGATGGCGCCGATCAGCAAGCCCTGGATGATATTGAGGTTGAACAACCAGGCGGCGGCCATGCCGGTGAGGCCGGTGGTAATCAACACCCCCACCGTGGCCAGCGACAGCGCCGGCCAGAGTGCCACGCGGAAACTCGCCACCCGGGTACGCAGGCCGCCGTCGAGCAGGATCACGGCCAGTGCGAGGTTGCCCACCAGATAGGCGGTCGGGTAGTTGTCGAAGATGATGCCGCCGCCGTCGACACCGGCGACCATGCCCACGGCCAGGATGATCACCAGGATGGGGATCCCCAGGCGGGACGAAAGAGAACTCACCAGAATGCTCGCACCCACCAGCAACGCGCCGATCAAGAACAGGCTGTTGATGGTCGTCGCATTCAAAGGCAGTACTCCATGAGCAATAAGGACGAGACGCAAACTGACCATGCAGTCTGCGTGCCAGCGATTCTAACCTGTTGAATTGCTGCGCTGTCAAAAAGCTTTTAAGGGCATACGTCGATCTAATGTGGGAGTGATCCATGTGGGAGCTGGCTTGCCTGCGATAGCGGTCTGCCAGTTAAAGAGATGCAGGCTGGCCCACCGCCATCGCAGGCAAGCCAGCTCCCACAGGGGATCGGCGTCGGTTTCAGAGGCGGAAGCGTCCGACCATCCCGTTCAGGTCCACAGCCAGGCGCGACAGCTCGCTGCTGGCTGCACTGGTCTGGCTGGCGCCGGTCGCCGACTGCACTGACAGGTCGCGGATGTTCACCAGGTTGCGGTCCACTTCCCGCGCCACTTGGGCCTGCTCTTCGGCCGCGCTGGCGATGACCAGGTTGCGTTCGTTGATCTCGACGATGGCCGTGTTGATCGTGTCCAGCGACATCCCTGCGCCTTTAGCGATATTCAACGTCGATTCCGCACGCTCGGTGCTGTTGCGCATCGAGTCCACCGCGTGTTCGGTGCCGGCCTGGATGCTGCCGATCATCCGCTCGATTTCGCTGGTGGACTGCTGGGTGCGATGGGCCAGCGCACGGACCTCGTCGGCCACTACGGCAAACCCTCGGCCGGCTTCACCGGCGCGGGCGGCTTCAATGGCGGCGTTCAGGGCCAGCAGGTTGGTCTGGTCGGCCAGGCCGCGAATCACATCCAGCACCTTGCCGATATCCCGGGACTCGTTGGCCAGGTCGCCAATCAAGGTCGCCGTGGCTTGCACGTCGCCGCTCATGCGCTCGATCGCGCTGACGGTTTCCTGCACCAGGTCGCGGCCATCACCGGCGGAGGTGGTGGCGTTGCGCGAGGCTTCGGAGGTGCTCACCGCGTTGCGTGCGACTTCTTCCACCGCGCTGGTCATCTCGTTGACAGCGGTGGCGGCTTGTTCAATTTCATTGTTCTGCTGGGTCAGGCCGCGGGCGCTTTCGTCGGTGACGGCGTTCAGTTCCTCGGCAGCAGACGCCAACTGGGTGGCGGACCCGGCGATGCGTTGCAGGGTGTCGCGCAGCTTGTCCTGCATCTTGGCCATGGCGGCCAGCAGGCGGCCGGCTTCGTCGTTGCCGTCGACCTTGATCGGGCGCGTCAGGTTGCCTTCGGCGACTTCTTCCGCCGCTTCAAGCGCCTGGGAGATGGGCTGGGTAATGCTACGGGTCAGCAGCCAGGCGAACAGCAGTGTCAGCACGGTGGCGACAACCAGCAGGCCCACGACCAGGTCAAAGGCCATGTTGTACTGGTCTTCGGCTTGCTGGTTGGTGGCGTTGGCCATCTTGTTATTGATGTCCACCAGGCGCGTCAGCACGGCGTTGACCTGTTCGGAGTTGGCCAGCAGTTCGGTGTTGAGCAAGGCGCGCAGCTCTTCAACTTGATTGGCCTGGGACAGGCTCTTCATGCGCGCTTCGATCTGATGGTACTGGCCGAGCAGGCGTACATACTCATCGTAGGTCGCGCGCTCTTCGCTGCTGTCGATCAGCTTCTCGTAGATGCCCTGGGCCGTGCGGATCTGCTGGTTGCGCACATCGAAGGCTTCGAGGGTCTTTTGCTGAACATCCGGTTCGCGGTTGGTCAGCAAGCGGTACGACAGCACCCGCAGGCGCAGGGTCAGTTGGGTGAACTCGTCGAGGGCGCGAATGCTCGGCACGCTGGTCAGGGTGATGTCTTCGGTGGCGGCGCGGATCTTGCTCATCTGGTTCAGGGCGAAAACACCGAGAAACAACATCAACGCACCAATAAACGCGAAGCCGAGGAAGGCCCTCGGGGCGATATTCATATTACGAAGTGACATGCGGGAGTCCTGGGGAGAAGCGCGATCCGTGCGGCCATGAGACGGGGTGTGCATCTCCTATCGGCCATGCGACTAAAGTCTTAAGGGGGCGCGCGCTTTTGTCGCATCTGACGAGGGGTTGGGCGGATTCAGGAACCAGATCCGGGAAATGCAGTCACTAAGGCTCGAAAGTACGGCCCGGCCCTTAAAAAACGGGCTGTGCGCCGGGGATATCCCTGGCATCCGAGGTGAATTTTCTTTATCGTCACCGCCCTTTGAAAAAGCCCGAGAAATCAAAATGTTAGAAGCATCCCTCAGCCAATTGGAACAACTGGTCAGCGACCTGGTACAGCAGAATCAGGACCTGCTGGGCAGCAACGAATCCCTCAAGGCCGAACTGGCCCGCGCCAAGGATGAAAACGACAGCCTGCAACTGAACCTGATGGAACAGGAAGAAAAACACAGCGCCACCGCCGCGCGTATCCAAGCGCTGGTTGAGCGTGTGAGTGCAGGGCCTGTCAGCGCATGAACGAAGGGATAAAGGTCGTTTCGATTCTCGGAGAGGATTACTCGATCAAGGCGCCAGCCGGGGAAGAACTGACCCTGATGCACGCCGTGACCATGCTCAAGGCCTCCCTGGCCACCACCAAGAAAAAGTACCCGACGCTGATCGGTGACAAATTACTGGTACTGGCCGCGCTGAACCTGTGCGCCGAGCAAATCGAAATGCAACAGGCTCACCAACAGGAACTCGACCGTTACCAAGAGCAAGTCAGCGCCACGGTCGATGTGATTTCCAAGGCGATCGGACAGCCTTAGAACCACTCATCCTGCATCCCCAGGCACGTATCGTCGCGTGCCTCCAGAATCGCCAGTTCATGATGGCAGCCCGGTACTTCCCAGGTCAGGAAGTACCGGGCGGCCTGGAGCTTGCCTTTATAGAAGGCCATGTCGGCCGCATTCCCTTTGGCCAGCCCTTCTTCGGCGCGGATCGCTTGCTCCAGCCAACGCCAGCCGATCACCGTGTGCCCGAATACTTTCAAGTACAACGCCGAGTTCGCCAGGCTGCTGTTGACCTTGCCTTGGGCGAGGTCCGTCAGCAGGCCGAGGGTCACGCTTTGCAGGCGGTTGACCAATTGTTCCAGTGGTTCCCTCAGCGCGGTCAGGCTCGGGTATTCCTGGGCGCGGGCGCCGGTTTCGGCGATCAGCCTGATCAGTTGTTTCAAGCCCGCGCCGCCGTTTTGCGCCAGTTTGCGCCCGAGCAAGTCCAGGGATTGAATGCCATGGGTGCCTTCATGAATCGGGTTCAGGCGGTTGTCGCGGTAGTACTGTTCCACCGGGTATTCGCGGGTGTACCCGTGGCCGCCGAGAATCTGGATCGCCAGCTCGTTGGCCTTGAGGCAGAACTCTGACGGCCAGGATTTGACGATGGGCGTGAGCAAATCCAGTAGTTCGTGGGCTTGCTTGCGTTCGGCTTCGGTCGCCAGGGTGGTGGTGTCGTCGAACAGGCGCGCGGCGTAAAGGCCTAGGTCGAACGCACCTTCGACATAGGCTTTTTGGGTCAGCAGCATGCGTTTGATGTCGGCGTGCTGAATGATCGAGACCGGCGCCGTTGTAGGGTCTTTGCTGTCAGGCAGGCGGCCTTGCGGACGTTCGCGGGCGTATTTCAGCGAATAGAGGTAGCCGGCGTAACCGAGCATCACCGCGCCCATGCCCACGCCGATGCGCGCCTCGTTCATCATCTGGAACATACAGCTCAAGCCTTGGTGCGGTTTGCCCACCAAGTAGCCAACACAGTTGCCGTTATCGCCGAAGTTCAGCGCAGTGGACGTGGTGCCGCGCCAGCCCATCTTGTGGAACAGGCCCGCCAGCAACACATCGTTGCGTGCGCCCAGGCTGCCGTCGTCGTTGACCAGGAACTTGGGCACGATAAACAGTGAGATGCCTTTTACCCCTGGCGGTGCGTCCGGCAGCTTGGCCAGCACCATGTGCACGATGTTTTCCGACAGCGGGTGGTCGCCACCCGAGATGAAGATCTTGTTGCCCTTGAGCCGGTAAGTGCCGTCGGCCGCGGGTTCTGCGCGTGTACGAATATCCGACAGTGACGAGCCCGCATGGGGTTCGGTGAGCGCCATGGTGCCGAAGAAACGGCCGTCGATCATCGGTTGCAGGAAGCGTTGTTTCTGATCGTCGGTGCCGAAGCTTTCAATCAGGTTGGCAGCGCCCATGGTCAGGAAGGGGTAGGAGGTGGACGCGGCGTTCGCTGACTGGAAATGCGCGAAGCAGGCCTGGGACAACAGCGTTGGCAACTGCATGCCACCGGCCTCGAAACTGCGGGCAGCGTTGAGGAAACCGGCTTCGAGGAAGGCATCCACGGCGGGTTTTACTTCAGGGATGAGGATTGCTTTGCCGTCCTCAAAGCGCGGTTCGTTTTCGTCATTTTTGCGGTTATGCGGCGCGAAATACTTTTCCGCAATGCTGCGCGCGGTGCTGATGGCGGCATCGAAGGTCTCGCGATTGTGCTCGGCAAACCGCTCGCGCTGGGTCAGGCCTTCGGCATCAAGGACTTCGTACAGCTCGAAAGCCAGATTGCGGGAACTGAGCAGCGTCTCGGACATGGCGGCTTACCTATGTGGGAATAGGGCCGAGTCTAAGTGCGCGAATAGAGGCTGGATAGCAAGATTGATCTGGGTGATGGAGGGGCAAAACGCGGATGGGAGGCAGGGAGCCGTAAATGTGGGAGCTCGCTTGCCTGCGATGAGGCCGCGCCAGTCGACATCTCTGTCGCTGACCCGTCGCCATCGCCGGCAAGCCGGCTCCTACAGGGTTAATCACATTCTGGCAGTTAGCCGATGGTCATCAGGCTGGCGTTACCGCCCGCTGCAGCGGTGTTGACGCTCAACGCACGCTCGATCACCAAACGCTCCAGTGCAATCGCTGTCTCGCCTTGCGACAAACCATGCACTCCGACAATCGCGCCACCACGCTGTGCCACTTGCTGGCACACCGCACGCAACTGGTCGGAATCGCCGTGGTGCAGAACCGCATCAAACACCACGTCGTCCTTGGTCCAGTCGGCCACGCGCTTGATCTTCGCCTGAATCTCTTTCGGCAGGCGTGGGAACAAGGCCTTGGTCAGGTCAGTCTCTGGCCATACCGCCGAACCACCCACGGCCAATACCGCGGCCAGTTGCGTCAGCAGATCGCCTTCCACTTCCGCCAGGCACAGCACGTGCTCGCGGGGCAGGATGGCGTAGCTGTTGCGTTCGCCGGTCGGGCCGGCCAGTTGGCGGGTGATACCGCTTTGCGACTGTGCGGCGAACTGGCTACACAGGGCGCTCAGGTCGCTGAACTTATTGCTGTCGGCCCAGGTTTTGAGCGCGGTCAGCGGTTGGCTCATGGCATCACGCAGGCGCACGTCCGGCGCGGCCAGTGCGTCGCCGCGAACGAAGGATTGCTCGATCGCATCGGTAGGACGCGTCGACAGCAGGCGGTACAGGTACAGCGGGCCACCGGCTTTCGGGCCGGTGCCCGACAGGCCTTCGCCGCCGAACGGTTGCACGCCCACCACGGCACCCACGATGTTGCGGTTCACATAGACGTTACCGGCATTGACGTTGTCGATCACCTTGGCGATGGTCTCGTCGATGCGGGTGTGCACGCCCAATGTCAGGCCGTAGCCCGACGCATTGATCTGGCCGATGAGCTGGTCGATCTCTTTGCGCTTGTAGCGCACCACGTGCAGCACCGGGCCGAAGATCTCCCGTTGCAGTTCATCGAAGCTTTCCAGTTCGATCAGGGTAGGCATCACGAAGGTGCCGCGCTTGATCTCTTCGCCGTCGGCAATCGCCACCTGATACACATTGCGGCCTTTGTCGCGCATGGCCTGGATGTGTTTCTCGATGCCGGCCTTGGCTTCGGCGTCGATCACCGGGCCGATGTCTACCGACAGGCGCTCCGGGTTGCCCAAGCGGCATTCCGCCATGGCGCCCTTGAGCATTTCGATGACACGGTCTGCCGAATCTTCCTGCAGGCACAGTACGCGCAGGGCCGAGCAACGTTGGCCGGCGCTGTCGAAGGCCGAGGACACCACGTCGATGACCACTTGTTCGGTCAGCGCGGAGGAGTCGACGATCATGGCGTTCTGGCCACCGGTCTCGGCGATCAGCGGGATCGGACGGCCCTGGGCGTCCAGGCGACCGGCGACATTGCGTTGCAGCAGGCGCGCCACTTCGGTGGAACCGGTGAACATCACGCCTTTGACGCGATCATCGCCGACCAGGCGGGCACCGACGGTTTCGCCTTGGCCCGGCAGCAGTTGCAGCACGCCTTCCGGAATGCCGGCTTCCAGCAGGATGCGCACGGCTTGTGCGGCGACCAGCGGAGTCTGTTCGGCAGGCTTGGCCAGTACCGGGTTGCCGGCGGCCAGTGCGGCCGCCACTTGACCGCTGAAAATCGCCAGCGGGAAGTTCCACGGGCTGATGCAGACCACCGGGCCCAGTGGGCGGTGGGCATCGTTGGTGAAATCGTTGCGTGCCTGTACCGCGTAGTAGCGCAGGAAGTCCACGGCTTCACGCACTTCGGCGATGGCGTTGGCGAAGGTCTTGCCAGCTTCGCGAGCCAGCAGGCCCATCAGTGGCTGGATCTCACCTTCCATCAGGTCGGCGGCGCGTTCCAGGATCGCAGCGCGCTCGGCGGGCGGGGTGGCCTGCCAGATCGGGCCGGCGCTGATGGCGCACTGGATGGCGTTGTCGACGTCTTGAACGGTGGCTTCTTGCACGTGGCCGACTACATCACGCAGGTCGGACGGGTTCAGTACCGGTGCCGCCGGTTGCTCGCTGGAGGCGCAACCGAGCATCGGCGTGGCTTTCCAGTTGTTGTGAGCGGTGGCCAGCAAGGCGCAGGACAGCGACGCCAGGCGGTGTTCGTTGGCCAGGTCGATACCGGCCGAGTTGGCGCGGTCGCTGCCATAGAGGTCACGCGGCAGTGGGATACGTGGGTGCGGCAGGCCGAAGCCGCCTTCCAGCGTAGCCATTTGCTCGATGCTGGCTACCGGGTCGGCCACCAGCTCTTGAATCGAGATGGACTGGTCGGCGATGCGGTTGACGAACGAGGTGTTCGCGCCGTTTTCCAGCAGTCGACGTACCAGGTAGGCCAGCAATGTTTCGTGGGTGCCGACCGGTGCGTACACCCGGCATGGACGGTTCAGCTTGCCGTCGGAAACCTTGCCTACCACCTGCTCGTACAGCGGTTCACCCATGCCGTGCAGGCATTGGAACTCGTACTGGCCGGGGTAATAGTTCTGACCGGCAATATGGTAGATGGCCGACAATGTATGGGCGTTATGCGTGGCGAACTGCGGGTAGATGACTTCCGGCACCGACAGCAGTTTGCGTGCGCAGGCAATGTAGGACACGTCGGTGTACACCTTGCGGGTGTACACCGGGTAGCCTTCCAGGCCTTCGACCTGGGCGCGTTTGATTTCGCTGTCCCAGTACGCGCCTTTTACCAGGCGGATCATCAGGCGGTGGCGGCTGCGGCGCGCCAGGTCGATGACGTAGTCGATCACGTATGGGCAGCGCTTCTGATAAGCCTGAATCACGAAGCCGATGCCGTTCCAACCGGTCAGTTGCGGCTCGAAGCACAGGCGCTCCAGCAGGTCCAGGGACAGCTCCAGGCGGTCGGCTTCTTCGGCATCGATGTTCAAACCTATGTCGTATTGCTTGGCCAGCAGGGTCAGGGACAGCAGGCGCGGGTACAACTCGTCCATCACGCGCTCGTACTGCGCACGGCTGTAGCGTGGGTGCAGGGCGGACAGCTTGATGGATATGCCTGGGCCTTCATAAATCCCACGGCCGTGGGAGGCTTTGCCGATGGAATGGATGGCTTGTTCGTACGAGGCCAGGTATTTCTGGGCATCGTGTTCGGTGAGGGCGGCTTCACCGAGCATGTCGTAGGAATAGCGGAAACCCTTGGCTTCGAACTTGCTCGCGTTAGCCAAGGCTTCGGCGATGGTTTCACCGGTGACGAACTGCTCGCCCATCAGGCGCATGGCCATGTCGACGCCCTTGCGGATCATCGGCTCGCCGCTCTTGCCAATGATGCGGCTCAGGGACGATGTCAGGCCGGCTTCATTGTGGGTGGCGACCAGTTTGCCGGTCAGCAGCAGGCCCCAGGTGGCGGCGTTGACGAACAGCGACGGGCTGTTGCCCAGGTGCGGCTGCCAGTTGCCGGTGCTGATCTTGTCGCGGATCAGCGCGTCGCGGGTGCCCTTGTCCGGGATGCGCAGCAGCGCCTCGGCCAGGCACATCAGCGCCACGCCTTCCTGGGACGACAGGGAAAATTCTTGCAGCAGGCCCTGAACAATACCGGCACGGCCGCCGGCACTTTTCTGGTTACGCAGTTTTTCGGCGATCGAGGCGGCCAGCTTGTTGGTGGCTTCGGCCATCGGTGCCGGCAGACGGGCCTGTTCGATCAGCATCGGCACCACTTCCGGCTCGGGGCGACGGTAAGCGGCGGTGATCGAGGCGCGCAGCACGGATTGCGGCAGGATGCTCTCGGCGAACTCAAGGAAGCACTGGTGGGCGTGGTCGGTCTGGACTTCGCCTGCGTCGTCAGCGTCCTTGGTGCTCAAGCCGTTGAGCTCGGTCAGGGTTGCACCACCCTCGAGTTTCTCCAGGTAATTGAAAATCGCCTGCTTGATCAGCCAGTGGGGCGTGCGATCAATGGAGGCCGCGGCAGCCTTCAAGCGCTCGCGGGTCGGGTCGTCGAGTTTGACCCCAAGGGTGGTTGTCGCCATTTTCTTATCCTCATGGGTGCCACTACCGAGTGGCATCTGCTGGCGGCAAGATTAGCTTTGCCCATGAAGAGGTGCAACCGGGTGCAACCCTTTTTGTTCATGAATTTTTTGATCGTGATCGGGAAAAAAATACACGGTCGACGGATTCCGCTGCCCCTTGGTGCGTTTGCTTCTGAGATCGGCTGTTCTTGCTCCGAAAAGGAGCAAAAACGCGGTGTTTTCCGTAAAACACCTTTAGGTGCAACTAATTCTCAAGAAACAGGTTGCACCTTATTTGCTTTGTTGAATAGCATTCGCGCCCTAGGTGCAACCGGCTCAACGAGCCGGTGCATCGGCTGACGGCTTTCCTGGGGAAACGTCAGTCATAAATGCGCGGCACGCCGTTTCGTCTACCCGGTTATCAACGGGTGGCCGTCTCACAGACCGCTGCTACATAAAAACAAAGCCAGGGCGTCACTCTTATGAGCGTTAGTAATCCAACCCTGATCACGTTCGTGATCTACATCGCAGCAATGGTGCTGATCGGCTTCATGGCCTATCGCTCCACCAACAACCTTTCCGATTACATCCTGGGCGGCCGCAGCCTAGGCAGCGTAGTGACAGCCTTGTCCGCCGGCGCTTCCGACATGAGCGGCTGGTTGTTGATGGGCCTGCCGGGCGCGATCTACATGTCCGGCCTGTCGGAAAGCTGGATCGCCATCGGCCTGATCGTCGGTGCCTACCTCAACTGGCTGTTTGTCGCCGGTCGCCTGCGGGTACAGACCGAGCACAACGGCGACGCCCTGACCCTGCCGGATTACTTCTCCAGCCGTTTCGAAGATAAAAGCGGCCTGCTGCGGATCATCTCCGCGGTGGTGATCCTGGTGTTCTTCACCATTTACTGCGCCTCGGGCATCGTGGCCGGTGCCCGTCTGTTCGAAAGCACCTTCGGCATGTCCTACGAAACGGCGCTGTGGGCCGGCGCTGCAGCGACAATTGCCTACACCTTCGTCGGTGGTTTCCTGGCTGTTAGCTGGACCGACACCGTACAAGCCACGCTGATGATCTTCGCGCTGATCCTCACGCCGATTATCGTGCTGCTGGCCACCGGTGGCGTCGACACCACCTTCCTGGCCATCGAAGCCAAGAACCCCGACAACTTCAACATGCTGAAGAACACCACCTTCATCGGCATCATCTCGCTGATGGGTTGGGGCCTGGGTTACTTCGGCCAGCCGCACATCCTGGCGCGTTTCATGGCGGCGGATTCGGTCAAGTCGATCGCCAATGCACGTCGCATCTCCATGACCTGGATGATCCTGTGCCTGGGCGGCACCGTGGCGGTGGGCTTCTTCGGTATCGCCTACTTCTCGGCCCATCCGGAAGTGGCGGGCCCGGTCACCGAAAACCACGAACGTGTGTTCATCGAGTTGGCCAAGCTGCTGTTCAACCCATGGATCGCCGGCGTGCTGCTGTCGGCCATCCTGGCTGCCGTGATGAGCACCTTGAGCTGCCAGCTGCTGGTGTGCTCCAGCGCCCTGACCGAAGACTTCTACAAAACCTTCCTGCGCAAGAATGCCTCCCAGCTTGAGCTGGTATGGGTTGGCCGCGCGATGGTGCTGGTGGTTGCCCTGATCGCCATCGCCATGGCTGCCAACCCGGACAACCGCGTCCTGGGCCTGGTGAGCTACGCCTGGGCCGGTTTCGGCGCGGCCTTCGGCCCTGTGGTGCTGATCTCGGTGATCTGGAAAGGCATGACCCGCAACGGCGCATTGGCCGGCATCCTGGTCGGCGCGATCACCGTGATCGTGTGGAAACACTTCAGCCTGCTGGGTCTGTACGAAATCATCCCGGGCTTCATCCTTGCCAGCCTGGCGATCTACTTCGTAAGCAAGCTGGGCGCGCCGACGGCAGGTATGGTCGAGCGTTTTGATGCTGCGGAAAAAGACTACAACCTCAACAAATGATTCGTCGGGCGCTGAGCGTCCGTTGAGTTGAAAAAAGGCCCGCATCCTACGGATGGCGGGCCTTTTTTATGGTGGGTTCAATCTGTGTCCGGCTGGTTGAGAAAGATCAACACGCCCACAATCGCCATGTAGAACTTGAAGGCCGCTTCCTGGCCATTCCATTGGTGGGACTGCCACATCAGGAACCATTCACCGCCCACCACCATGAAACCGAAAAACCACACCACAAAGCCGAGGGCGAGGCCGGTGGTGGCGCGTACCTTGGCGCGATTGAATTCAGCAGCACTGCCTTGGCGGGTGCGCCACAACGCCAGCGTGCCCCAGGCTAGCAGCAGTGCTGTGAGGGCTTCGCCGAGGATGATCAGGCCGTAGGCGCCGTGCCACAGCCAGGGCGCGTTGATAGCGCGGTACATGGCGGCGTTGCCGGGAAACGTGGTGTCCATGCTCAACACATGTTTGACGAAGGCAAAGTTGGAGCCGTAGTCGGTGATGTTGTTGAACGCCACCAGGCTGGCGAAGGCGGCAAGGGCGAGGACCAGAGTGATTTTTGCGTAGCGTGTACCCATGTTCTTTACCGGCAATTGTGCGAAGAGGGGCGGTTACGCTAGCACGGCGTCGAGGTGTCTACGACGCCTCGCACATGAAGAATCAGGCACTTCAAACGTAGGACGCGACTGATTTTCCAGCGGCCCGCCCAGGCCCGGGCAAAGCTGGTGCAGAATCGGTCGCCCACCCTTCGCAGAGAAACACCGGATGTTCGCTCCTGCCAATCAAAGTGCGTTTACCCTGACCCTCGATGGAGAGCCCAGTGAGCTCAAGGTGTTCGGTTTCACCGGCACCGAAGCCATCAGCCAGCCCTACTGTTTCGACCTGGAACTGGTCGGCGAACAGCCCGATCTTGAGCTGGAAAGCCTGCTGCATCGACAGGTGTACCTGGGTTTTGACGATAAAGGTCACGGCGTCCACGGCCAGGTCTACCGGGTGGCCCAGGGCGACTCCGGGCGTCGCCTTACGCGTTACCAGATCAGTCTTGTGCCGCAACTGGCGTATTTGGCCCACAGCAGCCACCAGCGTATTTTCCAGCACAAGACCGTGCCGCAGGTTATTGCGCAGGTATTGGCGGGGCAGGGCATTCAGAGCGACCGCTTCGAGTTCCGCTTGAGTGGCACCTACCCGGAACGTGAATATTGCGTGCAGTTCGGTGAGACCGACCTGGCGTTCATCCAACGGCTGTGCGCCGAGCAGGGCATTCACTATCACTTCCAGCATTCAGCCGAACGGCACCTGCTGGTGTTCGGTGATGACCAAACCGTTTTTGCCCAGGCCGATCACGCCACGCCCTACATGCCCGGGTCAGGGATGGTGGCCGATACACCGGCGATCAAGCGTTTTGCGGTGCAACTGCAAACCCGCACCACGGCGTTGAACCTGCGTGATTATGATTTCCGCAAGCCGCGCCTGGCGCTCGAAAGCGTCCAGGCTGGCGAGCAGCTTCCCAGCCTCGAAGCGCAAGACTATCCCGGTTATTTCAGCGATCGCGCCCATGGCAAGTACCTCGCGCAACGGGGCCTTGAGCGTCATCGCCGTGACTATCAAGTGGCCCACGGCGAGGGTGATGAACCGGCCTTGCTGTGCGGGCGTTTTCTGAAACTCACGGGTCACCCGCGTGAGACGTGGAATGACTTGTGGCTGGCGACGCAAGTCACTCACGAAGGCAAGCAGCCTCAGGTGCTGGAAGAAGCGGTGACTGAAGTAGCGGGCAGTGATTTTCGCCAGGGTTATCGCAATGAATTTGTTGTCGCGCCTTGGGATGTGATCTTTCGTCCTCCGATGCCCGAGCAACGGCGACAGGCTGTTTCCGGTTATCAAAATGCCGTGGTCACGGGCCCTGGCGACAGCGAAATCCACTGCGATGAGTTCGGCCGGGTCAAAGTGCAAATGGCTTGGGATCGCGCGGGGGAACACAACGAGCATTCCAGTTGTTGGCTGAGAGTGGCTACCGGTTGGGCGCATGACCGCTACGGCTCGGTGCTTATCCCTTGGGTCGGGATGGAAGTGCTGGTGGGCTTCGTCAATGGCGACCTGGACATGCCGGTGGTGATGGGCTGCCTGCCGAATGCGGCGACCCCGGTGCCTCTCGACCTGCCTGCGGAAAAGACCCGCAGTATCTGGCGTAGCCACAGCAGCCCCGGCGGTGGTGGCTACAACGAACTGCGCATTGAAGACCGCAAAGGCGCCGAGGAAATCTACCTGCGTGCCCAGCGGGATTGGACCCAGCATGTGCTGAATGACCAGCAGGTGCAGGTGGATAACCGGCGCCAGGTGAAGGTGGGCGGTGAGTCGCACCATGAATTGCAAGGTGAGGAACAACGCATCACCCACGGCAATCGCCTGACTGAGCTCAAGCAGGATGACCACCTGGTGGTCGGCGGTTCGCAGCAGATGCGTGCAGGGCGAACCATCCAGATCGGTGCAGGGCAAAGCGTCGTGATTGATGCGGGGGCCATCGTGACGATTCAGGCCGGTGGGCAGTCGATCACGTTGTCGGCGGCAGGGATTTTCAGCAGTGTGCCGATCATGCTGGGTGGGGTGCCTGCCGTGGGCGCTTCGCCTTTGAAGCCGGGACTCACGGAGAAATTGCTGGCGGTGATACCTGCACCGCTCAGCGCGGTACAAGTGGCCAGTCTCAAGCGCAGTGCGCCGTTTTGCGAGGAGTGCGAGCGTTGTAAGAACGGGCAGTGCGATATCCCATGACACAGCAAGCAATCCAACTCGAAAAGGAATTTACCCACATGGATCAACCGTTGGCTCCCCGCGCTTGGCTGGCACAACATCCTCTGCAGCCTGAGGAACAGCTCTTTGCAGTGCTGGGCAATGCCAGCGACGCCAAGCCTCTGGAGGCTTGGCGAACAGTGTCAGGGGGGATGGCACCAGAGTCGATCTGGGCGGGCACGGCCTATGCCGAGTGGCGTGAGGTGATGCCTTATGTCGGTATCATCGAGCCCAACAGCCCCTTCTTCGATTGGCTAGCAGCCACCGAATCAACCGACTGGGGTTGGCTGGCGGTATCGTCCTGCTCGTTGGAAACCGTGGCTGCGAATTTGCAAAGCCTTACGAAGGTCTACCTGCCCGACGGCCAAGAGGTGTTTTTGCGTTTCTGGGATGGCGCTCAGGTTCTGCCGATCCTTCAGCAGTGTGGGGCTGAAATATTGCCGGTTTTCCAGCGCTACTTGATCAATGGCCAGTCGCTGACCACTGCGGCTGGCCCGGCCACAGCTGCTAAAGCCAGCCCTTGGTGGAAAGTACCTGCACCGTTATTGGCGCACCTGGCCGAGCAATCACCGCACACCCTGATCGGAAACCTGCTGCAATGGCTCGAAGAGCAGCGCCCCGACCTCTACAGCGCCTTCACGCCGACGACCCAGCAGCACAAGGTCGCCTATTTCACGCGCACGCCGGGAATCAGCCATGAAGCGCTGGCCGACTACCTGGCTTCAGAGCTGAGTTGAAGCCAGTGCCTGTTGCAGGTCTTCGATCAAGTCTTCGATGGCTTCGATGCCCACTGACAGGCGGATCATCTCTGGCTTTACGCCGGCCTTGGCCTGCTCTTGTTCGTTCATCTGCCGATGGGTGGTGGAGGCGGGGTGGCAGGCCAGGGACTTGGCATCACCAATGTTCACCAGGCGCTTGAAGATTTGCAGTGCGTCGTAGAAGCGCACGCCGGCCTGGTAGCCTCCTCTGAGGCCGAACGAGAGGATCGCCGACGGTTTGCCTTGCAGGTATTTCTGCGCCAGTTCGTGGTGCGGGTGGTCCGGTAGGCCGGCATAGCTGACCCACTCCACGGCGGCATGGCCTTGCAGGAACTGCGCGACTTTCAGGGCGTTTTCAGTGTGGCGCTCCATGCGCAGGGCCAGGGTTTCCAGGCCTTGCAGCAACAGGAAAGCGTTCATCGGGGCCAGGGCTGCGCCGGTATTGCGCAGTGGCACGGTGCGGGCGCGGGCGATGAAGGCGGCGGGGCCGAATTTTTCGGTGTAGACCACGCCGTGATAGGCCGGCTCGGGGTTGTTGAGGCCGGGGAATTTCTCCGGGTAGTCGGTCCAGGGGAAGGTGCCGCTGTCGACGATTACACCGCCCAGGGAGTTGCCGTGGCCGCCAATGTATTTGGTGACCGAGTGCACTACGATATCGGCGCCGAACTGAATGGGCTTGCACAGGATCGGCGTGGCCACGGTGTTGTCCACGACCAAAGGCACGCCACGGGCGTGAGCCACCGTTGCCAGGGCTTCGAGGTCGATGATATTGCCAGCGGGGTTGCCGATACTTTCGCAGTACACCAGCTTGGTGTTGTCGTCGATCAACTCGGCGATGGCTTCGGCAGAATCATCGCGGGCGAAGCGCACGTCGACGCCGAAGCTGGGCAGCAAATGGGCAAACAGCGTGTAGGTGCCGCCGTACAACTGTGGCGTGGTGACAATGTTGTCGCCGGCGCGGGTGAGGGTCTGGATGGCGTAGTGGATCGCGGCACTGCCGGCTGACACCGCTAACGCTGCGATACCGCCTTCGAGGGCGGCGAGGCGCTGCTCCAGCACGTCGTTGGTGGGGTTCATGATGCGCGTGTAGATATTGCCGGGCACGTCGAGGTTGAACAGGTCGGCACCGTGCTGGGCGTTATCGAACTCGAAGGCCACGTTCTGGTAGATCGGTACGGCGACGGCCTTGGTGGTCGGGTCCGATTTGAAGCCGTGGTGCAGGGCGATGGTTGCGTCTTTCATGATGGTGACTGACCTCCTTGGATTCCATGGGCGCCGCGACACTGTAGGCGCCGGCTTGCCGGCGATAGCATCAACGCGGTGCGTTGGTAATACCCTGCCGCCCGCATCTCGGGCAAGCCCGCTCCCCCATAACCGATTAGACCGTTTTAAGCATTCCTCCTCCGTTTACGGCATATGCCCCGCCCGACACGCAGCCCTGCACCTTTGCCCCTGTAGAAGGTAAACTTCGCCCCCTGCGCAGGAGCAACCATGAATTATCGTCACGCCTTTCACGCCGGCAATCACGCCGATGTCTTCAAACACCTGACCTTGACCCGCCTCATCGCCCTGATGTCGCGCAAGGAGCAGCCGTTCGCCTACCTCGACACCCACGCTGGCATCGGCCTGTACGACCTGCAGGGTGACCAGGCCAACCGCACCGGTGAGTACCTGGAAGGCATTGCGCGCCTGTGGGGCGAAAGCGACCTGCCGCCCCTGACCGCCGACTACATGCGCGTGCTGCACGAAATGAACCCGGATGGCCAGTTACGCTACTACCCCGGTTCGCCGGAGCTTGCTCGCCGCCTGACGCGCCCCCAGGACCGCGTGCTGCTCAATGAGAAACATCCGGACGACGGCGTGTTGCTCAAGGACAACATGAAGGGTGACCGTCGCGTCAAAGTGCACCTGGGCGAAGGCTGGCATGTGCCGCGTGCCTTGCTGCCGGTGCCGGAAAAACGCGCGTTGATGCTGATCGACCCACCGTTCGAGAAACTCGACGAGATGCAGCGGTGTGCGGCATCGCTCAAGGAGGCGGTCGGTCGCATGCGCCAGACCGTCGCGGCGATCTGGTACCCGGTGAAGGACCAGCGCATGTTGCGTCGCTTCTACCAGGACCTGGCCGGCACCGGCGCGCCAAAGTTGTTGCGTGTGGAGTTGCTGGTGCATCCGCTGGACACGCCCAACACCCTGACCGGCTCGGGCCTGGCGATTGCCAACCCGCCATGGGGCCTGGAAGAGGAACTGCGCGAGCTACTGCCGTGGCTGTCCAAGAAGCTTGGCCAGACCCAGGGTGGGTGGCAGATGGATTGGCTGATCGCCGAGTAAACAGTTACCCGTCAGAAGCGCTATCGCGGGCAAGCCCGCTCCCACATTTGGAATGCATTCCAAGGTGGGAGCGGGCTTGCCCGCGATGCTTTTGGCTTCAGATCGGGCAAGTCACGCCCGTGCCGCCAATCCCGCAATAGCCCTGTGGGTTCTTCGCCAGGTACTGCTGGTGATACGCCTCGGCGAAGTACACCGTCGGCGCTTCTTCGATTTCCGTAGTGATCACACCCAAACCGGCCTTGGTCAGTTCACCCTGATACGCCTCGGCACTGACCTGCGCTGCCGCCAATTGCTCCGGCGTTGTCGCGTAGATCACCGAGCGGTACTGGCTGCCGATGTCGTTGCCCTGGCGCATGCCCTGGGTGGGGTTGTGCAGTTCCCAGAACATCTTCAGCAGGTCTTCGTATTTCACCTTGGCCTGGTCGTACACCACCAGCACCACTTCGCTGTGGCCGGTCAGGCCTGAGCAGACTTCTTCATAGGTCGGGTTCGGCGTGTAGCCACCGGCATAACCCACCACCGTGCTGACCACGCCGTCGCGCTGCCAGAACCGCCGTTCGGCGCCCCAGAAGCAGCCCAGGCCGAAGATGGCAAAGCCGACGTCATCGAGGAACGGACCGAGCAGTGGGTTGCCGTTGACGAAATGTGTCTCTGGCAGTGCCATCGGCGTTTCACGGCCAGGCAAAGCTTGTTCTTGAGTAGGCAGCACGTTTTTGTTCACCAGAATTTCCGAGCGCAAGACCATGATCAGTCCTCTCGTCAGGTTGAGTTAGCGGTAAATATTCAGACAGGCAGTGTGCCCGAGTGTTACAGCGCTGTCAGGCGATTGGCCCGCGTGGGTAGCGTTTAAGCTTCTCCAGCAGCTCCCCACCGGGGATAGGCCGGTCGAACAGGTAGCCCTGGCCCACGTCGCAACGGTGCCGGCGCAGGAACGCCAGTTGCTCGGAGGTTTCGACACCTTCGGCCACCACCTTGAGCTTGAGGTTGTGGGCCATGGCGATCACCGCTGAGGTGATTTCCATGTCGTCCTGGTTGTCCGGGATCTCGTGGATAAAGCTGCGATCGATCTTGATGATGTCGATGGGGAATTTTTTCAGGTAGCTCAGCGACGAGTAACCCGTGCCGAAGTCGTCCATGGCCAGGGTCAGGCCAAAGCTCTTCAATTGATCAAGCTGCAAGCGCGTGTCTTCGGTGGCTTCCAGCAGCAGGCCTTCGGTCAGCTCCAGCTCCAGCAGGCTGGCCGGCAGTTGTTCTTCCTTGAGGATCGTGGCGATCGAGGCCACCAGGTCAGGGTCGGAGAACTGCTTGGGCGACAGGTTGATCGCCACCTGCAGATTGCCCATGCCACCGGCGCTCAGTTGCTTGCTCATGCGGCAGGCCTGGCGCGCGATCCATTTGCCGATCGGGATAATCAACCCGGTCTCTTCAGCCACGCTGATGAACTGGTCGGGGCGGATCATGCCCTTTTCCGGATGGTTCCAGCGCAGCAGCGCTTCCATGCCCAGCAGGCGACCGCTGCGCAGGCACAGCTTGGGCTGGTAGAACACGTCCAGTTCGTTTTGCGTCAGGGCGCGTCGCAGGTTGTTTTCCACGAACAGCTTGTAGCTGGCCTCGGCGTTCAGCGCTTCGGTAAACACCTGCACTTGATGTTTGCCGTTGGCCTTGGCCTTGTGCAGGGCCAGGCCCGCGTTACGCATCAGGGTCTGCGGGTCGCGGCCATGCAGCGGTGCACAGGCCAGGCCCACGGAACCGGTGACGCTGATCAATTGATTGTCGACGAACATCGGCTTGTCGAGGGTCGTCAGCAGCTGGCTGGCGACCTGCTGGCCGCTCTCAAGGTCGGTGTCGTCCAGCAGCACGGCAAATTCATTACTGGCGAAACGCGCCAGGCTGCCGCCCGCGCTCAAGCTGTTGCGCAAGCGACGTGCCAGGCTGATCAGCAGCTTGTCGCCGGTCTGGTGGCCGAGGCTGTCGTTGATCCGCTTGAAGTTGTCGATGTCCACCAGCAGCAGGCTGATCGGGCTGTCGCTGTCGCGGGCAAAGCGTTCATCCAGGTTGCGGATGAACGCCGGGCGATTGCCCAGGTTGGTCAGGTTGTCGGTGTAGGCCAGGCGTTCGATGCGCTGTTGCGCCAGCTTGGTCTGGGTGATGTCTTCGTAGATACCGATGTAGTGGGTCAACTCGCGGTTGTCGCCATACACCTTGGAAATCGACAACTGGCCCCAGTAGGGTTCCAGGTTCTTGCGCCGGCTCTTGAACTCGCCCTGCCAGCTGTTGCTCTTGGCCAGGCTCGACGGCGCATCGAACAGCAACTCGCTAAGGTTCTCCAGCGCCGGCAGTTGCGCCAGGCGGTGGCCGTGGACTTCTTCGGCGCTGTACTGGGTGATCGCGGTAAAGCTGGGGTTGACGTACTCCACCACGCCGTCGCAGTTGACCAGCAGAAAGGCGTTGGCGCTTTGCTCCACGGCACGCTGGAACAGGTGCAGGGCGCTGGTGGCAGTGCGGCGGTTGTGGTTGTTGATCACCAGCGCAAACTGGTCGGCCAGCTCGCCGGCAAACGCGATTTCGTCCGCCTGCCAGGCGCGCGGGCTGCCGGCCTGTTCCAGGCACAACACACCGACGACTTGGCCGTCGACGCGGATACTGGCGTCGAGCATCGCGTGGATGTCGTTGTCGCGCAGGCTCTCGGCCATTTCCCGGGTGCGTGGGTCACGCAGGGCATTGGTGGCGTCGATGGCGCGGCTGGTCTGCAGGGCCTCGAGGTAATCCGGGAAGCCGCTGGCGTCGATCGCTTCGGGCAAGTGGTACTGCTGGTCGGCACGGCGATAGGCCGAGATCGGCACCAGGCGCTGGCCTTCGAGGTTCCAGATGCTGGCGCAATCGATCTCATAGATATCGCAAGCGCTGCGGGTGATCAGCTCGGCGGCTTCCTGCAGCGAATTGTTGGTGGTGTAGCGCTGGCGGGCCAGCAGCAGGATCAGCTCTTGCTGGGCGCGCACCCGCTCCAGGTGCTGCAGTTGTTCCTGTTGGGCGCGCTGGTTGAGCTCCAGGGCGATCTGCAGGCGGCTGTTCTGGTTTTCCAGGTCGGCGCTCGGGGCCACGTAGGGCATTTCGCTGAACAGGCCGTCGACCACCATCAGGTAGCCGCGCAACAGGTGACGATTGTGTTGTTTGTAGGCTTCGCCCATTTCCAGCAGGCTCAGGGGGCCGTCGCTGGTGTGCAGGGTGTAGCGCACCAGGTAATGGGGGCTCTGGGTCAGTTGTTGCTGAATGGTGTCGTGCAACTGATACCGCGCCTGAGGTTCCATCAGGCTGGCGTAAGGGGTGCCGATCAGGGCACAGAGTTCGACCGCCGGCAGGCCGAATTGGCGCTCGCAATTGGGGTCGAGGTACAGCAGGGCCCAACTCGCCTCATTAAGCCGCTCGAAACGCAGCATACCGAGGCGCGAAGGCACCGGTAACTGCGTCACGACCTCGGCCGCCATACGGGCGACATCGGGTTGGCTTTTCATGGGGGGAACTCACTTGAAATTACGCGCACGGCGCCGGGCTCACGCCCTCTTTTCTGTTGCCTGCGGCAAGGTTGCATCATGCGGCGCGGGCTGACAAGAGAGGATGAAGGCTAAGTGCTATAAGGGGGTTATCGGCTGCTCGGGGGATTTCTGCAATCGGGGTGATGGAAGGTGTACAAGCCCGGTTTTCTTGTCTAACAAACAGGCAAAAAAAGCCCCGCCAAGTGGCGGGGTTGAGGTACGAGCGTGGCGCTCGGAAATCGGTGTAACAGGGCCTCCCCGGTGAAGGGGAGGCCCGTTGTGGTTTACAGCAGGATGGTGCGGATGTCGTTGAGCAGTTGGCTCAGGCGCTGCGTGAAGCGAGCAGCAGCGGCGCCGTTGATCACACGGTGATCGTAGGACAGCGACAGTGGCAACATCAGCTTCGGCTGGAACGCTTTACCGTCCCAGACTGGCTGGATAGTAGCCTTGGACACACCCAGGATCGCCACTTCCGGCGCGTTGACGATTGGCGTGAAGCCAGTGCCGCCAATGTGACCGAGGCTGGAAATGGTGAAGCAGGCGCCCTGCATGTCGTCCGGCGTGAGCTTCTTGTCGCGGGCCTTGGCAGCCAGTGCAGCGGCCTCAGCGGCAAGTTGCAGCAGGCTCTTCTGGTCGACGTTTTTGATGACCGGTACCAGCAGGCCATCTGGAGTGTCGACGGCAAAGCCGATGTGCACGTACTTCTTGCGGATGATTGCTTTGCCGCTTGGCGCCAGCGAGGCGTTGAAGTCTGGCAGTTCCTTGAGCAGGTGCGCACAGGCCTTGAGCAGCAGAGGAAGCACGGTCAGTTTCACGCCGGCTTTTTCGGCCACGGCTTTCTGCGCAACGCGGAAAGCTTCCAGGTCGGTGATGTCGGCCTGGTCGAACTGGGTCACGTGCGGGATATTCAGCCAGCTGGCGTGCAGACCAGCCGCGCCGATTTGCATCAGGCGGGTCATCGGCACTTCTTCGATTTCGCCGAAGCGGCTGAAGTCGACGGTGCGGATCGGCGGAATGCCCGAACCACCGGTAGCGCCGCCGGCAGCCGGCGCTTCCTTGGCTTTCTGCATCATGGCTTTGACGTAAGCCTGCACGTCTTCCTTCAGCACACGGCCGTGAGGACCGCTGGCCGCGACAGCGCTCAGCTCAACGCCGAACTCGCGGGCCAACTGACGCACGGCAGGGCCGGCGTGAACCTTGGCACCGCTTGGCGCAGGTGCGGCAGCAGGGGCCGGTGCGGCTTCAGCTTTTGCAGCCGGTGCAGGTGCGGCAGCGGCCGGAGCCGCTTCAGCCTTGGCAGCAGGCGCAGCTGCCGGTGCTGGAGCCGCAGCCGGAGCGGCGCCTTGTACTTTCAGCTTGAGGATGAAGTCGCCAGTGCCGACTTCGTCTTCCAGCTTGACTGCGATGCTTTCCACCACGCCGGCAGCCGGCGAAGGGATTTCCATGGAGGCCTTGTCGGACTCCAGGGTGATCAGCGACTGGTCGGCTTCGACGGTGTCGCCGACCTTGACCAGCAGCTCGATGATCTTGGCCTTGCCCGACGAACCGATGTCCGGGACGTGAATGTCCTGGACAGAGGCTGCGGCCGGAGCAGCAGCCGGGGCCGCAGGGGCCTCGGCAGCAGCAGGCTTTTCAGCCGGCGCGGGTGCAGCAGCGGCAGCAGGAGCCGCCGCAGGGGCCGCATCAGCGGCACCTTCGATTTCCAGCTCAAGCAGTTCGTCGCCTTCTTTCAGGCGGTCGCCCAGCTTCACTTTCAAGCTCTTGACCACGCCGGCCTTGGGAGCAGGGATTTCCATGCTCGCCTTGTCCGACTCCAGGGTCAGGATGCTCTGGTCGGCTTCGACGGTGTCGCCGACCTTCACAAACAGCTCGATTACTTCACCTTCACCGCTGCCGATGTCAGGTACGCGAATGAGTTCGCTCACAAAAAGTCTCCTCAGCAGTCCAGTGGGTTGCGTTTTTCCGGGTTGATCCCGAACTTGACGATAGCGTCTGCTACCACCTTAGGTTCGATCTCACCACGGTCAGCCAAGGCTTCCAGGGCTGCCAACACCACGAAGTGACGGTCAACTTCGAAGAAGTGACGCAGCTTCTTGCGGCTGTCACTGCGGCCGAAACCGTCGGTGCCCAGGACTTTGAATTCCTTGGACGGGACCCACTGGCGAATTTGTTCAGCAAACAGTTTCATGTAGTCGGTCGAAGCGATCACCGGGCCTTTACGGCCGGTCAGGCACTCTTCAACGAAGGTGCGCTGTGGCTTCTGGCCAGGGTGCAGGCGGTTGTGACGCTCTACGGCCAGGCCATCGCGACGCAGTTCGTTGAAGCTGGTTACGCTCCACACGTCAGCGCCGACGTTGAACTCTTCACGCAGGATCTTCGCCGCTTCACGCACTTCGCGCAGGATGGTGCCGGAGCCCATCAGCTGCACGTGGTGCGCTGCTTCCTTGGTGTCTTCTTCGAGCAGGTACATGCCCTTGATGATGCCTTCTTCCACGCCAGCCGGCATTGCAGGCTGCTGGTAGGACTCGTTCATCACGGTGATGTAGTAGAAAACGTCCTGCTGCTCTTCGGTCATCTTCTTCATGCCGTCCTGGATGATCACCGCCAGCTCATAGCCGTAGGTTGGATCAAAGGTGCGGCAGTTCGGGATGGTGGCAGCCAGGATGTGGCTGTGACCGTCTTCGTGTTGCAGGCCTTCGCCGTTCAGCGTGGTACGGCCGGCGGTACCGCCGATCAGGAAGCCACGGGTACGGCTGTCGCCTGCTGCCCACGCCAGGTCGCCAATACGCTGGAAGCCGAACATCGAGTAGAAGATGTAGAACGGCAGCATCGGCTGGTTGTGGCTGGAGTACGAAGTACCGGCAGCGATGAAGGAGCTCATGGCGCCCGCTTCGTTGATGCCTTCTTCGAGGATCTGGCCCTTCTTGTCTTCCTTGTAGAACATCACCTGGTCTTTATCGACTGGCTCGTAGAGCTGGCCGACGGAGGAGTAGATGCCCAACTGACGGAACATGCCTTCCATACCGAAGGTACGGGCTTCGTCCGGGATGATCGGCACGATGCGCGGGCCGATGTCCTTGTCCTTGACCAGCTGCGCCAGGATGCGCACGAAAGCCATGGTGGTGGAGATTTCACGGTCGCCCGAGCCGTCGAGGATGGCCTTGAGGGTGCTCAGGTCTGGCGTCGGTACGCTGAAGCTGTTGGCGCGACGCTGTGGCACGAAACCACCCAGTGCGGCGCGGCGCTCGGCCAGGTAACGGGCCTCGGCGCTGTTCGGCTCTGGCTTGAAGAACGGCAGGTTCTCCAGCTCTTCGTCCTTGACCGGGATGTCGAAGCGGTCGCGGAACAACTTCAGGCTGTCGACATCGACTTTCTTGGTGTTGTGCGCTGTGTTCTTCGCTTCGCCGGCACCGGTGCCATAACCCTTGATGGTCTTGGCCAGGATGACGGTCGGTTGTTCTTTGTGGTTCACCGCTTCGTGGTACGCCGCGTAGACCTTGTACGGGTCGTGGCCGCCACGGTTGAGTTTCCAGATCTCGTCGTCGGAAAGGTCTGCAACCATCGCCTTGAGTTCAGGCGTGTTGAAGAAGTGTTCACGCACGAACGCGCCGTCTTTGGCCTTGTAGTTCTGGTACTCGCCGTCGATGACTTCGTCCATGCGACGTTGCAGGATGCCGTCGACGTCTTTGGCCAGCAGTGGGTCCCAGAAACGGCCCCAGATGACTTTGGTCACGTTCCACTGAGCACCGCGGAACACGCCTTCGAGTTCCTGGATGATCTTGCCGTTGCCGCGAACCGGGCCGTCGAGGCGCTGCAGGTTGCAGTTGATGACGAAGATCAGGTTGTCCAGCTTCTCGCGGCCAGCCAGGGAGATGGCGCCCAGGGATTCCGGCTCGTCGCACTCGCCGTCGCCCAGGAAGCACCAGACTTTCTGCTTGCCTTCAGGGATGAAGCCACGGGCTTCCAGGTACTTCATGAAGCGAGCCTGGTAGATCGCCTGGATCGGGCCCAAGCCCATGGATACAGTCGGGAACTGCCAGAAATCAGGCATCAGCCAAGGGTGCGGGTACGACGACAGGCCGTTACCGTCCACTTCCTGGCGGAAGTTGTTCATGTGTTCTTCGGTGATGCGGCCTTCCATGAACGCACGGGCGTAGACGCCTGGGGAGGTGTGGCCCTGGAAGTAGATCAGGTCGCCACCGTGTTCGTCGGTCGGGGCCTGGAAGAAGTAGTTGAAGCCGATGTCATACAGGGTTGCGCTGGAAGCGAAGCTGGAGATGTGACCGCCCAGGTCCGAATCTTTCAAGTTCGTGCGCATTACCATCGCCATGGCGTTCCAACGTACCAGCGAGCGAATGCGGCGTTCCATGAACAGGTCGCCAGGCATGCGTGCTTCGTGGGTAACGGGGATGGTGTTGCGGTATGGCGTGGTGATGGCGTAGGGCAGTTGCGAGCCGCTGCGGGTCGCGAGTTCGCCCATACGGGTCATCAGGTAGTGAGCACGGTCTTCGCCTTCTTTGTCGAGAACCGATTCCAGGGCGTCCAGCCATTCCTGGGTTTCGACGGGATCGAGGTCTTGCATGGCTTGCTCCAGGGCGGAAAGGCTACCAGAATCGGTTGCCTGAGTTTGCGACTGGCCTTGTGGGCAGACGACATAAATTCTTGGATGGCCGAAGGTTGCTTCGGCGTCCTGTAGTTTTACTACAAATCGTCGGCCATTTCAGCCTTTCGAATGTATATACGAGTAGTAAAACTACACAAGACTGAGCGTATGGCTCGGTCTGGCTGGTGAGCATAATCGTTATTGTTGATCTTTTGCGAACAAGAAAAGGTGAAAGTTTGATGCTGGCTGCCAAAATGAAATTAATTTCAGCTATTTCTCACCTTTGTTCGACAGTCCTTCACCAAGCGTGGTTCTTGCCTTCACGGCAACACGCCTTTTACGCGCCGAACAAGGATAGACCATGAGCCTTCCCACGCTGGCCGAACTGCCGGCCGTTCTCTTGCCTTTTGCCCAGCGGGCCGAGCAGTCATTTCGTGACGCAGTGGCCGCGCTGGACGACGATCATGGACTTTCTGCGTGGACGCCGCAACGGTGGGCCGACTTCGCCCGCGTGTGCGCCGCCAGTGATTTCGTCATTGAACAGAGCCTTCGTGACCCTTTGATGTTGCTCGAGCTAGTGGCCTGGGGTGAGTTGGACCGCGGCTTTGCGCCCGACGAGCTGTGCGGGCAGATCGCCGCCGCCGTGCAACAGGCCGAAACAGAAGATGAGTTGGGCCGCGTGCTGCGTCGCCAGCGCACCCGCCAGCAGGTGCGCATCATCTGGCGCGACCTGACGCGCCAGGCCGACCTGGTGCAAACCTGTCGTGACCTCTCCGACATGGCCGACGCCAGCATCGACCAGGCCTACCAATGGCTGTACCAGCGCCACTGCGTGCAGTTCGGTACACCCACCGGGCGGCGCAGCGGCGAGGCGCAGCACATGGTCATCCTCGGCATGGGCAAGCTCGGTGCTGTGGAGCTGAACCTCTCCTCCGACATCGACCTGATCTTCGCCTACCCCGAAGGCGGCGAAACCGTGGGGGTCAAGCGCGCCCTGGACAACCAGGAATTTTTCATTCGCCTGGGTCAAAAATTGATCAAAGCCCTCGACCCGATGACCGTCGACGGCTTTGTATTCCGTGTCGACATGCGCCTGCGCCCCTACGGTTCGGCCGGCGCGTTGGTGCTCAGCTTCAACGCGCTGGAGCAGTACTACCAGGACCAGGGCCGGGACTGGGAACGTTACGCCATGATCAAGGCGCGCGTAGTGGCCGGTGACCAGGTGGCCGGCGCGCAGTTGCTCGACATGCTGCGACCGTTCGTCTACCGCCGTTACCTGGACTTTTCCGCCATCGAAGCGCTGCGCACCATGAAGCAGCTGATCCAGCAGGAAGTGCGGCGCAAGGGCATGGCCGACAACATCAAGCTGGGGGCGGGCGGCATTCGCGAAGTGGAGTTCATCGCCCAAGCGTTCCAGCTGATCCACGGCGGCCGCGACCTCAGCCTGCAGCAACGACCATTGCTCAAGGTGCTCGGCACCCTGGAAGGCCAGGGCTACCTGCCGCCGGCGGTGATCGCCGAGTTGCGCAATGGCTATGAGTTCCTGCGCTACACCGAACACGCTATCCAGGCGATTGCCGACCGTCAGACCCAGATGCTCCCCGACAGTCCCGAGGACCAGGCGCGCATTGCCTTTATGCTGGGTTTTGCCGATTGGGCGAGCTTCCATGAGCGCCTGATGGACTGGCGCGGCCGCATTGACTGGCATTTCCGCCAGGTCATCGCCGACCCGGATGAAGAAGAGGGTGAAGAAAGCGAACTGGTTGTGGGCGGTGAGTGGTTGCCGCTGTGGGAAGAATCCCAAGATGAAGACGCTGCCTGTCGCCAGTTGGCCGAGGGTGGCTTTACCGACGCGCCCAAAGCCCTGAAAGCCTTGACCAGCCTGCGCAGCAGCCCGCAGCTGCGTGCCATGCAGCGCCTGGGCCGAGAGCGCCTGGATGCGTTTATCCCACGTTTATTGGCTCAGGCTGTCGAGCATGCCAACCCGGACCTGGTGTTGGAGCGTGTGCTGCCGCTGGTCGAAGCCGTCGCCCGTCGTTCCGCTTATCTGGTGCTGCTCACGGAAAACCCCGACGCCCTGCGTCGACTATTGACCCTGTGCGCCGCCAGCCCGTGGATCGCCGAACAGATCACGCGTTTCCCATTGTTGCTGGACGAATTGCTCAACGAAGGCCGCCTGTTCAAGCCGCCCTTGGCGCCGGAACTCGCCGCCGAATTGCGCGAGCGCCTCACGCGCATCCCCGAGGATGACCTTGAGCAGCAGATGGAGGCCCTGCGCCACTTCAAACTGGCCCATCGCCTGCGCGTCGCGGCGTCGGAAATCGCTGGCAGCCTGCCATTGATGAAGGTCAGCGACTACCTGACCTGGCTCGCCGAAGCCATCCTCGAACAAGTGCTGGCCCTGGCATGGCGCCAGACCGTTGCGCGTCACGGCTCGCCGCAACGGCTGGACGGTACGTTGTGCGATCCTGGGTTCATCATTGTCGGTTATGGGAAAGTCGGCGGGATCGAACTGGGGCATGGTTCGGACCTGGACCTGGTGTTTATCCATGACGGCGACCCGCAAGCTGAAACCGACGGTGCCAAGCCGATCGATGGCGCGCAATTCTTCACGCGCCTGGGTCAGCGGATCATTCATTTGCTGACGACCCAGACCAACTCCGGGCAGCTCTATGAAGTGGATATGCGCCTGCGTCCTTCCGGCGCATCCGGTTTGCTGGTGAGTTCGCTCGGTGCGTTTGACCGCTATCAACAAAATGAAGCCTGGACCTGGGAACATCAGGCCTTGATTCGCGCGAGGGTGCTGGTGGGCAGCCAGGATGTGGGCCGCGCATTCGAGCAGGTGCGGGCCAACGTGCTGGGGCGTGAGCGTGACCTGGAGAAGCTGCGCCAGGAAGTCAGTGAGATGCGTGCCAAGATGCGTGACAACCTGGGCACCAAGACCACGGCGGCCGGCACCGGCGCCAATGCCTTCGAGCCCACGGCGGTGTTCGACCTCAAGCAGGATGCCGGAGGTATCGTCGATATTGAATTTATGGTGCAATACGCGGCTTTGGCGTGGTCTGCGCAACATCCATCGTTGCTGCGCTATACCGACAATATCCGCATTCTGGAGGGCCTGGAGCAGGTCGGGCTGATGCCTGCCGCCGATGCCCACCTGCTGCGTGAGGTGTACAAGGCCTACCGTTCCGCCGCGCATCGCCAGGCCTTGCAGAACGAGGCCGGCACAGTCGCCGGGGATCAGTTTGCCGACGAACGGCGCCAGGTGATGCGGATCTGGAAAGAACTGGGGTTAAGTTGAGTCAACGGTAGGAGCCGGCTTGCCGGCGATTGAGGCCCTTGGAATCCATGGTGATCTTTCGGACGTTATCGCTGGCAAGCCAGCTCCTACAATCATTCTTCTCCTACAGAAATTATCGAGGCGGGGAGGCATTAGCCTCCCCGTATCGTTTGTGGAAACTACATGAATATTCTGATCGTTGGGCCCAGTTGGGTCGGTGACATGGTGATGGCACAGACACTGTTCCAGTGCCTGCGCCTGCGCCATCCAGACTGCCAGATCGACGTGCTCGCCCCGGAGTGGAGCCGCCCGATCCTTGAGCGCATGCCCGAAGTGCGCAAGGCCTTGAGCTTTCCGCTCGGCCATGGCGCGCTGGAGCTGGCAACCCGCCGTCGCATCGGCAAATCCCTGGCCGGCCAGTATGACCAGGCGATCCTGCTGCCCAACTCGCTCAAGTCGGCGCTGGTGCCGTATTTTGCCGGCATCCCCAAGCGCACCGGCTGGCGCGGCGAGTTTCGCTACGTGCTGCTCAACGACGTGCGCACCCTGGACAAGGCGCGCTACCCGCTGATGATCGAGCGCTTCATGGCCCTGGCCTATGAGCCGGGCGCCGAATTGCCACAGCCGTATCCACGCCCGAGCCTTGAGATCGACCCGGTCAGCCGCGATGCGGCGCTGGCCAAGTTCGGCCTGACCCTGGACCGCCCGGTGTTGGCCCTGTGCCCCGGTGCCGAGTTCGGCGAATCCAAGCGTTGGCCGTCCGAGCATTACGCCAAGGTCGCCGAGGCCAAGATCCGCGAAGGCTGGCAAGTGTGGCTGTTTGGTTCGAAGAAGGACCATCCGGTGGGCGAAGACATTCGCCAGCGCCTGATTCCCGGCCTGCGTGAAGAGGCCGTGAACCTGAGTGGCGACACGTCGCTGGCCGAGGCCATCGACCTGCTGTCCTGCGCCGATTCGGTGGTGTCCAACGATTCCGGCCTGATGCACGTGGCTGCAGCGCTGAACCGCCCGTTGGTGGCGGTGTACGGCTCTACCTCGCCGGGTTTCACCCCGCCACTGGCCGATAAGGTCGAAGTGGTGCGCCTGGGCCTGGACTGCAGCCCGTGTTTTGAACGCACTTGCCGTTTTGGCCACTACAACTGCATGCGCCAGTTGCTGCCGCAGCCGGTGAATGAAGCCTTGCAGCGGTTGCAGGGCGTTGTGGTCGAGGTCCGATAGTTTGCGCGTTCTGGTAATCAAGACCTCATCCCTGGGCGATGTGATCCACGCCTTGCCGGCGCTGACCGATGCGGCGCGGGCGATCCCCGGCATCCGTTTCGACTGGGTGGTGGAAGAAGGCTTCGCTGAGATCCCCACCTGGCACCCTGCGGTGGACAAGGTGATCCCGGTGGCGATTCGCCGCTGGCGCAAGAACATCTGGCAAACCATCAAGAGCGGCGAGTGGCGACGCTTCAAGCAGAGCGTTCAGTCGACCAAGTACGACCTGGTGATCGACGCCCAAGGCTTGTTCAAAAGCGCCTGGCTGACGCGCTACGTGCGTGCCCCGGTGGCCGGTTTCGACAAAAACTCCGCCCGCGAACCCATTGCCGCGCGCTTCTACTCGCGACGCCTGGCCGTGGCCCGTGGGCAGCATGCCGTGGAGCGTCTGCGCCAGCTGTTCGCCGTGGCCCTGGGGTATGACCTGCCTAAGGCCCTGGGCGACTACGGCCTGAGTGTCGACAAACTGCTCGGTCTGCCGCCGAAAAAACCGTTCGTGCTGCTGCTGCACGGCACCACCTGGGACACCAAGCACTGGCCCGAAGCCTACTGGCGAGAGCTGGCCGAGCGCATGGGGCGCCTGGGCGTGGACGTCAAGCTGCCGTGGGGCAACGCCGCCGAAAAAGCCCGGGCCGAACGCCTGGCCAAAGGCTTGAGCAACGCCGAAGTGTTGCCCAAGTTGAACCTCGCTGGCGTCGCTCGCGTACTGGCGGGTGCCCGTGCCTGTGTGGCGGTGGACACCGGCCTGGGTCATCTGGCTGCTGCGTTGGATGTGCCGACCATCTCCCTGTTCGGCCCGACCAACCCCGGCCTCACCGGCGCCTACGGCAAGGGCCAGATTCACCTGGCCAGCGACTTCCCCTGCGCCCCGTGCCTGCAAAAAACCTGTACCTATCAACCGACGGCCGACGACCTGCGTCGGTTCGACATCAAGCGCGAATCGCCCCTGTGCTTCACGCGCCTGAACCCTGAGCGTGTGGCAAGCCGGCTGAGCACGTTGTTACTGGCTGAGGAGCTGCACTGATGCAACTGGCTTTTGTTCTGTACAAATATTTCCCCTTCGGCGGCTTGCAGCGCGACTTCATGCGCATCGCCCTGGAGTGCCAGCAGCGCGGCCACCAGATTCGTGTGTACACGCTGATCTGGGAAGGCGATGTCCCTCCCGGCTTCGAAGTGCTGGTGGCGCCGGTCAAGGCGTTCTTCAACCATCGGCGCAACGAAAAACTCAGTGCCTGGATGGCAGCCGACCTGGCCAAACGCCCGGTGGACCGCTTGATCGGCTTCAACAAGATGCCCGGCCTGGACGTGTACTACGCCGCCGATGGCTGCTTTGAAGACAAGGCACAAAACCTGCGTCATTCGCTATATCGCTATTTTGGCCGCTACAAACACTTCGCCGAGTACGAGCGTGCGGTGTTTGCCAAGGACGCCAAGACTGAAGTCCTGATGATTTCCGAAGTGCAGCAGCCGCTGTTCATCAAACACTACGACACGCCGCTGGAGCGCTTCCACCTGCTGCCGCCGGGCATTGCCCAGGACCGTCGCGCACCGCCGAATGCGGCCGAAATCCGCGAGGGTTTCCGCAAGGAATTCAACCTGGGTGACGACGACTTGCTGCTGGTGCAGATCGGTTCGGGTTTCAAGACCAAGGGTGTCGATCGCAGCCTCAAGGCCGTGGCCGCACTGCCGGCTGAACTGAAAAAACGCACGCGCCTGTTTGTAATCGGCCAGGACGACCCCAAAGTATTCCAATTGCAAAGCGCCACACTGGGCCTGGGGGACAACGTGCAGTTCCTCAAAGGCCGCAGTGATATCCCGCGTTTCCTGCTGGGGGCCGACCTGTTGATTCACCCGGCGTATAACGAAAACACCGGCACCGTGTTGCTCGAAGCCCTGGTGGCCGGGTTGCCTGTACTGGTCTCGGCGGTGTGTGGTTATGCCCACTACATCAACGAGGCCGACAGCGGCCTGGTGTTGGATGAGCCGTTCGAACAGAACCAACTCAACCAGTACCTGGCGCACATGCTCACCGACACTGCACAGCGCGCGGCCTGGGGCCGCAATGGGTTGGCCTTCGCCGAGACGGCCGACCTCTACAGCATGCCGCAGCACGCTGCGGATGTGATTCTGGCGGAGCCGAACCGATGAAGTTGATTCTTGCCGAACCGTTCAAGACGCTATGGGCCGGGCGTGATGCCTTTGCCGAAGTCGAGAAGCTGCAAGGCGAAGTATTCCGTGAACTGGCGGCGCGCCGCACGTTGCGTACCGTGGTGGATGGCCGGCCGTATTTTGTGAAGATCCACCGTGGCATTGGCTGGGGCGAGATTTTCAAGAACCTGATCACCGCCAAACTGCCGGTGCTCGGCGCTGGCCTTGAATGGGCGGCGATTCATCGCTTGCAAGCACTCGGCGTGCCGACCATGACCGGCGTGGCCTTCGGTGAAAAAGGCAGCAACCCGGCTGACCAGCACTCGTTCATTATCACCGAAGAGCTGGCGCCGACCCTGAGCCTGGAAGACCTGACGATCAACTGGGTGGCCGAGCCGCCCGCGCCTGCGTTGCGCCATGCGCTCACCTTTGAGCTGGCGCGCATGGTCGGCGACATGCACCGTGGCGGCGTGAACCACCGTGACTGCTACCTGTGCCACTTCCTGCTGGACACCGCGCAACCTGTCGATGCGAAGCACATCAAGCTGTCGGTGATCGACCTGCACCGTGCCCAATTGCGTGCGCACCTGCCGCTGCGCTGGCGCGATAAGGACTTGTCGGCGCTGTATTACTCGGCGCTGGATATCGGCCTGACGCGCCGTGACAAGCTGCGCTTCCTGAAAGGCTACTTCCGCCAGCCGCTGCGCCAGGTCCTGGCCGAGCAATCGGCGTCCTTGAGCCTGCTGCAGCGCAAGGCCGACAAGCTCTACGCGCGCAAGCAACGCTTGGGGGATGCGATCTGATGGCGGGTTGGAATTTGGAACCGGCCTACGCTGCCCTGGCGGATGATTTTGGAACCCTTGAAGCGGTGTTTGCCCTGCAGGGCGAACAGCTGACCCGTGACCCGTTGTCGGAAGTGATCCGCGTGGAGCGGGGCGGCGTCAATTATTACGTCAAGCGCTACACCGGGGCCGGCAAGGGCCTGCGCCGTTACCTGGGCAAGCCCCGGGTGAAGTCCGAGTGGCAGAACCTCAAGCGCTTTGCCAAGTGGGGCATTCCCACCGCAGACGTGGTGGCCTGGGGCCTGGAGCGCAAGGGTTTGGCGTACGACCGTGGTGCGATGATCACCCGCGAATTGCCTAAAACCGAGGATTTGTCGGCGCTCGCCGAGCGCCGCGATGCAAGGCTCAAGGACCCCAAGTGGGTGAATGTGGTCAGTCGCCAGCTCGCTGAATACACCCGCACCATGCACGATCATCGCTTCACCCATAACGACTTGAAGTGGCGCAACCTGTTGATCGATGACCAGCAGACCCTGTACCTGATCGACTGCCCCAACGGTGATTTCTGGCGCGGTTTCTGGCTCAAGTACCGCATCACCAAAGACCTGGCTTGCCTGGACAAGGTTGCCAAGTATCACTTGTCGGCCACCCAGCGCCTGCGTTTCTACATGCAATATCGCCAACGCACGCACCTGACGGCGTCGGACAAACAGCGAATTCGCCATGTGGTGAAGTTTTTCGAGGGACGCGAATGAGTGATTTCCTGGCGGCCGAAGACCGTGCCCTGCTTGAGCGCAACGGCCTGGCAACCTTCGATGCCCTGTGGGCCAAGCAATTGGACGCAGTGGATGAGCCCAACACCAGCCGTGGCGGTTGGAGCAGCGTGTTCCGCCTGGAGCTTGAGGGGCTGGGCTACTACCTCAAGCGCCAGAGCAACTACCTGACGCGCAGCTTGCACCGCCCGTTTGGCGAGCCGAGTTTTTCCCGCGAGTTTCGCAACATCAGCCGGTACCGCTCGTTGGGCATTCCTGCCTTGCAAGCAGCGTTCTATGGAGAGCGTAAGGTCGCCGGTGAATACCGCGCAATGTTGCTGACGCGTGCGCTGGATGGTTGGAACGACTTGGATTCCCTGCTGGAACAATGGCCGCAGTTGAGCGATGCCCAGCACGGCGCGATCCTGCTGGCCTGTGGTCGGCTTGCGCGCCGACTGCACAGTGTCGGCCAGGTGCATGGTTGTTTTTATCCCAAGCATATTTTCCTGCAGGCCACCGCTGACGGTTATGCCGCGCAGTTGATCGACCTGGAGAAAACCCGCCCGCTGCTCTTTGGCTGGCGTGATCGGGTCAAGGATTTGGAACCGTTGTTGCGTCGCGCGCCACAATGGTCGGATGCGCAGGTGCGCCAGCTGTTGGCGGCGTACCTGGAGCAGCCTGCGGACAGCTCGCTGGTCGCCACGTGGTACCAGCGTTTGAGCGCCCGCCGTAGCCACAAGGAAAACCGTTGATGCGTTTGTCCGAGCTGAAAACCGCCGGTCGTACCCCGAGTTTGCCGTTGACGATTGAGCTTGCCGATGCGGCGGGTCCTGGTCAGTTGCAACTGCTCAGCCTGCTGCGCGTGCTGCCAGGCGAGCGTTACGTGGGCGCGGCCGTCTGGCGTGGCCGTGCGGTGCTGGCCAAATTGCTGGTGGGTAGCAAGGCGGCGCGGCATTTTCAGCGTGAACTCAGCGGCGTGCGTCTGCTGGCCGAACACGGCCTGACCACGCCGTTGCTGCTGGCCGATGGGTTGCAGGAAGGTGAGGGCGGTTGGCTGCTGTTCGAATTTATCGAAGGCGCCGAGAGCCTGGCTGATGCCTGGCACGCGGTAGAGCACTTGCCGCCGTTGGCTGATGAGCAAACCGCTGTGCTGGCCGAAGCGCTGGGGGCAATTGCGCAGATGCATACCCAGGGCCTGTGGCAGGAAGACCTGCACCTGGACAACCTGCTGCGCCAGGACGGCAAGCTGTATTTGATCGATGGCGCGGGGATTCGCGTCGAAGAGGCCGGCAAGCCGCTGTCGCGCAACCGTGTGCTGGAAAACCTCGGGGTGTTTTTTGCCCAGTTGCCGAAGAACCTCGAGCCATTTACCGAAGAACTGCTGGTGTATTACCTGCTGGCCAACGGCGAGCATGCCTTGCCGTTGGAGGCCTTGGAAAAACAGGTGCGCAAGGTCAGCGCCTGGCGTTTGAAGGACTTTCTGAGCAAGGTCGGCCGTGAGTGCACGCTGTTCAGTGTGGTGCGTGGGCCGTTTGCATTGCGTGCGGTCCGCCGTGAGGAAGAAGCCGCCATGCTGCCGGTGCTGGCGCAGGCTGACACGCTGCTCGACAGCGGCCACCTCTTCAAGACCGGTGGTGCCGCGACGGTGGCCAAGACCGACGTGGCGGGGCGCTCGCTGGTGATCAAGCGCTACAACATCAAAGGGTTCGTCCATTGGCTCAAGCGCTTCTGGCGCCCGAGCCGCGCCTGGCATTCCTGGCGCGAGGGCAATCGCCTGGCGTTCCTTGGCATCGCCACGCCCAAGCCGCTGGCCGTGCTGGAAAAGCGCTTCTTCTGGCTGCGCAGCCGCGCCTACCTGGTGACGGAGTTGATCGCGGGCCCGGACATCATCGAGCGTTTTGCGCCCTACGTCGAAAGCGGCGCCGCGCCGGAAAATGAACTGCTGGCCCTGGATCACTTGTTCGCCGAGCTGATCCGCGAGCGCATCAGCCATGGCGATTTCAAGGGCCATAACCTGTTCTGGGACAAGGACCGTTGGTCGCTGATCGACCTGGACGCCATGCGCCAACACAGCTCCGATACCAGCTTCGCCCCGGCGTACGCCAAGGACCGCGCGCGGTTCATGCGCAACTGGCCTGAGAGCAGCGCGTTGTACCAACTGATCGATCAACGCCTGCCCAAGTAACTCTGATTCGGCTGTACACGATCCAACGGTGGGAGCTGGCTTGTCGGATCGCCGCACCGCTGCGATAGCATCAGCTCGGTACATCTGAAACACCGAGGTGTCTGCATCGCAGGCAAGCCAGCTCCCACAGGGAGTTAGCGGTGTACCTAGCTCCCACAGGTGATTAGCGGCATGCGTAATCTCCGAGCCTGGCGCAGCTCCAAATGTGGGAGCTGGCTTGCCTGCGAAAGCGGCGGGCCAGCCAGCATTTGAGTTGACTGACACACCGCCTTCGCGGGCTGAGCCCGCACACATTTGCTTCTTAGTGACTTTAGAACTGGTATTCGGCGCCAGCGCCCGCATACCACGAACGGCCCGGCGCGGCTTCGTAATAGCGGCCATTGCCGTCGCCGACGATCACCGAGCCGACGTATTGGCGGTCCAGCAGGTTGTCCAGGCGCAACGTCTGGTGGAAGGTCCAGTGTTCGACTTTCTGCTCGAAGCGCGCACGCCAGTTGAACACGCTGTAGCCGGGTGCAGCGTGCTGCGTGTTGGTGTCTTCGACGTAGACCTTGCTGCGGTACAGGCCTTCGAGGGCGGTGCTGACCCAGTCCCGGGGCTTCCAGTTCAACTCGGCGAACAAGGTGGTCTGCGGTACGCCGGGCAGGTAGTTGCCTTTGTCGACAGTGGTAGTGCCGCCGCTGACGAAGTCACTGTCGTAGGTGGCTTGCAGGCGGGTGTAGGCGAGGTTGGTGCTCCACTGTTCACTCAACTGGCTTTCCAGGCCCAATTCAAAACCTCGACGCAGGGTACGGCCAGCGTTTTGATAGGTGGTACGCCCGCCGACGGATTGTTGCACCACCAACTCGTCCTCGGTGGTGATCTGGAACAGCGCGGCATTAATGCGCGTGTCTTGGCCGACACGGGCCTTCAAGCCGACTTCATATTGCTTGCTGACCGATGGCTTGAGCGCAAAGTTGAAGCCGTTGGCGGTGCTGGAATACGCCGACTCGGCCTGGGTCGGGGTTTCAAACCCCTTGCCCGCGCTCACATAGCCATGCAGGTCGGGGGTAAAGGCATACATGACGCTGACTGACGGTGTGTTCTTCTGGTAGGTCTTGTTGCCGCTGTCATTGCCGTCGCTGAGGAAGTGGTCATCCACGTCCATGGTCATGCTGCTGTGGCGCAGGCCGGCTTGCAGAGTCCAGTCGCCGAGCAGCCAATTGGCCTGCACGAACGGGTCGAGGCTGGTGGCGGTGTCGATTTCATCACGGCCCAGGGTGCCCTTGACGCCGTGCACACCGTTGACGGTGTTGGAATAGCCCTGGCGGTCATCCCTGCTGCGGTCGTAGTCGAGGCCGGTGATCAGGGTCAGGTCGCCGGGGGCGCTGGTGATGGGTTGCAGCCAATGGACGGAGCCGCCGTAGAACGTGCGGTCGAAGTCGACAACGCCGCCGCGCTTGTCGGCGGCGGTACCCCCTGGGATCGACAGGTACTGAATCACACTCCGTCGCCCCGTATAGGCATTCACCTGCAACGTGGCATCGCCGATGTAGCGCTCGTAATTCATGCCTATTTGCTGATGATCGATACTTTTGCGCGTGTTGTACAACAGCGCTGCCGGTGCGACCGAGCGCGGGTCTGCCTTGTAACCTGCCCAGGTTTGCCCCAGTGGGTCCTGGGTGCCGTTCTGTTCCAGGCTGCTGTAGATCAGCGCGAGCTTGCTGTCATCGTCCGGCTGGACGTTGAGCTTGGCAAAGGTCTGGTCGCGACGTGCGCTGCTGTGGTCGCGGTAGCCGTCGGTGTCCATGCGCGAAGCGTCGAGCACAAAGCCTGCGCCGTTCGTGGCGCCTTCCGCCGTCAGGTGGTTTTTGCTCAGGCCGTCACTGCCTACCAGGGTCTCGGCGCCGATACGCGGCGGGCCTTCGCCGTCACGCGAAAACATCTGGATCACCCCGCCCGCATTGCTGCCGTACAGGGTGGCGGCCGGGCCGCGCAGCACTTCGATGCGCTCGGCCGTATCAAGGTTGAACGTCGCTGCCTGGCCCTGGCCATCGGGGGTGCTGGCCGGAATGCCATCGGCGATCAGCTTGATGCCGCGCACGCCAAACGCCGAGCGGGCGCCGAAGCCACGGGAGGAAATCTGCAGGTCCTGGGCATAATTCTGGCGGTTCTGCACCACCAGGCCAGGCACGCGGGACAAGGCTTCGGAGGCGTTGATGCCCAGTTGGCCGTCGCTGATCTGCTCGTGGCTGATGCTGTTCACCGAGTAGGGCAGGTCGAAGGTCGGGCTGGCGCTGCGTGAGCCGGTGACCACGCTGGGGTCGAGGATCAGCGGCGCATCATCTGCCTGTGCGGGAGCACTCAAGGAGAGCAGGCTGGGCAGTATCAAGGTGAAGCGGGCAAGGGTTTTCATGGGGCAGCCGAAATCTGTGGCGCATAGGTCATAGACGCGCAAAAGGGCGCGAGTTTAATGGCTTGGCCGATTTTTACCATTTGAGAATCGTCCTACGCGGTCTACCCGGATTCCCGTGCTGGGTTGTGAACGCCATCGATGTTAGCGTGGTCAGCCTAGCCAATGAGCATGGCCTGTGGGTCAAAAGGAGTGGTTTGTGAGGATTGCGTCGACAGTCTGGTGGATAGCGATCTGCCTGGCGCTTGCCGGTTGCGGAACCATCAATACGGTTTTTCGCCCGGACGCCGTGGCCAGCCAGAACCTCAAGGATTCGCGCAGTCACTGTGAAAACGTACCGCGTATCTACAGCGGGGTGATCTACGGGTTTTGCACGCTCAACGGTGAACCCAGGCCTGAAAAAAGCCTGAAAGACCAGAGCGTGCTGGACAGCGCGGGCAATGCCTTCCCGGTCATCGCCATTGAAGCCGTGGCCTCGGGCGTGCTGGACACGCTGGTGCTGCCCTACACGATCTACCGCCAGAGCAAGGACGGCAGTATCGAGATCTACCGCTAGGGTGCAGTGACAACCGGTCACCACATTCCCTAGATCATCACGCGGCGTGTTTACGCTATAATCCCGCCCTTTAGCTGTTTCTCGCCCAGGCGAGAGGCACACTTTTTTCAGGCGCAACCCGCCTGCATGCAGACTAAAAGAGGCTAGACCCCTGTGGCATTGACGATTCTTGGCCTGTCCGGCGCCCTTAGCCATGATCCTTCCGCAGCCCTGTATATCGACGGCAAGCTGATCGCGGCCGCCGAAGAAGAGCGCTTCGTACGCGACAAACATGCAAAGAACCGCATGCCCTACGAATCGGCGAAGTTCTGCCTGGAACAGGCCGGCATCAAGCCTTCCGACGTTGACGTGGTCGCGATCCCGTTCGCCCCGATCAGCCTGTTCGGCGAGGCGCGCTGGCACTACGCCAAGCGTTACTGGTACGCCCCGGACCGCGCTCTCGACGCAATCCTGATGGGCAACCGCCGCTACAAGCGCTATCGCAACAAGATCGTCTGGTGCCTGGAGCAACTGGGCTTCGATCCGAAGAAAATCAAGATCGAGCCGGTTGAACACCACCTGGCCCACGCTTCCAGCGCCTACCACTGCTCCGGCTTCCAGGAGAAAACCGCGATCCTCGGCATCGACGGTAAGGGTGAGTACGCCACCACGTTCTTCGGCTACGGCGAGAACGGCAAGATCCACAAGATCAAGGAATTCTACGATCCGGACTCCCTGGGCGGCCTGTATGGCGCGATCACCGAGTTCCTCGGCTTCGAGATGCTCGACGGCGAGTTCAAGGTCATGGGCATGGCGCCGTACGGCGATGCCAGCAAATACGACTTCTCGCGCCTGGCCTCCTTTGAGAACGGCGAACTGGTGATCAACACCGAATACGCCAACGTCATCGGCCTGCGCCGTTATAAAGAGAAGGGCAAGGGCTTCTACTTCTCGCCAAAACTGATCGAGTGGCTGGGTCCGAAGCGCGAAGGCGATATCGCCGACGAGCCGTACATCCACTACGCAGCGAGCATGCAAGCGCTGTTCGAGAAGCTGGCCCTGCAGATGATCGACCACTACCTGGGCGACATCCTCAAGGACACCGGCAAGCTGGCCTTCGCGGGCGGCTGTGCGTTGAACGTGAAGCTGAACCAGAAAATCATTGCCCGTGACGACGTGAAAGAGCTGTTCGTACAGCCTGCGTCCGGCGATGCCGGCACTGCCGTTGGTGCGGCGGCCTACGTGTCCCACGCCCGTGGTGTGCCGGTGGAGAAGATGGAGCACGTCTACCTCGGCCCGTCCTACAGCAACGAAGACGTGATTGCCGCGTGCGCCAAGCACGAGAGCAAGCCGAACTGGCGCAAGATCGAGAACATGCCCCAGCGCATCGCCAAGATCATGGTCGACGGCAACCCGGTGGCCTGGTTCCAGGGCCGCATGGAGTTTGGCCCGCGCGCCCTCGGTGGCCGTTCGATCATCGGCTGCCCAAGCGCCACCGGCGTGGCCGATCGCATCAACCACCAGATCAAGTTCCGCGAGCGCTGGAGGCCTTTCTGCCCGTCGATGCTCGACACCGTGGCCCCGCAGATGATCAAGGTCGATCACCCTGCGCCGTTCATGACCTTCACCTTTGAAGTGGCGGAAGAGTGGAAGACCCGCGTGCCGGAAGTGGTCCATGAAGATGGCACCTCCCGCGCCCAGGTGCTCAAGCGCGAGTACAACCCGCGCTACTACGACATGATGAAAGAGTTGGAAGTGCTGACCGGCAACGGCGTGTCGCTGAACACCTCGCTTAACCGTCGTGGCGAGGCGATGATCTGCTCGCCGAAAGACGCGCTGGACATGTTCTTCGGTTCCGACCTGCAGTACTTGATCATGGAAGACGTTCTGGTGGTCAAGGACGGCGTGGACCCTTATGACGCTGTGGTCTAAATGCTGAACCGCTTCCAGGGCTGGCGTGAACGTGGCTGGGCGCCTGTCGAGGCCGAGGTTTACGCCCAGGCCTGGCAGCGTTTTGGCGGCAGTGTGGCCACTCATCCGCGCGTGATCGAGCGGCTGGCCAGCCTGGCGCAGATTCCCGTGCGTTACCTGGGCTGGGAGCAGGGCGGCGAGCTCAAGGGGGCGATTGCCACCTGGGGCCGCGACCTGGCCTTGTCCAAGGACGTGCTCAAGCGCAGCGGCAAGAAAGGCCTGTTCGACCTGGGCAATGCCGAGATCATCCTGCCGATTGCCGCTCAGGCGCAATTGCCGGTACGCCATCGCGGGCGCTACCTGTCGGCGCTGAACGAAGGGCGCATCAGCACCCTGAAGCCTCAGGCCGAGCAATTGGCCATGGCGCGTACTCCTGAAGACCTCTCGAAGAAGTTTCGCTACAACCAGCGCCGCGAGTTGCGCTTGCTGGAAGAAGCGGGCGGTGCGGTGCGGGCTGTCGGCGAGTTTTCCAGCACTGAACTGGCTGCGATCTATTGCGACCTGTTCCAGCGCCGCTGGGGGTTTGCAGCCACCGGCGCCGAGCGCCTGGCTGAAGTGCTGGAGCTGCTCAAGGAGTTTTTGATCGGCTCGGTGCTGTTTCTCAATGACGCCCCCATCGCCGTGCAGTTGGTGTACCGCGTCGAGGCGCCCGAGTGGGTGAGCATCGAGTACGTCAATGGCGGGGTCGACCCCGAGACCCGTGAGTTCAGCCCGGGCAGCGTGTTGAGCTTTCTCAACACACAAAGCGCCTGGGAGCAGGCGCGCGCACTGGGCAAACCGCTGCGCTTTTCCTTCGGGCGTGCCGACCGTGAATATAAAGAGCGCTGGTGCAACCCGGTGCCGGTGTTCAGCGTATGAGTCGCAAACAACAGTTGCTCAAGCGCCATCGGCGCAACAAACGCATTGCCCTATTGGTCAGCTTGCTGGTGTTGGTTGCGGCTGGCGTGCTGGTGGCCTGGTGGTTGCCGCTGATCCTGGCGGTGTTGTTGTGGGTGGCGCATGAAGCGTGGTTTGCCGACCACCTGTTCTACTCGCCCAAAGATGACTACCAGTACACCTTCGCGGCGGGCACCCAGCAGGCAGGCTTGCGTCTGGAAGCTGGCCGGCTGGTACCGGACGTGCCGTTGGGTTTGGTCGGTGATGAAACCCTGGTCGTCGAAGTGCAGCTTGAAAGCAGCTGGCTGGGACGTTTTCTCGACCCTGCGGTTGAGTTGTCGGGCGATCGCCAAGCGTTTGAGCGTGGTGTGTCCGGCAAGCGTTTTATCAACCTCACCGGTTCGGCGCAGGCGTTGGCGGCAGGCGAGTTGGGTTTGCGCGGTCGGTATTGCCGCGTCGTCGGTCAGCCCACGCTGTGGGTGTTCCGTCACCCGGACTACGCGCGTCAGCGGGTCATGGTGATCGCTCCCCATGCCGATGATGCCGAGCTGGCTGCCTTCGGCCTTTACAGCCAGGCTGATGAAAGCTGGATCGTGACCCTCACCGCTGGCGAGATCGAAGCTGAGCATTATCAACAGATGGGCCTGGCCAAAGCCGATGCGGCGCGCCTCAAGGGCCGCTTGCGCGCCTGGGACAGTATTGCCGTGCCGCGTTGGGCCGGGGTTCCCGAAGCGCAATGTGTGCAGTTGGGCTATTTT
Source organism: Pseudomonas sp. B6002 (assembly GCF_013385985.1). GTDB lineage: Bacteria > Pseudomonadota > Gammaproteobacteria > Pseudomonadales > Pseudomonadaceae > Aquipseudomonas. The sequence continues at coordinate 189,056 of NZ_JACAOY010000012.1, read as the reverse complement.
TGCCTGCAATTGCCGGCCATGCGTGCCACGCCGGATCAGCCACAGGCTTCTCGCGAGGCGCAGTTGGACGATACGCGGCTGTTCCGTCAGTTCAACGCTTTCGCATTACCGGGAGATGTGGACGGCGCGCCGACCTGGACTAACCTGATTGCTGATCTGCGCGCTGTGCTGCTCAAGGCACGTCCTGAGGTCATTGTGTTGCCGACGCCGGTACTGGATCCGCACCCGGATCACATCTGTGCGCATGCTGCGGTGATCGATGCCCTGCAAGGGTTGGAGTGGCAGCCGACGACATTGCTCGGTTATGCCAATCACCTGCATGATAATGACCGCTGGCCCATGGGCGATGCCGGTGCCGGTGTGGCGTTGCCACCACAGTTTGATGCGACTCAAATACTTGAGCCTTATTGCCGGGTGGTATCATTGGGCCATCAGCAGGACAAGGCCATGGCGTTGGGCATGATGCATGACTTGCAGCCACGTGCACCGTTCAAGCGTCGCCTGCGCCGGCTATTGCAGCAAGTCCTGGCCGGCCGTGACCCATCGCCCTATGGAGAGAATGAATTCTTCCGCAAGGCGGTGCGGCGTCACGAGTTGCTTTGGGTGCTGAAGCAGGACTGAGTCTTTATCTTTTCGTCAGGCTGCCCGCCCGCAGCTTGACTGCCCCATGGAGTGATATGAAACCTCGTTTCAAGGTTTTGCAGTTACAGCCGGACTATAACGTCAAGGTCAATGACTTCGCTGACCTCGGTGAGCAGATCGTCAAGGCGTTGCCCGCTGAGCGTTTCGAGGTCACGTCGGCGTTTCTCAGCGGGCGCCCGCAGACCGGCCAGCCCTTGAGCGTGGCGGACCACTCCAAATACTTCGAATTCCCCGAGAAAGCCCTCAAGGGCATCCGCCTGGGCGCCATGTGGGAAATCTACAAGTATTGCCGTGAACAGAAGTTCGACGTGGTCATCTGTAACCGCTTCAAGTCGGTGAACATGATGCTGTCGCTCAACCGCTGGCTGAAAATCCCATTGTGTATCGGCATCTCCCACGGGTTTGGCGAGTACGAGCGGGCCTACCGTCGGCGCCAGACGCGTCGGCTGGTCAGCCCAGCGTGGCGGTTTGTCGGGGTGTCGGCGGCGGTCAGGGATTACCTGGTCGACCTCAATTGCGGCTTCACCCGCGAGAACACGACCTTCGTCACCAACGCCATCGACATCCCCCAGGCCGAGGCCTTGCAGCTACCCCGTGAGCAAGCGCGGCAAGCCTTGGGGCTGCCCATGGATGCGCGCATCATCGGGGCCCTGGGCCGCCTGGTGCCGATCAAAGGCCACACTCATCTGCTGCAAGCTTTTGCACGCCTCAAAGACAAATACCCCAATGTTCAGGTCGGCATCATCGGTTCGGGCCGCGCCGAAGCGGACCTGCGTGCCGACATCGAACGCCTGGGCCTGACCGGTCGTGCACACTTGCTGGGCTTTCGCGAAGACGGCCTCAAGTACGTGCGCGCCTTTGATATCTGGACCATGCCGTCCTTGCTTGAAGGCCTGGGGTTGGCGTTGCTCGAAGGCATGAGTGGTCGCCTGCCGGTGATCGCCTCCAACGGCCCGGCCATGTTGCCGCTGGTTGAAGGGGCGGGTGGCTTGTCTCATGAGCCCGGCAATGTCGACCAGCTGACGGCGGCCCTGGACACTTATCTGGCGATGAGCGACGAACAATTACGCACCAAGGGTGAGCAGGTGTTCCAGTACCTGGAACAGAATCACGCCCTGGCTGAATTCCAGCAGAAATACCTGGACCTGATCGAAACCGGTTTGAAAGAAGTAGGTAGAGCATGACGACGCAACAACCCCTGGTCTCGGTGATTATCGCGTCCTATAACCACGGCCGTTACATCGAAGAAAGTATCCTCAGTGTGCTTGGCCAGACCTACCCCAATATTGAGTTGCTGGTGGTGGACGATGGCTCTACCGACGACAGTGTCGAGCGTATTCAGCGCCTGCAGGCCGAGCACGGTTTTGATTTTCAGGTGCAGAAGAACCAGGGCCTGACTGCGACGCTCAATGGTGCCATCGCGCGCGCCAAGGGCAGCCTGATCGCGTCGTTCGGTTCCGACGACATCATGTTGCCGGACCGGATCGCCATTCAGGTCGCGTATATGGACGGCAAGCCGAAGGTCGGGATGTGCGCCGGCAACATCGAATTGATCGATGGCGAAGGCAACCTGCATCCAGAGAAGAAGCAGCGTCGCGACGTGCCGTTTCGCAGCCTGGATTTTGACGACATGTTTATGGACCGCAAGCCTTTCCCGCCGGCGCCGACCATGCTGATTCGTCGCGAAGTGCTGGATGAGGTCGGTGGTTTTGATCCGGACATCCCGCTGGAAGACCTGTTGATCCAACTGAAGATCACGGCCGCCGGATACACCATCGACGCGCTTGGCGTGGTGATGGCGCGCTATCGCCAGCACGCGAACAACACCTACAAGAACCACCGCTACATGATCCAGAACATCCTCAAGAGCTATGCCAAGTTCAGCGAACACCCGGCCTATGACGCCGTGCGTTACAACTTCCTGAACTCGATGTTCCTCAAAACGGCCGACCGTGACCGGCCGTTGGCGCGGGAAATCCTCAAGCAGATCCCGTTGAAGTTCTGGGGGCGCAAGACCTTGCGTGGGCTGGTGCGGCTGTATTTGTCGCCGCTCAGAAAGTGAGGCAATGCACGATATGAAAAAGGCGACTATCAGTTTGTGATAGTCGCCTTTTTTATTCAGATGGCGGGCTTGGCCAGGCTCAGCACCTGGGCGCGGATTTTAGCCGTGGCCTCTGGGGTGGCGACCGAGGCGTATCCTTTGGCCATTTGCTCGAAGTGGGTTTCGAACAACCAACTGCGGTCCTGCGGGTAGCGCTGCATATGGTTCAGGTTGCGCTGGCGCAGAGCATTGCGCAGGGGTGATGGGTAGATGCGCAGGTCAGCCACATCGATCAGGCCGAACTCACCGTCGTCCATCAACAGCACGTTACCCAGGTGCAGCGAGCGGAAGTACACGCCACGTTCGTGAAGTACAGCGACGAAGCGGCCGAACCGTTCGATCAATGACTCACGCAGGCTACTGTCCAGGCTTTGCAAGGCTTGGCGCAGGGTCAGGCCGGGTAATGGCGAATAGACGACCGCGCTGCTGCCATCGCGCAGGGCATAAAGGTTGAGAATCTGTGGTGCAGGGATGCCCAGGTTATGCAGTTGCTCGCTGTTGCTGGCAAACCGTTCGGAGTAAGGGTTGAAACTGCCCGAGGTGTACCAGCGGCGCGGGCGGAACACCTTGAGGAAGCGGCCGTCTTCAAGGCGCAACACTTTCGGGCCAAGGCCGTCGGCTTCGATCACCTGGGCGTTGCTGCTCAGTTGCTCGAAGGCTTCGGGCTTGAGGCTCTTTACCGGCATGCGCAGCACGCTGCGGCGTCGCTGGGCGATGCTCAGGCCGGCAATGATTGCCAGCGGGATCCACAGCAGGAACCAGTGTTCCTTGGGGCGCGACAGGATCCCACCGCCTTCGGTGAGGCCGGCACCGATGCCGTAGGTCAACAGGGACGAAGCCAGGACGAACAGCGGTTGTGCACGCTGCTTGAGGCCTTTGTACAAGCCCCAGCCGAGCATGAAGATCCACGGGATGAAGCCGATGATGCCGACGTAATACAGCACGCCCAGGGCGAAGCTATGGGGTTCGCGAAGTTCGGAACCTTCTGAAATCGTCAGGTACAACTCGGAGTCATAGCTGTGGCCGATCCATGGATGTTCGGCGATGCGTTGCAGTGACATGCCCCACAGTTCGAGGCGAAATGAGCTGCCTCGTTCGGTAATGGATTCCGGATAGAGCAGCAGCAGGCCGGCAGCTCCCAGCACCATAGCCGCAATCAGCATTGCAGAGCGGTGGTTGCGACTGACAAAAGCCATCCACAGGGATGCCAAGGTCAGCGCCACCAATGGTGTTCGCGAGCCGGTGGCCAACACCGTTGCAGCCATGATGGCCAGGGCGGGTATGCTGAACCACAGCACCTGCAGGCGTTTTGTGGTCATGCATACGTATAGCCAGTAGACGCAGAAAAAGCCGAAGACATGGGAGCTCAGCAGCGGATTGTCGAGGGCGCCGCGCCCGCCAATCATGCGCATGCCAGGTGAAAAGCCTTTCACAAACGCCACAAGGCTGAACAGGCAGGACACCAATGCAATCATCGCCGCACTGAAGAAAATCGGCTTGAACAGATCATTGCGGTAATGCAGAAGCAGTCCGCAACCACCGAACAGCAGGAAAGTGTGCAGGGGGCGTTTGAACAGGTCGGTATCGGCGCTAGGTTCAGGGCTCCACAGCAAGCTGGTCAACGCCCAGGCCGAGAATACCAGGAAGCCTATGGCCAACGGCTCACGCAGCAGTTCCTTGAACTCCCGCGGGCGCAGGAGCAGGAGCAGCAAGGTCGGGGCGCTGAAGAAACCGTAGTAGAACTTGTGCAACACGTTGCGGTTGGTCACGAAGAACAGTGAACTCAGCAGCAGCAACAAGCCAATGGGCAAAATCCATAGGACCAGGAAGTCGAAAACGCGATTTGAGCCATAGAGCAGGCGCTTGGAGTGCATACAGAAAAGCCATTCCTGAAAGAGAAAGCCGACCATCTTAGAGTAGTGGCTATATAATGTCGCCGGTTGGGCCCAACCGAGTTGAGGGTCATGCAGGGTGCAAGTACAACAGAGAAGCTGTGCTAAAGTCAGCCTCCTTTTTCAAAACGCCGCGTGATATGACCGACTCCAGTCCGAGCGCAAGCCCTTCGAGCTTGAAAATATACTTCCGCCTGCTCAGTTACGTTAAGCCCTACATGGGTCTGTTCGCGTTGAGTATCGTCGGATTTCTGATTTTCGCGTCGACCCAGCCGATGCTGGGTTACATCCTCAAGTACTTTGTCGATGGCCTCTCCAACCCGGAAGCCGTGCTGTTCCCTACCGTGCCCTTTCTGCGTGACCTGCAATTGCTGCAGGCCGTGCCGCTGCTGATCATCCTGATTGCCGCCTGGCAGGGCCTGGGCTCGTTCCTGGGCAACTACCTGTTGGCCAAGGTTTCCCTGGGCCTGGTCCATGACCTGCGCGTGCAGTTGTTCAACAACTTGCTGACGTTGCCGAACCGCTACTTCGATAATCACAACTCCGGGCACCTGATCTCCCGCATCACCTTCAACGTGACCATGGTCACGGGGGCGGCGACCGATGCCATCAAGGTGGTGATCCGCGAAGGCATGACGGTGATCTTCCTGTTCGCCTCGCTGCTGTTCATGAACTGGCGCCTGACGCTGGTAATGATCGCCATTCTGCCGCTGATCGCGGTGATGGTGAGCACGGCCAGCAAGAAATTCCGCAAGCAGAGCAAGAAGATCCAGGTGGCCATGGGCGACGTGACCCACGTCGCGTCGGAAACCATCCAGGGCTACCGCGTGGTGCGCAGCTTTGGTGGCGAAGTCTACGAGGAAAAACGCTTCCTCAAGGCGAGCCAGAGCAACACTGACAAGCAACTGCGCATGACCCGCACCGGAGCGATCTACACCCCCGCGCTGCAATTGGTGATCTACACCGCCATGGCGGTGTTGATGTTCCTGGTTCTGTATCTTCGCGGCGATGCCTCGGCCGGTGACATGGTGGCCTACATCACTCTGGCTGGTTTGCTGCCCAAGCCGATCCGCCAACTCTCGGAAGTCAGTTCGACCATCCAGAAAGGCGTGGCCGGTGCCGAAAGCATTTTCGAGCAGCTGGACGAAGAGGTGGAGGTCGACCACGGCACCATCGAACGCGACAAGGTCAGCGGTCGCCTCGAAGTGCGCAACCTGAACTTCACCTACCCGGGCACCGAACGCCATGTGCTCAAGGACATCAGCTTCACCGCCGAGCCTGGGCAGATGATTGCCCTGGTGGGGCGTTCGGGCAGTGGCAAGTCGACTTTGGCCAGCCTGATCCCGCGTTTCTATCACCACGAGAGCGGTGAAATCCTGCTCGATGGCGTAGAGATTGAAGACTACAAGCTGCTCAACCTGCGCAGGCACATCGCCCAGGTGACCCAGCACGTGACCCTGTTCAGCGACACGGTGACCAACAACATCGCCTACGGCGACCTGGCCGGCGCACCGCGGGTGGACGTTGAAGCGGCGGCGCGGGATGCCAACGCCAAGGACTTCATCGACCAGTTGCCCAAGGGCTTCGACACTCAGGTTGGCGAGAATGGCGTGCTGCTGTCCGGCGGCCAACGCCAGCGCCTGGCCATTGCCCGTGCCCTGCTCAAGAACGCGCCGCTACTTATTCTCGACGAGGCCACCTCGGCCCTCGACACCGAGTCGGAGCGCCACATCCAGGCGGCGCTGGACAAGGTCATGCAAGGTCGCACCACGTTGGTGATCGCTCACCGCCTGTCCACCATCGAGAAAGCTGACCTGATCCTGGTGATGGACGACGGCCGGATTGTGGAGCGCGGTACCCACGGCGAGCTGTTGGCACAGAACGGCTACTACGCCCGCCTGCATGCCATGGGCCTGGATGCGCCTGTCTCCGCCGACATCACCTAACCCAATGGTTGCACCGACCTTTTGTGGGAGCGGGCTTGCTCGCGAATGCTGTCTGACATTCAACCGTGATGTTGACTGACACACCGCTTTCGCGAGCAAGCCCGCTCCCACATTTGTCCTTCGGCGGATTCACAGCGCCACAAGCCTCCTGTAACCCTGTGCTAATATCGCGCCCCTGTTCATTTTGTATGTGGGTTGCTCCATGAAGTTGTCCATGCCGCGATTCGATCAAGCCCCTGTCTTGGTGGTCGGCGATGTCATGCTCGACCGTTACTGGCATGGCGGTACCTCACGGATTTCCCCTGAGGCACCGGTACCGGTAGTCAAGGTCGAGCAAATCGAAGACCGTCCAGGTGGCGCTGCCAACGTTGCCCTCAATATTGCCGCGCTCGGCGCCCCGGCCTCCCTGGTGGGGGTGACCGGCGACGACGAAGCCGCCGACAGCCTGGCCAACAGCCTGCGCGGTGCCGGCGTGCGTGCGCTGTTCCAGCGCATTGCCCACCAGCCGACCATCGTCAAGCTGCGGGTGATGAGCCGTCACCAGCAATTGCTGCGTATCGATTTTGAAGAGCCCTTCTCCACCGACGCCCTGGCCCTGAGTGGCCAGGTCGACGAGTTGCTTGAAGGCATTAAAGTACTGGTGCTGTCCGACTACGGCAAAGGCGCCTTGAAGAACCACCAGGTGTTGATCCAGGCCGCCAAGGCCAAGGGCATTCCGGTGTTGGCCGACCCCAAGGGCAAGGACTTCTCGATTTATCGGGGCGCCAGCCTGATCACGCCAAACCTCAGTGAATTCGAAGCCATCGTCGGCGGCTGTGCCGATGAGCACGAGCTGGTGAGCAAAGGCGCAGCGTTGATGGCCGAGCTCGACCTCGGCGCGTTGCTGGTGACCCGTGGCGAGCACGGCATGACCTTGCTTCGCCCCAATCATCCGGCGATCCACTTGCCGGCCCGTGCCCGCGAAGTGTTCGACGTGACCGGCGCTGGCGACACCGTGATTTCCACCCTGGCCGCTTCCATCGCGGCCGGTGAAGAGCTACCCCACGCCGTGGCCCTGGCCAACCTGGCGGCGGGCATCGTGGTGGGCAAGCTGGGTACGGCGGCCATCAGTGCACCTGAGTTGCGCCGAGCGATCCAACGCTCCGAAGGTTCGGAGCGTGGCGTGCTGGGTATCGAGCAATTGCTGCTGGCGATTGACGATGCCCGCGCCCACAACGAAAGCATCGTGTTCACCAACGGCTGTTTCGACATCCTGCACGCGGGCCACGTGACTTACCTTGAGCAAGCACGTGCCCAAGGTGATCGCCTGATCGTCGCTGTCAACGACGACGCCTCGGTCAGCCGCCTGAAAGGCCCTGGCCGTCCGATCAACAGTGTTGATCGGCGCATGGCCGTGCTGGCCGGCCTGGGTGCCGTGGACTGGGTCATCAGTTTCCCTGAAGGGACGCCTGAAAACCTGCTGGCCCAGGTCAAGCCGGACGTGCTGGTCAAGGGCGGTGACTACTCCGTCGACCAAGTGGTCGGTGCCGATATCGTCAGCGCCTATGGCGGCAAGGTCAAAGTGCTGGGCTTGGTCGAGAACAGCTCGACCACGGCCATTGTCGAGAAGATCCGCAACAATGAGTAAGGCTGATAAGTGGGTCTTGATCACGGGTGGTGCGGGCTTCATCGGCTCGCACCTGGTAGATGCGTTACTCGCCAAGGGCTACGGCGTGCGGGTGCTGGACGACCTGTCCACGGGCAAGCGCAGCAACCTGCCGCTGGACAACCCACAGGTGCAACTGATCGAAGGTGATGTGGCCAATGCTGAGTTGGTGGCGCAAGCCGCTGTCGGTATGACTGCGGTGGTGCACCTGGCAGCGGTGGCGTCGGTGCAGGCGTCTGTGGATGACCCGGTCAGCACACACCAGAGCAATTTCGTCGGTACCCTGAATGTGTGCGAAGCCATGCGCAAGGCAGGTGTGAAGCGCGTGGTATTCGCTTCCAGCGCGGCGGTGTATGGCAACAACGGCGAGGGTGCTTCGATTGACGAAGAGACCACCAAGGCGCCGTTGACACCCTACGCGTCCGACAAGTTGGCGGGCGAGCACTACTTCGATTTCTACCGTCGCCAGCATGGTCTGGAGCCGGTGATTTTCCGCTTCTTCAACATCTTCGGGCCGCGTCAGGATCCGTCGTCGCCGTATTCCGGTGTGATCAGCATCTTCAGCGAGCGTGTGCAGCAGGGCCTGCCGATTGCCGTGTTCGGCGATGGCGAGCAAACCCGCGATTTCATGTACGTGGAAGACCTGGTCGATGTGCTGGTACAGGCCATCGAAGCGCCCGAAGCACCGCTGGGTGCGATCAACGTCGGTTGGAATCGCACGACGACGCTCAAGGATGTGCTGCAGGCCTTGGAAGAGATCGTCGGCACGTTGCCGGCGGTGACTTACGGGCCGGCGCGTTCCGGGGACATCCGGCATTCGCGGGCGAATAACCAGCGGTTGCTGGCGAGCTTCACCCTGCCCGAACCCACCCCATTGAAGGTTGGCCTCGCCCGCCTGCTCAACCCCTAACCTCAGTAGGAGCCGGCTTGCCGGCGATGAGGCCCTGAAGATCACCTGAAGCTTCAGGCCGCTATCGCCGGCAAGCCGGCTCCTACAGGTAATGAGATCAGCGGCTGGCTTTTTTCTTCGGCACGATCTTGCGCAACACGCGCTGCGCCAGGCGCTTGAGCTTCGACTCTTTCTCCGGCTCTGCCAGGCCTTGCTGCCTGAGCCAATCCTTCCAGCGAATCCGTTCATCACGCACCAACCAACCCTCCTGTTGGGCGAAGCTTTCTGCCAGGTATAAACCGCGTGTGCTGGCCGGGATGAGCTGGTCTTTCTTGACGGTGTATAGCTCGGCGATGGGCTGGCCATCCTTCAATGGCATCAGGTACAAATCCGGACGCTGGCGGTCAAGGCGGGCCACCAATTGGTCGCCTTCGAGGCGCTCATCCACATGGAACAGGCTCAAGGATTTGGCTTCCTTGGGCACTTCCAGGCGCAGGTCGTAGATCAGCTGCAGCGACGCCGTGGGAAGGTGCACGTAGGCCCGTGGCCGCTCGATCAACTGGGTGGTGGCGCAGCGCACCGGGCGTGCCGCGCCCGACAGGGGGCTCAGGCGAAATGGCAGGGCTTCACGGTAATGCAGTGCAGCGGAGTAGGGCGCTGGCAGCCAAGTGTCATTGAAGCGCCCGCCGAGCCAGCCTTCGGGTGTCTCCAGCAGGCATTCCTCGGCGATTTCCTGGATGGCGGTGTGCAGCGGCAGGTTCAGTTCGTGGGCGGGGACGTAGCCGGAGATCAGCTTGAGCACCACGTCGCCACGGTCCTGGCGGCGCTGGCGTACCAGCACCCAGTAATCCTTGTTTTGCCAGTGCAGGGTCAGGCGTACCGACACGCCCAGGTTGGCCAGCTCCAGGGCGAAACGCTCGGGGTCTGCCACTTCTACTGGCTTGCGCCGTTGCAGGGTCTGGGCAAAGTTGAGCGGCATGCCCACGCTCTGGTAGCTCAAGCCTTCGGGGGTGGCTTCGACGTGCAGCGGCAGTGTTTTGAAGTTACTGGGGTTTTTTCTTATGAGCGTTCGCGGCATGTCGGCTCCTTCTTGCGACGGGGTCGGCCGCGTGGGCGGCATCAGAGTTGACGAATGACCTGGGCAGCGGTCGCCACGTTATGGGCCAGGTGCAGCGGGTTGATGGTCCCGACAATAGCACTGGCGACGCCCGTTTGCGCAAACAACAACATGAAACTGGCTCGAATTGGATCCATTCCGGGTTCCAGGCAAACGTGTCCGCTGGCCAAGGCCTTTTTCACCAGGATGCCTTTGCCATGGGCGGCGGCATAATCAATGACGGCTTTTTCGGTTTGTTCGTTCAAATTGTAGGTGACCATCGCGCAATCGCCCCGTTCCAGAGCCTTCACGCCGCCTTCGACAGTTTTGCCGGAAAAGCCGAAACCACGGATCTTTCCTTCCTTTTTCAGCGCCTCGAGGGTCTGGTAAACCTCGCAGTCGTTGAGAATGTGCAGGTCATTGCCGTCGGAATGCACCAGCACCAGGTCGATAAAATCCGTTTCAAGCCGTTTCAAGCTGCGCTCGATCGACATCCGGGTATGCGCCTCGCTGAAATCGTGGCTGGACAGCCCCTCTTCGAATTCTTCGCCGACCTTGCTGACGATCACCCAGTCCTTGCGCTGGTCGCGCAGCAGCGGCCCCAGGCGCTCTTCGCTGCGGCCATAGGCCGGCGCGGTGTCGATCAGGTTGATGCCCAGTTCGCGGGCCTGGCGCAGCAACATCCGTGCCTCATCGTCGCCTGGGATCTGGAAGCCGCTGGGGTACTTCACTCCTTGGTCACGGCCCAGTTTCACGGTGCCCAGGCCCAGTGGCGATACCAGCAGGCCGGTGCTGCCCAGGGGGCGATGCAGGTCGTGCAAGGTCGGTAGGGTCATGGCAACAATTGCTCCCAGGCAGGTACGCCGATGGCGGGTTTTGGCAGCTCGGGCAGGGGTTCGCTCGCGATTGGGCGGATGCCGTCGCGTTCCAGGCTGTTGATCACTCGATCGGCAAAATCCGGCGCCAGGGCCAGCTTGGTCGGCCAGCCCACCAGCAGGCTGCCCTGCTCAGCGAGGAAGGCGTTATCGGGGCGGGTGAGGCCGGATTGCAGAGGTTCGGCGCGGTCGACGTGCAAGGTGGCCCATTGGGTCTGGCTCATGTCGATCCACGGCAGCAACTGCGCCAGTTCTTTTTGCGCAGTGGCGATTTGTTCTTCTGGCGTGCGCGCCACGCCGTCAGCCTCGGCAATATCGCCGCCCATGTACCACACCCAGTTGCCGTCGGCGGCCGGGTGGGTGGTGACGGTGATGCGCGGCTTGGTGCCGCCACCCAGGCAGTGGGCGTACAGCGGTTTCAGGCCAGGGCCCTTGGCGATGATCATGTGCAGCGGGCGCGTTTGCATGGCTGGCTGGCTCAGGCCCAGGGCCGTCAGCAGCTCTGCCGTGCCGGCACCGGCACTCAGTACGATGCGTTGCGCGCGGATCTCGCGGCCATCCACCTTCAGGCCCACCAGGGTGTCGCCTTCGAGCAGCGGTTCGATCTGTTGGCCAGCGAGCAAGCCGTCACCGGCCAGGTGCGCCAGGCGTTCGATCAGGCTGGGGACGTCGATGACCAGTTCCGCCAGGCGATAGACCTTGCCCTTGAAACGGCGGTCCTGCAGGGCTGGCGGCAGGTCGTCGCCCTTGACCTGGTCGACGCGGCCACGCACGGCCTTGCTGGCAAAGAAACTGGTGAGGTTGCCCGCGAGAGTGCCTGGGGACCACAGGTAATGCGCTTCGGAGAGCAGGCGCACGCCGCTCAGGTCCAGTTCACCATTGCCCGCCAGTGCCTCGCGCCAGCGGCGCGGCATGTCGGCGATGGCTTCGGACGCGCCGGTGAGGGCGCCGTGCAGGGCGTATTTCGCGCCGCCGTGGATGATCCCCTGGGACTTCACGCTTTGCCCGCCACCCAAGGTAGCGCTTTCCACCAGTACTGTGGAGTACCCCTGCCGGCGCAGGCGCGCATTCAGCCAGAGGCCGGCAACCCCGGCGCCGACAATCAGAACGTCGGTGGAAATAACGGATGGCATGGGCGACCTCAGTGTTCAAGACAAGAGGCGCAGTATACAGGGATCGAAATGGGTCGGTGCCCGGCGGGTATCAGTGCCCGGCGGTTTTCGAGAACAACTGGATCACCACCACGCCAAGTACGATCAGGCCCATGCCCAAGATCGCCGGCGTATCGAGCTTCTGCCCATAGATGAACAGCGCCGCGACACTGACCATCACGATCCCCATCCCCGCCCAGACCGCATAGGCCACGCCCACCGGTACGGTGCGCACCACCAGCGTCAGCATCCAGAACGCCACGCCATAACCGACGATCACCAGCAGCAAGGGGATGGGCGTGCTCCACCCCTTGATGGCTTTCATGGAAACGGTCGCGATCACTTCCGAGCAGATGGCAATGGCCAGATAGACGTAGGCGGCATTCATGTTGGTAATCCTCGGAGTGGGTTTCTACAGCGTTGGCATTTTAGGGGTTCGGCAGATGGGGTAAAGTCATTACCTATCCGAATTGAAGATGGGTTGAGCCATGAGTGTGCAATGGAACCTGGACCAGATGCGCCTGTTTGTCAGCGTCGCCGAACAGCGTTCGTTTTCGGCCGTAGCGCGCGGCCAGCGCAAGGCGCAATCGGCGGTAAGCAACGCGATTGCCCTGCTGGAGGCGGACTTGGGGCTGACCCTGTTTGAACGCAGCAGCGGGCGCCAGCCCACCTTGACCGAAGCTGGCAGCGTGCTGCTGGAAGAGGCCCGCGAGGTGTTGCGCCAGTGTGAGCGTCTCAATGGTCGGGCACTCTCTTTGACGCGTGGCGAGGAAGCGTTGCTGCGCCTGGCCCAGGATGAAGCCATGCTGTTCCAGCCGGTGCTCGACAGCCTTGAGGCGTTGGCTGGTCAATACCCTCATCTGGAAGTGCAACTGTCCAGCGCGGCTCAAGGGGACGTGGCGCGCAAATTGGTGGAGCGCAAGGCTGACCTGGGTCTGTTGTTCTATCACGACCAGATCCCCGAGGCCCTTGAGCGGCGGGTGGTGGGCAGTGTGGAAATGGTCACGGTCTGTGGCGTGAATCACCCGCTGGCGAAAGAGACCTACGTGGATTGCAAGCGCCTGGCGCAGTTCCGCCAGTTGCTGATGTCGACGCAAACCAGCGTCTACCCCGGCAGCGAGGCCGCGAGCCCCCTGGTGTGGCGTGCCGACAGCTTCTACGTACTGGCCGAATGGCTGATGAGCGGCCTGGGCTGGGCCTGGCTGCCCCGGCATATCGTGCAGTACCCGACCTACCAGCAGCAGATGGTCGAGCTGGACAGCGAGTGGACGCCGCCAGCCCTGGTGGTGGAGCTGGTGTGGCGCCGCGATGAGCACTTGGGTCCCGCTGCGCGCTTCCTGGCCAAACGTTTTGCTGAGTGCTTGCAGGCGATTGACTGAAAAAGCCGATAAACTCCGCCGCCATGAATAGAACTCTCTACAGCTGTCTGTTTTACCTGGCGCTGCCGTTGGTGGCTTTACGTCTGTGGCTGCGTGCGCGCAACGCGCCGGCCTACGCCAAGCGCGTCGGCGAGCGGTTTTCCTACGGCTTGCCGGTGATGCAGCCGGGCGGGATCTGGGTGCACGCGGTGTCGGTGGGCGAGAGCATCGCCGCTGCGCCGATGGTGCGCGAGTTGCTGCAGCGCCATCCCACGTTGCCGATCACGGTCACGTGCATGACGCCGACCGGCTCCGAGCGCATCCAGGCGATGTTTGCCAATGAACCGCGCATCCAGCACTGCTATCTGCCCTATGACGTGCCCTGTGCGGCCAAGCGTTTCCTTGATCGTGTGCAGCCGAAACTGGCGGTCATCGTGGAAACCGAACTGTGGCCCAACCACATCCACGCCTGTGCCCAGCGCGGGATTCCGGTGGCGCTGGCCAATGCGCGGTTGTCAGCGCGTTCGGCCAAGGGCTATGGCCGTTTCGCCAAGCTGACCGCGCCGATGCTGGCCGAGATGAGTTTGCTGGCGGTGCAGACGCGCACCGAAGCCGAGCGTTTCCTCAGCCTTGGCGCGCGCCCGGAAACGGTCGAGGTGACCGGTTCGATCAAGTTCGACCTGACCATCGACCCGCAATTGCCGGTGCGTGCGGCAGCGTTGCGCGAACAGTGGGGCGCCAGCGAGCGCCCGGTGTGGATCGCCGCCAGTACCCACGAAGGTGAAGACGAGGTAGTGCTGGCTGCCCACCGCCAATTGCTCGACAGCTACCCGAATGCGCTGCTGATTCTGGTGCCGCGCCATCAGGAACGTTTCGGCCCGATGTTCGAGCTGTGCCAGCAGCAAGGTTTTGCCACGGTGCGTCGTTCCAGTGGCGAACCGGTCACGCCGCAGACTTCGGTGTTGCTCGGCGACACCATGGGCGAGTTGCTGTTTCTGTATGCGTTGGCCGACAGCGCCTTTGTCGGCGGCAGTCTGGTGGCTACCGGCGGGCACAACCCGTTGGAACCAGCGGCGCTGGCGTTGCCGGTGATCATGGGGCCGCACGTGTTCAACTTTCTCGAAATCACCGCAATGATGCGCGAAGCGGGAGCGTTGCGTGAGGTGGATGACGCGCAAGGATTGGCTGAGGCGGTGCGCCAGTTGTTCGAACTGCCGCAGGATGCGCGCAAGATGGGGCAGGCGGGGCTTGCGGTGATGCAGGCCAACCAGGGCGCGTTAAAGCGCTTGCTGGACGGCCTCGATCGACTCATCACCTACTGAAACAACACCGATAAAACTGTGGGAGCTGGCTTGGCTGCGATTGCATCACCTCGGTACTTCAGCTGCACCGAGGTGTCTGCATCGCAGGCAAGCCAGCTCCCACAGTGGTTTTGGGGTGGGCTTAATTACCCGGGCGGGCCTTGAGCTGCTCGGCCGCGGCTTTGGCCAGGTCGGGCGGCAGAAAGTCCTTGTCAGGGTTGTAGTCAGCCTTGAGGTAACGCGTCAGGTCCTGCAGATCCCCCGGGTTCAGGGTGCCCGCTGCTTGCTTCAGGCGCAGGTTGTCGAGGATGTAGTCGTAGCGGCTGTTGTTGTAGTTGCGCACCGACGAATACAACTGGCGCTGTGAGTCCAGCACGTCGACGATGTTGCGTGTCCCCACCTGGTAACCGATCTCCGTGGCTTCCACCGCGCTCTGGTTCGAGATGATCGACTGGCGGCGTGCCTGCACCTGTTCCACGTCGGTATTTACCGCGCGGTGCAGGTTACGCGTGTTTTCCACCACCTGGCGGCGCAGGCCTTCACGTTGCTGTTCGGTCTGGTCCAGGCGCGAATAGGATTCGCGCACTTGCGAACTGGTCAGGCCGCCGCTGTAGATCGGGATGTTCAAGCGCAGGCCGATAGTGCGCTGGGACACATCGCCCCCGTAGGGCACCGGCAACTGGTTCGGGTTGCTGAAGCCCAGCGCGTCGTTGTCGCCTTTTTCATACTGCGCCACGGCGTCGAGGGTCGGAGCATGACCGGCCTTGCGCTGCTTGAGGGTCTCTTCGGCGGCAGTGACGGCGTAGTTGCTGGCGAGGAGGTTCAGGTTCTGGCGGCCGGCCGTTTCAACCCAGGCCTTGGCGTCGTTCGGCGCCGGTGGCAGCACCGGCAGCGTGTGGACAATGCCCTGGATCGAGTTGTACTGACGATTGGTCAGGGTGATCAGCGCCTCGAAGGCGTCATCCACCTGGCGTTGGGCGACGATGCGGTTGGCGCGCGCTGTGTCGTAGCTGGCTTGGGATTGCAGCACGTCGGTTTTGTCCGACAGGCCGACATCAAAGCGTTCGTTGGACTGATCGAGCTGGCGCTTGAAGGCGTTTTCTTCGGCCTTGGTCGAAGCCAGATTGTCCTGGGCGCGCAGCACGGCGAAGTAGTTTTCAGCGCTTTGCAGGATCAGGTTTTGCTCGGTGGCCGAAAGTTGCAGCGAGGCCTGCTCGTTGACGGCTTCGGCAGCTTGCAACTGGAACCAGCGATCGGCACGAAACAGCGGCTGGCTGAGGGTGGCCCGCCAGGAATGCGCATCACGGTTGACGGTGGCGGCGGGCTGGTCGATCTGGGTGCGCACGTTGTTGCTGTCGGCGCCGGCCGACAGGTTCGGCAGCAACCCGGCGCGGGCCTGGGGCACCACTTCTTTCTGCGCGCCGTATTGGGCGCGGGCAGCGGCCAGGTCGGCGTTGTTGTTCACCGCCTCCTGGTAGACGCTGACCAGGTCGGTTTTGGCGGACAAGGGCGCTTCTGCTGCCCAGACCATTCCGTTGGTCGCACAAGACACGGCGAGAGCCAGTGAGAGTTTGCGCAGCATGAGGCGATCCCTAGAGTGAATATTACGGCGATAATTTAGCGCCCAAGGCTAAGGCTGGCCATTCCTGGCGTCAAGCCTTGAGGCGGCTCCCGAGTGTAGTGGCCAGATCACGGCACAACAATCCTGCAATCACGCCATTCATCACGCTGAATGCACCGCCATTGGCAATTTGCCCACGGCATGGTCTAGACTGGCCGCGTTCTTGTCGGGGTGCCTTGTTGGAAGGCTGAGATCGGTAAATACCGGATCCCGTTGAACCTGATCAGGTTAGCGCCTGCGTAGGGAACAAGATTTCTCGTCACCCGGCGAGTCCTCTTGTGCTTCGTCCGGGATGCTGTTCATTTATTGAGCAGCCCTCGTGCACCAAGCACAGCACTGGTTTCAGTGCGTCCATCCGTCCCAGGTTCGCTCCGACAAAAATCCACCGCCTGGATAGTTGGAGAGCCCGTGATGACTACAAAATTAAAAAATACCGTGCACCTGAGTGAATCGGCCCAAGTCGACTCCGGCTCCGTGCAGCCGTTTACCCGCTCGCAAAAAATCTACGTACAAGGCACCCGCCCGGACATTCGCGTGCCGATGCGCGAAATCAGCCTGGACGTGACCCCCACCGATTTCGGCGGTGAAATCAACGCGCCTGTCACTGTGTACGACACCTCCGGCCCCTACACCGACCCCAACGTGATCATCGACGTGCGCAAAGGCCTGGCCGACGTGCGCTCGCCGTGGATCGAAGTGCGCAACGACACCGAGCGCCTGCCAGGCCTCACCTCGCACTTCGGCCAGCAGCGTCTCAGCGATGCCGAGCTGACCGCCCTGCGCTTCGCCCACGTGAAGAACCCACGCCGCGCCAAGGCCGGTGCCAACGTCACGCAGATGCACTACGCGCGCAAAGGCATCATCACCGCCGAGATGGAATACGTCGCCATCCGCGAAAACATGAAGCTGGAAGAGGCCCGTGCCACCGGCCTGCTCGACCAGCAGCATGCCGGCCACAGCTTCGGCGCCAGCGTGCCGAAGATCATCACCCCCGAATTTGTACGCGAAGAAATCGCCCGCGGCCGCGCGATCATCCCGGCCAACATCAACCACACCGAACTGGAACCGATGATCATCGGCCGTAACTTCCTGGTGAAGATCAACGGCAACATCGGCAACAGCGCCCTGGGTTCGTCCATCGAAGAAGAAGTGGCGAAACTGACCTGGGGCATTCGCTGGGGCTCGGACACCGTGATGGACTTGTCCACCGGCAAGCACATTCACGAAACCCGCGAGTGGATCATCCGCAACTCGCCGGTACCGATCGGTACGGTGCCGATCTACCAGGCCCTGGAAAAAGTCGGCGGCGCCGCCGAAGACCTGACCTGGGAGCTGTTCCGCGACACCCTGATCGAACAGGCCGAGCAGGGCGTCGACTACTTCACCATTCACGCCGGTGTGCTGCTGCGCTATGTGCCGCTGACCGCCAAGCGCGTGACCGGCATCGTGTCCCGTGGCGGCTCGATCATGGCCAAGTGGTGCCTGGCGCACCACAAAGAGAACTTCACCTACACGCATTTCGACGAAATCTGCGAAATCATGAAGGCCTACGACGTCAGCTTCTCCCTTGGCGATGGCCTGCGCCCGGGCTCGATTGCCGACGCCAACGACGCCGCGCAATTCGGCGAGTTGGAAACCCTCGGCGAATTGACCAAGACCGCCTGGAAGCACGACGTGCAAACCATGATCGAAGGCCCTGGCCACGTGCCGATGCAGTTGATCAAGGAGAACATGGACAAGCAACTGGAGTGCTGTGACGAGGCGCCGTTCTACACCCTCGGTCCGCTGACCACCGACATTGCGCCGGGCTACGACCACATCACCTCGGGTATTGGCGCCGCGATGATCGGCTGGTTCGGTTGCGCCATGCTTTGCTATGTCACGCCCAAGGAACACCTGGGCTTGCCGAACAAGGATGACGTGAAGACCGGGATCATCACCTACAAGATCGCTGCACACGCGGCAGACCTGGCCAAGGGGCACCCGGGCGCGCAGATTCGCGACAACGCCTTGAGCAAGGCGCGCTTTGAATTCCGTTGGGAAGACCAGTTCAACCTCGGCCTGGACCCGGACACCGCACGCTCCTACCACGACGAAACCCTGCCGAAGGACTCGGCCAAGGTCGCGCATTTCTGCTCGATGTGCGGGCCGAAGTTCTGCTCGATGAAAATCACCCAGGAAGTGCGTGAGTACGCCGCCAACCAGCGCATCGAAGCGGTGGACGTGGATGTGGCCAAGGGCTTGGCGGAGCAGGCGGAGCGGTTCAAGCAGGAAGGCAGTCAGCTCTACAAGAAGGTCTGATGGCCTCACCACAATCCCTGTAGGAGCCCGGCTTGCCGGCGATGGCGATCTCACCGGCACCATCGTCGGCAAGCCGGGCTCCCACAGGGGATTAATGTTCCTCAGAGATAACACCCTTGAGCATTCAATCCAGTACTTATTCCCCCGACATCGCGGTGCCTGCTGACAAACGCGTCTTCGGCGCCCGCGACCTGTTCTCCCTGTGGTTCTCCCTCGGCATCGGCCTGATGGTCCTGCAAACCGGCGCGCTGCTGGCGCCGGGCCTGGGCTTGTCCGGCTCCTTGCTGGCCATCTTCCTCGGCACGCTGGTAGGCGTGCTGTTGCTGGCCGCCGTCGGCGTGATCGGCAGCGACACCGGCCTGTCCGCCATGGCCGCGCTCAAACTCAGCCTCGGTGCCAAAGGCGCCAGCCTGCCGGCGCTGTTGAACCTGTTGCAACTGGTTGGCTGGGGTTCGTTCGAGATCATCGTGATGCGCGACGCCGCCAGCCTGCTGGGCGCCCGAGCCTTCAGCGACGGCAGCCTGTTGGCCAGCCCGTTGCTGTGGACCCTGTTTTTCGGTGGTTTGGCGACGCTGCTCGCAGTGAGTGGCCCGTTGACGTTTGTGCGCCAGATCCTGCGCAAGTGGGGTATCTGGCTGCTGCTCGCCGCCTGCCTGTGGTTGACCTGGAACTTGTTCGCCAAGGCCGACCTTGCCGCGCTGTGGGCCAAATCCGGTGACGGCTCCATGCCGTTTGCCGTGGGCTTTGATATCGCGATCGCCATGCCGCTGTCGTGGCTGCCGTTGATTGCCGATTACTCGCGCTTCGGCCAGCGTGCAAAAAGCGTGTTTGGCGGCACGGCCCTGGGCTTCTTTATTGGTAACTTCTGGCTGATGAGCCTGGGCGTGGCCTACACCCTGGCGTTTGCGCCAAGCGGTGAAGTGAATGCGCTATTGCTGGCGCTGGCTGGCGCAGGCCTGGGGATTCCGCTGCTGCTGATCCTGTTGGACGAGTCGGAAAACGCCTTTGCCGATATCCACTCGGCGGCGGTGTCCAGCGGCATGCTGTTGCGCTTGAAAGTTGAACACCTGGCCCTGGCCATCGGTGTGATCTGCACCCTGATCGCCTGCTTTGCGCCGTTGGCGCAGTACCAGAACTTCCTGTTGTTGATCGGCTCGGTGTTTGCGCCGTTGTTTGGCGTGGTGCTGGTGGATCACTTCATCCTGCGCCGTCGTGGCGAGGGCGTGGTTGCCAGCCTGCGTTGGCCGTCACTGCTGGCCTGGTTGGGTGGCATTGCGACTTACCACCTGCTGGCCAACTTGTATCCGGATGTCGGTGCGACCCTGCCAGCACTGGTGCTGGCAGGGCTGTTACAGCTGGTGCTGGGCCGCGCCGTTAGTGGCGTGCGGGCATCAGCTCAGGCTTGAGTACGCCGGTGAGGCGCGCGTAGGGGATGGTCATTTCGATCAGCCCCAACGCATACGGGCCAATGGTGGCCACGTTGTACTTGAGCACCACGCCGTTGCTGGTCAGGGCCACGTTCGGGGTTTTCTGGAACGGCCAGTTCTTCACGAACTCCGGGTCACGGTCCATCTGCGAGTTGATCAGCCAGCTGTTGTGGGCGACTTTGGCCGTGTTCCAGAACGCCTGTTCCTGGCCCGGCAGCAACATGTCGGTCAGGCTCAGCTCTTTGTGCAGGATGCGTGAATAGTTGATGAATCCACGGCCGGGCTCGCCGTGGGCGGCGCCAGTGTCCAGGTAGCTGGAGACTTCGATGATCACCAGTCCGTCATGCTGCTCACGTACCTTGGCTTGCAAGTACATGCTGTTGCGGTCGGCGGACTCACGCAGGAACTTGTCCCGGTAGGCATTCAAGGTAGGCGGCACGCTGGCGCCCGGCGTGGTACGGGTCATTTGCAGCAGGCGCTGTTCCACCAGGGAGTCCAGTTGCGGCTCGGTGGGGAAGTGCACGGTATCGATGTTCACCAGCGGGCAATCCGGGCTGTCGCAGCCGGGCTTGATCTGTTCCGAGGCGTCCGGCTTGGTGTCCAGCGGCTTGAGGTAGCTGGGTTGGAACAGGCTCTGGCAGGCGCCCAGGGTCAGCGCGATACAGGCCACAGAGGCGATTTTCAAAAGCGACATGGAAGTCCTTCGTCTAACGATAAGAGCGAAATTTGTGGAGCTTCGACTACCGACAAAGCAGTCAGTTCGCCACTAAGCTGATTAGAGTGAGTTTGACGCCCGCCGTCTATCCCGGCAACTGGAAAGGGGCTGCACCAAGTGGTGGGAGCGCGTTAGGATGGCGCCCATTGCACCGGCACTACGAGGAAGGATATGACGGATATTGCGAAATCGGCGCCGAGCAAGATCGAGATTGTTCAGCGTGACAATGCCTACCAGGGCTTCTACAAGCTTGATCGCGTGCAGCTGCGTCACGAGAAGTTCGACGGCGGCATGAGCCGGGTGATCAACCGTGAAGTCTTTGTGCGTCATGACGCCGTGTGCGTATTGCCTTACGACCCGCAGCGCGATGAAGTGGTGTTGATCGAGCAGTTTCGCGTCGGCGCCATGGGCCGTACCGACAACCCCTGGCTGGTGGAAATGGTTGCCGGCCTGATCGACAAGGACGAAGAACCTGAGGAGGTTGCACACCGCGAAGCCGAGGAGGAAGCTGGGCTGACGTTCTCCGCGTTGTGGCCGATCACCAAATATTTCCCTTCGCCCGGCGGCAGTACCGAGTTTGTCCACCTGTACCTCGGCCGTTGCGACAGCGCAGGCGCAGGTGGCGTCCATGGATTGGAAGAAGAAGCTGAAGATATCCGCGTCACCACCTGGGCGTTCGAGGATGCCCTGCAAGCGGTGCGCGACGGCAGAATTTCCAACGCAGCCAGCATTATCGCCCTGCAATGGCTTGCGCTTAATCGCGCGGAAGTGAGGGGGTTATGGCAGTAAAGGCACGGGAACGATATCGAGTTGACCTGGTGGGCCTGCAAGCGGCCTGCGAGGCCAACTATGCGCGGCTGATGCGCCTGCTTCCCGACATGCGCCACACGCCTGAGGCACGGCGCATTGCCGTGACCCACGGCGACCAGATGCTCGGCGTGCTGACCCTGGAGGTCATGCTCACCTGCCCGTACACCACCACTTTGCGGGTGCGCCAGGAGCACAGCCTACCCTGGCTGCCGGTGCCGCAGTTGGAAGTGCAGGTGTACCACGACGCGCGGATGGCCGAAGTGATCAGCGCCGAACATGCACGACGCTTTCGCAGCATCTATCCTTACCCCAACGTGTTCATGCACCAGCCCGATGAGAAAGCACAGCTCAATGTGTTCCTCGGCGAATGGCTGAGCCACTGCCTGGCTCTGGGCCACGAATTTGAAGTCGTGCGGTAGATGTGAACTGCATCTGATTCCTTGTATTTCCTCTTTGGTGTCCTGCCCAGCATAATCACGCCAACCCTCCATTCCTGTGATTGCCTTGGGAGAGCGCCTTGCCGAGCGTATCCACCGTGAGCCCCGACGCTTCGCCGTTGCTGGTGCAACTGTCCGACA
Source organism: Pseudomonas sp. B6002 (assembly GCF_013385985.1). Classification (GTDB taxonomy): domain Bacteria; phylum Pseudomonadota; class Gammaproteobacteria; order Pseudomonadales; family Pseudomonadaceae; genus Aquipseudomonas. The sequence goes on along the minus strand of NZ_JACAOY010000012.1, from coordinate 166,708 downwards.
GCCACCTGTTTGCCGAGGCCGACGGCACGCTGCTGGGCATGAACACCCGTGAAAGCCTGCAACGGGTGATCGACCTGGTGCGCGGGCAGCAGCCGCAGATCGACCTGATGCTGGCCACGGGAGACCTTTCCCAGGACGGCACGCTGGAGTCGTACCAGCAGTTTCGCGAGATGACCCGGGCCATCAACGCTCCGGCGCGCTGGATTCCGGGCAACCACGACGAGCCGCAGATCATGGCGCACGCCGCCGTGCACAGCGATTTGCTGGAGCCGGTGGTCGACATCGGCAATTGGCGCGTCACCTTGCTGGACTCCGCCGTACCGGGCTCTGTGCCGGGTTATCTGCAGGACCAACAATTGCAATTGCTCGCCCAGGCCTTGAGCGAGGCGCCGAACAGGCATCATCTGGTGTGCTTCCATCACCATCCGGTGCCGATCGGCAGCGCGTGGATGGAGCCCATCGGCCTGCGCAACCCTGACGCGCTGTTTGCCGTGCTTGATCGCTTCCCGCAGGTCAAGGCGGTGCTCTGGGGCCATGTGCACCAGGAAGTCGACCGCCAGCGCAATGGCGTGCGGCTGCTGGCTTCGCCGTCCACCTGTATCCAGTTCGCGCCGGGCAGCGAGGACTTCAACGTCAGCGAGCAGGCGCCGGGTTACCGCTGGCTGCGCCTGCACCCCGACGGACGGTTGGACACAGGCGTTGAACGGGTGCAAGGCTTCGCCTTTACCGTGGATTACGGCAGCAATGGCTACTGACACCCATCGCCCCTGTAGGAGCCGGCTTGCCGGCGATAGCGCTCTGCCAGCCAAGAAATAGGTGGCTGATTCACCGCCATCGCCGGCAAGCCGGCTCCTACAAGGGTTCTTCTGTGTCCTTTGGGCCGGGGTCATCACACGGGGCATCGATCCCTGTAAACTGCGCCTCTTTGGCTGATGCACGGAGAGCCCGGCATGTCTGCTTCGATCCTCTATATCCACGGTTTCAACAGTGCGCCGGCGTCCAACAAGGCCACTCAGTTGATCACCGTGATGGGCGCACTCGGCCTGGCCGATCAACTGCGTGTGCCGGCTTTGCATCACCATCCCCGTCGGGCGATTCCCCAGTTGGAAGCGGCGATTGCCGAACTGGGGCGGCCACTGCTGGTCGGCAGCTCACTCGGCGGCTACTATGCAACCCATCTTGCCGAACGCCATGGCCTCAAGGCGCTGCTGGTCAACCCGGCCGTGAGCCCGCATCGGATGTTCGACGGTTACCTGGGCACCCAGAAGAACCTCTACACCGATGAAACCTGGGAACTGACCCACGATCACGTCACGGCCCTGGCCGAGCTGGAAGTGCCGGCGCCCCAGGATGCCGCGCGTTATCAGGTGTGGTTGCAGACCGGGGATGAAACCCTGGATTATCGCCTCGCCCAGCAGTATTACCGGGCCTGTGCCTTGCGCATCCAGGCGGGCGGCGACCATGGTTACCAGGGGTTTGCCCGGCAGTTACCGGCCATGCTGAGTTTTGCCGGCATTGGTCCTGATCACTATCAATCCTTCGATTTCGCAGCTCTTTGAAAATCGCAGGTCATTTTTTAATCGAACGACTCACGACGAGACCCTATGGCCACTCCCAGCGCTAGCTCCTATAACGCCGACGCCATCGAAGTCCTCTCGGGCCTCGACCCGGTGCGCAAACGCCCCGGCATGTACACCGACACCAGTCGGCCGAACCACCTTGCCCAGGAAGTCATCGACAACAGTGTCGACGAAGCCCTGGCCGGCCACGCCAAGTCGGTGCATGTCATTCTTCACGCTGACCATTCCCTGGAAGTGTCCGACGATGGTCGCGGCATGCCGGTGGACATCCACCCGGAAGAGGGTGTGCCTGGCGTCGAACTGATCCTCACCAAGCTCCATGCGGGGGGCAAGTTCTCCAACAAGAACTACCAGTTCTCCGGTGGCTTGCACGGTGTGGGTATTTCGGTGGTCAACGCCCTGTCCACACTGGTGCGGGTGCGGGTCAAGCGCGACGGCAACGAATACGAGATGACCTTCGCCGATGGCTACAAAGCCACCGACCTGGCTGTGGTCGGCACCGTTGGCAAGCGCAACACCGGCACCAGCGTGTACTTCGCGCCGGACCCGAAATACTTCGATTCGCCCAAATTCTCCATCAGCCGCCTCAAGCACGTGCTCAAGGCCAAGGCTGTGCTGTGTCCGGGCTTGCTGGTGACCTTTGAAGACAAAGGTACCGGTGAAAAGGTCGAGTGGCACTACGAAGACGGCCTGCGCTCCTACCTCGAAGATTCCGTCAGCGAGTTCGAGCGCCTGCCCAACGAGCCGTTCTGCGGCAGCCTGGCCGGTAATAAAGAAGCGGTCGACTGGGCGCTGCTGTGGTTGCCCGAGGGCGGCGACAGCGTGCAGGAAAGCTACGTCAACCTGATCCCGACGGCCCAGGGTGGTACTCACGTCAACGGTTTGCGCCAGGGCCTGCTGGATGCCATGCGCGAATTCTGCGAATACCGCAGCCTGCTGCCACGTGGCGTGAAGCTGGCGCCGGAAGACGTGTGGGAGCGCATCGCGTTCGTGCTGTCGATGAAGATGCAGGAGCCGCAATTCTCCGGCCAGACCAAAGAGCGCCTGTCGTCCCGCGAGGCGGCGGCGTTTGTCTCCGGTGTGGTCAAGGACGCCTTCAGCCTGTGGCTCAACGAGCACCCTGAGCTGGGCCTGGCCCTGGCCGAATTGGCGATCAACAACGCCGGCCGCCGTCTGAAAGCCAGCAAGAAGGTCGAGCGCAAGCGCATCACCCAGGGCCCGGCATTGCCCGGCAAGCTGGCTGATTGCGCCGGGCAAGACCCGATGCGCTCTGAACTGTTCCTGGTGGAGGGTGACTCCGCCGGTGGCTCCGCCAAGCAAGCGCGGGACAAGGAGTTCCAGGCGATCCTGCCGTTGCGCGGCAAGATCCTCAACACCTGGGAGGTCGATGGCAGTGAAGTCTTGGCCAGCCAGGAAGTGCACAACATCGCCGTGGCCATCGGTGTTGACCCGGGCGCAGCGGACATGAGCCAGCTGCGCTACGGCAAGATCTGCATCCTCGCCGACGCCGACTCCGACGGTCTGCATATTGCGACCTTGCTGTGCGCACTGTTCGTGCAGCACTTTCGCCCGTTGGTCGACGCCGGCCACGTCTATGTCGCCATGCCGCCGCTGTACCGCATCGACCTGGGCAAGGAGATTTTCTACGCCCTGGACGAGGCCGAACGCGATGGCATCCTCGACCGCCTGGTGGCCGAGAAGAAACGCGGCAAACCGCAGGTCACGCGATTCAAAGGCCTGGGCGAGATGAACCCGCCGCAACTGCGCGAAACCACCATGGACCCGAACACGCGGCGCCTGGTGCAGTTGACGCTGGGCGAAGACTTTGCCGAAACCTCGGAAATGATGGACATGCTGCTGGCGAAGAAACGCGCGCCGGACCGCAAGTCGTGGCTGGAATCCAAGGGTAACCTCGCCGAGGTTCTGGGCTGATGCGCACAGGTTTCGCCCTGGCGATCCTGATGTTGAGCGGTTTGGCGGCCACCCAGGTGGCTGCCGCTTCCGTTGCAGAACTCAAGTTGGTGTCCGAGCATCCGGTCGACGGCATGCGTGGCGGCAACCTCTCTGGCCTGGCCCTGTGTGGCAAGGACCTGTGGACGGTTTCCGATCGTGATGATGACCAGATCTATCGCCTGGATATCAGTGCGCCGACCTGGCAAGCCGAAACGGTCAAGATCGACGTGCCACCGGTGCCCGAGTCCGGGTTGCCGTGGGGCCTGCGTTCGCGCACCAAGGCCGCTTCGTTCATTCGTGGCGGTGATCTGGATTTCGAAGGCATCACCTGCGATGCGGCGGGCAATCGCTATATTGTCAGCGAGGCCCACGCGGCGGTGCTGCAAGTGCCGGTCAGCGGTGAATCGCAGTGGTTGAAGGTCGCCCCGGGCATGGTGCGTGAAGCGCGAGCCAGTGGCATGTTGCTGCACTTCAATGCGCTGTTTGAAGGCCTGGCGATCAACCCCGAAGGCAATCAGCTCTGGCTGGCGGCCGAACGTGAGCGGCGCGGCCTGATCTCGATCAAACGTGCGCAAAGCGTGTGGGACTGTGATGGACCCTGCGTGTTGCTGAGCGAGGCTGGCCAGGAAGTACAGCCGGCGCAGTTCACCAACGCCAAGGCGGTGTCCAAGGACTTTGCCGACCTGGCGTTGTTCAATGGCAAGCTGTTTACCCTGGAGCGCAATGCGTTCCAGATTTGCCGGCGTGATCTGGTCACGGCCAGGGTTGAGCGGTGCTGGTCGTTTGCCGACGAAACCCTGACGCCCGAGCGCCGCTACGCCCAGCCGTATGGCCTGGCCGAAGCGTTGGTGGTGGATGCTGACGGTGCCTGGCTGGGCATCGACAATAACTTCGGCCCGCGCGCCGATGGTGAAAAACGCCCGGTGGTCTATCGTTTCGCCGCCCCGGCCGGGGGCTGGAGTGCCCAGCCATGAACGTGAATTTTCTTGAATTGACCCGACGTTGCGACATTTTCGCTGCGTCTTACCAAATGATGAGGCCCGCATGAGTGACATCCTCGCAGACAGCTTAGATGGCGTAGAACGCCGGTCGCTGGCTGACTTCACCGAAAATGCCTACCTCAACTACTCCATGTACGTGATCATGGACCGTGCCTTGCCGCACATCGGCGACGGCCTGAAGCCCGTGCAACGGCGCATCATCTACGCCATGAGTGAGTTGGGCCTGGACGCCGATTCCAAGCACAAGAAATCGGCGCGTACCGTCGGTGACGTGCTCGGCAAGTTCCACCCCCACGGCGACTCCGCCTGCTACGAAGCCATGGTGCTGATGGCCCAGCCGTTCAGCTACCGCTACACGCTGGTGGACGGCCAGGGCAACTGGGGTGCACCGGATGATCCCAAGTCTTTCGCCGCCATGCGGTACACCGAAGCGCGGTTGTCGCGTTACTCGGAAGTGCTGCTGAGCGAGTTGGGGCAGGGCACCGCTGACTGGGGCCCGAACTTCGACGGTACCCTCGACGAACCCCTGGTGTTGCCAGCACGTTTACCGAATATCCTGCTCAATGGCACCACCGGTATTGCCGTGGGCATGGCCACCGACGTGCCGCCGCACAACCTGCGCGAAGTCGCCACGGCCTGCGTGCGCTTGCTCGATGAGCCCAAGGCCACGGTGGAGCAGCTCTGCGAGCACATCCAGGGCCCGGACTACCCGACCGAGGCGGAAATCATCACGCCGCGCGCCGACCTGCTGAAAATGTACGAAACCGGCAAGGGTTCGGTGCGCATGCGCGCCGTCTACCACGTCGAAGACGGCGACATCATCGTCACCGCGCTGCCGCACCAGGTGTCCGGCGCCAAGGTACTGGAACAGATCGCTGCGCTGATGCAGGCCAAACCGTCGAAGTTGCCGCAGGTTGCCGACCTGCGTGACGAGTCCGACCACGAGAACCCGTGCCGCATCGTGATCATCCCGACCAACAGCCGGGTCGACCACGAAGTGCTGATGCAGCACCTGTTTGCCAGCACCGACCTTGAGTCCAGCTATCGGGTCAACGTCAACATCATTGGCCTGGACGGCAAGCCGCAGCTGAAGAACCTGCGCAACCTGCTGGTGGAGTGGCTGGAGTTCCGCATACAGACCGTGCGTCGCCGCCTGCAATTCCGCCTCGACAAGGTTGAGCGTCGCCTGCACCTGTTGGACGGCTTGCTGATCGCCTATCTCAACCTGGACAGAGTGATCCACATCATCCGCACGGCCGAGCACCCGAAGGCCGAGCTGATCGCCGAGTTCCAGCTGAGCGAGATCCAGGCCGACTACATCCTCGACACCCGTTTGCGCCAGTTGGCGCGACTGGAAGAAATGAAGCTGCGCGACGAGCAGGATGCGTTGCTCAAGGAACAAGCCAAGCTGCAGGCCCTGCTGGGCAGCGAAGCCAAGCTCAAGAAGCTGGTGCGCAGCGAGCTGATCAAAGACGCCGAAACCTATGGTGATGACCGTCGCTCGCCGATCGTCCAGCGCGCTGAAGCGAAAGCGCTGACAGAAACCGAGCTGCTGCCAAACGAGAAAATTACCGTCGTTCTGTCGGAAAAGGGTTGGGTTCGTTCAGCCAAAGGGCATGATATTGACGCCACTGGCTTGTCGTACAAGGCGGGCGATGGGTTCAAGACCGCCGCCGCCGGGCGTTCCAACCAGTTTGCGGTGTTTATCGATTCGACCGGGCGCAGCTATTCGGTGCCGGCCCATACGTTGCCATCCGCGCGGGGGCAGGGCGAGCCACTTACCGGGCGCCTCACGCCGCCACCGGGGGCAAACTTTGAGTGTGTGCTGCTGCCCGACGATGACGCGCTGTATGTGATCGCTTCCGACGCCGGGTATGGCTTTGTCGTCAAAGGCGAAGACCTGCAGGCCAAGAACAAGGCGGGCAAGGCACTGTTGAGCCTGCCGAACAACGCCAAGGTGATCCTGCCGCGTCCGGTGGATGACCGTGATAGCAATTGGCTGGCGTCGGTGACCACCGAAGGCCGCTTGCTGGTCTTCAAGATCAGCGACCTGCCCCAGTTGGGCAAAGGCAAAGGCAACAAGATCATCGGTATCCCGGGGGAGCGCGTGGCCAGTCGCGAAGAGTACGTGACCGACATCGCGGTGATCCCGGAAGGCGCAACCCTGGTGCTTCAAGCCGGCAAGCGCACGTTGTCGCTGCGCCCTGACGACCTTGAGCACTACAAGGGCGAGCGGGGCCGGCGTGGTAACAAACTGCCGCGTGGCTTCCAGCGAGTGGATGCTTTGTTGGTGGAAACGCCTGTTTAAGGCGAATTAGAGCCCCCGATCTACGATTTAACGCGTAGATCGGCGCTTTGGCGCTGGAGTCATGGCGCATATTCACGGATGATATGGCCTTTCCAGCGCCGGCGTGGCCGAGCGTGTTTAGGTTATTTTTAGTATTACATTGTGGTTCGCCTTGTGGCAGCCACCTGGATGGGATGATGACTGCTCCACGCCTTCCTTTAATTTTGATGCTCGCTGGCCTTCTGGGGCTGGCGGGTTGCAGCACACACCAGCCTGTGTCGCTGTACCAGCTGGACAGCGGAAGTCCGGCTCAGCCAGCTCAAACCGCTGGCATGGCCGTATTGCTGGGCCCGGTAGTCGTTGCGGACTACCTGCAACGCGAAACCCTGCTGCAACGTCAGAACGATGGCAGCCTGCAAGGTTCCACTGACGGTCGTTGGGCGGGCAGTTTGTCCTCCGACATCAACCAGCTGATGCTGCGCCAGGTGGCGGGACAGTTGGACAGCCAGCGTGTGGTGCTGGCGCCTGCGCCAACCGGCTTCACCCCGGATGTGCAGGTGCTGCTGACCATCACGCGGCTCGACTCGGGCGCTTCGCAACCGGCGATCCTGGATGCGCAGTGGCGTTTGATCGACCGTCGCGGGCAAGTGCGGGACAACCGTATCGTGCACCTGCAGGAAGAACATACCGGCACCACCGCGTCCCAGGTCCAGGCCCAGGGCGTGTTGTTGCAGCACTTGGCGCAGCAGTTGTCGGTGGCCCTCAAGCCATTGGCCAACCAGCCGCCGATTGCCGAGGCACCGCGCAAGCAGGCCCCGGCCCCGGCCAAGCCTGCTGAGCCGCAGAAACCGAAGATGCCGATGGCCACGCCGATCCGCACGGACATGGAAGTGTTCAGGTTCTAAGCGCAATTGCAGATACAAAAAAAGGCCCGCTGATTCAGCGGGCCTTTTTGTTTGTGCGTGCTTAGGTGCTGGAACCCCGCCCCTTGTAGGAGCCGGCTTGCCGGCGATGGCGGCCTCAAGACCGCTATCGCCGGCAAGCCGGCTCCTACAGGGGGGCATTCCCATGCAGGGAACGATCACATCAACCTTTGGTGCGGGTTTCGTGCATCCGCGCCAACTGTCGCTCAAGCATCGACGGGTACGGTTCCATCAACCGCTCCACGCAGCTTGCACCCTCAGGGCTGGCAATCGGGCGGATGCGGGCGCGCTGGCGGATCAGCGTGTCTTCGCTGATCTTGCGCTCCACCAGCAGCAGGTTGCGGCTGTGCTGGGACAAGGCCAGTGCGTCCTGGGCGATTTCGGTGAGCAGCAGGTCGATCTGGCTGATGCCGAACAGGTCATCGCCCACCGTCAGGCCCAGTTGCAGTTGCAGGGTAATGCCGCTGTCGGCCACTTCGATCTGCAGGGCATGGCCCAGGGCACGCAGCAACTCGCCGCAGCAGATGGCGTTGGTCAGGTAGTCTTCGCCGCTGTCTTCACTGTGGAACAGCATCAGCGTGCTGCCATCGTTCAGGGTGTGCAGTTCGCTCTGGTACAGCGAGGCCGCCTGGTCGAGACAGTCGCGGTAGCGCTCCAGCAGCTCGGTCAGGCGTGCGCGCGGCAGGCGGCGCAGTTGGTCCTGGGCACCCAATTGCACAGCCAGTACGGCGCTGTGCTGAGGCTCGGCGTTCTTCACCGGCACGGGCTTGGGCGCTGCAACAGGGGCCGAGGAGTTGTCGCGCAAGTCGGCGAACGGGTCTTCGTCGTCCAGTTCGTCTTCTTCAGCCTTGATCACCTGGCGGGTGGCCGGTTTGAGGCCGGCCACCGGCGGGCTTTCGTCAAAGCCCGGGTCGCGCAGGTTGCGCACTTCAAACTCGGGCTCATCGTCGTAATCGGTGTCGTCGAACTCAGGCTCTGGTTCTGGCTCGCGCACGGCGGGTTCCGGGGCGAAACTGGCGTGCAGTTGGCGAGCGAGGTCGCCGATTTCATCCTGGCGATCAGTGGCCGGGGTGTGTTCGTCGATATCGCGCAGCCAGATGCGCAGTTGCATCAGGGGCGTAGAGATGTGCCGGCCCAGGCGCAGGCTTAAGGCCAGGGCCAATGCCAGCAGGATCGCGCTCAAGATGCCCATGCTTTGCAGGCTGATGGTCATCGGCTGCTGGAACTGCTGCATGTCGAGGCTGATGCGCAGTTGGCCGGCCTTCACGTCCTGGAACGTGATGTTGCTGGAGTACAGACCTTCGGCTTCACCCAACAGGCCGTTTTTCGGGCGCTGCCCGGCTTCGGCCATGATCCGGTTGTCCACGCTGTAGATGGCGGCATGGGCCACCAGCGGGTTCTTGGTCAGGTTGTTGAGCAGCACGTTGAGGCTGAGGATGTCGTTGGACACCAGCAGCTCAGTCGCCGAGGTGGCGGTCTGGGTAGTCAAGCTTTCGCCCAGGGCGTCGGCTTGCTCGTGCATGGCCTGCTTGAACTGCAATCCCATCACGCAGGCGTAGATCACCAGGGCCAGGGCGACCAGGATCACGTTATGGCTGGCGATGCGTAATGCGATCGGTACACGGCGGTGGCGCAGTGCCCGGAAGATCAGCAGGAAGAAATTATCGGTTTTTACTGGCGTGGGCCGGTTCACTTGCGCTCGGCTCTTGGTCCGTGAAGTTGACGCGCAGTATAGCGACAGCCCTAGAACCGGCAAAGCGCTGGCTGTGCCCGATGGTCACTGAAAGTGGGTAGAATGCGGTTTTTTTCCAGCCTGGGGGTGCGCCTTGCGCGAAATTGTCCTGATTAACATCACCGGTGAAGACCGTCCGGGTCTTACTGCGGCTATTACCGGCGTTCTGGCCCAGGGTGGTGTGAACATTCTCGACATCGGCCAGGCAGTGATCCACGACACCCTGTCGTTCGGCATCCTGGTCGAGATCCCGAGCACTGAACAGGCGTCTTCGGTCCTCAAGGACATCCTGTTTACCGCGTACAAGCTGGATCAGCAGGTGCGTTTCACGCCAGTGTCCGAAGAGGACTACCAGCACTGGGTGGCCGGTCAGGGCAAGAAACGCCACATCGTGACGTTGCTGACCCGCAAGGTAACCGCCGAACAATTGCAGCGCGTGAGCTCCATCACCGCGCAATACGGCCTGAATATCGACCATATCGACCGTCTGTCGGGTCGCATGCCATTGGACACCCCGGCCGACAAAGGCAAGGGCTGCATCGAGTTCTCCGTGCGCGGCGAACCGGCTGATCCGCAAGCCCTGCGCGCCGAGTTCCTCAGCGTGGCCCAGGAGTTGAATGTCGACATCGCTTTCCAGGAAGACTCGCTGTTCCGTCGCAACCGTCGCCTGGCGGTGTTCGACATGGACTCCACGTTGATCGAGGCCGAAGTCATCGACGAACTGGCCAAGGCGGCCGGTGTGGGCGAGCAGGTTTCCGAAATTACCGAACGCGCCATGGCTGGCGAGTTGGACTTCCGTGCGAGCTTCAAGGAGCGCCTGGCGCTGCTCAAAGGGCTGGACGTCAGCGTGCTGGACTCCATCGGCGCCTCCCTGCGCCTGACCGAAGGCGCCGAAACCCTGTTCGCCGAACTCAAGCGCCTGGGCTACAAGACTGCGATTCTGTCGGGTGGCTTCACTTACTTCGCCAAGCAATTGCAGGCCAAGCTGGGCATCGACTACGTATTCGCCAACGAGCTGGAAGTGGTGGATGGCAAAGTCACTGGCGTGGCGGTAGAGCCAATTGTGGATGCGCAGCGCAAGGCGGATCTGCTGAAGGAATTGGCCCACAAGGAAGGCTTGCGTCTGGAGCAAACCATTGCAGTCGGCGACGGAGCGAATGACTTGCCGATGCTGGCGATCGCCGGGTTGGGTGTGGCGTTCCGCGCCAAGCCGCTGGTGAAGCAGTCGGCCAAGCAGGCGATTTCGACGTTGGGGCTGGATGGCGTGCTGTATCTGCTGGGCTTCCGCGACCGCGACGGCCAGCTCTAACTCCGCGATCCCCCTGTCGGAATGGGATCAAAATGTGGGAGCTGGCTTGCCTGCGATAGCGATGGTGAATCCAACACCGCTATCGCAGGCAAGCCAGCTCCCACATTGATTGGGTTCCAGCTTTGAATCTGGTGTGGATCAGGCTTTCGGCAGTGCGATGCCTTGGCCCATCTGTACCGGCGTACCGGCTACCAGCTCTTCAGCCCACTTCACCTGGTCCGGCCCGAACAGCACGATCGCGGTCGAACCCAGCTTGAAGCGACCCAGCTCCGCACCTTTTTCCAGATGAATCGGCGCACGCGCGGCTTCGTCGTAACGGAAGGTTTTCAGCTCGCGTTTCGGCGGCGTTACCAGGCCAGCCCATACGGTTTCAATCGACGCCACAATCATCGCGCCCACCAACACCACGGCCATCGGGCCGCGTTCGGTGTCGAAGATGCAGGCTACGCGTTCGTTACGGGCAAACAGCTCAGGCACGTTTTCGGCGGTGGTCTGGTTCACCGAGAAGATGCGGCCCGGGATGTAGATCATCTCGCGCAGGGTGCCGGCCAATGGCATGTGCACGCGGTGATAGTCTTTCGGCGACAGGTAAACCGTCGCGAAATCGCCGCCCATGAACGGTGCAGCCACGGCAGAGTCACCGCCCAGCAGTTCCAGCACGCTGAAGCTGTGGCCCTTGGCCTGGAACACGCGACCGTGTTCGATCGGGCCCAATTGGCTGACGGCGCCGTCGGCCGGGCTCAGCACTGCGCCTGGGGTCTGGTCCAGCGGGCGGGCGCCGTCTTTCAAGGCGCGGGTGAAGAAGGCGTTGAAGTGCTCGTAGGCGGTCACGTCTTCAACCAAGGCCTGGGACATGTCCACTTGGTAGCGCTTGGCGAACCAGCTGGTGAAGGCATTCTTGAACCAGCGCACGCGGCATTCGGCGACGCAGCCAGCCAGGCGCGACAGCAAGTGGTGCGGCAGCAAGTATTGGCTGAGGATAAACAACTGCTTTTTCATAACTGTCCTTAAACCTTAAATCTCGACGGGGGTGTCGGGGTGGTTGCCCCATTCGCCCCAGGAACCGGCATAACCTTTGACTCGCGGATAACCGAGCGCCTTGGCCACCAGGTAGGTGAAGCCAGAGCGGTGGTGAGTCTGGCAGTGGGTGATGATTTCTTTGTCGCGGGTCAGCCCGAGGTCTTCGAGGATCTGCGGCATGTCGCGGCGGATGCGCAGGTTGCGCGCCTTGTCCATACCTGCGGTCCATTCGAAGTTCACCGCGCCAGGGATGTGGCCACCCTTGGCGGCGAGCACTTTTTCGCCGGAGTATTCCAGTGGGCCGCGTGCATCCCAGATGCCCAGGTCGGCAGCACCGAGGCGGCTTTGCAGGTACTCGCGGGTGGCCGTGGGGCCATCATGCAACGTGAGGCTGACCGGGCCGCCGACAGGTGCGGGCACGTCGGTGGTTACCGGGTGCTGGCCTTCGAGCCACGCCAGCAGGCCGCCGTCCAGGTAGTGGTATTTCTGGTGGCCGATCACGTCGAGCATCCAGATGAAGCGCCCGGCCCAGCCGCCGCCTTCGTCGTCATAGACCACGTAGGTCGCGTCCGGGGTGTGGCCCAGTTCGCCGAAGAGTTTTTCCAGGTCGGCCTTGTGCGGCAGCAGGCCAGGGGCGGGTGGCTGGCCCAGTTGGGTGCGCTTGGGGTCAACGAAATGCGCGCCGGGGATATGCCCTTCGGCGTAGCGGGCGGCACTGGTGAGGTCCACCAGAATCAGGTGTTCGGCATCAAGGCGACCTTGCAGGTCGCTGGTCTCGATCACCAGCGGCAAGCCAGAGAAGTCAGGCATGTGAGGTCTCCTGGGCACAAATGTTGGCGATAAAAGAGGGCGATTGTAGCGCAAGCATCAGGCGCTGCGGTTGGTAAAGCTGTGCAGGGCTTTCTCGATGCACTGGGCGGTTTTGCCGAACGCCTGCACGGTGGTTTCCGAGAACGGCCCGCCACCCTGATCGGCCACCATCAACATCACCACGCGGCCATTGCAGCTCAGGGAGCGCAGCAGCAAATGCTCGCCGGTGAACAGGCGACGCAGGATCGGCGGTAACAGCGCCGAAAACTGCGCATGGTTCTCGGGGTTGAGGCGTACCTGGGCGGACTTCTCCAGCAAGCGTTGCAGCAGCGTGCTGTTGACCACGTCCAGGCTCAGATTCGCGGCGTCTTTGGGCAAGCCGTCAGCCTGGTGCACGCGCAGCGTGCTCAGGGCGCGATCGGCCATGAACAGCAGGACCCGTTGCATGCCGCTGGCCACGAGGGCCTCTTTGGCGCAGGTGGTCAGGTGCATGGCGTTGGCAAAGCGGCTTGGCTCCACCAGCAATTCGGTGCAGCGCTTGCGCCACACCGCCAGGGACTCAGCCGTGGGTGGCGGCGCCGGCAGCAGGCCTCGATGGATCTTCTGCACATGCCACGGCCAGATCAGCGACAGCGCCGGGTGCCACAAGTCGGGCATCAGGGTCGCACGCGCGCTGGTCACCGCTTGCTGGTGAACTTGTTGCTGCACATCGCCAAGGGGCGCTTGCAGGTAGAGCGCAGTGAGGTATTGCCAGCGTTCGGTGTGCGGGCAGGTCCAGGATTCCTGGGCCGACATCGCCAGGCCATTGGCCAAAAGCACGGTGTTGGCCGGCTGATTCAGCCAGCGACGCAAATTGGGTTCGGCATCGAGCAGTTGCTGGTGGCGCAGCGGGTCATCTTCACGGGCGATGTGCAGGGCCTTGACCAGCAGGCGTTGCTCGGTCAGCAAGAGCGTATAGCCCTGGGAGACCCAGATCGGCAGGTGCCAGGTTTCGGTCAGGCCGATGCACAGGTCCAGCAGGCGCACACCGAACAATTCCTGCTCGACCTGGCGCGCGGACTGGCCCTTGTGGATCACCCGCAGTTCCCATTCTTCCAGGAGTTTGGGGTACGCCACGGCCATTGGCCACAACGGCGACAGGAACAACAGGCTGCCCCAGTGGATGTCTTGCCACAGCCGCGCCAGGCGGCTGGCGAACAGGCCGTTGGCTTGCTGTGATGCATGCTGGCTCACCAGCAGCAGTTGGCGCAGCGCCACGGGAATTTCGTTGGCTGGCACTGAAGGCAAGCGTGCCAGCAGCTCTTCGGCGCGCTTGAGACCGAGGCGGTTAAGCGCCACTTCAAGGTTTTCGGCCGGTTCCGCCAGGCTGCCGTGGGTATGGCTGTTGGCTTCGCGCATCACGCTGAGCACCAGCGCGGGGCTGTTCTGCATCAGTTCGGCAATGTCTCGCAATGAACTGCGGCTGTCGCGGATGGCTTTGCACACGCGCTCGTGGCTGGCCTGTGGGACGGGCAGCAGCACATCGTCCAGGCGCTTGATCCAAGCGGCGAGGGTGGTGGGTCTTGAACTTGGGACTGTCGTTTCATTAGCCATGATTGGGGCGCGATCATCACTTGCATTCAACACGCCCGGAACGGGCCGAATTGGCTTTTCGCCTTAACGGGCTATAGTCTGGCGCAGTTTTGCCGATAAGTAGAACAAGAGTTTTCGGCTACACCCAATATGTCCATGAACCCGACGGCGCAAGTACAGATCCCCTATGGCTAAAATTATCGGCATCATCGTCGTCATCGCAAGCGTGCTCGGTGGGTACGTCCTGTCCCACGGTAAAATTGCTGCACTGATCCAGCCTTTCGAAGTGCTGATTATCGGTGGTGCCGCGTTTGGTGCATTCCTGCAGGCCAACCCTGGCTACATGACCATGCACGTGATCAAGAAGTCGCTGGGCATGTTCAGCTCGCGCTTCTCCCACACCTTCTACCTGGATGTGCTGGGGCTGATCTACGAGATCCTCAACAAGAGCCGCCGCGAAGGCATGATGGCCATCGAAGCCGACATCGAAGATGCCGCGGCCAGCCCGATTTTCGCCAAGTACCCGGCCGTGCTCAAAGATGAGCGCATGACCGCTTACATCTGTGATTACCTGCGCATCATGTCCTCCGGCAACATGGCTCCCCATGAGCTGGAAGGCCTGTTCGACATGGAACTGTTCAGCCTCAAGGAAGAGCTGGAGCATCCCTCCCATGCGGTGACCGGCATCGCCGACGGCATGCCCGGTTTCGGTATCGTCGCGGCGGTACTGGGTATCGTGGTCACCATGGCGTCCCTGGGCGAAGGCGACCAAAAGGCTATCGGCATGCACGTAGGTGCGGCACTGGTGGGTACCTTCTTCGGTATTCTCGCGGCCTATGGTTTCTTCGGCCCGCTGGCCACCTCCCTGGCCCACGACGCCAAGGAAGAAGTGAACCTCTATGAAGCGATCAAGGCGTGCCTGGTGGCTTCCGCCTCTGGCATGCCGCCATCGCTGGCGGTGGAGTTCGGGCGCAAGGTGCTGTACCCGAAACACCGCCCAAGTTTTGCCGAGCTGGAACAAGCGGTTCGCGGTCGCTAAGTCATGGAAAACAACCAGCCGATAATCATCAAGCGCGTCAAGCGCTTCGCTGCGGGGCACCATGGCGGCGCCTGGAAAATCGCCTTCGCCGACTTTGCGACGGCGATGATGG
This sequence comes from Pseudomonas sp. B6002, assembly GCF_013385985.1. Lineage (GTDB taxonomy): Bacteria > Pseudomonadota > Gammaproteobacteria > Pseudomonadales > Pseudomonadaceae > Aquipseudomonas. Next base: position 151,370 of record NZ_JACAOY010000012.1, on the reverse strand, counting down.
CGTTCTTTTTGGTGCTGTGGTTGATGTCTACCGCCACGCCGGAACAAAAGATCGCCATCGCCGGTTACTTCAAAGACCCGATTGGCTTCTCGGAAAGCGGTACGCCCTTTGTGATTGACCTGGGCGGCTCGCCACAGCTGGCGCCCGAGCGCACCATCAACCCTGAGGTCAAGACCGAGACGCCGCAGCAGAACATTCCTATCGAGCGCGAAACCGTCGAGTCCATGGCGGAGCAGGTCGAGAAGGAGCGCCTGGAGTTGTTGCTGCAGGAACTGCAGACCAAGGTCGAGGAAAACCCGCAGTTGCTCAAGTTCAAGGACCAGATTTCTTTCGAAATCACGCCTGAAGGCTTGCGCATCCAGATCACAGACGCCGCCAACCGACCGATGTTCGACTCCGGCAGCGCCCGACTGAAGCCGTACTTTGAAGACATCCTGCTGGCCATGGCCGACACCATCAAAGCGGTGCCGAACAAGATCAGCATCAGCGGCCACACCGATGCCAAGCCGTATGCCGGCCAGGGCGATTTCGGTAACTGGGAGTTGTCGGCCAACCGTGCCAACGCCGCTCGCCGTGCGCTGGTGGCGGGCAGTTACCCCGACCCGCAAGTGGCGCGCGTGGTGGGCTTTGCGTCCTCGCAGCTGTTTGATCATGAAGACCCGTTCAACCCGGTCAACCGCAGGATCGACATCGTGGTGCTGACCAAAAAGGCTCAGCGTGCGATTGAAGGTGACCAGCCGCCACCTGCGCCGACCCCAGGCGCCGGCGCCCCGGGCGAGGTTCCGGCCGACCCGAACGCGATCCCGCCAGGGCAGGAACCGTTGCCGGCTCATGAACTGCGTCAGAAGCTGAATCTGTTTGATGATGGTGGGGTGAAGGATCCTACGGTTCCCAAGGCAGGTTCCTAAGCCGCACATACAACAAGGCCGCGATAATCGCGGCCTTGTTGTTTCTGCCTTGTAGGGGGTGCGGTCAGTAACTGCTTTCCGGCAAGCTCGCAATGATCGACCGATAGCTGTTCATCCGTTGCTGCTGCACGCGGCCGTCTTCCAGCGCCTTGAGCAATGCACAGCCCGGCTCGCGGTCGTGCTTGCAGTCGCGGAAGCGGCAGGTGCCGATCAGGTCGTTGAACTCGATGAAACCGGCTTCCACGTCGCTGCGGCTGACGTGGCCGAGGCCGAATTCGCGGATGCCTGGGGAGTCGATCAGCTCACCGCCGCCCGGGAAGTGGAACAACCGCGCCGTCGTGGTGGTGTGGGTGCCTTGGCCGGACAGCTCGGACAGCGGGCCCACGCGGGTTTCGACTTCCGGCAGCAGGCTGTTGACCAGCGACGACTTGCCCACGCCCGATTGGCCGACAAACACGCTGATGCGCCCGTCCAACTGCTGTTGCAGTTGCTCCATGCCGTTGCCGTGATGGGCCGACACTTCCAGCACCGGGTAGCCCAAGGTGCGGTACACCGCCAGCAATGCATTGAGCGCCGGGGCGTTCTGCTCGTCGATCAGGTCGTACTTGTTGAGCAGTAACAGCGGGCGGATGCCGGCATGTTCAGCCGCGACCAGGTAACGGTCGATCAGGTTGGCATGGGGCTCGGGCAGTGGCGCGAACACGATCACGATCATGTCGACGTTGGCCGCCACCGGCTTGAGCTGGCCACGGCTGTCCGGGCGACGCAGCTCGGTGGTGCGCGGCAACTGGGCGACGATCACGCCGATACCCTGGTTGCCGGCACGCCAGACCACCTGGTCGCCAGTCACCAGCGCTGGCAGGTTGGCGCGCAAATGGCAGCGGAACACCTGGCCGGCGAGTTCGCCTTCCAGCGCCTCCACTTCGACCTGCACACCAAAGTGCGCGATCACCAGGCCCGTTTGTTCAGGGCCCAGGTCGCCGCCCTCAAGCGCTTCCACGGCGGAGGATTCACGTTTGGCGGCGCGAGCGGCGCGTTCACCTTGAATCTTTTCGATGCGCCAGTTTTGGCGACGATTGAGCTGGCGTTTGGCCATGGGTGTTCCGTGTCGATAATGCAAAGGTTGGGTAAAACGGTCGCGAGTCTAGCACGGCCCCGCCTGCTAAACTGCGCAGCTAAGCCAAGGTGCCAAGAGAATAGAGCCATGCAAAACCCACAGAACCTGATTTGGATCGATCTGGAAATGACCGGTCTGAACCCTGACACCGACGTCATCATCGAGATGGCCACCATTGTCACCGACAGCAACCTCAACACCTTGGCCGAAGGTCCGGTGATCGCCATCCATCACAGCGACGCCGTACTCGCCACCATGGACGAGTGGAACACCCGCACCCATGGCAACTCCGGCCTGACCCAGCGCGTGCGCGACAGCCGCATCAGCATGGCTGAGGCCGAGGCCGAAACCATCGCCTTCCTGGAAAAATGGGTGCCCAAGGGCAAGTCGCCGATCTGCGGCAACAGCATCTGCCAGGATCGCCGCTTCCTCTATACCCACATGAAGGCGCTGGAAAGCTACTTCCACTACCGCAACCTGGATGTGTCCACGTTGAAAGAGCTGGCCGCGCGCTGGGCGCCGGAAGTCAAAGACAGCTTCCATAAAGGCAGCACGCATCTGGCGCTGGATGATATTCGCGAGTCGATTGCCGAGCTGCAGCATTACCGCAAGCATTTCATCAAGGCCTGATTAAGCGGCGCTTGAACCGGCACCATCGTAGGCAAGCCAGCTCCCACATTTGATTGCATTCACACATCAAACTGTGGGAGCTGGCTTGCCTACGATGAGGGCAGCGCGGTCTTTCGCCAAGCGCCCCCTTTTGGTGCCATCACCAAATGATTAGACTGCGCGCCTCTTTGCAAGGATCGCCATCATGCTGTTGATGCTCTACCTCATCGCCATCACCGCCGAAGCCATGACGGGCGCCCTGTCCGCCGGGCGGCGCGGCATGGACTGGTTCGGTGTGGTGTTGATCGCCTGTGTGACAGCGTTGGGCGGCGGTTCCGTGCGTGACGTGCTGCTGGGGCATTACCCGCTGACGTGGGTCAAGCACCCTGAATACCTGGTGCTGACCTCCATCGCCGCGCTGGTGACCATCTTCATCGCGCCACTGATGCGACGCCTGCGCTCGTTATTTTTGGCGCTGGACGCCCTGGGCCTGGTGGCCTTCACCCTGATTGGCTGCATGACCGCGCTGGAAATGGGCCACGGCATGCTCGTGGCGTCGGTCAGCGGCGTGATCACCGGTGTGTTCGGCGGCATCCTGCGGGACATCTTCTGCAACGACATCCCGCTGATCTTCCGCCGTGAGCTGTACGCCAGCGTGTCGTTCCTCGCCGCCTGGTTCTACATGCTGTGTCTCTACCTGGAATTGCCCAGCGAGCAAGCGATCCTGCTGACCCTGTTCAGCGGCTTTTTACTGCGACTGTTGGCGATCCGTTTTCACTGGGAAATGCCCAAGTTCGTCTACAACGACGACGTGCATTAACGGCTGGCGTGCTGGGCCAGCGCCCATTCCACGTGTTCGCGTACCAGCTCCGACGGGTAATCCCGGCGGGCCTTCAGGGCTTCCAGCACGGGAATGCTCGACGGCGCATTGCCCAGGCCCACGGCCAGGTTGCGCAGCCAGCGCTCGTAACCGGCGCGGCGTAGCGGCGAGCCCTCGGTACTGCTGAGGAATTTATCCTCGTCCCACATAAACAGTTCCGCCAGCTCGGCGTTGTCCAGGTTGTGCCGTGGCTTGAAGTCACCTTCGGCGGTTGAGCGGGCGAAGCGATTCCATGGGCACACGATCTGGCAGTCGTCGCAGCCGAACACGCGATTGCCGATCAACGGCCGCAGGTCTTCGGGGATCGCGTTCTTCAGCTCGATGGTCAGGTAAGAAATGCAACGTCGCGCATCCAGCACATAGGGGCCGACGAAGGCGTTGGTGGGGCAGATATCCAGGCACGCCGTGCAGCGGCCGCAGTGTTCGGTGCTATGGGGTTCGTCTACCGGCAGCGGCAGGTCGACAAACAGCTCGCTCAGGAAAAAGTAGCTGCCGGCTTTGCGGTTGAGCACCAGGGTGTTCTTGCCGATCCAACCCAGCCCGGCTTTTTCCGCGATGGCCTTTTCCAGCACGGGGGCGCTGTCGACAAAGGCGCGAAAGCCAAACGGGCCAATTTGCGCCTGAATGCGGTCGGCCAGTTGCTGCACGCGCTTGCGGATCAGCTTGTGGTAGTCGCGGCCCAGGGCGTAGCGCGAGATATAGGCTTTTTCCGGCTTGGCCAGCAGTTGCGCCATTTGTGTGTCGCCCGGCAGGTAATCCATGCGCAGCGACACCACACGCAACGTGCCCGGCACCAGCTCATCCGGGTGCGAGCGTTTGCTGCCGTGGGCGCCCATGTACTCCATCTCGCCGTGGTAGCCCGCGTCGAGCCAGCGTTGCAGGTGCTGTTCATGCTCGCCCAGGTCCAGGCCGCTGATGCCGACTTGTTGAAAGCCCAGCTCGCGGCCCCAGTCTTTGATCGATTGGGCGAGGGCAGGCAGATCGGAGGTAATGGCAGGCATGAGACACAGGAAACCGCAGGTTAGATGCGTATAATTCTGCCAGACATCGGAGCTCGAAGACGCATGCCGCAGACAAAACACGAAATAACCGACGTTCAGCCCCTGTTGCACGGCCATTTGCCGCAACTGGCTGCGCGTTCACCCGACGCCCATAAGGGCCAGTTCGGGCACTTGCTGGTCATCGGGGGTGACCGCGGCTTTGGCGGCGCGGCCTTGCTGAGCGCCGAAAGCGCCTTGCGCAGTGGCGCGGGCATGGTATCCCTGGGCACGCGCGCCGAGCATGTGCCCGCAGCACTGGCGCGGTTGCCGGAGGTCATGACCGTGGGCGTCAGCTCGGCGAACCAGTTGATGGGCTTGCTGGAAAAAATCTCGGTCATCGTCATTGGCCCGGGCCTTGGTGAGGCCGCGTGGGGCAAAAGCCTGCTGTCAGTTGCCGCCAATGCTAAACAGGCGCAGGTCTGGGACGCCGATGCCTTGAATCAACTGGCCAAGGGCGGCGTGCAGCTACCGGCCAACTGCGTGATCACGCCGCATCCGGGTGAGGCGGCACGTTTGCTGGGCCTGTCGACAGACGAGGTTCAGGCCGATCGCCTTAAGGTGGTGCGCGCGCTGAGTCAGAAATTCAAAGCAGTGGCTATCCTCAAGGGGGCTGGCAGTTTGATTGCCAGCCCGGACGGACGTGTTTCGCGCTGCGACCAGGGCCATCCGGCGATGGCCACGGCGGGGCTTGGCGACGTGCTGGCCGGCCTGGTGGGCGCGCTGCTCGCCCAAGGCATGCCGGCTTATGAGGCCAGTTGCCTGGCCGTGTGGTTGCACGCCACGGCGGGGGATCGCCAGGGCACCTTTGGTCGCGGCTTGGCTGCCAGCGACTTGATACCTGCCATTCGTCAATTGCTGGAGGAGCAATCGCCGTGTCTGAAGTAATCCTTTTCCTGGCCGATGAAGACGCCATGGTGGCGTTCGGTAATCGCATTGCCCAGGTGACAACGGGGGCGGGGCTGATCTTTCTTGAGGGTGACCTGGGCGCGGGCAAGACCACCTTGTCGCGAGGGATTATCCGAGGGTTGGGCCATACAGGGGCAGTAAAAAGCCCTACGTTCACCCTGGTAGAACCCTACGAAATCGGTGCCGTACGGGCCTTCCACTTCGACCTTTATCGCCTGGTAGACCCCGAAGAGCTGGAATACATGGGCATTCGCGACTATTTCGATGAAGACGCGCTGTGCCTGATCGAGTGGCCAGATAAAGGCACAGGCTTTTTGCCAAAGCCGGACCTGACCATTACCATTACGCCGCATGAGCACGGACGTCAGCTGAAGTTGTTGCCCCAGAGCGCGCGCGGCCAGTCGTGGTGCGCCGCTTTGGCATTGGAATTCAAATAATTGGTGGGGTTAGGTATGCGCTTTCGCGCGTTGGTTGCTGTCGTAGGGGTGTTGCTTGCGGCAATGACTGTCAATGCTCTGGCTGCTTCACAGGTGAAAAGTGTTCGCCTGTGGCGAGCGCCGGATAACACGCGACTGGTGTTCGACCTGTCTGGCCCGGTCCAGCACAGTGTCTTTACCCTGACGGCACCTGATCGCCTGGTGATCGACATCAACGGTGCGACCCTGGCCGCGCCGTTGAAAGTCTCCACCGCCAACACCCCGATTACTGCCATGCGTTCGGCCCAGCGCACGCCGACCGATCTGCGTGTGGTTATCGACCTGAAAAAGGCCGTGACCCCCAAAAGCTTTGTGCTGGCGCCCAACGCGCAATATGGCAACCGGCTGGTGGTCGACCTGTTCGACAACGCCGCCGATGCCAACCCGCCACCCGCTCCGCCACCGAGCGTAGCGACCGTACCTGCCGTGCCGGTCAACCCGTCGCAGCCGCAGGTGAAATTGCCGCCGCCGCCACCGGCACCGGCCGGTAAGCGCGACATTATCGTGGTGATCGACGCCGGCCACGGCGGTGAAGACCCGGGCGCTTCCGGTTCCCGCGGCCAGCATGAAAAAGACGTGGTACTGGCCATCGCCCGTGAGCTGCAACGCCAGGTCAACGCGATGAAAGGCTACCGTGCCGAGTTGACGCGTACCGGTGACTATTTCATTCCGTTGCGCGGCCGTACCGAGATCGCGCGCAAGAAAGGCGCCGACCTGTTTGTGTCGATCCACGCTGACGCCGCCCCTTCGGCTGCCGCCTTCGGCGCCTCGGTGTTTGCCTTGTCGGATCGCGGTGCTACGTCCGAGACCGCCCGTTGGCTGGCCGACAGCGAAAACCGTTCCGACTTGATCGGCGGGGCCGGCAACGTGTCCCTGGACGACAAGGACAAGATGCTCGCCGGCGTGCTGCTCGACCTGTCCATGACCGCGTCGCTGACCTCCAGCCTGAACGTCGGTCAGAAGGTTTTGAGCAACATCGGTCGCGTGACCTCGCTGCATAAACAGCGCGTGGAGCAGGCCGGGTTCATGGTGTTGAAGTCGCCGGACATCCCGTCGATCCTCGTGGAGACCGGGTTTATTTCCAACTCCAACGAGGCGTCCAAGCTGGCCAGCGCAAGCCACCAGCAGGCGTTGGCGCGTTCGATCAGCGCGGGTATCCGCCAGTTCTTCCAGCAAAACCCGCCACCGGGCACCTACATCGCCTGGCTGCGTGATTCCGGGAAGATCGCCCAGGGCCCGCGTGACCATCGCGTGCAGCCCGGCGACACCCTGGCCATGTTGGCGGTGCGTTTCCAGGTCTCACCTGCGACGTTGCGCAGTGCGAACAACCTGAAAACCGATGAGTTGAAAGTCGGCCAGGTGTTGACCATCCCCGGCACTGAATTGGCGGCGCAGTAATGAGCGAATCAGTCTTGAACAACGGCTCGCGCATCGAGCTGCTCAGCCCGCGTCTTGCCAACCAGATTGCCGCAGGCGAGGTGGTTGAGCGCCCGGCATCGGTGATCAAGGAGCTGTTGGAAAACAGCATCGACTCCGGCGCCAAGCGTATTGATGTGGATGTGGAGCAGGGCGGCGTCAAGCTGCTGCGCGTGCGCGATGATGGCAGCGGCATCTCCTCCGATGACTTGCCGCTGGCCTTGGCCCGACACGCCACCAGCAAGATTCGCGATCTGGAAGACCTTGAACGCGTGATGAGCCTGGGTTTTCGTGGTGAGGCGTTGGCGTCCATCAGTTCCGTGGCCCGCCTGACGCTGACCTCGCGTACCCGCAGCGCCGATCAGGCCTGGCAGGTGGAAACCGAGGGGCGTGACATGGCGCCGCGGGTCCAGCCGGCTGCCCACCCGGTGGGTACCTCGGTGGAAGTGCGCGACCTGTTCTTCAATACCCCCGCACGCCGCAAATTCCTCAAGGCTGAAAAGACCGAATTCGATCACTTGCAAGAAGTCATCAAGCGCCTGGCCTTGGCGCGTTTTGACGTGGCGTTTCACCTGCGTCACAACGGCAAGACCATCCTCAGCCTGCACGAAGCCCATGACGATGCCGCGCGTGCGCGCCGGGTGTCGGCGATTTGTGGCTCGGGCTTCTTGGAGCAGGCGCTGCCGATTGAAATCGAGCGCAATGGCCTGCGCCTGTGGGGGTGGGTCGGTTTGCCGACGTTCTCCCGCAGCCAGGCGGACTTGCAGTACTTCTTCGTGAACGGCCGTGCAGTGCGCGACAAACTGGTGGCCCACGCGGTGCGCCAGGCCTATCGCGACGTGCTGTTCAACGGGCGGCACCCGACGTTTGTGCTGTTTTTTGAGGTCGACCCTTCGGTGGTCGACGTCAACGTGCACCCGACCAAGCACGAAGTACGCTTCCGTGATGGGCGCATGGTGCATGACTTCCTCTACGGCACCTTGCACCGCGCCTTGGGTGATGTGCGCCCGGATGACCAGCTGTCTGCGCCGATTGTAACGGCGGTGGTGCGGCCAAGCGGCCCGGAAGCCGGCGAGTTCGGGCCCCAAGGTGAGATGAGCCTGGCGGGCAACTTGCTGCAGTCGCCTGCGCCACAGCCGTCGTATAGCGCGCCAGGTTCTGGCTCGGGTGCGGGCTATCAGTACCAATACACCCCGCGTCCGCAGTCGACGGTGCCGGTGGCGGAGGCCCAGGCGGCGTACCGCGAGTTTTTCGCACCGCTGCCCGGTGCCGAGTCGGGCGCGCCTGTTGCCTTGCCAGAAGGTGGCGGGGATATTCCGCCGCTGGGTTACGCGCTGGCGCAGCTCAAGGGCATCTACATCCTGGCGGAAAACGCCCATGGGCTGGTGCTGGTGGACATGCACGCCGCCCACGAGCGGATCATGTACGAGCGCCTGAAGATCGCCATGGCCAGCGAAGGCCTCAGCGGCCAGCCGCTGTTGGTGCCCGAATCCCTGGCCGTGAGCCAGCGTGAGGCCGATTGCGCCGAAGAACATGCCAGCGTGTTCCAGAGCCTGGGCTTTGAACTGCAACGCCTGGGCCCGGAAACCCTGGCGATCCGCCAGATTCCCGCGCTGCTCAAGCAGGCTGAGGCCAACCGCCTGGTCGCCGACGTGCTGGCGGACCTGATGGAGTACGGCACCAGTGACCGCATCCAGGCCCACATCAACGAATTGCTCGGCACCATGGCCTGCCACGGCGCCATCCGTGCCAATCGCCGCCTGGCACTGCCGGAAATGAACGGCTTGCTGCGCGATATGGAAAACACCGAGCGCAGCGGGCAATGCAACCATGGCCGACCGACCTGGACCCAGATGGGCCTGGACGATCTGGACAAACTGTTCCTGCGCGGTCGCTGATGAGTGCCTTGCCCCCCGCCATCTTCCTGATGGGCCCCACGGCCGCCGGCAAGACCGACCTGGCGATCGAGCTGACCAAGGTGCTGCCGTGCGAGCTGATCAGTGTCGACTCTGCCCTGGTTTACCGGGACATGGACATTGGCACGGCCAAGCCGTCCAAAGCGCTGCTGGCCCAGTATCCGCACAAGCTGATCGACATCATCGACCCGTCCGAGAGCTATTCGGCGGCGGATTTTCGTACCGATGCCCTGGCGGCCATGGCCGAGATCACCGCGCGCGGCAATATCCCGCTGCTGGTGGGCGGCACGATGCTCTACTACAAGGCTTTGCAGGAAGGGTTGGCCGATATGCCGCCCGCCGACGCCCAAGTGCGCGCCGAGCTTGAAGAAGAGGCTGCACGACTTGGCTGGCAGGCCCTGCACGATCAGTTGGCTGCGGTAGATCCGGTGTCCGCTGCCCGTATTCACCCCAATGACCCCCAGCGCCTGACGCGCGCCCTGGAAGTCTGGCGGGTGAGCGGGCAGACCATGACTGAACATCGGCTGAAACAAAGTGCGCAAAGTGCTGATGTAGCCGCATCTGGCGCGTCACAATTGCCCTATACTGTGGCGAATCTGGCCATCGCTCCGGCAGATCGCCAGGTGCTGCATGAACGAATTGCACAAAGATTCACAATTATGTTGGAACAGGGGTTTGTGGACGAGGTCGTAGCTCTGCGTTCCAGAGGTGACCTGCATCCAGGGTTACCTTCGATACGTGCTGTAGGCTACCGCCAAGTCTGGGATCATCTGGATGGCAAGCTGACGTCAGCCGAAATGCAGGAGCGCGGCATCATTGCCACGCGCCAATTGGCGAAACGCCAGTTCACCTGGTTGCGCAGCTGGAGCGATTTGCACTGGCTGGACAGCCTGGACAGCGACAATCTGTCACGCGCCTTGAAATACTTGGGAACGGTCTCCATATTGAGCTGAGTCCTTGCAATTGCCGTCTATCCTTGGGGGTGTGACGGCCATAAGCTATCTATTTTCCGATTTTTTATTATTGATCCTTAAAGGAGTGCGGCACATGTCAAAAGGGCATTCGCTACAAGACCCTTACTTGAATACTTTACGTAAAGAGAAAGTGGGGGTTTCCATCTATCTGGTCAACGGTATCAAGCTGCAAGGCACGATCGAGTCGTTCGACCAGTTCGTGATTCTGCTGAAGAACACCGTCAGCCAGATGGTTTACAAGCACGCTATCTCGACAGTCGTTCCAGTCCGTCCAATCCGTCTGCCTAGCGCTACCGGTGATGATGCAGCTGACGCTGAGCCAGGTAACGCCTGATAGGAGTCTCCTTTGTTCTTTGAGCGCCACGGTGGTGGTGAGCGAGTCATCCTCGTTCACTTGGATGGACAGGACCCTGAGGCGCGCGAAGATCCGCAGGAGTTTCAGGAGTTGGCAAATTCGGCCGGCGCCGAGACCGTTGCGTTTTTTAACGTACCGCGTCATCGGCCAACCGCCAAATTCCTGATTGGCAGCGGCAAGGTCGAGGAACTGCGCGACCTGGTTCATGCCGAAGAAGCCGATCTGGTGATCTTCAATCACACCCTCACGCCCAGTCAGGAACGTAACCTCGAACGTGTTTTCGAGTGTCGCGTGATCGACCGTACCGGCCTGATCCTCGATATTTTCGCCCAACGCGCCCGTACTCACGAAGGCAAGCTCCAGGTAGAACTGGCCCAGCTTGACCACATGAGCACCCGGCTGGTTCGTGGCTGGACTCACCTTGAGCGTCAAGGTGGCGGTATCGGCATGCGCGGTCCGGGTGAAACCCAGTTGGAAACCGACCGTCGACTGCTGCGGGTTCGCCTGCGCCAGATCAAGGGCCGCCTGGAGAAAGTGCGCAGCCAGCGCGAGCAATCGCGCCGCGGCCGTTCCCGCGCGGATATCCCGACCGTTTCCCTGGTGGGCTATACCAACGCCGGCAAATCCACGCTGTTCAACAACGTGACCAAGTCCGACGTGTATGCGGCCGACCAACTCTTCGCCACCCTTGATCCGACCTTGCGCCGTCTGGACCTGGCTGACCTTGGGCCGATTGTCCTGGCGGACACGGTGGGTTTCATCCGTCACTTGCCCCACAAGCTGGTCGAGGCATTTCGGTCTACGCTCGAAGAGTCGAGCAATTCCGACCTGCTGTTGCACGTGATCGATGCGGCCGAACCGGATCGCATGTTGCAGATCGAGCAGGTGATGCTGGTATTGGGTGAGATTGGGGCCCAGGACTTGCCGATCCTCGAGGTCTATAACAAACTCGATTTGCTTGAAGGCGTTGAGCCACAAATCCAGCGCGACGAAAGCGGCAAGCCCCAACGGGTCTGGCTGTCGGCGCGTGATGGCAGTGGTTTGGAGCTGCTCGAACAAGCGATTGCCGAACTGCTCGGCAGTGATTTGTTCGTCGGCACCTTGCGCTTGCCCCAGCGTTTTGCTCGACTGCGTGCACAGTTTTTCGAGTTGGGCGCGGTACAGAAAGAAGAACACGACGAAGAAGGTGTCAGCTTGCTGGCCGTTCGATTGCCGCGCTCGGAGCTGAATCGGCTGGTCAGCCGTGAAGGCGTGGTGCCGACAGAGTTCATCGAACAACACACTTTGCAATAAAAGCCTCCGAAAGCGGTTGTGCCGCAGTAGCAGGCATTCTGTAGCATTGGTCGGCGCGCCGTGGGTGCGTCTTTGCTTTATCAGATGGAGAGCGCTATGGCTTGGAATGAGCCGGGTGGCAACTCGAATAATCAGGATCCTTGGGGTGGTAAACGCCGCAATAATGGCGACCGCAAGGGGCCACCAGATCTCGACGAGGCCTTCCGAAAGCTGCAGGAAAGCCTGAATGGGTTGTTCGGTGGTGGAAAAAAACGTGGTGGTGACGACGGCGGTCGCACAGGCAAGGGCGGTGGCTATGGCCTGTTGGGCCTGGGCCTTGTCGTGCTGGCGGCCGTTTGGCTATACAGCGCCGTGTACGTCGTGGACGAGCAGGAGCAAGCCGTGGTGCTGCGCTTCGGCAAGTACTATGAGACGGTCGGGCCGGGCCTGAACATCTATTTCCCGCCGATCGACAAGAAGTACATGGAGAACGTCACGCGTGAGCGTGCCTACACCAAGCAGGGCCAGATGCTGACCGAAGACGAGAACATCGTCGAAGTGCCGCTGACCGTGCAGTACAAGATCAGCAACCTGCAGGACTTCGTGCTGAACGTTGATCAGCCGGAAATCAGCCTGCAACACGCTACCGAAAGCGCCCTGCGCCATGTCGTCGGTTCTACCGCGATGGACCAGGTGCTGACGGAAGGTCGTGAATTGATGGCCAGCGAAATCAAGGAGCGCCTGCAACGGTTCCTCGATACCTACCGCACCGGCATCACCGTTACCCAGGTGAACGTACAGAGCGCAGCGGCACCGCGTGAAGTGCAGGAAGCCTTCGATGATGTGATCCGCGCCCGTGAAGACGAGCAGCGTTCGCGCAACCAGGCTGAAACCTACGCCAACGGCGTCGTGCCGGAAGCCCGTGGTCAGGCCCAGCGTATCCTCGAGGATGCCAACGGTTACCGCGACGAAGTGGTCTCCCGCGCCAAGGGTGAGGCGGATCGCTTCACCAAGCTGGTCGCCGAGTACCGCAAGGCACCTGAAGTGACCCGTGAGCGTCTGTACCTGGACACCATGCAGGAAGTCTTCAGCAACACCAGCAAGGTTCTCGTGACCGGCAGCAAGGGTGGGCAGAACAACCTGCTGTACCTGCCGCTGGACAAGATGATCGAAGGGGGCCGTAGCGGTACCAGCGCGCCGTCCACCAGTTCGAATGCCGCTGCCAATGAAGCGAGCGCCCGTGCGGCCGCTGACTTGCTGCAACAGCAAACACGTACCAGGGAGAGTCGTTGATGAGCAATAAATCGCTGACAGCCCTGATTGTGGGTGTCGTCGTGGTCATCGCTGCCTGGAACTGCTTCTACATCGTGTCTCAGACCGAGCGCGCGGTGTTGCTGCAATTCGGTCGTGTGGTGCAGGCGGATGTCCAGCCAGGTTTGCATGTGAAGGTCCCTTACGTTAACCAGGTGCGCAAGTTCGACGGCCGCCTGATGACGCTGGATGCACCGACACAACGCTTCCTGACCCTGGAAAAGAAAGCCGTGATGGTTGACGCTTACGCCAAGTGGCGCGTCAAGGACGCCGAGCGTTTCTACACCGCGACTTCCGGCCTCAAGCAGATTGCCGACGAGCGTCTGTCGCGCCGTCTGGAATCGGGCCTGCGTGACCAGTTTGGTAAGCGCACCCTGCACGAGGTGGTCTCCGGTGAACGTGACGCGCTGATGGCTGACATCACGCGTTCGCTGAACACCATGGCGGAAAAAGAGCTGGGCATCGAAGTGATCGATGTCCGGGTCAAGGCCATCGACCTGCCGAAAGAAGTGAACCGCAGCGTGTTCGAGCGTATGAGCACCGAGCGTGAGCGTGAGGCCCGTGAGCACCGCGCCAAGGGTAACGAACTGGCTGAAGGTATCCGTGCGGATGCCGACCGTCAGCGCCGTGTACTGCTGGCCGAAGCCTATCGCGAGTCTGAAGAGGCCCGTGGTGATGGCGATGCTCAAGCCGCGGCGATCTACGCCAAGGCCTACGGCCAGGACCAGGAGTTCTACGCGTTCTACCGTAGCCTGCGTGCCTACCGTGAAAGCTTCGCGAACAAAACCGACGTCATGGTGCTGGACCCAAGTAGTGATTTCTTCCGCTACCTGGAAAAAGCCAAGTAATCAGCTCGTCACTGTGTAGGACCCACTCCGTCGGGCGGCTAAAACGCCTGGCGGGGTGATCCTTTCAGAAAACGGGTGTATGATGCGGCAGCCGGGAAATTCCCGGCTTTTTTGCGTCTGCATGTTTGATTGTTGTTTGGCCGCGCAGACGCCACAGGTTTTTCGAGGAAAGTGCCCGACGAGGCCGCTAGCAGGCCATTCGTCACGTCGTTCTTGCGCGTTGTTTATGCAGGGGCCGGGCATTTTCTGCTTCACTCAAGGCTCGGCCGAGGGCTGGCCGCCCGGATCATAGGGGAATGGCGTAATGGCAACGGTAGACCGCTGGCTGCTGCCAGATGGCATCGAAGAAGTACTGCCACCGGAAGCTGCGCGCATCGAAGTAGCGCGTCGGCAGGTGTTGGATCTGTTCCAGAGCTGGGGTTACGAGTTTGTCGTGACCCCCCATATCGAGTACCTGGAATCCCTGCTGACCGGCGCGGGCCAGGACCTGGATCTGCGCACCTTCAAGGTCATCGACCCGCAATCGGGCCGGCAAATGGGCTTCCGTGCCGACATCACCCCGCAAGTGGCGCGCATCGATGCGCACACCCTGCGTCGTGAAGGCCCGAGCCGCCTGTGCTATGCCGGCAGTGTGCTGCATGCACAGCCGCGTGCCTTGTCGTCGTCCCGCAGCCCGATCCAGTTGGGCGCCGAGTTGTACGGCGACGCCAGCCCGAGCAGCGACGTTGAAGTGATCAGCTTGATGCTGGCCATGCTGCAACTGGCCGACGTGCCGGATGTGCACATGGACCTGGGCCACGTCGGTATCTACCGTGGCCTGGCCCGTGCGGCCGGTTTGTCCGGTGAAGTGGAGCAACAGTTGTTCGATGCCCTGCAACGCAAGGCCATCGATGAAGTGATCGCCCTGACCGCTGGCGTGCCTGCCGACTTGGCTGACATGCTGCGTGCGCTGGTGAACCTGTGCGGTGGCCGTGAAGTGCTGGTCGCCGCCCGCGAGCGTCTGGCCAATGCGCCGGCGCCGGTATTGGCTGCGCTGGACGACGTGCTGGCGATTGCCGAGCAGTTGTCGGCGCGGTTCCCGGACTTGCCGCTGTACTTTGACCTGGGTGAGTTGCGCGGTTACCACTACCACACCGGTGTGGTGTTCGCTGTGTTTGTGCCGGGTGTTGGCCAAGCCATCGCCCAAGGCGGTCGTTACGACGATATCGGCGCTGACTTCGGTCGCGCGCGTCCTGCGACTGGCTTTTCTACCGATTTGAAAACCCTGGTGACCCTGGGGCGTGCTGAGGTCGAGCTACCGTCTGGTGGCATCTGGATGCCCGACAGTACGGACGCAGCACTCTGGCAGCGGGTTTGCCAGTTGCGCAGTGAGGGTCAGCGTGTCGTCCAGGCGTTGCCTGGGCAGCCATTGGCCGCCGCCCGTGAAGCGGACTGCGACCAGCAATTGATTCTGCAGAACGGGCTTTGGCAAGTATCGCCACTGGCTTCTTGAGTTTTCCTGCCGGCCATCGCCGGCACCAAGTTTGCGCGAATGAGGACAAGTGTTATGGGTAAGAATGTCGTAGTCCTGGGCACCCAATGGGGTGATGAGGGCAAAGGCAAGATCGTTGATCTGCTGACCGAACATGCTGCCGCCGTAGTGCGCTACCAAGGTGGCCACAACGCTGGCCACACCCTGGTCATCGATGGCGAAAAAACCGTCTTGCACCTGATCCCGTCGGGTGTACTGCGCGAAGGCGTGCAGTGCCTGATCGGCAACGGCGTGGTGGTTGCACCTGACGCCCTGCTGCGCGAGATCACCAAGCTGGAAGAGAAAGGCGTACCGGTGCGCGAGCGCCTGCGTATCAGCCCGTCCTGCCCGCTGATCCTGTCCTTCCACGTTGCGCTGGACCAGGCCCGTGAAAAGGCCCGTGGCGAGCTGAAGATCGGCACTACCGGTCGTGGTATCGGCCCGGCCTACGAAGACAAGGTTGCACGTCGTGGCCTGCGTGTAGGCGACCTGCTTAACATGCCGCGCTTTGAAGACAAGCTGCGTGAACTGGTGGATTACCACAACTTCATGCTGGTGGGTTACTACAAAGAGCCGGCCATCGAGTTCGAAAAGACCCTGGCCGAGTGCAAGGAATACGCCGAGCTGCTCAAGCCGCTGATGCTGGACGTGACTGCTGAGCTGCACGACCTGCGTCGTGCTGGCAAGGACATCATGTTCGAAGGCGCCCAAGGCTCCCTGCTGGATATCGACCACGGCACCTACCCGTACGTGACCAGCTCCAACACCACTGCTGGCGGCGTTGCCACCGGTTCGGGTGTAGGCCCGATGTTCCTGGACTACATCCTGGGCATCACCAAGGCTTACACCACACGCGTAGGCTCCGGTCCGTTCCCGACTGAGCTGTTCGACGAAGTCGGTGCGCACCTGGCCAAGCAAGGTCACGAGTTCGGCGCCACCACTGGCCGCGCACGTCGTTGCGGCTGGTTCGACGCGGTTATCCTGCGTCGCGCTATCGATGTGAACAGCATCTCGGGCATCTGCCTGACCAAGTTGGACGTACTCGACGGCCTGGAAACCATCAACATCTGCACCGGCTACAAAGATGCGCAAGGTAAAGATGTGGCCCCGACCGACGCTGACAGCTACGTAGGCCTGCAGCCTGTGTACGAAGAAGTGCCGGGCTGGACCGAATCGACCGTGGGCGCCAAAACCCTGGAAGAGCTGCCAGCTAACGCTCGCGCTTACATCAAACGTGTGGAAGAGCTGATCGGCGCGCCAATCGACATTATTTCGACGGGCCCGGACCGCAACGAGACCATCGTTCTGCGTCACCCGTTCGCTTAATAAGCTGTTGATGTAGAAAGCAAAGGGCTCCTTCGGGAGCCCTTTGTCGTTTCTGGCTGGCAAACGGCACGACCCTTGCTATGGTTCTTTCTTTCGCGGTGCTATCAAATTAATGGCACCCGTGGTGGAGGGATTCCCTGTGTCTGCCGTTCTCTCATTGTTACAAAGCCGGCTATTGCGGCCGGTGTTCGTTACCCTAGGTATCGCTCTTTTGGTGCAAGTGCTGGTGGCCGTCGCCCTGACGCGGAGCACCGTCACTGCGTTGGAAGCGGATTTGGGCAATCGCCTGGGTATCGACAGCCAGAAACTCTCTGGCGAGCTGGCGCAAGCCGGCAAGGAAGTGACGTCCAGCCTGGACAGCCTGTCGACCAGCACACGTCAGCGCCTGACTGCGGGGCTTTCGACTCGCCTGCAGGAAGAGCAGAAGCAACTGCGTGCGACCCTGGAAAAAGACCTGAAAGACTCTGCCAATGACATGGCACAGCTGCTGGCCTCGGTGGCACCCCGCGCCATGTGGGACAGCGACGTGCCGACGTTGTCGGAGTTTGCCCGGCGTGCGCAGCGCAATCCCAACGTGCTGTTCGTGGTCTATGACGACGCGGCGGGTGAGCATCTGACCCGCTACCTCAACCGTGAAAACCCCATCAACCAGGCGCTGCTGGAGAAGGGCAAGGGCGACCGAGCTCTGGATAAAGTGCTGGATGCGGCGAAAGATGACCCTTCCGTGTTCTACGTCGAAGCGTCCATCAGCCCCAACGGCGTGGAGATCGGCAAGGTGCGCATGGGTGTTTCCACTGCGGCGGTGGAAGCTGATCTGGCTGCGCTGGACAAGCGTTTTACTGCGCTGATCGCCAGTGGTGATCAATTGGTTGGCGATAGCCTCAAGGGCGCAGCGGCCGACAGTGCTGCGGCCATGGGCGCGCGCCTGCAGTCCGCGCAAGCCACCGCCACCCAGATGACCGCCAACACCACCAGCGCCGTGCAGGACGCCGCGGGCACCTTGCGCTGGCGCATCGGCATGGGCTTGGCGTTGGTGGGTTTTGGTGTGTTGCTGCTGATCGCCATCGTGCTGGGGCGTCGTGTGGTCAATCGTTTGAAACTGCTCATCGCGGCCATGGACGACTTGGCGGCGGGCGAGGGCGATCTTACCAAGCGTGTGCAGATCAGCAGCAAAGACGAAATCGGTGACATGGCATCGGCCGTCAATCGCTTTGTGGATAAGTTGCAGCCGATCGTGCGTGAGGCGGGCGATGTGGCCCAGCGTACCGGCGTGGAAATCGGCGCGATGACCCTGCGCAATGCTGGGGCCGATGCGGCGGCGGGTTTGCAGCGTGATGAAGTGGCCGAGAGCCTGCGCGCGCTGTCGCAGATGGCCGATGAGGCCCAGGCCGAAAGCCACGCCATGCAGGCGGCGTTGCAGCAGGTGGTGGATATTCGCCAGGCCACGGATGAGAACTCACGCACTTCGGCGGAAGTCGGCAGCTTGATCGAAGCGTTAGCGGGGCAGGTGCAGGCCGGGTCCACAGTGATCGAGCGGCTCGCGCAGCAAAGCGAGCAGATTGAAGTGGTGTTGACGGTGATCCATGGCATCGCCGAGCAGACCAATCTGCTGGCCCTCAATGCGGCAATCGAGGCGGCGCGTGCCGGTGAGACCGGGCGCGGTTTTGCGGTGGTGGCGGACGAAGTGCGTGCGCTGGCGAGCAAGACCCAGAGTTCGACCGGCGACATCCAGGCGCATATCGTGGCGTTGCAGCAAGGTGCGCGTGAGGCGGTGGAAACCATCGGCAAGGCCGGGCGCCAGGCCAGCGAAGGGTTGCTGGTGCTGCGTGACAGCGTGCGCCTGCAGCAGACGGTGCAGGCTTCGGTGGAGCAGGTGCATGCGGCGATTGGTTTGGCGACGCGTGCGGCCGAGCATCAGGCTCAGGGCGCCCATGCGGTGCGTGGTCGGGTCGAGGTGATTCATGCCCAGGCCGAGCGTGCGGCGCAGGCGGTCGTGGAGACCACGGCCAGTGGCAAGGTGCTGGATGGGTTAGCGGCGCAGTTGAAGGCGAGTCTGGGGCAGTTCAGGGCGTAGCGTTGCCTGGTCTGGCCTCATCGCCGGCAAGCCGGCTCCTACAAGGATTGCGCATAACCTGTAGGAGCCGGCTTGCCGGCGATGGCGGTATCAGCGGCTCAAATACATCCGCGTCGTCAGCAGATACACCGGCAACCCCGACACCACTATCAACAACGCCGCATAAGGCGCCGCCGCCGCGAACTCCACATTCGAGGTATGCGCCCACACCGCTGTCGCCAGGGTATTGAGGCCCGTCGGACTCAGCAGCAAGGTGGCAGTCAATTCCTTCATCGCATCCAGAAACACCAGTGCAAATGCAGCGCCCAGCGCCGGGAAGATAATCGGCAGCGTCACCCGGCAAAACGCACTGAATGACGATGCGCCCAGTGTGCGTGCCGCTTCTTCCAGTTGTGGCGCGGCCTTGTTCAGTGCCGTGCGAATCGGCGCCTGGGCCAGCGGCAAAAACAGCAGCGCATACGCGATCAATAGTAGTGCCGACGTCTGATACAGCGCCGGCACATAATGCAGGGCGAAATACACCAGCGTCAGTGCAATCACCAAGCCGGGCAGGGCGTGCAACAGGTAAGGCAGGCGTTCAGCCCAGATCGCCAGTTGGCCTTTATAGCGCACCACCAACAACCCGACGGGCACCGCCAGCACCAGGCACAACGCCGCGCCACCCAGGGACAGCGCCAGTGACGACAGCAGCGCCTCACCAATCTCGGCAACCGGAAACGCCGCCGACGAACCCACGGCCAGCCAGTACCCGAGCATCCCCAGCGGTATGCCGCTGCCGATGATCGCCAGCACCAGACAATAGAGTTGCCCCAGTGGTGCCCACTTGCCCAGCCGTACTTGTTCGGCGTGCCGCGCCGCGCCTTGGCCAATGCGCACGTGTCGGCCTTTGCCGCGCACGCGCAGCTCCAGCCACAGCAGGGTCAGGCACATCACCAGCAGCACCGCCGACAGCATCGCGGCGTTGGCATTGCTGAATTCCAGTTCGAATTGCTGGTAGATCGCCGTGGTGAAGGTCTGCAGGCCGATGATCGACAGGGCGCCGAATTCCACCAGCATGTGCAGCGCGATCAACAGTGCTCCGGCCAGAAGCGAAGGCCATAGCAATGGCAGGGTAATGCGGAAAAACACGCCCCAGCGATTCAGCCCCAAAGTGCGGGCCGATTCTTCCAGGGAGGGGTCAAGATTGCGCAATGTCGCTGCCACCGGCAGAAACACCAGCGGGTATTTGGACAGGCTCATCACCAGGATCGCGCCGCACAGGCCTTCAAAGCTGGCGCTGAGCGACACCCAGGTAAAGCTGCTGACAAACGCCGGCACCGCAAACGGCAGGCACAGAATCACACCCCAGATGCGTCGCCCCGGCAGGTTGCTGCGCTCCAGCAGCCAGGCCAGCGACAGCCCGATCACGCCGCATGTGATCGTGACCCCGACCATCAGCGCCAAGGTGTTGCGCAGCAGCCCGAAGACATACGGCCGCCACAGCAGGTGCAGCGCCTGCGTCCAGCCGGCTTGCCATGCCTTGAGTCCGACATACACCAGCGGCAGCAGGCTAAGGCCTACCAGCAACAGTACTGGCAGCAGCAGCCAGATCGACGGGCGTTTGCGCCTGGGGTTCAAGCCACCACGCAGGGTGGGGGCGGTCAACGATGGGTTCATCAGTTCAAGCCAACGTCACGTTCCAGGTCCAGGGCCTCTTCAGCGTTGCCTAGGTCCGCCGGGGTGACTTTCGGCGGTTGCAATTCGCTGAATGGCTTGAGGCCACGGTTGGATTCCATGCCCTTGCGCAAAGGGTATTCGGCCGAGGTATTGGTGATCACGCGCTGGCCTTCTTCACTGGCCATGAACGCCAGTAATTGCTGGGCTTCCTTGGGGTGCTTGCTGGATTTGAGCGCGGCAGCGGACGACACGGTGATCAGGCCGCCGACATCGCCGTCGGTGAAGTAGTGCAGTTGGGAGTCCAGGTTGGTTTTTTCTTTCTTGAGGGCGAACCAGTAATAGTTGTTCACCAGCACGGTGGCCACTTCGCCATTTTCCACGGCTTTGAGGGCAACCATGTTATTGCTGTACACCTTGCCGAATGCACGCAGGCCGGTCAGCCATTCTTCGGCAGCTTCGCGGCCGTGCAGCTTGATGATGGCCACCGCTTGTTCCTGGAAGGCGCCACTGGTGGGCACGAAGCCGACCTTGCCTTGCCACTCGGGGCCGGCGAAATCCATTACGGACTTGGGCAGGTCTTTTTCAGCGATCAGTTTCGGGTTGAAGGCCACGACGCGGGTGCGTGCGGTCACGCCCATCCAGTCGCCGTTGGCACCTACGTAATCCTTGGGCAGTACATCGAGGGTGCTGGCGTCGATCTTGGCCAGCAGGCCTTGTTCGCCGAGTTTGTTCAGAGGCGGTGATTCTTCGGTGTAGATCACGTCGGCAGGGGAGCGGTCGCCTTCTTCAACGACTTGGCTGGCCAGCTGGTTGCTGCTGCCTTTGCGCACGTTGACGTGAATGCCGGTCTTGGCTTCGAAGGCCTTGGCGAGCTCGTCGCCGACTTCTTTATGCTGGCCGTTGTACAAGGTCAGGGAGACTTTGTCGGCGGAGTGGGCGGTAGGAGAGAGCAGGGTCAGGCCGAGCAGAGTGATGGTCAGGCCACGCAGAAGGGATGTCTTGAGACGGGTATCGCGGATCATCATCCGGGGTTTTCCTCACTTGAGTGCAACAAATCGTTGCAAGGATAAACGATAAAGTTTCTCAGGTGCGGACGAGGAGGGAGTCGGGGGAGTAAGTTTTCAAACCCCGGAAACGAAAAAACCCGCTTTCGCGGGTTTGATCTGAATTTGGTGCCCAGGAGAAGACTCGAACTTCCACGACCGTAAGGTCACCAGCACCTGAAGCTGGCGTGTCTACCAATTTCACCACCTGGGCTTATCAACAACGCTTGCGCTGTTGATGGAGCGAACTATACGGAGGGCTTTTTGATCTGTAAACCCCTGATTCGAAAATATAAATCAAAAATCTCGTTAAGAATCAAAGGCATGAAACGCAAAAACCCGCTTTCGCGGGTTTTTGGAGACTCAAGGCATAACCTTGAGTTTGAAATTGGTGCCCAGGAGAAGACTCGAACTTCCACGACCTTGCGATCACCAGCACCTGAAGCTGGCGTGTCTACCAATTTCACCACCTGGGCAGCATCAACAACGTTGCCGTCGTCGATGGCGCGCACTATACGGAGGGGATTTTGAGCTGTAAACCCCTGCCATGAAAAAAGCCTGGAATTTTTCGCCAGTGGTCATGCAAGGTGCACTGCGGGGGCTGGAAAGGGCTTTTAAACGCTTGTTGATGCCTGAAATTTCCCGTTTCAATACGCGTATGCCAAACTAACCCGCATATAGACAAGGTGAAAACTCTCTAATGGCCGATTGGCAGTCCCTCGATCCCGAGGCCGCTCGTGAAGCGGAAAAATATGAAAACCCTATTCCTAGCCGCGAACTGATCCTGGCGCATCTCGCCGATCGGGGTTCGCCTGCTAGCCGCGAGCAGCTGGTTGAAGAATTCGGTCTGACCACCGAAGACCAACTCGAAGCGCTGCGCCGCCGCCTGCGCGCCATGGAGCGCGATGCACAACTGATCTACACCCGCCGTGGCACTTACGCGCCCGTGGACAAGCTCGACCTGATCCTGGGCCGCATCGCCGGTCACCGTGACGGCTTCGGCTTCCTGATCCCGGACGATGGCAGCGACGATCTGTTCATGAGCCCTGCGCAAATGCGCCTGGTGTTCGACGGTGACCGCGCCCTGGCACGCGTGTCCGGTCTCGACCGTCGCGGTCGCCGTGAAGGCGTGATCGTCGAAGTGGTGTCCCGTGGTCACGAGACCATCGTCGGTCGTTACTTCGAAGAAGGTGGCATTGGTTTTGTCGTGCCGGATAACCCCAAGGTGCAGCAGGAAGTGCTGATCACCCCGGGCCGCAACGCCAACGCCAAGATCGGTCAGTTCGTCGAGGTGAAAATCACCCATTGGCCAACCCCGCGCTTCCAGCCGCAGGGTGACGTGATCGAAGTGGTCGGCAACTACATGGCGCCAGGCATGGAAATCGATGTGGCGCTGCGCACCTACGATATCCCCCACGTCTGGCCTGAAGCTGTCGTCAAAGAAGCACGCAAGCTCAAGCCGGAAGTGGAAGAGAAGGACAAAGAGAAGCGCATCGACCTGCGCCATCTGCCGTTCGTCACCATCGACGGTGAAGACGCCCGCGACTTCGACGACGCCGTTTACTGCGAAGCCAAGCCAGGCAAGCTGCGCCTGTTCTCCGGTGGCTGGAAGTTGTACGTGGCGATTGCCGACGTCTCCAGCTATGTGAAGATCGGTTCAGCGCTGGATGCCGAGGCTCAGGTGCGTGGCAACTCGGTGTACTTCCCCGAGCGCGTGATTCCGATGCTGCCAGAGGAATTGTCCAACGGCCTGTGCTCCCTGAACCCGAAAGTCGACCGCTTGGCCATGGTGTGCGAGATGACCATCTCGAAAACCGGCGAAATGACCGACTACCAGTTCTACGAGGCGGTGATTCACTCCCAGGCGCGCCTGACCTACAACAAGGTCAGCACCATCCTGGAAACGCCGAAGACCAGCGAAGCCAAGGCTTTGCGTGGCGAATACGCCGGCGTGGTGCCGCACCTCAAGCAGCTGTATGCGCTGTACAAGGTGTTGCTGGGCGCCCGTCACACCCGTGGCGCGATCGATTTTGAAACCCAGGAAACCCGGATCGTCTTCGGTTCCGAGCGCAAGATCGCCGCGATCACCCCGACTACGCGCAACGACGCGCACAAGCTGATCGAGGAATGCATGCTGGCCGCCAACGTGGCCACTGCTGAATTCCTGAAAAAGCACGAGATTCCTGCGTTGTACCGCGTGCACGACGGCCCGCCGCCGGAGCGCCTGGAAAAACTGCGTGCGTTCCTCGGCGAGCTCGGCCTGTCCCTGCACAAAGGCAAGGACGGCCCGACGCCGAAGGATTACCAGGCTCTGCTGGCCAGCATCAAGGACCGTCCGGATTACCACGTGATCCAGACCGTCATGCTGCGCTCCCTGAGCCAGGCGGTGTACAGCGCGGATAACCAGGGCCACTTCGGCCTGAATTACGAGGCGTATACTCACTTCACCTCGCCGATCCGCCGTTACCCGGACCTGCTCACGCACCGCGCCATCCGCAGTGTGATCCACTCCAAGCAGAACACCCCGCACGTCAAGCGCGCCGGTGCCATGACTATTCCGAAGGCGCGGATCTATCCGTACGACGAAGCGGCCCTGGAGCAGTTGGGCGAGCAGTGCTCGATGAGCGAGCGCCGCGCCGACGAAGCCACCCGCGACGTGGTGAACTGGCTCAAATGCGAGTTCATGAAAGACCGCGTGGGCGAGTCGTTCCCGGGCGTGATCACGGCCGTGACCGGCTTTGGTCTGTTCGTCGAATTGACCGATATCTACGTCGAAGGCCTGGTGCACGTCACCGCCTTGCCGGGTGACTACTACCACTTCGACCCTGTGCATCACCGCCTGGCGGGCGAGCGTACTGGTCGCAGCTTCCGTTTGGGCGACACGGTGGAAGTACAGGTCATGCGCGTCGACCTCGACGAGCGCAAGATCGACTTCGGTATGTCCGACAAGCCGGCCGAATTGCCTGGCAACCGTAAAAACCGCGGCAGCAAAACCGCGACGCCGGCCGCCAAAGGCAAAGACGCTCCTGTGAAAGCAGCAGCCACCGAGCCTGCGCCAACCAAGCCGGCTCGCCGTTCTTCTGCCAAGGACAAGGCCCCCGAAGCCTACCGCCCAAGCGACGCTGCGGCAAAAAATGCCGAAGTGCGCAAGAGCCGCGAGTTGAAGCAGCAGTTGCTCAACGAAGCCAAAAGCGGTGGTAAAGCGGCGTCTGGGGGAAAGTCCCACGGGTCGGAAAAACCGTCGAGCAAGCCAAGTAAACACCGTAAAGGCCCGCCCAAAGCGGGTTCGGCCCCTGCCAAGAGCGGCGGGTCGCGCAAACCTAAGGCCAAGTCATGAGTCTGGAAAAAATCTACGGCGTCCACGCCGTAGAAGCACTGCTGCGTCACCACCCTAAGCGCGTCAAGCAGGTGTGGTTGGCAGAAGGTCGCAGCGAGCCGCGCGTACAGGCGCTGGTCGAGTTGGCCACCCAAAACAAGGTTGCCATCGGCCAGGCCGAGCGCCGCGAGATGGATGTGTGGGTCGAAGGCGTCCACCAGGGCGTGGTGGCGGATGTCAGCCCGAGCCAGGTCTGGGGCGAGGCGATGCTCGACGAGCTGCTCGACCGTACCGAAGGCGCGCCGCTGCTGCTGGTGCTGGACGGTGTGACCGACCCGCACAACCTCGGCGCCTGCCTGCGTTCGGCGGATGCTGCTGGTGCGCTGGCGGTCATCGTGCCAAAAGACAAGTCTGCCACGCTGACGCCCGTGGTGCGTAAAGTGGCCTGTGGCGCGGCGGAGGTGATTCCGCTGGTGGCCGTGACCAACCTGGCGCGCACCCTGGAAAAACTCCAGCAGCGCGGCCTGTGGGTTGTGGGCACGGCGGGGGAGGCTGAGGTCAGCATTTATGACCAGGACCTCACCGGCCCAACCATCCTGATCATGGGTGCCGAAGGCAAAGGCATGCGCCGCCTGACCCGTGAGCATTGTGACTACCTGGTGCACCTGCCGATGGCCGGTAGCGTCAGCAGCCTCAACGTGTCGGTCGCCACCGGCGTGTGCCTGTTCGAAGCCCAGCGCCAGCGTGGCGCCAAGGCCAAGCCGAAGAAATAACTGCCTCACCCTGTAGAAGCCGGCTTGTGTGGGAGCTGGCTTGCCTGCGATAGCATCACCTCAGTATTGCTGAAAGACCGAGGTGCCTGCATCGCGGGCAAGCCCGGCTCCCACAAAGGCCGGCTCCTGCAATGGTTTTTGGTGTTTAGGTGATTGTTCAAATAATCACCAATCACCTTGCGCCCTTTCTCCCCCTTCTCTACAATTGCGCCCCTTGCCTTCCTGGCAGGCGCCTATGTGCCTCCCCGCGGCAAGATCCATAAGTGTCATTCACTCCTTGTCTGACCGTTTTTGAGCGGCAGGCTACAACCCGTAAGGAGCATTCATGCGTCATTACGAAATCATCTTTTTGGTCCACCCGGATCAAAGCGAGCAAGTCGGCGGCATGGTTGAGCGTTACACCAAGCTGATCGAAGAAGACGGCGGCAAAATCCACCGTCTGGAAGATTGGGGCCGTCGTCAACTGGCCTACGCAATCAACAATGTTCACAAGGCTCACTACGTGATGCTGAACGTTGAGTGCACTGGCAAGGCCCTGGCCGAGCTGGAAGACAACTTCCGCTACAACGATGCAGTGATCCGTAACCTGGTCATCCGTCGCGAAGAAGCCGTTACCGGCCAATCCGAGATGCTCAAGGCTGAAGAAAACCGCAGTGAGCGCCGTGAGCGTCGCGACCGTCCTGAGCACTCCGACGCCGAAGGCGTTGATGGTGATGACAGCGACAACAGCGATAACGCTGACGAGTAATCCACGGACCTTTTAAGGAGCCTATCAAATGGCACGTTTCTTCCGTCGTCGTAAATTCTGCCGCTTCACCGCTGAAGACGTGAAAGAGATCGATTACAAAGATCTCAACACTCTGAAAGCCTACGTATCCGAGACCGGCAAAATCGTTCCAAGCCGCATCACCGGTACCAAAGCTCGTTATCAGCGTCAGCTGGCCACCGCTATCAAGCGCGCCCGCTTCCTGGCCCTGCTGGCCTACACCGACAGCCACGGCCGCTGAGACCGGGCAGTCGACAAGTAGTAAGGGATTGAATGCATGCGCGCCTTAGCTGAGTTCATCATGCGCGGTCGCGTGCAGGCCACTCTGGTAGTGGCCGGATGTGCGGCATTGCCGTTGCTTTATTGGTTGGGTGCTGCCGCAGGTTGCCTTGTGCTGCTGCGGCGCGGTTTGAAGGACGCCCTTGGCGTTCTTGCCCTGGGATTGTTGCCGGCCTTGATCTGGTGGCTGCAATTTGGTGATCCACGGGTACTTCTGGTACTGCTGGGGTCATCGAGCCTTGCGTTGGTTTTACGCGCAAGTGAGTCCTGGGTCCGTACGCTGCTGGTCAGCGTGGCATTGGGTTTGGTGTATTCAGTGATGCTTGGCGCGGCTTTCCGCCCGCAAATCGAGGTGCTGGCACAGGAGATCGTCAAGATCCTGCCGCTGGCCCTCGGGGATCTCTACCAGCAATTGGAGGTAGATGAGCGAGCGCAACTTGCGTCACTGATTGCACCGGTCCTGACCGGCCTGATTGCGGCATTGTTGCAGGTCGTCAGCGTGCTGAGCCTGATTCTTGGGCGTTATTGGCAGGCGTTGTTGTACAACCCGGGTGGTTTTGGTCGCGAGTTTCGCGATATCAGAATCCCCGCGGGGCCGGCGATGTTGCTGCTGGCGTGCATGGTTGTCGGGCCGAAGTTAGGTCCACAGATGGCCTTGTTGGCGCCGATTTGCAGCGTACCGCTGGTGTTTGCCGGGCTGGCCCTGATTCATGGGCTCGTTGCGCGAAAGCGCCTGGCCAAGTTCTGGCTGGTGGGGTTGTACGTCACGCTGTTGCTGTTCATGCAGCTGATCTATCCGTTACTCGTGGTCTTGGCCATTGTCGACGGCCTGATTGATTTTCGCGGTCGTCTGGCGTCGAAAGACGCCGATAACGCGAACGGTGAAGGTTAAAAGTTAGAGGATTTTCACATGCAACTGATCCTTCTGGAAAAAGTCGCCAACCTGGGCAACCTGGGCGACAAAGTGAACGTTAAGGCCGGCTACGGTCGTAACTACCTGCTGCCATACGGCAAAGCCACCGCTGCAACCGCTGCCAACCTGGCTGCGTTTGAAGAGCGTCGTGCTGAGCTGGAAAAAGCAGCAGCAGACAAAAAAGCTTCGGCCGAAACTCGCGCTGCCCAACTGGCTGAGCTGGAAGTGACTATCACTGCCACCGCTGGTGACGAAGGCAAGCTGTTCGGTTCGATCGGCACCCACGACATCGCTGATGCACTGACCGCCTCCGGCGTTGAAGTGCAGAAGAGCGAAGTTCGTCTGCCGAACGGCACCATCCGCAACGTAGGCGAATTCGACGTAGCCGTGCACCTGCACGCCGAAGTTGAAGCCACCGTACGCGTTGTCGTGGTAGCAGCTTAAGCCGCACCTAACTGACTGGCACCTCGCGTGCCAGGCGGTTAACATCGGGCACGATCCTGTTTACAGGTCGTGCCTTTTGTTTTTCTACAAACCCCAAATTCCAAGTGGCCATGAACGATATTTCAGCTCCTGAGCAATACGATCTGCAAACCGCTGCCCTGAAGGTGCCGCCGCATTCCATCGAGGCCGAACAGGCCGTGCTCGGTGGCTTGATGCTGGACAACAACGCCTGGGAGCGCGTGCTGGATCAAGTCTCGGACGGTGATTTCTATCGCCATGACCACCGCCTGATCTTCCGCGCCATCGCCAAGCTGGCCGACCAGAACTCACCCATCGACGTGGTGACCCTGGCCGAACAGCTGGACAAGGAAGGCCAGACCTCCCAGGTCGGCGGCCTGGGCTACCTCGGCGAGCTGGCGAAAAACACGCCGTCCGTCGCCAACATCAAGGCCTATGCCCAGATCGTGCGCCAGCGGGCCACGCTGCGCCAGCTGATCGGCATCAGCACCGAGATCGCCGACAGTGCCTTCAACCCGGAAGGGCGCACCGCCGAAGAGATCCTCGACGAAGCCGAGCGCCAGATCTTCCAGATCGCCGAAGCCCGCCCGAAAACCGGCGGCCCGGTGGGCGTCAACGAGCTGTTGACCAAGGCCATCGACCGCATTGACACGCTGTTTAACACCGACGCGGCCATCACCGGTATTTCCACCGGCTACACCGACCTCGACGAGAAGACCAGCGGCCTGCAACCCGCCGACTTGATCATCGTCGCCGGCCGTCCGTCCATGGGTAAGACCACCTTTGCGATGAACCTGGTGGAAAACGCCGTGTTGCGCAGCGACAAGGCCGTGCTGGTGTACTCCCTGGAGATGCCAGGTGAATCGCTGATCATGCGGATGCTGTCGTCCCTGGGCCGTATCGACCAGACCAAGGTCCGTTCCGGCCAACTGGAAGATGACGACTGGCCGCGCCTGACCTCGGCGGTCAACCTGCTCAACGACCGCAAGCTATTTATCGATGACACAGCGGGCATCAGCCCCTCCGAGATGCGCGCGCGTACCCGCCGCCTGGTGCGTGAACACGGCGACATCGCGCTGATCATGATCGACTACCTGCAGTTGATGCAGATCCCCGGCTCCAGCGGCGACAACCGCACCAACGAAATTTCCGAGATTTCCCGGTCCCTCAAGGCCCTGGCCAAGGAATTCAACTGCCCGGTGGTGGCGCTGTCCCAGCTCAACCGCTCCCTGGAGCAACGCCCCAACAAACGCCCGGTGAACTCCGACTTGCGGGAATCGGGTGCGATCGAGCAGGACGCCGACGTCATCATGTTCGTGTACCGCGACGAGGTGTACCACCCCGAAACGGAACACAAAGGCATTGCCGAGATCATCATCGGCAAGCAGCGGAACGGCCCGATCGGCTTTATCCGGCTGGCGTTCATCGGCAAGTACACCCGCTTCGAAAACCTCGCGCCGGGCAGTTACAACTTCGACGATGACGAATAAGCGTCCCGCCTACTGCGCGATCAAACAGCTTTTGTGCAACTTTCAGGCTGATGGCTTCTCGCCAGATAGCCTGATGCGCGCGCCCCGCCTGTTCCTCTCGTTGCTGGAAAGCGCTGCCCTGGCGACTTTGCGCTAGGGTTTTCAGGTGGCCGCCTTTGATCATGTAGTCCAGCGGCGGGCGATCAATGCGGTCGTAATGGAAGTGCGCTTCCCACAGCGGCGTATTGTCAGCGGCGTCGTTGATCCCATACACATCCAAATACGAGCGTTCTTTACCTTTGCCCTGGGGCTTGCGGTCGAGTGTCCTGACGATGCTGAGTTGGGCATTGTCGAGCAGGTAGTCCAGGCGCTGTACGTTGAGCACATCTTTGTTCTTGTACATGCGGATCAGCAGGTTGCGGCCTTCTGTCATCAATCGATTACTGCCCGCCTTCAGGCGCGCCACCGTATCGCCGTCTGAAGCTGAGCCTTCGAGCCTTTGCGCCAGTTCTTCGAGTCGATTGGCCTTGCTGCCCAGAAACTCGTAGATATTGGTCGGATAGTGCTTTTTACCTTCGTTGGCGCGTGCCAGTGCCAGGTGCTCGTCGATTTTGGCCAGCAGGGCGTCGGCTTGCCCAAGCAACAAGGGTTTGGCGGGTGGGCTGAGGGCCACGCCGACGGGATGCCATTCGCCAGCCCTTTTCTCATAGCGGCGCGCGGTGCCCAGTTTGAACGGGTCGTCGACCTTTACCGTCACGCTGCCGTCCGGCGCTGTTTCCTTGATGCCAACCATGATTTTGTAACCACCGTTGCGCGGTGTACGGAACATCTTCCGTGGTTGGGCGGGCTCGGTCGCTCCAGCCGGTTGCGTGGGAACAAAGTCGAAGTCGATGTCCTGATCGTAGGCCGGCAGCTCCTGGTTGCTCGCCAGTTTTTCGTGCAGCTGGGTAATGCGGTTTTCCAGCTGGGTTTCATAGGTGTCGATGATTGCCAGAATGCCGTTTACCGAGGCAACCCGTTCCGGGGAAACGGTGCCCGCCAGCGCGACATAGTCGGGTTTCTCCACCGCGATCTGCTCCAGCGCCAGGCGCAATGCCACAGGTTGGGAGGGTTCGGGGATACTCGGCAGGTCGTCCGTCACCCAGTGAATGGCCATGGCGGTATCCCGACCGATAGACGGCGGGTCGTTCGGGTTATCGGTGAGCAGGCGGTTCAGCACGTTGAAACGCGTGACCTGAACCTTGTTTTCATCGGGCAGCTCGCCATTGATGCGGTCCATCTCCTCGGCATCGCTGCGTGACAGCTTGCGGATCTGTTCGACCACCTCTTTGCGCTTGTGCAGGATCTCGAGCTTTTTGTTCATGTGCGCGAGGATCTTTTTGCACGTTTCAATCGTGATCTCCTGCTCGGCAATCTGGCGACCGCGCAGGTCCATGATGCCCATGAGCTTGTTCAGGAAGTCGACGCGGATGCTGAGCTGCTGCACCAGTTCGATCTTGTAGAGGCCGCCCGCCTTGAGCAGTACCAGCCAGCTCTTGTTGTCAATCAACGAGGTGGCATAGCTCTCCTGCAGGCGTATGTGCTTGAGGGTGTGAACCTCCAGCGCCACCAGCGCTGCTGTTTTGTCTTCGCTCTTGTCAGGATGGGTTTGCGCCTGCACCAACAGCTCGTCATACCGGGCACCGGAAGTGACCAGCTCATTGAAAGCCGCCTGGATGGGCTCCAAGCGCTGCATCAGGAACGCTTGCGTGTTATGCAGTTGCGCGGTGCGGCGCATTCCGCCAAGGGCTCCGATCTGGGCGGTTACCCATAAGTTGGCGGCATTGCGGCTGATGGCACGGCTCTCGCCGCTGCGGCTGGCGTGATAAATATTCTCGGCATCCGCTGCCACCGGGTCCTTCGGATTAACGATGCGCCAGACGTTGCCGTCGGCTGTCTGGGCGTCACGGTCGAGCATCACTTGGTAAGCGGTCTGATCGATATTGACGTACTTGCGCCCGGCGATGGCGTAAATGCCATCGGCATCCGGCCGGGACGAGACTTGGCGCATGTCGAAGGCGCCCCAGCCGGCCAGCGTCTGGCTGGAGAGCGGCAACAACCGGTTGGGCGGTAGAAGTCCCGGCAGATAGGCACGGTGCATGCGCGCTTGCTGCATCACATCCGCGACCAGCCCGTCTCGATCATAAATGCCACGGCCCAGGCTATTGCGCTGCGTATCGGTGAGGGTGCGCAAGGTGGCGCTGATCAGGCTGTTTTCAGCGCGGGGAGGCAGTTGCACGTCGCCGCTGTCTTGCAGGTAACCGGCGTATTTGTGCTCACCTTTGACCAGCATGACAAAGGTGTCGGCGTCCGGGCGGCCGTATGTGTCCAGCAAGGTGCTGCGCCCGATCATGTAGCCGGCGTGATCATAGGTCGCCTGGTATACCTGAATCGCGAGGTTGGTTGGCCAATCCGGCAGCAGCGGCAGCAGGTGGCAGAACAAGGCTTCGCTGTGTTGATCCAGGCCAATGCCTGTCGGATCGCTCAAGGCGCCGAGCGCCAGCAACACGCGGCTCTCCTCCAGGTGTGCCTGTATCGCCGCGCGGGCGGGCGCGTCAATTGGCGAATAGTCCCCGGTGGCCAAAGAAGGATGCAGGCGCGCCAACTCATCCGCTGCGCTGCGAGACAGCGCAGGGAAACGACGCCGCAAGGTGCTGCTCACCGACAGTTCGGCTGGTTTGTCTGTCGGGGCGAACCGACGAGCGCCATTGTTTGCGGCCAGTTGCGCGCGGGTGCGGTCGCTCCACAGTGCGTGAAACGCCTCATCGAGATGCCGACCTAGGTGCTGGCCTAGGGTTTTGCGTGTTTCCAGCAGGCGGTTGGCCAAGTGCTGGTCCTGGGCGTTCATCCCGGTTTTACCCAAGGTGCCGTTGGGGTTCAGTCGTTCATATTCTTGCAGTGCCACGTGCAGCAGCGTTTCGGGTGCGGATGCCAGTGCCCGCGTGCGATAGCGGCCGTCGCCGGTCTGCAACAGCTCGATGACGGGGGCCGCCCGCTCGTTGGTGGCGAGCACCGGCGAATGTCGCGTCACCAACCGGGTGCCGTCCGGTTGATAGACCGTGAGGCTGCAGCGGCTGACGTCAGCCAGCAAGGCCGGCAGCAACTGCTCGGCAATTGCCGGCAGGCGCGCCGCGGGTTGTTGGAGTTCGCTGCGCAGCAACCTGATCTGCTCGCGCAAATACTGTTCCTCGATGGCTTGGGTGAACGTCCAGCGGGGTGTTTCATGGCCGGCCCAGGCATTCAGCAATTGCCGGCGATCAATGCCTGCCACGTCCAGTGCCCTGCGACAGCCGTCCAGTGACAGCGCCTGTTCGGTTGGGGCCAGTATCCGTTGCAGGAGCTGATGGTCGCTGAGTGGCTGCGTGTCGATAGGGTCCAGCGTCCAGCGTTTGTGCTGTGGGTGGTAAGTGACAAGCGGCTCGAAAGCGGCGGTCTGATGGGTCAGGCGATAGCGTCCTGAGACACTGTCCCGTGCAACCCTGGCCACCTTGTCCTGGCCTTCGACACTGATTTTGATGAAGTGCTGGCCGGCGCGCTCGAACAGCCCTTGCTCGTTCGCTTCGAGACCCTCCAGGGTTTTGGGATCAACCTGGGTATAGGCCTGCATGAACCACAACCCCGGGCTGCCAGCACCCTGCATGCCTGCTTTGGGCGAACCCAGAGTGTGCATCAACTGCCGGGTCCGGTGTTGTGACACACGAGCGCCCACACCTTGAAGGCGTGCGCTGACCACCAGATCGAAGATATCGCTTACCGCCTGGATCAGCTCGGCCTGGCGCCCCTGGCGCAAGGCGCTCACTGCCTCTACGGTCTGGGCTGTCAATGTACCAAGGGTGGCGAACAGCATGACCCTGCTCAAGCCTGTCACGCCGCCGGGTACCGGGATCAGCAGCATCGACAAGGTTTCGCTGACCACATATTTGAGTAAGCCCAGTGCAGCCTCGCGATCGGCCAGGCGCGTGTTGCGGGCCAGGCGTACAAGGTCGGACTGGATTGGCCACGACAGGCTGATCGCCAGCGTGTGCATCAATGAGTGCGGGGCCACACCGTAGGGTTCGATCAGCAATTTTTCCCGGTTTGGGGTTTTGCTGGTGAACAGGTCGTAGAAAAGGCGTGCGTGCCAGTAAAGCTTATCGCGGTTGACGGTGAGCGGCTTGATGAACGTTCTGAGCTTTTCCTGGTTGTTCAGCGAAAGGGTTTTGATAAACCAATTGAACGTTTCCAGGTTCACGTCATTGCGCAATTGCAGCTGCAAGCCTTCCACGGCGTCGGCCACGGAAAAATGACGACGAAACGCGCCGTTTGGGCGGTCGGGGAAATAGCTGTAAACCCGTGTGCCCTGGGGGGTCTCAAAGCGTCGGGTAAAGAACGGCAGGGTGATTTTTTCACCGCCTGCATCGATCTGGTAGGTACTCCAGTTGAAGGTGTTATCGGACAGGTGCCGATTGAGGCGGTTGAATTCCTGCGCGTCGATGCCCCATGGCTGCGTTGTGCGGCAGGCGTCATGCAGGGCCAGCGACAGTTTGGTGGCGTGCAAGGAGAACAGCGGGGCAGATAACCGTGCTGTGTAGTTCTGTTCAATGAAATCGGTGACTTGTCTGCCCAGGTCGGTTTGCCGCGCAACCTCAACAAATTCGGACACGTTAAGGCTATTGTCGCTGATGTAGCTGGCGTTCTGTTCTTCTGTCGAAAAGTAAGCGGTAAAGCCGAAGTTGCGCTGTGCCGCTTCCAGCAACGTCATGGACCTTTCGTACTCACGAACGGCGAGGTCTTCTTTGAACATCTGAACGTGCTGGCTCAACGCGTCGTTGTCGTCAATCTCCGGTAAATCGCTTGCAGGAATTGGCAGTTGCCGAACACGTGTTTTCAGATAAGTGGTACGCGCGTTTATCGTTTTGCCGGTCTTGAGCCGGAGTGCGGTTTCCAGTGACTCCAGCATTTGTCGGTTGAGGTCACTATAGAAACTGTTGATTGCCAGGCTCAGGGTTGTTTCATGCCTGATGTGTTCCTTGCATAGACGCAGGTAGTCTTGTTGCTGTGCCGGGGTGAGTTTGCCCATGAAGGTGTTCAGGTTACCTTCAATGACATTCAGGGCCTGAAGCTCGCTCCAGTATTCACTGGACGGTATAACGCTGGGGGCGTGGGTGGCAGGAGTCGCCATGGTCGTCGCTCGAAAAAAGAATCGAGCGACTCTAGGCATTGGGAGACCCGTTCAGGCGGTACTTATTATTGTCTTTAAAAGCCGACCATTGCCGTCGGAATTGGTCAAAATTTGTGCTATATTCCGCGCCCGCGATTTTTCATCTCAACACCGGTCACCGTCATGCAAACAGCCAAGCCGTTATTTGACTATCCCAAGTACTGGGCCGAATGTTTCGGTCCCGCGCCATTCCTGCCCATGAGCAGGGAGGAGATGGATCAGCTTGGCTGGGATTCCTGCGACATCATCATCGTCACCGGTGATGCCTACGTTGACCATCCCTCGTTCGGCATGGCGATCATCGGCCGGCTGCTGGAGTCCCAGGGCTTCCGCGTCGGGATCATCGCCCAGCCGAACTGGCAGTCCAAAGACGACTTCATGAAGCTCGGCGAGCCGAACCTGTTCTTCGGCGTCGCGGCCGGCAACATGGACTCGATGATCAACCGCTACACCGCCGACAAGAAAATCCGTTCCGACGACGCCTACACCCCTGGCGGCATGGCCGGCAAACGCCCGGACCGCGCCAGCCTGGTGTACAGCCAGCGTTGCAAGGAAGCTTACAAGAACGTGCCGATCGTACTCGGCGGCATCGAAGCCTCCCTGCGCCGCATCGCTCACTACGACTACTGGCAGGACCGCGTGCGCAACTCGATCCTGATCGACGCCACCGCCGACATCCTGCTGTACGGCAACGCCGAGCGCGCGATTGTCGAAGTTGCCCAGCGCCTGTCATGGGGCCACAAGATCGAAGACATCACCGACGTGCGCGGCACCGCGTTTATCCGCCGTGACACGCCGGTGGGCTGGTACGAAGTGGACTCCACCCGTATCGATCGTCCGGGCAAGATCGACAAGATCATCAACCCGTACGTGAACACCCAGGACACCCAGGCCTGTGCCATCGAGCAGGAAAAAGGTCCGCAGGACGATCCGGAAGAAGCCAAGGTCGTGCAGATCCTGGCCAGCCCGAAGATGACCCGCGACAAGACCGTGATCCGTCTGCCGTCGGTCGAGAAAGTGCGCAACGACGCGGTGCTTTATGCCCACGCCAACCGCGTGCTGCACCTGGAAACCAACCCGGGCAACGCCCGCGCCCTGGTGCAGAAGCACGGAGAGGTGGATGTGTGGTTCAACCCGCCGCCCATTCCTATGACCACTGAAGAAATGGACTACGTGTTCGGCATGCCTTACGCCCGTGTTCCGCACCCGGCGTACGGCAAGGAGAAGATCCCGGCCTACGACATGATCCGCTTCTCGGTGAACATCATGCGTGGCTGCTTCGGCGGCTGCACCTTCTGCTCGATCACCGAGCACGAAGGCCGCATCATCCAGAACCGTTCCGAAGAGTCGATCATTCGCGAGATCGAGGAGATCCGCGACAAGGTCCCGGGCTTCACCGGCGTGATCTCCGACCTCGGCGGCCCGACCGCGAACATGTACCGCATCGCCTGCAAGAGTCCGGAAATCGAATCGGCGTGCCGCAAGCCGTCGTGCGTGTTCCCGAGCATCTGCCCGAACCTGAACACCGACCATTCGTCGTTGATTCAGCTGTACCGCAGCGCCCGTGCGTTGCCGGGTGTGAAGAAGATTCTGATCGCCTCCGGCCTGCGCTACGACCTCGCCGTGGAGTCGCCGGAGTACGTGAAAGAGCTGGTCACCCACCACGTCGGTGGCTACCTCAAGATCGCCCCGGAACACACCGAGGAAGGTCCGCTCAACCAGATGATGAAGCCGGGCATTGGCAGCTATGACAAGTTCAAGCGCATGTTCGAGAAGTACACCAAGGAAGCGGGCAAGGAGCAGTACCTGATCCCGTACTTCATCGCGGCCCACCCGGGCACCACCGACGAAGACATGATGAACCTGGCGCTATGGCTCAAGGGCAACGGCTTCCGTGCCGACCAGGTGCAGGCGTTCTACCCGTCGCCGATGGCCACCGCCACCGCGATGTACCACTCGGGCAAGAACCCGCTGCGCAAGGTCACGTACAAGAGCGATGCGGTGACCATCGTCAAGAGCGAGGAGCAGCGCCGCCTGCACAAGGCGTTCCTGCGCTACCACGATCCGAAAGGCTGGCCGATGCTGCGTGAAGCGCTGACCCGCATGGGCCGCGCCGACCTGATCGGGCCGGGCAAGGACCAGTTGATCCCGCTGCACCAGCCGAGCACCGACAGCTACCAGAGCGCCCGTCGCAAGAACTCGACGCCGGCTGGCAGCCACAAGGTCGCCAAGGAAACCACCACCAAAATCCTCACCCAGCACACCGGCCTGCCGCCGCGTGGCAGTGATGGCAGCAACCCGTGGGACAAGCGCGAACAAGCCAAGGCTGCGGCCCAGGCACGCAACAAGCAGGCCGCCAAGGAGCGCAGCGATGCCGCGAAGGGCAAGGGCGGCAAGCCTGCGCGCAAGCCCGTCGTGCCGCGTTGAGCGCAGCCTGAATAAACAAAACGCCAGCCTCGTGCTGGCGTTTTGCTTTCTATTCGCTGGCGAGCCTGTTTGTTAAGGTGGCGCCCATTGAATCGCCATCGTCGGCAAGCCCGCTCCCACCGTTTGGAATGCGTTCCCCTGTAGGAGCCGGCTTGCCGGCGATGAGGCCAGCACGGCCACCAACACCGTCAAGGAAGAACACTCATGGGCAACCCCCTGGCCTCCATCGGCATGGACTCCAACCGCTCCCAATTCATGGCGCGCCAGCGCATTGAAAGTCAGATCAACCTGCCG
The DNA here is from genome assembly GCF_013385985.1 of Pseudomonas sp. B6002. Classification (GTDB taxonomy): domain Bacteria; phylum Pseudomonadota; class Gammaproteobacteria; order Pseudomonadales; family Pseudomonadaceae; genus Aquipseudomonas. The sequence goes on along the minus strand of NZ_JACAOY010000012.1, from coordinate 113,795 downwards.
CGCCTGTTCGCGGCCATTGATGCCGACCCTGGTATCGTTGGCGCGGGAGTGGTGTATATCGACGCCGATTTCAACGTCGTTACCCTGCGTGAATTCAAGCCCATTTGCAGCATTAAGCCCAAGCGCATCATTTTGCGCGAGGCACAGAAGTACATCGCCCCGACGCAGTTTGCTGAGCATGTGGTGAGTAACCCTCGCGAATCTCGCCTCATCGGTGAAGCCGTGAATACCGGAGTCTCCTGCCTGGGCGCTGTCATCAGTTGGGCGGCGATCGCCAGTGGAACAATCCTGGTGCCTTTCAGTGCTGGCGCCAGTTCCGTCATCGTGGTGGTGGGGTATGCAGCTGCCGGCGCCAGTACGCTCCAATGTTTCAATGGTATTGCCCGCACAGCGCTGGAAGTTGCCAAGCCAGAGGTAAACGATTGGCTCGACAGCGAAGGCTGGTACCAAAATGCTTCCATTGTGCTGGACGCTGCTTCGCTGGCAGGCGTTGGCGCTTCGGCCCTCACGACGGTCAAGCTGGTCAAGGTCGCCAAGGCCTCGACGGGCAAGAGCCTGCGGGAGGTGCTTCGCGGTTTGAATCGCCAGGAAAGGGCCAAACTGACGAAAGAACTGCTGAGCATCAATGATCCCAGTTTGACCTCGAAGTTGCTCAAGCTCAGGCAGGCATCGGGTGAACTCACCAAGCGTTTCACCCCTACGCAGCTCAAGCACAGTACGACCACCCAAATCAAAGACGTCTTGGGCGCAACGATAGGGTTTGGTGGAAGCGCCTATTCCGGAAACATCAATACCATCGCGATCGGGTTGTACGAGGAGGTCAACGAATGAGCGAATTGATCACGCTGCGCGACTTTTTCAGACAATACTTTCTGACGTTTATGGGCGGCGTATTTGCCGCATGTTTTTCGTTGGCATTGGCTGTGGCGTTGGCTTTCATTACCTATTTTCGTGATGCGCCCCTTGCTCAAGTGGGGCTCAAGATCATGTCTGTCGGGGCGCTGCCGGTTCTGTTGACGGTCCACAGCAACTTTATGATTTTGCGAGGCCGACCCTCCTGGGTGTGGGTGATGGTGGGAATCTACGTCGGCTGCCTTCTGTTCGTGTTTCCAATGGTTCAATACCAGCCTCAAAAGGTTCTCTTTGGGTTGGCTCTGGTATTCCCATTGCTCGGATTATTGACACTTAACAGCAAGGTTCAACGAGAGATGCGCCAAAAACTGCTGGAGATCCGCTATCTGCGCCAGAGCGCTATAGCGGCGGAGAAAAAGCGTTAGTTTTACCGGTTTGTACCAAAGCACCAGCCCCGTGGTGGTTTTTTACGTTGTATTCAGTGGTGAGTCTGAACGTTAAGGCTGTGCCCATTAAACTGCCTTCGCAGGCGAGCCATGCACATTTGATCGGATTCACACGGTTACTGTAGGAGCCGGCTTGCCGGCGATGAGGCCATCACGGCCAACACCATCATCAAGGAAGAACACTCATGGGCAACCCCCTGGCCTCCATCGGCATGGACTCCAACCGCTCCCAATTCATGGCGCGCCAGCGCATTGAAAGTCAGATCAACCTGCCGCGCCTGTTTGCGGCCATTGATGCCGATCCCGCCATCGTCGGCGCGGGTGTCGTGTACATCGACGCCGATTTCAACGTGGTTACCCTGCGCGAATTTCAACCCATCTGCAGCATCGCGCCCAAGCGGTTGATTCTGCGTGAGGCGCAGAAGTACATCGCACCGACGCAATTCGCTCAGCAGGTGCAAGACAACCCACGCGAATCGCGATTAGTGGGCGAAGCGGTCAATACCACCTTGTCGTGTGCAGGAGCGGTGATCGGATGGATTGTGGTGCTCAGTGGTTCCGTCGCGGTTCCGTTTTCGGCGGGGGCCAGTTCGGTGGTCGTGGCACTCGGCTACACCGCCGCCGCAGCCAGCTCAGTGCAGTGTTTTGCCAGCGGCTATCGCACTGTCAATGAAATCCGCAACCCTGCCAAGAATGATCAGCTCGACAGCGAAGAGTGGTACCAATACACCATGATTGCGCTGGATGCCGCCTCGTTGGTCGGGGTGGGTGCATCGTCGCTGACGACGCTCAAACTGGTCCGGCTGAACAAGGCGACTACCGGGAAAAGTGTGAGAGAGGTGCTGCGTGGCTTGAACCGCCAGGAGCGTGCCAAACTCACGAAGGAGTTATTGAGCATCAACGATCCACGCCTGACGTCGAAGATGATCAAGTTGAAGCAACTATCGGGCGAGCTGCCAAAACGGTTCACACCCACCGAGGTCAAGCACGCGACTGTGACGCAAATCAAGGATGCCTTGGGCGCTGCCATCGGGTTCACCGGTAGCGCGGTATCAGGGAACGTGCGCACGATTGCCGTGGGGTTGTATGAGGAAGCTGATCAATGAGTGAATTTCCCAGTATTCGCAGCTTTCTATCGACCTATTTCCCGGTCTTCATGGGGGCGATATTTGCCTCCATTTTTACCTTGGTGTTTGCGGTGCCGCAGTTTTTCGACAGTTATTTACCCGGCCTTTCCATGGAGGAGAACGCCAAGTATTCCTTCCTGGGGGGCATAGCACTCACCTTGGTCATTGTGCATTGCAACTTCATGATTGCCCGTGGACGTCCGCAGTGGGTATGGCCGCTGGTGGGGCTACTGGGGCTCTGCTTTCTGGGTGTATTGCCAACCTTTAGTGATCAACCGCACCGGCTCATGTTTGGCTTGGGCTTGCTGTTCCCGTTACTCGGGCTGCTACTGCTCAACAGCCAGCGCCATCGCGAAATGCGTCAGAAGCTGCGCGAAGTGCGTCACCTGCGTGAAGCCGTGATTGCCCGCCAAAAATCCCTGTGATTGGGTAGATTCCCCACTCTCCTTCACACCCGCGCCACAAATATGTGCGTCACTCGCACCATGGCACCCCCGTCGGCGCCGTTTTGGTGCTGTACTGCACCGGGTCTTACGATAAAGCGCAATGACGGCCGCTATGGCATAAGTCTTGCGCGCTTTGTTCCCATGCCCTGGCTCGCAGGAGGCCGCCGTGTCGATTCATGTCGCGTTGCACCACGTTACGCATTACCGCTATGACCGCGCTGTCGAACTCGGCCCACAGATCGTGCGGTTGCGCCCGGCTGCCCATAGCCGCACGCGGATTCTGTCCTACGCATTGAAAGTGCTGCCCGAGCAGCATTTCATCAATTGGCAGCAAGACCCCCAGGGCAACTACCTGGCGCGCCTGGTGTTCCCGGAAAAGACTGATGAGCTGCGCATCGAAGTCGACCTGGTCGCCGAGATGGCGGTGTTCAACCCGTTCGACTTTTTCCTGGAACCCTACGCCGAAAAAATCCCTTTCAGCTACGCCGCCGATGAACAACGTGAGTTGGCGCCGTACCTGGAAACCCTGCCGCTGACGCCGAAGTTCGCCGCCTACCTGGCCGGTATCGACCGCACGCCCTTGCCGGCGGTGGATTTCCTGGTGGGCCTCAACCAGCGCCTGGCCGCCGACATTGGCTACCTGATCCGCATGGAACCGGGCGTGCAAACCCCGGAATTCACCCTGGAGAACGCCTCCGGTTCCTGCCGTGATTCGGCGTGGCTGCTGGTGCAGATCCTGCGCAACCTGGGGCTGGCGGCGCGGTTTGTCTCGGGTTACCTGATTCAGCTCACCGCCGATGTCAAAGCCCTCGATGGCCCTTCCGGCACCGAAGTGGACTTCACCGACCTGCACGCCTGGTGCGAGGTGTACCTGCCCGGCGCTGGCTGGATCGGCCTGGATGCCACCTCCGGGCTGTTCGCCGGTGAAGGGCATATCCCGTTGGCCTGTAGTCCTGATCCGTCGTCTGCCGCGCCGATCAGTGGGTTGGTGGAACCTTGCGAGTGCGAATTCACCCACGAGATGTCGGTTGAGCGGATTTGGGAGGCGCCGCGCGTCACCAAGCCCTACACCGAAGAACAATGGCTGGCGATCCAGGCGCTGGGTCGGCAGATCGACGGCGACCTGCTCAAGGACGATGTGCGCCTGACCATGGGCGGCGAGCCGACCTTCGTGTCCATTGATGACCCCGACGGCGCCGAGTGGAACACCGCCGCCCTTGGGCCAGACAAGCGACGCTTGTCTGCCGAGTTGTTCCAACGCATGCGCAAGCATTACGCACCCAAGGGCCTGGTGCACTTTGGCCAGGGCAAGTGGTACCCCGGCGAGCAATTGCCGCGCTGGTCGCTCAACTGCTACTGGCGCCGTGACGGTGTGCCGATCTGGCACAACAGTGCGCTGATTGCCGATGAACAAGAGGACTACGGTGCCGATGGCGAGATGGCCGGACGCTTCCTGGCCAGCGTCGCCGAGCGCCTTAAACTGCCGGCGCGGTTTGTGTTTCCGGCCTATGAAGACAATTTCTACTACCTGTGGCGCGAAGGCGCGTTGCCGCAAAACGTCACCGCCCAGGACCCACGCCTGAGCGACGAACTTGAGCGTGAACGCCTGCGCAACGTGTTCAGCCAGGGCCTGGATAAAGTCATCGGCCAAGTGCTGCCGCTGGCGCGCACGGCAGCCAACGACCGCTGGCAGAGTGGTCGCTGGTACCTGCGGGACAATCACTGCCGCCTGGTGCCAGGTGACTCGCCGCTGGGCTATCGCCTGCCGTTGGCCTCGCAGCCGTGGGTGACGGCGGCCGAATACCCGTTCGTGCATCCCACCGATCCCAATCAGGATCTGCCGGAACTGCCGACCACGGCCCAACTGCAAGCGCACGACGAGTCCGCGCCGAGTGATGAGCGCGTGCCGAAGGTGGACCAGTCCGCCGACTGGCTGACCCGCACCGCGCTATGCGCCGAAGCCCGGGCAGGGCGCTTGTACCTGTTCATGCCGCCCCTGGAGCGCGTCGAGGATTACCTTGAGCTGGTGGCCGCCATCGAGGCCACGGCCGAAGAGCTGCATTGCCCTGTGCTGCTGGAGGGCTACGAGCCGCCGGCCGATACGCGCCTGAGCAACTTCCGTGTGACCCCGGACCCGGGTGTGATCGAAGTAAACGTGCAGCCCTCCGCGACGTGGGACGAGTTGGTGGAACGCACCGAATTCCTCTACGAAGAAGCGCGGCAAACCCGCCTCACCACGGAAAAGTTCATGATTGACGGGCGCCACACCGGCACCGGTGGCGGCAACCACTTCGTGCTGGGCGGCGCCACGCCCAAGGATTCACCGTTTTTGCGTCGGCCCGATCTGCTGCGCAGCTTGATCAGTTATTGGCATAACCATCCGTCTTTGTCATACCTGTTTTCCGGCCTGTTTATCGGCCCGACGTCCCAGGCGCCCCGGGTGGATGAAGCCCGTAACGATGCCCTGTATGAGCTGGAGATCGCCTTCGCGCAAATGCCTGCGCCCGGTGAGGACTGCCCGCCGTGGTTGGTGGACCGCCTGCTGCGCAACCTGCTGATCGACGTGACGGGCAACACCCACCGCGCCGAATTCTGCATCGACAAACTCTATTCCCCGGATGGCGCCACCGGCCGCCTGGGCCTGCTGGAATTGCGCGCTTTTGAAATGCCGCCCCATGCGCGCATGAGCCTGACCCAGCAGTTGCTGCTGCGTGCCTTGGTCGCACGTTTCTGGCGCGAACCCTATGCACCGCCGAAGCTGGCGCGCTGGGGCACAGAGCTGCATGACCGTTTCCTGCTGCCGCATTTTATCGAACAAGACTTTGCCGACGTGATCGTCGAACTCAACGCTGCCGGTTACCCACTGCGTGCCGAATGGTTTGCGGCGCACCTGGAGTTCCGCTTTCCCAAGGTCGGCGACTATGCCGTCAGCGGGATCGAACTGGAGCTGCGCCAGGCCCTGGAACCCTGGCATGTGCTGGGTGAGGAGGGTGCGGTGGGTGGCACGGTGCGCTACGTGGATTCATCCCTGGAGCGCCTTCAAGTCAAGCTCACCGGGCTGGCGCCGCAACGTTACCTGCTGACCTGCAACGGCATCCCGGTGCCGCTGCACGCCACTGGCCGGGTGGGTGAGTTCGTCGCTGGCGTACGCTATCGCGCCTGGCAACCGGCCAACTGCCTGCAACCGACTATCCCGGTGCATGCGCCGTTGGTGTTCGACGTGCTCGATACCTGGATGCAACGTTCGCTGGGGGGCTGCCAGTATCACGTGGCGCATCCGGGTGGGCGCAATTACGACAGCCTGCCGGTGAATGCCAACGAAGCGGAGAGCCGACGCATGGCACGGTTTTTCCGCTTGGGGCACACCCCCGGGAAACTCCCCGTGCCTCCTTTGGTGATTAATGATGAGCTACCAATGACCCTGGATCTGCGGCGTTTCCCCAATAAAAATGGCTAAACCCAATCCCCCTGTAGGAGCCGGCTTGCCGGCGATGGCGGTGCATCAGCCACCAGAAATGTGGCCTGAACCAACGCGATCGCCGGCAAGCCGGCTCCTACGGTAGATTGCGCTGGATTTGAATTAAACTGAGCCCCCTTGCCTCTGCCGAGCGTTCCATGTCTGACTTGCTCGACCGTTACCCGCTGACCGCGGGCACTTATCACGAACTGCTGGATGACAGTGGCCAGGTGCGCGCTCATTGGCAGCGCCTGCTCGACCACCTGCAACGCAGCACGCCCGCGCAGTTGGCCCAGCGCCAGGCGCTGCTGACCCGGCAGATCCAGGAAAACGGCGTGACCTACAACGTCTACGCCGACCCCAAGGGCGCCGATCGCCCCTGGGAGCTGGACTTGTTGCCCCATGTGCTGGCCGCCGATGAATGGCAGCAGCTGTCGGCCGGCATCGCCCAGCGTGCGCGCCTGCTCAATGCGGTGCTGGCCGACCTGTATGGCCCGCAACGCCTGATCAAGGAAGGCCTGCTGCCCGCCGAGCTGGTGTTCGGGCACAACAACTTCCTGTGGCCGTGCCAGGGCATCCAGCCCCCCGACGGCGCGTTCCTGCACCTGTACGCAGTGGACCTGGCGCGCACGCCCGACGGTCGTTGGTGGGTCACGGCCGACCGTACCCAGGCGCCGTCGGGCGCCGGGTATGCGCTGGAAAACCGCACCATCGTGTCCCGCGCGTTCCCGGACCTCTACCGCGACTTGCAGGTGCAACACCTCACCGGTTTCTTCCGTACCCTGCAGGAAACCCTGGCCCGCCAGGCGCCCGGTGATGACCAGCCGCCGCTGATCGTGCTGCTCACGCCGGGGCGGTTCAACGAAAGCTATTTCGAACACCTCTACCTCGCCCGGCAGCTCGGCTACCCGCTGGTGGAGGGCGGCGACCTCACCGTGCGCGACAGTACCGTGTTCCTCAAGACCCTCAGCGGCCTGCGCCGGGTGCACGCGATCATGCGGCGCCTGGACGACGATTTCTGCGACCCGCTGGAACTGCGCACCGACTCGGCCCTGGGCGTGCCCGGCCTGCTCGACGCGGTGCGCCAGGGCAACGTGTTGGTGGCCAACGCCTTGGGCAGCGGCGTGCTGGAGTCCCCCGGCCTGCTGGGCTTCCTGCCGAAGATCAACCACTACCTGTTTGGCGAAGAGCTGATCCTGCCGTCCATCGCCACCTGGTGGTGCGGCGAAGCGCCGGTGCTGGCCGAAGCGCTGGAAAAGCTGCCGGAGTTGCTGATCAAGCCGGCCTTTCCGTCGCAAAGCTTTGCACCGGTGTTTGGTCGTGACTTGAACGACGAACAGCGCCAGGCCCTGGCCGATCGCATGCGGGCGCGGCCTTATGCGTATGTCGCCCAGGAACTGGCGCAGCTGTCCCAGGCGCCGGTGTGGCACACCGTGGATGACCACCTGCAACACCGCGCCATCGGCATGCGCGTGTACGCCGTGGCCAGCGACGAGGGTTACCGGGTGCTGCCCGGTGGCCTGACCCGTGTGGCCGCCGAGGCCGACGCCGAAGTGGTGTCGATGCAGCGCGGTGGCGCCAGCAAGGACACCTGGGTGCTCGGCGAACGGGCCGCCGGTGGCGAGCACTGGCGTGCCCAGCGCGCCATCGGTGCCCATGACCTGGTGCGCCGCGACCCCTATCTGCCGTCGCGAGTGGTGGAAAACCTGTTCTGGTTTGGCCGCTATTGCGAGCGTTGCGATGACAGCGCGCGCTGGCTGCGAATCGTGCTGGCGCGCTATGTGGACGGCGATGATCCACTGGCGTTGCAGGCGGCGGTGGAGTTGGGCGAGACCCTGCGCCTGCTGCCGGACGAGGGCGAGTTGCCCGAGCGCCTGCAGGCGGCCTTGCTCGGTGATGACTGGCCGTCGAGCCTGCGCGCCAACTTGCAGCGTTTGCAGTGGGCGGCGTCCCAGGTGCGCGGCAAGCTGTCCCGGGAGAACTGGCAGGCGTTGGTGGAGCTGCAGCGCGAAGCGCTGGAGCTGGAAAGCGACACCCCGGATTTTGGCGAGTTGCTGGATTTCCTCAATCGTCTGGTGATGTCCCTGGCAGCGCTGTCCGGATTTGCCCTGGACGACATGACCCGTGACGAAGGCTGGCGCTTCCTGATGATGGGCCGGCGCATCGAGCGCCTGCAATTTTTGAGCAGCAGCCTCGCCGCGTTCCTGCGCGGCGTGGCGGTGTTTGATCAAGCGGGCCTTGAGTGGTTGCTGGAACTGGGCAACAGCAGCATCACTTACCGCTCACGCTACCTGGCGGTGCCGCAGTTGATCCCGGTGCTCGACCTGTTGCTGCTGGACGAGCAGAACCCTCATGCGGTGTTGTTCCAGCTCAAGTTGGTCAGCCGCACGTTGCGGCGGCTCAATGATGATTTCGGCGTGCCCCGGGAAACCGGTCTGGGGCCGTTGGTGGAGCGCCTGGCGCGTTTCGACCTGGGCTGCCTGGAGAACCCGTTGTTTGGCGAGTCCAGCGTGCGTGCCGCACTGGACGGCCTGGCCGACCTGCTGCAAGCGGTGGCCGATGAGAGTGGGCAAGTGTCGGATCGTTTGGCGTTGCGCCATTTTGCCCATGTGGATGATGTCAGCCAGCAAACGGTGTCGGTGTGATGAGTGCGCGCTACCAGATTTTCCACGATACCCACTACCACTACGACAGCCCGGTGTCCCTGGCCCAGCAGTTGGCGCACCTCTGGCCTCGGCCCTGTGCCTGGCAGCGTTGCAACGCGCAACAGCTGGACATCAGCCCGCAGCCGTCGTCGCGTCGTGATGAGCTGGATGTGTTTGGCAACCCGATCACCCGCCTGGCGTTCGAACGGCCCCATGATGAATTGCTGGTCAACGCCGGCTTGACCGTGGAAGTGCTGGCGCGGCCGGCGTTGGACTTCCAGTTGTCGCCGGCCTGGGAACAGACCCGCGACAGCCTCACCTACGGCAGCCAGCCGATGTCCGAGGCGTTGATCGAAGCGTGCCGTTTTCGCTTCGAGTCGCCCTACGTGCACCTGAAAAAGAACTTCGTCGAATTCTCCGAGAGCTGCTTCCCGGCCGGCCGCCCGCTGTTGCTGGGCGTGCAGGCGCTGATGGAAAAGATCTTCGGCGAATTCACCTTTGATGCCGAAGCGACCCAGGTCGCCACGCCGCTGGTGGAAGTGCTGGAGCGCCGGCGTGGTGTGTGCCAGGACTTTGCCCACCTGATGCTCGCGTGCCTGCGTTCACGGGGCCTGGCGGCGCGTTATATCAGTGGTTACCTGCTCACCCAGCCACCGCCCGGCCAGCCACGGCTGATCGGCGCCGATGCGTCCCACGCGTGGGTCTCGGTGTATTGCCCGGTGTCAGGCTGGGTGGATTTTGATCCGACGAACAACGTTCAGCCGGCGCTGGAACACATCACCCTGGCCTGGGGCCGGGATTTCTCGGATGTGTCGCCGTTGCGCGGGGTGATTCTGGGGGGAGGGAACCATGACCCCGAAGTACGGGTGACGGTGATGCCGCTTTTGTAGTGAGCGGGCTCGCCCCGCGCGGCGCCCTGCCTGACACACTGCCGGCGCGGGGCCCTACCTGACAAACTGCGGTGCTTGATACACCGCCGGCGCGGGGCAAGCCCGCTCACTACAGGTCTGTTGTGATCGGTTTTGCCGAGCCTGCAGCAATCGGTTATTCGGCAGGATCTTTTGGTGTTTCGGTCTCGTCGTTCGTTTCTTCGCTATCGACGTCGGCGGTCAGACCATTGGCCTCTTCTTCTGCAGCGGCTTTCTTGCGTTGCAGTTTTTCCTCTTTCTTCTGCTCCTTGGCCAAGTCTCTCTGACGTTTGGCGAAGGAGTAATTAGGTTTGGCCATGGGCGATCCTCTAGGGTCGAAGGTGAGGGTGGCGGCGCGCAGCTGCCTTGGGCTGCCATGGTAGCAGCTTAGCAGCGCGCTTGGCCTTCACTTACCGCAGGCGTAGGCGGCCAGCAGGCCGTTGAACAGTTGGTTGAGGTGCATGGCTCGGGCTCCAGTGGGTGATGGCCCGATCATAGGCAGGTCGTTGCACTTTGGCTGGTAGATTGTGTTGATCAGTCTGATAGCCTAAAGTTGTATACAATCTGTTGATGCAGATCATAAGAATTCCCGCCTGCTTCAGGCACCCTTGTCGCAATACGCGTTTTTTAAACCCTGCCTTGGAGATTCACATGTTTGCCAAACTCGTTGCTGTTTCCCTGCTGACTCTGGCGAGCGGCCAGTTGCTTGCTGCAGAGTGCGCGGTCACCGTCGACTCCACCGACCAGATGTCCTTCAACACCAAAGAAATCACCATCGACAAGAGCTGCAAGACCTTCACCGTGAACCTGGAGCACTCGGGCAGCTTGCCGAAAAACGTCATGGGCCATAACTGGGTACTGACCTCCGCCGCCGACATGCAGCCGGTAGCCACCGACGGCATGGCCGCAGGCATCGACAAGAACTACCTGAAAGAAGGCGACGCACGCATCATCGCCCACACCAAGATCATCGGTGCTGGCGAGAAAGATTCGGTGAGCTTTGATGTGTCCAAGCTGAAGGCGGGCACTGACTACGCGTTCTTCTGCTCGTTCCCGGGCCACATCTCCATGATGAAAGGCACGGTGGTGGTTAAGTAAGACCGCGTCATCGTTCATCGCAGGCAAGCCAGCTCCCACATTCAACCGCATTCCAACATAAGAATGCGGTCAACTGTGGGAGCTGGCTTGCCTGCGATAGCGGTCTACCTCACGGTGCAAACGGCATGACCCGCTTGTGCTCCGTCTTGCGGTAGGTATCGCAGATAATCTTGAACGCTTCCTCACGCACTGGCTCACCGTGCAGGAACGCGTCGATCTCGGCGTAGGTCACGCCATGTGACGCTTCGTCCGGCTTGCCCGGCGACAGGTCTTCCAAATCCGCCGTCGGCACTTTCTCGACCAGTGATTCCGGCGCGCCAAAATGCCGTGCAATCGCTCGCACCTGGTTCTTCACCAACCCGCTCAACGGCGCCAGGTCGCACGCGCCATCACCGAACTTGGTGAAAAAGCCCATCACCGCTTCCGCCGCATGGTCGGTACCAATCACCAACCCACCCGCTGCACCTGCGATGGTGTACTGCGCCACCATGCGCATGCGCGCCTTGGTGTTGCCCAGCACGAAATCACGGGACACCGCCGCCTTGCCTTCAAACGCCGCCACTTCATTGGCCAGGGCTTTCACCGCCGGGCCGATGTTCACGGTGTGGCGTTCGTCGGGCTCGATAAAGTCCACTGAAGCCGTGGCATCGATTTCATCGAACTGGGTTTCGTAAGGCAGGCGCACCGCGATAAAGCGGTAGGCCGCATCGCCGGTGCTTTCGCGCAGTTCTTTCATCGCGCGCTGGGCCAACAGGCCCGCGGTCAGGGAATCCACGCCGCCGCTGATGCCCAGCACCAGGGTCTTGAGCCCGGAATTGCGCAGGCAATCCTGGATGAAGGTGATGCGGCGGGAAACCTCAGCCTCAAGGGCGGCCTGGTCGTTGAACGGTGCTTGAACCTTGAGCTGCTGCGCAATCTCACGCTGTACGGCTTGCATGATTCACTCCTTGCTGGAAAGGGCAGGTACTTTGAAAACGTGCCGCAAATAGGCGACAAAATTCGGATCGGTGCAGTGGGTCTTGCCCGCCTCATCGGAGATCTTCGCGACGGGCTGGCCATTGCAGGCGGTCATTTTAAGCACGATGCTCATCGGCTCCACACCCGGGATGTCGCAGGTCAGGTTGGTGCCGATGCCGAAGCTCACATTGATGCGACCGCGCAGCGCCCGGAATATTTCCAGAGCCTTGGGCAGCGACAGGCTGTCGGAGAACACAAGGGTCTTGCTCATCGGCTCGATGCCGAGCTTGTGGTAATGGGCGATGGCTTTTTCGGCCCATTGCACCGGGTCGCCGGAGTCGTGGCGCAGGCCGTCGAACAGCTTGGCGAAGTACAGATCGAAATCGCCCAGGAAGGCGTCGGTGGTGATGCAATCGGTCAGCGCGATACCCAGCAGGCCACGGTATTCACGCACCCAGCAATCAAGGGCGGCGATCTGGCTGTCGATCAGTCGCGGGCCGAGTTGCTGGTGGGCCATGATCCACTCGTGGGCCATGGTGCCCAGGGGTTTCATGTTGAGCTCGCGGGCCAGGTGCACGTTGCTGGTGCCGACGAAACGCCCGGGGAAGTCATGCTTGAGCACATTGACCACTTCTTCTTGCACGCGGTACGAGAAGCGGCGGCGGGTGCCGAAGTCGGCCACTTGCAGCTCGGACAGCTCTTCGCTGCTGGCATTGGCGGTAAGCCAATCGAACTTGCGATACAGCTGCTCGCGGGCCTGTTCAAGGATCACGGTCTGGTAGCGGTAGCGGTTACGCACTTCGCTGACGATGGCCAGCATCGGCACTTCAAACAGGATCACATGCAGCCATGGCCCGCGCAGGCGAATGAATAATTCGCCGTTCTCGATGCCGGTCTGCACGTAACGCAGGTTGAAGCGGAACAGCCCGAGAAAACGCAAAAAATCCGGCTTCATGAAGCTGATGCGTTCCAGGAAACCCAACTGGTCGGGGCTCAGGCTCAACTCGGCGAGGCGCTCGATCTGGTAGCGGATCTCCGCCAGGTACGGGCGCAGGTCTTCACTGTTACGGCAACGAAACTCCCATTCAACTTCCACGTTCGGGTAGTTGTGCAGCACCGCCTGCATCATGGTCAGCTTGTAGAAGTCGGTGTCGAGCAGGTTCTGCACGATGCGATCGGCAAACACACTCTCGCTCATAACGGGAATCTCCAGACGGGTCGGCGATGGGCGCCGGCCTTTACGCACAATTAAGGAATGGCGCTAGTGGCGCATAGACCTGTGGGGTTTTGCCAGTGATTTTTTCAGGGCAGCCACTGGCCTCATCGCAGGCAAGCCAGCTCCCACAGGGGAAATGCATTCCAAATGTGGGAGCTGGGTTGCCTGCGATGGCGATATTCCAGGCACTAAATCACCTGCTCCATCATCCACTTCACAAATTCGCGCACCTTCGGCACCTCCGCCGAATGCTCCGGGTACGCCAGGTAATACGCATCCTGGCTCGGCATTGCATGCTGCCAGGGAATCACCAACTTGCCGTCCGCCAGTTCCTCCTCCACCAGAAACCGCGGTAACAACGCCACGCCACAACCCACCTGCGCCGCCCGAATGCACATATAAAAGGTGTCGAAACGCGGCCCGTGGTAGCTGTGCTCGGTCTGGTAGCCCTGGCTGGCGAACCAGTCGTGCCAGCCCTGTGGCCGCGAGGCATTTTGCAGCAGCACCAGATCACTCAATTGCGTGGGGTCAGTAAAAGGCCGCGTCGGCAGGCTTTCTGGTGCGCACACCGGCACCAGCTCTTCGCTGAACAGCTTCAGGCTCTCGGTGCCGGGCCGTGAACCCTGGCCAAAGTAGAAGGCCATGTCGGCCTTGCCTTGCAGCAGCTCATCGGGCTCCTGCTCGTTGCACAGGTCCAGGTGGATCTGCGGGTGGCGCAGCCGCCAGCCCTTGAGGCGCGGCACCAGCCAGCGTGCGCCGAAGGTGTAGGGCGTGGACACCCGCAGCACTTCGGTCTCACCACCATAAGAGCGCAGGTAGTGAGTGGACATCTCCACCTGCGTCAGAATCTTACGCACTTCCACCAGGTACAGGTCACCCGCCGGGGTCATCTGCAGGCGCCGGCGCACGCGGCGGAACAGCAGGTGCTGCAAGAGTTCTTCAAGCTGCGCCACTTGCTTGCTCACCGCGCTCTGAGTGAGGTTCAGCTCCTCGGCGGCGCGGGTGAAGCTCAAGTGGCGGGTGGCGGCTTCGAAGCACTGCAGGGCGGTGATCGAGGGCAAATGTCTTTTGTTCAGCACGGCGTGCCTCTTTTTATGCTTTGCATGAATAAACGGAATGATATCTCGCCTAATCGTCGTTTGTTGGCAAGTCTTGGGCCAGCTACAAATAAGGTCTGGATCGCCGTGTGTGCCGCGGCGCGAATTTTCTGTTTGAGATTGAAGGAGTGACCCATGGTTGCCGCATTGCTTGATCGTCTCGGGGTGAACCCGGCGCTGTACCAGGCGGGTAAACAGCCCGTGCATTCGCCGATTGATGGCAGCCGCATCGGCAGCGTGCACTGGGAAGGTGCCGCCGAGGTGGAGCAGCAGGTCAGTCGCGCCGAGCATGCATTCGAGGCCTGGCGCAAAGTGCCAGCACCGCGTCGCGGCGAACTGGTGCGTCAGTTCGGTGACGTGTTGCGCGAGTACAAGGCCGACCTGGGCGAGTTGGTGTCTTGGGAAGCCGGCAAGATCACCCAGGAAGGCCTGGGTGAAGTGCAGGAAATGATCGACATCTGCGACTTCGCCGTCGGCCTGTCGCGTCAGCTGTACGGCTTGACCATCGCCTCCGAACGCCCGGGCCACCACATGCGTGAAACCTGGCACCCGCTGGGTGTGGTCGGTGTGATCAGTGCGTTCAACTTCCCGGTGGCAGTGTGGGCATGGAACACCACCCTGGCCCTGGTCTGCGGCAACGCGGTGATCTGGAAACCCTCGGAAAAGACCCCGCTCACCGCCCTGGCCTGCCAGGCGCTGTTCGAGCGCGTGCTGAAGAATTTCAACGATGCCCCGCAGTACCTCAGCCAAGTCATCATCGGCGGCCGCGACGCTGGCGCCGCGCTGGTGGATGACCCGCGCGTCGCGCTGATCAGCGCCACCGGCAGCACCCGCATGGGCCGCGAAGTGGCCCCCAAAGTCGCCGCGCGCTTTGCTCGCAGCATCCTTGAGCTGGGCGGCAACAACGCCATGATCCTCGGCCCAAGCGCCGACCTGGACATGGCCGTGCGCGCCATCCTGTTCAGCGCCGTCGGTACGGCTGGCCAGCGCTGCACCACCCTGCGTCGCCTGATCGCCCATGAGTCGGTGAAAGAAGAGATCGTTACCCGCCTCAAGGCCGCTTATTCCAAAGTGCGCATCGGCCACCCACTGGAAGGCAACCTGATCGGCCCGCTGATCGACAAGCACGGCTTCGACAACATGCAGGACGCCCTGGAACAGGCCTTGAGCGAAGGCGGCAAGGTGTTTGGCGGCAAGCGCCAACTGGAAGACAAATTCCCCAACGCCTACTACGTGTCGCCGGCCATCGTGGAAATGCCCGAGCAAAGCGACGTGGTGTGCACCGAGACGTTCGCGCCAATCCTCTATGTGATCGGCTACAAGGATTTCCCTGAAGCCCTGCGCTTGAACAACGCCGTGCCCCAAGGCCTGTCGTCGTGCATCTTCACCACCGACGTGCGCGAGGCCGAGCAGTTCATGTCGGCGGTGGGCAGCGACTGCGGCATCGCCAACGTCAACATCGGCCCGAGCGGCGCGGAAATCGGCGGCGCGTTTGGGGGTGAGAAAGAAACCGGTGGCGGGCGTGAATCGGGTTCGGATGCATGGCGCGGCTACATGCGTCGCCAGACCAACACCGTGAACTACTCGCTGGAGTTGCCGCTGGCACAGGGCATCACTTTCGACTGATCCACTGTCGAAACGCGGTTAAAAATGTGGGAGCTGGCTTGCCTGCGATAGCGGTGTATCAGTCGCCGCCATCGCAGGCAAGCCAGCTCCCACAGTTGATTGGGTTTGCAATTCAGAATAATGGTTGTTTGTTGGGTCTCATCGGAGTCTGGCAATGGCATTACGCGAAACATGCTTGTGGGAACAACTCACCCCTGGCCGGCCGGATCGCGCCGCGCTCAAGGGCGAAGTCAAGGTGGATGTGTGCGTGATCGGCGCCGGCATCACCGGCTTGTCGGCGGCCATTCACTTGCTTGAACAAGGCAAAAGCGTCGCCGTGCTTGAGGCTCATCGCACCGGCCACGGCGGCTCTGGGCGTAACGTCGGGCTGGTCAACGCCGGCCTGTGGATCCCGCCAGACGAGATCGAAGCCGGTTTCGGCGAAGCGGTCGGCAGCCAGCTCAACCGCATGCTCGGCGCGGCACCGTCCCTGGTGTTCAGCCTCATCGATAAGTACAACATTGATTGCCAGCTGCGCCGCGAAGGCACCTTGCACATGGCGCACAACGCCCGGGGCGAGGCGGACCTGCGCAGCCGTGAAGAACAATGGAAGCGCCGTGGCGCGCCGGTGGAATTGCTCACCGGCCAGGCCTGCGAGCAGGCCACCGGCACCAAAAAAATCGCCGCTGCCCTGTTGGATCGGCGTGCCGGCACTCTTAACCCGATGGCTTACACCACCGGTCTGGCGAATGCGGCGGCCGGGCTGGGCGGGCAGTTGTTCGACCATTCCCCGGTCACCCAGCTTGAGCGCCAAGGCGCGCACTGGTCGGTGCAGACCGCCCAGGGTTCGGTGCAGGCGGCGCAGGTGGTGATCGCCTCCAATGCCTACACCGAAGGCGAATGGACCGAGTTGCGGCGCAATTTCTTCCCCGGCTATTACTACCAGGTGGCGTCAGCCCCGCTCACGGATGACGCGGCCCAGCAGATCCTGCCCGGTGGCCAGGGCTCGTGGGACACACGCCAGGTGCTCAGCAGCATCCGCCGCGATGCCGACGGGCGCCTATTGCTCGGCAGCCTGGGTAACGGCAATCAGAAACCGGCGTGGTTTCTCAAGGCGTGGGCCGATCGGGTGCAGCAGCATTACTTTCCGTACCTCAAATCGGTGCAGTGGGAGTGCACTTGGACCGGCTGCATTGCCTTCACGCCGGACCACCTGATGCGGCTGTTCGAGCCTGCGCCGGGCCTGGTGGCAGTAACGGGCTATAACGGGCGTGGCGTGACCACCGGCAGCGTGGTCGGCAAGGCGTTTGCCGATTACCTGTGTCACCAGAATCCCCAGGCCTTGCCGATTCCCTTCGCACCGATGCAGCCGCTGGCCGGGGTGGGCCTGCGCAGTTGCCTGTATGAAGCGGGATTCTCGCTGTATCACGCCGGGCAATGCCTGCGGATCGTGATCTGATCAGCGAAATACCGCCCAGAAGCCTGCATTTTCTTAGCAGGCTACTAATCTGTATTGGTGCAAGTCGTAGCAATCGCGCACTGTAAATGTGCAGTTCCGTTACGCACATTGTTACAGGTGCAGGAACTGTCGTTTATACGCTTGGTTGCAGGTGCGACCTGCCAGGGTTGTACTTTTTGGATCCATTGGTTGCACCTCTTGGCGCTAGACGGTTGCACGTCCTGGCAAAAGGAGTCGAAACGCCTGTAATAACAATGACACCGTGTCTTTTTGATTAATAAAAACGTAATGGCACGCGCCTTGCTCTGGGCTTTCTCGTGAAAGTTTGCAGTGAACTCGTAGTGCCAATAAACAAAAACCTCGGAGCACCACTCATGTCCCAGACGTTTTACAAGAAAGGTTTTCTGGCCCTCGCCGTGACAGCGGCACTGGGTGTTTCTACGTTTGTTCAAGCTGATGTGAAGATTGGCGTAGCGGGCCCGATGACGGGCGCCAACGCAGCTTTCGGTGAGCAGTACATGAAGGGTGCCCAAGCGGCAGCCGATGTGATCAACAAGGCCGGCGGTATCAACGGCGAGCAGATCAAGCTGGTGGCCGGTGACGACGCCTGCGAACCCAAGCAGGCCGTGGCCGTGGCCAACCGCCTGGCCGATCAGGACAAAGTGATCGGCGTGGTCGGGCACTTCTGCTCCTCCAACACCATCCCGGCGTCCGAGGTCTACGACGAAGCGGGCATCATCATGATCACCCCGGGCTCCACCAACCCACAGGTGACCGAGCGTGGCCTGGGCGCCGTGTTCCGTATGTGCGGGCGTGACGACCAGCAAGGCATCGTGGCCGGCGACTACATCGTCGACGTGCTCAAGGGCAAGAAAGTCGCAGTCATCAACGACAAAGACACCTACGGCAAAGGCCTGGCTGACGCCACCGCTGCCCAGTTGACCAAGCGCGGCGTGAAACCTGTGCTGGAAGAAGGCCTGACCCGTGGCGAGAAAGACTTCAGCGCCCTGGTCACCAAGATCCGCTCCACCGGTGCTGACGTCGTGTACTTCGGCGGCCTGCACCCTGAAGCCGGTCCTCTGGTTCGCCAGATCCGTGAAGCCGGCCTCAAAGACGTCAAGTTCATGTCCGATGACGGTGTCGTGACCGACGAACTGGTGGCCACCGCTGGCGGCGCGCAATACGTAGACGGCGTGTACATGACTTTCGGCGCCGACCCGCGCCTGCTGCCCGACAGCAAGGCCGTTGTGGAGCAATTCCGCAAAGCCGGCGTAGAACCTGAAGGCTACACCCTGTACGCCTACGCCTCGATCCAGGCCCTGGCCGCCGGCTTCAATGGCGCCAAGTCCAACAAGGGCGAAGACGCGGCCAAGTGGCTCAAGGCTCACCCAGTCCAGACCGTCATGGGCAAGAAAGAGTGGGACGGCAAGGGCGACCTGAAAATCTCCGACTACGTGGTTTACCAGTGGGATAAAGACGGCAAATACCACCAGCTGGAAAAACAGAAGTAATCAACGCGACAGCTTGAACACCCTTCATCCCTGTGGGAGCTGGCTTGCCTGCGATTGCATCACAGCAGTACACCTGAAGCACCGCGGTGTCTGCATCGCAGGCAAGCCAGCTCCCACATGGGCTGTGGTTGTTTGAGCCCGGCCACAAATCTGTCTTTTCCTCCAGAAGCGCCGCACACCCACCGGTGTGCAGGTGCTCACCGCGTGAGATTGCGTTATGGATGGTATTTTCCTGCAGCAACTGGTCAACGGCCTGACCCTCGGGTCGGTCTATGGCCTGATCGCCATCGGCTACACAATGGTCTATGGCATCATTGGCATGATCAACTTCGCCCATGGCGAGGTTTATATGATTTCCGCTTACCTCGCGGCGATCAGTCTGGCACTGCTGGCTTACTTCGGCATCGAATCCTTCCCGCTGCTCATTCTCGGCACCTTGATCTTCACCGTCGTCGTCACCGGCGTATACGGTTGGGTCATCGAGCGTGTCGCCTACAAACCGCTGCGCAACTCCACCCGACTGGCACCGCTGATCAGCGCCATCGGCATCTCCCTGATCCTGCAGAACTACGCCCAGATCGCCCAGGGCGCCAAGCAACAAGGTATTCCCACCCTGCTGGCCGGGGCCTGGCGTGTCGACTTCGGCACAGGCTTCGTGCAGTTGACGTACACCAAGGTCTTCATCCTGGTCGCAGCCTTCGCGGGCATGGCCCTGCTGACCTACATCATCAAATACACCAAGCTCGGCCGCATGTGCCGCGCCACCCAGCAAGACCGCAAGATGGCGTCCATCCTCGGCATCAACACCGACCGCGTGATCTCCTACGTGTTTGTCATCGGTGCCGCCATGGCCGCTCTGGCCGGTGTGTTGATCACCTTGAACTACGGCACCTTCGACTTCTATGCCGGCTTCATCATCGGCATCAAGGCATTTACCGCAGCGGTACTCGGCGGCATCGGCTCCCTGCCTGGGGCCATGCTCGGCGGGATCATCCTGGGTATTTCCGAGTCGCTGTTCTCGGGGTTGATCAACTCTGACTACAAAGACGTGTTCAGTTTCTCCCTGCTGGTGGTGATTCTGATTTTCCGTCCCCAGGGCCTGCTCGGTCGCCCACTCGTGGCGAAGGTGTAAACATGTCTGCTGCCAAATCGATTGATATCAAGAAAAGTGTGGTCGACACGATCCTCGCCGGGCTGATTTCGCTGATTGTGTTCGGCCCGATCGTCGGCGTGGTCCTCGACGGCTACAGCTTCAACCTGGAACCGGCCCGCGTGGCCTCGCTGGTCGCCATCGTGATGGCTGGCCGCTTCGCCATGAGCCTGTTCCTGCAAACCCCCAAGGGCCTGAAGATTCTTCAAGGCTTCGAGAGCAGTGGCTCCGGCGTGCATGTGTTGCCACCGGACTACAAGTCACGCCTGCGCTGGATCATCCCGGCACTGATCGTGATCGCGATCGTGTTCCCGATCTTCGCCAACAAGTACCTGCTGACCGTGGTGATCCTCGGGCTGATCTACGTGTTGCTGGGCCTGGGCCTGAACATCGTGGTCGGCCTGGCCGGCTTGCTCGACCTGGGTTACGTGGCGTTCTACGCCATCGGTGCCTACGGCCTGGCGCTGGGTTATCAATACCTCGGCCTGGGTTTCTGGACGGTGCTGCCGCTGGCGGCAATCTGCGCGGCGCTGGCGGGGTGCATACTCGGCTTCCCGGTGTTGCGCATGCACGGTGACTACCTGGCAATCGTGACCCTGGGCTTCGGTGAAATCATCCGCCTGGTGCTCAACAACTGGCTGTCGTTTACCGGTGGCCCGAACGGCATGCCGGTGCCGTCGCCGACTTTCCTGGGCCTGGAGTTCGGGCGCAAGGCGAAGGACGGTGGGATTCCGTTCCACGAGTTCTTCGGCATCGATTACAACCCCAACATCAAGTTCATGTTCATCTACATCGTGCTGTTTTTGGTGGTGCTGGCCGTGCTGTACATCAAGCACCGCCTGACCCGCATGCCGGTGGGCCGCGCCTGGGAAGCCTTGCGCGAAGATGAAATCGCCTGCCGTTCCATGGGCCTGAACCACGTGCTGGTCAAGCTCTCGGCGTTCACCATCGGTGCGTCTACAGCCGGTTTGGCCGGGGTGTTCTTTGCCAGCTACCAGGGCTTCGTCAACCCGTCGTCCTTCACCTTTTTCGAGTCGGCGCTGATCCTGGCCATCGTGGTGTTGGGCGGCATGGGGTCGACGGTGGGCGTGGTGATCGCGGCGTTCGTCTTGACCGTCGCGCCGGAACTGCTGCGCAGCTTCTCCGAATACCGCGTGCTGCTGTTTGGCGTGTTGATGGTGGTGATGATGATCTGGCGACCGCGCGGCTTGATCCGCATCAGCCGTACCGGTGTGACCCCACGTAAAGGAGTGGCGCCATGAGCAAGGAAGTCGTCCTTTCCGTTGAACATTTGATGATGCACTTCGGTGGCATCAAAGCCTTGAGCGATGTGAGCCTCAAGGTCGAGCGCAACTCGATCTTCGCCCTGATCGGCCCCAACGGCGCCGGCAAGACCACGGTGTTCAACTGCCTCACCGGCTTCTACAAAGCCAGCGGCGGCAAGATCGAACTCAACGTGCGCGGCAAGCAAACCAACGTGATCCAGCTGCTCGGTGAGCGTTTCCAGCCCATCGACTTTGTTTCGCCGAAAAGCTTCCTCAGCCGCGTCTACTACAAGATGTTCGGCGGCACCCACTTGGTGAACCGCGCGGGCCTGGCCCGGACCTTCCAGAACATTCGCCTGTTCAAGGAAATGTCGGTGCTGGAAAACCTGCTGGTGGCCCAGCACATGTGGGTCAACCGCAACATGCTGGCCGGCATCCTCAACACCAAGGGCTACCGCAAAGCCGAAAGCGACGCCCTCGACCACGCCTTCTACTGGCTGGAAGTGGTGGACCTGGTGGACTGCGCCAACCGCCTGGCCGGTGAGCTTTCCTACGGCCAGCAGCGCCGCCTGGAAATCGCCCGCGCCATGTGCACCCGGCCGCAGATCATCTGCCTGGACGAACCGGCAGCGGGCCTCAACCCTCAGGAAACCGAAGCCCTCAGCGCGATGATTCGCCTGTTGCGCGACGAACACGACCTCACGGTGGTGCTGATCGAACACGACATGGGCATGGTGATGAGTATTTCCGACCACATCGTGGTGCTGGACCACGGCAACGTGATCGCCGAAGGCGGGCCGGACGCGATCCGCAACGACCCGAAAGTGATTGCGGCCTACCTGGGCGCCGACGAAGAGGAGCTGGTATGAGTGCACCTATCCTCGAAATGAAGGACCTGGACGTGTTCTACGGCCCGATCCAGGCCCTGAAAAAAGTCTCGCTGCACATCAATGAGGGCGAGACCGTCAGCCTGATCGGCTCCAACGGCGCGGGTAAATCCACGCTGCTGATGTCGATCTTCGGCCAGCCACGGGCCGAGTCGGGGCAGATCATCTACAACGGTGTCGACATCACCCACAAGTCGTCCCACTACATCGCCTCCAACGGCATTGCGCAGTCGCCGGAAGGGCGGCGGGTGTTCCCCGACATGACCGTCGAGGAAAACCTGCTGATGGGCACTATCCCCATTGGTGACAAGTTCGCCCAAGAAGACATGCAGCGCATGTTCGAGCTGTTCCCACGGCTCAAGGAGCGCCGTAACCAGCGGGCCATGACCATGTCCGGTGGCGAGCAGCAAATGCTCGCCATCGCCCGTGCGCTGATGAGCCGGCCCAAGCTGCTGTTGCTGGACGAACCGAGCCTGGGCCTGGCGCCGATTGTAGTGAAGCAGATCTTCGCCACCCTGCGCGAGCTGGCGGCCACCGGCATGACCATCTTCCTGGTGGAGCAGAACGCCAACCACGCGCTGCGCCTGTCGGACCGGGCGTATGTAATGGTCAACGGGGAGATCCGCCTGACGGGCACCGGTAAAGAACTGCTGGTGAACGAGGAAGTGCGCAACGCCTACCTCGGCGGGCACTGATCTAACCAACAACGCGGACCCTGTAGGAGCCGGCTTTGTGTGGGAGCTGGCTTGCCTGCGATGCAGACACCTCGGTTTGTCAGGGACACCGAGGCGATGCCATCGCAGGCAAGCCAGCTCCCACATGAGGCGGTTCCCACATTCTTTTTTGTGCTATCCACAGACCGTTCTGGAAATTGTGGAAAACAAATCTGGCTCCCCTCCAAAGCGCGACATATAGCCGCCGCAAATCCCTGTTTTGTCACAGTTTTGACTTGTCCCCATCCGCTGTGGAACCGGCTGTGGGTAACGTGGGAGTAGCTGGCTGAAAGCCAATGAATACGTGGCCTGCAGCGTGACGGTTGTTTTTTGATCAGCGGTTTTTTCGTGACCTGCCGAGGGCTTTGTCAACCTGTTTAAAGACACAGGTATATGACCGATTTATGTCCACTCAGCTTGTGGATAAGTCTGTGATTAAACTCTGGAAAGACCTCCGCAGAGGCCGGAATGACTGGCCTGGAGCCATCGCTCGGTTTTCCTCTCGCTCGATGGGCCTACATACGGCCCCGCCCAGGTCAAGCAAAAAACTTTCTAAAACCGCCTGCAAGCCCCGCATACAGGGGCTTCGGGCTTTTTGCACTTGCCCCCAAAGACTGTGGGCGCAGTTGTGGATAACCTGCGTGCATATGGCTGCAGGTCACGTTTTATAAGGCTTTGCGCGGAGTGGTTAATAAATGATCAGGTTTGCATGAAGTTATGCGCATAGCGGTTGCCGCAACGGCGGCGTACGGGCATTCTGCTGGCTGCTTTTTTTCCCGATGCCCGCAAGGAGAACACCATGTCCGACACGCTGTTTATTACTGGCGCAACTTCCGGTTTTGGCGAGGCCTGCGCCCGCCGTTTTGCCGAAGCCGGCTGGAAACTGGTGCTCACTGGCCGTCGTGCCGACCGCCTCAATGCGCTGGTCGAAGAGCTTTCCAGGCAAACCGAAGTCCACGGCCTGGTGGTGGACGTGCGTGACCGCAAGGGCATGGAAGACGCCATCGCCAACCTGCCGCCGTCGTTCGCCAAGCTTCGCGGGCTGATCAACAACGCCGGCCTGGCCGTGGGCACCGACCCTGCGCCCAAGTGCAACCTCGACGATTGGGAAACCATGGTCGACACCAACATCAAGGGCCTGCTGACCACCACCAACCTGTTGCTGCCACGCCTGATCGCGCACGGCCGTGGCGCGGGCATCATCAACCTGGGTTCCATCGCCGGTAACTACCCGTACCCGGGCAGCCACGTGTATGGCGGCTCCAAGGCGTTCGTGAAGCAGTTCTCGCTGAACCTGCGCTGCGACCTGCAGGGTACCGGCGTGCGTGTGACCAATATCGAGCCAGGCTTGTGTGAGAGCGAGTTCTCGCTGGTGCGCTTTGGCGGTGACCAGGCGCGTTACGACGCGACTTATGCGGGTGCCGAGCCGATCCAGCCGCAGGACATTGCCGACACGATCTTCTGGGTCATGAACACCCCGGCGCATGTGAACATCAACCGCCTGGAGTTGATGCCGGTGAGCCAGACCTGGGCGGGGTTTGCGATTGAGCGTGGGGCCAAGTAAGGCTTTAGACCGCGCCGCGCCCATCGCAGGCAAGCCAGCTCCCACACTTGGATGTGTGAATACATTCAAATGTGGGAGCTGGCTTGCCTGCGATGGCGTCATATCGGTCAAAAACAGGCCATAAGGTACACTCCCCTCCTGAAAGCCCCTCCGCACTGTGCGGATTTAAGGTTTTGACGGGAGGAAATGTGAGTAACCGAGGTGAGCAGGCACTGCTCAAACAATCAACGATTCTGATGTTCGCCGTCGCGATCGCCGGGATTGTCACGGGTGTGGTATCTGGCGCCCAATCCATTCTGTTCGACGGCTTTTTCTCGCTGATCGCCACCGCCATCAAGGTATTGATGCTGATCACGGCCAAGCTGATCGCCAAGAAAAGCAACGAGCGCTTCCAGTTCGGCTATTGGCACCTGGAACCCATGGTGCTGCTGATCGAAGGCAGTTTCCTGTTGCTGATCGCCATCTACGCGTTCCTCAACGGTGTGTTCGGCATTATCAATGGCGGGCGCGACATCGAGTTGGGGCTGGTGATCATTTATGCGGCGGTGTTCACCGTTGTGGAGTTCGCCTACTTCTTCTACGTGCGTTATCGCAATCGCACGCTCAAGTCGTCGCTGATCCAGTTCGACAACATCAGCTGGCTGGTGGACGCGATGCTGTCGATCGGCTTGCTGATCAGCTTCCTGGCGGCACTGTTGCTCAAGTCCCAGGGCTATGGCGAGTGGGCGGTGTATGTCGACCCATTGATCCTGATCCTGCTGGCCCTGAGCATGCTGGCGCCAGCGCTGAAGATCCTGCGCCCGGCCTTGCGCGAGGTGCTGGGGATTGCCCCGGACCAGTTGGACGACAAGGTGCGCGAAGTGATGGAAGCAGCCCAGGCCAAGCATGGTTTCGACGACTACGTGTCCTACGTGCAAAAGCACGGGCGGGCGCGGTTTATCGAGATTCATGTGGTGTTGCCGGCGGATTACCCGGTGGACAACGTCGCGACCCTGGACGGGTTGCGCGAAGAGATATCCACAGGGCTGGGGAAACCGGATGCGGCGCGCTGGTTGACGATCAGCTTTACCGGGGATCGCAAGTGGATTGCGTGATCGGCAGTTAGACCGAGGTGAGGCCATCGCCGGCAAGCCGGCTCCTACAGAGGAATGCGATCAACCTGTAGGAGCCGGCTTGCCGGCGATAGGGCCCTTAAGCTCAGCCCAAATGCTGGATCAACCCCTGATAACAGGTCGCCAAATGATAAGGCGTGGTCGACGGCATATCCCGCCGGCTGACAAGCCCCTGATCATTCAGGCACTCATTCCAACCCTTCTCATGCAAGAACCGCAGTTGCAGCGCCCGTAGCTGGCGCTGCAAGACCGCTTCGCTGTTCGGCCGCAAGGTGAGTGCCCGCAGATATTCCGCCTGTGCCCAGATACGCTGTGTGCCATCGCGCACGGTGCCGTCCAGGGCCAGCATGCCGCTGACCGCCCCCGTTACGTTATCCACACCCTTCTGCTCGGCGTAGGCAAACGCGCGGGTCAGTGACGCATGCAGCGGCGTGCCGCGCAGCACATCCGACGATTCCAGCAAAAAAAACCACTCGAACTGGTGGCCCGGTTCAAACCAGTTATCCACAGCGCCCAGCGGTTTCTCCATCATCACGCCATGCTGGCGGTCGATGAAGCGCTGCTGCATGGCCGTCGCCAAGGCCAGCAGGGCCGCTTGTACGTCGGCATCGTCGCGCACCGCGAGGGTGGCGAGGAAACCTTCGGCCAAGTGCATCAACGGGTTCTGCAACGGGCCGGACTTGAGGGATGACCAATTGCGTTCCAGCACCGCTTCGTACAGGCCGTCGCCGGTGGCAAAGCGCTGGGCAACCACTTCCAGGGCGGCGTTGAGCACCGATTCCACCAGCGGCTCGCGCACTTTGGCCCAGTAGTGGGCGCAGGCGAAGATGATGAAGGCGTGGGTGTAGAGGTCTTTGCGCTTGTCCAGCGGCTTGCCGGCCGGGTCGATGCTGTAGAACCAGCCGCCGTGCTCGGCATCGTGGAAATGCCGTTGCAAGGAGCGGAACAGCGCAGCGGCGCGTTCCTCGGCAAACGCGGCGCCGGGTTCGCCGATCAGACTGGCGAACAGGTACAACTGCCGGGCGCAGGCCATGGCGCGATAGCGTTGCGGGGGCAGCGGCTGATGGTCGGCGTCCAGTGCTTCATAGGGCAAGGCCAGGTCGGCATTCCAGCCCGGGCCCTGCCAGAGCGGCACGATCAGGCTGTGGAAGTGCGTGAGCACGGCGTTCAAGGCGGAGTGTGGAGCGGTGGGCATTGGCTGGCGTCGTCACGGCAGGGGTGTAGGCGCGCATGGTAGCAGGGTTGGGTTCTGTGGTGTCTGTGGGACCGCTATCGCAGGCAAGCCAGCTCCCACATTTGATTGGGTTCGCAGATCAAAATGTGGGAGCTGGCTTGCCTGCGATGAGGCCCTGACAGGCGCCGCAAATCAGCCCGCGAGCAACCAAACCCCAGTCGCCGCCGAAGCCGCCCCGGCAATCCGAACCAACGGCGCCGCCGCAGCCGGCAGGAAACGCACCACCGCATAACCCGCCGCGTGCAACACCGCCGTCGCCCCGACAAAACCAGCCGCATACGCCCACGGGCTAGACATGTCCGGCAGCTCCAAACCATGGGCCACGCCGTGGAACAAGGCAAACAATGCAGTCGCCCCGACGGCCACGAACAACGGCGGGCGAACGGCCAAGGCCACCGCCAGGCCCAGTGCGAGCACCGAGGCGGCAATCCCGCTTTCCAGCGCCGGCAGTTCCAGGCCTTCAAAGCCCAGCAGGCCGCCGATCAGCATGGTGCCGACGAACGCACACGGCAGCGCCCAGCGCGCGTTGCCTTTTTGCTGCGCGGCCCACAGGCCGACAGCGACCATGGCCAGCAAGTGATCGATACCGCCCAGAGGGTGGCTGATGCCGGCCACCAGCCCGTTATCGCCATGCCCGGGGTGAGCAAAGGCGAGGGCGGGGGCGAGCAGCAGGGCGGCGGTGGCGAGAAGTTTGTTGAGACCCATGAGCAGGCTCCTTTCAGGGTGGGATCAGGCCGCAGTCAGCAGGCCCTGACGTTCGATAAAGGCGACGATGTCATCCAGGCCGACACCGGTTTTCTGGTTGCTGAACACAAAGGGTTTGCCGTTGCGCATGCGTGTGGTGTCGCTGTTCATCAGCTCCAGCGATGCACCGACCAACGGCGCCAGGTCGATCTTGTTGATCACCAGCAAGTCGGATTTACAGATACCCGGGCCGCCCTTGCGTGGCAGCTTGTCGCCGGCCGACACATCGATCACGTAGATGGTCAGGTCCGACAGCTCCGGGCTGAAGGTCGCCGACAGGTTGTCGCCACCGGACTCCACCAGGATCAGATCCAGGCCGGGAAAGCGCCGGTTGAGCTGGTCCACGGCTTCCAGGTTGATCGATGCATCCTCGCGGATCGCGGTGTGCGGGCAGCCACCGGTTTCCACGCCGATGATGCGCTCGGGCGCCAGGGCCTGGTTGCGCACCAAAAAGTCGGCGTCTTCACGGGTATAGATGTCGTTGGTGACCACGGCCAGGTTGTAGCGGTCACGCAGGGCCAGGCACAGCGCCAGGGTCAGCGCGGTTTTGCCGGAGCCCACCGGGCCGCCGATGCCGACGCGCAGGGGTTGTGTGTTCATGTGCTTCTCCAAGGTAATGGGGCTCTAGGAACGAAACAGGCGGCTGTACTGGCGCTCATGGGCCATGCACGCCAGGGACAGGCCGAATGCAGCACTGCCGATGTGGTTGAGATCGATGCGGCTGGCGTCCTGCTGGGCTTGCTGCAGCAAGGGCAGCAGCTCACTGGTCAGGCGCTGCGCCGCTTGTTGGCCCAGGGGCAGGGTTTTCATCAATACGGCCAACTGGTTTTCCAGCCAGCTCCACAGCCACGCGGCCAGGGCGTCATCGGGGCTGATGTGCCAGGCACGGGCGGCCAGGGCCCAGCCGAGCGCCAGGTGCGGTTCGGCCTGTTGTTCAAGAAGGTGGCGAGCGGCGGCGTCGAGTTCGGGCAAGCCGTTCAACAACTGCTGCAGGGAGTAGCCCATTTGGCGACTCTCTTGATACAGCTCGCGGGTCTCACGGCTGGCGCGGTGTTCTTCGTATAACTGCGTCAGGCGCGGCCAGTCCTGCTCGGCGGCGGCACGGCAATGGGCGAGCAGCAGCGGCGCTTCGAAACGGGCCAGGTTGAGCAGCAATTGGTCGCTGATCCAGCGCCGGGCGCTGGCTGCGTCATTGACGCGGCCGTTCTCCACGGCCATCTCCAGGCCCTGGGAATAGCTGTAGCCGCCAATCGGCAGTTGCGGGCTGGCCAGGCGCAGTAGCGCCCATGCTGGGTTCATAGGCGTACGCCGAACTGGTGCAGCTTGGGCGGGTAGTTGAAGTCTTCATCGCCATGGCGCGAATGGTGGTGGCCGCCCCCATAGGCGCCGTGTTCCGGCTGGAACGGTGCCTCGATGGTTTCAGTGGTGGCGCCCAGTTGTTCGAGCATGGCCTTGAGTACGTAATCATCGAGCAGGCGCAGCCAGCCGTCGCCGACTTGCAGGGCCACATGCCGGTTGCCGAGGTGATAGGCGGCGCGGGTCAGTTCAAAGGCGCTGCTGCAGGTGACGTGCAGCAGTTGTTCAGGGCGTGCGCACACGCGTACGACACGTCCGTCTTCTGCTTGTAGGAACTCGCCATCGTGCAGCGGCGGTTGGCCGCGCTCCAGGAACAGGCCGACGTCTTCGCCTTCGGCACTGAAACAGCGCAGGCGGCTTTTGCTGCGGGCTTCGAAATTCAGCAGCAGTTCGGCGGCCCAGAGGGCTTGGGGGGCGATTCGGCGGTGGATCACCAGCATCAGGAAGCTTCCAGCTAAGAGCGATGAAAGAGCTAGAGCAAGGGCCTTGCCAATCACGCCGGGGAGTGGGAATTCCCTGTAGGCAGGCACGGACGTGCCACCCAATAGGGCGTCGAACCATTGGGTGAGTGTTTCAAAATGGTGCGTGCCTGGATTTATAGCACCGGATCCGGGCGTTTTGCGTTGAGAACGGCTCTGCGCTGCATGAAGTTTCTTTCATCTATTTCGCGCTGGTGTTTTTTCGGATTTGTCCTACGCAGTATGTGGATTTGCCGTTCGTGCCGTTACGCGGGGGTTCTTTAGGCTTTGCGCCGTGTTTAATCCACTGCGACGTTCATCATGTTTCGATCAATTTTGTGTTTAGTCATTGTCAGTCTGTCTTTCTTCACGGCCTCGGCCTCGGCCAATGTTCAACCCCGTGCCGCGTTCGGCGCTTCACTGCAGGGCATAAAGCCCACCTCCATCGACGACGTCATTGATCGTGCCCACGAGTTGTTGGGTACGCCGTATAAATGGGGCGGGACGTCGGCGGAGCAGGGTTTCGATTGCAGCAGCCTGCTGGTCTATCTGTTCAAGACTGAAGCCAATATCCAGATCCCGCGCACGACGGCGGCCATGCACCGTTCAACGGCGCAGACCATCAAGCGTGAGGCGCTCAAGCCCGGGGACGCGGTGTTCTTCAAGGGCAACGGGCGTGGCCAGGTCAGCCATGTTGGCCTTTATATCGGGGCGGGCAAGTTCATTCATTCGCCGCGCACGGGCAAAAACGTGCGTATCGATTCGTTAAGCAATAGTTACTGGAACAAGCACTACACCACCGCCAAACGCTTTCACACGTCGGGATGACCTTTTTACTCGGTGCTGCCCAGGCCTTGCCAATGCTTGAGGCCGATAAAGATAAAGCGCAGTTGCTGGGTGATTTTCGCCTGGGGCGTGAGGTGGGCCGGCAGGGCCTGGGCCGGAGGGTCGATGATGTCCGGCAGGGTGGCGAACACACTCTTGACGATCAAGTCGGCCATCACATGCAAGCCTTCGGCATCCAGGTGCTGGAGTTTGGGCATCAACGTGAGGTCGGCCGCCAGGTCGCGGGTGATGTCTTCACGCAACGCACCGATGGCCTGACGCACGGCCAGGCAGCCACCGTATTGCTCGCGGGCGAGGAACAAAAATTGGGAGCGGTTGGCCGAGACCACGTCGAGGAAGATCCGCACGGACGCATCGATGATCCCGCCCATCACGAATTCGTTATGACGCACCAGGCGAATGGTTGCGCGGAAGGTCTGGCCGACTTCACTGACCAGCACAAGCCCGAGTTGGTCCATGTCGTCAAAGTGGCGGTAGAACCCGGTGGGCACGATGCCCGCGGTCTTTGCTACTTCACGCAGGCTCAAACTGCCAAACCCACGGCCACACTCCATCAGATGGCGGGCTGCGTCCATCAAGGCGAGGCGGGTCTGTTGCTTCTGTTCGGCGCGGGGCAGCATGGCGAGCGGGCTTTGTCGGCAAGTACAGCGACGCACTCTAGCAAAACCGCTTTGCCGGCGTCGAACTTGGCGAGGGTGGTGCGAGGCGTGATCTATAGAAAAGCAAAAGCCCGATCGGCAGATCGGGCTTTTTTCTGGGCCACCACGGGCTTAGCTCTGAGCTTGATGCAGTTCTTGCAGACGGTCCGCACCACCTTCGGCAACGCCATCGGTGTAAGCGCGTTTGTTGGCTTGTTCAGCACCGCCTTCAACCAGACCTTTCTGTTCCAGGCGATCACGGCCACCTTCAGCAACACCTTCGGTGTAGGCGCGTTTGTTGGCGTGTTCCGAACCGTTTTCAGCAACACCTTTGGCGTAGTCGCGGTTCTCTTCTTCTTGCGAACCGCTGCGAGCCAGGGTCTGGCTGGACTGAACGGCTTGCGCTTTGTTCTGTGGGGTGGCCTGTTCGGCGGCTGGCAGGGCAAAGGCACTGGAGGCCAGGACAGACAGCAGGACGGTAGCGAGTACTTGGCGTTTCATGATGGTTGCTCCTTGGGAGGGCGATAAAGTGGGTACAGGGCTAATGCTACTCTCGATAAGTCGATATAAAAGTTCATAAACACAATGGTAATAATCAACAGAATTGATTGTTCCCGGCAGAGGCTCTAGAACGCGCCTCTCAAGCCCGCGGTTTTGCACCGTGGTGGGTATTTTCGACACGACCCTGGGTAACAATGGTGCGCCGTCGATGCTGGAAACTGTCCGTTCGATCAGAAAACTGGCTTTTTGCGACTAAAACGGTGATCCGGTTAAACCCCCGCGCCGTTTGCCAGTCGTAGCCTTATGAGCTGTAGTTCAGCTAGTCGTATTCAGGAGTCATGTGCAATGACGCGCACTCGTAAAATCGTTGTCTGGAGCTGCGCCAGCTTCGCTCTGTTAATCGCTGCGCTGGTGTTGGTCCTGGTGTTTTTCGATTGGAACCGCATCAAGCCGCCGCTCAATGCCAAAGTCTCCGAAGAGCTGCATCGACCGTTTGCCATCAATGGCAACCTGGCGGTGGTGTGGGCGCGTGAGCCGGATCAAGGCGGCTGGCGTGCCTGGGTGCCGTGGCCCCATGTGATTGCCGAAGACCTGACCCTGGGCAACCCCGACTGGTCGAAGAAACCGCAGATGGTCACCCTCAAGCGTGTGGAATTGCGCATCTCGCCGCTGGCGTTATTGGCCCAGCGTGTAGTGATCCCGCGCATCGACCTCACTGAGCCGAGCGCCGACCTGCAACGCTTGGCCGATGGCCGTGCCAACTGGACCTTCACGTTCGACCCCAAGGACCCGAATGCCGAACCGTCGAGTTGGGTAGTGGATATCGGTGCCATCGGCTTCGATAAAGGTCATGTGACCCTCGACGACCAGACCCTCAAGACGCAGTTGGATGTGACTATCGATCTGCTGGGCAAACCGATTCCCTTTGGTGAAATCGTCGGCGCCGCCGATGCCAAGAAGGCCCAGGAAAAAGGATCAAACCCCCAGGACTATGCGTTCGGCCTCAAGGTAAAAGGCCAATACCACGGCCAGAAGCTCGACGGCACTGGCAAGATCGGTGGCCTGCTCGCCTTGCAGGACGCGGCCAAGCCGTTCCCGTTGCAGGCTCAGGTGAAAATCGCCGACACCAGCATCGCCCTGGCCGGTACGTTGACCGACCCCCTCAACCTTGGCGCCCTCGACCTGCGCCTGAAACTGTCCGGTAGCAGCCTGGGCAACCTTTACCCGCTCACCGGCGTCACCTTGCCGGATTCGCCGGCGTATTCCACCGACGGCCACTTGATTGCCAAGCTACATGAAGCCAACGGCGCCTCGTTCACCTACGAGAACTTCAACGGCAAGATCGGCAACAGCGATATCCATGGCAACCTCGGCTACCTCGCCAGCCAGCCACGGCCCAAGCTCACGGGCTCGCTGGTGTCCAACCAACTGTTGATGACCGACCTGGCTCCGCTGATCGGCGCCGATTCCAACGCCAAGCAAAAGGCCCGTGGTGGCGAAAGCAAACAACCCGCGACCAAAGTGCTGCCGGTGGAAGAATTCCGTACCGAGCGCTGGCGCGACATGGATGCCGATGTGGAATTCACCGGCAAGCGCATCGTGCAGAGCGCCGAATTGCCGTTCACTGACCTCTATACGCACCTGGTGCTCAACGATGGTGAACTGAGCCTTGAGCCCCTGCGCTTTGGCGTGGCCGGTGGAAAGCTGGATGCGCAAATTCGCTTGAACGGCCGCACCACGCCGATGGAAGGTCGCGCCAAACTCACCGCGCGCAACTTCAAGCTCAAGCAACTGTTCCCGACGTTTGAGCCGATGAAAACCAGCTTTGGTGAGCTCAATGGCGACGCGGACATTGCCGGGCGTGGCAACTCCGTTGCAGCGCTGCTGGGCAGCTCCGACGGCAACCTCAAGATGCTGATCAATGACGGCGCCATCAGCCGTGGCCTGATGGAAATTGCCGGGCTCAACGTGGGCAACTACGTGGTCGGTCGCCTGTTTGGTGACAAGGAAGTGAAGATCAACTGCGCAGCGGCGGACTTCGGCATCAAGACCGGCCTGGCGACCACTCGCCTGTTTGTGTTCGATACCGAGAACGCGATCATCTACATCGATGGCACCGCGAACATGGCCACCGAGCAACTGGACCTGACCATCACGCCGGAGTCCAAGGGCTTTCGCATGTTCTCGTTGCGTTCGCCGCTGTACGTCAACGGGCCGTTCATCAAGCCCAATGCTGGCGTGAAAGCCGTACCGCTGATGCTGCGTGGCGCGGGGATGGTGGCGCTGGGTGTGATCGTCGGGCCTGCGGCCGGGCTGCTGGCGCTGGTGGCGCCGAGTGGTGATGTGCCCAATCAGTGCGCGCCGCTGTTGCAGCAGATGAAGGAAGGCAAGGCGCCGAAAACGGTGAAGGGCTAACTGACGAAACCGGAACCAAAAATGTGGGAACTGGCTTGCCTGCGATAGCGCTGTAACAGTCAACAGATGCGTTGACGGTTGGATAGCTATCGCGGGCAAGCCCGCTCCCACATTGGGTTCAGAGGTGTTGCGGTTTACAGGTCTTGCAGAATGTCCGCCATGTCGTCGGCGTGCTCTTCTTCCTGGGCCAGGATTTCTTCGAACAGGCGGCGGGTGGTTGGGTCTTTGTCGCCGATGTATTGGATGATCTCGCGGTAGCTGTCCACCGCGATGCGCTCAGCCACCAGGTCTTCGTAGACCATTTCCTTGAGGTTCTTGCCCGCGACGTACTGCGCGTGGGAGTGCTTGGACAGCAGGTCAGGGTTGAACTCCGGCTCACCGCCTAGTTGCACGATGCGTTCGGCCAGTTTGTCGGCATGCTCGGCTTCCTGGGTAGCGTGCTCCAGGAACTCGCTGGCGGCCACGCTGGCCTTGAGGCCGTTGGCCATGAAGTAGTGGCGCTTGTAGCGCAGTACGCAGACCAACTCTGTGGCCAGCGACTCGTTGAGCAAGCGGATGATTTCTTCGCGGTCGGCGTCGTAGCCTTCAGTGACGGCGCCATTTTCGACGTTTTGGCGGGCGCGGCTGCGCAGGGTGGCAACGTCGGTCAAGTGTGCTTCAGTCATCTCAATCTCCTGGTGCTAATCCGGTTTTACGCCACGCTCTGTTGGCGTGATCGCTCCAAGTTGTGAGTGTTGGCTGAAGCAAAAAGTTTTATCGGATTTCAAAGGGCATGGCCGGATAGCTTTGCCTCCTCCTGCACCCACTGGAAAAACGCACGCACCGGCGGATGACGCTCACGCCCCGGCACGCACAGGGCGCTGTAACCGGCGCCGTCGACGTGGACCTGCGGCTTGTAGGGCACCAGCAAACCGGTGGCAACACTCTCCGACACCAGGATGTTGCTCGCCAGCACCAACCCTTGGCCGGCAATGGCCGCCTGCAACGCGTAGTGCTCTTCGTCGTATTCGCGCAGCAGGGCCGTGTGAGCCAGCCATGTCTCGCCTGATTTCTCACACCAAGCCTGCCACCCCAAGGCGTACAGCTCGGAGTTGTGCCAGCGCACGCTGATTAGCGTCGGCACCTGGCTGCTCGCTCGTGCGATCTGTTCGGGAGAGCCGTACACCGCAAAGCGCTCATCGAACAGGCACTCGCCGTACAGGTGCGGGTAGTCGCCGAGGCTGTAGCGAATCACGAGGTCGACGCTGGCGTCCTGTTGCAGGTCAACCACGTCACACTGGGTATCCAGGCGCAGGCTGATGTCGGGGTGGGCTGCATAAAAACGCCCCAGCCGCGGCACCAGCCACAACGCGGCAAACGCCGGGGTGGTGGAGACGGTGAGCTGCCCGGCGCTGCGTTGCGGGCGCAACGTGTCGAGGCTATGGGCGACGTCCAGCAGGGCGCCGTGCACGCTGCGAAACAGTCGCTCACCGCCTTCGGTGAGGCGCACCTGGCGCGGCAGGCGCTCGAACAACGGCACGCCCAGCCAGGTTTCCAGGCTGCGTATCTGGTGGGACACCGCCGTAGGCGTCACCGACAGCTCCAGGGCGGCCGCCTTGAAGCTCAATAGTCGCGCTGCCGATTCAAAGGTGCGCAGGGCGGTGAGGGGGAGGGAGGCAAACATTGGGGCTCCATGGATGAAATAAACTCATCCGGATTAACTATTGCTCATTTGTCGGGCCGTGCGCTTATCACTAGATTTGCGAGCAATAGCGGTGGCCAGTCAGGTCACCAGAGTCTAACTCGTGAAGGTGATACAGATGAAAAAAATGCTAGTAATTCACGCCAGCCCGCGTGGCGAACGTTCCCATTCCCGACGCTTGGCCGAATCATTTCTCGATGCCTGGCAGGCTGGCAACCCGGGTTCACAAGTGACCCGTCGCGAAGTCGGCCGGGCGTTTATCCCCCATGTGACCGAGGCCTTCGTGGCGGCCAATTTCTATCCCGAACCGCAGGCGTTGCCGAAGGTAATGAAGGCCGACCTGCAGTTGAGTGACGAACTGGTGGGCGAGTTGATCGAGCACGAACTGCTGGTGATTTCGATGCCCCTCTACAACTTCGGCGTGCCCAGTGGCCTCAAGGCCTGGATCGATCAGATCGTGCGCATGGGCTTGACCTTCAACATCACCCAGGACAGCAACGGTATCGCCCAGTATGAAGGGCTGTTGAAGGGTAAAAAGGCGCTGATCATCACCAGTCGCGGTGGCAGCGGGTTCGGCCCGGGTGGCGAGTTCGAGTGGATGAACCATGCCGACCCGCACCTGCGTACCGCGTTGGGCTATATCGGTATCGACGATATCAGCGTGATTGCCGCCGAGGGTGAAGAGTCGGACAAAAGTGTATTCAAGCGCTCATACGATGAAGCCGAGCGCCAATTGCACGATTTTGCCGGGCGCTTTTAAGGTGTCATGAGTCTGTCACCGGGTGGTCATGTCGATTTATGAAACGCTGGTCTAGGATGGGTTCATCGCCTTTCCTATCAGGACCCCTGTGCCATGCCGCACTCCCTTGCCACGCGTTATCCCCTAGTGCTGGTGCCCGGCATGCTGGGGTTCGTGCGCCTGGGGTGGTTTCCCTACTGGTATGGCATCGTCCCTGCGCTGCGCAACGGTGGCGCACAGGTCTTCCCGGTGCAGGTGGCGCCGCTGGATTCCAGTGAGGTGCGTGGCGAGCAATTGCTGGTGCAGATCGAGCGGATCCGCCGCGAAACCGGTGCCGACAAGGTCAACCTGATTGGCCACAGCCAGGGCTCGCTCACCGCCCGTTACGCGGCGGCCAAGCGCCCGGAATGGGTGGCGTCGGTCACCTCGGTGGCGGGGCCCAACCATGGGTCGGAACTGGCAGACCATATCCACACCCATTACCCCGCCGACAGCGTGAAAGGGCGCCTCATGAGTGCGCTGTTTCACTTGGTGGCCGGGGTGATGAGCCTGTTGGAAACCGGTTATCGGGGGCCGCGTTTCAAGGCCGACTTGCACGCCTCCCACCTGTCCCTGACCAGCGCGGGTGTGGCGCTGTTCAACCGCCAGTACCCACAAGGTTTGCCGCAGACCTGGGGCGGGCAGGGCGCAGAAGAGGTCAATGGCGTTCGCTACTACTCGTGGTCTGGCACCTTGCAGCCGGGCAAGACCGATCGCGGGCGCAACCTGCTGGACGGCACGAACCGCAGCTGCCGCTTGTTTGCCCGAAGCTTTGTGCGGGAAAAGGGCCAGTGCGATGGCATGGTGGGACGCTACAGCTCACACCTGGGCGCGGTGATTGGCGACGACTACGCGCTGGACCACTTCGACATCGTCAACCAATCGATGGGCTTGGTTGGGAAGGGGGCTGAGCCGATTCGGTTGTTTGTCGAGCATGCACAGCGGTTGAAAGCCGCGGGGGTCTAGCCAAGAGACCGCGTTATCGTTCATCGCCGGATCAGGCAACACCAACCTCGCGGCGCACCGGCGTCGTCCAACGCTCCGACAAAATCACCCCACCCAAGGTCAGCAAACCGCCGACCAAGTGATACATCGCCAATTGCTCCTTCAACACCACCGCCGCAATCAACGCGGTGATCAGCGGCAGCAGGTTGAAAAACAGCGTGGTACGGCTCGGCCCGAGCGTCTTCACCGAGTGCATCCACGCCAGCGGCGCCAACATCGAGGCGAGCAAGCAGGCGTACAGCACCAGCGGGATGTTCGCCCAGCCCAGGCCCGCTTTTGTCGAGAACAGGAACAGCGGAAACAACACCACCACGGCCACCAGGATCTGCAAGTACAGCAGCACCAGGGGCGGCAGGCGCAGGTGCCACTTTTTCAGCAAGGTGCTGTAGACCGCGTAGGCCAGGGTGGCGACCAACATCATCGCGTCCCCCAGGTTGACCCCGTGTTGCAACAGCGCGCCCAGGCTACCGGCCGAGACCACCACCACCACGCCGGCGAAGGACAGCACGGCACCGGTCAGCGCGCCAAAGGTGAGGCGCTGGCCGAGGCTGATGATCGCGGCCGTCAGCGCCATCAACGGCATCAGCGACAGGATGATGCCCATGTTGGTCGCCGTGGTGACCGTCGCCGCGTAGTACGCCAGGCTTTGGTACACCGCCATGCCGAGTACGCCGAGGATGAAAATCTTGCCCAGGTTCGGGCGGATCTGCGCCCAGTTGGCGATCACCGGCTTGAGCATGAACGGCGTGAACAGCAGCGCCGCCAGCAGCCAGCGGTAAAAGCCGATCTCGGCGGGGAAAATCGAGCCCACGGCGAGTTTGTTGACCACGGTGTTGCCGGCCCAGATAAAGATGGCCAGCAGGGGATACGCGTATTGCATCGAAAGAAACCAGATAGGTTGGTGAGGCAGGATTATCCCTTGTCTGGATCGCAGCCTATACTGCGAACCAGCCAACCGACCTCTGTATCCAGACAACATGCCCAGACACACCGTCCGCCTCGCGGATTTCCCCAGCCTGCCGAGTCCGGTCTACTTCCGCTATTCCGAGTTTGCCCCCGACACCGAGTGCACCCCGCACCGGCATTTCTGGGGTTCGCTGGACTATTCGGCCAGCGGCGTGATGCGCATGGAGGTGGCGGGCAGCCGGTTTATGTCGCCGCCGCAGTACGCCGTGTGGATCCCGCCGGATACCGAACACAGCTCCTACAACGCCCAGGCGATTGTCTACCGCTCCGTGGGCCTGGCGCCGGAGCTGTGCGAGCACCTGCCACAGGTGCCCTGCACCCTGGCCGTCAGTGAGATCCTCAAGGCCATCCTCAGTGACTTTGCCCGGCGCGACGTCAACATCCCGCGGACCGATGCTGATATTCGCCTGGCCCAGGTGCTGGTGGACCAGCTCAAGCAGGCGCCGGTCCACGATTGCTTCCTGCCCTACGCCCGCCACCCTGGAGTCTTGGGTGTGCTGGAGGGCATGCAGGCCGATCCGGGTGACAACCGCCCCCTGGCGCAATGGGCCGAGCAGGTGCACGTGAGCGAGCGCACCCTGGCCCGGCAATTTGTGCGGGAGGTGGGCATGAGTTTTGGCGAGTGGCGCCAGCGCCTGCGTTACCTGGCAGCGATTGACGCGCTGGGCAGCGAACGCAGCGTGCAGCATGTGGCGTTTGACCTGGGCTACAGCACCGCGTCGGCGTTTATTGCGATGTTCCAGCGCCACGCCGGTTGCACCCCCGAGCAGTACCGTCGGTCGAATATCCGCGCCCGCTGAAGATGTAACAGGCTTTGACTACACTGCTGGGTAGGCCGCGCCCCTTCGGTGCGGTAACAGGGAGAAAACTCCATGAAGATGCTGCGTATTCCGCTGTTGATGATGGGCCTGCTGCTGTGTTCCCAGGGTTTTGCCGCGACCGCCCAGCAAAATAAGATGACCACCTGCAACGCCGACGCCACCACCAAGGCCTTGAAAGGCGATGAGCGCAAAGCCTTCATGAGCACCTGCCTGAAGGCGGCCCCGGCCGCCAACGACGCCAAGACCCTGACGCCGCAACAGCAGAAGATGAAAGACTGCAATGCGTCGGCGAAAACCAAGGCGCTGACTGGCGATGCGCGCAAGACATTTATGAGTACGTGTCTAAAAGGCTGATTAAATTTGCCCAGGCGCTGGCGTTCAATGTGGGAGCTGGCTTGCCTGCGATAGCCTCGCCTCGGTCTGACTGAGGCACCGAGTTGCCTGCATCGCAGGCAAGCCAGCTCCCACACTTGATCGCATTCGCAACCAACCCACTCGCTTGATTCCTTCAAGGCTGGCAGACTGCCAATCCTTTAAAGCCGTTCGTTTTGAGGCTGTATGCCAACGTTTTCTCAGCGTCACGTGATATTGCTGGCCAGCTACATCATCATTTTCGGCGGACTGCTGCTGGTACTGCCGCTCAAGTTGCTGCCCAGCCTGCTGGCCGGCCTG
Organism: Pseudomonas sp. B6002; assembly: GCF_013385985.1. Taxonomy (GTDB): domain Bacteria; phylum Pseudomonadota; class Gammaproteobacteria; order Pseudomonadales; family Pseudomonadaceae; genus Aquipseudomonas. The sequence goes on along the minus strand of NZ_JACAOY010000012.1, from coordinate 74,165 downwards.
CTGGTTTTTGAACTGGTCAATATGCTCACCCCCCAACTGCAACGGCTGATCGAAGGCCGGCGTGCGCGTTGGCTGGCGGTGGCCTTGCTCGGCACCTTGATCGTCAGCGTGCTGACCCTGATCTTTGCCGGCGCCATCAGCTTCTTGCTCCACGAAGCGGAAAATCCCGGGGCCTCCCTCGACAAATTCATGGGCGTGGTCGACCGCGCGCGCGGCCAGCTGCCGCCGTTCCTCGACGCCTACCTGCCGGCCAGCGCTGCTGAGTTCCGCGTGGCCATTGGCGATTGGCTGAGCAAGCACCTGAGCGAGCTGCAACTGGTGGGCAAAGATGCCGCCCACATGTTCGTCACCCTGCTGATCGGCATGGTGCTCGGCGCGATCATCGCCCTGCAGCGTGTGCCCGACCTGACCAAGCGCAAACCCCTGGCCGCCGCACTGTTCGACCGCCTGCACCTGCTGGTCCAGGCCTTTCGCAACATTGTCTTCGCCCAGATCAAGATCGCCGCGCTGAACACCGCCTTCACCGCGATCTTCCTCGCGGTGGTGCTGCCGTTGTGCGGAATCCACTTGCCGCTGACCAAGACCCTGATCGTACTGACCTTCCTGCTCGGCCTGCTGCCGGTGATCGGCAACCTGATGTCCAACACACTGATCACCATCGTCGCGCTGTCGCTGTCGATCTGGGTGGCGGTGGCGGCGTTGGGCTATTTGATCGTGATCCACAAGATCGAGTACTTCCTCAACGCGCGCATCGTAGGCGGGCAGATCAGTGCCAAATCGTGGGAATTGCTGCTGGCGATGCTCGTATTCGAGGCGGCATTCGGCCTGCCTGGCGTAGTGGCGGGGCCGATTTATTATGCGTATCTCAAGAGCGAGCTGAAGCTCGGCGGGATGGTTTGACGCGATAACGGAAGCGCTTTTGCTTCGTGGACTTTAAAGGGACTTAGAGGGAAGTAGACAGTGAGCGACAACATCTACGCGCCGCCAACGGCGCAGTTGAGCGATAGGGTAAAGGCATCGCCTGAGTTTTACGTCATCTCCAAAAAGAAGCTGCTGATTCTCAGCCTGCTCAGTTTTGGGCTGTACACCTATATCTGGTCGTATAAAAACTGGCGCCTGTACAAGGACTTCCACCAGGTGGAGATCTGGCCGCTGGCCCGGGCCATTTTCTTTTTTTTCTTCATGCATCAGTTGTATCGACGGGCCGATGATCGCGTGGCCCGCAGCGGTCGCAAATTCGATTTTGACTTCGAACAATGGGCGACCGTGTTCGTGGTGGTCACCTTAGGTTCCAGGTTTTTCGGAGCGGCCGCGAGGCGGATCGATCGCTGGGAGGCCTACGAGCCCCTGACGATTCTGGCGGTGCCGCTGTGTGCCTATATCCTCCAGCAAGCCCAAGGCCTGATCAATTTCGCGGCGGATGATCCAGAAGGCTTGAGCAACGACCGTTTCACGCTGTGGAACTACCTGGTGATCGTGCCGGGCGTGGTCATGTGGTGCCTGACGTTGGTTGGGCTTTGGGCCATCTACTTTGAGGGGAAGGTCTGAGGCTGGACGACCGCCATCGCCGGCAAGCCGGCTCCTACAGGTTTACGCAAACCCTTGTAGGAGCCGGCTTGCCGGCGATCACGATTTCACTGGCGCGAAGCCTCAGTAGCCGTACCGCTTACTGGCCTCAATCGCCAGACCACTGCCGATACTGCCAAAGATATTGCCTTCCACATGCCGCGCATTCGGCAGCATTGCCGAGATGCTGTGGCGCAGCGCCGGGATCCCGCTGGAACCGCCGGTAAAGAACACCGTGTCCACCTGCGCCACGCTCACCGAAGCGTCGTTGAGCAATTGCGTCACGCTGCCCCGCACGCGCTCCAGCAGGCCGTCGATGGACGACTCGAATAACGCCCGGCTCAAGTCCACGCTCAAGCCCGCTTCGATACGGTCCAACGCCACGTGGCGGTTTTCTTCGTGGGTCAGCTGGATCTTGGTCTCTTCCACTTCCATCGCCAGCCAGTGCCCGGCGCGCTGTTCGATCAACTTGAACAGGCGGTCGATGCCACCGGTGTCTTCGATGTCGTAGCGCATGCTGCCCAGGGCCAGCTGGGATTTCTGCGAGTACACCGAGTTGATGGTGTGCCAGGTGGCCAGGTTCATGTGGTGGCTGGTGGGCATGTAGGCGCCACTCTTCATGCGGCTGCCGTAGCCGAACAGCGGCATCATGCCGTTGAGCGAGAGCTGCTTGTCGAAGTCGGTCCCGCCGATGTGCACACCGCCGGTGGCGAGGATGTCGTCGTGGCGGTTGTCGTTATGGCGACGGTCCGGCGACAGGCGCACCAGGGAGAAGTCCGACGTGCCGCCGCCGATGTCGACGATCAGCACCAGCTCTTCTTTCTCGATGGTGGACTCGTAGTCGAATGCGGCCGCGATCGGTTCGTACTGGAACGAGATGTCCTTGAAACCGATCTTGCGCGCCACGTCCACAAGGGTGTTCTCGGCTTCCTGGTCGGCCAGCGGGTCGTCATCGACGAAAAACACCGGGCGGCCCAGCACCACTTCTTCGAACTCGCGGCCGGCGGTGGCTTCGGCACGGCTCTTGAGTTGGCCGATAAACAGCGCCAGCAGGTCGGTAAATGGCATCGCTGTGCCCAGTACGCTGGTGTCGTGCTTGATCAGCTTGGAACCCAGCAGGCTCTTGAGCGAGCGCATCAAGCGGCCTTCGTAGTTTTCCAGGTACTCGTGCAGTGCCAGGCGACCGTACACCGGGCGACGCTCTTCGAAGTTGAAGAACACCACCGACGGCAAGGTGATCTTGTCGTCCTCCAGCGCCAGGAGTGTTTCCATGCCGGGGCGGATCCAGCCGACGGTGGAGTTGGACGTGCCAAAGTCGATACCGCAGGCACGGGCTGGGGATGGGTTTTCCATGACAATCAGGTTCCGGTTGAAAAACGGCCGCGCAGTGTATGCCAGTCGAAGGCGGATGCGTAGGCCGACCATCCGTTAAATCACGCTTGAAACTGCACGATTCGCCCCCACATCGGGTACATACGGCAAGCGCCGATAACACTTTGACGCACCCCCAGGCCACATCACTCAACAGGTGCAATGCAGCGCACGTTGTGCCCCGGGCTGTGCGATCTCGATTAAGGATGGTGAACCGCCGATGGATTTCAAAGACTACTACAAGATTCTGGGTGTCGAGCCGACGGCTGACGACAAGGAAATCAAGGCCGCGTACCGCAAGCTCGCGCGCAAATACCACCCGGATGTGAGCAAGGAAAAAGACGCCGAAGCCAAGTTCAAGGACGCGTCCGAAGCCTACGAAGCGCTCAAGAGCGCCGACAAGCGCGCCGAGTACGACGAGCTGCGCAAATACGGCCAGCATGGCCAGCCGTTCCAGGGGCCGCCGGGCTGGCAGAGCCGTGGTGGTTTTGGCGGCGGTGGCGGCGGAGAGGACTTCTCGGACTTCTTCAGTTCGATCTTCGGCTCCCGTGGCGACGGCTTCGGTGGCGGCCAACGTCGCCCGGCCGGGCGCAAGGGCCAGGACGTGGAGATGCAACTGACCGTGTCCCTTGAGGAGACGCTGTCGGCCGAGTCCAAGCAAATCAGCTTCCAGGTGCCGCAGTACGACGCCTCGGGCCGGCATGTGACCAACACCACCAAGAGCCTGAACGTGAAGATCCCCGCCGGCGTGGCCGACGGTGAGCGCATCCGCCTCAAGGCACAGGGCGCGCCAGGTATTGGTGGCGGCGCCAATGGCGACCTGTACCTGATCATCAAGTTTGCGCCGCATTCGAAGTTCGACGTCGAAGGCGAAAATCTGGTGATCACCCTGCCGCTGGCGCCGTGGGAACTGGCGCTGGGGGCCGAAGTGGCGGTGCCGACCCTGACCGGCAAGATCAACCTCAAGGTGCCTGCCGGCAGCCAGAACGGCCAGCGCATGCGCGCCAAGGGCCATGGTTTGCTGAACAAGGCCGGGGAGCGTGGTTTCCTCTACGTGCAACTCAAGGCGGTCATGCCCAAGCAGGCCGATGACGAGACCATTGCGCTGTGGCAGGAACTGGCGAAAAAGGCTGCGTTCAACCCTCGGGAAAACTTTTGATCACACGGCTCGGTAACTAACTACCGCTGAGCGCTCTCGCGGGCATGGTGTGCTGACTCTCCATTTCACAGGAGAGGCACCATGCCCGTTACCCCAGAACTCCCCCCCGCGTCCCTCAGCCTGCATGCTCCGCTGATCGAACAATCCCTGCCCGGCTGGGTCACCCAGGCCACGCCGCAACGACGTGAGGCGCTCAAGCAAAGTCCAGCGTCCGTTCCCGACTGGTATCGCCAAGCCTCCCCGGCGCAACGTCAGGCGCTCAATGATGCCGCCGTCGCCAGTTTCACTGCCCAGACCCAACTGGATCAGGCCGTGGCGACCCTGCAAGACATCGACAGCTTCGCCGAGCCCTTGCTGGTCAAGGCATTGCAAGACCAGTTCAACGTGCAGCTGGATGTGCACAAGACGCTGCTGCGGCTGGTCAAACCGGTGGCGCTCGGCGTATTCAACATCGAGATTTCCAGCTTTGAGGCACTGCGCCTTCCTCTGCTGCAAGCGGCACTGCATAACTTCGAAGCCGCCGAAGCCGAATCGGATGCTTTCCATCATACCTCCGGGTTTATCGGCCAGGACTCACAAGGCGGGCAGGCTGCTATCAACACCCCATTAAGCGTGGCGCAGTTCATTGGGCTGTGTCGCTCGTTGGATATTGGCGCGAAATATCAGGCGTACCTGAAAGCGTTTTTCTATCCGGACGATGCCCCGGCGCTGGCAACGCTGCGCTCGACCTTCACGAACGCACAAAAAGGAGCCCTGGGTGCCGCCGCTCAGTTGGCGCTGCTGAACAAAGACATTGAGCAGGCCGACTACCGCATGATCCGATCCGTCATCGACGGTGAGATCGCCCCCCGGATTGGCGGCAAGCCGGTCTGGTTTCGCGACCTCGCGTTGATGAACCACCGCATGACCGGCTGCATCGTGTTTGTTATCTGCGAGAAATACCGCTACAGCGACGAGCTGATTCTCTACATTCCCAACGACCCCTTCGCGCCGCTCAAACGCCACACTTGGACCAGCCTGCAGACACGGTTCAAACAGCGCTTTACCACGCGTGACGTGCCCGAGCCTGGGAATGGCCGTCCCAGCGTTTACCAGCGTTTTTTCAGCCAGTTCGTTGCCTATGCCGACCGGCCGGATTACTTCAGCCAGTTCACCCAGGACGCGTCAGGTACGGTCATTGATGACGTGCTGGCGCCCTTTGCCGCCTTGCTTAAGCAAATATGCGAGGGCACCAACCCGTTCAGGCTGTTCACCGAGATCAAGGGGGCTCCACCCATGCGGGCAACCCCTCAAGTGCCCAATGACGATCCCTATCTGGCCCCCGCCGCCCGGTCGCGCCCCGGTCACGGTATGTGGTCGGAAAACATCGATCTATGGGGTTACCTGTTCGACCGTCATCGCGAACAACTGATCGCTGACGCGCGCAGCCATGCTGTTCCGACGGCCGATGTGGATGCCCGGGTGCGTTCGGAGAAGTTCGCTCGCCTGCTCAATATCGGCATGCTGGTGTTCAATGCGGTGGCGATGCTAGTGCCCGTGCTGGGCGAAGCGATGATGGTGGTGATGGCGGGCCAGTTGCTGTACGAAACCTTCGACGGCGCCATTGAGTGGAGCGAAGGCAACCGCAGGGCCGCCAAGGCACACTTGCTCGATGTAGCAGAAAATATCGCCCTGCTTGCGGTCATGGCGGGGGCGGGCAAGGGCCTGGCCAAGCTGGCGGCGGTCAAGCCAGAGCCTGTGATCGAAGCGCTGGAACCCGTGGTATCGGCAGACGGTAAAGCGCGGTTATGGAGGCCCGACCTCAGCGCTTATGAAAGCCCCGTCACGCTGCCTGAAGGCGCCCGGCCCAATGCCTTGGGGCAATTCCAGGTCAACGGCAAAACCTATATTCGCCAGGCCGGCAAAGTCTATGAACAAACCTTTGACGAAGCGGCGCAGCGCTGGCGTATCCAGCACCCTACCGATAGCCGCGCGTATGCGCCGCCTCTCAGTCACAACCGTGCCGGTGCCTGGCGACACACACTTGAGCGTCCGCAAACCTGGGACCGTCTCACTTTGTTGCGGCGCATGGGGCACGTCACTGAGGCTTTTAACGACGAGCAATTGTTAAGCATCGCCGACATCAGCGGTATCGGTGATGCGCAATTGCGCAAGATGCACCTGGACAACGCGCCGCCGCCAGCGGCCCTTGCAGACACCCTGCGCCTGTTCGAAGCGGATCAGGGGGTGACGCGGGTGATCGAACAGGTCGAGACCGGCCAGGCCGTGGACGAGCATTACCTCTACGTGTTGCCCCTGGTGACCGAGATGCCGCGCTGGCCCCTGGGCCGTGTGCTGCAAGTGTTCGACGGGCCGCAACTGTCAGGGGCATCGATCAAGTATGGCGCTGAGCGGCTCTATCCGGGAGCGCCGTATAAACCGCCCATCCGCATCACCCGTGCGGACGTGCTGGGCAGCCAATTGCCGGATCGGATCCTGGCAGCGCTGGATGAATCCGAAGTCACCCAACTGTTGGGCGGCGAGCCGGCCCGGGTGAGGGAAAATCGTGTCCAGGAATTCAGAAAGCAGATCGCCGACCATGCGCGCACGCGTCAGCCGGCGTTGTTTGAAAGTCTTTGTCGGGGCAATGCCAGCAAAGACCCGCTGGTGACAAAGCTGCAGCGGCTGTATCCAGGGCTTGGCGAGTCGGGCGCCGAGGCGGTGCTGGCCGACGCTGACGCGCAGCAACGGGCTGACCTGCGTGCCACCGGTCGCGTACCGCTGCGCCTGCAGGAGCAGGCACGCTGGTACGTGCAGCAGAATCAGCTGGGGCATGCCATTGCCGGTTTACATATGGAAAATCTGGCCTCAGCCGCCAGCAAACGCTTGGCCCTGCACACCCTCGCCAGGCTGCCGGGTTGGTCCGACGCTGTGCGTCTGGAGCTGCGTGAGGAGCACATTGGTGGCCGTTTGCTGGAGGCTATCGGCAGCGACTCCGCTACCCAGCGCAAATATGTGGTCAAGAGTGGCCCGATGTTCCAGGCATTCAACGAGCGTGGCGAGGCACTCAACAGCCTGCCGCGCCAGGGTGACAACTTTTACGCATCGATCATGCACGCACTGCCCGATCAGTCGCGTCAGGCTCTCGGTATGCCGCAGGTGGCGCAGAGCGCGCAATTGCGCAGGGCAATCATTGACCAGGCGGTACGCCAGCGGCCTGAATCCCGAGCCATTGTCAACGGCGGCGCGGTAACAAAACGCTGGTTCAAGCCCCCGCAACGCATTTCTGCACAGTTGATCGGTTACCCCGCCAGTGGCCGCGGTCAATTGCACGCACCTCTGCTGGAAAGCCGGGTGCGTGACGTTTACCCGCAACTCACCGACGATCAGGTCAATGGTTTTATCTTTCAGCGGATGGTGGCCGGTGACAGCGAGCAGGAGATTTTTAACCTGCTCGGCAACCGCCTGCGCGAGTGGCAAAGCCTTGAGGCAGCCCTTGATCAATGGGTGCTTGAGCAGCCCCCGCAGCTACGCCGCGATGCGGTTTCCGAATTGAGCGGACGGCGGCAAGCGGCACAGGCCATCAAAGACTGCTGGAGGGCATCGCCCTTGGCGGAGTTGCCACGCTTTGGGAACCTGAATCTGTTCCTGGACGAACCACTACCCCCGCTGGACGCGGTTTTTTCCCATGTGCACAGCCTGAATATCGGCGGGCGCGGCATCAGCGACACCAACATCGAACAGGTGCTCGGTTATTTTCCCGAGGTGCAGAAGCTGACCGTGATCGTCACTCACCCTCAGTTGCGGACCGTGCCTGCTGCGCTTGCCAGGGTGCCGGGGGTGTCACGGTTGCATATCGTTTCCCACGTCGACTTCGACACCGAGCAAATAGCACGGCTGTCAACGCTCACCGGGCTGACTGAGCTGCACTTGGAGGGTGTCGTGCCCCCAGGGCATGCATTGGATGTCAGCCAGATGCCGCAACTGCGCGATTTGAAGATAAACCGAAGCTTTCAGGCAGGACTGCCCACCGGGGTTCTGGACCTGCCGCTGCTGGAACGTCTGGACCTCAAAGGTACCGCCATCAGCCGTTTGCCGGCGCGTCTATACGAACCGGGGCACGAGCGCCTGTGGTCAGGCTTGTCCCTGGACTGGTCATGGTTTGCGCGGGAAGACTTCCGCCAAGCCTATGACTATGTCCGCAGTCAGCCTATGCATCTGCTGGACCAGGAAGAAATGGTCAGTGGCTATTGCAAGGGCCAGTTGCAGCGCCTGGCCCGACTGGACAGCAGTGGTGCTTATTTCCCGCCGGCGCCTGGCCAGGCCGGAGAGTTGCAGCCGCTGTTCCTCCAGCTTTGGCCCGATGCCCCGGCGCGCTGGTCGGCGATTGAGGCGTTGACGGCGCAGCACGATCTTTTTGTGCAACCCCTGGAAGCCTGGGTTACCAACGGCGTATCCATGGAAGTCATACAGCGCAATAACATGGCAGGCGGTCTCAAACGCAGTTGGTACCAGGGTTTGCTCAAGCGCTATGGCGCGCGGCAGTATTCGGCAGACCTGGAGCTGCCCCGCGTGCGAATCAGCGAGTTTCCCCCGATGCCTCAACAGGGTTTCGAGCATGTGCAATCGCTGAACTTCAAAGGTGCCCGTTTGCCCGCGCAGACGCTGCCGGGTTTTGTGAGTGGTTTCAGCGGCCTGCGCGCTCTGAACCTGGGGGATTGCAGCCTCGCCGACCTGCCTTTGGGTACAGGTGATTGGGCGGGGCTGGAACATCTGGACCTGAGCCACAATCCGCTTGAAGGCCTGGATGTCGGCGCGATGGTCCACCTGCGTACGCTGGGGTTGAGCCACACCAGCCTGTCGGCTTGGCCATTGGGTTGGGAGAATTTGCCTGCACTGGAATGGCTAGATTTGCGCGGCAGCTACATCACCCAAGTGCCGCAGGGGGTGCTGGCTGATGACGCGGCCGTCCTGAGCACCAACCTGCTTGGCACACCGCTGACCGAGGCAGCCAGCTCGCACTGGGCTGCGGCCATGCAGCGGGTGGAACTGAACCAGGGGCTGTCGGCAGGCACCCTGGAGCGTTTTGGCCTGGAGCCCGTTCCCGAGCGGTTTCCACCTCAGGAAACCGGCCGTTCGTTGACCCATCACTTATTGCCCTTGCCCGCTCCGGAAGCGGCGAACAGCTCGCCGCAGCAACGCGTGTTGCGCCTATGGCCTGAGCTTCAGGCTGACGAGCTGCAGCGCTGGGCCACACGGATGGCCGACGAAGGGGTGAGCGAGCAACAGTTGCATACCCGGCTCGATGGGTGGAGTGGCCAGTTCGAGGCACTGGTGCGCCAGCTCAATGGCTGGCTATTCACCCGTGAAGCCCGTGGTTCAACGTGGACGGTGAGCGCCCAGATCCGCCGGCAGGCGGCTCTGCGGATCGTTGACGCCTGGCGCGAGGGACTGCGCGTGCGCGCTGTCGAACCGCTACGAAGCCTTGAACTGGAAGGCTTGCAATTGGGCGATCTGCCCCGGCTTCCCGACGCATTCGAGCACATTGAAACCTTGAACGCCGCGGGTGTGCTGCTTTCCGAGGCGGGCTCCGAAGGTTTCTTCGAAGCGTTTCCCCGTGTCCGCACGCTCGTACTCAATAACAATGCGTTGAGCGAACTGCCCCACGGGATTGCAGGCATGGCGCACCTGGAACGCCTGGAGCTGGCGGGGAACCTGCTCGCCGAGGGTGACGGGTTGTGTGCCACCCTGGCGCGATACCCCAACCTGCAGTGGCTGGACGTGAGCCAGAATCAGCTGGATGTATTCAGCGTCGACGGTCTACCACGCCTGCAAACCCTGCATATCAGCAGCAACCGCTTGGAGGAGTGGCCCGACGCAGTGTTGCAGTCGAGCGCCCTGCATACCCTGGACCTGCGCAACAACAATATCGAGTCCATACCCGCCGGGGCCCTCGACGGAACTCATGATCAATTGATGGAGGGCGTCGACCTGTCCGACAACATTGAATTGTCACGCGACAGCCTGGAGCGCTTACAGGGGTACGCTGCTGATACGGAGCGTTCCGCGGCGCTAGGACTGAGCCGTCGTGAGATCGAGGAGTTGTTGGGCGACAACCCGCAAAGTGACGGCGAGGCAGTGGAATCCGATGAGGAATTGCCTGAACCGCCGCCGGTGGATGAACAGGTGGGTGGTTGGTTGGGTAGCGTGCCGGTCGATGAGCAGAATCTGCGTCGTGAACGGTGGGCGCAATTGCTGAGCGAACCGGGCAATGCGGCATTCTTCCACCTGCTCGAACGCTTGCAAGACACCGAGGAGTACCGACTGGCGCGTGCCGATCTGACTCACCGGGTCTGGAGGGTGATGGACGCCGTCAACGATGATGCCGAGTTGCGCGGCACCGTGTTTGCCATGTCCAGCACCCACGGCACCTGCGTAGACGGGCGCATGCTCACCTTCAGTAACCTGGAGATCAAGGTTTTCGAGCATGATGCCTTACAAAGCATCGACCCCACGCGCTTGGATCAGAAAGGCCCGGCCCTGTTGAAGCTGGCGCGTCAGTTATTCCGCCTCGACAAGGTTGAAACCTTGGCCAATCAGGAAGCCAGGCCGGGCATGGACGCGGCCGAAGTGCGCCTGGAATACCGTATCGGCCTGCGTGATGCGCTGGACTTGCCAGGGCAGCCGACATACATGAGGTTCGGCAGGCCCCTGCGCGGCGCGGCGCAGAGCCGGGCGCTGGAGGCCGTGCGTGCGGCGGAAAGCTCCGAGGCGTTTTATGAGTACTTGATTAACGTCGATTACTGGGCTGCTTATCTTGAGGAAAAGTACCCCGCCGAGTTCGCTGAACTGGAACGCGTCAAATCGCAAAAGCGTGAGGCGTTGGAAATCGCCCATCCGCAGATCGACCAGCAATACGCCGAAGCCGCGACCATGCTGGATATCGAGTTGTCCACGGCGCGCAATGAAAAACTGATCGCCCTGTCACGTCGGGAAGTCGCCGAGCAGTCTGCCCAGCCCGGCCCTTCCAGAGACATTGCCTGAGGCACAACAGTAACTATCTAGGCTTTGACTGCGGGGGGCATCCGATAGGCTGGTTTTTTCAGTCAAGCGGAGTTCCCCATGTCAGAAAACCCTGTGCCCGTTTCCTCTCCCGAAGGAACGTTAAACGTTGACCCTCGAGGTGTTCACTACGACTTTCTCAAGTCGCGCATACCCCGCTGGTTCATGCAGGCCGCACCTGATCGCCAGCGGGCTTTGGCCGATCACCCATTGAGCTTGCCCGCGTGGTATTCCACGGCGCCTGCTGTCGCCAGGCAGGCGCTGGCGGGCGGGCAGACCCGGTTCCAGGAGCGGCTCAACGAGGTCGATGTCTGGTTTGGCCGCATCGAAGCCATTGCGGCATTCGCCGAGCCCAGGCTCAAGGCGGCCATCAAGCAACAATTCAACCTCGATCTGGATGTGCGCAATGTGTATTTTGCGCGCAAATACGGCTTCCAGAAGCGAGATGACCTGTATGGCTTTTTTGTGTTTGACGTTAGCCGTGATTCCGCCCTCGATTACCGCTATCGAGGGGTAACGTTGCTGGAGGCGGCCCTGGCCAATTTCACGCCGCAGGAAGAAGAGCCTATTTCCTGTGATGATTGCCAGATCATCACCCACTGGGGCGACTTCGACGGTGATGTCATCCCCTCGTTTGCCGTGCTGGCCGAGTACGCCGTGCCCATCACGCCTCACGCCTTTGCCAAGCTGTGCCGCACACTGGATCTTGGGGCGCTCTACCAGGCGCATATAAAAGCTGTCGTGCAGCCGGAAAATACCTCGGAAAAAACCAGGCTTGAACAGCAGCTTGAACAGTTCCTGTGCGAACAGTTCGGGCTGTGCCTGGAGGTGGCCCACATGCAGGGCGCCATCAGTGTGTCGGCTTACCCAATGCTGGCCAGGATACTCGCCGGGCAGCCAGGTACGTGGGGCGCTAACAAGCCTGTGAGCTCCGCCGCCCTGCAAGTGTTTGACAGCGTGCTGGTCGGGCCTCTGCTGATCGGACCGGAGCGCCTGGACAGTGGTACGAGCGAGCGTCTGGTGGTCTACCTGCCCGATGACCCGCAACAACCGCTCAAGGAATACGCCAACAGCGGCGAGTTCATGGCGGACCTGCGAGCGCGTTTGCACAGCACCAGTTATAGACGCTTTTTCAGCCGATATATCCCTGCCCGCGAGCAGGGTCTGTTTTTCCAGCGTTTCGATACGCTGTATCAGCCCGCCGGTGAGAAAAAACCCAACCAGGACTATCCGCTCAGAGGGCACCTGCCGCGCCTGCCCATGAACGAAGTCGCGATCACCGGAGCACTGTGGGAACGCGTGCGCCAGGCCTATGTGCGCAAGCAGTTTGCCGATGCCGCCGCGGTGGCTGTGCCGACCGGGGTAGAAGACCAGGTTGCACGTATGGCGCGGCTGGACAGCTACCTGGAGGCCGTAGTGAACGTGCTTAACCTGGCAGCCTTCGTAGTGCCCGGGCTTGGTCCCATCATGCTGACGGTGGGGGCTGCGCAGATGATGTCGGATGTTTTCGAAGGGGTGCATGCCTATGAGGAAGGCGATCTCGAGGGCATGTGGGCACATTTCTCGTCGGTGGCACTCAATACGGCGTTCATCGCCGCTGGCGCCAGCGTATTGCCGCACATCCAGCTAAGCGGCGCGGTCGATCATTTGAAACGTGTGACATTGGCCTCAGGCGAGCAACGTCTCTGGAACCCGGACCTTACAGCCTATGAGTCGGTGAATGGGAAGCCGCAAACCCAACCAGATGCCCACGGCCTGTATGTCGACAACGACGCCACGACCCTGACGATTCAGGATCGTTACTACCGTGTCGAAGCGGACCCGGACAGCGGCGCCTATCGCATCAGCCATCCGAGCCGTCCCGATGCCTACCAGCCGCGCGTGAGGCATAACGGTCAGGGCGCCTGGTTACACGAAGCCGATTTGCCCCAGACCTGGAGCGGTACACAGTTGATGCGGCGCCTGGGTCCGGTCACGGATGGCTTTACCGACAGCGAGCTGGAACAGATTCGCCAGGTCAGCGGTGTCGAAGAGTCACAATTGCGCCGCATGCACACCGAGGGCGAGCCGACACCTGCCGTACTGCTCGATACCGCACACCGGTTTCGCGCCTATGGCGACGCCATCAAAGTCAGCCAGCAGATACACGCCGGCACCCCATCCGATGAGCTGTGCGGGTTTGCCGCCGCGCTGAGTGTTGAGCTGCCTGGCTGGCCGGTGGGCAAGGCCATTGAGGTGCAGGGCGATGTAGAAGGCGCCGCCCTGCGTTATGGCGTCGCGATGCCAACTGATGACGTGGTGCGTATCCGGCGCAGTGAGTTGATTCAGGGCCAACTGCCTGCTCGTATCGTCGACAGCCTGACCTCAGAGCAACTCCAGCAGATCCTGGGCCAGCACCTGCCTGCCACAAAACCCCAGCGTGCTCTGTTACTGGCCCAGCGCTTGAGTACCCATGGGATAAAAAATCGCGCAAGACTGTTTCAGAGTATCTATAGCGAGCGACTGCCTGCGGGTAATCCGGCGGTGCGCCTCATGCAGCGAGACTTTAAGCATTTGCCGACCTTGATGGTGCAGGAACTGTTGGACAGTGCGTCTGCCGACGAATTGGCGATGGTCAATAGCCGCAATCGCATTCCCCTGCGGCTGGCGGAGGCGGCGCGCAAACTCCAGGCCCGTATGCGCCTGGCGCATGCCTACGAAGGCCTTTACCTGCGCGACCTGGCCAACGTCGATACCGAAGCGCTGGTACTCAATACCTTGGAGAAATTGCCGGGCTGGCATAACGCTCTACGCCTGGAAGTGCGCGACGCTTCATTCAGTGGAACGCTGCGTGCCGAGTTTGGCCCCACTGGCGCTGACAGCCGTAAGGTGCTGGTACGGATGGGCGATGGGCGCTACCAGCCCTTCGATGAGCAGGGCCAGGAGCTGCATGGCATCAATGGCTTATACGGTGCGCTGCAACGCGCGCTGCCCGACAGCCACCGCAAGGTGATCGGTCTGCCCCATGTGGGTCAGGGGGAGCAACTGGAAGGGTTGGTTATTGACAAAGCGTTGAATCGTGATCAATTGCGTCAGGTGCTGCGCATGCAGCCCGAGCGAAAACCCGCCTGGCGGCAGCCACGGCGGCTGACGGATAACCGCTTGGGCTATCCGCTCAGCGGACGGGGGGCGGGACGCCCGGTGACCGTTCGGGAGCGTGTACGCATGCTTTACCCCACCATCAACGACCTGCAACTCACTGAATTCCTGCGAGGGCATGTTGCCTCGGATGACGCTTGGCTTCGCGCCCTTGAGAACGAGTTTGAGCAACTGGACAACACCCTCAATCGCTGGTTGGCAACCGGGCCAAGGGATGTGCCGAACTTGAGGGTTCGTCGCAAGATCCGTGACGTGATTCGAAGCGCCTGGCAAAAAAGCTGTGAGTGGGACGTGGATACCCACGACAACTATCAGGGCCAACGTATTCGCCTGGAAAACAGAGGTGTGGGCGCGCAACTGGCCACCTTGCCGGCGTTACCGGGCAACTTCGACCACGTTTCGAGTTTGCATCTGCCGGGGTGCGGGTTGACCGACCAGAGCAATGGCTTTCTTTCATCATTCCGCGCGCTGCGCATTCTGAACCTGGAGCGTAATAACCTGACACGGTTGCCGGACGTGTGCGCAGGCATGCCTCGGTTGGAAGGGCTGGACCTCTCCGATAACCGGATCGTATTGACCGAACAGACAGCCTCGCACATTCGCGGGATGCCCCAGCTCATTTGGCTGGCATTGGAGGGCAACCCGCTGGGACGCTCGGTGGATATCAGCCGTATACCTCAGCTCAAATGGCTGTACCTGGCCGGATGTGGCCTGCAGGAATGGCCGCCAGGGCTGTTTGGCGCGCCGCGGCCGCGGGACTTTTTGCTGGATCTGAGCGGTAACCACCTCAATGCAATCCCCAACGTGGCGCCCGGCTCCGAACGCGCAAGGATCATTGCACGAAGCGTCGTGACCCGGGACTGGCTGTCACCTGCCGTGCTCGAAACCTTCAACCTGTATACGGAGTCTGTCGGCATGGACCCCTCCCGTCGGTTCCCACCCAGGGGCACCCAGGACAGCGCGCACTGGATGAGCGGCATGACCCGCCAGAACTGGATGAACAAACAACCGGTGTGGGATGACCTTGAAGAGGCGCCAGGCAGCGAGCCGTTTTTTGATGAGATTCGCAAACTGAGCGAGCACTTGAGCAAGCGCAGCGAGGCCTACAGGGACGACTTGACAGCCAAGGTCTGGCGCATGCTTGAGGCCATGGCGCGCGACAGTGCGTTGCGCGAGCGTTTGTTCGAGATGGCGCTGGCACCCACCACCTGTGTGGATGCGGGCGCGCAGCTGTTCAATGCCATGGGGGTCGAGGTGTTGCTGCATGAAGCACTGGAGCTAACCGACCCGGGCCTGATGCGCCTTGAACTGCTGGACCTCGCCAAAGGCAAGGCGCGCCTCGACGAGCTGGGGCGCATCGCCCATGCGCGGGTAGCCGAGTTGCTGGATAACGGTCGCCACTTTCCTGAGTACGACAGCGACGGCGGCTTGATCCAGCGCTCCGACGCCGCAGGCAACCCGGTTGCCAGCATTGACGAGGTGGAAATTCACCTGGCATACGTCACGCGCCTGGCGGATCGCCTGGACCTGCCCTGGCAGTCGGCCATGTTTTACACCGAGCCTGATGTCACCCCTGCCATGATCGAGCAGGCCTACACCCGCGTCCGCGAGCTGGAGAGCGGCGACCTGTTGCGCGATGGCATCATCGAGCAGCCGTTCTGGGCTAATTACGTGCAAACAACCTTCGCGGCAGACTTCGCACCGGTCAGCGCGAAGAGCGACGCCTTGATCGACCTGAATACCGCCCAGCAGGAATGGCTCGACGATGGCTCGCTATCCGCAGAGCGCAAGGTTGACCTGCGCAAGACTATCGATGCGTCGGCGCAGGTGTTGGGTAAGTCGGCGTCACAGGTCAGTCCGGGCCAGGTGATGAGCGACGACGAATACTATGCCGAGATGACACGCCTGGGCGATGAGCGCAAAAACATCCTGCGTACCTTGACCGACCGGATCATGGGCCGTGCGTCTTAGAACAGGAAATACCGCTGGGCCATCGGCAGCACCTCCGCCGGTTCGCACCACAGCAATACGCCGTCGGCCTTGACCTGATAGGTTTGTGGGTCAACCTCGATATCCGGCAGGTAGTCGTTGTGGATCAAGTCGGTTTTCTGCACTTCGCGGCATCCCTTGACCACCGCGATCTGCTTCTTCAAACCCAGGGCTTGCGGCACTCCCGCCGCCTGCGCTGCCTGGCTGATAAAGGTCAGGCTGGTGGCGTGCAGCGAGCTGCCGAAGCTGGCGAACATCGGGCGGTAGTGCACCGGTTGCGGAGTGGGGATGGAGCCGTTGATGTCGCCCATCAGGCTGGAGGCAATCGCGCCGCCCTTGAGAATCAGGGTCGGCTTGATGCCAAAAAACGCCGGGCGCCACAGCACCAGGTCGGCCCATTTGCCCACCTCGATGGACCCCACGATATGGCTCACCCCATGGGTGATCGCCGGGTTGATGGTGTACTTGGCGATGTAGCGTTTGGCGCGGAAGTTGTCGTTGCCAGGGCCGTCGCCAGGCAGCGGGCCGCGCTGTTTTTTCATCTTGTCGGCGGTCTGCCAGGTGCGCGTGATCACCTCGCCGACACGGCCCATGGCCTGGCTGTCGGAGCTGATCATGGAGAACGCACCGAGGTCGTGCAGGATGTCTTCGGCGGCGATGGTTTCGCGGCGGATACGGCTTTCAGCGAAGGCCACGTCTTCGGCAATGCTGGGGTCCAGGTGATGGCAGACCATCAGCATGTCCAGGTGTTCGTCGATGGTGTTGCGGGTGAACGGCCGCGTCGGGTTGGTGGAACTGGGCAGCACGTTGGGGAAGCCGCAAGCCTTGATGATGTCCGGCGCGTGACCGCCACCGGCCCCTTCGGTGTGGTAGGTGTGGATAGTGCGGCCCTTGAGGGCGGCCAAGGTGGTTTCGACGAAACCCGACTCGTTGAGGGTGTCACTGTGGATCGCCACCTGCACGTCGTATTCGTCGGCGACGCTCAGGCAGTTGTCGATGCTGGCGGGCGTGGTGCCCCAGTCTTCGTGCAGCTTCAAACCGATGGCGCCGGCCTTGACCTGCTCGATCAACGGTTCCGGCAAACTGGCGTTGCCCTTGCCGGTGAAACCGATGTTCATGGGGAACGAATCGCTGGCCTGGAGCATGCGCGCCAGGTGCCATGGGCCGGAGGTGCAAGTGGTGGCGTTGGTGCCCGTGGCCGGGCCGGTGCCACCGCCGATCATGGTGGTCACGCCGCTGGTCAGCGCCTCTTCGATCTGCTGCGGGCAGATGAAGTGCACGTGGGTGTCGATGCCGCCGGCGGTGAGGATCATGCCTTCGCCGGCAATCACTTCGGTGCTGGCGCCGATGGCGATGGTCACGCCGGGCTGCACATCCGGGTTGCCGGCTTTGCCGATGGCGTGGATGCGGCCGTTCTTGAGGCCGACGTCGGCCTTGACGATGCCCCAGTGGTCGATGATCAGTGCGTTGGTGATCAGCGTGTCGACCACTTCATGGGCGAGCAACTGGCTCTGGCCCTGGCCGTCGCGGATGACTTTGCCGCCGCCGAATTTCACTTCTTCGCCGTAGATCGTGAAGTCTTTTTCCACTTCGACGAACAGCTCGGTGTCGGCCAGGCGGACCTTGTCACCGACGGTGGGGCCGTACATGTCGGCGTAGGCTTGGCGGCTGATTTTCATGTGAGAGTGCCCTGAAAAGTTGTGTTGAATATGAAGTCGTTATCGCAGGCAAGCCAGCTCCCACATTTGGAATGCGTTCCCATGTGGGAGCTGGCTTGCCTGCGATGGGGCCCTACAGGTCGCCCATAATCCGGCCGGCAAACCCAAATACTCGCCTGCCACCGCTCAAATCGACCAACTCCACCTCCCGGCTCTGCCCCGGCTCAAACCGCACCGCCGTCCCTGCCGGAATGTTCAGGCGCATGCCGCGGCTGGCCGCACGATCAAACGTCAGCGCGTCGTTGGTCTCGAAAAAATGATAATGCGAGCCCACCTGGATCGGTCGGTCGCCACTGTTGGCCACGCTCAGGCTGAGAGTGCGGCGGCCCGCATTGAGCTCGATCTCGCCAGGCTGGATCAGGTATTCACCAGGAATCATGAAGGTTGCCCCAAGGTCTTGAAGTAGATGGCGGTTGGGTGTGAACGCCCGTCCGGGCTTTGGCAGTAGTCGGGCAACTCACCGAGTTTGGTGTAGCGCAGCGACTGGTAGAAGGCTTCGGCCGGCGAGCCGGCTTCGGTGTCCAGGTACAGCAAGCCGCGCTTGTGCTGGCGCGCGGCAAGTTCCAGTGTGTTCATCAATTGCTGGCCCAGGCCATGGCGGCGCGCCAGGCTGTGCACCATCAGTTTTTGCACTTCGGCGCGGTTCAATCCGTTGGCTTTCTGGCACAGCGCCAACTGCACGCTGGCGATCACTTGTTCATCGCGCACCACCACCCACAGCAGCAGGCTGGCGTCTTGCAGTTGGGTGTGCACGCCGGTGAAGTAATCGCGGGCCTGGGCCTCATCAATGTCGGCCATGAAACCCACCGAGGCGCCATGCTTTACCGCGTCCAGCAACAGCTCGATCAAGCCCAGGCGGTAGTGGGCAAAACTTTCAGCATTGACTCGACGCAGTTGCGCAGCACTCATCGACGTCACTCCTTGGGCGGTTGTGCGCCCGGGTTCAAGGTCAGTTGCATGAAGGTCAGGTCCAGCCAGCGGCCGAACTTGATGCCCACTTGGGGCATTTGCCCGGTGGTGACAAAGCCCTGGCGCTCGTGCAGGCGGATCGAGGCCTGGTTGCCGCTTTCGATGGCGGCGACCATCACGTGTTTGCCGCAAGCCCTGGCGCGTTCGATCAGGGCTTCCATCAGGCGCGGGCCGAGGCCCTTGCCGCGCTGGTCGTTGCGCACGTACACCGAGTGTTCGACGCTGTAGCGGAAACCTTCAAACGGGCGCCAGTCGCCAAACGACGCGTAGCCAGTCACTTCATCGTTTTCGATGGCGACCAGAATCGGGTAAGCCTGGGCCTGGCGCGCGGTGAACCACGCCTGGCGGTTGGCGAGGTCCACCGGTTGCTCGTTCCAGATCGCCGTGGTGTTGAGCACCGCGTCGTTGTAGATGTCGCGGATCTGCGCCAGGTCCTGCTCGGTTGCATCACGAATCATGCTCGCACCTCAGGCGATCGGCTGGTGGACGGTGACCAGCTTGGTGCCGTCGGGAAAGGTGGCTTCCACCTGGATGTCCGGGATCATTTCCGGGATGCCTTCCATCACTTGCTCGCGGGTCAGCAAGGTGGTGCCAAAGTGCATCAGGTCAGCCACGGTGCGACCGTCGCGGGCGCCTTCCATCAAGGCGGCGGAGATGTAGGCGATGGTTTCCGGGTAGTTGAGCTTCACACCCCGCGCGAGGCGGCGTTCGGCGACGAGGCCGGCGGTGAAGATCAGCAGCTTGTCTTTTTCCCGTGGGGTCAAATCCATGGTTCAAGATCCTTCATAAAAAAACATTCACGAATACACCGCAGCCCCCTGTAGGAGCCGGCTTGCCGGCGATGGCGATCTCAAGGACGCCATCGCCGGCAAGCCGGCTCCTACAGGTTGGGGCGTCATGTGCTCCAAATTCGAGGTGAAATCGCTTCTCGGCCGAGGACGGCCGGGCGCAACAGGCGCCATAAATCAATCAACCAGGCCCGCGCATGCAGCGCTTCACTGGCCAGGCAACGGGCAACCAGCAAGCCCGGCAATTGGGTCAAGTCACCGCGCACCCCATGGGGCAGGGCGCGGCATTGCTCAAGTAATTCGGGGTCCATATCAGCCGTCAGCAGCAGTGTTGCGAACACCGGTTGGCCATCCAGGCCGATGGGCGAGTCGAGCAAACCATCGGCGCCTACAATGCGCTGGCGCTCATGCCAGAGCAACTGGCCGTCGCGGCGGATATCCAGGTGCGATTGAAAGTGACCGAGGTCGAAACGCTCACCACTGGCCGGGCGGCCGAGGGCGACCACGTCCCAGTAAAACAGACGGGCATCGCCTTGCAGCTCAATGCGCGTAGTAAGTTCGGCCTGGGCCGCGCTGAACACGATGGTTTCCTGGGGCAGCCATTCCAGGGTGGCACCGGCTTCCACGGTGAGGTCCAGTTGCTGATAGGCCGGGCCGTTGGCGCGATACCACTTGGCCGCGCCAGGGCTGGTCAACTGCGCCCAGGCCCCCGCGCCGATGCGGGCGCGGATATCCAGGCGGTCACCGCCGGCAATGCCGCCGGGCGGGTGCACGATGATGTGCTGGCACACTTCGGGGCCTTCGGCGTACAGGTGCTTTTGCACGCGCAGCGGCCCAAGGTGGCGACGCATCACTGGGCGCGTGGTATCGCCGAAGCGCGCATAGCCGAGTTCCAGCTCGGCGTGCCAACTGGGGGTGAACAGGGCAGGGGTAACGGGCAGGTTCATGGTGTGTGCTTATCGTCAGGACGCTACAGATTAGATCGTTACGAGCCCGCGTACACCCTCGGCTTCCATATTTTCACCCAGGCCCTGCTGCACGATTTCACCGCGGGACATCACCAGGTACTGGTCGGCCAGTTCGGCGGCAAAGTCGTAGAACTGCTCCACCAACAGGATCGCCATGTCGCCACGGGCCGCGAGCTTCTTGATCACCGCGCCGATCTCCTTGATCACCGAGGGCTGGATGCCTTCGGTGGGTTCGTCGAGGATCAGCAGGCGTGGGCGGCTGGCCAGCGCACGGCCGATCGCCAACTGCTGTTGTTGGCCGCCCGACAGGTCGCCGCCACGGCGATGTTTCATCTGCAGCAGCACCGGGAACAGCTCGTAGATAAACGCCGGCACTTCCTTGGCCTCGGAGCCGGGGAAGCGCGCCAGACCCATCAGCAGGTTTTCTTCCACGGTCAGGCGCCCGAAAATCTCCCGGCCCTGGGGCACGTAGGCGATGCCGGCGTGCACACGCTGGTGCGGCTTGAAGCCGGTGATGGCCTTGCCTTCCCAGGTCACTGCGCCTTCCTTGGAGGGCAGCAGGCCCATCAGGCATTTGAGCAAGGTGGTCTTGCCCACGCCGTTACGCCCGAGCAGGCAGGTGACTTCGCCGACCTTCACGTCAAAAGACAGCCCGCGCAGGATGTGGCTACCGCCGTAATACTGGTGCAGCTTGTCGACTTGCAGCATTTTCAAATTCTCCTCGGTTCCCTGATGGGAACCGGATCAACTGTGGGAGCTGGCTTGCCTGCGATGGCGGTGTGTCAGTCAACATCGTTATCGCAGGCAAGCCAGCTCCCACATAAAACAGTCCGTGTCTGGGTTAGCGGCCGAGGTAAACCTCGATCACCCGCTCGTTGTCCTGCACCTGTTCCAGCGACCCTTCGGCCAGCACGCTGCCCTGGTGCAACACCGTGACGTGGTCGGCAATCGAGCCGACAAAGCCCATGTCGTGCTCCACCACCATCAGCGAATGCTTGCCCGCCAGGCGCTTGAACAGGTCGGCGGTGAATTCGGTCTCGGCGTCGGTCATGCCCGCCACCGGTTCGTCCAGCAGCAACAATTGCGGGTCTTGCATCAGCAACATGCCAATTTCCAGGAACTGCTTCTGGCCGTGGGACAGCAGCCCGGCCGGGCGCTGCGCCGAGGCGGTGAGGCGGATGGTGTCGAGCACTTCCTCGATACGGTCTTTCTGCTCACCGCTCAGGCGTGCGCGCAGGCTGGCCCACACCGACTTGTCGGTCTTCTGCGCCAGTTCCAGGTTCTCGAACACACTGAGGGCTTCAAACACAGTGGGCTTCTGGAACTTGCGGCCGATGCCGGCCTGGGCGATCTGCACTTCGCTCAGGCGAGTCAGGTCCAGGTGTTCGCCAAACCAGGCCGTGCCATGGCTGGGACGGGTCTTGCCGGTGATCACGTCCATCAGCGTGGTCTTGCCCGCGCCGTTGGGGCCGATGATGCAGCGCAGCTCACCCACGCCGATGTAGAGGTTCAGGTTGTTGAGCGCCTTGAAGCCGTCGAAGCTGACGCTGATGTCTTCCAGGCTCAGGATGGTGCCGTGCCGCGTGTTCAGGCCTGGGCCTGCCGCCTGGCCGATACCGATGGCGTCGCGGCCGGTGCCGGCGTCGAAAATAGGTTCGAGCATGACGTTTCTCACTTCTTCAGCAGCCCGATCACGCCCTTGGGCAGGTACAGGGTGACGATGATGAACAGCGCCCCGAGGAAGAACAGCCAGTATTCCGGGAAGGCCACGGTGAACCAGCTTTTCATGCCATTGACCACGCCGGCGCCGAGCAACGGGCCGATCAAGGTTCCACGCCCGCCAAGCGCGACCCACACAGCCGCTTCAATCGAGTTGGTTGGCGACATCTCGCTGGGATTGATGATGCCCACCTGCGGCACATACAACGCGCCGGCCAAGCCGCACAGCACCGCGCTCAACACCCACACGAACAGCTTGAAACCTCGCGGGTCGTAGCCGCAGAACATCAGGCGGTTTTCCGCGTCGCGCAGGGCGGTCAGTACCCTGCCGAACTTGCTGCGGGCCAGGCGCCAGCCGATGAACAGGCTCGCCACCAGCAGCACTACCGTGGCAACGAACAGCACTGCTCGCGTGCCCGGCTCGGTGATGCCAAAGCCGAGGATGCTGCGAAAATTGGTGAAGCCGTTGTTGCCGCCAAAACCGGTCTCGTTGCGAAAGAACAGCAGCATCCCGGCAAAGGTCAGGGCCTGGGTCATGATCGAGAAATACACGCCCTTGATCCGCGAGCGAAAGGCGAAGAACCCGAACACCAGCGCCAGCAGACCCGGCGCTAACACCACCAGGCACATCGCCCAGAGGAAGTGCTCGGTGCCCACCCAATACCACGGCAGTTCGGTCCAGGAGAGAAAGGTCATGAACGCCGGCAACTCATCGCCGGAGGCCTGGCGCATCAGGTACATGCCCATCGCATAACCGCCGAGGGCGAAGAACAGACCGTGGCCGAGGGACAACATGCCGGCATAGCCCCACACCAAATCCAGGGCGAGGGCGACGATGGCGTAGCAGAGGATCTTGCCCACCAGCGTCAGGGTGTAGGCCGAGACATGCAGGGCATTTTCCGCGGGCAACAACGACAACAGCGGCAGTGCCAACAGCACGGCGAGGATCACCCCGCCCACTGCAATCGTCACCTTGGGGCCGGCCTTTTGCGTGGCCGTGAGCATCAATGGCTGGTTCATCAGTCGATCACCCGTCCTTTCAGTGCGAAGAGTCCCTGCGGGCGTTTCTGGATAAACAGAATGATCAGCGCGAGGATCAGGATCTTGCCGAGCACGGCGCCGATCTGCGGTTCCAGAATCTTGTTGGCGATGCCCAGACCGAAGGCGGCCATGACGCTACCCGCCAACTGCCCGACACCACCGAGTACCACCACAAGGAAGGAGTCGATGATGTAGCTCTGGCCCAGGTCCGGGCCGACGTTGCCGATCTGGCTCAGCGCCACGCCGCCCAAGCCCGCGATACCGGAACCCAGGCCGAACGCGAGCATGTCCACGCGGCCAGTGGGTACGCCGCAACAGGCGGCCATGTTGCGGTTCTGGGTCACGGCCCGCACGTTCAGGCCCAGGCGCGTCTTGTTCAGCAGCAGCCAGGTCAGCACCACCACGCACAGCGCAAAAGCGATGATTACGATGCGGTTGTACGGCAACACCAGGTTGGGCAGTACCTGGATGCCACCGGACAGCCATTCGGGGTTGGACACTTCGACGTTCTGCGCGCCGAACACCAGGCGCACCAACTGGATCAGCATCAGGCTGATGCCCCAAGTGGCCAGCAGGGTTTCCAACGGCCGGCCATACAGGTGGCGAATCACCGTGCGTTCCAGCGCCATGCCGATGGCAGCGGTGACAAAAAACGCCACGGGCAACGCGATCAGTGGGTAGAACTCAATCGCGGCGGGCACATAACGCTGCATCAGCAACTGCACCACATACGTGGAGTAGGCGCCGAGCATCAGCATCTCGCCGTGGGCCATGTTGATCACGCCAAGCAGGCCGAAGGTGATCGCCAGGCCCAGGGCCGCCAGCAGCAGGATCGAACCCAGGGACATGCCGCTGAAGGCCTGGCCGAGGATTTCACCCAACATCAGTTTGCGTTTGACCTGCGCCAGGCTGGTCTCGGCGGCGGTGTGCACGGCGGCATCGGTTTCCACACCGGGGGCGAGCAGCGCTTCAAGGCGCGTGCGGGCCAGCGGGTCGCCGGTGCTGCCGAGCAGGCGCACGGCGGCGAGGCGCACCACGGGGTCAGGGTCGACCAGTTGCAGGTTGGCCAGGGCCAGGCTGAGGGCGGTGTGCACGTCCTCGTTTGTCTCGGCGGCGACCTGCTGGTCGAGGAATTTGAGCTGCGCAGGCTGTGCGCTTTTTTGCAGGGTTACCGCGGCGGCCAGGCGCACCTTGGGGTCGGCGGCGAGCAGTTGCTGGCTGGCTTGTACGTTGTCGATCAGGCTGCGCAGACGGTTGTTCAGGCGCACGGTTTTGGTTTCACCGTTGACCGTGAGCTGGCCTTGTTGCAGGGCGTCCACCAACTCGATGCGCGCCGGATCCGGCTGGGCGGCCCAGTCCTGGAGCAGCTTGGCTTGTTGGGCCGGGTTGGCGGCGAGGAAGTCGTCGGCGTCGCTGGCGTGTGCTGCGAAGGGCAGCACAAGCAGGGCCGTGAGGATGAAACGGTACAGGGCAGTGGGCATAACAAAGTGTCCTGATCATGCACGGACTTTGTAGGAGCTGGCTTGCCGGCGATGGCGGTCTGTCAGGTTGACCGCATCAAGCTGATCGCCGGCAAGCCGGCTCCTACAGGAGTTGTGTTTCTAGGCTTAGTTGCTCTTGACGGCGTAATCCGGCTTCTTGTCATTGCCCGGGATGTACGGGCTCCACGGCTGGGCGCGGATTGGCTTGTCGGTCTGCCACACCACCGAGAACTGCCCGTCAGCCTGGATCTCGCCGATCATCACCGGCTTGTGCAGGTGGTGGTTGGTCTTGTCCATGGTCAGGGTGAAGCCGGACGGCGCGGCGAAGGTCTGGCCGGCCAGGGCTTCACGCACTTTGTCGACGTCGGTGGACTTGGCTTTCTCCGCCGCTTGCGCCCACATGTGGATGCCCACGTAGGTGGCTTCCATCGGGTCGTTGGTCACGGCCTTGTCTGCGCCCGGCAGGTTGTGGGCCTTGGCATAGGCCTTCCAGTCGGCGACGAATTTCTTGTTCACCGGGTTCTCCACCGACTGGAAGTAGTTCCAGGCGGCGAGGTTGCCCACCAGCGGCTTGGTGTCGATGCCGCGCAGTTCTTCTTCACCCACCGAGAACGCCACCACCGGTACGTCGGTGGCCTTCAGGCCCTGGTTGGCCAGCTCTTTGTAGAACGGCACGTTGGAGTCGCCGTTCACGGTGGAGATCACCGCCGTCTTGCCGCCAGCCGAGAACTTCTTGATGTTGGCGACGATGGTCTGGTAATCGGCGTGGCCGAACGGGGTGTAGACCTCTTCGATGTCCTTATCTGCTACGCCTTTGGAGTGCAGGAACGAACGCAGGATCTTGTTGGTGGTGCGCGGGTACACGTAGTCGGTGCCCAGCAGGAAGAAGCGCTTGGCGCCGCCGCCTTCCTCGCTCATCAGGTATTCCACGGCGGGGATGGCTTGCTGGTTCGGCGCGGCGCCGGTGTAGAACACGTTCGGCGACATCTCTTCGCCTTCGTACTGCACCGGGTAGAACAGCAGGCCGTTGAGTTCTTCAAACACTGGCAACACGGACTTGCGCGACACCGAGGTCCAGCAGCCGAACACTACGGCCACCTTGTCCTGGGTCAGCAACTGGCGGCCTTTCTCGGCGAACAGCGGCCAGTTGGACGCCGGGTCCACGACCACCGGTTCGAGCATCTTGCCGTTCACGCCACCCTTGGCGTTGATCTCGTCAATGGTCATCAGCGCCATGTCTTTGAGCGAGGTTTCGGAGATGGCCATGGTGCCGGACAGCGAGTGCAGGATGCCGACCTTGATGGTCTCGGCGGCCTGCACGGTCCAGGTCATGCCCATGGCGGCAATGGATGCCGAAAGAGTGAAAGCCTTGATCAAGCTGCGACGCTTCATGGTGCGATCTCCGAGAACCCAAGTGTTGTTGTTGGACAGATGGGAGGGCGATTGCAAGGGCTGTGCCTGCTTTGCCGAGGGCCGCGTTCAAGGGGGATCAGGCCGTGCAATCCGCGGACGACGCACTGAATAAGCGCCGGTTCGGCGGAGTGGAAAGGGCGGGGCACTGTCTTGGTGCGAGGGGCGGCTAACTATGTAGCGCCCTCAGAATCAGGGGGTGTTCAGGATGATGGAACATCCAAACGTGTTCCAAGGAGTCATCATGGACGATCAACCCCTGCGCGAAAAACGCGCAACCCTGGCGCGCGGTCACGCCAGGCTCGGTACGCTCAGCCCGGCGTTCAAAACGGCGGATGAGGTGGCTCGCTACCTTCATGGCCGGGTAGGCCAGAATCTGCAGGTGGAGTACGGCAGCGTGATTCTGCGGCGTTCGGCCGATGGCCTTTTCGTCGGCACTGAGCCGATTTCGGATCGGCCGACCGTGTTCAATTTCAATCTTTTGCTCGACGACAATGCGGGCAATACGGCTTACCTTGAGCCGGAGGGTTATCAGATCGTTGCCAGCTGGCATACGCACCCCAATAGCGCCGCGCAGACTGCCCGCCGTAATCCCAAATGGACCGCGCACCAAGTCACGGCTTTCCTGGATTTTTACTCCTCAGAAGACGTGCTGTTCAATTATCAGAACCGCCGTCAGTTCAACACCGCTTACCTGTCAGGCCCTGCCGGTACGCTGATCGCGTTTCAGTTCGATGAGTCGCCTGCGGCCGCTAACTATTACCGATGGCTGGCGACCAATGGCAGCTTCGACTCCCCGGATGCCCACGATGGAACGCTGGAGGGTTTTTACAAGAAACTGGCGTCGGTTGGGCGCCTGACCTTTTTGCTCAGCAGCCCTTATTGGGGCGGCTCCGTGGGCCAGGTTCCGGCTGATTGGGAACCCTACAAACCGTGGCCGGTGTTCCCGAACGTACAGCGAGCGCTGGCGCGGGCCGCGTCGCAGGTCCAGCGCAAACCCAATGTGCGTCAGCAGGTATTGATTTTGGAGGCCGATACTGAGGCGGTCTATTTCGCGCGTGATCCCGACCCGCTCGACGATGCGGTGAAAGACTTGCCCAGGTTTCCCGTTGGCTATCACCTATACGGTATTTACGTTCACTCTCGGCCACTGCCTGTTCAATATCCCACGCTGGAAAACTGGCTGTATAAAAACTTCATCAGCCCGCTGGAACTTGCTCAGCACATCGTGCGGTTTCGTCAGTATGGCCAGGGGCCGCAATCCACCCTGGGCGCGTCGTTGTATATCCGCCTGCGGGACGAGGCGGTCTTGCGCTATCGCTTCTCCGGCTCGGCGCTTGAGTCCCGGCTCTTCACCCAGGCGCAAGATGGCCAGGTGGCCGACAACGGCCAGCAAGCCGCGCTGCTCAACGGGTCGATGTTGACGCGCGATTTTGTACGCCAAGTCGCGGCAGCGGGCGAGTTGACGGTCGAAAAGACCAGTGCACTGTGGGATCGCATGGGTGTGGTCGATGAGCGTTGGTTGCCCTATTCCCGGTTTGCACTGCCGTCGTTGAGCAATGCGTTCTTGTCAGCCGACGACGCGGCGCGTTTTGTTCACGGGAATATCGGTAAGCGGCGCGACCAGGTGCTCGGCGGGATGATCCTCAAACGTGCCGACGGACGCTTTGTCGTGACTGAACCGGTGCCCGCCAAGCCTCGGCCCTTTGCTTTCAACGGGCTCTATCCGGTCGACCGCCTGGGCACCCCGATTATCCTGCACCCCGGTCATAGCCTGCATGCGCGCTATGCATCTCGGGTGGCGCTATCGCTAACCGATCCGGCCTATATTGCTCGGTTCAAATGGACCCCGCAGGAGGCGGAGCTGGGGGCGCAGATGTTTCATCCACAGGATGTGGAGGACCTCTTGCGCTCGGGGCTGGTGGGGTACCTGTCCAGTGCCGAGGACAGCCTGATTGCGTGCGACCCGTCGTTCACTTCATCGGGTTGGCGAAAACAATGGATGGTTGAACCCACCGGTGAGGTGAGTACACAGGCCAAAAGCTTGGGCGACGGTAAGACCAAACCCGCCGATGTCGTCAGAACGCTGGCCGAGTCGGGCAAGTTAAGAGTGGTGATCGGCAACGCCCTGTGGGGGCCTGCCGACTTTGTCGAGTTGGACTGGGGCCCTTGGGGGCGCGCACTTGAGTTTCAGCGACCGGCGACGGTCAGCCATGGCGCAATTTTCAGAAGCGCTGACGACGCCGCCAGCGACCTGTATCGACGCGACCCGTTGGATCATGCGCAGCATTTTGTCAGCCGTTACTTTGCTTTCATCCTCAAGCACGAAAGCCGGGAGGAATACGTTGCCAGTGAGCTGATCCCGGTGACGGCCAAATCGCCGCTGCTGTCCCTCAAGAGCCTGTATGGCACCCAATTGCCCGAAGGCTTCGAGTGTCACAGCCTGTATTACGCCAACCAGTTTGTCGGAAATGGCTCGGCCACTTGGTTGAAGCAGGTGTTCATCGAGCCTGAGGACTTGAGTGAGGCGATTACCCAGGCGCGGGCCGAGACCCTGCGGCCGCCGCGCGGTGCTCCGGTGTATCTCGCTCCACCGGAAGGAGCCCTGTTGTGTTACCAGTCGCCATCCACGAAAGGGATCTTTGAGCGAAGTACAGAGGCAGATGCACTAGACAGCATACGGGCCAAGCTGGATATCGGCACATTGCAGCCACTTCAGTTCGTGCGCAGGGTGGCTTCCACCGGGCATTTGCGAGTGGTTAAGACCAGTCGTTGCTGGGGGCTCACAGGCGACGTTGAAGGGTTGTGGGTACCCTATGAAAACCTGCAGCGAGGTCGACTCAGCCCGGTGTTCCTGTCTGCAGATGATGCCGCGCAGTACATCCGCCGCCGCGTCACGCCTGATCTTGAGCAATCCTATGGCGGTGTCATTCTACGCAGGGACGACGGGGGTTTTATCGCCAGCGAACCTGTGCGCGTACCGGATGAAGTGTTCGATATCAAACGGATCTTTCCGGATGAAATGGTGACGCGTGGGCTTTATCCGACGCGCACAACGGTGGTAGCCACCTATCACTCCAGGCCTGCGATGCAATGGCCATTTCTGCTCTCACCGGTTCAATCGGCGGTGTACGGCAATATGTTTTCCACTCGCCTGTTGGCCCAGGCGCTCTCCGTTGATCATTCACGTTACTACCACTATCTCTTGGCGCCTGACGGCGCATTGGTGCGGCTGAAGGCTCGCGCGGAGTTGAAGCTCCCGCAGATTTCAACCGCTGAGCTCATCATGCGGCCTAGCAATCGTCTTGATTGGCTCAACGGGACGCTTGAGCGCCAGATGCGCAAGGGTGAGCTGGCACCCGACGAGTATGTCAGGCGGGCAAGCAACACCTTTGAATTGCAAGTGGTCGCGGGCAGTAAGATGTGGGGCGCGCCTGGTCCTGTCGCGGGGTGGCGACCCTTTGCCACGCTCGCATTGAGGGGGCGACGCTACCTCGAAGCCACTGTCGACCCGGCGTTCAGCCCG
The DNA here is from genome assembly GCF_013385985.1 of Pseudomonas sp. B6002. Classification (GTDB taxonomy): domain Bacteria; phylum Pseudomonadota; class Gammaproteobacteria; order Pseudomonadales; family Pseudomonadaceae; genus Aquipseudomonas. Next base: position 44,281 of record NZ_JACAOY010000012.1, on the reverse strand, counting down.
CTGCATGCCAGGGCAGACGACGCTGCGCGTTATGCCCATGAGCTGGCGGGGGAAAGGGAGCAGGCTCAGTTTGGCTATGTGCTCCAGTCGACCGGTAACGGACGTTTTGTGGCGACGCTGCCGGTGACCGAAGGCGGATCAGAGCTGGCGCATCGACGAGTGTTTGCCGATGAAGGCTACCCCGATCGTTATCAAATGGCGGGTATGTATTTGTGCGGGCTGCAATGGGGGGACATCCAACCTGGTGGCCATATCGTGACCCAGGACTCCATTTATCGCGGGCTGATTCTCCCGTCGCGCGTGATACAGGCGATGTATCAGGTGCATGCCAAGGCGAACCGTGCGGCGATGCCACTCTATCTGTCGTGTGCCGACGGCGCGTTGCTGAAGTTCGTTGTGCGCAATAGCCGCTTTATCGAGTACAGGGATGACTACCGATTAAAGAGGTTTGAGCTCAGCCCGAGGGATTACATTCGGCGTATGGCGGCAGCCGGTGAATTGAGCATCCTGGAGCCCAGCGAGCATTGGGCGGGCATTGGCGTGGTGGATACGCAGTGGCAGCCGGGGCGGTCTCGCGGCACATTGCCTGCGGGGCATAACCAATGGGCACTGGGGCCCGTGTTCGCGCATCGCGATGATGCCGCGGGATTCGTCCATGACCGAGCGGGCGTGTTTACAGGCCAACAGTCGATCAGTGCGTTGCTTGAAAAAGGCGCGGACAACAGTCATGTGCCAGTCCTGGCGATTACCGACGACGGTTTCCCATCGAGTGCAGCCGCGCATTTGTTTACAGGCGAATCGAAGCAGTGGCCGACGGGCTATCAGATCAGCGCAGCCTACCCGTTGTTTCACGCGGGGCTGGACCAGACGCAGAACGGTGTTGAGCGCTCCTATGCTGAGTATTTCGTGTCATGGCGCGAGTTGGGTTTTTACCTTTACACGCTGAAAAACCAGAAATTGCCCATTACTGGTTTTTACCTGACAGCGCGGGACGGCGCCTTGTTGAGCTACACCCCGACCTTTGGCCAAGACGAGGCCAACCTGTTGACGGGCAGCGGCAGATGGAGCGCCGAGCGGGGGTATACACCCTTCGCACCGACGCCTTCGCATGTTCTTTCTGAGCTGGCGCGACTCGGTCAGTTCCGGGTACTGCGCCATGGAGCGTTCTGGACGATCCCTACACTGGTGAACAGCGATCTGAAACTGCCAGGTCACACGACCTATCGGCCGGACAGGGATGAGCTGTGACCTATTCGCTCTAGCGCTTGCGCATCAACCCGATAAAAAACAGCCCGCCAATCGCCGCCGTCGCCACGCCAATCGGCAAATCTTCGGGGGCGATCAGGGTGCGGGCGGCCACGTCCACCCACACCAGAAACAGGCTGCCGAGCAGCGCACATACCGGCAGTAGACGGCGATGCTCGGCGCCCACAAGGCGCCGGGCAATGTGCGGCACCATCAGCCCGACAAAGCCGATGGAGCCGCTGATGGACACCAGCACGCCGGTCATCAATGAGGCCACCAGGAACACTTTCAGGCGCACATTGCGCGCGTTCAGGCCAAGCGTCACGGCGGTCTGTTCGCCGGCCATCAGCGCATTTAACGGCCGGGCCATGCCCACCAGCACCAGCAAGCCCAGCAGCACGGTGGCGGTGGGAATGGCCAGCAGTTCCCAGCGGGCCAGGCCGAGGCCGCCGAGCATCCAGAACATCACTGCCGACGCGGCGCGATGGTCGCCCATGAACAGCAGCAGATTGGCCGCCGCCATCATCACGAACGACACCGCCACGCCGCACAGCAGCAGGCGATCACTCTCCAGCCGTCCGTTGCGGCTGGCCACCGCCAGCACCACCAGCATGCTCAGCAGCGCACCGACAAACGCGGCGATAGGCAAGGTCAGCAGCCCGACGATCTCGCCCACGTGCAGCACCACGATCACCGCGCCGAGGGTGGCGCCGGAGGTGACGCCCAGCAGGTGCGGGTCAGCCAATGGGTTGCGCGTGACCGCCTGCAACACGGCGCCGATCAACGCTAGCCCCGCACCGACCAAAGCGCCAAGCAGCATGCGCGGTACACGGATCAACCAGACAATATGTTCCTGCCCGGACGACCAACTCGCCTCACCCACGCCAAAGGCCTTGAACAGCACGATGCGCCACACCACCTCCACCGGCACCCGCGCCGGGCCGAAGCCCAGGGAGATCACGCAAGAGACCAGCAGCACCGCCGCGAGGGTGGCGAGTAAAAAGGCGTAGCGACGGGTGATCATTCGCCGTGGAACCCCTTGGCCAGGGTTTCGACCGCCAGCACGTTGTCGATGCCTGGCGTGGCCTGCACGTAGGGGATCACGATAAACCGCTGGTTCCTGATCGCGTCCACGGCTTGCAGCGCCGGGTTATTCAGCAGGAACTGCTCCTTTTGCTCGGCGGTGATTTCGCTGTAGTCGACGATCACGATCACCTGCGGATTGCGCTCCACCACGGTCTCCCAGTTGACCCGGGTCCAGCTGGCATCCACATCATCGAGAATATTGCGCCCACCCGCGGCATCGATCAGCGCCTGGGGCATGCCCAGGCGGCCGGAGGTCATGGCGCGGTCTTCGCCGCTGTCATACAGGAATACGCGGGGCTTGTCGGCAGGCAGGTCGCTTTGCACGTTGGCCACTTGCGCCTGCATCTGTGCGATCAGCGCGTTGGCGCGGTCTTGCACGTCGAAGATCTTGCCGAGGTTGCGCAGGTCGTTATAGGTGTCGTCCAGCGTGGCGGCCGGGCGCTTCATCACGAACGCGCAAGACTCGGTCAGCTCGTACACGTTGATGCCCAGCGGTTGCAGGGTACTGGGTGTGAGGTCACCGCCCACGCGCATGCCGTAGTCCCAGCCGGCGAAGAAGAAATCCACGTTGGCATTGAGCAGGGTTTCCACCGACGGGTACTTGCTGGCCAGCTCCGGCAGGCCGTCGAGGATCTCGGCCATTTCGGGCGTGACCGACTTCCAGCCGGTCACGCCGCTGTAGCCGGCCATGTGCGACTTGAGACCCAGGGCGAGCATCATCTGGGTCATGTTGATGTCGTGGCTGACCGCGTGTTTCGGCGCTTCCTGGAAGGTCACGTCGCGGTTGCAACTCTTGATGGTCACCGGGTAATGGGTGGCTTCGGCGAACGCTTGAGAGGTTCCGAGCAGCAGGGCGAAGGCGATGAGGGCGCGAGGGATCATGGTTGGGTTATCCAGGTGATTCGGGGGTAGCCGGACAAGGGGTGGGTGTCGATCAGAGCTTCGACACCAAACACGTCGCGCAGCAGTTCGACGGTCAATACTTCGTGGGGCGTGCCGCTGGCGACGATGCGCCCGTGGTTGATCACATACAGGCGGTCGCAGAACGCGGCGGCAAGGTTCAGGTCGTGGATGCTGGCGAGCGTGCCGATGTTCAGGCGCTTGACCAGCCGTAGCAGTTCCAGCTGATAGCGTGGGTCGAGGTGGTTGGTCGGTTCGTCGAGGATCAGCAATTGCGGCTGCTGGGCCAGGGCGCGGGCCAGGATCACGCGTTGTTTTTCACCGCCCGAGAGGGTCGCAAAGGCATGGTCTTCGAAGCCCAGCATGCCGACGGATTCCAGCGCTTGTTGGATCAGCTGTTGATCCTGCAGCGTGTCACTGTCGAACAGGCCTTTGTGTGGCGTGCGGCCCATGGCAACCACCTCGTCCACCCGTAGGCCGAAGGCATCGGGGAATTCCTGCAGCACCACGGCGATGCGTTGCGCGCACCATTTGGCGCTGTGTTTCCACACGTTCTGGTGGGCGAGCGACACGTCACCCTGATCCGGCCGGGTGAACCGATAAGCGCAGCGCAGGAGGCTGGTCTTGCCGCTGCCATTGGGCCCGATCAGCCCGACGAACTCACCTTCACCGACCTGCAGGCTGGCGTCGCACAAGTGGAACTGGTGCTGGCAGTGGCCGTGAACCTGAGGTGTCCAGGTGAGACGGGTGAGGGTGAGTGAAGTCATCAGTGCGCTCGAGTTAAACACCGTTCAAAAATGTGGGAGCTGGCTTGCCTGCGATAGCGGTGTGTCAGTCAAGACACCTTCGCCGCAGAGACCGCCATCGCAGGCAAGCCAGCTCCCACACGGGGTGCGTGTTTTGGTCCGTTAGAAGGTGTAATCCGCCGTGACGAAGAACGAACGCGGCTCGCCCAGGATCCACTGCTGGCCTTCGTTGTACTGGCTGACGGCGTAGGTGCGGTTGAACAGGTTATTCAATTGCAAGCCCAGGGTGGTATTGCGCATGGCCTTCCACGACACCGTGGCGTCGACCACGGTGTAGCTCGGTATTTCACTGGTGTTGGCGGTGTCGGCGAAGCGCGAATCCACGTAGCGCACGCCTGCGCCGGCGCGCACGTCGTCGGTCACGGCCTTGCTCAGCCACAGGTTGGCGGTGCGCCGTGGCACGTCGGTGGGGCGGTTACCGTTACGCGATACTGACTGGCCGTCGACCACCTCGGAGAAGTCATCGTATTGCGCGCGCACGATGGCCGCGTTGGCTTGCAGTTGCCAGGCGTTCGGCAGTTGCAGGTCGAGGCTGGCCTCCAGGCCGTTGGACGATTGCTGGCCGACCTGTTCCTTGAGGTTTGTGCCGGGGATGCTCACCAGCAGTTTTTTCTTCACGATGTGGTAGGCCGCCAGGGTCCATTCGCCACGTTGATCCCAGAAGGATTGCTTGAGGCCGACCTCGGCCTGCTTGGCGGTGGACAGGCCGAATTGCTGCTGGCTCGGGCTCAGGGTAATCAGGCTGCCGACGCCGTCGGTGCTGGTGGCGTACTGGCCGTAGACCGAGGTGTCCGGGGTGAGCGCATAGACCAGGCCGGCCTTCCAGTTGTTGCCGGTGAGGGTCTTGTTGGCGTCGTTGTGGTCTTGTGTCAGGTCTTGATTGTCGATGTGCAGATAGTCACGGCGCACACCGGTGATCAGCGACAGCTTGTCGGTGAGTTGCAGGCGGTTTTCGGCAAAGCCCGCCAGCTGTTTGGTGGTGCTGACCGACTGCGGGATGAACGGGTCGGCGCTTTCGAAAGGCTGTGGCACCGGGTGGTGGATGTCCACCGGCTGGCCGCTGGTGGTGGCGTCATCGAACGGTGCGTTACTCGCCAGGCGGAAGCGGATGCGGTTGTACTCGGCACCGACCACGGTCTGGCTGTCGAGGCCGAACAGGGTGTGCTTGAAGGTGAAGGTCTGGCGGTCGCCGACCTGTTCCTGGTTGTGCTTGATGCCCAGGTAGCTCTGGCGTACCAGGCCGCCGTCGACGTAGTTGTAGCTCTCGGCGTTCTGCCAGCGACGCTGGTTTTTCAGGTACGACAGTTCGTTGGTAGCGGTGACGTTATCGTTGATCTGCCACTCGCTGGTCAGGCGCGTCCACTGGTCGTTGTAGTGCTGGATGGCGTTGCTGACGTTGTAGTTCTTGTCACGCAGGCCTTTGTGCAACTGGCCGTTGATCAGCGGCGTGCCGTAGTCGTTCTGCGGGGTCTGGTCGCCGTAGTCGTGGGCCAGGGTGAAGCTCAGGTTGTCGGCCGGTTGCCAGCGCAGGGCACCGCTGACGAAGTCGCTGGACGAATCGCCACGGTCGATGAAGCCGTTGCTGCGCAGGCGGTTGACGTTGAGGCGATAGCTCAGCGTGTCGGTCAACGAGCCGCCGCTGTCGAGGGCTTGCTGTTGGCGATCGTAGGAGCCGTAGCCGAGGCGGACGTGGTTTTCGATCTCGCCTTCAAACGGCTTTTTCGCGAGGGTATTGATCACCGCCCCCGTGGCGCCCTGGCCGTACATCACCGAAGCCGGGCCGCGCAGCACGTCCACCCGCTCCACCGACCAAGTGTCCACCGGGAAGGTGGATGTACCGGCGCCGTCGAACATGCGCTGGCCGTCGTACAACTGCAGCACCGAGCTTTGCCCGGTAAAACCGCGGGCCTGCAACGAGGTGCCGCCGTCGCCCGGCGTGCCGGTGCGTGTGATACCGGTGCTGCGGGAGATGGCGTCCTGCACGCTGGCATCGCCGCGTTCGCGGATCTTTTCACCGGTCTGGCTTTCGACGCTGCCCGGGGTTTGTCGCGCCGTGAGGTTCAGGCGTGAACCGGCGGTGGTCGGGGTGTCCAGGTCGATGCGTTCTTCATCGACGGCAGGCGCAGTGATGGGGCTGGCGGGCAGGGTCAGGGCCTGGGCGCTGTTGTGCAGGGCGAGCAGGCATACGCCGGACGCAAGGTACTTGTTCATCGGTCGATCAGTCTTCTTGGAGGGATGCTCGCCGCAGGGAGCGGCGAGCAACGATAACGCAGAAAGTGTTATAAGTTAACACTTATTGGCTGCGGGACAAAAGTCGCGCAAGGCTACAGAAGGCCTCTGCCATGGGCATCTCGCCGGGTTCATGCAGAACCTGAGGCAGATTCATGTTGGCCAAAAAAACGCGACAACACTAGGCGATCCAGTGCCCACACCACGATCAGCGAGGCGCCCACCAGCGGGAAAACAATCGCCAGCGCGAGCATGATCACCATCGCGGTTTTCCACTTTGGCAGGTCATGGCGCAGCGGTGGAACACCCAACCCGCCCGCTGGGCGACGCTTCCACCAAATCACCACGCCGCTGACCGCGCTGAGCAGAATCATCAGGCAAATCAGCAGCACGATCAGCTGATTGACCCAGCCGAACATCTTGCCTTCGTGCAGCATCACGCCGGTCTCCGTTGCGCGGGCGACCGTGTTGTAGTGCGCCCAGCGCACATCGGCCAACACCTTGCCGGTGTACTGGTCTACGTGCAGGGTGGCGTCGTTGCGCGGGTCGTTGGCGAACACCGCGACGGTGAATACGCCGGTGGCGGTGGTCGGGAAGGTGATGCTGTAGCCTGGCTCGACTTTGCGTGCGTTGGCCAGGTCGACCACCTGTTGCAGGCGCACGGTCGGCGCGGCCGGACCTGAGTGCATGGCGCCGTGGTTCATGTGTTCGGCGTGGTCGCCGGACATCGGCATCGGCGTGTTCTCCATGGCCCACGGCACGGTCTGTTGGCTGGCGGTATTGAGGGTACGCGCCTGTTGGTCGGACTGCGGCACGTTGTTCCACATGGCGGCCGGGAAGGTGTTCCACAGGTCGGCGTATTGCTTGCCCCAGAAGCCGGTCCAGGTCATGCCGCTGAGCAGCATCACCAGCAGGAAGGCGGCGCCCCAGAAGCCGGCGACGGCGTGCAGGTCACGCCAGAACACGCGGCCGCGGCTATTGAAACGAGGCCACAGCACGCCTGCTGAAGACTTGCCGCGCGGCCACCACAGGTACACGCCCGACACCACCAGCATCACGCCCCAGCCGGCGGCCAGCTCCACCAGGCGATCGCCGACGGTGCCGATCATCAACTCGCCGTGCAGGGCGCGGGCGATGGCTTGCAGGTTGTATTTCGAGTCCTGCTCGCCGAGTACCGTGCCGCGATAGGGGTCGAGGAACACCGTCACTTCGCGGCCTTGGTTGTGCATCACGAACTGCGCGCTGGCGGTGGCGTCGGCCGGTGGCAGGTATTTGCTGATGGCGGCATTGGGGTAGGCCGCTTTGGCGCGTGCCAGTTGCTCGTCGGCGGTCAGGGCGTGCTCGGCGGCTTGGACCTTGAGCAGGTCGCCGTACATCAGCGGATCGAGCTGGGGTTTGAACAGGTAGATGATGCCGGTCAGGGCCAGCAGCACCATGAAGGGGGCAACGAACAGCCCGGCGTAGAAATGCCAGCGCCAGGCCAGGTTGTAGAAGGAAACTTTTTGAGTGCTCATCAGGGTGCTCCGCAAAGGCTTGTTATTTATCCGGTTGTAAACGCGAACCCTGTAGGAGCCGGCTTGCCGGCGATGGCGTCCTCAAGATCGCCATCGCCAGCAAGCCGGCTCCTACAACGGTGCGTCAGAAACTCATGTCCACCTTGGTCCAGAGCGTGCGCCCTGGCTCCTTGATGGCTTGCGGGTCACTGGCCGGGTAGCCGAACCCGGCGTTGCCGGCCAGGTTCAAGTGCTCGGCATAGGCCTTGCCGAACAAGTTGTCGACGCCGGTGCTGACCTTGAAATGTTTATTGATGCGGTACGCCGCGTTCAGCGAGAACACGCCAAACCCCGCGCTCTTGTCGAAGTCCTTGCCGACCACGTTGCCCTTGTTTTGGTCGATGCGGTTTTGCGCCGCGACCACCCGCCACAAGGCGCCGGCGCTCCAGTCGTCTTCGCTGTAGGTGAGACCCAGGCGCGCGTCCAGCGGTGGGATCTGCGGCAGGGCCTTGCCGTCGCTGGTGTTTTTGCCCCAGGCGTAGGCGAGGGTTGCGTCGGCTTTCCAGTGGCGCGTCAGCTTGTACGCCGCGCCCAGTTCGCCGCCCATGATACGTGCGTCGACGTTGCGCGCCTGGGAGGTGGTGCCCATCATCCCCGGCCGGTAGTCGAACAGGATGAAGTCCTGTACGCGGCCGATGTAGCCCGAAGCCCAGGCCTCTAGGTCGGAAGTTTTGTATTGCGCGCCAAAGTCGAGCTGGGTGGTTTTTTCCGGCTTCACCCCATCGAACGCATTCACCGAACCGACCGCGCCGGTATTGGGCGAAAACAGCTCCCAGTAATCCGGGAAACGCTCCGAGTGGCCCAGGCCCGCGTAGAGCGTGGTGGGGCTGTCGGCCAGGTCGTGCTCGTAGCGCACGAAGCCCGAGGGCAAGGTGTCGGCGCGGGTGTCGTCGGCCGTCGGGTTGGGGCGGGTGCCCATGCCGGAACCGGTGGTTTGCCGGAAGTCCTTGGCCGAGGCGCGGTCCAGGCGAGCGCCGGTGATCAGGCGTTCGCGGTCGGCGGCGTACCAGGTGAGTTCGCCGAACACGCCGTAGTTGTGGAAGTTGGCGTCCTTGACCCGGGGCAGGTCCTTGTAGGTGTCGATGCCCATGCCGCTGCGCTGGCGGTGTTCGTTAGTCTGGGCATCCAGGCCGCCGATCAGTTGCACATCGGCCCAACGCCAGGTGGCCTTGATCCGCGCGCCGAGGGTGCGCCGGTCGACGTTGGACGCCATCGGCCCGGCCATCATTCCGGTGCCGGACGGGACACGCAGGCTGTAGTTGTCCATCACGTGGTCGGCGTAGTTGTAGTAGACCTGGGCTTCGACCTTATCCAGCACCTCGCCGATGTTGGACTTCTCAAAGCGCAGCCCGAGGCTCTCGCGCAGAAACTGCGAGCCGTCCATGCCGCGCCCGGCGTAACGCGCTTCGCCATCGCCACGGCCGGCCGTGAGTTCCAGCAAGGTGTCGGCGTCGGGGGTGAAGCCGACGGCGACGTCGCCGTTCCATTTGTCATAACGCGAGGCCACGGTGTCGTTGTTGCCGTCCTTGTAGTCGTCGGCATGCGCCTGGTTGCCGATCACGCGCACATAACCCAGCGGACCGCCGGCCGCGGCATCGATGACCTTGTCGAAGCGCCCGTTGGAGCCGGCCAGCACACTGGCGTTGAGGCGCGTACCCAACTCGCCGAACTGCTCCGGCTCACGCTCGAACAGGATGGTGCCGGCTGACGCACCGGGGCCCCAGAGCACGGTTTGCGGGCCTTTGATCACCGTGAGTTTGTCGTAGGTTTCCGGGGAAATATACGAGGTGGGCGCATCCATCCGGCCCGGGCAGGCGCCGAGCATCATGCTGCCGTTGGTGAGGATGTTCAGGCGCGAGCCGAACATGCCGCGCAGTACCGGGTCGCCATTGGTGCCGCCGTTGCGCACCAGGGCAAAGCCGGGGATGGTCTTGAGGTAGTCGCCACCATCGCTGGCCGGCACCGGTTGGCGCGGGTCCTTGGGGTTGGTGATCACGGTCAGCGGCGAGCTGGGGGCGATCGCGGTGATCACGGTGGGGCTCAGTTCGTGTTCGTCGGCATACACCTGTGGTGCCAAAAGGGCGCCGCACAGAACGGCGACCACGGGGGGGCTTCCCAAACGGGTGTCAGCAGAAAACCTGGACATGACAAATTCCATCAATCAATCGTAAACAACACGGCCAGCAGCCTGCGGCTGTCTGTCTAAAGTCGGCCGGGGTGAAGTAACGCTGTGAAGTGCTTACGCGTTGATGGGCGGTGCGCGACTGCGGGCGCCGGGGAAGATGCTCTGCCGGGCATGGCCTAGGCGGGTGGCGGGGGTGAGGGCGTTGGCGGACGGCGGGCTGCCCAACGTGAACATTGACGTGCCGCCGGGCAGCGCGGGGCAGCTGTAGAGCAGGTCGCAATAGCCGCACTTGGACCAGAGGGCGTGGTGTTCGTCAGGGGCTTTGGGGTGATGGGAACCGGCGTGGTCCATCGGCATGTCCATGGACATGCTCATCGACATACCGGCGTGATGATCCATCGGCATCGCTTGGGAAATCAGCGGACCGATAAAGATCATCAGCATGGCGAACAGGCTGATCCAACCGCCGCGTCTTACACGGGCGTGTGGAGAGAACCTGGCGCGGGGGGCGCCCATCGAATGTCAGCCTATTGCGGGTGCTTGTGCGCGTGACCGGCCATTGGCGGTACTTTTTGTACCGACACTTCCACCTCGACCTTGCCGGCTTTTTCGAAGGTCAGGGTCAGCGGAAATTGCTTGCCGTCGGCCAACAGGCTGCGGTCTTTGAGGCCCAGCAGCATCACGTGGTAAGCCATGGGCGCGAAGGTCAGGTCGCCCTTGGCCGGCACGGCGACGCTGGGTACTTGCTGCATTTTCATCAGGTCGCCCTGCATCACATGCTCGTGCAGCTCGGCCTTGTCCGCTACCGGCGTCTCGACGCTGAGCAGGCGGTCCGGGGTTGCGCCGGTGTTGTGAATCACGAAGTACGCCGCGACGGTGGGCGCGTTGGGCGGCAACTCCTGAGACCAGGGTTCGCTGACCACCAGGTCGCCGGCCTTATAGTCATCGGCATTGGCAGCACTGAACACCGGCAACAACATCGCAGCCAGAAGCAGGGAAGATTTGAGCATGGCAGTTCTCCAGAACGGTTCTAAACGCAGTTCACTTGCGAAGAAATCAGGCCGTTGGAGACGCGCGCGGGTTGAGGCTCGGCCATTGCTGGCGCGGGGTCGGGCTTTGCAGCCGGGGCGGCGGCAAGCGCTGTGAGGTGTTGAATTGGGTGAGGTACAACTGCGGCACATGCCCCGGCAGCGCCACCAACGGCGCCGAGCCTGAGCAGCACCAGCAATGCTGCATGGTGGAGTGGTCGTCCTGCTGCGGCGCCGGAATCTCCAGCTTGCCCAGGGCAATCGTCTTGAAACTCGCCCCATTGGAGGAGCAGAAACTGCCCCACAGCAATTGCTGCACCGGGTCCTGAGACTGCTGCATCGCCCCGGCCATCGGCATGGCAAAGGCGTTGAACAGCACTGCAAAGCAGGCGATCCACACAATTGCAAAGCGTTGACGGGCCATGGCGGACAATCCGTAGGGTTAAACGATCAGGCGGGTATTTAGCCTGATCGTAGGGGATAAGTAAAAAGGGGCGGTGTGGTTTGGTGTCGCAGCTGCTGGTTTCAGGATAGACGGGAACCTGGAATTGCCAATTAGATGGGGCGCGCACTTCATGGCCACGCCTAACACTGTGGGAGCTGGCTTGCCTGCGATAGCATCACCTCGTTCCAGCTGAAAGACCGAGTCGCCAGCATCGCAGGCAAGCCAGCTCCCACAGTCTGGATTGCGCTCGACTATCGCTTGGCGTTGATCCTGCTGATTGCACGAGCAATGTCGTCTTGGCCCATTTTGATCAATGAGCCATCGCCTGGGTCTTCTTCGATGCAGGCCTCGAGGAACGCATCCATATCTTCTTGTGTAAGGAGATAGTCGGCAGCGTCGAAACGAGTGAGTCCTGTCTTTCTGTCAGGGAGGTATTGGGCTTTTTCCAACCATTGGTTTAATCGCGCTGCGACTGCGGGTTCATCCGATTCCAGGGCCTCGGCTTCAAGGCTTAGCGCATCTGCAAACTCGGAATTGGCGATTATGTGTTCGATAATCGTTTGTTCAGTTGGTCGAGTTAAGCACTGGGTGTGGGTTTTCTTGGTCATGCGATGAACCTCATGTTTAACGTCGGTGGACGAAATGTTGAAAATCATCGCTATTGGAATGCGGGGCTCGGAAGCCAGCGGGTTCCGGTGCCTGTGTAGGTCTGTTCCTATTTGGTTTTTGTGCTGCTGAGCTTTGAAGCTCTCGGCAGAAATATCCGACAAGCCTTTAAGGTTGCCCCTAGGAAACTCAATCCCTAGTCTCCGTACACCGCTGCAAACTCAGCGGCCGGGCGTCGCGGCCCGGGTTCCTATGGACGCTAAGCGTCATCGTCTGCTTTCAGTTGGCGCTTTTTTAGCGTCTACTGTGCGGCGCTATGGCGGCTGTGCGCGGGATACCTTCGGGTATGCCGGGTTTCCTTAGGACCGGTCCGCGAACCTGCGTACAGCTGCCACCCTCTATCGCGTCGCGGCGAATCAGTGGCAGCTCCACTTTCCTAAGGAGCTTCACAATGATCAAACCCACCCCCAATCCCCCCATCCGGCTATTCACCGTAGCCGACGGCATCAGCACCGAAGACCTGCTGGTCAACCTCAGCGAAACCCTCGCCTCAGCCAATGCGCTGAGCTGCGATCTTGCGTTTAACCTGGAGGGCTCGAAACGAGAGGAGTTGCTCGGCGTTGCGCAGTTGATTGAATTGGCGCAGTTGCTGGCGGATCGTGTGCACACGGGGTTCGGACTGGCGACAACAGCGGCCTGACAACACAGGTCAAATGTGGGAGCGGGCTTGCCCGCGATTGCGGTGTATCAGTTATAGATGAGTTGGCTGACAGGACGCTATCGCGGGCAAGCCCGCTCCCACAGGGGATCAGTGGTGTTTAGAGCGTGGTGATTGCCTGCAGCGCCGCAGCCACGTTGGTGAACTCCCGATCCACCGGCGCCAACACCGGCCGCTTCAAGACGAGCACCGGTATTCCAAGCTCCCGCGCCACTTCCAGCTTCGGCTCCGTCGCGGTGCTGCCACTGTTCTTGCTGATCAGCACATCAATGCCGCGTCGCTCAAACAACGCACGCTCGTCCTCGATCAAAAACGGCCCGCGCGCGCCGATTACTTCGCACCGGTCATTCCCCGGGTACACATCCAGTGCGCGCAGCGTCCAAAACTGTTCGACGGGGATTTCGTCGAGGTGCTGCAACGGCTCACGCCCCAGCGTGAACAGCGGGCGTTTGAAGGGTTTGAGCGCTTCAATCAATGCGGCCCAATCGCCAACCTCTCGCCAATCATCTCCCGCCTGCGGCTGCCACGCCGGGCGCCGCAATGCCCAACAAGGCACGCCACCTAGCTGCGCAGCTTCGGCCGCATTGCGGCTAATCTGCGCCGCATACGGATGAGTTGCATCGAGAATCAGTCCAATTCCCTCATCCCGAACAAACCGCGCCAAACCTTCAGCGCCGCCATACCCGCCCACCCGCACCTGGCAGGTCAGGTCAGTCGGCACACGCCCGACGCCAGCCAGGCTGTAGATATGTTCCGGACCCAAAGTGCGCGCAATGGCCAAGGCCTCAGTCACGCCACCCAGCAATAGAATGCGCTTCATAGCGGCTTGACCACGTCCAGCAAGGTGATCGGCAACGCTTGGCGCCACGTATCAAACGCTCCCAACGGCTGCGCCTGGGCCACGTGGATGCGCGTCAGTTCGCCGCCATGCTTGTCCCGCCAGTTCATCAGGGCCATTTCACTTTGCAGGGTTACAGCATTGGCAACCAACCGTCCGCCCGGTCGCAGCTGTTGCCAGCAGGTGTCGAGCACGCCGTCACGGGTGACGCCACCGCCGATGAAGATGGCATCCGGTGCTTCCAAACCGTGCAACGCCTCCGGCGCCTTGCCGCGAACCAGCTGCAGCCCGGGCACACCCAGCGCATCGCGGTTGTGTTCGATGAGACCTTGGCGACCGTCATCGGCTTCAATCGCCACTGCGCGGCAACTGGGGTGAGTGCGCATCCATTCAATGCCAATGGAGCCGCTGCCCGCGCCCACATCCCACAGCAGTTCGCCGGGCATCGGCGCGAGGCGGGCGAGGGTCATGGCGCGTACGTCGCGCTTGGTCAGTTGGCCGTCATGTTTGAAGGCCGAGTCCGGCAGGCCTGCGAGGCGCGACAGGCGCGGAGCATGGATGTTGGCCACGCAGTCGATGGCGACCACGTTCAAGTCAGCGACTGAGGCGTGTTGCCAATCACCTGCCAAACCGTCGATACGCCTCTCGCCCGCACCGCCCAGGTGTTCAAACACGCTCAACCGGCTCGGCCCGAACCCGGATTCAACCAGCAGCGAGGCAATCAAGGCCGGACTGCGACCGTCATTACTCAACACCAACAACCGCACGCCACTCGCCAGATGCGCATTCAACGCCGCCAACGGCCGCGCGACCACGGACAGCGTCACCACATCCTGCAACGGCCAACCCAGCCGCGCTGCTGCCAGCGATACCGACGACGGTGCCGGCAAAATCAGCAACTCATCCGCCGCTACCTGCCGCGCCAGGCTTGCGCCCACGCCATAGAACATCGGATCGCCACTGGCCAGCACACACAGCGGCTCACCACGGCTTGCCAGCACCGGCTCCAGCGAGAACGGGCTCGGCCACAACTCACGCGCGCCGCGAATACACACCGGCAACAGGTCCAACTGGCGCTGAGCACCTATAATCCGCGTGGCGCGCAACAGGGCATGCCGGGCATTCCTGCCCAGCCCCTTGAAGCCGTCTTCACCGATGCCTACAACCGTCAGCCAGGGCGACATATGAATTCCTTGAACGACATCCGACGGGCAGGCTTTTCATGCCGCCGGACAAAGCAGGCATAATACCGCGCCTTTACCCGTCAACCGGTAGCCCCGTGAACCAGACGCCCGCTATGAATACCTTGCGCCCCTCGGCTTGTCCGGGGTTGCTGCGTATTGTCCAGGCGTTGGACGGCGGCATTTGCCGGATCAAGTTGGCCGGTGGTTCCATCACCGCAGAGCAGGCCCACGCGGTGGCTGAAGCGGCCCAGGCCTATGCAGGCGGGGTGATCGAGGCCACTAATCGCGCCAACCTGCAGATCCGAGGAATCGGCGCCGAAGAAGGCGCTTTGATCAAACTGCTGCTGGCCGCAGGCCTTGGCCCCAACAACGCCGCCGGTGACGACGTGCGCAACGTGATGCTCAGCCCCAGCGCCGGCATCGACCCGCAGATGCTCTTTGACACGCGCCCGCTGGCCGGACAGATCCTGAATACCCTGCAGAACCACCCGCGTTTCCACGAGCTGTCGGCCAAGTTCGCCGTGCAACTGGATGGCGGCGAAGCCCTGGCGATGCTCGAACATCACCATGACCTGTGGCTGTCGGCGTTCGTGCGCGATGGCCAGACGCTGCTCGCCTTCGGCCTGGCCGGTTGCCCGGGGCTGGATGCGCCGGTGGCCGCCGTGCCGTTGGATCAAGGGCATGCACTGGTGGTGGCTGTGCTGGAAGCGTTTCTCGACCTCGCCACGCCCGAGCAAACCCGCATGCGTCATCTGGCTGTGGATAAGTTATTGAGCCGCCTCACGCTGGCTTTGCTGCCAGTCGAAGGCTTCAAACGCCCGCCCAGCAGCGCTTCGCTGCACCTGGGCACTTATCCACAAGCGCAAAAGAATCTGTTCTACGTTGCGGCCATCGCGCCCTTGGGTCGCCTGGATTCGACGATGCTCAACGGCGCCGCACAACTGGCCAGCGAATACGGTGACGGCACCCTGCGCTTCACCCCTTGGCAGGGCGTGCTGCTGCCCAATGTCGAAAAACCGCAGGCCGTGACTGAGCGCCTGGCGCAACTGGGCTTTCTCTGTTCAGTCGACCAACCCCTGGCGCGCATGACCGCCTGCACCGGCTCCAGCGGCTGCGGCAAAGCCCTGGCCGACACCAAGGCCGACGCCCTGCAACTCGCCGCGCTGGACACCGGGCACGATGTGCACCTGTCTGGCTGCGTGCGTTCCTGCGCCGCCGCACACACCGCGCCGGTGACCCTGCTGGCCGTGAGCCCCGGCCACTACGACCTCTATTTTCGCGATGCCGCCTACCCAGGCTTTGGCCTGCTGCACGCGCGCACCCTTTCTATTGAAGCGACGGGCGCCTTGCTGCGCGCCCGCCCACGGAGCAACACCGATGATTGATTACATCCGCGACGGTCAGGAGATCTATCGCAACTCCTTCGCCATTATTCGCGCGGAAGCCAAGTTGGACCGCATCCCGGCCGACTTGGAAAAACTCGCGGTGCGGGTGATTCATGCCTGTGGCATGGTCGAAGCCATCGATGGCCTGCAGTTCTCCGAAGGCGCGGGTAAGGCCGGGCGCGATGCGCTGGCGGCCGGCGCGCCGATCCTGTGCGATGCGCGGATGGTCTCCGAAGGCGTGACCCGCGCGCGCCTGCCCGCCAACAACGAGGTGATCTGCACCCTGCGCGACGACAGCGTGCCGGAGCTGGCGCGTGAGCTGGGCAACACCCGCTCCGCTGCCGCCCTGGAACTGTGGCGCCCGCACCTGGAAGGCAGCGTGGTGGTGATCGGCAACGCGCCGACCGCGTTGTTCTACCTGCTGGAAATGCTCGATGCCGGTGCTCCCAAGCCGGCGTTGATCCTCGGCTTTCCGGTCGGGTTTGTCGGCGCCGCTGAATCCAAGGCGATGCTGGCCGCTGACAGCCGAGGCGTGCCGTTCGTGATCATGCAGGGCCGCCTGGGCGGCAGCGCCATGGCCGCCGCAGCGGTGAATGCCCTGGCCACGGAGGTCGAATAATGCAGGTACGCGGACGTTTGATCGGCCTGGGCGTGGGCCCCGGCGACCCGGAACTGATCACCCTCAAGGCCCTGCGCCTGCTGCGCGAGTCGCCGGTGGTGGCGTACTTCGTGGCCAAGGGCAAGAAGGGCAACGCCTTCGGCATCATCGAGGATCACCTGGTGCCACAGCAGACCCTGATGCCGCTGGTGTACCCGGTGACCACCGAAGTGCTGCCCGCGCCGATGTCCTATGAGCAAGTGATCAGCGATTTCTACGACGCTGCCAGCGTCGATGTGGCAGCGCACCTGGATGCCGGCCGTGACGTGGCGGTGATCTGCGAAGGTGACCCGTTCTTCTATGGCTCCTACATGTACCTGCACGACCGCCTCGCCGAGCGTTATGACGCGCAGGTTATTCCGGGCGTGTGCTCGATGCTCGGCGGCGCTTCGGTGCTGGGGGCGCCGCTGGTGTACCGCAACCAGAGCCTGTCGGTGCTCTCGGGCGTGCTGCCCCATGACGACCTCAAGCGCCGTCTGGCAGACGCCGACGCGGCGGTGATCATGAAGCTGGGCCGCAACTTCCCCAAGGTGCGCCAGGTGCTGGAAGAACTCGGTCTGGCCGGGCGTGCGCTGTATGTGGAGCGCGCCACCATGGCCAACCAGAAGATCGTGCCGCTGGATCAGGTCGACCCGTCGTCGTCGCCTTACTTCTCGCTGATCATCGTGCCCGGTGAACGGTGGCAAGGTTGATGCGCCCGGCGATTGTCATTTTGGGCCAGGGTAGCCTGGCCACTGCGCGCAAGATCCAGCAGGTTTACCCCGGCGCGCTGATCCATGGGCTGGCGGGGCGTGTCGAAGGCGCAGATCAGCTCTACAGCGAATTCGGCGCGACGCTGCGCCAGCTTTATCAGCAAGGCACGCCGCTGATTGCGCTGTGTGCGGCGGGCATTGTGATTCGCACCCTGGCGCCGTTGTTGCTGGAGAAAGGCGAAGAGCCTGCCGTGCTGGCCGTTGCCGAAGACGGCAGCGCCGTGGTGCCGTTGCTCGGTGGCTTGGGCGGTGTGAACGTCATGGCGCGGGAGATCGCTGCGGCGGTGAACGTGGCTGCGGCGATCACCACCAGTGGCGAGTTGCGGTTCGGCACCTGCCTGCTCAACCCGCCGAGTGGCTATGAGTTGGCCGACCTGGAGCTGGGCAAGCGGTTTGTCTCCGACCTGTTGGCCGGTGAAAGTGTGCGCATCGAAGGCGCTGCGCCGTGGTTGGACCAGGCCAACTTGCCGCAGGATCAACAGGCACGTTTGGCGATCCACGTGGGCAGTGCTGAGCGCACGCCTGCGGCCAATGAGTTGCTGATCTATCCAAAGACCGTGAGCGTGACCTGCAAGCCAGGCGCGCAATTGGCCGAGCGGGTGCGCGCGGCTTTGCATGACGCAGGTATCGCCGTGCAATCCCTGGCGTGCCTGTTGGCCAGTGACACGCAGATGGCTGAAGCGTCGCTGCATGAAGCGGCGTCGGCGCTGGGGGTGCCGCTGCGGTTTACCCGCGTGAACCAAGCGACCGATATCGTCATCGACGTTGCCGAGCAGCCGCTGGACCTGGCTAACGTCGGTCGCGTGCGTGGCCGCCTGGCGGTGATTGGCCTGGGCCCGGGTGCCGCCGAGTTGATGGTGCCGGCGGTCAAGGCTGAATTGGCGCGCTGCACCGATGTGCTGGGTTACGAAACCTACGTGCGCATGGCCGGGCCGTTCCGCGACGATCAAGTGCAGCACTGCACCGATAACCGCGAAGAAATGCAGCGGGCTCGCCACGCGTTCGAGCTGGCGGCCCAGGGCCGTTCGGTGGTAGTGGTGTCGTCCGGCGACCCGGGTGTGTTCGCCATGGCTGCGGCGGTGATCGAGGCGCTGCACGAGTCCAGCGACCCGGCCTGGCATCAGGTCGACCTGGAGATTCTGCCGGGGGTTTCGGCCTCACTGGCCACGGCCGCCCAGGCGGGTGCGCCGTTGGGGCATGACTTCTGCGTGATGTCGCTGTCAGACAACCTCAAGCCGTGGGCGATCATCGAGAAGCGCCTGGACCTGGCGTCCCAGGCTGATCTGGCGCTGGCGTTCTACAACCCGATCTCCCGTTCGCGTCCGTGGCAATTGGGCCGTGCCCTGGAAATCGTCGCGCTGCACCGCACACCCGAAACGCCGGTGGTGCTGGGCCGCGATATCGGCCGTCCGGGCCAGAGCCTGCGCGTCACCACGTTGGGGCAACTGACCCCGGAGCAGGTGGACATGCGCACCATGGTGTTGATTGGCTCCTCCACCACCTGCGTGTTCCCGCGTGCCGGTGGCGGTGAGTGGGTATACACCCCGCGTTGGTACGGCGAAAAACCGGCGTCCTGAAACGCTCCGGCCACTGCCAGAAAGCTCCGAATGCTTCAGGGATTTTCCTGTTGTCATTCGGGGCTTTTTCTTTTTTTGCGCGATGACGCCCGGAAGGCGTGGGCGAACGCCACGGGATTGCTGGGCGATGCTGTTTCAGGTGCATGGGCAAGGGATGTTTGTTGCGTAGAAAGCCCAACCGCCACTGGACTAGTGTGAACACAAGCCCCATGTGGGGCGCTTGTGGAGAATGGAAAATGGAGCGACATCACAAAAGGACCTTCAGTGCGAAGCGGCGTAAATTGATTGCCGCCTACAAACTGCCCGGCGCACCGGGAGCCAGTGCTCCCATGGCGCTGGATACCGAAGACGATAGCAATGCAGCCGTGGTGAACAACGGAGTGATCTCGTTTATCGAGGGCATGTCCGCCCTCAACCGCGAGTACATCCGCAAGAGCTACTTGCTTGCCAGCAGCTATGTGAGCGATGTGTTGAAGGTGCATCGCGGTACGGAAAGTTGGTACGACGAATTTATCAAGGTGATGGTCAGCCTGGGCTGGCTGCCGGTGCGCAGCAGCTTCGAGCGGGTCTCGAGTTCGGGCAAGGGCCTGACGGTGCAACTGGCGGCACTGAACATGATTGCGGCGATGCTGGCCTCGACCTCACTGGCCGGGCCATTGCTGGCGGCGCTGCCCAAGCTGGCGGCGGATGCATTGGAATCACTCAAGCAGCAGCCAGCGTCGTTCGAGTTGTTCAAACGCAACAGCACGGTGCAACAGGGCGGTGATTTCGGCCTGGCCTCATGCGCCGAAGCCGCCGGGGAGGTGACGATGGTGCTGGTCACCTACAGCGCCCATGGTGTGAGCAAAAAGGTAGGGTTGCCGTTTCTGGAGTGGGACAGTTCCTCGTTCGAGGCCTTCAGCGGGCAGACCTGCCTGGTGCTGAATACCTCGGTGGTCAACGAAAAAACCATCCGGCTGATGCGCGAAAGTGCGGGCGACAAAGTGCAGTTGGCAATCGCCAAATACCGGATCTAGGGCACCAGGTAGCCGCGCACCCCGGTAAAGATGATTTGCGCGGCCAGGGCGCAGACGAACAGCCCCATCAGGCGGCTGACGATCTGCAAGCCCTGGTCGCCGAGAATGCGTTCGATGCGGTTGGACAGGTACAGCACCACGCCCACGGTGAAGCTGGCGAGGGCGATGCTGAGAATGGCGGTGATCTTGTCATCCCAATGTGGCTGGCTCACGCCCATCACCAGCAACGCACCGATGGTGCCGGGGCCGACGGTGAGGGGGATGGTCAGGGGCACGATGGTCACGTCTTGCTGCACGTTGTCGGTCTGCACCGCCGACTTGCCCTGGGCCATGCCCAGGGCGGAGATGAACAGCACGCTGCCGGCGCCGATGCGGAAGGCATCCACGGTGATGCCGAACACGCTGAAAATGACTCGGCCGAACAGGTAGAGCAACACGCTCGACACCAGGGTGGCCAACGCGACCTTCCAGGCCAGGCGCCGCCGCTCCTTGCTGGAGTAACCACGGGTCAGGCTGATGAAGCAGGACAGCACAAAGAACGGGCTGTAGAGCACCAGCATTTTCAGGTAGACGCTGAATAACACGTGGAGCATGGAGATGGCTCGCAATGAGAGAAGTCTGCGGAGTCTATCAGGCGAAACGCCGTAAATGTGGGAGCTGGCTTGCCTGCGATAGCGGTGTGCCAGGCAACGAATAGGTGGCTGATGCAGCGCCATCGCCGGCAAGCCAGCTCCTACGGGGGATCGTATTTCAGGTCAGGAAGGCGCGTGCTCGGGGCGTTGCTGGCGCTGTGCGACCCAGAACTCCACCAGCTCGCGCAACTGCGACAGTTCCACCGGCTTGGCCATGTGCCCGTCCATCCCGGCCTGGCGTGCGCGTTCTTTGTGTTCCGAGAGGATGTGCGCCGTCAGGGCCACTACCGGTGTGCGGATACGCTGGTGGCTGACTTCCCAGGCGCGCAACTGCTGGGTGGCCGAGAAGCCATCGAGGATTGGCATTTCACAGTCCATCAACACCAGGTCATACCGCTGGGCCTTCATCGCCTCCAACGCTTCTTCGCCGTTGCTGGCGGTGTCCGGGTTGAGGTTGAGCTTGCCGAGCATGCCACGGATCACCTTGGTGGAAATGCTGTTGTCTTCGGCCACCAGGATACGGAAGTCGCTGGGTACGGTGACGGCCGCTGGCGGACTGATCGCAGGGCGCACCGGGACGCCGCCCTTGCTGCGTTGGGTCAGTTCGTCGGCCAGGGTGGTCTTGAGGGTATAGCCGGCCACTGGCTTGGCGAGGATGCGCTTGATCCCGCAGTTGCGCGCGATGATCTTGCTTGGCGCATTGCTGATGCCGGTGAGCATGATCAACAGGATGTCGTGGTTCAGGCTCGGGTCTTCCTTGATCTTTGCCGCAAGCTGCATGCCGGTCATACCTGGCATGTTCTGGTCCAGCAACACCACGTCGAAGTAATCGCGCAGGTGCGCCTTGGTGCGCAGCAGTGCCAGGGCTTCCTTGCCTGAAGGCACGGCGCTGACGTTAAGGCCCCAGGCGGAGCATTGCTGCACCAGCACCTTGCGGCACGTGTCGTTGTCGTCCACCACCAGCACACGTGCATCCTTGAGCGGGCCGTCGAGGTCGGAGGTCGGGTGCTCCAGGCGTTCCGGGTCCAGTGGCAGGGTCAGCCACAGTGTGCTGCCCTGATGGCTGCCACTCTTGATGCCGAACTCGCCGTTCATCAACAGGATCAACTGACGGGCGATCACCAGGCCCAGGTGGCCGCTCAGACGTGTAGCCGAGAGGAAGTTCTTGCTGTGCAGTTCACTGTGCAGCAACGCCTCGCGCTCGGCGGTTTCCATCGGCAGGCCGCTGTCTTGTACGGCGATGCGCAGGCGTGGCTTGGTGCTGCGTTCATCGAGGGCGACGACGATCAGCACTTCACCTTCATCGGTTTTCTGCAGGGCGTTTTCCAGCAGGCTCAAGAGTGCCTGGCGCAGGCGGGTGGGGTCGCCGCTGATGACGCGGGGCACCTGGGGCTGGATAAAGCTGATCAGCTCGACGTTCTGCTGTTCGGCCTTGGCGCGGAAGATGCTCAGGCAGTCTTCGATCAGTGCGTTGAGGTCGAACTGAACATCGTCCAGTTCGATCTGCCCGGACTCCAGCTTGGAGATGTCGAGGATCTCGTTGATCAGGGTCAGCAGTTCATTGCCCGCGCTGTGGATGGTCTGCACGTAATCGCGTTGTTTCACCGACAGCGGCGTGCCCAGCAGCAATTCGGTCATGCCCAGCACGCCGTTCATTGGGGTGCGGATCTCGTGGCTGATCTTCGCCAGGAACTCGGCCTTGGCGGCGATCTCGGCATTGCTCGCGGCCAGGTCACGGCTGAGGCTGAAGCGTGCCTCGACAATCGCGCGCTGGCGCTCGCCCAGGGCCAGGCTCATCAGCAGGCCACTGAGGCAGATGAAGCTGAGCAGGGTCACGATCAAGCCTTGCGGCGCCACCAGCGTGAGGCCGAGCAGCGCGGGCAGGATGATCAGCGTGCCGATGTTGAACACCACCATCGCCGCCACGAACAGCCGCGCCGGGCGGTAGCCTTTCTGCCAGTGGTAGGCCGAGACAAACAGCATGCTCAAGCCGGCCAGGGCCACCAGCGCATAGGTGATGATGTTCAGCGGCAGGGTATTGACGAACAACAGCAGCAGGCCGCACAGCACGATGAACAGGATGTCGGCCATCAACAGCTTGTTCAGCGGGTGCGGGCCCAGGGGCATGAAGAAACGGTAGGCGAACATCAGCCCGCACGGCGCGGTGAGCAGCAAGGCCAGGTAGGCGCCCGGGGTTTGCACCGCATGCCAGTTCGGCAGCCATGGGCCCACCAGGTTGAGCAGCAGCGCCAGGCTGAGCATCAACAGCACTTCGCAGGCCGCCAGCCACAGGCTGCTGCGCGAGCGGTGATAGGCGAAGCGTGTGAGGTTGTGCAGGATCAGCATCAACAGGACGCCGAACAGCAGCCCGTAGATCAGGGTCTGGTTCTGGTCGGCCGCAGCCAGTACGGCGGGCTCCAGGGTGATGTAGGGGCGCAGTTCGTGTTCCGAGACCAGGCGCAGATAGACCTCGAGAGGCCTTGGGCTCTGGGGCATCGGCAACATGAAGTCGCTGCTGGGTAGCGGGCGTTCCGCCTGGGGCTGGCGGGTGCCGGTGCTTTGTTGTTCCACCAGGGTGTCGCCGTCGAGCACGTAGAGGCTCAGGTGGGACAGGTCCGGCGCAAATACCCGCAGCACTTGTTCGTGCTTGCCGGGTTGCAGTTTGAATCGTACCCACAACGCACCGTCCGGTTCCGCAGCGGTAATGCGGTCCAGTTCGATGGGGCTGAATTGGTTGGTGTAGCGGGCGGAACGGATGTCGCTCAGTTGCAGGTCGGCCTGTTCATCAAGCAATACTGCCCACCCACTGCCTTGTGCGGCGGCCTGGGCCGGGAACAAGCAGAGCAGTGTCAGCAGACTGACTGTGAAACCTATGGCGATCCTGAGCCAGCGCACGGCGAAATCCCTTCGTAGGTTGATGCACGGGTTAACTATGCGCGGGGCGACATGTGTACGGCAAGGGCCAGAGGCCCTTGCCTAACCGAACGGATAGCTACGCAAGTGTAGCTGTTCAGCTGTTCTCGCCACGTTCACGGGCAATGGCGCGGTAGCCAATGTCCTTGCGGTAGAAGCAGCCTTTCCAATCGATTGCTGCGGCCAGTTTGTACGCCTGTTGCTGCGCGGCGTCGACACTGGCACCCATCGAGGTGGCGCACAACACGCGGCCACCTGCGGTCACCACCTTGCCATCCTTGAGCGCGGTGCCCGCATGGAACACCTTGCCTTCCAGCGTAGCAGCCGCGTCCAGGCCTTCAATCACATCGCCCTTGGCGTAGTCGGCCGGGTAACCACCGGCGGCCAGCACAATGCCGACGCTCGGACGTGGGTCCCACTGCGCTTCGACCTTGTCCAGCGCCTGGGCGAGGGCGGCTTCCACCAACAGCACCAGGCTCGATTGCAGGCGCAGCATCACCGGTTGGGTTTCCGGGTCGCCGAAGCGGCAGTTGAACTCGATGACTTTCGGGTTGCCGGCTTTGTCGATCATCAGGCCGGCGTACAGGAAACCGGTGTACACATTGCCTTCGTCGGCCATGCCGCGCACGGTCGGCCAGATCACCAGGTCCATCACACGCTGGTGCACGTCGCTGGTCACGACCGGGGCCGGGGAGTAAGCCCCCATGCCGCCCGTGTTAGGGCCCGTGTCGCCGTCGCCGACGCGTTTGTGGTCCTGGCTGGTGGCCATCGGCAGCACGTTCTTGCCGTCGACCATCACGATGAAGCTGGCTTCTTCGCCGTCGAGGAATTCCTCGATCACCACGCGCGAACCCGCATCCCCAAAGGCATTGCCGGCGAGCATGTCGCGAACGGCGTCTTCGGCCTCCTGCAGGGTCATGGCGACGATCACGCCTTTACCGGCCGCCAGGCCGTCGGCCTTGATCACGATCGGCGCACCTTTTTCACGCAGGTAAGCCAGGGCCGGCTCGATCTCGGTGAAGTTCTGGTAGTCGGCAGTCGGGATTTTGTGGCGCGCCAGGAAGTCCTTGGTGAACGCCTTGGAGCCTTCCAGCTGGGCGGCGCCTGCGGTCGGGCCGAAGCAGTCCAGGCCACGGCTGCGGAACAGGTCCACGACGCCAGCCACCAGCGGCACTTCCGGACCAACGATGGTCAGGGAGACGTTTTTCTCGGCAAAGTCAGCCAGTTGCTCAAGGGCCAGGACGTCGATGGCGACGTTTTCGCACTTGGCTTCAATGGCGGTGCCGGCGTTGCCCGGGGCAACAAAGACTTTCTGGACGCGTGGGTCCTGGGCAACTTTCCAGGCCAGGGCGTGTTCACGGCCACCGCTGCCAATGATCAAAACATTCATTTCAAAAACCTCGGATGACGCTGAATTCTGGGGAACACCACACACTGTAGGAGCCGGCTTGCCGGCGATGACGGCCTCTGAATCACCACAGGTTTCAAAGGCCCCATCGCCGGCAAGCCGGCTCCTACAGTCGTGCTTTTAGTGACGGAAGTGGCGCATACCGGTGAAGACCATGGCGATGCCGGCTTCATCAGCAGCAGCAATCACTTCTGCGTCGCGCATCGAGCCGCCTGGCTGGATCACGGCGGTCACGCCGGCTTTCGCCGCGTTGTCCAGGCCGTCGCGGAACGGGAAGAACGCATCGGAGGCCATCACCGAGCCCGCCACCTGCAAACCGGCGTGCTCGGCTTTGATCGCGGCGATACGCGCCGAGTTCACGCGGCTCATCTGGCCGGCGCCGACACCGATGGTCTGGCGGTTCTTGGCGTAGACGATGGCGTTGGACTTAACGTACTTGGCGACTTTCCAGGCGAAGATCAGGTCGTTGATCTCTTGCTCGGTCGGGGCGCGCTTGGTCACGACTTTCAGGTCTTCGCTGCCGATCATGCCGATGTCGCGGCTCTGTACCAGCAGGCCGCCGTTGACGCGCTTGTAGTCCCAGGCAGCAGCGCGGTCAGCCGACCACTCGCCGCAGGCCAGCAGGCGCACGTTGGCTTTGGCGGCGACAATGGCACGGGCCTCTTCGCTCACGCTTGGGACGATGATCACTTCAACGAACTGACGGTCGACAATCGCCTTGGCGGTTTCAGCGTCCAGCTCACGGTTGAAGGCGATGATGCCGCCGAAAGCCGATTCAGTGTCGGTGGCGTAAGCCAGTTCGTAGGCCTGGCGAATGCCGCCTTCGGCGTCCGGGCTGACGGCCACGCCGCACGGGTTGGCGTGCTTGACGATCACGCAGGCCGGCTTGACGAAGCTCTTCACACATTCCAGCGCGGCGTCGGTGTCGGCCACGTTGTTGTAGGACAGCTCTTTGCCTTGCAGCTGGGTCGCGGTGGCGATGCCCACTTCGGCGGGTTTGGCTTCAACGTAGAACGCCGCGCTCTGGTGCGGGTTCTCGCCGTAGCGCATTTCCTGGGCCTTGATGAACTGGCTGTTGAAGGTGCGCGGGAACTGGCTGCGGCCTTCGGTCGACAGGGTTTCAGCCGCCTGGTTAACCGTGCCCATGTAGTTGGCGATCATGCCGTCGTAGGCCGCGGTGTGTTCGAATGCCTTGAGCATCAGGTCGAAACGCTGGGCGTAGGTCAGGCCGCCGGCTTTCAGGCTTTCCAGCACGTTGGCGTAGTCGCTGGCGTTGACCACGATGGCCACGTCTTTGTGGTTCTTGGCTGCCGAGCGCACCATGGTCGGGCCGCCGATATCGATGTTCTCGATGGCCGTCGGCAGGTCGCAGCCTGGCTTGTTGATGGTGGCTTCGAATGGGTACAGGTTAACGGCCACCAGGTCGATCGGCTTGATGCCGTGCTCGGCCATGATGGCGTCGTCGGTGCCGCGACGGCCAAGGATGCCGCCGTGGATTTTCGGGTGCAGGGTCTTGACCCGACCGTCCATCATCTCTGCGAAACCGGTGTAGTCCGCCACTTCTACTGCGGCCACGCCGTTGTCCTGCAGCAGTTTGAAGGTCCCGCCTGTGGAGAGGATTTCCACGCCCAGGGCTTCCAGCTCCCGGGCAAATTCGAGGATGCCGGTCTTGTCGGAAACGCTGATCAAGGCGCGGCGGATCGGCAGGCGGGTAGTCTGGTCGGTCATTTCAATTTCCATCAAAAGCAAAGGAGTCAGCAAAAAAGGCGACCGTTTTTTACGCGGGCGCCTTTCTGGTTTGATTGAATGCTTACAGCAAATCGTATTGTTTGAGCTTTTTGCGCAAGGTGCCACGGTTGAGGCCCAGCAGCTCACTGGCTTTGGTCTGGTTGCCCTTGACGTAGTTCATCACGCTTTCGAGCAGCGGCGCCTCGACTTCGGAGAGCACCAGGTTGTACACGTCCGTGACGGAAGCGCCCTCAAGGTGGGCGAAATAATTGTGCAGCGCCTTCTCGACACTCCCGCGAAGGGTCTGGCCTTCTTCGCTCGGCGTGTTGAGGTGCTGTTTCAAATTGACGTTGTCGCTCACGGGTGTTGTTCCACTCACTAAAGTCTCGGTCATCATCGTCATGCGGCCACCCCCTCTCCGTCCCCTGTCCCCAGGCTCTTGTAACGCTCGCTGAAGAACTCACGAACGTTGGCGCACTGTGCTTCCGTATCATCCAAACGATTGAAGTGGGCGCGAAACTCCCTGGCGCCCGGCAGGGTTGCGAGATACCAGCCGACATGCTTGCGAGCAATGCGTACTCCCATCACGTCCCCATAGAAGGCGTGCAGGGCGGCCAGATGCTCTAGCAGAATACGTTCCACCTCGATCAGCTCCGGTGCCGGCAACACGTCGCCGGTACGCAGAAAATGCTCGATCTCACGGAAAATCCACGGCCGCCCCTGGGCGGCCCGGCCTATCAACAGACCATCGGCACCGGTTGCGTCGAGTACGCGCCGGGCTTTTTCGGCTGAGTCGATATCGCCATTGGCAAAGACCGGCATCGACACCGCCTGCTTGATCGCGGCGATGGTGTCGTACTCGGCTTCACCGGTGTAAAGGTCGGCGCGGGTGCGGCCATGCACCGCCAGCGCTGTAATTCCTGCCTGTTCGGCGATCTTCGCCACCGTCAGGCCGTTCTTGTTGTCCCGGTCCCAGCCGGTACGGATCTTCAGGGTGACCGGCACATCGACTGCGGCGACAACGGCCTGCAGGATCTCGGCAACCAACTGCTCATCTTTCAACAGGGCGGAACCGGCGGCCTTGTTGCAGACCTTCTTGGCCGGGCAGCCCATGTTGATGTCGATGATCTGTGCGCCCAGCTCCACGTTGGCTCGGGCCGCGTCCGCCAGCATCTGTGCATCACCACCGGCGATCTGCACCGAGCGGGGCTCGGGATCACCTTCGTGGATCATGCGCATGCGCGATTTGCGGGTGTTCCACAAGCTCATGTCGCTGGTGACCATTTCCGAGACTACAAGACCTGCGCCCAAACGCTTGCACAGCTGACGAAAGGGCTGGTCGGTGACACCCGCCATCGGGGCGAGAATCAAACCGTTTTGCAATGTGTATGGGCCGATGCGTACCGCCGACATAGGACTTCCCTGTTGTGGGGCCGGATCATTAGAGTTCGAAAAAGGGTTGGCATGATACCCGCTCTCGATGACTGGATAAAGGCTGAATTGGATAAAATCTGAACAGTTATTTCTTTATCGCCGTCGGTTTGGTCGAGCACGGCAAAGTCAATATGCCGCCGTCAAACCTTCGTGCATGAACCGGTTCACTCGGGCGAGTGGAAGCTCAGGCTGTAATTCACGGCTTTGTTGCCTGGATCCAGGATATCGAGGGAGATGTGGATCGGTGTCTGCGATGGCATTTCGCTCACGCCGGCCAGTTCACCGTTGAGGTATTCGGCAGGCTTGAAGCGACGACTGGCAATCAGGTTGCCGTTCAGGTCGGCAAAGCGCAGTTCCAGCAGCGGGAAGGGCTGGGAGAACGTGGCGCGGTTATAGATGATGGCGTCCACCACCAGCGC
Source organism: Pseudomonas sp. B6002 (assembly GCF_013385985.1). Lineage (GTDB taxonomy): Bacteria > Pseudomonadota > Gammaproteobacteria > Pseudomonadales > Pseudomonadaceae > Aquipseudomonas. Next base: position 15,596 of record NZ_JACAOY010000012.1, on the reverse strand, counting down.
CCCGGCGAAGTCCGGGTGGCTGCGCACCACGAGGTTGCTGCTCTTGATATGGGCGATATCCACCCGCGATGGCACCGTACACCCCACTTTCGGGCACAGTTCCTGGAACCACGGGCGGTAGGCGTCCTGGCGGGCCAGGTCGTCGAATTGATAGGCGATGTACTGGCCCGCCAGACCGGCGGCAGCGATCAGCACCAGCAGCAGCCAGATCAGGCGGCGGCCCCAGCCCGATGGACGCTTTTGTGCGTACAGGTGCAAGGGGTCGTCTTCAAGGTCCTGCAGCACATCGTCGTGAACGCTGGCAGGGCCGCGTGCCCGTTGTTTGCGACGAGGCTGGGGGCGCTCTTCGGGCTCGGCGTCGTCCTCGCCGTGGGTGACGGGGCTGAAGGGCGGGTCGATGTCTTCGTCGTCCACGGTCGAGCGCAGGGTGGGCTCATCGTCGAGGTCATCGATGTGCAGCGACATGGACGGTTCGGTGCGCTGCCTGGCCGCAGGTGCCTTGGCTGGTTCAGGCTCGATCTCGGCGGCGGCGGCGCGCTCTTCGGGTGGTTCGCTGAAGAGGCTGGCGGCCCATTTCTCTTCTTCGGCCTTGACCGAATCGCGGCTGGCGCTGAGGGGCTCTTCCTTTTGCCGACGATCGGCGCCCGGCTGACGCCGGTCTGCGCCAACGGGCAGGGTGTGCTGAATCTCGCGGCGTTCCAGCTTGGCCAGTTCTTCGTCCAGGTCCAGGTTGTCCAGGTCCAGCTCTTCGGCCGTCCACTGCTTCTGGCTGATGGCTCGCGGTGCCTGCGGGGTGGCTTCAGGCGCAACGTCGGGCACTGGCTCGGCGGCAACCGGCTTCTGCGCTTCGGGGGCCGATGCGCTGGCGCGTTGCTCCAGCAACTGGCGAGCCGCGTTGAACACTTGCAGGCACGAGCCGCAGCGCACCACGCCACGGGCCACGCTCAACTGGGCGTGGCTGACGCGAAAGCGGGTCTGGCAATGCGGGCACTGGGTGACGAAACTGTCGGTCATGCGGCCATCCGATTCAGGCAAGCGCTCATTCTAGCGCCGACGACCGCTGATGCGTACCCAGCCATCACGGTTGGCGATAGGGTCCAGCTCGAAATCCTTCGCATAGGCCGCGGCGACGTCTTCGCCTTGCTCAGCGAGGATGCCCGACAGCGCCAGGCGCCCGCCCGGCTTGACCAGGCTCGACAGTTGCGGGGCCAGGGACACCAGCGGGCCGGCGAGGATGTTCGCCACCAGCACATCGGCCTGCACCTGCGGCAATTGCTCCGGCAGGTAGAGCGGGAATTTGCCTTCAGGGATGTTGTTGCGCCCGGCGTTATCGCGGGAGGCTTCCAGGGCCTGCACGTCGATGTCGGTACCCACCGCCTCTTTGGCGCCCAGCAACAGTGCGGCAATCGCGAGGATCCCCGAGCCGCAGCCGAAGTCCAGCACGTGGCTGTCGGTCAGGTCCTGGCCATCCAGCCATTCCAGGCACAACGCGGTGGTGGGGTGGGTGCCGGTGCCGAACGCGAGGCCCGGGTCCAGCAGCAAGTTGACCGCATCCGGTTCCGGCGCGGCGTGCCAGCTTGGCACGATCCACAGGCGCTGGCCGAAACGCATGGGCTGGAAGTTGTCCATCCAGCTGCGTTCCCAGTCCTGGTCTTCGATGACTTCGCTGTGATGCTCGGGCAGCGGGCCGCCGGTGAGCAGTTCCATGTGGGCCAGTACGCTGGCGGCATCGGTGCCGTCTTCGAACAGGGCCAGCAAGTGGGTGTGGGACCACAGCGGGGTGGTGTTGAGTTCCGGCTCGAAGATCGGCTGGTCTTCGGCGTCCATGAAGGTTACCGATACAGCGCCGACTTCGAGGAAAGCGTCTTCATAGGTTTCGGCTTGTTCTGGGCTGATGGCGAGACGGACTTGCAGCCAAGGCATGGCGGGCACCTTTGAAAAAATTGAATGTGCAGCGCAGCGGGGCTGCGAAAGGGCGCAAGTTTACGCGAGCGGCGGGAGGGGTGTACACATAACAAATGTGGGAGCCGGGCTTGTGTGGGAGCTGGCTTGCCTGCGATAGCATCACCTCGGTATTACTGATACTCCGAGGCGACTGCATCGCGGGCAAGCCCGACTCCCACACAAGCCCGCTCCCACAGAGGAATGTATCCATCCTGAAATTGTAGGAGCCGGCTTGCCGGCGATGGCGGCCGTGAAGTTGATGCAGGGCTTGCGGGCCTATCGCCGGCAAGCCGGCTCCTACACGTAAGTGGCCACCCACAAAAAAACCGCCCGAGGGCGGCTTTTTTGTGGGTGGTCACTTACTGGTTAGCCAGCTTGTGTTCCAGGTAGTGAATGTTCACACCACCTTCGCAGAAGCCTTCATCACGGACCAGGTCCCGGTGCAGCGGGATGTTGGTCTTGATGCCGTCAACCACGATTTCGTCCAGGGCGTTACGCATACGGGCCATGGCCTCGTCGCGGGTGGCGCCCCAGGTGATCAGCTTGCCGATCAGCGAGTCGTAGTTGGACGGAACCTTGTAGCCGCTGTACAGGTGCGAATCCACACGTACGCCGTTGCCGCCGGGCGCGTGGAAGTGCTTGACCAGGCCAGGGCTTGGGATAAAGGTTTTCGGGTCTTCGGCGTTGATCCGGCACTCCAGGGAGTGGCCGTGGATCTTCACGTCGTCCTGGGTGAAGGACAGCGGGTTGCCAGCGGCGATGCTCAGCATCTCCTTGACGATGTCGATACCGGTGACCATCTCCGAAACCGGGTGCTCTACTTGCACACGAGTGTTCATCTCGATGAAGTAGAAGCGGCCGTTCTCGTAGAGGAACTCAAAGGTACCGGCGCCACGGTAGTTGATGTCGATGCACGCCTTGACGCAGCGAGCCAGAACTTCCTGGCGGGCTTTTTCGTCCAGGCCCGGTGCCGGGGCTTCTTCCAGTACCTTCTGGTGGCGACGTTGCAGCGAGCAATCGCGGTCACCCAGGTGAATGGCGTGGCCCTGGCCGTCCGACAATACCTGCACTTCCACGTGACGTGGGTTGGTCAGGTATTTTTCCAGGTAGACCATCGGGTTGTTGAACCAGGCGCCGGCTTCGGAGCGGGTCTGCTTGGCGGCTTCGATCAGGTCTTCTTCCTTGTGCACCACGCGCATGCCGCGACCACCACCGCCACCGGCGGCCTTGATGATCACCGGGTAACCGACTTCGCGACCAATGCGCAGAGCGGTTTCCTCGTCCTCAGGCAGTGGGCCGTCGGAACCTGGAACGGTGGGTACGCCGGCCGCGATCATGGCTTCCTTGGCGGAGACCTTGTCGCCCATCAGGCGAATGGTCTCGGCTTTGGGGCCGATGAAGGTAAAGCCGGATTTTTCCACCTGGTCGACGAAGTCGGCGTTTTCCGCGAGGAAACCGTAGCCTGGGTGGATAGCGGTAGCGCCGGTCACTTCTGCCGCGGCGATGATGCTTGGGACTTTCAGGTACGAGTTCGTGGCCAGTGGCGGGCCGATGCAGATGCTTTCGTCCGCCAGTTTCACGTGCATCAGTTCCGAGTCGGCCGTCGAGTAAACAGCGACGGTCTTGATGCCTTGTTCCTTACAGGCGCGCAGGATTCGCAGGGCGATCTCACCGCGGTTGGCGATCAGGACTTTTTCCAGTTTCTTCGCAGGTTTCAACATCGAAGGCACTCCGCGGTTCAAACGATGGTGAACAGCGGCTGGTCGTACTCAACCGGCTGACCGTTTTCTACCAGGATGGATTCGATGACGCCGGCTTTTTCAGCCGTGATGTGGTTCATCATCTTCATCGCTTCAACGATGCAGATGGTGTCGCCCACTTTCACGGTTGCGCCGACTTCAACGAAGGCTGGCGAGGTCGGTGCCGGGGTGCGGTAGAAGGTACCGACCATTGGCGACTTGACCACGAAACCGTTCAGCGCAGGCGCGGCCGGGGCGGCAGGTGCAGCGGCGGCAGCAGGCGCGGCGGCCGGAGCAGCAGCGGCTGGAGCCGGTGCTTGCATTTGCGGTGCGTAGAACTGTTGAGCCGGGGTCTTGCTGTGACGGCTGATCCGTACGGACTCTTCGCCTTCCTTGATTTCCAGCTCGTCGATACCGGATTCTTCCAGCAGTTCGATCAGTTTCTTAACTTTACGGATATCCATGAATCATCAACTCCCAAGGGTCGGTCAGGGGCGCTTGGCCGGTTGTTCAAGTTGTTCCAGGGCGGCCTCCAGGGCCAGTCGGTAACCGCTGGCGCCAAGGCCGCAGATCACACCTACCGCAACGTCGGAGAAGTAGGAGTGATGGCGGAAAGCTTCGCGTTTGTGCACGTTCGACAAATGCACTTCGATGAATGGGATGCTCACCGCCAGCAGCGCGTCACGTAATGCAACACTTGTGTGCGTAAAAGCGGCGGGATTGATCAGGATAAAGTCCACGCCTTCGCCACGCGCGGCGTGGATGCGATCAATCAATTCGTACTCGGCATTGCTTTGCAGGTAGAGCAGATGGTGGCCGGCTTCACGGGCCCTGCGTTCCAGATCGAGGTTGATCTGTTCCAGGGTGACTGCCCCGTAGACGCCCGGTTCACGGGTGCCGAGCAGGTTCAGGTTGGGTCCGTGTAGAACCAGAAAGGTCGCCATCGGCTGTTCCTTGTTATTGATGTGGGTACGGCAGAACCCGGCGACTATGCCGCAAAGCCTTTGTGACTGTCCAGTTCTATGCAGTAGGCAGCACGATTAGCGAGGATAGCGCGAAATTTGTGACTGTGGCCTCGTATCCGGTCATTGGAAACACGGTGATGAGGTAGACGCAGATCAATGTGGGAGCTGGCTTGCCTGCGAAAGCGGTATGTCAGCGCCGGATAGGTTGCCTGATCCACCGCTATCGCAGGCAAGCCAGCTCCCACAGGTTGATCTCTATTTGATTCGGGATCGCGTCACACGCGGAAGGCTTTCACCGCCGTGTTGAGATGCCCACCCAACACCAGCAAATGCTCACCCTGGCTACGGCCCTGCCCGATACGCAGCAGGTTGTCCTCGCCCAGCTGGTGAATTCGCTCACTGTTGTCACGGATTTCACTGACGGCACCACTCTGCTGCGCGGTCACATCGGCGATGCGCACGGCGGTTTCAGAAATGGTCTGAATCGCGCCGACGATTTCATCCAGCGCACCATCGGCCGCCTGGGCCTGCTGGGCCGTGGCTTCGGCATGTTCAACCTGGGCGCGCATGCCTTCCACCGATTGGTGGGCGGCGCTTTGCAGGCCGGCGATCAGGGTCTGGATTTCGGCGGTGGCGCCTGCGGTACGCTGGGCCAAGGAACGCACTTCGTCGGCCACCACGGCAAAACCACGGCCGGCCTCACCGGCGCGGGCGGCTTCGATGGCGGCGTTGAGGGCCAGCAGGTTGGTCTGGTCGGCAATCGAGCGGATCACCGTGAGTACACCGCCGATGGTGGCGGACTCTTCGGCAAGTTTCTCGATCATCTGCGCATTTTGCTGCACTTCACCCACCAAGGCATGCAGCCCGGTCAGGCTCAAACCGATGACCCGCTGGCCGTGCTCCACCGCCTGGCCGGCACTGCGGCTGGCACCGGCCGCCTGGCTGGCATCGCCCGCCACTTGCTGGATGGTCGCCTCCAGTTCGCCCAGGGAATCACGGATCTGCGCGGTATCCCCGGCCTGGCGTTCGGCGCCGTCATGCAGGCCGCTGCTCAGTTCCGCCAGCGCGCGGCTGCTGCCGGCGACTTCTTCGGCATTGCCGCGAATCGTGCCCACCAGGTCCACCAGGTAGGCTCGCAAGCGGTTAAGGGACGCTTCTATATCGTGCAACTCGCGGTTGGTCTTGCCCAGGGCGATCGGCTGGCTGAAGTCGCCTTCGGCCCAGGTCGACAGGGCCGGGGCCAGGTTGGTCAGCACGCGGGCCAGGCGGCGTTGCAGGGTGTCGATCAACAGCGCGATCAGCAGGATCAGGCCGATCATCACGCCCTGCATCAGGCGCACTTCGCCCTGGATCTTGCCGTGCTGGGCACGCACCACGGGTTCCAGGCCGGCGATGGCTTCCTGCACGGCCTTGATTTTCAGGTGGGTGGCGGTGGCCAGGTCAGCCCGTTGCTGGATCTGGTCGCGGGTGCGCTTGAGTTCGGCGGGGTAGCGGGTCAACAGGCTGTTGAGTTCGCGCTTGAGGTCGACGCCGGTGTCTTGGGCGACGGTTTTTTCGCTGTTTTCCAGGCCCATCATGGCCGAGAAATCATCGCTGCTCGATTCGGCGGCGGCGGTCACCCCCAGCAGTGGCAACTGCGCCAGCAGGTCAGCCTGGGCGCGGATGTTGGTGATCTCGCGCTCCACATCATCGGCCAGCTCGGCGCGGCCGCTGCTCACCAGCTTGCCGCGGGCCAGGGACAACTTGCCCAAATGCTGGGACGCTGCCAACAGCGGCGGCAGGTAGCGCGCAGCCTCAGGTGTATTCACGCCTATGGCGTACTGGCTCAGTTGCTCCAGGTTCGCGCCCAGTTCGCGTTCGGCTTGCAGCAGCAAGGCTTGCGGGTCGCCCGCCAGCTTGCCAGCGGCCAGCAGGTCGGTTTTGCTGAAACCATCGAGGTCTACCAGGCTCGGGCGCAGGCTTTGCGCCAGGTCGACCGGCAAATCGTCGAGGTGCTGCAACAGGTTTTCCAGGCTTTGGCTGGCACTGCTCAAGCGCAGGGCGTCGCCGCTGGCCAGGTAGTCGTCAATGTTGCGCGCGGCGTGGTTCTGAAAATTCTGGGACAGGCCCAGGTAGCGTTCCATCAGCAAGTACGGCCGCTCCAGCGCCCGTTGCGACCACCAGAGTGTCGCCCCAAGTGCCAGGCACACGGCCACTAGAAGGAGGGTATTGAGATTGGTCAGCAGCTTCAGGCGCATGCGTGGTTTCAACCGACAGCAAAAGATAAGTGCCTGAAGTTATTGCGTTTTCATTACAAGGTTATGACGGAATCAGTGGATTCCGGTGAAAAGGTGGCACTTTGCTTTGACGTGCGTGCGGCTTGCACGCGGTTGCGCCCGGCATCCTTGGCGCGGTACAGCGCCTCGTCGGCCTGGGCCGCCATCATCAGGCTGTCGGAACCGTCGCACAGCTCCACCAGGCCAGCACTGAAGGTGCACCACAAATCCTGCGGTTGGGCGGGGTAGTGGATTTCGGCAAAGCGCCCGCGAATTTCATCCAGCACCTTGCAGGCCGATTCCAGGTCAGTGTCGGGCATCACGATGGCGAACTCTTCACCGCCGTAGCGCCCTATATAGTCGGTCTTGCGCAAACGCTGCTTGAGAAACAGCGCCAGGCTTTTGATCACGCGGTCGCCCATGGGGTGGCCGTGGCTATCGTTGACCCGCTTGAAGTGGTCGATGTCGAGCATGGCAAAGCTCAGCGGCTTGTTCTCGCGACGTGCGCGGAAGCTGCAGTCTTCGAGCAATTGCAGGATATGGGTGTGGTTGTACAGGCCCGTCAGGCTGTCGCGCACCATTCGCGCTTTCAGGTTGCGCGCACGGGCGGCGCGGTTGCGCACGGTAGTGATCAGGTGGCGCGGCTTGATCGGCTTGGTGAGGAAGTCGTCGCCGCCTTCGCTCATGGCGTCCAACTGTTTATCCAGGTCGTCCTCGGCCGACAGGTAGATGATCGGCACGCTGACATAGCGGTCATTGTGGCGGATCACCTTGGCCAGTTCAGTGCCGGTACAGGCGGGCATATACATGTCGAGGATGATCAGGTCGGGCTGGAAGTCCGCCAGCTCGGCCATGGCCTGGATCGGCTCGATCAGTGTGCGGGTGACGATGCCGGCGCTGTTGAGCAGGCGCTCGGTGTGCAGGGCCTGGGCCCGGGAGTCGTCGATGATCAGCACTTTGTAGGGGTCGTACTGGGCGACGCAGGTCAGCACTTCGATCTTTTCCAGCAGGCTTGAGGCTTCCAGCGTGCCGGTGAGGAACTCCTGGCCCCCGGCGCGCACGGCGGCCAGGCGGGTTGGGGTGTCGGTTTCGTGCAGACTGAAGAACAACAGTGGCAGCTTCTGCTCCAGGCCTTCCTGGGCTTCGGCGGCCAGCGTGAGGCCCAGGCCGGTGCCGCAGAAATCCACGTCCATGACAATCGCCGAAGGCAAGCGCTCGGCCATCGACGCACGGAACGCCGCCACGCTGTCCAGGGACTGGGCGCTCATGCCGAAGAATTCCAGCTGCTTGGCCAGGCGCTCGGCGCGGTCGTGATCGGCCAGCATCACGTAGATCGGCTTGCGCATCGGCGGCAGGAAGGTTTGTTCCAGCTGGTCGCCCTGGCGCAGGCCGGTGCGGGACAGGCGTTGCATCAAGCGGTTGAGTTCGGTGATCAGATGGCTGCTGAGGCGCCCGCGGTTTTCATCCACCGCCTTGAGGGACTCGCCGATATGCCGCGCCAACTGGCCGTGTTCCGGTTGTTCGAAACGCTCGGCAAAGCGCAGCAGGCGCAAGTTGGCTTCGCTGAGTTCGGACAAGTCTGCGTTCGACCATTCACTGCGTTGCAGGCGCTGCCAGATCTCAAGAATTTGACGTGCCTGATGAATTACCCGCTGGGCAAAATGGTGCTTGAGACGCTCACGGCTGGGGTCTTCTGGCTCGGTCATATCCTGACTACTAGTTAGGGTGCATGCTGAGGTCGACTGATGGCTCTATGCTAGCACCTCTTTTCTGTTACATGAGTGTCATACGTCAATTAAGTACGTGTCTGTGTGATTCAGTTTTTGACCTCATGGTCGCGCAGCGTAAAAAGCGTGCATCCTTTATAGTCGAACATCTCTCGCACGCCACTTTCGGTTAAAAGCCCCGCGCCGATGGGCACGATGGGGTAGGGTTGTGGTCGGAGTGTTTGAACGCACCCGGACCATTGACGTGCATGAACTCAAGTGATTGAAAGGATATCGCCATGCTGGACTGGAAAAACCGCGAAGGCACTGCCAAAGGCCCCGCCCCTGAGCCCAAGTCGGCCAACCGCAGCTATTTTCGCAACCTGCTGATGAGCAAGGCCTTGCTTAGTGTGCTGGGTCTGTACCTGCTGGTGACCGGCGCCCTGGGTTGGTACTGGAGCGAAGAACCGGCGCTGTTCCCGGTCCAGCAGAACGCCCAGCTGGCCGCCGAGAAGGAAGGCAAGCAGATGGTGGTGGGCTTCACCACCGTCGAAACCCTCAAGACCGTGGTCGGCACTTTGCTGAACAAGCCCGGTGGCTACATTTCCAACGACCGTTTCCCGCCAGGCCTGTGGATGGACAACATGCCGAGCTGGGAATACGGCGTGCTGGTGCAGGTGCGCGACCTGACCCGCGCCCTGCGCAAAGACTTCGCCCGTTCGCAGTCGCAGTCGGCTGAAGACGCCGACCTGGCCAAGGCCGAGCCGCGTTTCAACTTCGACAACAAGAGCTGGGTGCTGCCGTCCAGCGAGTCGGAATACCAGGAAGGCATCAACTCCCTGAGCCGCTACGAAGCGCGTCTGTCGGACCCGAACCAGAAGGGCGCGTTGTTCTATGCGCGTGCCGACAACCTGAACAACTGGCTGGGTGATGTCGCCACTCGCCTGGGTTCGCTGTCGCAACGCCTGTCGGCGAGCGTGGGTCGCGTCAAGTTGAACACGGCGCTGAAAACCGAGGCCCTGGCCCCGGGTGAAGTGCCGCAGGTCGATGAAGAAGTGGTGGAAACCCCCTGGATGCAGATCGACAACGTGTTCTACGAGGCCCGTGGCCAGGCGTGGGCCTTGTCTCACTTGCTGCGCGCCATCGAAGTGGATTTTGCCGATGTACTGGCCAAGAAAAACGCCACCGTCAGCGTGCGCCAGATCATTCGTGAGCTGGAAGCCTCGCAGGAGCCGGTATGGAGTCCTATGATTCTTAACGGCAGTGGTTTCGGTGTACTGGCGAACCACTCGCTGGTCATGGCTAACTACATTTCCCGGGCCAACGCTGCAGTGATCGATTTGCGTCAGCTCCTCAACCAGGGTTGATGATGGACGCCACTCAAAAAGAGGCCGCGCACCGTGCGGCCTCCGATGCTGAACTGATCTGCTGGGTCGACGAGCAGGACAACCTGCTCGGCGCCCTCGTTCGCGCCGACCTGCGCCAGCGCGGCCTGATTGGCCGTTGCACCTTTATCTTCCTGTTCAATTCAGCCGGCGAGCTGTGTGTGCATCGGCGCACCCTGAGCAAAGCCATGTATCCCGGGTTCTGGGACACGGCAGCGGGTGGGATGGTGGCGGCCGGCGAGAGCTACGCCGATTCGGCAGCCCGTGAGCTTGAAGAAGAGTTGGGCGTCGGCGGGGTGGTGTTGACCGAGCACGACCATTTCTATTTTGAAGATGGCGACAGCCGGCTGTGGTGCAAATCCTACTCGGCGGTCTGGGATGGCCCCCTGCGCCTGCAGCCCGAAGAAGTCATGGAAGCGCGCTTTCTACCCCTTGAAATTGTCCTGCAGGAGGCCGAACAAAAGCCCTACTGCCCGGACGCTCAAGAGGGGTTGCGGCGTTATCTCGCTTCACGTCGCTAAAGTTGCATAAATTGGCGCCATTTGGCTCTTAGCAACGGGGCTTTTTGCCGTTACACTGCGCGACTTTTCACCCGTACCACCCAGCTTCACCCCGTATTCACTGTAGGAGCCGGCTTGCCGGCGATGGCGTCCTCAAGATCGCCATCGCCGGCAAGCCGGCTCCTACAGGTAGGGTTGAACCCTGGTGGTACGGTAGCGCTGCCCCTGCCTGAGTGGGGCTTCGCGGTCGGTCACCTCTTTGCAGGGGCCGATCAGTCTTTGTCCTCCCAAGAGGATTGCCGGTGGCCAAAAAAGCCGCATCCTTCGCCGCCCTTGGTGGCCTGGTATTTTCCACCGACGCAGGTCGACACTGCCCGGACTGTCGTCAGCCCGTGGATTCGTGTACCTGTAAACAGACCCTGATCCCCCAAGGCGACGGTATTGCCCGCGTGCGACGCGAGAGCAAGGGCCGTGGCGGCAAGACGGTGACCACCATCACCGGCGTGCCGCTGGCCGAGGATGCCCTGAAAGAACTGGCCACCACGCTGAAAAAGCGTTGTGGCACCGGCGGCGCGTTGAAAGACGGCGTCATCGAGATCCAGGGCGATCACGTCGAGTTGCTGTTGGCCGAGCTGATCAAGCTCGGGTACAAGGCCAAGAAGTCCGGCGGCTGAAAGCCTCTTCCCGACCTGTGTCTAAACTCTGTCCTGCGTGTGGGGTCCTACCTTCCACGCAGGCAAATCGTCATTTTCATTCTTTAGACTGCGCCAGCCTCAGAGAGGGGCGGTGCCTTCGACTTCATTTATAGGGGACTTCGATGTCCGTACGACGCACACGCAAAGACGATGGCAGCCAATGGACAGTTGCGGACAGCCGCAGTGTTTACGGGATTCGCCATTGGGGGGGCGGGTATTTCGCGATCAATGATGCCGGTCGCGTTGAAGTCCGTCCGAACGGCCCGAACAGCACGCCCGTCGACCTGTACGAGCAAGTCGACGAGCTGCGCAAGAGCGGCCTGTCATTGCCGCTGCTGGTGCGCTTCCCCGACATCCTGCAAGACCGTGTACGCCAGCTGACCGGCGCCTTCGATGCGAACATCGAGCGCCTGGAATACCAGAGCAAGTACACCGCGCTGTACCCGATCAAGGTGAACCAGCAGGAAGCGGTGATCGAGAACATCATCGCCACCCAGAACGTCTCCATCGGCCTGGAAGCCGGCTCCAAGCCCGAGCTGCTGGCCGTGCTGGCCCTGGCGCCGAAGGGCGGCACCATCGTCTGCAACGGTTACAAGGACCGTGAGTTCATCCGCCTGGCGCTGATGGGCCAGAAGCTGGGCCACAACGTGTTCATCGTGATCGAGAAAGAATCCGAAGTCGGCCTGGTGATCGAAGAGGCGGCGAGCCTCAAGGTCAAGCCACAGGTTGGCCTGCGCGTGCGTTTGTCGTCGTTGGCGTCGAGCAAGTGGGCGGACACCGGTGGCGAGAAGTCCAAGTTCGGCCTGTCGGCGGCGCAACTGTTGTCCGTGGTCGAGCGCTTCCGCGCGGCGGGCCTGGATCAGGGCATCCGTCTGCTGCACTTCCACATGGGCTCGCAGATCGCCAACCTGGCGGACTACCAGCACGGCTTCAAGGAAGCCATCCGTTACTACGGCGAACTGCGCAACCTCGGCCTGCCGGTGGACCACATCGACGTCGGCGGCGGCCTGGGCGTGGACTACGACGGTACGCACTCGCGTAACGCCAGCTCCATCAACTACGACATGGACGACTACGCGGGCGTGGTCGTGGGCATGCTCAAGGAATTCTGCGATGCGCAGAGCCTGCCGCACCCGCACATCTTCTCCGAAAGCGGCCGTTCCCTGACCGCCCACCACGCCATGCTGGTGGTGCAGGTCACCGACGTCGAGAAACACAACGACGACGTGCCGGAAATCGAAAACAAGGAAGCCCTGCCGGAAACCGTGCAATGGCTGGTGGACCTGCTCGGCCCGACCGACATCGAGATGGTCACCGAAACCTACTGGCGCGCCACCCACTACATGAGCGACGTGGCCGCACAGTACGCCGACGGCAAGCTGACCCTGGCGGAAAAAGCCCTGGCCGAACAGTGCTACTTCGCCGTGTGCCGCCGCCTGCACAACTCGTTGAAAGCCCGCCAGCGCTCGCACCGCCAAGTGCTGGACGAACTCAACGACAAGCTGGCCGACAAGTACATCTGCAACTTCTCGGTATTCCAGAGCCTGCCGGACACCTGGGCCATCGGCCAGGTATTGCCGATCCTGCCGCTGCACCGTCTCGACGAAGAGCCGCTGCGCCGTGCCGTATTGCAAGACCTGACCTGCGACTCCGACGGCAAGATCAAGCAGTACGTCGACGAGCAGTCCATCGAGACCAGCTTGCCGGTACACGCCTTGAACGAAGGCGAGGACTACTTGCTGGGTATCTTCCTGGTGGGTGCTTACCAGGAGATTCTGGGTGACATGCACAACCTGTTCGGTGACACCGACTCGGTGAACATCTACCAGCGTGAAGACGGCTCGGTGTACAGCGCCGGGATCGAGACCCACGACACCATCGAAGACATGCTGCGCTACGTGCACTTGTCGCCGGAGGAGTTGATGACGCACTACCGTGACAAGTGTGCGAGCGCGAAGATCAGCGCGAGTGAACGTACCCAGTTCCTCGACGCGTTGCGCCTGGGCCTGACCCGTTCGTCGTACCTGTCTTCCTGACAACACCGACCTTGTAGGAGCCGGCTTGCCGGCGATGAGGCCCTTGAGACGTGCAAGTATTTCAAGGACGCCATCGCCGGCAAGCCGGCTCCTACAGGTGATAGTCGAGGTGAATGATGTCGAGCAAGCTCCTGCAAGCGTTCACCCTGGCACTCGCCGCCTTCCTGGCAGCCTGCTCCCCCATCAATGTGCTCAACGCACTCACCCCCTCCAGTACCTTCACCAAAACTTCTGCCATTGCCTACGGCACTGATCCCCGGCAGAAACTCGATATCTACCGACCCGCCCCGGCGATCTCCAATGCCCCGGTCGTGGTGTTTTTCTATGGCGGCAGCTGGAACAGCGGCTCAAAGGACGACTACGGTTTCGTCGGTGAAGCCCTGGCCTCACGCGGTATCGTCGTCGTTATTGCCGACTACCGACTCTACCCGCAAGTGCGTTACCCCGCCTTTCTCCAGGACGGCGCCCAGGCGGTGGCCTGGACCTACAAGCACATCGCTGGGTTCGGCGCCGACCCAAAACAGCTCTACGTGATGGGCCACAGCTCCGGCGCCTATAACGCGTCGATGCTGGCGCTGGATGCGCGCTGGCTGAATGAAGTGGGCTTGTCGCCTTCGGTGTTCAAAGGCTGGATCGGCCTGGCCGGGCCGTATGACTTCCTGCCGATTGAGAACAGAGATGTGCGGCCGGTGTTCTTCTTCCCGGACTCACCGCTCGACTCCCAGCCGATCAACCACGTCAGCGCCGGTGCGCCGCCTGCGCTGTTGCTCGCGTCCACCGACGACAGCCTGGTCAACCCAACGCGTAACACCGATGGCCTGGCGAGCAAGTTGCGCGCCGCTGGCGTGCCCGTCCAAGTGTCCTATTTCACCAAGACCAGCCATGCGACGTTGGTGGCTTCAATCTCCCGGCCGCTACGCTGGCTGGCGCCGGTGCTGGACCGTGTGACCGCGTTTATCCAAGCCACTGATTCTGCCGGTTCAGGCGCCACGCAATCGCCCACAAAGTAAGGCTGCGCAGGGCCATGAACAGCAGGAAGGTGATCCACAGCCCATGGTTGCCCAGGCCCTGCAACGTCCAGGCGAATGGCAACGTCAGGGCCACGGTGAGCAGCATGCCGTTGCGCATCTCCCGCGCTCGGGTGGCGCCAATGAACAAGCCGTCCAGCAGGTAACTCCACACTGCAATCAGTGGCAGCACCGCCAGATACGGCAGGTAAATGTCGGCGGTTTCGCGCACGCTGGGGATATCGGTCTGCATGGCGATAAACAGGTGCCCGGCGAAGGTGAACAGCAAGGCAAAGCCGAGGCTGGCGATCAGCGACCAACCTCCGGCCACCACCAGTGAACGGCGCAGGGATTGGCGGTCATGGGCGCCGATGGCGTGGCCGCACAGGGCTTCGACGGCATGGGCCAGCCCGTCTAGCGCGTGGGCTGTCAGTAGCAGGCCATTGAGCAGCAGCGCATTGGCCGCCACGGTGGCATCGCCCAGGCGTGCGCCCTGCACCGTGATCATGAAAAACACCGACTGCAGCGCCAGGCTGCGGATAAAGATGTCGCGGTTCACCGCCAGCAGCGGGCGCCAACTTTCCCAGACCTTCAGCGCCGCCCAGGCAATATGCCCCGGGTAGGCGCGCAAGGCCTTTTGCGTGAGGGCCAGGCCGAGCAGGGCGCCGGTCCATTCGGCCATGACCGACGCACGCGCCGAGCCGACAACGCCCCAGTCCAGTCCCAGGACGAACCACAGGTTCAGGGCGATGTTCACCAGGTTGGTGGTCAGGAGAATCGCCAACGGTGCACGGGCGTTTTGCGTACCGAGGAACCAGCCGACCAGCGCATAGCTGGCCAGCGCGGCGGGCAGGCCGAACAGGCGGGTGTGGAAAAATTCGCGGGTGAGTTCATTGAGTTCGGGGGAGGGTTGCATCCATTCCAGGGCCAGGTGGCTCAAGGGAATGCCCACCGTGCCCAGCAGCATCGCCAGCCCCAGCGCCAGCAACAGGCCTTGCAGCAGGATCTGCCGCAGCGCCGCGCCGTCATTGCGCCCGGCGGCCTGGGCGGCAAAACCGGTGGAGCCCATGCGCAAAAAGCCCATGGCCCAGGCGAGAAAGGTGTACAAGCTGGCGCCGACGGCCACCGCACCCAACTGATGGGCATGGGGCAGGTGGCCGATGACCATGCTGTCGACCAGCGCCACCAACGGCACCGAGATGTTCGACAGGATCATCGGCGCGGCCAGGGCCCAGACGCGGCGATGGGTAGGGCGGTGGCGCCAGTCGTTAAGCAGGGCAGTCATCAAGGCTCCTCGGTGGAGCGGCATTGTAACCGCCCCTCCCTCACACCGCAGAACCAATGTAGGAGCCGGCTTGAACTGG
>NZ_JACAOY010000011.1:61328-171038 GCF_013385985.1 Pseudomonas sp. B6002 | reverse complement strand
AGGGTCAAGACGGTATCTACAGAGAATCGAGGCGTTTGATTTATCGTATTCCAGATATACAAAACCCCGGCGCATGGCCGGGGTTTTGTTATTCAGCACTCACCTGCTAGCGCAGGATCACTCCCACTCAATCGTCGCCGGCGGCTTGCTCGACACGTCATACGTCACGCGCGAGATGCCTTCGATTTCATTGATGATCCGGCCGCTGACGGTTTCCAGCAATTCGTATGGCAGGTGCGCCCAACGGGCGGTCATGAAGTCGATGGTTTCTACGGCACGCAGGGCCACGACCCACGCGTAACGACGGCCATCGCCGACAACGCCAACGGACTTCACTGGCTGGAACACCACGAACGCCTGGCTGACTTTGTGGTACCAGTCGGCTTTGCGCAGTTCTTCGATGAAGATATGGTCGGCGCGACGCAACAGGTCGGCGTATTCCTTCTTCACTTCACCCAGGATGCGCACGCCCAGGCCCGGGCCCGGGAATGGGTGGCGGTAGACCATGTCGTACGGCAGGCCCAGTTCCAGGCCCAGACGGCGGACTTCGTCCTTGAACAGTTCGCGCAGCGGTTCTACCAGCTTGAGGTTCATTTCCTCCGGCAGGCCACCCACGTTGTGGTGGGACTTGATCACGTGGGCCTTGCCGCTCTTGGCGCCGGCCGACTCGATCACGTCGGGGTAGATGGTGCCCTGGGCGAGGAACTTGATGTTGTCCAGTTTGTTGGACTGAGCATCGAATACGTCGATGAAGGTGCGGCCGATGATCTTGCGCTTCTTCTCCGGGTCGGACTCGCCGGCCAGGTTGTTCAGGAACTGATCTTCGGCGTTGGCGCGGATCACCTTGACGCCCATGTTTTCGGCGAACATGGCCATCACTTGCTCACCTTCGTGCAGGCGCAGCAGGCCGTTGTCGACGAAGACGCAGGTCAGTTGGTCGCCGATGGCCTTGTGCAGCAACGCAGCAACCACGGAGGAGTCAACACCACCGGACAGGCCCAGCAGCACGTTGTCGGTACCGACCTGCGCACGGACTTGGGCGATGGCGTCTTCGGCGATCTTCGACGGGGTCCACAGGGCTTCACACTCGCAGATGTCGAGGATGAAGCGCGACAGGATGCGGCCGCCTTGCTTGGTGTGGGTCACTTCCGGGTGGAACTGCACGCCGTAGTAACGACGCTCGTCGCTGAACATGCCGGCGATCGGGCAGCTCGGGGTGCTGGCCAGGATGTGGAAGTCTTCCGGCATCTTGGTGACTTTGTCACCGTGGCTCATCCACACGTCGAGGCCGAACAGGCCGTCGGCGTCGACGTGGTCTTCGATGCCGTCCAGCAGGCGGCTCTTGCCGACCACGTCCACACGGGCATAACCGAATTCACGCAGCTCGGAACCTTCAACCTTGCCACCCAGTTGCTCGGCCATGGTCTGCATGCCGTAGCAGATACCGAAGACAGGCACGCCCAGGTCGAATACGGCTTGCGGGCAACGCGGGCTGTTGGCTTCGTGCACGGACTCTGGGCCACCGGCGAGGATGACGCCTTTGGGTGCGAATTCGCGGATCGCTTCGTCGTCCATGTCGAACGGATGCAGTTCGCAGTACACGCCGATTTCACGCACGCGGCGGGCGATCAGCTGGGTGTACTGGGAACCGAAGTCGAGGATCAGGATGCGGTGGGCGTGAATGTCGAGGGCCATGAAGTCAGTCTCGTCTAATGAATCAGAAACAACTCGGGGCTGAAAGAACAGCCCCGGTTACTTAACGTTTTGCTGGAAGCCTCAACCTACGCGGTAGTTTGGCGCTTCCTTGGTGATCTGCACGTCGTGGACATGGGATTCAGCCATGCCGGCGCCGGTGATCCGCACGAACTCTGGCTTGGTGCGCATTTCTTCGATGTTGGCGCTACCGGTGTAGCCCATCGAGGAACGCAGGCCGCCCATCAGCTGGTGGATGATGGCGCTCAGGGTGCCCTTGTAAGGAACACGGCCTTCGATGCCTTCCGGTACGAGCTTCTCGGCGCCTGCCGAAGAGTCCTGGAAGTAGCGGTCGGAAGAACCTTGAGCCTGGGACATGGCGCCCAGCGAACCCATGCCACGGTAAGCCTTGTACGAACGGCCCTGGAACAGTTCGATCTCGCCCGGCGCTTCTTCGGTACCGGCGAACATCGAACCCATCATCACGCAGGAAGCACCGGCCACGATGGCCTTGGACAGGTCACCGGAGAAACGGATGCCGCCGTCGGCGATCAACGGTACGCCCGTGCCTTCAAGGGCAGCGGCGACGTTGGCGATAGCGCTGATTTGCGGCACGCCCACACCCGCAACGATACGCGTGGTGCAGATCGAGCCAGGGCCGATACCGACCTTGACCGCATCCGCGCCCGCCTCGGCCAGGGCCTTGGCAGCAGCGCCGGTGGCGATGTTGCCGCCGATCACTTGCACTTCAGGGAAATTCTCTTTGACCCAACGCACGCGGTCGATCACACCTTTGGAGTGACCGTGGGCGGTGTCGACCACCACCACGTCAACACCCGCAGCCACCAGGGCCGAAACGCGGTCACCGGTGTCTTTGCCGGTACCGACTGCTGCACCAACGCGCAGACGACCTTGGTCATCCTTGCTGGCCAGCGGGTAAGCCTTGGCTTTTTCGATGTCGTTGACGGTCATCATGCCCTTGAGGGCGAATTTGTCGTCAACGATCAGCACGCGTTCGATACGGTGCTTGTGCAGCAGCTCGCGCACATCGTTCTTGTCGGCGCCTTCCTTGACAGTGACCAGGCGCTCTTTCGGCGTCATCACTTCACGGACGGTAACTTCAAGACGGTTTTCGAAACGCACGTCACGGGAAGTGACGATGCCGACCAGGTCGCCATCGTGCAGCACAGGAACACCGGAGATGTTGTGCAGGCGGGTCAGGTCGAACAGGTCACGCACGGTGGCGT
The DNA here is from genome assembly GCF_013385985.1 of Pseudomonas sp. B6002. GTDB lineage: Bacteria > Pseudomonadota > Gammaproteobacteria > Pseudomonadales > Pseudomonadaceae > Aquipseudomonas. Next base: position 168,099 of record NZ_JACAOY010000011.1, on the reverse strand, counting down.
CGGCCTCGATGGTGATTGGATCTTTCACCACACCGGCTTCGTAACGCTTGACCTTGCGCACTTCGGCAGCTTGCTGCTCGATGGTCATGTTCTTGTGGATGATGCCGATGCCGCCTTCCTGAGCCATGGCGATGGCCAGACGGGCTTCAGTGACGGTGTCCATGGCAGCAGAAACAAGGGGAATATTCAGCTCGATGCCACGGGTTAGGCGGGTCTTGAGACTGACTTCGTTAGGAAGCACCTCGGAATAACCGGGCACTAGGAGAATGTCGTCGAATGTCAGAGCTTCTTGGCTGATACGCAGCATCGCGGGGGCTCCCGAGCGGGAAAATGGAAGCGCGCCATTATATACATGCACCCTGCCCGGCTCAATGTAAAACTCTGACAAACTTGGTAATACTGATAGATGGAGAAAAACAGCGCCTTGTAGGAGCCGGCTTGCCGGCGATGAGGCCCTTGAGCCTTGTGCCAAACCAGAGGACGCCATCGCCGGCAAGCCGGGCTCCTACAGGGTTGGGTGGCAGAAGATTAGAGCTCGACTTTGACCCAGCTCATCTTCTGGTCCAGCCAGTCGGCAAATTCGTCGATAAAACTTTGCTTGAAGCCCGCTTCAGCCCAATTGTTGAAGATGAAGCCCAGGTTGGAGAAGCCGCATTCCTGCAGGAACAGGAAGCCGTTGATGTCATCTTCATGCCCGCACAACGGGCAGGTGAAGTTGTCGGTGTAGCCGGGCATCCACTCTTCCAGGCTTTCGAACAGGGCCTCGCCGACTTCCTTGCGGCACTCCGGGCAGCCGGCTTCTTCAAGAAAGCCTTTGGCCGGGGTATAGATGCAGCGCTTGTAGATGATCTCCAGGCCATTGATCGGCTCGTTGAACGGCAGCGCCTGGGGGTGCAGCACCACGGCGCGGGCGCCGTCGGCCAGGGCGTAGCCCATGCGGTTTCCGGTGCGGCCGCAGGTGGTCAGTTCTTCCTTGATGATGTTCTTGCGCACCAGCCAACGCACGATCGCCCGGGCGCGGGGTTCGTGGACGGGCAAGGTGGAGATTTTCGGGACAAGGATGCTTTGGGAATTCATGGGAGTCCTGCGGTGTGGCCACTGGCGCCATCGCTGGCAAGCCAGCTCCTACAGGGGATCGCATTCCAATGTGGGAGCGGGCTTGCCCGCGAAGGGGCCCTAAAGGCTGGCAGCTTAATCCCTACCCCACACAGGTCAAGTACTCAAGTACCGCCCTATCAAGGCAATGCCACTGGCCAACACCAACCAGGTCACCAACCGCACAAACGCCTCCCGCGACATACGCATCGTCAGCCTGCGCCCAACCCACAACCCCACTGCCATCGCCGGCAACAGGCACAGCGCCAACATCAACAGCGGCAAATCCGCATACACCCCAGCGATCAGGAACAGGCTCAGGCGCACCACCGTGCTGCAACTGATCAACGCGCTTTGCGTGGCGCGCGCCGCGTCCTTGGGCAGGCGGCTGTTCAGGTAGATCGCATATAAAAAGCCGCCACTGCCGAACAACGCGCCAAACAAGCCGCCCACCGTCCCCATGGGAATCGACCACCCGGCCGCCAGTTGTGTCGGCCGAGCCTTCACCGCCAGGCTATAGAGTGCGTAGGCACTGATGAACAGGCCCATCAACAGCAGCAACAGGTCCGAATGCAGGTTCAACAAAAACACCACGCCAAGTGTGCAACCGATGGCCATGCACGGCAGCAAGCGCAGCAATTCCGGCTTGTTCACCTCCCGCCGTGATTGCAGCAGGTTGCCGAACGCCGCGACAAAATCCAGCAGCACCAGCAATGGGATGATCTTCGACAACGGCATGAACAGGATCAGCACCGGCCCCGCCACCAGCGCCGTGCCAAAGCCGGCAATGCCGAACACCACATACGCCACGATGATGCCCAGGCCGATCACCAGCCACTCCACACCACCAAACGACCACTGACTCATCAGCTCAACCGGGCTCATGGCTATTCCTTATTCGACGTGGCGATCACTTTAGCCATCGGCGAGTGTTGCGACTAATATCTTCAAAGCCCTCCACCCATCTCGAAAAGGCATGACGTGTGATCTCAACCCGCCAACTGCGCTACTTCGTTGAAATCGCCGACAGCGGCAGCTTCAGTGCCGCCGCCGAACGCCTGTTCGTGGCGCAATCGGCCCTGAGCCGGCAGATCAAGGAGCTGGAAACCCAGCTGCAAACCCCGCTGTTCGAACGCACGGCACGCCAACCCCGGCTGACCGCGGCGGGCGAGGCCTTTTACCCCCGCGCACGCAACCTGCTGAGCGAGTTGCTCAAGGCCAGCGAAATGGCAACGCAAGTGGGCAATGGCGAACTGGGCACGCTGCGCCTTAGCCACTCCAGCACAGTGCCGATGAGCGGCCCGTTGTTGCAAGGCATCAGCACCTGGCTGGAGCGCTGCCCGGGGGTGTCGATGGATATCGTCAAACTGTCCTCCGAGGCGCAGCTGGAGGAAATCGCCGACGGGCGCCTGGAAGTCGGGCTGTTGCGCCTGCCCGTGTTGCGCCAGCGTGAAGGCGTGCGGATCGTGCCGTTATACAGCGAACAACTGCTGCTGGCAGTGCCGCCCAACCATCGGCTGGCGCACAGCGACACACCGGTCGAACTGGCGCAGCTCAAGGATGAGGCGTTTATTTCGATCCCTCATCCCCAGCGCGGAGGCCTGAGTTACCTGTCAGCCGAGTTATGCATGCGCGCCGGATTTTTCCCCAAAGCAGCGCGGGTCATGTCGCGCAAGACCACGCAGCTGCAGTTGATTCAGGCCGGCTTCGGAATTGCCTTGTTACCAAAATCCATGCAGGACATCGCCCCGGCCAATGTGCACTTTTTGCCCCTGGCCGACCCGGAGTGCCTCAGCACCGTTGCCCTGGCATGCGCACAGACACCCAGTGCGCTGGTAGAGCAGTTCTGTCAAACCTTGCACGATTGCCTATAAACTGCCGCCCATGATTAAAGATCCTTTTGCCCGCCTGGGCCTGGACCGCGAAGTCCTGACTGTCAGCCAGCTCAACGGCCGCGCGCGGGTGTTGCTGGAAGACGTGTTCACCAATATCTGGGTCGAAGGCGAGATCTCCAACCTCGCCCGCCCGGCCTCCGGCCACGTGTATTTCACCCTCAAGGACAGCGGCGCGCAGGTGCGTTGTGCACTGTTTCGCAACAACGCCGCGCGGGTACGCCAGGCGTTGAAGGATGGCCTGGCGGTGAAGGTGCGGGGCAAGGTCTCGCTGTTCGAAGGCCGGGGTGATTACCAACTGATCCTCGATACCGTGGAGCCGGCCGGTGATGGCGCGCTGCGCCTGGCGTTCGATGCGCTGAAGGAAAAACTCAGCGCCGAGGGCCTGTTCAGCGCCGAGCGCAAGGTGCCACTGCCGGCGCACCCTCGTCGCATCGGCATCATCAGTTCGCCGACCGGCGCGGTCATCCGCGACATCATCAGCGTGTTCCGCCGCCGTGCACCGAACGTTGAACTGACCCTGATCCCCACCGCCGTGCAAGGCCGCGAAGCGATCCCGCAGATTGTGCGCGCCTTGAAACTGGCGGATGCGCGGGGCTTCGATGCGCTGATCCTGGCCCGTGGCGGCGGTTCGCTGGAAGACCTCTGGTGTTTCAACGAAGAAGCCGTGGCCCGTGCGGTGGACGCCTGCGTCACACCAATCGTCAGCGCCGTCGGGCATGAGACCGATGTGTCCATCAGCGACTTCGTCGCCGACGTGCGCGCCCCTACGCCTTCCGCCGCAGCTGAACTGCTCGCGCCAGACGCTAGCCACCTGGTGCGCCAGGTCGAAAACCTGCACCGCCGCCTGGTGATGCTGATGCGCAATCGCCTGAGCCACGACCGCCTGCGCCTGGAGGGCATGGCCCGTCGCCTGCGTCACCCTGGCGAACGCCTGCGCCAACAGGCCCAGCGTCTGGATGACCTGGACATGCGCCTGCGCCGTGCGTTCGAGCGCAGCCTCAATACCCGCCGCGAGCGGTTGATCCGCCTGGAAACCCGCCTCGCCGGCCAACACCCGGGCCGCCAGTTGGCCCTGCTGCGCCAGCGCCTTAACAGCCTCGCCGAACGCCTGCCCCGCGCCATGCGCGAAGGCCTCAAGGCGCGCCGCCTGCAGCTGCAAAGCCAGGTGCAGACGCTGCACGTGATCAGCCCCTTGGCGACCCTGGGCCGTGGCTACAGCATCTTGCTGGACGAGCGTGGCCAGGCCATCCGCAATGCCGCGCAGACCCACACCGGCCAGCGTCTCACTGCACGCCTGGGTGAAGGCCAATTGCAGGTGCGGGTGGAAGACAACCACCTGACACCCGTCACCCTTTCGTTACTGGATTGATCGATGCCACGTTTTCTCGGTTTGTTGATGCTCGCTTGCCTGACCTTCAATGCCCACGCCGACAGCTACATCACCCGCCTGCTGAACAAGCCGGTGCCCGGTGGCGTGGCGGTGGTCGACCTGGGCACGGCGGCGACCGCCCCCAAGGCCACGTACCTGAACCGGCCCGTGCTGGTGGTCAAGGAACAGAACAACTGGCTGGCGATCGTCGGTATCCCGCTGACCGTCAAGCCCGGCACCCAGCGCGTTATCAGCGGCACGCAGAACCTGCCGTTTGTGGTGGGTTTCAAGAAGTATCCCGAACAGCACATCACCCTGAAGAACAAAAGCCAGGTGAACCCGGACCCGGCGCAGCTCAAGCGCATCGAGGGTGAATTGGCGGTGCAGCTCAAGGCCTACCGCAGCTTCAGCCCGAACACACCGAGCAACCTGCTGCTGGATAAACCGGTCAACGGGCCGCTGTCGAGCAAGTTTGGCGTGCGCCGGTTCTTCAACGGCGAAGAGCGCAACCCGCACTCGGGCCTGGACTTCGCGGTCGGCGCCGGTACGCCAATCAAGACCCCGGCAGCCGGCAAGGTGATCCTGACCGGCAACTACTTTTTCAATGGCAACACCGTATTCGTCGACCACGGGCAGGGCTTTATCAGCATGTTCTGCCACATGTCCAAGATCGACGTGAAGGTCGGCGACCAACTGGCCCGCGGCACAGTAGTAGGCAAGGTCGGCTCGACGGGTCGCGCCACCGGGCCGCATATGCACTGGAACATCAGCCTCAACGATGCACGGGTCGACCCGGCGATCTTTATCGGCGCGTTCCAGCCTTGATATGAAGGGTGAGGCTACTGGCCTCATCGCGGGCAAGCCCGGCTCCCACAAGGGAACACCCCCCGACTGTGGGAGCTGGCTTGCCTGCGATGGCGTCAGACCTGTCGCCCCTATTGCGCGGCCAACAAATGCAGCGCAAACAAAACATAACCCTTCACAAAAAACAGCAATAAAATCTCGTACAAGGCGGGGATAGCAGAACTTCTCTCAATTTTTCTCGACTGCTTGCCATCTTTCACCTCGGCGGTTAGGGTTGGGCTTATGAAAACCTCTCACACCCTCATTCAGCTCCGCCAGCACCGCAGCCTGTGCCTCGTCAGCGCACGACTGCCAGGCTGAATCGATCTGCCTCGTCCCACGTTTTATCCCAAACAATAGTTACTCGGCAGGCCGCCTTTTCTCGGCCCCTACTACAAAGGATTTCCCGATGAGCATGCTCAAAGACCCGTCTTCGAAGTACCGCGCGTTCCCGACTATCGATCTCCCAGACCGTACCTGGCCGTCGAAAACCATCACCGAAGCGCCGATCTGGTGCAGCTCCGACCTGCGTGATGGCAACCAGTCGCTGATCGAGCCGATGGACGCGGCGAAAAAGCTGCGTTTCTGGAAGACCCTGGTAGCGGTGGGCGTGAAAGAAATCGAAGCGTCGTTCCCGGCGGCTTCGCAAACCGACTTCGACTTCGTGCGCACCCTGATCGAAGACAACCATATCCCCGAGGACACCACCATCCAGGTGCTGACCCAGGGCCGTGAAGACTTGATCGCACGTACGTTCGAATCCCTGCGCGGTGCCAAGAAGGCCATCGTGCACTTGTACAACGCTACCTCACCGTCCTTCCGCCGCATCGTATTCAACCAGGACAAGGACGGTATCAAGGCCATTGCGGTCAACGCGGCCAAGCTGTTCGTCAAGTACGCAGCACAACAGCCAGAAACCCAGTGGACCTTCGAATACTCCCCGGAAACCTTCAGCGCCACCGAGCTGGAGTTCGCCAAGGAAGTCTGCGACGCGGTGATCGAGGTATGGAACCCGACGCCTGAGCACAAGGTGATCCTCAACCTGCCGGCCACCGTTGAATGCGCCACGCCGAACATCTATGCCGACCAGATCGAGTGGTTTGGTCGCCATATCAACCGCCGTGACAGCGTGATCATCAGCCTGCACACCCACAACGACCGTGGCACTGGCGTGGCCGCTACCGAGCTGGGCCTGATGGCCGGCGCCGACCGCGTCGAAGGTTGCCTGTTCGGCAACGGCGAGCGTACCGGTAACGTCGACCTCGTCACCGTGGCACTGAACATGTACACCCAGGGCCTGGACCCGCAGCTGGACTTCTCCGACATTGACGGCGTGCGTAAAGTCGTCGAAGAGTGCAACCAGATCCAGGTTCACCCACGCCACCCGTATGTCGGCGACCTGGTCCACACCGCCTTCTCTGGCTCCCACCAGGACGCGATTCGCAAGGGCTTCGCTCAGCAGAAAGACGGCGCGCTGTGGGAAGTGCCGTACTTGCCGATCGACCCGGCCGACATCGGCCGCAGCTACGAAGCGGTGATCCGCGTGAACAGCCAGTCGGGCAAGGGCGGCATCGCCTACCTGCTGGAGCAGGAGTACGACATCAGCTTGCCGCGCCGCATGCAGATCGAATTCAGCCAGGTGGTACAGGCCGAAACCGACCGTGTGGGCCTGGAAATGACGGCGCCGCAGATCTACGCCTTGCTGCAGCGTGAATACCTGCAAGCCAACACCCCGTACGCGCTGGTCAGCCATCGCCTGCAGGAAGAGAACGGCAACAGCTTTGTCGAGGTGGAAGTTTCCGGCAAAGGCCAGGGCGAAACCAACCTGCACTGGAAAGGCAAAGGCAACGGCGCCCTGGAAGCACTGGTGGCCGGCTTGCCGATTGGCGTGGAGATCATGGACTACAACGAACACGCCATCGGTGCGGGTACCAACGCCAAGGCCGCGGCGTACATCGAACTGCGTGTGAACGGCGAACGCCCGGTGCATGGTGTAGGTATTGATGAAAACATCACGACTGCCAGCTTCAAGGCGCTGTTCAGCGCTTTGAATCGCTCGCTGAGCCAGCAGGAAGCCAAGGCGGCGTAAGCTGACGGCTGAAATGCGAAAGGCCCCTGGGTGTGAATCCAGGGGCCTTTTTTTGTTTGGGGTCTTGGGTGATGCTGATGGTCTCTTCGCGGGCAAGCCCGCTCCCACAGGGGAATGCATTCCAAATGTGGGAGCGGGCTTGCCCGCGATTGCGGTCAGTCAGACAAACTGGAAAGTATCAGCATCCAGGTTCGCCGGGAATTTAGTGCGATACGCCGCCAGTTCCGCAGCACTCAGGCTCACCTGAAACACCCCATCCGCCTCCCCCGCACTCAGCAACGTCTCGCCCTGGAAGTCCAGCACCTGGCTGTCGCCGGTGTAGGCAAAGCCCTTGCCGTCGGTACCCACCCGGTTCACCGCCGCCACGTAGCACAGGTTCTCGATGGCGCGCGCCGGCAACAGGCGGTTCCAGTGCTGGCGCCGGGCACCGGGCCAGTTGGCGGTGTACAGCAGCAGGTCGGTGTCGTGAGCGTCGCGGCTCCACACCGGGAAGCGCAGGTCGTAGCAAATCAGCGGGCGAATGCGCCAGCCTTTCAATTCGAACTGCACTTGGCGCTCGCCCGGCGTGTAGTGGTCGTGCTCCCCTGCCATGCGGAACAGGTGACGCTTGTCGTAATGCAGCACTTCGCCATCCGGCCGTGCCCACAACAGGCGGTTGCGGTGGCTGCCGTCGGCGGCCTGGATAATCACGCTGCCGGTGATCACCGCGTTGTACTTGGCAGCCTGGGCCTGGAGCCAATGGTGGGTCGGGCCGCGCTCCGGCTCGGCCAGGGTTGCCGAGGCCATGGAGAAGCCGGTGGTGAACATCTCCGGCAACACGATCAGGTCAGCGCCCCTGGCCAGCTCCAGCAGCACCTCGAAATGTTCGAGGTTGGCCTGGCGGTCGTGCCAGGCCAGGGTGGTCTGGATCAAGGCGATGTTCAGGTCGGGCAATGCATTCAGATCACGCATAGTTTTTTCGCTGCCTGCTGCAGCGTCTCCTCGCGTTTGGCAAAGCACAGGCGCACCAAGCGCTGGCCTTGGGGCGGGTCCTGGTAGAACACCGAGACCGGGATGGTCGCCACGCCGTGCTCGCGGGTCATCCACAAGGACATGGCGACGTCATCCAGGTCCGGGCGAATCTGTGAGTAATCGACCAATTGGAAATAGGTGCCGGTCACCCGGGTAAAGCTGAACCGCGACGGCGTCAGCAAGTCGCAGAACAGGTCGCGCTTGGCCTGGTAGAACGCCGGCAGTTCCTCGACGTGTTCCGGGTGTTCGGCCATGAAGTCGGCCAACGCGTATTGCAGCGGGGTCACGCCGCAGAAGTTGACGTATTGGTGCACCTTGCGCAACTCGGCCGTGAGGGCCGGTGGGGCGACTACATAACCGGTTTTCCAACCCGTGACATGGTAGGTCTTGCCGAACGAGCTGACCACGAAAGCCCGCTGGTACAGCTCTTCATGGGCCAGCACGCTGACGTGGGCTACGCCATCAAAGACCAGGTGTTCGTAGACTTCATCGCTGACCAGGTAGATATCACGGTCACGGATCAAATCGGCCAGCTGGTCCAACTCGGCACGGCTGATCAGCGCGCCGGTCGGGTTGTGCGGCGAGTTGAGGATGATCATGCGTGTACGCGGTGACAGCGCCGCCTTGATCTTCTCAAAGTCCAGCGCGAAGCCATCGAGGCTCAGTTGCACATGCACACAGCGGCCACCGGCCAGCTCGACCGACGGTTCATAGCTGTCGTAGCTGGGGTCAAACACGATGACTTCATCACCGTTGCGAATCACCGCCTGGATCGCGCAGAAGATCGCCTCGGTCGCGCCCGGGGTGATGGTCACTTCACTGTCGGCATTGACCGTGGCGCCATAGCTACGGGCGATCTTGGCAGCCACCTGCTGACGCAAGATGGGCAGGCCGGTCATGGGTGCATATTGGTTGTGGCCGAGGGCGATATGCTTGCCAACTGCATCGAGCAAGCCTTGGGGGCCATTGAAGTCCGGGAAGCCCTGGGACAGGTTGAGCGCACCGGTTTCGGCGGCCAATTGCGACATGGTGGTGAAAATGGTCGTGCCGACGTTCGGCAGCTTGCTGGTGATCATCGAAAGGCCCCTGCAGGTGAACCCCAAGTTTTAAGCTGCCGGCCGCACGGGGTCAAGGCACAAACCTTCGCGCACAAAAAAGGGCTCATCAAGAGCCCTTTTTGCGAGGTCGAAATCAGCGCTTGTCGCGGCGCTTCTTGTCGGCCTTCTTGTGGTGAGTCATCAAACGACGCTTCTTGTTCACCTGGCGGTCAGTCAGCGTGTTCTTGTTGCCTTCGTACGGGTTGTCACCGCCTTTGAACTCGATGCGGATCGGCGTACCGACCAGCTTCAAGACACGACGGTAGGTGTTTTCCAGGTAACGCACGTAGGACTTTGGCACCTTCTCGATCTGGTTACCGTGGATCACGATAATCGGCGGGTTGGCACCACCCAAGTGGGCGTAACGCAGTTTGATCCGGCGGTTGTTGACCATCGGCGGTGCGTGCTCGCCCACCGCGTCTTCCAGGATCTGGGTGAGACGGTTGGTCGGCCAGCGCGTGACCGCGGACTTGAACGAGTTCTGGACGGATGCGTAGAGGTTGCCCACGCCGGTCCCGTGCAGGGCCGAGATAAAGTGGATGTCGGCGAACTCAACGAAGAACAGCCGGCGTTGCAGCTCGATCTTGACGAAGTCGCGCTCGCTCGGCGTCATGCCGTCCCACTTGTTGATCGCGATCACCAGCGCCCGACCAGCTTCGAGGGCAAAGCCCAGCAGATTGAGGTCGTGATCCACCACACCTTCGCGGGCGTCCATCACAAAGATCACCACGTTGGCGTCTTTGATCGCTTGCAGGGTTTTCACCACGGAGAACTTTTCAACTTCCTCGTGGATCTTGCCGCGCTTGCGCACGCCGGCGGTATCGATCAGCGTGTACTTCTCGTCGTTACGTTCGAACGGGATGTAGATACTGTCGCGGGTGGTGCCAGGTTGGTCGTACACAATAACCCGGTCTTCACCGAGCATGCGGTTGACCAGCGTGGACTTGCCGACGTTGGGGCGGCCGATGATGGCGATCTTGATACCGTCTTTTTCGCTCGGGCCAGGAATGCGCTTGGCTTCCTCACCTTCGGCAACGACTTCTTCTTCGCCCTCTTCTTCCTCGACGTCATCCTTCGGGAAACTGCTCAGGGCAATTTCCAGCATCTGCGTAATGCCGCGACCGTGGGCACCGGCGATCGGGATCGCATCACCCAGGCCCATCGGGCTGAATTCGGCGCGGGCCAGTTCAGGATCGATGTTGTCGATCTTGTTGGCGACCACGTAGGAACGCTTGTTGCGCTTGCGCAGGTGCTCGCCAATCATCTGGTCAGCAGCGGTGTAGCCCGCGCGGGCGTCCACCAGGAACAACACGACATCGGCTTCTTCAATGGCCAGCAGCGACTGCTCGGCCATCTTTTCGTCCATGCCATGCTCGTCACCGGAGATACCACCGGTGTCGACAATAATGTAGGAGCGCCCTTGCCACTTTGCCTCACCGTATTGGCGATCACGGGTCAGACCGGACAAGTCGCCAACGATGGCGTCACGAGTCCTGGTCAGGCGGTTGAACAAGGTGGACTTGCCGACGTTAGGTCGGCCCACCAGGGCGATTACGGGAACCATGCGGCTCTCCACTTCGTTATTTCAGAAAATACAAAAGCCGCTGCAAGGCAGCGGCTGGTGCTCGGGGCAGCATCGTCAGATGCCGCATGCCCCGCCGAAGCGGGGCCGCCTGGGTGTTACCCCAAGCATAGTTCTTACTTGATGGTCAGCGCTTCCAGCTTGCCGCTGTTGCCAAACACATAAAGCATGTTACCCACGACCAGCGGACGAGCACGCAGGCCGTCGCTGTCGATACGCTCGCGACCGACAAAGCGACCGTCCACCTGGCTCAGCAGATGCAGGTAGCCTTCGAAGTCACCCACGGCGACGTAGCTGGAGAAGACTTCCGGTGCCGACAGTTGACGGCGAGCCAGGGAGTCATTGCTCCACAACGCAGTGGTGGAACGCTCGTCGACACTTTCAACGGTGCCCGACGCCAGGCTCACATAGACGCTGCCAAACCCTTGGGCGACACCGGCATAGCTGGAAGCATCACGCTGCCAGTTGATGCGGCCGCTCTGCAGGTCCAGCGCAGCCACGCGGCCCTGGTAGGTCGCGACGTAGATCGTTTCACCCGACAGCAGCAGGCCGCCGTCGATGTCCACTACGCGGTCCAGTTCGGAACGACCTTGAGGGATGGCCACACGGGTTTCCCAGGCCGGCACGCCGTTCTGGGTATCCAGGGCGACCACTTTACCGGTCGACAGGCCTGCAACGGCCAGATTATTAGTCACAATCGGACCACTGGTGCCGCGCAACGTCAGGACCGCAGGGGTGCTGTCGTACAACCAGCGCTGGTTGCCGGTAGCGGCATCCAGGCCAATCACGCGGTCATCCTGGGTTTGCACCACAACGACATCGCCGTTGGTAGCCGGTGCAGCCAGTACTTCGCTGGTCACTCGAGCGCGCCATTTTTCTTCACCGCTGCTGGAGTCCAGGGCAATCACATCACCCTTGAGCGTACCCACCAGCACCAGGCCGTAGCCGACGCCCACACCACCGGAAACCGGCAGTTCGAGGTCTTTTTTCCACTTCACGTCGCCGTTCATGCGATCCATGGAGATGATTACGCCAGTGGAGTCAGTGGCGACAATGTTGTCGCCATCGATCGCTGGCTGCAGCAGGTTGTAGAGGTCACCTTGACCATCACCAACGGAGCGGCTCCACTGCTTTTGCAGGATCACTTCTTCCTTGAAGCTGGTCAGCTCGGCAGGAGGCAGTTCTTTTTTGCTGTTGCTGCTGCAACCCGCGGCCAAAACGGCCAGAGCCAGCAATGCTGCATGTTTCCAACGGATCACGTCACGCATCCCCTTTGGCCAAGTCGTCCAGCTTGATTTGTAAGCCACCGACCGCCGCTTCATCAGACAGCGCCGCCTTGGCTTTTTTGTACGCAGCATTGGCTTCGTCGTTACGACCCAGTTGGACCAGCAGGTCGCCCTTGAGCTCTTCACGAGTGGCTACGAATGCCTTGTCAGCATCGCCGTCGAGCAGTTTGAGTGCTTCGTCAGCCTTGTTCTGTGCTGCCAATACCTGGGCCAGGCGCTGACGTGCGATTTCACCCAGGGTCGGGTTGGTCGGTTTGTCGGCGATGGCTTTCAGCTCAGCCGCAGCGTCATCCAGCTTGCCGGTGTCGACCGCGACCTTCGCGACGAACAGGCTGCCGTACTGGGCGTAGGTACTACCGCCGAATTCGCTTTTCAGCTTGCCCGCCAGGTCTGCCACTTGCGCAGGGTCAGGCTTGCCGTCCGGCGTCAGCGTGGTTTCCAGCAATTGCTGATAGAGGATCGAGGCACCTTGGGACTGGTTGGCCTGATACTTGTGCCAGGCTTGCCAGCCGAACACCACCACTAAAGCCAGCAGGCCGCCAGTTACCAGGGGCTTGCCGTTACGCTGCCACCAGTCCTTCAGCTCGGCCAGTTGCTCATCATCAGTACTCGACACCCCAATACTCCTTAATCGCTAAATTCGGCTGTTCGACAGCTTCAACCCTGCACGACGCAGGTGGCCAAGTGCGCGGCGAGCGCATCAAAGGCAATGTTCTGTTGCTCGCCCTGGCCACGCAGGGGTTTGAAACCTATCACTTGCTGGGCCAGTTCGTCATCGCCCAGGATCAGCGCATACAACGCGCCGCTCTTGTCGGCCTTCTTGAACTGGCTCTTGAAGCTGCCGGCGCCGGCATTGACCTGCAGGCGCAGGTTCGGCAGTTGGTCGCGCACTTTTTCGCTCAAGGCCAGGGCTGCCAGTTCGGCGGCCTCGCCAAAGGCGCACAGGTACACGTCCACCTGACGGGAGATTTCTTCCGGGACCTTCTCCAGGGTTTCCAGCAGCAGGATCAGCCGCTCGATGCCCATGGCAAAGCCCACGCCCGTGGTCGGCTTGCCGCCCATCTGCTCGACCAGGCCGTCGTAACGACCACCGGCACAGACGGTGCCCTGGGCACCGAGTTTGTCGGTGACCCACTCGAACACGGTCTTGCTGTAGTAATCGAGGCCGCGCACCAGCTTGGTGTTGATCACGAACGGAATACCGGCCGCGTCCAAACGAGCCTTGAGGCCCTCGAAGTGGATACGGGACTCGTCGTCCAGGTAATCGGCCATTTTCGGTGCATTGACCAGCACAGCCTGGGTGTCAGCGTTCTTGGTATCCAGCACGCGCAACGGGTTGGTTTTCAGACGGCGTTGGCTGTCTTCGTCCAATTTGTCCAGGTGGGCCGACAGGTACTCGACCAAGGCCACTTTATAGCGGCCACGGGATTCACTGGTGCCCAGGCTGTTGAGTTCAAGCTTGACCGCGTCACGGATGCCCAACAGGCCCCACAGGCGCCAGGTCAGTACGATCAGCTCGGCATCGATGTCCGGGCCTTCGATGTTGAACACTTCCAGGCCGATCTGGTGAAACTGGCGATAACGGCCTTTCTGTGGACGTTCGTGACGGAACATCGGGCCGATGTACCACAACTTCTGCGGCTGGCCAGCACCGGTGAGACCATGCTCAAGCACAGCACGCACGCAAGCCGCGGTGCCTTCCGGACGCAGGGTCAGGGAGTCGCCGTTGCGGTCTTCAAAGGTGTACATCTCTTTTTCGACGATGTCGGTCACTTCACCGATGGAGCGCTTGAACAGCTCGGTGAATTCCACGATCGGCATGCGGATCTGCTTGTAACCGTAGTTATCCAGCAGGCGCGCGACGGTGCTTTCGAAGTAACGCCACAACGGCGTCTGCTCCGGCAGAATGTCGTTCATGCCACGAATGGCTTGCAGAGACTTGCTCACATCAAATCCTTAAATTCGTTCAATCAGCCGCGCGCGATCAGCGCTGCGTCAGCCGCGACCTTCTCGGCCGCTTTCTCGCGGATCAGTCTTTCGAGCTCATCCACCAGATTGTCATTCGTCAACTTCTGCGACGGCTTGCCGTCGATGTAGATCAGGTTCGGTGTACCGCCGGTCAACCCGATGTGTGCCTCTTTGGCTTCACCCGGGCCGTTGACCACGCACCCGATGACCGCAACATCCAGCGGCACCAGCAGGTCTTCGAGGCGCCCTTCCAGTTCGTTCATGGTTTTCACCACGTCGAAGTTCTGCCGCGAGCAGCTCGGGCAGGCAATGAAGTTGATGCCACGGGAACGCAAATGCAGGGATTTGAGAATGTCGTAACCGACTTTCACTTCCTCTACCGGGTCTGCCGCCAGGGAGATGCGGATGGTATCGCCAATCCCTTCGGCGAGCAGCATACCGAGACCCACCGCAGATTTCACTGTGCCTGAGCGCAAACCGCCCGCTTCAGTGATACCCAGGTGCAGGGGCTGCACGATTTCCTTGGCCAGCAGGCGGTAGGCTTCCACCGCCATGAACACGTCGGAGGCCTTTACGCTGACCTTGAAGTCCTGGAAATTCAGGCGTTCAAGGTGCTCGACGTGGCGCAACGCCGATTCAACCAGCGCAGCCGGCGTCGGCTCGCCGTATTTTTTTTGCAGGTCTTTTTCCAGGGAGCCGGCGTTCACGCCGATTCGGATTGGAATACCGCGATCACGGGCGGCATCCACCACCGCACGCACGCGGTCTTCACGGCCGATGTTGCCCGGGTTGATCCGCAGGCAATCAACGCCCAGTTCGGCTACACGCAACGCGATCTTGTAGTCGAAGTGGATGTCGGCAACCAGTGGCACCTTGACCAGTTGCTTGATGCGACCAAAGGCTTCTGCAGCGTCCATGTCCGGCACGGATACCCGCACGATGTCCACACCGGCCGCTTCCAGACGGTTGATCTGGGCAACGGTGGCAGCCACATCATTGGTGTCGCTGTTGGTCATGCTCTGTACCGCGATGGGGGCGTCGCCCCCCACCGGCACCGAGCCGACCCAGATCTTGCGCGATACGCGACGTTTGATTGGAGATTCGCCGTGCATGACTATTGTCCCAACTTCAGGCGAGCGGTCTCGCCACTGGTGAACGGCGCTACGTCCACAGGCTGGCCGTTGTAGGCCACTTGCGCGCCACGGGCAAAGCCCAGACGCAGCGTCAAAGGAGGCTTGCCGCCCTGGTCGAGCGTATCTCCCTTACGCTTCAGTCCGCTAAACAGCACTTTGCCATTGCCATCGGTGACTTGCGTCCAGCAGTCGGCAATGAAGGTAATCTGGATACGCCCGTCGCCCGCGATCAATGCAGGGGTGGTGGGTGGCGAAATCGCTGGTGCAGCCGGGTTGGCTGGCGCAGGGGTCGCTGGCGCTTGAACCGGCGCGGCAGGCGTGTGGGCCTGGGCAACGGGAGCCGCCGGGGTATGGGCCGGTGCAGCCGGTGTTGCCGGGGCGGGCACGGCTGCGGTGGTGACAGGCGCGGTTTCAGGCGCTGGCTGCTCGGTGGCAGCAGGTGCTTCAGGCGCGGCTTGGCTCTCGGCCACGGCCTGGTCTTCCGGCTCATCCAGCGGGTGAATCTGGGTGGTGCCGTCGGCGCTTTCGACTTCGACGTGCTCCATGGCGTTGCTGGTCAGGTCTTTGTTGCGCTGGGAGGTCTGGTCTTGCCACCAGACGAAACCGCCGCCGATCACGGCGATCAGCAGCAACAGGCTGACGATGCGCAAAATAGTGTGGGAAACCCGCACCGGCTCTTCGATACGGCCCAGGCCATGCACATTGCTGCCCTGGGAGTCGGTGCCGGTGAACTGGTCGAACTCCTGGACCAGGGTGGCCTGGTCAATGCCCAGCAACTTGGCGTAGGCGCGGATATAGCCGCGGGCAAAGGTATGCCCAGGCAGCTTGTCGAACGCGCCGGCTTCCAGGTTGGCCAGGGATGTGCTGGTCAAATTGAGCTTGAGGGCCACTTCTGCCAGCGACCAACCATTGCTTTCGCGGGCTTGACGCAAGGTCTCGCCTGGGTTTACGCGATTAGCTGCTACAACTTCCGGGTGCGCCGCTTTCATCATTGCTCCGACAGGTATTGCTGATATTCCGGCGTACCGGGATAGAGTCGTTCGAGTTGCTGGCCAAAACGTGCGGCCGTGTCGCGTTCTTCATGAACCGTCGCCAGGCGCACACCGAGCAATAGACTACGTGCATTTTGCCCGCTGAGCAGGCTAAAACGCTCGTAATAGTCACGTGCCGGCACATAATGCCTGTCTTCGTAAGACATCTCAGCCATTTCGAGCAATGCACGTGGCTGGCGACTGTTCAAATGCAGGGCTTTTTCCAGCTGCTGGCGGGCGCTGTCGCGCTGGCCGAGGCGCATCGAGGTCACCCCAAGGTTCTCGAATACCCGCGACCGCTCTGGGTAGAGAGCGTCAGCGCTGGCTTGTTGGAAATACTGGGAGGCCTGGTCATAACGTTTCTGCGCGAATAAAAAGCTGCCGTAGTTGTTCAGCAGCCGCGCATCGGCGGGACGGGAGGCCAGGGCCTTCTGGAAATATTGATCGGCCAATTCAGGCTCGGCCTGGGCCTGGAACACCAGGGCCAGCGCCGCATTGGCGTCGGCATCGTCGCTGTCCAGCTCAAGGGCCTTCTTCAACGGCACCTTGGCCTGCTCGCTCATGCCTTGCTGCAGGTAACCCAAACCCAGTTGCACATAGGCAACTCGCGCCTCGTCACGGCCTTTACCGGTTTGCAAAGGGCGGTCATGGCCCGATGAAACACAACCAGCCGACAGGCCGGTAACAAGCAAAAGCAGCGCAAGGCGCAAGGGCATAGAGATCCTCTCTCAGATTCGATTCACAGCAATCAGCGGTAAATCGTCGGCGGCGTTCTGTTCGCGTCCGGCGATATAACGTTCGCTGCGGCGGGTGCGGTCCATTACCTGCCCTACCAATTGGCCACAGGCAGCGTCGATGTCTTCACCACGGGTGGTGCGGACGGTGACGTTGTAGCCAGCCTGGTGCAGTTGATCCTGGAAACGGCGGATGGCGTTGTTGCTCGGCCGCTCGTAGCCAGAATGGGGAAACGGGTTAAACGGAATCAGGTTGATCTTGCACGGCGTGTCCTTGAGCAACTCGATCATCTCGACCGCGTGCTCGACCTTGTCGTTGATGTCCTTGAGCAGTGTGTACTCAATGGTCAACACACGCTTTTCGCCGAGGGTTGCCATGTAGCGCTGGCAAGATTCGAGCAGCATCTTAAGCGGATACTTCTTGTTGATCGGCACCAATTGGTTACGCAATGCGTCATTGGGTGCGTGCAGCGACAGCGCCAGGGAGACGTCGATGTGCTTGGCCAGCTCATCGATCATCGGGACCACGCCGGAGGTCGACAGGGTTACACGGCGCTTGGAGATGCCGTACCCCAGGTCGTCCATCATCAGGTGCATGGCCGAAATGACGTTGTCGAAGTTCAGCAGCGGCTCACCCATGCCCATCATCACCACGTTGGTGATGGCACGGTCGACGGTCGCCGGGACGCTGCCAAAGGATTTGTTGGCAATCCACACCTGGCCGATGACTTCGGCGGCGGTGAGGTTGCTATTGAAGCCTTGCTTGCCGGTGGAGCAGAAACTGCAGTCCAGGGCACAGCCTGCCTGGGACGAAACGCACAAGGTGCCGCGCTTGCCCTGGGGAATGTACACGGTCTCGACGCAGCTGCCGGACGCCACGCGCACCACCCACTTACGGGTGCCGTCGCTGGAGATGTCCTCGCTGACCACTTCGGGACCACGGACCTCAGCAATGGCCTTGAGCTTGTCGCGCAGGGCCTTGCTGACGTTCGTCATGGCGTCGAAATCGTCGACGCCAAAGTGGTGAATCCACTTCATTACCTGACCGGCACGGAAACGCTTCTCCCCGATTGAGTCGAAGAATTTCTCCATTTCCGGCTGAGTCAGACCCAGCAGGTTGGTTTTAACAGTCGATGTAGTCATGGATTCACCCTCACTCTTTAAGCCGATGCTTAGCGAGCGGTTACTTCAGTAGCAGCGAAAAAGTAAGCGATTTCGCGAGCAGCAGCGGCTTCGGAGTCCGAACCGTGAACAGCGTTGGCGTCGATGGACTCAGCGAAGTCAGCACGGATGGTGCCAGCAGCTGCTTCTTTAGGGTTGGTAGCGCCCATCAGCTCACGGTTCAGAGCGATAGCGTTTTCGCCTTCCAGAACCTGAACAACAACAGGACCGGAGATCATGAAGGCAACCAGGTCGCCGAAGAAACCACGAGCGCTGTGCTCAGCGTAGAAGCCTTCAGCTTCAGCCTTGGACAGTTGCTTGAGTTTCGAAGCTACAACCTTCAGGCCGGCTTTTTCGAAACGAGTGGTGATCTCGCCGATGACGTTTTTTGCAACAGCGTCAGGCTTGATGATGGAGAAAGTACGTTGAACAGCCATGGTGTAACTCCAGAAACGGTAATTTACGAAAAATTAAACCCGCGAATTATACGCGGGTTATTGGGTATTGCCTAACTGCGTAAAAATGCGGCTCAGTCGTCTGCTTCTTCTATCCACAGACCCTGAATCGCCTCCAGAACCTTTTCGCCACCCCGGTCCGGGATGTCGTCGAATTCCGGCAGCGCCATTACGAGGTCCCGCAACTTGACGAAGTTCACGGTAAGAGGATTGACCTCAGGGTGAGCTTCAGCAAGTTGTATAGCGATTTCTTGTACATCAACCCATTTCAGGCTCATGACATTTCCTTGAATCAATGCGGCGCTTCGGCGGCATGGTTGAGGGAATATTTCGGGATTTCGACGGTGATGTCTTCCGTTCCGACCTTTGCCTGACAGCTTAGGCGCGAATGCGCTTCCAGGCCCCATGCACGATCAAGAAAGTCCTCTTCCAGCTCGTCAGCTTCTTCCAGGGTGTTGAAACCCTCACGAATGATGCAGTGGCAAGTGGTGCAGGCGCAGACACCGCCGCAGGCACTTTCGATCTCGATGTGGTTGTCATGGGCAACTTCGAGGATGGACTTGCCGGTCTCAGCCTCCACGACCATACCGTCCGGGCAATGCTCGGCGTGTGGCAGAAAAATGACCTGCGGCATTAATTATTCCTCGATTTCATTCAGGTTGCGTCCCGCCAAAGCGGCTTTGACCGTCTGGTCCATACGACGGGCGGCAAAGGCATCGGTCACTTGCGACAGGCGCTTAGTCTGTTGCTCGATGGCGTAACCATCGGAGCCTTTCATCAGTTCGGCCAGCTCCTGCATCTGCAGGTCGATGACCATGCGCTCTTCGGCATCCAGCAGGCGCTCACCATCAACATCAAGGGCGCCCTGCACCGCTTCAAGCAGGCGCTGAGCGTCCACTTGCTGCTCACGCAATACGCGGGCGACCTTGTCGTCACCGGCGTATTGGAAGGAGTCCTTGAGCATCTTGGCGATTTCACCGTCGGTGAGGCCGTAAGACGGCTTGACCTGGATGCTGGCTTCAACGCCCGAACCCAGCTCGCGCGCAGCCACATTCAACAGGCCGTCAGCGTCGACCTGGAAGGTCACGCGAATCTTCGCCGCACCCGCGACCATGGCCGGGATACCGCGCAATTCAAAGCGCGCCAGGGAGCGACAGTCGCTGATCAGCTCGCGCTCGCCTTGCAGCACATGGATCATCATGGCCGTCTGGCCATCTTTGTAGGTGGTGAAGTCCTGGGCACGGGCGACAGGGATGGTGGTGTTGCGTGGAATCACCTTCTCCATCAGGCCGCCCATGGTTTCCAGCCCCAGGGACAACGGAATCACGTCGAGCAGAAGCAGTTCGCCACCATCGCGCTTGTTGCCGGCCAAGGTATCGGCCTGGATCGCAGCACCAATGGCCACCACTTGATCCGGGTCGATTTCGGTCAGCGGCTGACGACCAAAGGCTTCAGCCACCGCCTCGCGAACGCGCGGCACGCGTGTGGAACCACCGACCATGACCACGGCGCCGACGTCTTCCAGCTCGATACCGGAGTCACGCACGGCACGGCGACAGGCTTTCAGGCTACGGGCGACCATCGGCTCGATGAGCGAATCGAAGGCTTCACGGGTCAGCTGAGCCGACCAATTGCCGTAGGAAACCTCAACAGAAGCAGCATCCGTCAGCGCTTCCTTGGCGGCGCAGGCGGTTTGCAGCAGGTTACGCTGCGCGCCCGGGTCCAGGTCAGCCGACAAGCCGGCGCTGCTGATGATCCAGCCTGCAATGGCGTGGTCGAAGTCATCGCCGCCCAGGGCGCTGTCGCCACCGGTGGCCAGCACTTCGAAGACACCGCCGGTCAGGCGCAGGATCGAAATATCAAAGGTGCCGCCGCCCAGGTCATAGATAGCGACCAGGCCTTCGGCGTGCTGGTCCAGGCCATAGGCCACAGCCGCCGCAGTCGGCTCGTTGAGCAGGCGCAGCACGTTCAGGCCGGCAAGCTTCGCCGCGTCCTTGGTGGCTTGGCGCTGAGCATCATCGAAGTAAGCAGGCACCGTGATCACCGCACCGACCAATTCGCCACCCAAGGTGTTTTCCGCACGCTGGCGCAGCACCTTGAGGATGTCGGCCGACACTTCCACCGGGCTTTTCGGGCCCTGGACGGTGTCGATGAACGGCATATGGGATTCGCCACCGACAAAACGGTACGGCAGCTGGTCACCCAATTGCTTGACGTCGGACAGACCACGACCCATCAAGCGCTTGACCGACAGCACGGTGTTCAAAGGGTCGGTAGACGCTGCCAGCTTGGCCGACTCACCGACTTCGGTGCGATCGGCGTGGTAGCGCACGGCAGACGGCAGGATCACCTGGCCATCAGCGTCGGGCAACGGCTCGGACAGGCCGCTGCGCAAGGCAGCAACCAGGGAATTGGTGGTGCCCAGGTCAATCCCGACCGCCAGGCGACGCTGGTGCGGTTGAGGGCTTTGGCCGGGTTCGGCGATTTGCAGTAGGGCCATGGTAATCAGGTCTTATCTGTCTATCAGGCGTGCATCACGGGCAGCACACGGGGTTAATCGTCGAGGCGCTCTTCTAGCTGGCGCACTTCGTAGGTGAGCTTGTCGAGGAACTGCATGCGCCGCATCAGGCGTTCGGCCTGTTCGCGTTGCGCTGCATCATCCCAACAGGCTGCGAAGCTTTCGTTGAGCTCGTCCTGGGCCGTTTTCAGACGACGTTTGAAGACCGCGACACCCGCTAGGTCAGCTTCGTCCTGCAAGTCTTCGAGTTCTTCGCGCCATTGCATCTGCTGCATCAGAAAGTCCGGATCGTGCACCGTGACTTCAAGCGGCAACTCCCCACCGTTCATTGCGAGCAGATAGCGCGCACGCTTGGGTGGGTTTTTCAGCGTCTGATAGGCTTCGTTGAGGCTGGCCGACTTCTCCAGCGCCACGCGCTGCTCACGCTCGGAAGCGTCAGCGAAGCGGTCTGGATGCACGCCACGCGCCAATTCTCGGTAGCGCGTGGCAAGCTGCTCGAGGTCCAGGCGAAAGCTCGGCTGCAGCTCGAATAAAGCGAAATGACAAGGAGTACCCACGAATAGCCTCAGATGTTGAAGCTTTCGCCGCAGCCACATTCACCGCGCACGTTGGGGTTGTTGAACTTGAAGCCTTCGTTCAACCCTTCCTTGACGAAATCGAGTTCGGTGCCGTCCAGGTAGGTCAGGCTTTTAGGGTCGATGATCACTTTTTCGCCGTGACTTTCGAACACCTGGTCTTCCGCAACCACCTCGTCGACAAACTCCAGCACGTAGGCAAGGCCGGAACAGCCCGTGGTGCGAACACCCAGACGAATCCCCTCACCTTTACCGCGCCCATTCAGGGAGCGGCGAATGTGCTGCGCAGCCGCTTCTGTCATGCTGATAGCCATCGTTGACTCCTTACTCGTCGCCAAATGCTTAGATCAAGCCTTTCTTCTGCTTGTAGTCGCGAACAGCTGCCTTGATGGCGTCTTCTGCGAGTACCGAGCAGTGGATTTTCACTGGCGGCAGGGCCAGTTCTTCGGCCAGCTGGGTGTTGCTGATAGTGACAGCCTCATCCAGGGTCTTGCCTTTCATCCATTCGGTCGCCAGGGAGCTGGAGGCGATGGCCGAACCGCAGCCGTAGGTCTTGAACTTGGCGTCTTCGATAACGCCCGCGTCGTTGACCTTGATCTGCAGGCGCATCACGTCGCCGCACGCCGGGGCGCCGACCATGCCGGTGCCGACATCTGGGTCTTCCGCGTCCATCTTGCCGACGTTACGCGGGTTTTCGTAGTGGTCGATGACCTTTTCGCTATAAGCCATGGTACTGAATCCTCACTCATCAGGGCCGCTCTGGAACCCTGTAGAAACGCCTGCGTTTTCCGCCACGTTCCTACAGAGCTGGGGTGGCGGCTTCTATAGTTAGTGTGCCGCCCACTCGATCTTGGAAATATCGACACCGTCTTTGTACATGTCCCACAGCGGCGACAGAACGCGCAGCTTGTTGACGGCTTCGCAGACTTTCTGCGCGGCGTAGTCGACTTGCTCTTCGGTGGTGAAACGGCCGAACGTAAAGCGGATCGAGCTGTGTGCCAGTTCGTCGTTGCGGCCTAGGGCGCGCAGTACGTACGAAGGCTCAAGGGATGCCGAGGTGCAGGCCGAACCGGACGAAACCGCCAGGTCCTTGAGCGCCATGATCAGCGACTCGCCTTCGACGTAGTTGAAGCTCAAATTCAGGTTGTGCGGTACACGGGCGGTCATGCTGCCGTTGATGTACAGCTCTTCAAGGCCTTCGACCTGCTTGTAGAAACGGTCGCTCAGGGCTTTGATGCGGATATTTTCGGCAGCCATGTCTTCCTTGGCTACGCGGAAGGCTTCGCCCATGCCGACGATCTGGTGGGTCGCCAGGGTGCCCGAACGCATGCCGCGCTCGTGACCGCCGCCGTGCATGGTGGCTTCGATGCGCACACGTGGCTTGCGGCTCACGTACAGCGCGCCGATGCCTTTAGGGCCGTAGGTCTTGTGGGCAGAGAACGACATCAGGTCGACTTTCAGCTTCGACAGGTCAATGTCGACCTTGCCGGTGGACTGGGCAGCGTCGACGTGCAGCAGCACGCCCTTGGAGCGGGTCAGCTCGCCAATGGCCGCGATGTCGTTGATGGTGCCGATTTCGTTGTTCACATGGATCACGGAAACCAGGATGGTGTCTTCACGCAGGGCCGCTTCGATCATGGCCGGGGTGACGATACCGTCGGTGGTTGGCTCGAGGTAGGTGACCTCGAAACCTTCACGCTCCAGTTGGCGCATGGTGTCGAGGACAGCCTTGTGCTCAATCTTGGTGGTGATCAGGTGCTTGCCTTTGGTCGCGTAGAAATGCGCCGCGCCCTTGATTGCCAGGTTGTCGGACTCGGTAGCACCGGAAGTCCAGACGATTTCGCGTGGGTCGGCATTAACCAGGTCGGCGACTTGGCGACGAGCGTTCTCGACCGCTTCCTCGGCTTTCCAGCCGAATACGTGGGAACGGGAGGCTGGGTTGCCGAAGTTTCCGTCAACCAGCAGGCATTCGCTCATCTTTTGCGCGACACGCGGATCAACCGGGGTGGTCGCAGAGTAATCAAGGTAAATCGGCAATTTCATGGACTTTCTCCTAAATCAGGCTGGCTGGCGTGCCGTTAGCTCTTCGGCTGTCACTCGACGGCGGACGCTTCAATCTTGTCCAGACGCGGCGCCTTGGTGTTGCAACGGCGCTGGTCCTGACGCTGGGCTACTTCTTGCACCTCACGGCGAGTCACAAGATCAGCCAAGCTGATACCACTCAAAAACTCATGGATCTGCAGGCTCAAGTCACACCACAGGTGGTGCGTCAGGCAGGTGTCGCCGGCGTGGCAATCACCCAAACCCTGGCATTTGGTGGCATCGACGGATTCGTTGACCGCATCGATCACCTGCGCTACCTGGATGCCCTGCATGTCGCGGGACAACTGATAGCCGCCACCCGGCCCACGCACACTGGAAACCAGATTGCTACGGCGCAATTTGGCGAACAGTTGCTCGAGGTAGGACAGGGAAATGCCTTGGCGCTCGGAGATATCGGCCAGGGACACCGGCCCAGTTTGCGCGTGCAAGGCCAGGTCAAGCATGGCGGTCACCGCGTATCGGCCTTTTGTAGTCAGTCTCATGGACAAGTACCAAGGTGTTTCAGAATGGGAGCAAGTATGCGATTCCCGAGTATTTAAGTCAACTATAAGACCTAGTACTTTAGTCAGGATTACCCGTAAAAAGGGCGCGCGAATCATAGCAGGGTGCGAGGGGTAATGGCACATTCAACATCATGTGGCCGATAAAGCGTACACCTTGTAGGAGCCCGGCTTGTCGAATCGTCGCACCGCGGCGATTGCGACCCTGAAGATGCCATCGCCGGCAAGCCGGACTCCTACCAGGGAGTATTTCAGCTGGCTTGCTGATTGGTTTCGGCCTTGATCTCGGCGAAATCTTCTTCGCGCAGCTCAGGCAGATCTTTCGCACAGTAAGGACTGCCGAGATCCTTCAACGCACCGCACATGCCGTCCAGCTTGCCATCCACGGCCTGCAAATGATCGAGCAACTGGCCGATGGCCCGGGCCACCGGGTCAGGCATGTCTTCGCTGACGCCATAGGCATCGAAGCCGATTTTCTCGGCCATGGCCTTGCGCTTGGCTTCCTGCTCATCACCTGCTTCGGGCTTGACGATAATTCGACCCGGGATACCGACAACGGTAGCGCCGGGCGGAACCGCCTTGGTCACCACCGCATTGGAGCCGACCTTGGCACCCGCACCAACAGTAAACGGGCCGAGCACCTTGGCGCCCGCCCCCACCACCACGCCATCACCCAGCGTCGGGTGGCGCTTGCCTTTGTTCCAGCTGGTGCCGCCCAGGGTCACGCCCTGATAAAGGGTCACGTCATCGCCGATCTCGGCGGTTTCGCCAATCACGATGCCCATACCGTGATCGATAAAGAAGCGGCGACCCACCTTGGCACCCGGGTGAATCTCGATCCCGGTCAGCCAGCGTCCGAAGTTCGAGACCAGCCGCGCCATCCATTTCCAGCCCATGCCCCACAGGGCACCGGACAACCGGTGAATCCAGATCGCGTGCATGCCCGGGTAGCAGGTCAGCACTTCAAAGGCGTTGCGCGCCGCCGGGTCACGGTGGAAAACACTCTGGATATCTTCTCGCAAACGCTCGAACATTTTTAATCCTTCCGCTTAAGCAGCTCGCCACGGGCCGCTTTCTGGGTTTCCGTGAGGATGCCACGCAATATATTCATTTCCGCCCGA
Source organism: Pseudomonas sp. B6002 (assembly GCF_013385985.1). Taxonomy (GTDB): domain Bacteria; phylum Pseudomonadota; class Gammaproteobacteria; order Pseudomonadales; family Pseudomonadaceae; genus Aquipseudomonas. The sequence goes on along the minus strand of NZ_JACAOY010000011.1, from coordinate 142,533 downwards.
CTGACCGAGCTACGTCCGTAAAGGCGACGCAGGCGCGCCATCAAGTGCCGTGGTTTTTCCGGATCGAGGAACTCGATGGCCACCAGGGTTTGTTCCAGGTGCTCATAGAATCGCTCCAGCTCGTCCATGGTGGCCAACTCACCACTCTTGGTCGACGCAACCTCTTCCTTCTCTACCTTGCTCGGCTGGCCAGCAGCGGCCAACCAGGCCATGCGCACTTCGTAGGTCAACACCTGCACCGCCGCCCCAAGGTTCAGCGAGCTGAACCCTGGGTCCGATGGGATATGCACGTGGTAATGACATCGCTGCAGCTCTTCATTGGTCAGGCCGGAGTCCTCACGACCAAAGACCAAGGCGATTTCAGCGCCGCCTGCGGCCTCCTCGACCACTTTGGTCCCGCATTCACGCGGATCCAGCAGCGGCCAGGGGATGCGACGGTCGCGAGCACTGGTGCCTAGCACCAAATTGCAGCCGACCAAGGCATCTTCCAAGGTGGCGACGACCTGGGCTTTTTCAAGCAGATCATTGGCACCCGATGCACGGGCATCAGCCTCGTGGTGCGGGAACACGCGCGGGTCGACCAGCACCAGGCGCGTCAACCCCATGTTTTTCATGGCTCGCGCCACCCCGCCGATGTTGCCGGGATGACTGGTATTGACCAAGACGACACGAATGTTTTGCAGCAAGGGAGGCGCTCTCGGACACGGGAAAGGGGAGCAAATCTTACAGAACAGCCTAAGGTTATGCCATGAAAGCTAACGTCGTCCTTCACCTGAAGAAAGTTTCTGCTAGAATGCTCGGCTTTCTTTAACAACCTTAGGTGACACATCCATGCAGCCCATGCTGAATATCGCGCTGCGCGCCGCCCGCAGCGCCAGTGAATTGATCTTCCGCTCCATCGAGCGCCTGGATACCATCAAGGTCGACGAAAAAGACGCCAAGGATTACGTATCCGAGGTGGATCGCGCCGCCGAACAAAAAATCATCGACGCCCTGCGCAAGGCCTACCCTACCCACGGGATCCTCGGCGAAGAAACCGGCCTGCACAAAGGCAGCGGTGAAGGCGAAGACTACCTGTGGATCATCGACCCACTGGATGGCACCACCAACTTCCTGCGCGGCATCCCGCACTTTGCCGTGAGCATCGCGTGCAAATACCGTGGCCGCCTGGAACACGCCGTTGTTCTGGACCCAGTCCGCCAAGAAGAATTCACTGCCAGCCGTGGCCGTGGCGCCCAACTGAATGGTCGTCGCCTGCGCGTCAGCGGTCGCACCAGCCTGGACGGCGCCCTGCTGGGCACCGGCTTCCCATTCCGTGATGACCAGATGGACAACCTGGAAAACTACCTGGGCATGTTCCGCGCCCTGGTTGGCCAGACCGCTGGCATCCGTCGCGCTGGCGCTGCAAGCCTGGACCTGGCGTATGTGGCCGCTGGTCGCTTCGATGCATTCTGGGAGTCGGGCCTGTCCGAGTGGGACATGGCAGCAGGCGCTCTGCTGATCCAGGAAGCGGGCGGCCTGGTGAGCGACTTCACCGGTGGTCATGACTTCCTTGAGAAAGGCCACGTGGTTGCCGGTAACACCAAATGCTTCAAGGCAGTACTGACGGCGATCCAGCCGCACCTGCCGGCCTCGCTGAAGCGCTAAGCGAGCGGGCACAAAAAAGCACCCTTCGGGGTGCTTTTTTTATGCCTGGGCTTTAGGAAAACCCAAAAACTACTGAGCAACACACAATTCACTGTAGGAGCCGGCTTGCCGGCGATGGCGATCTATCTGTCAGCGCTCTTAATACTGACCTACCGCTATCGCCGGCAAGCCGGCTCCTACAGGTATTGTGGTGTCAATTACTGCTGGTTCTGGCCGAGAATCAGGCGACCTTCTTTGTCGACCGGAATCTGGTTGCCCGGATCACGCTCCATGCGCACCGAGCCCTCTTTGCCATCCAGGGTGTAACGCACGTCATAACCGACCACCTTGTCGCTGATGTCGTTGACGGTGTTACAACGGGTTTGTGTGGTGGTGTAGGTATCGCGGTTCTGCATACCTTCCTGAACCTTGTTACCGGCATAACCACCACCTACTGCACCGGCCACGGTGGCCAGCTTCTTGCCATTACCGCCACCGACCTGGTTGCCCAACAGGCCACCTGCCAGCGCACCGACCACGGTGCCGATGATCTGATGTTGATCTTCTACCGGCTTCTGCCGGGTCACGGCGACGTCCTTGCAGACCTCGCGCGGGGTTTTGATCTGGGTCTTGACCGGCTGCACCGCCAGCACTTGCGCATACTCAGGGCCGCTTTTTACCAGGCTGTAGGTGGCAACAGCACCCCCGGCAGTCACACCGACAGCACCCAATACCGCACCAACCAGCAACGACTTGTTCACGTGAACCTCCTGACCATCACAAACGGACCGAAACGTCCGCGCTATACCCAGCCTTGGAGCAAAAAAAAAGGCACGAGTTCAATACTCGTGCCTTCTTTGTAACAGCAGATCAACAAGCACCCATCAAGGGCGGTCGTCGACCTCCTTGCCGGTTGCAGCAGGAGGGATCAGGTCTTCGCTGTTGAGGTTCAGCCAGATCAACACCACGTTGGCGATGTAGATCGACGAGTAGGTACCCGCCAGAACGCCGATGAACAGCGCCAGGGAGAAGCCCCACAAGTTGTCGCCACCAAAGATCATCAGGGCCGCGATCGCCAGCAAGGTGGAGATCGACGTCGCCATGGTCCGCAACAGGGTCTGAGTGGTGGAGACGTTGATGTTCTCGATCAACGACGCCTTGCGCAGTACGCGAAAGTTCTCACGGACCCGATCGAATACTACGATGGTGTCGTTGAGGGAGTAACCAATGATCGCCAGCACAGCCGCCAGTACGGTCAGGTCGAAGGTCACCTGGAAGTACGCCAGGATACCCACGGTCACGATCACGTCGTGGATCAGCGACACAATGGCGCCGACACCGAACTTCCACTGAAAGCGGAAAGCCAGGTAGATCATGATGCCGACCAGCGCCATCAGCATGCCCAGGCCGCCTTGGTCGCGCAGCTCTTCACCTACTTGCGGGCCCACGAACTCGACACGCTTGACCGACGCCGGGTTGTCGCCGCCGACCTTCTGCAAGGCCTCGGCCACCTGGTGACCCAGTTGCGGGTCTTCGCCAGGCATACGCACCAGCAGGTCGGTGGTTGCACCAAAGCTCTGCACGATGGCTTCGTGATAGCCGGCCTTGACCAACTCGCTGCGCACCAGGGTAACGTCGGCCGGCTTCTCGTAGGTCAGCTCGATGAGCGTACCGCCGGTGAAGTCCAGACCATAGTTCAGCCCCTTATGGAACCAGCTGAACAACGCCAGAACGGTAAGGAGTACGGTGACGCCGAACGCAACGTTGCGAACGCCCATGAAGTTGATTGTACGTAACATGGCAGCCCCTTAAATCCACAACTTCTTGAAGTCACGCCCGCCAAAGATCAGGTTGACCATTGCGCGGGTCACCATGATGGCCGTGAACATCGAGGTAAAGATACCGAGGGACATGGTCACCGCAAAACCTTTGACCGGGCCGGTGCCCATCGCAAAGAGAATCCCGCCGACCAGCAAGGTGGTCAAGTTGGAGTCGAGAATCGCGGTAAATGCCCGGCCGAAGCCTTCGTTGATTGCACGCTGTACGGTCATGCCCGCCGCGATCTCTTCACGGATCCGCGAGAAGATCAGCACGTTGGCGTCTACCGCCATACCCATGGTCAGTACGATACCGGCGATACCTGGCAAGGTCAGGGTAGCACCCAGCAACGACATCAGGGCCAGCAGCATCACCATGTTGCCCGCCAGGGCTACGGTGGCGATGATGCCGAAGAAGCGATAGATGGCGATGATGAACAGGGAAACGAACAGCATGCCCCACAAGGCCGCGTCGATACCCTTGGTGATGTTGTCAGCACCCAGGCTTGGGCCGATGGTACGTTCTTCAGCGAAGTACATCGGAGCCGCCAGGCCACCGGCACGCAACAGCAGCGCCAGTTCGGACGACTCGCCCTGGCCATTCAGGCCGGTGATGCGGAATTGAGCCCCCAGCGGCGACTGGATGGTCGCCAGGCTGATGATCTTCTTCTCTTCCTTGAAGGTCTGTACCGGTACGTCTTTCTCGACGCCGTCGACCACTTGCTTGGTGTAAGTGGTGACCGGACGCTGTTCGATAAAGATTACCGCCATGCTGCGACCGACGTTGCTGCGCGTGGCGCGGCTCATCAGTTCGCCGCCGTGACCATCCAGGCGGATGTTCACTTCAGGCGTGCCGTGCTCGCCAAAACCCGCCTTGGCGTCGGTGACCTGGTCACCGGTGATGATCAGGCTACGCTCGATCAGCGCTGGAGGACGGTTGCCTTCGCGGAACTCGAATTCCTCGGCAGTGGCACGGGTAGCACCCGGCTCAGCGGCCAATCGGAATTCCAGGTTGGCGGTTTTACCCAGGATACGCTTGGCTTCAGCGGTGTCCTGTACGCCCGGCAGCTCAACCACGATGCGGTTGGCACCTTGGCGCTGAACGATCGGCTCGGCCACACCCAGTTCGTTGACGCGGTTACGTACCGTGGTCAAGTTCTGCTTGATGGAGTATTCACGGATTTCCGCCAGCTTGGCCGGGGTCATCGCCAGACGCAGTACAGGTTGACCGTTCAGGTCGGCCGGTACGATGTCGAAATCGTTGAAGTTCTTGCGCACCAGCGCACGGGCCTGTTCGCGGGACGCTTCATCAGAGAAGCCCAGCTGGATGGCACCGTTGAGCTGCGGCAGGCTGCGATAACGCAACTTCTCTTTGCGCAGCAGGCTCTTTACGTCGCCTTCGTAGACCTTCAGACGCGCGTCGAGGGCTTTGTCCATGTCGACTTCCAGCAGGAAGTGCACACCACCGGACAAGTCCAGACCCAGCTTCATCGGGTGCGCGCCAATGCTGCGCAGCCATTTTGGCGTGGTCTGTGCCAGGTTGAGCGCGACTACGTAGTCGTCGCCCATGGCCTTGCGCACGACGTCTTTGGCCGGCAATTGGTCTTCTGCCTTGGTCAGGCGCAACAAGCCGCCCTTCGCATCAGCCGCCAATGTTGCCGCTTTGACCTGGATGCCCGCGTCGGTGAGCGCTTTGCTCGCGCGCTCCAGGTCAGCCTGATTGACCTGCAGCGAAGTGCTGGCGCCAGTGATCTGGATCGCCGGGTCATCAGGATAAAGATTGGGAGCGGAATAAATAAAACCGATCGCCAGCACCGCCAGGATCAGTACGTATTTCCACAGAGGGTATTTGTTCAGCATCACGCCGCCCGCTTATAACGCGGGGCGCCTTGCGCGCCCCGTCGATTGGTAAAGGTTGTTACTCAGATCGCTTTGAGCGTGCCTTTTGGCAGCGTGGCGGCGATGGCGCCCTTCTGGAACTTCATTTCTACGGTGTCGGAGACTTCCAGAACCACGAAAGCGTCGGAAACCTTGGTGATCTTGCCAGCGATACCGCCGGTGGTCACAACTTCGTCACCTTTTTGCAGGCTGCCCAGCAGGTTTTTCTGCTCTTTGGCGCGCTTGGCCTGTGGACGCCAGATCATCAGGTAGAAGATGACCAGGAAGCCGACCAGGAAAATCCACTCGAAACCACCGCCCATAGGACCGGCAGCGGCAGGCGCAGCGGCATCAGCCATGGCGTTAGAGATAAAAAAGCTCATTTAGCACTCCAGTTGCAAATAGTGAATCTTAGGGTCGGAAAACTCAGTCCAAGGGCGGCACAGGGAGCCCGCGCTTGGCATAGAAGGCATCGACGAAGGCGGCCAATGTACCCTGTTGAATAGCCTCGCGCAAACCAGCCATCAGGACTTGGTAGTGACGCAAATTGTGGATGGTATTCAACATGCTACCCAGCATTTCCCCACACTTGTCCAGATGGTGCAGATAAGCACGGGAGAAGTTCTGGCAGGTGTAGCAATCACAGGTGGGATCCAGCGGCGAATCATCATGGCGATGGAACGCGTTACGGATCTTCAGCACGCCCGTATCGATGAACAGATGCCCATTGCGGGCATTACGGGTTGGCATCACGCAATCGAACATGTCCACACCGCGGCGCACACCCTCTACGAGATCCTCCGGTTTGCCAACGCCCATAAGGTAACGAGGTTTGTCAGCGGGCATCAGGCCCGGCAGGTAATCCAGCACCTTGATCATCTCGTGCTTGGGCTCGCCCACCGACAAACCGCCGATGGCCAGGCCGTCAAAGCCGATCTTGTCCAAGCCTTCCAGCGAGCGCTTGCGCAGGCTTTCATGCATACCGCCCTGCACGATACCGAACAGTGCTGCGGTGTTATCACCGTGGGCATTTTTCGAGCGCTGGGCCCAGCGCAAGGACAACTCCATGGAGATCCGCGCGACGTCTTCATCGGCCGGGTACGGGGTGCACTCGTCGAAAATCATTACGATGTCGGAACCCAGGTCGCGCTGCACCTGCATCGACTCTTCCGGGCCCATGAACACTTTGGCGCCGTCTACCGGCGAGGCGAAGGTCACGCCCTCTTCCTTGATCTTGCGCATGGCGCCCAGGCTGAACACCTGGAAACCACCCGAGTCGGTCAGGATCGGGCCTTGCCACTTCATGAAGTCATGCAGGTCGCCGTGCTTCTTGATCACTTCGGTGCCCGGGCGCAGCCACAGGTGGAAGGTGTTGCCGAGGATGATCTCGGCGCCGGTGGCAACGATGTCGCGCGGCAGCATGCCCTTGACGGTGCCATAGGTACCCACCGGCATGAAGGCCGGGGTTTCGACGGTGCCGCGCGGGAAGGTCAAACGGCCGCGGCGAGCTTTACCATCCGTGGCCAGCAATTCAAACGACATACGACTCATGATTGTTCCTCTGGGCCGCGCGGCGCCGGATTACGGGTGATAAACATCGCATCACCGTAGCTGAAAAAACGGTACTCGTTGGCGATGGCGGCTTGATAAGCGGCCATGGTTTCCGGGTAACCGGCAAATGCCGACACCAGCATCAACAGCGTGGATTCCGGCAAATGGAAGTTGGTCACCAGGCAATCGACCACATGGAACGGCCGGCCCGGGAAAATAAAGATATCGGTGTCGCCACTGAACGGCTTGAGCACGCCATCACGCGCCGCACTCTCCAGCGAACGCACGCTGGTGGTGCCCACGGCAACCACCCGACCGCCGCGCGCCTTGCACGCGGCCACCGCATCCACCACTTCCTGGCTGACTTCCAGCCACTCGCTGTGCATATGGTGGTCTTCGATCTTGTCCACACGCACCGGCTGAAACGTACCGGCCCCCACGTGCAGGGTCACATAAGCCGTTTCGACGCCCTTGGCGGCAATCGCATCCAGCAGCAGCTGATCAAAATGCAGCCCGGCCGTTGGCGCGGCAACAGCACCGAGGCGTTGGGAATAAACGGTCTGATAGCGCTCGCGGTCCGCGTCTTCGTCGGGGCGGTCTATATAAGGAGGCAGCGGCATGTGGCCGACGCGCTCCAGCAACGGCAACACTTCCTCGGCGAACTTGAGCTCGAACAACGCATCATGGCGCGCCACCATCTCGGCTTCGCCACCGCCATCAATGAGGATGCTGGAACCCGGCTTCGGCGACTTGCTGGAGCGCACATGGGCCAGCACGCGATGGCTGTCCAGCACCCGCTCCACCAGAATTTCCAGCTTGCCGCCGGAGGCTTTCTGGCCAAAAAGGCGAGCCGGGATCACCCGGGTATTGTTGAACACCATCAGATCGCCTGGGCGCAAATGCTCAAGCAAATCAGTGAATTGACGGTGTGCGAGGGCACCGCTCACCCCGTCCAGGGTCAGCAGTCGACTGGCGCGACGCTCGGCCAAAGGGTGGCGAGCGATCAGCGAATCAGGGAGCTCAAAAGTAAAGTCAGCAACGCGCATGATGGGGTTCGTCTAGCAGGGCCGGGAAGTCTAGCGGAAATAGTGAAAATTGACCATGAAACGTGATTGACCAACGGTAATCACCTCTCTATACTTCGCCGCCATTGAGCCCTGATGGCGGAATTGGTAGACGCGGCGGATTCAAAATCCGTTTTCGAAAGGAGTGGGAGTTCGAGTCTCCCTCGGGGCACCATCTTAAAAAAAGACCTTGAAATTCAAGGTCTTTTTTTTCGCCTGCAGAAAAGTGGGCAGCCGGCGAAATCACTGCTCACCGCCCTCTCTACCTTGAAACGCAATCCCCCTGTGGGAGCTGGCTTGCCTGCGAAGGCGCCAGCCCCAACACCATCAAATCACCCGCCTACACACCAACCGCTTCACCCTCCTCCACCAGCCCATTCGGCAACATTCCATTCGCCAAATCATCCACCACCGCCTTCGCCATCTCCGCCAAATAATGTGCCGCCCAGGCATAGCAATCCGCGTTCGTGTCCATCGCCGCACCCAATGCCAGCATTTTTGAACAGTGGAGAAGCTCTGAGGCATGCTCAAGGGCATCGCGAATGGGTACGCCGGAATTGACGCGGAATAGGCGGTGAAGGTTGGGCTGTTTGCCGCAGGTGGAGAAGGTGATGACTCCGAGGGTTTTGTTGAGGGGTGGGTTGATCATTGGGCACCTCCCAGATAGGTGGAGGTCTGGGTTGTGGGATTGCAAAGATACGACCTATCAGAAACGCTCATTGCTTAGCTCCTAATGTAGAGAGCTGCCACGTTCGTTTCTCATGCGAATAGGTGGCAGCTATGCGCGGGCTGACATCCATCACCATGGTTGACGCCATGCAGGTGCTCACTATCAGCAACAGATATAGCCACCTTTACCGAAGCTGAAACGATGGCCCTTTTTCTTCAAGATCCTTTCAATTTCAACGATTGAAATTTCAGTAACTTCCGGCACCTCCCACTCACTCGATCCCGCGGGTTTCATGCCCCGTGTACTTCAGATAGTGCCAGGGTCCCCAGCACCATTCTGGAGACTGATTGCTTTCTGCCATCCTCCAGCTACCCTCCTTCCGTGCTGGTCTTCGTGCAACTCAGCGAACACAGCACACATTGCTAAATATTGAGTCATTACCGATCCGACACACGGAAGCGAGGACTAGCCAATGCAATCATTTGTCGTGAATAGAAACGTACAGGCCAACGGCGACTACGAAGTGCATAACACAACGATTGGCTGCAGCTTCATGCCAAGGCCGGAGAATCAGGTACCACTCGGAAATCATCTCACCTGCACCGGCGCAGTCAGCGCCGCTCGGGTAGCAAATCCCACACTAAAAATTAATGGTTGTTACTATTGCTGCAATCCTTGCCACACCAGCTAAATTCCTGGCAGAGAACGAGGGGGTTTACGGATCGTTCATAACCAAACTTAGGATTGCAAGATCAAAGGCCCAAGCAGCTTGTATCCCTCCGTGTATCCCTAACCATATTACCGATCTGTAAGCTACGGATGATATGGGAGGCTCCAGCCTCCCTCGGGGCACCATCTTAAAAAAAGACCTTGAAATTCAAGGTCTTTTTTTTCGCCTGCAGAGAAGTCGGCAGCCAGCGAATTCACTGCTCACCGCCCTCTCCACCTTGAAACGCAATCCCCCTGTGGGAGCTGGCTTTCCTGCGAAGACGCCAGCTCATACAACTTCAACTCACCGACCTACACACACGCTTGAGCACCACCTCATTCGCCAAACGGGGCTGCAAGGCGTCTAGCGAATCCGGTGCGATTCAAAACGTATACTTAAAACTCGTCATAAAATTACGCGGCGCGCCATAAACACTCCAGCTATCCGCATACGCGTAGTAGCTGCGATCAAACACATTATTCACGTTCAACGTGGCACTCAGGTTCTTGCTGATGTCATACCGCGCCATCAAATTGGTCAGTGCATAACTGCCCTGATCGAACGTGTGCAGGTCCATCCCCGTCTTGCTCTGCCAGTTCACGCCACCGCCCACGGTGATCTTGTCGAGCACACCCGGCAGGCGATACGTGGTGAAGGTTTTGAGGCTGTGCCGTGGGCTGGTGGTGACAATGCGCTGATCGTCCTGGTTGGTGCTCACGCTGTACGCATAGCCCGCCGACGCTTGCCAGCCTTCGCTCAGTTCGCCGTTGAGTTCCAGTTCGACGCCTTGGGTGGTGGTGCCTTGCTCCAGGCGGTAGATGTCCGGCGCGCGCACGTACACCGCGAGGTTGTCTTGGTCGATCTTGAACAGCGCCAGGCTGGCGTTGAGTTTGTCGTCGTTGAAGCTGCCTTTTACCCCGACTTCGTAGCCGGTGCCTTCCTGGGGGTCGAGGGCTTTGTTGTTTTCGTCGTGGACGCCGTAGGCCTGCGGGTTGAAGATTTTGGTGTAGCTGGCGTACACCGCCCACGTCTCGCTCAGGTCGTAGACGATACCGGCATAGGGCAGGAAAACGCCGTTGCGGGTTTCCTTGCTCTCAGTGTTTTGGGTTGGATCGGCGTACACGCTGGATTCGTTGTTGCGCTTCCAGTTGGTGACGCGGCTGCCGAGGATGACCGCGGTGTTGTCGGTGACATGAAAGCGCGAGGTCAGGTAGGCGGCGTACTGGTTTTCTTCGATGTGGGTCTTGCCCACCGGCGTGGTGTCCGGGCGATTGGCGCCGCTGCCGTTCCAGTTGAAGATGTTGGGCACCGTGCCGTCGTAGCCGGTCCAGGAGCCGAACCAACCGCCGTGGCTCGGGGTGTTTTCGTTGTAGCGCGACATCGTGACGCCGGCGATCAACTCATGCTCGCGGCCGAGCAGGCTGAAGGGGCCGGTAAGGTAGGCATCGAGGTTGTTCTGGCGCGGTGTACCGGACCAGCGGTTGGGGTACAGGTAAGCGCCCGCACCCGTGGCCTGATCGATGTCGCCATTCATGTAGTTGATCAGTTCATCGAACTGATTCTGCGTGTGGCTAACTTCCACCTTGCCGCTCCAACCGTTGTCGAACTGGTGCTCGATGGAGGTGAAGACGTTGGTCTGCTTGCGGTCGTTGTACGCCCAGTCCGGCGCGCTGTTGGCGGAGCGGCTGAAATGGGTGCGGTTGCCGTTGCTGTAGAACATCTGGAAGCCGGTGCGCAGCGGGTCGTTGACCTGGTTGTTGATATAGCTGAAACCCACCGTGAGCATGGTGGCGTCGCTCAGGTCGAACTCGGAAATGCCGTACACCAGTTGCGAGTCGGTGTTGACGCGGTCGACCCAGGAGTTCTGTTTCTTGTAGTCCACCACCAGGCGCCCGCGAACATTGCCGCTGTCGTTCAAAGGCCCGGAGACATCAAAGCCCGTGCCATAACGGTCCCAACTGCCCGCCTCTCCCGTGATGCTGGCCTGGACCTCGGCGGTCGGGCGCTTGCGGATCAGGTTGATGGTCGCCGAGGGCGTGCCCGAGCCGCTGATCAGACCAGTGGCGCCGCGCACCACTTCAACACGGTCGTACATCGCGGTGTTTTGCGTGGTGTTGTCCAGACGCGCCGAGGTGGGTACGCCGTCGATCTCGAAGTTGTTGATCTGAAAACCACGGGACCAGTATGTATCGTTCTCCGCGCCTACACCGACGCGCAGCACGGTGATGCCCGGCGTGGCTTCCAGCACTTCGGTGAGGTTGGTGAGCTTCTGATCGTCGAGGCGCTGACGGGTGATGACCGTGAGCGATTGCGGGGTTTCTTTTTGGGTCAGGTTTAACCGCGTCGAACTGCTGGACGAATACGTGGTGTACAAGCCGGTGCCCTCAGTGGTCGAACCCGGCGCCATGCCGGAGATCGACACCGTGCCCAGTTGCAACGCGCCGCCTGCACCCGGCTGCAATTGATAGCGCCCTTCGCCGGTCTGCACCACCGTAAGCTCACTGCCAGCCAATAGCGTTTGCAGTGCCTGGTCGACCGTGTAGCTGCCGTGCAGCGCCGGGCCTGTCTTGCCGGCGGTGAGCGCGGCATTGCCTGCCAGGTAGATGCCGGCCTGGGCGGCGAGCCGGTTGAGTTGGTCAGCCAGGGCACCGGCCGGCAGATCGTAGGTCTGCACGCTGGACTGCTCGGCGGCTGCCGCCCGTGGCGCCATGCTCATGCTGGTGGGGATGGCCAAGGCAAACGCAATAGCCAGCGCCAAGGGTTGTGGTGAGTTACGCAGGAATGAGGACATAAAACAGTTCCGGTCGAAGGAGGCATCAAGCCGTTGTCCTTCACTAATTCGAATGAGCAATCAAAACCGGAAGCACACGATGCAAAAAAATCAGCGCGGAACCACCGTGGTCCACCAGGCGAAGCGCCGCTCGGTGCGCACGGGCAAGACCTGCTCAAGCATGGTCAGAGCCTGATCGGTGTCTTGCAGGGGATACGTGCCCATCACCCGAAGGTTGGCGACCTGTGGGTCGATGCCCAGATGGCCATGGCGATAGCTGGCCAGTTCGCCGATAAAGTCCCCCAGGCGCATATCGTTCGCCATCAGCACACCTTTTGCCCAAGCCTCACGCCCAGGTTGCGCACGTTGCATTGCGCCCAGGTGCTGACGGTCGAATAGAACACCCTGCCCCGCCGGTATGATGCGGCGTTGATCCGTGTCGCCGCAGCTGGCCTCCACGCTGCCCTCAAATACATTGAGCAGCGTGTGCCCATCCTGCTCACGCACGCTGAAGCGTGTGCCGAGCGGACGCAAGCGGCCCTGCGGTGTATCCACCACGAAGGGGCGACCGTCCTTGCCGGTATTGATCAGGATTTCGCCGCTGTAGAGTTTCAACTCGCGCTGACCGGCGCTGAAATTCACATCCAACGCCGTGCCGCTGTTGAGCCAAATACGCGTTCCATCGGCCAACAGCTGCTCGCCCAGCACCGTGGTGTTCGTATGGAAATCCGCGCGCCAGGTGCCCGACACCCAACGCTGCTGCCAACCGGCCCAGCTCAGTAGCGTGCCGCCCAAGACCACCGACAGCCCGCGCAACACCTGGCGCCGCGAACGCTGGGACTGCCGCAAACTCTCCAGCGTCTTGTTGGCACCCACGGCATCGTCCTGCAACGGTGCAAAGCGTTGCCCCACACGCGCGACATAGCTCCAGGCCAGACGATTGACTTCACTGTGGGCATGCCATTGGCGCCAGGCCTCATGCACCGGCAAGGCGTTGGGTTCGGCACTCAGACGAGCGAACCAGTCGGCGGCCTGTTGCAAAGTGGCATGGTCGAGGCCACCGGGGTTGGTGCTCATGCCAAGGCACCGTCCAACTCAGCCTCCAGCACCATGCACTGGAACATGGCTTGGCCGATGTATTTGGTAACGGTGCGCTCGCTCACGCCAATCCGCAGCGCGATCTCGCGATAGCTCAAGCCCTCGATCTGGGCTAGGCAGAATGCCTCGGACACCTTGGCCGGCAAGCGATCAAGCATCGCCTGCAAATGCACCAGGGCCTCCAACACCAATGCGCGATGTTCTTCCGAAGGCGCGCACGCTTCAGGCCGGCTCGCCAACACCTCAAGCCAGGCCTGCTCCACGTGCTTGCGTCGGAAAAAATCCACACACACATTGCGCGACAAGGTGCTGAGGTACGCACGCGCATGCCCTTCGCTGCCGAACTCACGCGGGTGGCTCAACAGCCTGACAAACACGTCATGAGCCAGCTCGGCGGCATCACTGACATTGCCGAGTTTTCGCGCCAGCCAACGTTGAATCCAGCCGTGATGGGCGCAATACAGGCTGCTGATGCTCAAAGATGCGGTGCCGGGCTCGGGAAGCGGTGGCATACACAGCCCTACGAATAAGAATTGTTCCCAATGGTAATGAGAAAAACTGACCACTACAACGAGCAAAAGCGATGGCATTGCGGCGGACGGCTTGAAGCACGAGGTCTTTTTTTTCCGGTACAGAACAGGGATCATCGCCCTCCCAAAAGACGCCGAGGAACCGAAACCATGGAATTGACGCTGGAAGCGGTGGCGCTCTTTGCACTGAAACTGGTGCACGAGACGGACGGCGGCAGCCCGGTTTTGCGTGATGACCCAATGATGGTCGGGTATGACCGCGAGGTGTTTGGGTTGTTGGTGCGGCAGGGGGATTTGGCTGCTATTCAGCTGAAGGTTGATGAGTGCCTGACGCTGGCACTCATATCCCTGGGCGGCGCCGATACCGTGATGGGCCGCGAGCTGCAACGGCTTGCGGTGGACGTGCGCCAAGCATCAACACTTGAAGCACTCAATGCCCCGCTCAACACCCTCAAGGACTATCTGAAAGCCATTTTGTGAAGCGCGACTCAGCGTCGCCCTTCCACCGCCATCCGCACCGCCAACCCCATCAGCACCGACCCCATCAACCAGCGCTGCACCACCTGCCAGCCCGGCCGGGTGACGAAAAACACCGCGATGGAACCGGCCATAGTGGCGATCATCGCGTTGACGCTCACGCTGATAAAAATCTGCGTGAAGCCCAGCACCAACGATTGCGTCAGCACACTGCCATGGCCATTCGGGTCGATGAACTGGGGTAGCAACGACAGGTACATCACCGCCACCTTGGGGTTCAGCAGGTTGGTCACCAGCCCCATCATGAACAGCTTGCGCGGGCTGTCCTGCGGCAGGTCCCGCACCTGAAACGGTGAACGCCCGCCCGGTTTCACGGCCTGCCAGGCCATGTAGAGCAGATACAACGCACCGCCAAAACGCAGGGCGTCGTAGGCAAACGGCACTGCCATCACCAACGCCGTGATCCCCAGCGCCGCGCACAGCATGTAAACCAGAAACCCCAACGCCACGCCGCCCAGCGAGATCAACCCGGCCGTGCGCCCCTGGCAGATCGAGCGTGAAATGAGGTAAATCATGTTCGGGCCGGGGGTGAGCACCATGCCGAGGGAGATCAGCGCATAGGCAAGCCAGTTGGACAGTTCAGGCATGATGGGGCTCCGCTTTTTTATCTTCTGGCCAAGGTTGTCAGGTTGGCCGCCATGGTAGGGCGTTCAAAATGCCCGCGTTAGATACAGATCCGTGAGCAAAACGGCATACACAAGGACAGGCATATGATCGACTTCAACAACAAAGGCTTTTTCAAACTCAAGCAAAACAACGAATACGCCGAACGCGTCTCGGCGCTGCTGCTGGACGGCGAAGAAGTGGTCGACGCCTACAAGGCCATGCGCGACGGGGTGGTCTTCACCACCAAACGCATCATCGCGGTCAACGTGCAGGGGATCACCGGCAGCAAGAAGGACTTCACCTCGCTGCCGTACAAGAACATCGTGGCGTACTCGGTGGAAACGGCTGGGACGTTTGATCTGGACTCGGAGTTGGAGATCTACTTTTCATCGCTGGGGAAAGTGAAGTTTGAGTTCACCGGGAAGACCTCGATTGTGGAAATCTCGCGGTTGATTTCCAAGCACCTGCTGGGCTGAACAGCATCAAATGTAGGGGCTGGCTTACCGGCGATGGCGCCTGCCCGTACACCATCAAATCTCCTACCGCCCCCCTAATATGCCTCCCTGGCAAAACGACCGGCGCTCTCCCTATACCCAGATAAGAGAACGCCTCCTGACGATTCGGCCATTACAAACACGCTGACTTTTCCCACGCTCCGCCTCGAACATAGCCAATATCAACCCTCACCTCTCCCCTCGTAGGCTCACTCCCCCACACAAGGAAGTGAGCCGGTCATGTCAGAGCGCTTTTACCCTCCCACCGAAAAAGAACTGCTCAAACACCGCATCCTGACCCCGCAACCATCGCGCGTGCCCTATTCGCCGTTGATCGATTCTTTCATTCCCACTCCCGCCCCAAAACCGCCCCCCGCCAAACCTCCCGGCTGCACCTTCACCAAACCCTGCAAACTCCCCGACGGCCTCATTCGCTATAGCGATCCAACAGGTTACGTGCCGCTTGAACTGATCAAGGACTACGGCCATTTCAGCCTGTTGGGCGGGCGCGAGGTGAATAGCCAGGGCGTTGCCCTACGCAAGATCAGCGGCAGCGCGCTACCTGTCGGCTTGGGGCAGTTGGCGCTGCGTTCGGTAGCGTTGGAGACGGCAGTCGCGGCGGCGGGCACTGTGGCCGCAGGACTGTTGGCGGGGTTGGTCGCGCTGGTCTGGCCAGCGGAGTTGGGGGATAGCGCGCTTTACAGTGAAGAACAGTTGCGTTCGATGCAGCGGGCGCGTTCGCAGATGCGGTTGCATGTTGAGCAACGTGAGGATGGCACGCTCAAGGGGTATGGGTTTTACACGGGCAACCATACCGATTGGCAAATGATTGATGTGGTGCAGTTTCACGTCAGTGGCGATCAGTTTGTGGCGGACTTGGGGGAGGGTGTTGAGCTGGTCTGGACGCCTGCGGTTGATCCGGGCGACACGCTTGGTATTCCGGCTCTGGAGGCTGCGCCGCAAGCGCCGGTGATGTGGATTTATCCGCCGACGGAAAAGGCCGCGCAGATTCTGGTGAACCCGATTTATCCGCCGGAGTATCGGGATTTTATTCTGGTGTTCCCAGTGGAGTCGGGAGTTCGGCCGCTGTATGTGGTGGTTAATGAACCACGGAAGGGCATGAAAAATCCGGATTACGATTACTTTCCGGCACCCAAAACAGAAGACATTACTGGCTTCCCAGGTTTAATTGAGCAAAAGAGAAAGACCCGAAAACGAAACGGCGGTGGTCTAAGGGAGCGTTGGAAAGATGCGAAAGGGAGGAGGATTTTTGAGTGGGATTCAGAGAAGGGTGAATTAGAGGTTTACCGATACAGTGATGTGAAACACCTAGGCTCTTTTGACCCTTACACCGGCGAGCAGCGAGGCCCGGCAAAAGATGACCGACGTATAGAAAAATAGGTGGAGATTGCTCTATGGCAATGAAGATACGGCTGCAATGGTTCAACAAAAAAACTGAAAGTTTGGAGGCAGCAGAACCTTCAGAGGACTTTGAGGAAGACGACAGTATTCTTAAAGCACTCGATTTACACGAGGAACCACAGATCTATGCCGGAGGATTCGATGTTCTCCCAGACTGGATAGCGATTCTCCAGCCACATTTCCGGCACGTTATAGAACCGAGCCTTTTCGACTACCAAATTTCCTTCCGATACCAAGGCGCCTGGCCACCTACTCCAAAGCCGCCTAAAAAAGAGTCTTAATGCGATGACGCCAAATATGCAAAAGCCCCTCCTCTACCGCTCAGTCAACACCCGAACCCATGGCGTAAACCATGGAAGTCACCACTCCTATAGGTACGACCGACACACCAAGAAAGAACAAAGCGCACTATCAACCCACGGCTCAATGCACAGCCATCAACGTCACGGTTTTGATTACACCCCGCTGTTCCGCTTTCTCCTGTCTAAAGTCGGTCAGCCATGGGGTCAGGTTTTCAGCGAAGCCAAATCCCGCCTGGATCGCCTGGAGCCGGTGTTCTGGATGGTTGCGCTACATGAAAGCGACAAACAGGAATATGTAAGAACGGATGAGAACAGCTATTTCAGCGGTCTGTGGGTCGACGAAGCCGGCCTGCTGCAAAAGGTCAATCCGCATCTGACGCCCGAGCAGATGAAACCCTTTTACGACGGCTACACCCACACCTTCAACGGGGTGATATTCGCCCAGCCTTTACCACACAAACGGTGGGCAATGCCCACCATTCAATCAACTCAGCCTACCCCGCCTTCGTCTCACTCCCCTCCCCACCCATCAACACCCGATTCGCCGGATCGGTGATATCAAATACCTGCTGTGCACACGCCGAACGACTAGGCGTGAACTGGAACTCCACCAGATACACCTTCGCTTTCTCTGGGGTGAACGTGCTCTCCGGCGGTATGCAGCTGTAATAAGCGCCATTGCCTATGTTTCCCGCCCGACCAAATACGGTGAGTTTCTTGCCTGGGTCCGCCTGGATCTCCAACTGCGGAAAGCGTTTGAACCCGGCGCTGGCGACTGTCTGGTTGAGTTTGGCGATCCAGTTGAAAACGCGGCCTTCACCGGTGTCCACCACCGTACCCAAGGTTTCCACGCGTTGGTCGGGGTCGCCTTCGCGGCGGATGGAAAATTCGACGGGGTTGGTGCCGCCGTAGGCTTTCATGATGACTTTGGCGTGTTCGGCATCGACCGCTACGGTTTTCTGGCGAAATTGCACGCCGTCCTTGAGCAGGCTAGGCGAAGAGTCGCGTTGGTTGGATTGGCAGGCGCCCAGGGCCAGGGCGAGGGAGAGCAGCGTGATGCGCTTCATGGGGATGTCCTTATCGGGGATGAGAGTGAAGACTGGACCCGAGTTTAAACATTTTGTTCCGCTGGGACCGAATAAGCGGCTGATGCTCAAGCAATCAGCGATGCAAGAGTTGTGGCTTGGCAGGCCTACCGAGGTGATCCCTTCGCAGCCTCGCCAGGGCTCGACATCTCCCACATTAGATCGGCGTCGCGGCCAGCAGTACCTATTCCTGTGGGAGCTGGGCTTATCTGTCACATCATCGGTGACTGACCCACCGCCATCGCTGGCAAGCCAGCTCCTACAGTTGATCAGCGTCGCGGCCAGTAGCACCTATTCCTGTGGGAGCAACTGTCTTAAAGGTTTTAAAGAATCATCATCAAGACAGCCATAAAAACGCCCACAGTTGACCGAGTACACCCGCTGACCTGCCCTCACTGTAGGAGCCGGCTTGCCGGCGATAGCGATCCATCAGTGAACAGCGTTGCAACTGACCCACCGCCATCGCTGACAAGCCAGCACCTACAGTGGATCGTCGTCGTTACGCGGCCCCCTGTGGGAGCTGTCGAGCTTTAGCGAGGCTGCGAAAGCGGCCTGTCAGGCAACGAAAATGCCCGCAATGCCCCCACCCTCAACGCTCGCCGAACACCAACCGCGCACTCAACCCGCCCTGCTCCAGATTCTGCAACACCAGCCGGCAACCAATCTTGCCGACGATCATGTCGACAATCGCCAACCCCAACCCGGCGCCGTTGGCATTGCCACGGCTGTAGAAGCGTTCCACCAATCGCCCCATTTCCGCTTCATCAATGCCAGGCCCAGCGTCTTCCACACTCAGGCAATAGGCGCCGATGATCACTTTGACTTCGCTGCCTTCTGGCGAAAAATTCAGCGCGTTGGTCACCAGGTTTTGCAGGGCAATCGCCAGCGCCACCGGTTCGGTTTCCACCCAGCACGCTTCCTCGCCTTCAAGCACCAACTCCACGCCCTTCTCCATCGCCAGGGGCGTCAGCTCCGCGAGTTCTTCCCGCACCAGTTCCGTCAGTTGCACACGACTGCGCACGGGATTGCTCAAGTGCGGTTCGATGCGCGCCATGGTCAACAATTGGCTACCAATGCGCGTTGCGCGGTCCACACCGCTCACCAGAAAATCCAACGCCTCGCGCCGCTGCTCATCTGTAACGGCAGTTTGGGCGTTCTGAGCATGAATACGCAGGATGGCCAACGGCGTGCGCAGCTCATGGGCGGCATCGGCGATAAAACGGCGCTCGCGCTCCAGCAGGTCATCGATTTGCACCAACACCCGATTCAGCGCCGTTTGCATCGGTTCCAGATCGCTGGGCAACGGCTTGAGCTGCAACGGCTGCAGCGTGTCAGTGGTACGGCCGCGGATCGATCGGGCCATGACACGCAACGGCTCAAGCCCCCAGCCAATCACCAGCCAGATCAGCAGCGCCAGCAACGGCACGCCAATCAGGGTGGGCCATAGCGTGTGGCGCATGATGCGCTGGATCACGTCCTGGCGGATGTCGTCGCGCTCGCCCACCCAGATCAGCAGCCCCTGCTGCGGGTCGGCCAGGAGGAAGGCGCACCAGTCATTACCGTTATCCATCAGGTCGTGGGAACCGAGGGTCGCCGGTGGCGCCTTCAGCACCGGCGCTTCGGCCGAGCGCACGAGTAATTCACCCGCGCTGTTCCACACCTGGAAGGTCAGGCGGGTTTCATAGGGATGGGCCACGCCCTCCTCGCCCACGCGACTCATGGCCTGGTCAAAGGCCTGGTGCAGGCGGTCCCAATCAGCGTCCCCAGGGTCACGCTGGCGCAACACACCCTGCAGCAAACGTGCGCTTTGTGCGAGTTGAGCGTCGTAGACTTCTTCGATTTCGTGGTGGCTGTCGCGCAGCACCAGCCAGCTGATCAGGGCGTCCCCCAGCAGGATCAGCACCAGCACTGGGATCAAAATGCGCGCGCGAACCGAGGTCATGGCTTGAGCACCAACACATAACCCACGCCACGCACGGTGCGGATCAGCTCGGTGGATAACTTTTTGCGCAGGTTGTGAATCAACACCTCCAGCGTGTTGCTCTCGACCCGGTCCTGCCAGCCATACAGCGCACGGGACAGCCGTTCACGGGTCACCACTTTGCCAGGGCGCACCATCAATTGGTGCAGCAGTTGGTACTCCATCGGCGTCACGACGACTTCTTCATCCCCATAACGCACCTGCTGCGTGGCCGGGTCGAGGCTGATGCCAGCATGCTCCAGCATCGGTTGCGCACGGCCCTGGCTGCGGCGCAACAAAGCACGCACGCGGGCCTTGAGTTCTTCCACATCGAACGGCTTGATCAGGTAGTCATCGGCGCCCGCGTCCAACCCGGCAATGCGCTCGGCGGTGCCGTCGCGGGCAGTGAGGATCAGCACCGGCAGGTCATGTTGTTCGGCGCGCAATTGCTGCAACAGGTCCAAGCCATCGAGGCGTGGCAGGCCGAGGTCGAGCAGCAACAGGTCGAAATTTTCCGTGCGCAGGGCATGCAGGGCGGCCACGCCGTCCTGCAACCAATCCAGGGTGTAGCCTTCGGCGCCCAACGCCACACGAATCCCCTGGCCGAGGGCACGATCATCTTCGACAAGGAGTAGGCGCATAGCAAAATCTCTGTAGGAAACGGCGGCATCATGCCGGGTTCTGGCGCGGGCGATTCCGCTAAAGATGTTACGGCTCGTTGCCAACTAAGGTTGCACTAAGGTTGGTTTTGCACTGTGAAATCTCCTACAAACGCCGAGAGCTTTTCCATGCGCAAAATTCTCCTGCTGTCCCTGATTCTCGCCAGCCCCCTGGCCGTTGCCGGCCCACAGTGCACCACCGCGGAGCGCTCGCAATGGCAAGACCAGCAAGCCTTCCAGGACAAGCTCAAGGCGCAAGGTTACGAAATCAGCAAGTTCAAGGTCACCGACGGCAACTGCTACGAGATCTACGGCTTCGACAAAGACAAACGCAAGGTCGAGATCTACCACGACCCCGTCACCGGCAAGGCAGTGAAGACTGAGATCAAGGGCTGATGCCAGAGCAATCCCTGCGCCTGTGGGACCCGCTGGTGAGGCTGTTTCATGTGTCTATCGCCGGGGTCTTCATCGCCAATTACTTCTTCAATGAGGCTGGCGATGACTGGCACGTCTGGCTGGGCTACTACGCCATGGCCTGGCTGCTGGTGCGGACGGTGTGGGGATTTGTCGGGCCACGCAGCGCGCGTTGGGCAGATTTTTGGCCGACACCCGCGCGCCTGAAAGCCCACGCGCACTCACTGCTCAAGGGCCGGCCACAGCATCGTCTGGGCCATTCGCCCATTGGCGCCCTGGTGATGCTGTTGATGTTGCTCGCGCTGCTGACCCTCGGCGTCAGTGGCTTCCTGATGCAGGAAGTCGATGCCTTGTGGGGCGCCGACTGGCCGCTGCAACTGCACGAAACGGCGGCCAATGTGCTGCTCGGTTTGGTAGGTGTGCATGTACTGGCGGCGCTGTTTGAAAGTGTCCAGGTGCGGGACAACCTGCCGTTATCCATGCTCACCGGTCGCAGGAAGCGCCTGCCGGATGAGCCTGTGCAGTAATCCTTTTCCAGACAGGTTCCCTATGCGCTCCGCCTTATTGATCTGCAGCCTGCTGGGGGTATTTCTCGCCGCCTGGCTGAGCCATCCGCCCCATATGCTGGCACCTTTTGCACAGGCCAGCCCGAACACCGCCAAGGTGGCAGCGGCTCCGCAGTACAGCAGTCGTTTTGTGTCTTCGCAGCTCACCGATTTTGTGCACGCGTCATCCGTCACCGCACTGCCTGGCGGCGACCTGATGGCCGTGTGGTTTGCCGGCTCCCGCGAGGGCGCCGCCGATGTGCAGGTGCGCAGCGCACGCTTTGATGCGCACAGCGGCGAATGGGGCGCCGAGCAGGTACTGGCCACGCGGGAAAGTACCCGCGACGGCACGCAGCGCTATATCCGCAAGCTCGGCAACCCGGTGATCGCCCTGGGGCCGGACAAACGCCTGTGGATGTTTTACGTGTCGGTGTCGGTCGGCGGCTGGGCCACCAGTGCGATCAATCTGATGGTGTCGGAAGACTTGGGTGCCACCTGGTCGGCACCCAAGCAGTTGGTGACCTCGCCGTTCTTCAACATCAGTACGCTGGTGCGCGCCGCGCCCGTGTTCCATGCGGACGGCTCGATTGGCTTGCCGGTGTACCACGAGTTCATGGGCAAGTTTGCCGAGTACCTGTACTTGAGTGCCGACGGGGCAGTGATCGATAAATTCCGCATCAGCCGGGGCAAACATTCGCTGCAACCGACCATCGTGCCCCAGGACGGCCAACGCGCCGTGGCGATGCTGCGCTACGCCGGTGAAACCCATCACCGCGTACTCGCCAGCCGCACCGAAGATGCCGGGCAAACCTGGAGCGAGCCGTACCCGCTGGAACCGGCCAACCCCAACTCGTCGCTCGCGGCCGTGGCCACCGAGGACGACGGTTTGCTGGTGGCCCTCAACGACCTGCAGGACGGCCGCTTCAAACTCAGCCTCTACGGCACCGACGCCCAGCTCAGCCAATGGCGCACCGTGGTCGAGCTGGACCAGTCCCCCGACCCGCTCGGCCAACCGTTCACCCCCGAGGCGTACAAGGCCATCATCGGCGAGGGCTTCCGCGCCTCCAGCGGTGCCAAGCGTCTGCCGCTGGAACAACGTTTCCTGAGCAACCTGGATTACCGCGTGTGCAAACCCCGTGGCTGCGATTTTGAGTACGAGTACCCGTATTTCAGCCGCAGCCCGGACGGCATGTACCACGTGGTGTACTCGTGGAATAACACCTTTATCAAACATGTCAGCTTCAACGAAGCCTGGCTGGCGGAGCGTTTGTGATGACTGCTTTATGGCAGGCGCATTTGAGTTTTGTGCTGTTGGGGTTTGTGCTCTTGAGCACGTTTCGATTCACCGCAAAGTGGCGCCCATGGCTACTGCCAGTATTAGTGGTGCTCAGTGTTATGCCGGTGAATGAACTGCCCCTGGCGGCGTATGTGCGCAGCTTTACCGATGACCTGGCGTTCAGCACGTTGGTGTTGCTGGCGTGGGTTGCGCTGTGCCGGTTGGGTGTATTGCAACCGCTGCATTGCCCACAAAAGCTGCAACTGCTGGTGCTGTTTGGCGGGCTGAGCCTGCTGCTGTATCCAGCCACCCTGGGGCTGACGTATGTGGACCCGTATCGCTGGGGGTTCAACCCTCGGCCGATGATTGGGCTGGTGGGTGCGGCAGCGCTGCTGATGCTGTGGCTGCGCCATTCGTTGGCGGTGTGGATGTTGGCGGTGGGCACGTTGGCGTTCGCGTTGCGGCTCAAGGCGTCGGAAAACTATTGGGATTATCTGGTAGACCCGCTGTTGGCGGGCTACTGCGTCATCGCGGGATTCATGCAACTCAAACTGTGGGAGTGGGCTTGCTCACGAATGCGCAGTGTCAGGCTACATATTTGGCACTGATACACCGCTTTCGCGGGCAAGCCCGCTCCCACATTGAGACTGCGTCGATTTAAAGAATGGGGATAAAAATGAGTGCGTTGCAATCACGCCGCCTGCGCTACGGCGTGGGCGCGATCGGGTTGGTGTTTGTGTTGCTGGCCGCCTTGCGGCTGGTGTTTGTGGTGGGCTTTTCGGGCCTCGGGTTCAACACGCCAGCGCTGCTGGAAACCCTAGGTATCGGCCTGCGTTTCGACCTGCGCCTGGCGGTACTGATCCTGCTGCCGCTGGCCGTGCTGGCGTGGCTGCCGCGCTGGAACCTCACCACCCTGCCCGCCCTGCGCTGGCTGGCGCGGGGTTATCTGGTGATAGCGCTGGCCGTGGTCGGCCTGGTGTACATCATCGACTTCGGCCACTACGCCTACCTCGGCGTGCGCATCAACGCGACGGTGCTGCGTTACCTGCAAGACGCGCAGATTTCTCGGCAGATGGTGTGGGAAACCTACCCGGTGCTGTGGATAACTGCCTGTTGGCTGGCCGCCGTGGCGCTGTGGGTGTGGGCGTTGGTGTGCCTGGAACGAATCACCCTGGACCGCGAACCCAAGGCCATCGGCAAGCCGATGCTGGTCGCCGTTTCAGTGGTCGGCGTGATCACCGTGCTGCTGGCCCTGCTCGGCCGCGTGGCTAACCTCAACCTGGAGAACCCGGTACCGCTGCGCTGGAGCGATGCGTTCTTTTCCGGCAACAGCCAAGTGGCCGCCGTGGGTTTGAACCCGGTGCTGTTTTTATACGACACACTCAAGGTCGGCCAGTCGCAGTTCGATGAAACCAAAGTGCGCGAGCTGTACCCGCAAGTCGCCCACTACCTGGGCGTCAATCAACCTGACGCAGCGCAACTGAACTTCATCCGCGAGCAAGGCGTGCAGCCCTATCGCCTGGCCGGCAGCCAGCCGCCCAACATCGTCTTTGTGATGCTCGAATCCCTCGGCACCAGCGCCGTGGGGGCCTATGGCAACCCGCTCAACCCCACGCCGAACCTGGACAAACTGGCCACGCAAAGCCTGTTTTTCAAACACTTCTACGTGCCCGTCACTGGCACCGCCAAGACGGTGTGGGCGAGCATCACCGGCGTACCGGACGTGACCCGCCAGGAGACGGCCACGCGCAACCCGCTGATCACGCGGCAACACACGCTGATCAACGCGTTCGAGGGTTACCAGAAGTTCTACATGATTGGCGGCAACGCCGGCTGGGCGAACATCAACGCGCTGATCCGCCAGAGCATCGACGGCGTGCAGTTGTTTGAAGAAAGCCACTGGCGCTCGCCACGGGTGGATGTGTGGGGCATCTCCGACCTGGACCTGTTCAAGGAAAGCGACGCGCTGCTGCAAGCCGTGCCCGACGGCCAGCCGTTCTTTGCCTTCCTGCAAACCTCAGGCAATCACCGACCGTTCACCATCCCCAAACACAACGACGGGTTCCAGGTAAGCGACGTGACGCTGGAACAGGTGCAGGCGGCTGGCTCCCGCAGCGTCGAGCAGTACCAGGCCGTGCGCTTGCTGGACTACAACATCGGGCGCCTGATGGACATCGCCAAGGCCGGTGGCTGGTACGACAACAGCATCTTTGTGTTCTTCGGCGACCACAACACCCGCATCAGCCAGATCCCGCACATGGCACCGGCCTTCGAACAGCTGGGTTTGGAGAGCAATAACGTACCGCTGCTGATTCATGCCCCGGGCCTGGCGCCCCGGGTGATCGAAGACGCCGTGGGCCTGGCCGACCTGTTGCCCACCGTCGCCGGTATGGCGGGCGTGCCGTTTCGCAATGGCGCCATGGGCCGCGACATCCAGCAACCCGCGCCCGAGGGCGAACGCATGGTGCCGCTGGTGTTGCAGGAGGGCACGTTCCCGGTGATTGGTGGCGTGACCAAGGACTTCCTGCTGCAGATGCAGCACGACGGCAGTTCACCCACCCTGCACGACCTGGCGTCGCAAACACCGAGGGAAGACGTGGCGCAGCAACATCCCGAAGAGTTCGAGCGCCTGCAGGGGCTGACGCGCGGGCTGCATGAGAGTGCGCGGCTGATGCTGTTCAGGAATGTGCGCGAGTGATCACTTGGCCTGGAATGTCTCGAGGTACGCCAGGATGTCCTGGATTTTTTCCTGGTCGCTGATCCCCCAGAAAATCATGCGCGTGCCGCTGACGACTTTCTTTGGTGCCTCGATGTAGGCGGCGAGTTTGTCGCGGGTCCAGACCACGCCCGAGTTCTTCATCGCGTCGGAATATTGATAGTCGGTGGTGGTGCCGGCCGGGCGGTCGATGATGCCGTTGAGCTGAGGCCCGAAGCCGCCGCGTGCACCTTCGCCGATGCTATGGCAGCCGCCGCAGGTCTTGGTGAAGAGCTTGCCACCGGCCTCGGCATCGCCGGCGGCGAAGGCCGGCGCGCTGAGGATCATGGCAAGGGTCAACAAGGCGAGGCGTTTCATGGAAGGCTCCACATCAAGGTAGCGGTCATTATGCCCAATCAGGAGCGCATGCCCATCCAGATCACGGTTTCGGTCCATGCCGTGACCACCGGCGCCAGCGCCCGGAACCACGGGTCGCGCTCATCAATCTGCGCGGCCGAGTGGTCATGATGGTGTTGTTCTTCCTCGACGATGGACGCAATAGCAGCCACCGCCAAGGGGTCGATGCCCTGCAAGGTGTGCAGTTGATGGGCCAGATGCTTGAGCACCACGCTTTCGACCGCGACCGTCGTGGCGACAATCGCCTTGCGCCCGCACAGGCCAGTCACCAACCCCAGCACCAGGCCACCCAGGCCACACAGCCAATAACTGCGGCAGCGACGGTAAGCGCGGCGTTGCAACTCGGCCTGGAACACTGCGCGGTGGCGGCGCTCGTGGGAGAGAAACTCCTGCAGTTCGGCCACCATGCTGCGCGCAAAAAAACGCGCCATGAACAGTTGGCCGCTGTAGATGCAGATCGCGCCATGCTCTCCGGCATGGTCGACTTTGATCATGCGGTTGCCGAGGTCGTGGTCGATAAGTGGGGCAACGGGAGCATTCACGGGGGCAGCCTTGTGCGAAAGCCTGTGAGAGGTCAGGCCGGTCCTCTGTAGTTGATGCGCGGGTATCGTGCAGTAACAGCTGGCAACCGCGCAAGCCAGAGCGTTTGCACGACCACCCATCGTTTAGCGAATATCCAATCGAACCTATTGAAGCGTGTCCCACTCCACCCAATTGAACCCTGATGGTGGAGTAAGGATCATGGCTCAGCCATCGATTTTAGTGTTGGAAGACGACGAGATCATTCGCTCGTTGATGGTGGACGTGCTGGAGGAGTTTGGTGCCCATGTCACCTCGTTTCCTTCGGCGGACGAAGGGATGATTTTTCTCGAGCGGGCCGATGACCCGGTGGACCTGATTGTCAGCGATATCCAGATGCCGGGTTTGCTCAACGGTTATGACTTGAGCCGGGTCGTGGCCCACCGCTGGCCGTCAGTGCCGGTGGTGCTGACGTCCGGCAATACCAAGCTGGCAGCGCAACTGGGCAGCAGCGTACGTTTCCTGCCCAAGCCGTGGAGCGCCGAGCACTTGCTTGAATGTGTGCAAACGGCGCTGACTCAACAAGGATCGTCCATGCATTGATAGCCCCGCGATATCACTTAAACCGAACTTGAGACGGGGAGTTGTGGTCATTGCAATGAGCAAGGAGCGACTTTTCTGATCCGCTGGTCAGGCTTTTCGCCTTGTGCGTACAGTCGAAGCGAATGAGTTGTGTAGAATCGTCGCCCCTTTTCACGCGTCATTCATGGCCGCAAGGCCCACTGTTCGAGCTCATTGCATGCATTCACAGGCCCATGACGTCAGTGCGCCCTCACTGCTGGAAACACTGCGTACAGGCACTGCCCTGTTGCATGTGGCGTTGGAAAAGCGCCTGCCGTTCTTCTCCGAGCGCCTGGATGCCAACTGGTATCGGCGACTGCTCCAGGCGTACTACGGCTTTTACCGCCCGATGGAAACAGCGCTGTACGGCAGTGGTTTGATTCCCGAGGGCTTCGACACAGTGATGCGTGTGAAAACGCCAACATTGGTGAAAGACCTCCATGCCCTAGGCCTGGACAACGACACTCTCGACGCCCTGCCTCGTTGCACCGATTTGCCCACCTTCAACACTCCCGCTGCCTGCCTCGGCGCCCTGTATGTGCTCGAAGGCGCGACGTTGGGCGGCCAAGTGCTGCGCCGGGAAATGGCCCAGCGCCTGGGCCTGGATGCTGACAACGGTGGCGCATTTCTCAACGTATATGGCGCCGAGACCGGTCGACGCTGGAAAGACTTTCTCGACTACCTGGGCCGCCTGCCGCTGGATGCACCCGCCAAACAGCACGCGGTAGAGGCTGCCCGTTCGACATTCAGCGGCTTTGAGCAATGGCTCGACCGCCAAGAGGTACTGCTATGAAACCCGAAGATTTTGAAGAGCTGCTTGCCAACTGCGCCGACGAGCCCATCCGTTTTCCGGGGGCGATCCAACCTCACGGTGTGCTGCTGACCTTGTCGGAACCCGACCTGAATATCATCCAGGTCAGCGCCAACGTGGGCACGTTGTTCGGCCAGGCGCCTGAGGCGCTGCTAGGCAAGCCTCTGCACACTCTGTTGGGGGTTGAACACGCTAACGCTGTGCAATCCATGGCTGAGAGCAACAGCTTTTTCGACGCGCCGCCCCTGCATGTCACCCTCAACGGCGCGTCGTTCGAAGGTCTGCTGCATCGCCATCAGAACGTACTGGTGCTGGAATTCGAACTGCGTATTGAAGACTTCAAACCACGCGCACTGAACGGCCGCACCAGCGACCTGGGCAAAATGTTGCAGCGCTTGCAGTCGGCGAAAACCCTGCAAGCGTTGTACGAAATCAGTGTGAATGAAATCCAGGCCATGACCGGTTATGACCGGGTGCTGATCTACCGTTTCGAAGAGGAAGGCCACGGCCAGGTGATCGCCGAGGCATCGGCGCCGTCCATGGAGCTGTTCAACGGGTTGTTCTTCCCCGCGTCCGACATTCCGGAGCAGGCCCGCGAGCTGTACCGCACCAACTGGCTGCGCATCATCCCGAATGCCGCCTATGAGCCGGTGCCGCTGCTGCCCAAGCTGCGCCCGGACACCGGACAGCCGCTGGACCTGAGTTTCGCCACTCTGCGCAGCGTGTCGCCGATTCACTGCCAGTACATGCAGAACATGGGCGTGCTGTCGTCCATGAGCATTTCGTTGATGAAGGGCGACACACTGTGGGGTCTGATCAGTTGCGGCAACCGCGAGCCGTTGTTGGTGCCCAATGAGCTGCGTACGGCCTGCCAGACCATCGGCCAGGTGTTGTCGCTGCAGATCAGCGCCATGGAAGCCCTGGACCTGAGCCGTCAGCGTGAAGAGAAGGTCGAGGCTTTGGCCCTGCTGGCTCAGGCAATGAAGGCCAGCGAAGCAAACGTCTTCGACGGCCTGGCCCAACAGCCGCAAGTGCTGATGGACCTGGCCCTGGCCGGCGGTGTGGCGATCATCGAAGACAAACAACTGCATCGCTATGGCAACTGCCCGGAGCCGGCGCAGATTCGCGCCCTGCACAAGTGGCTGATCGAGACCGGCGAGCCGGTGTTTTCCAGCCACAACCTGGCGTCGGTGTACCCGCCTGCCGCCGAGTATCAACAAGTGGCCAGCGGCGTATTGGCCATGAGCCTGCCCAAGCCTGTGGATAACGGCGTGCTGTGGTTCCGCCCGGAAGTCAAAGAGAACATCAACTGGAGTGGCGACCCGAGCAAACCGCTGGACCTGGAAAACTCCGACGCGGGCTTGCGCCTTCGCCCACGCACATCGTTTGAAATCTGGAAAGTGGAAATGGCCGGCATCTCCACCAAGTGGAGCCACGGCGACCGCTTTGCCGCCAATGACCTGCGTCGCTCAGCCCTGGAAAACGACCTGGCCCGCCAAGTGTTGCGCGAGCAACAAGCCGTGCGCGCTCGTGACGAGCTGGTGGCGGTAGTCTCCCACGACCTGCGCAACCCGATGACCGTGATCTCCATGCTGTGCGGCATGATGCAAAAGGCTTTCAGCTCCGACGGCCCGCACACCTCGCGACGGATTTCCTCGGCCATCGACACCATGCAACAGGCCGCCGGGCGCATGAATGTGCTGCTGGAAGATTTGCTCGACACCTCGAAAATCGAAGCCGGGCGCTACGTGGTCAAACCGGTGCCGCTGGATGTCAGCCAGATCTTTGAAGAGGCCTATTCACTGCTGGCGCCGTTGGCGATGGAGAAAGGCATCGACCTGTCGTTCAACACCGAGCCTGGCCTGCAGATCAACGCCGACCCGGAGCGCTTGTTCCAGGTACTGTCGAACCTGATCGGCAATGCCATCAAGTTCACCCCGCGCCAAGGCAATATCGGCATCAGCGCCATGAGCAATGGCGAGGAGATTGTGTTTTCGGTGCGCGATTCCGGCGAAGGGATTGCGCCGGAACAACTGCCTCACGTGTTTGATCGCTATTGGACCCAGACGGAAAACAACCCGACCGGCAGCGGCCTTGGGCTGTACATCACGCAAGGCATCGTCCAGGCCCATGGCGGCAAGATTGTTGCTGAAAGTGAAGTGGGCCGTGGCAGCGAGTTCCGGTTCACCGTGCCTAAAGTGACAGACGACGTGCACCGATAATCGATCACCCCGCCGGGCAGCCTTGCTGCCCCGGCCTTCCCTCTTACCGGATAAATACCTTGTATTCATCCGCGTACCTGAACACTGATGCCGTTAAGCGACAGTTAATAAACATCCCACACACTCTTAACTTTTTTATTAAAAAGTCTCCATCCAGCACATTACAATCCGCAACACTCGCGACCTCGCCTGCCCGAACAAAAACAACTAGCTTAACTCCCGCACTGTTACAGGGAAGAACATGCCATGTAGAACTCATTATCAACTTTTAAAAAAGAGACACCCTTATGATCAGCGCTATCAGCACTTACCCCGTTCAATTCCCTGTTAGCCCAGACACTCAACACACCCCATCCACCCGTTCTCGCCAAAAGCGCAGCCTTGAAGAGCAAGACCTTCAGGTTTCGGCCTTTGAAACCACCTCCAGTGCAGACAAGCCCCGCAGGCGCAATGGCGGAGGTATGGACAGCCTCGGCCGGGGAAACATACTGTAACCCTACCGCCCGTTCAGTAGTTTGTTGAAAAGCAGCGTTCAATACGCTGCTTTTCTATTTTCACGTCGGCACCTTAATACAACGCCACCTATTAACGAAACTTCTACATTCATTATTGTACCCTGCCGGCCTACCTCTTAACTTGAGTTATCCGTTTGATGCCAGCGTCATCATCGCTACCCGCCATACTCGCCGGCCCATTGCTACGCCGTGTAGAACCCAAGCGCCTGGTGTTATGGCTCGTGGCCAGTCGGCAGTTGACGCTGACCCTAAGGTTGCAACTTCCTCAAACAATATTGGCTATTCCCCTGGCAGCTCATAGCCAGGTCATTGCTGTCGGTCGTCACGCATTTATCTATTTGATCGATGTACCGCTGGCAGAGGAAATGCCCAGCGATGTAAACATCGGCTTTGATGTGCTGATCGACAATCACGGTATTGCCGAGTGGGCCCCTCACTTGCTTTACGCAGGGGCCTCAATGCCCCACTTCGTTGTACACAGCCGCATTCACCAACTGGTCCACGGTTCCTGCCGCAAGCCCCATCACCGCGCCGACGAAGGCCTGCTCTGTGTCGACCGCCTGCTGGCCGAAGCCCATACCCCGGCCGAACGCCCGACCTTGCTGATGATGAGCGGTGACCAGATCTACGCCGACGATGTCGCCGGGCCGATGTTGCGTGCGATTCATGCCTTGATCGCACGCCTGGGCTTGTTCGATGAATACCTGGAAGGTGCGGTGGTCGACGACAGCACCAGCCTCTACAGGCATCGCGCCAGTTATTACCATCGCGCCGACCTGCTGCCTGCGCTGGACAGCAACGAGACCCTGCGCGAACGCTTTTTTGGTGGCGTGAAGAAGCCGATCTTTACCAGCAGCACCGCCGACAACCATCTCGTGACCTTCGCCGAAGTGATCGCGATGTACTTGCTGGTCTGGTCGCCAACCCCCTGGACATTGATCGACACGCAGGCCCCGACGCTGAGCGCAGCCGAACAACAGCGCTACGCCCGCGAGCTAGTGCAGATCGACCAATTCCGCCAGGGACTGCCCGGTGTTGCACGGGTATTCGCTCACCTGTCCACCTTGATGATCTTTGACGATCACGACATCACCGACGACTGGAACCTCAGCGCCCAGTGGGAACAAACTGCCTACAGCCACCCCTTTTCCCGGCGCATCATCGGCAATGCTTTGCTCGCTTATCTGCTGTGCCAGGGCTGGGGTAACCAGCCAGATGTATTTGGCGACCTGCTGAACCAAACCCAGGCATTGACCACCCGAACACAGGACAACCACCTGGACGCATCCGCACAGGACGAGTTGCTCAAGGTGCTGCTGAAATTCCAGCACTGGCACTACGTGCTGCCGACGACCCCGGCCCTCGTGGTGCTCGACACCCGCACTCGACGCTGGCGCAGTGAGTTCGCCCTCAAGCAACCCTCTGGCCTGCTCGACTGGGAAGCCTTGAGCGAACTGCAACAAGAGCTGCTGGACCATCCCTCGGCCATCATCGTCTCGCCCGCGCCGATCTTCGGGGTCAAGCTGATCGAAACCGTGCAAAAAGTCTTCAGCTGGTGCGGCCACCCATTGCTGGTGGACGCGGAAAACTGGATGGCCCATCGCGGCGCCGCCCACGCGATCCTCAACATCTTCCGCCACTCCCGTACGCCGGGTAACTACGTGATTCTTTCGGGCGATGTGCATTACTCGTTCGTGTACGAAGTGCTGATCCGGCACCGCAACGCGGGCCCCAGGATCTGGCAGATCACCAGCAGCGGCATCAAGAACGAATTCCCGCCGCGCCTGCTGGAATGGTTCGACCGCCTCAACCGTTGGCTCTACTCGCCACGCTCGCCCCTCAACGGCTTCACCCGCCGCCGTGCCCTGCAGGTGGTGCCCCATATTCCCGAGCATGCCGAAGCTGGCGAGCGGCTGTGGAACAGCGCAGGGATAGGCCAGGTGTTTTTCAATGAGCAGGGGCAGCCTGAGGACATCTACCAGCACAACGCCGACGGGAAGCCTCGGACGAGGATGGTGGCGCCGAAGTGATAACGCTTCACTGCTACTAAAGCATCGCCCCCACCCTATTCAAACCACACCCGCCCCGTTGTACAGTAACCCCAGCCACGGAGTATCGGCGTCAACCCTGACTGGCCTTGGGAGCCAGCCCACGCAGGAAGCGTTCAGATGGACGATACATCCGACAGCAAGCCGCTACGCAATGACTTTTCTGACCTCAATGCCGACATGCTGCATGCCGTGATGGAGTTGGTCAGCGACGGCATCTGGGACTGGAACGCCAATACCGGGTTCGTCTACCGCAACCCCGGCTGGTACGAAATGCTCGGTTACCCCCGCCACTCCCTGGAGAACAGTGTGTTCACCTGGGAGAACGTGATCCACCCCGAAGACTACCCGCAAGTCATGACGGTGTTTGATGACTACGTCAGCCGCCGTGCGCCCCAGTATCGAGTGGAATACCGCTGCCGTAAGGAAGATGGCTCCTACCTGTGGATTGAAGACCGCGGCTACGTGATCGCACGCAACCCCGACGGTACGGTGGCGCGTATGGTGGGCGCACACCGTGATATCCATACGCGCAAGTCATCGATCGAGCAGCTTGAACGGCGCAACCAATCCCTTGAAGCCCTGGTGGCCGAGCGCACTCGCGAGTTGTCGCGGGTCAACCAGCAACTGCAAGTGCAGCTCGACGAAAACCGCTCCCTGGCGGAACTCGACACCCTGACCCGCGTGGCCAACCGCTACCGCCTCGAAAAAGTGCTGTTGGAAGAATGCGACCGCGCCGAGCGCTTTCGTCTGCCGTTGACGCTGGTGGCCATGGACCTCGATGACTTCAAGCCAATCAATGACAAACATGGCCACGCGGTCGGTGACCAGACACTGGTTCGCACCGTGCAAAACCTGGAGGCGTGCGTGCGCCCCGGCGACCTGTTGGCCCGCTGGGGCGGTGACGAGTTCATGCTGATCCTGCCCAAAAGCAACCTGCAAGCGGCGAAGGGCGTGGCCCAAAGCATTCGCCAGCAGATCAGCCGGATGCCCGCCGTGGGCGACTTCAAGGTGACGCTGAGCTTGGGCTTGGCCGAGCGCCATAGCGGTGAATCCCCTGCAGCCCTGATGGCGCGTGCCGATCAGGCGTTGTACCGCGCCAAAGCGGCAGGGAAGGACACCGCGTCGGAATAACTACCGTACGGGCGGTGCGTACTGGATACCGCCCTGGCTCCACAGGGCATTAAGCCCGCGCTTGATCTTCAGCACGCTGCCCTGGCCAATGTTGCGCTCGAACACTTCGTCGTAGTTACCCACCTGCTTGACGATCTGCACCACCCAATCCTTGCGCAGTTTCAGGTCCCGCCCGTATTCACCGTCGGCACCGAGCAAGCGCGCCACATCCGGGTTCCTGGTGGTCTTGGCCTGCTCCTCGACGTTCTGCGAGGTAATGCCCATTTCCTCGGCGTTGAGCATGGCGAACAGGGTCCATTTGACGATGCTGAACCACTCATCATCGCCCTTGCGCACCAGGGGCCCCAGCGGCTCCTTGGAAATCACTTCCGGCAGCACCACGAACTCGTCCGGGTGGGCCATCTTGATACGCTGGGCGTACAGGCCCGATTGGTCGGTGGTCAACACGTCGCAGCGTCCGGATTCCAGGCCCTTGGCGCTTTCATCGGCGGTGTCGAAGGTGATCGGTGTGTATTTCATGCCGTTGGTGCGAAAGTAATCCGACACGTTGAGTTCCGTGGTGGTGCCGGCCTGGATACAGATGGTCGCGCCGTCCAGTTGCTTGGCACCGGTCACGCCCAGCTTGTTGTTCACCAGGAAGCCGATGCCGTCGTAGTAGGTCACGCCGGTAAACACCAGGCCCATCCCTGAGTCGCGGGAGCTGGTCCAGGTGGTGTTGCGCGAGATCACATCCACTTCGCCCGATTGCAGCGCGGTGAAGCGCTCCTTGGCGGTCAGTTGGCTGAACTTCACTTTCGAGGCGTCACCAAACACGGCCGCCGCAACGGCGTGGCACACATCCACGTCGATGCCGGTCATCTTGCCCTTGCTGTCCGGCACACCAAAGCCTGGCAGGCCGTCGCTGACACCGCACTGGATAAAGCCTTTCTTCTGGATCGCATCCAGTGTGGCGCCCGCGTGCGCGGTGCCGGCCAAGCCCAATACGGCGCTCGTGCCGAGTACGGCCAAGGTGGTTTTGAATGGATTCATGCAAGGCACTCCCTGTCATTCCTTATTATTCGGCGCCTCACAGCCCGCGCCGGTTTATAGTGCTGCCGGGCAGTATCCACGGCTTTACGGCGCTGCCACAAACGACCTTTAGGCAAAGGCTCCTTCCGATTTGGAATGAACTGCATGATTTCAAAACGCTTGACCCCTTCGATGACGGCCCTGCAATGCTTCGAAGCCGCCGCCCGCCACCTGAGCTTCACCCGCGCCGCCGAAGAGCTGCACCTGACCCAGAGCGCGGTGAGCAAACAAGTCGCGCAGTTGGAAGAGATGCTTTGCCACAACCTGTTCGAACGGGTGCGCCAGCGCTTGTACCTGTCACCGGCGGGTTCGCTGTACCTGGCCGAGGTGCACAAGATCCTGACCCAGGTGGACATCTCCAGCCGTTACATCCTCACCTACGGCGGCGAGACCGAAGTGCTGCGCATCGCTACCCAGCCGACCTTCGGCGACCGCTGGCTGGTGCCCAAGCTCAAGGATTTCGCGGCCAAGCACCCGAACATCCACCTCGATGTGCGCAATGAGCTGGAGCCCTTCGACGTGCTGCAGGCCAAGGCCGATATCGCGTTTTTCTTCGGCCAGGGTTCATGGCCCGGGGCAACGTGCATCGAGCTGTTCCGTGAGGCCGTGGTGCCGGTGTGTGCACCGGGTTTTGTCGCCGACGGCAGCGATGCCTCCTCGCGCCACACCCTGCTGCAATGCACCTCGCGCCCGGAGGCCTGGCATGAGTGGTTTCTGGAACAGGGCCTGCATTCGCAGAACAGCTACCACGGGCCGCGTTTCGACACGTTCTACATGTGCATCCGCGCCGCGCAATCGGGCTACGGGGTGGCGCTGGTGCCCCAATACCTGGTGGCCGAAGAGCTGGCCAACGGCAGCCTGATGATCCCGTGGAATTACACGATGCCCAGCGCCGGCGCGCACTTTATCGCCCACGCCGAACACGCCGGCGAAGTACCGAAAGTGAAGGCCTTCCTGAAGTGGATGGTGAGCTACATCAAGGCACATCCCGACTTTTAATAATGACCCGGCGACTTTATTTCGTTTGCGGCAAGGCCGGGCGCACGGCTTAGATAAAAAGACGCCCGCCATTGCCGAGTCCACGATTCATGAGCCGCGAAACCATCAGCCAATCGATTTCCATCGTCCACCCCATCAGCCTCAGCCACGGCAAGAACGCCGAAGTGTGGAACACCACGGGCAAGCGCTACATCGACTTTGTTGGCGGCATCGGCGTGCTCAACCTCGGCCACTGCCACCCCGGCGTGGTCGAGGCGATTCGTGAACAGGCCACCCAGCTCACGCACTACGCGTTCAACGCCGCCCCGCATGCGCCCTACATTGAGCTGATGGAACGTCTGACCGCATTCATACCGGTGGGCTACCCGGTCAGCGGCATGCTCACCAACAGCGGCGCAGAAGCCGCAGAAAACGCCTTGAAGATTGTGCGCGGCGCCACCGGCCGCACGGCGGTGATCGCCTTCGATGGCGCGTTCCACGGGCGTACCCTGGCCACCCTCAA
Organism: Pseudomonas sp. B6002; assembly: GCF_013385985.1. GTDB lineage: Bacteria > Pseudomonadota > Gammaproteobacteria > Pseudomonadales > Pseudomonadaceae > Aquipseudomonas. Next base: position 105,969 of record NZ_JACAOY010000011.1, on the reverse strand, counting down.
CCTCAATGGCAAGGTGGCGCCCTACAAGCAAAAAGTCGGCGTGCTGCCGGGCCCGGTGTACCACCTGCCCTACCCCAGCGCCGATAACGGCGTGAGCTGCGCCGAGGCCCTGAAGGCGATGGAGCGCCTGTTCAGCGTGGAAATCGACGTGGACGATGTCGCCTGTTTCATCATCGAACCGGTACAGGGCGAAGGTGGTTTCCTCGCCCTGGATGTCGAGTTCGCCCAGGCGCTGCGGCGTTTCTGCGACGAGAAAAACATCCTGCTGATCGCCGATGAAATCCAGTCGGGGTTCGGGCGTACCGGCCAGCGCTTTGCGTTCTCGCGCCTGGGGATCGAACCGGACCTGCTCCTGCTCGGTAAAAGCATTGCCGGTGGGGTACCACTGGGTGCGGTGGTGGGGCGCAAAGCGCTGATGGACAACCTGCCCAAGGGCGGCCTGGGCGGCACCTATTCCGGCAACCCCATCGCCTGTGCAGCGGCGCTGGCCACCCTCGATGCAATGACCGATGAACACCTGCAAGCCTGGGGCTCACAGCAACAGGAAGCCATCGTCAGCCGTTATGACGGCTGGCGCGCACAAGGCCTCACCCCCTACCTCGGCCGCCTGACCGGCGTCGGAGCGATGCGCGGCATTGAGCTGGCCAACGCCGACGGTTCACCCGCGCCGAAACAGCTGGCTCAATTACTGAGCCTGGCGCGTGACGCCGGTTTGCTGCTGATGCCCAGCGGCAAATCGCGGCACATCATCCGCCTGCTGGCGCCACTGACCATCGAGCCTGCTGTACTCGAAGAAGGCCTGGATATTCTCCAGGCCTGCCTCAAGCAGTTGGACTAATAGCGCGCATCGGCGGGTTTGCCGCCGCTCGGCCAGTCCTTGACCTTGTCCGGGAAGTCCGGGCGTGGCTGGCCCGAGAAGTACGCCGCCACGTCCACCGCTTCCTGGTCCGTCAGACCGCCCTGGCCCAGCGGGAATTTTTCGTGAAAGCCGATCGGCATGTTGCGTTTGACGAACGCCGCCGCCGTGTAAGGGCGGGCCATGCCAGCGCCGATATTGAACGACTGCTCGCCCCACAGCGGCGGGTACACCAGTTCCCCATCGGCACGCGCCAAGCCCTGGCCGTTATCGCCATGGCACACCGCACACTGTTTGGCGTAGACCGCCTTGCCATTGGCCAGGTCCGGCTTGATCGCCGGGTCGATCTTGCCCACACCGCGCCCGGCCACCTTGTCTTCGGGCCGTGTGTTGTTTTTCATCCAGTCGAAGTACGCGACCATGGCCTGCATGTCAGCCGATTGCGGCGCCAACGGCGTGCCGTTCATCGAACGGCGGAAGCAGCCGTTGATGCGTTCTTCGAGGCTGACCACCTTGCCCGCACGCGGCGCATAGCTGGGGAAAAACGCCGACACGCCGACAAAGGGCGAACCGTCCGCCACGGTGCCGGCGTTGAGATGGCAGCTGGTGCAATTGAGTGAGTTACCCACGTTATCCGGCAGCAACGCCTTGGTTTGCAGGTGCAGGCGCATGCCACGCACCACCTGGTCAGCGTTGGGGGCGGCGAGCAGATCTGCCAGGCGCGGAGTTTCGAACGCCGATGAATCGGTGGTGGCCGGGTTGAGCTGGTCGCGCAGTTTCTTCACTTGGGCGGCGCTGATCGGCGTGCCTTCATTGCCCCAGCGGGTGCGCACAAAGCTCAGGATCTCGGCAATTTCCGCGTCCGCCAGGCGTGCGAAACCGGGCATGGTGTAGACCCGTGGGTGGGCCGCCGTTTGCGCGGTTTCCCAACCGGTGAGGGTGATGTGCAGCAACGACGTCGGGTTGTTGGACGCAATGCTCGGGTTGCCGGCCAAAGGTGGAAATAGCCCCGTCACCCCGGCGCCATCGGCACGGTGGCAGTCGCTGCAAAACTGCATGTACCCCAGCCCGCCCCGACTGGTGAACAAGTCGGCAGGCGGCGTGGCCGGAGCGCGGGCCACAGCCGGCATCGGCAGGTCGTCTTTGCCCGGTGGCAGGGATTTGAGGTAGCTGGCGATGGCGGTGAGGTCGTCATCACTGAAGTGCTGGGTGCTGTGGTGAATCACGTCCGCCATGTTGCCAGCCACCGTGGCAAAGCGGTTCTGCCCGGTCTTGAGCAGTTGCACGGTGTCCTCCACGGTCCACAGGTTGCGCAGGCTCAAGGCGCGCCAGTGCTCGACGGTTTCACCTGCCAGGTAATACCGGCCGCTGCGGCCGTCATCGCTCATGGCCTTTTCCTGGAAGGCGATGCCGCGTGGGGTATGGCAGGAGCCGCAATGCCCCAAGCCCTGGACCAGGTAGGCGCCCCGGTTGAGCACCTCGTTACGGGCAGGGTCCGGGGTGAACGGTTGCTTGTCGAGAAAGGCAAAATTCCACAGCGCCAGGCCCCAACGCTGGTTGAAGGGGAAGCCCATGTCGGCGTCGAGGTTAGCCTGTTGCACGGGCTCCACGCCCTGCATCAGGTAGGCGTACAAGGCGCGCATGTCCGCTTCGCTCATCTTCGCGTAGGACGGATACGGCATCGCCGGGTACAGGCTCATACCGGCCGGGGTAACACCTTCACGCATCACCCGGTCGAACTGTTCGAAGGTGTAGGCGCCGATCCCCGTCTCACGGTCCGGGGTGATGTTGCTGGAGTAGATCGTGCCCATGGGCGTGCTCAACGCCAGCCCGCCGGCCATCACTTTGCCTTGCTGGGCGGTGTGGCAGGCAATGCAGTCGCCCAGTTGCGCAACATATCGGCCGTGTTCGATCAACGGGGTATCGGGTGGGCTGGCGTGCAAGGGTAGCGCCAGACACAGCGTCGCCCCCAGCAAGGCCAGGCGGGAGAGGGAAAGCGCCATCACATTAATCCTTTAATAACCCGGCGTGGGGTGGGCCCCTCGGCGCAGGTCTGTGGTCATTTTTATGGGTTCATCAGGCCTCTGTGTTGTAACGGTTTTGTCGACATGGCGTTTTGATGTGGGTCAGGCTCAATTCGATAGACAAACCCCTGAACGCTCGACGACTATCCACCGCTCCCCCCTACCGCACGGACGCACCCCATGCTCGATATCCTCCAAGGCACGCCCCTGTGGGTCTATGCCGTTTACCTGTGGATTGGCTACTACGGCATCAAGGCCTGCCTGGGTGGACGTGAGAGTCGTCGCTCGTTGATGATCCTGCCGGTGGTGCTGGTGGTGTGGTCGCTGATGGCGTTGCCGCCTTCGCTGCTGTCGAGCAGCGCCTGGGTGGGCGGCGCCGTAGTGGGCAGCCTGTTGGGCATGCGGTTGTTCAACGCCAACGGCGCGCACCTGGATGCCAATGGCGAAACCCTGGTGCTGGCGGGCACCTGGAAAACCCTGTTGATCTCCCAGCTGTTCTTTGCGGTGAAGTACTATTTCGGCTACCAGCAGGCGGTGCATCCGTTGCTGTTGAGCACGCCAGAGATGCTGGCGACGGTCGGCGCGGTCTCGGGGTTTACCGTTGGTCTGTTCTGCGGGCGGGCCGTGCGCCTGCACCGGGCGCTGGCCGCGTTGCGTGGCAAGGTGGGCAGCGTGCTGCCTTGACCTGATCCCCCTCCCCCCTGAAAATGCGCGACGCTTTTTTGTCTCCGTTTACTGAAGTAGTGAAATTTCAATGTCCGATTCCTACACCGAAGAAGAATCCGTAGTCGCCTTGCAATCCAAAGCTGAATACGAAAACGCCATCAATCTTTCACAGCATGTGCCAGCGGCCAAGATCATCAGCGAAATGGTGCTGGACGCCTTCCACACCTCCAAGGAAAGCGACCAGATCCGCGAGCTGCGCGTCGCCATCCGCCAGGCCCACGATGCCTTCGATGACGACAAGGCCTACGACCTGATGGGCCAGCTCAAGCAGCTGAAAGACGCCGAGGCTGCCGACAACGCCGCCCTGGAAAACCTCAGCAGCCAATTCTCCATCAGCCGCATCCTGTCCAGCTTCAAGGACGACCCTGAGTTCCAGGAGCTGGTCTACGGCCTGGCCCTCAAGGTGCTGAACCAGAGCCACCAGGCCATCAGCAACCCGAGCGCCGGCAAGAGCAAGGCCACACGGGCCAAGAAAGAAGAAGTGTATGTGATCAGCAAGGACGGCATCAGTGTCACCCTGCCGCTGCGCACACCGCGCTCCAAGCTCAACGTCGACCGTGAAGCGCTGGAGTTCCTCGGCTTTGCCTTCGTGGGCGAAGGCAGCGAAGCCGAGCTGGAAGGCGAAACCTTCGTCGACAACAGCGGCGTCGAGCAGCCGGTCACGCGCAAAAGCATCGTGACCGCGCTGCAACAGCAGAGCGCGTTCGACGGCTACACCATCGCCGCGCAGTGACTGCCTGACGCTACAAACTGCGCAGTGTCACCAGGGCCTGTTCCACCTGGGCCAGGGTGACCTGCCGGCCGACCGAGGCGCGCACGAAATGCGTGGCGCCCAGGTCCTTGAGCAGCAACGGCGTGTGGGCGGCAGTGCCCGCCCACAGGTTGAGGCCCAGTTCGCGGGCCAGGCTGACGAACACCTTGGCCGAGCTGTTGCGCGGCACGAACGACACAGTCCCGGTCTGCTCGAACGGCTCACACAGCAGTTGCACCTGTGGCAAGCGCCGCAGCTCCTGCACCAGCAAGGCATAAGGTTCGGTGTTCACCGCCGCCCCCACCTCCGCGTATTCGCGCATCGCCGTGTGCAAGCCCACCAGGGCTGAAAAACTTTTCTCGGCAATCTCCAACACCCGCGCACTGGACACCTCGATACGGTTGACCTGGCCATCGGTGCTGGCCGCATGCAGGTCGGCAAAATTCAGTTCCAACTGTCCAAGCAAGCGTGGCGACACATAGGCAATCCCGCTGCCACGCGGCCCGCAGAGAAACTTGCGCCCCGCGCCCGTCAACACATCACAGTGAATGTCACGCACGTCCAGCGGCAACTGGCCCAGGGACTGGCAGGCGTCGACCACATACAACGCGCTCGAGTCCTTGAGCAACGCGCCCAACGCTTCCACCGGGTTGATCACGCCGCAGCATGACGGCAGGTGCGACACGCTGACCAGGAATACGTCCTCGTCCAGGTTGCGCTGTACCCAATCCAGGTCCAACGGGCTGGTGGCGGTGGTCGGGATCACCTCGACACGGAGGTCGCGAGACAGCTTGAGGTAGTTGAAGAAGATCAGGTTGGCCGCGTACTCCGAGGCCGACACCCACACCCGCTTGCCCCGGGGGAAGTTGAGCTTGCTGAGGATGCTGGTCCAGGCCTCGGTGGCACTGCTGAAAAAACCGATGTCGCTCGGCTGCGCATTCAACAGGCCAGCGGCGACCCGGTACAGGTCGACGTTGAGCAGTTCCTCGTAGGCCAGTTCAGTCTCATAACTGCCAATGCGCGCTTCGATCGAGGTAAAGCGCTGGATCGCATTCAATGTGGCCGTGGACATCAGGCCCGCGCCAGCGGTGTTCAAGTGCACGATGCTCATTTCACGCTTCCTTGTTCCACAAGAGGGTTGAGCTTTTCATCACGCCCACTGCCACCGCGAACAGCAGCAACACGGTGCCAGCCAGCAGCCACGGCGACGGCAGGGACGGCTGCGCCACCAACATGAACGCCAGCGACGGCGTGATCATCACCCCGATGTTGACCCCCGCCGAGTAGTAACCCAGGTTGCGGTCCACGGTGTGCCGGCTGGAGATGCTGCTCACGTAATGAGTAATGCCGGGAAACACGATCATCTCGCCCAGGCTCCACAGTACGGTGGCCACCAACAGCACCGCGCCGACATGGCTGAAGCCCATCAGGAAAAACCCGACCCCGGCCACCAGGAACCCCGCCACCAGTGAGCGGCTGCTCGACAGGTGCGCCATGCGCTGGTTGATCGGCACTTCGAACAGGATCACCAGCAAGGCGTTGATGAAGAAAATGATGCCGACGTAATACGCCGGCAGTTCGGTGTAAGTGATGATGTAGGCCGACAGAAACGTCGGCGGCAAGGCGTAGGCCACATGCACCGGCAGCGCCGCCAGCAAAATCACCAGCAAGCGCGAACGTTCGTGCGGAGCCGTTTCCGGCAAGCCATTGCCCTTGCTCGCCAATGGCGCTGCCTGCGCCGCATCAACCGTGACCGCACGGCCGAATCGCAGGCAGGCGGCAAACGACACCAGGGACAACGCCGCGTTGATGTAGAACACCGCGTCAGCGTTGCTCAGGAAAATCAGGCTGCCCAACAGCGGCCCGATCGCCATGCCGATGTTGATCGCCAACCGGTTGCAGGAGAACGCCACCTTGCGCGTCTCGCTGCTGCTGTGGGTCACCGTCTCGGAGAACGTCGCCGGCGTGAAGGCTTCGTAGCAGGCGCCCCAGAGGAACGACAGCACGAACAGCGCGGCGGTGTTGTCCACCGACGGGATGATCAACAGCAGCAACGCGTTGAGCAGCAACGAGCCGAGGATCACCCGGTTAGCCCCCAGGCGCTTGATCACCGCGCCGATGATCAGGTCCACGAACAGCGCACCCGCGCCATACACGCCGACCAACAGGCCGGCAGTGCCCGCCGACACGGCGTGCTGATGAATCAGGTACGCCGCGTAGAACGGGAACGCCATGGTGCCCATGCGGAACACCAGGGTGATCATGAACAGCGACTGCAGCCGGGCGTTGAGCCCGCGTAACGCGCGATAAGTGCCCATCAGCGGATCACGTAGACGTTGTCTTTGTACTGACGGATCTGTTCGTAATCCTGGTCGATATCCCGCTGGTTCTCCGACAGCAGGAACACGCGCAACGGGCTGCTGAGCAGGTCGACGGTCTTCTTCATCAGCTTGCCGGCCTTGTACTTCACGCTCAGCTTGTGCACCGAGGGCAGCGCTTCGATCAGGTGAATGGCCGCTTCGTTGAAGCCGGTCACTTCGCCTTGCAGCGTGGTGTCGGTGTTGATCACGCAGGCTTCCTTGAGCTTGTGGTAGCGCTTGCCGGCGTAACCGGCCTTGAACGCCTCGCCCTCGCAGTAGGCCAGGTAGGTCAACTGCGCCTGGTTGCCGCCCAGGCTGATGTCATGGAAGTTGGGCTCCATGTTGCCGTTCAAGCGCGCGCCGACTTCCACCAGCGCAGGGCCGGCCTCGGTCAGGATCACTTCCGAGTGGGCCGGGCCGTTGTTGATCCCCAGGGCCTTGAGCACTTGTACGATGTAGTCCACCAGCACGTTGGCTTCCGGGCTGTCAGGGGCGATCAGCACGTCACGGTCATAGATGTTTTTGCCACCGCTGACTTCGCGCTTCACATAACGCCAGATCCCGCAGACATACACCTGCCCGTCGCGGCTGACCGTATCGACGATGAACTCCGGCCCCTTGAGGTAGGACTGGCAGAGGATCTCGGTGTTGGCCAGGCCGAAGATGTCCAGGTTGGACACCACTTCCTGGCAGGCGCGCTTCACGTCCTCGACGTTGTGGCAGATCGAAACCCCGTCGGTGGACGCCGAGCTGAGTGGCTTGACCACGCACGGGAACACCTGGCCGGCCTCGACCCACGCCAGCAACTCGGCGGGGTCGGCGGACTTGATCTGCCGCGCAGTCAACAGGCCGGCAGCGGCCACCTTGCCGATCATTTCAAATTTGTCGCGACGCGCCCGGGAGCCCGCGCTACCGTTGGAAGTCGGCAATTGCAGCTGTTCGCTCAGGTAGTCGGCAAACGGCACGCCAGGCTCCTGGCCCGCGACCACCGCCACCACGTCGAACTCACGCAGGCGGCGCGCCACGGCTTCGGCGCTGCCGTTGAAGATCAGATTGTGTTCGAACTCATCCAGGTTCGGCCCGAGCATGCTCGGCATCAGTTCCGGGGTGCTCTGTACATGGATCAGGCCCAGGCCGGCATCCCGAAAGAATTTAGGCAGGAAGTTACCGCTGGAGTAGACATCAACCAAGGCGACGTACTGTTTCATGAGGATGTCCTTTTCAGTAATGAGTGGCGGTTTCGGAAGGGCGCGGCGACGCCACGTCGTCCAGCGCGAGGAAAATGTTCTGCGGGAATTCGGCGACGCGGTGCAGCAGGTGCAAGTACCAGTTGGTGCCGTACACCGCCGACACGCGGGTCTTGACCTGGCCAGCGTCCTTGACGGCCTTGATCAACTCGGGACGCACGCCGTGGAGCATCTCCAGCTCGCCACGGCTGGCGATGCCGCTGGTGAGGATCTGCTCGACCAGTTGCGGGTCCTGGGTGGCGAACGCGTAGTTGCTGCTGGCACCGTTGATGCGGTCGAGCAGGCCCAGGTAGCGCTCATCCAACTGCGCACCACGGGGCAAGGCGATGGCAGCCGGCTCGGCGTAGACGCCTTTGACCAGGCGTATTTTGCAGCCGGTACCGAGGATCTCACCCAGGTCATCGGGCGTGCGGTTCAACTGCGCCTGCAGGGTGATGCCCAGGTGGGGAAACCGCGCACTCAGGTGCATGAAGATGTCGAGGATCGAGTCGGTCCACTGGGACCGCTCCATGCTGAGGATCACGCCGACGTCCTTGTCGGCCGCATGGGTGAGGATCTTCGAGCAGTTCTCGATCGCCAGTTCACGGGAAATGATGGTGCCGACGTTGGACAGGTCGAAGCCCAGTTGCGGCGGCTCGTTCAGCGTAGGGTGCAGCGCCATCAGGTCGATCAGCTTGAGGTATTCGTCGGTGGCGGTGGTCACCTCGGCCAGGGTGGTGGCCTCTTCGCCCACGTATTCGACCCCGGTGCGATAGCCTTTGCCTTGCAGGGCAGCGAGCTTGTCGAGCATCTCCAGGCGGTCTTCGGAAATGATGTAGCGCAAGGCGGCCGGGCGCAGGAAATCACGCAGGGTGTCGCTGGCCAGGAACAGGTCGCGGTAGGTCTTGTTGGCCGCAAGCTTTTTCAGGGCCAGGGTCGCCAGCAGGCTGTTGTCTGTGTCGTTCATGGTGTCAAACCCCGTAGGCCTGGTTGAGCATGCGACGGGCGAAGCTCGAGTCGTCGGCATGGTTGGCAATCTTGTGGGCGCGGAACTTGGCCGCGTAGCTGAGCATGGTTTCCTTGTTGGGGCTGTGGCGGTCGCGGGTGAAAATCCCGGCCCACAGGTTGTCCCAGCGGGCGTACTCGGGGTGCGACATCAGCAGCTCGTGGGCCTTGCGCATGTTCCAGTGCGGAATGGCCGGGTGCAGGTGGTGCACCAGGTGGTAGTTGTCGTCGTGGCGGCCGAAGAAGAAGTTCTCCAGTGCGTTGCCCTTGCGGTTGCGGGTCAACAGCAGCTTCTCGGTTTCCGCAGCGGGCAGCGGGTAGTGCTCGGCCAGCTCGATGATCCAGCCCACAGCCACGGCGGTGGTGAACAGCGGCACCAGCCAGAACAGCAGCAACTCGGTGACCACGCCGAAGCTGGCGGCCACGGCGAAGATCGCCGCCCAGTAGGTCCACAGCATGAGGCGTTCGTTGCGGATCTTCTTGTCCGAACCCTGGGCCTTGACGCGGTCCTTGATGATGTAACGGATGTACTGCACGGTGCGGTAGCCGGACAGGGCCAGCAGTACGTTTTTCAGGAAGAACTCACGCTCGCTCTGCTTGACGTCGTACAGCCCGCACTTGAGGTGGAAGTTGTAGTCCGGGTCTTTTTCCGGGTGGCCCAGGTGCACGTGGTGGTTCTTGATGTGCGAGATGCTGTAGGACTGGTGCAGGTGGAAAATCAGATAACCGGAGAGGAAGGTGCCGGAAAACCAGTTGATAAAGCGGTTCTTGGCCAACATCTTGTGCGCCGACTCATGCAGCACGTTCGCCAACGCCCGTTGGGTGGTGCCAATCAGAAACAGCGAAACCGGGTAGAACCAGTAGCTGATCCCCAGGGACAGGTAGATCGCAAACGCGATGATGGCGTAGTCCTTGCCCAGCGCGACGGCCCAGTGATAGTTATCTTTTTTGCATAAGTGCTTGAGCATCCCGAAGGTCTCGCGGGAGATACCCGCGGCGTATTCGCCAGCAGCTTCTTTGTTCTGATCGACCAGCATAATCACTCCATTAATTAAGCGGCACGCTGCAACACCCAACCCGCGCGAGTGGCACTGGACTTCCTGGCTCATTACCGGCTCGGGCATTTTTTTAGGTATTACAGCTAACGTTTTTTTTGCCTGAGCTAGACTCTTCGGCTGCGAAAAAAACTAAAGCACCGCCCTATCGCTAACAAGCTGCCCTTTTAGACAGGTAGGCCCCAATGCCACGCGCACGCGAACGCCCGCCTGCGAAAAATCGCAGGCGGGCGTGGGGTTAACCGGTATGGGTCAGGCTTGTTCGCGGATATAGCCCAGTTGCAGGGCCTTGCGAATGGCAGATTTGCCGTTGGTGACGTCCAGCTTGTCGAAGACGTTTTTCATGTGGAACTTGACCGTGCGCGGGCTCATCGACGTCAGCAGCGCAATTTCGTTGTAGGTCTTGCCCAGGCTGGTCCACGACAGCACTTCGGTTTCGCGGGGGGTGAGCACGGTCTGCTGGGTCAGTGCGGGCGCGCAGCTTTCCAATGCCTCGTCGTACACCGAGACCAGCAGCATCTGCAGCTCGCTTTTGTTGGCCAGCACGGTGTCACGAAACCGTTGCCCTTCGCCGAAACTGCACAGGTTGAGGATCGAGTAAAACCCACGGTTGCCGTGCACGATAAAACTCGCGCCCTCCCCCACCGGCGCGCAGGGCCCGGGCACCGGCACGGCCTCTTCAGCCGGTGTCAGCAGGTTTTCATCGCTCCAGAAGAAGGGTTTTACCCGTTCCTTGGACAGAGAGAGCAACTGGCCACGCTGATAGAAGTCATCGGCCGAGTCCGCTCGCTCCAGGGCGTCGGGGTAGTTGGAGATGATCTCCGCCTCATCCAGCGTCGGCCCGCATTGATAGACCTCAAAGTGCCCAAGCCCCCGTCGGGTCAGCTCGGCATCGAGCAGTTGGCGCACGTCGGCAGGCTGCATGGGCGTGCTGTTATTGGGTTGACCATTGCTTCGCATGAATCTCGTCCCTGATGAGTGACTACGGGTGAGCCTAGCGTTCTGGCCGGGGCGCTTCAATCCCGAAGCTCCCGATTCAGAGTCGACTCACCCAGTAGGAAATATCCCTACACAACAAGAAGAATGAAACATGCCCCAAACGCCTTGTCCAGTGGTTCCCACGGTAAGCCGACCATGGGCAGGACAATCCCTCAGCTCAGACCACCTGTGCGGCAAACACTTCACGGAAACGCTGCATCTGCTGCGCACTGCCAACGGTCACCCGCACCCACTGCGGCCAGTTCTTCCACACCCGCCCGATCAACACGCCGTGCTCGGCCAGCCGCTCGATAACCTGCTCGGCGGGGCGTTTCACGTCGATCATGAAGCAGTTGCTGGCCGACACCGTGCAGGTAAAACCGCGTGCCTTGAACCAGGCGACCGTCTCATCGCGGGCCCGGGCATTGAGCGCCTTGCGTTGGGGCAACAGCTTCACGTCTTCCAGGCTGGCATGGGCACCCAGCAGGCTGGAGCCGGCCGGTACGTTGTCGCCACCGAATACCGCCAGCCGTTCCAGCAGCGCCGGATGGCCAATCGCCACGCCCACACGGGCACCGGCCAGGCCGTAGATTTTCGAGAAGGTGCGCAGCACCAGCAGGTCGTCGTGCTCTTTGACCCAGCTGATGCAACTGGGCGCATCGGAGAAGTCGATATAGGCCTCATCCACCACCAGCACGCTGCCCTTGGGCTTGTTCGCCAGTGCCTCGCGGATGGCGTCGGTGGGGGTCAGGGTGCCGGTGGGGTTGTTGGGGTTGCATACGTAGAGCATGCCGGCTTGGGGGTCAGCAGCCAACATGGCGGGAATGTCGTGGGCGTGCGCAGCGTTGAGGTTCACTTCCTGAACCGGCGCCTTCCAGTTTTCGGCTGCCTGGCGCGGCACTTCATAGGACGGCGTGCCCATCACCAGGCCGCGCGTAGTGCTGGTAAACGCCAGCACGGCATAACGCAGGGCCGCCATCGAGCCGGAAAACACCGCCACCTGGTCTTCGGCAATGCCTTGTTGCTGGGCGAACAGTTCGGCCAGCGCATACATATGGCCATAGGGATACAGCGCAGCGGTGGCGATCCCCCGCTGCATGGCCTCCCGCGCCGCGCCAGAGGGCCCGTAGGGGCTTTCGTTGTAGTTCAGCCGCAGCCTCTCGGCCTTGGCCGGTGGCGGGCTGGCAACCGCCCAATCCAGGCGCCCCAGCAGAGGCAGGGCTGCGCCCACGGTGAGAAGGGACCGGCGACTGACGCTGAACATGGAGCTACTCCTTGTAGGCGGGCGATGAATTCTCACTACTCATTCAGAGGGGTATGACGAGCATTGCCCCAGCTGATTTAACCGGCGCCCAAGAAAAAGCCCCGCGCTTCTCTCGAAGGCGGGGCTTTTTCACTGCAGGACCACTCAGTGAGCGTAGGTCAGCAACAGCTCTTTCGGCACTTGGAAATCCAGGGACATCATCACGCTGAGCGCGGTGATGGTGAAGATCGAAAACACGAACAGCTTGCGCGCCCAGACGGTGTCATCCACCGCCTTGTAGCCGGTCCAGGCCATGTACAACCAGTACATGCCCATGGCAGCCGCGACGGCGAGGTAGCTCATGCCGGCGTAGCCACTGAAGGTCAACATCAAGGTCGCCAGAAGGAAGGCCAGGATGTACAGCAGGATGTGTTTCTTGGCCACCTGAATGCCACGCTTGACCGGCAATACCGGAATCGACGCAGCCAAGTAGTCATTGAAGCGGAAAATCGCAATGGCGTAGGAGTGCGGCATCTGCCACAGGCTGAACATCACCAGTAGCGTCAGCGCGGCCATGTCGAAGCTATTGGTCACAGCCACATAACCAATCACCGGCGGCATCGCCCCCGACAGACTGCCCACCAGCGTGCCGTGAACCGACTTGCGCTTGAGGTACAGGCTGTAGAGGCCGACGTAGATAACAAACCCGATCACGGCAAACAGCGCCGCCAACGGGTTGGCCACCTTGTACAACAGTGCCACACCGGCAACACCCAGGACGGTCGCGTAGACCAGTGCCAGTTTCAGGGAGATAAGGCCCTGGACCAGCACACGGTTCTTGGTGCGTTCCATCTTGATATCGATGTCACGGTCGATGCAGTTGTTGAACACACATCCGGAAGCTACCACCAGGGACGTGCCGATCATTGCAGCCAGGAAGATGGCCAGATCGACATGTCCCTTGGAGGCCAGGAAGAAACCGCCCGCCACAGAAAGCACGTTACCGAAAATGATCCCCGGTTTGGTGATTTGGATAAAGTGCTTAAGCGACATCGGGTCTTACCTCACTTCGCCATCATGAACGTATGGATGCTGAACATGATCCATATCGACAGGCCAACCAGCAGCACGATTACGATGCCTGCGAACACGAAGGCAACCACGTTATCGCGCTGTTCCTTGGAACGGTCCAGGTGCAGGAAGTACACCAGGTGAACCAGAACCTGAATCACCGCGAATGCCAGCACGATCATCAAGGTGACCGACTTTGGCAGGGTCGGGTACATCACCAGACCAAACGGGATGAGCGTCAGGATGACCGACAGGATGAAGCCGATAGCGTAGGACTTAACGCTGCCGTGGCTCGCATCATGGCTGTCATGGTCATGGGAGTGTGCATTAGCCATTACAGAGTCCCCATCAAGTAGACGACGGTGAATACGCAGATCCAGACCACGTCCAGGAAGTGCCAGAACAGGCTCAGGCAAGTCAGGCGAGTCTTGTTGGTGTTGGTCAGGCCGTGTTTATTGACCTGATACATCATCACCGCCATCCACAGCAGGCCAGCCGAAACGTGCAGACCGTGGGTGCCTACCAGCGTGAAGAACGCGGACAGGAAGCCGGAACGGTGCGGGCCGTAGCCTTCGGAGATCAGCAGGTGGAACTCGTTGATCTCCATGCCGATGAAGCCCAGGCCGAACAGGAAGGTCAGTGCCAACCAGCTCAGAACGCCTTTCTTGTTGCCCTTGTAGAAGGCCAACATGGCGAAGCCGTAGGTGATCGAACTGAACAACAGCAAGGCGGTTTCGCCGAGCACGTAAGGCAGTTCGAAGATGTCGTGGCCCGACGGGCCACCCGCTACGTTGTTTACCAGTACCGCGTACACCGCGAAGATCGACGCAAACAAGATGCAGTCGGTCATCAGGTAGAGCCAGAAACCGAAAACGGTCATTGGCCCCGAGTCGTGGTGATGGTCATCGTGCCCATGGTCATCGACATGGGCGTGTCCAGCATTGGTCACTAAGTTCGACATGGTTTAAGCCTGTTCCAACGAGGTTTCTACACGGTTGGCCGGAATCTTCTTCTCGGCTACCAGGCGAGCGTGCTGCTCGGCTTCGATGCGCTCGATCGTCTCGACCGGCACCATGTAGCCTTGATCATCACGGGCAGCGTGAATGATGAAGTAACCGATAGTGCCCACCAGGCTCACGATCGCCAGCCACCAGATGTGCCAGATCATCGCGAAACCGAATACGGTCAGCAGGCCGCCCATCACCACGCCAGTGGCGGTGTTGTTTGGCATGTGGATCGGCTCGTAGTGCTTCGGACGCTGGTACGCAGTACCGTCTTCCTTGGCTTCGGTGAACGCATCAATGGTGTTCGCAGTAGGGATCACGGCGAAGTTGTAGAACGGCGGTGGCGACGAAGTCGACCATTCCAGGGTGTGGCCATTCCATGGGTCGCCGGAGTCGCAAGCGTTCTGCTTACGGTCACGGACGCTCACGTACAGCTGGATCAGCTGGCAGGCAATACCCACAGCGATCATCACCGCACCGAACATGGCGACGTACAGGTACGGCACCCACTCAGGGTTGGTCGTGGCGTTCAGACGACGGGTCATGCCCATGAAGCCCAATGCGTAGAGCGGCATGAACGCGACGAAGAAGCCCGAGATCCAGAACCAGAATGCAGCCTTGCCCCAACCTTCGTGCAGCTTGAAGCCGAACGCTTTCGGGAAGTAGAAGCTGAAACCAGCGATGTAACCGAATACAGCACCACCAATGATCACGTTGTGGAAGTGAGCGATCACGAACAGGCTGTTGTGCAGGACGAAGTCAGCACCCGGGATGGCCAGCAGTACGCCGGTCATGCCGCCGATGGCGAAGGTCACCATGAAGCCCAGGGTCCACAGAACCTGGCTGGTGATACGCAGACGGCCGTGGTAGATGGTGAACAGCCAGTTGAATAGCTTCACCCCCGTCGGGATGGAAATCAGCATCGTTGCCAGGCCGAAGAAGGCGTTGACGCTGGCACCCGAACCCATGGTGAAGAAGTGGTGCAGCCACACCATGAAGCCCAGTACAGAAATTGCGCCCGATGCGTAGACCATCGAGTGGTGACCGAACAGGCGCTTGCCGGTAAAGGTCGAGATCACTTCAGAGAAGATACCGAACGCTGGCAGGATCAGGATGTACACCTCAGGGTGACCCCATGCCCAGAACAGGTTCACGTACATCATTGGATTGCCACCAAGTTCGTTGGTGAAAATGTGGAAATCCAGGTAACGGTCAAGCGACAGCAGCGCCATGGTAGCGGCCAGGATCGGGAACGAAGCCACGATCAGGACGTTGGCCCAGGTGCAGGTCCAGGTGAAGATCGGCATGTCCATCAGTTTCATGCCAGGGGCGCGCATTTTCAGCACGGTGGCCAGGAAGTTGACCCCCGTTAGCGTCGTCCCGAGCCCTGATAACTGTAGCGCCCAGATGTAGTAGTCCACACCCACGCCCGGACTGTACTGAATGCCCGACAGTGGCGGATACGCAACCCAACCGGTCTTGGCGAATTCGCCGACGCCCAGGGAAACGTTGATCAGCACAACGCCGGAAACCAGCAGCCAGAAGCTCAGGGAGTTCAGGAACGGGTAGGCAACGTCACGGGCACCGATCTGCAGCGGCAAGGCAAGGTTCATCAGGCCGGTGAAGAATGGCATCGCCATGAAGATGATCATGATCACACCGTGAGCGGTGAAGATCTGGTCATAGTGTTCAGGTGGCAGGTAGCCAGGCGAACCCTCGGTGGCCATGGCCAGCTGGGTACGCATCATGATGGCGTCGGCAAAACCACGCAGCAGCATGACCATGGCAACGATGACGTACATGACGCCGATTTTCTTGTGGTCGACCGACGTCAACCACTCGGTCCACAGGTAGGACCATTTCTTGAAATAGGTGATACCTGCTACGAGCGCCAGACCACCCAGCGCGATCATGGCGATAGTCACCATTACGATCGGCTCGTGGAACGGGACCGCATCCCAACTTAATTTACCAAACATCGTTTACTCCTCTGCCCCAGCAGTTGAATGCGCGCCCGTTTCAGAACCTTCAACCGCGGCCACTTCTTTCTTCTCGTGCTTGACCGGCTTGCCTGGCTTCATACCTTCGTACTTGTCGACGATTTTCTGAAACAGGTTCGGCTCGTACGTGGAGTACAGGGCGACTGGGTTGTTCTGGCTTGGTTTGGTCAGGGCATCGTATTCAGCTTGATCAAGCTGTTTAGGTGCGGCCTTGACTTCGGCTACCCAGGCGTTGAAATCGTCCTGGCTCGTCGAGATCGCTTTGAATTTCATGCCGGTGAAGCCAGCGCCGCTGTAGTTAGCGGAGATGCCTTCCATTTCAGCTTTTTCGTTGGCGATCAGGTGCAGGCGAGTCTGCATGCCTGCCATCGCGTAGATCTGACCGCCCAGGGCTGGGATGAAGAACGAGTTCATCACGGCGTCGGAGGTGATCCGGAAGTTAAGCGGGGTGTTCTCTGGGAACTTGATCTCGTTGACCGTGGCGATACCCAGATCCGGGTAGATGAACAGCCACTTCCAGTCCAGCGCGACCACTTCGATGTTGATCGGCTTGACGTCGGATTCCAGCGGACGGTACGGGTCCAGCTCGTGGGTCGACTTATAGGTGATGTAACCCAGGGCGATGATGATGAGGACCGGTACCAGCCACACCGCGATTTCAATCTTGGTGGAGTGCGACCACTTGGGCGCGTAGGTGGCGCTGGTGTTCGACGCGCGGTATTTCCAGGCGAAGGCGAAGGTCATGATGATCACAGGGACCACGACCAGCAGCATCAGCAGAGTAGCGGTGATGATCAGGTTGCGTTGATCCAGACCGATCTGTCCTTTTGGGTCCATCAAGGTCCACTTGCAGCCTCCGAGCATTAACATCATGCCAAGCAGCGGCAAAAAGCCTAGTAATCGGGGGTACCTGTTTTTACTCATCTCACGACCTCTAAAGCAGCTTGCGCAATGCAGTTGGGTTTTGATCGCCAACACTTCACCCTGCCAAGGGTTGGCATTTCTCTTCGATTGAATAAGAGCCTGCCCGCTACGCCATAACGGAGCGTTTCACGGACCTGCGGTGAGTTCTTATTCGATTTCGTGGTTAAAGGCCTTGTTACAGACCAATTCCATTTGGTGCGGATAGTTGAAAGGCTGCCGGAACCTGGGGTCGCACAGAGCCATCCATCTGCCCCTCGACCGCTCCAATGCTCAAATATTGAACAGCACCGGACATTCAGTGCGGGCGATTGTAGTTAGCTAGCGATGTATAAACCATGTCTTATAAAGAAATAATTTTTATCGATTACAGCAATAATCCTTCACCATTATTGCAACGGTTCGCGATCTTATCGCGTTCGATTCTCAACAAAAACCACAAAAATTGCCGTGTTATTCGATAAACCGTCACATCCCTTACACGCTGTAAGGGCATGCAAAACGGATCCAACCCCCCATAAAACAAGGCATTCGGACATCACCGAACGGCTCGCACGACAGGTGTTTCGCGGGATCGTTCAAACGACGAACTGACAGCACAAATCACGCGTCCGAGGCAAATTTAATGGGTTACGCGCGGGGTCAGAAACGTCCTGCGACAGGTTCCGTGTGACAACATGTCGCACGCTGCGCGCACCTGAAATTGCTCCTCGTCACGGCAGTTTCACAAAATCCCTACAAAGCAAAACGCCCCGGTCTCCCATCAGGAGAACCGGGGCGTTTTGCATAACCGACTCAGGCGTTGCGTTGGCGATTACGGTAGATGCCCAGCGGCACCAGGATCACCGTCAGCACGAAAGCCACCAGCGCCCATTGGGCCAGGGACAGGCCGAGGATCGGTGGGTACGGCGTGCTGCAGAAGCCATCCACCTGGAACCCCAAAGGGAACACCTTGGCCAGGGGCAGCTCATCGACAATCGGCTGTAGCACATCCACGCCGCAGCTGACCTCAGGGAAGAACTGGGTGTACACATGGTGACCGGCCGCCGCGACACCGCCCAGGGCGCTGAGGATCACCAGCCCTTCGAACAGCGTGACCGCGCCCTTGGTGCGCATGGCCGCGCCGATAAACGCGAACACGGCGATCAGCAGCAACGCATAGCGCTGCAGGATACACAGCGGGCAAGGCGCCTCGCCCAACACCACCTGCATGTACAACGCACCGCCGATCAGCGCCAGGCAGATGATGCCCAGCAACACCAGAAAGCGCCGCTCCCTGCCTAAACGCAATTCGTCACTCATCCCCGTATCCTTTTGTTTGGTTGTGCCAATGGCCGCAAGTTTACACACAGAGAGTGGTTTAAACAGAAGGGGGTTAACGGGGGATTAATCGGGGAAAATGTTGTGGCTGTGCGGACGCCATCGCGGGCAAGCCCGGCTCCCACATTCGATCTCGGTCTAATGTGGGAGCCGGGCTTGCCCGCGATGATGCCGATGCGATTTACGCCGAAACCTTATTCCAGTGCCGCTGCCGGGCCAAAGAATTCATAGCGGCTTTGTTTTTCCGGTACACCCAACGCCTTGAGGTGACGCTTGACCGCGCCCATGAAACCTTTAGGCCCCAGGAAGTACGCATCCACATCACGCTGCTCCGGCAACCACGCGGCCAGTTGCTCCTGGGTCAGCATGCCCACCTTGTCTGCCGCAGGGCTCACGCCATCGTCCTCGGCATAGCAGTAGAAGCGCTTGAGTTGCGGGTGCTTGGCGGCCAGGCCGTCCACCCAGTCACGGAACGCATGCACCCCGCCGTTACGCGCGCAGTGGATAAAGTGCACCGGGCGCTCGGTGGCCAGGGCCGCTTCGAGCATCGGCAATGTCGGCGTGATGCCGACCCCGCCGCTGATCAGCACCAGCGGTTTGTCGCTGGCCGCCAGGGTGAACTCGCCCGAAGGCGGGAACAGGTCGATAGTCGCACCGACGTGCATCTGGTCATGCAGGTAGTTGGACACCCGCCCACCGGCTTCACGTTTGACGCTGATGCGGTACAGGCCCGCATCGCTCAGGGCCGAGAGGGAATAGTTGCGGCGCACTTCTTCGCCATCGAGCACCAGCTTCATGCCGATGTATTGGCCAGGCGCAGCCGCCAGGATCGGGCCGTTGTCCACCGGGGCAAAATAGAAGGAGATGATTTCGTCGCTCTCCTCCACACGCTTGACCAGGATGAACGGCCGCGCACCGCGCCAGCCGCCCGGGGCTTGGGCTTTCTCGTCATAGATGGCCGCTTCGGCACCGATCAGGATGTCGGCCAGCTGGCCATAGGCGGCGCCCCAGGCACTCATCACCTCAGGCGTGGCGATCTCGCTGCCCAGCACTTCGGAAATTGCACGCAGCAGGCAGGCGCCCACGATCGGGTAGTGCTCCGGCAGAATCTGCAGGGCCACGTGCTTGTTGATGATCTTGGCGACGAGGTCGCCCAACTGGTCCAGTTGGTCGATGTGCCGTGCGTACATCAGCACGCCGTTGGCCAAGGCACGCGGCTGGTCGCCACTGGCCTGGTGGGCCTGGTTGAACAGCGGGCGAACCTCCGGGTACTCGGAGAGCATCATGCGGTAGAAATGGGTGATCAGCGCTTCGCCGCCGCTTTCCAGCAGGGGCACAGTGGATTTGACGATGGCACGGTCTTGGGCACTAAGCATGGCAGACTCCTGGGTCTTTTGACTGATTGCCTTTACTTACTCAGTATTCGTGCCAACTTATTAATCCTTATATTTCAATGGCTTGAATAAAAAATAGTCATTTTGACTTCCTACACCTTATAGTCATAAGGACTACAAGGAGTCATTATGACTGCACATTCCCTGCTCACCACCCTGCTCCCCCTGGTCGCCGACCTGTCCCGCGATCTGCCCGAGAGCGAGCGCTACCGCCGCCTGCTGCAGGCCATGCGCGCCCTGCTGCCCTGCGATGCCGCCGCGTTGCTGCGCCTGGACGGCGAGTGGCTGGTACCGCTGGCGGTGGATGGCTTGAGCGCCGACACCCTGGGCCGACGCTTCAAGGTCAGTGAGCACCCGCGCTTCGAGGTGCTGCTGAGCAGCCCCGGTCCGACCCGCTTTGACAGTGACAGCCAACTGCCCGACCCCTACGACGGTCTGGTGGACGGCATTCACGGCCACCTGGAAGTCCACGATTGCATGGGCTGTCCGCTGTTTGTCGACGACCGGCCGTGGGGCCTGCTGACCCTGGACGCCCTCGATACCGAGCGTTTCGAACGGGTCGAGTTGGACGCCCTGCAGGCCTTCGCCAGTCTGGCGGCGGCCACGGTGAATGTCGCCGAGCGCATCGAGCGCCTGGCCCTGCGTGCCGAAGATGAACACCAGCGCGCCGAGATCTACCGCCAGGCCAGCGGCCAGCAGCACAAGGAAATGATCGGCCAGAGCAAGGCCCACAAGCGCCTGGTCGAAGAAATCAAACTGGTGGGCGGCAGCGACCTGACGGTGCTGATCACCGGCGAAACCGGTGTGGGCAAAGAATTGGTGGCGCAGGCGATCCACGCCGCGTCCGCGCGCGCCGACAAACCCTTGATCAGCCTTAACTGCGCCGCTCTGCCGGAAACCCTGGTCGAGAGCGAACTGTTCGGCCATGTGCGCGGTGCGTTTACCGGCGCGCTGAACGAGCGCCGTGGCAAATTCGAGCTGGCCAATGGCGGCACGCTGTTCCTGGACGAAGTGGGCGAATTGTCCCTGACCGTGCAGGCCAAGCTGTTGCGCGTGCTGCAAAGCGGCCAATTGCAGCGCCTGGGATCGGACAAGGAGCACCAGGTGGATGTGCGCCTGATCGCTGCCACCAACCGCGACCTCGCCGAAGAAGTGCGCAACGGCCGCTATCGCGCCGATTTCTACCACCGCCTGAGCGTGTACCCGTTGCAAGTGCCGGCGCTGCGCGAGCGTGGCCGTGATGTGTTGTTGCTGGCGGGTTACTTCCTCGAACAAAACCGCTCGCGTATGGGCCTGGGCAGCCTGCGCCTGACCAGCGATGCCCAGGCGGCGCTGCTGGCCTACAACTGGCCAGGTAACGTGCGGGAGCTGGAACATTTGATTGGCCGCAGCGCCCTCAAGGCCCTGGGCAATTGCCGCGAGCGTCCGAAGATTCTCAGCCTGAGCGCCCAGGACCTCGACCTGCCCGACGTCAGCGCGCCGCCTGCAATAGAAGCCGCGGCCGAAACAGCGCCCGTGGTCAGCGGCGACCTGCGCCAGGCCACCGAGCAGTACCAGCGCCAGGTGATCAGCGCCTGCCTGGAACGCCATCAGCACAACTGGGCCAGCGCCGCCCGCGAACTGGGGCTGGACCGCGCCAACCTCGGCCGCATGGCCAAGCGCCTGGGCCTCAAATAAACACCACAACGCGGATCATATGTGGCGGCTGGCTTGTGTGGGAGCTGGCTTGCCTGCGATGCAAGCACCTCGGTCTCTCAGTTGCACCCAGGTGACGCTATCGCAGGCAAGCCAGCTCCCACAGGTTTAAACCGGCTTAGCTTCGAAGGCCGGGCTCACAGGCTTGGGTTTACGAAACACCAACACATTCCCCAGCATCACCAGCACCAACCCCGCCAGGGCCGGAGCGGTCCACTGATAGCCCTCGGCAAACGCCGAGACGTTCAGCGCCACCACCGGGAACAACACCGTGCAATACGCCGCACGCTCCGGCCCCATGCGCCCGACCAGGGTGAGGTAGGCGGTAAAGCCGATCACCGAGCCCGGGATCACCAGGTACCACAGGGCGCCGATGTAACGCGCACTCCAATCCATGTCGAACGGGATGCCGCGCACCGCGCAGTAGGTCGCCAGCATCACCGAACCGTAGGCCATGCCCCAGGCGTTGGTGGTCAGCGGCTTGAGCCCGGCTTTCTGTTGCAGGCTCGAGAGCATGTTGCCCGCCGAGAAACACATCGTGCCGAGCAACGCCAGGCCCAACCCCAGCAAGGTCTGCGGGCTGGCGGTATGCCCGACCAGTTCCGGCCAGAACAAGAAGCCCAGCCCCAACAAGCCCAGCGCGCCGCCCATCAATACGTTGCGCGCGACGCGTTGGCCAAAGAACACCCGGGCATTCAGCGCGTTCCACAGCGTGGCGGTGGAAAACACCACGGCCACCAGGCCGCTGGGGATCCACTGGCTGGCGGTGAGAAAGCACATGAAGTTCACGCAGAACAGGCACAAGCCCTGGGCCAGGCAAATCAAATGCCCGCGCCGGTTCATCACCTGCAACTTGCGGCTGAGCAACAGCAGCACAAACAGCACCAGGGCCGCCAGGCCAAAGCGGTAGACGATCGACACGGGAATCGCCACGACGCCCAATTGCCATTTGAGGGCGATCCAGGTGGTGCCCCAGATCAACACGGTGAGTACATACAGGAAAAGGTTCATGGTGGGCTCCGGTGATTGAGCCACAGTGTCCCTCGCAGCCAGCCCCGATCTCTTGCACATTCTTGCGCTTTTGTCGGCTGGCAGGATCACAGCAGCCGCTGTGCAGAGTAGGATGCAAGGCGTCGGAGAATACACACCATGCCTGATCTGCAATCCCTGCAAGTCTTTCAAGCCCTCAACCGCTCGCCCCACGCCCGCCTCGAGGCCTGCGCCGAGCTGGGTGACGGCTTGTCTGCAGCCTTGTGGAGTAACCATCACGACTCCCAGGATTACCAGGCGCCTGGGCACCACACCCTGTCGTGCTACATCGGTGGCGGCACCGGTACCTTTCGTCGCGATCAGCCGGGCACCAAGGGCGGCCCCGACAAGCTGTGCATCCTGCCGGCTGAACACCGTTCAGCCTGGGTGATCAACGGCGAGATCCGCCTGGCCCACGTGTATTTCAGCCCGGAGCAATTTGCCCTCGGCTGCGTCACCCTGCTCGACCGCGAACCCCGTGAGCTGCAATTGCGCGAAAGCACTTTTCTTGAAGACGCGCGCCAGGCCCAACGTTTTCACCAACTGATTGCGCTCAACTGGCAGGAACCGGCCGAGCGCTTGCTGACCAGCAGCCTGGCCCATGAAATGCTCAGCCACACCTTGCTCAGCCAGGTGGGCGCACGTGAAGGGCTGCGTTTGAAAGGCGGGCTGGCCGCACACCAGCGGCGGCTGTTGGTGGACTACGTCGAGCATCACCTGGAAGAGCCGATCAGCCTCGGCCAATTGGCGGGCCTGTGCGCGCTATCGGAATACCACTTTGCGCGGATGTTCCGCCAAAGCTTCGGCCTGCCACCCCATCAATACCTGCTGGCACGTCGCCTGGCCCGCGCACAGGCCTTGCTGCGCGGCGGCACCCTGCCGCTGGGCGAGATCGCCTGGTTGTGCGGTTTCTCCAGCGCCAGCCACTTCACCCACCGTTTCCGCCAGGCCATGGGCGCGACGCCCGGGGAATACCGCCAGGCGTTCGCTTAACCTTCAACCGCCCATCAAGCCCAATGTCTTGGCCTTGGCCACCGCTTGCGTGCGACGTTCCACGCCCAGCTTGCTGTGGATACGCCGTGCGTGGGTCTTCACGGTGTGCAGGGAGATAAACAAGCGGTCGGCGATTTCCAGGTTGGAGTTGCCCAGGGCAATCAACTGCAGCACTTCCAGCTCACGCTGGCTCAACGGGTTGTCCACCGCACCGGCGGGCGACGCCTGTGGCTCCAGGCCCAACTCACTCAGCAGCCCAGGCGAACGCAGGCGCAACTCGCGGATGGCTTGCTGCACCTGGCAACGCCCCGCCAATTCCAAGCCCGCGCGCAAGGCTGTACGGGCCAGGGCCGGGTCACCCAGTTGCCACGCCACTTCGCCCAACACCAATTGCACCTCGGTTTCCAGGCACAGCATGCCGCGTTCGCGGGTGGCGTCGAGCAAGGCAGTGAGTCGTGGGATCGGTTGTTCGGCGCAGCCCAGTTTGACCTCGGCCAACACCAGCAGGTATTCCAGGCGCGGGATCAACTCCAGCGTGGCCGGTGGCGCCTGGCGGGCGTTTGGCCCACGGAAGTGACGCAACACCCGGCGAACCGCTTCCACCGTCAATTCGGCGCGGCCTTGCTGCAGCCAGAAATGCCCGCTGACCAACAGCAACACGGCGCGATACACCGTGTCGGGTACATGACGCTGTTGCATCAAGCGCTCGGCCTCACGCAACTGGATAAACGCCTGGGCGTAATCGCCGCGGTTCGCCGCCAGCAACGCCAACCCGAGAAACCCGTACAGCACGCGCTTGTCCTGGCTGTGCAGGCACATCTTCAAACCCGCGTCGAAACACTCGGCCGCCACTTCATCCTGGCCTTGGCGCAACGCCAGATGCCCGCGCCGCAACGCAATACGCCCCACCAGCGGGCCGGCCTTCAGCCGCTGCGCAAGCAACCTCGCCTGCACCTGTTCAAGCAGGCTTTGCGCCCGGTACGGCGCACCGCGTTGTTCCAGCAATTGCGCGTGATCCAGTTCGAGCAGAGCCTCCAGCAACAGCGAACCGTGGGCACGCGCCAGGCACAACGCTTCGCGGCTCAAGGCTTGGGCCGTATCCAGCTCGCCGCGCAGCAACGCTTGCTGGGTCAGCCCGGACAGGCACATCAGGCGCGAAGTCCACGCACTGTCGGGCAAGGCTTGCAGCGCCTCCAGGAAGTGCTCGCGGGAGCGCTCGGCATCGCCGCCCAGGTGCAACAACCAGCCCCACTGCGCCTGCCAGCGCGCGAGCAGGTAACGTTGCTGGGCCGCCGTCGGTTGCGGCGCAAAGCGCGCCAGTTGATCGATGCATTGCGCGGCCTGTTCAAAGCGCCCGGCAAACAGCAGCGCGGCCGTGACCAAGCCCACCAATTGCGCCGAGCCGAGCATCAATTCATCGCCATGCTGCTCGTGCAAGCGCAACAGCAACGCGGCGTTCTGCTGGCGGAACAGGTCTTCGAAACTGAAGTGCTGCAACAGGCTCACGGCCACTTCGTATTCTTCAGCGAGCAGCGCCTGTTCGAAGGCGGCCTGCCAGTCCTGCTCGGCGGTGAACCACTGGCAGGCCCGTCGGTGCCAGGAACGTTTGGCCGACCAGGGTTCCTCGCTAAGCAATCGGGCAAGCGGTGGGAAGACCTGAAGCCAGTCAGTGTCCTCCCACGGCTGGATGAACGCGCCAAGCGCCTGTAAATCGCGCAGGTAGTGGTCACCGTCACCAAAGCCGAACAAGTGCTCGCACAGCCCCGCATTGAAGCGCGGCAGATGGGCGAGCACGCGCCAGGCCTCCGCCAGCTCGGCCGGCAAGGTGCCAAACAGTTCGTGTTGCAGGTAGTCGAGCAAGGTCTTTTCAGGGTGGCCATCGCCCAGCAAGGCGATGCGCACGCCCGCGCACCAGCCGCCGCTGAACTGCATGACACGCTCAACCGACTGCCCTGGCGCATGCCGCAGCAGTGACTGGACCTCTGCCGGGTTGAATGCCAGTTCGGCGCTGCACTCCAGCAACTCATCGTCGAGCAGCAAGCGTGGCCAGTTGCACAACGGCCGTCGGCGCGCACCCAGCCACCACGTCAGCGTGGGGCTGCTGGCGGTGAGCAGGCGGTCGAGCAAGGCGTCGGTGTCTGGCGTAGGCAGTCGGCAGAAATCATCGAGGAATATCCACGCCGGGGTTTGCCAGCGGGAGAGGTCCAGCAACAGCGTGGCTTCATCGGTGAACGCCAGACCCAGGTTTTGCGCCAGCCGCTGGCACAGATCGAGGGGGCTCAAGGCCACGCCATTGAGTGGCAGCCAGTGCACCTGGCACCCCGTGGGCGCCTGCAAGGCGCATTCGGCGAGCAACGCACTTTTGCCGCTGCCACCGGGCGCGCAGAGCAATTTCACGCGCACCTGCGCCGCCAGCAACGGTTCGGCCAGGCGCGGGCGCAATAAATGGTGGGAGGACAGCCGTGGCATGAATCCAGGACGGTCCAGGCAGCGTGTCATGGCGGTCATTGCTGCATCCTGCTTTTTTATTGTTATGCAACCTGGCGCCTACCCTAGTCCTGTGGTCGGCGGTTGTTGAAGAAGTATTCAGCGAACTGATTTCAAGCCATGCATAAAACCGACTGTGGGAGCTGGCTTGCCTGCGATGACGGCAGTGAATTCACTATCGTCATCGCAGGCAAGCCAGCTCCCACAGTTGAACAACATTTCACATTGCGATCAGCGAATGCCCTCGGACCTCAGGGCTGCCGGGGTGTAGTCCGCCGCTTTCGCTGCGAAGCCGAACACGAAGCTGCTCTTCTCTTCGTTTTTCATGCCCAGGGCGATGTAGCGTCCGGCGATGAGGTCATACAGGGTTTCCACGGTGTAGGCCGGCACCTGATGGTCGTAGTAGAACTGTGCATGACCTTCGGCCACCCGCCACAGTTGGCCACGGCCGTCGTAGTGATCGACCAGCGCCACCTGCCAGCTGTCTTCGTCGATGTACATGTGGCGCTTGGCGTAGATGTGCCGCTCGCTAGGCTTGACCGTACCGACCACTTCCCACACGCGGTGCAGCTCATAGCGGGTGAGATCCTGGTTGATGTGGCCGGCCTTGATGATGTCGTCGTATTTGAGGGTTGGCTGGTCGAGCTTGTAGCTGTTGTAGGGAATGTACATCTCCTTCTTGCCCACCAACTTCCAGTCGTAGCGGTCGGGCGCGCCGGAGAACATGTCGAAGTTGTCCGAGGTGCGCAGGCCGTCGGACGCCGTGCCCGGCCCGTCATACGCCACTTGCGGCGCGCGACGCACGCGGCGCTGGCCGGCGTTGTAGATCCAGGCCAGGCGCGGCTCCTTCACCTGGTCGAGGGTCTCGTGCACCAACAGCACGTTACCGGCCAGGCGCGCCGGCGCGGTCACCGACTGCTTGAAGAAGGTCAGCACGTTGGCGCCCTTGGCCGGGTCCATGTCCGGGATCAATTGCGGTACCGCCACCTCCTCTTCGAAGCGGATCGGGGTGTAGCTGCCGTTGGTCTGCGGGGTGGCTTGGGTGATGATGCGGCGCAGGTTGCCACCGTGGTAGCGGGTGATGTGGTTCCACAGCACCTCCACGCCGTTCTTCGGAATCGGAAACGCGTAGTAGCGATTGCCGGTGAAGTTCTCCAGGCCGTTACCGTCGTTGATCGCGTGCACGTTCAAGGCGCTGCGTTTGATCGACTCGTAGATGTCCGCCGGCAGGTTGACCGTGCGATGGCTGGGGTAGACCGGGATCTTGTAGGTCTCGGGGTAGCGCTTGAACATCGCTACCTGGCCGTCGGAGAGTTTGTCCTTGTACTTGTCGACGGTGGCTGCGGTGATCACGAACAGCGGTTTCTCACTGGCGAACGGGTCGGCGAGAAAGCCCTTGCTGTCGACCGCACCGGCGTTTTTCGGGATGCCGCCGGTCCAGGCCGGGATCGAGCCATCGGCGTTGCCCGCCTTTTCCGAGCCCATGGGGGTCAGGGTGGTGCCGAGCTTGGCGGCTTCTTCAGGCGACACCGCCGCCATCACGTTGGCGGCCAACAGGCTGAGGGCCATCACCGCAAATATCTTACGCATAGAGTCTTATCCTTCTTTAAGCCAGATCAGAAGTTCGCGCCGAAGCTGAGGGCGATAAAGTCACGGTCGGTCAGGGTGTTGTAGTCACCGCCAAAAAAGTCGGTGTAGCTCAGGCTTGCGGTGTAGGTGCTGCGGTAATCCGCATCCACCCCAACGCTGATGGCCTTGGCGCCTTTGTTGAACAGGCCGTTGGGGCCATAGCCGGCCACGTCATGGGACCAGGACAGGTTAGGCTTGAGGTTCACCCCGGCAATGGCGTTGTTGTAGTCGAGGATCGCCCGGGCGCGGTAACCCCAGGAGTTGGCCGTGACGAAACCGTCGGTGTCACCCTGGAAGCCGTAGGCGCCGTATACCGAGTCGCGGCCGTAACGCAGTTTGGATTTGTCTTCCAGCCCGCCGACGTGCACGTAAGCCGCTTCGCCTACCAGTGTCAGGCGTTCAGCGCCCAGCACCTGGTCGAAGAACTGGGTCAGGGTGCTTTGAATCTGAGTGATTTCCTTGCGGCGGTAACCTTTGTTGTCGTCACCGAAGTTGCTGCGGATCGGCGAGGCCAGTTGCCCGGCGACCGGGTTGATCAGGGCCAGGGTCAGGTCGGTGGTGTTGAGTTGCACCGGAGCGTTGGGGCGGTAACTGATCTCGCCGGTCCACGCCGTGCCGGTGGGCAAGGTGGTGGAGAAGCTGGCGCCGAACAGGCGGATATCTTCCGGGTAGTCGAGGTAATACTGGCCACGACCAAGCATCAGGCTCTGGACCAGACCTGCGCCAGAGCCGGGCGCGAGACCATTGGCTGCACCGGCGATCGCACCGAGCCTGGCCAGGCTCGTGTTGTTGGTGATGGTGCCCACGGTCGGGGTGCGGCTGTGGTAGTTCATGAAGTACAGGCCGTATTCCGTATCATCCCCCAACCAGCGCAACGCCGTACCGAATTGGCCACTGTCACGGGCGTCGCGATCCTGTGCACGCTGCACGATCACCCCTTCGCGCGTCACTTGAAAGCCCTGCCCAAACGCGGCGGCGACGGGCTGCAACGGCGCAATCGCCGGGTTACCGACCGTGTAGTTGTCATTACAGCCGTGGGCCGCCACATCCCCACCAAAGAATGTGCCGCAGTTATCCAGGACGGTGTTTTCCCAGTTCAACTGGTAGAAGCCTTCCACTGTCAGCTGGTTGGTCAGGCTCTGGGAGGCGAACAGCATGTTCACCGGGATCAGCCCTTCCTTGATCTCTGCGCCCGGGCGTCGGAACGCCGAAACGTCGATGGGGTTGATGCTGTTGATGGAGTTACCGATAAAGGTGCTCTCGCCCCAGCTGACCACTTGCTTGCCCAGCCGCACGTTGCCCGGCTGATCGCCGATGGAGTAGTTGTGATAAACGAAGGCGTCGAGCAATTCATAGCCCGAAGAACGCGCGCCCTCGTCACGGTGGTGGTTGCTGATCTGCTTGAATTCGCGGTCTTCGTCCTGCAACTCGAAGTCGTACCAGTACTTGCCGCGCACAAACACGCCGCTGTCACCGTACTTGAGTTCCAGGTCGTGAATGCCCTTGAAAATCTTGGAGAAGGTCTCGCCTTTCTTGAAGTTCAGGCGTCCGTCATCGCCGGTAGACGCCTGGCCAGTACCACCGTTGACGGTGCCCACCAACTTCTTGTCGGCATCGCGCATGCCCCAACTCGCGCCGACCGACAGCGAGGAGTCGAATTGCCCTTCGATCTCGCCAATGTTGAACGAAACAGCCTGCGCCTGGGCACAGCAACCCAGTGCAACCGCAGCCGCCAGCGCTTGCGGCGTGAAGATGGCGCGCATTGTTGTTTTTGTCATGCGTCTTCCCCGGTGAGTGACAGAAGGCCCCACCCTACTGCCGCGCATCAGGAGCGATAAGCGCACCAAAGGGGTATTCGTGCTGTCGCTCGAAAGGATTAGCCGGCGCTCTGGCCGGGGTTTTCGCGGGGGCATGGACCGGGTGGATGGTGGGTTATCAGGGGCATGGATAGCACGCAAAGCAACTATTGCCGATTCAGTAACAGTCCTTGTCCCGATCCGCTATTACTCATTCTGTTACAACCGACTACTCTTAGCGGGCTTTCAGGGCGAACCGCCCGCTTCCGCAACCGGAAGAACAGCTGGATTCAAATGGATTGATGCCTGTTTTCAATCTGTTATCGGTGTTCACTGACGTTGATTTGTCGCTCCTTGATCCAACGTCTTACTTCGGCCGCTGCCTTTGCAGCGGCCTTTTTTATGCCCCAAATAAAACGGGGCGCTCTCAGCGCCCCGTGGGATTCAGCAGTGTTCCAGCAACGATCAGAGGCTGAACTTCTGTAAGTTGGCCATCATCTCCTTCAATGCTTCGATGTTGTCCTTGGGATGAGCGGCGCCTTCGAAGTCGCAGATCTGTGCCCAATGCGCAGCCACATCATCCGGCGAGAACCCGGCTTCCGGGTCGAAGCCCACGCCCAGGCTGCGTTCCCAACGGGTCTTGCCGATCCAGCCGCCGCCCACTTCAAACAACCCCGACGTTTCCTGGCACGCCTCGCTGCCCAGGTACACCACCAACGGGCTGACCAGTTCCGGCTTGAGCCGCTCGAACACTTGCGGCGGGATCAGGCCTTCGGTCATGCGCGTGCCGCCCGTGGGGGCGATGGCGTTGACCAGAATGTTGTTCTTGCGCCCTTCCAGCGCCAGGGTGCGGGTCAGGCCATACAGGCCAAGCTTGGCCATGCCGTAGTTGGACTGGCCGAAGTTGCCGTAGATGCCCGAGGTGGACGCGGTGAAGATCACCCGGCCGTAAGCTTGTTCACGCAGGTGCGGCCAGGCGGCGCGGGTGACTTTGTAGGCGCCTTCGACATGCACCCGGTAAACCAGGTCCCAGTCGCTGTCGTCCATTTTGTGGAAGGTCTTGTCGCGCAGGATGCCGGCGTTGTTGACCACCACGTCGATGCGGCCGAAGGCATCCAGCGCGTTCTGGACGATCTTGTCGCCATCGGTGACGGAGTCATGGTTGGCTTCGGCAATGCCGCCCGCTTCACGGATTTCGGCGACCACGCGGTCGGCAGCGGAGGCATTGGCGCCCTCGCCCTGAGTGGATCCGCCCAGGTCATTGACCAGCACTTTGGCCCCATGCCTGGCGAACAGCAGCGCATGGGCCCGGCCCAACCCGCCGCCGGCACCGGTGACGATCACGACCTTATCCTGGAACTGCACTGACTCACTCATACCGAACTCCGCTGGCGACAATGGGAATAGGTTGAGTGTCAGGCACAGCGCCTGCGGTCACAATAAAGTCGGCCGAGGCTGAATGGTGCTCGATAAGGCAGCGGGATGATTGTGCGCAGGTTCACGTGTTTGGACACTGGCTTATGTGGGAGCCGGGCTTGCCCGCGATGCAGGCACCTCGGGTTTTCAGTTGTACCCAGGTGATGCTATCGCAGGCAAGCCAGCTCCCACACAGGCCCGGCGATGCGCTCGCGAAACGCCAGGTAATGCTTGAGTACCTGCACCGGCGCCTCGATCTGCGGGTAATGACCGATGCCGGCCAGCAGCACCGTGTCAGCGTGCGGCACCAACTGGTGATAGCGCTCCACCATGTGCGCGCCGGAGATCGGGTCGACCTCGCCATCGATCACCCGCAAAGGCACGTCACCGCGCTGCATCGCCGCGACCCAACGCTCGCGCTGGCGACGGCGCTGGGGAATGTAGGCGATCAGTTTGTGCAGGATGCGCGTGCCGTCGTTGCAATTGATCAGGCTCCAGAAGTCATCCAGGGCACTTTCGCTGGGACGTGTGTGAGGCCCGAAAATCTGGCTGAAGCTGTTCGACAGCGCGTTGCGCCCGAAGGTACGGCCGATCATCCAGCCCAGAGGGCTGAGCAGCAGTTTCTGCACCAGGGCCGGGCGATGGGTTTCCGGAAACAAGCCACCGTTGAGGAACACACAACTGGCCATCTGAAACCGGCCTTCGTAGTGCCGCGCCAACAATTCCTGGGCGACGCTGTCGCCGTAATCATGGGCCAACACGTGCACCGGCTGTTCCACCCGCAGGTGGTCGAGCAAGGCCTGTTGCAAGTCGGCCTGTTCCAACAGGCAATAGTCGTGATCCAGCGGCTTGGCGGACTCGCCGAACCCCAGCATGTCGCACGCAATCACCAGGTTGCGCTGGGCGAGGGGCTGCCACAGGTAATGCCAGTCCCAGCTGGCGGTGGGGAAGCCATGAATCAACAGCAGCGGTTCGCCTTGCCCGGCCACCCAGTAACGGATCGTGCGGCCACGGAAGTCGAAGGCCTGGCTGCGTTTGCGCCAGGCTCTGAGCGGGATCTCGGCGAGTGGCATCAGCTTTTATACCCCGGGTCTTGGCTGTCCAGCTTACGCAGCAGCGCCGGCCAGGCCAGCGCGCCTCCCATACCTTGCGCGCTCTTTGTGACAGCGGCCACCATCGCCTTGGCCCCGGCCAGAATCTGCGGCCCGATGGCAATCAGTTCCGCCCCACCGTTTTGCGCCAGCACCTGGATTTCGCAGGCGCGCTGGAAGGTGAACATCATCAGGAAGGTGTCGGCGATGGTGCTGCCGCAGGTGAGCAGGCCGTGGTTGTGCAGCATCAAAAAGCTGTTTTCGCCGAGGTCGGCCTGCAAGCGGGCTTTCTCTTCGTGGTTCAGCGCCACGCCTTCATAGGCGTGGTAAGCCAGGCTGGACAGCACGAAAATCGATTGCTGGCTGATCGGCAACACGCCCTGCTTCTGCGCGGCCACCGCCACACCCGCAGCCGTGTGGGTATGCAACACACAGGTCACATCGTGGCGCACTTCATGGATGGCGCTGTGGATGGTGTAGCCCGCCGGGTTGATCTCGTAGGGGCTGTCCATCAGCTTGTTGCCGGCCTGGTCGACCTTGACCAGGCTCGACGCGGTGATCTCATGGAACATCAGGCCATAAGGGTTGATCAGGAAGTCATCGGTGCCCGGCACCTTGGCCGATATGTGGGTGAAGATCAGGTCGTCCCAGCCATGCAACGCCACCAGGCGATAACAGGCCGCCAAGTCGACACGGGCTTGCCATTCGGCAGCGCTGACTTGGGCTTTGACATTCTGTGGCGTTAGAGCGGGGGCTAGGCTCACGGCAATGACCTCCTTGGCGCACTTCTTATTTATTGTTTTTTTAGTGATGGGCCAGTCTAGTCAGACACCCCAGCCGCCGTAGTTGCCTTGGCAGCCAGCTTGATGACCGTACGAGTCAGTCAGAAGAATAGTCCAAATGGCGTCAGAGAAGCGCCGCCAATAAAGGCACGGCAAACAGGTTAAGCAACCCCGTCAACACCATCACCAGGCCCGCCACCGAGCCCTCTTCGCCGCCCACTTCCCGCGCCCGGCTGACACCCGCGCCATGGGCGCCCACGCCAAACAGAGCGCCCCGCGCCAGCGGTGTGCGCAGTGGCAACCACTTGAGCAGCACACCGCCGAGCATGGCGCCGAACACACCGGTAAACATCACGAACACGGCGGTGAGTTCCGGCACGCCGCCGAGGTCGGAAGATACGGGCATGGCAAACGGTGTGGTGATGGAACGCGGCACCAAGGACATCGTCACCGAGCTGTCCAGCGCCAACGCCTTGGCCAGGCCGAACGAGGTGGCGATGGACGCCGCGCTGCCTGCGACCATGCCCAACAGCAACGCCGACCAGTGACGTGCCAGCAAGCGGCGCTGTTGCCAGATCGGCACGGCGAACGCCACGGTGACCGGGCCCAGCACGAGCATCAGCCAATGGGTGTCGGCGGCGTATTCGGCATAGGCAGTTTTCATCGGCACGGCCACCGCCAGCAACAGCACGGGTACCAGGATCAATGGCGACAGCAGATAGCGCCCGGTGCGGCGATAGATCCAGCGGCTGAAAATATAGGCACCCAGGGTCAGGGCGAGCCAGAACACCGGCATCAGCTCAAGCTTCACGGCGCATTCTCCAGCGGCACACCAGCTCGACGGTGAACGCGGTCACCAGCATCACCGCCAACGTGCTGAAGCCGATCACCAACAGGATGCGCCAGCCATCGTTGCGCAACAGGCCGCCGTAATCGAGCAGGCTCATCAAGGCCGGAATGAAGAACAGCAGCATCTCCGCCATCAACACCCCGGCGCCCAATTGCAGGGCGGCCGGCTTGACCAGCCCACTGGCAAAGGTCGCCAGCAACAGGCCCAGGCCCACCACACCGCCCGGGATTGGCCAGTTCAGCCACACGGCCAGTTCGCAGCCCAGCAGGTAGATGGCCAATAGCACGACCAGCTCAGTCAGCAGGCGGCCGAGATGTTTGAGGGTGAAACGTTTCATGGGCTTGGGTTCCTCGCAGAAGGCCATTTTAAAGAGGCCATGCCCATCCCCACAGCGAATTGTTAGACTGCCAACTATTCCAAACTGGAATCAGGCCCATGGAATTCAAACAGCTTCGCAGCTTTGTCGAAGTGATCCACCGAGGGGGTTTTACCCAGGCCGGTAAAACCCTGCACATCAGCCAATCGGCCGTGAGCAAACAGGTTGCGCAACTGGAGCAAAACCTGGGCGTGCCGTTGCTGGAGCGCACGGGTTCGCAGATCCGCCTGACCGCCGCAGGCGAGGTGGTGTTGCAGCGCGCCGAGGCCATGTTGCGCCTGCAGTCCGAATTGCTCAGCGAACTGGATGACATGCAGCAACTGACCCGTGGCGAGTTGCGCCTGGGCCTGCCGCTGCTGGCGGGAGACACGCTGTTTGCCGGGTTGTTTGCCGAATACCGCAGGCGCTACCCAAACGTCACTATCCAATTGCTGGAAGGCGGCAGCCGCACCATCGAGCAGGCGATCTTGAGTGGCGAACTGGACGTGGGTGGCAGCCTGATGCCGAGCGACCCGGCCTTTGCCTGGCAAGCCTTCTGCGATGAACCGCTGGATGCCCTGCTGCCGATGGACCACCCGCTGGCGGAAAACGCCCAGGTGCGCCTGGAAGAATTGGCCGACACGCCATTCCTGATGTACCAGCGCAGCTTTGTGTTGAACGATCGGTTGATGCAAGCCTGTCAGCAGTTGGGCTTCACCCCGAAGGAGATCGGCCGCAGCGGGCAGGCGGATTTTCTCGTGGCACTGGTGGCAGCCGGCCAGGGGGTGGTGCTGCTGCCCAGTGTGGTCGCCCGTGGGCTAGTGCGACCGGGGGTGGTGCGCCTGACGCTCAAGGCGCCGGACTATCTGCGCTGGGACATCGCCTTTATCTGGCGTGAGGGCGCCTATCTGTCGAAAGCCGCCCAGGCCTGGTTGGCGTTGCTGCGCGAGTTTCCGGTCAGCCGCGCAGTGC
This sequence comes from Pseudomonas sp. B6002, assembly GCF_013385985.1. GTDB lineage: Bacteria > Pseudomonadota > Gammaproteobacteria > Pseudomonadales > Pseudomonadaceae > Aquipseudomonas. The sequence continues at coordinate 70,940 of NZ_JACAOY010000011.1, read as the reverse complement.
AGTGACCAACTCCGCCAGCCACGGCTCGGCATCGGCTTCGGGGGTCACGCTTTCGCTGGCGTCCAGGCGCAGCATTGGCAGCACTTCGCGCACGCCCAACTCGCCGAACAGCTCGCGCATTTGCTCGCCGCCGCCGCAGAAGGTATCGCCGTAGCTCGCGTCGCCCAAGCCGATCACGGCGCCAGGCAGGTCGCGCCAGGCGGCAGGCAGTTGGTCACGAATAGTCGAGTACAGCGGCTGCAGGTTGTCGGGCAGCTCACCCATGCCGGTGGTGGACGTCACCGCCAGGAACGCCTCGGGAGCGAAGGCCTGCACGTCGGCCAAGGTGGCGCGCGGGTTGTGCCAGGCTTCGAAACCGGCGGCGTTGAGGATGCCGGCGGCGTGGCGGGCGACTTCTTCTGCGGTACCGTACACCGAGCCGGAAAGGATGGCGACTTTCATCAATCTGATCCTGTAGTTGAGCGAAAGCGTGGGATATTAGCAGCTACCGCAAATGTTTCGGCGTGCGTCGTGCAACATTCAAGGCATGCCATAAACTCCACTTTTCAAACTCCAGCCATGGACCGCTCAATGATCAACGCCCAACTGATGCAAATGGTCATCAACGCTTCCAACGATGGCATCGTCATCGCAGAGCGCGAAGGCAAGGACAAACCGCTGATCTACGTCAACCCGGCGTTCGAGCGGATAACCGGCTATGGTGTGGACGACATCCTTTATCAGGATTGCCGCTTCCTGCAGTCGGGCGACCGTGACCAGCCCGCCTTGATCGCCATTCGCCAGGCCCTCGACAGCGGCGATTCCTGCCGGGAAACCCTGCGCAACTATCGCAAGGACGGCACCCCCTTCTGGAACGAGCTGTCGATTTCGACGGTGTATAACGAGGCCGACAAACAGACCTATTTTGTGGGCGTGCAAAAAGACGTGACCACGCAGGTCAAGGCGCAGCAGCGCGTTGCGCAGTTGGAGGCACAAGTGGCCGAATTGAAAGACCAGTTGGCCGCCCTTCAGGCGACGAGCGGAACCAACAAATTGTAGAAAACGCGGCCTTTAGAGCGATAATGGCTTTTTAATGTCTCACCGTGAGCACTCTCATGCATCGCGACGCTCTACTGACCCAGGACGAACTGGACTTCATCCAGAACATGCAGCACAACCCGCAGCTCAACCTGCGGGACGCATCGTCGAGCCTGACCGTCAACGGCGGCGCGCAGATCCGTGACTTGCTCACCCGGCTGGCCGCTCACGACCACCTCACCATCCAGGCACAATTCGACAACCAGCAACTCACCTTCCCCCTGCATCTGGTGGAGGATGAGTTTCACGCGGTGCATTTGCGCCTGGGCGTGCCGAGCATTTTTGAAGATGGGCCGATGATCCGCCCGTGGCGGCTGGCACTGGAAACCCCGGTGGCACTGGAGAACGTCAAGGGCAACCCGGGCGCGCTGTGGGTGCACGAGGTGTCATTCAAGGGTGTGTTGGTGGAAATTCGTGGCCGGATCAAACCACCGAAAACCTTTTCGCTGTGGTTCAGCCCTTCCGGTTACGAACGCATCGCACTGCGCGGCACGCTGGAGCGGGAAACCGCCCGGGGTTTGTTCGCTTATCGCCTGAGCCAGGGCGATGCGGATGAGACCGAGCGCCTACGCCAGTTCATCCTGCATCAGCACCGTTTGGTGCATCCACAGGTGCACGCCTGAGATCAGGTATCCAGCTGACCGCTGAGAAACTGCTGCAAGCGGCGCTGCATCAGCCGTGCGTCGTTGCCCAGGCAGCCAATCGACGAGCCTGCCAGGCTCGCCTCTGCCAAGTCTGATGCATCACCGGCCAGCAGCAGCGGGCAATCCAGCGTCATGGCGAGACGCTTGAGGCGCAACGGCAACTCACTGCCAGGAAAACGATTGGAAAACATCACCAGCGCCTGGGGCCGGGTCTTTTCGCAGACCAGCGTCAGCTCATCGAAGGGCTGACCAACCCCCAGGACTTTGACCGCGAGGTTTTCCGTCGACATCAACAAGCCTGCAACCAACAACTCCAGCTCGCGGCACTCCCCGGCGATGGCGGATAACAGCACCCTGGGCGCAGGCGTTGCCGTCGCCATTTGCAGCCGTTGCGCGGTACGTGAGCGCAGGAAGTTGTCGAAGAACAGCCACTCGCTGGCCTGGCCGAAGCCACCATGGTGCCGCAGCAATTGCTGCCACAGCGGCATCAGGATGTCCTGGAACACCACGGCCATGGAGTAGGCCGAGAAGATCTGGCCGTATAGGCGGTCAAGCTGGCGGTCATCGAATGCACTGATGGCCTGGCGCAATTGCACTTGCCATTGGCTCCACTCCATCTCGGTATCGACGCGCGATGTGCTGGTTGGCGCGCTGCGCAACTCATCACGCGCCAGGATCTTGCTCACCTTGCTCACCGCTACGCCGCGCTCGATCCAGTCGAGAATGCGGTGCACGGTGTCGATATCGGTGCTTGAGTACAGCCGGTGCCCGCTTTCGGTGCGCACGGGCTGGATCAGCCCGTACCGTCGCTCCCACGCACGCAATGTGACCGGGTTGACGCCGGTCAGCCTTGCGACTTCGCGAATCGGAAACAACACCACGTCGTCAGCCTGGCTGTCTTGTGTGGTTTCACGCTGTGGGGCAATGATTTCGGGCATCTGGAGTCGGAAACAGCCGTGCAAATGTGGATCCTATTTAACGCCGATTGCCGTCGCCGATTCAAGGTCTGCGGCGATCTGTCCGAAGTCTCTGGCGTATTTGGGCAAAACAGGAATAATCCTTGCCTGTTTTTACGTAGCAGCCCCACCCGGCCGCTACGTTTGTGCGCCGCCTACCCGGCCCAGCGCACCTGATTACTTGGAGATACACAATGTCTACCTCACCCGTCACCCTGATGGTTGCGCGCCGCGTGGCCAAAGGGCGCTATGAAGAATTGATGAGCTGGCTGCGCGAAGGCGAACAACTGGCCACCGACTTCCCTGGTTACCTGGGCTCAGGCGTGCTCGCCCCGCCGCCCCACGATGACGAATTCCAGATCATCTTCCGCTTTGCCGACGAAAAGACCCTGCATGCCTGGGAGTTTTCCGCCTCCCGCAGCGCCTGGCTGGGTCGTGGCAGTGAGCTGTTTGCCGACCCGTCAGAGCATCGCGTGAGCGGCATTGATGGCTGGTTTGGTGCGGCAGGTTCACGGCCACCGCGCTGGAAGCAGGCGGTGGCGATCTGGCTGGCGTTTTTCCCGGTGTCGCTGATTTTCAACTTTGTACTGGGCCCGTTGCTCGGCGAGTTGGACCTGGCTCCCCGCGTATTGGTCAGCACCCTGGCACTCACGCCATTGATGGTTTACCTGTTCATTCCGCTGTCGACTCACCTGCTCGCCAGCTGGCTGCATCCCGCACCCGCACCTCGCAAGGCCACCGAAGCCGCCGCGTGAGTACAGGGGGCGCGGTCGCTGGTATGATTTGAGCCTGCCAGCGAATCGAGCCCCCCATGAATGCAACAAACGCCCCGATCCTGATCACCGGCGCCGGCCAGCGTGTCGGCCTGCATTGTGCCGAGCGCCTGCTGGATGACGGCCACTCGGTGATTTTCAGCTACCGCAGCGAACGCCCTGGCGTACACGCCCTGCGCGAGCGTGGTGCCGTGGGCGTGTTTGCCGATTTCTCCAGCGAGGCCGGGATCCTGGCCTTTATCGCTGAGCTGAAGACTCACACCGACAGCCTGCGCGCGATCATCCACAACGCCTCGGCGTGGGTCGCAGAAGCCCCAGGCGACGAGAGCCAAGCGTTTAGCGACATGTTCAGCGTGCACATGCTTGCGCCCTACCTGATCAACCTGCATTGTTCACCCTTGCTGCAACGCTCGACACCGGCAGACATCGTGCACATCAGCGATGACGTGGTGCGCAAGGGCAGCCGCCAGCACATCGCCTACTGCGCCACCAAGGCCGGGCTCGACAGCCTCACGTTGTCGTTCGCCGCGCAGTTCGCGCCGCTGATCAAGGTCAACGGCATCGCCCCGGCGATGGTGATGTTCAACGAGGGCGACGACGCGGCCTACCGCGCCAAGGTCCTGGCCAAATCGGCCCTGGGCATCGAGCCCGGGCCCGAAGTGATCTACCAGAGCGTGCGTTACCTGCTGGATAACCCTTATGTCACTGGTACCACCCTGACCGTCAACGGCGGGCGGCATATCAAGTAAGCCGTTTGTGAGGATGTTGTATGACCTTGTCCCTGCCCCAACACTACCGCGAGATCCTCAAGAGCCTGGGCGAAGACCCGGAGCGCGAAGGGTTGCTCGACACGCCCAAGCGCGCCGCCAAGGCCATGCAGTATCTGTGTCATGGCTACGAGCAGAACCTGGAAACCATCGTCAACGGTGCACTGTTCACCTCCGATAACGACGAGATGGTGATCCTCAAGGACATCGAGCTGTACTCGCTGTGCGAGCACCACCTGCTGCCCTTTATCGGCAAGGCCCACGTGGCCTACATCCCGACGGGCAAGGTACTGGGCCTGTCGAAGCTGGCGCGCATTGTCGACATGTATGCACGGCGCCTGCAGATCCAGGAGAACCTCACGCGGCAAATCGCCGACGCCATCCAGAGCGTCACCCAGGCGGCCGGCGTGGCGGTGGTGATTGAGGCGCAGCACATGTGCATGATGATGCGCGGCGTGGAAAAACAGAATTCAACCATGAACACCTCGGTGATGCTCGGCGCGTTCCGCGAGTCGAACACCACGCGCATGGAGTTCCTGCAACTGATTGGACGGAGCAAGTAGCAATGCCACAACTTCAACCAGGCATGGCGCGCATCCGGGTCAAGGACCTGTGCCTGCGTACGTACATCGGCATCAACGAGGATGAGATCCTCAACAAGCAGGACGTGCTGATCAACCTGACCATCCTGTACGCCGCGCAGGAAGCCGTGCGCGACAACGATATCGACCACGCGCTGAACTACCGCACCATCACCAAGGCCATCATTGCCCACGTCGAAGGCAACCGCTTTGCCCTGCTGGAGCGCCTGACCCAGGAGCTGCTGGACCTGGTGATGAGCAACGAGTCTGTGCTGTATGCCGAAGTCGAAGTGGACAAGCCCCATGCGCTACGCTTTGCCGAATCGGTGTCGATTACCCTGGCGGCCAGCCGCTAACCCCTGAGATTTGCGTGAGCCCTATGAACGATCAACAACGCCTCGAACTCGAAGCCGCCGCCTTCCGCCGGCTGGTGGCCCACCTGGACAGCCGCAAGGATGTGCAGAACATCGACCTGATGAACCTCTCCGGTTTCTGCCGCAACTGCTTGTCCAAGTGGTACAAGGCCGAGGCCGACGAACGCCACATCGAGCTGAGCCTCGATGACGCCCGCGAAGTGGTGTACGGCATGCCGTATGCCGAATGGAAAGCCCACTACCAGAAAGAAGCCAGCGCCGACCAACAGGCGGCGTTTGCCAAAGGAAAAACCCATGACTGATTTGAATGCCCTGCGTGCCAGCCTCAACAGCGGCGAACATGTATTTGCCGATACCCTGGCCTTTGTCGCTGCCGGTTACGACTACCAGCCGCAAGCGTTCACCAATGGTCCCGTGGATAACGCAGCCGGACAGAACGAAGGCTCGTGCAAGACCTTGGGCCTGGCACTGCTGGAAGGCTTGAGCGATCAGGAAGCGTTGCTGGCGTTTGGTGAGCATTACCGCTCGGTGGTGGCCACGCCTGAGGGCAGCGACCATGGCAACATTCGTGCGTTGATCGCGCACGGTCTGGCGGGTGTGAAGTTCACCGCGCAGCCACTGACCCGCCGCTGAATCAACAACGGAACACGGTCAATGTGGGAGCCGGGCTTGCCCGCGATGGCGGTGGTGGCTGACACACCGCTATCGCAGGCAAGCCAGCTCCCACAGTTGTCTTGTGGTGTTGATTGGATCGCGGGCATAAAAAAACCGGCTTTTCAGCCGGTTTTTTATTTCAACGGATTTAGAACGAAGCGTCCTTCAACCCATCGAGGTAACGCTCGGCATCCAGGGCCGCCATGCAGCCGGCGCCGGCCGAAGTGATGGCTTGGCGGTACACGTGGTCAGCCACGTCACCGGCGGCGAAGATGCCTTCGATGTTGGTAGCAGTGGCGTTGCCTTCACGGCCGCCCTGCACCACCAGGTAGCCGTCTTTGGCTTCCAGCACGCCTTCGAACAGCGACGTGTTCGGGGTGTGGCCGATGGCGATGAACACGCCGTCGACTTTCAGCTCGTCGAAGCTGCCGTCGTTGTTTTTCAGGCGGGCACCGGTCACGCCCATGTTGTCGCCCAGGACTTCGTCCAGGGTGGCGTTGAGCTTGAGGATGATCTTGCCTTCGGCGACACGGGCGTGCAGCTTGTCGATCAGGATCTTCTCGGCGCGGAAGGTTTCGCGACGGTGAACCAGGGTCACGGTGCTGGCGATGTTGGCCAGGTACAGCGCCTCTTCCACCGCGGTGTTACCACCACCGACCACAGCCACCGGCTTGTTGCGGTAGAAGAAACCGTCGCAGGTCGCGCAGGCGGAAACGCCCTTGCCCATGAACGCTTCTTCCGACGGCAGGCCCAGGTAGCGGGCGCTGGCGCCGGTGGCGATGATCAGTGCGTCACAGGTGTAGACGCCGCTGTCGCCGGTCAGGCTGTAAGGCTTCTTGGAGAAGTCGACCTGGTTGATGTGGTCGAACACGATCTCGGTTTCGAAGCGCTCGGCGTGCTCTTTCATGCGTTCCATCAGCACCGGGCCGGTCAGGCCGTGGACGTCGCCCGGCCAGTTGTCGACTTCGGTGGTGGTGGTCAACTGACCGCCCGCCTGCATGCCGGTGATCAGCAGCGGCTTGAGGTTGGCCCGGGCAGCGTAGACGGCAGCGCTGTAACCGGCAGGGCCGGAACCGAGAATAATCACTCGCGAATGACGGGTATCAGACATGACTCACTCCTATCGACCACCCGGGCAACAGGGCGGCTGGAATAAAAAAGGACCGCGAAGCACTTGGGGAAGGCTTGAACTCGCACGTCCTGAAAATAATGGGTGCAGCGTATAGAGGGGGGCAAGATTAAGGAAATACGGAATAACAATCCAGCTCATAGGTGGTCTCTATGCAGTCGACCCGGTTGATCGATGGGTTTGTTACTGCTGATGTCGTGGCTTTCGCCTGTTAAGCAAAGCCGGTAAGGTCGGCGCGGTCGTCCCTCTGCTCGGAGTTCTCCATGCCTGCCCCTGCTCTTTCCGGCCCGCAATACCTGCGTGAAGGCCTCAAACTGGTGTTGAGCCCTGGCCTGCGCCTGTTTGTGCTGCTGCCGCTGGCAATCAACCTGGTGCTGTTCGTCGGCTTGATCTATTTCGCCGGCCACCAGTTCAGCGTGTGGGTCGACCATTTGATGCCGACGCTGCCCAGTTGGCTGGGTTTTCTGAATTACCTCTTGTGGCCGCTGTTTGTGGTGCTGGTGGTGTTGATGGTGTTTTTCACCTTCACCATGCTGGCCAATATCATCGCCGCGCCGTTCAACGGTTTTCTCTCGGAGAAAGTTGAGGTGGTGGTGCGCGGCACGGATGACTTCCCGGCCTTCAGCTGGGGTGAACTGATCGCCATGGTGCCGCGCACCCTGGCCCGGGAAATGCGCAAGCTGGGCTACTTCCTGCCACGGGCCATCGGCCTGTTTATCCTGTCGTTCATTCCGGTGGTCAACCTGGTCGCCGCGCCGCTGTGGCTGTTGTTCGGCGTGTGGATGATGGCGATCCAGTACATCGACTACCCGGCCGACAACCATAAGCTGGGCTGGAACGAAATGCTCGCCTGGCTGCGCCAGAAACGCTGGCAGAGCATGAGCTTCGGCGGGATCGTTTACCTGGTGTTGCTGGTGCCGGTGGTCAACCTGCTGATGATGCCGGCCGCAGTGGCCGGCGCCACGTTGTTTTGGGTGCGTGAACAAGGTGCCGAGGCCATGGCACAGCAGCAAAAAGTGACCCCGTCATAAATCCATCATCTGGAAGACACAATGACGACATGGCCCACGGTGACACTGTGGGTCATGACGACAGCCTCGCTTCACATCACCCTTATTACCGAAACCTTCCCGCCAGAGATCAACGGGGTGGCCAATACCCTTGGCCGCCTGTGCGAGGGTTTGCGCGCGCGCGGCCATCAAGTCGAGCTGGTACGCCCACGCCAGGGCAGTGACCAGAGCCGGCCCAGCGACGATGAACTGCTGCTGTGCCGTGGCTGGCCGTTGCCGGGTTACCCCGGCCTGCAGTGGGGGCAGTCGTCAATGCACAAGTTGCTCAGGCGCTGGACGCGCCAGCGCCCGGATGTGCTGTATATCGCAACCGAAGGGCCACTGGGCCTGTCTGCCCTGCGTGCAGCGCGGCGACTGGGCATCAGTGTGGTCAGCGGTTTTCATACCAACTTCCAGCAGTATTCCAACCAATACGGCTTGAGTGTGTTGAGCCGGATGGTCACCCATTACCTGCGCTGGTTTCACAACCGCTCGACTTTGACCCTGGTGCCCAGTGCCAGTCAGCGACTGGAACTGGAGCGCCGGCATTTCGAACGTTTGGGCATGCTGTCGCGCGGTGTTGACAGCCAGCTGTTCCACCCGGCAAAGCGCGATAACGCGCTGCGTGAAAGCTGGGCCTTGAACGACGAGCAAACCGCTGTGTTGTATGTAGGTCGATTGGCGCAGGAAAAAAACCTGGGGCTGCTCAAGCGCTGCTTCGAGACATTGCAAGACACCTACCCCATGCGCCAGATGAAACTGATCATCGTCGGCGATGGGCCGCAACGGGCAATCATGGAGAAGGAACTGCCGGAGGCGATTTTCTGCGGCACTTTGCGCGGTGAAGAGCTGGCGCGGCATTACGCCTCGGGTGATGTGTTCCTGTTCCCCAGCCTGACTGAAACCTTTGGCAATGTGGTGCTGGAAGCCATGGCGTCGGGGTTGGGAGTGGTGGCCTATGACCAGGCCGCGGCGACCCAGCATATTCGTCATGGCTACAACGGCGTGTTGGCGATGCCGGGGGACGAAAACGCATTCTGTGAGGCGGCCAACTGGTTGCTGGAAGACGCCGAAAGCCTGCGCCGCATGCGCCTCAATGCCCGGCAACATGCCAGCCGTCAGGGCTGGCCGGCGATTATCGAGCAGTTTGAGCAACAGTTACGAGGTGTGTGCCAGGGAGAATTTGTTGCTTCGCCGTTACCGTCTACACGCTGATCCGTCGACAGCGCCCGTCGTCCACTTCACCGCTCAGCGGCTACAACCGAGGGTTTACGTGACAGCGATTCGGAATAGGCAATAGGCATTGTCGGAATCGCCGCTATCAAACTGCATATGTCAGGAACGCCGCTCAGATTATGACCACCCATAACGTACCTGCCTGGTGAAGGTGGGCACCCCATAATCTGAAAGAGATTTTTATGTCGACACACATCAGCAGAGCATCGGCTCACGGCCATTGGCACTTCAGCACTCCGGCGGCTACGAGCAATCCACTGCAAGCGCCCGAGGCAAACCACCCGCAGCAGTGGCGTCGCCCGCGACCATCCAGGCCGGATTACCAACATGCCCAGCCAGGCTGGAATCGTCCGCACCGGCCACAACCGGACT
>NZ_JACAOY010000011.1:0-61139 GCF_013385985.1 Pseudomonas sp. B6002 | reverse complement strand
GACTACCAGCACACCCAGCCAGACTGGAATGATCCCTACCCACCTCAACCGGATTACGATTATGCGCAACTTGGCAGGGACTATCTGCAGACCACAACAAGGCCTGCACCGACAGAGCGCAACCACGAGGACATCTACCGGACGCCCTACGCCGAGCGACAGCCTGTACAAACGCCCCACCGCTTGAGGAACCGCTGAAATAAAAAGGGCCGGGTATCGACATACCCGGCCCCTCTCCAACGCCCAACCGGCCTGATCAGACCAACGTGGTCAGCGCCTCACGACTGAACGGCAGAATGTCGCTCTCGCGCCCTTCGCGCACCTTCAGCGCCCAATCCGGGTCCACCAGCAGGGCTCGGCCCACGGCAACCAGGTCAAACTCGTCGTTATTCAAGCGCTCCAGCAGCTTCTCCAGGCTGGCCGGTTGCGCGACCTTATCGGTATTGACCATGAACTGCAGGAACTCGCCATCCAGGCCGACGCTGCCCACGGTGATGGTCGGCTTGCCTGTGAGCTGACGGGTCCAGCCGGCCAGGTTGAGGTCGGAACCTTCGAATTCCGGCTCCCAGAAACGACGAGTGGAGCAGTGGAAAATATCCACACCCGCGTCAGACAACGGCTTGAGGAACTCCCCCAACGCCTCGGGGGTTTGCACCAGGCGTGCGGTGTAGTCCTGCTGCTTCCACTGGGAGAATCGGAAGATGATCGGGAAATCCGGGCCAACGGCGGCACGGGTGGCCTGGATCAGTTCGATGGCAAAACGTGAACGGTTGGCCAGGCTGCCGCCGTATTCGTCGGTGCGCTGGTTGCTGCCTTCCCAGAAGAACTGGTCCACCAGGTAACCGTGGGCACCGTGGATCTCCACACCGTCCATGCCGATGCTCTGGGCATCCTTGGCGGCCTGGGCGAAGGCGTTGATCACGTCCTTGATGTCTTGCTGGGTCATGCCGTGGACGACCACATTGCCGTCCTTGAGTTTTTCCATCGGACCGTAAGCCGGCACGCTGGCATCAGGCTCGGTACCGATACGGCGCACGCTGCCCACGTGCCACAGCTGCGGGACGATCTTGCCGCCCTCGGCGTGCACGGCATCGACCACTTTCTTCCAACCGGCCAAGGCAGCTTCGCCGTAGAAGTGCGGCACATTCGGGTAGCCATTGGAAGCCTGGTGGCCGACCACAGTACCTTCGGTGATGATCAGTCCCACGCCGGCAGCGGCGCGACGACGGTAGTACTCGATCACTTTGGAGTTAGGCACGCCACCCGGGGAGAACGAGCGGGTCATCGGCGCCATCACGACACGGGTCGACAGTTGCAATGCGCCGAGCTGGAAGGGTTTGAACAAGGCTTGCACAGGCATGGGAGCACTCCACGTCAGAGGGATTTATGATGTGGATAATATGGAGAGTGCAACGTGTTGGATAGCACTATTGATTTGGGTGATTAAGGGGTAAAAGCGGCGCAAGCTCTGTAGGAGCCGGCTTGCCGGCGATAGCGCCCTCAAGCCTTGTATTGAATAGGGGCCTCATCGCCGGCAAGCCGGCTCCTACAGGGGGGTTCAGCTCAGGGCTTTTTCGATGGCCTGGACAATCGTTGGATCATCTGGCGCGGTACGCGGCGAGAAGCGCGCAAGCACGCGGCCATCCTTGCCCAGCAGGAATTTTTCAAAGTTCCAGGTGATATCGCCTGGAAACTCAGCGCCCTCGCCCGCCAGCAAACGGTACAACTGATGACGGTCATGGCCATTGACGTCGAGCTTGCTGCCCAGAGGGAATGTCACGCCGTAGTTCAAGCTGCAGAACTCGCGGATCTCCTCTTCGGTGCCTGGCTCCTGGCCGGCAAACTGGTTGCACGGCAGGCCAAGCACGGTAAACCCCTGGTCCTTGTATTGCTGGTAGAGGTTTTCCAAAGCCGCGTATTGCGGGGTCAAACCACATTTGGAGGCCACATTCACCACCAGCACTACTTGCCCCTTGAAGGGCGCCAGCGGTAGCTCTTGTCCGTCCAAAGCTTTGAGTTTCAGGTCGTGGAAAGCACTCATGACGAACTCCAGATATCCCATGTTCTTCGCATTGCGGCGCTTCGAGATTACAACCCGCAAGCCTGCAATCATAGCCGTCGATTGCAAAACTCGCCTGCGGGTTACTGAGCGGTCGGCCAGGGCAGAATCGGAATCGCGGTCACCGCATTTTGCGGGCTGCCTTCGATCAATCGGTCGCTGTACACCAGGTAAACCAGAGTGTTGCGCTTCTTGTCGAGGAAGCGCACCACCTGCATGGTCTTGAACACCAGGGAGGTGCGCTCCTTGAACACTTCATCGCCGTCCTTGAGCTCGCCCTTGAAGCGGATCGGGCCCACCTGGCGGCAGGCAATCGAGGCTTCGGCGCGGTCTTCAGCCAGGCCCAGGCCGCCTTTAACGCCACCGGTCTTGGCGCGCGACAGGTAACAGGTCACGCCGTCGACCTTGGGGTCATCGAAGGCTTCGACGACGATCCGGTCGTTGGGGCCGACAAATTTGAATACGGTCGACACCTGTCCGATTTCTTCAGCCGAAGCCAACAGCGGCATGGCCAGCAGCAGGCCAAGTAATCCCTTCATTACGCGCATCGTGTATTCCTTTGGTTAGACCAGGATCAGATTGTCGCGGTGAACCAGTTCCGGTTCCGCCATGTAACCCAATAGTCCGACAATCGCATCGGACGATTGTCCAATGATTTTCTGGGCTTCCAGGGCGCTGTAGTTGGCCAGGCCACGGGCGATCTCACGACCATCCGGCGCAACGCACACCACCATCTCACCACGCCGGAAGCTGCCCTGCACCAGCTTGACGCCGACCGGCAGCAAGCTCTTGTTGCCTTGGGACAAGGCAGACACCGCACCATCGTCCAGCACCAGGGTGCCACGGGTTTGCAGATGACCGGCCAGCCACTGTTTGCGCGCCGCCAGCATGCCGCGTTCCGGCGACAGCAGCGTGCCGATGCGCTCGCCGGCCTTGAGGCGGTCCAGCACGCGCTCAATGCGCCCACCGACGATGATCGTGTGCGCGCCGGAACGTGCAGCCAGGCGTGCCGCGCGCAGCTTGGTCTGCATGCCGCCACGGCCCAGGGCACCGCCGACGCTGCCGGCCACGGCGTCCAGGGCCGGATCGTCGGCGCGGGCTTCGTAGATCAACTGGGCATCGGGGTTGTTGCGCGGGTCAGCGTCAAACATGCCATCGCGGTCGGTGAGGATCACCAACAAGTCGGCTTCCACCAGGTTGGCCACCAGGGCGGCGAGAGTGTCGTTGTCGCCAAAACGGATTTCGTCGGTGACCACGGTGTCGTTTTCGTTGATCACCGGGATGACTTTCAGCTCTACCAGCGCGCGCAGGGTACTGCGGGCGTTGAGGTAGCGCTTGCGGTCGGACAGGTCGTCGTGGGTCAGCAGGATCTGCGCCGTGTGACGGCCGTGCTCGGCGAAGCTGGATTCCCAGGCTTGCACCAGGCCCATCTGGCCGATGGCGGCGGCGGCTTGCAGTTCGTGCATCGCGCTGGGTCGCGCGGTCCAGCCGAGGCGGCTCATCCCGGCAGCAACCGCCCCGGACGACACCAGCACCAACTCCACACCGGCCTCATGCAAGGCCACCATCTGCTCGACCCAGACGCCCATGGCTGCGCGATCCAGACCTTTGCCATCCGCCGTCAGCAGCGCACTTCCGATCTTTACGACCCAGCGCTGCGCACCTGTCACTTTGCTCCGCATCATCTTCAACCTTAGATTGAGGGCTGCGCGACCCAGCGCGGCCCATAACGTTAAACCCGGATACTAAAACGCCGCTCTAAAAGGAGCGGCGTTCAAGTTTACTGCAACGAATCAGTCGCGCACGTAAATGATTTCCGGACCGTCTTCATCATCCACGTCTTCTTCGTCCCAATCGTCGTCGCCGATGTCATGGACCGACTTCACGCCGCTGCGGCGCAGGGCACGCTGGTCGTCCAAGGCCTGCAGCTGGGCGCGGGCTTCGTCTTCGATGCGCTGGTCGAGTTCGGCCAGTTCGGCCTTGAACACCGGATCGGCCGCCAGGCGGTCGGCGCGGTCTTCCAGGTAGCGCATGATGTCGCGGGTCAGACGCTCAGTGCCTTCTTTGGCGATGGCCGAGATCACGTAGACCGGGCCTTCCCACTCCAGGCGGTCGACGATTTCCTTGACGCGCGCCTCGTGCTCTTCTTCGAGGATCTGGTCGCATTTGTTCAGTACCAGCCAGCGATCACGCTCCGCCAGGGACGGGCTGAACTTGGTCAGCTCGCTGACGATCACTTCAGCGGCGTCCGGTGCGCTGGTGTCATCCAGCGGCGCCATGTCCACGAGGTGCAGCAGCAGACGGGTGCGGGACAAGTGCTTGAGGAAGCGAATCCCCAGGCCCGCGCCATCGGAAGCGCCTTCGATCAGGCCGGGAATGTCGGCGATTACGAAGCTTTTCCAGCGGTCCACGCTGACCACGCCCAGGTTTGGCACCAGGGTGGTGAACGGGTAATCGGCGACTTTCGGCTTGGCCGCCGAGACCGAGCGGATGAAGGTACTTTTACCGGCGTTCGGCAGGCCCAACAGGCCGACGTCTGCGAGTACTTTCATTTCCAGCTTGAGGTCACGCTGCTCACCCGGCTTGCCCGGCGTGGTCTGACGCGGCGCACGGTTGGTACTGGACTTGAATCGGGTGTTACCCAGACCGTGCCAGCCGCCCTGCACCACCATCAGCTTCTGGCCAGCCTTGGTCAGGTCGCCGATCACTTCCTGGGTGGCGGAGTCGATGATCGTTGTGCCGACCGGTACGCGCAGTACCAGGTCTTCGCCTTTTTTACCGGTGCAGTCGGTGCTGCCGCCGTTGGAGCCACGCTCGGCATCGAAATGCCGGGTGTAACGGTAGTCGACCAGGGTGTTGAGGTTTTCGTCGGCCATCATGTAGATGGAACCGCCGTCACCGCCATCGCCGCCGTTCGGGCCACCGTTTTCGATGAATTTTTCGCGACGGAAACTCATGCAACCGTTACCGCCGTCGCCTGCTTTTACTCGGATGGAAACTTCATCAACGAACTTCATAACAAAACGCCTCTCGTCGCGTGGACGAGCTTAAGAAACCAAGACATAAGACTCTTGCAAAAATGAGCGCAGCGACCTCAATCAACGACCGCAAAACCAGCGCTTGAGCCCATCACAAACAGCTTTGCAAGAGACTCACCCCACAAACGAAAAAGCCCCGTCGCAAGACAGGGCTTTTCCAGCGATCTCGCAATTAAGCTGCGACAACGCTCACGTAACGGCGGTTGAACGCGCCTTTTACTTCAAACTTGATCACGCCTTCGATTTTCGCGAAGAGAGTGTGATCTTTACCCATGCCTACACCGTAACCGGCGTGGAATTGGGTGCCGCGCTGACGCACGATGATGTTGCCCGGAATGATTTTCTGGCCGCCATACATCTTAACGCCAAGGCGTTTGGCTTCTGAGTCGCGACCGTTACGGGTACTACCACCAGCTTTTTTGTGTGCCATGAGTCAATTCTCCTAGTGAGGAATTAGGCTGAAATTAAGCCTGAATACCGGTGATTTTGATCTCGGTGTACCACTGGCGGTGGCCCATACGCTTCATGTGGTGCTTACGACGACGGAACTTGATGATGCGGACTTTATCGTGACGACCTTGGGAGATCACTTCAGCCACAACGGTAGCGCCAGCAACAACTGGAGCGCCGATGTTCACGTCATCGCCATTGGCGACCAACAGAACGCGATCAAAAGTCACGGATTCGCCAGTAGCGACTTCCAGTTTTTCGATCTTCAGGTATTCACCTGGGGCGACCTTGTATTGCTTGCCACCAGTAACAATTACTGCGTACGACATGGTATTTCTCCGATAATCCTGCTCACCCAGCGCTTTATAAGAAAAGGTATTGGCTGGCATGGCTGCATGGGATGGACGTCCCGAATGCAATTGCGTAAGGCAGGTGCTGCCCAGGAAGTTCAGGGTGCGCGATTGTACGCAAGCTATAGATGCCTTGCAAGGGGCCGTCTATCGCGCCTTGACACCCGGGGGTCAGGGTCCTAGCATGCCGCGCAACCCTTCTGGAGCGACTGTCGCTGATGCAACCCCAAGCTTTCTACCGCGCGGTCGCGGACGATTTTAGCGCCGTCGACGGCATCATCAAGCAGCAGCTGACGTCCAAAGTGCCGCTGGTCTCCAAAATTGGCGACTACATTACGTCGGCGGGCGGCAAACGCCTGCGTCCTTTATTAGTGTTGCTATGTGGCAAGGCCCTGGGCCGTGAGGGCGATGACCTGCGCCTCCTGGCCGCCACCATTGAGTTCCTGCACACCGCCACCCTGCTGCATGACGACGTAGTCGACATGTCCGGCATGCGCCGTGGCCGCGAGACCGCCAACGCAATGTGGGGCAACGCCCCCAGCGTACTGGTGGGCGATTTCTTGTATTCGCGCTCGTTCGAAATGATGGTCGAGCTGGGCTCGATGCCGGTGATGAAGATTCTTTCACAGGCCACGCGCATCATCGCCGAGGGCGAAGTGTTGCAGCTGTCGAAGGTCCGCGACGCCAGCACCACCGAAGAAACCTACATGGAAGTGATTCGCGGCAAGACCGCAATGCTCTTCGAAGCCTCGACCCACAGTGCCGCTGCATTGTGTGGTGCCACCGCCGAACAGGCCGAAGCGCTGCGCACCTTTGGCGACCACCTGGGTGTGGCATTCCAACTGGTGGACGACCTGCTCGACTACCGTGGCGATGCCGAAACCCTGGGCAAGAACGTCGGTGATGACCTGGCCGAAGGCAAGCCAACCCTGCCGCTGATCTACACCATGCGCGAAGGCACGCCGGAACAGGCCGCCCTGGTGCGCAAAGCGATCCAGAAAGGCGGGATCGAAGACCTGGAGGCCATCCGTGCCGCCGTCGAGGCTTCGGGCTCACTGGACTACACCGCCCAACTGGCGCGTGACTTCGTCGCCCGCGCCATCCAGTGCCTGGAAGTGATTCCCGCCAGCGAGTATCGGGATGCCCTGGTAGAGCTGAGTGAATTTGCGGTAGCCCGTACGCACTAACGCAGATCTGTAGCGAGCGGGCTTGTGTGGGAGCGGGCTTGCTCGCGAAGGCGGTGGGTCAGTAAACAAAGACGTGACTGGCACACCGCTTTCGCGAGCAAGCCCGCTCCCACATTTAGTTTGTATTACCAACTCACCATCCCGCCCCGGACTAAAAACCCTATATAATGTGCGCCCTTTAGCCACCCCTGACTCTCAAGGAGCCTTAGTGAGCACGTTGCCACCCTGCCCGAAATGCAATTCCGAATACACCTACGAAGACGGCGCCCAGCTGGTCTGCCCGGAATGCGCCCATGAGTGGTCCGCCAACGGCGAGACCGAAGCGGCCGGCGATGAAACCGTGAAGAAAGACTCCGTCGGCAATGTGCTGCAGGACGGCGACACCATTACCGTGATCAAGGACCTCAAGGTCAAGGGCACCTCTCTGGTGGTCAAGGTCGGCACCAAGGTCAAGAACATCCGCCTGTGCGACGGCGACCACGATATCGACTGCAAGATCGACGGTATCGGCCCGATGAAGCTCAAGTCCGAGTTCGTGCGCAAGGTCTGAACCTGCTGCTTCCATCCCGCGCCCGTCGCGGGATGGCGTTTCGCCCTCCCCGTTGACCCCGCGCAATATCCACACAGAAAAATCCAGAATCCGCCAATAGGCACTTGCTATTCCACGAATAAGAATTATTCTCATTGAAACTCATCAAGGAGAATGACTCATGACGTATTTGATCGATGCCTGGCTGGATCGCCCACACCCTTACCTGCGGATCCTGCATCGGGAAACCGGTGAAGTCTGTGCGGTACTGGAAGAAGAAGCGCTGAATGAACTGCAGGACCAGGGCGACCTGGACGTGAACGGCCTGAGTTCCAGTGAGCCTGGGGTGCTGAAGGAAGTGGTGCGTAATCTGTTTCTGTTCTGCTATGCCCGAGCATTGCGCCCGGCCACGGAGTTGAATGGCAAGTTCCATCCATGAAGCAAACTGTACGGTCTTTGGGAATGGGCTTTATGTGGGAGCGGGCTTGCTCGCGAAGCGGACAACACGGTGTATCAGACAGACCGCGTTGATGCATTCGCGAGCAAGCCCGCTCCCACACAAGCCCAACACCCGCAGTAATCAGCAGGTCTTACAGAACGTCGAGCAGCTCGACGTCGAACACCAGAACGCTGTGCGGCGGGATGCTGCCAACACCTTGAGCGCCGTAAGCCAGTTCGCTCGGCACGTACAGGCGCCATTTGCTGCCGGCATTCATCAGTTGCAGGGCTTCGGTCCAGCCAGCGATCACGCCGCCAACCGGGAATTCTGCAGGCTGGCCGCGCTCGTAGGAGCTGTCGAACACTGTGCCGTCGATCAGGGTGCCGTGGTAATGGGTACGCACTTGATCTTCACGGGTTGGCTTGGCGCCAGTACCGGCAGTCAGCACTTCAAATTGCAGGCCGGAAGCCAGGGTGGTGATGCCATCACGCTTGGCGTTTTCAGCCAGGAATGCCAGACCAGCGCCAGCAGCCGCTTCAGCCTTGGCAGCCGCTTCGGCTTGCATGATTTCGCGGATGACCTTGAAGCTGGCAGCCATTTGCTCTTGGTCGACACGGCTTGGCTTGCCAGCGAAAGCGTCGGTCAGGCCGGCCAGGATCGCGTCGATGCTCACGCCCGGTGGCGGGTTGTCGCGCAGTTGGTCGCCCAGTTGGCGGCCAATACCGTAGCTGACGCGGGTTTCGTCGGTGGACAGATTAACTTCGGACATGAAGGTGCTCCGCTGTAGGACGGCACGATTTAACGTGCCCTCCAGATCTAAAAGGGCCAGCAGACTAGCACACAACACCCAACCTTGATGAGCGTCACGGCATAGCTATCTACAGCCGGGCACAGGCCGCCGCCGCCCATGCTGGTGATTCCATTCATCACCCTGGGACCGTACCGATGAGTACGCCGAATAACCCGCTTGCCCTGCAACAAATCCATAGCCATCTGCTGGAAATCGATCCGACACTGCGCCCTTACAGTCGGCGCCCCGTCACCCTGCCAGCCGAGCGGCTGGCACTGGACACCCTCAACACCACCCTCAAGCGCATCAACCTGGCCTACATGACTCAGGCCAGCGCCTTTTATCAGGGGCTGGACCTGAGCGACCCCAGCCAACTGAGCCCACTGAAAACCCGCCTCGCCACCCAACTGCAAGATCTGGATGACACCAGTGCCGTCAATGGTCAGAGCCGCAAGACCTACCTGACCGACACCGCCGGCATCAAAGCGTTGGAACAGGAAACCCGGCTTAACGTCAGTGATGCCCTGCTATCCCCCTCCGACCTGCAGATGCTGGAAGACTGCTCCCGACCTCCGGCGTTACGCCCCGGCCTGTACGCCTTGACCTTCGATTACCAGGACGAGCGCATCGAATTCGCCGGGGCGTTCGTGCTGACACGCCAGGCCAACCCACATGTTGACAGCCTGAGCGGCGACGCGAGCGTCGGGCCGGTGCTGCTCTTCACGCCCTCACGCGGGCTGGAAGCCTTCGCTACCTTGCAAGAACTCGACCGCGGCCTGCTGCAAACCATGGCACTGCGCAGCGGCCACGCTGAATTCAGCCGTCATTTGCCGGTGCGGTATCAGCACCTGGCCATCACCGATATCTGGCCGCTGGCTCTGCAACCAATCACGGATCAACCGCTGTTCGAACACGCCTATCAAGCCGTGCTCGAAAAGCGCAAAAAAGACATCCACCACGCCCTGACCCTGGCCGAAAACGCTCAGCTGAATGCCACCCAGCTCAAGCAACACCTTGACGACGCTCTACACGCCGCGCTGCCCGACCTCACGGCGCGCCTGGACTTTCGCGCCCAGCGCCTGCTTGAGCGCAACCTGTTCAAGGCCCTGCCCGATTGGTATCGCAGCGCCAACAGGCTCGAGCGCACGACCATTGACCAGCACCTGCACCGCTACAACACGGCTCGCCAGGCTTTCCTCGATCTGTTCGGCCCTGCCGCGACCCCTCAGGCACTGGCCCGCCATCAATGGGCTGAGCAACTGGCCGATGAGCTGGATATCCACGACCTGGACCCGGACCTGCTGCACATCACCACCGCTCGTACGGTGCCTCAGGTCGGCACCTACAACCAGCAACGCTCATTGGTGGAGTTGACCCTGCGCGGCCTGCATCCTGGCGACAGTACACCCGGTTCGGCATTCCTCGAGCGCAGCACCCTGAGCTACGCCGGTGCGCCGCTCCGTGTGGCCCACGCCCATCTCAACGTGCAAACCCTGCTTATGCTGCTGCAAGACCTGCAACCGCGTTTGGACTTCGCCATCACGCTGAAAACGGCACTGGCCACTCCACAAATCAAGCTGGCGGCACGCGGGTTCTTCCATCAGCGCCTGACGCTCATGGCCAACGTCGCCCGGCTGCAAGGCCATCTGAACCAGGCTGATTTCAAACGCTTTGAGGACCTGCAAAAAAACACACGTCAACCTTTGTACGCCCAGACCGTGTTGCTCCACGGCGCACAACTCAAGGACCTGTGGCTGCTGCGCGAAGAAGACAGCCAGGGCCAGGTCAAACGCTTGCTGCTGTGTACGCCCGATGCACCGAGCGTCCAACAGTTCATCGCATTCAACACGCTGCGCGAATGCCAGACCCATATCATCGGCTGGACGGACAGCAAGGCTCGCCTCAACGGGCGCACCATGAGCGAGTACCTGCTGGAACAGGTGCCGCGGCGTTTCAGGCCAAAGATGCGTGACTTCCTGCGCAGTATCAGCCTGCGCCCTGACGTCAACGAGCATCTGGAAGTAACCTTCGGCAAACCGAGCACCTATACCGACTGCCTGGAAGCGATAGCCGCGCACCAACTGACGATACAGTTGGATGACTACGAGTTCAGCTCGCCGGCCTGGTACCGTACGGCCTCTGTCAGTGACCGCAGCCGCCTGGCAAGCCTGGCCGATGATGCCGCGGGCGCACTGCGTGTCTACAACGCCCGGCCGGACGCAGAATCCAGCGTCCCTGCGTTTGAACGCTACCTGCATGACCAAGCCAGGCTCAGTCTCAACCGGCTGTTAGGTCGCCAGCAAAACGATATTGACCCGGATACAGTATTTGCCTATGCACCCAAACCACTGGTCGGCGCTGCGGCGACGCCAGTGTCGTACACCACGCTGTATCGCGATGGGTATGAAGACGGCATCGGCTTTCTCAATGAAAAATTCTCAACTTCCGCGACCTTCCGCGGCCCACCCAACGTAGACCTGAGCCCGTTGACTGCGCAGAACGTCGCACGCTCCGTCACGGGCGTCTGGATCGGTCAACGCTATACCGACGAAATCCGCCGACGCCTGCAAAACAGCGACAGCCCAGGCTATGACGAACGACGCACTGCCGTGTTGGCAATCGTGCAACTACAGATGAAAAGCGCTGCTCTGGAGTCCCGCCTGCAAGGGCATCTCACTCAGGCTGACCAGGCCTGGCTGGAGCAGGCCATCGAAAGGCTTTCCGACAGCGGCAACACCGAGCGCCACACCTACAGGGTGCACCGGCTGTCCATTGATGGGGACTGGGTCATCGGCAACTACCTGTTCAGCCACGGCGACAACCCGATACTGCTTTATACCCCTGATGCGCCGGACGGCATTAGTTGGCGCGAGGCCAAGCTGTTCAACTACCTGCTCAAAAAAGTCGAGGGCATGCCTGCTTATTGGGGCGCGCGGGTACCGCTGCAGTCAAAGGCACGGATTGCGCAGTTCCTGAAAACCGCTCGTAAAGGGTTGCCAGTCGAAATCGACCGCACCACCCCCAGCCCTGCCCGACATGACAGCATCCAGCACACCACGCCGCTGACCGATTTGCGCCATGAGTTCTACAACATGAACCTGCAACGCAAGATCGATGACGTGCACGCAACGACAGTCAATCGGCTCCAGATGATCACCGGCGTTCTCTGGACCTGCGTCGAGTGGCTGACCGCCGTAGCCACCATGCCGTTCCCACTGCTCAGCCTGACCCTGGGGGGGCTACTGGCCTTCAAGGACGCCATGCTCGCCCTCAACGCCTACCACCAGAACGACACAGACAGCGCCCTGCAACACTATCTCGGCTACCTGGCCAATATGGGCGGCGCGCTGTTGTTCGACGCGCGCCCGGCATTGAAGGGCGCCTTCAAGTCACTGCGCCCGACGATCCGCACCAGCACGCAAGCTGCCGACAACGCCGTGCTCAGCCAGCTAGACGTGCTCAAACCCGAGGGCATGCAGCCGGTACTGTTCGATGGAAACTCACTGTGGGCGTCACACACCCCGGATGCACTGGGCCGTTATTTGCTGTATCGCCATGACCCGCAGAGCGGCCATTTGCTGTCCACCACACGGTTGGTCAACCGCAATGCCGACGGCCAATGGGTGCGTTCCGGCTTGGTCGGTGGCGGGCGCAAGAAATACGAAACATTGTTGGCCGACGAGAGCAGCCCCTTGGAAGTGTTCGACGTCGCGCCCGAGCAAGCCAAGACCTTCCGCACGTTGCTTGACCCGGAGTTCAAGGCCCGCCTTGAGGGGATGGGGACCGAATATGGTGGTGCAGCCCAAGGTAATGCCTTCACGGAAGCGGCCCCGTTGCGCACGGCGTACGCCAAGCACGTCGAGCGGCTGAACCAGCGCGCCGACGCCTTCTTCCAGGCGTTACCCACTGTCGCGCCCAAATCCCCCTTGCCCGCGTTCGCCGTCGATGCCGCACCTGCGGACATCCTCAAGCCCCTGTTCAATCGCAACAAGCGCCTGATCATCGGCGCCCTCGACAGCTCCATTGCCAGCAAGCAACTGTTGATCGAACAACTGCCTGCGCTGGCCGAACAGGGGCTCAAGCGCGTCTATATCGAAAACCTGCCCCGCGACCTGTTCCACCGCAAGCTGAAGGTCCTCAACAATCAGCTCAGCGGCAGCAAGGCTCAGGCGCTGACACAGATCGAGCGGCATCTGATTCAAGTCGATCAAACCCTGGGGCTCACGGCCGATGCCCCCTTCACTTATCGAAAATTGCTGCTGGAAACCCAACGCTTGAATATCGCCATCGATGGCATCGACGGGTCCGCCTCGTACCATATGGAGCACGTACTGGCTCTGGGGGATGGCCCGCGCTTCATTCCCCGCAGCAGCAAGCTGCGCAATTTCTACTCCCACTCGGTGATTGAGCAGAACCTGAAAAACAACCCCGGCGAAGGCTGGGTGGCGCTGGTGGACTCCAACCGCCTGGGCACTCATGAACAGGTCGCGGGCCTGGCAGATCTACAAAATACCCCGGCCCTGCGGGTTGAAGACGCCGCACCCGGCCAGCGCATCGGCGTGTGGCCAGACACCTCCACCCGCGTGCAGTCTCGCGGTGACTTCATCTTGGCCCTGCCAACCACCCACGTCACGTTGCCCAGCCCCAGTACGTCGGGCACGCCGGCGGTCGCTGTCAGCCATTACACCGAGTTCGACCTGCCCCTGGATATTCGCGGCGATATTGAACTGATCAGACACACCCGTCACGGCCTCGACACACACTACACACACGTCAATCCAAGGCATGCCGCCGTGCAGTTCACCTTCAGCGAAATCCGGCAGCGGCTTTCGGACAAGGCCAAGGTATTTTTCAACGAGCTCACATTGCCCCCGCGCAGTTTGCCGGCGAACCTGGCCACGACGAGCAGTGAAACGGTATTCATTGAACGCCTGTATCAACAAAAACTCGGCCTGGTCATCGGCGAAGCCCATATCGCACGCTCCAGCAAGCGACTGCTGATCGACAGCTTCAAGCACCTGAAAAAACAAGGCGTGAAAACGCTGTACATGGAGCACCTGCTTACCGACCTGCACCAGACAGCGCTGGAGACCTATCAGCGCACGCTGAAAATGCCGGACATCTTGAAGGACTACCTGTTCAGCCTGGACGCGGGCCACATGCCGCGATACCACGGCCCGGACACCTTCACCAACGTAATCAAGGCTGCGAACAAATATGGGCTGCGCATCCGTGCGCTGGACTGTACCGCCAGCTATCACGTCAAAGGCCTTAGTGAGCAGAACTCCCGCGCCCGGCTGTTCAGCTACTTTGCCAACCAGGTAATCAGCGCGGACCAACAGGCCCTTGGTCCGCATAAGTGGGTGGCGTTCATGAGCAGTACACACACAGACATGTATGTCGGCGTACCGGGCATCGCGCAGTTGCAGGATGCTGTCAGCCTGCATGTGCGCGATACCGTGCCAGAACTGGCCAAGCCATTGCACAGCGCTGGCTGGCAGATGGGTGACGAGCGCTATGGCGTGGCCTTGCGCAGCGACTACCGCGTTGAAGTGGGCATTGCAGGGCGGCCGCTGCCCCCCGTCGAACCGTTGCCGGACCGCAGCAAGCTGACGACGCCCGGGCAGTTCTTTATCGAGCGCCCCACTGACGGTGAGGCCAATCTTGTGCACTTCTCGCGCAGCAATGAAATTCTCACCACGCCGATTCAAATCGACGACAAGGGCCAGTACTTCGTCGAGCGCTGGGAATCCTTCAGCCCCCTGCGCTTCTACTACTTGTCTCAATTGGTCGAGGCGCTCAAAACCCCTCCCCCAAGAGGCATGGGGTTAACACAAGTGGCCGGATGAGTCGCCAGCACCCTGCCCGTTCATCGGGCAGAGTGCCTGTTTCACCCCCCCAGCCGAAAAAGTCATTTCAGAATCATGTATCGCCGCCGATACCCATCTACTTACTTTGGCTGGGTCAAACAACAACACCGTCCAGCAGACAAACATCAACTTGCGGAGCATTCGATGAACAGCTGGTTCGGCAACATCAGCGTCAACCTCAAACTGGGCCTGGGCTTCGGCCTGGTACTGGTCCTCACCTCGATCCTGGCCTTGACCGGCTGGACCAGCCTGGGCGGCCTGATCGATCGCAGCAACTGGATGAGCGACATTACCCAGCTCAACGCCTCGCTGACCAAGCTGCGCATCGTGCGCCTGCAATACATGCTGGCCAACGGCGACGAAGCGGTGGCGCAGAACGTACAGACCAACCTCGACGCCTTCGCCGCCCAGCAACAGAAACTGCTGGACAGCTTCAAGAGCCCGGAAAACCTCAAGCTGCTCAACGAGCAGAAGACCATCATCACCGCGTACCAGCAGTCCCTGAACAAGATGCGCGAGGCCTACCGCAACGGCAGCGCTGCGCGCCAAGTCATGGGCGACAAGGCAGACATCGCCAACGCACAGATCAACGCCCTGGACACCAGCGTGCAACAAATGCCCGAGAGTGCCGAGCGCTACACGCAATACCAGGCCGTGACCAATGCCAAGGAAGACTTCCAACTGGCTCGCTACGAAGTGCGCGGCTACACCAACAACGTCAACGCCGAAACCGAAGCCCGCGCCGCCGCGCAAATCGAGAAAGCCATCAGTGGCTTGAAGCATCTCAGCGCCGCGTTCGGCAGCAGCCAGCAAGCGGCATTGGCCTCGCTAGAGACCGCCCTCGGCGCTTACCGCACCGCCGTGCAAAGCTACAAGGCCGCCAACGCCAACATCGTCACTGCCCGTGCCGAGATGACCACCCAGGGCACTGACATCGTTTCGATCAGCGATAAGCTCTACGACATCCAGCTCGACCGCCGCGACGCGGAAAGCGCCCAAGCCCGCAGCCTGCAACTGATCAGCACCTTGCTGGCCCTGCTGGTCGGCATCGTTGCCGCCCTGGTCATCACCCGCCAGATCACTCGCCCTCTGCAAGACACCCTGGCCGTGGTTGAACGCATCGCCTCGGGCGACTTGAGCCACAACATCCAGGTGACCCGCCGCGATGAGCTGGGCGTGCTGCAACAAGGCATCCAGCGCATGGGCACCACCTTGCGTGAGTTGATCAGTGGTATCCGCGACGGCGTGATGCAGATCTCCAGCGCCGCCGAAGAGTTGTCGGCCGTGACCGAACAGACCAGTGCAGGCGTGAACAGCCAGAAGATCGAGACCGATCAAGTGGCCACTGCCATGCACGAGATGACCGCCACCGTGCAGGAAGTGGCGCGCAATGCCGAGCAAGCTTCTCAGGCCGCGTCCGACGCGGACGGCCAAGCCCGTGAAGGCGACAAGGTGGTGGCCGAAGCCATCGCTCAGATCGAGCGCCTGGCCGCCGAAGTGGCGCGCTCCACGGACGCAATGACGCACCTGCAGCAAGAGAGCAACAAGATCGGCAGCGTGATGGACGTGATCAAGGCCGTGGCTGAACAGACCAACCTGCTCGCCCTCAACGCTGCGATCGAAGCCGCGCGGGCCGGTGAGGCCGGCCGCGGGTTTGCCGTGGTCGCCGACGAAGTGCGCGGCCTGGCCCAGCGCACGCAGAAGTCCACCGAGGAAATCGAAGGCCTGGTCGCCGGTTTGCAAAACGGCACGCAGCAAGTGGCCAACGTGATGAACAACAGCCGCAGCCTCACCGACAGCAGCGTCGAACTGACGCGCAAGGCCGGTGTGTCACTGGAGAACATCACCCGTACGGTGTCGAACATCCAGTCGATGAACCAGCAGATTGCGGCCGCCGCCGAGCAGCAGAGCGCCGTGGCGGAAGAGATCAGTCGCAGCATCGTGAATGTGCGGGATGTGTCGGAGCAGACCGCAACGGCGAGTGACGAGACCGCCAAGTCGAGTGTGGAACTGGCGCGTTTGGGCAGCCAGTTGCAGCAGATGGTCAGTCATTTCCGGGTCTGACAAACCAAAAAAAGCCGCCTCGGCATGCACCGAGGCGGCTTCACTTCTCAGGCCTTACAGGTCATCGAAGCTGTCCCGCAGGAATGTCCACACGTGATAAACACGCAAGGCATTCACTACGAGGTCCCACGTACGTCGTGCAAACTTAGACATACTCGGCCCTCCCTAGGTTGGGCCTTACCTCCAGCGCACTTACCGGAACACGTGAGCCTTCGGACGCGAGTCGATTGCGTCCATTGAGGTGGCCGGGCTAATGGTCCTTCCGCATCAATCCGGCACGGATTACTAGCCCGTGGCGGTCGGTCCAGAATTCGCGCGCATACCCGGCTCACCCAAAAAGCGACAAACGCAGAACGGGGAAGATCCTAACGAAGATCCTCGTTTGAGGTGTGTCCGACAGTGGTCAAATATCCAGTATCGTTCGCTGGATTCATTACAAGTTTTTGCAGTTGAGCCTGTGCAGAAAAAATGCGGTAAAGCGAGCTTTATCAGGCATCGCTCGGCCTTGCGTGATGAAATGACGGGCGTTAGTATCTGCCTGCGGGTCGATTGCGTCCTTTGAGAGTGCAACCCCAGCCACTAACTGGGTTTGCAATAAAAAACCGCCCTTACTAAGGCGGTTTTTTATTGCCTGCGATTTCCCCTCAGCCCTCGCCTTCCTCGACAAACACGACCCGATTCCCAAACGGGTCCTTGATGCTCATCTCCCGCGAGCCCCAGGGCGTTTCTTCAACCCCAGGCTTGGCATACCGATAGTCCTTGCCCACCAACTGCTGCTGATAGGCGTCCACCCCTTGCGCCTGAATCCGCACCGCTGCGCCCGGTGACGCATCGCCATGATGCTCGGACAAATGCAGTACGCAATCGCCCAGCGAAACCTGCAAATACAGCGGAAAATTCGCCTCGAAGCGATGCTGCCAATCCACCTTGAACCCCAGGAGATCAACGTAAAACTCCAGCGCCTTGGCTTCGTCGAAAATCCGCAAAATGGGGGTGACTTTTCCTAAGTGCATGCATCCGCCTCCGTGTCTGAAACCACAACTATAGGGGGTTCCATTGTTGAATGGCAGACCGCAATCGCAGGCAGCTCCCCCAGTGGATCGCATTCATCCAGCCCCACCCCGATCCACTGTGGGAGCTGACTTGCCTGCGATGAAGGCCAAACCGATCTACCGCCCCGCCACGAACCCACCCCGCAAATCCCCACTGCGCGCCAGGAACCGCCCCGGCCTTTCGCCGTTCGCCTGCCCTTCGCTGTAGCTCAATACGCCGTTGACCCACACGCCATCAATGCCCTCTGCCGCCCGTTGCGGTTCCTTGAAGTCCGCCACATCACGTACGCGCAACGGGTCGAACAGCACCAGGTCAGCCCAGTGCCCTTCGCGGATTTCGCCACGTTCGGACAACCCAAAACGTGCGGCCGACAGCCCGGTCATCTTATGCACCGCGGTATGCAGCGGGAACAGACCGACATCCCGACTGAAATGCCCCAGCACCCGTGGAAACGCCCCCCACAAACGCGGATGCGGGAACGGATCCTCCGGCAGCCCATCCGAGCCCACCATCGACAAGGGATGCGCCAGAATACGCCGCACGTCCGCCTCATCCATTCCGTAATACACCGCCCCCGCCGGTTGCAGCCGGCGTGCAGCATCCATCAGCGAAACATCCCACTCGGCGGCAATAGCCTGCAAATCACGCCCGCCCATCTCCGGGTGTGGCGTCGACCAGGTGATGGTGATGCGGAACGCATCGGTAACCTGCTTGAGGTCCAGCGTCGAAGAACTCGCCGCATAGGGGTAGCAATCACACCCTACCGGATGGGTTTTCGCCGCGTGCTCCAGCGACGCCAACAGCTGTGGACTACGCCCCCAGTTACCGGCGCCAGCACACTTGAGGTGGGAAATGATCACCGGCGCCCTGGCATGCCGGCCGATCAGGAAAGCCTCGTCCATCGCCTCCAGTACCGGTTCGAATTCACTGCGCAAATGGGTGGTGTACACCGCGCCAAACGCCGTCAGCTCTTCACTCAGTTGCAGCACTTCATCGGTCTCGGCGTTGAAGGCACTGGCGTAGGCCAGGCCTGTGGATAAACCGAGGGCACCGGCTTCGAGGCTTTCTTGCAGTTGCACACGCATGGCCGAAATTTCATCCGGCGTTGTGGTGCGATGCAGGTCATCCATATGATTGCTGCGCAAGGCCGTATGGCCGATCAGCGCGGCGACGTTGACCGCAGGGTGAGCACTCTCCACCGCCGCACGGTAGTCGGCAAAACGCGGGTAAGTGAACGCCGCGCGCGTGCCCAACAGGTTCATCGGGTCCGGTGGATCACCCCGCAAACTGACCGGCGAGGCACTGATGCCACAGTTGCCGACAATCACCGTCGTAACCCCTTGGCTGAGCTTGGGCAGCATCTGCGGTTGGCGGATCACCACCGTGTCATCGTGGGTGTGCACGTCGATAAAGCCCGGCGCCAACACGCGCCCCATCGCGTCCACTTCATGAGTGGCCGTCGCCTCGGATAAATCACCGATGGCCTCGATGCGCCCCTCGCGCACCCCAACGTCAGCGACATAACCGGGCGTGTTGCTGCCATCGATGATCAGCGCCTGGCGAATCAGCGTGTCGTACTTCATGTCAGTCTCCAAGCGGCAGGCTGTCGGGGCCGCCGCGATAATCGTCCAGGGCCAGCTTGATCCGGCGCAGGCGCTCCTGGTTGTCGTCCGGCATGGCCAGCGCCAGCTCGGTGGCGAGCAGGTCGATGGCCAGCAGCATTCCGTAGCGCGCCGCCGTGGGTTTGTAGATAAAACTGGTTTCGGCCGGTTGCAGCGGCAGCACCACGTCGGCCAGTTCGGCCAGTGGGGAACCGGCAAGGGTGATGGCGAGGATGCGCGCATCGTAGTTGCGCGCCAGCCTGACCACGTCCAGCAGCTCCGGCGTAAGGCCGGTGAGCGAGCACACGATCAACGCGTGCTCAGGGCCCAACGTCGCGGCAGTGACCCGCATCATCACCGGGTCATGGCTGGCGGCAATCGAATAACCCAGGCGCACCAGGCGGACCTGCAACTCATCGCTGCACAGGCTCGACGGGCCGCCCATGCCAAACGCATGGATCATCCGCGCCTTGCCCAACAAGCTCACCGCGTCGGCAAAACTCGCCTGGTTGAAACCCGACAAATGCTGGCGCAGGGTCGCCTCGATATCCCCCAGGATCTGCCGATGAAACGCCGACTGCTCCGGCAACCCCGACGGGTCCAGGAAGCGGCTGCCCACCCCACTGGCCTGGGCCAGTTGCAGGCGCAAATCACGCAGATCCCGACAGCCCACACTGCGCGCAAACCGCGACAGGGTGGCCGTGCTGACCTCGGCCCGTTGCGACAACGCTTCCAGGCTGGCCGACGCGGCAAAACCCACGTCCTCAAGCATCAGCTTGGCGATGCGCCCTTCACCGGCACTGAAGGAATCCTGGCGGGCGCGGATCTGGTAGAGGATGTCCATGGGGTCTCCGGGTTACAGGATGCAGGACAGACCATAGGTCAGACCGAAGGCGACCACTGAAATCAGGGTCTCCAACACGGTCCAGGTCTTGAAGGTCTGGATCACCGTCATATTGAAGTATTCCTTGATCAGCCAGAAGCCACCGTCGTTCACGTGGGAAAAGATCACCGAGCCCGCGCCAGTGGCCAGTACCAGCAATTCGGGGTGTGGATAACCCAGGCCCACGGCCACAGGTGCAACCACGCCGGACGCGGTCGTCATCGCCACAGTGGCCGAGCCCGTAGCAATACGCATCAGCGCAGCAAACAGCCAACCCATTACCAATGGCGACAGATGAAAGGCGTGGGCCAAACCGAGGATTTCGTTGGTAACGCCCGCGTCGACCAGGATGCGATTCAAACCACCGCCCGCGCCCACCAGCAAGGTGATACTCGCGGTCGGTGCCAGGCACTCATTGGTGAACTTGAGAATCGACTCGCGATTGAAGCCCTGTGCGATGCCCAAGGTCCAGAAGCTCACCAAGGTCGCCACCAGCAACGCGATCA
Source organism: Pseudomonas sp. B6002 (assembly GCF_013385985.1). Taxonomy (GTDB): domain Bacteria; phylum Pseudomonadota; class Gammaproteobacteria; order Pseudomonadales; family Pseudomonadaceae; genus Aquipseudomonas. The sequence continues at coordinate 40,320 of NZ_JACAOY010000011.1, read as the reverse complement.
CCGAGTTGCCGATAAACAACAGGAACTGATTGAAGCCGGTGCCCGGTGTGGAAATCACATTGGCCCAACCGCCGATCATCATCAGCACCACCGGCAGCAAAATAGTGCCCATGGTCAGCGTGAAGCTCGGCAGACGAGTGCGCGGTTCACGGTCAATGAACTGGCGTTCCAGCGGGTTTTCGGCCGGCAAGTGAATACGCGGCACGATAAATTTGGCGTAGACGGGCCCGGCGATGATTGCAGTAGGAATGCCGATCAGAATCGCATACAGCACGGTCTGCCCCACTGACGCGTTGTATGCCAGCACCGCCATCATCGCCGCTGGGTGCGGCGGCACCAACGCGTGCACCACCGACAAACCGGCAACCATGGGCAAGCCGACCATCAGGATCGACACGCCCACACGCCGCGCCACGGTAAAGGCGATTGGCACCAGCAGCACAAAACCGACCTCGAAAAACAGCGGCAACCCCACCAGGAAGGCAATGCACACCATGGCCCAGTGGGCATTGCGCTCGCCGAAACGGTTGATCAGCGTACGCGCCACCTGCTCGGCGCCACCGGACTCGGCCATCATCTTGCCCAGCATGGTGCCCAGCGCCACGACCAGGGCGATATGCCCCAGGGTCTTGCCGACGCCCGCCTCGTAGGAGCCCATGATGGTGTCGGCCGGCATGCCAGCCATCAGCGCCAGGCCAATCGACACCAGGGTGATGACGATGAACGGGTTGAGCCGGTAACGTGCAATCAGCACGATCAATGCAATGATGGCAATGGCAGCGTATGCCAATAGCCCGAAGCCCGGTGATGCGGCCATGCGGTACTCCTCGGAAAGGGTCACGTCGATTTGTTGGTGAAACTCATAAATCATTACCGAGGAGTATTTTCAATTTTCATGAAAGTAATTTTCGTCCACGGATAAGCGCTGTCGCTTGGGGATATGCCACGCGCCCGTTCATGAAAATCCGGAGGGTGTTTTTACATGAAGTTTTTTGCGTGCCGAAACTCAATGGCCGGGGCCGAGTCTCAGATTTCGGCGCCCTCACCGCCCAGTACTCACGACCAGGAAAAAACAGACAATGAATCGCAAAGCCCTGCTAGTTCCTTTTGCCGCCAGCGCCCTGCTGCTCGCCCTGTGCGGCAACGCGTCGGCCGCCGATAACCCGGCGCTGAAAAAGTGCATGGACGGCGCCAACACCACCGCGGACATGGTCGGCTGCAACACCAAGGAGGCCAAGGTGCAGGATGACCGACTGAACAAAGCCTACAAGACCGCGCTGGCCGCCCAGGAAGGCGACCGCAAACAGAAGCTGCAAGACGTGCAGCGCCTGTGGATCAAATACCGCGACGCCAATTGCGGCTTCGCTGGCAGCGCCACGGGCGGCACCATCGACCAGGTCAACGGCACCGGCTGTGTGCTCGACATGACCCAGACCCGCGCCCAGGAACTCGAAGACCTGGTCGGGCCGTAACCCCAACCGTAGGAGCCGGCTTGCCGGCGATGAGGCCCTCAATATCAACGTTGATAGTGAGGCAGCCATCGCCGGCAAGCCGGCTCCTACAGGTTAGTCGTGGTGGACCTTGGCGCGCTTGAGCAGCTTCTTGCACCGCTCGGACAGGTGCAGCACTCGCAGGTGCTTGCCAGCCTTGGTATAGCGCTCGCGCAGGGTCATCAGCGCAGCAATCGCTGAATAGTCGACAAAGCTCAGGTGACGGCAATCCAGCGTCACCTGGGCCGGGTCGTTGGCCGGGTCGAACCGGTTCAAAAACGGCGTGGTCGAGGCGAAGAACAACGTGCCGTGCACGCGGTACAACTTGCCGCCATCGGCTTCCAAGTGCTCATCGGCATACAGCTCCCGCGCCTGCTGCCAGGCGAAGTTCAGCGCCGCAATCACGATTCCGCACAACACAGCCGTGGCCAGGTCGGTGAACACCGTGATCACCGTCACCGCCAGAATCACCAGCACGTCGTTGAGCGGCACCTTGTTGATCACCCGCAAGGACGCCCAGGCGAACGTTTGCTGGGACACCACAAACATCACCCCCACCAGCGCCGCCAGCGGGATCCGTTCGATGAACGGCGACAGAAACAGGATGAACAACAGGATCATCACCCCGGCAAACACGCCGGAGAAGCGCCCACGCCCACCGGAGCTGAGGTTGATCACGGTTTGCCCGATCATCGCGCAACCGCCCATGCCGCCAAACACGCCCGAGACCATATTCGCCGCGCCCAGGGCCACGCTTTCGCGGTCAGGGTAGCCACGGGTCTCAGTGATTTCATCGGTGAGGTTGAGGGTGAGCAGGGTTTCCAGCAGGCCAACCATGGCCATCAGGAACGCATAGGGCGCGATGATGGCGAGGGTTTCCAGTGTCCAGGGAACCTGCGGCAGCGCGAAGGTCGGCAGGCCGCCGGCGATGTGCGCCATGTCGCCCAGGGTGCGTGTGGGCAAACCGAGCAGGTACACCGCCAGGCCTACGCCGAGGATCGCCACCAGGGCCGGCGGCACGGCGCGGGTGATACGTGGCAGCAGGTACACGATGGCCATGGTCACCAGCACCAAACCGATCATCACGTACAGCGGCGTGCCATTAAGCCAATGCTCACCGCTCTTGAAGTGCTCCAGTTGCGCCAGCGCAATGATGATCGCCAGACCGTTGACGAACCCCAGCATCACCGGGTGCGGCACCATGCGTACCAGCTTGCCCAGGCGCAACAGGCCAAAGGCGATCATGATCAACCCGCCCAGCAGCACCGTGGCCAGCAGATACTCGACACCGTGTTGCACCACCAGCGCGACGATCACCACCGCCATCGACCCGGCTGCGCCCGAGACCATGCCCGGCCGGCCACCGAACAACGCCGTGAGGGTGCAAATGATGAAGGCGCCGTAGAGCCCCATCAACGGGTTGAGGTGGGCCACCAGGGCAAAGGCGATGCATTCGGGCAGCAGCGCGAACGACGTGGTGAGGCCGGCCAGGGCATCGGCGCGCAGACGGGAAAGGGTCATGAGGTACCAGGGTAATGCGGGGATAAGGCGGGGGATGGTACGGAATTGAGCGAGCCAGAACCAGTAGGAGCCGGCTTGCCGGCGATGGCTACCTCAAGGCCAGCGGCGATCTCAAGGGCCTCATCGCAGGCAAGCCAGCTCCCACATTTTGATTTGTGAACACATTCGAGTGTGGGAGCTGGCTTGCCTGCGATTGCAACGACGCGGTGCTAAGCGAACATCACACCATCTCGTGGCGAATCCACTCCACCACCGACGTACGCTTCGGCGCCCAGCCCAGCAGCTCGCGAGCATGCTTGCCACGCACCCGGCTGTTGGAGCCCAGGCCATAGTTGGCCATTTCATAGCCCCACTCGGCTTCGGCGTCGGCCAATGGCCAATCCTGCGGTTCACCCAGGTTCAGGGCTTGAGCAATCGCGGTGGTCATGTCGATAAACGACGCTTCGCTGCTTTCGACAAAGTAGAACGTGCCCGGCACATTCTTGGTCAGCGCCAGCAGGTACAAGGCCACCACGTCTTCGATGTGCACGTTGGACCAGATGTTCTGCCCGGTGCCCACATGGCGCACCACACCGCTCTTGCGGGCCTGCTTGAGCAAGCGCGGCAATTGCACGCTGTCACGTTTCACGCCCAGGCTGTGGCCGTAGATCAAGGTGTTGCAGATGACTGCCGAGTTCACGCCTTCTTGGGCGGCGGCCAGGATCAGGTTGTCGATCGCCACGCGAGCAGCTTTATCCACCGTCGGCTCGGGCAAGTTATCTTCGAAGTAAATAACGTCGCTGGGCTTACCACCCGACGCGTCACCAACAATGCTCGAACCGCTGGTGTGCAGGAAGGGTTTGTTCGAACCTTTCAGCGCAGCGAGCAACGTTTCCACGGCGGCGCGGTGGTCGCTGCTGGCGGCGTTGATCACGGCGTCGGCCTTCCGCGCCTGTTCGGTCAATACAGCGGCGTCATCCAGGGTGCCGATGACGGGGGTAATGCCCAGCGAAGTCATCTCGGCCGCCTGTTCGGTGCTGCGCACCAAGCCGGTAACGTGATGGCCAGCCTTGACCAGGCCAGTAGCAATGGAACCGCCGATAAAACCTGCGGCACCGGTTACGAATACGTTCATGGAGTGTTCTCCTGACTGGGTAAGTGATGGGTGTAGGAGTTGTCGAGCGCAAGCGAGGCTGCGATGGGTGCGACTCGATGTATGCCTAGATGATGAAGGGACGACGGCTATCGAATAAGCCCGTCCCGCCCAATTCACTCTTGCGCGAAGATCACGAATCAGCAGGCATACCGCACCAACTTGGCCTGCATAAAGTCCAGGAAGCACTGGATACGCAACGCCAGCTGCGAGTTACGGTAGAACACCGCGTGGATCGGCTGGCGATACCCGCTGTTGAAGCTCTCCAGCACCGGCACCAGGCGCCCGGCCTCGATGTCGTCGATGGTCATGAAGTTCGACAGGCAACAAATGCCCTGCCCCTCCAAGGCCAGATGCCGCACGGTTTCACCACTGGAGGCCGCCACACTGGGCTGGATCAGCCAGCGATCGCCCTCCACATGACGCAGCGGCCAGTGGTTGAGGGTTTCGGTCTGGGTGAAACCGAGCAAGGTGTGCTCCGCCAATTCGGCGACCGTCTGCGGGGTGCCGTGCTGCTTGAGGTAGTCCGGGCTGGCGAGGATATGCAGCGGCGTGCAACCGAGGGAGCGCGCGTGCAGGGTGGAGTCGGCCAGCACACCAATGCGGATGGCGATGTCGGTGCTCTGTTCCAGCAGGTCGATGATCAGGTCATCGCTGTTGAGCTCCAGCTGGATGTCCGGGTACAGGCTGCGAAATTCGGCGATGTACGGCACGATCCCATGCAGCATGAACGGCACGGCGGCGTTGATCCGCAGCCGCCCGGCCGGTTTTTTCTGACGCGACGACAGGCGCTCTTCCAGCTCATCCATCTGCGCCAGGATCACCTTGGCCTGCTCGAAGAAGTACTTGCCCTCCTCGGTCAGGTCCATGCGCCGCGTGGTGCGGTTGATCAGCGTGGTGTCGAGCTTGGCTTCCAGGCGCGACAAGGTGCGGCTGACCGCCGACGGCGTCTGCCCGACCTGCTCGGCCGCCGCGGAAATCGAACCGCACTCAATCACGCTGACAAAGATCTGTAGCTCATCGGATCGGGCTTTCACGGGCTGTCCTCGTTTTCGGTTGCTGGCAGCTTACACCGAGAAATTGAACACCTGCGCCAGATGCTCTTCGTAGCGCGCCACGTCAGCCTCGATCGCCGGGCGCTTCATCACGTCCACGCAGAGGAAGGTCGGCAGGCCGGTCATGCCGAGGAATTCGTTGGCCTTGTGGAACGGGAAGTACACAGCGTCCACACCCTTGGCTTCGAAGAAGTCGGTAGGGTCGTCGAAGGCTTGCTGCGGCGCGTTCCAAGTCAGCGACAGCATGTACTGCTTGCCCTGGATCAGCCCGCCGCTGCCGTACTTCTGCGACGAATCGGAGCGCGTGCGGCCGTCGCTGGCGTAGAGGCTGCCGTGGCCTTCGGTGAAGACTTCGTCGATGTACTTCTTGACGATCCACGGCGCGCCCATCCACCAACCGGGCATCTGGTAGATGATCACGTCGGCCCAGAGGTATTTGGCGACTTCTTCGGCCACGTCGTAGCCTGCGTCGATGTGGGTGACCTTGACGTCGATGCCGGCACGGTCCAATACCGCCACGGCGGCGTCATGCAGGGTGGTGTTGTAGCGGCCGTCGGAGTGGGCGAATTGCTTGCCGCCGTTGAGCAGGAGGACTTTTTTCATGGGGGGAATCCAAAGGGTTAGAAATGTCTGCCGGCAGGCTATCGACATTGCCCCCTCGGAATAAGCAGCGGCGCGGCAAAATACATTTGATCAAAATGCACGAATAAGGCGTTGATCTTTAACCACTGATCAGCAGATGAGCACCCAGCAACGCCATGCCGACGAAAAACACGCGCTTGAACAGCACCGCGTTGATGCGCTGGCGCACCGCCTGGCCCAGCCACATGCCCAGCAACGCAGGCACCAGCGCCAGCAGCGACGCATTGATCTCGCCGCCGCCCAAGGTGCCGCGCCAAGCCAGCCCGGCGGCCAGTGCCAGGGTCGACACGGTGAACGACAGCCCCAGCGCCTGCACCAGTTGATCACGGTTCAAGCCCAAGGCTTGCAGGTACGGCACCGCAGGAATCACGAACACGCCGGTGGCCGAGGTGATGATGCCGGTGATCACACCGCACACCGGGCCCAGCCAGCGCTCGGCTTCAGGCTTGACCTTGAAGGTGGGCAGGAACAACCCGCTGAGCGCATACACCAGCAACGCGCCGCCCAATGCATGAACCACCCAGCCACCGCCGTCCATGCCCAGCCACAGCGTACCGAGCCCGGTGCCAAGGAAAATCAGCAGCAGCATCGGCCACAGGCGTTTGAGCAACGCACTCAAATGACCGCCGAACGCCAGTTGCCACAGGTTGGTGACCGTCGACGGAATGATGAGCAACGCCGCAGCCTGCGCCGGCAGCATAGCCAGGCCGAGCAGGCCCATGGCCACGGTAGGCAGACCGAGGCCGATCACACCCTTGACGGTGCCAGCCAGCAGGAAAGTGCCGATTACTAACAGCGTCAAGGCCGGGCCGATGTCTTGGTAGAACGCTAGGAAGGTATTCATGGGGGGATTGTGGGGGATTTCGGCCTGTTCGGAAATTCGCCATATACTGAGGCAGCCTCTTGTTTTGCGGGAGGCTGATGACGCTATCGCCGGCAAGCCGGCTCCTACATTGGGATGTGTGAATACATTCAACTGTAGGAGCCGGCTTGCCGGCGATGAGGCCCGCCCAGACACCGAGAACCTCACACCATGCACTTTGACCTGATCGACCTGCGCCTCTACCTGCACATCCTCGACACCGGCAACATCACCGCCGGCGCAGCCCGCAGCCATCTGTCCCTGGCCGCTGCCAGCGCACGCATCCGCGCGATGGAAGCCTCACTGGGCATCGAGTTCCTGGAGCGCAACCGCCGCGGTGTCACGCCCACCCCCGCAGGCAAAGCCCTGGCCCGTCACGCCCGCCTGTTGCTGCAACAGGCCGAACACCTGCAACAGGACCTTGCGGAATACGCCAACGGCATCAAAGGCCAAGTGCGCCTGCTGTGCAATACCACAGCACTCAGTGAATACCTGCCGGAATTGCTCGCCGACTTTTTGCGCCAGCACCCCAACCTCGATATCGACCTGCAAGAGCTGCCGAGCCTGCGCATCACCCAAGCCCTGCGTCAGGGCACGGCAGACCTCGGGATCATTTCCGACGCGGTGGACACCCATGGCCTGCAAACCCTGCCCTTTCGCGACGATCCGTTGGTGCTGATCACGCCGCTGGATCATCCCTTCACGGGAGGAAGTTTTATCGACAGCCTGCAACACGACTTCGTCGGCCTGGCTGCCAACAGCGCATTGACCGTGTACCTGGAAGAACAGGCGCTGCACGCAGGATTCCGCCTGCAAACGCGCATCCGCGCCGAAGGGTTTGATGGGGTGATGCGCATGGTCGCCGGCGGTGCGGGCCTGGGGATTGTCCCGCAGGCGGCACTGGAGCGCTGGCCGTCGGCGCCGCGTTTCAACACCCAGCCTTTGCAGGAAGACTGGGCCTGCCGAAAATTGCTGCTCGCGGCGCGTGCGTTCGAACAGTTGCCCGGTTACGCCAAGGCCTTGTTCGACGCCTTGGCCCTGCCCTTGCGGAAAAACCCGTAGTACACCGCCGACAGGATCAGCAGGAAGGGCACGCCAAACACCAGGGTCATCTTGAACGCCTCGGTGAAATAGGTGGTGATCATGACTGCGCCCATCAGCACCAGGCCCAGCAGCGTGCTGTAGGGAAACAGGCGCAGTTGGAACGACAGCTTCGGCCCGCCATGGCGCTTGCGGTAACGGCGGAAGAAGAAGTGGGTGAGGAAAATCATGAACCAGGTGAAGATCGCGCCAAACATGGAAATAGCCATCATCAGCGTGAACGAGCTTTCCGGGTACACCACGTTGAGCAACGTCGCCAAGGCAATCCCCGAGCTGGACAGCAACAGCGCGTTCAGCGGGATGCCGCTCTTGCTCAAGGCGCCCATGGCCTTGGGCGCAAACCCGGCGCGGGACAGACTGAACATCATGCGCGTGGTGATGTAGAGCTGGCTGTTCATCGCCGACAACGCCGCGATCAGGATCACGAAATTCATCACCCCCGTGGCGCCGGGAATGCCGATGGTCTGCATCACCGTGACGAACGGGCTCTGGGTCTGCCCGGCCTGGTTCCACGGTACGATGGCCAGCATCAACGCCAGCGTCAGCAGGTAAAACACCACCAGGCGCACGATCGTGGCACGGAAGGCTTTCTTCACCGCCTGCTCCGGGTCGGCGGCTTCACCGGCGGCCACGGCGATCATCTCCACGCTCAGGTAGCTGAAGATCGACACAATCACCGCGATCCACATGCCGCTCAGGCCATGGGGGAAAAAGCCGTCGTGGGCCGTGTAGTTCTGCACGCCGTATTCCGGGTTGCCCGAGCCGAACACCACATAGACGGCGAGGATGATGAAGCCAACGATGGCGCTGATCTTGATCGTGGAAAACCAGTATTCGAAGTTGCCGAAGGTCTTCACGCTGATCGCATTAAGCAGGATCAGCACGCTGGAAAACGACACGATCCACACCCATTCCGGCACGTTGGCGAACCAGTACTTCATGTACATCGCCACCGCCGTGACCTCGGCGCCCACGGCCAACACAATCGCCGCCCAGTAGGCGTAACGCACCAGGAACCCCGCCAGCGGGCTGATGTAGAACTCGGCGTAGGCACCAAACGAACCCGAGGTGGAATGGGCCACCGTCATCTCCGCCAGGCAGCCCATCAACAGCAAGGTGATCAACGCGCCGATGGCGTAGCTCACCAGTACGCTGGGCCCGGCGTAACCAATGGCATAGGCGCTGCCCATGAACAGCCCGGTGCCGATGGCGCCACCGATGGCGATCATGCTCATCTGGCCGGAAGTGAGCTGGCGCCTCAGGCCCAGTTCGCGGTGGGTGATCTCTGCAAAGCCGTTGTCTGGCGTGGTCACGTGGTGTGCCCCTTTATTATTGTGATGGTTGTTGCTGGCGCGCGCCCTTGTAGGAACCCGGCTTGCCGGCGATGGCAATCTCACGGGCGCTATCGCCGGCAAGCCGGGCTCCTACAGGAAATGGGGCGTTGTGTCAGGTAACGCTGTTGCGCACCTTGAACTGCGGCTGGTTCCAGGTGTGGTTGTCGAGGATTTCGCCGAGGATTTCCACGGCGTCGAACACCTCGGTAAAGCTTGTGTACAACGGCGTAAACCCGAACCGCATGATGCGCGGCTCACGGTAATCACCGATCACGCCACGGGCGATCAGCGCCTGGATTACCGCGTAGCCTTCAGGGTGTTCAAAGCTCACATGACTGCCGCGCTTGGCGTGCTCACGCGGGGTGATCAACACCAGGCCATGGGCGGCGCATCGCGCTTCGACCAATGCGATAAACAGGTCGGTCAATGCCAGGGATTTACTGCGCAGGCTGGCCATGTCGGTCTGGGCAAAGATCTCCAGACCGCATTCCACCATGGCCAGCGACGTGATCGGCTGCGTGCCGCACAGGTAACGGGCGATGCCCGCACTCGGCGCGTAGTTGGATTCCATGGCGAACTGGCGGGTATGCCCGAACCAGCCCGACAGCGGCTGGCGCACCACGTCCACCAGGGCCGGGTTGACCCACACGAACGCCTGGGAGCCGGGGCCGCCATTCAGGTATTTGTAGGTGCAGCCAATCGCGTAGTCCGCACCGGCGGTGTGCAGGTCGATGGGCACCGCGCCCGCCGAATGCGCCAGGTCCCAGATACTCAGCGCGCCGCACTCGTGGCTCAAGGCCGTGACCGCCTGCATGTCGTACATGTAGCCGGTCTTGTAGTTGACGTGGGTGAGCATCACCACCGCCACGTCACTGTCGATGGCCTGGGGCAGTTCGTCCGGGCTGTTGACCAGGCGCAGGGAATAGCCCTGTTGCAGCAACTCGGTGAGGCCTTCGGCGATGTACAGGTCAGTGGGGAAGTTGCTGGCTTCGCTGACGATCACCTTGCGCGCCGGCGTACGTTGGCGCTGCACCGTGAGGGCGGCACTGAGTACCTTGAACAGGTTGATCGAGGTGGTATCGGTGATCACCACCTCGCCGTCGCGTGCGCCGATCAGCGGGGCCAGGCGGTTGCCCAGGCGTTGCGACAAGTCGGCCCAACCGGCGCTGTTCCAACTGCGGATCAAGCCATTGCCCCATTCCTCGGCGATCACCGCCCGCGCCCGTTCCAGTGCGGCCACCGGGCGTGCGCCCAGGGAGTTGCCGTCGAGGTAGATCACGCCGTCTGGCAGCGCGAACTGACGGCGCAAGGGCGCCAGCGGGTCCTGGGCATCGAGGGCTTGGCAGTGGCTTCGAGTGGTCATGGGTTGTCCTGTTTTTATAAGTGACGATGGACAAAATATTGAACGAAGCTTTACAAAATTTTCGTGCAAAGTAACGGGTAAAAGGCTAATTAAGCTGTAGGAAATTCGAATTTAACCCCCAAACACGCGGATTTATTCTAACCATGATTCTCGACGCCACCGACCTGCGCCTCCTGCATTTCCTGCAACAGGATGGCCGTATCAGCAACCAGGAGCTGGCGGAAAAAGTCGCGCTGTCGCCCTCCGCCTGCCTGCGCCGTTTGCGCCTGCTGGAGAGCGAAGGAATCATCAGCGGGTATCGCGCAGTGCTCAACGCCGAGCAATTGGGCATCGAGCTGGAGGCCATCGTGCACCTGTCGTTGCGCCAGGATGTGGAGGATTGGCACGAGACGTTTATCAAGAAGGTACAAGGCTGGCCCGAGGTGGCCAGTGCCTACGTGATCACCGGCGCCAGCAACTATGTGCTGCGGGTGCAGGCACGCAACCTCAAGCACTTTTCGGACTTTATCGTGAACCACCTGAACCGCACGGCGGGGGTGATGGATATTCGTTCGGAGATTGTGCTGCAGAAGATCAAGGATCGGGATGAGGTGCTGGATTTGGTTATCCGCAAATAACCAGCAACACCACAAAAAAACCTGCGAAAACTGGAACCTGTGGGAGCTGGCTTGCCTGCGATAGCTATGTAACATTCACCACCGCTATCGCAGGCAAGCCAGCTCCCACATGTTGAAGCGTGTTCGTTGTTCAGTCTTCGAGGGCGCGCACGCGCTGCATGCGTTTTTGCTCGACCGGTGCCGCCGAGGCCTGCAATTCAAAGTCAAAATCGATCTGCGCAAATCGCCCTTCCACACCGAACTCCCGCGCCAGCTGCTGATCGTCACTGAAGCGGATTTCAGCAATCAATTCATCCCGCGTCGCGTAGGCGAAATCATCATGCAGGTACGGGTCATCCGACAGGTTGATCTGCGTGGTCAGGTGTCGATGCCCAGGCGCCGAAATGAAGAAGTGAATGTGCGCCGGCCGCTGCCCGTGGCGCCCCAGTTGATCGAGTAACTGCTGGGTCGGGCCGGTCGGTGGGCAGCCGTAGCCCGACGGCACGATGCTGCGAAAACGGTAGTTGCCCTGGGCATCGGTTTCGATGCGCCGACGCAGGTTGAACTCCGATTGCGTCGGGTCGAACCAAGAGTAAGTGCCGCCCGTGTTGGCCTGCCACACATCCACAATCGCCCCGGCCAATGGCTTGCCATGCGTGTCGCGCACCTGCCCGCGCATGAACAGCGGCACCGCCGCGTCAGTGCCGTCGTCCAGGCGTGCCTCGTATTTCGACAAAGGCGCCCCAGCCACATACAACGGGCCCTCGATGGTACGCGGTGTACCGCCGGATTTACCGGCTTCTTCGTCGGCAGCGTCCATCAACAAATCCAGGTAATGCTCCAGTCCCAGGCCGGCCGCGAGCAAACCGGCTTCCTGATGCTTGCCCAGTTCGTTGAGGTAGTTGACCGCCTTCCAGAACTCTTCCGGGGTCACTTCCAGGTCTTCGATGATGTTCACGGTATCGCGCAGGATCCGGTAGATCAGCGCCTTGGTACGCGGGTTGCCACCGTCGTTGAGGTTGCCGCTGGCTTCTTCGAGAAACTGTTGGGCATGGGCAGTCTGGGACAGTCGGATGGACATGGTGCAATCCTCATCTTGTAGTTATTAGTGTTGAAGCAGGCTTAACGGTCGTCCTCATGGATCGACGAAGGGTGCCGGCACAGGGCATTCACTTCGATGGCCATGTAGGGGAACAGCGGCAGTTGCATCAGCAGGTCGTGCAGGTCCTGCACGCTGTCGACATCGAACACGCTGTAGTTGGCGTAGTGCCCGGCGATGCGCCACAAATGGCGCCATTTGCCTTCCTGTTGCAGCCGCTGGGCCAGGGCTTTTTCTTCGGCCTTGAGGCCAGCGGCGCGCTCCGGGTTCATGTCGAGCGGCAGGTTCACGGTCATTTTTACGTGGAACAACATGGCAGGCGCCTCTTAGTGTTTGTCACGACGGAAGAACGCCAGGCGCTCTTCATCGATGGCCAGGCCCAGGCCCGGGGCGGTGGAAACGTGCAGCTGGAAATCGCGGTAAACCGGTGGCTCGACGAGGATGTCTTCGGTGAGCAGCAACGGGCCGAACAGCTCGGTGTCCCACGCCAGTTTGTTCAGCGTGAGGAAGGCATGGGCCGAGGCCAGCGTGCCGATGCCGCCTTCGAGCATGGTGCCGCCGTACAGGCCAATGCCCGCCGCTTCGGCAATTGCGGCGGTGCGTAACACAGCGCGCGGGCCGCCGTTCTTGGCGATCTTGAGGGCGAACACCGAGGCCGCACCTTCGCGGGCCAGGTTGAAGGCATCCTCGACACACTCGATGGACTCATCGGCCATGATCGGCGCCGGGCTCGACAGGTTGAGCCGTGCCATGCCGCCACGGTTGTTGCGCGAGATCGGTTGTTCGATCAGGTCGATGCCGTTGTCACCCAACACCTTGCACGCGCGCAGGGCGACGGCTTCATCCCACGCCTGGTTGACGTCGACCCGCACGCTGGCGCGATCGCCCAGGGCTTTTTTGATCGTGATCACATGGGCCAAGTCCTGGCTGACGTCACCGGCGCCGATCTTCAACTTGAAGATGCGGTGGCGGCGCAGGTCGAGCATCTTTTCGGCTTCGGCAATGTCCTTTTCGGTGTTGCCGCTGGCCAGGGTCCAGGCCACCGGCAAGGCATCGCGTACGCGACCGCCGAGCAGTTCGCTGACCGGCAGGTTGAGGCGCTTGCCCAAGGCATCGAGCAAGGCGCTTTCGATCCCGGACTTGGCAAAGGTGTTGCCACGGATGCTGCGCTCCAGGCGCAACATGGCCGCGTTGATGTTGCTGGCGTCCTGGCCGATCAGCAGCGGGGCAAAGTGGCGGTCGATGTTGATCTTGATGCTGTCGGGGCTTTCGTTGCCGTAGCTCAGGCCGCCGATGGTGGTGGCTTCGCCGATGCCTTCAATGCCGTCGGCGCAACGCAGGCGGATGATCACCAGCGTCTGGTTTTGCATCGTGTGCATCGCCAGCTTGTGCGGGCGAATGGTAGGAAGGTCGACGATGATCGTCTCGATCGACTCGATGGCGCAAATCGGCATGGCTATACCCGTTGGGTTCTTTTTAGGTTTGAGCCGATTCTGTGCCGTATCTTTAAAGGCTTCCAATATAGAATGGGTCTTGAGCAATACCCTAAAGGTATGAAAGGAGCCGTCATGGAGCTGCGTCATCTGCGCTATTTCCAGGTGCTGGGTGAAACCCTCAACTTCACCCGCGCCGCCGAACGCCTGCACATCGCCCAGCCGCCGTTGAGCCGGCAGATCCAGCAATTGGAGGACGAATTGGGGGTCATCCTGCTCGAACGCGGCCGGCCGCTGCGGCTGACCGAGGCCGGGCGGTTTTTCTACGAACATGCCAATGTGTTGCTGGAGCAGTTGAACAAGGTCTGCGACAACACGCGCCGCATTGGCCAGGGCGAAAAGACCTGGCTGGGCATCGGCTTTGCGCCGTCGACCCTGTACGGCGTGCTGCCGGAACTGATCCGTCGCCTGCGCACCCATGAGGCGCTGGAACTGGAGCTGGGGCTGTCGGAAATGACCACCTTGCAGCAGGTCGAAGCGCTCAAGGCCGGACGCATTGATGTAGGGTTCGGGCGGATTCGCATCGACGACCCAGCCATTGTCCAGCGCGTGCTGGTGGAAGATCGACTGGTGGCCGTGCTGCCCGCCGGCCACCCGTTGCTGGAGGCGCCGGCCACCCTCGCCCAATTGGCCGCCGAACCCATTGTGCTCTACCCCGGTAACCCACGACCCAGTTATGCCGACCATGTGATCGCGCTGTTCGACGCCCACGGCCTGAGCCTCAAAGTGGCGCAGTGGACCAACGAATTGCAGACCGCCATCGGGCTGGTGGGCGCGGGGATGGGCGTGACGCTGGTGCCGGCGTCGGTGCAGGTGCTGCACCGTGCGGACATCGGGTATACGCCGATTGTGGAGGCCACGGCAACCTCGCCGATCATTCTCAGCCGACGGGTGAATGACCAGTCGCCTGGGCTGAATCATTGCCTGCAACTGGTGGAAGAATTGATCTGATTCCTCCCAAACACCACAAATCCCCTGTGGGAGCTGGCTTGCCTGCGATAGCGGTGGTGTCTGCACTACCGTCATCGCAGGCAAGCCAGCTCCCACATTTGGATCTTCATGGGGATCAAAGGCTGCGCAAGCGCTTGCGCTGCAAGGTTTGGCTGGGGGATTCATCGAACAACTTGCGGTACTCCGCGGAGAACCGCCCCAGGTGCGTAAACCCCCACCCCAGGGCAATTTCGGAGATGGTGCGCGTGGAGCCTTGCTCGAGAATCTCCTGGCGCACCGCACCCAACCGATGCTTCTTCAAATACGCCATGGGCGACAGCGCGAAGTACTTGCGAAAGGCATCAAACAGCTTGAAGCGCGTGACCCCGGAGACAGCTTCCAAGTCTTCCAGGCACACCGCTTCGCGGGCGTTGTCATGCAAGTATTGACGCGCCCGAATCAGATAGTGCGGCAGCTTCACACCGAGCACGTCGCGCAGCTCTTCGGAGTAGTTGTTCGGCTGCGCCAGGATCAACCCCTTGATCAGCGAGCTTTCCAGGTCTCGGGTAAACGCGGCCTGCTCATATAACTCGCTGCTGCGCTCCAGCTCTGCAATGAAGTAACGCGCCATGCGCCACCACGACGCCGACGCGCCGTCCACTGCATCCATCACCGACTCGAACCGCAGCGGTGCCTCGATCGGTCGTTGCAGCAAACCTTCCAGCGTTTCGCTCATCGCCGCGCGGGTGATCACCACCTGCAACTTGCGACAGTCGCCAGAGATGGCCAGCACCTGATGCTCATTGGGCGAGAGGATCACGCCTTGGTCGCGGTTGGAACTCAGGCGCTCACCGTTCTTGCTCAGTTCCTGTTCGCCCACCAGCGGCAGGCTCAGGCTGTAGCTGCTGAAGTGTTCGGCGTCTTCAATGTCGATGGTCACGTCGGTGCCGTATTCGATCACGCCCAAGGTGGTGGCGCGGGACTTGAACACATTGGCACTGTGGTGAAAGCGCAGGCGTTCGGGCGTGGACGTCGCCAGCCGGTGCGGCCCACAAATGCCGGACATCCAGCTGCAGGCACCTTCCAGGTCAAAGCGTTGAATATGGATTTCGCGTGTATGGCTACTCATCAAGGTGCACCCACGGCGGTTAGGCTTTTTGCACGCTCTGTCGGCGCGTCGTTATTGTTCGACAGCAAGTTATGCGCCACACCCGCCCCATGGCCACTGAGTGGATAGCAACGATCGACTATGTGGATAAGTCGCCGGTTTGCGCGCCCTTTGCCCCGCAAGACAGTAGCGCATCCCGTCACCGCCCTGCACCGGGTTGGGTATTTGCTGCCCAATTTTGCGGCCCAACTTTCCGGCGCAGGTTCGCCCATTTAGCGGATAGCCCGCGCCCTGCCCCGCCCCCTCTAATGAACCACCGATTAGCCCTGATCAAAAAAGGTGCCTCCCATGAGTGGTGCAAGAAGCGTCGAGCAGTGGAAAACGTTTATCGAAGGTTGTCTGGATTTTCGCCCGGAGGATGAAGTGTTCCGCATCGCCCGGGACATGTTCACCGAGCCGGAGTTGTTCGACCTGGAGATGGAACTGATCTTCGAAAAGAACTGGATCTACGCCTGCCACGAAAGCGAATTGGCCAACCCCCACGACTTCGTGACGATGCGCGCCGGGCGCCAGCCGATGATCATCACCCGTGATGGCGAAGGCCGGCTCAATGCGCTGATCAACGCCTGCCAGCATCGCGGCACCACCCTGACGCGGGTCGGCAAGGGCAACCAATCGACCTTTACCTGCCCGTTCCACGCCTGGTGCTACAAGAGCGACGGCCGGCTGGTGAAGGTCAAGGCACCGGAGGAGTACCCGGAAGGTTTCGACAAAGCCACGCGCGGCCTGAAAAAGGCCCGCATCGAGAGCTACAAAGGTTTTGTGTTTATCAGCCTGGACGTCAACGGCACCGACAGCCTGGAAGACTTCCTCGGCGATGCCAAAGTGTTTTTCGACATGATGGTCGCCCAGTCCGCCACCGGCGAACTGGAAGTGCTGCCGGGCAAATCCGCCTACACCTACGACGGCAACTGGAAGCTGCAAAACGAGAACGGCCTGGACGGTTATCACGTCAGCACCGTGCACTACAACTACGTGGCCACGGTGCAGCACCGCCAGCAGGTCAACACCGAGAACGGCACAGGCGCTGGCAGCACCCTGGACTACAGCAAGCTCGGCGCGGGCGACGCAAACACCGATGACGGCTGGTTTGCGTTCAACAACGGCCACAGCCTGTTGTTCAGCGACATGCCCAACCCGAGCGTGCGCTCCGGCTACGCCACCATCATGCCGCGCTTGGTAGAGGAACACGGCCAGCAGAAGGCCGAGTGGATGATGCACCGCCTGCGCAACCTGAACATCTACCCGAGCTTGTTCTTTCTCGACCAGATCAGCTCGCAACTGCGCATCATCCGCCCGGTGGCGTGGAACAAGACCGAGATCATCAGCCAGTGCCTGGGGGTCAAGAACGAGTCCGACGCCGACCGCGAAAACCGTATCCGCCAGTTCGAGGATTTCTTCAACGTCTCGGGCATGGGCACGCCGGATGACCTGGTGGAGTTTCGCGAAGCCCAGCGCGGTTTCCAGGGCCGCCTGGAGCGCTGGAGCGATATCTCGCGCGGCAGCCATCGCTGGGAGACCGGGCCCACGCCCAACAGCGAAGCCATCGGCATTCAACCGGCCATGACCGGCACCGAATTCACCCACGAAGGCCTGTATGTGAACCAGCACCGCAACTGGCAGCAGTTCCTGCTCAAAGGCCTCGACAAGCAAGCGCTGACACTGCGGGAGGTGGAGTAATGAACGCCCAATTGCAGTATCGGATCGAGCAGTTCTTCTATCGCAAGGCCGAGCTGTGTGATGCCCAGGACTGGGACGCCTATGTGCAGCTGTTCGACCCGCAGAGTGAATTCCACCTGCCGCAGTGGGACTCGGAGCACGTCTACACCCGCGACCCCAAGCGCGAAATGTCGTTGATTTACTACGCCAACCGCTCGGGCCTGGAAGACCGTGTATTTCGTTTGCGCACCGGCAAAGCCGCGTCAGCCACGCCGATGCCGCGCACTTTGCACCTGATCAACAACGTGCGCATTGCCGAGCAGGTGGATGGAACGCTGGAGGTGAAGTTGAACTGGCACACGCTGTTCTATCGCCTGGCCACGTCGGAGCAGTTCTACGGGCATGCCACGTACCGCCTCAAGCCCGATGGCGACAGCTGGTTGATCACCCGCAAGCATACGCTGCTGCTCAACGACACCATCAACTCGGTGCTCGACTTCTATCACCTCTGACCCTGTAGGAGCCGGCTTGCCGGCGATGGCGTCTGACCTGTTGAGCACTGCCGCCCGCCAGACCGCTATCGCTGGCAAGCCAGCTCCTACAGTTATCGAATCCATGGAGAATGGTGGATGAATCATAAAGTGGCCTTCAGTTTTGCCGATGGCAAGACCCTGTTTCTTCCGGTGGGCGCCAATGAAGTCCTGCTGGATGCGGCGCTGCGCAATGGCATCAAGATCCCGCTGGATTGCCGCGAAGGCGTGTGCGGCACCTGCCAGGGGCGCTGCGAGAGCGGCGATTACACCCAGGATTATGTCGACGAAGAAGCCCTGTCCAGCCTCGACCTGCAGCAGCGCAAGATGCTCAGTTGCCAGACGCGGGTGAAGTCCGACGCGACGTTCTATTTCGACTTCGACTCAAGCCTTTGCAATGCGCCGGGGCCCGTGCAGGTAAGGGGCACCGTGAGCGCGGTGGAGCAGGTGTCGGCCAGCACGGCGATCCTGCAGGTGCAGTTGGAACAGGCCCTGGATTTTCTGCCCGGCCAATATGCACGCCTGTCGGTGCCAGGCACGGACAGTTGGCGGTCGTACTCCTTCGCCAACCTGCCGGGGAATCACCTGCAGTTCCTGGTGCGCCTGCTGCCCGACGGGGTGATGAGCAACTACCTGCGCAAACGCTGCCAGGTGGGCGATGAGCTGTTGATCGAAGCCCCGCTGGGCGCGTTTTACTTGCGCCACGTGACCAAGCCGCTGGTGCTGGTGGCCGGTGGAACCGGGCTGTCGGCCTTGCTGGGCATGCTCGACGAACTGGCCGCCAACGGCTGCGACCACCCCGTTCACCTGTATTACGGCGTGCGGGGTGCCGAAGACTTGTGCGAAGCGGCGCGCATCCAGGCCTATGCTTCGAAAATCGCGGGCTTTCGCTACACCGAGGTGCTCAGCGCGCCCGCCGAAGACTGGCCCGGCAAGCGCGGCTACCTCACCGAGCATTTCGAGGTGGCCGAATGGCGGGACAGTTCGGCAGATATGTACCTGTGCGGCCCCCCTCCAATGGTCGAATCCGTCCAACAATGGCTGGCGGATCAGGCACTTGATGGCGTTCAGCTGTATTACGAAAAGTTTACGCAGAGTAATATCTGACCCTCAGTACTTCTGAGGGGCAGCTGCGCGTGCACTTACCCTAAGAAAAACAAGTAGAAGGGAATGTTAATGGCGGATGACATGGTTAACCCGGTAGGCCTCAAGCGTGGCCTGAAGAACCGGCATATTCAGCTGATCGCCTTGGGAGGGGCGATTGGTACGGGGTTGTTCCTCGGCTCGGCCGGGGTACTCAAGTCGGCGGGGCCGTCGATGATCCTGGGTTACGCGATTGCCGGCTTCATCGCGTTCCTGATCATGCGCCAGCTCGGCGAGATGATCGTCGAAGAGCCGGTGGCCGGTTCCTTCAGCCACTTCGCCCACAAATACTGGGGCGGCTACGCAGGCTTCCTGGCGGGTTGGAACTACTGGGTGCTCTACGTCCTGGTGGGCATGGCCGAACTGACGGCGGTGGGCAAGTACATCCAGTTCTGGTGGCCGGAGATCCCGACCTGGGTCAGTGCGCTGGTGTTCTTTGTGGCCGTGAACCTGATCAACACCCTGAACGTGAAGTTCTTCGGTGAGGCCGAGTTCTGGTTCGCGATCATCAAGGTGGTGGCGATTGTCGGCATGATCGTGCTCGGCTGCTACCTGCTGTTCAGCGGCACCGGTGGCCCGCAAGCGACCGTCAGCAACCTGTGGAGCCACGGCGGATTCTTCCCCAATGGCGGCATGGGGCTGTTGATGTCCATGGCGTTCATCATGTTCTCGTTCGGCGGCCTGGAGCTGGTGGGCATTACTGCGGCCGAGGCCAGCGAGCCACGCAAGGTGATCCCGAAGGCGATCAATCAGGTGGTCTACCGCATCCTGATTTTCTACGTCGGCGCCCTGACCGTGCTGCTGTCGCTGTACCCATGGGACCAACTGCTGCAAACCCTCGGCGCGTCGGGCGATGCCTACAGCGGCAGCCCGTTTGTGCAGATCTTCTCGCTGATCGGTAACGACACCGCCGCGCACATCCTCAACTTCGTGGTACTGACCGCGGCGCTGTCGGTGTACAACAGCGGCGTGTACTGCAACAGCCGCATGCTGTTCGGCCTGGCCGAGCAAGGCGATGCACCGAAATCGCTGATGAAGCTGAACAAGCAAGGCGTGCCGATCCGCGCCCTGGCGATTTCGGCGTTGGTGACGATGCTGTGCGTGGTGGTCAACTACGTGGCACCGAAAAGCGCGCTGGAGCTGTTGTTCGCGCTGGTGGTTGCCTCGCTGATGATCAACTGGGCGCTGATCAGCATCACCCACATCAAGTTCCGCAAAGCCATGGGCCAGCAAGGCGTGACCCCGTCGTTCAAGACCTTCTGGTTCCCGTTCAGCAACTACCTGTGCCTGGCGTTCATGGTGATGATCATCAGCGTGATGCTGGCGATTCCGGGCATCAGCGAGTCGGTGTATGCGATGCCGGTGTGGGTGGGGATTATTTATGTGGCCTACCGGTTGCGGGTTCGCAAAGGCAATGCGGTGGTCAACGCACAATAACCTTGTAGGAGCCGGCTTGCCGGCGATGGGCCTCAAGCCTTGCGCCGATATCGAAGACGCCATCGCCGGCAAGCCGGGCTCCTACAAAGGGTGTGTTTCAACCAATAAAAAGCCCCGGTAATCCGGGGCTTTTTTGTTTAGAGCGTGGAGCGTACTCGCCAGAGTTCCGGGAACAGCACGGTGTCGAGCATCTTGCGCAAATACCCCACGCCCTCGGTGCCGCCGGTGCCCGGCTGGAAGCCAATGATCCGTTCCACCGTCGTCACATGGCGGAAACGCCACTGGCGGAACGAGTCCTCCAGGTCGATAAATTTCTCGGCCAACTGATACAAATCCCAATAACGGCTCGGGTCGCGATACACCTCACGCCACGCCGCCTCCACGGAGTCATCGTGTACCGTCGGCGCCGTCGGGTCGCGTTCGGCGCGTTTCGGGTCAATCGCCAGGCCGGCCTTGGCCATCAGGTTGATCGCCTCGTCATACAGCGACGGCGTGGCAATCGCCACTTTCAACTCGTTCAACAGCTCTGGCCGATGGGCGTGGGGCCGTAACAGCGCCGCGCTTTTATTGCCGAGGATGAATTCGATCTCGCGGTACTGGAACGACTGGAACCCCGACGACTGCCCCAGGAACGGGCGGATCGCCTTGTACTCCGACGGCGTCATGGTCGCCAGTACTGCCCAGGCGTGCACCAGTTGGTCGAAGATCCGCGACACCCGCGCCAGCATCTTGAACGCCGGCGGCAACTCGCCCAGGCGCACGTGTTCGCGGGCGGCCTTGAGTTCGTGGAGCATGAGTTTCATCCACAGCTCGGACGTCTGGTGCTGGATGATGAAGAGCATTTCGTTGTGGTCCGGCGACAGCGGGTGTTGGGCACTGAGGACTTTGCCCAGGTCCAGGTAATCGCCGTAGCTCATGGACTCGGAAAAATTCAGTTCGGCGTTATGCCATTCTTCGGGCGGCTGATAATCAGCAGAGAAAGGGCATTGGCTCATCGCGTGGGCTCCTTGAGCGGGCGGAGAATGGCGCGGACCGGGCTGGCGTCGAGGTTGGCAAATCGCAGCGGCAGGGCGATCAGTTCATAGTCGCCCTCCGGTACGTCGTCGAGCACGATGCCTTCGAGAACCGCCATGCCATGGCGCGCCACGGCGTTGTGCGAATCCATGGTCTTGGACTGCTGCGGGTCCAGGGACGGGGTGTCGATGCCGATCAAACGCACGCCCAGGCTGGCGAGCAGCTCGATGGTTTGCGGGGCGATGGCGGTGAAGTTCGAATCCCATTCGGTCAGCGGCGCTTGTGGATAAGTGCGCAGCAGCACGCGCTCCGGCAAGTTATCCACACGCCCTTCCAGCTGATGCGGCTGCACCAGGGCGCCGCTGCCCAGGCAATGCAGCACGCGGCACGGGCCCATGTACACGTCCAGCGACACCTCGCCAATCGGCGCGCCGTCGGCGCTGTAATGCAGCGGTGCGTCCACGTGGGCGCCGGTGTGCGGCGACAAGGTGATGCGCCCCACATTCACCGGGCACTCCGGACCAAACTGCCACACGCGCTCTTCCTGGAACGGCGTATCTCCCGGCCAGGTCGGGGTCGCCGTGCTCAAGGGCGGGCTGATATCCCACCACGTTTTTATTGGGTTCATCTGAAGGCTCTCGGCGGTTACTGGGGTGAATGATACGAGGGCCTGTTGCGAATTTTCTTGCGAATTCTGGCGCCGGGACGGAAATCTTTCGTACTTACTGCGAAGAAATGCGCTATTCGTGATTGGATATTTCAATTGTAGGAGCCGGCTTGCCGGCGATGGCGTTCTGAAGGGCGCCATCGCCGGCAAGCCGGCTCCTACGGGGTTTGGCATTGTGCAGGACCTGCGCTTCTGGGCATCCCGATGTCGAGTTCAGACCACTGTTGCTAAGCCCAAGGCCTTAGGGTGGCTCTTTCCATTCCCTGCCCTGGAGACATCATGTCCAAGCCCATCACCGTACTGCGCGACACCCACCCCTTGCCGGTCCTGGACGCCTGTAAATGGGAAAAACTCGAAGGCGACCCGCACACCGTCAACCTCAACGCCTACACCAGCGAAGACGGCAGCAAGATCATGGGCACCTGGATCTGCACCCCGGGCAAGTGGTACGTGGACTACGTGAAGTGGGAATACTGCCACTTCCAGGAAGGCTACTGCATCATCACCCCGGAAGGCCTGGAGCCGATTCACCTGCGGGCTGGGGATATCTTCGTGGTGGAGCCAGGGATGAAGGGGACGTGGGAAGTGGTTGAGACGGTGCGTAAGTATTTTGTGTTTGCTTGAGCCGCAAAAACCCGGGAACCCACCCACGGTGGGTTCCCGGAAACGCCCCTATTTGGGCTTGCGATAGCTGTTGATGATCGCCGAGAAGTCCTTGCCCCCTTCCCCGCGCTGGCTCATCGATTGATACAACTGCTGGGCCACGGCGCCGAGAATCACCGGTTGCTTGGCCTGACGCGCAGCTTCGGTGGCCAGGCCCAGGTCCTTGAGCATTAGGTCGGCGCCAAACCCACCGGTATAGCCACGGGACGACGGCGCCGTTTCAATCACGCCGGGCCACGGGTTGTAGGTGTCAGAACTCCAGCAACGCCCGGTCGAGCTGTTGATGATCCCCGCCAGCACCTGGGTGTCGATGCCCAATGCGTCGCCCAAAGCCATGGCTTCGCTGACGCCGACCATGCTGATCCCCAACAGCAGGTTGTTGCAGATCTTGGCGATTTGCCCGGTGCCTACGTCGCCGCAGTGCACGATGTTGCGGCCCATCTGCGCCAGCACCGGTTGCAGGGTGGCGAACAGGTCCGCGGTGGCGCCGACCATGAAGGTCAACGTCCCTGCCGCGGCGCCGCCGGTGCCTCCGGAGACGGGGGCGTCGGCCACGGCCACACCTTGCTTGGCCGCCACTGTCGCGACGTCGCGGATGGTCTGCGGGTCGATGGTGCTGCAATCCACCGCCGGCACGCCTTTGCCAATGCCGGCGAGTACGCCGTCTTCATTCAGCCACACGCTGCGCACATGGGCGGCGGCGGGCAGCATGGTGATCACCAGTTCAGCGCCGGTGGCCGCATCACGCGGTGAATAGCTGATGGTGCCGCCCAGTTCGGCCAGTTCCTTGAGCACGGCTTGGTTCAGGTCGAACAGGTTCAGCACGTGGCCGGCCTTGATCAGGTTGCGGGCCATGGGCGCACCCATGTTGCCCAGGCCGATAAATGCAATCTTCATGGTCGTCTCCCGGAGTCAGCGCAGGTTGATGGTGGTGTTGACGCCATCGTTGACCGTGTCGTCGTCGAACCAACGGCTGGTGACGGTCTTGGTCTGGGTGTAGAACTGCACCACTTGTTTGCCGTACGGGCCCAGGTCGCCAAGCTTGGAACCACGGGAGCCGGTGAAGCTGAAGAACGGCACCGGCACCGGGATCGGGATGTTGATGCCGACCTGGCCCACGTCGATTTCGCTCTGGAACTTGCGCGCCGCCGCGCCGCTCTGGGTGAACAGGCCGGTGCCGTTGCCGAACGGGTTGGCGTTGACCAGGGCGATGGCTTCATCCAAGGTCGCAACCTCGATCACCACCAGCACCGGGCCGAAGATTTCCTGGGTGTAGATCTGCATGTCGGTAGTCACGCCCGAGAACAAGGTCGGGCCGACAAAGTTGCCTTGCTCGAAGCCCGGCACCTTGATGTCGCGGCCGTCCAGCTCCAGCTTGGCGCCTTCTTTCACGCCGCTTTCGATCAGGTCCAGGATGCGTGCCTTGGCGCGCTTGGAGATCACCGGGCCGACATCCGTGCCCGCTTCGCTGCCGGCATTGACCTTGAGTTTCTGCGCCAATGCTTTCAGGTCCGGCAGCCATTGCTTGGACGCGCCCACCAGCACCACCACCGAAGTGGCCATGCAGCGCTGGCCCGCCGCGCCAAAACCGGCGCCGACCAGGGCATTGAGGGTGTGTTCGCGGTTGGCATCCGGCAGCACCACGGCGTGGTTCTTGGCGCCCATCATCGATTGCACACGCTTGCCGTGTTTGCCGGCCAGGTCGTAGACGTGAGTGCCCACGGCGGTCGAGCCGACGAAGGATACGGCCTTGATGTCTTTGTGGGTGCACAGCGCATCCACCACGTCCTTGCCACCGTGCACCACGTTGAGCACGCCAGCCGGCACACCGGCTTCCAGCGCCAGCTCCACCAGCAACATCGTCGACAACGGGTCCTGCTCGGACGGTTTGAGCACGAAGGTGTTACCGCAGGCGATGGCCATCGGGAACATCCACAGCGGGATCATCGCCGGGAAGTTGAACGGGGTGATGCCGGCGCACACGCCGATGGGTTGGCGCAGGGTGTAGGTGTCGACGCCCCCGGCGACGTTCTCGGCGAACTCGCCCATTTGCAGGGTGCCGATGGAGCAGGCGTGCTCCACCACTTCCAGGCCACGGAAAATATCGCCCTCGGCATCGGCAATGGTCTTGCCCTGCTCGGCGCTGAGGACCACGGCGATGCGCTTGGAATGTTCGCGGATCAAGGCTTGCAGCTTGAGCATGATGCGCATGCGCGCGCCGATCGGCGTCAGCTTCCAGGTCTGGAAGGCGCGATGGGCGGCGTCGATGGCGGCATTGACTTCACCGGCGGTGGCAAAAGGGACTTTGGCCAGCACCTCTTGGGTGGCCGGGTTGACGATGTCGTGCCACTCGGTGGTCTTGGACTCGACCCACTCACCGTTGATCAGCAGCTTGACCTGTTGCACGGAAATATCGGCAGATGCGTTCATGTGGTCTCCAATCTTGTAGTTATGCAGAGACAAGGCGCGTGAATCGCCTTGGAAATGAGGCGTTCGGACTGTTTTTCGAGTATAGATGTGCAAATCTCTAATAAGAACGCACATAAAAGCCGGACCAATATGCAAAAAAACATCACGTCCCTGGGCGCCCTGAACTGGGATGACCTGAAGTTTTTCCTCGAAGTGGCCCGCACCCGCAAGGCCAGCGTGGCGGCCAAGCGCCTGGCGGTGGACTACACCACGGTGTCGCGGCGCATCAGCTCACTGGAAGTGTCCCTCGGTACGCTGCTGTTCGAAAAATCCCGGACCAATGGCTTCGTGCTCACCAACGAGGGCCAGCGTTTGCTGGGTTACGCCGAGTCCATCGAAAGCACTTTGCACATGGCCTGTGAGCAAGTCTCCGGCTCGGGCGTGGCGCTGTCTGGGCACGTACGCATGGGCTGCACCGAAGGGTTCGGCAGCTTCTTCGTCACCCCGCAGTTAAGCCACTTCGTCGACACCTACCCCGCCATCTCGGTGGACATCCTGCCCCTGCCCCACTTCATCAGCCTGTCCAAGCGCGAAGCCGACATCGTCATCGCCCTGGAACGGCCGGAACACGGGCCCTATGTGTGCTGCAAACTGTGTGATTACAAATTGCAGCTGTATGCCACCCAGGAATACCTGGACCAACACCCGCCGATCCGTAAACCGGCGGATTTGGCCGAACACCCGTTTATCAGCTATGTGGATGACTTGGCGTTCAGCTCAGAGCTGCTGTACCTGGCCAACGTGGTGCCCGGCGCCAGCGCCAGTTTGCGCAGTACCAGCGTGATCGCGCAGTACGTGGCGGCGCAGCAGGGGCGGTCCATGGCGATATTGCCGTGCTTTTTAGCGGCGCAGGATCCACGGTTGTTGCCGGTGCTGGGGGAGCAGATAGCGATTACGCGGCAATTTTGGATGTATTGCCGGGAGGATTTGCGCAAGTTGAAGCGGATAACGTTGTTGTGGGACTACATCAGGGAAGTGACGGAGCAGAACCAGGGGTTGTTGATGGGGGAGACACGGGAGATGCGGTTCGCGGATTAAAACGCAGCCCTACAGGTAAGCGTCACATCGTTCATAGACTTACACCGTACCAGCCCCGGCAATATTCGGATAACGAGCTCGAACGTCGCGCAGGAACTCACCCGCACGCGTCTTGAGCCATTCAATCAGCCGAGCAATATCCGGCTCTGACTGCCGCCCATTTCGACAAATGATGTAGTAGGCCGCAGGGGACATCATCACGGGGCTTTTCAACGCAACCAATGCACCGTTTTCCAATTGGTCATACACCAACGCAGTCCTGCCCAGTGCGATCCCTGTGCCCCTTACCGCCAGACTGATCGCCAGGCTCGAATCGGGAAATCTCGGTCCATGGTGATAAGGCGGCGCCGTCAGCCCCTGAAACGCAAACCAGCTTTCCCACCCCGGACACACCTGATCGTCCACCCGATGAATCAGCGGGTATTGGGCGACTTCACCCGGCGCAATATCCCCTTTCAACTGTAGAAATTCCGGCGAGCAAACGGGGAACACCGCGTCACGCATCAGCAGTTCAACATGATGATCCGGGTAATCGCCGTGCCCCATCACCACAGCGACATCGTATTGATGCGCTTCCAGGCTGGCGCTGTTGATGTCGACGCTGGTCAACACCAGATCAAGGTTGAACGAGGCCTCGGTGTGAGAGCCGTGCATCCTGGGGATCAACCACGTCGAACAGAGGGAAGATGTGCAGGAGAGGTACAGCGGTCGGGGCTTTGAAGGGTTGAGTGAATGCAGCACCCCATCCAGTGCCTTGAAAAATCCATCGGTAACCGGCAACAACGCCTGCCCCGCGGACGTCAGCTTGACGCCGCGTGAATGCCGCTCAAACAACTGCACGCCCCACCACTCCTCCAGGCCTGCAATCTGATGGCTGATGGCACTCGCGGTAAGGTTAAGCTCCGACGCCGCACGCGCAAAACTACCGGTTTGCGCAGCGCTGACGAAGGCTTGAAGCATCGGTGTGGGAGGCGGACGCTGGGCCATCAGGTGCTCACTTTGATAGAGATGATCCCGCAAACAATGATGAATGCCGACAGCATCCGTCGCCAACCGAACCGTTCTTTAAAAAACAGCGCGGCAATAATGGCGCCGATAATAACACTGGTTTCCCGCAGCGCTGAGACCTTGGCCACCGCGTCCAGTGACAACGCAAACAATACCAACCCGTAAGACGCCAGGTAAAAAACACCGCCTAACACGCCGACTCGCCAATGCCCGCGGATCGCATTCGCCAACGCTGAACGCTCCCTGGAAAACGCCAGCACCGGGATCGGAATGCTCTGGAACACCGTCAGGTAGATGATGTATTGCAACACCGTCTCACTGGCCCTTACGCCTTTGGCGTCCACCACCGTGTAAGCCGCGATAAACGCTCCGGCACACGTTGCCATCAGGATCGGTTTGAACATCTTCGCCGTCATCCTGCGCACAAAGGTTAGGCTGATGATGCCCACACAAATCAGCAGCACTCCCGCCAGCGCCTGGGGTGACAGCTGCTCATGCAACAGAAAGTAGGAAAACAGCGCGACCAGCACGGGCGGTATCCCACGCATCACCGGGTACACCTGACCGAAATCCCCCGTCTCATAGGCTTTGATCAGAAACAACCGATAGACCGTATTGAGACCCACCGAGACGAGGATGTAGCCCCATACATCGAGGCTCGGCGCGCTCACAAGCGGCAGCGCCAACAGGCATATCACCAGCGCTGTGCCATCCACCATGGCCAAGGTCATGAAGCGACTGCTGCCGGCGCGGACAACAGCGTTCCAGGTGGCGTGCATGAAGGCAGAGATCAAGACCAGCGTGATCGCAATATCGGAGTTGTCCATGGGGCTCGACTTGTGGCGGATGTACGTTATGAGCTTCGGGGCAACTCAGAGCGGCCATTTAACTAAGCCGACCTCGTGCGAAAAAGCGAAACCTCATCAACCTAGCCATCAAGGCTCTTCATGGCTGAGCTTTCCTACGGAGAAATTACTTAGCAAACGCGGTTTCAAGCACACCGCAAACCAACTGTGGGAGCTGGCTTGCCTGCGATGGCAGTGTGTCAGTCAATACATCCAGTACTGCGACACCGCTATCGCAGGCAAGCCAGTTCCCACAGTTGATTGGGTTTCACATTGAGATTGGGGGGACGGGTTCAGTCCGCAATCACCACAATCGACACTCGCCGATTTTCGGTGCGCCCCGCTGCCGTGGTGTTCGGCGCGACCGGTTCGCTGCTGCCCAGGCCGCGCAGTTGGATGTTTTCTTCTTTCATGCCTACACCTTGCAGCACCGTGGCCACGCTTTTGGCGCGGCGCAGGGACAGTTGCTGGTTGTAGGTTTCCTTACCTGAGGCGTCGGTGTGGCCGTCGACGCGCACGCGTTCGATACCGACGCCCAGCAGGGCCTTGCCGATACGCTGGACGATGTCGGTACTGGGCTGGTTGAGGGTTTCGACGTCACTGCCGAACAGCACTTTGCCGGACAGGCCGAATGCCCAGCCTTCGTCAGTGAGTTCGAAACCTTGCTGCTTGAGCACAGCGACCTGGGCCGGGGTCAGGCCTTTTTGCGGGGCTGTCTGGCAGCCACCGAGGGCAAGGAACGCCACCAGCAAGGTGATAAACATGAATCGCGTGGTCGAGAACAAGGGATCAACTCCTGTGTTGAACGTTGACGACGGGGCTCTCCGGCTCCGCCGTTTGCTGGCCACCGGACGATAAACGCTTGGCCTGGTACATCGCCGCGTCGGCGGCATTGAGCAGGGTGCCGGGCGTGGCGCCATGATCGGGGTAGATCGCAATGCCGATACTGAGTGAGGTCAACACCTGGGTGTTGCCGGGCACCGGGATCGGCAGGTCCATGCTGGCAATGATTTTGTCGGCGATGCGCTGGGCGTCTTCCACGTTGTGCAAGGGCGCGAGCAGGATGGCGAACTCATCACCGCCCAGGCGCGCCACCAGGTCATCTTCGCGCAGTTGAGCCCGCACGCGGTCGGCGACGGCCACCAGCACCGCATCGCCAGCGGCGTGGCCAAAGCTGTCGTTGATTTCTTTGAAACGGTCGCTGTCGAGATACAACACCGCCACCCGCTCCTTGGCCTTGGCCGCGCCGCGCAGGGCACGAATCAGCCGCCCTTCGAAAAAGGCGCGGTTGGGCAGCCCGGTGAGGCTGTCGTGGTTGGCCTGGTGGGCGAGGGATTCGTTTTCACTTTGCAGGTGGCTTTGCCAGGCTTCCATCTCGCCGAGCAACGCGTTGAAGTCGCTGCCCAGGCTATCGAGTTCGGCGATTTGCGCAGGGGGCACGCGGCGGTCGAAATCGCGCTCGCTGCGCGCGGCGTGAGCCACGGAGGCGAGGCGCTGCAGAGGGCCGGTGATGCCACGCAACAGGCGCCGCGCCAGGTGCAAGGCGACCCACGCGCTGAGGGCCGTACAGATCAGGATCCCGGCCAGGCCGCTGAGCAAGAAGCGCAGCAAGCTGCCGCCATGGCCGGTCAGGTGAATGCTGCCGATGGTTCGCCCCTGGTGAAGGATCGGTTGATTGATCGGCTGTTCGAGCAAGGTATGGGCCAACGCCAGTTCGACGCGCGACAGCATGCCGGTTTCCGGGCGAGTCCATTGCGCGAGCACCTTGCCATTCACGTCCTGCACCTCGGCCTCGGCGACCTCTTCGGTGGACGCAATCAGGCTCAGGGCCTCAGTGGCCGCGGCGCTGTCATTGAACACCACCGCCGCCTCCACGGTGTAGTTGATGGAGCGCGCGATCAGGTGCAGGTTGTGCTCGGCATACACCCGCAGCGCCAGCACGCCGAGCAGGGTCAGGGAGACACTCGCCAGCGTCACCGCCACCAGCGCCAGGATCAAATGCCCTCGGCCGATGACGGAGCGCAGGGTTGGCCGCGCTTTTTCAAGGCTCATGGCGCAGGCGCTCGACGGCGAGACAACTGCAGCACGCTGGGGTGAATACGCACGCCGCTGCGGGCGACCGAGTCGAGATTGACCTCGAAAGACACCTGGTCATCCGCCACGCGCAGGCAGAACAGGCTGCCCACGGTGCATTGATCGCCGCCTTCGCTGATGCTGAGCACCGGGTGGCCGATCAACGAGGCAAACAGGCGACCGCGTTCGTCGGCGGTGAGCTTGCCGATGTACACCGCGTCGCAGGCGTTGACGATATCGGGATGATCCGCCAGCAGGCGTTGCACCACCACCGGTCGGCCGGTGGCCTGGGTGGTGCCTTTGACCAGATCGTCGGTGTATTGGGTCGGCCCGATGATGCACAGGCGCAATTGCGCAGGCTCCACTGGCCAACGGGCATAACTGAGGATGCCGAGTACCACTTGGGTGACCGCCTGGGCACGCTGGTCAGCCAGGCTGGCCGGGGCAAGCGACTGGGCAAATGCCCGGGGCGCGAGCAGGCACAGAACCGCCACCAGTAACATGCGTCTCCAGCTCAAACTGCGCTCTGCGGGCGAGACAGCCACGTTCATGCAGCGATTCTCTCAGGTGTTTTCAGGGTGATGCCGCAACGATAGCACAGCGGCGGAAAACCCCGCGAAGAGTAGGTCTTCGCGGGGCGCGCTATTTTTTCAGAAAAATCAGACGACTGAATCAGAAATATTGCGTGACCTGTCAGTCAATTTTTTCAGCTGCATGCTCCAGCTCCAGCATCAGCCCGCTCAAACGCTTGACCTTGCGTCGCACTGCCTCCTCGAACACACCGCCACGGGGCTCGATCAGGCTGAACCAACGCTTGGCCCGGGTGATGCCGGTGTAGATCAGCTCTTTGGTGAGCACCGGGTTCAGCGCGTCCGGCAGGATCAGGGCGGTGTGGGTGAACTCCGAGCCCTGGGACTTGTGCACGGTCATGGCGTACACGGTTTCCACATCATTGAGCCGGCTGGGCAATACAAAGCGCACACCGCCCTGGCCATCGTTGCGCGGGAAGGCCACACGCAGCACCTGGGGACGGCCGTCGCTTTCGGGTAATTTCAGGGCAATGCCGATGTCACCGTTCATCAGGCCCAGGCCGTAGTCGTTGCGGGTCATCAGTACCGGGCGGCCTTCGTACCATTGATCATCGCCTTCGATCAGCCGCACTTTGCGCAGGGCCGCCGTGATACGCAGGTTGAGACCTTCGACACCCCACGGCCCCTTACGCACGGCACAGAGCAATTGGAAGGCATCGAACGCTTGCAGCAACTGTTGCGCCCAGTGGGTCCACGCCGCGTCTTCGCGCGGTGTATCAAGAGGCGGTCGGGCGCATTGCAGCAGGTTGAGGTAGTAGCGATAACCCTGGGCGCCGTCGCCCTGCCCGTCCAGCACCAGGCGCTCCAATGCGTGGTCGTGCTCGCCTTTGAGGCTGACGCAGAACAGGTCGGCGTGACTGCGGGCCGCCAGGAGCTTGCGGGCTTCTTCGGCATTTTGCTGGTTGACCCAACGCGCCAGTTGCCCTATGCCGCTGCCTTCACCGAATCGCCGTGAATAACGCAGCATCACAACCTGCTGCGCCAGCGGGTGACTGCCGTCGAGGTCTTCTTGCAGGCCACTGGCGCTGAGGTCTTCGCCGCTGACCGCTTGCAGCCAATGCCGCGTGTGAGGGCTGTACCAGCCAGCCTCGGCATCGCGGCACAGATCGCCGAGTACCGCGCCCGCCTCGACCGAGGCGAGTTGGTCCTTGTCGCCCAGCAATACCAGGCGTGCATGAGGCGGCAAGGCATCGAGCAGGTTGGCCATCATTTCCAGGTCGATCATCGAGGCCTCATCCACTACCAGCACATCCAGGGGCAGCGGGTTGCCGATGTGATGACGGAAGTGCCGCGTGCCCGGGCGGCTGCCCAGCAAGCGGTGAACGGTGGTGACCTGGGTCGGGATTTTTTCCTTCACGTTGTCCGGCACTTTCAGCGACAGCACCTGCTGGCTGATGGACTCGGTGAGGCGTGCCGCGGCTTTACCGGTGGGGGCGGCCAGACGGATGCGCAGCGGGTTGCCGGTTTCCACGGCTGGGGCCTGCAACAGCGCGAGCAGGCGCACCACGGTGGTGGTCTTGCCGGTGCCGGGGCCACCAGTGACGATGCTGAAGGCACCGCGAGTGGCCAGGGCGCAGGCCAGTTTCTGCCAGTCGATCACACCGTCGGGCGGGGGCTGGTCGAACAGGCCATTGAGGCGCTGGGGCAAGTCGGCGCTGACGGTTTCCTGGGTCGCCAGGCGCACGCGCAGGGCCGTGTCGATGCGCCGCTCGTAAGTCCAGTAGCGGCGCAGGTACAGGCGTTTGCCCGACAGGACCAAGGGCCGGCTTTGGGCGGCTTCGCTGCCATCGACGGCCAGGGCGACCAAGTGGCTGGCAGCCAGCGCATGGCACCAGTGGGCACCGTCCAACCCGTCCAGCAGTTGCGACGGCAACAGCATGGCGCCGGTTTGCAGGTCGCCTTCGGGCGGCAGGGACAGGGCAAAGTCGGGGGCCTTGAGGGTTTCGAACAGGTCTAGGCAGACGTGACCGTGGCCTAACTGGTGGCTGGTCAAGGCCGCTGCCAGCAGCACCAACGGATCGGCCTGTGGGTCGAGTTCGTGCAGGAAGCCGACGAACGCTTTGTCCAAGGCACGCAGCCAGCCGCGGTCAACCCAACGTTCCAGCAACTGCACCAGGTCGGCAGCGCGGCTGAGGGGCTCGAGCGCTTCAAGCGGTAGCGGAGACAGGCTCATAGCAGCACTCCTTGTTCCCAGGCGGGCTCGGCCTTCGGCGGGATGGATTTGCCCTGGAACATCAGGTCCAGACCTTCGATCAACGCCCGTGGTGGCCGGGTGAAATACGCGCCTTGGCTGGCGGACTGGGTGCCGCGCAGGAACACATACAGCGCGCCGCCTACGTGGCGGTCGTAGTCGTAGTCCGGCAGGCGAGCCTTCAGTTGTCGGTGCAGGGCCAGCAGGTAAAGTACGTATTGCAGGTCGTACCGATGGTCGAGGATCGACTGCTCCATGGCGTCATGGGTGTAGGCCGAATCGTCAGGGCCGAGCCAGTTGGATTTGTAATCGGCCACGTAGTAGCGGCCGTCGTGTTCGAAGGTCAGGTCGATAAACCCCTTGAACATGCCATTGAGCAACACCGGCTCGGCAGCGACACGAGAGACGCCCTCGTGGGTGTACTGGCACACCAGTTTGTCGAGGGCGAGCACGTCGACTTTGTGGCTGGCGAACCAGAACTCCATTTCGATCTGGTACTGCGTGAGGCCGCTGAGGGTAATGCGGCCGTTATCCACCGGCAGCGGTGTTTGCAGCAGTTGGCCCAGCCAACCGCTCAAGGTCACAATCCAGCCTTCCCAGTTGCGGCGGTTGCAGCGGGCGCCCACGGCTTTTTCGATGTCTGCTGGGGTGACGTTGAAGCCCTCGTCACCCGCCCATTCCAACAGGCCGTGGAGGAACGTACCTGGGTTCGGCCCTCGCGGGAAACGGTGAATGTCGCCGCCAGACGCGGCTACTTCGCGCGGTGCGTCGGGGTCCAGGCGCTCGTCATCGAACAGCTTCTGGGCCTGAGGGCTTTCCGGCGCTTCGAGGCTGGCGGCGCTCATGCTGTCGCCAATACGCAGGGCACTGTAGGACGCGATCCACCAGTTCTCTGCCGCCTTGCGTTTGGGTAGCAAAGGCGCAAGCAAAGTAGCTTCATTTTTGGGCGGGTGGAACACGATGCTGGTGACTTCGGGCACCGGGCCATAGTGGATTGCCTGGCAGCCTTCCTGGAGATCCAGCAACCAACGTGCAAGGCCAGCGGACTCGCCCAGCGAGGCTCCCGCACCCAGTAGATAACCGAGTGCCGAAAGGTGCAGCACGGAACTGCTGTTATTACCGCGCTTGAGGTCGGCAATGCCGAGCCAGCACGCATGTTTGGCGCGGGTCAGCGCGACGTAGAACAAGCGCAGGTCTTCGGCGAGGCGCTCGTCATCAGCTTGGGCGATCAGCTCGGCGGTTGGGCGCAGGCTGACGTGGGATTTACCGTGTTCATCATGGTAGTGAAGCGGCAAACGGCTGCCATCGACCGGCTTGGCCGAACAGATGAAGGGCAGGAAAACCAGGTCATATTCCAGTCCCTTGGACTTGTGGATGGTCACCACCTTGACCAGTTGCTCATCGCTTTCCAGGCGCAGGATCTGCTCTTCACCGGCCTGCCCGGAGAGCGCCAGGTGCTCGGCCAGGTGGCGGATCAGCGCCTGTTCACCGTCCAGTTCCGATGCGGCTTGCTGCAACAGTTCGCTGAGGTGCAACAGGTTGGTCAGCACGCGCTCGCCGTCACTGCGGGCGATCAGGGTTTGTGGCAGTTGGAAGTCATGGAGCAGGCGTCGCAACATTGGCAGCACGCCCTGGGTGCGCCAGATCGCACGGTAACCTCGGAACTGCATGACGCGGGTTTCCCACGCCAGTTCGTCTTGATTCAGACGTTCCAATTCCGGTAACGAAAGGTTCAGGGTGACGCAGGCCAAGGCGGCGCGCAGGGGGCGCTCGACATCCGGCTCGGCGCAGGCCTTGAGCCACGCGAGCAGGTCATGGGCTTCCTGGGCGGCAAAGACGGAATCTTTATCCGACAAGTAA
Organism: Pseudomonas sp. B6002; assembly: GCF_013385985.1. GTDB lineage: Bacteria > Pseudomonadota > Gammaproteobacteria > Pseudomonadales > Pseudomonadaceae > Aquipseudomonas. The sequence continues at coordinate 5,347 of NZ_JACAOY010000011.1, read as the reverse complement.
ACGCTGCGCACGCCCCGGGCGGCCAACTCGGCCCGCACCGCCTGGGCCTCCTTGCCATCACGCACAAGGATGGCGATATCCGACGGAAGCACGCCCTTGAAGCTCGTGTCCGGCTGCAGGAAACCCGCCGAACCTTGCTGCCCGCCATTGAGCAACTCGACAATTTGCGTGGCACAGGCCGCTGCCAGTTGCTGGCGATAGACCACGTTGGATATCGGCTGGTCGGTGGGCAAGTGCCAGAGGTTCAGGGCGGGCAGCGTTTGCCCGTCGACTTGAAGCTGTTCCTTGCGGCCTTGGGACAGCACCGACTGGAACGGTACCGGGTTTTCGCCATCCGGCTGACGGAACAGGAAAGCACCACGGCCGGTTTCCGCACGTTGGAACACGTGGTTGACCGCCTCGACCATCGCATGGCTGGAGCGGAAGTTGGTGCCCAAGGTGTGGTGGCGGCCGGTGGTGGACTGCCGCGCGCGCAGGTAGGTGTAGATGTCGGCGCCACGGAAGGCGTAGATCGCCTGCTTGGGGTCGCCGATCAGGAACAGGCCGCTGTCGAGGTGGTTTTCTTCGATGCGGTAGATGCTGTCGAAGATGCTGTATTGCACCGGGTCGGTGTCCTGGAACTCGTCGATCAGCGCCACCGGGAATTGCTCGCGAATCACGCTGGCCAGGCGCTCGCCGCCATCGGCTTGCAGCGCGGCATTGAGGCGGATGAGCATGTCGTCGAAGCCCATTTCGGCACGACGGCGTTTTTCGTCCTCAAAGCGTTTGCCGACCCAGCCAGCGGCGTGTTGCAACACGGCGGCGTCGGGGCTTGGCAACGCATCGAGGGCAGCCTTGAGACCGGCCATGGCGTCGATGCCGGGGTGATGCGGCGGCTCACCCTTCCAGGCTTCGGCCATGCCGTCAGGCGTGAGGCGGGTGAAACCGGTGCCGATGTCCAGTTGCTCCAGGGTTTCGTCAGCGGCCCAGGCGCTGATCTTTTCAAACCAGGGCTCGAAGTAGCGGGCTTGCATCTTGCGGCCGTCGACGGCTTTGGCGGCCACGGCTTGCAGGCAGATGTCGCGCAACTCGGCGGCCCATTGCTGCCAGGGCGCCTTGAGTTGTACCAGCGCCTCACGGCGCTCCTGCAGGCATGCGTTGATCAGTTCGGCGGGGTCGCGGGTTTCGTCGGTGGGCCGTTCGCTGCCAAACAGCGCACGCACTCGCGGCATCAATGCGGCAGGGCCGCCCCAGTTATTGCGCACCCAGTTGAGCGCGTCGTCGTGCATGGGGTAGCAGAACAGCCGCCAGTAGTCGCGCAGGACTTCGCCGAGCAGGTCGCTGTGATCGGTTTCCAGGGTCTGGGTGAACAGGCTGCCGCTGTCGAAGGCGTGTTCGCGCAGCATGCGCTGGCACCAACTGTGGATAGTGGAGACAGCAGCTTCGTCCATCCACTGGGCTGCGATGTCCAGGCGGTTGGCGCAGGCAGGCCATTGTTCCGGCAGATATTGATCGCGCAAGTCGGCGATCAAGGTATCGGGCTGCGGGATTTCGTCACGGAAGAAGCGCGCGGCCTCGGCCAGGCGGATGCGGATGCGCTCGCGCAGTTCCTTGGTGGCCGCATCAGTGAAGGTCACCACCAGGATTTGCGGTGGCAACAGTTCGCGGCCAAAGCCTGACTCATCACCACCGTGCCCGAGCACAAGGCGCAGATAGAGGGCGGAGATGGTGAAGGTCTTGCCGGTACCGGCGCTGGCTTCAATCAGCTGGCTGCCTTTTAGCGGGAAAGCCAGGGCCAAGGGTTTGCTGCTCATGCGCTGGCCTCCTCGCTTGTCAGTGATCGCCATGGAGCGTTGAGCAGGGGGCGATAGAGGGTTTCGCACCAACCTTCAAACTCTTCACTCGCCATTAGGGTGGCGAAGTCGGGGAACTGTCGCGTGAGCGCTGGGGTTTCGCGGCGTTCGCCATCGGTTTTGAGGCCGTCGCCCTCGTAGGCTTTACTCGCCGCTGCCAGGGTTTTAACAGGATCGGTTTGGCCGAGCCAGGCGAAGGCGGTTTTAACGGCGACAGGCAGCGGTTTGCTCATACCGGTATGCCAGGCCAGCAGCAGGTGGCCGAGGATTTCCTGGGCGGCAGGTTTATCCAGAGGTGACAGCAGCAAGGTGTCATCGCTGGCCACCAAGCCGGTACTCAACGGCAGCCCGCAGGCGCAGGCAACCACGTGATTGACCCAGGGACGGATCAGGCGATGCCACTTGCGTGATTTGATCGAGCCGATGCTGTTGGGGATGGTGGTGACACTCAGCAAGCCACCATCACTGCGCCGGTGCAGACCACTGATCCAGCCATCAAGTTGAAGGCCTTGATGCTCAAAACCGATCGGTTCCGCGCCAGTGTGAGGCGTCGGCCAGAGGGCAAGTAATTGTTGGTAGCGTTGCAACAGGTCAGGCAACGGCTCGATCAGTTCGTTACGCAAGCATTCGCCAAAGCCGACCATGGGCAACAGGCCGCTGCCTTGCAAACGCAGGGCCTGGGCGTTTAGGGCTTGGTCGAGATGGTCGGGCTGTGTGAGTGCGGCGCTCAGCAGGCTGTCGCTGAGGCTGTAGCGTTGCAGCGCGTCGAGTACGAAAGGTTCTTCGTCGGCAAGGGGCACTTCAGCGGCCTCGAAGAAAACTTTGAGACGCTGGCTGAAGAAGTGTTTGACCGGGTTGCGCAGGAAGTCCTGCAACTGGCCGAGGGTCAGGGGTTCTTCCTGCTCGTGTTGCGGGAGCCCCTCTTCTTCAAGCCTGGTAACCGGTGCTTCGTGGAGCAACTGCCATTCACGGGCATAGCTGAACAGTGGGTCGCCTTCGTGGAAATAGCGCGCGCTGAAGGGTTGGAGTGGGTGTTCCTGAGTCATGGCGTCCAGCAGGAGCTCTGCTGTATTTACGTTGTGCCAGCCACTGGCGAGGTGGTCACGCAATTGGCCGATCAGCACGGAGGCTGGGCGATCACTGTTGTCGCGGATGCTGCGGCCCACCCAGCTGATGTACAACTGGTCTCGGGCTGACAGCAGGGCTTCGAGCAGCAGGTAGCGGTCGTCTTCACGGCGTGAACGGTCACCAGGGCGATAGTCGCTGCCCATGAGGTCGAAGTCCAAGGGTGGCTGGGCGCGCGGGTAGTCGCCGTCGTTCATGCCGAGCAGGCATACGAGCTTGAACGGAATCGCACGCATGGGCATCAAGGTGCAAAAATTGACAGCCCCGGCGAGGAAACGTTGGGACAGGCGACCTTGATCCAGTCCGGCCAGCCAGGCTTCGCGGACGACGGTGAGCGGTAACTCATCCTGCAAGCCGACGGACTCACAGGTTTCCAGCCAGGTCTCGCGCAGTTGCTCGAGTTGGCCTAGCAGGTAGTCGTCGTGTTCACTGCTCGGCAGGAAGAACAGTTGCATCAAGCGCTGCAGTCGCTCGCCCCATTGTTGAGGGGCGGCTGATTGGGACAGGGCGTGGTGCGCTTCATTCAATGCATCGAGCAGGGCGACCAAGGGGCCGATAAGAGCAGCGTCAAGGCCACCGATTTCGTCGTAGGGTTCGATACCGTTGCACGCCGCGCCGGTGCCGACCGCGTAGCCCAACAACATACGGCGCAGGCCGAACCGCCAACTGTTTTGCTCCAGCTCATCCGGCAAGCCGAGACCGGCGCGTTGTTCGGCATTGAGCCCCCAGCGGATACCGGCACCTTCGATCCAGCGATGCAGCGTGGGCAGGTCGCGCTCCTTGATCGCGAAGCGCTCGCGCAGGGCGGGCACGTCAAGCAAGTCGAGAATTTCGCTGACGGGGAAGCGGCTATCGGGGAGCTTGAGCAGGTGTTCGACGGCGATCAGCAGAGGATCGCGGCCGCGCTGGCCTTGGTCGGTGAGGGTGAAGGGGATGAAGCGTGGATCGCTTCTTTCCAGTTGACCGAACACTGCACGGATATGCGGCGCGTAGCTGTCGACGTCGGGGACCATGACGATGATGTCCCGGGGGCGCAGCGTGGGGTCGGCGCTGAAGCGCTGGAGGAGTTGGTCGTGAAGGATTTCCACTTCGCGCTGGGCGCTGTGGGCAATGTGGAAGCGGATTGAGGTGTCGTGTTCCAGGTCCACGGCAGGCCATAGCTCGCGGGTTTCGTTGAGCGGGCGCAGTTCGAGGATGTCGTCCTGGAGCTGGTTGAGCAGCGTGGTGGGCTGACTGTCGCTGAACAGGTCGATGCGCCCGTCGCGGAAGGCGGCGCGGTAGCTGTTGGGGTCGTCGTAGCTGTCCAGCAGGCTGATGTAGTCGCGGCCTTGCTTGCCCCAGGCAGCCAGCAGCGGATGGGCGTGCTGGTGCAGGGTTTGTGGGTCGATGGTGACCGGCATGCCGGCTTTGCGGGCTTGGCGTTTGTATTCGTTACGCAGCAGGTCTTTGTCGGCGACGATGTCGGACCAATGGTGGCGACAAGGGTTGTGCACGCACAACAAGACTTGGCTGAAGCGTGCCAGGCCGGCGAGTGCTTCCAGTGCTTGCGCGGGCAAAGAGGAGATGCCGAACACAATGACCCGGGAGGGCAGACCTGCCGGAGCGTTTTCGAGGCTATTAATACGTTCGATAAAACGCTGGTGAACACCGGCGCGGCTTTCGGCCATGCCCTCCTCACCGACGTCCAACAAGAGTGCGCGCCATAGCTCGGCTTGCCAGCAGTTTGCGGGGTTGAGTGGCTTGGGTTCACCTCTAGCGCTGCGCAATTGGTGACGGCCGGCTGCCCAGTCCTCTAGCCAGTCGGCACGGTAGACTTGGTATTGGTCGAACAGGTCGGCCAGACGCTCGGCGAGTTGGTAGCGTTTGCGCAGGTCGGTGTCATGGGTGAGAAAGCGCTGCAACGGTTCGAAGTGCGGTTGATTGATGAGCTCCGGAAGCAGGCGCATGAGGCGCCAGGTCAGCGGGGCTTTATCGAGCAGAGACTTGGGCGGGATTTCATCTTTGCCCAAGACCATGCGATAGAGCTGCCACATGAAACTGCCGGGCAGTTGCACGTCGATTGCTGCTGCGATGCCACAGCCGCCCATGTCGTCTTCTTCCGGGTCTTCAGCCAGGGCCAGCTTGAGCCATTGGGCGATGCCATTGCTTTGTACCAGAGCGATTTCGTTTTCCAGAGGCGCCAGGGGATAGCGGCGCATCCAACTGACCACCAGGCTGCGCAGTTCGTCCAGGCGGTTGCCGTGAACCACCATGAATCCAGCGCTGAGGGACGTCGCATCCGGCATAACGGCTTCCTTGGGAAAAGCAAAATCGAGGGTGCGACTTTAGCACTGTGAGGCGTTGTTGGCGGAGTCGGGATGTTAGCTGGCTTTTCGACCGCCCAAAACAAA
>NZ_JACAOY010000010.1:297150-414852 GCF_013385985.1 Pseudomonas sp. B6002 | reverse complement strand
CAGCCGCTAAGCCAGCTGCCAAGCCTGCCGCTGCAAAACCAGCCGCTAAACCAGCTGTCGCCAAGCCTGCCGCTGCCAAACCAGCACCGGCCAAGCCAGCCACCCCAGCGGCTACTCCGGCAGCCTCCACCGCTCCAGCCGCGACCGCCAGCAGCACGCCTGCTCCGGTAGCATCCAGCACGACCCCAACCAGCGCTTCCTAAGTGCTGGCAGCCACGGCGCGCAGCCGTTGCAGCGCGTCGTGGTCAAGGTTGGCGGCTTCGGTCGCCAAGCCTTCAAGCCATCTGTGCTGACCTTCCTTCGTCGGCCATGCCTGCGCCGCTGCCTCCAGGCGCGTCAGTAGTTCCCGCTCCGCATCCAACTCCAGGGCTTTGACCCGCTCCCGCAACTTATCCAAAACCTCATCCTGCTGCGCCATGGCGCGCCATTGCATGCGCACCTGTCGTAACGGCTCGATGACCTGCGCCTGCCAGGGCCCGGCGACCTGCTTGAGCGCCTGCAGACGTTCGGGTGTCTGCGCTACACCCCGTTGCTCCAGCCAGGCGCCACACAGCAACAGGCACACATCCGCCCCTTGTTCCTGCAAGCGCAGGCAGGCGGCTTCGCAGCCCGAGCGGGCGTAAGTCGAAAGGGCAAAGCTCCACAGGTCAGCGCACATATTCACACCCAAGCCAGCGGCCAACGAAGCTGGTAGACTCCGCCGCCATTATGATCCGACTTCAAAGCCTAACATTACAGCGTGGCCCGCAACGTCTTCTCGAAGACGCCGAGCTGACCCTGCACGCCGGTCACAAAGCCGGCCTGATCGGTGCCAACGGCGCCGGCAAATCCACGTTGTTCGCCCTGTTGCTGGGTGAGCTGACCCCGGACTCCGGGGACTGCCTGCTGCCCGCCGACTGGCGCATCGCCCATATGCGCCAGGAGATCGACACCCTGGACCGCATCGCGATCGACTACGTGCTCGATGGCGACCTGCGCCTGCGCCAGGTGCAACACGACCTCGCCGAGGCTGAGAAAGCCCAGGACGGCGCCGCCCAGGCGCGCCTGCACTCGGAGCTCGACAGCGCCGACGGCTATACCGCCGACGCCCGTGCCCGCAAGATGCTCGCAGGCCTTGGGTTTACCAACGAACAGATGGACCGCCCGGTCGCCGACTTCTCTGGCGGCTGGCGCATGCGCCTGAACCTGGCCCAGGCGCTGATGTGCCCCTCGGACTTGTTGCTGCTCGACGAACCGACCAACCACTTGGACCTCGATGCGATCCTGTGGCTGGAAGACTTCCTCAAGAGCTACCAGGGCACCTTGCTGCTGATTTCCCACGACCGGGATTTCCTCGACGCCGTGGTCGACAACATCGCCCACGTCGAACAGAAGAAGATCACCCTCTACCGTGGCGGCTACACCGCGTTCGAGCGTGCCCGTGCCGAGCGCTTGGCCCAGCAACAACAGGCCTACGAGAAACAGCAGGCGCAACGTGCGCACATGGAAAGCTACATCGCCCGGTTCAAGGCCCAGGCCACCAAGGCCCGCCAGGCCCAGAGCCGGATCAAGGCGCTGGAGCGCATGGAAGAACTGTCGGCCGCTCACGTCGATTCGCCGTTCGACTTTGTATTCCGCGAGTCGGTGAAGATCTCCAGCCCCTTGCTGGATCTCTCGGATGCACGTCTGGGTTACGGTGACAAAACCATCCTGGAAAAGGTCAAGCTGCAGTTGACGCCGGGCGCACGCATCGGCCTGTTGGGCCCCAACGGCGCGGGCAAGTCGACGCTGATCAAGAACCTGTCGGGCGAGCTATCGCCCCTGGCCGGTCGCCTCACCCGTGGCGAGAACACGGTGGTGGGTTACTTCGCCCAACATCAGTTGGACTCGCTCGATTCCAAGGCCAGCCCGTTGCTGCACCTGCAGCGCCTGGCGCCCACCGAGCGCGAGCAGACCTTGCGCGACTTCCTCGGCGGTTTCGACTTCCGTGGCGCGCGCATCGATGAGCCGGTGCTGAACTTCTCCGGCGGCGAAAAGGCCCGCCTGGCCCTGGCGTTGATCGCCTGGGACCGCCCGAACCTGCTGCTGCTCGACGAACCGACCAACCACCTGGACCTGGAAATGCGCCTGGCGCTGACCATGGCTCTGCAGGAATTCAGTGGTGCGGTGTTGGTGGTGTCTCACGATCGCCACTTGCTCAAGAGCACCACCGACAACTTCCTGTTGGTGGCTGACGGCAAAGTTGAAGAGTTCGATGGTGACCTCGACGACTACGCGCGCTGGCTGACCGACTACCGCCTGCGTAATGCGCCGGTCAGCAACACGCCGGTCAACCCGGACAAGACCGACAAGAAAGCCCAGCGCCAGGCCGCTGCCGCCTTGCGCCAACAGCTGGCGCCGCACAAGCGTGAAGCCGACAAGCTGGAAGCCGAGTTAGGCAAGGTGCACGAGCGCCTGGCCAAGATCGAGACCAGCCTGGGTGACAGCGCCGTGTACGAAGCCGCCCGCAAGGACGAGCTGCGTGACCTGCTGGCCGAACAGGCCAAGCTCAAGGTGCGCGAGGGGCAGTTGGAGGAAACCTGGATGGAAGCCCTTGAACTGCTCGAAACCTTGCAAGCGGAGCTGGAGGCGCTGTCCTGATGGAAGCCCTGCAACTGCCGCTGCCGGCGCAATGGGTAGAGCCTGTGTGGATCGGCGTGCAGATCCTGCTGATCCTGCTGGCCGGCTACCTGGCCCAGCGTTTTGTCGCCAAAGGCCTGACTCGCCTGGGCGAGCGCTACCCGTTCCCACCGCAACTGCTGATGCCCCTGCGCGGCGGCTTGCGCTGGTTGATCATGGGCAGTGCGCTGATCTTTGTGCTGGGCCGCCTGGGCGTGTCTGCCACGGTGTTGTGGACAGCATTGTCGGGGTTTGTGGCGGTGGCGGCAGTGGCGTTCTTCGCCATGTGGTCGGTGCTGTCCAACCTGCTGTGCGCGATCCTGATCTTCACGGTCGGCCCGTTTCGCCTGGGTGACATCGTCGAACTGGTGGACACCGTCGACAAGCCGGGAGTGAAGGGCCGGGTCGTGGCGATCAACCTGCTGTACACCACTCTGGTCGAAGTCGCGGAAGCCGGCACCGACAGCGCCATGGTGCAAGTGCCCAACAGCCTGTTCTTCCAGCGCTCGGTGCGGCGTTGGCCCGGTAACCATGTGTTCCCGGGCGACCGCTAGCATTCACATCTTGTAAAAATCTATAGCCAGCCTTTGGTCGGCGGAGTTAGCTTAGGGCATCACAGCAAACTCCCTCCTGAGGTGTGTAATGGCACTCGATACGTGGCTGGCCTTTTTCGTGGCCAGTTGGATCATCTCCCTTTCTCCTGGTGCAGGCGCCATCGCGTCGATGTCCAGCGGCCTGCAATACGGTTTTCTGCGCGGTTACTGGAACGCCATCGGCCTGCAACTGGGCCTGGCGATGCAGATTGCCGTCGTGGCCGGCGGGTTGGGTGCCATTCTGGCGGCGTCGTCTACCGCGTTCTATGCGATCAAATGGTTCGGCGTGGCGTACCTGGTGTACTTGGCCATCAAGCAGTGGCGCGCCTTGCCCATGGACATGACCGATGACGCGGCGGTGCGCCCGATCGGCAAGCCGATGGCGATGATGTTCCGCGGCTTCCTGGTCAACGCCAGCAACCCCAAGGCCTTGGTGTTCATGCTGGCGGTGCTGCCGCAATTCGTGAACCCGCAGGCGCCGCTGCTGATCCAGTACCTGATCCTGGGTGCGACGATGATCAGCGTGGATATGATCGTAATGGCGGGCTATACGGGGCTGGCGTCGAAGGTATTGCGTCTGTTGCGCACGCCAAAACAGCAAAAGCGCATGAACCGTACGTTTGCCGGGTTGTTCGTGGGAGCGGCGGGTTTCCTCGCCAGCCTGCATCGCGCAACGGCGTAACCCGATCAAACCTGTAGGAGCCGGCTTGCCGGCGATAGCGGTATACCTGATGTACCGCTATCGCAGGCAAGCCAGCTCCCACATTGGTTTTGTGTTGGCAGTGAGTTCTAGGCTCAGCGCAAAATCTTCGGTGCTTCATCCCTCGGCAGGTTATTGCGCAACGCCGGCTTGCCCGGGTCCTGGTACCCGCCACCCAATTGCTCCGCCAACTGGCGCGCCACATCTTCGCCCAGCGCTTTCGACACTTCCTTCACCACACGCGGCCGGTTCAGGCTCACGCGCACGTCACGGCTGTTCACCAACTTGGTGTCCTGGCCTTCACCCATGGCGGTGAACGCCGAGGTGATTTCGTAGGTGCGGGTGTTGATCAGGCTGAAATCCGCCACCAACGTCAGGCCCAGCACCGCCGAGTAGCTGTTGGTGCGGTCGATGGCGTTGATGTCTTGGGTGAAGTCGATGTCCGACAGCGTGCCGAACAGCACGTAGTCAGCCCCCTTGAAGTGGCCAGCCTTGATGCGCTTGATCACGTCGTAAACGTCACCCTTGGCATCGGCGGTGTAGGGCGTGCCCTGTACCAGCTGGAACTGGCGGGACTTGAGGATCTCGCCCTTGATGTCACCGCTGAACTTACGCAGCTCGGTCTGCTCGATGTAGCTGGTACGGCTTTCGTACTCGCTGTAGTTCGAGGCACCGCTGGCGTTGTAGGCACTCGCCTGGTAGTTGTTGCTCGCCGAAACCTGGTGGATGTACTCCTCGACCCGCGCCTCGTAGGCCAGGTCGGTCACCGCGATCTTCGGGGCGGCCTCGGCGCCAAAGGCGCACAGCAGGCCGATCATGCCGATCCATGCACGCATTGCTTAGCGCTCCGTGGTCTTGCGGATTTCTTTCTCGTCCATCCATTCGGCCAGGCCGCTCTCGACGTCAATCAGCTGCAGGCTGAACTTGTAGAACACGTCCTTGTAGTCCGAGCTACGCTTGACGATGGAGCTGATGGAACCTTCCAGGCGGTATTTGGCGGCGACCATGTTGCCGGTCTTGCTGACGGTGGACTTCTTGTACAGGCCGCTCTGGTTCTGCAGCTTGAGCTGGTCGACCTGGCTCTGCATGTCGGTATTGTCGCTGGCGAAGCGCGCGGTGCCGGTCTTCATCAACTGGGTCTTGATCGACGTGGTGATCTCGCGGGTATCGATGTATTCGCTGGTCTTGTTCTTCACGTCATACACCTGCACCACCGGGCGGCCCTGCAAGATGCCGGACTGGGCCAGGGAGCGGGTCATGCTTTCGGCGATCATCTGCAAGTCGGTGGAACCGAACTCGTTGGTCACCGTTTCCACGGCCTTGGTGTCACCGTAGCTGATGTTCTTGCTGCCCAGTACAGGCGAGGTGTTGGAGCAGCCGCTGGCCAGCAGGGCAACGACAGCGAGCATCGAGAAGCGTGCAAACATGGGGAATTCTCTCTGAAACGTAAAAGGGGAACGGCTCAAGGCGTCTTCACTTCAAGGCGGAAGTCCGCCGCCTGGGGCAGGTTGGCAATGGCCGGCAGGAAGGTCGCCTGGTTGGCGTACAGGTTCAGCACTTTCCAGGTTTCTTCGTCGCCCACCGGGAAGCCGTCGGCGCCCAGCCAGGCGAAGCGGTAATACATCGTCTGGTTGCTGCTGGTGATGTTGCTCAACTGCACCTTGGCGGTAAGGAAGCCGTTCTCGCGTGCAACGCGGATGGCGCCGACGGCGATACCCTTGAACTTGCCCATCACCACGATTTTGCTCGCAGCGCTGCCGGGCTCCGGTGGCGGCGGGGTGGCGCAGCCGGCGAGCAGGACCAGCGCCAGGGCGCCGAGGATGAAATGACGCATAGCGTGCTCCTTAAGGTTGCTTGAGTGTGGCGATGGCCTGGGGCGTGCTGCTTGGCACGACATGGGCGGCCAGGCCCCCGGCGAACACCTGGTTGCCGACCACGCGCAAGGTGATCACCTGGTAGCGCTGGTCGGCCTTGACCGTCACCACCGTACCGCCCAGGGCGTTGGGCAGGCTGACCTGATGCTCGCCGTGTTTGAGGCGCAGGCGGGTCACCTGGGTCATGTCCGGCAAGGTGCGCCAGGTGCGGGTGTCGGCGCCTTCGGTCACGGCCGAGGCGATGCCTAGCACCAGGCCGGCCATGGGGTTGGTCTTGTTCAGGTTGTTTTGCGCCACGCCACGGCTGACCGCACGCACCGTGGTGCGCAGGATGATGCCCGGCATGTCATCGCGCAGGGCGCGGCGGGACATGGCAGTGGTGCTGTTGAGGGCGGTGAGGTTCTGCTGTTTGCCGTCGACGCCGATCTGGGCGAAGGTCGCGGTAGACGTGTCAGCCTTGATCACAGGGAACGACAACGGGGTGATGATCAGGTTGCCATTGATCGGGATCGGGATCGGCAGGCGAATCGAGTCGCGTGCCGGTGCCAGGCCGCTCTGGACCACGATCAGCACATCGGTTTCGTCGGCTTCGACCTTGGATTTGTCCAGGTCCAGCAATGCCTGTTCCAGCAACGGCGTGTTGGGGCGCAACTCGGCAGCCTTGCGGTAACCGGGGGCCGCCAGGTCTTTTTCGCCGAGGGCTTCGTAGACAAAGCCAGCCAGGTAATGGCTGAACGCACTCTGGTAGCTGTTTTTCAGGCCAACCACGTCTGGCGCGTTCAAGGCTTCCACCGGGTAGCCACTCAGGTCTTTCATCTGGGTGGTCACGCCTTCGCGCTGGGCTTCGTCCTCGCGCTTGAGGTATTCCTTGTCGCGCAGGTCGGCAATCACCGCTTCGCGTTCGTGGGTCTTCTTGATTTCGGTGCGGGCACCGTCGAAGTCGTTCAGGGCCAGCAGGTTCAGGGCCATCTGGGTGGTCAGCATGACTTTTTCGTAGTCATAGCCTTCGTAGCGGCGCACCTTGTCGTTGACCAGGAAACTGCCGAACTGGGCGAGGTACTTCTCGCTGTCGAACTTGACGGACTCTTCCCACTTGTAGACTTGCAGATCGGCGCTGCGCCACGCGGTCTGGCTGCCGGTCAGGTCGCCCTTGGCCCGCAACAACTCACCTTTTTCGAAGAAATAGAGCAGGTCTTTGTCTTCGCCGGTGTTGTTCTTTTCCAGGAGGGTCAGGGCGCCGTCGACGTTGCCGGTGGCCAATTGCTGGTTGGTGGCTTGCAGCTCGGTGTCATAGCTGCGGAACATCGAACAGCCGGAGAGCAACGTGACCGCGACGAGCGCGAGCGAAGGTAAGGCGCGAAATGCCATGCAGCTTCTTCCCTGAAAGTATTCAACCGGTGTGGTAATTCCTCATAAAAACGAGGAACGAAATTCCCTTTCGCACTAACAGGGCGCGGCATTATAAGCGCCATTACTGGCAAAACAATGGCTTATTGATGTGATTCAATCCACAAAATGCCAGCATCGAATTTCTAAAAATGCCCGGCCTTCCAAACGCCAACTCACTAACGCCTTGAGTCAAACCCTTTAAGGTTTGACAATGTGTTACTTCGTATTTCCCTTTGAGATTCATTCATGACTGCCCCCTTTCGTTTTCTCGCCTGGCTGCTGTTGCCGGCGCTGATGTCGTGCAGCTTCAACTTATTGGCCGCTACCGCTGAAGGTGCTCCACAAGCCCTGCATTTGCTGGACTACATCGGTGCTGACTACCCTCCAACGGTGGAGGCGGGCAAGGTTATCGACGAATCCGAATACCGTGAACAGGTCGAGTTTCTCGGGGTGTTGCAGGGCCTGGTGGCCGAACTGCCACAGAGGCCAGAGCGTGCGGCGTTGATCAAAGGTGTCGACGAATTGTTTGCCGCTGTAACTGCCCACGAAGACGGCGCTGCCGTCGCCCGCCAAGCCCGCCAGTTGGGCGCCAAGCTGGCCGTGGCGTATGAAGTCAGCCAAGCCCCGGCGATCACGCCGGACCCCACCCGAGGGGCGCCGCTCTACGCCCAGCATTGCTCGGTGTGCCACGGCACCGCCGGTGCAGGTGATGGCCCGGCGGGCATGGGCATGACCCCGCCACCCGCCAACCTGCGTGACGCCACGCGCCTGGACCGCCTGAGCCTCTATGCGATCTACAACACCCTTGGACTGGGTGTCGAAGGCACTGACATGCCGTCGTTCGCCGACCAACTGGACGACCGCCAGCGCTGGGACCTGGCCACTTACATCGCCGGTTTCACGGCCGACCCGGCGGCGACCAAGAGCGAGCAGCCGTTCAACCTCGCTGACCTGGCGCGCCAGACCCCCAATGAAGTGCTCGCCGCCAACGGCCCCGACGCTGCCGCCACGTTCCGCGCCCAGCGGGCCCAGCCCCCGCAGGTCAAGCGTGGCCCGGCGCAATTGCTGGACTACACCGCGACCACCTTGGACAAGAGCCTCGCCGCGTTCCGCAACGGTGACCATGAGCAGGCGTATGACCTGTCTGTTGCGGCCTACCTGGAAGGCTTCGAGCTGGTAGAAAGCTCCCTGGACAACGTCGACGCCAACGTACGCAAAGACACCGAGAAGGCCCTGATGGCTTACCGGCAGTCGTTGCAGGACGGGCTGCCGGTCGAGCAGGTGCAACAGCGCCTGGACGTGGCCAAGGGCAAGCTCACTGAGTCTGCCGGCTTGCTGGGCAGCGATGGTTTGAGTTGGTCGCTGAGCTACATCTCCGGCTTGCTGATCCTGCTGCGCGAAGGCCTGGAAGCGATCCTGGTGCTGGCGGCGATCCTCGCGTTCCTGCGTAACACTGGCCAGCAATCGGCGGTGCGCAGCGTCAACGCGGGCTGGGGCCTGGCATTGCTGGCTGGCTTGGCCACCTGGGCGCTGGCGGCGTATGTGATTGACGTGAGCGGTGCGCAGCGCGAATTGCTCGAAGGCTGCACGGCGCTGTTCGCCAGTGTGATGGTGTTGTGGCTGGGGGTGTGGATGCACGACCGGCGTCATGCCGCAGCTTGGCAGGATTACATCAAGAGCAGCCTGGTGGGCGGCGGCGGTCGTTTCGGTTTTGCGATGCTGGCGTTCTTCTCGGTGTACCGCGAGCTGTTCGAAGTGATCCTGTTCTACGAAACCCTGTGGCTGCAAGCCGGGCCTGCCGGGCATAACGCGGTGCTGGCGGGTGGTGCCACGGCGCTGGTGCTGCTGGTGGGCTTGGCCTGGGTGATCTTGCGCGGTTCGGCGAAGCTGCCGTTGGCGCTGTTCTTCGGGATCAACGCGGCGCTGCTGTGTGCGTTGTCGGTGGTGTTTGCCGGCCATGGTGTTAAGGCGTTGCAAGAGGCCGGCATCTTCGGCACGCGGCCGGTGCCGTTCTTTGACTTTGACTGGCTGGGCATTCACGCCGACGCTTACTCGCTGAGTGCGCAAGCCGTGGCGATCCTGGCAATTGTGGTGTTGTATGGTCGCAGTCGGTTGCTCGAAAAGCGCCGCATTGCCGCTTGAACGAACGCGGTCAAAAAATGTGGGAGCGGGCTTGCCCGCGATTGCGGTGTGTCAGCCGATGTAGGTGTTGGCTGATCCGGCGCTATCGCGGGCAAGCCCGCTCCCACATTGGATCTATGTTGTTAATGAGAGGGTGGATGGATGCGCGTATGGATCGATGCCGATGCCTGCCCCCGGGCGGCCAAGGATCAGGTGGTCAAGTTCGCCCTCAAGCGCCAGTTCGAGGTGGTATTGGTGGCGGGGCAGAGCCAGATCAAGCCGAGTTTTGCGTGCGTGAAGTTGATCGTAGTGCCCAGTGGCCCGGATGCGGCGGACAATTACCTGGTGGAGCACGCCGTTCCTGGTGAGCTGGTGATCTGCAGCGATGTGCCCCTGGCTGATCGGCTGGTAAAGAAGGGCGTGACGGCGCTCGACCCCCGTGGCAAGGAGTTCAGCCCGGCGAACATGAGCGAGCGTCTGGCGGTGCGCAACCTGTTTACCGACCTGCGTGAACAGGGCCAGATGGGCGGTGGGCCACCGCCCCATAGTGAAAAGGACAAGCAAGCCTTCGCCAATGCCCTGGACCGCCTTCTCACCCAGTTGATGCGTCTGGCTTGACCTTGTAGTGAGCGGGCTTGCCCCGCGCCGCGGTGTGTCAGGTAAGCGTGAGGCGCCTGGTATACCGCGGCGCGGGGCAAGCCCGCTCACTCCATTCAATGGGGTGCTCAGTCGTTTTCGTGAGTGAGTTCGAGCACCCGGTCCACCAGCTTGTTGATGCCTGACGCCACTTCACTGATGTTCTTGCCCAGCATATAGGCCGGTGTGCTTACCAGCTTGCGCGCCTTGTCTTCCACGATATCTTCGACGGCGCATTCCTGGTGGGTGGCGCCCATCTTGTCCAGGGCGGCCGCCGTGTCGGCGCAGTTGCCGATGGTGCAAGTCACGCCCGGCCCGTAGATCTTCGCGGCCAGCGCCGGCGAGATGCAGATCAGCCCCACCGGCTTGCCCGCTTCGGCAAACGCTTCAGCCAGTTCCAGCACCTGCGGGTTGACGCTGCAACCGGCGCCTTGCACGGCAAAGTTGGACAGGTTCTTGGCTGCGCCAAAGCCACCCGGCACGATCAGCGCATCAAATTCTTCAGCATTGGCTTCGCGAATATCCTTCACGTCACCGCGGGCGATCCGCGCCGACTCCACCAGCACGTTGCGCGATTCGGGCATCTCTTCACCGGTGAGGTGGTTGATCACGTGCAGTTGCGCAATATCGGGGGCAAAACATTGGACCTGAGCACCGCGCTGGTCCAGGCGCAGCAAGGTGATCACGCTTTCGTGGATCTCTGCGCCGTCGTACACGCCGCAGCCGGAAAGGATCACTGCAATCTTTTTGCTCATGGGCATTTCTCCTGGGGTCATGGCGTTAAATGTCTACTAATTTGTCACCTGTTGCCAATGGGCTCTTGCGCGGCTGCACCTAATCTAGATGTAACAAAAACAAACCGGACCAGACCATGGACTTCGTGCCTTACGCGGTACCGTTTTTCATCGCCTTGATCGTGGTGGAGCTGCTTGCCGACCACTGGCGCGGCGAGCGCAACTATCGGGTGGCGGATGCCATCAACAGCCTCAGCACCGGCGTGCTGTCCACCACCACAGGGTTGTTGACCAAGGGGGTGGGGATCCTGACCTACGCCTTCGCCCTCAAGCACCTGGCGCTCTTCGAATTGCCGGCCCAAAGCGTGTGGACCTGGGTATTCGCCTTTGTGTTCTACGACTTCTGCTACTACTGGCTGCACCGCATGGGCCATGAGCGCAATATCCTGTGGGCCGCGCACTCGGTGCATCACCAGAGCGAGGACTACAACCTCAGCACCGCCCTGCGCCAGACCAGCACCGGCTTTCTGCTGAGCTGGATCTTCTACCTGCCGCTGGCCGTTGTCGGTGTGCCGCTGGTGGTGTTTATCAGCGTGGCGTCCCTCAACCTGCTGTACCAATTCTGGGTGCATACCCGTCACGTGCCCAAGCTTGGCTGGTACGAGTGGTTCTTCGTCACGCCGTCCAATCATCGGGCCCACCATGCACAGAACGCTCTCTACATGGATCGCAACTACGGCGGGGTGTTCATTGTTTGGGACCGGCTGTTTGGGTCGTTCCAGGAAGAAGACGACAACGAACCGGTAATTTTCGGCGTGACCACGCCTTTGGCCAGCTGGAACCCGCTGTGGGCCAACCTGCAGTTTTATGCACAGCTGTGGAGTGATGCGCGGCGTACCGAGAGTTGGTGGGACAAACTGCGCATCTGGTTCATGCGCACTGGCTGGCGCCCGGCCGATGTGAAGGCCAAGTACCCGATGGCCAAGCCGGACCTGAGCCAGTTCCGCAAATTTGAAGTGCCGCTGGATGTGCGCCAACAGGTGTACATCGCCCTGCAGTTTGCGGCGTATGTGGGGTTTGGCAGCTATCTGATGAATTTTGGCGAGGGTTTACCCACCGCCGCGCTCGTCCTGGGCTGGAGTGCGATGGCGCTGGGATTGTTTACCCTGGGGGTCGCGCTGGAGAACCGCCCCTGGGCCTTCAAGGCCGAGCTGGTACGCCTGGCGTTGAATGTGCCGCTGGTATGGCTGGCGCCACTGGTGGGGCTGTGGCCGGCCAGCAACCTGGGTTGGCTGGGCCTGGTGAGTTACAGCCTGCTCAGCGTGATTGGCCTCTACTGCTGTAGAAGCCGGCTTACTCGACTGGCGTCTTAGGTGCTTCTACCGGAGCCTGCCCGGCAGCGAGCCGGGCCTTGGCGTCGGCGCAGGCCTCACGGGCGATGCGCGCGTTCTTGAAGCGACGGCGCAGCCACAGGCCGAAGCCCAATACCAGCAACGCGCCGAGCACCCACAGCTCGTATTTCTTGATGCTGCCCAGCATCCCTTCCAGCACGGCGCCGAAGTGATACGCCGCAGCGCCCAGGGCCACGGCCCAGATCGCGGCACCAATGCCGTTGAGGATCAGGTAGCGCAGCGGCGGATAGCCGGAAAGGCCAATCGCCACAGGCATGACCGTGCGCAACCCGTAGACGAAGCGGAAGCTCAACACCCAGATATCCGGGTGCTTGCGAATATGCTCCAGGGCCTTGTCACCCATCAATTGCCAGCGCGGCTTGCGCGCCAACAGCTTGCGGCCGTGTTTGCGGCCCATGTAATACCAGAGCTGATCGCCGGCGTAGCTGCCGAAAAAGGCAACGATCATCACCAGCTTGATATCCATGTAGCCACGGAATGCCAGGAAGCCTGCGAGAACCAGAATGGTCTCGCCTTCAAAGAAGGTGCCCAGGAAGAGCGCAAAGTAGCCGAAGTCATGCAGAAATTGTTGAAGCATGGTCTGGGGTGCTGGCGAAATGAACGCGCAGCCTACGCCTTCGCGAACATTCATGAAAGTATCGAGATGTGTCACGAAGTGAACAATTCCTACATAAACGACGAATGCGACTACAGGTCGCATCGATAAGCACAACTGTCATTCCTTCGTCATAATGGCCGCTTATAACTGCAACGCTCGCCCGTAAACGCGGGCTCAGGAGTCTGTCGTGAGCTTTACCCCTGCCAATCGCCTGTTCCCCGCCACCCGTCTGCGCCGCAATCGTCGTGATGATTTTTCTCGCCGCCTGGTCCGTGAAAACGTACTGACGACGAATGATCTGATCCTGCCGGTATTTGTGCTCGACGGTGAAAACCGGCGCGAAGCGGTGGCCTCGATGCCGGGTGTGGAGCGCTTGACCATTGATCAATTGCTGATCGAAGCGGCGGGTTGGGTCGAACTGGGGATTCCAGCGCTGGCGCTGTTCCCGGTGACGCCTTCTGAATTCAAATCCCTCGATGCCGCTGAAGCCTGGAACCCTGAGGGTATCGCCCAGCGCGCCACCCGCGCCCTGCGCGAGCGTTTCCCGGAGCTGGGGGTGATCACCGACGTGGCGCTGGACCCGTTCACCACCCACGGTCAGGATGGCATTCTCGACGAAGACGGCTATGTTCAGAACGACATCACCGTCGATGCGCTGGTCAAGCAAGCCTTGTCTCATGCCGCTGCAGGCGCCCAGGTGGTTGCACCGTCGGACATGATGGACGGCCGCATCCAGGCGATTCGTGAAGCCCTGGAGCTGGCTGGCCACGTCAACGTGCGGATCATGGCCTATTCGGCCAAGTACGCCAGTGCCTATTACGGTCCGTTCCGCGATGCGGTGGGCTCGGCGCTGAACCTGGGCAAGGCCAACAAGGCCTCGTACCAGATGGACCCGGCCAACAGCCATGAAGCCCTGCACGAAGTGGCGGCCGATCTCGCCGAAGGCGCCGACATGGTGATGGTCAAGCCCGGGATGCCCTACCTGGACATCCTTTACCGGGTCAAAGAGGAATTCAAAGTGCCGACCTTTGTCTATCAGGTCAGCGGTGAATACGCCATGCACATGGCCGCGATCCAGAATGGTTGGTTGAGTGAAGGGGTGATCCTCGAATCCCTGACTGCCTTTAAACGTGCTGGCGCTGATGGCATTCTGACCTACTTCGCCGCCCGCGCTGCCCAATTGCTTAGAGAGCAACAATAGCCCTCACAGGAACACTCGATGAATACCGAAGGACTCTCCGAAGTTGCTGTAAAAGACGCTCACCCGGTGGTTGAACAAGTCACCGAGACCCCGCCGGAGCTGGAGCCCGCACCGCCCGCCGTGGTGGCCGAGCCGCCTGTGCCGGCCCCGGTGGCGGCCGTCACCAACCTGGATGACAGCAGCCTGTACATCCACCGCGAGCTGTCACAACTGCAATTCAACATCCGCGTGCTGGAACAGGCGCTGGATGAGTCCTATCCGTTGCTGGAACGGCTCAAGTTCCTGCTGATCTTCTCCAGCAACCTGGACGAGTTCTTCGAGATCCGCGTGGCCGGCCTCAAGAAGCAGATCACCTTTGCCCGTGAACAGGCCGGCGCAGACGGCCTGCAACCCCACCAGGCGCTGGCGCGCATCAGCGAGCTGGTGCACGGCCATGTCGACCGCCAGTACGCGATCCTCAACGACATCCTGCTGCCGGAACTGGAAAAACATCAGGTCCGCTTCATCCGTCGCCGCCACTGGACCACCAAGATCAAGACCTGGGTGCGCCGCTACTTCCGCGACGAGATCGCGCCGATCATCACCCCGATCGGCCTTGACCCGACGCACCCGTTCCCGCTGCTGGTGAACAAGAGCCTCAACTTCATCGTCGAGCTGGAAGGTATCGACGCGTTCGGTCGCGATTCTGGCCTGGCGATCATCCCGGCGCCACGCTTGCTGCCACGGATCATTAAAGTACCCGAGGAAGTGGGTGGCCCTGGCGACAACTATGTATTCCTGTCGTCGATGATCCATGCGCACGCCGATGACCTGTTCCAGGGCATGAAGGTCAAGGGCTGCTACCAGTTCCGCCTGACCCGTAACGCCGACCTGGCGCTGGACTCCGAAGACGTCGAAGACTTGGCCCGTGCCCTGCGCGGCGAGCTGTTCTCGCGCCGTTACGGCGATGCGGTGCGCCTGGAAGTGGCGGACACCTGCCCGAAACACCTCTCGGACTACCTGCTCAAGCAGTTCAACCTGGGCGAGACCGAGCTGTACCAGGTCAATGGCCCGGTGAACCTGACGCGCCTGTTCAGCATCACCGGCCTGGACAGTCACCCGGAGCTGCAATACACCCCGTTCACCCCGCAGATCCCGAAACTGCTGCAAAACAGCGAGAACATCTTCAGCGTGGTGAGCAAGCAGGACATCCTGCTGCTGCACCCATTCGAGTCCTTCACCCCGGTGGTCGACCTGCTGCGCCAGGCTGCCAAGGACCCGCACGTGTTGGCCGTACGCCAGACCCTGTACCGTTCCGGCGCCAACTCGGAAATCGTCGACGCCCTGGTCGACGCCGCGCGTAACGGCAAGGAAGTTACCGCGGTGATCGAGCTGCGAGCGCGGTTTGACGAAGAGTCCAACCTGCAACTGGCCAGCCGCCTGCAAGCGGCGGGTGCGGTGGTGATCTACGGCGTGGTCGGCTTCAAGACCCACGCCAAGATGATGCTGATTCTGCGCCGCGAAGCCGGCGAGATCGTGCGTTACGCCCACTTGGGCACCGGCAACTACCACGCCGGCAACGCCAAGCTCTACACCGACTACAGCCTGCTGACTTCCGACGACGCCTTGTGCGAAGACGTCGGCAAGTTGTTCAGCCAACTGATTGGCATGGGCAAGACCTTGCGCATGAAGAAGCTGCTGCACGCGCCGTTCACCCTCAAGAAGGGCATGCTCGACATGATTGCCCGCGAGACTCAGTTCGCCCTCGACGGCAAACCGGCGCACATCATTGCCAAGTTCAACTCGCTGACCGATCCGAAGATCATCCGCGCGTTGTACAAGGCAAGCCAGTCCGGTGTGCGCATCGATTTGGTAGTGCGTGGCATGTGCTGCCTGCGCCCGGGCATTGTCGGCGTGTCGCACAACATCCATGTGCGCTCGATCATCGGGCGCTTCCTGGAGCACACGCGGGTGTTCTACTTCCTCAACGGCGGCGAAGAGCAGATGTTCCTCTCCAGCGCTGACTGGATGGAGCGCAACCTCGATAAGCGGGTAGAGACCTGCTTCCCGGTGGAAGGCAAGAAGCTGATTATGCGGGTCAAGAAGGAGCTGGAAAGCTACCTCACCGACAACACCCACAGCTGGAGCCTGCAGTCGGACGGCCGTTACGTGCGCAACACGCCAACCGGCAACCAGAACCCGCGCAGTGCGCAGGCGACGTTGCTGGAGAAGTTGGGTAGCCCGATTTTGTCGGTGAATTGAGGCGTTACCCAGCAGCATAAAAAACGGCCCCATCGAGGGCCGTTTTTTATGCTGGCGCTTTACCCCTGTAGGAGCCGGCTTGCCGGCGATGACGTCAGTGCAGTCGTCGCTGGGCTTGAGGCTGCCATCGCCGGCAAGCCGGCTCCTACAGGGGGGGCGTCGTTTGGGTTAGCGCAGGTTCAGGCTGAAACCCACCCGCGTCAGCCACTCGGCTTCCTGGGCGAAGTCCGCCTGGGTCAGTTGGTTTTCATCCAGCCAGCCTTTGGGGAATACCACGTCCAGGCTGTCGCCGTCGGCGCGCAGGGTCACCTGGGGCATTTCCTGGGTGCCACGGATGTGGTGGAACAGGATCGCAAAGCGCAGCAGCACGCACAGGCGAATCAGCTTGATGCCTTCGTCGCCGAACTCGGCGAACTTGTCCCGGGGAATGTTGCGACGATGGCCGCGTACCAGCAGGGCGAGCATCTGTTGGTCTTCGCGGGAGAAGCCGGCGAGGTCCGAGTGCTCGATCAGGTAGGCGCCATGCTTGTGGTAATGGTAGTGGGCGATGTCCAGGCCCACTTCATGCACCTTGGCGGCCCAGCCCAGCAGCTCGCGCCAGACACCGTCTTCGAGGTCCCAGTCCTCGGCCACCTGGTCGAAGGCGTGCAGGGCCTTGCGCTCTACGCGGGCGGCCTGTTCCAGGTCGACGTGATAACGCTCCATCAGCGACGTGAGGGTGCGCTCACGCACGTCTTCATGATGATGGCGACCCAGCAGGTCATAGAGCACGCCTTCGCGCAGGGCACCGTCACAGTGGTCCATGCGTTGCAGTTCGAGGGCGTCGAAGATGGCTTCGAGAATCGCCAGGCCGGCTGGGAAAATGGTACGGCGGTCGGGCTTGATGCCATCGAAGTCGATCTTTTCGGCGTCCCCCAGCTTGAACAGCTTGCGCTTGAGCCATGCCAGGCCTTCGGCGTTGACCTCGCCGGTGCCATGGCCGCCGGCCTTGAGGGCCAGGCCGATGGCGCGGATGGTGCCGGACGAGCCGATGGCTTCATCCCAGGTCAGGCGGTGCAGGGCATGCTCGATGCTCATGATCTCCAGGCGGGCTGCCGTGTAGGCCTGGGCGTAGCGCGCCGGCGTGATCTTGCCGTCCTTGAAATAGCGTTGGGTGTAGCTGACGCAGCCCATCTGCAGGCTTTCGCGCAACAACGGTTCAAACCGCTGGCCAATGATGAATTCGGTACTGCCGCCACCGATGTCGGCGACCAGGCGTTTGCCAGGGGTATCAGCCAAGGTGTGGGATACGCCGAGGTAGATCAGGCGGGCCTCTTCACGGCCGGAGATGACTTCTACCGGGTGCCCCAGGATCTCTTCCGCGCGGCGGATGAATTCGCCGCGGTTGCGCGCTTCACGCAGGGCGTTGGTGCCGACGATCCGCACAGCGCCCTGGGGCATGCCGTTGATCAGTTGGGCAAAACGTTTGAGGCAATCGAGGCCGCGTTGCATGGATTCTTCGTTGAGCTGGCGCTCGTCGTCGATGCCGGCAGCCAGCTGCACTTTCTCGCCGAGCCGCTCAAGGATGCGGATTTCGCCGTTCTGGGCCTTGGCCACGACCATGTGAAAGCTGTTGGAG
This sequence comes from Pseudomonas sp. B6002, assembly GCF_013385985.1. Taxonomy (GTDB): domain Bacteria; phylum Pseudomonadota; class Gammaproteobacteria; order Pseudomonadales; family Pseudomonadaceae; genus Aquipseudomonas. Next base: position 397,098 of record NZ_JACAOY010000010.1, on the reverse strand, counting down.
CCCAGGTCGATGGCGGCGATCAGGGACAGATTCTTGGCTTGGGATTGCGGCATGGTTTGGGGGTCTCGGTCGATAACCTTGCCATCGTGCCACGATCGACCGCTGACGCCAACGCGTAGTGCGCCGGGAATTTCTCTGAGGGGGCTTGTGGGAAGTAAATGTAGGAAATGTAGGCTGTCATTCCAGGCTTGAGTCGAGATGTTTGACGACTCTGTAGGAGTCTTTAACTTTCAGTGGTTGTTCTTAAGATTTCGATTTGGCCTACAAGTTAAAAGCTGCTGGCAACACCATTGATATGTTTGGGACTACTGTTTGATCAGGCACGGGCGACCTATTGTTTTAATCGTTCCCACAATAAAGAAGGTTCCGTCTTATTCTTAAGTGAAGTGCCAAAGCGACAGACTGTCACTCGGCAATTTTGCCGTGGTGTTATTTATTTATGAATTTGTATTGGCAGGGCAAAAATAAATACACCGGAAAACTTCAGTGACAGGTCGAATATGAAAAAAATAGTTGGATTTGCAATCAGCTTGGCGTGCTTGTCTGTGGCAGTCAGTGCACAAGCCACCACCAGTGCGCAATTGGTGGTAAGAGGGACGATTACCCCGGCGTCCTGCAACCTCAGCCTGACCGGCAGCGGCATTATCGATTACGGCGTCATACGGTCGGGTGAGTTGTCCCAGACGGCGTTCAACCCGCGTGAGGAGCGCAGCACTTCCCTGGTGGTCAGCTGTGGGGCCACGCCTGCGATGTTTGGCCTGACCTTCACCGATCTGCAGGCCGGTAGCAAGGTGCCCGGTATCCTGGGTACGGGCTTTAGCGAAGCGCAGAACTACGGCCTTGGCTCCACAGGCGCCCGGCGAACCGGAGGCTACTCGATCACGCTCAAGGACCTGAGGGCTCCGGGCCTGGTGCTCAACCCAATCATGCGCACCGGCACGGGAGCCTGGCAGAACAGCGATGGCAAAGTTGCCCAAGCGCCTGCTCAGTACTCGTGGCGCAGCGGCACCGCAGCAACACCGGCATCGATTGCCCAGTTGACTGGCACCATCGCCGTGAAGGCTGTTATCAACAAAGCGCAGGATCTGGACCTGAGCCGCGACGTTTCCATTGATGGGCGCGCCACACTGGTATTGAGCTACCTCTAAATAGTTGGCAACAGCCGATAAAGAATCCATTTGTTTCTTGTCGGCTGTTTTTGTGTGGGTGTTTGATTATTAGAAGTTGGCGTGGCCAGCTCCGGGGGAACTAAGTGCGCGGTCTTTCCATAATAAGTAAGGCTTTTGCTTTAAGTGCAATGGTTAACGGCTGTTTGCCGGGTATTACTGTAGCGGACGGCATGCGGCCTGAAACCACGTTGATTGTTCTTTATGAGGAGGAGGGTGAGGCCACCCTTAATGTGAAGAACACGGATGATGGCCCTGCACTGCTTCATTCAGTGGTGGAGAGCCTCCCGGAAGATCAGGAACCCTTGCTTGTCGTCACCCCACCCATCACCCGTGTAGAGGCGGGCGAGACGCAGTTAGTGCGCTTCATCAGCACACTCAAGGAGCCCTTGAAGACCCAGCGTTTGAAGCGTGTGTCCTTTGAAGGCATTCCTCAGGCTCGGGCTGCGGGCGCTGCGACCATTGGTATCACCCTGCGACAGAACCTGCCGCTGATCCTGCACCCAGAGGGCCTGCCCCGACACGCCACCCCTTGGGAGCTGCTGAGGTGGGCCCGTGATGGCGAACGCCTGGTTGTTCACAACAGCAGTGCGTACGTCGTACGGCTGGCACCTGATGTGAAGTTGCTGCCACACAATGGGCTGGCCACGTTGCCGCGCACTTACATTTTGCCGGGGGAAACCCTGACGGCACGGCTGGAAGGCCGGCTTGAGGGGACGACCGTTGAGATCCAGCCGGCTACGGTCTATGGGTTTGCAGCCGACAGCTATCAGGCTCCTATCAACGCCAGCGAGGGTTGAGGGGGCCATGTCCAACCTAACAACGCGAGCCAGCAACGGTTTCGCCACGCTCTGGCTTGGTCGCCCCTCATTGTTCGTGGGGCTGGCGACGCTGTGCGGGCTGCCTGGCTTGGTGTCTGCCTTGGAGCTGGGCGAAGGGTTCGACCTCGCGGCCCTGACTACCCATGGTATTGATCCTAAGGTCTCTGATTACTTTCGCAGTGCCGCGCGTTTTCGTGAGGGTGTCCAAGTGGTGGGGCTGCGGGTCAATGGCAACCCACTGGGGTTGGTCGATGCGCGGTTCGATCAGCGCGGCCAATTGTGTTTTACCCCGGGGTTCCTGGAAAAGGCCGGTTTGGTGACGCCCGCCGAGGTTGCCCATGAAAGGGCGACAGCGGATCAGGCTTGCCATGATTTTCTTGGCGCGTTCCCGACGACCATGGTGCGGTTGCGTCCGGGCAATGACGAGGTGGTGCTGGTCGTGCCAACCCAATCGTTGCGCGAGCCCGAATGGGAGGCTGGGCGCTTTTCGTCGGGGGGCACGGCCGCCGTGTTCAATTACGACGTGCTGGGTTTTGACAGCCGTACACGGGGCGAACCCAGCCGGTTTGTGTCGGCCTACACGGAGGCCGGTTTCAACCTGGGGGACTGGATTGTGCGAAGCCGCCAATTTTATGTTTCCGACAACGGTGAGTCGCGTACCGAACACCTTTATGCCTATGCCCAGCGGGATCTGGCTGCGCTGCAATCAACCTTCCAGGTGGGGCAGTTGTCCAGTAGTAATCCGGTATTCGGGGGTACGCAGTTTTCGGGTTTCCAGTTATCCCCCGATGGACTGTCCCGAACCCAGGCAGGCGCAAACAACGTAGTGGTCGAGGGCCTTGCCCAGAGCCAGTCGCGTATTGAAGTCCGCCAGTCCGGGGTGCTGATTCACAGCACGCTGGTGCCTGAAGGGCCTTTTCGGCTGACCGGACTGCCGTTGCTCAACGGCACCAGCGACCTGGACGTCACCGTGATCGATGTACGAGGCGCAAAGCGTAGTTTTGTGGTGTCGGCGGCGTCGTTCAGGGGCGTAGCGCCTGCTGCACCCGGCTATTACTTTTCGGTGGGCAAGGTGCGGGGGCTTTCGGACGGTGACAGTCATACCCCAATGTTTGCGATGGGCAGTGGCACCTGGGGCCTGGGGCGTGATTCAAGCTTGGGCCTGGGCCTGTTGAGTGCCGAAGATTACTGGGCGGCGGGCGGCACCCTGGGCAGCGTTTTTTTTCAGCGGGTAAATGTGGCCGCACGTCAGAACGTATCCCGGGACAACCGCCAATCAGTCTCCGGGGCCCGCAGTACCCTGTCGGTAAGCAGCCCGGTGTACGCCGACCTTGACCTTAACCTGAGTGCCACCCATCAGACCCCTGGCTATCGCGAAGTAGTTGAAACCGGTCGAACGCTCAGGGCGGGCGATCTCAATTCCCGTTTCAAGAACCAATACACGGCGGGCCTCAGTTGGGTTGACCCTGTGATGGGTGGGTTCTCCCTGGGCTATACGCGCAGCGCCCAATTTGATGGGCGGTCGGTGGAGCATGTTTTTGCATCATGGAACAAATCGTTCAGTGGCACGGACGTCGCGTTGATTGCCGATTCACAGGTTGGCGGTCGAGGGGCGAGGCACGACGCCACACCGGGAAACCGCAGGCGGGAGACAGCACTGGATGAGGGGCTTTCCTTGCGTCTGCAGGTCAGTGTGCCATTGGGCGGTGATCGTCGCGTCAGCAGTTATGCCAGTCGTCGGGGCCAGCAGTTCAACGCCGGGACGGCGCTCAGTGAGCGGGTCAACGACGCGGTGAGTTACGAAGTGGGAAGCGAGCGGGACTTCAAGGCCCGGGAGCAATCGGTGCGCGGCCAACTCAACCTGATACCGCGTTATACCCAGGTCGGCCTGGGCGCCAGCCGTGACTCGCAGAGCACCAGTTATTCGGGGCAGTTGCGCGGCGGTGTCGTGGCGCACGAGCGTGGAGTGACCTTCTCGCCCTACACGGTCCAGGACACATTCGGCATCGTCTCGGTGGGCGACATCGGCTCGGCAAGAATCGACACCCCTCAAGGCCCGGTCTGGACCGACCCACGTGGGAAGGCGGTCATCGCCGGCCTGCCGGCCTACACCAACAGCCGTATCGAAGTGCTAACCCGATCCCTGCCCAAGCGGGTCGATTTGAAGAATGGCACTCAGGTGATTGCCGCCGGCCGAGGGTCGTTCAATACCGTCGACTTCGAGGTGGTGAAGGTGCGCCGCGTGTTGCTTAAGGCCAGCGATGAGCAAGGTCGGCCACTGCCCCAGGGCGCGTCGGTGTTCGGCGCGGATAACCGCTTCCTGACCAGCGTGGTGGGTGATGGCATGATTTTCCTGAGTGACGTCAGAGAGCCGCAGAGCCTGCGGGTTTCACTGTCTGACTCATCCTCCTGCCAACTGCGCCTGGCCCCCGAAGCAGAACTCAACAATGACAAACTGTATGAAACCACGTCGGCGGTGTGCCATGGCCGTTAAAGCAATGCATTTGGGCCTGCTCTTGTGTGGGGCGGTAATTGCCTTGAGTGCACGGGCAAATGACTGTCGATTGTCCATCAGCCAGCCTCGTGTCGATTATGGTGCTATCCGCAGTGAGCGCCTGGTTGAACGTGCTTCGGTGGCGATGGGCACGCGCACGGTGCATCTGAACATTCTGTGCGTGGAGCCCTCGACAATGGCGTTGCGCTTCAACGGTACAGCGGCCGATGGGGAGAGTTTTCGCTTTGGGCGCGAGGGGCGCTTTCGAATAAGCCTCAAGCATGCCCAATTGGATGGACGTGCGGTGGAGTGGGCAATGATGGGGGAGCAGTCCGGCGGCCAGCTACTGCCGGGCCGGATACTGTCGGCGCCCTGGGTTGGTCGTCGATTGACGGCCCAGGTTGAGATCGATACCGACCTGCCCGCCGACGCCCTGCGCGTACGCAGCTACACGGTGCTGGAGGGGCAGGGCAGTTTCGAGCTGGTCAGTCTGCCTGTTCCACCGAGCCGATGAAGTTGGCGAACTCGGGCGTTTGCGGGTGGGCGAACAACACCTTGGGGTCCCCCACTTCATGCACCTTGCCCTGGTGCATGAACACCAGCTTGTCGCCCACTTCCCGGGCAAAGCGCATTTCGTGGGTCACCATGATCAAGGTCATGCCGTCCTTGGCCAGTTGACGCACCACGCTGAGCACTTCGTTGACCAGTTCCGGGTCGAGGGCGGAGGTGATTTCATCGCACAGCAGCACCTTGGGTGACATGGCCAGGGCGCGGGCGATCGCCACGCGTTGCTGTTGGCCCCCGGACAGGCGATCAGGAAAGGCGTCGAACTTCTCGCCCAGCCCGACGCGCTCCAGCATCTGCTTGGCCAACTGGGCCGCCTTGGCCTTGGGCACCTTCTGCACCACTTGTGGCGCGAGCATGACGTTTTCGCCCACCGTCAGGTGCGGGAACAGGTTGAACTGCTGGAACACCATGCCGACTTTCTGCCGCAGGGTGCGCAGGTCGGCGCGGGCGGCGTCGAGGTATTCGCCGTCGACTTCGATCACGCCGTCGTTGATCGATTCCAGGCCGTTGAGGGTACGCAGCAAGGTGGATTTACCCGAGCCGCTGCGGCCGATGATCGCCACCACCTGGCCTTCTTCAACGGTCAGGTCGATGCCCTTGAGCACATGGTGATCGCCGTAATACTTATGCAGGGCGGAAATTCTAAGCAGAGGCATGCAGTCTCCTTTCCAGGTAGCGCGCACTGAGGGACAAGGGGTAGCAGAGCAAGAAGTAACCAAGGGCCACCAGTCCGTAGACCATGAAGGGTTCGAAGGTGGCGTTGGCGAGCATGCCGCCGGTCTTGGTCAGTTCGGTGAAGCCGATGATCGAGGTCACCGCGGTGCCTTTGATCACCTGCACCGAGAAACCCACGGTGGGCGCCACGGCAATTCGCAGGGCCTGGGGCAGGATCACGTAGCGCAGTTGCTCCAGCGGGTTAAGCGCCAGGCTGGCCGAGGCTTCCCACTGCCCGTGGGCGATGGAGTCGACGCAGCCTCGCCAGATTTCGGCGAGGTAGGCGCTGGTAAACAAGGTCAGCGCAATCGCAGCTGCCAGCCAGGGCGAGATATCCACACCGAGCAGCGCGATGCCGAAAAACACCAGGAACAGCTGCATCAACAATGGCGTGCCCTGGAACAGTTCGATATAGGTACGGGCCACATTGCGCGGGAAGGCCTTGGTGCTGATGCGCATCGTCATCACCAGCAGGCCGATCACCCCGCCGCCGACAAACGCCACCAGCGACAGCAGCAAGGTCCATTGCAGGCCGGTAGCGAGGTTGCGCACGATGTCCCAGAAAGAGAAATCACTCATCGGCTGTTCCTCATCACGTAACGGCGGCCGATCCAGTTGAGCAACTGGCGAATCATCAGCGCCATGCACAGGTACACCAGGGTGGTCAGTGCATAGGTTTCAAAGGCGCGGAAGTTGCGCGACTGGATAAAGTTGGCGGCAAAGCTCAGTTCTTCAGTGGCGATCTGCGAACACACCGCCGAACCGAGCATCACGATGATGATCTGGCTGCTCAGGGCCGGCCATACCTTGCCCAGCGCCGGCAGCAGCACCACGTGGCGGAACGCCTCGAAACGGGTCATTGCCAACGCTGCCGCCGCTTCCAGTTGGCCACGTGGAACGGCCTGGATGCCTGCGCGAATGATCTCGGTGGAGTAGGCGCCGAGGTTGATCACCATCGCCAACACTGCGGCTTGCCACTCGGTGATTTTCAGCCCCAGGGACGGCAGGCCAAAAAAGATGAAGAACAGCTGTACCAGGAACGGCGTGTTGCGGATCAACTCGACATACACCCCGAAGAACCAGGCGAACGGCTGGATCTTCCACGCCCGCACCACGGCGCCGACGGTGCCCAGGGCCACCCCCAGGATCGCGCCGATGGCCGTCAGTTCCAGGGTGAACAGCGCGCCGCGCAACAGCAGGTCGGTATTGGCCAGCACCGGCACAAAGTCAAATTGATACGCCATCAATCAGCTCCGTTGCGTCAAAGGTCGGCGGGCAGCGGCTCTTTAAGCCATTGCATCGCGTTCTTTTCCAGGCTGCCGTCGGCCTTGGCGGCGACCAGGATCTGGTTGACCTTTTCCAGCAGCGCCGGCTCGTTCTTGTTCACGCCCACGTACACCGGCGAGTCCTTGAGTTTTACCTTCAGCGCAGGTACGCGTTTGGGGTTGCGTTCGCTGATCGCCACCATCACCACGTTACCGCTGGCAATCAGGTCGACCTGGCCGGCCAGGTAGGCGGCAATGGTCGAGTTGTTGTCTTCGAAGCGCTTGATGGTGGCTTCCTTGGGGGCTACGGCGGTCAGCTCGATGTCTTCGATCGCACCGCGTGTCACGCTGATGGTCTTGCCCTTGAGGTCGTCGGTGGTGCTGACAGGCGCGTCAGGCGGGCCAAACACAGCCAGGTAGAACGGCGCATAGGCCCTGGAGAAGTCGATGACTTTTTCACGCTCGGCGTTCTTGCCCAGGCTGGAAATCACCAGGTCGACCTTGCCAGTGGTGAGGAACGGGATACGGTTGGTGCTGTTGACGGGCGTCAGTTCCAGCTTGACCTTGAGTTGGTCGGCCAGCAGCTTGGCGGTGTCGATGTCCAGGCCGCGGGGTTTCATGTCCGGGCCGACTGAACCGAACGGCGGGAAGTCCTGGGGCACGGCGACCTTGAGGGTGCCACGGGCGACGATATCGTCCAGACCGTTGGCCTGGGCGGGGGCCTGGCTCAGCATCAGGCTGGCAAACAGGGCTGTGAGCAGGGCGCTGTAGCGCTTGGTCATGGCAACTCTCCGGGAAGGGCGAAGGGAAATCTGTCTTGGTCCAGTGCACAGCCCATGCCAGCCCCTTCAAGTTGGCTTGCAACGCTGGTGTTTGTTGAGGTGCGGTGGTCTTACTGGTCTGAACAGTGCGCAGATTTTTCGCACCCTTTTCGAGCGTCGACAAAACCCCGCGAGCCCCTTTGGGGCGTGGCTTGCCGTGGGCTGCGAATAGCTTTACAACTAGCCGCACCGTTGACTGCAACCTTGAGTTTTCCATGAATTCCATCGCCCAAGCCGTACCGGAAGCGGCCCTGCAGGCCATCCGCAAACTGATCAATGAGCAAGGCTTCGGGCCGGGTGATGCCCTGCCGTCCCAGCGCGACCTGGCGGTGCAGTTGGGGGTCAGCCGGGCGTCTTTGCGCGAGGCGCTGTCATCTCTGAGCGCCTTGGGGGTGGTCAGTGTGCAACCGGGCAAAGGGGTGTTCGTGCAGGCGGTGGAGGAGTCGCCGGGGTTTGCCTGGCCTTTTGCGGCGCAGGCCACGCCGCTGGATATCTTTCAGTTGCGCTATGCCCTCGAAGGCTTTGCGGCAGGGCTGGCGGCGGTCACGTTGACACTCGATGAGCTTGATAGCCTGCAAGACAATGTTGAAGCGATGCGCAAGGTGCTCAAGGCGGGTGACTTTGAAGCGGCGGCGCGGTTGGACTTCGAATTCCACCAGCGCATTCTGCTGGCCAGCGGCAACCAGGCGATGGTGAGCATCCTGAGTGCCAGTGCCGAGGTATTCCTGGAGAGCCAGAAACTACCGTTTATCCGGCCGGAGCGGGCCATGGAGACCTGGCAGGAACACCGCAAGATCTTGCGTGCCCTGGCCCGGCGCGCCAGTGCTGCCGCGCAGAAAGCCATGCAGGAACACGTACGCAACGCGGCATTGCGCACCGGCATCGCCTTCGTGACTCCCGTCGCGCCGTGAGTTGAGCTATACCCAAACTCATGCACCACCATAGCAAGACTCAATCAGAGGCGGCTTCCTGAACGGGGGAAGGGCGGCTATGATGGGCCACGTTTTTTTTGCTTACAATCCGGAGACATCCATGAGCAACGATCTTATCAAGCACGTCACCGACGCGACCTTTGAGGCCGAAGTACTCAAGGCTCAGGGCCCGGTGCTGGTTGACTACTGGGCTGAATGGTGTGGCCCTTGCAAAATGATCGCGCCTGTTCTGGACGACATTGCGACCACTTACGAAGGCAAACTGACCATTGCCAAGCTGAACATCGACGACAACCAGGAAACCCCCGCCAAGCACGGCGTGCGTGGTATTCCTACGTTGATGCTGTTCAAGAACGGCGAAGTTCAGGCGACTAAGGTCGGTGCGCTGTCGAAGTCCCAGCTGCAAGCTTTCCTCGACGCGAACATCTAAGCGTCGTCAAAAAAGCCCCGCAAATAGCGGGGCTTTTTCGTGAAACAGGGCTAGACGCTCCCAAACTCAGGTGTTACATTCGGCCCCGCACTGGTTTCTCCACTGCCCCCTGCATGCCGTCGCCGACGCACTCCTTTTCGATTAGTACGCGATCCTGTCGCCTTCTCCGCGGCGCGGCCTCATTAAGCCAAAAGCTTAATTTCCCCCCTCCATAAATGATTACGTCATTCCTATATGAATCTGACTGAACTCAAGCAAAAGCCGATTACCGACCTGCTCCAGCTGGCCGAAGAAATGGGCATAGAAAATATGGCCCGTTCGCGCAAGCAGGACGTGATTTTCTCCCTGCTGAAAAAGCACGCGAAAAGCGGTGAGGAAATCTCCGGTGATGGCGTGCTGGAGATTCTCCAGGACGGCTTCGGCTTCCTCCGCTCTGCAGACGCCTCCTATCTCGCCGGCCCAGACGATATCTACGTCTCGCCGAGCCAGATCCGTCGCTTCAACTTGCGCACCGGTGACACCATCGTTGGCAAGATCCGCCCTCCAAAGGAAGGCGAGCGTTATTTCGCGCTGCTCAAGGTCGACACGATCAACTTTGATCGTCCCGAGAACGCGAAGAACAAGATTCTCTTCGAGAACCTGACCCCGCTGTTCCCGACCGTGCGCATGAAGATGGAAGCCGGTAACGGTTCCACCGAAGACTTGACCGGTCGTGTGATCGACCTGTGCGCCCCGATTGGCAAAGGCCAGCGTGGCCTGATCGTCGCCCCGCCGAAAGCCGGCAAGACCATCATGCTGCAGAACATTGCCGCGAACATCGCGCGTAACAATCCTGAAGTTCACCTGATCGTGCTGTTGATCGATGAGCGTCCGGAAGAAGTGACCGAAATGCAGCGCACCGTGCGCGGCGAAGTGGTTGCCTCGACGTTCGATGAGCCGCCAACCCGCCACGTGCAGGTTGCCGAAATGGTGATCGAGAAGGCCAAGCGCCTGGTCGAACACAAAAAGGACGTAGTGATCCTGCTGGACTCCATCACCCGTCTGGCCCGTGCCTACAACACCGTGATCCCGAGCTCCGGCAAGGTATTGACCGGTGGTGTCGATGCACACGCCCTGGAGAAACCGAAACGTTTCTTCGGTGCTGCGCGAAACATCGAAGAAGGCGGCTCGCTGACCATTATCGCCACCGCACTGGTTGAAACCGGCTCGAAGATGGACGAAGTGATCTACGAAGAGTTCAAGGGTACCGGCAACATGGAGCTGCCCCTGGACCGTCGTATCGCGGAGAAACGCGTATTCCCGGCGATCAACATCAACCGTTCCGGCACCCGCCGCGAAGAGTTGCTGACGGCCGACGACGAACTGCAGCGCATGTGGATCCTGCGCAAGCTGCTGCACCCGATGGACGAAGTAGCCGCCATCGAGTTCCTGGTCGACAAGCTGAAAACCACCAAGACCAACGACGAGTTCTTCCTGTCGATGAAGCGTAAGTAAAACGACGTTTCAGGTCCGAAAAAATGGCGTCCTAAGGGGCGCCATTTTTTTTGCGTCAGAAAAGGGAGGTTTGTGCGGCATAAGTGTCAGTAAAGAAACAAAAAAGGTGAGCGAGGCTACGCTCACTTCCATTCGTATCAGGCTGACTACGTTTTATGACTGCTCTTGCTTACCGAAGAGACATCGATGGCCTGCGCGCCGTTGCGGTTCTGGCTGTGGTGCTGTTCCATTTTGGGGTGCCCGGTGTCACGGGCGGCTTCGTCGGCGTTGACGTGTTTTTTGTGATTTCAGGCTTCCTGATCACCTCGATCATCTGGCGGGAGCGCCAGGCGGGGCGCTTCAGTTTTGTGGATTTCTGGGCGCGGCGTGCCCGGCGCATTCTGCCGGCGCTGTTTGTGATGATGGCGGCCACCCTGGCCGTGGGCTGGTTCTTGCTGGCGCCCAAGGACTACGAGGAGCTTGGGCGGTCAGTGCACTACCAGGTGATCTTCACCTCCAACCTGCTGTTTTCCCGCCAGCACGGCTACTTCGAAGCTGCCTCCGACATCAAGCCGCTGTTGCACACCTGGTCGCTGGCGGTAGAAGAGCAGTTCTACATCATCTTCCCGCTGCTGCTGACCTTACTGGCCAGCCGCCTGAAACATTGGCGCCTGGCGTTGTTCGGGATTTTGCTGGTGTCGTTCGGCATGAGCCTGTGGGCGGTGGCCCATACGCCGCAAAAGGCGTTCTACCTGTTGCACCTGCGCGCCTGGGAGTTGCTGGCCGGCGCCATGCTGGCGGTGATGCCCGTGCGCGACTGGCGTGCGTCGCCCGCCCTGGCCCAAGGGGTCAGCCTGTTGTCGATGGCGCTGATACTGATCGCCGTATTCGCCTTCGATTCAGCCACACCGTTTCCCGGCGCTGCCGCGTTGTTGCCGGTGCTGGGTGTGGTCGGCCTGATCTGGGCCAACGGCCAGCAACCCACCTGGGTCGGGCGCGTGCTGAGTTCACGGGTGATGGTGGGCGTGGGGCTGATTTCCTATTCCTGGTACCTGTGGCACTGGCCGGTGTTCGTGTATGCCAGCTATGCCGCGGTTGATGGTCTGAGCCCGATGGAGCTGGGCGGTCTGATGCTGCTGAGCCTGGTGTTGGGCTACCTTTCCTGGCGGCTTGTGGAAACCCCGTTTCGGGAAAAGCGCTTGCTGCCTGGGCGCGAGGCGATTCTGGCGGCGGCGTGTGTCGGGATCCTGTGCCTGGGCTTAACCGGTGTGGCGTTGCGCAAGGCCGATGGTGTGCCGTCGCGTCTGTCCGAGCAGGCCCTGCGTTATGCCCAGGCAAAAAAGTGGAGCCCTGAGTTGATGGCGTGCATGGCAGACAAAGACACCCCCGACGAACGGCTGTTTTGCCATTTTGGTCCTAAAGGCAGCTCGGTGTCCGCGCTGGTGTGGGGTGACAGTCACGCCACTGCCTTGATTCCAGCACTTGAGATAGCGGCCAAGCGGCATGACATCAGCTTGGTCGAGGCCAGTTTTGCGGGCTGTGTGCCTTTGGATGGCCTGGAGAACATTGCCCGCTGCGCTCATTTCAATCATCGCGTGGAAAAGGCGATGGCCGAGCAATCCTTCAGCGATGTGGTGTTGGCGGCGCGCTGGAGCTTGTACCTCTACGGGCAGATGTCCGGTGACAAAGAGCACGCGCTGAAGGACCCCGCCACCGGCCAATACGTGCGCGCCATCGCCGAGCAGCGCTTCGCCCAGGGGCTGCGAGAGCGCATCAAAGGGTTGCGGGCCGCAGGCCACAGGGTCTGGCTGGTCAAGGAGGTGCCGCTGCAGGAAATCATCGTGCCTTACCGGCTCAGTCGCCTGGCCATGATGCACCGGCCGGTGGACCGAGAAGGCCTGCCCGTGGCCGAGCACCTCAAGCGCCAGGTTTTTATCTCCCAGCTGTTTGCCGAGTTGGCAGCGGCCGACAGCGGTGTCACGGTGCTCGACCCCGCGCCCTTGCTGTGCGGCGCCGATGGCTTGTGCCGGGTCGAGCTCAACGGCCGAGCGCTGTACACCGACGACAATCACCTCTCTGATGTCGGCGCACGGCACGTCGAGGCCTTCCTGGAACCGTTATTCCGTTCGCTGCAATCCCGAGGGCTGACGGCCAATTAAGCTGCCAGCCGCCCTCAGAGCAGGTAGGATGTACGCCTATTTTACGGGTGGCATGGTTAATGAAATTCAAGGATCTTCGGGATTTCGTGCAGCAACTTGAGCAGCGCGGAGAGTTGAAACGTATCCAGATGCCGATTTCACCGGTACTGGAAATGACTGAGATTTGCGACCGTACCCTGCGCAACAAGGGCCCGGCGCTGCTGTTCGAAAACCCGACCGGCTTTGACATCCCGGTGCTTGGCAACCTGTTCGGCACCCCCGAACGCGTGGCCTTTGGCATGGGCGCCGAGTCGGTCAGCGAGCTGCGCGAGATCGGCAAGCTGCTGGCCTTCCTCAAGGAGCCCGAGCCACCCAAGGGCTTGAAGGACGCCTGGTCGAAGCTGCCGATCTTCCGCAAGATCATTGCCATGGCGCCCAAGGTGGTCAAGGACGCGGTCTGCCAGGAAGTGGTTATCGAGGGTGACGACGTCGACCTGGCCATGCTCCCGGTGCAGACCTGCTGGCCCGGCGACGTCGGCCCGCTGATCACCTGGGGCCTGACCGTCACCAAGGGCCCGAACAAGGACCGCCAGAACCTCGGCATCTACCGCCAGCAAGTGATCGGCCGCAACAAGGTGATCATGCGCTGGCTCAGCCACCGTGGTGGCGCGCTGGACTTCCGCGAGTGGTGCGAAAAGCACCCCGGCAAACCGTTCCCGGTTTCCGTGGCCCTGGGCGCCGACCCGGCGACCATCCTTGGCGCTGTGACCCCGGTGCCGGACAGCCTGTCCGAGTACGCCTTCGCTGGCCTGCTGCGCGGTAACCGCACCGAGCTGGTGAAGTGCCGTGGCAACGACCTGCAAGTGCCCGCCACTGCCGAGATCATCCTTGAAGGCGTGATTCACCCGGGCGAAATGGCCGACGAAGGCCCGTACGGCGACCACACCGGCTACTACAACGAAGTCGACAGCTTCCCGGTGTTCACCGTCGAGCGCATCACCCATCGGATCAAACCGATCTACCACAGCACCTACACCGGCCGTCCACCGGATGAGCCGGCCATTCTCGGCGTGGCGCTCAACGAAGTGTTCGTGCCGATCCTGCAAAAGCAATTCCCGGAAATCACCGACTTCTACCTGCCGCCCGAGGGCTGTTCGTACCGCATGGCCGTCGTGACCATGAAGAAGTCGTACCCGGGCCACGCCAAGCGGGTAATGCTGGGTGTGTGGTCGTTTTTGCGACAGTTCATGTACACCAAGTTCGTTATCGTCACCGACGACGACATCAACGCCCGCGACTGGAACGACGTGATCTGGGCCATCACCACGCGCATGGACCCCAAGCGCGATACGGTGATGATCGACAACACGCCGATCGACTACTTGGACTTCGCTTCGCCGGTGTCGGGCCTTGGGTCGAAGATGGGCCTGGACGCCACCCACAAATGGCCAGGTGAAACCACCCGCGAGTGGGGCCGGGTGATCGTCAAGGATGAAGCCGTGACAGCCCGTGTCGATGCGATCTGGAAAGAATTGGGAATAGATTGATGCGTGTAACCCTGCAACCTTCCGGCGCTGTGCTGGAGCTGGTCCCTGGCGAGCGAATCCTCGAAGGCGCGCGTCGCCTGGGCTATGAATGCCCCCAGGCCTGCCGCAATGGTGTGTGCCACGTGTGTGCGGCGCTGTTGGTGGAAGGCCGGGTGGCGCAGGCTGGTGAGGTGCGTGATCATGGCGAGTTCTACACCTGCATCGCCGAGCCGCTGGAAGATTGCATTGTGTTGTGGGATGGCGTGCTGGCGCCGGGAGAGTTGCCGTTGCGCAAGTTGTCGTGCCAATTGAGCGAATGCGTGGAAGTCGGTGGCGACGTGTGGCGCGTGCGCCTGCGGGCGCCGGCCGGCAAGGCGGTGCGCTATCACGCCGGGCAGTACCTGATGATCGAGCGGGACAATGGCGAGAAGTCCGCCTTCTCCCTGGCGTCCGCGCCCCACGCCGGGCGCGAGCTGGAACTGCATGTGCTGGCCCGCGAGGACAGCGCCCGCAACTTGCTCGAACAGCTGCAGCGCAACCAGATGGCGCGCATTGAGCTGCCGTTTGGCGACACCCACCTGGCCGAGCTGCCGGACGGGCCCCTGGTACTGATCGCTGCGGGCACCGGCATGGCGCAGATGCACAGCCTGATCGAGCATTGCCGCGCCTCCGGCTTCAAGCACCCGGTGCACCTGTACTGGGGCGTGCGTCGTCCAGAAGATTTCTATGAGATCGAACACTGGGACCAGTGGCAGCAACTGCCCAATCTGTTCCTGCACAAAGTCGTCAGCGACCTGTGCGGTTGGGAAGGGCGTTGCGGGTTGTTGCATGAAGCGGTGTGCGAAGACATCAGCGACCTCAAGGCCGTGCATGTCTACGCCAGCGGTTCGCCGGCGATGATCTACGGCACGCTGGACGCGCTGGTAGAAGCCGGCATGGATGCACACCAGATGCGTGCCGACGTCTTCGCCTACGCCCCCCGTCCCTGACTTCACGCGGATTTGATGTGGGAGCAGGCAAGCCAGCTCCCACAATGATTTGCGTTGCTGTCAGAAACGCACACCAGTGGTCACCATCGCCGCGTTGAACCCCAGCAACACCACTTCCGCCGCCACCGGCCCGTAATGCGTGCCGACCGACGGGATGATCACCGGCGCAACGCCAAAACGGTTCAACGGGATCTTGTCGCGGTATTCGCCGCGATAGCCCTGGATCACCCCCGCTGTGAGCTTTAAATACACCGGGTAGTCAGCCATGTCGTAGCGCTTGCCTGCATAGGCGTAATACGAGCGCTGGCTGAACGAGTTGCGAAAGGTCGCTCCGCCAATCACCAGCCCTGACGCTTGATTGCGCTCCAGGCCGATCAGGTCCTGGTGGTTGTTGTGGTCGGGGTCGGGCGAAAAGTGGCGGGTGTAGAGGCTGGTCTGCGCGTACCAGAAACCCTTGTCGTCATTGGCCGCAGGCATTTCGCCGGCCAGGGCGGCAGAGGCCTGGGCGAGGAACAGCAGGCCAGGCAGTGTGGATTTTTTCATGGGTGCGACCTCGATAGTCGGTTTGAAAGGCGGCTAGTTGGGTCGTGACATGGGCACTATTTTGACGGCTTGACGCCGGCCCAGGCTGAACCGGGGCTGAAAGTACCGGGATTGCCTGGGCCAATCCTGATGAACGGGCGCGGGCGCTTATGCTTTCGCTTATTCTTTTTGGGTATTTAATTTATTCAATAGATATCTTTAGGCTATATCGCAACGGACTACCGATTATCTGCCACTAACCAATAACTGACCGCCACCGCCCGCCAGCCGGATCGATCGTATGCATTCAGAGCATTGACGTTCTGACTTTGATTCCAAGGGGAGCGGTATGGGGAGTTACAAGAAACACGCGCTGTACACGGCGATTTTGTCGGCCAATTTGCTGACCGCCGTGGGATTCAATCCAGCACAGGCGGCGGAAACAGCTGCGGCCGATGCACCTAAGCTCGACACGGTTATTGTCACCGGCACCCGCGCCCAGGAGCGCACGGCCAGTGCGTCGCTGTCGCCCATCGATGTGATCTCTGGCGACACCTTGCGCAGCACTGGCTCCGATGAACTGGGGGCGGTGCTGGCGCGACTTATTCCTTCGATCAATTTCCCACGCCCAAGCCTGGTGGACGGCGCCGAGCTGGTGCGTCCGGCACAGTTGCGTGGCCTGTCGCCGGATCAGGTGCTGGTGCTGGTCAACGGCAAGCGCCGCCATACCAGCGCGTTCGTCAACCTGGGTGGTGCGGTGGGCCGCGGTTCGGCGCCTGCCGATTTGAATGCGATTCCGCTGTCGGCGGTCGATCATATCGAAGTGCTGCGCGACGGCGCGTCTGCGCGCTACGGCTCCGACGCGATTGCCGGTGTGATCAACGTGATCCTCAAGCACGACGACCACGGCGGTTCGGTTTCCACCAAGTTTGGCGAGTACAAGAAGGGCGATGGTATCCAGCGCAATCTCAGCGGCAATACCGGCTTTGCGTTGGGCGACAATGGCTTTTTCAACCTCTCCGGCGAAGGTGCCGACAACGACTACACCAACCGCGCCGGCAATGACTTGCGGCCGGCGAGCGTCGGTTCGACCACCTATGGTCAGCGGGTCTTCCGCCAAGGCGAGCCGGCCACCAATGAAGGCAAACTGCAGTTCAACTCCGCCTACGCCTTCAACGACGGGCTGGAGTTCTACACCTTCGGCGGCTACAGCAAGCGGCGTGGCGAGACCGCCGCGTTCTATCGCGCCAGCAATGCCTCCAACAACATTGTGGCGCTCAACCCCAATGGCTACCTGCCGCTGATCAAGGGCAACCTCGAAGACACTTCGCTGGTAGTGGGCTTGCGCGGCCTGTTGGCCTACGACTGGCATTACGACCTGTCGGCCAACTACGGCAAGAACCAATATGCGCTGAGCACTGAAACCATCAACACCTCCCTGGGCCTGGCCACGCCGCGCAAGTTCGACAACGGCACCCTGAGCAATGACCAGAAACAGGTCAGCCTGGACCTGTCCCGTGAATTCGATGTGGGCTTTTTGCCGTACCCGGTTTCCGTGGCGTTTGGCGGCGAGTACCTGCACCAGGGCTATGAAATCGAAGCGGGCGAACCGGCGTCCTACTACCAGACCGGCAGTTCGGGCCTGGGTGGTTTCCGGGATGCCGACGCCGGCAGCAGTTCGCGACACAACTGGGCCCAATACCTGGACCTGGAAACCAACTTCACTGAAAAACTCAGCGCGTCGGCCGCCGTGCGGCATGAGGATTACAGCGATTTTGGCTCCAACGTCAGCGGTTCGCTGTCGGCCCGCTACGACTTCACCCCACAGGTGGCCTTGCGCGGCAGTATTTCCAACGGCTTCCGCGCGCCGTCCCTGGCCCAGCAGAACTTTGCCTACACCTCGTCGCAGTTGATCGGCAGCACCATCCAGGAAGCCGGCACGTTCCCAGCCAACAGCAGAGTGGCCCGTTTGCTCGGCGCCGAAGACTTGAAGGCCGAGAAGTCGCGCAACTACAGCCTCGGCCTGGTACTGGAACCGGCGGATGACCTGACCGTGACGGTGGATGTGTACCGCATCGACATCCGCGACCGCATCAGCCTGTCCTCCAACCTTAACCTCAACCCGGCGACCATTGCCTACCTGCAAGCCAATGGGGTCGGCAACATCAATTACACCAGCGCCCGTTACTTCACCAACGCCACCGACACCAGCACCGACGGTGTCGACCTGGTTGCCAACTATCGTTACCAGTTCGACAACGGCATCCGCTGGAACAGCACCGTGGGCTACAACTACAACCACACCAAGGTCACGGACGTGAAGGCCAACCCGGCCATCCTCGACAGCCTGGGCGCCAACCTGGTGCGGGTCGACCGTCGCGAGCGCATTGGTTTGCTCGGCGACACGACGCCCCAGCACAAGCTGAGCCTGGGCAACGACTTCACCTACGGCCATTGGGCGCTGCACAGCAACCTGGTGCGCTATGGTGAATTCACCAGTTACCAGGCGGACAAGGTCAACGACCAGACCTTCAAGGCCGCGTGGGTGCTGGACCTGTCGGCGGACTACAAGCTCAAGAACTGGACCTTCACCCTGGGCGGCGACAACGTCACCGACAAATACCCGGAAAAGGTCAATGCTTTCGCCAGCAGCGGCGGCAACCTCGCCTATAGCACTTTTTCGCCGTACGGTTACAGCGGCGCGTTCTATTACGGTAAAGTTGCCTATAACTGGTAGTACGCAGGAGACCTAAGCGATTCGCCATGACCGTTATTGAAACCGATCTCTCGCATTTGGCTTACCCTCCGCGGCTCGACCTTGGGCCGCAACTCACTCACGAACAGTTGATGAGCTCGATGCAGGCCACCATGGCGCGGCATAAGGGTGGGCCGGTCTGGCTATTCGCTTACGGTTCTTTGATCTGGCGCCCGGAATGCTCGTCCACCGAGCGGGTGCGGGCCCGGGTCCACGGTTATCACCGGGGCCTGTACCTGTGGTCCCAGGAGCATCGGGGTACGCCGGAGTTGCCGGGGCTGGTCTTTGGCCTGGATCGCGGCGGCTCATGCAGCGGGTTCGCCTACCGTTTGCCGGAAGACCAACTGGAAGCTTCGCTTTACGCGCTGTGGTGCCGCGAAATGCCCTATCCCTCCTACCGGCCACACTGGCTCAGTTGCCGTCTTGAAGATGGCAGCCAGGTGCAGGCATTGGGGTTTGTCCTGGAGCGGCATCTGCCGAGCTACGCCGGCAACTTGCCCGATATCGTGCTCAACCACGTGCTACAGAGCGCTTGCGGGCGTTACGGCACGACTCGCGATTATGTCGAGCAGACCGTTAACGCCCTGCGTAGCCACGCCATGCCAGATAAGAACCTGGAGGCGCGGCTCAAGCGTTGTGCCAAGGATTGCTCAGGCGGTAGCTGACCGCGCCTCGCTGACACTGTTGGTGTGCCACAGCGTCGGGATGAGGAACGCGATGGCCAACAGGCATGCGCCCACCAGCAACACAAACCCGCCGTTCCAGCCGAAATGGTCCACGGTGTAGCCCATGGCTGCACTCGCTGCCACCGAACCGCCCAGGTATCCGAACAGGCCGGTGAAGCCTGCTGCCGTACCGGCCGCTTTCTTCGGTGCCAGTTCCAGGGCCTGCAGACCGATCAGCATCACCGGGCCGTAGATCAAGAAGCCAATGGAGAACAACGCGATCATGTCGATGGTCGGGTTGCCCGGTGGGTTGAGCCAATAAACCAGGGTCGCTACGGTCACCAGGGCCATGAACACCACACCGGTCAGGCCACGGTTGCCACGGAAGATCTTGTCCGACATCCAGCCGCACAGCAGCGTGCCTGGAATACCCGCCCACTCGTAGAAGAAATACGCCCAGGACGTTTTATCCACGTCGAAGTGCTTGGCTTCCTTGAGGTAGGTCGGCGCCCAGTCCAACACGCCATAGCGCAGCAGGTAGACGAAGACGTTGGCGAAGGCGATGTACCACAGCATTTTGTTACGCAGCACGTACTTGACGAAGATTTCCTTGGCGCTGAATTCTTCTTCGTGGCTGGCGTTGTAGCCTTCCGGGTAGTCGTTCTTGTACTGCTCGATCGGCGGCAGGCCTACCGATTGCGGGGTGTCGCGCATGGTGATGAAGGCAAACGCCGCCACCAGCAACGCTACGGTGGCCGGTACATAGAATGCTGCGTGCCAGTCGTTGAACCAGGCCATGCCCAGCAGGAACAGCGGGCCGATGAGGCCGCCGCCGACGTTGTGCGCCACGTTCCATACCGACACCACGCCGCCGCGTTCTTTCTGCGACCACCAGTGCACCATGGTGCGCCCGCTTGGCGGCCAGCCCATGCCTTGGGCCCAGCCGTTGATGAACAGCAAAATGAACATCATGGTCACGCTGGACGTTGCCCAGGGTGCGAAACCGAAAATGAACATCACCCCCGCCGACACCAGCAGGCCGAAGGTCAGGAAGTAGCGTGGGTTGGAGCGGTCGGACACCAGGCCCATCAGAAACTTGGATAAGCCGTAGGCAATCGCGATGGCCGACATGGCCAGGCCCAGCTCGCCGCGGGTGTAACCCTCGTCGATCAGGTAGGGCATGGCCAGGGAGAAGTTCTTGCGCAGCAGGTAGTAGCCGGCGTAACCGAAGAAGATACCGGCGAAGATCTGCCAGCGTAGCCGTCGGTAGGTGCTGTCTATTTTTTCTTCAGGCAGGGGCGCCTGGTGTGCGGCAGGTCGAAAGAAAGCAAACATTCAAGAGCTCCAAATTTCTTGTTTTGACTGCGGATGCGAATGTTACAGTTTCGTTATCGAAAATAGCATCGCCTCTTATCTGCAAACACAGGAAATGAGAGCAATCGCATGTTCTCTTACGAACATGTCGCAAATGGATAAGTGTGGGTCGGGATGAGGTTCTTGAACGTGTTGGAGATCAAATGTGGGAGCAGGCAAGCCAGCTCCCACAGGGATTGCATTTCAGGTCCGTTAGCGGGTCTGGACGACCACTTTGCCCACCGCCCGGCGCTGCCCCAGGTCATTGATCGCCTGCGCGGCCTGTTCCAGTGGATAAACCTGCGACACCAACGGCTTGAGCTTGCCCTCGGCGTACCACGTGAACAGTTGCTGGAAGTTCGCCGCATTGTCCTGCGGCTGGCGCTGGGCGAACGAGCCCCAGAACACGCCGACCACGGATGCGCCCTTGAGCAGTGCCAGGTTCACCGGCAACTCGGGAATGCGCCCGCTGGCAAACCCCACCACCAGCAGACGGCCGTTCCAGGCGATGGCGCGCACGGCCTGGTCAAACAGGCCACCGCCCACCGGGTCGTAGATCACATCGACGCCGTTGCCATCGGTCAGGCGCTTGATTTCGTCCTTGAGGCTGGTCTCGCTATAGTTGATCAGCTCATCGGCGCCGGCCGCCTTGGCCACGGCCAGCTTGTCGGCGCTGCTGGCAGCGGCGATCACGCGGGCGCCCATGGCCTTGCCGATTTCCACGGCGGCCAGGCCCACGCCGCCCGAGGCGCCGAGCACCAACAGGGTTTCGCCGGGCTGCAGGTTGGCGCGTTGTTTCAAGGCATGCATCGAGGTGCCGTAGGTCATGCTGAACGCGGCGGCAGTGTTGAAATCCATGCTCGGCGGAATCGGCAGCACGTTATAGCCTGGTACCGCGACCTGCTCGGCGAAGCTGCCCCAGCCGGTCAGCGCCATGACCCGGTCGCCAGCCTTGAGGTGGCTGACCTTCTCACCCACTTCACTGACCACGCCGGCTGCCTCGCCACCCGGCGAAAATGGGAAGGGCGGCTTGAACTGGTACTTGCCCTCGATGATCAACGTGTCCGGGAAGTTGACCCCGGCAGCGTGCACGTCCAACAGGATTTCGTTCTTCTTGATCGCCGGGCTGGCGACCTCTTCCAGCACCAGGGTTTCGGCGGGGCCGAAGGCTTTGCAGAGCACAGCTTTCATCGGACTATTCCTTTTGGCATCGTGGCCGATAAGTGTAGGAGGGTACGCCCGTGGGTCAACGAGCATGCCCGGGCCTGATAAGCCGCCATAAGCTTGTGCTCAGCCTTGCTAGCGTTATGCTACCCGGCAACCGAATTCGAGGAATGAACTGTGAAAGCGTGGATCCTGTTGATGCTGGCCCTGACCTTGCCGATGGCAGCCCAGGCCGAAGAAGCGAAAGAAGGGGAGGCGCCGAAGGTCAGCTATATCAGCCTGACCCCGCCCTTCGTAGGCAACTACGGGCTGGACGGTACGGCCAAACTCAAAGTCTACAAGGCCGACATCGCCCTGCGTGTGACCGGGCCAGAAGCCGCCGCCGCCGTCAAAGCCAACGATGCGCTGATTCGTAACCAGTTGGTGGCGCTGTTTACCCAACAGACCAACGACACCATGAGCAGTGTCGAAGGCAAAGAGAAGCTGCGCCAGGAAGCCCTGAAGCAGACTCAACAAGTGATGAACGACGAGACCGGCAAGCCGGTGGTGGAAGACCTGTTGTTCAACAACCTGATCATCCAGTAACGCTTCACAGCAAATCGATCACCGCCGCCCATTGTTCGGCGGTCACGGGCATTACCGAAAGGCGGCTGCCTTTTTGTACCAGCGGCAGTTCGGCAAGGGCGGCTTGCTGTTTCAGGTAGCCCAGGCCGAGCACGTTGGGGAAGGTTTTGACGTGCGTCACGTTGATCGCGCTCCACGGGTTTTTCTCTGGGGTGGCCTTGGCGTCGAAGTAGTGGCTTTCCGGTTCAAGCGCGGTGGGGTCCGGGTGGGCCGCCTCGACGATTTTGCCGATGCCGGCAATGCCAGGTTCGGGGCAGCTGGAGTGATAGAAGAAAAACTCGTCGCCCACCGCCATGGCGCGCAGGAAGTTGCGCGCCTGGTAGTTGCGCACTCCGTCCCAGCGGGCTTCGCCCAGCTTTTCCAGGCCCTTGATCGAGAGTTCGTCGGGCTCGGATTTCATCAGCCAGTAGGCCATTTTGGGGCTCCTGAAAAAGGCGTTGGGCAAGTTGTCTGGCAATTTTATGACAAACCGACAGTCGGTTGGCGCCAAGGTTTGCGTGTTGGTTCACGTTACCGCAGAATGCCGGGATTTTAAGCTTGACGCAGCTGCAACGGACTACTTTGGAACGTTGTTGTCATCGTGTACGAGGTGCCTGAAGGGGGGCAATCGATGCAACGTAAACCGGATTTACTATGGATTTTGGTTATTTTGTTTGGTCTGGGCGTCGTGACCACCGGATATGCGCAAAGCTTGTGGTCGAACAAGACCGATGCACCCGTTGAACTGGCTCAGCAGAAGCCGCAACCGTTCAAGCGTTAACACGGCTTCAAGGCGTCGCTGGTTCCAGCGGCGTTCCCGCGACATACCATTGCTTATCGGTGACAGTGCCTGCCAACGGCACGTCCCAGCTTGCCTGTGCCAGGCGATCGACCTTCTGGCACTCATGGGCCAGGCCCAGCAGCGTTGGCTTGCGCCAGTGTTGGCGGCGAGCGAGGTAAGCTAGGCTGCGATCATAGAAACCGCCGCCCATGCCCAGGCGACCGCCTGCATCATCAAACCCAACCAGCGGCAGCAACACCAGGTCCAGTGCCCAGACCTGGCGTTGGTGTTTGGCATTCACCCGTGGCTCAAGAATACGGAAGCGGTTGGGCGATAACTTATCCCCAGGCCGCACGCGCTGAAACACCATCTTGGTCCGTGGCCAGGCGCTGAGCACCGGCAGGTAGGTGGCTTTGCCCCGACGTTGGGCGGCGCGCAGCAGCAGGCGTGGATCGATTTCACCGTCCGTCGGCAGGTACAAGGAAATGTGTTTGGCCCGGCGAAACAGCGGCTGCTGTGCCAGTTGCCGATACAGGCCGTGGGCGGCCTTGCGCTGCTCGCTCGGCGTGAGGGCGCGGCGGGCTTTGCGCAACATGCGTCGAAGTTGCGGACGGGAAAGCGGCGCAGGTTCGGTCATGGTTTTCCGGCTCATAAAACAATGCCAGTCCGAAGACTGGCATTGAGTTTGGGAATTCAGGCTCCCCGACAGAGCCGCTGTCGACTTAGCCCTTGAACCCGAAAGTTCAAGGTGGAAGATGCAGTAGGCTTTAAGGCTTTCCGTCTAGCGGACATGCACACCAGCCCAACGTGCAACTTCCAGGGTAGTGCGAATCGGCTCAGGGACATCGCCGACTGGCAAACACGCCAGGGAGTGGGGCGAGTATACCTTAAACAGCTTCGGCAATCAGCCCTTGGGTGCGTCTGAATCGCTGGAAAGCACCAGATCGACACGCTCCAGCAGGTCACGCACCTGCTCGCGCGTCGAGCCGCTGGCCTGCACGTCAGGCCGTTCCTGCTTGTGCAGCAGATCATGGGTGATATTCAACGCGGCCATCACGGCGATGCGGTCGGCGCCGATCACTTTGCCGCTGCTGCGGATTTCACGCATCTTGCCATCCAGGTAACGGGCGGCGCTCACCAGGTTGTTGCGCTCTTCCTGGGGGCAGATGATCGAATATTCTTTGTCGAGGATCTGCACGGTTACGCTATTGCTTGAACTCATGAGTCTTGCTCCAGGGCCTTCAGGCGCGAAATCATCGATTCGACCTTACGCCGGGCGATTTCGTTTTTTTCAATGAGGTGAGCGCGTTCCTCGCGCCAGGTCTTTTCCTGAGCTAATAGGAGTCCGTTTTGACTCTTAAGTTGCTCGACCCGATCAATTAGCAGTTCGAGTCTGGCCATCAGCGCTTGCAGGTCGGTGTCTTCCATTGGGTTCCACTGGATTTGTCTGATGAATGGCAACTTCAGGATAAACGATCTGACGCCCTCGATAGTCTTGGTACGTCTGCCGGTGCTAGGATACAGCGCTCCATTCTAGACATTGCGCCGTCTGGCGCCTAGCTCACCATGCCCATTCAGAACTCCCCGTACGACGCTTTTTCCAAACTGCTGAGCACCAGCGGCCACCCATGCTCGCCTGCCGAACTGCACGGCGTGTTGCTGGGTCGCAGCTGCACTGGTGTCGGTTTCGATGCCGACAACTGGCTGGCCGATGTGGCCGAACTGCTGGAGAAAGAACCCGAAGACAACGTGCGCAACGCGCTGATCGGCCTGCAGGAAATGGTCAAGGGCGAGCTGACCGGTGACGACGTCACCGTGGTTCTGCTGCTGCCGACCGACGACGCGCCGCTCACCGAACGTGCCGCCGCCCTGGGCCAATGGTGCCAAGGTTTCCTTCATGGCTTCGGCGTGAACGCCGGCGGCCTGGAGTTGAGCACCGATGCACAGGAAGTGTTGCAGGATTTGGCAGCCATCTCTCAGGTGCAAGATGCACTGGAAGAATCCGAAGACGGCGAAAGCGACTATATGGAAGTGATGGAATACCTGCGCGTCGCGCCGCTGTTGCTGTTCACCGAGACCAAAAAGTCCGCTGAGCCGGCTGCGCCCAAGCCGTCGCTTCACTAAGAAAGGAAGCCCATCTGCCCATGATTCATATCCCCAGAGCGGAATACACCCGGCGCCGCAAGGCGCTCATGGCGCAGATGGAACCCAACAGCATCGCGATCCTGCCCGCCGCCGCCGTGGCGATCCGTAACCGTGATGTCGAGCACGTGTACCGCCAGGACAGCGACTTCCAGTACCTCAGTGGTTTCCCTGAGCCGGAAGCGGTGATCGTGCTGATGCCCGGTCGCCAGCATGGCGAGTACGTGCTGTTCTGCCGCGAACGCAATGCCGAACGCGAACTGTGGGACGGCCTGCGTGCCGGGACCGAAGGCGCGATCCGTGACTTTGGCGCCGACGACGCATTCCCCATTACCGACATCGACGACATCCTGCCCGGCCTGATCGAAGGCCGCGATCGGGTGTATTCGGCCATGGGCAGCAACGCCGAGTTCGATCGCCACCTGATGGAGTGGATCAACGTGATCCGCTCTAAAGCGCACCTGGGCGCCCAGCCGCCGAACGAGTTTGTTGCCCTGGATCATCTGCTGCACGACATGCGCCTGTATAAATCGGCGGCAGAAGTGAAGGTGATGCGCGAAGCGGCGCGAATCTCCTGCGCGGCGCATGTGCGGGCCATGCAGGCCAGCCGCGCCGGTTTGCATGAGTTCAGCCTGGAAGCCGAGCTGGATTACGAGTTCCGCAAGGGCGGCGCGAAAATGCCGGCCTATGGCTCCATCGTTGCCGCCGGGCGCAACAGCTGCATCCTGCATTACCAGCAGAATGATGCAGTGCTCAAGGATGGCGACCTGGTGCTGATCGATGCCGGTTGCGAGATCGACTGCTACGCCAGTGACATCACCCGCACCTGGCCGGTCAATGGCAAGTTCTCGCCGGAACAGAAGGCAATCTACGAGATTGTGCTGGCCTCCCAGGAAGCCGCGTTTGCCGAGATCGCCCCGGACAAGCATTGGAATCAGGCGCATGAAGCGACCGTCCAGGTGATCACGGCCGGGCTGGTAAAGCTGGGCTTGTTGCAGGGCGACGTTGACGAGTTGATCGCCAGCGAAGCCTACAAGGCTTTCTATATGCACCGCGCCGGCCATTGGCTGGGCATGGATGTGCATGATGTGGGCGAGTACAAGGTGGGCGGTGAGTGGCGTGTGCTGGAAGTGGGCATGGCGTTGACCGTGGAGCCGGGGATCTACATTTCGCCGGACAACCAGAACGTGGCAAAGAAATGGCGTGGCATTGGCGTACGCATCGAGGACGACGTGGTAGTGACCAAGCAAGGCTGTGAAATTCTGACCGGTGGCGTGCCCAAGGCCGTTGCCGAGATCGAAGCGCTGATGGCAGCCGCCCGATGAGCAGGGTCAACCTCGCCATCATCGGCGGCGGCCTGGTGGGTGCCAGCCTGGCGCTGGCGTTGCAGGCCGGGGCCAAGGCACGAGGCTGGAAGATCGTACTGATCGAACCCTTCGCACCCGGTGACAGTTATCAGCCGAGCTACGACGCACGGTCCTCGGCACTGTCATTTGGCGCCCGTCAGATTTACCAACGCCTGGGCCTGTGGCAGGAAATTTCCCGGCGTGCCGAGCCGATCAAGCAGATTCACGTGTCGGACCGTGGGCGCTTCTCCACCGCACGGTTGACCGCGCAAGAGGAGGGCGTGCCGGCCCTGGGTTACGTCGTGGAAAACGCCTGGCTGGGTCAATGCCTGTGGCAAGGCCTGGACAAGGACGTGGTCAGCTGGCGTTGCCCGGCCGAAGTCACCCGCATGGAGCCATTGCCTGATGGCTACCGCCTGACCCTCAACGATGAAACCGTGCTGGAATGCGACCTGGCGGTACTCGCCGATGGCGGCCGTTCCGGCCTGCGCGAGCAACTGGGCATTGGCGTGAAGACCCGCCCGTACAACCAGAGCGCACTGATCGCCAACATCACCCCAAGCGAACCCCATAACGGCGAAGCCTTCGAGCGCTTCACCGATGAAGGCCCGATGGCCCTGCTGCCGCTGCCGGACAACCGTTGCGCGCTGGTCTGGACGCGCATCGGCATGGACGCCCAGCGCCTGGCCAACCTCGACGAGCGAGCCTTCCTCAGCGAACTGCAGGGCGTATTCGGCTACCGCCTGGGCACCTTGAAGCAAGTCGGTGCCCGCCACCTGTACCCGTTGACCCTGGTCGAGGCCGAAGAACAAGTACGCTCGCACCTGGCCATCCTCGGCAACGCTGCCCACAGCCTGCACCCGATTGCCGGGCAGGGCTTCAACCTGTCTCTGCGTGACGCGAATGCCCTGGCCGAGGCCTTGTTGGCCGGGCCTGCGGTGCCGGGCGACCTGGCGACCTTGCAGGGCTACCTTGAGCGCCAACGCCTGGACCAGAAGATGACCGTGGGTTTTTCCGACCAGGTCACGCGCCTGTTCGGCAGCGCGCAACCGCTGGTGGCGTTGGGCCGTAACCTCGGCCTGCTGGGGTTGGACTTGCTGCCACCGGCCAAACGCTGGTTCGCCCGTCAGGCCATGGGCCTGGGCACGCGTCCCGATGCGTAAGTGGCTGACCGAGCGCCTGGGCAAGGCGCGGCTGTTGCGCTGGATTATGACCCTGTATCCGCCCTACTTGGGCGCGGGGGTCAGCGTACGGTACATGAGCGCCGATTTTCGTCACGTCAAAGTGCGGATGGGCCTGGGTTGGTACAACCGTAACTATGTAGGCACGCAATTTGGCGGCAGCCTGTATTCGATGGTCGACCCGTTCTACATGCTGATGCTGATGGAGAACCTGGGTCGCGATTACATCGTCTGGGACAAGGCCGCGAGCATCGATTTCGTTTCGCCGGGCAAAGGCCCGGTGTACGCCGAGTTTTCCATCGACGACGCGTTGCTCGATGAGATTCGCCGGCAGACCGAAGGTGGCGAGAAGTACTTGCCTCACCTCAAGGTTCAGATTCATGACGGCTCCGGCACCCTGGTGGCGCGAGTCGACAAAACCCTTTACGTGCGGCGCAAGCCGCCAGCGAGACAGGCTTAAAGCATGGACATGCGCGCAGATGTGCTGATTGTCGGGGCCGGAATGGTCGGAAGCGCCCTGGCGCTGGCGTTGCAGGGCAGTGGCCTGCAGGTGCTGCTGCTCGACGGCAGCCCGCTGAGCGTCAAGCCATTCGACCGCGAGGCCGCCTTCGAACCCCGTGTGAGCGCCTTGTCGGCCGCCAGCCAGCGTATTCTGGAGCGTCTGGGCGTGTGGGACGGCATCGTCTCGCGCCGCGCCAGCCCTTACGGCGAGATGCAGGTGTGGGACGGCAGCGGCACCGGGCAGATCCACTTTTCGGCCGCCAGCGTGCATGCCGAGGTGCTCGGGCATATCGTCGAGAACCGTGTGGTGCAAGACGCCTTGCTCGACCGCCTGCACGACTGTGATCTGGGCCTGCTGGCCAACGCACGTCTGGAGCAGATGCGCCGCTCCGGCGATGACTGGCTGCTGACCCTGGCCGACGGCCGCACCTTGCGTGCACCCCTGGTGGTGGCCGCCGATGGCGCCAACTCCGCCGTGCGCCGCCTGACCGGCACCGCGACCCGCGAGTGGGATTACCTGCACAACGCCATCGTCACCAGCGTGCGCAGCAGCCAGCCGCACCAGCGCACGGCCTGGCAACGCTTTACCGACACCGGCCCACTGGCGTTTTTGCCGTTGGTGCGCGATGGGCAGGAAGATTGGTGCTCGATCGTCTGGTCCACCACGCCGGCTGAGTCCGAGCGCTTGATGGCGCTGGATGATGAAAGCTTTTGCCATGAGCTGGAGCGTGCCTTTGAAGGGCGGCTGGGGACTGTGATCAGTGCAGACCCGCGCGTTTGCGTGCCCCTGCGCCAACGTCATGCCAAACGCTACGTGGCCGAAGGCCTGGCGTTGATCGGCGACGCGGCCCACGTGATCCATCCATTGGCCGGGCAGGGCGTGAACCTGGGCTTTCTCGATGCGGCGACCTTGGCTGAGGTGCTGCTCTCGGCGACTGAACGCGGCGAGCGCCTGGCGGATGTGAAAGTGCTGAGCCGCTACGAACGCCGGCGCATGCCGCACAACCTGGCGTTAATGGCGGCGATGGAAGGTTTCGAGCGACTGTTCCAGGCCGACCAACTGCCATTGCGCTGGTTGCGCAACGCCGGCTTGAAGATGGTCGACCAGATGCCCGAAGCCAAGGCCGTCTTCGTACGCCAAGCCCTCGGCCTGACCGGCGACCTCCCCGACCTCGCCAAACCCTGACCTCGAAACACAACCCCTGTAGGAGCCGGCTTGCCGGCGATGAGGCCCTCAGCCCCACCGCAAAAAGCCGGCTACGCAACATCTGGTAACGCCTCCACCAAGCGCCACCAAATGTGAGTCCTTATCATTTGCCCTCTTTTTGCAAATGAGAGACCGCACCCATGTTGGCACCCAAGCGCCTCCTGACTGCCCTGGCACTCACCCTGATCGGCAGCACCACCGTGCAGGCCGCCGACGAAGTGGTGGTCTACTCCTCGCGCATCGACGAACTGATCAAACCGGTGTTCGACGCCTACACCAAGAAGACCGGCGTACAGGTGAAGTTCATCACCGACAAGGAAGCCCCGCTGATGCAGCGCATCAAGGCCGAGGGCGAAAACGCCACCGCCGACCTGCTGCTCACCGTGGACGCCGGCAACCTGTGGCAGGCCGAGCAGATGGGCATCCTGCAACCGTTCACCTCTGAGGTGATCGACAAGAACATCCCCCTGCAATATCGCTCGTCCAAACACACCTGGACCGGCTTGAGCTTGCGCGCGCGAACCATTGCCTATTCCACCGACCGGGTAAAACCGGGTGATCTCACCACCTACGAAGCCCTGGCCGACAAGCAGTGGGAAGGCCGTCTGTGCCTGCGCACGGCGAAAAAGGTCTACAACCAGTCGCTGACGGCGACCCTGATTGAAACCCATGGCGCGGAGAAGACTGAAGAGATCGTCAAGGGCTGGGTTAATAACCTGTCCACCGACGTGTTCTCCGATGACATTGCGGTGCTCGAGGCCATCAACGCCGGGCAATGCGACGTGGGCATCGTCAACACCTACTACTACGGCCGCCTGCACAAGCAGAATCCGAACCTGGCGGTGAAGCTGTTCTGGCCGAACCAGGGCGACCGTGGCGTGCACGTGAACCTGTCGGGCATCGGCCTGACCAAGCACGCGCCACACCCGGAAGCTGCCAAGGCGTTGGTGGAGTGGATGACCACGGCTGAAGCCCAGAAGATCTTTGCCGATGTGAACCAGGAGTTCCCGGCCAACCCGGCCGTGCCGCCGTCTGCCGAAGTGGCGACCTGGGGCAAGTTCGTGGCAGACACCCTGCCGGTGGAAGTGGCGGGCAAGCGCCAGGCTGAGGCTATCCGCTTGATGGATCGCGCCGGCTGGAACTGATGCACATTTAGAAAACACAGCAGTTCATATGTGGGAGCAGTTTGTGTGGGAGCTGGCTTGCCTGCGATAGGATCACCTCGGTATGACTGATGTACTGAGGTGTCTGTATCGCAGGCAAGCCAGCTCCCACACAAGCCAGCTCCCACATTGGTTAGCGGCGACTTTAAATTCTTCATAATTCTGAGAGCTTTTCCTTGGCCCACCCCGCCCAACGCCGCTGGTACCTGCCGGTCTTCACCGTCGCCGCCCTGGTGCTGCTGCCGCTGAGCGTGCTGTTGCTGTCCTGGCAAAGCATCGACCCACAGATATGGTCCCACCTCTGGGACACCCAGATGCCGCGCCTGCTGGACAACACCCTGACGTTGGTGCTTGGCGTCGGCGTCGGCGTGACCCTCCTCGGCGTCAGCCTGGCCTGGCTTACCAGCCTCTGCGAATTCCCCGGTCGGCGCTGGCTCGATTGGGCATTGATGCTGCCGTTCGCCATCCCGGCCTATGTGCTGGCGTTTGTCTTCGTCGGCCTGCTGGACTTTGCCGGCCCTGTGCAAACCCTGTTGCGCGAATGGTTCGGCACCGGTCTGCGCCTGCCACGGGTGCGATCCACCAGCGGCGTGATCATCGTGCTGGTGCTGGTGTTCTACCCCTACGTCTACCTGCTGGCGCGCACGGCGTTCCTGGCCCAGGGCAAAGGCTTGATGGAAGCGGCACGGGTGCTTGGGCAATCGCCGTGGCGAGCGTTCTGGCACGTGGCCCTACCCATGGCACGGCCCGCCATCGGAGCCGGCGTGGCCTTGGCCTTGATGGAGACCCTGGCGGATTTCGGCGCGGTTTCGGTGTTCAACTTCGATACGTTCACCACGGCCATCTACAAGACCTGGTACGGCTTTTTCAGCCTGTCGAGTGCGGCACAGTTGGCCAGCCTGTTGCTGCTGGTGGTGATGCTGGTGCTCTATGGCGAACGCCGTGCCCGAGGGGCCAGCCGGCCGAGCAATGAGCGGCCACGGGGCAAGGCGTTGTATCACCTGCACGGGTTCAAGGCTGCTGCGGCGAGCACCTGGTGCGGCCTGGTATTCGCCTGTGCCTTTGTCATTCCGATGGTACAACTGGTGGCCTGGTTCTGGCAGCGCGGCCGGTTCGACCTGGATGAACGCTATTCGGGCCTGATCCTTCACACCCTGTACCTGGGCGGGATTGCCGCGCTGATCACGGTCAGCGTGGCGTTGATACTGGCCTTTGCCAACCGCCTGGCACCGACCCGGGCGATACGCTCCGGCATCAGCCTGGCCAACGTCGGTTATGCCTTGCCGGGCTCGGTGCTGGCCGTGTCTATCATGCTGGCGTTCAGTTACCTGGACCGTGAGCTGGTGGTGCCGCTGTCCGGTTGGCTCGGTGGTGCAGGCAAGCCGCTGTTGCTGGGCAGCCTGTCCGCGCTGGTACTGGCGTATCTAGTGCGCTTCCTGGCGGTGGCCTATGGGCCGCTGGAAAACAGCCTGGCGCGCATCCGGCCGTCATTACCGGAAGCCGCGCGCAGCCTTGGCGTGAGTGGGCCACGACTGTTTTGCAAAGTGTATCTGCCGTTATTGCTGCCGGGGACCCTGAGCGCCGCGTTGCTGGTGTTCGTGGACGTACTCAAGGAAATGCCCGCTACCTTGCTGATGCGCCCGTTTGGCTGGGACACCCTGGCGGTTCGCATCTTTGAAATGACCAGCGAAGGCGAGTGGGCGAGGGCCTCACTACCGGCGCTGACGCTGGTGCTGGTGGGCCTGTTGCCGGTGATCGGGCTGATCCGTCGCTCCGCACGGCAAATCGGTTAGGTGCCAGTCCTACGGCTTGCGGCTACAATGCGCGGCATTCGGTGCGGTCCGTCTTTCGGATCGGGTCGCTGTGTGTGGCTGCAGGCCTTGTAATCAGAAGTGTCCAGCGCAAACGGCAACCCTGCGCACCTTCGCCAAGCCCGGAAGGAGAAACCCATGGGACAGCGTACGCCTTTGTATGACCTGCATCTCGCCCTCGGCGCGAAAATGGTCGATTTTGGCGGTTGGGATATGCCTCTGCACTACGGCTCGCAAGTTGAAGAACACCATCAGGTGCGACGCGACTGCGGGGTGTTCGATGTATCTCATATGACCGTGATCGATGTCACAGGCCCCCAGGCCAAGGAATGGCTCCAGCACTTGCTGGCCAATGATGTGGATCGTTTGCATGGCTGCGGCCGTGCGCTCTACAGCGCCATGCTCAACGAGCAGGGCGGCGTGGTGGACGACATGATCGTCTACCGAACCGACGACGGTTACCGGCTGGTGGTCAACGCGGCCACCCGCGACCAGGACATGGCCTGGATGCAGGCGCAACTGGGCAGCTATCAGGTGCAACTGCACGAGCGGCCCGAATTGGCCATGCTCGCCATTCAAGGCCCTCACGCCCGGCAGAAGATTGCCGAGCTGGTCACCCAATCGCGCAGCACCCTGATCCACCAGCTCAAGCCTTTCGAAGGCCAGGCCGACGGCGACTGGTTTATTGCCCGTACGGGCTACACCGGCGAAGACGGCCTGGAAATCGTACTGCCCGCCGATCAGGCCCCTGGTTTTTTCAACGACCTGGTGGGTGCTGGCATTTCACCCATTGGTCTTGGGGCGCGCGATACACTGCGCCTGGAAGCCGGCATGAACCTGTACGGCCAGGACATTCACCAGGATGTTTCACCGCTGGCGGCGAATATGGCCTGGAGCATCGCCTGGGAACCCGTCGAGCGAGACTTCATCGGCCGTGCCGCGCTGGAAGCGGAAAAAGCGGCCGGGGTACAGTTCAAACTGGTAGGGCTGGTACTGGAAGAACGTGGCGTTCTACGTGCCCACCAAGTGGTTCGCATCGCCAATGTTGGCGAAGGGGAGATCACCAGTGGTAGTTTCTCTCCTACGCTGAGCAAATCCATTGCCCTGGCGCGCGTACCGACGGCAACTGCCGATCGGGCCGAAGTGGAAATCCGCGGCAAGTGGTACCCGGTTCGAGTGGTCAAACCGACCTTCGTGCGCCATGGCAAAACCTTGATCTAACCTATTTCCGGCAGGCCAAAGGCCGCTGACATTTCTTCTTGAGGACACAGACTATGAGCGATATCCCTGCCGACCTGCGTTTTGCCGAAAGTCACGAATGGGCCCGTCTGGAAGCTGACGGAACAGTGACCGTCGGTATCTCCGACCATGCCCAGGAAGCGTTGGGTGACGTGGTGTTTGTTGAATTGGCCGAAGTCGGCGCTCAGTTTGAGGCTGAAGGCCAGGCGGGTGTGGTTGAGTCGGTAAAGGCTGCTTCGGATATCTACGCACCAATTGCTGGCGAAGTAATTGCTGTCAACGAAGAGCTTAGCGGTAGCCCTGAGCTGTTGAACTCCGACCCTTACGGTGCGTGGATCTTCAAGCTCAAGCCGAGCAACCCGGCTGACCTGGAAAAACTGCTGGATGCAGCCGGCTACAAAGCCGCCATCGGCGAGTAACACCGCAATCTACTGTAGGAGCCGGCTTGCCGGCGATGGCGGCCTCAAGTTCGCTGCAATGCTTGAGGGCCTCATCGTCGGCAAGCCGGCTCCTACAGGGTCAGTGTTTCAATACCGCTTTTACGGCCGCCACCGACCGCTCCACATCAGCCTCTGTCATCGCCGTAAACATCGGCAACGACACGATCAAACGCCCCACCTTCTCCGCGACCGGGAACATGCCTTCCTTGAACCCCTGTGCCCGATAAAGGCTCAGCAGGTGGATCGGCGGGTAGTGGTAGCCAATACCCACGCCGTGAGCTTGCATCTGCTCCATGAAGGTGGCGCGGGCAGGCAGGCCATCCTGACGTTCCGGCAGTACCAGTTGGAACAGGTGCCAGTTGCTGTTTTCGAAATCTGCGGGCGGCAGTTGCGCGCCGTATTGCTCTTCGAAGTCACTGCCGAAGCATTTGAAGTAGTGTCGCGCCAGGTTCTGGCGGTGAGCGGTGATCTTTTCGATATGAGCGAACTGACCCAGGCCAATGGCGGCGGCGATGTCGGTCATGTTGAACTTGCCGCCCAGCACGTCCACGTCCAAGCCATCGAAGCCGGTGCGGGTAACGCCCTGCAGGCGATATTTTTCGGCCAGACGGGCTTCTTCGGCGTTATTCAACACCAGGCAGCCACCTTCCGACGAGGTGATGTTCTTGTTGGCCTGGAAGCTGAACGACACGAAGTCACCGGTCGCGCCAATGCGCTCGCCATCCCAACTGGAACCCAGGGCTTGGGCGGCGTCTTCGACGATGCGCAGGTTGTACTTGTTGGCCAGGGCGTAAAGCATCGGCATGTCCAGCGGCAGGCCCGCCAGGTACACCGGAATGATTGCCTTGGTGCGCGGGGTGATGGCTGCCTCGACCTGGGCCAGGTCGATATTGCGGGTGACAGGGTCGATATCGGCAAACACGGGGGTGGCGCCCACTTCCAGAATCACGTTGGCCGTGGCAACCCAGGAAATCGGTGTGGTGATCACTTCATCGCCAGGGCCGATGCCCGCAATGCGCAGGGCAATTTCCATGGTGCAGGTGCCTGAGTTGAACGTGCGCACCGGGCGCCCACCAAAGTATTCCGACAACTGTGCCTCGAAGGCCTGCACTTTGGGACCGCTGGTGATCCAGCCTGAGCGCAATACATCGCCGACCGCCGAGATGGTGGCTTCATCAATGGTAGGTTTGGAAAACGGCAGAAAGGGCAGTTGGCTCATAACGACGAAGGCATCCGTTTCAGATTGGCAATGAGTGAGGGACGTATCAGTACCGGCATGGTTACACGGCTCGACTGAATATAGCCTGTCGCCCGTGAACGAATCGTCATGTTACGGACAAAAAAATGCCGCTTGAATAAGCGGCATTTTTTATGGGGCGTTTGTTACTCGGCCACAGCATTTTTCGCGAGGATGGCGTTAGCCAATTCCATATCCGTGGCTTGCAGGCCCGGATTGTCAGCGCGAACCTTCTGCATGGCTGCTTCCAGGTACGGGCCACGAATGCCGCCGTCGCTGGCAACGAAGCTGCCGGCGTCGTCCTGGGCGGCGACTACCAGCTTGTGGTCCTTGAAGGTCAGGTACGTCGAGCCGGTGGTGGCGCCCGACGAGATGACATTGCGCCAGAAGCTGTCGGCCATGGCTGAACCGACAGGGAGGGAAAGCACAGCGAGGGTTGCGACAGCATATTTAAGACGCATGATGGGTGACTCCGGGTGGGTTATCTGTACTTTATGATTGTAGTAAGCGCAGCCGAGTTCCATCACTGACTAAACAGTTTCAACTGTTAAAACCACGCCATTCTGACCAATCACCCGTACTTGAGCGCCTACAGGGCTGTCCGGACCGGTTGCCATCCACACTCCATCACCGACTTTTATCTTGCCTCGGCCATCGACGATCGCCTGGTGCACCACGAAGACACGCCCCACCAGCTCCGAACCGCGTTCGTTCAGCCCCGGCTGGTCGCTGGCCTTTGCGCTGCTGCGTTGGCGTTTCCACCAATACACTGCTGTCAATATCGACAGCACCGCAAACAACAGCAGTTGCCACTCCAGCCCAAGCGGTGGCACCAGAAACTTGATGACACCCACGGCGGCGGCGGCAATGCCCATCCATAGCAGGTAACCGCCGGCGCCGAATACCTCAAGGATCAGCAGCACCGTGCCCAGTGCCAGCCAGTCCCAGAACGACAGGTGCTGCAGGAATTCCCACATGGCTTCAGCCTTTCTTGCTGTCGAAGGTGGCCTTGACGATCTCGCCGATGCCACCCACGGCGCCAATCACCTGGCTGGCGTCCAGCGGCATCAGGATGACCTTGCTGTTGTTGGCTGACGCCAGCTTGCCCAGGGCGTCGATGTATTTCTGCGCCACGAAGTAGTTGACCGCCTGCACGTTGCCCGACGCGATGGCTTCCGACACGACCTGCGTCGCGCGAGCTTCCGCTTCGGCCTGGCGTTCACGGGCTTCGGACTCAAGGAAAGCCGCCTGTCGGCTACCTTCGGCCTCAAGGATCTGTGCCTGCTTCTTACCTTCGGCGGTCAGGATCGCCGAGGCGCGCAGGCCTTCGGCTTCCAGAATCTGCGCACGCTTGATCCGTTCGGCTTTCATCTGACCGGACATGGCGGCCATCAAGTCGGCGGGCGGGCTGATGTCCTTGATCTCGATACGGGTGATCTTGATGCCCCACGGCGCGGTGGCTTCGTCCACGGTTTTCAGCAGTTTTTCGTTGATGCCGTCGCGCTGGCTGAGCATGGCGTCCAGCTCCATGGAGCCCAATACGGTACGGATGTTGGTTTGCAGCAGGTTGCGGATGGCATGTTCGAGGTTATTGACCTCGTAGGCGGCCTGGGCGGTGTTGACCACCTGGAAGAAACACACGGCATCGATCTGCACGGTGGCGTTGTCGGCAGTGATGACTTCCTGGGGCGGAATATCCAGCACGCTCTCCATCACATTGATCTTGCGACCGATGCGGTCCATGACCGGGATGATGATGTTGAGGCCGGGCTTGAGGGTGTTGGTGTAGCGGCCGAAACGTTCGACGGTCCACTGGTAGCCCTGGGGCACCACCTTGAAGCCCATGAACAGGATGGCCACGGCCAGGCCCACGAAAAGAAGCAGTACGGTTCCGATCTGCATAACGATTCCCTATCTGAAAGTGTCAGTGAAACGACGTTCGGCCGATTGTAACGGTCTCGTCACGGATAAGAACGGTTTCATGCCCCGACAATCAAAGGATTTGTTTCTGAATCCCCAGGCGTTACGCGCAAGACTTCAGCCAGGGTGGTGAGGCCGGCGTTCATCTTGTCGATACCGGCCATGCGCAGGCTGCACATGCCTTGTTCAAGCGCCGCGCGGCGTAGCGCGTGTATATCGGCGCCGGGCGTGATAAAGCCCTTGAGTGCTTCGTCCACCACCATGATTTCATAGAGGCCGGCCCGGCCCCGGTAGCCACTGTCACGACACTCCGCGCACCCGACCGCCTCATGGGCTTCAGTGTCTTTCACAGCGCGTTTGCAGTGAGGGCACAACACCCTCACCAGCCGCTGTGCCATTACGCCTATCAGCGTAGCCTTGATCAAATAATGAGCAATGCCGAGTTCCTGCAAGCGACTGATGGCGCTGGGTGCATCGTTGGTGTGCAGGGTTGACAGCACCAAATGCCCTGTCAACGCGGCCTGAATCGCCATTTCGGCCGTTTCCTGGTCACGAATCTCACCGATCATGATGATGTCCGGGTCCTGCCGCAGCAGGGCGCGAATGCCGCTGGCGAAGGTCAGATCGATGTTGTGCTGTACCTGCATCTGGTTGAAGGCGGGCTCGACCATTTCGATCGGGTCTTCCACCGTGCACAGGTTGACCTCGCGGGTCGCCAGTTGCTTGAGCGTGGTGTAGAGGGTGCTGGTCTTGCCCGAACCCGTAGGCCCGGTGACGAGGATGATGCCATTGGCCTGGCGCGTCATGGCGTGCCAGCGTTGCTGATCATCTGCAGACAAACCCAACTGGTCAAAGCCTTTGAGCAGGACCTGTGGGTCGAAAATGCGCATTACCAGTTTTTCGCCAAACGCAGTGGGCAAGGTGGACAGGCGCAGTTCCACCTCGGTGCCTGTGGGGCTCTTGGTCTTGACTCGCCCATCCTGGGGTTTGCGCTTTTCTGCCACATTCATCCGGCCCAGGCTTTTGAGGCGGCTGACCACAGCCATAGTGACCTGGGGCGGGAACTGGTAGACGTCGTGCAATAACCCATCGATGCGAAAACGTACGCGGCCCTGGTCGCGGCAGGGTTCGATGTGGATATCGCTGGCCCGCTGGCCGAAGGCGTATTGCAGCAGCCAGTCGACGATATTGACGATATGCGCGTCATTGGCATCCGGCTCCTTGTCGTGGGCGCCGAGGTTGAGCAGTTCGGCAGTGCCAGGCACAGCAGACTTTTGATCGGCACCGCTGACCGACTTGGCCAAGCGGTAAAACTCGCCGATGCAGCGCCGTATGTCCTGTGGGTTGGCGACCACGCGTTTGATCGAACGCTTGAGCACCTGTGCCAGGCCGGCTTCCCAGGCGGTGATGCCGGGCTGGGCGCTGGCGATGGTCACGGTGTGCGCGTCCACGGCCACCGCGAGAATGGTGTGGCGTAAAGCGAAAGCGTGGGACATCAATGGCACCACGGTCGCCGCGTCGATCTTCAACGGATCGATGCGCAGATAAGGCTGCCCAACGTGCCGGGCAAGCCATTGCGTCAGGGTTTCCAGGCAAGGCCCCTGTGCTGCAATGCACTCCAAGGGGTGCAACGCATTGTTGGCGGGTAGCGCAGACAACTGCCGGGCGGTTTCGGGTGTTATCACGCCGCTGTCGACCATGGCGGGTAACAGCCGATGCAGTTCCAAAGGTTGATCAACGGGCATTGCAGGTTTCCTGGGCTGGCTTGGGGCGTAATCCCAAGGCTAGTCAGCCCATGACTCAGCGCCTCCCGGCTTGTATTGCAGGCTTTTACAGCGCGACGGCTACCCGCTCTTGAGGCTCCACGGAATCAGCTGCCCACAGTTCCAGGCTGCACACGCTGATCACATTTCGAATCTTTTCACCGATCACCTGGGCCCGGTGCCAGCTTAGGCCATTCATCACGATATCCACGCTCAGTAGGTCGTCCTCGCGGTTCACCTGGACCTGGCTGGGCGTCAGGAACTGCAGTGCAAAATAGTTGAGCACGCGGCACAGCACGTCCGGCTCAGCTTCGGCGACGATGCGGTAATGCGCCTGGCAATGTGCGCTGTTGACGGCCCACGCATCGACGCGGGTGGCGGGGTGGACGGTTTCGACGGCGTGCATGCTGGCTCTCCAGATTCGACTAGAGAAATTTTTACATTCGGCACGGGAGATTTCTTATCTAAGATCAGCCATATTGGCCGCTATATGAATTACTCAATTCAATATATCGACTATCAAAGGTATTTTTATGCATAGCGAGCTGGACGCCTACGACCGTCGTATCCTGGCCCTGCTGCAAGAGGACGCCTCGCTGTCCAGTGCGCAGATCGCCGAGCAAGTGGGCCTGTCTCAATCGCCGTGCTGGCGGCGTATCCAGCGGCTCAAGGAAGAGGGGGTGATCCGTGGCCAGGTCACCTTGCTGGACCGCAAGAAGATCGGCCTCAACACGCAGATCTTCGCCGAGGTCAAACTCAACGCCCACGGTCGGTCCAACTTCACTGAATTCACCGAGGCGATTCGCGGTTTTCCGGAAGTGCTGGAGTGCTATGTGCTGATGGGGGCGGTGGATTTTCTGCTGCGCATCGTGACGGCGGATATCGAAGCGTACGAGCGGTTCTTCTTCGAGAAGCTGTCGATGGTGCCGGGGATTCAGGAGGTCAATTCGATTGTGGCGTTGTCGGAGATCAAGTCCACCACGAGCCTGCCAGTGTTGCGCTGACAGTGAGGGCCTCTTCGCGGGCAAGCCCGCTCCCACACTGACTGTATTCACAAATGTAAATGTGTAAACCCAGTTCAATGTGGGAGCGGGCTTGCCCGCGAATGCGATTTTACAGACGCAGCAGGGTCTTCCAGGCCCGGTTCTGGTACACCGCAATCGCCTGATGCATCCGCGCATCCAGCGACTCATCGGTGATCAGCTGGTTGGCCAGTTGCGCCAACTTGTTCAGCTCGCCGTACAAACGGTCCAGCTCCGGAATGTCCACCACATGGCGCGCATGGTGCAGCCAGGCCTGGATGCGTTCGATACGCGGCAGTTGCTCGGCCAGGTCTTCCGGCTGCTGCTGGTAGCGCGGCAGTTGCAGGGCGACG
This sequence comes from Pseudomonas sp. B6002, assembly GCF_013385985.1. GTDB lineage: Bacteria > Pseudomonadota > Gammaproteobacteria > Pseudomonadales > Pseudomonadaceae > Aquipseudomonas. The sequence continues at coordinate 356,594 of NZ_JACAOY010000010.1, read as the reverse complement.
GCGTCGTCTGCCAGCAGGCGCGGCAGCCAGTTGGTGATTTGGGCCGCGCCCTGGCGATTGCCACGCACGTTGCGGTCGGCGGTCCAGGTACGGGCCAGCAACCAGCGGGAAGCGTTCAGCGAGAACAGGCCCCAACGCACGTCGTCCAATTCTTCGATGAATTGCTCAGGCGCGGCTTTGCGGATGTCTTCGTCGTCGTCACCGGCTTGCACCAGCGGGCGCCAGTCTTCCAGCAGGGCATCCAGTGCGCTGCGCAGTTCACTGGTGGACTGACGAGGTGCAGCTTGACCGAGGCTGCCGACCAGGGCGCGCAGTTCGCCCAGGTTGTCGACCCAGTCCTTCAGCAGGCGCCAGTGGCCATTGAAGCGGTATTGTTCGGCCAGGCGCTGGCTGCTGCCGAGCAGGTGCCACATGATGGCGGCGAAAGCGTCGTCCAGCGGCATTTCGGCGTGCAGCTCAGGTGCCGGCAGGCTCAGGGAGTAGCTGCTGGCGTCGTACAGGCGGTAGCCGCGCTCGGCCTTGCTGATGTCGCAGGGCATCAGGGCCAGGGTGGCGGCCAGTTCGGCGGCCAGTTCCAGCAGGGCAGCCGGTTCGCCTTCACGCAATTCCAGCTCCAGCTCGCAGATTTCTTCTTTCTGCTTGCCGACCACCACGTGGCCCAGGTCCAGGGCCGCTTCGATAACCACCTTGGCCTTGCCACGGCCCCAGGCGATTTCGGCGCGCTCACGCACGAAGTCGGTGGTGAAGATCGGCTTAAGGGTCTTTTTGTCCAGCTCGGCCAGTTGCTCGGGCCAGCATTCGCCGTCCAGCTTCTTCACGTCGAGCTTGGCTTTGGGCAGGTCCCAGTTGTACTCGTTGCGTTCCGACAAGCCGGCGACGCTCTGGCCACGGGTCTTGAGGGTCTGGATGATGTCGTCACCGTCCTTGCGCAGGCGCAGGGCGACTTTGGCCTGGGCCAGGTCGCGCTCGGGGGTGTCGAAATACTGGTTCATCAACTCACGGCGTTCCCAGCCACTTTTGTTGCGTTTTTTCAGTAGCGGGTGCTCGCGCAGCGCGGCGAGTGTTTCGCGGCTGACGCGGAGCTTGATTTCGGTTTCTTTCTGCATGGCCGGAAAATCCAGGATCGGGAGTGCAGCCGGGGAAAAGAGTGGCTGCCAAGGCCGTGCAGTGTACAGGACTGAGCCCGGCAACGTGCCGCAACGGTTTATTGTGTCGTGCAGATGGCTCTATAGTGGGGCTCATCCGGGAAGTTGAGAGACCGCGCATGCCATTACCGTCCATGAAAGAGCAGTTCGCCGCGCTGATTGCTGCGCCGTCGGTCAGTTGCACCCAGACGTCTCTCGACCAGACCAACCGCCCGGTGATCGATTTGCTTGCCAGTTGGCTGGGCGACCTGGGATTTGCCATCGACATCCAGCAGGTCAGCCCTGGCAAGTTCAACCTGCTGGCCAGTTTCGGCAGTGGCCCGGGTGGGCTGGTGTTGGCAGGTCACAGCGATACGGTTCCGTATGACGCCGCGCTGTGGAAGACCGACCCGCTCAAGCTGACGGAAGTCGACGGCCGCTGGGTAGGACTGGGCAGTTGCGACATGAAGGGCTTTTTCGCCTTGGCCATCGAAGCGGTGTTGCCGCTGCTGGATCAACCGTTCAAGCAACCGCTGTTGATCCTCGCCACCTGTGATGAAGAAAGCTCCATGTCCGGCGCCCGTGCGCTGGCTGAGGCGGGGCGGCCACTGGGGCGTGCGGCGGTGATCGGCGAGCCTACCGGCCTCAAGCCGATCCGCCTGCACAAGGGCGTGATGATGGAACGCATCGACATTCTGGGCCAGAGTGGCCATTCGTCGGATCCGAGCCTGGGCCACAGCGCACTTGAAGCCATGCACGACGCCATCGGCGAACTGCGCGGCCTGCGCCTGGCCTGGCAGCGCGAGTACCGTAACCCGCAATTCAGCGTACCCCAGCCGACCATGAATTTCGGTTGTATCCACGGTGGCGACAACCCCAACCGTATCTGCGGCCAGTGTTCCCTGGAATTCGACCTGCGCCCCCTGCCGGGCATGGACCCCCAGGTGCTGCGCGATGCGATCCGGCAGAAGCTGCAACCCTTGGCCGAGCGCCATCAGGTCAAGATCGACTACGCGCCGTTGTTCCCCGAAGTGCCCCCGTTCGAACAGCCCGAAGACGCCGAACTGGTGCGGGTGGCCGAACGTTTGACCGGTCATCGTGCCGAAGCAGTAGCGTTCGGCACCGAAGCGCCTTATCTTCAGCGCCTTGGGTGTGAAACCCTGGTGCTTGGCCCTGGCGATATCGCCTGTGCCCATCAGCCGGGCGAGTACCTCGAAATGTCACGCTTGACGCCTACAGTGCGTCTATTGCGGGAACTGATCGAACACTACTGCCTGAAACCCGCATAAATTAACCCCAACCTGTTCGTACATAGAAAGGAGAGTGAGCGTGTCGCCAAGCCTGTTCCGACGATAACCATCAGCCCGCTGTGCGCTTTCACGATTCATCCTTTTCGGCTGCTTTTTATTACAGGCCCAGGTGTTATGCCCGACTACGTAAATTGGCTTCGTCACGCTTCGCCCTACATCAATGCCCACCGCGACTGCACCTTTGTGGTCATGCTCCCGGGCGACGGTGTGGAACACCCCAACTTCGGCAATATCGTCCACGACCTGGTGTTGCTCCACAGCCTGGGCGTGCGGCTGGTGCTGGTCCATGGTTCGCGCCCACAGATCGAAACCCGTCTTGAAGCACGCGGCCTGACCCCGGCTTACCACGAAGGGTTGCGCATCACCGATGCCGCAACGCTGGAGTGTGTGATCGACGCGGTCGGCCACTTGCGGATTGCCATTGAAGCGCGCCTGTCCATGGACATGGCCTCCTCGCCGATGCAGGGCTCGCGCCTGCGGGTGGCCAGCGGCAACCTGGTGACGGCGCGGCCGATCGGCGTGCTTGAGGGGGTGGACTACCACCACACCGGCGAAGTGCGTCGGGTCGACCGCAAGGGCATCAATCGCCTGCTGGATGAACGCTCCATCGTGCTGTTGTCGCCTCTGGGTTATTCGCCTACCGGTGAGATTTTCAACTTGGCCTGCGAAGACGTCGCCACGCGCGCCGCCATCGACCTGGGCGCCGACAAACTGCTGCTGTTCGGCGCCGATTTAGGCCTGATTGATGAACATGGTCGTCTGGTGCGCGAGTTGCGCCCGCAACAAGTGCCGGCGCACCTGCAGCGCCTGGGCAGCAACTATCAAGCCGAACTGTTGGACGCGGCAGCCGAGGCGTGCCGGGGCGGGGTAGGGCGCAGCCACATCGTGAGCTACGCCGAAGACGGTGCTTTGCTCACCGAGCTGTTTACCCGGGACGGCGGCGGTACGCTGGTGGCCCAGGAACAATTCGAGCAGGTACGCGAAGCGGCGATTGAAGATGTCGGTGGTTTGCTCGATCTGATCAGCCCGCTGGAAGAGCAGGGCATCCTGGTGCGTCGCTCGCGGGAAGTGCTGGAGCGTGAGATCGAGCAATTTAGCGTGGTGGAACGCGAAGGCATGATCATCGCCTGTGCGGCGTTGTATCAGATCGCGGATTCGGACGCGGGCGAGCTGGCGTGCCTGGCGGTCAACCCGGAGTACCGCCATGGTGCGCGAGGTGATGTGTTGCTGGAGCGCATCGAGACGCGGGCGCGGGCGCAGGGTTTGAAAACCTTGTTCGTCCTTACCACCCGTACCGCCCACTGGTTCCGTGAGCGTGGTTTTGAGCCGAGCAGCGTGGACCGCCTGCCGTCGGCGCGGGCGTCGCTGTACAACTACCAGCGTAACTCGAAGATTTTCGAAAAGGCTTTGTAACCCACAATTGTGTAGGAGCCGGCTTGCCGGCGATGGCATTTTCAAGGACGCCATCGCCGGCAAGCCGGCTCCTACAAAGTGTTGTGTCAGGGCTTGATGAATTTGTCAGTTACGTACGCCGAATAGTCCGGCAGTACCGTCTCGACCTTCCCCTGTTCCTTCAAGAACTTCGCTGTTTCCCCAATCGCCTTCGCCGTGCCGCCATTAAGCAGTGCGTCGGTTTGCTGCGCCTTGGCGTCGGGGAATGTGGTGCCGGCCAACAACTCAGGAATGTCGGCGGCGTTTGAGCCTGTCAATTTAGCGATTTTTTGCACGGGCTCGGAGTCGACTGTCCAGCTCTCTTTATGGGCGGCGTAGTCGGCGAATGAGTCGAGGGTGACCTTGGCAAACTTGGCCACTACGTCAGGATGTTTTTCGGCGAAATCCTTGCGAGCCACCCACACTTCAAAGGTGGGCGCACCCCACTGACCCACCTGGGCCGCGTCTGTCAGGGTTTTTCCGGTCTTGCGGATCTCGCCCAAGGCGGGCGACCACACGAACGCGCCGTCAATATCGCCACGTTTCCACGCGGCGGCGATTTCGGCCGGTTGCAGGTTCACCACTTTGACTTTTTTAGTGTCCAGGCCCCAGTGCTTCAGGGCGCCGAGCAGGCTGTAATGAGAGGTTGAGACAAAGGGCGTGGCGATGGTCTTGCCGACCAGGTCCTGCGGCGCGTCGATGCCGCTGCCGTTGCGCACCACCAAGGCTTCAGAAGCATTGATCTGCGCCGATACGATAAACGCCACGATCGGCAGATTGCGTGAAGCCGCCGCTGCGAGCGGGCTGGAACCCAGGTTGCCGATCTGTACATCGCCGGAGGCGATGGCCGTCACGACTTCAGGCCCACTGTTGAATCGGCGCCAGGCGATCTTCTCGCCTATGGCCTTCTCATAGAGGCCGTCGGCCTGGGGGACTTTGCTGGGGTCAATACCGGTTTGGTAACCGATGGTTAAATCGGCCGCTTTGACACCAAAAGAAAGTATTAGTGACACAAAAACTGTAACAAATTGACGGGAGGATGTGCGTTTGGCCATGATGGCGTCGCCTTTTTGATCGTGGGTGACGTATGCAACAGTACGGCCACACTAATCGATCTAAAAAAAGGCTGGTAAATACCCTTTAGGAATTAGCTTATGGAGCGGTTTGTCTATGCTGACTCGCTCGCTTCATGGAAAGCCTTATTCCTGGATCGTATGAAAAAGAATGAAACAATTCTTTTTGGGTGTATGAAAAACTCATTACCCTGCAGGGACCAAATTAACTGCGGTTAGACGAAGGTAGTAGACACACAAGGTTACGATTGACTTGGTAGTCACTATCTGGCGCTAATCGCGCATCTGTGGATCAAGGGCGTCAGACCCGAGACCTTAGAAATACAAAAATTAGAAATGAGAGGAGCGGTACATGAAGAAGTCAACATTGGCGTTGGCCGTGGCTGTGGCTGCAATTGCCCAACAGGCACACTCCGCCGGTTTCGTCGAAGACAGCAAGGCCACACTGGGGCTGCGTAACTTCTACATCAACACTGACAACCGTGATGGCGCCCCAGGCACCACCACTCGCAGCAAGAACGCTGAGTGGGGCCAAGGCTTCGATCTGCGTTTCATCTCGGGTTTCACCCAAGGTACCGTTCAGTTCGGTGTTGACGCTATTGGCCTGTACGGCGTGCGTCTGGACTCCAGCCGTGCCAACCACGGTAACTACAGCGGCACCGCTTCGGGCGGTACTGTGTTCCCAAGCGATGGCAACACTGCCGTCAATGATTTCGCCAGCCTGGGTGTGACCGGTAAGGTCAAGATCTCCCAGACCGTGCTGAAATTGGGCACCCTGCAGCCGAACAACCCGGTCATCAAGTTCAACGATGGTCGTCTGCTGCCACAAACTTTCCAGGGCGGCGAGATCGTTTCCAACGATATCAAGGACCTGACCCTGACTGCTGGTCAAATCGACAGCGTCAAAGGCCGTAACTCCAGCAACAACGAGAACCTCTCGATTGCGGGTGCGAACAACAGCTCCAACTACGATACCGGCAAGTTCAGCAACAAATTCTACTACGCTGGTGCCGACTACAAGATCACCAAGGATCTGACCGCCTCGTTCTACCACGGCGAGCTGAAAGAATTTTACTCGCAGAACTTCTTGGGTCTGGTGCACAACTGGGCTATCGGCCCTGGCGTCCTGAAAAGCGACCTGCGTTACTACCGCAGCCGCGACAACGGTGCTAACGGTGACACCGCTGGCTACTACACCACTGGTTACTACTCGGATCACCCGACCACTGCCACCAAGACTCGCGGCAAGGTTGACAACGATCTGTACAGCTACCTGGCGCTGTACTCGGTTAACGGCCACACCTTCGGTGGCGGTTATCAGTACACCAAGGGCGACAGCGACTTCCCTTGGCTGAACCAAGGCGATGGCTCGTCGAACAGCACCACCACCGACATGCAAATCCAGAAGTTCGCCCGTGCCGGCGAGCGTACCTGGCAAGCGCGTTACGCCTATGACTTCGCCAAGGTTGGCGTACCTGGCCTGACGGCTGGTGTGGTCTACCTGCGTGGCGACAACATCAACACCACCATCGGTGATAAAACCGAGTGGGAACGCGACCTGACTCTGGCTTACGTTGTGCCAGAAGGTCCGCTGAAAAACCTCGGCGTAGCGTGGAAAAACGCTATGTGGCGTACCGACCTGGCGAACACCCGTTCCCAGGACGAAAACCGCTTGATCGTCAGCTACTCGATCCCGCTGTTGTAAGAGCGTAAAACCTTGCCCGGCGCAATGCCGGGCAAGGTGTCTTGCTTTCAAGTCGGGCTCAACCCCCGCAAGCCCTTCCCGAATCCCCTCTAGTACAGCGTCTCAAGGCCTTCTCGAACCTTGTGATGGATGTTGATCCTCGGCCTTTCCCGCGTCCAGTGAACAGATTTTTAATATTCCTTTATCGTCTAGATAAATCGATATTTATTCTTTTTAAATAATCCGCAATGCATGCACAGTGGGCTCCATAAGCACTCACCAGGAGCCACACCATGAGCCTAAGACTGGGCGACATCGCCCCCGACTTTGAACAGGATTCCAGCGCCGGCAAGATTCGTTTCTACGAGTGGCTGGGCGATAGCTGGGGCGTGCTGTTCTCCCACCCGGCGGACTTCACTCCGGTGTGCACCACGGAGCTGGGCTTTACCGCCAAGCTCAAGGATGAATTTGCCAAGCGTGGCGTCAAGGCCATCGCCCTGTCGGTCGACCCGGTGGACTCGCACCACAAGTGGATCGAAGACATCAACGAAACCCAACACACCGTCGTCAACTTCCCGATCCTGGCCGATGCCGATCGCAAAGTGTCGGACCTGTACGACCTGATCCACCCGAATGCCAGCGACACCCTTACCGTACGTTCCTTGTTCGTGATCGACCCGAACAAGAAGATCCGCCTGACCATCACCTACCCGGCCAGCACCGGCCGCAACTTCCACGAAATCCTGCGGGTCATCGACTCGCTGCAGCTGACCGACAACCACAAGGTCGCCACGCCCGCCAACTGGCAGGACGGTGATGAGGTGGTGATCGTGCCGTCGCTCAAGGACGAGGAAGAGATCAAGAAACGCTTTCCAAAGGGTTACCGCGCTGTGAAGCCGTACCTGCGGCTCACCCCTCAGCCTAATCGCTGAGATCGCTATCGCCGGCAAGCCGGCTCCTACAATGCGATCACCTGTAGGAGCCGGCTTGCCGGCGATAGCAATATTTCTGACGAATCACATAGCAGGGGTTTTCAGGCCGTTTCGACGGCCTTTTTTTTCGCCTGTAGATGCTTGAATCTCATATGCACTTTAAGAATAAACAAATGAAAAAATAAGATTTATAGATATATAAATGTGCTGATAAGGTCTGTTCCATCTTGGCGACATCGCCACACAGCGAACCGCCGACACTTGCTCAAGGAATACCTGCATGCTGGTCGTAACACTTGGAGGCAGTCCCAGCCAGCGTTCCCGCTCCGGGGTCTTGCTGGATAAAACCCGTCAGTGGCTACAGCAAAAAGGCGTGGAAGTGGTGAGTTATCAGATACGGGACTTCCCGGCCGAAGACTTGCTGCACGCACGCTTCGACAGCCCCAAAGTCATCGACCTGTTGCAGCAAGTCGCCAACGCCGATGGCCTGGTGATCGCCACGCCGGTGTACAAGGCCTCGTTCTCCGGGGCGCTGAAAACCGTGCTGGACCTGCTGCCCGAACGCGCCCTGGCCCACAAGATCGTCTTGCCGATGGCCACAGGCGGCAGCATCGCCCACATGCTGGCGGTGGACTACGCCCTGAAGCCGGTGTTGTCCGCGCTCAAAGCCCAGGAATTGCTCCACGGCATCTTTGCCGAAGACAGCCAGATCGCCTATGGCGAAGGCAGTGCCCAGGCGCAATTGGTGCCGGTGCTTGAGCACCGTTTGCACGAGGCCCTGGAAACCTTCTACAGCGCCATGGCCCGTCGCCCGAAACCGCTGGACCCCCATGTGTTGAATGAACGTTTGTTGAGTGCTCGCTGGAGCATCTAAGCCTTACCGGATTTTGTAGTACTCACCTTACTCAGCCGCCAACGGCCAAGCAGGTGCAGCCAACCCCCTAAACGCACTATTTGGAGAGAGCGCCATGCGCACTGTCATCTTGCGTCGTGGTCTGGTCGCACTGTTTGCTGCGGCTGTGTCCTTCGGCGCCATTGTTCAAGCCCACGCTGCCGAAACCCTGCGGATCGGTTATCAGAAATACGGCACCCTGGTGCTGCTCAAGGCCAAGGGCACGCTCGAGAAGCGCCTGGCTGCCCAGGGCGTGAACGTGCAGTGGACTGAGTTCCCTGGTGGCCCGCAATTGCTCGAAGGCCTGAACGTCGGCTCCATCGACTTCGGCGTCACCGGCGAGACCCCACCGGTATTCGCCCAGGCCGCCGGTGCGGACCTGCTCTACGTCGCCTACGAACCGCCAGCGCCGACCAGCGAAGCGATCCTGGTGCCCAAAGACTCGCCGATCAAATCGGTGGCCGAGCTCAAGGGCAAGAAAGTCGTACTCAACAAAGGCTCCAACGTGCACTACCTGCTGGTACGTGCGCTGGAAGACGCCGGCCTCAAATACTCCGACGTGCAGACCGTATTCCTGCCGCCCGCCGATGCCCGTGCCGCGTTCGAGCGTGGCAGCGTGGACGCCTGGGTGATCTGGGACCCGTACCAGGCCGCTGCCGAGAAGCAGCTGCAAGCCCGCACCCTGCGTGACGGCACCGGCATTGCCGACAACCACCAGTTTTACCTGGCAACCAAACCCTACGCCGAAAAACACCCGGAAGTGATCAAGGCACTGGTGGAAGAAGTGCGCGCGGTGGGCGAATGGTCCAAGGCCAATCCACAGGAAGTCACCGAACAAGTTGCCCCGCTGCTCGGCCTGCCGGCTGACATCACCTTGACCTCGGTGAAACGCCAGGGCTACGGCGCGCTGTTCCTGACCCCGGAAGTGGTCGCCGCCCAGCAAAAAATCGCCGACAGCTTCTACCAACTCAAACTGATCCCCAAGCCCTTGAATATCAAGGACGTCATCTGGACGCCACCCGCCGCCGTTGCCAAAGCGCCGTAATCCGACTTCTTCAGGAGACAACTCCATGAGCCTCAATATTTTCTGGTTCCTGCCTACCCACGGCGACGGCCATTACCTTGGCACCGCCGAAGGCGCTCGCGCCGTCGACCACGGTTACCTGCAGCAAGTGGCCCAGGCCGCTGATCGCCTGGGCTTCGGCGGGGTGCTGATCCCTACCGGCCGCTCCTGCGAGGACTCGTGGCTGGTGGCCGCCTCGCTGATTCCGGTGACCCAGCGTCTGAAATTCCTCGTTGCCCTGCGCCCCGGGATCATTTCCCCGACGGTAGCGGCGCGTCAGGCCGCAACCCTGGACCGCCTGTCCGGTGGCCGTGCGCTGTTCAACCTGGTGACCGGCGGTGATCCGGAAGAATTGGCCGGCGATGGCTTGTTCCTCAGCCACGAAGAGCGTTACCAGGCCTCGGTGGAGTTCACCCGTATCTGGCGCCGTGTGCTGGAAGGCGAAACTGTGGATTACGACGGCCAGCACATCAGCGTAAAAGGCGCGAAATTGCTCTACCCACCGATCCAGCAACCGCGTCCGCCGCTGTACTTCGGCGGTTCTTCCGAAGCCGCCCAGGACCTGGCGGCCGAGCAAGTGGAAATGGTGCTGACCTGGGGCGAGCCGCCCGCTGCCGTCGCGGAAAAAATCGAACAGGTACGCGCCAAGGCCGCCAAGCTGGGACGTACCGTGCGCTTCGGCATTCGCCTGCACGTGATCGTGCGTGAAACCAACGACGAGGCGTGGAAAGCCGCTGACAAACTGATCTCCCACCTGGACGACGACACCATCGCCCGTGCCCAGGCCTCCCTGGCGCGCTTCGATTCCGTCGGCCAGCAGCGCATGGCGGCCTTGCATGGCGGCAATCGCGACAACCTCGAAGTCAGCCCCAACCTGTGGGCAGGCGTTGGCCTGGTGCGCGGTGGTGCCGGCACCGCGCTGGTGGGCGATGGCCCAACCGTTGCGGCGCGGGTCAAGGAATACGCAGCCCTGGGCATCGACACCTTTATCTTCTCCGGTTATCCCCACTTGGAAGAATCGTATCGGGTGGCCGAACTGCTGTTCCCGCATCTGGACATCGAGCGTTCCGAGCTGCCGAAAAGCGCCGGTTACGTCAGCCCGTTCGGCGAGATGGTCGCCAACGACATCCTTCCCAAAGCTGCGTCACAGAGTTGAGGCGCCGCCATGAACTTTGAAAAATTAAGCCATCGCGTGGCCCCTTGGGTGCTGCCGATCCTGTTGTTGGCGATCTGGCAGTTGTCGGTGTCAGCCGGTTGGTTGTCGACGCGCATTCTGCCGGCCCCCAGCGCGGTGATCGAAGCCGGGATTAACCTGGTACGCAGCGGCGAAATCTGGACGCACCTGGCGATCAGCGGCTGGCGTGCGGGCCTGGGGTTTGTGATCGGTGGCAGCATCGGTCTGGCCCTGGGCTTTATCACCGGCTTGTCGAAGTGGGGCGAACGCCTGCTGGACAGCTCGGTGCAGATGATCCGCAACGTGCCGCACCTGGCGCTGATCCCGCTGGTGATCCTGTGGTTCGGCATTGACGAGACCGCGAAGATTTTCCTGGTCGCCCTCGGCACGCTGTTCCCGATCTACCTCAATACCTACCACGGCATCCGCAACGTCGACCCGGCGCTGGTGGAAATGTCGCGCAGCTACGGCTTGTCCGGTTTCAGCTTGTTTCGCCAGGTGATCCTGCCGGGCGCGTTGCCGTCGATCCTGGTGGGTGTGCGCTTTGCCCTGGGCTTCATGTGGCTGACGCTGATCGTGGCGGAAACCATCTCGGCCAGCTCCGGCATCGGTTACCTGGCGATGAACGCCCGTGAATTCCTGCAGACCGACGTGGTGGTACTCGCCATCGTGATGTACGCCATCCTCGGCAAGCTGGCCGACCTGGCGGCACGCGGCCTGGAGCGTGTGTGGCTGCGCTGGCACCCGGCTTATCAAGTGAATAAAGGAGGTGCGGCATGACGGCTCAACAACCTCCACGCCTGTTGAAAGGCATCCCGCTGGCGGTGCGCAAGTTGCGCAAGGCGTTTGGCACGCGGGAAGTGCTCAAAGAGATCGACCTGCACATCCCCGCTGGCCAGTTCGTGGCCGTGGTCGGCCGCAGTGGTTGCGGCAAAAGTACCTTGCTGCGCCTGCTGGCCGGTTTGGACAAAGCCACCGGCGGCGAGCTGCTGGCCGGCTCCGCGCCCTTGAGCGAAGCGATTGAAGACACGCGGTTGATGTTCCAGGAAGCGCGCTTGCTGCCGTGGAAAAAGATCATCGACAACGTGGGCCTCGGCCTCAAGGGCAACTGGCGTCCCCAGGCGTTGGAAGCCTTGGAAGCTGTGGGCCTGGCCGAACGTGCGAATGAATGGCCAGCGGCCTTGTCCGGTGGCCAAAAGCAGCGCGTGGCTCTGGCCCGCGCCCTGATCCACCAGCCGCGTCTGTTGCTGCTTGATGAGCCGCTGGGTGCGCTGGATGCCCTGACCCGCATCGAGATGCAGCAACTGATTGAAAACCTCTGGCAGAAGCATGGATTCACCGTGTTGCTGGTGACCCACGACGTCAGCGAAGCCGTGGCGATTGCCGACCGCGTGATCCTGATCGAAGACGGCGAGATCGGCCTCGACCTGGTCGTCGACCTGCCGCGTCCACGCGCCCGGGGCTCACACCGCCTGGCTGCGCTGGAAGCCGAAGTGCTCAACCGCGTGCTGTCGTTGCCGGGCTCGCCGCCGGAACCCGAACCTGTTTCACCGCTGCCTACGCAATTGCGTTGGGCTCAATAACTCACTCGTCCCTGAAGGAAGAACACCATGACTATTAAAGCCATCAACGTGCGTAACCAGTTCAAAGGCACCATCAAGGAAATCGTCGAAGGCGACGTGCTGTCGGAAATCGACGTGCAGACGGCGTCCGGCATCGTCACGTCGGTGATCACGACTCGCTCGGTCAAAGAGCTGGAACTGGTGATTGGCAGCGAAGTGATTGCCTTCGTTAAATCCACCGAGGTATCGATCGCCAAGTTGTGATTGGCGGCGTTCCTCAGGCCCTCATCGCGGGCAAGCCCGCTCCCACATTTAAAGGCATTCCAAATTTGGAACTCGGTCAAATGTGGGAGCTGGCTTGCCTGCGATGAGGCCAGTCCAGGCTCAGCGCTTGGGCAAGTAGGCTGGCAAATACAGCCCCACATACGCATCAAACACCCGCATCCCTTCCTCCGCCATGCGCGGTGTGATCAGCCCATGCTGATGCACCGAGCGCGCGTACACGCGGTCGCTCAGTTCCAGCGCCAGTGCAAACACATCCACATCGGTTGGCAGTGTCGGCACGTTGAAATGGCGGTTGAACACAGCAAACATCAAGTCGCCCAATTCCAGATCATGCTGGCGGTCCGCCTGGGTCACTTCCGTCAGGCCGTGCTGCGCCAGGATCAACTGGCGGGCGGCGGCGTCCTGCTCGTAGATGGTGAGCATGCGGTGTTCGACGATATAGGACAGGTCCCGCCAGTGCTTGAGTGATTCATGGTCGATGGGTGCCTGGATGGCGGCCCGGAATGCCGCGTGCACATCGGCGGTCAGTGCTTCGAGAAGGGCCGGCACGCTGGCGAAGAAGTGGTACACCGACGACGGCGGAATCTGCGCCCGCTCGGCCACGCTGTAGATCGACAAACCGGCCACGCCTTCGGCGGCCAGCAAGGTGCGGGCGGCGTCGAGAATCGCGTCGATCCGGGCCTGGCTGCGGGCGCGGGGTTTGCGAGGAGCGGCGGGGCGGGTGGTCATGGAAGTCTCCTACAAGGCAGCGGGCATTGTATGAGCAGGAATGGGTGTTGTCTTCAAGGCCGCCATCGCAGGCAAGCCAGCTCCCACAGTGGACTGCATTTCAAAGTTGGAACTCGGTCAACTGTGGGAGCTGGCTTGCCTGCGATGAAGTCACCTCGGCCTACCTGGAAAAACCCATAAAAAAACGCCGCAGGCCAAAAGCCTGCGGCGTTCTTTCAATACAACCAACCCTTACACGGTGTGCAGGTACCAGTTGTACTCAAGGTCGGAGATGGAGTGTTCAAACTCTTCCAGCTCACTTTCCTTACAGGCGACGAAGATATCGATGTATTTAGGATCGATGTACTTGGCCATCACCTCGCTGTCGTCCAACTCGCGCAATGCATCGCGCAGGTTGTTCGGCAGGCTCTGCTCGTTCTGCTCGTAGCTGTTGCCTTCCACCGGTGCGTTGGGCTCGATCTTGTTGGTCAGGCCGTGGTGCACGCCTGCCAGGACCGAAGCCATCAGCAGGTAAGGGTTGGCGTCGGCACCGGCCACACGGTGCTCGATACGCACCGCGTCGGACGAGCCGGTGGGTACGCGAATCGCCACGGTGCGGTTGTCCAGGCCCCAGCACGGCGAGTTCGGCACGTAGAACTGTGCGCCGAAACGACGGTAGGAGTTGACGTTGGGGCACAGGAACGCCATTTGGGCGGGTAGGGTCTCGAGCACACCGCCGATCGCGTGACGCAATGCGGCGTTCTGCTCGGGATCCTCGCTGGCAAAGATGTTCTTGCCTTCCTTGTCCAGGATCGAAATGTGCACGTGCAAACCGTTGCCTGCCTGGCCTGGGTAAGGCTTGGCCATGAAGGTGGTGTCCATCTCATGGTCGTAGGCGATGTTCTTGATCAGGCGCTTGAGCAGTACGGCGTAGTCGCAGGCCTTGATCGGGTCGGCCACGTGGTGCAGGTTCACTTCGAACTGCGCCGGGGCACTTTCCTTGACGATGGCGTCGGCCGGGATGCCTTGCTCTTTGGCACCTTCCAGGATGTCCTGGAGGCAGTCGACGTATTCGTCGAGGTCGTCGATCAGGTAGACCTGTGTCGAGTGCGGGCGTTTGCCGGAAATCGGCGAGCGGGGCGGTTGTGGGCGGCCGTTCACGTTCTCCTGGTCGATCAGGTAGAACTCAAGTTCGAAAGCGGCGCAGATGGTCAGACCGAGGTCGTCAAATTTGCTTACAACTTGGCGGAGCACTTCGCGCGGATCGGCGAAGAAAGGTTCACCTTCAAGTTCGTGCATGGTCATCAGCAGTTGCGCGGTAGGGCGCTTTTGCCAGGGTTCATTGCACAGGGTGTCGGGGATCGGATAACAGATTCGGTCAGCATCACCGATGTCCAGACCCAGGCCGGTGCTTTCCACCGTCGAGCCGTTGATATCCAGGGCAAATAAAGAGGCAGGCAGGTTAATGCCCTTCTCGTAAACCTTGTGGAGGCTGGTGCGTTCGATGCGCTTGCCGCGCACCACACCATTCATATCCGCAATTAGAAGGTCTACGTACAGAACCTCAGGATGATCCTTAAGGAACGCGTTCGCTTCGTTAAGCTGAACGGCACGCGGGGGTACCGACATGATGCAACACCTTTGTTGTTAAAAATATCAATCATTGATCTTTTCTGGTTTCAGTCAACCCGAACGGCATGCCGAAGTCAAGCGAGGCCTTTTTTGCCCTAAAAAAGCGCCTCGAAGGCTTTTTTGGGGCTTTTTGGGGCGGTTTTTTGGGTTTGGACGGCTTGGGACTAGCAGGCTTGAGCGGGCCGTGTTGTATTTTTTACGGGGGTGTTGTGTAAAAAAATGAACAAGGCTAAGCTCGATTCAAACCCATAACAGCAATAATACCGGGGTGCTTCATGTCTCGCCTGCCGTTAATCGGCGTCACCGCCTGCTCCAAACAGGTCGGTCTGCATGCTTATCACATCAGTGGCGACAAATACGTCCGTGCAGTGGCCACCGCTGCCAAGGGCTTGCCATTGATCATTCCGTCCCTTGGGCATCTGCTCGACCCGGCCAATATTCTTGACGGTCTGGACGGCATCCTGTTTACCGGTTCTCCCTCCAATATCGAACCCTTTCACTACGACGGTCCGGCCAGCGCGCCCGGGACTGCTCATGATTCTGCACGCGACCAGACCACATTGCCGTTGCTGCGCGCCGCGATGGCGGCAGGCGTTCCCGTGCTGGGCATCTGCCGGGGCTTCCAGGAGATGAACGTGGCGTTTGGCGGCAGCCTGCACCAGAAGGTTCATGAAGTGCCGGGCATGATGGATCACCGCGAAGACGACACCCAGCCGCTGGAAGTCCAGTACGGCCCGGCGCACGCCGTGGCGATCTCCCCGAATGGGGTATTGGCAAGCCTGGGGTTGCCACAGACGATTGAGGTCAACTCGATCCACGGGCAGGGCGTCGACCGCCTGGCGCCTGGGCTTCTGGTCGAAGCGACGGCGCCGGACGGCCTGATCGAAGCTTTTTCGGTGAAACAGGGCAAGGCTTTTGCTTTAGGAGTGCAATGGCACCCCGAATGGCAGGTAAGCTCTAACCCGCACTACCTAGCGATCTTCCAGGCATTTGGCACCGCCTGTCGAAAGCGGGCGATGCAACGCGACGCGGATGCTGCGTCAACCAACGCCTGACCTTTAATGGATGTCAGGAAACCCAGCCCAGAGGCATTTATGAGTAACAACCTCGACCAGCTCACCGATTGGTTGAAAGACCACAAGATCACAGAAGTCGAATGCATGATTGGCGACCTCACGGGCATCACCCGGGGCAAGATCTCGCCGACCAACAAGTTCATCGCCGAGAAAGGCATGCGCCTGCCCGAGAGCGTTCTGTTGCAGACCGTGACCGGCGACTATGTCGAAGACGACATCTATTACGAACTGCTCGACCCGGCCGACATCGACATGATCTGCCGCCCCGACCAGAACGCCGTGTACCTGGTGCCTTGGGCCATCGAGCCGACCGCCCAGGTGATCCACGACACCTACGACAAACAAGGCAACCCGATCGAGCTGTCGCCGCGCAACGTGCTCAAGAAAGTCCTCAAGCTCTACGCCGACAAAGGCTGGCAGCCCATCGTGGCGCCGGAGATGGAGTTCTACCTGACCAAGCGCTGCGAAGACCCGGACTTCCCGCTGCAACCGCCGATTGGCCGTTCCGGGCGCCCGGAGACTGGTCGCCAGTCCTTCTCTATAGAAGCGGCCAACGAATTCGACCCGCTGTTCGAAGACGTCTACGACTGGTGCGAACTGCAGGAACTGGACCTCGACACCCTGATCCACGAGGACGGCACGGCGCAGATGGAAATTAACTTCCGTCACGGCGATGCCCTGTCCCTGGCCGACCAGATCCTGGTGTTCAAGCGCACCATGCGTGAAGCCGCGCTCAAGCACGACGTGGCCGCCACCTTCATGGCCAAGCCGATGACCGGCGAGCCCGGCAGCGCGATGCACCTGCACCAGAGCATCATCGACATCGCTACCGGCAAAAACGTCTTCTCCAATGAAGACGGGACCATGAGCCAGCTGTTCCTCAACCACATTGGTGGCCTGCAGAAATTCATCCCTGAATTGCTGCCGTTGTTTGCCCCCAACGTGAACTCGTTCCGCCGCTTCCTGCCGGACACCTCGGCGCCGGTGAACGTGGAATGGGGCGAAGAAAACCGCACCGTGGGCCTGCGCGTACCGGATGCCGGCCCTCAGAACCGCCGAGTGGAAAACCGCTTGCCGGGCGCCGACGCCAACCCGTACCTGGCGATTGCCGCCAGTTTGCTGTGCGGCTACATCGGCATGGTCGAAGGCCATAACCCGAGCGCGCCGGTGGTCGGCCGTGGCTACGAGCGCCGCAACCTGCGCCTGCCGCTGACCATCGAAGACGCCCTGGAACGCATGGAAAACAGCAAGACCATCGAGAAATACCTGGGTCAGAAATTCATCACCGGCTACGTCGCGGTCAAGCGGGCCGAGCATGAAAACTTCAAGCGCGTGATCAGTTCATGGGAGCGGGAATTCCTGCTCTTCGCCGTCTGATGCGCCGGGCGGGCCGTGGGAACGGCTCGCCCTCACCTGAAACATCTAGGAGATTGGTATGTCCAGCAACAACCCGCAAACCCGTGAATGGCAAGCCTTGAGCAGCGATCATCACTTGGCGCCGTTCAGCGATTTCAAGCAATTGAAAGAGAAGGGCCCACGGATCATCACCAAAGCCCACGGCGTTTACCTGTGGGACAGCGAAGGCAACAAGATCCTCGATGGCATGGCTGGCTTGTGGTGCGTGGCGATCGGTTACGGTCGTGACGAATTGGCTGACGCTGCCGCCAAGCAAATGAAAGAACTGCCGTACTACAACCTGTTCTTCCAGACCGCCCACCCGCCTGTACTGGAACTGGCCAAGGTCATTTCCGACGTCGCACCGGCCGGCATGAACCACGTGTTCTTTACCGGTTCCGGCTCGGAAGGCAACGACACCATGCTGCGTATGGTCCGCCACTATTGGGCGATCAAGGGCCAGCCGAACAAGAAAACCATCATCAGCCGCAAGAATGGCTACCACGGCTCCACCGTGGCCGGCGCCAGCCTGGGCGGCATGACCTATATGCATGAACAGGGCGACTTGCCGATCCCGGGCATCACCCACATCGCCCAGCCGTACTGGTATGGCGAAGGCGGTGACATGAGCCCGGAAGAGTTCGGGATCTGGGCCGCCAATCAGCTCGAAGAGAAGATTCTGGAAGTCGGCGTGGACAACGTCGGTGCCTTCATTGCTGAGCCGATCCAAGGCGCCGGTGGCGTGATCGTGCCGCCAGACACCTACTGGCCGCGCATCAAGGAGATCCTCGCCAAGTACGACATCCTGTTTGTCGCCGACGAAGTGATCTGCGGTTTCGGCCGTACCGGTGAGTGGTTCGGTAGCGACTTCTACGACCTCAAGCCCCACATGATGACCATCGCCAAAGGCCTGACCTCGGGCTACATCCCCATGGGTGGCCTGATCGTGCGCGACGAAGTGGTTGCCGTGCTCAACGAAGGCGGTGATTTCAACCACGGCTTTACCTACTCCGGTCACCCGGTGGCGGCAGCGGTCGCCCTGGAAAACATCCGCATCATGCGCGATGAAAAAATCGTCAGCCGTGTCCACGAAGAAACGGCACCGTATTTGCAGAAACGTCTGAGGGAACTGGCTGATCACCCGTTGGTGGGTGAAGTGCGCGGTGTGGGCATGCTCGGTGCGATTGAGCTGGTGCAGGACAAAGCCACGCGCAAACGCTACGAGGGCAAAGGTGTGGGCATGATCTGCCGCACGTTCTGCTTCGAGAATGGCCTGATCATGCGCGCCGTGGGCGACACCATGATCATTTCGCCGTCGCTGGTGATCAGCAAGGCTGAAATCGACGAGCTGGTGACCAAGGCTCGCCACTGCCTGGACCTGACTTTGGCGGCATTGCAGGGCTAAGTGCTAGGCTCAGTGCGCAGCGGCTTTCGGGCGCTGCGTGCTGAGCAGTGATAAATGAGGCTTTGGTTGAAAGCCGGCCTCGGAACTTGCCAGACTGTCGCCCTGTTTTGTTGCCCTTAGACGGGCCGCTTAACGATGAAGAACGTGGCCCAAAAAAGAAAAAATTGGAGCATCACCAAATGAAGGCATTAGGTTTGAAGAACGCTGGCAAGACCCTCCTCGCCTTGTCCCTGATGGGCGCAATGGCGGGCGCGGCCCAGGCAGACAATAAAGTGCTGCACGTGTACAACTGGTCCGACTACATTGCACCGGACACCATCGCCAACTTTGAAAAAGAGTCGGGCATCAAGGTGGTGTACGACGTTTTCGACAGCAACGAAACCCTGGAAGCCAAGTTGCTGGCAGGCAAGTCCGGTTATGACATCGTCGTACCGTCGAACAACTTCCTCGCCAAGCAGATCAAGGCCGGTGTCTACCAGGAGCTGGACAAGTCCAAACTGTCCAACTACGACAACCTGAACAAATCCCTGCTCAAAGCCGTGTCGGTCAGCGACCCGGACAACAAGCACGCCTTCCCGTACATGTGGGGCTCGATCGGCATCGGCTACAACCCGGAGAAGGTCAAGGCCGCACTGGGTATCGACAAGATCGATTCGTGGGACGTGATCCTCAAGCCGGAAAACCTCGCCAAGCTCAAAAGCTGCGGCGTGAGCTTCCTCGACTCGCCAACCGAAATGCTGCCAGTCGCGCTGCATTACCTGGGCCTGCCGACCGACACCCAGAAGAAGGCTGACCTCAAGCAAGCCGAGGACCTGTTCCTCAAGCTGCGCCCATCGATCGGCTACTTCCACTCGTCCAAGTACATCTCGGACCTGGCCAACGGCAACATCTGCGTGGCCGTGGGTTACTCGGGTGACGTGCAACAGGCCAAGTCCCGCGCGGCTGAGGCCGGTGGCAAGGTCAAGGTGGCCTACGACATTCCGAAAGAAGGTGCTGGCAGCTTCTATGACATGGTCGCCATCCCTAAAGATGCCGAAAACGTCGACGCCGCCTACAAGTTCATGAACTACCTGCTCGAGCCTAAAGTGATGGCCGGGATCACCAACAGCGTACGTTTCCCGAACGGTAACGAAAAAGCCACTGCACTGGTGGACAAGGACATCACCAGCGACCCGGGCATCTACCCGCCAGCGGACGTGCAGGCCAAGCTCTACGCCATTGCTGACTTGCCGGCTGCAACCCAGCGTGAAATGACACGCAGCTGGACCAAGATCAAATCGGGCAAGTAAGCCTTAAAACAGTAGGAGGGGCAGGTTGACTGCCCTTCTTACACATTAAATGACAGAAAGTTTTGCCGGATCGGTTTATCGAGGGTAAGTTGCGCGCCGGTTTTGTTGCCGGGCAACAACTTTGGGCCCAACTATTTAAGAGGACCTCCACTTGCCAATTTCTTTATTTCGCAAAGCCTTGCTGGTGGGCGCAGGTATCACGCTGGCGTTGAGCGTGCAGGCCGCACCGACTGTGCATATTTATAACTGGTCGGACTACATTGGCCCCGACACCCTGGCCAACTTCGAAAAGGCCACCGGTATCAAGCCTGTGTATGACGTGTTTGATTCCAACGAAACCCTGGAAGGCAAGTTGCTGGCCGGTCGCACCGGTTACGACGTGGTCGTGCCGTCCAACCACTTCCTCGGCAAGCAGATCAAGGCCGGGGCGTTCCAGAAGCTCGACCGTTCATTACTGACCAACTATTCCAACCTGGACCCGGTGCTGCTCAAGCGCCTGGAAAAAAACGACCCGGGTAATCAATACGCCGTGCCGTACCTGTGGGGCACCAATGGCATTGGTTACAACGTCGATAAAGTGAAGGAAGTGCTGGGCGTCGACCATATCGACTCCTGGGCCGTGCTGTTCGAACCGGAGAACATGAAGAAGCTGGCCAGTTGCGGCGTATCGTTCATGGACTCGGCCGATGAAATGCTGCCGGCGGTGCTCAACTACATGGGCCTGAACCCCAACAGCACCAACCCTGAAGACTACAAGAAGGCCGAAGAGAAGCTGCTCAAAGTGCGGCCCTACGTGACCTACTTCCATTCGTCCAAATACATCTCGGACCTGGCCAACGGCAACATTTGCGTGGCGGCAGGGTTCTCCGGTGATGTGTTCCAGGCCAAGGCCCGTGCGGCTGAGGCGGGCAAAGGCGTGAACATCGCCTACGTGATTCCGAAAGAGGGCGGCAATCTGTGGTTTGACGTGCTGGCGATCCCGGCGGACGCAGCCAACGTCAAAGAGGCCCACGCCTTCATCAACTATTTGCTGAAACCTGAGGTGATCGCTCAGGTCAGTGATCAAGTCGGTTACGCCAACCCTAACCCTGGGGCGGACAAACTGATGGAGCAATCGATACGCACCGACGCAGCGGTTTACCCACCGCAGGCGGTTCTCGACCGGACATTCGTCAACTTCGAGTTACCCCCGAAAGTGCAACGTTTAATGACCCGTAGCTGGACCAAGGTCAAGACGGGCAAGTAAGGCTCAAACTATCCAAGGTTCGCCCGCCTCGGGCGCACAGAATTTTTTGTTGGGAGTTTCGTAAATGGCAGTTGCCTCCGGCGCCTATAAGAAAGCCCTCGAGGGCGACCAGACACCGAAAAAGGTGTTGGTCAAAATCGACCGGGTCACGAAGAAGTTCGACGAGACGATTGCCGTGGACGATGTGTCCCTGGAAATCAAGAAAGGCGAGATCTTCGCCTTGCTCGGCGGTTCGGGTTCGGGCAAATCCACCTTGCTGCGCATGCTCGCAGGCTTCGAGCGCCCAACGGAAGGTCGCATCTACCTCGACGGTGTGGACATCACCGACATGCCGCCCTACGAGCGGCCGATCAACATGATGTTCCAGTCCTACGCCCTGTTCCCGCACATGACCGTGGCGCAGAACATCGCCTTCGGCCTGCAACAGGACAAGATCCCCAAGGCCGAGATCGATGCCCGTGTGGCCGAGATGCTCAAGCTGGTGCAGATGAGCCAGTTCGCCAAGCGCAAGCCGCACCAGTTGTCCGGTGGCCAGCGCCAGCGTGTGGCCCTGGCGCGCTCCCTGGCCAAGCGCCCGAAACTGCTGCTGCTCGATGAGCCCATGGGCGCCCTCGACAAGAAGCTGCGTTCGCAGATGCAGCTGGAGCTGGTCGAGATCATCGAGCGCGTGGGCGTGACCTGCGTGATGGTGACCCACGACCAGGAAGAGGCCATGACCATGGCCGAGCGCATCGCGATCATGCACCTGGGCTGGATCGCCCAGATCGGCAGCCCGATCGACATCTACGAAACCCCCACCAGCCGCCTGGTGTGCGAGTTCATCGGCAACGTCAACATCTTCGACACCCAGGTGGTGGACGACGCCGAAGGCCACGCGGTACTCAAGTGCCCGGACCTGGACCGTGATATCTACGTGGGCTACGGCATCGCCACCGCCGTGGAAGACAAGTCGGTGACCTACGCCATCCGCCCTGAAAAGCTGCTGGTGACCACCGAAATGCCGACCTGCGAGCACAACTGGTCCAGCGGCAAGGTGCACGACATCGCCTACCTGGGCGGGCACTCGGTGTTCTACGTGGAACTGCCCAGCGGCAAGCTGGTGCAGTCGTTCGTGGCCAACGCCGAGCGCCGTGGCCAACGCCCAACCTGGGGTGACCAGGTGTACGTGTGGTGGGAAGACGACAGCGGCGTGGTACTTCGCTCATGAACATGAAGAAGCTCAAGCGCCAGCTGCAACGAATAACACCCGGTGGCCGGCATGTGGTCATCGGGATCCCTTTCCTCTGGCTGTTCCTGTTCTTCATGCTGCCGTTCTTCATCGTCTTGAAGATCAGCTTTGCCGAAGCCGACGTCGCGATCCCGCCTTACACCGAGATCTACACCTTCGTTGAGCAGAAACTGCAGCTGGTGCTCAACCTGGCCAACTACGCGATGCTGGGCGACGACGAGTTGTACATCGCCGCCTACCTGGGCTCGCTGAAGATGGCGTTTTTCAGCACGCTGCTGTGCCTGCTGATCGGCTATCCGATGGCCTACGCGATTGCCAGTGCGCGCAAAGAGATGCAGACCGTGCTGGTGCTGCTGATCATGATGCCGACCTGGACCGCGATCCTGATCCGCGTGTATGCGTGGATGGGTATCCTCAGCAACAACGGCTTGCTCAATGGCTTCCTGATGTCCATGGGGCTGATCAACGAGCCGCTGCAGATCCTCAACACCAACATCGCGGTGTATATCGGCGTGGTCTACTCGTACCTGCCGTTCATGATCCTGCCGCTGTACGCCAACCTGGTGAAACACGACCAGAGCCTGCTGGAAGCCGCGTCCGACCTGGGTTCGAGCACCTTCAACAGCTTCTGGAAAATCACCGTGCCGCTGTCCAAGAACGGCATCATCGCCGGCTGCATGCTGGTGTTTATCCCGGTGGTGGGTGAGTTCGTGATTCCTGAGCTGCTCGGCGGCCCGGAAACCCTGATGATCGGTAAAGTGTTGTGGCAAGAATTCTTCAACAACCGTGACTGGCCGGTGGCGTCTGCCCTGGCGGTGGTGATGCTGGCGATCCTGATCGTGCCGATCATCCTGTTCAACCGCAGCCAAGCCAAAGAGATGGAGGGCAAGATATGAAGCGCGTCAGTTTCTCAAGCTTCATGCTGGTGGCGGGGTTGTTGTTCATCTACCTGCCGATGCTGATCCTCGTGATCTACTCGTTCAACGAATCCAAGCTGGTGACCGTGTGGGGCGGTTGGTCGGTGAAGTGGTACGTGGGCCTGCTGGACAACACCCAGTTGATGGGCTCGGTGGCCCGCTCCCTGGAAATCGCCTGCTACACGGCGGTGGCTGCGGTGGCGCTGGGTACGTTGGCGGCCTTCGTGCTGACGCGTATCAGCCACTTCAAGGGCCGCACGCTGTTCGGCGGCCTGGTGACGGCGCCGCTGGTCATGCCCGAAGTGATCACCGGTCTGTCGCTGCTGCTGCTGTTCGTGGCCATGGCGCAAATGATCGGTTGGCCCCAGGAACGTGGCATCGTCACCATCTGGATCGCCCACACCACCTTCTGTGCGGCGTATGTGGCGGTGGTGGTGTCGGCACGCTTGCGTGAGCTGGACCTGTCGATCGAAGAAGCAGCCATGGACCTGGGTGCGCGGCCGTGGAAGGTGTTCTTCCTGATCACCATCCCGATGATCGCGCCATCGTTGGCGGCGGGCGGCATGATGTCGTTCGCACTGTCCCTCGATGACCTGGTACTGGCCAGCTTCGTGTCGGGCCCAGGCTCGACCACCTTGCCGATGGAAGTGTTCTCGGCGGTGCGCCTGGGGGTTAAACCCGAGATCAACGCCGTGGCCAGCCTGATCCTGCTGGCGGTGTCGCTGGTGACTTTCCTGGTGTGGTTCTTCAGCCGCCGTGCCGAAGAGATGCGTAAGAAGGCGATCCAGCAAGCCATCGAAGAAGCGGCGGCGGACGGCTGGCAACAGCCCGACAAGCGACGTGCGCCTGCACCGGTCTAACTGGCGCAACGCGGTAAAAAAATGTGGGAGCTGGCTTGCCTGCGATAGCGGCGTATCAGTCGACAGATGAGTCGACTGGCACGGCCTCATCGCAGGCAAGCCAGCTCCCACAGTGGTTTTGTGGTGTTTATGGGGTTGTGTTTCAGGCAATCCACGGCGACTTGCGAATCACCTCCACAAAATTCATCGGCTTGAACCCTGGCTCCTGATCCACCAGCACATCCGTCTTCACGTTGCCAAACGTGGTCTGCGGGCGATGGCGCAAGCCGTCGGCGAACGCGCAGATGATGCACTCCTTGAACCCTTCACCCCGTGGATGCGCATGCACCACCGCTTCGCGCTGCACGCTGGAAAACGCGGCGTAGTCCATGCCCAGCACGTCCATTTCCACGCCCGCCGTCACCAGTGCCACGGTGGGGCGCAAATGTTGTGGCACACCCGGCGTGGTGTGCAGGGCGATGGACAGCCACACCTGTTCGATATCGTCATCGCTCAGCCCGTAAGGCTTGAGGAATGCTGCCGCCGCATTGGCGCCGTCCACTTCGAAGCGTTCGTTGTCACTGCGATGACCTTCGACCAGGCCCAGGTCATGGAACATTGCGCCGACGTACAGCAGCTCCGGGTTGTAGGCCAGTTGCTTGCGCTCACCGCTCAAGGCGCCGAACAGGAACACCCGGCGAGAGTGGTGGTACAGCAGGTCGGATTCGACGTCGCGGATGTATTCAGTGGTGGCCCTGGCCAGGGCGCTGTCCGGGATCTGGATGCCGGCGATGGTGGTGCTCATGGTCGTTCTCCTCAAGAAGCGCCGGGGGTGGCGCTGATGAGTCCAGTCTGGTCGCGCGCCCGCGAAGGGGCTATCGCCGCGAGGGCGCGATACCGGCCAACCTGCCTTCATATCGCGCCATGGGCGTACACGATCAAATGTGGGAGCTGGCTTGCCTGCGATAGCATCACCTCGGTATACCTGATACACCGAGGTGTCTGCATCGCAGGCAAGCCAGCTCCCACAGGGTTTCGTGTCCGCCAGTCATAAGGTTTCGCCATGCATAGAACCGTCGCCATCCTGATCTTCCCCGGCGTCCAGTCACTGGACGTGACCGGCCCTATGGATGTGTTCTGCGAAGCCAACCGCTTTTTGCCGCCCGAGGATCACTACCGGCTGGAAGTGATCGGCTTCGGCCACGGCAGCCTGGCGGCGTCCAACGGTTTGTCGTTGCAGGCCCACCGGCATTACAGCGAAGCCCAGCAGGCCTACGACCTGCTGCTGGTGGCGGGCGGCCCGCAACTGCCGTTCGAAGATTTCGGTGACGAGTTCGATGACTGGCTGCGCGGCGCCACCGCCCGGGCGCAGCGTTTTGGTTCGATCTGCAACGGCGCCTTCATGCTCGCTCGCGCCGGGTTGCTCGACGGCAAGACTGTGACTACCCACTGGAACGACGCCGCTGACCTGGCGCGCCTGTGCCCCACGGCTCAGGTCGAGGCCGATCGCCTGTATGTGCAGGACGGCAACCTCTACACCTCGGCGGGCGTCACCGCGGGCATCGACTTGTCGCTGTATTTGCTGGCCCAGGACCACGGCCCGGAAGTCGCGCTGAGCGTGGCCAAGCGCCTGGTGGTGTTCACCCAGCGTTCGGGCGGGCAGTCGCAGTTCAGCCCGTTCCTTACGCCTCACGCCGAAACCACCTCGGCGGTGGCGTTGGTGCAGTTGTATGTGCTGGCGAACCTGACGGGGGACCTGACCATTGCGGACTTGGCCAAGGCGGCCAATATGAGTGCGCGCAACTTCTCCCGGGTGTTCGCCCGGGAAGCGCGGATAACGCCCGCCGAGTTCGTCGAGCGGGCGAGAGTGGATGCGGCGCGGGTGATGCTCGAAAGCAGCCCCGCACCGCTCAAGACCGTGGCCTATCAGTGCGGCTTTCGCGACGCCCAGCACATGCGCAGTGTGTTCAACCGCCGGCTGGGCGTGACGCCACAACAGTTTCGGCTCAACTTTGCGGCGCCGGTTTGAGGGTGTCGTAGGCTTCCAGGGCGCGCAGCGAGTAGATGTACGCAGCACCGGCGTTCAGCGAGATGGCGGTTGCCAGGGTCGCAGCGACTTCTTCACGGGTGGCGCCGGCCTTGATTGCCGCGTCGGCATGCACGCCGATGCAACCGTCGCAGCGGGTGGTGATGGCCACGGCGATGGAGATCAGCTCACGGGTCTTGGCGTCGAGGACGTTGTTTTCCTCGGCAGCTTCGCCCAGCGCCATGTAGGCTTTGACCATCTTCGGGTTGCTCTTGCCCAGTGCGCCAAAGGCTTTCTTCACGGTAGGCAGCAAGTCGGACCAGTTATTGAACATTGCGGTAACTCCTGAACGGGTTGGGTGTGAAGCCAGTGTGTGCCGTGCGGGGTTGGCGTTATTGTTCAATCCGCTCATCTTTTTGACCGATGTTCGCAAATGAATTCGATCGACACCCTCATCGCGCTGGCCAACCTGCGCGGCAGCCTGGACCTGCGGTGCCAGTTCCAGGGCGACTGGGCCATGGACCACGCGCCGGAAGCGTTGGGCGTGGCGCCTTACCACATCGTGCTCAGCGGCACCTGCCGGGCCGAGTTGTCTGGCGGCCAGCAGGTGACCCTGGAACCCGGCGATATCCTGCTGATGCCCGGTGGCGCCACTCACTTGCTGCGCAGCCAGGGCGCGCGGCGTGCGCCGAGCCAGCCGCAGGTGATCGACGGCGGGCTGCTCAAGGTGCATCGCCTGGGGGGCAACCAGCCGGATATCGATATGCTGTGTGGCTCCTTTCACTACAACCGCCAGTCGTTGCTGTTCGGTGCGTTGCCGGAATACCTGGTGGTATCCAGCCGCGAGTGGCAGGGCGATGGGCAACTGGCGGCGCTGATCGCCCTGATGCGCAGTGAAGCGGACGGGCAGCAGCTGGGCGCACGAACCTTTATCGATGCGCTGTCATCGGCGCTCTTCACCCTCATCCTGCGCACCTGGCTGAACCGCCAGGCGCCGGTCGCCGGTACGTTTGCGCTGTTGGCTGACAAGCGACTGAGCAAGGCCTGGCAAGCGATGCTGGCCGAGCCTGGGCATGAATGGACCATCGACAATCTGGCGGCCGTGGCAACGATGTCGCGGGCGACCTTCATGCGGGCTTTCGTGAAAGTCGCGGGTGTCTCGCCGTGGCTGCTGTTGACGCAGTTGCGCATGGAGCTGGCGTACAACCTGCTGCGCCAATCGCGCCTGAGCCTGCTGGATATCGCCGCCCAGGTGGGTTACCAGTCCCAGGCGGCGTTCAGCAAGAAATTCAAGGAGACCTACGGCGAGGCGCCGGGGCGACTACGTTCAAACGCCGATCACCTGTAGGAGCCGGCTTGCCGGCGATAGCGGTGTGACTGAAATACCGCCATCGCCTGCAAGCCGGCTCCTACAGTGTTTACGGTTATCGGGCAGGCAGCAATTTCAGGGTGCCGCGCGTATTCGCCGTCACTTCCTCATCACTGAAATGCGCTTGCTCATACCCCCCTTCGATGTACGTCTCCGCCTGATCCCCATAATGTGCATCAAACGGCACGCCGCTTTGCCCCACCGGGTTGATGGTGAGGGCGTGGGCCGGGTCGGCGAAGTCGATCAGGCGGCGGGTCGACGGGCCGTAGGTCACGGGCCACGGTGCCGGGCCGATCATCGCGGATTGGTTGTTGGGCACTTCGTGAGTGCCCGGCGCAGGGAACGGGCCAACGTTGAACACCTTGTCCAACGGCTTCTGCATGCCCAGCGGGTGGCCGTGGGTCAGGGTGTGCACCTTGCCCCATTGCCACTGGGTTGGATCATCGCCAAACGTGGCCTTGAGGTGCGCCAGGCTGTTGTCCCAGGCGAGTTTGACGGTGTCGGCGCGCTTGCCATCCCACCACGGCGAATCCGGCGTGGCCGCCAGGCGCGGCAGGGCGGCGTCGATCACGCGGGTGCCGAGCAGGGTCTTGAACAGGGCGTCGCCCAGTTTGGGATGGAAGGCGGCGTCGGTGAGGTTGAACAGGAACTGGTTGAACAGCGTGGCACTGGTGGAGTCCAGCGGGTAGTCACCTTTCCAGGCGGCCAGTTGCTCCACCAGCTTGAGCTGTGCCGGGTCCTTGACCACGTCGCGCAATACCGGCAACAGCGGCGCCAGCAAGCGAGGGCCGTAGGCGGTGGTGGTGCCCAGCTGCAATGCCTGGCTGTTGTTCACGTCCCACTTCACGCTCTTGTCGCTCAACTGCGCATTCAACTGCTGGCCACGATCGGGCAGGTTGTAATAGCCGGGAATCTCCATGCCCGTGGGCGAGACCGGCTGGGCATTGGCCGACACCACATAACCGCGCGCCGGGTTTTCTTCCTGGGGGTTTGCGCTGAAGGGATAGAAACCCAGCTTGTCGGCCTGGGCGGTGCTGCCGTCGAGGATGAACCCGGCATTGGCGCCCGCCGGGCGAATCGGCAACTGCGCCGCCGCCCACCAGCCGATATCGCCCTTGGCGTTTGCCCAGATGATGTTCAGGCCCGGCGCCGACACCTTGGCCGCTGCCGCCCGGGCCTTGGCCAGGGTGTCGGCGCGGTTGAGCTGGTAGAACCCTTCGAGGATCGGGTTCTGCGTGTCGAGGAAGGCCCACCACATGGCAATCGGCGTCTTGCCGGCGTTTTCGCCGAGCGCGTCGTTGACGATCGGGCCGTGGGGCGACTGGCGCAGGGTGATGGTCACCGGCGCCTGGCCTTTCACGGCAATCTGCTGCTCGCTGGTGGTCATGTTCACCCATTGGTCGTGGTACCAGACCTGGTTGGGGTTGTCCGGGTTGACCTTCTCGGCGATCAGGTCGAGGTCATCGTTCTGGAACATGGTCAGGCTCCAACCGAAGTCCAGGTTGTGCCCCAGGAACGCCACCGGCACCAGCGCGTTGTGATAGCCGTACAACTCAAACCCCGGCGCCGACAGTTGCGCCTCGTACCACACCGACGGCACCGAGAAGCGAATGTGCGGGTCACCCGCCAGCAACGGCTTGCCGCTCTTGGTGCGGCTGCCGCTGATGGCCCAGGCGTTGCTGCCTTCGAACTGCGGCAAGCCATTTTCGGCCAGGGCCTGCTCGCTCAGGGAGGCCAGGGCGCCGAGGTTTTGCCAATCGCTGGCAGCCAGGTTAAGGGCGCCCTTGGGTTGCCAGTCCAGGTCGAAGACTTTCAGGTAGTCGCTGCCCAGTTGGTCGCGCACGTAAGTCAGCAGGGGTTCGGTGCGAAACGCGGCGGCAAAGCTGTAGGCCATGTACCCGGCGACGCTGATGGTGTCTTCAGCGGTAAACGGCCGCTTGGGGATGCCCAGCACGTCGAATTCCATGGGGCTGGCGTGGCTGTCCTGATACTGGTTGATGCCGTCCAGGTAGGCTTGCAGCGCTTTCCACGCAGGCGAGTCGTGGTCCAGCTGTTCCACGTAACTCAAGGCGCGTTCGCGAATACGCAGGCTGCGAAACAGTTTGTCGGTGTCGAGCAGCTTGGGGCCGAGTACTTCGGCCAGTTCGCCCCGGGCCAGGCGCCGCATGATTTCCATCTGGAACAGGCGGTCCTGGGCGTGCACATAACCCAAAGCGCGGTACAGGTCGGTCTCGTTCTCGGCGCGGATATGCGGCACGCCACGGTCGTCGTAGCGCACCGTGACCGAGCCTTGCAGGCCGGCCAGCGTGACCGTGCCCTGGCGGGTGGGTTGCTTGCTGTAGACGTACCAGCCGCCCGCGAGGGCGAGCAGCACCACCAGAACCGCGAAAACCTGCAAGACGCGCTTCATGAACATTCCTTACCAAGAGTGGGGTAACGGGCTACAGATCCTTAGGCCACGAACAATAGCAGCCCACCGCCAGGGTGTGCGTGGCATTCACCTCGCGTCCGGCTTCAAGGGCCTTGAGGATCGGCTCGATAAAACTGTTGCTGGAATTGCACGTCAGCCCTTCGCTGTAGGGCCCGAAATACGCGAGCTTGCCGCTGCGGTCCCAAATGCCCACGGCGGGGCTGGCGGGTACTTGGTCGGCGCCGGACAGGGCGGTGAGGGTTTTCATCTGGCGCAGGTTGTCGGGCAGCTTGCCGTGGCTGCCGGCTTTTTGCAGGGCGTAGAACTCGACGCCGTGGGGCGCGTATTGCTCGATCAGCTCGCCCAGGTGTTGCTGGTTGCCAACATTGCACGGGCAGGCCGGGTCCCAGAAGTGCACCAGGCGGATCGGGCCCGGGCCGCTCAGCTCGGCGGGCAGGCGCAGGGTGTCACCGGAAAACACCGCCGTGTGTTCGCTGAAGGCTCGCAGGTAGCGGCCCTGGAACCAGTCGTAGGCTGCCCACAGCACGCCGGCGCAGATGATCAGGATCAGGCTGGCGAACAAGGCGGTACGGTAAGGCTGTCGCATTCAGATCAATCCTCGAAGGTCGCGTAGCTTGCCATGCTTGTCCTGACAGATGAATATCGCAGCTCGATATTCATCTTCGCCGTCAGTCTGGAACCCTTTATGCCCGTCACCTTTGACCCCGATCATCTGCGCGACAGCTTGCGCCCCCTGGTGGATGCGCAACCGCTGAGTGCCGAGGCGCGGGTCTACCAGCGTTTCTACGGGCTGGACCTGGCCAAGCGCACGGTGCCTGCGGTGAGCCGCCTGGGGCGCTTCGAGGTCGACGGTTTTGAGGTGGTGGCGCAGGTCTGGTGGCCAAAGGCGCCGGTGGCGACGATGTTCCTGTTCCACGGTTTCTATGACCACATGGGGCTGTACCGCAACGTGGTGGACTGGGCGCTGGACCAGGGCTTCGTGGTGATCGCCTGCGACCTGCCGGGCCATGGCCTGTCCAGTGGCGCGCGGGCCAGCATCGAGGATTTCTCGGTGTATCAGGACGTGGTCCAGGCGCTGTTCGCCCAGGCATCAGCACTGCAATTGCCCCAGCCCTGGCACCTGTTCGGGCAAAGCACCGGCGGGGCGGTGGTGGTGGATCACCTGCTCAACCACGGCGCCGACAGCCCAGCCCAGGGCAAGACCTTCCTGCTGTCGCCGCTGGTGCGGCCGCGTGCGTGGGGCTGGTCGCAGGTTAGCTACTACCTGCTGCGCCCGTTTGTAAAAGGCATTGCGCGGCGGTTCAGCGAGAACACCAACGACCCCGCGTTCAAGCCGTTCCTGGAAGCCGACCCGCTGCAGCCGCGCCAACTGCCCACCGCCTGGGTGGGCGCGCTCGCCCGCTGGATCAAACGCATCGAAGCCGCACCGCGCAGTTCGCGGCGGCCGGTGATTATCCAGGGGGAGGAAGACATGACGGTGGACTGGCAGCACAACCTGTTGGTGCTGCGGGGCAAGTTTGACCAGCCTGAGGTGCTGATGCTGCCGCGTGGCAGGCACCACCTGGCCAATGAGATTCCCGAGATTCGCGAAGAGTACTTCCGATACCTGACAGCCCATCTGACCTGACACCACCCCTGTGTAGGAGCCGGCTTGCCGGCGATGAGGCCCTCAAGATGTGCGAATAATCTGAGGTCGCCATCGCCGGCAAGCCGGCTCCTACAAGGGAGGTTATTGCGACAGGCTTGAGGTGCTTTGGCCCACGGCGAGACCGGCGCGAATGGCCGCCAACGCCGCCTGGTAATACGCCTTGCCGTCCGGTGACTCGGCAAACGTGGCGAATTCTTCCAGCTCCGGGTCAGACAAATCCCGATAGACGTACAGCAGCGTGTTGTTCAGATCCTTGTCGATCTGCTGCATCAACCGCTCGCGCTGACCATTCAACATGCCTTGGGCCTGACCGCCCCCCAGCAGGCCGGGGATCATCTGGCTCAGGCTGTCGGCCGCCACCCCGGCAATCGCCAGGCTGACTTCTGCGCCCGCTTCGCGCGCCGGCAGTGCCTGGGCCAGGTGATCGATGATCAGGCTGCGGGTGGCGTCGGCTTCGATTTTCGGCAGGCCTTGGGCGTTCTTTGCCAGTTGGTCGCGGCGGGTGGCGAGCAGCTCGGCGGCGACAATCTTGCGGCCCAGGGGCGACTGGAAAAACGCCAGGGCGGGCTTGGGGTCCGCCAGGTTCTTGCGCAGCTGCGCCTCGGCACGCTGGTCCACGGCCTGGGCGGCGAAGCGTTTATTGCTGTTGTCCACCAACGCTTGGTACACCGCTGGCGGCAGGCTATTGCGGTAGCGTTGCTGGGCGGCACTCAGGGCGTCATTGAAATGCGCACGTTGTTCGGCCCAGCCGGCGACCTTGTACAACTGGTCATGGCCGTCTGCCCAAGCGGGCAAAACGCAGAACATCAGCACGGAAAAAAACAAACGACGCATATGGACTCCTGTCAGTCGGCCACTATTGTCCGTGTCGGGCGTAGGATTTGTCGAGAAATCCTATCGGTCACCTGACTAAAGTGTATTCAGACGCTCGGCGGCTCTGTCGGATTCACAGGCGTATGGATACTATGCGCGCCATGCAAATTCCCCTCGATCACTCGCTGTTGCAACGTATTGTCGACGACCTCGCCGAAAAAGGCTGGTCCCGGCAGGACGGCTTCCTGCCCCAGGCTCTGACCCTGGAATTGGCGGCTGAGTGCCGTAAACGTAAAGCCGAAGGTGAGCTGGCGCCGGCTGCGGTCGGGCGCGGCCCGGCCCAGGAGATCCGCGAGGGGATTCGCGGTGACCACATCCAGTGGCTGGAAGAGGGTGATGCTGCTGTCTGCGGCACCTACATGGGCTTGATGGACGGCCTGCGCCAGGCGATGAATCGCGATCTGTTCCTGGGCCTTGAGGATTTCGAAAGCCACTTCGCAATGTACCCGCCCGGGGCGTTCTACCTGAAGCATGTGGACCGCTTTCGCGACGATGACCGGCGCATGGTGTCAGCGGTGGTCTATTTGAATGATGCCTGGCTGCCCGAACACGGCGGCCAGTTGCGCATGTACCTCAAGGACGGCGCGGAGTACGACGTGGACCCCAACGGCGGTTGCCTGGTGGTGTTCCTGTCGGGCGAAGTGCCCCACGAAGTCTTGCCGGCGACGCGTGAGCGGCTGTCCCTCACGGGCTGGTTTCGCCGGCGCGGCAACGAGCCGTTTTAGCGATGGAAAAGATCCTCGTCAGCCGCTGCCTGCTCGGGCACAAGGTGCGTTATGACGGCGCCGGCAGCGGGCCGTTCGATCAGTTGGCCGCATGGCAGGCCGAGGGGCGGGTGGTGGCGATCTGTCCGGAAGTGTCCGGCGGGTTGCCCACCCCCAGGCCTGCGGCTGAAATTCCGGGCGGGCAGGGGGTGGACGTATGGGAAGGCCGTGCCCGGGTGCTGACCGCCGACGGCGAGGATTTCAGTGAGGCTTTTCTGGACGGCGCCCGCCAGGCCCTTGCGCTGGTGCAGCAGCACAACATCCGTATCGCCATTCTCAAGGCCAATAGCCCGTCGTGCGGCAACCTGCTGACCTATGACGGCACGTTCTCGGGTGTGAAGGTGAGCGGCGAAGGTGTAACGGCGGCGCTGCTCAAGCGCCATGGCGTGCACGTCTTCAGCGAGCTGGAACTCCCCCAGGCCGCCCAGGCACTCAACAACCTGTAGGAGCCGGCTTGCCGGCGATGAGGCCCTTAAGGTTTGCGAACAACCTGAGGCCGCCAACGCCGGCAAGCCGGCTCCTACAGGGTGTTATTGGGTCTTGGCGACGGGCTCGCTTTCAAACCACTTCTGCGTCAGCGCCTTCAGGCGGCCATCGGCCTTGATGTGCTGCAGCGCCTTGTCCAGGCTATTTTTGAACGCCGGGTTGCCTTTATGGAATGGAATCGCCAGTTCAGGTGTTTCCTTATAAGCCTCACTGAAATCGAACCGATCCCGCAGCTCGGCAGTCATAGCGATATGGTTGATGGCCACGTCGTACTTGCCGGTTTCCACGCCGGGTAGCAGGTCGCTGTCGTCGGTGGTGATGAATGAGGGGCGCACGTCCATTTCCTTGGCCAGTTGTTCGCCCAGCTCCACTTCAAAGCCGGTGAGTTTGTCGCCGTCCTTGAAGTTAAAGGGTGGGGTGTTGGCTTCGAGGGCGATACGCAGTTCGCCGCGATCGAACACATCGTCGATCAACTCGGCATGAGCCAGAGGGCTCAGGAAGGAAAGCAAAAGTACAAGGCCAGGCGAAAGGCGCATGGTCACTCCTAAAGTATTCATCTGTGCGAGGCGCCGTTCAGCATCGCTTTGCTATGGTGTGTTGAGTGCCTTGGACAGCAATTTGCCGCGAAGTTGTCATAACCCAACAGATTTCCTGGAAAAACTGGAGAAGCGAATGAAAGCCCTTTTGTCCCGTGCAACGATTGCCAGCCTGCTGCTGGGTGCTTCAATGTTGGCCACCGCCGCCGACGGTATCCCGCGCAGTGCTCCACCTGAAGGCGCCAAGGTGTTTATCGTTTCGCCAAAAGACGGCGCCACCGTCGACAAGACCTTCACCGTCAAATTCGGCATGGAAGGCCTGAAACTGGCTCCGGCCACTGACCAGACCCCAGGCACCGGCCACCACCACCTGCTGGTCGACCAGAAAGAACTGCCTGACGCCAGCGTGCCGATCCCGGCCACTGACACCGTGATCCACTACGGCAAGGCCCAGACTGAAACCGAACTGACCCTCACCCCAGGCAAGCACACCTTGCAACTGGTGGCGGGCGACAAACTGCACATGCAGTTCAACCCGACTGTAGCGTCCAAAGTGATCACGGTTAACGTAAAGTAAGATTTGTTCAGATGAAAAAAAGGGAGCCCCTCGGGGCTCCCTTTTTTATGCGGCGTTGAAACCTTAGAACAACACGCGGCTACGAATCGTGCCGTTGATGTGCTGCAGCTTCTCTTGCGCCAGGTCCGAGTACTCGGCGTCGACGTCGATCACCACGTAGCCGACCTTCTCGTTGGTCTGCAGGAACTGACCGGAGATGTTGATGCCGTTTTCCGCGAAGACCTTGTTGATCTCCATCATCACGCCAGGGATGTTCTGGTGGATGTGCAGCAGACGGTGCTTGCCAGGGTGAGCCGGCAGGGCCACTTCCGGGAAGTTCACGGACGATACCGAGGTACCGTTGTCGCTGTACTTGACCAGCTTCTCCGACACTTCCAGGCCGATGTTGGCCTGGGCTTCAGCGGTGGAACCGCCGATGTGCGGGGTCAGGATCACGTTGTCCAGGCCACGCAGCGGGCTTTCGAAGATGTCATCGTTGGAGCGTGGCTCCACCGGGAACACGTCGATGGCGGCGCCGATCAGGTGCTTGTCCTTGATCGCGTCGGCCAGGGCGTCCAGCTCGACCACGGTGCCGCGTGCTGCGTTGATCAGGATGCCGCCTTTCTTGATGGCGCGGATTTCCTTCTCGCCGATCATCCACTGGGTCTCGGCGGTTTCCGGAACGTGCAGGGTGACGATGTCGGACATGCCCAGCAGTTCGGTCAGGCTGGCCACTTGGGTGGCGTTGCCCAATGGCAGCTTGGTCAGGGTGTCGTAGAAGAACACCTGCATGCCCAGGCCCTCAGCCAGGACCGACAGTTGAGTACCGATCGAGCCGTAACCGACGATACCCAGCTTCTTGCCACGGATTTCGAAGGAGTTGGCCGCGCTCTTGATCCAGCCGCCACGGTGGCAGGAAGCGTTCTTCTCAGGGATGCCGCGCAACAGCAGGATGGCCTCGGCCAGCACCAGCTCCGCAACGGAGCGGGTGTTGGAGTACGGTGCGTTGAACACCGCGATGCCGCGCTCGCGCGCTGCGTTGAGGTCGACCTGGTTGGTGCCGATGCAGAAACAGCCAACCGCCACGAGTTTCTTGGCGTGATCGAAGATCTCTTCGGTCAGCTGAGTGCGGGAGCGAATGCCGATAAAGTGCGCGTCGGCGATCTTTTCCTTTAACTGGGCTTCCGGCAGAGAACTGGTGATGTACTCAATGCTGGTGTACCCGGCGGCTTTCAGAACGTCGACAGCCGATGGGTGGACGCCTTCCAGAAGAAGGAACTTGATCTTGCTCTTATCGAGAGAAGTCTTGCTCATCTGCGTAAACCTGTATCCCGGAGAAAAATGGCAGGGAATCGGATCGCTTAAGCTGACCCGGACGGCAGGAAAGCCGTCACCGCAGAAACGCCCTTGGGCTCTGTCCTGCGGGGGCGGTATGCTAGCATACGCGCCCCGCTAAACACTCATTCCTGCGACGTGAAGCGTTCTCAGGATGACCATGAATTGTTCGAGAGTTCTGTCGATGACCCATCCTGCCCTGATTGATGAGCTAAAGACCCTGGTTGAGCCTGGCAAAGTGCTGACCGATGCAGACTCCCTGGAGGCTTACGGCAAGGATTGGACCAAGCATTTCGCCCCCGCACCCACGGCCATCGTCTTCCCCAAGACCATCGAGCAGGTGCAGGCCATCGTCCGTTGGGCCAATGAACACAAGGTGGCGCTGGTGCCGTCCGGTGGTCGTACGGGCCTGTCGGCAGCCGCTGTGGCGGCCAATGGCGAAGTGGTGGTGTCGTTCGACTACATGAACCAGATTCTCGACGTGAACCTCACCGACCGCACCGCCGTGTGCCAGCCGGGCGTGGTCACCAAGCAGTTGCAGAACGTCGCCGAAGAAAAAGGCCTGTACTACCCGGTGGACTTCGCGTCGTCCGGTTCGAGCCAGATTGGCGGCAACATCGGCACCAATGCCGGCGGAATCAAGGTTATTCGCTACGGTATGACCCGTAACTGGGTGGCTGGCATGAAGGTCGTCACCGGCAAGGGTGATGTGCTGGAACTGAACCGCGACCTGATCAAGAACGCCACCGGCTATGACATGCGCCAGCTGTTCATCGGCGCCGAAGGCACCCTGGGCTTTGTGGTGGAAGCCACCATGCGCCTGGACCGGGCACCGAAGAATCTCACCGCCATGGTGCTGGGTACCACCGACTTCGACTCGATCATGCCGGTATTGCACGCGTTCCAGAGCAAGTTGGACCTGACTGCGTTTGAATTCTTCTCCGACAAGGCCCTGGCCAAGGTCCTCGGCCGTGGTGACGTACCGGCGCCGTTCGAGACCGAATGCCCGTTCTACGCGTTGCTGGAATTCGAGGCCACCACGGAAGAAGTCGCCAACCACGCGTTGGAAACCTTCGAGCACTGCGTGGAGCAGGGCTGGGTGCTGGACGGCGTGATGAGCCAGAGCGAAACCCAGCTGCACAACCTGTGGAAGCTGCGCGAGTACATCTCCGAGACCATTTCCCACTGGACTCCGTACAAGAACGATATTTCGGTCACTGTCTCCAAAGTCCCGGCGTTCTTGCAGGAAATCGACGCAATCGTCGGCGAACACTACCCAGACTTCGAAATCGTCTGGTTCGGCCACATCGGCGACGGCAACCTGCACCTGAACATCCTCAAGCCGGAAAACCTGAGCAAGGACGAGTTCTTCGCCAAGTGCGCCACTGTGAACAAGTGGGTGTTTGAAACCGTCGAGAAGTACAACGGTTCGATCTCCGCCGAACACGGTGTGGGCATGACCAAGCGCGATTACCTGACCTACAGCCGTTCGCCGGTGGAAATCGAGTACATGAAAGCCGTGAAAGCCGTGTTCGACCCGAACGGGATCATGAACCCTGGCAAGATCTTCGCTGTTTAATCGCCCTGAAGGAGTCGTTCCATGAGCTACCAGCACAAGTATGTCGACGGCACCAACATCCACTTTCCCCTGGGCAAAGTGGTGTGCATCGGGCGTAACTACGCCGAACACGCCAAGGAGCTGGACAACCCGGTACCGACCGAGCCGCTGCTGTTCATCAAACCTGGCAGCTGTGTGGTCGCGCTGGAAGGTGGCTTTGCCATTCCAACCGAACGCGGTTCGGTGCACTACGAGGCGGAAATCGCGGTACTGATCGGCAAGCCCTTGTCGACCAAGCCGAGCCGTGAAGAAGTGCTGGACGCCATCTCCGGCTTCGCCCCGGCCCTGGACCTGACCCTGCGCGACAAGCAGGCCGAGCTGAAAGCCAAGGGCCTGCCGTGGGAAATCGCCAAGTCGTTTGACGGCGCGGCGGTGATTGCACCGTTCGTGGTGGGCAGCACTTTCCCGGACGTGACCGATATCGGCATTCGCCTGACCATCAACGGTGAAGTTCGCCAGGACGGCAACAGCGCGATCATGCTCAACCCGATCATCCCGATGATCCAGTACATGGCCGGTTGCTTCTCGCTGCAGGCCGGCGACGTGATCCTCACCGGTACCCCGGTGGGCGTGGGCCCGCTGAATGTCGGCGACGAGCTGGTGCTGGAGCTGCCAGGCGTCAGCCGCTTCGAAAGCCACGTTCGCTGAACCCTTCCCCCTTTGTAGGAGCCGGCTTGCCGGCGATAGCATCGCCTCGGTGTAACTGACACACCAAGTCGTCCGCATCGCAGGCAAGCCAGCTCCCACAGGGGTTTGTGTTCATCCCAAAGCATCGTTCTTTGCATTTTTTTCACACGCCATCCGGATAATCCTCAGCCTTCAGCACGCGGGCCCGTTGATCCTGTGCTATCACCTAAAGCTGACTTTCTGGAAAAGCGCTCAATGGCCGTGCCTTTGCCTTCCGCCACACCCAAGCCCCGTTCCCGTTTTGCCCTGCGATGGTATTCCTGGCTGTTCCTGGTGGGGGCGATCGTCTATGGCGTGTCGTGGGCGATGCATTGGGATGATCGCGGCGCGTTGTGGGTGATGGAGCGCTTCGAAACCCAGGCAGAACGCCAGGAAAGCGTGTGGCTGCCGGATTACCACGCGGTCATCGATGGCAAGTTGCTGCCCGGCATGGAGAAGGATGAGGCCTCGGATGTGTCCTATAACCCGCAGACCAAAACCCTGTTTTCCGTCATGGGCAAGAACCCTTTCCTCGTTGAGCTGAGCCTGCAAGGCGATGTGTTGCGCAAGATGCCGCTCAATGGCTGGAACAACCCGGAAGGCGTCACGGTGATGGAAAACGGCCAGATGGCCATTGTCGATGAGCGCATGCACACCCTGACGGTGGTCAAGGTCGACGCCAGCACCCAACAACTGAACATCGCTGACTTCAAAAGCTACGACCTCGGCCCTTCCAAGGACCAGAACAAAGCCTTTGAAGGTGTCACCTGGGACAAGCGAAACCAACACATCGTGCTCGGCGAAGAACGCCCACCCGCGCTGTTCACCTGGAAAAGCGATGGCAGCACGCTGACCGGCGATAAGCAAAAAGTCGCCAGCACTGAGCTGGACATGCGCAACCTCTCCGCGCTGGCTGTCGACCCGCGCACCGGCCATTTACTGGTGCTATCGGCCGACTCCCACCTGCTGCTGGAGCTGGATGAAAAGGGCGAGCAAGTCAGCTTTATGACCTTGCTTGGCGGTTTCAACGGCCTGAAGAACACCATACCCCGCGCCGAAGGCGTGACCATGGATGAAAATGGCACCCTCTATATGGTCAGTGAACCCAACCTGTTCTATCGCTTCGAAAAGCAGAAATAACCCGCCAATTACGTCGGATAAGTCTCTATTAGCGGCATTCACCAGGCACTCGGCAGCGTTTAAGTTTAAATTCAGACGGGCGTGATATTTATTCGCCACTTTTGATTTTGAGCCTGTCCGATGCGTCGATTTTCCCGCCCCAAATTCCTTCTATTCATACTTGCGCTGATCGCCTTGGTCAGCGCCGGGGCCGCTGCACAGCACTTTCGCTTGTTCGAGCGTGCGTGGTTCAACTGGCAGGCGTGGCGCCAGCCTATGGATGAGCGTTCCATCGGCCTGGCGGATTATCGTGTCGCGGTAGAGGCCAGCGTGATCGACGGCCTCGACGACGATGTGTCGGCCCTCACCTACGACCCGGTCCGCAAAAGCCTGTTTACCGTCACCAACAAAAAGCCCGAGCTGATCGAGCTGTCCCTGGAAGGCAAGATCCTGCGGCGTATTCCGTTGGTGGGCTTTGGCGATGCCGAGGCAGTGGAGTTCATCAGCGACAACATCTATGTGATCAGCGATGAGCGCCAGCAACGGCTGATCAAGGTGCATGTGGACAACGACACGCAGTTTCTCGATGCCGCCGATGCGGAGCAGATGACCCTGGGTGTGCATATTGGTGGCAACAAAGGCTTTGAAGGCCTGGCGTATGACTCACTGGGCAAGCGTCTGTTCGTGGCCAAGGAGCGTGACCCGATGCTGATCTACGAGGTGCACGGTTTTCCCCATTTCAAACCGGAAAAAACCTACTCGGTCCACGTGATCAACAACCCCAAGCGGGACGCGGGGCTGTTTGTACGGGACCTGTCGAGCCTGCAATACGACGAGCGCAGCGGCCACTTGCTTGCGCTGTCGGATGAGTCGTTCCTGGTGCTGGAGTTGGATATTGACGGTCGCCCGTTGAGCAGCCTGTCTTTGCTCGCCGGGCGCCACGGCCTCAAAAAGCGCGTGCCGCAGGCGGAAGGCATCGCGATGGACGACGATGGAAACCTGTACCTGACCAGTGAGCCGAACCTGTTCTACGTCTTCAAGAAACCCAGCCCCTGAAACGCCGCCGGCCAACTGTGGGAGCTGGCTTGCCTGCGATGCAAGCAC
This sequence comes from Pseudomonas sp. B6002, assembly GCF_013385985.1. Lineage (GTDB taxonomy): Bacteria > Pseudomonadota > Gammaproteobacteria > Pseudomonadales > Pseudomonadaceae > Aquipseudomonas. Next base: position 315,798 of record NZ_JACAOY010000010.1, on the reverse strand, counting down.
CTCGGTCTTTCAGTAGCACCGGGGTGATGCTATCGCAGGCAAGCCAGCTCCCACATAAAGCACAGCGTATTTGCTTAGGCCTTGAGGGTTTTCACGCCTTCGGAAGTCCCCAGCAGCAACACGTCAGCAGGACGCGCCGCGAACAAACCATTGGTCACCACGCCCACGATCGCGTTGATCTGGGTCTCCAGCTCCACCGGGTTGGTGATCTGCATATTGAACACGTCGAGGATGATGTTGCCGTTATCGGTCAACACGCCTTCGCGGTACACCGGGTCGCCGCCCAGTTTCACCAGCTCGCGGGCCACATGGCTGCGGGCCATTGGGATCACTTCTACCGGCAGCGGGAACGCGCCGAGTACCGGCACCAGCTTGCTGGCGTCGGCGATGCAGATGAAGGTCTTGGCCACGGCTGCGACGATCTTCTCGCGGGTCAGGGCTGCGCCGCCGCCTTTGATCAGGTTCAGGTGCGCGTCGCTTTCATCGGCGCCGTCGACGTAGAACTCCAGGTCGCTCACGGTGTTGAGCTCATACACCGGAATGCCGTGGCCCTTGAGGCGTGCGGCGGTGGCTTCGGAGCTGGCCACGGCGCCGTCGAAGGCGCCCTTGTGCTGGGCCAGTGCATCGATGAAGCAGTTGGCGGTGGAGCCGGTGCCGACACCGACGATGCTCTTGTCGTCGAGTTTAGGAAGGATTAAATCGACGGCGGCCTGGGCCACTGCCTGTTTGAGTTGATCCTGGGTCATGCGGGCTCCGGAACGGGCGGGGAGTTATCGAGGGCGGCGAGTATAACCCAACAAAACCTCGGGATTCGTGTGGTCGCCCGGCCAAAAGCCGGGTTAGACTCCTTGGCCCTGCCAAACCGTGAAAGTAGAAGCCCGCCGATGCTTGAACAGTACGTCAAAAAGATCCTCACCTCGCGCGTCTACGACGTTGCCGTAGAAACCCCGTTGCAGACCGCCCGCCAGCTCTCCGAGCGGCTGGGCAACACGGTCTGGCTCAAGCGCGAAGACTTGCAGCCGGTGTTCTCGTTCAAGATTCGCGGCGCCTACAACAAGCTGACCCAACTGAGCAGCGAAGAGCGTGCGCGCGGTGTGGTCACGGCCTCGGCGGGCAACCATGCCCAGGGCCTGGCCCTGGCGGCCAAGGTGCTGGGGGTCAAAGCCACCATCGTGATGCCCAAGACCACCCCTGAAATCAAGGTCGAAGGCGTGCGTTCCCGTGGCGGCAAAGTGGTGCTGCACGGCGATTCTTTTCCAGAAGCCCTGGCCTACTCGCTGAAACTGGTCGACGAAAAAGGCTACGTCTACATTCACCCCTACGATGATCCGCACACCATTGCCGGGCAGGGCACCGTGGCAATGGAGATCCTGCGCCAGCACCCGGGGCCGCTGGACGCGATCTTCGTACCGGTGGGCGGCGGCGGGCTGATCGCCGGTATTGCGGCGTACGTGAAATACCTGCGCCCGGACATCAAGATCATCGGCGTCGAGCCCGACGACTCCAACTGCCTGCAAGCCGCGCTGGCAGCGGGTGAGCGCGTGGTATTGCCGACCGTCGGTATTTTCGCCGACGGCGTGGCGGTGGCGCAGATCGGCCAGCACACCTTCGACATCTGCAAGGACTATGTGGATGAAGTGATCACCGTGAGCACTGATGAAATCTGTGCGGCGATCAAGGACATCTACGACGACACCCGCTCCATCACCGAGCCTGCGGGCGCGCTGGGCGTGGCCGGGATCAAGAAGTACGTCGAGACCCGTGGCGTGACTGGGCAGACCCTGGTGGCCATCGACTCGGGTGCCAACGTCAACTTCGACCGCCTGCGCCACGTGGCCGAGCGTGCCGAGCTGGGTGAGGGCCGTGAAGCCATCATCGCCGTGACCATTCCCGAGAAACCGGGCAGCTTCAAGGCGTTCTGCGAAGCCGTGGGCAAGCGCCAGATCACCGAATTCAACTACCGCTACCACTCCGGCAGCGAGGCGCACATCTTTGTTGGTGTGCAGACCCACCCGGAAAACGACCCGCGCAGCGCGCTGATCGCCAGCCTGACCAGCCAGGGCTTCCCGGTGCTGGACCTGACCGAAAACGAACTGGCCAAGTTGCACATCCGCCATATGGTCGGCGGGCACGCGGCCAAGGTCAGCGATGAAGTGGTGTTGCGCTTCGAGTTTCCCGAGCGTCCGGGCGCCTTGTTCAACTTTCTTAACAAATTGGGCGGGCGCTGGAACATCTCGATGTTCCACTATCGCAACCACGGCGCAGCCGACGGCCGTGTGGTCGCCGGCCTGCAAGTGCCGGCGGACGAGCGTCACCTGGTACCGGCAGCCCTGGAGGCCATCGGCTACCCGTACTGGGATGAAAGCGATAACCCGGCCTACACACTGTTCCTCGGTTGAGCGACTACGCTGATTGGGGCGGCCTATAAGGAAGACGACACATGGAAACCCTGACCACCCTGAAAGTTTTTCACATCGCGGCCACGGCGTTGCTGCTGCTCAGTGGCCTCGGCCTGGCGCTGCTGGCCTGGCGCAAACGCAGCGCTGGCCCGGCGGCGACCGTGCAGCGCCCTTGGGCGTTCGTGTGGCTGTTGATGGGGGTGTGCGTGGTCAGCATGCCGTTTACCGGCTGGTGGCTGGTGCACCTGATCGGCTGGCCGTTGGGGCAGACCTGGATCCTGGGCTCCAGCATCCTTTATACCGTGGCCGCGCTGGCCTGGTTCTGGCTGGTGGCGCGGCTCAACCGCCTGCGCAAGGGCGAGGGCGGTAGCCTGAACTTCACCTTGGTGCTGGCGGTGGTCAGCCTGGTGGGGTTTGTGGCGATTGCCGGGCTGATGGGTGCCAAGCCGGTTTAATCGAAAAGGATCTTCATGAACGTTCTTCTGGTCGGTGCCACAGGGTTTGTGGGCCGCCATCTGTTGCGTGCCTTGCAGCAAGCCGGGCACCGCGTGATTGCCACCTGTCGCGAACCTAAGCAGCCGAGCGCGCCTGGGGTGGAGTGGCGGTCGCTGGACCTGAGTCTGTTGGCGGCCGATCCCGAGCACTTCATATTTCCTGATGCTGTCGATTTATTGATCAATGCGGCGGGCTTGCTGAGCGTGGATGCGGCCCAATTAAGCCGTGTACAGGATCAGGGCGCTCGTGCGCTGTTTGATCTGGCGGCTCAGCGGGGTGTCCGGGTGCTGCAGGTTTCGGCCTTGGGAGCCTCCGCTCAATCGGACCTGCCGTTTCTGGCCAGCAAAGGCGCCGCTGACGATTATCTACTTGGCCTCAACCTGAACTCCGTAGTGCTGCGGCCTTCATTGGTAATAGGCGAGGGCGGAACCAGCAGCGCCTGGCTGGTCGGGCTGTCGCCTTGGCCGTTGATTCCCTTGCTGGACCTCAAGGCCCAACTGCAACCCGTGCATATAGATGATGTGGTCGGAGCGGTGCTGACCTTGATGCGCCGCTGGCCCACCGAATCCTTGGTGTTGCCGTTGGTGGGGCCGCAGCCGATGCGCCTGTCTAACGTCATTGACCATCTGCGCGCCGCCCAGGGCTGGGGGCCCGGCCGATACGTGCAGGTACCTCTGTTGGGGCTGGGCGGCTGGCTGGGGGATCGATTGGGCTGGCGTGCGTTGAATCGGCAAAGCATTGCCCTGGCGCAACGAGACAACGTGGCCGACCCCGACGTGCTGGCCTCGGTCTGCGGCTACACCGCCGCGCCGCTGCCAGCGCGCCTGCAGGACTGGCCCACGGCGGCCGTGAGCAGCCAGCGCACGATCCGCCCGCTGATGCTGGCGGTGATGGTGCTGATCTGGTTGGGCACCGCAGCGGTGTGCCTCGGTCCGGGTTACGACTGGGGCCTGCGCATCATGGCCGAGGCCGGTGTACAGGGCGTCTGGGCGGCATTGGCCGTGATCGGTGGCTCATTGTGCGATGCCCTGCTGGGCCTGGGGCTGATGATCAAGCGCTGGCGGCGCCAGACCTTGATCTTGCAGTTGGCGCTGATGGCGGGATACACCCTGTTCATCAGCCTGATCCTGCCTCACTACTGGTTTGACCCCTACGCCGCCGTCGCCAAGAACCTGGTGTTGATGGTGGCCACTTTATGGCTGTTTTGGACTGAACCCCGTCGATGAGCGCCTACCTGCTGCTGAAAACCCTGCACATCCTGTCCTCCACCATCCTGTTCGGCTTGGGTGCGGGCTCGGCCTACTACGCGTTGCGTGCCTGGCGCACCGGCAAGGTCGAGGTGATCGCCGTGACCTTCAAGCACCTGATCTTCGCCGACTGGGCCTTTACCGCCACCACGGCGGTGTTCCAGCCATTGAGCGGGATCGGCCTGATGCATCTGGCGGGCTGGTCGGTGCAGCAGAGCTGGTTGCAGTGGACGTTCGGCCTGTATGTACTGGCCGGTATCTGCTGGCTGCCGGTGGTGTGGCTGCAGATTCGCGTACACAAAATGGCGGAGCAGGCGCTGCGTGATGGCACGGCGATGCCGATCAAGGCGGCGACCTACATGCGCTGGTGGTTTGGCCTGGGATGGCCGGCGTTTTTGGCGTTTGTGGGGATTTTCTATCTGATGGTGGCCAAGCCGATGTAGGGCGTGGGACCGAGGTGGCTTCATCGCCGGCAAGCCGGCTCCTACAGGGTTATGCGATCTTCTGTAGGAGCCGGCTTGCCGGCGATGGGGCCCTCAGCTACGCAGGGTAATCACCGGCCAGCCACGCTTCTCGGCTTCTGCCCGCAGATTCGGGTCCGGATCCACCGCCACTGCATGGGCCACTTGCTCCAGCAACGGCAGGTCATTCATCGAATCGCTATAGAAGTAGCTGTCTTCCAGGCTGTACCCGGTCTCTTCCAGCCAACGGTTCAGGCGTGTCACCTTGCCTTCGCGGAAGCACGGCACGTCGGTGCTGCGCCCGGTGTAGCGGCCGTTTTCCATCTCGCACTCGGTGGCGATCAGGGTTTCCACGCCCAGGCGTGCGGCGATCGGCGCGGTGACGAAACGGTTGGTGGCGGTGATGATCACCAGCTTGTCGCCGGCGGCGCGGTGCTTGGCCAGCAGTTCTGCGGCCAGGGGCAGCATCAGCGCATCGATGCAGTCGCGCATGAAGTCGTTGTGCCACTCATCAAGCTGGTCCATTTCGGTGCGGCCGAGGATTTCCAGGCTGAAGTTCAGGTAGGCGGCATTGTCCAGCTTGCCGGCCAGGTAATCCTGATAGAACTCGTCGTTGCGGGCCTTGTAGGCCACCGGGTCGAGAATCCCGCGTTCACAGAGGTAATCGCCCCAGGCGTGATCGCTGTCACCGCCGAGGAGGGTGTTGTCCAAGTCGAATAAAGCCAGGCGCATTGCAGTTACTCGCTGAAAAGTCTGTAAAAAGGCGTCCAGAATACGGTCTTTTCACAAGAGTGCACATAAGGTAAGAAGCCTCGTTGCCGCTTGATCAACCTTTGTGGAACAATGCGGCGACATGCGTTTGCGAGGTTGTTGCCGTGATCGACCCCGATGGTTTCCGTCCTAATGTCGGGATTATTCTTACGAATGATGCCGGACAGGTGCTATGGGCTCGCCGAATCAACCAAGATGCCTGGCAGTTTCCTCAAGGCGGAATCAACCCCGACGAAACCCCTGAAGACGCCTTGTACCGTGAGTTGAATGAAGAAGTCGGCCTGGAGCGCGAAGATGTGCAAATTCTGGCCTGCACCCGTGGCTGGTTGCGCTATCGTTTGCCGCAACGCCTGGTGCGTACCCACAGCCAACCGCTGTGCATCGGCCAGAAGCAGAAATGGTTTCTCCTGCGCCTGATCTCCAACGAGCAGCGGGTGCGGATGGATTTGACCGGTAAACCGGAGTTCGATGGCTGGCGCTGGGTCAGCTATTGGTACCCGTTGGGCCAGGTGGTGACATTCAAGCGCGAAGTTTATCGTCGCGCTCTCAAAGAGCTTGCCCCGCGCCTTTTAGCGCGCGACTGACGACGGAGTTCGACCCCGAGCCATGCTCAATACGCTGCGCAAGATCGTCCAGGAAGTTAACTCCGCCAAGGATCTCAAGGCGGCGTTGGGGATTATTGTGTTGCGCGTCAAGGAAGCCATGGGCAGCCAGGTCTGCTCGGTTTACCTGCTGGACCCCGAGACCAACCGTTTTGTGCTGATGGCCACCGAGGGCTTGAACAAGCGCTCCATCGGCAAGGTCAGCATGGCGCCCAATGAAGGTCTGGTGGGCCTGGTGGGGACGCGTGAAGAACCCCTGAACCTTGAAAACGCGGCCGATCACCCGCGTTACCGCTACTTTGCCGAAACCGGCGAAGAGCGTTACGCCTCGTTCCTCGGCGCACCGATCATTCACCACCGCCGCGTCGTTGGCGTGTTGGTCATCCAGCAAAAAGAACGCCGCCAGTTCGATGAAGGTGAAGAAGCTTTCCTCGTGACCATGAGCGCGCAATTGGCCGGGGTAATTGCCCACGCCGAAGCCACCGGCTCGATTCGCGGCCTGGGCCGTGAAGGCAAGGGCATCCAGGAAGCCAAGTTTGTTGGCGTACCGGGCTCGCCGGGCGCTGCGGTCGGTACGGCGGTGGTCATGTTGCCGCCGGCAGACCTGGACGTGGTGCCGGACAAGACCGTCACGGACATCGACGCCGAAATCAAACTGTTCAAGACGGCCCTGGAAGGCGTGCGCGCCGACATGCGCAACCTGTCGAACAAGCTGGCCACCCAGCTGCGCCCCGAAGAGCGCGCGCTGTTCGACGTGTACCAGATGATGCTCGACGACGCGTCCCTGGGTAATGAAGTCAAGACCGTGATCAAGACCGGCCAGTGGGCCCAGGGCGCGCTGCGCCAGGTGGTCACCGATCACGTCAACCGCTTTGAAATGATGGACGACGACTACCTGCGCGAGCGGGCTTCGGACGTGCGCGATCTTGGTCGCCGCCTGCTGGCCTACCTGCAGGAAGACCGGAGCACCAACATGGTGTTCCCTGACAACACCATTCTGGTCAGTGAAGAACTGACGGCCACCCAACTCGGCGAAGTACCGGAAGGCAAGCTGGTAGGCCTGGTCTCGGTACTCGGTTCGGGCAACTCCCACGTTGCCATCCTGGCGCGTGCGATGGGCATTCCGACGGTGATGGGCCTGGTGGACCTGCCGTATGCCAAGGTCGACGGCATCGACATGATCGTCGACGGCCATCGCGGCGAGGTCTACACCAACCCCAGCGACGTGCTGCGCAAGCAATACGGCGAAGTGGTTGAGGAAGAGAAACAACTGGCCCTGGGCCTGGATTCCTTGCGCGAACTGCCGTGCGTGACCCTCGACGGCCACCGTGTGCCGCTGCTGGTCAACACCGGCCTGCTGGCCGATGTGGCCCGCGCGCAACAGCGCGGCGCCGAAGGGGTGGGCCTGTACCGCACCGAAGTGCCGTTCATGATCAACCAGCGTTTCCCGAGTGAGAAGGAGCAGCTGGCGATCTATCGCGAGCAACTGTCCGCCTTCCACCCGTTGCCGGTGACCATGCGCAGCCTGGACATCGGCGGCGACAAGTCACTGTCGTATTTCCCGATCAAGGAAGACAACCCCTTCCTCGGCTGGCGCGGCATTCGCGTCACCCTCGACCACCCTGAAATTTTCCTCGTGCAGACCCGCGCCATGCTCAAGGCCAGCGAAGGCCTGAACAACCTGCGCATCCTGCTGCCGATGATCTCCGGCACCCATGAGCTGGAAGAGGCGCTGCACCTGATCCACCGCGCCTGGGGCGAAGTGCGCGACGAAGGCGCCGACGTACCGATGCCGCCGATTGGCGTGATGATCGAAATCCCGGCAGCGGTGTACCAGGCTAAAGAGCTGGCGCGGCAGGTGGACTTCCTCTCGGTAGGCTCCAACGACCTGACCCAATACCTGCTGGCCGTGGACCGCAACAACCCACGGGTGGCCGACCTCTACGACTACCTGCACCCGGCGGTGCTGCAAGCCCTGCAACATGTGGTGCGCGACGCCCATGCCGAAGGCAAGCCAGTGAGTATCTGCGGTGAAATGGCCGGTGACCCGGCGGCCGCGGTGCTGTTGATGGCGATGGGCTTTGACAGCCTGTCGATGAACGCCACCAACTTGCCGAAGGTGAAGTGGATGCTGCGCCAGGTTGAACTGGGCATGGCCAAGGAGTTGCTGGCGGAGTTGATGACCATCGACAACCCGCAAGTTATCCACAGCTCGCTGCAGTTGGCGCTGAAGAACCTGGGGCTGACGCGCATGATCAACCCGGCCTCTGCGAAAACCCTCTAGACCGAGGCGCGGCCATCGCAGGCAAGCCAGCTCCCACAGTTGAAATGCATTCCAACTGTGGGAGCTGGCTTGCCTGCGATGAGGCCGGTCCAAGCGCCGTCAAATATGCAGTTCTACCTCGCCAAGCCGCCCGCCATGCGGCCCGAAACTGTGCTCCACCATCCGCCGCGTCCCGTCGGCATTCACAATCAACGCCGTACTGGCCCGCGTCCCATAACTGGGGCTGGCAATAAACACGCTCGACAACAGACTTTCCGTCGCCAACCCCACCCCGGTATCCGGCAGCTCGGCAAAGGGGGCGGTCTGTGGATCACTCAGAATCCCCAGCAAGGCCTCCGGCTGCGGATCATCCAGCACGGCATTCAACGCCGCCTTGGCCTTGAGCAACTTGGGCCACGGCGTATCCAGCCCGGCATTCGACAGCCCATAAACCCCGGCCTTCAACCGCGTGGGCTCGGTGTCATTGGCGTTGTAATGCCACAGCTCTTCCCGCGTGCCCACCAGCAGGTTGAACCCGGCATATTCAATCGAACGTCCGTTAACGTCGGCCAAATACTCATCAATGGGTAAAGAACCGCTGAGAAAGCGCGCCACCAGCTCCCCCCGGGACTTGCGTGCCGGCGGCTGGTGCGGGTTGCGGATGTTGGTGAGGGCGGCAAAACGCCCATCGGCGCTCACCCCCAGCCAGGTGCCACCCGCTTCCTGGTCGCGGCCGGCGTAGACTTCGGGCGCATCCGGCCACTGGGCCAGGGGCAGGCTGGGGCGGGCGTAGAATTCATCACGGTTGGCCGCGACGATCAGCGGCTGGGCGTGGCCCGGCCGCCAGGCGAAAACAATCAGGCACATCAGGCGATCCCTTTTGTGTTTCTTGCCACTCTACCCACTCGGGCAGAGGCGATCCATCGTATCCAGTTGGGTCGCGTGCCTTCCATCCGTTAACATGCCAAGCGATTCGGTGCGTGTGAACTTCTTAATTTGAAATAGCGGCTGTAACGCAGGCTTAATCGCACACCGGCATGGTCCGGTGCGTCATGACTAATGATTTAACGAGGAGTCGCAATGCTGCCTTACCCGCAGATCGACCCGGTGGCCTTGGCCATCGGTCCGCTGAAAATCCACTGGTACGGGTTGATGTACCTGATCGGCATCGGTGGTGCCTGGGTGCTGGCCTCCCGGCGCCTGAACCGCTTCGACCCGACCTGGACCAAGGAGAAACTCTCCGACATGGTGTTCTGGATGTCGATGGGGGTGATCGTCGGCGGACGCCTGGGGTATGTGCTGTTTTACGATTTGTCGGCCTACATTGCCAACCCGACGCTGATCTTCGAGGTGTGGAAGGGCGGCATGGCGTTCCATGGTGGGTTTATCGGCGTGATGATCGCCGCCTGGTGGTTCGGCCGTCGCAACGGCAAGTCATTCTTCCAGTTGATGGACTTCGTCGCGCCGTTCGTGCCGATCGGCCTGGGCGCCGGGCGTATCGGTAACTTCATCAACGCCGAGTTGTGGGGCAAGCCAAGCGACGTGCCGTGGGCCATGGTGTTCCCGCCGTTCAGCGACCCGGCGCAGCTGCCGCGCCACCCGTCGCAGCTTTACCAATTCGCGTTGGAAGGCGTGGCGCTGTTCCTTATCCTCTATATCTTCTCGCGCAAGCCGCGCCCGACCATGGCCGTGTCCGGCATGTTCGCGCTGTTCTACGGCATCTTCCGCTTCATCGTCGAGTTCGTCCGCGTGCCGGATGCACAGCTGGGCTACCTGGCGTGGGGTTGGGTGACCATGGGTCAGATCCTCAGCCTGCCGATGATCCTGGGCGGCCTGGGCCTGCTGTGGTGGGCGTACAATCGCCCGCAGCCGTTGAAGAACGCCGCGCTTTAAATTCGAATGCCGGGGCTTGCGAGCCCCGGCTTCTTTGATACAGGTACACACATGAAGCAATATCTCGAACTACTGAACGACGTCGTGACCAATGGATTGACCAAGGGCGATCGCACTGGCACCGGCACCAAGGCCGTGTTTGCCCGTCAGTATCGGCATAACTTGGCCGACGGCTTCCCGCTGCTGACCACCAAGAAGCTTCACTTCAAAAGCATCGCCAACGAATTGATCTGGATGTTGAGTGGCAACACCAACATCAAGTGGCTCAACGAAAACGGCGTGCGTATCTGGGACGAATGGGCCACCGAAGACGGCGACCTCGGCCCGGTGTACGGCGAGCAGTGGACCGCCTGGCCGACCAAGGACGGCGGCACGATCAACCAGATCGACTACATGGTCGATACGTTGAAGAACAACCCCAACAGCCGACGCATCCTGTTCCACGGCTGGAACGTCGAATACCTGCCCGACGAAACCAAGAGCCCGCAGCAAAACGCACTCGACGGCAAGCAAGCCCTGCCGCCGTGCCACCTGCTGTACCAGGCGTTTGTGCACGACGGCCACCTGTCGATGCAGTTGTATATCCGCAGCTCCGACGTCTTCCTCGGCCTGCCATACAACACCGCCGCCCTGGCATTGCTTACCCACATGCTGGCCCAGCAGTGCGACCTGATCCCCCACGAGATCATCGTCACCACCGGCGACACCCACGCCTACAGCAACCACATGGAACAGATCCGCACCCAACTGGCGCGTACGCCGAAGAAGCTGCCGGAGCTGGTGATCAAGCGTAAGCCTGCGTCGATCTACGATTACAAGTTCGAAGATTTCGAGATTGTGGGTTATGACGCCGACCCGAGCATCAAGGCCGACGTCGCGATCTGAAGCCCGCCTCGATCAAAACTGTGGGAGCTGGCTTGTCGAGTCGTCGCACCGCTGCGATCGCGGAGTGTCAGCACCTGATAGGTGTCTGATGTACCGCTATCGCAGGCAAGCCAGCTCCCACAGTTTGATTGGGTTTTCACCCAAGGCTAATGGCCATGGCTTCTGCCCACATGTGAAGGCTCAGCCTCACTGGCCTGCACGCTTCCGCTGACTTCCAGCCGCTGCAAAATCCCGCACTGCTCCCCACCGCCGCACCGCTGGCGCAGGTCCAGCAGTTGTTCCTGTAACGCCAACAGCCCATCGATCCGCGCCTTGACGTGGTGGATGTGGTCAATGAACAGTTCAAGCGCGAGCAGCTTGCTGTGCCGAAGCTCGTCATCAGTGACCGTGTGCCGGAGTTTGCGAAGACAGGGATATATCAGTCAAAGTGGTTAAAGTTGACCGAACCTAGCGATTTCTCGCTAGCAGGATATGAGCGCCGTGCGCCGCTGACAGCGTCAATGGCAGTGTGACATACAATAGAAAAGAGAGGCCGAACTGACCTCTCTCTCTAGGTGGAGATGCAGTTCGAAACTTTACTTCAAATGTACTTATCAAGAACTTTTGATTCTATTGAGTGAATTTTTCTATTTATTTCTATTCTGTGTGATGAGGTGATTTTCTGTATATCTTCAAATGTTTTGCAATCTTTGAAGAACTTCGAGATTTTTCCAATAATTTCATTCGGAAGGCCAGAATCTCTAAGAATAATCTCATGAGGTTTGGTGGTTCCGTATTCAAGCTGTGCTATTAACATGTCTAGTCGGATAATATCTGCTGATTTCTCAACGGCAACAAAATTGTAAATATTTTCAAATGCCTTAATATACTTAGGCCATACGAATTCAAAGTATTTTGTGGTCAAGTCGAAAACGTAACGAATTCGTGAGCTTTGTTCTTTCCGTTGCCTGATTATAGTGTCCGACTCTAAGAGTTGTTTGAATGAAGGCTTTAAAAAAGCATAATAGTTTGTGAGTTGGATAAGGATTGACTTGCCAGCTTCATTGTCAAAGTTACGACCTTTGTCGTTTTCCGTGAATAAAAAGTCATAAATTGATGAAAGAATTTTTGTTTGAATTGGTTTGTCTGGATAATGATCTTCGAAGAAATATTCAGCACTAAAATGACGCAAGTGTTGAATTAGCGCAATTTGACCATCTACAGATACAAATCTGTTTGCCTTGATTAAAGACTCAGGGATTTCTAGCTTGCCGATTTTGCTTAGAAAGTCGTTATGAAGATTGTTTCGGTCTTCTGGGATATCATTTTTATCTAACTGCAGAAGTGATTCGATGGCAGGTCTTGGTTTATCTAAATATTCAATTTCAACTATAGATTCTTTATCTTTTTTATCGTCAGTTTCAAGGTAAAAAACTCGCCCAATAAAGTGTTGCATAAATCTTCCGGCTCTACCTTCTATGTTTTTCCTGTCTAGTGTGCCTAATGTATCTCCCTTTCCTATCTTTTTATCATATATAACAACATTTTTTGCCGCTGAATTTATGCCTTCGGTTAAGGAGGTTGTGCAAAATAAATAGTTTATTCCTGTTGGGGAATTGTCGTTGAACTCATCTACGATTAAATCCTGAATATGTCTGGGCATTGCTCCATGATGGAACGCTACGCCCTTTCTTATACAGTCTATGAGGTCCCAATCAGCTGAGACAGACTGAGATAAATAATCGACCAATTCCTCATTGTGAGGTTTGACTTGCCAAGTGTTGGCAAGTTTTTTTGCTGTATCTTCAACATATTGTTTTTGATAGCGGTATATTAAAAACTTTCCGTCGATATTTTTCTGAGAAATTATTCTGTACAGATTTTTATATGGGTTGCCAATAATTTTCAAAGGGCTATTTTCAATGAAATGAGTACCTTTGTTTTTTATTTTATCTAACTTGTAATAGTCTTTTTGTACGATTTCCAACTCAAATCGCTTAAATTTTGCATTAAACTTTTCTCGAAATTTTTCACTGAAATCTGATATATAAGGACCAATTAGATAAAAGTGCGTGTTTTGTTTGGCGAGGCGATAGAGAATGTCTGAAAATACTTTGTATCGGTCATCATCTAGCTTGTAGTCAGTTTTGTAAATTTCATCCATGACAAAAAAGTCAATTTGGAATTTTGGATTTTCATCCATAAACGCACTCATTCGTTCAGGCGTAAGCACCAGTATATAGTTTTCATCTTCATCAATTTTAACTTTAGAGGATTTGACTATTGTATACCCGGGGATGCTTTTTTTAATGTCTTGATATTGCTCTGATAGCAGGGACACAGTAGGCATTATTAGCGCGATTTTTTTGTAGTCATTTGACGATATTATTTCTCGAATTATTCGCGTTTTGCCGAAGGATGTGGGAGCGCTTACTATTAGTCGACGATGTTTTTGAAATAAGTCAAAAACTTCTTTTTGAGGTTTTGTCAAGGTGGTGTTGGTTTTGCGACTAGTGTAAAAATTTTGCAATATGCTGTCTTGGGCGGAGATGTAAGGAGCATATTCGGGTCTTATTGATTGAAGAAGCCCATCATAGAGAAAAATTCTTGATTTGATAATGCAGTCGTGAAGTAACTGCTGGACCATAAGGTCACTATGATTAATGTTTGCCACATGGCATATACTTGAAAGGCAAAGATTGTAATTTTCTTCATCTTCAGAATCGAGTAGGCGATAAGTGTTGATGAGCATTTGCTCGATGGTGCTTGTACTAATGTCTTCCTTAGACTTGATGTCAGCAAGCATTGACTTGATTGATGAAATCATAATAGTGCTCCTTTAAAACTTCATCGCGGCTTCTACTTGCCCGATCATGCTTTTTAGATTGGATACTGACTCTAGTGGGATTGCAAAGAAAACTATTTTTATATTTTTATGCGCTGGCCAGGATTTTTTATAGATTTTTTTGAAATGTGATTCTAGTTCCGACTCAAGTTCATTTCTAAGAGTATCGTCTTCAATGTCGCCGATCCCAGTATTACAATGCTTTTTAATGCAGGAACTATCATAGGTTATCAAGACTGGTACCGCGATATTGACCTTGTCTAGTGATTTCCCTCCTGCGACATATTGTTTTAAGAGATCATATTTTTCTGGCTCAAGTTTTTTATTGATCTCTATTTCACCGCCTAAAAGCTTTAATTCTGATTTGATTTTTTCGGCATCATTTAGATGTTCGTTTAAGGATTTTAGAGCGGAGTTCACGGCCCCCGAAACACTTTTGTGAAACTTGGCTTCCCCAAGCCAAAGTGTTACTTTCGAATTTTCCACAGAAAAATGGGCACAGTCGAAACCCTTTATTTGTTCTCTCGTGGTTGATCTGAGTCTAGCCTTTGTTACAAATTTTGGAACATCATAAAATACGGAAAGAACTAAATATAATAATAACTCTCCATAATCTCCTTTTGAGTTAATATTCGCGTCTGAAATTCGCGTGAAGCTTTGTTTGTTCCAGTCAGATCTATCTATTGAAGAAATTTCTTTTGAGGTCAGCGCAAAAAATGGAACAGTATCTCTGATTAATCCGACTAATTCTGATTGGCGATATCTGCCACCTTCGTAGTCTAAAGTAAAGGAGGAGTCATCTGTTTTTTTTGTTGTGAAGTTTGTTTCAAACTTGAATATTTGATTAGCAACTCTTGTTTTTAATGCGGCGTCCATATTCTATTCCATGAATAACAATTGCTGTTGTCTAGATATACATATATGAATTCACTGATGGCAAATTAACCACTCTTTGATGGCAAATTGCAACCATCAGCTGCAGCTTTCTACGAAATATTAGATTTTTCCTAAACAGAGGCCGGTGACCTTAAATAAAATCGGCACTGTATATAAAAACAGTAATCATAAAAGGAGGGGGCTAAGTGAGTACTTTGAATGCAGTTTAAAGTATGACTTGCATCAGTTTTTCGGGCGCCGTATGAATAAGATTGATGCTTTTAAATTTGGCTCTTGGGCTCAATGCCCGTGGCTTCTGCCCACATGTGAAGGCTCAGCCTCACTGGCCTGCACGCTTCCGCTGACTTCCAGCCGCTGCAAAATCCCGCACTGCTCCCCACCGCCGCAGCGCTGGCGCAGGTCCAGCAACTGCTCCTGCAACGCCAACAGCCCGTCAATCCGCGCTTTCACGTGGTGGATATGTTCGTCGATCAACGCATTCACGCTTTCGCACTGGTCCTGGGGGCTGTCGCGCAGGCCCAGCAGGCTGCGGATTTCTTCCAGGGTCATGTCGAGGCTGCGGCAATTGCGGATAAAGATCAGCCGCTCGGTGTGTGCCTGGGTGTACACGCGGTAGTTGGCGTCCGTGCGGGCCGGGGGTGGCAGCAGGCCTTCTTTCTCGTAATACCGGATGGTTTCCACCTGACAGTCGGTCAGTTTGGCCAGTTCGCCGATCTTCATCGCAGCAATCTCCAAATGGGTGCTTGACCCTATAGTGGCTACAGGGTCTTTACTTGGCAACAGGCACCTTTACGGACGCGACAGAATGAGCGATTCCCTGCACACCCCACACAAGCACGACCACGGTCATGACCATGATCACGATCATGCCCCGAAGAAACTCACGCCTGTGCACAACCACGGCCACGGCGGTTCCTGCTGTTCCGGTACGCCAGCCCCTGCGGTGGTGCAACTGAGCGAAGCCCCCACCGCCGGCTCGCGCCTGAGCACCTTCCGCATCGAAGCCATGGACTGCCCCACCGAACAAACGCTGATCCAGAACAAACTGGGCAAGCTCGCCGGCGTGCAGCAGCTGGAATTCAACCTGATCAACCGCATTCTCGGCGTCACCCATGACCTGCCGAATACTGCGCCGATCATCGACGCGATCAAATCCCTCGGCATGCAAGCCGACCCCATCGAAGAAGGCACTCCCGCCGCCGAGCCGCCTGCCAAGAAACACTGGTGGCCGTTGGCGGTGTCTGGCGTCGGCGCGTTGGGCGCCGAAGTGCTTCACTTCACCAGTGCCGCACCGACATGGGTGATTGCTGTGGTGGCGCTGGTGTCGATCCTCAGCGGCGGCCTTACCACCTACAAAAAGGGCTGGATCGCCCTGAAAAACCTCAACCTGAACATCAATGCCTTGATGAGCATTGCCGTCACCGGCGCCGTGCTGATTGGCCAGTGGCCGGAAGCCGCCATGGTGATGTTCCTGTTTACCGTGGCCGAGCTGATCGAAGCCAAGTCCCTGGACCGTGCACGCAACGCCATCAGCGGCTTGATGCAGATGACGCCCGAACAGGCCACGGTTCGCCAGGCGGACGGTTCGTGGGCTGAACAGGAGGTCAAAAGTATTGAGATTGGCGCAATCGTGAGGGTAAAACCCGGCGAACGCATCGGCCTGGACGGTGAAGTCACCGCCGGCCAGTCCACCATCGACCAGGCGCCGATCACCGGTGAAAGCCTGCCGATTGAAAAGACCGTGGGCGATAAAGTCTTCGCCGGCACCATCAACCAGGCCGGCTCCCTGGAATACAAGGTGACGGCTGCGGCCAACAACTCCACCCTGGCGCGTATCATCCACGCCGTGGAGCAGGCCCAAGGCGCACGGGCGCCGACCCAGCGCTTTGTCGACAGCTTCTCCAAGGTCTACACCCCGGCCGTGTTCCTGTTTGCCCTGGGCGTGGCAGTGATCCCGCCGCTGTTCATGGCTGGCGCCTGGTTTGACTGGATCTACCGCGCCCTCGTGCTGCTGGTGGTCGCGTGCCCTTGTGCACTGGTGATTTCCACCCCGGTGACCATCGTCAGCGGCCTGGCGGCAGCGGCGCGCAAAGGCATCTTGATCAAGGGCGGCGTGTACCTGGAGGGCGGTTACAAGCTCGACTACCTGGCCCTCGACAAGACCGGCACCATCACCCACGGCAAGCCGGTGCAAACCGACTACTTGCCACTGTTCCCCAACGTCGAGGACAGCGCGCCGGCCCTGGCCGCCAGTTTGGCCGGGCGTTCCGACCATCCGGTGTCCCTGGCCATCGCCAACGCGGCTGTGGATAAAAACCTGCCGACGCACGTTGTGGATAACTTCGAAGCCCTGGCCGGGCGGGGTGTGCGCGGCGATATCAATGGCCAGACCTATCACCTGGGCAACCACCGCCTGGTGGAAGACCTCGGCCTGTGCTCGCCGGCGCTGGAAGAAAAACTCTTCGCTCTGGAGAAACAAGGCAAGTCCGTGGTGTTGCTGCTCGACAAGTCCGGCCCGCTGGCGCTGTTTGCCGTGGCTGACACCGTGAAAGACAGTAGCCGAGAAGCCATCCAGCAGCTGCATGCGTTGGGCATCAAGACCCTGATGCTCACCGGCGACAATACCCACACTGCCCAGGCAATTGGCGCCCAGGTCGGCATCGATCAGGCCCAGGGCGACCTGTTGCCCACCGACAAACTGCACGCTATCGAAACCCTCTACGGCCAAGGCCACCGCGTGGGCATGGTCGGCGACGGCATCAACGACGCCCCGGCCTTGGCCCGCGCCGAGATTGGCTTCGCCATGGCCGCAGCCGGCACCGACACGGCCATCGAAACCGCCGACGTGGCGTTGATGGACGATGATTTGCGCAAGATTCCGGCTTTCATTCGGCTCTCGCGGCAAACGTCGAGTATCCTCAAGCAAAACATTGCCCTGGCGCTGGTGATCAAGGCGATCTTCTTGGCCGTCACCTTCCTAGGCATGGCGACCATGTGGATGGCGGTGTTCGCCGACATGGGCGTCAGCCTGCTGGTGGTGTTCAATGGCCTGCGCCTGTTGCGCAAATAAACGATGAGAGGGTGGTGTGCTGAGTGCCGAGCTGAAGGCTTTTTTCATGGTCGCCCGCCTGGGCAGCATCACCCAGGCGGCGAAAAAACTCGGCTTGAGCCAACCCACGGTCACCACCCAGATCCGCAACCTGGAAAGCCATTACGGCGTTGAGCTGTTCTATCGCGGCGGGCGTCGCCTCACCGTCAGTGACGACGGCGCGCGCTTGCTGCCGATGGTCAAGACGCTGTTGCAGCAGGAAGCGGATATCGAGTTTTTCCTGCGCAACACCGGCCAGGTCCAGGGCGCATTGCGGATTGCCGCGACGGCGCCGTATTACATCCTCGACCTGGTCAAAGCCTTCCGCGAACGCCTGCCCCACGTGGAGGTGTCGGTGGAAATCGGCAACTCCCAACAGGTCCTCGAAGCGCTGGATGATTACCGCGTCGACGTCGCCGCCTCGTCACAGTTACTCGAAGACCCGCGTCTGATCCGCCGCGTGCTCGGCACCGACCCGCTGGTGCTGGCGGTGCATCGCAACCACCCACTGGCCAAGCTCGACCATGTGCCGCTCAATGCGTTGGCCGGTCACACCTTGTTGATGCGCGAAGGCGGCTCCACCACGCGGCGGTTGACCGAGGAAATGTTGCAGGGCGCCGGTGTGAGTTATGGGCCGCTGCTGGAGATCGGCAGCCGCGAGTCGATCCGCGAGGCGGTGTTGCGCAATATCGGCATCAGCATCATTGCGCGCCAGGAAGTGCCCCATGACCCGCAGTTGCGGGTGCTGACCATCGAGAATGCGCCGCAGATTCCGGAGTATCTGTACTGCCTCAAGGAGCGCAAAGGCGCACGGTTGCCGGCG
>NZ_JACAOY010000010.1:0-297070 GCF_013385985.1 Pseudomonas sp. B6002 | reverse complement strand
TTGCCGGCGATGACGTCCGCCCAGACAACCCAAATCTACCAATACCACTATCGCCCCATTTTGCCTTCCTGCCACATCAGGGACGCATTGCCCTCCTAGCATGGCCTTCATCCGTTTGATGAGGTGCCACCATGAACACAGCCCTGACCCACCCCGGCGCGCCGATGACGGTGCGCGGTATCCAGAAGCGTTTCGGCGCCTTCACCGCCCTGGACAACGTTTCCCTGGACGTCGCTGCGGGCGAGCTGGTGTGCCTGCTGGGCCCGTCCGGCTGTGGCAAGACCACCTTGCTGCGCTGCATCGCCGGCCTGGAGCGCCAGGACAGCGGTGAGCTGCGCCTGGGCAACCGTGATGTATCCCTGCTGCCACCCCAGGCGCGGGACTACGGCATTTTGTTCCAGTCCTACGCGCTGTTTCCCAACCTCACCGTCGAAGCCAACATCGGTTACGGCCTCACCGGCAGCGGTCGCGATGAAGTGCGCAAGCGCGTCGGGCAGATGCTCGAACTGGTCGGCCTGGTCGGCAGTGAAAAGAAATACCCCGGCCAACTCTCTGGCGGCCAGCAGCAACGCGTGGCCCTGGCCCGCGCGTTGGCGCCGGCCCCTTCGTTGTTGTTGCTGGATGAACCGATGTCGGCCCTCGACGCCCGCGTCCGCGAGCATTTGTGTACCGAACTGCGCCAACTGCAGCGCCGCCTGGGCATCACCACGTTGATGGTCACCCACAACCAGGACGAGGCCATGCTGATGGCCGACCGCATCGCCGTGATGAACAACGGCAAGGTCGAGCAATACGCCACGCCCCAGGAGATTTACGACCGCCCGGCCACGCCGTTCGTGGCGGAGTTTGTTGGCCAGGGCAACTGGCTGCCGTTCAGCCGCAACAGCGCAAGCCATGCCCAGGTCGGCGGGATGAACATGCGCTTGGCCGACGACGCCGGCGTGGCCAAGTCCGGTCGCCTGTTCTGCCGCCCGGAAGCGATCAGCGTGAACCCACCGGTGCATGAAGAGAACCTGTTCCCGGCCAAGGTCCGCGAGATCACCTTCCTCGGCAATCGTTGCCGCATGAGCTTTGAGCTGGAGCAGTTGCCCGGCCACCCATTGCTGGCCGAGCTGGCGCCGGAAGCCATGCCGCGCCTGGGTGTCCAGGATATCTGGGTGGCCTTGCCGCCGCGCAGCCTGCAGGTGTTTGCCTGAGATGGCCACTGTCATGACGCAGCCACGGCAGGTGTCCCGTGCCGAAACCGGTGACCGTATTTTCGTCGTCGGCGGCAAACTGCTGTGGCTGGTGTTGCTGGGCGTCGCAGTCTTGCTGCCCTTGTTGGCGATCTTCTGGCGCGGCTTCAGCAGCGAAGCCGGGCAGGGCGGTGGCCTGGTCGCGGCGCGGGAACTGGTGACCAGCGACAACTTCCACTGGCTGCTGGGCAATAGCCTGAAGGTCTCCCTCAGCGTGGCGGCCATTGTCGTACCGTTGGCCTACCTGTTTGCCTACGCCCTGCAACGCACGCTGATTCCCGGCAAGGCGATCTGGCGTGGCATGTCGCTGCTGCCACTGATGGCGCCGTCGATGTTGCCGGGCATTGCGCTGGTCTACCTGTTCGGTAACCAGGGCATGTTGCGCGGCTTGCTATCGGACAATATCTACGGTTTCTGGGGCATTGTGCTGGGTGAGGTGATCTACACCTTCCCCCATGCACTGATGATTCTGCTGTCGGCGCTGTCCCTGGCGGACGCGCGCCTGTTCGACGCCGCCTCCAGCATGGGCGCCAGCCCGGCGCGGGCGTTTCGCAGCATCACTTGGCCGGCCACGCGCCAGGCGGTGTTCGCTGCGTTCTGCCTGGTGTTCACCCTGACCATCACCGATTTTGGCGTGCCCGTTGTCGTTGGCGGGGATTATCAGGTGCTGGCGCTGGAAGCCTACAAGGCGGTGGTCGGTCAGCAACAGTTCGGGCGTGGTGCACTGATCGGCATGGTATTGCTGTTGCCGGCGCTGTTCAGCTTTGGTGTGGACGCCTGGCTGCGCCGCCGTCATGGCGACTCGATGAGCGGCCGTGCCCAGGTGTTCCAGCCGGCGCCCTCGCGGCTGCGCGACGGTTGCTACCTGGCCATCGTGCTGCTGATCTGCGCCGTGTTGCTGCTGGTGTTCGGCATGGCGGTGTATTCCTCGCTGGTGAAGTTCTGGCCGTACAACCTGTCGTTGTCGCTCAACCACTACCAGTTTGAAGACACCGCGGGCGGCGGCTGGCTGGCCTATCGCAACAGCCTGACCCTGGCGCTGTGCACGGCGTTGATCGGCAGCGTGCTGATCTTCACCGGCGCTTACCTGATGGAAAAGACCAAGGGCCAGAAAGGCCTCAACCTGGCGCTGCGTATGCTCAGCTTCGTGCCGATGGCCGTGCCGGGCCTGGTGCTGGGCCTGGGCTACGTGTTCTTTTTCAACCTCAACGGCAACCCGCTGCATGTGTTCTACGGGACCATGACCCTGCTGGTGGTGTGCACCATTGCGCACTATCTGACCACTGCGCAGATGACCGCCACCACGGCCCTGCGTCAACTGGACGCCGAGTTCGAAGCCGCCGCGCTGTCCCTCAAGGCGCCGCTGTACCGTCATTACCTGCGCGTGACCGTACCGATCTGCCTGCCGGCGTTGCTGGACATCGTGCGCTACCTGTTTGTATCGGCCATGACCACCGTGTCGGCCGCTATCTTCCTCTACAGCCCCGACACCATCCTAGCCGCTGTCGCCGTGTTGAACATGGACGATGCCGGCAACGTGGGCGGTGCGGCGGCCATGTCGACTCTGATCCTGTTCACTTCAGCCGGCGTCTCGCTGCTGCTGGCGTGGGCTTCACGTGGCGCACTGCGTCGCTCCCAAGCCTGGCGCCAGACCGCGCCCGGCCAATAATCCCGATAGGAGGTGTTCCATGTTCAAGCCCCTGGCGCTGGTCGCTGCCGTACTCACTGCATTCAGCCTGAATGCCTTCGCCAAGACCGAGCTCACCGTGTACACGGCCCTCGAAGCCGAGCAGTTGAAGACCTACAAGCAGGCGTTCGAAAAGGCCAACCCTGACATCGAGATCAAGTGGGTACGTGACTCCACCGGCATCATCACTGCCAAGCTGCTGGCCGAGAAAGACCGCCCGCAAGCCGACGTGGTGTGGGGCCTGGCTGCGTCGAGCCTGGCGATCCTCGACCAGCAGGGCATGTTGGACAACTACGCGCCAAAGGACCTGGACAAGATCGGCAAGAACTACCGCGACCCGGCCAACCCACCGGCCTGGGTGGGCATGGACGTCTGGGCGGCAACCATCTGCTTCAACACCGTCGAAGCCGAGAAACAAGGCCTGACCAAGCCGGTGAGCTGGCAAGACCTGACCAAGCCTGAGTACAAGGGCAAGATCGTGATGCCGAACCCTGCGTCTTCCGGCACCGGTTTCCTGGACGTCAGCGCCTGGTTGCAGACCTTCGGCGAGAAGCAGGGCTGGCAGTACATGGACGACCTGCACCAGAACATCGGCCAGTACGTTCACTCCGGTTCCAAGCCGTGCAAGCTGGCGGCTTCGGGTGAGTTCCCGATTGGTATTTCCTTCGAATACCCGGCCGTGCAGCTCAAACGCCAGGGCGCGCCGCTGGACATCATCCTGCCGAAGGAAGGCCTGGGTTGGGACATCGAAGCCACGGCGGTGATGAAGGGCACCGCCCATGCGGACGCCGCTAAAAAGCTCGCTGACTTCTCTGCCAGCAGCGCGGCCATGGACCTGTACAAAGACAACTTCGCCGTGCTCGCGCAGCCAGGCATTGCCAAGCCGCAGACCGAATTGCCGGCTGATTACGAGCAGCGCCTGATCAAGAACGACTTTGCCTGGGCGTCGAAGAACCGCGACAGCATCCTGACTGAGTGGCGCAAGCGCTATGACGGCAAGTCGGAGAAGGTGGCCGGTCAGTAAGATTTTTCGTTAGGGCTGATGGCCTCTTCGCAGGCAAGCCAGCTCCCACATTTTGATTTGTGAACACATTCAAATGTGGGAGCTGGCTTGCCTGCGAAGGCGGCTTCGAATTCAGGACATCTCTCCATGACACAACACAATGACCTGCTGATCGTGGGCGCCGGCATCCTCGGCCTGTCCCACGCCTACGCCGCCGCCAAGCGCGGCCTCAAGGTCAAGGTCTTCGAACGCAGTGCCACGCCGCTCGGCGCCTCGGTGCGCAACTTCGGCCAAGCCCTGGTCACCGGCCAACCACCTGGCCCGATGCTCGATCTGTCGCGGGAAAGCCGCGACATCTGGGGCCATTGGGCTCAAGTCGCCGGCTTGCAACTCAAACGCAACGGCGCGTATCTGTTCGCCCGCTCCGAAGCCGAAGAACACCTGCTGGAAGCCTTCTGCGCCGGCCGCGCGCGGGAACACGGCTACAACGTCGAGCTGCTTCAAGGCTCGGCCATGAAGGACCTGTACGGCGGCCAGTTCCGCCATCACCGCGCCGCACTGCATGGCAAAGACGACCAGCAGCTGTATTCCCGCGAAGCGATCCCGGTGCTGATCAACTACCTGGCGCAGGAACTGAACGTGGAGTTCTACTTCTCCACCCTGGTGCGCGATGTTGAGCCGGGCCAGTTGCACAGCACGGCAGGCAGCTTTCGCGGTGAACAGATCATCGTGTGTTCCGGCCATGACTACCAAACCTTGCTGGCCGAGGCGATGGCCGAACTCAACCCGAGTA
The DNA here is from genome assembly GCF_013385985.1 of Pseudomonas sp. B6002. GTDB lineage: Bacteria > Pseudomonadota > Gammaproteobacteria > Pseudomonadales > Pseudomonadaceae > Aquipseudomonas. Next base: position 292,352 of record NZ_JACAOY010000010.1, on the reverse strand, counting down.
TCTGCCGCTTGCAAATGCTGCGTGCCCGGCCAAGCGTGAATCTGAACCTGCAACACGCGTTGCTCACGGGCTTGAGTTGCGTGCACTACGGCGCCTTTGCCGACCTGCCGGAAGCGGCACCGGTGCAGGCGCAGATCCTGCGTGAAGCACCGCACTTGCACGAGCACGGGATTCACCTGCTGATCAGCCCGACGCCCCATGGCGAACTGATCATCGGCGACTCCCACGACTACGGCAGCGATGCCTCGCCGTTCAACGCCGAGCAAGTGGACGACTGGATGATCGAGCTGGCCGAGCAAACCCTGGGGTGCAAGATCCAGGTGGTCGAGCGGTGGCAGGGCGTGTATGGCTCGCGCGGGCCGGGGCCGTTTTCGTTCCTGCGTGCGGCGCCGGGCGTGAGTGCGGCGTTGATGCACACCGGGGTGGGCATGAGCGTGGGGCCGGCTATGGCCGAGCGAAATATCACAGCATTGTGGGGAGCGGCGTGATGAACCCGGAACAGGCAATTGCCGACGTCTTCGGCTTGTACGAAACGCATGGCACGGCGGATTACATCGGCGAGCCGGTGTCGCAGATCGAGCACATGTCCCAGGCCGCGCAGCTGGCGATGGCCGAGGGTTTTGACGATGAAGTGGTGCTGGCGGCGTTTTTCCACGACATCGGGCACCTCTGCGGCCAGGGTGGCGAGAACATGGGCGGTTATGGCGTTGTCAGCCATGAACGGCTAGGGGCCGATTACCTGCGCCGTGCAGGGTTCAGCGAGCGCATGGCCAAGCTGGTGGAATACCACGTACAGGCCAAGCGTTACCTGACCTTCAGCCAACCGGACTACTACGCTCGCCTCAGCGAAGCCAGCCGCCGCACGCTGGCGTATCAGGGCGGGGTGATGAGCGCCGAGGAAGCCCAGGCGTTCGAGCAAGACCCGCTGTGTGCGGTGAGTTTGCGCATGCGCTATTGGGATGAGCAGGCCAAGGAAATGCACGTGCCGGTGCTGGATTTGCAGTTGCTCAAGGCCAAGGCCATACGGCTACTCGCTGCGTAGAGTGGCCTTACGCAAAACGCAGACGCGCCGCCTAGAGCCATGATTGGCACGTTACTAAGGTGCTTGCTTCTTTAGTTAAAGGAGCAATGCGATGCGTTATTTGAAAGCCACTGCCCAGGACTTGTGCGGGAATGGTCGCGCCGATGCGGTGATTCTGCACTTTTATCAGCAGCACCCCGGTGCCCCAGACGCGTTGATCTACGAAACCGTCGGTCTGGATATGACGGTGGATGGCAAGGTCGATCTACAACTGGCGGGAGAGCCGCTGCCTGACTGTCTGGTTGTGGACAAACCTCAGTTGGTGAGTTTCGCCGACAGCTTCTTGAAGCTCAATTGGTTCAATTCGGCTAGACAGTGGCAGCGTACATTGATCATGTACGTCGACCATTTCGGCAAAACCGGTCGGCCGAACGCAGTCAAGCTGGACTTTCACGAACCTGCTGCCTCTGGAGCTGGCGCTGCGCTGATCTACAAGGTGGCGGCCTATGACGGCGACAGCGACGGCGTACTGGAGTCGTTCACCAACAGTGATGTTGACCGCAATGGCGCGGCTGACAAGGCGGACAAGGAACTGATCCGCTCGCTATGCACGACCTTCCTGGCCTTGAACTGGTATGAGGTGTAAGCGGTTTATGCCTCGTCGAGCCGGGTAGCCAGTGCTTCGATCTGTTCCTGACGCTCGGCCTGGCTGAGTCTGGCGTGGGGGTTGAGGGACGACCATTGCGGGTGGGCGCGGGCCTTGTGCAGGGCGTCTGGCAACTTGCCTTCGCGCCAGGTTTTGTCCTGGGGCGTGTCCACCTTGATGCTGTGCATCGCCGCATGCCCGCGCAGGTTCAGAGCCTTGAGCAATTGGCGTTGGCGCAGGGCGAGCAGGCGCAGCACGCTGTCGTCCACGCTCAGTTCGCGCTGGCCCTTGATCTTGCCCAGCAAACGGCTGCCATAGCTGCGTGCGGTTTGCAGCGCGCCACCGGCAATTGCCCCGGCCAGGGCGGCGGCGCCCAGGGTCAAACCGCCGACCAACAAATCCACACCCGCACCGGCTGCCGCACCTGCGGCGATCCCGCCACCGACGCGCACGCCGAGTTGCTTGAGGGTTTCGGGGTTGAACAGGTCATCGCCCCAGCGGCCGTCGAGCAACGGCAAGTCGCTGGCGGCGGCGTCCTGGGGGCGGAAGCCGAAGAGTTTGAGCAGGGCCTCCACGCATTTTTGCTCGCGCTGACGCACCGCTTTGCGCAGGTCGCCGATGGCTTGCTGTTCATCTTCAGTGACTACGCTGCGTCGGCACGCGGCGCAGTCGATCAGCAACTCGGCGATCAAGCGTGCCGCGCTTTGTTGGCGGGCGTGGCGCTGGGCCTCCTGATCCAGGATCAGGCGTTCCAATTGCGGCCGGGCGTTTTCCAACAGCAGGGCGAGGCTTTCATACAGGCGCCGTTCGCCGTCTTCTGGCGGCGCCACGCTGTCGAAGCGCACCAGTGCGTGCAGGCCGAGGCGGGCCAGGGCTTCGCGCCAGTCCGGCTCGCGGTGGTCGCTGCTGCTGACGAAATTGAGCACCGGCAGCAACGGCTTGCCACAACTGGCCAGCACTTGCAGCTCATCGCGGTACTTGGCGAGCACCGGTTCGCGGGCGTCAATCACATACAGCCCGGCGTCCGACGCCAGCAGTTGGCGCAGCACCTTGGCTTCCTGTTCGAAACGCTGGCGCGCTTCGCTGCCTTCCAGGAAGCGCGCCAGGCGGGCCGGGCCATCCAGGCGTTCGCCGGGGCGGTCCAGGCGCTCCAGGTAATCGAGCAGGGCGATGGCGTCTTCAAGGCCGGGGGTGTCGTAGAGTTCCAGCAGCGCCTCGCCCTCCACCGACAGGCGCGCGCCTTCGACATGCCGCGTGGTGCTGGGGCGATGGGACACTTCGCCGAAGCCCACGTCGCGGGTCAGCGTGCGCAGCAGTGAGGTCTTACCGACGTTGGTGTGGCCAACCACGGCGAGTTTCAGCGGTTTAGTCATGACCGGTCTCCAGCCAGTTCAGCGGCGCGCAGTCGGCGAACGGCAACTCAAGTTGCTGCAACGCGGCGTGCCAGTCGCCCAGGCGTTCGGCGTCCAGTGCCTGGCCGGGCGGCGCTTGCAGCAGCCAGACGCGGGTGGCGGTGGCGCTACGGGCGAGTTCGGCGATCAGCGCCAGGCTGCCACGGTCGGGTGAGCGGCGTGGGTCACAGGCAATGGCCAGGCGGGCAGGCGGAAAGCGGGTGAGTTGTTCCAGCAGTGTGTGGCGTGATTCGCGGCTGTCGAGAATGCCGGCGTTCTTTACGCTGCTAGGCAGCTTGGGTGGCCAGGGATGTTGGTCGTCCAGTTCGATGGCCACCAGCAAGGCACCATCGCTTTCCACTTCACTGACGCCGCCGCTGACGTGGTGCAGTTGCTCGGGCGCGGCATCGTTGACGCCAAGGCGTTCGCTGCTGGGCATCAGGCGTTCGCGCAGTTGGCTGTAGCCGGGCAGGTTGAGGTCCAGGCGCAGGGCGGCGCGCCCGCGTTTCCAGCGCCACAGGCACAACAGGGCGAGGATCAACCTTGGCAGCAGGCCGTACACCAGCAGTACGCCCACCAGCCACGCGGCCCAGGCCTGGCGGGCGCTTTCGATATTCAGGGCGGCATCACCGCTGGCGCGGATCATCTCGACAGTGGGCACGTTGAAGCCCAGCAGGGCAGGCAGGGTGCCCAGGGCTTGGGTGACGGCGACAAAGGTGTCGGCGCCCAGGATGGTGGTTTCCCACACGAAGCCGTAGCGACGGGTGGCGAGCAGCGTAAGAAGAATCACCAGGGCACTGAGCAGCGCCAGCAGCCACACGCTGTTGACCAGCACACCCACGGCCCAGCGATTGAGCTTCTGCCGTTGCAGCAACAGCAACAGCGCCGGTGCCAATTGCGCCGCCTTGGCATCCCGGGCGAGTTTTTCGCTGAGCCACAACCACAAGCGTCCCAGGCTGGCGCTGTGTTCGCCGGCAAACAGCAAGCCCAGGGCCCAGCTGATCAGCAGGATCAGGTTCAAGCCGAGCAGGCTGCCCAGGGCCCAGAACACGTTCACCGGGGTCAGGCCGTTGCCCAAGGCGGCAAAGGCCAAGCCGGCGCCGCTGATGACGGCGACGATAGCCAGCAACACCAGCGCCAGGCGCGCCCCTTGCAGCCAGCGGGTGAGGGCGGCGGTCAGGCCGTCGCGCTCGGCCAGGTGCAGCGCGCGGTGCTGGATACGCGTCGGCAGGTCGCCACCGGCCGTGCGGGCCAGGCGGTTGGCTTCCAGGTCTTCCAGTGGGCCGGCGTGTTCTTCGCGCAGGCGCACGGTTTCTGTCATCCAGAGTGTGTGCAGCGGGTTCAGTGCAGTCACGCGTCATCCTGTTGAGCCAGTGAGGACTGAGCATAACCGCTGGCTCGTACCTCTGGTATTCTCGTCGCCATGAAAAAAACTCTCCCTTTAAGCCTGATCGCAGCCCTCGGTGAAAACCGTGTGATCGGCGTCGACAACAGCATGCCCTGGCATTTGCCGGGGGATTTCAAATATTTCAAGGCCACCACGCTCGGCAAGCCGATCATCATGGGGCGCAAGACCTGGGACTCCCTGGGCCGACCGTTGCCGGGGCGCTTGAACCTTGTGGTCAGCCGTCAGACCGATCTGGCGCTGGAAGGTGCGGAAGTTTTTCCGTCGCTGGACGCCGCCGTGGAGCGCGCTGAGGCGTGGGCACTGGAGCAAGGCGCGGATGAGCTGATGCTGATCGGTGGTGCGCAGTTGTATGCGCAGGGGCTGGAGCAGGCGGATCGCCTGTATCTGACGCGGGTGGCGTTGAGTCCGGAAGGGGATGCTTGGTTTCCGGAGTTTGATCGGGGCCAGTGGACGTTGGTGTCGAATCGGGAGAATGCGCCGGAAGGCGACAAGCCAGCGTACAACTTCGAAGTCTGGGAAAAAGCCTAAAAGCATCGCAGGCAAGCCAGCTCCCACAGTTTGATCCGGTTTCTTCAGGAAAACTCGGTCAAATGTGGGAGCGGGCTTGCCCGCGATAGCGGTCTATCAGCCTTGCGCTAACTCGGCATGCTCATCGGCATTCAACAGCGCTTTGTCTGTCTGCCCCATCACCTGGCTGGTAATCGCGCCGGCCGTCATCGAACCATTCACGTTCAACGCCGTACGGCCCATGTCGATCAGCGGCTCCACGGAAATCAGCAGCGCCACCAGTGACACCGGCAAGCCCATGGCCGGCAGCACGATCAGCGCAGCAAAGGTTGCACCGCCGCCCACGCCGGCAACGCCTGCCGAACTCAAGGTCACAATTGCCACCAATGTCGCGATCCATAGCGGGTCCAGCGGGTTGATACCCACGGTTGGCGCGACCATCACCGCCAACATCGCAGGGTAGAGACCGGCACAACCGTTCTGGCCGATGGTCGCGCCGAACGAGGCGGCGAACCCGGCGATAGACTGCGGGATACCCAGGCGGCGGGTTTGCGCTTCGATGCTCAGCGGAATCGCGGCCGCGCTGGAACGGCTGGTAAAGGCAAAGGTCAGCACCGGCCACACCTTGCGGAAGAAGCGCAGCGGGTTGATCCCGGCCAGGGACAGCAACAGGCCGTGCACCACGAACATCAGGCCCAGGGCCAGGTACGACACCACCACGAAACTGCCGAGCTTGATGATGTCTTGCAGGTTGGAACCGGCAACCACTTTGGTCATCAGCGCCAGTACGCCGTAGGGCGTGAGCTTCATCACCAGGCGCACCAGGCGCATCACCCAGGCTTGCAGGGTGTCGATGGCGTTGAGCACTTTCTGGCCTTTTTCCACGTCATCCTTGAGCAGCTGCAGCGCGGCAACCCCCAGGAACGCGGCGAAAATCACCACGCTGATGATCGACGTAGGCTTGGCCCGCGCCAGGTCGGCGAACGGGTTGGCCGGTACGAACGACAGCAGCAGTTGCGGGATATTCAGGTCGGCGACCTTGCCCGCGTAATCGCTCTGGATCACTTGCAGGCGCGCCATTTCCTGGGTGCCGGCCACCAGGCCTTCGGCGGTGAGGCCGAACAGGTTGGTCAGGCCAATGCCGATCAACGCTGCAATCGCGGTGGTGAACAGCAGCGTGCCGATGGTCAGGAAGCTGATCTTGCCCAGGGACGAGGCGTTGTGCAGGCGCGCCACGGCGCTGAGGATCGAGGCGAACACCAGTGGAATCACGATCATTTGCAGCAGTTGCACGTAGCCGTTGCCGACCAGGTCGAACCAGCCGATGGAGGCCTTGAGCACCGGGTTGCCGTCACCGTAGATCGTGTGCAGGACCGTGCCGAACACCACGCCGAGGGCGAGGGCAAACAACACCTTCTTGGCGAGGCTCCAGTTTGTGCGACGGGTTTGTGCCAGGCCCAGCAGCAGGGCCACGAACACCAGTAAGTTGAGAATCAGGGGCAGATTCATTGAAGCTCCGTTGAGAAGGCAGCCAATCGCGTGAGCCTGCGATTGCGAACCGGAAAGCCTAACAGCTTGAAATATATTGATTTAATACCGATATGGAATGGTGACTGTCGTTTTTGGAATAAGCGTTTGACGCTCAGGCACATGCCGTTGGCGCAATCACGATGCAAGCGGTCGTGCTCGGACGATAACTGTCATACGGATTTGTTAGCGTCGATGTCTTTCACTCAGGGAGAAAACGCTTATGAAGCTTGCGCCGAAACTACTGGTCTCTGCCGCCTTCTGCCTTGGCCTCGCCAGCCAGGCCTTTGCCGCCACCGAGTTGAAGCATTGGCCAGCGCCGGCGGCCAAGCAACTGAACGAAATGATCGCTGCGAATGCCAACAAAGGTAACTTCGCAGTGTTCGACATGGACAACACCAGCTACCGCTACGACCTCGAAGAGTCTTTGCTGCCTTACCTGGAAAACAAGGGCCTGATCACCCGCGACACCATGGACCCGTCCCTGAAACTGATCCCGTTCAAGGACACCGCCGACCACAAGGAAAGCCTGTTCAGTTACTACTACCGCCTGTGCGAAGTGGACGACATGGTCTGCTACCCGTGGGTTGCGCAAATCTTCTCCGGCTTCACCCTCAAGGAACTCAAAGGCTACGTGGATGAGCTGATGGCTTCCGGCAAGCCGGTACCCGTGACCTATTACGAAGGCGACGTGGTGAAGAACTCCGAAGTGCAGCCGCCGAAAGTCTTCACCGGCCAGGCCGAGCTGTACAACAAGCTGATGGAAAACGGCATCGAGGTGTACGTGATGACCGCCGCCTCGGAAGAGCTGGTGCGCATGGTCGCGGCCGATCCCAAGTACGGCTACAACGTCAAACCCGAGAACGTTATCGGCGTGAGCACCCTGCTCAAGGACCGCAAGACCGGCGAGCTGACCACCGCACGCAAGCAAATTGCGGCCGGCAAGTATGACGAGAAGGCCAACCTCGGCCTCGAACTCACCCCATACCTGTGGACCCCGGCCACCTGGATGGCGGGCAAGCACGCGGCGATCCTCACCTACATCGACGAATGGAAAAAACCAGTGATCGTGGGCGGCGACACGCCCAGCAGTGACGGTTACATGCTGTTCCACGATGTGGACGTGGCCAAGGGCGGCATTCACCTGTGGGTCAACCGCAAAGACAAATATATGACCCAACTCAACGGCATGATGGCTAAGCACGCCGCGGCCCAAGCCAAAGAAGGGCTGCCGGTGACAGCGGACAAGAACTGGGTGATCGTCAAGCCGGACGAAATCCAGTAACACCGAGTCGCCTGCATCGCAGGCAAGCCAGCTCCCACATGTTGACCGCATTCTCCTGTTGGAACTCGGTCACTTGTGGGAGGGCTGCCGGTGACTGCGGACAAGAACTGGGTGATCGTCAAGCCGGACGAAATCCAGTAAGACCGAGTCGTCTGTATCGCAGGCAAGCCAGCTCCCACATGTTGACCGCATTCTCCTGTTGGAACTCGGTCACTTGTGGGAGGGCTGCCGGTGACGGAGGACAAGAACTGGGTGATCGTCAAGCCGGACGAAATTCAGTAAGACCGAGTCGTCTGCATCGCAGGCAAGCCAGCTCCCACATGTGGACCGCATTCTCATCTTAGAACTCGGTCAACTGTGGGAGCTGGCTTGCCTGCGATAGCGACCCCAAGAACACCACAACCCTCACGGCAAAAATAGATATCAATTGCGAACCAATCTCATCCTCTGCTAGCGTGCGCACTTCCTGAACCTCTCGTTCTTCTCAAGGTAGTGCTGTGCCCTCCTGGAATTCGCAGATCGCGCGCCTGTTCGCGGAGCAGAAGAAAGCCCTCGAAGCCTTCGTCACCCGCCGCACCGGCAGCGCCCAGGTGGCCGCCGACCTGACCCAGGAATCGTTCCTGCGCCTGGCACGCATGGACTGCGGCGAGAAGATCGACAACCTCCCTGCCTTCCTCTTCACCATCGCCAGCAACCTGGTGCGCGATCACCAGCGCCAGGCCATCCGCCGTGAGCGCCTGGACGCCGGCGAACCCAGTGAAGAACTGCCGTGCAGCAACCCGGGCGCCGATGAGCAATTGGCCGCCTACCAGCAGGAGCAACTGATGCAGGACGCGATCCTGGCGTTGCCCGAAGCGACTCGGCAGATCTTCCTGCTTTATCATGTCGACGAACTTTCCTACCGCGAGATTGGCGAACGCCTGTCGATCACCCCGCGCAGCGTGGAATACCAACTGCGTCGTGCCCTGATTGAATGCCGCGCCTACATCAAGACGCGGCTCGCCTGCGATACACAAGGACGTCGGTCATGACCGCTGCACACACTGCCGATGGGCTGTTCGAAGAAGCCACCGGTTGGTACTTCCGCCTGCAGGCCGACGACGTGACCTCGGCCGAAATGGAAGCCTTCGCCGCCTGGCTCGGACAGGGCCAGGCCCAGGACGATGCCTGGCAGGAAGTGCAGGCGATGCTGGGCGGCTTGCGCGAGCCGGCGCGGGTGATCCGCCGTGCCGAACAGGCCGCTTGGCGCAAGCCCGCGCGGCGCTGGGCCTATGCTGCCGCGGTATTGCTGGCGGTTGGGCTGACCGTTCAAAACACCCCTTGGCTCGACCGCCTGCGGGCCGATTACGCTACCGGCACTGGCGAATCGCGCACCGTCGAGTTGGCGGACGGCTCCCAGTTGCAACTCAACACCGACAGCGCGATTCAAGTGCGCATGAGTGCCGGCGAGCGTCAGATTCGTTTGCTGCGCGGTGAAGGATTTTTCAGCGTGACCAAAGACCCGACCCGGCCGTTCGTGGTGCAGTCGGGCGATGGCTGGGTGAAGGTGGTGGGTACCCAGTTCAGCGTGGCCCGGCGTGAGGCGCAGACGCGGGTGCAAGTGGCCCAGGGCAAGGTGCAGGTCAGTGCGGGCAGTGGGGATCCGGTCTACTTGGAGCCCGGCCGGGCTGTGGAATATCAAGGTCAGCGGCTTACGGATGTCCATGGCTTCGACCCGGCCAGCGGCTTTGCCTGGCGCCAACGGCAACTGGTGTTCCGCCAGCAGCCGCTGTCGGAAGTGGTCAGCGAGCTGAACCGTTATTGGCCGGGCAAGACCCTGGTGCTGGGCGATGCGCTGCGTAACCGCGTGGTGTCCGGGGTGTTTGAGATCGACAAGCCCGAGGCGGTGATCAAGGCGCTGGAATACACCCTCAACCTGCACGCCGAGCACTACACCCCCTATTTGCTGGTGCTGCGTGAAGGCAAAGCGTCCTAGTCATCATTTTTTTCAAAAACTTTCAGGGTTTCTCCGCAAGGCATCGTCCTTGATCACTGAGGCGCAAATAGTAAGCACTCTCAAGTAGTGCAGCGCCGATCACTGACTTTTTGCACCGGGGAGCATCATCCATGGCACACCGATACGTCGCACGGCCTTTGCTGGCATTGGCTATTTCCATGGCCTGCGGCACTGCGCCGCTGGCCTTGCAGGCCGCCGAGACCACCCAGGCCCAGACCTATCGTTTTGATATTCCGGGGCAAAGCCTGGACGGCGCGCTGGCGGCGTTTTCGGCGGTGACGCGGGTGCAGGTGCTGGTTTCCGGGGAATTGACGCAAGGTGTGGTGTCGCCGGGGGCGCGTGGCAACCTGGGCCAGCGTGAGGCGCTGGGCTTGCTGCTGGGTGGCACGGGGTTGAGTGCGGCGTTCATCAATGCCGATACGGTCACTCTGGAAAAACGCGTGGCCTCGGGTTCCGCGCTGGAAGTGGGGGCCACGATGGTCAGCGCCGAGCATCTGGGCACGACCACCGAAGGCAGCGGCTCCTACACCACGGGCGCGGTGACCCTGGGCAAGAGCACGCAAAAACTCAAGGACATCCCGCAATCGGTCAGCGTGCTGACGCGCAAGGCCATGGATGACCAGAACATCACCACCCTGACCCAGGCGATCGAAGCGGTGCCGGGCATGGCGTCGGTCAAATCCCCGGGGCCGGGGATGTTCATGTTTGCGCGTGGCTTCGAGATTGAATCGCTGCAATACGACGGCGTACCCGTGCCGCGTAACGTGTACGCGTTGGGCAGCTACATCACCGAAAACATGGTGATCTACGACCGCATGGAAGTCATGCGCGGTGCTGCCGGCCTGCTGCAAGGTGCCAACAGCCCGGGCGGCGCGGTGAACCTGGTGCGCAAGCGCCCGCAAGCGACACCCACCGTCACCCTGAGTGCCAAGGCCGGCAGTTGGGACCGGTATGCCTCCCAGGCCGATGTCGGTGGCCCCTTGAACGAGGCGGGGACGGTCCGTGGTCGCGCCGTGGTCAACTATGAGAAGGGCCACTCCTTCACCGACTACGTGTGGAACTGGGAGCAGACCGTCTATGGCGCGCTGGACTTCGATCTGGACGATGACACGACCCTGGGCGTCGGTTTCAGCAACAAGAAAAGCCACGGGCGCCCTTACCTGATCGCATTGCCGCGCCACACCGATGGCAGCCCGCTGGATGTGTCGCGCTCGACCTACACCGGGGCAACCTGGAACCGTTCGTTCAATGATCAGACGGCGGTGTACCTGGACCTTGAGCATCGCTTCAACGACCAGTGGAAGTTCAAGGCTTCGGCGATTGCGATGAATGAGTCCAATGAGGCGACCTATCAATTCATCGTCGGAGCGGTACCGCCGGGCAGCACCAAAAGCGGTAACTACGCCGACTATTCCACGGACTTCTCCGGCAAGAACCGGGGCCTGGATGCCTTTGTCAGCGGTGAGTTCGAGGCGCTGTCATTCAAGCAAAGTGTGGTGTTGGGCGCCAACTACTCCAAGTACAACACCGATGATGGTTATGCCCGCGCCTTCACGCCGGGAGCGGATATCGGTGCAATTGACCATCACCGCCCACAGCCGTCCTACAACAGCATTGCTGACAGCGCCAACCTGGCCCTGAGCACCTACGACATCACCCAGAAAGGCATTTATGGCACGTGGCGGGTCAACCTGACCGAGCCCCTAACGTTGATCCTCGGCGCCCGTACCAGTTGGTACGACTTCGCGTTCGACCAAGACAACTACTACGCCCGCCAGTATGAGGAAGGTGGTGAGAAAAACTCGGTCAAGAGCAATGGCAAGGTCACGCCGTTCGCCGGCGTGGTGTATGCCTTGGATGACCAGTGGTCGGTGTATGGCAGCTACGCCGAAGTGTTTATCCCGCAAACCCAGTTGACCCAGCAAAAAAACGGCCTGCCGCCGATCGAAGGGCGCAACTACGAGGTGGGTATCAAGGGTGAGTTGATGGATGGGCGGCTTAACACGTCTCTCGCCCTGTTCCGCTATATCCACGAAAACCGCGCCGTCACCGACTTCAGTACCGATATTGACGGTCCGAATGCCTGCAGTGGCTGGTACTGCTCCACCGCCTCGGGCAAGGTGCGCAGCCAGGGGCTGGAGGCAGAAGTCACCGGTCAATTGGCGCCGGGCTTGCAGGTCAGCAGCAGCTACACCTACAACACCACGGTATTTTTGAAAGACACCGAACTCAAAGGCAAAGTCTTCAGTACGGCCGTGCCCAAGCACATGCTGCGGATCTGGGGCGATTACACGCTGCCGGGGGATTTCAGCCGCGTCAGCCTGGGTGCCGGGGTTAACGCACAGACGGCGACCACCAGCTTCGACCGCAAATTCGGCCAGGCCGGCTTCGCTATCTTCAATTCACGCGTCGCGTATGAAGCCAGCGATGAAGTGACCCTCGCGGTGAACTTCAACAACCTGCTCGACAAGCACTACTACATCCCGTCCTACAGCCAGCTTGTGGGCAACAACTACTTCGGCGACCCGCGCAACATGATGTTCAGCGTGACCTACAAACCGCAGTTCTAAACGCTGTGGGAGCTGGCTTGCCTGCGATGGCGGTGTGTCAGCTGCCTCTATGAACCTGACTGGCCGCCATCGCAGGCAAGCCAGCTCCCACATTTGATCTCCACCCGTCTCGGGGATTTTCTTCAGGCAAAAAAATGCCCCGCACCTGGCGGGGCATTTTTTATGGGCGAGGCTTACAGGCCGTCGAGCATCGCCTTGTTACGCACAGCACCCTTGTCGGCACTGGTGGCCAGCAGGGCGTAAGCCTTCAACGCGGTGGTGACTTTGCGCGGACGCTTCTCCACCGGCTTCCAGCCTTTCTTGTCCTGCTCGACCCGGCGCGCGGCCAGTGCTTCATCGCTGATCAACAGGTTGATCGAGCGGTTTGGAATGTCGATCAGTACCTTGTCGCCGTCCTGCACCAGGCCAATCGCGCCACCGGCTGCGGCTTCTGGCGAAGCGTGGCCGATAGACAGGCCCGAGGTGCCGCCGGAGAAACGGCCGTCGGTGAGCAAGGCACAGGCTTTGCCCAGGCCCTTGGATTTCAGGTAGGACGTCGGGTACAGCATCTCCTGCATACCCGGGCCGCCTTTCGGGCCTTCGTAGCGGATGATCACAATGTCGCCCTCTTTCACTTCGTCGGCGAGGATGCCGCGCACGGCGCTGTCCTGGCTTTCGAAGATCTTGGCGTTGCCTTCGAACACATGGATGGACTCATCCACGCCGGCGGTTTTCACCACGCAGCCGTCCAGGGCGATGTTGCCGTACAGCACGGCCAGGCCACCTTCTTTGGAGTAGGCGTGCTCGACACTGCGGATGCAGCCGTTTTCACGGTCGTCGTCCAGGGTCTCCCAACGGGTCGACTGGCTGAACGCGGTTTGCGTCGGGATGCCGGCCGGGCCTGCCTTGAAGAAGGTGTGCACGGCTTCGTCGTCAGTCTGGGTGATGTCCCACTTGGCGATGCCTTCGGCGAGGGACTTGCTGTGCACGGTCGGCAGGTCGGTGTGCAGCAGGCCGCCGCGGGCCAGCGAACCGAGGATCGAGAAGATCCCGCCGGCGCGGTGCACGTCTTCCATGTGGTACTTCTGGATGTTCGGCGCGACTTTGCACAGTTGCGGCACGTGGCGGGACAGGCGGTCGATGTCGCGCAAGTCGAAATCGATCTCGGCTTCCTGGGCCGCGGCCAGCAGGTGCAGGATCGTGTTGGTGGAACCGCCCATGGCGATGTCCAGGGTCATGGCGTTTTCGAACGCCTTGAAGTTGGCGATGTTGCGCGGCAACACCGACTCATCGTTCTCGCCGTAGTAGCGTTTGCACAGCTCGACGATGGTGCGGCCGGCCTGCAGGAACAGCTGCTCGCGGTCGCTGTGGGTGGCCAGGGTGGAGCCGTTGCCCGGCAAGGCCAGGCCCAGGGCCTCGGTCAGGCAGTTCATCGAGTTGGCGGTGAACATGCCGGAGCACGAACCGCAGGTCGGGCAGGCGCTGCGCTCGTATTCCGCGACCTTCTCGTCAGAAGCGCTGGAATCGGCGGCGATGACCATGGCGTCGACCAGGTCCAGGCCGTGGGAGGCGAGCTTGGTCTTGCCGGCTTCCATCGGGCCGCCGGAGACGAAGATCACCGGGATGTTCAGGCGCAGGGCGGCCATCAGCATGCCGGGGGTGATCTTGTCGCAGTTGGAGATGCACACGATGGCGTCGGCGCAGTGGGCGTTGACCATGTATTCCACGGAGTCGGCGATGATCTCGCGGCTCGGCAGGGAATACAGCATGCCGTCATGGCCCATGGCGATGCCGTCATCCACGGCGATGGTGTTGAATTCCTTGGCGACGCCGCCAGCGCGTTCGATCTCGCGGGCGACCAGTTGGCCCAGGTCCTTGAGGTGGACGTGGCCCGGTACGAACTGGGTGAACGAGTTGGCAATCGCGATGATCGGCTTTTTGAAGTCGTCATCTTTCATCCCCGTGGCACGCCACAGTGCGCGCGCGCCGGCCATGTTGCGGCCGTGGGTGGATGTTTTCGAGCGGTAATCAGGCATTGGAGCACTCCGGGCGGCTAATCGGTATCAAAAGGGAGTGAGCTTCTATTGACGTCTGGAACACTCAGAAATGGCCGTGTGTCCGGAAGTTGCCACTCGCGTCGCGGGATCGCCGCTTGCTTGGGCCTCGAGCTCATAAACCCGCCGGGGGATGACTGGCGATGAATAGCGTCGATTCTACACCGCTGGCGGCGGGAGGGAATGGCCGCCAGTGTGAAGTTAGCGCTTACGAGACGTGCGCAGGCCTTTGCACCCGGGCATTGAGGCCCATGCCGATCGCGCTCAGGATCAGGAAGGTCATCGGCAGTACGGTCATGACTTGCGTGCCGGTCTGGCTGACCAGCCCGCTGATCAAACCGCCGCTGACGAAAATGATCACGTTGCCGGCCGATGCTGACGTCCCGGCGCTGTGTGGAAACAGCCCCATGGCACGGGACGTGGCTATCGGCCGGGTGATGGTGGTGCCGGCGGTGCACAGAATCATCGGCAGCATCACCGTTATCACGCTCAAGCCCCACACGTTATGAAGCACCAGCATCAGCACGCCCGCCAACGCGATCAGCCGCTGGCCGGTGACGATTTGAGTGTGGCCTTCCATTCGTCGGTTCATCCAGCCCGCGCCCATGCCACCCAGCACATAGGCCGCGCCATAGAGCAGCAGCGCCAGGGAGAATTGGTAAGGCGTGAGGGCCAGTTGTTCCATCAGGATGATCGGCGACACCACGATAAAGGCGAAGTGACAGGTGAAGGCCAGCGCCGAGATCAGCCAGTAGCTGACAAAACGCCGGTCGGACAACACCTGACGATAGGCCTTCAGAATGGGAACGCGGGCTGATGGCGTGGAACCTGGGCTTTCCAGCAGCCACCAGGCCTTGAAGATCAATATCAGGCCAATGACCCCAAACACCTGGAAACTGCCGCGCCAGTCCAGCCAGGTTTGCAGCCAACTGCCGAACAAGGGCGAGACCGAAATGCAGATCCCGCCCGCCGTGACGATCGCGATACGCAGCCGCTCCTGCTCCTTGCCCACAAACAGGTCCTGAACCAGCGCCTGGGACAGCACAAAGCTGCCGCACCCGACTGCCTGCACCACCCTGAACAACAGAAACGTAGTGAAGTCGTCTGCCATCGCGCAGCCTGCCGAGCCTATGACGGCAACGGTCATGCCGATCATCAGCAGGCGTTTACGCCCCAGGTTGTCGGACAGGGGGCCGACCAGCAGCAGCGACAAGGAAAGACCGATGGAAAACAGGCTGACGGAGAGCGCGATGTCGGCCACCGACGTGCCGAAATGTGTCGCCATGGATGGGAATGAGGGGAGGATTACATCGAGGGGGAACACGCCGAGGACCGTCATCGTCATCAGCAGGAAGATGGCGGCAGTCTTGCGGGCGGGGGTGGCGAGGGTGGTCATCAGGTCAAAACTCAGTCCTTGAGCGAGGACGCAGAATTGATTTGATGAGGGGGAAAGTCAATGCTCAGAGGCATTGGAAACAGGCATGACACAACGCACAAAAATGTAGGAGCCGGCTTGCCGGCGATAGCGGTGGGTCAGGCGCTGATGCAGTGCCTGATCTGGCGTCATCGCCGGCAAGCCGGCTCCTACAGGTGTTGCGGTGTCAGTCAGCTGTTAGGCAGCAGGCGGCACGTAATGCTCTTGATGTAGCGCGTTTCGGCAATCGCCGGGTGCACCGGATGGTCCGGGCCCTGGCCGCCGCGTTCGAGCATCTGGATATTGCGGTCCAGGTGGCGGGCGCTGGTCAGCAGGATGTTTTGCAGGTCGTCTTCCGGCAAGTGCATGGAGCACGAGGCGCTGACCAGGATGCCGTCCTTGCTGAGCAGGCGCATGGCTTGCTCGTTCAGGCGGCGGTAGGCGCCTTCGCCGTTCTTCATGTCTTTCTTGCGCTTGATGAAGGCTGGTGGGTCGGCGACGATCACGTCGAAGCGTTCTTCGCTGGCCTTCAATTCTTTCAAGGCTTCAAACACATCGCCTTCGATGCAGGTCATCTTCTCGGCAAAGCCGTTCAGCGCGGCGTTGCGCTCCACGCCGTCGAGGGCGAAGGCCGAAGCGTCGACGCAGAACACTTCACTGGCGCCGAACGCGGCAGCTTGCACGCCCCAGCCGCCGATGTAGCTGTACAGGTCGAGCACGCGTTTGCCTTTGGCATACGGGGCCAGGCGCGCACGGTTCATGCGGTGGTCGTAGAACCAACCGGTCTTCTGGCCCTGGATCACCGGGGCTTCGAATTTCACACCGTTTTCTTCCAGCGCCACCCACTCCGGTACCAGGCCGAACACGGTTTCGACGTAGCGGTTGAGGCCTTCAGCGTCGCGTGCGGCGGAGTCGTTCTTGAACAGGATGCCGCTTGGCTTGAGCACTTGGGTCAGGGCCGCGATCACGTCTTCTTTGTGGGCTTCCATGGTCGCCGAGGCGATCTGCACCACCAGGATGTCGCCGAAACGATCAACCACCAGGCCTGGCAACAGGTCGGAATCGCCGTAGACCAGGCGGTAGAACGGCTTGTCGAACAGGCGCTCACGCAGGGACAGGGCGACGTTCAGGCGGTGTACCAGCAGCGACTTGTCCAAAGGCAACTTGATGTCGCGCGACAGCAGGCGGGCGCAGATCAGGTTGTTCGGGCTCATGGCCACGATGCCGAGGGTCTTGCCGCCGGCTGCTTCCAGGATAGCCTGGTCGCCTGCCTGGAAGCCGTGAAGTGGGGTGGCAGCCACATCGATTTCGTTGCTGTAGACCCACAGGTGGCCGTTGCGCAAACGACGATCGGCGTTGGCTTTGAGACGCAGGCTTGGCAGGGACATGACGTCGCTCCGGAAAAAAGAGCGGGAGTATACCTGTTGCGGCGCTGTTCATGTGGGAGCTGGCTTGCCTGCGATGCGGACGGCGCGGTGTATCTGACGTACGGCGGTGATGCTTTCGCAGGCAAGCCAGCTCCCACATTTGATTGGGTTTGCATTCAGGTTTTTGAGGTGTCAGTCAGGTTCCCATAGAGGTTAGAATCCCCGCCTAGCCCAGAGTAAGTACTTATGTCCCAAGAGCTTTCCGCCGAACAGATCCAACAGGCCCTGCAAGGCATCAGCGTGCCGCCCCAACCGCAAATCATGGTGGATTTGCAGATGGAGCAGTACATGCCCGACCCGGACCTGGAAGTGATCGCACGGTTGATCTCCCAGGACCCGGGCTTGTCCGGCGCACTGCTGAAAATCGTCAACTCGTCGTATTTCGGCCTGAGCAAC
Organism: Pseudomonas sp. B6002; assembly: GCF_013385985.1. GTDB lineage: Bacteria > Pseudomonadota > Gammaproteobacteria > Pseudomonadales > Pseudomonadaceae > Aquipseudomonas. Next base: position 274,731 of record NZ_JACAOY010000010.1, on the reverse strand, counting down.
AAGATCGCCTCGATCCAGCGTGCAGTGAACCTGCTGGGCAGCCGCTCGATCATCAACCTGATCAACGCGCTGTCGATCAGAGGCGAGATGAGCGACGACACCATCGTCACCCTCAACCGTTTCTGGGACACCGCCCAGGATGTGGCCATGACCTGCCTCACCCTGGCCAAACGCACCGGCGCCCAGGCGGTGGACGAAGCCTATGCTTTGGGCCTGTTCCACGATTGTGGCGTGCCGTTGATGCTCAAGCGCTTCCCCAATTACATGGCCGTGCTGGAAGAGGCCTACGCCAACGCCGGCCCGGATTGTCGCGTGGTCGACACCGAAAACAACGCGTTCAACACTAACCATGCGGTGGTGGGCTACTACACCGCCAAATCCTGGCGCCTGCCGCAACATGTGACCGACGCCATCGCCAACCACCACAATGCCCTGGCGATCTTCAGCGATGAGTCGTCGCGCAATTCCCAACTGAAAAACCTGCTGGCGATCCTCAAGATGGCAGAGCACATCTGCTCGTCCTACCGCGTACTGGGCAACCAGTCGGTGGACCACGAATGGAATGCCATTGGCCACCTGGTGCTGGACTACGTGGGCCTGTCGGACTACGACTTCGAAAGCATGAAGCTGTCGATCCGCGAGCTGGGCGCCCACTAAACCGTTCTTCACGAGGTACACATGCCCGAGTTACCAGAAGTCGAAACCACCCGACGCGGGATCGCACCGCACCTGGAAGGCCAGCGCGTCAGCCGCGTGGTGGTGCGTGAGCGCCGGCTGCGCTGGCCGATTCCGGAAGACCTCGATGTGCGCCTGTCGGGGCAGCGCATCGTGCTGGTGGAACGGCGGGCCAAGTACCTGCTGATCAACGCCGAAGTGGGCACTTTGATCAGCCATTTGGGCATGTCGGGCAACCTGCGACTGGTGGAAGTCGGGATGCCCGCCGCCAAGCATGAGCATGTGGACATCGAGTTGGAGTCGGGCCTGGCCCTGCGGTACACCGACCCTCGGCGTTTCGGCGCGATGCTGTGGAGCCAGGACCCGCACAACCATGAGCTGCTGATTCGCCTGGGGCCGGAGCCGCTGACCGACCTGTTTGACGGCGATCGCCTGTTCCAGCTGTCCCGCGGGCGTTCGATGGCGGTGAAGCCGTTCATCATGGACAACGCGGTGGTGGTGGGGGTGGGCAATATCTATGCGACGGAAGCGCTGTTCGCGGCGGGGATCGATCCGCGTCGCGAGGCCGGCGGCATTTCGCGGGGGCGTTATTTGAAGCTGGCGATCGAGATCAAGCGCGTGCTGGCGGCTGCCATCGAGCGCGGCGGCACGACGTTGCGCGATTTTATCGGCGGGGACGGGCAGCCGGGGTATTTCCAGCAGGAACTGTTCGTCTACGGCCGGGGCGGCGAGGCGTGCAAGGTGTGCGGGACTGAATTGCGCAATGTGGTGCTGGGGCAGCGGGCGAGTGTGTTTTGCCCTAAGTGTCAGCGCTGATTCTGTGTGATGGCTGATATCGCCATCGCGGGCAAGCCCGCTCCCACATTCGATCGCATTCTCATGTTGGAACTCGGTCAACTGTGGGAGCTGGCTTGCCTGCGATGAGGCCCTCAAGCCTTACCGGTAATCTTCCGGTATTTCTCCATCAACTGTTCTTCCGTCTCCGGATGGGCTTCATCCAATGGAATGCAATCCACCGGGCACACCTGCTGGCACTGGGGTTCGTCGTAGTGGCCGACGCACTGGGTGCACAGGTTCGGGTCGATCACGTAGATCTCTTCGCCTTGGGAAATCGCAGCGTTCGGGCACTCGGGTTCGCAGACGTCGCAATTGATGCAATCGTCGGTGATGATCAGGGACATGGAAACTCCTGCCAGGGCCGTCAGCCAAGGCATCTGAAAAACTAATGCGCGCAATTGTGCCGCATTGGCGCCCGGAGTGCGAGCAGGCGCCGATTGAGCGGTCTTACTTCTTGAAGCGCAGGGTCAGCGCATCGGCCACGGCGGGGTGGACGAACTTGGTGATATCTCCGCCTAAAGCGGCGATTTCACGCACCAATGTCGAGGAAATGAACGAATAACGTTCCGACGGCGTGAGGAACAGACTTTCCACGTCTGGCGCCAGTTGGCGGTTCATGTTGGCCAGCTGGAATTCGTATTCGAAGTCCGACACCGCACGCAGGCCACGCAGGAACACATTGGCGTTCTGCTCTTTGGCGAAATGCGCCAGCAAGGTCGAAAAGCCCACCACTTCCACGTTGGGCAGGTGCTTGGTGACCTCACGCGCCAACTCCACGCGCTGTTCCAGGGGAAACAGCGGGTTTTTCTTGGGGCTGGCCGCGACCGCGATGATTACATGGTCGAACAGGCGAGAGGCACGTTCGACCAGATCGCCATGGCCTTTGGTAATCGGGTCGAAGGTACCTGGGTACAACACTCGGTTCATCGCGTCGTCCTGGCGGAGTCCGTTGGGGAACCGGATGGTATCGCAGCCATCCCGGTCGGCCAAGTCAACTTATGTAGAAGAAAGCCCGATAGACCGTGTTTTTTCACGCCGTTTTCAGACGTTCGGCCAATGCTGTCGCCAGTTGCGCGGTCAATCCATACACCGACAATTGGGGGTTGGCCCCAATGCTGGTGGGGAACAGCGAGCCATCATGGATCGACAGGTTGCGCAGTTGGTGATGCCGACCCAGGCTGTCGGCCACGGCATTTTTCGGGTCTTCGCCCATCGCACAGCCGCCCATCACGTGGGCGCTGCCCAGGGTTGTGCGGTGCAATTCAAGGTTCAACCCGTCAATCACACTGCGCGCCCCGGCCAGAGTGGTCACGTAACGCGCATCGTGGTGCAGCGGCTTGACCGACTTGGCACCGGCCGCGAACTGGATCTCGGCCATGCTGTGGAAAGCCCGGCGCAGGCCATCCCAGGCGTAAGGTGAGACCTGGTAGTCGAGCACCGGCGTGCCGTCGCCGCGCAAATCCACCGTGCCGCCCTGGCTGTCAGGGTGGAAACCGTCGCGCAGCAGCGCCAGCATCGCGTGGGTGTGGGGCAGTTGGCTCATCTCCAGGGCATTCTGCCCGCCATAGCCGCCGAACAAGGTGCTGGCCAATCCTGGGTGCAAGGGTGGAGCTTCCAGCTTGTAGGACATTTTGCCGGTGGTGCCGTCCTGCCATTGGAAATGGTCGGAGTAAATGGACTGAGGTGCGCCGTAGAACGGGTTGATCACTTCGTCGAACAGCCCCGCAGAGAAATTCACCAGGTGCAGGAAAGTGCGCTTGCCGAGCCGCGAATGCGGGTCGGGCGCGTCCGAGCGCATCAGCAGTGCCGGGCTGTTGATGCCACCACCGGACAGCACGTAATGCTTGGCATTCACCGTGATCTTGCGCCCTGTGGGCGCCACGCAGCGTTCATCCATGGCAACGCATTCCAGGCTGCTGATGCTGTCGCCGCTGTATTTGAGGCGTTCGGCCCGCGCGAGGTACAGCAGCTCACCGCCTTTTTCCAGGGTGGACGGGATGGTGGTCACCAACATCGATTGCTTGGCGTTGACCGGGCAGCCCATGCCGCAATACCCCAGGTTGAAGCAGCCGCGCACATTGCGCGGGATCACGTGCCAGCTGTAGCCGAGCTTTTCGCAGCCTTTGCGGATCACGTCGTTGTTTGCATTTGGCGGGATGGCCCAGGGCGCAATGCCCAGGCGCTGCTCCATTTTTTCGAACCATGGCGCCATCTCGGCGCTGCTATGGCCCTTGACCGCGTATTCACTGGCCCAGTGGGCGAGGGTGGCGTCCGGGGTGCGAAAGCTCGAGGTCCAGTTGATCAGTGTGGTGCCACCGACGGCCCGGCCCTGCAGGATGGTGATCGCGCCATCCTTGCTCATGCGGCCAATGCCCTCCTGGTACAGGCTGGCGTAGGCCTCGTCCTCAAGCAGCTTGAAGTCGCTGCTGGTCTTGAGCGGGCCTTCTTCGATCAGCAACACTTTGTAGCCGGCAGCGCTGAGGATCTCGGCGGTGGTGCCGCCACCGGCGCCGCTGCCGATGATGGCCACGTCGGCTTCCAGGGTCAGGTCGTTTTCAAGGGCGGCGCCATTGTGGGTTTTCCAGCCACGGGCCAGGCCCTCGCGGAACAGATCGGGTACGGGCATAAACATGCACTCTTATTTTTGTACGACGTTGCAGTCACTGTGGGAGCTGGCTTGCCTGCGATAGCGGTCTGCCGGCCAGTGCATTTATTGCTGATCCACCGCTATCGCAGGCAAGCCAGCTCCCACAATTGATTTGGGGTGTCAGGGCTAGATCTTCGGCGGGCCGGGGTAGCCGCAATGGGCCCAGGACGCCGGTCGGAAATACCAGGCCATGATCACCAGCTTGAGCAGCGAGCCCTGGCCCATGCGCAGCAGGTTCAGGTAGCTGTTTTCCCAGCGGTGCAGGAAGTTGCGGATCTGCTCGGCGCTGGCGTTTTCCCAACTGCCCCAGACGCCGGTCAGCGGGCCACGGGTGATGCCCATGCCCAGCACGTCGAACAGTTGCTGGGTGAGCTTGAACATCTCCGGCGACAGGTGCTGCAGGCTGTAGTCGAGTTTTTTCAGAGTGTCCTCTATACCGGCGACCACCTCCTCGGCGCTGGCGGCGCCTTCCAGCAGCACCGGAATGACCGCCCGCAGAAACGGCAGGTCACTGCTGCGCAACATGGCAAAGCCGCTGGCCGGGGTGCTGCTGGAGCAACCACTGAGGCTGGCGCCCAGCCCGGCCGTGGCCAGGAAGGCACTGGCACACAGGCCGATCTTGAGGACGCCGCGCCGCGACAGCGCGGGTGTTTCAGTCAGGCTTGGGTTCATTGTTATTGTTATCCCGAGGGTGGTGGTTTCAGCGCACGAACAGTTTCTGGATCAACTTCTGGATCGATTTGCCATACGGCGGGTAGATCAGCTTCGCCGCGTTCAGGCGCTGTTTCACCAGCACACCCTTGGCCTTGCTGAACGTGAGGAAGCCTTCGTGGCCGTGGTAGTGGCCCATGCCGGAAGGGCCGATACCGCCAAACGGCATGTCGTCCTGGGCCACATGCAGCAGGGTGTCGTTCAGGCACACGCCACCGGAATGGGTCTCGTGGAGCACGCGGTTTTGCTCGGCCTTGTTGTAGCCGAAGTAATACAGGGCCAGTGGGCGAGGGCGCCCGTTGATGTAGGCAAACGCTTGGTCAAGGCCGCGATAGGGCACGATGGGCAGCACCGGGCCGAAGATTTCATCCTGCATCACCGTCATGTCGTCGCTGACATTCAGTAGCAGGCTGTGGGCCATGCGCCGGGCCTGGCCCTGGTCGTACAGCGAAATCAAGGTCGCGCCCTTGTCGGTGGCGTCCTTGACGTAGGCATTGAGCCGGGCCAATTGCCGCTCGTTGATAATCGCGGTGTAGTCCGGGTTGTCGGCCAGAGTCGGATAGAACCCGCGAACGGCCTGGGTGTAGGCCTCGACGAAACCGTCTACCCGATCCTCTGGAACCAGCACGTAGTCGGGGGCCACACAGGTTTGCCCGGCGTTCAGGGCTTTGCCGAAGGCGATACGTTCGGCGGCGTCTTTGAGTGGCACGTCGGCCGAGACGATCGCCGGGGACTTGCCACCCAGCTCCAGGGTGACCGGGGTCAGGTGTTCGGCCGCCGCCCGCATCACGTGTTTGCCGATGCTGGTGGCGCCGGTGAACAACAGGTGATCGAAGGGCAGCTTGGAAAACGCCATGCCGACTTCGGCCTCACCCAACACCACGCACACCAGATCCTCAGGGAATATTTTCGCCAGCAAGGCCTTGAGCAATTCGCCGGTGGCGGGGGTGGATTCACTGAGCTTGAGCATCACCCGGTTGCCGGCCGCCAACGCGCCGACCAGTGGCCCAATGGCCAGGTACAGCGGGTAGTTCCAGGGCACGATCACCCCGACCACCCCCAGCGGTTGATAAATGACTTTGGCTGATGCGGGCTGGAAGGCAATGCCTACGGCGCGGCGAGAAGGTTTCATCCAGCGTTTGAGGTGTTTGCTGGCGTAGTGAATGCCATGCAGGCTGGGCATCAGTTCGGCGAACAGGGTTTCGTCGGCGCTGCGATGGCTGAAGTCCTGGCTGATCGCGTTGATCAATGCTTGCCGCTCGTCACTGAGCAAATCGCGCAGGGCCTTGAGCCATTGCTGGCGTTGCGCGGCAGGCGGCATCGGGGTGGCCGCGTAGGCACGACGTTGGGCGTCGAACAGGTCCTGGAGTTGATCCAGCGCCTGGGAATCTTGCAGGTAAGCAACGTTGGCAGACATGGTGCAGTTCCCAATTGTTATTTGAATGGTTCATTTATTAGAGTCATTGCTCTAAATTGTCAAATAACATTGCAGCAACATGTGGATTTATCCCGGCAAGGATAGGCCGTAAGATGCCCCTTCACGTGTACAGAAGCTGATTCCCTATGGCACCACGAGTAAAGACCAGCGAGCGCATTGTGCAAACCAGCCTGGAGCTTTTTAACCAGCAGGGCGAGCGCAGTGTCAGCACCAACCATATTGCTGCCCATATGGAAATCTCCCCGGGCAACCTGTACTACCACTTCCCCAACAAGCAGGCGATCATCGCCGTGCTGTTTCGTGAATACGAAGCCCTGGTGGACAGTTTCCTGCGCCCGCCCCAGGGCCGCGCCGTCACCGTCGAAGACAAACGCTTCTACCTGCAAGCCGTGCTGGCCGGCATGTGGCGCTACCGTTTCCTGCACCGTGACCTCGAACACCTGCTGGAAAGCGACCCGGAGCTGGCCACCGGTTACCGGCGTTTTTCCCAGCGCTGCCTGACCCAGGGCGGTGCTATCTATCAAGGGTTTGTCGACGCGGGGATCCTCAATATGGACCCGGTGCAAACCGAGGCCCTAACCCTCAATGCCTGGATCATCCTCACCTCCTGGGTGCGTTTTTTGTGCACCACCAACGAAAATTCCACCCATTTGAGCGCTGAGGCGATCAAGCGTGGGGTGTATCAGGTGTTGGTACTGGAAGCAGGTTTCGTCACGCCCCAGGCGAAAGAGGCGGTGGATGCCCTGTTCAAAGAGTTTTACGTGCCGTTGAACCAGGCACTGGAAGAAGTGAAGTAGGACCTTTCCCGAATCTGTTCACAGGAGTCCGTCATGCCGCTTGCCCAATTGATCAGCCCCCAGCAACTGGCCGAGCGCCAGAAGGCCGGTGGATGGGTGATCCTCGACTGCCGCTTTGCCCTGGAAGACCCGGACTACGGGCTGTGCAGCTATGCCGAAGGGCATATCGACGGCGCGCAGTATGCTGATTTGGAGCGCCACCTCAGTGGCCCGGTGACCAAGGGTGTGACCGGTCGTCACCCGCTGCCTGCTGCCGATGCTCTGGTTCGACAATTGCGCGCCTGGGGCATCACCGACGACACCGACATCGTGCTGTATGACGACGGCCCCGGCGCCTATGCCGCCCGCGCCTGGTGGTTGCTGGCCTGGCTGGGCAAGCGCGAGGGCGTGTTTGTGCTGGACGGTGGCCTCAAGGCCTGGCACAGCGCAGGGTTCCCGCTGAGCCTGGACGCACCGGTGATCGAGCCCGGTACGTTTGCCGGCACGCCGGACAACCACCTGGTGCTGGACGCCGAACACCTGCAAAAACGCCTGGGCCAACCGGGCCTGACCTTGCTCGATGCCCGGGCCCAGGCGCGGTTTCGTGGCGACGTGGAGCCTATCGACCCGGTCGCCGGCCATATTCCGGGCGCGCAATGTGCGGCGTTCACTGAAAACCTGGGCAGTGATGGGCGCTTCCTGCCGGCCGAACAACTCAAGCAGCGCTTCGCCGCGCAACTACAGGGGCGCTCGCCGGATGAGCTGGTGGCGTATTGCGGTTCGGGCGTCACGGCGTGCCACAACCTGTTCGCCCTGAGCCTGGCGGGTTACCCGTTGGGCAAGTTGTATGCAGGGTCGTGGAGTGAGTGGATTACCGATCCAAACAGAACCATCGCAACCGGCGACTAAACACACCCCTGTAGGAGCCCGGCTTGCCGGCGATGGCGGTCTCACGGGCGCCATCGCCGGCAAGCCGGGCTCCTACAGGGGTGGTTTGTATTGTGTCAGTAGCCAGGCAGGAATACGGCGCTCCAGATAATAACCGGGGCGTTTGAGCGAACCGTCGACAAACCCCACATGCCCACCCTTGGCCAGCAGCTCAAACTCGGTGCACGCCGACAGTTCACTCGCCTCGGGCAAGCTGTGGGCAAACACAAACGGGTCATCCGCTGCCTGGATAATCAGGGTCGGCGTACGAATTGCCCCCAGGTAATAACGGCTCGACGCGCGGCGGTAATAGTCCTCGGCACTCAGGAAGCCGTGCAGCGGCGCGGTGACCCGGCCATCGAAATCCCAAAACGTGCGCATCTTCTCCAATGAGCCAAGGTCTTCCAGGGTCTTGAGCCCGTCCGCCCGGCCATCCTGCTCAAAGCGGCTCTGCTTGACGCGTATGTACGCCAGCATCTCGCGCATGAAGTGCTTCTGGTACACCCGCGAAAAGCCCAGCCCGATGCGATCGGCGCACTGGTCCAGGCGAAACGGTACCGACACTGCCGCCGCTCCTTGCAACCCCGACGCCTCGCCCGTCTCGCCCAAATGCTTGAGCAGCACGTTGCCGCCCAGCGAATACCCGACGGCATACAACGGCGCCAGCGGCCGCTTGGTGCGCAGATGGGCAATTGCGGCGGCCAGGTCTTCGCTGGCGCCCGAGTGATAGCTGCGCGCCAACAGGTTGGGCTCTCCCGAACACCCACGCCAGTTCAACGCGGCGCTGGCCCAACCTTGAGTGGCCAAGGCTTTTTGCAGCCCGGCCACGTAGGGCGAATTGGACGAGCCGGTCAGACCGTGCAACACCAGCACCAACGGCGCTTGCGCATCGTGAGGGCCGTGCCAGTCGAGGTCGAGGAAGTCACCGTCGTCCAGCCAAAGGCGTTCGCGCTGGCGTTCAATGTGGGTGGTGGGGCGCCACAACGGTCCCCACAAGGTTTGCAGGTGAGGGTTGCCGAGGCCGAAGGCGGGTTTAAACAGGTCGGCGGAAGGTTTCATCAATGTCTCTATGGCGAACACACTTGTAGTGAGCGGGCTTGCCCCGCGCCGGGGGCGCCGCTCCCTAAACCCAGGCACCTCGGATTTTCTGAAGCACCGCGGTTCCCCTGGCGCGGGGCAAGCCCGCTCACTACAGTCAAGCGATGCTGCGTTGCCACAGCGCGTAGTAGACGCGGCCGGACTTTTGCTCGCGGTGCAAGCGCCAGGTGCCGGGCAAGCCCAGGGTCGAGGGCGCGGTTTCGCTTTCAGTGTAGATCCACGAATCCGGCGCCAGCCATTGGCGTTCTTCCAGCAGCGCGCAGACGGTCGGCAGCAGGTTCTGGTTGAACGGCGGGTCGAGGAACACCACGTCGAACTCGCTGGCCGGCTGGGTTTCCAGGTAGCGCAGGGCGTCGGCGGTCTGTACCTGGCCGGTGGTGCAGCGCAGGGTGCCCAGGTGTTCCTTGAGGCTGGAAACCGCCACATTGCTGGCGTCCAGCGCCTGGCCCAGGGCGGCGCCACGGGACAGTGCTTCCAGGAACAGCGCACCGCTGCCCGCGAACGGGTCCAGCACCTTGGCGTCCGCAATGTACGGCGCGAGCCAGTTGAATAGGGTTTCGCGCACGCGGTCCGGCGTGGGGCGCAGGCCCACCACGTCGGGGAAGCTCAGCTTGCGGCTGCGCCATTCGCCGCCAATGATGCGCAGCTGGCCCACACCGTTATGCACGTTGTGGACAGGTTTTTTCGGGCGAGATGAACTGGCCATTAATGCTCCGGAACCCCGAGCGGCTGCTCGGCGGGTTTATCAGTGGGGGGCGGTAGTGGCTTTTGCGCAATCGTCGGGCCGGCGGTCACGATGACCATCTTGTCGGCGCTCAAGTGTTTATTCATTGCAGCCTTGACCTGCTCTACGGTCAGGGCCTGGGATTGTTTCATGAAATCCTCAAGATAGCTCAGCGGCAGGTTATAGAAACCCATGGCGCCCAACTGCCCGACGATGTCGGCGTTGCTGGCGGTGGACAGCGGGAAGCTGCCCGCCAGCTCGCGCTTGGCGTCGTCCAGTTCCTTCTGGGTCGGGCCGTTCTTGAGGTAATCGGCCAGCACATCCTCCACCAGGCGCAGGGTGCCGCCGCTCATTTCGGCGCGGGTCTGCAGCTGGATCATGAACGGGCCGCGCACCTGCATCGGCGAGAAGCCGGAGTACACGCCGTAGGTCAGGCCGCGTTTCTCGCGCACTTCGCTCATCAAGCGGGTGCCGAAGCCGCCGCCGCCGAGGATCTGGTTGCCCAGGGACAACGCGGCGTAATCCGGGTCGGCGCGGTCGATGCCCAGTTGGGCGAACAGCAGGTGGGTCTGCTTGGACGGGAACTCGATATGGCTTAGGCCGGCCTTGGGCTCGGCAGGCTGGGCAATCTTCGCCAGGGCCGGGCCTTTGGGCAGCGAGGCCGAGACCTTGGCGGTCATGGCTTCGGCCTCGGCGCGGGTAAGGTCGCCGACCACGGCGATCACGGCGTTGCCGGCGGCATAGGCCTTGGCGTGGAACGCCTGCAACTGCGCCAGGGTAATCGCGGGAACGCTCTGGGGCGTGCCCTCGCTCGGATGAGCGTACGGGTGGTCGCCATACAGGCGCTTGAACAGCTCCAGGCTCGCCAGCTTGCCGGGGTTCTGTTTCTGGTACTCGAAGCCCGCCAGGATCTGGTTCTTGATCCGCGCCAGGGAATCGGCCGGGAACGTCGGCTTGCCGATCACCTGGTCAAACAGCGCCAGCGCGGCGTCGCGCTTGTTGCTGTCGCTCAGGCTGCGCAGGGACACCAGCGCCATGTCGCGGTAGGCGCCATTGCCAAAATCGGCGCCCAGGCCTTCAAAGCCACTGGCGATCTGGCTGACATCCTTGCCCGGCACGCCTTCGTTGAGCATGGCGTTGGTCATCAGCGCCAGGCCCGGGACGTTGCCGTCCTGGCTGCTGCCGGCCGCGAACAGGATGCGCATGTCGAACATCGGCAGTTCGTGGGCCTCGACGAACAGCACCTTGGCACCCTCGGCAGTGGTCCAGGTTTGCACGTCGAGCTTGCGGTTGGTCGGCGCCTTGCCGTCCAGCTCTGCCAGGGATTGCAGCTTGTTGGCCGATTGGGCTTTTTCCAGCGCCGGGCTGGCCACGGATTCGCTCGGGCGCAGGAAATACACGGCGCTCGCCGCGATCAGGGTGACCACGACCAGGCCGGGGAAGATCAGGCGGCTGCTTTTGCGATCACTCATGAGCGGTCTCCTCAGGCAGGACATGGGCGACGCTGAGGCGTTCGCGAGTGAAATAAGTGCGCGCGGCTTTCTGGATGTCTTCCGGGGTCACGCTTTGCAGGTCAGCCAGTTCGGTGTCCATGAGCTTCCAGGACAGGCCGACGGTTTCCAGGGAGCCGATGGCCGTGGCCTGGCTGGTGATGGAATCGCGCTGGTAAACCACGCCGGCAATGACCTGGGCGCGGATACGCTCCAGCTCCTCGTTGGTCGGCGGCTTGGCTTTCAACTCATCCAGCAGGCGCCACAGGCCGGCTTCGGCTTGGGCGATGGTCTTTTTCTTCTGCTGGTTCGGCGTGGCGGTCAGGGTGAACAGGCTGTCGCCACGGGTGTAGGCGTCGTAGCTGGTGGAGGCGGCCGAGACCAGCTCTTCACCACGCTCCAGCTGTTCCGAAATGCGCGCGCTGTAACCGCCATCCAACAGGGCGGAGAGCAGGCGCAGGGCTTGCACCGAGCGCTTGTCCTCTGCGGTGGCCAGGCCTGGCACATTGAAGCCGAGAATGACGCTCGGCAGTTGGGTCTGCACATGCATGGTCAGCAGGCGCTCGCCGGGCTCGGCCAGTTCCAGCGGGACCTTGGCGGGTGGCACGTCACGTTTGGGGATCGGGCCAAAGTAGCGCTGGGCCAGTTTTTTTACTTCATCCGGGGTGACATCGCCCACGACGACCAAGGTGGCGTTGTTCGGCACGTACCAGGATTGGTACCAGTGGCGCAGCTCTTCGACTTTCATGCGTTCCAGGTCGGCCATCCAGCCGATGGTCGGCGTGTGGTAGCCGCTGGCGGGGTAGGCCATGGCCTTGAAGCGCTCGTAGGCCTTGGACATGGGGTTGTCGTCGGTGCGCAGGCGGCGTTCTTCCTTGATGACCTCGATCTCGCGGCTGAACTCGTCGGCCGGCAGGCGCAGGCTGGCCATGCGGTCGGCTTCCAGTTCGAAGGCGACACCCAGGCGGTCACGGGCCAGTACTTGGTAGTAGGCGGTGTAGTCGTCGCTGGTAAAGGCATTTTCTTCGGCGCCCAGGTCGCGCAGGATCAGCGAGGCTTCGCCGGGGCCGATCTTGGCGCTGCCCTTGAACATCATGTGCTCCAGGGCGTGGGACAAACCGGTCTGGCCCGGGGTTTCGTAGCTCGAACCGACCTTGTACCAGACCTGGGAAACCACAACCGGCGCGCGATGGTCTTCGCGCACGACCACCTTGAGGCCGTTATCCAGGGTGAATTCGTGGGTGGGTTGTGGGTCGGCAGCCAAGGCTGAAAGAGGCAGACAAACTGTGCTGAACAGCAGGCCTGCGGCGTGGCGGGCTAGAGCATTCATTCGTTTTTAAACCTGTTGGGCTGCCCGCTTGGTCTTAGCGTCGGCGGGCGAGGAGGTGCTAGGATACTGGTCGGATTTACGAACGGCCACTGCGGCTGTCCTGTTAAGGCTCTATTTAGGCCTTACAAAATGTTGCGCATGAACGAGCTGGCTAAAAAACAGTCTGTTACGCATCGAATTTTATTTACCGACGCGCCTGCTGGCGCGTCGCTACCTTGAGATAGCCGTCTCCATGTTTGGTTCCAACGACGACAAGAAGACCCCAGCTGCGGCTGGCGAGAAAAAAGGCCTGTTCGGATGGCTGCGCAAAAAGCCGCAGGAAACCGTCGACGAACAGCCGCAGGTTCAGCCTGAACCTATCCCTGAGCCCATCGTAGAAGCCCAACCGGTCGTAGAAACCCCGGCGCCAGTGGTATTGCCGATGGCTGAACCGGTGTTGCAGCCCGTGGTTGAAGCTGCACCAGAGCCCGAACCAGAGCCCAAGCCGTGGCTGGAGCTGCCGGTCGCTGAAGAACCGGTGGCCCTGGTTGAAGACGTGCAGGCCGAACACATCACGCCGCCGATTCCAGCCGTGGTTGAGCCAGTGGTTGTCGCCGTCGAAGCCGCAGCGCCTGCGGTCATCGAGCCTGCGCCCGTCGTTGCAGCGCCCGAAACCAGCAAAACCGGCTTCTTCGCCCGCCTCAAGCAAGGCCTGAGCAAGACCAGCGCCAGCATTGGCGAAGGCATGGCCAGCCTGTTCCTGGGCAAAAAAGTCATTGATGACGAGCTGCTCGAAGACATCGAGACCCGCCTGCTCACCGCCGACGTGGGTGTCGAAGCCACCGCCGTGATCATCCAGAGCCTGACCCAGAAGGTCGCGCGCAAGCAGTTGACCGACGCCGACGCCCTCTACAAATCCCTGCAGGCCGAGCTGGCCGCGATGCTCAAGCCCGTGGAAGCTCCGCTGGTGATCAAGCCGAACAAGCCGTTCGTGATCCTCGTTGTGGGCGTGAACGGTGCGGGCAAGACCACCACCATCGGCAAGTTGGCCAAGAAGCTGCAGTCCGAAGGCAAAAAAGTCATGCTGGCGGCCGGTGATACCTTCCGTGCCGCTGCCGTAGAACAGCTGCAAGTCTGGGGTGAGCGCAACAAGATCCCGGTGATTGCCCAGCACACCGGCGCCGATTCCGCCTCCGTGATCTTCGATGCCGTGCAGGCCGCCAAGGCCCGTAACATCGATGTGCTGATCGCCGACACCGCAGGCCGCCTGCACACCAAAGACAATTTGATGGAAGAGCTGAAGAAAGTACGCCGCGTGATCGGCAAGCTCGACGCAGACGCTCCCCACGAAGTGTTGCTGGTGCTTGACGCCGGCACTGGCCAGAACGCCATCAGCCAGGCCAAGCAATTTAACCAGACGGTGCAACTGACCGGCCTGGCATTGACTAAGCTCGACGGCACGGCCAAGGGCGGCGTGATCTTTGCCCTGGCCAAACAGTTCGGGTTGCCGATTCGTTATATCGGCGTCGGTGAAGGCATCGATGACCTGCGCACCTTTGAAGCCGAACCCTTTGTACAGGCACTGTTTGCCGAGCGGGAGCGTTCATGATTCGATTCGAACAGGTCGGTAAACGCTATGCCAACGGGCATGTGGGCTTGCATGAGCTGAGCTTTCGAGTGCGTCGTGGCGAGTTTCTGTTTGTAACCGGCCACTCCGGTGCCGGCAAAAGTACCTTGTTGCGCTTGCTGCTGGCCATGGAACGCCCGACCACCGGCAAGCTGCTGCTGGCCGGCCAGGATCTGGCAACCATCAGCAATGCGCAGATTCCGTTCCTGCGCCGCCAGATCGGCGTGGTGTTCCAGAACCACCAGTTGCTGTTTGATCGCACCGTGTTCAATAACGTGGCGCTGCCGCTGCAGATCCTCGGGCTGTCCAAGGCCGAGATCGTCAAGCGCGTGGATTCGGCCCTGGAGCGCGTGGCGCTGTCGGACAAGACCGATCTCTACCCGGGCGACCTGTCCACCGGCCAGCAACAGCGCGTCGGCATCGCCCGCGCCATCGTCCATCGCCCGGCCCTGCTGCTGGCGGACGAACCTACCGGTAACCTCGACCCGCGCCTGGCGGCCGAGATCATGGGCGTGTTCGAAGACATCAACCGCCTGGGCACCAGCGTGCTGATCGCCAGCCACGACCTGGCCCTGATCGCCCGCATGCGCCACCGCATGCTGACCCTGCAACGCGGCCGCCTGATCGGTGACGGGGAGGCCGGAGTATGAGTGCAACACGCAGCCCCAAGGTTTCCGAGCGCGTGGCGCCCAAAGCCGCCGACCCGCAACCGCAGAAAAAGAAAAAACACGACGAGGATGATGGCCCGGACTTCGGTACGCTGCTGCGCGCCTGGATCGAAAGCCATCGCGCCAGCCTGCTGGACAGCCTGCGTCGTCTGGGCAAGCAACCGATCGGCAGCTTCTTTACCTGCCTGGTAATGGCTGTGGCCTTGAGCCTGCCGATGGGCTTGTCGTTGCTGCTTAATAATGTGGAGCGCCTGGGCGGCTCCTGGCAGCGTGCGGCGCAGATTTCGCTGTACCTGAACATCGATGCCAGCGCCAAAGAGGGCGAGGCCCTGCGCGATGACATCAAGAACCTGCCCGGCGTAGCAGACGCCGAGTACATCAGCCGCGACCAGGCCCTGGAAGAGTTCCAGCAACAGTCCGGCCTGGGCGAAGCGCTGAAAGAGCTGCCGCAGAACCCGCTGCCGGGCGTGGTGCTGGTTACGCCAAATGAAGTGGACAAGCCCGCGCTGGAAGCCCTGCGACAAAAACTCGCAGAGATGCCCAAGGTGCAGCAGGCGCAGCTTGATCTAGTCTGGGTGGAGCGCCTGGCGGCGATTCTCAAGCTGGGCGACCGCTTTGTGTTCGGCCTGACGGTGTTGTTGGTGTCTGCATTACTTTTGGTGATAGGTAATACCATTCGTCTTCATATTGAAAACCGTCGCACCGAGATAGAAGTGATTAAACTGGTCGGCGGCACAGACAGCTATGTGCGTCGTCCTTTTCTGTACATGGGCGCGCTTTATGGCTTTGGTGCCGGGATTTTGTCCTGGGGAGTGCTGGCGTTTGGCCTTGACTGGCTGAACGACGCGGTGATCGGGCTGGCTGGCTTGTACGGCAGCGATTTCGCCCTGGCGGGCGTGCCGGTAGCCGATGGTCTGAGTCTCTTGCTTGGCGCAGTCTTGTTGGGGTATATCGGTGCTTGGATTGCGGTCGCCCGTCACTTACGTGAGTTGGCACCGAAGTAGTTAATGTCAGATTAATGTGGTTTCGTTTGTATTGACCGTATTGGTGGTTTAGGGAACTTGTCCTACGGTTCCCGGTCAATTTTCGCAGTGCTTCACTGCACGAGTTATGTGAGTCGGAGGTTTTTTCGTATGACCACTTCTTTGCAACCTGCTTATGCCTTGGTCCCGGGTGCGAACCTGGAAGCCTATGTGCACACGGTCAACAGCATTCCATTGCTGACGCCCGAGCAGGAGCGTGAACTGGCCGAGAGTCTCTACTATGAGCAGGATTTGGGGGCGGCTCGGCAGATGGTGCTCGCCCACCTGCGTTTTGTCGTACATATCGCCCGTAGCTACAGCGGCTACGGCCTGGCCCAGGCTGACCTGATCCAGGAAGGCAACGTCGGCCTGATGAAGGCTGTGAAACGCTTCAACCCGGAAATGGGCGTGCGTTTGGTGTCGTTTGCCGTGCACTGGATCAAGGCGGAAATTCACGAATTCATCCTGCGCAACTGGCGCATCGTGAAAGTCGCGACCACCAAGGCCCAGCGCAAGCTGTTCTTCAACCTGCGCAGCCAGAAGAAACGCCTGGCGTGGCTGAACAACGAGGAAGTCCACCGCGTGGCCGAAAGCCTCGGCGTGGAGCCTCGTGAAGTGCGCGAGATGGAAAGTCGCCTGACCGGCCATGACATGGCCTTCGACCCTGCTGCTGAAGCAGACGACGACAGCGCCTTCCAATCGCCGGCCAACTACCTGGAAGACCACCGGTACGACCCGGCGCGTCAACTGGAGGATGCGGACTGGAGCGACAACTCCAACCACAACCTGCACGAAGCGCTGGAAGTGCTGGACGACCGCAGCCGTGACATCCTCTACCAGCGCTGGCTGGCAGAAGACAAAGCCACGCTGCACGACCTGGCGCAGAAGTACAACGTGTCGGCCGAGCGAATTCGTCAGCTTGAGAAGAGCGCGATGAACAAGCTGAAGTTGTCGATCGCCGCATAACACGCAGCGATAAGACAGAAAAATGCCCCGATCGAAAGATCAGGGCATTTTTGTTTCCGGCCTCACGCACCCCGTGTAGGAGCTGGCTTGCCAGCGATAGCGGTCTACCGGTGGAAAATGAACTGCCTGACACACCGCCATCGCCGGCAAGCCGGCTCCTACAGGGTGTCAGCCAGTTTTGTGTTGTGTCAGTCGGACCAGGGCGCTTTGCGCGAGTTGTTCAACTCCACCAGATAGCCATCCCCACCCAACTGACTCATCTGCTGCCGAATCCACGCCGCCCGCCGTGCCACATACGCCGTCGGATGGCTGGCACTCCACACCCTCGGATTAGGCAACACCGCCGCCAGGTAACTGGCCTGCTGCCGCGAAAGCGCCTTGGCACTCACCCCAAAGTGATGCCGGGCGGCCGCTTCTGCGCCAAACACCCCTTCATCCCATTCCACGCTGTTGAGGTACACCTCAAGAATCCGCTGCTTGGGCCACAACACCTCGATCAGCCCGGTAAACCACGCTTCCAGGCCCTTGCGCAAATAACTGCGGCCGGCCCACAGGAATAGGTTTTTCGACACCTGCTGGCTCAAGGTGCTGGCGCCACGGATCGAGCCACCGCGCTCGTTGTGCAGGATCGCTGCCTGGATCGCGCCAAAGTCGAAACCCCAGTGCTGCGGAAAGCGCTGGTCTTCACCGGCCATCACCGCCACTTTGAGGTCATCGGAGATCTCGTCCCACGGCACCCAGGTGCGCTGCAGGTCAATCGGCTCGCCGTCGACCCAGGACTCCACCTTGCGCTCCACCATCAGCGCAGTGCCGGGCGGCGGGACGACACGGAACAGCAGCACCAGCAGCACACTGCCGATGGCAAACCATTTCACGACTTTGAGAAAACGTTTGAAGAGGAGACGCAGCATAGAGATGGCTTGGCCGAACCCGTTGAGCGGGCCATTATACAGACCCGGCCCTTTGCGTCTGACTGGAGTTCCTCATGTTGCGTGGCTTTCTGATGTTGGCTGCCTTTTTCGGCTTTACCGGTGTCGCCCTTGGCGCCTTCGCCGCCCACGGCCTGAAAAACCGCCTGAGCGCCGAGTACCTGGCGATCTTCCACACCGGCGTGACCTATCAGTTGATACACACCTTGGCGTTGTTCGGCGTGGCGTTGCTGGCGGCGCATATTCCTGGCCGGTTGGTCAGCTGGGCGGGTATCTCGTTTACCGTCGGCATCCTGCTGTTCTCCGGTAGCCTGTATGTGCTGACGCTGACAGGTTTCAGCAAGCTGGGCATCATCACGCCGTTGGGTGGCTTGGCGTTCCTGCTGGGCTGGTTCTTCCTCGGTTTGGCGGCGTGGCGCCTGCAAGCGGCCTGACCAAGGGACTTGGGCCCGCAACCCCAATCGGGCTAGAATGCGGGCCCCTAAAAACGATGGCGGCCCGTGGCATGCGCATTCAGTTGAACGGCGAATCCTTTGAACTGCCCGACGGTGAAACCGTTGCGGCCCTGCTGACCCGTCTGGACCTGACCGGGCGTCGCGTCGCAGTGGAACTCAACCTGGATATCGTCCCGCGTAGCCAGCACGCCGAGACCGCGCTCACCGACGGTGACCAGGTGGAAGTAGTCCACGCCATCGGCGGCGGTTAGTCGCGCAGCTTTCTGAATTCTGCAGAACCTCACCCCATTTCGAGGATTTCCCATGAGCATCGTTCGTAGCGACAAGCCCTTCGTCCTGGCCGGTCGTACCTACCAGTCCCGTTTGCTGGTCGGCACCGGCAAGTACCGCGACATGGAAGAAACCCGCCTGGCCATCGAGGCCTCCGGCGCCGAGATCGTCACCTTCGCCGTGCGCCGCACCAACCTGGGCCAGATCGAAGGCGAGCCGAACCTGCTCGAAGTGCTGTCGCCAGACCGCTACACCTTCCTGCCGAACACCGCTGGCTGCTACGACGCCATCGAAGCCGTGCGCACCTGCCGCCTGGCCCGTGAGCTGCTCGACGGCCACAACCTGGTGAAGCTGGAAGTGCTGGCTGACCAGAAAACCCTGTTCCCCAACGTGATCGAAACCCTCAAGGCCGCCGAAACCCTGGTCAAGGAAGGCTTCGACGTGATGGTCTACACCAGCGATGACCCGATCATCGCGCGCCAACTGGCGGAAATCGGCTGTATTGCGGTGATGCCGCTGGCCGGCCTGATCGGTTCCGGCCTGGGGATCTGCAACCCGTACAACCTGCAGATCATCCTCGAGGAAGCCAAGATCCCGGTGCTGGTGGATGCGGGCGTAGGCACGGCCTCCGACGCGACCATCGCCATGGAACTGGGCTGCGACGCGGTGCTGATGAACTCGGCCATCGCCCATGCCCAGCAACCGGTCATGATGGCCCAAGCCATGCAACACGCAATCGTCGCAGGCCGCCTGGCGTACCTCGCCGGGCGCATGCCGAAAAAACTCTACGCCAGCGCCTCTTCGCCGCTGGATGGTCTGATCAAGTAAGAGCCATTGATGACTGAATCAAACGAAACGCCGAACACCGTGGAAGAAGGCGACGAGTCCAAGCACCGCCGCATCAAGAGTTTTGTGATGCGCGCCGGTCGCATGACCGAAGGCCAGCAAAAGGGCCTGGAGCAAGGTACGCCGCTGTTCGTGCTGCCATTGGCGGATGCGCCAGTGGACTACGACCAGGTGTTCGGCCGTTCGGCCCCGCGTTCCCTGGAAATCGGCTTCGGCATGGGCCACTCCCTGCTGGAAATGGCGGCCGCCTCGCCGGATCAGGATTTCATCGGTGTGGAAGTTCACCGCCCGGGTGTCGGCGCGCTGCTCAATGGCGTGCTGACTCAAGGCCTGACCAACCTGCGGGTGTATGACTGCGACGCGATCGAAGTGCTCAACCGCTGCATCGCCGACAACAGCCTCGACCGCCTGATGCTGTTCTTCCCCGACCCATGGCACAAGGCCCGTCACCACAAGCGCCGCATCGTCCAGGCTTCCTTCGCGGAACTGGTACGCAGCAAGCTGAAAGTGGGCGGCATCCTGCACATGGCCACCGACTGGGAACCGTATGCCGAGTACATGCTGGAAGTGATGAACGTCGCCCCTGGCTACCGCAACATCGCCGAAGACGGCAAGTGCGTGCCGCGCCCGGCCGAGCGCCCGATCACCAAGTTCGAACGCCGCGGCGAGCGACTCGGGCATGGGGTGTGGGATTTGAAGTTCGAGAAGCTGGCTTAAACGGCTACGCATCAGCGGCGGTGAAGCAGGTTTGCTTCACCGCCGTTTTCGTTTCTACTTGTAAAGGAATACAAGGGTTTGAAATTTACGTTCCCCTGCTTGTTGCTGCTGAGTCTGCTGTCTGCGGCAGTATTCGCCACCACGACCGCCTCCCTTCCAGTGATTTCTCCGGACGACTACTTTGAGCGTGCTCAAAAGAAAGCGGAACAACTGCGCGTGTTGATTGAGGAAAACCTGCCTCTGGAAGCCAGTGGCAAACTGGATCCCAAGGTCTCGGCTGAGTTGGCCAAAGAAGGTAAGGATAAGATAGCTGCGTTGCAAAGCGACCTGAAGATGGCTTCCGACGGTGGGCATACGGTAGCGACTTACATGCTGGCCAATATGCAAAGTCGGTTCGGGATGTCGGACGCCGAGCGCAAACAGGTCTGCGAACCGATGCACAGGGCAATGGATCAAGGCCTGTTGGCAGCCGCGGTAGGTTATTACTACCAATGCGACCAGACTTACATGCGCCTTAATTTTCTTGACCTAGGCCATGTGAAGTATCTGGAGGATCTTAAGCAGATGCTCCTGCGCGCTGATGGGTTTCAGGGCTATTACCCTTTGTACACACAGCGCTCGCTCTGTTTCGAGAAAGATCGTCTGGCTGAGATCAAGGAGGAGTGGACCGTAGCCAACCAGCAGGCGCAGGCCAGTGCGCGAATGCTGACCTATGACCAGTACCGAGCCGACGCCTACTACATACTGGCCGCAACTCGAATGAACGAAAAAGGCATGCCCGACAGCCTCAACCTGACCTATCTGAACCAAGCACTGGCGTTGGGCTGCAAAGACCCGATGACGCTTAAAGAGTATTACGAGAAAGCGTTTGGAGGGCCGGCGTCCAAATAGGGATGCTTCGTTTAACGCTGGTCAGCGACCTGTGTCGCTGAAATTCAAAAAATCGGCCAGCCCAAAACGCACCCCTGTAGGCGCTGGCGTGCCAGCGATAGCGGTCTATAGGCGGCCAATGAACTGCCTGACACACCGCCATCGCCGGCAAGCCGGCTCCTACAGTTGATTTGTGTCGGGCCTTAAGTCAGCGGCGGTCGGCGACTACGCCAATCAATACCAGCACCACGACTAACACCGGTGCCAGGCTGTAGTTATTGAACTGGCTCAAGCCCCGCACAATCCACGGCGTGGCGTAGATCAGCGCCGCGCCGCTGCCGATCATGCACAGCAGCGCCATCAGCGGCACGCGCAAGGCGCCGGCGACGCTGCCCAGGCGGGCTTCCACCCAGCCCTTGATGTCGGCGCCGAACAGCACCAGCAGGCAGCCCACAAGGGCCAGGGAGATTTCCGACAGGTTGCTACGGCTCCAGCGGGATACGGTGGCGAGCAGGTCGAGTACCAAATCCATGTGATTTCCTTAAGAGCGTCAGCTCAAAAACTTCTGCAGCAGGTCATTGAGAAAGAGTTGCCCGCGGTCGGTCGCCGCCAAGCGTGACGGTTCGACCTGCATCAAGCCACTTTGTTCGGCCTCGCGGCGGCCTTCATCCAGGCTCGCCAGGTCCAGCCCGGTGCGCTCGGCGTATAGCTTGGCGTCCACACCTTCGGTGAGGCGCAAGGCGTTCATCAGGAACTCGAACGGCAGCTCCTCGTTCGTCAGCTCTTTCGCACCGGCCTGAAAGCTTTTGGCCGGGTTGAGGTAGTCCTTCGGTGCGCGTGTCTTCCAGGTGCGCACGATGCGCCCGTCCGGGTGGCTGAGCTTGCCATGGGCGCCCGCGCCGATGCCGATGAAGTCGCCAAAACTCCAGTAGTTCAGGTTATGCCGTGCCGGGCGACCCGGTTGGGCGTAGGCCGACACTTCGTATTGCGCATAGCCGTGCTCGGCGAGCAGCGCCTGACCCGCTTCCTGGATATCCCACAAGGTGTCGTCTTCCGGCAGCGCCGGTGGCTGGTTCCAGAACACCGTGTTGGGCTCCAGGGTCAGCTGGTACCACGACAAGTGCGTCGGCTTGAGCGCGATCGCCTGGCGCAGGTCGCTCAGGGCGTCGTCCAGGGACTGATCGGGCAAACCATGCATCAAGTCCAGGTTGAAGTTATCGAAGCCGGCCTCGCGCGCCATGCCGGCCGCACGCACGGCTTCGTCGCCGTTGTGGATGCGCCCCAGGGCCTCAAGCTTCTGCTGCTGGAAACTCTGGATGCCAATGGACAGCCGATTGATCCCCAGTTTGCGGTACGCCACGAACTTCTCTTGCTCGAAGGTGCCGGGGTTGGCTTCCAGGGTGATCTCGATATCGCTGGCAAACGGGATGCGTGCTTCCACGCCCTTGAGCAAACGGCCCAGCGCTGCAGCGCTGAACAGGCTCGGGGTGCCGCCACCAAAGAAGATCGAACTCAGCTCGCGGCCGTAAACCGCGTGCAGGTCCTGGTCGAGGTCGGCCAGCAGTGCGTCCACATACTCTTCTTCCGGCAGCACCTTGCTGGCGGTGTGGGAGTTGAAGTCGCAATAGGGGCATTTGCGCACGCACCACGGGATGTGGATATACAGCGCCAGGGGCGGCAGCACCGGCAGCGCCGCCCGAGGAGTTTGCGCGCCGCCGTGGATCAGCGGCTGCGCGGAGGTGTTCTGGGTCATTTCAGGCTCAGGCGTTGGCGCAGCAAATCCATTGCGCGAGCACGGTGGCTGATCTGGTTCTTGTCGGCGGGGCTCAGTTCGGCGCTGGAGACATTGCGCTCCGGCACCCAGAACAGCGGGTCGTAGCCAAAGCCATGCTCACCGCTGGCCGCATGCAGGATGCGCCCATGCCACAGGCCTTCACACAGGATCGGCAACGGGTCGTCGGCGTGGCGCACCAGGGCCAGCACGCAGACGAACTGCGCGCCGCGCTCGGCGTCCGGCACGTCCTTGAGGGCGTCCAGCAGTTTGGCGTTGTTGGCCGCATCACCTTTGCCGTCGGCATAACGCGCCGAATAGATGCCCGGGGCGCCGCCGAGGAAATCCACCGCCAGGCCCGAGTCGTCGGCCAATGCGGGCAGGCCGGAGATGCGTGCGGCGTTGCGTGCCTTGAGGATGGCGTTTTCGACGAACGACAGGCCGGTCTCTTCCGGTTCCACCTGGCTGAACTCGCCAATCGAGCGCAGCTGCACGGACTCACCGAGCATGGCTTGCAGTTCTTTGAGTTTGCCGGCGTTATGGCTGGCCAGTACGAGTTGGGTGAGTTTCATCATTCGGCCGGGAAGAGTTCTTGGACAAAACTGAAGCCGTGGGCTTTGCCGCCGGTTTCAACATTGATGGTGAAAGTCTTGAATTCCTGCTGCGGCACCGAGTAGGGCGCGAGGTAGTTGGTCACGCCTTTTTCGGTGATCTGCTTGAAGGTCAGCACTTCGCTTTTGCCGAGCGAGTCCTTGATGGTGCCGGTCACTTGCGCCACCACCGGGGTCACGCCCTTGAACACGGATACGTTGATCAGGCCCTTGTTCTTGCTGCGCACCACGCCAACGGCCTGGGCGGTTTCCGGCTGCAGGAAGCTGGAGGTGAAGGTGTTGTAACGCACGGTGATATCGCCGAATTCCTTCGTGCGGTTAGGGTCGATAACGTCGGCGGCCATGGCGTTGGCGCCAAGCAGTGCGGTCAATAGAAAAACAGCCAAACGACTCATGAGCGTCCCTCTTGAAAATGATTAGACGGCAATCTTGTGGTCGGTCAGGCCTGGGCTGCTGACCCGGTAAATCCCGATTTCTCCCAACAGATTAGGCCACAGCTTACTCGCCCAGCCATGGCGGTGCTGTTGATCGACGGCAAGGCGGTTGATCACCTTGGCTTCACGCTCGCCACACAAGGCTTCGAAGTCTTCGAAGGTGCAGAAGTGGATGTTCGGCGTGTTGTACCACGTGTACGGCAGGAAATCCGACACCGGCATGCGGCCCTTGGTGGCCAGGTACCAGCGGCAGCGCCAGTGGCCGAAGTTGGGGAAGGTGATGATGCACTGGCGGCCGACGCGCAGCATCTCGTCGAGGATGCGGTCCGGGTAGTGCACCGCCTGCAGGGCCTGGGTCATCACCACGATGTCGAAGCTGTTGCTGGCAAAGTTGCCCAGGCCCTTGTCCAGGTCCTGCTCGATCACGTTGATGCCCTTGGCCACGCATTGGGCGATGTTGTCCGGGTCGTTTTCCAGGCCGTAGCCGGTGACTTGCTTGTTGTCGCGCAGCCAGCTCAGCAGTTCGCCATCGCCGCAGCCCAGGTCGAGCACGCGGCTGCCGGCGGGGATCCAGTCTTGGATGATTTCCAGGTCGGCTCTCATGGCGTTCTCACACAGTAATCCGGTTCATGTAGTTGCCGAACGCCTGCAAGTAACGCGGGATCGGAATCAGGAAGGCGTCGTGGCCCTGCGGTGCGTCGATCTCCAGGTAGCAGACGTCTTTGCGCGCCGCCATCAAGGCATCCACCAGCTCGCGGGAGCGCGCCGGCGAGAAGCGCCAGTCGGTGGTGAACGACATCACGCAGAACTTGGCCGTGGCGCCTTCGAAGGTTTTCGCCAGGTCATCGTCGTGGTTGGCCGCAGGGTCGAAGTAGTCCAGGGCCTTGGTCATCAACAGGTAGGTGTTGGCGTCGAAACGCCCGGAGAACTCCTCGCCCTGATAACGCAGGTAGCTTTCCACCTGGAACTCGACGCTGTGGAAGTCGTAGTTGAGCTTTTCGCTCTTGAGGCCACGGCCGAATTTCTCGCCCATGGAGTCATCGGACAGGTAGGTGATATGCCCGACCATCCGCGCCAGCATCAGGCCGCGCTTGGGGATCACACCGGCTTCCTGGAACGAACCGCCGTGGAACTCGGGGTCGGTGAGGATGGCCTGGCGCGCCACTTCGTTGAAGGCGATGTTCTGTGCCGACAACTTAGGTGCCGAGGCGATAGCCAGGCAATGACGCACGCGGTCCGGGTAGGTGATGGTCCATTGCAGGGCCTGCATGCCGCCCAGGCTGCCACCGATCACGGCGGCCCACTGGCTGATGCCCAGCAGGTCGGCCAGGCGCGCCTGGCTGTGCACCCAGTCTTCCACGGTGAGCACCGGGAAGTCCGCGCCGAATGGCTTGCCGGTTTCCGGGTTGAGGCTGCTCGGGCCGGTGGAGCCGTTGCAGCCGCCGAGGTTGTTCAGGCTGACCACAAAGAACTTGTTGGTGTCGATGGGCTTGCCGGGGCCGATGCAGCTGTCCCACCAGCCGGGCTTGCGCTCGTCGGCCGAGTGATAGCCTGCGGCGTGATGATGGCCGGACAGGGCGTGGCAGATCAGCACGGCATTGCTCGCTGTAGCGTTCAATTGGCCGTAGGTTTCGTAGATCAGGTCGTAGGCTGGCAGCGACCGGCCGCAGGCCAGGGCCAGCGGTTCGCTGAAGTGCGCCACTTGGGGCACGACCAGTCCAACAGAATCGGGGGGGAAGGCAGCTGGCATCGACCCTGCTCTCGTTTAAATGAGGCGTAAGTCTAAAGAGCGGGGGGGCCAGCGGCAAGCAAAGGCCTGCACGGATTCAAATCAGGGCACAGATACAAAATGTGGGAGCTGGTTGTGTGGGAGCTGGCTTTCACACAAGCCAGCTCCCACAGGAGGCGCGTCAGATCAGGCCGAACAATTCCTTAGGCATGAACGCGTAGTAGGCCAGACGCGGGATCACCCAGCTTTGCAGCAGCTGGATCGCGATAAACGCGAAGATCGGCGAGATATCCAGGCCGCCCAGGTTGGGGATCAAGCGACGGAACGGCGCCAGCACCGGCTCGGTGATCTGGTACACCAGCTCGGCGCCCGGGCTGCGGCTGCCGGGAGCGACCCACGAGAGGATCACGCTGATGATCATCGACCAGAAGATGATCTTCAAAAACAGCGAGAAAATGCCGATCAGGCCCCACGGCAACAGCAGCACGGTGTTGGCCTGGTAGCCGTTGAGCAGCAGGATTACCGCAAACAGCAGGATCTGCAGCAGCAGCGCCAGCACCAGCGACGACATGTCCAGGCCGAACATGCTCGGCACAACCCGGCGCAGTGGCTTGAGCAGCGGCTGGGTGGCCTTCACCACGAACTGGCACAGCGGGTTGTAGAAGTTCGCCCGCACCAGTTGCAGGATAAAGCGCATCAGTACGATCAGCAGGTACAGGCTGCCCAGGGTCTGGATGATGAAAACGGCAGCGTCATTGATTCCAAGCATGTTTGATTCCTTGTAGGGGACGACTATTTGCCCAGCTGCTCGGCCATCTCGGCCGAACGATGTGCTGCGGCACCCAGTGCTTTTTCCACCAGGGCTTCAAAGCCCCCGGCCTGGAACGATTCGATGGCAGCCTGCGTGGTCCCGCCCGGGGAGGTCACGCGGCGGCGCAGTTCGGCGGCGTCCACGTCGCTGGTCACCGCCATCTTCGCGGCGCCCAGGGCCGTCTGTTCGGCCAGTTGCTTGGCGATTTCCTGCGGCAGGCCCAGTTTCACGCCGGCGGCGGTCATGGCTTCGATCAGCAGGAAGAAATACGCCGGGCCGCTGCCGGACACGGCGGTGACCGCGTCCAGCTGCTGCTCCTGTTCCAGCCACAGGGCGATGCCCACGGCAGACAGCAGTTCCTGAGCCTGGCCACGCTGCTCGGCGCTGACTTCGGAGGTGGCATACAGGCCGCTCACGCCCTGGCGCAGCAGCGACGGGGTGTTGGGCATGCAACGTACGATCGGCTGCGCGCCAAGCCAGTTCGTCATGCTGGCACAGGTGATGCCAGCGGCAATCGAGACCACCAGTTGATGGGGCAGCAGGCTTGGGCGCAGGCTTTCGCACACGGCCTTCATGGCTTGCGGCTTGACCGCCAGCACGATCACGTCGACGCCTTGAATGGCCTCGGCGTTGTCGGCAAAGGTTTCAATGCCGTGCTCGGCGCTGACGCGGGCGCGGGTTTCGGCGCCCGGGTCGCTGGCGCGGATCTGCTGGGCTTGCAGGCCCTTGGCCCGCAGGCCACCGATCAGGCTGGCCGCCATGTTACCGGCGCCGATAAAGGCAATACGCGTGTTACTCATGACAGGTCCTTACTCAGAGGGAAGTCAGCCATTTCAAGGCTGGCCGTAGTCGCGGGCGCCAAACAGGGCGGTACCGATCCGCACCCAGGTGGCGCCTTGGGCGATGGCCGACTCAAGGTCGTGGCTCATGCCCATGGAAAGTGTGTCCAGCGGCAGGTTCAAACTGGCTTGCAGTTCGCGCACCGTGGCGAAGGCTGCATCTTGCGCGGCACGATCTTCCGTCGGCTCAGGGATTGCCATCAAGCCCCGCAGTTGCAAGCGCGGCAGTGCGCTGATCGCCTGGGCCAGCGCCGGCAGGTCGGCGGGCGTACAGCCGGACTTGCTGGCTTCGCCACTGACGTTGACCTGGATGCAGATGTTCAGCGGCGGCAGGTCGGCCGGGCGTTGTTCGGACAGGCGTTGTGCGATTTTTAGGCGGTCCACGGAATGCACCCAAGCGAAGTTCTCGGCGATAGCGCGCGTCTTGTTCGATTGAATGGGGCCGATGAAGTGCCAACTCAAGGGCAGGTCGGTTAATTCGGCCTGTTTGCCCAAGGCTTCCTGCAAGTAGTTCTCGCCAAAGTCGCGCATCCCGGCGGCGTAGGCTTCACGCACGGCTTGCGCGGGTTTGGTCTTGCTCACGGCCAGCAGGTGGATGCTGCTTGCGTCACGTTGCACGGCGTCGGCTGCGGCGCGGATGCGCTGGCTAACCAGGCCAATGTTGTCTGCTATCGTCGACATTCAAGATGCGCCCGTGGATATGGAGTCCGCGGCATTCTACTGGAAATGGAAAGCCCTATGGATATCACTGAATTGCTGACGGTCAGCGTGCGCCGAGGCGCCTCCGACCTGCATTTGTCGGCCGGCCTGGCGCCGATGCTGCGTGTGGATGGGGAGGTATGGCCTTTGGACGGGCCGGTGCTTTCAGCCTCGCACGTTGCGGATTTATTGCGCCCTTTGCTCAACCAATACCAACAAAAGGATTTCGAAACATCTCTTGAAACGGATTTTGCCTTTGCGCTGCCGGGCGTGGGGCGGTTCCGCGCGAACGTGTTCCAGCAGGACCGTGGCATGGGGGCCGTATTTCGTACGATTCCCGCTGAGGTCCAGAGCCTGGAAAGCCTGGGACTGGGCGAGGTGTTCCAGCGTATCGCGCAGTTGCCACGTGGGCTGGTGCTGGTCACTGGGCCTACCGGGTCCGGCAAGTCCACGACACTGGCGGCGATGATCGATTACCTCAATCAGCATCGGCGCCAGCACATCCTGACTCTGGAAGACCCCATCGAATTTATCCACCAGCCGAAAACGGCACTGATCAATCAGCGCCAGGTGCACCGGGACACCCACAGCTTCTCGACGGCCTTGCGCTCGGCGTTGCGCGAAGACCCGGACGTGATCCTGGTGGGCGAACTGCGCGACCTGGAAACCATCCGCCTGGCCCTGACGGCGGCCGAGACCGGGCACCTGGTGTTTGGCACCCTGCACACCACGTCGGCGGCCAAGACCGTGGACAGGCTGGTGGATGTGTTCCCGGCAGGGGAAAAGACCATGGTGCGCTCGATGCTGTCCGAGTCGCTGCAGGCGGTGGTGTCTCAGGTGCTGGTGAAGAAGATCGGCGGCGGGCGCGTGGCGGCCCATGAAATCATGCTGGGCACGCCGGCAATTCGGAATTTGATCCGTGAGGACAGGGTGGCGCAGATGGTCTCGGCAATCCAGACAGGCGGGGCGATGGGGATGAAGACCCTGGATATGAGCTTGAAGGCGCTGGTGAGCGAGGGGGTGATCAGCCGGGAGCACGCGCGGGAAAAGGCGAGGGTGCCTGCAGATATCTAAAGGACACAAAAATCACTGTGGGAGCTGGCTTGCCTGCGATAGCTGTCTGGCAGCTTGCACAGATATTGCCTGACAGTCCGCTTTCGCAGGCAAGCCAGCTCCCACAGTTGATTGCATTTCAAATGGGGAGCTAGGTATCAGCGCTGAACGACGCGCAGGTTGTTCTGCTCTTTAGGCAGAACCCGCTTGGCAATCACGTAGTTCTTGTCCCAGAACGGCTTTTTCAGCGTGTCGATGCTGACGGCCTTGCCGCGACGCGGTGCGTGGATAAAGCGGTCATTGCCCAGGTAGATGGCAACGTGGTTGACCTGGCGGCTCTTCAATTTGAAGAACAACAGGTCACCGGGTTTCAGGTCCTTGCGATCAACCTTCAGCCCGTGGCCAGCGGCCATGGCGTTGGAAGTACGCGGCAAATCCACGGCTTTTACGTCGTTAAACGCATATTTCACCAAACCACTGCAGTCGAACCCTTTACTTGGGCTGCTGCCGCCCCAACGATAAGGAGTACCGAGCACGTTGACGGCGCGGCTGAGGACGTTGCTGCTTTGCTTGGTGTTGCTGGCAGCCAGTGCGGTGTGGATTGCTTTACCGTGAACCTTGCTCACTTGAGTCGGGCGGTTGACGGTCAGCTTTACCGACTTGGCGGTGCTCGGTGTGCTGTGGACTTTAGGGGTGAAACCATTAACGTTCGGAAGTCGTTGCTCACGATTGGTGGCGTGGGCGGCCAGTGGCATTAATAGGCAGATGGTTAGCCATGTCTTGAAAAATGGTCGCATTAGGCGTGGCTCTTTTAGGTTTGCGCGCAACTTTATAACAGCTTTTTGTGTCGTTCTCAGGCCGTTTGTCGACTGAATGTTGACGTCAAAATCAGGAAATACGCGACGAATCGCCGCAATTGTCCTACACAAGTCAGGTGGCATAAGGCTTTGAGGGGAGGGAAGATACCATTTGCCGTACGTCGGGCGCCCGTAAAAAAGTCACAAAGAAAATGAAAAAATTTATCTATCGAGGCAAAAGAGGTCCTTCATGAACACCTATCGACAGGATTATTCCCAGACAGACACTCATAGCAAGGTGATTGGCTACCTGCTGTGGATTTTCGGTTTTACCGGTGCCCATCGCTTCTATTACGGCAAACCGGTCACCGGGACGATCTGGTTTTTTACCTTCGGCCTGTTGGGCATCGGCTGGCTGATCGACCTGTTCCTCATCCCGGCCATGGACCGTGAAGCGGACCTGCGTTTTACCGCCGGACCGATCGAATACAACGTGGCCTGGATTCTATTGGCGTTCCTTGGCGTGTTCGGTGTGCACCGCATGTACCAGGGCAAATGGATCACCGGCCTGATCTACCTGCTGACCGGCGGCTTGTTCCTGGTGGGGGTGCTGTACGACTTCTGGACGCTGAATACGCAGATTTCGATCCGCAATGCCGAGCGCAATAACGGCCGCTGAATCTGCACACCCTTAAATGTGGCGCCGGCTTGTGTGGGAGCTGGCTTGCCTGCGATGCAGGCACCTCGGTCTTTCAGTTCAACCGAGGTGACGCTATCGCAGGCAAGCCAGCTCCCACAGGGACCGAACCCACATTAGATGTGTTCTATCAGGCCTGGTAGCTGATGCGTCCGTCTACCAGCGTGTAACGCACCGTCGCCGGCAGGCTATGGCCGATGAACGGGCAGTTTTCACCCTTGGACAGCCACTGCTCCCCGGCAACCGTTGAGCTGCCCAGGTCGAACAGCACCAGGTCGGCTGCCGAACCCACCGCCAGCTTGCCCGCCGGCAGGCGCAGAGCCTGGGCCGGGCCTGCGCTCAGGCGTGCCAGCAGTGTCGGCAAGTCCAGCAAACCGTCTTCCACCAGCGTCATGGCCAGCGGCAGCAACAGTTCGACACTGCTGATGCCCGGCTCAGTTGCACCAAACGGTGCCAGCTTGGCATCCCGCTCGTGCGGCTGGTGATGGCTGGAGATCGCCGAAACCACCCCCGACTTCACCGCCGCGCGCAAACCTTCGCGGTCGGCGTGGGTGCGCAGCGGCGGCTGCACGTGGTAAAGGCTGGAGAAATCGATCAGCGCCTCATCCGTCAGAATCAGCTGATACAGCGCCACGTCCGCCGTGACCGGCAGGCCACGGGCCTGGGCCTGGGCGATCAGGGCGACACCGCGTGCGCTGGTCAATTGGCTGAAGTGCGCGCGCACGCCGCTTTGTTCCACCAGCAGCAGGTCGCGGGCCAGGGCCACGGTCTCGGCGGTTTCCGGAATGCCCGGCAAGCCGAGGAAGCTGGCCACGGCGCCTTCATGGGCCAGGCCGCCTTCGGCCAGGTCGCGGTCCTGGGAATGGAAGATCACCGTCAGGTCGAAGGTGGCTGCGTATTCCAGGGCGCGCAACAGCGTGCGGGTGCTGCGAAAGCTCTCCAGGCCATTGCCGAAGGCCACGCAACCGGCGTCACGCAAGGCGATCAGCTCGGCGAGCTGTTCGCCTTCCAGGCCTTTGCTCAGGGCGCCGATAGGGAACACCTTGCAATTGCCGGCTTCGCGGGCGCGGTCGAGGATCAGCTCGGTCACGGCCGAGGTGTCGAGGATCGGCTTGGTGTGCGGCGGGCAGCACAGGCTGGTCACGCCACCGGCAGCGGCGGCGCGGGTTTCGCTGGTGATGTTGCCTTTGCGGCTGTAGCCCGGCTCGCGCAGGGCGACGTTCAGGTCGACCAGGCCGGGTGCAGCCACCAGGCCTTTGGCATCGATGGTTTCAATCGCGCTGAAACCCGCAGGCGCAGCGCCGATAGCGATGAGCTTGCCGGCTTCCATGTGCAGATCGGTAACGTGATCCAGGCCACTGGCCGGATCGATGACTCGGGCGCCGAGAATGCTGAGCTTCACTGGGCGTTCTCCTGCTCGAATTGACGTTGCGCGGTTTGCCCGCTCATGGCCATGGACAGTACGGCCATGCGCACGGCGATGCCGTAGGTGACCTGGTTGAGGATCACCGACTGTGGGCCGTCGGCCACCGCCGACTCAATCTCCACCCCCCGGTTGATCGGGCCCGGGTGCATCACGATGGCATCCGGCTTGGCGCCGGCCAGGCGCGCAGTGGTCAGGCCGAACAGGCGGTAGAACTCGCCCTCGCTCGGCAGCAGGCCGCCAGCCATGCGCTCGCGCTGCAGGCGTAGCATGATCACCACGTCCACATCCTTGAGGCCTTCGGCCATGTCGGTGTAGACCTTCACGCCGTATTGCTCGATGCCGATCGGCAGCAGGGTTTTCGGTGCGATCACGCGGATATCCGGGCAACCCAAGGTCTTCAGGGCCAGCATGTTCGAGCGTGCTACCCGCGAGTGCAGGATGTCGCCGACGATGGCCACCGAGAGGTTTTCAAAGCTGCCCTTGTGCCGACGGATGGTGAGCATGTCGAGCATGCCCTGGGTCGGGTGGGCGTGGCGGCCATCGCCGCCGTTGATGATCGCCACCTGCGGGCACACGTGTTCGGCGATGAAGTGCGCGGCGCCGGAGTCGCCGTGGCGCACCACGAACATGTCGGCGGCCATGGCTTCCAGGTTGCGCAGGGTGTCGAGCAGGGTTTCGCCCTTGCTCGCCGACGAGGTGGACACGTTCAGCGTGATCACGTCGGCTGACAACCGCTGGGCAGCCAGTTCAAAGGTGGTGCGGGTGCGGGTCGAGTTCTCGAAGAACACGTTGCAGATGGTCTTGCCGCGTAGCAGCGGGACCTTCTTCACCGCCCGGCCACCGACTTCGAGGAACGAGTCGGCGGTGTCGAGGATCTCGGTGAGCAGTTCGCGGGGCAAACCGTCGAGGGACAAGAAGTGTTGCAACTGGCCCTGAGCATTGAGCTGCAGCGGGCGCTTGGCATCTAGAGGCGTCATCGCGGGGACTCTTTACAAGGCGGTTTAAAGGGCGAGGTCTTGCAGTTCGAGTTCGAGCGGCGTAGGACCGGTCAATTTTACCCGCTGGTGGGGTGCAAGCGACAGTGTGGCACCGACCACATCCGGGCTGATCGGCAATTCGCCGGCGTCCAGGTCCAGCAGGCACACCAGGGTCACACTGGCCGGGCGGCCGTAGTCGAACAGTTCGTTCATGGCGGCGCGGATGGTACGGCCGCTCATCAGCACGTCGTCGATCAGCACCAGGTGCTGGCCTTCGATCTCGAACGGCAGGGCAGAAGGGCGCACTTGCGGGTGCAGGCCGTTCTGGCTGAAGTCATCGCGGTAGAAGGACACGTCGAGGGTACCCAATGGCGAATCGCTGCCCAGCGCTTCCAGCAGCGCCTGGGCCACCCACACACCGCCGGTGCGAATGCCGATGAAGCGCGGCTCGCTGATGTTGCGGTGTTGCAGATGGGCCGTGAGGCTTGTGGCCATCTGGCTGATCAGTTCGGCGGGGTTCGGCAGGCTCATGCAGGCTCCTTCAGGACCTTGCCGCAGGCAGGGTCCGGGCTCAAACGTAAAAAGACGCGGCAAGCCGCGTCAGTCAGGACTCAAATAAAGCGGTGTTTTCATCCAACCAGCCCTGCAACAACAAGGCGGCGGCGATGGCGTCCACGGGGTTGTCGCGGTAGCTGCCTTTCTGCCCGCCACGGTCACGGCGCTCACCCTTGGCTTCAAAGGTGGTCAGGCGTTCGTCGTGGGTATAGAAGGGCAGGTTGTAGCGGCCGTTGAGGCGGCGGGCGAATTTCTCGGCGCGCAGGCACATGTCGCTGGGGGTGCCGTCCATGTTCAAGGGCAGGCCGACCACCACGGCGTCGGGCTTCCACTCTTTAATGAGGGCTTCGACCTGGTTCCAGTCCGGCACGCCGTTCTGGGCTTTCAAGGTGCACAGCTCGCGGGCCTGGCCGGTAATGACCTGGCCAACCGCCACGCCGATCTGTTTGGTGCCGTAGTCAAACCCCAGAATCAGACGCAAAGCCATCAGGCGTGCCCCGCCTGGCTGGTCAGCAGGCTGAGGTTGACCCGCAGCTTGGCCGCCGCCGCTTCCAGGCGCAGTTCGCTGGGGGTGTTGAACAGGATTTCGGCATCGAACGGGCAGGTCAGCCAGGCATTGCTGGCCAGTTCGGCCTCCAACTGGCCTGCTTCCCAACCGGCGTAACCCAGGGTGATCACGCTTTGTTCGGGGCCTATGCCGTCGGCGATGGCGAACAGCACGTCCTGGGACGTGGACAGCGAAACCCCTTCAAGGTCGACCGTGGCCTGGAACTTCGGCCCGGTGGGGTGCAGCACGAAACCGCGATCGGTCTGCACCGGCCCGCCGACGTAGATCGGTACATGCTGGCAACGGGCTGGCGGATCGATTTCCGGGCGCAGTTGCTCAAGGATGTCCGCCAGGTTCAGCTCTTGTGGGCGGTTGATCACCAACCCCATGGCACCATTGGCCGTGTGCTCGACGATGTAGGTCAAGGTTTGCGCAAAGTTCGGGTCGGCCATGTGGGGCATGGCGATCAGGAATTGGTGCTTGAGGTAGGTCGGGCTGACATTTTTCATGTCCGCTAGTGTGGCGGTGGAGGGGCGAACTGACAAGCCGGGGATGCACGGCAGGCCCACCTTTCATGTCAAACACCAACCCTGTAGGAGCCGGCTTGCCGGCGATCGCGTCCGTTCAGACACCGCAAAACACACATGCCGCATCGCCGGCAAGCCGGCTCCTACAGGGGGCTGCGTCAGTTGCTGGACAGGCGGTCGCCCTTGGCGAACTTCCAGGTGCGGATGATTTCCAGGCGGTCGACGTCGTTCAGGTCCCCGGTAAACGGGGCAAAGGGCGCGGCCAGGCGCACGATGCGCTGGGCGGCCTGGTCCAGCAGCGGCTGGCCGGACGATTCCAGCACCTGCACTTCATAGAGCGTGCCGTCGCGGTTGATCGACACCAGCAAGCGCAAATTGCCATATATCTGCTGGCGACGTGCCTCATCCGGGTAGTTCAGGTTGCCGATGCGCTCGACCTTCTTGCGCCATTCGTCCTTATACCAGGCGCCTTTGTCGCGCATGGTCGAGGCCGCGTTCAGCCGGTAGATGCGCGGGCGCTTGGCGTACAGCTGCTGTTCGTTGGCCAGTTCGGCTTCCAGG
Organism: Pseudomonas sp. B6002; assembly: GCF_013385985.1. Lineage (GTDB taxonomy): Bacteria > Pseudomonadota > Gammaproteobacteria > Pseudomonadales > Pseudomonadaceae > Aquipseudomonas. The sequence goes on along the minus strand of NZ_JACAOY010000010.1, from coordinate 239,695 downwards.
CTGGAGATCTGGTCGGAAAGCTGCGAACTGTCGAAGGTTGGCGCCGGTTTCACCGGTTCAGGGGTTGGTTCAGTCTTGGTTTTTTCGCGCTGGGTTGGCGCTCTTTGCGGCTTGGGCGCGACGGTGGTCACGGCGGCCTTGGGGGCGGCCTGCTTGACCTCGGGCTTGGGGGCCGGAGGCGGGGTGACTTTATTGACCTTGTTGTCCTGGAACGGCGCCACTTCGGTGGTCTTGGGCACGGCTTTCTTGTCGAGGGTGCCACTGCCTTGCTGGTTCTCCTGGGCGAGAAAGTCGGCTTTTTCCGGCTTTTTCTCGCTTTTGAACGTGGCGAGGGTGATTTCCAGGGTTTTGGTGATCTGCTTGGGCTCGACCATGGTGAAACCCACGCCGAGGATCAGGGCCAGGTGAATCAATGCTGCCAGGAACAGGGTAAATCCGAGCCGATCAGCCGGGCGCACGCCGGTGTGGGAGAGTTCGGGGGGCAGATCGGACGGGAGTGTCATGACAAAAAAACCAACATCGCGCGTTTCACAGGTGGCGCATGATAACGCAATGTTGGTGTGTGTCCGGCTGTTCTATGTCACTTGGCTTGTAGCTTGCGCTCGATGGCCGCCATCAACATTTCGCCGATGTTGGTACCAAAGGCGTTGTCGATTTCACGGATGCAGGTCGGGCTGGTCACGTTGATTTCGGTGAGGTTTTCACCAATCACGTCCAGGCCTACAAACAGCAGGCCTTTTTCGCGCAGGGTCGGGCCGACTTGGGAGGCGATCCAGCGATCCTTGTCCGACAACGGGCGTGCTTCGCCACGGCCACCGGCCGCCAGGTTGCCACGGGTCTCGCCGGCTGCCGGGATGCGCGCCAGGCAGTAATCCACGGGCTCGCCGTCGATCATCAGGATGCGCTTGTCGCCGTCCTTGATCGCCGGCAGGTACGCCTGGCCCATGATTTGCTGGGTGCCCAGCGCGGTCAGGGTTTCGAGGATCACCGACAGGTTCGGGTCGCCGGCGCGGTGACGGAAGATCGAGGTACCGCCCATGCCGTCCAGCGGCTTGAGGATTACATCACCGTGCTTGGCCGCGAATTCACGCAGCACGTCGGCGCGGCGGCTGACCACGGTCGGCGGCGTGCACTGCGGGAACAGGGTGGCGAACAGCTTTTCATTGCAGTCGCGCAGGCTCTGCGGCTTGTTGACGATCAACACGCCGGCGCGCTCGGCCTGCTCCAGCAGGTAGGTGGAGTAGACAAACTCCATGTCGAACGGCGGGTCCTTGCGCATCAGGATCACGTCCAGATCGCTCAGCGGGCTGTCGATTTCGTCGGCCAGCTCGAACCACTTCTCCGGGTTGGCGAATACCTGCAGCGGGCGCATGCGTGCACGGGCCTCGCCGTCGCCCTGGTAAAGGTCGCGCTGCTCCATGTAGAACAGGGTCCAGCCGCGGGCCTGAGCGGCCAGGAGCATGGCCAGCGAGCTGTCCTTTTTATAGGAAATGCTGGCGATAGGGTCCATGACAATGCCGACGCGAACGCTCATGGGGGATTTCCTCTAGCAAATTAGGGCGCATAAAAGTGGCGTCAGAGTGGCGCTGCGGCTGTTGTGGGTCAAGGAAAAACCACCGGGCAGGCCGCTCGATAGATTGCACCCCAAGACTGTGCTAAAAAGACTGCCACGGTGCAGCAGCCCTTGGATTCCAAGGCTTGCGGCGCTCATCCTGTGAGACATCAGGCAGTACACACCGAAAACCGATTCGCTGTGGCGATGGTAGAGCAGATATGGAACAGCATTCCAACGCCTTGAGAGTGATGGTGATCGACGATTCGAAAACGATCCGCCGCACCGCCGAAACACTGTTGAAGAACGCAGGGTGCGACGTCATCACGGCCATCGACGGTTTCGATGCCCTGGCCCGGATTGTTGATCATCACCCGCACATTATTTTTGTCGACATCATGATGCCGCGCCTGGATGGCTACCAGACCTGCGCGCTGGTGAAGAACAACCCGGCGTTCAAGTCGATCCCGGTGATCATGCTGTCCTCCAAGGACGGCCTGTTCGACAAGGCCAAGGGGCGCATCGTGGGTGTCGATCAGTTTTTGACCAAGCCTTTCAGCAAGGAAGAACTGCTGGGTGCGATCAAGGCCTACGTGCCTGCCTTCGCCGCAGTAGAACAAGCACACTGACGTCGCCTCACAAGGGCTGGCGCCAACCAATGTAGTGGGGAAAACCATGGCACGTGTTCTGATCGTCGACGATTCGCCGACCGAAATGTACAAACTGACCGGCATGCTGGAAAAGCATGGCCACCAGGTCCTGAAAGCCGAAAACGGTGCGGACGGCGTGGCCCTGGCCCGCCAGGAACTGCCCGACGCCGTGCTGATGGACATCGTGATGCCGGGCCTCAACGGCTTCCAGGCCACCCGCCAGCTGTCCAAGGAGCCGGAAACCAACGGTATCCCGATCATCATCATCACCACCAAGGACCAGGAGACCGACAAGATCTGGGGCGCCCGCCAAGGGGCCAAGGACTACCTGACCAAGCCGGTGGACGAAGAAACCTTGATCGCCACCCTGAACAAGGTGCTGGCCGGCTGACGGTTCGCCACCATGACCGAGTCGCAAACCGCCTTCGAGCTGCTGCTGGACATCGACCGCCGCTGCCGCCTGCTGGCCGCCGACCTGCCGTCCCAGGAAACCCGCCTGCAACGCTGGAGCGGGATCGGCTTTCGCCTGGGGCCGCACTGGTATGTGGCGCCCATGGGCGAAGTCGCCGAAGTCCTGCATGAACCGCGCTGCACCGTGATGCCGGGCGTAAAACCCTGGGTCAAGGGCGTGGCCAACCTGCGCGGGCGCTTGCTGCCGGTGATGGACCTTGGCGGTTTTCTCGGCCTGGAGCTGTCCCGGGTGCGCAAGCAGCGGCGGGTACTGGTAGTGGAATACAACGACCTGTTTGTCGGACTGCTGGTAGACGAGGTGGTGGGCATGCAGCATTTCGAGCAAGACGCATTGTTGACGGGCACGCTCTCCAGCGCGCCGTTTATCCAGGGCCAGTTCGACGGCGAGCAGCTGTGGCAGGTCTTCAGCCCCTTCGCTCTGGCCCAGGCCCCAGGCTTCATGGATGTTGCCGCATGACCACCGCTACCACGCCCAAACCCCAAGCCGCCTCGCGCAGTCGCTCGCAGATCATCGTGCTGTTCATCGCGCTGATCGTGTTCATCATGTTGCTGTTCGCCAACTTCGCGTACCTCAACACCCAGTCCACCTACGACAAACAGTACATCGGCCACGCCGGCGAGCTGCGCGTGCTGTCCCAGCGTATCGCCAAGAACGCCACCGAAGCCGCGGCCGGCAAGGCGGCGGCGTTCAAGCTGCTGTCTGACGCGCGCAACGACTTTGCTCAGCGTTGGGGTTACCTGAAAAAAGGCGACATCGAGACCGGCCTGCCCGCCGCACCCAATGCCGTGCGTGCCGAGATGCGTGCGGTGCAGACCGATTGGGAAGCGCTGCTGAAAAACACCGACGCGATTCTCGCCAGCGAGCAGACGGTGCTGTCATTGCACCAAGTGGCCGCGACCCTGGCCGAAACGGTGCCGCAGTTGCAGATGGAGTCGGAAAAAGTCGTCGACATCCTTCTGCAGCGTGGTGCCCCGGCCAGCCAAGTAGCCCTGGCCCAACGCCAGTCGTTGTTGGCCGAGCGAATCCTGGGCGCCGTGAACACTGTGCTCGCCGGCGACGAAACCGCCGCCCAGGCCGCCGACGCCTTTGGTCGCGACGCCAACCGCTTCGGCCAGGTGCTCAACGGCATGCTCCAGGGCAACGCCGGGTTGCGCATCAGCCAGGTCGAAGACCACGACGCCCGGGCGCGGCTGGCGGAAATCGCCGAGTTGTTCGAATTCGTCTCGGGCTCTGTGGATGAAATCCTCGAAACCTCGCCGCAGTTGTTCCAGGTGCGGGCGTCGGCGAGCAACATCTTCAACCTGTCGCAAACCCTGCTCGATGAAGCCTCGCACCTGGCCACCGGGTTTGAAAACCTCGCCAGCGGGCGCAGTTTCGACACCATTGGCGGCTATGTGCTGGGTTTGCTGGCGCTGACGTCGATCATCCTGATCGGCCTGGTAATGGTGCGCGAAACCAACCGCCAGCTGCATGAAACCGCCGAGAAGAACGAGCGCAACCAGAACGCGATCATGCGCCTGCTCGATGAAATCGAAGACCTGGCCGACGGCGACCTGACCGTGACCGCTTCGGTAACCGAAGACTTCACCGGCACCATCGCCGACTCGATCAACTATTCCGTGGACCAACTGCGCGACCTGGTCGCCACCATCAACCTCACCGCCGGCCAAGTCGCCGGCGCGGTGCAGGACACCCAGGCCACCGCCATGCACCTGGCCCAGGCTTCGGAGCACCAGGCCCAGCAGATTGCCGAGGCGTCCACCGCGATCAACGAGATGGCCCAGTCCATCGACCAGGTCTCGGCCAACGCCGCTGAGTCCTCGGCGGTGGCGGAGCGCTCGGTAGAGATCGCCAACAAGGGCAATGAGGTGGTGCACAACACCATCCACGGCATGGACAACATTCGCGAGCAGATCCAGGACACCGCCAAGCGCATCAAGCGCCTGGGCGAGTCGTCCCAGGAGATTGGCGACATCGTCAGCCTGATCGACGACATTGCCGACCAGACCAACATCCTGGCCCTCAACGCCGCGATCCAGGCGAGCATGGCCGGCGATGCCGGGCGCGGTTTTGCCGTGGTCGCCGATGAAGTGCAGCGGCTGGCCGAGCGCTCGTCGGCGGCCACCCGACAAATCGAAACCCTGGTGCGCGCGATCCAGGCCGACACCAACGAAGCCGTGATTTCCATGGAGCAGACCACTACCGAAGTGGTGCGCGGTGCACGGCTCGCCCAGGACGCGGGCGTGGCGCTGGAAGAAATCGAAGGCGTCTCGAAAACCCTGGCGGCGTTGATCCAGAGCATTTCCAACGCGGCGCAGCAGCAGACTTCGTCGGCAGGGCAGATTTCCCTGACCATGAACGTGATCCAGCAGATCACCACCCAGACCTCGTCGGGCTCCACGGCCACCGCCGAAAGCATCGGCAACCTGGCGAAGATGGCCAGCCAGTTGCGCCGGTCGGTGTCGGGGTTCACCTTGCCGCCGCCCAAGCAGGTCGACAATTGAAATGCATTTTAAAGAACACCACTGTCCAACTGTGGGAGCTGGCTTGCCTGCGATAGCGATCTATCAACTGGCCCATGTATAGCTGACCCACCGCTATCGCAGGCAAGCCAGCTCCCACAGTTGATCTCCACCCGTCTGGAGATCCTAGCAACACCAGCAACCCACGAATTCTAAGCGGAGCAGTTATGGTTGATCGGCACGACTACGTGGCCCTCGAATGGGTCAAGGGCGACATTGCCGAAACCCTGAAACAGGCGCGTTCGGCGCTGGACGCCTTCGTCGAGACCACTGACGCCGAGGCCATCAGCGAGTGCCTGGCCGGCATTCATCAGGTGCATGGCGCGTTGCAGATGGTCGAGTTCTACGGCGCGGCACTGCTGGCCGAAGAGCTTGAAGAACTCGCCCTGGCACTCCAGGCCGGGCACGTCAGCCAGCGCGACGAAAGCATCCGCCTGCTGCAACAGGCCCTCAACCAGCTGCCGCTGTACCTGGACCGCGTGCACAGCGCCCGCCGCGACTTACCGCTGGTGGTCTTGCCGCTGCTCAACGACCTGCGCAGTGCGCGCGGCGAAAGCCTGTTGTCGGAGACCAGCCTGTTCAGCCCGCAACTGCTATCGATTGCGCCGCTGCCCGACGAAGCCCTTGCCCAGCGTGCGTTGCCCGACCTGCACGAACAACTGCGCCAGTGGCACCAACTCTTGCAACAGGCCCTCGCCGGCCTGCTGCGAGAAGACCACGGCCCCAGCAACCTGGAAGACATGGCGCGGGTCTTTGCGCGCCTCGAAGCGCTGTGCCAAGGCGCGCCGCTGCTGCCGTTGTGGCAAGTCACCTCGGCGCTGGTCGAAGGCATGCTCACCGGCGTGATCGCCAACAGCCCGGCCCTGCGCAGCCTGCTCAAGGCCAGTGACAAGCAGCTCAAGCGTCTGCTGGCCCAAGGCATCGGCGGCATCAACCAACCAGCGCCGGATGAACTGCTCAAAAGCCTGTTGTTCTACGTCGCCAAGGTGACCCGGCCGACGCCGCGCATGCAAAGCCTGAAAGAACGCTACGGGCTGGACGAAGCCTTGCCCGACAGTGCCGTGGTCGATGCCGAGCGTGCGCGCCTGGCCGGGCCGGACCGCAATGCCATGGGCTCGGTGCTTGGCGCGTTGTGCGAAGAACTGGTGCGGGTCAAGGAGCGTCTCGACCTGTTCGTGCGCAGCGATCGCCAGCACACCAGCGACCTTGAGGCCTTGCTCGCGCCGCTGCGGCAGATCGCTGACACCCTGGCGGTGCTGGGCTTTGGCCAGCCGCGCAAAGTGATCATCGACCAGTTGGCCGTGGTACTGAGCCTGGTCCAGGGCCAACGCGAACCCAACGACGCCGTGTTGATGGACGTTGCGGGCGCCTTGCTTTATGTCGAAGCCACGCTGGCGGGCATGGTCGGCACCGTCGAACCGGAAAGCCGCGAAGAAAGCCGCCTGCCCACCACCGACCTGACTCAGATCCACCAGTTGGTGATCCGCGAATCCTGCCAGTGCCTCAAGCAAGCCAAGGAACTGGTGATCGACTGCATCGAGGCCCATTGGGACCGCCAGCGCCTGGAGTCTCTGCCGGAGTTGCTGAGCCAGGTGCGCGGCGCCCTGGCGATGATTCCCCTGCCTCGCGCAGCGAGCCTGATGCGCGGCTGCACCGATTACGTCGATGAGCAGCTGATGAGCGGCGACACGACGCCGTCCGAGGTGCAACTGGGGCATTTTGCCGATGTGATCAGCAGCCTTGAGTACTACCTGGAACGCATGCTTCAGGACCCGGATGCCGCAGGCGAGCGGGTGCTGGAGTTGGCCACCGAAGGCCTTGCGGCACTCGGTTACCTGCCGGCTGAAAAACCGTGGCGCCAGGCGCTGGTTGCGCCGGAGGGCGCGCTGACCACCGAGGCCACCCCCAGCCAGTCCCAGTTCGATGCGCTGGCCAGCCCGACGTCGCGCCTGAACCCGCCGGCCCTGCAACGCCCGGGCAGCCTGTTGCCACCCCCGGACGATGAAGAACCCATCGATGACGAACTGCGCGAAGTCTTCCTCGAGGAAACCGACGAAGTCCTCGAGGTGCTGCACCGCTACCTGCCCAACAGTGCCGACAAAACCGCCCAGGGCGAAATGCGCCGCGCCTTCCACACCTTGAAAGGCAGCGGCCGCATGGTGCGCGCCCTGGTGCTGGCCGAGCTGGCCTGGGCCGTGGAAAACCTGCTCAACCGCGTGCTGGAACGCAGCGTGGCCCTGGGCCCCGAAGTACAAGAAGTGTTGGATGAAACGGTGGCTTTGCTGCCGGAGCTGATCGCCGATTTCGCCACCGACGATCAACACCAGCGTGATGAAGTCGACGCCCTGGCCGCCCGCGCCCATGCCTTGGCCAGCGGCACGCCCGAGCCAGCGGCTGAAGCCCATGACCCGATGCTGCTGGAGATCTTCCGCAACGAAGCCCAGAGCCATCTGGACAGCCTCAACCACTTCCTGCAACAGGCCGCTGAACATGTGCCGCTGCAAGTCAGCGATGAACTGCAACGCGCCCTGCACACCCTCAAGGGCAGTGCCTATATGGCCGGTGTGTTGCCCATTGCCGAACTGGCCCGCCCGCTCGATCACCTGACCCGCGAGTACAAGGCTCACCGCCTGCCGCTGGACCTGGACGAAGTGGAGTTGCTGCTGGAGGCCGAAGGCCTGTTCCAGCGTGGGGTGCGCCAGCTGGATCGTGACCCGCTGGCGCCGATCAAGGGCGCCGAAGACTTGATCAGTCGCACCCAAAGCCTGCTCGACAGCCAACTGACCGCGCTGCTCGACGCCCCGCACACGGGCCTGCGCATCAAGCGCGACCCGCAGTTGATCGCCAACTTCCTGGCCCAGGGCATGGACATCCTGCTCGACGCCGAAAACCTGCTGCGCCGCTGGCAACAGCACCCGGGCGAGCGCCAGGAACTGACAGCGCTGCTGGATGAGCTGACCACACTGGGGGAGGGCGCGCACATCGCCGACCTGCATGCCATCGACGCCCTGTGCGAAGCGTTGCTCGACCTGTACGGCGCCGTGGAAGAGAGCAGCCTGGCGGTGAGCGAGCGGTTTTTCCATGAGGCCGAACAGGCCCATGAAGCGCTGATCAACATGCTCGACCAACTGGCGGCCGGCCAGGAAATCAGCCCGGCCCCTGCACGGGTCGAGGCGCTGCGTGAGCTGCTGGATGAGGCGTTGGATCCATCTGCCACTGGCCTGATCAAAAGCGATGGCAGCCGAGCGCTGAGCATTGCCGAGCTGGGTGCCGCGACCCAGCAGTTGGAGCATGAAACGGCCATGGACGACGAGATCGTCGAGATATTCCTCGAAGAGGCCGTGGACATCCTCGACAGTGCCGGGCAGTCGCTCAAGCGTTGGCTCCTGGAGCCTGAAAACGCCGCGCCGTTGTCGTCGTTGCAACGTGACCTGCACACCCTCAAGGGCGGCGCACGCATGGCCGAAATCGGCCCGATCGGCGACCTGGCCCATGAGCTGGAATGCCTGTACGAAGGCCTGGTAGATCGTCGTTACAGCTACAGCGCCGAGCTGTCCCAGGTGCTGATGGCCAGCCATGAACACCTGGCCTTGCAGTTGGAAGAGCTGCAAGGCCATCAACCTTTGAGCGACAGCCGTGAGCTGGTCGACAAGCTGCGCGCGGTGCGCCAGGGCAACCCACCGACGGCACCCGCGGTGGTGGCGCCAGCGTCGGGCGCCGACCCTGAATTGCTGGATATCTTCCTCGAAGAAGCCGCGGATATTCTCGACAGCTCCAGCAGCGCCCTGGTGCGCTGGCAAGCCGAGCCGGGCAATCGCCAGGAAGTGGAAACCCTGCTGCGCGACCTGCACACCCTCAAGGGCGGTGCGCGCATGGTCGAGATCGGGCCGATTGGCGATCTGGCCCATGAACTGGAGACCCTCTACGAAGGGCTCTCGGCCGGGTTGCTGGCGCCGTCGGCAGAACTGTTTGCGCTGCTGCAAGGCTGCCATGACCGCCTGGCCCAGATGATCGACGCGGTGGCCGATGGCTTGCCGGTGGGTTCGGTGGACAAGCTGATCCAGCGTATCAAAAGCCTGGTACACCCCAGCGATGAGCCGGTAGTACCGGTAGCATTGCCGACTGGCAAGGCCGAGGCGGCGGTCGACCCGACGGCCGACATGGTGAAGATCTCCGCCGAGCTGCTGGACGACCTGGTTAACCTGGCCGGTGAAACCTCGATCTTCCGTGGCCGCATCGAGCAACAAGTCAACGACGCACGCATCGCCCTGACCGAGGTAGAAACGACGATTGAGCGCATGCGCGACCAACTGCGCCGGCTCGACACTGAGACCCAGGGCCGCATCCTCAGTCGCCAGCAGGCCGAGGCCGAACGCCTGGGTTATGAAGAATTCGATCCGCTGGAAATGGACCGCCACTCCCAGTTGCAGCAACTGTCGCGCGCGTTGTCCGAATCTGCCTCCGACCTGCTCGACCTCAAGGACACGCTCGACCGTCGCAATCAGGACGCCCATGACCTGTTGCAGCAACAGGCGCGCATCAACACCGAATTGCAGGAAGGCCTGATGCGCACGCGTATGGTGCCGTTCGAGCGCATGCTGCCGCGCCTCAAGCGCATCGTGCGGCAAGTGGCGGGCGAGTTGGGCAAGGACGTGGAGTTTGTGGTCGGCAACGCCGAGGGCGAGATGGACCGCAACGTGCTTGAGCGCATGGCGGCGCCCCTGGAACACATGTTGCGCAATGCAGTGGACCATGGCCTGGAATCCCGCGATGCGCGGCTGCTGGCCGGCAAGCCGGAGAAGGGTCGGATCACCCTGGACCTGACTCACGAAGGCGGCGATATCGTTTTCGATATGCGTGACGATGGCGCCGGCGTACCGCTGGAGGCCGTGCGGCGTAAGGCGATCAAGCGCGGCTTGCTCGACCCGAATCAGGAGATCAGCGACCGCGACGTGTTGCAGTTCATCCTGCAGCCGGGTTTTTCCACGGCCGAGAAAATCACGCAGATCTCGGGGCGTGGCGTGGGCATGGACGTGGTGCACGAAGAGGTGCGCCAGCTGGGCGGCTCGATGTTCATTGAGTCGACGCCTGGGGTGGGCGTGCACTTTCGTATTCGCTTGCCGTTTACGGTGTCGGTCAACCGGGCGTTGATGGTGCAGTGCGCGGACGACCAATACGCAATCCCGCTCAACACCATCGAAGGCCTGGTGAGCGTGCTGCCCCATGAGCTGGCGGGGCATTATCAGCAGGACCCGCCACGTTATGAATACGCCGGCCAGCGCTACGAACTGTTCTACCTTGGCGACCTGTTGCACACCGTCAGCCGTCCGAAACTGCTGGGCCAGTACCAGCCCGTGCCGGTGCTGCTGGTGCAGTGCAACGAGCGGCGCGTGGCGGTGCAAGTGGACGCCATGGCGGGTACGCGGGAGATCGTGGTCAAGGGGCTGGGGCCGCAGTTTGCGGGGGTGCAGGGCTTGTCCGGCGCGACCATCCTGGGCGACGGCCGTGTGGTGCTGATCATCGACTTGCTCGCGCATATCCGCGCTCGGCAGCCGGTCTTGCCGGCCCAGACATTCGACGCGCCGCTGGTCCTCAATGACCCGCTGAAAAAGCGCCCATTGCTGGTGCTGGTGGTGGACGACTCGGTCACCGTGCGCAAAGTCACCAGCCGCCTGCTGGAACGCAACGGCATGAACGTGCTCACCGCCAAGGACGGCATCGACGCCATCGCGGTGCTGGAAGAACACACGCCGGACCTGATGCTGCTGGACATCGAAATGCCGCGCATGGACGGCTTCGAAGTGGCCACCCAAGTGCGCAACGATCCTCGGCTGATGCGCCTGCCGATCATCATGATCACCTCCCGCACCGGCCAGAAACACCGCGACCGCGCCATGGCCATTGGCGTGAATGACTACCTCGGCAAGCCGTACCAAGAGTCGGTGCTGCTGGAAAGCATCGCCTACTGGAGCAAGTCCCATGCTTGACCACCGCACCAGCCAACTCACCGGCCTGCTGCTGCCCCTGGCCGACCGCCACCTGGTGTTGCCCAACGTCGCGGTTGCCGAGCTGATCGACTTCCAGCGCGGCGAACCCGCCAGCGACGCGCCGCCGTGGTACCTGCGGCAAGTGACGTGGCGCGATCAGCAACTGCCGCTGATCAGCTTTGAAGCCGCGTGCGGCGAAGCCATCGTCGCCGGCGAACGCTCACGCATCGTGGTGCTCAACGCCCTGGGCGGGCGGCCGACGTTGAAATTCATTGCGCTGGTGATCCAGGGGATCCCCCGCTCGTACAAGCTCGACAGCCAACTCAGCTACGTGGACGTGCCGCTGTGCCCGTTGGAACGGGCGGCAGTGCAGGTGGGTGAGCATGTGGCGAAGGTGCCGGATTTGATGGGGCTTGAAGCCCTGTTGGTGGAATCCGGCCTGGCCTGAACCTACGCCCTCTGAAGATCCAATGTGGGAGCTGGCTTGCCTGCGATAGCGGCTTGTCAGTCACTGCATCAACAGCTGGCCTACCGCCATCGCCGGCAAGCCGGCTCCTACAAAGTGCTGTGCGACCTCCACCCCTCGGTGTAGGGCCCGGACTGAAAGTGGGTCTGAAATCTCTTTAAGTCTCTCGCGGGGATTTTTGCCGATTGTTGAGTGCTAGCGTTTCTTGCTCAACTCCATCAGCAAGGACTCGCAAATGGCCGTTCCACCCGCGCCCCCAGGCGTTTCGCTGCAAGACAATATCGCTATCGCCAACAACCGCAGGCTGCATTTGAAGCCCGGTTCGGCGTTCATGTATTCGTGGTTCTACTCACAGGTCCGAGGGCGTGGCCCTTGGGATTACAAACAGAAAAGCCTGAAGTATGAGGCGTTCGGAAACTTCAATTATGGTGCCACAGGTACGGTGCTGGGCATTCCCGAGCATGTCCTGTTGCGGGCAGCAGGTGCCGCTCAAACATTCGCAGAAACCACCAAGCCGGAATATGGGTCATGGTGGGGAGGAGAACCTTTTGGCGATGATCCTCGCGATCAATATTGGATAAGGAGGGGGATTGAGTATGCAATTTCTCAGGGCTACTAAAGGCCTCTTGCCGGTCCTGCGCAACTGCCTGCTGGTAGTCTGCCTGATTTATATCGGGGGCAATTGGATCATGTCATCCGGCACACCGGATTTGGACGAAGTGGTTTTGAAACACTCTTTGGGCAACGGCAACTCAATTTATGGAGCGCGTGACGGACAGGGCGGCGCGACAGTGGGATTTTCCTACAGGTACTACGTTTATAAGGACTTAGGCAGTGACCAGGAGATACTGACAGCGCTGATGTCGGCACACCCCTTTTTGAAAACCAAAGAGCCAGATGTCCAAGTGACTCGGGTGGATGGCGTCATCCACCTCATTGTTCGTGGTGAGGTTTATGAGTACCGCAGCTATCCGCTCGAAGGTTTGGGGGGAGTGAGCATAGACATGAAGTTGTAGACCGGCGGGCTTCGGATTTTTCCTGCAGGATTTTGGGCTGTACATGAACTTGTCGCGTGCAGGCGGCGTGCCTAGTCTTCGTCCCGTCATCGCAAAAAACGGTGACACGGACGTGCAAGTCCGACGAAATCTGTTTAGGCGCAAACAACGCCTAGATCAACAGGCGTTCCTTGATTATCCATTTAGAAATCGCACAGCATGTCGAACCCTTCATCCAACCTCTTCACCGTCAACCCCCACCAAAACACCGAAACCCTGCTGGTCAACGCCAGCGAAACCCTTTCGTCCCTCAACGCACTCACCTGCAACCTGGCCTTCGACCTGGACACCTCCCAGCGCGCGATCATGCTCGGCATCCAGTAAATGGCGGAGCTGGGGCTGCTATTGGTGGATCGGGCGTTGGAGCAAGTCAGCCCGGCGCCAGCTGCTTAAAACGGTCCCAAGCAGGGACTGATCGTTTCCTTTTGGGGACCGCTATTTAACAAGCGCCACTGAACAAATGTGGGAGCTGGCTTGCCTGCGATGGCGGACTGTCAGTTGACCTATCTACAGCTGACCCACCGCGATCGCAGGCAAGCCAGCTCCCACAGTTTTAATATTCATTCGGGCGAAGTCCGTGTCTGTTGAGGTTTTGTTACTCCATCCGTAACGATCCACCGCCGGGCTTGATTGATACCTCCCCCGATTCACTCCTAAGGTACAGCCCACGACAGCAAACCCCGTGGAGCGACCATGACAACAACCATCACCCCCGACTCGCGCTGGACGCGGCGGCGCGACGAGAAGCAGCGGCGGCTCGGGCTGGTCAAACAGTATGCAGACGGGGCTGTGTTGCCCAGCGACAGGATCGTCGAGGCGCTGGAAGCCCTGATCCTCCCCGGCGACCGCGTGGTGCTGGAAGGCAATAACCAGAAACAAGCCGACTTCCTCTCCCGTTCCCTGGCCAGGGCCGACCCCGCCAAGCTCCACGATTTGCACATGATCATGCCCAGTGTCGGCCGTTCCGAGCACCTGGACCTGTTTGAAAAGGGCATCGCCCGCAAGCTCGATTTCTCCTTCGCCGGCACCCAGTCCCTGCGCATCAGCCAGTTGCTCGAAGACGGCCTGCTGGAAATCGGCGCGATCCACACCTACATCGAACTCTACGCACGGCTGGTGGTGGACCTGATCCCCAACGTCGTCCTGTCTGCCGGTTTCATGGCCGACCGCGCCGGCAACATCTACACCGGCGCCAGCACCGAAGACACCCCCGCGTTGATCGAGCCCGCGGCCTTCAGTGATGGCATCGTGATCGTGCAGGTCAACCAGTTGGTGGACGACGTCACCGATTTGCCCCGCGTCGACATCCCGGCCAGTTGGGTGGACTTCGTAGTGGTGGCCGACAAGCCGTTCTACATCGAGCCGCTGTTCACCCGCGACCCGCGCCACATCAAACCGGTGCACGTGCTGATGGCGATGATGGCGATCCGTGGCATCTACGAAAAACACAATGTGCAGTCCCTCAACCATGGCATCGGGTTCAACACCGCGGCCATTGAGTTGATCCTGCCCACCTACGGCGAATCCCTGGGCCTCAAGGGCAAGATCTGCCGCAACTGGACCCTCAACCCACACCCCACGCTGATTCCCGCCATCGAAAGCGGCTGGGTGGAAAGCGTGCATTGTTTCGGCACCGAATTGGGCATGGAGAACTACATCGCCGCACGGCCGGATGTGTTCTTCACCGGCCGCGATGGTTCGATGCGTTCCAACCGGATGTTCTGCCAACTGGCCGGTCAATACGCGGTGGACCTGTTTATCGGCGCCACCCTGCAAGTCGACGGCGACGGCCATTCCTCCACCGTGACCCGTGGCCGGCTCGCCGGTTTCGGCGGTGCGCCGAACATGGGCCACGACCCACGTGGTCGTCGTCATGGCACCCCGGCGTGGCTGGACATGCGCCACGACGACGCGCCCGAAGCGCTGTTGGAGCGCGGCAAAAAGCTCGTCGTGCAAATGGTCGAGACCTTCCAGGAAGGCGGCAAACCCACCTTCGTCGACACCCTCGACGCGGTGGAAGTCGCGCGCAAAAGCGGCATGCCCCTGGCGCCGATCATGATCTACGGCGACGACGTCACCCACCTGCTCACCGAAGAAGGCATCGCCTACCTGTACAAGGCGCGCTCCCTGGAGGAGCGTCAGGCGATGATCGCCGCCGTCGCCGGTGTCACCGCCATCGGCCTGCGCCACAACCCCAAGGACACCGCACGCATGCGCCGCGAAGGCCTGATCGCCTTGCCCGAAGACTTGGGCATCCGCCGCACCGACGCCACCCGCGAGCTGCTGGCCGCCAAGAGCGTGGCCGACCTGGTGGATTGGTCCGGCGGCCTGTACAACCCGCCCGCCAAGTTCAGGAGCTGGTAAATGCGCGCCCTCAAACTGCATGAATTGACCCTTGCTGATCGCCTGGCGGACATGGCGGTCGACGCCTTGATTGATGAGGCGGACCTGTCGCCCAAGCCGGCCCTGGTCGACCGTCGCGGCAACGGCGCCCACAGCGATTTGCACCTGGGCCTGATGCACGCCTCCGCGTTGTCGCTGTGGCCGATGTTCAAGGAAATGGCCGAAGCGGCCATCGAGTTCGGCGAAGTCGGCTTGCCCCTGCGTGAAGCCTTGGGGCGGATCGGCCGCGAAGGCGAGCAAGCCATGCTCGCCACCACCGACGGCGTGAATACCCATCGCGGCGCGATCTGGGCACTCGGTTTGCTCACCGCTGCGGCAGCGCTGGCGCCCCGTGCCGTCACGCTGACCGCCGCCCGGCTGGCCCTGCTCAACGACCGCTATGCCCCACAGCCGATGAGCCACGGTGCCCAGGTCGCGCAACGCTACGGCGCACGCGGCGCCCGTGAAGAAGCGCAACTGGGCTTCCCCTCGGTGATGCAGCGCGGCTTGCCGCAACTGCGCAAAAGCCGTCTGCAAGAGGCCGGCGAGCAGAACGCCCGGCTCGATGCCTTGCTCGCGATCATGACCGAACTGGCCGACACCTGCGTGCTCTACCGCGCAGGCCCTGAAGGCATCAGCGCCATGCAACACGGCGCCCAAGCCGTGCTGGACGCGGGCGGTAGCGCGACCCTGGCCGGCCGCCGCCACCTGCACGCGCTGGACCAACACCTGCTGGCCCTGAATGCCTCCCCGGGCGGCGCCGCCGACCTGTTGGCCGCCTGCCTGTTTATCGACCGCCTCGACGGAGCGTTGTGATGGAAACCTTATCCTTTGAATTCCCCGCCGGGCAGCCGCCCAAAGGCCGTGCGCTGGTGGGGTGTGTCGGCTCCGGCGACCTGGAAGTGCTGCTGGAACCGGGCACGTCGGGCACCCTGACCATCCAGGTGCAGACCTCGGTCAACGGCGCCGAGCAGCGCTGGCAGCACCTGTTCGAGCGCATCTTCCTGGAGCAGACGCCACCGGCCTTGAAGATCGATATCCACGACTTCGGCGCGACACCCGGCGTGGTGCGCCTGCGCCTGGAGCAAGGGCTTGAGGAGGTCGGCCATGACTGACTGGCTCGCTAAACACAGCTTCGTCGAACTCGGTGCCCGCCAGCGGGCAAAAGCCTTGCTGGACGCCGGCACCTACCGCGAACTGATCGACCCGTTCCAGCGCGTCATGTCGCCATGGCTCAGCCGCCAGGGTGTGGTGCCGCAAGCCGATGACGGCGTGGTGATCGCCAAGGGCAGCGTCGCCGGTAAACCGGTGGTGATCGCGGCCATCGAAGGTAACTTCCAGGGCGGCAGCCTCGGCGAAGTCGGCGGGGCAAAAATCGCCGGTGTGCTTGAGCTGGCGGCCGAAGACAACCGCAAGGGCATTCCCACGCGTGCCGTGCTGTTGCTGGAAACCGGTGGCGTGCGCCTGCAGGAAGCCAACCTGGGGCTGGCGGCGATTGCCGACATCCACGCGGCGATTGTCGATCTGCGCCAGTACCAGCCGGTGATCGGTGTGGTGGCGGGCAGCGTCGGTTGCTTTGGCGGCATGTCCATTGCGGCCGGGCTGTGCAGTTACCTGGTGGTCACCCGCGAAGCACGGGTGGGCCTGAACGGCCCGCAGGTGATTGAGCAGGAAGCCGGCCTGGACGAATACGACTCCCGCGACCGGCCATTCATCTGGAGCCTTACCGGTGGCGAGCAACGCTTCAACAGCGGGTTGGCTGACTGTTACGTGGCCGACGATGTGGCCGAGATTCAGCAGACCGTCAACGCCTTGCTGGAGCAGGGCCTGCCCGCTCAACCACGCAGTCGCCAGGCCGAGCACTACCTGGCGCGCCTGGCCGAACTGGACGCCACGCCACAAATCGACGCGGCGACGGTGCGTGCGCTGTATCAAGGAGATCGCTCATGAGAGGTTTGCAGTGGTTCAACGCATTGAGCGCGGGGGCAACGCCTGTCGAGGGTTTGCCGGCTTCGCTGAAAGTGGCTGACGGCCTGTTGGGCGGGCAACCTGTGCGCTTTATCGCCGTGGTCACCGACCCGCACAACCGCTTTCCCCGCGCACGCAATGGCGAGGTCGGTTTGCTCGAAGGCTGGGGCCTGGCCAAGGCGGTGGATGAAGCCATCGCCCGTGGCGACAAGCGCCCGCTGATCGCCATCGTCGACGTGCCGAGCCAAGCCTACGGCCGTCGCGAAGAAGCCCTCGGTATCCACCAGGCCCTGGCCGCCGCCGCTGACAGCTATGCCCGCGCTCGGCTGGCCGGGCACCCGGTGATTGCGCTGCTGGTGGGCAAGGCGATGTCGGGCGCGTTCCTCGCCCACGGCTACCAGGCCAACCGCCTGATCGCCCTGCGCGACCCGGGCGTGATGGTGCACGCCATGGGCAAGGCCTCGGCGGCGCGGGTGACTTTGCGCAGTATCGAAGAGCTGGAAGCGTTGGCCGCCAGCGTGCCGCCCATGGCGTATGACATCGACAGCTATGCCAGCCTGGGTTTGCTGTGGGAG
This sequence comes from Pseudomonas sp. B6002, assembly GCF_013385985.1. GTDB lineage: Bacteria > Pseudomonadota > Gammaproteobacteria > Pseudomonadales > Pseudomonadaceae > Aquipseudomonas. The sequence continues at coordinate 222,066 of NZ_JACAOY010000010.1, read as the reverse complement.
ACCTTGTCGGTTGAGCAGATTGAACAGCCGACGCCACAGGATGTGGCGCGGGTGGGCGATTGCCTGGTGAGTGCAATCAAGGACATCGACAGCACCGATTTGAGCAGCCGCCTGGGTGCTCCCCATCGCGCCGCCTCCGGCCACGTGCGCCACTTGCTGCGGGAGCAATGGTGAACGCTCACGACTTGCTCTGGGGCATGACCCCGGCGCACCTGCCCGTTGACGCCCCGGCGTGGGCGGCGCAGGCGGTGGGCACGGTGGTGGTGCGCCGCGCCACGGTTGCCGCAGGTTATGTCCCGGTGGGCGTGCGCGGCCGTTCGCGTGAGCAACGGTTTGCGGCGCTGATGCCGCTGGCTGCCGTGCAACGGCGGGTAGCACCGGAAGCATTGCGTGACGTTGTCTCTCGACGGGACTTGCCCGCATTGCAGGCTCTGGATCAATTGCGGCCGGTGCTGGCGACCTTAAATTGGGGTGTCACCGGCAGCGCCGGATTTGAATTGGCTACGGGCATTGAAGCGCTGCATGCCCAGAGCGACCTGGATCTGATGCTGCGCACGCCCCAGCCGCTGGACCGCAGCGAGGCGCGCGACCTGCTGGCAACCTTGGACCAGGCGGTGTGCGCCGTGGACCTGCAATTGCAAACGCCCTTCGGCGCAGTGGCCTTGCGCGAATGGGCCGGCTCCTCACGGCGGGTGCTGTTGAAAACCGCCAGTGGCGCCCATCTGGTGCTCGACCCTTGGCAGGCCGTGGCATGAGCAGTCTTCTGGTGTTCCCCGGGCAAGGCGCCCAGCGGCCGGGCATGCTCCAGGCGCTGCCCGCCGATGTGCTGGATGAAGCCAGCCAGGCGTTGGGTGAGGACGTTCGCACCCTGGATTCAGCGCAAGCCTTGGCCAATACCCGCGCCGTCCAGCTGTGCCTGCTGATCGCCGGCGTGGCCCACGCCCGGCTGTTGCAACACACCCCGGATTACGTCGCGGGCCTCTCCATCGGCGCATACCCGGCCGCCGTGATCGCCGGTGCCCTGGACTTTGCCGACGCGGTGAAGCTGGTCAGCCTACGCGGCGAGCTGATGCAAAACGCTTATCCACACGGCTACGGGATGACGGCCATCATCGGCCCGTCGTTATCCACCGTCGAAACGCTGCTGGCTGAAGTGAATAGCCCTGACACCCCGGTGTACCTGGCCAACATCAACGCTGACAACCAGACCGTGATCGCCGGCAGCGACGCCGCCATGAAGCGTGTGGCCCAACGCATCAAAGGCAACGGCGTGGCCAAGCGCCTGAACGTGAGTGTGCCGTCGCACTGTGCATTGCTGGAGCAACCGGCCCAGGTGTTGGTCCAGGCGTTTGTTGCGCTCAAGCCGCCGCGCATCACCTACCTGAGCAGCACCCGTGCGCGGCCTGTGTACAACCCCGAACAACTGCGCGACGACCTGGCGTTCAACATGTGCCGCGTCGTCGACTGGTGTGGCACCGTGCAAAGCGCCTACGAACGTGGCGTGCGCCTGCAGATCGAACTGCCCCCGGGCGCCGTGCTCACCGGCTTGTCACGCCGCGTGTTCGAGCAAGGCACGGTGATCGCCTGCGAGGGCGCACGCCTGGACACCTTGCAGGCCCTGCTGCAAGAGGAGGAGCGCCGCCACCGATAAAGCACCACCCAAGGCTTTCGAAGCACAACAACAACAATTTCGATCGAGCACTTTGAGGACAACAACGATGATTATCTACGGTGTGGCATTGCTGGCGATCTGCACGCTCGCGGGCGTGATCATGGGCGACATGCTCGGCGTGTTGCTGGGCGTCAAATCCAACGTGGGCGGGGTGGGCATCGCAATGATCCTGCTGATCTGCGCCCGCCTGTGGATGCAAAAACGCGGCGGCATGACCAAGGACTGCGAGATGGGCGTGGGCTTCTGGGGCGCGATGTACATCCCGGTCGTGGTGGCGATGGCGGCGCAACAGAACGTGGTCACGGCCTTGCATGGCGGTCCTGTCGCGGTCCTGGCGGCGATCGGTTCCGTGGTGGTCTGCGGTTGCACCATCGCGCTCATCAGCCGCACCCACAAGGGCGAATCCTTGCCCGCCGAAGAGCCGCTGATCGCTGCTGCGGGAGGTCGCTGATATGTGGGATCTCATCGAAAAAGGGTTGGAGCATAACGGCCTGATCACCGCCTTTGCCTTCGTCGGCGTGGTGATGTGGATTTCCGTGGTGCTGTCCAAGCGCCTCACGTTTGGGCGCATTCATGGTTCGGCGATTGCCATCGTCATCGGCCTGGTTCTGGCGTGGGTCGGTGGCACGGTGACCGGTGGGCAAAAGGGCCTGGCCGACATGGCGCTGTTCTCCGGCATCGGCCTGATGGGCGGTGCAATGCTGCGTGACTTCGCCATCGTTGCCACCGCGTTTGAAGTGCAGGCCACCGAGGCGCGCAAGGCCGGGTTGATTGGTGTGATTGCGCTGCTGTTGGGCACGGTGTTGCCGTTCATTGTGGGCGCCAGCATGGCGTGGGCATTTGGTTATCGTGATGCGATCAGCATGACGACGATCGGTGCCGGCGCGGTGACGTACATCGTCGGTCCGGTGACCGGGGCGGCCATTGGCGCGACCTCGGACGTGATGGCGCTGTCGATTGCCACGGGCTTGATCAAGGCCATTTTGGTGATGGTCGGCACGCCGGTGGCGGCGCGCTGGATGGGCTTGGACAACCCGCGCTCGGCGATGGTATTTGGCGGGTTGGCCGGCACGGTCAGCGGTGTGACCGCGGGGCTGGCGGCGACGGATCGGCGGTTGGTGCCCTACGGCGCGTTGACAGCGACGTTCCATACCGGGCTTGGGTGTTTGCTCGGGCCTTCGGTGTTGTATTTCATCGTACGCGGCCTCGTCGGCTAACCCCCGGCCCTGCGTTGTCTGGCCTGGCGTCTTCGCGGGCAAGCCCGCTCCCACATTTTGATTTGTGAACACAGTTAAATGTGGGAGCTGGCTTGCCTGCGATAGCGATTTTGATGGCGCCATCGCCGGCAAGCCGGGCTCCTACAAGGGATGGTCAAGATTGGCGATTGGCATACATGCGGCACTCTGCCAACAACGCCAACAGGTTTGGGTCCCTTTCCTTGGCTTTGAGGAACACCACCCCAATCTGCTGCTGCAACCGGTACCGGGGTTGCAGCGGGATCAGCTTCACCCGGTTCTCATACACCGCTGCAATCCGCCCGGGCAGCAGCGCATAACCCACGCCCGAGCTGACCATGCTCAGCAGGGTGAAGATGTCATTGACCTGCATCGCCACCTTCGGCTCGAACCCCGCCTGCTGGAACACGCGGTTGCCATCCTGGTGGGTGGCGAAGCCTTGGGTGAGGGTGATGAAGGTGGCGTCGCGTACATCCGCCAGGTCGATCTGCTGTTCGCGGTCGAAGGGTGAGTCGGCCGGGGTAGCCAGGAAGATATCATCGGAAAACAGCGCGATCTGCTCGCAATCGGGGTCGTTGGCATGCTCATCCAGGGAGATGAGGATGGCGTCCACTTCCATGTTCTTGAGCTTGTAGAGCAGGTCGAAGTTGGAGCCCAGGATCAGGTCGATGTTGAGTTCGCTGCGGCGGATCTTCAGGCCCATGATCAGTTGCGGCACGGTCTTCACCGTGAGCGAATACAGTGAACCCAGCTTGAAGCGCTCCGCCGAATAACCCGCCGCTTCGCGGGTGAGGCGCACGCTGTCGACCACGTCGGCCACCAGTTTCTGTGCGCGTTCCTCCAACACGTAGGCGCTCTCCAACGGCGTGAGGTTGCGCCCTTCGTGCTTGAACAGCGGGCATCGCAGGGCGTTTTCCAGGGAGTGGATCGCGCGGTGCACGCTGACGTTGCTGGTTTGCAGCTCGGCGGCGGCACGGGCCAGGTTGCCGGTGCGCATGAACGCCAGGAAGATTTCCAGCTTCTTGAGGGTGAACTCTTCGTCGATCAGCATGGCGGTCACTCTTGTTCGAATGCCGTCGATTGTGCCCCTAAAACCAATTCACTCCCAGCCATGCACTGCCCAGGCCCAGCACCACACCGAATATGATCAGCCAGATCGCGTTGAGCCGCGTGTAATAGACCACGGCAGCGCTGGCCAGGGTCAGGACCAGGCTGGTGGTGTTGTTTTCCAGGCTGTTCATCAGGATGTAGGTGGAGGCGAGGATCAGGCCGATGGAGATCGGCAGCAGGCTGCGCTTGACCCGTTGCACCCAGGGCGTCTGGGTGTGTTTTTCCAGCCAGCCGGCGCCGACGTAGGCCAATACCGAGCAAGGCACGAGCTTGGCCAGCAAGGCCACCAGCGCACCCGGCAGGCCTGCCGCCTGTTGGCCGATGAACACCAGGAACATGCCGTTGGGCCCCGGCAGCGCCTGGGACAGGGCGAAGAACGCGACGAATTGCGCGTCGGTGATCCAGTGCATGTCCACCACGGTGTAGCGGTGGATGTCACCGATGGCCACGGTGTTGCCGCCAATTGCCATCAGCGACCACAGCGCGCATTGGATCATCAGGTGCAGGAGGACGGTCTGCATCAGCCGGCCACCTTTTTCGTGTCGATGAAACTCAAGGCCAGGGAGCTGGGGATGCTGATCAGCAGCACCAGCCACAGTGGCAGCACCAGCACCGCCATCAACACGAAGGTCAGCACGAAGGCGCTGTAATTGGCCAGGTTGCGTGGCATGGCCTTGAGCAAGCGCAGTGTTGTACCCAGCATCAGCCCGGTGGCAATCGGCATCACTGCGCCGAAGATCTGCTGCACCACCTCATGGCTCCACCACTTGGCATAGGCGAACCCGGCCAGCACGGTGATCAGCGAGGGGAACAGGTACAGCCCGCAGACGGTCACAACCGCACCCGGCAAGCCGTGCAGGCGACGGCCGAAGATGATGCCGACGTTGGCAATATTGGGGCCGGGGAAGAATTGGCCGGTGGTGAGCAGTTCGTTGAAACCCTGCTCGCTGACCCAGCGCCTGCGGTCGACCATCATCTGCCGTGCCCAGGGCATCACGCCGCCAAAGCCGAACAGGCCGACCATGGCGAAGTTGTAAAAAAGCTGCCATAGGCTGGGGGGCGGCGCGTCGGGTTCAAGCTCGGGCATGGATAACACCACTCTAAAGGGCGGAAACACCCTTGTAGGAGCCGGCTTGCCGGCGATGGCGGCAGTCAGGCCACCACCACGCTCAAGGGCCTCATCGCCGGCAAGCCGGCTCCTACAAGGATTGTGCGAATCATCCGATGGGCAGTGGTCGTTGGGCAAATGAAGAAAGGGTGTTACCTGAAAGTGAGTGTCTGGCGTCAGAATGCTCGAGGTGATAACGGTTATTCGAGGTGAGTGACACATGTATCACGGGGAACGATTCAACGCCTGGAGCCATTTGCTCGGGGCAGTCGCAGCCTTTGCCGGCGCAGTGTGGATGCTGGTGGTGGCGAGCCTGGATGGCAGCCCCTGGAAGATCGTCAGCGTGGCGATCTATGGCTTTACGCTGCTGGTGCTGTACAGCGCGTCCACCGTGTACCACAGCGTGCGCGGACGGCGAAAAGAGATCATGCAGAAGGTCGATCACTTTTCGATCTACCTGCTGATCGCCGGCAGCTACACGCCGTTTTGCCTGGTGACCCTGCGCGGCCCATGGGGCTGGACGCTGTTCGGCATCGTCTGGGGGCTGGCGGTGATTGGTATCCTGCAGGAGATCAAGCCGCGTTCCGAAGCGCGGATCTTGTCCATCGTGATCTACGCGGTGATGGGCTGGATCGTGCTGGTGGCGGTCAAGCCACTGATCGCCGCGCTGGGCACGGCGGGGTTTACCTGGCTGGCGGCCGGTGGGGTGCTGTACACCGTGGGCATCATCTTCTTTGCCCTGGAAGATCGCCTGCGGCACTCCCACGGCATCTGGCACCTGTTTGTCATTGGCGGCAGCCTGCTGCACTTTGTGGCGATCATGCATTACGTGCTGTAACGAACACCTGTAGGAGCCGGCTTGCCGGCGATGAGGCCCTTGAGAGGTGCAGTGATCTCGAGGCCGCCATCGCCGGCAAGCCGGGCTCCTACAGGGATAGGCGTTTCAGCAGGTCCTGGGCGCGCGTGCCGAAGATCTTGAGCAACTTGGCCAACATATGCGGCGGCGGTTCGTCGGCGCGGGTCAGGGCGTACAGGGTGATCGGCAGCGGCGGGGTGAGTGTGCGGATGCAGGTGGTGGCCGTGGAGGCGCCGAGCGCCGTGAAGGGGTCGATGACAGTGAGCCCGGCGCCGGACTCGACCATGGCGCGTGCCAGGGAATAGGTTTGCACCGAGATCGTCACCCGAGGCGCGGGGTCGACGTTTTCCAGGTAGCTGTCGAGCTTGGCGGCCAGGGGATCGGCGCTGGAAAGGCCAATCAACGGCGCACCGGCCAGATCCGCCAAGGGCAACGGTGTGCTCGATTCTGCGTCAGACCAATAGCCTTTCGACGCCAACGCCACCAGCACACCGTTGGCCAACACCTGCGTGGTCAGCCCCGGATGCCCGGAGAAGTTGAGGGTCAGTGCCAGGTCGATCTCGCGCATCAACAGCTTCTGCACCAGCTCACGGCTGTGGTCGCTGGACAGCTCGCAGGCGATGTCCGGGTAGTCGCGTTTCCATTCCAGGATCGCCGGTGGCAGCAGCGACAAGGCCAGTGCCGGGATTGCGCCAATGCGCACGCTGTGCCCGGGTTCGCGCCGCAAACTCTTGGCCAGGCGCCGCACACCTTGGAGGCTCTCGGTGACTTTCTCCACTTCGCTTTCCAGCGCCAGGGCTTCCGGGGTGGGCTGCAATTTGCCGCGCACCCGCAGGAACAGGGGAAAGCCCAGCTGCAATTCGGCGTGTTGCAACACTTTGGTCACCGCCGGCTGCGACACGTGCAGCAACTGCGCGGCGGCACTGACGGAACCGGTTTGGCGGATGGCCTGGAAGATTTCGATATGACGCAAGCGCATGGCGAGTCCATAACCTTTGTTTATAGGTGACCCATCTTTATTCATTGTCGATGGCCTGTCACCTGCCCCTACGCTTGAGGCCTCTTCATTCAAAAGCTGGGGGCTGGGATGGCCAAGCAGGTTTGCATCATCGGCGGTGGGGTTATCGGCCTGGCCAGCGCCTATGCGTTGGTTCGCGCCGGTCACGAGGTCACGCTGATCGAAGCCCGCGACACGCTGGGCAGCGAAACCAGTTTCGCCAACGGCGGGCAGTTGTCGTACCGCTATGTCGCGCCGCTGGCGGATGCCGGCGTGCCATTGCAAGCCATCGGCTGGCTGCTGCGCGGGGACTCGCCGCTCAAGCTGCGCCCGCGTCTGGACCCGCAGCAATGGCGCTGGATGGCCGCGTTTCTCGGTGCCTGCCGTGGCTCGGTCAACACACGCAATGCCGCGCACCTGTTGCGCTTGGCGTCCTTGAGCCAGGCCACGTTGCAGCAATGGCGCGAGGACGATCATCTGGACGGCTTCCACTGGCGCCGCAACGGCAAGCTGGTGACCTTCCGCAACGCCAGCAGCTTCGAGCATGCCCGCAGCAAAGTCACCGATATCCTGCAGCAGCAGGTGTTGTCGGCTGATGACTGCGCTCGGCTGGAACCGGCGCTGGCGGACGGTGGTTTTGTCGGCGGGATCTATACGCCAAATGAAGAAGTGGCCGATTGTCATGCCTTCTGCCAACGCTTGGCGGCGCGGCTTGAAGCGTCCGGGCGCTGCCGTTTCCTGCTGGGGCGCAAGGTCACTGGCCTGCGCCATGCTCACGGTGCCGTACAGGCGGTCGAGATGGGCGACGAGGTGATGCCGGTGCAGAACCTGGTGCTGGCGGCGGGGTATCGCAGCGCGGAGTTGGGTGTTTCGCTGCCGTTGTATCCGCTAAAGGGCTACAGCCTCAGCGTGCCGATTGGTGCACAGCATCAGGCGCCGAACGTGAGCATCACCGATTACGACCGCAAGATCGTCTACGCCCGTATCGGCGAGCAACTGCGGGTGGCGGCCATGGTAGATATCGTCGGCTTCGACGTGCGTCTGGAGCCCAAGCGCTTGGCACTGATGAAACGCCAGGCGCTGGAGACTTTTCCTGATGCCGGCGACTACGCCCATGCGGTGGAATGGGCCGGCATGCGCCCGGCCACGCCCACCGGCGTGCCGCTGATCGGCGCCAGTGTCTATCGCAACCTGTGGCTCAACCTGGGCCATGGCGCCCTTGGCTTTACCTTGGCCAGCGGCAGCGGCCAATTGTTGGCCGAACTGATCGACCAGCGCACGCCTTCCATTGACCTGCAGGGCCTCGCGCCCCGCGCCGCTTGAGGTGTACCCATGAGCATCAACCGCATCAGCAGCAACGACCGGCTTTCTGGCGCCGTGACCTTCAAGGACCTGGTGTTTCTCTCGGGCCAGGTGCCTGGCGATGGTCAGGACGTGGCGACCCAGACCCGAGAAGTGCTGACCAGGATCGACGGGCTGCTGGCCCAGGCCGGCAGCGACAAGGATCACCTGCTCAACGCGACGATTTACCTGAAGGACATTGGCAGCGGTTTCGCGCCGATGAACGACGTGTGGTCCGCGTGGTTGTCGCCAGGCTGCGCGCCGACGCGCACCACCCTGCAAGCGGAGCTGGCGCGGCCGAGTGTGTTGGTGGAAATCAGCGTAATTGCTGTCCGTAAATAACGTTAAAGACCAACGGAGCATAACAATGAAAACAATCCTGTTGACCGGCTGCACCCTGGGGCTCTTGTTCGGCGCACAGGCACAGGCCAATCAAGCGCCTTTGGAAGGCACGCTGGGCAAGATCGCCAGTGCCCAATCCATCACCTTGGGTTATCGCGATGCCTCGGTGCCGTTTTCCTATGTGGGGGATAACAGCGGCAAGCCGATGGGCTACTCGGTGGACCTGGCGAACAAGATTGTCGAGCGCGTCCAGCAGAAAATCGGGGTGACCCACCTCGCGGTGAAATACAACCTGGTGACGTCCCAAACGCGTATCCCGCTGGTGCAGAACGGTACTGTGGACCTGGAATGCGGCTCCACCGGAGTGACGGCCGAGCGGCAGAAACAGGTGGCGTTCTCCTACGGGTTTATCTACGTGAAAGGCCAGTTGCTGACGGCCAAGGACAGCGGCATCCAGGGCTTTGCGGACCTGACCGGCAAGAACGTGGTGACCACAGCGGGCACCACCAATGAGCGGTTCCTCAAGAGCTACAACGCCGAGCACAAGGCCAATATGTTTGTGATCAGCGCCAAGGACCACGGTGAAGCGTTCAAGATGCTTGAGACGGGCCGTGCGGCCGCGTTCTACATGGACGATGCCTTGCTCTACGGCGAGCGCGCCAAGGCCAGGGACCCGCACAACTGGGTGGTGGTGGGTAAAGAACAGTCGCGGGAAATCTACAGCTGCATGGTGCGCAAGGACGACCCGCAGTTCCTGGCGGTGGTCAACGAGGCGCTGGGCGACCTTTACCGTTCGGGGGCGATCAACGGGATTTACCAGCGCTGGTTTGAACAGCCGATTCCTCCCAAGGGGCTGAACCTGGAGTTCCCGATGACCAGCGAGTTGAAGGCGATCATTGCCACGCCGGTGAGTGACCCGGTGGAATAGTTGCCTGGTAACCCAATCAACACTGTGGGAGCTGGCTTGCCTGCGATAGCGGTGGGTCAGGCGCCAGTGGGGTTGGCTGGAAGACCGCCATCGCAGGCAAGCCAGCTCCCACAGGGGGGATTGGGTTTGCAAAGGAAGGGCGTTAGAAATCGCCCCACAGTTGTTGGGCTACCGACAGCGCCACCACCGGCGCGGTCTCGGTGCGCAGCACACGCGGGCCGAGGCGGGCGGCGTGGTAGCCGGCCGCTTGGGCGCTCTGGACTTCGTTATCGGTCAAACCGCCCTCAGGCCCAATCAGGAAGGCCAGGCTGGCTGGCTTGGCATGGCTGACCATCGGCTCGGCCACCGGGTGCAGCACCAGCTTCAAATCGGCCTCGGTCTGCTTCAGCCAGTCTGCCAGCAACAGTGGCGGGTGAATCACCGGCACGGTTGAACGCCCACACTGCTCGCATGCGCTGATTGCCACTTGGCGCCAGTGCAGCAGGCGTTTGTCGGCGCGTTCGTCCTTGAGGCGTACTTCGCAGCGGTCGCTGAAAATCGGCGTGATTTCATTCACACCCAATTCGGTGGCTTTCTGAATCGCCCAATCCATACGCTCGCCCCGGGACAGGCCCTGGCCGAGGTGGATGTGCAAGGGCGACTCGGCCTGGCCGTTGAAGCGTTCTGTGAGCTGCACGGTGACGCGCTTCTTGCCGACTTCCAGCAGGCTGCCCAGGAACTCCTGGCCGGAACCGTCGAACAATTGCACGGCGTCGCCTTCGCCCATGCGCAGCACGCGGCTGATGTAGTGCGCCTGGGCTTCGGGCAATTCATGCTCGCCAAGGCTCAGCGGGGTGTCGGTGAAAAAGCGGGACAGTCTCATTTCTGTTCTCTGGAAATAGGAGCGATGACACAGCTCTGTAGGAGCCGGCTTGCCGGCGATGGCGTCCTCAAGATCAACGTTGTTCTCAAGGGCCTCATCGCCGGCAAGCCGGCTCCTACAGGGTTAGCCCGGGTCGCGGAAATCGGGGTGGAAATTGTTTGGTACGGCAACGCTGACCTTGCTGTTGGTGGCGATGTCGATGCCTTCGCTGGCAACCTCGGCCAAGAAGTCGATCTGCTCGGGCGTGATCACGTAAGGCGGCAGGAAATACACCACGCTGCCCAACGGCCGCAACAATGCACCGCGCTCCAGGGCGTGCTCGAACACCTTCAGGCCGCGGCGTTCCTGCCACGGGTAGGCGGTCTTGGTGGCTTTGTCCTGGACCATCTCAATGGCCAACACCATGCCGGTCTGGCGCACTTCCGACACGTGGGGGTGGTCCACTAGATGGGCGGTGGCGGTGGCCATGCGTTGGGCCAGGGCCTTGTTGTTTTCGATGACGTTGTCTTCTTCGAAAATATCCAGGGTCGCCAGGGCCGCCGCGCACGCCAGCGGGTTGCCGGTGTAGCTGTGGGAATGCAGGAAGGCGCGCAGGGTTGGGTAGTCGTCGTAGAAGGCGCTGTAGACGTCTTCGGTGGTGACCACGGCCGCCAACGGCAGGTAACCGCCCGTGAGGGCCTTGGACAGGCACAGGAAGTCCGGGCGGATGCCGGCCTGTTCACAGGCAAACATACTGCCGGTGCGGCCGAAACCGACGGCGATTTCGTCGTGGATCAGGTGCACGCCGTAGCGGTCGCAGGCTTCACGCAGCAGCTTGAGGTACACCGGGTGGTACATGCGCATGCCGCCGGCGCCCTGGATCAGCGGTTCGATGATCACGGCAGCGACGGTATCGTGGTGCTCGGCGAGGGTCTGCTCCATTACCTGGGCCATCGTGCGCGAGTGGTCTTCCCAGCTCACGCCTTCGGGGCGCAGGTAGCAATCCGGGCTCGGCACTTTAATGGTGTCGAGCAACAGCGCCTTGTAGGTCTCGGTAAACAGCGGCACGTCGCCCACCGACATCGCGGCGATGGTTTCGCCGTGGTAGCTGTTGGTCAGGGTGACGAAGCGCTTCTTGTTCGGCAGGCCACGGTTGAGCCAGTAGTGAAAGCTCATTTTCAGCGCGACTTCGATGCACGACGAGCCGTTATCGGCGTAGAAGCACCGCGTCAGGCCTTCGGGCGTCATCTGCACCAGGCGTTCGGACAGCTCGATCACCGGCTGGTGGCTGAAACCGGCGAGGATCACGTGTTCCAGTTGGTCCACCTGGTCCTTGATGCGCTGGTTGATGCGCGGGTTGGCGTGGCCGAATACGTTGACCCACCAGGAGCTGACGGCGTCGAGGTAGCGCTTGCCTTCGAAGTCTTCCAGCCAAACGCCTTCACCCCGCTTGATCGGGATCAACGGCAGCTGCTGGTGGTCTTTCATCTGGGTGCAGGGATGCCACAGCACGGCGAGGTCGCGTTGCATCCACTGGTTATTCAAGCCCATCCGGGGTCTCCTCGAAGCGGCCCGCGTGGCACGCGGGCGTAACAATCGCGCAAGCCTATGCAATGGATGGCCGTGTCACAACCCATAACCTGCGAATAGGCAGTAAACACAGGACGGTCTGTCACGTTTCTTCTGGATAGTCCTTAATCCGTTGTTAATTTACGCTTCATACCCTCAAGATCGTATTTCTCGATATTTCAAAGCGAAAATTTCCGCTTTAATTCGATAGGTAAATCGCTAGTCTTGGGCGCAGCTCTTACGGGATTAAGTACATGCAGTTACGCAATTCTCCGGCCCGCTACGGTTGGGTCAGCATGGTGTTGCACTGGGGCGTGGCCCTGGTGGTGTTCGGTCTGTTCGCCCTGGGCTTGTGGATGGTCGGTCTGGATTACTACAGCGCCTGGCGTAAAGACGCGCCGGACCTGCACAAGAGCATCGGCATCACGCTGTTTGCCATCATGCTGGTGCGTATCGTCTGGCGTCTGGTCAGCCCGCCACCACCACCGCTTGCCAGCTACAGCCGCTTGACCCGTATCGGTGCCGCATTTGGCCACGCGTTCCTTTATCTCGGGCTGTTTGCCGTGATGATTGCTGGATACCTGATTTCCACCGCAGACGGTGTCGGTATTCCGGTGTTTGGCCTGTTTGAGATTCCTGCCGTGGTTTCCGGGCTACCGGACCAGGCAGACAACGCCGGCGTGGTGCATCTGTACCTCGCCTGGGTATTGGTGGTCTTCGCCGGCTTGCACGGCGTGGCGGCCTTGAAACACCACTTTATCGATCGTGATGCGACCCTCACGCGAATGCTGGGGCGCAAAGCCTGATGTTCAACCTCGACTCACAAGGAATAGAACGCATGTTGAAAAAGACCCTCGCTGCTCTGGCAATCGGTACTGCCCTGCTGTCCGCAGGCCAGGTAATGGCTGCTGACTACAAGATCGACAAGGAAGGCCAGCACGCCTTCATCGACTGGAAAATCAGCCACCTGGGCTACAGCTTCATCCACGGTACCTTCAAGGACTGGGATGGCACCTTCAGCTGGGATGCCGCCAAGCCTGAAGCCAGCAAAATCGCTGTCGACGTGAAAACTGCCAGCCTGTGGTCCAACCACGCAGAACGTGACAAGCACGTTGCCAGCAAGGACTTCCTGGACGTTGCCAAGTTTGCCGACGCCAAGTTCGTGTCCACCGCCGTTAAATCCACCGGCGAGAAAACCGCTGACGTGACCGGCGACCTGACGTTCCACGGCGTGACCAAGCCGGTGACCTTCAAGGCAACCTTCAACGGTGAAGGCAAGGACCCATGGGGCGGTGAACGTGCTGGCTTCAACGCCACCACCACGCTGAACCTGAACGACTTCGGCATCAAAGGCCCAGGCCCGTCCTCGCAGACTGTAGACCTGGACATCTCGCTGGAAGGTGTGAAGCAGAAGTAATTTCTGCCCGCACAAAAAAACCGGATCTCGCGATCCGGTTTTTTTATGCCTGAAATGCAATCAATGTGGGAGCTGGCTTGCCTGCGATAGCGGTGTGTCAGTTGAAGCATATCTCACTGATGCACCGCTATCGCAGGCAAGCCAGCTCCCACAGAAAAGCCCATTTGATTTTGCTCAATCGAAAAAAATGCCCCGTATCTTTCGAGGCGGGGCATTTTTTATGGGGCTTTGAAAATCAGCGGTTGCGGGTCAGCAGCGCTGGCTTTTCACCACGAGGACGGCCCGGCAGTTGATCCAACTGCTCAGGTGTCGGGAAGCGGTCTGCTTTCGACTCCTTGTGGATGATCTTCGGTGCCGGGCCGCCGCGCGGGTTCTGCACGGCTGGCTCGGACGAACGCGATTGGTCGTCACGGGACGGGCGGCGGTTGCGCGAGTCTTCGCGACGGGCCTGGCCGTCACGTGGTGCACCGTTGCGTGGGCCGTTGCGTTTACCTGGCGGGGTACCGGTGGTGCCGCCGCTGCTGTTACGCGGACCGTTCTGACGGCCACCTTGTGGCTGACCGCCACGTGGCGTGCCTGCACCCGCACCTTGTGCCGGGGCACCTGGGCGGCGGCCACGGCCTTGGGCCGGCTTGGCCTGGGGCACGTAATCGACGCGGTTACCGAAGTTATCCACGTCGTCGTCCAGGAACTCGTCCGGGGCGCGGTCGGCTGCAGCGCGTGGCGGCTGGCTCGGCTGGCGCTGTTCGCGGGCCGGGGTGCCTTCACGTGGCTTCTGCTCGCGGGCCGGGCGTTCGCCACGGCTGCTGGAGGCGGATTTCTCCTTGCCCTTGTCTTTGCCCTTGTCGCGACGACCACCGCCACCACCGCCGCCGTTCGGGCCATCGCCCTTCGGACCGCGTGGGTTGCGCGGGTTGCGCACGTCCGGACGTTCGCGCGCTTCTGGCTTTTCGGCCTCCACGGCGCTGGCATCGAAGCCCATCAGGTCGCCGTCGGCGATTTTCTGCTTGGTCATGCGCTCGATGCTTTTCAGCAGTTTTTCTTCGTCCGGTGCAACCAGGGAGATGGCTTCACCCGAACGACCGGCACGGCCGGTACGGCCGATACGGTGCACGTAGTCTTCGTCGACGTTTGGCAGCTCGAAGTTGACCACGTGTGGCAATTGGTCGATATCCAGGCCGCGGGCGGCGATATCGGTGGCGACCAGGATGCGCACGGTGCCGGCCTTGAAATCAGCCAGGGCCTTGGTGCGTGCGTTCTGGCTCTTGTTGCCGTGGATGGCGACGGCGGTGAGGCCGTGCTTGTCCAGGTACTCGGCCAGGCGGTTGGCGCCGTGCTTGGTGCGGGTGAACACCAGCACCTGTTCCCAGGCGCCTGCAGTGATCAGGTGAGCCAGCAGCGCACGCTTGTGGCTGGCGGCCAGGCGGAACACGCGTTGCTCGATGCGCTCGACCGTGGTGTTCGGCGGCGTGACTTCGATGCGTTCCGGGTTGTGCAGCAGCTTCCCGGCCAGGGCAGTGATGTCCTGGGAGAACGTGGCCGAGAACAGCAGGTTCTGGCGTTTGGCTGGCAGGCGCGCGAGAACCTTTTTCACGTCATGGACAAAGCCCATGTCGAGCATGCGGTCGGCTTCGTCCAGCACGAGGATTTCCACGTGGGACAGGTCGACGCTGCCTTGGCCGCACAGGTCGAGCAGGCGGCCAGGGCAGGCCACCAGCACGTCAACACCGCGGGACATGGCCTGAACCTGCGGGTTCATGCCGACGCCGCCGAAGATGCAGGCGCTGACGAACTTCAGGTCGCGGGCATACAGCTTGAAGCTGTCGTGCACCTGGGCGGCGAGTTCGCGGGTAGGGGTCAGGACCAGTACGCGCGGTTGGCGCGGGCCGTGACGCTGGGATTTGTCCGGGTGACCATTGGGAAACAACCGCTCCAGAATCGGGAGGGCGAAGCCGCCGGTTTTACCAGTACCTGTCTGAGCCGCAACCATCAGGTCGCGACCTTGCAACACGGCGGGAATGGCCCGCTGTTGCACCGGAGTAGGCTCGGTATAGCCCGCTGCCTCGATGGCGCGGACTAAAGCCTCGGAGAGACCGAGGGAAGCAAAGGACATGAGTAATCCTGTTTTAGTTAGGGCTTGGCCCAGAGGGATAATCTTGCCGGGCGTGAATGACGCTTAGGGGAGCGTTATCCCGTCCGGTCCTGCTGCGTCTGGCGGGCACTCCACCGGCTCGCGCGGGCCGCAAAGCTGCGCAGTAGCGGGGTTGGGTGCCTTTTTCAAGACCTCAGCGGCCGGGCGTAAGCCTGGCGGAAAGGCCGGAGTATAACAGAGCAATCACGGCGCGCTGCTTTCCTGCTGCTCAACGGTGTGTTCGGGGGCGGGTATCGAGGCCGTTGGGGCAGGATTGCCGCCGTATTTCTCGCTCAGGGCGGCGTAGGCGGGCTCTTGTTTGAAGCGTTTGAGCTCAGCGGCAAAGCGTTGCACCAAAAGGTCCATGCCCGCGCCACGGCGCACTGCCAGGAACTGCTGTTGGCGGCTGACTACCATGGGCGCCTGGCTGACCGTGCCCTCCAGGCCCAAGGCCTTGATCACATGCTGGCCCACGCGGCGGTCGGTGATCACCAGGTCAATGCGGCCCAGGGACAGCTTGCCGAAGTTGGCCTCGTGGCTGGGGGCCGGCTCATGGTTGAACAGCGTGGACTCCCGGAACGCCTCGCTATAGAGGTAGCCCGGTGAAGTGCCGACCGTCAGGCCGCGCAGGTCTTCGAGGGTATCGGCGGGGTGGGGACGCTCATTGGCGTAATACAGCACGAACTCGACTTCCGACAATGGCTCGCTGGGGTAAAGCAGCAGGGCGTCCCGGTCGTGGCTGTGGAAAATATCCAGCGCGCCATCGGCGTGGCCTTGGTCGAGCATCGCCAGGCAGCGTTTCCAGGGCAGGAACTGCCATTCCACATCGACCCCCAAGCGCTGGAACACGATCACCGTGGTTTCGTAGTCCAGCCCGCGCATGGTGCCGTTGTCGTCGTAGACGTAAGGCGCCCAGGGCTCGGTGACAATGCGCAATTTCTCGCCATAAGCGGCGAAGCTCAGGCAAGTGAAAAGCGCAGCGGTCAACAGCTTGAGAAGAACGGGCATGCCTTGAGGTTACGACGCTCCTGCCCTAAAGAGAAGCTCTGGCACACGCATTGGCGGGTGGCCTTATTTGGCCGGTGCGTCCATCAGATGCTCGTGGATTGCATTGCGCCGCTCGCCCAGAATCAGGCGCACCACCGGGTTGGCAAACCAGTGCTCCAGTTGGTGTGCGTCAATCGGCCGCTGCTGGCGCTCTTCCTGATTTTGTCGCGCCTTGTCCCACCAAACCGGGCCACACGCCTGGTCGAATTCATTCTCGTGTTCGTAGCAGCCGTAGAGGATTTCACGGATGAACTGCTGCTGGTGCTTGGGCAAAAGCAGCGTGATCAGCTTGTACATCAGGCGCTGCAGGCGCGGCGGACGCGGCAGGTGCGAGGACACCTGGCGGGTGTCGGCCATCGCCAGTTCGCTGGTAGGGTTTGCCGCGTGCTTGGCGATCCACGCCTTGACCTTGGCCCGGAACAGCTGCTTGCGGCTCCAGTAGTGGTGGATCAGGTCCGGGCACTCGCGCACGTTGACGGTGCGGTAGGCCGCGACGGACAGGCAGAATTCTTCCAGGGTGTAGGCGCCCTGGGCATGGGGGAACAACTCGTCCATCAACTCGATCGAGCGGTCGAGGATGTGTGCGTCCTGTTGGGTCAGGCCCATGACGCCGGAGTTGAGGGTCATCATGTCATCGTCGGCCACACCCATGTCCAGCAAACGCTGGTGCAGCGCGGTGTAGAGGATGCTTTCGTGGTTGTCGCCGTACTTGGTGTAGAAGGCGTTGCACAACAGGGTGCCGGGCTGCACGCGCTCGAACAGCGCCATGGGCGAGTGATGGAAGAACGTGTCGGTGTCGATCAACAGCGCGACCGGCGACTCCTCCAGCACTTGGCGCAACACCACGTGCTTGGTGCGGAAGTGGTAGCCGTGGGGCTCGCTCCAACGTTTGCGCGTGGCCTCGTCCAGTGGGCGTACGCGCACGGGCAGCAGGCGATAGGGCTCGGGGTTGTCGCTGAATACCTGGATATCAAGGGCCGCGTCCGGGGTTTCCTGCAGAAAGGCCAATGCGCTGGCGATGCTGAAGACCGCTTCCTGGTGGTAGGTCTCGGAACCGAAGACCAGGTAGACCAATTGCGGGCGGGAAGTCGAAGGCGCTGTGTTCATGGACTGCAGGGTTCCGTGGGCATTTAAAACGACAAAGGCCCTCGTCGAAACGAGGGCCTTGGTACAGCCAGACAACCCTTAGCGTGGCAGCTTGAGGTTGTTCCAGATGGCAAGGCTGGGTTCAGCCTGGTTCAGGGTATAGAAGTGCAACCCTGGCGCGCCACCTTGTAACAAACGTTCACACATTTCGGTGATGACCTGTTCGCCGAACGCCTGGATGCTCTTGACGTCATCGCCGTAGGCTTCCAGTTGCTTGCGCACCCAGCGCGGGATTTCAGCGCCGCAGGCGTCGGAGAAGCGCGCCAGCTTGCTGTAGTTGGTGATCGGCATGATGCCCGGCACGATCGGGATGTCGACGCCCATGGCCCGTACACGCTCGACGAAGTAGAAGTAGCTGTCGGCGTTGAAGAAGTACTGGGTGATGGCGCTGTCGGCGCCGGCGTTGGCCTTGCGCACGAAGTTGTGAAGATCGTCTTCGAAATTGCGTGCCTGGGGGTGCATCTCCGGGTAGGCCGCCACTTCGATGTGGAAGTGATCGCCGCTTTCTTCGCGGATGAAGCTCACCAGGTCATTGGCGTAGCGCAGCTCGCCGCTGGCCATGCCCATGCCGGACGGCAGGTCGCCACGCAAGGCGACGATGCGCTTGATGCCGGCTTGCTTGTATTGGGTCAGCAGGCCGCGCAGGTCAGCTTTGCTGTCGCCCACGCACGACAAGTGCGGAGCGGCGGGAACTTTGACTTGGCTTTCCAGCTGCAGCACGGTGTTGATCGTACGGTCACGGGTCGAGCCGCCGGCGCCGTAGGTGCAGGAAAAGAAGTCGGGGTTGTAGCTGGCCAACTGAGTGGCAGTCGCCATCAGTTTTTCATGCCCAGCATCGGTCTTGGTCGGGAAGAACTCGAAGCTGTAGCGACGGTCTTGGGACATGGTCGTATCCTTGGAAACTCAAAGGCCTGTTAGACGTGCGCAATCCCTGTAGGAGCTGGCTTGCCGGCGATGCAGGCACCTCGGTGGCGCAGCAAAACCGAGTTGAAGCCATCGCCGGCAAGCCAGCTCCTACAAGAGCCCGCCCCCAGAAGGAGGCGGGCAGCAGGCAAATCAGTAGCGGTAAGCGTGAGGCTTGAACGGACCTTCAACGGTCACGCCGATGTAGTCGGCCTGGGTCTTGGTCAGTTGGGTTACCACGCCGCCGAAGCCACGGACCATTTCCAGGGCCACTTCTTCGTCGAGTTTCTTCGGCAGTACTTCCACGGTCAGGCGCTCGGCTTTCTGGGCGGGCGACAGGTCGGCGTACTTCTGGCCGAACAGGAAGATCTGCGCCAGCACCTGGTTGGCAAACGAGCCGTCCATGATGCGGCTTGGGTGGCCAGTAGCGTTGCCCAGGTTAACCAGACGGCCTTCAGCCAGCAGGATCAGGTAGTCGTCGTTCTGTGGGTCGAAATCGCCAGCACCGGTACGGTGAACCTTGTGTACCTGTGGCTTCACTTCTTCCCATGCCCAGTTCTTGCGCATGAAAGCGGTGTCGATTTCGTTGTCGAAGTGGCCGATGTTGCAGACAACAGCGCGCTTCTTCAGGGCTTTGAGCATGTTTGCGTCGCAAACATTCACGTTACCGGTAGTGGTCACGATCAGGTCGATCTTGCCCAGCAGGGCCTTGTCGATGCTCGCTTCGGTGCCGTCGTTCTGGCCGTTGATGAACGGCGAAACCACTTCGAAACCGTCCATGCAGGCTTGCATGGCGCAGATCGGGTCAACTTCGGAGACTTTAACGATCATGCCTTCCTGACGCAGGGATTGGGACGAACCCTTGCCCACGTCACCGTAGCCGATCACCAGGGCTTGCTTGCCCGACAGCAGGTGGTCGGTACCACGCTTGATGGCATCGTTCAGGCTGTGACGGCAGCCGTACTTGTTGTCATTCTTGCTCTTGGTCACCGAGTCGTTGACGTTGATGGCCGGGATTTTCAGCTCGCCCTTGGCCAGCATGTCCAGCAGGCGGTGAACGCCAGTGGTGGTCTCTTCGGTCACACCGTGGACGCGGTCCAGAATCTGTGGGTACTTCTTGTGCAGCAGCTCGGTCAGGTCGCCGCCGTCGTCGAGGATCATGTTGGCGTCCCATGGCTTGCCATCTTTGAGGATGGTTTGCTCCAGGCACCACTCGTACTCTTCTTCGGTCTCGCCTTTCCAGGCGAATACCGCGATACCGGCAGCAGCAATGGCGGCAGCGGCCTGGTCTTGAGTCGAGAAGATGTTGCAGGACGACCAACGCACTTCGGCACCCAGGGCAACCAGGGTTTCGATCAGCACGGCAGTCTGGATGGTCATGTGGATGCAGCCGAGGATCTTGGCGCCTTTGAGCGGCTGCTCAGCGGCGTACTTGCGACGCAGGCCCATCAGGGCTGGCATTTCGGATTCGGCGATGAAGGTTTCGCGACGGCCCCAGGCAGCGAGGGACATGTCGGCGACCTTGTAGTCGTTGAAATCTGCAGGCGTGTTTACTGCGCTCATGAAGAGCCTCCATTCGTAGTGTGCGAATGGGCGCCGTTGTGCGTTTAGTATCCAGCTGGCTAACCAGGCCGGACAACGCCCCATCCGAGCCTGACAGGTTGAACCTGCTGCAGCGCCCCTCGGACAGGTGGCGGGAGAACGGTATCAACTGAAGATGACCGTTTTGAAGCGGGGGCGATTATAGCCGTCTGGTTACGCGTTCTAAAAGCCTTTCCGTCGGGCATATGAAGATCGCTGATGGGGTTGATAGGCAATGGCTCATAGAGCTTGGGCCCGGGCTCTGCCATGATGATGCCCATCATTTGGCAAGACGCTTTGGAGTGACCATGAACTTCCACACCCGCAAATGGGTAAAACCCGAAGACCTCAACCCCAACGGCACCCTGTTCGGTGGCAGCCTGCTGCGCTGGATCGACGAAGAAGCGGCCATTTACGCGATTGTCCAGTTGGGCAACCAGCGTGTGGTGACCAAGTACATCTCCGAAATCAACTTTGTCAGCGCTTCGCGCCAGGGCGACATCATCGAGTTGGGTATTACGGCCACCGAGTTCGGCCGCACGTCCATCACCCTGACCTGCGAAGTACGCAACAAGATCACCCGCAAAAGCATCCTGACCGTGGAAAAAATGGTTTTCGTCAACCTCGGTGAAGACGGCCTGCCAGCACCGCATGGCCGTACCGAGATCAAGTACGTGAAGGACCAGTTCCAGGACGAATAACCCCAACGACGGTTTGATTTGCTTTACCAAATCATTCCGCCTGGATCTTTCTCAGGCTCTCTCATCACACAGGACCACAACCTGTAGCGAGAGCCTGCGTATGAAAGTGTCCAACTCCCCTGTCCAAATCCGTCCGCCGTTGCCTCAAACCGTCGACCAGGACGTCAGGACGCCTCTGGTCAAAGATGTAGGGCCGCGCAAGTTGAGCCTCTATCGTTATAGCGATGGGCGAGTGCAGGTGAGCGTGTCTCCGTCGCCGCCCAGCCACTTGGTGCTCAGCGGTGGTGGCGCCAAGGGCATTGCGTTTCCGGGGATGGTGCAGGCGCTGGAGGATGGCAAGAAACTGCAAGGCATGAAGGTGATTTCCGGCTCATCCGCCGGCGCGATTTCCGCGACCTTGCTGGCCAGCGGCATGGGCGCCAAGGCGTTCGGCGAGCTGTCGAACAGCATCGACCTGCCAAGCCTGCTCAATAGCAACGATCCGGTGACCGCTTGGTTGCAAGGCGTCAGCACCCACCTCGGCAAGCTCGCCGGTCGCTTGCCTGGGCCTGCCGGCAACATCTCCCAATTGCTGCTGACGTTGCTGCCGCGCCTGCAAACCGAGGCCTCCCCCCTGGAAGAGATGATGCGCAGCGAGTCTCGCAAATCGATCCTGGTGCATATTGCCGAAATGCCAAGGGCTGCTCGGCCCGCTGAAGTCATGAAGATCGCCGACAGGCTGAGCGCCGGTGGCACGCCGACCATTCGCGACCTTGAAGAGTTAAGCCGTCATATTCCGGCGATCAAGCAACTCAATATCACCGGCACCGGCATGTTCGACGGTCGTCCGCAATTGGTGGTGTTCAATGCCAACCTCACACCGGACATGGATATCGCCCGCGCCGCACGCATTTCAGGCTCGCTGCCGGTGGTGTTCAAGAGCCCTCAAGAACAAGGCCATGGGTTTCAGGAAACGGCTGAAGTTACTGCGTTCCAAGACGGTGGCTTGCTGGCCAATACGCCCGCGCCCGGCGTGGTCGGCTCGTCGCTGTCGCTGGGCCCGTTGAGCAAGCCTGAGTCGCTGGTCGTCAAGTTTGAGTCCGAAGAGGCAGCGCCGAAAAAAAGCGGCGGGTTTATCAGCCACATCGTCGATAAAGTGACCGGCACCCCACATGCCGCTGCCGGGGCTTATCAAACAGAACGGCTCAAGGCCTATAGCGACCAGACGGTGACATTGCCGCTGCACACGGACAAAGGCGATTTTCGCGGCCTGCTCAACGGCACCGTCAACTTCACCATGACCCCCGAACAGAAACAGCACCTGCAGGCGAAGGCTCACCAGGCGGTGGCCGCGCATTTGGATAAACGTGAGGTGGTCCGCGAGCAGTATCCGTTTGCTTCATTGGAGAGCGCAGTGCTGGCGATGGACGATGAAATGCTGGCCAGCGTGAGCGATCAGTTGGCGAAGGACCCGGCGGGTGCGGATGTGTTGCTGTTTCACAAGGGGGCGCTGCAGGCGTTGCGGGTACTGGATGTCGCGATTACCGAAGCGAATCAGGCCAGCGATACCCTGAAAATTACGCCGAAACTGGCGGCGGCATTACGTAACCTGGATGCGCTTGCCCGTCGGCCTGAGCATGTTGAGTGGCTGGGGAAGCGTCTGAATGCGCCGGGTCAGCACAACTTCCAGCAACTGATGCAGGTGGCTCAAAAACCGGCGTCAGCCACCGGAGAGCCCCTCTCGAGGGTGATGACCAGTGCTGTCGCCGAAATGAAGCGGCGCGATATCGCGGTGAAAGCTGAAAACTTCACGCGAGAGGTCATCTACCCGTCGCTGTACCGCCCGGGCCAGCCGGCGTCCAACGTTGAATTGCTGCAACGCGCCGCGCGGGACCTGGGCGAAGCCACCACCCCCGCCGAGTTCAACCGCGTGCTGGATGTCATCATTGAGCATTACAAAGCGCGCAATAAACCCTGGGGCAAGCCGTTCAGCTCGACCACTGTGGAAATGGCCAAGGCCTGGCGTATACCGGGCCACTGAACAGCTGTCGTCGCGGCGTGTCGTAGCTACAGGCACCCCTCGAGCGCTGAACGATCATGGCTACTGAAGAAGACGGCAAGACCCCCAACCTGTCGCAGGAAGAGCAGCAGGACGTGGACAAGAACCAGCCACCCCGCGCGGCGGTCCTGCATGAAATCATCCGCACCCAGGGCGACCAGGAACTGGAGCGCAATGTCGCGGCGCTGTGGTGGTCGGCGCTGGCGGCCGGCCTGACCATGGGCTTGTCCCTGATGGGCATGGGACTGCTCAACTCACGGTTGCCGGACGGTGAGGAATTCAAAGTCATCGCCAGCTTCGGTTACTGCGCGGGGTTCCTCGCGGTGATCCTGGCGCGCCAGCAACTGTTCACCGAAAACACCCTGACCGCCGTTCTTCCTGTGATGAGCAAGCCGACATTGGCCAATGCTGGCCGGTTGCTGCGCCTGTGGACGGTGGTGCTGGTGGGTAACCTGTGCGGCACCTTGCTGGTGGCGTACGTGATGCTGCATCTGCCGATCTTCGACACCAAGACCGACATGGCCTTCCTCGACATCGGGCGCAAGGTCATGGAGAACGACCCCGGGCAGATGTTCGCCAAGGGCATTGTCTCTGGTTGGATGATTGCCACCATGGTGTGGATGATCCCGTCGATGGAAAGCGCCAAGCTGTGGATCATCATCTTGATCACCTACTTGATGGCGCTGGGGGACTTCACCCATATCGTCGTGGGCTCGGCGGAGGTGTCCTACCTGGTATTTGCCGGCGAATTGCCGTGGAAGGACTTCTGGCTGGTGTTCGCCGGGCCGACGCTGGCGGGCAACATCATTGGCGGCAGCTTTATCTTTGCGCTGATCAGCCATGCGCAGATCCGCAGTGAAAACAGCCTGCCGGGCAAGAAGGCTGCGGACCCGAGGCATCCGCAGCCGATCAGCAAGGATCAGTGAGCGTCAGGCGTGGCCTGGGGTTCGTCCCGGGTCACGCGCTTAACCAGCTTGCCAATGCTCAAACCCTGCAACAGGATCGACGACAGCACCACGATATAGGTGATGCTCAGCAGCAGGTCGCGCTCCGGGCCCAGCGGCAGGGCCAGCGCCAGTGCGACCGAGACGCCGCCACGCAAACCGCCCCAGGTGAGAATGCGGATGGTGCCCCGTGGCACCGTGCGCCAGCGGCGCAGCAACAGGATGGCGGGGGCGACGGTCAACAGGCGCGAGAGCAGGATCGCCACTGCCAGCAGGCTGGCGGCGAACACATGCAGCCAGTTGAACGGCAACAGCAACAACTCCATGCCGATCAGGGCGAACAGCAAGGCGTTGAGCATGTCATCGAGCAGCTCCCAGAAACCGTCCAGGTAGCGGCGGGTCATGTCGTTCATCGCCAGCTTGCGGCCCAGATTGCCGATGATCAGGCCGGCCACCACCATCGCGATCGGTGCCGAAACGTGCAGTTCAGTGGCCATCGCCGAGCCGCCGATCACCAACGCCAGGGTCAGCATCACTTCGATCTGGTGCTGCTCGATGCTCTTGATCATCAGGTACACCAGGTAGCCGATCAGGCCGCCAAACACCACGCCGCCAATCGCCTCGTGGGCAAACAGCATGGCGGTGGCGCCCACGGTGGGCGTCTCACCCAGCTGTGCGATGCCGAGCAGTACGGTAAACACCACCACCGCCGTGCCGTCGTTGAACAGTGACTCGCCGACGATGGTGGTTTTCAGCGGCTTGGACGCATTGGCGGTTCGTAGCACGCCGAGTACTGCAATCGGATCGGTCGGGGAGATCAGTGCGCCGAACAACAGGCAGTACAGGAAACTCACGTGCCAGCCGAACAGGGCAAAGATGTAGTACGCCAGGCTGCCGATGACCACAGTGGCGATCAACACGCCAAAGGTTGCCAGCAGGCCGATGGGCCAGCGGTAGCTGCGCAGGTCATTCAGGTTGACGTGCAGGGCACCGGCAAACAGCAGGAAGGACAGCATCCAGTTCATCAGCAGGTCGCCGAAGTCAATCTGGCCGATCAATTGCTGGATACGCTCTTCCAGGCCGGGGTAGCCGAGGAAGCTCAAACCTTGCAGGATCAAGGAGAACAGCAGGGCCGTGACCATCACACCAATGGTGGGCGGCAGACCGATAAAACGGAAGTTCACATAGGTGAGCAGGGTGGTGAGGCAGATAAAGGCGGCGACAAGTTCAAGCATCCGGGGTCCTTGGAAGTGGGGGGTAGACGATCGTTAATGGTGCATGGACCGCAATTGCGGTGGGTGGTTGCAGGCTCTGCGGCAAAAGCCGGATAGAACCTTTGCGCACGCCGTCGCTCATAGCGGGTGGGTGCGGCGTGGCTTTATTAGTGCTAAAACTCTAACTCCTGACTAAAACGACAAAAGGAATCAGTGATGACGGTCGCTTTCTGGTGTGTGTTGATCGCAATTTTCCTGCCTTATCTGTGCACGGGCGTGGCCAAGTTCAGCGGCGGCAAGTTCGGGCCTCGGCAGAACCACGACCCTCGCGCCTTCCTGGAAACCCTTGACGGGTTTGCCAAGCGCGCCCATAACGCCCAGCTCAACAGCTTTGAAGTCACCCCGGCGTTTGCGGCGGCGGTGATCATCGCGCACCTGGCCGGCACGGCGTCGCTGGTGACGATCAACGTGCTGGCGGTGCTGTTTATCACCAGTCGGCTGCTGTACATCATTTGCTACCTGGCGGACTGGGCGATGTTGCGTTCGCTGGTGTGGTTCGTGGGCATGGCGTTGATTGCGAGTTTCTTCTTTGTCTCGATCTAAAGATTGACGCAGCCCGATGTGGGAGCTGGCTTGCCTGCGATCGCGCAGTGTCAGCCAGCAAAGATGTATCTGACAGGCCGCCATCGCGGGCAAGCCCGGCTCCCACACGGGTTCGGTGATGTTCTTCAGGTCCCGGCAGGGGCATCGAGTACTTGCGGCAATGCAGCACCTTTGGGCCATAGCATCCAGATCTGCCCCTGCTGCTTCATGTTGCCGGCCAGCTCCCCCGCCGCAGCGCCAGTCCCCCAGAACAGATCCGCGCGCACTTCACCCGTAATCGCGCCGCCCGTGTCCTGCGCCGCGACGGGCCTTGCGATAGGCGAACCATCCGGTTTAGTCGTCGACAGCCACAACAAGCTACCCAGCGGAATCACCTTGCGGTCCACCGCCACGCTGTAGCCGGCAGTCAACGGCACGTTCAGCGAACCCCGCGGGCCTTCGTTGCTGTCGGGGCGGGCACTGAAGAACACATAGCTGGGGTTGCTCGCCAGCAGTTCCGGAATACGTTGCGGATGTGCCTTGGCCCATGCGCTGATGGCGCCCATGGTCACGTCATCCCTTTTCAACTCGCCTTGTTCCACCAGCCAGCGGCCGATAGGTCGGTACGGGTAGCCGTTCTGGTCGCCGTAACCGATGCGCAGTTGCCGCCCGCCTGCCAGCTGGATGCGGCCTGAGCCCTGGATCTGCAGGAATTGCAGGTCCATCGGGTCTGTCAGCCAGGCGATTGGCTTGGCACTGGAGCCTTGGCCATTGATGGTGCTGGCGTCGTCATAAGGCTTGAGCACACGACCTTCCAGGCGGCCGCGCAGGCGCTTGCCCTTGAGTTCCGGGTAAATGCTTTCGAGGTTGACGATGATCAGGTCATCCGGCACGCCATACACCGGCACGTTGGCGGTGGCGGTCTTGGTCAGGCTGCCGGGGTAGACCGGTTCGTAATAGCCGGTGATCAAGCCGTTCGGGGTGTTGTCTGCCGAGCGTAGGCCGAAGACATCCAGGCGCTCCTTGAGAAAGCCGCGAACCGCTGCGGCGTTGCCCGGCACGCTGGCTGCAGCGGCACAGGTCGCGCCCCAGACCGGGTCGGCCTTGAGGCGTTGGCAGGCACTGCGCCAGGATTCAAAGCCGGCCAGCAAGTCTGTGTCGGACACCGTGGGCAAGGCTTCCCAAGGCGCGCTCACGTAGGTCGCGACAGCATGGGGTTTTACGATTTCATCTTTGCCCGCATCCTTGCCGCCATCGCAGCCGGCCAGCAGCGCGATCATTGGCAGAGCCCACGCCAGGCGGCGGCTCCAGGCTTTTCGGGTGACATTCATACAAGCACTTCCTGAAGCGATTGCCCGTGCATTGGCGCATCCGGGCAACCCTTATTATTAATAGGGCTATTGGTGTTTACGGGCGGGGCGAGGATACTGGCCGCCGTTTCCCGTGACCTCGAAGCCATCATGACTTTTAAAAGACTGACCGTTGTATTGCTGGCCTGCCTGACGCTGTCCGCCTGTGGCGGTGTCGACCCGAATTCGCCGTTGGGCCAGCGCAAGGCGATCTTCAAGCAGATGCTCAAGACCGGCGAAGACCTGGGCGGCATGTTGCGTGGGCGTATCCCGTTCGACGGTGCGAAGTTCGCTGAAGGCGCGGTCAAGCTCGATGCGTTGTCCCACGAGCCGTGGAAGCATTTCCCGAGCGTGCGTGAGGAAGATCATACCAGTGCTAAAGACAACGTCTGGCAGCAACAGGCACGCTTCCAGGAACTGGCGCGCAACCTTGAAGCGGCCACCGGCGAGTTGGTAATCGCAAGCCAAGTGCAGCCTTACAAAGCCAGCAACCTGGGGCCGGCCGTGCAGAAAGTCGAAGACGCCTGCACGGCCTGCCACAAGCAGTTCCGCGACCACTGACCGGTTTTACTTGTCGAGCTCTTCGACTGCGTCCTGCAGTTCTTTGCGGGACTGGGCGAGCTTGTCCTTGCGCTTGTTGATCTTGTCGGCGTCGCCCTTTTTCATCGCCTTGTCGAGGTCGGCCTGACGGCGGCTGACTTCGTGCTTGGCGTCGAGCACCTTGTTCTCACGCTCCTTCTTCAAGGAAGCATCAGTGCAATTGGCGGTCACTTCGCTCAGGGCTTTTTCCAGGCCGGCTTGCTGTTCGCTGTTGCCGTGGGCCTTGGCTTGATCGATCTGGGTGCTGATGGCTTGGCGCTTGGCGGCACAGCCGGTGAGTTGAGGGGCTTCTTCTGCGGCCAGCAACGGCGTGGCCATGAAACTTGCGACGGTCAACAGGGCAAACGGGGCGAGAAATTTCATGTAGGGCTCCAAGGTCGCAAACGGGTGGCAGGGTGAATTCTGCCGTTGGGTTAAAGAGCGGTGGGCCGGGTTCAAAACCCGTCGATCCCAGCCACGTGTAATGTTTCGGCCAAGGCCTGTACCTGCGGGTCGTGAAAAAAAGCGCTGAGTTGCGCTGCACGCCCTGGGCCGATGCCATCTGCGGCCTGCCAGGCTTTGGTGTCTCGAGCGACCAGGTTTTGCCAGCCGCCGTCCAGGTTGTTGCGTGCCGAGGGCGGTACGCCCAGGGCTTTTAGCCATTGTGCAAAGGGCCGTTGCCGGGCGCTGTGAATGCTGTTGAGCACGCGCGCACGGCTGCGATCACCGAAGCCATCAATGTTAGCAAGCTCTGCCTCATCCAGGGTTAACCAATCGAGAAAGCCTGCGATTAGACCGGCCTGGAGCAATACGTTCCAGGTTTCACGGCCCATATGGGGCAAAGCCAGGCCCTGGTCGCTGCTCATCCAGGTCAGGCGTGCCAGCAACTGCTCCTCGCAGCCCGGGTCCAGTTGCCAGCAGCTCAAGGGGTGAAAGTCGCGGGCGTCGGGGACAGCGATGGGCGCTCGGGTCTCGTTGCGCAGGATCACCTGGTCCAGCCGAGGAATCACCTGGCCGGCCAGACTGATGGACACATGGTCGCCGGGGCGTATATCCAGCGCCTGCCAGCGCTTGAGGGAGCCGACGCTGACTCGGCTGATCTGTCGATCGTCCAGCCGCACGGGTTCCAGCTCCAGGATGGGGGTGATGCGCCCGGTTCGCCCGATCTTGAATTGCACCTTGCGTACCAGTGCCAGGGCCTTGGCCACCGGGTACTTCCAGGCAACGGCCCAGTACGGCGTGCTGGCCTGCCAACGTTCGGCGGGTGCGTGCACGGCTTGATGCAGCACCACCCCATCGCTGGCGAACGGCAACGGGTGGTTGAACCAATAGCTGCGCCAGTGTGCGGCGTCGGTGATGTTCTGGAGGGGCTGGCTGTAGCGCTGGCTGTCTGGGAAACCCCAGCGTGCGAGGGTCGCCAGGCGTTCGGTAAAATCGGGCGGGCCATCCGGCCAGGCCCAGACGAACAAGCCGATACCACCAGCTTCGGCATCGTTCAGTTGGCGCCGGTTCATCAGCCCGGCAACCTTGCTGCGGGCGCTGAGGCCTCCGTTTGCCGACTGCACATGATCAGTGAGGCGCCAATAGAGTTCGCCTTGCAGCACCAGGTCAACAGGTTCCGGGAGTTGCTGGACGATGCCTGGGATCTTGCGTGCGGCGGCTGACCAGTCCTGGCCGAGCAGCCCGTCGCCGCGACTGATGAGCTGGCTCAAGCGACCCTGGCGATACACCAGTGTCACCGCCACACCGTCGATCTTGGGCTGGATCCAGACGTTTTGCCGTGTACCGAGCCAGTCGCCGACCGCCGCCTCATCCAGCAGTTTTTCCAGGCCCGTGTGAGCGACTGGGTGACGCACTGTGCCTCGCGAACTCGCCAGCGGGTTGTCAGGCTGGGTTTGAGGAAAACACTGGCGCCATTGGGCCAGGCGACCCCGGGCCTGATCGTACAACTCATCGCTGACAGGCGACTGGCCAAGCCGGTGGTAGCTGTCATCCCATTGACTGACCTGTCTGGCCAGACTGTCGAGTTGAGATCGGGCGTCATCCGGGCACGCTTCGGCCCACGCCAGAAACGGCACCGCACTCAATAAAAGAGCAATCAGAAAACGCATCATGAGCATCCTTGCCCGAAAAGGACGCACAGCCTAAGTGATCCTCACGGCCACAAAAAAGCCCCGACAGCGCGGGGCTTTTTACCGGGTGTTTCTACTTACTTGAACA
Organism: Pseudomonas sp. B6002; assembly: GCF_013385985.1. GTDB lineage: Bacteria > Pseudomonadota > Gammaproteobacteria > Pseudomonadales > Pseudomonadaceae > Aquipseudomonas. The sequence goes on along the minus strand of NZ_JACAOY010000010.1, from coordinate 192,215 downwards.
GACCGCCCAAGGCTTTCACCGGGTCGGCTTTATCGGCCTTGGCTTCCTGTGTTTGCGGCTTGGCGTCGGCTTTGGCCTGGGTCTCAGCGAGTTTGTTGCAACCTTTGTTGATCTGGTCTTGAGCGGCTTTGAAGGCTTTCTCTTTGAGATCGTCCTTGGCGGCCTTGGCAGCATCGATCTTGGCTTGCAGGTCGTTGGCTTGTTGCTGGCAATCGCCGGAATTGCTCACGCCCAGTTTGGACGTCAGGGCACCACCCAGGGCGCTCAGGTCGGCAGCATGGGCCGGCAGGGCGAACAGGCTGAGCAGAAGGGCGGCAGGGGCGAGTGTGGAAATACGCATGAAAACCTCAATGTTCGATTGCCTGCGCGCGCGTCTATCCCGGGCTGGCGCAGGGCAATATCCAAATAAGGTGAAGGGCCCGAGAGGGCGCGGATTCTAGAGGGCCATTATTTGGCCTGCAAGTATTGGATCCAAAAAACGTGAAGGTCGTCCCGTAAACGCCAGCCATAAAAAAGCCCCGCCGAGTCAACCCGGCAGGGCTCTGTGTACCGCGAGCGATTACAGACCGGCAGCAGTGCGCAGGTCGTTGGCGCGGTCAGTTTTTTCCCACGTGAAGGTGGTGAAGGTGTCGTCGCCGACAGTCTTCTGCGCAGGGGTACGACCGAAGTGGCCGTAGGCTGCGGTTTCCTGATACATCGGGTGCAGCAGGTCGAGCATGGTGGTGATGGCGTAAGGGCGCAGGTCGAAGATCTCACGCACTAGCTTCACGATCTTGTCGTCGCTGATCTTGCCGGTGCCGAAGGTGTTCAGTGAGATCGACGTAGGCTGGGCCACACCGATGGCGTAGGAAACCTGGATCTCGCAACGCTCGGCCAGGCCGGCCGCCACGATGTTCTTGGCCACATAACGACCGGCGTAGGCAGCGGAACGGTCAACCTTGGATGGATCTTTACCCGAGAATGCGCCACCGCCGTGACGGGCCATGCCGCCGTAGCTGTCGACGATGATCTTGCGACCGGTCAGGCCGCAGTCGCCCACCGGGCCACCGATGATGAACTGGCCGGTCGGGTTGATGTGGAACTGAGTGTCCTTGGTCAGCAGCTCGGCAGGCAGTACGTGCTTGACGATCAGCTCCATCACGCCTTCACGCAGGTCGGCGTAGGAAACGTCCGGGTTGTGCTGGGTCGACAGTACGACGGCGTCGATACCGACAACCTTGCCACCTTCGTAACGGCAGGTCACCTGGGACTTGGCGTCCGGGCGCAACCATGGCAGCAGGCCGGCTTTGCGGGCTTCGGCTTGCCGTTGCACAAGCTGGTGCGAGAAGGTGATCGGTGCTGGCATCAGCACGTCGGTTTCGTTGCTGGCATAGCCGAACATCAGGCCTTGGTCGCCGGCGCCCTGATCTTCAGGCTTGGCACGGTCCACACCTTGGTTGATGTCGGGGGACTGCTTGCCGATGATGTTCATCACGCCGCAGGTCGCGCCGTCGAAGCCGACGTCGGAGCTGGTGTAGCCGATGTCGGTGATCACGTCACGAACGATCTGCTCCAGGTCAACCCAGGCCGACGTGGTGACTTCACCCGCGATGATCGCTACACCGGTTTTCACCAGAGTCTCGCACGCCACACGGGCGAACTTGTCTTCAGCAATGATGGCGTCCAGCACCGCGTCAGAAATCTGGTCGGCGATTTTGTCCGGATGCCCTTCAGACACGGACTCGGAGGTGAAAAGGGAGTATTCGCTCATCTCGATGTTTTCCTGATATTTACCGATGGTGAGTGTCGCCAGCCGGTCGCTGAAAGTGGCGGACCTGGATCTGGAAACCATTACGTAAACCTACATAGAGGCTTTCCCCGGGAACGAGTCCCGCAGCGGTGGCCCAACGGGCCAGATCGTCCTGTTCAAAACCCAACCAGAGATCACCGCAGGCCTCCTTGGCCCAATTCTGGTTGTGGCTGCATAAATCCGTAACCAGCAGGCTACCGCCAGGGTGCAGCAACCCGGCCATTTGCTTGAGGGCGTCGGCCGGGGCGGCGAAATGGTGCAAGACCATGTTCAGCACCACGCAGTCGGCCCGCAGGCTGGTGTCATTGAGCGCGTCGGCCAACTGCAGGCTGACGTTGCCCAGTGCTTCGCGCTCGCACAGCTGGCGCGCCAGTTCGAGCATCGCCGGGCTGTTGTCGAGTGCCGTGACCTGTTGGAAGCGCCGCGCCAGTTCGGGCAGGAAACCGCCGTCGCCGGGGCCGACTTCCAGCGCCGTCGCCTTATCACTGAAGCTCAGCTTGTCCAGCAGCGCCAGTACGCTTTCGCGGTACTGGGGCAGGCCGGCAATCAGGTCCTGCTGGGCGCGAAACTTCTCGGCGACCCGTGAGAAAAAGTCCTGGCTGGCGGCAGCCCGTTGCCCGTGGACCTGGCCGATGCGCGACTGTACGTCGGTGGGCAGGCTCAAGTTATCCACTTCTTCGAGCAGTGCGGCATGCAGCTTGCCGCCCAGCAGTTCGGTGTGGGGCAGGGCACGACGGTAGAAAATCGCATTGCCTTCGCGGCGGGTGGCCACCAGGTCGGCCTGGGCCAGTACCTTCAAATGGTGGCTCATGCCGGACTGGCCGATGGCGAAGATCTGCGCCAGTTCCAGTACGCCGAACGAGTCGTTGGCCAGTGCGCGCAATACGTTCAGGCGCAACGGATCACCAGCGGCCTTGCATAAGGCTGCCAGCTCTTCGCAATCGTCGGGACGCAGGGAGGGCACAGGTAGGTTCATAAGGCCAGCAGTCTAGTGACGGGTGGAAATCCCTGCAAGGCCAATATCAAAAAGTTTTGATATTGATCGATAAGTGGCGGTTATAAGCAGCCGCTATAGCCTTTAGACGAACCGGGGACCCTTTTCTGCAAGCGAATGGCGCCCAAAGCACAGGAAAAACGCCCTCAAGTGACTATCTGTCATTGCCCGCAGGCGGTGGCTGAGGGAAAATGCCGGTCCTTTTTTCCGTTTCTTTTCAGCAAACCCCAGGAGATCAGCGATGCCCAGCCGTCGTGAGCGTGCCAACGCTATTCGTGCCCTCAGCATGGATGCCGTGCAAAAAGCCAACAGCGGCCATCCAGGTGCCCCAATGGGCATGGCGGATATCGCCGAAGTACTTTGGCGTGACTACCTGAAACACAACCCGAGCAACCCATCGTTTGCCGACCGTGACCGCTTCGTGCTGTCCAACGGCCACGGCTCGATGCTGATCTACTCGCTGCTGCACCTGACCGGCTACGACGTCACCATCGACGACCTCAAGAGCTTCCGTCAGCTGCACAGCCGCACCCCGGGCCACCCGGAATTCGGCTACACCCCAGGCGTCGAGACCACCACCGGTCCCCTGGGCCAAGGCCTGGCCAACGCCGTTGGTTTCGCGCTGGCTGAAAAAGTCCTGGGCGCGCAGTTCAACCGCCCTGGCCACGACATCGTCGACCACCACACCTACGTATTCCTGGGTGATGGCTGCATGATGGAAGGTATTTCCCACGAAGTCGCGTCCCTGGCCGGCACCCTGGGCCTGGGCAAGCTGATTGCCTTCTACGATGACAACGGCATCTCCATCGACGGCGAAGTCGAAGGCTGGTTCACCGATGACACCCCCAAGCGTTTCGAAGCCTACAACTGGCAAGTGATCCGCAACGTCGACGGCCACGATCCGGAAGAGATCAAGACCGCCATCGACACCGCCCGCAAGAGCGAGCAGCCGACCCTGATCTGCTGCAAGACCACCATCGGTTTCGGTTCGCCGAACAAGCAAGGTAAAGAAGACTGCCACGGCGCCCCATTGGGTGACGCGGAAATCGCCCTGACCCGTGAAGCCCTGAAGTGGAACCATGGCCCGTTCGAAATCCCGGCTGATATCTACGCCGAGTGGAGCGCCAAGGAAAAAGGCCTGGCGACCGAAGCCGAGTGGGACCAGCGTTTCGCTGCCTACTCCGCTGAATTCCCAGAACTTGCCAACGAGCTGGTTCGCCGTCTTGCCGGTGACCTGCCTGCCGACTTCTCGGAAAAAGCCTCGGCCTACATCGCCGAAGTCGCAGCCAAGGGCGAGACCATCGCCAGCCGTAAAGCCAGCCAGAACACCCTGAACGCCTTTGGCCCGTTGCTGCCTGAGATCCTCGGTGGTTCGGCTGACCTGGCCGGTTCCAACCTGACCCTGTGGAAAGGCTGCAAAGGTGTGTCGGCTGAAGACGCCAGCGGCAACTACATGTACTACGGCGTACGTGAGTTCGGCATGAGCGCCATCATGAACGGCGTTTCCCTGCACGGTGGCCTGGTGCCTTACGGCGCGACCTTCCTGATGTTCATGGAATACGCCCGTAACGCGGTACGTATGGCGGCGCTGATGAAGAAGCGTGTAATCCATGTGTACACCCACGACTCCATCGGCCTGGGCGAAGACGGCCCGACGCACCAGCCGGTCGAGCAACTGACCAGCCTGCGCACCACGCCGAACCTGGACACCTGGCGCCCAGCCGACGCGGTGGAATCCGCGGTGGCCTGGAAGCACGCCATCGAGCGCAAGGACGGCCCTTCGGCGCTGATCTTCTCGCGTCAGAACCTGCAACACCAAGTGCGTACCGACGCGCAGATCGCCGATATCAGCCGTGGTGGTTATGTGCTCAAGGACTGCGCGGGCGAGCCGGAGCTGATCCTGATCTCCACCGGTTCCGAAGTGGGCCTGACCGTTCAGGCCTACGACAAGCTGACCGAGCAAGGCCGCAAGGTGCGTGTTGTTTCGATGCCGTGCACCAGCGTGTTCGAAGCCCAGGACGCCGGCTACAAGCAATCGGTACTGCCACTGCAAGTCGGCGCGCGTATCGCCATCGAAGCGGCTCACGCCGACTACTGGTACAAGTACGTGGGCCTGGAAGGCCGCGTGATCGGCATGACCACCTACGGTGAGTCGGCGCCGGCGCCAGCATTGTTCGAAGAGTTCGGCTTCACCCTGGAAAACATCCTGGGTCAGGCTGAAGAGCTGCTGGAAGACTAAGTCAGTCTGCGTTGTCTGTACTGGCGCTATCGCGGGCAAGCCCGCTCCCACATTTGGATCGCGGTCTAATGTGGGAGCGGGCTTGCCCGCGATGGCGTCCGAACATTCAACACCGAACTAACCTTGATCGAGAACCCCATGCCTCAACCGCGTCCCTACAAAGTTGCACTCAACGGCTACGGCCGCATTGGTCGTTGCGTCTTGCGTGCTCTGTTCGAGCGAGGGGCGGCGGCCGGGTTTGAAATTGTGGCGATCAACGATCTGGCCGACATGGCCAGCATCGAATACCTGACACGCTTTGACTCCACCCATGGCCGGTTCCCAGGCGAAGTGCGGGTCGAGGACGATTGTCTGCATATTAATGGCAACTGCGTGCAGGTGTTGCGCAGTGCCACCCCCGAAGGCATCGACTGGAAAGCACTGGGCGTCGACCTGGTGCTGGAATGTTCCGGTGTCTATCACACCCGTGCCGATGGCCAGCGTTTTCTCGACGCCGGCGCGCCGCGTGTGCTGTTTTCCCAGCCGATGGCCAGCGAGGCGGATGTCGACGCCACCATCGTCTATGGCATCAACCAGGATTGCATGACCGGTGATGAGCTGCTGGTGTCCAACGCCTCCTGCACCACCAACTGCAGCGTGCCGCTGTTGCGTCTGCTGGATCAGGCGATCGGCCTGGATTACGTGTCGATCACCACGATTCACTCGGCGATGAACGACCAGCCGGTGATCGATGCCTATCACCATGAAGACCTGCGCCGTACGCGTTCGGCGTTCCAGTCCGTGATTCCGGTGTCCACCGGCCTGGCTCGCGGTATCGAAAGATTGTTACCGGAACTTGCCGGGCGAATCCAGGCCAAAGCCGTACGGGTGCCGACGGTGAATGTGTCCTGCCTGGACATCACCATGCAAACCGTCAGCGATACTGATGCGACGGAGGTCAACCGGATCCTGCGCGACGCCGCCACCAGCGGCCCGCTCAAAGGCTTATTGGCCTATACCGAGTTGCCCCACGCCAGTTGTGATTTCAACCATGACCCGCATTCGGCGATTGTCGATGCCAGCCAGACCCGCGTTTCCGGCCCGAGGCTGGTGAACATCCTGGCCTGGTTCGACAACGAATGGGGTTTTGCCAACCGCATGCTGGATGTTGCGGAACATTATCTGCACATCGCCTCTAAACAACCTCAACAGTAATTCAGGAACTGCGACCCATGACCGTGTTGAAGATGACCGACCTCGATCTGCAAGGTAAGCGCGTACTGATTCGCGAAGACCTCAACGTCCCCGTCAAGGACGGTGTTGTCGCCAGCGATGCGCGAATCCTGGCCTCGCTGCCGACCATCAAGCTGGCCCTGGAAAAAGGTGCGGCCGTCATGGTCTGCTCCCACCTGGGTCGTCCGACCGAAGGTGAGTTCTCCGCTGAAAACAGCCTTAAGCCCGTAGCCGATTACCTCAGCAAAGCCCTGGGCCGCGACGTGCCGCTGGTGGCTGACTACCTGGGTGGCGTCGACGTCAAAGCCGGCGACATCGTGCTGTTCGAGAACGTGCGCTTCAACAAGGGCGAGAAAAAGAACAGCGACGAACTGGCCCAGCAATACGCTGCGCTGTGCGACGTGTTCGTGATGGACGCCTTTGGTACTGCCCACCGCGCTGAAGGTTCGACCCACGGCGTAGCCAAGTTCGCCAAGGTTGCAGCTGCCGGCCCATTGCTGGCCGCTGAACTGGATGCACTGGGCAAAGCCCTGGGCGCTCCGGCCCAGCCGATGGCCGCCATCGTGGCTGGCTCCAAGGTGTCCACCAAGCTGGACGTGCTCAACAGCCTGAGCCAGATCTGCAACCAGTTGATCGTCGGCGGCGGCATCGCCAACACCTTCCTGGCCGCAGCCGGCCACCCGGTGGGCAAATCCCTGTACGAGCCGGACCTGCTGGACACTGCCCGCGCCATTGCCGCTAAAGTCAGCGTGCCGTTGCCGGTGGACGTGGTCGTCGCCAAGGAATTCGCCGAAAGCGCTGAAGCCACCGTCAAGCTGATCGCTGACGTGGCCGCCGACGACATGATCCTGGACATCGGCCCGCAAACCGCTGCCAATTTCGCCGAACTGCTGAAAGCCTCCCAGACCATCCTGTGGAACGGCCCAGTGGGCGTGTTCGAATTCGACCAGTTCGGCAACGGCACCAAAGTGCTGGCCAAGGCCATCGCTGAAAGCTCGGCATTCTCCATCGCGGGCGGTGGCGACACCCTGGCGGCCATCGATAAATATGGCGTTGCTGACCAGATCTCCTACATTTCTACCGGTGGCGGCGCATTCCTCGAGTTCGTCGAAGGCAAAGTACTGCCGGCCGTTGAAGTACTGGAAACTCGAGCCAAAGGCTAAGGCTCGTGATCCGGAAAAGGAGTATTCCCATGATCAAGTCGTTGGCACTGGTGATCGCAGCGGGCCTGTTGGCCGGCTGCGGCAGCACGCCAAGCGCGGCCCCGGAGGCGGGTAACCCTGCGCCGGGGCAGCCGAAAAAGAGCTGCTACCAGGCGGACTGGCAGGCGGAGACCATGCCGGTGATCAACAAGCGCATCGGCAACGAGCGCTTGGAGAAATACGACGCCGCGCCCAACGGTCAGGAACAGGGTTGCCCTTGACGGGTCTGATCAACTGGCGGCTGTGGGCCGCCCTACGAGGATTGGCAATGAAAGGCGTTTTCGCCCTGGCAGCCCTGGCCCTGTTGGCTGGCTGCAGCAGCATGAACATGTTCAACAGCAAGGCCGAGCCTGCCGACAAGTGGACCACCTGGACCTGCGACAGCAAGGCTGAGGTCAACTGGCGCTTTGCTAATCAGGCTAAATCCGAGGTGGACGTACGCCTCGGCGGTTCCGACCAGGTTTATCGCCTTAAACAGGACGTCGCCGCTTCGGGCGTGCTGTACGCCAACGACCAACTGGCGTTTCACACAAAAGGTGAGGAAGGCCTGGTTTACTGGGTAGCCACCGACGATTTGATCGGCCGTGGTTGCAAAGCCCAATAACGCTTTACCCCTGTAGGAGCCGGCTTGCCGGCGATGAGGCCCTTGAGGTCGCCGGCGTTTTCAAGACCACCATCGCCGGCAAGCCGGCTCCTACAGAAAGGTTTAACGATTCAGTAGGCCCGGTATTGAATGCCGGGCCTGCAATAACTTGAATAGCAGCCACCGCTACGGCAGGCTTGCACGATTAACGACCCTCGACCGGGAGAGACAACACAATGGCACTTATCAGCATGCGTCAAATGCTGGACCACGCAGCCGAGTTCGGCTACGGCGTCCCAGCCTTTAACGTCAACAACCTTGAGCAGATGCGCGCCATCATGGAAGCCGCTGACAAGACCGACTCCCCTGTGATCGTCCAGGCTTCGGCCGGTGCCCGCAAATACGCCGGCGCGCCGTTCCTGCGTCACCTGATCCTCGCGGCCATCGAAGAATTCCCGCACATCCCGGTGTGCATGCACCAGGACCACGGCACCAGCCCTGACGTGTGCCAGCGCTCCATCCAACTGGGCTTCAGCTCGGTCATGATGGACGGCTCCCTCGGCGAAGACGGCAAGACCCCAACCGACTACGAGTACAACGTACGCGTGACCCAACAAACTGTCGCCATGGCCCACGCCTGCGGCGTGTCGGTTGAAGGCGAGCTGGGCTGCCTGGGTTCCCTGGAAACCGGCATGGCCGGTGAAGAAGACGGCATCGGCGCCGAAGGCGTGCTGGATCACAGCCAAATGCTGACCGACCCGGAAGAAGCCGCTGACTTCGTGAAAAAGACCCAAGTCGACGCCCTGGCCATCGCCATCGGCACCAGCCACGGCGCCTACAAGTTCACCAAGCCGCCTACCGGCGACGTGCTGGCCATCGACCGCATCAAGGAAATCCACAAACGCATCCCCAACACCCACTTGGTGATGCACGGTTCTTCCTCGGTCCCGCAAGAGTGGCTGGCGATCATCAACCAGTACGGCGGCGACATCAAAGAAACCTACGGCGTACCGGTTGAAGAAATCGTCGAAGGCATCAAGTACGGCGTGCGCAAGGTCAACATCGACACCGACCTGCGCCTGGCGTCCACCGGCGCCATGCGTCGCCTGATGGCCACCAACCCGAGCGAGTTCGATCCGCGTAAGTTCTTTGGTGCGACTGTGACGGCGATGCGTGACGTGTGTATCGCACGTTATGAAGCGTTTGGAACTGCGGGCAATGCGTCGAAGATCAAGCCGATCTCGTTGGAAGCGATGTATCAGCGTTACCTCAAAGGTGAGTTGAACGCTAAGGTGAATTAAGCCTCTGCGTTTAAAAAGAAGCCCGCAGAGATGCGGGCTTTTTTGTGGGCATTAAACAACTGGATTAAAAACTAAAACAGCTTCAGCTCTGTCGTGATGTTTAACTTAATGCCCGCAACCAAATCCAGTAATTTTGCTCGTAGTGCTGTTATAGTTTACCCACAAGGCATCTTGCAAATACTCTTGAGTTGTCATGCCAGACTCTGAAATGGCGCGCACTTGACCGGCGCCTGCCTGACTCATGTAGTTATTAAGTGTTGACTGAAACGCAGGCGAGTTTGTCGGCGACAGATTGTTTGCAACGGCATAACTTACAGAGTTTGCATTGCACGTGGCAAATACTTGAGGCGTGATTAATATGAGCGAAATCGTTATCAGGCCGGCGAGTTGTGTGTGATGTGAGTTTTGTACATTTTGAACTCCTTCCCTTTAATTGGATTTCTATTAAGTGAGGTGTCTAAGTGACAATATAGACTTGCCCGGATGCTGTGTAACTGTCAGAAATTACAGTTTTCTATTTATTTATAATAAGGATTATGCGTTTTTGATCTAGGTAGAAGCCAGTTGAGTACGTGAATAGGAGTAGTTGTGATTTAATCGCGCAAATCCTTGGTTCAAGAGAAAAATACTCGTCGCTCACCGCGATAAATAATGGACGACAACAGCGTCGGAGTTTGCAACGTAATGTGTTGGGGGGGGCGCGCCCCCCCCCCCCCTATTCTGCCGGTAGAGCCTCACTTCTGTGTGAGATCATATTAGACGCGACGAATATTAGTGTTAGTGCCCAAGACAATGATCGATTGTCCCGTCGGGTCTCTGACGAGAATTCTGAAAGTGTAAGTGATGTTTTTTTTGAAATTAATGTCTACTTCGGAGGAGCACATTTCTACTTGAATTATATTTGGAGACGTAGCGGTGTGTGAGGTTTCCCCATTAACGTAAATGGGCAATGTCGCGAGGTCGATCCAATTAGTGGTCCCCGCTTGCCGGAGTTGTGCAACTTTAATGTTGCCTGCAGTTAGGCTGCTTGTACTGCCTGCCGGAACGGGGACTTGCCCCATGAAACAACTGCCGGGAGTGTTCAACTGTATCAATTTAGGCCCTGTCGAAGCAGGTGGCGTAGGTGTAAATGTTGCCTGAGAGGTAAGGTAGGGGGCTGGCATTGGATTGTTCTCGGTGAGAGGCCGGTAGGTCGCTGCAGCGTAAGCTGCAGCAGTTTAGTTAAATACGACCGTGAGATTGGTTGATAGAGCAAAAACTTGGTTAGCTGAATCAGTTATTTCGATCCGTAGTACGTGATTGGTTCCTAATCTGAAGGGGCCTAGGTCACGCATTTCAAGCATTAACGCTTTTGTACTTTGTAGATGATTAATACTGACCTGATCTAATACCCGTCGGTGCGCCTGCTGTCGTGGATAAGGCCCTGCCGGGCCATTGCCCGATTTTTGTAGTGTGACCGTGGCCACATTACCTGCCAGCAATATTTGGATAATTGCCGTGGTCAAGGGCCAAACAAGAATGATGCTGTTTTGGGGGATCGATACTGCATAAGGTGCAGGGGCTGGATTGTTGACATTGTAAAAGTAAGGCTTTGGTCCAATCAGTGGCAGTGGCATCACAGTCTCCCTGATGAATATTTAAACTCAATGCTTATAAGCTTTGATGTGAGATTCAGCCGATGTTTGAGCCCATGCGCATCACAAGGTGAGCGTCAGGTTGGCTGATATCGCTTTGATGAGACCTCCCGCGTCAGTGATATTTATTCTGAGTGTGTAGACGGTATTGGCCAGAAGAGATCTGAATGAGCAGATTTCCATTCCTATAAATTTCTGTGTAGTTGCGAGTTGGATTCGTTGCGCCGATAACACCTCAGTAAAGAGGGTGTTCACAGGGTTCGGCCCGCTTGAGCTGATGCCATTTCTTTGTAGAGTGATGGTTATCCTATCCCCAACGGTTAGACCCGCAAGTAACGCTGGATTTGCCGGCGCTTTTACCACTTCGCATGCGGTATTTGGCTGCACGCGAAGCGGTCCAGAGATGGGGCTAGGCTTATTCAAGAATGTGGGTCTTGACATTATCAGCGGTATGGTTGGCATGGTAAAAGCTTCCTGAGTTTCCTATATGTATCTGATTTAGATAAACACCGTAGTATTTCAAATAATCATGATTGATGTGTTTGGCGCCAATGCCTTTATCACGCCGTTGTTGTCTGTGAGTGTGATTCTTAAGGTATAGGTTAGGTTTTTTGTGAGCGTTTTTAACATACTGACATTTAAGATAAAATAATGGGGTGGGGTATTTATTGCAGTATCCATTTTTTGCTGTGCAATACTTTCCAGTGAAATGATATTGATCGGGTAAGCGCCTGCAGGGTTACTGCCATTACGCTGAGCGGATACTCGCCATTGATCGGCTGGTGCGAAGGCACTATAGACAGCGGGTGTTACTACAATATTCATTATCTGATTGGATGGGGTGAGCGGGATTTTGTAAGGGCCACTTTTCGGTTTAGTCACACCGGGAAAATCAGGGCCAGACATGATAATGGGTAACGGCATAATAGCCACCTTAGTATAAGTCTTATAAGTCAGGAGTAATCCATGATGAAAGCCAATCTTTCCTTTTCACGCCTTTCTTCTTCGGCAAGAAAAAAGGCCATGTCTACCCCTTGAGTCGGGGATGAGGGCACTGAGCCAATGGATGGGTAGCTGGCTTGATCGTATATGTTAATATTTTGACTGCCATCCTGATGAGTTACTATTTCCACATAAACTGGGACATTGATAGTTGCTACGATGACCGAGCTCACCGGCGAGCTAGTCCCAGGGGGGGCTGACGCTGGGTATTGAACATTAGGCACGACGCCTTGATATTGTGGTTCCGTATAATTCGAGACCGGTACCACACCCTGAAATAGTGGCTCTGCATAACTAGCTCCTTGAGAGGAGTAAGAGCGAATACCTAAACCGTCAAGGGGGAAGCCTAAAGACGTTGCTGTGTGAGGCTTTTTTTTTACAGGCGGTGAGTTGCGTAGCAGGGAAGATGATTCTGGGATAAGCCGTATTACCAACCTCATGCTATTCACGGATATTGCTTCTTGATCGCCATGCTGCGTTTTTATTAAGGCTGCCCCTTGATGCACTGACACAAGCTGCGCATGTTGGTAAAATTGGTCGTCGGCATCAAACGAAAATATATCCTCGGGCGAAATCACGATATATTGTTGAAATAGGTTAATTATATTCATGTCGAATGCGCTCTATTTATTCGCGAGTTTTTAAAGTCAGGGTGGTCATGTATTATGACCACGCCTGACGGCAAGAACTAACGATGATTTAGATGTTATTGGACTGCTTTTCTGGAGCCGATCATATAAGAAATTTTTTCGGTGCTTATTTGCTGTGTTGGCGACGGAACCGAAATTGCCTGAGCGGCAACCATCGGGATGAGTGGTACGGTGTCTTTATAAGCAATCGCTTCAATGCCATTAACTGAGCTAATAGTCATTATAATGTCCTCCATGGAAGCATCATAATTTGATGCGACGAGAGTGGCATTTTTGTAAATGGTCCCCGCACTCAAGAAATCAAAGTCTTTTCCGACGTCTACTTCTAATATCTGTACCACGTATTCAACGATGATGGACATGGTGTTGCTCCTTTCATAGTGTGTTAAAGCTTCTCGCGGCACGGCGGCGCATTTATGTCATTCAGTCAGTACTGAGCCTTTTAAGGCGCGTGTTGATGCCATAAATTGGCGTCTGTAATATCCCCCTTGTGAGTACTGGTTGACGCCGTAGACTGGACCGTTGAAGTTGTTTTGGAAGCCGATGTTCTGACCGGGGTATTGATTAACGGTCTGCACGGGTCCCCAAAAGGTCACGAATCGAGTGCTTACATTGGTTTTAGTGCCTGTTTCACCATCAGCGATAACTGTCGTTTGCCCATCGGCTGAATAGTTATCCACAAACCCCGAAATTTCTGTTGCTACGCCTCCAGTGCCCAACGCTTGGGCAACTACGTAGTCTCCAACCCGCGGGAATACATTCATGTTAATGGCCGGGCGAGTGCCAATGGTCAGGTTTGGGGCAGGTGGAGGAGGTGGTGTTGTTACTGAGCAGCAATCGGGAACTGTCACTACTGTAGGTGGGTTCCAGAATATATTGTTGAAGGTAGCCATTTTGAACGCCTCAAGGAATGTAAGAGTCTTAATGGTCCGTCTTTTTTTTACGCTTGGCACTGTCAAAGTTGACAGTTTTTTATGGTTTTTCGCTATAGACATTATTCGAGATAGGCTAAAACACTCTAACGTTTGTTTCGGTCAAGGTTTATCCAACTCGAGATAAAATATCTGTGTCGTTTGGATGTTTCTTTCCTGGCAGCTACACCCGAGCGGTTCCTGAAATCGTTGGTTTACTTAACGCTCACTGCCGTTTTAACTTTGATGTCGCCTCGGCCAGCGGCGTATGTTCCGCAAACCCCGTGAGGAGGGAGGCACGCGCGATTTCTTGAGAAAGGTTCTGCGGGGATAGTTAAATTTTATAATGGGTAGCGAGTGATAAGTTTCCCGGCGTCAAAGTTCATTGGCAGTTCAACTACGTTTGGAGGGTGAATGCCTTAATAATTAATGTGCTCAGAAAAATCTAACTGTTAAATTAGTGGTTAGTAATTTAAGCACTATTCCGCTGGGGTCAGTGATTGTAATTTTCATCACAAAGTTTGTGTTTTTTATGACGGTGCCACAAAATTCATGACCTATTAAGGCCTGACCGTTAATGAGTGAATTGACAAAGTTTTGACTGAAACCTTGACGTCGAATATTTTGCCGTGGATACAGACCGTTTGGGCCATTTCCAGTTTGTTGCAACGACCCCCTCCATAATGTCGCCCGCCTGGAAGCTGCTCACGCTTCCTGTAGGGACCGTAATCAGCACCGCGAAGCAGCTGCCTTTGGGGTCACGTATAGGTATGGGGGCGCGGTAGGTGAGGCACCACTCACAGAAGGGCGGGGTGCAATAAAGGGAATAGGCATGGTGATTTCCGTAGAGTCTGTAGTCAATGGGTCAATCAAGTCGATTGCGCTAAATCGCCCTTCGCCTTTTTCACGAGTTGGCGTCCTCATGGTCACGACTAATTGCCCGTTGTGTAACTGTCAACATTCACAGTTTTTTAGCGTTTTTTTCGATAGCGTCTATTCGGTTTGGCCCCACGTACCTGTGTCTAAAGAAGTCTGCAGCGAGGCAGGCTTTTATTCTGCTTGCGCTGAGGGTATTGAAGCTGTGCCGCTCAACGACGTGGAATACATCAATTACCTCCTAAACCAGAATGCGCGCCGTGTTGGCCATATTGTTCAGATCGCACCCGGCAAACTCCAGCAGGCTGGAGGAGGCCATCAGGTTGATGGTTTTCGCGCAGGGAGGTGTGGATCTCCAGTAGTGGGGTGTCGCTGTCGATCAACACGACAGGCGCGCCGATGGCGTTTCAATGCCGGGGTGTGCGGTGGGGTGGAAGTGGGTTCCCCCGCCACCTGGCTCTCCGCAACGTTTGTGTAGGCCTTCCCGCACGGCGATAGCGATGGCGATGGCCCAGTCAAAATTTTCGGCGACTGACATACAGTCATCGCCGGCAAGCCGGGCTCCAACGGGTATCGGGGGTGTTTCAAAAAAGCGAATGATCCATCTGCGCCATTGGACGCGCCCTAAATGAAATAAGCCCGTGCTCACTCGTGATCAATATCCAACTTAGCAAACGTCACCCTTGCCCCCTCCTTGCTGTTCCCGCTGTTGTCCTGCACATACACCCCTGCCTTGAAATACAACTGCTTGGCGCCCCAGGCTGCACCAATACGCTCATTCCACTCCCCGTCGGCGGCATACACACTGAGCAGTCCGGCTTTGTTCAGGTTGATCACGTAAGTGAAGCTTTTCTCCAGCGGCACATTCGACGCCACGATGATCACCCGCCCTTCGTCCTCATCCGGGCGCATGCGCACTTTGGCGACGATGTTGCCGGTCTGGGTCTTTTCCTTGAACTGGTACTCCAATTTGATCAGCGGCTTCTGGCTGTCATAGGCATGGATCTGGCCAATGACGACCTTGCCGGTGGAGGGCACTTGATTGACCGCCAAGGTGGCGCGCAGGAAGTTGTCGGCATCCGGGTAGGTCCAGTTGCGCAGGCGCCCATCGGCGTAGGTCTCGCGCAGTTCACTGCGGGGGTAGATGGCGTTCTCGGTGCGGCTGCCGGTCACCGGGGTCCAGAATTGCACGTTGCTGCCTTCGGCCTGGAAATACTGGTCTTTGAAGCCGCTGAGCAGTTTCGGGGTGTCGATGGTCGCCGGTGGCGAGCCGACCGGAATGCTCAGGTTCCAGGTAGAGAGG
Source organism: Pseudomonas sp. B6002 (assembly GCF_013385985.1). GTDB lineage: Bacteria > Pseudomonadota > Gammaproteobacteria > Pseudomonadales > Pseudomonadaceae > Aquipseudomonas. The sequence continues at coordinate 176,519 of NZ_JACAOY010000010.1, read as the reverse complement.
TCGATCATGGCGTTGGCCTTTTACAGAGGGTGAAAGCGTTGTCCCAGGGGGCTCACAGGTTCTTTATAGGCGCTGCTCACTCACTTGTTAAACGGCGATTGGCAAATTATTGGCGTCAGAGGAATGTCAAAAAGCCATGTTTCCCATGATTCGGGGCGTGTAGGGGCTGACCGTTAGTCGGCTTCCTGAGCTTTGGGTCAATGAGGGCTCCCGTGTCACTTCTGATTTTTTGGAACCGGGGCTAGAGTGAGGCCTCAGCGTTTGTCCGGTTTTTCTCTCAGAAATGACCGGAAGCTCCCCAAGGAAGAGACGTAGCATGGATGGCGCCCCACACCACGGCGATGGCGGTTCGGTTCTTCTGGTGGTCGATGACTACCCGGAAAACCTGATCAGCATGCGCGCGCTTTTGCACCGGGAAGACTGGCAGGTCGTCACCGCCAGCTCCGGGGTGGAGGCGTTGGAGTTGCTACTGGCGCACGAAGTCGACTTGGTACTGCTGGATGTGATGATGCCCGGCATGGACGGCTTTGAAGTCGCACGGTTGATGCGCGGCAGCCAGCGCACGCGCATGACGCCAATCATTTTCCTCAGTGCCCATGCGCAATCACCGTCTGCGGTACTGGAAGGCTATGCCAGTGGCGCCATCGACTACCTGCTCAAACCCTTCGATCCCAATATTCTCAAGCCCAAGGTCCAGGCTTTGCTGGAGCACCAGCGCAACCGCCGCGCGCTGCAACGCCTGAGCCATGACCTGGAATCCGCCCGCGCCTTTAATGCCTCGGTGTTGGACAACGCCGCCGAAGGCATCCTGGTGGTGAGTGAAGAGGGCGTGATCGAGTACGCCAACCCGGCGATCTCGCGCCTGCTCAACGCGACGCTCCAGGAGCTGCAAGGTCGGGAGTTCCTGGGCTTCCTGCAAAAACCCCATGTGCCCGTATGGCTGGAGTCGCAGATGATGGCCGGGTACCGCAAGGGCGAGACCTGGCGTTTGCACGACGCCATCTTGCGTACCGATCGCGGCCAGCAGGTGCCGGTGGCCATGTCCTGTGCGTCGCTGCCCGTCGAGCGCAAGGCGATGGTGGTGACGGTGCTGGACATGTCTGAGGTGCGTCACCTGCACCAGCAACTGGAGTTCCAGGCGGTCACCGACCCGCTGACCGGGCTGTTGAACCGTCGAGGGTTCTACCAGGCGGTGGAAAACACCTTGTTACGCAGCGAGCGGAGCGAACAGTCCCTGGTCTTGCTGTACCTGGACCTCGATGGTTTCAAGCGGGTCAATGATTCGCTGGGCCATGACGCCGGTGACCGGGTGCTGCGCTGGGTGTCGGAGCAGTTGCAAAGCTGCCTGCGCTCTTATGATGTGCTGGGGCGCATGGGCGGCGACGAATTCACCGCGTTGCTGGAGCTTGAGTTCCCTGAGCAGGCGGCCAAGATTGCGGAAAAACTGATCGAACGGGTGTCGGTGTGCCAGCAGGTTGAGGGGCTGGACGTGATGCTTGGGGTCAGTATTGGCATCGCCACGTTCCCGGATTGCGGCTCGGACTTGAACGGCCTGCTGCGGGCCGCTGACATTGCCATGTACGAAGCCAAGCGGGCGGGGCGCCAGCAATATCGCTATTACGATCAGGAAATGAACGGCCGCGCCCGTTCGCGCCTGATGCTTGAAGACAGTGTGCGCACGGCCATCCAGAACAAGGACTTCACCCTGGTTTATCAGCCCCAAGTGTCCCTGGAGGATGGGCGTTTGCGCGGCGTCGAAGCGCTGTTGCGCTGGCAGCACCCCAGCGTCGGCGATGTACCGCCCGGGCTGTTTCTACCGCTGCTGGAAGAGGCACGCCTGATCAGCCAGCTCAGTGCGTGGATCTACCAGCAGGTCGCGGCCCAGCGCCAGGCCTGGCAAGCCAGCTTTGACAGCGAGCTGGTGCTGAGCGTGAGCCTGAGCAGCAGCCAGTTCAACATGCCCAACCTGGCCAACCAACTGCAGCAGGTGCTCGAACGACATGGGCTGCAGGGGCGGCAGCTGGAGGTGGAAATCAGTGAAGACAGCCTGATGAGCAACCTCGAAGAGTCGACCAAACAGCTGCGGCTGCTGCGCCAGATCGGCGTGCGGATCGCTTTGGATGACTTCGGTTGCGGCCACTGCTCCCTGGCCCATTTGCGCGACCTGGAGTTCGATACCCTCAAGCTGGACCCGCGACTGGTGGCGCGCTTGCCGGCCTCGGCGCGGGATGCGGCGTTGGCGCGCAGCATTATTGAGTTGTGTGGGCATTTTGATGTGCTGGTGGTGGCCGAGGGCGTCGAGACGCTGGAGCAATCCCAGTGGCTCAAGGCCAACGGTTGCCCATTTATCCAGGGGCCGCTGGCGGCGCAGCCGCTGATGGCAGAGGAAGTGGCGGGCTGGTCGTCCCCGCGCTTGCGCTGAATTCGCTACACTGGCGCCATTCCAACCCTGTTGCAGACCCCATGACCGTCCTGAAATACCTCCAGGCCTATCCCGCCGCGCTCCAGGAGCAGGTTCGCCAGCTGATCGCCAAGGACCAGTTGGGCGACTACCTGGAAAAGCGCTACCCCGAGCGCCACGCCGTGCAGAGTGACAAGGCCCTGTACGCCTATGCGCTGGCCTTGAAGCAGGAACACCTGCGCAACGCGCCGGCCATCGACAAAGTGCTGTTCGACAACCGCCTGGACCTGACCCACCGCGCCCTCGGCCTGCACACCACGATTTCACGGGTGCAGGGCGGCAATCTCAAAGCCAAGAAAGAGATTCGCATCGCCTCGCTGTTCAAGGAGGCGGCACCGGAATTCCTGCGCATGATCGTGGTGCACGAACTGGCGCACTTCAAGGAATCGGACCACAACAAGGCGTTCTACAAACTCTGCGACTACATGATGCCGGGCTACCATCAGGTGGAATTCGACCTGCGGGTGTACCTCACGTATCGCGACCTACAGGGCAAACCCTGACCGCACAAGGCGACCACCATGGATGTGAGCAAGACCAAGAGCAGCTTCTACCGCCGCCTGTACGTGGCCTACCTGATTGACAGCGGGCTGGCCAGCAGCGTGCCCGCGCTGACCGACGTGACCCGCATGCCCCGGCGCACGGCGCAGGACACCATTGCGGCGTTGGCCGACCTGGATATTGTGTGTGAGTTCGAGCAGGAAGACGGCGCCCGCAACCATGCGGGGCACTATCGGATTCGCAGCTGGGGGGCGATTGATCGGGGGTGGATTGAGGGGAATCTGGCTTCGGTGAAGCAGGTGTTGGGGTATCCCTGAGGCTCGGTGTTGACCGTACTGGCGCCATCGCTGGCAAGCCAGCTCCTACATTGGATCGGGTTTGCACGGTCAAAGTGTGGGAGCTGGCTTGCCTGCGATGAGGCCCTCAGTCGCGCCGCATACCAATATGTGGAATATCATCCTCAAGGTATTCCTCACCCGCCACCACAAACCCGTACCGCCCGTAATACCCCTGCAAATGCGCCTGGGCTGACAGAAAAATCGGCGTTTCGGGCCAGATATCCTCAATGCGCTTGAGGCTCTCTTCCATCATCCGATGCCCCAGCCCCGTACCGCGTGCCACGGGTGCCACGATGACCCGGCCTATCACCACGTCACCGCCTTGGGACTCCGGGTCCAGCAGGCGCAGGTAGGCCACCAGCTCGTCGTTCTGCCACACCATCAAGTGGTGGGTGTCGCCCGAGAGGTCTTGCCCGTCGAGGTCCTGGTAAACGCATTTCTGCTCCACGACGAAAACCTCGTTACGCAGGCGCAGGATGGCGTACAGCTGGTCCTTGCCCAGGTCATCGTGGTGTTTGCAGACCCATTCGACTGTCATGGTGTGCTCTCTTATCAAGTGTCTGTGCCGATAGTAAGCGTGGCGAGCGGCGCTGTCTAAATCTGGCATTTTTGTGAATGGCGTCAATTTGCCATCATTCTGTGCATTCGCCGCTGACTTCTTTGTGTAATCTGCAATGCAGTCTCATTGATGAGCTACTGTTAGAACCTCAGGTTGAGCCTGAGCTCAGGCCAACGCCTGCCCGCCAAGGACTTTGAGCATGCCGCGATTTTCTCGTGCCGTTGCTTTGATAGGAATGTTGCTGCTGGCGACACCGGCGCTCGCACAGCGTCTGCGCCTGGTAGCGGATGCCTGGCCTCCCTTTACCGATGCCACCTTGATCAATGGCGGCCTGGCCACCGACATCGTCACCACGGCGCTGGCGCGTGCCGGGTATGCCAGCGACTTCGAGCAGGTACCCTGGGCCCGCGCGCTGATGGGCGTGGGAGACGGGCGTTACGACGTGCTGGTCAATGCCTGGTACGACGATGCCCGCACGCAACTGGGGCAGTTTTCCGGCGAATACCTGCTCAACCGCGTGCGTTTCATCAAGCGCCGCGACGACCCCATCGACTACCAGAACCTGGAGCAACTGCACGACGAATCGATTGCTGTGGTGCGCGGCTATGCCTACTCGCCAGCGTTCGACCAGGACACCCAATTGCAGAAAGTACCGGTGCATAACTTCGCCATGGCCGTGCGCATGCTGGCGGCGCAGCGTGTGCGGCTGACGGTGGAAGATGAGTACGTGGCCCGTTACTACCTGGCGCGGGAGTCACCGCGTGTGCGCAATGCGGTGGAGTTCTTGCCCAAGCCCCTGACCGAAAACAGCCTGCACATCCTGGTGAGCCTGAAGAACCCGCAGCATGAGCAGATCGTGGCCAGCTTCGACCGGGAAATTGCCAAGATGAAGGTCGATGGCAGCTATGAGCGGTTGATGAAAGAGCACGGGATGTAGGCGGCTTTAGGGCCCCATCGCAGGCAAGCCAGCTCCCACAGGTTGAATTGCGAATACCGTCAACTGTGGGAGCTGGCTTGCCTGCGATAGCGATCTAAGCCTCGCTGGTATCCTTGATCAAATGCGCCGCCAACGTCCGCAAAGGCCCCAACTGCCGACAGATCAACGCCAGTTGCGTCTGCACCAACCGCTGCCCTTCATCGATCTCATCCGGCATCTGCTCAAGGTCCACCGCCAGGGCCTCTTCCGCATCACTCTGAATCGCAATGGGCTGCTTGTTCGCAAGCCCGGTGGCGATTTCATCAATACTCGCCGCCAGCGAATTACCGGCGCCGCCAATCAAATGCTCGCGCACTTCGGCCGGCAATTGGGTTTCCCGGTGTGCGCCCAAGCCAGACAAATAACTCAGCAAGGTGTGGGACAACACCAGGAACCGGAAGCCCACATCGGCTTCCTTCCGGAAATGCCCCGGCTCCATCAGCATGTTGGCCAGGGTGGTCGACAGCGCGGCATCCGCGTTGTGCGCGTTACGCCGGGCCAGGCGATAGGCCAGGTCGTCGCTCTTGCCGGCGGCGTATTGCTGCATGATTTGCCGCAGGTAGATGCTGTTGCACGTCAGGGTATTGGCCAGCACCTTGTTCAGGCGGCGGCCCTGCCAGTCCGGCAGGAACAGGAACACCGCCAGGCCGGCAATCAGGCTGCCCAGCAAGGTATCGAACAGCCGTGGCAGGAACAGCCCGTAGCCATCACCCACCTGGTTGAAGCAGAACAGCACCATCAAGGTGATCGCCGCCGTGGCCAGGGTGTAGCGGGTGGTACGGTTGATAAAGAACACCAGGCCGGCGGCGATGGCGAACAGCGATTGCACCAGCGGGCTTGGGAACAGGTCGAACAGCGCCCAGGCCACGGTCAGGCCGATGGCGGTGCCAACTATCCGCTGGCCAAGCTTGCGCCGGGTGGCGCCGTAGTTGGGCTGGCACACGAACAGGGTGGTGAGGATGATCCAGTAGCCCTGGGACGGGTGGATCAAATGCACCATGCCGTAGCCGATACTCAGCGCCAGCGGCAGGCGCAACGCATGGCGGAACAGCAGCGATGTTGGCGTGAGCTGGGTGCGCAGGCGCGTCCACATTTCCTTGAGGTTGCGCGGTGCACGGTCGAGCAGGCTGCTGTCGGTGGCATCGGCCAGGGAATCGGGGTTGCTCGCATCGCCCAGCAGGCGGTCGAGGGTGGACAGGTTGGCGGCCAGGGCACGCAAGGAACGCAGCAGCCCACGCCAGGCCGGGTTGCTCTGGATGCGCAGGTGTTCCAGGGAGGCGTTCAGGTCGCCCAGGGCCTCGGCAAAACTGTCGTCATAGATGAACGGCTGGCGCAGTTGGATCGACTCGGCCAGGGTCTGGCAGGCTTTACCTTGCTGGCGCAACAGGCGCTGGCAGCGGAACAGCACATCGCTGTGGAAGAAGGCTTCGGCCAGGGCGTTGTAGGGGTAGTGGGACGAGCTGGCGCGCTCATGGATGTCCTGGGCCAGGAAGTACAGCTTCAGGTAGCGGCTGACCTTCGAGCCTGGGCGACCATTGCCCACGCGGTGCAGGATGATTTCCTTCGCCGCATTAAGCGCCGCGACCACGCGGCCGTTTTGTTGGGCCAGTTCCAGGCGGCGTGCTTCCACGTCCAACTGGCGGATCGGCTCGAACAACGACGACTTGAGCTTGAGGTAACGCCCCAGCTCGCGGAACAACCGCGCCAGGCTCTGTTGCACCGGCTGGTTGGAAAACAGTGCCTGCCACAACACCGACAGCACGCCGTACCAGGCGGCGCCGGCCACCAGCAGCAAGGGCTCGTGCCAGAAGTCGGTTACCGCGCCGCCGCGCTGGTCCACGCCGATCATGGTGTACACCGACAGGATCAGCGTCGCCGAGGCAATTGCGCCATAGCGTTCGCCCAAGGCGCCCAGCATGGTCAGGCAGAAACTGGCCAGGGCCAGGGCGATCGCGAAGATCCAGGGGTAGGGGAACAGCAGCTCCACCGACAGCGCGGCGATGCTGAAACACACCAGCGTCACCGCCAGGGCGTTGAGGCGGCCTTGCCAGCTGTCATCGGTCTCGGCCAGGGCGCTGGCGATAATCCCCAGGAACAGCGGGATCAGCAGTGTCATTTCATCCTGATACCAGCACAGCGCCATGCTGCCGGTGAGGGCGATGAATACCCGAACGCTGTAACTGAATTTATCCAGCGCCCACAGGCGCCGCATGGACTGCTTGAACGAGGTCGATGACATGAAGTCTGGAGTCTTCCGGGACGATGCCGCTAAATTGAGCCAGTAATGACGCCACGGCAAGCGCGGCGATCACATCTGACAGCAAATTTTTCTCGGTCACCCCAAAACCAATGTGGGAGCTGGCTTGCCTGCGATAGCAGTGGTGAATTCACTACAGCCATCGCAGGCAAGCCAGCTCCCACAGGGGATAGCATTTCAAGGTTAAGCCGTGTCAGGCGTACTGCGCCGCCGCATAGCCCGAAGCCCAGGCCCACTGGAAGTTGAAACCACCCAGGTGACCGGTCACATCCAGCACTTCCCCAATAAAGTACAGGCCCGGGCTTTTCAGCGATTCCATGGTCTTGGACGACACTTCCCGCGTGTCCACGCCGCCTAGCGTGACTTCCGCGGTGCGATAACCCTCGGTGCCCGCAGGCACCAACTGCCAGCTGCCGAGTTTTTGCGCGATGTCGGCGATTTCGGCGTGGGTGTACTGCTTCATCGGCTTGGAGGCGAACCAGGTTTCGGCCAGCAGGTTGGCCATCTTCTTGGTGAAGATCTCGCCCAGCAGGGTTTTCAGTTCGCTGTTCGGACGCTCGACCTGTTGCTGTTGCAGCCAGGCGTGGGCGTCGTGGTCGGGCAGCAGGTTGATCTCGACCGTATCGCCGCTTTCCCAATACGAGGAAATCTGCAAAATCGCCGGCCCACTCAGGCCACGGTGAGTAAACAGGATGTTCTCGCGAAAGCTCTGATCGTTGCAGCTCACCAGGCAATCCACCGAAGTGCCAGACAGCTCGCCACACAACTCCTTGAGCTGGTCGGTGATGGTAAATGGCACCAACCCGGCGCGGGTCGGCAGCAGTTCATGGCCGAACTGCTTGGCCACCTGGTAGCCGAAGCCGGTGGCGCCGAGTGTCGGAATCGACAGGCCGCCGGTGGCGATCACCAGGGATTCGCAGCGCAGTTCGCCCAAGGTGGTCTGCAACTGATAGCCGCCGCCGACCTTGGCGATTTCCTGGATCGAGGTGTCCAGGTGCAGGTTCACGCCGACTTGGATGCACTCGTCCAGCAACATGCCGAGGATGTCACTGGACTTGTTGTCGCAGAACAGCTGGCCGAGCTTCTTCTCGTGGTACGGCACGCCGTGCTTGGCCACCAGCCCGATGAAGTCCCACTGGGTATAGCGGGCCAGGGCGGATTTGCAGAAGTGCGCGTTCTGGGACAGGAAGTTGGCCGGCTCGGTGTACATATTGGTGAAGTTGCAGCGGCCACCACCGGACATCAGGATCTTCTTGCCGGCCTTGTTCGCATGGTCGATCAACATCACCTTGCGCCCACGCCCGGCAGCGGTCAGCGCGCACATCAAGCCTGCGGCGCCGGCGCCAATGATCACAACTTCGGTCGAGCGCAAAGCAATGTCCTCACAAAAACTTAATATGAAATGCAATCAAATGTGGGAGCAGGCTTGTGTGGGAGCTGGCTTGCCTGCGATAGCATCACCTCGGTGTACCTGACATACCGAAGTGATGCTATCGCGGGCAAGCCCGGCTCCCACACAAGCCTGCTCCCACATTGATTCGGTTCCCACAGTAAATATGTGGGGTTCTTACAAGATGCGAACGCGCAACGAACGGCCCTTGATCTTGCCGTCATTCAAGCGCTGCAACGCTTGCTTGGCGATTCCGCGTTCCACCGCCACGAAGGCCTGGAAATCAAAGATCGCGATCTTGCCCACCTGGGCACCCGGAATCCCGGCTTCACCGGTCAGCGCGCCGAGGATGTCACCCGGGCGAACCTTGTCTTTACGGCCAGCCGCGATGCACAGGGTGCTCATCTGTGGCAGCAACGGGCCACCGCTTTGCGGCTTGAGGTTGTCCAGTTGGTCCCAGTTCAGCGGGGTTTTCTGCAACTGCTCGATGGCTTGGGCACGGTGCGCTTCGGACGGCGCCACCAGGCTGATGGCGATGCCGGTCTCACCGGCGCGGCCCGTACGGCCCACGCGGTGGATGTGGATTTCCGAGTCGCGGGCCAGTTCGACGTTGATCACCATGTCCAGCGAGTCGATGTCCAAACCGCGTGCAGCAACGTCGGTGGCCACCAGTACCGAGGTACTGCGGTTGGCGAACATCGCCAGCACCTGGTCACGGTCGCGCTGTTCCAGGTCGCCGTGCAGGCCAACGGCGGAAATGCCCTTGGCCGTCAGGTGATCCACGGTTTCCTGCACTTGCTGCTTGGTAAAGCAGAACGCCACGCAGGAGGCCGGACGGAAGTGCGCCAGCACCTTGGTCACTGCGTCCATACGCTCTTCCGGCGAGATCTCGTAGAAACGCTGCTCGATCTGGTCGTCGGAGTGGAACGCTTCGGCCTTCACCTGTTGCGGCGCGCGCATGAATTTGGAGGCCAACTGCTTGATGCTCACCGGGTAGGTGGCCGAGAACAGCAGGGTCTGGCGGCGCGGCGGGGTCTTGCTGATGATGTCTTCGATGGCGTCGTAGAAACCCATGTCGAGCATGCGGTCGGCTTCGTCGAGGATCAGCGTGTTCAATCCGTCCAGTACCAGCGAGCCCTTGCGCAGGTGCTGCTGGATGCGGCCCGGGGTGCCGACGATGACGTGGGCGCCGTGCTCCAGGGAGGCGATTTGCGGGCCGAGGGACACGCCGCCGCACAAGGTCAGTACCTTGATGTTGTCTTCGGCACGGGCCAGGCGACGGATTTCCTTGGCGACCTGGTCGGCCAACTCACGGGTCGGGCACATCACCAGGGCCTGGCAGCCGAAGTAGCGCGGGTTGATCGGGTTCAACAGGCCGATGCCGAAGGCGGCGGTCTTGCCGCTGCCGGTCTTGGCCTGGGCGATCAGGTCCAGCCCCTTGAGGATCACCGGCAAGCTTTGCGCCTGGATCTGCGTCATCTCGACATAACCCAGCGAGTCGAGGTTAGCCAGCATGGCGGCGGACAGGGGCAAAGTATTAAAAGCGGTGGCGATGGTAGTCACGGGACTGGCTCTGCAAAACAAAATGTTGCGCAGTGTACCAGTCTCGAAGGATTTTCCCTGCAAGTTCTAGACGAGACGCCCGCTAGTGCTCGATATCATGCTCGCGGCTGACCACCCGTTTGCCGTCGGTGGGCGACAATTGCAGGAAGATCGCCGCCGCCAGCATCGCCATGATGCCGACGGTGAGGAAGGTCAATTGGAAGGCGCCGAGCACGCTTTCCACGCCATCGTTCCCGGCTTCGGCAGTAAAGCCGCCGAGCAGCGCACCGGCGCAGGCCACCCCGAGGCTCAGGGACAATTGCGCCACCACCGACAGCAAACTGTTGCCGCTGCTGGCCTGGGCGTCGTCCAGGTCGATCAGGGTAACGGTGTTCATCGCGGTGAATTGCAGGGAGTTGATCGCCCCCAGGATCGCCAGCATGCACAGCAGCAGCGGGTAGGGCGTGTGTTCGCTGACCAGGCCCATGCTGGCCAGCATGATGCCGAGGAACAAGGTGTTGCCGGTCAGCACGACGCGGTAACCGAGGCGCTCGATCAGGGTGCGGGCGATGGACTTGGCAAACATCGCCGCTGCCGCCAGGGGCAGCATGCTCATGCCGGCTTCCGACGGTGAGTAGCCCAGCGCCACCTGCAACAGCAACGGCACCAGGAACGGCAGGGCGCCGCTGCCCAGCCGCGCGAACAGGTTGCCGAGGATGCCCACGGCAAAGGTGCGGGTCTTGAACAGCACCGGCGAGAACAGCGGGTTATCGATATGCCCGGCCCGCAACCAATAGGCCGCCAGGCACGCCAGCCCGCCGAACAGCAGCAACATCACTCGCAGGTGCGGCAGGTGCAGTTCGCCCAGGCCTTCCATGGCGATGGTGATCAGCACCATCGCCGCGCCGAACAGCAGGAAGCCCACGCTATCAAAACGCGTGCGTTCGCTGCCGCGCAGGTCAGGGATCAGTTTCCACACGGCGTAGCAACCGACCATGCCCACCGGCAGGTTGATCAGGAAGATCCAGTGCCAGGTCAGGTATTGCACCATCCAGCCGCCCATGGTCGGGCCGAGCAACGGGCCGAGCAGGCCGGGGATGGTGATGAAGCCCATGATCCTCACCAGCTCGGAGCGGGGGTAAGCGCGCAGCACCACCAGCCTGCCGACGGGCAGCATCAAGGCACCGCCCAAGCCCTGGATGACCCGCGCACCCACCAGCATGGTCAGGCTGCTGGACAGTGCGCACAGCAGCGAGCCAAGGGTGAACAGCATGATGGCGCCAAAGAAGATCTTCTTGGTGCCGAAACGGTCGGCGACCCAGCCTGAGGCCGGGATCAGCAAGGCGACGGTGAGCATGTAGGCGATCACCACCCCTTGCATGCGCAGCGGGTTTTCCGCGAGGTCCCGGGCCATGGCCGGCAGTGCCGTGTTGAGAATCGTCCCGTCCAGCGACTGCATGAAGAAGGCAATCGCGACCACCCAGGGTAGCCAGCGGGCGGTCTTGGCATCGAGCGGGACGCGATTCGGCATGGAAAACCCTTTTGTTAGCAGGCTATGTGTCGGCGATTATGCGCCATCCGTCGCTCCTTTTCCCACTGGCGGTTCGTCTATATCTGACAGCGCGGCGTCCTTGCCCACCAAAAAATCCAACAGCGCACGGTGCACCGCCAAGGCGGCCTCGCGGGACTCCAGGTCGAGCAGATGGCCGGTGTGTTCGGCCACGGCAAAGCTGCTGCGCCCTACGTATTGCTTGAACAACTGCGCCTCGGCGGCCGGGGTGTATTCGTCCAGCGTGCCGTTGAGGAAATGCACCGGCGTTTCAATCTGCTTGAGGGCCGGCAGGTAGTTGCCATCGCCCAGCGCCAGCACTTGATGGATATGAAAGCGCGCCTGACGGTACTCCGTGGTGGCCATGGTCGACAGGTGGCGATGGTTGTTGCGCTTGAGCCTGGGTGACAGGTATTTGCCGACGGTCTCGTTGAGCAAATGGCCAACGGCCGACTTGTCATCGGCTTCGATCAGCACGCGCACGCGCTCCACGTAGTCGAGCATGGCCTGGTTGAGGTTGGGCGCCAGGGCCATCACCACCGAGCTTTCGATGGAGGGCGGGTTGTGGGCCAGGGTCAGCAATGTGGAGATGCCGCCCCAGGAGGCCGACACCAGGTGGTTGACCTCAAAGCGCTCCACCAGGGCGCGCAGCATTTGCACTTCGTCGTCCTTGGTCACCAGGTCGAGGTCGGTGTTGTATTCGCGCGAGTAGCCCGAGAAGGGCAGGTCGAACAGCAACACATTGAAGTGTTCCGCCAGGCATTTGCTGGTGCGCGCAAACGAGCGGGTGGTGGACAGCGCGCCGTTGACCATCAGCACGGTTTTCTTGTGTGGGTCGTTACCCAGTTGCTCTATGTGAACGTTGTAGTGCTTGAACAGCCTTTCAATGACAAAACTTCCATGGTTCATGTCAACGCTCCAGCTTGCCCTTTCCCGGGCAAGGTCGTGCATCACTTGGTCTCAAGTGGTTTAAGGGCGGCGGGGTTGGAATTATTGTTACCGCACGGACGTGGCTAGGTGCCACTAACCGTTATAACGGGGAATCTGGAGGGGAACAACAGGCCGAATGGCCAAAGTATGGAGAAGGGAAGCTTCGTCGCGTTGACGGTAATTCCCCTGTAGGAGCCGGCTTGCCGGCGATGGCGTCGTTAAGCGTGGTGCATGGCTTACGGGCCCAATCGCTGGCAAGCCAGCTCCTACACGGGAACGGGGTGTTACATGACGCACCCACCGTAGGAGCCGGCTTGCCGGCGATGGGTCCCTTGAATGTTGCGGTGTTCCAGAGGGCGCCATCGCCGGCACGGGGTGGGTTACAGGGTGAGGGTCAGGCGTTTGACCAGGGCGCCGGGCAATAGATTGGATGCGGTATTGCGCTGGCCGTAGGTGCTGGCCGACAACAGCAGTTCCCGATCGGCGGTCAGGGCTTCGAGTTGCGAGCCGAGCAGGCTGTACACGCTGTCATCAAAACGCATGGTGCTGACCGGCGCCTTGATCTCGCCGTCTTCCACCCAGAACGTGGCGAAGCGCGTCATGCCGGTCAGGCGGGCGGCGGGCAGGTCGGAGTAGTTCAGGTACCACAGGTTGCTGATGTACAACCCGGTGCCCAACTGCTTGAGGATATCGGCCTGGGCCAAGTCGCCTGCTGCCATCTGCAAGGCGCTGGGGGATTCATCGCTGCTGGCGCCGTTGGTGCTCAAACCGTATTCCGCAGCACTGCGCGAATTGATCAACTGGCCTTCGGCCTTGCCCGCATTGATCAGCGTGACATCGCCGCGCGGGTAGCCCTCGGTGGAAAACCCCTGGCTCAGGGAACCGCTGATCTGTTCGCTCACCGTCACCAGCGGGCTCAGGGATTGCTCGCCGGCATACAGTTTTTGCAACGAGCTGCCTTTACTGGCGATGGCCTGGGCAGAAAAACCGCCCCAGGTGATGATGCTGATGATTTCTTCAATCGCCGCCGGGGCCAGGTAGGCGCGGTATTGCCCGGGTGCGAGGGTGTGCAGCGGTCGGCCAAGGAACTCAAGTTGCTCGCGGGCCTGCTGGAAGCGTTCGGCGAACTCAGCGCTGTCCCAGGTGTGCCCGGCGTAGCTGGCCTTTACCGCTTCGCCATTGGCGTGGAACAGGCTGAAATCAAAGTTGAAGCTATTGGCGCGATGCCAGCCGAATGCGCCGTCGGAGCTGGCGAAGCCACGGCTGATGGGGCCAGCGGCGTAGAACCCGACCAGGTCAACACCTTCAGCAGCCTGGCTGATTTCTTCCAACACCCGGGCCAGGTCAGGCAGCGGTCGCGTTTGTTCGTTGTTACTTTGCCAAGCGTTGTGGTTGAGCAGCAGGTACGGATCTTCTGGCAGCAGCGGCAGCGTTTCGCGCAGTTGCTGCAGGCCATCGGCGAGGCGCTGACGGTCCAGCTCCGGCTCGCCGGACAGGGTAATGCCCAAGTCGGCGTGGCGGCCGTCATTGATCAGCTTCAGGTTGAGGCTGGCCTGTTGCACCTGGCCCGCCTGGCGCACCTTGGCGTGGTTGAAGCGTACGTACTCGGACGCTTCATCGGCATAACCCAAGTGGAATTGTTCGTTGTCGGTGATGGCGTGCTTGAGCCATTCCACCAATGCCTTGAAGTTGTTCATCAGGCGTCTCCCCCAAATACGTCGACATCACTGAATACGCAGGCGGGCGAGGCATGGCCGACGCGGATCACCTGGTTGGGTTCGCCTTTGCCGCAGTTGGGCGTGCCCAATACCTTGAAGGTGCTGGCGTCGCCGACCGCGCTGAGGTTGCGCCAGAAGTGCGCGGAAATGGCGCGGTAGTTGGGGTTCTTCACCACACCTTTGAGCTCGCCGTTCTCGATCAGCTGGCCCCACTCGCAGCCGAACTGGAACTTGTTGCGCGCATCGTCGATGGACCACGAGCGGTTGGTCGACATCAGGATGCCGTTTTCCACACCGCCAATCAGTTGCGCAAGGCTCTGATCGCCGGCTTCGATATTCAGGTTGGCCATGCGGTCGATGGGCGCGCGGTTCCAACTGCTGGCGCGGCTGTTGGCCACGCCGCTCATGCCCGAACGGAATTGCGACAGCGCCCCGCCCAACGGCTTGAGCAGTAGCCCTTCGCGGATCAGGAACTGCTTGCTGGCGGCGGTGCCGTCGTCGTCATGGCCGTAGCTGGCGAGTTGTTCGGGGATGTCCGGGTCGAAGGTCACGTTGAGCAGTTTGGAGCCGTATTGCAGGTGGCCGAAATCGCTGGCCTTCACAAAGCTGGTGCCGGCGTAGTTGCGTTCATCACCGAGGATGCGATCCAGTTCCAGCGGGTGGCCGATGGACTCGTGGATCTGCAGGATCATCTGGTCGGGCATCAGCAACAGGTCACGCGGGCCGTTGGGCGTGTTGGGCGCGAGCAGCAATTGCAGGGCTTCGTCGGCGATGCGCGGCGCGGCACCCACCAGGCCGAAACGGCTGATCACATCAAAGCCGCCTTGTTGGCCGAAGTTGCTGCCGCCCAGGGTGCGCGTCTGGCTGTCGTTGCCATCGTAGGCGGTGACGTTGACGCCAGGGAACACAAAGCGCTGGGCCTGGCGCAGTTCGGCGCCGGCGTTATTGAGGTAGATCTGTTCGACGTGAGTCAGGCCGAGGCTGACTTCCCAGTTCACCAGGCGCTCATCCTTGGGCACGGCGGCCGATTCGCTGCCGAGCAATGCGTAGCAGTCGCTCAGGGAAGGGAAGGGCTGTTGAAGCTCGGGCGACAAGTAGTCGGCGACGTCGCTGGAGACGTGTTGTTCGCGCAGGTCGAGCAGGGCGTGGGGCTTGATCTGCCGGGCTTGCTGTTCGGCGCGTTCGAGGGCGGCTTGCAGGCCCGCGAGGGAAATATCGTTAGTGGCAGCGTAGGCTTCGACGCCGTTGATGCGCACGGTGAGCATCGCGCCTTCGTCGTGGTTCAGGTGGGGCGGCTCGGCGACGTTCTTGCGTACCGACAGGTATTGGCCGGATTCGCGCACGTAACGCAGCGAGAAGAATTCGGCGCGGGTGCGCAGGGCACTGAAGTGCTGCTTGAGTGTGGCGTGGTAATCGAACATGGGGCCTTCCTTGTGGGCGGCTCGGCGCGGGCAGGCAAACAGAGTAGGCCTGGGCTGGGAGCTGATCAAGGAAAGTGTAGGCGGGTGGTTTTTCGGCGTCTGGTCGGGCCTCATCGCGGGCAAGCCCGGCTCCCACAGGTGATCGAGTTGTTCAGACGAACTCGGTCGGTGTGGGAGCTGGCTTGCCTGCGATGGGAGCGCCGCGGTGTATCAGTTACTGCGCGATTTCACGCAGCGGCTTGCCACGCACCGGCGCATCGCCGGCCACGTAGTAGTCGGCGGTGCTGCGCGGCAGCGGCTGGCGGCCACGGATCTTGTCGGCGATTTTCTCGGCGATCATGATCGTTGGCGCGTTCAGGTTGCCGGTGGTGATGATCGGCATGATTGACGCATCCACCACACGCAGGCCCTGCATGCCATGCACGCGGCCCTCGCCATCCACCACCGCCATGTCGTCGGTGCCCATCTTGCACGAGCAGGACGGGTGGAACGCGGTTTCGGCGTGCTCGCGGATGAACTTGTCCAGCTGCTCATCGGTTTGCACGTCAATGCCCGGGCTGATTTCACGGCCGCGGTATTGATCCAGCGCCGGCTGTTGCATGATTTCACGGGTCAGGCGGATGCCGTCGCGGAATTCTTGCCAGTCCTGCTCGGTGGCCATGTAGTTGAAGAGGATGCTCGGGTAGTCCCGAGGGTTCTTCGACTTCAGTTGGATGCGGCCACGGCTTGGCGAACGCATGGAACCCATGTGCGCCTGGAAGCCGTGCTCTTGCACACCGTTGCTGCCGTTGTAGTTAATCGCCACCGGCAGGAAGTGGTACTGGATGTTCGGCCATTCGAATTCTTCACGGGTACGGATGAAACCGCCCGCTTCGAACTGGTTGCTGGCGCCGATGCCGGTGCCGTTGAACAGCCACTCGGCACCAATCGCCGGCTGGTTGTACCAGAGCAGCGACGGGTACAGCGACACCGGTTGGGTGCAAGCGTATTGCAGGTACAGCTCAAGGTGATCCTGCAGGTTTTCGCCGACGCCTGGCAGGTCGTGGACCACCGGGATGTCGAGGCTTTCCAGCAGCTTGGACGGGCCAACACCGGAGCGTTGCAGCAGTTGCGGCGAACCGATTGCACCGCTGCACACGATGACTTCCTTGCGTGCACGGGCTTCAACGCGCTCTTCGGCAGCGCCGATCAGGTAACGCACGCCAACGGCACGCTTGCCTTCAAACAGTACTTTGTCGCTGAGGGCGTGGGTGACGATGGTCAGCGTGGAGCGCTTCTTGGCGGTGTCCAGGTAACCGCGCGCGGTGCTGGCGCGACGGCCCTTCGGCGTGACGGTACGGTCCATCGGGCCGAAGCCTTCTTGCTGGTAGCCGTTCAAGTCTTCGGTACGCGGGTAACCGGCCTGTACGCCGGCTTCAACCATCGCGTGGAACAGCGGGTTGTTGCCGGCTTTTGGCGTGGTCACGCTGACCGGGCCGTCGCCGCCGTGCCAGTCGTTCGGGCCGATGTCGCGGGTTTCGGCCTTGCGGAAGTACGGCAGGCAGTCCAGGTAGGTCCAGTTTTCCAGGCCTGGCAGTTTCGCCCAGCCGTCGTAGTCCATCGCGTTGCCACGGATGTAGCACATGCCGTTGATCAGCGAAGAACCACCCAGGCCCTTGCCGCGACCGCATTCCATACGGCGGCCGTCCATGTGTGGCTCTGGATCGGTCTCGTAGGCCCAGTTGTAGCGGCGGCCTTGCAGCGGGAACGCCAGGGCGGCGGGCATTTGCGTGCGGAAGTCGAAACGGTAGTCGGGGCCACCGGCTTCCAGCAGCAGAACAGTGACGCCTTCGTCTTCGGTCAGACGGGTCGCCAGGGTGTTACCGGCGGAGCCGGCACCCACAATGATGTAATCGTATTCTTGGGACATTGGATGCACCCTCTTTTGAGATAGTCAGGTCGGGCCTCATCGCGGGCAAGCCCGGCTCCCACAGGGGAACGCATTCCAAATGTGGGAGCTGGCTTGCCTGCGATAGGGGCCTCACAGGCAACACAACACTCGGGGTATCAGAACACCGAGGCGTAATCGCCCAGCTCAACCTGTACCGATTTGATGCGGGTGAAGTTGTTCAGCGAGCTGATACCGTTCTCACGGCCAACACCCGACTGCTTGTAGCCACCGACCGGCATCTTCGCGTCGGACTCGCCCCAGGCGTTGATCCAGCAGATACCCGCTTCCAGCTGATGAATCACGCGGTGGGCGCGGTTCAAGTCCTTGGTCACCAGGCCAGCGGCCAGGCCGAAGTCGGTGTCGTTGGCGCGGCGGATCACTTCTTCTTCGGTTTCGTAGGTCAGGATCGCCATGACTGGGCCGAAGATTTCTTCACGCACGATGGTCATGTCGTCAGTGCAGTCGGTGAACACGGTCGGGGCCACGAAGGCGCCTTTGGCGAAGTCGCCGTCGGTCAGGCGATCGCCACCGCACAGCAGGCGGGCGCCTTGCTCTTTGCCCTTGGCGATGTAGCCCAGCACGCTTTCCATGTGTTGGAAGCTGACCAGCGGGCCGAAGTTGGTGTTTTCGTCTTCCGGGTTGCCGATGCGAATGCGCGCAACACGTTCAGCAATCTTGGCTTCAAACGCCGCTTGCAGGTGCTTGGGTACGAACACACGGGTGCCGTTGGTGCAGACCTGGCCGGAGCTGTAGAAGTTGGCCATCATCGCGGTGTCGGCGGCGCGGTCGAGGTCGGCGTCGTCGAAGATGATCAGCGGGGACTTGCCGCCCAGTTCCATGGTCACGTCTTTGAGCGAGGAGCTCGACGCGCTGGCCATGACTTTCTTGCCGGTGTCGGTGCCGCCGGTGAACGAGACTTTCTCGATGCGCGGGTGCTCGGTCAGCCAGGTGCCGACTTCACGGCCGCTGCCGGTCAGTACGTTGAACACGCCCGCCGGAACGCCGGCTTCGGTGTAGATCTCGGCCAGTTTCAGGGTGGTCAGCGAAGTGACTTCGCTTGGCTTGAAGATCATCGCGTTGCCGGCGGCCAGGGCCGGTGCGGATTTCCACAGGGCGATCTGGATCGGGTAGTTCCATGCGCCGATACCGGCGACCACGCCCAGCGGCTCGCGACGGGTGTAGACGAAGGAGGTGTCACGCAGCGGAATCTGCTCGCCTTCGATGGCGGGCACCAGGCCTGCGTAGTATTCCAGTACGTCGGCGCCGGTGACGATGTCGACGTACTTGGTTTCGGAGAAGGCTTTACCGGTGTCCAGGGTTTCCAGGGCGGCCAACTCGTCGTTGCGCTCGCGCAGGATGTCGACGGCACGGCGCAGGATGCGCGAACGCTCCATGGCGGTCATCGCGGCCCAGATTTTCTGGCCCTTTTCGGCGCTGACCACGGCACGTTCAACGTCTTCTTTCGTCGCGCGTTGCACTTGGGCGAGAACTTCACCGTTAGCCGGGTTGATGGCGTCGAAGGTGGCATCGCTGCCAGCGTCGCTGTAGCCGCCGTCAATGTAGAGTTTTTGCAGTTCGAAACGGGCCATAAAGTCCTCGCAAGTGCATAAGTGGTTGGCGTTAACCGCCGAACAGTGGGCCATAAGGGTGTGGCAACACTGAGCGACAGCAGTTCAGGGGTTGAGCGGTTATGTGTGCTCTAACTCACCTGCATGGCCAATTGGAAATCCATGTATTCGTAAGCGATCCGTTGCGCCTGCTCCGTGTCGAAAGCGTCTCCCGACAGGGCGCCGCGCAACCACAAACCGTCGATCAGGGCCGCCAGGCCTCGGGCTGCTTTGCGTGCGCGGGGCAGCGGCAGCACTCGGCGAAACTGGCAGCACAGGTTGGAATACAGACGTTGATCGTTGATCCGCTGCAACCTGTGCAATGACGGGTGGTGCATGCTGGTGGCCCAAAAAGCCAACCAGGTTTTCATTGCCGGGCCGTTGACCTGGCTGGCGTCGAAGTTGCCTTCGATAATCACCTGGAGGTGCGCCCGTGGGCTGTCATCCTTCAGGGCACGCCTGCGTTCGTGGACGTTGTCGATCAGCGCGTTCATCAGGTAACGCATCGTCGCTGCGATCAGGCCGTTCTTGTCCTGAAAGTAGTGACTGATGATGCCGTTCGAGACGCCGGCCAAGCGGGCGATCAGCGCAATGCTGGCATCCCCCATCCCGACCTGATCGATGGCCGTCAACGTGGCTTCGATCAACTGCTGGCGGCGTATGGGTTGCATACCGACCTTGGGCATGTAGCACCTCTCCTTAGGCCTGCCGATGGGCGATAAACGTCCGTCGGCTTGATGGCCAGTCTATTTTGTTTTGATTGAACGTTCAATCAACAAAGAATAAGATCTGCGACAAATGGTCGCTGCCTACAGGTATTTCCTACAAATGGGCCGCGACATCTGACACCTGCAAAAATCCTTGAAACAGGCCGTATCAGGGCCTGGCCACCGCTTCGGCGGGGTTCAGGAATTTTCGGGGTGTCTTTATAACACCCGTCCGTCGACTGCCGAAAAATCGATGTCCCGGGATAACCGTTGCCTTGTGTTTCTCTCTCGCACTGCCCGGAGCATCTGCGCCATGAGTTCTGCCTCTCTTATAAAGACCCCGCCGGAAAAGGTCCGGGTCAACGGTTGGGTGTTCTACACCTCCACCGCGCTGATTCTGTTGTTGACCGCCATTCTGATCATCGCCCCGCAGGAGGCCGGGCGCATGCTCGGCGTTGCACAGGCCTGGCTTTCCAAAAGCTTCGGCTGGTACTACATGGTGGTCATCGCCGCCTACCTCGTGTTTGTGGTGGGCCTGGCGTTTTCGTCCTACGGCAAGTTGAAACTGGGCAGCAAGGACGACACCCCGGACTTCAGCTACGGCGCCTGGGCCGGCATGCTGTTCTCGTCCGGCATCGGCATCTCGCTGCTGTACTTCGGTGCGTCCGAGCCTCTGGACCACTACTTCAACCCGCCTGAAGGCGCCGCCGCCAGCAACGGCGCCGCGCGCCAGGCGCTGCAACTGACCTTCCTGCACTGGGGCCTGCATGGCTGGGCGATCTACGCCCTGGTCGGCCTGGCCGTGGCGTACTTTGCGTACCGCCACAACCAACCGCTGGCCTTGCGCTCGGCACTCTACCCACTGGTGGGCGAGCGTTGGGTGAAAGGTGCGGCCGGTCACGCGGTGGACGGCTTCGGCATGTTCGTGACCCTGCTGGGCCTGGTGACCAACCTGGGCATTGGCTCGATGCAGGTGTCGTCGGGGTTGGAAAACCTGTTCGGCATGCAGCACAGCAACACCAACCTGCTGATCGTGATCATCGTGATGAGCACCGTGGCGACCATCGCCGCCGTGTCGGGTGTGGAGAACGGCATTCGCCGCCTGTCCAACCTCAACATCGTGCTGTTCAGCGGCTTGCTGATCTTTGTGCTGCTGTTCGGTCCGACCCTGCACTTGCTCAACGGCTTTGTGCAGAACATCGGCGACTACATGAACGGCCTGGTGCTGAAAACCTTTGACCTTTATGTGTACGAAGGCGACGCCGACAAGACCGAGCGCTGGATGGGCCTGTGGACCCTGTTCTACTGGGCGTGGTGGATTTCCTGGGCCCCATTCGTCGGCATGTTCATCGCGCGTATTTCCCGTGGTCGCACGGTGCGTGAGCTGGTGGCGGGCGTGCTGTTGATTCCACTGGGTTTCACCCTGGCGTGGCTGTCGATCTTCGGCAACTCGGCCCTGGACCTGGTGCTGAACCACGGTGCGGTGGAGTTGGGCAAGACGGCGCTGGAACAACCGTCCATGGCCATTTACCAACTGCTTGAGCATTACCCGGCGTCGAAAATCGTCATCGGTGTGTCGATCTTCGTAGGCTTCGTGCTGTTCCTGACCCCGGCGGATTCCGGCGCGGTGATGATGGCCAACCTTTCGTGCAAAGGCGGCAACGTGGACGAAGATGCGCCGCACTGGCTGCGGATCTTCTGGTCGGCGGTGATCACCCTGGTGACCATCGGCCTGCTGTTTGCCGGTAACTTCGAAGCCATGCAAACCATGGTGGTGCTGGCAGGGCTGCCGTTCTCGGTGGTGCTGATTTTCTTCATGTTTGGCTTGCACAAGGCGATGCGCCAGGACGTGGCCATCGAACAAGAGCAGGCGCAACTGGCAGAGCGTGGCCGTCGTGGTTTCAGCGAGCGTTTGACTGCGCTGGACCTGCAACCGAGCCAAGGCACTGTGCAGCGTTTCATGGACAAGCACGTCACGCCGGCGCTGGAAGAAGCCGCGAGCGCGCTGCGTGAGCAGGGCCTCGAAGTGCAGACCTTGCTCGGCAAGTCCAAGCGTTGCATCGGTGTGCGGATCGAGATGGAAGAGGGCAACCCGTTTGTCTACGAAGTGAGCCTGGATGCTTACTCGTCGGCACCGACCGACCTGCCCGAGGAAGAGCGCACCCGTTACTACCGGGCCGAGGTCTACCTGCACAACGGACCTCAGGAATACGACCTGATGGGCTTTACCCAGGAACAGATCACCCGGGACGTGCTCGATCAGTTTGAAAGCCATCGGCAGCTCCTTGGCCGTGTCTATAGCTGATGATTGAGCTGTGCGGCGCCGTCACTGGTGCCGCTGTTTCATGATTGAAATGAGGTCAACTGTGGGAGCTGGCTTGCCTGCGATTGCAATGGTGAATTCACCACCGCTATCGCAGGCAAGCCAGCTCCCACATCGACCGCATTTCTTTAGTTGGATTTAGCCCAGGTTCTTGCCTAGCAAGGCGTGGTACAGCTCGCTGTCCCCCAGAATCCCCACCACCTGGTTGTTGTCATGCAACACCAGCTTGTTCCCCGTGTGATACCGAATCTGCAGCGCATCGCGCATGCCGATGTTCGAATCCACCAGCGTCGGTATCCGGCCCAGGCCTTCCACCGCTTGCCCCGGCGCCCAGTTCTGCAGGTTCATCACCGCGCCATTCTGGCGGGCACCTTTGATGGTGTTGCCTTCGGCCAGGTCCAGCCACGAGTCGCCGCCCGGGTCCAGGCACACTGAACCGTTGACGCGTTTGCAGTTGTCCAGGGTGCGCATCAGGCTGCGGCCGCACAGCACGTTCAGCGGGTTGGTATGGGCGACGAAGGTGCGCACATAGTCATCGGCCGGGTTCAGCACGATCTCTTCCGGCACGCTGTACTGGATGATCTTGCCGTCTTTCATGATCGCGATACGGCTGCCGAGCTTGAGTGCTTCGTCGAGGTCGTGGCTCACGAACACGATGGTCTTGCTCAGCTTGCGTTGCAGTTCCAACAGCTCGTCCTGCAAGCCCTGGCGGATCAGCGGGTCGAGGGCGGAGAAGGGTTCGTCCATCAGCAGGATGTCGGCGTCCATCGCCAGTGCACGGGCCAGGCCCACGCGCTGCTGCATGCCACCGGAGAGTTCATCGGGCTTCTTGTTGCGCCACTGGGTCAGGCCCACCAGCTCGAGTTTTTCATCCACCAGCTTGCGCCGGTCTTTCTCCGGACGGCCCTGCATCTCAAGGCCGAAACTGATGTTCTCGCGCACCGTCAGCCATGGCATCAGGGCGAACTTCTGGAACACCATGGCAATGCGCTTGGTGCGCATCATTTTCAGCTCGGCGGGGGTGCAGGAGGCGATGTCGATCTGGCGACCTTCATGCTCCACGAACAACTGGCCACGGCTGACGGTGTTGAGGCCGTTGATGCAACGCAGCAAGCTCGACTTGCCCGAGCCCGACAGGCCCATCAGCACGCAGATCTCGCCTTTCTCGATGTCCAGGCTGGCTTTTTCAACGCCGACAATCTGCCCGGTCTTTTTCAGGATCTCGTTGCGGTGCATCCCCTGGTCCAGCAGCTTGAGCGCTTCGCGTGGGTCCTTGGAGAAGATCACATCGACATTGTCGAATCGGATAATGCTCATGCATCACCCCCTACTTTGGCGTCGGGTTGTTTGCAGATGCGGTCGAGCATGATGGCCAGCAACACGATTGCCAGGCCGGCTTCAAAGCCCAGGGCGATGTCGGCGGTGTTCAGTGCGTTGACCACCGGTTTGCCGAGGCCGTCGGCGCCGACCAGGGCCGCGATCACCACCATCGACAACGACAGCATGATGCATTGGGTAATGCCGGCAGCGATGCTCGGCATGGCGTGGGGCAGTTCAATGCGCGAGAGCAACTGACGGCGCGAGCAGCCAAAGGCCTTGCCGGCGTCCATCAATTCTTGCGGGACGTCTCGGATGCCCAGGTAGGTCAGGCGGATAGGCGCGGCAATCGCGAACACCACCGTGGAAATCAACCCAGGCACCACACCCAGCCCGAAGAGGGTCAGGGTAGGGATGAGGTAGACGAAGGTCGGTACGGTCTGCATCAGATCGAGCACCGGCCGCATCATGGTGTAGAACATCGGTTTGTGCGCGGCAACAATGCCCAGCGGCACGCCGATGACCACGCAGACCAGGGTGGCGAACAACACCTGCGCGAGGGTTTCCATGGTTTCCTGCCAGTACCCCAGGTTCAGGATCAGCAGGAAGGAGGCGATGACAAAAACAGTCAGGCCCCATTTGCGTTGAATGAAGTGAGCCAGCAGTGCAATCAGACCGATCAATGCCAGCGGATTGAACCAGGTCAGCGCAAACGTCACGCCGTGGATCATCGTTTCCAGCGTCGATGCAATTGCGTCGAAGTAGTTGGCACCGTGTTTGGTCAACCATTCGACGAAGGCAGCGATGTACTGGCCTAGTGGGATTTTCTGTTCAGTCAGCATGGTAGTGAATGTCCACATGCGAAAGGGAAAACATCCCGGGGCAGCGCACCGCCCCGGGGTCAGCGATTACTTGGCGAGATAAGCTTTAACGGCCTCCAGACCTGGTTTGCCATCAACGGTGGTGACACCGGCGAGCCAGGTGTCGAGCACTTGCGGGTTGGCCTTGAGCCAGGCCTTGGCGGCGACGTCGGGTTTCTGTTTGTCGTCCAGGACTTTACCCATCAGGGTGCTTTCCATGTTCAGGGTGAACACCAGGTTTTTCAGCAGCTGGCCAACGTTGCTGCATTCCTGGGTGTAACCCTTGCGGGTGTTGGTGTAGATGGTGGCCTGGCCGTAGTTGGGGCCGAACGAATCGTCACCCCCGGTCAGGTACTTCATCTTGAAGCGGGTGTTCATCGGGTGCGGTTCCCAGCCGAGGAACACGATGGCCTGGTCGCGCTTGGTGGCGCGTTCCACTTGCGACAGCATCCCGGCTTCGCTGGACTCGACCACTTTGAAGCCAGCGGTTTTCAGGCCGAAGGCATCTTTGTCGATGAGGGTCTGGATGGTGCGGTTGCCGTCGTTACCCGGCTCGATGCCGTAGATCTTGCCGCCCAGCTCATCCTTGAATTTGGCGATATCGGCGAAATCTTTAAGGCCTTTGTTGTACAGCGCCTCGGGCACCGCCAGGGTGTACTTGGCGTTTTCGAGGTTGGCGCGGACGGTTTCCACGGTGCCGGCATCACGGTACTGCTTGATGTCGTTTTCCATGGTCGGCATCCAGTTGCCGAGGAAGATGTCCATGTTCTTGCCGTCAGCCAGGGACTTGTAGGTCACTGGCACCGAAATCATCGTGGTGCGGGGCTTGTAGCCCAGGCCCTTGAGGACTTCGCTGGTGGTCGCGGTCGTGACGGTAATGTCGGTCCAGCCGACATCGGAGAAGTTGACGGTCTGACATTGTGCCGGTTCTGCAGCGTGCGCCAGGACTGGCAGACTCAACATGGCGGCCAACAACAACGAGGGTGAACCTTTCATGGGGCTAGACTCCTGTGTTTTTTCTGGCGGCGTTCGCCGCGCTTTATAGGTGTTGCGGTTGGTGCGTGCGACAACAGCTCTGGCACGGTGCCTTGCAAACGAGTCGAGACTGATCATGTACCAGTGAAAATCTGACGCCTACAGGGGGCGTCGTATCCAGTACAGGGATGGTCGTATCCAGTGTCGGTGACGTCGCTTACAGATTTTTTCCACGGCAAAACTGCGGTTTTTACCGATCTGCACCGCTAAAAACGGCCAAAACAAGTGATCGAACGCGAGCGACGTTACTGAGCATGGTCACGTCGGTGTGAGACGCCGTGATGACGGATAAAAGCTAGATGATGCCGCCATCTGGGCGATCTGAGCGTAGCAGCTCCTTGGTGCCTGGCCTGTTCACCCGAGGAGTTGCACGGCAATGGCTATCAGTGTTTTCGACCTGTTCAAGATCGGCATCGGGCCTTCGAGTTCTCACACCGTCGGCCCCATGCGCGCCGCGGCATTGTTCGTCCAGGCACTGCGTGAACGTGAATGGTTGGAACAAGTGCGGCGCGTCGAAGTTCAGCTCTATGGCTCGCTGTCCGCCACGGGCATCGGCCATGGCAGCGATACCGCCACCATCATGGGCTTGATGGGGGAATGGCCGGATGCAATCGACCCTTCGCAGATCGGCCTGCGTATTCACACCTTGCGCGAAACCGACACGCTGCTGCTGGACGGGCGTTTGCCGGTGCCGTTCGTGTGGGCACGGGACATGCGCCTGCTCGACGAAAACCTGCCGTTCCATCCCAACGCCATGACCCTGGTGGTGTACGGCGATGACGGCGAACTGCACCGCGACACCTACTATTCAGTCGGCGGCGGTTTTGTGGTGGATGAGGCCCAGGCGCAAAGCGGCGTGGCCGACATGGACCGCACCGAGTTGCCTTACGATTTCTCCAGCGCGGTGGAGTTGCTGCAGCTGTGCAAGACCCACAACCTGCGCGTGGCCGAGTTGATGATGGCCAATGAAAAGGTGTGGCGCTCTGAAGAAGAGATCCGCAGCGGCCTGATGAAGCTCTGGCGCGCCATGCAAGATTGCGTGGAGCAGGGCCTCAAGCACGAGGGCATCCTGCCCGGTGGCCTGAACGTGCGCCGGCGTGCGGCCAAGTTGCATCGCAGCCTGCAGGAATTGAACAAGCCCAATGTGATCGGTTCGACCTTGAGCGCCATGGAATGGGTCAACCTGTTCGCCCTGGCGGTCAACGAAGAAAACGCCGCCGGTGGGCGCATGGTCACCGCACCGACCAATGGCGCGGCGGGGATCATCCCGGCGGTGCTGCACTACTTTATGAAGTTCAGCGAGGACGTCACCGAAGCCAACGTGGTCGACTACCTGCTCGGCGCGGCGGCGGTGGGCATCCTGTGCAAGAAAAACGCTTCGATCTCAGGCGCCGAGGTGGGCTGCCAGGGCGAAGTGGGCTCGGCCTGCGCCATGGCGGCGGCCGGCTTGGCGGAAATCCTCGGCGCTACCCCGGAGCAATTGTGTAACGCCGCTGAAATCGGTTTGGAACATAACCTCGGCCTTACCTGCGACCCGGTGGGCGGGTTGGTGCAGGTGCCGTGCATCGAGCGTAATGCGATTGCGGCGGTGAAGGCGATCAACGCGGCGCAGATGGCCTTGCGCGGGGATGGCCAGCATTTCATCTCCCTGGACCGGGTGATCCGCACCATGCGCGATACCGGGGCGGACATGCATGACAAGTACAAAGAGACATCGCGGGGTGGGTTGGCGGTGAGTGCCGTGGAATGTTGAGCCTTTGAAATGGCTATCGCCGGCAAGCCGGCTCCTACAGGAGTGCGCGTTCCATTGTAGGAGCCCGGCTTGCCGGCGATAGCGTCAGCCCAGGCAACATTGCGCATAAAGTGAACACCCGGATCCAAAAGCGCCACCTTTTAGCGCGTCGCAAACAGATAAGTAGCTCCCAAACGATTTCCCGCCTGACCCCTCGTCATCCGCGCTTGCGGTGACAGACTTCTCCCACACCCGCAAAGCGCCTTCCCACAAGTGCTACCGATCTGCTCACACCCCTCAGGTAGGCCTGCTCCTACGCCCATTTCGGGTCATATCCCGCACATACCGCGCGGGCTTATATAGACGCGTCATGAGGTCGTTTTTAGGAGTTATTGGACGGCCATTCAATTTTAGGCATGGCATTTGCTCTATCAATTCAAAGCCTCGTTCTGTGTCGCAGACGAGCGCAATAACAAGAGCCTCGCCTGAGGCCATCACCCGCTTTGTGTGAGGAGATACCGCGATGACGTCGTTCAACTCCGGGGCCCAACCCCAGAACCGTGCGCCTCAATCCATCGGCTTTTTGCTGCTGGACAATTTCACGCTGATTTCCCTGGCTTCCGCAGTCGAACCGCTGCGCATGGCCAACCAACTCTCCGGCCGCGAGCTGTATCGCTGGACCACCTTGAGTGTTGACGGAAACCAGGTGTGGGCCAGCGACGGTCTGCAGATCACCCCCGATGCCTCCATGCACAAAGCCCCAGCCCTGGACACCGTGATTGTGTGCGGCGGCGTGGGTATCCAACGCACCGTGACCCGTGAGCACGTGTCGTGGCTGCAAAGCCAGGCGCGCCAGTCCCGCCGCCTTGGCGCGGTGTGCACCGGCAGCTGGGCCCTGGCCTGTGCCGGTTTGCTGGACGGGTTCGATTGCAGCGTGCACTGGGAATGCCTGGCGTCGATGCAGGAAGCCTTCCCCCGCGTGGCCATGAGCACACGCCTGTTCACCCTCGACCGTAACCGCTTCACCAGTTCGGGCGGCACCGCACCGCTGGACATGATGCTGCACCTGATCAGCCGCGACCACGGCCGTGAACTGTCGGCCGCCATCTCTGAGATGTTCGTGTACGAACGCATCCGCAACGAACAGGACCACCAGCGTGTGCCGCTCAAGCACATGCTCGGCACCAACCAGCCGAAGCTGCAGGAAATCGTCGCGCTGATGGAAGCCAACCTGGAAGAGCCGATCGACCTGGACGAACTGGCGGTGTATGTCGCCGTGTCCCGTCGTCAGCTGGAGCGCCTGTTCCAGAAATACCTGCACTGCTCGCCGTCGCGCTACTACCTCAAGCTGCGCCTGATACGTGCACGGCAGTTGCTCAAGCAAACACCGATGTCGATCATCGAAGTGGCGTCGGTGTGCGGGTTTGTCTCCACGCCGCACTTCTCCAAGTGCTACCGCGAATACTTCGGCATTCCACCACGGGATGAGCGCGTAGGCTCCAACACCACCCAACAGGTGGCGATGATGCCGATTCCGCAGGCGCTGGTGTTGTCACCGTTGTCGGGGCCGATGTCGGCGTTGAGCCAGGCGCGTAATGAGTCGACGTTTGCCAGCGTGAGGCTCTAGACCGAGTCGCCTTCATCGCAGGCAAGCCAGCTCCCACAGTTGGAACGCATTCCCCTGTAGGAGCTGGCTTGCCTGCGATAGCTATGTATCAGGCGCCAGAGTTCTGCTTGAACTGCACCAACGCCGGCAACAACTGCTTGTCGATCGCCTGGCGCACCGCCGGCAAGATCGTCGCGCTGCCGGTGTACATCTGTTCCACCATGCCCTTGAGTGCCTTGGCCCGAGCCGCACTCAAGCCGCGTACCGCGCACTCGCAAGCCTGCTCAGCGGTGGCGCCGCTGGACACTTCAAAACCCAGCGAGCGCAGGTGGCCCAGCAGGTCATCCTGGTCAATCAAATCCGCGTGCATCATGGCGTTTTTCCTGGTGTAGGGAGCGGGGTCTGACCTCGATTCTGGTAGCCCCCCGAGCGGTCGGCAAGGGCAGAATCAACGAATGCCTCAGATGGCTATGAGCATGTCGTTTTCGGGCCATTTACCGACAGCAGTAATAGGCACACTGAATGCCAGGCAAGCACCTTGAAGGTTTGGTCACCCTCGGGATGTCACGCTCACACCAAGCGCTCTGCCCCGATCCAGTCACGGCTGGGTTGGGGCTTTTTTTGCCTGGGTTTTGTGGTGTTTGTACCGGCCTCATCGCAGGCAAGCCAGCTCCCACATTTGACCGAGTTCCACCTTTGGAATGCGTACCCCTGTAGGAGCCGGCTTGCCGGCGATGGCCGCACCTCGGTCTACCTTTGCAATACCAATATCCTGGACAACAACTCATCCCGATCGATATAGCACCCCTGAAAATGCCGCGCCCCGGACGCCGGGTCGAATGCATTGCGCGCATGCAACGTCCGGCGGTTATCAAAGCACCACAACTCACCCGGATTCAGGCGCTGTACCACGCGGAAACGCTCCTCCCGCGTCATCGCAATAAACCGCCGATACGCGCGGTAGAGCAGTGGCATCTGCTCCACGCTGGCCTCGAACGGCCCGCGTAGAAAGTTAGCCATGCGGATCTCCGCCACTTCGCCCAGGGCATCCAGCGCGATGATCGGTGCGAGCCGGCGGTAGTCGCTGTGGCGGTCCTTGTTGCGAAATTCCACGGGGATCTCACACAGTGCACGAAACGCCTCGGGGTCTTCGTTGCGCAGGGCCTGGGCGATGGCAAACCCGTCGACAAAAATGCTCTCGCCACCGTCGGCGTCGTTCACCAGGCAATGCAGGAATTGCAGGCCCGGTTGCAGCTCCCGCGTCGGCAAATCACTGTGCAGCGGCAGGTTGAACGCGGTGTAGGCATTGCTGTCGGCATCGGCCTTGGATTGCACGTTGAACAGCACGCCGAAGTTGCTCTCGCGGATGAACGAAATGCGCTTGGCGATGAACGCCAGTGAGCCGGGCTCGGTGGGCACGCCACGGATTTGCGTCAGGCCGGTGTCGCGCAAGGCCAGCAGCCATTGCAGCAATGTGTCGGGGTCTTGCATGACCGCCGCATAGTCGAAAACCGGCAGGTTGAAACGGCTGTCCCACAGCTGGGACTTGGGCTTTGCCGCCCGTCGTTCAGCGCGGGATTCATCATCGTAGGCATGGGCCCGCAACCAGCCGGAATCGTACCGGCTGTGGTGGCCGCCGCTCCATTCCACGCTCAGGTCACCTTGCACGATGTGCGCGCTGATTGCGGTGAGCTGTTCGTCCACATCGACGATCTCCAGCACCTGCTCGCGGGTCACGCTGTACACGCACTGCGCGCACGGGCAGTTGTCCCGCAGCCACTGATGGTGGAAAGGGCTGACCCGCCCATCGGCCCAGCGCACACGAATCTGATCGTCGAGTACCTGGACCTCGTCGAGGTCACAGATCTTCGGGTAGGTACGGAAATCGGCAACAGCGGCGGCGGTTTGCATGGTGGCTCCTTGTTTTTATTTTTTGGGTGGCAGTCCAATCACTCGGCCAAGCAGGGCGGGGCGTGGCAGGTCGGCCTGTTCTGCGCTGATGGCCGTGAGTTTTTCCAGCGTGGCCTCGGTGAACGGCGCGGAGTGCGGGCCGGCGAGGTCGACGTGCAGCAGCATCTGTTCGTTGCCCGCCAATTCCTTCTCGTCGCCCACGAGGTGCAGGCTGTGATAGAGGTGCAGGCGCTTGGCGTCATGGGCGATGAGTTGGGTGTGCACCTCCACCTCGGCGCCGAGTTTCACTTCGTGCAGGTAGTTCAGGTGCAGCTCGAGGGTGAACAGCGAATGACCGCTGGCTTCGCGGTTTTCGCTGTCCAGGCCCAGGGTGTCCATCAGCGCATCGGTGGCGTAGCTGAAGATCAGCAGATAGAACGCATCGCGCAGATGGCCGTTGTAGTCCACCCAGTCGGGCTGGATGTGGGTGGTGTAGGTCGTCAGTGCAGGCATGACATAAATTCCGGGTAGGTACTCGGTCAACTGTAGGAGCCGGCTTGCCGGCGATGGCGTCCTTGAGGGGGCTATCGCCGGCAAGCCGGCTCCTACAGGGATCAACAGCGGTTATTCAGCGAATGCCATGCCGTGCTTTTCCTTGGTGGTCTTCACCGCTTCCAGCACCGCCAGCAAGCAATCATCACGATAGCGTTCCAGCGCCGAAATGCTGCGCTTGCCCAACTGATCACTGGTGCCGTCGACCACATCGTCAATCAGCTTGTCGGTCAGCTCCGGCGCCGGCAGGTAGGTCCACGGCAGTTGCAACGCCGGGCCGAATTGCGCCATGAAGTGCCGCATACCGGCATCGCCACCGGCCAGGGTGTAGGTGAGGAAGGTGCCCATGAACGACCAGCGCAGGCCTGCGCCAAAGCGGATCGCGTCGTCGATTTCGCCGGTGGTGGCCACGCCGTCATTGACCAGGTGCAGCGCCTCGCGCCACAGCGCTTCGAGCAGGCGGTCGGCAATGAAACCCGGGACTTCCTTGCGCACGTGCAGCGGGCGCATGCCGAGGGATTCATACACCTTGATCGCGGCTTGAATGGCCTCTGGTGCGGTGTTCTTGCCACCCACCACTTCCACCAGCGGCAGCAGGTAAACCGGGTTGAACGGGTGGCCGACCACGCAGCGTTCCGGGTGGGTCGAGCCTTCATAGAATTCGCTCGGCAACAGGCCGGACGTGCTGGAACCGATCAATGCATTGGGCTTGGCCGCGGCGCTGATCTTGCTGTGCAATTCCAGCTTCAGCTCGAGACGTTCCGGAGCGCTTTCCTGGATGAAGTCGGCGTCTTTCACGCACTCCTCGATTGTGGCGACAAAGCGCAGGCGGTCCTGGGATGCACCCGGTGCCAGGCCTTGTTTCTCAAGGGCGCCCCAGGCATTGGCGACACGTTTGCGCAGCGCAGCTTCGGCGCCGGGCGCCGGGTCCCAGGCCACGACGTCCAGGCCATGGGCCAGGGCGCGGGATACCCAGCCGCTGCCGATGACACCGCTGCCGAGGGCGGCGAAGGTTTTGATTTCGGTGATAAAGCTCATGGCATATTCCTGAATGGAGGCAGTGTAGGAGCCGGCTTGCCGGCGATGGCGTCAGAGGCATCGCCACAGGCATGAGGGCCTCATCGCCGGCAAGCCGGCTCCTACAGGGTTGGTTGTGTTCTGAAAGGATCAGCCGCGCTTGGTCAGGCCCATCTTCACGCGCCCTTCGGCCGGGGTCATGACCCGTGCGCCCAGGCGGCTGAGGATTTCACTGGCGCGTTCCACCAGCTGGCCGTTGGTGGCGAGCACACCCTTGTCCAGCCACAGGTTGTCTTCCAGGCCAACCCGCACGTTGCCGCCCAGCAGCACCGCTTGCGCGGCCATCGGCATTTGCATGCGGCCGATGCCGAAGCCCGCCCACACGGCGTTGGCCGGCAGGTTATCGACCATGGCTTTCATGGTGGTGGTGTCGGCCGGAGCGCCCCACGGGATGCCCAGGCACAGTTGGAACAGCGGGTCGTCCAGCAGGCCTTCCTTGATCATCTGCTTGGCGAACCACAGGTGGCCGGTGTCGAAGATTTCCAGCTCGGCCTTCACGCCCAGCTCCTGGATGCGTTTGGCGCCGGCGCGCAGTTGCGCAGGGGTGGAGACGTAAATGGTGTCGCCATCGCCGAAGTTCAGGGTGCCGCAGTCCAGGGTGCAGATTTCTGGCAGCAGCTCTTCCACATGGGCCAGGCGGGTCAGCGGGCCGACCAGGTCGGTGTTGGGGCCGAACTCCATCGGGTTCTCGCCGCCACCGATCTCCAGGTCGCCGCCCATGCCGGCGGTGAGGTTGACGATGATGTCGATGTCGGCCTCGCGGATGCGCTCCATCACTTCGCGGTACAGGGCCACGTCGCGGCTGAACTTGCCGGTTTGTGGGTCACGCACATGGCAGTGCACAACCGTGGCGCCGGCCTTGGCGGCTTCTACCGCCGCGGCGGCGATTTGTTTGGGAGTGACCGGCACGTGTGGGCTTTTGCTGGTCGTGTCGCCAGCACCGGTGAGTGCGCAGGTGATGATGACGTCGTGATTCATGAGGCGGTTCCTTACAGGCGGGCGTAATGGTGCCGTTCGCAGCCAGGAGCGGCTGCGAAGCGGTGATTCAAATCAGGTTATTTGCTGGTCAATTGCAGGTTGGCGGCGGCCGGCTTGCCGTCGAAGGTGGTCACGCCTTCCAGCCAGCGGGCCTGGTCTTGCGGGTGATCCTTGAGCCACTGCTTGGCGGACTCGATGGCGTCCTTGTGGTCCAGCAACGGCTGCATCATCCGGCTCTCGTCGGCGGCGGTGAAGGTCAGGTTGGTCAGCAACTTGTGGATGTTCGGGCACTGTTCGGCGTAGGTCGGCGACGTCACGCTCCATACCGTTGCCATGCCTTCGTTCGGGCCCAGGGCGTCGTCGCTGCCGGTGAGGTAGGTCATGGCGACGTTGACGTTCATCGGGTGCGGCGCCCAGCCGAAGAACACCACGGCTTCCTTGCGGCGAACGGCGCGGTCGACGGCGGCGAGCATGCCGGCTTCGCTGGACTCCACCAGCTGGAACTTGCCCAGGCCGAATTGGTTCTTGGCGATCATCGCCTTGATCTGGGTGTTGGCGCCCGAGCCGGGTTCGATGCCGTAGATCTTGCCGCCCAGTTCTTTTTCGAACTTGGCGATGTCGGCAAAGGTCTTCAAACCCTTGTCGGCCAGGTAAGTCGGCACGGCCAGGGTGGCGCGCGCGTCTTCCAGGCTCGGCTTGTCGAGGACCTTGACCTGCTTGGCGTCGACGAACGGGGTAATGGTCTGCGTCATCAGCGGGTTCCAGTAGCCCAGGAACAGGTCCAGGCGTTGGTCACGGATGCCGGCGAAGATGATTTGCTGGGAGGCGCTGGTTTGTTTGGTCTTGTAGCCGAGGCCGTCGAGCAACACTTGGGTCATGGCGCTGGTGGCGATTACGTCGGTCCAGTTCACCACGCCCATGCGCACGTTCTGGCAGGACGCCGCGTCGGCGGCCAGTACGTTCGTGCTCAAGATGGCGCTGGCGCTGAGTGCAAGCACGCAGCGGCTGATCAGTCGGTTCATGGTGGATCCCTCGGCAGGTCGTTATTGTGGGGTCCGGCGTCTTTGTGCGCCGTGAGGCCAAGTTACGTACCTTCGCGGGCCACAAAACGCACGGCGGCGACCAGCTCTTGCACTGCAGCGACCTGCCCCCTTGAATCCACCCGAGAACGGGAGTATCACAGTGCCACGCTGCCCGTCCTACGAGAGCGCCACCATGTCCCAGGATTTCTACTTTTTGCTGATGCCGGGCTTCTCGGCCATTGGCTTTATCTCTGCGCTGGAACCACTGCGGGTGGCCAACCGCTTTCGTGGCGAGCTGTACCGCTGGCATGTGTTGAGTGCCGACGGCGGCGCGGTGCTGGCGAGCAATGGCATGTCGGTCAACGCCGACGCTGCGCTGGAGCCGCTGAAAAAAGGTGCGACGTTGTTAGTGGTGGCGGGTTTCGAACCCTTGCAGTTCGCCACACCCGCTCTGGAGCACTGGCTGCGCCGCCTCGATCACGACGGCGTGACCCTGGGCGCCATCGACACCGGCGCCTGCGTACTTGCTGAAGCCGGCCTGCTCGACGGCCATCGCTTGACCCTGCATTGGGAAGCCATCGACGCCTTCAAGGAATCTTATCCACAGCTCAGCGTGACCCAGGAACTGTTCGAGATCGACCGCCGCCGCATCACCTGCGCCGGCGGGACGGCCTCCATCGACCTGATGCTCGACCTGATCGCCCAGGCCCATGGCCCGGAACTGGCGATCCAGGTGTCCGAGCAGTTCGTGCTCGGCCGCATCCGCCCGCGCAAAGACCACCAGCGCATGCAGATCGCCACACGCTATGGCATCAACAACAAAAAGCTGGTGCAGGTGATTGGTGAGATGGAGCAGCACACCGAGCCACCCTTGAGCACCCTGGCCCTGGCAGAAGCGATCAAGGTTACGCGGCGCCAGCTGGAGCGCCTGTTCCGCCTACATTTGAACGACACCCCCAGCAACTTCTACCTCGGCCTGCGCCTGGAAAAAGCCCGGCAGCTCTTACGTCAAAGCGACATGAGCGTGCTGGAAGTGAGTATTGCCTGCGGGTTTGAGTCGCCGTCGTATTTCACCCGCAGTTATCGGGCGCGGTTTGCCAAGTGCCCACGGGAGGATCGGCGACGGGAGGTGGTTTGACGGGCAATTATAGTCAATTATACTCGTGACTATAATTTATAGTCCTTTGAATAATTGAGTATAAAACCATGTCCAAGCACAGCGGCTTTGTATTCCGCCGCCCCGCCCTGGCCAGCAGCATTGCCGACGGCCTGGTGGGGGCTGGCATTCAGGATTTCACCTCTGGCCTGTTTCTCGCAGCGCCGCGCCGAACAGGCAAAAGTACCTTTCTACGTGAAGACCTGATCCCGGAGTGTCAGCTTCGAGGCTGGCTGGCCGTGTATGTCGACCTGTGGGCGGACAAAGAGAAAGATCCGGCAGAGTTGATTGCCAGCGCGATTGCCGCCGCGCTGGTGCCCTATGAAAAGGGCATCCGCAAGCTGGCCAAGAACATTGGCATCGAAAAACTGAGCTTTCTGCGGACGTTGTCCTGGGATTTCAGCAAGCCTCAGTTGCCTGTTGGCGCGACGTTGACCCAAGCCTTGGAACTGCTGCACCACGCGGCGGAAAAATCCGTTGTGCTGGTCATTGATGAAGCGCAGCACGCGCTGACCAGCGATTCAGGTATCAACGCGATGTTCGCGTTGAAGGCCGCCCGGGATCAGCTCAACCAAGGGCGTGATGAGGAGGGCAGTGGGTTGCACCTGGTGTTCACCGGCTCCAACCGCGACAAGCTGGCCCATTTGGTTCTGGGCAAGAGCCAGCCGTTCTTCGGTTCCAGCATCACGCCGTTTCCGCTATTGGGCAAAGCGTTCACCCAGGCCTACACCGCACACCTCAACGCGAATCTGGCCAAGACTAACCAGTTCAACGCAGCCGACATTGATGAAGCGTTTGAGTTGGTAGGCCGTCGCCCTGAGATGTTGCGCACCATCATCGGTGAAGTGGCGCTGGAGCTGGGCGAGGCGAGCAACCTGGGCCAGCTGCTGCACAGCCGCGCCGAGTTACTGCGCGCGGGCGTGTGGACCGAGTTCGAAAGCGCCTGGAACAATCTCACTATTCCCCAACGTGCCGTGCTGGAAGTGATGGTGGAGCGTTCGCAAAACAACGAACCGTTCGCGCCGTTTACCGACAGCACCCTCGCGGCAGTCAGCAAGGCGCTGGAAGAGATGGGCAGCGATGTAGTGCCGGGCACCCAGACGATTCAGGCTTGCATTGATGCCCTGCGGGATAAGGAGCTGGTGTGGAAGTCGAGCCGGGGCGGGTATGCCCTGGAGGACAAGACGTTTGGCGATTGGCTGCGGCACAAGCGCCGTACACCTGACTAAGGGGCAACTCAAATCAAATGTGGGAGCTGGCTTGCCTGCGATGGCGGTGGGTCAGCACGATAGATGTCGACTGATGTACCGCTATCGCAGGCAAGCCAGCTCCCACAGTGGATAGGTGGTGTGGCTTATTTTTTTAGCAGGGCCGAACACGCCGCTTTGTAGGCTTCATGCTGGTACTTGTTCAGCGTCGCCGGCAAATCAAAGTTGTGCTTCTTGTTCTGGGCATTAATGGTCTGCGGCGACAGCAGCGTCACCTCCACACCGTCCAGCAACTGGAACACCCCTTCAATCTTGAACGTGGTCGGGCCCCCGGCAAATTCGCCTTTCTTGCTGCGCTTCTTGATGGCGATTCGCTCAATGGCGTTGTCCTGCACAAACGCCTTCACCTGGGTGGCGAAGGCTTTGACGTTGGCCGCTTCATCGTCGTCTTCCAGAGCGATTTTCTTGGTGGCCAAGGCGACATGAGTCAGCGCCCCGTTGTCGAGGGAAGCGACAGCGATGATGGCTTCGCTGCCTTTGATTTCGATGCCGCAAGTCTTCATGAGTAGCCTTGTTTCAGAGAGAAAGTGGCGGGGATTGTCGCTTATTCCTGTCCGATCGACTCCAAAAACTCTGACCGCTCATCACTCATCCGCGCCAGGCAATCGTTCTGCTGGATCGCGTATTCCTTGGTGCCGTTCACTGCCGGGAAGGTGTCTACGGCGCAATCGGCGTCACGCAGTTTTTCCCACTTCTGCTGGGCATCCTTCAGACGAGCGGTAATGTCGGCGAGCTGCGACTTGTTGCTGCCGTAGGTCGAACCCATGCGTTCGAGCAGGCCTTGGTAGTTATCCTTAAGCAATTGCTCGGCGGTGGTTTTGTTGTAGGTGGCGCATTCCAGGGTTTGCTTGTCGTTTTCGATGCCATCGCACGGCGTGTTGTCGGTGTCTTCAGCCGCGTGTGCGGTGGTTGCGATGAGTGCCAAAGCCAGGAAAATCGATTTCATTGCGCCGTCTCATATCAGGTGATGCGGAATTCTGGCCCAAGCGTAAGACAAATAACAGCTGCCAGTCAGACGCGTCATAGCAGCCTTTGTCGTGGATTGACGCTTTCGGCAATTCCCCTGTCGTTTTTGCACCCGGCTCTGTCGGCCCCTGGGCATATGCTGGCCCCAAAGCGCCGGCAGACGATTCGGCGCATGAATCGCCAATAAGGGGACGCCTGATGAGCCCAGCCGAATTGCACGCCGACAGCATCGTTATCGACGGGCTGATTATTGCCAAGTGGAACCGCGACCTGTTCGAGGACATGCGCAAAGGTGGTCTCACCGCCGCCAACTGCACCGTGTCGGTGTGGGAAGGGTTCCAGGCCACCATCAATAACATCGTGGCCAGCCAGACCCTGATCCGTGAGAACAGCGACCTGGTGATCCCGGTGAAAACCACCGCCGACATCCGTCGCGCCAAGGAGCTGGGCAAGACCGGCATCATCTTCGGCTTCCAGAACGCCCATGCTTTCGAAGACCAACTGGGTTATGTCGAGATCTTCAAGCAGCTCGGCGTGGGCGTGGTGCAGATGTGCTACAACACCCAGAACCTGGTCGGCACCGGCTGCTACGAGCGTGACGGCGGCCTGTCAGGCTTTGGCCGTGAGGTGGTGGGCGAGATGAACCGCGTCGGCATCATGTGCGACCTGTCCCACGTGGGCTCCAAAACATCCGAAGAGGTCATCCTCGAATCCAAGAAACCGGTGTGCTACTCCCACTGCCTGCCGTCCGGGCTTAAAGAGCACCCGCGCAACAAGTCCGATGAAGAGCTCAAGTTCATCGCCGACCACGGCGGTTTTGTCGGCGTGACCATGTTCGCGCCGTTCCTGGCCAAGGGCATCGATTCGACCATCGACGACTACGCCGAAGCCATCGAATACACCATGAACATTGTCGGTGAAGACGCCATCGGCATCGGCACCGATTTCACCCAGGGCCATGGCCAGGATTTCTTCGAAATGCTGACCCATGACAAGGGCTACGCCCGCCGCCTGACCAGCTTCGGCAAGATCATTAACCCGCTGGGCATCCGCACCGTGGGCGAGTTCCCCAACCTCACCGAGACCCTGCTCAAGCGCGGCCACAGCGAGCGTGTGGTGCGCAAGATCATGGGCGAGAACTGGGTCAACGTCTTGAAAGACGTCTGGGGCGAATAAGCCACCGCTCTCCTAATCCTTAACCCGCTGCCCTTCGCGCAGCGGGCATCCAAACGAATTTTCTGGAGTTAAGTTTCCATGGCCAAGATCGCCCCGCAATTGCCTATCGAAGTCGACAGCGAAACCGGTGTCTGGACTTCCGACGCCCTGCCGATGCTGTACGTGCCGCGCCATTTCTTCGTCAACAACCACATCGGTATCGAAGAAGTGCTGGGCGCTGACGCCTATGCCGAAATCCTCTACAAGGCCGGCTACAAGTCCGCCTGGCACTGGTGCGAAAAAGAAGCTGAATGCCACGGCCTGGAAGGCGTTGCGGTGTTCGAGCACTACATGAAGCGCCTGTCGCAACGCGGCTGGGGCCTGTTCAAGATCCAGGACATCGACCTGGACAAGGGCACCGCCAGCGTCAAGCTGGAACACTCGGCGTTCGTCTATGTGTACGGCAAGGTCGGGCGCAAAGTCGACTACATGTTCACCGGCTGGTTTGCCGGCGCCATGGACCAGATTCTTCAAGCGCGCGGGAGCCAGATCCGCACTGTCGCAGAGCAAGTCTACGGAGGCTCCGAAGAGGGCCACGATGACGGCCTGTTCACCGTCAAGCCGTTGTAAGCCGAGGACCGTGCCATGGCTTTCGAAGCAATGTTCCAGCCGATCCAGATCGGCAAACTGACCATTCGCAACCGCGTACTCAGCACTGCCCACGCCGAGGTGTATGCCACCGACGGCGGCATGACCACTGACCGCTATGTGAAGTACTACGAAGAGAAAGCCAAGGGCGGCATCGGCCTGGCGATCTGTGGCGGCTCCTCGGTGGTGGCCATCGACAGCCCGCAGGAATGGTGGAGCTCGGTGAACTTGTCCACCGACCGCATCATCCCGCACTTCCAGAACCTCGCCGACGCCATGCACAAGCATGGCGCCAAGATCATGATCCAGATTACCCACATGGGCCGTCGCTCGCGTTGGGACGGTTTTAACTGGCCGACGCTGATGTCGCCGTCCGGCGTGCGTGAGCCGGTGCACCGTGCCACCTGCAAGACCATCGAGCCGGAAGAAATCTGGCGCGTGATCGGCAACTACGCCCAGGCTGCACGCCGTGCCAAGGCCGGTGGCCTGGATGGCGTGGAACTGTCCGCCGTGCACCAGCACATGATCGACCAGTTCTGGAGCCCACGGGTCAACAAGCGTACTGACGAATGGGGCGGCACCTTTGAAGGCCGCATGAAGTTCGGCCTGGAAGTACTCAAGGCCGTACGCGCCGAAGTGGGCGATGACTTCTGCGTGGGCATGCGTCTGTGCGGTGACGAATTCCACCCGGACGGCTTGTCCCACGAGGACATGAAGCAGATCGCCAAGTACTACGACGACACCGGCATGCTCGATTTCATCGGTGTGGTCGGCTCAGGGTGTGACACGCACAACACCCTGGCCAACGTGATCCCGAACATGAGTTATCCACCGGAGCCATTCCTGCACTTGGCGGCCGGGATCAAGGAAGTGGTCAAGGTGCCGGTGCTGCATGCGCAGAACATCAAGGACCCGAACCAGGCCACGCGGATTCTGGAAGGCGGTTATGTGGACATGGTCGGTATGACCCGTGCGCATATTGCCGACCCGCACCTGATCGCCAAGATCAAGATGGGCCAGATCGACCAGATCAAACAGTGCGTCGGCGCCAACTACTGCATCGACCGCCAGTACCAAGGGTTGGATGTGTTGTGCATCCAGAACGCCGCGACCTCCCGCGAATACATGGGCGTGCCGCACATCATCGAAAAATCCACTGGGCCAAAACGCAAAGTCGTGGTGGTCGGTGCCGGCCCTGCCGGGATGGAAGCTGCGCGCGTCGCTGCCGAGCGTGGCCACGACGTGACCTTGTTCGAGAAAAAAGAATTTATCGGTGGGCAGATCACCACAGCGTCCAAGGCGCCGCAGCGTGACCAGATCGCCGGTATCACCCGCTGGTTCCAGCTGGAGCTGGCACGCTTGAAAGTTGACCTGCGCCTGGGCGTGGCGGCCGATGCCGACACCATCCAGGACTTGCGTCCGGACGTGGTGGTACTGGCGGTCGGCGGCACCCCGAACGTCGAACAGAACGAACACTGGGGCGCGGCCGAAGGCTTGGTCGTCAGCAGTTGGGACGTGCTCGACGGCAAAGTCGCGCCGGGCAAAAACGTACTGGTGTACGACACCATCTGCGAATTCACCGGCATGTCGGTGGCCGACTTCCTGGCCGACAAAGGCAGCCAGGTCGAGATCGTCACCGATGACATCAAGCCGGGCGTGGCCATTGGCGGTACGTCGTTCCCCACCTACTACCGCAGCATGTACCCCAAAGAAGTGATCATGACCGGCGACATGATGCTGGAAAAGGTCTACCGCGAAGGCGACAAGCTGGTGGCGGTGCTGGAGAACGAATACACCGGCGCCAAAGAGGAGCGGGTGGTGGACCAGGTGGTCGTCGAGAACGGCGTGCGTCCGGACGAAGCCATCTACTACGCACTCAAGGAAGGCTCGCGCAACAAGGGCCAGATCGACGTCGAAGCCCTGTTCGCGATCAAGCCGCAACCGTGCTTGAGCGAAGCGGGTGACGGGTACTTGCTGTTCCGCATCGGTGACTGTGTGGCGCAGCGCAATACCCACGCTGCGATCTATGACGCCCTGCGCCTGTGCAAGGATTTCTGACGGCTTGTGGAGAACCCTGTGGGAGCGGGCTTGCCCGCGATAGCGGTGGTTCAGTAGACATCTTTGTTGACTGACACACTGCAATCGCGGGCAAGCCCGCTCCCACAGGAATTGAGCAAGGCATCTCGACCTGCAAGACCCCGAGGTCTTTGGGAGCTTCACCATGCTGAACACCCTTCTTCCCATCCTGCTG
Organism: Pseudomonas sp. B6002; assembly: GCF_013385985.1. GTDB lineage: Bacteria > Pseudomonadota > Gammaproteobacteria > Pseudomonadales > Pseudomonadaceae > Aquipseudomonas. The sequence continues at coordinate 134,797 of NZ_JACAOY010000010.1, read as the reverse complement.
TTCGCCGCCCTGGGCCTCGCCGTCCTCGGCGCCCTGCGCCGGGTGAACATGTGGCGCCGTGGCCGTGCGTCCAAGGTCGACTTGCTGGGCGGCCTTTTGGCCATGCCCAAGCGCTACATGGTCGACCTGCACCATGTGGTCGCCCGCGACAAATACATCGCCAACACCCACGTCGCCACGGCGCTCGGGTTTGTGCTGTCGGCGCTGCTCGCCATTCTGGTGCACGGCTTCGGCCTGCATAACCGCATTCTCGGTTATGCCTTGCTGTTGGCCTCGGTGCTGATGTTTGTCGGCGCCACGTTTGTGTACCTGCGCCGTCGCAACCCGCCGTCACGCCTGTCCAAAGGCCCGTGGATGCGCCTGCCGAAGAGCCTCATGGCGTTCTCGGTGAGCTTCTTCCTGGTCACCTTGCCGGTGGCCGGGATTCTGCCGGCTGACTTCGGTGGCTGGCTGCTCGCCGCCTTGCTGAGCGTGGGTGTGCTGTGGGGCGTGTCCGAAATGTTCTTCGGCATGACCTGGGGCGGCCCGATGAAGCACGCCTTCGCCGGTGCGCTGCACCTGGCCTGGCACCGCCGTGCCGAGCGCTTCGGCGGTGGCCGTTCCACCGGTTTGAAGCCGCTGGACCTCAGCGATAAAACCGCGCCCCTGGGTGTGGAAAAACCCAAGGATTTCACCTGGAACCAACTGCTCGGTTTTGACGCCTGCGTGCAGTGCGGCAAATGCGAAGCCGCGTGCCCGGCGTTCGCTGCCGGCCAACCGCTGAACCCGAAAAAACTCATCCAGGACATGGTCGTCGGCCTGGCCGGTGGTACCGATGCAAAGTTTGCCGGCAGCCCTTACCCGGGCAAAGCCATTGGCGAACACAGCGGTAACCCGCATCAGCCGATCGTCAACGGCCTGGTGGACGCTGAAACCCTGTGGTCCTGCACCACCTGCCGCGCTTGCGTGGAAGAGTGCCCGATGATGATCGAGCACGTGGACGCCATCGTCGACATGCGCCGCCACCTCACCCTGGAAAAGGGCGCGACCCCGAACAAGGGCGCCGAAGTTTTGGAAAACCTGATCGCCACCGACAACCCCGGCGGTTTTGCACCGGGCGGGCGGCTGAACTGGGCGGCGGATTTGAACCTGCCTTTGCTCAGCGAAAAAGGCACCACTGACGTGCTGTTCTGGGTCGGCGACGGCGCCTTCGACATGCGCAACCAACGCACCTTGCGTGCGTTCGTCAAAGTGCTGAAAGCAGCCAATGTGGACTTCGCGGTACTCGGCCTGGAAGAGCGCGACAGCGGCGATGTGGCTCGGCGCCTGGGCGATGAAGCTACGTTCCAACTGCTGGCCACACGCAATATCCAGACGCTGGAAAAGTACTGCTTCAAGCGCATCGTCACCTGCGATCCCCACAGCTTCCACGTGCTGAAAAACGAATACGGCGCCTTCAACGGCAACTACCTCGTGCAGCACCACAGCACCTTCATGGCCGAGCTGATCGGCGAGGGCGCGTTGAACCTGGGCCAGCACAAGGGCAACAGCGTGACCTATCACGACCCGTGCTACCTGGGCCGCTACAACGGCGAATACGAGGCGCCACGCCAAGTGCTGCGGGCGTTGGGGATCGAGGTCAAGGAAATGCAGCGCTCGGGCTTCCGTTCACGTTGCTGCGGTGGCGGTGGTGGGGCGCCAATCACCGACATTCCCGGCAAGCAACGGATCCCGGACATGCGCATGGAAGACATCCGCGAAACCGGTGCCGAGCTGGTGGCCGTGGGCTGTCCACAGTGCACGGCGATGCTTGAGGGTGTGGTCGAACCGCGCCCACTGATCAAAGATATTGCCGAGCTCGTTGCTGATGCCTTGCTCGAAGACGTCGCACCGGCAAAAGCTCCTTTAAAGCGCCCTGTCCAACAAAAGTCTGCGGAGGTGCACTGATGAGCGACATTATCCGCCGCGACCCCCGGGCCGAATGGATCGCCCGTAACCGCCTGCACCCGCTGCATGCGGCGATGCAGCCGGTGCAACACAGCTGGATGGGGCCCAACGGCGTCATCCGCAAGCATGTACATGGCGTCGGTTTTATCGGCCCCAACGGCATCAAGCGCATCGACCGCAGCGGCGCCCAACAGGGTGGCGCGGCCAAGCGCACGGTGGCGGTGGAAGTGCAGTTGCCGTTGCACCAGGTGCCAACGCCTGCGTTCTACATCAACGTGGTGCCGGACATGGTCGGCGGCCGCCTGAGCAGCCACGACCGCGACTTGCTCGGCCTGGCGCGGCAGTTGGCCGGCAGCGACGGCGCCGTGCTGGCGGTGGTGTTTGGCGAGCACAAGGAAAGCGCGTTTGCCGCAGCCGGCGTCGACCGCCTGCTGGTGTTGGAAGGTCACGCATTCGACGGTTATTCACCGGAACAACGTGTCCAGGGCCTGCGGGCTGTGGATAACCAATTCAACCCGCGTCACTGGCTGCTGCCCGACAGCCGCAGTGGCGGGGGCGAATTGGGCCGACGGTTTGCCGCCAGCCTCAAGGAACGCCCGGCCACCCGTGTCTGGCAGATCAAGGGCAACGAGTGCATTGGCCGCGCCGGCGCTGGCCAGGAAGACTTGGCCCGCCCTCTGCCGCGCCTGATCCTGGCGGCTGCCGAGTGCGCCGATCCGGTCAGCGAAACCCGTCACGAAGCCTTGCCCGTAGAGTTATCCACACCCCTGGCCCGCAGCCTGCCGCGTATCGAAGACCTCGGCGCAGTGGCGGTGGACCCGGCGGCGATTCCCATGGCCGAGGCGGAATTCATTTTCTCTGGCGGCAACGGCGTGAAGGACTGGGCGCTGTTCCACCAGACCGCCGCTGCACTGGGCGCCACCGAAGGCGCTTCGCGGGTGGCGGTGGACGACGGCTTCATGGCGCGTGATCGTCAGGTCGGCGCCAGCGGCACCTGGGTCACGGCACGGGTGTATGTGGCGGTGGGCATTTCCGGCGCGATCCAGCACCTGCAGGGCATTGGTGCCTGCGACAAGGTGGTGGCGATCAACCTGGACCCGGGCTGCGACATGATCAAGCGTGCCGACCTGTCGGTGATTGGCGAAAGCGCCGCGATCCTGCACGCCTTGATCGCAGCGGTCGAGGCCTACCGCAACGGCGCCAAGCGCGATGCAGCTTAAGGAGTTGGCCATGACCACGAATGTAATCAGCCTGGTGTCCATCGGCGCCCACCCCACTTCGGGGCGCCCGCGCCGTGCCGAGCAGGATGCGCGCGCCGTCGAACTGGGCCTGCAAATGGCTGGGGATAAGTTGCAGGTGCTGCATGCTGGCAACATCAACGAGCCGACCCTGCGCAGCTACCTGGGCATGGGGTTGCCCCAACTGCAGGTATTGGAGCAACCGGCGGGCAGCGATGCCTTGCCGGTGCTCAGCGACTACCTGCGCGAGGCAGGTGCCCAGGTGGTGCTCGCCGGCAGTCAGGCGGAAACCGGCGAAGGTTCGGGCATGCTGCCGTTCCTGCTTGCCGAACAATTGGGCTGGCCGTTGATCGTCGGGCTGGCGCAAGTGGAGTCCATCGACGGCGGCGTGGCCCATGTGCTGCAAGCCTTGCCGCGTGGCCAGCGGCGCCGCTTGAAGGTGCGCTTGCCCTTCCTGGCCACGGTGGATAACGCGGCGCCCAAGCCCCGGCAAAGTGCCTACGGCCCCGCGCAACGCGGCGAGCTGGCAGCCCATGAGGTCGAGGTGGAGGAGGACGAGTTATTCACAGGCGCCGTGCTGCAACCGGCCAAACCTCGGCCCAAGCGCCTCAAGGTGATCAAGGCCAAGAGCGGTGCCGATCGGATGAAAGCCGCGACGGCCAAGGCCAGTGGCGGCGGCGGGCAAGTGCTCAAGGGCCTCAGCCCGGAGGCGGGTGCCGAAGCCATCCTCAAGCTGCTGGTTGAAGAAGGCGTCGTACGCTAACCCAGCCACCCCCAAGCCTTGTAGGAGCCGGCTTGCCGGCGATGGCGGTAGGTCTTCGATACAAGCGTTGACTGACCCACCGCCTTCGCGGGCAAGCCCGCTCCCACATTTGTTTTTACGGTGTTCGCTAGATTACCCACAATCCCTGTTGACCCGTCTGTGGATAACCTGTTCGCGGCTGTCCACACCCCTTGCAAATCAAGCCCTCCAGCCCCCTGCACGAAAAACAACCAGGCTAACTGGCGGTTTTTCCTGGGTTTTTTCCCTGTGTGAAACCGCGTTTACACACAGACTTGCCCCCAAAGTCTGTTGGCGCTTCTGTGGATAAGATGTTCGCTATCGGCTGAGGGCCTTATAAAACGTGGCTTACACAGACTTGGGTAAAAAATGACCAATTTTACTGTGAAACCGTGAAAACCCCCGGTTCATGACGGTTTGATAGGGTTTTCCACAACGTTTTTGAAGTTACACCCAATCTCTGTTGGTGGCTCTGTGGATAAGGTGTTTGCGTACTGCTACAGGCCTCTATCTACGGGGTTTGTAGGTTTTTGATCAATAAGTGAGCAATGCATGCTGAAACCCATGAGTTGAATAAGTCACGGATTTTCTTCAATTAAATTCAGGTGAATGGCGCAGTTGCCCACAATTGCTGTGGGTGGCTTTGTGGATAAGTTGTTGGGTAACGGCTGGAGGGCAGGGCGTTAAAGGGTTTCAAGAGGTTTGATCAAATTTTGAACACTGTGCAGATGCAAATGTGGGAGCTGGCTTGCCTGCGATGAGTGCAGTGAATTCACCGCCGCTATCGCAGGCAAGCCAGCTCCCACAGTTTGGTCTTTGTGGGCTCTGTTACTCGTGTACTGCCACACCCTTGAGGTAAGGCGCTGGCGCCGCCCCCAGGTTGCTGAGCATGCGCTCGCTGTACCAGTCCACGAAGTTCACCACGCCGAACTCGTAAGTCTTGGAGTACGGGCCAGGCTGATAGGCGGTGGAGTTGATGCCGCGCTGGTTTTCTTCGGCCAGGCGACGGTCCTGGTCGTTGGTGGCGTCCCACACTTCGCGCATGCGCGCCGGGTCGTAGTCCACGCCTTCCACCGCGTCCTTGTGCACGATCCACTTGGTGGTGACCATGGTTTCCTGGGCGCTGATCGGCCACACGGTGAACACAATGATGTGGTCGCCCATGCAGTGGTTCCAGGAGTGGGGCAGGTGCAGGATGCGCATCGAGCCCAGGTCCGGGTTCTTGATGCGGCCCATCAGCTTGGCGCAGCCTTGCTTGCCGTCCATGGTCATCGACACGGTGCCCTTGAGCAGCGGCATGCGCACGATGCGGTTACGCAGGCCGAAGCTGGCGTGGGCGTAAGGGATCTTCTCGGCATCCCAGGCAGCGGCGGAGGCGGCGACGTGGTCCTTGAAGGCCTGGTCGGCACGCGGATCGGTGACGTCGTCCCATTCCAGCAGGGTTTTCAGCAGCTCCGGGTGCGACGCGTTGCAGTGGTAGCACTCGCGGTTGTTTTCCAGCACCAGTTTCCAGTTGGCTTTTTCCATCAAGGTGGTTTGCACCGCCACCTTGGTGTTTTCCATGTCGTACGGTTCCATGTAGTGGGTGAGCGTCGACAGGAAGTCATCGATGGCCGGCGGGTTCTCCGACAGGCTGATGAAGATGTAGCCGCCGGCGGTTTTCACGTTCACCGGCTTCAGGCCGTATTGCTTCATGTCGAAGTCGGCGCCCATCTCGGTGCCGGCGAACAGCAGGCGACCGTCCAGCTCGTAGGTCCACTGGTGGTAGTGGCACACGAGTTTGGCGACCTTGCCCTTGTCGCTGGTGCACAAGCGCGAACCACGGTGGCGGCAGACGTTGTGGAACGCATGTACCACGCCTTCGGCGCCACGGATCACGATGATCGGGTTCTTGCCCACTTGCAGGGTCAGGTAGTTGCCCTTGGTGGGGATTTCGCAGGTCATGCCGGCGATCAGCCACTCTTTCTGGAAGATCTCCTGCATGTCGATATCAAACAACCGCTCATCAGAGTAGAACGGCTGTGGCAGCGAAAAGGTGCGCTCGCGCTCTTGCAGCATTTGCGCGGTGGCCTTGCGTGCGGGTTCCAGCGGATCGCCCAAGCTTAAGGTTGCGGTGACGTCCATCGTGTAGGTCCTCATGGCCATTCTGTGTGGCCGAGATAAGTGGCTAATCAGGTGTGCAGCAAGGCGTAAAGAAAGCGTCGTTGTTGGGAGCGAGTGTGGGGCCGCCGATGGGCCGAACCTTATCCATGGGCGACATGGCCCAATCTGTTCCCGACGCGCAACCCTAGGTCGTTGGGGGCTGGTCGCGATAAGTATGTGAATGTCGCAGATAGGTAAATGGGTGGTTCTGGCGTTACGCAGAATCGCCACCATAAGGCCGATGTCGGCGGTGGAGAACAACATGTCCAATAATTTCCTGAATCCGGTAACCACCCAGACCTGGGCCAATGGTCGGCACATTGTCCGTTGCGTCAAAGTCATCCAGGAAACCTGGGACGTGCGCACCTTCTGCTTTATGGCCGACCAGCCGATCCTGTTCTTTTTCAAGCCGGGGCAGTTCGTCACCCTGGAGCTGGAAATCGAAGGCCAGCCGATCATGCGTTCCTACACCATTTCCAGCTCGCCGTCGGTGCCTTACAGCTTCTCGGTGACCATCAAGCGTGTGCCGGGCGGCAAGGTGTCCAACTGGCTGCATGACACGCTGCATGAAGGCCAGGAGCTGGCGGTGCACGGGCCGGTGGGCCTGTTCAATGCCATCGACTTCCCGAGCCCCAAAGTGCTGTACCTCAGCGGCGGCGTGGGTATCACGCCGGTTATGTCCATGGCGCGCTGGTTTTACGACACCAACGCCAATGTCGACATGACGTTTATCCACAGCGCCCGTTCCCCCAAAGACATCATTTACCACCGCGAGCTGGAGCACATGGCGTCGCGGATTGATAACTTCAGCCTGCACCTGATCTGTGAGAAACACGGGTTGGGTGAGCCGTGGGCCGGTTATCGCGGTTACCTGAACCACAAGATGCTCGAACTGATGGTGCCGGACTTCCTGGAGCGCGAAGTGTTCTGCTGCGGGCCTACGCCCTACATGAACGCGGTGAAGCGCCTGCTGGAAGTGGCCGGGTTCGACATGACGCGTTATCACGAGGAATCCTTCGGTGCCACGCCACCGGAAGCCCGTGCCGATGCAGTCGAACAAGCCGAACAAGCCGCCGACGCGCCGGAAATCGACCTGGCGGATCTGCACCAGGTGGAATTCATTGCCTCGGGCAAAAGCATTCGTGTGGCCCCGGGCGAAACCGTGCATGCGGCGGCGGCCAAGCTTGGCCTGTTGATTCCAAAAGCCTGCGGCATGGGCATCTGCGGCACGTGCAAGGTGATGAAGCTGGGGGGCGAGGTCGAGATGGACCACAACGGCGGGATCACCGAGGAAGACGAAGCCGAGGGCTACATCCTGTCGTGCTGCAGCGTGCCGAAAGGCGACGTGCGCATCGAATTCTAAAGGCTTGCACCGCCCCCTGTAGGAGCCGGCTTGCCAGCGATGGCGATCATGAGGACGCCATCGCAGGCAAGCCAGCTCCCACATGGGGGGGTGGTTATTGGGCGTAGATGTGTACGACGAAATGCTGACCTGATGCTGTCAATTCATAGACTTTATCGTAGATCCGCAACGTCCTTGATGGCTCGCGGATGGTGTCGCCGACTTTTGCGTATTTGCGGAACTCATCCCAGTCAATAACGGTGGTGCTGACGCTGCCGTCGCTTTCCAGGGTGTTGCCGATGCTCTGATATTCCATGGCTTAGCTCTCTATTGGATGTCCATTTCCGGCCGATCATTCGGCAGGTTGTCGTACCCGAAAGGAGAGCCGCTGCAGCGGCGTTTTCCTTCCGGGTTCCAAGAGGCTAGACAATGAAAATGCAGCGTGCTGCTGTCAGAAATATCAAATAACAGACTCGGCACTGCGCCAGTATCAGGCGCCCATCACTTCCCGAATATCCGCCGCCAGTTCTCTTACACGCTCTTCCTCGGTATCCCACGCACACATGAACCGTGCGCCGCCTTTACCGATGAAGGTGTAGAAGCGCCAGCCCTTGGCTGTCAGCGCCGCGATGGCGGGTTCCGACAGCTGCAGGAACACGCCGTTGGCCTGCACCGGGAACATCAATTCCACGCCAGGGATATCCGCCACCAGGCTGCTCAGCAGCTGCGCGCAATGGTTGGCGTGGCGTGCGTGTTTGAGCCAGGCGTCGTTTTCCAGCAAGCCCACCCACGGGGCCGAGAGGAAGCGCATTTTCGAGGCCAGTTGGCCGGCCTGTTTGCAGCGGTAATCGAAGTCTTCAGCCAGCTTGTGGTTGAAGAACAGGATCGCCTCGCCCACGGCCATGCCGTTCTTGGTACCGCCAAAGCACAGCACGTCGACGCCGGCTTTCCAGGTCAGGTCCGCTGGCGAGCAGCCAAGGAATGCGCAGGCGTTGGAGAAGCGCGCGCCGTCCATGTGCAGGTTCAGGCCCAGCTCCTTGCAGGTGACGCTGATGGCGCGAATTTCTTCCGGGGTGTACACGCTGCCCACTTCGGTGGCCTGGGTCAGGGTCACTACGCGGGGTTTCGGGTAGTGGATGTCCTGGCGCTTGAGGGCGATCTCGCGGATCGATTCCGGGGTCAGCTTGCCGTTTTCAGTGCGGGCGGTGAGCAGCTTGGAGCCGTTGGAGAAAAACTCCGGCGCGCCGCATTCGTCGGTTTCGACGTGGGCGGTTTCCGAGCAAATCACGCTATGGTAGCTCTGGCACAAGGACGACAGCGCCAGGGAGTTGGCGGCGGTGCCGTTGAAGGCGAAGAACACTTCGCAGTCGGTTTCAAACAGGTTGCGGAAACCGTCGGCGGCGCGGTGGGTCCATTCATCGTCGCCATAGGCACGCTGATGGCCCTGGTTGGCTTGTTCCATGGCGGCCCAGGCTTCCGGGCAGATGCCGGAATAGTTGTCGCTGGCAAATTGTTGGCTCTTGTCGGTCATGGCCCATTCCTGTGGTCGATGTTGGTGCGCACTGTAACCAAGATTGTCGCGGGTGCGCACGCTCTGTAAATGCAAAGTAACTGGGGAATTATGCACGGTACTGAAACGATTCCTGTCGGACGCGTCCGTGATGGCGCTTTGGATTTGCTCAAGTGGCTGGCCCTGCTGTGCATGGTGCTGGACCACCTGCGGTATGTCGGCTTGAGCCTGGATGGCCTGTACGTGCCGGGGCGCCTGGCGTTTCCGTGGTTTTGCCTGGCGATTGCAGCGAATCTGCACCGCGCACGAAATGCACCCGTGACCGGTCAATGGCGCTACCTGGGGTGGCTGTTGCTGTTCAGCGCGATCAGTGAAGTGCCATACCGCCTGTTTATCGACGATGCCGATACGTTGAACGTATTGCCGACCTTGGCGCTGGGCCTGCTGGTTGCCCGAGGATGGCAGCAGAAGACGCTTTTTGATCGAGGATTGGCGCTGATTGCCGTCATGATTGCCGCTGTGTTTTCCGCGCAGTTGATGTTCGGTTTTTTCGGTGTGTTGTTGCCGTTGGCGATGCTGTTGGTGTTTCGTCGTGCCTGGTATTTCAACCTGCTGCCGGGGGTGGTTTGCGTGGCCGCCAATCAATGGCAGATTTTGCTCGAGAGCGGCACGCCGGTCGCATTGATGGGGTTGGCGGCATGTCTGATTGCGCCATTGGCTGGTCTGTTTCTGTTGCGACGTGCCAAAAACGTCTCGCCACCGGCCATGCGGCGTTGGGCTTATGTCCTCTATCCCCTGCATTTCCTGCTGCTGTTACTCGTCCGCCAGATCATCGCCTAACCCCCTGTGGGGCGGGCTTGTGTGGGAGCTGGCTTGCCTGCGATGCAGACACCTCGGTCTCTCAGCTAAACGGTGGTGATGCCATCGCAGGCAAGCCAGCTCCCACAAAAGCCAGCGCCCATACAGGCCCATTCTCACATTTGTTCTGCGCCGCTCAATGAATGTCGTAAACGCACCTTTGCGTGGCGTGCGTAGGCATTTGACCTGTCTGCACCAGCCCTACCATCGCATCAAAGGGCCCTGCGAGGGCCTCAACAATACGAAAGGCTGGGAGAGACGCGATGTTCAGCAAAAAAGACCAGATCCAGGGATATGACGACGCACTGCTGGCGGCCATGAATGCCGAAGAGCAACGTCAGGAAGATCATATCGAGCTGATCGCGTCAGAGAACTACACCAGCAAACGCGTGATGGAAGCCCAAGGCAGCGGCCTCACCAACAAATACGCCGAAGGCTACCCGGGCAAGCGCTACTACGGTGGCTGCGAGCACGTGGACAAGGTCGAAGCCCTGGCCATCGAGCGCGCCAAGCAACTGTTCGGCGCCGATTACGCCAACGTGCAGCCGCACTCCGGTTCCTCGGCCAACAGCGCCGTGTACCTGGCCCTGATCAACGCCGGCGACACCATCCTGGGCATGAGCCTGGCCCACGGCGGTCACCTGACCCACGGCGCCAAAGTGTCGTCCTCGGGCAAGCTGTACAACGCGGTGCAATACGGCATCAACACCGACACCGGCCTGATCGACTACGACGAAGTCGAGCGCCTGGCGGTGGAGCACAAGCCAAAAATGATCGTGGCCGGTTTCTCTGCCTACTCCAAGACCCTGGATTTCCCACGCTTCCGTCAGATCGCCGACAAGGTCGGCGCGCTGCTGTTCGTGGACATGGCCCACGTCGCCGGCCTGGTTGCCGCTGGCCTGTACCCGAACCCGCTGCCGTATGCCGATGTGGTCACCACCACCACCCACAAGACCCTGCGCGGTCCACGGGGCGGCTTGATCCTGGCCAAGTCCAACGAAGAGATCGAAAAGAAACTCAACGCTGCCGTGTTCCCGGGCGCCCAGGGCGGCCCGCTGATGCACGTCATCGCCGGCAAGGCCGTGTGCTTCAAGGAAGCGCTGGAGCCTGGCTTCAAGGCCTATCAGCAACAAGTGATCGACAACGCCCAGGCCATGGCCGGCGTGTTTATCAAACGTGGCTACGATGTTGTGTCCGGCGGCACCGACAACCACCTGTTCCTGGTCAGCCTGATCCGTCAGGGCCTTACCGGCAAAGAGGCGGACGCCGCCCTGGGCCGCGCCCACATCACCGTCAACAAGAACGCCGTGCCGAATGACCCGCAGTCGCCGTTCGTGACCTCGGGCCTGCGCATCGGCACCCCGGCGGTGACCACGCGTGGTTTCAAAGTGCCGCAGTGCATCGAACTGGCTGGCTGGATCTGCGACATCCTCGACAACCTCGGCGACGCCGACGTCGAGGCCAACGTGGCCAAGCACGTGTCTGCCCTGTGCGCTGATTTCCCGGTTTATCGCTGAGCGCGGTTTTGGAGTAATGACTATGCAACGCTACTCGGGCTTCGGCCTCTTCAAGCACTCACTCAGCCACCACGAAAACTGGCAGAAGATGTGGCGCACGCCGACCCCCAAGAAGGTCTACGACGTGGTCATCGTCGGCGGCGGCGGGCATGGTCTGGCGACCGCCTATTACCTGGCTAAAGAGCACGGCATCACCAACGTGGCCGTGGTCGAGAAAGGCTGGCTGGGCGGCGGTAACACCGCGCGCAACACCACCATCGTGCGTTCCAACTACCTGTGGGACGAGTCGGCGCACCTGTACGAACACGCGATGAAACTGTGGGAAGGCCTGTCCCAGGACCTGAACTACAACGTGATGTTCTCCCAGCGTGGTGTGTACAACCTGTGCCACACCCTGCAAGACATCCGTGATTCCGAGCGCCGCGTGAGTGCCAACCGCCTCAACGGCGTGGACGGCGAACTGCTCAATGCCAAGCAAGTGGCCGACGAGATCCCGTACCTCGACTGCTCCAAGAGCACCCGCTACCCCGTGCTGGGCGCCACCGTGCAACGTCGTGGCGGCGTGGCCCGTCACGATGCCGTGGCCTGGGGCTTTGCCCGTGCGGCTGACGCACTGGGCGTGGACCTGATCCAGCAGACCGAAGTGATCGGTTTCCGCAAGGAAAACGGCGTGTGCATCGGCGTGGAAACCAACAAGGGCTTTATCGGCGCCAAGCGCGTCGGTGTGGTCACCGCCGGTAACTCTGGGCACATGGCCTCGCTCGCGGGCTTCCGCCTGCCGATTGAGTCCCACCCGCTGCAAGCGTTGGTGTCGGAGCCGATCAAGCCGATTATCGACAGCGTGATCATGTCCAACGCCGTACACGGTTACATCAGCCAATCCGACAAGGGCGACCTGGTGATCGGCGCCGGTATCGACGGCTACAACGGCTACGGCCAGCGTGGCTCGTACCCGGTGATCGAACACACCATCCAGGCCATCGTCGAGATGTTCCCGGTGCTGTCGCGCGTGCGCATGAACCGTCAGTGGGGCGGCATCGTCGACACCACGCCGGATGCGTGCCCGATCATCTCCAAGACCCCGGTACCGAACATGTTCTTCAACTGCGGTTGGGGTACTGGTGGCTTCAAGGCCACCCCAGGCTCAGGCAACGTGTTTGCCGCCAGCCTGGCCAAGGGTGAGATGCACCCGTTGGCGGCACCTTTCTCCATCGACCGTTTCCACAACGGTGCGTTGATCGACGAACACGGCGCTGCGGCCGTCGCCCACTAACAGGAGAAATTCCCTATGTTGCATATCTTCTGTCCTCACTGTGGCGAACTGCGCTCCGAAGAGGAATTCCACGCCTCCGGCCAAGCGCACATCCCGCGCCCGCTGGACCCGAATGCCTGCACCGATGAAGAGTGGGGCGACTACATGTTCTTTCGCGATAACCCCCGTGGCCTGCACCACGAGCTGTGGATTCACGCTGCCGGTTGCCGCCAGTACTTCAACGCCACGCGTGACACCCTGACCTACGAAATTCTTGAAACCTACAAGATCGGTGAGAAGCCACAATTCACCGCCAAGGCCTCTGGAGAGAAGGTATGAGCCAGACCAATCGCCTGTCCAACGGTGGCCGGATCGACCGTAATAAAGTCCTGACCTTCAGCTTCAACGGCCAGACCTACAAAGGCTTTGAAGGCGACACCCTGGCCGCAGCCCTGCTGGCCAATGGCGTCGACATCATCGGCCGCAGCTTCAAGTACTCGCGCCCTCGCGGCATCTTTGCGGCCGGCGCCGAAGAGCCGAACGCGGTGCTGCAGATCGGCGCCACCGAAGCCACCCAGATCCCTAACGTGCGCGCCACGCAACAGGCGCTGTACCAAGGTTTGGTCGCGACCAGCACCAACGGCTGGCCGAACGTCAACAATGACGTGATGGGCATTCTCGGCAAGGTCGGCGGCAAGCTGATGCCGCCGGGTTTCTACTACAAAACCTTCATGTACCCGCAATCGTTCTGGATGACGTACGAGAAGTACATCCGCAAGGCAGCTGGCCTTGGCCGTTCGCCGACCGAGAACGATCCGGACACCTACGACAACATGAACCGTCACTGCGACGTGCTGGTCGTCGGCGCAGGCCCTGCAGGCCTGGCTGCTGCACTGGCAGCGGCGCGCAGCGGTGCCCGTGTGATCCTCGCCGATGAGCAGGAAGAGTTCGGCGGCTCGTTGCTCGATTCCCGCGAAAGCCTCGACGGCAAGCCGGCCGCCGAATGGGTCGCCAGCGTCATTGCTGAATTGAAAGCCCTGCCGGACGTGGTGCTGCTGCCTCGCGCCACCGTCAACGGCTACCACGACCATAACTTCCTGACCATTCACGAACGCCTCACCGATCACCTCGGTGACCGTGCGCCGATTGGTGTGGTGCGCCAGCGTATTCACCGTGTACGCGCCAAGCGTGTGGTGCTGGCCACCGGCGCGTGCGAGCGTCCGCTGGTGTACGGCAACAACGACGTGCCGGGCAACATGCTGGCCGGTGCCGTTTCGACCTACGTGCGCCGCTACGGCGTGGCACCGGGCAAGAAGCTGGTGTTGTCGACCAACAACGACCATGCCTACCGTGTTGCGCTGGACTGGCTCGACGCGGGCCTGCAAGTGGTGGCGGTGGCCGATGTGCGCCACAACCCACGCGGCGCCTTGGTGGAAGAGGCGCGTGCCAAAGGCATTCGTATCCTCACCGGCAGCGCCGTGATCGAGGCCCGTGGCAGCAAACACGTCACCGCTGCCCGCGTGGCCGCGATTGATGTGAAAGCCCACAAAGTCACCAGCCCTGGCGAGTGGCTGGAGTGCGACCTGGTCGCCAGCTCCGGCGGTTACAGCCCGGTGGTTCACTTGGCTTCGCACCTGGGTGGCAAGCCGACCTGGCGTGAAGACATCCTCGGTTTCGTACCGGGCGAAGCCCCGCAGAAACGCGTGTGCGTGGGGGGCATCAACGGCGTCTACGGCCTCGGTGATTCCCTGGCGGACGGCTTTGAAGGTGGCGTGCGCGCGGCCAGCGAAGCCGGGTTTGCACCAGTGGAAGGCACTCTGCCAAAAGCTTTGAGCCGCTTGGAAGAGCCGACACTGGCTGTCTACCAGGTACCGCATGACAAACCGACTGCACGGGCGCCGAAGCAATTTGTCGACCTGCAAAACGACGTGACCGCCGCCGCCATCGAACTGGCGACCCGCGAAGGTTTCGAGTCGGTCGAGCACGTCAAACGCTACACCGCGCTGGGCTTCGGCACCGACCAGGGCAAGCTGGGCAACGTCAACGGCCTGGCCATTGCCGCCCGTTCGCTGAACGTGACTATCCCGCAGATGGGCACCACCATGTTCCGGCCGAACTACACGCCGGTGACTTTCGGTGCGGTCGCGGGCCGTCACTGTGGGCACATCTTCGAGCCAGTGCGCTACACCGCGCTGCAAGCCTGGCACGTGAAGAACGGCGCCGAGTTTGAAGACGTTGGCCAGTGGAAACGCCCTTGGTATTTCCCGCGCAACGGTGAAGACCTGCACGCTGCGGTGAAACGCGAATGCCTGGCCGTGCGCGACAGCGTCGGCCTGCTGGATGCGTCCACCCTCGGCAAGATCGACATCCAGGGCCCGGATGCGCGTGAGTTCCTCAACCGCATCTACTCCAACGCCTGGACCAAGCTCGACGTGGGCAAGGCGCGCTACGGCCTGATGTGCAAGGAAGACGGCATGGTCTTCGATGACGGCGTGACCGCTTGCATCGCCGACAACCACTTCCTGATGACCACTACCACCGGCGGCGCGGCTCGCGTGTTGCAGTGGCTGGAAATCTACCAGCAGACCGAATGGCCAGACCTGAAGGTGTACTTCACCTCGGTCACCGACCACTGGGCGACCATGACCCTGTCCGGGCCCAACAGCCGCAAGCTGTTGAGCGAAGTGACCGACATCGACCTGGACAAGGACGGCTTCCCGTTCATGACCTGGAAGGAAGGTCTGGTCGGCGGCGTACCGGCGCGCGTGTTCCGGATCTCGTTTACCGGTGAGCTGTCGTACGAAGTCAACGTGCAGGCCGACTACGCCATGGGCGTGCTGGAAAAAATCGTCGAGGCAGGCAAGAAATACAACCTGACCCCGTACGGCACCGAAACCATGCACGTACTGCGGGCCGAGAAGGGCTTCATCATCGTCGGCCAGGACACCGACGGCTCGATGACCCCGGACGACCTGAACATGGGCTGGTGCGTCGGCCGTACCAAGCCGTTCTCGTGGATCGGCTGGCGCGGCATGAACCGTGAAGACTGCGTGCGCGAAGAGCGCAAGCAACTGGTGGGCTTGAAGCCGGTCGATCCAAAAGTGTGGCTGCCGGAAGGCGCCCAGCTGGTGTTCGATCCGAAGCAGACGATCCCGATGAAGATGGTCGGCCACGTCACCTCAAGCTATGCCCATAACTCCCTCGGCTATTCGTTCGCGATGGCGGTGGTGAAGGGCGGCTTGAAGCGCATGGGCGAGCGGGTGTTCTCACCGCAAGCGGATGGCAGCGTGATCGAGGCGGAGATTGTTTCCTCGGTGTTCTTCGACCCGAAAGGCGATCGCCAGAACATCTGACAGACCGAGTCGCCTGCATCGCAGGCAAGCCAGCTCCCACATTTGGAATGCATTCCCCTGTGGGAGCCGGGCTTGCCCGCGATGAGGCCCGAACAGACAGCACAGCATTCAGAACAGGTGCTCCATGACAGCAGCCAATGTTTACCAACAACGCCCCACTTCCGGTGCCAAGGCCGAGTCGTCGCTGCACCATGCCGACCTCGCCAGCCTGGTCGGCAAGGGCCGCAAGAACGCCGGCGTGACCGTGCGTGAAAAGAAACTTTTGGGCCACCTGACGATTCGTGGCGACGGCCATGACGCCGCCTTCGCGGCCGGCGTACACAAGGCCCTGGGCATCGAATTGCCCGGCGCCCTGCAAGTCATCGTCAAGGGTGAAACCAGCCTGCAATGGCTCGGCCCGGATGAGTGGCTACTGGTCGTGCCAAGTGGGGAAGAATTTGCCGCCGAGCAAAACCTGCGTGCCGCCCTGGGTGATTTGCATATCCAGGTCGTCAACGTCAGCGGCGGCCAGCAGATCCTAGAACTGCGCGGCCCGAACGTACGCGATGTGCTGATGAAGTCCACCAGCTACGACGTGCACCCCAACAACTTCCCGGTGGGCAAGGCGGTGGGCACGGTGTTCGCCAAGTCGCAACTGGTGATCCGCCACACGGCCGAAGACACGTGGGAACTGCTGATCCGTCGCAGCTTCTCGGACTACTGGTGGTTGTGGCTGCAGGATGCGTCGGCCGAGTTCGGCCTGAGCGTAGAAGCCTGATATGACGCAACGCTGACATTGTGGGAGCTGGCTTGCCGGCGATAGCGGTCTTGAGAACGCCATCGCCGGCAAGCCGGCTCCTACAAGGTTGCGTTGCATGCAGATGGTTGAGGAGTGTTTTGCAATGAGCCGCGCACCCGACACATGGATTTTGACCGCCGACTGCCCCAGCGTGCTCGGCACGGTGGATGCGGTCACCCGCTACCTGTTCGAGCAGGGCTGCTACGTCACCGAGCACCATTCGTTCGATGATCGCCTTTCGGGTCGGTTCTTCATTCGTGTGGAATTCCGCCAGCCCGACGGGTTTGACGAGCAGGCTTTCCGCGATGGCCTGGCCACGCGCGGTGAAGCCTTCGGCATGATCTTCGAACTGACGGCGCCGAACTACCGGCCAAAAGTGGTGATCATGGTCTCCAAGGCCGATCACTGCCTGAACGACCTGCTGTACCGCCAACGCATCGGCCAACTGTCGATGGACGTGGTCGCGGTGGTGTCCAACCACCCCGATTTGAAGCCGTTGGCCGACTGGCACCAGATTCCCTACTACCATTTCCCCCTCGACCCCAACGACAAACCGTCCCAGGAGCGTCAGGTGTGGCAAGTGGTGGAAGACACCGGCGCCGAGCTGGTGATCCTTGCGCGCTACATGCAAGTGCTGTCGCCGGAGCTGTGCCGCAAGCTCGATGGCAAGGCCATCAATATTCACCACTCGTTGCTGCCGGGGTTCAAAGGCGCGAAGCCGTATCACCAGGCGTACAACAAGGGTGTGAAGCTGGTGGGCGCCACGGCGCATTACATCAACAACGACCTGGATGAGGGCCCGATTATTGCCCAGGGCGTGGAGGTGGTGGACCACAGCCACTACCCCGAGGACTTGATTGCCAAGGGGCGCGATATCGAAGGGCTGACGTTGGCCCGGGCGGTGGGGTATCACATTGAGCGGCGGGTGTTCTTGAACGCCAATCGCACGGTCGTTCTTTAGATCGCTATCGCGGGCAAGCCCGCTCCCACATTTTTGACCGTGTGAACCCGATCAAATGTGGGAGCTGGCTTGCCTGCGATGAGGCCCTAATAAACAACACAAGAAACAGCATCTGTACCCGAGCACTTAAACGCGCTGCCTGCCTGGGCAACGTGGTTCCATAAAAACAACAGCGAGGTGAAAGCATGTCTGGTAATCGTGGTGTCGTGTATCTCGGCAACGGCAAGGTCGAAGTACAGAAAATCGACTATCCCAAAATGCAGGACCCCCGTGGCAGGAAGATTGAGCACGGCGTCATCCTGCGCGTGGTCTCCACCAACATCTGCGGCTCCGACCAACACATGGTCCGCGGCCGTACCACCGCCCAGACCGGCCTGGTGCTCGGTCACGAGATCACCGGCGAAGTGATCGAGAAGGGCAGCGACGTCGAGAACCTGAAAATCGGCGACCTGGTGTCCGTGCCGTTCAACGTGGCCTGCGGCCGTTGCCGCTCCTGCAAGGAACAACACACCGGCGTGTGCCTGACCGTCAACCCGGCCCGTGCCGGTGGCGCCTACGGCTATGTCGACATGGGCGACTGGACCGGTGGCCAAGCCGAGTACGTGCTGGTGCCGTACGCTGACTTCAACCTGCTCAAACTGCCGGACCGCGACAAGGCCATGGAGAAAATCCGCGACCTGACCTGCCTCTCCGATATTCTGCCGACCGGCTACCACGGCGCTGTGACGGCCGGCGTTGGCCCGGGCAGCACCGTCTACATCGCCGGTGCCGGCCCGGTTGGCCTGGCCGCAGCCGCTTCTGCCCGCCTGCTGGGTGCGGCGGTGGTGATCATCGGTGACGTCAACCCGGTGCGCCTTGCCCACGCCAAGGCCCAGGGTTTTGAAATTGCCGACCTGTCCAAGGACACTCCGCTGCACGAACAGATCGCCGCACTACTGGGCGAGCCGGAAGTGGATTGCGCGGTCGACGCCGTAGGCTTCGAAGCTCGTGGTCATGGTCACGAAGGCGTGAAGGCGGAGGCTCCTGCCACTGTGCTTAACTCGCTGATGGGCGTGGTGCGTGTGGCAGGCAAGATCGGTATCCCCGGCCTGTACGTGACCGAAGACCCGGGTGCTGTGGATGCCGCCGCGAAGATGGGTAGCCTGAGCATTCGCTTTGGCCTGGGCTGGGCTAAATCCCACAGCTTCCACACCGGCCAGACCCCGGTGATGAAGTACAACCGCCAGTTGATGCAGGCGATCATGTGGGACCGAATCAACATTGCCGAAATCGTCGGTGTGCAGGTGATCAGCCTGGATGACGCGCCGCGTGGTTATGGCGAGTTCGATGCGGGTGTGCCGAAGAAGTTTGTGATCGATCCGCACAAGCTGTTCAGCGCGGCGTAAATCTCAAACACGCGTAAATCCAAATGTGGGAGGGGGCTTGTCCCCGATGGCGTAGTGTCAGTCGCTTATTTGTTGGCTGAAACACCGCTATCGGGGGCAAGCCCCCTCCCATGGTGTTTTGGCTCGGCTTAAATTGATGCCAATTGGCCCTGATACAGCACGGGGCCGGTGGGTTGCCCAGTGGGCGAGCCGCCCTGTGGTTCCAGGCTGACGGCGAGGGTTAGCGGGGCGGTGAGCAATGCCTGCTGCTCCTTGCTCAACTGAATTCGACCTTTGCCGGCAACAGGCACCAGGCCCAGGGACACCGGCTTACCGCCAGCCGGGATAGCCCACAGTTCCAAGGCGCGCGTCGGTTCCACGGCGGCCAGTGACAGCGCCTCCACTTGCAAATGATCGCCAAACGCCTGGATCTGCAGCGCCGGTTGCTGGTTGGCGCTGGCCAGTGTGGCGCTGTACTCGGGGCCGATATCGCGCTGGTACAGCACGCCCACCAACAGCGCCACTACCACGGCGCAGGCGGCAGCCAGCACGCGGAAACTCATCCAGAACGGTTTCTTCGCCGGCATATGCAGCACCTGCGGTTCGATGCGCGCCTTGATGCCCTCCCACACATGTTCCGGCACCGGCCGTTCGGGCAGCGCGCCGGTCAGGCTGGCGAGGGCGTCCTGCCAGTGGCCGAGTTCGACCCGCAGCGCGGCATCGTCGAGCAACAGGGCATCAAAACGTCGGCGCGCGGTGGCCGGCATCAAGCCGATGGCGTAGTCGGCGGCGAGGGCGCGGCGCAGGGCGGTGGTTTGGTAGTTCATGATTCAAGGCACCTGCGCAGGCGCTCCATGCCGCGACGAATCCAGGATTTGACCGAGCCCAGGGGCGCGGCCAGGTGTTCGGCCAGTTCCGAGCACGACAGGCCCTGGAAATAAGCCACGGTGATGGACTGGCGTTGCATGCCGTCCAGGGTGTCGAGGCAGCGGTTGAGGGCGCGGGCGTCACGCTCGCTGTCGAGCTGTTCGTGGGCGCTGGGGCTGTCGTCGAGCATCGCGTCTTGTTGGCCGTCTGCCAGCGGTTGCTCGCGGCGTTTGCGCAGTTGGTCGATGGCCAGGTTGCGGGTGATGTTGACCATCCAGGTCATCGGTGCCGCCAGGTGCGCCTCGTAGCGCGAGGCGTTGTACCAGATGCGCACGAAGGCCTCTTGCAGCACTTCGTCGGCCAGGTCCGAGCGGCCCATGAAACGGAAGGCCACACCGTGCAGGCGCGGTGAGACACTGCGGTAAAGGGTTTCGAACGCCTGGCGGTTGCCCAGGGCGCATTGGGCCAGCAAGGGCCGCAGCGGATCAGCATCGTTGATGGAAATAGGGCTTCTCCAAGCACTCGAACGAGAGCGACGGGACTGCGCACGGTAGGCAGAGGGTAGTTCAGCTCTTGCATTCATTCCATCCGACTCCGGGCGGTGCATGCCTGTTATACGCGCGAGCACGTAATCCGGATGCAGCTTTTTCTGAACTAATCTTGAGGTGGGAACATTCCTTTGGGACTGTCAGTCAAACGCCTGCTTTTTAGCTCCTACTTTCAGAGGTTGTCTTGATGAAGATTTCACGCGGTTTTGCCCTGTCCTGCCTGCTGAGTGTGGCCGCTGGCCCGGTGTTTGCCGCAGGTTTCAGCCTCGGTGACGTGGCCAATGCCGTCTCCGGCGCCCAGGGCAACAACAAGGCGGCGGCAGCAGCGCCCAGCTCCCAGACCGCCGGCCTGCTGAGCGCCCTGACCTCGCAATTGAACGTCACCCCGGAACAAGCCGTGGGCGGCACCGGCGCCATGCTGGGCCTGGCCAAGAACCAGCTGAGCAGCACCGACTACTCGCAACTGGGCAAAAGCGTACCGGGCCTGGATCAACTCTCGGGGAGCAACTCCCTGGGCAGCCTCGGCGCCTTGAGCGGGATGCTCGGCCAGAGTGGCGGCAGCAAGACCAGCGGCCTCGATGGCCTGCTGGGTAACGTGAAGAACACCAGCGACCTGAACACCGCGTTCAGCGCGCTGGGCATGGACAGTGGGATGATCGGCCAGTTTGCGCCGGTGATCCTGCAATACCTGGGCGGCCAGGGTGCCAGCAGTTCGGTCTTGGGCAAACTGGCCCAGGCGTGGGGTACTGGCGGTTAACGTCCTGTCGCGCGCAGCTGTTCGATGCGCGCGTCCTTCTCCATCCAGAGCTGGTTCACCCAGTTCTGGACAGTCTGGCGAAATGCCGGATCATTCTCGTAATCCCCCTGCCACAACGCCGGGTCCAGCTCACGGGTGCGGATATCGATGATCACCTTCGGCACGGCGCCGCTGATCAAGTCCCAGAAACCCGGGATCTTCTCCTGTGGATACACCACGGTGACGTCGAGGATCGCGTCCAGCTGTTCGCCCATCGCCGCCAGTACAAACGCCACGCCGCCCGCCTTGGGCTTGAGCAACCGGGCAAAGGGTGACTCCTGCTGTTTGCGCTTGGCTTCGCTGAACCGCGTGCCTTCCAGGTAATTGACCACTGTCACCGGCTGGCGCTTGAACAGCTCGCAGGCTTCTTTAGTGATTTTCAGATCCTGCCCGGCCAGTTCCGGGTGCTTGGCCAGGAAGGCCTTGGTGTAGCGCTTCATGAAGGGGTAGTCCAGCGCCCACCACGCCAGGCCCAGGAAAGGCACCCAGATCAGCTCTTTTTTCAGGAAGAATTTGAAGAAAGGCGTGCGGCGGTTGAGGGTCTGGATCAGTGCCGGGATGTCCACCCAGGATTGGTGGTTGCTGATCACCAGGTAGGAGGTGTCACCGCGCAGGTCATCGCCGCCGCGAATGTCCCATTGGGTCGGGATGCACAGCGAGAAGATCAGCTTGTCGATCTCGGCCCAGGTCTCGGCGATCCACATCACCGCCCAGGACATGTAGTCGCGCAAGCGGCCGGGGGCGATCAGCTTGAGCAGGGCAAACACCATCAACGGGCCGAAGAGGACCAGGGTGTTGAGCAATAGCAGCAGTGTGACGAAACAGCCGGTGAGCAGGCGGCGCATAAGCAACTCTTGGTGTCCGGTGGGCGGGCCATCATAAGAGAGGTGAGTCTAGAGGCCAAATCGCAAATCGCCCGGCGAATGTTTCACAATGTACCGGGTATGCTGCAAGCGAGCTAACTAACCGGCGCTTTTGCGGTCTAGAATCCGCCTACTTCTTTCCGAGGAAATCACTTCGTGAAACTGCTCCTTGCCGCCTTTGCCCTGGTTGCCTTGCCCGTCATGGCCGCCGAACCGACCCTCTACGGTCGCTATGAATACATCCAACTGCCGGAGATCGGCCAAACCTTCAAGGCCAAGATGGACACCGGCGCGCTGACCGCCTCGCTGTCGGCCCGCAACATCGAAACCTTCCAGCGTGACGGTGACGACTGGGTGCGTTTCCGCCTCGGCGGCAAGGACGCGAGTGACAAAGTCTACGAACACAAGGTGTCGCGCATCAGCAAGATCAAGAGCCGCGCCGATGAAGACGACGACAAGGACGAAGCCACCGTGGCCAAGCGCCCGGTGATCGACCTGGAAATGTGCCTGGGCAACGTCAAGCGCACTGTCGAGGTCAACCTCACCGACCGCAGCAGTTTCAACTACCCGCTGCTGATCGGCGCCAAGGCCCTGCGTGAATTCGGTGCAGCGGTAAACCCGGCCCGTCGTTACACTGCTGACAAACCGGACTGCTGACGGACCACCATGCCGCATATCCTGATTGTCGAAGACGAAGCGGCCATCGCCGACACGCTGATTTTTGCCCTGCAAGGCGAGGGCTTCACCACCACCTGGCTGAGCCTCGGCCAGGAAGCGCTGGCCCATCAGCGTCAGACACCGGCCGATTTGGTCATCCTCGACATCGGCCTGCCCGACATCACGGGGTTTGAAACCTGCAAGCAACTGCGCCGTTTCAGTGAAGTGCCGGTGATGTTCCTCAGTGCGCGGGATGGCGAGATCGACCGCGTGGTGGGGCTGGAGATCGGCGCCGACGATTATGTGGTCAAGCCGTTCAGCCCTCGGGAGGTGACGGCGCGGGTCAGGGCGATCCTCAAGCGCATCGGCCCGGGCACTGCGCCCACGGTGTTCCAGGTTGATCTGGATCGCATGCAGATCGCTTATCGCGGCCAGCCGCTGGGCCTCACACGCCATGAGTTCCGCCTGCTGCAAAGCCTGCTGGAGCAACCCGAGCGGGTGTTCAGCCGCGAGCAGTTGCTGGATGCGGTGGGCGTGGCGGCGGATGCCGGCTATGAGCGCAATATCGACAGCCATATCAAAAGCCTGCGCAGCAAACTGCGGATCGTGGCCGCCGATGCCGAGCCGATCCAGACCCACCGCGGCCTCGGTTACAGCTACAGCCCGAGCAATAGCTGATGCGCCTGGGGCTGCGGATCTTCCTGGTGTACGCGCTGTTTATCGGTCTCACCGGCTACTTTGTGCTCAGCACGGTGATGAAGGAAATCCGCCCGGGCGTGCGCCAGTCCACCGAAGAAACCCTGGTGGACACCGCCAACCTGCTGGCCGAGATCCTGCGCGATGACGTAAAAAACGGCACCCTCGGCCAAAGCCACTGGCCCGAACTGCTCAAGGCCTACGGCAACCGCCAGCCGGGCGCGACAATCTGGGGCCTGCCGAAAAACCAGGTTAATCACCGTATCTACGTCACCGACGCAAAAGGCACGGTGTTGCTCGATTCCACGGGCGAGGCGGTGGGCCAGGACTACTCCAAGTGGAACGACGTGTACCTGACTCTGCGCGGCGAGTACGGCGCCCGTTCCACCCGCAGCGAACTGGACGACCCGGCGTCGTCGGTGATGCACGTGGGCGCGCCGATCCGTGACAACGGCCAGATCATCGGCGTGGTCACCGTGGCCAAGCCCAACAGTTCATTGCAGCCTTATGTGGACCGTACCGAACGCCGCCTGCTGTGGTACGGCGCCGGGTTGGTGATTCTCGGTCTGTTGCTCGGTGCGTTGCTGTCATGGTGGCTGAGCGTGGCCCTGCGCCGGCTCACGGCGTACGCAGAGGCTGTCAGCGAAGGCCGGCGCGCTGAGTTGCCTCACTACCGGGGCGGCGAGTTGAAGCAGCTGTCCACGGCCGTGGAGCACATGCGCACGCAGCTGGAGGGCAAGGCCTACGTCGAACATTACGTGCACACCCTGACCCACGAACTGAAAAGCCCGCTGGCGGCGATTCGTGGCGCGGCGGAGCTGTTGCAGGGCGATATGAGCCGCGAGCAGCAGCAGCGTTTTGTCGGCAATATCGACAGCGAAAGTGCGCGCCTGCAGCAGTTGATCGAGCGCCTGCTGAACCTGGCGCAGGTCGAGCAGCGCCAAGGCCTGGAAGAGCAAGTGGCGGTGCCGCTGGCAACCATGGTGGACAACGTACTCAACGCTCAATGTGCGCGTATCCAGCGCTTCGACTTGCACGTGGAGCAAGGGATCGCCGCGGATGTGCAGCTGTTTGGCGAGCCCTTTCTGCTGCAACAGGCCCTCGGCAACCTGCTGGAAAATGCGCTGGATTTCACGCCCCCTGGCGGCACGCTGCGCTTCTCGGCGCAGCGCCGGGATAACAAGATTGAGGTGAGCCTGTTCAACCAGGCTGAGCCGATTCCCGACTATGCCCTACCGCGCTTGAGCGAGCGTTTTTACTCGTTGCCACGGCCTGTGAGCGGGCGCAAGAGCACCGGGCTGGGATTGAACTTCGTGCAAGAAGTGATGCAGTTGCATAACGGCGGGCTACAGATCGGCAACGTTGCCGGCGGCGTGCTTGTGGTGCTGTGGCTGCCCGACGTCGACTGAGCAGAGGCCTGCATGACTCAACCGAAAGGCTTCTGGAACAGCCGCTGGGCTTTGGCCGGGTCCAGGTGTGCGACGTTGATGCGCAACCAGGGGCTCTTGAGACCATTGGCGTCGAACAACTGGCCGGGCGCCAGCAGGATGCCCTGCTTGTAGGCGCGTTCAAGGAAGTCATCGGTTTGAGTCAGTTCGGGGTGGCGTATCCAGAGAAACAACCCGCCATCGGGCAGGTGGAAGATCTCCCAGCCCCAGCGTTGGAAACTCGCTTGAGCGATCGCCTGGTGGGTCTGCAATTTGCGTTGAACCAGGTTCAAGTGCCGTTCGTAAATACCGTCCGACAGGATCGTGCTGAGAAAACGCTCGCAGAAGCTCGGCACGGCGACGCTGGTCAGCAGTTTCAAGTCGGCCAACGCTGCAATCAGGTGGGGCGGTGCCACCAAATAGCCCACCCTTAGGCTGGCCGAGAGTGTCTTGGAAAAGCTGCTGATGTAGATCACTTTGCGCAAGCCGTCGAGGGTCGCCAGCCGCGTGCCGTGTTCGCCGGTCAGGTCGCCGTAAACGTCATCTTCCACCAGCAGCAGATCGTACTGATAAGCCAGCTGTAAAATCTGGAAAGCCCTGTGCGGGCTCAACGATGAGCCGGTGGGGTTGTGAAATTGCGAGTTGATGAAGAAGGCTTTTACGGTTCGGCTGGCCAGGGTTTTTTCCAGTGCTTCGATATCCGGGCCGTCAGGCAGCCGCGCGACGCCGACCACCGTGGCACCGCGCAGGGCCAGCAGTTGCACCAGGTTACTGTTGCAGGGGTCGTCCACCAGTACGCAATCGCCGGGCTCGATAAGTTTGCGAATCACCAGGTCCAGCGCCTGGGTGGCGCCGAGGGTGGTCAGCACCTGATCGGGGTTGACCGTTAAGGCCAGCCTGTTGTGCAGGTGTTGGGCAAGGTTCTGGCGCAGCGGCAAATGACCGAGTGGATCGCCGTATTCGATCAGCGAGCTGTGGGCGAAGTTGGCCGTACGGCGGATGATCCTCGCCAGGGCCTGGGTGTCGCGCCAAGCCGGCGGCAGCCAGCCGCAGCCCAGTTTCATGCTGTAGGCATCGCCATGGAAGATCCGCCAGAAGGCGTTCAAGTTTCCTCGGTCAATGGCTTCCAGGGGCGCCATCTGGGCAGGCGCCGGTGGTTTGCTCGCCTGGGCCTCGACGAAAAAACCACGGCCTTGGCTGGCGCTGATCCACCCATTGATTTCCAGGCGCTCGTAAGCGCTGACGACGGTATGGAAGCTCAGGTCGTGCCTGGCGCTGAGCTCGCGAATGGACGGCAAACGCTGCCCGGGCTTGATCTCGCCACGCCCGATAGCCTCCTTGATGGCACTCACCAGCTGTTCGATGACGGCAGTCTTTGGTGAGCGGTCTAGTATGAGTTCCATCCCTGTGACCCTGACCATGAAGTGTTAGGGCAAATCTTCTAACAGTTATCACAGCAGGACCAGCACTGTTTTTGGGTTGCCGGGATTTCTGGAGTAAGCCTGACGGACTGTCAGCTTAATTCAGGAGGAATAGTGATGACGCACGTTTTGTCACCGTCGGTATTGGCACCCCGCAACAGTCAGCCCTTGGCCGTGACCGACCTCGACAACTGGAGCGACTGGAAATGGCAACAGCGCAATGCAGTGACCAAGCTTGATGAGCTGCTGGGCTACTTTCCGGGGTTGGCACAGGATGGTTGGCTGCAGCGCATTGGCCAGCACCTGGAAGACCGCAAACTTACGGTAACTCCTTACACCCTGGGCCTGATCAAGGTTGATCAGCATCGGCGCCCCCTGACAGATGACCCCTTTTGGCGTCAATTGATTCCCGATTGGAACAGCACCCCTGCCGCCGAGGCCCTGGGCTACGACGGCGAGTCGGAAAACTGGGAATTGCCCGACGAAATGGTGACGCCGATCTGTCAGCACAAATACGACAATCGGGTCATCCTGCGCCTGGCCAACGTCTGCCACGCGTATTGCCAGTTCTGTTACGAAGCCTTGCGCACCCTGGAAAAACAGACCGTTAAAAGCTCAATGCGCAAGCAGGACTGGCTCGATACGCTCGACTACATCCGTCAGAACCCGCAGCTCGATGAAGTGATCCTCAGTGGCGGCGAGCCGTTGATGCATTCCGACAAACACCTGGATGGCTACCTTGGCGACCTGCGAGCGATTCGCCCCAACCTGATCATCCGCCTGCACACCCGTGCGCTGACCTTCAACCCCTACCGTATTACTGATCAACTCGTGGAGGTCCTCGGGCGGCACGACGTCACTGCCATAGGCTTGCATATCGTCCACCCCCGGGAAGTCACGGAAGACTTCCTGCAAGCAGCCAAGCGCCTGCGCAGCGTGTGCCCGATCCTGTTCGCCAACATCCCATTGCTCAGTGGCATCAACGACGACTACGACACGATGGCCGAGTTGTGCCTGACCCTCTACCGGCACGGCATCCAGCCGCACTACTTGTATCACTTCATGCCGTTCTCACCCGGTTCCCAGGCCTTCCGTACCGACATCAGCGACGCCGTGGCCTTGGTCAGCCGCATGAAGCGCAGGCTGTCGAATATCGCCGTGCCTGAATACGTACTGCCTCACAAAACCGGCAAATACACCGTGCCCCTGGATCTGCTGAACGGTCTGCCGACCCTGCAGCGACGCAGCGACGGTGAATACCTGCAGTACACCAACTGGCAAGGCCAGCCCTGCACTTTTCCGGAATGAACCTTATGGTCAATCGTTTTGCCAGCCATCTGACGGGCCTGGACAACCCCAACCCGTTTCCTGGCATGGTCGCCTTTGAACAGCGCACGGGCAGGCAGGTCGACTTGCGCCTGGGCGGC
Organism: Pseudomonas sp. B6002; assembly: GCF_013385985.1. Taxonomy (GTDB): domain Bacteria; phylum Pseudomonadota; class Gammaproteobacteria; order Pseudomonadales; family Pseudomonadaceae; genus Aquipseudomonas. The sequence goes on along the minus strand of NZ_JACAOY010000010.1, from coordinate 107,073 downwards.
AATGAATGCCTCGACGCGCCACTCACCGCGTTGCGCGAGCGCTACGGCAATGACTTTTGCGAACACGCACGGCTGTATGGCGATCCGCAAGCCTTTGCCCTACGCCAGGCACTGGCGGCGGCTCACGGTTTCAACCCGGCGCATCTGTGCCTGGACAGCGGCGCCGATGCGGTCCTGGCGTTGTGCATTCGAGCCTTGTGCGCGCCGGGGGACCGGGTGATATGCAGTGCTGGCACCTATCCAACCTTTGCGTATTTCGCCAAAGCGGCGGGGTGTGAGGTGGTCGAAACCCCGTATCACCGCACGGACACCAGCCTGGCAGTGAACATTCCTGGGTTGTTGCTTGAAGCCGTGCGTTGCGGCGCCAAGGTGGTCTACCTGGCTAACCCGGATAATCCGACGGGCAGTTGGTGGTCGTTTGAAGCGGTTCAGGAGTTGGCGTCTTCCTTGCCCGATGATTGCACCTTACTGCTGGACGAAGCCTACCTGGACTTTTGCCCTGACTTGCAGATGAACAGTGAGCGGGTGCTTGAGGGCTGCATCCGGGTGCGTTCTCTGTCCAAGGCCTACGCCCTTGCCGGTTTGCGCCTGGGGTATGCGCTGGCCGATCCTGCGACCATCGCCATGCTCGACAAGGTGCGCATTCACTACGCCGTCGGTGGCCTGGTGCAGCACGCCGCGCGCGTGGCGCTGGACGATCGGCACCACGCCGAAGCCATCCAGGAAAACAACGCCCTGCTGCGCGATGCCTTCAGCCAGCGGTTGCGGGGGATGGGCTACCGGGTGCTGCCGTCTGGTACCAACTTCATCAGCCTGTTGTTGCCGACTGCGGCGGCGGCTCACCACTTGCAGGAGCATCTGCTGGATCACCGGATTGCCGTGCACCGGCCACTGCATCCAGCGTTTGCCAACCTGATCCGGGTCACCGTCTGTGAAGCCGCCCTGGAGGAGCGCGTGCTGGAACTGTTCGAGAGGGCCATTGAATGAAACCTCAACTGCAGTTTCGTGACGCCTTTCAAGACGCCTTGCCCATTGTCATCAGCGGCTTTGTCTTCGGCCTGGTGTTTGGCGTATTGGCCAGCAAGGCCGGGCTGTCGCCCCTCGCCGCCACACTCATGAGCCTGATGGTCTTCGCGGGAGCTTCGCAATTTGTGGCGGTGGAGCAATGGCACTCTGGGCAGTTGTCGTTGGTGGCCATCGTGCTGACGACGCTGTTGGTCAATCTACGGCACTTGTTGATGAGTCTGTCGCTGCGCCCAGCGTTTCGCAAGGAACCCAAGCGCAAGCTGATTCCCGCGTTTTCCTTGTTGCTGATCGATGAAACCTGGGCACTGGCCGAGCACCGCTTCAAGAAGTCGGCGCCGTCCCTGCGTTATTTCGTGCAGGCCGGCCTGCTGATCTATTTCGGCTGGGTTGGCGGCACGCTGCTGGGGACCCAATTGGGCAGCCATATTCCACGGCCAGCGGACTTCGGCCTGGATTTCACCTTTGTGGCGATGTTCCTGTCGTTGATGGTGTTGCTGTGGCAGCGCTCGCTGGATTTCTTCACGTGGCTGCTGTCCGGGGTCATCGCCTTCTACGCGGCGCAGTTGCCGGGTATTGGCCAGGCGTCGGTGGTGATTGCGGCGATTATCGCCAGTGCGTTGGTGGCCGCGTTGCCCCAGGCCGGACAACTGGGAATCGACCATGAGTGAGTTGGAACTGGCGGCAATCATCGGCATGGCTTTGGTCACCTACCTCACCCGCATCGGCGGGTTGCTGGTGACGGCCGAGCGCACCAGCCTTAACGGCTTCACAGAACGCTTTCTGAAAAACCTGCCGGCGGCGCTGCTGGCCGCGCTGATCAGTCCGAAACTCGCCACCGGCGATGTGTCGATCTGGCTGGCGGCGCTGATCACCGTGGCGGTGGTCTGGAAGTTCAAGAACACCTTGCTCGGCGTCGCCGCAGGCACCTTTAGCTGCGCGGCGATCCGTTGGCTCATTTAAGGAAAAACCATGAAAATCGGAATCATAGACTCGCTTCACAACAGCTACGTGAGCAAGGCTGACATTGAGCAGGATGTATTCGGTGGGCGGGCCAGCGTCTCGCTGTTCCAGGTCTCCAATGCGGACCAACTGCCGCAGGCTGCGATGCAATGCGACGGGCTGATCAGTTGGCACCTGGTACCGCTCCAAGCCGCGTTCATCAACCGCCTTGAACGGTGCCGGGGCATCGTTCGTGCGGCCGTGGGGTTTGACAATATCGACTTGGTGGCAGCCCGTCAGCGCCATATCGAAGTGGCCAACGTGCCCGACTACGGGACTGAAGAGGTGGCTGATCACGCATTGTCCATGGCCCTGTCGTTGCTACGCCGCTTGCCCCGCGGCCATGAGGTGGTGTCGCGAGGCAGTTGGGATTGGCGTGAAGTCGGCGCGTTGCCGCGCATGAGCCAACTGCACGTGGGCATTATTGGGTGTGGGCGGATCGGCATGGCGGCGGCGCTGCGCTTCAAGGCGTTTGGTTGTCAGGTCAGCTTTTACGACCCCCTTGTCTGCAGCGGGGTGGAAAAATCCTTGGGGCTGCAGCGTTGCGAAACGCTGGAGCAGTTACTGCACAAGGCCGACTTGGTGAGCATTCACACGCCGCTGAATGAACAGACCCATCACCTGATCGGCGCACGGGAACTGGCGATGCTCAATGGCAAGTACCTGATCAACACCGCACGTGGTCCGATTATCGACTCACAGGCGTTGCGTGATGCCGTGGCCGACGGCCTGTTGGCCGGGCTTGGGCTCGATGTCTACGAAGACGAGCGTCAAGCGATCCCCGAACAATTCCTGGGCCGTGATGATGTGTTGCTGTCACCGCATGTCGCGTTCTATTCCGACGCGGCGTTGCCGGAGTTGCGGGCCAAGGCAGCACAGGTACTGTTGAGCATTCTTGAACAGGGCAGCCACCGTAACGTGGTCAATTGACCCACGCTGGAGAGTCTCCACAGACTCTCCACACAGCCTCCATAAAACCGCTACGCAGCCCTCACACACTCTCCCCCCATCAAAACAGGGAGAGACCCATGAACCGCAGTCTGCTTTTCAAACTTGGCGCCATTGCGCTGCTGATCCTGCTGTTGCTGATTCCGTTGCTGATGATCAACGGCATCATCAGCGACCGCCAGCAGCTGCGTGACGGTGTATTGATGGACATCGCCCGCAGCTCCAGCTACAGCCAGCGCCTCACCGGCCCGGTGATGGTGGTGCCTTATCGCAAGACCGTGCGCGAGTGGAAACTCAATGAAAAGCTCAACAAACGCTACGAAGTCACGCGTGAAGAGCGCGGTCGTCTGTATTTCCTGCCGGATCGATTTGAACTCGACGGCAAAGTGCAGACCGAACTGCGCGCACGGGGCATCTACCAGGCGCGGCTGTTCCATGCCGACACCCGCATCGGCGGGCGGTTTGAAGTGCCTGCGCAAATGGGCATCACGGAAGACTTTGCCGATTACCGCTTTGAGCCGGCGTTTCTGGCGGTGGGCATCAGCGATATTCGCGGCATCGAAAACGCGCTGAAGCTGGAACTGGGCAACCAGCGCCTGGAATTTGAACCGGGTTCCCAAGTCGATTGGTTGGGTGAAGGCGTGCACGTGGCGCTGCCGCAGCAAGACAGCAAGAAGCCCTATGTCGTGGAGTTCGCCTTCGACCTGCGCCTGCAAGGCACCGAACAACTGCAAGTGGTGCCGGTAGGCAAGACCAGCCAGGTGACCCTGGCGTCCAACTGGCCGCACCCCAGCTTTATCGGCAACTTCCTGCCCGCCCAGCGTGAGGTCAGCGACACAGGCTTTACCGCGACCTGGCAAACCTCATTCTTCTCCACCAACCTTGAACAAGCGCTGCAAAGCTGTCTCGACGGGCAGGGCTGCAAGGACTTCAGCAACCGTGGCTTTGGCGTCAACTTCATTGACCCGGTGGACCAGTACCTCAAGAGCGACCGTGCGATCAAATATGCGCTGCTGTTCATCGCCCTGACCTTCGCTGGCTTCTTCCTGTTCGAAGTGCTCAAGAACCTGGCCGTGCACCCGGTGCAGTACGCGTTGGTGGGGTTTGCGCTGGCGTTTTTCTACTTGCTGTTGTTGTCGTTGTCCGAGCACATCGGGTTCGCCATGGCTTACCTCATCTCGGCCAGCGCCTGTGTGTTGTTGATCGGTTTCTACGTGTGCCACGTGCTGCGCAGCGTCAGCCACGGGCTGGGCTTTTCGGCGGGGTTGGCGGCGTTGTATGGCTTGTTGTACGGGTTGCTGAGTGCTGAGGATTACGCGCTGCTGATGGGTTCGCTGTTGCTGTTCGGCCTGCTGGGCACGGTGATGGTGCTGACGCGCAAGCTCGATTGGTATGGCGTGGGCAAGCGCAAGGCGGTCGAGCCGCTGCAGTTTGACCTGGAGGCGGTGCAATGATCGGGTTGCGTGAAGATCAGCAGATGAAGGCGCGGATTATCGCATTTCTCAACCACGCCACTGCCCCCTGTAGGAGCTGGCTTGCCAGCGATCGCGGTGGTCCAGTCAACGAGTCGCAAGCTGACACTCCGCTATCGCTGGCAAGTCGAATCGTCGCACCGCAGCTCCTACAGGGGACTGCGGTGGTTTTCAAACCGGGGGCTGAGTCTCAAGCATCGAAGGGCGCTGGCTGACCTCGGCGTACCAGGCTGCAAGCTCGGGATTAGCATCACGCCATTGCAGGTCAGGATGACGAAAATCGAGATAACCCAAGGCGCATGCCACGCTGATCGCCGCGATGTCGAAATGGCTGCTCAGCTCGGCAATCGCGTCCTGTTCCAGCTCGGCGAGGGTGCGGCGGATCTTGTTGCGCTGCTCGTCGAGCCACTGGTCCCAGTGTTTTTCTGCAGGGCGCATGGCGGTCTCGTAACGCACCAGCACGGCCGCATCCATGATGCCGTCGGCCATCGACGCCAGGGTCAGGCGGCGCCAGCGCGCGGAGCCGTCGCGGGGGATCAGCGGGTTGCCGACGTGCTGGTGGTCCAGGTAGTCGAGGATCACCCGGCTGTCGTGCAGTGCCGACCCGTCGGCCAGACGCAGGGCCGGGATCTTGCCCACGGGGTTGCCTTGCACCACCTGGGCGTCCGGGGCGACCGGTGTTGGCATGCACGCATGCAGGGCCACGCGGTCCTGCTGGCCGGTTTCGATCAACAGCACGCGCACTTTGCGGACAAAGGGTGAAGCGGGGTTGTGGAACAAGGTCATGCTGGGAGCGGACATGGGTACACCTCAAGAATGGGCTGCGGCTAGCCTAGAGGCATTGAGGGTGTTTTTGAAGGCCTCATCGCAGGCAAGCCAGCTCCCACAGGGTAATGCATTCCAAGGTGGGAGCTGGCTTGCCTGCGATGACGGCCTCAACCGCGCCGCTTAAACAAACCCCATACACCAATGCCGGCAGGAATCCCCAACCCCACCCAACTGAGCGAATCCCACAGCCCATCCCCCAGCAACGCCGCAAACAGCCCCGCCGCACTGAGCACGCCAATCCCCAGGGGAATGCCAAACACCTTCCAGAAACTCGACTGCCGCGGCTTCATGGCTTGGCCGCCTTGCGCCGCACAATCCACAGGTAGACCCCGCTGCCCAGCACGATGATGGTCAGCACATCCAGCACCGCCCACAGAATCTTCATCGGCATACCGCCATAGTCGCCAAAGTGCAGCGGCTGGGACATGCCCATGGCGTCCATGTACCACGGCCGTTCGGCGATGGCGGTGACGGCCAGGGTGCTGGCGTCGATCAGCACCGGCGTGAGCAAGTGCGAGGTGAGGTGGGTGCTGCCTTTCATGAACACCGCGTAATGGTGCTCGCTGGAAAAGCGCGTGCCGGGGAAGGCGATGAAGTCCGGCTCCATGCCGGGCGCAGCCTTGGCGGCGATGGCCAGCAGCTCGGTGGCCGGTGCACGCTGGGTCAGCGGCGGGGCGTTCTTGTACGGCTCGATCATCGCGCTGAGGCTGTCCTGGCGCCAGGCAGCGATGATCAGGTCGGCACAGGCGCTGATCACGCCGGTCACGCCCACCACCAGCGCCCAGGTCAGGGTGACCACGCCGATCAGGTTATGCAGGTCGAGCCAGCGCAGGCGGGTGGACTTGTCCTGGCGCACGGTGGCGAACTTCAAGCGGCGCATGAACGGCAGGTACAACACCGTGCCCGAGACAATCGCCACCACAAACAGGATGCCCATGAATGCCAGCAGCAACTTGCCTGGCAGGCCGGCGAACATGTCCACATGCAAGCGCAGCAGGAACAGCGTCAGCCCGCCGTTGGCCGCCGGCGTTTCCACGGCTTCGCCGGTGCGCGCATCGAGCATGAAGGTGTGCGACGAATTGGGTTCGGTGCCGGCTGTGGCGGCCATGATCGCGATCACGCCGTTCTTGTCGTCTTCGTCCCAGGCCAGGTACTGCATGGCTTCGCCGGGGCGATGGGCCTGGGCCTTGGCCACCAGTTGTTCCAGGTTGAGCTGCGGCGTATCGGCAGGCATCTGCGCCAGTTCCGGCTCGTTGCCCAGCAGGTGGTCGATCTCGTGGTGAAACACCAGCGGCAAGCCGGTAAGGGCGAGCAGCAACAGGAACACCGTGCAGATCAGGCTGGTCCAGGTGTGGATGAAGGACCAGCGGCGGATGGTTTTGCTTTTCATTTTTTCAACCTTCAGACACACCAAAGCCGCCCATGGGGGCGGCCTGGTGATGAACTCAGCCGATTACCACTGGTAGGTGGCGCTGGCGACGACGCTGCGTTGGTCGCCGAAGTAGCAGTAGTTGCCATCACAGGTGGACAGATAGTCCTTGTTGAACAGGTTGGTGGCGTTGAGCTTCACCGAGGCGCCCTTGAGGCTGTTGTCCAGGCGGCCCAGGTCGTAATGCACCGCGCCGTCGAACACGGTGTAGGCATCTGCCTTGCCCAGCCAGGTGTTGGCCTGGTCGCCATAGGTGTTGCCGGTGTAACGGGCGCCGAAGCCGATACCGAAGCCGTCGAGAAGGCCTGTGTGCCAAGTGTAGTCAGTCCACAGCGAAGCCTGCTGGTTCGGCATCAAGGTCAGGCGGTTGCCCTTGTAGATGCCTTTTTGCACTTCGGATTTGGCCAGGGTGTAGGCCGCAATCACCTTGAGGTTCTCGGTCACGTCAGACACGGCTTCCAGCTCCAGGCCCTTGACCTTCACTTCGCCGGTCTGGCTGTTGATCTGCTCGCCGCCCGCGCCGAGGGTGGTCACCTGCACGTTCTTCTGGGTCAGGTCGTAGACCGCCGCGCTCAGCAACGTATTAGAGCCGGGCGGCTGGTACTTCACGCCCATTTCCCATTGCTTGCCTTCGGTCGGCTTAAACGTCGTGAGGGCATTGGTGTCGGCGTTGCTCGCCGGTTGGAAGGATTCGGCGTAGGACAAGTACGGTACGAAGCCCGAGTCGAACACATAACTCAGCGCGGCGTTGCCACTGAAATGCTTGATGCGATCGGTGTTGGTCGAGTTGTTGTCGTTGAAGTAGGTGGTGCCCTGATGCACCCAGTCTTCACGCCCGCCCAAGGTCAGGCGCCATTTGTCGAGGGCCATCTGGTCCTGGACGTAGAGACCGGTTTGTACGGTTTTCTGGTTGTAATCGTAAAACGGCCGCACGCCGGTTGGACGCAGCGTTGGCTGGGTGTTGATCGGGTTGAAAATGTTGATACCCGACGCAGTGCCGTAAATCGCCCGATAGGACGTATCGGTGCGCTGGTGATCCAGGCCGAGCAACAGGGTGTGGTTGATATCGCCGGTCGCGAAGTCGGCCTGGAAGTTGTTGTCCAGCGCCAACTGGCCGATGTTCTCGTCAACGTTGGTGGTTGAACGGCTGATATTGCCTGCGGCATCGGCCGGCGAGAAGGCATAAGAGCCCACGGTCAGTTGCTGGAACGACAGCTCCGACTTGGTGTAGCGCAGGTTCTGCTTGAACTGCCAGGTGTCGTTGAAACGATGTTCGAACGCATAACCCAGTGCGTAGTAGGTACGGTCGTAGAACTCGTAGTCCGGGTCGCCCAGGTTCTTGTGGTGCGAGACTTCGCCCAAGGGCGAGTGGATCTTGGTGCCCTGGATCGGCATGAACTGGCTGGTGGTGCCGGTATCGTCACGAGTGAACTGCGACAAGAAGGTCAGCTTGGTATCCGGGTCGATGTTCCAGGTCAGGCTCGGCGCGATGTTGTAGCGCTTGTTGTCGATGTGATCGACCTGAGTACCGGCATCCCGTACCACGCCGCTGAGGCCATAAAGGAACTGGCCTTCATCGTCGATCTTGCCGGTGCTGGCGAAGTTGATCTGGCGGTAGTTGTCGCTGCCGTACTGCACCTGGATGGCATTGCTCGATTCGGCGCTGGGACGGCGGCTGACCATGTCCAGCAGGCCACCGGGTGGGGTCTGGCCGTAGATCGATGAAGCCGGGCCACGCAGCAGGGCGAGGCGGTCGAGGTTCCAGGTCTCGGCTTTCGGGTTGGCGTACACACCGCGTGGCAGCGGCAGGCCGTCGAGGAATTGGGTGGGTTCGAAGCCACGCACGCGCATCCAGTCGTAACGGGTGTCGCTGCCGTAGCTGGCGGACACGATGCCGGGCATGTATTTGACTGCGTCATCCAGGTTCTGGACGTTGCGGTCCTGCATTTGCTGGCGAGTGGCGACGGAGATCGAACGTGGTGCTTCGACCAGCGCGGTGTCGGTCTTGGTGCCAGCGGCGGTACGTGTCGCCAGGTAGCCTTGCGCCGGGCCCCAGGCGCTTTCGTAGTTGGCGTCTTGCCCGGTGATGTTGGTTTCCGGCAGGGCCACCACACCGTCGGGGATCGCGACCAGGGTGAAGGTGCCGGCACTGCTTTGCTCCAATTGCAAACCGGTACCACGCAAAGCTTCACGCAGCGCGCCCTGTGGGTCGAACTGGCCTTTGACCGGTGCCGAGGTCTTGCCCGACGCCAGCGCCGGGTTGAGGGTCAACGCCAGGCCGGCCTGGCTGGCGATCTGGTTCAACGTGGTGGCCAGCGGCGCCGCTGGCAGGTTGTAGGCGCGCACGCTCGAGGCTTGTTCGGCTGCCATCAGCGCAGTGCTGGCCAGCGGGGTGCTTAAGGCAATGGCCACGGCTAACAGGCTGGGGCGCAACAAGGTGTCTAGCGTGCGGGACATAGGGCGGCTCCTGAATGGAAATATTTCTCAATTGCCTAGGTGCCGAACGAGAATTGAAAAGTGATAGGGCAGGGTGAAAATATTTTTTTCGGTTGGCCTTGAGGGCCTCTTCGCAGGCAAGCCAGCTCCCACATTTGATTGGGTTCACACGGTCAAAATGTGGGAGCTGGCTTGCCTGCGATAGCAATAGCCCAGGCACCGCAGAACCTAAGGCTTGGCTCTGACCGTCACCCACCACGGTGTGTGCTGCTCGATCTGCACCGGCAGGGTGGGCAGCAGCGCATTCAACGCCAGGGTGGTGTCATGCAGCGGGAAGCTGCCGGTAATCCGCAGATCTGCCACGCTCTTATCCACACCCAGGTAACCGGTGCGGTAGCGGCTCAGCTCGCCAACCACATCGCCCAGGCGCGCGTTGTCCACCACCAGCATGCCGCGGGTCCAGGCGTCGGTGGCGGGGGTGACGGCCAGCGCAGGGCCCAGGCCATCGCTGCGCATCAACACTTGCTGGCCTTCCTTGAAGATCTGTTCCTGGTGCAACGCCTCGGGCTGTGCGGCCACGGCCGATTGCAGCACGCTCAGGCGCGTGGCGTCGTCTTCGCGCTTGACGATAAACCGCGTGCCCAGGGCGCGCAGGTTGCCGTCGCGGGTTTGCACATAGAAAGGGCGGGCGTCGTTGTGGCCGGTCTCAACCAGAATCTCGCCTTCTTGCAGCACGATCAGACGGCGCTTTTCATCAAAACGCACGTCGATGGCGCTGTGGGTGTTGAGGTTGATCAGCGTACCGTCCGCCAGTTTCAGCGTGCGTTGCTCGCCTGTCGCAGTGCGTTGATCAGCCATCCAATAGTGGATTGGCACGTAGCGCTCACCGGCAAACAACGCCAGGCCTATCACCAGTGCAATGCTCGCCAGGCCGCTGCCCAGCTTGCGCACCCGCTGGCGAATGCCTTCACGCGATTGCAGCAACGCCGCCCGTGCCGGGCCCGAAGCTATGCTGAAACGTTGGTCGAGCATGCCCAGTTGGCGCCAGGCACGGGCGTGTTCTTCATCGCTGGCCAGCCATTTGGCGAATTCTTCACGCTCCACCGCACTGCCGTCCCCCGAGTCGAGGGACAGTTGCCAGGCAATCGCGGCGTCCAGCACACGGGCCGAGACCGGCCGGGAGCTTGTCACAGCGGCTCGCCATACAGCGCGATGTAGCACTGGCGAATGCCCTGGGCCAGGTACTGGCGCACGCGAGGGACGGACACGCCGAGGCGCTGGGCGATTTCTGCATGGCCCAGGCCGTCGAGGCGGTTATAGAGGAACGCGGCGCGAGCCTTGCTCGACAGCTTGCCGAGCAGGCGGTCGATGGCCTTGAGGTCTTCGAGGATCAGTTGCTGCTCTTCGGGCGAAGGGTGTTCGCTTTCAGGGATCAGCATCAATTCGGTGAGGTAGGCCTGTTCCAGGGCCGCGCGACGGAAGTAGTCGAACAGCAGCCCTTTGGCGATGGCTACCAAAAAGGCGCGTGGCTCGCGGGGTTCGCGCAATTCGTCACGGCCCAGCAGGCGCATGAAGGTGTCCTGGCTCAGGTCTTCGGCGCGGCTCGGGCAAGCCACGTTGCGTCGCAGCCAGGCCAACAGCCAGCCACGATGGTCGCGATACAACGCGCCAACAAGCTCACTGTGTGGGTTCTGGACCGACGACAAGGCATCACCGAATAAACAAGAGGTTTAAACTAACGAGAATTATTCGCGATTGTGTCAGAGGCGTCGGACGTGCGCAATTGGCGTCTGTCGGGCAATGCTATTAAAACGATGGCGCTTGCTTGCGCCGTTTCCATTGACTCAAACGCTCTTGCAAGGCCTGCGGTGTGTCGATGTGTTGTTGGCGCGCGCGGCTAAACAGGATGAGCATCAGCTCGGCCGTGGCCAAGGCATCGGCACTGGCGTGATGGCGTTCGCCCACGTGCAGCTTGAAGTGCCGGGTCCAATCATCGAGCCCGGCTTCACGGATATTCGCGTCAGGGCACAGCAGCGGGGCGAGGTCGGCCACGTCGAGAAACGGGTGCGTCAGGCGGTAACCCAGGCTGTCCTTGAGTGCCCGGCAGAGCATGTGTTGATCGAATGGCGCATGAAACGCCAGCAACGGGCTGTCACCCACAAACTCCATGAAATCCAGCAGCGCCTCCACCGGGTCGCTGCCGGCGGCGATGGCGCTGGGGCCCAGGCCATGGATCAGCACGCTGGGGCTGAGTTTGGTCTCGGCCCGTTGCAGGGTGCGTTCGAACATCTGCGAGAAGTCCACGGCGCCGTCCTCGATCACCACCGCGCCGATGGACAGCACCTGGTCTCGGTTGAGGTTCAGCCCGCTGGTTTCCAGGTCCACCACGACCCAGCGCTGGCTGTGTAGTGCGCCGTCACCTAATGCGCCAGCCGGAGGCAGTTGGGCCACACGCAGTTGTTGCGTTGCATCAAGCCCTGGCTTTTTCGGGCGCAACCAGTCGAACAGCCTCACAGCTGATACCGCAAGGTCAGGCTGGTTTGCAGGCGTTGGGCCTGGCGCAGGGATTCACGCAGGATGCGCCGGTCCAGGTGGTTGAGGCTGTCGGGGTCGACGCGGTTGGAGTACGGCTGGTTCTCGCGGGTCTGCAACTGATGCTGTTGCATGCGGGTCTGCTGGATGAAGTGATACGCCTCTTCATAGGCGGCGCCATCCAGGGGCTCGATCACTTCCCTGGCTACCAGTTGGCGCAGGCGTTCCAGCGTGTTATTGGCGTGGATGCCATTGGCCAGGGCCAGCAGGCGTGCACCGTCGACAAAGGGCGTGAGGCCTTGGACCTTGAGGTCCAGGGTGGCTTTCTCACCGCCTTTGCGCGTCAGCACAAACTCACGGAAACGCCCCACGGGCGGGCGATGGCGCAGGGCGTTTTCGGCCAGCATGCGCTGGAACAAGCGGTTATCCGCCACCTGATCAAGAATGCCTTTGCGCAGTTGCTCGCAGCCGCGCTCATCGCCCCACACCACTCGCAGGTCGAAATAGATACTCGAGCCCAACAGGTTCTCCGGTGTCGCCTCACGTATAAAAGCCGCAAAACGCCGCGCCCATTCTGCCCGCGACAGGCAAAGCTCGGGGTTGCCGGCCATGATATTGCCCTTGCACAGACTGAACCCGCACAGCGCCAGGCTCTGGTTGATCTGCTGGGCCAGCGGCAACAGTCGCCCACGGATCGCCGCCGCTTCGGCCGCGTCCTTGGCGTCGAACAGAATGCCGTTGTCCTGGTCGGTGAACAGCGTCTGTTCGCGACGGCCTTCGCTGCCGAAACACAACCAACTGAACGGCACGCCGGGGTCGCCTTTTTCGGCGAGGGTCAGCTCGATCACCCGGCACACCGTGTGATCGTTGAGCAGCGTAATGATGTGGGTGATCTGGGTGGACGACGCGCCGTGGGCCAGCATGCGTTCGACCAATTGGCCGATTTCACCGCGAATCGCCACCAGGTGCTCCACCCGGGGCGCATTGCGGATGGTGCGGGCCAGGTGCACCAGGTCGACGCGTTGCAGGGAAAACAGGTCGCGCTCGGACACCACGCCGCACAAGCGCTGGTCCTTGACCAGGCACACGTGGGCGATATGCCGCTCGGTCATGGCGATCGCCGCGTCGAACGCGCTGTGGTCCGGCGTCAAGAAGAACGGCGCCTGGGTCATATGACCTTCAATGACCTGATTGAAATCACTGGTGCCATCGGCCACCACCTGGCGTAGGTCGCGCAGGGTAAAGATGCCGAGGGGGGCCTTGTGCTCATCGACGATCACGATGCTGCCCACTTGCTGCTCATGCATCAGCGTCACCGCCTCGCGCAGCGGTGTATTCGGGCTGCAGGTGACCGGATGACGCATGGCCAATTCGCCCAGGCGCGTGTTCAGCGAGTATTGGGTGCCGAGGGTTTCCACGGCTTTTTGCTGGACCTGCTGGTTGACCTGGTCGAGCAGGCTGCTGACGCCGCGCAGGGCAAAGTCACGAAACGGGCTGGAAAGCGCGAACAGCTTGATGAACGCGGGCTTGTTCAGTTGCAGGCAGAAGGTGTCTTCGGCGGCCTTGTGCTCGGTGCGGGTCGCCCGCTCACCCAGCAAGGCGGCCAGCGGGAAGCACTCGCCGGTGGTGATTTCAAAGGTGGTTTCGGTGGAGTCCGGCCGCTCGCCGACGACTCGGCCCTGCTTGACGATATAGAAGTGTTCCACAGGGCCACCCGAGGGCTTGAGGATGCTATCGCCGGGGCCGTAGAAGCGTAATTGGCACTGTTCCACCAGGAACGCCAGGTGCGCGTGTTCCATCTGGTTGAACGGTGGGAAACGTTGCAGGAATTGCAGGGTGCCGTGGATGTTCTGCAACACGGCGGTTTTCCCCGCCTGCGTGAAAGCATCAGCTTTACTCATAACAGTGACCGCAGTTTTTTTGTCGTTATCGTCAGGCATGGTCGACTCCTGCGCAGCGGGTGCCCATTGGACGTAAGTCTAGGTACTGGTAAAACCACTCACGACTAGGGAAAAACCTTACATGACTATCGTCCAAAACCCGTAGAACGCCCACTAGGCAAACTTTCCGACGAAGTGCACATTGATCGCCCTTCCGCAGATGTCTGACGAGTGTGCTGGGAGATTGATGAGAACTGCTGAGAACCGTATGTCCGACCACGATATTTTGAGTGATGCCGAGCGCGAGGCGCTGAGCGCCGTGATGCTGGAGCCTGATTTACCGCCGCAACGGGTGTTGATTGTCGACGACGACAAGGACGCACGTGAACTGCTGGCGGAAATCCTTGGGCTGGACGGCATTCGCTGCATGACCGCCGACAGCGGCGAGGCGGCGTGGGACTTGCTGAAGTCGAGCAGCTCCATCGGTTTGCTCATCACCGACCTGCGCATGGCACCCAGCAATGGCCTGGAATTGATTCGGCAGGTACGTGAATCCACGCGGGCGGCGTTGCCGATCATCATCATGTCGGGGGACGCCGAAGCGCCGGATGTGATCGATGCGATGCATTTGAGCGTGGTGGACTTTTTGCTCAAGCCGATCGATAGCGTGAAGTTGGCGAAGATGGTGAAGCGGGAACTGGGGATGGCTTCCTGAATTTGTGGTGACTGGGCGGGTCCTATCGCAGGCAAGCCAGCTCCCACATTTGACCGAGTACCTACAGACATACGCGATCACCTGTGGGAGCTGGCTTGCCTGCGATGAGGCCGCCACAGTCACCACAACACTCAAAAAAAGCCCCGATCTTTCGATCGGGGCTTTTTCATTTACAGGCCGTTTTTAGCCTTGAACTCCCGGCGCCGACGGTGCAACACCGGCTCGGTATACCCGTTTGGCTGCTTGGTGCCTTCAATCACTAGCTCCACCGCTGCCTGGAACGCGATGTTGCTGTCGAAGTCCGGCGCCAGCGGGCGATACAACGCGTCCCCGGCATTCTGACGGTCCACCACCGGCGCCATGCGCTTGAGGCTTTCCATGACTTGGGCTTCGTTGACGATGCCGTGGCGCAGCCAGTTGGCGATGTGCTGGCTGGAGATGCGCAGGGTGGCGCGGTCTTCCATCAGGCCCACATCGTTGATGTCCGGCACTTTCGAGCAACCGACACCCTGGTCGATCCAACGGACCACATAACCCAGGATGCCCTGGGCGTTGTTGTCCAGCTCGTTGCGGATTTCTTCGTCGGACCAATCGGTGTTGCTGGCCAGAGGAATGGTCAGGATATCGTCCACCGACGCACGCTCGCGTTTGGCCAGTTCGGCCTGGCGGGCGAACACATCGACCTTGTGGTAGTGCAACGCGTGCAGTGCAGCCGCGGTAGGCGACGGTACCCAAGCGGTGTTGGCGCCGGCCAATGGGTGGGCGATTTTCTGTTCGAGCATCGATGCCATCAGGTCGGGCATGGCCCACATGCCTTTACCGATCTGGGCGCGACCTTGCAGGCCGGTGCTCAGGCCGATATCGACGTTCCAGTTTTCGTAGGCACCGATCCATTTCTCGGCCTTCATCGCTGCCTTGCGCACCATCGCGCCGGCTTCCATGGAGGTGTGGATTTCGTCGCCGGTGCGGTCGAGGAAGCCGGTGTTGATGAACACCACGCGCTCGCTGGCCGCCTTGATGCAGGCCTTGAGGTTGACCGTGGTGCGGCGTTCCTCGTCCATGATCCCGACTTTCAGCGTATTGCGCGGCAGGTTCAGCACGTCTTCGATGCGGCCGAACAGCTCGTTGGTGAACGCAGCTTCTTCCGGGCCATGCATCTTCGGCTTCACGATGTACACCGAACCGGTGCGGCTGTTCTTGCGGCTGCTGGTGCCATTGAGGCTGTGAATCGCCGCCAGGCTGGTGACCAGGCCGTCAAGAATGCCTTCTGGCACTTCGTTGCCGTCTTTGTCGAGGATCGCGTCGATGGTCATCAAGTGGCCAACGTTGCGCACGAACAACAGCGAACGGCCGTGCAAGGTCACGTCCTGGCCGTTCACGCCGTTGTAGACGCGGTCAGGGTTCATGGTGCGGGTGAAGGTCTTGCCGCCCTTGGCCACTTCTTCGGCCAGGTCGCCTTTCATCAGGCCGAGCCAGTTGCGGTAGATCACCACTTTGTCGTCGGCATCGACGGCGGCCACGGAGTCTTCGCAGTCCATGATGGTGGTCAGCGCGGCTTCCATCAGCACGTCTTTGACGCCGGCGGCGTCGGTCTGGCCGACCGGGGTGCTGGCGTCGATCTGGATTTCGAAGTGCAGGCCGTTGTGCTTGAGCAGGATGGCGGTCGGCTGGGCGGTGTCGCCGTGGTAGCCAATCAGTTGCGCGTCGTCACGCAGGCCGCTGTTGCTGCCGCCCTTGAGGCTGACAACCAGCTTGCCATCAACGATCTTGTAGCCAGTGGAGTCGACGTGGCTGCCGGCAGTGAGCGGTGCGGCTTCGTCGAGGAAGGCGCGGGCGAAGGCGATGACCTTGTCCCCACGCACTTTGTTGTAGCCCTGGCCCTTTTCGGCACCATTGGCTTCGCTGATGGCGTCGGTGCCATACAGCGCGTCATACAGCGAGCCCCAGCGCGCATTGGAGGCGTTGAGGGCGAAACGTGCATTCATCACCGGTACGACCAGCTGTGGGCCGGCCATACGGGCGATTTCGTCATCGACGTTTTGGGTCGTGGCCTGGAAGTCTGCGGCTTCTGGCAGCAGGTATCCGATGTCTTGCAGGAAGGCTTTGTAGGCCACCGGATCGTGGGCCTGGCCGGCGTGGGTCTGGTGCCAGGTATCGATCCGCGCCTGGAAATCGTCGCGTTTGGCGAGTAGGGCTTTGTTCTTCGGTGCCAGGTCGTGGATGACCTTGTCGGCGCCGGCCCAGAACTGCTCGGCAGTGATGCCGGTACCGGGAATGGCTTCGTTGTTCACGAAGTCGAACAGGACTTTGGCGACCTGCAGGCCACCGACTTGAACGTGTTCAGTCATCTCTTGCCTCACTCTTCGGAGCTTATGCGCTTTTCAGCTTTTCAATTTACCAATGAAGCCTCTGGCCATTTAAACCACGAACCCGATCCCCCAGTACATGCCGTTCAGGCGGCTGGGCTGGCGGGTTATCGCGGTGCGTTGGTGCCTTGGCAGACATCGACCTAACGTTATGTAGTGCGCGATTGGGCATACTACATGATGACTTGCGGTTGTGAAAATCAGACCAAATACGTCGTTTAGCGACCCACCTGTGACATTCGGTCACAGTGGGGAACGGGATGTTCTCAAAAAACTACTGGATTGTTCCAGATAAATATAAAAATGGTACACGATTTGTTTTCATGGACCTGTGCGTCCACTTTGTAGGGATGAGGCCCTCGGGCCTTGCGGCGATGATCAGGCCGCTATCGCCGGCAAGCCGGCTCCTGCAGAACAACAAAGCCTCTGAGGATTTTCGCCATGGACCATCTTGTACTCACAATTATTGCCGCCGACAAACCCGGCCTGGTCGAGCGCGTCGCGCAGAACATCGCCGCCCACGGTGGCAACTGGCTGGAAAGCCGCATGGCGCATATGGCGGGGCAGTTTGCCGGGATCCTGCGGGTTAGCGTTCCCGCAGAAAACCGTCAAGCCTTGGTGGGCGCGCTGGAAGACTTATCCACCCACGGCATTCGTGTGCTGGTGGGCGAGGGCAGCAGCGGCCAGGCGTCGGCGTCCAAGTCGATCATGATGACGCTGGTGGGCAATGACCGTTCGGGCATCGTGCGTGAGATCACCGCGCTGCTGAGCAAGCAGGGCGTAAACCTGGAAAGCCTGAGCACCGATGTGCGCCCGGCGCCCATGAGCGGCGATCCATTGTTTACCGCCGAGGCCGTCTTGCAGGTACCGGCCGCGTTATCCCTGGACACCTTGCAGTTGTCCCTTGAAACCCTGGCCGATGATTTGATGGTTGAACTGCACCACGAGGAATAATCCATCCACAAGGTTATGCATGGAAATCTTGCATGGGCCTGTGGATAACCTGTAGAGACCCGACGCCAGGCCACGCCGGCCGGGCTTCTTTGCCCGTTGAGCAAAAAACGAGCAGTTTCAAAGGCTTGTGCACAAATGGCGGGGATCAGGTTGTGGATAACCTTGGGGTGGATGCCTGCAAGCCACGCCCGCTGTGGCTTGCAGAGTTTTGTACGTTATTTGATCAGCGTTTGCGCACGGTCAGCCAGGCGTCCAGGCTGTACACCACCAGGCCGGCCCAGATAAAGGCGAAGGCAATCAACGTGCTCGACGCCAGGTGTTCGCCAAACAGCAGCACGGCTTCCAGCAGCACCAACGTCGGTGCGACGTACTGCAAAAAGCCCAGGGCGGTGTAGGGCAAATGCCGTGCGGCGGCGTTGAAACACACCAGCGGGATCAGCGTCACCGGGCCTGCGGCCACCAGCCACCAGGCTTCGGAGGTGCTCCAGAACGCCAGTTGTGCGCTGTGAGCGGTCGGGTTGAACAGCAGCCAGGCCACGGCGATCGGCACCAGCATCCAGGTTTCCACCACCAGCCCCGGCAGCGCCTTGACCGGTGCCTGTTTGCGGATCAGCCCGTAGAACCCGAACGTCAGCGCCAGCACCAGCGACACCCAGGGCAGGCTGCCCACCTGCCACACCTGTTGCGCCACGCCCACCGCCGCCAGGCCGACAGCAACCCATTGCAGGCGGCGCAGGCGTTCACCGAGCAGCAGCATACCGAGCAGTACATTCACCAATGGGTTGATGTAGTAACCCAAGCTTGCTTCCAGCATGCGCCCGCTGTTCACCGACCACACATACGTCAGCCAGTTGCCCGCAATCAATGACCCACTGAGTGCCAGGATGGCTAAGCGCTTGGGGTTGTCGAGCAGTTCGCGCAACCAACCCGGGTGTTTCCACACCAGCAGCAACAAACCACCGAACAACGCCGACCACAGCACCCGGTGCACGATGATTTCGGCGGCGGGCACGCTGGCGATGGCTTTGAAGTAGATCGGGAACAGACCCCAGATGACATAGGCGCTCAGGCCCAGGATGTACCCCTTGCGGGGGTTGGCGGGTTGCATTGCAGAATCCTTGCTTAGGCAGCTAACAAAGCGCGATTGTAAGGATATTTGTCTGCCAGTGGGACCCGCTTTTCTGTGGGAGCTGGCTCGCCTGAGATGCAGGCGCCTCGGTTTGTCTGCCGGACCGTGGTGATGCTATCGCCGGCAAGCCGGCTCCTACAGGGGAATGTGCGATCAGAAGAGTTTCAGGGGCTCTTCGTTGAGGGCCGACAGTTGTTCGCGCAGGGCCAGCACTTGGTCGCCCCAATAGCGTTCGCTGCCAAACCACGGGAAGCTGTGGGGGAACGCCGGGTCGTCCCAGCGCCGCGCCAGCCACGCGCTGTAGTGCATCAGACGCAGGGCGCGCAGGGGCTCGATCAGGGCCAGCTCACGCGGGTCGAAATCGTGAAATTCCTGGTAACCGTCCATCAATTCCGACAACTGCCCCAGGCATTCCTGACGGTCGCCGGCGAGCATCATCCACAGGTCCTGCACCGCCGGGCCCATGCGGCAGTCGTCGAGGTCGACGATGTGGAACATCTCGTCACGGCACATCATGTTGCCGGGGTGGCAATCGCCGTGCATGCGGATGTTCTTGTGCGGCGTGGCCTTGTACATCTCTTCCACACGCTTGAGCAGGTCGCGGGCCACGGACTCGTAGGCCGGCAGCAGGCTCTTGGGAATGAAGTTGCCTTCCAGCAGGGTGGTCAGGGAGTCCTGGCCGAAGTTCTTCACACCCAGGGCTTCGCGGTGTTCAAACGGACGGGTGGAGCCCACCGCATGCAGGCGCCCGAGCAATTGCCCAAGACGATACAGCTGGTCGAGATTGCCCGGCTCCGGCGCACGGCCGCCACGGCGGGGGAACAGGGTGAAGCGGAAACCCGCGTGTTCGAACAGGCTTTCACCGTTGTGGATCAGCGGCGCGACCACTGGCACTTCGCATTCGGCCAGTTCGAAGGTGAAACGGTGTTCTTCCAGGATCGCCTCGTTGGTCCAGCGCTGGGGCCGGTAGAACTTGGCGATCAGCGGTTCGGAATCTTCGATGCCCACCTGGTAGACGCGGTTTTCGTAGCTGTTGAGCGCCAGAACGCGGGCGTCGCTGAGAAAGCCGATGCTTTCGACAGCATCGAGCACCAGGTCGGGGGTGAGTGTTTCAAACGGGTGGGCCATGCGAACTCCTGCGCGCAGCAGGGCGCCGCGTCCGGCCGGGTATGGTAACAGCATCGATAGGTGGTGGTTGTGCGGACGCCTTCGCAGGCAAGCCAGCTCCTACATTCGACCGAGTTCCAACATGAGAGCGCGGTCCACTGTGGGAGCTGGCTTGCCTGCGATGAGGCCCTATCAGGCGCCGACGATCCCGCCGTCATCCCGTCGAATCGCTATCACCGACGAGCGCGGCTTGCCATTCGGCAAATGCTCCGGCCAGGTTGAGCCACCGGTTTCGCCCGGGTGCTGGATCCCCACAAACAACGTCTTCTGATCCGGCGAGAAGCTGATGCCCGTCACCTCACAGGCCACCGGCCCTACCATGAAGCGGCGGATTTCCCCAGTGCTCGGGTCGGCACACAGCATCTGGTTGTTGCCCATGCCGGCGAAGTCGCCGGCGTTGCTGTAGTCGCCATCCGTTAGGATCCACAGGCGGCCGGCTTTGTCGAAACCCAGGCCATCGGGGCTGTTGAACATGTTCTGCGGGTTGATGTTGGACGAGCCGCCCTTCGGCGTGCCGGCATGCACGCCCGGGTTGCCGGCCACCACAAACAGATCCCAGGTGAATGCTGTGGCGCCGTGGTTATCGGCATCAGCCTTCCAGCGCAGGATCTGGCCGTAAACGTTTTTCTCCCGTGGGTTGGGGCCGCCTACCGGCTGGCCTTCTTCGCCGCGCTTGGCGTTGTTGGTCAGGGTGCAATAAACCTGGCCGTCCTTGGGGCTCACCACGATCCATTCCGGGCGGTCCATGCGTGTGGCTTTCACCACGCTGGCGGCCAGGCGTGCGTGGATCAACACCTCGGCCTGGCTGGCAAAACCGCTGCTGGCATCAATGCCATTTTTGCCGTGGGTCAGCTCCACCCATTGGCCCTTGCCCTTGGGGTGGTCGGCGTTGCCGTCGCCGGCATCGAAGATCGCCACGTACAAGGTGCCGTGGTCGAGCAGGTCTTTGTTGGCCTTGGGGTTCTTGTGGTTGATCTTGTCGCGGCTGATGAACTTGTAGATGAACTCGCCGCGTTCATCGTCGCCCATGTACACCACAGCGCGACCGTCGCGGGTTTCGGCCAGCGCGGCGTTTTCATGTTTGAAGCGGCCCAGGGCGGTGCGTTTGACCGGTGTGGACTTGGGGTCGAACGGGTCGATTTCCACGACCCAGCCATGGCGGTTCAGTTCGTTGGGGTTCTTGGCCAGGTCAAAACGCGGGTCGTGTGGGTGCCAGTTGATGTCTTTGCTGGCGGCGACCACGCCGTAGCGTTTTTGCCCGGCATCGAACGCCTGTTGTGGGTTGCTGCTGCCAAAGCAGTCGGTGAAGTTCTCTTCGCACGTCAGGTAAGTGCCCCACGGGGTCTTGCCGTTGGCGCAGTTCTGGAAAGTGCCCAGGGCTTTCTTGCCGGATTTGTCGGCGCCGGTCTTGAGCCAGTCGTGGCCGGCGGCCGGGCCGCTGAGGCGGATCGGCGAGTTGCCGTGAATGCGGCGGTTGTAGCGCGAGTCCTGGACGAACTGCCAGGTGTCGCCCTTGCGGCGTACTTCGATCACCGACACGCCTTCGCTGGCCAGGGCCTTGCGCACGTCTTCGGCCGACTGCGGCGCGCCGCCGTGGGCATAGAGGTAGCGGTAGTTGGTGTATTCATTGTTGATGGCCATGAGCGCGCGGTTGTCGTCGCCCGGGAAGGCGAACAGGCTCATGCCGTCGTTGTTGTCGCCGAATTGCTGCTCCTGGGCCGCTGCCGTGCCGTTGCCGGACGGGTCGAAGGCCGGGGCGCCCTTGCTCAATGGCTGGCCCCAACTGATCAGCACCGAGGCGCTGTAGCCGGGCGGCAAGGTGATGGCGTCGCTGGTGGCGGCGCCGATGCTGGTGAAGCCCAGCAGCGGGCTGGCGGTGGCTGCGTTCACGGCCATGGCGCTGCGGGTCAGCAGGTTGCCCCCCAGGAACATCGCGGCCCCGCACAGGGCGCCGGCGCCGATAAAGCGGCGGCGGGTGAGGCCGACCATCTGTTCCAGGTCGGTGGCTTGGTTTTCTTCTAATAGGCTCATTTCAGGCTCCCTGCGGTTTTTGCAGACACCTTAAGGAGCGCTTGTGACGAAATTGTTGCGTTTTGAAGTCGGCCGGCCGGCTACACCGGCGTACCGAGCAACACGTGACTGGGGGCGAATTGCACCTGAATCGGCTGGCCTTCTGCCGCACCGAGTGCCGTGAGCGCGGCAGGCTGCGCCAGGGCGCATAAAACCTGGCCGTTGGGCAGGGTGATGCGGACCTCGCTGGGGCCGTCATCGGCGTCGAGAATCGTCTCGATAATGCCGCTCATGCAATTGTGTCCAGGTGTTGCAGGCTGCCCCGGGGCGAGCAGTTCCAGCCAGCCGGCCTTGATCAACGCGACCACTTCCACACCCGGCTCCAGTTCCAGCCGGTGCGTGCTGTCATGGGTGATCTGGGCATCCAGGCTCAGGTCGCCCGCCAATTGCAGGCGGATCAGGTCATTGCGGCCATGGCTGTCGATGGCGATCACCTGGCCATGCAACTGGTTGCGCGCACTGGTGCGCAGCATCAAGCGGCCCAGCAGGTTGAAGTCGCTGGCATCTTCATCTGAGCCCAGTATTTCGGCCTGCAACACTTGCAGGCGTTGGTAGAGGCGCAACACGCGCTCACCTTCGACCGTCAACCTGGCGCCACCCCCGCCTTTGCCACCGACGCTGCGTTCGACCAATGGCTTTTGCGCCAGATTGTTCAGCTCGTCGATGGCGTCCCACGCGGCCTTGTAGCTCAAGCCGGCGCTTTTGGCGGCGCGGGTGATCGAGCCTTGTTCGGCGATGTGCGCCAGCAGGGCGATACGCTGGGGGCGACGAATGATGTGTTGGCTGAGGGAAGTGGGCAAAGACATGGGGATACGCTGTGGTGAGATGAGCGGACGTTGCAGGCGCCGGGCGGTGGAGTCAAGTCAGGGGCCTGGTTTTGGCGTGCGGGCCAGGCAATAGACATCGACTGCACGGGCTCCCGCGTTCATCAGCAACCGGGCCAGGCTGTGGGCAGTGGCGCCGGTGGTGAGCACGTCGTCCACCAGTGCAAAGTGACGGCCCTGTACTTGCGCATCAGGCGCCAGGGCAAAGGCGCCGAGCAGGTTGCGCTTGCGGGTCCTGGCGTTAAGGGCTTGTTGCGCGACGGTTTCATGGGGGCGTAACAACAGGTGTTCATCGTGGGGGATATTCAGGTCGCTGCTGAGCCAGCGTGCCAGCATCAATGCCTGGTTGAAGCCGCGTTCACGCAGGCGCTTGTTCGCCATGGGCACGGGCAGCAGGCAATCGGGGCGCGTTAGTTCGCCATTGTCGAGGCGGTGTTGCAGATGTCGCCCCAGCAAATGCCCCAACAGGTGCCCGAGTGGCCAGCGTGCCTGGTGCTTGAAGCGGCTGATCAAGGTGTCGATCGGGAAACTGTAGGTCCAGGGCGCGATCACCTGTTTAAAGGCCGGTGGGTTTTTCTGGCATTGGCCGCAGATCAGGCCATCCATTGGCAGCGGCAGGGCGCACACGCTGCACTGCTCTATCAGCCAGGGCAGCTCCGTTTCGCAGACGTTGCATACAGGATCGGCGGATTCCGTGCTTTCATCGCAGATTAAACAGGTTTGGTTGTTTATTGACCAGATGTAAACCTGGTGTTTGCAGTCTGGTTGACAGTGCATGAATCTTCCTTAAATATGCCGAGCATCCGTGTCGTGCCTGTGGGTATTGCCCTTCCCACAGCGCTTGCCAAAGCATAATCAAGGAATCGCCCATGAGCGCCAGCACCTCTGCCACCCTGCGTCACGATTGGTCCCTCGCCGAAGTCAAAGCGTTGTTCGTGCAGCCGTTCAACGACCTGTTGTTCCAGGCGCAGACCGTGCACCGCGCGCATTTCGACGCCAACCGTGTACAGGTGTCGACCCTGTTGTCGATCAAAACGGGCGCCTGCCCGGAAGATTGCAAATATTGTCCGCAGTCGGGCCACTACAACACTGGCCTGGAAAAAGAAAAACTGATGGAAGTGCAGAAGGTCCTCGAAGAGGCCGCCCGCGCCAAGGCCATCGGTTCGACCCGCTTCTGCATGGGCGCCGCGTGGAAACACCCGTCGGCCAAAGACATGCCCTACGTGCTGCAGATGGTCAAAGGCGTGAAGGCGATGGGCCTGGAAACCTGCATGACCCTCGGCCGCCTCGACCAGGACCAGACCGAAGCCCTGGCCCAGGCTGGCCTCGACTACTACAACCACAACCTGGACACCTCGCCGGAGTTCTACGGCAGCATCATCACCACTCGCACCTACAGCGAGCGCCTGCAAACCCTGGCCTACGTGCGTGATTCGGGGATGAAGATCTGCTCGGGCGGCATCCTCGGCATGGGTGAGTCCCTCGATGACCGCGCCAACCTGCTGATCCAGCTGGCCAACTTGCCGGAGCACCCGGAGTCGGTGCCGATCAACATGCTGGTGAAAGTCGCCGGTACCCCGCTGGAAAACGCCGAAGACATCGACCCGTTCGACTTCATCCGCATGCTGGCCGTGGCGCGCATCCTGATGCCGCAGTCCCACGTGCGCCTGTCGGCGGGGCGCGAGGCGATGAACGAGCAGATGCAGGCCCTGGCATTCTTTGCTGGCGCCAACTCGATCTTCTACGGCGACAAACTGCTGACCACCGCCAACCCGCAGGCTGACAAGGACATGCAACTGTTCTCGCGCCTGGGGATCTTGCCGGAGGCGCGTGAAGAGCACGCTGACGAAGTGCACCAGGCTGCGATTGAGCAGGCGCTGGTGGAGCAGAAGAGCAGCGAGCAGTTCTACAACGCGGTGGTTTGACGCTTATCTCTCCATTGGAATGCAATCCAGTGTGGGAGCTGGCTTGCCTGCGATAGAGGTCTTTCAGACACATTGATGCTGAATGTGCCACCGTCATCGCAGGCAAGCCAGCTCCCACATTGAGACTGTTTTCATTCAGATATATCCGAGGCCAGCATGTCTTTTGATCTCGCCGCGCGCCTCGCTGCCCGCCGTGCCGAACACCTTTATCGTCAACGCCCGCTGCTCGACAGCCCCCAAGGCCCGGAAGTGGTGGTGGACGGCCAGTCGCTGCTGGCGTTCTGCAACAACGACTACCTAGGCCTGGCCAATCACCCGCACGTGATCGAAGCCTGGCGTGCCGGTGCGTCCCGCTGGGGTGTGGGCGGTGGTGCTTCGCACCTGGTGGTCGGGCACGCCACGCCGCACCACGAACTGGAAGAAGCCTTGGCTGACCTTACCGGTCGCCCGCGCGCCTTGCTGTTTACCACCGGCTACATGGCCAACCTCGGCGCAGTCACGGCGTTGGTAGGGCAGGGCGATACCGTGCTCGAAGACCGCCTCAACCACGCCTCCTTGCTGGATGCCGGCTTGCTCTCCGGGGCGCGTTTCAATCGTTACCTGCACAACGATGCCGGCAGCCTGGCCAAGCGCCTGGAGAAGGCCACCGGCAATACGCTGGTGGTCACCGATGGCGTGTTCAGCATGGACGGGGACCTGGCCGACTTGCCCGCGCTGGCCCGCGAAACGCGCGCAAAAGGGGCCTGGTTGATGGTGGATGACGCCCACGGTTTTGGCCCCCTGGGGGCCACCGGCGGCGGGATCGTCGAGCACTTCGGCTTGAGCCAGGAAGACGTGCCGGTATTGGTTGGCACCCTGGGCAAGGCATTCGGTACGGCAGGCGCGTTTGTGGCGGGCAGTGAAGAGCTGATCGAAAGCCTCATCCAGTTCGCCCGGCCGTATATCTACACCACCAGCCAGCCACCGGCGCTGGCCTGCGCCACCTTGAAAAGCCTTGAGCTGCTGCGTACCGAACACTGGCGGCGCGAGCACCTCAATGGTTTGATTCGCCAGTTCCGCCAGGGGGGCGAACAGCTTGGCCTGGACTTGATGGACAGCTTCACGCCGATCCAGCCGATCCTGATCGGCGACAGTGCCAAGGCCGTGCGTCTGTCGCAGATGTTGCGTGAGCGTGGCTTGATGGTGACCGCCATCCGCCCACCGACCGTGCCCGCTGGCAGCGCCCGTTTGCGCGTGACGTTGACGGCGGCTCACACCGAGGCGCAGGTGCAGCTATTGTTAAGCGCATTGGAAGAGTGTTTCCGCTTGTTAGGCGCCACGGAGCCCGACCATGCGTGATCGACTGATATTGCTGCCCGGCTGGGGCCTCGGTGTGTCGCCGCTGGAGCCTCTGGCCGCCGCCTTGCAGGGCCTGGACGAACACCTGCGGGTGCAGATCGAGCCGCTGCCGGCGCTGGATACCAGCGACCTCGATGAATGGCTCGACGAGCTTGACGCCACGCTGCCCGACAACGCCTGGCTGGGCGGCTGGTCCCTGGGTGGCATGCTCGCCTCCGAGCTGGCCGCACGGCGCGGCGAGCGCTGCTGCGGCCTGCTGACTCTGGCCAGCAACCCGTGTTTTGTCGCCCATGAAGGCTGGCCGAACGCGATGCCCGCCGAAACGTTCGATGCGTTTCTGGCCGGATGCCATGCCGATTCCCAAGTCACCCTCAAACGTTTCGGCCTGTTGTGTGCCAAGGGCGCAGAGGACCCGCGTGGGCTGTCGCGCTTGCTGGTCAGCGGCGCGCCGAATTCGCCTTCCAGTGTGCTGATGCCGGGCCTTGAATTGCTGGCGCAACTGGATACCCGTGAAGCGCTACTTGCCTACCGTGGCCCGCAGATGCATCTGTTTGCGGGCTTGGACGGGTTGGTGCCGGCCGAAGCGGCCAGCGACCTGCTGGCCCTGCTGCCTGATGTCGAAATCGGCCTGATTGAACAGGCCGGCCACGCTTTTCTTCTGGAAGACCCTCACGGTGTAGCGGGGGCCATCCAGGCTTTTTTGCATGAGTGCGTCGATGACTGATCTATCCCACCCTTCATTGCCCGGCGCCTTGCCCGACAAGCGTCAGGTCGCCGCGTCGTTCTCCCGTGCGGCCGCCAGCTACGACAGTGTGGCCGAGTTGCAGCGGGCGGTGGGCGGTGAATTGCTGGCGCGTTTGCCGGCTGATATCGCGCCGCAACGCTGGCTGGATATGGGCTGTGGCACGGGGTATTTCAGCCGTGTGCTGAATGAACGGCTGCCGGCCAGCCAGGGCGTTGCGCTGGATATCGCCGAGGGCATGCTCAACCACGCCAGGCCTTTGGGCGGTGCTGAACATTTCATCGCCGGTGACGCCGAACGTTTGCCGCTGCAGGATGAAAGCTGCGGGCTGATCTTCTCCAGCCTGGCTGTGCAGTGGTGCGCAAACTTTGACGCGGTGCTCAGCGAGGCCTATCGCGTGCTGCGGCCGGGTGGCGTACTGGCTTTTGCGAGCCTGTGCGTGGGCACCCTGGGCGAGCTGCGTGACAGCTGGCGTGCGGTGGATGGCCTGGTTCACGTCAACCGTTTCCGTACCTTCGAGGCGTATCAACAGCTGTGCGCGGCCAGCGGCCTGCGGGTGGCCAGCCTGGAGCGCCAGCCCCACGTCCTGCATTACCCGGACGTGCGCAGCCTGACCCATGAATTGAAAGCGCTGGGCGCCCATAACCTCAACCCGGGCCGCCCGGGAGGGTTGACGGGCCGCGCTCGGATTGTTGCACTGGTCAACGCTTACGAGCAGTTCCGCCAGGCCCAGGGCCTGCCAGCCACTTATCAGGTGGTGTACGCCGTACTGGAGAAACCTCTATGAGCGCCGCTTATTTCATCACCGGCACCGACACCGATGTCGGCAAGACCACGGTCGCCGCAGGCCTGCTGCACGCCGCGCGGTTGGCGGGAAAAAGCACTGCCGCCGGCAAGCCGGTCGCCTCGGGTTGCCAGGTTACGCCTAAAGGTTTGCGCAACGCCGATGCCCTGGCGTTGCTGGCCGAGTGTTCGTTGCCGTTGAGTTATGCCGAGGTCAACCCGGTGGCGTTCGAACCGGCCATCGCGCCACACCTGGCGGCGCGTGAAGCAGGCGTGGCGCTCACGGTGCAATCGCTACTCAAGCCCATGCAGCACATCCTCGCCAAACACGCGGACTTCACCTTGATCGAAGGCGCGGGCGGCTGGCGCGTGCCGTTGGCCGACCAGAGCAACCTGTCGGACCTGGCCATGGCGCTCAAACTGCCCGTCATCCTGGTGGTGGGCGTGCGCCTGGGCTGCATCAGCCATGCGTTGCTCACGGCCGAGGCCATTGCGCGGGACGGTTTGCCGCTGGCCGGATGGGTGGCGAATATCATCGACCCCAAGACCTCTCGTCTGGAAGAAAACCTCGCCACCCTCGCCGAAAGGTTGCCGGCACCCTGCCTGGGCCGTGTGCCGAAACTCAAGCACGC
The DNA here is from genome assembly GCF_013385985.1 of Pseudomonas sp. B6002. Lineage (GTDB taxonomy): Bacteria > Pseudomonadota > Gammaproteobacteria > Pseudomonadales > Pseudomonadaceae > Aquipseudomonas. Next base: position 78,878 of record NZ_JACAOY010000010.1, on the reverse strand, counting down.
CGGGGCTGAAGCGGTGGCCGAATACCTGGAACTGGACCTGCTTGACTGATTTTGGCTATCGCGAAGGCATTATGCCATTAGTGTTTTTGACGGGCGTTTTGCCGGGATCTCTGCTTCAATTCAGGTTCACGATTCTCTAAAGGCAGGCTTACGCCATGGAAATCTCTGGAAGCAGCGCGTTTTATTCGGGCCTGAGCAGCATTCAGACCGGGCAGAACCGTGTCGACCAAGCCGCCGGCAAAATTGCCAGCGCCGCGACGACCCAGCCCTCGGATGCGCAAAGTGACCGTCTGCAAGCCAACGATCGTGCCCAGCCTACCAACTCGGCGAGCAACATGGTCGAACTGGCCCAGGGCAAGTTTCAAGTGGAGCTGGGCGCCAAAGTCGCCAAAGCTTCGGATGAAATGCTCGGCACCTTGATCGATACCTACGCTTAATCCCCTCTCTTCAGACATGCCGGCTCTCCTGTGGGAGCTGGCTTGCCTGCGATAGCTTCTACTTGGTTTTCCTGATACTGCGCAGCGTCTGCATCGCCGGCAAGCCGGCTCCTACATGATTCTTTATTTCTCCTAATCTTACTGTGGCAACTCGTCGCAGACGTCGACGTGTGCGCGTTTGATTCATGTCATGACAAACGGCGCCCGGACGACGCTTGACATCCCCAGGTCGTAAACGTATGTTTCAAACACCTGTTTGACCGCCATAACAAATCCACGCGGTTGTTCATTCCAGATTCATCAGCAGAGGTTTATCGCTATGCCTGACTACAAGGCCCCCTTGCGTGATATTCGCTTCGTTCGTGACGAACTGCTTGGCTATGAAGCGCACTATCAGAGCCTGCCGGCTTGCCAGGACGCTACCCCGGACATGGTTGACGCCATCCTTGAAGAAGGCGCCAAGTTTTGTGAGCAAGTGCTGGCCCCGTTGAACCGCGTGGGTGACATCGAAGGGTGCACCTGGAGTGAGTCAGGCGTTAAGACCCCTACTGGTTTCAAAGAAGCCTACAAACAATTCGTCGAAGGTGGCTGGCCAAGCCTGGCCCACGACGTGGAGCACGGCGGCCAAGGCCTGCCGGAATCCCTGGGCCTGGCCGTGAGCGAAATGGTGGGCGCCGCCAACTGGTCGTGGGGCATGTACCCGGGCCTGTCCCACGGTGCGATGAACACCATCTCCGAGCACGGTACCCCTGAGCAGCAAGAGGCTTACCTGACCAAACTGGTGTCGGGTGAATGGACCGGCACCATGTGCCTGACCGAGCCACACTGCGGCACCGACCTGGGCATGCTGCGCACCAAGGCCGAGCCTCAGGCCGACGGTTCCTACAAAGTCTCCGGTACCAAGATCTTCATCTCGGCCGGTGAACACGACATGGCCGACAACATCGTCCACATCGTGCTGGCCCGCCTGCCGGACGCACCGGCTGGCACCAAAGGCATCTCGCTGTTCATCGTGCCGAAGTTCCTGCCGAACGCCGACGGTTCGATTGGCGCGCGCAACGCCGTGAGCTGTGGCTCGCTGGAACACAAGATGGGCATCCACGGCAACGCCACCTGTGTGATGAACTTCGACGCGGCCACCGGTTTCCTGATCGGCCCGGCGAACAAAGGCCTGAACTGCATGTTCACCTTTATGAACACCGCTCGCCTGGGCACCGCGCTGCAAGGCCTGTCCCACGCCGAAATCGGCTTCCAGGGCGGCCTGAAATATGCGCGCGATCGCCTGCAAATGCGCTCCCTGACGGGCCCGAAAGCGCCGGATAAAGCCGCTGACCCAATCATCGTGCACCCTGACGTGCGCCGCATGCTGCTGACCATGAAAGCCTTCGCCGAAGGCAACCGTGCGATGGTGTACTTCACCGCCAAGCAAGTGGACATCGTCAAATACGGCACTGACGACGAAGCCAAGAAACAGGCCGACGGCCTGCTGGCCTTCATGACCCCGATCGCTAAGGCGTTCATGACCGAAGTCGGCTTCGAGTCGGCCAACCACGGCGTGCAGATCTACGGTGGCCACGGCTTCATCGCCGAGTGGGGCATGGAGCAGAACGTTCGCGACAGCCGCATTTCCATGCTGTACGAAGGCACCACCGGCATCCAGGCTCTCGACCTGCTGGGCCGTAAAGTGCTGATGACCCAAGGCGAAGCGCTCAAGGGCTTCACCAAGATCGTGCACAAGTTCTGCCAGGCCAACGAAGGCAACGAAGCCGTCAAAGAGTTCGTTGCACCGCTGGCGGCTCTGAACAAAGAGTGGGGCGAGTTGACCATGAAGGTCGGCATGGCCGCGATGAAAGACCGTGAAGAAGTGGGTGCTGCCTCGGTGGACTACCTGATGTACTCCGGCTACGCGTGCCTGGCGTACTTCTGGGCCGACATGGCGCGCCTGGCGGCCGAGAAACTGGCTGCCGGCACCACCGAAGAAGCGTTCTACACCGCCAAGCTGCAGACCGCGCGCTTCTACTTCCAGCGCATCCTGCCACGTACCCGTACCCACGTGGCCACCATGCTGTCGGGCGCCAACAACCTGATGGACATGAAAGAAGAAGACTTCGGCCTGGCTTACTAAGCCTTACCCGTTTTACTTCAAGAGCCGCCGCTCCTTATATGGGAGTGGCGGCTTTTTTATTGGATTACCAAACACAGTGAAAAAAGTATTCAGCGAGGCTGCATTATTGAATCCATTGGCTACAGTGATGAAAGCTCTATCCATAGTTATCACTACCCTTAGCGGGTGGCCATCTTTGCGCCTAGTGCGTTGAGGTAGATCGGCGCTTGCACAATCGAGGACATGCCGATGCCTTTCAGGAAGATTGTCGCCCTGGCAACCGCGCTTGCACTGGTGGGTTGCACCACTCATCTTCAGACGCTTCAAGAGCGCACTGGGCGTTACGTTCCGGCCTCGGGACTTGAAGTCGGTGCGGATTATGGCCTGCCCATGTTGCAGTTCGATATGCAGGTCAGTCGTACGCTCGTGCAGTGTCGGGACGATCGCGCAGAGCCGCTGATCCGCTTTCTGACTAAGGTAGAGCTGCAGCCTACGTATGTGACTGGAGAAAAGTTCGCTCTGGACTACGAGGCCATGTCTGGATGGAGCAAGACCTCGGCTTTCGAAATCCAAACTTACGACAGTGGCGTCATCAAGAGTATCAACGCAGAAACCGTGGATCAGACGAAGGGCATTGCAGGCAACGTGGTGAAAAGCGGTATTAGCCTGTTGAGCCTTGTGAACGGTGTTCCGCTCGGTACTAACCTTTCCCAGGCTCCTCCAGGTGGTAAGCCCATCGGGACCGCATGTTCTGCCGCAACCGTCGCGTTACTGGCGCTTATTACCAAGACCACCAAAGCCCTGAGTTTGGAAACATCGAAGTTGGTTGGCCTGAATGATGAGGTCAGTCGACTGGAGCGCGCCGCAGGTATGGGAGCGCTGACCAAAAAGATGAAGAACTCATTGGAGAAAAACCAGAAGGCGGTGGAGGCGCAGGCGCAAACAGTCGCGAACCTCGCCAAGGAGTCTGACGCGCTGGTTGCTCGGGTGTCAGTCAGTGAGCGTGTGGTCTGGCCTCAAACATCCGTGGAACGAGTACTGAACGCGTCACCGAATGCAGTGAACAAGGCAAAGCTTGCGAAGCTTTTCGAGCAGTTGCCGGGCGGTTATACAAACAACAAGTGGGAGGCGACGCTAAGCCTGCGTGGCCGACTGGTTCCTGTCGTTGCACAGGCGGTTCCCGCCACTTGCGATGCTGATACGGATAAGGAATGTACTCGGCGTAAGGTGAAAGCCGCTGATGCGCAAGGGGTGATCTACCGCAGCCCCGTTGCCGGAAGAATGCTGATCTGTGAGACGGCGGCCGACGAGGAATGTGACCTTATAGCATCCACTGGCAATATTACTGGGGCATCGGGTGTCATTGTCAGTGCTCCTGTGGCCGTTCCGCAGTTGGGCGCTTTGCGAGTATTGCCCTACCGCAACGGGGCCTTCCAGAACAACGTCCTCAAGGTTGCCTTTCGTGAGAACGGTAGCATCGCAATGCTCAATTATGACGAGAAGGCCGCGCGTGGCCTTGCGTTGAGTGAAACTGTTTCCTCGGGCCTCGGGGAAGTGACCTCTTACCGTGATGCAAGGCAGGCCTATCGTGATAAGCAAGCCGCCGACGCGAAAGCTGAAGATGAGTCCAGAAAAAAGGCCGTCCTTGATGAACTGGATACGGAGATCTCTCGTCTGGAGAAGGTCAAGAAGATTAACGCCTTGAATGCGCAAACCAGCCAGACAGCTTCGACCGCCGATATGGAAACCGAAACCGCGCGTCTGAATGCCCAACTTGCGTTGTTGGAGGCGCAACGCAAGGTGCGTGATGCACAAGCTGTTCTTTCTGAGCCGGTTTCGCCATGAATAGGGCGTGCGGCACGTTCATGCAATGCGCGGTCGCCGCGTGCCTGATGGTCTTTCTAGGCGGGATTCCACTTTCTTTCGGCGGGGAAACGTATGGGCTAAAGGGTGTGGGGACGCCCCTGTCGAGTGTCACTTCGGGCCAGCAGACTTTTTCTGTCTATCCGTTTGGTGCGGTGTTGTCATCCGGCGTCTGGCACAGGCCCGGCTGGACGCCAAGTGGCGACAAACCGATCGAGGTGTGCTGGGAGAACCTGGCCGATTCGGATCCTGTGATGCGTCAGGCGGTTCGTGATTCCGTGGCCAAGACCTGGGCGCAGTATGGCATGGTCTCATTTGTAGGTTGGGGGGCTTGCGAAAAGAACGCCCGAGGCATCCGCATTGAAGTTGATGCCTCTGAGTCGAGTACCGTGTCGTTGGGGCAGCATCTCGATGGCGTGCCCAAGGGTATGCGATTGCAAATGGACTTTTCTGCGTGGCCCTATTGCAAGGATCAGAACGAATTCTGTGTACGTGCCACCGCCGTCCACGAGTTCGGACACGCGCTGGCATTTGCACATGAGCAGAATCGCAAAGATGCTCCTGCCTGGTGCAAGGCAAAGCACAGTGGCGATTTTCCAGACCTGAGCATCACAAAGTTCGATCCTGAATCGATCATGAATTACTGCAATAAGGAGTGGAACAACAAAGGTCTGCTCAGTGAAAAAGACATCGAGGCTGTTACCAAGGTGTATGGCGCCCGTTCTTGAGATCGCACTTGTATGAGTCATTAAAAAAACCACAGTACAGCGCTCAGGGATTGCCTCCGGCTGCCGTTACAGTGATGGCAATGTGATACATGCGTGCCAGGTTGTGCTTAACTGTCGGCATAAAGGCACAGTGCCATCATTTTTTGCGGGTCGGAGTTTTACCCTTGTCACGCGTGTCCGCTGTACGTTTCAGTCATTTCCTACCTTCGTTACTGCTGTTGCTGGCCGGGCTCTCGGCTGCGTACGTCAAGGACCTCAACGTCTTCTTCACCTCGCTGTTCAACGTGCTGCCGACCCTGGTGCTGTTGCTCGGCGGTTCGTACTGCGCGGTGTATCGGCGCCAGCGTGAACTGTTCCTGATGATCACGGTGTACATCGCCTACTTCCTGCTCGACACCCAGACCGACTTCTACCGCGACAACGGCCGCGTGCGCGAAGACGCAGCGGTGGTGTTCCACCTGTGTTGCCTGCTGTTGCCGCTGTTGTTCAGCATCTACGCGCTGTGGCAAGAGAAGACCCACCTGTTCCGCGACTTTGTCGCTCGCTGTGCGGTGCTGTTTGCCGTCGGCAGCGTGGCGTTGGCGCTGGAGCAAAGTTACCCACAGGCGCTGCTGGCCTGGTTGGCGGAGATCCGCTGGCCGGCGCTGCATGGGAGTTGGATGAGCCTGATCCAGCTGTCGTACCCGATGTTCCTGATCGGCTTCCTGACCCTGGCGGCGCAGTACTGGTACCAGCCACGCCCGTTGCACGCGGCGCAAATGGTCGGGTTGCTGGGGATGTTCTGGATGTTGCCGCAAACCTTCATCCTGCCGTTCACCCTGAACATCATGTGCAGCCAGGTGATGCTGATGATTGCAGCCGGCGTGGCCCACGAGGCCTACCAAATGGCCTTCCGCGACGAGCTGACCGGCCTGCCGGGGCGTCGTGCACTCAACGAGCGCATGCAACGCCTGGGGCGCAACTATGTGCTGGCGATGAGCGACGTCGACCACTTCAAGCGCTTCAACGACACCCATGGCCACGACGTGGGCGACCAGGTGCTGCGCCTGGTGGCCAGCAAGCTGTCCAAGGTCAACGGCGGCGGGCGCGCGTACCGGTATGGCGGGGAAGAGTTTGCCGTGGTGTTTGCCGGCAAGACCCTGGATGAGTGCATGCCGCATCTGGAGGAAATCCGCGAGATCATCGCCGACTACGACATCAAGCTGCGCAACTCGGACCGCCCGCAGGACGATCACCAGGGCCGGCAGCGCCGTGCAGGCAGCGGCGCATCGAGTGTCTCGGTGACCATCAGCATCGGTGTGGCCGAACGCCAGGCCGAGCAGCGCACCCCTGAAGAAGTGCTCAAATCCGCCGACCAGGCGCTGTACGCGGCCAAGGGCGCCGGGCGTAACTGCGTGGTCGCCTCTGGGCAAACCCGGCGCGGCGCGGTGCGCACGGAAGGTGCTGCCGGTTGAGTGATGGCGCTGTATTCAGCAGCGCTACAGTCATTGTTTGGGGCGATGGCCGGCAGTAGGTTGAAACCATCTGCTGCCGGAGACATTGCCATGCCTGAGTACAAAGCTCCCCTGCGCGACATGCGCTTTCTGATCGACCACGTGTTTGATTTCCACGGCCACTACGCGGCCCTGGGCGCCATCGACGCCAGCCCGGACATGGTCAGCGCGATCCTCGAAGAAGGCGCGAAATTCTGTGAGAACGTCCTCGCACCGCTCAACCGCAGCGGTGATGAAGAGGGCTGCCATTTCGACAATGGCGTGGTCACCACGCCCAAGGGGTTCAAGGAAGCCTTCGCCCATTACGTGGAAGGCGGCTGGCATGGCGTGGCGGCCGACCCGGCCTATGGTGGCCAAGGCTTGCCGCAATCGCTGGGTTTGGTACTGAGCGAGATGATCGGCTCCAGCAACACCTCCTGGGGCATGTACCCGGGGCTGACCCACGGCGCGATGTCGGCGATTCATGCCCATGGCACGGCCGAGCAAAAAGACACCTTCTTGACCAAACTGACTGCCGGGGAGTGGACCGGCACCATGTGCCTCACCGAAGCCCATTGCGGCACCGACCTGGGCCTGATCAAGACCCGCGCCGTGCCCCAGGCGGACGGCAGTTATGCGGTCACCGGCAGCAAGATTTTCATCTCGGCCGGCGAGCACGACATGAGTGCCAACATCATCCACCTGGTGCTGGCCAAGCTGCCGGATGCGCCGGCGGGTACCAAGGGCATCTCGCTGTTTATCGTGCCCAAGTTCCATGCCGATTCCGGTGAGCGCAATGCGGTGCACTGCGGCTCCATCGAGCACAAGATGGGTATCAAGGGCTCGGCCACCTGTGTGCTGAATTTCGACGGGGCCAAGGGCTTTTTGATCGGCGAGCCGAACAAGGGCCTCAACTGCATGTTCACCATGATGAACCACGCCCGCCTGGGTACCGGCATGCAGGGGCTGTGCAACGGTGAGGCGAGTTTCCAGGGCGCCATCCAGTACGCCAACGACCGCCTGCAAATGCGCTCGCTGACCGGCGCCAAGGCCCCCGATAAAGCGGCTGACCCGATCATCGTGCACCCCGACGTGCGCCGCATGTTGCTGACCATGAAGGCCTTCAACGAAGGCAACCGGGCGCTGACCTATTTCACCGCGCAGTTGCTCGACACCGCGCATCTGAGCCCTGACGCCGGCCAGCGTCAGGAGGCCGAGGACTTGCTGGCGTTTCTCACGCCGATCTGCAAGGCCTTTATGACGGATACCGGCCTGGAAGTGACCAACCACGGCATGCAGATCTTCGGCGGCCACGGTTACATCCGCGAATGGGGCATGGAGCAGTTGGCACGCGATGCGCGTATCGCACCCATCTATGAGGGCACCAACGGCATCCAGGCCCTCGACCTGCTGGGGCGCAAGGTGCTGGGTAGCCAGGGCAAGTTGCTGCGCGGGTTTACCAAGATTGTGCATAAGTTCTGCTTGGCGAATACCGAGCATCCGCTGCTCAAGGGGTATGTGGCGCAGCTCAATCAGTTGAACGGGGAATGGGGCGAACTGACCACCCAAGTCGGCATGGCCGCCATGAAGAGCCCCGATGAAGTGGGCGCAGCGGCGGTGGATTACTTGATGTACAGCGGTTACATCATCCTGGCCTACCTGTGGTTGCGCATGGCGATTGCCGCCCAGGCGCAGGCCGATGCTGGCGACTTTGCCAAGGCCAAGCTGGCCACCTGTGATTTCTACTTCAAACGGCTGCTGCCGCGCACCGCCACGCATCGTGCTGCGGTAGAGGCGGGGAGTGAGTGCTTGATGAGTCTGCCTGCGGCGGCATTCTCGCTGTAGCTACTGACGCTATCGCCGGCAAGCCGGCTCCTACAGAATCGTGGGCCTCACGCGCCCCGTTGGAGCCGGCTTGCCGGCGATAGCGGGGTGTCAGTTGATGAAAATGTTCAAATTTATAGGGTGCGTGACTTTGAAATACTCAATGGTCACAAAGGGACCCTATGTGTCTGAAAAGTTGTTCGGGTACACTCAGACCCTGTAAAACCGACTCTTACCGAATTACTTTTCACGTTCTCACGAGGTTTGCCATGGCTGATTACAAAGCGCCGCTGCGTGATATGCGCTTCGTCCTCAACGAAGTCTTTGAGGTCGCCAAGACTTGGGCCCAATTGCCGGCATTGGCAGACACCGTCGACGCCGAAACGGTTGAAGCCATCCTCGAAGAAGCCGGCAAGGTCACGGCCAAATCCATCGCCCCCATCAGCCGCGCTGGCGATGAACAAGGCTGCCGTTGGGAAGACACGGCGGTCTTCACTCCGGAGGGTTATCCACAGGCCTATAAAACCTACGCCGAAGGCGGTTGGGTCGGTGTCGGCGGTGACCCTGTGTTCGGCGGCATGGGCATGCCCAAGGCGGTGTCGGCCCAGGTTGAAGAGATGATCAACTCGTCGAGCCTGGCATTCGGGCTGTACCCGATGCTGACGTCCGGCGCCTGCGTATCGATCAACACCCACGCCAGTGAAGAGCTTAAGGCCACGTACCTGCCGAAGATGTACTCCGGCGAGTGGGCCGGTTCCATGTGCTTGACCGAAGCCCATGCCGGTACCGACCTGGGGATTATCCGCACCAAGGCTGAGCCTCAGGCGGACGGCTCCTACACCATCAGCGGCACCAAGATCTTTATCACCGGTGGCGAGCACGACCTCACCGAAAACATCATCCACCTGGTGCTGGCCAAGCTGCCGGACGCACCGGCTGGGCCCAAGGGCATTTCGTTGTTCCTGGTGCCGAAGTTCATGGTCAATGCCGACGGCAGCCTGGGCGCGCGCAACCTGGTGAGCTGTGGCTCCATTGAACACAAGATGGGTATCCAGGCGTCCGCCACTTGCGTGATGAACTTCGACGGCGCCGTGGGTTACCTGGTGGGCGAGCCTAACCGTGGCTTGGCGGCGATGTTCACCATGATGAACTACGAGCGTCTGGGCGTGGGTATCCAGGGCCTGGCGTCCGGTGAGCGTTCGTACCAGAACGCCATCGAGTACGCGCGTGACCGTCTGCAGAGCCGCTCCCCGCTGGGCGCCCAGGCCAAAGACAAGGTTGCCGACCCGATCATCGTGCACCCCGACGTGCGTCGCATGCTGCTGACCATGAAAGCGGCGAACGAAGGCGGTCGTGCGTTCTCGACCTACGTGGCGACGCAGCTGGATATCGCCAAGTTCAGTGACGATGCCGCCGCCCGCGAGCGAGCTGACAATCTGGTGGCGTTGCTGACGCCGGTTGCCAAGGCGTTCCTCAGCGACCTTGGCCTGGAAACCACCGTGATGGGCCAGCAGGTATTCGGTGGCCACGGTTACATTCGCGAATGGGGCCAGGAGCAGCTGGTGCGTGATGTGCGTATCACCCAGATCTACGAAGGCACCAACGGCATTCAGGCGCTGGACTTGATGGGGCGCAAGATCGTCGGCAGCGGCGGGGCGTTCTATGCGTTGTTCGCTGACGAGATTCGCCAGTTCATCGCTACCGCAGGGGCGGAGCTGGGTGAGTTCACCCGTCCGCTCAGCGCGGCGGTGGATAACCTCGATGAGTTGACCGCGTGGGTGCTGGATCGCGCCAAGACCAACCCGAATGAAATCGGGGCGGCTTCGGTGGAATACCTGCACGCCTTTGGCTACATGGCGTACGCCTACATGTGGGCGCGCATGGCCAAGGCCGCGTGGGGCAAACAGGCTGAGGAAGACTTCTACGCCAGCAAGCTGGGCACTGCGCGGTTCTACTTTGCGCGCCTGCTGCCGCGGATTCACTCGCTGAGTGCGTCGGTAAAAGCTGGCAGTGAATCACTGTTCTTGCTGGATGAAGCATTGTTCTAAGGGTTGGGAGGGCGTGTAAGCATTCTCTTACATGACGTGCTGCTATTCGTCCTCTATCGCCAAATTGGATCCATCGATAATCTACTTCACATGGACGTCGCGCAGGAAGCGCAAAGCAACAACACGGACACGTAGGATTCTGCCAGGACGGCGGAGTGAAATGGATGTCAGGGAAACAGTCTGCAAAGCCCCGCTTCGGCGGGGTTTTCTTTTGCCCGCGAAAAAGTTCAGGCAGGCGCCTGCGGGGCATTCATCACGTCTTCCAGCAAGGTGCGCAACAACGCCACCGTCGCTTGCTGGCGCTGCACGTCGCGGCACACCAAGCCCACTTTCAGTGGCACCCTCGGTTCACTCAACGGCTTCCACAGCAGCAACTGGCTGTTGTGCTCATCCTGTGAACGCCCCGGCAACACCGTGGCAAGCTGGGTATGGGGCAGGCTGTCGAGAATCCCCACCATGGTGTTGAGTTCTGCCTGCACTTGCGGGCGTCGCCCGAGGTTGGACAGTTGGCCTTGCCAGATCTGCCGAACCTGAAACTCTTCCCCCAGCAACAACATCGGCAATTCGGCCGCCTGTTTCAACGAGACCTTCTTGAATTCCCGCAGGGGATGGTCTTCTGGGATGACCACCTTCAACTCATCCTCGTACAGCAGCACGCCATGCAGCCCTGGCTGGCGCGGCGGCAAATAGCTGATGCCGATATCCAGCGAGCCGTTGAGCAAACGCCGTTCAATCTCCAGCCCCGTCAATTCATAGATCTGTACGACCAGATGCGGCTGGGCCTTGCGCACGCGTTCCAGCATTTGCGGCACCAGGCTGGTGTGCACGGTTTGCAGCACGCCGATGGCCAATGTGCGCATCGCCTGGCCCTTGAAGTTGCGCAGGGCTTCGACGGCTTGTTGCATGCCGTCGATCAGCGGCAGGGCATGGTTATACAAGGTATGTGCGGCGAGGGTGGGCAACAGCCGTTTGCTGCTGCGCTCGAACAGGCTCACATCGAGGTTCTGTTCCAACTGGCGAATCTGTTGCGACAGGGCTGGCTGCGAGATGGAAAGGCGCTCGGCAGCGCGGCCCACGTGGCCTTCTTCATACACCGCGACGAAATAACGCAGTTGCTTGAAATCCATAAGACTTACTTATCGAAAAAGCTGGAAAATCGAAATGGCCGACGGCCCCTTGGGCGCCTAGTCTAGCGCCTATTCGCAGGGCTTACAGGGCCGGATCGGGCAATGAACAGCGTTTATGTTGATGATGTTTACATAGGCAAGGCAATAAACCTCAAGGCCGCAGTAGTGGGGCGCATCGACCAAGGTCCCGTTGCTATTACAGGTGAGCTATGAATCTGTTCCGTCGTTCCACGCCGAGCCTGGACGATTTGGTTCTGGAGGCCTCCAGCAAAAATCCATCCAGTGAATCTCTGATGCCCACCGTGGCACGCCCACCTCAAATCTTCGTACGCGGCCAGGGCTCGTGGCTGTGGGACAGTGACGAGCGTGCCTACCTGGATTTCAGCCAGGGCAACGGCGCCAATAGCCTCGGCCACAGCCCGCAATCCTTGATCAAGGCCCTGGCGGATCAGACTCAGTCACTGATCAATCCGGGCAACGGCCTGCACAATCGCGCCCAACTCAACCTCACTGAACGCCTCTGCCACCGCACGGGCAGCGACCAGGCCTGCCTGCTTAACAGTGGCTCCGAGGCCGTTGAAGCCGCGATCAAACTGGCGCGCAAGTGGGGCCAGTTGCATCGCAACGGCGCCTACCGAATCATCAGCGCCAGTGCCGGCAACCATGGGCGCAGCTTTGCGGCGCTGTCAGCGTCGGCGGGCGGCCCGCACAACCGCTTTGAGCCGCAGTTGCCGGGGTTCAGCCACGTGCCCTTCAATGACTTGCCGGCCCTGCATGCAGCCGTTGATGCGCATACCGTTGCCATCCTGCTTGAACCTATCCAGGGTGAAGCCGGCGTGATTCCCGCGACCGAACACTACCTCAAGGGCGTTGAGCGACTGTGCCGGGAACTGGGGATCCTGCTGATCCTCGACGAAGTGCAAACTGGCATTGGGCGCTGCGGCACGCTGCTCGCCGAGCAGCAGTACGGTGTGCGTGCCGACATTGTCACGCTCGGCAAAGGCTTGGGCGGCGGCGTTCCACTGGCAGCCCTGCTGGCACGTGGCAAAGCCTGCTGTTTCGAGGTGGGCGAATTGGAAGGCACCCATCATGGCAATGCACTGATGGCCTCGGCGGGTGTGGCGGTACTTGATGCCGTGTTGGAACACGGCTTTCTTGAACACGTGCGCGAGTCCGGCCTTCACTTGGGCGAAGGGCTGGCCCGCCTGGCCTATCGCTATGACCACGGCCAATTGCGCGGTCATGGCCTGATGTGGGGCCTGACCTTATCGGATGATTCTGCGGATGCAGTGGTAAAAGCCGCACTGCATGAAGGCCTGATCCTCAATGCCTCGCAACCCAACTGCCTGCGTTTCACCCCGGCGCTGACGGTGAGCAAAAGCAACATCGACGAAATGCTCCTGCGCCTTGCCCGCGCCTTCTCCCGCGTGCGCACCGCACAACTGCAATGCCGCAAGGGTATTGCTGTTTAAACCTGATTTCCTGAACCGTCTCGCGGTATACGCGGCGCCTCCGGCCTGATTCTTTTGGCTGGGGGCGTTTTTTTGTCTGGGCGGACATAGATGGCCCAACGCCAGATTTCACTGAACCCTCACACACCGCCAAGGTCGATTAGCTTAACGGCTCACACGAGCCGATTTTTTGGAGCTGACCCGATGGATTTCATTCGAATCATCATCGCCATTCTGTTGCCGCCACTGGGTGTGTTCCTGCAAGTGGGCTTCGCCGGCGCGTTCTGGCTGAACATCCTGCTGACCCTGTGCGGCTACATCCCGGGCATCGTGCACGCGGTGTACATCATCGCCAAACGCTGAGGCCGTCAGCCTTTTGCGATGAGCCGGGAGTTGCGTTCATTGCGAAAGGCCAGTTGCTCGATGGTCTGGGTGGCGTGCTCGGCGTCTTCTCGCGCTTGAAGGATGATGCCGTGCTGATCGGACTTGCTGCACACCGGGTCAGCATTGCTTGCGTCCCCCGTGAGCATGAACGCCTGGCAACGGCAGCCGCCGAAGTCCTTTTCCTTTTCATCGCATGAGCGGCATGGCTCGGGCATCCAGTCATAGCCGCGAAAGCGGTTGAAACCGAACGAGTCGTACCAGATGTGCTGCATGCTGTGGTCGCGCACATTGGGAAATTGCACCGGCATCTGTCGGGCACCATGGCACGGCAAGGCAGTGCCATCCGGTGTGACTGTCAGAAAGATGCTACCCCAGCCATTCATGCAGGCTTTCGGGCGCTCTTCGTAGTAGTCCGGCGTCACGAAAATCAGCTTGCACGGGTGGCCTTCGGCTTCCAGCTTGGCCCGGTATTCGTTGGTGATGCGTTCGGCGCGCACCAACTGTTCCTGGGTCGGCAACAGCCCCACTCGATTGAGCTGGGCCCAGCCATAGAACTGGCAGGTGGCGAGCTCGACAAAGTCCGCCTCCAGGGCGATGCACAGCTCGATGATGCGGTCGATCTTGTCGATGTTGTGCCGGTGGGTCACGAAGTTCAGCACCATCGGGTAGCCGTGGGCTTTCACTGCGCGGGCCATTTCCAGCTTCTGTGCGAAGGCTTTTTTAGAGCCGGCCAGCAGGTTGTTTACCTGTTCGTCGCTGGCCTGGAAGCTGATCTGGATATGGTCCAGGCCGGCTTTCTTGAAGTCGCTGATCTTCTGTTCGGTCAGGCCGATGCCGGAGGTGATCAGGTTGGTGTAGAACCCCAGTTTGCGCGCCTCGCCGATCAACTCGGCAAGGTCCTGGCGCACCAGCGGTTCGCCGCCAGAGAACCCCAGCTGCGCCGCGCCCATTTCCCGCGCCTCACGAAACACCTTGATCCACTGTTCGGTGCTGAGCTCCTTGCCCTGCTCGGCAAAATCCAGCGGGTTGGAGCAATACGGGCACTGCAACGGACAGCGGTAGGTCAGCTCGGCGAGCAACCACAGCGGTAGGCCGATGGCCGGTTTTTCAGGCAAGGGTGATCCAGTGCTCAGCACGGGCGACCTCCATGAATTGCTCGATGTCTTCACCGAGTTCAGGCACGCTGGGGAACTGCTGATCCAGCTCGGCGATAATTGCGGCCACATCGCGCTCGCCATCGATCAAGCCACCGATCAATGCGGCACTGTCGTTGAGCTTGATCATGCCCTCGGGGTAGAGCAGCACATGGCCTTTTTGCGCCGGTTCGTACTGGAAGCGATAGCCAGGGCGCCACGCGGGTGTCTTGCTGCGATCAAAGCTCATAGAGTGATCCCTTTATGCCACACCCGCGCGTCGGTCACGCTGTGATACGGCGGGCGCTTGAGTTCATAGGCCATGCTCATGGCATCGAGCATGCTCCACAAAATGTCCAGTTTGAACTGCAGGATTTCCAGCATGCGCTCCTGGCCTTCACGGGTGGTGTAGTGCTGCAGCGTGATTGCCAGGCCGTGCTCAACATCGCGACGGGCCTGGCCCAGGCGAGTGCGGAAGTACTCGTAGCCAGCCGGGTCGATCCACGGGTAATGCTGCGGCCAGCTGTCGAGGCGCGACTGGTGGATCTGCGGCGCAAACAGCTCGGTCAGCGAGCTGCTGGCCGCTTCCTGCCAACTGGCGCGTCGGGCGAAGTTGACATAGGCATCCACCGCAAACCGCACGCCGGGCAATACCAGCTCCTGGGAGCGCAATTGATCCGGGTCGAGACCCACGGCCTGGCCCAGGCGCAGCCAGGCTTCGATGCCGCCGTCTTCACCTGGCGCGCCGTCGTGGTCGAGCAGGCGCTGGATCCACTCGCGACGGATCTCACGGTCCGGGCAATTGGCCAGGATCGCGGCGTCTTTCAGCGGGATGTTCACCTGGTAGTAGAAGCGATTGGCGACCCAGCCCTGGATCTGCTCACGGGTGGCGCGGCCTTCGTACATCGCCACATGGTAGGGGTGATGGATATGGTAGAAGGCGCCCTTGGCGCGCAGGGCGGCTTCGAATTCAGTGGTGGTCAACGGCGTGTCAGTCATTTCGGTCGCTCCTACAATTCAATGCTCATGCCGTCGTAAGCCACTTCGACATTGCGCCGCACCAGCTCCGCGCGCTCGGGGGAATCTTCGTCGAGGATCGGGTTGGTGTTGTTGATGTGGATAAGCACTTTGCGCTGCTCGGGCAATTGCTCCAGCACTTCCAGCATGCCGCCAGGGCCGTTCTGGGCGAGGTGGCCCATCTCGCGGCCGGTGCGGGTGCCGACACCACGGCGCTGCATTTCATCGTCGTCCCACATCGTGCCGTCCACCAGCAGGCAATCGCTGGCGGCCATGATCTCCAGCAACGGGGCGTCGACCTTGCCCAGGCCCGGGGCGTAGAACAGTTTGCCGCCGGTGCGCAGGTCTTCGACGATCAGGCCGATGTTGTCCCCTGGGTGAGGGTCGAAGCGGTGCGGCGAATAGGGCGGCGCGGCGCTGCGCAGCGGTAACGGGGTAAAGCGCAGGTTGGGGCAGGCCGGAACGGTGAAGCTCGTGTCCAGCTCGATGCGGTTCCAGGCCAGGCCGCCGTTCCAGTGGGTGAGCATGGTGAACAGCGGAAAGCCGGTGCTGAGGTCTTCATGGACCATGTCGGTACACCACACTTGGTGCGGGCAGCCTTCGCGCAGGCTGAGCAGGCCGGTGGTGTGGTCGATCTGGCTGTCCATCAGGATGATCGCACTGATGCCGGTGTCACGCAGGGCGCGGCCGGGTTGCATCGGGGCAAAACCCTGGAGTTGCGCGCGGATATCCGGTGAGGCGTTGCACAGGACCCAGTTCACGCCGTCGTCGGAGATCGCGATGGACGACTGCGTGCGTGCCTGGGCCCGCAGGCTGCCGTCGCGAAAACCCGCGCAGTTGGCGCAGTTGCAGTTCCACTGCGGGAAACCACCGCCGGCGGCGGAACCTAGAATCTGGACAAACATGGCAACTCCATCAAGCAAAGCTCAAAACAAAAACGCCCCGGGCGAACCGAGGCGTTGTATTACCCAGCGGATTAACGGCTGGCGAAGTACATGGTGACTTCGAAACCGATGCGCAGATCAGTGTAAGCAGGTTTGGACCAGGTCATATTCATACTCCTACCAAGGGATGGGACGTTCACTACTAAGTAATACATATAGTCCACCTCCAGTCGGAGATGTTCAGATATTGCGTAGGAATGTTACCCAATTCTTGCTGAGTTAGCGCTGTCTCGGCGGAAAAAGCCTGTTGCAGAGACGGCAATGATCAGTCTGCTACCTGCCAAGTCTCTGCAGGTCGCGGGCCGTTGGCGACACAGCGCCAGCCGCCTGTGGCCTCGTTCAGTTGGCGTGCGGCGTGTTGCAGGTCATCGCGCGTGCAGGTTTGGATCTGTTGTAGCAGTTGCTCAAGGTATCCCGACGAATGGCCGGCCAACCGTGCCTGCCAGATAAGCTCGGCAGCTTGGGCAATCGGCAGCGTCTGTGGTGAGAATTGCTGTGCCAACGCCTGATGACCCAGATCTGGAGTGCTGTCGATCACCGCCGGCACCTGCTGGAGGAAGGTTTGCAGGTGATCGATGATGCCCTCCAGCGCCACGTCAGGGGATTGCACGCCAAACAGCAAGCCGGTTTGGCCGTTGATCTGTCGGATGCCGCTGAACACGGCGTAGCCGATTTGCAGTTCGACCCGCAGGCGCTGGTAGAACGGCCCTTGGAGCAGATGGCCGAGCAGTCGCCATGCGGCCTCATCGGCCAGGGTTTGGCTCGGGGATGGGCAAAAGAGCAACAGTGCGGCTTCGCTGCCGCCGGTCTTCACCTCATGCCACAGATGAAGCCCGCCCAGCGCCACAGGCACGTGCTCGAGGTTGGCCGGCTGGCCGGGCAGGCGCGCCGCCGCCGTTTTGATTGCCGCCTCAACCGAGGCGGGAAAACCCAGCCCCAGGGCCTGCCAGCGAGCAGTGGTCCACGATGCCTCGCTGTCCAGGGGGCGGACGGTGCAACAAGCCGGCAGCGCCTTGAGTAATTCGCGGATGGCAATCATGGGCGTGGTGGCTGGAGGTACCTCGTGAGCCTGGTTCAGGCTTTGCGCCAATGCCTCCAGGACGGCCGGCATGGGTTCGTGCAGCCCGACCATCTTCACCAGCCAGTCATTGCCTAGCGTTTCGAAGGACAATTCCACGCCGGCCTGGCGTGCGTTCTCACGCAGAGGCTGCAATGTGCCTTCCATACCAGCGGGAGCACCCTGCCATTGCACGTACAGCGCGCTTTCATCACCGTCGTCCGCTAACGCCTGGTTGAATGCCAGCGCCGACACCTCACGCCGACCACGGGAGCGATCCTGTGCAAAGGTGCGTAAGCCACGGTGGGCGCTGGTTTGGCCACGGATCAGACCCGCACGTTCTTCTTTCGCCGGCGCTCGCAGAAAGGGGTTGGGAGGTGGCAATTGCCAGGCGTGTTCGGCGAACTTGAGCGGCAGCGAGTCCAGCAAGGCCTTGAGGCCTGTGAGGCTCTGTTGTGACAGGGCTTCCTGATGGTTTCGCGCCAATGCCAGGGCGCCCTGGACCTGTTGTTGGCGAGCGGCCAGCAGGGTGAACTCCTCCTGCAGCGCCGTCCAATCGCTGTGTGCGAAAAAGCTCAGCCAGTCGTGCAGCAATGCCTCGATCTGGGTCGGTGATGCGCCGTCGGGGCTGAGCGTAATGTCGATATCCAACACGGCTTGTCCCGCGAAGTGATACAGCACGCTGGCCTTTACTGCCGTGGCCAGCTGGCGTGTTTTCAGTTCGGCCAGCAGCCCGCCCGGCGCCGAAGCGTTGAGCCAGGTGCAGAGAAAATCGAGGGCCTCTCGGGGCGCATCACCGGTAATGACTTGATGCAGATGTTGGCAGGTGATGTGCTGATAGCTGCGCATCGGCCCAGGCATCAGGGCGGGCGGCTGGGCCTGCGGGTATAGAGACCCCGTGGTCAGTTGGTCGCTGAACTGTTGAGCCAAGGCTTGCAGTGCGTCCAGTGGTTGCGGGCCGGCCAGGCTCAGCGTCATCTGCCCGCTCTGATAGAAGCGGGTATGGAATTCCCGCAACGCCTGCTGAAAAGCCTCACGCTCAACCGGCAGGCTGTCGCGGTTACCCGCATGAAACCCACGCAGCGGATGGTCCGCCGCCAAGCCTTCGAGCAAATCCACTTGCTGCTGTGCCTTGGCATCCTGGCGCCAGGCGACAAATTCTGCGTGCAACACCTCGCGTTCGCGCAGCTGGTCTTCCACTGCCAGGCGCGGGTGGGCCAGCATGTGCGCCAGCCGGTCCAGGCCACCGGCAAACGTTGGTTCTGGTAGCTCAAAGAAGAAGTCCGTGGTGCGCTCACGCGTGCTGGCGTTGACCTGGCCTCCATGGCGTTGCACGTAGGCCATCAGCCCTTCGCCCGCAGGAAAGCGCTCAGTGCCCAGAAACAACAGATGCTCAAGAAAATGCGCCAGCCCCGGCCACGCCAAGGGCACGTCATGGCTGCCCGCAGCTACCTGGAGAACAGCAGCGCAACGCTTCAAACGTGGCGCATGACGCAGGGAAACCCGCAGGCCGTTGGCCAGGGTCAGGTGAAGGTAATGAGGGTGGGCCGGCGCGGGCATGGGCACTTCCGAAACGTTGGAAGTGCCCATGTTAACAAACCGGCTGGTTCAGGGTTTGTGCAGCGCACCGTAGAGTTCGGGGCGACGGTCTTGCAGGTAGTGGTTGGCGGCGCGGGCATCGAGGATCGATTGGCGCTCTAGAGTGCCGACGATCAAGGCTTCATCCAGCCCCGCCTGGGCGATGCGTTGGCCGTTCGGCGCGGCGATGCTGCTTTGCCCGCAGTACTGGATCTCACCTTCGTGCCCACAATAGTTGGCGTAGGCCACATAACATTGGTTTTCAAACGCCCGCGCCCGCACGGTGACATCGGCGACAAAGTCGAAGGGCACCATGTTGGCGGTGGGCACCAGGATCAGCTCGGCGCCAGCCAGGGCCAGGCGCCGGGTGTTTTCCGGGAACTCCAGGTCGTAGCAGATCAGGAAACCGAGCTTCCAGCCGTTGAGTTCGACCAGCGGGAAGTCATCGTCGCCTGCACTGAACATCGAGTGGTCCAGGTCGCCGAACAGGTGCGTCTTGCGGTAGTTGCACAGGCGCTGGCCCTGGGCGTCGATCAGTTGCACGGCGTTGTAGATCTGCCCGTCTTCGGCCCGCTCCGGGTAACCGTAGAGAATTGCCAGCCCGGCGCTTTTGGCCAGCTCGGCAATGGCCTGCGCCGACGGCCCATCCTGCGCCTCGGCCAGGGCGCCCACCGCTTCTGCGCCGATGTTGTAGCCGCTGAGAAACATCTCCGGCAGCACCAGTACATCGGCGCCAGAGGCCTCATGCGCCAGTTGGTGCAGGCGCGTGAGGTTGCCAGCGACGTCCAGCGGCAGTGGCGGGCATTGGTACAAGGCAACACGCATGTTCAGTTCCTCAGTCGGCCAGGGCGATTGGCCCGATTTCGTCGAACACATCCCCTGGCCCCGGGTTCTCGGGGTGAGTGCTGCCGCCGAAGTGATTCATGATGCCCCACACGGCGTTCAGCGAGGTCTGCACCGCGCCTTCCACCCACGCGGGCGTCCAGGAGACGTCATCACCGGCGATAAAGATCCCACGCTGTTCGTCGGGCATGTCCTTCTGCATGAAGTGCGCATACATGCGCTGGTTGTAGCGATAGTGGCCTGGCAGGGCGCCTTTGAAGGCGCCGAGGAAGTGCGGGTCAGCCTCCCAGGACACGGTGATCGGGTCGCCGATGATGCGCGCCTTGATGTCGACCTTCGGGTAGATCTTTTTCAACGCATCCAGGGCCAGCTTCACGCGTTTGTCGATGGGTTGCGGCAGCATTTTCAGCGCGTCGCTCATCCACGAATACGACAGGCAGATGACCCCCGGCTTGTCGTCGCCGTTGTCGAACAGGTAAGTGCCACGGGTGAGGCGATCGGTGAGGGTCATGCTCATCAGGTCGCGGCCGGTTTCCGGGTCTTTGTCTTTCCAGAACGGACGGTCGACCATCACGAAGGTCTTCGATGATTGCATGTAGCGCGTACGGTCCAGGGCCATCCACATTTTTTGCGAGAACAGGGTTTCATCGCATTCGATCTGGGTGGTCAGCAGCCAGCTTTGGCAGGTGGTCAGCACGGCGGCGTATTCGCGGGTGTCGCCGTAGTTGTCGGTCACCGCAAACCGGCCATCCGGCGCGTGGGCAATGCGTTTCACCCCGGCGCGCGGCGCACCGCGGTGCAGCGAACTCAGGCTGGTGCCGGCCGGCCAGTGGGCGCAGCGCTCTGGCACATGGCGCCAGATGCCCATGGGCACCTGCGCGACGCCGCCGACGACGAGGTGCTGGTGGTCGTCGCAGTTGGTCATCACCACGCGGAAGATTTCCAGCATGGAGTTGGGGAAATCCGAGTCCCAGCCACCGGTGCCGAAACCCACCTGGCCAAACACTTCGCGGTGCGCAAACGAGAGCTTGGCGAACGCCTTGGAGGTGGCGACAAAGTCGTAAAAGGTGCGGTCGTCCCACAGCGGCACCAGCTTGTTCCACAGTTCTTTTAGACGCGGTACGTCGCGGTCACGGATGGCCTGCTGGATATCGCCGAACTGCGAACCCGCTTCCAAGGCATCGGCCCATGCGTCGGCCACTTCCTGGAACAGCACGGGCAGGTCGGAGAGTTTTTGCGCGTAGTGGGTCTGGCCTTCGAGGTCGATTACTGTGCTGCCAGAGGCGGGTGTCAGCGGGTTGGGGAAGGGCTTGGTCTCCAGACCCAGCTTATTCACATAGTGGTAGAACGCGGTGGACGACACTGGGAAACGCATACCGCCCAGCTCGGCGATGATGCCTTCGGCGCCTTCGAAGGCCTGGGAGCGCAAGCGGCCGCCCATCTTCGAGGCCTCGTACACCACCGGCTTGAGGCCCAGCTTCATCAGCTCGTAAGCGGCCACCAGGCCTGCGATGCCCGCGCCGACGATCGCCACTTCGGCACCGTGGTTGGCGGAGGGGATGCTGCCGAGCCCGGCCGGGTGCTCGATCCAGTCATCAAAGGCAAACGGGAAATCCGGGCCGAAGATGGTGATGGGCTTTTTACCGTCTGCAGGGTGGCGATTGTTCTTGTTGAGTTCGTTCATGGCAAACCTGGCTGGCAACTCGGCGGGGCACGTCCCGCTGAGTATAGGAAAAGATGGCAGCCAGTTTAGGGAGCGTTGCGCTCGTTAATAAGACGCAAAGTGTCGTCGTAATGAATTGTTTTTAGTCAGAGTGACGAAGGTGGCGGTCAGATTGGCTGTCCGCGATCCAATTTGTTACTGAGGATGATCGACGTGGTGGTTTTCTCCACGCCGTCGACACTGCCGATCTGATCCAGCAGTTGATCGAGCTGTTCGGGCGAGTCGGTGCGCAGCCACGCCACATAATCGAACTCGCCACTCACCGCGCACAGTTGCTGGACCTGGGCCATGGCACTGAGCTTGCGCAGCACGTCCTTGCCCGAACGCGCCTGCACCGTAATGCCCACATACGCCTGCAAACCGCCGTCGACCACCCGTTGGCCAAGGCGCACGCCGTATCCGGTGATCACCTGGGTCTTTTCCAGCCGCGCCAGGCGCGACGTCACCGTTGTGCGTGCGATACCTAGCTGCCGGGCAAGCATGGCGACGCTTTCGCGGGCGTTGATCTGCAGCGCGGCGATCAGTTGGCGGTCGATTTCATCGAGGACGGGCAAGGGGAGGGCTCCAGTGATTTAGCGCTGAGAGTGTGGACGTTTTTTGGACACTTTCGTCGTTTTGTTCGCCTGGGTGGGCTGAGAAACTATTGCGCCAGAAACGCGAAAGCCGCGCAATGCGCGGCTTTGGAGTTGGTGGGCCCACACGGACTTGAACCGTGGACCAAAGGATTATGAGTCCTCTGCTCTGACCAACTGAGCTATAGGCCCTGTAACAGGTCGCGGATTATAGCGATGGTTTCTCCGCTGTGCTATCCGAAAAATCCTCAAGGTTCATACGAAGAAAGGTAGCGGCGAAAAGTTCGGGGGGCAGGGGCAGGCTGACGATGTAGCCTTGCATCTGTTCGCAGCCTTCGGCGGCCAGGAAGGCTTGTTGCGCGGGGTTCTCCACGCCTTCGGCGATGATGGTGAATTGCATGCTGTGACCCAGGGCAATGATGGCGCGCACGATGGCGGCGTCATGGGGGTCGTCGGGCAGGCCGCGCACGAAGGATTGGTCGATCTTCAGGAAGTCCAGCGGCAGGCGCTTGAGGTAACTGAGGGATGAATAGCCGGTGCCAAAATCATCGATTGCCAGCTGCACGCCCAGGCGCTTGAGCTGGTGCAGCACCTCCAGCGCCTCCTCGGCCTGGCTCATGATGAAGTTTTCGGTGATTTCCAGCTGCAGGTTGCCGGGGGCGAGGCGGTAGTCACGCAGTAATTGCTCGATGCGTGCCAGCAGGCCGGGGTGGCGCAGTTGTGCGCCAGCGAGGTTGACCGACAGCGGGCCGAAATCATCGAAGGCCTCTCTCCAGGCGGACATTTGTCGACAGGCTTGCTCCAGTACCCAGTCGCCAATCTGCAGGATCATGCCGTTCTCTTCGGCCAGGGCAATGAAATGTTCGGGTGGCACTTCGCCAAAGGTCGGGTGATGCCAGCGGATCAGGGCTTCGGCGCCGATCAATTCCTCGGTCAGCAGGCTCTGTTTGGGCTGGTAGTAGAGGCTCAGCTCCTCGCGCTCGATTGCGCGGCGCAGTTCATGCTCCAGTGCCACGCGCTCATTGGCCTGGGCGGTGAGGTCGCGAGTGTAGCTTTCGACCCGGTTGCGCCCCTTGGCCTTGGAGCGGTACATCGCCGCATCGGCGTTCTTGACCAGGGTGGCGACGTCGGTGCCGTCCTGGGGATAAAGGCTGGTGCCAATACTGGCGCTGATAAAGAACTCGTGCTCGCCAGCCTGGAACGGTGGGGTGAAGCACGCCAGCAGCTTATTGGCCAGGTGTTCGGCATCGCTGGCGTGTTGCAGGCCGGGCAGCAGGATGATGAATTCGTCGCCGCCCAGGCGGGCCACTGTGTCGATATCGCGCAGTTGCTCCTTGAGGCGCACGGCGATGTCCTTGAGCAACAGGTCGCCGATGGGGTGGCCGAGGCTGTCGTTGATGTGTTTGAAGCGGTCCAGGTCCAGGAACAGCACGGCGCCCTGTTTGCCGGTTTCCTGATGACCATTGAGGGCGGCCTGCAACCGGCTTTCGAACAACGTGCGGTTGGGCAGGCCGGTCAGCGGGTCATGGTGGGCCTGATAGTCAAGGCGGGCCTGAGCCAGTTTGAGGCTGGAAATATCGGCGAATACCGCCACAAAGTGCGTGATCAACTGGTCACGGTTGCGCACGGCACTGATCGTCAGCCAGCTGGGGTACAGCTCGCCATTCTTGCGACGGTTGGAGATCTCGCCCTGCCAATGCCCCTGTGCCGTCAGCTGGTGCCACATCGCGGCGTAGAACGCGCTGTCATGCAGGCCGGAAGCGAGCAGGCGTGGGGTGTGGCCGAGGGCCTCGGCTTCGCTGTAGCCGGTGATTTCGGTGAATGCGCGGTTCACGGCGCTGATGTTCTGGCGGGTGTCGGTGATCAACACGCCTTCGGCCGTGCTCTCGAACACGGTGGCGGCTTGCTGGAGTTTTTCCTGCATCAGCTGGCGGTCGGTGATGTCGCGGGCGATGGTGAGCATGCAATCTTCATCGCCAATGGGCAGCGGGCGACTGGACAGCTCGCACAGGCGAATCAGGCCGTCGGCGCGCCGGATATGGCAGATGAAGTCGCGCACGAAACCATCGCGTTGCATCAGCTCCAGCATGTGCTTGCGTTCGTTGAGGTCGACCCAGATGCCCAGGTCCAGCGTGGACTGGTCCAGGGATGTGGCGCTGGTGAACCCGGTCAGTCGGCTGAAACCTTCGTTCACTTCAATCAGCAGCCCATCGCGCTGACGGCTGAGCAGCAAGCCATCGGGTGAGGCATGGAACGCCTTGGCAAATTTCTCTTCGGAGGTTTGCAGTTGTTGCTGGGTTTCCTTGAGTTGGGTGATGTCGCGCACCACCACCACCAGGGCTTCGGTGGTGTCGAGTTGGAACGGTTCGGCCGAGATCAGCCCGATGAAGGCCTGGCCGTTGCTGCGTAAAAAGGGCATTTCCAGGTTGCGGATGCTGGTGGTCTGCACCCGTTGCAGCAGGTCGGGGCCGACACCCTGGATACCCCAGATATTCAGCTCGGTGGCAGTTTTGCCGACAACATCGGCGGCGCTCAGGCCGATCTGGTCTTCAAAGGCCTTGTTGACCTCCAGCAGGCAGCCATCCGACAGCCGTGCGATCACCAGGATGTCCGGGCATTGCTGGAACACCGAGGCGAATTTCTGCTCGGACAGCTGCAGCGCTTCTTCGGTGCGCTTGGCTTCGCTGATGTCGATCATCAAGCCGCGCAGTACCGGCTCATGCCCGTGCTCGATCAGGCTGACAATGTCCCGCACCCACAGGCAGCGGCCGTCAGCGGTTATGACGCGATAATCCAGGCTGTGGTCGCGGTTGGCGCGGGTTTCGCGGTAGCAGTAGGCTTCGGCACGCGTCAGGTCGGCGGGGTGGATGATATTGCGCCAGAAGCCCGGGATCAGCCAGTGCGCCCGCGGGTAGCCCAGCAGTTCCTCGGCGTGGGGGGAAACGTAGCTGTAGGTGAAATCAGTGATGCTGGCTTCCCAGGCGATGGCGGACAGGCTCTCCACCAAGCCGCGATAGTGGTATTCGCTGCTGCGCAGTTCTTGCTCAAGGGCCACGCGGCGGGAAATCTCCGAGCTGAGCCGACGATTGATCCGAATCACGATGGCCAACACGGTGCTCAGCAACAACACGGCTGGCAGGCCGTATGTCAGTAGGTCGGCCCAGAAGGTGCGGTGGTCCGTGAAGCTGCCTACCCAGTGTTGCTGGATGGCATCGGTTTCATCCGAGCTGAGGTCGGCGAGCACCTTGTCCAGAATGCCCACCAGTATTTTTTCATCTCGGGGCACGCCCATCGCCAATTGATAGCGGTAGGGCGTCTCCCCGCTGACGTACAGGCCGTCGAGCTTCAGCTGGCGCAGGCTCCAGACGCTGGAAGCCAGGTCGCCCACCACCGCGTCCACTTCGTCCGTGGCCAGGGCTTGCAGGGTGGAGCTGACGTTGGGCATGGCCACCAGGTTGAGGTCGGGGTGGTGGGTGCGCAGCAATTCGTGGGGGGCATAATTCTCCACCACGGCGATCTTGAGCCCGTACAGGTCTTTGAGGCTGCGCGGTTTCGCGCCGCCTTCATGGGCGAGGATGACGATGGGGAAGTCCAGGTACGGGCGCGTAAAAGCCAGGTAGCTCTGGCGCTCCGGGGTAGACATGATGCCGGGCAGCAGGTCCAGCTGGTTGCTTTTGGCCTGCTCCAGCACGGCAGTCCAGTTTGCCGGTTCGATCAGCTTGATTCGTACGCCCAGGCGGTCCTGTATCAAGCGCACATAGTCAGCCGCCAGGCCCTGGTAGCGGCCATTTTCGTCCTTGTATTCGAACGGTGGCCAGGACGCGTCCACGCCCAGGCGCAGCTCCTGATGGTCCGCCAACCAGCCACGCTCATCATCAGTAAGAGTCAACGCGCCAGCCGTTGCGGTCCAGGTCAGCAGCGACAGCAGTAACACAGTCGGCAATCTGGGCATAACGGTCTCGTTATGGCACGGGGAATGTTTCGAGTGTAGACGGGCATTGCGGGGGAGGGGTGTTGCGCAAGGTTTTATCGATACAAAACAAAACCCCCGGCCTGGGCCGGGGGTTCTGGTATCACTCGTCGAGGAAGGAGCGCAGATGCTCGCTTCGCGTCGGGTGGCGCAACTTGCGCAGCGCCTTGGCTTCGATCTGACGGATCCGCTCGCGGGTCACGTCAAACTGCTTACCGACTTCCTCAAGGGTGTGGTCGGTATTCATGTCGATGCCGAAACGCATGCGCAGTACCTTGGCTTCACGGGCAGTGAGGCCGGACAGTACGTCGCGAGTCGCTTCTTTGAGGCTCTCAACAGTAGCAACATCGATTGGCGACTGCATGGTCGAGTCTTCGATGAAGTCACCCAGATGGGAGTCTTCGTCATCACCGATCGGGGTTTCCATGGAGATCGGCTCTTTAGCGATCTTCAATACCTTGCGGATTTTATCCTCAGGCATTTCCATGCGTTCGCCCAGCTCTTCCGGGGTCGGTTCGCGACCCATTTCCTGCAACATCTGCCGGGAAATACGGTTGAGCTTGTTGATCGTCTCGATCATGTGCACCGGAATACGGATGGTGCGGGCCTGGTCGGCGATCGAGCGAGTGATCGCCTGACGGATCCACCAGGTGGCATAGGTCGAGAACTTGTAGCCACGACGGTATTCGAACTTGTCCACAGCCTTCATCAAGCCGATGTTGCCTTCCTGGATCAGGTCGAGGAATTGCAGGCCACGGTTGGTGTACTTCTTGGCGATGGAGATCACCAGACGCAAGTTTGCTTCAACCATCTCTTTCTTCGCGCGGCGGGCCTTGGCCTCACCGATCGACATGCGACGGTTGATGTCCTTGATCTCGGCGATCGTCAGACCGGTTTCGGTCTCAAGCGCGGTCAGCTTCTGCTGGCAACGGATGATGTCCGGTTGCAGGCGGCCGATGGCTTCAGCGTATTTCGCCTTGCCCTTGGCCAGCGCGTCGGACCAGCTTTCGTCAACTTCGTTGCCCGGGAACTGGCGCAGGAAGTCGGCACGCGGCATGCGCGCATCACGGACGCAGAGCTGCATGATCGCACGCTCTTGTGCACGCAGACGCTCAAGGGCGCTGCGAACGCGCTCAACCAGGCCTTCGAATTGCTTCGGTACCAGCTTGATCGGCATGAACAGCTCAGCCAGCGCCAACAGCTCGGCGATGGCCTGCTTGTTGGTGCGACCGTGCTTCTTCAACGCCTTGCGGGTGATTTCCATCTGATCGGAAACCGCACCAAAACGCTGGGCCGCGATGATCGGGTCCGGACCGCTTTCAACTTCTTCTTCATCGTCGCTGCTGGCTTCAGCATCGTCGTCATCGGAATCGTCGTCAGCTTTCGCGGCTTTCGCATCGACAGGCGGCGGTACTTCGGCGGCAGGCGGGGCAATGCCGTCGTCCGGGTCGATGTAACCGCTCAGGACGTCGGACAGGCGGCCACCTTCGGTGGTCACGCGGTTGTACTCGGAGAGAATGTGGTCAACCGTGCCAGGGAAGTGCGCGATTGCGCCCATCACTTCACGGATGCCCTCTTCGATACGCTTGGCGATTTCGATTTCGCCTTCGCGAGTCAGCAGCTCGACCGTACCCATTTCACGCATGTACATGCGCACAGGGTCAGTCGTACGGCCGATATCGGTCTCCACCGCAGCCAACGCGGCGGCAGCTTCTTCAGCGGCGGCTTCGTCGGTATCGGCGTCAGCCAGCATAAGGGAATCCTTATCTGGCGCAGCTTCGAATACGTTGATCCCCATGTCGTTAATCATGCGGATGATGTCTTCCACCTGCTCTGGATCTGAAATATCCTCAGGCAGGTGGTCGTTGACCTCCGCGTAAGTCAGGTAGCCCTGCTCACGACCGAGAACGATCAACTCTTTGATACGAGACTGCTGTTGCGCTTTTCCGGACATAACACCCTATCCACTGAAGGTCTTGGCGGGCAAAAAACAAGCCGAGGATTATACCCGAGCTATGACCTCACACGCCAGCTGAGGTCGGGTTTGATGCGGAAACATTCTGTTTTAAGAGGTCGCGCATCTGTTTTGCTATCTGAATTTGCTCTTCAGCCGATAATCCCGGCTGCCTTGCTCTCTTGATGAGTTCATCGAGGGTCTGCGTGTGCTGACCCGCGGATAACCTAGTAATGGTGTCTAAAAACTGTTGTTCAAGGTTTTCGCCGTCAATTAGCCATTCCTTTTCCGCGAGTGCTTTCAACAGCCGGCCTTGTTCGGTGCCGTGCCAGCGCGCCATCAACTGGATTGAGTTTAGCTTAGGATTTTTCTGTACCGCCTCGATCAAGGCGATCAGTACCTGGGCGTAAGTGTTGCTCGCGTTGGCGAAATGGTCGGCGCTCTCAACCTTGCCCGCCAGTTGCGGGTGATGGATGAGCGTGCGCAGCGCGATCAGTGTAGGCGCTTCTACGGCAACGGGCGTACGCGGTGCGTAAGCCTCATCGCGGTCGCCACGCTTGCCGTTCTTGCTCCAGGGTTTCTTGTCCCATTTCTTGCCGCCGGCGCTGGGCTTCTTCGGTGTCCATTCCTGCTGGGGCGCATAGGCCTCCTGCGGTTGGTGGAAGTCCGAATAGTCCGGCATGGCGTCGTAATCCATGCCGGGGTCGTAGGCCGGTGGCGGTGCGTCGTGTGGTGCGCTGTGCACCAGCTGGCTGACCGCTTCGCCGCTCAACCCGGTGATTTCCTGCAGGCGCATGCGCATCAGCGATTTCAGGTTGGCGCCGGGGACTTTGTCGATCAGCGGTGCCGCGAGGGTGGCCATGTGGGCCTTGCCTTCGAGGGAGCGCGGGTCGGCTTCTTCGGTCAGTTGCTGGAAGAAATAGTCTGCAAGCGGTTGTGCATGCTGATTGATACGAGCACGGAACGCGTCGGTGCCTTCAGAGCGCACCAGGGTATCCGGGTCTTCGCCTTCGGGCAGGAACAGGAAGCGCGCGCGGCGCCCGTCCTGCAGGCTCGACAGTGTTGCCTCAAGGGCGCGCCAGGCAGCGTTGCGGCCGGCCTGGTCGCCGTCGAAGCAGAACAGCACGCTGGGCACCACGCGAAACAGGCGTTTCATGTGTTCTTCGCTGGTCGCGGTACCCAGCGTGGCGACGGCATTGCGCAAGCCCTGTTGGGCGAGCGCGATCACGTCCATATAGCCTTCAACCACGATGATCTCGTCGAGGTTGCGATTGTTCTTGCGCGCTTCGAACAGGCCGTAGAGTTCCTGGCCTTTGTGGAACACCGGCGTTTCCGGGGAGTTCAGGTACTTGGGTTTGTCGTCCCCCAGTACCCGGCCACCAAAGGCGATGATGCGGCCCCGGCTGTCGCGGATCGGGAACATCACGCGGTCGCGGAAGCGGTCATAGCGTTTGCCGGTCTCGGCGTTTTCCACCAGCAGGCCGGCATCGATCATGGCTTTTTGCTGGAGGGTGTCACTGCTCAAGTGCTTGTACAGGTTGTCCCAGCCGGGCGGGGCAAACCCCAGGCCAAAGTCGCGGGCGATTTCACCGGTAAGGCCGCGCCCTTTCAGGTAGTCGACGGCGGCCTTGCGCTGCGGGTGGCTTTTAAGCGCCTGACGGTAAAAGTCGGCGGCGGCGGTCAGCAGCGGGTACAGCGGCGAATCGGTTGGCTGGCGCGGTTTGTGCGAGCGCCCGCTTTCTTCGCGAGGGACTTCCATGCCGGCGGCTTTTGCCAGGTCCTCGATCGCCTGGGGGAAGTCCAGGTTGTCGTGGTCCATGAGAAAGCCCAAGGCGTTGCCGCCTGCGCCGCAGCCGAAGCAGTAATAGAACTGCTTGTCGGGGCTGACGCTGAACGATGGGGTCTTTTCTTTATGGAACGGGCAGCAGGCGGTGTAGTTCTTGCCGGCTTTTTTCAGTTGCACGCGCGAGCTGACAACATCGACGATGTCGGTGCGGTTCAGAAGGTCGTCAATAAAGCTCTGGGGAATCAGCCCGGCCATGGCGTTCTCGTCATCACTGCGTGTCAATGAGGGCCCATCAAATGCTCAAGCGCGCGTATTGCGTGGCTCGATCATCAGTTGTCTGCTTGGGCATTCAGGAAGTGTATCTGCCGTTCATTCACTGACGTTAGTTTCAATCAGGTTTTTGGCATGGAAATGTTGCCCCGGCGTCCGGTCTTGGCCAATGCGGCCTCGGAAGCTCATCGTCGGGCACAGTCGATACAGTTGATCGTCTGTTTGAAGAATAAGTGTGCTCGTCAGTAGCCTTGATAGGCTCGTCAGAAGAGACGTGCACCGCTGGCAAAAGAGCCAGTCCTGACGTGTGAAGCAGTTGTCTCGGTCGCATGTGCGGCGTCAACAGTGAAGCATCAAGCGATATCCGCAAATGCCATTAGCCCGGCTGAGGGCCGGGCTTGGCAGAAGCTTGCTACGAACGTCTGTGTATTAGTACAGACGAACGGCGCGGCGCTGTTCGCGCTGAACTTTCTTGGCGTGGCGCTTAACAGCGGCTGCTGCTTTACGCTTACGCTCAGAAGTTGGCTTCTCGTAAAATTCGCGGCTACGAACTTCAGCCAGTACACCGGCTTTTTCGCAGGAGCGCTTGAAACGACGCAGAGCTACGTCGAAGGGTTCGTTCTCTTTAACTTTGACGGCTGGCATCCAGAGCTACCTTCTTTCATTACCGGGATCAACGTTCTCGTCGCAAAAAATTCGCGGCTGAGGTCGTCGGTTTTTAAGGGTTGCGGATGTTAACCCCTCATTGCCCGGAATGCAAAGCCTCTGATCGAAAACCGCTAGTCGGGAGGGGGAGTGGCGACTATTATGCGCGCCTTCGAATTCAGCCTCTACAAGGCGCAAACCCATGCTAGTACTGGGACTTGAAACCTCCTGCGACGAAACCGGTGTCGCACTTTACGACAGTGAACGCGGGCTCTTGGCCGACGCACTGTTCAGTCAGATCGACCTCCACCGCGCTTACGGCGGTGTGGTGCCGGAGCTGGCCAGCCGTGATCACGTCAAGCGCATGCTGCCGTTGATTCGCCAGGTGCTGGATGAAGCCGGCTGCGTGCCGACCGAGATCGACGCGATTGCCTACACCGCAGGCCCCGGATTGGTCGGAGCCCTGCTGGTTGGGGCCTCTTGCGCCCAGGCCCTGGCGTTTGCCTGGGGCATTCCGGCCCTCGGCGTGCACCACATGGAAGGCCATTTACTGGCGCCCATGCTGGAAAAAACACCGCCTGAGTTCCCGTTCGTCGCTTTGTTGGTTTCCGGCGGCCATACGCAGCTCGTTCAGGTGGATGGCATCGGCCAATACACCCTCTTGGGTGAATCCCTGGATGACGCAGCCGGCGAAGCCTTCGACAAAACCGCGAAGATGATGGGCCTCAATTATCCCGGTGGCCCGGAAATCGCCCGACTCGCCGAAAAAGGCGTTGCCGGCCGCTATACCTTCCCGCGTCCGATGTGCGATCGCCCGGGCCTGATGTTCAGCTTCAGCGGTTTGAAAACCTCTGCATTGAACACCTGGCAGCAGAGCGTCAGCGCCGGGGACGACAGCGAGCAAGCCCGTTGCGACATCGCGCTGGCGTTCCAGCAGGCCGTGGTGGAGACTTTGACCATCAAGTGCAAGCGCGCTCTTAAGCAGGCGGGCATGAAGCGCCTGGTGATTGCGGGCGGCGTCAGTGCCAACAAGGCCCTGCGTGCTTCGCTGGAAAAAATGCTCGGCGACATGAAGGGCGATGTGTTCTACGCGCGCCCCGAGTTCTGCACCGATAACGGCGCGATGATCGCCTACGCCGGTTGCCAGCGCCTGCAGGCCGGGCAGCATGAAAGCCTGGCGATCAGCGTGCAGGCACGTTGGCCAATGGAGCAGCTTTCACCGTTGTAAGGGGGCAGCCTGAGCCGGGTTCATCGACGGTATTTAAAAATGCCGTTCGCGCCCGGCAAACAGGTCGCGTAAATTGCCCCGGTGGCGCCAGACGATCAGCAGTGTCAGCACGCTCATCGGCAACAGCGCTGCAGGTTCCTGCCAGGCCAGTAGCGGCAGGGTCAGGGGCGTTGCGATCAACGCGGCAAGTGAGCTGGTGCGGGTCAGGTAGAACGTCAGCAGCCAGGCGAGCACGGCCAGCAACGCGGCAGGTGGGTAGATCCCCAGCAACATGCCGGCCGCCGTCGCAACACCTTTGCCGCCGCGAAAGCGGAAGTACAGCGGAAACAGATGGCCCAGGACGGCGCACACGCCAATCCAGGCTTGCTGTTGCAGGGTAAGGCCGGCGAGGTGGGCGATCAGCACGGGCAACAAGCCCTTGCACAGGTCGCCGAGCAGAGTCAGCACCGCGAGCTTCTTGCCGGCCAGGCGCAACATATTGGTGGCGCCGGCATTGCCTGAGCCACTCATTCGCGGGTCGGGATTTCCCGTCAGGCGGCTGAGCAAAATGGCGAAGGACAGCGAGCCGAGCAGGTAGGCGAGAATCGCCAGTGACCAAAACATGCTAACTATTCCGGGCGAGGACGCCCTGATTCTAACGGGGCATCGCGCCCTTGTCGTGCTGCGGAGAAGAGTGCTTGGACAGAGTGTTTATCGAAGGCCTGGAAGTCGACACCGTGATCGGGGCCTACGACTGGGAGCGCGGCATCAAGCAATGCCTGCGCCTGGACCTGAGTTTCGCCTGGGACAACCGCCCGGCCGCTGCCGGTGACGACCTGACCCTGGCCCTGGATTACGCCAGCGTGTCCGCGCGTATCCAGGCCTTTGCCGAGCAATCCCAGTTCCAATTGGTAGAAACCTTCGCCGAACGCCTGGCCGAAGTGCTGATGAGTGAATTCCAGATTCCCTGGCTGCACCTCAAGTTGACCAAGCCGGGGGCCGTTCCGGCTGCCAGAGGCGTGGGCGTGGAGATCGAGCGCGGATGTCGCTAACTCAGGTTTACCTTGGCCTTGGCAGCAACATCGAGCGTGAGTCTCACCTTTGCGCCGGCCTTGATGCGTTGGCGAGCTTCTTGACGGATGTACGCTGTTCGGCGGTGTTTGAAAGCCAGCCGGTGGGCATCAAAAGCGGGCCGTTCTTCAACTTGGTGGTGTCGGCCTACACCGACCTGCCGTTGATGGAGCTGGATCGCCGGTTGAAATTCATCGAGGCCGACAACGGCCGCTATGCGCCGGATCGCAAAGGCTTGCCGCTGGATATCGACGTATTGCTGTACGGCGATTTGGTGGGCAATTTCGACGGCCTGATCCTGCCCCGTGCCGAAATCCTGAAAAACGCCTTTGTGCTGTGGCCGTTGTCGTTGATGGCGCCGGAACGCGTCCACCCGGAAGCGGGCAAAACCCTGGCCGAACTGTGGCGGGATGCGCAAATCAACCAGGTGCTGGCGCCAGTCGCGTTCGAATGGCAGGGCCAACAACTGACCCCGATCCCCCTGATCTCTGCGCCAAACGCACCCTTGTAGGAGCCGGCTTGCCGGCGATGGCAATCCTGCGGACGCTATCGCCGGCAAGCCGGACTCCTACAGGGCGTGGTGTTCCTTGTAGATTTTTAGTGCCTTGAGCCTTTCGCGCTTCAGCGCCTCGCCCAATTCCGGGCCTTTGAAACCTTTCTCCAGCAGTGGCGCAACGGCGACTTCGCGGGCAGCCTGCGCCGCCCCACGCAAATAATCCGCTTGTGGATAACTGCGTTGCTCAAGCCCCTTGCGGCCCCGCGCATCCATCTCGCACGCCACCACAAACTCCTCAAAGCGCTGCGGCCGACGGTATACGTCAAAACTCTGCAGCAACTCCAGCAACGTCGAGGCCCTCAGCTCCAAGGCTCTATGGCCATGGGTGTGATATTGGCCCACCAGCAGCGCCAGTTCCTGGCAATCCCTTGGTACTTTGAAGCGTTCGTTGACCGCCTTGATCAGCTTCAACCCCGTGTGTTCATGGGCAATATGCTGCGGCAACTTATCCACAGGTGTCAGGCCTTTGCCCACGTCATGCAGCAGGCAGGCCCAGCGTACGGTCAGTGGTTGTTTATGCAGAGCCGCTTGCTCCAGCACGCTCAGCGTATGCACGCCGGTGTCTATTTCCGGATGATGGGCTTCGGGCTGTGGCACGCCAAACAGCGCATCCACTTCTGGCATCAGGATTTTTAGCGCGCCGCAGTCACGCAGTACCTGGATAAACACCTGTGGCAGATCTTCCAGCAGGGCGCGGGAGATTTCCTTCCAGCTGCGCTCGGGTGTCAGCGACTCAAGTTCGCCGGACTCGCTTAGTTGACGCATCAACGCCAGGGTATCCGGCGCGACGGTAAAACCAAGGTGGGCGTAGCGCGCGGCAAAACGGGCCACGCGCAACACTCGTAGCGGATCTTCGGCGAACGCGGGGGAAACGTGACGCAAGATGCGCGCTTCAAGATCGCTCTGGCCGTGATACGGGTCGGTCAAGTTACCGTCATCATCTTCCGCCATTGCGTTGATGGTCAGGTCGCGGCGAATCAAGTCTTCTTCCAGCGTCACTTCCGGGCTGGCGTGGAATATGAAGCCACCGTAACCCCGGCCGCTCTTGCGTTCGGTACGGGCGAGGGCGTATTCCTCGCCGTTCTTCGGGTCCAGGAACACCGGGAAGTCAGCGCCGACCGGCTTGTAGCCCTTGGCGAGCATCTCTTCGGCCGTCGCGCCCACAACAACGCGGTCGATATCGGTGACCTTGATGCCCAGCAGGCGGTCACGTACGGCGCCACCGACTTTGTAGATTTTCATGAAAAAGCCTCCATTAGCGGCACAGGATACCGCCTGTGCCTGGCCAATGGAGGCTTTGCTGTTTCAGAGGTGAACGACGGCCAGGTCCAGGCGGCCGTAGTCGTTGTCGTTGTGATCGGTGCGGGGTGGCACGTGATGGGTTTTCATCACTTGATCGCCCTGCAGGGTTTCCAGGTGGATATCAAAGCCCCATAGCCGATGCAGGTGCTTGAGTACCTCCTCGGTGGATTCGCCCAAGGGTTTGCGGTCGTGCTGCTGGTGACGCAGGGTCAGCGAGCGGTCGCCGCGCACGTCGATGCTGTAGATTTGCACGTTGGGCTCGCGGTTACCCAGGTTGTATTGCGCCGCCAGGGTTTCACGGATGGTGCGGTAGCCGGGTTCGTCGTGGATCGCGGGCACCACCAAGTCATCCTTGAGGTCGTCATCAAGAATGCTGAACAGCTTGAGGTCGCGAATCACCTGGGGTGACAGGTACTGCAGGATAAAGCTCTCGTCCTTGAAGCTGCTCATGGCGAACTTGATGGTCGACAACCAGTCGCTGCCGGCGATTTCCGGGAACCAGCGGCGGTCTTCCTCGGTGGGGTGTTCACACATGCGCCGGATATCCCGGTACATGGCAAAGCCCAGTGCGTACGGGTTGATGCCGCTGTAGTAAGGGCTGTCGAAGCCCGGCTGGAACACCACGCTGGTGTGGGACGTCAGGAACTCCATCATGAAACCGTCGGTCACGAGGCCTTCGTCGTACAGGTCGTTCATCAGCGTGTAGTGCCAAAACGTCGCCCAGCCTTCGTTCATCACCTGAGTCTGGCGCTGTGGATAAAAATACTGGGCGATCTTGCGCACGATGCGCACGATTTCTCGTTGCCAAGGTTCAAGCAGCGGCGCGTGTTTTTCCAGGAAATACAGGATGTTTTCCTGAGGCTCGGCGGGGAAGCGTGCATTGTCCTTGTCGCTGTTTTTCCCGGTCTTTTTAGGAATGGTGCGCCATAGGTCGTTGATCTGTTTCTGCAGGTGTTCCTCGCGCTCCTTCTGGCGCAGGCGTTCTTCCTCGGCAGAGATCGGGTAAGGGCGTTTGTAGCGGTCCACGCCGTAGTTCATCAGGGCATGACAGGAGTCGAGCAGGTCTTCCACTGCGTCAATACCGTGGCGCTCCTCGCATTGCATGATGTACTGCTTGGCGAACACGAGGTAGTCGATGATCGAGCTGGCATCGGTCCAGGTGCGGAACAGGTAGTTGCCCTTGAAGAAGCTGTTATGCCCGTAGCAGGCATGGGCCACCACCAGCGCCTGCATGCAGATGGTGTTTTCTTCCATCAGGTAGGCGATGCACGGGTCGGAATTGATCACGATCTCGTAGGCCAGGCCCATTTGGCCGCGGCTGTAGGACTTCTCTGTGCTGAGGAAGTGTTTACCGTAGGACCAGTGGTGATAGCCCAAGGGCATGCCGACGGAAGCGTAGGCATCCATCATCTGTTCGGCGGTGATCACTTCGATCTGGTTGGGGTAGGTGTCCAGGGCATAACCCGCCGCGATGCGGCTGATTTCCCGGTCGTAGGCCTGGATCAACTCGAAGGTCCACTCGGACCCGGTCGAGATCGGTTGGCGCTTTTGCTCTTTTTTGGCGGTCATGTCACTAACCTGCGCTGGAAGAGTTCACGGAAGACCGGGTAGATATCGCCGGCCGAGACCAGTTGCTGCTGGGCGAACGTGTCGGCAAAGGCTTCGCCGATGCGCTCATATTCGAACCACAGGGCCTGGTGCTCACGAGGGGTGATTTCGACGTAGGTGTAGTACTGCACAAACGGCATGATCTGGTTGATCAGGATGTCACGGCAGATCGGCGAGTCATCGTTCCAATTGTCGCCATCGGAGGCTTGGGCGGCGTAGATGTTCCAATCGTTGGCGGGATAGCGCTCGGCCATGATCTCCTGCATCAGCTTCAGTGCGCTGGACACGATGGTGCCACCGGTTTCCCGCGAGTAGAAAAACTCCTCTTCGTCCACTTCCCGGGCGCTGGTGTGATGGCGGATGAACACCACGTCGATCTTGTCGTAGTTCCGCTTGAGGAACAGGTACAGCAGGATAAAGAAGCGCTTGGCAATGTCCTTGGTGGCCTGGGTCATGGAGCCGGACACGTCCATCAGGCAGAACATCACCGCCTTGGAACTGGGGTTGGGTTGCTTGACCAGCAGGTTGTACTTCAGGTCGAAGGTGTCGAGGAACGGCACGCGATGAATGCGCGCGCTGAGTTTCTCTATTTCGGCTTCGATTTCCTGGATATCGCCGAAGTTGTCTGGCTCATCGCGCTTCAATCGCGCCAGTTCTTCCTTGGCCTCCTTCAGCTTTGCGCGGCTGCTGCCGGACAGGGCGATGCGACGTGCGTGGGCCGAGCGCAGGGTGCGGATGATATTGATGCGGGACGGGTTGCCTTCGTTGCTGATCCCGGCGCGCACGGTCTTGAACGTGTCGGTGCCGGTCAGGTTGCGTTTGACCAGGTTGGGCAGTTCCAGGTCTTCGAACATGAATTCGAGGAATTCTTCCTGGGTGATCTGGAACACGAACTCATCCATGCCCTCGCCGGAGTTACCGGCCTTGCCCGGGCCTTTGCCGCCGCCTCCGCCCTGGGGCCGCTGGATATGTTCGCCGGTGGTGAATTCCTTGTTGCCTGGGTGCACGACGGTCTGTTTGCCGCCCCGACCGTGGTGCAGCACCGGTTCGTCGATGTCCCGGCCAGGAATGCTGATCTGTTCGCCATGTTCCATGTCGGTGATGGAACGGCGGCTCACCGCCTCTTCCACGGCCTTTTTGATGTGGTCACGGTAACGCCGCAGGAAACGCTGACGGTTTACCGTGCTCTTGTTCTTGCCATTGAGGCGTCGGTCGATCACATAGCTCATGGGGAGCCCTCCGGGCAGCTTCACGTTACAAGCTTCACGCTACGCGCTGGAAGCTTAGAGACAAGCGGTCAGCTGCCGGGCCATTGCCCCGGCAGTGCACGCCTGTGGCTGCCTTACTGCGATTTGCGCACCCGCAGGTACCACTCGGAGAGCAACCGTACCTGTTTGTCGGTGTAGCCACGCTCGACCATTCGTGTGACGAAGTCGTTGTGTTTTTGCTGATCCTCCTTGCTGGCCTTGGCGTTGAAGCTGATGACCGGCAGCAGATCCTCGGTGTTGGAGAACATTTTCTTCTCGATGACCACCCGCAGTTTCTCGTAGCTGAGCCAGGTGGGGTTCTTGCCGTTGTTGTTGGCCCGTGCGCGCAGTACGAAGTTGACGATTTCGTTGCGGAAATCCTTCGGATTGCTGATGCCGGCCGGTTTCTCGATTTTCTCCAGTTCCTCGTTGAGGGCCACGCGGTTGAGGATTTCGCCGGTTTCCGGGTCGCGGTATTCCTGGTCCTGAATCCAGAAGTCGGCGTACAGCACGTAGCGGTCGAAGATGTTTTGGCCGTACTCGCTGTAGGACTCCAGGTACGCCGTCTGGATTTCCTTGCCGATGAATTCGATGTAGCGCGGCGCCAGGTATTCCTTGAGGAAGCGCAGGTAGCGTTCGCGGGTTTCGGCCTGGAATTGCTCCTGTTCGATCTGCTGTTCCAGTACGTAAAGCAAGTGCACCGGGTTGGCGGCAATTTCGTGCGGGTCGAAGTTGAAGACCTTGGACAGGATCTTGAATGCAAAACGCGTCGACAGGCCGTTCATCCCCTCATCCACACCCGCACTGTCGCGATATTCCTGGATCGATTTGGCCTTGGGGTCGGTGTCCTTGAGGTTTTCGCCGTCGTACACGCGCATCTTCGAGTAGATGTTCGAGTTCTCCGGCTCCTTGAGGCGCGACAGCACGGTGAACTGGGCCAGCATCTTGAGGGTGTCGGGCGCGCAGTGAGCCTTGGCCAGGGAGCTGTTGAACAGCAGCTTGTCGTAGATCTTGATTTCATCGCTGACCCGCAGGCAGTACGGCACCTTGACGATGTAGATCCGGTCGATGAAGGCTTCGTTGTTCTTGTTGTTGCGGAAGGTGTGCCATTCCGATTCGTTGGAGTGGGCCAGCAGGATCCCGGTGAACGGAATCGCGCCCAGGCCTTCGGTACTGTTGTAGTTGCCTTCCTGGGTGGCGGTGAGCAGTGGGTGCAGCACCTTGATCGGTGCCTTGAACATCTCCACGAACTCCATCAGGCCCTGGTTGGCCCGGCACAGTGCGCCCGAGTAGCTGTAGGCGTCGGCGTCGTTCTGCGGGAATTCCTCGAGTTTGCGGATATCGACCTTGCCCACCAGTGCCGAGATGTCCTGGTTGTTCTCGTCACCCGGTTCGGTCTTGGCCACACCGATCTGGTTGAGGATCGACGGGTAGAGCTTGACCACGCGGAACTGGCTGATATCGCCGCCGAACTCGGCCAGGCGCTTGGTGGCCCAGGGCGACATGATGGTGTTGAGGTAGCGACGCGGGATGCCGAAGTCTTCTTCGAGGATCGCGCCATCTTCCGTGGCGTTGAACAACCCCAAAGGCGATTCGAAAACCGGAGAACCCTTGATGGCGTAGAAGGGCACTTTCTCGATCAGTTGTTTGAGTTTTTCGGCCAGGGACGACTTGCCGCCGCCGACGGGGCCGAGCAGGTAGAGGATCTGTTTCTTCTCTTCCAGGCCTTGGGCAGCATGGCGGAAGTAGGAGACGATCTGGTCGATGCATTCTTCCATGCCATGGAAGTCTTCAAAGGCCGGGTAACGCCGGATCACCTTGTTGGAGAATATTCGCGACAGGCGCGAATTGTTCGAGGTGTCTACCAGCTCCGGCTCGCCAATCGCCAACAGCAGGCGCTCGGCGGCAGACGCGTAGGTGCTGCGGTCCTTTTTGCACAGGTCGAGATACTCTTGAAGCGTGAGTTCTTCCTGTTGTGTGGACTCAAAGCGGTTTTGGAAGTGGCTAAAGATACTCATGACGTCGTCACCTCGCTCGATACGTGGAGCCGACGCCGGATCAATCAGTCGATGCTGGCAGTCATTGACGATCGCCAATGGCCGTTTTCCCCCCAGAACACCCTGAAACGCTACCGATGACCCGCACGCCGGTGTACCGGCTCTCCCCTGATTCGGATGGCCTGCGCTTAAGGATAGTTCGGAATCAGGGAGGTCAAGGCGCGATGCGTAATTAGTTTGGCTGCGCCGTTCGTCAGAAACGGCGCGAGGCCAAGCGTCACGCGGGGTAGCGGGGTGTGAAAAAAATTATTGCGAATCGCCGGAGGCAATTTCCGCAGGATACGTCGTACGCCACAGCTCAAAGCCGCCGTCCAGGCTGTAGACGTCGGAGAAGCCCTGGCTGATCAGATAAGCCGCTGCGCTCTGGCTGGAATTGCCGTGATAGCAGGCCACGATCACTGGTGCGTCGAGGTCGGCGGCACGGATGAAATCGGCAATGTTGTGGTTGTCCAGATGCTGCGCGCCACGGATATGGGCGGCGGCATAAGTCGGCTGGTCGCGGATGTCGACCACCACGGCGCCTTTTTCGCGCAGGGCCTGGGCTTGTTCGGGGGGGATACGTTTGAATTCGCTCACGGGGGCTCCTAGGGCTTGGCGGCCGGCAGGGTAACGGAAAGGGGAGATTCGCACTGGCAGCTCAGGCGCTCGCCGGTGTCGATGTTCATCAGGGTCATGGCGCCGCCCCACACGCAGCCGGTGTCGAGGGCAAATACGCCGGGCTCTTCGCACTGGCCTTCCAGGGCCGCCCAGTGACCGAAAATGATCTTGGTGTCGCGGGTCTTGCGCTCTTTATGAGCAAACCATGGCTTGTAGCCTGGCAGCGCTGTGTCGGCGCCTTCCTTGCTCTTGAGGTCCAGCTTGCCTTCGGCGGTGCAGAAGCGCATGCGCGTGAAGTAGTTGGTGATGACGCGCAGGCGGGTTACGCCACTCAGGTCATTGTCCCACTTCACTGGCTCGTTGCCGTACATGCCGTCGAGGTAAGCGGCGTAGAGGTTGTCATCGGCCAGGGCACTTTCGACTTCAGCCGCGCACTTGAGCGCCTTTTTCAGCGTCCACTGCGGCGGGATGCCGGCATGGACCAACGCCGTGTTGCGGGCCTCGTCGTAATGCATGAGCTTTTGTCGACGAACCCAGTCGAGCAACTCGGCGCGGTCTGGCGCTTCGAGGATTTCCCGCAGGGTATCGCCCTTTTTCAGACGCTCGATGTTCTTGGCCGCTGCCAGCAAGTGCAAGTCGTGGTTGCCCAGCACGCACACCAGGGCGTCGCGCAGGTTATAGAGGTAGCGCAGGGTTTCCAGGGATTGCGGGCCGCGGTTGACCAGGTCGCCGACCAGCCACAGGCGGTCCTTGGCCGGGTCGAAGGCAACACGCTCCAGCAGGCACTTGAGCGGTTCCAGGCAGCCTTGCAGGTCGCCGACCGCGTACGTCGCCATCAGTGCAGGGCTCCGGGCACGGCGAGGCGGAAGGGCGCAATGACAGCATCGAACAGTTGGCCGTCGGTGGCCTTCATCTGATACGAGCCTTGCATGGTGCCGACCTTGGAGGTCATGACCGTGCCGCTGCTGTAGGTATGGCTGGCGCCGATGTCGATCAAGGGTTGCTGGCCGACCACGCCGGCACCGCGCACTTCCTCGACCTGGCCATCACCGTCGGTGATGACCCAGTGACGAGACAGCAGCTTGGCAGGCACCAGGCCGTTGTTCTTCACCGTGATGGTGTAGGCAAAGGCAAAGCGGTTCTGGTCAGGTTGCGATTGGTCCGCCAGGAAGCGGGTGACGACGCTGACGTCGATCTGGTAGCGAGGATCGGACATGCAAGAGGCCTTAAAAGCAAAAGCGGAGGACAGCAGATGCGGGTCAGTCTAGGCCATCAGCCGGGCACTAGGCCAGACATGTGGGAGCTGGCTTGCCTGCGATTGCATCAACGCGCGCTGACGGATGCTCCGCGGCGCATGCATCGCCGGCAAGCCGGCTCCTACACGGTTATTCGGCGACTGGGGCGGGTTGGATCGCCAACTGGTCAGCCAGGCGCACGAAGGCGGCGAGGTCCAGTTGCTCCGGGCGCAGGCTGCCGTCTACACCGGCGGCTTCAATTTCAGCGTTGCTCAGCAGGGCCTTGAGCGTGTTGCGCAAGGTCTTGCGGCGTTGGTTGAAGGCTTCGCGCACCACTCGCTCCAGCAGGCGATGGTCCTTGGCCGGGTGCGGCAGTACGGCGTGAGGCACCAGGCGCACGATGGCCGAGTCGACCTTCGGCGGCGGGTTGAACGCGCCCGGCCCGACGTTGAACAGGTGCTCTACACGGCAGTGGTACTGAACCATGATCGACAGGCGACCCCAGTCACCGCCGCCAGGGCCTGCCGCCAAACGCTCGACCACTTCCTTTTGCAGCATGAAGTGCATGTCGCGGATGATCCCGGCGTTGTTCAGCAGGTGGAAAATCAACGGCGTGGAGATGTTGTACGGCAGGTTGCCCACCACCCGCAGGCTGTTGGGCGCCGCGTTGAGGGTGTTGAAGTCGAACTTCAGCGCATCGCCCTGGTGCAGGTTGAAGTTGGGTTTGCCGGCGAACTGCTGGTTGAGGATCGGGATCAGGTCCTTGTCCAACTCAACCACGTCCAGCTGACCACCGCTGGCCAGCAGGCCTTGGGTCAGTGCGCCCTGGCCCGGGCCGATTTCCAGCAGGCGGTCTTCGGGCTTGGCATGGATGGAGCGCAGGATGCGGTCAATTACGCCTGCATCGTGCAGGAAGTTTTGCCCGAAGCGCTTGCGCGCCCGGTGTTGGTAATGCTCAGTCATATACGGGTCTCGGCCATCTGATAGGCGGTTTCCAGGGCCACGTGCAGGCTGCCGGTATCGATCTTGCCGCTGCCTGCCAGGTCCAGGGCAGTGCCATGGTCGACGGAGGTACGGATGATCGGCAGGCCCAGTGTC
This sequence comes from Pseudomonas sp. B6002, assembly GCF_013385985.1. Classification (GTDB taxonomy): domain Bacteria; phylum Pseudomonadota; class Gammaproteobacteria; order Pseudomonadales; family Pseudomonadaceae; genus Aquipseudomonas. Next base: position 35,970 of record NZ_JACAOY010000010.1, on the reverse strand, counting down.
ACGTTGACTGCGGCGCCGAAGCCTTTGTACTTCAGCACGGGCAGCCCCTGGTCATGGTACATCGCCAGCACTGCGTCGCAGTGCTCCAGATATTTGGGGGTAAACAGAGTGTCCGCAGGCAGTGGGCCACGCAGGTCCATGCCTTCTTGGCGCAGGCGCTCTAATGTGGGTTCGATGATGTCGATTTCTTCATGGCCCAGGTGGCCGCCTTCGCCGGCGTGGGGGTTGAGCCCGCAGACCAGGATGCGAGGCTGGGCGATGCCGAATTTCTGTTGCAGGTCGGCGTGCAGGATGCGCGTAACGCGCTCCACGCGCTCGGCGGTGATCGCATCGGCGATATCCCGCAGCGGCAGGTGCGTGGTCACCAGGGCGACGCGCAGCCCCCGAGTGGCCAGCATCATCACCACTTGTTCGGTGTGGGTCAGCTCGGCGAGGAATTCGGTATGCCCGGAGAACGCGATGCCGGATTCGTTGATCACGCCCTTGTGCACAGGGGCGGTGATCATGCCGGCAAAGGTGCCGTCGATGCAGCCCTGGCCTGCGCGGGTCAGGGTTTCCAAAACGAAGGCCGCGTTGGCCTTGTCCAGCTGCCCGGCGACGACCTTGGCCTGCAGCGGGGTGTCCCACACATACAGGCTGCCCGCAGGCGCAGGCAGGTCGGGCCAGTTGCCCGGTGCTGCGTCCAGCAAATTGACAGCCACCCCCAACTGCGCGGCCCGCTCAAGGAGCAGGTCGCGGCTGGTAATGGCGATCAGGGGGTGTGGCTGGGGTTGCGAGGCGAGCAGCAGGCACAGGTCTGGACCAATGCCGGCTGGCTCGCCGGGTGTCACCGCGAAACGCTGGGGTTTCACTGGGCTGCCTGATCGGCGCCTGTTTGCTCGGCGGCGGGCAGCTTGTTTTCTACGTAGGCTTCGTCGCGGATCTGACGCAACCAGGTCTGCAGTTCTTCATCGTATTTGCGGTTGCGCAGTACGGTGAGTGCTTGCTGCTCGCGGGCTTGAGCAGTGTTGTCAGTGGCGCGACGGCCAAGGACTTCCAGCACATGCCAGCCGTATTGGGTCTTGAACGGCTTGGACAGAACACCTTGCGGCGTCTTGGCCATGACGTCCTGGAACTCCGGTACCAGCGCTTTAGGGTCGATCCAGTTCAGGTCGCCGCCGTTGAGGGCAGAACCCGGGTCTTCCGAGAAGCTCTTGGCCAGGGTGGCGAAGTCTTCACCGCCTTCGATGCGGTCATAGATCTTCTGGGCCAGTTCCTTGGTTTGGGCTTCGGTGCGGATTTCGCTTGGTTTGACCAGGATGTGACGAACGTGCACTTCGTCTTTCAGCGAGTTCTCGCCGCCGCGCTTGCCCAGCAACTTGAGGATGATGAAACCACCCGGTGTACGTGCAGGCTGGGTGATGTCACCCACGCTCATGGCGCTCAGCTCACGGTCGAACGGAGGTGGCAGTTGAGCCGCTTTACGCCAGCCCATGTCGCCGCCGTCCAGAGCGTTGTCACTGCCGGAAACGGCAATGGCTGTCTGGGCGAAGTCGGCACCGGCTTTCAGGCGGTCATAAACGGCCTGGGTTTTGGCGGCAGCAGCATTGAGCTGTTCGGCACTGGCGCTGTCCGGGGTCGCGATCAGGATGTTAGCCAGGTGCAGCTCTTCGGAGAGCTGCATCTTGCCGAGGTCGGACGCCAGGAAGTTCTTCACTTCCTGCTCGGACACCTGAACACGCTCGGCCACGCGGCGCTGACGCACACGGCTGATGATCATTTCACGCTTGATCTGGTCACGGGCGTCCTCATAGGACAGGCCGTCGTGGGCCAGGGCGGCGCGGAACTGGTCGATGCTCATGTTGTTGCGTTGAGCAATAGTGCCAACGGCCTGGTTCAGTTCTTCGTCCGAAATACGGATGCCGGAACGCTCGCCGATCTGCAGTTGCAGGTTTTCAACGATCAGGCGTTCCAGTACCTGTGGTTCCAGCACGCTGGTAGGTGGCACACCACCACCGCGCTTGGCGATGGTTTGCTGAACTTCCTTGACCCGTTGGTCCAGTTGGCTCTGCATGATCACGTCGTTATCGACGATGGCTGCCACTTTATCCAGTTGCTGAACCGCAGCGTGTGCCGAAACAGTACCCAGGAACAGCGCGCCCAGCACTAGCGGGCGCAAGCAATCAGAAAGCTTGGTCTTCACGTTCACGATAACCTTCAATGCCTTTGTCGAGGAAGCTCTCTACCTTGGCGCCGGTCAGGCCGCCGAGTCCTTTGAGGACGATCTGGAAGAAGAGCCCGTGGTCACCCTTTTCGTTCAACGGGGCGATCTGAGTGTATTCGTCGTTGGAAACCCAATAACGGTTGATCACGCGAAGTTTCCAGCAGCAGTTGTCGTACTCGAAACCACCGAAGGCTTCCAGGGTACGGTTGCGGGCATAGTCATACTGCCAGCGGGTGATCAGGTTCCACTGGGGAACGATCGGCCACATCATCGAGAAGTCGTGTTGCTGGATTTTGTAGTAATCCTTCACGAAGTTCGGATCGCCCGGAGTGCCGTAGTCACCACCGAACTGCCATTTGCCGGTCAGCTGGTTGTACACCACCTGGTCGTTGCGATAGCGATAGCCGACGTTGATAACCTTGTTCGGGTTGTCTTCCGGCTGGTAGTGGAACATTGCGCTGCCGGAGCGAGGACTGTGGTTCTCGGTGTCCCAGTTGTAGTCGGCAGTGGCGCGCCAGTCGCGGTTGAAGCGGAACTCGTAGTCCAGTGCGATTGGCGACACGTCGGTGTTCGCATCAGCACGGTCGGAGGCCAGGATGCCTGGCAGTTGAACCTGGCGATCCTTGAAGTACAGCGCCTGGCCCACGGACACACGCTGACGTTCGAAGCCGTTGTCTTCGATCCAGCGGCTGGTCAGGCCCAGCGACAGTTTGTTCTCGTCGCCGATCCGGTCATTACCGCTGAAGCGGTTGTCGCGGAACAGCGAGGCGTAGCTGAACGAGTACTCACTGGTGTCGAAGACCGGAATGTCGCTCTGGTCCTTGTTCGGCACGTACAGGTAGAAGGCACGCGGCTCGAGGGTCTGACGGTAGTCTTTGCCGAACCAGTTGGTGTTGCGATCGAAGTACAGGCCGCTGTCGACGCTGGCAACTGGAACCGCACGGTCCTGGGAGCTGCTGAAGCTGCCACCAGCATACGGGTTGGCGGCAGTCGAGGCCGCTTGCGCCGCGATGATCTGGTTCTTGCCGATGCTGTCCAAGTCAAGATCGTACTTGGTGTAGACGTACTTGAGCTTCGGCGTGACGAAGCCGTAGGTCCAGTTCATCGGGTATTCGACGGCCGGTGCCACGTTCAGGCGTGTACCGTTTGCACGGGTCAGGCCGGTCACGTAGGTGTCCAGACGCGGCGAAACCAAGCCGTTCTCGTCGGTGAAGGTGCCGTTTTCCAGGTCGCGCTCGAAGCGTACCGCTTCGGTTTCATAGCTGAAGTTCAGGCCACCCGGGTGGAACGGCAGCTCGCCGTTGAAGGTGATTTGCGGCAGGCGGTCATACGGCGTGATCTGGGAGATCGTTGCCAGCTGGTAGGCCTGCAGGTTCAGGCGTGCCTGATAGGAGTCGCCGCGATAGGTCACGGAACCCTGTTGGTTGATGTAGTCCTGGCTGCGGACGCCTTCCTGGAAAGACTTGAGGTCCTGGAAGTAGTACGGGTCGCTGATATTGGTGTAGTCAACCTGGGTCAGTACACGCGAATCCAGCCCGCCCTTGTGTTGCCAGTTGAGCATGTAGCGCGTTTTTTCGTAGTCGGTCTGACCTTTACGCTCGCTGTTGTCGTCGTTCAGGTACGCGCCGCCCACCTGACCTTCGCTGGACTTGGTGAGGTAGCGGAATTCGCCTTCCATCAACAGGCCGCGCTTGGTCATGTATTGCGGGTACAACGTGGCGTCGTAGTTGGGCGCCAGGTTGAAGTAGTACGGCGTCACCAGGGTGAAGCCGGTTTCGCCGCCCGTGCTGAAGCTCGGTGGCAGGAAGCCGGATTGGCGACGGTCGTCGATCGGGAAATAGATGTAAGGGGTGTAGAGGATCGGAATGTTCTTGATCCGCAACGTCGCGTTGGTGGCCGTACCGAAACCGGTGGCCGGGTTCAACGTGATGTTGTTGCCCTTGAGCTGCCAGGCATTGCTGTCTGGCTCGCACGTGGTGTACGTACCGTCCTTGAGACGGATGATCGCGTTTTCGGCACGCTTGGCATACAGCGCGTTACCGCGGATACGCGACTTGTGCAGGACGTATTCGGCGTTGTCGATTTGTGCAGCGCCGGTGTCGAGCTGGACCTGGGCGTGGTCGCCCACGATCAGGGCGCCGTTGTCGCGCAGACGGACATCGCCGTTCAGCTCGCCACGGTTCTCGGCCTGATACAGGTTGGCTTCCTGAGCCTCCAGCTGCATGCTGCCCTGGCGCATGACGACGTCACCGGCCAGGGTCGCGACCTGTTGTTCCTGCTCGTAACGAGAGGCCTTGGCACCGATGAAAGTTGGCGCATCGCTCTTGTTCGTCTTGTCGTTCATGCCAGGACGCGTCGGCTCGATGTACGCACCGCCGCAGTAAGGACCGGTTTCAGCCAGTTGGGCAGCGGTCAGCTTCTCGCGAGGCACCCAGTCCAGGTGGCTGTAGTCGGCGCTGCGCGAGCGCAGGCCACGGCCCTTGGATTCGGTGACCAATGTGGTCTGCGGTCCGGCATCGGCTTTGCCGCCAGCATCGGTTTGCGCCGTGCTGTTGGCTGAGCTGACAGCAGCGCCGTCATGCACAGGACGCGGTGGTAAAGGGGCAGCGGCGGTTTTCGGCGCGCAATCCCAGGCACCCGAAGCAGAGACTGAGCAGTCATACTGTTCCGCGGCGACCACGAATGAGGTGGCGAAAGGTTGCATGGCCAGCAGACTGCCGGTTACCAGCAACGGAAATTTTCTACGAAACGCGGGGGATTTCAATGCCATCTTATTAGTCCGGGCTTCCTGCGTGCCATCTGCCCGCGGTGTGGGCCGCACGCCTCTCGATGGTCTGAAAAAGATGCGTGATAATAAAGCATGACCCGCTTGACGGCTAGCGCCGTCGGAGACCCTTGTAATGCCCGATCAAGATCTACGTTTGCAACAGCTGGAAGTCTGGCTTGATGAGCAGCTGCCGATCCTTTTCAACGCTCAGGGATGGGGTGCAGTCCCCCCGGCCACATTGACTGCGGCCAGCAGCGACGCGAGTTTCAGGCGGTATTTTCGCTGGGAAGGTGGGGCCCATACATTTGTCGTTATGGACGCACCACCCCCCCAGGAAAACTGCAAACCTTTCGTCGATATCGCCCATTTGCTCGCGAAATCGGGAATAAATGTGCCAAAAATTTATGCAGAAGATTTGCCGCGCGGCTTTCTTTTGCTCAATGACCTGGGCCGAAAAACCTATCTGGACGTGATTGACGACAAAAACGCCGATCAATTGTTTGCCGATGCCATCGACAGCTTGCTGGCTTTCCAGCAGTTGCCGATGGACGCGCCACTGCCCAGCTATGACGTCGCCTTGTTGCGTCGCGAGCTTGAATTGTTTCCAGAGTGGTACGTGCGCCGCCATCTGGGTATCGAACTGGATACCCATCAACAAACACTGTGGCAGCGTGCCAGCGATCAACTGATTGACAGCGCCCTGGCGCAACCCAAGGTGCTGGTGCACCGCGACTATATGCCGCGTAACCTGATGATCAGCGAACCGAACCCCGGCGTGCTGGATTTTCAGGACGCGGTGTACGGCCCGGTGACCTACGACATCACCTGCCTGTTCAAGGACGCCTTCCTCAGTTGGCCACAGGCCCGTGTGCGGGAATGGCAGCGCGGTTATTGGGAGCGCGCCCAGCAAGCCGGCATTGCGGTGCAGGCGGATTTCGACGAGTTCCTGCGTGCCAGCGACTTGATGGGCGTACAGCGCCATCTCAAGGTCATCGGTATTTTCGCGCGTATCTGCCACCGCGATGGCAAGCCACGCTACCTGGCGGACGTGCCTCGCTTCTTTGCTTATATAGAAGCGGTGCTGGCCGAGCGCCCGGAGCTGAGTGACCTGGCCGAGTTGTTGGCCGGCCTGCGCGCTCCGGCCGAGGCCCGCGTATGAAAGCCATGATCCTGGCGGCCGGCAAAGGCGAGCGCATGCGCCCGCTCACCTTGCACACGCCCAAGCCGTTGGTGCAGGCGGGTGGCAAGCGCCTGATCGAGTATCACCTGGAGGCGCTGGCCAAGGCCGGCTTCACCGATATCGTGATCAACCACGCATGGCTGGGCCAGCAAATTGAAAGCTACCTGGACGACGGGGCGCAGTACGGTTTGCGCATCCAGTACTCGCCCGAAGGCGAGCCTTTGGAAACCGGCGGCGGAATATTCCAGGCACTCCCTTTGTTGGGGGATGAGCCGTTCCTGGTGGTCAATGGCGACATCTGGACCGACTACGACTTCGCCCGGTTGCGCCAGCCGCTCCAGGGCCTGGCCCATCTGGTGATGGTGGACAACCCGGCGCATCACCCGTCGGGCGGTGATTTTTATCTGGATCAGGGTTTGCTTCATGATGCCGCGCCCGGTGCCGATAACCTGACCTTCAGTGGCATTTCAGTGCTCGACCCCCAGTTGTTCGTGGGTTGTAGCGCAGGTGCCTTCAAGCTGGCGCCGCTGTTGCGTGCGGCCATGGCTAAAGGTCTGGTAACGGGGGAGCACATGGCGGGACGCTGGATAGATGTCGGCACGCTGGAACGCTTGGCGCAAGTCGAAGCCTTGCTGACTGCGGAGCAATAGGATGTTGTGGCCAGGGACGCTGATCGGCGCCGGGGCTGGCTTTGCCATTGCCAGTATTCCGGGGGCCTTGTTGGGGGCTTTGTTGGGCCAGGCACTGGACCGTCGCCTGCAACTGCAGAGTTGGGCACAGTTGCGCGAACGTTTGGGCGGGCGCCCGGCACTGCGCAACGACGAACTGCTGTTTGTGCTGCTGGGGCGCCTGGCGAAAAGCAATGGGCGGGTGGCCGACGGGCATATCCAGCAGGCGCGGCAAGAGATGCGTTCGCTGGACATGACCGAGTCGGCCCAACGCCGTGCCATCACCGCCTTCAACCGTGGCAAGTCAGGCACCGACCGTGTGCGCAGTTACCTGCGTGTGCTCAAGGCCCAACCCCATGCCGCCGAAGGCGTATTGCGTGCGTGCTGGCGCATGGCCTGGGCTGACGGCAGGGCTGATGATGCCGAGCGCGACCTGATCGACCTATGGGGCAAGTGGCTGGGTTGGACACCGCAACAGCTTCAAGCGCTGGCCGCCGACTTCGCGCCGGAGCGCAAACCCCTGGTCAGCCGTAACGCGACTTACCAGGAAGCGCTTCGGGTGCTGGGCGTGACAGCCACCACCGAGCCTTCGGCGATCAAGCGCGCTTACCGGCGCCTGCTCAGCCGCCACCATCCGGACAAGATTGCCGGCAGTGGCGCCAGCCCCGCGCAAGTGCGCGAGGCCACCGAGCGGACCCGCGAGCTGCACAACGCCTACGCGTTGATCCGCGAGCGCCGGGACTTCCGCTAGCTGCCGAATGTGGCCCTGGAAACCCAATCTCCCTGTAGGAGCCGGCTTGCCGGCGATCGCGGTAGGTCAGTTGCACATCCAGTGGCTGATTCACCGCTATCGCCGGCAAGCCGGCTCCTACAGGGGGGTGGGGTTCAGTCCGCCTGGGTTTGCGGGCTCAACCAACCGCGAATCCGCCGATACAACTGCTCTTGCTCGGCCGAACTATTGCCGGGCAAGGTCGTGAGCGACACCTGCTTATAACCCGTATTCTTCGCACGCTTGGCGGCCTGCACCCGTTCCAGGGCGGTTTTGCGCGCCTGGCTGTCGTCCTGATAGAAGACGTCGGCTGTGGGCACTTTCAAGGCCGGCGCCATTTGTTGCAGGCTGGGCTCACGCGCCGCTGGCGTCTTGCCGGCCACCATCACCAGCTTCTGCACCTGGGTTGGCTGCTTTTCACTCAGGTAGCGTGCCGCCCACCAGGCACCGGTGCCATGGCCGAGCAACACCACGCTGCGCGCGCTGTGGGTTTGTGCAAACGCGACGGCGGCGTCAATGCGGTCGAAGATGCGCTTGGCGTCGGTCTTGTCCTGTTCATCCGTACCGGGCACTACCGCTGGGTCTGTCCCTTCGGACTCGGCACTGGCGGCCTGCTCGATGGGCTTGGCGGCGGTGCTGCCTTCTTTGCTGCTGGTGTCGACGGTGGCCTTGGGTGCTTCGATGACGCGAGGCGGCAGGGTGTCCAGGTTTATGTCAGGCAACGACAGGCTGAGAGTGCCCCAGTCGGCGTCCGGCAATTTGCGCCGCAACGGTGCGATTGCTTGCGGCCAGTCAGCACTTTCGCCAGCGCCCGGTACGATAATCACCACACCTTCGGGCTCGGCACTGTTGGCCGGCTTCCACAGAGCCAGGAACGAATCGCTGCCGGCTTGCAGTTGTTGCTGTTCCTGCTGCGGGATCTGCCGCTCGAGGGCGTTGGCGTCTTCCTGGCTACGCTCGGGCAAGGGCTGGCGCTCAACCGGTTTTTCCGCAGCGGGAGCGGGGGCGTCAGCGGCCTGAACAGAAAAGCCGCTGGTAAATAGCAGCGACAGGCACAATGCTGGCAGTGCCGAACGGTTTCGATATTGCATCGTTAATTCCCGGCCAGAAGTGATTCCAGCAGCCTAATGGGTTGGTCAGTATTTGTCAGTGATGTGAGACGTGGATCATGGGTTTTCGCTGTCTGCTGGTTATCGGCTGCTTGTGCTTTGCCTTGATGGCAAGTGCCGCGCCTGCGCCTGTCACGCCCCAGGCACAGCTCAATGCACAGCAACGTGAATGGTTGGCCCAGCACCCGGAACTACGAGTGGGCCTGGTGTTGCAAGCGCCTTATGCGCAATACGACCGACGCCTGCAGCGTTTATCCGGGGCCAACGTCGAGTTGATGCAGTGGTTGGCCAAGGCGCTGAACATCGAGCTGACCTGGCGCAACTTCCCGACCCAGGAGCAACTGGAGGCCGCCGTGCGTGAGGGCGAGGTGGACATCGCGCCCGGCCTGCAACAGACCCCGGCCGGCTTGCGCCTGTGGTTGTTCACCGACCCGTATATGCGCGTGCCCCAGCACATTGTCGGGATTCGCGAAGGCGGTGCCGCCGTGGACCTGGAAAAACTCGACGAACAATCGCGTGTCGCGGTGCGCATGCCCAGTGCCGTTGCCGACTATTTGCGCAGCACCTACCCCAAGTTGAATGTGCAAGGCGTGCCCATGGAGCGCCAGGCGTTGCAGTTGCTGGTGAGCCAGCAAGCGCGCTACGCCGTGGTGGATGAGGCGCAGTTGAGTCGGCTGTCGGGCGAGGCGGAATTCGCCGGGCTGGCCGTGGTGGGCGATATCGGCCTGCCGCAGCTGTTGCGGGTGGCCACGCGGCGTGAGTGGCCAGAGCTGGCGAGCATCATGCAGAGCGCCTTGCGTGCCATCCCCGCCCGCTATCTGGATCAACTGCACAGCCGCTGGCTGCAACCCAAGTACCCAAGGCTGTCGGAGTCCCCAGGCTTCTGGCAAAACCTGAGCCTCTTGTTGGGCCTGTTCCTGCTGGCCAGCCTGGCGGTCGTGTTTTGGCAACGCCGTCAGCAGCGCGTGCTGGAGCACAACCTGTTGGCGGCCCGGGAAGAAAGCGCGGCGCGCGCCGCCGGTGCCGAGGCGTTGCGGCTGACACAGTTTTCCATCGATCAGAGCACCGTGGGCATCTTGTGGGTCAACTGGGACAGCCATGTGCGCTACGCCAACCTGGCCGCCGAAACCATGCTTGGCTACAAGCCTGGCGCGTTGATCGAGCGCCCGCTGATCGAATTCGACCCGACCCTCACCATGGACCGCTGGCTCAACCTGTGGAAGCGCGCCCGCGCCAGCGAAGACGGGCCGCAGAGTTTTGCCACCAATTGCCTGCGCGCCGATGGCAGCGTGCTGCCGGCCGATGTGTCCCTGAGCTTCTTGCGTTATGGCGGCGGCGAGTACCTGGTGGTGTACCTCAACGACGTCACCGAGCGCCGCCGTGCCTTGGCCGCCTTGCAGGAAAGTGAAGCGCGCCTGCAGGGCATCGCCGCCAACGTGCCGGGGCTGGTGTTCCGCCTGGAGCGCTTGCCACGCAGTGAGGCCATCGAGTTCGCTTACATCAGCCAAGGCAGCGAAGGCCTGGTGGGTTACTCGCCGTCGGTGCTCAGTGATCCGGCCATGGGCATTCGCAGCCTGGTGCATCCCGATGACCGCGCCAGTTACCACCGCACCCAGGACCAGGCCATCGAGACTGAAAGCAACTGGTCGTGGCAAGGCCGCATCCTTACCCGGCTCGGGCAGCAGCGATGGGCCGACATCAAGGCCGTAACCCGCCGCCTGGACGACGGCACGGTGGTCTGGGACGGGATTGTCTGGGACATCAGCGAGAGCAAGCGCATTGAGCTTGAGCTGGACGCCTCCCGCGCGCAGCTGCGTGAGCTGTCGGCCCACCTCGAAACCGTGCGCGAAGAAGAAAAGGCGCGCATCGCCCGTGAAGTGCACGACGAACTGGGGCAGATGCTCACGGTGCTCAAGCTGGAAACCTCCATGTGCGAGCTGGCGTATGCGCAACTTGACCCCGGGCTGCACGAGCGACTGAACAGCATGAAGCGCCTGATCGCCCAGTTGTTCCAGCTGGTACGTGATGTGGCCACGGCGCTGCGCCCGCCGATCCTCGACGCGGGGATCGCCTCGGCTATCGAGTGGCAAGCGCGGCGCTTCGAGGCGCGCACGCAGATTCCTTGCCTGGTGCAGGTGCCGGATAACTTGCCGAGCCTGAGTGACGCCAAAGCCATCGGTTTGTTTCGGATACTGCAGGAAGCGCTGACCAATGTGATGCGCCATGCCCAGGCGCATACTGTGGAATTGACCCTGGCGGTGGAAGGCAACGACTTGCGGCTGACCATCAGCGACGATGGCGTGGGTTTTGTCCAGGTTCAGGGGCGGCCGGTATCGTTCGGCCTGGTCGGCATGCGTGAGCGGGTGCTGATCATGGGCGGGCAATTGAGCCTGACGAGCGAGTTGGGGGAGGGCACCACCTTGAGCGTCACGGTGCCGTTGGATGCATAACGATAAGAGGAAACCCCTGTGATTCGCGTATTGGTAGCCGAAGACCACACCATCGTCCGTGAAGGCATCAAGCAATTGATCGGCCTGGCCAAGGATCTGCAGGTGGTCGGTGAAGCCAGCAATGGCGAGCAGTTGCTGGAGACCTTGCGCCATGTGCCGTGCGAGGTGGTGTTACTGGATATCTCCATGCCGGGGGTCAACGGTCTTGAGGCCATTGCGCGTATCCGTGCCTTGAACAATCCACCGGCGATCCTGGTGCTGTCGATGCACGATGAGGCCCAGATGGCCGCGCGCGCCTTGAAGGTCGGTGCGGCGGGGTATGCCACCAAGGACAGTGACCCGGCATTGTTGCTGACGGCGATTCGAAAGGTCGCGGCGGGCGGGCGTTACATCGATCCGGACCTGGCCGACCGCATGGTCTTTGAAGTGGGCCTCACCGATACGCGGCCGCTGCATTCGTTGTTGTCCGAGCGTGAGTTCTCGGTGTTCGAGCGCTTGGCCCAGGGTGCCAACGTCAACGATATTGCCCAGCAGTTGGCGCTGAGCAGCAAGACCATCAGCACCCACAAGGCGCGCTTGATGCAGAAGCTCAATATCACCTCCCTGGCTGAACTGGTGAAGTACGCCATGGAGCACAAGCTCTTGTGATCTTCGCCAGCCCCCTGTAGGAGCCGGCTTGCCGGCGATGAGGCCCTTAAGGCCAACGGTGATCTTGCGGGTGCAATCGCCGGCAAGCCGGCTCCTACAGGGGGCGCGTGTCTGTTTGCGACGTGGGCTTGGCAGCTGGACGCCCATTGTCGTGATTGCACTGTTCTATCCCCGCCATCCGTGTAGGGCAATCCTTACCCCAAACCTTCCATCCGGCTGATGCAATTCTCTCTCGGCCCCCGATTTCCGGGGCTTGCGGCCTGGACTACGCTTGTGCCACAGCAGTCCAAAACAAAAAGGTGCGGGTATGAGCGAGGTGGATTCAAATGATGTGCTGGTCAGCTTTCGTGGCGTGCAGAAGAGCTACGACGGCGAGAACCTGATCGTCAAAGACCTCAACCTGGAGATTCGCAAGGGCGAGTTCCTCACCCTGCTCGGGCCTTCCGGTTCGGGCAAGACCACCAGTCTGATGATGCTCGCCGGCTTTGAAACGCCGACCGCCGGCGAAATCCTGCTGGCCGGGCGCTCCATCAACAACGTGCCGCCGCACAAGCGCGACATCGGCATGGTGTTCCAGAACTACGCGTTGTTCCCCCACATGACCGTCGCAGAGAACCTCGCGTTTCCGCTGTCGGTGCGAGGCTTGAGCAAGACCGACATCAGCGAGCGGGTCAAGCGCGTGCTGAGCATGGTCCAGCTCGACGCCTTCGCCCAGCGCTATCCGGCGCAACTCTCCGGCGGTCAGCAGCAACGGGTGGCCCTGGCCCGGGCGCTGGTGTTCGAACCGCAGTTGGTGCTGATGGATGAACCCCTCGGCGCCCTCGACAAACAACTGCGCGAACACATGCAGATGGAGATCAAGCACCTGCACCAGCGCCTTGGCGTGACGGTGGTGTACGTGACCCACGACCAGGGCGAAGCCCTGACCATGTCCGACCGTGTGGCGGTGTTCCACCAAGGCGAGATCCAGCAGATCGCCGCGCCGCGCACGTTGTATGAAGAGCCGAAAAATACCTTTGTCGCCAACTTCATCGGCGAGAACAACCGCCTCAACGGCCGTCTGCACAGCCACACCGGCGAGCGTTGCGTGGTGGAGCTGGCGCGTGGCGAGAAAGTCGAGGCGCTGGCAGTGAACGTCGGCCAGGTCGGCGGCCCGGTGACCCTGTCGGTGCGTCCGGAGCGCGTCAGCCTCAACGGCTCCAGCGAAAGCTGTATCAACCGCTTCTCGGGGCGTGTGGCGGAATTTATCTATCTGGGCGACCACGTGCGTGTGCGCCTGGAAGTCTGCGGCAAGGCCGATTTTTTTGTGAAACAACCGATCGCCGAGCTGGACCCGGCGTTGGCGGTCGGCGACGTGGTACCGATTGGCTGGCAAGTCGAGCACGTTCGCGCACTCGACCCACTTCTAGAGGCGAATTGATCGCCCCATGGCTTCACCAACCCTGCACGTGGAGAGAACAACAATGTTGAGATCCCTGAAATTTTCCGCCCTGGCCCTTGGCCTGATTGGCGCAACCCAGGCCATGGCAGGCCCGGACCTGACGGTCGTGTCCTTTGGCGGCGCGAACAAGGCCGCACAGGTCAAGGCGTTCTATGCGCCGTGGGAAAGCGCGGGCAACGGCAAGATTGTCGCTGGCGAATACAACGGTGAAATGGCCAAGGTCAAAGCCATGGTCGACACCAAGAGTGTGTCCTGGGACCTGGTGGAGGTGGAGTCGCCGGAACTGTCCCGTGGCTGTGACGAAGACATGTTCGAACCGCTGGACCCGAAACTGTTCGGCAATGGCGCGGACTATGTGAAGGGCGCGATCCAGCCATGCGGCGTGGGCTTCTTTGTGTGGTCGACCGTGCTGGCGTACAACGCTGACAAGCTGAAAGCACCGCCAGGCGGCTGGAAAGATTTTTGGGACGTGAAGCAGTTCCCGGGCAAGCGCGGCCTGCGCAAAGGCGCCAAGTACACCCTGGAATTTGCGTTGATGGCCGACGGCGTCGCACCGAAGGACGTCTACAAAGTGCTGGCCGGCAAAGATGGCCAGGACCGCGCCTTCAAGAAACTCGACGAGCTCAAGCCTTACATCCAATGGTGGGAAGCAGGCGCCCAGCCGCCGCAATACCTCGCTTCCGGTGACGTGGTGATGAGCTCCGCCTACAACGGCCGCATCGCCGCCGTGCAGAAAGAAAGCAATCTGAAAGTGGTGTGGAACGGCGGCATCTACGACTTTGACGCCTGGGCCATCCCTAAAGGCCTGGCCAAGGACCGTGCTGACGCTGCGAAGAAATTCATCGCCTTCTCGGTACAGCCGCAACAACAGAAGACCTATTCGGAAAACATCGCCTACGGCCCGGCCAACACCCAAGCCGTGCCGTTGCTGGCCAAGGACATCCTCAAGGACATGCCGACCACCCCGGAAAACATCGCCAACCAGGTGCAGATCGATGTGAGTTTCTGGGCGGATAACGGTGAGCAGCTCGAGCAACGCTTCAACGCCTGGGCCGCCAAGTAACCCCGCATAACCCTCTGTGGGAACGGGCGGGTGTAGGAGCTGGCTTGCCAGCGATGGCATCGCCTCGGTGTGACCATTGCACCGAGTCGTCAGCATCGCCGGCAAGCCGGCTCCTACAGAGTTGTAGTCATTTTCAAGATCTGGAGTTTTCCATGGCCATCGCCGCTCTCCCCACCCTCAAGCAGCGCCTGGCGCGTGCCGAGCGGGTCAACCGCTGGAAGGCCCAGGCCTTGATTGCGCCGCTGGTGCTGTTTTTGGTGCTGGTGTTCCTGGTGCCGATCGTTGCGCTGCTCTACAAAAGCGTGGGTAACCCGGAAGTGGTGGGCGGCTTGCCGCGCACCGTGGTGGCTGTGACCGCCTGGGACGGGCGCGGCTTGCCGGGCGAGCCGGTGTATCAGGCCCTCAGTGAGGACCTGGGCGAAGCGCGCAAAAACCAGACCTTGGGCGACCTGTCCAAGCGCTTGAACATGGAACTGGCGGGCTACCGCAGCCTGTTGACCAAAACCGCGCGGGCGCTGCCGTTCAGCGAAGCGCCTGCCTCCTATAAAGAAGCGTTGGAAAGCCTGGATGAACGCTGGGGCGACCCGGCGTACTGGCAGGCGATCCGGCGCAATACCAGCAACCTGACGCCGTTCTACCTGCTGGCGGCCGTCGACCACCGTATCGACGACTTGGGTGAAGTGGCCCCGGCCACGCCTGACCAGGCGATCTACCTGGACATCTTCGCCCGCACCTTCTGGATGGGCCTGGTGATCACCGCCATCTGCCTGTTGCTGGCCTACCCGCTGGCGTACCTGTTGGCCAATTTGCCGGCGCGCAAAAGCAACCTGTTGATGATTCTGGTGTTGCTGCCGTTCTGGACCTCGATCCTGGTGCGCGTCGCCGCGTGGATCGTGTTGCTGCAATCCGGCGGCCTGATCAACAGCGCACTGATGGGCATGGGCCTGATCGACAAGCCCCTGGAGCTGGTGTTCAACCGCACCGGGGTCTACATCTCGATGGTGCACATTCTGCTGCCGTTCATGATTCTGCCCATCTACAGCGTGATGAAAGGTATTTCGCCGACTTACATGCGGGCGGCGATTTCCCTGGGTTGCCATCCGTTCGCCAGTTTCTGGCGCGTGTATTTCCCACAGACCTACGCCGGTGTCGGCGCCGGGTGCCTGTTGGTGTTCATCCTGGCGATTGGTTACTACATCACCCCGGCCTTGCTGGGCAGCCCGAACGACCAGATGGTCAGCTATTTCGTGGCCTTCTACACCAACACCAGCATCAACTGGGGCATGGCCACCGCGCTGGGCGGCTTGCTGCTGCTGGCCACGGTGTTGCTGTACCTGATCTACAACCGACTGGTCGGCGCCAGCCGCCTGCGCCTGAGCTAAGGAGACCTTGCGATGCTGAGCCCTTATATGTCGCCCATTGAACGGGTGTGGTTCTACAGCTTGCGGATCCTCTGCGGCCTGATCCTGCTGTTCCTGATACTGCCGGTGCTGGTGATCATCCCGCTGTCGTTCAATAGCGGCAGTTTCCTGGTGTACCCGTTGCAAGGCTTCTCGCTGCATTGGTACCAGGACTTCTTCGGCTCGGCCGAATGGATGCGCGCCCTGAAGAACAGCATCATCGTGGCGCCTGCCGCCACGGTGCTGGCCATGGTCTTCGGCACCCTGGCGGCGATTGGCCTGACCCGTGGCAACTTCCCCGGCAAGGCGCTGGTGATGGCCCTGGTGATCTCGCCGATGGTGGTGCCGGTGGTGATCATTGGCGTGGCCAGTTACCTGTTCTTTGCGCCGTTGGGGCTGGGCAACAGCTTTTTCTCGCTGATCGTGGTGCACGCGGTGCTGGGTGTGCCGTTTGTGATCATCACGGTGTCGGCGACGTTGCAGGGGTTCAACCACAACCTGGTGCGTGCGGCGGCCAGCCTGGGCGCTTCGCCACTGACCGCGTTTCGACGGGTGACCTTGCCGCTGATCGCGCCGGGGGTGATTTCCGGGGCGTTGTTTGCCTTTGCCACCTCGTTTGATGAAGTGGTGGTGACGCTGTTCCTCGCCGGCCCCGAGCAAGCGACCTTGCCGCGCCAGATGTTCAGCGGCATCCGCGAAAACCTCAGCCCCACGATTGCGGCGGCGGCCACCTTGCTGATTGCCTTCTCGGTGTTGCTGTTGCTGACCCTGGAATGGCTGCGCGGCCGTAGCGAAAAACTGCGTACCGCACAAATTTAACTGTGGGAGCTGGCTTGCCTGCGATAGCGGTGGACCAGCTTGTTCATCTGGCACTGACACACCGCTATCGCAGGCAAGCCAGCTCCCACATTGACCGTGCCCACTTTGAATTGCCTCCGTATTCACTCGCTGAATAGCTGACAACACGCCACAGACAGCTACTCTTGTGCCAGCCCATTTCTGAATAAGAGGCCGCGCACATGAGTACTTCCTCATTCAAGATCGCCCACAAACTGCTCACCGGCGCTGGCGCCATCGAACAACTGGCTGTCGAACTCGCCCGCCTGGATGTGGACAACCCGTTGATTGTCACCGATGCCGCGCTAGTTAAATCCGGCACCGTGGCATTGGCCCTCGAACACCTGGGCGAGCGCACTTACGAAATTTTCGACCGCGTGCTGCCCGACCCCGAAATCGCCATCGTCGAAGACTGCATGCGCGTGTACCGCGAAGGTGGGCATGACGGCCTGATCGGCGTGGGCGGCGGCAGTGCCATCGACATCGCCAAGAGCGTGGCGGCCTACGCCGGTTATCACGGCGCGCTGGCGGACCTGTTCGGCGTCGACCAGGTGCCGCGCAAGGGCCCGCCGCTGATCGCGATCCCGACCACCGCCGGCACCGGCTCGGAGGTGACCAATGTGGCGATCCTCTCCGACAAGGCCGCGCAACTCAAAAAAGGCATCGTCAGCGATTACCTGCTGCCGGACGTGGCGCTGATCAGCCCGCAGATGACCCTGACCTGCCCGCGCAGCGTCACTGCCGCGAGTGGCGTGGATGCGTTGGTGCATGCCATCGAATCCTACCTGTCGCTGAATGCCTCGCCGATCACCGATGCCTTGGCCATCGGCGCGATCAAGCTGATTGCCAGTGCGTTGCCCAAGGCCTACGCCAACCCGGCCAACCTGCAGGCCCGAGACGACATGGCCACCGCCAGCCTGATGGCCGGTATGGCCTTCGGCAATGCTGGGGTCGGCGCGGTGCATGCGTTGGCGTATCCGCTGGGCGGGCGTTTCAACATCGCCCACGGCGTGAGCAATGCGCTGTTGCTGCCGTATGTGATGCATTGGAACAAGCTGGCTTGCGTGGAGCGCATGCAAGACATCGCCCAGGCGATGGGGGTGAATGTCACGGGTTTAAGCGTCAACGATGCCGCCGATCAAGCCGTCGAGGCGATGACGCGACTGTGTGCCGCAGTGGAGATCCCCGCCGGGCTGCGCAGCTTTGGTGTGCCGGAGGAGGCCATCCCGGCCATGGCCACGGAAGCGGCGGGTATCGAGCGCCTGATGCGCAATAACCCGCGCAAGCTGAGTGCGGCCGATATCGAGAAAATCTACCGGGCCGCTTACTAACCGTTGAGTTAGGTCACGGTGCGCGCAGCAAAGCATGAGGTATACAATGCGCGCCATCGTGATTTAGCTCAAAAAAGGTGCGTCATGCAGCCCTTCGTCATTGCTCCATCGATTCTCTCCGCCGATTTCGCCCGCCTGGGTGAGGAAGTGGACAAGGTACTGGCCGCCGGTGCCGACTTCGTGCACTTCGATGTCATGGACAACCACTACGTGCCCAACCTGACCATCGGCCCGATGGTCTGCGCGGCGCTGCGCAAGTACGGCATCACCGCGCCGATCGACGCACACCTGATGGTCAGCCCGGTGGACCGCATCATCGGCGACTTCGTCGAAGCCGGCGCCACCTACATCACCTTCCACCCGGAAGCCTCGCTGCACGTCGACCGTACCCTGCAACTGATCCGCGAGGGTGGCTGCAAGGCCGGCCTGGTGTTCAACCCGGCCACTCCGCTGAGCGTGCTTGAGTACGTGATGGACAAGGTCGACATGATCCTGCTGATGAGCGTCAACCCGGGTTTCGGCGGGCAGAAGTTCATCCCCGGCACGCTGAACAAGCTGCGCGAAGCACGCGCGCTGATCGATGCGTCGGGCCGTGACATCCGTTTGGAAATCGACGGTGGGGTCAACGTCAACAACATCCGCGAAATCGCGGCCGCTGGCGCCGACACCTTTGTGGCCGGCTCGGCGATCTTCAACGCGCCGGACTACCAGGAAGTCATCGACAAGATGCGCGCCGAACTGGCGCTGGCACGTCCATGAGCGGCTTTGAGCAGCTGTTCCCCGGCAAACTGCCACGGCTGGTGATGTTCGATCTGGACGGTACCTTGATCGACTCGGTGCCAGACCTGGCGGCGGCGGTGGACGAGATGCTGCTCAAGCTGGGGCGCAAGCCTGCGGGGATTGAGTCAGTGCGTGAGTGGGTGGGCAACGGCGTGCACATGCTGGTGCGCCGCGCCCTGGCCAACCACATCGATGCCGAAGGTGTCGATGACGTGGAGGCCGAGCATGCTTTGGAACTGTTCAACGCCGCCTATGAGGACGGCCACGAACTGACGGTGGTTTACCCCGGCGTGCGCGACACCCTCAAATGGCTGCACAAACAGGGCGTGGAAATGGCCCTGATCACCAACAAGCCGGAGCGTTTTGTCGCGCCGCTGTTGGATCAGATGAAAATCGGCCGGTATTTCCGCTGGATCATTGGCGGCGATACCTTGCCGCAGAAAAAGCCTGACCCGGCGGCGCTGTTCTTTGTGATGAAGATGGCCAATATCCCGGCCTCCCAGTCCTTGTTCGTCGGCGATTCGCGCAGTGATGTGCTGGCAGCAAAGGCCGCTGGCGTGCAGTGTGTGGCGCTCAGTTACGGCTATAACCACGGCCGACCGATCGCCGAAGAATCACCAGCGCTGGTGATTGACGACCTGCGACTGTTAATCCCCGGTTGCTTGGGAGCTGGCGCTGAGATAACGTTGCCCGACATCGATCCGTCCCCTTCTGGAAATTCCATCGTGGTGGTCACTCGCAAACTCTGGATGAAAGTCATCAAGGCCCTGGCCCGCTGGCGTTGGCGCGCCTGACTGATCCTGGCCGCGCTCTGCGGCACGTTTGCATACCTGACTGTTAGACCCTCAAGCCACGAGGCACACATGATCCGCGAAGAATTCCTGCGTTTGGCCGCTGCCGGCTATAACCGCATTCCCCTGGCCTGCGAAACCCTGGCCGACTTCGACACGCCGCTGTCGATCTACCTGAAACTGGCTGACGAGCCCAACTCCTACCTGCTCGAATCGGTACAGGGCGGCGAGAAGTGGGGCCGTTACTCGATCATCGGCTTGCCGTGCCGCACCGTTCTGCGGGTGCACGACCACCATGTGAGCATCACCCATGATGGCGTCGAGATCGAAAGCCACGACGTAGAAGACCCGCTGGCGTTCGTCGAAACCTTCAAGGCGCGCTACAACGTGCCGACCATCCCTGGCCTGCCGCGCTTCAACGGCGGCCTGGTGGGGTATTTCGGTTATGACTGCGTGCGCTATGTGGAAAAGCGTTTGGGCAAATGCCCGAACCCTGACCCGCTGGGTGTGCCGGACATTCTGCTGATGGTGTCCGACGCGGTGGTGGTGTTCGATAACCTTGCCGGCAAAATGCACGCCATTGTGCTGGCCGACCCGGCCCAGGCGGATGCGTTCGAACAGGGCCAGGCCAGCCTCGAAGCCTTGCTGGAAAAGCTGCGCCAGCCGATCACCCCACGCCGTGGCCTGGACCTCAGCCGTCCACCGGCCGCCGACCCGGTGTTCCGCTCCAGCTTTACCCAGGATGACTACGAGCGCGCCGTCGACACCATCAAGGAATACATCCTCGCCGGTGACTGCATGCAGGTGGTGCCGTCGCAGCGTATGTCCATCGACTTCAAGGCCGCGCCGATCGATCTGTACCGCGCGCTGCGCTGCTTCAACCCGACGCCGTACATGTACTTCTTCAACTTTGGTGACTTCCACGTGGTGGGCAGCTCGCCGGAAGTGCTGGTGCGGGTCGAAGACAACCTGATCACCGTGCGCCCGATTGCCGGTACTCGCCCCCGTGGCGCGACCGAAGAGGCCGACCAGGCACTGGAAGAAGACCTGCTCAGCGACGATAAAGAGATCGCCGAGCACCTGATGCTCATCGACCTGGGCCGCAACGATACCGGGCGCGTCTCGGAAATCGGTTCGGTGAAGCTCACCGAGAAGATGGTCATCGAGCGTTACTCCAACGTGATGCACATCGTGTCCAACGTCACTGGCGAGCTGAAGGCAGGCTTGACGGCGATGGATGCACTGCGTGCGATTCTGCCGGCGGGCACCTTGTCGGGTGCGCCGAAAATTCGCGCGATGGAAATCATCGACGAGCTGGAACCGGTCAAGCGAGGTGTCTACGGCGGGGCCGTGGGGTATTTCGCCTGGAACGGCAACATGGATACAGCCATTGCGATCCGCACGGCCGTGATCAAGGACGGGGAACTGCACGTACAGGCCGGTGGCGGGATCGTCGCCGACTCGGTGCCGGCCCTCGAATGGGAAGAAACCCTGAACAAGCGCCGCGCGATGTTCCGCGCTGTAGCGCTGGCTGAACAGACTCCCAATTCCTGAGGTTTGCCCCATGTTGCTGATGATTGATAACTACGACTCCTTTACCTACAACGTTGTGCAGTACCTGGGCGAGCTGGGTGCCGAGGTCAAGGTGGTGCGCAACGACGAACTGACCGTGGCCGAGATCGCCGCTCTGAACCCGGAGCGCATCGTGGTTTCTCCAGGCCCGTGCACGCCGACCGAGGCGGGCATTTCCCTGGAGGCGATCAAGTATTTCGCCGGCAAGTTGCCGATCCTGGGTGTGTGCCTGGGCCACCAGTCCATCGGCCAGGCCTTTGGCGGTGACGTGGTGCGTGCGCGCCAGGTGATGCACGGCAAGACCAGCCCGGTATTTCATCATGATCTGGGCGTATTCCATGGGCTTAACTTGCCGGTGACCGTGACCCGCTACCATTCGTTGGTGGTCAAGCGCGAAACCTTGCCGGAATGCCTGGAGCTGACCGCCTGGACCCAGCTGGAAGACGGCTCGGTCGACGAGATCATGGGCCTGCGCCACAAGACACTGAACATCGAGGGGGTGCAATTTCACCCCGAGTCGATCCTGACCGAGCAGGGCTACGAGCTGTTCGCCAACTTTCTCAAGCAGAGCGGCGGCACGCGCTAAGGACTTTCCATGGATATCAAGACTGCCCTGAGCCGTATCGTCGGCCATCTGGACCTGAGCACCGCTGAAATGAGCGATGTGATGCGCGAAATCATGACCGGTCAATGCACCGACGCGCAGATCGGCGCGTTCATGATGGCGATGCGCATGAAGAGCGAGAGCATCGACGAGATCGTCGGTGCTGTGTCGGTGATGCGCGAGCTGGCGGACAAGGTCGAACTCAACACCCTCGACGGCGTGGTGGATGTGGTGGGCACCGGCGGTGACGGTGCGAACATCTTCAACGTGTCGACGGCGTCTTCTTTTGTGGTGGCGGCGGCGGGTTGCACCGTGGCCAAGCACGGCAACCGTGCCGTATCCGGCAAGAGCGGCAGTGCCGACTTGCTGGAAGCGGCGGGCATCTACCTGAACCTGACCCCGGTGCAAGTGGCACGCTGCATTGACAGCGTCGGTATCGGCTTTATGTTTGCCCAATCCCACCATGGCGCGATGAAGCACGCTGCCGGTCCACGCAAGGACCTTGGCCTGCGCACCCTGTTCAACATGCTCGGCCCGCTTACGAATCCGGCCGGCGTGAAGCACCAGGTGGTGGGCGTGTTCAGCCAGGCACTGTGCCGGCCATTGGCCGAAGTCTTGCAGCGCCTGGGTAGCAAGCATGTGCTGGTGGTGCATTCCAAGGATGGCCTGGACGAATTCAGCCTGGCGGCGCCGACCTTTGTCGCGGAGCTGAAGAATGACCAGGTCACCGAATATTGGGTCGAGCCAGAAGATCTGGGCATGAAGAGCCAGAGCCTGCACGGTCTGTCGGTGGAAAGCCCGGCCGCCTCGCTGGAGCTGATCCGCGATGCCCTGGGGCGTCGCAAGACCGAAAATGGCCAGAAAGCGGCAGAAATGATTGTGCTCAATGCCGGTGCGGCGCTGTATGCCGCCGATCACGCCTACAGTCTTAAGGAGGGCGTGGCCCTCGCTCACGATGCATTGCACACCGGGCTCGCTCGCGAAAAGCTCGAAGAACTGGGTGCCTTTACTGCGGTGTTCAAGATGGAGAATGAAGGATGAGTGTGCCGACCGTTCTGGAAAAGATCCTGGCCCGCAAAGCCGAAGAAGTCGCTGAGCGCCGTGCCCGCGTAAGTTTGGCCGAGCTGGAAAGCCAGGCGAAGCTTGCTGATGCGCCACGTGGTTTCGCCAATGCGCTGATTGCCCAGGCCAAGCTCAAGCAGCCGGCCGTAATTGCCGAGGTGAAAAAAGCCTCGCCGAGCAAAGGTGTGATCCGCGAGCACTTCGTACCGGCAGAAATTGCCGCCAGCTATGAGAAGGGCGGCGCAACTTGCCTGTCAGTGCTGACCGACATCGATTACTTCCAGGGTTCCGACCTGTTCCTGCAGCAGACCCGCGCTGCGTGCAAGTTGCCGGTGATCCGCAAGGATTTCATGGTTGACCCGTACCAGATCGTCGAAGCCCGTGCCCTGGGCGCCGATTGCGTGCTGCTGATCGTCTCCGCACTGGACGACGTGAAGATGGCCGAGCTGGCGGCCGTGGCCAAAAGTGTCGGCCTGGATGTGCTGGTGGAAGTGCACGACGGCGATGAGCTGGAGCGCGCACTGAAAACCCTCGACACGCCGCTGGTGGGGGTCAACAACCGTAACCTGCACACCTTCGAAGTGAGCCTGGAAAACACCCTCGACCTGCTGCCGCGCATCCCGCGCGACCGTTTGGTGATCACCGAGAGTGGCATCGTCAACCGTGCCGATGTCGAGCTGATGGAAATCAGTGGGGTGTATTCATTCCTGGTGGGCGAGACCTTCATGCGCGCCGAGAACCCGGGGGCGGAATTGCAGCGCCTGTTCTTCCCGGAGCGTGGTGTGGCGGTCAGCGGCTCTACATTAGACTGATCGAAACGCGATAACTGTGGGGGCTGGCTTTTGTGGGAGCTGGCTTGCCTGCGATGCAGACACCTCGGTGTTTCTATGGCACCTAAGTGATGCGATCGCCGGCAAGCCGGCTCCTACAGGGGCATTGTGTTTGTTCAGGGAGGCAGGTGTTGATGGTTAAGCCAGTAAGGATGACGGTTGAAGCAGGCCTTGCCGCCGAGCAAACCCTGTTGGCCGCCGTTTGCGCAGGCGAACAGGAGTTCGGCCTGCTGTTCTGGCAACCCATCGATCAAGCCCTCGTCATGCCGCGTCGCTTGAGCCGTCTGCCGGCCTTCGACGCTGCCAGTCAGGTTTCAGCCGATGCCGGTTGGCCCGTATTGCTGCGGGAAACCGGGGGTGAGCCGGTGCCGCAGTCGAGTGCCACGGTCAATATCGCGCTGGTCTACGCGCCGCCGCGCAGCGAAGGCGACCAGGGGCGTATCGAAACCGGTTACCTGCGCTTGTGCCAGCCGATCTGCGACTTGCTGATCGAGTTGGGCGGCGATGCGTCCGTTGGCGAAATCGACGGGGCGTTTTGCGATGGCCGTTACAACGTCAACCTCAATGGCCGCAAGATGGTCGGCACCGCACAGCGTTGGCGACAAAGCGGCGGGCGCCCGGTGGGCCTGATCCACGGCGCATTGCTGTTGGAAAACGACCGTGAAGAACTGATCGCGGCGGTCAATCGCTTCAATGAAGCCTGCGGTCTCGACCAGCGTGTTCGCGCCGCCAGCCATATCGCCTTGCACGAAGCCTTCCCGGCACCGGATGCAATCAGTCGGCTGGATGAGCTGTACCGTACGATGCTGGCCGGGTTCCTGCCGGGTTAACGCGTCCCGAACACCACCATCGTCTTGCCTTTGACGTGCACCAGGTTGCGTTCTTCCAGGTCCTTGAGCACGCGCCCGACCATTTCCCGCGAACAGCCGACAATGCGCCCGATTTCCTGGCGTGTGACTTTGATCTGCATGCCGTCGGGGTGGGTCATTGCGTCGGGCTGCTTGCACAACTCCAGCAGGCAGCGAGCTACACGCCCGGTGACATCAAAGAATGCCAGGTCGCCCACTTTGCGGGTGGTGTCGCGCAGGCGCTGGGCAATCTGGCCGCTCAGGGCATACAGGATGTCGGGATCGTGCTGGGCCAGTTCACGAAACTTCGTGTAGCTGATTTCGGCCACTTCGCACTCGACTTTGGCCCGTACCCAGGCACTGCGCTCCTGCTCTTTGCCGGCTTGTTCGAACAGGCCTAGTTCCCCGAAGAAATCGCCGGTGTTCAGGTAGGCGATGATCATCTCGCGGCCGTCTTCATCCTCGATCAGGATGGTGACCGAACCTTTGATAATGAAGAACAGTGTTTCGGAACGCTCCCCCGCGCAGATGATGTTGTGCTTGGCGGGGTAGCGGCGACGCTGGCAGTGCATCAACAGTTTGTCGAGATTCTTGATCTTGGGTATGGGAGTAAGAGCAACCATGGTTGTATCCCGAAAAGACTGCACGGTGTGGTTGGAGTTGTTTTTATCCAGAGGTATCGGCATTGATACACGCTGTACAAAGGATGGCAATGCGCCATTTCGCTGGCGCCAGCTTACCAGACACATTCTGACTCGATTAGCCAATTTACTGGGGAAAGACTGCTATTGATCGCTTTGATGGGAAACGCTGTAGCGATCTGACCCTGTGCTAAGCTGGCGACCCTTTTTTAGCAGTGGAGTCTGGGCGATGAAGGCACGCATCCAATGGGCGGGCGAAGCCATGTTCCTCGGTGAGTCGGGCAGTGGCCATGTGGTGGTCATGGACGGCCCGCCGGAAGCCGGTGGCCGAAACCTGGGCGTACGCCCGATGGAAATGCTCCTGCTTGGCGTGGGCGGTTGCAGCAATTTCGACGTGGTCAGCATCCTGAAGAAATCCCGCCAGGCCGTGGAAAGCTGCGAGGCCTTCCTGGAAGCCGAGCGCGCCACTGAAGACCCCAAGGTGTTCACCAAGATCCACATGCATTTTGTGGTGAAGGGCCGGGCGTTGAAGGAAGCCCAGGTCAAGCGTGCTATCGAGCTGTCGGCCGAGAAGTATTGCTCGGCGTCGATCATGCTGGGTGCGGCTGGCGTGGCCATCACCCATGATTACGAAATCATCGAATTGGGCTGATCACACGATCTGCCGGCAAAAAGAAAGGGCGCTGTGAAAGCGCCCTTTTTTTCGGCTCAGATTCGGTATGTGCTTTTAGTCATGACCTTGGCCAACAGGCTCATGCCAAACCTCACCGGCGCCGGGAAACGGAAGCCGCCAGCATCCAGCGCGCTTTCTGCGTGGTGTTCTTCGTCGATGCGCATCTGCTCAAGAATTGCCCGGGACTTTTCGTCTTCGGCGGGCAGTTGCTCGAGGTGTTCATCCAGGTGCTTGCACACTTGATGCTCGGTGGCGGCGACAAAACCCAGGCTGACTTTGTCGCTGATCAAGCCGGCGGCGGCGCCGATGCCGAACGACAAGCCATAGAACAGTGGGTTCAGCACGCTGGGATGGCTACCGAGCTGGCGAATGCGTTGTTCGCACCAGGCCAGGTGGTCGATCTCTTCTTCGGCGGCATGCTCCATGGCTGCGCGCACTTGCGGCAACTTCGCCGTCAGGGCCTGGCCTTGATACAGCGCCTGGGCACAGACTTCACCGGTATGGTTGATGCGCATCAGGCCGGCGACATGGCGGGTGTCGGTCTCGCTCAACTGTGCGTCGGGCTGCACGATGGCGGGCGACGGGCGGTACGGTTGGCCGCTGAACGGCAACAACGTGCGCATGGCCATGTCGGCTTGCAGCAACAGACGATCAATCGGCGAGTAGTGACGTTGGGTAGTCATGCTGACCTCCGGGAAGAATCTCGGCGGCCAGTTTACCGCAAGAGAAGGGCGAGCGTTTGCGCTGAGTCAAGGGCATAGGGTCGCAGCCTGCAGGCCGCGACCGCCGCCCAAAGGGTGATCAGCCCGGAGGCCAGTTCATTTGGCGCTGACCCAGCACGTGCATATGGATGTGATAAACGGTCTGCCCGCCTTTCGGGTTGCAGTTCATCACCACGCGGAAACCTTCCTCGCAGCCTTGTTCCACGGCCAGGCGCTGGGCGGTGAACAGGATATGACCGGCCAGGGCTTTGTCTTCCTCGGTCAGGTCGTTGAGGGTCGGGATGTGTTTCTTCGGAATGACCAGGAAATGCACTGGCGCCGCTGGATGAATATCCTTGAAGGCCAGGACCTGGTCGTCTTCGTAGATGATGTCCGCAGGTATTTCTCTGTTGATGATCTTGGTGAACAGAGTATCCACAGCTGTTTCTCCATTATGAAAGTGCAGGATGAGTGTACCCAGGCGTTCAGCGCGGGCAATAGGCCTTGTTGATGGCGCCGGCGATCTTGCGTGTCAGCCAGCGCGGGCTGAGTCGTGGGCTGAAAGTGATCCAGCGGTTGCGTCGGCCGGGAATGATGATGGCTTTGTTCTTTTCCAGCGCGCGCACGGTGTAGAGCGCCACTTCCTCGGGGCTCATCAGCTTTTCGCTGGCGTCGAGCTTGGCGGTGTCCATCTGTGCCGTGCCGAAGAAAGCAGTGCGCGTTGGGCCGGGGCAGAGCACCGAGACCTTGATGCCACAGGTCTTCAGCTCTTCGCGCAGGCCTTCGGAGAAGTGCAGTACATACGCCTTGCTGGCGTAGTAGCTGCTCATCCACGGGCCGGGTTGAAAGGCTGCAACCGAGGCCACGTTGAGGATCTGCCCGCCCCCCTGCAGTGCCATCGCGTTGCCCAGGGCATGACACATACGGGTCAGGGCCAGGATGTTGACTTCGATCAGGTCCTGTTCGGTCATCCAGTCCTGGGCCAGGAACGGCCCGCTGGTGCCGATACCGGCGCAGTTGACCAACAGGTCGATCTGCCGCTCGCCCTCTTCAAGCTCCAGCAGAAAACCGGACAAGCGCAGCGGCTCGCCCAGGTCGCAGGCCCGAAACAGCACTTCGACGCCAAACCGTTGGGTCAATTCGATTGCAATGCTTTCCAACTGATCACGCTGGCGGGCCACCAGAATCAAGCTGCGGCCGCGACGGGCCAGTGCTTCGGCCAAGGCCAGGCCGATGCCGCTGGAGGCACCGGTGATCAGAGCGTAACGGGTCATGCCTTTCTCCATCGCAACGCTACCGGGCCTGTGACAGAGGCATCACAGGCGACGGGCGTTTCTTCACTGTTCTGGAGAGTCTACAGGTTCGGCTGTGTCGTCAGCACTTTGCGCGCGCTCTTCTTCATCAACGGTGACGCTTTGATCGGTGGCGTCATCGGAGGTGATGGAGCTGCTTTCATAGCTGCTGTCCATATTGGCTTCGAGTTGGTTCAGGTAGCCGTTCATACCCAGCGTCAGCAAAAGGCCGAACATCAGTGGAATAAACGCGAGCCACAGGGCGGCCAAGACTTTTACTGCCGTGGAGTTACGCGGTGGTGGCGCGCCATATTGGTTGGCACCAGCGTTA
The DNA here is from genome assembly GCF_013385985.1 of Pseudomonas sp. B6002. GTDB lineage: Bacteria > Pseudomonadota > Gammaproteobacteria > Pseudomonadales > Pseudomonadaceae > Aquipseudomonas. The sequence goes on along the minus strand of NZ_JACAOY010000010.1, from coordinate 7,979 downwards.
CCCGGCAATACCAGCAGCAGGATAGGGAAGACGCTGTTTACCAGTGGCACCAGATGCAAGAGCCACAGCCAGCCGGACCAGCCCAAGTCATGTAGTCGTTGCACTCCGATTTGCACGCTGACCCAAACAATCGCCACACACAGTGCCAAGCCCAGCAGCACACCAATAATGGCGCCCAACGTCGGCGAAGCGGTCGCCACGGCAAAGCTGACGGTGCTGATAATGCCGCCCGCTACGAGCATTGCAAGGGTCAACACCAGTGTCCACGCCAGGTAGCGCAGGCGGCCGATACGGCCATGGATGGTGAACACCTTGAGTGTCGAGAATTCTGCCCCGTTATCACCGACGGCCGCGCGGGGTGGCGCGTAGGGCGATGCGGCGGGGCGTGAATAACTAGCGGAGCCGGAATCGGTCTCGTGGGCTTCTGCCAGGCTGAAGGCCACGGGTTGTTCGGCTTCGATACGCGCATCGATGCCGGCGTTTTTCAGTGCGGTGAGGTAGGTTTCAGCGTCAGAACGGGAAAGGTCACGCTTGAGCGCGACCGGGCGACCGGTAAACAGCTTTTCGATGGCGCCCACGTCGCTCTTGAACAGTTCGGCGAGGTTCAGTTTGGCAGTGGTGCTTTCGACACCCGGGAGCAAGGCTCCGTCAAACACAATCTTGAAACGGTTGTCGCTCATGCGGGCATCCTTGTCACTTGTCTGGGAGGGGGGGCAGGCCTGCTCGGTTGGCAGGCCTTGCGGTTGGGTCAGCGTGGCCAGCGCAATTGTGCTGCTTGCTCGCGTGCCTTGCGGTATTCGGCATCCAGGCGGGCAATCAGTTCATCGACGCTGGGCAAATCATCAATCTCACCGACGCCTTGGCCGGCAGACCATACAGTCTTCCACGCCTTGGCCTCGTCGCTCAACGGCTTGAGCTTGGAACCGAAGTTGACTTCGCCCTTGCCCTGTAGGGCGGCGAGGTCAAAACCGGCGTTTTCCAGGCTCTGGCGCATGAAGCTTGCGGGCACGCCGGAGACTGCGGGAGTGTGCACGATGTCGGCGGCGCGCGATGTGAGCAGCATCTCTTTATACGCATCCGGGGCGTGGCTTTCGGTGGTACCGATAAAGCGTGTGCCGAAATAGGCGAGGTCGGCGCCGAGCAGTTGAGCGGCGAGGATCTCGTGGCCATGGTTGAGGCAACCGGCCAGCAGCAAGGTCTTGTCGAAGAACTGACGAATCTCGGCAATCAGGGAAAACGGGCTCCAGGTGCCCGCATGGCCACCGGCGCCCGCTGCGACGGCGATCAGGCCATCGACACCGGCCTCGGCGGCTTTTTCGGCATGGCGTCGGGTGGTGACGTCATGGAACACCAGGCCGCCGTAGCTGTGGACGGCGTCGACCAGTTCCTTCACAGCGCCCAGGCTGGTGATGACGATCGGCACTTTGTGCTCGACGCAGATCGCCAGGTCGGCCTCCAGCCGTGGGTTGCTGTTATGCACAATCAAATTGACGGCATATGGCGCGGGGGTGTCCAGCTGTGCCAGGCCCGCCTCGATTTCTTCCAGCCAGGCCTTGAAGCCGCTGCTTTCGCGCTGGTTGAGGGCGGGAAAGCTCCCCACCACTCCATTGCGACAGCACGCCAGGACCAGTTGCGGGTTGGAAATCAGGAACATCGGCGCCGCCACCACGGGCAGGCGCAGACGTTGTTCAAGCAGAGCGGGCAGCGACATTGGAGGTACCCCGTGTGATTGAAGTTAGAACGGTTTGACCACGACCAAAATTACGATAGCCAGCAATATCAGAACGGGCACTTCATTGAACCAGCGATAAAAGACATGGCTGCGGGTGTTTTCGCCACGGGCGAAGCGTTTTACCTGCGCGCCGCACATGTGGTGGTAGCCGATGAGCAGTACCACGAGGGTCAGCTTGGCGTGGATCCAGCCGCCCGAATGAAAGATGCTCGGGTTGAGGTAGATCAGCCAGCCGCCGAAGATCAGTGCCGCAACCATCGCCGGGCCCATGATGCCGCGGTACAGCTTGCGCTCCATGAGGCTGAAGCGTTCCTTGCTGACGGTGTCTTCGCTTTGGGCGTGGTAGACGAACAGGCGTGGCAGGTAGAACAGCCCGGCAAACCAGCAGACGATGCTGATGATGTGGAAGGCTTTGACCCATAGATAAAGCATTTTTAGTTATTCCCAGGTTCACGGTAGCCACGATAGTAGTGGCTCATGCGCCCGTACGTCACGTTGACGGTTGTCGCAGGACGATGCGGCCCCTATTATCGACGGCTTTCCAGTGGGTTCGTTGAGGGCAGGTTTATGGTCAAGGTCGGTATCGTCGGCGGCACGGGTTACACCGGTGTCGAATTGCTGCGTCTGTTGGCTCAGCATCCGCAAGCTGAGGTGGTGGTCATCACTTCCCGATCCGAGGCCGGGCTGGCCGTTGCTGATATGTACCCGAACCTGCGAGGCCACTACGACGGCCTGGCATTCAGCGTTCCGGACATCAAGACTCTTGGCGCCTGTGATGTGGTGTTCTTTGCTACGCCGCACGGTGTTGCCCATGCGTTGGCAGGTGAACTGCTGGCGGCTGGCACCAAGGTGATCGACCTGTCGGCGGACTTCCGCCTGCAAGACGCCGATGAGTGGGCCAGGTGGTACGGCCAGCCTCACGGTGCGCCGCAGTTGTTGGAAGAAGCCGTGTATGGCTTGCCGGAAGTCAATCGTGAGCAGATCAAGCAAGCGCGCCTGATCGCGGTGCCGGGTTGCTATCCAACGGCTACCCAGCTTGGTTTCCTGCCATTGCTGGAAGCTGGGTTGGCGGACACTTCGCGCCTGATCGCCGACTGCAAGTCGGGTGTCAGCGGTGCCGGCCGTGGTGCTGCGGTGGGTTCGCTGTATTCCGAGACGTCGGAAAGCATGAAGGCCTATGCGGTAAAAGGGCACCGTCACTTGCCGGAAATCCGCCAGGGCTTGCGCCGCGCCGCGGGCAAGGACGTGGGTCTGACCTTCGTGCCGCACCTGACCCCGATGATCCGTGGCATTCACTCCACGTTGTACGCAACCGTGGTGGATCGCTCGGTCGACCTGCAGGCGTTGTTTGAAAAGCGTTATGCCAATGAGCCGTTCGTCGACGTGATGCCGGCTGGCAGCCACCCGGAAACGCGCAGCGTGCGCGGCGCCAACGTGTGCCGGATTGCCGTGCACCGTCCGCAGGATGGCGACCTGGTGGTGGTGTTGTCGGTGATCGACAACCTGGTCAAGGGCGCGTCGGGCCAGGCGGTGCAGAACATGAACATCCTGTTCGGCCTGGATGAGAAGCTGGGCCTGTCCCACGCGGGCATGCTGCCTTAAGGCTGTTTAGCCGCTCAGCAAAAGGCCCGTTGATCGGGCCTTTTGTGTTTTTAATGGCGGCAACGCCGATTGATATACCGTAACAATAGTTGACCGCTTTTCTAGGAGAAGCGGATAATGCCCGCCATTACGCATATGGCGGCGGTACGCCGGGAGATTATCAGCATGAGCGTTGAATCCTTCACCCCCACGGCTTTGCAATTCACCCACGGTGCTGCGCACAAGGTGAAGAGCCTGGTCGATGAAGAGGGTAATGATCGCTTGAAGCTGCGCGTATTTGTTACGGGCGGCGGTTGTTCAGGGTTTCAGTACGGTTTTACCTTCGATGAAGATGTGGCCGATGACGACACCATCGTTGAGCGCGAGGGCGTAAGCCTGGTCGTGGACCCGATGAGCTTCCAATACCTGGCAGGTGCCGAGGTGGATTACCAGGAAGGTCTGGAGGGTTCGCGTTTCGTGATCAAGAACCCTAACGCCACCACTACCTGTGGTTGCGGGTCTTCGTTCTCGATCTGATCGATTGCGGATACAAAAACGCCGCTTGGCCTCCATAGGCCAAGCGGCGTTTTGCTGTCTGGGGCTTAAGCGGGGTAGATCGCGCCCAGTACCCGAAGCCCTTGTGCGCCGGTGACGCTGGGGCGGTTGGCGGCAATGCCTTCCAGGCAGCAGTGGGCCAGCCAGGCAAAGGCCATGGCCTCGACCCAGTCAGGGTCTACACCGTAAGCGGCGGTGCTGGCGACCTGTGTGGAAGGTAGCAGTGCTGCCAGGCGATGCATCAGCGTGGCGTTGTGGGCGCCGCCGCCGCAGACCAGCAAGGTTTCGGTGTTGGATTGGGCCGCTTGCAGGGACTCGACGATGGTAAGGGCGGTGAGTTCCAGCAACGTAGCTTGCACATCTTGTGGCGGGAATGCCGGCAAACGCCCGAGGTGTTGTTGCAGCCATCCCAGGTTGAACACTTCGCGCCCGGTGCTTTTCGGGCCTTTGGTCACGAAGAACGGATCGCTGAGCAGGGCGTTGAGCAACTGTGGCACGACATGGCCGCTGGCTGCCCACTGACCGTCGCGGTCGAAGTGTTCGCCGCGGACCAGGTGGATCCAGGCGTCCAGTAGAACGTTGCCTGGGCCGCAGTCGAAACCGGCTACAGGTTTGTCGGTTTCGATCAGGCTGAGGTTGCTGAAACCTCCCACATTCAATACCGCACGGTTACCAGTGCGCTCGCCAAACAGTGCTTCGTGGAAAGCGGGGACCAGCGGTGCGCCCTGGCCGCCTGCGGCAACATCGCGGCTGCGGAAGTCGCTGACCACGGTGATGCCGGTCAGCTCCGTGAGCAGCGCGGGGTTGCCGATCTGGACGGTAAAGCCCCGCGCAGGTTCGTGGCGGATTGTCTGGCCGTGGCTGCCAATCGCACGAATGGTCTGGGGCTTGAGGTTCTGCTGGTCGAGCAAGGTGTGAATGCCGTGGGCGGCGAGTTTTACCCAGTGCTGTTGGGCAATGGCGGAGCGGGCGATTTCGTCCGGGCCGCTGGCGCACAGGCTCAGCAGCTCGGTGCGCAGGGTGTCCGGCATGGGGATGTAGTGCGTGGCGATCAGGTTGATCGCCGGGCCCTGTTCGATGAGGGCAATGTCCAGGCCGTCGAGGCTGGTCCCGGACATCACGCCTATATAGAGCGCCATGGCTTAACGCTTTGCCGAAGCCAGCAGGGTGGAGCGTTCCTGATCCATGCGTGCCATCAGCGGCTGGCTTTGTTGCAGGAAACGCGCACGCTCTGCTTTGGCGATCGGGTCAGCCATCGGCAGCTTCTGGCCCAGTGGGTCGACGTGGACGCCATTGACCTGGAACTCGTAGTGCAGGTGCGGGCCGGTCGACAGGCCGGTGGTACCGATATAGCCGATCACTTGGCCCTGTTTCACGTTGCTGCCGGTGGACACGCCCTTGGCGAAGCCTTGCATGTGGCCATACAGGGTCCGATAGGTGTTGCCGTGCTGGATGATTACGGTATTGCCGTAGCCACCACGACGTCCTGCCAGCAGCACCTTGCCGTCACCTGCTGCTTTGATCGGCGTACCGCGTGGAGCGGCATAGTCGACGCCTTTGTGGGCGCGGATTTTGTTCAGAATTGGATGCTTGCGACCCATGGAGAAACGCGAGCTAATGCGAGCGAAGTCCACTGGCGTGCGGATGAAGGCCTTGCGCATGCTGTTGCCGTCAGCCGTGTAGTAGCTGCTGTTGCCTTGTTTGTTGGTGTAGCGCACGGCCGTGTAGGTCTTGCCGCGGTTGGTGAAGCGTGCCGAGAGGATGTTGCCGGTGCCGACCACCTTGCCGTTGGCGACTTTCTGCTCGTAGATCACGTCGAATTCGTCGCCCTGGCGGATGTCCTGGGCGAAGTCGATGTCGTATCCGAACACGCTGGCCATGTCCATGGTCATGCTGTGGGACAGGCCGGCACGGGCGGCGGATTGCGACAGGGAGCTGTTGATCACGCCATGTACATAAGCGGAGCGCATGACCGGTTTGGTGGTGACGCGATTGAAGGCGAAACCCTTGGCGCCCTTGGTCAGGGTGATGGTTTCGAGGTCGCTGACACTGCTGTGCAGGTTGTTCAGCTGGCCGTCGGGCGTCAGTTCGAACTCAAGCTTCTGGCCGTGTTTGAGCTGTGTGAACTGCTTGGCTTGTTTATCGCTCGCCAGCACCTCATTAACGGTTGCCGCGGGCAGGCCGACCTTCTCGAACAGGGTGGAAAGCGTGTCGCCCTTGGCCACGATGACTTCGCGGTGTTGAGGGGTCTTGGCGGCGGGTGCTTCCTGGGTAGCCTGTTGGGTGTCCTCAGGTGTGCTTTCTATCTGTGCGAACGGCGATTCGGTTGGCGCATTTGTGGCTTGTTGGGCGTCGGAAGCGTCTTGATCTTGTGTCAGTTGTTCAACAGGACTTTCCAGGTCAAGGCTCAGGGATGTTCGTTTGGCTTCTACGTCACTGGAAGGGAATACCAGGAGTGCCAGGCTGAGAAGGGCGGCGATGCCACTTGCGGCGAGCAAGTGGGTCTTCGGGTAAAGCGGCGGCGCTTTAGACGGTTCTGTGGTCATAAGTAATTTTGACTTTGAAGATGAAATGGAAAAGATGAATGACATGATGAAGATGAAATAACTGTATAAAATATAACCAAATCATCTGTGGCGCAAGCTCGCGAACGCTGGGCTTGTTGAACGGTGTCCGTTCGCAGGGCAAAACTTGTAATTAGTCCCTGATCTTGTATGGTTGGTTCCCTTTTGAATCTGAGCCTTGCGGGTCTGTTATGAAGTCGGTTGAAGAGCAGCTAGCGCTGATAAAACGTGGTGCGGAAGAACTGTTGGTGGAAGCTGAGCTGATCGAAAAGCTCAAGCGTGGCCAACCCCTGCGTATTAAAGCCGGCTTTGACCCGACTGCGCCGGATCTGCACCTGGGTCATACCGTGCTTATTAATAAGCTGCGTCAGTTCCAGGAGCTGGGGCATCAGGTCATCTTCCTTATAGGTGACTTCACGGGGATGATCGGCGATCCGAGCGGCAAGAGTGCTACGCGTCCGCCGTTGACTCGTGAGCAGGTTCTCGACAATGCCGAGACCTACAAGACCCAGGTATTCAAGATCCTCGATCCGGCCAAGACCGAAGTGGCGTTCAACTCCACGTGGATGGATCAGATGGGGCCGGCCGACTTCATTCGCCTGACGTCTCAGTACACCGTTGCGCGGATGCTTGAGCGTGATGACTTCGACAAGCGCTACTCGACTAACCAGCCTATCGCTATCCATGAGTTCCTTTATCCGCTGGTTCAGGGCTATGACTCGGTAGCCTTGCGCGCGGATGTTGAGCTGGGCGGTACCGATCAGAAGTTCAACTTGCTGATGGGGCGTGAGCTGCAGCGTGCATATGGGCAAGAAGCTCAGTGCATTCTCACCATGCCTTTGTTGGAAGGGTTGGATGGCGTCAAGAAGATGTCCAAGTCGTTGGGCAACTATGTAGGTATCCAGGAGGCGCCGGGTGTGATGTACGGCAAGCTGGTCTCTATTCCGGATGCGCTGATGTGGCGTTACTTCGAGCTGTTGAGCTTCCGCTCGATGGATGAGATCAATGCACTGCGCGCTGAAGTCGAGGCGGGTGCCAATCCGCGTGATGTGAAGATCAAGCTGGCGGAAGAGATTGTTGCGCGGTTCCATGGTGAAGAGGCTGCGGCCAATGCTCACCGCGCGGCGGGCAACCGTATGAAGGATGGCGAGTTGCCGGATGATCTGCCGGAGATCGAGCTGTCTGCTGCTGAGGCGATGCCAATTGCGGCTGTCCTTAATAAGGCGGGCCTGGTTAAGAATTCGGCGGTTGCGCGGGACCTTCTGGGGTCGGGTGGTGTGCGTATAGATGGTGAGGTTGTCGATCGCACCTTTATATACGAGCTGGGCGCTACCCATGTTTGCCAGGCTGGGAAGAAGGCGTTTGCGCGTATCACGCTCAAATCCGAATAAAGCTGAAATTAGGTGTTGACGGCGAATTATATCTGTCTATAATTCGCCCCACTTCCGGCGCAGTCGAAACGGAAAACTCCTTGGTAAACAATGGGTTATGTAGGTTTTGACGGTAAGTTGCTTCAGTTCATCGGAGCCAAAAGGAAGTTGAAAAAG
>NZ_JACAOY010000001.1:43201-254209 GCF_013385985.1 Pseudomonas sp. B6002 | reverse complement strand
GAGCTGGCTTGCCAGCGATGAGACCCTCGAATGAGGTAGTGATCTCAAGCACGTCATCGCCGGCAAGCCGGCTCCTACAGTAGGTCTTGCGTTAGGTTTACCGGCGTACGGGAAGAAAGATTGGAGGCAAGAGCCGTCGTTTTCAACGAGCAGTAAAGGCTGGCGCAGGTATCAGAGAAACTGCGATCGAATCACATCCGTATCGAACGGCGTGATTCCTTGATCAGGTGCAAACACCACCTGTGCCTGCTGCAGTGAGGCTACTCGTTCTCCCCGTGCTCGAACGTGCAAGTCGAACAGTGTCTCCAAATCTGGCCGTGGCGTATGCACTAACGCTCGCAGCATCAAAGATACCCCGCTGAGGTTGTTGTCGACGTTGTTCCAGCGTGGCGATGAAGTGAGTCCCAGATCGGCCCAAATCATGCGTCGCTCCTGCAAGTCCATCACAAACGGCAGACAGATAACGGTGTCGGACGCGATATCGATACGGTCGAACACGGTTTTAGGCTCGAACGCTTCACCCGATGCCACGTCCGCACGGGCCATCCAGCCCGCGAAGCATTCTGGAAGATCGCAATACGGTTGCTGGGTGAAGGAGTTGATGGATGTGACGACATAGCGGACTCCCTTCTCGACGAGGATATCAAGGTCGAGGTCGATGAACTCCGATGCCCCTTCGGGCGCGTCCACGATATCGCCACTGTGATAGCCGCCGTAACCCTTGAGGTTGTAGTACGCAACCGCCTCTCTGAACACGAAGTTGGCGTCGAAAAATGCTGCGGATAAGTCGATGTCCGTGCGTGCACGGCCGTTCTTCCACCATAGGAACAGGCGAATGAAGCGTGTATCGGGGATTGGCAACCGGCTGCCGCGCACCAACGTGCGTAGCGATTTTGATGAGGCACGCTGTGCCAGCGGCACTCTGTACTCGCGTAATTCGGGATCGATGAAGCAGCGACCGAGTGGCGGCAGCGACGCAAAACGCTTTACGAGAGCCTCCTCGCAGATTCTGGCCGCACTCGCCAACACGTCCGGTGTTAGAGGCTCGCGCTGATCCTTGATGGCATAGACTTTGGCCAGTGCACCTTTCGGCGTGAACGCTCGCAGAGGGAGAGGGCGTGGCGAACGTACCTGGGCCAGCAGTTGCAGCAAAACAGGTGAGGACACGTGTGCCGCGACCGCCTCGAATGCATCGAGAACCGGCTCTGGTTCTGCCGCACGTCGCAGGGTCGCGTCTAGCCGGCGTGCAAATTCACCAGGTCGGCTCTGTAGTAAAGGGGTGAGCGTGACAATGTCTCGCTGGGCAAGCAGTGTTTCTACACGTGATCCAAATGATGCGGGCGCTTCGTTGCGACGTGCTGCCGTGATGGCGGCTAACGCTCGTGGGTATTTATCGGCGTAGTCGCCCGGGTGCAGCACTTCAGCCAGTCGTTTCCAGCGCTCAGTGTGGCGCATCACGTCTTCTACGGCGTTGGGTATGGCGTCGAGCAGTCGCAACAGCAGGCGGCGCATCGAGCGCTTCATCGCGGTGAAACGTGTCGATGCTGTTGCCAGCGACACGTCTCCACCATTCAGTGCTACCGCAAGTCGTAGCACGTCAGTCGCTGTTTCGACGTTTTGTTCCAGGAATAGATTCACTCGCGCATCACCGGCTACGTGCAGGAGAAGTGCGCTGCCCACCTGTGCACGGATCTCGCGGAACGGTATAGCCTCAGGCAGCAGGCGGAATACATCGCCTTTGTACTGCCGGATAAACCAGATCACGTCGGCGCTTTCCTCTTCGGAGAGCGAGCTGCGCGATGACACCAGCGGCGCGAACAATGATTCAAACTCAGAGACACTTCCCGGCTCGATCACGCGGGAGATGTAGTTGCCTTCAAGCATCGCCGGTCGAGCGTGTTCAGAGGGGGGGAGGCGCCAAAGCGTGAGGTAGTGAATGACGGCGTTAAGGTACAACTCCGCCTCTGAGGCAGCCAGCACCTGCTCTGGGAAGTCAGGATAAAGCGGCGAGTGATGCACATGAGCCCCTGTCTCCCGCCGAAGGACTCTGACAATTTCGCGCAGCCAGTACTTGAGCTCTGTCGCTGACAACCTGCCGATTTGTTCAATCAATGGCTCTGACAGTACGTATCGGAACGCCGCAACCTCCCGGACAGCCGACGCAACCTGAGCGCGTGTAGCTCCGCCAGTGCCCATCGGTACGTAAACTTTGCTACGGCGACGTAGAAACAGCTCCTGATTCATGCTTGATTTTTCCCTTTGTCGCCGTCGTGGACGAGTTGCAGCGTCGTTTTACAGCTGATGTAAAAACGCCTGCAAGCAGCAGGCGTAGTGTGGAGAGCGAAACCCCTAGGTCATAGGAGGTTAGAAGGAAGGTGTTCCATAGCCACGTGGGCATTCTACGTAGGGTTCTGTCTGTTTGTCAGGTAGCGCTGTGTGCCTCAACAGTAACAATCGATGTGCAGTCCGACTTACCGCCGCGCAATATCCGAAAAGTAAAACTTATCCAGCGTATGCCGCGACTCGGTGTACTCGAACTGCCGCCCATCCTGCAAAAACGTCTGGTTGCTCACCACGATCACATGGCTTTGTCCATCGAGGTCCAGGTGCGCCTGGTCGTCTTTGCTGCGGGGCAGGGCTTCGATGGTGCGTTGGGCGTAGCTGATCTGCAACTGCAAGGTCTGTTCGATAAACGCGTAGATCGACTGCTCGGCGATGTCGCGGTCCAGGCCGGGGATCAGGTCTGCGACGAAGTGGTTGATGTCGAGGATCACGCGTTTGCCGCCGATGCGCCGTACCCGTTTGATGCGGGTGATCAGGGTGCCGGGTTCGGCTTCGATGTGTTGCAGCAGTGAACCTTCCAGCGGGAACTGGGTAAATTCGACCACTTCGGTGCGTACGTCATCGCCCAGGTCGGCGTGGGTTTCGTGGAAGCTGACGATGCCGCCCAACTGGAATTCGATCGGGTTGGGTGACAGCACGAAGGTGCCTTTGCCGTGGATCTTTTGCGCAAACCCGCGCTCTTGCAACTGCTCGATGGCACGACGAACGGTGCCTCGGCTGGCCTGGTAGCTGTCCATCAATTCTGTTTCGGAGGGAAGGCGCGTGCCGCGTTGCAGGCGTTCGGTGGTGATGCTGGCAAGCAGATCCGTATAGATCTGGTTGTATTTGCTCATGGGGATGGCTCTGTGCCTTTGCGTTCAGGCAGGAACCATAGTGGCACGGGTGGGGTTTGTCCATTAGACCCACGGATATCAACGCCCTTGTAGGGGCCGGCTTGCCGGCGATGGGGGCCTCACGAACAGCATCGCCAGCAAGCCAGGGCCAACAATTTTCAACTCGTACAGACGAGTTGTTGCATTAACTCGTACAGACGAGTACTTTTGCCCTCGGCGTGCTGCCAATGACTGCCCCCCCCAATAAAAAAAACCAAAGTGGAAAACAAGCATGAGCCACGACTACCCAGCTATCGCCCGCGAGATTCTCGAGAACCTCGGGGGCAGCGACAACCTTGAGCAAGCTGCCCACTGCGTGACGCGCCTGCGCCTGGCGCTGAAGGACCCGAGCCGGGTCAACAGCGCCGCGTTGAACCAGGTTGATCTGGTCAAGGGTTCGTTTTTTACCGGCGGCCTGTTTCAAATCGTGATCGGCCCGGGCGAGGTAGAAAAGGTCTACGCCGCCCTGCGTGAAGCCACCGGCCTTGCGGTGTCGACCATCGCCGACGTCAAGCAGAAGGGCGCCGACAAGACCAACGCCATGCAGCGTCTGGTGCGCGTATTTTCCGATGTGTTCATGCCGATCCTGCCCGCGCTGATCATCGCCGGCCTGTTGATGGGCGTGAACAACCTGATGGGCGCCAAGGGCATGTTCATCGAAGGCAAGACACTGCTGGAGGCGTATCCGAACCTGGATGGCCTGTGGAGCCTGATCAACCTGATGGCCAACACCTCGTTCGTGTTCCTGCCGGCGCTGGTGGGCTGGTCGGCGGCCAAGCGTTTTGGCGGCAGTGAAATCCTCGGCATCGTGCTGGGCCTGATGCTGGTACACCCGGACCTGCTCAATGCCTGGAACTACGGCAAGGCCGTGGCGGGGCTGGACGGCCAGAGCCTGCCGTACTTCGACATCTTTGGCTGGTTCAAGATCGAGAAAGTGGGCTACCAGGGGCAGATCCTGCCGATCCTGATGGCCGCCTACGTGATGAGCGTTATCGAAAAATGGCTGCGGGCGCGGGTGCCGAATGCCATTCAATTGCTGGTGGTGCCCATCACCACCATCGTGGTGACCGGCGTGCTGGCCCTGGCGATCATCGGCCCGGTCACGCGTCACCTCGGCATCCTGATCACCGAAGGCGTGGTCACCCTGTTCGACCTAGCGCCAATGCTCGGCGGGGCGATTTTCGGCCTGCTGTACGCGCCGCTGGTGATCACCGGCATGCACCACATGTTCCTCGCGGTGGACCTGCAACTGATCTCCACCCAGGGCGGCACCTTTATCTGGCCGATGATCGTCATGTCCAACCTGGCCCAGGGCAGTGCCGCCCTCGGTGTGTTCTACATGACCCGCAACGCGCGGGACAAAAGCATGGCGTCCACCTCGGCGATTTCCGCGTACTTCGGCATCACGGAGCCGGCGATGTTCGGCGTGAACCTGCGCTTCAAGTTCCCGTTCTATGCCGCGCTGCTGGGCTCGGCGCTGGGCAGTATTTTCCTGTCGCTGAACAAGGTGCAGGCGTCGGCCATCGGCGTCGGTGGCTTGCCTGGATTCATCTCGATCATTCCGCAGTACATCCCAAGCTTTGTGATCGGGATGGTCATCGCGATGGTCGTGCCGTTCGTCCTGACCTGTGCGTTGAGCATGAAGATTGTTCGGCCGGGTTATCGGGTCGCCTGATCGACCGCTATCGCCGGTAAGCCGGCTCCTACAGAGGAGTGCGGTCAACCGTAGGAACCGGCTTGCCGGCGATGAGGCCCTCAAGGCCCGCACAAAATTCTACTGAAGGAACCCCCCATGCAAACCTGGCAACACTCGGTGATCTACCAGATCTACCCAAAAAGCTTCCACAGCCACGCGGGTAACGCCACCGGTGACCTGCTGGGGATCGTGGACAAACTTGATTACCTCCAATGGCTGGGCGTCGACTGCCTGTGGATCACCCCGTTCCTGCGCTCGCCGCAGCGTGACAACGGCTACGACATCAGCGACTACTACGCCATCGACCCCAGCTACGGCACCATGGCCGACTGTGAACTGCTGATCAGCGAAGCAGCCAAGCGCGGCATCAAGCTGATGCTCGACATCGTGGTCAACCACACCTCCATCGAGCACGAGTGGTTCCAGCAGGCGCGTAGCAGCCTCGATAACCCGTACCGCGACTTTTATATCTGGCGCGACCAGCCGAACAACTGGGAATCCAAGTTCGGCGGCTCGGCCTGGGAATACGAAGCGCAAACCGGCCAGTACTTCCTGCACCTGTTCGACCACACCCAGGCCGACCTGAATTGGGACAACCCCAAGGTGCGTGCCGAGGTGTTCAAGCTGATGCGCTTCTGGCGCGACAAGGGCGTGGGTGGCTTCCGCCTGGACGTGATCAACCTGATCTCCAAACCCGCCGATTTCCCGGAAGACAACACCGACGGCCGCCGCTTCTACACCGACGGTCCGAACGTGCACGAGTACCTGCAGGAAATGCACCGCGAAGTCTTCGAAGGGCACGACCTGATCAACGTTGGTGAGATGTCATCCACCAGCCTTGAACATTGCATCCGCTACTCGCGGCCGGAATCGAAAGAGCTGTCGATGACCTTCAACTTTCATCACCTGAAAGTCGATTACCCGAACCTGCAGAAGTGGGTGAAGGCCGACTTCGATTTCCTGCAACTCAAGCAGATATTTTCCAACTGGCAGTTGGGCATGCAGGCCGGTGGCGGCTGGAACGCATTGTTCTGGTGTAACCACGACCAGCCACGGGTGGTCTCGCGGTTTGGTGACGACGGTGAACACCGTGTGGTCTCGGCCAAGATGCTCGGCACCGCGCTGCACTTCCTCCAGGGCACACCGTACGTGTACCAGGGCGAAGAGCTGGGCATGACCAACCCGGGCTTCGACAGCATCGCGCAGTACCGCGATGTGGAGACGCTCAACATCTTCCGTCTCAAGCGTGATGCGGGCGAGCCCGAAGCGTCGAGCATGGCGGCGATCAAACAGAAATCGCGGGACAACAGCCGCACACCGATGCAGTGGAACACCCAGGCCAACGCGGGTTTCAGCCGTAGCGAACCGTGGATCGGCATCCCGGCCAACGCGGCGCAGATCAACGTCGAAAGCCAGCGGGGTGACCCGGATTCAGTGCTGCATCACTACCGCGCACTGATTGCCTTGCGCCGCCATGAACCGCTGATCCAGGAAGGTGTTTACCGCGAGCTGCTGCAAGACCACCTGCAAGTCTGGGCCTACCTGCGCGAAGGCCACGGTGAGCGCTTGCTGGTGCTGAACAACTTCTACGGCACGCCTTGTGAAATCCAGCTGCCGGACAACGTGATCAACCCGGCCGCCGAGCAACGCCTTCTGATCAGCAACTACCCCGACTGCCCGCAGCGCAACGCCACGATCACGTTGCGCCCTTACGAATCCTTCGTCCTGCACCTCAAGGACTGAAACACCGCTACCCCCTGTAGGAGCCGGCTTGCCGGCGATAGCGTCAGTTGAATCGCCATCGCCGGCAAGCCGGCTCCTACAAGGGGGGCGTGCACCACGCAATAACAATAAGAAAAACATTAGGAGTGCTTCATGAAAACAACAATAAAGCTGGGCCTCGTTGCATCTTGTCTGAGCCTGCCACTGGGCGCTCAGGCCCTGGAATTTGCCGGTTACCTGCGCAGCGGCGCGGGTACCTCAACGGGCAGTGGCAAGCAGCAATGCTTCCAGTTGCCGGGGGCGCAATCCAAGTACCGTCTGGGCAACGAATGCGAACAGTATGCCGAGCTGGAACTGCGTCAGGACCTGCTGACCCTCGACGATGGCTCGGTGCTGAGCGTCGACGCCATGGCGTCCCTCTACAACAAATACGACCGTGCCCTTAAATTCCAGGGCGACGACAACGGCTCGGCGCGCATGCCGCAGATGTATGCGCAGTGGTCCAACCTGCCCAGCCTCAATGGCGGCTCGGTGTGGGCCGGTCGGCGTTACTACAAACGTAATGACATCCATATCTCCGACTTCTACTACTGGAACCAGAGCGCCACGGGCGGCGGTATCGAGGACGTACTCATCGGCGACCTCAAATACAGTTACGCCATCTCCCGCAAGGACAACCTGTACCAGAAGGAATACGCCACCCGTCACGACTTCAACGTGGCGGGCTTCAAGACCAATCCCGGCGGTGAGCTGGAGTTCGGCTTGAGCTACATCGAAAAAGCCGGTGGCCGCGACACCAACAGCGGTTGGGCGATCACGGCGCAGCATGTGCAAAAACCTTTCCTGGGCGGCAAGAACAAATTCGCCCTGCAATACGGCGAAGGCCCTGGTACCGGCCTGGGCTACACCGGCGACACCACCCTGGACAACAGCAGCAAAAGCTACCGCGCCGTGGAGTTCTTCGACTGGCAGGTGACGCCGCGCTTTGGCGGGCAGATCGAGGCGGTGTACCAGAAAGACATTCGCCCAGGCAGCCAGGACCAGACGTGGATGTCCATCGGGGTGCGCCCTGCGTATGCCATCAGCGAACAGTTCAAGCTCGTCACTGAACTCGGGCACGATCAAGTCGACGCTACCGGCGGCACGCGCAAACTGAGCAAATTTACCTTCGCCCCGACCTGGTCGCCCAAAGGCCCGGATTTCTGGGCGCGGCCGGAAGTGCGTTTGTACTACACCTATGCAACGTGGAACGAAGCGGCCAAGCGTGCGGCGAATGAATTGGCGGCAGGCTCGGCGTTGTCCGACACCGGCTCCTACGGCACGGCGCGGCATGGCTCCAACTTTGGTGTGCAAGTCGAATATTGGTGGAAATAAGAATGTGGGTGTACGCGGACTAATGTGGGAGCTGGCTTGCCTGCGATGCAGGCGACTCGGTTTTTCATCAGGACCGAGGTGATGCCATCGCAGGCAAGCCAGCTCCCACATTGGATCGTTGTTCGCCCTATGATTTTTACAGAACAAAACAGCAGGTGAAGTCATGACCGCAACGCAACCCCTGGAACTGCTGGCGCCCTTGTCCGGTGTGCTGCTGGCGCTGGACACGGTGCCCGATCCGGTGTTTTCCAGCCGCCTGATCGGCGATGGCCTGTGCATCGACCCCACGTCGCAGACGCTGTGCGCGCCGCTGGCCGGGGTGATCAGCAATATCCAGGACAGTGGTCATGCGGTCAGCGTTACCGATGACAATGGCGTACAGGTCCTGATGCACATCGGCCTGGACACCGTGAACCTGGCCGGCCAGGGCTTCACCCGGCTGGTGCAGGAAGGCCAGCGGGTGGAGGTTGGCCAACCGCTGATCGAGTTCGATGCCGACTATGTGGCGCTCAATGCCCGCAGCCTGTTGACCCTGGTGCTGGTGGTCAGCGGCGAGCCGTTCACGGTCTTGGCCGACGGTCTCGTGGAGGCGGGTCAGCCGTTGCTGCAGTTATCCACAGGTGAGGCCGCTGAAACGGCGGATGAGGAGGAGGGTGAGGCACTGTTCTCCAAGCCACTGACGTTGCCCAATGCCAACGGCTTGCACGCGCGGCCTGCGGCGGTGTTTGCTCAGGCGGCCAAAGGCTTCAACGCGAGTATTTACCTGCACAAGCAAACCCAGAGTGCCAACGCGAAATCCCTGGTGGCGATCATGGCGCTGCAAACCGCGCACGGCGACACCTTGCAGGTGAGCGCGGCGGGTGAGGAGGCCGAGGCGGCGATCAAGGCGCTGGTCACCTTGCTGGCCGAAGGCTGCGGCGAAACGGTCGCAGCACTGGCAGAGAGGGTTGAAGCGGTTGCACCGGAGTCGTCGGCAACCTTGCTGCGCGGTGTCTGTGCTTCGCCGGGTTCGGCTTTTGGCCAGGTGGTTCAGGTGACAGAACCTGAGCTTGCGATCACTGAGCAGGGCGCCGGTGAAACCGCCGAACGCGCTGCGCTGCAGCGTGGGTTGCTGGCGGCAAACGAGGCGTTGCAAGCCCTGCAAACCAAGGCCGCCGGCAGCGCCCAGGCCGAGATCTTCCGCGCCCATCAGGAACTGCTCGAAGACCCGACCTTGCTTGAACATGCCCACGGCCTGCTGGCCGAAGGCAAAAGCGCTGCGTTTGCCTGGAGCAGCGCCACGGTCGCCACCGCCAAGCAGTTCACGCAATTAGGTAATGCACTACTCGCCGAACGTGCGGCAGACTTGGCCGATGTGGGCCAGCGTGTGTTGAAGTTGATCCTCGGTATCCAGGACAGCGTTTGGGATTTGCCGGAACGCGCGATCCTGATCGCCGAGCAACTGACGCCATCACAAACGGCGAGCCTGGACACGCGCAAGGTGCTGGGTTTTGTCACCGTCGGCGGTGGTGCGACCAGCCACGTCGCGATTCTCGCCCGTGCGCTTGGGCTGCCGGCCATCTGTGGTGTTTCGCCCCAGGTGCTGGCGTTGGCCAATGGGAAGCAGGTACTGCTGGACGCCGACAAAGGCGAACTGCACCTGGACCCGGACCTGACCGAAATCGAGAGGCTTGAAGCCGCACGCCAACAGCAGACGTTGCGCCGTCAGCGGGACGTGGCCCAGGCATCCTTGCCCGCCACGACCCGCGACGGTCATCACGTTGAAGTCACGGCCAACGTCGCTTCGTTGCAAGAGGTGGAACAGTCCCTGACCCTCGGCGGCGAAGGCGTCGGCCTGCTGCGTTCGGAGTTCCTCTACCTGGACCGCAATCGTGCGCCAAGCCCCGAGGAGCAGGCTGGTACCTACACCGCCATCGCCCGTGCCTTGGGCTCCGAGCGCAACCTGGTGGTACGCACCCTGGACGTGGGCGGCGACAAGCCATTGGCCTATGTGCCCATGGAGGCCGAAACCAACCCATTCCTCGGGCTACGCGGCATTCGCCTGTGCCTGGAGCGCCCTGAACTGCTGCGCGAACAGTTCCGCGCGATCCTCGCCAGCGCCGGTTTTGCGCGGCTGCACATCATGCTGCCGATGGTCAGCCTGCTGTCGGAGCTGCACCTGGCGCGCAAGATCCTGGAAGAAGAGGCGGCAGCCCTCGGGCTCAGCGAGTTGCCGAAGCTGGGCATCATGATCGAGGTGCCATCCGCCGCGCTGATGGCCGATGTGTTCGCTCCCCATGTGGACTTCTTCTCCATCGGCACCAACGACCTCACCCAATACACCCTGGCCATGGACCGCGATCACCCGCGCCTGGCCAGCCAGGCTGACAGCTTTCACCCTGCGGTGCTGCGCCTGATCGCCACCACCGTCAAGGCTGCCCATGCCCATGGCAAGTGGGTGGGCGTGTGCGGCGCGTTGGCGTCCGAGGCCTTGGCGGTGCCGGTGTTGATCGGGCTGGGGGTGGATGAGCTGTCGGTCAGCGTGCCGCTGATCCCGACCATCAAGGCTACCGTGCGTGAGCTGGATCTGGCCGACTGCCAGATCATCGCCCGCCAGATCCTGGGCCTGGAAGAGGCCGCCCAAGTACGTGAAGCCTTGAGCCAATACCACGCGGCCACCGTTGAATCCTCACCTGTTTTGGAGCACTGAGCATGTTCGAGAAATTGCAGCGAGCGTTTTGGAAAGCACTGACGCCGGATCTGATAGCCGAGACGGTCGCCGCCCCGGTGCAGAATGAGTTGTCGGCAGGGGTGCTGAATGCGCTGGGTGGTGCGGATAATCTTAAGTCGCAGCAGCGCGTGGCGCTGACGCGGGTGAGGGTGCAGTTGCAGGATGCGGGGCGGTTGGATGAACAGGCATTGAAGGCAGCCGGTGTGCCGGGCGTGATGGTGTTGGCAGGCGGCGTCGTCCACCTGATCACAGGTCTATAAGGCGACGCGGACAAAATGTGGGAGCGGGCTTGCCCGCTCCCACATGGGTTCTGCAGTGTTCTTACAGCTGCGGGTTATCTTCCGGCGGCTTGGTCTTGTCGATGCCCGGCACATGCAGGTTGCCTTCCACCACCTGGTTGCCTTCCAGCTGCGGCTGGGTCACCCAGGTGAGGATGTCGTAGTAACGCCGGATGTTCGCCACAAAGTGCACCGGTTCACCACCCCGCGCGTAGCCGTAGCGGGTCTTGCTGTACCACTGCTTCTGCGACAGGCGTGGCAGCATCTTCTTCACGTCCAGCCACTTGTTCGGGTTCAAGCCTTCGCGCTTGGCCAGGGTGCGGGCGTCGTCAAGGTGGCCGGTGCCGACGTTGTAGGCGGCGAGGGCGAACCAGGTACGATCCGGCTCGGCAATGCTGTCGTCCAGTTCGTCCTTGATCTTGGCCAGGTACTTGGCGCCCCCCATGATGCTTTGCTTGGCATCCAGGCGGTTGGACACGCCCATCGCCTGGGCGGTGTTCTGGGTCAGCATCATCAGGCCGCGCACGCCGGTCTTGGAGGTGACGGCTGGTTGCCACAGCGATTCCTGATAGCCGATGGCCGCCAATAACCGCCAGTCGACCTTCTCTTCCTTGGCGTAAGCCCGAAAGTGCTTCTCGTACTTGGGCAGGCGCTGCTGCAAATGCTGGGCGAAGGTGTAGGCGCCGACATACCCGAGTACATCGACATGCCCGTAGTAGCGGTCTTTGAGACGCTGAAGGGTGCCGTTCTTCTCGACCTTGTCCAGGTAGCTGTTGATCTCGTTGAGCAGGCTGTTGTCTTCACCTGCCGCCACGGCCCAGCTCTGGTTGCTGGCATTGCCGAGGTCGAAGGCCACGCGTACGTTGGGGAAGTACACCTGGTTCATCGCCACTTCGTTGGAGTCCACCAGGGTCAGGTCGATCTGGCCCTCGTCCACCATGCGCAGCAGGTCGACCACTTCAACGGCGTCGGATTCTTCGTATTCAATCGCAGGATTCTGCTTTTTAAGCTCCGCCAGTTGCTCGGCGTGGGTGCTGCCCTTGAGCACCATGATCTTCTTGCCCACCAGATCTGCCGCGTTGGTCGGGCGGGACTGGCCGTTGCGGTAGATGATCTGCGGGGTCACTTCCAGGTAAGGATGGGAGAAGCGCACCTGTTGCTGGCGCTGCTCGCTGCTGACCAGGCCTGCGGCTGCCAGTACCGGGCCGTTGGGCTTGCCCAGCTGGCCGAACAGGTCATCAAGGTTGTCGGCGGTCTCGATCTCCAGCTTGACCCCCAGGTCATCGGCAAAACGCTTGACCAGTTCGTATTCGAAACCGGTTTCACCGTTGCGATCCTGGAAATAAGTGGCCGGACTGTTGCGGGTTACCACGCGCAATACGCCATCCTCCTTGATTCGCTCGAGCGTGCTGGGTTTATCAACACAGGCGCTGAGCAACAGGAAGAGTCCGGTGGCGAAGAGCCATTTGGCGCATCGCGGGCGCAAAGCAGTAGGGGAGAACATCTGCGCAGTATACGCAAACGGCCCACGGCGCCATATCTCGACAGCGTGGGACTTGTCTGCTAGCCACCGCAAAAGCGTGCTGCAGCCCGCAGAAATGGGGCTTGGCGGGCAATTGTGACGGTTAAAATAACTGCGCGGAATGTCCGGGATAACGCCCCGATACCGTGCAATCCGTGCCAACTGACGCCCGGCAGCGGCCAGCGGTGCCGTTTCGGGTGCCGTTGGCGATGGTTTACGCTAGAATGCACGGCCTCAAAGCACACCCCCTTCCCGAGGCTGTCCCGAAGATGTTGATCCTGCGCGGCGCTCCTGCCCTTTCTGCCTTTCGCCACAGCAAACTCCTTGAGCAACTGAGCCAGAAGGTTCCAGCTGTTACAGGCCTGTACGCTGAATTTGCTCACTTCGCCGACGTTACCGGCGTATTGACCGCCGACGAACAGCAAGTGCTGGCACGCCTTCTGAAGTACGGCCCAAGCGTTCCCGTTCAAGAGCCGACTGGCCGCTTGTTCCTGGTTCTGCCACGGTTCGGCACCATCTCGCCCTGGTCGAGCAAGGCCAGCGACATCGCCCGCAACTGCGGCCTGGAAAAAATCCAGCGCCTGGAGCGGGGTATCGCCTTCTACGTCGCCGGCCAGTTCAGCGACGCCGAAGCCGAGCTGGTCGCCAGCAGCCTGCACGACCGCATGACCCAGATCATCGTCAGCCAGCTGGAACAGGCTGCCGGCCTGTTCAGCCACGCCGAGCCTAAACCGCTGACCGCGATTGATGTGCTCGGCGGTGGCCGCGCCGCCCTCGAGAAGGCCAACACCGAACTCGGCCTGGCCCTGGCCGAAGACGAGATCGACTACCTGGTCAACGCTTTCAATGGCTTGAAGCGCAACCCGCACGACATCGAACTGATGATGTTCGCCCAGGCCAACTCCGAGCACTGCCGTCACAAGATCTTCAACGCCAGTTGGGATATCGACGGCGAAAGCCAGGAAAAAAGCCTGTTCGGCATGATCAAGAACACCTACGTGATGCACAGCGAAGGTGTTCTGTCGGCTTATAAGGACAACGCCTCGGTGATCGTCGGCTCCGTCGCCGGCCGTTTCTTCCCGGACCCGGAAACCCGCCAGTACGGCGCGGTGCAGGAACCGGTGCACATCCTGATGAAGGTTGAAACCCACAACCACCCGACCGCGATTGCCCCGTTCCCGGGCGCCGCCACCGGTTCGGGCGGCGAAATCCGTGACGAAGGTGCCACCGGCCGTGGTGCCAAGCCAAAGGCGGGCCTCACCGGTTTCACCGTGTCCAACCTGCAGATCCCGGGCTTCGAGCAGCCGTGGGAAGTGCCGTACGGCAAGCCTGAGCGCATCGTTACTGCACTGGACATCATGATTGAAGGCCCGCTGGGCGGCGCCGCATTCAACAACGAATTCGGCCGTCCTGCGCTGACGGGCTACTTCCGTACCTTCGAACAGTCCATCACCACCCCGCGTGGCGATGAAGTGCGCGGCTACCACAAGCCGATCATGCTGGCTGGCGGCATGGGCAACATCCGTGAAGAACACGTCAAGAAAGGCGAGATCCTGGTCGGCTCCAAGCTGATCGTGCTCGGCGGCCCGGCGATGTTGATCGGCCTGGGCGGCGGCGCGGCTTCCTCCATGGCCACCGGCACCAGCTCGGCAGACCTGGACTTCGCTTCCGTACAGCGCGAAAACCCGGAGATGGAACGTCGCTGCCAGGAAGTCATCGACCGTTGCTGGCAGTTGGGTGACAAAAACCCGATCAGCTTCATCCACGACGTCGGCGCGGGCGGTCTGTCCAACGCCTTCCCGGAACTGGTCAACGACGGCGACCGTGGTGGCCGTTTCGAACTGCGCAACATTCCAAACGACGAGCCGGGCATGGCCCCGCACGAAATCTGGAGCAACGAATCCCAGGAACGCTACGTGCTGGCCGTCGGCCCTGAAGACTTCGCGCGCTTCCAGGCCATCTGCGAACGCGAGCGCTGCCCGTTTGCCGTGGTCGGCGAAGCCACTGCCGAGCCACAGTTGACCGTGACTGACAGCCACTTCGGCAACAGCCCGGTGGACATGCCGCTCGAAGTGCTGCTGGGCAAAGCCCCGCGCATGCACCGTTCGGCCGTGCGTGAAGCCGAGCTGGGCGATGACTTCGACCCAAGCACACTGGAACTGGCCGACAGCATCGAACGCGTGCTGCACCACCCGGCCGTGGCGAGCAAAAGCTTCCTGATCACCATCGGCGACCGCACCATCACTGGCCTGGTGGCCCGTGACCAAATGGTGGGCCCATGGCAAGTGCCGGTGGCCGACGTTGCCGTCACCGCCACCAGCTTCGACGTCTATACCGGTGAAGCCATGGCCATGGGCGAGCGTACCCCGCTGGCCTTGCTGGACGCCCCGGCGTCGGGCCGCATGGCCATTGGTGAAACCCTCACCAACATCGCGGCGTCGCGCATCGGCAAGCTGTCCGACATCAAGTTGTCGGCCAACTGGATGTCCGCTGCTGGCCATCCGGGTGAAGACGCCCGCCTGTACGACACCGTTAAAGCGGTCGGCATGGAGCTGTGCCCTGAGCTGGGCCTGACCATTCCGGTGGGCAAGGACTCCATGTCCATGGCCACGCGCTGGAACGAAGACGGTTCGGACAAGAGCGTCACTTCGCCGCTGTCGCTGATCGTCACCGGTTTTGCGCCGGTCACCGACATCCGTCAGACCCTGACCCCGCAACTGCGCATGGACAAGGGCACCACCGACCTGATCCTGATTGACCTGGGCCGTGGCCAGAACCGCATGGGCGCCTCGATCCTGGCGCAGACCCATGGCAAGTTGGGCAAGCAGGCACCGGACGTCGATGACGCCGAAGACCTCAAAGCCTTCTTCGCGGTGATCCAGGGCCTCAACGCCGACGGCCACCTGTTGGCTTACCACGACCGTTCCGATGGCGGCTTGCTGACCAGCGTCGTGGAAATGGCCTTCGCCGGTCACTGCGGCCTGAACATCGTGCTCGACAGCGTTGCCGAGGATGCATCCGAAATCAACGGCATCCTGTTCAACGAAGAGTTGGGCGCGGTGATCCAGGTTCGCCAGGACGCAACGCCAGACGTACTCGCACAATTCAGCGCCGCTGGCCTGGGCGACTGCGTGGCGGTGATCGGCCAGCCGATCAACAACGGCCAGATCGACATCGTCTTCAACGGCGACACCGTGTTCGAAGGTCAGCGCCGCCTGCTGCAACGCCAGTGGGCTGAAACCAGCTACCAGATCCAACGCCTGCGTGATAACGCCGACTGCGCCGAGCAGGAATTCGACGTAATCCTGGAAGAAGACAACCCGGGCCTGAGCACCAAGCTCAGCTTCGACGTCAACCAGGACATTGCCGCGCCTTACATAAAGAAAGGCATCCGCCCACAAGTTGCCGTGCTGCGTGAGCAGGGCGTCAACGGCCAGGTGGAAATGGCGGCCGCGTTCGACCGCGCCGGTTTCAATGCGATCGACGTGCACATGAGCGACATCCTCGCCGGTCGCGTTGACCTCAACGAATTCAAAGGCCTGGTGGCCTGCGGTGGTTTCTCCTACGGCGACGTGCTGGGTGCCGGTGAAGGCTGGGCCAAATCGGCCTTGTTCAACAGCCGTGCCCGCGACGCGTTCCAAGGGTTCTTCGAGCGCAACGACAGCTTCACCTTGGGTGTGTGCAACGGTTGCCAGATGATGTCCAACCTCAGCGAACTGATCCCGGGCAGCGAGTTCTGGCCGCACTTTGTGCGCAACCGTTCCGAGCAGTTCGAGGCCCGTGTCGCCATGGTGCAGGTGCAGGAGTCCAACTCGATCTTCCTGCAAGGTATGGCCGGTTCGCGCATGCCAATCGCCATCGCCCACGGTGAAGGCCATGCCGAGTTCGCCAGCGAAGAAGCGTTGCTGGAAGCCGACCTGTCCGGTTGCGTGGCCATGCGTTTCGTCGACAACCACGGCAAAGTCACCGAGACCTACCCGGCCAACCCGAACGGCTCGCCGCGCGGGATCACTGGCCTTACCAGCCGCGACGGCCGCGTGACCATCATGATGCCGCACCCGGAGCGCGTGTTCCGCGCCGTGCAGAACTCGTGGCGCCCGGAAGAGTGGAACGAAGACGGCGCGTGGATGCGCATGTTCCGCAACGCTCGCGTGTGGGTGAACTAAGACGGTGTACAAGCTCGCCTTCTTTGTGCCCGCAAGCCACGTGGAGACGGTGAAAACCGCCGTCTTCGCAGCCGGCGGCGGGCGCATCGGCAACTACGACAGCTGCGCCTGGCAAGTGCTGGGCCAGGGCCAATTCCGCGCGATGGATGGCAGCCAGCCGTTTCTCGGGCAGATTGGCCAGGTTGAAGTGGTTGAGGAATGGAAGGTTGAGCTGGTGGTGGCGGATGAGTTGATCGTGGCTGTCGTGGCGGCGCTCAAACTGAGCCACCCGTACGAGACACCGGCGTATGAGGTGTGGCAGTTGGCGGATTTTTGATTCGCACGCTGCAAAAAAAGAAACCCGCTGGGCCAGTTTGGCCGGCGGGTTTTTTGTTGGCTGTGAAATCCCATCGCCGGCAAGCCGGCTCCTACAGTTGATCACGTTTTCCTGTAGGAGCCGGCTTGCCGGCGATGGCGTCCGTACAGGCGCCTCAGACCTTTCCGATAAACCTTTCAGGTTGTCCCTCGGAACCTGCCTTCCTAGCCTTCCCACTTCGAACTCTCTCGGCGGTGGAATGATATGAATCTGACATCCAGAACCGATATGGATATGCACAATCCTCCTCACCCAGGGGAAATATTGCTGGAGGACGTTATTCCTGGTCTCGGTATGACAATCACCGAAGTGGCGCGGCGTTTGGGTTTTGCCAGGGAGACGTTTTCAAGAGTTCTCCACGGGCATGCGCCGGTCAGCCCTGATCTGGCCGTACGGCTTGAGCGTGCTGGCATCAGCAAAGCCCGGATGTGGCTCTCCATGCAGAGCAGCTATGACCTTTGGCAGGCAGAGCATTGAGAGCAGCCTGTGATTGAGCGGTTTGCTCGGGTTGAGTAAATGCGATTAAAGCGCCCGGCTTAGGCCGGGTTTTTTGTTGTCTGCGATATCTCCAAGTCTCGGAGATTTCCAACGAGCCTTTCAGGTTGTCCCTAGGAACTGGCGTCACTAGTCTTCCCGGGTCGCCATCCATGTGGTGACCGGGACTGCAAGCCTGAAACTCTCCCACATTTTGAATGTATTCACAGGTCAAAAGTGGGAGCTGGCTTGCCTGCGATGGGGGCAGCTCAGACAGGGATGATTTAAACCCTGGCCCCGACCTCACGGCCGCTGACCAACCGCTCCATAGCCTCACCCAACCCGG
The DNA here is from genome assembly GCF_013385985.1 of Pseudomonas sp. B6002. Classification (GTDB taxonomy): domain Bacteria; phylum Pseudomonadota; class Gammaproteobacteria; order Pseudomonadales; family Pseudomonadaceae; genus Aquipseudomonas. Next base: position 236,351 of record NZ_JACAOY010000001.1, on the reverse strand, counting down.
ATGCCTTGTCACCAATCAACAAGTGCCAAACACCGCTATCCAGTTGACTCACACCTTGGCAACCCAGCGCAGTCAGGTCCGCTTCCGACAACACCGAATCATCCCCCAACTCCACCCGCAACCGAGTCATCGCCACGGCTTCCAGTTGCCGCACATTTCCCCGGCCACCCAAGGCGCTCAGCCATTTCTCGGCTTCCTGCACATTCACTGCAACCGGCTTATCCACAGGCGTAACCGCAACAGGCGCACTGGCAACGAATGACGGCATGGCGAGGCGAATCTCATCAGCAATGCTGTCTGCCATCGGCCCTACGACTACCTGCAAACTCCCGCCGTTACCTGGCCGTACAACCGCCATGGCGCCCAGTGCTTTCAACTCGGCATCCACTGCCTTGTTGCGATCCACCATGTCCAAGCGCAGGCGCGTGGTGCAGGCACCGACGCTCAGCAAATTCTCTGCACCACCCAGGGCCTGGATGTAGGCCGTGGCGCGCTGGTTATCACTCATGGCCTCAGCCTGCACCACCTGGATATCTTCCCGCCCCGGCGTCTTCAGGTTGAAGCGGCGAATGCAGTAGTTGAACACGCTGTAGTAGACCACCGCGTACGCCAGGCCCACCGGGAACACCAGCCAGCCATTGGTGGACTTGCCCCAGCCCAGCACCATGTCGATAAACCCACCGGAGAAGGTAAAGCCCAGGTGAATGTTCAGCATGTTGGTGACGGCCATCGACAGGCCGGTCAGCACCGCGTGGATCAGGTACAAAAACGGCGCGAGGAACATGAACGCGAATTCAATCGGCTCGGTCACCCCGGTCAAAAACGAGGTCAACGCCATCGACAGGAAAATCCCGCCCATCACTTTACGGCGCTCCGGCAGCGCATTGCGATACATCGCCAAACACGCGGCCGGCAGGCCGAACAGCATCACCGGGAACATGCCGGTCATGAACTGGCCGCCTTTCGGGTCGCCAGCGAAGTAGCGGGTCAGGTCACCCGTCACCACCGCGCCAGTCACCGGGTCGGTGAAGCTGCCGAACACAAACCAGGCCATGTTGTTGAGGATGTGGTGCAGCCCGGTGACGATCAGCAGGCGGTTGAACACGCCAAACACAAAGGCGCCAAAGCTGCCGCTTTCCATCAGCAGCACGCCGAAGCTGTTGATGCCGTGCTGGATCGGTGGCCAGATCAGGCCGAAGATCACACCCAAGGCGACCGCCGAGAAACCGGTGACAATCGGCACAAACCGTCGCCCACCAAAGAACGCCAGGTACTCCGGCAGCTTGATGTCCTTGAAGCGGTTATACAGCCCGCCCGCCATCAGGCCGCTGGCGATACCGGCGAGCATGCCCATGTTGATGGTGGTATCCATCACCTTGAGCGTGGAGACCATCACCAGGTAACCAATCGCCCCGGCCAGGCCCGCGGTGCCGTTGTTGTCGCGGGCAAAACCCACGGCAATGCCGATGGCGAAGATCAGCGCCAGGTTGGCGAAGATTGCTTGCCCCGCGTCGTGCATCACCGCGATGTTCAGCAGATCAGTGTCGCCCAGGCGCAGCAGGAGGCCGGCGATCGGCAGGATCGCGATCGGCAGCATCAGCGCACGGCCCAGGCGTTGCAGGCCTTCGATGAAATGTTGGTACATGGCGAGTCTCCCTTTTCTTGTTGTTGTCAGCTCAGCGGCCAGTGGTGTTGACAGGCTTGGCGAACGGCTTTGGCGCTGCTCAGGTCGAGCAGGCCTTGGCTCAATTGCCGGCATTGCGCCGCGTCCAGGTGGCGGACGCGGTCCTTGATTTCTCCGATCTGTGGCGGGCTCACCGACAGCTCGCTGACGCCCAGGCCCACCAGTACTGGCGTGGCCAACGGGTCGGAGGCGAGGGCTCCACACACGCCGACCCAACGCCCGTGTTTCGCAGCGCCGGCGCAGGTCTGGGCGATCAGCCGCAACAGTGCCGGGTGCAGGGCGTCGACCCGCGCGGCGAGGCCGGCGTGGTCGCGGTCCATGGCCAGGGTGTACTGGGACAGGTCATTGGTGCCGATGGACAGGAAGTCCGCATGCTTGGCCAACTGTTCAGCCATCAGCGCGGCGGCAGGCACTTCGATCATTACGCCCAGTTCGGGGCGCAAGGTCAGTTCCAGCTCGGCGCACAGTTCATCCAGGCGCAGGCGGATCTGCAGCAACTCATCCACCTCACTGACCATCGGCAACAGGATGCGGCAGCGCTCCAGCGGGCTGACTTGCAGCAGCGCACGCAGTTGCTGGTCGAGCAGTTCGGGGCGCACCTGGGCCATGCGAATGCCGCGCAAGCCGAGTACCGGGTTGGCCTCGACGGGCAGCGGCAGGTAATCAAGCTGTTTGTCGCCACCCACGTCGATGGTGCGGATGATCACCGACTTGTCGCCCATCGCGTCCAGCACGGCTTGATAGGCCTGGCGTTGTTCCTGTTCATCCGGCGCGGTGCGGCGGTCGACAAACAGGAACTCGGTGCGCAGCAGGCCAACGCCATCGGCGCCGTTTTCAAAGGCCACTTGGGCTTCGGCGCTGGAGGCGACATTCGCGGCGATTTCGATGGTCACGCCATCGGTGGTGCGCGCCGGTTGTTGGGCCTGGGCATGTTGCTGTTGGCGGCGCAGTGTCTGTGCATCACGAATCCGGTGCACCTCGGCGTGGCGCGCCTCGCTAGGGGCCAGTTCCAAACGGCCGTTGGCGGCGTCGAGCACCACGCGTTGGCCTTGGGGCACGTCAAGTACTTCGGCACCCAGCGCGACCACACACGGCAGGCCTTTGCCACGGGCCAAAATAGCCACGTGAGAGGTGGCGCCGCCTTCGGCCATGCAAATGCCGACGGCCTGCTGCGCACTCAGTTGCAACAGGTCGGAGGGGGTCAGTTCATGGGCACTGACAATTGCACCGGCTGGCAACTCGAAATGCCAAGCCTCCCCGAGCAGTGCGCGCAGTACCCGTTGTTGCAGGTCGCGCAGATCGTTGGCGCGCTCGGCAAACAGTGGTTTGCCCAGGGCCAGCAATACCGCGCACTGCGCCTGGATGGCATCGCGCCAGGCGTGCGTCGCTGCGCTGCCTTGTTCGATTGAACCGGTCGCGGCTTCCAGCAGGTTAGGGTCTTCCAGCAGGGCAAGGTGGGCGGCGAAGATGTCCTCTTCTTCGATGTTCTTGCGCTGGCGGGCGTGGTCCAGGGTCTTGCGGATTTCGCTGCGCACTTGTTCCAGCGCGGTGTCCAGGCGTTGCAGTTGTTCGTCGGCGGCGTGGTTGCCGGCGTCGGCTGGCAGTTCAATGCCGGTCAGGCGGAACAGTGGCCCGCAGACCAATCCCGGTGCGGCGCATACGCCTTGCAACACGCCGACTTCGGTACTGGCCTTGCGTGGCGCAACGGCGGTGACGGGGGCGTGGTGTTCTTCCTGGATGGCGGCGGACAAGGCGGCGACCAATGCCTGCACGGCGGCGTCGGCGTCTTTGCCGCGGCAGGTCACGCGCACCTCATCACCTTCGCCGATCCCCAGGCCCATCAAGCCGATCAGGCTGTCGCACGAGGCGGATTTGTCACCGTAGTGCAACCACGCCTGGCTGCTGAAATCCTGGGCGGCCTTGCGCACCAAGGCGGCCGGGCGTGCATGCAAACCGCCACGGTGAGTGATGCGCACACGGGCGCTGGCTTCAGCGACCGAGTTATCCACAGTCGCCTGGGCCTGCGCCGTCGACCGCGTCACGATCTGCAACAACGGCTCGCCGACCTTGACGCTGTTCCCGGCCACCGGCCGCAGTTCAAACCGCTCGCCATTGGTCAGGATGATCAGGCTGACCAGGCTCTTGCAGTGGCGCGCAACGCGGTCCAGGTCAAACTGCACCAGGGCCTGGCCCTTGCTCACCCGGGCGCCGTCCTTGACCAGCAAGGCAAAGCCTTCGCCATTGAGTTCAACCGTGTCGATGCCCACATGCATCAGCACTTCGGCACCGTTCTCGGCGCGGATCGTCAGCGCATGGCCGGTACGTGCGACGTGGATGATCACGCCGTCGCAGGGCGCGTGCAGACAATCGTTCAGCGGGTCGATGGCAATGCCGTCGCCCATGGCCCCACTGGCGAACACTTCATCGGGAACGTTGCCCAGGGTCAGCAGCGGCCCGCTTAACGGGGCGCTGAGGGTCAATGCATTATTGTTGTTGGACATGGGCACGGTACTCATCAGGAAAACACAGCAATCGACTCAGTGAGTGCGGGTGACTTTGCTCAGGTGGCGCGGTTGGTCCGGGTCCATGCCCCGAGCGTGCGCCAAACCGGCGGCCATCACGTAGAAGCTCTGGATCGCCAGGATCGGGTCCAGGCTCGGGTGTTCGGCGCGGCTCAAGGTCAGGTCGCGTTCGGCGATGTCGTCGGGTGCGGCCAGCAAGACGCGGGCACCGCGTTGGCGCATGTCGGCCGCCAGGCTCAACAGGCCGGCTTGCTCGGCGCCGCGTGGGGCGAACACCAGCAGCGGGTAGTTCTTGTCGATCAAGGCCATGGGGCCATGACGCACTTCGGCGCTGCTGAAGGCTTCGGCCTGGATCGCCGAAGTTTCCTTGAGCTTGAGCGCGGCTTCCTGGGCGATGGCAAACCCGGCGCCACGGCCGATCACCATCAGTTGCTGGCAACCGCGCAAGGCTTCGATGGCACTGCTCCAATCCTGCTGGGCCGCGGCGCGCAGGTCATCGGGCAGGGCGCGGCAGGCTTGCAGCAACTCGGCTTCCTGATTCCAGTGGCCGATCAACTGCGCGCTGGCGCTGAGGGTGGCGATAAAGCTCTTGGTGGCCGCGACGCTTTGTTCCGGCCCGGCGCACAGCGGCACATGGAATTCGCAGGCGGCTTCCAGCGGCGAGTCTTCGGCGTTGACCATGGAAATGCTCAGGGCGCCACGTTTGCGCAGCAGGCGCAGGCTGTTGACCAGGTCCGGGCTTTGCCCCGATTGCGAAAAACCGAACGCCACCTGGCCGCTGACTTTCAACGGCGCTTGCAGCAAGGTCACCACCGACATCGGCAACGACGCCACCGGCACACCCACATGCTGCATGGTCAGATACGCGAAGTAGCTGGCGGCATGGTCGGAGCTGCCACGGGCGATGGTCATCGCCACTTGCGGCGGCTGGCGGCGCAGGCGGCCGGCGACTTCTTCCAGCAGCGGGTCCAGGCGTTGCAGTTGGGCAGCGACGGCGTCGCAGGAGGCCAGGGCCTCTTCAAGCATTTTTGAAGTCAATGGTTTCTCCTTCGACCATTACGTCGGTGAGGTGCAGGGAGCGGTCCAGGCGCACGCAGTCGGCAAAGCTGCCGGGTTGCAGGCGGCCGCGTTCTTCCAGGCCCAGGTAGTCCGCAGGAAACTGCGACAGGCGTTGTGAGGCTTCGCTGATGGGCAGGCCGATCTTCACCAGGTTGCGCAGCGCCTGGTCCATGGTCAGCGTGCTGCCGGCCAGGGTGCCGTCGGCCAGGCGTACGCCGCCCAGGCATTTGGTCACGGTGTGGCTGCCCAGCTTGTATTCACCGTCGGGCATGCCGGCGGCGGCGGTGGAGTCGGTGACGCAGTACAGGCACGGGATCGAGCGCAAGGCCACGCGCATCGCACCGGGGTGTACGTGCAGCAAGTCGGGGATCAATTCGGCGTACGTGGCATGGGCCAGTGCCGCGCCGACGATGCCAGGTTCGCGGTGATGCAGCGGGCTCATGGCGTTGTACAAATGGGTGAAACTGGTGGCCCCGGCGGCCATCGCGGCGACCCCTTCTTCATAGCTGCCCAGGGTGTGGCCGATCTGCATGCGCACGCCGCGTTCGCTGAGAGCGCGGATCAGGGCGTCATGGCCGGCGATTTCCGGCGCGATGGTAATGACGCGGATCGGCGCCAGGCGCAGGTAGGCTTCCACTTCTGCCATCAGCGCGGTGTGGGCGAAGTTGGGTTGGGCGCCGAGCTTGCCTGGGTTGATGTAAGGGCCTTCCAGGTGCACGCCGAGTACGCGGGCGCTGCCGGCAGGACGCTGTTCGCAGAAGGTGCCGAGCTGGCCGAGCACGCGGGAAATTTCCTCCACCGGCGCGGTCATGGTGGTGGCCAGCAGGGAGGTGGTACCAAAGCGCACGTGGGTACGGGTGATGGTCTCGAACGCTTCACGGCCTTCCATGATGTCGGCGCCACCGCCGCCGTGTACGTGCAGGTCGATGAAGCCGGGCAGCAAATAAGGCAGGTCATTGTCAGCCGGGTCGCAAGGCGTGCCTTCGACGGCGATGACCTTGCCGTGCGCGTGCACCAGGCGGCCGCGAATCCAGCCGCTGGGCGTGAGGATGTTGTCTTCGGACATGGGCAGTTCTCTAAATTCGCAGTTCAGCGGAATAGTCGTGGCGGCGCAGCTCTGCGACGAAGTCGTAGTAGTCGTTGCGGCAGTAGGTGTCGGTGATTTCAATCGGCGTGTTGTCGGCGGTGTAGCCGACCCGCGTCATCAGCAGCATCGCGGTGCCGGGGGCGATGCCCACCAGGCGCGCGAACTCGTCCGAGGCGTTGATCGCCTGCACATGCTGCAGGGCACGGACGATGGGCTTGCCGATGCTTTCAAAGTATTCGTACAGCGAACTGCCCAAGGCCTGGGGTTGCGGCAGCACCGAGGCGGGGACCACGGTCATTTCAATCGCCATCACCGTGTCATCGGCTTTGCGCAGGCGTTTGAGCCGCGCCACTTTGTCGCTGGTCGACAGGCACAGGCGGATCAGTTCTTCGTGGGTCGGCGGGGTGATGTCGCGCTCCAGCCACAGGGAGCTGGGCACGAAACCCTTGAGGCGCAACATCTCGCTGAAGCCCGACAGGCGCGACAACGGTTGTTCCAGGCGTGGCGTGATAAAGGTACCCGAGCCTTGGCTGCGACGGATCAAGCCTTGATCAAACAACACTTCCAGTGCTTTGCGGGCGGTGACCCGGGAAATGCTCAATTGCTCGCTGAGCGCGCGTTCCGACGGTAGCGCCTGCTCGGACGTCCACTGGCCGGCATGGATCGCCGCTTCCAGTTTGCGCGCCAATTGCAAGTACAGCGGCGTGGATTGTTTGTCGTCAGGGCGCAAGGCCAGTATCGGGTTCATCGTTCAGGTTTCCGATGCGGTTATTGGAGTGTTGTCGCCCGGTATGGGCCGGAAACTAATACCACTTAAATACCATGTCAATGCAGCCAAAACGGTGCAAATAGCCGTTTCAGGGCGCTGTAATGGGGCCTGGTATCAAGTGGTATTAGAGAGGTCTTTATTGCGCGCAGAACAGCGCAGCCCGGCGCGGTGAACTGGTATTCACCGGCAAGCGCTGCACACGGCAGGAATTTTTTTTGGATTATTTTACGAACGGTCGAGGATTACGGACGAATCTCGATCATGGTGCCGTCCTTGACCAGGTTCCAGACTTCACGCATGTCGACGTTGCGCATGCCGATACAGCCGTCGGTCCAGTCCAGGGTGTGGAACCACTGCTCCGGGTAGTCTTCGGTGTCGGGGGTGCCATGGATCATGATCATGCTGCCCGGCTTGACACCTTCGCGGCGGGCGCGAGCGGCGTCGCTGATATTGGGGTAGGAGATGTGCATGGCCAGGTTGAAGCGGTCGCTGGTCTTGCGCCAGTCGATCCAGTAGAAGCCTTCTGGCGTGCGGCGATCGCCTTCGATCAGCTTGGCGCCCTTGGGGTTCTTGCCCAGGGAGATGCGATAGGTCTTGAGGGGCTTGCCGTCGTTGATCAGTTGCAACTGACGGGCGGACTTGAGCACCAGGATTTTCTCCACGGGCTTGCCGCCGATGATTTCCAGCGTGGAGGCGCAAGACAGGGTAGCGAACGACAAACAGATAAGAGCAAGCAACCAACGCATTAAAACGGTATCCCTGTGTGCCGGGTTTTTATTGGGTGGGCTTGCCCATGGGGGGGACGGCTTCGCTGCGCACGGGGTACGCCTGCTGCCGACGGTCGGCGAAAAAGTATTCTAAGGTACGCCCGACCGTGCGGAAAGCCAGCTCTGACCAAGGGATGTCGGCTTCGTCAAAAAGCTTCACTTCCAGGCTTTCGGGGCCTGCGGCAAAGTCGAGGTCGACCAGTTCGGCGCGGTAGAAGATATGCACCTGGCTGATGTGCGGTACGTCGATCAAGGTGTAGATGCTCAGGTTGCGCACGCGGGCGCAGGCTTCTTCCAGGGTTTCGCGGGCGGCGGCCTGTTCCACGGTCTCGCCGTTTTCCATGAAGCCTGCGGGCAGGGTCCAGTAACCCAGGCGCGGTTCGATGGCGCGGCGGCACAGCAGCACTTTGTCGCCCCACACCGGTACGGTGCCGGCGACGATATTGGGGTTCTGGTAGTGGATGGTCGAGCAGTGATCACACACGTAGCGCAGGCGGCCGTCGCCTTCGGGAATGCGCTGGGTAACCGGTTTACCGCACTGGCTGCAGAAGTTCATGCTGGGGTTCCTGGAGAGTGGGCCTATCTTGGCTTGGCGGGCAGGGCCCTGCAAGTTGTCGTTTCGCGACACGGCCAAGGTTTTGGGGTTGGGCACCCGCACGCTTTGGTGCATGATGCAAGGTAGCCAACAGACCGAGATGACTCATGCTGGACGAGCTACTTCGCCGGGTAAGCAATCACACCCCCCATACACTGGAGACTGACGGGCGTTTCCCCGAGGCCGCCGTGCTGGTGCCGATTACCCGCAGTGACGAACCTGAGCTGATCCTGACCCTGCGCGCCAGCGGCCTGTCGACCCATGGTGGCGAAGTGGCGTTCCCGGGCGGGCGGCGTGACCCCGAAGACCCGGACCTGATCTTCACCGCGCTGCGCGAAGCCGAAGAAGAAATCGGCCTGCCTCCCGGGCTGGTCGAGGTGATCGGCCCCTTGAGCCCGCTGATCTCCCTGCACGGTATCCGCGTGACGCCGTATGTGGGCGTGATCCCCGATTATGTCGAATACCTGGCCAACGATGCCGAAATCGCGGCCGTTTTCAGCGTGCCATTGGATTTTTTCCGGCAGGACCCGCGCGAACATACCCACCGCATCGATTACCAGGGCCGCAGTTGGTACGTGCCCAGCTATCGGTTCGGCGAATACAAGATCTGGGGGCTGACGGCAATCATGATCGTCGAGCTGATCAACCTGCTCTATGACGATGCCAAGATCAGCCTGCACCAGCCGCCCAAGAGCTTCATCAATATCTAAGCCATCGCTTGAATGGCCAGCCGTGAGGAAAAACCATGAAATACCGCCTGGGCGACGCCCGCGTCGAGACTCATCCACAGAGCTGGGTGGCTCCCAATGCCACGCTGGTGGGCAAGGTCAAGCTGGAGGAGGGCGCCAACGTCTGGTTCAACGCGGTATTGCGTGGCGATAACGAACTGATCCTGATCGGCAAAAACAGCAACGTGCAGGATGGCAGCGTGATGCACACCGACATGGGCTACCCGCTGACCCTGGGCACCGGCGTGACCATCGGCCATAACGCGATGCTGCACGGTTGCACCGTCGACGACTACAGCCTGGTCGGCATCAACGCGGTAATCCTCAACGGCGCCAAGATCGGCAAGCACTGCATCATCGGCGCCAATTCGCTGATCGGCGAAGGCAAGGAAATCCCTGACGGTTCGTTGGTGATGGGCTCGCCGGGCAAAGTGGTGCGTGAATTGACTGACGCGCAAAAGCGCATGCTGGAAGCGAGTGCCGCGCACTATGTGCATAACGCGCAGCGCTATGCGCGTGACCTGGCTGAGCAAGAAGAATGAACCCGATTGAACGCCCCGTCGCGTCGCCGTGCGTGAGTATTTGCGCGCTGGATGACGACGACATTTGCACCGGCTGCCAGCGCACCGTGGATGAGATCACGCGCTGGAGCCGCATGGACAATACCGAACGCCGGGTGGTGTTGGGGTTGTGTCATGAGCGGGCGAAGGCCAGTGGGTTGGTGTGGATGATTCCTGGGAAATCGGGCGCCTGATAGATCGCTATCGCAGGCAAGCCAGCTCCCACATTGAAGGTATTCACAATTCAAACTGTGGGAGCTGGCTCGCCTGCGATAGGGCCCGTCCAGACGACATATTTCCAAATGTGAAGTACCCTGTGCCCCTTGTCCACAGGCCCACACTCCCATGCTCTTCCTGATCGCCTACATCAGCAGCGTCGTGCTGATCAACTTCGCCTTCTCCACCGCCCCGCACCTGGACGTCATCTGGTCCGCCTGGGGTGGCCTGGTCTTCATCCTGCGCGACATGGTGCAAACCCGCTTCGGCCACGGCGCAATCGTCGCGATGCTGGCGGCGCTGGTGCTGTCGTACGTCACCTCCGATCCGGCCATTGCTCTGGCCAGCGCCACGGCGTTCGCGGTGTCCGAGTGCATTGACTGGCTGGTGTTCAGCATCACCAAGCGCCCGCTCCACGACCGCCTGTGGATAAGTTCGGCGCTGAGCATTCCCCTCGACACCTTTATCTTCTTCGGCCTGATCGGCGCGCTGACGCCTGCGGTGGCCGGCACTGCATTGGTGTCCAAATTCGCCGGAGTCACGGTGGTGTGGCTGATCATGGCCTGGCGTTTGCGCAAGCGAGCCGTCGCCAACTGAGGCCAATTTTTACAGTTCATGTAAAATGCCGGCCTTTCTCCACATGATCCGCTCCCCTGAGGACCTGAGATGACCCGAATCGGAACTCCATTGTCGCCAACCGCGACCCGCGTTTTGCTGTGTGGCTGCGGTGAGCTGGGCAAGGAAGTGGTAATCGAACTGCAACGCCTGGGCGTTGAAGTGATTGCCGTGGATCGCTACGCCAACGCGCCGGCCATGCAGGTGGCGCACCGTAGCCACGTGATCAACATGCTCGACGGCGCCGCCCTGCGTGCGGTGATCGAAGCCGAGAAACCGCACTTTATCGTGCCGGAAATCGAAGCCATCGCCACCGCCACCCTGGTGGAACTGGAAGCCGAAGGCTTCACCGTGATCCCGACCGCACGTGCGACCTCGCTGACCATGAACCGCGAAGGCATTCGTCGCCTGGCTGCCGAAGAGCTGGACCTGCCGACGTCGCCGTACCACTTCGCCGACACCTTCGAAGACTACAGCAAGGCCGTGCAAGACCTGGGCTTCCCGTGCGTGGTCAAGCCGGTGATGAGTTCGTCGGGCAAGGGCCAGAGCCTGCTGCGCAGCGCCGATGACGTGCAGAAAGCCTGGGACTACGCCCAAGAAGGCGGCCGTGCAGGTAAAGGCCGTGTGATCATCGAAGGCTTTATCGACTTCGACTACGAAATTACCCTGCTGACCGTGCGCCACATTGGCGGCACCACCTTCTGCGCGCCGGTGGGTCACCGTCAGGAGAAGGGCGACTACCAGGAATCCTGGCAGCCTCAGGCCATGAGCCCGGTTGCCCTGGCTGAGTCCGAGCGCGTTGCCAAGGCGGTGACCGAAGCCCTGGGCGGCCGTGGCCTGTTTGGCGTGGAGCTGTTCATCAAAGGCGACCAGGTGTGGTTCAGCGAAGTGTCACCGCGCCCCCATGACACCGGCTTGGTGACCCTGATTTCCCAGGACCTGTCGCAGTTCGCCCTGCACGCACGCGCGATCCTCGGCTTGCCGATCCCATTGATTCGTCAGTTCGGGCCTTCGGCCTCGGCGGTGATTCTGGTGGAAGGGCAGTCGACCCAGACGGCGTTCGCCAACCTGGGGGCAGCCTTGAGCGAGCCGGACACGGCGTTGCGTCTGTTTGGCAAACCGGAAGTGAATGGTCAGCGCCGCATGGGTGTGGCGTTGGCGCGTGATGAGTCGATTGAAGCGGCTCGGGCTAAAGCGACCCGTGCTTCGAAGGCTGTTGTAGTAGAGCTGTAACCGCGGCGCGCCTATCGCAGGCAAGCCAGCTCCCACATTTGAAGGTATTCACAGTTCAAACTGTGGGAGCTGGCTTGCCGGCGATTCGATCTATCAGGCGACTCGATTCAAATCGTTGTTACGCGTCTCTTTCAGGCACAGCACAGCAATCAAGCTGAGCAACGCCGCCGCCGACACATACCCACCGACATAACTCAGCCCACCCATCGCCACCAGCTTGGTCGCGAAGAACGGTGCCGCCGACGCGCCCACAATCCCACCCAGGTTATACGCCGCCGATGCGCCGGTATAACGCACGCGGGTCGGGAACAATTCCGGCAGCATCGCGCCCATTGGCGCGAAGGTCACGCCCATCAGGAACAGCTCCAACGCCAGGAACAGCGCAACTGCCCAAGTAGTGCCGTGGGTCAGCAACGGCTCCATGGTAAAGCCCGACAGAATCGCCAGGACCGCCCCTACGATCAGCACCGGCTTGCGCCCGTAGCGATCACTGGCCAAGGCGGCAAGTGGTGTCGCCAGGCCCATGAACAGCACGGCAAAGCACAGCAGGCCGAGGAAGGTTTCGCGGCTGTAGCCCAGCGTCGACACGCCGTAGCTCAGTGAAAACGCGGTGGTGATGTAGAACAGCGCGTAGCACACCACCATCGATGCTGCGCCCAGCAAGACCGGCAGCCAATGCTGGCTGAACAGTTCCACCAGCGGCACCTTCACCGGGGCTTCTTTGGCGACAGCATTGGCGAACACCGGGGTCTCATGCAGTTTCAGGCGTGCATACAGGCCAACCATCACCAAGGCTGCGCTGAGGATGAACGGGATACGCCAGCCCCAGCTGCGGAACTGCTCATCGCTCAGGCTCATGGCCAGGATCAGGAACAGGCCGTTGGCCGCCAGGAACCCAATCGATGGGCCCAATTGCGGGAACATGCCGAACCAGGCGCGTTTGCCCTTTGGCGCGTTCTCGGTGGCCAGCAGCGCAGCGCCGCCCCATTCCCCGCCAAGGCCCAGGCCCTGGCCGAAGCGCAGCACACACAACAGGATCGGCGCCCAGGCCCCAATGCTGTCATAGCCGGGCAGTAAACCGATCAGCGTTGTACACACGCCCATCAGCAGCAAGGAAGCCACCAGCGTGGATTTACGCCCGATGCGGTCACCGAAGTGACCGAACAGCGCCGAACCCAGTGGGCGGGCGATAAAGGCGATGCCGAAGGTCAGGAACGACGCGAGCATCTGCGCCGTGCCGGACGTCTGGGGGAAGAACACCGGGCCGATCACCAGCGCGGCGGCGGTGGCGTAGATGTAGAAATCGTAGAATTCGATGGCGGTGCCGACGATGCTCGCCGTGGCGACCCGTGCGGTCGAGTTGGTCGGGGCGGCGGTCGCAGCCTCGTTATAGGTGGTGCTCATGCGGGTATCCCTGATGGTCAGTGCGCGTTTGGACGCGGATTGTTATTGGTCGAACACCCATGGATCAGGGTTGTGCGCGGGGCGGCTCGGGATGGGAGCAAACACCGGTCAGACACGGTAAAGCGGTGCCTGGACACGCTGGGTGCGGGTAGCACGCGGTCGGGCGGGGCTCTGGTAAGCCGCAGCGATTATAGGAAGGGGTTTGCGGATCCAACAAGGGGCTGGCTTGCCGGCGATGCAGGCGACTCGGTTGATGAGTTGCACCGAGGCGATGCTATCGCAGGCAAGCCAGCTCCCACACAAGCCAGCGCCTACAGAGGGGTCAGGCGGCGACGGGCATTCGGCTGGTGTGCCAGATCAGCACCTTGCTCACCCGGTTGTCCTCGGTCTCGAGGATCTCCAGGCGGTAGCGGCCGATTTTCAGGCACACCGCACAGTCGGGAATGGTCTCCAGTGCTTCGGTGACCAGGCCGTTGAGGGTCTTGGGGCCGTCGCTGGGCAGGTGCCAGCCCAGACTTTTGTTCAGCTCGCGGATCGAAGCGGCACCGTCGATGATGTAGCGGCCGTCGGGTTGCGCTTCGATGTGCGGGTTGTCTGCACTCTGCTCGCTTTCGAATTCGCCGACGATTTCTTCGAGGATGTCTTCCAGGGTGACGATGCCCAGCACTTCGCCGTATTCGTCCACCACCATGCCCAGGCGCCGCTGCTGCTTGTGGAAGTTGAGTAGTTGCAACTGCAGCGGCGTGCTTTCCGGCACGAAGTAGGGCTCGTGGCAGGCCGCAAGCAATGCTTCTTTGGTCAGGCTGGCATCCGGCAGCAGGTGCTGGATCTGCCGGGTGTTGAGCACTGCTTCGACCTGGTTGATATCGCTGTGGAACACCGGCAGGCGCGTGCGCTGGGACGTGCGCAGTTGTTCGATGATTTCCTCGACCGAATCGTCCAGGTTGATGCCGTCCACTTCGCTGCGCGGCACGAGGATGTCATTGACGGTGATGTTGTCCAGGGCATGGATACCGGGCATGCCGGGGGTGCGCCCTGCATCGGCCTCGGGTTCCGGCTCGTCGTCATGCTCGGGCAGCGGCTCGTCGCTCTTTTTCACCACGCCGGAGGTGCGCGTGAACGGGCGCAGCAACAGCAGGCTGGTGCCATTGAGCAGCCAGGCCAAGGGGTAGAGGATTTTCAGCGGCACGCCCAGCAGCGTATTGCCGAAACCCAGCACGGCTTGCGGGTGGCGAGTGGCCAGGGTGCGGGGCAGGTAGTCGGCCAGGATCAGCAGGATCGCGCAGGAGATCAGCCAGCCGAGCCACGGGCCGTTCTGGGCCCAGGCGTAGATGGCCAGCAGGGTGCAGAGAATCACCACGGCGGCGCGGCACAGGCTGTTGCACAAGATCAGGCTGTTGCGCGGAAAGCTCAGGCGGGCGGCTGCCTTGTCGCCCTGGCGTGTACCGGGGCGCAGGGCCAGCAGGTGCTGCTGTGCGGCTTCGATGGCAGTAAACAGCGCCGCCCATAGCACCAGCAAGGCAATTACGGCGAGCATCGGCCCTAGGGGCAAGTTGTCCATGATCGCTGCCCGTCAGATATGCAGGATGTATTCGCGAACCAGCTTGCTGCCGAAATAGGCCAGCATCAGCAGGCAGAAACCGGCCAGGGTCCAGCGGATCGCCTTGTGCCCACGCCAGCCGAGGCGGTTGCGGCCCCACAGCAGTACGCTGAACACCACCCAGGCCAGGCACGCCAGCAAGGTTTTGTGCGCTAGGTGCTGGGCGAACAGGTTTTCGACGAACAGCCAGCCGGAGATCAGCGACAGCGACAGCAGCGTCCAGCCGGCCCACAGGAAACCGAACAGCAGGCTTTCCATGGTTTGCAGCGGTGGGAAGTTCTTGATCAGCCCGGACGGGTGTTTGTTTTTGAGCTGGTGGTCCTGCAGCAGCAGGAGCAGCGCCTGGAACACCGCGATGGTGAACATGCCGTAGGCGAGGATCGACAGCAGGATATGCGCGAGGATGCCTGGCTCTTCATCAATGACCTGCACGGTGCCGGTCGGGGTGAAATGCGCCAGCAGTACCGTCAACATGCCCAGTGGGAAAAGGAGCACCAGCAGGTTCTCGACGGGAATGCGGTAGCAGGCCAGCAGGGTCAGCGCGATGACGGCGGCAGCGATCAGGCTGGCGGCGCTGAAAAAGTCCAGGCCCAGGCCGACCGGTGTCATCAGGTGGGTGAACAGGCTCGTGGCATGGGCCAGCAGGGCGAGGACGCCAAGGCCCACCAGCAGACGTTTGTCCGCTTTGGTGCCTTGGGCCAGACGAGTGCCCTGATAGAGGGTCGCAGCGGCGTACAGAATGGCGGCGGCGAGGCTGGGTAGCAAACTGGGTGACAAGGGGACCATAAATCCTGATAGACAAGCCCGAAAGGCGCTGAGTTTGGCATACCCCTGCGTTCCACGAAAGACTCCCGGGCCAGACAGCGGGTGTGCACTGGCGCAGTCTTCGCTATAATCCGCGACCTGCCCACGCCGCAGGCTCGCCGAGCGCTGTTTTTAATAGCGATTTACCACAGCCTGGGCCGCCATTACCTCGGTCTATGAATAGGGCCTGAAAGGATCGCGCATGTTTGAAAATCTGACTGACCGTCTCTCGCAGACGCTGCGCCATGTCACCGGCAAGGCCAAGCTGACCGAGGACAATATTAAAGACACCCTGCGCGAAGTGCGCATGGCGTTGCTGGAAGCCGACGTGGCCTTGCCTGTGGTCAAGGACTTCGTCAATTCGGTCAAAGAGCGCGCGGTGGGCACCGAAGTGTCCCGCAGCCTGACCCCGGGCCAGGCCTTTGTGAAGATCGTCCAGGCCGAACTCGAAAGCCTGATGGGCGCGGCCAACGAAGACCTGAACCTCAGCGCCGTGCCACCGGCCGTCGTATTGATGGCAGGTTTGCAGGGTGCGGGTAAGACCACCACCGCCGGCAAGCTGGCGCGCTTCCTTAAAGAGCGCAAGAAGAAGTCCGTGATGGTGGTGTCGGCTGACGTCTACCGTCCGGCCGCGATCAAGCAGCTGGAAATGCTGGCAGGCGAAGTGGGCGTGACCTTCTTCCCGTCCGACCTGAGCCAGAAGCCGGTTGATATCGCCAACGCTGCTATTAAAGAAGCGAAGCTCAAGTTCATCGACGTGGTCATCGTCGATACCGCCGGTCGCCTGCACATCGACGAAGAGATGATGGGCGAGATCAAGGCGCTGCATGCCGCGATCAACCCGGTCGAGACGCTGTTCGTGGTCGACGCCATGACCGGCCAGGACGCTGCGAACACCGCCAAGGCATTCGGCGACGCACTGCCACTGACCGGTGTGATCCTCACCAAGGTCGACGGCGATGCCCGTGGCGGTGCGGCGCTGTCGGTACGTGCCATCACCGGCAAGCCAATCAAGTTCATCGGTATGGGCGAGAAGAGCGAAGCGCTCGAGCCGTTCCACCCTGAGCGTATTGCTTCGCGCATTCTTGGCATGGGCGACGTGCTCAGCCTGATCGAGCAGGCCGAAGCCACGCTCGACAAGGACAAGGCCGACAAGCTGGCCAAGAAGCTGAAGAAGGGCAAGGGCTTCGACCTCGAAGACTTCCGCGACCAGCTGCAGCAAATGAAGAACATGGGCGGCCTTGGCGGCCTGATGGACAAGCTGCCGAACATCGGCGGTGTGAACCTGGCGCAGATGGGCAATGCCCAGGGCGCGGCAGAGAAGCAGTTCAAGCAGATGGAAGCCATCATCAACTCCATGACCCCGGCCGAGCGCCGCGACCCTGAGCTGATCAGCGGTTCGCGCAAACGTCGGATCGCCATGGGCTCCGGCACCCAGGTGCAGGACATCGGCCGCTTGATCAAGCAGCACAAGCAGATGCAGAAGATGATGAAGAAATTCTCTGCCAAAGGCGGCATGGCCAAGATGATGCGCGGCATGGGCGGTATGTTGCCCGGCGGCGGCATGCCCAAGATGTAAAGAATTCGAGCGCAAGCCCGCTTGCGCTCCGACCCACAGGGATGTGGGATCTCCAGCAAACCCGCCGTTGGCGGGGGCTGACTCGCCGTTTTAACCGACGGCTCTATAGCAGATCTGAATGGCATGCCGATAGGCGCCAGAAAAAGACATTTGCAAAAGTCCGGATATTCCTTAGAATATGCGGCCTTTCGGGCACCTATGCCCGCTGTGCATTTAGATTTGCAGCACCGACTACAGGAACGATGTTCACATGCTAACAATCCGTCTTGCCCTTGGCGGCTCCAAAAAGCGCCCGTTTTACCACTTGACCGTAACTGACAGCCGCAACCCACGTGACGGCTCTCACAAGGAACAAGTTGGCTTCTTCAACCCGATCGCTCGTGGTCAAGAAGTTCGTCTGTCCGTGAACCAAGAGCGCGTAGCCTACTGGCTGAGCGTTGGTGCACAACCTTCTGAGCGCGTTGCTCAGTTGCTGAAGGACGCTTCTAAGGCTGCGGCCTGAGCGATATGAACGCGACGCCAGCTGTTGCTGATGATTTGATCGTTATCGGCAAGATTTATTCTGTTCATGGCGTTCGCGGCGAAGTGAAGGTGTATTCCTTTACTGATCCGACTGAAAACCTGTTGCAGTACAAGACCTGGACGCTCAAGCGCGAAGGGAGTGTGAAACAGGTCGAGCTGGTCAGTGGACGCGGGAGCGATAAGTTCCTGGTCGCAAAGCTCAAGGGTCTTGATGATCGTGAAGAAGCTCGTCTTCTGGCTGGTTATGAGATCTGCGTGCCGCGCAACCTGTTCCCTGAATTGACCGACGGCGAGTACTACTGGTACCAGCTGGAAGGTCTGAAGGTTATTGATCAACTGGGGCAATTGCTCGGGAAAATCGATCATCTTCTGGAAACCGGCGCCAATGATGTAATGGTGGTCAAGCCTTGCGCTGGCAGCCTGGATGATCGTGAACGCCTGTTGCCGTATACCGAGCAATGCGTGTTGGCCGTCGACCTGGCCGCGGGCGAGATGAAGGTGGAATGGGACGCGGACTTCTAAGCGTGGCTAATTTGCGCATTGAAGTGATCAGTTTGTTTCCCGAGATGTTTTCCGCCATCAGCGAGTACGGCATCACCAGTCGGGCGGTGAAACAGGGGCTCTTGCAGCTCACCTGTTGGAACCCGCGAGACTACACGACGGATCGACATCACACTGTGGACGATCGCCCATTTGGCGGTGGCCCGGGCATGGTGATGAAGATCAAGCCCCTGGAAGACGCATTGGTTCAGGCCAAGGCAGCTGCCGGGGAGAAGGCGAAGGTAATTTACCTGTCCCCTCAAGGCCGTCAGCTGAAACAGGCTGGGGTCCGCGAACTGGCGAATGAGGAAGCACTGATCCTGATTGCCGGTCGCTATGAAGGCATTGACGAGCGGTTTATTGAAGCTCATGTCGATGAAGAGTGGTCGATTGGGGACTATGTCCTGTCTGGCGGCGAGCTGCCGGCGATGGTCCTGATAGATGCGGTTACACGACTGCTGCCTGGAGCTTTAGGGCATGCGGACTCCGCGGAGGAAGATTCCTTCACGGATGGTTTGCTGGATTGCCCGCACTACACCCGACCGGAGGTGTATGCGGATCAGCGTGTTCCCGACGTATTGCTAAGTGGCAATCACGCACACATCCGGCGTTGGCGTTTACAGCAGTCCCTTGGTAGGACCTATGAACGACGCGCCGATCTTCTGGAAAGCCGCTCGCTTTCTGGAGAAGAGAAGAAGCTGCTCGAGGAATACATCCTCGCGCGGGACGATAGTTAACAACGTATCGATGGTAGGTCCATTGACTTACCTTAGGAGCACAGCATGACTAACAAAATCATCCTTGCACTCGAAGCAGAGCAGATGACCAAAGAGATCCCTACCTTTGCCCCGGGCGACACCATTGTCGTTCAGGTGAAAGTGAAGGAAGGCGACCGTTCGCGTCTGCAAGCGTTCGAAGGCGTGGTAATCGCCAAGCGTAACCGTGGTGTGAACAGTGCTTTCACTGTTCGTAAAATCTCCAACGGTGTTGGCGTAGAGCGTACTTTCCAGACCTACAGCCCGCAAATCGACAGCATGGCCGTCAAGCGTCGCGGTGACGTACGTAAAGCCAAGCTGTACTACCTGCGTGACCTGTCCGGTAAAGCAGCTCGCATCAAGGAAAAACTGGCTTAAGTCCAGCTTCCCGATGCAGAAAAAAGCAGCCTACGGGCTGCTTTTTTGTGCCTGAAATTTGTCTAGTCCCGGTATTTGTTTATGACCACCCGCCTTGAAGAAATCCAGCGCCGCACCGACCTCTCCGTCACCCACGTGACCAAGGCCGTGTTCCCGCCGACCACCAACCACCACAACACCCTGTTCGGCGGCACCGCCCTGGCCTGGATGGATGAAGTGTCGTTCATTACGGCCACGCGTTTTTGCCGGTTGCCGTTGGTGACCGTGTCTACCGACCGCATCGACTTCAACCACGCAATTCCTGCCGGCTCCATCGTTGAACTGATCGGCCGAGTGATCAAGGTCGGCAACACCAGCCTCAAGGTTGAAGTGCAAGTGTTCGTTGAGAGCATGAGTGCCGATGGTCGCGAGAAGGCAATCCAGGGTGTGTTCAGCTTTGTGGCCATCGATGCCGACAAGCGTCCGGTGCCTGTGCTGCCTGGATTTGTAGACTGATCCTGGACCGAGCCACGGCCATCGCAGGCAAGCCAGCTCCCACATTTGATCGGTGGTGGGTACAAATCAGTGACCCGACACAAAACCCCTGTGGGAGCTGGCTTGCCTGCGATAGGATCTAACAGACACTACAGTAATCCGCCTGAGCCCCCATGCCCGCCATTGACCACCCCCTGATCGACCGCTTCCTCGACGCCCTTTGGCTGGAAAAAGGCCTGTCAGACAACACGCGACAGGCCTACCGCAGCGACTTGGCTCTGTTCAACGGCTGGCTACAGGAAAAAAACCTTGAGCTGATCAATGCTGGCCGCGAGCTGATCCTCGACCATCTGGCCTGGCGTTTGGAACAAAACTACAAGCCACGCTCCACTGCGCGATTTCTCTCGGGCGTGCGTGGCTTCTATCGCTACCTGCTGCGCGAAAAACTGATCGCCCTCGACCCAACCCTGCAAGTCGATATGCCGCAACTCGGTCGGCCATTGCCAAAATCCCTGTCGGAAGCTGACGTCGATGCCTTGCTCGCCGCCCCCGACCTGAGTGAAGCCATCGGCCAGCGCGACCGCGCGATGCTGGAGGTGCTGTATGCCTGCGGCCTGCGGGTGACGGAGCTGATCAGCTTGACCCTGGAGCAAGTCAACCTGCGCCAAGGCGTGTTGCGGGTGATGGGCAAGGGCAGCAAGGAGCGGCTGGTGCCGATGGGCGAGGAGGCCATTGTGTGGGTGGAGCGCTATATGCGTGATGGGCGCAGCGAACTGCTCGGTGGGCGACCCAGTGATGTGCTGTTCCCGAGCCTGCGCGGCGAGCAGATGACGCGCCAAACCTTCTGGCACCGCATCAAGCACCAGGCCAAGGTCGCCGGGATCGGCAAGGCACTGTCGCCCCACACGTTGCGCCATGCCTTTGCCACGCATTTGCTCAACCACGGTGCGGATTTGCGTGTGGTTCAGATGCTGCTCGGCCACAGCGATTTATCCACAACCCAGATCTATACCCATGTGGCCCGCGCACGTTTACAAGATATGCACGCCAAACATCACCCGCGAGGCTGAAAACCGCCAATTTATCCCGCCACGGGCTGCCCTGCGGCCCAACTGTGGTAGGCTTTGCCGGTTAGCAAAGGGGATGGCCCACGCCCGGGTTTCCACATCGGTGCGACTGCTTCCGTCCCTGCATCTGCCTTCAGGAGTTCCCATGCGCTTGACCCAGATTATTGCCGCCGCAGCCATTGCGTTGGTTTCCACCTTTGCGTTTGCCGATGACGCTGCCGAGCAGACCATCCGCAAGAGCCTGGCCAACCTGCAGCTCGATACCCCGATCGAAAGCATCAGCGCCAGCCCCATGGCCGGCCTGTATGAAGTCAAGCTCAAGGGCAGCCGTGTTCTGTACGCCAGTGCCGATGGCCAGTACATCGTCCAGGGCTACCTGTTCCAATTGAAGGACGGCAAGCCGGTCAACCTGACCGAGAAAGCCGAGCGCCTGGGCGTGTCCAAGCTGATCAACGGCATCCCGGTGGCTGAAACCGTGGTTTACCCGGCCATTGGCGAGACCAAGACCCACATCACCGTGTTCACCGACACCACTTGCCCGTACTGCCACAAGCTGCACGCCGAAGTGCCTGCGCTGAACAAGCTGGGTGTGGAAGTGCGTTACGTAGCGTTCCCGCGCCAGGGCCTGGGCTCGCCGGGTGACGAGCAGCTGCAAGCCGTGTGGTGCTCGGCCGACAAGAAAGCGGCCATGGACAAGATGGTCGATGGCAAGGAAATCAAGGCAGCCAAGTGCGCCAACCCGGTTTCCAAGCAGTTCGCCCTGGGCCAGTCCATTGGCGTGAACGGTACACCGGCCATCGTTTTGGCTGACGGCCAAGTGATTCCGGGCTACCAGCCGGCACCACAAGTTGCCAAACTGGCGCTGAGTGCCAAATAAACCAGCATCGTCGAACCTTTGACGATCATGGCCCG
Organism: Pseudomonas sp. B6002; assembly: GCF_013385985.1. Lineage (GTDB taxonomy): Bacteria > Pseudomonadota > Gammaproteobacteria > Pseudomonadales > Pseudomonadaceae > Aquipseudomonas. The sequence continues at coordinate 214,481 of NZ_JACAOY010000001.1, read as the reverse complement.
CTGATGAGTCGGCGGGCCACTAATTGAAAGCCGCAGTCGTGCGGCTGTTTTCCACGGCCGACCTCGTGTCGGCCGTTTCATGGGGAGTTCTTCAGTGAAACCGGTCAAAGTAGGCATCTGTGGGTTAGGGACCGTCGGTGGCGGCACCTTTAACGTACTTCAGCGTAACGCTGAGGAAATTTCCCGCCGTGCAGGTCGCGGGATTGAAGTGGCACAAATTGCCACACGTTCGCCAAAGCCTCAGTTCGAAACGACCGGTATTGCGATTACCAACGATGTGTTCGCTGTTGCCACCAACCCTGAGATCGATATCGTCATCGAACTGGTCGGCGGCTATACCGTGGCCCGTGAGTTGGTGCTCAAGGCCATTGAGAACGGCAAGCACGTGGTCACCGCCAACAAGGCGCTGATCGCCGTGCACGGCAACGAGATCTTCGCCAAGGCCCGCGAGAAGGGCGTGATCGTGGCATTCGAAGCCGCCGTGGCCGGTGGCATCCCGGTGATCAAGGCGATCCGTGAAGGCCTGTCCGCCAACCGTATCAACTGGGTGGCCGGCATCATCAACGGCACCGGTAACTTCATCCTCACCGAAATGCGCGAGAAGGGCCGTACGTTCGAAGACGTGCTGGCCGAAGCCCAGGCCCTGGGTTACGCCGAAGCCGACCCGACTTTCGACGTGGAAGGCATCGACGCAGCGCACAAGCTGACCATCCTGGCCTCCATCGCCTTTGGTATTCCGCTGCAGTTCGACAAGGCCTACACCGAAGGCATCACCAAACTGACCACTGCCGACGTGAACTACGCCGAAGCGCTGGGCTACCGCATCAAGCACCTGGGCGTGGCGCGCAGCACACCGGCCGGTATCGAACTGCGTGTGCACCCGACGCTGATCCCGGCCGACCGCCTGATCGCCAACGTCAATGGCGTGATGAACGCGGTGATGGTCAACGGTGATGCGGCAGGTTCCACCCTGTTCTACGGCGCCGGCGCCGGCATGGAGCCAACGGCTTCGTCGGTCATCGCCGACCTGGTGGACGTGGTCCGCGCCATGACCAGCGACCCGGAAAACCGCGTGCCGCACCTGGCCTTCCAGCCGGACTCGCTGTCGGCCCATCCGATCCTGCCGATCGAAGCTTGCGAGAGCGCCTACTACCTGCGCATCCAGGCCCAGGACCACCCGGGCGTATTGGCCCAGGTCGCCAGCATCCTGTCGGAGCGCGGCATCAATATCGAGTCGATCATGCAGAAGGAAGTCGAGGAGCAAAACGGCCAGGTGCCGATGATCCTGCTGACCCACCGCGTGCTCGAGCAGCACATCAACGATGCCATCGCCGCCCTCGAAGCCCTGCAAGGCGTGGTCGGCCCGGTGGTGCGGATCCGCGTCGAACACCTGAACTAATGGTTTTGCTGCAAGGGCCCCGCAGGTTCGGCGGCCCTTGTTCAAGAATGCTCTAGAGGAGCCAGTCATGCGTTATATCAGTACCCGCGGCCAGGCACCGGCCCTGAATTTCGAAGACGTTTTGCTGGCAGGCCTTGCCACTGACGGCGGCCTGTACGTGCCGGAAAACCTGCCACGCTTCACCCAGGAAGAAATCGCCTCCTGGGCCGGCCTGCCGTACCACGAACTGGCCTTCCGCGTGATGCGCCCGTTCGTCACCGGCAGCATTCCGGATGCAGACTTCAAGAAGATTTTGGAAGAGACCTACGGCGTGTTTTCCCACAACGCCATCGCGCCTCTGCGCCAGCTGAACGGCAACGAGTGGGTCCTGGAGCTGTTCCACGGCCCGACCCTGGCGTTCAAGGACTTCGCCCTGCAACTGCTGGGTCGCCTGCTGGATTACGTGCTGCAAAAGCGCGGCGAGCGCGTGGTGATCATCGGTGCCACCTCCGGTGATACCGGTTCGGCCGCCATCGAAGGCTGCAAGCACTGCGAAAACGTCGACATCTTCATCCTGCACCCGCACAAGCGCGTGTCGGAAGTACAACGTCGCCAGATGACCACCATCTTTGGTGACAACATCCACAACATCGCCATCGAAGGCAACTTCGATGACTGCCAGGAAATGGTCAAGAACAGCTTCGCTGACCAGAGCTTCCTGAAGGGCACGCGACTGGTGGCGGTGAACTCGATCAACTGGGCACGGATCATGGCCCAGATCGTCTACTACTTCCACGCCTCCCTGCAGTTGGGCGGCCCGGCGCGTTCGGTGTCGTTCTCGGTGCCAACCGGTAACTTCGGTGACATCTTCGCCGGCTACCTGGCGCGCAACATGGGCCTGCCGATCAACCAGTTGATCGTCGCCACCAATCGCAATGACATCCTGCACCGCTTCATGAGCGGCAACCAGTACGTCAAGGAAACCCTGCACGCCACGCTGTCGCCGTCCATGGACATCATGGTTTCGTCGAACTTCGAACGCCTGCTGTTCGACATGCACGGTCGCAACGGTGCGGCGATTGCCGGCTTGATGGACACCTTCAAGAGCGGCGGCGGCTTCAGCGTGGATGAAGAGCGCTGGACCGAAACCCGCAAGCTGTTCGACTCGCTGGCCGTGGACGATGCGCAGACCTGCGAAACCATCGCAGAAGTCTATGCCCAGACCGGCGAACTGCTCGACCCGCACACCGCCATCGGTGTGAAGGCCGCCCGCGAATGCCGTCGCAGCCTGGATATCCCGATGGTGATCCTGGGCACTGCGCACCCGGTGAAATTCCCGGAGGCTGTGGAGAAAGCCGGCGTGGGCAAGGCGCTGGAATTGCCGGTGCACTTGGCTGACCTGTTCGAGCGTGAAGAGCGCTGCACGGTATTGGCCAATGACTTGAAGGCGGTGCAGGCGTTTGTGAGCCAGCATGGCAACCGGGGCAAGCCGCTGTAAGGCAAGCCACGTAGACAAAAACGCCGCTGTCCCTTCCTTGGGGCAGCGGCGTTTTTTGTTTCTGGCAGGCCCGGCTTGGCGTGAGCGGCTACGTTAGAAGTTTCTGCGCGATGGCCAACACGGTGCTGAACGCCGTAAACATGGCCATTACCACCCCCAGGGGGTACCAGAAATTTTCACGGGTTATCTTGTGTGTTTCAGCCGTGAGTTTGCGTTGCTCCGCATAGATGCGTGATATGTCGGCGTGAATCTTCTCTAACGCCGCTTGCTCTTTGTCGTGTTCCAGCATTGTCTTCATCCTTCGCAATAAGGGCCTTTTGACATGCGCTTTTATCGGCATAACAGCCTGTTCAGCGCTCACCGAGTATAGGATTCACCTCAGCTAGCAGCCTTCGGCAAACCCCAAAACAGCCGCCCATTGCGTAAGCAGGTATGTGCGCCGTTTTTTCGTTGTCATGTTGCAAGCGCATGCTGGAATCCGTCACCCCTGACGACCCCATAAAGACGATAAAGCGAACTTTCCTACGTCACAAACAGTCACTTAGGATAGATGCAGCTCCCGTTGAACCGATTGTTCCCGAACTATTGAGTGGTGATCGAGATGGAAAGTATCAGCCTATTGCTCGAAGAAGCACTGAGCCCTTATCAGGTTACGCTGACCACCTCAGGTGTGCAGGGCGAGTGCCTGGTGACCGTGAAGAATCCTGCTGGCGCTATCGTCGTCGAGCGTGAAGTCGACCGGGCGCAATTGATGGACAAGCGCGTGCTGGTGGATGTGGTGGACTGTTTGCTGCGAGACCTGAAAATCGCCGAAGGGCGCCTGGAACCTTCCGTCATCGCTGCCCTGAGAAACGCTGCCCAGACACGCAACGCTGCCGTGGCATGAAGAAAAGTTTATCTGAGGAAACTTCCTACATCATGGCCGGTCAGACTTTATAACGGCAAGAGCAAGCATTGTGCTCCGGTGTTTGTGGCTTGTCGTACTGGTCTTTGTAGGCCACGTTTAACCCCGAAGTGTCTCCCCACTCTTCGGGGTTTCTTTTTGCCTGGGATTTGTCAGGGGACGGGTGAATCCTGGAAAAAGCTCGGGTTATCCGACAGGTAACGCTCGCGTGTGGCAGGGTCCAGCCATGAGGCGTAAGACTGTTGTACTTCCCGTTGTGGGATATCTCGCAGTACCGCATTGATGCGTTCGATAGCCTGTCGCCCTTGGGTGGTGTCGGAGCAGCCGATATAGGTGCGTTGGTAGGGCGCGGAACCTTTTATCGGGAAGAACACCAGATCCTGGGGGTCGATACCCTGCTGCTGAGCGTGGTAACGAATTTCCGTCCAATAGCCCAGTACCGCCTCCAGTCGGCCAAGACGCTGCATCTGCAACAGGCTACCGAGCGCGTCGTTACCGTAATGCAGGGCAAGTCGATGAGGCGCGGCGTGCTTGAGCCGCTCGTCGATGGCCGGGCCATAGCTGCGCTCGGCAATTGCCCCCAGGCGTGCATTGCGCGCTTCGAGAAACGCCTGCAGGTCAAACTGGCCGTCGACGATATAGGGCGCCATCGCTTGCTCTTTGCTGCGGCGGATCATCACCACGTTGCTGGCCACCACAAAGGCCTGGTCCGAAAACACCACGTAGCTGGCCCGCTCAGGTGTCCACAGCAGCGAAGGGTCGCAGGTGAACGAGGGCTCGCGCAGCATTTGCGTGCCGCGGGCGCGATTGACGTGCAGGATCTGGTGCCGATATTCCGGCAGCCGCTCCTTGAGCATCGGCAACAGCGCGTCCAGCGCGCCCTGGCCTTTCTGTGGTCCTTCGAAAATGGTCAGTGGCGGCAAGTCGCGCAGCAGCCAGATCAAGGTGTCCTCGGCGTTGGCCAAGAGTGGCCACCCACTGCAGAGCATGACCATGGCGAGGCACACTTGCCTGAACCAGCGCCTGGCGCGGCGAGCCATCAGATCGCGCCAGCCTCGCGCAAGCGGGTGATGGCCAGGGCGTCGTAGCCCAGCTCATTGAGCACTACGCTGTTGTGTTCACCCAATTGTGGGCCCACCCATTCACAACTGCCTGGCGTATCGGAAAGCTTGGGCACGATGCCAGGCATCTTGAAGTCCTTGCCCCCTGGCAACCGCGCCTTGAGGAACATTTCCCGGGCGAGAAACTGCGGGTCGCCCAGCATGTCTTCGGCACTGTAGATACGGCTGGCAGGCACTTCGGCCTTGTTGAGTTGGTCGACCACCTGCTCCAGCGGCAACGAATTGACCCAGCGATCAATCACGCCGTATAGCTCATCACGGCGGCTGTCACGCCCATCATTGCTGGCCAGCGCGGGGTCGTTGGCCAGGTCGTCACGGCCGATGGCGCTCATGAAACGCTTAAAGATCGCATCACCGTTGGCGCCGATCTGCACGTGCTTGCCGTCGGCACTGGTGTGGATGGAAGAGGGCGTGATGCCGGGCATGATGTTGCCGGTGCGCTCGCGAATGAAACCGAACACGTCGAACTCCGGAATCATGCTTTCCATCATGGCGAAAATGGCTTCGTACAGCGCCACATCCACCACCTGGCCGAGCCCGCCGTTGACCTCGCGGTGACGCAACGCCATCAGCGCACCGATCACCGCCCACAAGGCCGCAATCGAATCGCCGATGGAGATGCCGGTGCGCACGGGCGGGCGATCCTCGAACCCGGTGATGTAGCGCAACCCGCCCATGGACTCGCCCACGGCGCCGAACCCCGGCTGGTCTTTCATCGGCCCGGTCTGGCCAAAGCCCGACAGCCGCACCATCACCAATTTCGGGTTCAGTGCATGCAGGGTTTCCCAGCTCAGGCCGAGTTTTTCCAGCACGCCGGGGCGGAAGTTCTCGATCAGGATGTCGGCGTCTGCCAGCAGTTGCTTGAGAATTGCCAGGCCGTCCGGGTGCTTGAGGTTCAGCGTCAGCGATTTTTTATTACGGGCCTGCACGAACCACCACAGCGAAGTGCCTTCATACAGCTTGCGCCATTTGCGCAGCGGGTCGCCGCCATCCGGGGATTCGACCTTGATCACCTCGGCGCCGAATTCGGCGCAGATACGCGAGGCGAACGGCCCGGCAATCAGGGTGCCCAGTTCGATGACTTTCAGGCCGGCAAGCGGTTTGGCGTTAAACGACATGAGGATCCTTGTCTGTGCAGGGCTGTGGTGGAATGCCTTTTAACATAGGCGAGGGGCCCAGTGATAAGGATGATGCAGCTCAGTATTCGTTGAATGACCTCGCCATCGGTTAGACTGGCCGCCTTTCCCTGTCTCTAGAAGCCCGTTCATGGCCCAGCCGTCCACGACCTATAAATTCGAACTCAACCTCACCGACCTCGACCGCTCGGTGTACGAGAGTGTCAAACAGACCATCGCCCGCCATCCTTCGGAAACCGAAGAACGCATGACCGTGCGCCTGCTGGCCTACGCCCTCTGGTACAACGAGCAGCTGTCGTTCGGACGTGGCCTGTCGGACGTAGACGAACCCGCCCTGTGGGAAAAAAGCCTGGATGACCGGGTGCTGCACTGGATCGAAGTCGGCCAACCCGACGCCGACCGCCTGACCTGGTGCTCGCGTCGTACCGAACGCACCAGCCTGCTGGCCTACGGCAGCCTGCGTGTGTGGGAAGGCAAGGTCGTGCCAGTGGCGAACAATCTGAAAAACGTGCACATCGCCGCCGTACCGCAGGAAGTCCTTGAGACACTGGCCAAGGACATGCCCCGGGTGATCAAGTGGGACGTGATGATCAGCGAAGGCACGATCTTCGTCACCGACGACCGTGGCCAGCATGAAGTGCAATTGCAATGGCTGGCTGGCGGACGCGACTGAACGGGCAGGAACTCTTTGTGTGGGAGCTGGCTTGCCTGCGATAGCGGTGTATCGGCAGCAGATGTGCCAACTGACCCACCGCTATCGCAGGCAAGCCAGCTCCCACAGTTGATTTGTGTTGTATTCAGAATTGCTGTTTAACCGTTGTATTAGAAGAGAAGCACCTTTCACCCCATGCGTATCGATCCCCGCCCCTTGCCTGCTGTCCTGCCGTTTCTCGGTGAATTGCCGCCGCTGTTGACCCGTCTCTATGCCGCACGCGGGGTGCAGTCGGAAGCCGAGCTGGATAAAAGCCTGGCGCGGTTGATTCCCTACCAGCAACTCAAAGGCATCGATGCTGCCGTGGACTTGCTGGTGACCGCCTTGGAGCAGCGCCAGCGGATTCTCATCGTCGGTGACTTCGACGCCGACGGCGCCACGGCCAGCACAGTGGGCACCCTGGGCTTGCGTCTGCTCGGCGCGGCCCATGTCGATTACCTGGTGCCGAACCGCTTCGAATACGGCTACGGTCTCACCCCCGAAATCGTCGCCGTGGCCCTGCAGCGCAAGCCGCAGTTGCTGATCACCGTGGACAACGGCATCTCCAGCGTCGAAGGCGTGGCGGCGGCGAAAGCCGCGGGGCTGAAAGTCCTGGTGACAGACCACCACTTGCCCGGCGACGAACTGCCGCTGGCCGACGCTATCGTCAACCCGAACCAGCCCGGCTGTGAGTTCCCAAGCAAGGCCCTGGCTGGTGTAGGCGTGATCTTCTACGTGCTGATGGCCCTGCGTGCGCGCCTGCGCAGCCTGGGTTGGTACGAGAACAAGCCGCAGCCCAACATTGGCGAACTGCTCGACCTCGTCGCCCTGGGCAGCGTGGCCGACGTGGTGCCCCTGGACGCGAACAACCGCATCCTCGTGCATCAGGGCCTGGAGCGCATTCGCGCCGGGCGTGCGCGGCCGGGGATCAAGGCGATCCTCGAAGTGGCCAAGCGTGATGCCGCGCGCATCACCTCCACCGACCTCGGTTTTATCCTCGGGCCGCGCCTGAACGCAGCCGGGCGCCTGGATGACATGAGCCTGGGCATTGAATGCCTGCTCACCACGGATTTTGCTGCCGCGCGTGAAATGGCCGCGCAGCTGGATGGCATGAACCAGGACCGTAAATCCATCGAGCAGGGCATGCAGCGCGAGGCCTTGGCCCAGCTCAAGGACCTGCCGGTGGAGTCAATGCCTTACGGCTTGTGCCTGTTCGACCCGGAGTGGCACCAGGGCGTGATCGGGATTTTGGCGTCGCGCATGAAAGAGCGTTACTTCCGCCCGACCATTGCCTTCGCCGACGCCGGTGACGGCCTGCTCAAGGGCTCTGGACGCTCGGTGCAGGGCTTTCACATCCGTGATGCGCTGGCGGTGGTCGCGAGCCAGCACCCCAACCTGATCGCCAAATACGGCGGCCACGCCATGGCGGCGGGTCTGACATTGTCTGAGGAAAACTTCCCACTGTTTGCCGAAGCCTTTGATGCGGAAGTGCGTCGGCAACTGCGTGAAGAAGACCTGACCGGGCGCCTGCTGTCCGACGGCACCCTGGCCGTGGAAGAGTTTCACCTGGAGTTGGCCCGCGCACTGCGCCACGCAGGTCCCTGGGGCCAGCACTTTCCCGAGCCGGTGTTTCACGGGGTGTTCCAGTTGGTGGAGCAGCGTGTGGTAGGGGAGCGCCACCTCAAAGTGGTACTCAAGACCGAGTGCGGGTCGGTGAAGCTGGACGGGATTGCGTTTGGGGTGGACCGGGAGGTCTGGCCGAACCCGACGGTGAAGTGGGTGGAATTGGCCTACAAGCTGGATGTGAACGAGTTTCGCGGCAATGAAACGGTGCAGTTGATGATTGCCCACATCGAACCGCGCTAGATCTCGGCAACACCACAAAACAAATGTGGGAGCTGGCTTGCCTGCGATAGCATCACTCCGGTGTAACTGACACACCGTGGTGACTGCATCGCAGGCAAGCCAGCTCCCACACAAGCCAGCCCCACATAAGCCTGTGTAGGCCTGGAATTACTCGGCTTTATCCTTGGCCTGGTGCTTCACGATGATGTCCACCAACCGCTTGGCCAGCGCCGGGTAGTTCTCATCGAAGTGATGCCCGCCAGGCAGCTTCACGGCTTCGCCCACGGCCGTCTTGTCGGTGCAGCCACTCTCGTCGACTTCTTCGGCACCGTAGATGCACACCACTTTGTCCGCTGGCAGCTTGGCCATTTCCGGGCCGGTGGCGGCTTCTTTACCGGCGTTGCCCAGCCAGCCTTCCACTTCAATCTCAAAGCTGCCGGTGCGGGCGAATGCCAGCAGGATGATTGCATCTACGCGTTGTTGCTCGTTTTCCGGCAGGCGGTTGTAGATGGCCGGCAGTACGTCGGCGCCGAACGAATAGCCGGTCAGCACGAAGCGCTTGGTGCCCCACTTCTGCCGATAGTGCTGCATCAGCTCGGTGAGGTCCTTGGCGCTTTGTTCCGGGGTCTTGTGCTGCCAGTAGTAGCGCAGGGTGTCGATGCCCACCACCGGGTAGCCGATCTTGGCCATCTCGCCGGCCACGTCGCGGTCCAGGTCGCGCCAGCCGCCATCACCGGAGAGGAACAGGGTCACGGTGTCCTTGGCTTGGCCGGCGGGCACTTCCACCACGGGAATGGCCAGGCCGCCGTTGTCCGAACCCACCAGCTGCTTGCGCAGTTCGTTGTTCAGCACTTGCGGGTAGTGAATGTCGTAGTCACTGATGCTGGTGGTTGCGCGCGGCGTATCGCGTACGAAACTGGCGGCATCATCGTCAGGGTTATCGTTCCAGGCCACCAGCCAGCTGCCGTGGGCAGAGGTTTTTGGCAATGGGTCCTTGCAGCCTTCCTGCGTCATGGCGAAGCCGACGGAGATGGCGTTGGCCTTGTCGTCGCTCTGTGCGGCCAGCCAGCGCCATGCCAGCGCTGCGCCAGGGCCGATGCCGCTGACGAGGGTTGCCGGGCCCTTGAGTTGGCTCAGGGCGCCTTGCAGGGCTTGCTCCTGCAACGTGCAGTCATCTTTGGGCAAGACCACTTGGACAATCTGTGCCTTGCCGCCCTGGCTCAGGGCAATCAGTTGGCTGTCGCTCAAGGTGTCAGCGGCCAGCACCGCAACGGCAACGCGGGCTTTGGCCGTGCCGGCCGGGGTGACGCGGGTCATGACAGAGCCGTCGGCCTGGGGCAATTGCTCCAGGGTCGGTTGCGGGGCAGGGCGGTTCCAGTACCAATAGCCGCCACCCAGGATCAGGGCGAGCAGCACTACAAAGGCCAATACATACCGCCAGGAGCGTCGAATCATCAGCGTTTCACCAATCCAGTCAAGCCGCCCGCGATCAGGGCGGCGGTATCGGCCAGTGCCACCAGCGGATCAAGTCCTGCGGGCACGGCCATGTAACGGGGTTCCCAGTCAGGCTGGAACTTGTCTTTGAAGCGGCGCAAACCTTGGAAGTTATACAACTGCTCGCCACGGCGGAACACCATCGAACCCAGGCGCTGGGTCAACGGGGCGCCGCGACGCGGTTGCAGGCCCGACAACGGCACCATGCCGAGGCTGAAGCGGGCGTAGTCATGGTTCTTATAATGTTGGATCAGGCCGACCATCATGAACTCCATGGTCAGCTTGGGTGCGTCTGGGTGGGCGCGCATCAGATCGAGGCTGGCCAGGTCGTGGTTGTAAGTCTCGAGCAAGTTGGCGAAGGCCACCGGGCGCCCTTCGAAGCGAATGATCGCGATGCGAAAGTGCTTGAGGTAGTCGTCACTGAAGCGTCCCAGGGAAAAGCCTTTTTCCCGCACGTTCTTGCCGGTCAACCAGGCGTCGGAAATGACCTTGAGTTCATCCATCGGTGCGTGGCCCGGATCGAAGATCTCCAGGGACAGGCCGTCCCGGGTGCCACGGTTCCAGGTGTAGCGCAAATCCTTCATCTCTTTGCCCTTGGCTTCCAGGTCAAAGCGTTTCAGGTCGACGCGGGCTTCTTCACCCAGTTTGATCGCGGTGAGGCCGATGTCCATGTAGTACGGCAGGTTCTCGGCGCGCACTTGGTAGAACACCGGGCGGGCGTGGTGGATGTCGCACAGGTCACGGAACTGCCAGATCATCTCGGCCCGGGGTTGGGTCGGGCCGATCGGGTCATACAAGGCCACCAGGCTGCGCCCGCGACGGGCGTACATCAGGAAGGCTTCATCGTTGGGGTGGAACAGCAGCGCCTTGTCGCCGGTCAGCGCGAGGCCGCCGTCAGGCTGAGACGAGGCCATCAGGATCTTGGTGGCGCGTTCCAGCTCATCCGGAGTCGGCAGGTGGATGACCGGGCGTGCGGTGCGCAGCAGCCAGGTCAGTGACACGATCACCAGCAGCACGGCGGCACCCAGCAACGAACGCAAGCCACGGGGGGCGTTGGCGTCCAGGGTGAATTGCCACCACAGTTGATGGCTGTACGGCACGTCCTGGTAGGCAAACAGCAGCAACCAGATCGAAGCGCCCAGCACGCAGACACTGGCCACCAGGTACAGCGGCGAGAACGGCAGTTCAGTCAGGCGGCTGGCGCGGTAGAACGAGCGACGGAAGATCGCCAGCAGCACGGCGGTCATGATCATCAGGCTGGCTTCTTCCCAGTCGAAGCCCTTGAGCAGCGAGAGCAGGGCGCCGGTCAGCAGCAGCACCATCGTCAGCATCCAGGCTGCCGACAAGCGTCGGCGCAGGCCTTGGGCGAGCAGCAGGCAGAGCACACCGATCAGGCTGGCGCCAAAGTGGGAGGCGTCAATCAGGCGGTGGGGAATCAGAAAGCCGATGTTTTCCAGGCGTGAGTCGATTTCTGGCGTGGCGCCGGAAAACAGCAGGACCACGCCTGACAAAAAAACCAGTACGGCCAGTACCGGCGCCGCCAGGCCTGATGCAACCCGCAGGCTCTGCTGGGTCTGGAACAAGCGCTGGGCTTCGTTGACCAGCAGGAACACACAGGCGATCAACAGCGGCAGTACCACGTAGATCATCCGGTACAGCAACAGGGCGGCGGCCAGCGGCGCGGCGCCGAGCTTGTCGGCAAAGGCGGCCAGCAGGATGGCTTCAAATACACCCACGCCGCCCGGTACGTGACTGAGTACACCCGCCGCCAGGGCCAGCAGGTACACCAGCAGGAACGGGCCGAACGGTGGCGCTTCCGGCAGCAGCATATAAAGGACGGTTGCAGCGGCGGCGACGTCCAGCGCGGTGATGATCAGCTGCAGGAACGTCAGGCGGCGGCCCGGCAGGCGCAGGGTACGACGGCCAGCCTTGACCAGCAGGTTGTCGGGGTAGGGTTGTTCCGGCAACCTGCGACGATAAATGCCGATGCACAGCACGGTCGACAGCAGCAGCACCGCGCCTGCAATACCGCCGAGCACCATCTGTGGCAGGTGCAGGTAGGTCGCGGCAGCGGGCAGGTTGCTCAATGTCGCCAATGCTGCCAGGGGTGGCAAGGCGGTGCCGAGGGCCAGGCTGGCAAACACGGTCATGTGGGCCACTTCCGAAGCCCCGATGCCATGACGTGCATATAAACGGTAACGCACTGAGCCGCCCGAGAGCATCGACAAGCCAATGGCATTGCCGATGGCGAAGGCGGTAAAACCACCAAGAGCCAGGGTCTTGGCCGGCAGCTTCACGCCGGCATAACGCGCCCCCGAAAACTCGTAGCCCAACAGAATGATGAAACCGGCCACGGCGGCGGCAAACGCACCGAGCAGGGCAGGCTTGGGCACTTCCAGGATCGAGTCGTGGAGGGCGTAGAGGTCCAGTTCCAGCAGCAGGTGCCGGCAGGCGATCAGGGCGATTGCGAACAGCAACAGGGTAACGGCCAACCCGATGGGCTGACGGTATTTGCTCAACAGATCCAGCCAACGCAAACGAGTGGGAGTGATCGGTTGTTCTGCTGTGACAGTGTCTTGTGGTTCAGACGAGTTGGCGCGCATCAATCACCTCGTGGATTGTGCGCGACAGGATGGAGGTATCCAGCCAAGTTACCAATCCCTATGGACAAAATAATTACAAATATTAACGCGTATCGCCGGGGGCGGCGACAGCGGCCATTGGTCGTAGAGGGTAGCGCTTGAGCATTGAGCATAGCTTGCAAAGACATGGACTCAACAAACCGTGTAGGGTTTCATGAAATATGCCATGTCATTGTTTCAGAAGAACTTTTTCACCGGATACAAAAAAGGCCACTCTTTCGAGTAGCCTTTTTTGATGTTTGGTTGCGGGAGCCGGATTTGAACCGACGACCTTCGGGTTATGAGCCCGACGAGCTACCAGACTGCTCCATCCCGCGTCTGTGGGCGGCATTCTACAGTCCAGCGGCGGGGTGTCAACCGTTAATGGCCATATGAGTCAAATAAGTGTGAATTAGCCACTCAGCCCACCTAAGTTCCCGATTGAAAACGCTTTTGTAGTGAGCGGGCTCGCCCCGCGCGGCGGTGTGTCAGGTATTCCGCTGGCGCGGGGCAAGCCCGCTCACTACAAAATCAGCGCGCACAAAAAAGGCCACTCTTTCGAGTAGCCTTTTTTGATGTTTGGTTGCGGGAGCCGGATTTGAACCGACGACCTTCGGGTTATGAGCCCGACGAGCTACCAGACTGCTCCATCCCGCGTCTGTGTGTCGGCATTCTACAGAGGAACTTCGGTGTGTCAACCGTAGATTCCAGGAAAAGCGCTTCTGCTTCAATCGGTTAGCGTGCCGGGGTGGGTTTCCGAAAGGGCTTGGGGCCAGTCAGGCCGTGGCTTTCAGCTCTATCGGATTGCCGATTTCGATTGAGAAAATAAATTCATTGGCGAAATTTCCTACCACTCAGACGGAAGATTCAAACTACTGGTGCTATATACAGGGGTGAATGCGATACTGGCCACCCGTAGGACCACACCCCTTTATATGACGCAGCGCAAAATCATCCACGTCGACTGTGATTGCTTCTACGCCGCCATCGAGATGCGCGATGACCCGAGCCTGGCGCAAAAGCCCCTGGCCGTGGGCGGCTCGGCGGACCGGCGTGGGGTGATCGCCACCTGCAACTACGAGGCGCGGGCCTATGGCGTGCGCTCGGCCATGTCTTCCCGTCACGCCTTGAAGCTGTGCCCGGACCTGACCATCGTCAAGCCGCGCATGGACGCCTATAAAGAAGCGTCAAAGGAAATCCAGACGATCTTTCGCGATTACACCGATTTGATCGAGCCGCTCTCCCTGGATGAAGCCTACCTGGACGTCTCCGACAGCCCGCACTTTGGCGGCAGCGCGACGCGTATCGCCCAGGACATCCGTCGGCGGGTCTCCAACCAGTTGCATATCACAGTGTCTGCCGGGGTCGCGCCGAACAAGTTTTTGGCCAAGATCGCCAGCGACTGGAAGAAACCCAACGGGCTGTATGTGATCACGCCGGATCAGGTCGAGGATTTTGTGTCCCAGTTGCGGGTCAGCAAGCTGCACGGGGTGGGCAAGGTCACGGCGGACAAGCTGGCGCGCCTGGGCATCGAGGACTGCCTGCAATTGCGCGAGTGGAACAAGTTGGCGCTGGTGCGTGAGTTCGGCAGTTTCGGTGAACGACTGTGGAGTTTGGCCCGTGGGATCGATGATCGCGCCGTGCAGAACGACAGCCGCCGGCAATCGATCAGCGTGGAAAACACCTACGATGTCGACCTGCCGGACCTTTCAAGCTGCCTGGCGAAATTGCCTGAACTGATGGAAACCCTGGCCGGGCGCATGGCGCGCATCGACAGCAGCTACCGCGCCGGTAAGCCGTTCGTGAAAGTGAAGTTTCATGACTTTACCCAGACCACACTGGAACAGGCGGGGGCAGGGCGGGACCTGGAGAGTTATCAACAGCTGCTGACGCAGGCGTTTAATCGCGGTGGCAAGCCGGTGCGGTTGCTGGGGATTGGCGTACGCTTGCTGGACCTCAGCGGCGGTAACGAACAGCTGGAACTGTTCACGCACCCCTTGTAGGAGCCCGGTTTGCCGGCGATGGCATCCGCAAGATCGCCATCGCCGGCAAGCCGGGCTCCTACAAGGAAGCGTGCGAATCAGGTTTCAGCGTGCGCCGGGGTCTGCCACCAAACGCCCCGCATCCTTGGTCAATGCCTGCAGGAATTCCTGCTGCAACTCCGGATCATTGCGGGTCAGTTCGATCAGGCTTTGTTCCAGTTCACTGGCTTCTTCTTCCAGACCCAACTCCGACAGGCGCTTGACGCGATGCACCCACTGGTTGACCTCGTCGTCTTCCAGGTCGTCGTAGATCAGGCCGTGGGCCTCCAGCAACTTGCTGCGCAGGGTGCTGCTGATCGCCAGGGTCGAGTCCGAATGCACATCGTCCTGGCCATCTTCCACGCTGATCTTCAAGGTGCTGACGCGGTTCAGATCCTGTTCGGCAAATGGGCTGTCCAACAGGTTCAGGCGCAGGACGCCGTTGCGGTCGGTGGTCAGTTCATGGGTCTGCTTGCCGGCAGTGACCTGCACCGGGCGCTCGCTCCAGGGCAGGCTCGAATACTCCACGCGCTTGTCGCGCTGGACTTCATCGATACCCGCCAGGTTCTGTTGCGCACGGCCATGGGATTGCACGTTCATGAACGGGTTGATGCCGTCCACGCCGTAGCTCAGCCAGTCGCGGGTCATGCTGGTGGGCAGGTTGCCGAGGGCGAAGATATTCGCCACGTTGGCGCCGGCGCCAGCCACCAGGGCCACGGCACCCAGAGGCATCTCGTAGAGTTTGCGCCAGGGCTGGTAGGGGGTGTAGCGATCGTAACGACGGGTGACTTCGAACTCGGTGACCTCAAAGGTCTTTTGCTCGTGAATCCGAACCCGGCGTTGCGGCAGTTCCAGCACTTTGGGCTCGCCTACATCGATCTGCAGGCTGTGGTCGAGCAACTTACGCTCGACCCGTTCCTCGTGCTCACTGCGTTGCGACATCTGGTTGGCGCAGCCGCTGACCAGCAGGGCGCCGCACAAGGCGGCGCCCCCCAGGGCTCTGGTGTTTCGCTTGAACATGACTTCTCTTGATCTGGTTTTCAGCGACGAATACGCGCCTGAAGGAAAGACAGCACGTCAGCCACCGGCAACGGTTGGGCTTCGGCTTCGGTCCGGCTCTTGTATTCCAGATTGCCATCCACCAGGCCGCGGTCACTGACCACGATACGGTGCGGGATGCCAATCAGCTCCATGTCGGCAAACTTGATGCCCGGGCTGGTTTTCTTGTCCCGGTCATCGAGCAACACTTCAAAACCGGCGGCCGTCAGTTCGGCATACAGCTTGTCAGTGGCTTCGCGTACTTGCTCGTTGTCGTAGCGCAGCGGTACCAGGGCGATTTGGAACGGGGCCAGGGCGTCGCTCCAGATGATGCCTTTCTCGTCGTTGTTCTGCTCGATGGCAGCTGCCACCACGCGCGACACGCCAATACCGTAGCAACCCATTTCCAGGGTGATCGGCTTGCCGTTCTCGCCCAGCACTTCGCACTTCATCGCCTTGCTGTACTTGTTGCCCAGCTGGAAGATGTGCCCGACTTCGATGCCGCGCTTGATCTCCAGGGTGCCCTTGCCGTCCGGGCTTGGGTCGCCGGCCACCACGTTACGCAGGTCGGCCACGGTTGGAACCGGCAGGTCACGCTCCCAGTTCACGCCGAAGTAGTGCTTGTCGTCGATGTTGGCGCCGATACCGAAGTCGCTCATCAGCTCGACCGAGCGGTCGATGATGATCGGCAGTGGCAGGTTCAGCGGCCCGAGGGAGCCCGCACCGGCGCCGATGGCGTCGCGCAGTTCGGCATCGGTGGCCATGACCAGCGGGCTGGCCACGCCAGGTTGCTGGGCCGCCTTGATTTCGTTGAGCTCGTGGTCGCCACGGATTACCAGGGCGATCAGCTTGCCTTCTTCTTCGGCGCGCACGATCAGGGTCTTGATGGTCTTTTCAATCGGCAGATTGAATTTTTCCACCAGGGCCGCGATGGTCTTGGTCTCTGGGGTGTCCACCAGGCGCAGTGCTTCGGCCGGAGCAGGACGGGAAGTCTCCCGTGGCACGGCTTCGGCTTTCTCGATGTTCGCCGCGTAGTCGGAACCGTTGCTGAACACGATATCGTCTTCGCCGGACTCGGCCAGCACGTGGAATTCGTGGGAGCCGGCACCGCCGATGGAGCCGTTGTCCGCTTCAACCGGGCGGAATTTCAGGCCCAGGCGCGTGAACACGTTGCAGTAAGCGGTGTGCATGCGGTCGTAGGTGACCTGCAGGGACGCCTGGTCGGCGTGGAACGAGTACGCGTCCTTCATGATGAATTCGCGGCCGCGCATCAAACCGAAGCGTGGGCGGATTTCGTCACGGAACTTGGTTTGGATCTGATACAGGTTCAACGGCAGCTGCTTGTAGCTGCTCAGCTCGTTGCGCATCAGGTCGGTGATCACTTCTTCGTGGGTCGGGCCGGCGCAGAAATCGCGGCCATGACGGTCCTTGAAGCGCAGCAACTCAGGGCCGTACTCTTCCCAGCGCCCGGATTCCTGCCACAGTTCAGCCGGTTGAGTGCTCGGCATCAACACTTCCAGAGAGCCGGCGGCGTTCATTTCCTCACGAACGATGGCTTCGACCTTGCGCATCACCTTCAAGCCCATGGGCAGCCAGGTGTACAGGCCGGAGGCCAGTTTGCGGATCATGCCGGCGCGCAGCATCAGCTGATGGCTGATCACAACCGCGTCGGAAGGCGTTTCTTTCTGTGTGGCGAGCAAATATTGACTGGTACGCATGGTAGGCCGTTGTCGGTTGCTTGGACTTGAAATGACTCTGGATTGTACGGGCGCAAACTGCCGGAGTACAGGCATCAGAATACAGAGGGGTATGTAGGAGCCGGCTTGCCGGCGATGGCGTCTTTGAGATTGACGCGAGGCTTGCGGGCCTCATCGCCGGCAAGCCGGTTCCTACAGGGGAGATACTTCGTCAGCTGGCGGATTCAACCGAGCCCGCCGATTCTCCTGGAACCAATGCAAGGCAATCAGGAACAACGTCGGCACGCCCAGCAGGCAGGTGATCAGGAAGAAGTTGTGGTAGCCAAACTTCTCCACCATCACCCCTGAATAGCCGCCGATCAGGCGCGGCAGCAACAGCATGATCGAGCTGAGCAGCGCGTATTGGGTCGCGGAAAACTTGAGGTTGGTCAGGCTTGACAGGTAGGCCACGAACGCCGAAGTGGCCAGGCCGGAGCTGAAGTTATCCAGGGAAATCGTGAAAATCAGCATCTGCAGGTCCGGGCCCATGTCGGCGAGCATCACGAACAGCAGGTTGGTTGCGGCCGAGGCCACGCCGCCGATGAACAGGATCGGCAGGATGCCGAATCGTACGATCAACAGGCCGCCCATGCCCGCGCCGAGCAGGGTCATGATCAGGCCGAAGATCTTGCTGACGCCGGCGATCTGATCCTTGGTAAAGCCTTGGTCGATGTAGAACACGTTCGCCATCACGCCCATCACGGTGTCGGACATGCGGTAGGTCGCAATCAGCCCGAGCAGCAGCAGCGCCTGCCAGCGGTAGCGCACGATGAAGTCGTTGACCGGCGTCAGAACCGGCGCCAGGCCACGGCGGCCCATGGCCGAAAGGCACAGGCAGGTGAGGGTGATGTAGAGAATGGCGCGCAGGAAGGCGCGGTCTTCCATCAGCAGTTCCCACAGGCTCACGCCGTGGAACAGCACGCTGGCGAAATCCGTGTTGTACAGCTGGGTGAACATCGCCGGCACCGACACCAGCAGCACAATCAAGACAAACACCGACACCAACTGGTGCACGAAGCTGTAGCGACCGGCCTGCAACTGGGTACGCAGCGGTACGTTCGGCTCGCGCATGAACAGGGTGGTCAGCAGTGCCGGGATCATCAGCACGCCGAACAGCACGTAGGTGCCGGTCCAGGCCGAGTGCTTATAGTTGAAGCCGGTCGAGCCGAAGCCTTCGGCAAAGAACAGCGCGCCGGCCGTCGCCAGCAGGGCGGCAATGCGGTAGCCAGACATATAGCTGGCCGCCAGGGCGGCCTGGCGGCTGTCGTCGGCGATTTCCAGGCGATAGGCGTCTACTGCAATATCCTGGGTGGCCGACGCGAAGGCGACGATGACAGCGATGGCGATCAGCCAGGACAAGTGTTTCTGCGGATCGCAGAAGCCCATGCCGATCAATCCGAGGATTACCAGTGACTGGGCTAGTACCAGCCAGGAACGACGGCGCCCGAGTTTACCGAGCAGCGGCAGGCGCCATTGGTCGAGCAGCGGTGACCAGACCCATTTAAAGGCGTAGGCCAGACCGATCAGGCTCGCATAACCGATGGTCTCGCGGGCCACACCGGCCTCACGCAACCACACGGAAAGCGTCGAGAACACCAACATGTAAGGCAAGCCGGCGGCGAAGCCGAGCAACAACAGCACTAACGTCGAGGGGCTGGCATAGGCGGCGAGCGCGGCGCGCCAGGTTTTACGGGGCATGGGCTGGAGTCTGCCTCAGATTTGCGGAAACAAAGCGCGCACTCTAACCGCTGTGCTCTACCGGGCGCCAGCCATGGCGCTGAATATCCACGCGATTGTTGCGGATCGTGACGCCTTCGCTGCGCAATCGCGCGCGTTGCTCGTCGCCTGAAGCACTGCCCACTGGCAGGCTTATCCGACCACCGGCACCCAGCACCCGGTGCCAGGGCAGCTTGGTGTCCTCGGGAAGCTGGCTCAAGGTGCGCCCCACCCAGCGCGCCGCGCGTCCCAGCCCAGCCAGGTGCGCCAGTTCCCCGTAGCTCACCACGCAGCCAGGCGGGACCTGCGCCAAGGTCAGGTAAAGCGCCGTACGGCGCATCTCGGCGGGGCTTTGCGGGGTTTCGGCGGGTTCATTCACTGTGGGCATATCCGTTGAGATCGTCGGCATCTTTGTCAGAAACGTCTGTAAATATCGCGGTGAACACTGAACTCAACCCAAATCCCTGAGTCAGTCCTTGCTAAGACGTTATCTAACACGATAATGCCGCCTTTTTTGTCAAACTTGAGCCCCGAACCTGCTTATGTTGTCCAGAACCCTGCTGTGCCTCGCTGTTTTCAGCGCCTCCACGCCCTTGTTGGCCGACACCGTCTGGTTGAAGAACGGCGACCGCCTGACCGGCAAGATCAAGGTCTTCGACGGTGGCAAGCTGCTGATCCAGACCGACTACGCAGGGGCCATCCCGGTGGATTGGAAACAGGTGAAAACCCTGGAGAGCGACCAGGAGTTGCTGGTCAAACAGGATGCCTACACGGGCGAGAAAGCCAAGTCGCTCAAAGCCGCAGATGACGGCAAAGTGGTCCTGGCCAATGGCGAAGCGCCCAAGACCGTGGAGCTGGCGAGCATCCAGCAGATCATCAAGCCCAAGCCTGTGATCGAAGACCTGGTGTGGAAAGGCAACGTCGACCTGGCGCTGGACTACAAGCGCGCAGAAAAAGACACCAACGACTACGACATCGACTTCAAGACCACCGCCCGTCACGGCCAATGGCGCCACACGGGGCAGGGTGAGTACAACCGCGAGTTCCAGGACGACGTCACTACCACCGACAACTGGGCCCTGGAATACGACCTGGACCGCTTCCTCACCGAGCACTGGTTCTGGCAGGGCCGCCTGACCTATAAGCGTGACAAGGTGGAAGACCTGTCCCGCCAACGCACCGTCGGCACCGGCCCGGGCTACCAGTTCTGGGACGATGAATTGGGCGCGTTCTCCCTGGGTTCGCTGGTCAACCGTACTGACTACGAATATTCCGACGGCGGTAAGGACAACTTCTACTCCGTGGCCATGAAGTGGAACTACAACCGCTACCTGGTGGGCAAGACCGTCGAGTTCTTCACCAACGGCGAATTGGGCCGGCCGATCGATGGGCCGGTGGACTACTCCCTGGATGCGGAAATGGGCCTGCGCTACAAAGTCACCGAATGGGCCTCGCTCAACCTCAAGGCCGAGCGCGACATCATCAGTGGCGATTCGGACAGCAGCCTGAGCAAAACCCGCTATACCGCCGGGTTCGGTGTGGCCTGGTAATAAGGCTGCACAAAACCTGCTTGGCAACCTTTGCCGATATTGATTACCTTGTGGTTGAGATCCATTCCCATATGCCATGGGCGGCTGAATACCCCGAGGAGTCATACGTTGAGCACACAGGTTGCCAAGAACGCCCGAGAGCTGTTGCTCAAGGAATACCGTGGGGCGCTCGCCACACTGTCCAAAGCCATGCCTGGCTTTCCCTTCGGTTCGGTGGTGCCTTACTGCCTTGACGATCAAGGCCGCCCGCTCATCCTCATCAGCCGTATCGCCCAACACACCCATAACTTGCAGAAAGACCCCAAGTGCTCGCTGCTGGTGGGTGAGCGCGAGGCCGATGATGTGCAAGCGGTGGGGCGTCTGACGTACCTGGCTGAAGCCGAGAAACTGGAAGACGCCGCAGCCATTGAGGCGGCCGCCGAGCGTTATTACCGCTATTTCCCCGATTCGGCCAACTACCATAAGGCCCATGACTTCGATTTCTGGGTGCTCAAACCGGTGCGCCACCGTTATATCGGCGGGTTTGGCGCGATTCACTGGGTCGATGAACTGACGCTCGCCAACCCGTTCGCGGGCAAGGCCGAACGCAGCATGATCGAGCACATGAACAGCGATCACACCAAGGCTATTGCCCATTACGTCGACCTCACCGGTTTGCCGACCTCCGAGCCTGCACAACTGGCGGGCATAGACAGTGAAGGCATGCACCTGCGTATAGGCCAATCCTTATATTGGTTGCCCTTTGCGGAGTCTTGCAACACTCCGACACAAGTGCGCGAAGCCCTGGTTTCATTGGCTCACGCCGAGGTTTGGCCGAAAAAAGCGGCGGCCAGCGCTTGAATTCACGAAACGGCGACGTCATCTAAGGTGGACTGGCAAGGCATTCTTGCGTTGAGGAACCATTTGATGCGCCCTTTTTTATTGCTCTTTCTGCTGTTCCCGGTGTTGGAGCTGTTCGTATTCGTTCAAGTCAGCAGCGCGATCGGGTTTTTCCCGGCCCTGTTGCTGATCATTCTCGGCTCGATGCTCGGCGTTCTGGTGCTGCGCGTCGCCGGCCTGGCCACGGCGCTGCGTGCCCGTGAAAGCCTGAACCGTGGCGAACTGCCCGCCCAGACCATGCTTGAAGGCCTGATGATGGCCCTGGCCGGTGGCTTGTTGATCCTGCCAGGCTTTATCAGCGATGTGGTCGGCCTGGTGATGTTGTTGCCGTTCACCCGCAAGCTGCTGGCGGGCAAGATGCGCCAGCGTGCCGAAGAGGCTGCGATCCGTCAGCGAGCGTTCGCCGACGACCTGCAATCCCGTGGCGGCCCGACCCCGCGCCAGCCGCTGGAGCGTGAAGGCGACGTGATTGAAGGCGAGTTCGAACACCGCGACACCAAGTAACCGCTTCACCAGCACGGCACCTTCGGGTGCCGTGTTGCTTTTACCGCCCGGCGAGTGCAAAAAAAATCCGTCGAGCCCCCTTGTAATAAGCTTATGCGCCCTTATGTATCGGTCACCGCAAGGTTTCTGGTGGCAACGCCAGACAGACTTCCGCGTTTCGCTTGGCGAACCGCGACCGGCACAGCCGGATTACAACCCGCCGGTACTGACACCGGCCGATGAAAAACACAATTAGGAGAGATCGACAATGAGCAAGCTTCGTCCTCTGCACGACCGCGTCGTAATCCGTCGCAGCGAAGAAGAAAAGAAAACCGCTGGCGGTATCGTTCTGCCAGGTTCGGCTGCTGAAAAAGCCAACCACGGTGTGATCGTCGCTGCTGGTCCAGGCAAAACCCTGGAAAACGGTGAAGTGCGTGCTCTGGCCGTTAAAGTCGGTGACAAGGTTGTATTCGGCCCTTACTCCGGCAGCAACACTGTGAAAGTTGACGGCGAAGACCTGCTGGTCATGGCCGAGAACGAGATTCTCGCCGTTCTGGAAGCGTGATTTTTCCGCTTACTTTCCCGTTACTCCAAAGAATTTAAGGATTATCGATCATGGCTGCTAAAGAAGTTAAATTCGGCGATTCCGCCCGCAAGAAAATGCTCGTTGGTGTCAACGTCCTGGCTGACGCGGTAAAAGCGACCCTGGGCCCGAAAGGCCGTAACGTGATCATCGAGAAGAGCTTCGGCGCTCCGACCATCACCAAGGACGGCGTTTCCGTAGCCAAAGAAATCGAACTGGAAGACCGTTTCGAAAACATGGGCGCGCAGCTGGTCAAAGACGTTGCCTCCCGTGCCAACGATGACGCTGGTGACGGTACTACCACCGCTACCGTTCTGGCTCAGGCTATCGTTAACGAAGGCTACAAGGCCGTCGCTGCCGGCATGAACCCAATGGACCTGAAGCGCGGCATCGACAAGGCGACCATCGCCATTGTTGCCGAGCTGAAAAACCTGTCCAAGCCATGCGCTGACACCAAGGCTATCGCTCAGGTAGGTACCATCTCCGCCAACTCCGACGGCTCCATCGGCGACATCATTGCCGAAGCCATGGAAAAAGTCGGCAAAGAAGGCGTGATCACCGTTGAAGAAGGCACTGGCCTGGAAAACGAACTGTCGGTTGTAGAAGGCATGCAGTTCGACCGTGGCTACCTGTCCCCGTACTTCGTCAACAAGCCAGACACCATGGTTGCCGAGCTGGACAGCCCGCTGATCCTGCTGGTCGACAAAAAGATCTCCAACATCCGCGAAATGCTGCCAGTACTGGAAGCCGTTGCCAAAGCTGGCCGTCCGCTGCTGATCGTTTCCGAAGACGTTGAAGGCGAAGCCCTGGCGACCCTGGTTGTGAACAACATGCGTGGCATCGTTAAAGTCGCAGCCGTCAAGGCTCCAGGCTTCGGCGACCGTCGCAAGGCCATGCTGCAGGACATCGCCGTTCTGACCGGCGGTACCGTTATCTCCGAAGAGATCGGCCTGAGCCTGGAAAGCGCCACCCTGGAAAACCTGGGCAGTGCCAAGCGCGTGACCATCTCCAAAGAAAACACCATCATCGTTGACGGTGCTGGCGTTGAGCAGGACATCCAGGCTCGCATCACTCAGATCCGTGCCCAGGTTGCCGAGACTTCGTCCGACTACGACCGTGAAAAACTGCAAGAGCGTCTGGCCAAGCTGTCCGGCGGCGTCGCAGTGATCAAGGTTGGCGCGGGTTCCGAAGTTGAAATGAAAGAGAAGAAAGCCCGCGTTGAAGACGCCCTGCACGCTACCCGTGCAGCCGTTGAAGAAGGCGTGGTACCTGGCGGTGGCGTTGCGCTGATCCGTGCTCTGGAAGCCTTGACCGGTCTGAAAGGCGACAACGCCGATCAGGACGTGGGTATCGCTGTTCTGCGTCGTGCCGTTGAAGCACCACTGCGCCAGATCGCTGCCAACTCCGGCGACGAGCCGAGCGTGGTGGTCAACGAAGTCAAGAACGGCAAAGGTAACTACGGTTACAACGCTGCAACTGGCGTCTACGGCGACATGATCGAAATGGGCATCCTGGACCCTACCAAGGTGACTCGTTCCGCGCTGCAAGCAGCCTCCTCCATTGGTGGCCTGGTTCTGACCACCGAAGCTGCAATCGCTGACAAGCCGAAGCCTGAAGGCGCAGCTGGCGGTGGCATGCCAGACATGGGCGGCATGGGTGGCATGGGCGGCATGATGTAAGCCAGCCTTACCCCCGTACTGAAAAAGCCCCGCCTGCAGTGATGCAGGCGGGGCTTTTTTATTGCCGGTTACTAAGCGGGGCCGTGCCTTTGTAGTGAGCGGGCTCGCCCCGCGCCGCGGTCTACCAGGCGCCCCACATTTTCCTGACATACCGCCGCGCGGGGCAAGCCCGCTCACTACAGTCGCAGTTCGGTCAGTTGTGGGGGGGCTTGGGCTTTTTATTGCCGTTATTAATAGGGTGCTTGGCCGTGCCTTTGTAGTGAGCGGGCTCGCCCCGCGCCGCGGTCTACCAGGCGCCCCACATTTTCCTGACCCACCGCCGCGCGAGGCAAGCCCGCTCACTACAGTCGCAGTTCGGTCAGTTGTGGGGGGGGCTTGAGCTTTTTATTGCCGGTATTAATAGGGTGCTTGGCCGTGCCTTTGTAGTGAGCGGGCTCGCCCCACGCTGCGGTCTACCGGGAGCCCCACATTTTCCTGACCCACCGCCGCGCGGGGCAAGCCCGCTCACTACAGTCACAGTTCGGTCAGTTGTGGAGGGGCTTGGGCTTTTTATTGCCGTTATTAATAGGGTGCTTGGCCGTGCCTTTGTAGTGAGCGGGCTCGCCCCGCGCCGCGGTCTACCGGGAGCCCCACATTTTCCTGACCCACCGCCGCGCGGGGCAAGCCCGCTCACTACAGTCGCAGTTCGGTCAGTTGTGGGGGGGCTTGGGCTTTTATTGCCGTTATTAATAGGGTGCTTGGCCATGCCTTTGTAGTGAGCGGGCTCGCCCCGCGCCGCGGTCTACCAGGCGCCCCACATTTTCCTGACACACCGCCGCGCGGGGCAAGCCCGCTCACTACAGTCAGCGGTTGGTCAGTTGCGGGGTTGTGTCCTTGGGCGCTTTCCAGCTGAGCAACTGCTGCTTGAACCCATAACTGGCCCCTTGGTAATAGGTGATCGCCCGCTGGATCAACGGATCATCGCTGCCCACCCGCAGCTCCTGACTATCGCCCAGCGCCTGGTCATGGCGACGCAGCCCGAAGCGCGGGCTGAGGATTGCCAGGTCCTTGCCGTCAAACAAACCCAGGTGCTGGTAATTACCCACCACCACGCGCGGCGGCAGCGGGTTGTCCTGCAACAGGTTGCGGCCAAAGAAGGTTGACTCGTAGCTCAGGTTGATCAAGCCCAGCAATGTTGGCGCAAGGTCGATCTGGCTGGCCAGTTGTGCACTTTCCCGCGCTTCGATCAGCTTGGGCGCATAGATGAACAACGGGATCTGGTAGTTGGTGATGGGCAGGTCTTCCTTGCCCGCGCTGCCGGCGGTGTGGTCGGCGACGAAAATGAAGATCGTATTGTCGAACCACGGCTTCTGGCGCGCCGCCGTGAGGAGCTCGCCGATGGCGTGGTCGGTGTATTTCACCGCGCCGTCACGGCCGTTGCCAGACTTGATATCGATGCGCCCGTCCGGGTAGGTGTAAGGGCGGTGGTTGGAGGTGGTCATCAGTTGCAGCAAGAACGGCTGCTGCTTGGCGTAGTCGGCATCCGCCAGTTTCAGGGTTTGCCGGTAGAGGTCTTCGTCGGCCATGCCCCAAGCGTTTTTGAACGAAATCTCCGATTCAGCCACGCTGCTCTGGTCCACGACCCGATAACCGTTGCCGCTGAAAAACGCGTTCATGTTGTCAAAGTAACCGCGCCCGCCGTAGACGAACACGCTGTCGTAGCCGATGGCGCTCAACTGCTGGCCGAGGCTGGCAAAACCGCTTTCACGGCCGATGCGCTTGACGATCGAGCGCCCGGGCGTGGGGGGAATGGCCAGGGTGATCGCCTCCAGGCCGCGGTCGGTGCGGGTGCCGGTGGCGTAGAAGTTATTGAAGTACAGGCTCTGCTGGCGCAAGGCGTCGAGGTTGGGCGTGAGGTTACGCCCGTCGCCATTGCTGCCCATGTACTTGGCGCTGAAGCTTTCGATGGTCACCAGCACGATGTTGGGTTTGCGCAGCGTGCCGGGGTTGGTGATGGCACGGCGGATGTCCAGCGGGTCCTTGCCGATGAAGCGGGCGTTGGGTTCGCTGAGTTCGGCGCGCAACTGCTGGGCGACCACGTCGGCGGGCAGGCTTTTATAGAACTGCGTGTAGTCCAGTTCGTTGTTCCGGAACGCCGCAAAAAACTGGTACGGGCCATTGCTGGCCAGTTCGTTCTTGTAGGCATTGCCGCCTTGGGCGCGGGGGCTGTCCTGGCTGATCAGTTGCAGGCTGAGCCCGGCAACCAGCAACAGGCCCAGTGCATTCAGCAGACGACCACGCAGCGGCGGCAGCGGGGCACTCATCGCCGCATTGAATGGCTTGCGCAGGACCAGGCTCAGCACAATGGCGAGCATCGCCAACAAGCTGAGCAGCTTGCCGATCGGGTAGGACTCCAGCAGGTTGTTCAAGACCTCGTTGGAATACACCAGGTAGTCGACGGCAATAAAGTTGAAGCGTACGCCGAACTCATCCCAGAACAGCCACTCGGCGACGGCGGTAAACAGCATGGCAAACAGGCTGACCGTCAGTACCGCCTGCAGGAACCAGCGATGGCCACGGCGGCGCCACAATGCGGGCGGGCACAGCAGCAAATACAGCCCTAACGGCAACGCCGCATAGGTCAAGAAGCCCAAGTCATAGAGCACGCCCACGCCAAACACCGGCAGCAAATTGCCACCGACTTCGTCCAGGTGAGTGACGAGCAACACACTGCGGGTGAGCAGGAAAACAACCAGCCAGGCGCCGGTGACGAGCAGCAAATAGCGCATAGGCGCCGTTCTGAGAAACCCCATGTCCAAATTCCTTATATCGATGGGCGGCGATCTTCGCCCTGACACTGTAGTCAGTTTGTGAAGCTATAGTGAAAATCTCGTTCAACTAAAATATCGGTTGAAAACCTTAATGGACGGGCCTTCCAGGTCTATCCCTGAGCCACACTTGGCCTTAAGCTGCGCGAGCCAACACGGCTGTTACCGCGTACGGAGACACTGCCCATGCGAATTTTATTGGTTGAAGACAACCGCGATATTCTGGCCAACCTGGCGGATTACCTGGGGCTAAAAGGCTATACCGTGGATTGCGCGCAGGACGGTTTGTCGGGCTTGCACCTGGCCGCCACCGAACATTACGACTTGATCGTGCTCGACATCATGCTGCCGGGTATCGATGGCTATACCTTGTGCAAACGCCTGCGCGAAGACGCACGCCGCGACACCCCGGTGATCATGCTCACCGCCCGCGACCAACTGGATGACCGGCTGCAGGGCTTTAAGTCCGGCGCCGACGACTACTTGCTCAAACCGTTCGCCCTGTCGGAACTGGCGGCCCGCATCGAAGCCGTATTGCGCCGTGCCCAGGGCGGCGGGCGACGTGCCCTGCAAGTCGGCGACCTGAGCTATGACCTTGATACGTTGGAAGTCACCCGCGAAGGGCGCCTGCTCAAGCTCAACCCGGTCGGCCTGAAATTGCTGGCGGTGTTGATGCAAAAGAGCCCGCACGTGCTGCGCCGCGAGATCCTCGAAGAAGCGCTGTGGGGCGATGACTGCCCGGACAGCGACAGCCTGCGCAGCCACGTTCACCAATTGCGCCAAGTGATCGATAAACCGTTCGCCAAGCCGTTGCTGCAAACGGTGCACGGTGTGGGTTATCGCCTGGCCGAGGGTCGTGATGGAGTTTAAGCAGAGCCTTGCCCAGCGGATCATCATCGCCTTTGCGTTGATGAGCGCACTGGTGGCGGGGGCCTTCGCCATGGGCATTGTCGCCACCGTGCATTTGGTGGAAGAGAAGCTGATCTCGGCTGGCCTGGGCGGTGACTTGCAACGCCTGCTGCTGATGGACAGCGTCGAAGACTGGAGCCACCGGCCTGAGCCGGACCAGCTGTTTTATTTCAGCGGTGGGCGCGGTGATTTCGAGTTGCCCAAGGACCTGAGGCACCTGGAACCGGGTTTTCACGAAGTGTTCCGCGAGGCGCTGTCGTACCACGCCATGGTGGAAGTGGTCGACGGCCGGCGCTATGTGCTGTTGCAAGACCAAAGCGATTTTGAAGAACGGGAGCGCGTGCTGTTCGCCGTGGTGCTGGTGGGCTTTGTGCTCAGCCTGGCGCTCGCGGTGTTCCTCGGCTGGGTGCTGGCGCGCAAAGTGATGGCACCGGTGGTCCGCCTGGCCCGCCAGGTTCGCCATCGTGACCAGCTGCTGGGCCTGGCGCCGCCCTTGGCGCCTGACTATGCCGCTGACGAAGTGGGCGAGTTGGCAGTGGCCTTCGACGCCACCCTGGGCCGGTTGCGCCAGGCGCTGAACCGCGAGCAGTTGTTTACCAGCGATGTGAGCCACGAGTTGCGCACCCCCTTGATGGTACTGGCCAGTTCCTGCGAATTGCTCCTGGAGAACCCGGCCATCGACCAGCGCGGTCGCAACCAGGTCGAGCGAATTGCCCGGGCGTGTGAGGAAATGCGCGAACTGGTGCAGACCTTCCTGATGCTGGCCCGTGCCCAGCACGATAACGGCGCCATGTCGCCTCAGGTCAGCCTCTCCCAGGTGGCCGACGACCTGCTTGGCATCTGGCGTGAACCCATCGAGCGCAAGGGCCTGGAGCTGATCTACCAGCCCGGTCAGCCGCTGGATACGCGCTATAACACGACGTTCCTGCATGCGGTCATGGGCAACCTGTTGCGCAATGCCTTGCACTACACCGAGCAAGG
Source organism: Pseudomonas sp. B6002 (assembly GCF_013385985.1). GTDB lineage: Bacteria > Pseudomonadota > Gammaproteobacteria > Pseudomonadales > Pseudomonadaceae > Aquipseudomonas. The sequence continues at coordinate 185,411 of NZ_JACAOY010000001.1, read as the reverse complement.
GTTTATCCGCTTGACCCTGGAGCCCAGTGGTTTTGTGGTGGAAGACTCCGGCGTGGGCATCCCCGAAGACAAGCGCGAAGCGATGTTCGAGCCGTTTGTACGTGGCAGCGAGAAGCGTGGTGATGGCCTGGGCCTTGGGCTTTCACTGGTGCAGCGCATCTGCGAGAACCAGGGCTGGAGCGTCAGCCTCAGTACCATGGAGCCTAACGGCTGCCGCTTCCACGTCGAGTTGAGCCAGGTCAAACCCTGAGCCCCCTCCCTGCCGCTATCCTGCGGCAGATCCCCACCTTTTCGGCGAAGATGGCCCCATGCCACTGCTTGTATCTGTAAAGTCTTGAAATGTATGGGATTGGACAGGACAAGTTTTTCACAACGGGTTGACCTGTTGATCACAGTTCGCTGCTTAAGGTTGTAGGCATCAGCAACTGGAGATCCGTTGATGTCTACCCCGACCAAACTCGAATTTTCTGAAAAGTACGACGATCAGCACGCTCAGAAATATTTGCTCAAGCATCAGGACAATCTGGCTCGCCGGTTGTCCCACAAACGCGACGAGCAATTGGCGCGTGGTGCACTGGCGATGGCTGGTGAGCCCGGCCTGGTGCTGGACCTGCCTTGCGGGGCGGGGCGTTTCTGGCCGTTACTGGCCGAAAAACCCAACCGTGTGATTATCGGGGCCGACAATTCAGCGTCGATGTTAAAGGTTGCTACAGCCGCCCAGCCCGCCGATGTGGTGAAACGGGTACGGCCCTTGCAGACATCTGCCTTTGATATCGATCTGCCCGATAACTCGGTCGACAGCATTTTTTGCATGCGCTTGATGCACCACATTGGTGAGCCTGCGCATCGGTTGGCGATTTTGAAGGAATTTCAGCGGGTTACCCGTGACAGCGTGATTATTTCGCTGTGGGTGGATGGCAATTTCAAGGCATGGAAGCGCAAGCGCACCGAAGCGAAACGTCGCGAGAAAGGTGAGCAGGAAGGTTACCAAAACCGCTTTGTGCTACCGGCTGCTACTGTTGAGGCAGAGTTTGAGCAGGCCGGTTTCCGTGTTCAGGAATCCCTGGACTTCATACCGCTCTACGCCATGTGGCGAGTGTATGTCTTGCGTAAGAGGTAACAGGATGGCAGTTGAGTGCGCAGTAGGCAGTCATGTAGCTCCCGAAGAACGATTCGATTTTTTCTGGCGCCAGCAGGGCGAGTGGGTGGAAGAACCCAACCGTCGGCGCGGTGGTGAAAGTGGTGTGCAGCGGGTGATCAGCCCCAATGGCCGCTTGCTCTACAGCAAGCGCCAGACCGGGCATATCTACCGCAGCCTGCTGCACCCGTTTGGACGCCCGACCGTTTTGCGCGAGCGTGATGCCCTCAAGGGCCTGCGTTTGCTGGATGTGCGGGTGCCAGAGTTGGTGTTCTGCGAAGCGCGCCGCGACCCGGAGCATCAGTGGAAGGCCCTGTTGGTGACCGCGTCCCTGGACGGTTTCGACGAGATCGAAAACTGGTACGCCGCCGGTGGGCGTGAGCAGTACGGCGAACAGGTTCACGAGCGTTTGCTCAAGGAACTGGCGGGCACCCTGGCGCGCATGCACAAGGGCCGTTGGCAACATGGTTGCCTGTACATCAAGCACATCTTTGTACGGGTAACGGGCGAGGGTGACTCGGCCAAAGTGGAGGTGGCGTTGCTGGATTTCGAGAAATGCCGCCAGCGTTTGACCGCTTATCGGGCCGCCTCCCACGACATGCTGCAATTGCGCCGCCATTCGTCGTGGAACAGTACCGACTGGAAAAAACTCAGCTACTTTTACGAGACGGCGTTTGGCAGCGCTATCAAGGGTTTAACCAGATGAAGCTAGAAATAGCACGAGGTTTGTTTCTGGTCGGGGCATTGGGCATTGCAGCCCTCGCCCTGGCGGCGTGGGAGCAGCCTCGCACACAGGTTCTGCATGCGGTGCAAGGTGGCGGGCAATGCCTGTTGCCACGCGTCGCCAAGGCCGGTGTGGCGGTCAAGCCTGATCATGAACTGTTGCTGTTCATGTTTGGCATGTCTCAAGGCATGAGGCCGCAAAGTTGAAATTATTCAAACCCCCGGAGAAGGGCCTTGCGATGCGAGGCCCTTTTTTTTGCCTTGAATAACTTCGCGTCAGGCCAGATGCAGATGGTTGTCCCAAAGCCCTGCCGGCAACTCCAGCGGTTTGGCCACCAGCGGTTTCTGGCGGCAGTCGTAGAAACGGCAGCGCCCCTGGCCTGAGGTGACGACAAATCCATCGGCCACCGCACCCACGCCGGCGCAATCGGGCAGCGGCCCATCCAGGCGCAACTCACCGCTGTCCATGTCCCAGATAAAGAAGCGATTGCCACGCGGTGCCGTCAGTGCAACCAGGCGCAACTCACTGTGTACCGCGACGCTTGCGGTGTAGTGCCCCATGGCCTGCAACTGCTCATCAGCCACCGGGAACGCCACGAACGGTTGCCCTGGGCGCTTGATCGCCAGCAGCTCGGAACGCTCCTGGGACGGCCCCATGAATTGCTGCCCGGTGAGGATCGTGCCATCGCTGGCGATCCCCATATGCCGCACGCTGTTCATCTGTTGGCCGAGGGTTTCCTTGCTGATCAGCGTGCCGTCGCGGTGCATCAGCACCAGGCTCGGTTCCATGGCGTTGAGGTTCATCTCCACGCGGCTTTCGGCCTCGGTGCGAATGCCTCCGTTGGCCACAATCAGGGTTTCGCCGTCGGGCATCCAGGACACCTGGTGCGGGCCAATGCCATGGGTGGAAATCTCACCCGTGTGCACCAGCCGCTCGCCTTCGAATTTATACACGCCGAGCAGGCCACGACCGGGGTCGGACGTGTCGTTTTCGGTGGCATACAGCCAGTCGCCGCCCTTGTGAATGACCGCGTGGCCGTAGAAGTGACGATTGGCCTTGGAGGTGATCGTTTGCAGCAGCGTGCCATCGCGCAGGTCAATCAGGTAACTCTCGGTGCCCGGGCGACGGGCGACAAACAGCGCAATCGGCAGCGTCGGATGGTTGATGATGTCGTGGCAGCGTTGACCGACTTGGGTGGCAAACACGGGTTTGCCGTCCAGGCGGTACCCTACGGCGTAGTGTTTGCCGTCCGCATCATCCCGTGCCGACAGCAGCAGCGGGCCCTTGTCTTTGCTTTTAAACAGCGTCCAGCCACCCAATGTGATTGCACTGAGCAGCACGCTGCCAACGGCCAAAGCCTGTCGCCTGAGCATCATCAGTCACCGTCGTTGGCGTTAAAGCCCAGTTGAATGCCCAGCGCCTTGGCCAGCTCGCCTTCGTGCAGGCGGTGGACGACGTTGAGGCTGTCATAGAGGTCGTTGAGTTGCTGGCGCCCGGCATCGTCTGCCAACAACTCATTGAGGGTGCGCTGGTTGCTGGCGAACAGTTTGAGGGAGGCGGCGTAGGCGGCGTCGATCTTGTCAGCCAATGGCTTCTGGTCCGACGGCAACAGGCCACGCAGGCCCTTGTTGTCGACGCCGACCCATACGGTCTGGGCGGCGGCGAGGCTGGCTTCGAGGCTTTGCAGGGACGACTCGCTGCGCCACGCATCGGCCTGGAACGGCTGCGGGATGCCCTTGGTCTGGCGGCCCATCGGCGTGCCGAGTTTCTTCTTGAGCGTGTCCAGTGCGGTTACCTGCACGCGCAACAGATCGGCGATGGCCTCGTGGGAATCGGCGTAGCGCTGGTTCGGAAACTTGGTCATCTGCGCGAGCATGCCGTCGGTGCTGTTCCAGCTGGCCAAAATCTCTTCGGCCAGGGCTTTCTGGCGCTCGCCAATGGCCACCAGCAACGGGCAGTAACGGGCTTTCTGGGCTTCGTCAGCGACGTCGGTCTTGGCGTCGTAGAGGATGTATTCGTAGGCCGACAGGCCTTGTACCACAACGCTGGATTTGGCCAGCGCCGCGCCATCGATCTGTGGCTGGGCGGTGACCAGTTGTTCAACCTGGCGACCGACCAGGTTTTTCTTGTCCGGCCAGAACTGCACCTGCCACGAACGGTTGCCTTCGGCCAGCGGGCCGATCAGCAGCGGTTGCAACTCGGCCCAAGCCTTTTGTGCGTGCAGGAAATCGGCGCGGGCGGTCTCCAGGCTTTCCTTGCCCTGGCAGTAGGCGAGGGCGCTGACGGCCAACTGGCGGTCGGCTTCGACCCAGCGGCTGTAGGTCGGCAGGATCACTTGCTTGGCGATGGCCGCCGAGGTCACGGCCTGCGGGTCTTGTGGCGAGCAGGCGCCCAGTGCGAGGGCGGCCAGGCTGGTGAACAACAACTTGGGACGGAACATGTAGAGCTCCCTTCTGTAATTGGGGCAACGCTTATAAAGAATTCAGGAACGCCAGCAACGCAGCGCGCTGCTCGGCATTAAAGGACAGCACATGCTGCTGCGCCGCGTGTGCTTCACCGCCGTGCCACAGCACGGCTTCGAGCAGGTTGCGGGCGCGGCCGTCATGCAAAAACTGGGTATGGCCACTCACGGTTTGCGTCAGGCCAATGCCCCACAGCGGCGCGGTGCGCCAATCGCGGCCACCGGCCTTGAATTCGCTGCGGTTGTCGGCGAGGCCTTCGCCCATGTCGTGCAACAACAGGTCGCTGTAGGGGTGGATCACTTGGTTGGCCAGCTCAGGCTCGGCGGCAGTCGCGGCCGTGGTGAACGTCGGTTTGTGACAACCCTGGCAGCCGGCCTGGTAAAACAGGTTCTTGCCGGCCAACACCTGCGGCGTGTTGACGCCTCGGCGAGCGGGTACGGCGAGGTTGCGCGTGTAGAACAGCACCAGGCGCAGGATATTGTCGCTGACTTCCGGCTCGCCATCGGGGCCATTGCCATTGGGCGCCTGTTTGCAGGCGACTTGTGCATCGGTGCAGTCATCAAAGGGTCTCAGTGACGTGGTGAGACCCATATCACCAGAAAACGCGTGAACATTTTGTTGATTCAGGTTCGGCTGCCCGGCTTTCCAGCCAAAACGCCCGAGAACCGTGGTGTGCTGGGCGTCGTCCCACACCCGGTTGGCACGGCCGACGAGGGCTTCCTTGTCGGCGGTTTTCGGGTCGGTATTGCGCAGAATGTCGGCGTCGCTGATGGCTTCCAGCAGCCCCAGGCCGATCATGGGCGGCGCAACTCGCGCGGAAAAAAGTGTATCTGGATGCATCGGGCCGTAGCCGAGCTGGGAGATTTGCAGGCTGGGCTTGCGTAACTCGACAACGGTGCCGTCCTTGAACGTGACGTTGACCGGTGTGTAGTCCACCCGCACTTTGCCTTCCGGAGCCACGCCGGGCACGGCCATGTCCTGCAGTTGACCGCCGTAGACCGGCTCGGGCACCACGCCGATCTGTTCGATGACCTTGGCATAGGCCGGCGTGCCCGGGATCGACAGGCGCACCAGCATCGACACCGCGTTGGGCGCGTCGGGCAGCGGCGGATGGCCACGGCCGTCTTTGATATGGCAGTTCTGGCAGGCATTGGTGTTGAACAGCGGGCCCAGGCCATCCCGTGCGGTGGTGGTGGACGGCGCGATCACCCACGGGCTGCGAAAGAAGCTGTTGCCGACGCTGAAGTCCAGGCGGCGGGTAGGGGGCAGGTTGGCCGAAGGCAGGGAAAACGCGTTCTGGTCGCGCTTGTTCACCGTCGTGGCGCCACCGCTGCGCGATTCACCCGGCTCGGCCTTGGTGAAGCGAGGGGCGTCATCGCAGGCCGTGAGGCTCAAGGCCATCAATGCTGCGGACAGGCGAAAAAGCGAACGGAACATCGAGTTTCCTGAACGGCGGCTGAAAATAAGGTCGCAAAGTCTAACAGGGCGGGGCGGATTGAATAAGAGCAATTATCGTTTGGTCCAATCCGATTCAATCCCGCTAGAATGGCCGCACATTTTTCTCTGGAGGTGGCCAATGCAGGCTCTCGACGCTTTGCTCAACCGTGTTTCCGTGCCGCGTTTGCTGGAGCCGGCGCCGACCCAGGAGCAGCGCGACGTGCTGTTCGCCGCCGCCATGCGCGCGCCTGACCACGGCCAACTGCGCCCATGGCGTTTCCTCACTGTGGAAGGCGCCGCCCGCGAGCAAATGGGCACGCTGCTGGCCGAGGCCGCCCGCCTGCAAGACGCCGACGCACCGCAAGCGGTGATCGACAAGGCCCAGAACGGCCCGCTGCGTGCGCCGTTGGTGGTGGTGGTGATTGCACGGTTGCAGGAGCACTTCAAGGTGCCCAAGTCCGAGCAGTTGTTGGCGGCCGCCTGTGCAGCCCACGGCATCCTGCTGGCGGCCTACGCCCAGGGGATCGGTGCGGTGTGGCGCACTGGTGAATTGTCCTACTCAGCCCACGTCGCCAAAGGCCTCGGGCTGACGGCGGATGAGGAAGTGATTGGCTTCCTGTACCTGGGCACGCCGCAGAACCCGCCGCGCACGGCGGGCAAAGAAGACGTAGCAGCGTTCGTCCAGGCCTGGCCCGGGCGTTAATCTGTAGGAGCCGGCTTGCCGGCGATAGCGGTGTGTCAGCCAATAGAGTCATTGCTGACCCACCGCCATCGCGGGCAAGCCCGGCTCCCACAGGGTTTAGCGTGGGGTTTGAATAAGCGGTCAGACCTTGAACTGGTCCATCAGCGTCATCTGCTGCGTCGCCAGGGCATTGAGCTGGCTGCTGATGGCCGCCGACTCAGTGGCCTGGCCGGTCAGGGTTTCGGTCACGGTGCGGATCGCCGAGACGTTGCGGTTGACCTCTTCGGCCACGGCGCTCTGTTGTTCGGCGGCGCTGGCGATCTGCAGGTTCATGTCGCTGATCACCGTCACCGCATCGCTGATCTTGCCCAAGGCCTGCACGGCTTGATGGATCTGCCCGGCGTTGCTTTGCGCCTGGCTCTGGCTGGAATGCATGGTCGCGACCACGCCGCGAGTGCCAGTCTGGATGCGTTCGATCACCAGGCGGATTTCCTCCACGGAATCCTGCGTGCGTTTGGCCAGGTTGCGTACTTCGTCAGCCACCACTGCAAAACCCCGGCCGCTTTCCCCGGCACGAGCCGCTTCGATGGCGGCATTCAGCGCGAGCAGGTTGGTCTGCTCGGCGATGCTGCGGATCACTTCCAGCACTGAACCGATCTGCTCGCTGTTCACCGCCAGAGCTTCGACTTCGCTCACCGCCTTACTGACTTCTTCGGCCAGGGTGGTGATGTCACGTGTGCTCTGCTCAATGATCGACATGCCTTCACGCGCCGACTGGTCAGCTCCGCGTGCCGCACTCGCGGCATTGGATGCGCTGTTGGCCACATCGTGGGCGGTGGCACTCATCTCGTTGGACGCGGTGGCCACTTGGTCGATTTCGCGGAACTGCACTTGCATGCCTTCGCTGGTCTGGCGTGCGATGGCCGAGGACTGGTCGGCGGTGCCACGGGCTTCGGTGATGCTTTGCTTGATCTGCGCGATGGTCGGTTGCAGCTTGTCGAGGAAACGGTTGAACCAGTTGGCCAGCTCGCCCAATTCATCCTTCTTGGCGTAGGCCAGGCGCTGGGTGAGGTCGCCTTCGCCGCTGGCGATGTTCTTGAGCATGGCCGCCACGTTGTTAATGGGGCGGGTGACGCCGGTTGCGGTCAGCCAGATCAGCAGCAAGCCGAGCAAGGCGGCCGCGGCGCCGACCAGCAATGCCTTGAAGGTGGAGGCGGCCTGGGCTTTGTTGAGCACGCCTTGCAGCTTCACGGTATCGGCCAGCATCACGTCTTTGGGCAGCTTGATTACGATGCCCCAGGCTTTGGCGTCGGCAATCGGCTTGACCGGGTACACGGCGCGGATGGTGTCGTCCTGTTCACGGATCATCTGTGTGTTACTGGCCAGCAACTGCACAATCTCTTTGCCTTCGGCGCCGATGGTGTCGATCAGGTTCTTGCCGACTTTGTCCGGTTGGCCGCTGTAGGCCGCGATCAAGCCGGTACCGGCCAGGATTTCCAGGTGCGCCGCACCGTCGAACAGTTCTTTTTGCGCAGCTTCCGTCACGGCCTGCAGGGTGTTGAGGGCGATATCGATCCCCACCACGCCAATCACTTTACCGTCTACCAGCAAGGGCAGGGCGATGGTGGTCATCAGCATCGATTTGCCGGCCACTTCGTCGGCGTAAGGGTCCAGCAGGCACACATTGCGGGTGTCCCGTGGGCAGGTGTACCAGATGTTGTAGGGCGTACCGCTGAGGTTGGGGGTGGTCTTGGTGAGGTCGTCCTCGACCATGATGGTGTTCAGGCCATCGCCACCGGCGCGGCTCCAGTAACTGGAGAAGCGGCCTTTTTCATTGGAGACGCGTGCCTTGTCGTCGATGAACTCGCTGTCCTTGCCATCCAGGCCGTTGGGTTCGAAGGACAGCCAGATGCCGAGCACCTTGCTGTTGCGCTCGAACGTGGTCTTGAGGCTTTGGTTGAGTTCTTCACGCAGGGCGCCGGCTTCAAGCCCGCGCTTGGCGGCGGTGGTGCGCAAGCCTTTGATCTGGTCGGCCAGCGCGGTGATGACGATCAGGTTTTCACCGAAGGTTTTCTGCAACTGCACCGCTTGTTCCGCGGCCTTGGCTTGCAACAGGTTTTGCACGCTGTGGGTGAGCATCCGCGAGCTTGAATCACTGACCACTCGGTTGTTCTGATCGGCCTCGTACAGGTTGACCCCCACCACCAGCGCGATGACGCCCAAGAGGCACAGGCCGGACAGCAGCACGATTTTCAAGCGGATTGAGAGGGTGTCGAACATAGGTTCACTCGCGTATGGACTTGTTGGAATGCAAGCAGGGCGAGCCAAGTCCATTCGGCGCTATATCCGGAACATCGGCGTTACGGGATGTTTCATGAGGGGAAGGCGATGAGCGGTAGGCAAAAGGCTACACGCAGCGTTATACGGGGGCTGCAAGCCGTTCCGGGCGGGACCAGATCCACAGGTTGCCCAGGCTCATCCCGGCAATGGCCAGGTACACCGGCCAGCCGTGTTCGAGCATGACCAGCATCAGCACGGCGCAGACCAACATGCTGATGGTGGCGCTGATTTTGGCGCGGCGCGCGATGATCTTGCCGTTGCGCCAGTTGAACAGGATCGGCCCGAACAACCGGTGGTTTTCCAGCCAGGCACTCAGGCGCGGCGAACTTTTGGTAGCGGCCCAGGCGGCGAGCAGGATGAATTCGGTGGTGGGCAAACCCGGGATGACAATCGCCACCAACCCGATGCCCAGGCTGACGTAGGCCAGCAGGCCGAAGAGGATCTGCGCGATTTTCGAGGTGGATTGGGTTTTGCCGGTCATGGGGAGTGATTTGCAGAGAGAGGGATTACACCCATTGTAGGAGCCGGCTTGCCGGCGATGAGGCCTTTGAAATCAGCGCAAGGCTGATGGCCTTATCGCCGGCAAGCCGGCTCCTACAGGGAGTGTTGAATCAGGCGAATTCAGGGGCGCTAGCGTACGCCTGTTCCAGTAGCACGGTGAAGCGCACGAACGCGTCGATTGCACCTTTTTCCACGGCCGCTTCTTCTTCGGCGCTGAATTCCAGGCCGTCGAGGGTGCGGGTGAAGCTCTTCCAGCCTTCGGCACGACCACCGGCCGGCTCACCGAGGTGGCGGGCGCCGAAGGTTTCGCTCAGGCCCAGGCCCACGGCGCGCTTGATCAGGAACGCAGCGCCCAGCTTGGAACCTTCAGACACGAACAACCAGCCCAGGGCTTCGGCCTTGCTCGGGTTTTTTACGGCGCCGGCAACGGGAGCCGGTACGTCGGTGTCCAGATCGCCCAGGTCCAGCTTGGCGGCTTCTGCGCGGCAGCGTGCCGCCAGGTCCGGGACAATCTTGATCAACTCGGCGTCGTTGTACAGCGCAACCAGTTCCGATTGGAACAGGTACTGCGCCACCACGAAGCGGGCGAAGTTGGCCTGGGTTTCAAACGGCGCGTGAGCCTTGACCAGGGCGTCGAGCTTGGTGTGTGGCTCGTTGGTGATCTGGTTCAGGCGCTGGGAGCGCAGGCTTGGGCGTTCTGCGGTAGGGGAAGCGGTCATGGGGAAAGTCCTTGAGAAGGGTAGCGCCTTGTGGCTCTAAAGAGAGCTGTTATCAACTAGACGAACAAGAAGACGCAGCACAGTAAAAAATCCTCACCCCGCCGATGAAATTCCAGCGGGGTGAGGCGGGCGTTATCAGATGTCCCAGATCAGGTTGATCGCAAAGTTTCGGCCCGGCTGGGTCAAACGGTCGAGATTGGCGGGCGCGGTCACGCCGGCTTCGCCGACACCGTCGTAGCTGCGCACGTCATCCCAGTTCCAGTACTTCTTGTCGGTCAGGTTGTAGACGCCACCGTTGATGGTCACGTCGTCGGTGACTTTGTAGAAGGCGGTCAGGTCCAGCACGCCAAAGCCCGGAGTCTTGAAGGGCGCGCTGGTGCTGCCATCGGGGGCGTGGAAGGTGGTGCTGTCCACACGGTTTTGCTTTTTCACCAGCGTCCAGCTCAGCAGGCCGCCGTAGTTGTCCTGGTCGTAACCCAGGCCGAACACGCCTTTGAGCGGGTTGACGCTGTTGAGCGGCTCGCCGTTGTCGTCGTTGCGCCCGTAGGTGTAGCCGACCGAACCCTGGGTGTAGAGGCCTTGTGGTGCGCCGAACGCATCGAGGTTCAGGCGGCCCTTGGCTTCGATGCCCTTGATGGTGGCGTGCTTGATGTTGTTGGCTTCGAACTGCTGCACGGTGCCGCCAGCGACCGAGGCGTCTTCGTCAATGAAGTCGCGGTACTTGTTGTAGAACACGGCGATGTCGAACGAGCCCTCGTCGAAGTTGCCGCGAATCCCAGTTTCAATGCCTTTGCTGGTTTCCGGCTTGAGGTTCGGGTTGGGCTCGACGGTGTAGCCCTGGTTCAGGTTTTCGAAACGGCCGTACAGCGCTTTCGCCGATGGCGTGCGGAAACCTTCGGCGTATTGGCCGAACCAGGTGTAATGGTCGGTCAGCGCGTAGGTCAGGCCGAACTTGGGTGTGACCCGATGCCAGGTTTTGTCGGCGTCGCTGTGGTCATAGATCCGCGTCGGGTCAACGGTGTTGAGGAACTCTTCGGTCAGCTTGGGCTTGAGCTGGGTGTAGTCGTAACGCACGGCCGGCAGGAAGGTCCATTTGTCCCAGGTGATCTGGTCCTGGGCGAACAGCGAATAGGTGTTGATGGTCGGGTCCGGGAAGTCGCTGGCCTTTTTCACGCTGTCGCTGGCCTGTGGGCTCGGTGCGCCAATGGCCGTGCAACCGCCGCCGACGGCCAGGCAGGTCGCGCCGCCTTCGCGGGAGCCGGTGACTTTTTGTTGTTTCAGGGTGGTGCCGTAGGTCACCTGATGATCCGTTTCGCCGATGCTGAACGCCTTGTCCAGCTGCGCGTCGAACACCCACTGTTTTTCTTCATACAGGGTTTCGCGGGTGCGCAATACGCGGCGCGAGGGCTGGTAGATTTCAGCGGTGGTCTGGTCGGTCTTGGCGATCTGATAGTTGAGGCTGGTCTTGATGTGATCGGCAATCGGCGAGTCGAGGGCGAAGCGGTTTTCAATGGCGAAACGTTCACGGGTGATGGTGTCGTTACCCGAACGTGCACGGTAGAAGTTGAAGCCACGGCCGCCGGTGAACGGGCCGCCCACAGCGTTTTTCAGGTTGACGTCGCGGTCATCCTTGAACTTCTCGTAGGTCAGGCCCAGGCGGTTGTCATCGCCGTAGTTCCAGCCCAGTTTGGCCAGCACGTTGGTGGTGCGCGCATCTTCCGGGTTGGCGCCGGTGCGGGCGAGGCCGGTGGCGTTGTTGCCATCGTAGGATTCCATCTCGTGGCCATTGCGCTGGCTCAGGTGCAGCAAACCGTCGAAGTCCTGCACGCGTCCGGCGACGGTGCCGGAGGTCAGCCAGCTGTCGTCGGCCGAGCTGTAGCCGGTTTTCAGGCGGGCGCCGTAGTCCTGGCCGGGCTTGATGATGTCATCCGGGTCGAGGGTGAAATAGCTGACGGCGCCGCCGATGGCGCTGCTGCCGTACAGGGCCGAGGCCGGGCCACGCAGGATTTCCACACGCTTGACGATTTCCGGGTCGACGTAGTTGCGACGGGTCTTGGCATAAGGGCCGTTGAAGAAGTTGTCCGGTACTTCGACGCCGTCGACCTGGGTGAGGATGCGGTCACCGTCGATGCCACGAATGTTGTAGCCCGCATTGCTGGCGCGAGTGCCGGCGCCGCCGACAGAGACGTTGGGCTCGTAGCGCACCAGTTCACGAATGGTGTTCACGTTGTCGCGGTCCAGGTCCTGGCGATCATGCACGGAGACGGTGCTGGGCACGCTGCTCACGTCCTGCTCGGTGCGGGTGGCGCTGATGGTCACCTGTTGCAGGTTGAGGGTGCTGCCGGCGGCACGTTTTTCCAACACGATGTTGTTGTTGCCCAGTTTGCGGTAGCTCAGGTTGGTCCCCACCAACAAGCGATCCAGGGCTTTTTCTGGTGTCAGCGGGCCGCGCACGCCAGGTGACGACACACCCTGGCCCAGTTCAGCAGGCAGGCCGACTTGCCAGCCGGTCACCACGGTGAACGCGTTCAATGCCGAGACCAGCGGTTGTTGTTCGATGCTGAAGGTGTAGTTGCCGTGGCTACGCGCGGCCGGTTCAGTGGCCGTGGCGGCCATGACTGGCGTTGCGGCCAGCAGGATGGCGGCGGTCAGTAAGGACAGGACGGGCGAGGAAGACCGGCGATTGAAACAAGAGGACATCGAGAGCGCTCCGGGGGTACGAATCTTATAGTTGCGAACCGAACCAAATAGGAATCAGTTGCATTGGCTAAGACGAGACGTACCACCGACAGCTATCGAGTAAAAATAATTCTCATTTAGTTCAGGATGACCAGCGCGGGGTATTCCGAGAGCTTGGCCGAGGTGATGTGGGCCAGGGAACGCACCACGTCCAGCGGTTGGTCGAGGCGGTAATTGCCGGTGACCGCGACACTGGCGAGCTTGTCGTTGTTGTTCACGATCCAGCCCGGGTAGTAGCGACGCAGCTCGGCAAGCACTTCGCTCATCGGGCAGTTTTCAAAAATCAGCCGGCCCTGCACCCAGGCCAGGTCTTTGTTGAGATCAAGCTTGGCTGGTTGGCCGAAACCTGTGGGGCCGATACGGATACTTTCGCCCGCGCTCAGGCGCACACGCGCATCGTTGACGGTATTGCTCAGGTCGACATCGCCGCGCTGTACCTGCACCTGGGCTTCGCCATTGAGGTAGCGCACGGCGAAGGACGTGTCGCGCACGCTCGCACGCACCGGGCCTGCATCGATTTCCAGCGGCAGTCCATGGGTGGGCAGAACCTCGAAAAACGCCTCGCCCTGGTACAGGCGCGCGATGCGCTGGTGGTCCTTGATGCTGCTGGAAAACGCCGAGTTGGTGTTCAGCAACACTTTGGAGCCATCGTCCAGTTGCAGGCGCTGGCGTTCGCCCACCACGGTGAGGTGATCGGCTTGCAGGCGCACGGGCAAGTTGCTGAAGCTGAACAGGCCGATCAGCAGCACGGCGGCGGTGGCCAAGGGTTTCCAGTGCGGTTTGATCCGCCGCCAGGCCGACGGCTTGCGCGGTGCTGCCAGCGCCACGGCGGCGCTGTACACCGGCGCGCCACCCCAGGCAGCCTGGGCTTTGGCGAAGGCGTGGACGTGGGCAGGGTCTTTGGCCAGCCAGGCCTCGAACTCGGCCTGTTGCCCGGGTTGCGGGCACTGCAAGGCGATCAGCCAGTCGAGGGCTTGGTCCATAGCCACGTCTTGCAGCACCTCATGAGCCAGCTCATGGGGGCGCAGTTTATTCGGGTCCGTCACGGTGTTCCTCGGGTCTTCGCCACGTCTTATTCATCTTTCCTACAGCCTGGATCGACCTATCTGTCGGGTGAAGCTTAAGGCTGATCCAGCCGTTCGGCCACACCTACACAGATGGCCATGATCAATTTCAGTTCCTTTTGCACCGTGCTCAAGGACACGTCGAGCTGATCGGCAATCTCCTGATAGCTGCAACCGTGCAGGCGGCTGAGGATGAAGATCTGTTGCTGGCGGGCGCTCAACTGGCCGAGGCTGACGCTCAGGTGCTCAAGCAATTGCTCGGCCTGAGTGGCGTCTTCCGGGGTGCTGATGGGGGCGGCAACGCTTTGCAGGATGTCCAGCGGCACATCTTCCTGCAAGGTGCGAGCCTGGATCCTGCGCGAACGCAGGTGATCCAGCGCCAGGTTGCGCGCGGTTTGATAGACGAAAGGTTCGAGGTGATCGATGGGCCGCTCGCTCAAGGCCCGGGTGACGCGCAGGTAGGTTTCCTGCAACAGGTCCTCTGCGGTGCTGTGGTTATTCACCATCCGCTGCAAGGTGCGAAGCAGAATCACCCGTTGGGTGAGAAAGACGTGGTTGAAGCGAGATTGGCTCACAGTGATACCAGACCGATTTGCAGTGAATGATAATGCTTATCATCAACTCAAATGGCAAGTGGCACGTTGGCCGGCGTTGCAAAACCTTGTAGGAGCCGGCTTGCCGGCGATGCAGGCAACTCGGTTTCCTGGAAAACCGTGTCGATGCGATCGCCGGCAAGCCGGCTCCTACAAGGGTTGAGGATTATTCGGCGTTGCACAGCGCCAGGCAGTTATCCAACATACGGTTGGAGAAACCCCACTCGTTGTCGTACCAGGCCAGCACTTTCAGCAATTTGCCACTGACCTTGGTGTGATTGGCATCGAAAATCGACGACAGCGGGTTGTGGTTGAAATCGCTGGAAACCAGCGGCAGGGTGTTGTAGCCAAGGATCTTCGAATGTTGGCTGGCTTCCTTGAGCAGCGCGTTGACCTCTTCGGCCGTGGCGTCTTTTTTCAGGGTGACGGTGAGGTCCACCAGCGACACATTGATCACCGGTACACGCACGGCCATGCCGGTCAGCTTGCCGGCCAGTTCCGGCAGCACCAGGCCCACGGCTTCGGCGGCGCCGGTCTTGCTCGGGATCATGTTCTGGGTGGCCGAGCGCGCACGGTACGGGTCGGTGTGATAGACGTCGGTCAGGTTCTGATCGTTGGTGTAGGCGTGAATGGTGGTCATCAGGCCGCTTTCGATGCCCAGTTCACGGTGCAGCACCTGCGCCACAGGCGCCAGGCAGTTGGTGGTGCACGACGCGTTGGAGATGATCTGGTGGGATTGACGCAAAATGTCATGGTTAACCCCATAAACCACGGTCGCATCAGCGCCCTTGGCGGGTGCAGAGATGATCACCTTGCGCGCACCAGCGGTAATATGGGCGGCGGCCTTGTCGCGGTCGGTGAACAGGCCGGTGCATTCGAACACCACGTCGATCTTGTGCGCGGCCCACGGCAGTTCGGCCGGGTTGCGAATGGCGCTGACGGCGATCCGGTCACCATTGACGGTCAGGCTTTCCTGATCGTGGGCGACCTCTGCTTCGAAAGTGCCATGCACGGTGTCGTACTTGAGCAGGTGGGCATTGATTGCGCTGTCGCCCAAATCATTGATGGCGACGATCTGCAAATCCTGACGGTAGCCTTGGGTATACAGTGCGCGCAGGACATTACGGCCGATACGGCCAAAACCATTGATTGCGATACGAAGAGTCATTGGAAAGTGCCTGTCGTCGATTTGTTGTAAGAATTACAAGATTATTCGCATAAAAATAGAAAACAAGCCTTTTTAGTGGCAATATTTTGTTCAATCTACAACGAGTGACCTGAATCAACTGGTCCGATTGGTCAAGTAACACCCTGCCAACCTCTTCGCGGCGGGCGTTTGACCAGCATAGACACTCAGGTCGCCACATCCGTTAGCCTGGAGTTCTACACATGCATCCCCGCGTCCTTGAGGTCACCGAACGGCTTATCGCCCGCAGCCGCGCCACCCGCGAGGCCTACCTTGCGCTCATTCGCGGCGCAGCCAGCGACGGTCCGATGCGCGGCAAGCTGCAGTGCGCCAACTTCGCCCATGGCGTGGCCGGTTGCGGCACTGAAGATAAAAATAGTCTGCGCATGATGAATGCCGCCAACGTGGCAATTGTTTCGTCATATAACGACATGCTCTCGGCGCACCAGCCGTACGAACATTTCCCTGAACAGATCAAGAAAGCCCTGCGCGAAGTCGGCTCGGTCGGCCAGTTCGCCGGTGGCACTCCCGCCATGTGCGACGGCGTGACCCAGGGCGAGCCCGGCATGGAGCTGAGCCTGCTTAGCCGTGAAGTGATTGCCATGTCCACGGCGGTAGCGCTGTCCCACAACATGTTCGACGCGGCGCTGATGCTGGGCATTTGCGACAAGATCGTACCGGGCCTGATGATGGGCGCACTGCGCTACGGTCACCTACCGATGGTCTTCGTGCCGGGTGGCCCGATGCCGTCGGGTATCTCCAACAAGCAAAAGGCCGACGTGCGCCAGCGCTACGCCGAAGGCAAGGCCACCCGCGAAGAGTTGCTGGAATCGGAGATGAAGTCCTACCACAGCCCGGGCACCTGCACCTTCTACGGCACCGCCAACACCAACCAGTTGCTGATGGAAGTGATGGGCCTGCACCTGCCGGGCGCCTCGTTCGTCAACCCGTACACGCCGCTGCGTGACGCGCTGACCCGCGAAGCCGCGCACCAGGTCACGCGCCTGACCAAGGCCAATGGCAACTTCACGCCGATCGGCGAGATCGTCGACGAAAAATCCATCGTCAACTCCATCGTCGCCCTCAATGCCACCGGTGGTTCCACCAACCACACCCTGCACATGCCGGCCATCGCCATGTCGGCGGGCATCATCCTCACCTGGCAGGACATGGCCGACCTCTCCGAGGTGGTGCCGACCCTGTCCCACGTGTATCCGAACGGCAAGGCCGACATCAACCACTTCCAGGCGGCGGGCGGCATGTCGTTCCTGATCCGCGAGCTGCTCGAAGCCGGCTTGCTGCACGAAGACGTCAACACCGTGGCCGGCAAGGGCCTGAGCCGCTACACACAGGAGCCGTTCCTGGTGGACGGCGAACTGATCTGGCGCGACGGCCCTATCGAGAGCCTCGACGAAACCATCCTGCGCCCCGTGGCCCGTGCATTCTCGCCAGAAGGCGGCCTGCGCGTGATGGAAGGCAACCTCGGCCGCGGCGTGATGAAGGTCTCGGCCGTGGCCCTTGAGCACCAGGTCGTCGAAGCACCGGCGGTGGTGTTCCAGGACCAGCAAGACCTGGCCGATGCGTTCAAGGCCGGCCAGCTGGAAAAGGATTTCGTCGCGGTGATGCGCTTCCAGGGCCCGCGCTCCAACGGCATGCCCGAATTGCACAAGATGACCCCGTTCCTCGGTGTGTTGCAGGACCGTGGCTTCAAAGTGGCCCTCGTAACAGACGGGCGTATGTCCGGCGCCTCGGGTAAGATCCCCGCCGCGATTCACGTCAACCCCGAAGCCCAGAGCGGCGGGCCGCTGGCGCGAGTGCAAGATGGCGATATCATTCGCGTCGATGGCGTCACCGGCACCCTGGAGCTTAAGGTGGACGCCGAAGAATTTGCAGCGCGCACGCCTGCCACGGGCCTGTTGGGCAATAACGTGGGGGCCGGTCGCGAGCTGTTTGCATTTATGCGCTTGGCCGCAAGCTCCGCAGAGCAAGGCGCCAGCGCCTTTACCGCTGCTTTGGAGACGCTTAAGTGAAGCTTGCGCTGGTCGGTGATATCGGGGGCACCAACGCCCGTTTTGCGTTGTGGCGGGACCAGGAACTGCATTCGATCCGCGTGCATGCCACGGCGGATCACCAAAGCCCTGAGGAGGCCATCAAGGTCTACCTCAAGGAAGAAGGCCTGGAAATCGGGGACGTCGGTGCGGTGTGCCTGTCAGTCGCCGGGCCGGTGAGCGGGGATGAATTTAAATTCACCAACAATCACTGGCGCCTGAGCAAGACTGCGTTTTGCAAAACCCTGCAGGTGGATGAACTGCTGCTGGTCAACGACTTCTCGGCCATGGCCCTGGGCATGACCCGCCTTAAGCCGGACGAATTCCGCGTGGTCTGCGAAGGCACGCCGGAACCGTTGCGCCCTGCGGTGGTGATCGGCCCGGGCACCGGCCTGGGTGTCGGCACCCTGCTGGATCTGGGCGGCGGCCGCTGGGCGGCGTTGCCGGGGGAGGGCGGCCATGTCGACCTGCCCTTGAGCAGCCCGCGTGAAACCCAGCTGTGGCAACACATCTACACTGAGATCGGTCACGTCAGCGCCGAGACCGCCTTGAGCGGTGGCGGTTTGCCGCGTGTGTACCGCGCGATTTGCGCGGTCGACGGCCATACGCCGGTGCTCGATACGCCCGAAGCCATTACCGCAGCCGGCCTGGCGGGTGACCCGGTGGCGATGGAAGTGTTGAACCAGTTCAGCATCTGGCTGGGCCGGGTAGCCGGGAACAACGTGTTGACCACGGGTGGACGCGGCGGTGTGTATATCGTGGGCGGGGTGATTCCCAGGTTTGCCGACTTCTTTATCAACAGCGGCTTTGCCAAGAGCTTCGGTGACAAGGGTTGCATGAGTGACTACTTCAAAGGCATTCCGGTGTGGTTGGTGACGGCGCCTTACTCCGGGTTGACTGGGGCGGGCGTGGCGTTGGAGCAGGCATTTGCGTAGACCGTGATGGCGCCATCGCAGGCAAGCCAGCTCCCACAGTTGGAATGCATTTCCCTGTAGGAGCCGGCTTGCCGGCGATGAGGCCCCGAAGAACACCCCATAACAACAAGGAGGACCCCGTGAGCGTAATCAGTAAATCGATTCTCCTCGTCGACGACGACCAGGAAATCCGCGAATTGCTGCAAACCTACCTCAGCCGCGCCGGTTTCCAGGTGCGTGGGGTGCCGGACGGTGCGGGGTTCCGTCAGGCGATGAACGAGGCGCCCTGCGACCTGGTCATCCTCGATGTGATGTTGCCGGACGAAGACGGTTTCAGCCTCTGCCGCTGGATCCGCCAGCACCCGCGTCAGGCGCAGGTGCCGATCATCATGCTCACCGCCAGCTCCGACGAAACCGACCGCGTGATCGGCCTGGAGCTGGGCGCCGACGACTACATCGGCAAACCCTTCAGCCCCCGCGAATTGCAGGCTCGCATCAAGGCGTTGCTGCGCCGTGCCCAGTTTGGCCAGGAGCGCAGTGGCGCGGGCGATGTGTTGGTCTTTGACGAGTGGCGCCTGGACATGATCAGCCACCGGCTGTTCCACGTGGATGGCGAAGAGGTGATTCTCTCGGGCGCCGACTTTGCCCTGCTCAAATTGTTTCTCGACCACCCCCAACAAATTCTCGACCGCGACACCATCGGCAACGCCACCCGGGGCCGGGACCTGATGCCGCTGGACCGTATCGTCGACATGGCCGTCAGCCGCTTGCGCCAGCGCCTGCGCGATACCGAAAAACCTCCGCGACTGATCCGCACCGTGCGTGGCAGCGGTTATCAACTGGCAGCCAGCGTGGTTGCCGGCAATGCCCACTGAGCATTTGACCGAGCGCCGCCGTCGCTTCCCGGTGCCGCGTTCGCTGCTGGGGCGGATGTTGTTACTGACGTTGCTGGCGGTGTTGTTCGCCCAGGCGCTGTCGAGCGTGATCTGGGTTTCGCAATTGCGCGCCACCCAGCTCGAAGGCCTGGTCACCAGCGCCCGTAGCCTGGCCCATTCGATGACGGCCAGCGTGAGCTACTTTCGTTCGTTGCCGGTGGCCTATCGCCCGTTGGTCCTGGACCAATTGCGCAGCATGGGCGGCACCCGTTTTGTGGTGACCCTCAACGACCGCCCACTGGACATGGCCATCCTGCCCCAGACCCCGCGCAAGCAAGCGGTGCTGGAGGCGGTGGATGAAGTGCTGCGCCAGACCCTGGGCGCCGACGTGCATATCTCGGTGGAATTCGTCAGCGCCGAAGACCTGCGCATCTTCAACGCCGGCTTGAAGCTTGATGAGCTGCCGCGCTCGTGGGCGCATTACGCGCTGACCCTCGAACCCGTCAACCCACCGGTGCTGGTCACCCAGATCCAGCTAGCCCCCGGCGAATGGCTCTACATCGCCTCGCTGCTGCCCGAGCCCTACACCAGCCTTGAAGAGCAAGGCCTGCCGTCCCAGCAAGTGTGGTTCATCGTGCTCACCAGCGGTTTCCTGCTGCTGTTCATCGGCCTGCTGGTGCACTGGCAGAGCCGGCCACTCAAGCGCCTGGCGCGGGCCGCGCGGGACATGTCCCTGGGCGCCGATGTAGAACCGGTGGCCGAAGGCGGCGGCAGTGAAGTGGTGGAAGTGGGTCGGGCCTTCAACGCCATGCGCGAGCGCATCAGCCGTTACCTCACCGAGCGCAGTCAGTTGTTCAGCGCCATTTCCCACGACCTGCGCACCCCGATCACGCGGCTGCGCTTGCGTGTGGAACTGCTGGAAGACGAGAACCTGCAAACCAAGTTCGGGCGCGACCTGGACGAACTGGAGTTGTTGGTCAAAGGTGCGCTGCAATGCGTGAAAGACACCGACATCCACGAAAACATCGAGCCCGTAGACCTCAACCACGTCCTCGATTGCTTGGTGGAACCCTACCTCGCCCCCAACGGCAACGGCCGGATCACCCAGGACGGCCGTGCGCTGGCGCCGTACCCGGGCAAGCCGCTGGCGCTCAAGCGCTGCATTGGCAACCTGATCGACAACGCCTTGAAGTACGGGCAGAACGCGCACCTGCACATCGAGGACGATGGCGCGGAATTTATCCTGCACGTCGACGACGAAGGCCCGGGCGTGCCGGAGCAGCGCCTGGAGCAAGTCTTCGAACCGCACTTCCGCCTCGCCGGCCAGCAGCAGGGCTACGGCCTGGGCCTTGGGATTGCGCGCAACATTGCGCACAGCCATGGCGGGGAAGTGAGTTTGCAGAATTTGCGCGAGGGTGGATTGCGGGTCACCTTGCAGCTCCCCCGCACTCTCGACTGAATATACCGCACCCCTTTTAGGAGCCCGGCTTGCCGGCGATAGCGCTCTCACGGACGCCATCGCCGGCAAGCCGGGCTCCTACAATAGGGACGGCGTGCAGCCCTCATCGCCGGTAAGCCAGCCCCTACATTTTGATCGGCGAGGGGTCAGACGCTTTGGCGCATCCGGGCCAGGTCACGCAAGGGCGGCGCGCCAAACAACCGGCTGTACTCGCGGCTGAACTGCGACGGGCTTTCATAACCCACCCGATACCCCGCCGCCGACGCCTCCAGCCCTTCGGCAATCATCAACCGCCGAGCCTCCTGCAAACGCAGTTGCTTCTGGTATTGCAGCGGGCTCATGGCGGTGATCGCCTTGAAGCGGTGGTGCAAGGTCGAGACGCTGAGGTTCACTTCCTTGGCCAGGTCGTCGATGCGCAGCGGTTGTTCGTAGTTGCCGTTCAACCAGGTGATCGCCTGGCTGACCCGATGGCTCTGGCTGTTGGCCACGGCGATCTCATACAGCCGATAGCCCTGCGGGCCCCGCAATAAACGGTAGAGGATTTCGCGGTTGATCAGCGGCGCCAGCATGGCGATGTCTTTGGGGGTGTCCAGCAGGCGCGCCAGGCGTAACACGGCGTCGAGCAATTGAGTGTCAATGCGGTCGACGTACATGCCACGGGAGGTCGGGCGCGAGGGCACGCCCATCGGTCCGGCCTCGGCGATCAACGCGGTGAGCTGCGCCGGGTCGATGTTGATGCGCACCGACAGATTGGGGTCTTCTGGCGTGGCGTCGATGATTCGCCCGGCCACCGGCATCGCCACCGAGAACACCAAATAGTTGAGCGGGTCATAGGCAAAGATTTCGTCGGCCAGGCGCACTTCCTTGCTGCCGCTGGCCAGGATGCACAAGGCCGGCTCCACCAGCACCGGCATGAAGTCACGCGGTGTGTTGTGGCGGTTGAGGTACAGCGAGGTCACCGCCGTACCGTAGGAGCCATCTTCCCAGGTATGCCGGTGCACGATGCTGGCCAGCTCAGCTCGCTGTTTTTCCATCTCGGCATCGAGGGGAATGGGCTTATGTTCCGGCGACGACATGGGACGTCCTCTACAGGCTGTTTCGATGGGATCAGCTTAGCGGCGGCTTTTCAAAAAGTGTTAGGTCGATTCTGCACAATCCTTGCCTGATCCTGCGACAGGTCGTGAATCAGGCAATCACAGGGCCTGTCATCTCCTTGAAACACTGAACATGGGCTTGGAATAAACCCCGGACGGCAAACGTCCTATCTACGCTTCTCGCAGGATTGTGCAATAAGCCTGCAGGAATTGACTAACTGCGCCCACACCCGCGCCGTTATCTTTGATCCTGTGGCAACACGCCCTCACAGTGTTTGCCGAGCATCACTTCTCAACGGGAGAGTCGAATATGTCCACCCCAATTCCCGCGAGCCATATGGCCTTTATCCGTGCCCGTACCGGGTGCAGCACCGAACTCGGTGCACGCTTGAGCAGTTTGATCGAACCGGGCCGTCAGGCTCAGGGTTGCCTGCAATTTTCGTTGCAGCATTCCCAGGTCGACCCCGATGTCTGGCTGGTCTCGGGTTTCTGGAGCAGCGAACAGGCCATGAGTGCCTACTTCAACTCGCCGGCCCTGATGATCTTTACCGAGCTGTTGAACGACATGGTGGTCCGCAGCATGGACTTCCAGACCTTCACCGATGCATCCGCTGCACACGCCTACGGCGAGTACCTGCAACTTGCTGGTTAAAAGGTAGAATGGCCGACTTTCCATTGGCCAGGACCTGCAACATGGCACGTAAACAATTTGCCCATCACGAAGCCGTCTCTGCCGTTGTACCGGGAGAAGGTGGCTACAGCGCCGCCGTCGCCGTCAAGGCACTGGATGGCATGGGCGCACCGCAGTTTCACAAGATCCTTGATGGACAGAAGTTCAAGACCGCTTCCGACGCCGATGATGCGGCGACGGTGCAGCTTGAGCGGCTGGTTGATGTGGATGAAGAAGGTCAGTTGACCTGGGCAACTGCCACTAACTGAAGCCGAACACTTTTTACTGCCTAACGAAGAGCAAATGTGGGAGCCGGGCTTGCCCGCGATGAGGGCAGGTCAGCCGACTCATTGGGTGGCTAAGACTCCGCCATCGCGGGCAAGCCCGGCTCCCACATGGATCGGTTGTGTTTGTTAGAAAGTGATCAATCAGCGTGGGCGGTGCATTTTGAACAGGGCCTCTGGCCCCAGCTGGAAATAATCCGCCGGCCCACCGCCGCGCAAGATCGGCTCGGCGGCAGCGGTGTCGTAGATGCCGTCCTTGAGCAACCACTTGGCAATGTGCACGGCAACCACTTCACCCAGCACCAACCAGCTGGGCACAAGCGCTTTGTCCGCGCGTTGCAGCTGGATGATCTGCGTCACCTTGCACTCGAACGACACCGGGCTTTCGCCTACCCGTGGCACCTTGACGATCTTCGACGCAACCGGGGTCAGCCCGGACAATTCGAACTCGTTCACCTCTGGCGATACCGCCGCACAACTCTGGTTCATCTGCTCGGCCAGCGGGCGCGTGGCCAGGTTCCACACAAAATCGCCGGTCTGTTCGATGTTGTTCAGGCTGTCTTTGCGCCCGACACTGGAAAACCCAATGATCGGCGGAATGTAGTTGAACGCATTGAAGAAACTGTAGGGCGCCAGGTTCAGGCGGCCTTCGCTGTCCTGTGACGAAATCCAGCCAATGGGACGTGGGCCGACAATGGCATTGAACGGGTCATGGGGCAGGCCATGGCCGTTGGCGGGTTCGTAGAAGTGGATATCGTCAGGCATGGCCGGGGTTCCTGCTAATGGGGTCGGTGAGGTGGCCATACTGCAAGCCACGGCGCTGAATTTCCACCGGCCCTATGGAATTTTCATTGATCGGCCACCTATTTTTCACAGCGCCACGTTCAGTCTGCGCCCAGGTCGACACCCCCCTTTATAAGTCGGCCAATTGAAAGACTGAGCTTTGGAGCCTTCTACACGATGAACAAACTTCCTCAGATCACCCTGGCGTTCTGGGTCATGAAAATCTGCGCAACCACCCTCGGCGAAACGGCCGGTGACTTGCTGTCGATGACCCTGAACGTGGGTTACGCCATCAGCTCGATGATCTTGATCAGCGTGTTTCTGGTCACCCTGGTGACGCAACTCTGGTCCAAAGCCTACAACCCGGTGTTGTACTGGATCGTGATTTTGTCCACCAGCACGGCGGGCACCACCATGTCGGACTTCATGGACCGCTCCTTGGGCCTGGGGTATGCCACGGGGTCGATGATCCTGATTGCGATCCTGATGATCATCTTTGCCTTGTGGCATGTGAGCGGCGATTCGCTGAACGTGAATAAGGTGCAGAGCTTTCGCGGTGAGCTGTTCTACTGGATGGCGATTCTGTTTTCCAACACCCTGGGCACCGCATTGGGCGACTTCCTGGCTGATGACTCGGGGCTTGGTTTCGCCGGTGGCGCCTTGCTGATCGGCTCCGCCATTGCGGCGGTGGTAGTACTCAAATACTTCACCCGGATCTCGTCGGTGCTGTTGTTCTGGGTGGCGTTTGTACTGACCCGACCGTTTGGCGCGACCTTGGGTGACTTCCTCACCAAACCCCATGAAAAGGGCGGGCTGGATTTCGGCACTATTGGCTCGTCGGCAGTGTTGGCGGCGGTGCTGGTGGTGATGATTGCGGGGGCGTCGTATGCGCAGCGGCGGTATGGGCGTGACCGCATTAGCCAGGCGACACAAAACTAAAATGTGGGAGCGGGCTTGCCCGCGATTGCGGTGGATCAGTCTCTAAATTCGTTGGCTGGCTCACCGCTATCGCAGGCAAGCCAGCTCCCACATTTTTTACCGTGTTAAACCTTTAGTCGGTGGTGATGCGTGAATGCTTGCGGGTGTCTTTCATGGTCGCGTAAACCGCCAGCGAAATCGCAATACACGCCGTGACGTACCAGTAATACCCGGTTTCCATGCCGATGCTCTTGAACCACAGTGCGATGTATTCAGCCGTACCGCCGAAGATCGACACCGTCAGTGCATACGGCAGGCCCACGCCCAGGGCGCGGATTTCGGTAGGGAACAGCTCGGCCTTCACCACCGCGTTGATCGAGGTGTAGCCACTGACGATGATCAGCGCCGCCATGATCAGGAAGAACGCGCCCCACCAGGTCTGGATGGTGTGCAGGGTGGTGAGGATCGGCACGGTAAACAGGGTGCCGAGGACGCCGAAGGCGATCAGGATCGGGCGACGACCGACCTTGTCTGATAGCCCGCCGATGATCGGTTGCAGGCACATGAACAGGAACAGCGTGGCGGCCGAGATGGTGGTGGAGTCGGAGATGCTCATGCCGACCGTGTTCACCAGGTATTTCTGCATGTAGGTGGTGTAGGTGTAGAAGGCCAGGGTGCCGCCCATGGTCAGGCCGACCACGGTCATCAGTTCCTTGGGGTGACGCATCAAGGTGCGCATGGCGCTTTCCTTGGCTTTTTCCTTCTTGGTGAACGACTCGGTTTCTTCCATGCCACGACGCAGGTACAGCGCGACCACCGCACACAGGGCGCCGATGGCGAACGGAATACGCCAGCCCCAGGCGTACAGTTGTTCGGTGGTGAGGAATTGTTGCAGCACGATCAGCACGCCCAGCGCGATAAGCTGGCCGGAGATCAGGGTGACGTACTGGAAGCTGGAGTAGAAACCACGGCGCTCTTTGGTGGCCATCTCGCTGAGGTAAGTGGCGGAGGTGCCGTATTCGCCACCGACCGACAGGCCCTGCAGCAAGCGGGCAAACACCAGCAGGATCGGTGCACCGATGCCGATGATTTCATAGCCCGGGCTCAGGGCGATCAGCAGCGAGCCGAAGCACATCAGGTAGACCGAGGCCATCAAGGCTTTTTTACGCCCGACTTTGTCAGCGTAAAGGCCCATCAGCCAGCCGCCGATCGGGCGCATCAGGAAGCCCACGGCGAAAATCGCGGCGGTGTTGAGCAGTTGGGCGGTGGTGTCGCCTTTAGGGAAAAAGGTCTTGGCGAAGTACAGCGAGAACGCGGCGTAGACGTACCAGTCGTACCACTCGACCATGTTGCCGACGGAACCACTGAAAATCGATTTGATACGGCTTGAGGTAGTGCGCTCTTTCGTCGGCGCGGCCGTCGACCCCAGAGGCAGGGCGTTGGAGTTATCCATTGAAGGATCCTTCATCTAGTTGTTTTTATGGAGCGTGCCTGAGCACAGCCTGGTTCGGGCTATAGCAGGAGCTGTGCCAGGTAGATGAAGGCCCGGCCTAGAAGGGTTGGCAGGATTTTTTGAGCGGAAAGTCGCTGATAAATTTTGGGTGATGAGCGGAAATCCGCTTATGGCTGCCGGCCTCATCGCAGGCAAGCCAGCTCCCACATGGGAATGTGTTCACAGATCAAACTGTGGGAGCGGGCTTGCCCGCGATGGCGGCCTGAAGATCGCTAGAGAAACATCTCCCGCACCAACCCATGCCGCTGCATCTTCTCATTGAAGGTCCGCCGCGGCAGTTGCAGCTCCGCCAATACCGCCTTGATATCGCCTTTGTGCCGCATCAGCGCCGCCTTCAGGCAGTGTGCTTCAAAGGCCTCCTGTTGCGCCGCCAGGGATTGCCCGGCCTCTATACCCTCTGGCTCCGGATCACCCAGGCCCAACACCTGGCGCTCGGCGACGTTGGCCAATTCACGCACATTGCCCGGCCAGTCATGGCTGAGCAGGCGTCCTAACTGCGCGCCACTCAGGGGCTCGACACTGCGCCCCAGGCGTTCGGCAGCACTTCGGGCGAAGTGGTCGAACAGCAACGGGATATCTTCACGGCGCTCGCGCAAGGGCGGCAGGCGCAGTTGCGCGACGTTCAGCCGGTAGGCCAGGTCTTCGCGGAAACGCCCGGCGCGGGCCTCTTCCAGCAGGTCCGGCTTGGTGGCGGCGATGATGCGCAGGTCCACAGGGATACTCTGGTTGGAGCCCAGCCGTTCCAGCTTCTGTTCCTGCAGCACCCGCAGCAGCTTGACCTGCTGGGCCAGGGGCATGCTCTCGATTTCGTCCAGGAACAGCGTGCCGCCATGGGCATATTCCAGCTTGCCGATGCGCTTGCCCTGGGCGCCGGTGAACGCGCCGCTTTCGTGGCCGAACAGCTCGGCCTCAAACAGTTGCTCAGGGATCGCGGCGCAGTTGAGCGCCACGAACGGCTTCTTCGCCCGAGGCCCGAAATCATGCAGGCAACGGGCGACCAGTTCCTTGCCGCTGCCGGTCTCGCCACGGATCAGCACGTTGACTGGCAAACTCGCCAGGTCGAGCACCTGGCGCCGAAGGTTCTGCAGCCCACGGGATACGCCGAGCAGGCTGGATTCCAGTTGCGCCTTGGCATCGGCCTGCTGATGCAGGCGCCGGTTTTCCAGGATCAGCCCGCGCTTGTCCAACGCCCGGCGCAGGCTGTTGAGCAGGGCGTCAGGGCTGAAGGGTTTTTCCAGGAAATCGTAGGCACCCTCGCGCATGGCTTCGACGGCCATCGGCACGTCGCCATGGCCGGTGAGCAGGATTACCGGCAGGTCGGTGTCGCGGCGCTGTACTTCGGCCAGCAGTTCCAGGCCGCTCAGACCCGGCATGCGCACGTCGCTCAGGATCACGCCGGCAAAATCCTTGGGCAGTTGCGCCAGGCATTCCTCGGCGCGGCTGAACAACTGCACTTCAAAGCCGGACAGGCTCAACCATTGCTCGACGGCCGTGCGAATGCTGGCTTCGTCATCGACCACAATCACCGCGTTCAACATAGGTCGGGTGTCTCCAGCGCGATGGGCAAGGTCAGGGTAAACACGGCGCCATCGCCCCGATTACCGGCGATCAGGCGTCCACCCAGTTCATGCACGATAGCGTACGACACGGCCAACCCAAGGCCCAGTCCGTCGCCCACCGGCTTGGTGGTGAAGAAGGGGTCGAACACGCTGTTGAGGTGTTCCTCGGCTATCCCGCCGCCGCTGTCGCTGACGGTCAGTTGCCACAGTTGCTGGTCGGCATGCAGACGGATTTCCAGGCGCTTGCGCGGTTTGTCGGCCATCGCATCAAGGGCGTTGCGCAGCAGGTTGATCAGCACCTGTTCCAGGCGGATTGCATCACCACGGACCCAGGCCGGGCGGGTCAGGTCGAGTACCACGCCGATGCCTTCATCACGCAGGCGTGCATCGAGCAGATGCAGGGACTGGTCCACCACTAACGCCAAATCCAGTCGTTCGCGCAGGCCGCTCGGACTTTTGCGCGCAAACGTCTTGAGGTGGCCGGTGAGGGCGGCCATGCGGGTAAGCATTTCATCCAGCGGGGTCAGCGCCGTGTAGGCGTCGTCTACGCGGCCATGGTCCAGCAGCAGGCGTAAGGTGGCCAGTTGCATGCGCTGGGCCGTCAGTGGCTGGTTGATTTCATGGGCGAGGGCGGCAGACATCTGCCCCAGTGCCGCCAACTTGGCTGATTGCACCAGGCCGTCCTGTGCGGTGCGCAGGGCCTGGGTGCGTTCCTCTACCAATTGCTCAAGCTCTTCACGGCTGCGTTGGCGCAAACGGGCCAGGCGCCAGCGCTGGGTAAGGAACAGCACGAGGAACACCAGGGCCAGCCAGGAACCGGCGGCGGCGAGGCCGGCGTTGCGCTGGTCTTCAAAGGCAAACTGCGGTTTACGCAGCAGGTGCAACGTCCAGCCCTCGGCCTTCAGCGGCAGGGATTCCCAGATGTAATTAGCGCTGCCGTCGGGGCCGTTGACGCGCATCAGGTGGCTGTTGTCGTCGAAGCGTTGCAGGGGCTGGCTTTCCAGCGCTTGCAGCTGTTTTTTGTCGTATTGACGGGTGGCCTTGAGCTCCGCCAGGTCCTGCTCCGACAGCGGCCGCAGGTTGCGGTAGCGCCAGCCCGGTTGGTTGGCGATGAACACAATGCCTCGCGCGTCGCTGACCAGCAGCAGGTCATTGCCCTGGGCCCATTCGCGTTCCAGCTCGGGAAACTCCAGTTTCACCACCATAGCGCCGAGGAATTGCTCGTGCTCATCCACCACCGCACTGGAAAGGAAATAACCGGGGATGCCCGTGGTCACGCCCACGGCATAAAAGCGCCCGGTGCCTTGGCTCAGGGTCTGGCTGAAGTAGGGCCGAAACGCGTAGTTGTGCCCGACGTAACTGCTCGGCAGGTTCCAGTTACTGGCGGCCACGGCCAGGCCGGTGCGGTCCATCAACTCCAGGGTGGAGGATTGGGCGGCGCCGTTGATGCGTTCCAGTTTTCGGTTGAGCAAGTCCTGGGTGCCGGGATCCAGCGGGCCTTTCAAGGCGCGGATCATTTCCGAGTCCAGCGCCAGCACGGCGGGCAGGGCGCGGTAGCGTTCGATCAGGGTGTGCAAGGAGTTGGCGTATAGCGCCAACTGCTGATTGGCGCGGGCCGCATCGTCCACCAGGGCCTGGCGCTCGGCGTGGCGTGTAGCCAGGGCAGCGGCGAGCACCGCGCCGGCGATGATCAGCAGCGAATAGAAGGTCAGGCGCAGCGGGCGAGGGATCACGATCATACGGTGAGGGGCAGGCACAGTAAGGGGTGAGCACCATACCATGCGCGGCCAGGATCTTGTGGCGGGCCCGCTTTTGTGGGAGCTGGCTTGCCTGCGATGGCATCCCCTCGGCGTCACTGAAAAACCGAGGTGCCTGCATCGCAGCGGTGCGACGATTCGACAAGCCAGCTCCCACCTAAAAAGTGTCAGGCATAAAAAAGGCGACTGGGGCCTAGGGCCGCAGTCGCCTTCATTCAAACGGTCAGGTGCTTACTGCACTTCTACCGCCAGGCTTTCACTGATCTTTTTCTGCCAGATCGCAGGACCGGTGATGTGCACCGACTCACCTTTGCTATCAACTGCAACGGTCACCGGCATGTCTTTCACGTCGAACTCGTAGATCGCTTCCATGCCCAGTTCGGCGAAGGCAACAACGCGTGACTTCTTGATGGCTTGCGCCACCAGGTAAGCAGCGCCGCCCACAGCCATCAGGTACACGGCTTTGTGGTCCTTGATCGCTTCGATCGCAGTCGGGCCGCGCTCGGACTTGCCGATCATGCCCAGCAGGCCGGTTTGCTCGAGGATCTGACGGGTGAACTTGTCCATCCGCGTTGCGGTAGTCGGGCCGGCCGGGCCAACCACTTCTTCGCGCACCGGATCAACCGGGCCGACGTAGTAGATGAAACGACCCTTGAGGTCCACCGGCAGGGTTTCGCCCTTGTTCAGCATCTCGACCATGCGCTTATGCGCAGCGTCGCGACCGGTGAGCATCTTGCCGTTGAGCAACACGGTTTCACCTGGCTGCCAGCTCTGCACTTCTTCCGGGGTCAGGGTGTCGAGATTGACGCGGCGGGCCGACGGGCCGGCTTCCCAGACGATTTCCGGGTAGGCGTCCAACGGTGGCGCCTCCAGCGACGCCGGGCCCGAACCGTCGAGCACGAAGTGCGCGTGACGGGTGGCGGCGCAGTTGGGGATCATGCACACCGGCAGGGAGGCGGCGTGGGTCGGGTAGTCCATGATCTTCACGTCGAGCACGGTGGTCAGGCCACCCAGGCCCTGGGCGCCGATGCCCAGTTGGTTGACCTTCTCGAACAGCTCCAGGCGCATCTCTTCAATACGGTTCTGCGGGCCACGGGCTTTCAGCTCGTGGATGTCGATGGACTCCATCAACACCTCCTTGGCCATCACCGCCGCTTTCTCGGCGGTACCGCCGATGCCGATGCCCAGCATGCCCGGTGGGCACCAGCCGGCGCCCATGGTCGGAACGGTCTTCAAGACCCAGTCAACGATCGAGTCGGACGGGTTGAGCATGGCCATTTTCGACTTGTTCTCGGAACCGCCGCCCTTGGCCGCCACGTCCACTTCCACGGTGTTACCCGGGACGATGGAGTAGTGGATGACCGCGGGGGTGTTGTCCTTGGTGTTCTTACGCGCGCCTGCCGGGTCGGCGAGGATGGATGCACGCAGGACGTTTTCCGGCAGGTTGTAGGCGCGACGCACGCCTTCGTTGATCATGTCGTCCAGGCCCATGGTGGCGCCGTCCCAACGCACGTCCATGCCCACGCGCACGAACACGGTGACGATACCGGTGTCCTGGCAGATCGGGCGATGGCCGGTGGCGCACATGCGCGAGTTGATCAGGATCTGGGCGATGGAGTCACGGGCCGCTGGCGATTCTTCGCGCAGGTAGGCTTCGTGCATGGCCTGGATGAAATCAACGGGGTGGTAGTAGGAAATGAATTGCAGGGCGTCGGCAACGCTCTGAATCAGGTCGTCTTGCTTGATCACGGTCATGAGTCGCGCTCCTCTATAAGGGAACATTCAATAAAGGTGGTTTCAGTGTTGCATCGGTCGGCTGAAGCCACCTTTCCAAGGCACGCCAAAATGGTGCAGGCGCGACGCTAAAAAGGCGCGGCAGTATAACCCGGCTCGGTGGCCGATACACCCGACTATGGTCAAACTGTCGCAGGCATGATTCCCTGTGCGCGTCCCCTGTGTCTGAGACCTTTATATGCCTGAACTGCACGTCGGCGAACGCCACTGGTCGGTCGCCCCCGGCAGCAACCTGCTGGATGCGCTGAACCAGGCGGGTGTGGCCGTGCCCTACAGTTGCCGCGCCGGCAGTTGCCATGCCTGCCTGGTGCGTTGCCGGGGCGATGTCGAAGACAAGCAGCCCGAGGCCTTGAGCCCCACGCAACGCCAGGACGGCTGGCGTTTGGCGTGCCAGTGCCAGGTCCTGGGGGATTTGCAGGTCGAAACCTTTGACCCGCAGCGCGATGGCCTGCCTGCTCGCGTGGTGGGGGCCGACTGGCTGAACCCGACGGTGCTGCGCCTGCGCCTGCAACCGGAGCGCGGCCTGCGTTATCGCGCCGGCCAGCACCTGGTGTTGTGGGCCGGGCAGGTGGCCCGGCCGTATTCCCTGGCGAGCCTGCCCCAGGAGGACCCGTTCCTGGAGTTTCACCTTGATTGCCGCCAACCCGGCGAATTCAGCGACCTGGCCCGTCAACTGCAAGTGGGAGACCCTCTGCGCTTGGGCGAACTGCGCGGCGGCGCGTTGCACTACGACCCGGACTGGCACGCCCGGCCGCTGTGGCTGCTGGCTTCCGGTACAGGCCTGGGACCTTTGTGGGGCGTGTTGCGTGAGGCGTTGCGTCAGGATCACCAGGGCGCGATCCGCCTGATTCACCTGGCCCATGATGCCAACGGACATTACCTGGCCGAAGCCCTGACGCAGCTGGCCGCGCAGTACCCGAACCTGACAGTGGAGCTGTGGACCGCGGCCGAGTCGACCCAGGCATTGGCGCAACTGCGGCTTGTTTCGCGGCAAACTCTGGCTTTACTCTGCGGGCACCCTGGCAATGTCGAGGCGTTCTCCAAGCGCCTGTTCCTGGCGGGGCTGCCGCGCAATCAACTGCTGGCCGACGTGTTCCTGCCCCGTGGTTGAGCGCTGAATTCCACCGTCGCGAGACTCACCATGACCGATGCCATCCTGCAACAACGCGAGCGCGGGCTGCTGACCTTGCAGCTCAATCGACCGGACAAGAAAAACGCCCTGACCCGCGCCATGTACACCCAACTGGCCGAGGCGCTGGAAGGCGCTGACGCGGATGCCGACATCCGCTGCGTGCTGATCCAGGGCAGCAGTGAGTGCTTTACCGCCGGCAATGACATCGGCGATTTCCTCGAACAGCCCCTCAGCGATCTCGACAGCCCACCGTTTCACTTCATGAAAAGCCTGATCAACTGCCGCAAGCCGGTGATCGCGGCCGTGGCAGGCGCGGCGGTGGGGATCGGCACGACGCTGTTGCTGCATTGTGACCTGGTCTATATCAGTCGTGATGCGCGCTTGCGCATGCCGTTCGTCAACCTCGGCCTGTGCCCGGAGTTTGGTTCGAGCCTGATCCTGCCCCGCTTGTTGGGCCATGCGAAAGCGGCTGAGTTATTATTGCTGGGCGAGGGGTTTACCGGCGAACAGGCGGCTGCGTGGGGCATTGCCACTGAGGCGCTGGGCAGCGGTGAAGCGGCGTTGGCCAAGGCGCGGGCAATGGCCGAACGTTTTGAAGACCTGGCGCCGGGGGCGGTGCAGGTGACCAAGCAGTTGATGAAGAGCGTTGATCGCGAGCAGTTACGGCAGGTGATTGAGGAAGAGGGGGCGCTGTTCACCCAGCGGTTGCGGTCGCCGGAGGCTGTGGCGGCGTTGTCGGCCTTTATCACTCGGCGGTAGAGGTGTGTTGGTTGGTCGGGCCTCATCGCGGGCAAGCCCGCTCCCACAGGGGATCGCGGTCAAACTGTGGGAGCGGGCTTGCCCGCGATGAGGCACTCTGCAGCCACACAAAAACCCAGGCATAAAAAAGCCCCGAACCAGTCGGGGCTTTCTCATTCAACGCTCACTCAAACCTGCGGGTCGCCCACGTGCAGGATCTTCATGCCGTTGGTGCCACCGGTGGTGTGGTAGCTGTCGCCTTTGGTCAGGATGACCCAGTCGCCTTTCTCCACAACGCCGCGCTTGACCAACTCGTCGATGGCCTTCTGGCTGACTTCGTTCGGTGCCAGCGAAGCCGGATCGAACGGAACGGTGTACACGCCACGGAACATCGCCGTGCGAGCCTGGGCTTCACGGTGTGGAGTGAACGCGTAGATCGGTACCGAAGAACGGATACGCGACATGATCAGCGGCGTGTAGCCACTTTCGGTCAAGGCGATGATCGCCTTCACGCCCGGGAAGTGGTTGGCGGTGTACATGGCCGCCAGGGCGATACTCTGGTCGCAGCTTTCGAACTCTTTGCCGATGCGGTGGCTGGAGGTCTTGCTGGTCGGGTGCTTTTCAGCGCCAAGGCAGATACGCGCCATGGCTTGCACTGCTTCCAGCGGGTACGGGCCGGCAGCACTTTCAGCCGAGAGCATCACGGCGTCGGTGTAGTCGAGCACGGCGTTGGCCACGTCAGACACTTCGGCGCGGGTCGGCATCGGGTTCTGGATCATCGACTCCATCATCTGGGTCGCCACGATCACCGCCTTGTTGTGGCGGCGTGCGTGCAGGATGATTTTCTTCTGGATACCGATCAGCTCGGCATCGCCGATTTCCACGCCCAGGTCACCACGGGCAACCATTACGGCGTCGGACGCCTTGATCAGGCCGTCGAGGGTTTCGTCATCGGCCACGGCTTCGGCGCGTTCGATCTTCGCCACCAGCCAGGCGGTGCCGCCGGCTTCGTCGCGCAGTTTACGGGCGTATTCCATGTCGGCGGCGTCGCGCGGGAAGGACACGGCGAGGTAGTCCACTTCCATTTCGGCGGCGAGAATGATGTCAGCCTTGTCTTTTTCAGTCAGGGCCGGTGCGGTCAGGCCGCCACCACGACGGTTGATGCCTTTGTGGTCGGACAGCGGGCCGCCGATGATCACGGTGCAATGCAGTTCGGTCGGTGTGGCGGTGTCGACGCGCATGACCACGCGGCCGTCGTCCAGCAGCAGTTCGTCGCCGACGCCGCAGTCCTTGACCAGGTCCGGGTAGTCGATACCCACGACTTGCTGGTTGCCTTCGGTCAGCGGGTGGCTGGTGGAGAAGGTGAACTTGTCACCGATCTTCAGCTCGATCCGCTTGTTGGCGAATTTGGCGATACGGATTTTCGGGCCTTGCAGGTCACCCAGCAGCGCCACGAAGCGGCCGTGCTTGGCAGCCAGGTCACGCACCAGCTTGGCGCGAGCCTTGTGCTCGTCCGGGGTGCCGTGGGAGAAGTTCAGACGGGCAACGTCCAAACCAGCCAGAATCAGCTGTTCGAGGACTTCCGGCGAGTTGCTGGCCGGGCCAAGGGTGGCGACGATTTTGGTACGACGGACGGACATGCACAGACTCCTGAGTTCAAGCGCTGAGGAAGGCTACTATGCTCTTTCGTTGTAGTCATTGTTCGTTTGCACTACTTATCGACGATTGACTTGTTTTTGCTGCGAGTGAATACGAACACCCTTGAAGATTTTCGACGAGGGGTCGATACACTGCACAAGACAGGAGAACCCTCATGCGAATTTTGCTCGTTGCTGCCCTGGCCGTCAGTGTTGTCGGCTGTACCCGCTGGTCGATGGACCACCATTTGAACAATGCTTACCGTGCCTATGGGGTGGGTGATTGCGAGCGCGTCACCCTGGAGTTGTCGCAGGTCGACCGTGAGAGCCGCACCCGTCGTTATGTGCAGCCGGAAGTGTCGATGTTGCGCGGGCAATGCCTGGAGCGGCAGAAGTTGTTTGTCGATGCGGTTCAAACCTATCAATTCATCATCACCCAGTACCCGTCGAGTGAGTACGCATACCGTGCTCGCGCCCGGCTCGACACCTTGCAACAGTTGGGGCACTACCCCGGCGCCAGTGTTGCGCAGCCGCGTCCGGCGTCTTTGTAATGATATTTGTCATCTAATAGCTGGCCCGTCGCCAGTCTTGGTCTATCCTTCGAATGTCCGTTTGTACAAGTTTTTGTTCGAACGCAAGCAAGGCCTGGATTCGGCAGCAGTCTAGTGACACGCAGGATGCGTATTGTCACACCGAGACCCGGGGAGAGTGGGCCATTGGCCTGTTCCGAATCACTGGCACGGCCTGACTCATGGCCATGGGATGACGACCATGTTTACCGAACGACGGATTGAGCGGCATCAACTTCCTTATTTCCTGCAGGTGTTTAATCGCCGCACGGATAAGCCTATCGGTTATTTGGGCAATGTTTCTGAAGATGGCCTGATGTTGATCAGCCAATTGCCCATGATGGTCGACGTGGACTTCGAGCTGCGCTTTAAGATCCCGGGGCCTGAGGGCGATTTTCATGCGATTGACATCACGGCGACATGCCTGTGGAGCCATGAAGATGTAAACCCTCAGCACTACGACTCGGGATTCAGTGTGACTCAGGCGTCCGACGAGTACGCGCAGTTGATCAGCGCCCTGTTGAATTATTTCAGTTTCGATCCTTTGCAGGCATCCGCCTAGCCACTGCGCACTGTCGACTCGGTTCTGGGGGAGCCCTGGCCGGGGTCGACGCGTGCTTTAGAACACCCCGGCTTTTTTCCAGCCCAGATAACGTGTCACCAGGGCGGGCCCCAATGCTGAAGGCAAGGCGTCCAGCAGCGATAAACCCTGTGCGCTCAGCCTGTCGTGCAATTCATCTCGGGTATTGAGGTAGTCGACCGTGCCGCTGTAAGCCAGTGCTTCAGGCAAGGTTTGCACGGGCACCTGGCGCAGGTGGTCGAGGACTTCTTCTCGCAGGCTGGCCACCAGCACCCGGTGCTGTCGACCAATACGCTTGGCCGCGGTCATCAGTGCCTCATCGTCCTCGTCCCGCAGGTTGGTCACCATGATCACCAATGCCCGGCGCTTTTGCCGAGCCAGCAGTTGGCTGGCGGCAGCCTCGTAGTCGGCCGTGTGTCGGGTGGTGTCCAGGTCGTATACCGCGTTGAGCAACAGGTTCAGCTGACTGCTGCCCTTGACCGGTGCCAGGTATCGCGGCTGTTCACTGGCAAAGGTGCACAACCCCACCGCATCACCCTGGCGTAACGCCACATAGCTGAGCAGCAGGCAGGCGTTGAGCGCATGGTCGAAGTGGGAGAGTTCATCGTCCTGGCTGCGCATGCGCCGACCGCAATCGAGCATGAATACAATTTGTTGGTCGCGTTCATCCTGGTATTCGCGGGCGATGGGGGTGCGTTGCCGGGCAGTGGCTTTCCAATCGATCTGGCGCAGGCTGTCGCCTTCACGAAACTCACGCAGTTGATGGAATTCCAACCCCAACCCCCTGCGCTGATGTTGTCGCACGCCCAGCTGGCTTAGCCAGTTATCCACACCCAACAGCTGCGCGCCATATAAACGAGCGAAGTCCGGGTACACGCGGGTTGCGTCGCTTACTTCAACAAACCGCCGCGCCGACCACAACCCAAAAGGGCTGGGCAGATGAACCTCACAACGGCTGAAACTGAAGTGGCCACGGCGCAGGGGGCGCAGGCGATAGCCAAGTTCGCTGCGCTCACCTGGGTTCAGCGCGATGGATTGGGGCAGGTTTTCTACGCTCAGGCCATCGGGGGCGTGGTCGAATACGGTGACTGTCAGGGGCTGTGAGTAATGGTGTGTCAAGCTCAGGCGCACCTCACTCCATCGCCCGAGTGCCAGGCTGCCGGGCATCAGGCGTTCTACCTGTACGGACGGCCGACGACACAACCGTACGGCATCCAGTACGGCCATCAACAAGAGTGCGA
This sequence comes from Pseudomonas sp. B6002, assembly GCF_013385985.1. Classification (GTDB taxonomy): domain Bacteria; phylum Pseudomonadota; class Gammaproteobacteria; order Pseudomonadales; family Pseudomonadaceae; genus Aquipseudomonas. Next base: position 148,261 of record NZ_JACAOY010000001.1, on the reverse strand, counting down.
GCAATAGACCCCAGGCTATGGAGTGCAGAGTGCCGGGCACCTTGAGCTGCAATGCCTCAGCTGTGCCGATCAGGATGCTCAGGCCTAGCAGCACCCCCAACCAGCTCAACAACAGTCGCGTCGGTTTCATGGAAGGATCACTGCCGTGGCGCCGGGATCTGATCCAGCAACTGCTGGAGCACTTGGTCGACCTCCAACCCGTCGATGTCCAGCTCTGGCGCAATGCGTACCCGATGGCGCAATACTGCCAATGCACAACCCTTGATGTCGTCCGGGGTGACGAATTCGCCGCCGCGCAACAAGGCCCGGGCCCGGGCACCGCGCACCAGTGCAATGGAGGCTCGTGGGCCTGCACCGATAGTCAAGCCCGGCCAGCTGCGGGTGGCGCGGGCCAGTCGTACGGCATAGTCGAGCACCTGCTCATCCAAGGCCAATTCACTGGCGATTTGCTGCAATTGCACGACGTCCTGGGCCTGAAGCACGGTGCGTAATGGCTGCACGTCGAGCATGTCGGCTCGGGACGAGCGGGTGACTTCGCGCACCATATCCAGCTCCTGCTGGGCATCCGGGTAATCCATGCGCACCTTGAGCATGAACCGGTCCAACTCGGCTTCGGGCAGGGGGTAGGTGCCTTCCTGTTCGATGGGGTTCTGGGTTGCCAATACCATGAACGGCTGGCCGAGAGGCAGTGCTTCACCCTCAAGAGTGACCTGGCGCTCCTGCATCGCTTCGAGCAGTGCGGCCTGGGTCTTGGCGGGCGCGCGATTGATTTCGTCGGCCAACAACAGATGGGTGAACAGCGGGCCTTTGCGCAACTTGAACTGTTCGCTGTGCAGGTCGTACACGGCATGGCCGGTCACATCGCTGGGCATCAGGTCGGGCGTGAACTGGATGCGCGCGAAATCACCGCCAAAACACCGCGCCAGCGCCCGCACCAGCAACGTCTTGCCGAGGCCAGGTACGCCTTCGAGCAGCACGTGGCCACCGGCAATCAATGCCGTCAGCACATCGTCAATCACCTGGTCTTGGCCGATCACCGCCTTGCGCAGTTCAATGCGCAGATCCTGCGCCTGTCTGCTGGCGTGTTGAAGGCTTTCGGTGGGCAGGGCACTCGCCGTTGGAAAATCACTCATAGGGCATTCCTGAGGGTTTGCAGGCATGCCACCTGACGGCTGAAATCGGCGCTGTTAAGCCGTTTTGCCGCAAGTGGTCCGAGGGCCTGGCTGATGACGTGCAAGGGTTGGTGCGTCAGGCGTTCGAGCACCTGCCACTGTTCTGCTGTTTCGAGATGTTCAAAGCCTGGGTGACGACGGCGGGCGGCGCGTTGAATGTCTTGTTGCAATGCACGTAGCAAGGCACCTTGGCCGACGCGCCGGAGCAGAAAATCGGCACTGGCCTGAAGGTGTTCCTGCAATTGGCGGCGAGCCCTGGGGGCCGGCGCCTGGATAGGGCCCTGGCGCATACCGGCATGCCAGAGTGCCAGGGCTATCAGCGCGACAAGTGCCACCACCGCCTGGGGAAAGTAACGCATCAGCAGGGTGAGCAGGCTGTCCACATCGGTATGGAACAGCAAGGTCACATCCGTGCCCTGATTCAAGTACCAGAGCAGCCAGGCATTGTCATAGTGGCCGATAGCAGCGTTCTTCCATACATCGCTGTCGGTCACCACGGTCACGCTGCCTTGCCCAAAGTCCAGTTGCATCAGGTGGCTGGACTTGGCGCTGTTGGCAGAAAATTGCGCCAGGTGCTTGGGGTCGGTGAGGTTGAAGTCGGTGTCGAAGTTGAAATAGGCCGGAGCGGTTTCATTGTCGACATACAGCTTGGTCAGGTCTGGCGCTTTCTTTTTGTTGCGCGGTGAAGCCGGTTCGTCGAATGCCTCGCTCAATGCCTGATGGATATTCAAGCGATCGAGCAGCAGGTCGCCGCTGGTGCCGGTCTCTTCATCCCACAAGGCTTCGGCAACCACCAACAGATGGCCGCCGGACTTTGCCCAGTCGAGCAGTTGGTTCACCTGGCCTGGCGTCATCGTGCTGCGTTCACCCAGTAACAGCAGGCTATTACCTTTGGGCGGCAGGTCGGCGAGCCCTTCAAGGCTATTGGCATGTGCCACGGCCAGGCCCTGCTGGCGCAGAAAGTGTTCGGCCGCCAGGTAAGGGTTCGCCTGGGCTTCCGGCGATGGCCCCCGGTCGACGACTTCTTCATAGGGGATTGCCTTGTGCCAGGCGTAAAACGCACCGGCCCCCAGCAGGCATGCCAGCAACAGTCCCGTCCACAGCAGTAGCCGATTCATCGTGCGGCCCCCGAGCTGAACAGCATACGCCAATCACTGCACAGCTTTTGCTGGGCTGCGGCGGGTGGCAGGCGGTGGCCATAGGCGAGGTTCTGCCAGTGGCGAGTCAGTTCATCACTGAAGGCCAGCAACTGTGGTTGTTGCAGGTGGTGAACGTGCTCCAGGACCTGGCCTTCGGTGTCGGCTTCTTTAAGCGGCAGGTGGAAGTCGTGAAGCAGTCGACTGAGCAAACCGCGATACAGCAGCCCAAGGGCCTCCCTGGGACGCGTCGCCCAGAGTGCTTCGGCGGTGCTGGCGATGTCCTCGGGCAACGTTTCGATGCCCAGATCAAGGCCAAACAATTGAGCAGGAGCCAGCTTGGGCGTTTTGTGCGGGAGAGTGGGGCGTCGGCTGACGAAGGCGCGAACCCAGTCCCGATAGCGCCAGACCAACAGCGCCAGGCCACCGATCAGCACGCTCCACAGGATGACTTCCAGGCCTTGGGCCGCGTGCTTGAAGGTAGTGCTGTTGAAGCTGTCCAGCAGTGCCTGCAGCCAGGCGGGTAACTTGCCTTCGCTGTGCGTGCGGTTTTTGACGGCGGTTTTTTCCTCGCCGAAGCGGTACCGGGTGACGGTTTCCGGGTTTTTGAAAGGAGGCTTTTCCAACTGTGCCTTGATCGACTGGCTAGCGGCTTGGGTGCTTAGCGGCTTGCTGCTATTGGGCTCCCCAGCCAAGGCCGGAGAGCTGGTTTGGATGAGCATCAACCCGACCACGAGCAACATCAACGTCGCAACGTTGGCCAGGCGCTGGCGCAGGCGGCGAAACACCAGTTCCAGGTCCCAGGCTTCCAACAGGGTGCGGCGGTTGAGATAAAGGCTGAAGCCGCAGGCAACGTAGATGGGCTCCCAGAACACCAGCACCAGGGCGTAGAACGCGTTGCCCAGGTGTTCCAGCCATAAGCCTTCGGAGGCGGTCGCCAGTGCCAGCCGTTGCCAGTCCCAGTCCATTTCGACCTGCTGGGGAATGAAGAAGTAGAACAGGGCCATGCAGCCGAACCACAGGCCGATTTCCAGATGCATTCCGAGGAGGGTAAGCCATCGTGCAGCCCCGGCGTTGTGCTGTAGCAACACGCCCAGGCGTCGCTGGCGTGCCTGGCCGTCCAACCCTTCGAGTTGGCTGACCGGCAGCAGGAAGCTGCGACTGAGGCTGAACCGGCGCCAGGTCAGGCTGACCAGCAACTGGCCTTTGAGCAGCCTTGGCCAGTGGCGCACCGCGTGTTTGAGGCTTGGGGTGTCACCAAACAGTGCGGTGGACAAGATGTACAGGGGAAGCCGGTCGAAGGCGGGCTTGAGCCACCAGAACAGGATCATGGCGAGCGTGGGGAAGTCCCAGAGCAAAACGGTGAGTAGCGCAAAGACTGGCAAGGTCACCAGCGCCCAACTACTCATCAACAGCCCACGATGCTGGCGAGCCATGAGTACGCCGAGGTCCATGGCTTCCCAGGTAGTACGTGGGCGGATCACGACGCTGGCATCACTCAGGCGCATGAGAGGTCCGCCCGGCAAAGGTCAAATAAGCGGCTACCAGCAGCCAGAGTGTGGCGCCCACGAGGTATTTGACCCAGGGCGCGATCGTCGTCGTGGAAGACCAGTACGCTTCGATAAACGCTGCGATCAACAGGAAGATCATGACGCCGCAGAGCATCTGCACGCTTTTGCGTGCGGCCAGGCGCAGGGATTCGCCCCGGGTGAGTGGCCCTGGCGAAATCAACGCCCAGCCCAGTTGCAAGCCTGCCGCACCAGCCAGGGCGATGGCCGTCAATTCGAAGGCACCGTGGCCAATGACGAACGACCAGAAGGTCTGGCCGTAACCGATTTCGGTCAGGTGCCCGGAGATTGCTCCGATGATCAAACCGTTGAATATCAGGAAGAACACGCTGCCCAGGCCAAACAGCAGGCCGGCGGCGAAGGTCTGGAAAGCGATGCCGATGTTGTGCATCACGTAGTAGCCGAACATCATCCAGTCTTCGCTGGAGGCACGGTCGGCGGCGCGGCCGAGACGGCTGGCATCGGGGTTGTACATGGCTTGCATCTCGGCGACCTGCTGGGGGCTGACGATGCTGTAGATCAGGTCGGGGAACAGATAGACCAGCAAGGCGATGCCCACTAGGCTGGTAAAGAACAGCAGGCTTGCGATCAGCACGAAGCGCCATTGCTCGCGTACCAGGCGTGGAAAGCCCGCCAGGATGAAGCCGAGGACATTCGCCGTCAGTTGGCTGCGATGACGATACAACTGCTGGTGGCCACGCAGGGCGAGTTGCTGAAGGGGATCGACCAGGTAGCTGCTATAGCCGCGTTCCTGGGCCAGGGCGAGGTGCTGGCACAACCTTCGATAGTGGTGGGGGAAGTCCGCCATGTCACTCGCCCTGGCTTTGCCTTGCTCCAACTGTTTCAACTGCTCGGCAAAGGACTGCCATTGGCGTTGGTGACGGCTTTCGAAGAGGCTCTGCTTCATGCTGGCCCCAACAGTCCGCGGGCCACGCCATTGAGTTGTTCGACGGCGCGGGCCGGAGACACCTGCAGGGGGGTGGCGAGGATGGAGGCCAGTTCATGCACCCGTTCGGCAGACAGTTCACCCTGGCGTTCGGCAAAACCAAGGATCGCTCGCTGTTCACTCAACTCCAGTGGGAATGGCAGGCGCAACGGCTGGGCTTGAGGCACCTGTGGGCGAGCCAGTGGCTGTTCGCGGTAGATCACCAGCGTGCCTGCGGCCAGGTCGCCAAGGCGCTTGAAATGAGGGTGTTGCAGGCAACTGATGGCACCGAGGAAGTAGCCGAAGGGCAGCATGTCGACAAAACGCAGCAGGTTGCGGATCAGTGACGCGGACCAGCCAACGGGCGTGCCGTCATCCTGCACGACCCTCAAGCCCATGACTTGCTTGCCGGGAGAACTGCCCTGGTTCAGTACTTCGAACAGCACCATGTACCACCAGCTGACCAGAAACAGCAGCAATGAGCCCAGGCCGATACCAATATTGCCCAACAAGGCCAAAGGCACGAGCAGGATACCCATGATCAGCCCGCGTACACCCAGGTCAAAGGCAAAGGCTAGTGCGCGGGGCAGCAAGCCTGCCGGGCGCAAGGGCAGATCGATACCCTCCGGGGTCTCGATCTGGTAGCGGGTATCCAACGGGACTGATGGCATTGCGATCCTTGGCAGTGCGTAGCGGCTGAGTGACACGGATGCTAGCAGTGTCGACGGTGGAAGCAACCATTCAAGTTTTTACTGGGTATTTGTACAGCTATCTATCGCTGGCCTCTGACGCCTTTCAACGCCTAGACTCTGTCGATCTTCAGCACAGGAACAGCCCGTGACCACCATTTTCTGGTACGACTACGAAACCACCGGTATCAACCCGCGCAGCGATCGCCCGCTGCAGGTGGCCGGGATTCGTACCGACCTCGAACTCAACGAGGTCGGTCCGCCGGTCAATCTTTACTGCCAGCCCAGCGACGACATCCTGCCTCACCCGGCCGCGTGCGCAATCACCGGTATCACGCCCGGCATCCTTGCCGAGAAGGGGCTGGCTGAAGCCGACTTCATGACCCGCGTACATGCAGAACTGGCCGCCCCGGGAACCTGTGGTGCCGGCTATAACACCCTGCGGTTCGACGATGAAATGACGCGGTACAGCCTCTATCGCAACTTTTTCGACCCCTACGCCCGTGAGTGGCAGGGCGGCAACAGCCGCTGGGATCTGATCGACGTGGTTCGTACCGCCTACGCGTTGCGGCCTGAGGGGATTGTCTGGCCCGAGCAAGATGGGCGCGTCACCCTCAAGCTGGAACGGCTGACCGAAGCCAACGGCATCGACCATGGCCAGGCCCACGATGCGTTGTCTGATGTGCGCGCCACCATCGCCTTGGCGCGTCTGGTTCGTGAAAAACAGCCCAAGCTGTATGAGTGGCTGTTTCAGTTGCGCAGCAAGCAACGGGTGATGGATCAGGTGCGCCTGCTGCAACCGATGGTGCACATATCGGGGCGTTTTTCTGCCGAGCGTCATTACCTGGGTGTCGTGCTGCCGCTGGCCTGGCACCCGCGCAATCGCAATGCGCTGATCGTGTGCGACCTGGGCCAGGACCCGCAAGGTTTGCTGGAACTCGATGCGGATACGCTGCGCAGGCGCCTTTACACTCGCCGTGATGAATTGGCCGACGGTGAGTTACCGGTGCCGCTCAAGTTGTTGCATATCAACCGTTGTCCGGTCGTCGCCCCGTTGAATGTGTTGCGTGGGCCAGACCTCCAGCGACTTCAGTTGGATAAGGACGCTTGTCTGGCGAATGCACTGCGACTTACTGACGCACAGGAAGTGTGGCAGGACAAGTTGGCGACCATTTACGCCGAGGAAGATTTTGAACCGAGTTCGGACCCGGAGCAGCAGCTCTACGATGGTTTTATCGGTGATCGCGATCGTCGTTTATGTGAACAAGTACGGGCTGCTGAGCCGCTGGAGTTAGCGCGCCAGCAGTGGCCGTTCGATGATCATCGCTTGCCGGAATTATTGTTTCGCTACCGTGCGCGTAACTTTCCTGAAACCTTGAACAGCGAGGAACAACAACGCTGGCAACTATTTTGTCAGCAGCGTTTGTCGAGCGAGGAATGGGGCGCGCCCAATACCCTTGAGGCATTTAAACAGGCCGCGCAGGAGTTGGCTGTTAGTGCTACGTCGCATCAGCGCCAGGTGCTCGACCAATGGCAGGATTATGCCGATTCTTTAGCGGCTCGCCTGAACCTGTAATCGGGTAATAACAAATACCCAGGCAATAAAAAACGCCAGCAGGCTGGCGTTTTTAATGTGTGGCGTATCAGGCGCAAGCCCGATGAGGCTTAGCCCAGCAGGGTTGCCCAGCCTTCAACCACATCACCGCCCCACTTGGCTTTCCACTCTTTCAGGGTCTTGTGATTGCCACCTTTGGTTTCAATCACTTCGCCGTTGTGCGGGTTCTTGTATTGCTTGACCTTGCGAGCGCGCTTGGTGCCGGTAGTTTTTACAGCGCCGCGTGGAGCTTTAACTTTCGACTCAGGATCCAGCAGCGCGATGATGTCACGCAGGGATTTGGAGTATTCACCCATCAGGGCGCGCAGTTTGCCTTCGAATTCCAGCTCGGTTTGCAGCTTGTCGTCTTGGGACAGGTTCTTCAAACGGGCTTGCAGCTCTTTGATAGCTTCTTCGGTGGCACGGTATTCGTTGATCAGAGACATGTGGACTACCTTATGTAGAGCGCGGGTTGACAGGGGGAATGGGCCAATAATAGTCAGGCAATTTCATCAAGTAAACATTTAACAAGGCATTTATGTGAATTACTTTGAATGTTTGTGGTGAAGCTATGCAATCGAGTTAATTAGTAGGTCGTAGCGCTAAAGATAATCACCGTTGTTTTTTGATATTTCGTGGGGTTTGCCGTTTTACGGTCATGTAGCGATCGTAAAACCTTACGCTATTAAGGGGCGTGGCCGGCGCGAAGGATCAGAATAAGCCACAAGGAATACTGCAGATTTTCTGCGCAATCGCTAGAATGGCGGCCTTTGTGAAGTTCTGGAGTTTCCCCCTAATGCGCACTTTTCGGCTGGTGATTGCTTGCCCGGACCGGGTTGGCATCGTTGCCAAGGTCAGTAACTTTCTGGCTTCCCACAACGGTTGGATCACCGAGGCGAGCCATCACTCGGACAATCTCAGCGGTTGGTTCTTCATGCGTCACGAGATTCGTGCCGACACACTGCCGTTTGGTCTTGAGGCTTTTCGCGAGGCGTTTGCGCCGATCGCCGAAGAGTTTTCGATGACCTGGCAGATCACCGACACCGAGCAGAAGAAGCGCGTGGTATTGATGGCCAGTCGCGAGTCCCACTGCCTGGCCGACCTGCTGCACCGCTGGCACAGCGACGAGCTGGACTGTGAAATCGCCTGTGTGATCTCCAACCATGACGACCTGCGCAGCATGGTCGAATGGCACGGCATCCCGTACTACCACGTCCCGGTCAACCCGCAGGACAAGGAACCGGCGTTCGCCGAGGTTTCCCGCCTGGTCAAGCAGCATGAAGCGGATGTGGTGGTGCTGGCGCGCTACATGCAGATCCTGCCACCGGAACTGTGCCGTGAGTACGCGGGCAAGGTGATCAACATTCACCACAGCTTCCTGCCGTCGTTCATTGGTGCCAAGCCTTATCACCAGGCCTCCCTGCGTGGCGTGAAGCTGATTGGCGCGACGTGCCATTACGTCACCGAAGAGCTGGACGCCGGCCCGATCATCGAGCAGGACGTGGTGCGTGTCAGCCACAGTGACAGCATCGAAGACATGGTGCGTTTCGGCCGTGACGTCGAGAAGATGGTCTTGGCCCGTGGCCTGCGTTACCACTTGGAAGATCGCGTGTTGGTACACGGCAACAAGACCGTCGTGTTCTGATCCAAGGGTTTTGATTGAAGAATGAAGGGCCTGGGCGTTAAATCGTCCCAGGCCCTTTTTCTTTGTTTGGCGTAGAGGTTCGGACCATGAGCGATCCCCTGGACAAAGCCACTTCCAAGGCACCCGCCACCCTGGGGGAGGGCTGTTTGAGCCGGTTTGACCCGGAAGAACTGAGCAGCGACGACGGCACCGAGTTTCCGGGGGCCGCCGAGCTGTGGGAGCAAGAGAAGGGCAAGGTCGAACCGGAGGGCAAGTAACACCCCACGCGGGTCAGATCCGGAAGCTGCCCACCAACTGTTTCAAGCGCGCCGCCTGTTGCTCCAGGTCTGCGCAGGCGCGCAGGGTGGATTGCAGGTTTTCGACGCCTTCCTGATTGAGGGTGTTGATCTCGGTAATGTCCATGTTGATCGACTCGACCACCGAGGTCTGCTCCTCGGTGGCGGTGGCCACCGATTGGTTCATGCCATCGATCTCGCCAATGCGTTGGGTCACGCTGTTCAGGCGTTCACCGGCCAGGTTGGCGATCTCCACGCTGTCATGGCTGTGACGCTGGCTTTCACCCATGGTGCTGACCGAATCACGGGCTCCGACCTGCAACTCCTCGATCATCTTTTGCACCTGTTGCGCCGACTCCTGGGTGCGATGGGCCAGGTTGCGCACCTCGTCGGCCACCACGGCGAACCCGCGACCCGCTTCCCCGGCACGGGCCGCTTCGATCGCGGCGTTGAGCGCCAGCAAGTTGGTTTGCTGGGAAATGCTGGTGATCACCTCGAGAATCTGCCCGATATTCACCGTCTTGCTGTTGAGCGCCTCGATATTGCTGCTGGAGGCACTGATCATCTCGGACAGCTGATTCATCGCCTTGATGTTGCGCTCCACCACCTGTTGGCCATCTTCGGCCAGGTGCCGTGCATCGCTGGCCTGGTGCGAGGCTTGCGCCGCATTGCGCGCGATTTCCTGGGCGGCGGCGCCCAGTTGGTTGATGGCGGCCGCCACGCTGTTGGTGCGGTTGGCCTGTTCATCGGAATTGACCATCGATGAGTTGGAGGCGCTCACCACGCGCAACGCCACTTCATTGACCTGCTCGGTGGCCGAGGACACTTCGCGGATCGACGTATGAATACGTTCTACGAAGCGGTTGAAGGCGTTCCCCAAGGTGCCGAATTCGTCGTGGTTCTGGATCGCCAGGCGGCGTGTCAGGTCGCCTTCACCGTCGGCGATGTCTTGCATGGCGCGGGTCATCACGTGCAGTGGTTGCAGCAGGATGCGGATCAGCATGCCGAGCAGGGCGATGATGATCACCACGGCAATGGCCGTGGCAATCACCGCTGAGGTGCGGAATTCGCTGAGCATGGCGAAGGATTTGTCTTTATCCACCGAAATGCCGAGATACCAGTTCACCGAGGGTAGACCCTTGATCGGTGTAAAGGTCACGATGTTGTCCTTGCCGTTGGCCTCGACCTCGCTGAAGCCGGTGCTGATCGTTGGCGTGTTTTTTGGGTACACATCGGCCAGCGTCTTCATCACCAGGTTCTTGTCCGGGTGCACCAGCACCTTGCCATCGGCGCTGACCAGGAACGCATAACCCATGCCGCCGAAGTTCAGCGCGCCAATGTTATCCACCAGGGTTTGCAGGCTCAGGTCGCCACCCACGACACCAATGCTCTGGGCGCCCTGGGTGCTGGGGGTAGCGATGGAAATAATCAGTTTGCCGGTCGCGGCATCGATGTAGGGCTCGGTGAGCGTCGAGCCGTTGCTGGCCTGGGCGCCTTTGTACCAGGGGCGGACACGCGGGTCGAAGCCGTCCGGCATCTTGGTGTCGGGGCGGATGGTGAACGCGCCCTTGCTGTCACCCACGTAGGTCGCCATGAACGAGGAGGTCAGGGCTTTCTGCTCCAGCAGCCTGGCAACGGCGGAGGGCTCGGGGTTGATGGCGATGTTTTGCGCGGCGTTTTCAACCAGGGCAATGCGCCCGGTAAGCCAGGTTTGGATGTTGCTGGCGGTGACATCACCCATTTCATGCAAGTAATTGTTGAGGTCGTCGCGGATGGCGTTGCGTTGCAGGTAGTCGTTGTAGAGGGTAAACAGCGCAAAAGCGGCGATGACGATAAGGGAGGCTGCAAGCAGGATTTTGTGGCTGAAGCGCAGATTTTTATTCATGGCTTGTAGGGTCCGCTAAGGTCTTATTATCCGAAGCGCGTCCTTATGGGATGCGCAAAATGGCAGCGTCAAAAAAGGTGTGATATTTCTTGCGATAGCTCCGTTGGTCCCTGTAGGAACTATCCGACCTATTTTTAGACTTTGTGGGTCTCACACCTCTCTATATCGACCTGGCGGCACTAAAGATTAACCAGAGGTGACGAAATGCCTGATACCACGCAACTCCTTATCGGCGCGGGCCTGGACGGCCAACCCGTCGCCCAGGCCATGCGCCTGGCCAACCGTCATGGGCTGATTGCCGGTGCGACCGGCACGGGCAAGACCGTCACCTTGCAGCGCCTCGCGGAAGCCTTCAGTGACGCGGGCGTGGCGGTATTTGCGGCGGACATCAAGGGCGACCTGTGTGGCCTCGGGGCCGCAGCCAATCCGCAGGGCAAGGTGGCCGAGCGCATCGCCGGCATGCCTTTCCTGGGGTACACGGCCAAGGCCTACCCCGTGACGTTGTGGGATATCCACGGGCAATCCGGTCATCCATTGCGCACCACCATCAGTGAAATGGGCCCATTGCTGCTCGGCGCGCTGCTGGAACTTACCGACAGCCAACAGTCAGCGCTCTATGCGACCTTTAAAGTGGCCGATCGCGAAGGCTTGCTGCTGCTGGACCTCAAAGACCTGAAAGCACTGCTCAACCACCTGCGTTACCACCCGGAACTGCTGGGCGACGACGCGGCGCTGATGACCACCGGCTCCAGCCAGGCCCTGTTACGGCGTCTTGCCGTGTTGGAGCAACAGGGCGCGGAAGCCTTGTTTGGCGAGCCAGCCTTGCAGCTGGAAGACATTCTGCAACCCGCCAGTGATGGGCGAGGGCGTATCCACCTGCTCGACGCCAGCCGTCTGGTGCATGAGGCGCCCAAGGTGTACGCGACCTTCCTGCTGTGGCTGTTGGCGGAGCTGTTCGAGCAGTTGCCTGAACGCGGCGATGCCGATAAACCGTTGTTGGCGCTGTTCTTCGATGAGGCCCACTTGCTGTTTGCCGATACGCCCAAGGCGTTGCAGGAGCGGTTGGAGCAAGTGGTGCGGTTGATTCGCTCCAAAGGCGTTGGCGTTTACTTTGTCACACAGTCTCCGGGGGATTTGCCTGACACGGTCCTGGCGCAATTGGGCCTGCGCATCCAGCACGGCCTGCGGGCGTTCACCACCAAAGAACAGAAGTCCCTGCGGGCAGTGGCAGACGGTTTTCGGCCCAACCCGACCTTCGATACCCTGGCGGTGCTGACCGAGCTGGGCACGGGTGAGGCCTTGGTGGGCGCGCTGCAGGAAAAAGGCACGCCGGAAGTCGTCCAGCGCGTACTGGTGGCGCCGCCGCAGTCGCGTATCGGGCCGCTCAGCGAGGCCGAACGCGCCGCGCTGATCGCCAGTTCGCCGTTGCTGGGGCGCTACGACAAGCCGATTGACCGGGAATCGGCCTATGAAGTGCTGATGGCGCGCAAGGAGCTTGGGCCGACCGAAGAGGCCAAGCCGGCTGCCGAAGAGCCGAGCTTTACGGACAAGGCGGGTGCCTTTCTGGGCACCACGGCAGGCAAGGCGCTGAAATCCGCGATGCAGCAGGCGGCCAATCAGATGGGGCGTCAGTTGGTGCGCGGTTTGCTGGGATCGTTGCTGGGGGGCAGCAAGCGCAAGTAACGGTTCAGGCCTTGGGCTTGGCGTGGGCGGCGAGCCGTTCCAGGGCGGCGCGCAAGCCCGGGTCGCTGATGCCGTCGGCCGTCGCCTGGATGGTTTCGGCGGCATTCACCGACAAGTCCATTGTGTGCCCCACTGCGCCCTGTTGCACGGTGGGCGGCTGCACTTTGAACTGGATGCGCATCAGGTTGGCGAATTCATCGAACGCCATCAATTGACGCTGCAGGCGCTTTTGCTGGTAACGCAAACGCGTGGCCCAATGACCGTCGGTGACAATTAACAGCAAATTGCCTTCACGCCAGGACGCCACATGACAATGTTCACGTGCGGCCGGTTGCAATTGGCTTTCGAGCAGGCGCTGCAAATGGCCCAGGCGTTGCGCGTGGCCAAAGATGGCTTTCAACGGCTTGGCTTCGCGGAGCAACACGCTGGGAATGCGAGCTGTATGAGGGCGAAATGCCATGTTTAGACACCTTAAGTAACAGAGCTGCCATCTTAACAGAAAGCGCCCGCAGGCCCCCTGGCAATGCAATGACAGGCCAAAGACCGCAAAATCAATAGGTAACTTCTGCACGCCATGGGTTGAAGTTCCAGCAAAAGCCCTTATTTTAAACAAGCCCTCTCACAGCACCATGCCAGCATCGGGGAACAACGCCACTTTCCTCACCCACGAATCCGGGTAGAATGCGCGTTCGCATGCGGCCGTGAGGGCTGCTCGGGCCACTCACGGTGCGCCCTCCATCCCTATGTGTGGAAGAACCTGCCGATATGTTTGCGCCTTTGTTAAAGAAACTTTTTGGAAGCAAGAATGAGCGCGAAGTTAAACGCATGCTCAAGACGGTGCAGCTGGTCAATGGCTTCGAAGAGCAGATGGTTGCCCTTTCGGACGACCAATTGCGCGCCAAGACCCAAGAGTTCAAGGCCCGCATAGCCAAAGGTGAAACCCTCGACAAGCTGCTTCCCGAAGCCTTTGCGGTCGCCCGTGAAGCCGGTAAGCGTGTCATGGGCATGCGCCACTTCGACGTTCAGTTGATCGGCGGCATGACCTTGCATGAAGGCATGATTGCCGAAATGCGTACCGGTGAAGGCAAGACCCTGGTAGCAACCCTGGGCGTTTACCTCAACGCATTGTCCGGCAAGGGCGTGCATGTTGTGACGGTGAACGACTACCTGGCTCGCCGGGATGCCAACTGGATGCGCCCGCTGTATGAATTCCTCGGCCTGACCGTCGGCGTGGTAACGCCGTTCCAGCCGCCGGAAGAAAAACGCGCGGCCTACGCTGCCGACATCACCTACGGCACCAACAACGAATTCGGTTTCGACTACCTGCGCGACAACATGGCGTTCAGCATGGAAGAAAAATTCCAGCGCGAACTCAACTTTGCCGTGATCGACGAAGTCGACTCCATCCTCATCGACGAAGCCCGTACCCCGCTGATCATCTCCGGCCAGGCCGAAGACAGTTCGCGCCTGTACACCGAAATCAACAAGTTGATTCCGCGCCTGACCCAGCACGTTGAAGAAGTCGAAGGCGTGGTGACCAAAGAAGGTCACTTCACCATCGACGAGAAGACCCGCCAGGTCGAACTCAACGAAGCCGGTCACCAGTTCGTCGAAGACATGCTGACTCAGATCGGCCTGTTGGCTGAAGGCGAGAGCCTGTACTCGGCGCATAACCTGGGCCTGTTGACCCATGTTTACGCCGGCCTGCGCGCCCACAAGCTGTTCCACCGCAACGTCGAATACATCGTGCAGGATGGCCAGGTGGTCCTGGTCGACGAACACACCGGGCGTACCATGCCGGGTCGTCGTCTGTCCGAAGGCCTGCACCAGGCCATCGAAGCCAAGGAAGTGCTCAACATCCAGGCCGAAAGCCAGACGTTGGCGTCCACCACCTTCCAGAACTACTTCCGTCTGTACAACAAACTGTCCGGCATGACCGGTACGGCCGACACGGAAGCGTTCGAATTCCACCAGATCTACAACCTGGCCGTGATGGTCATCCCGCCGAACAAGCCGTTGGCGCGTAAAGACTTCAACGACCTGGTGTTCCTGACGGCCGAAGAGAAATACGCGGCAATCATCAATGACATCAAGGACGGCATGGCCCAGGGTCGCCCGATCCTGGTCGGTACTGCCACCATCGAGACTTCCGAGCACGTGTCCAACCTGCTCAACAAGGAAGGCATCGAGCACAAGGTCCTCAACGCCAAGTTCCACGAAAAAGAAGCCGAGATCATCGCCCAGGCCGGTCGCCCAGGCGCACTGACCATCGCCACCAACATGGCCGGTCGTGGTACCGACATCCTGTTGGGCGGCAACTGGGAAGTGGAAGTCGCGGCCCTGGAAAACCCGAGCCCCGAGCAGATCGCCCAGATCAAGGCCGACTGGCAGAAACGCCACCAGGCCGTGCTGGAATCCGGCGGCCTGCAGGTGATCGCTTCCGAGCGTCACGAATCGCGCCGTATCGACAACCAGCTGCGTGGTCGTGCCGGTCGTCAGGGTGACGCCGGTTCCAGCCGCTTCTACCTGTCGCTGGAAGACAGCCTGATGCGCATCTTCGCCTCGGACCGCGTGAAGAACTTCATGAAGGCCCTGGGCATGCAGTCCGGTGAAGCGATCGAGCACCGCATGGTGACCAACGCCATCGAGAAAGCGCAGCGCAAGGTTGAAGGCCGCAACTTCGACATTCGTAAGCAACTGCTCGAGTTCGATGACGTCAACAACGAACAGCGTAAAGTGATCTATCACATGCGTAACACGTTGCTGGCCGCCGACAACATTGGCGAGACCATCGCGGATTTCCGTCAGGACGTGCTCAACGCTACCGTCAGCGCACACATCCCGCCACAGTCCCTGCCAGAGCAGTGGGATGTTGCTGGCCTGGAAGCGGCGCTCAAGAGCGACTTCGGTGTGGACTTGCCGGTTCAGCAATGGCTGGACGAAGACGACCACCTGTACGAAGAGACGCTGCGCGAGAAGCTGATGACCGAGCTGCTGGCCGCGTACAACGAGAAAGAAGAGCAGGCGAGTGCCGAAGCACTGCGCACCTTCGAGAAACAAATCGTTCTGCGTGTGCTGGACGACCTGTGGAAAGACCATCTGTCGACCATGGATCACCTGCGTCACGGTATCCACCTGCGCGGCTACGCCCAGAAGAACCCGAAGCAGGAGTACAAGCGCGAGTCGTTCACGCTGTTCTCCGAATTGCTGGATTCGATCAAGCGCGATTCGATTCGCGTGCTGTCCCACGTTCAGGTGCGTCGCGAAGACCCGATCGAGGAAGAGGCACGCCTGCGTCAGGAAGCCGAGGCTCTGGCTGCGCGCATGCAGTTCCAGCACGACGAAGCCCCGGGTCTTGAGCAACCTGAAGTGCTGGGCGAAGAGGTCGATGTGGCCCTGGCTCAGACGCCGGTTCGCAACGACCAGAAGCTGGGCCGCAACGAACTGTGCTGGTGCGGTTCGGGCAAGAAGTTCAAACACTGCCACGGCGAAATCAACTAAGATTTTTGCCTGACGCTGCAACACCCCGCGCCGCGACCGGCCTTTGCCGTCGCGGCGTTTTGCCATTAATTTCACCGTCGCTCACGACGGCACAGATATCACCTCATTTTTAAGGAGCGCATTCATGGCTGTTGGTCTTGGTCCTTTGCCCACATTGCACCCGGTTGCCGGTTTTGAACTCGGTATCGCTTCGGCCGGCATCAAGCGCCCGGGGCGCAAGGATGTGGTGGTGATGCGCTGTGCCGAAGGTTCAACCGTCGCTGGCGTGTTCACCCTCAATGCGTTCTGCGCAGCGCCGGTGATCCTGGCCAAGCAGCGTGTAGCCGGCAACATTCGTTACCTGCTGACCAACACTGGTAATGCCAACGCCGGTACCGGCGAGCCAGGCCTGGTGGCCGCTGCGCGCACCTGCGCCAAGCTGGCCCAACTGACGGGCGTGGATGCCAGCCAAGTGCTGCCGTACTCCACCGGGGTGATCGGCGAGCCGTTGCCTGTCGAAAAAATCGAAGGTGCCCTGCAAGCCGCACTGGACGACCTGTCTGTGGATAACTGGGCTGCCGCTGCCACCGGCATCATGACCACCGACACCCTGCCAAAAGGCGCGAGCCGCCAGTTCGTGCACGACGGCGTGACCGTCACCGTGACCGGCATCAGCAAGGGCGCGGGCATGATCCGTCCGAACATGGCCACCATGCTCGGCTACATCGCCACCGACGCCAAAGTCTCCCGCGACGTGCTGCACAGCCTGATCCTGGACGGCGCCAACAAGTCGTTCAACCGCATCACCATCGATGGCGATACCTCCACCAACGACTGCTGCATGCTGATCGCCACCGGCCAGGCCAACCTGCCGGAAATCACCGAGGCCAGCGGCCCGCTGTTCGCCGCGTTGAAGCAGGCGGTATTTGAAGTGTGCATGGACGTGGCCCAGGCCATCGTGCGTGACGGCGAAGGTGCGACCAAGTTCGTTACCGTTGAAGTCAATGGCGGCGGCAACCACCAGGAATGCCTGGACGTGGGTTACACCGTGGCGCACTCGCCGCTGATCAAGACCGCGCTGTTCGCCTCCGACCCGAACTGGGGCCGTATCCTGGCGGCCGTCGGCCGTGCCGGTGTGCCGGACCTGGACGTGAGCAAGATCGACGTATTCCTCAGCGGCGTGTGCATCGCCAGCCGTGGCGCCCGTGCCGAGACCTACACCGAAGCCCAGGGCTCGGCGGTGATGCAACAGGAAGAAATCACCATCCGCATCGAGTTGGGGCGCGGTGAGTGCAGCGAAACCATCTGGACCACCGACCTGTCCCACGAGTACGTGAAGATCAACGCGGAATACCGTACCTAAGAGGATAAGCGCGGTGAAACGAGTGCATGTAGCAGCAGCGGTGATCCGCGGTGTCGACGGCAGGATCCTGCTGGCGCGCCGCGCCGATACCCAGCATCAGGGCGGTCTCTGGGAGTTTCCCGGGGGCAAGGTGGAGGCCGACGAATCGGTCGAAACCGCACTGTCCCGCGAATTGCAGGAAGAGCTGGGCATCCAGGTCACCACGGCACGCCCGTTGATCAAAGTACAGCATGACTACCCGGACAAGCAGGTGTTGCTGGATGTCTGGGAAGTCTCGGCCTTTACCGGCGAACCCCATGGTGCCGAAGGGCAGCCGTTGGAATGGGTGGCGCCGCGAGACCTGATCAACTATGAATTCCCGGCTGCCAATGCGCCCATCGTTGCAGCCGCGCGTTTGCCGGCCGAGTACTTGATCACGCCTGGCGAGCTGGAAACCCCCGCATTGTTGCGCGGTATCCAGAAAGCCATTGCTGGCGGCATCAAGCTGGTTCAACTGCGAGCGCCCAATGGCTACGACCCCAAGTACCGTGACCTGGCGGTGGATGCAGTGGGGCTGTGCGCAGGCAAGGCGCAATTGATGCTCAAAGGGCCATTTGAATGGTTGGGGGATTTCCCCTCGGCGGGCTGGCACATGACCTCGGCGCAACTGCGCAAATACGCGAGCAAAGGCCGGCCGCTGCCCAAGGACCGCTGGTTGGCGGCTTCTTGCCACAACGCTGAAGAACTGGCGCTGGCCGAGTTGATGGACGTGGATTTTGTCACCTTGTCACCGGTGCAACCGACCCAGACTCATCCTGATGCGCAGCCGTTGGGTTGGGAGCAGGCGGCGCAGTTGATCAGTGGGTTCAGCAAGCCGGTGTTTCTGCTGGGTGGGGTGGGGCCGGCTGAGCGTGAACAGGCTTGGGACGCTGGGGCTCAGGGTGTGGCTGGCATTCGGGCGTTTTGGCCTGAGGTTTGATGTGGCCTTGAAGACGCCATCGCCGGCAAGCCGGCTCCTACAGTTGAAATGCATTCCCCTGTAGGAGCCGGCTTGCCGGCGATGGCGCCAGACCAGTCAATACACAATCCTCAGTGGGGCTTGGCAGCCGCCTGCCACAACACCTCCGCCACACCCTGGCGCTTGGCAATCACCCGCGCCGCCACAAACAGCAAATCCGACAGCCGATTGATATACGCCAACCCCACGCCTTCCAACGGTTCCACCGCATTCAACTGCTGACACCGCCGCTCTGCACTGCGCGCCAGGCTGCGGCATACATGGGCTTGGGCAATCAGCGCCGAACCACCGGGCAGGATGAAGTTCTCCAGCGGCCCCACTTCCTCATTCCAGCGGTCAATCGCTGCTTCCAGCCGATCCACTTCCGCCGCGTTCAACGCCTTGTACACCGGCATCGCCAGCTCACCGCCCAGGTCGAACAAACGATGCTGGCACGGCGTAAGCACTTCGATCACATCCTTCAGTTCCGGGTGCTTGCCGCTCTGTTCTTCCAGGTTGGCCAGCAGCAACCCCAACTGACTGTTCAGCGTATCGACCTCGCCAATGGCCTCCACCCGTGGGTGGTCCTTGGGCACGCGGCGGCCATCGCCGAGGCCGGTTTCGCCCTTGTCGCCGGTACGGGTGTAGATCTTCGACAGGCGAAAGCCCATGGTCAGTGCTCCAGTTGGGTAAGTTCGTAAGGGGGCAGTTGGCTGCCGGCCAGGGGCAGACGCAGGGTAAAGCACGTGCCCTGGCCCGGTGTGGAGTGCACTTCCATCTGGCCCTTGTGGTTGTTGGTGATGATGAAGTACGACACCGACAGCCCAAGCCCGGTGCCCTGGCCGATCTCCTTGGTGGTGAAGAACGGCTCGAAGGTGCGCTTGCGCACGTTTTCACTCATGCCGATGCCGTTGTCTTCCACCTGGATCTCCGCCCACGGAGGGTTGAGGCGGGTGCGCAGGATGATGCGCCCCGGCTCGCTGTCGTCTTCGCGCAGGTGGATCGCCTGGGCGGCGTTTTTCAGCAGGTTGAGCAGCACCTGTTCCAATTCGTTGGCGGTGCCGGGCACGGGGCCCAGTTGCGGGTCGAACTGGCGAATGATCGCCTGGCCCTTGAAGTCGAAACCGATGGTCAGGTCGAAGTCGTTACCGGCGATCTCTACCGCTTGGTCAATCAGCGCGGGCAGGTCGCACGGCGCCATCTGCCGGTTGCTGCGCCGGCTGAAACTGAGCATGTGGGTAACGATCTTCGCTGCCCGTGCACCGGCTTGCTGGATGCCATCGAGCAACTGCGGCACCTCACGGCTTTGCAGGTAGCGGTTGACGGTGTCCAGCTCGATGCCGGCTTGTTCGGCGTGCTCCAGGTTCTTGGGCAAATCGGGGGACAGACGGCGGCGGATGTTCTGTACGTTGTGCAGGATTGCGCCCAGGGGGTTGTTGATCTCATGAGCCATACCGGCGGCGAGGCCACCGACCGAGAGCATTTTTTCCGACTGCACCATCATCTCTTCCAGGGACAGGCGCTGGGTAATGTCGTCGATACGGATCACCACGCCGCGCCCGGCTCCGCCCATCAGCGGGTAGAAGGTCAGGGCGTAATGCTTGGGCTCATCATCCTTGACCCAGGTGACCCGCTCGATGCGTTCCACCGTGTGCTGCTCGACGGTGGCCTTGATTTGCGGCAGATAGGGTTTGAGCGGCTGGAAGGCCAGGAAAATCGGCTGGTTCAGCGCTTCATCCAGGCGCGTACCGGAAAGCGCGCTGGCTTCCTGGTTCCACTGGGTCACGTAGAGTTGTTCGTCCAGGGCGATCAGCGCCGAGGGCATCGAGTCGATGATGCTGTTGAGGTAGTTCTGGAAGCCGGTGAGTTTTTTCTCGATCTTGCTGCGCACCTGGACTTCCAGTTCCAGCTTGCGGTTGGTGTGGCGGGTTTCTTCCGCCAGGCCCTGGGCCTGGTCGTAGGCGGCCTGGGAATCGTCCCTGGCGCGCTTGAGCTGTTGCTCGCGGGCTTCGATGCGCGAGAGCATGGTGTTGAAGGCTTCGGCCAGGCTGCCGATTTCGTCGTGGTTGCCACGGCCGGCGCGCAGGGCGTAGTTTTCTTCGCGGGTGACCTGGCGCGACAGCTCTTCCAGTTCGTGGATCGGCCGGGTGATCAGGCGTTTGATCTGCCGGGCGATGATCAGCCACAACAGCACGCTGAAAATCAGGATGCCCAGGCTGGCGGTCAAGGTGCCGGTATAGAAGGCCACCGGCAGCTCACTGCTGGCCACCAGCAGCAGGTGCCCGGAAGGTTGGCCGGCGCGGGGCAGGGTGATGACCTGGTTGCTGCGAAATTCGGTGACGCGCCAGGCTTCGATATGCCGGTAGTTGTCCGGCAGGTGCAGGCGATCGCCATGTTGCATCTGCGCCAGGCGGTTGCCTTCGCCGTCGTACAGCGCGGCGGCGCGTAGCGGTGAATAGCTGGTCAGTTCGTTAAGGAGCGCGTCGGCCTTGGCGGGGGATTCAAGCGCTTCGGCGGCGAGGGCCGGGTTGGACACCAGCCGACCAATGGCCTGGAGCGCCTGGGGGGCCATGCTTTCCTGGGAGATCCAGTAGGCCGCACTGATGAACGTCAGGTTGGCCACCAGCAACACGGTGGTGAGCAGCACCAGCAAGGCGGCCAGCAGTTTCTGCCCGACCGGTAGGTTTTCTAGACGCTGGCGCAGTGGCATCAGGTTTTTCGCAGGCAATAGACAAGTGGGCAGGGTAGCGCGTGGTTCAGTCGCTGGGCAATCCGCGTGCGCGCAACAGCTCGACCAGGCGCGCTTGCACCTGTTGCAGATGCGGCAGGACCAATTGATGGCGAGCTGCCGCGAGGCAGGCGTACCCCAGCAGGTAGCTGATTTCGGTGCGCCGGGCGTTGGCCACGTCCTGATACATCGAGGAGTAGTTGGCGGCGGTGGCCTGGATCACCCGGTCCACCTCACTGTGCAAGTGTTGGGCGGCAGCGGGTTGACCGCAACATTCCAGCAGTTCGGCCAGTTCCGCACACAGTGTGGCCACTTCGCATTGATGGGCCTGTAAGCCTCCATTGCGGCATTGATAGAGCACGGTCAGCGGGTTGATGGCGCAATTGAGGGCCAGTTTGCGCCACAGGCGGGTGAGGATGTCGGTGCTCCATTCGTGGGGTATGCCAGCTACTTGCAGGTCTTCCAACAATAGAGGCGGTGTGGGGTGGGCTCCATCGCCCAGCCAGGTATAACCGTGACCGGCGAACACCACGCGCCAGTCGCCGTCGCGAAACGCGCCTTCGGTGCTGGAGGCGAAAATGCAGCGGGCCTGGGGCAACTGGGCGGCCACTGCGTCCTGGCTGCCGAGGCCGTTTTGCAGCAGGATCAGTTCGGCGTCCGGTACAAGCCGGTGCTGCAGTTGTGCGACGGCGCTTTGGGCGTCGTAGGCTTTGCACGCCACCAGCAGGCGATGAATCGGCCCAGGGCTGTCAGGTGTTTCGCCGATTACCGGGTAGGTGTGCGAGACGCCTTGTTCCACCAGGGTCAGGCCTTCTCCCGCCTGGTAGCTGGCCAGGCGCGCTTCATCGCGCAGGATCAACCGGACGGGCACGCCCGCACGGGCCAGGCGTGTGGCCCAGAGTGTGCCCAGGCTGCCCGCGCCGAGAATGTGCCAGGTGGTCGACATCTGTTTGTGCTCCGTTGGGTCGCCCACGATGAACGGGGCGAAAGAACCGCTATAATGCCCCGGCATTTTAGCTCGGGCGCGCTCCATCTCTACTGAGCCCGCCCCTTATATTGGAGAAATGACATGCCTTCGTTCGACGTGGTATCCGAACTGGACAAACACGAAGTCACCAACGCCGTCGAGAACGCCGTCAAGGAGCTGGACCGTCGCTATGACTTGAAAGGCAAGGGCAGCTTTGAGTTCAAGGAAAAGGAACTGACTGTCAACCTGACCGCTGAAGCCGATTTCCAGCTGGAAGCGATGATCGAAATCCTCAAGCTGTCCCTGGTCAAGCGCAAGATCGACGCGCAATGCCTTGAAATCAAGGACGCCTACGCCTCCGGCAAGCTGATGAAGCAGGAAGCCATTCTCAAGGAAGGCATTGATAAAGAGCTGGCTAAAAAGATCGTGGCCCATATCAAGGACGCCAAGTTGAAAGTCCAGGCCGCCATCCAGGGTGAGCAGGTGCGTGTGACCGGCAAGAAGCGTGACGACCTGCAGGAGGCCATTGCTGCCCTGCGCGCCAAGACCTTCGACATGCCGCTGCAGTTCAATAACTTCCGCGACTGATGGCCATTTGGGGAACCTGAGGACGTTTTTGACGTCCCACGCCCCAGAGCCACTGCCTACTATTGAGCCCTACGGGGCTCAATTGCATTTTTGGGCGCCTGAAAATACCGAACGTCCGCTAGACAGGAGAATGTAGATGGATTTGAACGCTGAAGTGGATCACTTGATCAAGACCTCCGAGTCGTGGATCCCGATGATCATGGAATACGGCAGCCGGTTTTTGCTGGCGGTGATCACCCTGGCCATCGGCTGGTGGCTGATCAACGTATTGACTCACCGCGTGGGGCGTTTGCTCGCCCTGCGTAATGCAGACCTGGCGCTGCAACACTTCATCACCAGCCTGGCGAACATTGCGCTGAAGGTCATGCTGGTGGTCAACGTGGCGTCGATGATCGGCGTGGCGACCACCTCGTTCGTTGCCGCGATTGGTGCCGCCACCTTGGCAATTGGCTTGGCCTTGCAAGGCAGCCTGGCGAACTTCGCCGGTGGCGTGCTGATTCTGTTGTTCCGCCCATTCCGCATTGGTGACTGGATCGAAGCCCAGGGCACGTCGGGTACCGTCGACAGCATCCAGATCTTCCACACCGTGTTGCGCACCGGTGACAACAAGACGGTGATCATCCCCAACGGCAGCCTGTCCAACGGCCTGATCACCAACACCAACCGTCAGCCGACGCGCAAAGTGGTGTTCGACGTGGGCGTGGACTATGACGCCGACCTTCAGAAAGCCCGTGAAGTGCTGCTGGAACTGGCCAAAGACCCACGCGTGCTGGCCGACCCGGCTGCGGTAGCAGTGGTGTCGACCCTGGGGGACAGCTCGATCACGGTTTCCCTGCGTTGCTGGACCAAAACCCCGGATTACTGGGATGTAGTGTTCATGCTGAATGAACTTGCACGTGACCGCTTAAAGGCTGCCGGGATTGATATTCCATTTCCACAGCGGGTTATTCGAGTGATGCAGGAAAGTGTTACGAAGTAACTAAGTGCAAGGGCCTCGAACTTGGCCAAAAGGTCAGGTTCGAGGTCGACGGGTTAATCTCGTTAGTTAGCTTGCTAGTTATTTTTCGATTGAAATAAAACGGCAATAAAAAAGCCGCCCCCTTGTTTGCAAGGGGGCGGCTTTTTATTTAAGGCCGAAGCCTTAAGCCATCGTTGTAATCAAACTGCCAATTACAAGATGTTCAGCGGGTATTGCGCGATCAGACGCAGTTCGTCGATAGACGCCGAACCGTAGTACACGCCGTCAGACGAACGATAGGTCGCTTGACGTACGCGCAGGCTCAGGTCTTTGGCTGGGCCGCTCTGGATCACGTATTTGGCTTCGATGTCGCGTTCCCACTCTTTACCGTTCGAAGTGGTGGCGGTGTTGGCGCCGCTACCGCTGACGTAACGAGTCATGAAGCTCAGGCCTGGCACGCCGAAAGTGGCCATGTTCAGGTCATAGCGAGCTTGCCAGGATTTTTCGTCTTCGGCGTTAAAGTCGGAACGGGCGATGGAGTTGGCCAGGAAAATAGTGCCGCCGCCGTCTACGCCGTAGCCGTAGTCACCGTCGCCGCTGACTTTCTGGTAGGCCAGGGTGAAGGTGTGAGCCTGGATGGTGTACGCGCCTTGCAGGCTGTATGCACGGTTATCCAGTTTGGTGGTGCCGTCTTTTTCTGCGCGTTGCAGGCCGGCGCCATCGCTCTTGGTGCTGTAGATGTTGAAGTCAACGGCCAGGGACTGGTCGTTGCTCAGCGCGTGAGTCCAGTTCAGGTTGGCGTAGGTTTTCTTCCAGTAGTCTTCGGTCTTCGCGTAGTACAGGCTGGCGCTGACTTCCGGCGTCAGGGCATAGACACCACCGATGAAGTCGGTTTTGGTCAGGCCCAGGCTGTCACGGTAAGTCTGTGCTTGTGCCACGCTGGAAGTGAAGTGACCGCCTTCCAGTTTCAGGCCTTTGATTTCGTTGCTGGTGATCGAGATACCTTGTGGCAGCTCTGGCAGCAAACGGCTGTCATCGGAAGCGAAGACAGGAGCGGTGGTGTATTGGTCGCCCACTTTCAGCACGGTATCGGAGATGCGGAACTTAACAGCGCCGCCGCCTTTGGAGTAATCGTCTTGTGCGCGACCGTCCGAACCGGTAGGGAACAGGCCAGTGCCCGAGCGACCCTTGCCGCTGTCCAGTTTCACGCCCAGCAGGCCGATGACGTCAACACCGACACCGATGGTGCCTTGGGTGTAGCCCGACTGGAACAGGCCGTTGAAGCCCAGGCCGGTTTCGTTGACGCGGCTTTTGCCGGTGTCGTTGTTACGGAAGTCGCGACCAAAGTTCAGGAGGCGAGTGTTGATGCTGAACGTGCTGTCTTCAACAAAGCCCTTGGAATCGTCCTGGGCGGACGCCATTGCGAACTGCGAGGTGCCTGCTGAAACAGCCAGGGCGATCATGCTCCACTTCATCACGCGCATCGTGATTTGCTCCTTTGGTTTTAGGAAGAGTACTGCCGTCCCACCTGTATTTTTATCTGGGCGGCTCTTTCTTTTTTGTGTCGGCGCAAAGTTATATCACGCAGACTCTATTGACGATACTTACCCATCTATCCTTTCAGCTTCTTTACGAGGCTGTCGTAAATTGCTAGCTCCATGTCGCAAATTCACAGTCCGAGTGTCACCGGACTGACAACTTCAATAGTGTTTTCAAACCCGTTTTAAAGTTTGAATCCATCCTCGATACACATTGAAACGCTACTGTTTTTTATCGCGAAACACCTGCTTCCTGGCGGGTGTCGTTGCCGACGATGTGGGGGTGAATGCAACAAGCGTGCACAAATCGGTAACTGAATGTCATTTTTTCGTGAAAAACATTACGACAGTGTAAAAACCGCATAAGCACGGGCTTTTTACGCCGTTTGGTTTGGGCTTGACGCCCAGGTGCTTCACCTGTTTGGGAACGCACAAAACCTGCCTGAGACAAAAATGTTACCGGTTCACCCTCACGAGTGGGTACTTGGCGGATCCCTTTGAGGCACAGGTGGGTCATTTTGGTGCATCCCGTCGAAGCCCGGTTTAGCGTAGCTCAAATATTCGACTGCCTCGAAAGGGTGCAGTTTTTTTGTCGTCCCGGGGCCAAACGCTGCCTGCGTAGCGTGCATTCGTCGTGAAGCGCTGGGCATTCGCGGGTATGCTGGGCCCCTGAAACTGACCTGCCGAACGGAGTGCCCGTGGTGTTCGCCCTAGATCAACGCCTGCAACAAGACACACTGGTCATCGGGGACTTCCCGCTGTGCCGCCTGCTGCTGTCCAATGATTCGAACTACCCATGGTTCATCCTGGTGCCGCGCATCAACGGTATCAGCGAAGTGTTTCAACTGGATGTCGCCGATCAACAAGCGTTGTGGCAGGAAACGACCGCCTTGGCGCAATGGCTCAACGAAGGCTGGGTGGCTGACAAGATGAACATTGGCGCGCTGGGTAACGTCGTGAGCCAGTTGCACGTGCACGTGATCGTGCGCAAACGCGATGACGCCGCCTGGCCTGCGCCGGTGTGGGGCAAGCATCCGGCTCAGCCGTACACAGAGGACCAAGTGGCGGCGATTCGCGCGCGCTTGCGTGAGTTGTTACCGGCCGACTTCATCTTTTCCCAAGCTTGAACTGCAGGACTGACTTATGGATTTGCAAGACCGTGTGACGGATCTGGAAAGCCGCCTGGCCTTTCAGGACGACACCATCGAGACCCTCAATGACATCCTCGTCACCCAGCAGCGGGCGGTCGAACGCCTGCAACTGCAGATGACCGCGCTGTTGAAACGCCAGGAAGAAATGGGTGGCCAGTTCGAAACCTCCGAAGAAGAGGCACCGCCGCCTCACTATTAATGAAGTCGACATTAATAGCAGGCATTAAAAAACCGCGATCCAGCTGGGCTGGGTCGCGGTTTTTTTGTGACGGGAAGCAATCAGCGACGCGGCAGTGCCGCGATCACGTCTTCGGCTTGCAGACCCTTGTCACGGTTCATGACGGAGAACTCCACGCGCTGGCCTTCGACCAGGACGCGATGGCCTTCGCCACGGATGGCCCGGAAGTGGACGAAGATGTCGTCGCCCGAATCGCGGGAAATAAAGCCGAAGCCTTTGGAGGTGTTGAACCACTTGACGGTCCCGGTATCCCGGTTGGTCATGTCGTAGGTTTGCGACGCAGCGGCAGGGGACGAACGATAGAAGCTGATGGCCAGGTGAAGAACGATGGCGACCACAGCAATCACCAGGCTGAGCAGGATAGCCGGATGGCCGCCTACTTCAGGCATCGGTGCCAGAAGGGTGAGGGTTTGTACGACAACGGTGAGCACCAGCAGCGCGCTGACCAGGTTTTGCAGTTGATGACGCGTGCCTTTGTTCCAATAAGGAATTACCGGTGCCAGCGTCAGGTTAAGAAGGCCGAACAAGGCCAGGTACAGGGCGTCGTGTTGTTCCAGATACGGCAGGCTTTCAGGCTGCAGGCTCGGGATAAAGGACAGCAGCAAAGCTGCAACGCCCGTTAGCAGGTGGACGATTTTCAACATTTTGATTAACTCACGTTAAGACGGATCACAAGGAAGAGCTGACTGGCACGGTTCGCTTCTGAACAATGGGAGGCGTTGAGCACGTGCGCGGGTATCAGCCTATGTGGCGTGCCGCAGAACGATAACGGCAGCCACACGCCGCCTATTTAACAGCAAAGGCTGTGCCTACTCAAATCAAGCATTTCGGGGTGTTGCGGCGGGTGGGGCATTTCTGCGTCAAACACTTGTCCTAGACAGGTGCGTGCTTTTCGACGCGCTTTTGGCGATGTTTCCTACATGGTGAGGAGCACCGTCATTCCTAAGCGTGGGCGATTTGTCGCATCCTGGACCAGGGCCTTGGGCTGCATGCCGCCTGCACTCTTGCTAGAGTGGTCCTGCACCTGATCAATGAATGCTCGTCAATTGAAGGGGAAAAACATGGCAATCGATATTGGTATCAGTGAACAAGACCGTAAATCCATCGTCGATGGGCTCTCACGGCTGCTGTCCGATACCTATGTACTGTATTTGAAGACCCACAACTTTCACTGGAACGTCACGGGCCCCATGTTTCGCACGCTGCACTTGATGTTTGAAGAGCAGTACAACGAACTGGCGCTGGCCGTGGACTCCATTGCCGAGCGTATCCGCGCCCTGGGTTTCCCGGCGCCGGGCGCTTATTCGATCTATGCCCGTCTGTCTTCGATCAAGGAAGAAGAGGGCGTGCCCAGTGCCGAGGAGATGATCAAGCAGTTGGTTGCGGGCCAGGAGGCGGTCACGCGCACCGCACGGGGCATCTTCCCGCTGCTCGACAAGGTCAGCGATGAGCCGACGGCCGACCTGTTGACCCAGCGCATGCAGGTTCACGAGAAAACCGCGTGGATGCTGCGTTCCCTGCTCGAGAATCAGTAACCCTACCTTCCGGGTGGCGCCGTCCGGGCGCCGCTCGCTTGTTTCTCCGTGCTTCCTGGCGTTGTCCTACACCTTTCAACTCCCCGTCTTCTGGCTGCCTTTTGTTGCCTGCTGTTTGATAAGGCCCATTGCCCAATGGGAGAAACCCATGGGCGGCTGTTTGGCAATGGAGTGTCAGGTGTATGTCACGCGGAGTGGGTAATGGAGTGATGGAAATCGGTGGTTTCCATAAGATAAAAATCGATCCCTTTGCCAAGGGGTTCGACATGGGGCTGGCCAAGCCGCTGTCCCGTTCGGTGAGGCTCAATGGGTTTTCCACCTGCCTGCGCCTTGAGCAGATCTATTGGAACATCCTCACGGAGATCGCCAGGATCAACACCTGTTCGGTCAGTGCGTTGTTGTCCTACGTCGACCGGGAAGTGCATTTGCGCCATGGCGGGGTGAAGAACTTCAGCGGTCTGGTCAGGGTGGTGTGCGTGGTTCATGTGCTGACGGGCCGGGCCTGTTCGCACAACCCGGAGTAATCCGACTGCCCGGGGTCGGCCCGCTTCACTGGTGGGCAAGCCCCGGGCAGAAAGCCGGCTGCGCTGCCTCGATTTAACAGATATAATCCCGCGCTTTGCTGCGCATGCCGGGCCTGCCCCGGAACAGGCGTGGCGCAGTAACGTTCGATCGCCGAGACATCGCCATGCCCATGTACGACTATCAATGTGCTTCCTGTGGTCATCAGCTGGAAGCCATTCAGAAGATCAGCGCAGCGCCGCTGGTCGATTGCCCGGCCTGCCAGGCGCCGGAACTCAAGAAGATGTTGTCCATGCCAGGCTTCCGCTTGAGTGGCGGCGGCTGGTACGAGACCGACTTCAAGACCGGCTCGAAGAAGAATCTGGCGGGCGGCGACAAAGCAGACTGAGTTGAACTCAACGCGCAGGCTCCTGCATTATCCGTCCCCTGCTTTAATGTACGGTGACGAGGCAGGCCTCCACCGAATTTCGAATTACGAGAAGTGAAACCACTACCATGATGCGCAGCCACTATTGCGGCCAACTGAACGAGACCCTGGAAGGTCAGGAAATCACCCTTTGCGGATGGGTTCACCGTCGCCGCGACCACGGCGGGGTGATCTTCCTCGATATCCGTGATCGTGATGGTCTGGCCCAGGTGGTGTTCGACCCGGACCGCGCCGAAAGCTTCGCCGCTGCCGACCGCGTGCGCAGCGAATACGTCGTGAAGATCACCGGCAAGGTTCGCCTGCGTCCGGCCGGTGCCGTGAACAAGAACATGGCGTCCGGTGGCATCGAAGTACTGGGCTACGAACTGGAAGTGCTGAACGAATCGGAAACCCCGCCGTTCCCACTCAACGAATACTCCGACGTGGGCGAAGAAACCCGCCTGCGCTACCGCTTCCTGGACCTGCGTCGTCCGGAAATGGCCGAGAAGCTGCGCCTGCGTTCGCGCATGACCACCAGCATCCGCCGCTTCCTCGACGAAAACGGCTTCCTGGACGTGGAAACGCCGATCCTGACCCGGGCCACCCCGGAAGGCGCGCGTGACTACCTGGTGCCGAGCCGTACCCACGCCGGTTCGTTCTTCGCCCTGCCGCAATCGCCGCAGCTGTTCAAGCAACTGCTGATGGTGGCCGGCTTCGACCGTTACTACCAGATCGCCAAGTGCTTCCGCGACGAAGACCTGCGCGCCGACCGCCAGCCGGAATTCACCCAGATCGACATCGAGACCAGCTTCCTCGATGAAAAAGAGATCATGGGCCTGACCGAGCAGATGATCCGCAACCTGTTCAAGGAAGTGCTGAACCTGGAGTTCGGTGATTTCCCGCACATGACCTTCGAAGAAGCCATGCGCCGCTACGGTTCCGACAAGCCAGACCTGCGTAACCCGCTGGAACTGGTGGACGTGGCTGATCAACTGAAAGAAGTCGAGTTCAAGGTGTTCAGCGGCCCGGCCAACGACCCTAAATGCCGCATCGCCGCCCTGCGAGTACCAGGCGGCGCGAGCATGCCGCGCAAGCAGATCGACGACTACACCAAGTTCGTCGGCATCTACGGTGCCAAGGGTCTGGCGTACATCAAGGTCAACGAGCGCGCCAACGGCATTGACGGCCTGCAATCGCCGATCGTGAAAAACATCCCGCTGGACAACCTGAACGCGATCCTCGACCGCGTGGGTGCCGTCGACGGCGACATCGTGTTCTTCGGCGCCGACAAGGCCAAGATCGTCAGCGAAGCCTTGGGCGCTCTGCGCATCAAGCTGGGTCACGACCTGAACCTGCTGACCTGCGAGTGGGCCCCGATGTGGGTCGTTGACTTCCCGATGTTCGAAGAGAACGACGACGGCAGCTTCAGCGCCTTGCACCACCCGTTCACCGCGCCGAAGTGCTCCCCGGCCGAGCTGGAAGCCAACCCGGCTGGCGCGTTGTCCCGCGCCTATGACATGGTGCTCAATGGCACTGAGTTGGGTGGCGGTTCGATCCGTATTCACCGCAAAGAGATGCAGCAAGCGGTATTCCGCCTGTTGGGCATCAACGAAGCGGAACAGGAAGAGAAGTTCGGCTTCCTGCTCGACGCCCTGAAATACGGCGCACCGCCGCACGGTGGCCTGGCCTTCGGCCTGGACCGCCTGGTGATGCTGATGACCGGCGCCCAGTCGATCCGTGAAGTGATTGCCTTCCCGAAAACCCAGAGTGCTGCGGACGTCATGACCCAGGCTCCGGGCGTGGTGGATGCCAAGGCTCTGCGCGAACTGCACATCCGTCTGCGCGAGACGCCAAAGGCTGAGTAAGGCTGCTGCGTGAAAGCGCACTGAGGTTTACGCAGTCTAAAAAGGCGCATCTTCGGATGCGCCTTTGCGTTAAAGGACTACCTCCCGCCTGGGGCGGGGTTGATCAAGGTTTCTACAGAATTTCGGAGTTGTGTTATGGCTGGCCATTCCAAGTGGGCGAACATCAAGCACCGCAAAGAGCGTCAGGATGCCAAGAAAGGCAAGATCTTCACCAAGTGGATCCGCGAGCTGACCGTCGCTGCCCGCCAGGGCGGTGGTGACCCGGGTTCCAACCCGCGTCTGCGCCTGGCGCTGGACAAGGCCCTTGGCGCGAACATGAGCCGCGACATCATCGACCGCGCCGTGGCCCGTGGTGCCGGTGCTGCCGATACGGACGACATGGTCGAGCTGAGCTACGAAGGCTACGGCCCGGGTGGCGTGGCGGTGATGGTCGAGTGCATGACCGACAACCGCAACCGCACCGCAGCGGCCGTGCGCCATGCGTTCAGCAAGTGCGGCGGCAACCTCGGCACCGACGGTTCGGTGGCCTACCTGTTCGAGCGCAAGGGGCAGATTTCCTTCGCACCGGGTACGGATGAAGACGCGTTGATGGAAGCGGCCATGGAAGCCGATGCCGATGACGTGGTCACCAACGAAGACGGCTCCATCGACGTGTTCACTTCGTTTGCCAGTTTCTACGCCGTGCGTAATGCTCTTGAGGCCGCTGGCTTCAAAGGCACTGACGCAGAAATCGTGATGCTGCCGACCACCAGCGCCGAACTGGACCTGGAAGGCGCGCAGAAAGTGCTGAAGATGCTGGATATGCTCGAAGACCTGGATGATGTGCAGAATGTGTATTCCAATGCCGACATCCCGGAGGATGTGGCTGCGCAGCTAGTCTGAGGTATGACGTAGATCAAAATGTGGGAGCGGGCTTGCCCGCGAATGCGGTGTACCAGTCGCTGAAAATGTTGGCTGATCCACCGTCTTCGCGGGCAAGCCCGCTCCCACATTGGATCTTCTTTGTAGCAGAAATTGTGTTTACCCAACCTGCAGGCGTTATGACTTTAATCCTAGGTATCGACCCCGGTTCGCGCATCACCGGTTTTGGCGTGGTGCAACAAACCCCTCGCGGCTGCATCTATGTCGCCTCGGGTTGCATCCGCACCGGCGCAGGCGAGCTGGCCGAGCGCCTGCAGATCGTCTATCGCGGTGTACGGGAGGTGATCCAGACCTACGGGCCGGTCACCATGGGCATCGAAAAGGTGTTCATGGCAAAAAATGCTGACTCCGCGCTGAAACTTGGCCAGGCCCGTGGCGCGGCCATCGTTGCCGGGGCGGAGGAGGGCCTGGAAATCGCCGAATACACCGCGACCCAGGTCAAGCAGGCCGTGGTCGGCACCGGTGCGGCCAACAAGGAGCAGGTGCAGATGATGGTCATGCACATGCTCAAGCTCACCGCCAAACCGCAAATCGACGCCTCAGACGCCCTGGCTATCGCCATTTGCCACGCCCATACCCGCTCCAGCCTGCTGCCTCACGGCCTGGGCACTGCACGCAGTCGTGGCGGGCGGCTGCGTCTCTGATAGCATCAGCGCAATCGTTTTTTCCGGTCAGGCCTTGATCTGACCCTACGCTTTAAGGATTCGAACCGTGATAGGACGCTTGCGCGGCACCCTGGCTGAGAAACAGCCGCCGCACCTGATTCTGGATGTGAACGGGCTGGGCTATGAGCTGGAAGTGCCCATGACCACCCTGTATCGCCTTCCGTCAGTCGGCGAGCCGCTGACCCTGCATACCCACCTCGTTGTGCGCGAAGATGCGCAATTGCTCTATGGTTTCATTGGCAAGCGCGACCGTGACTTCTTCCGTGAGCTGATCCGCCTCAACGGCGTGGGACCCAAGCTGGCCCTGGCGCTGATGTCGAGTCTGGAAGTGGATGAACTGGTGCGTGCCGTTTCCGCCCAGGACACCTCGGCCCTGACCAAGGTGCCGGGCGTGGGCAAGAAAACCGCAGAACGCCTGCTGGTAGAGCTCAAGGACCGCTTCAAGGCCTGGGAAGTCGTGCCAAGCATGTTTGCCCTGGTGCCGAACCAGCCGGACATGCCGGCGAGCCAGGTGGCCAGTGCCGAAA
Source organism: Pseudomonas sp. B6002 (assembly GCF_013385985.1). Lineage (GTDB taxonomy): Bacteria > Pseudomonadota > Gammaproteobacteria > Pseudomonadales > Pseudomonadaceae > Aquipseudomonas. The sequence continues at coordinate 115,261 of NZ_JACAOY010000001.1, read as the reverse complement.
GCGATGCGGTCAGCGCGTTGATCTCCCTGGGCTACAAACCCCAGGAGGCCAGCAAGGCCGTATCGGCCATCAAGGACAAGAACCTGAGCAGCGAAGACATGATCCGCCGAGCCCTGAAGGGAATGATTTAAGTGATTGAAGCTGATCGTCTGATCGCGGCCACCGGCCCACGCGACCGTGAAGAAATCCAGGACCGGGCCATCCGCCCCCTGAGCCTGGCCGACTACATCGGCCAGCCCACCGTGCGCGAGCAGATGGAGTTGTTCATCCAGGCCGCGCGCGGGCGCAGCGAGTCGCTGGACCACACGCTGATCTTCGGCCCGCCAGGCCTGGGCAAGACCACCCTGGCCAACATCATCGCCCAGGAAATGGGCGTGTCGATCAAGTCCACCTCCGGCCCTGTGCTGGAGCGTCCGGGTGACCTGGCAGCGCTGCTGACCAACCTTGAACCCCACGACGTGCTGTTTATCGACGAAATCCACCGGCTCTCGCCAATCGTCGAAGAAGTGCTGTACCCGGCCATGGAAGACTTCCAGCTCGACATCATGATCGGCGAGGGGCCTGCGGCCCGTTCGATCAAGCTCGACCTGCCGCCGTTCACCCTGGTGGGGGCGACGACCCGTGCGGGCATGTTGACCAACCCGCTGCGAGACCGTTTCGGCATTGTTCAACGTCTAGAGTTCTATAGCACCGGCGACCTGGCGACCATTGTCAGCCGTTCGGCGGGCATTCTCGGTTTGCCGCTGGACCCGGAAGGCGCCTTTGAAATCGCCCGTCGCGCCCGTGGCACGCCGCGCATTGCCAACCGTTTGCTGCGCCGTGTGCGCGACTTTGCCGAAGTGCGGGCCAAGGGGCACATCACCAAGGCCGTGGCCGACCTGGCCTTGAACCTGCTGGACGTGGACGAGCATGGCTTTGATCACCAGGATCGGCGTCTGCTACTGACCATGATCGAGAAGTTCGACGGTGGTCCGGTAGGTGTGGACAGCCTGGCGGCGGCCATCAGCGAGGAGCGTCATACCATCGAGGACGTGCTGGAGCCGTACCTGATCCAGCAGGGCTACATCATGCGCACGCCAAGGGGGCGGGTAGTGACACGCCATGCCTATTTGCACTTTGGGTTAAACATTCCGTCACGATTGGGGGAGATGCCCGTGGTAGACGAATTCCTCGATGCAGTGGACGATTAAAAAGGTCGCGACAGTCGATTTATCTGAAGTTTGTGCTGTCCTAGTGGCTGGTGGCGTCATTCAGTCACCGAAAATGTTTCGATGGATGAAAAAACAGTTGCCCAGCCGGATTGGCAACCTGAGGAGTAAGCACTAGAGTATGCGCGCGCAAAACGGGGATCAGTCGTTCGCACATCGCTGTCGCGTTTATTACGAGGACACCGATGCGGGCGGCATCGTGTATTACGTCAACTACCTCAAGTTCATGGAGCGGGCTCGAACCGAGCGGCTACGGGAGCTGGGCTTTGCCCAATCCCAGCTGGCAGGGGAGGACCTGTTATTCGTCGTGCATTCCAGCGAGGCGCGGTACCACGCGCCGGCGCGGCTGGACGACGAATTGTTGGTCAGCGCTGAAGTAATCGAATTGAACCGTGTCAGCCTGCGCTTCAAACAGCAGGTCAGGCGGGCATCGGATGCAACGCTGCTCTGTGAGGGGCAGTTCCTGGTGGCGTGTGTGCGCACCAATAGTTTGAAACCCCGGGCCATTCCCGAAGCTCTACGTGCGGCCTTTGCCGACGTAAGCGGCGCGGGTAAACAATCAAAGCAGGAGATTTAGCGTGGAACCTACCGTCGTCGACCATTCCTCCATGTGGAGCCTGGTCAGCAATGCCAGTGTTGTGGTTCAACTGGTCATGCTGACCCTGGTAGCCGCATCGGTTACCTCTTGGGTCATGATTTTTCAGCGCAGCAACCTGCTGCGTGCCGGTCGACGTGCCCTGGAGAGCTTCGAGGAGCGCTTCTGGTCGGGGATCGACCTGTCCAAGCTGTACCGCCAGGCCGGCAGCAACCCGGACCCGGATTCGGGTGTCGAGCAGATCTTCCGCGCCGGCTTCAAGGAGTTCTCCCGTCTGCGCCAGCAGCCCGGTGTTGACCCGGAAGCGGTGATGGAAGGCGTGGCCCGTGCCATGCGCGTTGCCATCTCCCGCGAAGAAGAGAAACTGGAACAGAGCCTGCCGTTCCTCGCCACCGTCGGTTCCGTAAGCCCGTACATCGGCCTGTTCGGTACCGTGTGGGGCATCATGAACTCCTTCCGTGGCCTGGCCCAGGCGCAGCAAGCGACCCTGGCCACCGTGGCCCCGGGTATCGCCGAAGCCCTGATCGCCACCGCGATCGGCCTGTTCGCTGCCATCCCCGCAGTAATTGCCTACAACCGTTTTGCCGCCCGTGGCGAAAACCTGATTGGCCGTTACTACACCTTCGCCGATGAATTCCAGGCGATCCTGCACCGTAAAGTGCACACCAGCGAAGAATAAGCAGGTATTTCCCGATGGCTTTAATCACTCGAGCACGCACCAAGCGCAAGCCGGTCGCCGAGATGAACGTAGTGCCTTACATCGACGTGATGCTGGTGCTGCTGGTGATCTTCATGGTGACCGCGCCGATGCTCAACCAGGGTGTGAAGGTTGACCTGCCCAAGGTTTCCAGCGAAGCCTTGCCCCAGGACAACAACACCCAGGTGCTGACCATTTCGATCAAGTCTGACAAGACCTATTACTGGAACCTTGGCAGCGAAGTCGACACTCAGAAGCAGCAGGACAAGGCGCTGACCTTGCCGGCAATGACCGATGCGGTGACCAAGATCATTCGCTCCGGCAACGAAGGCGGCAAGCACACCCAGGTCTTCATCCGCGGTGACAAGGCGGTCGACTACGGCTCCGTCATGGGCGCCATGGGCGGGCTGCAGAAGGCCGGCGTGGGTAACGTTGGCTTGATTACCGAGGCGCCCTGATGCAGCAACAGCGAGAGCCGTCCGCCTCGGAAAGCTACTTCTGGCCTAGCGTCTGGGCAATTGCCCTGCACGTCCTGGTGTTTGGCATGCTGTTCGTCAGCTTTGCCATGACTCCGGACCTGCCGCCAGCCAAGCCGATCGTGCAGGCGACCCTGTATCAGCTGAAATCGAAAAGTCAGGCCACCACCCAGACCAATCAGAAGATTGCGGGTGAGGCCCAGAAGTCGGCTGCGCGCCAGACTGAAGTCGAGCAGATGGAACAGAAGAAGGTCGAGCAGGAAGCGGTGAAGGCTGCTGCGGAACAAAAGAAAGAAGAGGCGGCTCAAAAGGCCGAGGAATCGAAAAAGGCTGACGAAGCGAAGAAGGCCGACGAGGCGAAAAAGGCTGATGAAGCCAAGAAAGCCGAGAAAGCTGCCGAAGCGAAAAAGGCCGAAGAGAAACAATTGGCTGATATAGCCAAGAAGAAAGCCGAAGACGAAGCGAAGAAAGCTGCTGAAGAAGAGGCCAAGAAAAAGGCCGCTGAAGACGCCAAGAAGAAAATAGTCGAAGACGCGAAGAAGAAAGCCGCCGAAGACGCCAAGAAAAAAGCTGAAGCAGACGAGGCGAAGAAGAAAATCGCCGACGACGCGAAGAAGAAAGCTGCCGCCGACGCCACCAAGAAAAAGGCCCAGGAAGCAGCGCGCAAATCCGCCGAAGAGAAAAAGGCCCAGGCCTTGGCAGACTTGCTCTCCGACACGCCGCAGCGTCAGCAAGCCTTGGCCGATGAGCAGGGTGATCAAGTTGCGGGCAGTTTCGACGACCTGATTCGAGCGCGCGCAGCAGAAGGCTGGACACGTCCTCCTTCGGCACGCAAAGGCATGAAAGTGGTACTGCAGATCGGTATGTTGCCGGACGGTACGGTGGCTTCGGTCGGCGTGGCCAGTTCCAGTGGCGATGGATCGTTCGACAGTTCGGCGGTTGCAGCGGTCAAGAACATTGGCCGGTTGACCGAGATGCAGGGAATGAAACCAAGTGACTTCGCTCCCTATCGTTCATTCAAGATGACATTCACACCTGAGGATCTAGCCCCGTGAGAAACATTCTTCGAGGAATGCTTGTCGTTATTTGCTGTATGGCAGGGATAGCGGCGGCGGATGAAAAGAACATCCTGGTCACCAGCGGTAGCGATCGGGCGACCCCGATTGCTGTCGTACCGTTTGGCTGGCAGGGCGGCAGCGTGCTGCCGGACGACATGGCCCAGATCGTCAGCGACGACCTGCGCAACTCCGGTTACTACGCGCCAATCGACAAAGGCAACATGATCAGCCAGCCGACCCAGGCCAGCGAAGTCATCTTCCGCGACTGGAAAGCCGTGGGCGCGCAGTACCTGATGGTGGGCAATATCACGCCGGCCGGTGGTCGTCTGCAAATTACCTACACCTTGTTCAACGTGGCGACCGAGCAGCAGGTCCTGACCGGCAGCGTCTCGGGTACTGCCGAGCAGATTCGCGACATGGCCCACTACATTTCGGACCAGTCGTTTGAAAAGCTCACCGGTATCAAGGGCGCGTTCTCGACACGCCTGCTGTACGTCACGGCTGAACGTTTCTCTGTAGACAACACTCGTTACACTTTGCAGCGTTCGGACTACGACGGCGCCCGTGCCGTGACCTTGCTGCAATCCCGTGAGCCCATCCTGTCGCCGCGCTTTGCGCCGGACGGCAAGCGTATTGCCTACGTGTCTTTCGAACAGAAGCGTCCGCGTATCTTCGTCCAGCACATCGATACTGGCCGTCGTGAGCAGATCACGAACTTCGAAGGCCTGAACGGCGCGCCTGCCTGGTCGCCGGATGGTTCGCGCCTGGCGTTCGTGCTGTCCAAGGATGGCAACCCGGATATCTACGTGATGAACATGGCCACTCGCCAGATCACCCGTGCAACCAGCGGCCCGGGCATCAACACCGAACCGTTCTGGGGCAAGGATGGTTCGACCATCTACTTCACCTCCGACCGTGGCGGCAAGCCTCAGGTCTATAAGGCGAACGTGAACGGTGGTGGTGCAGAGCGCGTTACTTTTATTGGTAACTACAACGCCAACCCTAAACTTTCGGCCGATGAAAAGACGTTGGTAATGATTCACCGTCAGGATGGTTTCACTAATTTCCGGGTTGCGGCCCAGGATTTGCAGCGTGGAACGGTAAAAATCCTTACAGATACCAACCTTGATGAGTCAGCCACTGTTGCGCCCAACGGCACCATGGTAATCTACGCCACCCGCCAGCAGGGCCGGGGAGTCTTGATGCTCGTGTCCATTAATGGACGTGTAAGGCTCCCACTTCCTACCGCTCAAGGCGAAGTCAGAGAACCATCCTGGTCCCCTTACCTGAACTGACGCGGCGCTACAAAAAGATTTGCTTAACACACTGGGGTTCATTAGGAGTTTCACGATGGAAATGCTGAAGTTTGGTAAGTTTGCTGCTCTGGCTCTGGCTCTGTCCGTAGCCGTTGGTTGCTCGTCTAAAGGCGGCGACAATGCCGGTGAAGGCGCAGCTGTTGATCCAAACGCTGGTTACGGCGCTAACACTGGTGCAGTTGACGGCTCCCTGAGCGAAGAAGCTGCTCTGCGCGCTATCACCACTTTCTACTTCGAATACGACAGTTCGGACCTGAAGCCAGAAGCCATGCGCGCTCTGGACGTTCACGCGAAGGACCTGAAAGCTAACGGCGCTCGCGTTGTTCTGGAAGGTAACACTGACGAACGTGGTACTCGTGAGTACAACATGGCACTGGGCGAGCGTCGTGCGAAAGCCGTTCAGCGCTACCTGGTACTGCAAGGTGTTGCTCCAGGCCAACTGGAACTGGTTTCCTACGGTAAAGAGCGTCCAGTTGCAACTGGCCACGACGAGCAGTCCTGGGCTCAAAACCGTCGCGTCGAACTGCGTAAGTAATTCGTCATGCGAACGTGCCGTCGTGCTCTAACTGTATTGGCTCTCAGCCTCGCACCGCTTGCGGTGTGGGCTGCGGTTCCTGTGGAAGATAGCAACTCTGGCTATAACAATAGCGGGAGCAGTTATCCGCCAGCGGGTTATGGCACGAACGGCGCCTATGCGGGGGGAGCGGCTACGTCCGCTCCCTCGGCACAGGGCGAACTGTTCAACCAGCTGCAACGTATGCAGGATCAATTGGCGCAGCAACAAGGCACCATTGAAGTTCTGCAGAATCAAGTGAACCAGCTGAAACAAGAAGGCCTGGAGCGATACCAGGATCTTGACCGACGCATTGGAGCCGGCGTTCAACCTGCCGCAACTCCTGATAATTCTTCTGCCGGTGGCGCGCCAAGCGCTGCTGCCGGTGGTGCCGCAGCAGGGGCCGCGGCGGCTAGCCAAGCCCCTGCCGCCAGCAGCGAACCGGGTGATCCGGCGAAGGAAAAGCTGTATTACGACGCAGCCTTCGACCTGATCAAAGCCAAGGATTTCGACAAGGCCAGCCAGGCCTTTACCGCATTCCTGCGCAAATACCCAAACAGCCAGTACGCGGGCAACGCCCAGTACTGGTTGGGTGAGGTGAACCTGGCCAAGGGGGATCTGCAAGCCGCAGGCCAGGCCTTTGCCAAGGTCAGCCAGCTGTACCCCAAGCACGCCAAGGTGCCGGATTCGCTGTACAAACTCGCTGACGTAGAGCGCCGCCTGGGTCATACCGACAAGGTCAAAGGCATTCTGCAGCAGGTGGTGGCCCAGTATCCGGGGACTTCCGCTGCCCAGTTGGCCCAACGGGATCTGCAGCGCTTGTAAGCGATGTTTGCCCGTTTAGAAGAAACCCGCGCCTGGCGCGGGTTTTTTCGTTAGAATCCACGCCCTTTTATGAAACACGCTCCTTGGGGTTTACGCGTTGGCGGGATCCCTTGAAGTGCCTGACGGAGGCGGACAGCCTGTTTAGCTGTTACGCCCGTGGCGACTATGCAAGACACATTACGCATCACCGAAGTTTTTTACTCGTTACAGGGTGAAACGCGAACTGCTGGCCTGCCCACTGTATTTGTGCGGCTGACCGGTTGCCCTTTGCGTTGCCAATACTGTGACAGCGCCTACGCCTTCAGTGGCGGCACTGTGCGCACCCTCGAAGACATCCTGGAGCAGGTTGCCAGCTACCGGCCGCGCTATGTCTGTGTGACGGGCGGCGAGCCCCTGGCCCAGCCCAATGCCATCCCTTTACTCCAGCAGCTGTGTGACGCCGGTTACGAGGTTTCCCTGGAAACCAGCGGCGCCCTGGATATCTCCGCGGTCGACCCGCGTGTGAGCCGCGTGGTCGACCTCAAGACCCCGGGCTCCAAGGAAGCGCACCGTAACCGCTACGAGAACATCGAGCTGCTGACGGCCAACGACCAGGTCAAGTTCGTCATCTGTTCCCGTGAAGACTACGACTGGGCGAACTCCAAGCTGATCCAATATGGCCTGGATCGTCGCGCGGGCGAGGTGCTGTTCTCTCCCAGCCATCACGACCTGAACGCACGGGACCTGGCCGACTGGGTGGTTGCCGACAACCTGCCCGTACGCCTGCAGTTGCAGTTACACAAATACCTTTGGAATGACGAGCCGGGACGCTGATATGACTGAACCCACGATTGATCAAAAACGCGCTGTAATCCTGTTGTCCGGTGGCCTCGACTCCGCCACCGTGGTCGCGATGGCCCAGGCCGAAGGCTACAGCTGCTACACCATGAGCTTCGATTACGGCCAGCGCCATCGCGCCGAGCTGAACGCTGCCGCGCGCGTGGCCCGTGAGATGGGCGTAGTCGAGCATAAGGTGATTGGCCTCAACCTCAACGGTATCGGCGGCTCTGCGTTGACCGACAGCAGCATTGATGTGCCGGAAGCACCGAGTGAAGGCATCCCGATCACCTACGTGCCGGCTCGCAACACCGTGTTCCTGTCCCTGGCCCTGGGTTGGGCCGAAGTGCTCAACGCCCGTGACATCTTTATTGGCGTGAATGCAGTGGACTATTCCGGCTATCCGGACTGCCGTCCGGAGTTCGTCGAGTCGTTCGAGCGCATGGCCAACCTGGCGACAAAGGCCGGTGTAGAGGGGCAGGGCTTCCGTATCCTCGCGCCGCTGCAGAACCTGAGCAAGGCCGATATCGTGAAGGCTGGCGTAGGACTTGGCGTCGATTACTCGCTGACTGTTTCCTGCTATCAGGCAGACGATGACGGCCGTGCTTGTGGGAAATGTGATAGCTGCCGACTGCGTGCAGAAGGCTTCCAAGCGGCCGGAATTGCGGACCCAACGCGTTATTTCTGATTTATTTAAAATAAGGTGTTGAATAATCCTTAGAAATCAGTATTATACGCGCCACCACACAGCGGGTCGTTAGCTCAGTTGGTAGAGCAGTTGGCTTTTAACCAATTGGTCGTAGGTTCGAATCCCACACGACCCACCATATTTGGCGGTTTAGAAAATCCGGAAGGCCCACGCAAGTGAGGATTTCCGGGTTTTTTTTTGCCTTGCGAAAACACAACGGGGGAGCCCCCTTAAGGGCTCCCCCGTTTTTTTTGGCCTTGCGGCTATCAGCCAAAGCGCCCGGTGATGTAGTCCTCGGTCTGCTTCATCGTCGGCTTGGTGAAGATCTCATCGGTATTGCCATACTCGATCAGCTCGCCCATGAACATAAACGCGGTGTTGTCCGACACCCGCGCCGCCTGCTGCATGTTGTGGGTCACGATGATCACCGTGTACTGGGTCTTCAGCTCGGTGATCAATTGTTCGATGCGCCCGGTCGAGATCGGGTCGAGTGCCGACGTAGGCTCGTCCAGCAGCAATACCTGCGGGCGCAGCGCGATGGTGCGGGCGATGCACAAACGCTGCTGCTGACCGCCTGAGAGGCTCTGGGCGCTCTGGTTGAGCTTGTCCTTCACCTCGTCCCACAGGGCACCACCGCGCAGGGCCTGTTCGACACGGTCATTCATCTCGCGCCGCGACAGTTTCTCGTGATGGCGCACCGCGTAGGCGATGTTGTCGTAGATCGACATCGGGAACGGCACAGGCTTCTGGAACACCATGCCGACGTGGCTGCGCAGGCGGTTCATCGAATAGCCAGGGGCCAGGATGTTCTCACCATTGAGCAGCACTTCGCCGCGCGCTTCCTGCTTCGGGTACATCGAGTAGATGCGGTTGAACACGCGCAGCAGCGTGGACTTGCCGCAGCCCGACGGGCCGATGATGGCGGTGATGCGTTTTTCCGGGATATCAATGTCGATGGATTTCAGGGAGCGTTGGTTGTTGTAGAAAAACTCCAACCCACGCACACGGATTTTGGTTTTTTCGTGATCTATGCCGGTGGCGTCCATCAGTGAGACCTATTGCGTAAAAGGATCAGGCGAGATGCCAGGCTGAGCAGCAGCACAAACAACGTCAGGACCAATGCACCGGCCCAGGCGAGGGCGTGCCAGTCTTCGAACGGGCTCATGGCGTACTGGAAAATGACCACGGGAACACTGGCAATCGGCTTGAGCAGGTTGCTGCTCCAGAACTGGTTGCCGAAGGCGGTAAACAGCAGGGGCGCGGTCTCCCCGGTGATCCGGGCCAAGGCGAGCAGGATGCCCGTCACCACACCGGCCTTGGCCGCCCTCAGCACGATCTGCAGCGTCAACTTCCATTGCGGCACACCCAGGGCCAGCGCCGCTTCACGCATGGTCGAGGGTTGCAGCTGGAGCATTTCATCGGTGGTGCGCACCACCACCGGAATCACCAGCAGGGCCAAGGCCAACGCGCCGGCGATGGCGGAAAACCCCACTTGGTGATTGGTGAGCAGGTTCAGCGGCAAGATGACGGCGGTGTAGACAAATAGCCCCAGCACGATCGACGGCGCGGACAGCAGGATGTCGTTGATGAACCGCACCGTGGTACCCAGGCGTGAGTGGCGCGCGAACTCGGCCAGCCAGATACCGGCCATCAAACCGATGGGCGTACCGATCAGCAAGGCAATCGCCGACATCAGCGCACTGCCATAAAACGCGTTGGCCAGGCCGCCTTCGGTGCCGGGCGGTGGCGTCATCTGGCTGAACAGGCGCAGGTTCAGCGCCTGGAAGCCGTTGATGATGGTTGTCAGCAGGATCCACGCCAGCCACAACAGGCCAAAGGCCGTGGCGGCACAACTGAGGAACATCGCCACGCCATTTTTGAGTGCGCGCTTGCGGTAGAGGCGTTCGTTGGGACTCATAACCCCTCCTTGCGGGACAGACGCATGAGCAGCAGCCGGGCCAGTGCCAGCACGACAAAGGTCACGATAAACAGCAGGAAGCCCAGGGCGATCAGCGCGGAGCGGTGCAGGTCGGTGTAGGCCTCGCTGAACTCGTTGGCGATGACCGATGCGATCGAACTGCTTGGCATCAGCAACGACGCAGAAAACTGCTGCGCGTTGCCCAACACGAAGGTGACCGCCATGGTCTCCCCGAGGGCCCGGCCCAGGCCGAGGAAGATGCCGCCGACCACCGCCGAGCGTGTGTAGGGCAGGACGATGTCCCACACCACTTCCCACGTCGTGCTGCCCAGGGCGTAGGCCGATTCCTTCAACTGTGTCGGCACGCTGCGAAACACTTCATGCATCACCGACGTGATGAACGGCATGATCATCACCGCCAGCACAATGCCTGCGGTCAGCATGCCAATCCCCAACGGTGGCCCCTGGAACAGCGAGCCGACGAAGGGCAGCGCGCCCAAGTAATCGTTGATCAGCGGGGACAAGTGCTCGGCCATGAACGGCCCGAACACGAACAGCCCCCACATGCCGTAGATGATCGATGGAATGCCAGCCAGCAACTCGATGGCCGATGCCACCGGCATTTTCAGCCAGGGCGGTGCCACTTCTGTCAGGAAGATCGCGATGCCAAAACTCACCGGCACCGCAATCAGCAAGGCCAGGAAAGAGGTCACCAGGGTGCCGTAGATGGGCACCACGGCGCCAAAGTGGTTATTGACCGCATCCCACTCGGTGCTGGTGATGAAGTCGAAACCGAAGGTGCGGAAGGCCAGGCCTCCGCCCCAAAGCGTCGAGGCCGCGATACTGGCCAGCAACAGCAGCACCAGCATGGCGGCCCCGAACATCGAGCGTTTGAACCACAGATCGTGGCGTTGATCACGAGCGGCGCGGCGGTCGCCGTGTGTGTCGCTGGCGTGAGTGGTCATAACCAGAGGTTGGACGGTGTCGTTCATATCAGATGTGCTCACCGTCGCCCTCAATCACCCAGGTGACTGAGGGCGGTGGTCGTAGGGCGAATCAGTGGGTGAAGTCAGACTTCCAGTAACCTTCGATTCGCGACACCAGGGAGTCCGGCAGTGCTACGTAGTCCAGCGCCGCCGCCTGCTGTTGACCTTTTTCCAGCGACCACTTGAAGAAGTTGAAAGCCGCCTGGCTTTGCTCGGCGTTCTTCGGTTGTTTGTACATGATGATCCAGGTGGTGGCCGTGATTGGCCATGCGCCTTCGCCCGGGGCGTTGGTCATGATCAGATTGAAGTCCTTGGCGCTGGCCCAGTCGGCGGTGTCTGCAGCCGCCTGGAAGGCCTTGGCGTTAGGCTCGACGAATTTGCCCGAAGCGTTCTTCAGTTGGGCGAAGGTCATTTTGTTCTGCAGCGCGTAGGCGTATTCCACGAAGCCGATGGAGTTCTTGATCTGCTTCACGTAGGCCGAAACACCTTCGTTGCCTTTGCCGCCCACACCCACTGGCCAGGGTACGGTGGTGCCGAAACCGATCTTGGTTTTCCAGCTGTCACTGACCTTGGACAGGTAGTTGGTGAAGTTGTACGAGGTGCCCGAACCGTCAGAGCGATGCACCACGGTGATGTTTGCGCTTGGCAGTTTCACGCCCGGGTTGAGGGCGGCAATGGCCGGATCGTTCCAGGCCTTGATGTCACCGAGGAAGATTTTCGCGAGGGTGTCGCCGTCGAGTTTCAGCTGGCCAGCGGCCACGCCCTCGACGTTCATCACCGGCACGATGCCGCCGATCACGCTGGGGAACTGGCCCAGGCCGCCAGCTTTCAGGTCGTCAGCCGACAGCGGGGCGTCGGAGGCGCCGAAGTCAACGGTGGCCGCCTTGATCTGGGCGATGCCGCCGCCCGAACCGATCGACTGGTAGTTGATGCGGTTGCTGGAATTCTTGCTGTAGTCCTGGGACCACTTGGACAGCACTGGGTACACGAAGCTGGAGCCGGCACCGGTCACGTCGGTGGCGTGGGCGACGCCGCTCAGGCACAGGGCGGTCAACAAAACAGACAGACTTTTTTTAGTCGGCAACATCACGACAACACCTCAAGGGAAGGGGTAAGTGGAAGGGTCCACCTGTCTAAGACGTGACGATTTAATTCCCGATATGTGTCTTTTTGATGACGGTTTGGCTTTATGAAGAAACATTTAGAAATGTTTGCGATTGACGGTGCCGAGCGCCTTATTCAGCCGTTGCCTGCTGCTGTTCGATGAAATACTGGCAAATCAGCCGATCTTCACGCAGGCACTGTTCACTCGCCGGCATCCCCGTGGCCTCGGAGAAAAACGCCGCCATCGCCCGGCACACGCATTGTTCTTCGCGCACCACGCTGCCCACCGGGCAGGTGAAGTTGCGCACCATCACGCCGCCTTCCTGCGGCACGGCCTCGGTGCTGGCGCCCAACGCATCGGCGGCGGCCATGGCGGCACGCAGGCCACTGTCGAATGTGACGGGGTTGGCCAGGCCAGCACGTTGCGCCAGCTGTCGACCGGTCTGTTCCAACACATCGCCGAGTTCGTCGACGTCGTAGCGATCCTTGAGCGTGGCGAGCAATTGGGTCAGCAACACCTGGTAGGCCGTGGACGTCACGTCCTCACTGCCCGGCGCCGCTTCGAACACCACCGGTGGCTTGCCCACCGTGTTGCGCGGACGAACCTTGCTGCGCCGCACCAGCCCTTCGGCCTCCAGTTGCTTGAGCTGCACGATCACCGCATTGCGCGTGACCGCCAGGGATTCGCACAGTTGCACCACCGTAAGTGGTTCGCGCTGAAGGAGGTGCAGGATGTCACTTTTGGTACTCACGAGTGGCTCGGTTCGCTGGGGTTTGAGGGAGGCCGAGTATAACGCCTTAAGGGGTGGATCGAAGAGGAAAAACAATAATGACAAAACATATTGTCATTATTGTCGTTAGGTGTTTAGAATTCGCCGAAATCACCCACCCACCCGCAGGTCCGTCCCATGAAAAACGCCCAACGCTTGTTGATCGCGCTCCCGTTCGCCTTCACCTTGATAGGCAGCGCCCTGGCGCAAGACCCACCGCCACCGTCCACGCCCACCCAACTGGTGGACGCCCTGAACGGCGTCTTCGGTAAACACGCCGGAGCTCGCGCGGTGCATGCCAAAGGCATCGTGCTCGAAGGCCGGTTCACCCCAAGCCCTTCCGCCGCGGCCATCAGCAAGGCGCCGCACCTGCAGGACACTGCAGTGCCGGTGACCGTGCGGTTCTCCAACTTCGCCGGTATCCCGGACATTCCGGATAACCACGCCCTGGCCAGCCCACGCGGCTTGGCGGTGCGTTTCAGCCTGCCGGGCGGTGGCAGCACCGATATCGTCGCGCACTCGTTCAACGGCTTTCCGTCGCCCACCGCCGATGATTTCCGCGACCTGCTGATTGCCCTCGGCACCAGCGGCCCGGACGTCGCCAAGCCCACACCGCTGGACGGCTACCTCGGCACGCACCCGGTGGCCAAGGCCTTCCTCACCGCCCCCAAGCCGGCGCCGCAAAGCTTCGCCACGCTGCCGTACTACGGTGTGAACACGTTCCGCTTCATCAACGCGGCGGGCAAGGTCACCTTCGGTCGCTACCAGTTCCTGCCGGTCAGCGGCAGTCACTTCCTCAGCGAGGCGCAAACCGCCAAGGCCACACCGGATTATTTGAGCGACGAGATCCAGCAGCGCATCGCCAAGGGCGCCGTGCGTTTCAAGCTGGTGGTGCAGGAAGCTGCCGAGGGCGACAAGCTGGACGATCCGTCCATCGCCTGGCCCGCCAGCCGCCCGGTGGTGGAGCTGGGCACGCTTGAAATCACCCGGGCCGTGGCCGACAACGTTGCCGCGCAGAAAAGCCTGATGTTCCTGCCCAACAACGTGCCGGCCGGCATTGAACCGCAGGATCCGATGATCAATGCGCGTTCCGCCGCCTATCCTGTTTCATTCGGCCGTCGGCAGTAAGTCGTCGCCCTACCGATAATAAGAGGAACGCCCTGATGAGTCTGATACCGAACAATTCACTGATCACCGCCACCCCGGAAGAGGGGCGTGAGCTGGCGATCAAGATGGCGCGGCTGGTGATCAAGGCCACCCAACCCGACGAGGCGGTGCGTGGCCGCTTGCGCGATGTGTACGCCAATGACGCGGCGATGCTGATCAGCATCGGCCAGGTGGTGGCGACAGAATTCGCAACCATCGCGGCGGCCAATAAATACTGGAACCCGTAGGGCGAAGAGGGCAGCCAATGCGACCCATTGGCTGCCCCTGAAAAACGTCGGAATCGACAGGGTAAACGGCTCGAAACCGGGCAGTCACGATCGGGTTAAAAAGTCATAAAAAGACAGCGTAAATCGCTCAAAGTCTTTGAAAGCAATAGGATTGTCCGACAATCCTGAGCATGAAAAACTCTTCATAAACGCCTCGCTCGATCGTTGGTAGTTTCCTCGCCGCTGCCCAATCATTCGAGTCCTAATAATGAATAAAAAAACTCTGAGAAGCGCTTTGGCGCTCGCCGTTTCGCTTGCCTCCACACAGCTGCTCGCCGGTGGTTTCGCGCTCAATGAACAAAGCATCAGTTCAATGGGTACGGGCTACGCCGGTCGCTCCTCCTCGGCCGACGACGCCAGCACGGTGTTCGGCAACCCGGCCGGCATGTCCCGCATCAAACAGAATGAAGTGAGCATCGGCGCGACCTACCTCGATGCCAAATCGAACATCAAGGACGCCAGCTCTTCCCAAGGCGGCGCCGACAACCCAGGCACCAACAAAGGCGACATGGTCCCCGGCATTGCCGTGCCGATGGGCTACCTGGTCACGCCGATCGACGAGCACTGGGCCTTTGGCCTGGGGGTTTACGCACCGTTTGGCCTGGTGACCGACTATGAACACAGCTTCCAGGGCAACGGCTTTGGCAACAAGAGCAAGGTTCAGGTCATCACCGTGCAGCCGACCGTCAGCTACGCGTTCAACGACAAGGTCTCGGTCGGTTTCGGCCCCACCTTCAACAAAATCAGCGGCGAGCTGGACTCCAAGGTCCCGGCCTTTGGCCTGGGCACCGAAACCGCCAAGATCAAAGGCGATGACACCGCCACGGGCTTCAACGCCGGTATCCTGGTGCAGGCCCTGGACAGCACCCGCATCGGCGTCACTTACCACTCGCAAGTGGTCTACCACCTGAGCGGTCACACCAACGCCTCGGGCGTGCTTTCCGATCTGCTCGACGGCGGGCCGCAAAAGTATGACGCCAAGCTGGACGTCACCACGCCATCCTCCGTGGACTTCTCGGTCACCCACCAATTGACCGATGACCTGACCCTCTACGTGGGCAGCACCTACACCCGCTGGAGCCAGTTGAAGAAGATCACCGTCAACAACACCGGCGTGTCCGACATCACCACGGCGTTGGCCGGCCTGGACTCCATCACCGAAGAACAGCACTGGCACGACACCTGGTCCCACGCGATCGGCCTGTCGTATCAGCTCAACAAGCAACTGGTGCTGCGTACCGGTTTCTCGGTGGACCAGACCCCAACCAACAACACCGACCGTTCCGTGCGGATTCCGACGGGCGACCGCACCGTGTTCAGCCTCGGTGCCGGCTGGACCCCTGTGGATAACCTGACCTTCGACGTGGCCTATTCCTACCTGAAGGAAGAGCCGATCAAGGTGCGCGACAACAACCCTCAGTTGGCCCTGACCTACGACGCCAAGTACGAAAACAGCGCCAATGGTTTCGGTGGTTCGGTGACTTACCGCTTCTGACCTGAAGATAACGGCAAAGGGCCGGTTTTTTGGCGTGGCCCTTTGCCATAAATTTTGACCTTAATGCTGTCAATCGCGGCGTGTCTTGGTTAGATTGAAGGCTAATCAGCTTTTAAGACACGGACTGTCATGACTACGCTAACGCCGATCATCGCGACCAATCCCCTCATTCTTCGCGCCGCCGCGACCTCACCGCCGGCAGCACTGGCCAACCCCCTCGACGTCTCGCCGGCCAGGCCGTCCTCTGTGGTCAGCCTCGGAAATCCCGTGGCCGACGTTATCGATCTCTATTCCAAAAACGGGCAGCTCCCCGGCCGCGAAACCGTGTGGGCCTGGGAAAACGATAATCAGGACGCCGTCACCCAGTTGATCAGCCAACGCTTCGGTTCAATCTCCACGGCCAGCCGTTACAGCGGCCTCGGTGCCGCGTTGGTGGATCAGTTCACCGCGGGCGGTGGGGCGGGGATTTCACAATCGGTGCTCAACACCACGGCAGAGCGTGCCGGTGATGCGGGCGGGATCAAGGCCGACCAGGCGGTGCTGCACAGCAAGGCCGACAACCAGGTCAGCCTCAGCATCAAGACCGCCAGCGGCAAGACGGTGACGTTCAGCCTGTTCAGTCAGAAACACGGCTTGGGCGTGCAGGCCACGGTTGAGGGCGGCGATTTGACCGCGGATGAACTCAAAGCCGTCGGCCAATTGGGGGCGGCGTTCCAGGCGTCGGTCGATGGCTTGACCGCCGTACCGCCGAAACTCGACCTGAGCACACTGACCCAGTTCGACACCCACGTGCTGAAGTCGGTGGACCTCAACGCCAAGCTCAAAAACCAGGCGGACGAGGACGTGAGCCTGGCGTTCCACGCCGACAGCCAAAGCCGCACCACGCGCATGAATGGCCCGGCCGGCGACATCGACCTGGCCGTCGACCTGAAAAACAGCGCAATACAGGGGGACGCCAAACAGCAAGCCAAGGCGCTGAAAACCTACCTCGCCCAGTTCGACCGGGTGCAGGAGCGCGGTAGTGCCAACGCTGACTTGATGGCGATGTTCAAGGATGCGTTCAGTGCCATGAACAGCAACGCTCCCCAAAGCGCCGGCGCACCAAATGCCTTGAGCAACAACCCGACCGACAAAGGTTTGCTGACAGGGCTGGCGGACTTCAAGGCGTCGATCAAGCAGGCCGTCGGTGCGTCCAACCCGATGCGTCCTAAGGAAGTCGACAGCTTCTCCTACACCGTGTCGCAGAAGACCCAGGTCAATGGCCGCAGCAACGCGGACCGCAGCGTGACCCAGAACCAGCAGTCGGTGCTGTCGGCAAACTTCCACAAAAGCCTCGGCGGTGGCGAGCCACCGGTGTTGGATGATACCCGCAAATCGCAGAACTACCTGTATGTGCACGTGCAGGACAAGGCCAGCAGCACCGCGAGCTTCTCGTATAAGGATGGCCAACTGGCGAACGCTTCTGTGTCGCAGTCGGCGGAGCAGAACACCCGGACGCAGAAGTACGAGATGGCCCAGTTGGTGTCAGACACGGTGGAGCCGAAAGACGGCTCGTCCAAACGCGACTACCTGGCGCTGCTAGAGCACGCGGCCAAGGAAGTTAAAAAGTCCAAAGAGGCGTTGGAGCAATCCACCTTGAAGGACGCCCTGGCGGCCATGCAGGGTTCGGTGTTGCTGCAGGACTATCCGGCTGTACTGATGCATTGACGTTGCGCGCCGTTATGCGAGTTTCAAGGCGATTTGTGGCCCGAGCACCAAAGCCTGCGGTGAACGCCAGGGCTGGCGTTTACTGGATCAGGCCAGCCAGGAAGTGTGCCGCTACCGCTCCAACGTGCAAGGTAAATATTGGTCGAAGGGCTTGCCGTTGCTCGTCGCGTCGCCCCTCAGTGCCCTTGCGTTACGCAATCTCGGCCAACAGCTGTTGTTCCAGGGTTTGCATGACGCTCATGACCCGTTCCACTTGCGGCTGGTAAGCCCCGGGCGGGTCTTGTTCGAGCAGGTCTTCCAGTTGCGTGCAGGCCTCGACCAATTGCTGGGCGCCGGCCATGAAGGCGCCGCCTTTGACTTTGTGGGTCAGCGCGCCGATTTTCCGGGTGTCGTTGGTACTCAGCAGAGCCTTGAAGCTGGCACGGTCTTCGTAGCTGGCACTGATGAATTGCTCGACCAGAGGCTTATAGGCGTCGGGCGCGAGGAGTTTGAGCTTCTGCAATTCCCCGCCGCTTGCGCTGGCCGCACCGGCGCGCCGGCCAGCCTCGGCAGACACGGCGCCGATGTGTTGGGCCAGCGCCTCGATGCCCGTCGGTTTGAACAGGCACTGGGTCATGCCCGCGTCGAGACAGTCCTGGATGACTTGCGACTGGGCGTGGGCCGTCAGGCCAAAAATGGGGTGCGGGCTCATGGCCCGGTCCTGCTCCAGGTTGCGCATCTGGCGGGTCAACTCATAGCCATCCATCAGCGGCATATTGCAGTCGGTGATGGTCAGGTCGAAGGGCGGGTCAGCTTGCTTCCATTCGGCCAGGGCGGTTTCGCCATCGTCACAAGGCACCACGCGGTGCCCTAGGAACTCGAGTTGCTGGCACAGCAGCAAGCGATTGGGGGCGTGGTCCTCGACCACCAGGATATTCAGGCGGTGGTTCGTTGGGCCGGCGGCTTGCGCCGGCTGGGAAGCGGGCGCGAGCTGGGTGCGCTCGGCAGCGAACTCCAGCTGGAAGCAGGAGCCTTGTCCAAGGGTACTGGTGACGCTAAGGCGTGCGTTCAGCAACGCCGCCAGGCGCGTGCAAATGCTCAGGCCCAAGCCGGTGCCGCGTGCGGCGCTGCTGCCGGACGCCACCTGCACGAACGGCTCGAAGATGGCTTTTTTCGCGGCCTCGCTCAAGCCCACGCCCGAGTCACGGACCTCGATCAGATAGCGGCAAAACCCTGTGGTGGCGTCATCCGGCAACTGTTTGAGCGACAGCGTCACCGCGCCTTGCTCGGTGAACTTGATCGCGTTGCTGATCAGGTTGGCGATGATCTGGTTGAGCATCAACGAATCGATGATCACCAGCGGGTCATGGGTGTCGACCCGCAGGTCGAAGCTCAGGTGTTTGTTCTGTGCGTTGACCTCGAACAGGGTGTGCACCGACTCCAGCAGTTCGATCAAGTGGGTGGGACGATGCAACGGGTGCATCGCGCCGGCTTCGATTTTCGACAGGTCCAGGATATCGCCGATCAATGACAGCAACGACTGCGCGGAGAGGTGCGCCACCCGCAGGTTTTCGTCCAACTGTTCCGGGGTGCCACCGCGCACCCGCAGCATCTCGATCAGCCCGATGAGCGCACTGATGGGCGTGCGAATTTCATGGCTCATGCTCGCCAAAAAGGTCGACTTGGATTCGTTGGCATCATCGGCGGCTTCCTTGGCCAAGAGCAATTGCTCCATCAATTGCTCGCGCTCGCTGATGTCCAGCCAACCACCGATCACCCCGGAGAACTCACCGGCGGCGTTCTGGAAGGGCAGCGTCCAGTGGTAGATCTGGCGCTGCTGGCCGTCGATCTCGATGTCCAGGTCGGCGAAGGTCGGTTCCTGGCTCTGCTCGCTCTGCGCATAGATCTGCTGGTACTGGGCGCTGAGCGCTGGCGAGATGACCCCGGTTTCACTCAGGGTCTTGCCGATGACTTCATCCTGGGTCGTGTGCAGAAACTCCAGGTAAGCCAGGTTGCACTGGGCCAGGCGCCCCGCCTTGTCCCGCACATACAGCGCGATGGGGGAACCGTCGATCAAGGTTTTGCTGAACGCCAATTGGTCGCTGAGGGCGCGTTCGGCACTGCGCCGTTTGCGGATCTGGATTTGCAGGTAGTAGTTCCACACCAGAAACGCCAGCACAAAAGCCACGGCGGCGCCGATGATGGGGTAGAGGTCATCTTTGTAGGCGTTCCACGAGCTGGAAACGGCCGGAGCGGCGTGGTTGCGCCAACGGTCACTCAGGGTCTTGAGCTCTTCGGGAGGAATGCCCAGCAGCACCTTGTTGATGATGCTTTTGAGCTGCGGGTCGTCGCTGCCAACCGCCATAGCGATGCGGGCGGGGTATTCACCGATCACGGCGCTGATCTGCAAGGCATCCTGGAAATGTTGCTTGATGAAGTAATCGGCGCCGATCTGGATATGCACCGCCGCGTCGACCTCGCCCTTGGAGAGCATTTCGATGCCGCGCACGGCATTGGGAACCGGTACCTGGATGATCTGTGGGTAATGTTGTGTCAACCAGTTGGCCAGCGGGTTGCCGGTGGGAATGCTCAGGCGTTTGCCGTTGAGTGCGTCGAGGTTGTCCAGCGTGGTGCCCGAGCGTCGGGTCACCAGCACGAACGGGTTGATGAGGTAGGGCCGGGTGAATTGTTCGGGCTTGAGTCGCGCCTCGCCAATGCTGAGGGCCGCGATCAGGTCGGCCTGATTGTCCTGCAGCTGTTTGAGCATGGTGGGAATGCTGTTGCTGCGCACGATCTCCAGCTTCAGGCCGGTACGCTGGCTGACGATTTTCAGCAAGTCCGCGCTGAGGCCCTGGAACTCGTCATGGTCATCAAAAAACGTCAGGGGCGCATAGGCACCGGCCACGAGAATCCGGATGGACTTATGGCTGGCCAGCCAGGCCGTCTCGGCGGCGTCCAAATCCAGTGGCGGTTGATCCACGACAAAGGTGTTGCTCAAGCCCCAGCGTGTGGTGATGCGCATCATGTCCAGGGGCGGGATGGCGTCGAGGGTGGTGTTGATCGCCTTCAACAATTGCGGTTGGCGATCGCTGACCGCGAAATTGATATCGGCCGAGACGCGGGGAAGGGCGTCGCCCGAGATATACACATCGTTGTTGTAGAGCAGGCGGATCATGAACTCCGCTGTAATCGCATCCATCCACATGGCGTCCGCCTGGTTGTACACCAGCGAGGTGAGGCCGATCAGGTGGTTGGAGTACTGGATCAATCGGGCTTTGGGGTACTGGGCTTGCAGGGTCGCGCCGACGCTGTCGTCGCCGACGTAGGCCAGGCGCTGGCCGTCCAGGTCGGCGGTCGGCGGCAAGGTTTCGCCGATGCGCCGGGCGATGACTTTGCGATTGAGCAGGTAGGGGCGCGATTGTGTCAGCGCACCCTCCTGGCCTTGGGTGATGTCATGCAGGGCCAGCAGGTCTACTTCGCCTCGGGCCAGCGCCGCTCGTGCCTCCCTGGGGGTGGGGTAGCGCCAGATCTTCAAGCTCAGCCCGGTGGCTGCTCGAATGGCCCCCAGGTAGTCCGCCGTCACGCCTTCGAACTGGCTCTGGTCGAAGCCCATGTGCAACGGCGGTAGCGCGCCGTTCCAGATCGCAACATTGACTTCGGGTTGGGTGGCCAGCCATGCGCGGGTCTGGGTATCGAATTCGATGTGAGGGATGGCGGTGGGCGCGTTGACCAGCAATCCTACCGGCTCCCGGGTTTGTGCCAAGGCGCCGGTCGCAATCAGCAGGAACAAGGTGCCCGATAACCAGGCGAACAAACGTTGAGAGTTCTTCAAGGTGTCAGGTCCGGATAGGAAGCATTGACGTTCAAGCCCGGTTGGACGAACGCCTCGAAAAGCAAGCGTCCGTAGTTTCCGTCATCTTGTTCTGTACGATTTGTTACTAGTGAACATAGCTCCCTGGCTACATTCCCGCTTGCGCGACACCTTCCGCTGGCTTTCTTCGATAACCGTTCTTTGTCGTTGTCCTGTGAGGCTATTCGTTCAATTCTGTGTGCATTAGGAGGGCTTTACGGTCAGATGGTAGATAGTTTCACCGCTCACGGTGGCTCTCCCGGATGACCATGCGTTGAGCTTCTCCTCCTTCGGTTGGCGTTGGGCATTGGCGTTCGTGCAGGAAAACTGCCGCTCCCGGTACACCTACTTGCAGATGTATTCCGTTTGCCACCCGGCGAGACTCATGGTGACGATGGTCGCCGTGATTTGGCCATTTTCAGGTGCCCCACGAGACGCGTGATGAATATTTAATGCCAAACACAACAGTGTGTTGGCGGTGTTCATTTGAAGGCCTCTATTGCAATCCAACCGCCGTTGGCTTGTTTTAAGACGTGTGCGAGCGTGCAAATATAGGCTTTATAAGGGCGTTGCAAATGTTGAAGTGGATAAAATGTTAAGTGTTCAATAACACTCAAGTGTCAGGCTGGATATGTTTCAAGACAGCCCATAGCGCTTGGCTATCTCATACAGTTCAATGGTGGTGTCGCTGTTTAACGTGAATGACAATCCGGCTTTGTAGGTGCTGATGGCTTTGTTACTCAGGCACATGGTCTGAGCTACGGATTTTTTGAGAACGCTGAGTGGTTTGTGTTGTGTAACGGAAAAGGGACGACACGGTAAGAGCCGAATAGGCGTGCCTCGACTGGCCCAGGGCTTGCGGTCAATCAACGGGTTCATGCTCTGCGGTTTTCCGCTCTGGGTGCTTGGTACGCACCTTTTAGGCTTTTGAATCCACTCGATATTCTGTAGCCTTGCGCAGCTTCACCCGTGCTTGATGAACACACTCACTTCGTCCGGCGGCGCCCGAAGGGCTCCAGAGCCGGTGGTACACTCGACTTTCGCGCAACTGCGCCTGCAGGTCTTGCGAACATGACGCACATTTCCGAACGCCTTCTGGTTCAAGCCCACCTCGATGCCAAGCAGCCCAAGGCCCTGAGCATCGAAGAAGAGGCGAGCCTGCGCGCTGCCATCGCTGCCGAGCTCAAGGCTCAAGACGCGGTGCTGGTCGCCCACTTCTATTGCGACCCGGTGATTCAGGCCTTGGCCGAAGAAACCGGTGGTTGTGTCTCCGATTCCCTGGAAATGGCACGCTTTGGCGCTGCCCACCCGGCCAAGACCGTGCTGGTCGCCGGTGTGCGTTTCATGGGCGAGACCGCAAAGATCCTCACCCCCGAAAAACGCATCCTCATGCCCACCCTGGAAGCCACGTGCTCCCTGGACCTTGGCTGCCGGGTGGACGAGTTTTCGGCGTTTTGCGACCAGCACCCCGAGCGCACCGTGGTGGTGTACGCCAACACCTCGGCGGCGGTCAAAGCCCGCGCCGATTGGGTGGTGACCTCCAGCTGCGCGCTGGAAATCGTCGAAAGCCTGATGGACAACGGCGAAACCATCATCTGGGGCCCGGACAAGCACCTGGGCACCTATATCCAGCGCCAGACGGGTGCCGATATGCTGCTGTGGGACGGTGCGTGCATCGTGCACGAGGAGTTCAAGTCCAAGCAGTTGGAAGACATGAAGGCGCTTTACCCGGACGCCGCGATCCTGGTGCACCCGGAGTCGCCGACCTCGGTGATCGAACTGGCCGATGCGGTGGGCTCCACCAGCCAGCTGATTGCTGCGGCACAGCGCTTGCCGAACAAAACCTTCATCGTGGCCACCGACCGCGGCATTTTCTACAAGATGCAGCAGCTGTGCCCGGACACGGTCTTCGTCGAAGCGCCTACCGCCGGCAACGGCGCCGCGTGCCGCAGTTGCGCACACTGTCCGTGGATGGCGATGAACACCCTGGAGCGCACGTTGCAGTGCCTGCGTGAGGGCAGCAACGAGATTTTCGTGGAGCCATCGGTGATCCCGCATGCAGTGCGCCCGCTCAAGCGCATGCTCGACTTCACCCAGGCTGCGCGACTGAAGCTGGCCGGTAACGCCTGACTTCGTTGTGTGGGAGCTGGCTTGCCTGCGATAGCGGTCTATCAGTCAATATTGCAGTGACTGGACTGACGTTATCGCAGGCAAGCCAGCTCCCACATTTGCATCTTCGTTAGCCTGGAATTACTTCTTTTGCTTGGGGATATGTACCAGCTGCGTGTCCGAGTAGATGTCATGCCAGCTGCGTTTGCGCTTATCAAACAGCGACCAGATAAACCCCAGCCCCACGCATAGCCACGACGCAATCGACACCACAAAGCGCAGCAGCGCCTGCCACAGGCTGATGCGTGAGCCATCGGCGTTCTGTACACGCACACCCCACACCTGCATGCCCAGGGTCTGCCCCGAATGGGTCCAGAATTTGGCGAAGAAACCAAACAGCACGAAAAACAGGATCGTCGACAGCAACGGGTCGCCGTCCAGTGCGCCGGACTCGGTGAGCGTGCGCATCCTGGCCTCGCCGATAAACGCCATCCACACCAGCTTGTAGAGGAATGCGGTGACGATCAGCAGGGCGGTGCACAGCAGGAAGTCATAGAACATGGCTGCCAGACGCCGGCCAAGGCCAACGGCGGGGAAATCGCCCTGGGGGGTCAGCAAGGGTTTGGACATGGCAGGGCTCTCAGAATAAAAAAGTCATTCTACGAACAAACGCGCATAAAAAAGCCCCTGATGTCACCATCAGGGGCTTTTTTTCGCAGGAAGGATCAGCCTTCTGCTTGTACTTCGTCAGCCTGCATGCCTTTCTGGCCTTGCACGGCTTTGAACGTGACCTTCTGGCCTTCTTTCAGGCTCTTGAAGCCGTTGCCCTGGATAGCGCGGAAATGCACGAACAGATCCGGACCGCTTTCTGGAGTGATAAAACCAAACCCTTTCTCGTCGTTAAACCACTTGACGGTGCCGCTCTGACGATCTGACATTTTCTTCTTTCCTTTGACGCTAAAAATTAATGACAGCCCCTTTCGCATGAAAGAGTACTGGGCTGAGTTGCAGGAAAGTAAGAGACGTCGAACGGGTTGTAGCACAACTACTTCAGCTACTGCCCAGGTCCAGGTTCAAAGCGACCCATGCAAACACAGTGAACAAACTCTACGCCAACTAAAGGAGAAAAAACAAGCCCTGCCCAAAGCCCAGGTTTTGCTCGGCTTTGTGACACTTTGGTCAACAATGTGGATCCCACTTATTCGATAGAGTTGATCACTTGTTATAGGTTATTCCCTAGTGCATTGACTATCGTCAATGCACTGTTTTATGGCGGTTGCGTTACAGTTTAGTGCACATTAACGCAACCGCGTTACTTATAGAAACAGTCACTCAGCCACGGTAGTAACGTTGCGGCACAAATGGCATTTTACTTACACGTAGTGGCACCTTTTTCCCACGTACCAACGCAGACACTTCGGTGTCCAGTGCGATGAACGCGCTGTCCAGGTAACCCATGGCCAGCGGGCCGCCCAGCGTCGGGCCGAAACCGCCGCTGCACACGCTGCCGATGACGGTGCCGTGTTCGTCAACGATTTCTGCGCCTTCACGCACCGGGGTGCGCTCTTGAGGCAATAGGCCCACGCGCTTGCGGCTCACACCGGCTTGTTGCTGGGTGAAGATCCGGTCGGCGCCCGGGAACCCACCGGCGCGCGCGCCATCGGCACGGCGGGCCTTGGAGATCGCCCACAACAGGCTGGCTTCGATCGGGGTGGTGTCGGTGTTCATGTCGTGGCCATACAGGCACAGGCCGGCTTCCAGGCGCAGGGAGTCGCGGGCGCCCAGGCCGATGGCCTGTACTTCGGTCTCGGCCAGCAGGCTGCGGGCCAGGCTCTCGGCGTTGGCGGCGGGCACCGAGATTTCGAAACCGTCTTCACCGGTGTAGCCCGAACGGCTGACGTAGCAGTCCACGCCCAGCAGGCGCAGGGTGGCGAACTGCATGAAGGTCATTTTGGTGACTTCAGGTGCCAGGCGCGCCAGCACCTTCACCGCTGCCGGGCCTTGCAGGGCCAGCAGGGCGCGCTCTTCGAACAGCGGTTCGATGCTGCACTGGTCGCCGATGTGCTTGCGTAGGTGGGCCAGGTCCTGGTCTTTGCAGGCGGCGTTGACCACCAGGAACAACTCGTCGTTGCCCAGGTTGGCCACCATCAGGTCGTCGAGGATGCCGCCCTGTTCGTTGGTGAACATCGCGTAGCGCTGCATGCCTACCGGCAGGTCGATGATGTCGACCGGCACCAGGGTTTCCAGGGCCTTGGCGGCATTCGCGCCGGTGAGGCGGATCTGGCCCATGTGGGACACGTCGAACAGCCCGGCCTGATCACGGGTGTGCAGGTGTTCTTTCATCACGCCCAACGGGTATTGCACCGGCATGTCGTAGCCGGCGAAGGGCACCATGCGCGCGCCCAGTTCGAGGTGCAGTGCATGCAACGGGGTTTTCAACAGGGTTTCGGTGGACATATTCAGCTCCTGAAAAACGTGCTGGCGCGCCTTGGGGCGTCAGCACTCGATAATGTTGACCGCCAAACCGCCACGGGCGGTTTCCTTGTATTTGCTTTTCATGTCGGCGCCGGTCTGGCGCATGGTGCAGATGACTTTGTCGAGGGACACAAAATGCTGCCCGTCCCCGCGCAACGCCATACGCACCGCGTTGATGGCTTTCACTGAACCCATGGCATTGCGCTCGATGCAGGGCACCTGCACCAGCCCGCCAATCGGATCGCAGGTGAGGCCGAGGTTGTGTTCCATGCCGATCTCGGCGGCGTTTTCCACCTGGGAAACCGTGCCGCCCAACACTTCACACAGCGCACCGGCTGCCATGGAACAGGCCACGCCCACTTCACCCTGGCAGCCGACTTCGGCGCCGGAGATCGAGGCGTTTTCCTTGTACAAAATGCCGATGGCGGCAGCGGTGAGCAGAAAGCGCACCACGCCGTCTTCGTTCGCGCCCGGGATAAAGCGCATGTAGTAATGCAGCACCGCCGGCACGATCCCGGCCGCCCCATTGGTGGGCGCCGTGACCACGCGCCCGCCATTGGCGTTTTCTTCGTTGACGGCCAGCGCATAGAGGTTGACCCAGTCCAGCACCGACAACGGATCGCGCAGTGAGGATTCCGGGTTCTTGCACAACTGACGGTGCAGGGCGGCAGCACGCCGCTTGACCTTCAAGCCGCCCGGCAAGATCCCTTCATTGCGACAACCTGCGTCCACACAGTCCTGCATCACCTGCCAGATCTTCAGCAACCCGGCGCGGGTTTCCGCCTCTGGGCGCCACGCACTTTCGTTGGTCAACATGACCTGGCTGATAGACAGCCCGTAAGTGGTGCAATGGTTGAGCAAGTCTTTGCCGTGTTTGAACGGAAAGGTCAGGGGCGTGGCGTCTTCGACAATGCGGTCGGCGCCGGCGGCATCTTCGTCCACCACAAAACCGCCACCCACCGAGTAATACTCGCGGCTGCGGATCTGGATATTGGCGGCGTCGAAGGCGCGAAAAATCATGCCGTTGGGATGGTAGGCGAGGGGTTTGCGAATCATCGCCAGGTGTTCTTTCTCGTTGAACGCAATGCTGTGTTCGCCGAGCAAATTCAGGCGGCCGTCCTTGCGCATCTGCGCCAGGCGGGCGGCGACGGTTTCGGTATTCACGGTGTCCGGGTGTTCGCCTTCCAGGCCCAGCAACACGGCCTTGTCGCTGCCGTGGCCTTTACCGGTGGCGCCCAGCGAGCCGTAGAGTTCCACCTTGACGCAGGCGGTGGCGCTCAACAGGTTGTCACGCTTGAGGCCCTCGACGAATCGAGCGGCGGCGCGCATCGGGCCGACGGTGTGGGAGCTGGAGGGGCCGATGCCAATCTTGAACAGGTCGAACACGCTGAGGGACATGGTTGTTCTCCGGTTTCTTATTATTTTCTGAAGGTGCTCGGTCCAACTGTGGAGGCGGGCTATGTGGGAGCTGGCTTGCCTGCGATAGCATCACCCCTGTCTACTTGATAGACCGAGGTGCCTGCATCGCAGGCAAGCCAGCTCCCACAAAAGCCAGCTCCCACATTGGACTGTGTTCCGTCAGTCGGTTACGCGTAGCTCTCGATCGACGGGCACGCGCATACCAGGTTGCGATCACCAAACACGTTGTCCACACGCCCGACCGGCGGCCAGTACTTGCCTTCGATCAACGATGGCACTGGGTACACCGCCTGCTCGCGGGTGTAGGGGTGGGTCCACTCGCTCACCAGTTCTGCTGCGGTGTGCGGCGCGTTTTTCAGCGGGTTGTCGTCCTTGTCCAGGGTGCCGTTCTCCACCGCGCGGATTTCTTCGCGGATCGCGATCATGGCGTTGCAGAAGCGGTCCAGTTCTTCCTTGGATTCACTTTCGGTCGGCTCGATCATCAAGGTGCCGGCCACCGGGAACGACATGGTCGGCGCATGGAAGCCAAAATCGATCAGGCGCTTGGCCACGTCGTCCACGCTGATGCCGCTGCTGTCTTTCAACGGGCGCAGGTCGAGGATGCACTCATGCGCCACCAGGCCGTTGCTGCCGGTGTAGAGCACGGGGTAGTGCTCTTCAAGGCGACGGGAAATGTAGTTGGCATTCAGGATCGCCAGCTGCGAAGCGCGCTTGAGGCCCGCGCCGCCCATCATGCTGATGTACATCCAGGTGATCGGCAAAATGCTCGCGCTGCCGAACGGTGCCGCGCACACCGCGCCTTCCTTGCGTTCCATGGCCGCATGGCCGGGCAGGAACGGCGTGAGGTGCGACTTGACGCCAATCGGGCCAACGCCCGGGCCGCCACCGCCGTGAGGGATGCAGAAGGTTTTGTGCAGGTTCAGGTGGGACACGTCGCCGCCGAACTTGCCCGGTGCGCACAGGCCAACCATGGCGTTCATGTTGGCGCCGTCAATGTACACCTGGCCGCCGTTGTCGTGGATGATCCCGCAGATTTCGCGGATGCCTTCCTCGAACACGCCGTGGGTGGACGGGTAGGTGATCATCAGCGCCGCCAGGTGATCGCGGTGCTCGATGGCCTTGGCGCGCAGGTCTTCGATGTCGACGTTGCCACGCGCATCGCAGGCAGTGACGACTACGCGCATGCCGGCCATGTTGGCGGTGGCCGGGTTGGTGCCGTGGGCCGACGACGGGATCAGGCAGATGTCGCGGCGCTCATCGCCACGGCTCTGGTGGTAGGCACGGATGGCCAACAGGCCTGCGTACTCACCCTGGGAACCGGCGTTCGGTTGCAGGGAGATCGCGTCGTAACCGGTGGCCGCGCAGAGCATGGCTTCCAGGTCGGAGGTCAGCTCCAGGTAGCCGGCGCTTTGCTCAGCCGGGGCGAACGGGTGCAGGGCGCCGAACTCGGCCCAGGTCACCGGGATCATTTCGCTGGCAGCGTTGAGCTTCATGGTGCATGAGCCCAGCGGGATCATGGTGCGGTCCAGCGCCAGGTCCTTGTCGGCCAGCTTGCGCAGGTAGCGCATCAGCTCGGTTTCGGAGTGATAACGGTTGAACACCGGGTGGCTGAGCACAGGCGACTGGCGCAGCAGGGCGGCTGGCAGCGTGCTTTCAGTTTGGGCGAAGGCTGGCAAGGCTTTGCCATCGGCGAAGATCGACCACAGGGTTTCGATATCGGCCTGGGTGGTGGTTTCGTCCACCGACACACCCAGACGCTCACCATCCACCACACGCAGGTTGATGCGCTGGGCGCGGGCCTTGTCGTGCAGGGCGGCGGTGTTGGCGCCGGTGTTGAGGGTCAGGGTGTCGAAGAAGTGTTCCTGCTCGACCTTCTGGCCCAGTGCGGTCAGGCCCTTGGCCAGGATCGCAGTCAGCTGATGTACACGCTGGGCGATCTGGGTCAGGCCTTTGGGGCCGTGGTACACGGCGTACATGCTGGCGATGTTGGCCAGCAGCACTTGGGCGGTGCAGATGTTCGACGTGGCTTTCTCGCGGCGGATATGTTGCTCGCGGGTCTGCATGGCCAGGCGCAGGGCCGGCTTGCCGAAACGGTCAACAGACACGCCGACCAGACGGCCCGGCATGTCGCGCTTGAATGCATCCTTGGTGGAGAAGTACGCCGCGTGCGGGCCACCGAAGCCCAGCGGCACGCCGAAGCGTTGTGCGCTGCCGATGGCCACGTCGGCGCCGAACTCACCCGGCGGGGTCAGCAGGGTCAGGGCCAGCAGGTCGGCGGCCACGGCCACCAGGGCGTTGGCGGCGTGGAAACGCTCGGTCAGTGCGCGGTAGTCGAATACGTCGCCGTTGCTCGCCGGGTATTGCAGCAGGGCGCCGAAGAACGGGCTGACGTCGGTCAGTTCGCGCTCATCGCCCACCACCACGTCGATACCCAGCGGCTCGGCACGGGTGCGCAGCACGTCGAGGGTTTGCGGGTGGCTGTGGATCGAGGCGAAGAAGGCGTTGCTGCCCTTGTTCTTGCTCAGGCGCTTGCAGAAGGTCATGGCTTCGGCGGCGGCGGTGGCTTCGTCGAGCAAGGAGGCGTTGGCGATCGGCAGGCCGGTAAGGTCGCTGATCAGGGTCTGGAAGTTCAGCAGCGCTTCCAGGCGGCCTTGGGAGATTTCTGGCTGGTAGGGGGTGTAGGCGGTGTACCAGGCCGGGTTTTCCAGCAGGTTGCGCAGGATCGGCGACGGCGTGTGGCAGTTGTAGTAGCCCTGGCCGATGTAGGTCTTGAACAGTTGGTTCTTGCCGGCGATGGCCTTGATCTTGGCCAGGGCCTCGGCTTCGCTCAGGCCGTCTTCCAGGCCGAGCACGCTGGTGCCCTTGATGCTTTCCGGGATCACGCTGGCGCTCAGGGCTTCCAGGGAGTCAAAGCCCAGGCTGGCGAGCATTTGTTGCTCGTCTTCCGCGCGCGGGCCGATGTGGCGGGCGATGAATTCATTGGCGGTGGTCAGTTGAACAGTCATGGCGCGCTCCTCAGGCTTCAGCGTTGGCTTTGATCAGGCGGTCGTACGCGTCCTGATCCAACAGTTTAGCTACCGCCCCGGCATCGGCCGGTTTAAAGCGGAAGAACCAGCCTTCGCCCATCGGGTCTTCGTTGACCAGTTCCGGGCTGTCGCTGAGTGCGTCGTTCACTTGCAGCACTTCACCGGTCAGGGGCATGTACACGCCGCTGGCGGCCTTGACCGATTCCACGGTGGAGGCTTCGGCGCCTTTCTCGTAGGCCTGCAACTCCGGCAGTTGCACGAAAACCACATCACCCAGCGCGTTCTGCGCGAAAGCGGTGATACCCACGGTGACGCTGCCGTCAGCTTCGGCGCGCAGCCATTCGTGATCTTCAGTGAAACGCAACTCGCTCATGGAAACTCCTCGGGGCCAGATTCGTCTGGTGGACGGGATTGGAATAATGGGGAGTTGCTTAGCAAAATCGCGGCCAAGGTTATTAAGTCGTTACAAAACAATGGCTTATAGAAATCGGTTATAGCGTTATGCGGTTTGGCTGTAGCGATTTCGCTACACTCAGGCGCAAGAAAAAAAGCCTATGTGGATCAAAGCCTTGCATGGCGCGCAAAAAACAGGGTTGTAGCGATATCGTTACGCTGTAGCGCTTTCAGTACAGCCGATGTCGTTCTCAGACCAAAATCTGGAAGGCACGCCTGGCATTTGGAAGGCATGCCTGAAATTTGGAATGCATGACTGAAATTTGGAATGCACCCTTTGTAGGAGCGTGCATTTTGATCGTGCGTATTCAGGGTTTGCTGGCGGGAATGCCGTACTTGCGCAGGCGATGGGCAATTGCCGTGTGGGAGGTCTGCAAGCGGCTGGCCAGTTGGCGGGTGGAGGGGTAGCTGGTGTAGAGGGTTTCCAGTAGGTTGCGCTCGAAGTCTTCGACGGCTTGTTCCAGGCTGTCGATTTCGCCGTCGCTTTGGCGTGCCACCGAGGTGCCGGCGATGTCCAGGTCGCCGATGTCCACCAGGCTGCTTTCGCAAATGGCGGCGGCGCGGAAGATCACGTTCTGCAACTGACGCACGTTGCCCGGCCAACGGTTGCCCAGCAGTGCCGGGTACGTGCCGGGCGCGAGGCGGCACACCGGGCGCTGGATCTGCGCGCAGGCCTGCTGCATGAAGTAGCGCGCCAGCAACAGAATGTCCTGGCCGCGTGCGCGCAGGGGCGGCACTTCGACGTTGAGCACGTTGAGTCGGTAGAACAGGTCTTCGCGGAAGGTGCCTTCGCTGACCATCTTTTCCAGGTCGCGGTGGGTGGCGCTGAGGATGCGCACATTGACCTTCACTTCACGGTCGCCCCCCACACGGCGGAAGCTGCCGTCATTGAGAAAGCGCAGCAGCTTGGCCTGCAGGTACGGCGACATTTCGCCGATCTCATCAAGGAACACCGTGCCCTGGTTGGCCAGCTCCATCAGCCCCGGCTTGCCGCCCCGTTGCGCGCCGGTAAAGGCACCGGGCGCATAACCGAACAGTTCGCTTTCGGCGAGGTTCTCTGGCAGCGCCGCGCAGTTCAGCGCCAGGAACGGCGCACTGTGCCGCGCACTGATGGCGTGGCAGGCGCGGGCCACCAGCTCCTTGCCGGTGCCGGTTTCACCCTGGATCAACAGCGGCGCATCCAGCGCGGCCACCCGCTGCGCCCGCGCCTTGAGCGTACGGATCACCGGGGACTCGCCCAGCAGCGCGTCAAACCCTTCGGCATGGTCGTGGTGCAACGCTGACAGCTGTTCGCCGATGCGGTTGGGTTGATACAGGGTCAGCAGGGCGCCGGCGTCGGTGATCGGCGTGGCGTCCAGCAGCAGGGTCTGGCCGTTGACGCTGATCTCGCGCAGGGGCAGGCGAAAACCGTGTTCGAGCAAGGTGTCGAGCAGCGCCGGGTCGTTGAACAGGTCGCTGATACTTTCGCCGGCCGGTTCACGCCCGTACAGCGCGATCAGGGCCGGGTTGGCCAGCAGGATCTTGCCCGCGCTGTCCAGGGCCAGTACCGGGTCGGTCATGGCGGCCAGCAGGGCGTCGAGTTGCAGGTGACGGCGCTGGCCGGGAAGGATGTCCACCACGGTCACGGCCTGCACACCGTGCACGCTGAACAGCGCGTCACGCAGTTCTTCGAGTACGTCGGCGCTCAGGGTTGGCGCATCGATGTAGACGTTGGGCGGCACCATCTCCACCGCATCCAGGTTGAGATTGCGCCCACCGAGCAGGGCCAGGACTTCCTGGGTAATGCCGACGCGGTCGATGAAGCTGACGTGGATACGCATGGGGTGGCGTTTGGTTCTGGGAAGCGGGAGGTGGCCAGTATGCCTGACAGGCGATGCAGATCAAAAAATGTGGGAGCTGGCTTGCCTGCGATAGCGGACTGACAGTCACTATTTTCAGTGACTGATCCACCGCCATCGCAGGCAAGCCAGCTCCCACAGGGGATCGCCGGTGTCAGTGAAATCGGGTTACTCCAGGTGTTCGGGTTTGATCGGGTCGCCGGGTTTTACATCCAGCTGATGCCGCACATCTTCGAACATCAGGTCGTACTGCTTGTGCATCGCACCATTGAGCACGGCGATCTTCGGCATGCCGTACTTCTGCGCGATGTTCATGGCGTGCCGTGCAAAGTCGAACGCCTGGTCCTTGGGTAGGAAAAACTCTTCCTTGAGGTCTTTGCCCTGGACCGAGCCATGCAGTTTGAACAGCATCCCCTTGCCTTCCTTGGGGTCCTGGCTGACTTCATAGTCGATGCACAGGTTGTAGCTATAGTCCTGGGCGTTGAGCGCATGACGTTCGACGTGCAAGTGACCCGGTTCAAAGGTGGCCATAGGCGTTTCTCCTCTACTTCACAGGTAGGTGATGCCAGGTTTTGCCGTGCTGATGCGCGTGCCGGCGCTGCCCTGGACAATCGCTTCGATGTCCGAGAGTGAACCGATGACGGCGGTTTTTCCAGTCTGGCGGGCGAACTCGCAGGCGGCTTGCACCTTGGGCCCCATGGAGCCGGCGGCGAAGCCGAGTTTTTCCATTTCGTCCGGGTGGGCCTGGCCGATGGCTTTTTGAGTGGGCTTGCCGTAGTCGATAAAGGCCGCGTTGACGTCGGTGGCGATCACCAGCAAATCGGCCTTCAACTGCCCGGCCAGCAACGAGGAGCAGAGGTCTTTGTCGATCACCGCTTCAATGCCTTTGAGCTTGCCGTCCTCGCCGTACATCGTCGGGATACCGCCGCCACCGGCGCAGATCACGATGCTGCCTTTTTCCAGCAACCAGGTGATCGGGCGGATTTCAAAGATGCGTTTGGGCCGTGGGCTGGCGACCACGCGACGGTACTTGTCACCATCCGGCGCAATCGCCCAGCCTTTTTCAGCGGCGAGTTTTTCTGCTTCGGCCTTGGAATACACCGGGCCGATGGGCTTGGTCGGGTTCTTGAAGGCCGGGTCCTTGGCGTCGACTTCCACCTGGGTGAGCAGGGTGGCGAAGGGCACTTCGAAGTCCAGCAGGTTGCCCAGTTCCTGTTCGATGATGTAGCCGATCATGCCTTCGGTTTCGGCACCGAGCACGTCCAGCGGGTACGGCGAGACCTGGGTGTAGGCCGCCGCCTGCAACGACAACAGGCCGACTTGCGGGCCATTGCCGTGGGCGATCACCAGTTCGTTGCCGGGGTGGATCTTGGCGATCTGTTCGGTGGCGATCCGGATGTTGGCGCGTTGGTTGTCCGCCGTCATGGGTTCACCACGGCGGAGCAGGGCGTTACCGCCCAGGGCTACGACGATACGCATAGCGAATGTCCTTCTGAAAATTCTGATGAAGGAACACGGTCAATGTGGGAGCCGGGCTTTTTGTGGGAGCCGGGCTTGCCCGCGATGGCATCACCTCGGTCTACCTGAACGACCGAGTTGCCTGCATCGCAGGCAAGCCAGCTCCCACAAAAGCCAGATCTCACACCAGCCAGCTCCCACATTGACGGTGTCGTGCCTTAAAGGTCAGCCAGGGTCGACACCAAAATCGCCTTGATGGTGTGCATGCGGTTTTCCGCCTGCTCGAAGGCGATGCAAGCTGGCGACTCGAACACGTCGTCCGTCACTTCAATGCCGTTGGCCAGGTGCGGGTATTGCTCGGCAATCTGCTTGCCCACCTTGGTGTCGCTGTTGTGGAACGCTGGCAGGCAGTGCATGAACTTGGTGCGCGGGTTGCCGGTGGCTTTCATCAGCTCGGCGTTCACCTGGTACGGCAGCAGTTGCTCGATACGCTCGGCCCAGGCTTCCACCGGCTCGCCCATCGATACCCACACGTCGGTGTGGATGAAGTCCACACCCTTCACCGCGGCTTTCGGGTCTTCGGTGAGGGTAATGCGTGCGCCACTTTCTTCTGCGTATTTCTTGCAGCGACCCACCAGGTCATCGTGGGGCCACAGGGCTTTTGGCGCGCAGATGCGCACGTCCATGCCGAGCTTGGCGCCCACCAGCAACAGCGAGTTGCCCATGTTGTTGCGCGCGTCCCCGAGGTACGCGTAGCTGATCTCGTGGATCGGCTTGTCGGCGTGTTCGCGCATGGTCAGCACGTCGGCGATCATCTGGGTTGGGTGGTACTCATCGGTCAGGCCGTTGAACACCGGCACGCCGGCGAACTTGGCCAGCTCTTCGACGATCTCCTGCTTGAAGCCACGGTACTCGATGGCGTCGTACATGCGCCCGAGCACGCGGGCGGTGTCCTTCATGCTTTCCTTGTGACCGATCTGCGAGGAGTTCGGATCGATGTAGGTGACATTGGCGCCCTGGTCATAGGCCGCCACTTCGAAGGCGCATCGGGTGCGAGTGGAGGTTTTTTCGAAGATCAGCGCGATGTTGTTGCCCTTGAGGTGTTGCTGTTCGGTGCCGGTGTACTTGGCGCGCTTGAGGTCGCGGGACAGGTCCAGCAGGTAGCGCAGCTCGCGTGGGGTGTGGTGTTCCAGGCTGAGCAGGTTACGGTTGTGAATGTTGAACGCCATGATGATTCTCCTTGAGTTCGGTAATCGGCCCGGTCGGCCTCGGGTGGAGGCCGCCGGGTGGATGGTCGCTTAGTAGTCGATTGGGTCGCGGATGATCGGGCAGGTCATGCAGTGGCCGCCGCCACGGCCACGGCCCAGTTCACCGGCGCTGATGGTGATGACTTCCACCCCGGCCTTGCGCAGCAGGGTGTTGGTGTAGGTGTTGCGGTCGTAGCCGATGACCACGCCTGGCTCCACGGCCACCACGTTGTTGCCGTCGTCCCACTGCTCGCGTTCGGCGGCGAAGCTGTTGCCACCGGTTTCCACTACGCGCAGGGCCTTGAGGCCGAGGGCGGCGGCCACGGTGTCGAGGAAGTTGGTTTTCTCCCGTTGGATATCGATGCCGTGGGGCTTGCTCTCGTCAGGGCGCAGGGTGAACGGGACGATCTGGCTGACCACTTCGGGGAAGACGGTGACCAGGTCGCGGTCGCAGAAGCTGAACACGGTGTCCAGGTGCATCGCCGCACGGGATTTCGGCAGGCCGGCCACGATGACTTTTTCCACCGCCTTGTTCTTGAACAGGTTGCGCGCCAGTTGGCCGATCGCCTGGTGAGACGAACGCTCGCCCATGCCGATCAGGACCACGCCGTTGCCAATCGGCATCACGTCGCCGCCTTCGAGGGTCGAGGCGCCGTGTTCCTGGTCGGGGTCGCCGTACCAGATCTGGAAGTCGGCGTTGGTGAACTCGGGGTGGAATTTGTAGATGGCGGTGGTCAGCAGGGTTTCTTGGCGTCGCGCCGGCCAGTACATCGGGTTGAGTGTCACGCCGCCGTAGATCCAGCAGGTGGTGTCACGGGTGAACTGGGTGTTGGGCAGCGGTGGCAGGATGAAGCTCGAGTGACCGAGGAAATCGCGGAACATCTCGATGGCCTTGCCGCCGAAGGTGCTCGGCAGGTCATCGGCCGACACGCCACCGATCAAATACTCGGCGGTCTTGCGCGGTTCCAGGCTGCGCAGCCAGGAGCCGACCTCATTGACCAGGCCCAGGCCAACGGTGTTGGCGGTGATCTTGCGCTCCAGGATCCAGTCCAGCGCTTCGGGGATGGCGACGATGTCGGTGAGCAGGTTGTGCATTTCCAGCACATCAATATCCCGCTCGCGCATCTTGGTCACGAAGTCGAAGTGGTCGCGCTTGGCCTGGGCCACCCACAGCACGTCATCGAACAGCAGTTCATCGCAGTTGTTGGGGGTCAGCCGCTGGTGGGCCAAACCTGGGGAGCACACCATGACTTTGCGCAGTTTGCCGGCTTCGGAATGTACGCCGTACTTCACTTTTTCCGTGGTCATTACAGATCCTCCAGTTATCAACAATTACAGCGTCAGGAAGCCGTCGTAGAGCCCATAGGCCGCCACCAGGGCGCCAATGACCACTGCGGCGAAAATCAGCTTCTCGACGTTGGTGAAAATCGGTTTGCCCAGTTCACGCTTGGCCTTGGCGAACAGGATCGCGCCGGGGGCGTAGAGCAGGGCAGAGAGCAGCAGGTATTTGGTGCCGCCGGCGTAGAGCAGCCAGATCGCGTACACCAGGGCGATGGCGCCGATGAACAGGTCTTTCTTGCGCTCGGCCAGGGCGGTTTCGTAGGTCTCGCCGCGCACCGCCAGCAGCAGCGCGTAGGCCGCCGACCACAGGTAAGGCACCAGGATCATTGAGGTGGCGAGGTAGATCAGCGACAGGTAGGTGCTGGCCGAAAACAGCGTGATCACCAGGAACAGCTGCACCATGGCGTTGGTCAGCCACAGGGCATTGACCGGTACGTGGTTGGCGTTCTCCTTGCGCAAGAACTCCGGCATGGTGTGGTCCTTGGCGGCGGCGAACATGATCTCCGCACACAGCAGCACCCACGACAGCAGCGCCCCCAGCAGCGAGATGATCAAGCCAACGCTGATCAGCACCGCGCCCCAGTGGCCCACCACGTGCTCCAGCACGGCGGCCATCGACGGGTTCTGCAGCTTGGCCAGTTCCGGTTGGGTCATGATGCCCAGGGACAGCACGTTCACCAGCATCAGGAACAGCAGCACGGTGATAAAGCCGATCACGGTGGCCTTGCCCACGTCGGAGCGTTTTTCCGCACGGGACGAGAAGATGCTCGCGCCTTCGATGCCGATGAACACCCACACGGTGACCAGCATCATGTTGCGCACCTGGTTCATCACGCTGCCCAGGTCCGGGTTTTTCACGCCCCAGATGTCAGCGGTGAAGATGTCCAGCTTGAACGCGAACAGGGCGATCAACACGAACAGCACCAGCGGCACCACCTTGGCGACGGTGGTCACCAGGTTGATGAACGCCGCTTCCTTGATCCCGCGCAGCACCAGAAAGTGCACGGCCCACAACAGCACCGACGCGCCGATCACGGCCGCTGGCGTGTTGCCTTCGCCGAAGATAGGGAAGAAGTAACCGAGGGTGCTGAACAGCAACACGAAGTAACCGACATTGCCCAGCCAGGCACTGATCCAGTAACCCCAGGCGGACGAGAAACCCATGTAGTCGCCGAAGCCGGCCTTGGCGTAGGCGTAGACGCCGCCGTCGAGGTCAGGTTTGCGGTTGGCGAGGGTCTGGAACACAAAGGCGAGGGTCAGCATGCCGATGGCGGTGATGACCCAGCCGATCAATACCGCGCCGACATCGGCGCTGGCGGCCATGTTCTGTGGCAGTGAGAAGATCCCCCCGCCGATCATCGAGCCCACGACAAGTGCAACCAGTGCACCAAGCTTTAGTTTTCCGGGAGTTTCAGACATTGCATAACTCCAATGCAGGAGAAGAGAGACCACAGAATAATTCCGTGCGCTATTCAAACAGCTGACTCAGATCACTTCATTGGCACATTCCATTGTGAATTAATGACTTAGGGTGAGAATTCGTAGGCGATAAAAGTCCTCGGGAAGGCGCGTTCCAGAGCCTTGCGCCCGTTGTGGTTAATCATTTAGTCAGGGGTATGGACGTTTGAAGCTAGTCTGTTTTCCTGAATGTGCAAACTTTTCTCATTGACAGTGTGGCATAGCTCGCGCGTGGAGAAGTTCAAGCGGTATTTAAATTCTAAATAAGCCTAAACTCGATAAACTGACATGCCATTACGTTATGAGCGTGCCTGTTTTATCGCGGTCTCTAATAAACGCTACACTCGCTGAGTTAATTAGTTGAGTGCACAGTTGTCAGCTCAAACAATTATTTTATTCAGGAGTCTTCATGTCCCAACCGGCCCAGAAACTTCGACTTGGCGCCCTGATTGCACTGGTGGTGGGCTCGATGATTGGTGGCGGGATTTTCTCGTTGCCGCAGAACATGGCCGCCCGCGCCGAGGTCGGTGCCGTGTTGATCGGCTGGGCGATCACCGCTGTCGGCATGCTGACCCTGGCTTTCGTGTTCCAGACCCTGGCCAATCGCAAACCCGAGTTGGACTCCGGTGTGTATGCCTACGCCAAGGCTGGTTTTGGCGACTACATGGGGTTTTCATCCGCCTGGGGGTATTGGATCAGTGCGTGGATGGGCAACGTCGGTTACTTCGTGTTGCTATTTAGTACCCTCGGCTATTTTTTTCCGGTGTTCGGCCAGGGCAATACGCCCATCGCCATCGCGTGTGCGTCGTTGTTGCTATGGGCTGTACATTTTCTGGTGATGCGCGGGATCAAGGAGGCGGCGTTCATCAACCAGGTGACCACCGTCGCGAAGATCGTGCCGCTGTTGATGTTCATCGTGATTGCCGCCGTGGCGTTCAAGGCCGATATCTTCACCCGCGATATCTGGGGCCTGGGCAACCCGAGCATGGGCAGCGTGGTGGACCAGGTGCGCCACATGATGCTGGTCACCGTGTTTGTGTTTATTGGCATTGAGGGCGCCAGCGTGTATTCGGCCCGCGCCGAAAAGCGTTCGGACGTGGGGCGCGCGACGGTGATCGGGTTTCTCGGTGTGCTTGCGCTATTGGTGCTGGTGAATGTGTTGTCCCTGGGGATCATGAGCCAGCCGGAACTGGCGCAATTGCAAAACCCGTCGTTGGCCGGTGTGCTGGAGCATATCGTCGGCCCTTGGGGCGCGATGGCGATCAGCATTGGCCTGGCGGTTTCGTTGCTCGGCGCTTTGCTCTCGTGGGCGCTGCTCTGTGCGGAAATCCTCTACGCCACCGCCCATGACAAGACCATGCCGGCGTTCTTGAAGAAGGAAAATGCCAACCAGGTGCCGGTCAATGCCTTGTGGCTGACCAATGTGATGATCCAGCTGTTCCTGGTGATTACGCTGTTTTCCCAAAGCACCTACACCACGCTGATCTACCTGGCGTCCTCGATGATTCTGGTGCCGTACCTGTGGTCGGCGGCCTATGCGGTGCTGTTGAGCGGGCGCGGTGAAACCTATGAAGGTGCTCAGCGGCGCCGCATGAAGGATTTGCTCGTCGGTCTGATCGCCCTCGGCTACGCGGTGTGGCTGTTGTATGCCGGCGGCTTGAAATACTTGCTGCTGTCGGCGCTGCTGTACGCGCCGGGCGTGATCCTGTTTGCACTGGCCAAGCGTGAACAGGGCCAGCCCTTGTTCACGGCCATGGAAAAAGGCATTTTCAGCTGCGTGATCGCTGGCGCGGGGCTGGCGGCGTATGGGTTGTACAGCGGGGTGCTGTCGTTGTGAGATTGGCGTATCAACCGCCCTACGATTGGGCGGCGATGGTGGGATTTTTGTCGGTGCGGGCGATCAGCGGGCTGGAGTCTGTCGAGGCCGGTGTGTACCGGCGCAGTATTTGCGTCGGCGGCGCGCAGGGCTGGATTGCGGTTGCACAGGGGGCGGGCGATTGGCTGGAGGTGACGGTCGACGTTGCGCAACAGACGGTCTTGCCCGAAATCGAGCGGCGGTTGCGCAGGATGTTCGACCTGGACGCCCAGCCGCAACTGATCAACCCGCAATTGGCGAAGGACCCGCTGATGGCGCAATTGGCTGCCGAACGTCCCGGCTTGCGGGTGCCGGGCACCTGGGATGGCCTGGAGTTGGCGATCCGCGCGGTGCTGGGTCAGCAGATCACAGTGGTCGCGGCGATTCGGTTGGCGGGTAAATTGGTGGCGCAATATGGTGCGCCACTGGAAACACCCCATGCAGGTATCACCCATATTTTCCCATCGGCTGAGGTACTGGCAGCGGCCGACTTGGCCACGTTGGGCATGCCCAAGGCCCGTGGGCGCACCTTGTCCGGTGTGGCCCAGGCGCTGTTGGACGACCCTGAACTGTTTGAACCCAAGGCCAGCCTCAAGGAAAGCGTGGCGCGCTTGGTCGCGTTGCCCGGGATTGGCGATTGGACCGCGCAGTACATCGCCATGCGCCAGATGCGCGAGGCCGATGCGTTTGCGTCGGGGGATATTGGTTTGATCAATGCGCTGGCGGCGCTGGAGGGCGGGCCGGTGTCGGCGCGGCAGTTATTGGCGCGTGCCGAGGCGTGGCGGCCGCTTCGGGCGTATGCGGCGCAGCATTTGTGGACGTCGTTGAGTCGGGGGGATTGAGGGTGGCAGATAGGGCCCCATCGCAGGCAAGCCAGCTCCCACATTTGAATGTGTTCACAAATCAAAATGTGGGAGCTGGCTTGCCTGCGATAAAGGCCTTCAGGTCACCACTGCGCCCGATGCGAGCCCAATTCCCCCGCTGCCAAATCCCACTGCAACGGCGTGCCACTAATGGTCAACGGCGCCAATAACCGGTGTGCGGGGCCCCAACTGGTTTGCTCCACCACCAACCCCTGATCACCCGCCTCCTCGGCCCGCAACGCCGGCTGCTCCGGCACCTGCCCAGCCTCCACCAACAACGTCGCCGTGCGCGCCAACGACAACCGTGCCGAACCGCCACGGCCCGACTTCAACCGCTCGCTCAACGCCTGAATCGCAGCGGCCGCCATCAGATAGCCGGTGGCGTGATCCAGCGCCTGCAACGGCAAAGGCACCGGTTTGTCCGCCTGTTTCCAGGCCATGCCCGCGTCGGCGATCCCGCTGCTCATCTGCACTAGGCTGTCGAAGCCACGACGGTTGCGCCATGGGCCGCTCCAGCCGTAGGCGTTGAGGCTCACGTCGATCAGGCCGGGCGCAATCTGTTGCAACGCGTTGGCGGTGTAGCCCAGTTGCTCCAGCGCATCGGCGCGGTAACCGTGGAACAGGATGTCGGTCTCTTTGAGCAAGTTTTCAAAGACCTGCCGGCCTTCGGCGCTCTTGAGGTCCAGGCGGGCGCAGCGTTTGCCCAAGGTCATTTCCGGCACTACGCCGGGTTCGTTCCAGGAAGGTGAATCAATGCGCAGCACATCGGCGCCCAAGCCGGCGAGGAAGCGACTGGCCACCGGGCCGGCCAGGACGCGAGTCAGGTCCAACACCTTGAGGCCGGCCAAGGGGCGCGCCACGCTGCCGAGCCAGGGTTTGTCGGTGGTGGTTTCATAGGTGTGGCGCTGCACCAGCGCTTCGGCATTTACTGCCAGCCCTTGCGGGTGGGCCTGCCAGGCTTGCCAGGAGCGCATCTGCGCGGCGCAACCGCCTGCATCGACAATCGCCTGTTCCAGTTCGGCAGCGTTCCACGGGGCAACCTTGCTCGCCATTTCGGCACGGTCGGCGACGTTGCCCAGCACGCGCTCGGCGGCGGCTCGATGGTGGGGCGCGTTGGTGTGCAAACGAATCCAACCGTCGGCACAGGCGTAGTCGCCGGCCACCGGGTCCCACAGGGGCGGCACTTGCCAGCCGACCGGGCGAATGGAGGAAGAAAACCAGAAGGACGCCAGGCGGCGGTCCACGGTGACACCCGGCAAGCGCCCGGTCTGTTGCTCGATCAACTGGGCAACGGCCTGGCCGGCGGCGCCGATACTGGCGCTGGCCAGGTCGGTCACGGCGAAGGTCGAGGGCAGGGCGCCCGCTTCGGTAAAGGTCAGCGGTGTAGGGGGTAGAGCGAGTGCGGCTTGGATGGGTGTCAGCAGGTCAGTCATCAAAGGCCCTCCGTAAGAGAAGGGCCACTATAGAAGATCCTCAGGGCGGTGTGGCAACCCCCGGTTCCAACGGCAGGTCGATGCTGGCAATGAAACCACCCTGCGGATGGTTGGCCAGGATCAGGCTGCCGCCATGGCGTTCCGCTGCGCGGCGCGCAATCGCCAGGCCCAGCCCGTGGCCTTGGGAGGCCTGGCCGGGGGCGCGAAAAAACGGCTCGCCCAATTGGCTGAGGTGTTCATCCTCCACACCGGGGCCGTGGTCACGCACGCTGATCAGAATGCGTTCGCCCAGGTGCTGGGCGCTCAATTCGATGGGCTGGCCTTGCGGGTTGAAGCGCTGGGCGTTGCGCAGCAGGTTGTCCACGGCGCGCTCGATCATGGTCGGCCAGCCTTTGAGGTTCAGGTCGGTTTCGGCGCTCAGTTGCACCTCCTGGTCGGGGGCGCCCAGTTGCGCGTCCTTTTGCAGGGCCTTGAGCAAGGGGATGAGATCGACTTCTTCGGCACCGGCGTTGTCGGCATCGACGCGGGCCAGTACCAGAATTTCGCTGATCAACGCTTCCAGGCG
Organism: Pseudomonas sp. B6002; assembly: GCF_013385985.1. Taxonomy (GTDB): domain Bacteria; phylum Pseudomonadota; class Gammaproteobacteria; order Pseudomonadales; family Pseudomonadaceae; genus Aquipseudomonas. The sequence goes on along the minus strand of NZ_JACAOY010000001.1, from coordinate 72,247 downwards.
GTCGCATTCACGGGTCAGGCGGGGCCAGAGTTTTTCCCGTTCTTCGGGGCTGGCGCGTTCGGCCAGGGCCAGGGCGATGCGCAGGCGGGCCAGGGGCGAGCGCAGTTCGTGGGACACGTCCCGCAGCAATTGGCGCTGGCTACCGATCAGGCTTTGCAGGCGTGCGCCCATGCGGTTGAAGTCGGTGGCCAATACGCCGAATTCATCGCGTCGGTTGGCCAGGCGTGCCAGGCTGTTTTGCTGGTAGGTGGTCTGGCCGAGGTCATGCACGGCGCCGCGCAGGCGGCTGAGCGGGCGGGTGATGGACAGCGTCACCAGCAGGCTGAACAGGGTCAGCACCACCAGAGCAATCGCCAGCGCGCTCAAGGGCCAGGCCAGGCTGCTGCGGTGCCAGGCATCCAGTTCCGGGTGGGGAATGCGGTAGATCAGCAGGTAGGTGTCGCCGGTTTTTTCACTGGTGTATTCGGCGGTCAGGCGACGCCACGGCAGGTGGCCGTCCTGACTGTCGTTTTGCCGGGCTTCGAAGGCGGCGGCACGGCGCGGGAAGGTGCCACGCACCACCGGGTCGCCGCTTTCGTTCAGCACTTGTACGTCGATGTGGTATTGGCGTTTGCGCTGTTGCAGCAATTCCTGGGCGGCATCTTCGCCCTGGGTTTCATAGAGCTGCGTCCACTCCTGCGCCAGAGTATTGAGGCCGGGATGACGGCTGAGAATCCAGGCGTCCTGGTTGAGCATGTGCCCAAGCAGAATCGACAACCCGGCAACCAGGGCGATGGCCAGCCAGAAGCTGGCCAGGATACGCCAGAACAATGAACGCACAGGAAACCCTCAAACAGGAAAAGCCCAGTGGCGGTGACCACTGGGCTGGAGCGTGACGCTAAGCCATTATTGCGCTTTTTGCGGTTGTTGCGCTTTCCAGGCCTGGAATTCCTTCCACTCGGCACGGCGCTCGGCTTGCTTCTTGACGATTTCGTCGAACTTCTTCTGCTGATCAGGCTTGAGCACGGCGCGGATGTCGGCCTGGGTTTTCTGCTTGCCGGCTGCGATCTCGTCCTGCATGGCTTTCTGGTCAGCGGCCGGGAGTTTGTCCAGGTACTTTTTGACCAGGTCTTTGCGAGCGTGCCATTGGTCGCCCATCAGCTTGCCGATTTGCTGGCGCTGTTCCTTGGTCAGGTCCAGCTGGCTGAAGGGGCCGCCTTTGCCGCGCGGACCGTGTTCACCGCCGTGGCCCGGGCCACCCATCATGTGGCCTTCGGGGCCGCCCATCGGGCCTGGGCCGTCAGGCAGTGCCGCCATGGCAACGGTGGGCAGGGCAGCGGCGAACATCAAAGCGATAAGGGTCTTGCGCATGGTGATTCTCCTGTCTCTATTCCGGTGAGTCCGGATGTGAGTAGATTAAGGAGATAGAGGTCAGCGGCGGTCAGGTGTGGGTAAAGCTTGGGTAAAGAGGGTTTTGGTGCGAACTGACAAAACTATTAAGAGCGCTGGGTATATTCCTTGTGGGAGCTGGCTTGCCTGCGATACAGACGACTCGGTCTCACAGACGGACCGAGTTGAGCCCATCGCAGGCAAGCCAGCTCCCACAGAGGATCAGTTCAGCGCTTATAGGCTGTAGTAGTAGCCCCGACTACGCAACGCCACGATGCGTGGGCGGCCATCCGGGTGCGGGCCGATCTTCTTGCGCAGGTTGCTCACGTGCATGTCCAGGCTGCGATCGTAAAGGGTCAGCTTGCGGCCCAGGGCGATCTGCGCCAGTTCCTGCTTGTCCAGCGGCTCGCCCGGCTGGCGCAGCAAAGCTTCCAGCAGGCGGCTTTCGGAAACGGTGAGGGGAAATTCCTGTTCGTCGATAGTGACCACGCCACGCACCGGGCTGAAGCACAGGTCGCCCAGTTCCAGCTGGGTGGACACGGCGGCCGGGTGGCTGCGGCGCAACACGGCGCGCAGGCGGGCGGTCAGTTCGCGCGGGTCGCAGGGCTTGGCCAGGTAGTCGTCGGCACCCAGTTCCAGGCCGAGGATGCGGTCCAGGGGTTCGCCCCGGGCCGAGAGCATCAGCACCGGCAACTCCGGGTGGTCGTTGCGCAACTGCTTGAGCAGCTCAAGGCCGCTGCCGTCGGGCAGCATCACGTCGAGCACCACCGCGGCCGGCGCGCTGTCGGCCAGGGCTTTGCGCGCACTCAAGCCGTCGTGGCAGGCTCGCACCTGGAAACCTTCCTGGCTCAACCAGCTGGTCAGCAGCTCGCAGAGCTCCTGGTCATCATCTATCAGTAACAGCTCGCTCATGACTCACTCAATTTAGCCATTGTCGACGGCGACGGTGCCCACCGCTGGCGAAGATCCCGCACAGCAAGGCGATCAGTGCGACGGCCCCACCGGTGACAAACCACTGTTGTTGCTCGGTCAGCCAGCGGGTCAAGGCGCCGCCCTGTGCTTCTTTGAGTTGCTGGACCAGGCGTTGGTTCTCCTGGCGCAAGCGACTCAGTTGGGCGCTTTCGCGAGCAGCGTCTGCGTTTTGCAATTGTTTGCTCAGTTCTTCGCGCAGCCGCTCGCTTTCTTTCAAACGTTGCTGCAAATCGGTGATCTGGCTGCCGGCACTCAAGGACAGGGGCGTGGAACTGCCGGTGTTCGAGGTTTCTTCAGCGTGGGCCGTGGCCCCGATCATTAACACTGCCAACAGACACAACTGACTTAAGCGCATCGGAACTCCTGATTCCACACGAATATTCAGAACGTTGTCGGCAGGTTACCGAGAATGATGAGCCATCAGGCGTTTGCCGAACCGAATAGGTTCGGCGCCGCCGTTATCAAGGCAGGACTTGCTTGAACGGCTTGATCACGACGTCGGCGTAAACGCCTGCCGCGACATACGGATCGGCCTTGGCCCAGGCCTGAGCATCGGCCAGGGAGGCGAATTGGGCAACCACTAGGCTGCCGGTAAAACCTGCTGCACCCGGGTCATTGCTGTCGACCGCCGGGTGTGGGCCCGCCAGTACGAGGCGGCCTTCGGCCTGCAATACGTTCAGGCGCTCCAGGTGGGCCGGGCGAACGCTCAGGCGTTTTTCCAGCGAGTTGGCAACGTCGGTGGCAATGATGGCGTAGAGCATGTCAGTCCTCGGTTTTTGGCGTGGTAGGGTCGGTGTCATGTAGGTGGCGCGACAGGTAGATACCCTGGCCGATCAGGAACAATACGGTCATGCCCAGGCTGCCGAACACCTTGAAGTCGACCCAGTAGCTCTGGAAGGTGAACGCCACGAACAGGTTGGCAGCGCCGCAGAACAGGAAAAACACGATCCAGGCCACGTTCAGGCGTGTCCAGACCGGCTCCGGCAGGGTCAGTGCGTGGCCCATGATCCGCTTGATCAGCAGGCGGTCACCGATGAAATGGCTGCCGATGAAGGCCAGGGCGAACAGCCAGTTCACCACCGGGGCTTTCCACTTGAGGAAGGTTTCGCTGTGGAAGGCCAGGGTCAGGCTGCCGAAGACCAGGCAGGCGACCAGGGTCAGCCATTGGCTTTTTTCCAGCTTGCGCTGGGAGATGAAGAGGGCGCCGTAGACCACGACAGAGCTGATGATCAGCACGGCGGTGGCGCTGTAGATGCCTCCGACGGTCAGCTCATGGCCGGCGAGATCGATGACCCGGGGGTCGAGTTTATAAACGATGAAAAACAACAACAGCGGGATGAAGTCGATGAATTGTTTCACAGTAAGAGCCAGAAGCTGGATGTGGCGGCATAATAACAAACATCCTTGGTAGCGAAAGCGCCAGCTGACTTGAGGTTACACATCCCCGTGAATGTTGATTTGCACTGCCACAGCACGGCCTCCGACGGCGCCCTGGCGCCCGCGGTACTGGTTGCGCGTGCGTTTGAAAAAGGCGTGCGAGTCCTGGCGTTGACCGACCACGACACCCTCGAAGGCTTGGACGAAGCCCGTGAAGCCGCCCATTCATTGGGCATGCAACTGGTCAACGGCGTGGAGTTGTCCTGCACCTGGGGCGGCGCCACCATTCATGTGCTGGGCTACGGCTTCGACCAAAAGGCCCCGCCGTTGGTGCAGGCCATCGCCAATTTGCACGATGGCCGCTGGCTGCGGTCCGAAGAAATAAGCCGAAAACTCAGCCTCAAAGGCATGCCCAATGCCCTCGACGGCGCTCGCGCCATCCAGCAGGAGCTGGGGGATAGCGGCAACGCACCGGCCCGGCCGCACTTTGCCGACTGGATGGTGCGTGAAGGTTTTGTTAAAGACCGTGCCGAAGCTTTCCGCAAATGGCTGGGCGCCGGCAAGTTGGGCGATGTGAAGCAACACTGGCCGACCCTGGAAGATACCGTCGAGACCCTGCGGGCCTCCGGGGCCTGGGTCAGCCTGGCGCATCCCTGGCATTACGATTTTACCCGCAGCAAGCGCCGCAAGCTGATTGCCGACTATATTGGAGCGGGCGGCCACGCGATCGAAGTGGTCAACGGGCACCAACCCGCCGAACAGGTGGGCAGCCTGGCGATTCTTGCCCGCGAATTTGGTCTGCTGGTCAGCGCCGGCAGTGATTTTCATGGCCCAGGCGGCTGGTCCGAGATCGGCGAGTACCGCCCCGTCCCGGAAGACCTGCCGCTCTTGTGGGGGCGATTCAAGCATGACCCCATTATTGCCACCGTCTGAACAGGTAGAACACGTGAGTCAATTCTTCCAGATTCATCCGGAAAACCCTCAGGCGCGCCTGATCAAGCAAGCTGTGGAGATCATCCGTGCCGGTGGCGTGGTGATCTACCCAACGGACTCGTCCTACGCCATTGGTTGCCAGATCGGCGACAAGGGCGCGGTCGAGCGTGTCAGACGCCTGCGTCAGCTGGACGACAAGCACAACTTCGCGCTGATTTGCAGCGACCTGTCCCAGCTCGGCCTGTTCGCCAAGGTCGACACCGGCACTTTCCGCCTGCTCAAGGCCCACACGCCGGGGCCCTACACCTTTATTCTCAACGCCACCCGCGAAGTGCCGCGCCTGTTGTTGCACCCCAAGAAGCGCACCATCGGCCTGCGCGTGCCCGAGCACCCGATTGCCTTGGCGCTGCTGGCGGAGCTGGGTGAGCCGTTGATGAGTGTGTCGCTGATCATGCCCGGCGAGACCGAGCCGCTTTACGACCCGTACGAAATGCGTTCACTGCTGGAAAAACAGGTGGACCTGATCATCGACGGTGGCTACGGCGGCAACAAGGCCTCCACCGTGATCAACCTGGCCGACGGCGAACCTGAAGTGATCCGCGTGGGTTGCGGCGACCCGGCTCCGTTCATGGTCGAGGCCTGAATGTCGGTGGTGGAAACGGTTGACCCCCAGGCCGGCGCCCAGCAGGAACTGCCATTTGCCATGGTCTATGGCCAGGCGGTCATGGAAATGCCGCTGGACCTGTACATCCCGCCGGATGCCCTGGAAGTCTTCCTTGAAGCCTTCGAAGGTCCGCTGGACTTGCTGCTGTACCTGATCCGCAAGCAGAACATCAACATCCTCGACATCCCGGTGGCGGAAATTACCCGCCAGTACATGGGTTATGTCGAATTGATGCAGTCGGTACGCCTGGAACTGGCCGCCGAGTACCTGGTGATGGCCGCCATGCTCGCCGAGATCAAGTCGCGCATGTTGCTGCCGCGTTCGGAGACGGTGGAAGCCGAAGAGGACGACCCGCGTGCCGAACTGATCCGCCGCCTGCAAGAGTACGAACGCTTCAAGGCCGCCGCCGAAGGCATCGACGGCTTGAGCCGCGTGGGCCGTGACGTGGTGGTGCCCAAGCTCGATGCACCCGAGGCCCGCGCGCGCAAGTTGCTGCCGGACGTGAGCCTGGAAGAATTGCTGATGTCCATGGCCGAGGTGCTGCGCCGTGGCGACATGTTTGAAAGCCACCAGGTGAGCCGCGAGGCGCTGTCGACCCGTGAGCGCATGAGTGATGTGCTGGAACGCCTCAAGGGCGGCGGGTTTGTGCCGTTTGTCGAGCTGTTTACTGCGGAAGAGGGGCGCCTGGGGGTGGTGGTGACCTTTATGGCGATCCTCGAACTGGTCAAGGAGTCCTTGGTCGAGCTGGTCCAGAATGAGCCTTTTGCGGCTATCCACGTGCGGGCGCGAGCCGAATAAAGAGCTGAATCGATGAATCTGACTGAACCCCGCGAATTGGCCCCGTTGCTGGAGGCCTTTCTACTGGCCTCGGGCAAACCGCAATCGTTGGAGCGCCTGTTCGAACTCTTTGAAGAAGCCGAGCGCCCTGAGCCGCCGGTGTTCAAGAAGGCGCTGGAGATCCTGCGCAAGTCCTGCGAGGGCCGTGCCTTTGAGCTGCGCGAAGTGGCGTCGGGTTATCGCCTGCAGATCCGTGAGAAGTTTTCCCCGTGGGTCGGCCGCTTGTGGGAAGAACGCCCGCAGCGTTATTCGCGGGCGATGCTGGAGACCATGGCACTGATCGCCTATCGCCAGCCGATCACCCGGGGCGAGATCGAGGACGTGCGGGGCGTGGCGGTCAACAGCCATATCGTCAAGACGCTGCTGGAGCGCGAGTGGATCCGCATCGTCGGCTACCGCGACGTGCCTGGTAAACCGGCGATGTTCGCCACCACCAAGGTGTTTCTCGACCACTTCAACCTGAAGAACCTCGACGATTTGCCGCCGCTCGCCGAACTGCGCGAGATGGAAGCCGAGCCGGTGCTCGACTTCGACGACGCGCCGGTGCCCCAGGGCCTGCAGGAACTGGCCGATGCCAGCGCCGAGCCGGAAGAGCCGAAGGATGAAACCAGTTTCCACACCTTGCTGCTGGAACTGGACGACATGGAGCAGGGCATCAAGACCGACTTCGACGATTTGCTGCGTGACGGGGCTGCCGAGCTGCAAACCCAGGAACACAGTGAGCCCGAGGCCGAGCCTGAGCCCGAACCCGAGGAAGACATCCTCGGCGTCGCCGAAGCCCGCGAAAAGCTCCTGGCCGCCGTCGCTGCCCTGGAACAGCCGCCCCTGAGCGACGAAGAAGACGAAGCCCGCGCCCTGGCCGAAGCCATCGAAGCCGAGCGCCGCCAGTTCGAAGACTGACACCCTCTGCCAAACACCACCGCCCCTGTAGGAGCCGGCTCGCCGGCGATAGCGCCCGAATAGACACTGCCAGCCTCAAGGCCGCCATCGCCGGCAAGCCGGCTCCTACAGGGCCATCTGTCGGCGCACAGCAGGTGACTTAGCCTTTATCGACTAGTCTCTGATGCGCAACGCGCGCCATACGCGTATGATTCGCGACCCTTTGCCGACACCGTCGGCCAAAGCCCCGCTTTCAACACTCTTCAGGCCACGCCTGAATCGACCCACCGGGAGGTGCTTAAGATGAACGACAACGACCAGAACGACAGCCAGGAAATCGGCCCAGCAGGCGAAAAACTGCAAAAGGTGCTGGCGCGTATCGGCGTGGGCTCGCGCCGCGACGTCGAAGCCTGGATCACCCAGAAGCGCATCAAGGTCAACGGCGTCGAGGCTACCCTCGGCCAGCGCGTCGACCTGCACGATGCAATCACCATTGATGGCAAGGTCATCAAGCGTGAAGAGGCCGCCGAATCGGTGCGCCGCGTGATCATGTACAACAAGCCGGACGGCGAGATCTGCACCCGTGACGACCCGGAAGGCCGTCCGACCGTGTTCGACAAGATGCCCAAGCCCAAGGAAGGCCGCTGGATCAACATCGGTCGCCTGGACATCAACACCACCGGCTTGCTGATGTTCACCACCGACGGTGAGCTGGCCAACCGCCTGATGCACCCGTCGTACGAGATGGACCGCGAATACGCCGTGCGCGTACGTGGCGAAGTTGACGACGAGATGATCGAGCGCTTGAAAGCGGGCGTCGTCCTCGAAGACGGCCCGGCCAAGTTCACCGACATCAAGCAGGCGCCAGGTGGCGAAGGCTTCAACCACTGGTACCACTGCGTGGTGATGGAAGGCCGTAACCGCGAAGTACGTCGCCTGTGGGAATCCCAGGGCCTGGTGGTCAGCCGCCTGAAGCGCGTGCGTTTCGGCCCGGTGTTTCTGAACTCTGACCTGCCGATGGGCCGCTGGCGCGAAATGAGCCAGTACGAAGTCGACATCCTCAGTGCCGAAGTGGGCCTGACGCCGGTCGCTATGCCGCAGATGAACGCCAAGAGCAAAGACAAGCTTGAGCGTATGCAGCGTAAATCGTCGCGCCCTGTGCCACGCACCGAGCGTGTGGCCCGTACCCTGCGCCCAGCGTTGAATGCACCGGCCACTGGCGGTCGCATTTCCCGTGAGCCGCAGATCGAAGGCGAGCGTCGCCCAACTGCGCCGTCCCGCCAGGAAGGTGAGCGTGCGCCACGTGCACCGCGCCCAGCGCCGGCCGGTGGTCGCAGCAACCGCGGTGAAAGCGATCGCCCGGCTGACAACGCCAGCACCAAGCGTCCAGCCAAGCCAGCGGCGAACAAGCGCCCTGGCCCGAAACTGGTGGCGGACGAGCCGTCGGGCAAACGCCGCGGCGCCCCGGCCGGTTCGGGCCAGCGTCCTGGTTTCGGTCGCAAGAAACCGCAGTGATGTTTTAAGCGCTGCACAAAAACGCCAACCCTAGGGTTGGCGTTTTTTTTGGATCGAATTCATGACCAACGCCAATCCTTGTAGGAGCCCGGCTTGCCGGCGATGGCGTCCTGAAGCCGGGTGCAAGACTTGCTGGCGCCATCGCCGGCAAGCCGGCTCCTACGTGGGTCAGCGGTGTGTTCTAGAAGGCAAAGGTGCCGTCGAAGACGGGCTTGTCATCCAACGCCAACACCCCGCTGGCAAAGATCAAGTCCAGATGATGGCTGCCTTTCTGCCCGCCGCCCAGGCCCAGGTGCAACCCGCAATGGCGCTCCTCGAACCCGGCGTTGCGTGCGTACAAATCCTTCACGCCTTCATTGGTGCCAATCCCCAGTTCCTCCACACGTCGGTTTGACGGGTTGGCGTTCAGGTACTTGTTGAAGTCATTCGCCAGCCCCGGCACGTCGCTGGCCACGCTGCAGATGGTCGAGTTTTCGATCCACAGTTCCAGCGGTGACTGCAACACGCCGTATTTGCGCGCAAAGGGGATGGTGCTCAGAAACGTGCCGACAAACCGCACCTGGCCGTTGATGGCCTCGCTGTGGGTAGCGATCTCGCCGGGGGCCAGGTCGTGGTTGCCCACGCCGTTGATATTGGTCCACTTCTTGATGCTGCTCATCGGCGCTTCCAGGCGCGAGCCGTGCTTGTCGGTAAAGCTCAGCACGTTGGCCTGGGACATGCGCCGGATCAGCGTGGCGTTGAGGTCGGCGATGCGCTGGGGTTCGACGCTGAAGGTGTCGTAGAAATAGTCGCCATAGTCCTTGAACAGCAGGGATTTTTTCCAGTGCTCGGCCATCACGCCTTGCAGGGCGCGGATAAAGTCCGGGCCTTCGGCGCGTGGGTTGGGCAGGGTGGAAGAGTCGTAGAGAAACAGGTACAGGTCACAGGCTTCAATGGCCTGGGCCAGGTTGTCGCTGGCGGCCAGGTCCAGGCGCTGCACCTGGAAGTTGAAACGGGCGGCGCTGCTGTGGGTGATCGCCTGGGCGATGGCGTCATAGCGTTCGGTATGGCCCAGCAGCACGGTCGGCCGGTTCAGGCCGCTGAGGGCCGGGTGGTGGGCCAGGTAGTAGAGGAAGTGTTCGACGGCGCGGGCCTTGTCCATGACGGGTGTCCTTCTGTGCCTTGGGTAAGGAGGCAGATGCCGTGCACAGCACCTGCCAGTGCCTGCCGGGTGTTAGAACGGCCACATCGCGGTGCCGAACGGCACGACGGCGTCGGCTTGCATCATTTCAACGGCGGCCTCGTGGGTCGGCGCTTCAAACCAATCGTCGAGTTGCAGTTCGGTTTCCAGGTCGTTTTCCAGTGCTTGCATGGTGTTTCTCCTAGAGGACGTTGTTTGAGAACGGCTTGCCAGCGGGCTTCACTGGGCAAGTGGGAAGAACCTAGGAGAGAGTGTTTCGGAATGCAAAATATTTATTGACACGGTCTCATTTGGATTTTTTGTTCTGTTTTTTCGCCAGAAATATTTTTTTAGAAAAAACAACGGACTGGCGAAGGTAATTTGTATGAAATTTCCTACCGACATTTTTCTGGTTGTTGCCGGCTGTAACGCTTATTTTCCGTGCTGTAACGATTAATTTACGAAAAAATTGCCACATTCTTGAGGTCGGCGCCGCTGTAAGGAATGCCTGACAGATTGTCGCGTGTCCCTGCCGAGGACCGCCCGAAGCTGTCGAGCGGTGTACAATGCGCCGCGTTTTACTGTGACCCCCCCTTGCGTACCCACGCAAAAGGCCAAGACCCAGGGTTTACCTACCCTGATCACTCCGCCTGGCCACGAGCCAGACGGGTTCGATTTCGTCACAGATAAAAACAAACAGGTGACGCATGACCCTTAGAAAGACGCTGTATTCCTGGTGCCTGCGCTGGGGTTTGAGCGGCGCTGCTTGAGTCGAGATTCAAGACAGCAACGTGCATTCAACATCATCAAACCTTGCGTGAGACCCTTTTCATGAGTGGACCCCATTCCTCTTCAGGCGAGCTGAAACGCGGCCTGAAAAATCGGCATATCCAGTTGATCGCCCTCGGTGGCGCCATCGGCACCGGCCTGTTCCTGGGCTCGGCCGGGGTGCTCAAATCCGCCGGCCCGTCGATGATCCTGGGCTATGCCATCTGCGGCTTCATCGCCTTCATGATCATGCGCCAGCTCGGCGAAATGATCGTCGAAGAGCCGGTCGCCGGTTCCTTCAGCCACTTTGCCCACAAGTACTGGGGCGGTTTCGCCGGCTTCCTGTCGGGCTGGAACTGCTGGATCCTGTACATCCTGGTGGGGATGTCGGAGCTGACCGCCGTCGGCAAGTACGTGCACTACTGGTGGCCCGAGATCCCGACCTGGGTTTCGGCCGCGGCGTTCTTCGTGCTGATCAACCTGATCAACCTGGCCAACGTCAAAGTCTTCGGTGAAGCCGAATTCTGGTTCGCGATCATCAAGGTGGTCGCTATCGTCGGCATGATCGCCCTGGGCAGCTACCTGCTGGTCAGCGGCAGCGGCGGCCCGCAAGCCTCGGTGAGCAACCTGTGGGAGCACGGCGGCTTCTTCCCCCACGGCGTCGGTGGTTTGGTGATGGCCATGGCGATCATCATGTTCTCCTTCGGTGGCCTGGAAATGCTCGGCTTCACCGCTGCCGAAGCAGACAAACCGCGCACCGTGATCCCGAAGGCGATCAACCAGGTGATCTACCGCATCCTGATCTTCTACATTGGCGCACTGGTGGTGCTGCTGTCGCTGACCCCTTGGGACAGCCTGCTGAAAACCCTCAACGCCTCCGGCGATGCCTACAGCGGCAGCCCGTTCGTGCAGGTGTTCTCGATGCTGGGCAGCAACACTGCCGCGCACATCCTCAACTTCGTGGTACTGACTGCGGCGTTGTCGGTGTACAACAGCGGCACCTACTGCAACAGCCGCATGCTGCTGGGCATGGCCGAGCAGGGCGATGCTCCACGGGCGTTGGCCAAGATCGACAAGCGCGGCGTGCCGGTACGTTCGATCCTTGCCTCGGCGGCCGTTACCCTGGTGGCGGTGCTGATGAACTACCTGATCCCGCAACATGCCCTGGAACTGCTGATGTCCCTGGTGGTGGCGACGTTGGTGATCAACTGGGCGATGATCAGCTTCTCCCACTTCAAGTTCCGCCAGCACATGAACCGCACCGGCCAGGTGCCGTTGTTCAAGGCGCTGTGGTACCCGTACGGCAACATCATTTGCCTGGCGTTCGTGGCGTTTATCCTGGTGATCATGCTGATGATCCCGGGGATCCAGGTGTCGGTGTACGCGATCCCGGTGTGGGTGGCGTTCATGGCGGTATGCTACTGGGTCAAGAACAAGCGTAAGGCGCAGGAGCAACAGGGCGCGCTAGCGTCGGTTGTGGAGTGAACTAGTCAGCCTTGAACGACAAACCCGACTTTGAGTCGGGTTTGTTTTTTGTCAGGGACTTACAACTTTGTGGGCTTTGAGATCGCTTCGAATTCATCCATCAGCAGGTGAATTTCGGTGCTGGGGTTTCTGTCGTTGCTCTTGAGCGCATCTTGCAAGCTTTTCGGCGCGTGCTTGCGTGCGCTCTCGAACCGCTCACCCATCAACATTTTGAAGTAGCCCTTCAAGCCTGATTTGGCGTAGTCCGCCATGCCTGGTTTGGTTCGCAGATCTGCCCCGACGAGATCGCCCGCCGAGTGCTTGCCTGACCGTGAGTAAGGTTTGCGAGTGTAGCCGAAATGCAGCAGTAGCCAATATTCGAAACAGGGGTACGAGGCAATGATGGTTATTTTGTCGTGTGCTTTGGAGAGTCGGATGGCTTCGTCAAATGACTCATGCGTGTCTCGGTCGATGGCACAGAAGACTTTGTCGAATTTCTTTTGCCGCTCAATCGCATATTCGACAATCCCTTTTGGATGGGTGACGCCGCAATGCATGATTTCGATTTTTGCATGGGATCGAAAATGCACGGCTGCGTCTTCTAGATAAACCTTGCTGGACTGTAGATCTTCACAGATAACTAAAACTGTCGGCTGTTGCTGAAACCGAGCGTCCCTTCTCTTGAATGATTCAGCTGTGCGAGCCATGGTTAGCTCCTGCTAAGAATCGGCAAGCCGCGATAGCGACCTTCGTAATAACGCTTTTCGATGTCCTCACTATCTCGTCCTTGGAAGTCGTGTACGGAAAACATTTGTGTTGCGCCGTTGGCATCGCGCTCAGTAACCCAGAATTGGTCTCTTCTGAGGAGCTTGGTGTTCATTAGATGGGTGTCATGAGTTGTAAATATCAGTTGTGTTTTTTTATCCCCTGCAAGATGCTCTTTAATTAAGCTCTCGACAATTTTTGGATGAAGGCTGCTATCCAGCTCATCGATAACTACGACTTTACCATCGGATATCATGTTTAAGTGCATCCAAGGCAGCCAAAAACCAATTAGGTTTTGCGTTCCGCCTGACTCTTCGCTGTAGTCAAACTCTGCGTTACCGAGTGCGGTTGAGTGTGTTAGTTTTGTGTTTGGATCTTTCTTGATCCATTTTAAGTAATCCCTTGGTGCTATATTTAGCTCTTTGTCAGAATCAAGTTCTGGGTTTTCTTCAAAGCGAATATTAGTTATAGGGATGTCCAGACGTTGAAGAAACTTTTCCAAAAGTTCTATGACGTCCGGTGCCGTCATGAGGGCTGATCTAGATGCCAAAGACCAGGTGGTCATTCCATTTTGAGCAATGCATATGTTTGATTTTAGCAACCATTTATATGGGGTTTTTAATTGCTGTAGCTCTTGGCTGCTATTGAGTGCTGCTTGAGCGAGAAAAAGGCTTTGAGGTGCGGTAAGGTTTTTCCAAGCTTCATGAACTATTGGCCCGCCTTCTAGTAGCTCTCCGAAGGTATAAGACTCCCCAGTTCTTTGAGTAAATACTCTAGAGAAAAGAAGATGCTCCTTTCCTTTTGGGTAACATACAAGGGTTTCTTCGAAAATACGTTCTGAGGTGGCTGCTACGCTGTAGTGAAAACGCAAATTGCTTTCAATAAAATTTACTTCGAAGTTGCTAGGTTCTTGTGCTAAATCAGGATCAAACCTAAATGGCATTACAGGTATTGAAGACTCGGCACCTGGTACTCGGTCTAATAATTTAGGTATAACGTTCAGTGCTTTTACAAGATTTGACTTGCCTGATGCATTCGGTCCGTAAATCGCAGCCACTTTCAAAAGCTTCGGAAGATCCTCTCCTGGTACCTCAGGATCAAAGGTATTTTGCTTTTTCCCCAGGCGAGGCGATGCCACCATCGACAAGGTCTGTTTCTCCCGAAAGGAGCGAAAATTACTGACAGAAAACTCGATTAACATGCAGAAAACCCGCAATTGATGATGCTCAGAGGATCCCAATATAGCCAAATACGAAGCTAGCTGCATTTTTTCTGCACTTCATGATGTTGCGAGTTAGACTCTCACCTCGTTCCTGCTCTTCATGAGACCCCCATGCACCACACCGACATCGACGGCGGCACCCTGCAGCGCGACGAGCTGGAAGACCTGATCGACAAACACGGCGGGCCTTTGCGCCTGGTGGGTGTCGACCTGAGTGGGGCCGACCTGTCGCGTATGGCATTGGACCATTGGGTATTCGAACGCTGCATCCTGGTCCAGACCTCCTTCCTCGGCTCACGCCTGGAAGGCACGCAGTGGAAAAGCTGTCGCGCCGGCCAGGCGATTTTCGAAGCGGCGAACCTGTTGGAAGTGCAGTTCCACAGTTGCGACCTGAACAACACCCGCTGGCAACGCAGCAAGTTGCCCCAGGCCCATTTTGAGCAGTGCAAGCTGACCGGCGCCAACTTTACCCATTGTGCTTCATTGGGCCTGAGGTTCAGTGAGAGCTTGCTCAACAGCGCGTTTTTATCTGGCTTGTCGTTTGCGCGCACGGTGCTCAATAACCTGGATTTCTCTGACAGCGACCTGTCGGACGCGGACTTTCGCAAGGCCGAACTGATCGACTGCAGCCTGGCCCATGCGCGCATCAACGGCGCCAATTTCGCTGGCGCCGACTTGCGTGGTGCGGATTTGAGCGGGTTTCGTCTCAATGATGCCAAACTGTTCAAAGGCGCCGTGATTTCCAAAGCCCAGGCGTCGATGTTGTTGTCCGAGTTGGGCTTGTCCGTTGCCTAAGGTTTTTCAGTGATGCTGGTCATTTCCAATAATGTGCACTTGCCCGATGCCGAGATCGAGCTGACCGCCATCCGCGCCCAGGGCGCCGGTGGGCAGAACGTCAACAAGGTGTCGAGCGCGGTGCATCTGCGCTTTGATATTCCAGCCTCGTCGCTGCCGGCGTTCTACAAGGAGCGCTTGCTCGCGCTGCGGGACAGCCGCATTACCAGTGAAGGCGTGCTGGTGCTCAAGGCCCAGCAATACCGGACCCAGGAGCAGAATCGCGCGGATGCATTGGAGCGTTTGGTGGAACTGATCCTCAGCGCCACCAAGGTGGAAAAGAAGCGCCGCCCGACCAAACCGACCCTGGGCTCGAAAAAGCGCCGCCTGGAATCCAAGACCAAGCGCGGCACGATCAAGGCCGGGCGCGGCAAGGTCGACTTCTAGGCGTCGCGGGCCTCGCGGGCTTTGGGGGCCTGGCGGTACAGGTAAACGCTGAGCAGCAACCCACCGCAGGCGGCCAGGGCGGCGAACAGGAAGATCGATGCAAAGCCAAAGCCTGCCGCCACGGCGCCCGCCAGAGGGCCAGTGATGCCCAGGGACAAGTCGATAAACAACGAATAAGCCCCCACGGCCGAACCCCGGCTGGACGCTGGCACCAGGTTGACCGCCTCCACACCCAGGGACGGAAACACCAGGGAAAAGCCGAACCCGCTCAACGCCGCACCGGCCAGGGCCAGGTTGGCGTCCGGCGCCAGCCACAGCAACAGCAGGCCAAGGACCTCCACCGACAGGCAGGCGATGGCCACGCGAAAGCCGCCAATCCGGTTGATCAAATTGCCAAACAGCAGGCGTGCACCGATAAAACTGGCGCCGAACAGGCTCAAGGCCCATACCGCGTTATCCCAATGCTGGGTGGTGTAATACAGGGTGATAAAGGTGGCGATGGTGCCAAAACCGATCGAACCCAAGGCCAGGGCGCAGCCGTGGGGCAATACCCGGCCCAGCACATTCATGAACGGCAGGCGCACGCCGGCAACGATGGGGGCGGCGACTTTATTCCAGGCCAGCATCAGGCCCACGACCGCCAGCAGGATAATGCTGACGCCCATGCTCCACAGCCCGAAGTTCCTGACCAGCACCACGCCCAGCGGTGCGCCGACGGCCAGCGCGCCGTAGCTGGCGATGCCGTTCCAGGAGATGACCTTGGCGGTATTCGCCGCACCGACGCGGCCAATGCCCCAGCCGATGGCGCCGGAACCTACCAGGCTTTCGGCACTGCCCAGCACCAGGCGACCGATCAGCAGAGCGCCCAGGCTAAAGGCGGGCAGGCTGGAAAAGAACGCCGCGAGCAGCATGAACACGCCGCTCAGGCCGCAACCGGCCAAGCCGATCAGCACCGCGCGCTTGCTGCCCAGGTTGTCGATGATTTTGCCCGCATACGGCCGGCTCAGCAGGGTGGCCAGGTATTGCACGCTGATCACCAGGCCGGCGATTACCGCGCCATAGCCCAGTTCACTGTGCACATAGCCCGGCAATACGGCGAGGGGAATGCCGATATTCAGGTAGCCGATAAAGGTAAACAACACGATGGAAACGACTTGCAGCGTGACCGCCATGGGGCGTTGGGTATCGGGCATGGGAAAGGTCCACTGTCGCAGCAGGTAAAGATAGGCTGCTAATGATACCGGTGCTTTGGCCTGCGCAGGGCGGCAAAAGCAAAAAACGTCAGCTCAAAAAGACGTCAAGGCTGGGCAGGGGCCAACAGCTGGGTGGTCACCAGGGCGGCCAGGGCGTTTTCCTGGGTGCCGAAGCGCTTGAGCAGCAAAGCCTGTTTGTCGGCGCTCAGACGGTTCCACACGTCGACCATCTGCAGGGCAGCGTCGAGTACGGCGGCGTCGGGAGAGTCGGGGAGGGTGTCGGTCATCGCGGTATCCAAAGTCTTCAGGCAGTGTGGAAAGCGCTCAAAGTTGCGCTTTCCACACGGTCTGTTACGGCGTCAGTCTTGGCGTTTGCTGTCGACTGGTTTTGCTTCTTTGGCCTCAGGCTGCTTGTTGCTGGCCTGCTGCGGTGTTGGCTGCTCGGTTGGGTGCAGGCTTGGGAAGGGGAGATTAGGTATCTCGTGCATCGTCGTCGCTCCTCGCAAGGTCTGTTTTATCAATCGCAGGTGATTCCGCGCTCTCAAAAAGCCTTGGCAGGATACAGCACCTAAAATGACAAAAAGATTTTTATCTCGACGGATGTACGAACTTTCACGCTTAAAACGGTCGCGGGGCTAGAACGGCACCTTGCCCAGGATCATGTCGCGGTACATCACAAAATCCCCCAACAGGCTGTAGAACGGGTGCTGGAAGGTCGCCGGGCGGTTTTTTTCGAAGAAGAAATGGCCGACCCAGGCAAAGCTGTAACCGGCTATCGGCAAGGCGATCAGTAGGCCCAATGAACCTCTGCCGATGGCATAGGCCAGGATGCCAATCACCAGCGTGGTGCCGATAAAGTGCAGGCGCCGACAGGTGCTGTTGCTGTGTTCGCTCAGGTAATACGGGTAGAACTCAGCGAAGCTATTGAATTGTCTGACATTTTCCACTGTAGCCGGCCCTCTCGTTATTGTGGTGCCCAACAGATGTTCGGCGGGGAGCTTATTTGAGTCTAGAGTGATCAGTGGTAACAGCCAGTGACAATAGATGCCACTTTAGTATCCTTGGCTTCCTGGCTGCCGTTTAAGCCTGCTTTTTTAAGAAGACGCCATGAGCGAACGAACAACTTCTGCAAGCTGGGCGATGGGGATAGTCAAGGCGTTGGAAATGGACGGCCTGGACTGCCGTGCCTTGTTCAAGCAATTGGGCCTGGACTATGCCGCCCTCAGTGACCCTGATGCGCGTTTTCCACAAGACTCCATGACCCGGCTCTGGCAGCGGGCGGTCGAGCTGTCGGGCAACCCGGCGATAGGCTTGAACATGGGCAAGGTGGTGCGCCCTGCATCCTTTCATGTGGCCGGTTATGCGCTGATGTCCAGCAACACGCTGGCCGAAGGCTTTATGCGCCTGGTGCGCTACCAGCGGATCATCGCTGAAAGTGCCGACCTGAGTTTCCGACTGTTGCCCGAAGGCTATGCGCTGATTCTGACGGTGCATGGTGACCACTTGCCGCCCACCCGACAAAGCGCCGAGGCCTCGCTGGCCAGCGCCCTGGCGCTCTGCGGCTGGTTGACCGGACGTACCCTGCAGCCGCGCAAGGTGCTGTTGCAAGGCGATCAGCCGGTGGACCTGGCGCCCTATAAACAAGCCTTCCACGCCCCCCTGGAATTCAACGCACCCTATGACGCGTTGATTTTCGAGCGGGCCGACATGGACGCGCCGCTGCCCACGGCCAACGAGGCCATGGCGCTGTTGCATGATCGGTTTGCCGGTGAATACCTGGCGCGTTTTTCGGAAAGCCGCGTGACCCACAAGGCGCGGCAGGTACTGTGCCGCCTGTTGCCCCAGGGCGAGCCCAAGCGTGAGGTGGTCGCCCAGACCCTGCACCTGTCCCAGCGCACGTTGCAGCGGCGTTTGCAGGAGGAAGGCACCAGTTTCCAGGCGTTGCTCGACGATACCCGTCGCGAACTGGCGGAGCAGTACCTGGCGCAACCGAGCATGACCCTGTTGGAAATCGCCTACCTGCTGGGGTTTGCCGACCCGAGCAATTTCTTCCGCGCGTTTCGCCGCTGGTTCGACGCCACGCCCGGCGAATACCGGGCGCGTTTGCTGGAAGCCTCGACGGTCAGTGACGCCAGAACGCCGGAATGCACAGAACAAAGACTGTAATGATCTCCAGCCGCCCCAGCAGCATGCCGAACGACAGGATCCACTTGGCCGCATCCGGCAGGCTGGCGAAGTTGCCGGCCGGGCCGATGGTCTCGCCCAGGCCCGGGCCCACGCCGGACACAGTGCTGGCGGCGCCGGTCAACGCGGTCATCCAGTCCAGCCCGAGCAGCGACAAGGCCAGCGCAATGGCGCAGATGGTGATGGCGAAGAAGAACGAAAAGGTCAGGATCGAGCGTACGATTTCTTCATCGAGGCGGTGGCCGTTGTACTTCTGCTTGATCACCGCGCGCGGGTGAATCAGCTGGTTCAAGTTGGCCTTGAGCAGGATATAGGCGACCTGGAACCGGAAGATCTTGATGCCGCCCGCCGTAGAGCCGGAACAGCCGCCGACAAAGCCCAGGTAGAAGAACAGCATCAGTGAGAAGTTGCCCCAGATGCTGTAGTCCCCCAGCGCAAAGCCGGTCGTGGTGACCACGGACGTGACGTTCACCGCCACATGCCGCAGCGCGTCCAGCCAGTGCAGGTCGGTGGTCCACCAGTACCAGGTGCCGAGCACCAGCCAGGTCACGATCAACAGGCCGAGCAAGCCTTGTACCTGCTGATCCTTGATCAGTGCCCGACGGTTGCCGCGCAGCGTGGCCACATACAGGGTGAACGGCAGGCTGCCGAGGATCATCACCACCACCGCCACCCAGTGCACGGCAGGTTGTTTCCAGTGGGCCAGGGATTCATCGGAGGTGGAAAAACCCCCGGTGGAAATGGCTGACATCGCGTGGTTGATCGCGTCGAACAGGCCCATGCCGGCCCACCAGAACGCCAGGCTGCCGAGGATCGTGATGCCCACATACGTCGCCACGATCAGCCGCGCCACCATGTGTGAGCGGGGCATGACCTTTTCCGAGCGGTCCGAGGACTCGGTCTGGAACAGGCGCATGCCACCGATGCGCAGCAGCGGCAGGATCGCCACCGCCATGCCGATAAAACCGATGCCGCCGAGCCAGTGCAGCAGCGAGCGCCACATCAAGATGCCCGGGGACATGCTGTCCAGCCCGCTCAGCACCGTGGAACCGGTGGCGGTGATGCCGGACATGCTTTCAAAAAACGAGTCGGTGTAGCTGATGTGCTGGGTCAGCAAAAACGGCAGGGCGGCAAACACGCACACCACCACCCAACTGGTGACGGTGAGCAGGTACATGTCCCGGGGACGCAGGTGCACATGCTCGGGGCGGCCGGGAATGACCAGGGCCAGGCCGGCGATAAAGGTGATCATGCTGGCCCACAGGAACGAGGGCAGGTCTTGTGTGCGTTCGAAGATCACCAAGGTGGCCATCGGGACGACCATGGCGATCGCAAGGGTGATCAGGAAGATGCCGATGATGAAACCGATGATGCGTAGGGTCGGCAACGCCATGAAATGTGCTCGGGTGATTGGGCAGAGGCGCCATTCTACCCGGGGTGCAGAGCATGTAAACCGGGGCTTGGGAGCAACGTAGATCAACTGTGGGAGCTGGCTTGCCTGCGATAGCAGTGGGTCAGCAACATCTTCATTAACTGATACGCCGCTATCGCAGGCAAGCCAGCTCCCACAGGAGTATGGGGTGGCTGAGAGTGCGCGCATAAAAAAGGCGACCCGAAGGTCGCCTCTCTCAACACCGCACGAATCAGAACTCGTGATCAGCGTTGTCCGGATTCAGGTCGCTGATACCCAGCTTGCCAGCGGCGGCTTCGATCGAACCGGTCTGCTTGACCAGTGCGGCGATGGCGTCGCGCACGATCTGGTTGCCCTGGTCGTTACCGGCAGCGATCAACTGATCGTAGTGCTCGCCTTTGTTGGCGTGGTCAACCATGACCTGGATCTTCGCTTCGGTCGACGCCAGGTCGGCCTTGAGCGCGCTGTCGGCAGCCGGGTCGGCCTTGGCCACCAGGGACGACAGGCTGGCGCCGGTCATCTTGGTGCCGTCGACACGGGTGTACTCGCCCAGGTAGACGTTGCGGATGCCCTTGGCGTCGTAGAAGTGCGAGTTGTGGGTGTTGTCGCTGAAGCAGTCTTGCTCGTCTTCTGGCGAGTTGGCTTCCAGGGAAACCTTCATGCGCTCACCGGCCAGTTCGCCCAGGGACAGGCTGCCCATGCCGAACAGCATTTTGCGCAGGCCGTCGGTGGCAGGTTCTGCCTCCAGGGTGGCGCGGTAGTTGTCTTCGACGTTGGGTTTCCAGTTGCCGACCATTTCTTCCAGGTCGCTCACCAGCAGTTGGGTCACGGCGCGCAGGTAAGTGCGGCGACGCTCGTTGTTGCCGCCCGTGGCGCCGTCGCCGGTCAGGTAGTCGGAGGCAGGGCGGTTGCCCGCGCCAGGGCCGGTGCCGTTGAGGTCCTGGCCCCAGAGCAGGAATTCGATGGCGTGGTAGCCGGTGGCAACGTTGGCTTCGGAACCGCCCAGCTCATTGAGGCTGGCGAGTTTTTCCGGGGTGATGTCCTTGACGTCGACCTTGTCTTCGCCGACCTGGATCTCGGTGTTGGCGATGATGTTGGCGTTGGCGCCCGGGTTGCCCAGGGCGTGCTCGTAGGATTTGTCGACGTAGTCGATCAGGCCTTCGTCCAGGGGCCAGGCGTTCACTTGGCCTTCCCAGTCGTCGATGATGGTGTTGCCGAAGCGGAACACTTCGCTCTGCAGGTATGGCACGCGCGCGGCGACCCAGGCAGTACGGGCTGCTTTCAGGGTTTCGTCGTTCGGGTTGGCCAGGAAGGTGTCGATGGCGGTTTGCAGGGTTTTTGCAGTGGACTCGGCGTCGCTGTACACCGCGAATACCATGTCAGCGTAATGCGCGACCACGGCTTTGGCGGCCGTTTCGTCGACCTGGCCTGCTGGGGTGGCAGCCGCTGGAGCGGTAGTGCTGGCAGCCGGGGTCGGCGCCTGGTTTGCGGCGGCCTTGTCTTTACCTTCGCCGCAACCGGCGAGAGAAATGGCAATGGCCAGCAGACTGGCGGTGGCCAGGGGCATACGAATCATGGCGAACATCCTGCTTCGGTTGTTGATAGGGCGCGCGGGGGAGCGCAAAAACTGCGACATAATGCGAAAGATTTGCATTTTGTGTAAAGGTTTATGCGAGGGAAATATTTAGTATCGTTTTGCTGTTTCAGAGAATCGCCGCGTTGTTGCGCTCGGACTGCTTCAGGAAGGCCGCCAGCTCCCGGGCCTGCAGCGGTTTGCTGTAGTGGTAGCCCTGACCTTCGTGGCAGCCTTCGGAAATGATGTAGGCCTCTTGTTCGGCGGTTTCCACCCCTTCGGCGATCACCTGCATGCCCAGGCTTTTGCCCAGTTGGATGATGGCGCGCACGATGGTCGCATCGTCGTCGTCATCGAGCAGATCTTGCACGAAGCTCTTGTCGATCTTGATCTTGTCCAGCGGCAGGCTCTTGAGGTAACTCAGCGACGAATAGCCGGTGCCGAAGTCATCGATGGCGATCAGCGCCCCGGAGCGACGCAGACTCAGCAAGTGTTGGGCGGCGGTGCTGATGTCTTCCATCAGGCCGGTCTCGGTGACTTCCAGCTCCAGGCTGCGCGGTGGCAGGCGGTAGATCTGCATCAGGTTGTTGACCACCCGCGGCAGCTCGGTGTGGTGCAGTTGCACCGTGGACAGGTTGACCGCCATGCGCAGGTCGGTGAAGCCCAGGTCATGCCATTCGCGCAACTGCCGGCAAGCCTGGTCCAACACCCACTCGCCGATCGGAATAATGGTGCCGTTCTGTTCCGCCAACGGAATGAACAAGTCGGGCGGCACCAGGCCGTGCTCCGGGTGCTGCCAGCGAATCAGCGCTTCCACGCCCACCACGCGATGGTCGCGGTAGCTGATCTGTGGTTGGTACACCAAGTGGAATTGCTCGCGGTTCAGGGCCTCGCGCAGGTCTTTTTCCAGCTCCCGGCGCCGGCGCATTTCGCTGTCGACGCTGGCGATGTAGAACTGATAGCGGTTGCGCGAGCGGCTCTTGGCCAGGGTCATGGTCTGTTCGGCTTTTTGCAGCAGCTTCTCGGTGCTGTCGCCGTCTTCGGGGAACAAGGTGATGCCGATGGTGGCGCGCAGGCGAATCTGCTCGTGCTCCAGGGCGAACTCGGCTTCCAGGTCATCGAGGATGCTTTGCGCCAGTTCGGCGGCTTCGTAGGGCTGGTCGATATCGGCCTGCACCAGCGCAAATTGGTCACCGCCCAAGCGGGCGAGGGCACCCAGGCGGCCACTGTGGGCGCGCAGACGGTCAGCCAGGGCCAGCAGCAGTTTGTCACCGGCCTGGTAGGTGAACTGTTCGTTGACGCTTTTGAAGTCATCCAGGCCCACGCACAACACCGCCACGCGACGCTGACGGCGGCCGGCGTCGATCAGGATCTTGTCCAGTTGCTCCTGCAATTTCTGGCGGTTCGGCAAACCGGTGAGAAAGTCGTACTGGGCCATGCGCAGCAGGCTGGTTTCGGCCTCATGGCGCAAATGAGTGTTGCGTTCGATGGATTCGAGCAACTGGTTGGCGGTGTTTATCCACAGCCCCAGCTCGTTGCGTTCATGGCCTTTGAGCAGCGGGATCTTGTGTTCGCTGGGCCGGTCCGGGTTGATCGAGGTCAGGTGTTCGATAATCCGCGACAACGGCTTGGTCAGCAGCCAGTGATAGACCAGGTACAGCACCAGGCCCATGGCCAAGGCGCGCAGCACGCCAGAAATGAAGATGATCACCGAACTGACCAGAAAGCCCTTGCCGTAAGTGGCGGTGTCCAGGGTGATGCTCAGGTCGCCGTAATACTCGCTGTAGGGGCCTTTGCCGACCAGTGAGGTG
The DNA here is from genome assembly GCF_013385985.1 of Pseudomonas sp. B6002. Lineage (GTDB taxonomy): Bacteria > Pseudomonadota > Gammaproteobacteria > Pseudomonadales > Pseudomonadaceae > Aquipseudomonas. The sequence goes on along the minus strand of NZ_JACAOY010000001.1, from coordinate 48,931 downwards.
GTGAAGGTGCGTTCCTGGCCAAGAATCAGGTCGGTCAGCCAGCGAGAGGGCGATTGCTGAAGTGCGCGGCTTTTTTCGGCGAGCATGGTTTCGTTGGGATGACCGATAGAGGCCATGCGCACGGCATCGTCCTGGAACAGGCCTTCGATCACTTGCATGCCCATCTCGCGGTCCAGGCTGTAGACAGCCTGGGTCGAGGGGTCGCGAAACATGTCGAGGATACGCTGGGCATCACCGGCCACGGCCTGGCGCGTCTTGTAGGCATCGAAAACGATCTGCGCCGCACTCAGTGCCACGCCCACGATCAATGCCGACAGCAGCACAACCCGTAGCAACTTCACCGACAAGCTGTTTTTGAGTTCCAGCTTCAAAGGGTCATTCCTTGTTCCATGCGGGTAGCCTCAATATGCCATGAGTATTGGCAATCTCGTGATGGCAGTCAAAGGAACATTGGGGCAAAGGCGGGTTAAAGATGATCTGGCGGGGGAGGCAATGAGGGAAGGGCAAGGCGGATTGACACCCGCCTGCCTGAAGAGACCTGACCGCTGATGGGCGGCGCCTCAATCAAGTGGACGGTTACGCCGACTTGGGAAGGTCGAAAGTGATCTTTTTATCGACAGTGGTCGCAAAGTTGATGGTTCCAGACTGGTTAGCGTCTGAAGTGTCTTCGCCGAAAATCTTTTTTGCCGCCCCATCGGCGAAGGGTTGAAGGAGCGCTGAGGCCGCTTTGACAACTTCGCCCGCGACGGGAAGTGCCGCTTTCACGAGATCGCCAACCAGTGGAATAGCGGCTGTTGCTGCGGCGGCTGCTGCAATGGACATATTGAATTCTCCGACAGGTAGTAGAGGTCAATTCCTCTCCCTCCCTGCGTGGTTCGTGTCGTGGCTCTGGTTCCATCGCCCACAAAAAAGCCCGGCAATCACCGGGCTTTTTTTACTGCAAGGGTTGCTTAGGCAGTGAAGGTTTTGCCTTCGAACTGCTCAGCCACGAACTTCCAGTTGACCAGGTTCCAGAACGCTTCCACATACTTTGGACGCACGTTGCGGTAGTCGATGTAGTAGGCGTGTTCCCAGACGTCGCAGGTCAGCAGCGGGGTGTCGCCGCTGGTCAGCGGGTTGCCGGCGCCGATGGTGCTGGCCAGGGCCAGGGAACCGTCAGCCTTTTTCACCAGCCAGCCCCAACCGGAACCGAAGGTACCGACGGACGTCTTGGTGAACTCTTCCTTGAACTTGTCGAACGAACCGAACGCAGCGTTGATGGCTTCAGCCAGCGCGCCGGTAGGTTGGCCACCGGCGTTTGGCGCCAGGCAGTTCCAGTAGAAGGTGTGGTTCCAGACCTGAGCGGCGTTGTTGAAGATGCCGCCCGAGGAGGATTTGACGATCTCTTCCAGGGTCTTGCCTTCGAACTCGGTGCCAGGCACCAGGTTGTTCAGGTTCACGACATAGGTGTTGTGGTGCTTGTCGTGGTGGTATTCCAAGGTTTCCTTGGAAATGTGCGGCTGCAGGGCATCGTGTGCGTAGGGCAGCGGCGGCAATTCGAAAGCCATGATGATTCTCCTAATCAGGTCAGTTGCGGTGAGCGCAAGGCCGATCACGGGCGGCCAAACAAGCGCCGGGGAGTTTGTACTCTTTGCGGCGCAGGGTCCGGATCATAGCACCGGGGGTGCGGCAAAACCACGCAACAACTGTGTGGGATAGAGGTTCCAGAGCGTTTTGGAATATTCGCTACGCGGCAATCAATTGATAAGCCACGCTGAACATCATCGCCGCCACCAGCAGGTCCAGCAGACGCCACGTTGCGGGGCGTGCCAACCAGGGCGCCAGCCACGCAGCGCCGAGCGCCAGGGTGGCGAACCACAGGAACGACGCGCTGGCCGCCCCCGCGACATAAGCGCCGGGTTCGGTTTGTTGCGCGCCCAGCGAGCCGATCAGCAGCACGGTGTCCAGGTACACGTGAGGATTGAGCAACGTCACGGCCAGGGCGCTGAGCAACACGGCACGCAATGAGCGCACCTTTAGGTTATCGCCTTGTTCAAGGCTTTGTTTGGAAAACGCCCGGCGCAATGCCAGGGTGCCGTACCACAGCAGGAACGCCGCGCCGCCCCAGCGCGCAACTGCCAGCAACAGTGGGTTCTGTGCCAGCACCGTGGCCAGGCCGAACACGCCCGCAGCCACCAGCAACGCATCGCATACCACGCACAGCGCCGCCACGGGCAAGTGGTGCTCACGGCGCAGGCTTTGCGCCAGCACAAATGCGTTCTGTGTGCCGATGGCCATGATCAGGCCCAGGGCCACCAACAGCCCGTTCAGGTAGCTTTGCCACATAGTGAGTTACTCCGCGTCTGCTGCCAGTTGCCGCAGCACGCCCATGGCGCGCTCGGCATCGGCGCGGCCGACAAACAGGTGGTCGTGGTAGAAACCGGCGATCACGTTGCAACTGATGCCGGCCTTACCCAAGGCGCTGGCAAACGCGGCCGTCAGGCCAACGGCTTCAAGGGCTGAATGCACATTCAGGGTGATCCAGGCAGCGACGTAGTCGAAGCTCAGCCCGGCGTCTTCTGCTTGTTGGCGCTCGACAATCAGCGTCAGGCCTTCCTGTTCTCGAAAGCTGCCGATCGCCTCGCACCCTGGCGGGATACGGTTGTCGGGCAGGGTGCAGAACACGTAGTCACCGTCATTGAGTTGCGGGCTCATGCTGCGCAGCAGGGTTGCCAGGGCGGTTTCGCCAGCCATGTGAAGTTCCTTGAAGTAGAGAGAAGCAATGCTGGTCATTCTCACGGACTACGCTGTATAAGAAAAACCAATATTGCTGATCGCTCATTAGAGAAACTGATGTTCGACTATAAATTGCTTTCCGCCCTGGCGGCGATCGTGGAACAGGCCGGTTTCGAGCGTGGCGCCCAGGTGTTGGGGCTGTCGCAATCGGCGATCTCCCAGCGCATCAAGTTGCTGGAAGCCCGTATCGGTCAACCTGTGCTGGTGCGCGCTACGCCGCCGACGCCCACCGATATCGGCCGCCGCCTGCTCAACCATGTGCAACAGGTACGGCTGTTGGAGCGTGACCTGCAAAGCCAGGTGCCGGCGCTGGACGAAGAGGGTATGCCCGAGCGCCTGCGCATCGCCCTGAATGCCGACAGCCTCGCCACCTGGTGGGCCGAAGCGGTCAGTGGCTTTTGCGCCGAGCAGCACTTGTTGCTGGACCTGGTGGTGGAGGACCAGACCGTGGGCCTCAAGCGCATGCGTGCCGGTGAAGTGGCGGCCTGTATCTGCGCCAGCGAGCGCCCGGTGGCCGGTGCCCGTAGCCTGTTGCTCGGTGCCATGCGCTATCGGGCGCTGGCCAGTCCGGCCTTTATTGCGCGGCATTTCCCAAACGGTGTGCGCGCGGATCAGTTGGCCCGGACTCCGGCGCTGGTGTTCGGCCCGGATGATTTCCTGCAACACCGCTACCTGGCTTCCTTGGGGGTGGACGGTGGTTTTGAACACCATTTGTGCCCCTCGTCGGAAGGGTTTATCCGCCTGACAGAAGCCGGTCTCGGCTGGGGCCTGGTGCCCGAATTGCAGGTACGTGACCAACTGGAAAAGGGCGTTTTACTGGAGTTATTGCCAGATAAGCCCATCGATGTGCCGCTGTACTGGCATCATTGGCGCAGTGGCGGGCAATTGTTGGGCTTGTTGACCGACCATCTGGCCCAGGCGTGTGGCCAATGGCTGGTGCCGTTGGCGTGACAGCGGGCGTCAAGGCAACAGCGATGAAAAACGAAAGAGCACGGGGTAATACATGAAAATTCTGGTCACCGGCGCAAGCGGCTTCATTGGCGGGCGCTTTGCGCGTTTCGCCCTGGAGCAGGGCCTGGACGTACGGGTCAACGGGCGACGTGCCGAAGGTGTGGAGCACCTGATACGGCGCGGCGCCGAGTTTATCCAGGGTGACCTGAATGACGCCGACCTGGTGCGCGACCTGTGCCGCGATGTCGAAGCCGTGGTGCATTGCGCCGGTGCCGTCGGGTTGTGGGGCAAATACCAGGACTTCCATCAAGGCAACGTGCTGGTGACGGAAAACGTCGTCGAAGCCTGCCTGAAACAACGGGTGGGGCGCCTGGTGCACTTGTCGTCGCCGTCGATCTACTTTGATGGGCGCGACCACCTGGGCCTGACCGAAGAGCAAGTGCCCAAGCGCTTCAAGCATCCTTACGCTGCCACCAAGTACCTGGCCGAGCAAAAGGTGTTTGGCGCCCAGGAGTTCGGCCTGGAGGTGATTGCCCTGCGCCCGCGCTTTGTCACCGGCGCCGGGGACATGAGCATTTTCCCGCGCCTGCTGAAGATGCAGCGCAAGAATCGCCTGGCCATCGTCGGCGACGGCTTGAACAAGGTCGACTTCACCAGCGTGCACAACCTGAACGAGGCGCTGCTCAGCAGTTTGCTGGCCACGGGCTCGGCCTTGGGCAAGGCCTACAACATCAGCAATGGCACGCCGGTGCCGGTGTGGGATGTAGTGAACTACGTGATGCGCCAGATGGACATGCCACAGGTCACCCGATATCGGTCCTACGGCCTGGCCTACAGTGTGGCGGCGTTGAACGAAGCGTTCTGCGCGATGTGGCCGGGGCGTCCGGAGCCGGCGTTATCACGCTTGGGCATGCAGGTGATGAACAAAGATTTCACCCTCGACATCAGCCGGGCGAGGCATTATCTGGACTACGAGCCCAAGGTCAGCCTGTGGACCGCCCTCGACGAGTTCTGCAGTTGGTGGAAAGCCCAGGATCCTGGGCTCAAGTAAGCTCACATCAGGCAACACATCGGGAACCGAATTCGAGGTTTCAGGTCGACCAGTGCGGCGCGGGCGCGGTTTATACTCCGGTCGCTCGGCTTTCCAGGCAGCCATCTCACCGATTCAGGGTTGATACATGCGTAACGATGCTAACGACGATTTCGACAATGTTCCCAGCCTGCGGGCAGACCACGGGGACGATGATGATTTCGAGCCGACTCCCGCCACCTCCGTGCGTTCGCGCACGACGCCGGTGGTCAAGGTCAAGAGTGCCAGCACCGGCCCGCTGTGGGCGCTGGTCGGCGCTCTGCTGATCGCCTTCGCCGGCCTCGCCTGGTGGAGCTTCCAGCAGATCTCTCTGATGGGCCAGCAACTGGTCGCCACCCAGGAAAGTTTCGCGCGCATCAGCGAAGAAGCGGCGGGGCGCCTGCAGGATATTTCCGGCAAGGTGGTGGCCAGCGAAGCCAGCGTGAACAATGGCAGTGAAGCCCTCAAGTTGCAGATCAAACAGTTGGAAAGCCAGTTGCTGGAACAGGGCAAGCAGCAGGTCGGCGTCGCCGGCCAGGCCACCGTGCTGGACCAGCGCCTGGCGCAGATGACCGCCAGCACCACCGATCTGTCGAACGCCAACGCCAAGCTGCAAGGGCAGGTCCAGGCCCTGACCGATGCCGTAGCGACGCTGAAAGCCGCGCAAGGTGATGCGGGCAAGCGTGATACCGAGATCAAGGACTTGTCCGCCGACGTGGCCGCCCTGAAGAAGCAGGGCAACCCGAGCGCGGCCATCGCCCGCCTCGAACAGGACCTTGTGGTGTTGAAGAGTGCCCAGGACAACCAGCCGGGCAACAGCGACGCGCCGACCAACAAGGAGTTTGACGTGTTCCGCATCCAGACCACGCGCAACATCACCACCTTGCAAAGCCAGGTGCAGAACCTGCAACAACAACTCAACACCCCCGCCCGCT
>NZ_JACAOY010000001.1:0-43115 GCF_013385985.1 Pseudomonas sp. B6002 | reverse complement strand
GCCCGCTCACTACAAGTGCCCTCTCTCCTATTTGGGATTGTCACTGGCTGGTGACATTTCCCTTGCCCTTCGTTACTTGCCCCCACCTCGCCCTTGTTTAGACTCCGGTCATCCCACAAAAAATAATAAGGGCCACCCATGACCACCCACCCACTGCCTGCCAGCAGTTGGCTGAACGCACCTGCCCATCACGCCTGGCTCGCCAATGAAGGCCAGCGCCTGCTGTCGTTCGCCAAGGCCTCTCGACTGCCCGAGGGCTTCGGCAACCTGGACGACAATGGCCAACTGCCCGCCGATGCCCACGCCGAGACCATGAGCACCGCCCGCATGACCCACAGCTTTGCCATGGCCCACGCCATGGGGTTGCCCGGTTATGCCGATTTGGTAGCGCACGGTGTGGCCGCCCTGAGTGGTCCCCTGCGTGATAGCGAGCACGGTGGTTGGTTCGCCACGCCTCACGCGCGGGATGGCAACCGTGGCAAAGCAGCCTACCTGCATGCGTTCGTCGCGCTCGCCGCCAGCTCGGCGGTGGTGGCCGGCGCGCCCGGCGCACAGAATCTGTTGAACGACGCCATCCATATCATCGACCAGTTCTTCTGGAGCGAGGAGGAGGGCGTGATGCTCGAGTCCTTTGCCCAGGACTGGAGCGGCATCGAAGCCTACCGTGGCGCCAACAGCAACATGCACGCCACCGAAGCCTTCCTGGCCCTGGCCGATGTCACCGGTGACACGCGCTGGCTGGACCGTGCGTTGCGCATCGTCGAGCGTGTTATCCACACCCATGCGGCTGGCAACCAACATATGGTCATCGAGCACTTCGACGCCCGCTGGCGACCCGTGCTCGGTTACAACGAAGACAACCCCGCCGACGGCTTTCGCCCCTATGGCATCACCCCCGGCCACGGTTTTGAATGGGCGCGCTTGGTGCTGCACCTGGAAGCCGCCCGCCTGCAGGCCGGGCTCGCCACGCCGGACTGGCTGGTGACCGACGCCAAAGGCTTGTTCGCCAGCGCCTGCGAGTACGCCTGGGCCGTGGACGGTGCGCCCGGCATCGTCTACACCCTGGACTGGAGCCAGCGCCCCGTGGTGCGTGAGCGCCTGCACTGGACCCACGCCGAGGCCAGCGCCGCCGCGCAAGCGCTGCTCAAGCGTACCGGCGAGCTGCATTACGAGACCTGGTACCGACGCTTCTGGGAGTTCTGCGAAACCCATTTCATCGACCGTCTGCACGGCAGTTGGCATCACGAACTGAGTCCGCAGAACCTGCCCAGCAGCAAGATCTGGGGCGGCAAACCCGACCTGTACCATGCCTGGCAAGCGGTGTTGCTGCCTGCGTTACCCTTGGCACCCAGCATGGCCAGCGCTCTGGGGCGCGGCGCTTATGTCACGAGCTGGTGACATTTGTGCGTCCCTTTGTTACCTGCGCCTGGAAAATCCCTGTTTAAACTCCGTGCAGCGCAAGCTCTAGACTTGCATGCATAACAACAAGAAAAGGTACTCAGATGAACGCGATTAATCGCCTCGCCGTAGCTATTTCCATTGCCTCGTTGTTTCCCCTCAGTGCATTTGCCGCCGACTCGAAAGGGACGGTTGAAGTTGTGCATTGGTGGACCTCGGGTGGTGAAAAAGCGGCTGTAGATGTCCTGAAGGCCCAAGTTGAGAAAGACGGCTTCACCTGGAAAGACGGCGCCGTCGCCGGCGGTGGTGGTGCTACCGCCATGACCGTGCTGAAAAGCCGCGCAGTCGCTGGCAACCCGCCAGGCGTTGCCCAGATCAAAGGCCCGGACATCCAGGAATGGGCGTCGACTGGCCTGCTCGACACCGACGTGCTCAAGGACGTCGCCAAAGAAGAGAAGTGGGACTCGCTGCTCGACAAAAAAGTCTCCGACACCGTGAAGTACGAAGGCAACTACGTTGCCGTACCGGTGAACATTCACCGCGTGAACTGGCTGTGGATCAACCCGGAAGTCTTCAAGAAAGCCGGGATCACCAAGAACCCAACCACCCTCGAAGAATTCTACGCAGCCGGCGACAAGCTCAAAGCGGCGGGCTTCATTCCGCTCGCCCACGGTGGCCAGCCTTGGCAGGACAGCACTGTATTCGAAGCCGTAGTTTTGTCGGTGATGGGTGCAGATGGCTACAAGAAAGCCCTGGTTGACCTGGACAACGCCGCGCTGACCGGCCCGGAAATGGTCAAGGCCCTGACTGAGCTGAAGAAAGTCGCGACCTACATGGACGTCGACGGCAAAGGTCAGGACTGGAACCTGGAAGCGGGCAAAGTCATCAACGGCAAGGCCGGCATGCAGATCATGGGTGACTGGGCCAAGTCTGAATGGACCGCTGCCAAGAAAGTCGCCGGCAAGGACTACGAGTGCGTAGCCTTCCCGGGCACCGACAAAGCCTTCACCTACAACATCGACTCCCTGGCGGTGTTCAAGCAGAAAGACAAAGGCACTGCTGCCGGTCAGCAGGACATCGCCAAAGTCGTGCTGGGTGAAAACTTCCAGAAAGTCTTCAGCATCAACAAGGGTTCGATCCCGGTGCGCACCGACATGCTGGAGAAAATGGCCTCCTACGGCTTTGACTCCTGCGCCCAGACCGCCGCCAAAGACTTCCTGGCAGACGCCAAGACCGGCGGCCTGCAGCCAAGCATGGCCCACAACATGGCCACCACCCTGGCTGTACAAGGTGCGTTCTTTGATGTCGTGACTAACTACATCAACGACCCGAAAGCCGACCCGGCCGACACCGCCAAGAAACTCGGCGCTGCGATCAAGTCAGCCAAGTGATGCTTTTGTAGGAGCCGGCTTGCCGGCGATGCAAACAACGCGGTGTGTCGGTTACACCGAGTTGGCTGCATCGCAGGCAAGCCAGCTCCCACACAAACCGCGCTCCGGCAGAGAGTCACCCTGTAGCCCTTTTTCCCTGTACTGGATTTTCCCATGAGTTCTGTTGCTGTGTTCAGCAAGGCCTCGCCGTTCGATGCACTGCAGCGCTGGCTTCCCAAACTGGTGCTGGCGCCGAGCATGTTCATCGTTCTGGTGGGCTTTTACGGCTACATCCTGTGGACGTTCGTGCTGTCGTTCACCAATTCCACCTTCCTGCCCAGCTACAAATGGGCCGGCCTTGCGCAATATGCCCGGCTGTTCGACAACGACCGCTGGTGGGTAGCGAGCAAGAACCTGGCGGTTTTCGGCGGGATGTTCATCGGCATCACCCTGGTCATCGGCGTGACACTGGCGATCTTCCTCGACCAAAAAATCCGCCGCGAAGGCTTTATCCGCACCATTTACCTGTACCCGATGGCGCTCTCCATGATCGTCACCGGTACCGCCTGGAAATGGCTGCTCAACCCGGGCATGGGCCTGGACAAACTCCTGCGGGACTGGGGCTGGGAAGGCTTCCGTCTCGACTGGCTGATCGACCCTGATCGCGTGGTCTACTGCCTGGTGATCGCGGCCGTGTGGCAAGCCTCCGGCTTCATCATGGCGATGTTCCTCGCCGGCCTGCGGGGTGTGGACCAATCGATCATCCGCGCCGCCCAGATCGACGGCGCCAGCCTGCCGCGCATCTACTGGAGCGTGGTGCTGCCAAGCCTGCGTCCGGTGTTCTTCAGTGCGGTGATGATCCTGGCGCACATTGCGATCAAGAGCTTCGACCTGGTGGCGGCCATGACCGCCGGCGGCCCGGGCTACTCGTCCGACCTGCCTGCGATGTTCATGTACTCGTTCACCTTCAGCCGTGGCCAGATGGGCATGGGCTCGGCCAGTGCAATCCTGATGCTCGGTGCGATCCTCGCGATCATCGTGCCTTACCTCTACTCCGAGCTGAGGACCAAGCGTAATGACTAGTCTCGTTTCCAAACCTTCCATCAGCCTGAGCCGCATCGCGATCTACGCGGTGCTGATCCTCGCGGTGTTGCTGTACCTGGTGCCGCTGGTGGTGATGTTGCTCACCAGCTTCAAGACCCCGGAAGACATCAGCACCGGCAACCTGCTGAGCTGGCCGACCGTGGTCACCGGCATCGGCTGGGTCAAGGCCTGGGCCACCGTGGATGGCTACTTCTGGAACTCGATCAAGATCACCGTTCCGGCTGTGCTGATCTCCACCGCCATCGGTGCGTTGAACGGCTATGTGCTGTCGTTCTGGCGCTTCAAAGGCTCGCAACTGTTCTTCGGCCTGCTGTTGTTCGGCTGCTTTCTGCCGTTTCAGACCGTGCTGCTGCCAGCGTCGTTCACCCTCGGCAAGATGGGCCTGGCCAGCACCACCACCGGCCTGGTGTTTGTGCACGTGGTCTACGGCCTGGCGTTCACCACGCTGTTCTTCCGTAACTACTACGTGAGCATCCCGGACGCGCTGATCAAGGCCGCGCGCCTGGACGGTGCGGGTTTCTTCACGATCTTCCGCCAGATCATTCTGCCGATGTCCACGCCGATCATCATGGTCTGCCTGATCTGGCAGTTCACCCAGATCTGGAACGACTTCCTGTTCGGTGTGGTGTTCTCCAGCGGCGACTCGCAGCCCATCACGGTGGCGCTGAACAACCTGGTCAACACCAGCACTGGGGCCAAGGAATATAACGTGGATATGGCAGCGGCGATGATCGCCGGGTTGCCGACCCTGCTGGTCTATGTGATCGCAGGCAAGTATTTCGTGCGCGGCCTCACGGCTGGCGCGGTCAAGGGGTAATCATGGCTACGCTTGAACTTCGCAATGTAAACAAGACCTATGGCGCCGGCCTGCCCGACACCTTGAAGAACATCGAACTGTCGATCAAGGAAGGCGAATTCCTGATCCTGGTCGGCCCTTCGGGTTGCGGTAAATCCACGCTGATGAACTGCATCGCTGGCCTTGAAACCATCACGGGCGGCGCGATCATGATCGGCGACCAGGACGTGAGCGGCATGAGCCCCAAGGATCGCGACATCGCCATGGTGTTCCAGTCCTACGCGTTGTACCCGACCATGAGCGTGCGCGAGAACATCGAGTTCGGCCTCAAGATCCGCAAAATGCCCCAGGCCGATATCGACGCCGAAGTGGCGCGCGTAGCCAAGCTGCTGCAGATCGAGCACCTGCTCAATCGCAAGCCGGGCCAACTGTCCGGTGGCCAGCAGCAACGTGTGGCCATGGGCCGCGCCCTCGCACGTCGTCCGAAGATCTACCTGTTCGACGAACCGCTGTCCAACCTCGACGCCAAGCTGCGTGTCGAGATGCGTACCGAAATGAAACTGATGCACCAGCGCCTCAAGACCACCACGGTCTACGTGACCCACGACCAGATCGAAGCGATGACCCTGGGCGACAAGGTGGCGGTCATGAAGGACGGCATCATCCAGCAGTTCGGCACGCCCAAAGAGATCTACAACAACCCGGCCAACCAGTTCGTGGCGAGCTTCATCGGTTCACCGCCGATGAACTTCGTGCCCGTGCGCCTGCAGCGCAAGGACGGCCGCCTGGTGGCCCTGCTCGACAGCGGCCAGGCCCGTTGCGAGCTGGCGTTGAACATGAACGATGCGGGCCTCGAAGACCGTGACGTGATCCTCGGCCTGCGCCCTGAGCAGATTTTGCTGGCAGCGGGCGAGGGCAACGGCTCGTCGAGCATTCGCGCCGAAGTCCAGGTCACCGAGCCGACCGGCCCGGACACCCTGGTGTTCGTGCAACTCAATGACACCAAGGTCTGCTGCCGCCTGGCGCCGGATGTGGCGCCGCAAGTGGGCGAGACCCTGACCCTACAGTTTGACCCGGCCAAAGTGTTGCTGTTTGACGCCAAGACCGGTGAGCGCCTGGGCACTGCTTCTTCATCGCCCACACAAGGGCATGCCGACAATGTGGCTCAATTCAAAGGCCGCTGAAGTAGATAACTTGTTGTTTTAGCTAAAAAAAGTAAACCGCGTTAGATAAAAACAGTTTAATAACAATAAAGACGAGGATGTAGGGATGAAAAAGCAACACAACAACACTCGGCTGATCTGCCAACTGTCAGCAGCAGCAGCCCTGGTATTGTCCGCCAATGCGATGGCAGACGATGCATTCAGCGCCGATTCCAAGTGGATGACCGGCGATTGGGGTGGTGAGCGTACCAAGCTGATCGAGCAAGGTATCGACATCAAGGCTGACTACGTTGGGGAAGTCGGTGGCAACCTGCACGGTGGCTACAACAACGACAAAACTGCCCGTTACGCTGACCAGTTCGGTCTGGGCGTAGCACTGGATCTGCAAAAGCTATGGGGCTGGGACAACACCCAGGCCAAGATCCAACTGACCAACCGTAATGGCGCAAACATCTCCAATGACCGTATTGGCGACCCGCGTGCCGGCACCTTGAGTTCGTCTCAAGAGGTTGATGGCCGTGGCCACATGGTGCGTCTGACCCAGTTCTGGATCCAGCACCAGATGTTCGACAACAAGCTGGATGTGAAACTCGGTTACTTCGGTGAAGGCGAAGACTTCAACACCTTCCCATGCGACTTCCAGAACCTGTCGTTCTGCGGCTCGCAAGTGGGTAACTACGTGAACACCTGGTACAACTGGCCGGTGAGCCAGGCGGCTATCCGCGTGAAGTACAACATCACGCCAGAGCTGTATGCGCAAATCGGTGCGTACAACCAGAACCCGTCGCAGCTGGAGCACGGCAACGGCTTCAAGCTCAGCGGCAGTGGCACCAAGGGCACCGTGATCCCGGTGGAATTGGTCTGGTCGCCGAAGGTCAATGGCCTGCCGGGCGAATACCGTGTGGGTTACTACAAGAGCACTGCCGAGGCGGCCGATGTACGTGAAGACGTCAACGGCAACGATGCGGCCACCACCGGTCAGGCCTACCGTCTGCGTAGCAGCAAGACTGGCTACTGGGGTGTGCTGCAACAGCAACTCACCACGCACAATGGCGATGCTTCCCGTGGCCTGAACATCGCGGCCAACGTGACCTTCCACGACAAGGACACCAACCTGGTCGACAACTACCAGTCGTTGATGCTGGTCTACAAAGGTCCATTCGACGCGCGTACCAAGGATGACGTCGGCATCGGTATTTCCCGTATCCACGCCAACAGTGACGTGAAGAAAAACGCCGAGCTGCTCAATGCCGCCGGTGGTTTCACGGATTACGACCAGGCGGGTTACGCACCGCTGCGTAACACTGAGTACAACGTTGAACTCAACTACGGCTTCCACGTTACCAACTGGCTGACCGTGCGTCCTAACCTGCAATACATCAAGAACCCAGGCGGTGTGGACCAGGTCGACAACGCGTTGGTTGCGGGCCTGAAAATTCAGTCTACGTTCTAACGCTGTTGCGATAAGCTCCTTCTCTCTGTGCGCATTTTGCGGGTAGCCATGGCTACCCGCTTTTTTTTGAGAAATGGCCTTTGTAGGAGCCGGCTTGCCGGCGATAGCATCACCGCGGTGTATCAGACACACCTTGGCGATGCCATCGCCGGCAAGCCAGCTCCTACAAGGGCGCGCAACAACGATTTCAGGACCGTGGCACATGCATGAGCATCCGCTGCAACGCTTTTTCAAATCCCTGCGCGAGCGACCGGTGTTCGCCTGGGAACGCTTTCAGATGCGCGACGTGTTGGTGATCGACCACCCGTTGTGCCAGGCGGTGTTCAGCCGCCAGGGCGCGCAACTGCTGCATTTTCAGCCGCGGGGCCAGAAGCCCTGGCTCTGGTGTGCGGCCAAGTGGCCCCAAGTCGGCGCCATCCGTGGTGGTGTGCCGGTGTGCTGGCCCTGGTATGGCCGCCACCCGAGCGAAAACGCCTGGCCGTCCCATGGCTGGGCGCGGCTCATCGACTGGAAACTGCTCGACAGCAGCACCGACGAGGACGGCGTACACCTGCACTGGCAATTGCAGCTGTGCGACTGGCAGGTCGACCTGCACGCGCACCTGGGCGAAACCCTGGAGCTGCGCCTGAGCACCGAGCATCAGGACGAGTTGCCGTGCCAGTTGAGCCATGCGTTGCACGCTTATTGGCGTATTGGTCACGTTGACGAGATAGCGCTGTCTGGGCTCGATGGTGCGCAAGGTTACGACCAGCTCAACCGCCAGGTCTGTCAGCAGGAAGGCGAGCTGCGGGTGGAGGGCGGGTGCCAACGGGTGTTCCAACACGAGGGCGAACTGCAGCTCAAGGACCACGCCTGGCAGCGTGAGTTGTGCATCGACACCGGCGACAGCGCAGACACGGTGGTGTGGCATCCCGGCAGCCGGCCCTTGTTGGGGGTGAGCTTCAACGAGGCGTCGGGGTTTGTGTGCGTGGAGTCGGCGATGGCCGGGGCGAGTCTGGCGCCGGGGGAGAGGGCGCACCTCAGTTTGCAGGCTAGGGCTGGGGTTTAGCGGTGAGGCTGATGGCGCCATCGCAGGCAAGCCAGCTCCCACATTTGGAATGCATTCCCCTGTGGGAGCTGGCTTGCCTGCGATAGGGTCGGTACGGCTGGCGGAGATTCCTGCTAGTTGAACTCATCCCCCACCGGATACCGGCTGTCATTCAAGCTCTCTTTGATCTTGCGCAGATGCGGCTGGAAATCCACCCCGCGACGCAACGTCATGCCGGTCGCCAGCACGTCCAGCACCGTCAGCTGGATGATCCGCGAGGTCATCGGCATGTAGATATCGGTGTCTTCCGGCAGCGGAATGTTCAAACTCACCGTACTGGCCTTGGCCAGCGGCGAGTTCTCGGCGGTCACGCCGAGTACCGAGGCGCCGTTGCTGCGGGCAATCCGCGCCACTTCCACCAGTTCACGGGTGCGCCCGGTGTAGGAAATGATCACGAACAGCTCGCCGGTATGCGCCACCGAGGCGATCATGCGCTGCATAAGCACGTCGGCATGGGCGGTCACGGCGAGGTTGAAGCGGAAGAACTTGTGCAGCGCATCCATGGCCACCGGAGCCGAAGCGCCCAGGCCGAAGAAGTGGATCTGCCGCGCCTGGATCAACAGGTCCACGGCTTTGCTGATCAGGGCCGGGTCCAGGGCCTGGCAGGCGCTGTCCAGTGACGCAATGGCGCTGCCAAAGATCTTCTGCGTGTACGCCTCAGGGTTATCATCGGCTTCCACGGCGCGGCTGACGTACGCGGCGCCACTGGCCAGGCTTTGCGCCAGCTGCAATTTCAGTTCAGGGTAACCGCTCACGCCGAACGAACGGCAGAAACGGTTGACCGTCGGTTCACTGACCGAGGCGGCCTGGGCGAGGGCGGCGATCGAGAAGCGGGTGGCCTGCTGCGGGTTGAGCAGGATGACTTCTGCGACTTTGCGCTCGGCCTTGTTCAATTCTTCGAGGCGGTTCTGGATCTGTTCCAGAAGATTTCGCACGCGGTCCATTCAGTCTTTCCTTCGGGCGACGATGCAAATTAAGGGCGGCAACCAATCGACGAGCGGCCCTTGGAGGTGGCCTATCCTACTGAGCGTAGCTGAACACCACCACTCGGAATGCGTATTTCGGGAAAATGTTGTGGTTATTACTACATTTTTCCTTGAGTGATGCCTTGAAAAAAGGTATTTGTAGCTTAACTTGATAAAAGAACAAACATCATGCCTTCGATAACCGTAGAACCCTGCACCTTTGCCCTGTTTGGCGCCTTGGGTGATCTGGCGCTGCGCAAGTTATTTCCTGCCCTCTATCAACTCGATGGCGCCGGGCTCTTGCACGACGACACCCGCATCCTGGCCCTGGCCCGTGAAGCCGGTACCGAGCAACAGCACCTGGCCCGCATCGAAAAAGAGCTGCGCAAATACGTTGGCAAGGAGCTGGACGAAGCCGTCGCCAAGCGCTTCCTCGCGCGGCTGGCGTATGTGCACGTCGATTTCATGAAGGCCGACGATTACGTTGCCCTTGCCGAAAAAGTCGGCAGCGAACAACGCCTGATCGCCTATTTCGCCACCCCGGCAGCGGTGTACGGCGGCATCTGCGAAAACCTGGCCAAGGCTGGCCTGGCGGAAAACACCCGTGTGGTCCTGGAAAAGCCGATCGGCTCCGACCTGGAATCCTCACGCAAGGTCAACGACGCCGTGGCGCAGTTCTTCCCGGAGAACCGCACCTACCGCATCGACCACTACCTGGGCAAAGAGACCGTCCAGAACCTGATCGCTCTGCGTTTCGCCAACAGCCTGTTCGAAACCCAGTGGAACCAGCATTACATTTCCCACGTGGAAATCACCGTGGCCGAGCAGGTCGGGATCGAAGGCCGTTGGGGTTACTTCGACAAGGCCGGCCAGCTGCGCGACATGATCCAGAACCACCTGCTGCAGTTGCTTTGCCTGATCGCCATGGACCCGCCGGCTGACCTGTCTGCCGACAGCATCCGTGACGAGAAGGTCAAGGTGCTCAAGGCCCTGGCGCCGATCAGCCCCGAAGGCCTGACCACCCAAGTGGTGCGCGGCCAGTACATCGCGGGCTACAGCGCCGGCAAAGCCGTGCCGGGCTACCTGGAAGAAGAGAATTCCAACACCCAGAGCGACACCGAAACCTTCGTCGCCCTGCGTGCCGATATTCGCAACTGGCGTTGGGCCGGGGTGCCGTTCTACCTGCGGACCGGCAAGCGCATGTCGCAAAAGCTGTCGCAGATCGTCATCCACTTCAAGGAACCGTCCCACTACATCTTCGCCCCTGAGCAGCGCCTGCAGATCAGCAACAAGCTGATCATCCGCCTGCAGCCGGACGAAGGTATTTCCTTGCGCGTGATGACCAAGGAGCAGGGCCTGGACAAGGGCATGCAACTGCGCAGCGGCCCGCTGCAACTGAATTTCTCCGACACCTACCGCAGCGCGCGCATCCCCGATGCCTACGAGCGGTTGCTGTTGGAAGTGATGCGCGGCAACCAGAACCTGTTTGTGCGCAAAGATGAAATCGAAGCCGCGTGGAAGTGGTGTGACCAGTTGATCGCCGGGTGGAAGAAATCCGGTGATGCGCCCAAGCCGTACGCGGCGGGTTCCTGGGGGCCGATGAGCTCCATTGCACTGATCACGCGGGATGGGAGGTCGTGGTATGGCGATATCTGATTTGAAACTGCCCCAGGGCGTCACCCCTCACGAGTACCGCACGCCGGTACTGCTGGCGGAAGGCCTGGCCAATGATGTGGCCGCGCAATTGCGCACGGCCCTCAGTGCCCGAGGCGAAGCGACCCTGGTGGTGTCCGGTGGCCGCAGCCCGGTGGCGTTTTTCCAGCACCTGGCCAAGCAAGACCTGGACTGGTCCAAGGTCACCATCACCCTGGCCGACGAGCGCTGGGTGCCGGTGGAGCACGCCGACAGCAATGCCGGTTTGTTGAAGCAGCACCTGTTGAAAGGCCCGGCAGCCAAGGCCAAGTTCTTGAGCCTCTACAGCGCCGCCGCCAACCTTGAAGACGCCGCCTTGCAGGCCGATCGCCTGCTGGGCGAGTTGCCAGCCATTGATGTGCTGGTACTGGGCATGGGCGATGACGGCCACACCGCATCGCTGTTTCCCAACAGCCCGAACCTGAGCGAAGCCCTGCAGCCCAACGGTACCCGCCGTTGCTGGCCGATGCTGGCGCCGACCGTGCCCCATCAGCGCCTGACCATGAGTCGCGCGCTGCTGGCCACGGCGAACTACACCGTGCTGTCGATCTCCGGCAGTTCGAAATTGACCACCTTGAGCGCCGCGCTGGCGAGTGACGATGTCGCTGCCATGCCGATTCGCGCGTTTTTGCAACCTACATTAGAGATTTACTGGTGCCCATGAGCCAAGGATCAGCCGCTATGAACAGCCCTCAACCGACCGTGTCCATGGCGGACAAAGTTGCCCTGATCGACAGCCTCTGCGCCAAGGCGCGGATCCTGCCGGTGATCACCATTGCCCGCGAACAGGACATCCTGCCGCTGGCCGATGCCCTGGCAGCCGGTGGTTTGACCGCATTGGAAGTGACCCTGCGTTCCGAGTTCGGCCTCAAGGCCATTCAGGTACTGCGCGAGCAACGCCCTGAACTGTGCACCGGTGCTGGCACCGTGCTGGATCGCCACATGCTCGAAGCCGCTGAAGTCGCGGGTTCGCAGTTTATCGTCACCCCCGGCATTACCCGCGACCTGCTGGAAGCCTCGGTACACAGCCCGATCCCGCTGCTGCCGGGCATCAGCAATGCCTCGGGCATCATGGAAGGCTATGGCCTGGGTTATCGCCGCTTCAAGCTGTTCCCGGCTGAAGTCAGCGGCGGCGTGGCTGCGATCAAAGCCCTCGGCGGCCCGTTCGGCGAAGTCAAATTCTGCCCAACCGGCGGCGTCGGCCCGGCCAATATCAAGAGCTACATGGCGTTGAAAAACGTGATGTGCGTGGGCGGTAGCTGGATGCTGGACCCGGAGTGGGTCAAGAACGGCGACTGGGCTCGTATCCAGGAAGTCACTGCTCAGGCGCTGGCGCTGCTGGACTGATCTGATTTATCGAATCGTTGTTGCTGTGCTTGACGGCATTTTTGCGGTGCACTTGGTCGGTGTACCGCTTTTTTTTGCCCGCAGAAAAACCAAGCACTCCGATGTTCAAATGTGGGAGCTGGCTTGCCTGCGATAGCGGTGGGTCAGAAAGTACAAGTGTGACTGATGTACCGTTATCGCAGGCAAGCCAGCTCCCACAGGTTTAGTGGGGGGGTAGCTCGGTGATGGCATTGACCAGGACACTGATGTCCGCCGCCGAGGTGACCAACCCTGGCGTCACCCGAATACAGGTCCCAAATGCCGCGCCCACGCGGGTGGTGGTAAACAGGTTGTAGTCCTTGAGCAAGCGGTCGGCCATGGCCTGCTGGTCCCGGCCGACAAACTTGAAGGCCGTGATCCCGCAATAAAGCCGAGGATCGTCCGACGTCAGCACTTCAATTCCCGCCAACGGCCGCACCTGGCTCACCCACAGGTCCCTCAGGTAATTCACCCGTGCACCTTTGGCTGCCGAGCCACCCAAGGCGCGATGTTCTTCAAACACCAACGGCAAGGTCATCAGCGCGGGAAAGTTGGGTGTGCTGTAGGACGTTCGCGCGCGCACATCCGTGATCGGGTAGTGAAACTCGCCCATGTCCGGGTCGATGTCGGCCAGGCGCTCCGGGGCGATATAGAGAAAGCCCAGGGTCAGCGGCGCGCCGATCCACTTGTGCAGGTTGAAACCGGCGAACTGGATACCCAACTCTGCCAGGTTGAACTCGATCTGGCCCAGGGCATGGGCGCCGTCGAGGATCACATCGATACTGTGCTCACGGGCGGCCTTGGCAATGGCTTCAACCGGCATTACCAAACCGGTGCGATGGGTGACGTGGGTCAGGGCCATCAGCTTTATGCGTGGGTACTCAGCAAACGCTTGGCGATAGGTCTGCACCAGGCTGTCGAAACTGGCCGGATGTGTGTGGGACAGTTCGATCACTTCCACACCACGGACACCGGCCAACCAGCGCATCGCACCTTTGACCGTGTCGTACTCCAGATCGCTGATCAACACCTGGTCGCCCGGTTGCAGGCGGTTGTAGTTGCGAATCAGCGACTGCAAGGCTTCGGTGGCGTTACGGGTAAAGGCAACGGACTCGGGGTCGACGCTGATCAGCTCGGCCAGTTGGCGCCGGATCTCGACGTTTTCGCCCTGTTCGAAGCGCTGGCGCACGTGCAGCGAGTTGCTGCGGTTGATGAACGCGACGTGCTCCAGGTACTGCGCCCGGACTACGCGGCTCATGCGTCCGAAATAACCGTTTTCCAGGTTGATCGGGCCCGGCTCCCGTTCGTAGTTCCCGGCGATGGTCTGCCAGTGGTGTTCGTTATCAGCATTCCTTGGCATGGCGGGGCTCTTAATGGCGAGGGGCGGGCTTACCGTGTTTTACGCGCAGCGGCTCCAGCAGTTCGGACAGGCCGTTGCTGTCGATTTCCTGCATGAGTGCCAGCAGACCACCCAGCTCGCCGTGGGGGAAGCCTTCGCGGGCAAACCAGTTCAAGTACGGCCCGGGCAGGTCGGCGATGATCCGTCCCTTGTACTTGCCGAAGGGCATTTCGCGGGTGATCAGCAGTTCAAGTTTTTCGGGGTTCATAAGGCTTCAGGCGCGTGAGTCGAGGCCTTGGAAAATACAGGCATTCTGCATGAAGGCCAATTGACAGATCATGCAAATAACGTACATACAGATGGTTCAATAAATATTAAATCATTGAAAAATAAAGGAAAAATTGTTTTCAAAAACCTGGCACGGGCGCTGCAATCATTAAGACAACCTTCTCAACCCGCACAAGGAATTGAAAAATGACTGACATCAACAAAGAATCGATCTCCGTACTCAACGACCTGATCGAGACCAGCAAAGATGGCCAGAAAGGTTTCGCGACCTGCGCTGAAGACATCAAGCACCCAGAGCTCAAGGCGTTGTTCGTCAAGCGCTCTGCCGACTGCGCAACCGCCGCCGCCGAGCTGCAAACTGCAGTGCGTGCCTTGGGTGGTGATCCGGAAGAGTCCGGCAGTGTGGCCGGCGCCCTGCACCGTGGCTGGGTCGACGTGAAGTCGCTGGTCACCGGTAAAGATGAAGAGGCGGTGCTGAATGAAGCCGAGCGCGGTGAAGACCACGCACTGAAGGCTTATAAGGAAGCGATCGAGAAAATCAACAAGCACAACCTGCTGGGTATTCGTGACCTGGTGGAGCGTCAGTTCCACGGCGCACAGCGCAACCACGACCAGGTGAAAGCCCTGCGTAATCAGGCTCGCGCTCAGTCGTAAGCCCTGTTAAGCCCTATGTTGTAAACCATGTGGGAGCGGGCTTGCTCGCGAAGACGGAGTGTCAGTCGACTGATAAGTGACTGACCCACCGCTTTCGCGGGCAAGCCCGCTCTCACATTTGTTTTGCATTGTTCGTTAGATAAATATCAGCCAATGCTGATCGGTGGCAGCTCAGTCAGCTCAACCACTTGCTGCTTGCGCGGCGCCAGGATCTCGGCCTCGCCATCCACCACCAGCTCATCGCGCTGGTTGAACACGCGGGTGGCAATGCGCACGCGGAACTTGGGCAGCTTCTCGAGGATTTCCAGGCGCACGGTCAAGGTGTCGCCGATCTTCACCGGCTTCTGGAAGCTCATCTGCTGGCCGATGTAGATGGTGCCCGGCCCAGGCAACTCGCAGGCCACGGCGGCGCTGATCAGGGCGCCACTGAACATGCCGTGGGCGATCCGCTCCTTGAACATGGTGGCTTTGGCGTACTCGGCATCCAGGTGCACTGGGTTGTGGTCGCCGGACATGGCGGCGAACAGCTGGATATCGCGCTCCTCGACGGTCTTGCTGAAGCTGGCAGTCTGGCCGACTTCGAGGGCTTCGTACGGGGTGTTGGTAACCTGAGTCATCTAAAGGTACATCCTGTGGCTAATCGGAGATTATCGGCTGATTTTAAAGGAAAGTTATTCGTAGCGGGCCGGCCTGTGCAGCGTCAGGGCCTGGTCGAGCCACGTCAGCACATCCGCTGTGACTTCATCACGGTTGGTTTCATTGAACACTTCATGTCGCGCCTGCGGGTAGATCGTCAATTGCAGGTTTTGGCAGCCGGCCTCACGCAGGGCGTGGGCCAGGCTGTTGAGACGCTTGCCCTCGCTCACCGGATCACATTCGCCGCCCGTGACCAGGATCGGCAGGCCCGGGTCGATCTGGGCGAGGTTGGACGCCTTGCTGATCTGTTGCAAGCCGCCCAGCAGGTCGATCCACAGCTGGTTGGTGCAACGAAAACCACACAGCGGGTCATTGATGTACTTGTCGACTTCGGCCGGGTCGCGGCTGAGCCAATCGAAGGCTGTGCGGTTGGGCTTGAACGCCTTGTTGAAGGAGCCGAACGACAGGAAGTCGATCAGCGCACTGCGCCCGCGCAAACCCTGGCGTGCGCGCTCGATGCGCGCGATCACCCGCGCCGCACGGTACAGCGCCACTGGCTGGAAATTCGAACCACTGAGAATCGCGCCACTCAAGCTGGCGCTGTGGTGCAGCAGGTAGGCCTGGGCGATATAGCTGCCCATGCTGTGGCCCAGCAGGATGATCGGCAGCCCCGTTTGCTGGTGCGCAATGTGCTGGTTCAGGCTGGCCAGGTCACTCACCACCTTGTTCCAGCCGTCGTGCTCGGCGAACAGCCCCAGCGTGCCTTCGTCCGCCGTGCGGCCATGGCCGCGCTGGTCCAGTGCGTACAACCCGTAGCCCGCGCCACACAGTGCCTCGGCCAGGCGCCCATAGCGGCCGCTGTGCTCGGCCATGCCGTGGGACAGCATGACCATCGCCTTGGCCGGGCCCTCCGGCAGCCATTGATTGACGTACAGGCGGCTGCGGTCATTCGCGGTCAGCCAGAAGGTGCTGTGGTTCATGGCGCTTCCTTTGCTCAGGTTCGATGCAGTGTATAGCTCATCTGCCAGGGACTTGGGTATCAGCCTACGCCTCAGGGGCAAGATTCATACAATCAATGACACGGTTTGGCGTATTTGCCTGTTTGGCCATAGCTGCTAACGTCCCCAAAGCTCCGCTTTTTATAGCCGCCTGCTTTTATAGCGGCAGCGGTCGGACACACTCAGGTAAGAGGACAAGAATAATGCAACCTGATTTCTGGAATGACAAACGCGCGGCGGGCGTTCCCAACACCATCGACCTGACCACCTACAAGTCCGTGATCGAGGTGTTCGAGCGTTCCTGCAAGGCCTTTGCCGACCGTCCGGCATTCAGCAACATGGGCATCACCCTGACCTACGCCGAGCTTGAGCGCCAGAGTGCGGCGTTCGCCGGTTACCTGCAGCAGCACACCGACCTCAAGCCCGGCGAGCGCATCGCGGTGCAGATGCCCAACGTGCTGCATTACCCGATTGCCGTGTTCGGCGCCCTGCGCGCCGGGCTGATCGTGGTCAACACCAACCCGCTGTACACCCCACGGGAGATGCGCCACCAGTTCAAGGACGCCGGCGTGCGCGCGCTGGTTTACCTCAACCTGTTCGGTTCGCGGGTGCAGGAAGTCTGCGCCGACACCGAAATCGACTACCTTATCGAAGCCAAAATGGGCGACTTCATGCCCGCCGCCAAAGGCTGGTTGATCAACACCGTGGTCGACAAAGTGAAGAAGATGGTGCCGGCCTACAGCCTGCCACGGGCTGTGTCGTTCAAGCGTGCGCTGCGCATGGGCGCGGGCCTGGGCGTGACTCGTCATCCGGTGACACTGGATGACATCGCCGTGCTGCAATACACCGGGGGCACCACCGGCCTGGCCAAGGGCGCGATGCTCACCCATGGCAACCTCGTCGCCAACATGCAGCAGGCGCGGGCGTGCATGTCCCAGGTCGCCGATGACGGCCAGCCGCTGGTGCGGGAAGGGCAGGAGGTGATGATCGCGCCGCTGCCGCTGTATCACATCTATGCATTCACAGCGAACTGCATGTGCATGATGGTGACCGGCAACCACAACGTGCTGATCACCAACCCTCGCGACATCGGCGGCTTTATCAAGGAACTGAAGAAGTGGCGGTTCTCCTGCCTGCTCGGGTTGAACACTTTGTTTGTGGCGCTGATGGACCACCCGGATTTCAAGACTCTGGATTTCTCCCACCTCAAGATCACCAACTCCGGCGGCACCGCGCTGGTCAAGGCCACGGCCGAGCGTTGGAAGGCACTCACCGGTTGCTCCATCGGCGAAGGCTACGGCCTCACGGAGACGTCGCCGGTGGCGAGCACCAACCCGTATGGCAGCCAGTCGCGGCTGGGCACCGTGGGCATTCCGGTGCCGGGCACGGCGATGAAGGTCATCGATGATGAAGGCCGCGAATTACCGTTGGGCGAGCGGGGCGAGCTGTGCATCAAGGGCCCGCAGGTGATGAAGGGCTACTGGCAGCAGCCGGTCGCCACCGCCGAGACCCTGGACGCCGAGGGTTGGCTCAAGACCGGCGACATCGCGGTGATCGACACCGATGGCTTTGTGAGCATTGTCGACCGCAAGAAAGACCTGATCATCGTCTCGGGCTTCAACGTGTACCCCAACGAGATCGAAGACGTGGTGATGGCGCACCCGGCCGTGGCCAACTGCGCCGTGATCGGCGTGCCGGATGAGCGCACCGGCGAGGCGGTCAAACTGTTTGTGGTGGCGCGCACCCAAGGGGTGAGCCTTGAAGAGTTGAAGGCGTACTGCAAGGCCAACTTCACGGGGTACAAAGTGCCTAAACACATTGTGTTGCGCGAGTCGTTGCCGATGACGCCGGTGGGGAAAATTCTGCGACGTGAGCTTCGCGACATCGCTTGATTTGAAATAGGGTAAAAATTGTGGGAGCTGGCTTGCCTGCGATGGCGGTGTATCAGTCACAGGATGTATTGACTGATACACCGCCATCGCAGGCAAGCCAGCTCCCACATTGCTATTTGTTGATCTGAAAGGCCCATTCCAGAGCCTTTTACTGGGGGAATTTGCCCTGGTTTAAAGTGTGACCAAATATTGTAGGACAGTCGTGATTATGACTGTGGGGCCCACCTTTGGCTCTAGGCGGCCCTTGGCAAAGCTGCTACTCTCGGCGCGCTTTGTGACGTCTAGGCCTGCTTGAAAGCGCCAGATTCACCTAAAAAAACATACACCAATAATAATCGCATCAAATGCGATGATGAATTCGCGTCGCTGAGGAGTGGGCTTCCATGAACGAAGACTTTTGGAAGGATAAGTACCCCGCCGGGATTGCTGCAGACATCAATCCAGACGAGTATCCGAATATTCAGGCGGTACTGAAGCAGTCCTGCCAGCGCTTCGCCAACAAACCGGCTTTCAGCAACCTGGGCAAGACCATCACCTACGGTGAGTTGTACGAATTGTCCGGCGCGTTCGCCGCGTACCTGCAACAGCACACCGATTTGAAGCCCGGTGATCGCATCGCCGTGCAACTGCCCAACGTCCTGCAATACCCGGTCGCCGTGTTCGGTGCCATCCGCGCCGGCCTGATCGTGGTCAACACCAACCCGCTGTACACCGCGCGGGAAATGGAACACCAATTCAACGACTCCGGCGCCAAGGCCCTGGTGTGCCTGGCCAACATGGCCCACCTGGCGGAAAAGGTCGTGCCCAAGACCTCCGTCAAGCACGTGATCGTGACCGAAGTTGCCGACCTGTTGCCGCCGCTCAAGCGCCTGCTGATCAACAGCGTCATCAAGTACGTGAAGAAGATGGTCCCGGCGTACCACCTGCCGAAGGCGATCAAGTTCAACGACGTGCTGGCCAAGGGGCATGGCCAACCGGTCAGCGACGCCAACCCGGCCAGCAGCGATGTGGCCGTGCTGCAATATACCGGTGGCACCACCGGCGTGGCCAAGGGCGCGATGCTCACCCATCGCAACCTCGTCGCCAACATGTTGCAGTGCAAGGCGCTGATGGGCTCCAACCTCAACGAGGGCTGCGAGATCCTGATCACGCCGCTGCCGCTGTACCACATCTATGCGTTCACTTTTCATTGCATGGCGATGATGCTGATCGGCAACCACAACATCCTGATCAGCAACCCGCGCGACCTGCCGGCGATGGTCAAGGAATTGTCCAAGTGGAAGTTCAGCGGCTTTGTCGGTCTGAACACGCTGTTCGTGGCGCTGTGCAACAACGAAGCGTTCCGCAAGCTGGATTTCTCGGCATTGAAAGTCACCCTGTCGGGCGGCATGGCCCTGCAACTGGCGGCCGCCGAGCGCTGGAAAGACGTGACCGGTTGTGGCATCTGCGAAGGTTACGGCATGACCGAGACCAGCCCGGTGGCCACCGTCAACCCGATCCAGTACACCCAGATCGGCACCATCGGCATTCCCGTGCCGTCGACCCTGTGCAAGGTGATTGCCGACGACGGCACCGAGTTGCCGCTGGGCGAAATCGGCGAGCTGTGCATCAAGGGCCCGCAGGTGATGAAGGGTTACTGGCAGCGTGAAGACGCCACCGCCGAAATCCTCGACAGCGAAGGCTGGTTGAAGACCGGTGATATCGCGCTCATCCAGCAAGACGGCTACATGCGCATCGTCGACCGCAAGAAGGACATGATCCTGGTCTCCGGTTTCAACGTGTACCCCAACGAACTGGAAGACGTGCTGGCCGGCCTGCCGGGCGTGCTGCAATGCGCGGCCATCGGTGTGCCGGACGAGAAGTCCGGGGAACACATCAAGATCTTCATCGTGGTCAAGCCAGGCGCGACGCTCACCAAGGACCAGGTGATGGAGCACATGCGCGCCAACCTCACCGGTTACAAAGTGCCGAAGGCCGTGGAATTCCGCGATGCGTTGCCGACCACCAACGTGGGCAAGATCCTGCGGCGTGAGTTACGTGATGAAGAGCTGAAGAAGCTCGGTCTTAAAAAGTAACCCATAAAAAACCCCGCTGATGCGGGGTTTTTTATGGCCTGCTGATTTTCCGATTTGGAATGCATACCCTGTGGGAGCTGGCTTGCCTGCGATAGCGGTTTGCCAGTCGATACATCAGGTGACTGAAATATCGCTATCGCAGGCAAGCCAGCTCCCACAGTTTTTTGACCGAGTTTTTACAGGGAAAACTGCGCGAAGCTGACACCGGCGCCAGCCGGGCGCACGTCCTTGAGGAACGAATCCTTGTCCGCGCTCAGCTCCAGGGTGATCTCCGGCTTGCGCTTGCCCGCATTGCGCACCACCAGGCCTTCGAGCTTCTCGCGCAGGAACACCGTCGGCACCTTCAGGTGCAGCAACTGGTCGGTCTCGGCGTTGTGCATCAACAGGTGGATCCACTCGTACTGGCCAATCGCGATACGGCCCACCGGCAGGTCGAACCACCAGATGTTGCGTTTGCGGTCCAGGTCGGTGAAGTGGCAGTTGTTGACGCCGAGTACGGCACCGCCCAGTTCGGTGTTTCTGCGGGCGATGGCCTGTGCTTTATTGAGTTTCATAACCTTCCTACGGGATCTGTTATTCAGCGTTATAGCCTGAATGTGCCGGGCATTCTCGTGGGTTGGCTGCAAAACATAAAGCCAAACCTGCGGCCGGCGATGAAATGCCGCGTGAAAATAATTGAAACTCTGCCGAACGGCCTCGGGTCAATCTCTAGGTAATGACCAAAACCCTTGATTGTTCTTCTGGAGAAATACCATGGGCAGCACAGCGGATAAGGCAAAAGGTTTGAAAGACGAAGCCGTCGGCAACATCAAGCAAGGCGTCGGCAAAGTCACCGGCAACGACAAACTGCGCGCTGAAGGCGTGGTGCAGGAAAAGAAAGGCCAAGTCGAAAAAGCGATTGGCGACACCAAGGACGCTGTGAAAAAAGCCACCAAATAAGTGTGCTTTCCAGCAGTGCAAACGGCCATCCACGGATGGCCGTTTTTATGTCATCTGTTACCGCTAAAGTTTCGAAATTGTTTCAAGGTCGCCAAATAGGCTACCTTGATGTAGAAAACGGCCCCTGAGTCGCCCACTGAACTCAACCTTTTTGCGGCGAAAGGAGACGCTATGATCTTTCCGGTACTGCAAGGCCTCAAGCTGCACCAGGTGCTGGTGCGCACCGTCAAAGAGTTCGTCGATGACGAGATGCCCACCTATGCCTCGGCACTGGCCTACCAGATGCTGTTCTCCCTGTTTCCCTTCCTGCTGTTCTTGATCGCCCTGATCGGTTTCCTGCGCCTGCCGGACTTTTTCAGCTGGCTGCGCATGCAGTCGGAGCTGGTACTGCCGCCCCAGGCCCTGGAGCAGGTCAACCCGGTGATCGACCAGTTGCAGCAATCCAAGGGCGGCCTGCTCTCGGTGGGTATCGTGATTGCCCTGTGGACCGCCTCGGCGGGCGTGCGCCTGATGATGAGCGCAATGAATGCCGCGTATGACGTGGTCGAGGGCCGGCCGATCTGGAAGCGTTTTCCGCTCTCGGTGTTCTACACCGTTGGAATCGCGGGCATGTTGCTGGCCGCCGCCGCGCTGATGGTGCTCGGCCCGCAGGTGATGGAATGGCTGGCGGGGCAAATCGGTATGCAGGATATCGTGGTCACGCTGTGGACCATCCTGCGTTGGCCGCTGATTGTGATCTTGCTGATGTTCGCCGTGGCCCTCATGTATTACGTGATGCCCGACGTGAAGCAGAAATTCCGCTTTATCACTCCGGGCTCGGTGCTGGCCGTGGTGGTGTGGATCGTCGCCTCCCTTGGCTTTGGCTACTACGTCAAAACCTTCGCCGACTACAACGCCATGTATGGCAGTATCGGTGCGATCATCGTCCTGCTCCTGTACTTCTATATTTCTGCCGCCGTGCTGCTGCTCGGCGCGGAGATGAATGCCGTGATCGAACACATGTCGGTCGAAGGCAAGGACCCTGGCGAGAAGGATTTTGATGAGCACGCCGACACGGATGAAAAACAACACGTCTCAGGCCTCGGCCGTGACCATTCCAAGCCCACTACCGATGAAGTCTGATCGATGATCCGTGAAATCCTGAAAATGGGCGACGAGCGCCTGCTGCGCATTGCGCCACCGGTCCCCCCGGAAATGTTCGACAGCCCCGAGCTGTGGCAATTGATCGATGACATGTTCCAGACCATGGAACACGTGGGCGGCGTCGGCCTGGCCGCGCCGCAGATCGGCGTTGATCTGCAGCTGGTGATCTTTGGTTTCGAAGCCAGCGAACGCTACCCGGACGCGCCTCCGGTGCCGCAGACCATCCTGATCAACCCGTTGATCACGCCGCTGAGCCCGGTGCTGGAAGAGGGTTACGAAGGTTGCCTGTCGGTGCCGGGCCTGCGTGGCGCCGTGAACCGCTACCAGCAGATTCGCTACGAAGGCTTCGACCCCAAGGGCGAGCCGATTGTGCGCATCGCCGACGGCTTTCATGCGCGGGTGGTGCAGCATGAATGCGACCACCTGATCGGCCGGTTGTACCCGTCGCGGATCACCGACTTCAGCAAGTTCGGCTTTATCGAAGTGATGTTCCCTGACATGGACCCCAGTGCCGACGACTGACCCTCTGACACAACACCGATCAAAACTGTGGGAGCTGGCTTGCCTGCGATAGCGGTCTGTCAGTCGCTGCAACGGTGACTGTCAGAACGCTATCGCAGGCAAGCCAGCTCCCACATTGGTTTTGTGTTCAGTCGGCTTATTGGGCGGGCTTCACAAACCGCAACGTCATCCGGTCCGACTCACCAATCGCCACATACCTGGCCTTGTCCTGCTCACCCAATCGCAACGTCGGTGGCAAAGTCCACACGCCACCGGCATAGTCCTTGGTGTCCTTCGGGTTGGCATTCACCTCGCTTTGCCCCGCCAACTTGAACCCGGCATCGGTGGCCAGCTTCACCACCTGGGCGGTGGTCAGGTAGCCGCTGTCCTTGATGGCCTCCAGGTCCGCCCCGTCCTTGGCCCGGTGGTCTTCCACACCCAGCACGCCACCCGGTTTCAGCACCTGATAGAACGCGCTGAAGGTGGCCGGCGCGGTGCCGGCTTCTACCCAGTTATGCACATTACGAAAGGTCAGCACGGCATCGGCCGACGCCGGCTTGCCGAACACTGGCGCCTTGGGATCAAACTCCACCACCTGAGCCTTGGCGTACTGTGCAGGGGCGGCGGCGAATTTCTTCTTCAGGTTCTCTTCGGACGTGCGCGCGTAGGTACTGACGCTGGCTGCCTGCACGGCGGCAATGTAATGCCCGTGGTCCTTGAGCAGCGGCGCCAGCACTTCGCTGTACCAGCCGCCCCCCGGGGTGATTTCTATCACCG
Organism: Pseudomonas sp. B6002; assembly: GCF_013385985.1. Taxonomy (GTDB): domain Bacteria; phylum Pseudomonadota; class Gammaproteobacteria; order Pseudomonadales; family Pseudomonadaceae; genus Aquipseudomonas. The sequence goes on along the minus strand of NZ_JACAOY010000001.1, from coordinate 19,480 downwards.
TCTGTTTGGCGCCCAGGCCAAAGAATTCCAGGGTCTGTTGCGGGTGGCGATAAACATCACGCGCACTGTTGGCCGGGTCGCGCCAGGTGCCGGCGAGCACGCTGGCGTATTGCTTGGCGCTGATCGGTGCGTCGGCTGCGTGGCTCATGGCCGGGGCGAGGAGGGCGGTGAGGGAGAGGGCTGCAAGCGTCTTGTTCATGATCGTCCTGTTTGGGGCCACTGTGCCGTCGAGGCTAGCATGGGCCCTCCACCGGCTGATCACACATTATCGAAGGTCGACCTCACCAACGGTTCTAAGCCCATGGCGATCATCGGCTTGTTGCGCTTGTAGCGCACCAGCCGCTCGCTCAAGGATTGAGGCAATAGCGTTTGCTGGCTGAACCCCATGCGCTGATAAAGCCCCTCAAGGTCCGGATGGCACAGCAGCCACACCGTGCCTTCACTCGATGCCACCGCCTGGCGGATCAAGCGCGCCGCCAGGCCCTGGCCGCGATAGGTGGGGGCCACGAACACACCGGTCAGCCACTGCCCGCCGACCACCGGGGTCAGCCACTGCCCGCCGACCACCGGGGTCAGGCACAGCCCGGCGACAATCTCGCTTTCCCGCGCCACCCACAAACGCCCGCCCTTGAGGGCTTTCATCGACGAGTCGTGGCTGCGATAAAACTTGTTCAGCAGCGGCCACAGAGGCTCTGCCAGCAGTTCCAGGGTCAATTCAGGCATGGTGGTCATACAGGCGTTGTGAAGGGGCGGGGATTATAAGCGCCTTCTGCCGCCCAATAGGTGGTATACCCAGTGCTACATCCCCTGCACGTGGAGTACGCATCATGGCCAAAGGTATGGATTCAAAGAAAGCCGCGAAGAAGAAACCGGCCAAGACCGCCGATGGAAAACGCGCCGACAAGAAAGCCAAGAAATCCGAAACCGGCTTGTTCGGCCATTGAGTTCCAAGCTTAGAACCAAATGATCTGCAAGATTTTCCGGCCTCGCTGCACAGAGCAGGAAACACCTGCTCTGAGCTGCCGATGGCCAACTACCTTGATCTGACCCAACGCCGGGAAATCGAAGCCCTGGCGCAACGTTTTACCGTACGCACCGAATGGCCGACCTGGCTGCTGATCATCGGCGTCTATGCCGGCTGGTTCAGCGTGATGTTCGCCAGCCATTGGCTGGGCCTGTGGCTGAGCACCTTGTTGCTGATCCCGCTGGTGACGCTGTGGCTGTCGGTGCAACACGAACTGCTCCATGGCCATCCCACCCGTTCGCTGTTCGTGAACAAACTGCTCGGCTACGCCCCGTTTGCCGTGTGGTACCCCTATACGCTGTACCGCGACAGCCACCTGCTGCACCACAACGACGAAGACCTCACGCTGCCGGGCATCGACCCGGAAAGCCGATACCTCAAGCAAGCCCAATGGGACAGCAGCTCATTGTTCGAGCGTGGTGTACATTGGCTGACCAAGACCGTGCTCGGCCGTTTCCTGTTGGCCGCTCCGTTGGCGATTGGCCGGCTGGCCCGCCATGAGTGGCAACGCCTGCCGCAGGTATGGCCGATGTGGCTGTGCCACGGCGCCGTCACCGTACTAATGCTCAGCTTCATCGCCCACTACAGCGCCTTGTCGGTGCTGCACTACCTGCTGCTGGTCAGCGTGCCAGCCTTGTCGCTGGCGTCGATCCGTTCCTACTATGAACACCGCCCACACCCGCAACCGGAACAGCGCACCGTGCTCAACGAAGCGTCCTGGCCGTGGACCTGGTTGTTCCTCAACAACAACCTGCACCTGGTGCACCACGACTTGCCGAAACTGCCCTGGTATTTGCTGCCCGCGGTGTATCGCGCGCGCCGCGAGCAGTGGGTGGCCCGCAGCGGTGGGTTCCTGGTGCAGGGCTATGGCCAGTTGATCAGCCGTCACGGCCTCAAGGCCATCGACAGCCCCCGGCATCCTTTTGCGTGAGACAAAACCATGAGTGAGCATTACGCCGAGCTGCTGATGTACGTCGCGCCGGATCACATACACCAGGCCAACCAGCAGTGGCTGGCACGTATTCTTGAACGGCTCGGCCTTAGCCGCCGCAACGCCGACCACCTTGACCTGCACGGCCTGTGGCTCGCCTCCGAACTGCTCGTCACACAAACCTGCGGCTACCCGCTGATGACCCAGTTGCGCGGCAGGGTCCGCGTCATCGGCCGCCCGCGCTACGAGTTGCCCCACAGCAGCGGCGGAGAACATTGCAGCCTGCTGCTGACCCGCGACGACAACCCGCGTACCAGCCTGGCGCAGTTCTACGACAGCCGTGGCGTGATCAATGGCCATGATTCCAACAGCGGCATGAACCTGCTGCGCGAACGCCTCGCGCCGTTGCAGCGCGATGGCCGCTTCTTCGCCAGCGTCGGCATCAGCGGCGCGCACCGCGAGAGCCTGCGCTGGCTGCGGGAAAACCGCGCCGACCTCGCCGCCATCGACAGCGTGACCTACGACTACCTGGCCCGTTTCGCCCCGCAGGACGTGGCGGGGCTGCGCCTCATCACCCGTAGCGCGCCCAGCCCGACCTTGCCTTATATCGGCCCGCTGGGTTTGAGCGATGAACAGGTCGCCACGATTCGCCAGGCGATGAACCAGGCGCTGCAGGATTTGCCGCAGGTGGTTGAAACCCTGGGCGTGCAGGAGGTGCTCCCGGCCAGCGAAGACGACTATCAGGTGCTGCTGGACTATCAACAGCAAGCCGCCAGCGCTGGCTACTCGGTACTTCAATAAGGTTATATAAAAATACCTTTTAAATATTATTAAAGAATAAGTCGCCTTGCTAGGATCGCTCCACCGGAACACCGGACATAACGCGCAACCTACTCAAATGGAGCCACTATGTCCGGCGCCGACACTTCTCACAGCGATTACGTGGGCGGATTGTTCCGCAGTCATTACGACTGGCTGTGCAGCCGTTTGCACCGTCATCTCGACTCCCGTGCGCACGCCGAAGACATCGCCGCCGACACCTTTGTCCAACTCTTGAGTTCGCCGGGTGTGATGCCGATCCGGCAACCCCGTGCCTTGCTCACCACCATTGCCCAGCGCCTGATGTACCAGCTGTGGCGTCGCCGGGACCTGGAGCGCGCCTACCTCGACGCCCTCGACAACGACGAAACCTCCACCGCACCCTCGCCCGAAGACCTGGCGCAAATGCTCGAAGCCCTGCAGGCCATCGACCACTTGCTCGACGGTTTGCCGGCCAAGGTCAAGGCGACCTTTTTGTTGTCGCAGCTCAATGGCCTGACCTACCCGGAAATCGCGGTCGAGCTGGGTATATCCCAGCGCTCGGTGAGCGACTACATGGCCCGCGCCCTCAACCGTTGCCTGCGGCTGTGCCTGGAATGAACGACGAACTGATCGACAGTGCCACGCACTGGTACGTGCTGTTGCGTTCGGGTCAGGCCACGGCGGCGGATTGGCAGCGTTATCACCAGTGGCGCGCCAGTGACCCGCGCCACGAAGCGCTGTGCCAGCAACTGGAGACGCGCCTGGGCGTGTTCCAGATTCCCCAGGCCCAGGGGGTGAGCGGCAAAGTGTTGCAGCAGGCGTTGGACGCGCCTTCCAGTCGGCGCCAGGTGTTGCAGATCGCGTTGGCCGGCGCAGGCGTGGCTATCGGCGCAGCGCTGCTGGCCAAGCCCATGGGCTTGTCGGAGCTGACCGCCGATGTCCGCACCGGCACCGGCGAGCGCCGCACCGTCACCCTGGCCGATGGCAGCGAATTACTGTTGAACGCGCAAAGCGCGGCGGATATCCGGTTTGATTCGCAACGGCGCCTGGTGCGCCTGCGCGAAGGCGAGTTACTCGCCAAGGTTGCCAGCGACCGCAATCGACCGTTTCTGATCCAGACTGACCACGCGCGCCTGCACGCCTATGGCAATCGCTTTTTGGTGCGTGAGCGGGAAGGGCAGGGCCAGGTCGTCGCGCTCAGCGGCGCGGTGCAGATCGACCGCCAGGACGGCGAGCGCCTGCAACTGGCGGCCGGCCATGAAGTGCACTACGACCCCACGGGCTTTGGCCCTGTTGAGGCCAGTTCTTCTGCCGCTACCGCGTGGGTCGATGGTTTCCTGCAGGTACGCGACCGCCCGCTGGCCGAGGTGATCGAGGCGTTGCGCCCGTATCACAACGGCGTGCTGCGCCTGGACCCCGCTGTCGCCGGCCTGCGCGTAAGCGGCCTGTACCGCCTCGACAACCCCCAGCAAATCCTCGACACCCTGGCGCGCACCTTGCCGATCCACATCACGCGCCGTACCGGCCTGTGGGTGACCGTCAGTGCGGCCTGACCTCTGTAGGAGCCGGCTTGCCGGCGATGGCATCAACCCGGTCCTAAACAAAGACCGAGGCGCCTGCATCGCTGGCAAGCCAGCTCCTACAGAGCGGCGGTTGTTCGGTGGGGGTTCTAAGGACATAACCAAACGATCTGCAAGTTTTCCCCCGGCTGTCCCACATCACTCCCGTAAGCGCTGCGGGGAGCAGCGTTCTCGAGTTTCCTTGGGGGGAGCCAAAGTGAGTCAGTTCAACCGTGTGCCGCTTCGAACCTTTGCCCTGGTGCCGTTGGCCAGCCTGTTTTTGTCATTTGCCGCCAGTGCCGAAGAGGCGCGTCAGGTCTATCACATCGCCCCTGGCCCGTTGGATGAAGTGCTGCTGAACATCAGCCGTCAGAGCGGCCAGGTGATCTCCTTCACGCCGCAACTGGGCCAGTATTCCTCGGCCAGCGTGGACGGTTCGCTGTCGGCCCACCAGGCCGTCGACGCCGCACTCAAGGGCACCGGCCTGCAAGTGCAGGTCAGCCCGGAAGGTGCCTTTATCATCAAGGAAGGCGCGAGCAAAAACGCCACCAGCAGCGTCAAGGCCCAGACCAGCGCCGCGCAGGCGCCGACCCTGGACCGCGTGGTCGCCATCGGCACCCGTCGCAGTGACGCCACGGCTCTGACCAGCAGCGCCCCGGTGGACGTGATCAACGCCGAAGAACTCAAGCAGACCGGCGCCACCAGCCTTAACCAGGCGCTGTTCCAGTTGCTGCCCTCGTTCAACTTTCCGCAGAACAACAGCGCCACCCGTGGCCAGGACCCCAAGGGCGCGTCACTGCGCGGCCTGTCACCGGACCAGACCCTGGTGCTGATCAACGGCAAGCGCCGGCACACCTCGGCGGTGGTGAATATTTCCGGTGGCGTGCCGTTCATTGGTGCCCAGCCGGTGGACCTGGACATGATCCCCATCAGCGCCATCGACCACGTCGAAGTGCTGCGTGATGGCGCCTCGGCGCAGTACGGCTCCGACGCAGTGGCCGGCGTGGTCAACATCGTGCTCAAGGAGCGCGACAGCGGCGGCGGCATCAACACGCAACTGGGCAAGTACGCCCAGGGCGACGGCTTCAGCAAGACCACCGACGGCTGGTACGGCATCGGCCTGCCGGGCGATGGCTTCCTGACCCTGAGCTTCAACACCCTGAACAACAAACCCGACGATATCGGCGACAAGTACGTGGCCGACGGCCAGGTGCAAGACCCGCGCTGGGGCGGTGCCGGGCGTGACAAATACAACCTGGCGGCCAACGCCGAGATCGGCCTGAACGATCAATGGCGCCTCTACAGCTTCGCCACCTTTGGCCAGGACACGTCGGTGAACAACACGCCGCCGTTGCTGGCCAGCAGCCCGAATAACGTGGCGGCGATCTACCCCAACGGCACGATCCCCAAATACCGCTATCGCTATGAAGACGGCGCCATCACCGTGGGCACCCGTTATGAGGATGACAGCATCGGTCGCTTCGACCTGAGCGCCACTTATGGTCGCGACGAGCACGATGAACTGGCCTTCAACACCGTCAACCCCAGCTACGGTGCCAACAGCCCGACCAAATTCAACGTCGCCACCCTGATCAACGACCAGACCAACATCACCCTCGACTACGCCAAGGACCTGGACGTGAACTGGTCCAGCCACCCGCTGACCGTCTCGGCCGGCGTGGCCTACCGGCATGAGCAATATCGCCTGGAGGCGGGTGACTACGATTCCTACTCCTATGGCGGTATCGACAACGTGCAAGTGGGCGCGGTGCAGGCTTCGGGCCTGACGCCGGATGACGCCGGCACCTTCAAGCGCGACGTGGGCGGGGTGTATTTCGGCCTGGAAAACCAGGTCACCGACAAGCTGCAAGTGGGCGTGGCCGGGCGCACCGAGCACTACTCGGATTTCGGCTCGGCCACCACGGGCAAGCTGTCGGCGCGCTATGACTTCACCCCGCAAGTGGGCGTGCGCGCGACGGTCAACAACGCGTACCACGCGCCGAGCCTGGGGCAGATCGGCACGTCGTGGACCACCACCACCAACCTGGACGTCAACGGCAACCCGGTGCTGACCCGCATGCTGCCGGCCGACAACCCGGCCGCCCGTGCCCTCGGCGCCCAGGCGCTCAAGCCAGAAAAATCCACCAACTACTCGTTGGGCCTGGTGCTGCGACCGACCGAACACGCATCCCTGACCGTCGATGCCTACCAGATCTCGATCCGCGACCGGCTGTTGTTCAGCGGCGGTATTTCCGGGCCCTTGGCCGAGCAGATCCTCAACAATGCCGGCTACGGCCAGTACTCCTGGGCGCAGTTCATGACCAACGCCGCCGACACCCGCACCCGGGGTGTCGACATCGTCGGCAAGTACAACATTGACCTTGCGCAGTTCGGTGACCTGAACCTGTCGGCCGGCTACACCAAGGCCCGCACCACCATCGAGAAGGTCCACGAAAACCCCAACGGCTTCGAAGTGCTGACCCGCGAAGCCCGTGGCTTTATCGAGCATGGCTACCCCGAGGACAAGCTGGTGTTCGGCGCGGTGCACAAGATCAACCAGTGGACCATTGCCCTCAACGAAACCCGCTACGGCAAATACCGCAAATACGCGGCTGCCGAAGCCAATGCCCAATACGACCAGACCTTCAGCGCGCAATGGACCACCGACCTGGACGTGAACTACGCGTTCACCAAGCAACTGCGCGTCTCGGTGGGCGTGAACAACCTGTTCGACAGCAAACCCGACGACTTCAACACCCGCCTGCGCCAGACGCCCGGTCAGCAATACAGCTACCTGTCGCCGACCGCGCCGGAGGGGGCGTTTTACTACACGCGGCTCAGTTATGACTTTTAAGGGTTGAGATCGAGTCGAGGCCATCGCCGGCAAGCCGGCTCCTACAGGATTGAGTTGATCTGTAGGAGCCGGCTTGCCGGCGATGGCGTCATCCAATGCACCGTATTACTCATCCGAATCACCACGAGGTTCTGCATGAAAAAGATCAAACATCTGCTCGGTGGCTCACTACTGGCACTGGCCCTTGTGGCCCAACACGCGCCCGCCGCCGACGCGGTCAAGCCGATCCACTTCGGTGACATCACCTGGGAAAGCGGCAGCCTCATCACCGAAGTGCTGCGCGTGATCGTCGAGAAAGGCTACGGCCTGCCCACCGACACCTTGCCCGGCAGCACCGTGAGCCTGGAAGCCGCCCTGGCCAAGGACGACATTCAGGTGATCGGCGAAGAGTGGGCCGGGCGCAGTCCGGCGTGGGTCAAGGCCGAAAGTGAAGGCAAGGTGTTCGGCCTGGGCGACACGGTCAAAGGCGCCACCGAAGGCTGGTGGGTGCCCGAGTACGTGATCAAGGGCGATGCCGAACGGGGTATCAAACCGCTGGCGCCCGAGCTGAAATCGGTGGCCGACCTGGCGCGCTACAAAGACGTGTTCCGTGACCCCGAAGACCCCAGCAAAGGGCGCTTCCTCAACAGCCCCACCGGCTGGACCTCGGAGATCGTCAACAGCCAGAAGCTCAAGGCGTATGGCCTGACCGACACCTTCGTCAACTTCCGCACCGGTTCCGGCGCGGCGCTGGACGCCGAGGTGGCGTCGTCGATCCGTCGCGGCAAGCCGGTGTTGTTCTACTACTGGTCGCCGACGCCGCTGCTCGGCCGCTTCAAGCTGATCAAGCTGGAAGAGCCGCCGTTCAACGCCGAGGCCTGGAAAACCCTGGCCGACGCCCACAATCCGCACCCCATCGGCACCCGTTCGTTGCCCGCGCATTTGGCGATTGGCGTGTCGGCGCCGTTCAAGGCGCAGTACCCGCAGTTGGTGACGTTCTTCGAGAAAGTCGACCTGCCGATCGACCTGCTCAACGGCACCCTCGCACAGATGAGCGAGAAGCGTGAGCAACCGCGCCAAGTGGCGTTGACGTTCCTCAAGGAGCAACCGCAAGTCTGGCAACAGTGGGTGCCGGCGGACGTCGCGGCCAAGGTCAAGGGGGCGCTCTGATGCTTAAATTCCTCGCTGCTGCCGTTCTATCGCTGGTCGCTGGCCACGTGCTGGCGGCCGACCCGGCCACCTTGCGCATCGGCTACCAGAAAAGCTCGGTGAGCATGGTGCTGGCCCGTGAGCACAAGCTCTTTGAAGCCGCGCTGCCCGGCACCCAGGTACAGTGGATCGAATTTCTCGGTGGCCCGCCGCTGATCGAGGCGTTGAACGGCGGCAGCCTGGACATCGGCAATATCGGCGACATCCCGCCGATCTTCGCTCAGGCGGCTGGCATTGACCTGCAGTACTTCGCCGTCGAGCCCAATGAAGGCAAGACCGAAGCGGTGCTGGTGCCCAAGTCCAGCACGATCCAGAGCGTGGCCGAACTCAAGGGCAAGCGCGTGGCGCTGCTCAAGGGTTCCAGTGCCCACAACCTGTTCTTGAAAAGCCTTCTGCGCGCCGGTTTGCAATGGAAAGACGTGAACGTGGTGTACCTGTCACCGTCCGATGGGCGCGCCGCGTTCGAGCAGGGCAAGGTCGACGCGTGGGTGGTGTGGGACCCTTACTACTCGGCCGCCGTGGTCGACGGTTCCGCCCGTGTGCTGGGCGATGGCCAGGGCCTCAACCCGGCCGGCAGTTTCTTTGTGGTCAACCATCCGTTTGCACAACAGCACCCGCAGGTGGTTGCCACCATCATCCAGACCCTGGCCAAGGCGCAGCGCCTGTCCCTGGACCAGCCCGACGACAGCATCGCCCTGATGGCCAAGACCCTGGGCCTGCCACCGGCCGTGGTGCGCAGCTACTTCGAACACCGCTCGCCGGCGCCGATCCGTCCGCTGCAAGCCGTCGACGTCGCTAACCAGCAACGCACCGCCGACCTGTTCTTTGCCAACGGCCTGATCCCGAAAAAGGTCGATGTGCAGCAAATCGTGTTCCACGCCCCTTGATCTCCCTAAACCCTGTAGGAGCCCGGCTTGTCGAATCGTCGCACCGCGGCGATGGCGTCCGTAAAATCGCCATCGCCGGCAAGCCGGGCTCCTACAGAAGGGGTTGGCGTGAAGTTTTCTTTTATCAGTGAGCAGACCATGCAACCGATCTACATCGACTTTCTCAACGGCCTCGACATCGATGAACTGGGCCTCTCCAACGACGAAATCCTCACCGCCATCGAAGCCAGCCTGGCGATCCAGGGCCGGGGCGAGGCGGTGATCGAGCCGCGCACCCACCTGATTCCCGGCGGCGAGATCAACGGCCACTTCAACGTGCTGCGTGGTGTGCTGGGCGGCGACATCGGCTACGCGGGCGTTAAGGTGGTGGGGGATTTCGTCGACAACTACCGCAAGGGCCTGCCCTCGGAACTGGCGATCCTCAACCTGCTGGACCCGGCCACCGGCATTCCCAAGGCGATCCTCGACGCCTCGGCCATCACCGATATGCGCACCGGTGCGGTCACCGCCATCGGTGCCAAATACCTGGCCCGACCCGACAGCAAAGTGCTGGCGCATATCGGCGCCCGGGGCACCGCGTACTGGAACGTGCGCTTGCTGGATCACCTGTTCGACTTCGAGGAAATCCGCGTGCATTCGCGCCGCAGCGAAAGCCGCGAAGCCTTCGCCGAGCGCCTGCGCCAGGACTTGTGCAAACCGGTGATCGTCACCGAGGATTGGGAAAGCACCGTGCGCGGCGCCGACATCGTGGTCGAGGCCTCGCGCCTGGATCAGCCCGAGCCCTTGCTGCGCACCGACTGGATCAAGCCCGGCGCGTTTGTCGTGCCTTACGGCACCATGAGCGCAGTGGAACTGTCGCTCACCGACATCATGAGCAAGTTGGTGGTCGATGATTGGGGCCAGTGCAAAGGCGGCCTTTTCGGTTCGCTGCGTGCGCATGTCGACGCGGGGAAACTCAGTGCCGACACCCTGCATGCCGAGCTGGGGCAGATCGTTGCCGGCTTGAAAAATGGCCGTGAAAACCCTGAAGAAACCATCCTGTTCTGGCACCGCGGGCTGAGCCTCAGCGATATCGCCCTGGGCCACGCCCTGCTGGAAAAAGCCAAGCGCCTGGGGATTGGCCAGCGGTTGCGCTGGGCATGATTGAGCTGGATCCCCAAGGCCTGGCGCTCGCGGATTTATTGACGATTGCCCGGCAGGATGCACCGGCCGACTTCAGCGCTGGAGCGCGTCAGCGCATCGAGGAAGGCCACGCACTGCTGCTGAAACTGGCCGCCGAAGGCACGCCGATTTATGGCGTGACCACCGGCCTCGGCGCGGCGGTGGATACGCCGGTGGCACCTGTGCAGGCGAATATTCCCCTGGGTCGGGCGGTGGGCGTGGGGCGCCTGGCCAACCGGCAGGAAGTGCGCGCGATCACAGCCGCGCGTTTGGCGGGGTTGGCCCAGGGCCGTTCAGGCATTTCACCTGGGGCAGCGGATGCGTTGCTGGCGCTGCTCAATGCCGGGGTCGAGCCCGCGGTGCCGTTGCTCGGCTCGTTGGGCGAGAGTGACCTGGCGCCCCTGGCCCACCTGAGCCTGGCGTTGTCGGTGCCGTTGACCGGCAAGGACGGCCTGGCGCTGGTGTCGGCGAATGCCGCGAGTGTCGGCCTGGGCGCCTTGCTGGTGGCCGAAGCGCAGCAGGTGCTGGATGCGTTGTTGGCGGCGCTGGCGCTTTCGTGCGAAGGCTATCGGGCCAATCTCAGCCCGTTCCAACCGTGGGCGTCGCGCTTGCGAGCGGCGCCGGGGCAGGCCGAACAATCGGCGGCGCTGCTACAGCTGCTGGCGGGCGGTGAGTTGGCCGATGGCCCACGCCGCTTGCAGGACCCGTTGAGCTTTCGCTGTGCCACGGTGGTACAGGGCGCCGCGCAGCAGGCGTTGCAACAGCTGTATGATCTGGTCGAGTTGGAACTGCGCAGCGGTGCGGATAACCCGGCGTTGATCAGTGAAGAGGCGTTGGTACTGGCCACGGCGAACTTTGACAGTACCCATCTGGCGCTGGCGGCCGAAGGCTTGGGGTTAGCCTTGAGTCGGGTGGCAGTGTGCAGTGCTGAACGCATCGCCAAGCTGTTATCGCCTGCGTCCAGCGACTTGCCACGGTTTCTGATCACCCAGCCAGGGCATGTCGGGATGGCGGCTTTGCAACGCACCAGCTCGGCGCTGGTCGCCGAAATCGGGCACTTGGCCAACCCGTTGCCGGCGGTGAGTGTGCCAGTGGCCGATCGCGTGGAAGATTACGCCGGGCAAGCGCTGGCGGTGGTCGACAAGACCCGCCGTTTGACCGAGCGGGTGCTGTGGTTGGCGAGCATCGAGCTGATCGTCGCTGCGCAGGCCGTCGACCTGCGTGGCCCGCTGCAACTGGGGCAGGGCGTGCGGCAGGTCCATGAGGCGGTACGCCGCCACGTGGCGCACCTGGACCAGGACCGCTCCGGCTCAGTGGACGTGCTGGCCCTGAGCGCCTTCCTCCAAACCACCCCCTTCCCCTTGTAGGAGCCCGGCTTGCTGGCGATGAGGCCCTTGAATTCAATGTTGAACTCAGGGAAGCCATCGCCGGCAAGCCGGCTCCTACAGGTAGGTGGGTGAGGTCAGGCGGCTTCGGTGGCCAATGCGGTTACCACCGCTGGCCGCTCGCTGATGCGCTGTTGAAACGCCGCCAGCGCCGGCCATTCCTGCAGGTCAATATCGTGAAACGCCGCCCAGCGCAGCACCACGAACAGGTAGGCATCCGCCACCGAATACCCGGACTCCAGCAGGTAATCCTGGCGCTCAAGCGTCTGCACCAGAATCGCGAAACGCTTGTGCAAGGTGGCGAGGAACATGGCGCGCACGTCGCCCTGGATCGCGCCATTGAAGAAGATCGCCAGGCCGCCGTGGATTTCGCTGGCGATAAAGTTCAGCCATTCCTGCAAGCGCACGCGCTCCCAACTGCCATTGGCCGGGGCCAGGCCCGCTTCGGTTTTCTGGTCGGCCAGGTATTGCAGGATCGCGCTGGCTTCGGTCAGCACCTGGCCATTGTCCAGTTGCAGCGCCGCCACGTAGCCCTTGGGGTTGATCTGCAGGAAGTTCTCGCCAGTGGCGGTGGTTTTGGTCTGGTTGTCCACCCGCACCAGCTCGAACGGCAGCGCCAATTCGCGCAGCACGATATGCGGGGCGAGAGAGCAGGCGTGGGGGAAGAAATACAGTTTCATCTAGGGCGACTCCTTTGGATTTGCGCCAGTCTCACGGGCATGACACCTTGCGTAAAATTAAACCTTCAGAGCCCCGCCATAAGGACAGCTACTGCCATGATGAACCTGATGCACTGGCGCCTGCTGGTGGCCGTGGCCGACCACGGCAGCATCACCGCCGCCGCCGAGCACGTGGGCATGACCCAATCCGCCGCCAGCCAGGCCATGGCCGGCATGGAGGCGACTCTGGGTGCGCAATTGTTTACCCGTGAGCCGCGCAAGACCTTGCCGACCGCCCTGGGCTTGAGTGTGATCGAACAGGCGCGGGTGATGCTCGGGGCCTTGCAGGCGATTCGGACCACCGTCGACGAAGCCCGCCCGCTGCTGCGTGGGAGCATTCGTATCGCGAGTTTTCCCATGGTGCTGGCGACATTTTTGACACCGCTGCTGCAGCGCTTCCGTCAGTTGAACCCCGGTATCGAGGTCACCACCCTGGATGTCACCGACAGCGAAGTGCACACCTTGCTGGACGCCGACCTGATCGACCTGGGCGTGGTGCTCAACCCCAAGCCCGAGCGCAAGGCCACGGTACTGGGGCGCGATTTCTGGATGGCGGTGCTGCCGGCCCAGCATGCGTTCGCACAGCGCCCGGCTGAAGCGACGGTGTCGCTGGAGGAGTTGCTGGAGCAACCGTTCGTGCTGGCCACCGGTGGTTGCACCGCCAACGCGCGCAGCCTGGGAGCCGCAGCCGGGCTGAGCCTGCGTGATATTCGTGTGGAAGTGCGTGAGTTTAACAGTGCCTTCAGCCTGGTGCGCGAAGGCGTCGGCGTGACACTGGTGCCCGAAATGGCCTTGCCGGCCCAGCGAAATGGCCTGCGTGTCATGCCGTTGACGGTGCCGATGCACCGCGAATTTGCCCTGGTCGGTTCCCCAACCCGCCCGGCCTCCGCTGCGGTCAGCGCATTGTTAAAAATGCTGGCTGACTAGTGACCTTGCATAGCGCCAAGCCCTGTCTATGCTCACCCTGAACCGTGATGACGCTTGCCATATAAAGCGATTCGGTTGGTTTGTTCCCCATGAAAGGTTTGCCAGCTCTATCCAACTTATGAATGGAATGCGCCTTCCAGGCGCCGGGAATCAAGGGTGATCTGAACATGTTCAACCGCCATCACAAATCCGACCTGCAAGAAATCGAACGTTTCTCCTGTGCCCTCACTGAAGCCAACGCCAAACTCGCCGCCATCAGCCGTTCCATGGCGATGATCGAGTTTGACCGCAATGGCGTGATTCTCGATGCCAACGATAACTTCTGCAAAGCCATGGGCTACACCGTGGAGGAGATTCGTGGCAAACATCATCGGATCTTCTGCGAAGAGGCCTACGCCCACACGGAGGCCTACGCCAAGTTGTGGCGCGACCTGGCGCGGGGTGAAGCGCTAAGCGGTACCTTCATGCGCTTGAACAAGCGTGGCCAGGAGGTGTGGCTGGAGGCCAGCTACATGCCGGTGCTCGACAGCCAGAACCAGGTGCAGAGCGTGATCAAGGTGGCGTCGGATATTTCCGCGCGGGTCCACCATGAACACGAAAACCAGAGCCTGATCGACGCCATCAGTCGCTCCATGGCGGTGATCGAGTTCACCCCCCAGGGCCAGATCATCAACGCCAACGACAACTTCCTGCGCACCGTGCAGTACTCGCGTGAAGAAATCATCGGCCAGCACCACAGCATGTTCTGCCACCGCAGCGAGGTGGATTCGCCTTCGTACAAGGCGTTTTGGGCCTCGCTCAACCGCGGCGAATATCACTCCCATCGTTTCGAGCGCAAAAACAAGTACGGCAAGACGCTGTTCCTGGAAGCGTCCTACAACCCGATCTTCGACACCAACGGCCGGTTGTACAAGGTGGTGAAGTTCGCCAGTGACATCACCGATCAGGTCACCACCCTGCGCACCGCGGCGGATTCGGCTCATGCCACCTCGGTACAAAATGACGCCTGCGCACGCAAAGGCTCGGAGGTGGTGCAGCAAACGGTGCAGATCATCGAAGAAATTTCCCACGACCTGAACCAAGCCGCGCAAAGCATCGATGCCGTGAGCAAGCAGTCGGACATCATCGGCGCCATCGTGCAGACCATCCGCAGCATCGCCGAGCAGACCAACATGCTCGCGCTTAACGCGGCGATTGAAGCGGCGCGCGCCGGTGAGCACGGGCGCGGGTTTGCGGTGGTGGCCGACGAAGTGCGCAGCCTCGCGGCACGGACCAGCCAGGCAACGGTGGAGATTGTGGATGTGGTGCGCAAAAACCACGACCTGTCCGTGAGCGCGGTGTCGAGCATGCAGTCGAGCTTGAGCCGCACGGGGCTGGGGGTGGAACTGGCGAATGAGGCGGGGCAGGTGATCCTGGAGATTCAGGAAGGGTCACGGCATGTGGTGGATGCGATCAGTCAGTTCAATTCGACGTTGCAACTGCAATAACGCCACTCTGCAACTGAAACAACCCATACCGGCGACTGCGTAACCCATACCTGTAGGAGCCGGCTTGCCGGCGATGGCGTCCCTGAGATCAACATCGAACTCAAGGGCCTCATCGCCGGCAAGCCGGCTCCTACAGGGGGGCGTTTGTCAGATTGCGGCCAGGGTTTCTTTCACGGCTTGTGCCGGGTCAGTGGCTTTGGCGGCAACTTGCTGATCCTGCTGCTCCTTCACGCGCTCAGCCACTTGCTTGGCGATTGCGTCCTGTTTTTCCTGCGGCATGGCCTGCACTTCTTCCTCGGTCAAACCCTGTTCCTTGAGCAGTTGCTCACGGATACGCTCGGCCGGGGTTTTGTTCATGTAGTCGGTGAAGTCAGCGCGGGCAGTGCTGGTGCTGGAACCGGCTGCCGGCACATCGGTGGTCGCCGCAGGGGCTGCGGTGGTGGCCTGCAACTGCACGCGGGTCTTGGCGAAGGCCTCGTCGATACGGTCGTTGGCCTTGTCCAGGTCCTTTTGCGCGGCCGGTACGGTCACGCTTTGCTGCGCGGCTTGCAGGGCGCCGCTGTACAGCGTGCTGGCGGCGGCGTTGGCCGGGTCCATGTCGGCACGCTTGAGCTGTTGCACGGTGGAAATGGCTTGGGTGTTGTTGTTGATCAGCATGATTGCTCACCTGGGGTGTGTTCGGTGCCACAGGTGGAGCAAATAGCGTGCCGGGGGCCATGCCCCCGTATTTATTGGGGCTGGCGCGGCCGTCGCGGCAAGTATTGTCCTGTCGACGGCCGATCCTTGCCGTCAGTGGGCGATGTTCTCCAGAGCCAGGTTGCGCGTGCGCGGCCCGAACCCACTGATGGTGATCATCACGATCAACATGCTGCTGGCAATGAACGCGAGTACGCCGGGTGTGCCCAGGTGGTCGAGGATCAAGCCGATCAACAGGCTGCTGAACACCGTGGACAAGCGGCTGAACGAATAGCAGAACCCCACCGCCCGCGCCCGGATGTTGGTGGGGAACAGCTCGCTCTGGTACGAGTGATAGCTGAAGCTGAGCCAGGCGTTGCAGAAAGTGATCATCACCCCGCAGATCACCAGGCCCACCGCCGTGGTTTGCAGGGCGAACAGGCTGCCGAAGATCATCGCGCCCAAGGCTGAGCCGACAATCTGCCATTTGTTCTCAAAGCGATTGGCCACCTTCACGAACAGCAACGGCCCCAGCGGGTAGGCCAGGGTGATGATGAACGCGTACATCAGGCTGTGGGTCACGCTGACGCCTTGGCCCGACAGCAATGCCGGCAACCAATTGCCGAAGCCGAAGAAACCGATGGCCTGGAACACATGGAACACGATCAACATCAATGCGCGGCGACGGTACGGCGGTTGCCAGATATCGGCAAAGCGGCCGCTGCCTTGCACGCTGACGGCCTCGGGCTCGGGTTCATCCAGGGGCTTGCCGTGATCCTTCTGGCAGCGGGCTTCCAGGGTGTCGAGGATCGCACTGGCTTCCTCGAAGCGGCCTTTCTGCGCCAGCCAGCGCGGTGATTCCGGTAGGCGTTTGCGCAGCCACCAGATAAACAGTGCAAACACTGCACTGGCCAACACCACCCAGCGCCAGCCAGAAATGCCAAACGGAGCTTGGGGCACCAGCCACCACGACATCAGCGCCACGGCCGGCACCGACAGGAACTGCACGAAAAACGCGAAGGCAAACGCCGAACTGCGCATGCGTTTGGGCACCAGTTCCGACAGGTAGGCATCGATGGTCACCAGTTCGATTCCCAGGCCAATGCCCACCAGAAAACGCATGCAGATAATGCCCAGGGCGGAGGTCTGGATCCCCATCAACACCGTGGCGACGGTGTACCAGACCAGCGCGAAGGTGAAGATGGCGCGGCGCCCGAAACGGTCGGCAATCGGGCTGAGCAGGCTGGCGCCGAGGAACAGGCCGAGGAAGGTGGCCGAGGCGAACGCGGCCTGGTCCGAGAAGCCGAACACGCCCTCGCTGCCGGTGTGGAACAGCCCGTCGCTGATCAGGCCGGGGCTGATATAGGCCGTCTGGAACAGGTCATACAGCTCGAAAAAGCCGCCAATCGATAGCAGCGCCACCAGGCGCCAGACGGTGGCGACGGCGGGCAGGCGGTCAATGCGTGCGCTGATATGGGCGGCACGGATCGGGTCGATACCGTCCGTGGCAGAGGCAGTGAGTGTCGACATGAGCGAGATTCCAGGAGCAGTGGCCTGGAATCTTAGCTGGCTAACGGAAATCGGTGCATGTGAAGTTGCCTGTGTTTGGCCTCACATTCACCGATTTATTGCGCCAAGGCCTTGTGTTTGCAGGTTTTATGGCGCGGGGCTCAGTTGTGACCGTCCAGGGCGAACTTCTGGAAACCCGAGCGCTGGCTGAGCCGCTGGTAATACGCCTCGACCGCCGGGTAGGGTGGGTGCTCCAGCGGCGCGTTGCGCCAGCGATGTACCGACAGGCCGACGAGGATATCGGCAAGACTGAACTCATCACCGGCCACGTAGGCGCCCGTCTTGAGCAACTGTTGCTCCAGCAGACCCATCTTGTCATTCCAGGCCTGCACGCCCGCGCTGATGCGTTGCGGGTCCTGGTAGTCCGGGTTCTGGCGCACCAGGGCGTGGAAGGCGTAGCCCCATGACGGGTTGAGTTCGGTGGCTTGCCAGTCCATCCATTGCTCCACCCGGGCCCGTGGGGCGGGCTCGGCAGGCAGCAGGTCGTGGCGTTGGTAGAGGCCTACGAGGTAACGGCATATGGTGTTGGATTCCCACAGCACGCCATGGTCGTCGATCAGCACCGGGACTTGGGCGTTGGGGTTCAGGGCGAGGAACTCGGGGGACTGGGTGGGGCTGTAGCCGATGCCCCAGTCTTCGCGGTGGTAGTCGATTCCCAGTTCCTGGCAGGTCCAGAGGACTTTTCGCACGTTGATAGAGGACGTACGGCCCAAGATTTTCAGTGAGTGTCCCATGGTGCTTCCCTGTCGCTGAAGATGACCTGAAGGAATCTAGCAGCGGTGCACGCTCGAAGCTACGCCGATGTGGCAGGCAGCGCCGATGCGGGCAAGCCGAAGGTGCGGTCGAACAACCAGTTGAAGGCAAAGGTGTAGCAGGGGATGAACAGGATCAGCGCCAGGTCCAGCAGGAACGCCTGCACCAGATTCACGTTCATCCACCAGGCGATCAGCGGAATCAGGAACACGATCAGCGTCAGCTGGAACCCTACCGCGTGGGCGATGCGCCGTTTGACTGTGCGCGTGCGGTCATGCTGGCGGCTTTCCCAACGCTCGAACAGCGAGGTGTAGATGAAGTTCCAGGTGACCGCGACGGTGGTGATCACCACGGCCAGGGGCCCGGTGCTGGAGGGGTGTGTGCCGGACAGCAGCGCCAGGCCGAGGGCCGAGAAGGTCATGCCGATCAGCTCATAGAGCGACACATACACCAGTTTGCGTTTCACGCCTTGCATACCGCTTCCTCTTTTTTCGGGTGACAGGAACGTCACTAGGCGCGGAAGATAGCGTCAATATGGCTGACACAAAAAGTCAGAAGCTTTCAGTTTTATTGATAGGTGGCGAGATGAGCTTTTCCAGCGACAGCGTTGAAGTGTTCCTGGCAGTGGTGGAGGGCGGCTCGTTTTCAGCGGCGGCGCGGGCACTGGGCAAGGTGCCTTCGGCGGTGAGCATGGGCATTGCCAACCTTGAGGCCGAACTGGGTTACCTGTTGTTTGATCGCAGCCACCGCGAGCCGGTGCCCACCGACCTCGCGCTGGCGCTGATCCCCCATGCGCGGTTGATGGCCGAACAGCTCAAGCAGTTGCAGGTGCATGCGTTGCAACTGTCCCAGGGGCTGGAAAGCAAGTTGTCGATCGGTGTGGGGGTGGATATCAATACTCGGCGTTTGCTCGCGGCCATCGCCGACATCAGCGAGCAATTTCCACTGTTGGAAATCGAAGTGCTGACAGCGCCACAAGATGACGTGTTGCAGTTGCTGCACAGCGGGCGCGTGCAGGTGTGCGTGGTGTTTGCAGGGCTGAGCGTGAACGTGCTGGAGCGTTTTCAGTTTGTCGCCAGTGAGCAGTTGATCGCCTGTATCGGCCCGCACCATCCGCAGGCGCAAGGCGAGCCGTTTCTGGAAGACCTGGTGCGGGTACGCCAGATTCTGGTGGCGGGCCGGGACAGTCCTCTCAGCGATCGCCGCCCACTCGTGGGGCAATCCTATTGGCGTACCGACAGCTTGGGCATGGCGCTGGACATGGTCGAGGCGGGCTTGGGTTGGGGCAATTTCCCACAGTCGGCGGTGGCGCCATTGCTGGCGGCAGGGCGGTTGCGGCGGTTGGACTTCAAGAACATCGAGAACGGGCTGGCGATGGTGGTGAACGCGGTGTGGTTGAAGCATCAGCCGTTGCACAAAGGCGCCTCGGCGCTAGTACAACGGCTGGCCAACCCGGACTGACCCGCCCACATCGCTGCAGGAGCCGGCACGGTCAAAATGTGGGAGCTGGCTTGCCTGCGATAGCGGTGGATTGGCTAGCACAGCATTGCCAGACACACC